>CAWCPU010000001.1:0-75592 GCA_963797545.1 uncultured delta proteobacterium
CAAAGGCAATAGTAAACCCCCTGGCACTGGTAATGACTCCGTTCGGCTTCATGGGCGACGCGATGCCTCCGCCCGGCACGTCCATTCGGCTCGCGATCGTCGGGCTGAACAGCAACGATCGGAAGTGGACATCGCACCCGAACCGGCAATCCGCGCTTGATCTGGTCCAAGCGATCGCCAACGACTACCGTGCCCCAAAGGCAGAGTTCCTAGCGACCATCGTTCCTTTTCTGCGCGTGGCCCTAAAGTTGGCGCCAGCGTCCCGCCCTGAGGATGCGTTCAACCGGCTAGCATTCGTGAACCTGGTCAAGTGTGCACCATGCGTTCTGAGCAGCCGTCCAACGCCCACGAACATTCGAAACTGCGTCGCGGCTGAGTACGCGCTCTGCGAACTCAGAGACGCAATCCTTCCGGACGCAGTCTTGTGCCTTGGTGTCGAAGCTTTCGAGGGGATCACGGGCAGCGCGGCGCTAAAGAGTCGTCAGGTTCTCGCCAACGGACACATCGTGCGAGCGCAGCTCGACGCGCGTCTTGTCGATTTCGTCAAGGTGTTTCACCCATCTCGATCCTCGTTGCGCAAGAACTGGGCGAAGACCTTGAATGCCATCGGGACGTTGCCACCACCACGGGACCCGCCCGAGTGGAACACCGAACCGCTGTTCGCACATGTCGCTCACGCGAGGTGCTACAACAGTTTGCTCTTGAGACTCTGGCGGGTGTTGTACCCATGACCCCCGACGACGCGTCTCGGCCGCTGAATCTGCCGCGAAGCGACCGCTGCCCATTCTGCGGTACAGATTTTCAACCAGGAGACGCAACGAAAACCGTACCCGGTGGCCCGTTGAATGCGCACGAGCTTGGTAGAGCACGTCGAGGCGAGGCGTACGAATGTGGGCCGGCAATCAAAGTTCACGTGGACTGCGGTGAGCCACAACGGCGACCCTCGTAGACTCTCGCGGTTCTCTCGTGGTTCTCACCGACAACCGACGCCACTCGACGCACCACGCGGCGCCGCAAGTCGCTGATTGCGCTTATATGAGGTGAGGCGAGTAGCGCCCTATTCGTCGCGACGGCGACCTCAAAATCCCGTGGGGGCAACCTCGTGTCGGTTCGAGTCCGATCTCGGGCATTTCCCACCCGTCCGAGCCGTTCGATGGGACACGCGAGCGGTTGAACGTGACCCGTGTCGCGGTTGCCGTCGCTTCGCTAGTGTAATACACTAACCTCCGTGCGCTTCACGTGGGATCCGCCCAAAGCCCGCGCGAACGTTCACAAGCATGGCGTCACCTTCGAGGAGGCATCGACAGTCTTCGCCGACCCTCTGGCGCTGATCGTGAATGACACTGCGCACTCCGACCGCTCACTCATCATCGGCGAGTCGATGGTCCGGCGGATCGTGGTGGTGGTGTTTGTGGAGATTGCTGACGACGAAATCCGCCTCATCAGCGCCCGGCGCGCCACGAGACACGAAAGGAGGAGCTATGCGCAAGGCCAAGGGGAGTAAGGAGCGTGAACCTTCGCGAGCGTCATTGCGCGACGTCCCACAGATCGACTTCTCGAAGGCACGCGTCCGCCGCAATCCTTATGCCGCGCGCATCGCGAAGGAGGGCATTACCATCCAGGTCGGACGGGGCCGACCGAAGAAGCTCTTGGAAGTTGGAGGCACCCGTCCCCGTTCCGTACGGTTTCCCGACGTCGTGTGGAAGCAGATCGAGGCGCGTGCCAAGGCGCAGGGCATGACCCTCCATGCGGCCCTACGCGAAGCGATACTCGCGTGGCTCAAGGCCGCCGCTTAGACCTCCTGGACGTCGTCCGCAGTTTGTGTTGCGCAAATCGTCGATTCGATTCGCATGAGATGCGTTCAGTTCTCCTGAGTTTCCGCAGCGCAGCCGCTCACAATCCCGTGGGGGCAACCTCGTGTCGGTTCGAGTCCGACCTCCGGCATCCGAGATCGCCACCGGGACCCGGCCGTCGTCGTCTGCTACTTCGGCTGGGCTCTGAGCGGGTGGTCGACGACGAGCGCGCGGCCGCTGCTGAGGGCGCGGACGGCATGGGCGGTGTTCGGCGGCACCATCGCGACGCAGCCGGGGCCGGCGACCTGCGTCACGCCGTCGATCGTGACGGCGAGCTCGCCTTCGATCACGTTCCACACTTCCTCGTTCGGGTGCGAGTGCTCGTGGATCGCGGCGCCGGCGTCGAACGTGTAGTCGCCGAAGCTCATCGATTGCGAATCGAAGTAGCGTCCGTACCAGCCTGGAAGTCGCTCGACGACTCGCAACTGTCGCGTGTCGAGAAATGGCATGTCGGCACCTCGCGGTGTCGTGTCGGTTCGAGTCGGGTCCACCGTAGCGGGCTCATCTCGGGAAGTCACAGGGCCTCCAGGATCTTTCGCCGGCTCGAGCGTCGTCGAGCACTTCTGCGAGGCAGGGGCGCGCCGGGTCGAATCCGCCCATTGCACAGCGCGCGTTGGTGAGATTTCTTGGTCCAAACCTGGCCGCGACGAGTGGAGATGGTTTGCCCCGACGCCCCGGCGTCTCGCCGACGCGTCGCGCACCGCCCTGCTACCGTCGCGCGTCGATGACGTCACACCGGTCGCGCGCCATGCTCCGCCGGGGTGAAGAAGAGGACGATCCCCCATGCCGTCGATTCAACGCCGTTCCGCCGCCGGATTCTGCGCCGTCGCAATCGCAACGCTCCTCCTCGTGAACGGCACCGCGTCCCCGGCGCAGGCCCAGGACGCCGACTTCAAATGCCGGCAGGCGATCGACAAGGAGTACGCGAAGTACGTCGCGACGGTCGTCAAGATCCTCCAGAAGTGCAACGACGTCGCGGTCAGAACGGGGAGCGGCGACGCGGCGCCGGGCGGCGACGTCGTCGGCTGCGATCCGAACGGCAAGATCGCGGCGGCGCGCGCGAAGATGACCGACAAGATCGTCGGCAAGTGCGACGACGACGGCATCACGCCCGCCGACGTGGGCTGGCCGGCGACGTGCCCGAACTTCGAGAGCGGGACCTGCACCAACGCGATCGCCAGCGGCACCGACGTCGCGACGTGCCTCGACTGCATCGGGCGGGCGGCCGTGACGCAGGCGATCGACCGCTACTACCTCGACCTCAGCGAGGCGAACGGCGATCGCGACCTCATCAAGTGCCAGCGCGCGGTCGGCAAGGAGGCCGCGAAGTTCCTCACGGCGAAGCAGAAGGCGCTCGAGAAATGCCGCAAGCAGATCGACAAGGGGCACGGCTCGCTCCCGTGTCCCGCCCCCGGCGACGGCAAGGCCGGCGCGGCGATCGCCAAGGCCGAGTCGAAGAAGGTCGCGAAGATCTGCAGGGCGTGCGGCACGCGCTCGCTCGACGGGGTCACCTGCCCCGCTCCGGCGTTCACGGCGGAGGAGGTCGGCTTCGCCGCGCACTGCCCGGCGGTGACCGTGCCGTTCGGCGGCCCCGCCTGCGGCGCGTCGGTCGCGAGCCTGAACGACCTCGTCGCCTGCGTCGACTGCATCACCGAGTTCAAGGTCGACTGCATGGACGCGCTCGCGCGTCCGGATCAGGTCGGCTATCCGCCGGAGTGCGACGCGGCCGTCCCGACACCGACGCCGACCATCACGCCAACGCCGACGGTAACGGCGACCGTCACGCCGGCCTGCGGGAACGGCGTCCTCGACGGCGCGGAGGAATGCGACGACGGCGGCACCGCGGACGGCGACGGCTGCTCGTCGACGTGCCAGCTCGAGAGCGCCAACCCCGCCGTCTGCGCCGGCGTCCCGTCGGTCTCGGGGACGAGCCTCGACGCGGTCCGCATCGCGAGCGGGTACGAGGCGCCGGTGCATCTGTCCGCACCGCGCCTCGATCCGAGCCGGCTCTTCGTCGTCGAGCAGCCCGGCCGCATCCAGGTGATCAAGAACGGCATCCAGCTCGGCACGCCGTTTCTCGACATCACCAGCCTCGTCACTTACAGCGGCGGCGAGCAGGGCCTCCTCAGCGTCGCGTTCGATCCCGACTACGAGAACAATCGCCGCTTCTTCGTCTACTACAACAACAACGACGGCGACGTCGTGATCGCGCGCTACCTCGCGACGCTCGGCGATCCCGACACCGCCGACGTGTCGACCGCGCACATCGTCATCACCATTCCGCATCCCAGCCAGACCAATCACAACGGCGGCAACCTGAACTTCAGCCCCGTCGACGGCTTCCTCTACGCGGGAACCGGCGACGGCGGCGGCGGCGGCGATCCGTTCGAGAACGCGCAGAACGACGCCAGCCATCTCGGTAAGCTCCTGCGCATCGACCCCGACACCGACGCGGTGACGAACTGGGCCAAGGGGCTGCGCAACCCGTTCCATTGGAGCTTCGACCGCGCGAACGGCGACATCTACATCGGCGACGTCGGGCAAGGCCGCTGGGAGGAGATCGACTACGTCCCCGGCAATCCCTCGGGCACCAATTACGGTTGGGACGACATGGAGGGCCGTCACTGCTTCGAGCCGACGTCGGGCTGCCTGACGGCGGGGCGGACGCTGCCGGTCCTCGAGTACTGCAACAGCGCCTTCTCGAACGCCGCGTGCAGCACGTTCCAGTCGGAGAAAGGTCAGGCCGTGATCGGCGGCTTCGTCTACCGCGGCTGCGCGATGCCGGACCTGCGCGGGCGGTACTTCTACGCCGACTTCTACACCGCGTTCATCCGCTCCTTCATGGGCGTGAGCGGGGGCGACGCGCAGAGCCGCATGAGCCACACCGCCGACCTCGATCCGCCGGGCCCGCTCGCGATCGACAACGTCAGCGGCTTCGGCGAGGACACCAGGGGCGAGCTCTACATCGTCGACTACGATGGCGACATCTTCGAGATCGTACCCGGGAGCTGAACGCCGTCCCGGGCGCCGCGCGCACGATCGCGCCCGTGCGCGCGGCGCCGCCGGGGACCTGCGCCGCGGCGCCGTCGCAGCGGCGGGCGCCGCGACGACACGGAGCCGCTCGCGTCAGTCGGGCGGCTCGTTCGCATCGGGCTCGCGCCGCACGCGAAAACACTTGAGGACGTCGGTCGGCGAGAACGTCTCCGCGCCGAGCCGGTGGATCGCGAGGTGCTTGCGCAGCTGGCGCGCATGCTGGCTGCCGAGCCAGTCGACGCGGATGATCTCGCTGCCGCAGATCTCGCAGACCACGACGACCATGGCGCTCGTTCTAGGCGCGGCCTACGAGTCCTGTCATTCGCGTGCTCGCGGTGCCCTCTCCCGTCGCCGCCGGCGGCGGCTCACGCCGAACCACCAGCGTGCCGCATGCCCCGTTGCGCTGAGGGCCGCGCACCGATCGACGGGAACCGCGCCGTGCCTGGAGGCGGTCGACGGCAACCGCGCTCGTCGTCGACCGCCGGCGATCGCGCCGGCCGCGCGCGCACGTCGCGACGTTGACCTCGGGCCGCCGGCGACCCTATTCAGCTCGTCGCATGGAGCAGCCCAGGCGCGCCGGTAGGCGTCCGACCCGCGGTCGCGCCCGCGCGGTCGCGGGTCGGCCGATCCTCCGCCCGCTCGCCGCGTCGTCGATCCTGCGCGCGGCCGCGTGCGTCGCGTGCCTCCTCGGTGTCGTCGCCTCGGAGACGGTCGCACAGCAGTCGGTCTGCGGCGACGCCAACCGCGACGGCGTCGTCGACGACGTCGACGGCGCGAGGCTGCTGCGTGCGGCGGCGCTGCTCTCGTTCTGCGACCTCTCGGTCTGCGACGTCGACGGCGACGGGGTCGTCACCGACGTCGACGCCGTGCGCGTCCTGCGGAAGGCGGCGCTGATCCCGGTCGAGGAAGCGTGCGGCGGCGTCCTGCGGCCGATTCCGAGCCCCGGCACGACGCCGGTCGCGTCGTGCGGCGACCGCGTGTGCAGCGCCGGCGAGACCTGCGCGACGTGCGCGCGCGACTGCGGCGCCTGCGCGTCGCCGACGCCGTTCTGCGGCGACGGCACCTGCCAGTTCGGCGAGCATTGCGGAACCTGCCCCGAGGACTGCGGCGATTGCGCCGGCGGCCACGTCTGCTGCCGGCATTGCGGCAGCGGCAAGCCGTGCGGCCACCAATGCATCGCGAAGACGCGCGAGTGCCACCAACCGCCCGGCTGCGCATGCTACTGAACGGGCCGCCGTAGCGCCGCGATGAAGGTCGCCGCCGAGAGGTACTCGATCGACCGCTTCGCGACCGACGTCCTACCGCGCGTCGCGGACTGACGCGGGGCCGCTCGGCCGAACGGCGCGCGCCGCCGCCGGCGATGCCGTCACGTCGCCGGGCGGACCGTCACCGCGAACGGCACGCCGCGAAAGACCGACGGCGTTCAGGCGGCGCGGGACGCCGCGAGCCGCAGCACCTCGACGTAGCCGCGCGCGACGCAGTCGTCGGGGAGCGCGCCGCGCTCGCGCAGCAGGCGGTGCAGCTTCGGCAGGTTGTGATGCGGCACCGTCATCATGAGGTGGTGCTCGTAGTGGTAGTTCACCAAGTTCGGCGCCAGCAGCGCGCGCTCCCACCAGCGGGCGAGCGTCGTGCGGGTGTTGCGCAGCATGTCGCCTTGGTCCGGCACCATCGAGTGCTCGGCGATCGAGCGGATGCGGTTCTCGAGACGGTACGTCGTCAGCCAGGCGACGACCCAGAGCAGGTAGAGGGCGGGATGGCCGGCGAGCGTCAGCAGGCCGAGCAGGACCAGGTTCGTGATCGCCACCGGCGCGATCTTGTGCCAGCCGACGTCGGGACGGTCGTCGCCCATGCCGAACGAGCGCTGGTTTCGGTAGCGCGCCAGACCCATGTCGCGCTTGAAGACGGCGACCGCCTGCTTGATCCCCGTCTGACCGGAGAGATCACGCCACACCTTGCGACGCAGGCTGGCGCGCGTGATCGGAAAGGGCGTGACCAAGCCCAGGTCCGGGTCCTCGGCGGTGCCGGTCTTGGCGTGATGCTGCAGATGATAGTTGCGATACGGCCCGGTATCGGTCCACACCGGGTAGGCCGCGAGCCAGTTCCCCGCCCAGTCGTTCAGGGTGCGGTTCTTGAAGAGCGTCCGGTGCGCCGCCTCGTGCATGACGACCGCGAGGCCGAGCTGCCGAGCGCCGATCACGAAGAGCGCGACGAGAATCGTCACCGGGTTCGGCCAGCGCGCGACGAGCGCCATCACGGCGAAGATCACGAGCCAGTTGCTCGCGATCATCCACCACGAGCGCACCGGGTCGATCGCGAGCAGCGCCTTGCGCTCCTCGAGCGTGAGGACACGGCGCCACAGCGGAACGGCGTCGTTCGCGTCGAGAGGCGCGGCCGCGCGAACGGCGGCAGCGTCGCGCTCGCGTACGGGCGCGTCGTCGATGGTGGCAAGGGTGTCGCTCATGAGAGTCCTCCGGCAACGGCGGCGAGCTCGCCGTCGCTGCTCATCAAATGCGAGTCGACCGGCGAGCGGCGGCTCGGCGCGCCGTGGGCGCGCATGAACCGCCGCCAGCGTTCGCGGCCGACGCGATCGTAGCGGCGCATCGCCTCGATCAGCGCGCGACGCTCGACGGCCGGGAGAATCGGCTCGGGCAGCAAGGGATCGAAAACCAGCTGGCGAATGGCGCGGCCGCCGAGCAGAAACGTCTCGACCATCGCGCGCTCGTCGGGGAGCGCCGCGACGCGCCGCTCGCTCTTCGCGACCGCGTCGAGCAGCGCGCGATACTCGCGCCGCAGACTCTCGACGTTCCACAGCGCGCGGGCGCGCGCCTCGGTGCGCGCGTCGAGCTGCGCGATGCCGAACACGATCGCGTCGCGGTCGAGGCCGAGCGCCTCGAGCTGACGGCGGACCTCGGCGACGCCGCCACGGAGGTTGTCGGGCCGGATCCAGAGCGCGGTCTCGAGCTCGCGGAACCCGAGCAGCGCGAAGGCGCGCTCGCGGCGGCGCGCCGCGCGCCGATCGCTCCGCGGCAGCGCGGCGGTGTGCACGCCGACCCACCCGCCGGACCACGCGCTCATCCGCTCCTCGACCGCGCCCCACGACGCGACGCGACTCTCGACCGCCTTGGCGCGCGGCGCGAAACGGTACCGGCCGCGCTCGTCGCGCTCGACGAGGCCGCGCGCACCGAGCCGCGCCAGCTCGACGCGCATCGCGTTCTCCGCGACGTCGAAGAGCGCGCCGGCGGCGACGAGGGCCCGTACGGGCATCGCCCCGCCGCGCAGGGTCGAGAGCAGGTCGAGGATGAGGCTCTTGGCCGTCGGCTGCACGGCCGGGGACATTACTTGCGGTGACAAGAAGTGTCAAGAGAAGTAATAGTAGAGCCCTGCCGTACCGCGAGCGCCGAGCGTCAGGTCGCGGCCGACGCCGACGAGGTGGCGCCGGCCGCGGGGCGCAGCGCGACGCGGACGGTGCAGCCTCCGCCGGGCGTGTCGTCGAGCGCGATCGCGCCGCGATGCTCCTCGACGATGCGCTTGCACAGCGCGAGCCCGACGCCGGTCCCGGGATAGCGCTCGCGGGTATGCAGCCGCTGGAAGAGCCCGAAGACGCGCTCGCGCTGCTCGCTCGGCACCCCGATGCCGTTGTCCGCGATCGAGATCTCGACCGTCGCGCCGTCGGGACGCCGGCAGCCGATCTCGATCCGAGGCGCCACGTCGGGGCGGCGATACTTGAGCGAGTTGCCGACGAGGTTGCCGAACAGCTCGCGCATCAGAACGGCGTGACCGACGATCGTCGGCAGCTCCGGCGACACGATCACCGACGCGCGCGCCTCGTCGATCGAGAAGCGCAGCGCGCCGAGCGTCTCGCGGACGATCGCGCCGAGATCGACCGGGCCGGGGGCCATCTGCTGGCGACCGACGCGGCAGAACGCGAGCAGGTCGTCGATGAGCGTGCGCAGCCGTACGGCCGACTCCCCGACCACCTCGAGGTAGTGCCTGCCCTGATCGTCGAGGGCGGCCGCGTACTCGTCGATGAGGATGCGGTTGAACGCCTCGATCCCGCGCAGCGGCTCCTTCAGGTCGTGCGACACGGTGTAGGTGAACGCCTCGAGCTCCTTGTTGGTGCGCGCGAGCTGCTCGCCGTGCTCGCGGAGCTTGGCGTCGGCGGCGCGCAGCGCCGCCTGGCTCGCCTCGAGCTCGCGGTTGGCGCGCACGATGTCCTCGAACGTCGAGACCAGCAGGTCGAGGATCTGCTCCTTCTCGGAGTTGATGGTGATCCGCTTGCCGAGAAAGACGATCTCCGCCTCGGCCGTGACCCGGCGCCGGCCGCGCCGGCCGCGGCTCGCGAGCACGTCGCGGACTCGGCCGACCAGATAGTCGGCATCGTACGGCTTCATGATGAAGTTCTCGGCGCCGCATGCGAGCGCCTCGACGATCGCCATCGGCTCGCTGAGCGTCGTGAGGAGGATCACCGGAACCTCCGCCGTCTTCGGGTCGGCCTTGAGCCGACGGCAGAGCTCGTACCCCGAGAGCTCGGGCATCATGACGTCGCTCAGCACCAGGTCGACGGGCGCCGCCGACGCGCGCCGCAGCCCTTGCAGGCCGTCGCCGGCGACCGCGACCTCGAAGCCGGCGTCCTCGAGAATGACGCGCAGCTGCTCCGCCTGCGTGCGGCTGTCCTCGACGACCAGAATCCGCGTCATGGGCACCCTCCTTTGCCATTGCCGTTGCCGTTGCCGTTCGGGGTGCACTCGACGAACGTGCCGAGCTCGCGGGCGATGTCGGCGAGCGGCAGGACCGCGTGCGCCAGCCCCGCCAAGACCACGGCGCGCGGCATGCCGAAGACGACCGAGCTCGCCTCGTCTTGCGCGAGAACACGCCCGCCGCAGTCGTGGACGGTGCGCACGCCGGCGGCGCCGTCGTCGCCCATGCCGGTGAGCACGACCGCCACCGCCGCGGTGCCGAACACGCGCCCCACCGACTCGAAGAGAAAATTCGCCGACGGCCGGAAGCCGCCGATCGGCGGCTCGTCCGACAGCACGATCCGCGAGCGGCTCGTGACCCCGAGATGGCGCGCGTCGGGAGCGAGATACACGGTGCCGGCCGCCAGGCGCGCGCCCTGGTCGGCGATCTTCACCTCGAGCGCGGAGGCGCCGTTCAGCCACCTCGCGAGCCCGGGCGCGAAGCCGCTGCTCATGTGCTGTACGACCAGGACCGGTACCGGGAACTCCCGCGGCAGCTGCGAGAGCAGCTGGTGGAGCGCCGCCGGGCCTCCGGTCGACGCCGCGATCGCGATCACGCCGACGGACCTGCCGGCGCTCGCCGCCGCACCTCCCGGCCGGCCGACGTCGCGATGGCGGACGACCTTCACGTCCGCCATCGCCTTCACCGTGTCGACGAGCTGCCGCGCCGACTCCAGAAACTCGGGCGCGTGCGGCCCCGGCGGCTTGCGCATCACGCAGAGCGCGCCCGCGCGCAGGGCCTGCATCGAGACCTCGACCTCGTGCGCATCGGTCCGGCCGGTGACGACGACGATCGGCGTCGGCGCGTCGATCATGATGCGCTTGGTGGCCTCGAAGCCGTCCATCCGCGGCATCAAGATGTCCATGGTGACCAGCTGCGGCCGCAGAAGCTTGGTGAGCTCGACGGCCTCGACGCCGTCCCGCGCCTCGCCGACGACCTGCACCTTCGGATCGCTGGCGAGCATGCTGACGAGCAACGCGCGCGCGGTGGCGGAATCATCGGCGACGAGGACCCGGATCATCGTGCGTCCATGCCTCACAAGAGCTGCGCGATGGTGTCGAGCAACGTCGTCTGGTCGAAGCCGCTCTTCACCAGATACGCGTCGGCGCCGGCTTGCATGCCGCGGGTCCGATCCGCGGCGCTCTCCCGCCCGGTCACCAGAACGATCGGCAGGTGTCGAAAGCGATCGGAGCCGCGCACCATCTCGGTGAGCGCGAAGCCGTCGATGCGCGGCATCTCGATGTCGCTCACGACGACGTCCGCGCCGCGATCCTGGAGAAGCCGCCATGCGATCTCGCCGTCGGCGGCGATCAGCGTCTCGTAGCCGGCCGCCTCGAGGATGCTCTTCTCGAGACTCCGGGTGGTGAGCGAATCGTCGACGACCAGGACGCGCTTGGGCGCGGCAGGCCTGGCGGCCCGCGGCTCCGCCACCACCGTCGACGGTACACGTCCGAGCGCGACGCGCACGAGGTGGGCGGCGCTCAGCACCAACGCCACCCGCCCGGACGGGAGGATCGTGGCGCCGGCGACGGCGCGCAGCCCGCGGAACCGCGGGCCGAGGCTCTTCACGACCACCTCGTGCGTCGCCAGCAGCTCGTCGACGACCACCGCGACGCGCTTCTCGCGGGCGGCGAGAATCAGCGCCGCGATGGTGTCGCCGCCCGGCGCGGGTGCGTCGAGTCCGAGGGTCTCGGCAAGCGACGCGACCGGGATCAGGCCGTCGCCGAACGCGATCATCGCGCGACCGCGGACCGTCGGCATCCCGCTGCGGGCGACGCGCACCAGCGCCTCGACGTTGGCGGCGGCGATCGCGAAGGTCTGCCCGCCGGCGCCGAACAGAACCACCCGCACCGTGGTCAGGGTGAGCGGCACGTCGATCGTGAAGCGAACGCCCTCGCCGGCGATCGATGCCACGTCGATCGTGCCGTGCAGCGCTTCGACGCGACTCTTCACCACGTCGAGACCGACGCCGCGGCCGGCGACGTCGGTGACCGCCGCCGCCGTCGAGAGACCGGACTCGAAGATCGCTCGGGTGAGCTCGCCATCGTCCTCCGGCTCCGCGAGGCCGGCCTTTCGCACTGCCGCGCGCACCGCCTCGAGGTCGATCCCCGCGCCGTCGTCGGCGACGGCGATCTCGACGCGCGGGCCGCGCAGCGTCGCCGACACCGCGATCCGCGCGCGCGCCGGTTTGCCGGCGGCGCGGCGCACCGCCGGCGCTTCGACGCCGTGGCTGACCGCGTTGCGCACCAAGTGGAGGAGCGCGTCCTTCGCCGCCTCCAGCACCGAACGGTCGAGCTCGACGTCGCCGCCCTGGACCACGAGCTCGGCGTCCTTGCCGTCGGCGTGCGCGGCGTCGCGGACGACGCGCTCGAGACCGGCGCAGGCGTCGGCGAACGGCAGCATCCGCACGCGGCGGACGTCGTCGTCGACGCGCCCGGCGGCCTCGCCGAGCAGCCGGCCGTCGGAGAAGACGTTGGCGGCGAGCCGCTCGAGCTCGCGTTCCAAGCGCCGGAGCGCCTCGCCGTTGCGGTTGAGGGCGAGCGCCGCGCGCCGCGCCGTCGCGTCGGTCCGCCCCACGAGCAGCTTGGCGAGCATGGTTTCCGCGCTCCGCCAGTCCACTCGCGACTCCGCGACCGCGTCCCGCAGCGCGGCGACCTCGGCGTGACGCGCTTCGACCCGGTGCCACGCGACCACGAGCTCGCCGGTCCCCGCCAGCAGCCGGTCGAGGCGCTCCGCGCCGACCCGGACGTTCGCGCGCGACGACGAGGGCGCGGCGCTCGCCGCCGGCGTTCGCGCCGGCGGCGGCGCCGCCTCGGGGCGTCGCCGCGCCGCAGCCTGCGCGAGCTCCGGAATGAGGGCGGCGAGCGTCGCACCGTCGAGGTCGGTGCCGGCATCGAGCCGCCGCCGGACCTCGTCGATGCCGTCGACGGCCGCAAACAGCACCGTGCGCAGCTCGGCGTCGAGGTCGCGCTCGCCGGCGCGAAGGGCACCGACGATGCCCTCGAGATGGTGGCACGCGTCGGCGACGACGCCGACGTTCACGGTCCGGGCTGCGCCTTTCAGCGTGTGAAACGCACGCAGCAAGGTAGTGTGGCGCTCGGCCGCCTCGGCGCTCGCGCCGGCGCGCTCCAGCGCCACCAGGTCGCGATTGAGCGCCCGCACGTGCTCCTCCAGCTCCTCGAGGAACGTCCGCATCAGCCGCGGCGCGAGCCCGGCGGTGTTCATCGCTCGCCTCTCAGGTCGCGCTCAGCTCGGCGAGCTCGGTGCCGAGGGCGTTGAGGTTCTGCGCCGCCTGCTCCGTCTGGCGCGTCGCCGCGAGCGTCTGCCGCGCCACCTGGTCGATGTTGCGCATGGCATCGTGGATCTGCGTCATGCCGTTCGCCTGCTGGCCGACGGCGGCGACGATCTGCGACGCGGCCTGGGCCGCGCGCGCCAGCGTCTCGGTGAGCGTCGCGATGTTGGCCCCCGCCTGCGCGCTGACGTCGGCGGCGGCGCCGACGCCCTTGGTGACGGCCTCGGTCGAGAGCACCGCGGCGTTGGTCGCCTTCTGGATCTCGCCGAGGATCTGGCGCACCTGCGCGGTCGCCTTCTTCGATTGATCGGCGAGCGTCTTGATCTCGCCGGCGACGACGGCGAATCCCTTGCCGTTCTCGCCGGCGCGCGCCGCTTCGATCGCGGCGTTGAGCGCGAGCAGGTTCGTCTGCTCGGCGAGCTCGTTGACGGTGGCGATGATCTCGCCGATCGACTGGGCCTGCTCGGCGAGCGTGACGATCGTCTCCGCCGTGCTCTCGACCTGCTCCTTCAACGTCCCCATCGCCTGCACCGAGTCCTCGACGGTCTTGCGGCCGGTGACGCCGATCTCCGCGGTCCGCTGCACCGCGGCGCCGACGCCCCGCGCCTGCTCGGCCGCTTGCGCGGCGGTCTGCGTCACCTCGTCGATGATGGCGCCGGTCTCGGCGAGCGCCGCCGCCTGCTGCTCCGCGCCCGCGGCCTGTTGCGTCGTGCTCGCGAGGATCTCCGCGCTCGTCGACGACAGCCGCCCGACCGCCTCGCGGGTGCTCGCGAGCAGGCGCTCGACCTGGGCGCGGGCGTGCCGTTCCGTCTGGTTGCTCACCATGGTGTCGCGCAGCTTGTCGGTCATCGCGTTGAACGCGGCGGCGAGGACGCCGATCTCGTCGCGGCCCCTGACCGCGATGCGGTGGTCGAGCACCCCGTTGCCGATCTTCTCGGCGCCGTCGACCAACGCTTGGATCGGCACGGTGATGCCGCGGACGATCGCCCATCCGGCGAGCGACACCAACAGGAGCGCGAGGCAGGTCCCGACGATGATGACCGCGAACATGCGCGTCGTCGTCTCGCGCGCCGCCACCTGACGGGCGTCCAGCAGGCTCTCCTCGTCGTCGCGCATCTCGGCGATCACGCCGTCGATCTGGTCCATGATCGACTTGCCCTTGGCGGTGGCGATCATCTCGAGCGCCGCCTCGAAGCCGCGTTCGCGGCGCGCGTCGCCGACCTGCTTGTTCCAGGCGATCTTCGCCGCGACCAGCGGCTCGAGGGTGGTCAGCCGCCGCTGCTGCCGCGGGTTGTCGGCGACGAGCTCGGCCACCTTCTTGAGCCTCGCCGGCGCCTGCGCGGCGTCGGCGTCGAAGTCCTGGGCGAAGTCCTTCTGGCCGGTGATGACGTAGCCGCGCATCGCGCTTTCGACGTCGAGCATCAGCGAGCGCACGGTCGAGAGATGCTCGAGCACGTCGTGCGTGTGCGAGACCAAGCGGCTGGTCTCGATCAGGGTCGTGGCGCTGCGGTACGAAACCGCGCCGATCACGATCAGCAGCAGGAGCGTCAATCCGAAGCCTGCGGCAATCTTCCGGCCCACCGTCATGTCGCCTCCTCGTTCGTCGGGCGAAGCATCCCGTCTCGTCGCTCCTCGATCAGGAGCTGCGGATCGTCGAGCAGCGCTGCGCCGTCGAGGATCACCAGCCCGTCGGCGGTGACGGCGCGCACGTGCTCGCAGCCGGAGTCGGCGGGCGTCGCGGGCGGCTCGCCGAGCGCCGGCCCGTCGACCATCGCGAGCTCACAGGCCGCGTCGACCACGACGCCGAGCGCGGCGCGATCGTGACCGAGCACGACGACGCGCGCGCGGTGACCATCCTCGCGAGGCCGCAGGCCGACGAGCCGCCGCAGGTCGATCATCGCCAGCAGCTCGCCGCGGAAGTTGCTGAGACCGAGCACCCACGGGCGCGTGTCCGGAACCGGCGTGATCTCCGGGACGGCCACCACCTCGCGCACGTGCCGCGCTTCGACGGCGTAGCGTTCGGCGCCGAGCTCGAAGACGGCGAGCGCGGTCGCGCCGGCACTCGCCGCGTCCGTCGCCGGCGGCTCCGCGAGCCGCCGGGCCCGCGCCGCCATGACCGCCGCGATCTCCTCGGGCGGGCGACGCGACACCGCGGTCGCCGCGTCGGAGGAGACCGGCGGGCTCCGCCGCTCACCGTGGCGTCGCGCGCTCATCCGCCGCTCCGTGCGCCCGTCAGCAACGCGATCTGCGCTTGCGCGGCCGCCGCCAAGCGACCGCAGCGCTCACCGTCGCCGAGCGGCACCGGCTCGTCGTCCGGCCGCGCCGCGCAGAGATCGCGCGCACGCCGGTAGCAGCGCACCGCCGCGCCGGCGTCTCCCTGGCGGCCGAGGATGACGCCGAGCGTGAAATGCGCCACCGCGAGCGTGCCGTCGAGGTAGAGCGCACGGCGCGCCGCGGCCGCCGCGTCGCCGGCGCGTCCGAGCTCGAGGAGCACGAGCGCCGCCAGCGCCTGAAGCTCGGCCGAGCGAACGTGACGCCGGCTCGCCGCCGCGCACACCCGCTCGGCCTCGGCGAGGTCGAGGTTGGCGAGGGCGCGCACCGCGACCACGGTCGCGTCCGGATCGTCGGCGAGATCGCGGACCAGCTCGACCGCACGGCGATACTCGCCGGCGGCGAGCGCGTCCGCGGCGTCCTCGATTCGGCGCGGCGCCGGCGCGCGGTCGCGACCGGGGGCGACGTCGCCGAGCGCCGCGGCGGCGTGCCGCGCGCGCGGCCCACCTGCGGCGCCGGCTGCATCGCGCGACGCCGGCGTGGCCGGGGGCGCCTCGTCGTGTCGCGCGGCCTCGCGCCGGTAGAAGATCCCGGCCGCGGTCGTCACGGTCGCGAACGGCGCATGCTCGCTGAGGGGCGGGTCCGAGGGCGCGGTGACGAGCCATCCGCCGTCGGCGAGCGAGGCGAACAGGCGACGCGTCACCCTCCGGACGGTTTCACGGTCGAAGTAGACGAGCACGTTGCGACAGAGAACGAGATCCATGCCCCAGATCGGCGTGCTGAACGACGGGTACACGTCGAGCGCGAGGTTCAGACGATCGAAGCTCACCGCGCGGCGGACGTGCTCGACGACCGCGTACTCGCCACCGGCCGCACGCAGGTAGGGCCGCGCCGCCGCCGCGCCGTCCCCGCGCAGCGACCATCCGGGGTAGATCGCGGCGCGGGCTTTCGCGAGCGCCGGGCGCGAGATGTCGGTCGCGTGGACGCGGGCGCGGTCGGCGAGGCCCTCTTCGGCGAGGATGATCGCGAGCGAGTACGCCTCCTCGCCGGAGGCGCAGCCGGCGCTCCACGCGCGTACCACGTGGTCGTCTCCGCGCCGCGCGCGGATCTCCGGCAGGACGTCGCGGCGGACGAACCCGAGCTGCTCCGGGTCGCGGAAAAAATAGGTCTCCCCCACCGTCAGCTCGACGATGAGATCGTCGAGGGCCCCGCCGTCGCGCTCGAGGAGGAGACGATAGCGCGCCGGATCGACGGCGCCCGCGCGCGCCATCGCGCGACGGATCTTGGCCTCCGTGCCGCGGACGCGCTGCTCGCCGACGGCGAGGCCGGCCCGCTCGGCGACCAGCCGTGCTACCGCGGCGTACTCCGGCGCGCTCCACGCCCCCTCCGTCATGCACGCGGCTCCGGCACGGACGCCGCCTCGCGGAAGGCGACCACGAGATCGTGGACGAACAGCGGCCCATCGGCGGTGTGCGCCACGCCGACGATGCCGCGGCTCGGCGCCGTCCCGTACTCGTCGCCGCCCAGCGGAGACACCTCGAGCGTCGTGATGCAGACGGCGCGATCGACGCGGATCGCCACCGGACGCCCGGCCGCGGTCGCGATGACCAGGTGATCGGTGTGCTCGAGTGGCTTCGCCGGTATGCCGAGGCGGACGCGACAATCGACGACGGGCACGTCCCGGCCGCGATACGTGATCACGCCCTCGATCGCCGAATCGCGCCAGCACGCGGGCGTGATGGGAACGGCTTGCGCGATCATCTCGACGTCCCCGACGAGGAACCCGTGGCGCTCGCCGCCGACCTCGACGACCAGCACCTCGGCGTGGCAGTCGTCGGCGCCGGCGTGCGCGGTGGTCGTCCGGTAGTCGGGCCGCAGCTCCACGTCAGGACGCACCGTGCTCCGGCGCGGTATCGGCTGCGTCTCGGTCGCGATCCGGCACCGGCAGCTCGACGGTGACGACCGTGCCCTCGCCGACGGCGCCGTCGAGACGCAGCCGCCCGCCGAGCAGCGCCGTGTAGCGCTTGACGATGCCGAGCCCGAGGCCGACGCCGTCGTAGCGGCGCGTCGCCGATCCGTCGAGCTGGCGGAAGTCGTCGAACGCGAGCGCCCGCGACTCGGGCGGGAGCCCGATGCCGGTGTCGCTCACCGTGAGCACGACGTCGCCGCCCTCGCACGCCAGCGCCACCCGCACCGAGCCGTGATGGGTGAACTTGATGGCGTTGCTGATCAGGTGGTACGCGATCGCGCGCAGCTTCTCGCGATCGCTCACGACCTCGCACGGGCCGGCGGGCACCTGCCACACCAGCGCGAGCTTCTTGTCGCCGTTCAGCAGCTCGGCGTCCTGACGGAGCTCCGTGGCGAGCGCCGTCAGGCTGAACCGCGACACGCCGACGTCGACCTCGCCGCTGCGGAGCTTCTGCGCCGCGAGCAGCGATTGCACCAGCTCGGCGAGCCGCACCGACTGCGTCTGCACGCCGCGGAGCATCTCGAGCGCCGAGTCCCCGATCATCGGCGGCAGCTCGTCCGGCAGCAGCTCGAGATATCCGAGGATCACGTTCAGCGGCGTCCGGAGCTCGTGCGAGACGTTGGCGACGATCTCGCGCTTGATGCGCTCCGCCTCCTCGCTTTTCAAATAGAGGGCCTCGATCTCCGCGGCCTGCGCCGTGACCGTCGCGGTGCGTGCGGCGACCTTCTTCTCGAGCTCGCGGGCATACGCCGCGAGGCGCTCGCGTGCGACCGCGATCTCGCGCTCGAGGCGCACCCGCTCGAGCACGCGCTCGACCGCGAGCCGGAGCGCCGGCCCCGAATCGACCGACTTCGGCACGTAGTCGTAGGCGCCCGCGCGCAGGGTCTCGACCGCCGTCGCGAGGTCGCCCTGGCCGGTCAGCATCACGACCGGCGGGCGCGTCGTCGCCGGGAGCGCGTGCAGGATCTCGAGCCCGGTGCGGTCGGGGAGATTGAAATCGAGGAGCAGCAGATCGAAGGACTCGGCGGCGAGCAGCGGCTCCGCCTCGGCCCAGCTTCCCGCGGACGTGAGCGCAGCCGGTCCCGGCGGAACGGCGAGGCTCGCGAGCGCGCGTGCGGCGAGCTCACGATCGACCTCGTTGTCCTCGATCAACAGGATGCGAATTCCGGTCGCAGGCGCGCACATTTGCTGGAGCTCCGAGTCAAATTCCTGACGTCCTCATCGCCCGACGCCATCGGCTGCCGCTGCCCGGCAGGGGGCGACGGGTGCGGTCTGCACGATCCGCGCCGGCGCGGGCGGACGTCGGGACGGCGACGGTCGGAGGGGTGAACGGAAACGCGGCGCCGGCGCGCGCGGGCTCAGTGCGGCGGCGGCGGCGACGCGGCGCCGGCGAGGTCGTCACGGATCGCGTCGAGCAGCGCGTCGCCGTCGACGGGCTTTCCGAAGCAGCGCTTGACGCCGCCGCCGGCGGCGGTCGGCATCAGGGGCGCGTTGAACGCGGAGACCACGAAGATCGGCACCACGGCGAGGTCGGGATCGCCGTCCTCGAGCAGCTCGAGGAGCTCGAAGCCGCTCATGACCGGCATCATCAGATCGAGCAGCATCAGGTCGGGCTTGCGCTCCTGCCGCACGATGTCGAGGGCGACCGCACCGTTCTCCGCGAGGCGCACGTAGTAGCCCTCGATCGCGAGGAGCTCCTCGAGGGCCTCGCGGATCCCGACGTCGTCGTCGACGACCAGGATCTCCCGTCCTACGGAGTTGTGCGTAACGCGACCGAGACCGACGTCGTGCATGCCCATCGCGGTCCTCCTCGCACGTCATTTTCGGCCTTGGCGCCCACCCCGACAAGAACCAATCATGACGGCGTCGCCGACCATCATGGTGCATCTGCTCGTTCTAGCGATCGAGGATTCCCCGACCGACGCGCTGCTCGTCGAGCGCGAGCTGCGTCGCGGCGGCTACGATCCGGTCATCGAGCGCGTCGAGACGCGCGCCGCGCTGATCGACGCGCTCGCACGCTGCCGCTGGGACATTGCGATCTCGGACTACTCGCTTCCCGGATGGAGCGGCATCGACGCGCTCGCCGTCGTCCGGCAGACGTGCGCCGATCTGCCGTTCATCCTGGTCTCGGGAACGATCGGCGAGGACGTCGCCGTGCAAGCGATCAAGACCGGCGCGAGCGACTACCTCCTGAAGGACCGGCTCACCCGCCTACCCGCGGCGGTCGGCCGCGCGCTCGCGGAAGCGGAGCTGCGCCGCGACCGTCATCGCGCGCAAGCGTCGCTGGCGTTTCTCAGCGAGTCGAGCGCGTTACTCTCCGAGTCGTTGGACGAGACGGCGATCGCCGAAACGCTGGTGACGCTCGCCGTGCCGCGGCTCGCCGATCGGGCGACGGCCGACCTCGTCGGCGAAGGCGGCGCGTCGCGCAGGGTCGCCGCCCGCGACGCGACGCCCGCGGAAGTGGCGAGCGTCGCGGTCGCCGGCGCGGCTGCCGTCGCCGCCGGGGCAGCCGTTGGCGGCGGGACAGCGTCGGCCGGCGCGGACGCGGCCGCCAAGCAGGCGTCGGCAGCGGGCGCGCCGGCGGACGCGGAGCGCAACCGAGAGGGATCGGTCCTGGCGTTGCCGCTCACGGCGCGAGGCGACCCGCTCGGCGTCCTGACGCTCGCCGTCGGACCGTCGGGGCGCTCGTTCAGTGCGAGCGACGCTGCGCTCGCCGAAGAGCTCGCCCGCCGGGCGAGCGTCGCGTTCGAGAACGCGCGCCTCTACCGCGAGGCGCAAGAGGCGATCGCGGCGCGGGAGAATTTCCTGCTCCTCGCGTCCCACGAGCTGAAGACGCCGCTGACGCCGCTCCTCCTCCACGTGCGTACGCTGACGCGCGCCTCCTCGGACCTGACGCAACCGCCGCCCGCGGCGGTCGCCAAGGGGCTCGAGAGCACGCTGCGCCACGTGCAGCGGCTCACCCATCTCGTCGACGAGCTCCTCGACGTCTCGAGTCTCGACACCGATCGATTGGAGCTCGTCCAAGAGCGGCTCGACCTCGCGGCGTTCGTCCGCGAGATCGCGCAGGACTTCGCGCCGCAGGCGACCGAGGCCGGCTGTCCCCTCGTGGTGCGGGCGGAGGGACCGCTCTGGGGCCGCTGGGATCGCCCGCGCATCGCTCAGGTGCTCGGGAATCTCCTGTCGAACGCCTTCAAGTTCGGCGCCGGGAAGGTCGTCGATCTCAGCGCCGAGCGTCACGGCCGGAGCGCACGTCTGCGCGTCCACGACGGCGGTGACGGAGTCCTGCCGGCCGATCGCACGCGAATATTCGCGCGCTTCGAACGGGCGGTCTCGGTGCGGCGGTACGGCGGCTTCGGGCTCGGTCTCTGGGTCGCGCGGCGGATCGTGGAGGCGCACGGCGGCACGATCGACGTCGGCGGCGAGCCCGGTGAAGGCGCGATCTTCACGGTCGAGCTGCCCGCCGAGTAGCCGTGCGACGCCAGGCCGGCGTTCCGCGTTCGGCGGCGCGCAGGCGCGCGAGACGGCGTCACCGCCGCCGTCGCCGCGCGCACGGGCGCCGTCGAGCGGCGCGCGCGCTTTGCGTCACCGCCGCCGGCGAGCGGCCTGTGCGTGTCGCATCACCGCCGCCGGCGGGCGGCGCGTCGCGCCAGCGGCGGCACTGCCGTCGCCGGCGCCGCGTCGGCACGAGAAACCGGCGGCGGCACGATGCCGCGCTCGACGACCGTCACGAGCTGATCGACGATCTCGTCGGGCGCGAGGCGGTCTGGCTTGTACCACTCGATCGACCAGTTGAGGGCGCCGAGGCAGAGCATACGCACGAGCGAGAGGTCGATCGCGGGATCGGCGCCGTGCTCGCGCGCGACGTCCTCGAACAGGGTCGCGAGAAAGCGCCCGTACGCGCGTTGCCGGACGAGATGCTTCTCGCGAACCGCGACGGGAACGTCGCGGAGTATGCGGAGGTTCGCCGACGCGAAGTCGCTCTCCTTCAGGATGTAGCGCAGGTGCGACCGGAGCGCGGCGCGCAGCCGCTCGGTCGCCGGCGCACCGGCGGCGACGGCGGCAACCGCGCGCCGCGCGCCGCGATGCGCGCCGCGGACCCCGAGATCGAGAACCTCGGCGACGAGCTGCTCCTTGTCGTCGAAGTGGTAGTACAGGCTGCCGGCCTGCATCCGCGCCTCGGCGGCGATGTCGCGCAGCGAGGTCGAGGCGTAGCCGGCGTGACGGAAGACGCGCGCGGCCGATTCGAGGATCCGCAGGCGCGTGCGTGCCGACTTCGTCGTCGAGGCGGTTGCCGTCCGGACGGCGGACGCGTACCGCCGCGGCGATGCAGCGGACGCCGGCATCTCATGCGATCGCGTTCGCGTCCCGCAGCCGCGCGATCTCGTCGCGAGCGAAGCCCCAGTCGCGCGAGCGCCGCGTCGGTGTGCTCGCCGGGATACGCCGGCGGGCGCCCGAGCTGCCGCGGTCGTGCGGCTGAAGCGCGGCGCCGGCGCGGGCTGGAGCGACGCCGTCGACGTCGACGAAAGGCGCCGCGCGCGACCGCGTGCGGATGCGCGGCGCCTCGCCGAGCGTCAGCACCGGCGCGAAGCAGACGTCGGTGCCTTCCATGATCGCGCACCACTCGTCGCGCGTCTTGGTCTTGAAGATCGCGGCGAGGCGCTCGCGCAGCTCCGGCCACCGCGCTGCGGTCGAACTGGTGCGGAAGGTCCTCGCCGTCGAGGCCGGTGAGCCGCGAGCAGCAGCGCGTAGAACTGCGGCTCGATCGAGCCGATCGAGACGTACTTGCCGTCGCGCGTCTCGTAGGTGTCGTAGAAGTGGCGCGCCGCCGTCGAGCAAGTTGGCGCCGCGCTCGTCGGTCCACCAGCCCTGCTGCTGCGCGCCGTAGATGATCGCCATCAGCGCGGCGGCGCCGTCGACCATCGCGGCGTCGACGACCTGCCCTTGCCCGGACCGCGCCGCGCTCGACCAGCGCGCAGGCGATGCCGAACGCGAGCAGCAGGCCGCCGCCGCCGAAGTCGCCGACGAGGTTCAGCGGCGGCACCGGCGGCTCGCCCTTGCGGCCGATGCGCGTGCAGGGCGCCCGGTCAGCGCGATGTAGTTGATGTCGTGCCCGGCGGCCTGCGCGAGCGGCCCGTCCTGGCCCCAGCCCGTCATGCGCCCGTAGACGAGGCGCGGATTGCGCGCGAGGCACACGTCGGGGCCGAGGCCGAGCCGCTCGATCACGCCGGGCCGGAAGCCCTCGATCAGATCACGTCGGCCTTCTCGACGAGGCGGAGCACCGTCTCGACGCCCGCGGGACTCTTCAGATCGACGCCGATGCTGCGCCGGCCGCGCGCGAGCAGGTCGGCGCGCGGTCCGGTGCGGAAAGTCGCGCGGCACGCTCCCGGCGCGGTCGACGCGCAGCACCTCGGCGCCCATGTCGGCGAGCATCATGGCGCAGAACGGCCCGGGCCCGATGCCCGCCAGCTCGATCACCTTCACGCCCTGAAGCGGTCCCGGCATCGCACTCTCCCCTGCGGCGCTCACGCGGCGCGCGGCGCGGTCTCCTCGTGCGCCTTCAGCCGCGGCAGCACCTTCTCGGCGAAGAGCCGGATGTTGGCCTGCGCGAGCGGCGGCGGCATCGATCCGTAGCTGAAGACGCCGATCACGCCCGCGCCGCCGATCCGGCGGTTGTTCTCGATCATCTGCTCGACGACCTGATCCGGCGTGCCGAACACCTGAAGCTCGGCGAGAAAGCGCGCGAACCGGTCGCGGCCGTGCTTCGCGATGTTCTTGCTCAGGCCCGCGTAGTACTCGTAGCCCGGCACGTCCGCGAGCCGCGCGTCGTCGAACTCGTAGTGGTCCATCGTCGACGCGCAGTAGCGGACGACGTGGCGCTCGAACATCTCGCGCGCGGTCTCGGCGTCCTCGTGGACGGCGGTGAAGCTCACCAGCAGCGGCCTCGGCGGCTCCTCGCCGTTCACCTCGCGGTAGATCGTCCGATACTCCTCGAGGTCGGCGAGGGTCTTCTCCCAGGGCTTCTGCGCGATGATCATGATCCCGACGCCGAGCTGCGCCATGATGCGCGACGATTCCGGCGAGACCGACGACGCGTACACCCGGCCCCGGAACGATCCAAGCGGCGCCGGTCTGATCGCGGCGCGCGGCTGCCGGTAGACCGCGCCGTCGTACTCGATGAAGCCGGTCTCGAGCGCGCGCAGGATCGCCTCGGCGTACTCGACGAAGCGCCGGCGCGACTCGCCCATCGCCGCCCGGAAGCCCTCGAACTCGACGCGCGCGAGGCCGCGGCCGATGCCGAGGATCGCGCGGCCGTGCGACAGGTGGTCGAGGACCGTGAAGCCCTCGGCGATCCGCACCGGATCGTGCCACGGCAGCACCATCACCATGCTGCCGAGCTCGACGCGCGTCGTGCGCGCCGCGACCCAGGTCAGCAGCTGACACGGGTCCGGGCACATCGTGTAGTCGGTGAAGTGGTGCTCGGCGGCCCACACCGAGTCGAAGCCGAGCGGCTCGGCGAGGTCCGCCATCGCGAGCTCGTGGGCGTAGACCTCCGCGTCCGAGCGCGCGTTCCCGAGGTTCTGAAAGAAGGTGCCGCTACCGACGTGCATCGCTCCGCCTCCCGGTCGGCCGTGCGCTCTGCTTGCCGCGGTCGCGGTCCATCGCGTTCAGCCTTCCGCAGCCGTGCCGAGCACGTCGTGCAGCGTCCGATGGAAGTGCGCGACGCCGGGCTCGTTGCGGCCGAGGACGAGAAACGGCACCGCGCCGGCACGGAGGTTCGCCTGGATCTTCTCGCAGGCGGCGAAATCCTCGGTGCTGGTGACGTGGTCGATCAGCTCGAGGTTCTTCATCCAGTGCGCGAGCTCGCCGTCGCTCGCGGGCGCCCGCGGCGCGTAGAGCGTGGCGCGGACGTCGCAGACGCTCGGGTCCGCGACGTCGGGGAACGACTGGTAGAGCTCGACGTGATCCTGCTGGTGGATGAGGACCGCGTTCGGAAAGATCAGGTAGAGGATCGTCACGTGCGGCAGCAGGCCGCCGTTGCCGCCCGCCATCAGCTCGTCGAACGTGCGCCGCACGCCCATGATGCGGCAGTTCCGGCCGAAGCCGTCGAAGATCGAGACGTTGCCGTGGAAGAGCGGCCGCAGGCTCTCCTTGTGCAACGCGTGGAGGTGGTAGGCCTCCATGAACGAGTCGACGGTGAGCTTCCAGTTCGCCGCGAAACGATGCTCGCGATGCTCGATGCGATGATACGCGACGAGCCCGAACGGGGCGATCTCGGCCTCCGCGCCGCCGAGCGACGGCGCCGCGGCCGCACCGGCAGCGTCGAGCGTGACCCAGACGAGCCCCGCCTCCTCGTGGACCGCGAGCGGCGTGAGCCCGAGCGTCTCGCGTGCGACGTCGGAGAAGCCCTCGTCGCCCGGGATGCCGGCGAGCTTGCCGTCGGCGTCGTAGCTCCACGCGTGATACGGGCAGACCAGCGCACGCGGCGCATGCCCGCACCCGGACGCGACGCGCATGCCGCGGTGACGGCAGGCGTTCACGAACGCGCGCAGCCGTCCGTCGGCGGCGCGCCACACCACCGCCGAGCGGCCGCATGCGTCGAAGCTGAACCAGTCCCCGGGCGCGCGCGCGTCCGCGGCAAGACCCGCGAGCAACGGCCCGCGAAGGAAGAGAGTCCCCAGCTCGGCCGCGAGCCCACGGGCGCTCGTGTAGTCGGCGGCCGGCACGCGATACGTCGCGGCTGCCAGGTCGGTCGACCTCCGCCTCCGGAGATCCTCGATGCGTGCCGTGAGGCGCTGCTGGGTCGCGTGATCCACTCGGTTCGCCTCGGTGTCGCCCGCGGCGGCAGAATCTAATGAAGGTTAGAATTCGGGTCAACTCCCCGAGCAGCGGCGATCGGCATGCGAGGATCCTCCGCGGCGGTGCGCCGGGGTGGCGCGTCAGACGTCCACGTCGGAGTCCGTGCGAAACTCGAAATGCCGGAGCAGATCGCCGAGCGCGATGTCCCTCCGCCGGACGAAGGTCGGATGGTACGTCCTGAGGTGATCGGCGAGCAGCCGCGCGTCGTCGTCGCCGAGCAAGGTGACACCCGTCAGCACCACGACGCGACAGTGGACGCAGTAGACGCGAAACGTCACCGATGATCCGAGACCGCGGGTCGGCGACCGGCATCGTCGCAGGAAGTCGTTCGCACGTGGCGCATGTCGTGTCTCGTGAAGTAGACGGACGGCACGGATAGACAATCGGGATAAGGGACGACATCCGCGACGGACTTACGTGAGACGGCCTCCCAAATTCGACGGAGCCCTTCCCGGCGCCGCGCGCCGCGTCCGGCGCGCGGAGGCGGAGTAGCGGCGCACCGCCGGACGTGTTGACAGCGCCGGGGCCGTGGTCGACTGCACTGCGTGGTGACGACGATCGCGCTCTTCCTGCCGAACTGGGTCGGCGACCTCGTGATGGCGACGCCTGCGTTGCGCGCGATCCGCGAGCGGTTCGGACCGGCGTGGATCATCGGCATCGTCCGCCCGGCGGTCGCGCCGGTGCTCGCGGGGACGCCGTGGGTCGACGAGCACTGGCCCTACGATGCGTCGGCACCCGACGGGAGGCGGCAGGCATGGCGCCTGGCTCGCCGGCTGCGCGGCGCGCGCCCGCGCGCCGTCATCCTCCTCACGAGCTCGCGGCGGAGCGCGATGATCGCGTGGGCGAGCGGCGCGCGCGATCGCATCGGCTACGCCCGCAACCGGCGTGCGATCTTCTTGACGGCGCGACTGGCGCTGCCGCGTGACGGGCGGCGCTGGATTCCTCACTCGGCAGTCGACGCGTACGGCCGCCTCGCCGAAGCGGCGGGGGGCGCGCCGCCGTCGGCGGCGCTCGAGCTCGCCACGACGGTCGCCGACGAGGACGCGGCGGACGAAGCGTACGCGGCGCTCGGGCTCTCGCCCGACTCGCACGTCGTCGTCCTGAACCCGAGCAGCGCCTTCGGTCCGGCGAAGCTCTGGCCCGCGGAGTACTTCGCCGAGCTCGGACGCAGGATCGCGGCCGAGCTCGGCCTCGACGTCGTCGTCTTCTGCGGACCGGCCGAGCGCGACGCCGCCCGGGCGATCGCGCAGGCGGCGTCGCATCCACGGGTGCGGAGCATCGCCGGCGAGCGCCCGTCGCTCGGGCTCTCGAAGGCGCTCGTCCGGCGCAGCCGTCTTCTCGTCACCACCGACAGCGGACCGCGCCACTTCGCGGCGGCGTTCGGCGTTCCCGTGATCACGCTCTTCGGTCCGACCGTCATCGCCTGGAGCGAGACCCGTTACGCGAAGGCCGTGCATCTCCAGCGCGAGGTCGACTGCGGACCGTGCCAGCAGCGCGCGTGCCCGCTCGGCCATCATCGCTGCATGCGCGAGCTCGGCGTCGACGAGGTGCTCGCCGCCGTCGTCGCGCAGCTCCGTCGCTGGCCCGCCGTCCTGCCGGCGCGCCGCGCCGCGTCCCGCTGATGGCGACCGCGCATCCGCCGCGTCACGCCGGGACGAGGACGACCGCCGCGCCGCCGGAGCGGGTGCCGCCGATCGCGACCACCGCTCCGCCGCATCATCGCTCGCCGACGACGATCGCCGCTCCCCTGGCTCCGATCCCGCTGCCGCTCACGCCGGCGCCGCGTCGCATACTCGTCGTCAAGCTGAGCTCGCTCGGCGACGTCGTGCACGCGACCGGGTCGCTGCGGGCGCTCAGGCGCGCGTGGCCGGCGGCCGAGATCGCGGTCGCCGTCGAGGCGCGCTTCGCGGCGCTGCTACACGCGAGCCCGTTCGTCGACCGGCTCGTCGGCGCCCGCGCCGGCGGCTCCGCCGCCGGCGCGTGGCTCGAGGCGCGACGCCTCCTGCGCGCCGCCGGCGCCTCGCGTCCCGACCTGGCGATCGACCTCCAGGGCGGTCGCCGGAGCGCGGCCTGGACCTACGCGAGCGGCGCACGCGTGAAGATCGGCCGCGGCGGATTCCGGCCGGGCTGGCACGGCGTTCACCGGCCGTGTCTCGAGCGCCACGCGATCGCGGTGTGCCGCGACGTGCTCGAGCACGCGGGCATCGCCGTCGACGATCCGAGCCCGGAAGTCGTCGTCGCCGCCGGCGCCGACCGCGAGGTCGTCGCCGCGCTCGCGACGCGCGGCACCGCAGCCGAAGGGTTTCTCCTGGTGAACCCGTTCAGCCGCTGGCGCTCCAAGGAGTGGCCGATCGAGCGCCACGCGGCGGCGATCCGCGCGCTCTGGCGTCGCCTGCGCGTGCCCGTCGTCCTGGCCGGCGGGCCCGGCGAGGAGGACCGCGGCAGGCGCCTCGTCGCGCTCCTTCGCGACGTGCCGGTCGCGAGCTTCGTCGGCACGCTGACGCTGGCGCAGGCGCTCGCGCTCTACCGTCGCGCGGCGGTGATGCTGACCGGCGATTCCGGGCCGATGCACGCCGCCGCCGCGACCGGAACGCCGGTCGTCGCGCTCTTCGGCCCGACGTTTCCCGAGCGCACCGGACCATGGGGCGCCCAGCACGTCGTGATCCAGGCCCGGCGCCCCGCGACGCACCACGCCTATCGCGACGACCGTGAAGGCTGGCACATCCGCGGCATCGAGGTCGATGCCGTCGTCGACGCGGTCGCAGCGGTGCTCGCGCGCAGCGACCGCCGAGTGAGCGCGGCGACGCAACCATGACGAAGCCGGCGCTGATCCACCTGTTGCGCGGCGCGGGACTCTACCACCACCGCGCCCGGCGCTCGGTCTGGTTTCACGGCGACGGGCCCGGCGACTTCGTCGCGCGCGACGAGCTGCTGCGCGCGGTTCGCGCCGGGGCGCCGGCGCATCGCATCGTGGTGACCTCGTCCTCGCCTGCGACGTGCGCCTGGCTCGCGCGCCGCTACCCGGACGAGTTCGCGCTGCCGGCGCCGCTGGCGCTGGCGCCGGTCTTCCGGCGCTTCCTGCGTCAGCTCCGACCGGAGGTCCTCGTCCTCGTCGGTGCGCGCGACCGCGTCCCGCGCGTCGCGTCCGCGGCACGCGCCGCCGGTCTCGCGGTTCTCGACGGCGGCGAGCCTGCCGACGTCCTCGCGCATCTCGGGCCGAGCACGCCGGCGTCCGCCGGCGATCGCGCCGCGCGGGTCGCGAGCCGGGGCGCGACGCTCGCGCGCGCGCGCCCGGGCCGCGCCCTCGTCGCATTGCAGCGCGCCCGCCGGATCGCCGACCTCGCGGCGCTGTCGCGGCGTCTCGGTCGTCCCGACACCATCCTCTGCCTCGGCAACGGACCGACGTCGGAGGACCCGCGGGCGCTCGCCGTGCGGCACGACGCGCTCTTCCGCGTCAACTGGCGATGGATCGAGCGCCAGCGGTTGCTCGATCCGCAGCTGGTCTTCGTCGGCGACCAGCGCACGGCGTGGCGGCTCCGCGGCGCCGTCCTCGCCTTTCGCGACGAGGCGCTCGCGCGCGAGGTCCTCCTCGCGCGGACGCTCCGCCTGCGCTTCGCCGCGATCGAGACGTTTGCCGTCGCATCCGCCCTGCCCTTCGTCCGCGACCAGGCGTGGCCGGCGCGGCCGACGAACGGCGCGCTGATGGTCGCGACCGCCGCCGCGTTGCAGCCGCGGCGCCTGGTCGTCGCCGGCGTCGATCTCTTCGCACATCCGGCGGGCCGGTATCCGGCGAACACCCTCGCCGAGAATCGCTACGGCGCCGCGCACGATCGCGGCGTCGACGTCGCGATCATCCGCAGCGCGCTCGCCGATTACGCCGGCGAGCTGACGATCGTCGGCGACACGCTCGCCGCCGCGCTCGCCGGCGAGGACGACCGCGCGGCGGCGACGCCACGCCGCGATGCCGCCGGCGGCGGCGCGGCCGTCGACGCCACCGCTTCCCGCAAATCGGCCGGCGCGCGTCAGTAGGGCGGCACCGGCGGCTCGCGGCCGACGACCGCGAGCGCGGCGCCGAGGCCGACGGCGGCGGCATGCGCCCACAAGAGACCGGCGGCGACGACCGCGGCTCCCGCGCCGAGCCCGAGGTCGCGCCGGCGGCGAAGGAGCCGGGCGGTGTCGAGGGCGGCCTTCGCGGGCGCGAGGACGAGCGGCGACGCCGGGCCGAGCGTGCGGAAGAGGCGCGCGTACCGTACGTCGGCGCGCGGATCGCGCCGCAGCGCCAGGAAGCACCAGCCCCAGTACGTGCCGAAGGTGAGAAAGCCGCCGAGTCCCGGCGTGAAATAGTGGCGGTTCGCTGCTTGCGGGAGGAGAACGATCGCGCGCCCCTCGCGGCGCAGGCGCGCCGCCGTGCGCACCTCGGGTCCGTGAAAGACCGGCGTTTCGTCGAAGGGGCTCGCGACGAGATCGCACCGGCGGAATGCCGAGTTGTTGCCGGTGAGCGTCCGCGTCGCCCGCGCCGCGCGCGTCTGGAGATCCGGGAAACTCGTCACCAGGAACGCCTTCGCCGCGACGGAATCGCCGCAGTCGATCGTCCCCTGGACCGCGCCGAGCGCGGCGTCGGCGCGCGCGAACGCCTCGACGATCGCGGCGGCCCAGGTGGACGCCGGCACACAGTCGGAGTCGATGAAGGCGACGACGTCGGCGCGCGCGGCGCGCGCCCCGAGATTCTTCTGCGCGTAGTAGTGACGGCCGCGGGCGTCGAGCGTCCGCGCCGCCGGCGCGACCGCCGCGACGTGCGCGGCGAGACGCGGATGCACCGCGGGATCGATCGCGACGATCACCTCGAACGCCGACGCGGCGAGCGTCTGTGCGGCGAGCGCGGCGAGGCAGGCGTCGAGGCGGCGGCGATCGCCGGCGGGCGTGTTGACCGTCTCGACGACGATCGACAGGCGCGGCGTCACCGCGCGGCGGCCGGGCGCACCGAGACCTCGCGATAGAGCGCGACGTAGGCGCCCGCGACCCGCGCCATGTCGAAGCGCTCAGCGAGCCGGCGGCCGGCGCTGCCGAGGTCGGCGTGCCGCTCGGGGGCGGCGAGAAGCGCGATCAACGCGTCCCGCAGCTCGCCGGGGCGCCGCGGCGTCACCACCCGTCCGGCGGCGCCGTCGATCGGCAACGTCGCCGCGATTCCGGTCCTGCCGACGACGACGGGCACGCCGCACGCCATCGCCTCGACGACCGCGCAGCCGAAGCTCTCGTTCGCCGACGGCATGACGAAGACGGTCGCGGCGCGCAGGAGCTCCGGCACGTCGTCGCGGCGGCCGAGATAGACCAGGCCGGACTCCGGCGTCGCGGCGAGGCGACGGACCGCGGGCGCTTCCTCGCCTTCACCGACGACGGCGAGCGTGACGTCACCGAGCGCCGCTCGCACCGCCGGCCAGACGTCGAGCAGGTCCCGGATGCCCTTGCGCGCGACGAGCTGACCGACGAAGAGCGCGACGGGCTCGTCCCGCAGACCGATCGCGGCGCGAAGACGCCGGCGCGCCGCCTCGTCGGCCGGCGTGAAGCGCGCGAGGTCGACGCCGTTCTCGACCGGCGTCAGCCGTGTCGGCGAGACGCCGAGCGCGAGGAGCTCGTCGCCGATGCCGGCGCTCAGGACCGCGAACCGGTCGATGCGGCGGAGGAGCGCCTTCATCACCGGCGCGGCCGCGCTGGCGACGATCTTGCGGATCTCGCCGTCTGGTCCGCCGAGGCTCGGCTGCAGGACGACGGGGATGCCGGCGCGCGCGGCGCCCGCCGCCGCGCCGAGCGACGTCGCCGAGAGACAGTGCCCGTGCACGACGTCGAACCGGCCGCGTGCCGCCGCGACCCAGCGCGCGGCGCGGAGAAATCGCGACGGCTTCTCGAACGGCGACCGCGCCGCCGTGAGCCAGCGGATCGGCACGCCGTTCGCCGGCGGCGACGCCGGGCGCTCGCCGCTGCGCCGGGTGGTGACGACCTCCACGTCGACGCCGCTCGCGACGAGCGCGTGTGCCAGGGCGTCGGCGTGCAGCTCGGCGCCCGCGAGGCGGTGCGGCGGGAAGCGCTGCGACACCATCAGAACGCGGAGCGGTGCGGACATGCTCGGTCGACCCGCGCGGACCATAGATCACGCCGTTCGAGGGTTCCAACGTCGGCGTTGACCGTCGCGGATCGGCGCGCGTAAGACCGGCGCACGACGATGCGGCGGCTGATGGCGTGCACGCACAGCACCTTCGACCCCGCGAGCCGCTTTCGCGTGATCCAGTTCGTGCCGCACCTCGCGCGCCTGGGCTGGCGCGTGTCGCTCCGTCCGAACCGTCCGCAGCGCGAGCGCCGCCGGCGCACGCGGGTCGCGTCCTTGCGAGCCGTCCGCGGCTACGCGGTGCGCGCCCTCCAGCGGACGAGCCGGGCGCGCGACGTCCGCGACGCGCGGCGGTTCGACGCCGTGCTGGTGAACCGCGACCTCCTGGGACTCGACCTGCGCTACGAGCGCGCGCTCTTCCAGCGCAATCGCCGCGTCGTCTTCGACTTCGACGACGCCATCTTTCTCGGCGACAAGGCGGCGCACGCGGAGTGGATGTGCCGGCACGCCGCCTGGGTGACGGCCGGCAACGAGTACCTCGCCGAGTTCGCGCGCCGCTTCAGCGCGCGCGTCACGGTGCTGCCGACCGTGGTCGAGACCGACCGCTACGAGCTCGCGCCGGCGGGAGCCGCGCGCGGTCCGCTGCGCGTCGGCTGGTGCGGCTCGCCGCTCTCGATCGAGGCGACGCTGGTCCCGCACCTCGCGATGCTCGCGCGCCTGCAGCGGACGATCGGCTTCGAGCTCGTGGTGATGACGCGCCCGCGCCCGCGGCTCGACGGCGGCGCGCTGCGCTGGCGCTACGTGCGCTGGACGCCGCGCGAGGAGCGGCGGCTCGGCGCGCACTTCGACGTCGGCGTCATGCCGCTCGTCGACGAGCCGTTCCAGCGCGGCAAGTGCGGCCTCAAGCTCCTCCAGTACATGGCGGCCGGCGTGCCGGCGGTAGCGTCTCCCGTCGGGGTGAACACCCGCATCCTCGCCGATCGCGCGCGCGGCCTCTTGGCCGCGAATGAGACGGACTGGCACGACGCGATCCGGCGCCTCGCCGCCGACGCCGGCCTGCGCCGGTCGATCGGGCTCGCGGGCCGGCGCTACTGCGAGCAGGAGTACTCGCTCGCGCGCTGGCTGCCGACGCTCGCCGACGTGCTGAACCGGGTCGCCGCGAGCTGAGCGTCGCCGGGCGCCGCTAGGGCATCCTGCCCGCGCCGATCACGCGCGGCGGGCTCAGCAGCGTCCGCACCTCGACGTCGCGCATGCCGGCGAAGAAGACCTCGCGCACCGCACGCGGCGAGAAGCGGTAGTAGTCCCCGGGCCCTTCGTGCGGGACGAGCGTCGGCGTCGCCGCCAGCAGCGGATCGAGCGGGCCGGCGAAGCGCCGCCCGATCAGCGGCGCGGCGCGCAGCCGGCGGAGGAGCGTCCGCCACGGTGCCGGCGCGAGCCGGTCGAAGCCCGGCACGCCGATCGCGACCAGCGCACCCGGCCGCGCCACCCGCCGGATCGCCGCGAGCGTGCGCCAGAAGCACGGGTCGTGCTCCAAGACCGCGTTGCAGAGGATCGTGTCGAAGCGCGCGTCGGGAAATCCCTCGAGCGTGTTGGCGTTCATGCGCACGATCGCGAAGTCGCGATGGCGGCCCGCGGCGACCAGGTCGACGCCGACCTTCTCCGACGCGCCGGCGAGCGCGGCGAGGCAGAGGAGGCTCTCGTCCGACGGCAGCGCGCCGATCTCGAGGACGGCGCCGCCCGCGCCGTGCGCGGCGCAGACGCGGTCGAACTCCGCGAAGACCGCCGGGTGCATCGCGGTTACCGCGCGGCGGCGCCGCGTTGCGGAGCCCGACGCGCAATCGTAGAGATCCCCGCGTGATGTCGCCGCATCATCCGCTCGTCGTCCTCCGCGCCGAGCTCGCGACCGCGTGTCCGCCGATCGTCGTCTTCAACAAATCGCACTCGGGAAGCCGCTTGCTGGCGCGCGTTCTCGAGACCGCGGGCGTGTTCATGGGCGCGCACCAGAACGCCTCGCACGATTCCGAGGACGTGCTCGCGCTCGTCGAGCACCTCGTCGTCCGTCACTACCCCGATTACTCGGCGCTCTGGCGTCACGACCTCGGCGGCGACGACACGCTGCCGGCGCTCGTGCGCGAGGTGTTCGCGCGCCACCTCGACGGCTTCGACCGGCGGCCTGGGGAACGGTGGGGCTGGAAGCTCTGCGAGACCACGTACATCCTCCCGATCGTCGACCTGCTCTTTCCGGACGCGCGCTTCATCCATCTCGTGCGTGACGGGCGCGACGTCGCGTTCTCCGACCACATCGCCCCCCGCAGCGCGTTCTGGAAGAAGGTCTACTTCAACACCGACCGCATCCGGCGCTGGCGTCGCCTGCGGCTCACGCACGACGACTATCGCCGCCGGCCGCACGTGTACAACGCGCTCCACTGGGCGAACAGCGTCGCGCTCGGCCGCGCCTTCGGATCGATGCTGCGCGAGCGCTGCCTCGAGGTGCGCTACGAGGACCTGTGCGCGAGCTTCGCGGCGACCGCCGGCCGGGTGCTCGGCTTCGTCGGCGTCGACGGCGCCGACCGAACGATCGCCGCGCTCCGCCCCGAGGTTCGCACCGACTCGGTCCACAAGCACCGCCGCTACTCGCGCTGGAAGCTCCGCCAGGTGCTGGCGATCGCCAAGCCCGAGCTCCTCGCCCTCGGCTACCTGACGAGCGACGCGTGACCCGAGCCGCGCGCGCCGTTGGCGGCGCGTCAGCGGAGCGCCGAAGCCACGTTCACGAGCCACCGGCGAAGCGGCGGTAGAGATCCGAGATGCGCGCGAAGTTCCGCTCGCTCGACTGCTCCTCGGCGAGGGCGCGGGCCGCGGCGCCCATGCGCAGGCGCGCGCCGCCGTCGACGAGCTCGAGCATCGCCGCGGCGAGGCCGCGGACGTCGCGCGCGTCGTCGATCACGATGCCGTGCTCGCCGCTCGCCATCAGCTCCGCGGCGCCGTTCGCGCGGGTCGTGATCGCCGGCAGCCCGCTCGCCCACGCCTCGAGCACCGTGAGGCTGCAGGCGTCGTAGAACGTGGGATGGAGGTACACGTCGGCCGCCGCGTAGTAGTCGGCGGGCTCGTCGGCGAATCCGAGAAAGCGGACGCGACCGGCGACGCCGAGGCGGACGGCGAGACGGCGGTACGGCTCGGGGTCGGTGCGACCGATCACGAGCAGCCGAGCGCCGGGCGCGGCCGCTGCGATGCGCGCCAGCGCGCCAATCGCCGTCGCCGCGCCCTTCAGCCGGAGATTGTGCGCGGCCAGCAGGAACGCGACCTGATCGTCGGCGACACCGAGCTGCCGCCGCATCGTGCCGCGGCGCGCGGCGCGACGCTCGGGGGAGAAGCGCGCGACGTCGACCCCGTTGTGAACGACCTCGATCCGCCGCGCGTCGACGCCGTTCAGCCGGACGAGGTGATCGCGCACCATCACCGAGACCGCGATCACGATCGCGGCCTCGGCGCACTGCCGGCGCTCGACGGCGCGTTGCTCGCGGTCGCGCACGCGCCGGGCCGAAGAGACCCAGAGCGCGAGGCGCCGCGGCCACGACGCCGCGCGGAGCGTCCCGCGTGCACCGGCACGCCGCGATCCGAACTGCGGTTGGAACACGTCGCTGCCCCAGCCGGTGCCGAGGTCGTGCACGACGTCGAAGGATCGCGTGCCGAGGTGACGCTCGACGGTCGCGGCCCGCACCAGCGCGGACCGGCCGTCCTCGAGCCGGTGCGGAACGATGCCGATCTTCGCCGTGCCGGTGCCGAAGCCGAAAGCGAGGACGTGCACCTCGTCGGCATGTCGCACCAGCCACGCGGCGAGATCGAAGGCCCAGCGCTCGAGCCCGCCATGCGACGGGTCGAAGCGATCGAGGACGAGCGCCGTCCGCATCACGCGCCGTTCACCGTCACGTCGGCGCTGCGCCGAGGCAGCGCGGTGCGGTGTGGACGAAAGCCACACGACGGCGCCGCACGAACCACGGCGCCGCCGCCCATCGACGGGCGTGACCGATGTCGCCACACGCACGGCAGGCGCCTTGCGCCAAAATGGCGCAGACGCTGCAGCATACGGAAACTCCTACGCAATCTATGCGAATTTCATTGACGCTTGCGTTGTGATGCGGTAACCCACCAGCGCAGTTCGTCCTTGACCCGACTTACCTGTAAGGAGCCCACACCATGCGGAAGTTCCTGCTCGCCGTCGTCGCGCTCGTCCTCTCGACACCTCTCGTCGCGGCACCGACGACCGCGGAGGCTCACCCGATGTACCCGTTCGTCGACTGCGTAAAGTACATCGGCAACGGCCAGTACAAGGCCTACTGGAGCTACGAGAACGACGAATCGTACACGCTCTACTACGGCGTCGGCGACCGGAACTTCTTCTCTCCGAGCCCGCAAGGCCGCGGGCAGGTCACGACGTTCTACAGCGGCCGCAGCCCGCTCTATATGTTCTCGACGACGTTCGACGGCAACGACCTCAAGTGGTGGCTGAAGGGAACCGACGGCAACTACCACTACGCGAAGGCGAACAAGTACTCGAAGGCCTGCCCGACGCCGACGCCGACCAAGACCCCGACCAAGACGCCGACCAAGACCGACGACGCCGACGAGCCGACGCCACACCGGCACGCCGACCAAGACCGTCACCAAGACGCCGACGAAAACCGCGACGCCGACCGTGACGCCGACCAAGACCGCGACGCCGGCCGTGACGCCGACGCCGACCGTCACCAGCACCAAGACGAAGACCCCCACGCCGACGCCGACGCGTACCTCGACACCGATCCAGACGTCGACGCGCACCGCGACGCCGACGCCGCAGCTGACGCCGTCGCTCAAGCTCAGCCACTTCCAGTGCTACGAGGTCGGGCGCGAGCCGTTCGACGACCGCATCCTGTCGCTCGACGATCAGTTCGGCCTCGGCTCGGTGGTCGAGACGGGCCGGGTCAAGCGCCTGTGCAACCCGGCCGACAAGAACGACGAGGACCCGGGTGCGCCCGCCGGCACCGAGCACCTCGTCGGGTATCTAGCGAAACAGCGGATTCCGAAGGTTCCCAAGATCCGCGACGTCGAGATCGTCAACCAGTTCGGCACCATCTTCGCCGACGTGTCGAAGACCGAGCTGATGCTGGTGCCCAGCAACAAGAGCTTGCTCGGGACGCCGCCGCCGCTCGACGTTCCCACCATCGACCACTTCAAGTGCCACCGCTTGAAGCACACCCGCTTCCGCTTGGACGGTCTCAAGGTCGAGGATCAGTTCGGCGCGTTGGCCGTGTCCCTCAAGAAGCCGACCTGGCTCTGCGCCGCCGCGGACAAGAACGGCGAGGGCATCCTCGATCCCGACCAGAACCTCGTCTGCTACCAGGAGCAGACGTTCCCCTCGCGGCCGGCGATCGATTCGAGCGACGGTGATCTTCATCAACAACCAGTTCGGCCACGACCACATCAACGTGACCCGGCCGACGGAGTTCTGCGTTCCGTCGATGGTGATCGTCCCGTAGCTACCGGAGACGGCAGCGGCGCGAAGGCCCACTACCTTCGCGCCGCTGCCCGCGGGCGCTAGGCCGGACGGTGGTTTCCCGCGCGGCGGGCGGTCACGCGACCTTGCCGAGTCCGCGCGCGAGGCTGGTGACGATCGCCACCAGCTCCGACGGCTCGATCGGCTTCGGGACGTGCATCTGGAATCCCGCGGAGAGGGCCCGGAGCCGGTCCTCGATGCGCGCGTACGCGGTGAGCGCGATCGCGGGAATCGCGCCGCCACGCTCGGGACCGCGGGCACGGAGCGTCCGCAGCAGCATGTACCCGTCCTCGCCGGGCATGCCGATGTCCGAGACCAGCATGTCCGCGTTCCACGTCTCGAGCGCCTCGAGCGCCGCCGCGGCCGACGATGCGCAGCGGGTGTCCGCGCCGCAATGCCCGAGGAGCCGCATCACGACCTCGCAGGTGTCCGGCTCGTCGTCGACGACGAGGACGCGGAGCCCGGAAAGGTCGGGATAGCCGCCGGCATCGACGTCGTTCGCGACGTGCGTGTGCCGGCGCCCCCGCTCCGCGACCGGTCGGGCCGCGATGATCGGCAGGCGCACGGTGAACGTCGCGCCCCTGCCCTCGCCGGCGCTCATCGCGTGGACCGTCCCGCCGTGCAGCTCGACGAGGTGGCGCACGATCGCGAGGCCGAGCCCGAGCCCGGCGTGGACGCGCGTCGTCGTCGCGTCCGCCTGACGGAAGCGCTCGAAGACATGCGGCAGGAACTCCGGACTGATGCCCTTGCCGCTGTCGGCGACGCTCAGCTTCGTATGGTCGTCGGCGCGCTCGAGCGCGACGCGGACGCGGCCGCCGCGCGGCGTGAACTTGATCGCGTTCGACACCAGGTTCCAGACCACCTGCTGAAGCCGTTCGGGATCGCCCGAGGTCTGCGCCGCGTCGCGGTCCAGACCGACGTCGATGAGGACGCCTTTCGCCTCGGCCGCGGGACGGAGCGTCTCGATCGCGGTCTCGATCACGCCGGTGAGCTCGATCGGCCTGACGTCGAGCCGCATCTTGCCCGAGGTGATGCGCGAGACGTCGAGGAGGTCCTCGATCAGCTGCGCTTGCGAGCGCGCATTGCGCTCGATGGTCTCGAGCGCGCGGTTCACGGCGGCGGCGTCGAGAGTGCCGCGCCGGATCATGCGCGCCCAGGTGAGGATCGGCGTCAGCGGCGTGCGCAGCTCGTGGGAGATCGTCGCGAGGAACTCGTCCTTCGCGCGGCTCGCCTCCTCCGCCGCGGTGCGCGCGCTCTGCTCGGCGACGAACAGGTGCGCGTTGTCGAGCGCGAGGCCGGCGCGGCGCGCGAGCTCCTCGGCGAGCGCGAGATCCGCAGGCGTGTACCGCCGGCCGGACTCGGCGGTCGCAAACGTGATCGCGCCGAGGGTCTGCCGCCGTGCCTGCAACGCGACGATCATCGCCGAGCGGTAGCCGAGCGATCGCATGATGCGGAGCTGCTCCGGGTCCTGGGTGATGCGGCCGAGCACGTCGTCGTCGATGTCGGCGATGAACGCCGAGCGCCCGGTTTGCAGGACGGCGGTGCGCGGGTGGCGCCCGCCGGGGTCGGGGGGGTAGCGCGCGATCACACGCGCGACGTCTTCTTTCGCCGGATCGGCATGGGCGACGGCGAGGCGATTGATCGAGCCGTCGCCCTCCAGGACGTCGACCGAGCACCAGTCGGCGAAACACGGCACCGCCATTCGCGCGATGCTGCGCAGCGTGGTCTCGTAGTCGAGCGACGAGGCGAGCACGGCGCTCGCTTCCGCGAGAAACGCGGCGCGTCCCGAGCTGGCCTCCGCCTCGTCGCGCGCACGATGCAGCGACTCGCACAGGAGGCTGATCAGCACCGACGCGAGCACGAAGAGCAGTATCTGCAACGCCTCGCTGAAGCCGACGCGCGGCCGAAGGCCCTCCGGCGTGAAGAACATCACGTGACTGACGATCGCGCCGAGGAGCGTTGCGAGCAGACCGGGCGCGAGGCCCCCGAGCCACGCGCTCACCGTGACGGCCGGGAAGAACAGGATGAACGGAACCGCCGGGCCGATGAGACCGGAGAGCCCGAAACGCAGCGACGCGGCGGCGGCGATGATCAGGAAAGGCGCCACGTAGCGCACGACGGGGGACCGCCGTCGAGCGGACGAAGGGGTCAGAGCAGTGAGCGGCATCGCCGAAGTCGCGAGCGTCGGAAGACGCCTCACGGCTACGCGGCGAGTCTCGTGGAGTCAATCGACGCCGACGGCGGGCTCGTGGTCCCTGAGGGCCCCCTGCCGACGGCGGGTGACGCCGAGCGAGGCGGGGCCGGCACCCGCGCTCGCGGCTTGCGACGTCGGGACGCAGCGGCACAGAGTGCTCCGATGCGAGCTCCTCGCCGCGCCGCCGTCGCGTGCCCGCACTACCCGGCATGTCCCGGCTGTCCACTGGTCGCGCGCGCGTACGCCGAGCAGCTCGATCGCAAGACCGAGACCGTGCGGACCGCCTTCCGGGCGGCGCTCGGCGACGCCGCCGCGCGCGCGGTCGCGCCGATCGTTCCCGCCGCCGCGCGCGACGGCTATCGCGTGCAGTCGAAGCTGATGGTGCGTCGGACGGCGCGCGGCGCGCTCGTCGGCCTCTATCGCCCGGGCACCCACCGCGTCGCCGACGCGACCGGCTGTCCGCTGCACGACCCGCTCATCCAGCGGGCGCTGCCGCCGCTCCGCGACGCGCTCGACGCGGAGCGGATCGCGATCCACGCGCCCGGCGGCGGCGGTGTGCGCTACCTCTTGCTCCGCGCCAGCGTCTCGGCACGACGTCTCCTGGTCACGCTCGTGAGCTCGCGACCGGATCTCGACGCGGCCGCGCGCGTCGCTCGCCGTCTCCGCCGCCACGTTCCGCTCGCCGGGCTCTGCGTCAACGAGAACCGCAGCACCGGCAACGTCATCCTCGGCGCGCGCACGTACCCGGTGTGGGGCGCCGACGAGCTCGTCGAGCGCTACGGCGAGATCGTCGTCGCCGCGCCCGCGACGGCGTTCGTGCAGGCGAATACCGTGATGGCCGCGCGGATCTACGACGCGATCGCCGCGGCGGCGCGGCTCACCGGAAGCGAGCGCGCGGTCGACCTCTACTGCGGCGTCGGCGGCATCGCGCTCACCCTCGCGCCCGGCGCCCGCGAGGTCGTCGGCGTCGAGGAGGTGGACGACGCGGTCGCGGCGGCACGACGGAACGCCCGCCGCAACCGCATCGGCAACGTCCGCTTCGCGGCGAGTCTCGTCGAGCCCGCGCTCGCCGCGGTCGCGCGCGACGGCGTCGACCTCGTCACGGTGAACCCGCCGCGGAAAGGATGCGGCGAGGCGGTTGCGCGCGCGCTCGTCGAGCTGCGCGCCCCACGCGTCGTGTATCTCTCGTGCTCACCCGCGTCGCTCGCCCGCGACGCGGCCGCGCTGGTCGCCGGCGGCTATCGTCTCGTCGGCGCACAGCCGTTCGACTTGCTGCCGCAGACCGAGCACGTCGAGGTCCTGGCGACCTTCGTCCGGTGACCGCCCGGGAGCGCGCGCTCACGGCGGCGGCGCGACCGGCGCGACGCCGCTCGACGTCCGTGTGCGCCAGCGTTCGGTCACGCTGTCGAGGCAGGTCTCGAGCGCCGGCGGATCGCCGGCGTCGCCGCTTCGTGCCGCCGCGAGGGACTCGGGCGAGTCACCGCGCTGCGCGCTGGCGCGTGCCGCCAGCACCGGCTCCGCGGCGCCGCTCGCGCGCGGCACCGGGCTCGGCCGCGGCTCCGCGCGCACGCCGAGGTTCGCGCCCCGCCGCCGGCTCTGCCACCAATGGTAGGCGCGGTATCCGATCCCCGCGGCGACCGCGCTCGCGATCACGCCGATCGCCGCCAGGCCGCCGGCGCTGCCGGCCGGCGCCTCGCCGTAGGCGCCGACGGCGACCGTCGTCGAGGGCGCCAGCGCCCGCGCCCGCGTCCGCGCCGGCTCGCGGCCGACGCACGCCTCCACCTCGCGCGTGAACGTGTCGCGCTCGGCGGCATCCAAGCCGAGCGCTTCGCCGCGCCGGTGCGCCGCGCGGGCGAGCTCACCGCCGCCGCAGGACGACGCGACCAGCGCGACGATCGAACCACAGACGATCGCGGCACGACGCCGCGGCCCACTCATTGCGCCGGCACGGTCGCGATCGGCACCCCTCCGTTCATCGCCGTCAGCGCGGCGCGCACCGTCCGCCTGCTCTTCACCGTCACCAGGCAATAGCTCGAGAACTGGTCGCCGCTCAGCGAGCACGTGTGCAGCGGCAGGACGCCCATGCACGACGTGCTGGCGACGTTGCCGCCGTTCGCGGCGTGAATTTCGAGATCGATCTCGATCCCCCTCCTGCCGACGTTCACCGCCTGACACTTGTAATCGGTGCCGCCCGCCAGGGGCGCCGTCGCGAGCATCGCGGCGTTCGCGACCCCGCCCGCGACGGCCAGCAGCGCCGACACGATGACCATGCTTCGAACGACCATCGTCGAGTCTCCTTTCGACACGATCCGCCGCGTCCGGCGGCGGAGGAATCCGATCCGCCATCGTGCGGCGGCCGGACGGCGCGCGTCAAGCAAAACGATCGCGGCGCGCCGAGCGCCCGACGGCGGTTTCGCTCGCTCGGCGATCGACGCAGCGTGACGCGCGCCGGTCGCGACCGCAACGGTGCGCCGCGCGCCCATTTTCTAGCAACGCTATACCTGGCGCGGTTCGCGACTCCGGAAGTCCAATGAGAGTTGACTACGGAGTATAGCGCCGCTATACGCACGCCGATGCCGGCCCGCGCGACCGCCGCCCGCTCCCGCGACCTCGAGTCGGAGGCGACCCGACGCGCGATCCTCGACGCCGCCGAAGAGCTCCTCGCGGCCGGCGGCGAGGAAGGGCTCTCGATCCGCGAGCTCTGCGCCCGCGCCGGCGTGACGCCGCCGACCATCTACCACCACTTCGGCGAGAAGGCGGCGCTCGTCGATCGCGTCGTCGACGAGCGCTTCGCCGACTTCGACCGCGCCGTCGCCGGTCGCGCCGCGCCGACCGATCCCGTCGAGGCCCTGCGCTGGGGCTTCGACCGTTACGTCGAGTACGGCGTCGAGCACCCCCGGCACTACCGGCTGATGTTCGAGACCCGCCACGAGCGGCCGACGCCGAGCGGGCGGCGCGCCTACGACGGCCTCCGCCGCAGCGTCGCCGCGATCGGCGCCGCCGGCCGGCTCGATCCGCGCCGGTCGAGGACGCGACCGCCGCGTTCTGGTCCGCGATGCACGGCGTGACGTCGCTCGTCATCAACGGTTTCTTGGCAGCGGACGCACCGGCGGTGGCGCTGGTACGCGACACGATGATCGCTCAACTCACACGGCCGGCTCCGCGCCCGGACGCACCCCCGGCGGCGGGCGCGGCGCAAGGAAAGGGCTCGGCATGGAACGGCAAGAGCGTGAATCCGACCTCAATCCGTTTCTGCAAGGCAACTTCGCGCCGTGGCGCATGGAGGGCACGCGCCGAGGACCTCGAGGTCATCGGCGAGATCCCGCGCGATCTGAACGGCACGTTCTACCGGAACGGGCCGAACCCGGCCTTCGAGCCGCCGGGCCGCTATCACTGGTTCGACGGCGACGGAATGATCCACGCGATCACGCTCCGAGGACGGCCGCGCGTCGTATCGGAACCGCTGGGTGCAGAGCGACGGTCTGCGCGAGGAGCGCAAGGCCGGCAAGGCGCTCTACCGCGGCCTCCTCGAGCTCTCAGCCGACCGAGGCGCCGACGTTCAAGGTCACCGGCGAACACCAACATCGTGTCGCACGCCGGCAAGCTGCTCGCGCTCGTCGAGTCGTCGCTCCCGACCGAGCTGGACGCCGTGCACGCTCGAGACCGTCGGCCTGTACGACTTCGGCGGCAAGCTCGATGAGCGCGATGACCGCGCATCCGAAGATGGATCCCGAGACCGGCGAGATGCTCTTCTTCGGCTACTCGCCCTTCCCGCCCTACCTCCAGTACCACGTCGCCGACCGCAGCGGCGCGCTCGTGCGGAGCGAGGTGATCGACGTCGCCTGGCCGTCGATGATCCACGACTTCGCGATCACCGAGGACTACGTCGTCTTCATCCTCTGCCCGATCGTCTTCAGCTTCGAGGACATTGCCGAGCGGGGCTCGGTGTTCTCGTGGCAGCCCGAGCGCGGCACGCGGATCGGCGTCATGCCGCGGACCGGCGGCAACGCCGACGTGCGCTGGTTCGACACCGACGCCTGCTACGTCTTCCATCCGATGAACGCCTACGTCGACGGGCGACGAGCTGACGCTCGACGTCGCGCGCTACGAGCAGCTGCTGTTCATGAGCCCGAACGCGGCGCGCGATCCGGGCTGGCGCGACAAGAACGTCGCCCGCCTGCACCGCTGGCGGATCGATCTCGCGAACGGCGGCGGCGTCACGCTCGACGCCGCTCGACGACCGCGACGGCGAGTTCCCGCGCGTCGACGAGCGCCGCGTCGGCCGCAAGCACCGCTTCGGCTACATGGCCGCGACCGGGCCGGAAGGGAATCCGACGGCGCAGCCGGTCTGGACCGCGGTCCAGAAGTACGATCTCGAGCGCGGCACGATCGAGATGCGGTCCTTCGGGCCGGAGCAACGGCGCCGGCGAGCCGCTGTTCGTGCCGCGCCATCCGAACGCGGCGGAGGACGACGGCTACGTCCTCGCGCTCGTCTACGACCACGGCCGGAACGCCAGCGACTTCTACGTCCTCGACGCGCGCAACATCGCGCGGCGAGCCGATCGCGCGCATCCGGATCCCGCACCGCGTCCCGTACGGCTTCCACGGCAACTGGGTCCCCGCCGCCGCCTGACGAACGCACCGCCGCGAACGCTTGCGTCGGCGGCGCCGTGACGCGATACCTCGTGCGCCGCGCCGGTCCATCGTGCCGGCGCCGCGCACACCCGCGCGCGGCATCGCGTCGCGCACGGCAAGGAGAGCTCATGCGCTTCGGTCTCAACATCGGGTACTCCGGGTCGCAGATGGCGATCGACATGGCGCTCGTACAGGAGGCCGAACGCGCCGGCTTCCATTCGGTCTGGACCGCGGAGGCGTACGGATCGGACGCGGTCACGCCGATCGCCTGGGTCGGCGGCCCAGACCGAGCGCATCCACGTCGGCACCGCGATCATGCAGATGCCGGCGCGCACGCCGGCGATGACGGCGATGACGGCGACGACGCTCGATCAGCTCTCGGGCGGCCGCTTTCTCCTCGGGCTCGGCGTCTCCGGTCCGCAGGTCGTCGAGGGCTGGCACGGCGTCGCCTACGGCAAGCCGCTCGTCCGCACGCGCGAGTACGTGTCGATCGTCCGCAAGATCTGGGCGCGCGAGAAGCCGCTCGAGCACGAGGGCGAGCACTACCAGATCCCGTACCGCGGCCCGGGCGCGAGCGGGCTCGGCAAGCCGCTCAAGAGCATCCTCCACGGCCGCCGGATCCCGATCTACATCGCCGCGATCGGACCGAAGAGCGTCGAGCAGACGGCGGAGATCGCCGACGGCTGGCTGCCCGATCTGGTACACGCCGTATCGCGCCAACGTCTACAAGGACGCGGTCGAGGCGGGCTTCCGCAAGGCCGGCGGCGGCAAGTCGCTCGCGAGCTTCGACATCGCGCCCGCCGTCACCGTCATCGAAGGCAGCGACGTGCAAGCGTGCCTCGACATGATCAAGCCCTTCCTCGCGCTCTACATCGGCGGCATGGGCGCGCGCGGCAAGAACTTCTACAACGACCTCGCGTGCCGCTACGGCTTCGAGGACGCCGCCAAGACCATCCAGGACCTCTATCTCTCCGGCAAGAAGGTCGAGGCCGCGGCGGCGGTGCCGAACCAGCTCGCGGACGAGGTGTCGCTGGTCGGCCCTCCCGAGCGCATCCGCGATCGCCTCGCGCCGTGGCGCGAGTGCGGCGTGACCACGATCATCTGCGGCCTCCGCCAGGTCGAGGCGATTCGGACGCTCGCCGAGACGGGCTGAGACCGCGCTCTACGCGGCGGCGCGGTGCGACGCTCGCGGCCGACTAATTCAGGATCCGCCAACGCCGATGATGAGCGTGTCGCGACGCTTCCCGCGACCACATCGAGATGATCCGCGAGGCGGTTCTGATACTCGAGCGCCACCCCGAGATCGGTCGACTCACGCGACCGGGATCGACACTCCGCGAGTTGATCATCTCCTCGGGTCACTCGGGATACATCGCACTGTACGAGCATTCAGAGCCGGAAACACTGATCCGCGTCGTGGCGATTCGCCAGCAGCGCGAAGCCGGGTACCGCCGCCGCTGATCACTCCCGTCGTGTCTCGCTCGAGACCTCGGTCTCTCCGGGAACAAGGTCGAGGCTGCGGCCGCGGTGCCGAACCAGCTCGCGGACAGTGTCCGGCACTCATGCGGCAAAAAAGTTCGCGACGGCGTTCGTTCAGGCAGGTGCGCTACTGATCAACCACATCGCACCCGCCAGGCGCACGCTCGCCTCGTCCGCATAAGGTGCAAGCGCCTCGCGGAGGGAGGCGACAGCGGCCGAGACGACCTCTGCCGGCTGGTTGCGCAGCCAACTGTTCACGGCGCCGATTTGGGTTGACTGAACGACAGCCTCCTCCAGCCCGCGCCCAGAGGCGATGTCGAGGTCCATGTCGAGCCTTTCGAAACGCGGCGGCGCCCAGCCGGTCGCGGTGAGAACCTCTGTGACGTGCCCCGGATCGGCGAAGGCGAACATTCCGGGAGCGTTCGGGACCGGCTTCGGCCGTGGCGGCAGGTGCTGCGCAACTGCGGTCATCGGCACCTCCATCCACGGGTTTTCGGCCAGCGGGCGCCAGCACACGAGCGCCATACGCGCACGTGGAGCGGCGCCGCGGCGCATATTGGTGAAGGCTGTCACTCTATCGCCGAAGAACATCACGCCGAAGGCCGAGGTCAGCAAGTCGTACTCGTCCAGCGCCGCCGAGGCGGGGTCGACCTGCCGCCAATCGATGTTGGCGATGCCCGCGGCACTCGCACGCCTCTCACCCTCGGCGAGCATCGGCCCGGAGATGTCCAACCCCGTCACGCGGCCGGGGGGACCGACAGCGCGCGCAAACTCCAGTGTGGGCGCACCACAGCCACAGCCGATATCCACCACCCGTTCGCCGGCGCGCGGCGCGGCAAAGGCGAGCAAGGCCTCCGTCACCGGCGCGAGCGTGATGTCGGTGTGCTCCTGTCGAGCCACCCACGTGCGGCCGCCATTCCCGTTCCAGAAGGCAAGCATGTCGGCGTTGATCTCTTCGGGCGCGGCCATGCGAGTCCTCCTGCCGGGCGGGCGTGCACGTTGCAGTATTGCAGAGCGGGCCGCAAGCCACACAGTCTGTTGGTGCTCGCTCGCCCCCGTGTGTTTAGGCCCTCAGGTTCCTGCGCTCACAGCATCGCGAGCGGCGTCGGATCCGTCGGCGTGGGAAACGCCTCGTCGAGCTCCTCGCGATCGCGCTTTCCGAGCCGGAGGCCGAACGCGTCGCGGAGCTCCCGCACGCGCTCGACGCGGCTCGACTTCGGAATCACGACCACGTCCTTCTGCGCGAGCAGCCACGCGATCGCGACCTGGGCCGGCGTGGCGTCGTGTCGCGCGGCCACTTCCCGCAATTTCGGATGACGCAGCAGCGTGCCCTGCGCGAGGGGCGAGTACGCCATCACCGGGATGCCGTGACGGCGGCACCAGGGCAGCAGGTCGTGCTCGACCCCGCGCTGCGCGAGGTTATAGAGGACCTGATCCGTGGCGGTCAGGCCGCGATCGAGCCGCTGCACCTCCTCCAGGTCGTCGACGTCGAAATTGCTGACGCCGAAGTCGCGGATCTTGCCGGCGTCGCGGAGCTCGAAGAACGCGGCGAGCGTGTCGGCGAGCGGCGCCTTGCCGCGCCAATGTAAGAGGTAGAGGTCGAGGCGATCCGTCCGAAGGCGGCGGAGGCTGCGCTCGCACGCCATCACCGCCGCACGGCGGCCGGCGTTCGATGGCAGGACCTTGCTCACGAGGAAGACCTCGTCGCGGCGGCCGGCGATCGCGTCGCCGACGACCTCCTCGGCGCCGCCGTTGCCGTACATCTCCGCGGTGTCGACGAGCGTCATGCCGAGGTCGAGGCCGAGCCGGAGCGCGTCGGCCTCGCCGGCGCGACGGCGCGCGTCCTCACCCATTCGCCACGTGCCTTGGCCGAGGACCGGCATCCGTGCGCCGGAGGGTAACGTCAGCGTCCGCATCGATGGCATTGTTTCCGATCGCACCGTCGAGCGCACCTGGCGGCGGACTCCGACGACAGATCCAGCTTGACTTTCGTCGTTTGTTCGTCTACCTGATTCTTTACTGTGGACGCATCACCGAACGACAGCAAATCATATCACTATGCGGCGGACGCACTCGAGTGCTCCAACCGCCGGGCGGCGAGGCGCCGACCGCGATTTGTCCGTCGGCACGTCGCACCGATCGTGCGGCGTCGGCTCGACCCTGACGCCGACCGGACGCCCGAGACGGAGCGCGCGCAGCTCGCCGCGTCGATCGACGGCGAGCTTCGCGTCGCGTGTGGCAGCGAAGCGGCCGCGCGGCACGAGCTCGGGCGCGCGGCGCATGCGCTGCTCGCATGCCGGGGCTATCAGCGTCTCGGCTTCGTCCGCCTGAACGACTACGCCCGCGAACGGCTCGGGGTGTCGGCGCGAACGCTGCAATCGGCGGCGTGGGTCGCGACCCGCCTCGATGCGCTCCGCGGTGTCCAGACGGCATTCGATCGCTCCGAGCTCTCGTGGGCGCAGGTCCGGGCTCTGTGCGCCGTCGCGACGGCGGAAACGGAGGCGGTCTGGCTCGAGCGTGCGCGCCGCTCGCGCGCCCACGATCTCGAGACGCTCGCGAAAGCGAGCGCGTCCGACCATCCGTCCGAAGCCGACCCGGAGACCGACGACGGTCTGATCGACGGCGAGCCGGGGCTTCGTTTCCGCATCGCGTGCCCCGCACGGGTCCGCGCGCTCTGGCGTCACGCCCTCGAGCTCGCGAGTCGGATGACCGGCTCGTCGCTCGTTCCCTGGCGTGCCGCCGAGGTGATCGCGGCGGAAGCATTCTCGGGGCGGCCCTCCGATATGCCGTTCGGCGAGCGGGCGCTGCTCGCCGCGATGGCGGTCGGCCGGCGCGCGCGTCGCGAGGAAAAGGCACGCGCCCGCGAGGCACGTGCGGGCAATGCCGCCGGCGGTGACGCCGCGTGCGACGCTGCGGGCGATTCGGCGGCGCGCGACGGTGGCCTGTCCGTGCCGGCCTCGGTCGAGCGGGCGTCAGGTGGACCGTGCGCCACCTCACTCGCGGCGACGCCAGCGGACACGCCGCCCCGCTTCCGGGTCGTGCGCGATCCGTTCGCGCTCGACGCGCGGCTCTGCGACGCGATGCGGACGATTCGCACGGCCGAGCCGCGCATTGGCGAGCTCCTGCGGCTCGTCGTCGATCTCAAGCTCTATCGGACGCTCGGGTTCGCGCGCGTCGACGGCTACGTCGTCGAACGCCTCGGTATCTCGCCGCGGAAAGCGTGGGCGCTCCTCAAGGTCGAAAAGACGGCGCGGCGTACGGCCGCGTTCGCGCGGCAGTACCGCGACGGCGTTCTGCCGTGGACACGCACGTTGATGCTCTTGCCGGTCGTCGATCGCATGAACGAGGAGGCGTGGCTCGCGCGCGCCGCCGCGGTCACGGCCCAACGGCTCGGCGACGAGGTCGACTTCGTGCTCGAACAGCGCGATGCGGTCGGCTCGCACGTGGCGCTCGATCCGCCTCCGCTCGACGCCACGTTGGCGTCGCCGGTCGCCGAAATGCTCGCCCGCGAGTGCCGCAAATTGTCACCGGCCGCGATCGCCGCCTTGGCGGCACGGCAGCACGCGCCCGTCATGGGCCGACTGCAAGACGGTGCGCGCGCATCGGGACTCCAAACCGGTACGGACGCAATGGGACTGCAAGCCGGTGCGCACGGCCTGCAGAACGGTGCGCCCGTGTTCGAGGTGTGCGACGTCGCGATTCAATTCACGCGGTCGTCGCGTTGCTCCGCGACGTCATGGATGCGTTCGCCGTGCCGGGCGAGCCGCGCTGGCGGGCGTTCGAACGCGTCCTGCGACACACGGTCCTCTACTGGCAGGCGGGCCGCCGCCACCGCGACCCGGTCTTCGCGCGCGACGGCTGGCGCTGTGCGGTGCCGGGGTGCACGGCGCGCCGCACGCTCCAGGATCATCACCTCGAATATCGCTCCCGCGGCGGCGGCAACGAGCGCGAGAACCGGCTTGCGATCTGCGCCGCGCATCACCTCCACGGGATTCACCGCGGCGCGATGCGGACGTGGGGCACGGCGCCGCGGCCGATCTACTGGCAACTCGGCGTACGGGCCGGCTTGCCGCCGCTCCTCTCGTACGTCGGCGATCGGATTTGGAACGAGAACCGACGCCAGGACGACGCGACGGCGGCTTGCGCCGCATCGTGTATCGTCGGCTGAGCTCGATCGCCGCACGCGGCGCGTGCGTGGGGCGCGCTCCGCACGACCTCACGCGCGCCGCTGCTCGATTCCGCGCCGTCAGATGTAGAGGCCGCCGTTCGGGCTGATCACCTGCCCGACGACGTAGCTCGACTCCTCGGTGGCGAGAAAATAGACGACGTTCGCGACCTCGTCCGGCGACGCGATCCGGCCGATCGGCGTCCGCATGAGGGCGACGTTGATGAAGAAGTCGCCGGCGGCGCGCACCATCGGGGTATCGATCAAGCCGGGCGCCACGGCGTTGACGTAGATCCCGCGCGGGATCACCTCGGGCGCGACCGACTTGGTGAAGCCGATGATGCCGGCCTTCGCGGCGCCGTAGTGCGGCGCGCCCGGGAGGCCGCCCATGCCGGCGACCGAGGCGATGTTGACGATGTGGCCACTGCCGCGCGGCTCCATCAGCTTCAACGCCTCGCGCGTGCAGTAGAAGGTGCCGAACAGGTGGACCTCGAGCATCCGCCGCCACTCGGCGTCGGTCATCTCGGAGGTGATCTCGAGCGACGACGTCGGCTTGCCGGAGCCCGTCACCTCCTGGAACATCCGCTGCGCCCGCGCTTCCAGCGTCGGGCTCATCTCGCCGATGCCGGCATTGTTCACCAGCACGTCGACGCCGCCGTGGCGACGCGCGACCTCGGCGAAGAGCGCGACGACTTGCGCGCTCTGCGCGACGTCGGTGGTGATCGCCTCGACGCGCTCGCCGAGCTCGCGCGCGCTGCGCTCGCCGGCCTCGGCATTCCAGTCGGCGATCACCACGTGCGCGCCCTCGCGCTGGAAGCGCGCGGCGCACGCTCGGCCGATCCCGGACGCGCCACCGGTCACGATTGCGATCTTGTCCCGTAACGGCATGAGATCCTCTGGCGTAGTGTTCCGCTGATGGTGGAGACCGCGGCGCGAGCGAGCTTTTTTCCGTCGACCGCGCCGAGACGCATGCCACAAATCCAACATGTGCGCGAGCGATAGCTCCCTTGACTATCGGCACGTACGCAAGTACCCGATCGGCTGGCGTGTACGAGACTCGCATCGACGCGCGGGGTCCGCACGAACGAGGACCGCGCCAGGGAGGAGACGGTATGACGAGGAGCATCAGGCGCGTAGGTGGCTCGGTGATCGCGCTCGCCTTGATCGCCGCGATGAGTGGCTGCGCCGCGCGTGCCGATCGCGGCGCCTTCAATTGCGACCGTCGCGTCGGCGCCGGGACGCTCGGCGGCGCGCTCACCGGTGCGCTGATCGGCGGCGGACTCGGCGGCGGCATCGTCGCGACCTCGGGCGAGACCGAGCGGCAGGGGAAAGATTACGCGACCGGCATCGGCGTCGGCGTCGTCGGCGGCGCGCTGATCGGCGGGCTCTTCGGCCACTGCGCGTTCGACGAGCTCGAGCACGAGGAAATCGTGCCGCCGCCACCGCCGCCGCCCGCTCCGAAGCCCGCACCGCCGCCGACGCGCCGCAAGATCGTCCTCCGCGGCGTCAACTTCGATTTCGACAAGGCGACGATCCGCCCCGACGCGCAGAGCATCCTCGAGGAAGCGGCGCAGATCTTGAAGGACGAGCCCGCCATCGACGTGTCGGTCGACGGGCACACCGACGCGATCGGCACCGACGCCTACAACCAGCGGCTGTCCGAGCGCCGCGCGCAAGCCGTCCGCGAGTACCTCGTTCGGCTCGGCATCAGCCCGAGCCGGCTGCGCACGCGCGGCTTCGGCGAGTCGGAGCCCGTCGCCAGCAACGACACCGAGGAAGGGCGCGCGCAGAATCGACGCGTCGAGCTCAACGTGATCGGCGAGGCGCGCTCGGGCGCGGAGCCGTCGCGGCGCAAGCCGGACACCTCGCGCGAGTATCGCGAGGAGCGCGAGCACTACCGCCACGAGGGCGGCGGCGAGCACCACTAGCCGATCGGCGCCAGTCGAGGCATGGAGGGGACGGATCGCGAGTCCGTCCCCTTTTTTTCGCGGGCGCGGCCGCCGCGTCTACGTCGGCTCGCGACGGCGCTCGCCGAAGCGCTGCCAGTGCGTCACCTGCTCGACCGGACGGCGGCGGCCGACGCGGAACGGATGCCGCGGCCGCCCCATCGGCACCAGCGCGACGACCTCGTAGCGCGCCGGGATCGCGCAGACCGCCCGTACCTCGTCTTGATGGATGCGATAGACGGTGGTGAGCGTGGTGCCGATGCCGAGGCCGCGCGCGGCGAGCATCAGGTTCTGCACCGCCGGGTAGACCGACGCGAACGGCGTTCCAACGTCGAGCGGACCCTCGGCGTCCTCGAGGGCCATCGAGATGTTCGGCATCAGCACCAGGACCAGCGCCGGTGCCGCGCCGAGGTGCTCGGCGAGATGCCGTGAGGCGTCGAGCATGCGCGCGAAGCTCGCCTCGTCGGCTTCCGAGCGCGCCGGCGGACGCGCCCGCATCAGCGCCGGCTCGTAGCGCGCGTAGGCGCGGCGGTAGACGTCGCCGAGCGCGCGCTTCGTCACCGCATCGGTCACGACGAGAAACTGCCACGGCTGGATGTTGCCGCCGCTCGGCGCCTGGCAGGCGGCGCGCAGGCACGTGAGGATCTCCTCGTCGGTGACCGGGGCGTCGGTGAAGCGGCGAACCGCGCGCGTCGTCGTCAGCGCCTCGAACAGGTCCATCATTCTCCCTTGAAGCGCGGCGGCCGCTTCTCGCGGATCGCGGCCAGCGCCTCGCGGTGGTCGGCGCTCTGGAACGTCACCAGCTCGAGCGCCGTCGAGGTGTCGAACGCGACGTTCAGCGCGTCCTTCACGAGCTTGTTGACGGCGAGCTTGGTGTAGCGGACCGCGAGCGGCGCACCCGCCGCGAGCCGGCGCGCGAGGCTCATCGCCTCGGCCTCGAGCTCCGCCGCCGGAACGACGCGGTTCACGAGACCGATGCGCTCGGCCTCGGCGGCGGTCACCGGATCGCCGGTGAGCAGGTACTGCTTCGCCCGCGCGGGGCCGATCGCGAGCGGCCAGATCGCAACGCCGCCGTCGCCGGCGACGATGCCGACCTTGACGTGCGGATCGCCGATCGTCGCGGTGTCGGCCATGAGGATGACGTCGCACAGGAGCGCGATCGAGGCGCCGAGCCCCATCGCGTGGCCGTTCACCGCGGCGACGATCGGCACCTCGACGTCGAGGAGATCCCAGATCAGCTGCTTCGCGTCGCGGCGGAGCGCGTCGAGGCGCGCCGTCTCCCGCAGCTCGGGAAACCACGCGAAGTCGCCGCCCGCCGAGAAGGCGCGGCCGCGGCCGGTGAGGACGACGGCGCGCGCCTCGCGCTCGCGGCGGAGCCCGGCGAAGAGCGCGGTCAGATCGGCGTGCAGCCGGGCGTCGACGGCGTTGAGCGCGCTCGTCGGGTGCGCGATCGTGACGCGCAGGACGTCGCCGTCGCGATCGAGCTGGAGGGCGTGGAAATCGTCGCTGGTCATGCGCGTCTCACAGCTGCGAGGTCTCGGCGTCGACGCCGAGCAGGAGCTTGCCGGCGAGCTCGAACGTCGCCGGCGCGACCATCATGTGCTGGGTCGCGACGTGGACGTCGCGAAAGCAGCGTTGCAGCAGGCTCGTGCGGTAGACGGACGTGCCGCCGCCGGCGTCGTACATCAGATCGACGGCATCCGCGGCGTTGCGGGTCGCATGCGTCGCGGCGAGTCGCACCATCGCCCGCTGCGCCGTCGAGATCGCGTGCGTCGCGCGCGCGCCGTGCCACGCGTCGGCGATCGCCTCGAGGAGAAAGGCGCGCGCCCGCGCGCAGCAGCGCCTCCGCCTGCGCGACCTGCGCCTGGATCATCGGCCGCTCGGCGAGGCGCTTGCGGCCGCCGGTCGGCGTCTTGCCGCCGGCGAGCACGACGAGCTCGTCGATCGCGGCGCGCGCGATCCCGAGCGCGACCGCGGCGATCCCGATCGCCAGCAGCCCGAAGACCGGGAACAGGTAGAGCGGCCGCGACTCGCGCGGCGCGTCGGTGATCAACGAGACCGAGCGCTCCGCCGGCACGAACACGTCGTCGACCGCGATGTCGTGGCTGCCGGTGCCGGCGAGGCCCGCGACCGACCAGGTGTCGATCACGGTCGCGTCGGCGGCGGGAAAGACCATCAGGCGCACGTCGGGCGCGCCGCTCGCGAGCAGGCGCGGCTTGCCGCCGTCGACGACGAGCGTACCGCCCATCAGCCAGGCGCAGTGCTGGCAGCCGCTCGCGAACGGCCAGCGGCCGGTCACACGATAGCCGCCGTCGACGGGCGTCGCCGTGCCTTTCGGGGCGAAGACGCCGCCGCTGATCGCGGCGTGCGGACCGTAGATCGCGCGCGCGACCGGCTCGTCGAGGTAGCCGCTCAAGAGACCGCTGGTCGCGCCGATCGCGACGCACCACCCGGCGGAGCCGTCGGCGGCGCCGATCGTCTCGACGACGGCGACGAGCGTCGCCGGGTCGCTCTCGCTGCCGCCGAGCGTCTCCGGCACGCAGAGACGAAAGAGCCCGGCCTCGGCGAGCGCCGTCACGACGTCGTCCGGGAGCCTCCGGCCGTGCTCGATGCGGTCCGCGGCGGCACGGACGCCGGGGCCGAGGGCGCGCGCGGCGACGAGCGGCGCCGGCGCCTCGCGCTCGTCGAGCGTCGACGGCTGCGTGGTCACGCGCGCACCATAGCGAAAAGGAATCCACGAACGAAAGCTCGGCGGCGCCCTCCCGCGGACGCCGCCGGCCGGTTCGCGCTCCGAGGCGTGCCGCGCCGACGTACGTCCCGACGTTGCATCGGTCGCCGGCATTGGTCAGAATCGGCGGGACGTCTTCGAGGAAGGAGCTCCGTATGGCCGATGTCGCGCAAGTCAGCGACGATACCTTTCACGCCGAGGTGATGCAGGCGAGCATCCCCGTGCTGATCGACTTCTGGGCTCCGTGGTGCGGTCCGTGCCGCGCCGTCGCGCCCGTCGTCGAGGAGCTCGCGGGCGAGTACGCCGGCAAGCTCAAAGTCGTCAAGATGAACGTCGACGACAACCCGCGCACGCCGGCGCAATACGGCGTCCGCGGCATCCCCAACCTGATCATCTTCAAGGGCGGCGAGGTCAAGGAGCAGATCGTCGGCGCCTGCCCGAAGGCGAAGCTCGCGGACGCGATCAACCGCGTCGTCGCCGCCTGACGAGCTCCACACCCGCCCCACGGCCTGCGCCAGCTCGATGCGAACGGCGATGTCGATCGCCGGTCGTGGGGGGCGCGCCACGCCGCCGCGGCGCGGCCGTCGTCAGAAGACGAAGCGGCGCATGTTCACGTTGATGATGAGGCCGACCGCCATCATCATCGTCGTGAGCGACGAGCCGCCGTAGCTGACGAAGGGAAGCGGGATGCCGACGACCGGAAGCACCCCCGACGTCATGCCGATGTTGATCACCGCCTGCCAGAACACCATCGCGACGATGCCGAACGTCAGCAGCGCGCCGAACCGGTCCTTGGCGCGGCTCGCGACGTAGAGGCCGCGCAGGACGAAGGCGGCGTAGAGCGTCAGCAGGACGAGCGCGCCGATGTAGCCCCACTCCTCGGCGAACACCGAGAAGATGAAGTCGGTGTGCTGCTCGGGGAGGAAGTGGAGCTTGTTCTGCGTGCCGAGCAGGAAGCCCTTGCCCCAGAACATGCCGGAGCCGATCGCGATCTTCGACTGGATCACGTGGTAGCCGGCGCCCAGCGGGTCCATCTCCGGCGAGAGGAACGTCCACACGCGCTGCTGCTGGTAGGGCTTGAGGTGTCCCCAGAGCAGCGGCACCGCCGCGCTCCCCAACGCCGCGAGGAACACGAACGAGCGGACGCGGAGCCCGGCGAAGAACAGCATGCTGAAGAAGACGATGCAGACGATGCCGACGGTCCCGAGGTCGGGCTGCGCGAGGATCAGGGCCGCCGGGGCGCCGAGCAGCAGCAGCGCCGGAATCGCGTTTCGCAGCTTGAAGTCACCGGTCGCGTGGGCGCGGTGGAAGTACCGCGCGATCGCGACGACGAGCCCGATCTTGATCATCTCGGACGGCTGAACCGAGACCACGCCGAGGTCGATCCAGCGCCGCGCGCCGCCGCCGACGCTGCCGAGGAGCGGCACCATCAGGAGCAACCCGAGCGTGAGGGCGTAGATCGCGTAGGCGTAGCGCTCGAGACGGCGGTAGTCGAAGAGCACCGCGACCAGCATGCCGACCAAGCCGATCGCGGCGTAGAAGAGCTGGCGCACGGCGAGCGGGTTCGACCAGAGTCCCGTCGAGCTCGGCGTCCAGGTGGCGCTGTAGACCGTCGCGACGCCGATCGCCGCGAGCGCGAGCGTCAGCAGGACGAGCGCGACGTCAAAGTGGTACGCGAGACGCCTGTCGAACTGGCGCATGCTCCTCTACCTGCGCGGCTTGGCGCGGCGCCGCCTCTCCCTGCGTGGCTTGCCGCGGCGGCGCGTCGTCGTCGATGGGAACGTTGAAGTAGTGCGCGATCACCTTGCGCGCGATCGGCGCCGCGACCGTGCCGCCGTGCTCGCCGGCGTGCTCCGCCAGCACGGCGACCGCGATCTCCGGACTCGCGACCGGCGCGAACGCGATGAACCACGCGTGGTCCTTGCGCTCGCGCGCCATCCCGTGCTGCTTGAGGCGCTCGGCGCCGAGCTTTCCGACCTGCGAGGTGCCGGTCTTGCCGCCGACCTCGACCGTTCGCAGGCGCGCTTTCGACCCGGTGCCGTGACTGCTGTTGACGACGTCGGAGAGCGCCTGGCGGATCTGGAGGATCGTCGTCTTCTTGAAGCCCAGGTCACCGAGCTTGACCGGCTGCTCCTCGGCGACGACGCTCCCGTCGGAGTTCTCGACGCGCTTCACGAACTGCGGCCGGTAGAGCGTCCCACCGTTGGCGATCGCGGCCATGGCGTTCGCCATCTGCAGCGGCGTCGCGGTGACGTAGCCTTGGCCGATCGACACCGAGAGCGTCTCGCCGGCGTACCACGGCTCGCCGAAGCGCTGACGCTTCCACGCGCTCGACGGGATGATGCCGCTGCTCTCGTGCTCGAGCGCGATGCCGGTCGGCGCGCCGAGACCGAACCGGTGGGCGTACTCGGCGATCGTGTCGACGCCGAGCCGCTGGCCGACCTGGTAGAAGAAGACGTCGCACGAGCGCACCAGCGCCTCGTGGACGTTGAGGCTGCCGTGTCCGCCCTTGCGCCAGCAGCGGAAGGTGCGGTTGCCGAAGAAGATGCCGCCGCCGCAGAAGATCTGCGTGAACGGGTTGATGACGCCCTCCTCGAGCGCCGCCGCCGCCATGATGACCTTGAACGTCGAGCCCGGCGGATACGTGCCCTGGATCGCCTTGCTGTTGAGCGGACGCTTGCGGTCCTCGAGCAGGCTGCGCCACTCCGCGCGACGGATGCCGCGCGCGAAGACGTTGGGATCGAACGCCGGCCGGCTGACCATAGCCAGCACCTCGCCGTTGCGCGGATCGATCGCGACGACGGCGCCTTCGTAGTCGCCGAGCGCGTCCTCGGCGGCGAGCTGGAGATCACGATCGATGGTGAGCACGAGGTTGTTGCCGGGCGTCTCCTCGACCTCGGAAAGCACGCGGAGCTTCCGTCCGACCGCGTCGACCTCGACCTGCTGGCCGCCGTCGGTGCCGCGGAGATAGTTCTCCCAGTAGCGCTCGGCGCCCGCTTTGCCGATGAGGTCGCCGAGGTGGTAGCCCTGCCGCTCCTTGAGCTCGCGCTGGTTCACCTCGCCGACGTAGCCGAGCAGATGCGCCGCGACCTTGCCGAACGGGTACGTCCGTCGCGGTCCGACCTGCACCGACACCCCCGGGAGCTCGAACTGGTGCGTCTCGAGCGCGACGATGCTCTCCCAGGAGAGGTCGCGCTGCAGCATCACCTCCTCGAAGGGCGGCCGGCTCGACGCCGCGGCGACCGCGCCTTCGAGGTCTCCCGCCCGGTCGCCCAAGAGCCGCGTCAGCGCCGCGATCGTGCGCGGTACGTCGTGGGCGTCCTCGGGCACCATCACCAGGTCGAACGACGGGCGATTGTCGACGAGCACGTTGCCGTTCCGATCGAGGATCGTGCCGCGCGTCGCGCGCACGCGCTTCAAGCGGACGCGGTTGTTCTCGGAGAGCGAGCGGTACTGATCGCCCTCGCTCACCTGGAGATGCCACAGACGAACGAGGGTCAAGGCGAAGAGCACGAGGACCGCGACCGTCGCCACCGCGAGCCGGCGCCGGAACTGCGGCGGCACGTCGCGACGGCTGCTGATCGAGCTCCGACATGATCAGGCGCCGGTCACCCGGCGCGCCCAGCGGAGGACTCCGAAGACCGGCGGCGTCAGCGCCGCGGCGAGCAGCGCCTCCCCGAGCAGGATCTGCGCCGCGCCCAGCGTCAGCCGATCGACGCCGAGATATGCGGCGAGCGCCCCGAGAACGGCGAAGCCCTTCAAGAACGTGGCGAGGAACACCATCGCGATTCCCGACATCGTATTGTCCATCCAAAGCCGGCGGGAAGCGAGATAGACGACGAGGTAGACGCTGGTCATCGCGAACGCGTTGAGACCCACGACACTGCCGGAGAACGTGTCGAGCATGTAGCCGAAGAGGAAGGCGCCGGTCGCACCGCCGACGTTGTGCTCGTACAGGCCCAAGTAGACGCAGAGGATCAGCATCAGATCCGGAATCGCGCGGCCGCCGCTCACCGAATGGAGGATGGTCGTCTGGAAGAGCAGCGCGGTGACGCCGCACAGCACGTAGACGGCGGCGAGCCGGAGCTCGGCCGCGAGGGTCGGTGGCGGCGCCGCCTGCGCTTGCGGGTAGCTCATCGTGCCGGCGGCCCCGGAGGTTCTTGCCGCACCGGCGCTTTCGACGCGCCGGCCTCTTGCGTCGGTGGCTCGGGCCCCAAGACGCCGAGCGTCGCCGGGTCGGGCGGACCGACGAGCTCGGGCTCGGCGAGCGCGATCCGGCCGCGCAGCTCGCCGCCGCTCGGCGGCGCGACCAAGACCTCCTCGAGGCGCGCCGCGTCCGCGGCCGGCGTCACCTCGGCGTAGAGAAAGAGCCCGCGGTCTCGCCGCGACACGCGGGCGACGCGTCCGATCGGCATCCCCTTCGGGAAGATCCCGTCGAGGCCGGAGGCGACGACGGCGTCGCCGACCCGCACGTCCTCGGTGCGCTTCACGTACTTGAGCACCGCGCCGCGCTCGAGAAGGCCGCTGACGATCCCGCGCACCCGCGTGCGCTGCACGAGGACGTCGACGCCGCTGTTGGGATCGCTGATCAGGAGCACCCGCGACGCGTGCGGGCTCGCGCTCGAGATCACGCCGACCACGCCCTCGGGCGCGAGGACCGGCATCCCCGGCGCGATGCCGTCGGCGGCGCCGCGGTCGAGCGTCAGGCTCTGGAACCAGACCGTCGCGTCGCGTGCGGAGACCTCGGCGGCGAGCGCGTGCGTCGGCAGGTCACGCTGCAGCGCGAGCAGCCGTTTCAGACGGCGGTTCATCAGCTCGAGCTCGCGATGACGGGTGGCGCGCTGCTCGATACCGCGCAGGCGCTCGCGCAGCTGGGCGTTCTCGCGCTCGACTCCGACCAGGTTCACGTACGATCGCCACACGCCGGCGGCCGAGCTCGTCACCCGTGACGTGACGCGCTGGAACGGCACCATGATCTCGAGAAAGGCGCGGCCGAGCGGGTCGACGCGACCGGGATGACCCGCGTTCGCCGACAGCAGGGCGAGCGAGCACATCAGAAAAAACCCGGAGCTGATGAGGACTCTATTTCGCCGGACGAACTCGAGCATGTCCGCTGCGGGGAATCGCGGCGGCGTTACTGAATGGAGATGTCGCGCAACAGACTGATCTCGTCCAGTGCCCGCCCCGCACCCATCACCACTGCCGTGAGAGGATCGTCTGCCAACATAATGGGGAGGCCGGTCTCCTCCCGCAAGAGCACATCGAGATTGCGGAGCAGCGCGCCGCCGCCGGCGAGCACGATGCCCTTGTCGACGATGTCCGAGGCGAGCTCCGGGGGCGTGCGCTCGAGCGCGATCCGCACCGCCTCGACGATCTGGTTGATCGGCTCGAGCAGGGAATCGCGGATCTCCTCGTCGGAGATCTCGACGGTCTTGGGGACGCCGGCGACGAGGTCGCGGCCCTTGATCTCCATCGTCTGGATGTCCTGGGCGGGATACGCCGAGCCGATCGTGATCTTGATGAGCTCCGCGGTGCGCTCGCCGACGAGCAGGTTGTACTTGCGCTTGATGTACTGGCTGATCGCCTCGTCCATCTTGTCGCCGCCGACCCGCACCGACTTCGAGAACACCACGCCGGCGAGCGAGATCACCGCGACCTCGGTCGTGCCGCCGCCGATGTCGACGATCATGTTGCCGGTCGGCTCGGTGATCGGCAGGCCGGCGCCGATCGCCGCGGCCATCGGCTCCTCGATCAGGTAGACCTCACGTGCGCCCGCCGACTCCGCCGACTCGCGCACCGCGCGCTTCTCGACCTCGGTGATGCCGAACGGCACGCAGATGATGATGCGCGGCCGGACCAACGTCTTGCGGTTGTGGATCTTCTGGATGAAGTAGCGGAGCATCGCCTCGGTGATCTCGAAGTCGGCGATGACGCCGTCCTTGAGCGGCCGAATCGCCACGATGTTGCCGGGCGTCCGGCCGAGCATCTTCTTCGCCTCCGCCCCCACCGCAAGGACGCGGCGCGACCCCTTGCGCTCCTTCTCGACCGCGACCACCGACGGCTCGTTACATACGATCCCCTGACCTTTCACGTAGATCAGAGTGTTCGCCGTCCCGAGGTCGATGGCGAGGTCATTGGAGAACATGCCCCAAAGGGAATTCAGTACCATGCCGTCGCCTTCGTAGGTTTTGCTGCAGGTAGAGTAGTCTGCCGGAAAGGAACGACCCCCGCCTCCCGCGCTCGCGCGAGCCTCAGCTACCAGAACGGCCCCGGAATGACAACACGATAACGCTCACCCGAGCGCCCGCGCGCGACTCGGTCGAGCACGCGCGACGCGAAGCGTTCGCGCTCGTCTTCGACGACGCGTCGGCGGTTCTGTGGGCCGCCGCCGCCACCGCAACGACGTCTTCGCGTTGAAAAGTCCACCACCCTTCATTAGAGTCGCCTACATGCTCGGATTCATGCGAAAGCACGCGCAAGGCACGTTCCTCAAGGTCGTCTTCTGGATGATCATCGTCGTCTTCGTCTTCTGGGGCGTCGGCGTGATGGTGAGCGGCGGGAATCGGGTGAGCGTCGCCGCGATCGTCGACGGCCAGCCGATCGGGGTGCAGGAGTACCAGCGTGCTTACGAGAACATGCACCGCGTCTACCAGCAGCTCTACCGCGACAAGTTCAACCAGCAGCTGCTGGCGCAGCTGAACCTCGAGCAGCGCGCGCTCGACGACCTGATCAACGACATGCTCCTCAAGCGCGAGGCGGCGCGCCTCGGCCTGCGCGTCAGCGACGAGGAGGTCCGCGACACCATCCTCAACATGCCGACGTTTCGGAACGGCGCCCGCTTCGATCGCGCGCGCTACATCGCGGCACTGCGCTCGGCGCGCCTCACGCCGGTCGAGTTCGAGAACAACGAGCGCGAGAGCCTCCTCATCACCAAGCTCGAGAATCTCATCACCGACGGCCTCTACGTGAGCGACCACGAGCTGCACGACCTCTTCGTCTTCGACAACGAGAAGATCAACGTCGCGTTCGTGAAGGTGCCGTACGAGCGGTTCAAGAAGGACGCGACCGTCACCGACGACGAGGTAAAGGCGTTCTACGACGAGAACCAGGAGCGCTTCCGCATACCCGAGAAGGTGACGCTCACCTGGATCGATTACGATCCGGAGAAGCTCGCGGCGGCGGTTCCGGTGAGCGACGAGAGCATCAAGGCGTACTACGACACGCACGAGAACGACTATCAGACGCCCGCCAAGGTCCACCTCCGGCAGATCCTCTTCGTCGTACCACCCGATCTCGACGACGACGCGCGCGCGGCGATCCGGCAGACCGCCGAGAACGTCCTCACCGAGGCGCGCACCGGCGGCGACTTCGCGGAGCTCGCGCGGCAGCATTCCGGCGATCCGCTCTCGAAGGATGCGGGCGGCGATCTCGGCTTCGTCGAGCGCGACAAGCTCGAGACGCCGGTCGAGCAGGCGGCATTCAACGCCGAGGCCGGTACGATTCCCGATCTCGTCGAGAGCTCACGCGGCTTCCACATCCTGAAGGTCGAGGAAGTGCAGCCCGAAGCGACGCGGCCGCTCGCCGAGGTGCGTGACGAGATCGTCCACGAGCTGCAAGAGCGCGGGTCCGACGACGCCGCACGGCAGGCCCTCGCCGACGATCTCGAGAAGGCACGCGGCGGCGCCGCGCTCGACGAGCTCGCGAAAGCGCGTGGGCTCGAGGCGAAGACCTCGCCGCCGACGCCGCGTGGTCAGGCGGTCCCCGGCACGGTCGGCACGCAGCTCGTCACCGCCGCCTTCGCCGCCGACGCCGGCACCGTCGACGACCTCGCGAGCGTCGAGCCGCCCTACTATCTCTTCAAGGTCGTCGACAAGACGCCGAGCACGATCACGCCGTTGGAGGAGGCGCGGCCCAAGATCACCGAGGCGCTGCGCACCGAGAAGGCGAAGAAGGCGGCGGCGGCGGAAGCGGACGCGATCCTCGCCAAGGCGCGCGACGGCGGCACCGTCGCCGCCCTCGAGCAGGCCGCGCGCGCCAAAGGGTACGAGGTCGAGGACACCGGAGCGTTCGGGCGCAGCGAGCCCATCCCGAAGATCGCGGCGCCGCTCAGCAACGACCTGTTCGCGCTGACGGCGAAGGCGCCGATCGCGAGCACGGTGTACACGATCCCCGACGGCGTGCTCGTCGCCGCGCTGCGCGAGCGGATTCTCCCCGACGAGAGCACGTTCGCCGACAAGCGCGACTCGCTCCGCGACGGCGCGCTCGCCCGCAAGCGCGTCCAGATCCTCGAGAGCTATCGCGACGCGCTCCGGCAGCGGGCCGACATCAGCGTGAACCCGGAAGTCGTCACCAAGGCGCGCATCTGACGGTCGGCGCGCGCGTGATCCCCGACGACGCGCGCGTGCCGGTCGATGTGCTCGTCCCCGGCACGGCTGCGGTCGGCTGCCTGCTGCTCCACGGTCTCACCGGCACGCCGCACGAGATGGCGCCGATCGCTGCGGCGCTCCGCGGCCGCTATCCGCTCTGGCTCGCGCGCATCGCGGGACACGACACCCGCTGCGAGGACCTCGGCGCGACGACGTGGCGCGACTGGTATGCGTCGGCGCGGCGCGGCGCCGACGCATTGCTCGCCGTCACGCCGCGCATCGTCGTCGTCGGCCTCTCGATGGGCGCGCTGCTCGCGATGCGGCTCGCGGTCGAGCTGCCGCGCGAGGTCGCCGGCGTCGCGCTGCTCTCCCCCGCGGTCGCGCTCGGCGGGCGCGTGCCGCGCTGGCTCCGCCGTCCGCTCGCCGTGCTCGGCCTCCTCGACGCGCGCTTCGCGCTCGCGCACGCCGGCGTCTCGAGGATCGTGCTCACGAAGGGCCTGAGCGACATCGCGGACGCGGCGGTGCGCGCCGACCATCCCGGCTATCGCCAGGTCCCGCTGCGGGCGCTGCTGAACCTGGTCGCGTTGCAGCGGATGGCCGCGGTCGACCTCGCGAAGGTGACGCAGCCGGCCCTGGTCATCCACGCCGCGCACGATCACACCTGCCCGGTCGACGCGGCACGGGCGCTCTATGCGCGCCTCGGCGCGAGCGACAAGCGCCTGGTGATCCTCGAGGAGAGCTTCCACGTCGTGACGGTCGACCGCGAGAGCGCCCGGGTACGCGACGAGGTGGCGGCGTTCGTCGACCGTGTCGCAACGATGGGCTCGTCGTCGCCCCGCTGAGGTCGACGGCGCGCGCATCGCGTGGCCGGCGCGGCGGTCCGCGCGTCTCGCGCCGCCGCGCGCGGCGGCCGTGCGGCGCGCCCGTTGAGCGCGGCGTCCATCCGACCCGTCCCCGTCAACCGAAGCTGCCGCCCGCGGTTGACAAGCGCGCCGGCCGCTCGTAGTCGACGGCGAATGGTCGCCGCGACCCGGGACGACGTCGTACGCTGGGACCGCGCCCATCTCTGGCATCCGTTCACCCAGATGCAGGAGTGGCTCGCCGAGGATCCGCTCGTCATCGCCGCCGGCGACGGCAACTACCTCGTCGACGCCGACGGGCGGCGCTACCTCGACGGCGTCTCGTCGCTCTGGTGCAACGTCCACGGCCATCGGCATCCGGCGATCGACGCCGCGGTGCGTACGCAGCTCGACCGGGTGGCGCACACGACGCTCCTCGGGCTCGCGAGCCCGCCGAGCGCCGAGCTCGCGGCCCGGCTGGCGGCGCTCGCCCCGCGCGGCTTGACGCGCGTCTTCTACTCGGACGCCGGCGCGACCGCGGTCGAGATCGCGCTCAAGATGGCGTGGCAGTACTGGCGCCTGCGCGGTGAGGAGCGCGAGCGTTTCGTCGCGCTCAGCGAGGGCTACCACGGCGATACGCTCGGCGCGATGAGCGTCGGCTTCTCGCAGCCGTTCCACCGCTTCTATCGTCCGCTCCTCGAGGTCGACCGGGTCGCGTCGCCGTACGCCCTCGAGCGTGCCCGCGGCCTCTCCGCGGCGGACGCGCTCGCCAGCGCGCTCGCCGAGCTCGAGGAGACGCTGCGGCGCCGGCGCGGAACGATCGCGGCGGTCGTGATGGAGCCCCTCATGCAAGGCGCGGCCGGGATGTGGCCGCAGCCGGTCGCGTATCTCCCCGCCGTCCGCGCGCTCACGCGGGCGTACGACACGCTGCTGGTGTGCGACGAGGTCGCAACCGGCTTCGGCCGCACCGCGCGCCTCTTCGCCTGCGATCACAGCGGCACCGCGCCCGACCTGATGACGCTCGGCAAGGGCCTCACCGGCGGATACCTGCCGCTCGCGGCGACGCTGGTGAGCGAGGAGATCTTCGCGGCGTTCCTCGCGCCGTACGAGGAGTTCAGCGCGTTCTTTCACGGCCATACCTTCACCGGAAACGCGCTCGCGTGCGCCGCCGCGCTCGCGAGCCTCGATCTCTTCACGCCCGACCTGCTGGCCGCGCTGCCGCGGAAGGCGGCGCTGCTCGCCCACCAGCTCGAGGCGCGCGTCCGGCCGCTCGCCCACGTCGCCGAGATCCGCCGGCACGGACTCATGATCGGGATCGAGCTGATGCGCGATCCGGCGCGGTGCGCGACGTATGCTCCGGCGGAGCGCATCGGCCACCGGACGATCCACGCCGCGCGCCGCCGCGGCGTCGTCCTACGCCCGCTCGGCGACGTGCTGGTGCTGATGCCGCCGCTCTCGATCACCGACGACGAGATCGAGACCCTCGTCGGCGTCGCCGCCGAGTCGATAGCCGAGACGACCGGCCGATGAGGGACCGCGCACCGGCGTCGGCCGAGAGCGCCGCGTCGCGCGCCGACGAGGTCGCGCCGAGTTTCGCGGGGCGGGTGCTCGTCGCATGACCGCAGCCTTGGCACTCGCCGCATGACCGCACGGCGGCTGCTCGTCACCGGAACCGACACCGGCGTCGGCAAGACGTTCGTCACAGCGGCGCTCGCCGCGGCGCTCACCGCGCGCGGCGTGCGGATCGCCGTCGCAAAACCCGTCGAGACCGGCTGTCGGCTGGTCGACGGTGAGCTCTACGCCGAGGACGCCGCGACCCTGCGCGCGGCGGCGAGCCTCGACGTGCCGATCGAGCGCGTCTGCCCATACCGCTTCGCCGACCCGCTCGCGCCCGCCGTCGCCGCGGCCCGCGCCGGATCACGCATCGACGCTGACGCGCTCGTCGCGACGCTCGACGACGCGGCACGCGACGTCGAGCTGCTGGTGATCGAGGGCGCCGGCGGTCTGCTCGTGCCGATCGCCGATCGCTTCAGCTACGCCGATCTCGCGGCGGCGCTCTCCGCGGCGGTGATCGTCGTCGTCGGCTCGCGCCTCGGTGCGCTCAACCACGCCCTGCTCACGATCGACGCGCTCGCCGCCCGCGCGATCCCGGTGCACGGGTACGTCGTCAACCGACTCGCCCCGCCCGGCGATCTCGCCGTCGATACCAACACCGAGGCGCTCGCGGCGCTCGCGCCGGCGCCGCGTCTCGGCGACGTGCCGTGGCACCCGGAGGCTGCCGCCCTGCTCGCCGCGCTCCGCGCCGGTGGCGAAGCCGCGGTCCGTGCGCGCGCACGCGCGAGCACGGTCGCGACCCGGCACCTCGACCTCGCGACGATCCTTTGAGGGCGCGGCCGGCGCTTCCGATGAGCACGCCGCGGGCGCTTCCGACGTCGCGCGTGTCCCGGTCGCGCGACCCGTCCTTCAGCCGGCCGCGCGTCGGGCGGCGTCGTAGACGACGCGCAACGGCACGCGGTGGCGCTGGGCCGCCGCGCGGCAGCTCTCGTACTCGGGCGCGACCGTCCGCGGTTGATCGCCGCCGCCCGAGATCTTCACCGCGATCGGGCCGTACGCGGTCCAGACCTCCTCGATGCGCCTCTCGAGCTTGACGCGGCGGACCGGATGGAAGCGCATGCCGATCGTGGTGGTCTCCGCGAAGATCGTGGCGGCCACCGCGTCGCGGAGCTCCGGACGGACGAGGACGTGGAGCCGGACGCCGGGACGGCCTTTCTTCATCTGCATCGGGAGGAGCGTCACGTCGGCGGCGCCGAGCTCGAGCAGGAGCTCGCTGACGTGGCCGTAGAGCTCGGCGCTCATGTCGTCGATGTCGGTCTCGACGACGAGCATCTCGTCCGACGCGAACGGCGCGACCGCCGCCGACGCGTCGTCGAGGATCACGCGCAGGACGTTCGGCCGGTCGCGGAGACGCCGCGTGCCGGCGCCGTAGCCGACGCGTCCCGCCACGAACGTCGACGGGAACCCGGAGACGGCACCGAAGCCGCGGAGGATCGCGGCGCCGGTCGGCGTCACCATCTCGCCCTCGCCGTCGCCGGGCCGCACGGCGAAGCCGCGCAGCAGCTCGACGGTCGCCGGACCGGGGATCGGCAGCACGCCGTGCGCGCTCGGCACGGTGCCGCTCCCGAGCGGCAAAGGCGAGACGTGGATCGAGCCGATGCCGAGCGCCTCGATCCCGAGCGCCGCACCGACGATGTCGGCGATCGCGTCGACGGCGCCGACCTCGTGAAAATGGACGCGATCCGGCGAGGTCCCGTGCACCTTCGCTTCCGCCTCCGCGAGCACGCGGAACGCCTCGATCGTGCGCTCGCGGACGGCGCGGGAGAGGCCGCCGCGCTCGAGGATCGCGCGGATGGTCGGGAACGTGCGCTCCGGCTGCGGCACCGCGCAGCGCACCTCGAACCTGGCGGCGACGATCGCGCCGTCCTCCTTGCGGCTCACCGCGAGCTCGCAGTCGTCGAGGCCGAGGGCGCCGATCGTGCGGCGGAGATCCGCGAGCGGCAGGCCGAGATCGAGGAATGCACCGACCGTCATGTCGCCGCTGATGCCGGAGAACGCGTCGAAGTAGGCCTGCATCGTCAGCGCTCGAGCTCGTAGGGGTCGCGCCCGTAGCAGGGATTCCGCCGCAGGCGCCCGCCCTGCCCGTCGACGTACCGGTTCGTGACGTTGCCGCCGGCGCAGAGCTCACGCAGGCAGCGCTCGGTCGAGCCGTACCACTCGGCGCCCTTCGGCGTGTCGCATTCGAAGGCGCTCCCGGGACGCGGCGCCGCGACGCGCCCCGCCGACGCACGGCGGGTTCGGCCGGCGTGCGCGGAGCTGCGCGCCGGCGCATGCGTGCCGCGTCGCGCGCGTGCTGCGAGCGCATCCGTCGCCGGCATCAGCATCATGATCATCACGAGCGCCCCTGTGATCCGATTTCCCCGATCCCGTATCCGCTCCGCCATCGCGCTCTCCTCACCGAGAGCCTTAGCGGCAACGACGCGGATCGTCGATCGCTACGAGTCGCCAGTCGCGGGCCGGGGCCGTCCTGAGTGAAAGCACGTCGCAAGCGGTGCCGTTCTAGTTGCGGATTACCGGCAGAGCCTCGCAGGCGCCAATCTTTACAGGCAAATTTGCCGCGTGCTAGGGTGAGTCCCTTTTGGCGGGGACGAAAAGCCCCATGAATCAACGGGAACTGAACAACTTTCGGAACCTCCTCAACGAGAAGATGGACGAGCTTCTCGCGGAGGCCGACCGGACGGTCGACGGGATGAACGAGAAGGAGAACTTCCCGGACCCCACCGACCGCGCCTCGCTGGAGTCGAACCGCAATTTCACCCTTCGCATCCGCGACCGCGAGCGCAAGCTGATCGGCAAGATCAAGGAAGCGCTCGAGCGCATCGACGACGGCAGCTACGGCAAGTGCGAGGAGTGCGGCGAGAAGATCAGCATCGAGCGCCTGAAGGTGCGCCCCGTCACCACGCTCTGCATCGACTGCAAGTCCCTGCAAGAGGCGCAGGAGCGAAAACTCCGCGGTGCCACCTGACGTCCTGCGGCTGAGACCCGCGGCGCCGCTCACCACGCCACGGAAGCGCCGTCTTCGAGGATCGTCCCGTCCGCGATCTCGCGCTGCTCGCGCGAACGGTTGACGAGCCGCACGGTGCCCCTGACGGCGACGTCGCGCCCGAACCGCACGTCGCCGACGACGTCCAGCTTCGCGCATGCGACCAGCGACGGCGGGCCGTGTGGAAACCGCGCCTCCATCTGATCGATGAAGCCGAAGTACGCCGCATCCAACGTGACGACGAGCGGGCCGAGGGTGCGGGCCGGGCTCGGCACGACGCGAAAGTCCTCGGTCAGCCGGTACGCGTCCGAGCGGACGCCGAGCAAGTCGCCGGTGTTCTTCACCGGCGCGAAGCGGACACGCGGCACGCGCACCGCCGCGGCGTCGTCGAAGAGCTCGACGGCCGCGCCCATCGCGGTCTCGAGCTGGTACACCGCCGGCGAGTCGCCGTTTCGGGGATCGATCGTCTTGGTGTTGCGAATCATCGGCAGCTTCACGATCCCGCCGCACGCCGCGAGGAACCGCTTCAGCGCCGGCAAGCTCAGCCAGAGATTGTTGGTGTTGAAGTAGCGGTGGCGAGTCGTGTCCTGGAACCGGCCCAGGTCTTCCGCCGGACATTGCGCGGTCTCACGCAGGATCAGCGTGCCGTTCGCGCGGCGTGCGAGGTGGCCGCCCTTCTTGTCGGCCTCGGTGCGGTCGGTCACCTCGAGCATGAAGCCGAGGGCGTTCTCGGCGAAGTAGCCGAGGATCGCGAGCTCGATGACCGCCCCGAGATTGTCGACGTTCGAGACGAACGCGTACTCGTAGCCGGCGTCGAGGAGACGATCGAGCGTGCCGCTGGTGTCGAGCGCCGAGTAGAGATTGCCATGGCCGGGCGGACACCACTCGAGCCGCCGGTCCGCCGGCCAGCTGCCGGGACCGAGATCCGCCTTCGCGATCTTCGGCACCTTGTGCTGCTCGAACGTGATCACGCGATCCGGCGGCACCGCGGACTGAGAGCCGATCGCGATCGAGGTCGCGTCGTGCGTCGTGAAGCTGTCCATCAAGACGAGCGGAATGCCGTGCGCGTGCGCCTGTCGCAGCACGATGTCGAGGAAGGTGAGCCCGCCCTTCACCGGCAGGAGCGACTTCGGCCCGACGAGCCCCATGGTCGTCGCGAGCCCGCCGTTCAGCTTCAGGAGAACGGTCTTCGACAGCGCCTGCTGCCCGCGCTCCGCGAGACGCGCCGGGAACGTCTCGGCGTCGGGCAGTGACCCGATCGGCTCGATCTCGTCCTCGGGAATGAGACCGGTGCGGCCCGCCGCGAGCTCGCCGTAGTAGTACGCGAAGGTCTCGACGGCCGCCTCTGGAAGTCCCGCGGCGCGCATCCGTTCGGCGAACGGCGCGAACCGCTCCGCCAAGGAAGGGTCGGTGGACGCCGCGGGCGAGTCGACCATCGAGACACCGTGCCCTGGAGACGCGCGTTCCTCAACCCCCGAAGTGGCGTCGGTAGCGATCCGGTCACCACCGTGCCGTCCCGTCTCCTTGAAGCGTTTCGATCTCGCTGCTAGGTTCCGGCGCCTACCTGCAAGAGCGTCGTCGACACGCCTGGCGCAGCCGCATCGCGCTACGGTCCACCTGCCTGGGGCAGTAGCTCAGTTGGGAGAGCACCACGTTCGCAACGTGGGGGTCGAGGGTTCGAATCCCTTCTGCTCCACTCGTCTTCGCGCGGCCGATCGCGCACTTGGCGCCGCGCGACCGCCCCGTGTCACAATGCGTGTCACAATCGCATTCCGTTTGGTGGTGCGCGGTGCCGCCGCGGGCGAGCGGACGGCCGTGAGCCGCCCGAGTTCGGCCGCATCGTCGTTCGGCGTCCGCACGTACTTCGCGTAGTGCTTGCGGAGCGTCCCGGGGGCGACACCCGTCTGCTCGGAGAGCCACTCGAGCCGGCCCCCGCGCGAGAGGTAGAGCGAGCAGAAGGTGTCCTTGGTCGCGTACAAGCCGCGCGTCCGGATCTTGAGGACGCGCTGTGCATCGCAAAAGATCCGGTTGAGCTTGTCCTGATCGATCGCGCCACCCTCGGGTGCGCGGAGCAGCCACGCCTCGGGATCCGGACGGAGTGGGACGAGCGTGGCGAGCGAGGCGGCAGTCGTCGGGTCGATCGCCACGACCCGGGTCGCGCGCGCGGTCTTCGTCGGCCCGTCGTGCCGGAGCACCCGCGACCCCCGCACCACGAGCCGGCCGCCCTGCCCCACCGACCCCACCTCGAGATCGCGCACGCGGAGCGCGACAGCTTCCGACGGCCGCATGCCGGTGAAGAACAGGACCTGCACGGCGACGACATAGTCGGGGTGATGGCGCGTCGCATACGCGCCGCGCCCTCGGCCGCTCCGCCACTCCTTCGTCCGCAGCCATTGGAGGATCGCCTCGCGCTCGTCCTCGGTAAACGGATCCGGGCCGGCGACTTCCGTCCGAGCCCAGCGGAAGACGGTGTACGGATTCCGGTCGAGGAGCTCGTCGTCCAGCGCGTCGCGCACCAGCGCCCGCTCAGTCTCGCAGTCTGCGAAGCGGTGGAGGATCCTGACAGGGTCGGCGACCGAGGATCTCGGGTAACGCGTAGCCCGGTCGTCCCAATGCAGGTAGGGAAGACATGGACGAGCGCCATGAGCAGCGGGGCGTTTCCCTCGAAGAGCGGGCGCGGCGGATCGCGGAGGCCTTCTGGCCGGGACTGCCCTCGGCTCTGCCGGGGGATGTTTAACGGCGATCCTGGAGCTTCGCGAGTAGGCGCAGGATCTCGAGATACAGCCACACCAGCGTCACGAGCAGCGCGAACGCGCCGTACCATTCCATGTGCTTCGGCGCACCGCGCGCGGCGCCTTGCTCGATGAAATCGAAGTCGAGGACGAGATTCAGCGCCGCGATGCCGACGACGAAGAGGCTGAAGACGATTCCGAACGTGCCGCTCGAGTGGAGCAGCGGGATCGTCGCACCGAAGAGGCTCATCACCATGCTGAGCATGTAGACGACGAAGATGCCGCCCGTCGCCGCGAAGACCCCGAGCTTGAAGTTCTCGGTCGCTTTGATGACTCCCGAGCGATACGCGAGCAGCAGCGCCGCGAGCGTGCCGAACGTCAGGAAGATCGCTTGGCTGACGAGACCCGGGTAGCGCGCCTCGAAGGTCGCCGAGATGCCGCCGAGCGCGAGCCCTTCGAGCGCGGCATACATCGGCGTCGTGATCGGCGCCCACACCGGTCTGAACACGGTCGCGAGCGCGGCGATGAGACCGCCGAACAGGCCGACCATCATGAATACCGGAACACGCGGGTCGCCGACGCCGAGGTTCCAGGTGTACGTCGCGGCGACGAAGAGGATCAGCAACGCCAGGCCCGTCTTATTGACGGTGCCCTGGATCGTCATGGCCTCGTCGCCGATCGCGGTACGGGGGCCGCGGAACGTGTCGGCGGTGAGGACGGGGTTTCCGGATCGCATCGCGAGTGGTGTCGCCATGCCTCTTTGTATACCTACCCCCTGACCGCAGCGAGCCATGCCGGATCGACCGGCCGCCCGCAACGACCGCTGGGACGCAGGTCCGACACGCTTCCCTCGTGTCAGCTCAGCCCATGCTCCGCTCTCAGCGGTCGAGATCGCCGTCGCCACGGACGTCATCCTCTCCTGGGCCGAGCAGTCGGGCGTCTTGCTCGAGCCGGCATTGCAGCGCGAGATCCGCGATGGCTTCGGTTCCGCCGCGAATGGAGAGGACCGCTTCGAAGCGGTGGCTGGGCTGCTGGGCATGCTGGACGTGGTTCTGGAATACCGGGATTCTCGCGTTCCCGATGACGACGCTGTCAGAAGGGCCGAGGGCTGGATCTTCGGATAGGTCGGGTGAATTGGATCTACCTCCACACGGGAGCTGGCGGTCTCGATGGGAGCGAAGGAGAAGGGATGATCATGAAGACTCGCGACGCATCCGAGGACGGCGGAAGCGCAGGACCAGGAAACGCCGGGGCCGAGCCATCGCCCGCGAACGTGACCCAACACCGCCGGCGCCGTAGGCGGAAAAGCGCGCCGACGAAGGCAACCACTCCGACGCCGACACACGCCCGCGCCCAAATACGTCGCCGACGCTCTCGATCCACTGCCAGCCGCGCTCGTGGAGTCGCGCACGAATCGACTCGCCACCATCCGGTTCGCGCCGTCAAAGTGCGGCGACGGCGTCGCGGTCCGGACACCGCGGCCCTCGATGCGCTGTTCCGCCTGGCGGCCGCTCTGGGCTACCGGGTCGAGCTTCGCGCGATCCGTCGGAAGTAGCGCGGCTCGCCGCGGCGAAGGTTTCAACGCAGATCTCCTGGGCGTGGGAGGCGTAGAGGGTGGCGTCGTAGCGCGCCAGCACCACGCCCTTCCAGCCGCGGCAACTCCGGAACGGCGGCTCGAAAGGCGTACTCGCGAACGGTTGCGATCGAAGGGTGTTCGGCTGCCTTCGCGAGTTGGCGCGCGCCGGACGGCGGCTTGCGTCGGTGTTCAGATTGCCGCCCACGCGCCCCCTCGCTAACATCGAGTGACGGACGCCCATCCGGCCCAGCATCCCGGCGGCCCGCGCGTCCCGGCCACTGCGAAGGAGTTCGCACCATGATCGAGCGCATCCCAGGTCTCCCCGAGAACGTTCTCGGCTTCGCGGCAAGCGGCAGGGTCACCGCCGACGACTACGAGGCGGTCCTCATTCCCGCGGTCGAGGCGGTGTTCGCGCGCCGCGAGAAGGTCCGCTTCCTCTACCACATTCGCAAGGACTGCTCGGGCTTCGAAGCCGGCGCAATGTGGGACGACGCCAAGGTCGGGCTGCGACACCTCGCGAGCTGGGAGCGGATGGCGGTCGTCACGGACATCGAGTGGATCCGCGCGGCCGTGAAGATCTTCGGCATCCTCATGCCGGGCCATGTGCGCGTGTTTTACGACGACCAGCTGGAGCAGGCCACGCACTGGGTCAGCGAATGATAAGGCTTTCTAGGCTCGGTTCGGACCGCACGTCGGTCTGTTGCTCCGCGCGCTGACTGCAATGATCGCGCATCCGCGTGCCAGCACGGGTCACGCTTGATCGCCGAGGCGGGTCATGCGAGGGTCCCGCGCCCATGTCCATCGCGGTTGCCGTCCGGAAGCGCGGTCGCATCGTGGTCGCCGCCGACTCGCAGGATACGTTCAATGATCGCAGGGTGCTGCGCGACAATCATGGCGCAAGCAAGATCGTGCGCACCGGGTCGAGCTACATCGCATGCACAGGGTGGGGCGTCTACGACAACATCCTGCGCGACTATCTCGCGCGGGGGGCGCGCCCGCGTCTCGGCAGCGAGCGCGCGGTGTTCGCGTTCTTCATCGCCTTCTGGCGCCAGCTCCACAAGCGCTATCAGTTCGTGAACGATCAGGTTCCTGATGAAAATGCGCCGTCCCCCTTCGCCGATCTCGACTCGTGTTTCCTGGTGGTGAACCGCAGCGGCCTCTACTACGTCACGGGCAACATCAGCGTGATGGCGTTCAAGAAGTACTACGCGATCGGTTCCGGCGCGTCGTACGCGCTCGGTGCGCTGCACGTGCTCTACGATCAGGACCTCAGCGCCGAGGCCTTGGCGCGTCGTGCCTGCCAGGCGGCAAGCACCTTCGACGTCTACTGCGGCGGCGACATCGACGTGCACCACGTGCGTTCATAGCCGAGCGCTCGCTGCGCGCGACGTTGTTGCGGGAGCCCATCCTACCGGCGCCCCGTCCACAACGGGCGACGCTCGTCATTCTGGCAGCGCCGCGGCCTCCGTAAGAAGCCGCGCGCGGTGGGTGCTGTTCCCGCAGGGCTATTGCCACGTGCAGGCGCTACGGCATCCAGGTCCGAGTTCCCCGGCAGCGTCCAGGTCATCAAGAAAGTAGCAGATCTCATTGGCGTGCGTCTCACGAAAGCGAAGCTGGCTCAGGTCGTCCCGATCGTCGGTGCCGCTGTGGGCGGCGGGGTGAACGCTTGGTATATGGCATCGATCGTGGAGACCGCGTACGTCCTCTACCGCAAGCGGTTCCTCATACGCCGGTACGGTGCCGATGCGGCCGTGCCGGTACGAGACTAACGTAACTTCAGATAACGAGTTGAGCGCATCAAAATATCGAGTCGAACTCGATCGACGCGGCGCCGGCGTCCAATGGGCGCCCGCACCTCGGCGCGCGGTTGACGGCCTTGATGCGGCCGCCGTCGATCCTGACGGCCTCGGTGCACCCAAAGCGCCGGATCCATGGTGCGTCATCGTGCCGAAGGTCCGCACCTTCTCCGTGCGCGTGCTGTTTGGTCCGGGACGCCGCAGACACGCCGGACGTCGTCGGGTCCGTAGGACAGCCCTTTCGCCGTCTCCTTCAGAATGTCGAGATCGAGGACGAGCCTCGAAGTCGCGCTTGCGCGCGCCTGCTCCATAACGGGGCATATTTCGACCGCAACGATTTTCTGTTGATCGAGCGATAGAAACCGCGCTACGAGATGCATCCCCTTGGTAGCGCGGTTCCACGCCCTCCATCGGGTTGTCGGGGCCTAGCAGCCCGTTGAAAAAGTCGCACGGAGCGCGTGCACGCAAAGGCGTTTCACGTATACTGCGCGCGGACGGGAGGGGTGGCGATGGCGCTGGGACGGCGCGGGGAGCGGGAAGAAACGCTGTGGGTGGCGACGGCGAGCTTGCCCCGGTCGGCCGGCCATCCCTTCTACACGCGGGTGAACGCGCTGCTGGCGGAGGCGGACTTCGACCGCTTCGCCGAAGCCGAGTGCGCCCCGTACTACGCGGAGACGCAAGGGCGGCCGTCGATTCCGCCGGGGATCTACTTCCGGATGTTGCTGGTCGGGTACTTCGAGGGGATCGACTCGCAGCGCGGGATTGCCTGGCGGTGCAGCGACAGTCTGGCGTTGCGGGAATTTCTCGGCCTCGGCGTGGCCGATCGGGTGCCCGAGCATTCGTCGCTGACCGTCACGCGCCAGCGCTGCCCTTGGCGGTGCACGAGGCGGTGTTCGCGCGGATCTTGCAGCTGGCCGCGACCAAGGGCTTGCTGCGGGGCAAGACCGTCGCCGTGGACGCGACGACGTTGGAAGCGAACGCCGCGATGAAGTCGATCGTCCGCCGCGACACCGGCGAGTCGTGGCAGCAGTACATCCGCCGGCTCGCCGTCGACGAGGGCGTGGTGGCACCGACGGAGGAAGACGCCCGGCGGCTCGATCGGCGGCGGAAGAAGCGCGTGTCGAATGCGGCGTGGCAGTCCTCCAGTGATCCCGCGAGTCGGATTACGAAGCTCAAAGACGGCCGGACGCACTTGGCGTACAAGGCCGAGCACGTGATCGATGTCGAGAGCGAAGTGATCCTCGCGCCGCAGATCTATCCCGGCGATGCGGGGGATGCGGCGACGTTGGAGTCGAGCGTGCGGCAGGCCGAAGCGTACGTGGACCAGGCGGCGGTGCCCGTCGTCATCGAAGAGGTGGTGGCGGACAAGGGCTATCACGCCGCCGCGACGCTCGCGGCGTGCGAGGCGTGGGGGCTGCGGACGTACATTCCCGAGCGGGACTGCGGACGGCGGCGGTGGCACGACAAGCCGGTCGCTTGTGAGCTCGCGTTTCGGGCGAATCGGCGCCGCGTGCGCGGGCGACGCAATCGCCGCCTGCAACGGCTGCGTTCGGAACGCGTCGAGCGGAGCTTCGCCCACATCTGCGGCAGCGGGAACCAACGGCGGACGTGGCTGCGGGGCATCGAGAACGTCCAAAAGCGCTACCTCCTCACGGCCGCGGCGCGCAATCTCGGGCTCGTCATGCGGCATCTCTTCAGGATCGGCACGCCGCGGAGCCTCCAGGGGCTCGCGGCGACGTTGCGTGCGCTCGCGGACGCCATCGTGACGCTGCTTGCGGCCCTCGTGCGCCGCGTGCGGCAACGCTGGTCGCGATCGGACTCTGCGCTGGCCCGTCGTTACTCGCGGCGACTTTCGGCCGTCGTCGTCGAAACTCGGATTTCTTCAACGGGCTGC
>CAWCPU010000002.1:0-1066436 GCA_963797545.1 uncultured delta proteobacterium
CGCGTCCCACGGGTTTGCCTGGTAGACGACCTTCTCGGCCCCCGATACCACTACGCCGACTCCGTCCTTCGTGCGGTCATCGCCTCCCACGTAGGAGAACAGGCACGGCCAGCGTCTCGCCTGTAAGGCGATCGCCGCCGACATGCATTTCGTCCCGCCGGTGAAATCGACGACGACTCGAAAGTTCTGTCCGCGCTCGACCCACGCGGCGACCTCTGGCGTCAGTTGACGGAGCCGGTCGAGGCAGCTGGCGAGATCCTGGCCATCGGGCAGCTCGAATCGATCATAGCGCCCGGCATCGAGGCCAAGGCCCGCCTCCCGAGCGGTCGGAATGATCTTGGCCTCGATGTCACCCTTCGTCTGAGGCGTGTGGACGAAGCGAACGCGTAACGGTTTCCACTGCTTCAGCGTTGCGACCACGGGCTCTGGGCTGCCGCCGACGGTGCAGATAAGAAGCGTCTGGGCAGACTCGTCCATTTACTTCCTTTGGCTCCGTTCCGTCCCCGGGGGTTCGGTCGGGAATCGGAACGCGACCTCACGGGCACTCGCGAAGGCGACCACGAGGCCCACGCGGTCGCCGGCGTTCTTGGTCACCGGAACGTCGCCGCTGTTCTGGATGGCACCCGCGAGGCCCGAACGCTCGTGTAGCGCCTTCCATCCGCCCTTCTTCGTGCGTTCGTCGAGGAGAACGGCATCCACACGATCTCCCGCCTTCACGCTCGCCCCACCGGCCCCAGCGTGCCCGACCGCGGGCCGCGTCGCCGTGACAGCCGCTGTGCTGCCTCTCCGGCGCGACCAGCCGCCCGTATCCAGCGCTGGTCTTCCCGCCGACGCCCCAGCGGTCGAGCGCGTCTCGCAGGAGCCGCTCGGCGAGCTCGGTCCAGTCCGCCGGCCGGACAGCGCGAACAGCAGGCGCGCGCCGGGCCGGACCGTGAGGAACGCCACCGGGTTCGGGCTGTCGTAGTCGTTGGGCGAGGTCGCTCCTTCGGAGTCGTAGTAGGCCTTCTGGTGCACCGTGAGGACGTCGGCCGCGAAGGGCCTGTCATCGGCGCAGCTGCGCGGGACGTAGAGAGCGTCGTGGAAGACCACGGCGCCAGCCGACGCGCCCGCGTCGAGGCCATGCGCACGCATCTCCTCGTCGCCCTGCGCATCCGGAGCGCCGAAGAGCGCTCGATAGACGGCCCCTGGGCCACGCTCGATGCGCCGACCGCGCCAGGTGACCCCCTGGTAGTTCGCGTGCGCTCTCTCATCGCCGGATTGTTCCCACGGTAGCGCGCCGGATTGTCGGGGCCGTACACCGCGTCGATGTAGTGCGCGACGAGGCCCTTCAGCGCCGAGCCGGGGATCACGGGCACGCCCCACGAGTGGTGCACGGAGATCCCGACGCCGATGGCGCTCGAGTTGCCATGTCCGACGAGCAGTCGGCTCGCGAGCGTCAGCTCGAAGACGCGATCTCCCGGCGAGCGGAAGCTCGCCCGCCACCGCTCGAACGCCCGACCATAGTCGGGAGCAACCGCGATGTTCGCCAGCGCAGACAGCCACTGCGCGCGCTCATCGTCGGGCACCTTGCCGTCGTCTCCCGCCGGCGCCCACGCGTCGTACGCCAGGGCCAGGTGGTCCGGCGTCCCGGCGACTGCCTGCAGCGCGCTGCCGCATTGCGTCAGGCTGCTCCGAAGGTCGCCTGCACGGCGCGCTTGAGCCACACAGCGATCCGCAGCATCTCGCGGGTGGCAATCATGTAGCCGTCGGCGTCGAGCTCGCGCGACGCGGCATGCGAGATCCTGCGCCGCTCGCGCTCTCCAGACCGGGCACGCGAGCAGCGGCGAGGTGACCGAGAAGCAGATCGCCGCGACTGCCGAGGCGCTGGACCGCGGCGAGCGCCGCGCAGAGGCCGCTGCGCAGGATGTTGGCACCGAGGTCGTTGATCGCGATCGTGTAGTTCTCCTGCTGGTCCTTCGGCAGCGCGACGGCCGACCGCCTCGTAGGCGTGAAGCGCCCGGCGCTGATCGCGCAGGAGGGGCTTTCCGGGAGCGTCAGGCGTTGCCATGGGCCGCTCCGCTGCCGCGTGAATGGGGATCACCCTGCAGCGGCCGCGTCCGGTCGTTGCCTTTCCGCCGAGCTGGAGGACTTCTTCGCCGGGAAGCGCAAAGCCCAGGACGTCGTCGGGCGTCATCGGCGACCTTGCGCCTGCGGCTTCGATCGGCTGCGAGCAAGCCAATGAGAAGTGTCTCCGGCGGCAGGCTCTCCTCGAGCCACAGCGCGCCGGGCGCGACGGTGCGGGTCTTCTCGTCCAGGCGGACCCGCGCATCGACCTGCGTCGCGGTCTCCCAGAGGAACGCCATCGTGTCATCATCGACCACGGCGAAGCGCTTCGTGAAGATGTCGTCGCCGGGTGACGCGAGCGGCGCGAGCCTCTGCGCCCAGGCCGTCGCCTCGTCGGACTCGGTTGCGGGCAGATCGAGATCCTCGAGGTACAGCCGGCCCTGATGGACGCAGCAGCTTCCCTGAGCGAGGTGGGCGCCGCGACCGGTGATGCTGGGGATTGGGAGGTCGGCCTCTTCGAGGTCGCGCTTGGCGAGCGTGAGCAGGAGCGGCGAGGTCGTCCAGGCAAACGTGCCGCGGAAGCTCCGCACCGGCAGCGCCAGCAGGCGCGCGTCGCCGACGACGAGCGCGCCCGCATGCGCGGCCGGGTCGTCCGACGGACCGAACACCGCCTCCGTCTTGTCGCGATCGCCTGGCGCGGCGCGCGTCCCGCAGCACGCCCTTGATCGAGGAGCCCGGCAAGAACGGAATCCCCGTCGCCTTCATGCGCGCGGTCGGCAGATCGATGACGTCCGCCGCATGACCGGTGCCGGCGTGGAGCGGGGAGAGGGCGTGGAGGAGGAATGGTCTCGTGAGCATCGTCAGCCGTTCCCTCGAGAGACTGTGGCCGTTCACACAGCGTCAAAGTGCAACTTCGAGCGGCGCCTGTTTGAGAGCGATGACCTTCAGGACCGAGAAACCGAGGATATTACCTTCCTCGTCAACCTTCTCCATCACCTGATCGTTCGCCGTCTCACGGAAGTACCCCGGCTTCTGGTCGAAGATCACTTCGAGATAGTCCCCTTCTGGATCGAGCCAAATCTTCACCCGCTTTGCGGCCATAGCGGCACTCCCTTCTTGATTGTGTCGGTCAGATACGCGGTCAGAACGAAGGCATCCTCGCCGGCGAGGGTCGAAGCCATTACCAAACGCCTTGTGATGGCGCGAAAGACAGCTTTCCTTTCGCCCCAGAGACGCGATCAGCACTGAATGCAGCGAAGATTCCTCGCTGTCGTTGGTCTCGCGGTTGTCCAACTGCCCGCCCACACTAGCGAGCGCACGGTGCGAAGCGTCGCGGGGATGTCCAGAGCCCCCAGCGAAAATGTACCCGTTGTCGATGTCGTGTGGATGCTACAGTAACCGGCCGTTTGGTCGGGACGACGGGCAGCAAAGCGAACGCAGGAATAGCAAGCGCCTGCGCTCCGAGTTCAGTGCGAAAGTCGTCGGTTGTCGTCGGATTCGAGAATCTGAGCGCATAAAGCCGTTCATCGGAAGGATCGAGGCGAAGGGTGGGTTTCCGGGTTCCAAGCTCAAGCTGCCGACGCTGGTCATCCGGTACCCGGTAGGCCTTCTGCCAGGTCTCGAACAGCGATCTCTTAATGCTCTTCCCGAACGAGATTGAGGATGTCGCGCATGGACTGGACCAGGTCCTGGTGGCTGGCTCCGTTTGCCGCGCACAGCGTGGACTCGGACGTTTCGTCGCCAACGACACAGGCCAAGCCGGCAAGAAATGCGCCATGTCCGGTTGCTCGCGAGCGCGATCTCCTCGTAGCTCGCACTCGTGAAGTCGCTGGGCTTCTTCACGGCTCCAGCCTGCTCGAGGTACGGCCGGAGCGTCCGTAGTCGGGTAACAAGACTTTGCAGAACTCGATCATTGCGACATCGGCGAGTGAAGTCACTGCCGTCCCGTCCTCCTCGAAAGCCAGTCGAGGCGCCTCGTTCGCGCTCTGCGCGCGCGTGCTCGTCGAGCAACGACAGCGAGCCGAGCGCCGTCAAGAAACCCCACAGGTGCTGACCATCAATGCCGTCAAGCGGCAGTGATCGCATTCTGCTCCTCCTCGCTGGCGCGGTGGTCGGCAAGCCGAAGGATGGCCTCAAGCCAACACAGTTCCTGCCAGCCGTATTTCGCGATCAGCCGCCCAGAAGCGGTCGCCCAGCGGGGAATCGAGCCGATGCAGTCATGTGTTCGATGGTCGTCGATGAGAAGTCGATCTCGCCAAAGACCAGCTGCTGGTGCCCGGCGAGCGAGACGTCGACCGGAGCTTCGTCAACCACGACGGGCGCGAAGGGGCGGCAGTCGCCGTGATGACTGGCGACGAGATGAAGCACGAGATCGACGTCGGGTTCTCGTCGTGGAGTCGATCTTCTCAGCCACTCAGCCAGCGCCGCCATCTCGTCCATCGAGCATCGCGAGCGACTGCACCGCGTGGATAGTAGCCACCGCTCGGATAGCCGCTGCTCTGCCGCGCTAGCCGGCGTGCCGCGCGCGCGCCCGGCGGCATCGCCGACTTGGCCCACGGCGTTTCGTCCTTGAAGAACTCGATCTCGCTCCCGCCACGGAGCATGACCTGGAAGCGTCGATCGGCCTTGCCGATGTCGTGCAGCCATGCGGCGAGTGCGACGTGCTGGGCCAGCGCGATCCCGAGTCCGCATCGGGTCGGCGTACTCTCGTGCGAACGTCTCGACATCGGCGCTGTGCTCGGAGAGCGAGACGGCTCGACCTGCGCAGAACGAGTCGTCACCGTCGGTCGTCAAGCTCGACACCATTTTCGAGGAGTCGTCGGGTTGAACGACGCCTCGAAGCTCGGCGAGCGGAACTCGTCTTGCCTCTATCACTGTCCAGGACGGCATCGCGCGTCACAACAAACGAGCCGCGCCCCTTGGCGAGCTTCTGTGCCCAGAGGCGCTTCCACGCTGGCCAATGGTCGTCACTGCGCGGCGAGGCGACCGAGCGACATCGCGAGCCTCGTCGGGCTCGTCGAGCGGCACGGAGAACTCGAGTCCATCGGCAACTGCGGGGTGCAGACGCAACACCGGCCGCGCGCGTGCGAAGAGATCGGCTTGCTCTGCGCGGTCCGGACGGGATCCGTCGAAGTGGCGTCGAAGCACCCGCTGCGTATGCCGCCGTAGGTCGCAGGCACGACGATGGTGTCGCCTGGTCGTTCAGGGCGTGTATCGGACTGCGCGCAGACGATCTCGCTCTCGTCGCCTCGCCAGCGGAGGGCGAGGCGTCGTGCGGACGCCCGAGGCTCCTCGCCCTCGTCGGGTGCTGCTCCCTCCGTGTCTCCCGAAGGCACGGGCTCGGTCTGCTGCTGCGAGCCAGGCCCGCGCGGTCACGAAAGGCAACGACATCGCTTCGAGGCTCGAAGGTCGAACCGCCGCGACGATCGCCGTCGCTGCCTCGACGTCTCCGCGCTGAAGGACCTCCTCGGACAGATCGGCGCGCCAGACAACCTGAACATCGGCGGGGCCGGAGCTTGGGCCATGCAGCCAGAGGCTCACATCGGGCATCTGGCTCGGTGCGGGCGAGGTCTGCGCCCACAGAGTCAAGGTACGCAGGGAGTAGCGTCGGCGCATTCGGCTTGGGTGCGAGCAGCTTCGTCAGCTCGTCCCCGGTCGGCACCTCGAGAGCGAGGACGCCGAAATCAACTTGGGCGTTTCTGGCCAGCTGGTCTTTGGCCTGTTGCTTGGCTTCTCCCCTGAGTTTCTTCAGCTCCTCGTTCAGCGTCTTCGTTCGCTCCTTCTCTTGTTTCTGAACCACTTGACGGTTTCACCGAGCGCTTTGCCGTAGATTGGATCGTCGTCTGCCAGCGAGGGCTTTTCTCCCCGCCGCTTGAGTTCTTCCTTCAACTTCTTGCAGTTGTCGTAAACGACAACGCCCTCGGCCTTCTCGTAGTTGCCGAGTCGATCGACGCGGCCAAAGCGCTGCCGCAGGCTGTCGAGGCTTGCCGCTTCAGTGACGAGGGCGTCGAAGTCGAAGTCTGCGCCCGCCTCGATGCACTGGGTGCCGACAATCACGCGCTTCGGGGACGTCATCGCTGCGCTTCACGGCCCGTCTGGACGCGGGCCGCAGCTCGCGGAGCACGTCGTCACGGTCCAGCGGGCGCATGCGGCCGGTGAGCAGGGTGACGATCGCATCGCTGCCGAGCAGACTCGGTGAGCTGCCGTGCGATCACGCTCGCGCTCGCGACGCGGTTGACGACCACGGCGACCGTGCGGTGCCGTTCGAGCAGCGCTATCGCCTGCGTCGACACACGCCTTCTCCAGCGCCGGTCCGATCCTCCACCTCGACGAGGCGCACGGGCTTGCTCGCGTGGAGGCGCGGTCCGAGCGGCGAGTCGGGCTTCTTCTCCTCGTCGAGCAATGCGAAAGGTGTGTTCGGTCCCAGCGCTTGGCGTCGCGGACAGGAACGCGTGCGAGAACCGCGTCTTCACGCCGTCTGCAGAGAATCGCGTACGGAGGCGCGCGAGCTGGTCGAGGGTCTGCCGGAACGGCTCCGAGAGGTGCACCTCGTCGAGGAGGAGCAGTGTGTCGTTGGCCAGGAGGCCCGCATGCACCGGCTTCATGCCCTGGCTCACGCCGTAACCCTGCATGAGCATGCGGGATCCGACTCTGATCGACGGTCGAGGCGATGACGAGCGGCTGATCGGGCGTGCGTGCCCAGCCGTCATCCTTCGGCATGCCGCCGCGCAGCGTGAACACGCCGAGTGGTTCTTCGCCCGTCGCGAGCTCAGGGAGCGGAGCCGTCTCGCCACCTCGACGACGACCGCGTCCGTGCTCGTCATCAAGGCGCGAAGAAGGGTGCGCCCGCGCTCCGCGACCTGATCGACCACGATGCGGCGGTCCACGACCATCGCGATGCGACGCGGGCACCAGCGGTCCTTCGCTTTGGCGTCTGCGTCGAGCGCGAGCGCGAAGAGGGCGATGTCGATGCAGGTCGTCTTTCCCGCGCCGGTCGGGAGGTCCAGCACGCGGGGCCAGCGCTTGTCTCGGACGATCTGCTCGAGCAGGCGCTGCTGCCACGCAAAGGGCTGCTTGCCGCCGTGCACGGCCGCGTGGAATGCGCCGAAGTCGGAGGTCGGTGAGCGTCATCGGTCCTCCACCGGCAGGCAGAGCCCGAGGCCGAAGTAGCGCCCCGCGCCGAGCAGGAGCGGGCCTCTCACGGGCGCCTCGAAGCGGATGTCGGCGTGGACACGCGCACGCGCGGCGTACGCCCCGGGCGACCAGGCCACGGCAGGAAGTCGCGAACGTGCTGCGCGCCGGGGAGCAGCGGCGCGAGCGACACCTCGACCGAGGTGGGCCGGACGCCGACGACGCGGAGGCACGCGTCGCTGATGCTCTGCTGCGCCTCCAGCGCGGCCTTGCGCGCGGTGCCGTCCTGGTTGCTGCGCAGGTTGCCCGGGTTCTTGTCGAGGGCGATCGGCGTCGCGGTGATGAAGCGCGTGGAGGCGCGGCACCACGAGTCGGGTCGAGAGCGACCTCTTCGCCGACACGTCCACTCGCCGAACGATGAAAGGGCGGGAGCGTTCCACCCGCGAGCGTCAGGTTCCGCGCTGCGTCGGAGCGCTCCTTCTCCCACTTCGCGACGAGGCGAAGCAGCATTTCGCGGTCGTTCGTCGGGAGCTCGACGCGGCAGCACCAGCGCGCAGCCCATGAGCGCGCCGTCGGCGTGCTCGTGCCCGACGAACGGCAGCGGGACGAACGCGACGTGCGGTTGTTCGGTCGGACCGCTCTCCGCGTGGCCCGAGAGCGTCGCCGGCAGATCCTGGTCGCCGTGCTGTTCGAGCAGCGCGCCGCGCAGCGCACGCGCGAGATCGGTGGAGCGCGAAGCGACCGGCCGCGATCCGCCAACGCGCTCGAAGAGCGACCCAGTCGGTGGAGAACACGCTCTCCGCGCTTGGGGGCGGGGCGGCGACCTTGGAAGCGGAGCGGTAGCGTTGCGGACGCGCTGGAAGTACGCGGCTCTCGACACCCGATGGTGCGCGAAGGCGCGCTCGAGGCGCTCGAGCTGGCCGGGACCGACCACGCGCAGGACGATATCGCCATCGTCGCTGGGAACGAGCGTCGGGGAGATGTCGCGGTCGACGACGCTGCATCGCACGAGCGAGGAGGAGTGGCCCAGCCGGGTCACACGTGCGCAGAGTCGTTCGAGCGCGGCACGATGCGGCGACGCGATCGGCATCCGGCCAGAGGAACGCGAAGGTCGGCGTCTCGGGGATGACGACCGGGAACGTTCGCACCTGGCGCGTACGGCGCTCGGGCGATCAGCGCGACCGCTGGTGCCTTGACGCGCCGTAGCTCGACGAATGGCGCGGTGCTCAGCGCTATCGCCGTCTCGCTGCGCTTCCTCAAGCGGTCTGATCCGCGACGGCTTCTCTCTTCGCGCTTCTCGAGCGCAGCTTCCGCCTTCCGCTTCATCGCCGGCGTCTTGGCCTGTCGGCCACGGCTTCCTCGGCACTCGCGAATCTCAGTCGTCCAGTCCAAGCGTGACGTCGTTGACCGGCACATAGACGTCCTGCACCTGCCGCCTCCCGACCCTCGACTCGGGATCGACCCACAGCGACGGCGCGCTCTGCTGCTCGAGCCACAGGAGCGCCGCTCGCTCGGCCTGGTCAACCTCCTCGTGGTCGTGGAGCGCGGCGACCAGCGCCGAGAAGAAGCGCGCAGGGTGCGGCGGCCACTCGGCGCGTCCGCGATCGTTGTGCGCGGTCGCCGCGTAGCGCCCCGTCAGGAGCTCGACCTCGATCGCGAGCATCACGCGTCTCCGACGTCAGCCTCTGCTGCCGCAAGCTCGCGGCTCTTCTTCACGAGGTCGGCGAGCTTCGGCGAGGGCTGCAGCTCCGCGAGCGCTTCGCCCGCAGGCTTGTCGAACTTGACGCCGTCAGGAAGCTTGCCGACTGCCTCGTTGTAGAGCGCGATGGCCCCAGCGAGGTCGAGATCCACGGGAGTCGTGCTTCCATCTCGGGCGACCGCTTCGAGCTTCAGCGCGGAGCCCTTCTTCGGCACGAGCAGGCAGCGGGAGCGCAGATCGTGTCCGCGGCTCTCCGCGGCGAGTACGGCGAGCAACCCGAGCGCAGCCAGCACCGTGCGGGCTTCCTCCGCTCCAGTGGTGAACCCCAGACGTCGCAGCGACGCGAGCGAGAGCACCACCGTGTGCCTTGCCTCGTCGATCGTCACGCCGCCGCCGACCGAGTCGATGCTCGGCGTCACGTTGCCGTGGTTCACCTCGGAGGGCTTGCCCTCCTTGCCTAATTTGATCGGGCTCACCCTTCTTGTGGTCCTTGTCGTCCTTCTCGTACTTCTTCGCCTTCTCGATGTCAGTCGTCCACCGCTCGTTGTCGTCCGCCGCGACGTAGATGTCTGCGGCCTTCTTGAGGATGTTCAGGGGATCGATCCGGCTCTCGGTCTTGCTGCCAGCGACGGCGTTGATGCCGACGATCTCGGAGACCAGCGCGCGCTGGAACTTGGCGCCGAGGCCGCCCTTCGGTCCCGTGCTGTCCCACAAGCCGAAGACGAGTCCCGTCGGGCAGACCTTGAACAAGGCCGTCGCGTTCTTGGTGCTCGCGTCGGTGAACGACTTGCCGATGTCCGAGAGCCGAAAGAGCTGACCGTCGAGCAGGCTGTCGCGCAGGAGCGCGTCGGCGATGCGGTGAGGCGCGGTGAGCGACGTGACGCGGCCCACCTCGGGCGCGACCGACGAGAAGTCGACGCTGACGACCGGGAGAGCGATTGCTTGTCGGCCCACAGCGCCTGAAGCGCCTCCTCCATCCGGTTCGCCTGGCTCTGCACGGAGTCGATGAGCACGCACGTCACGTCCTGCCCGTCGATGCGGCGGGTCTCGAAGGCGTACTTGGCGCCGGGCTCGGCTTCTTGTTCTTGTCGTCCACCGCATGGGTCGGCGGGAAGATCTTGTCTCCCGGCCCACCTGCGGGTTCCAGCGTCGCCGTGCCGCGGATGGCGACGGTGTCGCCGGCTACGAGTTCTTTGAGTCGATCAATGTTCAGCGGCATCGGTTTTCTCTCCTCTTGGTTGGTCACACTATTCACTGCGATGTTGGTGAATTTCGAGATAGCGCCCGCCTGAAGTTTGCTCACGGGCACATCCTCTCCCCTGGATGAGTTGTGGCGTCGTACCCTGCCGGGGTCGCGCTTTGGCATGACAAGCATCACGGGGCCGATGTCCCAGTCGTTCACGCGCTGCAAGTCGACGTCGCGCTCGGTGGAGAACAGCCCGTGGACATCGAGCGCACGCGGCAGCGGCGTCGGCTTCGGCTGCAATGCCTCGGTACCTCCTTCTCGTGTTGCTTGTGCAGCTCGGCGATCACTTCCGCGAAGGACTTGGTCTGCGAGATGGGCGCGAACGCGTCGATGAGCTTCTTCGCGCGGTCGATGTCGGCGCTCTCGTAGGGTCCGATGTGTTCGGTCTTGCCTCGTCCGCTCTCCTTCGGCGTTTCCCAGACCCATGCACGAGCCTCTTGGTCATCGCCCTTCCGGTTCAGACGACCGAGACGTTGAAGCATCGAGGGCCACGGCGCCAGCTCGGACCAGAGGCGATGCGCCGAGAGGTCGACACCCGCCTCGATGACCTGGGTGCTCACACAGATGAGTCCCGGGTCGTCCTTCGGCAGCGTGCCCGTCTTTCGGTTGGCGTCGAAGTCGCGGAGTCGCTGTCGTGTCGGCTGCGGTCTTCACGCCGGAACCGCGAGGTCAAGAGGACCTTGCGCATCACGGGCAACGCGCGGAACACCTCGCGCGCCATGTCCACGGTGTTGCAGATGACGAGCGAGAGCGTGCCCACCTGATGGTCCTTCACCGCCGTGCGACGATGCCGGGCGTGACGGCACCTCCCGAGGACTTCGCGGCATCTAGCTTCTTCGCTTTGGCGCTCTTTGACGGTTTCGCGGGTCTCCACCACTCAACTGGCCGCTTCGCCGCGCGCCACCACAAGAGGTCCTTGATCGCCGTCGAGCGCACCCTTCAGCCTCGCCTCGAACCCAACCTGCTCCGATGACGGCTCGCCCAGTCCCTCGCGCGTCCGGTCGGTCGTACTCAGGAAGGATGTGCCGACGGTGGCGCTCATCCACGTCGTGAGGCACGGCTTCAAGGACGGGAATCTCTTCCTTCGCATCCAATCGAGCTGCGAGGTCGTCCAGAGGCCCGGCCCCATGAGCTGGACCTCGTCGATGAGCCACCGGCAGTCGTTGTTGAGCAAGCCGAAGTCGACCGGCCACTCGAAGCGACTCATGGCATAGCCGCGGTTGAGCGCGCGCGACAGGAGCTGGTCCTGCGTACCGACGAGAACCCAGGGCTTGTCGGGCTGGCCAACCCATTCATCGTGGATCGCGCCGGCCATCGGCTTGGTGGACGTCGACCTCGATCTCGGGCGTCGTGGCACCGAGCGCCTCGAAGTAGCGCGTCAGGCGCTGCACGGTTTGCGTCACGAGGCTGCGCATCGGGAGGCAGTACACGAGGTGCAGGGGCTCCTCCTTGCTCGCCACAAGCGACGCCAAGCCCAAGCCAGCACGACTTCCGTCTTTCCGAGTCCCGTAGGAACCGGAAGCACGTCTGGGAAGCCTTTTTCTGCGACCAGAGTTTGCCATCGGTAAGGCGACGAGAAGCCGGTCGCCTATCTGAAGAACTCCTGAAATGTCGTTTCGGGTCTTCGCTTCATTGGTCCGCCCTCGGGCTCCAGACCCCGGCCACCACACGCCCGAAGCCCTCGTCGGTCCGCGCGCCGAGCGCCGCGAGCCAGAGCGACCGGGCATCGGCCTCGCCGAAGGGTTTCCCGTCGGTCCGCTCGAAGAAGTAGACGGCGCCCGGCGCCACCATGCGCGAGGTCGGCTTGGGCGCATTGGCCGCCATGTCCCAGCCCGACACGTGGATGGGTCGCGGGACGAAGGCCGCGCGCAGGATCACGTCGTGGTCGATCCCGGGCAAACGGCCGCTGTACGTGCCGCCGTTCTCTTCGAGGCCGTCAGGCAACCATCCCTTCTCGAAGCAGAGGGGCGTGACCGCGACGACCCGCAGCCCCTGGCTCGGCGATCGGAACGCTTCGAGCAGCCGTGCAGGGGGCTCGAACAGCGCGGCGGGCAGCGACTCCACGCGCGCGAGACGCGCGTCCGAACCGAGCGTCGCCACGCCGGAGAGCAGCGCCGTCCGGAAGCGCGACCTCGGCGCCGATCGCCCATCGGCGCGCCGATCGAGCGTCTCGATCACGTCGTGCGAGAAGAGGACGCCCTCGTCTGCCGTGAGCTCCTCGGGGAGAATGCCGACGTGCACTTGAACTCGCCGGGCCGTGGCGAGCACGTCATCGCGATCTCGAACGGCGACGGACCGCCCGGCAAGCCAGGCCGAGAAGTCCTCGCTGCTCCACCATCGCGGAGGCGCGAGCGGCTTGCCCGCGCCGTCGAGCGCCGGGCGCATCAGGCTTTCGCGAGCCTCGTCGTCGTCGCGCCCGAGCGTCGGCGCGAGGGGCTGGACGGGTTCGAGCCGATGCACCTCGCGGCGGCCTTCGAGCCAGAGCGCGTCCAGCGGAACCGGCCACGTCGTGTCCTCGACGCGCCATGCGACGCCATGCTGCCGCCGGAGCACCAGCGTTCTTCCGAGCCGAATCGCGCGCGGTGCGCGTCCGCCAGTCGTCGGGACCGAAGAGGGCGCCGCTCCTTGCCTCCTCGCCGCGTCCCCATGCGGATCGCAGGGCGCCGAGGATCGTGGACGGCCACGGCCAGTCGAGTCCGTGTCCGCGACCGGAAGCGCTCGTGTGCCAGCCCCTGCCGTCCTTGCAGAAGAGGCCGTCACGCGGGACGAGGGCCAGGCGCGCGGTCGTCGTCATGCGGCCACCTCCTCGCCGCGCCGCCGCTCCCGAGGCGCCGCCTGCGCGAACGTGCGGGCGATCAACAGGCGCGCCACCCAGGCGCGGACGTGGGCGTGCAGCGCCGCGTAGCCGGCTCCCTCATCGAGCGCGAGGCCGGCGCTCTTCGGGTCGCAGGGCGCCGCCCTCGACCCGGGCGAGCGAGCGTCTGACCTCCAGCGCGAGCACACGAGCCCACCCGCCTCCGTCCCCCTCGCCAGGTTTCGGCAGGCGCGCGAGGGTGCTCGCGATCTCGTAGACCTTGCGCGACGGGAGGCGGTCCTGCAGCAACGCGATGGCGTCGTCCAGCAAGTGCAACGGGATCGTCGCTCCAGGGGCATGCCAGGAGCGGGTGCCGCCAGAGCGCTTGTCCACGAGCACCGCGAGCGCGTTGCGGTCGCGCTTCGCCTCGCGCTCCGCTTGCCGCCCGAGCGCGAGCAGATCGCCCATGCTCTCCATGACGTGACCGATCCCGAGGCCGACCGACAGCGTCGGCCGCTGCTCGGCCGGGATCGACTCGCAGGCGGAGGCCATCGCGCCTGCGAAGCCCTTGCGGAGGTCGTCCGCGCACGAGAGGGCTTCCGGCAGCGGCAGGAACGCGAGGACGTCGTCTCCGCCCGCGTAGACGAGGGCGCCGCGATGGTCTCTGCTCGACCACTTTTCGCGCCTCGGCGGCGAAGCGCGCGAGCGCCTCGGAGAACGTGCGGTGCTCCGCAGCGGAACCCAGCCGATCGATCGCCCGCCCCATGTGGTCGCCGTCGGCGACGAGACATGCGACGTAGGGATACGGCTCCGACACCTTGCCGAGGATCGGCTGCACGTGCTGCCGGCCCCACGACTCGGCATCGCCGTCGAGCCCCTGCTCCTCGAAGACCGAGCGCCAGCGGCTCGGAAGCAACACGCTGGCGTCGAAGGGAAAGGGCGCCGCGCACGGCAGGTCCGTGCGCGCGACGCGCGAGATACCGGCCTTGCGGCACGCCACCCGGAGCCCGTCGAGCTCGGAAGGGGCTACTCGGCTCGCGAGCTCCATCCAGGACGCGAGGGCAACGTTCACGACCGGCACGAACTGCTCGGGCTCGCCGCCGGCGCGCTTCACCAGCCCGACGGCGTCGAGCTGCTCGCCATCCGCGATCCGGTACTTGCGAGCCAGCACGGCCTGGCGTGACTTCGCCGGCAGGAGCACGGTCTCTCTCGCGCCGTCAAGGCTCGACTTCGGCACGGAGCCGCGCCCGTGCGTCCATGCGCCCGAAGTCGCGGAGCATCTTGCGACCGGCGATGGCCTGTTCGATCTGCCGGCGCGTCCCGGCGTAGTCGCCGAGCGGCAACCAGCTCGCCGCGAACTCGAGGAACGTCTCCACCTGCTCGTCCCACACGGCATCGATGCCGGCGGCAAGGAGACCGGCGCAGCTGGTCTTGACGGGTGCCGCAAGATCATCGCGCCAGTACCGCGTGACCGCATCGCGCACGTCTCGCGCAAGCTGCTTGGGATCGATCCCAGAGGGGACTTCGGCGAGGAGCTTGTTCGCGACGTTCCGGGGAGGGGTTCCGTCCGGGCGCAGCGGCGCCGGGCAAGGCTGGAGCTGCGCGTCTCCCGCCCTCAACGAGGGGAAGATGAGCTCCGCGCCGCCGTCGGCGAGAGCACGCGCCGCCGCACGACCGAGCTCCGAGAGAAGGTGGCTCCCGTACCACAGGTCACGCGTCCGCCGCGCCTGCGCGATGAAGTCCTGCACGGGGCCAAGGGTGATGACGAGCAGGTGCGCGGTCATGGTGCGACCACCGTCGTCTGGTATCTGGCATGCAGCCAGTCCAGGAACGCCTCGCGGAGACTCGACTTGCTCGTGAGCGCCGAGAACCGCGGCGTATCGCCGGCAGCGATCAGGCGGTCGAACGGCGCCGCCGAGTTGGTCACTCCGCGAAGCACTACGTCGCCGACCGGGTAGGCGCGTCCGAGCCACAGCGCGCAGGGAACGAACGTGTCGTCGGCGAGCGGGAGCGCCTTCACGATGAGCGGACTGCCGAGCCGATCGTGCTCGTCGCCGGAACGCCAGCGGAGCTCGAACGGACCGGGCTCATCGAGACGGCTTCCGTCGCGTGCCTTGGTCTGGAACTGCCCGATGATCGGCAGCCCGAAGCCTGCGCGAGGCCAGGCAGGCGTCCTGTTGTGACGAGGAGGATGCGAGGTCGTCTTGCTCCTGAGCCGGCGGATCTTGTCGGCCTCGGGCCAGTTCGAGATCGATGGACGCTGCGGCTGGATCTTTCCAGTACCGGGCTCGCGCGCTCGGTCACCGGGCTGTCCGCCGATGCCTTGACGGAACTCCTTCAACCAGTCGAGCGCTGTCGTCCACGCCCGCACGGGATCCCGGTCTGCCTTGCCCACGTGAAGGGCGGCCCCGCCGAGTAGAGGCATGTCGCCTACGGGCGTCTGCGGCGCAGTGAAGATGTCGGCCCTGAAGACAGCCGTGATCGCGTCGCGCGCGGCGCGCGACGGCCGCCAGGTGCGTGCGTCATCGAGGACCCGGAAGCTGCCGAGACCGCGGCGTGTGCGAGCCCCGTAGCCACCGAACAGGAGCCACGCACGGACCACGTTGCGAACCTCGGCCTCCAGATCGGCGGGAGCCACGAGCATCAACCGGAACCGCGTGCCTGGCACGCGGCGGGGAGCTGGAGGCGTGCGCGCGGGCCACAGCGCATAGGCGCCCGGCGTCGCCCTGCCCTCCTTCGAGTCGTACAGGCGGACCTCGCTGCGATCGATCCCGCCGGTCTGCTCGACCTCGACTCGGACATCGACGGCGGAGCGCCCCCCTTCATCGGTGGCGGCGCGTCCCCAGATCGCGCTCTCGTCGCGGAGCAGCTGCTTGGAGCTCGTGGCGTTGGAGGCGTGGAGCGCCCGCCACCAGAACCGCAGGTGACCGCGTACGGTCGCCGCCCGGATGACGTCGACATCGTCGATCGTCCGAATCCTGCTGCTGCCACCGAGGATCGGTGTGACAACTTCGGCTCGAACAGCAATCTCAGCGAGCGGCGGACCGGATCGTGTTCGTCGCGGCCGAGGACTCGGCAGTGGACCGTATCCGGGAACGTTCACGAGAAGGTGGTCGTGCACCTCACCGCCCCTCCCGTCGCGCCCTGCACAACCCCAACCCGAAGTACCGCCCCGCACCCAGCACGACCGGCCCGGCAACCGGCTCCGAAAAACACACCTCCGCGTGCACGCATACCCGCCGCAGCCGACCACCGTTCTTCGGAAACGGCATGAACCTCCCCGCCGCCGGCGCCGCGTCGAAGAGCGACCGACGCATGACCTGCACCCACGCCGGCCGCGGCAGCCCGATGCGCTCGCAGGCACGCGCGACGATTTCCGCCGCACGTTCGGCAGCGTGCGCCGCGGTGGGGGAATCCTTGGACGCGAGGTCGCCGGGGTTCTCGTCGAGCGCGATCGGCGTCACGGATGCCCAACGGCGTGACGGACGAGTCCATGTCTCCGGGTCGAGCGCGGTGCGGGGATCGTCATCGACGACGCGCTCGAGGTGAAGAATGCCGACGCGGCCGAGCATGAGACGGAAACCCGCGCGCTCCCACCGCCTGATCGCGCGCAGCACGGCGAGACGGTCGCCGGGGTCGATCACGCGCGGCAGCAGGATCGCGCCGCCGACGATCGCGCCGCTCGCATCGCGGGAGTCCGCGTCGGGTACTGCGAAAAACGAGACGTGCGGGCGGTCGAGCGGAGTTCCGTCCGCCTCATGCCCGGAGAGAACTGCGGGCGGCGGATCGTCGGCGTGACACAGCAAGGCGCCGCGCATTGCCCGCGTGACGTCCTCCGTGCGTATCATCGACAACCCTAATCGCCCCCCTCCTTCGGGGGCGACCTCGCGGAGCATTAGCCACTCGCCGAAAACGGAGCGCGCCGGTTCGGGCGCTGCCGTCCCGAATGGTCGGCCGTACTGCTGCATTGCGTGCGGAAGGCTCTCGCAGCTCGAGTCGGGTGATGAACCGCAGCCAGCGGCAGGCCGGGCAACAACCCGACCGAGCACTTCGAACGTCAGCCGATGCATCTCTCAGCGTTATTTCGTCTGCCGGTAAGTCGGATGCGCCGGAGGACGCCGAGCACGCCTCGACGGTCGATCACGTGTTGATCTCTGATTGTCCTCATCGTCGTCGCGTAGCGGACCGTCTGCGTGCGGATGGATCGCTGCGCTTTGCAGCATTCGCGTCCGCATCATGCGGCGTGGTTTTCCGAGGCGTCGCTGCGGACGGTGTTACCCGGCGCGTATAGGCGATCCCGCTGCTCGCCGTCAATCAAAGCGATCGCTGTTTCGAAATGGAGCACATCGAGCGAGTCGGCACGTGGAGCCCACGCGGGCGCGCGGCCGGTGCTGTGCAGCGATCCCTACCCGTGAAGAAGCCAGTACGGGTGCTCACCACACCGACGCTCGACGAGCGCATGAGAGCTGTCCGCACGACACGCCGTCGGCGGCAACGCACGCGGACCGTCAGCGACACGCCGGGCCGGTCCGCATTGACGACGTATATACGCCATGCTACCCGTATCCACCTGTGGACGTGTCCTACCAGCTCGACGGGATCACGTTCGTATGGAGCCGCGCGAAAGCCTCACTCGCGCGGAAAGGAAGCAGTATGAAGATGCCTAAGCTGCGCAAGCGTCTGCGGCCTGACAGGCCGATGACGACGATCAGCATCCGGATTCCCCAGGACGTCATCGACGACTTGAAGAAAGTCGCCCCCCTACTCGGCTTCTCGGGCTACCAACCGCTGATTCGAGCCTACATTGGTCAAGGATTGCGCAATGACACAGCCCGACTCGGACAGCGCCCGGATCTCTCGACCCTTTTGAAGTCACTGCGGAAACGCGGCGTCTCGGAAAAGGTCATCAACTCGGCGGTTGCAGATGCGCAGGTTTCGCGTCGCGGAGCGGCATAGGACACCGCAGCTGGCGCAGCGGATCGCTGCTTTGCGATCGTCGGGATGTACCACGTGAGGAAGGAGGCCGGACCCTTTACCGCCTTCTCGAACGTACGCACCGGTTCAGAGCTTGCGCGGCTCACACCCGATCGCACGCCGTCGCCGTTGCAGTATTTGATGCCTGAGGGTCCCGTGCCTCCTCCGCTACGCTGCCATCGTTCGACAACGACGACGAGCGCGCATGAGCACCGGATGCTCGCCCACGCCGATGCGCGCTGCAGAGGAGGATAGCGGACCGTGACAAAGCCTCGGCAGAACACCGAACCACGATGGGCCCGATATCTCGCCTCCGACCGGAAAGTGTCCGCTGGGCAGGTCTGCGCCAAGGGGATCCGCGTGCCGGTGTCGGTGATCCTCGACTCCCTCGCGGAAGGGGCGTCGGCGGCTGACATCCTGCGGTCCTATCCGACACTGAAGCCTGCGCACGTTCGGGCCGCCGTCGCATATGCGGCCGATCTCGTGCGCGAGGAAGAGCTCACGCCGATCGCCTCGGATGCGCATCAAACTCGACGAGAATCTCCCCGTAGAGCTGGCTGACGACTTACGTGCCGTCGGTCACGACGTTGAATCCGTCGTCACCGAAGGGCTATCGGGACGCTCAGACGGCGCAATCGTGTCGGCGGTACGGCGAGAGCGACGGACTCTTTTCACGCTCGACAAGGGAATCGGCGATCTTCGCCGTTTTTCATCGAGCAATGTCGCGTACTCGATCTTCGAGTGCCAGTTCCCACCGACTGACCTCGTCCGCTGTCGGCACGCGCTCGGCGAGATCATCGACCACCGCGAGGATCAGGTGCTCTTCGTCGACCTCGGCCCGGTCGAGGGCCGCGGCGATCGCGTGATCACGGCGCTCGGCAAGGCGTACTCGCCGTTCGACAGCCCCTGCATCGTCGGCGACGGCGAGCGCGCCTGACACTTCAGGCGCAAAGTTCCTGCTTGAGCAGCGCTCGACGACTCCGCTACCCTGCGGTGGCCACCAGGAACGCACATGAGCAACGAAACGACCACGTCCCCTGCGACCGCTGACATTGAGTTGGCGCGCGAGTTCTCCGAGCGACTTCGGCATCGGCTTCACCAGCGGGTTTTCACGGTTCTGCTGTTCGGGTCACGTGCTCGGGGCGAGGGAGACCCGGAGTCGGACTTGGACCTGCTGGTTGAGCTTCAGGACGACGATACCAACGGCACCGTGGCGAACGCCGCACTTGATGTCGCATGTGATCTGACGCTCGAGCACGGCATTCTCGTGTCGGCACTCGTCGCTGACCGGACGTTTCTCGAGAAGCATCGCGGGTACAGCTTTCTGGAAGCCGTCCAGACAGACGGCATAGCCGTGTGAGCACCGACGAGCTCCGCAGCTTGATCGATCGCGCCGCACGCAGCGTCCGCAGCGCGCGCAACCTCCTCGATGACGGCGACTTCGATTTCGCGATTGCCCGCGCTTACTACGCGATGTTCTATGCAGCGAAGGCGGCGCTCCTGCATCGCGGCGTGAATCGGTCGAAACACTCGGGCGTGATCGCCGCGTTCGGCGCCCTTTTCGTCAAGTCGGGAGATTTTTCCGTCGCCGACCAGCAGCATCTCCAGGCTGCATTCAACGACCGCAGCGCCGGAGACTACGCCGGGATCTTTCCCTCACGCGAGAAAACGGAGCAGCGGCTCCGCGAGGCGGAGGACTTCGTGACACGCGTGACGACATTCCTGAAACAGCACGGCGCTTTCCCGAACCCCTGAGCCTCGCGTCATGCGAAATACCTACCTCGTCTGCTACGACATCTGCGACGACAAGCGCCTGCGCACGGTCTACAAGACCATGCGCGACTTCGGCGACCACCTGCAGTACTCGATCTTCGAGTGCCAGTTCACGCCGACCGATCTCGTGCGCTGCCGCCACGTGCTGAGCGAGATCATCGATCATCGGGAGGACCAGGTGCTCTTCGTCGACCTCGGGCCGGTCGAGGGCCGCGGCGACCGCGTGATCACCGCGCTCGGCAAAGCGTACTCGCCGATCGACAGCCCGTGCATCGTCGTCGACGGCGACCGAGACACGTAGCGATGGCAGAGCCGGTTTCGACGCCTCAGAGCCGCCGCCGTCGATCGCAAGCCGGCGCGCCGCCGCGCGGGCGTCGTCGTGCGCCGGTCGCAGCTCCCCGACTACCTGCCGGCGCGGATGCTCAACGAGTTCGTCTACTGCCCGCGCCTGTTCTTCTACGAGTGGGTCGAAGGCGTCTTCGCGCACAGCGCCGACACCGTCGAAGGTGCGCTGCGCCACGAGAAGCTCGAGACCAAAGCCGACCCGCTGCCGCCGGCGGAGGACTGGCGGCGACGTCCGCGCGCGCTCGGTCAAGCTGTCCAGCGACACGCACCGGCTGATCGCCAAGATCGATCTCGTCGAGGGCAGCGACGGTGCCGTGAGCCCGGTCGACTACAAGAAGGGCCGCCCGCGCGACGGCGAGGACGGCCCCGAAGCGTGGCCCGCGGACCGTGTCCAGGTATGTGCGCAGGCTCTCGTCCTGCGCGACAACGGCTATCGCTGCGACGAGGCCGTCCTCTACTACGCCGCGACGAAGCAGCGCGTGCGCGTCGCGATCGACGAGCCTTTGGTGACCGAGACGACCGCGCGATCGCTGCGGCCCGCGCGCTCGCCGACGGCGGCGGATCCCGCCCCCGCTCGTCGACAGCCCCAAGTGCCCGCGGTGCTCGCTCGTCGGTATCTGCCTGCCCGACGAAACGACCTTGTGCGGAAGCGCTGCCCTCGAGCCCGAGCCCACAGCTTCCGCTCTTCGACGACGAAGTGGACGCGCTCACGCAACTCGGATCGTTGCCCTCACCTTTCGGCGAGCTCCGCCGCCTGGTACCGGCGCGCGACGACCTGCGCCCGCTCTACGTCACGGGCCACGGCCTGACGGTCGGGAAGAGCGGCCAAGTCCTGCAGGTGAAGGCACGCAGACAAACCCGTGCAGGAAGTGCGCATCAACGAGATCTCGCAGGTGAACCTCTTCGGCAACGTCCAGCTGACCGCCGGGCGCTCCAGGGCTTTGCTGGGCGGAGAAGCCCGATTGCGCATTTCTCGTATCGGGGGCTGGTTCTACGGCCTCACTCAAGGGCTCGGCCTCAAGAACGTGTTCCTGCGCCGCGACCAGTTCCGCTCGCTGCCGACGATCCGCGGTTCTGCCTCGGTGTCGCGCGCGCGATCGTCGCGAGCAAGATTCGCAACCAGCGCACGCTGCTGCAGCGTAACCACGTCGAGCCCCCGACCGCTCACGCTCAAGCAGCTCAAGCACTATGCGCGCACGTCGCCGACCAGGCGATGGAGATGGACGAGCTGCTCGGCATCGAGGGCAGCGCGGCGCGGCTCTATTTCGGGTAGTTCGCCGGCATGCTCAAGACGGACGAGAACGACGACCGCGCCGGACGCGCTGACCTTCGACTTCGCGCACCGCAACCGGCGGCCGCCGCGCGACCCCGTCAACGCATTGCTCTCGCTTGCCTACAGCCTGCTCGCCAAGGACCTGACGATCGTCTGCCACGCCATCGGCTTCGATCCCTTCATCGGCTTCTACCACCAACCACGCTTCGGCCGACCAGCGCTGGCGCTCGACCTGATGGAAGGGTTCCGTCCCTTGATCGCTGACTCGGCGGTGCTCACCGCCGTCAACACGCGCATGGTGACGCCGAGCGACTTCATCCGCGTCGGTCGAGCCGTCGCGCTGACGCCGGAGGGCCGCAAGGGTTCTTCTCGCGCCTACGAGCAGCGGATGGACACACTGGTGACGCATCCGTTGTTCGGCTACCGCGTCAACTACCGCCGCGTTCTGGAGATCCAGGCTCGCCTGCTCGCGCGCGTAGTGACCGGCGAGCTGTCGCGATATCCGGGATTCGAGACGCGATGACCCCCGCGAGCGGCAGGATGACCACGAAACCCCCGCCACCGCTCGCGCGCCCTAAGTTTGCAATGTATCTAGCCTTCTGCGATGACGATGTGCCGCGGGTGTCTTCGATCCCCCGTCGGTCAGGACCTGCTCGGAAACGCGTCCATCGGTCTTTGACAACCAGGCACTTACAACCGAAGGATTTCCGCGCTCGAACGAGCGCGGCCCCATTGAAGCAGCCGCATGCGCGTCGGAGCCCGTCGGAGCGAGCGATTTCCGCGCTCGAACGAGCGCGGCCCCATTGAAGCGTCCGACGCGTCGGCTCGTCACGCGGCGCGACGAATTTCCGCGCTCGAACGAGCGCGGCCCCATTGAAGCCACGTCGCTCGCCGATAGCGTCGCTGCGACCGCAGATTTCCGCGCTCGAACGAGCGCGGCCCCATTGAAGCATCGACGCTCGACAGCGCCGCACGCGTCAGTCGAGCTGATTTCCGCGCTCGAACGAGCGCGGCCCCATTGAAGCCGTCGCGCTCGGCGATGACCGCTCAGCGTCGATCGATTTCCGCGCTCGAACGAGCGCGGCCCCATTGAAGCTACAGCTAGTGCGACGATGCGCCACGCGTCGCATGCGCCGTATTTCCGCGCTCGAACGAGCGCGGCCCCATTGAAGCCGGTCGCGACTCGGCGACGGCGCGCCGGCGCTCGCGGATTTCCGCGCTCGAACGAGCGCGGCCCCATTGAAGCGCAGTAGCCGATCGCGACGCCGTCGGAGCGATCGGCGATTTCCGCGCTCGAACGAGCGCGGCCCCATTGAAGCGTCGCGACTCGTACGGCAGCCTGCGCGGCGATCGCGTCGGCATTTCCGCGCTCGAACGAGCGCGGCCCCATTGAAGCGGGCATGTCGCGGTCGAGTGCAGCTCGACGCTGGACGTCATTTCCGCGCTCGAACGAGCGCGGCCCCATTGAAGCGTCAGCTCGTCTGCAGCGATACCCGGCTGCGACCGCACAGATTTCCGCGCTCGAACGAGCGCGGCCCCATTGAAGCGCGATCGTCGATGCGCGGCGATACCTCGCCGCGGCTGACCATTTCCGCGCTCGAACGAGCGCGGCCCCATTGAAGCCTGCGCACTGCGATCGACGCGTGGTCGCCGAACGCTCATTTCCGCGCTCGAACGAGCGCGGCCCCATTGAAGCGCGTCGTCCCGCCGGATCGCTCCGGCTGTCATCGCGAATTTCCGCGCTCGAACGAGCGCGGCCCCATTGAAGCGTCGACTGCTCGACGTCGACGATCGCCGTCGATCACGCGATTTCCGCGCTCGAACGAGCGCGGCCCCATTGAAGCGCACGATGCCGTGCAGGCTGCACGACGTCGACGCGGCCGATTTCCGCGCTCGAACGAGCGCGGCCCCATTGAAGCCGAATCTGCCGACGACGGCAGCGATCGCGGCCGCATCGAATTTCCGCGCTCGAACGAGCGCGGCCCCATTGAAGCGCTGGCATCGGCGCGCGTCAAGGCACGGCGCGTGCGCATCATTTCCGCGCTCGAACGAGCGCGGCCCCATTGAAGCCATGATCGCGGACTGCGGCTTCGGGCGGCGCTCGCGAGATTTCCGCGCTCGAACGAGCGCGGCCCCATTGAAGCGCGCGACAGCGCCGCACGCGTGCGTCGATGCGCCGGCACATTTCCGCGCTCGAACGAGCGCGGCCCCATTGAAGCGAGCCGATCGTGCGTCGGCGTCGCCGACGGTCGCGACATTTCCGCGCTCGAACGAGCGCGGCCCCATTGAAGCCACGCGGCTCGGTCGCCGATACAGCGATCCGACGTACGATTTCCGCGCTCGAACGAGCGCGGCCCCATTGAAGCGCACTGAGCACGTCGGCGCAGTCGGCCGTCAGACGGCGCATTTCCGCGCTCGAACGAGCGCGGCCCCATTGAAGCATCGCGTGCACGCTGGCGCTGCGAGTCGAGCGATACGCAGATTTCCGCGCTCGAACGAGCGCGGCCCCATTGAAGCGATCCTGCACCGGCGATGCGCTGAACTCGACGGTCATTTCCGCGCTCGAACGAGCGCGGCCCCATTGAAGCGTCGATCGGTACGATGGCGTTCCACCGCGACGCGTGATTTCCGCGCTCGAACGAGCGCGGCCCCATTGAAGCGTCGAGCGCCGCGGCGATCAGCCAGTCGATCGTCGACGCTCGATTTCCGCGCTCGAACGAGCGCGGCCCCATTGAAGCCAGTCGCACGTCTGCGATACGCTCGTCGCGGTACGTCGATTTCCGCGCTCGAACGAGCGCGGCCCCATTGAAGCTCGATCACAGCATCGCCGACGCTCGCCGCGCGGCCGTATTTCCGCGCTCGAACGAGCGCGGCCCCATTGAAGCCGGTCTGCGCGACGGCATCGCCGATTGCGTCATCCGATTTCCGCGCTCGAACGAGCGCGGCCCCATTGAAGCCGCAGTCGCGCATCTCCAGTGCCGCCGCGTCCATCCGATTTCCGCGCTCGAACGAGCGCGGCCCCATTGAAGCTCGAGCCACTGCGATTACGCACGCGTGCATGTCGATCCGATTTCCGCGCTCGAACGAGCGCGGCCCCATTGAAGCCGCTCGACCGGCGATGTCGCGGCGCTCGTCGAGCCAGCGATTTCCGCGCTCGAACGAGCGCGGCCCCATTGAAGTGGTTGCGCGCTCTACGATCGCGCTCATCTTAAGAACCAAAATTGCGTCGGAGGACTTGCTTGACCGATTCCTGTGCATGGTCCTTGCCGATGCACGATGATAGATCCGCAGCGTGCCTGAACGGCCGAATCTCTCGGCCATCATTCTCGCGGGTGGCCGTTCGTCGCGCATGGGCAGCGCGAAGGCGTCGCTCCTGCTCGGCGGCGCTCCGCTGCTCGCTCACGTCGTTTCGCGACTTTGCCCGTTCGTCGGCGAGATCGTCGTCGTCGCGGCGCCGGATCAGCAGCTTCCGGCGATCGAAACGTCGCCCGACGTGTCGGTCCGCACCGTGCGCGATCGGCTGCCACATCGCGGTCCGTTGCGAGCGCTCGGGCACGGACTCACCGAGATCGCCTCGCCGGCCGCGTTCGCAATCGGCTGCGACTCGCCGTTCCTCACGCCGGCGCTTCTCGATCTGCTGGCGCGCGAGATCGGCAATGCCGAGGGCCTGATCCCGAGCTGGAACGGTCGGCCGCAGCCGCTCGTGGCGATCTATCGGACGTCGCTCGGCGGCGCGATCGAGAGCCTCCTTCGCGAGGGGGAGACACGCTTGCAGGCGATCGCCCGGCTCCCGACGGTGCGCCTCCTCGCTCCCGACGCCGCGCGCACGGTCGACCCCGAAGGGATGAGCTTCGCGACGGTGAACACGCCGTCGGAGTACGCGCAGGCGGTGCGCTTCTTCGAATCGACGCGGCGCTGACGACCCTCGCCGGAGACACGGTCGACCGCGCGAGCGCGCCGTTCGCTTGCCGCCGTCACCCGGCGGCAGTAGCGTCGCGCCGTGGTTTCGAGCGTCTCGACGCCCGCCGGCGGCTCGCGCCTCCCCGCGGCGGTCGACCTCGCCTTCTTTCGCAAGATGGCGGACCTGTCGAACGAGGGCTTCTACCTCCTCGACCGCCGTGGCCGCTTCCTGTACGTCAACGCCAAGGCGCACGGCCAAATGGGCGGCTACGCCGTCGAGGAGCTGCTCGACCTCACCGTCTCCGACATCTGCCCCGACGTGCCGCCGGAGCAGTTCGCGGAGAACGTCGCGGCGCTCGAGCACGGTCCGATGCCGCCGGTCGAGGCGTGGACGCGGCGGAAAGACGGGTCGATGTTCCTGGTCGAGGTGCGCAGCGCGCGTCTCGAGCTCGGCGGCGACGTCTACCTCTTCGGCGTCGCGCGTGACATCACCGAGCGCAAGGCGGCCGAGGCGGTGCGGCAGAGCCTGGCGGCCAAGCTGCTTCAGACCCTCGAGAGCGAGCGCCAGCGCGTCGCCCGCGAGCTCCACGACGACGTCGGCCAGGCGCTGGCGACGATCGGCGTGCTCCTCGACGCGCTCGATCTGAGCCCGGGCGCGGTGCCGGAGAGCGCCAAGCCGGCGCTGGCTGCGACCCGCGCGACGATCACGCAGATCACCGAATCGCTCGCGCGCATCGTCCGCGAGTATCACCCGGCGGATCTCCTCGGGCTCGGCCTCGAGGACACGCTGCGGGCGCACGGGCGGCACTTCGCCGAGCGCCACAAGCTCGCGCTTCGCGTCACCACGGCGCCGGTCGAGGGGCTGCTCACGCCCGAGCAGGAGCTGCACGTGTACCGTGTCGTTCAGGAGGCGCTGGCGAACGCCGTGCGGCACGGGCGCGCCGAGCACGTCGCGGTCGACGTGGCGCGCAGCGCGGAGGCGGTGGTCGTGCGGATCGTCGACGACGGCGCCGGGTTCGACGGCGCTCATCCGCCCGCGCACGGCATCGGCATGGTCACGATGCGCGAGCGCGCGATGCTGATGCACGGCGAGCTCAGCGTCGCCAGCGCTCCCGGCGACGGCACGACGATCGAGCTGACGGTCCCGCTCGCGCCGGCGGCACCGTCGGACCCGGCGTCCGTGACGACGAGCTCGACCCGGAGTGTCCCGGTCGACGCCACACCGCCGGTCACGGCGGCGCCGGCGGTCGCCGCACCGCCGATCGCCGCGGCGGCGCCGGCCGAAACCGTGGCGGCGGCCCAGGCGATAGCGGCGCCGTCGCGGCCCGCCGCGCGCGGCGCCGGCTCGCCGCTGCCGCCGGCGCTCGACCTCGAGGTCTTTCGCCGCATGGCCGACATGTCGAGCGACGCATTCGGGCTCACCGATCGGAACGGACGGTTCATCTACGTCAACGATCGCGCCTGCACGTTCTGGGGCTTCACCCGCGACGAGCTGCTCACGATGCGGGTCTCCGACATCAATCCCGATTTCCCTCCGGACGTCTGGGACACCTGGGTGGCCAACGTCGACGGACCGGTCCCGCCGTTCGAGACCCGCAACCGCCGCCGGGACGGCACGATCATTCCGGTCGAGGTCAGCGCCGCGCGCATCGACGCCCACGGCGAGCGATACTTCTTCGCGATCGTCTTCGACATCACCGAGCGCAAGGAGACCGAAGCGGCGCAGAAGGGTTTCACGCGCCGGCTGCTCTACACGCTCGAGGCCGAGCGCCGCCGCGTCGCCAGCGAGCTTCACGACGAGGTCGGCCAGGCGATCGCCACCGTCGGCGTCCTGCTGCACACGCTCGAGAACACGCCGGGGTCGATTCCCGAGACGCTGCACTCCGGTCTCGCGGACACGCACGCGACGATCCGGCAGATCACGGAATCGGTCGCCCACATCGTCCGCGACTACCAGCCCGCCGATCTCCTCGGTCTCGGTCTCGAGAACACGCTCCGCACGCACGCGCGCCACTTCGCGCAGCGCCACGGCCTGACGCTGCGGCTCGCGGCGTGCTCGGTCGAGGGTCTGCTCTCGGACGAGCACGCGCTTCACGTCTACCGGATCGTCCAGGAGGCGCTCGCCAACGTCGCCCGTCACGCGCAGGCGCGCCGGGTGAGCGTCCGGCTGACGCGCCGCCGATCGCACGTCGTCGTCACGGTGCGCGACGACGGCGTCGGCTTCGACGTCGCGCTCGTCCGCACCGGCGGCTTCGGCCTGGTGACGATGCGCGAGCGTGCGGCGCTGATCGGCGCCGCGCTCGACGTGCGATCGACCCTCGGACGCGGCACCGAGGTCCGGCTCGCCGTCGGCGTCACGCGGTCGCGCCGGCGCGCGTCGCCGCCGCGGCGCGCGTCGTCGACCGAGTGAGCTCGGCCGCTCGACCGCGCCGCGCGCCGGCTGTCTCTTCGAAACCGCGATTGCTATCGTCGCCGTCGATGGCCGAGCCGAGAGTAGTGCGAGAGCCCACGCGCGCGCCCGGCGCCGACGTCGCCCTGACGCGCATCAGCGGCGACGCCGCTGAGCGCGGCGTCGATAGCGTCGCGGTCGAGGAGCCGCTCGAGATCCGGCTGAACGGCTGGCGCTGGACCGTCACGATGCGGACGCCGGGCGACGATGCCGACCTGATCGTCGGGCTGCTGGCGAGCGAGGGCGTCGTCGCGAGCGCGGGCGAGATCGACCAGATCCTCTTCACGCGCCATCCGGACGAGCCCGACCTCGCGAATCTCGCCGACGTGCGGCTCGCGCGCGACCTCACGGATCTGCACGCGCGTCTCACCCGCCATCAGCCGACGTCGGCGAGCTGCGGCCTCTGCGGCGCGAGCACGATCGAGGCGATCGTCGCGGACCGCCCGCCGCTGGCGGCGGGACCCGAAGTCGCGTCGTCGACGATCGCGAGGCTGCCTTCTCTGCTCGCGGCGGCGCAGCCGGTCTTTCGCGCGACCGGCGGCCTGCACGCGGCGGCGCTCTTCGACGCCGGCGGCGCGCTGCGCGCGGCGCGCGAGGACATCGGGCGCCACAACGCCGTCGACAAGGTGCTCGGCTGGCGATTGCGGAGCGGCGCCGGGACGGACGCCGCCGCGGTGCTCCTCGTGAGCGGCCGCGCCAGCTTCGAGATCGTCCAGAAGGCGCTCGTCGGGCGCGTTCCGATCGTCGCCGCCGTCTCGGCACCGTCGAGCATGGCGGTGGCGCTCGCGCTCCGTTCCGGCATGACGTTGGCGGCCTTCGTGCGCGACGGCTCGCTGAACGTCTACGCGGGAGCCGAGCGACTCCCGTGCTCGTCGCCGACTCCCGCCGGCGACGATCTCGCGTTCATCCCACGCCCGATGCGCGACCTTCTCGATCGCGTCCGCCTCAAGATCTCGCTCGCCGACTGGCGGGCGCTCGAGGCGGCGGAGCGGCGTCGCCTCGTGACCCTGGTCGCCGACGCGTCGGCCGACGAGTTCGCGCGCTATCTCACCGAGCGGGTGACCGCCCGCACCGGGAAGCCGCCGCGCCCGCTCGCGACCCGCTCGCAGGCGCCGTCGTGACCGCGGGCGGCCCCGGCGAGTCACGGCGCGCGCGGCTCGCCGCCGCCCTGCCCTTCGGCCTCGGTGCCGAGAAGCCGCGGCATTATCGCGACATGCTGCGGGTCGCCTGGGAGAACCGCGATCAGCTGCCGTTCGCCTGGCGCATCCTGCGCGACGGCGTCTGCGACGGCTGCGCTCTCGGACCGCGCGGCCTGCGCGACGACGTGATCGACGGCGTCCATCTATGCATGACCCGGCTCGCGCTGCTCCGGTTGAACACCATGCCCGCGCTCGACCCGGCGCTCCTCGACGACGTCCACCGCCTGCGCGGGATGACGAGCGCGGAGCTGCGGGCGCTCGGCCGGCTGCCGTTTCCGCTGCTGCTCGAGCGCGGCGCGCGCGCGCTCCGCCGCCTCTCGTGGACCGACGCCGAGGCACTCGCCGCCGCCGCGCTGCGCGCCGCCGCGCCCGACCGCCTCGCGTTCTTCACCACCTCGCGCGGCCTCACCAACGAGACCTATTATCTCGCGCAGAAGGTGGCGCGCGCGCTCGGCACCAACAACGTCGACAACGACGCCCGCCTCTGTCACGCCGCGAGCACGACGGCGATGAAGCGGACACTCGGCGTCGGCGCCGCGACCTGCTCGCTGAAGGACTGGATCGGCACCGACCTGCTCGTCGTCTGGGGCAGCGACCTCGCGAACAACCAGCCGGTCGCCACCAAGTACATGCACTACGCGAAGCAGGCCGGGACGCGGATCGTGGTGGTGAACCCCTATCGCGAGCCCGGCCTGGAGCGGTACTGGGTGCCGTCGGTCGTGCGCAGCGCGATCTTCGGCTCGCGTCTCATGGACGACTTCTTTCAGGTCGGCATCGGCGGCGACCGGGCGTTCGCCAACGGCGTCCTGAAGGAGCTGATCGCGCACGACGCGCTCGACGCCGCGTTCGTCGCGCAGCACACCACCGGCTTCGACGGGCTCCGGTCCGCGCTCGCCGACCAGTCCTGGGAGATGCTCGAGCGCGAGGCCGGATTGCCGCGCAGCGAGATGGCGCGCTTCGCGTCGCTCTACCGCGGCGCCCGCACCGCCGTCTTCGTCTGGAGCATGGGCGTCACCCAGCACCGGTTCGGCGTCGAGAACGTCGCGGCGATCGTCAACCTCGCGCTCGCACGCGGCATGCTCGGCCGGCCGAAGACCGGCCTGATGCCGATCCGCGGTCACAGCGGCGTGCAGGGCGCCGCGGAGTGCGGCAGCGTGCCGACCCTGCTTCCGGGAAACGCCGCGATCGACGACGACGCCGCCCGCACGCGATTCGAGGCCGCGTGGGGGTTCCCGGTTCCGAAGGCGCCGGGCATGACGACCAGCGCCATGCTCGACGCCGCCCACGCCGGCGCCCTCGACGTCCTCTATCTGCTCGGCGGCAACTTCCTCGAGACCATGCCGGACCCCGAGCATTGCCGCGCCGCCCTCGCCCGGGTTCCGCTGCGGATCCATCAGGACATCGTCCTCAACACCTCGACGCTGGTCGAAGCCGACGCGGTGCTGGTGCTGCCCGCGGCGACGCGCTACGAGCAGCGCGGCGGCGGCACCACCACGACGACCGAGCGCCGCGTCCGCTTCACGCCCGAGATCCCGGGCCGGCGCATCGCCGAGGCGCGCGCCGAGTGGGAGATCCTCGCCGCGATCGGCGCCCGCGCCGTCGAGCCCGACCGCCGATCGGCGCTGGAGCTCGCCGACGCGCAGGCGGTCCGCGACGAGATGGAGCGGGTGATGCCGCTCTACGCCGGCATCGAGAGCCTGCGCCGCGCCGGCGACTCCGTGCAGTACGGCGGACCACTCCTCTGCGCCGGCGGCGTGTGCGCCGGCCTGCCGGACGGCCGCGCGCGCTTCACCCCCATCCGTCCCGAGCCGCTCGCGCTCGCACCCGGCGAGTTTCTCGTGACCACCCGGCGCGGCAAGCAATTCAACTCGATGACCCAGAGCACGCACGACGCGCTCACGGGGACGTCCTTCCGCGACGCCGTGTTCATCGCCCGCAGCGACGCCGAGCGCCTCGGCCTCGACGAAGGATCGCCCGTGCGATTGCAATCCGACCTCGGCACCTTCGACGGCCGCTGTCGGATCGCGCCCGTCAAGCAGGGCTCGCTCCAGGTGTACTGGCCGGAAGGCAACGTGCTGATCGGCCGCCGTCTCGATCCGGCGAGCGGCGAGCCGGACTACAACGCGGTCGTCCGCATCGTCACATGAAACGGCGGCGCTGAAGCCGTCCGCCTGCCCGCGACGCTTCGCAGCGACCCGTCGCGCGTGCGCAGGCACCCGGCAGGCGTGACCCGGGCTGCCGGGCGCGGCCGCGCGATGAACCAAGTCGGCCGGTCGCGCGTACTACGGCACGAAGGAGGGCTGTCATGGCAGACACACGTCGTTGTCCGTACTGCGCGGAGGACATTCGGGTCGAGGCGACTCGCTGCCGCTACTGTCGGAGCAGCGTCGGCGGAGTCGACGGCGCGGGGTGGTATCGCAACGCCGGCGCGGTCGACCCCGCCGGATGGCATCGCAATCACCGGGAGCGGAAGCTCGCGGGCGTGACGGCGGCGGTCGCGCACGGTCTCGGCTTCCCGCTGGCGATGGTGCGGGTCACGTTCATCGTGCTCACGTTCGCCTTCCTGCACCTGATCGGACCCGCGCTCTACCTGGCGTTGTGGCTGATCATTCCGTTCGATCCAGGCGCCGACTCCTTGCTCGATCGCGGCACCGCGCACGTGCGCGCGCTCGTCGCGTCGTGGCGGCAATCGTCGCCGCCGCCGCGGGCGCGACCCAACGGCCCGGTGCGCGACCACTACGCGGTGCCGGACGTACCGGCCGGAACGGGCGGATGATAGTGCTGCCGCCGGAGCGGCATGGCGAGCGACGAGGATCTCATGGCGCGCGTCGCGACCGGCGACGCGTCGGCGCTGGCGGAGCTCTGTCGCCGGTACGAGCGGCCGCTCTATCGCTTCGTCGCGCGCTACACGGGCGGTGCTGATGCCGACGACCTCTACCAAGAGACCTGGCTCCACGTGGTGCGCGCGGCGGCGCGCTTCGACCCGACGCGCCGCTTCTCGACCTGGCTCTTCCAGATCGCGCTCAACGTCGCCCGCGACGAGCATCGGCGCCGGCGACCGGAGCCGCGCGATCCGGCGGCGCTCGCCACGATCGCGGGCGACACACGCGCGACCGAGACCGCCGAGGCCGGCGTCGACGCCCGGCGCCTCCTCGCCGCGCTGCCCGAGGCGCAACGCACGGTGCTGATCTTGCGCTACTATCACGACATGACCGACGCCGAGGTGGCGGCGATCGTCGGATGTCCGACGGGGACGGTGAAGAGCCGCCTGCACCACGCGATGCGGACGCTGCTCGCCCTGGCGCGCGACCAGACGGGAGGCGGCTCGTGATCGACTGCGACGAGCTGCGCGAAGCGCTCTTCCTCGGACGGACGCTCGACGCGCGACTGGCGGCGCACCTCGCGCACTGCGACGCGTGTGCCGGCGTCGACGCGCGAGCTCGGTGGGCTCGCGGTCGCGCTCCACGCCGGCGTCCCCGAGGCGCCGCCGCACGCGACGGCCGCCGTGCTCCGTGCCGCCGAGCCGCTGCTCGGCGCGCCATGCGCGTCGCGAGCTCTGGCGGCGCTCGGCACGCGCGGTCGCCGCCGCGCTCGTTCCCTTGCCGCTGGTGCTGATCGCGAACGCGCTCGTGATCCGCGCCGTCTACGGCTGGCTGCGCACGCTCGTCCCCGCGGGATTGAGCTACTTCCTCATCGGCAACTACGCCGCGCTGCTGGCGCTGCTGCTCGCCGCGATCTACGGCGCGATCCCGTTGATCGCGGCCCGCCAGCTCGGCGTCGCGCCCGAGGTGTGACATGACGGACGTGATCACCAAACGATGTCCCTACTGCGCCGAGGAGATCCGCGCCGAGGCGATCAAGTGCCGCTATTGCGGCAGCGTCATCGGCAGCGGCGCACGGGCGATCAGCAGACCCTGGCATCGGTCGCGGCACGGCAAGATGATCGCCGGCGTCTGCGCCGGCCTGGCGAAGGAGTTCGGCGTCTCGGTGACCATCCTGCGCATCGCGTTTCTGCTCTCGGTGCTGATCGGCTGGGGCATGGGCCTGATCGTCTACGCGGTTCTCTGGGTGGTGATGCCGTACGAGACGTTCGAGGTCGAGCCTCGCGGCGCGATCGAGCCGACGTGGACGCCGGTCGACGATCGACCGCGGCCGCCGGATCGCGCCTAGGGACGGCGCGTGGGCTTCTACGCGCGGCACGTCTTCCCGTGGCTCATGGAGTGGTCGCTCGCCGGCGAGGTGCCTGCGCGCGAGCGGGCGCGAGTCCTCGCCCCGGTGCGCGGCGAGGTCCTCGAGATCGGCTTCGGCACCGGCCTCAATCTCCGCCACTACGCGCCGGCGGTGACGCGGCTCACGATCGTCGACGACGCCGACATCCTGCACGCGCGGGTCGACGCCCGGATCGCGGCGGCGCCGTTTCCGGTCGAGCGCGCGCAGCTCAGCGCCGAGCGGCTGCCGTTCGACTCGGCGCGCTTCGACTACGTCGTCAGCACCTGGACGTTGTGCACGATCCCGGATGCGGCCGCGGCGATCCGCGAGGTCGGCCGCGTGCTGCGGCCGGACGGGCGCTTCGTCTTTCTCGAGCACGGGCGCAGCGACGCGCCGCGCGTCGCGCGCTGGCAAGACCGCCTGAACCCGGTCCAGAGGGTGGTCGCCTGCGGCTGCAACCTGAACCGCCGCATCGACGACTTGATCGCCAGCGCCGGGCTCGAGATCAGCGAGCTCGAGCGCTTCCTGCTCCCCGGCATCCCGCGACCGTTCGCCGAGATGTACCGCGGCACGGCGCGCGTCGCGTCGGGCTGACCCTGCGGGCGGCGCGCGCGTCGTCGGCGCGCGCCCGTCTCACGAACCCCAGAGACGTCGCCCGTAGCGGTCGAGGCTCGACACCTCCTCGACCGGCACGCGCTTCACCGGCCCGAACTTGGCGCGCGGCCAGCCGACGGGGATCAGGCACATGGTCTCGGCGTTCGGCGGCAGCCCGAGGAGGCTCGCGATCTCCGCTTCGTGCATCAGGTGCAACGTCGTGAGACAGGCACCGAGGCCGAGCGCACGGCAGGCGAGGAGGACGTTCTGCACCGCCGGATAGATCGACGAGTGCAGCGACTTCCGGGCGAGGTCCTGGAACGGGCCGTCGCCGGTGACCTTCCCCTGCTCGTTCACCAGCACCGGGATGATGAAGATCGGCGCCTCGTGCAGGTGCTCGGCGAGGTGCGCGGCGGAGGTCTTGACGCGCTCCATCGTCGCCTCGCTGACGCCGGGACGCGGCGGGACGTTCGCCGTCATCGTCGCGTAGGCGTCGAACGCCTCCTTGTAGTACCGCTGGATCTCGCGTTTGGTCGCCGGATCCTTGACCACCAGGAAGTGCCACGACTGCCGGTTCGATCCGCTCGGGGCGCGGATCGCGGCATCGAGCACGCGCTTCACCAGCTCGTCCGGCACGGGGTCCGGCTTCAGGTAGCGAATCGACCGGCAGCCGTGGATCGCCTCGAAAAGCCCGATGTCACTCATCTCGCCCTCCTGATCCGGTGAACGCCCGCATTCATCCGCGATGCGGCGCAACGTCGGCGCGCAACCCGTTGAGTGCCCGCGGCGCGATCTCGGCGCAAGGCCGCCGAATCGCCCTTGCGTCATTGAAACGACTGTTTTAATCACTCGTTCGTGGCTGGCCCCCGTTCCGCCGAGCGCGCGGCGCCGCATGGCGCTCACCGGATCGTCGCGAAGCGGCGGCGTGGCGACCCGCACGCCGTCGCCGTCGCGACCGCGTTCGCCGACGACGACGCTCCGACGCGACCGCGGCCCGCGGGCGCGTCGGCGGGATCCTCCGCGACGCGGACGCGGCTGGTCGAGGCGGCGACGGCGCTGTTCGCGGCACGCGGCTTTCGCGGCACCTCGATCCGCGACATCGCCGAGCGCGCCGGCGCAAACGTCGCCGCCTGTCACTACCACTTCGGCTCCAAGGAGGGTCTCTATCTCGACGTCCTGCGCGGCCAGTTCGCCCTCGTCGGCCGGCTGCTCGAGCGCCGCGGGGTGTCGCGCTCGCCGGCGACGCTGCGGCAGGCGTCGCGCCCCGAGCTCGAGCGCCAGCTGCGGGCGCGCGTGCGAACGATGTTCGAGGTCCTCCTCGGCCCGCCGCCGCGGCCGCACGGCGCGTTGATGCTGCGGGAGATGTGTGATCCGACCGACGCGCTGCCGATCATCGTGCGCGAGTTCATCGATCCGCAGGTGCGCGAGATGCAGACCGTGGTCGCACGCCTCGCGCCGCACGCGACGGCGGCGGCGGTCGAGCTGATGGTCTTCAGCATCGTCGGCCAGGTTCTGTTCTATCGCTTCAACCTGCCGGTGCTGCTCCTCTACATCGGGCGGCGCGGCTATCCGCGCGGCTTCACGCAGCGGATCGCACGGCACATCACGGACTTCTCTCTCGCCGCGATCACCGCGCTCGAGGCCGCGCACGCCCGCGGTCCGCGGCCGCGCGGCATCCGGCAGCAGCCCCATGCGCGACGCAAGCGCCATGCCTGAGCGCCGCGAACGACGCCCGCATCCGCGCCGACGCACCGCCGTCGCGCTCGCGGTCGCGCTGCTGCCGGCGGCCTGCGGTACGGTCGCGATGCTCAGCCGGCCCGAGGGCGACGGCGGCTGGAGCGCGCAGCGTCGCACCCGGGAGCTCGAGCGCTTCGCGACGCAAGCGGGTGTCGACCTGACGGCGGCCGCGCCGGCCACGGCGCCGAGCGAGGTCGGCGCGAGCCCGACGCCCGGACGCCTGTCGCTGCGCGACGCGCTTACGCGCGCCGCCACCGGCAACCGCCGGCTCGCGGAGGCGCGGGAGCAGCTCGCGATCGCGCGCCAGCGCGTGGCGGAAGCCCGCGGCCGGCTGCTCCCGGCGACCACGGGATCGGGCCGGTATACCTGGTACACCGATGCGCAGACCAACACCGTCACGATTCCGCTCCCCGGGGCCCCGATACAGAGCGCGACGGTCCGGGTTCGCGATCCACAGCTCGGCACCGTCAACGGCACGCTCGCGCTGCCGGTCGACCTGAGCGGCGAGATCCGCTGGGCGCTGGCGGCGGCGCAAGCCGGCTATCGCGGGGAGGCCGCGCGCCTGTGGGCGTCGACGCTCGAGCAGGACGTGGTCGTGGTCGGCGCCTATTACACGCTGCTCGAGGCCGAGCGTCTGCGCGAGGTGACGGACCAGACGATCGCGCTCCACGAGCAGCAGCTCGCATTCGCGCGCAGCCGCTTCGAGGGCGGGCGGCTCACGAAGAACCAGATGCTCGTCGTCGAGGTCGCGCTGCGCAACGCCCAGCAGCGACGCCTGCAGAACGACCTCGCGGTCGACCGCGCCCGCTGGGCGCTGAACGAGGCGATCGGCCTCCCGATCGACGCGCCGACCGAGGTGAAGGACGTCCGCACCGAGCCGGTGCTGCCGGACCCCGCCGAGGCGATGCGGGTCGCGTTCACCGAGAACCCGGTGCTGGCAGCGCTCGTCGAGGAGCAGCAGCGGCTCGACGCGGAGGCGACCGCGCTCGCCCGCAGTCGCCTGCCGCGATTCTCCGCCGGCGGCGCCATCGATCACTCGACCACCGACATCGTCGAGCCGCGCACGCTCGGGTCGGGCTTCGCCGGCTTCGAATGGGACCTCGGCACCGACACGCGGCGCGAGGCGCGGATCGCGCAGGCGCACGTCGCCGCCGGCGAGAACCGCCTGCGGATCGAGCGCGAGCTCCGTGAGCTCGAGCAGGCGGTCCGCTCGACCCACCGCGCGGCCGCCGAGCGTCTCGCCGCCCGCAAGACCGCCGAGGTCGCCGTCGGCCAAGCCGAGGAGAATTTCCGCATCCGCCGCCAGCAGTTCGACGCCGGCCGGGCGACCAGCGAGGACGTCCTCGACGCCGAGGCGCTGCTCGCGTCGCAACGGGCGACGCTCGCGACCGCGGTCTACCAGGCGCAGGCGCGCCGCGCCGAGCTGCAACGCTTGATGGGCCGGCCGCTCGACGAGCTGCTCACGGAGGGGGACTGAGCCGTGCGCCAACGCCTGATCATCGGACTGGTCGTGGCCGCCGTCGCCGTCGTCACCGTCTGGGCGATGCGCCGGCCGAGCGGTCCGCCGCACTACACCGGCTTCGTCGAGGGCGAGGACCGCGTGCTGCGGAGCGAGGTGACCGGCCGCGTCGTCGAGGTGGCGTTCGCCGAAGGCGACGCGGTGCCGCCCGACGCGGTCGTCGCGCGTCTCGACGACGACGACATCCGCAGCCGCATCGCCGCCAAGCGCCGGCAGGTCGCCGTGCAGGACGCGGCGCTGGGCCGGCAGGAGCAGCAGATCACGCTCGTCGAGCGCACCTGGAAGGAGTCGGTCGACGCGCAGCGCGCCGAGCTCCGCCAGAGCGAGGCCGCCGCGACCTTGGCGGCGCGCAGCTTCGCGCGCGAACAGAGCTTGGTGCGCTCCGGCGCCAGCACGGCGCAGCTCCTCGACGAGACCCGCTCCGCGCGCGACCAGGCGGCGAGCGGCCGCGACCGCGCGCGCAACATGCTGGCGCGCTCCGAGGCGCAGGAGGGCGAGATCGCCGTCGCACGCCATCAGCTCGAGGTGCTGCGCGCCGAGCGCGAGCTCGCGATCGCCGAGCTCGACGAGCTCGAGGTCACGCTCGCGAAGTACGCCATCCACGCGCCGTCGGTGGCGACGGTCGTCCAGACGCAGTTCATCTGGCCCGGCGAGCTCGCGCAGCCCGGCAGCGCGATCCTCTCGGTGCTCGATCCCACCGACAAGTACGTCCAGATCTACGTGCCGGTCGCCGACGTCGATCGGGTACGCGTCGGGCGGCGGGTCGAGATCGAGCTCGACAGCCAGCCCGCCCACCGCGTCCCCGGCGAGGTCAGCTTCCTCGCCGATCAAGCGACGTTCACGCCGGAGAAGATCGAGACGCGCTCGGACCGCCTCGGGCAGGTCTACCGCGCGAAGGTGCGGATCCTCGCCGAGGTCGAGCGCTTCCAGCCCGGCACCGAGGGCAACGTCTATCTCGTCGCCGAGGAGCCCGCCGCGAACGATCGCCGCGCGGCCCGCGAGCATGGCGGCTGACCCCGAGATCCGGCTTCGCGCTCTCGAGATGCGCTACGGCGCCAAGCGCGCGCTCGCCGGCGTCGACCTCATGATCGCCGGCGCGCAGATCGTCGGCGTCGTCGGCCCCGACGGCGCCGGCAAGACGACCTTGCTGCGCGCGCTCGTCGGCTTGCTGGAGGTCCGCGCCGACGAGGCCCGCGTCCTCGGCCACGACCTCACCGGCGACGTCCGCGGCCTCAAGGCGCAGCTCGGATACGTGCCGCAGACGTTCAGCCTCAATCGCGATCTCTCGGTGATGGAGAACCTGCGCTTCACGGCGCGGCTCCACGGCATCTCGGAGAGCGAGCTGCGGCGCCGGGCGGGAACGCTGCTGGCGCGCACCGGCCTGGCGCCCTTCGCCGACCGCGACGCCGGCGCGCTCTCGGGCGGCATGCGCCAGAAGCTCGCCATCGCCAACGCCCTCTTGCCGGAGCCGGCGCTGCTCATCCTCGACGAGCCGACCGCCGGCGTCGACGTGGTGGCGCGGGCGGAGATCTGGTCGATGCTGCGCGCCAGGCGCGACGACACGCTCGTGGTCATCAGCACCAGCTACTTCGACGAGGCCGGCGCGTGCGACCGCCTCGTCTACCTCGACGGCGGTCGCGTCGTCGCGACCGGCACGCCCGGCGAGCTGTGCGCGCTGGTGCCGGTCGTCGTCTATCGCGTCTGGGGCGATCGGCCGCGCGAGCTCGCGCGCGCCGCCCGCGGGCTCGCCTACGTCGAACACGCGCACTCGACGGGCCGCTACGCGCGCGTCGAGGTGAGCCGCGGCGCCGATCCGGGCGCACGATGCCTGACCGCCGATCTCGCGGCGCGCGACGCCGGCGCGCATCTCGTCGAGCCGCTCGCGGTCGACGTCGAGGCGGCGCTGCTCGCGCTCGCGCGCCGCTCCCGCGGTGCGCCGCCGCCGTCGCCGCCGGGACGGCGTCAGGGGGTCGCGGACCGCGTCCCGGCGGAGAGTCCCGCGTGAGCGACGCGCCGATCATCCGGGCGGTCGGTTTGACCAAGCGCTTCGGCGACTTCACCGCGGTCGACGATCTCAACTTCGAGGTGCGGCGCGGGTCGATCTTCGCGTTCCTCGGCGCCAACGGCTCGGGGAAGAGCACGACGATCCGGATGCTGATCGGCCTGCTGGCGCCGACCGCCGGGACGATCGACGTCGACGGCATCGACGTCGTCCGCACGCCGCGCGAGGTGCGCGACGAGATCGGCTACATGGGCCAGCGCGTGAGCCTCTACCAAGGCCTGACGCTGCGGGAGAACCTCGAGTTCTACGCCGGCCTCTACGGTCTCGCCGGCGCCGACGTCACGCGTCGCTGGGGCGATCTCAGCGAGCGCTTCGCGCTCCGCGAGGTCGAGAGCGAGCGCGCCGAGGATCTCCCGGCCGGCGTCCGCCAGCGGGCGGGGCTCGCGCTCAGCACCCTGCACCGTCCACGCGTGCTGTTCCTCGACGAGCCGACCGCCGGCGTCGACATCGAGAACCGCCTGCTCTTCTGGGAGCTCATCCAGGACGAGGCGGAGGCCGGGGTCACCGTGTTCGTCACCACGCACTTTCTCGAGGAGGTCGACTACTGCGACTGGGTCTGCTTCATCGACGCCGGCCGCCTGATCGCCAACGCGGCCCCCGACGAGATTCGCGCGCGGGATTCGCAGGGCTACGCGATCACCCTCGAGCTGCCGCCCGAGCACCGCGACGGGACGGCGAGAGCCCTGGCCGCGCCGGAGCGGACGATCACGCCGACGGCGACCGGTCTCGTGCTCCGGACGCCGCGTCTCGACCCGCCGCTTCTCGCCGCGCTCGCCGCGACCGAGGCGTCGAGCGAGCGCGGCGGCGTCCACATCGACGCGCCACGCATGACCGACGTGATGCGGCGCTTGATGCTGTCCCCCACGGCCGCCACAGACGGCGACCGCCGCACGGCCGACCGCGGCGGCGCCGAGCCTGCGCAGCGGGCGGTCGCGGCGCACGCACGGCGGCGGGCACCAGGCTCCGGCTCGAGCTGGCAGCGCCTGCGGACGCTGATGCAGCGCGAGTTCCGCGCGACGCTTCGCGACCCGTTCACGGTGACGATCTTGATTGCGGTGCCGCTCGCGGCCCTGCTCGCCTTCGGCTACACGCTCGCGACCGACGTCCAGGACCTCCGTCTCGGCGTCCACGACGCCAACGGCACCGCCGCGAGCCGGCGGCTGGTCGCCGAGCTCGCCGCCAACGGCACCTTCGCGCCGCGACGCTTCGCCACCCGCGAGGCGATCGACCGTGCGCTCGTCGGCGGCGAGATCAGCGTCGCGGTCGTCATCCCTCCCGACTTCGACCGGCACTTGGGACCCGGCGCCCGGCCGGGCGACCAGGCGCAAATCCAGGTGCTCTACGACGGCGGTGAGACCGTGGTCGCGGGCAACGCGGAGGCCTTCATTCGCGGGCTCGTCGCCGCGACCGGCAAGAGCCTGGTCGCCGCCAACACCGGCACGCCCGCCGACGGCCGCGCCGACGCGGAACGCCGCGCCGGCGCCGGCGCGCGCGGCGCGGGCGCCGGGGCGGCGGGCGCGGGCAGCGTCGCGGTCGTGACCCACGCGCTCTTCAATCCGCGCCTCGACGGCGCCCCCTTCATGGTCGCCGGCACGTTCGGCTTCGTCCTCACCTTTCTCACCACCCTCATCACGGCGGTCTCGATCGTGAACGAGCGGCTGACCGGCACGTTCGAGCAGCTGCAGGTGACGCCCGCCAACGCTGCCGAGATCGTGCTCGGGAAGATCTTGCCGCTCGGCGCGGTGTTCGCGTTCGACGTGCTGCTGATGATGCTGGTCGCGGGCGTGGCGCTGCACGTCTGGCCGGGCGGCAGCACGCTCTTCTTCGTCGCGATCTCGTCGTTCTACGTCCTGATCTCGCTCGCGCTCGGCCTCATCTTCTCGGCGACGTCGGCGACGCCGGCCGCCGCGGTGCAGAAGACCGTGCTGTTCAGCGTCCCGCTGATCTTTCTCGGCGGCTTCGCGTACCCGATCCGCAACATGCCGCTGCCGTTCCGCATCGTGGCGGAGCTGCTGCCAGCGTCGCACTACATCCGCCTCAGTCGCGCGATCTACATCCGCGGCGCGGGACCGGTGCCGTTGCTCTCGGAGCTGGCGTTGCTCGTCGTGTTCGGCACCGTGCTGATGCTGATCGCGTTCCGGACCGTGGCGGCGCGCTCATGAGCGGCGGACGGCGCTGGTGGTCGAACGTCGGCGCGATCGCCTACAAGGAGGCGGCGGCGCTCCGTCACGACCGGCCGTTCCTCGCGGTCGTGTTCCTCCAGCCGATGACGATGATGATCCTGTTCGGCTTCGCCATCTCGAACATCCCGGCGAACGTGCCGTGGGCGGTGCTCGATCGCGACGCCAGCACGGTGTCGCGCCGCTTCGTCGACGAGGTGCGCTCGACCGGCTACTTCCTGCCGCCCCGCACGGTCACGAGCTACGAGGAAGGACGGGCGCTGCTGCGCAGCGGCGCCGCCATGGCGTTCCTGGTCGTCCCGAGCGAGTTCAGCGCCGACGTCGAGCGCGGCGGGCCGCGGGTCGAGCTGCTGCTCGACGGCGCCGACCCGCTGTCGTCGGCGCGGATCGGCGCCTACGTCGCCGAGGTCGGCGCCGCGTTCCGCGCCAGGCCCGAGGCGCGGCGCGGCGCCGCGATCCACGCCAGCGGGCCGATCGACGTGCGCCAGCGGTTCTGGTTCAACGCGACCCTGCGCGACCGCGCCTTCTTCCTCGCCGCGCTCGCCGCGATGCAGCTCACCAACCTGTGCCTGTCGGCGACGAGCCTGGCGCTGATCGGGGCGCGCGAGAACGGCACCTACGAGCAGATGCTCGCGCTGCCGACGACGCCGGTCGAGATCGTGCTCGGGAAGCTCGTGCCCTACGTCGGCCTCTGCTACGTCGTGCTGCTGCTCACGACGGTGCCGCCGGGGTTGCTCTTCGGCCTGTGGCCCAAGGGCAGCTGGATCACGCTGTTTCTGATCACGCTGCCGTTCGTCCTCGCCTCGCTCGCGATCGGCACCTTCGTCTCGAGCGTCGCCCGCACCTCGGCGCAATCGGTGTTTCTCGCGGTGTTCTTCATCATGCCGTCGTTCGTGCTCTCCGGCGTCATGATGCCCTATCAGCTGATGCCGCAGGGCGTGCGGCGGATCGGCGGGCTGTTGCCGCTCCGCTGGTACCAGATCGCGATCCGGCGGGTCATCGAGCGCGGCGCCGGGTTCGCCGACGTCGCGCTGCCGATGCTCGTCCTGGCGTTGATCTTCGTGGTGATGCTCGCGGCGGCGGCCTCGCGCATCAAGCCGCGCCTCGGCTGATCACGGCGCGCGCTCGAGCGCGCGGAGCGCCGGCGCCAGGCGCTCGATCTCCTCCTCCATCGCCGCCACCGTTGCGGCGGCGGTCGCGAGATCCGCGTCGCCGGCGGCGAGGTCCTCGACCGCGCTCGCGAGACCGCAGAGCGTCTGGGTCTGGAAGACCGCCGCCGAGCCGCGCAGCGAGTGCGCCGCGCGCCGCAGCGCCTGCCGATCCTCGCGCGCGAGCGCGGCACGGATGTCGGCCACGAGCTTCGGCGCCTCTTCGAAGAACAACCGCACCAGCCGCTTCAAGAGCGCGCGATTGCGGCCGATGCGGTCGAGGATCGAATCGGCGTCGAGCCGGACGTCGGCGAGCGCCGCCGGCGCGGTGCCGATGGTCGCGACGGGCGGCTCCGCCGTCGCGGCCGGCCTCGCCGCATCCGCGACGCCCGCCGCGCGTGCCGGCGCGAGCGCTTCCGCCGCCTCCGCGGCGGCGGCTCGCGCTCCGCTGGCCGCCGCACGCTCGACGACGGCGAAGAGCCTCGCGGCGTCGATCGGCTTCGAGAGGTAGTCGTCCATGCCCGCGGCGAGGCAGCGCTCGCGGTCGCCCTTCATCGCGTGGGCGGTCATCGCGACGATCGGGACGTGATCGCCCGACTGCCGCTCGCGCTCGCGAATGACGCCGATCGCCTCGAAGCCGTCCATCTCCGGCATCTGCACGTCCATCAGCACGACGTCGAAGCGCTCGCGCTCGAGCGCGCTCAGCGCCTCGCGGCCGTTGCCGGCGACCACGACACCGTGACCGCGCGGCTCGAGCAGCTCGAGCGCCAGGCTCTGGTTGACGAGGTTGTCCTCGACCAGGAGGATGCGCAGGCTACGCGCCGCGCGTCCGATGCCGTCGGCCGCGGTGCCGCGGAGCCCCTGCACCGTCGCCCGGCTGCCGAGCGCGGTGACGATCGCGTCGAGCAGCTCCGACTGCTTGATCGGCTTGGTCAGGTAGGCCGCGACGCCGAGCTCCCGGCAGCGGGCCTGATCGCCGGCGTCGTCGTCCGAGGTCAGCATCATGATCGTCGCCGTCGGCAGCGAGCGATCGCCGGTGATGCGCGCGGCGAGCGCGAAGCCGTCCATCTCCGGCATCCACGCGTCGATGAGCATCAACCGAAACGGCGCGTCGGCGTCGCGCGCGCGCGCCAGGGCCGCCATCGCCTGAGCGCCGCCGCTCACCGCGGTCGCGTCCATCCGCCAGCTCGCCAGCGTCTCCGCCAGGATGTCGCGGTTCGCCGCGTTGTCGTCGACCACGAGGACGCGGAGCGCATCGAGCGCGACCGGCGTGCCGCGGGCGGCGACGGCGGCGTCGCGCCCGACGCCGAAGCGCGCCTTGAAGTGGAACGTGCTGCCCCGGCCCGGCTCGCTCTCGACCCAGATGCGGCCGCCCATCAGGTGCACCAGCTGCGCGGAGATCGTGAGCCCGAGGCCGGTGCCGCCGTAGCGGCGCGTCGTCGAGCTGTCGGCCTGCTCGAAGGCCTCGAAGATCGCCTGCTGCTTCGCCGGCGGGATGCCGATGCCGGTATCGGCGACGGCGACGTGGAGCGTCGCGTGGTCGGCCTCGAGCTCCCGCGCCTGCACCTCGACGATCACCTCGCCGCGCTCGGTGAACTTGATCGCGTTGCCGACCAGGTTGACGAGGATCTGGCGCAGCCGGTCCGGATCGCCGATCAGGGTGTCGGGCACGTCCGGATGAATGCGGCAGGCGAGCTCGAGGCCCTTCCCGTGGGCGTGCATCGCCAGCGTCTTGACGGTGTCGCCGAGGGTCTCGCGCAGGCTGAAGTCGACGCTGTCGAGCTCGAGCTTCCCCGCCTCGATCTTCGAGAAGTCGAGGATGTCGTTGACGACCGTGAGCAGCGCGTCGGCGGAGGTCTTCACCATCGCGAGGTACCGTCGCGCTGCCGCCGGCAGCTCGGTGTGCAGCGCGAGCTCGGTCATGCCGATGATGCCGTTCATCGGCGTGCGGATCTCGTGGCTCATGTTGGCGAGAAACTCGCTCTTCGCCCGGCTCGCCGCCTCCGCGACCTCCTTCGCGTCGCGGAGCTCCCGCTGGATGCGGCGGCGATCGCTGACGTCGCGGATGACGCTGATCACCAGCGGCGCGCCGTCGTTCGCGAGGGTGCTCAAGCTGACCTCGATCGGAAACTCGCTGCCGTCCTTGCGGCGGGCCGACAGCTCGAGCCCGGAGCCCATCGGCCGCCGCACCGGCGCCGCGACGTAGCGCGCGCGCAGCGCCGGATGGCGGCGCCGTGACGTCTCCGGCATCAGCATCTCGACGCTCGCGCCGACGAGCTCCTCGCGCGCGTAGCCGAACACGCGCTCGGCCTCGGAGTTCGCCAGCACGATCCGCCCCGCCACGTCGACGATCAGCATCCCGTCCGGCGCCGATTCCATGATCGCCCGAAAGCGCTCCTCGCTCGCGAGGCGCGCGCTCGCGGCGCCCTCGCGCGCGCCGAGATCCCGCCGGATCGCGAGCAGCGCCGCGGCGCCGACGGCGAGCGCCAGCGCGGTGGCGAGCAGGATCACGGCCATCGTCGTCGGCGCGCTCCACGACGCGGTGACGCCCACCACGCCGAGAACGACGAGCGCGAGCGCGACGCCCGCCGAGATCTTGCGTTCGGTCGAGACCGCCACGTTCCCCTACCCGACGCGTCTCGCCGCGTCCGCGCGCGCCGTCGTGGCGCGCCGCCACCCGACGCCGTCGGGACCGGTCTCTCTCGGCGTACTCATGCGCGCGCGGCGCGACACGCCCGGCGCGTCAATGCCCGCCTCGACGGCTCGCGCCGCAATCGGTCGCGTAGTCGACGTCCGACGCCGGAGCGAGCGGCGGCAGCGCGACGGTGAACGACGTTCCCTGCCCCGGCTCGCTCTCCACGCGCAGCGATCCCCGGAGCAACGCGGTGTAGCGCTTGACGATGCCCAGCCCGAGCCCGACGCCCTCGTAGCGGCGCGTCGCCGACGCGTCGAGCTGACGGAAGTCGTCGAAGATCAATGCGCGCGCTTCCGGCGGCAGGCCGATCCCGGTGTCGCTCACGACCAGGATCACGCCTCCGGCCGGCGTCCGCTCGAGCTCGACGCCGATGCGACCGGCGGCGGTGAACTTGATGGCGTTGCTGAGCAAGTGGTAGGCGATCGCCCCGACCTTCTCGCGGTCGCTCTCCACCTCGCCGGTCGGCGGGCGCGCGACCCATTCGAAACGCACCTCGCGGTCGCCGCTCAGCAGCTGCGCCTCGGCGCGCAGGTCCTCGAGCAGCCCGCCGAGCGTGAAGCGGCACGCGACGACGCTCTCGGCGCCGGTGCGCATTCGGCCGAGCGCGAGCAACGACTCGATGAGATGATGCAAGCGGCCGGCTTGCGAGCGTACGCCGTTCAGCATCCGACGCGCCTCGCTGAGGTCGTTCTTCGGGAACTCGTCCTCGAGCAGGTCGGCGTAGCCGATGATGCTGTTGAGCGGCGTCCGCAGCTCGTGCGAGACGTTCGCGATGATGTCGGACTTGAGGCGCGCCGACTCCTCGATCTTGAGGCAGAGCTCCTCGATCTTCGCGGCTTGCGCCCGCACCAACGCCGTCCGCGCCGCCACCTTGTGCTCGAGATCCGCCGCGTAGCTCTCGAGCTGGCGACGCGACTCCGCGAGGGCGCGCTCGAGCCCGACGCGCTCGAGCACGCGCTCGACGGTCATCGCCAGCGCCGTACCCCACGCGCCCGTCTTGGCGACGTAGTCGTACGCCCCGGCGCGCAAGGTCTCGACCGCGGTGCGCACGTCGCGCTGGCCGGTCATCATGACGACCGGCGGCCGGTCCGTGGGAAGCCCGCGCAGGAAGTCGAGGCCGGTGCCGTCGGGCAGATGGTAGTCGAGGAGGATCACGTCGATGCCGCCGCGCTCGAGCCCGTCCCGCGCGCGCTCGCAGCTCTCGGCGGTCCGCACGTCGACGGGTCCGGGAGGCACCGCCACGTGGGTCAATCCCTCGAGCGCGACCTCGCGCTCGAGGGGATTGTCGTCGACGAGAAGGGCGCGCACGCTCACGCCGCTCACCGCAGGGATGCCGGTCCGCGCCGCACGCGCGACACCGCGGCGCCGTCGAGGCGCTGCGGCACGCGACCGGGGCGCGCGCCCGGCATGCGGGTCTCCATGACCGCGCGCCACAGCTCGGACGGCGTGACCGGCTTCGTGAGGCAGGTCGCGGCGCCGATCCGCGTCCACCACGCCGTGCGCGCGACCAGGCCGTCGCCGGGCAGCAACCCGATCAGCGCGCCGCGGAAGCGGCCGTCGGACCGCAGCCGTTCCGCGAGCGTCGCGCCGCCCGTCCCCGACGGTCGCTCGTCGATCAGGACGATCTCGAAGGGACGTCCCGACGTCCGCGCGGTCTCGATCGCGGCCTCGGCCAGCGCCGCGCCTTCCACCGCCGCCGGCCGCATGCCCCACCCGCTCAGCGTCTCGACCAGGACCCGTCGCGTGGTGGGATGGTCCTCGACGACGAGGATCGGGACCTCGCGGAGCTCGGGCCGCGACGGCACGTCGGCGACCGCCGGCGCGTCTCCCGTCTCCGCCTCGGCGAGCGCGAAGCGCGCCGTGAAGTGAAAGACGCTCCCCTGCGCCGGCGCGGTCTCGAGCCACAAGCGGCCGCCGAGGCGCTTCACCAACCGCGCCGCACGCTCGAGGTCGGAAGCGGCCGAGGAATGCCGCGGCGCCGCGGCGGCGGTCCCCGCGAGCCGCTCGACGACCAGCCGCTGCCGCGCGGGCGTCATGCCGATGCCGGTGTCCGCGACCGCGAGGTGCAGCTCGATCGCGCCGTCGCTGACGGTCCCCGCGTGCACGTGAACCGTCACGTCGCCGTCGCCCGTGAACTTGATCGCATTGCCGACGAGGCTCGTGACGACGCGGCGAAAGGCCGGAAGATCCCCGCGCAGGACGTCGGGGACGCCTTCCCGCACCTCGTACGCGAGCTCGACGCCCTTCTCGTGCGCGCGCCAGGCGATCGACTTCAGCATCGCGCCGAGGCTCTCGCGCACCGAGAAGACCCGGGCGCCCTCCGTGACCTCGCCGGCACGGGCGTGCTCCGCGCCGTCGGCGGCCCGCGCCTCGGCGCCCTCGAGCAGCTCCTCGACGCGGGTGAGCACGGACTCGGCCAAGCCCAGGACCGCCGACCAGCTCTGGCGCGCGGTTCCGGGGAGCGCTGCCGCGAGCGCCGCGTCGGCCGCGGCGGCGATCCGGCCGAGCGGCGCGCGCAGGTCGTCGGCGATCGCCGCGACGAGCGTCCCCTCGGCGCGGCGCGCCTGGTCGGCGACGGCGCATGCCTGCTGCAGCTGCTCACGAAGCCGCGCACACTCCGCACAGTCGCCGGCACGGCGCCGGCGCCGCTGCGTGATCCACGGCGCGACGGCCACGCCGGCGAGCGCCGCGATCATCGGACGCACCGACAGCCGCCACGACGTCGCAACCACGCGCTCCGCCCGCACGCTTCGCCGTACCACGCGGAATTTCGAGCACGGCGCATGCCACGACGGCGGCGCAAAAGTGCCGCGCGAAATCCGTTGCCGATCCTCGCCGGCGTCGGCCGCGGCCGATGCCGACGTCGCGTGCGCTCCGGCGCGTGAACGAGACCCGTGCAGCGACGTCAGGGAACTGACGCGCCCTCGCGGACCCGGAGTCCGCCCGGCAAGGATTCGTCGAGCAGCCGGCCCTGCTCGGCGCGATCGAGCGGCACGGCCTCGTGCAGCAGCAGCGTGCTGCGCGTCGCCCCCGGCAGCGTCCGCAGGCGCTCGCTGAGACGCTCGCGGACGGCTTCGTCGACGTCGCGCTCGCGATCGTCGACGACCCGCGCCAGGTGAACCAACGCGAACGCGAGCGCCTCCGGCGCCGGCCACTCGGAGAGCGCGAGCAGGCGCGCGATCCACCGGCCGGCGAGCTCGGCCGCGACGACGCAGTTCAGCGGACCGTACAGCGGCTCGCGCGCGCCGAGCCGCGACAGCGCCCACAGCTGCTGCGGCGACGCCCTCCGCCGCTCGACGTCGGCGACGATCACCTCGCCGAGCTCCGCCTTCAGCCGCGCGTCGAGCCGCTCGCAGGCGCCGATCGCTTGCCACATCTCACGGACCTCCTGCGATCCCGGACGGCCGCCGCTCTGCATCTTCACCTTCGCCTTGCGCTGCAGCCGCGGCACCAACGCCGGCGCGATCGTGGCGTGCAGCCGCAGCTGGTGGCCGCGATCGAGGCCGCCCGCGATGCGCTTCCAGAGATTCCACCACTCCACACGATTCTGCACCGCGCGCGGGAAGGCGAGACCCTGTGCCAGCACCGGCGAGAGCTGTCGGATGCGCCAGGCGTCGAGCTCGTGCCCGAAGCCCGGTCGCAAGAGGTAGCCGCAGAGGTTCACCCATCGCATCTCGTGGTCGGCGGTCGTGCTCCGCGCCCCCGCGCCGGCGAAGAGCGCGTCCCAGAGCGTGCGAATCACCGGCAGCGACCATGCGTCCTTGCCCGCGCCGAGCGCGGCCTCGAGAAGGCGCGGCAGCGATCGCGGCGCTGCGACGTCCGCGGCATCCCCTGGCGGGGGGACGCGCGCGCCGTCCCGCGGCGGCGGATAGACCTCCTCGACGTGGGCGACCGCGGCGGCGAGCTGTGCCGGCGTCGTGGTGAGCTCGGCGGTCGACGATTGCTCGGGCGCTTCGCCCTCGAGCAGCGGCGCGGCGTCGCGAAGCTGGAACTCGAGGCGCCAGCGATGGTCGCTCGCCTTCGAGGCGCACCAGATCTCGAGCGTCCCGAGCGCCGTCCGGCGCGCCTCGAGATGCACCGGCAACGCCTGCGCCGCGAGCTTCTTGCCGTAGCGCAGCACCGTTCGGATCGGCGGCAGCGCCACGAGATCGTCGCGCGCCGCCTCGATCACCGCGCCCGGCTCCTCGCCGCTGCGCGTGGTCGAGGTATGGAGCCGAAAGCTCACCGGCTGATTCGCGAGCACCTCGAACTCGGGCTCTCGGACGGTGACGAGCTCGCCCTCGTGCATGCCGCGCGCGACGATGCAGAGCAGGCGCTCGCGACCGGCCTCGGCGCCGTCGCCGAGGGCGAGATAGAACGCGCGCGCGCTGCCGCCGCCGACGCGAATGCCGGCACCGCGCGTGACCAGGCCGTAGTACGCGGCGCCGCGCGCGACCGCGTCGTCGAAGCTCGCCGAGGTCAGCACCAGCGGCGGCTCGCCTCCCGACCAGGCCGCGAGCTGCGCGGTGAGGCGATCGCGCAGCACCGCGGGCGTGAACACCGCGCCGTTGTAGAGCACCGCGTCGCGCGGACCGATCGCGACGTCGTGGCGCGCGAGAAACGCGGCGAGATGACGCGGGATCTCCGACTCGGTCGCGAACGGCAGGCCCCATTCGCGCAGCCCCGCACCCGCCGCGGCGCGCGGGCGCGCGTCCGCCGCGACGATCGGGAAGAAGCCGTCGAGCACCAAGCGCTCGAGGTCGGCGCGCGTGACCTCCGCGTTCACCGTGCCGCCGACGACCCCACGGCCGCGCCCCGCGAGCTGCACCGTCACCGTCTCGGCGTCGCCGGCGAGGAGCGTCTCCTTCGCGCTCCGGCACTGGAGCACCAGGCTCTGCCACCGCACGCTGTCGAGCTTGCCGGCGCGCTCGCCGAGGATCCGCTCGACGTGGCGCGCGAGCGCGATGTCCATGTTGTCGCCGCCGAGGAGCAGGTGCTCGCCGACGGCGATGCGCTCGAGGCCGAGCGTGCCGCCGGCGTGCTTGGCGGCGATCAGCGTCAGGTCGGTGGTCCCGCCGCCGACGTCGACGACGAGCACGACGCGCTCGCCGAGGAGCGCCTCCCACTCGCGCTCGTGGGCGGCGAGCCACGCGTAGAACGCCGCTTGCGGCTCCTCGAGGAGCGTGAGCGTCGCGAGCCCCGCATCGCGCGCCGCCGCGACCGTGAGCTCGCGCGCGACCTCGTCGAACGACGCCGGCACGGTGAGGACGAGCTGTTGCTCGGCGAGCGGCGCGTCGGGATGGTGAGCATCCCACGCCGCGCGGACGTGCGCGAGGATGCGCGACGACGCGCCGACCGGCGAGATCCGCGGCACGTCGTCGGGCGCGCCCCACGGCAGGATCTTCGCGGTCCGGTCGACGCCGGCATGCGTCAGCCACGATTTCGCCGAGGTGACGAGCCGCGCCGGCACCCGGCCGCCCTGCACGCGCGCGAGCTCGCCCACGACCTCGCGCCCATCCTCCGCCCAGGGCAGCGCCAGCGCTCCCGCCGGCACGTCGTGCTCGCCGGCGAGGTACACCGCCGACGGCAACGTGGCGCGCGCCGCGACGCTGCCCTCCGCCACGAGCTGCGGCACGTCGAACCGCGCGACGGCCCGCCGCCGCGCCGCCGTGTCGACGAACGCGACCGCCGAGTTCGTCGTTCCGAGATCGATGCCGACCACGTAGCGGGCGGTCATCGCGACTCTCGTGACGCCGGCGGATCAAGAGGCCGGCGCGCGACGGGACGTTCGTGCCGACGGCGCGCCACGCATGCGCCGCTCGTGCCGTGCCGAACCGCTGGCGCTTCGCAAACAGTGAAGGCACCGAGGTCGATGCGCAGCGGCGCGGGCGGTTGCGGTGTCGGCCGAGGGGCACGTTGGGACGAAGTCCCCGTGCCAGGAGGCCGATATCGCAACCGCCCGCGCCGCGTCCGCAAAGGCCTCAGTGGCTTCATCGACCCACGCTAACCGCCCGCCGCGAAGAGTCGCGCGTTCACGACGGCGCGCGGACGCCGAACTCGAGGCGCCAGCGTTGCGTGCCGTCGCGCGCGACGCACCACAGCTCGAGCGTGCCGATCTCGGTCAGGTGGACGCGCAGCCGGACCGGCACCAGCGCGCCCTCGTGGTCGGGCCACGGCAGCGTCGTCTCCATCGGCGACAGCTCCTCGATCTCCTCCTCGTTCCAGTCTTCGAGCACCGCGCCGATCGCGTCGCCGCTGCGCGTGCTCGATCCGAGCATGCGAAAGACCGCGGGCTCGCCGACGACGAGGCCGAACTCTTGGCCGGGAAGCTCCGCCTCGGTGCCTTCCTCCATGCCGCGCGGCACGACGCACACCGCTTTCAGCGGCGGCGGCACCCCGGGCACGGCGGGCATCGCGGTCTCGACGCCGATGTAGTACGCGCGCGCCGCGCCGCCGCGGATGCGGACGCCGCGGCCGCGGCGGGCCAGGCCGTAGTACGCGGCGCCGCGCGCCACCGCCTGATCGAGATGGATGCCGCGGAGCTCGCGGGCCTCGATGCCCCAGGTGCCGAGCACGTGCAGCATGCGCTCGCGAAGCGCGTCCGCCTTCATGACGCCGCCGTTGAAGAGCACCGCCGTCGGCACGCCGGCGTCGCGATGGCGCGTGAGGAACTCGGCGAGGTGCGCCGTCAACCGCGGATCGGCGGCGTACGGCAGGCCGATCTCCTGCAAGCCGACGCGCGGCCGTGCTGCGGCCGCGCCGTCGCCTCGACGACCGGGAAGAAGCCGTCGACGAGGAACGCCTCCGCCTCGCCGCGCGCGAGGTCCGTCTTGAGCGCGCCGCCGACGACGCGCCGCGAGCGCCCGAGCACCGCGATCGGCGTCTTCGCCGGCCCGCGGGCGCCGAGGAGCGTCTCCTTGGCGCTGCGGCACGCGTGGACGAGACCGCGCAGCTGCCAGGCGTCGAGCTGCGCGCCTTTGGCGGCGAACGTCTCGCGCACGCGATAGGCGAGCGCGAGGTCCATGTTGTCGCCGCCGAGCAGGATGTGGTCGCCGACCGCGACGCGACGGAGCGCGAGCTCGCCCTGCTCCTCGGTGACCGCGATCAGGCTGAAGTCGGTCGTGCCGCCGCCGACGTCGCAGACGAGGATGACGTCGCCGACGCGCACCTGCCGCCGCCAGGCGTCGCCGGCGGCGGCGATCCACGCGTAGAACGCCGCCTGCGGCTCCTCGAGCAAGACGGCGTCGCCGAGCCCGGCGTCGCGGGCGGCACGCACCGTCAGCTCGCGCGCGGCGGCGTCGAACGACGCCGGCACCGTGAGATGGACTTCCTGCTCCGCGAGCGGCGCCGCCGCGCCGATCGTCGCGTTCCACGCGTCGCGCAGGTGCGCGAGGTACGCCGCGGTCGCATCGATCGGCGAGATCCGCCGCGGGACGTCGTCTCCCGCGGGCAGGATCGCCGCGGCGCGGTCGACGCCGGCGTGACAGAGCCACGATTTCGCCGAGGCGACGAGCCGCGACGGCACCTCGGCGCCGCGATCGCGGGCGAACGCGCCGACCGCGAAGTCGCGGCCGTGCGCCCACGGCGGATCCAGCGTACCGACCTCGGCGGCGTCGGCGAGATAGAGAAAGGACGGCAGCAGCTCGCGCGCCTCGACCTCGGCGGGCGCGACGACCTGCGGGACGGCGACGACGTCGATCGACGGCTCCGCGGCCGCGGTGTCGGCGCAGGCCAGCACGCTGTTCGTCGTCCCGAGGTCGATGCCGACGACGTAGCGGGTCGTGCGGCTCAGGGGATCTCCACCTCGGCGGGCGCGAGGATCGAGGGATCGTGGTTCGCCGCGCGCGCCGGCAGCTTCACCGTCCCCGTCGAGCGCCACCCCGGATGGCGCAGGACGCCGCGGTACGGCGGCTCACCGCGGACGTTGCCGGTGACGCGCACCGCGGCAGGATCGAAGCCGCGCTGCACCGTCACCTCCGCGCCTTCCTCCCCGGGCAGGATCGGCGCGAGCTCGAGACGCTCGCGCAGCGCGGCCCGGCAGCCTTCGTGGATCGAGCGAACCGCGGCGCCGACCTGGTCATCGGCATATGGTGCGAGGTTCTCCTCGATGAAATCGACGAACCGCCCCTCCTGCTGGAGCAGCGCCAGGAGGTGCAAGGCGGGATCGTCCGCGGACGTCGCGGCGGCCGGGCGCGCGTCGCTCTTCGGCTGTTCGGCGCGCGCGCCTGCCGGTCGAGCGGTGCGTCCCGCCGCGAGCGCGATCGCCGCGAGCAGCGCGGTGACGAAGGGCGTCGCGACGATCGCCGCAACCGCGATCGGCAGCGCCGCGAACGCCGCCTGGAGATCGCCGCCGCTGACGAGACGCGACAGCGCCTGGGCGGCGCCGGCGGAGCCGGCGAGCCCGATCACCACTGCGCCGGTCCACCGCAACGCCGGCGACGGCCCGCGATCGGCTGCCATGATCGACCTCCTCGGTAGGACTCCAAGAGCGCGCCGGACCCCCGCGCGTCGTGGGCGATGACCCTACCGTGGACGCGCGCGACCGTCCAGGCGACCGGGCGCGCGGTGCCGGCCGGCACGACGCGAGCACCGCCGGCGCGCGCTCTTGCTTGAGGTCGGCTGCGATCGTATCGCGGCGACATGGACGTCGACGTGAGCGACACATCTCCGGAGGCACGACGCGAGGTCTCGACACGGCTCCGCGCGATCGCCGATCGCCTCGATCGGTTGCCCGCGCCGGCGGCAAGCGACCTGCTCAGCCTGCTGCACGACCCGGCGCGGACGTTCCTGCACACGGCCGAGCGGCTGATCGCGCGTGCGGCGTGGACCGCCGCAACCGAGACGATCGGCCGAGATGAACGGAGAGGGTGGGATTCGAACCCACGGTAGGGGTTAACCTACACACGCTTTCCAAGCGTGCTCCTTCAGCCACTCGGACACCTCTCCTCGCGCCCGATCGGATGTACCGTACGCCGCTCCGCGAGGCCAGTCCGCGCCCGAGCTTGGTTCGCGCCGACGGCGTGCGACGCGAGCGACCGGGGAATCAGCAGAAGCGGAGAGGGGGGGATTCGAACCCCCGGAGGCCGAAGCCTCACACGATTTCGAGTCGTGCCGTTTCAACCGGGCTCACGCACCTCTCCGTGCACCGCCGCGGGTCTCCCGTACCTAGCGCGGATGACCCGCGAATCCAACCGCGCGCGGCCGTCAGCGAACGAGCGGCGCGAGGTCGAAACGGCCTTCGGCGGCGAGCAGCGGCGCCCAGAGGTCGCCGAGGCGCTCGACGCGCGCGGGGACGTTGTCGATGCGGAAATCCGAGATCGCGACGCCGCGGGCGAGCTCGCGCCAGGTGACCGGCGTCGAGACGCTCGCGGTCGGCGTCGGACGGACGGAATAGATCGACGCCAGCGTGCGGCCCCACGCGTTCTGGTTGTAGTCGATGAGCACGCGACGCGCGGGCCGGCTCGCGACCTTGTAGACGGCGGTCATCAGCTTCGGGTGCCGCGCCGCGGTCTCGACGGCGATCGTCTTGGCGACGCTCCACACCTGCTTCTGCGTCGGGCCGCGCACGATCGGCACGTAGACGTGCACCCCCTTCGACCCCGTCGTCTTCACGAAGCTCGGCATGCGCAGGCCGTCGAGGACCTCGTGGAGGATCAGCGCCGTCTCCAGCACCTGCGCGAACGCCGCGCTGCCGGGATCGAGATCGAAGTGCAGGTAGTCCGGGCGGTCGACGTCGTCGCAACGGGCATACCACTGGTTCAAGTCGATGCAGCCGAGATTGACGAGCCACATGAGCGAGGGCACGTCCTGGATCACCGGGAAGTCGATCACGTTCCCGGACGAGTGCTCGATCGAGCAGACCTCGATCCACTCGGGGCGCGGCGACGGCGCGCGCTTCATGAAGAACGACTCGCCGTCGGCGCCGTTGGGATAGCGCCGCATCACCATCGCGCGATCGCGGACGTGCGGCAGCAGCGCCGGCGCGATCCGCACGTAGTAGCGCACGAGGTCGCCCTTGGTGACGCCGAGCTTCGGCCAGAAGAGCTTGCCGAGATTGGTGAGCTTCACCCGACGATCGCCGACTGCCACGATCGCCTCCGGCGCGTCGCGCGGTATCAGCTCGGCGGCGCGTGAGAGGTTCGGGACGTCGACGGCGCCCGCGACCCGACGCCGCACGGCCGGATGGTGGTCGCGAGTCGCCCGCACGTGCGCCGCCGCATGCGGCGCCGGGGCGCCGCGCGGGCGTGCCGGGGCACGGCGGGGGCGCGCCGAGGCCGGGCCGCGTGCCGAACGCGCCCGCCGCGGCGAGCGCGCCATCAACGGCTCCGCCGTTCGAGGCGGCGATAGATGAGGAAGTGCCGGACGGCGTCGCGCTGGCGGCCCGCGTGCTCGTAGAGCAAGCCGAGATTGTAGTGCGCGTCGGCGAGGTCGGGATCGGCCGCGACCGCCCGCTCGTAGCACGGCAGCGCCTCGGCGGCACGCGACCGGTCCTCGAGCAGCACGCCGAGGTTGTACCAGGCGAGCGCGCTCTTCGGATCGCGACGCGCCGCCTCGCGGTACTCGCGCTCGGCGCCGCCGAGGTCGTCCGTGCGGTGTGCAGCAACCGGCCGTAGTCGATGCGCGCGGAGACGTGACCGGGGTCGATCTCGAGCGCGTGCTCGTACGCCGCGCGCGCCTCGACGGGCGAGCGTGTCCTCGAGCTCGATCGCGAGGTCGTACCATTCCTCCGCGCGTCACGTCGCGGCGCTCCGTCGCGGGCCGCGGCGGCAGCGGCACGACCTTGCTCGCGCCCTTCAGGACGCGGCCGACGTCGAAGTTGAAGAGGAACTGCCCGGAGTCCGGCTGCCAGCGGCTGGCGCCGTCCCAGGCGACGACGCGGCTGGCCGTCGGCGTAGACGCTGAGCTCCGATGAGCGGCGCGTTCGCCGATCTGGCGGCGCAGCGACTCGAGCACGCGCGCGATCTGCGGCACCGGCACGCCGCTTCTCGAGCAGGCCGCGCATCGTGCGCAGCAGGACGAGGTCGACGAAGTCGAATCGCATCCGGCCGCGGCTGTCGCGCGCCGGCGTCAGCAGCCCCGCGCCGACGCAGCGACGCAGGCGCTGCGGGCGGCACACCGACGATGCGAGCCGCCTGCGCCGTATCGAAGCGGACGCGCGGCTCGACGGCGCGTCGCTCGGGCACGTTACTTCTTGTGCGCGCGACGCTGCGGCCGAGCCGCTTCGCGCCGGCCGGCGCGCCGCCGCGCGCCGGCGGCCGCCGCCGGCGGCCTTCGCCTTCTCCGGCTTCGCCTCGCGTCCGCGCGCCGAGGCTCTGTTTCAACGCCTCCATGAGGTCGATCACCTGGGCGCGCGCCGGCGGCGCCTCCTGAACGGTCACCTCCTCGCCGGCGACCTTGCGCTCGATCGCCGCCTTCACGCGATCGCGGTATTCGTCCTTGTACTGCTCCGGATGGAACTCGTCGGCCGAGAGCTGCTCGATGAGCTTGCGGGCGAGGTCGATCTCGTTCTCGCGCAGCTTCACGTGGCCGTCGACGGTCGACGTCGTCGATGCTCCGCACCTCGTCGGCGTAGTACATGGTGTGCAGCACGAGACCCTTCTTCGCGTACGGCCGGATGACGACGATCTGCTCCTTGCCGTGGCTGGTGTACTGCGCGACGGCGACGCGCTCGGTCTCGCTCATCGCCTCGCCGAGGAGCCGGTACGCCTTCTCGGCGCCGTGATCGGGACCGAGGATAGTGGGCGTTCTCGAAGTAGATCGGGTCGACCTTGTCGAGCGGCACGAACTCCTGGATGTCGATCGAGCGGTTGGCCTCGGCCTCGAGCGCCTTGATCTCCTCGTCCTCGAAGGTGACGTACTGATCCTTGGCGAACTGGTATCCCTTGACGATCTCGTCGCGGTCGACCACCCGCTCGCAGTGCGGACAGTAGAGCTGCTGCTTGATGCGGGTGCCGCACTCGCCGTGTAGCATGTTGAACGAGACCCGCTCCGAATGCGTCGCGACGTAGAAGCGAATGGGAATGGAGACGAGACCGAAGCTCAGCGTTCCCGAACCGATCGAGCGTGCCGCCATGGTTCCTCCTCCCGTCCAAGCCAGCTAACCCGGCACCATACTCCCGGGTATCAGCGTAGTCGATGATCAGACGTTCGCCTGCGCGTCGTCCCGACGCTGCGTCCGTGCCGATGCCGCGACGCCAACCTCCGCTCGTCCTCCGTCCATCGGCGTCGGGCGACCGCCACGGTCTCGCCCTCATGCTGCCGACGCTCGTCCGCGACGTTCCGCAGGGACCCCAGTGGGTCTACGAGATCAAGTGGGACGGTGTGCGGGTGCTCGCGATCCGCGTCTCCGGCGAGGTCGCGCTCTACACGCGCCGCGGCGGGCGCTGCACCGCGCGCTACCCCGAGATCGCGGCCGCGGTCGCCGAGCTGCCGGGCGGCGACCTCGCGCTCGACGGTGAGATCGTCGCGCTCGAGGCGGACGGCCGGCCGAGCTTCCAGCAGCTGCAACGACGCATGCACCTCACGCGTGACGTCGCGGCCGCCGCCCGCGACGTCCCGCTCGTCGCGTCCGTCTACGACTGCCTCGTCGCCGACGGACGCGACCTGCGCACGCTTCCGCTCCTCGAGCGCAAGCGCGTGGTGCGGGCGCTCGTCCCCGCCGGCGGCGCGCTCCGCTATTGCGATCACGTCGAGGCGGAGGGCGCGCGTTTCTTCGCCGCCGTCGCCGAGCGCGGGCTCGAGGGAATCGTCGCCAAGCGAGCCGACTCCGCCTACCGCGGCGGCCGCCGTCCCGAGTGGGTGAAGATCAAGTGCCGGCAGACCGCCCGGTTCGTGATCGGCGGCTACACGGACCCGAAGGGCGGCCGGTCGCATCTCGGCGCGCTCCACGTCGGCACCTACGACGGCGATGCGCTGGTCTACGTCGGCAAGGTCGGCACCGGTCTCGACGGCGCGCGGCTGGACGCCGTCCATGCGCGCCTGCGGGCGCTCGCCGCCGAGCGCTGCCCGTTCGTCCGCGGCGCTCCGCCACGCGGGCCCGGCCACCACTGGGTTCGGCCGACGCTGCTGTGCGAGACCCGGTTCACCGAGTGGACCGCGGAGGGCCGCATCCGCCATCCGATCTTCGTCGCGATTCACGATCGCGAGGCGTGAGCCTCGCCGAGCGCGTCACGACGGCGACGCGCCGCCGTCGCGCCGGGCGATCGACGGTCGCGCCGGGCGCGTCGCGCTCAGGACGCGGGCCGTCGCGCCGCGAAGAAGTCGCGAAGCAACGCCCGGCAGCGCGCTTCCTCGACGCCGGCGATGACGTCGATGCGATGATTCAGCCGCGGATCGTGCGCCAGGTCGAAGATCGACCCGGCGGCGCCGGCTTTGGGATCGCGGCAGCCGAAGACCAGCGTCGCGATCCGCGCGTGGATCGCCGCACCCATGCACATCACGCACGGCTCGACCGTCACGTACAGTGTGCAGCCGGTGAGGCGGTAGTTGCCGAGCGCCTGGCCCGCGGCACGCAGGCCGACGACCTCGGCGTGCGCCGTCGGATCGTGCTCGGAGATCGGGGCGTTCGCGCTGCTTGCCAGCAGACGGCCGTCGCACACGACCGCGGCACCGATCGGCACCTCGCCGCGCTCCCCGGCACGCTCCGCTTCGGCGACGGCGATCGCCATCCAACGCTCGTGGTCGCTCACCTGGTGGCGATGCCCCAGGGCCCGGTGGGATGCAACATGCATGCGCCGGCCGCGGAGCGCCTGATGCGACGTGCGGCAGCCGGCCGGCGCGGCCGCGATGCACCGTCCGAGAAGCGAGCCGGTACGACCGCGGCGATACGCACCGGAGCGGCCGGCGCGGCCGAGAAGCCGCACCGGCGCTCCGTGCTACACGGGCGGCGCGAGGAAGACGCGCCGACCGCTAGGGCAGGAGGAGGCCGGCCCCGAGGCCGCCGACCGCGCTCAGCGTGCCGCCGATGAGCCCCGCCGACGGCGTACACGCGTCGCTCCACTGAATCGTGCGGGTCGTCACCGTGTCACCGCTGCTGTCCGCGAGCGCGGTCACGATGCTGAGATCGAAGGTCGGCGTCTGCCCCGCCCGCGGCGGGCCCTGATTCTCGACCACGCCCTTGATCGCGATCACCAGGTGGTCGTGGTCGACGTGGTAGGTGCCGTCGGTGTGCCAGGCGGGGTCCGCGGGATCGAGACCGAAGCCGTTCACGTGCGCGTGCTGCTCGCGGTAGGTGTTGAACTCGTGCCGGTCATAGGTGAGCTCGAAGCTGTCCGGCTGGCCGGGATCGTCGATCGCGTAGATGCCGGCGTTGTCGGCGTTCAGGAGCTGCATCAAGAATCCCTGCATGTTGTAGATCGCGATGTCGCTCGCGCTGAAGAGCAGCGGGTACTGCTCGCCGAGACCGTTGAAGATCATGTGGTCGGAGATCGCCGCGATGTTGAGCGGGATCAGGACGGTGTGATCGGCGGTGACGGCGGCGCTGTAGCATTTCGCAACCGTCTCGCCGTCGTTCTGCTGCAGCGCCAGCGCCGGCTGCATCATCGTGAATCCGGAGCTCGCCACGCCGAAGTCTTTTCCGGGTCCCTTGACGCTGATCGCCGTCGGACCGGGCGGAAGCTGAGGCGCGGCGACGACGACCTGCCACTTGTACTGCCCATCGGCGAGGTCGCGCTTGTAGACTGCCTCGACGTGCTTGAGCTTCCGTGCCGCCGATCTTGACGTCGTACTTGCCCTTCTTGTTGTCCGGCGGAAAGAGCGTGATCGCATCCCCCGGTGACGCGAACGCCGGTCGCACCGTCGCCAGCAGCGGCGGCGGCTTGTTGCAGCCACAGCCCGCGTTCGCGGGGACGGGTTGCAACAGGGCAAGCGCAGCGACCGCGCCGAACGCGGCGATCAGGGATCGGATACGCATCGGTGACTCCTTCTTCGACCGAACGGGTCTCACGATCCCCTGAGTGCAAGCTGGCGGCCAAGTCGCGACCGCGGAATTCTCGCGCGTTTCGCGATGATCGGCGCGCCGTGGCATGGGGCGAGGGCGTTGCCGGCACACTCACCGGCGCCGCTGACACATGGGGCGTGCCTGTCGCGACCCGCGCCCGCGAGCTGCCATGCGTGATGGCACGAGCAGCGCGACGCGGCTCGGGAACGGGGCTGCAAGCGACGGCCCGCGCACGGCGGATGCGTGCGCGGCTCGCACGCGACTCGACGTGCGCCGCGCGAGCGCCGAGAGCGGGGCTGCCGGAAACGAAACGGCGGCGGGCACCACGCTCGGCGAGCATGATCTCGCCGAGCGTGATGCTTGCCGCCGGTGGCGCGACTCAGTCGTCGTCGTCGTCGACGTTCTCGCTGATCGGCGTCGTCCCGGGCGCGTGGCACTTGGTGCTCCACTGGATCGTCCGGCTCACGACCGTCGGGGCGGCGTCCTCGGCGAGCGCGGTCACGATCCTCAGGCTGAACGACTGCGTGCGGCCCGGGGCGGGAGGTCCGTAGCCTTCGATCGTGCCCTTGATCGCGATCACCAGGTGGTCGTGATCGACGTGGTACGTGCCGTCGGTGTGCCAGCGCGGATCGGTCGGGTCGAGACCGAAGCCGTCGACGTGCGCGTGCTGCTCGCGGTACGTCACGAACTCGTGCCGATCGTACGTGAGCTCCATGCTGCCCGGCTGGCCCGGGTCGTCGATCGCGAAGATGCCGACTTGCTGCGGCCCGAGCAGCTGCATCAGGAAGCCCTGCGTGTTGTAGATCGCGACGTCGCCGGCATCGAAGAGCAGCGGGTAGTCGTCACCGAGCCCGTCGAAGATCATGTGCTGGGTGATCGCGCCGATGTTGAGCGGGATCAGCACCTCGTTGTTGCGCGACACCGCCGCTTGATAGCAGGTCGCGACGGTCTCGGTGTCGCCTTCCTGGAGCTCGAGCGCCGGCTGCATCACCGTGAAGTCCGACTTCGGCACGTTGATGAGGACCTGGTCGTCGCTGCCGGGCTTCATGACGCGCACCCGCTTCGGACCGATCTGCATCGACGGCGTCGCGACTTCGAGCATCGGCTTGTACGCGCCGTCTGCGAGATCGCGCTTGCTGACCGCGGTCGCCGACACGACGACGCCCCGCTCGAGCCCGCCGAACCGCACGTCGTACGTCGTCCCGACCTTCAGCTTCGAGCTGATGACCGTCACCACGTCGCCCGGCGACGCGAACGCCGGCCGAATCGTGCTCAACGGCGGCGGCGGCTTGTTGCAGCCGCAGCCCGCGTCCGCGGTCGGCGCTCGGAGCGCCAGCACGGCGGCGAGCGCGATCGAGATCAGCATCGGTGTGCGCGTACGCATGGATCCTCCGTATGACACGCGTTCGGCGTCGTCGGAGGGGCAGAGCAAGCCGCCAGCCAGGCGATGCGCGCCGTGAAATCGCGACCGTAGACCGACGGCCGCGGCTCACGAGCGTCGAGGGCACACGCGGCGCGCCGCCGGTTGACACACGCGCGGCGGCTGCGACACAGCCGGCGCGGCGCCGGTGGCACAGCGGGCGGGCGCGCGCACGCCGCCATGCCGGCGCACGCGGTTGCGTGCCGTTCTGCGGCTTCGTAAAGCATCGCGCACGCGATCGTACGACGCTGCCGGCGACGCGGGCCTCGCGCGCGCGAATGGAACCGCAGGTGGGGCGTCGCGTCCTCACGATCGGCGGCGGTCGATCGGCGGCGGTCGAAGGGAGAACGGCGATGCGAGCAGTCACGTTCACGGGTACCGGCGACGCGTCGATCCTGCGCATCGCGGACGTACCGGCGCGCGATCCCGCGCCCGGCGAGGTTCGCGTCCGCATCACCTCGGTCGGTCTCAACCGCGCCGACGTGAACTACCGCGCCGGCAAGTACCTGATCCGGACGCCGGGCGAGAGCCGGAGCGGCTTCGAGGGTGCCGGCGTCGTCGACGCCGCCGGCGCCGACACGGCGTTCCGTGCCGGCGATCGCGTCGGCGTCCTGCCGTCGTCGTTCGACGTCGTCAGCGAAGGTGCCGCCGCCGAGTACATGACGGTCTCCGCCGCCGTCGTCGTACCGACGCCGTCGTGCGTCAGCGACCGCGACGCGGGAGCGATCTGGATGCAGTATCTCACCGCCTGGGGCGCGCTCGTCGAGATCGCCGCGCTCAAGGTCGACGACTGGGTGATCGTGCCGGCCGCGTCGAGCTCGGTCGGCATCGCCACCATCCAGCTCGCGCAGGCGCTCGGGGCACGCGCCATCGCAACCACCACGTCGGCGGAGAAGGTCCGCGCGCTGGAGAAGCTCGCGCCGGCGGGCATCATCGACACCCGCCGCGAGCGCTACGTCGAGCGCGTGAAGGAGATCACCGGCGGCGCCGGCGCCCGCGTCGTCTTCGATCCGATCTACGGCCCGATCGTCAACGAGCACATCCGCGCCGCCTGCCCCGAGGCGATCGTCTTCGTGTACGGCGTCCTCGACTTCACGCCGCTCGTCCTCGAAGCGGGCGGGATGCTCCGGAAGAACATCCGCCTCCAGGGCTACACCATCGGACCGCTCCTCGCGGATCCGGAGCGGCGTGCTCGCGCGGTGGCCGGCATCAGCCGCCATCTCGAGCGCGGCGACTTCGCGCCGATCGTCGACTCGTACCATGCGCTCGATCGCGTCCAGGACGCGCACCGGCGGCTCGAGTCGAATCGGCAATTCGGCAAGGTGGTCGTGAATCCCTGAGCCGCGGCTGGGAGCTTCGGGTCTGATCGCTGCCGGCGAGCGGCGCCCGCACGGCCGCGCGTGAATCTCGGAGACGTGCCGCCTCGCGCCGCGCCGGCGCGCACGGCGCCGCCGGTGGCGGCCGCTGGTCGGCCGCGTCGCCTGCGCGCTCGTCGCGCCCGCGCAACGTGCCGCGGTGGCGCCGTGAACGGCCCGTTGGCACCGAGACGTGACGAAAGCGCACTCACCCGTCCAGGGGCCCGGCGGCGATCACCGGTCGCCGGCATTGCCGTCGTGCGCGCCACCGCCCCACGATGAGGGCAGCAAATCCGTCTCCCAGGAGGAAACGATCATGAGAAGACTCGCGATGACATGTGCGCTCGCGGCGGTGCTCGCCCTCGGCACCCCTGCCCTCACGAGCGCATCCGTCTCGGACGCGTGGATCACGGCGAAGACGAAGATGGCGCTGCTGACGACGTCCGGGGTGCACGCGACCGAGGTCAACGTCGATACCGTCGACGGGCGCGTGACGCTCCACGGTACGGTCGCCTCCGCGGCCGAGAAGACCAAGGCCGCCCAGGTCGCCCGCAAGATCGACGGCGTGAAGGAGGTCCACGACCTCCTCCAGGTGACGCCGGAGCAGGCGAAATCTGCGGCGCGGGCGTCCGACGACGCGGTGAAGGAGCGCGTCACGGAAGCGCTCGAGCGCGACAAGGATCTCCAGGGCAGCAGCATCTCCGTCCAGTCGGTGCACGACGGCGTGGTCCTCTTGAAGGGCGACGCGAAGACGATGTCGGCGCATCTCCGCGCCGTCGAGGACGCCGCGCGGGTCCCGGGCGTCCAGCGCGTCGCGAGCGAGATCAAGAGTCCCAATACGTTCGCCGACGCGGAGATCCGCCGCGACGAGACGGGCGAGGCCGCGAAAGCCGATGCCGGCCGCGGCATCGGCGGCGCCGCCAGCGACATGTGGATCACCTCGGCGACCAAGCTCCGCTTGCTGGCGGACGGCGACACGCCGGCGATGTCGATCAACGTCGACACCCGGGAGGGCGTGGTGACCCTGTTCGGCACGGTCGCGTCCCAGGAGGCGAAGCGCGCCGCCGAGGCGGATGCCCACAAGGTCGACGGGGTGAAGCAGGTCGTGAACGACATCCAGATCGTGCCGAAGTCGCAGCAGAAGGTCGTGAAGGCGAAGGACGCCGACATCCAGAAGTCGGTGAAGCGCGCCATCGACAAGCACCCGAATCTCGAGAACGCCAAGGTGACCGTGCAAGTCGAGAACGGCGTCGTCCGGCTGAGCGGCACGGTGCCGAGCGAGCAGGACCGTCTCCAAGCCGCGGTCGCCGCGCGGTCGGCGCCCGGCGTGCGATCCGTCTTGCCGGACGAGCTGCGGGTGCGGAGCGCAACCAAGTAGTGACGGCCGCGGCGCCGGCCTGACGACCGCGCGCCTGCCTCCCCGACGCCCGCACGCGGCCGGCCCGTCCGGCTGCGTGCGGGCTCTCGGCCGGGAGGCGGCGCCCGCGCCGGGCGCCCGCCTGCGTCTCGGCTGTTTCGTCCTCCGGCTCCTCGCGCCGCCCCGGGCGCAGCACACGCCCGTCACAACGCGGCTCGATCGGCCGCCCGGTGCCGGATAGAATCGCGGCCTCGACACACCCGCCGGAGGATCTGGTTGGAGACCAAGCTGCTCTTCGTGATCGGCCCGCCGCGGTCGGGCTCGACGCTGCTGATGCGGATGCTGAGCTCGCACTCGGCGATCTACAGCCGCGCCGAGCCACATCTCCTGACGCCGCTCGCCCACCTCGGCTACTACGACACGGTCGACGCCGCGCCGTTCGATCACCTCCAGGCGCAGCAGTCGGTGCGCGAGTTCGTCGCCGACCTGCCGCGCGGCGAGGCCGACTACCTCGACGCCTGCCGCGCCTACACCGACGTCCTCTACGGCCGGATGCTCGAGGCCTGCGGCAAGGGCAAGCCGCTCTTCCTCGACAAGACGCCGGCGAACGCGCTCGTTCTGCCCTTCATCGCCAAGCTCTACCCGCAGGCGCGCTACGTCGTCCTGACCCGGCACCCGGCGGCGATCTGGAGCTCGTACGCGAACTCGTTCTTCGACGGCGATTTCGTCGCGGCGCGGAAGTTCAATCCGATCCTCAACCGCTACGTGCCGGCGATGGCGCGGTTCCTGCGCGAGAAGCCGGTGCCGCTGGTGCGCGTGGGCTACGAGGCGCTCGTGCAGCGGCCCGAAGAGGAGATGCGCCGGGTGTTCGCGTTTCTCGATCTGCCGTTCGAGCCCGGAACGATCGAGTACGGCCGGCACGAGCACGACGCCAAGGGGCTCGGCGACCCGCTGGGCGTCAAGCAGCATTCACGGCCGGTGACGGACTCCGTCGAGAAGTGGGCGCACGAGCTCGCCGCCGACCCCGCCAAGCTCGCGATCGTCCGCGACATGGTCGGGTCGATCGACGATGCGGACCTCGAGACCTGGGGCTTTCCGCGCGCGTCCTTCTTCGCGCCGGTGGAGGCGGCCGCGACGAACGGCGCCCGGCGTCCCGCGAAACCTCCCGTTCTCGACCGCTATCGCCTGCAGCGAAAGGCGCTGGTGATGCTGCGGCGGAACATCCATCAGAACGCCTTCGGGCGCGCCGTCAAACGCGTCCGCCTGGTCTGCGACGTCCTGCTGCGCGGCTGACGTCGACGAGCCGGGATCAGCGCGGCGCGCCGTAGAGCCGCGCCAGCAGGCGCGGCGGGACGCCGAGCCGGTAGAGCAGCGGGAAGAGGCGCATCGCGACCAAAGACGCGATCGGCCGCGCGAGAAAGCGCCGCCCGGACACCTCGACGATCGCGGGAACGATCTCGATGCGTCCGAGCCGCCGCAGCCGGAGCGCAAGCTCGATGTCCTCCATCAGCGGCTGCTCGGGGAACCCGCCGGCGCGCTCGAACGCGTCGCGCCTGACGAAGACCGCCTGATCCCCGTACGGGAGGGCCGTGCGCCGCGAGCGTAGGTCGGCGAGGCGGAGCCACGGCCGCACCCACGAGCGGCCGCCGTCGGCGACGGTCCGAATCCGAAACCCGCCCGCGACCACGTCGGGCTTGGCGAGCGCGCGGCCGATCCACAGCGTCGCGTCGGACGGCAGGGTCGCGTCGGCGTGGACGAACAGCAGCACGTCGCCGACCGCGAGCCGCGCCCCGGCGTTCATCTGCGTGCCGCGGCCGCGCCGCGCGTGGACGACGCGCACCGCAGGCGTCACGGCCGCCCCCCGCGCCGCGGACGTCGCCGCACCCGTCGCCTCCGGTGACGGCGCGCCGGCGACGCCGCCGCGGGCGTCGACCACCGCGCGCGCGATCGCCACCGTCGCATCGCGGCTGCCGCCGTCGACGACGACCACCTCGCCGATGCCGGAGAGCGCGGCCAGGTTTTCGAGGCATCGGCGGATCCTCGCCTCCTCGTCGAGCACCGGGACGATCGCCGAGACGGCGCCGGCCGGCCACGCCGAGGCGGCGGAGGGGGTCGCGCGGCTCACGCGCTCGCGCGTCGCGCCGCTGCTATGCGGCGCCCCCCCGCTTTCGCAGCATCACCTTGCTCAGGTAGTCGGCCTTCACCTGACCGGTGTGGTCGACGACCTTCGTGCGCTGCGTGACGACGCCGCCCTTGGCGCCCTTGTCGTCGAGGGCGACGACCTCGGTCTCGACGTGCAGCGTGTCGTCGATGAACGTCGGCGCGACGAAGCGGACGGTGTCCATGCCGTAGAACGCGACGATCGCCATCTCCTGGAGCGGCATCAGGCCGGAGGCGAACGACAGAACGAGAAAGCCGTGGGCGATGCGCTTGCCGAACGGGCCCTCCTTCTCGGCCCATTCCTTGTCGGCATGGAGCGGATACCAGTCGCCGGTCAACATGCAGAACTGGATCACGTGCGTCTCGGTGAGCGTGCGCGACGCCGTCCGGTAGTGTGCACCGATCGTGTAGTCCTCGAAGTAGCGCATGGTCGTCGTCCTCCTTCGGTCGTCACGATGAGAGATCGGGAACCGGCCGGCGCGCCGCGATCTCACGCCTGCGCGCGTCGGTCGACGTCGCGACGGACGGGCCGCGCCGTCGTCCCGCGCCCACGCCTTTGCCACCGCACACACGCGCACCGCAAGCGGCGGAGGCGTAGCGCTCACCGTCCCCGCGCGACCCGCCCGCGCGTGAACGCCGCGGCGAAACGTCCTCGCGCATCGCGAACGACGACCGCCGCGATGCTATAGCGGTCCGATGGCGATCATCGACACCGCGACCGACCTGATCGTCGGCGCGCACCACACCTCGTTTCCGGTCACGGACCTCGAGCGCTCGCGACGGTTCTACGAAGGCGTGCTCGGCCTACACGAAAAGCCGCGGCCGGCACGACTCACGTTTCCGGGAGCGTGGTACCAGGCGGGCACGTGCGAGGTGCACTTGATCCAAGCACCGGCAGGCGTCGACGTCGGCGCGCCGCCGCCGGCGCTGAATCCGTTCGCGCGCCATGCGGCGTTCGCGGTGCGGAGCTACGAGCGCACGCTCGCGCACCTGAAGGCGCACGGCCTCGAGGTCTTCGAGAGCAGCCCCGAGATCGGTCAGATGTGGGTCCGCGACCCGGATGGGCACATCATCGAGCTGCTGGTCGCCTCGTGAGCGGCCGCGACCGACGGCTCGTCGCCTGCACGGGTATCCGGCGCGTCGCGATGCGACCCGCCTGATGCCGCACACGATTCTCGCGTCCCGGCGTTACTGAGCGCCGCTTCGCGCCGCTTCCTCGGCGAGCAAGACGAGCAGGGCCGCCGTCATCGCCGCTCGGTCGCGCGCGATGCTGCCGCGGGTTCCAGATCGCCGCGCGTTCACGGTCCGCTTCGACGGACGCGCGACCTCCGCGTCGAGGACCGGAGGCGCGACGGTGAGCTGCCCGGGCAGAGGCACGGCGTAGCTGACGCCGCGAATGGATTTGCCGCCGGTAACGGCGAGCGCGAGAACGCAGGCGCCGACGACCACAGCTCCGCGCCGCATCCGTCCTCCCATCGTTCCTACCTCCCGTGTCGAGCGGCAGCATCTTCCATGCCGACGAAATCTGCAACCCCCACCTCACGCTACCGTCGGAAGCGAGTCAGCCCGTCACGCCGCGAATCTCGCGCAATGCCACGACGAGCGTAAGAGCGACCGAGCACGAAGAAGGAGGATACCGTCGAAAAAAAGACGTGACCGCGAGCGTCGGGGGTCGAGCGGTGTGACGCTCGAGGCCACAACTCTGACACCCAGTGTTCGCCAGCACCTCAGCCGAGGAACGCGGTCGGGATCGGGACCACCTTGGCGCGAACGAACTCGCCGAGGCTCTTCGCTTGCGGGTCGCTCCTGAGGGACGCGGCGACCCCCTCCCCCAAGAGACCCTTCACGACGAAATTCACGGCGCGGATGTTCGGAAGCTCGAAGCGGTCGATCCCGAGGTCACACGCTTCCGGCATCAGCGACCGCAGCCGTTCGGCGGTGAGGAACTCGGCGAGCCAGGCGTATTCCTGGTCGGTGCGCACCCAGAGGCCGACGTTGGCATTGCCGCCCTTGTCCCCCGAGCGCGCCCCGCAGACGAGGCCGAGCGGCGCTTGGCGCGTCGCACCGCCGGGCACGGCGACGCGCGCCGACGCAGGCGCGGGCGGCGACGCGAAGGCCCGCGGCAGCGCCGTCGGCGGGATCGGGATCGCCTCCTCACCGACGATGACGCGGTGATCGACGTCGTCGGACGGCACCAGCGCCGGCCAGTAGACGCCGATCTGCGATTCGCCGGTCGGCGGGCTCGTCATGAAGAAACCCGGATAGCTGGCGAGCGCCATCTCGACCACTTTGTTCGCGAACGCGCGCCCGACCTTCTTCGGGTCCGGATCCTTGACGCTCACCCGAAGGTACGCGAACGACTGGTCGCTCGTCGCGGGGTCGGGATGATCGGCGCGCTGGAGCGAGACCGAGGTCTCCGCGAACTGGTCGCGGCCGCCGACGAGGCTCCACAGGGTCTCCTCGGCGAGCCGCGCCTTGTCTTCGATGTCGAGGCCGGCGAGCACGAACGTCATGGTGTTCTTGTAGCCGCCGAAGTAGTTGATGCAGACCTTGGTCGTCGGCGGCGGCGGCTCGCCGCGCACGCCGCTCACGCGGACGCGATCCGGCCCGTCGTCGGCGAGGCGAATCGTGTCGAACCGCGCCGTCACGTCCGGGTTCGGATAGAGCGGCCCCGCGATCTCGTAGAGCAGCTGCGCGGTGATGGTGCCGACCGACACCAGCCCGCCGGTCCCCGGATGCTTGGTGATCACGAAGCTGCCGTCCGGGGACATCTCCGCGACCGGGAATCCCGGCGCGCGCAGATCCGGCACCTCCCGGAAGAAGGCGTAGTTGCCGCCGGTGCACTGCGCGCCGCATTCGATGACGTGACCCGCGACGACGCCGGCTGCGAGCCGGTCCCAGTCGTCGCGCGCCCAGCCGAACTTCCAGGCGGCGGGGCCGAGCGTCAGCGCGGCGTCGGTGACGCGTGGACAGATGACGAGGTCCGCGCCGCGCTCGAGCGCCGCGACGATGCCCCAGCCTCCGAGGTAGGCGTTGGCGCTCAGCACCGGCACCCCGAGCGCGCCGAGCGGCGTGCCGCGATCGAGGTGGCTGAGCGGGACGCCGCGCGCTTGCAGGTCGGCGAGCTTCGGCATGAGGTCGTCGCCTTCGACGTGGGCGACCGCGGCGTTGATCCCGAGCTTCCGATAGAGCGCGCGCGCCGCCGCGGCGAGACCGGCCGGATTCAAGCCGCCGGCGTTGACGACGATCTTGATCCCGCGCTGCTTGCACGTGGCCGCGATCTCCTGAAGCTGCTGCAGGAACGTCCGCGCGTACCCGAGCGCGGGATCTTTCAGACGGTCCTTCAAGAGGATCATCAGGGTCAGCTCGGCGAGATAGTCGCCGGTCAGGACGTCGATCGGGCCGCCCTCGACCATCTCGCGCGCCGCGCTCAGGCGGTCGCCGTAGAACCCGCTGCAATTCGCGATGCGAAGCGTGTCGCTCACAGTGTGCTCCCTGCGTCATCGACCGCGTGCGAGGCGGTCGAGTAGGATCTCCTTCAGCTCGGGCTTCGGTTTACAACAATAGACGGCGCGACGGCCACCGGCGCGGTCCGGATCGGCGATCAGCTGCAGGTGCGATTGCAGCTTCGGCGCCGTCGCGGCGGAGGTCGGCGCGCCGGGCGCCGCCGTCGCCGCGCGTGTCGCACGTGCCGGCGCCGGCTCGATCGCGACCGCGGCCTCGCGGTGCTCGATCAGCTGCGGGTGCGTCACCCAGCTGACCGCGAGGGTGTCGAAGGGGTTGAACCCGTCGACGTGAAACCGCCGCCGCCACACCTCGAGCCAGCTGCGACACGCCGTCGCGAGCCACGCGCCCGAGCCGCCCGTCGTCGCGAGCGCATCGAGGTCGGCCGACGTGATCCAGAGATGCGACGCGACCTCCCACGGCGCGAGAACGACGGGGATCGCGGCCGCCAGAATCGCGGCCGCCGCCTCGGCGTCGTTCTCGAAGTTGAAGTCGGGAAACGGCTCCGGCTGCACGGCGCTCGCGCGGAACTCCTGGCCGCGCCGGCGGCCCGCGACGACGACGATGCGCTCGACGCGGTGGTGCAGCGCGGGATGCCGCATCACGACCGTGGCGATCGTGGTGAGCGGCCCGAGCGCGACGATCGTGAGCGGTCGCTCGCGGAGCGCCCCGGCGAGAGCCTCGACCGCTGCATTGCTCGCGCCGAGCGCTTCCCGCGCCGCGGCGCCGGCGTGGACGCGGAGACCCGGCGGGCCGAAGCGCGCGGCGACGTCGCGTGCGATCGGCAGCGCCTCGGCGAGCGGCGCGTTGCCGTAGACGACGCTCACGCCACGCACGCGGAGCTCGGGCGAGTGGAAGGCCTGGATCATCGCGAGCGCGTCGTCGACCTCCTGCTCGGGAAGGCCCGCGGCCGGATCGACGTCGAGCCACACGTCGATCGGCGGGGCGGACGGGCCGGCAACGCGGCCGCGCGCCGGCGCCCCGGGATCGGCCGTGGTCACGCGAACAGCGCCTCCGGCGAGCCGTCGAGCATCGCCGCCCGCGAGCGCGCCAGGAGCGCGGCGCGCCGGCCGGTCGTCGGCGGAATCGGCAGCTGCGCGACGCCGAGGATCCGGCGCATGATCTCCGCCGCCGCGTAGCGCGCGAGCACCGCCGCGTCGAGGACGCTCGGATCGGCGCCGTCGCCGCGATCGTCGCGGCGCGCCACCGGCTGCGGCGGCGCGCCGACCCCACGTCGGGCGGCGGACTCGCCGCCGGCGGAACGACCGGCCGGGTTCGGCTGGTACGCGACGAGGACGCGGCGGGCGTCGGGCTCGCACCCCGCGAGCACCAGATGCGCGACGGCACACGCGACGTCGAGCTCGGCGTCGCCGTAGAAGCAGAACTCCGGGTCGATCACCCGGATGCCCGCGGCCGTGCGCAGCCAGCTGCCGGGGAAGTAGTCGCCGTGGAGCAGGCACGCGCCGTCGTCGAGGTAGCGGCGGCCGGTGTCGGCAAGAGCGCGGCGGTAGGCGTGATCGCGACGGAGCACCTCGGCGGCGGCGCCGAGGCCGGGCTCGTAGCGCTCGACGTCGAGCGCGCCCTCGAGCGGAATCTCGTAGACGTGCCGATGATTGAGCGCCCGCATCGCGCGGTTCGCGAAGCGCGGATCCGGCGCCCCGTGCGTCGCCCGATGCAGCGCACCGAGATAGCCGACGAGCGCGGTCAGCTCCTCGCCGTCGAGCCGGCCGCCGGCGTAGAGACCCGTGCAATCCGCCGCGCTCCCGAGGTCCTCCAGCAGGAGCACGCCCGCGGCCTCGTCCCACCCGAGGACGCGCGGCATGCGGCTCGCGACCGGGTCGATCGCCGCGACGCGCTCGTAGAACCGATGCTCGAACGCGATCCGCTCGGCGGGCGCCGCGAGGTGATCGTAGCGCTCGACCCACGGACGCGCTTGCTTGACGACGAAGCTCCGCGCCGCGGTGGTCACCCGCAGCGTGAGGTTCATGTTTCCCTCACCGGCGTTGGCGTGCGCGACGATGGGCTCGTCGGCGGCGATCCACCGTCGCGCGACGAGGAAACGGCGGAGGCGCGCGGGGTCGCCGGCGTCGAGCCAGGGGAAGTCCGGGCGCTCGCGAGTCAGCCGCGCGCGTACCGACGTCACTCCGCCCAGCTCGGCCGCCGCTTGCCGACGAACGCCGCCATGCCCTCCGCGGCTTCCGGCGACGCGAAGAGCGCGGCGATCTTCTCCTCGGCATAGGCGAAGGCGTCGTCCATCGGCAGCCGCGACACCGTGCGGATCAGGCGCTTCGCCTCGGCGAGCGCGTTCGGCGCCCCGAGCGCCAGCGCACCGACCTCCTCGTCGACCGCGGCCGCGAGCGCGTCGCCCGCGACCACGCGGTGAAGCAGGCCGTACTCGCGCGCCCGGACGGCGTCGAAGCGCTCGCCGGTCAGGAAGAGCCGCATCGCGTGATGGACGCCGAGCTTCGGCAGCACGACGACCGAGATCATCGCCGGGATGACGCCGACGCGCACCTCGCTGAAGCTGAAGGTCGCGGTCTCGACCGCGAGCGCGATGTCCGCCGCCGCCACCAGACCGACGCCGCCGCCGAAGGCGTGACCGTTGGCGGCGACGATCACCGGCTTCGGCCCGTCCCACATCAGCTTCAGGATCTCGACGAAGGGATTGCGCGCGCCGCTTGCGGACGCCACGGCGTCGCCGCGGCTCTTCAAGTCGGCGCCGGCGCAGAACGCCGGACCGCTGCCGGTGAGGACGACCACCCGGACGCGATCGTCGGCGAGCGCATGCCGCAGGTGCTCGCCGAGCTCGCGGACCAGCGCGGCCGAGAGCGCGTTTCTGGTCTGCGGCGAGTCGAGGGTGATCCACCCCGCCCGCCCGCGAAGCTCGTAGCGCGTCGCGCGCTCGGCGCTCGTCACGCGTTCCTCGCCGGGCGCGCGCCGCCCATCGTGACTGCCTGATCGACTCGCTCAGTGCTCATGGCGCTCCCTCGTCGAGAAACCGTCGCGCGCGGCCGCGGCGGCTACGCGTCCGCGTCGACCACGATCATCACCGTGTCGGGGTCGACCATCTGGCCGACCTCGACGCGCACCTCCTTCACGACGCCCGGATCGTGCGCGATCATCTGATGCTCCATCTTCATCGCCTCGAGCACCAGCATCACGGCGCCCTTCTCCACGCGGTCGCCGACGCCGACCCGCAGCTGCCGCACCACGCCGGGCATCGGCGCCAGGCAGCCGCCCGCGAGCTCCTCGCGGCGCGGCGGCGGAAAGCGCGGCACCGGCGCGAGCTCGACCGTGCCGAGGCCGCTGTGCACGACGACGGCCGAGCCGGCGGCCGCGACCGTGAAACGGCGGCGGACGCCGTCGAGCTCGAGCGTGACCCCGTCGGCGTCCGATGCGAGCACGCACGCGTCGCGCGTCCGATCGGCCACCGTCACCTCGAAGCGGGCGCCGCCGTCCGCGTGCGTCGCAGGACCGAATCGCCGCTCGTCGACGGCGACGTAGCCGATCTCGAGCGGCTCGTCCGCGATCCGGTACGCGGCGTCTTGCGGGCGCCAGCGACTGTTCCGCCAGCCGGACGGGATGCTCGGCGGCAACGGTCCGCCGGCGCGCCGGCGCGCATCGTGCTCGTGGAGCGCGGCGGCGATCGCGCTCGCCTCCTCGACGCCCGCGTCGCGGGGCGCGCGTCGCGCGTCCACCGGCAGGTGACGCTCGATGAAGTGCGTGTCGAGCGCGCCCGTCTCGAAAGCGGGATGCGCGAGCACGGCGAGCAGGAACTCGCGATTGGTCGTCACGCCGGCGACGCCGAGACGCCGGAGCGCCTGCGCCAGCCGGGCGATCGCCTCGCCACGGGTCGCGCCGTGCGCGATGATCTTCGCGAGCAGCGGGTCGTAGTGGATGCCGATCTCGCTGCCGCGCTCGATGCCGGCGTCGTACCGCACACCCGGGATCGCCGCCGGCTCCCAGAGCGCGATGCGTCCGGTGGCGGGAAGAAAATCGTTTGCCGGGTCCTCGGCATAGAGGCGCGCCTCGACGGCGTGGCCGGCGAGCGCGAGCTCCTCTTGCCGAAACGGCAACGGCAGGCCCTCGGCGACGAGGATCTGGAGCCGGACGAGGTCGAGACCGGTCACCATCTCGGTCACGGGATGCTCGACCTGAAGCCGGGTATTCACCTCGAGGAAGTAGAACGCCCCGGCGCGCTCGACGATGAACTCGACCGTCCCGGCGCCGACGTAGCCGATCGCCTTCGCCGCGGCGACCGCCGCCGCGCCCATGCGTTCCCGCATCGCCGCATCGACCGCCACCGACGGCGCCTCCTCGACGATCTTCTGGTACCGGCGCTGGATCGAGCACTCGCGCTCGAAGCAATGCACGACGTTGCCGTGGGTATCGCCGAAGATCTGGATCTCGATGTGGCGCGGCCGGTCGAAGTAGCGCTCGAGGAGGAGCGTGTCGTCGCCGAACGCGTTCATCGCCTCGCGGCGGGCGGCGGCGAGCGCGTCGCCGAGCTCGCTGCGCTCGCGGACGATCCGCATGCCTTTGCCGCCGCCGCCGGCGGACGCCTTGATCAGGAGCGGCAGGCCGAGCTTGCGGGTCTCCGCGGCGATCGCGTTGTCGCCGAGCCCGACGCCCGAGACGCCGGGCACGACCGGCACGCCCGCGGCGGCCATGATCCGCTTCGCTTCGATCTTGCTCCCCATCGTGCGGATCGCCTCGACCGGCGGGCCGATGAAGACGAGTCCCGCCTCGCCGCAGCGCTCGGCGAACTCGGCGTTCTCCGAGAGGAAGCCGTAGCCCGGGTGGATCGCGTCGGCGCCGACCCGGCGGGCCGCGTCGACGACGCTGTCGATCGCGAGATACGACTCGCGGCTCGGCGCCGGTCCGATACGCACGGCCTCGTCCGCCTCCGCGACGTGCGGCGCCCGCGCGTCGGCATCCGAGTAGACGGCGACGCTCGCGATCCCCATCGCGCGAAGCGTCCGCAGAATACGGCGCGCGATCTCGCCGCGATTCGCGATCAGAACCTTCTCGAGCGGCCGGCTCATGGCGGTCGTGTCTCTACTCCATCACGCCCATCGCGCGCCAATCCGCACCGCATCGCGGCCGCCGCTAGCGCACAGTGGAGCGTGAGATCAACACTGGCTGCCGGGCGTGCCATGGCGTCGACGAGAGTAGACGCGGATGCGGCGGTGGTGCAACGATGGTCGGCGGTGAGCGATCTCGAGGACACCGTGCGGGCGCTCGGCGTCGAGCGCATCCGGCGCCACATCTTTCTCTGCTGTGATCAAACGAAGCCGAAGTGCTGCGAGCGCGCCGTCGGGCTCGCGTCGTGGAGCTACCTGAAGCGGCGGTTGAAGGAGCTCGACCTCGTCGGCCGCGGCGGCATCCATCGAACCAAGGCGAACTGCTTTCAGGTGTGCACCGACGGGCCGATCGCCGTCGTCTATCCCGAAGGCGTCTGGTACCGCTCCTGCACCCCCGAGGTGCTCGAGCGCATCATCCAAGAGCACCTGATCGGCGGCCGGCCGGTGGCGCAGTACGCGTTCGTCGTGCATCCGCTTCCCGGCGACGCCCCGCAGGAGTGAGTCGGACCGCGTGCGCCGGCCAGGTCGTCGACGCCCGCAGCTCGACGAGCGAAGTCACCCGCGGACGATCGGCGGCTGCGGCCGCGTGCGCTCGTCGAGATACGCCTCCCAGTCGACCTCGGCGTGCTTCTTGTCGAAGTAGCGCTGGAGCGTCTCGCGCTCGCCGCGGTACTCGAAGAGCGGGACCGCGTAGCCGCACGACGTCTGCACGCGCTGCACCGCGACATCGATGAGCTGGCGGGTGTGGAGCCCCACCCGGGCGCCGAGCAGGTCCGCGAGCTCGGCGAAATCCGCGCTTCGGCGGTGGAGCACCCTGCCCGTCCCGTAGACGCGCAGGATGAGGGGAGCGCGCTCGAAGCTACAGAACATCAACGTCAGGCGGCCGTGCTCGGCGACGTGGGTCGCGGTCTGATTGCCGCTCCCGGGCCAATCGACGTAGGCCAGGCGGCCGGGCGCCAGGACCGCGAGCGACTGATAGCCCTTCGGCGACAGGTTCGGATGCGCTCCATCGGCCGCGGTCGCGACGAAGAAGAGCACCTGCCGCCGAATGAACGCCATGTGCTCGGGCTCGAGCCGCTCGAAAAACTTCGCCATCGTCGCCTCCGAGCACCGACTGGTAGCACGCGCGCGCCCGCAGGACGAAACGCCGCGCGCCGCGCCGCATGCGGCCCGCGACTCGCGACCTGCGCCAAGGTGGAACATGCAGCCGCGCAGCGAACGGCGCGGTCGTGCACCGGCGCAAGCACGCTCGAGCATCCGGGCGACGTCGGGAAGGCGTCGCGGCGTGCGCGTCGCGGCAGCGAATCTCCGCACGTCGTCGACCGCGACCCGTCGGCGGTGCGACGAAGAAGAACACGTTTCCTTTTCCATCGCCCAAGTACGTTTTCAATTGACACCTTCGCCGCGCACGGCGTAAACGAACCCGACTTGGCTCCGCAGGCACGCTGCCGACTCGACGCACCACGTCGAGAGACGTTTGCGGACTTAACTCTCAAAACCGAGCGAGGTCGTCATGAGCCGAAGCCTGACACTGTCGTTGTTCGCGGGGATCTTCTTCAGCGCGATCGTCACGTCGTCCGCCTTCGCAACGACGCCGACGCCGACCGCGCACGCGACGCCGGCGCCGCCGTGCTCGTTCAGCCTCTGCAGCGCCGACGCGATGACCGGCTGCAAGCAAGATTTCGAGCCCGGTCGATCCTCGCTCCTGCTTCACGACGTCACGCCGGACAAAGGCGACCGCCTGGTGTGGAAGTGGCTGAAGGGCACCTCCACCGCGAAGGGTGAGTTCGGCGATCCGCGCTCGACGACCGACTACGAGCTCTGCGTGTACGACGGCAACGGCCTGCTGGTCTCGCGCGCGTGCGCGCCGCACGAGGGCGACTGCGCCGGCCGACCCTGCTGGAAGGAGATCAACAACGGCTTCCGCTACCGCAAGCGCGATCTCAGCCCGCTCCGCAGCTCGTTCGGCATCGTGTTGAAGGCGGGCGCGGACGGCAAGGGCAAGATCGTCGTCAAGGGCCACGGACCGGTCTTCGTGATGCCGGACATGCCGATGCGGATGCCGATCACCGCGCAGCTCTTGAACACCGAAGGCGTGTGCTGGGACACCGTTTTCTTCCCACCGGCTCAAACGAATCGAGTCGGCGACTTCCACGACCATGACGGCGAATAGAGCGACTCGGGCGAATAGACGGACTCGTTGACCGCGTCTTCATCAACCGATCCCCGAAGTCTCGAGTCAGGGCCGCTGAATCGTTCCGTCGCGCCACGCGACGCGCACCGTTCGCGCGCCCGCTGATCTTCGCCGCCATTGTCGGCGCGGCGTGCGCGCTGAGTCTCGCGGTCCGCGTCGCTCCGGTCGGCGCCAGGCGAGCTTCAGCGGGGCGTCCGCGAATATCAGCGGCAGCACCAGCAACAGCGGCGACACCTCCGGCTCGAACCGCGCGTCGGTCGCGTTCACGACGAACAACTCGACGACGATCGCCACGCGTTTCGCGTGGAACGTCAGCGCGGACGTCGGCGCCGGCAGCACGAGACAGCAGAACGCGAGCGCCGAGCACAACATCTTCTTCAACGTGACGGCGCCCGGCGGCTACCGCCTCGACATCAGCGAGTCGCGCGCTTCGTGAACCTCTGCGGCAACAGCACCGTCGACACCAGCATCGGCGAGGACTGCCGCCTCGGCGGCCGGAACGGCAGCGCGACGTCGTGCTGCGACTCGACCTGCCACTACCGCAGCTCCGGGCAGGTCCGGCGCGCGGCGACGAGCGGCGCCTGCGACGTCGCCGAGACGTGCACCGGATCGAGCGCGACCTGCCCCGCCGACGGCTTCGCCACCTCCGGCACCACGTGCCGCAGCGCCGCTGGCGAGTGCGACCTGACCGAGGTCCGTCCGGGTGGCAGCCCGAACTGCCCGGCCGACGCCAAGAAGTCGAACGGCACCGCCTGCACCGACGACGGTAACGCGTGCACGCTCGATCAGCGCAACGGCATTGGCGTCGCCTGCCAGCAGCTCCAGGGGCGGCCTCGTGAAGATGAAGCTCAAGGAAGGCACCGTTCCCGGCAAGGCGAAGATCCAGCTGAAGACGCAGGGCTTCGAGACCGACATGCCGACGCTGCCGATGCAGCAGCCGGTGATCGCTCAGCTGCGGAACAGCGATGGCGTGTGCTGGGAAACGACCTTGAGCGCGCCGGCGAGCAAGAACACGACCTTCCAGTTCAAGGACAAGAACGACTGACGCCGTCAGGACGCGCTCCCGAGCGGCTCCGCGCGCGCGGCTCGGCAGGCTCGACCGCGGGCTTCGCCCGTGGTGAGTCGCCGCAACGCCGGAGCACGGGCGGGCTCGGGCCGTGTCGGCGTTGAAAGCGGCTCGACCCTGCCGGGCGTTCATGCGATGACTACGAAGCCGATCTCTTCCGACGTCCTGAGAGCGCGCGCTCGCGTTTCGAACCACCCCTGACCGTCGGTCATTCGGCGCTCGTATGCCGGAGCTTGCCTCGACGCAGACCGTCGCCGACTCTCGCCCGCTCGCGGCACTCTACAATCGCGTCCCGGCGTTGGACGCCCTTCGCGGCTACGGACTCGCGGACGCGCGGGCAGACCTGATCGGAGGCCTGTCGGTCGCGGCGGTGGCCGTACCGCAGGCGATGGCGTACGCGCTGATCGCCGGCCTTCCCGTCGAGTACGGCTTGTACACCGCGATCGTGATGACCGCGGTCGGCGCGCTGCTCGCGCCGTCACGTCAGCTGATCAACGGCCCGACCAACGCGATCTCGATCGCGCTCTTGAGCGCGGTCGGGTCGATTGCCAGCCCGGACGAGCGCGTCCAAGCGGCGGTCCTGCTCGCATTTCTCGCCGGCGCCATTCAGCTCGGCATCAGCATGCTCCGCCTCGGCGACCTCACCCGCTACATCTCGCATTCCGTCATCGTCGGCTTCACGGTCGGCGCCAGCATGCTCCTGGTGCTCGACCAGACGAAGAACCTGCTCGGGCAACGGGAGATGGGCGGCGTCCACGATCACTTCCTCTACCGCGTCTGGCTGAGCCTGACCCAGGGCGGGCCGGTGCACGTGCCGACGCTCCTCGTCGGCGTCGGATCGATCGGCCTCGTCCTCGCCCTGCGCGTGGTGAAGCGCAGGATGGGATGGCAGCTCCTGCCGGAGTTCCTGATCGCGGTGGTCGTCACGGCCGTCGCCACCGCGGCGTGGGGGCTCGACCAGCAGGGCGTGAAGGTCGTCGGCGAGATCCCGGCGAGGCTGCCGAGCTTCCGGCTGCCGGCCCTCGACGCCGCGGCGATTCACGAGCTCGCGAGCAGCGCCCTCGCGATCGCGCTGCTCGGCCTTCTCGAGGCGATCTCGATGGCGAAGGTGCTCGCCGCCGTCACCGGGCAGAAGCTCGACATGAACCAGCAGTGCCTCAGTGAAGGCTGCGCGAACCTCGCGGGCAGCTTCTTCCAGTGCATGCCGGGGGCGGGGTCACTGACGCGGTCGGCGATCAACCAGCAAGCCGGCGCCCGAACGCAGTGGTCGGCCGTCATCTCGGCGGTCGCGGTCGCGGTGATCATGATGGCCGTCGCGCCCTACGCGCGATTCATCCCGCGCTCGGCGCTGGCCGGCCTGCTGATGCTCACCGCGGCCCGTATGGTGAACCTCGAGGAGGTTCTCTACCACGTCCGGACGTCGCGCTTCGACGCCGCGATCGTCGCCGCGACGGCGATCTCGGCGTTCGCGATCTCGATCGAGTTCTGCATCCTGATCGGCGTCTTCATGTCGTTCATGCTGGCGGTGCCGCGCACCGGCCAGATGCTGCTCACCGAGTTCGTCGTCAGCGCGAGCGGCCAGATTCACGAGCGCCTGCCGGAGGACGAGGTGTGCGGCCGGATCTTGATCTTCGGGCTCGAGGGCGAGATGTACTTCGGCTCGGGCGTAAGCCTCGAGCAGCACCTCGACACGATCGAGGCCCGGGTCGTGCCGGAGACCGAGGTGGTCGTCCTGCGCATGAAGCGGGCACGGAACCCGGACGCCGTCGGCATGGCGCTCCTCGACCGCTCCGTCGATCGCCTGCTTGCGAGCGGCGTCCGCGTCGTCCTCTGCGGGGTGCGCGACGGGATGCTCGCCGCCATGCGCAAGAGCGGTCTCGTGGAAAAGGTCGGCGACGCCCAGCTCTTTCAGGAGCAGCCGGTTCGCCAGACGAGCACGCTGCTGGCGATCCGCCACGCGTACGACATGCTGCAGCACCCGTGCGAGACCTGTCCCCGCCGGCAACCCGCCGTCCGCGAGCGCGCGCTCTACTATCAGATCTAGAAGACGATCGGCGCCGCCTCGCCGACGCCGGCTGCCCGTGATGGTCGCATCGGGCGGCGTCAGCGGTCCGCGACGTCGGTCAGGCGGTCGGCGCGGCGCAGTTCGGGGAACATGCGCATCCACGCGGCGACGACGGCGAGCGTTCCGAGGCCGCCGAGAATGACCGCCGGCACCGTGCCGAGCCATGCCGCGGTGACGCCGGACTCGAACTCGCCGAGCTCGTTCGACGCCCCGATGAAGAGCATGCTCACCGCGCTGATCCGTCCCCGCATCGCGTCCGGTGCGGCGAACTGGATCAAGGTCGAGCGGACGACGACGCTCACCATGTCCGCGGCTCCGAGCACGAAGAGCGCGCCGAGCGACAGCACGAAGCTCCGCGACAGCCCGAACACGATCGTCGCGACACCGAAGATCGCGATGGCCGCGAACATCCGGACGCCGACGTGGCGCGCGAGCGGACGGCGCGCGAGGACGACGGCGGTCAGCGCTGCGCCCGCGGCCGGCGCGCTCCGCAGGAGACCGAGGCCGACGGGCCCGCAATACAGCACGTCGCGCGCGAAGACCGGAAGCAGCGCCGTCGCCCCGCCCAGCAACACCGCGAACAGATCGAGCGAGATGGCGCCGAGCACCACCGCTCGCGAGCGCACGAACCGCACCCCCTCGACGACCCGGGCGAGGCCGCTGGAGGTCGTCCGCGCGGGTGCGAAGCTCCGCCCTCCCAAGAGGAGCGTCGCCGCTCCCGCCGCAACGAACCCGGCGAAGCAGAGCGCGTACGTCGGCAGCGGACCGAGCGCATAGAGCAGCCCGCCCAGCGCCGGACCCGCGATCACCGCGCTCGAGAACGCCGACGAGCTCCACGCCAACGCCGCCGGCAGGCGTTCGGGCGGGACCAGGAACGGCAGCAGCGATTGTCCCGTCGGCGCGGAGAAGCCCCGCGCCGCGCCGAACACGACGAGGACGGCGTAGAACGGCCACGGCGTTCCAGGTTTCGCGAGCGTGAGCGCCAGGAACAGCGCGCTGCACGACGCCTGCACGGCCAGCGCGGCCGACAGCACCCGGCGCTGATCGACGCGGTCGGCGACGTCGCCCGCCGGCAACGTCAGCAGGAACATCGGCACGAACTGCGCGAGACCGACGAGGCCGAGCGCGAGCGGATCACGGGCGATCTCGTAGATCTGCCAGCCGATCGCGACCGATTGCACCTGCATCGCGGCCGTCGCAAGGAAGCGCGCAGCGATGAAGAGGCGGAAGTCGCGATCGCGGTACACCGGCGCGGAGCCGGGCGCCGGCGGCGTCGCCGCGGCCCCCGGCGAGCCGCGGCGTCCCGACGAGCAGCTCGCCGGCGACCGTCCGACGCCCTCCTCGTCGGCGGGCGTCAGACGGTCCGTGCGGTCATCGCGATCGCGGAGCGCTGCGGGTCACGGCCCGGGAACGAGGTTCGCGTACAGCGACATGAACTCGCCGGTGCGCGAGACCTCGACGCCGTTGAGCTGGAGACCGAGGAACGTCGGCAACGGGAAGCTCGCCAGCGAGCCGGCAAGGTCCGGGATCAACTGCGCGATCAGCGGTGGCAGGACGTCGTTCTCGAGCGCGAAGGTGTTGACGTTCAACGGGTTCGCGATGACTGCGACCGTGATGTCGTCCGGCGTCGGCGTCGACAGCTGGAAGGCGAGCGCGCCCGCCGCGAATTGCAGGTTCATCCCGATGTCCGCGTCGACGGCACCTTGCAACGCCACCGCCTCGCTGCCGTCGTTCTGCACCACCGAGACGAGGAGGTGCGCCATCTTCAGCAGGGCGAGCTCGTTGTTGGGACCGGGGGTGCCGACGATGATCGGCGCCAGCGTCGGTCGGATGTCGATGCGGAAGGGTGTCGCGGGCGGAAACGCCTGGAACTCCGGCATCAGCAGCCCGAGCAGTGCCGCGTTGATCGGAATCGGACCGGTACCGAGGTCGAGGGTCGTCAAGCTGGTGGTGAGGAGACCGCACTCGGTCTGCGAGCGCAGCAGCTGGTTGAACCCCTCCGTCGAGATGCTGATCGCGAGGTCGTACGGCAGGTGATTGACCGGCGTCGTCGTCCCGAAGCTCGGCGTTCCCTCGTTCACCGCGAACGAGGCGCTGAAGTTCGGCGCGCCGGCCGGCGGCTGGCACTGACCGGGCCCGTTGCCGACCGAGACCGTGAAGCGCCCGTCCGACCCGAAGGTGATCCCGTTGTTGTCCTCGGCGACCTGCCAGAGCGGCGCATCGAAGTTGACGCCGAGCGCGTCGCCGACCGGGCCGGCGATCGTGATGCCGGCGAGCGCCGCCTCGATGGCGTCGGCGGTCGGACTGTCCAGCGGGCCCGAGCCGTCGGGATCGTTGAGGTAGTTCTTGATCGCGTTCACCGTGAGCGACTCCACGTCCGGCAGGAAGGCCTGAATGATACTGCCGATGATCGGCAGATCGCAGGTGCCGCCGTAGCTCGTCGTGAACCCGGCGAAGCTCACCGCGAGCGACCCGATCTGGTTGACGTCGATGTTCTCCGGATCGCTCGCGAACGGCTCCAGCGTGTAGTCGCCGTTGAAGTACGCGTGACTCGCGTAGAGCGCGATGTCGCAGCTCGGCACGACCCCGCTGCCGCTCAGGTAGACGTTGACGCGGATGTCGTTGACGGTGATGTCGGCGGCGACGAAGTTCGTCATCGAGTCGGCGTTGAGCGAGAAGCTCGAGAACGACGGCGGCGGGCTCACGACCCGCACCGTGCCGCGGCCGAGGCAGCCGAAGATGGAATCGGCGAAGCATTCGTTGTCGACCAGGACCGTGTTGACGGGAACCAGCGCGCCGAGATCGAGCCCCTGCCCGGCCAGGCCGGCGACCAGCGGCTCGACGCGGTCGAGTCCGCTGTCGTTCAGGCGCAGGCCGACGCTCTTCGGCGAGAAGGCGCCGTCGGCGACCGAGAGGCCGCGGATCACGACGACCCGGGCGTACGCGGAGCTGCCGTGGACGAGATCGGTCACGGTCGCGCGGATCGGATTGAAGATCGCGGACGCGCTCAGCGGCACCGTCGTCGAGAACGTCCGGTTCGCCGCGACCGGCACCTGGGTGCCGTTGATGGTGAGGTACGCCGACGCGGGAGCGAGCTGGGTGATGAAACCGGTCACCGCGATCGAGCTCGCCTGCGTGAAGATGCCGTGCGTCGGCGACGTGATGACGACCGTGAACGGCTGGCAGACGCTCGGCGTCCCGCTGCACGTGAACCCGGGCTCGACGGTGCAGGAAGGTCCGCAGCCGTCGCCGACCGCGAGGTTGCCGTCGTCGCATTGCTCGTCGGCGCGGAGCAGCCCGTCGCCGCACACCGGCAGACACTCGCTCGGCTCGCCGTCGCACAGCCAGCCGCTCTCGACCTGACAGCTCGCGCTGCAGCCGTCACCGGAGGCGACGCTGCCGTCGTCGCAGGCCTCGTTCGCGAGGATCAAGCCGTCGCCGCAGACCGCCTGGCAGAGGCTCGGCTCGCCGGTGCAGCTCCAGCCGACCTCGAGATGGCAGGTATCGTCGCATCCGTCACCCGCGCTGGTGCCGCCGTCGTCACAGGCTTCTGCGCCGCGGCTGAGACCGTCACCACAGATCGGCAGGCAGATGCTCGGCTCGCCGTCGCAGCTCCAACCTGCCTCGACTTGGCACGACGCGCTGCAGCCGTTTCCGGACGTGGTGCCGCCGTCGTCGCAGACCTCGCCGCCGCGCAGCAGCCCGTCGCCGCAGATCGGCGAGCAGACGCTCGGCGCGCCCGCGCAGGTCCAGCCGGTCTCGATCTGGCAGGTCGCGCTACAGCCGTTTCCGGACGTGGTGCCACCGTCGTCGCACGCCTCGGTGCCGCGGACCAGGCCGTCGCCGCACACCGACGTGCAGACGCTCGGCTCGCCGGCGCAGATCCAGCCCGTCTCGAGCTGGCAGCTGGCGCTGCAGCCGTCGCCGGACGCCGTCCCGCCGTCGTCGCACGTCTCGTTGCCGCGGATCAGACCGTCGCCGCATCCCGGCACGCAGATGCTCGGCGAGCCGAGACAGGAGTATCCGACCTCGATGTGGCACGTGGCGTCGCAGCCGTCGCCCGACGTCGTCCCGCCGTCGTCACATGGCTCGCTGCCGAGCACGAGACCGTCGCCGCAGATCGGGGAGCAGTGGCTCGGGTTGCCGGTGCACGTCCAGCCGACCTCGACCTGACACGTCGGGCTGCAGCCGTCGCCAGCCGCGGTGCCGCCGTCGTCGCACACCTCGGTGCCGTCGACCAGGCCGTCGCCGCAGGTGGTCGGCTCGTCGCAGCTCTGGTTCGTGTCGTTGCCGTCGTCGAAGACGTCGCAGTCGCGCGCCAGGCCGTCGACCGTGTTCAGGAGATTGCAGACGCGGCAACGAATGTGCGTGTCGATGCAGACGGCGAGCGCCGCGGAATCCGTCGCGGTCGCGCAGCCGGGAAACGCCTGCGGGAGCGTCACGCCACGGCCGATGCAACGGGTTTGAATCTGGGCCGCCGGCGAGTCGACGCAGAGCTTCTCGATCGAGCCGCCGGTCGGATCGGGCTGATTGGCGCCGATGCCGAGACAGGCGGTCTCCAGCTCGGTCGCATTGGTGACGAACCCGCGCTTCAGGCCCTGCTTCTTGCACTTGTTGAAGAGGTTCAGCCGCACGTCCTCGCACTTGCGCATCGCCTTCACGACCGTGTCCTGACAGGCGGCGATCGTCGAGTCGCTCGAGAGCGCGACCTCGGGGACCGGCCCGAAGAAGTCGCGGAGGAGGTCGGCGCCGACCCCGACGGCGAGCCCGGCCGGCGCCTCGAGGCTCCGCGGCCCGAAACTCGGCAGCGCTCCGCCGCAGGCGTGGTCGGCGGTGACCAGCGCCTTCGCGACGCTCTTCTGCACCTTCGGCGACGCATTCAGACACTGCGTGACCGTCTGCGCGCCGAGGAGGCCGTCGGCAAACCCCCGCGTGCACGACCGGAGCTCCTTGCTGGTGGCGAGCGCGACCTTGCGGGTCGCGCCGTTGATCGCCTGGATGCACTTGGCATCGGTGCTGGTCGCCAGCTGCGCCGACGCAGGGTGCGGGAGGATCAGCGCGAGACCGGTCAGCAGCACCCAAGCACCGACGCGACGGCTCACGTACTCGAAGGTGTTCGTCATGTCCTTCCGCTCCCGCATGCGCTCGCGCGCCTCCATCACTGACACTTGACCTCGATCGTCGCCGCAGCGTCGCCGACGGAGGCGTCGAGATCGACGAACGGCAACGCGCCCACAAACTTCATGTTCGTGACGCCGCCGGAGCCGGTGATCGCATTGCAGCCGCGCGGCGCTCCGGTGACCTCGGTGATGCAGTTGGTGCACGTCGGCGCCGCGTGATCGAGGAGGCTGTCGTCCATGTTGTTGGCGTCGAAGATCGTCGCGTGCGCGACGCCGGTGGTGAGGAACGCACGCACGCTCGCCGGCGCGCTGTAGGTGTCGTCATTGGTGCATTGCATCCCGTCCGGCCCGACGTCGCTCACCAGCAGCAGCGTCAAGTACTCCACCAGGCGGGCGTCGCCGTTGGTGAACGTGCCGGTCTCCACGTACTCGACCGGGCTGTTGCAGACGCCCATGTGCAGGCTGTTCGGGTTGCAGCCGCCCACCGACGACTCGAGACAGGCGGTGCCGATCGTGCCGTCAGGCTGGGCACGGGTGTCGTCGCACTCGGGATCCTGCGGCAGCCCGCCGTGCGAGCCCGGCGGATTGTTGGTGTTGTGGTCGATCTGGGTGCGGATGTTGATGCCCGCGTCGCCGCCGTTGCAGTCGACGCGGCCGGCGCCGTCTTGCCCCGCCGGGAACACGCACAGGCGCACGGGGTCCCCGATGGGCGGCTGGATGACGATCGGGTCGAAGTGGATCGAGGCCGCCGGCACCGTCATCTGCCGGACGCCGTTCGCGTCCTGCGGGCCGAACTGCATCGTCTGCGTGCCGCTGAGGCTGCCCATCACCCGGATGTTGCCGACGATCGGTGCGTTCTTCACCTGGAGCGCGATCCGGCTCTCGGTGCCGCCGATGTTGCACGTTCTCGAGATCGGCGTCGCGGTGACCGACGGCGTCGGCGTGCGCGTCGGGGTCGGCGTGGCGGTGCGGGTCGCGGTGGCGGTCGCCGTCGGTGACAGCGTCGGCGTGGGCGTCACCGTCCGCGTCGGCGGCGGCGTCAGCGTGCGGCTCGGCGTCGGGCCGGTCGGCGTCCCCGCCGGCGTCGGTGTCGGCGTCGTCGCCGGTGGGTTCAGCCGCGACGGAATGCAGACGTTGACGAGCTTGCGCACGTTGAGCATGCCCGCGGCGAGCTCGTTCGCGGTGTACGCGGTGAGCGGCACGAACGTGGAGCGCAGCTTGCCCTGATAGCAGGTGAGGGATTCCGGATGCGTCTCGGCGCCGGGCGCGCCGCCTTCGGTGTCGGTCGGCACGCAGAGCGCGCGCGGCTTGATGAGGTCGACCGCCAACGGCCCGAATTGATCCTCGACGACCGCGCCGAAAAACGGCGTGAACTTCGGGGTGCCGGGCGAGGTACGGATCTTGTAGCAGGTGAAATGATCGGTCGCGGGAGCGCCGAGCGGCGCCGGCGGGCCGCTCGGGCTCGTCGCGGTCGGCACCATCAGCGCCTCGGGCTTGGTGACGTCGATCGCGAGCGACCCGAATTGGTCGACGACGGTCTGCCGGAGAACCTTCGCGAACTTCGCCGTCCCGGGCACCCGCTTGATCTGGTAGCGCTCGAGGTGCTCCGGATGCGACGGCGCCGTCGGGTCGCCGCCGTCGAGGCTCGCCGGTGCGCAGAGATCCACGACCTTCTTGACGTCGACGATCCAGCTGCCGAATGGATCGACGGTGGTGACGTTGACCACCGCCGTGAAACGCGGCAGCCCGCTCGGCTCTTTCGCCTTGTAGCACTGAAACGAGTCGAGCGGCGGCGGCGTCTGGGCGACGGCTTCCGCGGTGAGGCCCGCGGGCACGATCGCGAGCAGCGCGCCACGGCCGTAGGCCGCGGCGCTCGCGAGCGCCGCGATCAGGGCGATTCTCGATGTGCGACGGCGGAGGAGTCTGTCCATGTCAGTCGGCCTTGTCCTTGAACTTCGTCGCCGATTGCGTCGATGCCGGCGCGCTGTAGATCGCTTCCCAGCACAGGCCGTTGCTGTTCTGGACCTGGACCGTCAGCGGCTGCACCAGCGTCGTGAGATCGGGCATGGCGAGGCTCGTGCCCCGGCCGATGAACTGGATCTTCGCCTTCCCGAGCGCGCCCGCCTTGAGCTGGAGCTTCTCGCCGCCGTTGGGCGTGTGCTCCTTGTCCTTGTAGACGAAGCCGCTGAAGCCCGTCTGCTTCCAGCACGGCTTGCCGGCGCAGATGCCGCCCTCGGGGTTCGTGATCGAGAACCGCAGGCCGCTCTGGTCGTAGATGCACACCTGGTAGTTGGTCGCGTTCAGCGGATCGCCGTAGTCGGCGAACGTCGTCCGCTCGCCCTTCAGCCACTTCCACTTGAGGAGATCGTTGCTGCCGGTCTTCTTCGCGAGCAGGATCGACGACTTCCCGGCGACGAAGGGCTGGCGGCAGCCGCTGAGCGGGCTCGCCGGGCAACCGAGGCCCGCCTCGGCGAGGCAGCTCGCCGAGCAGCCGTCGCCGCCGTCGAGGTTGCCGTCGTCGCACTCCTCGCCGCAGCCGTCTTGCAGGACGCCGTCGCCGCAGAGCATCGAGTCGCCGATGCACGCGCCCTCGACGCACATGTCGGAGAGCGTGCAGGCGTTGGCGTCGTCGCAGCTCGTGCCGTCGGGCTCGAACGCGTCGGGGGGACAGTCCGCCGAGCTTCCCGTGCAGCTCTCGGCGACGTCGCAATCGCCGGCATCGGCGCGACACTCGGTGCTCGCCGGCTTGAACACGTCCGCCGGACACGCCGGATCGTTGCCGCTGCAGGTCTCGGGCACGTCGCAGCCGCCCGCCACCGGACGGCATGCGAAGCTCGCCGGCTGCAACTGATCCGCGGGGCAGTCGTTGCTGCTGCCGTCGCAGCTTTCCGCGACGTCGCAGCCGCCGACGGCGGCGCGACAGACCGCGGTGCTCTTGCCGTCGGGCGGACAGGCGGTGCTCGCGCCGTCGCAGTGCTCCGCGACGTCGCAGACGCCGGCGGCGCCGCGGCAGACCGTCGTCGAGGGTGCCGCCGCGTCCGGCGGACACGCGTCGTTCACGCCGTCGCAGCTCTCGGCCGCATCGCACACGTCGGCAGCGGCACGGCAGAGCGCGGTGCTCTTCGCGTCGGCCGGACAGCTCGTGCCGGAGCCGGTGCAGTGCTCCGCGAGGTCGCATTCACCCGCGGCGGCGCGGCAGACGGTTGCGCTCGACGCGAAGGCGTTCGCCGGACAGGACGCGCTCGACCCGGTGCAGTTCTCCGCGACGTCGCAGGGCCCGGCCGACGCGCGACACACCGTCGCGCTCGACGCGAAGCCGTCCGCCGGACAGACGGCAATCGTGCCGGTGCAGTGCTCGGCGACGTCGCAGACGCCCGCCGACGCCCGGCACACGGTCGCGCTCGACGCGAAGCCGTCAGGCGGACAGGGGGCGCTCGCGCCGGTGCAATTCTCGGCGACGTCGCAGACGTCGGCGGCGGGGCGGCACACGACCGCGCTCGACTTGAAAACGTTCGCCGGACACGTCGCGCTCGATCCCGTGCAGTTCTCGGCGACGTCGCAGACGTCGGCGGCGGCGCGGCACTGGGTGCTCGAGCTCGCGTAGTGACAGCTCGACGTGCAGCAGACGCTGCCGGCGATCGCGGTGTCGCACTGCTCGCCTTGCGCCGAGTCGATCACCCCGTTGCCGCAGAGGCTCGTCAGCGTGACCGTGACGAAGTGCCCGTCCGTCGACTGCGTCCGGCTGGGACTTCCCGGATAGCTGCACGCGTCGCAGCCGCTGACGCTCGAGCCCTCGCCGATCCGGACCGCGGCCTCGCACGAGTTGCTGCGGGCCGATCCGTTCCAGCTGAAGCTCAAGGTGTGGGACTTGGCGACGCCGTTGCTGGTGTTGTCGATGCGCGCGGTCGCGGTCTGATTGAACGGCCCGCTGGTGTCGGAGCCGCCGGTCGGTATCGAGCCGGGGTCGCCGAGGCTGAGCGTCCCCGAGGTCAGCGTCCCGCCGCTCTGGTTGCCGGTCACCGCGCTCACGTCCGCGGAGCCGTCACAGCCGGACGCGTCGTTGATGCGGTTCATGTCGCCGGTGCGCTGCGTCGACACCGTGAGGAAGTACGCGCCCGGTGCGGTCACGTTGAAGGAGACGTTGTGCACGGCGGTGCCGTTCTGGTCGCGGGTGCTGAAGACGGTCGTGTCGGCGCTGACGTTCCAGGCGTAGCGGGTCTTGAGCGTGGCGCCGTCGTTCACCTGGATGGCGACGGACGACCGGGTCGAGCCGTCGCCGCTGCCCGAGTTGCTCGAGCTTCCGGAGGTGCTCGCCCCGGCGCCGGAGATCGACTGCCCCGCCGCGGGTGCCGCGGCGGCGAGCACGCAGGCGAGGGTCGCCGCGAGTATCGGGACCATTCGCTCAGCCGCCCGAAGAGATCCGCCCGCGATCTCGCCGCGCCTTGCGTCCATCTGCTCCACGATTTCCTCTTCTTTCCCGGGCGCGAGCACGTGGCGTAGGAGCCGCGTGGGCCACCCGGCGATAGCGGCCGTCAGCAATGTCGAACGTCAGGAACCACAGCCCCTACGCTGCCCTTGGTCCTCGAGATGTCGTGATTCGGCTGATGTCCCGCTTTGCTCACGACTTGCAGCCGTCATTGCCGCGTGAACCGCAGGGGGGGTGAACGATTCGCGACGGGAGCGCCGAGGGACGTAGGCGGCTCTACCATGGTTGCTATGCGCCCTGTCAAGAAAAAAGAGGCCGTAGCTCACGCCATCACGGGACGGGCGCGTTCACGCTCTGACGGGATGACTCGACGTGATCGAAAATGGCGCAGCGCGGCGGGTGTCATCCGGTCGGCGCCTCGGGTCGTCGCTCCCCGGGATCCACCTCGTACAGCACACAGGCGACCGCGGTGAGCAAGGCGAGGTCCTTGACGAGAACCGCCGCCGAAAACCAGCCCGAGCGCGCGCCGAAGGCGTCGAACGCGACCGGGAAGACGACGTAGTTCCAGCACGCGACGGCGGCGAGCGCCAGGACCGTGCGCCGGTCGCGCACGAACATCAGCGCGGGCGGCAGATACCACAGAATCCATTGCGGCGAGTCGATGCGAGAGAACGTGATGAACAGCACGATCGCGAGGACGGCGTAGCGGAACACGTCGGTACGCGAGCGAATCGCCGCGAGCAGCACGATCGGCACGATCGCGAGCTCGAGCGCGAAGAAGACCGCCTGGACGATCTTCAAGCCCGCCTGGTCGAATCCCCAGAGCCGGCGCTTCCGCTCGAGCAACCAATAGAGGTTGAAGTACTGCGCGTGGCGTCCGGCGTGAAAGAGATACGGCGCGAGGAAGCCGCGCCAGGTGAACGCGACGACGCTGGCGAGCGTCAAGACGGCGATCGTCGCGACGAAGACGGCGCAGTGGCGGACCGCGGCGGTACGGAGCACGCCGCGCAGCCGCAGGGGCCGCGCCTCGTGCACGACGTGGAAGGCCGCGTAGACGGGAAAGACCACGGCCGGGTACCACTTCACGAAGGTGCCGATCGCCAGGAGCACGTGCGCGCGGCGGTAGCGGGCGCGTGCGAACGCCGCCAGGCTCGCGCAGGTGACGAACGCGCACAGCACGTCGAATCGCATCAACGCGAAGTACAGCGGCGACGGCGCGATCATCAGCAGCGCCGGCGACGCGCCGAGACCGTTCTCGACGCGAAAGCGAGCGACGAGCCACACCGTCGCGACCAGCACCACCGCCATCATGCAGGACCAGCGGAAGCGGTACTCCGCGCGCGCCACGCGCCATCCGCGACTCGGGAGCAACGGCGCCGCGAACGCCAGCGTCGCGAGCGTCGGGTACTCCGAGCGGACCTCGAGATACGGGATGCGCCCGGTGGGGAGGAACTGCGCGCGCTCGTAGTACCCGTCGCGATCGTGGTCGTCCGAGAGCCAGCGGGTCGCGAGCAGCCGCCCGTGGCGCGCCTCGCGGCGCAGCACGCCGACGTAGGCCCCGACCACGACGGAGCAGACGAGCACGACGCTCGCGACCCGCGCGCTGCGCGAGCTCAGTCGGTTCATCGGCAGTCGCGGCTCATACGCTCGCCGGCGGAAAGCGATGAGCGGCGATCAGCGGGCCCGCGGCGGCGGCAGGACGAGATCCGGCTCGGGGAACTCCGGGCCCGACGTACGCTCGATGTACCCGAGACCTTCCAGCTCGCGCCGGACGTTCTGCGGCATCTTCGACTCGGCGTGCCGGCCGCTCCGCAGCGCGACCAGCGCCGTGTACTCGCCGCGGAACGCGTCGAGCGCGGCCCCGGCCGCGGCGCCGGTGAAGTCGGTCGAGTAGCGGTCCTCGCGCTCGTCGGGAAACCGCTCGAGGTCGATCCACCGGAGCTGCTCGCGGTCGTACTGCGCCGCGGCCTCGCGTTGGAGGATCGCGCTCAGATCCTCGGACACGCCGGCGCGGAACTGCGGCCAGCTGCGCGTCCGAAGGATCTTGATCGGCCCCTTCCGGAACGCGTCGTTCACCAGGATCTGCCGCAGCGTGACGTGCTGGGACGCGTCGACCTCGACGTCGCCGCTGAACATGATGACGGAGCGCTCGATCACCATCCGGCCGGCGCCGTCGCCGCCGCGGATCAACGGCAGGAAGCTCGAGGTGCCGGGGGCGGGCTGGTGGGCGATCCCGAGGACCTCGAGCACCGTCGGGAGGAGATCGGCGCCCGAGACCAGACCGCGAACCTCCGCCCCCTGCGGAAGCACGCCGGGAAGCCGCAGCAGGAGCGGCGCGCGAACCACCTCCTCGTAGAGCGTGCGGCGATGGCCGAGCCCGCCGTGCTCGAAGAACTCCTCGCCGTGATCCGCGACGACGACGACCAGCGTCCGCCGCGCCAGACCGAGATCGTCGAGCGCGCGCAGGATCGCGCCGACGTGGGAGTCGACCCACGCGACCTCGCCTTCGTAGAGCGCGAAGGCGTGCTCGAGGTCGCGGTCGCCGAGCGCGCGCAGCAGACCGCCCGGGTGGTCCGGATCCGGCCAGCCGACCGCCGGCCCCGCCATGCAACCCCGTCCGGTGAAGGAGCCGCCGTAGTCCGGATCGAAGCGCGTGTCGTAGGGCGGCGGCGGCACGTAGTCGCAGTGCGCGTCGAAGAAGTGCGCGAAGACGAACCACGGACGGCGGTCGCGCGCGAGTCCCTCGAGCTCGGACACCACCGCGCTCGTCACCTGGTCCGAGGTGACGACGCGCTGCGAGGCGTCGTTGAGCGCGCCGTCGATCTCCGCCTCGCGCTTCTTGAGCTCGTCGTACCGGCTCCAGTCGGCCGCCACCGCGGCGCCGTCGATCGCGGCGCGGATCTCCGTCGCTCGTTGCGACGCCGCGACGACCTCGGGGCCGTAGACCGGACGGTAGACGTCGAAGCCGCGGGCGAATCCCCAGTGGCCGTCGAGATACGGCGCCGAGTAGACGCCGATCGTGCGATAGCCGTGGTCGTGGAGGATCTCCGCCATCGTCGGCACCGCGGGGTCGAGCGTCGCGCCCTCGGTCTCGACCGCGTGCTGCAAGGGCGGCAGGCCGGTCATGATCGAGAGGTGGGACGGCAGCGTCCACGAGCTCGATGCGTACGCGTCGACCATGCGGACGCCGGCGTGCGCGAGCTGATCGAGGGCTGCGCTCGTCGCCGCCGCCGGCGCGTGGCGCGGCTCGTGGCCGTAGCACCCGAGGACGTCCTGCCGGACGGTGTCGAGCGAGATCAGGAGCACGTCGTAGGCCGGTCCCGACGCGGCCCGCCGGCGACACGCAACCAGGAGCACGCCGGCCGCGAGCGCGGCGAGCACGACGGCGAGACGCGCGCCGGCGCGCGGGGTCGGGCGCTCCGCTGACGGCCGATCACGCGGACCTGGACGGCCGTCTTCTCGTCGCGCCACTCGCCAGGTCCTAACGGGAGCCGCGAGGGCTGTCTACGCGGTCGCGTCGATCGCGATCCGACGACACGCGATGCGCCCGCGTCGACGGCGGGCACAACTGTACCGACGATTTTCACGCAGCAAGCGTGAACCCTGACATCCGGCGGCGGCGCCGAGCGGACGCTCGGATCAAACCGCCGGCACAACCACCCGGAAACGGGATCGAGGTGAACATGAAACGAACGCTACGTCGCTTGCTGGTGCTTGCCGTCCTCGGCCCGGCGCTCCTCGCGCTGACGCCGCGTACTGCCGCCGCGGCGAAGGATCTCTGCTTCACGTGCACCGGCGGGAAGATCGTCGCCAAGGCCTTCAAGGCGCCGTCGAGGGGGAAGTGCGGACACTTCGTCGCCTTCCTGCAGGGCGAGTTCGCGCCGGATGAGCCCCTCACGTTGGCCGCGTGCACGACCTCGGACGGAACGGTGGTCCGCAACGTGCTGTACGGCATCGGGAATTGGTACCGATTCTCGTACTACCTCCCCTACCCGGCGTTCACCGGCATCGACGTCACCGATCTGAGTGGAACGACGACCTCGAATGCCTTCCAGTGCAACCTCGAGATCTGTCCGACGACGCAAGCAATCCGCTAGCGCCAGCGTCGATCCGTGCACTCGCTCGGGTTGCACACCGAGCGAGTCCACGCGCGATTCGGATGGCGCGCGAACGACGGACCGCGGCGGCCGCGACCCGCGGTCGCAGCGCCTAGTGGCACGCGCTCGGGTCGTCGATCCCGTCGGCCGGATCGCCCTACCCGACCGCCGACGCCATCGCGCAGTCCGCGCCGCGCTCGAGCACGCAGTCGACGCAGTGTCGACGGACGAGTGCAGATCGACGACCGGCAATCGCGCCGCGGTCAACGCCGTCAGGGCGAGTCCCGCGAGTGGTCGCGAAGACGGGCACATCTGTGCCGCGACTTTTCACACTTCATCGGTGATGAGCGATTCGATCCTCGGTCCGGCGCAGTCGATGGCCGCGAAGGGCCGCGCGCCGGCGGGGTCGTCGGACCAAGCTCTTCTGCGGGAAGGCGATTACTGGTCGATTCTCTTCGACGGGCAGCTGGTCCGGCTGCGCGACTCCAAGGGAATGCGGTACCTCGCGGAATTGCTGCGCAGACCGGGCGAGCCCGTCGCCGCGACCATTCTCGTGACTCTATCGCGCCGTCCAGCTCAGCCTGGGCGCTCCGACGGGCGCCGCGCGCGTCCGACGGCAGCGCCGCGTGCCGACACGCCTCGAGAAGCCGAGCGCGCACGGTTGAGTGTGACGAAGGCGATCAAGAGCGCCCTCGTGCGGGTCGCGTTCGAGCTCCCCGAGTTGGGTGACCACCTCGAGGCGACGATCCACCGAGGCTATGCCTGCCGGTACACCCCGGACCCGCGACATCGGACGATCTGGGACGTCGTCGTCTGAACGGCCGATCGATTCGAGCGCGCGGCGGCGCGACGGCATCGATGTGACATCCCGTCCAGACGATGGTAGGCCTCTTGAGCGTCGCCCTCGACGTCAACCGCGCTCGATCGTGAACGTTGCAGCCTCGGACCCCGTCGCCGCCCGGCGACCATTCGTAGGACGCGAGCGCGAGACTGCGGTGCTCAACGCCGCGCTCGCGTCGGCGGCCGCCGGCAACGGCCGGATCGTCGTCGTCCACGGGGAGCCGGGGATCGGGAAGACGCGCCTCCTCGAGGAGTTCGCCCGCGAAGCCCGCGCCGCCGGCGCGCACGTCCGCTGGGGTCGATGCTACGAGCGCGAGGGAGCGCCGGCCTTCTGGCCGTGGCTGCAAGTGCTGCGTTCGGAAGTGCAGAGCCGGCCGCGAGCCGATCTTCGCGCGCTGCTCGGCGACGCGGCGCCGGACGTCGCGTATCTGCTGCCGGACGTGCGGGACGTGCTACCGCAACTCGAGACCGCTCCAGCGCTCGACACGCCCGAGGGTCGGTTTCGGCTCTTCGAAAGTGTCGTCGCGGTGCTGAGGCGCGTCGCCCGGACCGCGCCGCTGGTGATTCTGCTCGACGACCTTCAAGCGGCCGATCACTCCTCCCTGCTCTTGCTCGAGTTCCTGGCCCAGAGCGCCGATGCCGCGAGGATCATCGTCGTCGCCGCCTATCGCGACGGCGGGCTCGATTCGACCCATCCGCTGCAAGCGACGTTGCGGGATCTCGTCCGCCGCCCCGTCGTCGAGCGCATCGCGCTCGCCGGACTCGACCGAGACGCCGTGACCCGCCTCGTTGCCGGCACGGTCGCCGCTCCGGTCTCGGATCAGCTCGTCGACGCGCTCCACGGAGTGACGGCCGGCAATCCGCTCTTCCTCGGGGAGATCGTGCTGGGTCTCGCGGCGCCCGGCGAAAGAACGGCGTCCCTCGAGATCTCGCACTCGATCATTCCGGCGGGCGTCCACGAGGCGATCGCCTGCCACGTCGCGGTGCTCTCCCCTCGATCCAGCGAGATCCTGCGGGCCGCCGCCGTTCTGGGCACGCAGTTCTCGCTCGCTACGCTCGAGGCGATCGCGTCGGAGCCGCACGCCGCCCTGCTCTCCGCCCTCGATGAAGCCATCGCCGCGCACGTGGTGGCGCAAGACCATGCCGTCGCCGGTCGCTACGGCTTCGCGCACGCGCTCATCCGCGACGCGCTCTACAACGCGCTGGCGCCGGCCGAACGCCGCCGCTTGCATCGCGCTGCGGCCGACCTCCTCGCGTGCCGCGCCGACGAGGACGAGCATCTCGCCGAGATCGCGCATCACTTCATCGCCTCGGCACCGAGCAGCGGCGACGGCGCGCAGGCGAGCATCTACGCCCGCCGCGCCGCCGACCGCGCGCTCGCGATGCTCGCCTTCGAGGAAGCGGAACGTCTGTACCTGCTCGCTCTCGAGACCGTCGGCGAGGGCTCGGCCGGCGACGCGTCGGCGCGCGTCGCGCTGATGATCGCGCTCGGAACCGCGCAGACGCGCGCCGCGAAGCTCGACGATGCCAAGCGCACGTTCTTGCAGGCGGCAGCCAGCGCACGCGCACTCGGATCTCGCGAGCTGTTGTCGCGGGCCATCCTCGGCTACGGCGGCGATCTCGCCTTTCCGGAGGCGGGAGCCCGCGACACGCAACACATCGCGCTCCTCGAGGAAGCGATCGCATCGTGGGGCGACGAGGACGCGACGCTGCACACGCGCCTCCTCGTCCAGCTGGCGGCGGCGCTCTACTTCACGGACGACGCGAGCCGTCGCGTCGCGCTCTGCGACCACGCCGTCGCGATGGCGCGCCGTCTCGGCGACGACGCGACGCTCGCAGAAGTCCTGCTCGGCACCCACGCCGCGACGTCGGCCGCCGACAACGCCCGCGAGCGACTCGGTGTCGCCAACGCGCTCCTGCGTCTCGCGAACCGGACCGGCGATCGCACGGTCGCGTTCCGGGCGCGCGCGGCGCGCATGGCGGACCTCCTCGAGCTCGGCGACATGGCGGCGGCGGACGCCGACCTCGAAGCGTGCGACGACCTCGCGCGCGACCTGCGCCAGCCGTCGTTCACCGGCCTCGTCACCGTCTTCCGCGCGATGCGGGCGACGCTCAAGGGACGGTTCGAGGAGGGCGAGACGCTCGCGGCGATGATCCTGACGACGGGACGCTGGGTCGGTCGCGCGGCCGAAGCGATCTTCGCCATCCAGTTCATGATGCTGAGGTACCTGCAGGGTCGCATGGGCGAGCTCGTCGATCCGTTGCGCGTCTTCGCGGCCGTCAACCCCGCCATCCAGGGCGGCCGCTGCGGCTTCGCCCTCGCGTGTCTGAGCGGCGGCCTCGAGAGTGAAGCGCGCAACGAGGTGTCGCAGGTCATGGCGCACGGCCTCACGGACGTGCCGCGCAATGGCGCCTTTCTACCGATGATGGGTCAGCTCGCCGAGATCTGCGCGATCCTCGGAGACGCCGACCGCGTCCAGATCGCCTACGACACGCTTCTGCCCTACGCGGGGCTCTGCGTGATGGTGCCCAACGGGACGGCGTTCATCGGTGCCGTCGATCACTATCTCGGCCTGCTGGCGCAGTCGCTCGGTCGCGAGGATGCCGCCGTGGAGCACTTCGAGCACGCCCTCGCGGTGCACGCCGGTATGGGCGCCCAGCCATGGCTCGCGCTCACGCAATGCGAGTACGGCGCATTGCTCGTCGACCGCGGCGGCACGGAGCACGTCGAACAAGGCGATCGTCTGATTGCGCAGGCGGTTGCGAGCGCGGATGCGCTGGGCATGAAAGGCCTCGCGGAGCGCGCCCGCGCGTGTCGAGAGGCCGGCGCATCGCGCCCGTTGCATCGCAGCGCCAGGCCTCTCCCCGCCGGAGCGCCCCGCCGGGGAAACCCGGCGGCTCGCGCGGAAACGGTGCATGACGACTCCGTCTTCCGCAGCGAGGGAGACTACTGGACGATCGCGTACGCCGGACAGGCGATCCGTCTGCGCGACAGCCGAGGCATTCGCTACCTCGCGCACCTCGTGTGGCACCCGGCACGGGAGTTCCACGCCACCGAGCTGGTGCATCTCGCGTCGGGCGGCGGCGCGCCCCCAGGGCGCGGCGGCGGCGGCATCGAAAGCCTCGCGCCCGGTCTCGGAGACGCCGGCGAGGCAATCGACGAGCAGGCGCGGCGCGAGTATCACCGCCATCTGGAGTCGCTCCGCGAGGCCCTCGAGGAAGCCGAAGCGCATAACGAGCGCGACCGCGCCGCACGTCTCCGTACCGAGCTCGACGCGGTCGCCGACGCCCTCGGCAGCGCGCCACGGGGCCGGCGGGTCGCTTCACACGCCGAACGCGCGCGCCTGACGGTCACCAAGGGCGTGAAGACCGCGCTCGGGAAGATCCAGAAGCTCCACCCTGCCCTCGGCCGCCACCTCGCCGCGACCGTCCGGCGCGGCTACGTCTGCATCTACACGCCCGACCCGCGAAGCCCGATCAACTGGTCGCGTTGACCGCGCGACGGGGAGTCGCCGCCGGTCGTCGCGATTCCCACGCCTCGCGCTCGCGATCGCGCCGCCGAACGGTTCGCGAGGTCGTGACGATGTGGTAACGGGGCGCGTGCCCATCGCGGCCGACGTGAAGCTCGGCGAGCGGGTCGCGATCCCGTATCCGGAGCTCGTGAACCTCTACGGCTGCGACATCGGCGACGACACCCGGGTCGGTCCGTTCGTCGAGGTCCAGCGCGGCGTCCGTGTCGGGTGCGCCTGCAAGGTCTCTTCCCATGCGTTCCTCTGCGAGGGCGTCACGGTCGGCGACCGCGTCTTCGTCGGTCACGGCGTCATGTTCGTGAACGACCGCTACCCGGAGGCGGCCCGCGACGGCCGTCCGCGCGCCCGTGGCGACTTCGTCCTCGTCCCGACCGAGGTGCGCGACGACGCGTCGATCGGCAGCGGCGCGGTGATCCTCTGCGGCGTGACGATCGGACGCGGCGCCCTCGTCGGCGCCGGCGCGCTCGTGACGCGCGACGTCCCGGACCACGCCATCGTCGCCGGCAACCCGGCGCGCGTGATCGGCGACCGGCGCAATCGTCCCGAGCGGTAGCCGATCGCGTCCGAGATGCGAGCGACGCCGCACGTTCCCGGGCAGGCGATCGCGTGAGCCTCCAGGTCGGCAACGGCGCTGACGTTTTCCGTTGCAGCAGCGGGTCTCGTCCTTGTAGGTGACATACGGCCCGCTCTCGAGGAATCCCGACGCTGCGATCCTTTCGTCGACTCCGCCGCCTCCCCCGCCCCCGCCCGTTTCGCGGAATGTGGGCGATGCTCACCTTCGCGATCCTCTGCGGGTGGGCGTTCGCCGTGCACCCGCCCCTCGGCGCCGGGACGAGCTGCGGCACGGCCGGGAACAACACGACCTTCACGACGTCGACGACGTCGTCGACGGACACCCAGACCACCGACGAGACCGTCCGCGTCGACACCTTCTCGACCCACGTCGTCGCAACCGATCCGACGGGCGGCACCGCGTTCGATCAGGAGCTCGCGCTCGCGTTCGCCGACCCGGCGGTCCAGTCGGCCGTCGCCTCGGCGCGCGCGGCGTTGCTCGCCGGGCCGTTTCCCTCGCTCGTCATCGTCGCCGGTCCGACGCTCGTCACCTCGAACGAGCAGCTCACCGGCTCGACCGTCGAGACGATGGAGACCAGCCGCGAGGAGACGATGACGGTCGATCCGACCATGACGATCGGTCCGGCGTGCATCGGCATCGGCGACCGCGACGCGTCGAACACGATGGCATGCAGCCCGTGCGACGTACCGGACGGCTGCGACTGCGCCGAGATCCCGGCGTCGGGGACGCCGTTCTGCGTCTGCGCCGGCACCACCAACTTCAACGCCAACACCGACACCCACGCCGTCGTCCACCAGCTGCGCACGACCACGAACACGTTTCTCACGACCCAGGAGTACGCGCTCACCGCGTCGCTGCTCGATCACTTCGTGGTCTACAAGACGAAGATCTCGAAAGGCACGGCGAAGGTCGCGCCGTTCGGACCCCTCACGCTCGCGGACGTGCTCGGCACGGCCGACTACGACGTCAAGGCGCTGGTCGCCCTCGCCCTTCCGGCCGACAAGAACATGGGCGGCGTCGCCGACCCGACGACGCACCTCGCACGCTACGCGCTGAAGCGCCGCAAGGGGCCGACGAAGTTCAGGAAGGTGAGCGACGTCACGATCACCAACCAGTGCGGCACGCTCACGCTCACGGCCGTCAAGCCGGAGAGCCTGCTCGTTCCGGTGCGCGAGGACTCGCTGTCGCTGCCGCCCGTTCCCGACCCGACGACGTCCGAGGTCGATCACTTTCTCTGCTACAAGGCGAAGGCCCAGAAGAAGCGCACCAACGGCACGCCGGTCGCGACGTTCCCGAAAGGCGTGCAGGTCGTCGCCGCCGATCACTTCCAGACGCGGCGCTACGACTTGAAGAAGGTGACGCGCTTGTGCGTGCCGGTCGCGAAGTCGGGAACGCCGGTCGTCTCGAAGACCGGGGTGCCCGTGCCGATCACGCCCGCGACGGTGCGCCACGCGGCCGGGCATCTGGTCTGCTACCAGGCGAAGATCGCCAAGAAAGCGATCCCGCAAGACGGCTGCGGTCCCGTCGATCCGAAGAACAAGGGAACGAAGATCACGCCGCCGCCGGCGAAGCATCAGCCCCAGACCGGCGTCCTCGTGAACGGCCAGCTCGGCCCGGCGACGCTCGACACCAAGAAAGAGCTCGAGCTCTGCATCCCGTCGACGGCGGCGCTGCCGTGAGCGCGCCGCGCTTCGCCTAGCACGCCAACCGATCGCGCACCCGACGAGCCGATGGCGGTGCGCCCTACGAGCGATCGACCGTTGCGCGACGCGATCGCGATCGGGGCGCCGATGCTCCTCTTGCTCGCCGTGATCGCCCTGCGCTTCGCGGAGCCGCTGCAAGACGGCGACGTCTTCTGGCACATGGCGTACGCGCGCCAGATGCTCGCGCGCGGCACGCTCCGCCTCGATCATGCCGCCTTCTCGTGGACGCCGGCGCGTACCGACGTGATCTACTGCGCCTGGATCTCCGAGCTCGCGCTCGACGCGCTGTGGGAGCACGTCGGCCGCTGGAGCGTGTTCGCGCTGCGCTACGTCGTCGTCCTCGCCGTGGCGGCGCTCGCCTACGAGCAGGCGCGGCGACTGCGGTTGCTGCGGTCGCTCGCGGCGCACCTCGTCGTCCTCGTCCTGGTGATCGGCTCCTACGCCGGCACGCTCCTCAAGCCCGAGCTCTTCTCGCTCCTCCTGATGAACGCGACGGTGTTCGTCGTCTTCCAGGCGAAGCAGGCGGCGCGCGCGCCCGGCGCCGATCCGCGCCGCGCGCTCCGCATGCTCTGGTCGCTGCCGCCGCTGGTCCTGCTCTGGGCGAACTGCCACGGCGCGTTCGTGCTCGCGGCGCCGTTTCTGGTCGCGACCGTCATCGGGGAGACGCTGAACCGCCGTTGGTCGCCGGGCCTCGCGCTTCCGCCACGCGCGCTCCGTCACCTGCTCGCGAGCGTCGCCGTCGCCGGCGCCGCGACGGCGGTGAATCCCTACGGCCTCGCGTACCCTCGCCAGCTCGTAAGGGACGTGATGCTCGGCGGGCGCCCGCGTCCCGACGTCGTCTGGAACACCGCGCACCGCTCGCTGTTCGCGACGCTCGGCGCTCCGCCGCACCTCGAAGAGATCCTGGTCGTGATGACCGCCGTGCTCGGGATCCTGCTCGTCGCGCGTGCGCGGCACGGTCCGCGCGGCGCACGCGTCGACTGGACGATCGTCCTCGCGAACCTGGCGTACGTGCCGCTCTTCCTCGGCTGGGCGCGGACCACCTACCTCTGGCCGGCGGTCTTCGCACCGAGCGCGCTGCTCCTGCTCCGCGATTCGTTCGACCATGGCGGGCCGCCGGTCCTGCACGCTCCCGCTCGGCGCGCCGCGCTCCGCGAGATCGTCGGCGCGCTGATGCTCTACCTCGCGCTCGTGACCTGCTGGGACGCGTGGGCGCGGCCCTTCACGAACAGTTGGCTCGGCTTCGGCATCGGCTACGTCAACCCGGTGGTCGAGGCCGAGCTCCTCGCGCGCCATCCGCTCGGCCGGCGCCTGTACAACGTTCACGACTCCGGCGGCTACCTGCTCTGGCGCCTGCATCCGGCGTACGCGGTCATGACCGACTCGCGCTCGTTCCCGTACCTCTCGTGGTTCGACGAGCAGTATCGGTTCGTCGGCGGCCACGACTTCGAGGCGTTCACGACCCGCCATCCCGCCGACGTCGGCGTCATCGACCTCGACAAGACCGCGCTCGTCGATCGCTTCCTCGCGTCGCCGCGCTGGCGGCTCGTGTTCTACGGCCCCACGAGCGCGGTTTTCCTGCCGGCGGGGCGCTCCCCGCCGGCGATCGATCCCGATCTCGCGACCCGGCTCGACGATCTGCGGAACGGCGCCACCGCGCTCCGCGTCCTCGACTTCGCGGCGCGCGTCGGTGACGGCGCAGCCGTGCGGACGATCGCGAGGCAGGTCGAAACGCGGCTGCGATGGCAGCTCAGCGCCGACGACGTCGAGCACGCGCACACGGTCGCCGGACGCTTCGCGGCTCGATGACCACCTCCGTGTTGCAGCGCGCCGGCGAAGCCGTGTACGAGGAACGCGCCACCACGGAGCGTCGTCTGCCGGCTGCCCATCCATTTCGTCTCGCCGTTCGGCGATCGCGACACGACGAGGATCCTTCCAGCGCGGCGCGCGCGGACGGATATCGCGGTCTCCATGCGCGCGCTCGCTGCTCGCGACTTGCCGCCGAACGCAGCGCCATGGCTCCGCTGAAGCGCGGCCGCCCGCGATGAGCGACGCGCCGGTCTTCGAGCGTCTCCTCGCGCCCGGCGCCCTCGAGGCGCTCGGCCGGCGGCTCGCGCACTGGCTCGAGCGCCCGCCGCGGGGCGCCGTCCTCGACGTCGGTGCGGGCGATCGCTCGCTGCTGCACGCGCTCGGCTTGCGGCCGATCGGCGTCGATCTCGCACGGCGGCGCGTCGCCGCCTTTCACCGACGCGATCGGCTCGGCATCGTCGCCGACGCGGCTTCGCTGCCGTTCGGGGACGCCACCTTCGACGCCGTCTGGAGCTGCGGTCTCCTGCATCACCTGCCGGACGCGGTCGTGCCCGCGGCCGTCACGGAGATGATGCGCGTCGCGCGCCCGGGCGGCCGGGTCGCGATCCTCGATGCCGTTCTACCGGAGCCGGCGTGGCGGCGTCCGATCGCATGGACCGTCCGCCGGATGGATCGCGGCCGCTTCGTACGGCGCGAGCGCGTCCTCGCTGCGCTGTTGCCGCCGGCTGAAACGTGGCACTGCACGCGGATCACCTATGCCCGAAACGGTCTCGAGGGACTCTGGTGCGCGTACGAGAAGCCTCTCGAACGTGCGGCGCTCGACGCGAGCGAGCCGGCCGACGAGCGACGGACGTCCCGCCGCCGGCGCGGCGTCGGCGACCGGCGTCAGGACGCACGTGCGGCACGCTGAGCGACGCGCGCTGGTCACCGGCGGCGCCGGGTTCATCGGCTCCGAGCTGACGTCGCAGCTCGTCGCCGGCGGCTGGCGCGTCGTCGTTCTCGACGATCTCTCGACCGGGCACCGTCACAACCTCGAGGACGTGCCGGCCGGCGCGGTCGAGATCGTCGTCGGCGACGTCCGCGATCGGCGCCTCGTCGGCGCCCTGGCGTCGCGCGTCGACGTGATCTTTCACCTCGCGTGCCTCGGCGTCCGGCACTCGCTCGCCGCGCCGCGCGCGAACGCCGACGTCAACGCCACCGGCACGCTCGTCGTTCTCGAAGCCGCGCGAGCGGCGCGCGTCGCCCGCGTCGTTCACGTGTCGAGCTCGGAGGTGTACGGCACGGCGCGCGCCGTGCCGATGGCGGAGGATCACCCGACCGAGCCGACGACCGTGTACGGCGCGTCCAAGCTCGCGGGCGAATCGTACGCCCGCGCCTACCATGGGAGCTTCGGTCTGCCGGTCGCGATCGTCAGGCCCTTCAACGCGTTCGGGCCGCGCGCGCACCACGAGGGCATGAGCGGCGAGCTGATCCCGCGCTTCGTGCTGCGCGCCCTCGCCGGCCGGCCGCTGGTGATCTTCGGCGACGGCGGCCAGTCGCGCGACTTCACCTACGTCGCCGATACCGCCCGGGCGATCCGTCTCGCCGCGGAGACGCCCGGTGCCGTCGGCGAGACCCTGAACGTCGGCGCCGGCCGCGAGATCACCGTCGATGCGCTCGCCCGACGGATCGCCGCGGCGATCGGCTGCGACGGCGTCGTCGTGCGACACGATGCGCCTCGTCCCGGCGACGTCCGGCGGCTCCGCGCCGACGCAGCCCGCGCCGAGCGCGTGCTCGGGTATCGCCCGACGGTCGACCTCACCGAGGGGCTGCGGCGCACGGTCGCGTGGTACCGCCAGCATGCCGTCGACCCCGAGAAGCTCGTCGCGCAAGAGGTCGAGCGAGCCTGGGAGAGGACGGTCCCGAGGGCCCATGCCGGCTGAGCGCAAACCTCCTCGGCGGACGCGGGCGCGACGTCCCGGCCCGTCGCCCGCCGCGCAGCCGGCGGCGACGCACGGCACGCCCGGCACCCTCGCGGCGACGCCGCGCGCGGACGCGAGTCGCCGCGCCGCGCCGCCTGCGCGCGGCCGCATCCCGCTCTATCGCCCGCTCCTCGAGGACGCGGAGGTCGACGCCGCCGCGCGCGCGATCCGTTCCGGGTGGGTGACGCAGGGCCCAGAGGTCGCCGCGTTCGAGCGCGAGTTCGCCGCCGCCGTCGGCGCGCCGCACGCGTGCGCCGTCGCGAGCGGCACCGCCGCGCTGCATCTCTCGCTGCTCGTCGCCGGGGTGCAGCCCGCCGACGACGTCGTCACCGTCAGCCACTCGTTCATCGCGACGGCGGCGAGCGTCCGGCTGTGCGGCGCGCGGCCGGTCTTCGTCGACGTCGACCCGGCGACCTTCAACATCGACCCGGGGCGCATCGAGGCCGCGATCACGCCGCGGACGCGGGCCGTCTTGTGCGTCCATCAGAGCGGGATGCCGTGCGACGTGCGGGCGATCGTCCGCCTGGCGCGCGCGCGCGGCCTCACGGTGGTCGAGGATGCCGCCTGTGCGATCGGCAGCGAGATATCGTGGGACGGACGGTGGCAGCCGATCGGCCGTCCGCACGGCGACCTCGCGTGCTTCTCGTTCCATCCGCGCAAGCTCGTGACGACCGGCGAGGGCGGGATGATCACCACGGCGCGCGCCGACTGGGCCGATCGCCTCCGTCTGCTCCGCGCCCAGGGCATGAGCGTCCCGCCCGACGTGCGCCACGCCGCCTCCGGCGTCGTCGTCGAGGAGTACCCGTGCGCCGGCTACACCTACCGGATGTCGGACGTGCAGGCGGCGATCGGCCGTCAGCAGCTGACGCGCCTCGCGGCGATCGTCGCGCGTCGCCGCGCGCTCGCGCAGCGCTACCGCGAGCTCTTGGCGTCGGTTCCAGGCGTCACGGCGCCGGCGGAGCCGACGTGGGCGCGGAGCAACTGGCAGAGCTACTGCGTCCGTCTCGCCGACGGCATCGACCAGCGCCGCGTCCTCGATCGGATGCTCGAGGCCGGCGTCGCGACCAAGCCCGGCGTCATGTGCGCGCATCGCGAGCGCGCGTTCCCGCGAGACGTCTGGTCATGCGGCATCGATCCCCGCGAGTGCGGCTGTGCCGAGGGCAGCTGCGCGCGGCTCGCGGAGAGCGAGCGTGCGCGCGACCGCGGCGTCATGCTGCCGCTGTTCCACGACATGACCGATCGCGAGCAGCGCACGGTGGTGGCGGCGCTCGCGCGCGCGTGCGCCGATTGAGCGCTCGGTGTCGGTGCCGGCGCTGAACGCCTCGCCACCGACCGCGGCGTCGGCTCCGACGGCGGCGTCGAGCCCGCGCGTCGCGGAGTCGATGCAGCCCGCGGCGTCGCGCCTGCATGTCGTCGCGTTCGGCCTCGAGGATCATGCCCGCCGCCGGCGCTACGACGATCTCTTCGAGCGCTGCCCGGACGCCGTCATTCAGCAATCGACCTGGTGGGCCGAGGTGATCGCGGACCTCGGCGCCGACCGTCCGGTGTTCCTGCTCTGCGAGCGCGCCGGCGAACCGGTCGCCGGGCTCCCGCTCTACCTCTACACCGGCGGCCTCGGGACGCTCGTGAGCTCCGTCCCGCAGGCGGGGCCGCTCGGCGGCATCTTCGTGCGCCCGGACCTGACGGCCGGCGGCGTCGAGGCCGTCCACGCACGCCTGCTCGCCGAGGCACGGCGGCTGGCCGAGGACGCCGGCGCGATCGCGCTGACGATCGTCACCAATCCGTTTCGCGACGACGTCGAGCTCTACCGGCGCTTTCTGGCGCCGCACTACACCCTCGAGAGCTTCACCCAGGCGATCGCGCTCGGCACCACGCACGGGCGCGACGGTCTTTGCATGGACGGCGCGAAGAGCCGGAGCGCGCTCCGGCGTCACCGCCGCCGTGCCGACGCCGCCGGACTCACGATCGCCGAGCAGCCGACGGACGAGGACTTCGATCGCTGGTACCGCCTGCACGGCGAGCGGCACGCCGCCCTCGGAGCGCGGCCGCTGCCGCGCGCGCTCCTCGCCAACGTCCGTCGCGTGCTCGAGCCGCGGGGCAAGGCGTGGTTCGCGGTCGCGAAGCGCGGCGACGAGATCGCCTCCGGGGTGATCGTCGTCGGGCACCGCCGCATCGTCGACGTGTTCATGATCAGCATGAACCCGCGGCACCGCCGTCTGGCGCCGAACTGGGCGTTGACCGCGGCGACGCTGCGACGCGCGCACGACGCCGGCGTCGCGACCGTGAATTGGCAATCGTCGCCGAGCCGCGACGGCGGGCTGTACGCGTTCAAGCGGCGCTGGGGCAGCGTCGAGCGCCGCTACCATTTCGTGACGCGCCTCTTCGTCGACGTCGGCGTGATCCGCGGCTGGGGACGCGACGCGCTCGCCGAGGCGTTTCCCGGCCACTTCGTCGTTCCCTTCGGCGCGCTCACGGACGCCGCCACGACGTGCTTTCGCAAATGAGCCGCGCCGCGGACTCGGGCGGCAGCGTCATTCCTCACAGCAAGCCCGCGTGGGGCGAGGCCGAGGTCGAGGCGCTCGTCGCCTGCGCGCGCTCCCTCGAGCTCGAGAGCGGCCGCGTGACCGCGGCACTCGAAGCCGAGATCGCCGCCGACCTCGGCTTCGCCGGCGCGGTCGCGACCCCGACCGCGAGCTTCGGGATCCTGCTCGCGCTGAAGGCGCGCTTTCCGCACGGCGCGCGCGTCGGCTGTCCGAGCTACGTCTGCCGGTCGGTCTACGACGCGATCGTGGCGGCGGGCGCGGAGCCGTGTCTCCTCGACGTCGAGCCGGCGACCTGGAGCGTCGCGCTCGACGCGACGGTCGCCGCGGGCGTCGACGCGGTGGTGGTCGCGCACCTGTTCGGCGTCCGCGCCCCCGTCGAGCGTTTCGTCGGCCTCGGCGTCTTCGTGATCGAGGACTGTGCGCAGCGGATCGCGCCGCCGCCGATCGCATGCGGCGAGCCGCGCGGCGCCGTGCGGGTCTTGTCGTTCGCGGCGACGAAGCTGCTGACGTGCGGCCAGGGGGGTCTCCTGTTGACCGACGACCGCGAGCTTCTCGCGCGCGTGCGCCGCCTGCGCGACGCGCCCTACGACTCGCCGCAGCCGGCGATCGGCTTCGCGCCGACCGACCTGCAGGCCGCGGTCGCGCTCGAGCAGTGGCGACGTCTCCCCGCGTTCCTACGGCGCCGCCGCGAGCTCGCCGAGCGCTACGTCGCCGGCGGCCTCTGGTCGGAGCCCGCGATGCGCCGTCCGGACACGTACCACTTCCGCTTCGTCGCCGCCGTACGGCAGCCCGATGCGTTCATCGCTCGTGCCGCGCGCCACGGGGTCACGGTCCGGCGACCGGTCGCGCCGCTCTGTCTGCACCGGCTCCTCGACGCGCCCGGCGACTTCGGCGCCAGCGAGCACGCCGTCGAAACGCTGATCTCGTTGCCGCTCTACCCTGCCCTGACCGACGACGAAGCGACGCGCGTCATCGACGCGGCGCTCGATGCGCAGGCGGCGGCGCGGCGCGCGACCGCTTGACGGCTCCGGCGCGACCTCACCCGATGCGGTCGCGCGCCTCTGCTTCGAAGGCGCGCGCCGCCGGACAGCGCGGCGGCCGACGCGGACTCACTGCCGTCGTCGCCGGCGGATCAGCGTGCGCCGCTCGTCGTCGTGAGGTTGAGCAGCTCGGCGATCGCGTCGGCCGCGGGACGGACGCCCGCGGCGCCGCGAGCGCCGCGCAGATACGCGAGCCCGTGGCGCACGCGCGCCGCGACCGTCCACTTGCTCGCGCCGGACCGGCGCGGTCGGCGTCGGTAGCCGACGGTCGCCGCAGGCAGCCCGAGCTCGTGGAGCGACACCTCGATCGCGGCGCTCGACGACGGACGGGCGTTCAGGGCATCGATCGCGGCGCGGCGCACGAGGAACGTGCCGATCGGGTGCGGCAGGCGGCGCGCCTCGAGACGCGCGGCGAGCGCATGAAAGACGCGCGAGCAGACGCGTGCGACCAGCGGATCGCGGCGCGTCTCCCGCACAGCCCAGACCACCTGCACCTCGCCGTCGGCGGCATCGAGCAACCGCGCCACGAGCGCAGGCGGCTCCTGGAGATCGCACGGCACGTACACCGCGCAGTCGCCCGACGCGAACCGCAGGCCCGCGCGCAGCGCCGCATGCGAGCCGCGGTTCGCGGCCAAGCGGATCACCTTGACGGCGGGATCGCTCGCGGCGAGCTCGGCGAGATGCGCAAACGTGTCGTCGCGGCTGCCGTCGTCGATGAAGAGCAGCTCGATCTCGATCGCCGGACGCACGGCGCCGAGCGTCGAACGGATCTCGTCGTAGAGGCGACGGACGCCGGCGCTCTCGTCGTACACCGGGGTGAGGACGCTGAGCCGCATCGTCACGCCAGCCCGCGTCGCGCGAGCGCCGCGACACCGTCTCGCGAAGGGACGTCGTCACCCGCGCGGACGTCGCGGCGGACCGACGCCGGCCGCCCGGCCGCGACCACGTGCGACGGCAGCGTGCCGACGACCAGCGACCCCGCGCCGACGAGCGTCCCCCGTCCGATCTCGGACCGCGGAGCGGTCACGGCAGCGTTCCCGAGCAGCGAATGACTGCCGATGACCGACGCCGAGCCGACGACGGCGGCGGCGCCCAAGACGACGTCGTGGCCGATCGTCGCGTCGTGCTCGACGACGACGCCACCGTGCGCCCAGCAGAGATGACCGATCGTGACGCCGGCACCGACGTAGACACCGGGGAAGACGATCGTGCCCGAGCCGATCCTCGCCGACGGCGACACGTGCGCCGCGCCCGCGACGAAGCTCGGCAGCGCGACGCGCGCCGTCGCGAGATCGAGGAAGACCTCGACCGCGCGCGCGGCGGATCTCGTGCCCAACGCGACCACGGCCGCGGCGGCGTCGGCGACCGTCCTCGCGAGTCCGTCCGCGACCGAGCCGAGAACGGGGAACCCGCCCGGGCCGGTGGCATCCGCGGCGAGCCGATCGTCGTAGAAGCCGTCGACGAGGTAGGCGTCGCCGAACTGCCACGCGATCAGGTCGACGAGCTTCGCGGCGGCGGTTCCCGCTCCGAAGATGCGGAGGTGCTCCATCGCGTCGAGCACGAGTGACGACCACGACGCGCGATGTCAACCGAAAACGCGCATCGCTTCGGAAGTTCGTACAACGATCGGCCGCCTGCGGCGCAATCGCTCTACCGAGCACCGCGTGCCGATGGCGTTCTTCGCGTCGAGACGGGATCGTCCGCGCGGCCCTGAACTTGCTGCTCTCCACCGCGTCGCCGCACACGGCCTCGACGGAGACGATCGCGAGAGGCGCGCGCCGACGGCAAGGAGGAACGTCATGCTACGGAACGAGTCTGGACGTATCGGCTACGTGGTTCTCTACTTCCTCGGCGCCCCGATCGGGCTGCTGCTGATCCTCTGGGTGATCTTCGGCAACAACCTGATCGGGCCGGGCTGATCGTCCGCGCGGGCTCCACGACACCATGCGCGTCGACCAGAACCCTGCGACGGTCGCGCACCGCGCGCCGAGAACCGGCGCGGCCGCGCCGATCGCTTCGAGCGTGCCCGCCGGTGGTCGGATGAGGAGCAGGCCGCTGCCGTTCAGCCGCCGGCGCTGGTAGTCGAGCGGCGTCGTGACCAGCTCGGCGAGCGTTCCCCCGACGCCGGCGCCGCGCAGGCGCAGGACCATCGCGTTCGGCCGCGTGAGGCTCTTCACCGGGTACCACAGGATGATCGTCGCACGACCCGACGCCGCCGCCAGGCGCGCGACGGCGTCGGGCACCGCGGTCCAATCCGCTTTCGCGGTCCACGGCGGGTCGATGAGCGCGACGACCGTCTCGCTCGCGCTCTCGGCGTCGCGGATGGTCTGCCCGAGCACGTCCATTCCGTCGGCGCAGGTGACCGTGGTCGCGGCCCGCGCCGCGCCCGGGCCCTCGAGCGCCGCGGCGAGCGCCTCGCACGTCGGCGGGTCGCGCTCCCACAGGCGGAGCGTCGCGTTCGGACCGAGGACCGCGCGCGCGAAGAGCGGCGACCCCGGATAGCGCGCCGGCCGCTCCACGCCGTCGCCGAGACGGCGGCAGAGCGCGACGTAGCGGGCGACCGCGTCGTCCGCCGGCTCGCCGTTCCAGAGTCGGCCGATGCCCTCCGTCCACTCGCCGGTCGGCCCGAGCGCGTAGCTGCCGGCGCCCGCGTGCGACTCGACGTAGACCGGTCGCGCCGACCGGCCGGCGACCCGCCGCAACACCTCGACCAGCGCGCAGTGCTTCCACACGTCGCCGACGTTCCCCGCGTGGAAGCGGTGACGGTAGTCCGGCGCGGCAGCGGGCTCGTAGCGCGAGGGTCTCGTCACTCCCGATCGGCAGAGCCCGAACGGCCACGCGCGTCGACCGGCGCGTCGCCGCGCGCCTACCCGTGTCCGCGGACTCCTCCTGTCGGCGCCGCCTACGGCCTCACGAGCGTCCAGTCAAACGGCCACATCGCGACGGCGTCGTGAATTGACGACGTCCGCCGCGGCCTTGTAGCGTCCGCGCCGATGCATCTCGACCGCGCGCACGCCGCGCCGCGTGCCGCCGACGTGACGCCATGATCGACGGCGAGTGCGACGCGCGATTCACCGCCGTCCGCGAGGCGTTCGCCGCGAGCTTCGCCGCCGGACGCGAGGTCGGCGCGTCGTTCGCGGCGACGATCGACGGCCGCGTCGTCGTCGACCTCTGGGGCGGCGACGCCGATGCCGCGCGCACGCGCCGCTGGCAGCGCGACACGATCGTCACCGTCTTCTCGACGACCAAGGCGATGGTCGCGACCTGCGCGCACGTGCTCGCCGATCGCGGCCTCCTCGATCTCGACGCGCCGGTCGCGCGCTACTGGCCGGAGTTCGCGCAGGCGGAGAAAGCCGCGATTCCGGTGCGCTGGCTCCTCAGCCACGGCGCCGGTCTGGCGGCGATCGCGGCGCCGCTGCCGCCGGACGCGCTCTTCGATTGGTCCGTCATGACGAACGCGCTCGCGGCGGAGGCGCCGATCTGGCCGCCGGGCACCGCGAGCGGCTACCACGCCCTCACCTACGGCCACCTCGTCGGCGAGGTGATCCGTCGCGTCGCCGGCACCAGCGTCGGCCGCTTCTTCGACGACGAGGTCGCGGGCCCGCTCGGCGCGGATTTCCACATCGGCCTCGACGCGAGCGCGGACGGCCGCGTCGGCGAGATGGTCGGACCCTCGCGCGAGGATGCGGCGAAGGCGCGCGCCGCGATCCGGCCGGACTCGCTGCTCGCGAAGGTGATGGCCAATCCACGGATCACGCCCGAGCTCGCCAACACCGACGCCTGGCGGCGCGCCGAGATCCCGGCGGTCAACGGACACGGCAATGCGCGCTCGGTGGCGCGCGTCCTCGCCGCGCTCGCATGCGGCGGTACCCTCGACGGCGTCCGGCTCATGCGGCCCGAGACGCTCGCGCGCGCGATCGCGGAGCAGTGGCGCGGCCGCGACCTCGTCCTGCGCCTGCCGATGCGCTGGGGCCTCGGCTTCATGCTGACCAGCGCCGAGCTGCCCTTCGGCCCGAACCCGCACACCTTCGGCCACGGCGGCTGGGGCGGATCGCTCGGCATCGCCGACTGTGACGCGCGCGTCAGCTGGGCGTACGTGATGAACAAGATGTCGCCCGGCACGACGGGAGATCTCCGCGCCGCCGCGCTCGCCGCCGCCTTCTACGCGTCGCTCTAGCGACGACGCCGCACCGCGAGATCGACGGCAGACCCGCGCGCAATGCTCGGCGGCGCGCTCGGACACGCGATGCGCTGATGCGCGGTCCGTCCGGCCGACTTCACGGGTCGGGAACGGTGCGGGGCGTGCGCAGCGTGCGGAGAAACGCGATCACCGCCTGCGCGTCCTCGGCACCGAGGCCCGCGAAGGCGTCGCGCTGCCCTTGGGCCTCGCCCCCGTGCAGGAGAATCGCCTCCGTCAGCGTCGAGGCGCGCCCGTCGTGGAGGTACGGCGCCGTGTCGGCGACGCCCCAGAGACGCGCGGTCGTGAACAGGGGATCGAGCGGCGTTCCCGTCGACTCCGCGAGCCCGGGTCCGAGATCGTGGCGCTTGAGGTCGGCGAAGAGCTCGACGCGCAGGCCGCCGCCGCTCGTGCGCTTGAAGCCGGTGGGACTGTGGCTCAGGTCCGCCGAGGCGTAGACGTTCGCCGCGGGATCCGACGGCACCTCGGGAAAGCTGTAGGTGAGGCGCCGCTCCCGGGTCACGAGCTCGGGGATGTGGCAGTCCGTGCAGCCGATCTGTTCGAAGACCTCGCCTCCGTGACGCGCTTCGGGCGTGACGCCGCGCTGGCGCGGCCGCGGCAAGGTCGTGACGAACGTGTGCAGCACCGACAGCTCGCCCGGCAGGATCTCGTTGGCGACCCCGTCGCCGTCGGCGTCGACGTCGGCGCCCACGGTCTCGACCGGCTGCATGCCGAAGTGGAACTGCATGGCGCTGACGTCGAAGGCCCGCGTGGTGGGGAACTCGCCCTTGCGCCCGAACGGCCGGACGACGAGATCGGCGGCGACGCCTTCCACGCCGGAGGTGTCGAGGGCAGCGCCCTGGACGACGATCGAGCCGAAGCTCACGCCGTGGGTGACGAGCGGCACGACCGTTCCCGGGCTCGCTTCCGCCTGCGCGCGCAGCGCCTGGAGGTCGGCCGTCATCTCCTTGCCGAGGAGCTCGATGGCGCCCGAGCCGAAGACGAACGGCGGGTTGATGAAGCGCCCGTCGAACCCGGCGAAGCCGAGAGCGCCGTCGTCCGCGACGTCGATCACCGTCGGCATCGCGATGGCGTTGTTGTTGGCGCCGCCGACGCCGCCGATCGCGAAGCGCGGCGGACGGGTGGTGGTGCTGAGGAAGCTGTGACACTCGAGGCAGGTCTGCGCGTCGAGGCCGTTGACGCGCAGGAACATGCCGTTGCCCTGCAAAGTCGGTCGGCCGCCGGGCGTAGTCGTGTCGGCGGGATTGAGCGGGCCGTCGCCGAGGCCGTCGAGCCTGTTGAACGGCGTCGTGAAGATCCGGATGCCCTCGCGCCGCATGCGCGCGAGGGAGAGACTGCCGCTCGTGACCATCTCCTGGGTGATCCGGTGGGCGCCGAGGGCGGGGTGCTCCTCCCCGGCGGGCGATGCGTGGGTCGCACGCGGCGACACGGCGACGAGCACGGTGACGAGGGCGACGGCGGCGAGACGGGTGACGCGGGTGGGGGTTTCGGATGACATCGGTTTCTCCGTTGCGTGTGCGTGGGTCCCTCGCCGGCGGCTTCTGCGGCGTGCGGGATGGCCGTGTGAATCGCGGTGCGCGGCACTCTATCCGGGACACGCGGCCGAGGACTAGCCCCAATGCGTCCCGGACGGTGAAGAAACCTGCCGCGCACTGGCGCGGCCCGAGGCGCTCCGTCCCCCGGCCGGCGCCGATTCTCCTCGACGCCCGGCGCACGCAGGGCCGCGGCCGGGCGTAACCGCGATCGACGCGACGCGACGCGACGCGGTCTCAGCTCCGCGAGAGGCCGCCCGCCGCCGCGAGGTACGCGTGCCGCACGTAGTCCATCACCATCCGGTCGGCGTTGAAGCGCCAGCCGAGGCTGCGGATCGACCGCTTCATGTGCGCGATCCAGTCCCGCGGCAGCCCCGCGGCGTCGCGCGCGTAGTAGAGCGGGATCACGCGCTCCTCCAGCACCCGGTAGAGGTTCTCGGCGTCGCGCCGGTCCTGCACCACCGGGTCGGCGTGCATTTCGCCGAGGCCGATCGCGAAGCCGTTGGAGCCGTCGTACGCCTCGGCCCACCAGCCGTCGAGCACCGACAGGTTGAGACCGCCGTTCAGGACCACCTTCTGTCCGCTCGTGCCGGACGCCTCGAACGGCCGCCGCGGGTTGTTGAGCCACACGTCGACGCCCTGGACGAGATGGCGCCCGAGGTTGATGTCGTAGTCTTCCAAGAAGAGCAGCCGCCCGGCGAACGGCGGCTGGCGGACGAGGCCGGCGATCTGCTGCAGGAGGTGCTTTCCCGGTTGGTCGTTCGGGTGCGCCTTGCCGGCGAAGATGAGCTGGAGCGGCATGCGCTGGTTCTCGAGCAACGGCACCAGCCGCTCGAGGTCGTAGAGCAGCAGCGTGGCGCGCTTGTAGGTCGCGAAGCGCCGCGCGAAGCCGATCGTCAGCGCCTCGGGATCGAAGATGCGGCTCGCCTCGCCGATCTCGGTCAAGGACGCGCCGCGCCGCCGGCAGGCGCGCGCCGCGCGCCGGCGCGCGAAGACCAGGAGACGCTCCTTCAGCTCGCGGTGCGCATCCCACAGCTCTTGATCGTCGACCTCGGCGATGTGACGCCAGACCTCCGGGTCGCCGCTCCGGGCAGCCCATCCGGCGCCCATGTGCCGGTCGTAGAGCTGGCGCATCTGCGAGGCGAGCCAGGAGTGCACGTGCACGCCGTTGGTGACGTGGCCGATGGGGACGTCGTCGACGCCGCGATCGGGCCAGAACCCGTGCCACATCTGGCGGCTCACGTGGCCGTGGAGCGAGGACACCGCATTCGCGTGCCGGCTGAACCGCAGCGCCAGCACCGTCATGCAGAATTCCTCGCGCGGGTTCTGCGCGTCCACCAAACCGAGCGCGAAGAGCTCCTCGCAGGAAAGCCCGAGCGCCTCGCGCAGCGGGCCCACGTGCTCCTCGACGAGCGCGGGCGTGAAACGGTCGTGCCCCGCCGCCACCGGCGTGTGCGTCGTGAAGCACGTCATCTGTGCGGCCCGGCGGTAGGCGTCCGGGAACCCGACGCCCTCGGTCTCCATCATCTGACGCGTGATCTCGAGCGCGGCGAACGCGCTGTGGCCCTCGTTGAGATGCAAGACCGAGGGCGTGATGCCGAGCGCGCGCAGCGCCCGTACGCCGCCGACGCCGATCACGAGCTCCTGCCGGATGCGGGTGCGGGCGTCGCCGCCGTACAGGCGCGCCGTCAGCGTGCGGTCCTCGGGCGTGTTCCCTTCGCAGTTCGAGTCGAGCAGGAGCACCGTGGCGCGGCCGACGGCGACGGTCCAGACGCGCACCGTGATGACGCCGCTCCGGGTCGGCAGCGCGAGGCGAAGCGGTTCGCCGTCGGCCTGCACGGCGAGCCGCATCGGCAGCTGCTCGACGGCGACGTTGACGTACTCCTCGCGCTGGCGTCCCTCGCCGTCGAGGTGCTGGCGGAAGTACCCCTGCGAGTAGAACAGTCCGACGGCCACCAGCGGCACTCCCAGGTCCGAGGCGCTCTTGACGTGGTCGCCCGCCAGCACCCCGAGCCCGCCGGAGTAGATCGGGAGCGACTCGTGCAGCCCGAACTCGGCCGAGAAGTACGCCACCGGCCTCGCGAACAGGACACCGGCGTGCGTGTCCCCCCAGGTGACGCGCGACGCCAGGTACTCGCACAGCCGGCGGTGCGCGTCGCGGATCCGGCCGTGCAGCGCCATCTCGCGCGCGCGCTCCTCGACGTGCTCCCGCGACATCCCGAGCAGGTGCGGGATGGGGTTGTGATCGACCTGCCGCCAGCGGACCGGGTCGAGGTCGCGGAAGAGGTCGACCACCTCCGGCTGCCAGCTCCACCAGAGGTTGCGCGCCAACGTCCAGAGGCAAGCGAGCAGGTCGGGCGTGCCGCCCGTGCGCCCGTCTCGGCCCGTCTCGGCGCGGCGGCGCGGCACATCGGTCGTCGCCGCTGCCTGCGCCGTAGGCACCGGGGAGATCAGTTCGCGAGCAATGTGGGACACGGCAGGCCTCCTGTGGCCATGCGCCGTACGTCGACGTGGCTCTAAGCAAACCGGGGGCCGCCGCCAACGGCTCATCGCGCGACGCGGCGCTCGCGCGCTCGCCGTTCTTCGTGACCGCCCCGCGTCGGTGGCGCCGCCGGCCGGATGCCTACGGAATCTGGCAGACGGCGCTCTGGGTGCTCCCGTTGCAGACGCCGCCGCACGCACCGCATCCGCAATCGGCGCAACAGCACGGACCGCAGCTGACGTCGCAGGTCTCTCCCGACTCGCAGACTCCATTGCCGCACACCGGGGAACAATCGGCCGCGCAGTCGTTCGCGTTCTCGCCGGCGTCGCAGATCCCGTTGCCGCAGGCGCCGGTGCACAACGCCCGGCACGTCGCAGCGGTCCCGGGACCGCCGCAGAACCCGTTGCTGATGCAATACGGCATCGCCGGCGTGCCGGCGCAGTCGGCGTCGGTGAAGCAGTGCGGACCGACCGTGCTGGTGACGCAGACTTCCTCGACGGCGGTGGTGCCGTCGCAGTGGTCGACGCAGAATCCGGTGCCGCACGTTCCACACGTGGTGGCGGCCGTGCACGTCGCCGGTGTCGGCGTCGCCGTCGGCGACGGCGGCGTGACGGTCGGCGTCGCCGCCGGTACCGTGTGCTGGTCGAGGGCGCGGTATCGACTCACGATGCCCGCGCTGCGGGTGGCGAACTCCAGCCTGAACGTGCCGGCGCTCAGCGTCGCCGGATACGACACGAGGACGGTCACCTCCCCGGCCGGCGCCGCCAGCGGCACCTCGAAGAATCCCGGGACGAAATCGCCCGCCGCCGTCGCCACCGCGACGATCAGCGTGGCGCGGGGCGTCACCGAGCGCGGCGTCACCGAGCGCGGCGTCACCGAGCGCGGCGTCACCGAGCGCGGCGGCGCGCGTGAGCGCGCCGCCGGCGTCGTACGTCACGTCGACGCGATTCATGCCGCCGGGCGCGGCGTTCGACGCGCCGTCGACACCGCTGATCGTGTCGGGCGCGTCGCCCGCGGGCACGGGAGCACCGCCGGCTTCGTAGCGGCTCCGCGTCCCGTCGGCGCGGCGCACGTCGTCGACGAGCTCGAGCGCGCCGGAACGCACGCACGCGAGGGCCGCCGGCAGAGCGGCCGCCGCGCGCAGGACGATCAGGGCGTCGATGTCGTCGATCCGACCGCTGCCGTCGACGTCGCACACCGCCTCCGTGCAGAGGCTCGACAACGACGCGGCCGTACGCAGGACGTTCAGGGCATCGACGTCGGTGATCGTCGCGTCTTGGTCGACGTCGCCGCATTCGAGAGCGTCGATCGGCCGTACGAAGAGGACGTGCACCACGACGACGACGACAAGGCCCGTGAGGATCCCGCGTACACGCCGCATCGTCAGCTCCTCGAATGCCACATCGACCTCGTCATTCAGAACGAAGCGGCTCGGGACGAGGATGCGCGTTCTGCCACCGCGACGGCGCCTCGAGCGCATGCGCCGGTCCATCCCGGCGGGCGCACTGGTACCGATGAGGAGCGACGCCTGTCAAGACTCGGAGTCGTCGTCGCCAGCCGCGGAGCGCCGTGTCACCGGCGAGACGCCCGGGACGCGCGGCGGACGGCGAGCATCATGTTGGTGTGACGCCCGTAGCCGGCGACTTGCGGCAGCGGACGGACGTGTTTGCGGTCGCGATAGACGGCCTGCAGCGCCGGCTGCACCATGTGGCGGTACTCGCGCGACGGCTGGTACACGCCGAAGAACGCCAGCTCCCATTCGGCTCGATCGAAGGCGCGGAGCGGCAGGCAGGTGTCGTCTTGCAGGATCGCCGCGCCGCCCGCCGACAAGCGGCTCACGGTCTCGAATCCGGGACCGTGCGCGCCGTGCATGAAGTACTGGGCGGCCTTGCAGAAGACGACGTAGCTCCGCGTCCCGAGCAGCGCCTCCAAGGCCGGATGCGCGGCGAGCGAGCGGTCGCCGAGCGACAGCGAGAGGTAGAGCAGCGTCTTGTCCGCGGCGCTGTCCGGCATGCGGAACCGAACGCGGGCGCCGCACCGCCGCTCGGGATCGCGGGCGATCGCGCCGCGATCGACGACGCTGATCGCCGCGGTCGCGTCGACGCAGACGTAGTCGATCGCGAGCACGTCCGCGTGCGCCGCGCCGAGCGTCGCGAGCGCCAGCGCCAGCACGCCCGGGAAGCGACCCGCTTCGCGATCGCGCCGCATCTTCTCGGTCACGAAGAACCCCTTGCCCGACAGGTCGCCCAGCGCGACGGGCAGCTCGCGGACCAGCACCGCGGCATCGGCGCGGCGGAGCGGATCACGCCCGCTGCCGTCGAGCACCGGCTCGAGGCCGACCAGCACGTACTCGCGCGCCGACGGGAAGAGCGCGACCGGAAACGCGACGTCCGGTCCGCCGAACGGATAGAAGACCGTCCGCGGCGCCAACCGCCGATCGAGCCGCTGGGCGCGCGCCCAGCGCGCGAGCGGACCCACCTGCGTCGCGTGCAGCCGCCGGTACAGCGCCTGCGTGATCCGCCGGGCGCGCGCGACCGCCGGCGGCTCGGGCGGCGCATCGGCGCTCGCGCCCGGCACGTCGCCACCGCTCAAGAAGATCGCCGCCTGGTGCGGCGAGAATCGTCGTCGATCGCCCGCCGCGAAGAGGGTCGCGACGGCGATCGCGACGAGGACGGCGGCGCCGCCGCGGGAGATGCTCCCTCGCCGCGGCGGCGGCGCGCACGCGGGAGTCGCGCGTGGAGCGTCGCGTCGTGGGCGGCGGGCCGAGCTCGGCATGGGCGCGGGACAATAGAGCACGACCGAGTACGACGCCGGAACTCGAACCGCCGCGGCACGAGTCCGCACGGCCGAGCCGTGATCCTCGCGCTTGATGGCGAGCCGCCCGCGACGGCGAACGAGGCCTCGGCCTTCCGCCTAGCGGATTCTCGAGACCGGCTGCCGCGGCCACGCGTGGAGCCGGCTCCGACCTCGGAACGCGAAACGCGCCTCGGGGACGCTCACGGACACGCGGCGGGCGGCGCCGGACAGGCGACCGGCGCGGGCGCTCCGGTCGCGTTGAACTGGCCGCGGCCGCGGTCGACGGGCGGATCGGTTCCCGAGTCGCGCCGCACGCGGCCGCCGAAGACCGCGCACCACGTCGTCGCGCCGCTCGTGACGCGCACCGCGACGGCACCCTGCGACGGCTCGTCGAGCGAGTAGCCGATCGGGCTCGCCTTCGCCCTACAGCTCACCTTGACGAATTTCCCGTGCTTCACCTGCGCCGTGCTGCACGGACCGTTGGTGAAGAACCGGTCGCGGTAGCGATAGGTCGGCTGCGCCGCCTTGCCGGTGGCGCGCCAGCTCTCGGCGACGCTCGGCAACGCGAGACAGACCGACTCTCCCGAGCCGTTGGCGTTGTACAGCTGAAGCGTCGCGCCGTCGGCAACCGGATCGATTCCCGTCGCAAGGCTGGTATCGATCGCCGCGTCCTGGAGCTGCACCGTGACGACGCGCTTGGTCGCGTCGCCCGGGCGGTCCTTGATGAGGAGCTTCTTCCCGCCGACCGGTACCGGCGTCGCGGCCGCGGTCGGGCTCGGCGTGCCGCCGCCGGTCGGCGTCGCGCTGCGCGTGCCGGTCGCGCCCGGCGTCGGCGTCGCCTGGCCCGACGCGTACTCGAAGGCGCCGATGTCGCGCGCGCCGTCGCTCGGCCGCGGCTCGTCGAGCTGATGCTTCACGTACTGCCGGACGACGTCGTGCGCCGGCAGCACCGCGGCGTTCAGCGCGGTCGCGGCGTCGCGGCACGCCGACGCCGCGGTCAGGTGGAAGTCCTGGCCGGCCTCGTCGACGAAGCCGGGCGACGTGCCGGTCACGTTCGGCACCGGCGTGGTGATGGTGCCGGTGAGGCCGCTGTGGCTCGCGACGAAGCCCGACTTGAACCAGTTCGCGCGCAGCTCGAGCGTGCCGGCGCTGTCGAGCATCGCGAGCCGGTTCCCCGGCGCCGTCACGTAGACGACGTTGTTCCGCACGTCGGCGGTCTCGTCGTCGGTCGAGAGCCGCAGCAGGGTCGTGTTTCCGCTCCGCGTCGAGACGACGGTGTTGTCGAAGAAGTGCAGGACGCCCTTCCGGTAGATGCTGGGGTCGCCGCTGTCGCCGCCGTAGTGGACGATCTGGCTGTTGCCGGCGCCGTCGGGCTCGATCAGGACGTTGCCGTACACGAAGGTCGTCCGGTAGCGCGGGTCGCTCACCAGCGACGGGTCGTCCTCGGCGTCGACGAGATCGAGCTGGCGGTTGCCGCTCTCGATCCAGTTGTAGCGGATGACGGTGCCGATCGAGCGGTCCTTCAGGTTGTTGCCGTCGCACCCCGGACGCAGCGGGCCGAAGCGGTTGCGCTGGAACACGATGCCGACCGCGGCGGTGTAGTTGTTGTGCTCGAAGGCGCTGCCGACGTTGCCGTTGTCGTAGAGGTCGTTGCCGTCGACGAGGACGTCCTGGGTGTCGCCGTTGAAGATCCCGACGAAGAGACCGTTGCCGGAATCGTGGAGCATGCAGCCGCGGATCGTCAGGTGCTGGGCGCGCTCGACGTAGATCGCGGCGGCGTTGGCGTTGTACGCGACGCCCGGCGTGCCGGCGTCGTCGGTGAAGGTGTACCCCGGGCGTGCGCTCCGCACGTCGAGGTTCTCGATCACGATGTACTGCGGCAGCACGTCGGGGCTCGCGGTGCCGATCTTGATCACGCCGCGCGACTCGTTGGTGTAGTCGAGCTGCAACCGCGTGGTCGCGCCGTCGCCGCTGATGACCGGCAGGTTGCCGCTCGCGTCGGCGACGCCGCGGACGGTGATCGGCGCGACCGCGGTGCCGGCACGGCTGATCACCCACTTCTCGCGGTACGGCGTCGGCCGCGCGTAGATCAGCACCGTGTCGCCCGCGGCGAGCGCTTCCCACGGCACGTCGCCGACGTTGGCGAGCGGCTTCCCGGGCCCGACCTCGTACGTCGTCGCGCCGGCGGCGGATGCCACGAGCAGGACCATCACGACGATGCAGCTGCGGGTCATCGGCACGCGCCTCGGCGGGAGAGCCGCGGACCTCTCGCTTACCGTCTCCGGCGGCGCGCCGCAATTCACAGACGACGTGTCGCTTCGCGCAGCGAGCGAACGCCGCCGGTCGCGTGCCGACTCGAGGGTGGCGAGGCGGATGCGGTCGCCGTCAGCGGCAGTCGACGACGTTGCCCTGCGCGTTCCGCCGACACTCGGCCGGCGCAAAGATCCGCGCCGCGCACCCGCCGTCGGCCGCGGTGCCGAAGGCGAAGGCGGCGCGCAGCCCTCCCGCCGGCAGCGCGGCGAGCTCGGTCTCCGCCCGGATCACGACGGCCATGCGCGCGCCGCGCCCGAACGTCGCGACGTGGATGCGGCGAAGACCCTGCGCGGAGCCCGGGACGCACCCCTCGGGCAACGCGTTCGAGACGTTCCGGTAGGACGCCCGGCGCGCCGACAGACGCCACCCGTCGCGCCGGCCGCACGCGGCGCCGGGGGCCAGGGCGGACGGATCGACGAGGTCGAGCAGCGCGTCGCCGTCGCCGTCGACGTCGGTGACCGACACTTGCATACCCGTTGCGACCGATGCGGACGCGTCGAAGCGCGTCCCGGGCGGCGCGACGACGCGGCCGCGCAGCTCGACGACGGCTCTGCCGTCGCGGAAGCGGCGAACCTCGAGGCGCACGCTCGCGAGGCTCGGGTCGCCGGCGCACACCGGCGCCGTCCGTGTGCAGTCGTTCTCGCAGCCGTCGCCGTTCGAACGGTTGCCGTCGTCACACTCCTCGCCGGCGGTCGCGATGCCGTTTCCGCAGCGCGTCTCGGTGCAGCTGACGTCGCAGCCGTCGCCGTTCACGAGGTTGCCGTCGTCGCACTCGTCGCCGGGCTGGAGCACGCCGTCGATGCAGGGACGATAGGCGACGAGATAGCCGTCGTCGGTCCGCTCGAACTTCGTGAGGATCGTCGCGTCGTAGGCGCCGCGGGCGTAGAAGGCGTCCCGGTAGTCGCCGTTCGGATCGTCGATCACCGCCAGCAGATGGCCGTCGTCGTGGCTGAAGAGATACACGCGCCCGGTTTGATCGTTGCCGTAGCACGGGTCGCTGACGACGATCCCGAGCGCGAGGGCGTAGACCGGCGCGCTGCCGAAGCACCCGGGCGCGTCCGGCTCCGGGTTGCGGATCGTGTAGCGGAGCGCGCCGCTCGCGCGATCGAACCGGTGGACGACACCGCTGCCGCCGACGACGACGTCGCCGCCGACGAACGCACGCGGATAGCCGAACCCGCGATCGCCGGCGATCGGCGAGCGGAACGTGTGCCGCACCGCGCCCGTCGAGCCGTCGATCAGGTAGACGGCCGGATCGGAGTCCGTCCCGTACGCCGGCACGAGCACGTCCTCGCCGTCGACGACCATCGCGGGCCCGACGACGAGCGCGCCGTTCGGTCCGGCGAGCCGGCGCACGAACGCACCCGTCGCCGGCTCGATCACGTAGGCGGCGTAGCTGCCCGCGACGATCGCCCGCGCCCCCAGCGGCGCCGCGACCCTCCCGAACACCGACGGCGACGGTGCCGGCGTCCCGGGCGGCGCCGGCGGCTCGGTCAACGTGTAGAGGAACGCGCCGGTTCCGGCGTCGAAGACGTACGCGGCGCCGTCGACGGAGTCGTTCAACAGCAGCTGGTCACCGATGCTCGAGGCGGCGAAGCCGAAGCCGTCGGTCGCCGGCGTCGGGTCGACGAAGGTGTGGAGGAGCGCGAACGTGGTCGGGTCGTAGAGGTCGAGCGCCATCACCGGGTAGTGCGGACCGTAGGGATCGCCGATCACGTAGCCCTGCGGAATCGCCTGGATCAGGCCGGCAAAGGTTTCCGGAAACGTGTAGGCGAGCGCGCCGCTGTCGCGATCGTAGGCGGACGCGACGCGGTCGTCGTTCTGCATCGACACGAGCACGTGCTCCGCGCCGACGACGAACTGCCGGCCGCCGTAGTACGGGTTGAAGTCGCCCGCGTAGACGTCGAACCCCGGCTTCCACCAGTCGAGACGCTGGGTCTCGAGCCGGCACGCGGCGTCGCAGCCGTCGCCGGCGACGAGGTTGTGGTCGTCGCAGCTCTCGCCGGCGTCGAGGACGCCGTCGCCGCAGATCTCGGCCTTGCACGACGGCGAGCAGCCGTCGCCCGGGATCAGGTTGCCGTCGTCGCATTGCTCGAAGCCGGTCGCGAAGCCGTTGCCGCACGCCGAGAACGTGCAGCTCGGATCGCAGCCGTCGCCGGCGACGGCGTTGCCGTCGTCGCATTGCTCGGCCCCCGCGACCACGCAGTTGCCGCACCGGCTCGTCATGCACGTCGTGTCGCAGCCGTCGCCGTCGACGGCGTTGCCGTCGTCGCACTCCTCGCCGGGATCGAGCACGCCGTCGCCGCAGCTCTCGAGCACGCAGGCCGCGCTACAGCCGTCGCCGTCGACGCGGTTGCCGTCGTCGCAGAGCTCGCACGGATCGCGGATGCCGTCGCCGCAGGCGTCGGTGAAGCGCGCGACCACGCCGGGATCCTGGCCGTTCAGGAACGAGACGAACACGTCGTCGCCGATGGTGACGACCCGGCCGGCCCGCCGCGGCATCTCGGGCGGGCCGCCGGCGAGGGTGAACACCCAGCGGAGCGCGCCCGAGTCGGCGTCGAGCAGGTAGGCGTACGGCCAGCCTTGCTGCGCGTCGGCGACGACGACGCCGGACGGCGCCGCGGCGATCGCCGCGCCGAAGCGGTCCGACGCGTTGTGCGCGGGATCCGTCAGCGTCCGCGACAGCGCACCGGTCGTCCGATCGAAGACGTGTGCCGCGCCGTGCTGCCAGCTCTCGGCGCCGACGACCAGGTGCGAGCCGGCGACCGCGAGCGCGGAGCCGAAGCCGGCGGTCGCAGGATCGGGATTCGCGATCGTGCCGAGCGGCGCGCCGGTCGCAGCGTCGTAGCGATAGACGAGGCCGCCGTCGACGTAGCCGAACGGAGCCGAGACCAGCACCTCGCCCCCGTTCCGGGCGATCTGGTAGCCGAACCCAGCCCAGTAGTCGTGCGTCGGATCCTCTATGCTCCCGAGGAGCGTCCGCGACGCCGGATCGTAGCGGTAGACGGCGCCGCCGGGCGAGGGAAAGTCCGGCTCGGGCCACGGCGAGGCGATGAAGAGCGCGTCGGGCGCGGCGGCGATCGGCGATCCGAAGCGCCCGCGCCGCGGCGACGGCTGCGGATTCGGGAGCGTCTCCTGCAGCGATCCGGTCGCGAGGTCGAAGACGTGGGCCGCGCCGATGCGACGCTCGCCGGTGAGACCTTGCGTCTCGCCGACGAAGAGCGTGCCGCCGTCGATCGCGAGGTCGTCGCCGAACCACATCGCCGGATCCGGGCTGACGAGGTGCCGCTGCAAGGCGCCGGTCGCGCGGTCGTAGACGTAGACGCCGCCGCGGCCGTAGACGCCGCCGACGTTCTCGCTCGGCGCCCCGACGACGACGTGCCCGCCGTCGACCGCGAGCGTGAGGCCGTACGAGTTGTCGCTGCCGACGTAGGTCGCGGTGAGCTTGTACGAAAGCGCCGCGACGCGAGACGGACGGAGAGCGACCGCGAAAAGCAGCGGTAGCAGACGGACGGCTGCTCCAGTCCGGGACATCGCGCGCCAACCAGCAACGCACGTGCCGTATCGCTCTTCGAGATTGCACGAGCACGACCGTGCGTGACTGCGCGATCGACGCACCCGCGCACGCCGACGCGCACGATCGCGAGATTCGCCGAACCCACCGCGAAGGCTCGCGCTTCCACCGGACACGACGTCGCGCTCAGCCGCCGGCCGCCTCGATGACGCCGCGCGCGCGACCCCGCCGCTACGAGTCGATCAGTCGCAGGGCTCGGGCGCCGGCGGGCATACGGCGGGCGGCGGCGCGTCGGTCGCGCTGAACTTGCCGCGGCCGCCGTCGACCGGTGGATCCGTCCCGGAATCGCGCTTCACGCGCCCGCCGAAGACCGTGCACCACGTCGTCGCACCGACCGTGAAGCGCACCGCGACGGCACCCTGCGACGGCTCGTCGAGCGAGTAGTCGATCGGCTGCGCCTTCGCCGTGCAGCTCAGCCCGAGGAGCTTCCCGTGCTTCAGTTGCGCGGTCTTGCAGGGACCGTGCGCGAAGCGCGGATCGCGGTAGCGGTAGCTCGGCCGTGCGGCGTTTCTCCCGGCCGTCCAGCTTCCCCCGACGCTCGGCAGCGACAGGCACACGGCGTCGCCGGAGCCGTCCGCGCGGTAGATCTGCAGCGTCGCGCCGTCGGCGACGGGATCGACGCCGGTCGAGAGGGTGTCGATCGCCGGGTCGCGCGAGAGGAAGGAGATCGACCGCTTGCTCGGATCGCCCGGACGGTCCTTCACCACGAGCCGCTTGCCGCCGATCGCGATCGGGACGCCGGCCGGCGTCGCGGTCGCCGCGGGCGTCGGCGTGCCGGGTCGGCGTCGCCGCGGGCGGCGGCGTCGGCGTGGCACCGCCGGTCGCGGTCGTCGCGCCGGAGGACGTCGGCGTCCGCGTAGCGTGCGGCTCGGCGCCGGGGTCGCCGTCCGGGTCGGCGTCGCGGTCGCCGAGCCGGCGGCACGCGGGACGACGAGGAGCGTGAGCGAGCTCGCCGGGAACGTCGCCGCGATGGCGTTCGCGGCCACCGCGACGTCGGCGTCGTGGACGATCGTCGCCGGCGCCGCCGCGCCGTAGTGATAGCGCTGCGCGCTCGCCCCGGGCGTGAAGCCGGCGAGCGCGATCGTGCTCGCCTGCGCGCTTCCCGTCTTGTTGACGACCATCAACGTGAGGGCGCCGTCGCTGCCGCGCTCGGCGCCGTAGATCGCGACCTGGTCCTGGTCGGCGCTCTGCGCCCGGACGGCGACGTCGCCGAACCGGCCGCCGGCAGCGTCGTAGTCGAGGTACATGCGGAACGCGTACGCGCCCGGCTGCGCCGACGTCGGCGGCGCCCACAGGGTCGCGAGGTCGAGTCCCTCGCGGCCGAAGATGCCGAGGACGTCGGCCTCGGCGAGCGCGCCGTTGACGCTGTCGAGCGCGCCCCAGTTGTACTCGGTCACGGCGAGCTTGGTGCCGGGATAGTCGGCGCTCACCCACTCGTGCATGCGCGGCACCAGCCGCACGGCTTCGGCGATCCAGCTCTCGTCGACGTACGACGGATCCCAGAGCGAGCGCGTCGAGCGCAGGCGGCGCGCTTGCATGGCGGCGTCGCCCGCCGGTGAGAGCGCGACGCCTGCGGCTTGCGGGTAGTAGTGCACGTCGACGTAGTCGAGGATGCGCGCGCCGTTCTGCTGCTCGTAGGCGCGCATCTGCTGGAGGTACCACTCGACGAACGCCACGCCGCCGTGCGCCATCCGATCTTGCGGCGCGTTCCACCACGCCCCGCCCGCCGACCAGTCGAGCGCCGACCAGAAGTACGCCGTCCAGCCCCACACCACCGGCCCGAGCGTCTGCGCCGCGGGGTCCGACGCCTTGACCGCGGCGGCGTACGCGTAGGCACGCGTGCGCATCTCGTCGTAGCTCGTCGCCGACGGATGGACGTCGCGGTGCGTGTCGGGCCAGAGCATCGGCTCGTTGTCGAGATCGTAGAAGCGCACGCCGCCGGCGCCGGCCGACCCGTAGCGCCCGACGAGGTGGTCGATCCATTCCTGGACGAACGCGGGGCCGATCGCGACGCTGGTGTCGCTCGGATCGTTGCCGGTGATCGCGGCGCCGCTCGTCCGGACGCCGTTGCCGCAATCGCCGTTCCACGGATCGGTCGATTGCTGCGCGCCGTACTTGGCGACGCTGAAGCCGCACGCGACCGCGCGCGCCTTCGGCGCGAAGCCGATCAGCGGCACGGTGAGGAGCGTCGCCGTTCCGGTGCCGCGATCCTGCTCGACGAAGACGTCCGAGCTCGAGCCGTCGGGCAGCGCCCCCGGATTCGGGTTGTCGTTCGGGATGTTCTCGAAGAACCAGTCGCTGGCGCGATTGCTGGTGTCGTTCTGCCAGTTGTAGCGCGTGGTCGCGTTGCCGCCCCAGCGCCGCACCGGCAGGCCGATCTCGGCCGCGAGGTCCTCGTCGGCGAAGTTCATGCCGTAGACGTCGGGACTGATCGGGTGACGGTCGGCGGACGCGTCGACGGAGAGCGCCGGACCCGCGGCGCTCGCGAGCGCCGCGCGGCCGACGACGCCGACCACCGCCGCGGCGACGGCGACGAGCGCACCGGCAACGGAAACCCGACCGCGACGAGAAGGCATCGACACACTCTAAGCGGCCGGCGTGCCAGAGGCGAGACGCGCCCACGGCCGGCGCCGGCGACCCGCGCAAGAGCGCCCGGACCGCGCGCTTGCGAAGGACCGGCTGCGAGCGCCGCCGGTCTCGGCCGCACCGCCGGCGGCCGGGCGCGTGCGCCGGCGAGAGCCGGATCGCGGCGCACCGGCACGTGACCGACGGCGTGACCGATTCGTCGCGGTCGGTCGCTGTGCGATGTGTCGCCCGGGCGTCTTCGACCGCGCGCGCGGCTGCGTACGCGATCACGGGCAGACGCGTCGACGACGATGTGGCAAGACACATGGAGGGAACGGCCTCGGATGACACGCGTGCGGCGACGATGGCGACGGGGGACGACGGCGGGAATCGCCGCCGTCGCGGCGGTCGCCCTCGGGCTCCTGACGGCCGCGCGCCCCGCGCGCGCGGACCTCGACGCCGAAGCGGTCGCTCGCGCGCGCGGCTGGGGCCACCTCGTCGACAAGCTGGTCGCCGACGGCGTGCCGCGCGAGCGCGTGGCGCGGGTGTTCGCGGACGCGCGCATGCCGTCCTTCACCGGCCTGCCGTTCTCGCTCTACCCGGCCGAGTCCGCCGCGCTCTATCGCGGCCTGCTCCGTCCGCCGAGCATCGCGGCGGCCCGCCGCTGCCGAGCGCGGTTCGCGTCGGCGTTCGACGCCGCGGAGCGGGCGTACGGCGTGCCGGCGTCGGTCGTCGCGGCGATCCTCCACACCGAGACCCGATGCGGGCGCAACACCGGCTCGGAGCTGATCTTCTATCGGCTGGCGCGGCTCGCGATGGCGAACGATCTCGAGAACGTCGCGCTGAACCGCGCGCGCCTGACGCTGCTCGACGGCGACGCGGGCGGCGCCACCGGCGCGCGCCTCCTCGAGCGCGCGCGCTATCTCGAGGACACCTTCTATCCCGAGGTGCGCGCGATGTTCGACATGGAGGCGCGGGCGCACGTCGATCCGCTCTCGGTGCGCGGCTCGCGGAGCGGCGCCTTCGGCTATCCGCAGTTCTTGCCGACGAGCTACCTCCGCGCCGGCGTCGACGCCGACGGCGACGGGCGCGTCAGCCTCTACGACGTCGAGGACGCGGCGGCGTCGTGCGCGAACTACCTCGCACAGCACGGCTGGCACGCCGAGGCCTCGATCGCGGCGCGGCGCTCCGCGATCTGGAGCTACAACCGCTCGACGGCGTACATCGACGCCGTGCTCACGCTGGCGCGCCGCCTCCAGCCCTGAGCCCGCGCCGGGCACCCCGGCGCCGCGTTGACTCGTCTCGCCGCCTTGGCAGAAGGGGACGATGGCGATCGAGCTCAACGGCATCGCGCACATCCAGCTCACCGTCGACGACGCCGCACGCTGCATTCCCTTCTGGGAACGGCTCTGTCATTTCGTCGGCATGCGCACCCTCGTCCGCAGCCCGGACACGGTCTACTGCATCGGCAGCCGCACCGGGATCCTGGTGCGCGGCGCGCGCACGGCGGCCGGCGGGGCGTTCGATCAGGATCGCGCCGGGCTCCACCACTTCTGCTTCCGCGCCCGCAGCCGTGACGACGTCGATGCGATCCACCGCTTCGTCGTCGACGAGCTCGCGGCGCGGATCATCCACCCGCCGGAGGAGGCCGCGCACTTCGCGCCCGGGTACTACTCGCTGCTCTTCGAGGACCCGGGCGGCATACGCGTCGAGGTGAACCACGTGCCCGGCAAGGGCCATCTCGGACCGGGCGGCCGGCTCGGCCCCGGCGGCGCCGGTCCGGCCGGCCGCTACGGCGCCGACGGCTTGACGGACGCCAGGGCGAGCAGCGGCCGAGCGGAGGCGACGCGATGATCGAGTCGACGCTGAACTACCTCGCCGAGATGGCGGAGACGCCGTTCTTCCTGCTCTACGAGCCGCCGCCGGGCATGCCGGTGCGCAACACCGTCCTCGACCGTCGCCGGGTCGCGATCGGCGATGCGCGAGAGCTCGGCGCCGAGCCGTCGCTCGATGCCGACGGGTTCACGCTCGCGCCGCTGCGCACGTCCGTCGACGACCTCTACGATCCCGGCGCGGTGCGCGCGGCGTACTATCGCGAGGTCGAGGCGCTCGTGCGCGACGTCACGGGGGCGACGCGCGTCGTCGCGTTCGATCACAACGTCCGCTGCGCTCCCATGGCCGAGCGCGGCGACGCCGGCGCGCAGGCGCCGGTGCGCTTCGCGCACAACGACTACACCGAGCGCTCGGGTCCGCAGCGCGTCCGCGACCTCCTCCCGGACGAAGCCGAACGGCTCCTGGAGCGCCGGTTCGCGGTGATCAACGTCTGGAAGCCGATTCGCCGCCCCGTCGAGGAGTGGCCGCTCGCCGTGTGCGACGCCCGGACGATCGCGCCGCGCGACCTGGTCACGACCGACCTCCGCTACCGCGACCGCGTCGGTGAGATCTACTCGCTGCGCTTCGATCCCGCGCACCGCTGGTTCTACTACCCGCGGATGCAGCCCGACGAGGCGATGCTCCTCAAGTGCTTCGACGCGGACCCACAGCGCGCGCGCTTCACCGCGCACAGCGCCGTCGAGGATCCCACGAGCCCGGCCGGCGCACCGGCACGCGAGAGCATCGAGGTGCGGACGCTGGCGTTCTTCTGAGCGCGCCGTCGGCAGCGGCGCATCCGGGCGCGGCACTGCCCGTCCTCGGGCCGGTGTCGCCGCTCGGCGCGATTTGCTATCTCTCGCGCATGGTCCGACGACGATGTGAATGCCGAGCTCGAGCGTCTCCGGGCCGAGAACGCGCAGCTCAAGCGCACCGCCAGTCGCGGCGTCACGCTCAAGGTCAGCGAGAAGGGCGGCGTGTCGGTCTACGGCCTCGGGCCGCTTTCCGGTGACGCTCTACAAGGAGCAGTGGGCGAAGCTCCTCGACATGGCCGACGACATCCGCGACTTCATCCGCCAGAACGAGTCGAGCCTCAAGACGAAGAGCTGACGTGCCGCGAACGGCGCCGTCGCGCCGATCTCGTGCCGCGTCGCGGACGCCGCCGCGCGCGCCGCGGCCGCGCGCAGCCGCCGTCGTCCCGCGCGGCCGCGCCGCGGCTGCGCCGCGCCGGGGGACGCCGTTCGTCTACGTCCTGCGTTGCCGCGACGGCTCGCTCTACACGGGCGCGGCCAAGGACCTGGCGCGGCGCCTGGCGCAGCACACCGCCGGCCGCGCCTCGCGCTACACCCGTGCCCGCCTGCCCGTGACGCTCGTCTGGTCGCGCCCGATGCGGAGCTGGCGCGCCGCGCTTCGCCTCGAGTGTCGCATCAAGGCCCTGCGGCGCGCCGAGAAGGACGCGCTCGTCGCCGGCGCGCGGCTCCGGCGCCGGCGCTGAGCGGCGCGCGTCAGGCGCGCGCGACCGGCTGCGCCGTCAGCTTCCGGCGCTTCTCGTACGCGCCCACCGACGTGCTCGGCAGCGGCTGATTGCAGAGGACGCACACCAGCTCGCTGCTGCTCGGCTCCGAACGCGGGGGACGCGCGGCACGACCGTCCCCCGCGTCGAAGCGCACGGGTGCGCCCGGCCGCGAGTCGCGGCCGAGCCAGTACTCGATGCGTGAGAGGAGAACGCCGTAGTCGGAGATCGGCTTGGTGATGAACTCGTTGCAGCCGGAGTGGAGCGCGTACGCCTCGGCGCCGGGGCTCGCCGTCACCGTGACCGCGAGAATCGGCACCTCGCGACCGCCCTCGAGCTCGCGCATCCGTCGCGCCGCGACCCAACCGTCCATCTTCGGCATCCGGAGATCGAGCAGCACGAGATCGGGCCGGTGCGCCTCGAAGACCGCGAGCGCGTGCAAGCCGTCGGACGCCTCGAAGAACTCGACGTCGGGCAGGTGGCGCGCGATGAAGCGCCGCAGCAGGTGGCGGTTCAGCTCGAGATCGTCGGCGTAGAGGACGCGCTGCTTGCGATGCGCCTTCGGCAGCGCCGCGTCGACGAGCTCGGCGGTACGGCGGGCGTTCCCCTGCGCGTCGCCGATGTGTTGCTCAGCGCTGGCGCCGACGCGCGCCTCGGCGCCGGACGCGCGCGCGCCGCCGTTCGCGGCGATCGCCGACTCCGCCGCCGCCGGCCGGCACGCGACCGGCTCGTTCGGCAAGGCCACGCGGAACGTCGAGCCGCGGCCCGGCTCGCTGTGGACCTCGACCGTCCCGCCGAGCTGATCGAGGAGGCGCTTGACGATGTAGAGCCCGAGGCCGGCGCCCGAGTACGAGCGCGACTCCGAGCTGTCGACCTGGCGGAACATGTCGAAGATCACGGGCAGGTGCGTCGCCGGGATGCCGATGCCGGTGTCGCGCACGGTGAACGTGCAGCCGCGTGGCGTCATCTCGGAGCTCACCACGACCTCGCCGGCCGCCGTGAACTTGATGGCGTTGCCGACGAGATTCTTGAGAATGATCTTCAACCGGCGCCGATCGGTGTAGAGCAGCGCACCCTGCCCGGGCAGCCAGCGCAGCACGGCGTCGGTCTTCCGCGGGTACACCGCGAACTCGCCGCGCAGCTCGTCGAGCAGCTCGTCGACCGCGATCTCGGCGAGCTGCGGGATGTCCTGTCCCGCCTCGATGCGGTTGAGATTGAGCGTGCCCTCGATCATGTCGAGCAGCTCGACGCTCGACGACCGCACCCGCGCCAGGATCTCCGCGTGCTCCGGCGACGCCGGCTCGTCGGCGAGCATGTCGAGGTAGCCGATGATCACGTTGAGCGGCGTCCGGAGCTCGTGCGACATCGTCGACAGGAACTCGGACTTCAGCTGGCTCGCGTGCTCGGCGGTCTCGACGAGCCGCGCGTTCGCGAGCGCGATCGAGGCGAGGCGGGCGACGCCCGACGCGATGCGCGCCTGCTCGGTGGTGAACGCCGCCGCGTCGACCCCGCGTCCGCTGAGCTGCAGGCCGACCACGTCGTCGCCGCGGTGCACCGGCGCGACCAGCGCCCGTCCGATCCCGAACTGGACCAGCACCGTCTCGAGGTACGGGTGGCGGTGCGCCGCCGGCATCACCTCGATCGCCCCTTCCTGCACGATGCGATTCAGGAGCGGCGTCATCGACCCGGCCCGCACGCGAAGCGCGCGAATCGCTTTCCACGCCTCCTGATCCAAGCCGTGAGCCGAGACCGGGACGTAGGCCTCCTCCTCGGGATCGAGGAGCCACGTCTGGCTGTGATCGGCGCCGACGGCGTCCGCGGTGAGCGCGCACGCCCGCTCCAGGAGCACCGACGTGTCGACCGACGTGAGCAGCTCGCGACCGACCCGGACCAGCGTCGCCGCGACGTGCGCCTCGTTCGCGAGCGTCCGCTTGGCGTCGAGGTGGCCGACGGCGGTCGCCAGCACGCCGGCGAGCTCGGAGAGAAACGCGCGCTCGTCCGCGCCGCACGTCCAGCGGCGGCTGGCGAACGCAACGAGAATGCCGAACGGCTGGGCACCACCGGGAACGACGACCCCGGCGCCGCTCACCACGCCGCGGTCCTTCAGCCAGCGCGGCACGGCAAAGCGCTCCTCGCGCGCGAGATCGGGGAACACGACCGCCTCGCCCGCATCGAGGACGCAGCGCGCGAGCGTTCGCTCGCCGGCCTTGAGGCGTTTGCCGGCGCCGTCCTGCGACCACCCGACGCCCGCGCGAAACGCGAGCGCCTTGCCGTCGGCGTCGAGCGCGAACACGGCGCAGGCCTCGACCCCGAGCGCCTCGGCGGCGCCCGCGACGGCGCGCTCCGTCAACGCCGCCGCGTCGGCGCTCTCGAGACCGAGCGTCGCGAGCGCGGCGAACGCCTGCTGCCGGCGCACGGCGGCGACCAGCGCCTCGCGCGTCCGGCGCCCCCGCTCGCCGATCCACGCCGCGAGGGCGGCGCCGACGACGACCAGGATCGCCGTTCCCGCGCCGGTGATCGCGCGCGCGAGCGGACGCGGCAACGCGGCGGCGAGCGACGCGATCCCTGCGAGTGGACCGGTCGCCGCCAGCACCGCGGCGTAGACGACACCGAACCCGATCGACGCCCGGAGCGCCCACCGCGCCGACCACGGGAGGAGTGCGGACACCGCGAGCAGCGCCGCTCGGATGCCGAGCTCCGCCACGGTTCGGTGCTCCGGGAGCGCGCTCGACAGCGCCACGTCGACGGCGACCGCGGCCGGGACCGCGGCGCGGAGCAGCCGGGAGAAGCGCGAGCCGGTGCGCGTCTGAAGCGCGACCTGCGCGAGCGCGGCGACGGCGTAGGCGAGACCCCTCCACCGCAGCCACCCATCGGCGCCGCTCGGTAGCCCAGTGCTCTCGGCGAGCGCCGAAACGACGGCGAGAGCCAGCACCGACCAGGCGATCGCCCGCGCACCGGCGTCGCCGGACGCGGACGCGTCGCCGCCGTGCGGCGCTGGCTCGAGGCGCTCCATCGCTTCGGCGAGCAGCAAGGTACGTGCCGCGGACGTTGCGAAGCCGAAAGGCGGACGCTCGGCGACGTCGGCGAGCGCCGGGCCCTGCTGCCGCGTGCGCTTGGGACGCGCCCACATGTGCCACTGTGCCGGTGCGGCGGATTTCTGGCCGCTCGGCGTGCAGACGCCGCATGCGTGGTCGCATGCGTCTCGCGCACGTCGTACCGATGCATCGTCGACGCAATGACGATCTTCGAACACATCGTCACGATCCGGCCGGCGCAACGCCGTGCCGGCAAGCGGCGGCGATCGTGAAGAGGCGAGCGGCGCGTCTCGACGCGCGAGCGGCGCGTCTCGACGCGCGAGCGGCGCCGCCGAGCGGCGACCCGCCGCGCGGCACACGCCGGCTATGCCGGCGCGGCTGCGGGGAGGCCGGCTGCCGCCTCGACCAGCGCCATGCCGACGCGCACCGCCTCGCGGTCGCAGCCGTGCCGCGCCGCGGTCTCGAAGGCGCGGACCGCGTCGGTGCGCCGGCCGCGGCGCGCCGCGACGTAGCCGGTGAGCAGCCACGCCGCGGAGTCGGTCGCGGACTCGGCCAGGAGCGCGTCGAGATGCGCCGACGCTTGCTCGAGGTCGTCGCGCTCGAGCGCGGTCTGCGCGAGCGCGCGGCGCGCGCCGGCGACGTCGCCGAGGCCGGCGAGCTTCCGCCAGAAGTCGGCCGCGCACTCCTCGTTGCCGCTGCGGACGCAGAGCTCGGCGCCGAAGCGCAGCACGCTGGCATCGTCGGGCCACTCGCCGCCGCGCGCCAGCGCCGCCCGCAACCCTGCCCGGTCGCCGCCGCCCGCCGCGCGTTGCGCCTCGGCGACCAATGCCCAGCGCGCGCGTTCCGCGGGATCGTCGAGGGGCTCGAGCCGGCCGCGACGCGCGCCGTCCTCCTCGGTGACGCGAAACGCGTAGCCGTCGCCGACGTAGACCACGTCCTCGTCGGGGAGCCACCACTGATGCGACCAGCGCGCGAAGAGCCGCCGGCCGTTCTCGAGCTCGTGCGCGTGGCGGCCGGGCGTGCGGCTCTCGAGATGCAGCAACGCGCTCCGCGGCTGGTAGACGATGCGGCCGCCGCGCTCGCGGATCTTCAAGCACAGGTCGACGTCCTCGAAGCCGTTCACGTAGCCCTCGTCGAAGCCGCCGACCGCCTCGAAGATCTCGCGCCGGATCAGCATGCACGCCGCCGTGACGCACTGGCACTCGCGCCGCCGGTTGACGAGCGACGCGTTTCCCGGCGCGCCCTTGTAGACGTGGTACGGCCCGAAGGTCGCGCGCGAGAACACGACGCCGGCGTGCTGCACGCTCCCGTCCTCGTAGAGCAGCCGCGGGCCGACGACGGCGACCTCGGGATGGCGCTCGAGCTCGTCGATGAGCGGCTCGAGCCAGCCGGCGAGCGGGACCGTGTCGTTGTTGAGGAAGAGCACGTAGCGTCCACGCGCGGCACGCGCGCCCTGGTTGCAGGCCTTGGCGAAGCCGAGGTTCTCGGCGTTGCGGACGATCTGAACGTCGCCGTTCAGCTGGCCGAGCAGCTCCGCGGTGCCGTCGGTCGACGCGTTGTCGACGACGACCAGCTCGAACGAAGCGTCGCGCGTGGTCTCCGCGAGCGCCGTGAAGCATTGGCGGCTGAGATCGACGCGGTTGTAGACCGGCACGACGATCGAGACGTCGTAGGCGTCCGTCGCGGTCGCGTCGACGCCGCCGGACGACGCCGCCGGCCGCGGCGCGGTCCGCTCCGCGGCGAGGCCCTGCATGACGCCGACGTGGTAGGCGGTCTTGAGAACCTCGCCGTAGCACGGCTGCAGGAACGCGCGTCGATAGACCTCCGCGGCATCCTCGCCGTTGATTCCCAAGTCGACGAGCTTCGCCAGGTCCGGCTTCTCGAGCTCGGCGATTGCGCCGAGCACCTGCGCCTGCAGCGTCTCGCGTGCGGCGAGGTCGATCGCCCTGGCGTCCTCGATCCCGAGCTCGACGGCGAGCTCCGGATGCTTGCGCGCGAACACCACCGCCATGCGGCCCGCCATCCTCTGGCGATGCGCGAATCCGCCGACCGTCATCTCGTGATGGTGGTAGGTGACCGCCTGCGCGACGTAGTGGAGCCGCATGCCGTGGTGCGCCAAGCGGTAGCCGAGCTCGGTGTCGTCGTACGCGGGATACGTGAAGTCGGCGTCGAAGAGCACCGGCTGGGCCGCGAGCAGCGCACGCTTCAGCGAGACGTTGCTGGTGTAGAAGAAATGATGGCTCGCCAGTCCGTCGTCGAGGCGGAAGAAGGCGAACTGCTGGCCGCCCTCGGGCGAGACGACGTAGCGCATGAAGGGCGTGACCGTCAGCTCGGGCGACCAGTCGACATAGCCGACCGCGGCGTCGAGCTCCGCGGGATGGCGCTCGTGGAACTTGAGGTGCGTCTCGACGAGCGCCGGTCCCGGGATCATGTCGTCGCCGGTGAGCAGGACGAGGTCGCCGCGCGCCGCGAGAATGCCGGCGTTCCGCGCCGCGTTGGCGCCGCCGTGTGGTTGCGCGACCAGCTCGATCCGCAAGCCGGTGCCCCAGCGGCGCACCATCTCGACGGTGTCGTCGCTCGAGCCGTCGTCGACGACGATCACCTCGAACCGGTCGGGTGGAACCGTCTGCGACGCGAAGCCGAGGAGCGTCTTGCGGAGAATCGCGCGGCGGTCGTAGGTCGGAATCACGACGCTGATCGTCGGTCGCGCCGCAGCGCCCGCCGGCCGCACCGGCGCGGCGTCGGGTCGGGCCGTGGCGCCCGCCGCCGGCCGCGCGGCGCCTCCGAGCGCGGCGCTCGCCGCTGCGGCCGGCCGCGACGGCTCACGCGCCGCCGCGACGGCGGCAGCGGCGTCCCGCAGCGCCGCGAACGGCTCGTCGAGCGCGTACGCCCAGCGCAGGAGCGTCTCGTAGTGATCGGCGGCGAGCGCCTCGAGCGGCCGCGAGCGGCCGCCGACCTGGCGTCGCTGCAGGATCGCGAAGCCCTCGTCGATGAAGCGCTTGCCCGTCACCAGATCCTCGCGGGCGAGGTTCGGGGTGTGCATGACGACGTGGTGGCCGCCGTAGCGCTCCCAGTCGAACGAGTCGATCCAGCCCTCGCGTCGCGCCTGCTCGTGGAGCGGGGTGCCGGGATACGGCGTGATGATCGTGACGCCGATCGTGTCCGGCACGTAGCGTTGCACGAGGTCGTAGGTGTCGACGATCGAGCGCCGGGTCTCGCGCGGCAGGCCGACGATCAAGAGGAAGTGCAGCGTCATCCCGAGCTGCCAGGTCTTCTCGCGGAGGTGCGCGAGCCGCGAGACCGTCAGGCCCTTCTTGCCCTCGCGGTGGTGCATCACCGCCTCGTCGCCGGACTCGACGCCGACGAGGACGCCGACGCAGCCGGCCGCGCGCATCTTCTCGAGCAGCGCGTCGCCGAGACAATCGACACGGGTCTCGCACGTCCATTCGAGCTTCCAGCCGGCGTCGACGATCATCTCGCAGAGCCGCTCGCTGCGCGCCTGGTTCAGCGTGAAGGTCGCGTCGCGAAAGTAGATCTTGGTGATCCCGAGGCCCTCGACGATCGCGCGGAGCTCGGCCATGACGCGCTCCGGGCTCTGGTGCCGCCACTTGGTGCCTTCGACCAGCGGATACGGGCAGTAGAAGCCGCAGGGATATGGGCAGCCGCGGCTCGTCTGCACGGTCGCGACCGGCGTACCGAGGAGCGGGTACACGTAGCGCTCGTTGGGCAGGAGGTCGCGCGCCGGCAGCGGCAGCGCGTCGACGTCGGCGACGGGCTCGCCGGGATCGAAGCGGAGGCGTGGCGCTTCGCCCGGTCCGGCGGCGTCGCGCCACGCGGTTCCGCCCGTGGAACGTCCGTGGAGGATGTCGGCGATCGTCAGGTCCGCCTCGCCGTGGATCACGAGCGCGACGCCGCTGCGCTCGAGGAGCGCGGCCAGGACCTCGCGGTCGCGGATCAGCGTCTTGGCGACGACCTTGGCGTGCGGATGGCGCCCGGCGAGCCCGGCGAGGAACGTCGCGTCGGCGGCGAGCGTCGGCAGCGACACGGTCGCGAGCAGCGCGTCCCAGCGCGCGCCGTCGAGCCGGCGGTAGACGCCCTCGGCGTCGAGACCGAGCGGATCGGCGTCGATCAGCGCCACCGTCTCGCCGACGCTCCGCAAGGTCGCTGCCATGTACGCCAGGTCGAGCGGCGGCAGCAGCATGTGCTCGCCGCCGTCGAAGCCGAGACCGCCCGCCATGCTCCGGCTCACCGGCCGGGTCGTGAGCGACGGGCTGTTGATCAGCGCGATCCGCATCGGCGCTCCTCGCCGCTCACGCGCTCGCGGCGAGGCGCGCGAGCCGCTCTTCCGAGGCGCGTTCGTGCGCCAGCGCGATCGCGCGCGTCAGCCATTCGTAGTCGACGTCGCGGATCTTCGCCTCGTTGGGCGTCCGGCACGAGCCGTTGAAGGGATCGACGATGGCGAGCCCCTGCTGCTCGACGGTGTCCGCCATGTGGCTGCCGGGCGTCGGCGTGAAGAAGCTCGTGCTCAGGTGGTGCGGCGCGATCTTCCAGACCATGCGCACGGTGTCGGCGACCTCGTCACGCGTCTCGGTCGGCGCGCCGAACATGATGTTCGCCCAGATCTTGACGCCGGCGGCGCGGCAGATCTTCGCGGCCTCGAGGTTCTCCTCCACCGTCGTCTCCTTCTCGAAGAGGTCGAGGATCCGCTGGCTGCCGCTCTCGAAGCCGATCATCGCCCAGGCGAGCCCGGCGTCGGCCATCAGCGCGACGACGTCGGGATAGCGGCAGATGAGGTCGGCGCGCATCTGGCAGATGAACGGATCCGACAGTTTCGCGGCGACGTACTGGGCGCAGAACTCGCGCATCCATTTGTGATTGATGAAGAACAGGTCGTCGTGCGCCATCCAGCTGCGGAATCCGTAGCGCGCCTTGAGGTGGAGCAGCTCGCCGACGACGTTCTCCTGGCTCCGCAGCTTGACGCGGTTGCCGAAGACCGCCCGTTCCGCCGGCTGGCAGAAGTTGCACTTGAAGGGGCAGCCGCGCCCGGCGTTGGTGGTGACGAACGGCGTCGGCAGCCCCGGCACCATCGGCGTCGCGAGCTCGCCGCTCATGTCGAAGAGGTCGCGGTCCACCCACGGGATCTCGTCGAGGACCGGCGGCTCGCCGGCGATGACGCGCTCCGAGGGCGCGCCGGCGGCGAGGCGCTCGAGGAGCTTCACGAAGCTGATCTCGCCCTCCTGGGTGATGATGTGGTCGATGAGGCCGTTGGCCGCGACCTGCGCCGTCTGCACGGTGCCGTGGACGCCGCCGAGCACGACGATCGCGTCCTCGTGCTCCTCCTTGACGATGCGAATCGCCCGCGCCGCGTCGGGATAGTGGAGGCTCCACGAGGTCAGCGCCCAGACCTTGGTCGCCCGCGCCCGCACCTCGGCGCGGAAGTGCCGCCAGTCGGCGAGCGCGCGCATGTCGATGAGGTCGACGGTGTGGCCGTGCGCCTTCGCCGACGCGCTCAGCGACGCCAGCCCGTGGTCGATGAAGTTGGCGTCGACCGTGCGCTTCTTCTTGAAGCTGGCGAATCCCGGCAGCGCGATCCCGGGAAAGATCATCGTCACGTGCATGCGGCGGCTCCTTCGCGGCTTCTCACGGCGCGGGCGAGCTGCGGGAGGGCGCCGCAGGCATGCAGCCACGCGAGCGTCGCCGCCAGGCCGCGCCGCAGGTCCCAGCGCGCGTACGGACCGATCGCGCGGCGAATCTTGTCGGCGTCGTAGACCCGGTGACAGTGGTCGGCGCTTCCCATCAGGAGATACGCGAAGTCCGGATCGATCGCGGCGTCCGGCGACAAGCGGTCGCCCGCGGCGGCGTCGCCGGCGGCCGGCGCGACGGCATCGCGAGCCGGCGCGAGGTCACCGGCGCCCGCGGCGGCTTCGATCGCGGCGAGCTGCGGCGTCAGCCCGGTGAGCGACGCCAGCGCGCCGAGGAACTCGCCGATCGTGACCGCGACCGCGCCGGGCAGGTTGTGCAGGCCCGTCACCCGCCGCGCGACCACCCGAACGACGCCGTCGACGAGATCGTCGATGTAGAGCGGCTGGAAGCGACGCGGGTGCAGCTGGCGGTAGATCGGCGCGAGCGGCGTCGCGCCCAGCAGCGCCGTCAGGCTCGGCCAGATGAGCCACGGGCTTCCCGGGCCGTAGACGTTGCCGATCCGTAGAGTACAGGCGCGCCGATCGCCCGCCGCCGCCCACGCGGCGACGACCGCCTCGGCGGCGAGCTTGGAGGCGCCGTACTCGGACACCGGACGGCCGGGCCGCTCTTCGGCGAGCGGGATCTCGTCGTCGCCGCCGAGGCCCTGCGCCTCGATGCTGCTCGCGACCAGCACGTAGGGAATCGCGAGGCGCTCGGCGAGCGCCAGGGCGTTCTCGGTCCCGACGACGTTCGTCTGGCGGAGCGCCGCGCTCGTCATACCGACGTCGGCGGCGAGGTGGAGAAGCATCTCGGCGCGCGGCGCATCGGCGAGCGCCGGCATCGCATCGGCGCGCGCGACGTCCCATGCGACGAGCGTCGCGCCCTGCCGCGCCAGCGCTCGAGCACGCGGCACGTCCGTGTGCCGCGTCAGGATCGTCACCTGTGCGCCCGTCGAGAGCAGGCGCGCGCTCAAGCTGCTGCCGATGAACCCCGCGCCGCCGGTGACGATGACGTGGGTCTGCGCTGGGATCGTTGCCGCGTCCATGCGTGCGTCGCGAGCAGCAACGCACGTGCCACCGTCAACGCCGCGATCGGATCGGCATCCGTGCGCCGGTCACGGTCCCGACGCCGCGAGCTGCCGGGCACATTTTGCCGCGAGGAACTTTCGCGCAGCTGTTACCGCGCGATCGTCCATGTGCCACCCGCGGCGGTGCTGCGCCTGCGGCAACCGCTCGCGCGCCGCCGACACTTCGTGCGTCTTCCGGCGATCAAGGGAGCGTTCGACGACGAAGTCCCGTTCGCACTCGTTGCGTTTCATGATACGGATAGATGATGCGACAGGCGACGAAGGCACGCGGAAGGCCAGCGAAGACGAAGCAGACACGATTGCAGCGGCATCGGGCCGAGATGCGCCGTCGGGGCTTCAAGCTCGTCCAGCTCTGGGTGCCGGATCCGAACGCGCGAGGGTTCCGTGACGCGGTCCGCCGAACGAGGCAATTTCTCGCGCGCCACCCCGATCGAGAGTGGGATGCCTATGTCCAGCGAGTACTGGACGATGCCCCCGGCTGGACCGACGCGTGACGCGCGGTGATATCGTCACAGTCGCGACGGGAAAGCCGCGCCCTGCGGTCGTCGTTCAGTCCGGCCACTTGTTGCCGTACCCGATGGTCATCATCGTACCCTTCACTTCGGAGATCGCCGCAAGGCCGCCGCCGTTCACACGCATTACGGTCGACCCCTCGTCGACCAACCGCCTCCGTAACGTCTCGCAGATCATGGTCGAGCGTATCGTAGGCGTTCCGGCTGCTGGCCTTCGTCCCACTGGCGGACAGCTGGAGTCCGACAAGCTGATGCAGCTGACGCGACTGCTGGCGCTTTGGCTCGGGATTGCGTGAGGGGCTTACTACGCGGGACGGGTGATCGTGGATCGAAGGAAGTCCGAACGGTCTCCTTGGCAACGTCCAATTGCATCGACGGCGCGATCGATCGGCACGACGCGGAAGCCGCCGGCTCGCGACAGGCCTACGAGAAGCTGAGCGCCGCCGCGAAGGCCGACCTACTGGCGTTGCTCGCGTCGCTGTAGGTACCGAGCGGCCGCCCGCGACGGTCAGTAGATACTCCGTTCGACGAACTACCCGGCGACCCGGACCAGCCAGGCGGTCGGTAGATCCTCTACGAGCCCGAGCTCCACTTCGGCGGCGATGTCCTCCTCCCCGACCTCGCGGGGTGGCGGCGCGAGCACCTGCCGGCGCCGCCCGACGAGTCCGCCTTCGCGCTTCCACCCGACTGGGCGTGCGAGGTCCTCTCGCCCCGACACCGCCGCTTCATCACCCGATACCTCAGCAGGCCTCCCGAATCAGAAGAGCCTACACTGCATTCCCGACGCGGATGAAGTAAGCGTTGTCGCCCGGAAGTGGCGCTCTGCGCCTAGGGTATCGCACTCACGAATTTCCAGCCCGAGCCGCGTTGCTTCCAGGTGGCCTGCACGGTCCACTCCTGATCTCCGACGCGGATGTGCGTCACCATGTCGGGCCCCGCCCCCACGATCTCACCGTACGCGATCACGGTGAGCTTGTACGTGCCGTCCCGGGTGCGCTTGGCCTTCAACTGGTAGATGCCGCCGGCTGTCCGCGCCGTGACGTCACGGTACCTAAAGCTGCCGTTCGGCTTCTTCTCGATCCGTCCCGCCGGCAGGCTCGTCTCGAAGATGACCCCCGCTTCGGTACTGAGACCGATGAACAGCTCGTTGGTGTCGAAGTCGATCGCGCGACCGCCGTTCATCGGAATGAGCACGCCGTGGGCCTTGAAGACGTCGGACCCGCTCGTGAGCTTGATGCTCGACGGATCCTTGCAGATCAGTCCGGCGCATTGATTGTTGCAGGTATCGCCTTGGACGGGCTTCTGCGGGTGCACCGGATCGCACTGATCGCTGTTGCCGTCGTCACACGACTCCGGGGCCTGCACGATCCCGTCCCCGCAGAAGGTGCAGTCGGCCCGGCAGCTGTTGCCGTTTGGCGGCTGCATCGAGCCCGGCGGATCGCAAGTTTCTCCTCCGAGGGGCTCGACGACGCCGTTGCCGCAGACGGGCGTCGGCGTCGCCGTCACTGTGGGCGTGGGCGTCGGCGTCGGCGTCGCGGTGGCGAGGCCGCCGATGCAGGCTCCGCCGGGGGCGGGCGCCACGAGCCACGGCACGTACTCGACACCGGCAGTGACCGCGTCGCCCGAGCCGGTCGGGGACGGACCGTCGGCGGAGCCCCACCAGTTGCACGTGGCGTCGATGTCCTGGTCACCGGGGGGCACCTGGTTCTCGGCGCCGAAGCCCGTGTTGCCGACGATGTTGTTGTAGTGCACCTCGTTCGTCGGGCCGAGCGTATACGGGCCGAAGTCGAGCCTCTGCCGGATTCCGTTGGAGCCGTTCAGAATCTCGTTCCCGGTGATCGTGGCCCCGGTAGCGTTGGTGTGGAAGTAGATGGCCGAGCCACCGACCTGGAACGTGTTGTCGGTGATCACGAGCCCAGGGCAGCCGGCGATGATGCCGGAGCCGGACCTCTCGAAGAGGTTGTCCCGGATGATGTTGCCCGGGGCATGGCCGGTACCCAGGATGATGCTGTTCCCCGCTCCACCGAAGTAGTTGCCCTCGATGAGGCTCGGAAGGGAAGTGGGTACGCCGGTCTGGTTCTGGATTCCCCAACCGCAGCCGACGATGTGGTTGTTGAGGATCTGCGTGTCGCTGAAGCGGTTCAGGTTGATCGCACCGAGCGCCGCGCCGCAACCGGCTCCGGCCTCAATGATGTTGTTCGCCCACACGTGCGACGTGCTGGCGAAGTTCGGGTTGTCGTGGATCGCCGGAAAGTTGCCGCTCTGGATGGTGAAGCCGTCGATCACGACTCCGGTGAGACCGCTGACCGAGAGGTGAATCGCCGAGGTCGTCTGCCCGACGATGATCGACTCGCCGACGCCCCGGCCGGCCGGTACCGCGTCGGGTCCGGCGGGAACACCGGCCTTCGCACCATGCAGCGTGACGTTCGAGATGCTTATCTCGACGTTCTCATTGTAGGTGCCGGCGCAGACCTCAATCGTGTCGCCCGGGATGGCGGCAGCGAGCGCGGATCCCGCCGCGCAAGGGGTTCCCGTGCCCGGCCCGGGCGCTGCGCAGATCTGGGAATACGCGGCTGCGGCACCGCAGCCGGTTCCGGGAGCCGCGGATGCCGCCGCGGGATCCACGTAGCGGGTCGTCGCCAGCGCACGCGGGGGAGAAGCCAGCACAGCGGCTCCCACGATGAACACGGCGCCAACGAGATGCAGTCGTCGCCGGTGTTGCGCAGCGGTTCGGGGTACGGCACGTGATTCCGTCAGCTTCTGATTGGCCATCAGGTCCTCCATTGCGCTGCGCCTTCCCATCTATTGCATCGAACGGTTTCAGGATGCCGCCCGACTGCGCCTCGAACTTGGAGAGGACTGCCAGCTCCTGAACGGCCGGGCCCGCAAACAGGAGAGGATCGGCAGTCGGAACGCATCTCGGGTCTCCTCGTCGGGTAGGTTGACTATCGGAGTCCGGGTTCAGCTGACAGACACGGCTCCAAACGTCTACGCCAGGGGTGCGGGTTTCGAAATCACAGGTTCTGATGATTCAGTGATCAAATGGGGGGGATTTCCGTCGCTTGGAGACGGTTCCCGTCGTCCGCACCCGACTGGGAAGGGTCTCTTACGAAGCGGGCGCTGTGGTCTCGATTACTCTGCACGCAAGATGCCGATCTATGCCCAGATCGGCCTGCACCAGGACGGAGTTGGCGACGTCCTGTCCCGGCACCAGCGTCACGACCTTGCCGACGTGGTCGGGACCGAAGGCGGTGTCGAGCGTGCCGGACGCCGCCCACGCGGAGGAGGAGAGGATCAGGAAGAGAGGTACCAGCCGATGCGCGACCCGCATGCCGCAATCTTTCGCCGCGCGCATACACCGCCACGGCGTCCGACGTCAATCCGAATCGGCGTGCGGGGGGACGGCGCGCCGGACTGTCGCCGTCGGGAGCGGCCGGCGAGCGCCAGCTGCGGGATCACCGAGCGTCGTCGTGCGCCGCCGAGAGCGTCGGCGCGCGATACACCAGGGGACGGGTCGAGGCATGGTGGCCGTGCGGGCCGACGAACGCGTCGAAGCGCGCGAAGACGTCGGCGGTCGCGGGGTCGCCGAGGAAGTTGCGGAGCGCGGTCTCGTCGCGGAAGCCGAACGTCGTCGTGATCGCGGGCGCCGGCCGCGAGACGTCGACGATGCTGTCGACGCGGAGCAGGCCGCTCACCGCGAGGAACGCCGGCCGCCCTTCGGCCGCGAACCACGCCTCGAACGCGGCGAGCCGGCCGGGCAGCACGTCGTAGCGTTGCGTGAAGAACGCCTGCTTCCCTTCGGGCTGCGGCTGCGGTCGGTCCGTGAGGTCGACCGGCGCCACGGTGAGCGCGGCCGCCGTCGACGGGCCGGCGGCGTGGCAGCTCGGGGTCGCGCCGCCGTCCTTCAGCGACGCGAGGTACGCGACGAGGTCGTCGAGCTCGCCGATCGTGAGATCGGGATACGTCGGCATGGTCGAGCGCCCGTCCGCACCGATGTACCCGGGCGCGTCGATCAGGACGGCGTCGGGGTTCAGGATCGCCTCGGCGAAGTATGCCGGCGGGTGATGCGTCCCCATTCCGGTCAGCTCGGGACCGAGGTCGCTCGACGCGCCCTCGGCCGACGGCTCGCCCGCGATCCGGTGGCACGACGCGCAGCCGAGATCGAGGAACGTCCGGCGTCCCGCGGCCGCGTCGCCCGGGGCGAGCGTCAGCTGCCAGCGCAGCGGCACGCCGCCCTGCTGGTGCAGGGCCTGCATCGACAGGCGCACTCCCGGCGGCGCCGGCGGCCGCGCCGCCGCGGCGGTCCGCACCGATCGTCCGCGGCTCGAGAGCGCGACGGCCGCGAGCCCGAGGACCGCGACCAGCCAGAGCGTCCGCTCAAGCGCCCGCATCGACCTGCTCGACCGTGACCTCGACGTGGTCGATCAGCGACTTCAAGATCTGCCCCGCGACCATTCGCGTCGACATCTTCGTGAAGTCGACGCCGTCGAAGATCTTTCCGAGGTGGCGGCGCACCGTGACGCGCACCGCCGCGCGTCCGGTGTCGACGTGCAGCGCCGCGCCGCTCGCGGTGTGATCGAAGAGCCCGCCGTTGGCCGCCGGCGTGTGCAGCATGAACGGCGCGGCGGTCGGCGACCCCGGCGCACGATAGGTTCCCTCGACGTGGAGGGTGGCATCCACCATGTCGAGATCGGACGGCAGCCCGGGCGAGTCGTGGCCGGCGCGCGCGACCAGGTAGTGCAGCTGGCAATATGGCTGGGGCTGGAGGAGGACGCTGCCGACCGCGCGCGCCGCCGGCGCGGTCAGCGACTCCACCTGCATCGGATGGATCGCCGCCGGATTCGGCGTGCCGGAGAGGTGGCCGGCCCAGGCGATACCGATGATCGCCGGCCACGGCAGCCTCTCGATCGCGGCGAGCGGCGTCGGGCTTGCCGCCTTCGGACACTCGACGAGCTCCATGCTGTAGCTGGTGAGGTAGCCGCGGGTCAGGTGCACGCGATAGCCGAGGTCGTTGGTCACCTCCCAGCCGGCGCCGTCCGCCGACCTCGCGACGCCGTCCTGCACCCAGTCGAGCTGGTAGCGCACGCGATGCGGGCTCGGCGGTAGAACCGCCGCCTGCCGGGAGCAGCCGGCGAGAAGGAGCCCGAGGAGGCAGACCGCCGTCGCGCCCCGCCCTCGCACTACGGACAGCTGCCGCCGGGCGGCGTCCCGTTTCCCCCGTTGTTCGTCGGCGTGCCGCGATAGCAGCCGAGGATGTACGGAAACGTCGACGTCGTATGGTAGTGGTAGTCGCCGTTCGGTCCGACGTGCCCGTTGCACTGATCGAGGTAGTTCGATCCCGCCTTCGCGGTGTACTGGTTGTTCGACCACACGCATGTTTTCGGCACGCACGCCGTGGTCGGCGCGCCGTTGATCATCACGTCGGTGCAATAGCCGTTCGAGCACGCGGCGCTCGAGGTGCAGCCGACGGTCCCCGCTTGGTAGCCGACGTTGTCCCAGCTGCTGAGCATCTCCTGCACCGACGAGCAGCCCGCGTCCGTGCACTCGTACGGCCCGTAGATCGGGAAGCCGTCGAACGCGTAGCCGACGATCGGCGACGGCACGCTCGGCGACGGATCGGGGTCGTTCCAGGGCTCCGACTCCGAGACCGCGCTCTGGACGAGGCACTTCACCTGCAGCGTGTGGTTGTGGAACGTCCCCTGCTGCGCCGAATGACTGCCGCACTCGTCGAGGATGTTCGCGGCGATCGGGTCGCCGTAGGCGTCCGACGCCGGCTGCGCGCCCTCGTTGACGCCGTAGATCGGAATCCCGTTGACGGCGACGCCGACGTTGCCGAGCAGCGGTACCGGCGTCGTGCTCGCGGCGATCGCCGGATAGCGCGGGAGCGTGAAGGTGTAGCTCTTCGCCTGCAGACCGTTCGGCGTGAGCGCGACGTACATGTAGGTGGGAACGCCGTTGCTGAGGACCGTCACCGTCGAGGCGCCGCACGAGACCGAGAGCGACGGGTGCAGGTTGTTGTAGCTCGGGCCGGCGGCGTTGCTGACGTCGAGGAAGCTCGCCGACTGGCAGCTCGCCGCGCCGGTCGCGGTCGCGCTCGGCGTCGGGGTGAGCGTCGGCGTCGGCGTCGCGGTGAGCGTCGCGGTCGGCGTCGGCACCGCCGCGCACACGCCTTTTGCGGTCGGCTTCTTCACCGAGAAGAGCTTGACGTCGACGTTCTTGACCGTGCCCGGCGGCGCGAACTCCGCGGAGTAGCGGTCGCCGCCGGCGATCGTCAGCGCGACGCACCCGTCCGTTCCCGGATTCGGCGGTACGACGGTGACCGTTCCGTTCTTGCCGAGGACGATCGCTTTGAGGAGGAACGTGCCGGACGACGACCGCTGGATCTTCACGTCCTTGACGGCGCCGTTCTCGCCCTTCGAGTCGCGGTACCGGTAGCCGGTCGAGGTGGCGTACCAGAAGGGCTTCCCCGAGCTGCTCGTTCCCTGCGGCAGCGCGAAGGACTGCGCGCTCGGCGCGTCGCCGTTCACGATCACCTCCAGGACGCCGCCACCGACCGTCGGGTCGCCGACGATCGCGTCGGTGCTCGCGCGCTCCTTGGCCGTGGTGGTGAGCTTGCGCTTGGTCGCGTCACCGGGGTTCTTCACGAGCAGCTGCGATCCGAGGACCGTCTGCTCGGCTGCCGCCGCGACGCCGCGTGCCGACGTCGCGCCGACGACGCACGCCAGCGCCACGACCAGCGCCGGCAGGTGGATGAAGTCTCGAACGTGGGTGTATGCCATCGTCGCCCTCCCGAGGTGTGTAACGCGATCAGCAACGCGGATGCCACCGGTTTCCGCGGCCGGGAGCCGCCGCTTTTCGCGGAACGGAGCGCCGCGCGCGATGCGGAATCCGCAGCCGGGTGCGGTTTCCGCATTCGTCGACCGTCGCGCCGGGCGCCGCGTGCGGCTACTCGCCGCGGCGCGGCGGCGCTACGATGCACGCGTCTCGGGTACGAATCATGCACAGCCGACGCTCCATGTCCGAAGACCTCGCCGGCCCTCCCACGTGGCTGCGAACCGCGCAGCTCTGGGTCGCCTGCGGCGCCGGCGCGATCCTGGTGGCGAACGCCGCGTTCGGCTGGTGGCAGGCGCATCTCGCGTCGCCGATCCTCGCCGGCGGTCACGGCGAGCACCTCCTCCGCGAGATCCGCGGCGCGCACCCACCGACCGGCGAGGCCCTCGACGTGGCGGCGATCGATCGCCTGCTGGAGCGGCTCGCGCCCGAGGGACTCCACTGTCTCACCATCTTCGAGCCCGACCTTCGCGTGCGCGCGCGACGAGGCGACTGCGTGTCGCCGCCCGCCAACGTCGTCGCGACGATCCGCGCCGCCGGCCCGGGCGGCCCGCCGCGGCGGATCGGCGGACGCCTTCTCATGATCCACGCGCCGCCGCCGTTGCCCGGCGCGCCGCCGATGCCAGCGGTGGCTCAACCGCCACCGCCGACCGACTCGCCGCACCCCTGGCCGCTCGCGATCGAGTACGACGCGCCGCCGGTCGCGGCGCTGTGGGCGGCGACGTACGGCACGACGTTCGCGAGCCTGGTCGCGGCGCTCGTGCTCGTCGGCGCGACGGTCCTCCACCGACGGCTCGCGACCCGCGCCGACGCGCTCCGCGACGCGCTCGCTCGCGACCAGCAGCTGGCGGCGCTCGGCGAGGCGTCGGCCGTCCTGGCGCACGAGCTGCGCAATCCGCTCTCGTCGATCAAGGGCAACGCCCAGCTCATGGCCGAGCAGGTTGCCGGCGACGAGCGCGCCCGCGACCGTGCCGAGCTCCTGGTGCGCGAGGCCCTCCGGCTCGAGGCGCTCTGCGAGCAGCTCCTGAGCTTCGTGCGGGCGAACCGCGTCGAGGCCGTCGACGCCGACCCCGCGGCGATCCTGCGGGACGCCGCCGCCTCGGTCGACGGCACGCGCATCGAGCTCGACACCGCGCACGCGCCGGCGCGCTGGCGGCTCGACCCGCTCTGGATGCATCAGGTGCTCGCGAACCTCTTGCAGAACGCCGTCCAGGCCTCGCCGCCGACGGCCCGCAGCCGGGCGTGCGTGCGCGTGCAGGACCGGTCGCTGGTCTACGAGGTGCGCGACCGCGGCCCGGGCGTCGCCGCCGGCGACGTCACCCGCATCTTCGAGCCGTTCCACACCACGCGCGTGCGCGGCACCGGGCTCGGTCTCGCGGTCGCCCGTCGCGTGGTCGAGCTGCACGGCGGCCGCATCGACGTCCGCAATCATCCGGACGGTGGCGCCGTGTTCCGGGTTCGGATACCGGGCACCTGAGCGGACGATGGCACGCATCCTGGTCGCCGACGACGAAGAGGGCCTGCGGCGGTTCATCGCCGACGCGCTCGAGACCGAGGGACACAAGGTCACCCGCGTCGCCGACGGGCGCGCCGCGCTGCACGAGCTCGCGGCGCGCGCGTTCCATCTCCTGATCACCGACCTGCGCATGCCCGACGTCGACGGGATGCAGCTCCTGCGGACGGCGCGGGCGACCTGGCCGGAGACCGAGATCGTCGTCGTCACCGCGCACGCGACCGTCGACACGGCGATCGAGGCCATGAAGCTCGGCGCCTTCGACTATCTCCAGAAGCCGCTGCGGAGCCCGACCGAGCTGCGCCTCGTGGTCGCTCGGGCGCTCGAGCGCACGGCGCTGCGCGCGTGGAAGGATCGCACCTCCGACGACGACGCGCCGCCGCTCTCCTACGGCGATCCGGCGATGGCGGCCGTCGAGGAAGCGGTCCGCAAGGTCGCGCGGACCGCGAGCACCGTCCTGCTGCAGGGCGAGAGCGGCACCGGGAAGGAGATCGTCGCCCGTGCGATCCACCGCCTGAGCGCGCGCGCCGGCGGACCGTTCGTCGCCGTCAACTGCGCCGCGCTCTCGGAGACGCTCCTCGAGAGCGAGCTCTTCGGCCACGAGAAGGGGGCGTTCACCGGCGCCACCCAGCGCCATCGCGGACGGCTCGAGCTCGCCGACGGCGGCACCTTCTTCCTCGACGAGGTCGCGGAGCTCAAGCCCGATCTGCAAGCCAAGCTGCTACGGGTCGTGCAGGAGCGGCGGTTCGAGCGCGTCGGCGGCGGCCAGACGATCGAGTGCGACGTGCGCTGGATCGCCGCGACCAATCGCGACCTGCGGCGGCGAATCGCGGAGGGCCGATTTCGCGAGGACCTCTACCATCGTCTCGCGGTGTTCCCGATCGCACTCCCGCCGCTGCGCGAGCGGCCGCTCGACATCGCGCCGCTCGCCGAGGCGCTGCTCCACCGACTCGGGCCCGAGCTCGGCGTGAGCGAGCCGCGTCTCGATCCGGACGCGCTCCAGGCGATCCGGACCGCCCCCTGGTCGGGGAACGTTCGCGAGCTCGCGAACGCCCTCGAGCGCGGCCTGATCCTCTCCGATGGCGCGCCGGTCACCCGCGAGCATCTCGGCTTGGCGGACGCGCCGGCGGCGCCCGAGCGCTCCACCGCCTCGCGATCGGTCACGCTCGACGCGATCGAGCGCGAAGCCGTCGTCGCCGCCCTCGCCGACTGCGGCGGGAACCGGCGGGCCGCGGCCGAGCGGCTCGGGATCGGACTCCGGACGCTCTACGACAAGCTCAAGCGATGGGGCATCGAGTGACGGCGCGGGCGAGCCGGGCGTGCGCCGTTTCGCCTTTCACGCGTTCGGTGCGAGAAACCCGGCGATGACCCGCACGTTGCCCTATCGCGAGGTGAGTCCCTGGGTCGACGCGCCCGCCGATCTCCGGCCGGCGGTCGACGGCGACCTGCGAGCCGACGTCGTCGTGATCGGCGGCGGCTACACCGGTCTCTCGGCGGCGCTGGCGCTCGCGGCCTCGGGAGTCGACGTCGTCGTGCTGGAGCGCGACTTCGCGGGCGCGGGCGCGAGCGGCCGAAACGCCGGCCACCTGACGCCGACGATCGGCAAGGACCTGCCGACGCTGCTGCGTATGTTCGGGCGCGAGCGCGCCGAGGCGTTGGTGCGGTTCGCCGACGACGCCGTCTCGTACACCGCGCGCACGATCGACGAGCAGGCGATCGACTGCGACTACATCGGCAGCGGCAACGTCCTCGCCGGCCTGCACCCGAAACACGAGCCGCGTCTCCGCAAGGCGGCGCAGACGGCGGCGCAGCTCGGCGGCCACGTGCGCTTCCTCTCGTACGAGCAGATGCGCGAACGCGGTCTGCCGCCGGCTTTTCTCTGCGGCGTTCTCGAGGAGCGCGGCGGGACGCTGCACCCCGGGCGCTACGTGATGGGCCTCCGCCGCCGCGCGATCGACGCCGGGGTCCGCCTGTTCGAGGGCTCCGTCGTCGAACGCCTCGAGGACGGCGCTCCGGTTCGCGCCCGCTGTCGCGGCGGCACGATCACCGCCGATCGCGCGATCCTGGCGACCAACGCCTACACGCCGGCGCTCGGGTGGAAGCCGCGCGCCGTCGCGCCGCTCCGGGTCTCGCTCTTCGAGACCGCGCCGCTCACCGACGCCCAGCTCGGCGACCTCGGATGGCACGGCCGCGAAGGCGTCTACACCGCGCACGAGATCCTCGAGAGCTACCGGCTCACGCTACGCGGCACGATCGTCGGCGGCTCGAAGGTCGTGCGCTACGCGTGGGGCGGCGGTCTGCCCGAGGGGTACGACCCCGAGGCGTTCGCCATCGTCGAGCGCGGGTTCCGCGCGCGCTTCCCCGAGCTCGCGCCGGTGTCGATCGCAACCTTCTGGGGCGGCTGGATCGCGCTGACGCTCGACTTCCTGCCGATGATCGGCGCCGCCGGCGCGCACGCGAACGTGCTCTACGGATTCGGCTACTGCGGCCACGGCGTCGCGCAGGCGACGCTCATGGGCGCGCTCCTCGCCGAGCGCGCGCAGGGCCGGACCCATCCCGCGGAGGCGGCGCTCGCGCGGAAGCTCCGCGCCTGGCCGCCGGAGCCGATCAGCTGGGTCGCCGCCAAGCTGCTGAACGGCGCGCTCTCGATGCTCGACGCGCGCACGGACCGCCAGATCCTCGATCGTGCGGCGCGATCCACCGCGGTCACGGCCGGCGGATCGACGCGGGATGCGGCGCCGTCAGATAGCGACACAGGAGAACGAGCAGCTCATCGCCGCAGGCCTCCGGGCTGAGCTCCGGCGGGCGCCGCACCGCTCCGGCGTGAACGACGGCGCCGAGAGCGCGGAAGACGAGATAGGCGGCGAGTCGCGGGTCCGTCACCGTCACGCCCGGAACGCGCGCGAGGTAGTCGGCGAAGAGCTGCACGATGAGGTCGCCGGTCTGGTACATCCCCTCGAGGATCTCGGGCGGAAACGGCGTCTCCTCGAAGAGGATCTGATGCAGCCGCGGCCGCGGTCCGTTGAGCCCGACGCAGGCGGCGACGAACCGCCCGAGCCATGCGTCGAGCGGCGGGGTGTCGCTCACGATCTCGTGCAGCAGCGGCTCGAGGACCGTCTGCGCCTGGAGCGCGTGCCGTTGCGTCAGCGCGAGCAGGATGGCGTCCTTGTTCGGGAAGTACTGGTAGAGGCTGCCGATCGAGACGCCGGCGCGCTCGGCGATCAGGTCCGTGGTCGCCGCCGCGTAGCCGTCGCGCTCCAGAACCTGAGCCGCGGCCTCGAGGATCACCTCCACCGTCGACCGTGAACGCCCCTGGAGCGGCCGTTTTCGCTGCTCGACGGACTCCTTGCTGCGTTTGCTGCGCGGCATCGTCAATGCGAGGTGACGCGACCGGGAGGACGGTGGAACGATCGCCGCGGTTCTTAACCGAAACCCCGCGCGCTGCAAAGGAGGCGAACGATGACGCGACACACGCAGGCTCAGATGCTCTTCCACGGGACGCTGGTGCTGCTCGGCGGACTGCTCGCCGGTCTGCCGCTCGCCGGCGCGATCATCGACGGACGGGGGCCCGAGACGATCCACGCCTGGGCGGTCACCCACTCGTCGCTGATCGCCGCCGGGATTCTCCTCCTCGTCGTCGGCGCCGCCGGGCGTCACCTGTCGCTGCCCGCGCGCGGCTCGGCATTGCTCGCGGGGACGTTGCTGCCGTCGACCTACGCGCTCTCCGTCGGTCTGGTCGTGACGGCGGTGGCGGGGCACCGCGGGCTCACGGCGTCCGGACCGGCGCTGAACGTCCTCCTCTACGTCGGCAACGTCGCCGGCGCGCTCGGCGTCCTCCTCGCCGGGGCGCTGCTGGTACGCGGCGCCTACGGTGCGTGGCGCGCCGAGACCGCGAGCGCCGCGCGGCACGGCGCCGCCGTCGAGGCGCGCTGACCGCGCGCGCGGCTCAGCGCGAGGCGCGCGGCGCCGGCGCCGAGGCCGGCCCCGAGAGCCCGCGCGCGAGCGCGTTCAGCTCGCGCCCGATCCCGACGAACGACTGCACGTTCAGCGGGAACTCGAGATAGACGTGGGTGAGGCTCAGCGAAAACAGCACGGCGATCCCCGTCCGGTAGTCCCACGCGTAGATCGCGAGCGACGCCAGCCACAGCCCGAGGACCGCAGCGAAGCGCCAGCGCGGCACCTCGTGCCAGCGGATCACCGACGTCTTCGAGAACCAATTCAGGTAGTGGTACGTGTAGGCGAACGCGATCAAGCGCATCACCCGCTGCCCCGCGACCGACCCGAGCACCTGCGTCGGCCCGCTCATCTCCCCGAAGCCGAGCCAGTCGAGCAGCTGCACGTTGAGCTGCGCGAACGAGCGATAGGTATCGATCTGGTGCGCGCTCGGCGGCGGCGGCGCGCCCGCCGGCGCGTACACGAAGAAGGTCGCGACGCAGAGGCCGAAGACGCCGAGCGAGCCGGCGCCCGACAGGCTTCGATGGCGGAGCGCTCCGAGGAGGACGAACGCGGCGGTGAAGAGCAGCACGTGGACGATCGTCGGCACGAAGAGACCGAAGACCGTCCGCACGTCGTCCGACGGCAGCGCCAGCGCCGCGACCGCGGCGACGACCGCGATCCAGCATCCGCGCGCGAGCGGGCGCGCGACCAGCGACAGCACCACCGCGACGCCGAGCGCCGCGTAGGTCGCGAGCGCGAGCGATCGCGACGTCTCGAGGCCGGCGAGCCTCACGACGATCGGCAGCGCGCAGAGCGCGAGGATCAGCATGCGGTCCGCCCGCTGGGTGGTGAAGTACTTGCGGTCGTGCAGCCACGAGATCTCGGTCAGGTAGTGCAGCGGCCCCAGGACGGCGTACGAGAAGAGGAAGAGCTCGAGCGGCGCCACGTACGCGGCGGCGCACGCGCCGACCATCAGCGCGCTGTTCAGATGGTTCACCCGATCGGTGGTGAGCTTGGTCGGCGCGGGCATGGGCGGCGGTCGCGGCTCCCGGCGGCCGCGACGGCATGAACCTAGCGGAACACCGGCGTCGCACGCCACTGGAATCGCGCCGCCAACGCCGGTGCCGGCGACGGCGATGATCGCCCGCCGGCGAGCCGGTCACGCTTCCCGAGGCGCCGCGAGCCCGTACTCGCGGCCGCGGAGGCGATCGGCTACTACGCGAGCACCGCATGACCCGCACCGCCGCGCAGGACCGCTCGCAACCCACGCTCGGCACGACGTCGGCGCCCGCCGAGGCGCGGCTCGTGCGAAGCTCGATCGCGGCGCTCGGCGTGGTGTACGGCGACATCGGCACGAGCCCGCTCTACGCCGTCCGCGAATGCTTCTTCGGCCACTACGCGATCGAGCCCAGCGTCGCGAACGTGCTCGGCGTGATGTCGATGATCCTCTGGGCGCTGATCGTGGTCATCTCCGTCAAGTATCTGGTGTTCGTGCTGCGGGCCGACAACCGCGGGGAAGGCGGCATCCTCGCCTTGCTCGCGCTCCTGCGGAGCGGCGAGCGCCGTCATCCGGCGGCGATCGTCGCGGCGGGCCTCTTCGGCGCCGCTCTGCTCTACGGCGACGGCATGATCACGCCGGCGATCTCGGTCCTGAGCGCGGCCGACGGGCTCGCGGTGGCGACCGACGCCTTCGCGCCCTGGGTGCGTCCGATCACGATCGTGATCCTCGTCCTCCTCTTCGCCGTGCAGAGCCGCGGCACGGCGCGCGTCGGCGCCGCCTTCGGGCCGGTGAGCCTCGTCTGGTTCATCGTCCTCGCCGCGATCGGCGCCCACGCGATCGTGCGCGAGCCCGCGGTGCTCGCGGCCGCCTCGCCCCTCCCGGCGCTGCGGTTCGTCGCGCGCAATCACCGCCACGCGCTCTTCGTCCTCGGCGCGGTGTTCCTCGTCGTCACCGGCGGCGAGGCGCTGTACGCGGACATGGGGCACTTCGGGCGGCGGCCCATCCGGCTCACCTGGTTCGTGATCGTGCTCCCCGCGCTGGTGCTCAACTACTTCGGCCAGGGCGCGCTGCTGCTCGGCGACCCCGCCGCCGCGCAGAACCCGTTCTACCTGCTCGCGCCGCGCTGGGCGCTGCTGCCGCTCGTCGGGCTCGCGACGGCGGCGACGATCATCGCGTCACAGGCGGTGATCTCCGGATGCTTCTCGCTGACGCGCCAGGCCGTGCAGCTCGGGTATGCGCCGCGCCTGCGCATCGAGCACACGTCCTCGGAGACGATCGGCCAGATCTACGTGCCGCCGGTCAACTGGGCGCTGATGGCCGCGACGATCGCTCTCGTCATCGGCTTCGGCTCGTCGAGCGCTCTCGCCGCCGCATACGGCGTCGCGGTCGCGTCGACGATGGTGATCACGACGGTGCTGCTCGGGCTCGCGGCACGCCACGTGTGGGGCTGGAGCCGCGTCGCGGTCGGACTCGTCGTCGCCGCGTTCGGCATCGTCGACCTGGCGTTTCTCGGGGCGAACCTCCCGAAGATTCCCCACGGCGGCTGGTTCCCGCTCGTCGTCGCCGGGCTGATCTTCGTCGCGATGGCGACGTGGCGCCGCGGCCGGCGACTGGTGACGCAGAAGCTCCACGATCACGCGGTGCCGCTCGGGCACTTCATCGCCGATCTGCGCGCGCATCCCGTGACCCGCGTCGCCGGCACCGCCGTCTTCATGACGAGCACGAGCCACGGCGTCCCGACGGCGCTCCTCCACAACGTCAAGCACAACAAGGTCATCCACGAGCAGGTCATACTGCTCACGGCCATCACCGCGGAGATCCCGTACGTCCCCGCGAGCGAGCGGGCGGACGTCGTCTCGAAGGAGGACGGGTTTCATCGGGTGACGTGCCGCTATGGGTTCATGGAAGACCCGCACGTGCCGTACGACCTCGAGCGCGTCGCCGAGCGGACCGGCCTCGACCTGCGCATCATGCAGACGACGTTCTTCCTCGGTCGCGAGACGTTGCTGCCGCGCGCGCACGTCGGGCTGCCGCTCTGGCAGGCGCGCCTGTTCGCGCTGATGGCGCGCAACGCCGAGAGCGCGACCGCGTACTTCCACCTGCCGCCGAACCGGGTCGTCGAGATCGGCGTGCAGGTCGAGATCTGATGCCGGAGTCGGCCTTCCTCGATGCGACGGTCGCGCTCGCCGTGGGCATGGCGGCGCAGGCGCTGGCGGAACGGCTCGCGGCGCCGAGCATCGTCGTGCTCCTCGCCGCGGGCGCGGCGGTCGGACCCGACGGGCTCGGCCTCCTCGATCCCCACGTGTTCGGCCGCGGACGCGCCGATCTCGTCACCTTCGCGGTGACGGTGATCCTGTTCGAGGGCGGACTCGCGCTCGACCTCGCGCGCCTGCGACAGGTGCAGCGCGCGCTCCTCGGTCTGCTCACGTGGGGCAGCGCCGTCTCGCTGATCGTCGGCATGCTCGCCGCCCGGCTCGTGCTCGGCGTCGGCTGGCCGGTGGCGCTCCTCTATGGCGCGATCATGATCATCACCGGCCCGACGGTCGTCACGCCGCTGCTGGCGCGCCTCAACGTCGACCGCGAGGTGCGCGATCTCCTCGTGAGCGAAGGCGTGCTGATCGACCCCATCGGCGCGGTCGTCGCGATCGTCCTCCTCGACTACGTCCTCGGCGGCGAAGCCGCGTTGCAGGCGGGTTGGCTCGTCATCCTGCGGCTCGTCGCCGGCGGCGCTGCCGGCGTGCTGGCGGGCGTCGCGGTCGCAGCCCTTCTGCGGCGACAGTGGATCGCCGTCGATCTCGTCAACCCGGTCGTGCTCTCGGCGGCGCTGCTGACCGCGGCCTGCGCGAGCGCGCTCTCGCCCGACGCCGGGCTGATGGCGGCGGTGACGGCCGGCGCGACGCTCGCGAACCTGCACGTCCCCGACATCGGCCGGATGCGCCAGTTCAAAGAGACGCTCACCGTCATCCTGCTGTCGTTCATCTTCGTCGTGCTCGCGGCGGACGTGCGGCTCGCGGCGGTCGTGGCGCTCGGCTGGCCCGGCGTCGCCGTCGTCGCGATCGTCGCCTGGGTCGGGCGGCCGCTCGCGGTGCTCGCCGCGACCGCGGGCACGCCGCTCGGCTGGCGCCAGCGCCTGTTCCTGAGCTGGATCTGCCCGCGCGGCATCGTGGCCGCCGCCGTGGCCGGCCTCTTCAGCCTCTTGCTCGCGGATGCCGGCATCCCGGGCGGCAGCACCCTCGAGGCGCTGGTGTTCCTCACGATCGCCCTCACGGTCACGGTCCAAGGGCTCACCGCCCGGCGCGTCGCGCACCTGCTGCACGTCGACGCACCGTCGATGGTCGGCGTGCTGGTCGTCGGCGCCGACCACCTCGGCCGGCTGCTGGCGTTGCTCCTCCAGCGGCTCGGACGCCAGGTCGCCCTCGTCGACCGCAGCCCGACGCTCTGCCGCGCGGCGCGCGCGCGCGGCCTCCCGGTGTACGAGGGCGACGCGCTCGCGCTCGAGACCCTCGAGGAGGCGGGCGCGCGCTTCGCCGGCGCCGTCGTCGCGCTCACGCGGAACTACGAGCTGAACACCCTCGTCACGCAACGCGTTCGCGACAACTTCCGCGTCGAGCACCTGCTCGCGCTCACCGACGCGGAGACCGCGGCCGCGGGCGTGCCGAAGCCGTTCCCCGGCCATTTCCCCGGCGCCGACGACGTCAACGTCCTCCTCCGACGACGACGCGTGCGGATCGCGCGCTACGACGTGCCGGACGATGCCGCGCCGACGCCGATCGGCGACCTGCCGTACGGCGAGGGAGAATGCGCGCTGCTCGTCGAGCGCGACGGCGGCGTGCTGATCGCGGCGACCGATCAGACGGTCGTTCCCGGCGACAAGCTCTGGTGCCTGCGCCCGGACGCGGGAGAAACGCCGCTGGCCGCCCGCTTCGCCGAGCATCTCGAGCCGGCCCCGGCGGTCTAGACATGCCCCTCGACAGTGGTCGTTCCCATCGTCGCAGAGTTTGTGTAGGGCAGTGATTCCGTACCGGCTCGACCGCGCGGAGGCGACGATGAGCAGACGCGACAAGCATCACACCGAGCTGCCGCTTCCGAACGGCTGGTTCGCCGTCGCCTTCAGCAAGGACCTCGGGCCCGGCGAGGTGCGGTCGCTCCGTTACTTCGACGAGGACCTGGTCCTGTTCCGCACCCGCTCGGGCCTTCCCGTCGTCCTCGACGCCTACTGCGCCCACCTCGGCGCGCACCTCGCCGAGGGCGGGCGCGTCGTCGGGGACACGATCCGCTGCCCCTTCCACGGCTGGCGCTACGACGCGACCGGCGCCTGCGTCGAGATTCCGTACTGCGACCGCGTCCCGGCACGCGCGCGCGTCGCCGCGTGGGACGTCGTCGAGCGTAATCGGCTGATCTTCGTCTGGCGCCACGCCGACGGAAAGCCGCCGGACTGGCAGGTGCCGGAGATGGCCGAGCTCGGCGACGCCGCGTGGACGGAGCCGCGCACCTTCGAGCTCGTCGTCCCCGTCCACATGCAGGAGATGCACGAGAACAACAACGACCCGATTCACTTCCACTACGTGCACGGCAACGCCGACATGCCGCGCTCGACGGTGGAGACGCGCGACGGCGGGCGCGTGATGCGCGTCGTGACCAGCCAGCGCCGCGCGACGCCCTACGGGACCTTCGACACCACGCTCGAGACGGACTCCTGGGGGCTCGGCCTCGCCGCGGTCCGCATCGTCGGCATCCCGAACGCCGGTCTCCTCATGTTCTCGTCGACGGCGCCGATCGATCGCGGCCACAGCCACTCGCGCTGGGTGTTCACCGTGACGCGGAACCTCGCCGACGTCGCGGGCGAGGACTTCGTCGAGGGTCTGTCGACGGGCGTGACGCAAGACCTGCGCATCTGGACCCACAAGATCCATCGGGCGCGTCCGGTGCTGTGCGCCGCCGACGAGACGCTGGCGACGTTCCGCCAGTGGGTCCGCCAGTTCTACTCGGACCCGGCCGCGAGCGATCCGGAGTGAGGAGACGACGATGGACCGTCACCTCGTGATCTCGTCCGACGGCCACGCCGGGCTCCTGCCCGAGCGCTACCGCGACTACCTCGATCCGCAGTACCGCGAGCTCTTCGACGCCGCCCTGCCGATCCAGCTCGAGGAGACGCGCAAGATGGCGGCGAAGTTCCTCGTCGCCGACGTCAACGCCGAGTGGCGGCGCGGCCGCGAGGCGTCGCTCAGCGCGGCGTGGGACCACGACGAGCGCGTCCGCGTGATGGACGCCGAAGGCATCGCCGCCGAGGTGCTCTTTCCCGACGGCATCACCGAGATGAACGCGCCGCCCTTCGGCGCCGGCCTCTCGCTACCGACCGACGACCGCATCGTCCCCGAGCTCCAGTGGGCGGGCGCGCGGGCGCACAATCGCTGGCTCTCCGAGTTCTGTGCGATGGCCCCGGAGCGGCGCGCGGGGGTGGCGATCGTGCCGCTCTGCTGGGACGTCGACGAGGCGGTGCGCGAGGTCCGGTGGGCGCGCGAGCGCGGTCTGCGCGGCATCCTGATCCCGTCGTGCTGGGGCAAGCGCGACGCCTATCACCATCCCAGGTACGAGCCGGTGTGGGCCGCCTGCGCCGACCTCGAGTTGGTGATCCACCTGCACTCGGGCGCGGCGCCCATGGAGGACTACGGCGAGCACCTCGGGATGATGGGCATCTACATCACGGAGGTCGTCTGGTGGTCGGTCCGGCCGCTCTGGTTCCTGATCTGGGGCGGCGTCTTCGAGCGCCATCCGCGCCTCAGGCTCGCGATCACCGAGTCGACGGCGATCTGGGTGCCGGAGACGTTGGCGTTGATGGACCAGCGCTACTCCGAGACGCACTTCGCCGCCAAGCTCGGCGACTACCGCAGCCACCTCTCGATGAAGCCGAGCGACTACTTTCGGCGGAACGTCTTCCTCGGCGCCTCGTGCATGCCGCGCCGGGAGGTCGAGATGCGCCACGCGATCGGCCTCGCGAACCTGATGTGGGGCTCGGACTTCCCGCATCCCGAGGGCACCTGGCCGGAGACGCGCCGCCACATGGCCGAGACGCTCACCGGCGTCCCCGACGACGAGCTCACCGCGCTCCTCGGCGGCAACGCCGCGCGCCTCTACGGCTTCGACACGGCGCAGCTGGCACCGCTCGCCGCCCGCATCGGGCCCGAGAAGTCCTGGTTCCACGCCTGACACGAAGGAGGCATCGATGGCACGCGTTCGCTGGGTGAAGTCGCCGGAGCAGCTGAGGCGCGATGCGGATCGCACTCCCGAGCTCCTGCCGAGCACGGTGAGCTCGCTGCGCGTCGTCTACGAGACCGCGCCGGCGATCGCGGCCGCCGTCGTGCCGCGCCCGCTCGAGCCCGCCGCGCGTCCCGAGGTGTGCGTCACCTTCTCGCAGGTCACCGTCCACCTCGGCCCCGACTTGACGCTCGGGATCGGCTCGGCCGTCTTCGGCGTCCGCGCGCGCCACGAAGGCGTCGAGGGGATGTGGCTCCTGACGATGCCGATGACGAGCGAGCAGGCCGTGATCGGCGGACGCGACACCTACGGCGAGCCGAAGAAGCTCGCCGAGATCACCTTCCGCCGCGACGGCGACCGCGTGTCGGCGAGCGTCGCGCGCATGGGCATCCCGTACCTCGAGGCGCAGGGTACGCTCGCCGAGTCGCTCGGCCCGCGCGAGTTCGTCGAGTATGGCTTCTGCGCCAAGGCGTCGCCGTCGTGCGAGAAGGGCAAGGCGTTCGACGGCGACCCGCTTCTCGTCTGCCTCGAGTGGCGCCACCGCCATGAGCGCGTGCATCGCGTCGACGGCGAGATCGCGCTCCGCGAGTCGCCCTTCGATCCGGTCGCCGACCTTCCCGTCTGCCGTCTGGTGCGCATGGAGTACGAGGAGGGCAGCGCCCAGAGCAGCGGTCGCGTCCTGCGCGCGATCCCGGCGGAGTGGTTCGCTCCCTTCGTGCACGGCCGCTACGACGACCCGCGCGTCGAGGGCGTCGAGGTCGCCGACCGATGACGCGCGCGACCGCGTTCGGACGGACCGCCGGCGCGACGGCGGCGGCGGCAGTGCGACGCCGACTCGGTCGGGCGCCGATCCGGACGGTGACGCGCTGATGCGCGACTTCGCCGGCAAGGTCGCGGTGGTGACGGGCGGCGCGAGCGGGATCGGCCGCGCGCTCGGGACGGTCTTCGGCCGCGAGCACATGCACGTCGTCCTCGCCGACGTCGAGCAAGGCGCGCTCGATCGTACCGTCGCCGAGCTCCGCGTCGACGGCCTCGACGTGAGCGGCGTCGTCACCGACGTCGCGCGCGAGGAGTCGGTGCGCGCCCTCGCCGACGCCGTCTACGCGATGCACGGCGCCGTGCACGTGCTCTGCAACAACGCCGGCATCGGCGTCAACGAGATCACCGCGCCGGTGTGGGAGTCCGCGCCCAACGACTGGCAGTGGGCGTTTCGCGTCAACGTCTGGGGTGTCATCCACGGCATCCGCGTCTTCGTCCCGCGCATGCTCGCCGGCGGCGAGCACGGCCACGTCGTCAACACGTCGTCCGGCAACGGCGGGCTCTACCCGATCCCGACGACGCCGATCTACGCGACGTCGAAGGCCGCCGTCACGACGCTCACCGAGGTGCTGCACCACCAGCTCCGCATGCTCGGCGCGAAGATCCACGCCGCAGTGCTGTTTCCCGGCCCGAACATCGTCAACACCGACATCTTCAGGGCCGCCCGCAACCGCCCGGCCGACCTCCCGGACGAGCGCACCGACGCGCCCCCGCCGCCGACGCTCGAGGACATCCGGTCGATGATGGAGGGTGCCGGCCTCCGCTTCGCGGTGACCGAGCCGCACGAGGTCGCCGAGTTCACGCTCGCCGCGCTCCGCGAGCACCGCTTCTGGATCCTGCCGCCGAGCGCCCGCACCGACGCCGCCGTCCGCGCCCGCCTCGAGAGCATCCTCGCCCGCACCGATCCGCCGGCGACGAGCCTCTGAACCGCGCCATGACGCCGCCTTCATCGCGGCGGCGGCCGACCATGACCCGGTGAGTCTGCGCTCGAGTCTCAGGCATCTCGTATCGTGTAATACGCGCCAGCCCGACCACGGCGGCTCGAACGGCAGAGAAATGACGCACGCCAACCCGCTCGCGGCCGTGTGCGCCGCACCAAAGAGCGAGCTACTACACTCGAACTCGATGCGCGCCCACACCGTCGACGAAGCCCGCGCGGCCAAGAAACGGGCGTTGGATGTCTTCGAGCGCCTGGCCCGCGTCGTAGGCATCGGCATCACCAAGGTCGATGACGGCTACGGCGTGAAGGTGAACCTGCGCGACAAGCCGAACGACGAGGTCACGTTGCCGGAGACGATCGACGGCGTCCCGGTGCGCGTCGAAGTCGTCGGAGCCATCCGGAAGCGGTAGCTACCTCCCCGTCGGAGTCCGTGAGTCGGGATCGACCGGGCCCGGCCGTCGTTCGAACGCGGAACGGATCATCTCCCAGCCGCTCTACGGCTTCCGCCGCGCGTCGACGATCCGCCGCCAGAGCGCCGCGCACGCCGTCGGCAGCTCCCCGAGCCGCGCTTCCACCACGGGCTCGATCGCGGGCACGGCGTCGAGGAGCTGATCCACGTCCCACGCGTCCTGCGGACCTCCCGCGTACAGCTTGAGCAGCACGAGGTCCTCCGCGCGGACGATCGGCACGTTCGCGCCCTCGACCGTGGTGCGTAACGCGCACGCTACGACGCCCTCCTGCCAGCGTGCGCGCCCGGCCATCACGTCTACCGGCGCTTCGTCGCCGGCGGCGGTCGAGACGCGAACCACTCCGGCGAGCGGGTCGCCGGCGTCGCCGCGCCGGACGTCGACGGTGCTGCCGCCGGTCGCGAGCGACGCCCACCACCCGGCGTCGAGGCACCGGGCATCGGCCGTGAGCAGATCCAGATCCGCCGTGGCCCTCGTCACGCCGTGCGCCGCGAGCGCGGCGGCGCCGATCATGGCGTATGGCGCGCCGTGCGTCTCGAGCACGGCGCTCACCCGCGCCAGCAGCGTCACGCGAGCAGCGCGTCGATGGCAGCGGACGGCTGCCGTCGCGCCTGTCGCCGTCGCTCGACCGCCGTGCGCGCCGCCGCCAGCGAGAGACCGGCCGACGCGGCGTAGCCAGCCAGATCCCGCCGACCAAGCGCCAACGCGCGCGCGACGCGCTCCGCCGGGCTCAGGGCGGCATCGCGGGCTCGGTCTTCCCTCCTAAGCACGTCCGCGACCGATGTGCCTCGCATTCGGCGATCCTGCCACGGCTCGCGACCGGCGGCCAGCGCACGTCGCCGGCGCCGCGCGCGACGTCGAGATCCTCGAGGTCGCGCCGCGCCGTTACGACGTCACCATCGACGGCAAACGCGTAGACCGCCGTTCGGTAGCTTCCCTTATTGCTGATGCGTAAGAGAGGTCGCCGGACGCGACCTTGGCGATCAACGTTCCGCCCTCACATCCGGAAGACGCCGTAGCGCGTGGTGCCCTCGATGACGTTCGAGTGCACCGCTGAGAGGCAGATGCCGAGCACCGTTCGCGTGTCGCGCGGGTCGATGATGCCGTCGTCCCAGACGCGCGACGTCGCGAAGAAGGCGTAGCTCTCCTTGCCGATCTGGTCCTCGACCATCTTGCGCATCATCTGGTCGGTCGCCTCGTCGAAGGCCTCCCCTGCCCGCTCGGCGGCCTGGCGGCGGACGATCGAGAGCACGCCGGCGAGCTGCTCCGGGCCCATCACCGCGATGCGGTGGTTCGGCCAGGTGAAGACGAAGCGCGGGTCGTACGCCCGCCCCGACATGCCGTAGTTGCCGGCGCCGTACGACGCGCCGACCATGATCGTCAGGTGCGGGACCGTCGAGTTCGAGACCGCGTTGATCATCTTGGCGCCGTCCTTGATGATGCCGCCTTCCTCGTAACGGCGGCCGACCATGAAGCCGGTGATGTTCTGGAGGAAGACGATCGGCGTGTCGGTCTGGTTGCAGAGCTGGATGAACTGCGCGGCCTTCTCCGACGATTCGGAGAAGAGGACGCCGTTGTTGCCGAGGACGCCGACCGGGTAGCCGTGGACGTGGGCGTAGCCGGTGACGAGCGTCGTGCCGTAGGTCGGCTTGAACTCGTGGAAGCGTGAGCCGTCGACGATGCGCGCGATGATCTCCTTCACGTCGAAGGGCTTGCGGACGTCGATCGAGGCGAGGCCGAGGATCTCGTCGGGGTCGTAGAGCGGATCCTCGACGGCGATGCGCTTCGACCAGCCGAGCTTCCGCCAGTTCAGCGACGCCACGATCTCGCGGCCGAGGCGGATGGCGTCGCGCTCGTCGAGCGGCGAGGTAGTCGCTGACACGCCGGAGACCCGGCTGTGCATCTCGGCGCCGCCGAGCGACTCCTCGTCGGTGTCCTCGTTGATCGCCATCTTCACGAGCGGCGGGCCGCCGAGGAACACGCGCGCGCCGTTCTTCACCATGACGACGTAGTCGGACATGCCGGGCACGTAGGCGCCGCCGGCGGTCGACGAGCCGAACACCAGGCAGATGGTCGGGATGCGCTCGGCGGAGCGCCGGGTGAGCTCGCGGAAGCCGCGGCCGCCGGGGACGAAGATCTCGGACTGAAACGGCAGGTCGGCGCCGCCGGACTCGGTGAGGTTGATGATCGGCATCCGGTTCTGCGCGCAGATCTCCATCGTCGCGGCCGGTCTTCCGGGCGCTGAACGGGTTGATCGAGCCGCCCTTGATGGTCGGCTCGTTGGCGGTGAGCACGCACTCGACGCCGGAGACGACGCCGATGCCGGAGATCATGCTGCCGCCGAGGCCGAACTCGGTGCCCCAGGCGCAGAGCGGCGCGATCTCGAGGAACGGCGAGTCGCGGTCGAGGAGGAGCTCGATGCGCTCGCGCGCCATGAGCTTGCCGCGCTCGATGTGGCGTTTCACGTACTTCTCGCCGCCGCCGGCGCGGGCGAGCGCGAGCTGCTCGTTCAGGTAGGCGAGCTGCTCGAGGAAGCCCTCGCGGTTCTGCTTGTAGGTCTCGGAGCGGACGTCGGCGTTCGAGCGCAGGACTTCCATGGCGCGCGTTTTCTAGCGCTCCGCGTGACGGCGCGCCAGCGTCGGCGCGCGCGCGGCGGCGCGGGGCGCGGGGCGCAGGGCGCGAAAAAGGAAAAGCCCCGGACGCCTCGCGACGTCCAGGGCTTCGGTGCTGTGCACGGAGCGAGCCGGAACCGGCCCGCTCCGCGCGAGGTGAGAGTTACGGCAGGCCTTGTGCCGTGCCGTTCAGCCTGAGCTTGCCGAGACCCGGGAGACCGGCCACGGCGTTGACGGACGACGATCCCGTCGGCCCGATGCAGAACATCGACGCCAGGATCGGATGCGACACGTCGGCCACCGGCGTGTCGGCCATCCCGTGCAGATCGATCGTGCCGGTGTGCGTCGCCAGGTGGTCGTCGATGCCCAACAGACACTCGCGCCGCTTCGTGGTGCAGGTCTGCATCCCCGGCGCACAGTCGGCGCAGGTGCCGCCCTCGCCCGGCGGGCGGCAGTCGGCGTTGCCGGTGCACGAGCGGAAGGTCTCGACCGAGCACAGGTTGTCGCTCGGCGCGAGGTGGCACATCCCGTCGTCCGTGCCGCCGCCGCTCACGCACTGCCCGTCGCTGCACGCGTTCGGCTTGGTCGCCTCACCGGGCCGGTCGCACGTCCCGATCGTTCCGCTGGTGCAGGTCGGCTCGGAGCAGCATGCCGGATCGCTGCCCGTGCCCTGCGAGCTGCAGGGGAGGCCGGGCGTCGGCGCGTCGACGAGGCAGCGCAGGCCACCGCAGGTCCCGCCACCGCAGTCCGCGTCCGTCGAGCACGGCGTCGATGCCGCGTCGTCGCAGGTGTCGCACGGGCACTTGAACCCGGTGAACCCGAACGCGCTGCAGTCCGGGCTCGCCGCCGACAGCGAGCGGCTCTCGGTGCCGGTCGAGTTGCCCAACGCGATCGGCAGATTCGCGATGTTCGAGCCGCTGTCCGGCGGACAATCGAGGCTCGTCCGCCCGAACGCCGGAATCGGCGACTCGGAGTTGGCATCACACGTCATGCCCGCGCGCGGGCCGTCGGTGCAGGTGCCGCCCGCCACGCCGTCGTTGATGCCGCCGGCGTCGGTGCACTTCGGACACGGCTTGGACGTGAGCACGCCGGTGTAGACGTGTGACGTCAGGTTGAGCGTGCTCGCGCTGGTGCCGGTCTCGATGTTCGCCGTACCGGTCAACGCCCCGATGACCTCGTTGGTGACGCAGGTCGCGACGCCGCCCGAGGAGAGCGACAGCGGGGCGCCGAACCAGTAGACGCAGGCGTTGCCCGCGCCCGAGCACTGCCCGTTGCTGGTGCACTTCACCGAGGAGTCGTTGCGGCAACGCCGGTCGTTCAGGCTGCCGGCATCCGCACCCGGGTTGTCGATCGGGCCCGAGAAGCTGCACACGCCGCAAGGCCGCGACGGATTCGCGCAGCTGTCGACGTGCACCGTGATGTCGCCGTTCGACACGATCTTGTTGTCGTGGGCGATACCGGTCCAGCCGGTGTCGAGATCGCTGTTCGCGCTCGAGGCGTCGCCGCGGAAGGTGATCTTGTCGGGGCACTGGCACTTGCACTGGCCCGTGCAGACCTCGTTGCCGTTGCCGGCGCCGAGGGCGGCGCACTGGCCGGTCGAGCCCGGCGGATCGCAGTCCTCACCGGCGTCGAGCGTGCCGTTGCCGCACGCATTCGGCGAGCACTCCGCGGGATAGTTGAAGTCGCCGTCGTCGTCGCCGACACCGGCGTGCGTGCCGCAATCGGCCTTGAACTCGAGCACGCAGTCGAGGCAGTCGACGTACGATTGCAGGTCGGTCACGGTGATCGCGCCGCAATCGAGGCCGGCCGGATGGACGGCGTTCGGCGGCACCGTCACGTCCATGCAGTTGTACGGCACGGTCTCGACGATGTCGTCGATCGCGATCGACGACGGCGCATCGCACACGCCGTCCTTGTCGGAGTCGCCCTCGGCGCCGCACGCCTTGCAGATCTTCGCGATCTTCTTCTGCTCGGCTTTCTTGATGCCCTCGACGCTCTTGTTGTCGCCCGGCGACGCCGGCGGCTTGCCGGAGCCGAGCTTCGGGTCGGTATCCGGGCAGGCGCCCGCGGGGTACTTGCCCTTCAGCACCGCGTCCCAGCACTTGTTCAGGATCTTCTCCTTGGCGGTGAGGAACTTGCTCGTCACCTTCGCGATCGTGATCTGGCACTTGTTGATGGTCTTCGCCGGGTCGGCGCCGTTCGCGGGGAAGAACGCCGCGTTCTCGAAGGTGTCGAAGACGGTCGCGTCGACGGCCTGCTCCGTCTGGAGGTTGCCGATGCACTCGAGGCAGTCGCCGATGCCGTTGCAGTCGTTGACGGCGATGCCGGTGCACTGGCCTTCGAGACCGGGGCAGCCGTTGGCCCAGTGGATCGCGGCCAGGGCGTCGTCGCCGTCGCCCGGCGGCGCCTCACACGTCTTGTTGTCGCCGCCGCACGCCTTGGCGATCTTCGCCTTCATCTTCTCGTTCGCGGACGTGATCTTGTCGGCACCCTTCGCGTCGGGGCAGTTCGCGAGCGACGCGGGCACGCCTTTCTGGATGACGCCGGTCTTGCACTTGCTGAGCACCTTGACGGCAGCGGCACGCGCCTTTGCGGACTCCTTCGCGATCGCGCGCATGCACTTCAGCGGATCTGCGTGAGCCGTCGTCGCAAGCGCGATGAAAGCGATCATGACGGCGAACGCGGTTCCACTTCGAGCAATTCTCATGACGTATCCTCCTTCTTTGGGGGTTTGGTGGCCGTGCTTCCTGCAACGACACAGTCCGACGACGAATCATGGACGCGACCGTCGGCTACTCCTCCTCTTTTCGTCGAACGAGGGTGCGCGGCGCAATCACCCGAAGACGGGATTTTGCGGTGCTGCGCGCGCCTACACAAAAAAAATCCGCTCGAAGTTGACGGGGCGCAAACTACAGCCGTTCGACATCGCACGCTTCACACCGGTGGCCTCGTTTGCGCGCACGCAACAGCGTGCGAGTTGCTTTTCTCGACGTGCTCACAGCGTCGGGCAACGACGTTGCCGATGACGATCGCGCGACGACACCGACGTCGTCGACGGCGCCGAAGCCATGCTCCCTTCGCCGCCGGAGCGTGCTAAACCGAACCGCGAAAGGACTTCCCATGAAGAAGCTCCCCGTAATCGCCTCGCTCGTTCTCGGACTCACGGCCGTCATCGCGCTCACCGCCGCGCCCGCGGCTGCGAAGCACCACCGGTCGTCGATGCAACGATGGATGGCGAAGGTCCATCACCAAGAGGCCAAAGAGGAACACTGGGCCCGCGAATCCGACGAAAAGGCGCAGGCCGCCGAGGAGAAGCACGCCGCGCACGAGGGCAAGTGGGAGACGATGATGGACGCGATCGGGCGTCCGAACGCGCAGTCGGCGCCATGAATATCCAGGCCGTCGGAATGCCCTCGACGCGCGCCGCGGCGCGCGTCGCCATGCGGATTCAGGCGACGGCGCCCGCCGCGTCGGTGAGGCCCATGTCCTGCTGGAGGGTGCCGTCGACGAGCCGCAGGACCCGGTTCGCGTAGGCCGCGAAGACCGGATCGTGGGTCACGAGCAGGACGGTCGTCGCGGTGCGCTCGTTGACGTCCTGGACGACGTCCATCACCGCGCGCCCGCCGGCGCGGTCGAGGTTTCCCGTCGGCTCGTCGGCGAGGATGATCGCCGGGCGGATCACGAGCGCGCGGGCGATCGCGACGCGCTGCTGCTCGCCGCCCGACAGGTGCGTCGGGTGGTGCTTGGCGCGATGGGCCATGTTCACCATCGCGAGCGCCTCGGCGACGCGCGCGTCGACGTCGCGCTGCTTCACGCCGTCGAGGACGAGCGGCATGCCGACGTTCTCCTCGGCGGTGAGAAACGGCAGCAGGTTGAACGATTGCAGCACGTAGCCGATGCGGCGCCGCCGCAGCGCGGCCGCCTCGGCCGAGCTCATCTTCGCGACGTCGCGCCCTTCGACCAGGACGCTGCCACTCGTCGGCGGCGTCAGCCCCGCGATCAAGTGGAGGACGGTGCTCTTGCCGGATCCGCTCGGACCCATGACGGCCCAGAAGGCGCCGGGGGGAAGGACGAACGAGAGGTCGTTGATGGCGCGGACCTCGGTCTCGCCGCCGCCGAAGACCTTGCTGACGTGCTGGAACTCGATCATGCGGCCGGCGCGGCGAAACGCTCCTGCAGCTTGCGCGACACGTCTTCCAGCCACGCGAGCTCGGCGCGGACCGCGAGCTCGGCGCCGTCCATCAGCAGATTGGTGACGAACGAGTCGAGCGGCACGCGGCGGACCTTCCGGCGCTGGACGCCGAGCAGGTGGAGCTGGCGCATGTAGGCGTCGCGCTGGTGGTCGATGACGCGCAGGAGCTCCGGAAGATGCTCGGCGCACGCGAAGAGCAGCTTCACCGCGAGCTCCTGGCGCAGCGGCCGCGGCGCGTCGGTCGGCGGCGCCAGGACGAAATCATCGAGGCTGCGCTGGCCCTTGTCGGTGATGCGATAGAGCTTGCGCGTCGACTCCGGCTCGTCGACGACCTGCTCGATCAGCCCGTCCTCGGCCAAGCGGTCGAGGACGCGGTACACCTCGCCGAAGTTGAGCTGCCAGAAATCGCCGAGAATCCGCTCGCACTGCCGTTTCAGGGCGTAGCCGTGGACCCCCTCCGGGTTCCGCGACACCACCCCGAGCAGCGCGTAGTGCACGCCGCGAGCATGACGCATGGCTCACTCCTTTTCGCCGAGGAGCCTCGGCACGGCACACATCTATAGATGCGTGACGCTCTCACGTGACGTCGCGCGCTGTCAAGATTCATTGCCGCCCAACGTATTGAGAAGAGGAATAGAATCTATTTTCGGCGATCACCGGCACACCGTCCGACGGCGCCACGGTGACGTTGCGTCCGATCGGACGGGCTCGCGCTCCCGCCGCACGCCGGAGCACGACCCGTTGCGCGACCCGGCCGATCACGAGCTTCATCTCGTAGGTCGCGAACGCGGCGCCGATGCACCGTCGCACGCCGCCGCCGAACGGGAAGAACGCGTAGGGGCTCGGACGGGTGCCGAGGAAGCGGCCCGGGTCGAAGCGATCGGGATCCGGCCAGTGCTGCGGCGAGTGATGCGCGAGGTAGACGCACGGCACGGCGAGGACGCCGGCCGGCAGGTCGTGGCCGCCGATCCGCGCCGGCGTCTCGAGCCAGCGATACACCGACCAGAAGATCGGCGTCAGGCGGGCGGTCTCCTTGAGCACCGCGTCCAGGTAGACGAGGTCGCGGACGTGATGCGGCTCGATCGGAGCATCGCCGGCGACGTCGCGGACCTCGGCGCGGACTTTCGCCGCGACCTCGGCATCGCTCAGCAACCAGTCGAATGCCCAGGCGAGCGACGTCGCCGTCGTCTCGTGGCCCGTCATCAAGAGCGTGAAGAGCTCGTCCCGGAGCTCCGCGGCCGTGAGCGGCGCGCCGTCGGCGCGCCGCGCCTCGAGAAGCAGCGCGAGGACGTCGTCGCCGGCGCGGGTCGCCCCCGCCCGCCGCGCCGCGATCTCACCGAAGAGGACCGCGTCGACCTCGCGCATCTGCCGCACGAAGAATCCCCACGGCGACAGCGGGCCGAGGTCGCGATGCAGCGACGGGAACATCATGACGAGCGGCGCCCAGAGGCTGTTGCCGCGCGCCAGCATCCGGCCGAGACGATACCGCAGGCGCGCAAGCTGCGCGTCGTCGGCGAGCCCGAACACGGTGCGCAGGATCACCTCGAGCGCGATCTCCTGCATCCGCTCGTGGAGACGGAACCGCCTGCCGAGCGGCCAGGCGTCGATCGCACGATCGACGATCTCGAGCATGACGCGGCCGTACGCCTGCATGCGGTCGCCGTGCAGCGCCGGCAGAACGATGCGCCGCTCCTCGAGATGACGCTCGCCGTCGAGCACGAGCAGCGAGCGCGGCCCGACGAACGGCACCAGGTGGCGATTGCTCTTCCCCGCGTGGAGCTGCTGCGGATCGCCGCTGAAGATCTCGCGGATCGCCTCCGGATCGCTGAACACGACGAGCGGCGGCTTGCCGACGACGCGCACCGTGAAACACCGCCCGTACCGCCGTGCGCACCGCCGCAAGAACGCGAACGGTCGCGTGCTCAACCACGAGCTCTGCACGATCGCCGGCGCCGCAGGCCCCGGCGGCAAGCCGCTCCAGTCCCCGACCGCGCCGTCGCTCGAACCCCCCACGTCACCGCGCTCCCCCCTCTCGCGCGACCCCCGCGACCGCAGCGCCACCTCGCTCGTCATTGACGCCATCGTACCGCTCAGCACTCACTCGCGCATTCCAAAGGAGACGTCGCGCGGGCGGCGTCGGCGTGTCGGCGCGGCGCCGGGCCGTGCCGAGGGGCGCGTTCGGACGAAGTCCGCGCGCCAGGAGGCACGACCCGGCGCCGCGCCGACACGCCGACGCCGCCCCCACGAACCGTATTCTTCCGACGTGCAGATGAGTACGATCCGGCGATGCCCGGCCATGGGACGACGCACGCCGCTGCGCTCCCGCGCACCTTCCGCGCGCAACTCGCGCTCCTGGTGAAGTCGCCGCCCGCCGGCGGCGAGTGGCTGCACGAGATCAAGTTCGACGGCTACCGCATCGGCTGCCGGATCGACGGCCGCGACGTGCGTCTGCTCACCCGGAACGGCAAGGACTGGACCGCGCACTTTCCCTCGGTCGCCGAGGCGGCGAGAACGCTGCCGTGCCGCCGCGCGCTTCTCGACGGCGAGGTCGCCGTCGTCCTCGCCGACGGCCGCACGAGCTTCCAGGCGCTCCAGAACGCCCTCACCGAGGCCGTCGGCGCGGGACGCCTCGTCTACTTCGTCTTCGACCTCCTCCACCTCGACGGTGAGGACGTCGCGAGCCTGCCCCTCGAGGAGCGCAAAGCGCGGCTGGCGACGCTCGTGCGCACGGCGAAGGACGCGGGCGTGATTCGCTACTCGGAGCACGTCACGGGCGGCGGGGCGAGGTTTTTCGCGCACGCGTGCCGCCACGGGCTCGAGGGCATCGTCTCGAAGCGCCGCGACCTGCCCCACGCGCCGGGACGCGGCGGCGGCTGGGTGAAGACCAAGTGCGTGCAGCGGCAGGAGCTCGTCATCGGCGGATTCACCGACCCGGCAGGGCTCGCGCGTCGGGATCGGTGCGCTGCTCGTCGGCGTCCACGACGGCGACGGCGCGCTCGTCTTCGCGGGCAAGGTCGGCACCGGGTTCACGCACGAGAGCGCGCGCGAGCTGCCGACGCCGCCTCGACGCGCTCGCGCGCTCGACGTCGCCGTTCACGCCGCCTCCTCCCGGCCGGCTCGGGCGCGAGGCGCACTGGGTCGAGCCGAGGCTCGTCGCCGAGGTCGCGTTCACCGAGTGGACCCAGGACGGCAAGATTCGCCACCCCTCGTTCCAGGGGCTGCGCGAGGACAAGCGGCCGCGAGACGTCGTCCGCGAGCGCGCCAAACCCGTCACCGAAGCGCTCACCAGACCCCGACGCCCGCCGCGCGAGCCGGCGGCGTCACGCAAGCCGAGCGCGCCGTCACGCAAAGCCGCGACACCGGCGCGCAAGCGGACGACGGCGCGCACGGCCGCGGCCGCGACGACGCGACCGCCGCGCACGACCGCGAAGCGCGCGAAGAGCGACGTCGAGGTCGCCGGCGTGCGCATCTCGCATCCCGACCGCGTGCTGTACCCCGACGTGGGGATCACCAAGCTCGAGCTCGCGCGCTTCTACGAGGAGCTCGGCGACCGCTTCGTGCGCCACGTCGTCGACCGGCCGCTGACGCTCGTGCGCTGCCCGCAGGGGATCGGCGATTCGTGCTTCTACATGAAGCACTCGAATCTCTGGGCGCCGGCCGCGCTCCGCCGCGTCCGCATCCCCGAGAAGACCAAGCTCGGTGAGTACCTCGTCGCCGACTCCGTCGCGGGCGTGATCTCCCTCGTGCAGATGGACGTGCTCGAGATTCACACCTGGAACTCGACGGCGACCCGGCTCGAGGAGCCCGATCGGCTGGTCTTCGACCTCGACCCGGGACCCGAGGTCGTGTGGCCGCGCGTGATCGAGGCGGCTCGCCTCGTCCGCGCCGCGCTCGACGGCCTCGGCCTCGCGAGCTGGGTGAAGACCACCGGAGGCGTCGGCCTCCACGTCGTCGTTCCGCTCGTGCCCGACCGCGATTGGAGCGCCTGCCTCGCGTTCTCGCGCGCCCTCGCCGAGGCGCTCGTCCGTCGCGATCCGCGGCGCTACACCACCGCGTTTCCGAAAGCGGGCCGCGAGCGCAAGATCCTCATCGACTTCTTGCGGAACAACCGCACGAACACCTCGGTCGCGGCGTACTCGACGCGCGCCCGCCCGCGCGCGCCGGTATCGGTGCCGCTCGATTGGGACGAGCTCGGCGGCCGGCTGCGGGCCGATCACTACACCGTTCGCAATCTCGGCAAGCGTCTCGCGGCGCTGCGCGAGGATCCTTGGAAGGCGTATTGGAAGACGCGGCAGCGGATTCCGAAGAACGCCCTCGACGCCCTCGACGCCCTCTGAGGCGACGACCCTGGTAGAGAGCACCGTTCGATGCGGACGCTGCTGCGGTGGGTGCGACGGCTGCTCTTCGCGTTCCTCGGCGTCTCGATCGCGATCGTCGCCGCGTACCGGTTCGTCGACCCGCCGCTGACGCCGCTGATGGTGATCCGCGCCGTTCAGGCCCTCACCCGCGGCGAACCCGCCGGCGTCACCGCGTACTGGAAGGGCCTCGACGCGATCAGTCCGGCGCTGCTCCGCGCCGTGATCGCGTCCGAGGACGCGCGCTTCCTCGCGCACCACGGCGTCGACGTGCGCGCGATCGGGGACGCGCGCGCCTACAACGCGCGTCACCACGGCAAGCGGCGGCGCGGCGCGAGCACGATCACGATGCAATGCGCGCGGAACGTCTTCCTCTGGCAAGGGCGCACGTACGTACGGAAAGCGCTCGAGGTCTACTTCGCGTCGCTGATGGAGATCCTCTGGGGCAAGCGGCGCATCCTCGAGGTCTACCTGAACGTGATCGAGTGGGGCCCGGGGATCTACGGCGCCGAGGCGGCGGCGCGGCGCTACTTCGCCGTCTCGGCAGCGGAGCTCGATCTGCGGCGCGCCGCGCTGCTCACGGCGGCGCTGCCGAACCCGCGGCGCTGGAACCCGGCTTCGCCGACGCCGTATCTCGCCGGCAGAGCGGCGACGATCGCGCGCCGGGCCGCCGCCGTCGAGCTCGGACCGCTCGGGCGTCGCGCGCGCGCCCGAAGCTTCACCGATGCAATCGGTGCGTGAAGACCGTGACCGGCGACCTGAGCCGCATCCGCGCCCGCCGGACGTGCACGCGACCGGCCGGCGCCGCGGCGGCTACCGTGAGCCGACGGCCTCGGCTACAGTTCGCCGCATGGTCGATCGCGCACCCGCGGGCGGCGGCGACGACGAGCAGAGCGCGCGCGACGTCGCGGAGATCCGCGCGCGCGGCTTCGTCGTCATCCCCGGCTTCCTCGGACCCGACGAGATCGCCGCGATACGCGTCGCGCTGGCGCCGCATTTGCGATCGGAGCTCTTCGGCCGAAACAATTTCGAGGGACACCTCACCGAGCGCGTCTACTCGCTGGTGGGGCTCGGCGAGGTCTTCGAGATGCTCGCGGCGCATCCGCGAGTCCTCGGCATCTGCGACGCGTTCCTCGAGCCCAACTACCTGCTGACCGCCTCGCAGGCGATCAACATCCACCCCGGCGAGACCGCGCAGCCGATGCACACCGACGACGCGTTCTATCGCATCGCGCGGCCGCGGAACGCGGTCAGCGTCAGCACGATCTACGCGATCGACGCCTTCACCGCCGAGAACGGCGCGACCGAGATCGTCCCCGACAGTCATATCTGGGCGGATCGCGCGCTCGAGCGAGTGTTCGACGAGATCGACTTCACGACGACGGCGGAAGGCGAGCGCCGGCCGCGGCCGCCGGGGCCGCTTCCGCCGGCGGTCGCCGCGCGGCTCGAGCCGGTGCCGATGGCCGCCGGCTCGGTGATCGTCTTCCTCGGCACCCTGCTCCACCGCGGCGGCGCCAATCGCACCGACCGGCCGCGTCTCGCGCTCTCCAATCAGTACTGCGAGCCGTGGGCGCGCCAGCAGGAGAACTACACGCTCTCGATCGCGCGCGAGCACGCGCGCCGCATGCCCGAGCGCGTGCAGCAGCTTCTCGGCTACAGCATCCACCCGCCGTTCATGGGCCACGTCCGCGGCCTGCACCCGCGACGGCTGCTCGAGACCTGAGCGACGCGACCACCGGCGGCGCGGGTCGCCGGTGGCGCATCGCCGAGTCGAACGGTAACCGTCAGGCTGCAACGCCGAACCGCGATGGACAGGGTGCATCGGCGCGCATACACTACCCGCCGCCGTGCATCATGGGTCCAGATCGAGGAGGGTCGGCGCGTGACTGCGTGGTGGTTCGCTGAGCAGGCGACGTCGACGACCCACTTCCACATCCTCTCTTTCGAAGGACCGGACCCGTACTCCCAAGCCGGAGGCATCGCCCATCGGATCAGCGGTCTCGCGCGCGCGCTTCCGAGCCGCGGCTTCGAGACCCATCTCTGGTTCGTCGGCGATCCCGAGAACGCCGGCCACGAGCGACGAGGGACGCTGCACTTGCATCGCTGGTGTCAGTGGATCAGCCGCCACCACCCGGGCGGCGTGTACGACGGCGAAGAAGGCAAGTGCGCCGACTACGCGGGTTCCCTGGCTCCGTACCTCTTCGCGGAGAAGCTGCTGCCGCACCTGCGCACGGGCGGCCGGGCGGTCATCCTGGCCGAGGAGTGGCACACGGTCGACGCGGTCCTGCACCTCGACTGGCTCCTCCGACGCGCGGAGCTGCGCGACCGGGTGAAGATCCTGTGGAACGCCAACAACACCTTCGGCTTCCACCGCATCGACTGGCCTCGGCTCGCGCGCGCGGCGACGATCACGACCGTGAGCCGCTTCATGAAGCATCAGATGTGGGCGCTCGGCGTCGACCCGGTGGTGATCCCGAACGGACTCTCGGCGGAGGCGTTCGAGCTGCCGCGCGACGACGGCGTCGCCGAGATCCGCCGGCGGAGCGGCGCGCGCCTGCTTCTCGCCAAGGTCGCACGCTGGGACCCCGAGAAGCGCTGGCTCCAGGCGATCCGCATCGTCGGTGAGCTGAAGCGCGTGGGCCTCCGCCCGCTGCTGCTCGCGCGCGGCGGCGTCGAAGCGCACGGCTCGGAGGTCTTCCAAGAAGCCGCGGCGCAGGGCCTGCGCATCGTCGAACGCCGGACCGACGCGGCGGGGATTCGGGCCGTCACCGAGGTTCTCGACGAGGAGGACGGATCCGACGTCGTCGCGCTCACGGCGCCGCTCGACGCCGAGGCCAAACGGGCGCTCTTCCACGCCGCGGATGCCGTTCTCGCCAACAGCGGGCGCGAGCCGTTCGGCCTCGTCGGTCTCGAGACGATGGCGGTCGGCGGTGTCGCCTGCACCGGCGCGACGGGCGAGGACTACGCGGTCGCGGGCAAGAATGCGCTCGTCCTCCAGACCGACGACCCCCGCGAGTTCCTCGGTCTCTTCGCCCACATCCGTCGCGACCCGCGCCGGGAGCGCGCGCTGCGCAGCCGCGGCCGCGCGACCGCGCGCGAGTACACGTGGTCCGAGGTGATCCGTCGCGACCTTCTGCCGCGCGTGAGCCTCGCCCGCGCGTGACGGCCGCTCAGAAGCCGAGCATCTTCGCGAGATAGTGGATCATCACCTCGTCGGCGCCGCCGCCGATGCTGATCAGGCGCGAGTCGACGAAGGCGCGGCCGGCCTTGCTCTCCTTCATGTAGCCGAAGCCGCCGTGGAGCTGGATGCACTCGTCGGCGACGTAGCGCGCGGTGCGGCCGCAGAAGAGCTTCGCCATCGAGATCTCCTTGGTCGCGTCCTCGCCCTGGATGCGCTTGCGGACGCAGGCGTGGGTGAGCTCCTGCGCGGCCGTGATCTGCGTCAGCATCTCGACGAACTTGAACTGCGTCACCTGCATCTTGCTGAGCGGCTGCTTGAAGACGATGCGCTCCTCGCAGTAGCGCTTGGTCTCCTCCCAGAGCGCCGCGCGACCGGCGCATGCGTGCTGACGCACGCGATCAGGCGCTCGTCCTGGAACTGCATCATCTGCTGCTGGAAGCCGCGGCCGATCTCGCCGATCGTGTTCGCGACCGGCACGCGCACGTCCTCGAAGAAGAGCAGGCCGGTGTCGGAGCCCCAGTTCCCGATCTTGTCGAGCAGCTGGTAGCTGAAGCCCGGCGAGTCGGTCGGCACGACGATCTGCGAGAAGCCGCCGTAGCCGGCCTCGGGATCGGTGACGGCGAGCAGGCAGAGCCAGTCGGCGGTCGCGGCGTTGGTGATGTAGATCTTGCTGCCGTTGATCACCCAGTGGTCGCCGTCGCGCACGGCGCGGGTCTTGATCGACGCGACGTCGGAGCCGGCGTCGGGCTCGGTGACGGCGATCGCCGCCACCATCTCGCCCTTGACCGCCGGCACCAGGTAGCGCTCGCGGAGCTCGTCGGTGCCGAACTGGTGCAGCGACGGCGTCGCCATGTCGGTCTGGACGGTGATGCCCATCGCGACGCCGGCGTTGTCGCAGCGGGCGATCTCCTCGAACATGACCGCCGTGAAGGACCAGTCGAGCCCGGCGCCGCCCCATCGCGGGTCGTAGCGGATGCCGAGCATCCCGAGGTCGCCCATCTTGCGGTAGAGCGACTTGTCGATGCGGCCCATCTGGTCGAACTCGCGCGCGCGCGGCGCGAGCTCCTCCTCGACGAACTTGCGGACCGTCGCGCGGAAGATCTCGTGCTCGGGGGTCGCGAAGAGATCGGCGGACGGGCTCTTCATCGGGATCTGCTGCCATGGGTCTTCCTCTCGTGGGGACGCGCGGCTCGCGGGCACGCGCTCGGGTGGTCGGCACTTCTTAGCGGGGTCGGGCACGTGAAACCAGTCGCGGGACGACCGTCACCACGCGTGGCGGGTGCGGCCTCCTCGCTCGTTTGCCGATCCCCGCGCCTCCCCGACGCGCCTCGCCGACGGCGTGCCGACGGCAAATGGCCATCCCCGGCCGGCGTTGGTATGAAGCTCGAGCCATGCACACCGGGTGCCGAGCCGGTTGAGGACACTGTCGCGCCGTGACGTGGCTCGTGCTGCTGGTCCTGTTGCTCGTGCTCTTCGCCTCGGTGCTCGCCGTCGCCGAGGCGGCGATGAGCCGGACGTCGCGCGTGCGGGCGATGACGCTGCGCGAGGAGGGCCGGCGGAACGCCGGCCGTGCTCGAGCGGATCCAGAGCGACCCGCCGCGCTACCTGAACCCGATCTACCTGTCGGTGATGCTCGCGCAGAACGGCTCGGCGATCCTGGTCGCGATCCTGAGCGAGCGCTACTTCGGCGATCTCGGGCATCACGCTGTGTCTCGGTCGGTTCACCCTCGCCTACTTCGTCATGGTCGAGGCGATGGCGAAGACGTTCGGCATCCTGCACAGCGACCGGGCGGCGCTCGCCCTGGCGCCGGTGGTCTGGCTTCTCGGCCGCGCGCTGGCGCTGCCGACGCGCCTGCTGATCGGGATCGCCAACGTCCTGCTTCCGGGCAAGGGGCTGAAGGAAGGACCGTTCGTCTCCGAGCAGGACATCCGCTCGATGGCCGAGGTCGGGCACGAGCAGGGCAGCATCGCCGAGATCGAGCGGAAGATGATCCACTCGATCTTCGAGTTCGGCGACACGGTCGTGCGGCAGATCATGGTGCCGCGCCCCGACGTCGTCGCCGTCGAGGTGACGCAGCACGCTGCCGCCGCGCTCGACACCATCGTCGAGCACGACTTCTCGCGCGCTGCCGGTCTATCGCGGCGACCTCGATCGCGTCGAAGGCATCCTGTACGCGAAGGACGCGTTGAAGGCCCTGCACCGCGGGCAGCCGCGACGCAGAGCCTCGCAGACCTGCATGCGCCCGGCGCACTTCGTGCCGGAGTCGAAGAAGGCGGCCGATCTGCTGCGCGAGATGCGGCGCGAGAAGTTCCACATGGCCATCGTCATCGACGAGTACGGCTCGACGTCGGGGCTCGTCACGCTCGAGGACCTGCTCGAGGAGCTGGTCGGCGAGATCGCCGACGAGCACGACGTCGAAGAGGACGCGACATCGAGCCGCTCGGCGACGGCCGCTACCGCGTCGACGCGAGCCTGCCGATCCACGAGCTGAACGACGCTCCTCGGGACCGACCTGCCGCGCGAACGCTGGAACACCGTCGGCGGGCTGATGTTCGGCGTGCTCGGCACCATCCCGACCGAGGGCCAGTCCGTCGCGGATGCAGGGATGGCGCTTCACCGCCGAGAAGATCCAGGGCCGGCGCGTCACGAAGGTGCTCGTCTCGCGCGAGTAGCGCCGCGGGATCGCGCCGCGCCCGGAGCACGAGGACGACGCGGCGCTCGGCCCGCAATCAGTCGGAGACGTCCTTGAACTGCCGGCCGCTGGTGGTGAAGACGTTCTTCGCGGGCGGCGTGGCGTAGCGCGCTTCCCAGCACGTCCCGGCGTCGTTCACGAGCTGCACGACGACGGCGGGGTCCTGCGCGAAGAGCAGCGGCGTCGACGGCGACTGCGGCATCACCAGGCGTGATCCCTGTGCCTTCACCTGCACCGACGCCTTGCCGCTGGGACCGGCCTTGAGCTTCACCTGGCCGACGCCGTCCTGCATGCGCGCCGAGTCCTTGTAGGCGTAGCCGCCGCCGGCGACGCGCCAGCACGGCTTGGTGCCGCAGGTGCCGCCCGGCGGGATCTCGATCATCGCGGCGACGCTCGGGACGCCGCCGTTCTCGTCGTAGACGCAGAGCGTGTAGGCGGTCGACGCGGTCGGGTCGCCGAGCTCGCCCGGGGCGACGTCGCCCTTCGTCCACTTCCAGAGCAGCTTGTCGGCGGCGTCGTTCGTGCTGTCCTTCAGCTGGAGCTTCGCCTTCCGCGGCGCGAGCGGCTGGTGACAGCCGAGGCGCGGACCGCCGTCGCAGATGGTCGTCGCGGTCGGCGTCGGCGTCGGCGTGAGCGTCGGCGTCGCGGTCTCGGTCGGGGTGTCCGTCGGTGTCGCGGTCGGCGTCCGCGTCGGAGTGACGGTGACGGTGCGCGTCGGGGTCGGCGTGTGCGTCGGCGTCACCGTGACCGTCGGCGTCGGCGTCTCGGTCGGCGTCGCGGTCTCGGTCGGCGTCGGGGTCAGCGTCACCGTGACCGTCGGGGTCGGCGTCGCGGTCCGGGTGGCGGTCGGCGTCGGTGTGCGGGTCGGCGTCGGCGTCCGGGTCGGGGTGTCCGTCGGCGTCGGGGTCGGCGTCGGCGTCCGGGTCGGGGTCACCGTCGGCGTCGCCGTGGGCGTCGGCGTCGCCGTCGGCGCCGGCGCTTTGTTGATGACGAAGGTGTCGAAGACGTTGCCGTTGCGGTCGATGGCGGTCGCGGTCAGCGTGTTGCCGCCGTTGGTGATGTGCACCCGGGTGTACTGGTACTGCGAGAAGCTGCAGTAGCCGTTCGCGCCCAACGGGCAGTCGTGCGCGAGGAACGTGCAGTTCTCGCTGCCGCCGAAGAACCCGTTCCGCACCGGGTTCCCGGACCCGTCGAACTGCGCCGGACCGTCGAGCGACGCGCCGCCGCCGCCGGTCATGATGTACGTGGTGCCGAGCCCGTCGCCGCCGTAGTCGTCGCGGTAGTTGGTGCGCTCGTAGATGTGGTCGTGGCCGTCGAACGCGATGTCGACGCCGTACTGCTCGAAGAGCGGCCCCCAGGCGTTCCGCACCGTCGTATTGCTGCCGAACGACGCGAGCCCGCTCGCGCACGAGTACGACGTGTGGTGGAAGAAGACGAACTTCCACTTCCGCGTCGTCGTCGCCAGGTCGTTCTGGAGCCACGACGTCTGCGTCGACTGGCAGCAGGAGTTGCTGTCGAGGACCGTGAAGTGCGCGTCCCCGTTGTCGAACGAGTAGTAGCGCTCCTGCTCGGCGGGCGCGTTCCGCGGCAGCAGGAACATCTTGATCTCGGCGGAGTTCGCCCAGTTCGCGTTGCCGACGTTGTTCAAGTCGTGGTTGCCGAGCGTCGGGATGAAGAGCGCGCGCCGCAGGATGTTGCGGTACTGCGGGAAGACGTTGTTGTCCCAGTCGGACTGGGTGCCGTTCTGATAGGCGTTGTCGCCGACGGTGATGACCATCGGCGGATCGTCGCCGTCCTGGCCGTTGGCGCAGTCGGTCTCGCCGGAGGTGCTCTGTCCGAAGTCGCCGACGACGGTGAAGAACATGTCGCTGCTGTCGCCGGGCGATTTCATCGTCGTGAAGTAGTTCGTGCTCTGGACGATGACGCCGTTCGTCTTGAGCCGATAGAAGTACTTGGTGTCCGGCAAGAGCGACGTGAGCTGGACGATGTGACAGGTGCCGGCGCTGCCGACCTCGCAGCTCGCCCGCCTGCGGCGACCGTCTGACTCAGCCCGAGCGCGGCGGTGAGGCCGTACTCGACGGTGCTGTCACCGGTGACGTCCGTCCACCACTCGATGCGTCATGCGTGGTCGCGTCGGCGTCGGGGTTCTGGATGAACGGCCCGCGGGTGATGCGTTTGGCTCCACGCGGGCGCGGCGAGCAGCAGCAACGCACGGCGGCGATCGTCGCCGACCGCAGCGTCGCCGCCCTCATGGCGTCGGCACCGTGAGGCGGCCGATGCGATGCCCGTTCGACTCCGTGAACCAGAGCGCGCCGTCCGGCCCGCTCACGATGCTGGTCGGGAAACTGCCGGCGACCGGCAGCGGAAACTCGGTCACGACGCCGCTCGGCGGTGATGCGGCAGATCACGTTGCCGCCGGAGCCCGCGAACCAGACGTTGCCGTCGGGTCCCGCGGTGATCCCGAGCGGCGCCATGAACCGCGGCAGCGGGAAATGCGTCACCTCCCCGGCGGGGCTGACGCGCGCGATGCGGTTCGCGTCGGTCTCGGTCACCCAGAGGTTGCCGTCGGGGCCGGCGACGATGCCGCTCGGGCCGGAGCCGTCGCCGAGGCTCACCCGCCTCGCGTCCGTGCCGTCGGTCGCGATGCTGCCGACCGCGCCTTGCAGCCGATCGGCGAACCAGACGCGGCCGTCCGGACCCGCGGCGATGCCGATCAGCTCGGCGTGCGGCCAGCCGACCTCGAACTCGGTCACCTTGTTCGGCGCCGCGCTCGCGATGCGGCCGAGCTTCCCGCCCTCGATCTCGCCGAACCAGAGATTCCCGTCCGGTCCGAGCGCGATGCCCGACGGGTCGACGTCGTCGTCGGGCAGCTCGAACTCGGTGATCCACCCGCTCGGCGTGATGCGACCGATGCCGCCCCGAGTTCGGCTCGGTGAACCAGAGATTGCCGTCGGAGCCCGTGGCGATGTGCCACGGCCCGCTCTTCGCGGACGGCACCGCGAACTCGGTGATCACGCCCGCCGGCGTGATCTTGGCGATCTTCTCGCCGTCGAGCTCGGTGAACCAGAGATTGCCGTCCGGCCCGGCGACGATCGTCCCCGGCGAGCCGTTGGCGGTCGGCAGCGCGAACTCGGTGATCGTCTGCGCGGAGGCGGCGGCGGCAAACGCGACGAGACCGAGAAGCGCGACGAGGCCGGTCGCGCGGCGGCGGAAATGCGGCGTCACGGGCGGGACCGACGACGGCCGACGGGTCCAGGCATCCGCGCACCTTGCAATGCGCGGTGCGAGAGTGTCAAGGAATTTCGACGCGGCGTGCTGGCCGGTTCCGGTCGTCACCCGACAGAGGATGAGACCGCCGTCCGTCGGCACCGCTCAAAACGGGGCGCACACCGGACAGTCACAGGGGCAAGACAGGCAGTTCTCGTCGAGGTCGCAGCGCCCGTCGCCGCACGAGGACGGGCACGGCTGGCAGTCCGCTTTGCAGTTGCAGCAGGTCTCGCCCGGATCGCAGAGGTGGAGGCCGTTGCCGCACGTGCTCGGCGTCGGCGTCGGTGTCACCGTGAGCGACGGAGACGGCGTCGACGCCCGCGGGCAGCGGTCGACGAACGGGATCAGCGCGGCCTTCCGCAACACGATGACGCCGTCGATGTCGGTGATCGCACCGTCGCCGTCGACGTCGCACACGTCGGGATCGCATCGCCCGAGCAGCGCCGCCGCGCGCAGGACGATCACGCCGTCGACGTCCGTCACGACGCCGTCGCGGTTCGCGTCACCGCAGACCGCGACCTCGGCGCCGGCAGGGATGCCGCCGAGGAGACCCGCCGCACCGGTGACCCACGCCACCCACGCGAGACCGACCAGGGTCGTCGCCCTTCGCGGCGGCATCGCGGCTCACGCGCCGTTCGTCTGGAGCTTCTTCAACCGCCAGATGAGCTGCGTCTGCCGGACGAGGTCGGCGGGGCCGCCGCCGCTCGCGAGCGGGCCGATGTTCCACAGCACGACGTGCTTGAGGCCGGCGGCCACGAGCGGCTTCACCTCCTCGACGACGTCGTCGACGGTGCCGGCGCAGACCCCCTCGTTCAAGAGCTCGGGGGTGACCTGACGCTCGGCCGCAGCGAGGGCGGCGGGCGGGACCTCGTTCGGAATGATGTCGGGGAAGCCTTCGAAGCTCTCGCCGAGCGGATGCGTAAATCGTGCTTCTTCCACACCGCGCCCGGAATCAGGAGCGCCATCGCCGCGGCGGGCTTCACCTTGGTCAACTGCTCCAGGATCTGCTTGCGGCTCGGATCCGAGCGCGACCTGGATCTGCAGCGCGGCCTCGAACTTGTCGACCGGTCGTCCCGCCTCGGCGGCGGCGGCGTGGATCGCGGCGAGCTTCGCGCGGTAGTCGTCGGCGGTCATCTTCTGCGTCGGATACCAGCCGTCGGCGAAGCGGCCGGTGAGGCCGAGCATGCGGGGCGCGTGCGCCGCGACCCACATCGTCGGCGCCTTGTCCTTGTAGAGCGGCGTCGTGAAGAGCGCGTCGCGGAGCTTCCACGTCGGACCGTCGACGCTGACGGGCTCGCCGCCGCTGTGCCAGAGCTTGCGGATGATCGTGAGCGCCTCCTCGAGACGTCCGACCCGGCGGGTGAACGGCAGGCCGAAGGGCTCGGTGTTCTCGCGCTCGCCGTTGCCGATCCCGAGGATCGCCCGGCCGTGGGTCATGTGGTCGAGCGTGACGAAGGCCTGCGCCAGCGTCGCCGGATGGCGGCGGAACGCCTCGGTGACGCCGGTGCCGAGTCGCGTGCGCCGGTAGCGCGTCGCCATCATGCCGAGCATGACGAACGGATCGAAGAAGGCGTCGGTCGACGGCACCATCTTCGCCGCCGGCGTGTACTCCGGCTTCCAGAGCGCACGCGGCACGAAGCCGACGTAGTGGTCGGGCAAGAGGATGCTGTCGACGCCGGCGAGCGTGCCGAATCGCATGCTCAGGCGCTCGACCCACAGCGGCGCCGTGCACTGCGGTCTCGATCCCGACCTGGAGTCGTGCCATCGCGGATCCCTCCTCGGAGCGACGTCCGAGAGCGTTAGTCGAACGGCGCCACCGTGTCGACCGCACCGGCGCGCCGCCGCGACACGATGCCGCCGGGGCGCCGTGTCGAGCGCACGGCGGCTCCTCGGCGTCTTTGCGGCGGTCGCGCGCTCGCGTATGAAGCGACGCATGAGCGACTACGCGACGCGCAGCTTCTGGCTCGAGACCGACTACGCACCGGGCGCGCCGCTCGCGGGCGACGCGAGCGTCGACGTCGCGATCGTCGGCGGCGGCTTCACCGGCCTGTGGACCGCCTATTTCCTCAAGCGCGCCGAGCCGGCGCTCGAGATCGCGGTCGTCGAGCGCGACGTCGTCGGCTATGGCGCGAGCGGGCGCAACGGCGGCTTCGCGATGACGCTCCTCAACCGCGGCTTGCACGACATGGTGCAGGCGTTCGGCGACGACGCGACGCGGGCGGCGCATCGCGCCGTCGCCGAGGCGGTCGAGGGCATCGGCGCCTTCGCCGCCGAGCACCGCGTCGACTGCCGCTACGAGAGGAACGGCCTCCTCTGCGTCGCGTCCGACCCGAGTCAGATCCCGCGCATCGAGGCCGAGTACCGCCAGGCCGAGCGGCTCAACCTGGCAGGTTTTCGCTATCTCGACCGCGCCGCCGTCCAGGAGAGCGTCCACTCGCCGACGTACGAGGCCGGCGTCCGTGAGGAGAGCTGCGCGATCCTCGATCCGGCGCGGCTCGTCCGCGGGCAGAAGCGGGTCGTCGAGAGCCTCGGCGTCCGCGTCCACGAGGGGACGGCCGTCGAGGAGGTCCGCGTCGAGGGCGGGCGCGTCACCGTGCGCACGCCGAACGGCGTCATCCGCGCCGACCAGGCGGTGCTCGCGACCAACGCCTACTCGGTGCAGTTCCCGCAGATCCATCGCTACGTCGCCCCGCTCTACTCGTACATCGTGCTCACCGAGCCGCTGGCGCCGGAGGTGTGGTCGGCGATCGGCTGGCAGGGCCGCGAGGGCCTCGAGGATCGCCGCACCTTCCTTCATTACTATCGGCCGACGCACGACGGCCGCATTCTCTTCGGCGGCGAGGACGCGCCGTACTTCTACAACTCGAGCATCGGCCCGCGGCACGATCGCAATCCCGAGGTCTTCGCGCGCTTGATCGACGACCTCCGCCGCACCTTCCCGGTGCTGCACGACGTGCGCTTCACGCACGAATGGGGCGGCCCGGTCGGCCTCACCGTCCGCTTCGTCCCGACCTTCGGCACGCTCGAGGGCGGACGCATCCACTACGGCTTCGGCTACTGCGGGCACGGCGTCGCCCCGACGCATCTCGGCGGCCGGATTCTCGCCGACCTGGCGCTCGGCCGGCAGACCGAGCGCCTCGACCTCTGCTTCGTCCGGACGACGGCCCTGCCCTTCCCGTCCGAGCCGCTGCGCTACGCCGGTCTCACGGCGGCCCGCTGGGCGCTCCTCAGGCAGGACCGGCAGGCGCGGCCGAAGGACGACCCGTGGCTCGTCCGGGCGCTCATGCGCTTCAACGGCTGAGCCGCTGACGGCCGATCGCACCGCCGGGGAGACCGCGTCGAGGGCGCCGGCGGCGCGCGATCGCCGTTTGCTCTACACGGCGGCGTTCCTGCGCGCGCTCGCGACCGGCCTCATCGGCGTCGTCATCGGGCTCTACCTCGCCAAGCTCGGCCTCGATCCGGCGGCGATCGGCGTCGTCGTCACCGCCGGCCTCGCGGGCGGCGCGACCGCGACCCTGCTGACGACGATCGCCGCCGACCGCGCCGGCCGCCGCCGCTCGCTCGTCGTGCTCGCGGTGCTCGCCGCCGCCGGCGGCGTCGCGGTCGCGATCGCGTCGTCGGTCGTGGTCATCACGTTCGCCGCGTTCCTCGGCATGGTGAACGGCATGGGTCGCGACCGCGGCGCGTCGGCGGCGATCGAGCAGGCGATCCTGCCCGCCACCGTCACGGCCGCGCGCCGGACGCGGGCGTTCGCCTGGTACAACATCCTCCAGGACGCGGGACACGCGTGCGGCGGATTGCTGGCGGCGCTGCCGGCGCTCTTCGGCCGCGCCGCCGTCGGAGAGGTCGCCGGGCTGCGGGCGACGCTCGCGCTCTACGTGTTGCTCGTGGTCGCGACCGCCCTGCTCTACCTCTTCTTGTCGCCGCGCATCGAGGCGCCGCGCGGGCGCGAGCACGGCACGGCTCTCGGACGCCAGCCGGGGGATTCTCTGGCGCCTCTCGGCGCTCTTCGCGCTCGACAGCCTCGCCGGCGGCTTCCTCACCACCGCGCTGCTGTCGTTCTTCTTCTACCAGCGCTTCGGCGTCGACGCGGGGAGCATCGGGCCGCTCTTCTTCGCGGCGCGGGTCGCGAACGCGCTCTCCCACCTCGCGGCCGCGTGGCTCGCGGGAAAGATCGGACTCGTGAACACGATGGTGTTCACCCACATCCCGTCGAGCCTGCTTCTGATGACGGTGCCGTTCGCGCCGACGTTCGCGATCGCGGCCGTGCTCTTCATCCTGCGCGAGGGCCTCGTCGAGATGGACGTGCCGACGCGGCAATCGTACGTCATGGCCGTGGTGCGTCCGGAGGAGCGCACGATCGCCTCCGGCGTCACCAGCCTCGTCCGCCTCGGCGGCTGGGCGGTCGCACCGTCGTTCGCGGGCGTGCTGATGCAGGACCTCTCGCTCGCGACGCCGCTCCTGATCGGCGGCGGCATGAAGATCGCGTACGACCTCCTGCTCTACGCCGCCTTCCGGCGCGTGCGCACCGCCGAAGAGGAGAGCGCCGCCTAGCGCCCGAGCATGTCCTCGGTGAAGCTGCGCGCGAAGAGATCCTGGATCGCGCGGCGGCCGTTCTCGGCGACGAACCGGGTGCCGGTGCCGGCGAAGCGCGGGTGGGTGATCGCCGGCGGCGGGGTCGACTGCCACCCGTCGCCGCTCCAGCGGAACCAGCCGTCGCGCTCCTGATCGAAGACGAAGAGCGGCTTGTTGCAGAGCTTCGCGAACTCGGCACCCCAACCGGTGCCGCCTTTGACGGTATCGTCGGGGAGGATCTTGCCGACGACGTAGATCTCCTGGGCGTCGTTCACCTGGTGCCAGATGCACTGGAGGACCTTCTTGAACATCGCCGTGTCGGGGTAGCGGCGGTGCATCAGCTTGCCGACGTACGCGAGGCTGACGTCGCCGTGCTCGAGCTCGGCGTGCGTCAGGACGCGGATGCCGCGCTGGCGCGCGTCCTTGTGGCCCTCGAACGTGAAGTTCACCTCGTCGATGCCGTGGCGCTCGGCGGCCGCGCCGAACTCCGCCTCGGCGCCGCTCGCCGCGCCGCTGAACAGGATGCATTCGTCCCGCTTCATCGCGCGTCCCTCCGCCGCTGCGTTCTTCCCGATGGACCGGTGGGCGTCAACGGCGATCTCCGGCCCGCGCGATTGACACCCGCCGAAGCCTCCGGCACGAGAGGCGAAGTGGAATCGAAAACGCGCCTGCTCGAGACGCTCTTCGATCCGGTCGTCGCCGGCTGGTTCGCCGAGCGCTTCGGCGAGCCGACGCCGCCGCAGCGAGCCGGATGGGCCGAGATCGCCGCCGGCCGCGACACCTTGATCGCCGCGCCGACGGGCTCGGGCAAGACGCTCGCCGCCTTCCTCTGGGCGATCGACCGCCTGGTGCGGGTGGCGCGCACCGGCTGGCTCGACGACCGCACGCGGGTGCTCTACGTCTCGCCGCTGAAGGCGCTCGGCAACGACATCCGGCGGAACCTCGAGGAGCCGCTGGCGGCGATCCGCGCGCGCGCGGTCGCGACCGGCCGGGCGTGCCCCGCGATCCGCGTCGCCGTCAGGAGCGGCGACACCCCCGCGAGCGAGCGCCAGGCGATGGTGAAGCGACCGCCGCACGTCCTGATCACGACGCCGGAGTCGCTCTACATCCTCCTCACCGCCGAGCGCAGCCGGCGCGTGCTGGCGACCGTCGAGACCGTCATCGTCGACGAGATCCACGCCGTCGCCGGCGACAAGCGCGGTGCGCATCTCGCGCTCTCGCTCGAGCGCCTCGACGCCCTGCTCGGCCGCCCCGTCCAGCGGATCGGCCTGTCGGCGACGCAGAAGCCGATCGCCGAGATCGCCCGGCTGCTCGTCGGCGCCGGCCGCGAGGCCGCCGACGGCGCCCCGCGCTGCGCGATCGTCGACACCGGCCACCGCCGCGCGATGGAGCTGATGGTCGAGACCACCGACCTCGAGCTCGGCCCGATGGCGACGCACGAGCTCTGGGCCGCGGTCTACGACCGGATCGCCGCCCACGTGCAGGCGCACCGCACGACGATCGTCTTCGTCAACACCCGCCGGCTCGTCGAGCGGGTCGCGCACGCGCTCAGCGCGCGCCTCGGCGACGAGCGGGTGGTCGCGCACCACGGCAGCCTCGCCCGGCGCATCCGCCTCGCGGCCGAGCAGAAGCTCAAGTCCGGCGAGGTCCCGGTCATCGTCGCGACCGCGTCGCTCGAGCTCGGCATCGACGTCGGCCACGTCGATCTCGTCTGTCACATCGGCGCGCCGCGCGCGCTCGCGACCCTGCTCCAGCGGGTGGGGCGGTCGGGCCACTGGCTCGGCAGCGTCCCGAAGGGGATCTTCTTCCCGCTCACGCGCGACGAGCTGATGCAGACGGCCGCGGCCGTACGCGCGATCCGCGCCGGCGAGCTCGACGAGATCCACCCGCCGCGGAAGCCCCTCGACGTCCTCGCGCAGCAGATGGTCGCGATCGCCGCCGCCGACGACGTGCACCAGGTCGCGCTCTGGGAGCTCGTGCGCCGCGCCCAGCCGTACCGCGATTTGACGCGTCCCGAGTTCGACGCGGTCCTCGAGATGCTCGCCGAGGGCGTCGCCACCCGGCGCGGCCGGCGCTCCGCGCACCTGCACTACGACCGCATCCACGGCCGGCTGCGCGGCCGGCGCGGCGCGCGTCTGGCGGCGATCACCGGCGGCGGCGCGATCCCCGACACCGCCGACTACGAGGTCGTCGAGGACCCGTCCGGGGCGATCGTCGGCAAGGTCAACGAGGACTTCGCGATCGAGAGCATGGCGGGCGACATCTTCCTGCTCGGCAATCACTCGTGGCGCATCCGCCGCGTCGAGTCCGCCGGCCGCCTGCGCGTCGAGGACGCGGGACAGCTGCCGCCGACGATTCCGTTCTGGCTCGGCGAGGCGCCGCCGCGGACGACCGAGCTGTCGCAGGCGGTCGCGGATCTCCGCGCCGCGATCGCCGCGCGGCTCGCGCCGCCGGAGCGTCGATGCGACCGCTCGGCCGAGGCGGCGGCGCAGCCGAGCGCCTCTCCGGCGCCGTCTCCGGAGATCGTCTCCGCGGCGCCGGTCGTCGCGAGCATGGCCGATGACGAGAGCCTGCCGGCGTGGCTCATCGCCGAGTGCGGCCTCGAGCGCGGCGGCGCCGAGCAGCTCGTCGACTACGTGCGCGCGACGCTCGCCGTTCTCGGCACCGTCCCGACGTCGTCGTGCGTCGTCGCCGAGCGCTTCTTCGACGAGAGCGGCGGCATGCAGCTCGTGCTGCACGCCCCGTTCGGCGGCGCGGTGAACCGCGCCTGGGGCCTCGCGCTCCGCAAGCGCTTCTGCGTCACCTTCGACTTCGAGCTGCAAGCGGCCGCGACCGACGACGGCATCGTCATCTCGCTCGGCGAGCAGCACAGCTTCCCGCTCGACTCGGTGTTCGCGATGGTCCATCCCGCGACCCTCGAGCACGACCTCGTCCAGGCGGTGCTGGCGGCGCCGATGTTCGGCACGCGCTGGCGCTGGAACGCGAGCCGCGCCCTGGCGCTGCAACGGCACGCGAACGGGCAGCGCGTGCCGATGCAGATCCAACGGATGCGCGCCGAGGATCTGCTCGCCGCGGTGTTCCCGGCGCAGGTCGCCTGCGGCGACAATCACAGCGGTCCGATCGAGCCGCCGTCGCATCCGCTCGTCGACGAGACGATCGCGAACTGCCTCCACGAGGCGATGGACCTCGACGGGCTGCGCGCGGTCCTCGATCGCATCCGCTCCGGCGCGATTCGCGCCGTCGCCGTCGAGACGCCGGCGCCGTCGGTGATGGCGCACGAGATCTTGAACGCCAACCCGTACGCCTTCCTCGACGATGCGCCGCTCGAGGAGCGCCGCGCCCGTGCGGTCTCGTTGCGGCGCACCGATCCGGACCTGGCGGGCGGCATCGGCGCGCTCGACGCCGAGGCGATCGTCGCCGTCCGCGCCCAGGCGTGGCCCGACGTCCGCGAGGCCGACGAGCTCCACGACGCGCTCCTGAGCGTGATCCTGCTGCCGTTGGACGACCTCGGCCCATGGCTCGGATTCGCCGACGAGCTTCGTCGCAGCGGCCGCGCGGTCGTCGCCGAGTGGCACGTCGACGGCGCGGCGCGCCGGGCGTTGGTCGCGACCGAGCGCGTCGCGCTCGCCCGCGCGGCGCTGCCCGCGGCGCGGCTCGAGCTGCCGCACGATCTCGTCGCGCGGAGCTTCATGGAGCGCGACGCGGTCGACGCCGACGCCGCCTTCACCGCGATCGTCCGCGGCTGGCTCGAGTGCACCGGGCCGGTGACCGTCCCGGCGCTCGCCGCCCGGCTCGGTCTCCGCGCCGCCGACGTCGCTGCCGCGCTCGCGCGTCTCGAGAGCGAAGGTATCGTGCTGCGCGGCTCGTTCACGCCCGGGGAGACCGCCGGCGAGTGGTGCGAGCGCCGGCTGCTCGCCCGCATCCACCATCTCACGGTCGGCCGTCTGCGCCGCGAGATCGATCCCGTCACCCCCGCCGACTTCATGCGCTTTCTCTTCCGCTGGCAGCACGTCGCGCCGGGCACGCGGCTCCACGGCCGCGACGGCCTCGCGACGATCGTCACGCAGCTGCACGGTCTCGAGCTGCCGGCGCCGTCGTGGGAGCGGAGCGTCCTGCCGGCGCGCGTCGAGCGCTACGACCCGGCCCTCCTCGACGAGCTCTGCTTTGCCGGCGTGGTCGCCTGGGGGCGCTTCTCGCCGATCGCCGAGCTCGCGCCCGGCGCGCGCCCGCGGCGGCGCACGGCGCCGACGCGGGTCGCGCCGCTCGCGCTCGCGCTCCGCGACGCGCTGGGTCCGCTGCTCGCCGCGCGCGGCGCTGCGGCGAGCGGCGCGCCGGCGGCGCCGGACGCCGGCGCGCTGGCGCTCGCGGCGACGTCGCCGACCGGTGGCGTCGCGGCCGGGCCGCGTCTCTCGCCGGCCGCCCGCCAGGTGCTCGCGGTGCTCCAGAGCGACGGCGCGTCCTTTCTCGGCGACATCGCGTCCGCGACCGGCCTCGACGCCGTCACCGCCGAGGAAGCGCTCTGGGAGCTCGTCGCGCGCGGCCTCGTCACCGGCGACGGCTTCGCCGGCCTGCGGACGTTGCTCGCGCCGCCCGAGCCGGCGTCACCGGAGCGCCGCCTGCGCGCGCTCCGCGGCGGGCGGGCGCCGCGACGCGCGCTGCCGGTCGGCCGCTGGGCGCTGCTCCGCGGCCGGACCGCCGCGCTCGGCGAGGACGCGGTCGCCGAGCACGCGGCGCAGGCGCTGCTCCGGCGCTGGGGCGTCGTCATGCGCGAGCTCCTCGCCCGCGAGACGTTGGCGCCGCCGTGGCGCACCCTCCTCGGGGTCTTCCGCCGCATGGAAGCGCGCGGCGAGGTCCGCGGCGGCCGCTTCGTCGCCGGCTTCGTCGGCGAGCAGTTCGCGTTGCCCGAGGCCGTCGAGGCCTTGCGCGCCGTCCGCCGTCAGGCCGCCGACGACGACGTCGCGACGATCGCCGCCGCCGACCCGCTGAACCTCGTCGGCATCGTCACTCCCGGCGCGCGGGTGTCGCCGCTCTCGACCCAGGTGATCGCGTACGCGCGCGGCGTTCCGCTCGAGGCCGGCGACGCGGAGACCGTCGCGCGCCGCATCCCCGCCGCGTCGCTCGCAGCGCCCGCGCGGGCCTGAGCGGCGGTCACACGTGGTTCCGCAGCATCAGCTCCTTCGGATGCGGGCTCAGGTACCACTGGCCGCGGACGTACTCGATCGCGTGCCGATCGACGTGATGCTTGAGAAGCGTGAGCGGCACGACCAGCGGCACGAGGCGGCGCGCGTAGTCGTCGATCACGGCGGCGAGCTCGCGGCGATCGGCGGCGTCGAGGTGCTCGCGGCAGAAGCCCGCGAGGTGCCGGAGGACGTTCACGTGCTTCTGCGTCGTCGCCGGTGCGCCGAGGGCCTCCATGAAGAGCTCGCCGTAGCGCCGCGCGAGCGTCGCGGGCCGCGTGCCCTTCTGCTCCCCGACGAGCCGTCCGAGCGCCGCGTAGTGCCGCGGGCTGTGCGCGAGGATCAGGAACTTGTGCGCGGTGTGAAACGCGACGAGATCGGCGCGGGAGCATCGGCGGGCGACGAGGCGGCGCCAGCGGCGGTAGCAGAAGATGCGCTCGACGAAGCGCTCGCGCAGCACGGCGTCCTCGAGCCGGCCCTCTTCCTCGACCGGAACGAGAGGAAACGCCGTGGTGAACGCGGTGGCGAAGAGTCCCCGGCCGCGGCGGCTCGGCATGCCGCTCGCTCCGTGAACGCGCACCCGCTCGACGCCGCAGCTCGGCGAGTCCTTCTTGAACACGTAGCCGGAGAGATCCAGCGCCGCGAGCGCCCGAACGCGGTCGGCCGCGAAGCGGCGCATGCGCTCGGTGTGGTCGGTGCCGCTGCGCACGCCGACCATGCGCGGTGAGGCCGCGGCGCCGACGAGACGGACCGGCTCTCGCGGAACGCCCATGCCGAGCTCGACCTCGGGACAGACGGGCACCCACTCGACGTAGCGGCCGAGGACGTCGGTCAGGAAGCGGTCGCGCTTGTGTCCGCCGTCGTATCGAACGGTGGCGCCGAGGAGACAGCTGCTGACGCCGAGCCGAATCCGCTCGTCCGCAGCGGCGTGCGAACGGTCGGCCGCTGTCGACGACGATCGCTCCACGCCGCGACTGTAGCGACCGCCGAAGCGGCGCGACAGCCATGCAATTGCATTCACCTCGACACCTTGGCAAACATGCCCGGATCACAGGGGGAGGGAGGAACGCACATGAAGAGATCGGTGCAACTCGCATGCACGATCGCACTGGCGGCGACCGCGGCAGCATGTTCGCGCGGCGGCGGTGCGGCGAAAGCGCATCTCGACGGGCGCAGCGGCAGTCAAGTCAGCGGCGACGCGACGTTCGTCGACAAGGCCGGCAAGGTCGAGGTGACGATCGAGGCGAGCGGACTGACGCCGGGCCAGCACGGCGTCCACATCCACGAGAAAGGCGATTGCACGGCGTCCGACGCATCGTCAGCCGGCCCGCACTTCGCCCCCGGTGGTGGCGCGCACGGCGCACCGACCGACCCCAGTCGCCATGCGGGCGACCTCGGCAACCTCACCGCGGGCGCCGACGGCAAGGGAAAGCTCACGGTGACGTCCGACAAGCTGACGGTCGCCGCCGGCGAGAACTCCGTCGTCGGTCGGGCGATCGTGATTCACGCCGATCCCGACGACCTCAAGTCGCAGCCGGCCGGCAACTCCGGCTCGCGCGTCGCCTGCGGCGTCATCAAGGAAGAGTAGCGGTCCGCGCGACGCCGATCCCGCGGCCGCACCGCCGACGTCGTGGCGGTGGACGGTCGCGGCGCGCACGGTGCCGGCGCGATGCGCCGGCACCGGTCCGATCTCGCGCGGCTCTGCCGCCGATCAGCGGCTTCGATCCCGTCCCGTGAGGTAGTCGCCGAGCATGCCCTTGGTGTGCTCGGCCTCGTGGCAGTAGGCGCAGAGATTCTCCCAGTTGCTGCCGTCGGGCGGGTTGTTCTCGTGGTTGCCGTCCTTGTGGTGGACGGTGAGCAGGTGCAGGTCGTCGACCTCGAACTCGCGGGCGCAGCGCGCGCAGATCCAGCCGTGGAGCGCGAGCGAGCGCTCGCGATAGCCGTGGGCGCGCGCGGCGCGGCTCGCCTGCACCTCGCGCACCAGCGTCTCCATCGCGCTGCCGCGAGCGGAGGAACCGGGCGCGGTCGCGCGGGGCTTGCGTGGCTTGAAGCTCCGCACGGCGGCTCCTTACAGCCGGAGCACCGACTCCAGCTCGTCGGCGCCGAAACGGACGCCGACGAAGAACGAGCCGAACAGGCCGTAGCGCGCGCTCCCCGGATCGAAGCGCATCTCGTAGACGACGTCGCGGATCGCCTTCAGGTCGTTCGAGAAGAGCGTGACGCCCCACTCCCAGTCGTCGATGCCGGTCGCGCTGGTGATGAGCTGGGTGACGCGCGTCGCGTAGCGGCGGCCGGCGTCGCCGTGGCCCTGCATGAGCTTCTTCCGCGCCTCGAAGGGCAGCGTGTACCAGTTGTCGGCGTCGCGGCGCGCCTTCGCCATCGGGTAGAAGCAGACGATCGGGAAGTTGTCGGGGAGCCGCGGGTGCAGGCGCGACTCGCCGTACGCGGCGATGCGCTTGCGGAAGGTCGCCATCTTCGCGGCGAAATCCTCGGAGGCGGGATCGACGTTCTGCTCCTCGATCAGCGTCCGCGCCCAGTCGGCGTCGCTCGTCATGTACTCGCTCGCTTCCGAGATCGAGAGGAACGAGAAGACCGGGGTGAGACAGGTGCCGAAGGCGCTCGCGGCGATCTCCTGCCCGAGCTGCTGGTGGCGCTGCAGGTCCGGATGGACCGCCATCACGCCGAAATCGCCCTTGCCGATGAGCGCCAGCGGAACGAGCTGCAGACCTTCCTCGGCGAGCGCGCCGCGCGAGCCAGCGCCGCGCCTCGCCGATCGCGTCCGCGCGGCCGTCCGGCGACAGGCCGCGCCAGCGCGCGCGGTCGATGCGGTAGAACCAATGCGAGACGGTCCAGCCTGCGGACGGCACCAGCGACGACGACATGCGCGCGATTCTATGGATGCCCGCCGGAGCGGTCAATTCGACGCGGCGTCAGCGCATCACCGCCGCGGCGACCGCGAGCAGCAAGAGCGCGAGCGTCGTCGAGTTGAGCATCGTCGAGACGTTGTGCAGGCGTGCGAAGCGGTCCGGATTGCGATCGTGCGCGTCGCGGAGGCGCGGCAGGAGGACGTGATACCCGACGATGCTGCACAGCAGGCCGCCCGCGACCGGCAGCGCGAGACGCACCGCCTCCGCGACCGGCAGGGTCTCGGCCGAGCGCGCCAGCGACACCGATCCGAGGGCGACGAACCCGCAGACGATGCCCGCGAGGTGGTAGCGCGGGAAGAGACGGCGCAACAGGCGCGTCGCGTCGCCGGGCGCGCTGAACGCGTGAATCGTCGGCAGCATCACGAAGGAAAAGCTCACCACGGTGCCGAGCCACACCGCGACCGCGACCACGAACACGAAGCGCAGCACCGCCGCACTTTCCCACGTCCCGCCGCGGCATGACAACTCGCACCGCCGCGTTCGCGCCGTCGCGTGCCCGCCGGACGTCCCGCCGTCCGCGCGTGACAGCGCGGCCGTCGCGCGGTAGTGATCCGCGGCGCTCGAACGACACGATCGGAGACACCGCATGACGGCAATCGCGGAGGCGTTCTTCCCGCATCACGACGTGCACGTCGGCAAAGACCTCGGCGGCCGGACGGTGACGATCACCGACGCCGACGTGCGGACGTACGAGGCCGGCACCGGCGGGCCGTCGGCGGCGTCGCGCGCCTTCGCGCCGGGGCCCGGCACCACGGCGGCGCCCGCCCTGCTCTTCCACTCCGAGGTGTATCGCAGCCTCGCGTGGTACCTGCCGAACGTCTTCGGCAACCTGCATGCGCGCCAGGAGTGGGAGATCTTCGCGCCGCTCCGGGTCGGCGCCACCGTCCGCACGCGCTCGACGGTCGTCGAGCGCTACCTCAAGCGCAACCGCGAGTACGTCGTGAACGAGGTCCTGATCACCGACGCCGACGGGCGCTGGCTCCAGCGCAGCCGCACCCATCAGAGCTTCCTCGTCGAGGACGAGCGCCGCGGCGATCGTCGTCGATCGCGAGCGCGAGCGCCGGGGGGATCGGCAGTTCGTCGTCGGCGAGGGCGACGGCGAGGAGGTCGCGCCGCTCGTCCGGCCGATCACGATCGCGATGTGCGAGGCGTTCTCGGGCCCCGAGAAGAACTACCACACCGACCGCGCGATGGCGCAGGCGCTCGGCTTCCCGGACATCGTCGTCCAAGGGATGCTCTCGGTCTGCTTCGTCGCCGAGCTGATGACGCACGCGTTCGGCGTCGGCTGGCTCCTCGCCGGCAAGCTCGACGTCCGGCTGGTCAACGTCGTCTGGGTCGACGACGTGGTCACCACGCGCGGCAAGGTGCGCGAGGAGGTCGCCGAGGGCGGCCGGCGCCGCGTCCACCTCGACGTCTGGTGCGAGAAGGCCGACGGCACCAAGACGATCGTCGGCACGGCGAGCGCGCTCCGCTGAGCGCACTGCCGTCGGCCTTCGCGTGTGCCGGCAACAGGCCTTGACAGCAGGTCGGGCGACGCTCGACCGCGAGCCAGTTGGCCTCGCCGCGCGTCACGCCCATGGTGGCGCGGCGAAAACGACGCGCCGAGGCGCGCACACGGAGGCCAACCAATGCCGAATTCCTGATCGAGCGGAACATTCCCGGGGCCGGCGACAAGGTCTACTGCGTGTACGTCGCGCCCGACGCCGACGCCGTCCGCGAGCACGCGCGGCGCGGCGGCTTCCCGGCGGACCGCGTCTCGGAGATCAGCACCACGATCGACCCGGCGACCGCGGAGTGAAACGTCGGCCGGCGCGACCGACCCGGCGACCGCCGCGTGAATCGGCGGCGCCACGGTCGATGCGGCGACGGCCGACCGAACCGACGTCTCAGCAGGCCTCGAAGAGGCCGGCCATGCCCATGCCGCCGCCGACGCACATCGTGACGAGGCCGAAGCGCTTCTTCTGCCGGCGCAGCTCGCGCAGCAGCTGGCCCGTCATGCGCGAGCCGGTCATGCCGTAGGGGTGGCCGATCGAGATCGAGCCGCCGAGCGGGTTCAGCTTGTCGTCGGGGATGCCGAGCTGGCGCTGGCAGTAGAGGAGCTGCGAGGCGAAGGCCTCGTTGAGCTCGACGATGTCGATGTCGTCCATCGTGAGGCCGTGCTTGCGCAGCAGCTTCGGCACCGCGAAGACCGGCCCGATGCCCATCTCCTCCGGACGGCAGCCGGCGACGGCGATGCCGCGGAAGATGCCGAGCGGCTCGATCTCGAGCTCCTTGGCGCGCTGGCGCGACATCAAGATCGTCGCCGACGCGCCGTCGGAGAGCTGCGACGCGTTGCCCGCCGTGACGCGTGCCGTCCTCCTTGAACGAGGGCTTGAGCTTGGCGAGGCCCTCGAGCGTGGTGTCCGGCCGGTTGCACTCGTCCTGCGCGATCTCGACCTCCTCGAACGTGATGTTGCCGTCGGGGCCCTTCACCGCCTTCTGCGCGCTGCATCGGGATGATGTCGTCCTTGAACTTCCCGGAGCGCTGCGCGGCGGCGGTGCGCTGCTGGCTCAGCAGCGCGTACTTGTCCTGGTCCTCGCGCGAGATCTTGTAGCGCTCGGCGACGATCTCCGCGGTCTGGCCCATGCCCATGTAGATGCCGGGCCACATCTCGTGGACCTTGGGGTTCACCAGGTTGTTCATGTTCTGCTGGCCCTGCACCATCGAGATCGACTCGGTGCCGGCGCCGATCGCGACGTCCGCGCCCTCGTTGATGATCTGGTGCGCCGCCATCGCGATCGCCTGGAGGCCGGAGGAGCAGAAGCGGTTGACGGTCGTCGCCGCGACGGTCTCGGGCAAGCCGGCGGCGAGCGACGCGACCCGCGCGACGTTCATGCCGGACGGCCCTTCCGGGAGGCCGCAGCCGCAGATGACGTCCTCGATCTCCTCGCAGCGAAGCGTCGGCACCTGCGCCAACGCGCCCTTGATCGCGACCGCGGCCATGTCGTCGGGCCGGGTGGCGTTCAGAGCTCCGCGATACGATTTTCCGAGCGGCGTGCGAGCGCTCGCGACGATGACGGCTTCACGCATGGATCGTCCTCCTCAAGGCTGGCGTGGATCGCGCGAGACTATGCGACTCGCGGCGAATTGGAAAGGCCGCGCCCGCGCAGCTATCCCGATTTGAGCGCGGCGAAGAGCTTGGTGAGGCTGTCCTTGGCGTCGCCGAAGAGCATCATGCACTTCGCGTTGTAGTAGAGGTCGTTGTCGACGCCGGCGAAGCCGGGACTCATGCTGCGCTTCAGCACGATGATCGACTTCGCCTTGTCGACCTCGAGGATCGGCATGCCGTAGAGCGGGCTCGCCTTGTTCGATCTTCGCCGCCGGGTTGGTGACGTCGTTGGCGCCGACGACGAGCACGATGTCGGCCTGCCGGGAAGTACGGGTTGATCTGCTCCATCTCGTAGAGCTGGTCGTAGGGGACGTTGGCCTCGGCGAGGAGCACGTTCATGTGGCCCGGCATGCGGCCGGCGACGGGATGGATCGCGTACTTGACGTCGACGCCGCGCTTGCCGAGCATGTTCGCCGAGCTCGCCGACGCGCGTGCTGCGCCTGCGCGACCGCCATGCCGTAGCCGGGGACGATGATCACGTCCTGGGCGCGTGTCGAACAGCACCGCGGTCTCGTCGGGCGTGATGCTCCGCACCGTGCCCTTCGCCTCGCGTCGCCGGCACGCCGCGTCGTCCGCCGACGACCTTGCCGAAGGCGCCGAAGAGGACGTTCACCGCCGAGCGGTTCATCGCCCGGCACATCAGGAGCGAGAGCAGGAAGCCCGAGGTGCCGTCGAGCGATCCGGTGATGATCTGGATCTTGTTCATCAGCACGAAGCCCATCGCGGCGTCGGCGAGGCCGCCGTACGAGTTCAGGAGCGCGATCACGACCGGCATGTCGGCGGCGCCGATCGGGATCACGAGCAGGAACCCGAAGAGCAGCGCCATCGCGACCATCAGGTAGAACAGGGCGTAGCTCGCCGGCGCGAGGACGAGGTAGACCGCGGATCGCGACGATGCACCGAGAGCAGCGCGATGTTCGAGATGTTCTGCCCGCGGTAGGTGATCGGCCGTCCCGGCAGCAGCTCCTGGAGCTTGCCCGCCGCCATCAAGCTGCCGGTGAACGTCAGGCCGCCGACCACCACCTCGAAGCCGAGCGCGATCATGACGTCACGCCGCCGAGCTGGCCGCCGTAGCGGTAGTACTCGGAGACGCCGATCAGGCATCGCGGCGAGCGCGCCGAGCGAGTGCGAGAGCGCGGTCCGCTGCGGCACCGCGGTCATCGGGATCGCGAGCCCCATCGCATCCGCCGACGACGGCGCCGATGACGAGCCCGAGCGATGATCCACCTGTAGGTGACGATCTCGTGGTGGAAGAGCGTGCCGACGACGGCGAGAACATGCCGACGCCGCAGCGCCATGCCGGGCGCGCCACTGGGCGAGCTAGCCCCTCAGCCAGCACGAACATCGTCGCCGGCGAGGATGTAGCAGTAGCGCAGCGCTTCGGCGACGTGCGCGGAGATATCGCCCAACGCCATGCCGCCGGCTTCGTAGAGGATCGCTGCCAGACGAGTCAGACCTGCGAGCGCCGAGCTCGATCGCCGCCGCTTCTCCGCTCTCCGCTTCTTGAACATCCGCAGCATGCGGTCGGTGATGAGGAAGCCGCCGACGACGTTGGTCGCCGAGCAGGTGACGGCGATCGAACCCGAGCATCGTGCTCAACGTGCCGTGCTCGGTCGCCCGGCGACCACCAGCGAGCCGACGAGCGAGATCGCCGGCGATGGCGTTGGTCGCCGACATCAGCGGCGTATGCAGCAGCGGCGGGACCCGCGTGATGACGTGGTAGCCGAGGAACCCGGCGAGCATGAAGATGTAGAGACCGATTTCGAGTTCACTGGTCAGTTGGCGTTCTCCTTTCGTGGAACCTGCGAGGTGGCGGCGCGCGCGGCCTTCACCACGTCGTGGACGATCTCGCCGCGATGGGTGACGAGCGGGCCGCGCGTGAGCTCGTCCTCGAGGTCGAGGCTGACGGCGCCGTCCTTGAGGAGGTGCAGCAGGAACGTCACGACGTTGCGCGCGTACATCTGGCTCGCGTGGAAGGGCATCGTGCTCGCGATGTTCGTCGGCGCGATGATGGTGACGCCGTGGCGGACGACGTCCTCGCCCGGGCTGCTGAGCTCGCAGTTGCCGCCCGGTCTCGCCGCGAGGTCGACGATCACCGAGCCCGGACGCATGCCGCGCACCATCTCCTCGGTGACGAGGGTCGGCGCCCGCTGGCCGGGGACGAGCGCCGTCGTCACGACGACGTCCGCGGCGGCGATCTGCTTCCCCAGCAGCTCCTGCTGCTTGCGGTAGAAGTCCTCGGACTGCGCCTTCGCGTAGCCGCCCTTGTCCTGCGGCGTCCTTGGTCTCGAGGCCGAGCTCGACGAACTTGCCGCCGAGGCTCTCGACCTGCTCCTTCACGACCGGCCGGGTGTCGTAGCCTCGACGACGGCGCCGAGGCGCTTGGCGGTGCCGATCGCCTGCAGGCCGGCGACGCCGGCGCCGATGATGAAGACGCGCGCCGGCGTCAAGGTGCCGGCCGCGGTCATCAGGAGCGGGAAGAACTTCGGCAGCGCCGCCGCCGCGAGCAGGACGCCCTTGTAGCCGGCGACGGTGCTCATCGCGGAGAGCGCGTCCATCGTCTGGGCGCGCGTGATGCGCGGCATCAGCTCCATCGAGAACGCCGTCACGTCGCGCTCGGCGAGCGTCGCGATGTCGTCGACGTTGGAGTACGGCTGGAGGAACCCGATCAGGGTCGCGCCGCGCTTCATCGCCGCGATCTCCTCCGCAGTCGGCGGCTGGACCTTGAGGACGATGTCGGCGTCGCCGAGGACGTCCGGCGCGACCCGCGCGCCCTTGTCGACGTAGACGGCGTCGAGGAACCCCGCCTCCCGCCCGAGGTCCGGCTCGACGGCGACCGTGAGGCCGGCCTGGGTCAGCTTCGGCACGAGGTCCGGAACGAGCCCGACCCGGCGCTCGCCGGCGAGCCGCTCCTTGGGGACGCCGACGATCATGACCGCGCGGTCCGCGCCGGCCCGGCAACGGCCGGTGCGTGCGACCCGCGTCCGGACTTCGCGGCGATACCGAGTACCCGACTGGTGCAAACCCTCATGTGATCAGCTCCCACCCCGTCGCGTCGGCACCGCTCCATCGAGGGGCGCGCCGTGCGGGGCTCGTTCAGTGATGCGGAATCGAGGATCGGCGAAACGTGATCCGGCGCTTCATAGCAGACTTGGCGACCAGGTCCGCCACCTCCTAATGCGCCGCGCGCCGCGAGTCCAGGAATGCGCCGCGGCCGATTTGCCGCGACCGATTGCCGCTCCAGCGGCTCGGTGGGATCGAAAGGTCGGCCGTACGCTACGGCGCCGGGCGGATGTGAACCTCGTGGAGCGGCTCGCTGCGGTCGCGCCGCACGACGAGGACGCTCTTGCGGGCGTCGAAGACGGCGGTCGTGCCGGGGCTGGTGTCGACGACGAAGCCGCCGGGATAGTGGCGGGCGGCGGGCACGAAGACGACCGTCGGGTCCTGGATGCGCCTGTCCGGGTCTTCGGTGAAGGTGAAGTCGAAGGTGCGGGCGTCCGGATCCCACGCGATCGTCTGCGGGATGCCGGCCGTCTTCATCGGGTAGGCGCGCGCGAAGAGGTCGACGAGGCGGCCCTTCTCGGCGCCGTTCACGTCGACCAGCGAGAAGGTGTTGTCGGACGGGAAGTAGGCCCAGAAGGCCGAGCCCAGGAGGCGCGCCTCCTGCTCGGCGAGCGAGTCGGCGAGGAACTGCTCGGTGGCCGCGAGGAAGCCGCCGGCCGGCACGGTGCTGCCGCCGTACTCGCCGACCCAGAGCGCCCCACCCTGCTCCGCGGCCTCGGCGACCGCCTGATCGTAGTCCGCGGTCACCGCCGCGCGGTCGCCGGTGTACATGCGGTCGGGGAGCCCGAACGTCGTCGTGTAGAGGTGCGGCGCATAGACGAGGTCGGCGTCGCCGACCGGCTCGGGGTGCGCGCGGATACCGAGGTTTCGGGTCAGGGGCGGCTCGAGGAAGATCGTCTGCCGCGCGCCCGCGCGGCGGACGGTGTCGACGGCGCGGCGGTAGAACGGATAGAGCGTGTCGTGCTCGAACCCGGCCACGTCGCCAACGTCGAGCGGCTCGTTCAGGAAGTCGAAGCCGACGACGTTGCCGTGGCGGTATCGATGCGCCACCAGCCGCCATGCGTCGAGCAGATGCTCGACGAGCGGCCGGCCGTCCGGGCCGAGCGCGCCCGCCCAGAAGTCGTGCTCGGCCTGGAGCGCGCCGTTCAAGTCCGCGCTGTAGCCATGGCCGGTGCAGCTCCACGCGGGAACGCCGTTCCCGCCGGTGCAGGGCGACCACATGAACTGGTGGAGCTCGAGGACGACGGCGACGTCGTGGCGGCGGGCCCAGCGGACCACCGGATCGACGACGTTCCGGAGATAGCCGCGGTCGAACACACCCGGCGCCGGCTCGAGGTAGTGCCAGGCGATCGGCAGGCGGATCACGTTCACGCCCCAGCGCGCCATCTGCGCGAAGTCCGACTCCTCGGGGCCGTGCGGCGCGCCCGGAAAGTTGCCGAACTCGAGCCCCGAGTAGTTCATCCCGCGCAGCAGGACGACGCGTCCGCCGCGATCGCGGAGCCGGGTCCCGTCGCTCCAGAGCCGCGACGGGCGGAGGTCGACGGCCGAGGCGACGGCGGGCCAGAGGAGGAGCGCGGCGAGCGCGAAGGCGCGGAGGCGAGATCCCTGCATCGGTCGAAGATGGACGGTGCGAAGCTCGACGGTCAAGCGGATTCTGCGCGCCCGCGCCGGCAGGACCCGTTCACCACCCTGCGCGCCCGCGGCGTCGGTGCCGAGAGAGATCACCGCGGCTCGAGAGACGGTTCACCTGGCTGCGACGTCGGCGGCAGATCGGCGCAGCGGCGATCCGCCGTCACGGGACGACGAGAAAGTCGCCGCGCGTGTTGCCGCTCGCGGTATTGCCGGCGGCCATCAGGTCGGCGGCGCTCGCGATCGGCGGCGACTTCTTCACCCGGATGCCATACTCGCCGTTGCCGTCGGCGTGGTTGTCGCTGATCGTCACGACCTCGCAGCGATCGACGTAGAGCCCGCTTCGCGTGCTGCCGTCCGCGTCGTTCATTCGAACGGTCAGATCCGCACTCACGGTGATCCGTATCCCGCGGCCGGCGCTGGTATCGACGTCGTTCGAGAGGACGGAGGCGTTCGCGCTCTTGTGGAGGCGGATGCCGTCGCCGCCGCTGCCGTTCACGACGTTCGATGCGATCACCGCCCCGTCGGAGACCTTCACGCGGATCCCCTCGCGCGCGCTGCCCGTGACCGTGTTCGCGAGCACCATCGAACCGGGCGCGCGCTCGACGCGAATGCCGCGGCCGCCGCTCACGCCGCTGACGTCGTCGTCCTGGATCGTCGCCATGCTTCCGCGCTTGACGCGAATCCCCTCCTTGGTGGCGCCGGAGACCGTCACGCCGACGACGCTGGAGCCGTCGGACTCGTCGATGCGGACGCCGATCGTGCCGCCGCTCACCGCGACGCCGGAGATCGTCACGCCGGCGGCGCCGTCGATCCGGAAGCCCTCCTTGCCGGCCGGCGGCGTGACCAGCGGCGTGCCGCCGAGGCCCTCGGCGGTGAGGCCCGACTTCTCCTCCGGAATCCGCACGCTCTCCGCGTACGTCCCCGGTCGGATCTGGATCGTGTCGTTCGCCGTCGCCGCGTCGACCGCGGCTTGAATCGTCGGCTGGTCGTCCGGCACGACGATGATCGCGGCCTCGGCGCGCACCGTCACGGCGGCGAGCACGACGAACCCGCAGATACCGATGACCCTTCGCCGATATCGCTGCACGGCTCGTCCTCCCCGACGCCGGTCTGCGCCGGGGCCGCTCGGCAGTCAAGGCGCGCCGTGGGCGAGGCAGCGTCGCAGCGACGCGCAGTGCTGACGACGGGCCAGCGCCCGCCGCTTGCCGCGCGGGCGGGGAATACAATACCCCGCCCGCCTACACCGGACGCGCGCTACTGCCCGTTCGAGTCGTGGGCGCCGAGGTTCACCCAGACGCTCTTGATCTGCGTGTAGAGCTCGAGCGCGGCCTTGCCCATCTCGCGGCCGAAGCCGCTCTGCTTGTAGCCGCCGAAGGGCGACGGCGGCGTCGAAGACGTTGTAGCAGTTGATCCAGACGGTGCCCGCCTTGAGGCTCTCGGCCAGGCGGTGCGCCTTCTGGATGTCGCGCGTCCACACCGCGGCGGCGAGGCCGTAGGTGGTGTCGTTGCCGGCGGCGGCGACCTCGTCCGGACTCCTTGAACGGGAATCGCGCACACCACCGGTCCGAAGATCTCCTCGCGGAGGATCTTCATGTCGGGACGCACGTCGGTGAAGACGGTCGGCGCGACGAAGTAGCCCTTGCTCATCTCCTTCGGACGGCCGCCGCCGACGGCGACCTTGCGCGCCTTCCTTGCGTGCCGGCGGCGAGGTAGCCGCTCACGCGCTCGAACTGCTCGCTGGACACCAGCGGCCCCATCTCGGTCGCCGGATCCATGCCGGGGCCGAGCTTGATCTTCTGCGAGTACTCGACCAGGTGCGGCATGAGCTTGTCGTAGACCTTCTGCTCGACGAACAGCCGCGAGCCGGCGCAGCAGCACTGGCCGTGGTTGAAGTAGATCGCCGATGCGGCGCCGACTGCGCGGCCTGCGTCGAGATCGGCGTCGGCGAAGACGATGTTCGGCGACTTGCCGCCGAGCTCGAGCGAGACGCGCTTCAGGTTGCCGGCCGCGGCGCGCATGATCTCGCTGGCCGACCTCGGTCGAGCCGGTGAACGCGACCTTGTCGACGTCGGGATGCGCGGCGATCGCCGCGCCGGCGGTCTCGCCGAAGCCGGTGACGATGTTGACGACGCCGGGCGGGATGCCGGCCTCGTCGAGCAGCTCGCCGAGCCGCAGCGCCGAGAGCGGCGTCTGCTCGGCCGGCTTCAGGACGACGGTGTTGCCGCAGGCGAGCGCGGCGCCGAGCTTCCACGCCGCCATCAGCAGCGGGAAGTTCCACGGGATGATCTGGCCGACGACGCCGACCGGCTCGCGCAGCGTGTAGTTGAGGAAGCGCTGGCCGGGGATCGAGACCGGGATGGTCTCGCCTTCGACCTTCGTCGCCCAGCCGGCGTAGTAGCGGAAGTGGTCGACGACGAGCGGCACGTCGGCGACGCGCGCGACGCTGAGCGGCTTGCCGTTGTCGAGCGTCTCGAGCTGCGCGAACTCCTCGCGTGCGCGCCTCGATCAGGTCGGCGAGCTTCCAGATCGCGCGCCCGCGCTCGGAGGCCGTCATGCGCCGCCACGGCCCGCTCTCGAAGGCGCGGCGCGCCGCGCGCACGGCGCGGTCGACGTCCTCCTTGTCGCCCGCCGGAACCTCGGCGAGGGGCTCTTCGGTCGCGGGATCGTAGGTCGTGAAGGTCTTTCCCGATGCCGCCTCGACCCACTTGCCGTCGATCAGCATCTTGCGGGTGCGGCCGCCGATGAACTCGCTGACGCGAGGATCGACGCCGGGATACGCCGCCTTCATGCTCGGTTGTGCCATCGGACTCTCCTTTGGTTTTTGGTTGCGTTCCGCGGGCGCGGATTGCGGAGCATTCTAGTCGACGCCCGCTGAAGCACGCCATAGCAAACTGCGCCGCCATTGGCGCCAGGCCGTGCGTCGCTCGATGCTCGACGCTCGACGCTCGACGGCGAAGGCGCTACGAGGCACGCGTGGCGACCGGCGAGTACGTGCGTCCGCGCCGGCGCCGAACGGAGGAGCCATGCTCGAGCGCGTCGATCGCATTCAAGTCGCCGTCACCGACCGCGACGCGACCGCGGCCGCGTTCACCCGATTGCTCGGCGCGGAGGCGGTGCGCGAGGACGCCATCACCCCGCTCGGCGCGCGCCGGACGGTCCTCCGCCTCGGCGCCGCCGAGGTCGAGCTGCTGGCGGCCGACGGCGCCGGCGCGGTCGCCGATCATCTCCGCCGCGTCGGGCCCGGACTTTTCGCCGGCGGCTTCGCGTCGTCACGGATCGACGAGCTGCGGGCGCGCCTGGTGCGCGCCGAGCTCGCGTTCACGGAGGCGGAGGGGCAGCTCTTCCTGCCGGCGGACGCGACCGGCGGCCACGGCCTGCGCTGCGTCCTTTCGCCGTCGCACGCCGAGAGCGGCGCGGCACCGCGCGCGGCCGCGCCGCCGCCCGCCGCCGCGCCCGCAGCGCCGTCCCCCGCCACCACCGCAGCACCGTCGCGCGACGCGAGCGTTCCGCGCGGCCTGGTCTCGTTCCTCTACGAGGTGACGAACCTCGTCGAGGACGCGGCCGCTGCGTCCCATCACTACGCCGCGCTCTTTGGTCTCGAGGAGGCGCGCTTCTGCCCGATCGAGAGCGCGGCGTTCGGCTATCGCGGCGTCCTGACGCTCTTCGATCCGGCCGAGCGCCTCGACCGCATCGAGTGCATCACGCCGTCGGATCTCGCGAAGACGATGGGCCGTTTCATGCGCAAGCGCGGCGAGTCGCTCTACATGTGCTTCGCGGAGGCGCCGGATCTCGCCGCGATCACCGCACGGCTCGAGGAGCACGCGCCGCACGACTGGTCCGCCGGCACGCCGGCCGAGGACACGCTCTTCGTCCATCCGCGCGCGCTCTCCGGTCTGCTGCTCGGCATCAGCCGCGAGACCGTCGGCTGGCTGTGGTCCGGCCATCCCGAACGGGTCCAACCCGTTCGCGCGTCCTCGCCGCGCGGTTGAGATCGAAGCGCCGCCGCGCAGATTGCGCATTGCGGACGTGTTCTCTTCTCTTTAGGCTCGCATCCGGTCCATGCTCGAGCCCGGTCGCACGCACGCCGCCATCGTTCCGCCGCTCTTTCGCGAGCTTCGCGCGCTCGCCGGCAACTACTGGTGGAGCTGGCAGGTCGACGGCCCGGAGCTCTTCCGGGACATCTCGCCGACGCGCTGGAACGCGAGCGGCCACAATCCGCGCCGCCTCCTCGAGGACGTCCCGCCGGCGCGCCTGACCGAGCTCGACACCGATCCGCTCTATCGCTTCCGCGCCCGCGATCTCCTGCACCGCTTCGAGCGCGCGATGCGGGAGCCGGCGCCGTGGGCCGAGACGCTCCAGCCGCGGATCGGCCCGGAGCGGCCGGTCGCGTACTTCTCGGCCGAGTTCGCGATTCACGAGTCGCTGCCGATCTACGCCGGCGGCCTCGGCGTCCTCGCGGCCGATCACCTGAAGTCGGCGTCCGACCTCGGGCTGCCGCTCGTCGGCATCGGCCTGCTCTACCGGCAAGGCTACTTCCTCCAGCAGATGGATCGTTCGGCGTGGCAGTCGGAGCGCTACGTCGACCTCGACATCGCGACCTTGCCGATCGAGCGCGTGATCGGCCGCGACGGCGTGCCGCTCTCGGTCGCCCTCACGGTCCACCGTCGCGCGGTGCAGCTGAGCGTCTGGTGCGTCCGTGTCGGCCGCGTCCCGCTCTACCTCCTCGACACCAATCGCGACGACAACGAGGAGCGCGACCGCTGGATCACCGGCCATCTCTACGGCGGGAATCAGGACACCCGCATGGTGCAGGAGCTGACGCTCGGGATCGGCGGGGTGCGCGCGCTGCGCGCGCTCGGCATCCACCCGTCGGTCTACCACATGAACGAGGGCCACTCGGCCTTCCTCACGCTCGAGCTGCTGCGCGAGGAGGTCGGCAAGGGAACGCCGCTGGCGGCGGCGCGCGAGCGCGTGCGGAGCCGGTGCGTCTTCACGACGCACACCCCGGTCACCGCCGGCCACGACGTCTTCGGCGTCGAGCTCGTCGACACGCATCTGCCGTCGTACTGGACGGAGCTCGGCCTCAGCCGCGACGAGCTGCTGCGATTCGGGCGCCGCCGCCCCGAGGACGCATGGGAGCCCTTCGGGATGACGCCGCTCGCGATCCGCTCGGCGCGCTCGACGAACGGGGTGAGCCGCCGTCACGGCGAGGTCTGCCGCGCGATGTGGCGCGACCTCTGGCCCGACCGCGGCGCCGACGCGGTCCCGATCCGCCACGTCACCAACGGCATTCACGTCCCCACCTGGACGGCGCGCGATCGCGCGCGCCCTCCACACCCGCTACCTCGGTCCGGGATGGGAGGAGCGCCTCGACCCGCTCGAGATCCGCGCCGGGATCGACGCCATCCCGGACGAGGAGCTCTGGGAGATGCGCAACCAGCTCCGGCGCCATCTCGTCGCGGCGGTGCGCGCGCACAGCCGTCAGGCGCGCACCCGCGCCGGCGAGCCGCCCGAGTTCATCGACGCCGCCGACGCGTTGCTCGATCCCGACGTCCTGACGATCGGCTTCGCGCGCCGGATGGCGATGTACAAGCGCATGAGCCTGATCATCCACGACTCGGAGCGCGCGGTGCGCCTTCTCACCAACTCCGAGCGTCCGATCCAGTTCGTCCTCGCCGGCAAGGCGCACCCGTTCGACAACGAGGCGAAGCGCGCGTTCCAGGAGCTCGCGCGCTGGAAGCAGCCGATCGAGCACCTCGGGCGCGTCGTCTATCTGGAAAACTACGACCTCGCGCTCGCGCGCGGCCTGGTGCAGGGCTGCGACGTCTGGCTGAACCTGCCGCAGGCGCCCGCTCGAGGCGAGCGGCACCAGCGGCCAGAAGGTGATCGCCAACGGCGGCATCAACGCCAGCGTCCTCGACGGCTGGTGGGTGGAAGGGTACGCCGCCGACAACGGCTGGGCGATCGGTGACGAGCGCGCCGACGGCGACCCCGAGGCCCAGGACGACGCCGACGCCGAGGCGCTCTACACCTTGATCGAGACCGAGATGCTGCCGCTCTTCTACGAGCGCGACGAGCACGGGCTGCCGCGTCGATGGCTCCGTCGCATTCGCGCGTCGATGAAGACGCTGCTGCCGTTCTTCAACACCCACCGCATGGTCAAGGAGTACGCCGAGCGCATCTACCTCGGCGGCGGATCCTGACGTGGCGGACGGCGGGGGGGCGGCGCCGAGGAACGGCGATCCGGCGGCGGCGCGGCCGGTGCGGACGCTCGGGATCGTCACCGGCGGCGGCGACGCGCCCGGTCTGAACGCCGTCATCCGCGCCATTCACCGTGCCGCGACGCGCCGCCACCTGACGGTCGTCGGCTTCGCCGACGGCTTCGAGGGCCTGTTGCACCCGAAGACGGCGAAGGTCCTCGACCGGGAGAACACCGCGGGCATCATCAGCCGCGGCGGCACGATTCTCGGAACCACGAACCGCGGCAGCTTCGCGGTGAAGGTCGCGCTCGGCGATCGGCGCGTGCTCGACCCCGCGATCGTCGAGCGGGCGCGCGCGACGCTCGTCACGCTCGGGGTCGACGCGCTCGTCTGCATCGGCGGCGACGGCTCGCTCGGCATCGCGCTCCAGCTCTCCGAAGCCGGCTTCCCCGTGGTCGGCGTGCCGAAGACGATCGACAACGACCTGTCCGCCACCCAGTTCACCTTCGGGTTCGACTCCGCGGTCGCGATGGTGACCGAGGCGCGTCGATCGCCTGCATCCGACCGCGTACAGCCATCGCCGCGTGATGGTCGTCGAGGTGATGGGCCGCCACGCGGGCTGGATCGCGCTCTTCGGCGGCATCGCCGGCGGCGCCGACGTCATCCTCATCCCGGAGATCCCGTTCGATCTCCGCCGGGTCGCCGCGGCGGTGCGCGCGCGCGACGCCAACGGCCGCCACTTCACGATCATCGTCGTCGCCGAGGGCGCGGCTCCCGCGGGCGGCGACATCAGCGTCGCGCAGAGCTTCACCGACCGCGAGGCGAAGCTCGGCGGCGTCGGCCACGCGATCGCGGCCGAAGCTCGAACGGCTCACCGAGAAGGAAGCACGCTGCGTCGTCCTCGGGCATCTCCAGCGCGGCGGCGCGCCGACGAGCGCCGATCGTGTGCTCGCGACCGCCTTCGGCACCGTCGCCGTCGACCTCGTGGAGGCTCGCCGCTTCGGCATGATGGTCGCGCTCCAGGACATGCGCATCGTGACGGTGCCGATCTCGCAAGCCGTCGACGCGCTCCGCCGCATCCCGCCCGACTACTGCCTGCTGCGCGTCGCCCGCGATCTCGGCGTCTCGTTCGGCGACGCCTGAGCGCGCAACACGATTGACGGTCCGAAGCGCGACTCGTTAGAGTCGGCGGCGGCGGATAGCCCATGCGGCTCGCGCGTGCCGGCGCGAGCCGATCTCGCCGACGCTCCATCCGAGGAGGAATCATGCCGAGACACCTACCGGTTCGCCGCGCCCGTGCCGTGGCGCTGGCGTCGGCCGCCGCCATGATCGCGGTCGCGGTGGCGGCGCACGCGCAAGTGCAGACCAAGGATCAGCAGAAGTGCAGCAACACGACGAACAAGAACTTCGCCGCGGTCACCAAGGCGATCGGCAAAGAGCTCGGGCAGTGCATCAAGGACCACGCCAAGGGCAAGCTCGGGCCGATGCCGGTGTCCGTCTGCTTCACCAGCGATCGACGCGGCAAGATCCAGCGCGCCGACGGCAAGACGTCGGACGGTTTCGCGCGCACCTGCACCGGCGTCGACCGCGACGGGGTGACGCGCTTCCCCGCCTTCGGCGTGACCGATGCCGCGACGGTCAACCAGCGGGCGAGCGACAAAGAGGCCGCGGTCGTGTCGCGCGAGTTCGGACCCGACCCCGACTCGGCGCTGGTGACGGAGGCCGCGGACAAGAGCACGGCGCGCTGCCAGCAGGCGATCGCGAAGGACGTCGCCAAGTGCCAGGACACCCAGATCGCGGAGTTCAACCGTTGCGAGAAGGCCGCGCTCGCCGCGGGCGCCGACGACGCCGGCGATCTCGCCGCCTGCGTGCTGTCCGACCCGCGTCAGCGGATCGCGAAGGCGTGCAATCTCCTCGCCGGCACCAAGCGCGACAGGATGCGCAAGGACCTCCGGAAGAAATGCCTCGACCGCGGCGTCACACTGAGCGCGGCGTTCCCCGGCTGCACGACGGCGACCGACCTCGAGACGACGCACGCCTGTCTCGCGGCGGGCGTCGCCTGCGAAGCGTGCGAGGCCCTGCGCGACGCCGATGCGCTCGGCGCGGTGAACTGCGACCTCCTCGACGACGGCGGCGACGACGGCAGCTGCGGCCCGCCGCCGGTCTGCGGCGACGGCGTCGCCACCGGCGGCGAGGAGTGCGACGACGGCGGCACCATGGACGGCGACGGCTGCTCGAGCACCTGTCGGCTCGAGGACACCTCGGCGATCTGCGCCGGCGTGCCGACCGTCGCCGGCACGGCGCTCGACACCGTGCTGGTCGCGAGCGGGCTCCAGAATCCGGTCTACGTGACGGCGCCGCGCCTCGATCCGAATCGCACGTTCGTGATCGAGCAGAACGGCCGCATCCGGCTCATCAAGAACGGCGTGCTCCAGGCGACGCCGTTCCTCGCGATCGAGAGCACGGTCTCCTGCTGCGGCGAGCGCGGGCTCCTCGGCCTCGCCTTCGCGCCCGACTACGAGACGACCGGCCTCTTCTACGTCTACTACACGGACAACGGCGGCGACGTCACGATCGCGCGCTACGCGGTGACCGCGAACCCCGACGTCGCCGACGCGACGAGCGGCCACGTGCTGCTCACGATCGAGCACTCGCAGAACAGCAACCACAACGGCGCCACGATCGTCTTCGGCCCGGACGACTTTCTCTACGCCGGCATCGGCGACGGCGGCGGCGGCGGCGATCCGTTCGAGGCCGGGCAAGACGACAACCAGCTCCTCGCGAAGATCCTGCGCATCGACGTCGCGACCGAGATGCCGACGATCTTCGCGAAAGGCGTGCGCAACCCGTATCGCTTCACCTTCGATCGCGCGACCGGCGACCTCTACATCGCCGACGTCGGCCAGAACCTCTGGGAGGAGATCGACGTCAATCCGGCGCCGATCACCAGCGGCGTGAACTACGGGTGGGACGTCTTCGAGGGCAACCACTGCTTCGAGGACGATCCGCCGGGAATCTGCGCCGCGCCGCCGGCGGTGACGTTCCCGGTCCTGGAGTACTGCCACAACCAGAACGATCCCGAGTGCACCGCGCACCCGCGCGGCTGCTCGATCACCGGCGGCAGCGTCTATCGCGGCTGCCGCATGCCGGACCTGCGCGGGAACTATTTCTACTCGGATTACTGCTCGTCGTTCATCCGCACGTTCCAAGGCGTCAGCGGCGGCGTGGCGCAGAACGTCGTCGACCGCACCGCCGACCTGCAGTTCACCGGCGGACCGGCGATCGCCAACGTGGTGGCGATCGCGGAGGACGCGCGCGGCGAGCTCTACGTCGTCGATCACGGCAGCGGTGACGCGTTCAACGGCCGCGTCTTCGAGGTGGTGCCGGGAAGCTGACGCGCGCCCGCGCCGGCGCCGCCGCCGCCGCGGAACGGCGGACGGAATGCGCGAGCGGCGCTCCGACTTCGTCGAGGAGCGCTCGGATCGAAGTGCGACGACGCGCCGCCAAGCCGCGCCAGCGCGGCCGCGTCGGGCCGTCGCTCACGCGCGCGCGCGTCGTATCGGCCCGGCGGAGGCGGGCGCCGCGGCGTCCTCGGACGTCGCCTTCGCCTGCTCGAGCGCGCGCGCGAGCTCGTCGCCTTCGAGCGTCTCGCGAGCACGGAGCAGCTGAGCGAGACGCTCGAGACCGGGACGATGCGACGCGAGCAGCTCCTGCGCGCGCGTGTGGGCGTTCCGCAGGAGTCCGGCGATCTCCTTGTCGAGGAGCTCCGCCGTCGCCTCGCTCATCGGCACGCCGCTGCCGGCGCCGATGAGCTCGTCCGGCCGGCGCAGATGGCGCGCGGCGTCCGAGCCGACGAAGCTCTGCGGACCGACGACGTCGCTCATGCCGAGCTCGTAGACCATCTGGCGCGCGATCTGGCTCGCGCGCTCGATGTCGTTGTGGGCGCCGGTCGTGACCTGCCCGAAGACGAGCTCCTCCGCGGCGCGGCCCCCGAGCAGGACCGCCAGGCGATCCTCGAGCTCGGGCTTGCTGTGCAGCAGCCGGTCCTGGAGCGGCAGCTGCATCGTGAAGCCGAGCGAGCCCAGCGCCCGCGGGATGATCGTGATCTTGTGCACCGGATCGGCGTGCGGCAGGAGGGCGGCGACGAGCGCGTGACCGGACTCGTGGTGCGCGACGATGGTCCGCTCCTCTTCCGAGAGGATCCGGCTGCGCCGCTCGATGCCGGCCGTCAGGCGATCGGCCGCCTCCTCGAAGTCCGCCTGATCGACGGCGGCCTTGTCCTCACGGGCGGCGAGCAGCGCCGCCTCGTTGACGAGGTTCGCGAGATCGGCGCCCGAGAATCCCGGCGTCCGCGCCGCGATCTTCTCGACGTCGATGTCGGGTACGGCGCGGATCTTTCGCATGTGCACCTGGACGATCTTCATGCGGCCGCGCAGGTCGGGGAGGTCGACGACGATGCGCCGGTCGAAGCGGCCGGCGCGGAGCAGCGCCGGGTCGAGCACCTCCGGGCGGTTGGTGGCGGCGAGCAGGATGACACCCTTCGAGGGATCGAAGCCGTCCATCTCGACCAGCAGCTGATTGAGCGTCTGCTCCTGCTCGTCGTGGCGGCCGACGCCGATCGGCGATCCGCTGCGCGACTTGCCGACGGCGTCGAGCTCGTCGATGAAGATGATGCACGGCGCCTTGGTCTTCGCCTGCTCGAAGAGATCGCGCACGCGCGCCGCGCCGACGCCGACGAACATCTCGACGAACTCCGAGCCGCTGATCGAGAAGAACGGCACCCCCGCTTCGCCGGCGATCGCGCGCGCGAGGAGCGTCTTGCCGCAGCCCGGCGGGCCGACGAGCAGGACGCCCTTCGGGATCTGGCCGCCGAGGCGCTGGTAGCGCTCGGGGCTACGCAGGAACGACACCACCTCGCGCAGCTCGGTCTTCGCCTCGTCGATGCCGGCGACGTCGTCGAACCGCACCTTGATGTCCTGCTCGCTGTAGATGCGCGCGCGGTTCTTGCCGATCGTCAGCGCGCTGCCGAGCCCCTGCGAGAGCCGCCGCGACGCGAAGCCCCAGATCAGCATCATCACGCCGATGGGCAGGACCCAGGCGAGGATCAGATCGCGCCAGAAGGTGTTCTCGATGCGGCCCGCGAAGATGACGCTCTTCTTGGTGAGATCGGCGAGCAGCGTGTTGTCGTCGACGCCGGGGACCCGGGTCGCCTCGAACAGACGCTCGGGCTTGGCGCTCGTCCAGTGGGCGATCGGCGATTGATTGCGATCGACGGCCTGCTGCTCGCTCGGCTCGAGCTGCGCGCCGTCGCGCACGCGAAACCGGATGCGATCCGCGCCGATCAACGCCTCCTCGACCTGGCCCTGGTCGAGAAGGTTCTTGAAACGGCTGTACGGCACGGCCGTCGGCTTCGCCCCCGACAAGACGCCCTGCAGCACCATCAGCAAGGCGAGCGCGACCGCGACGTAAGTGAACGAGAATCGCATCTTCGTCTTGTCGATCTGCGGACGCTTCATGGCGCCAGTCTGGACAGCGGCTGGCGTCGAGGCAAGCGCGCGGCGCGCGGCGCTCGCGGGCGCCGGCAGCGGCGCGCGCCCGCCATGCGGTCGCGGCCGCGCGGGCGCTTCGGCGCTGGTATCCGCCGGGCGACCTGTACTACCCTCTCGCGGCGGGGTTGCTGCCGGTGAGGACGCTTCGATGAGCACGCATACGCAGGACCGTCGACGCGTGTACTTCGTCAACGCCGGCGTCGACGTGCTCTTCCTCGGCGGCGCGTCGGTCGTCGTCTACGGCCTGGTCGCCCTCCTGCACTCGGGCGAGCGCACCGAGATGGTCGTCGCCGCCGGGTACTGGCTCGCGTGGCTGGTGAACTGGCCGCACTTCGCGGCGACCAACTACCGGCTCTACCGCTCGTGGGAGAACGTCGAGCGCTATCCCCTCACCGCGCTCGTGATCCCGGTGCTGCTCGGGGGCGCGGTCTTGACGAGCTTCGCGCAGCCGGAGCTGGTGGCGCCGTCCTTCGTCAAGCTCTTCCTGGTCTGGTCGCCGTATCATTTCAGCGGCCAGACCGTCGGCATCACGCTCCTCTATGCCCGTCGCGCCGGCGTCGTCGTCGAGCGCCTCGAGCGCTTCGTCTTGACGACGTTCGTCTACGGCACCTTCATCGTCGCGGCGGCGCGCGCCGAGGTCGGCCGGGACGTGCGGACGTTCTACGCGGTGACGTACCCGACGCTCGGCTTGCCCGCGCTTCCGAACGTCGTCGTCGTCTCGTGCATCGCGGTCGCGGCGGCGCTGTTCGCGATCGTCTACCTGCGATGGTGCCGGCGAGCGGGGCAGCTGGTGCCGCCGATCGTGCTGCTGCCGGCGGTCACGCAGTACGTCTGGTTCATTCCCGGCGGCGCGCTCGCGAGCTACGCGGAGTTCGTGCCGCTCTTCCACAGCTTGCAGTACCTATTGATCGCGTGGGCGATGCAGCTCAAGGAACGGCTCGACGACGGAGCGCTCGCGCCGTCGCGCCGCTACGTCGCCCGCGAGACCGGTCGCTGGGGCGCCGTGAACGTCCTGATCGGCATCGTCCTCTTCTGGGCGTTGCCGCGGCTCGCGGCGCCCGAGGTGGGGCTGGCGCTCGCGACCGCGGTGATCATCGCCGCCGTCCAGATCCATCACTTCTTCGTCGACGGCGTGATCTGGAAGCTGCGGAACCCACGGGTGTCGTCGCCGCTCCTGGTCCACTTCGACGACCTCGTCGGACGGGCGCAGGCCGCATGACGCCGCGCTCGTCCGACCGCCGCGAGCCGCGCTCTCCGTCGCACGGTCACGGAGCGCGCGACCCCGATCGCGCTCGTCGGACCGCCGCCGGCCGCACGAGCCCGCGACGGCGCGCCGCGGGCTCGCGGCGCCTGCTGCAGCTCTGCGCGTCGCTGCTCGTCTGCGCCGCGGCGACGGTGGCGCACGCCGAGCCGCGGCTCGCGACCGAGCGCGCCGTTCTCCACACCAGCCTCGGCGACCTGATTCTCGCTTTCTACCCGGACGTCGCCCCCCGCCACGTCGAGCAGATCCTCCGGCTGATGCGTCTCGGGGTGTACGACGGCACCTCGTTCTACCGCGTGCAGCCGTCCTTCGTCGCGCAGCTCACCACCGCCCAGGCACGGCGCCGGCCGCTCACCGCCGCGCAGAGCGCGGCGATCCACCCGATCGCCGCCGAGTTCAGCGACCTCCGCCACGTGCGCGGCGTGCTCTCGATGGCCCACGAGGACGGGAAGCCGGACAGCGGCGAAACCTCCTTCTCGATCCTCCTCGGTCCGGCACCGCATCTCGACGGCAACTACACGATCTTCGGCCGGATCGACGGCAGCGACGCGGTGCTGGACGCGATCGCGCGCGTGCCGCGCGACGATCAGAACCGGCCGCTCACGCCGATCGAGATCGCCCGCGCCGAGGTCGTCGACACGCCCGAGGCACTCGCCCGCCTTGCCCGCCGGACCGTGCCGGCCGCCCAGGCGGAAAGCGCCCGCGGCGCCGCCGGTCAGCCGAGCGCCGTGTCCACGACGACCGGCGGCGGCAGACCCGCAACGCCCTTCCTCGCCCTCGTCGGCGTCATGATGATCTTCAGCCTCGCGAGCTTCTTCTTCGCGGGACGCGCATCGGCGCGCGTCGTCGGCTCGCTCGGCCTTCTGAGCACGCTCGTCGGCGCGTTTCTCCTCTACACCTCGCTCGCGCCGATCAGCAGCTCGAGCCCGTGGCTCGCCGTCCCGCTCTTCGTCGCGAGCATCGGGCTCTTCAAGCTGATGAGCTGGTTCGAGTCGGAGCCGAAGCGCAAGGCCGCGGTCACGCCGGGCGCGCGCGTTTCCGGCCCCAACCGTCCCAGTACGTGACGTTCTCCGCCGGCTCGCGCGACGTCGGCCCGAACTTCCCCTCCGGGTAGCCGATCGGCAGCAGCGCCGCCGTCTCGACGCTCGGCGGGATGCCGAGACGCTGCTTGATCTCGTCCTCGAACAGGAGATGCAAAGTCGTCAGCGTCGCGCCGAGCCCGAGAGCGCGGCAGGCGAGCAGCATGTTCTGGACCGCGGGAAAGATCGAGGCGTAGAGGCCCGCCGGACTGCGCGCGCGCAGCTCTTCCTGGACGACCGTGAGCTCGCGCTCGGTCATGCACGCGAGCAACAGCACGGGCGCCTCGTGCAGGTGCTCGGCGAGATGCGTCGCGGCGCGCACGAGTCGCATCCGGCGCTCGAGCGCGTCCGGCGCAGGCGGCGTCGTCGCTTCCGACGCGGCCTTGAGATTCGCCTGGAGATAGAGATCCCACGCGCGCTTGTACCGCTCCTGGATGAAGCGCTTGATCTCCGGGTCCTGCACCACGAGGAAACGCCACGGCTGCGAGTTGCCGCCGCTCGGCGCCATCGTCCCGGCCTCGATGATCTTCCAAACGAGCGCGTCCGGCACCGGGTCGGGCTTCAGCCGCCTCATGGCGCGCAGCGAGTACATCACCTCGAACAGTCCAGGGTCGTCCATCACCTTCCTCGCATTCCGTACATCACGATCATGCTCGCGATTTCGGTACGTTTTTCTCGCGTTCACCTGCAAGTCTTACAAGCAGTCACCCCTACAAGAAGACGGAGACGGGAGCCGATCAGGCGTCGGCCGAGAATCATTGGGTTTCCGTCACGGAGAGACGTTACCACGAATGTTCGGTTCGTGGCCCAGTTCTTGCGTGGCGCTAGCGCACACCAATTGCGAAAGGTATACCCCCACATCGTGGCTATCAGCAGCTCACACGCAGAGCTATATCGCTGGGTTGTTGGTGCAGATCCGCTGACGTCATGACGTGGTTTGAGATCGAGCCGACGACGCGGTATTGCGTCGCCGCTCACTCGAGCTGATTCGCTCGCCGCGATCGCGTCGCCGCGACGGCGGCTGCATACCAACGACTTTCTGCGTTCGAGCGGCCCCGGTGGTCGCCGGGGAGGGGAAAGGGAGGCAATCATGCGAACCGCAGGGAAGATTCTCTCGATCACCGTGGGAGCGCTGGCGTTGCTCGCCGTCGTGCCCACGATCGGCCGCGCGCAGGAGGAATCCTACACCGCAACCGAGAGGACCGAGACGACGGAGACGACCGAGGGTCCGCATTCGTCGCTGACGCTGTACGGCGGCCTCTTCGGCAACAAAGCCTACGTCCAGGGATGGGAAGGCGTCGCAGCCTCGATCGGCGTCCACGAGCGCGTCTCGCTGCTCGGCCGCGTCACCGGCCTCCACGTCATCGACTCCGATCGCTTCCGTGAGGGCGACACCGGGATCGGCGAAGGCGGCCTCGCGTTCCACGTCGCGCCCAACACCTCGCTCTCCGTCCTCGGCGGCTCGTACTTCGGCCAGTTCGAGGATCCGATCATCGACGGCTCCTTCGACACCGCGCAGCTCTTCGGCGATCGCTGGGTGTCGTTCTCGTTCGGCGGCCTCTACGGCTTCGACAGCAATCGCTGGCAGGCGACCGGCTACGTCAGCACGCCGATCACGGACCCGCGCGAGGACGTCACGCTCTTCGGCGGCGTCGAGAGCGTGATCTACAACGAGGGCAGGTTCCTGAATCGTGCGAACGACGAGTTCGAGCACAATCCCGAGAGCCGGCACGTGAAGTTCCAGGTCGGCCCGGTCCTCGCGCTCTACAAGAAATCGTGGGAGGCCGGCCTGCGGCTCGGCGTCGGCGGCGGCGACTACGGCGTCTACGGGACGATGTCGCTCTGGAAGACGTTCAGCTTCTGATGGCGCGCGAGGAAAGAAGGAGGATTGCGATGAAGACCCCAGTCCGGCTGCTGTACATGGCAGTGCTGGCGATGGTCGTGGCTGGCATCACCTCCGCGTCCGCCTACGACCGGAGCCGCTACTACTCGCAGAAATGGGCGCACTTCAAGCGACCGGTCACGTCGACCGAGGAGTTTCTGCGCATCTACGACGCCGGCAAGCGCGGACCGATGAACGCCAGCTCGCAGGACTACGCCGACGCGCTCCACAAGGGCGGGTGGATCGAGACCGCCGATCCCGCAGAGGCGCGCCGCTTCCTCGGTACGCTCGAAGCGCGAAAAGTCACCGAGACCCGCGAGTACAGGACGTGGCGCATCTTGCGCGCGCGCCACGGCAAAGAGGCCTTGATCGACAACGACTACTATCGCCGGGCGCGGCCCGGCGAATACGGCTTCTTCGATCCGAAGACCGGCGAGATGGTGATCTGGGCCGACTGCGCCAACCCGGTCGACGCCCCGCCGAAGCCGGTCGAGGCCCCGGTGCCGCCGCCGCCTCCACCGCCGCCTCCGCCGCCGGCGGCCGTGAATCCGTTCCCGAACTACGTCGGACGGCAGGTTCCGTTCTTCGCGGCGCCCGTGCCCCCGCCGCCGCCTCCACCGCCGCCGCCGCCACCGCCTCCTCCGCCGCCGCCGCCACCTCCGCCGCCGCCACCTCCGCCTCCACCGCCGCCGCCGCCACCGCCGCCACCACCACCTCCGCCACCGCCACCTCCGCCGCCGCCGCCCCCGCCGCGCAGGCTACCGTTCGATTGATCGAACCCAACAAGGAGCCGCGAGTGACCCTCGCGGCTCCTTTTTTTTGCGCCGCGCAGCCGCCGCTCGTCGCGGCGTCGGGTCAGGCGCTGGCGGCGGCGCCGCCGGCGACGCGGAGACCGCGCTCGAGCCTCTCGGCGTCCTCGGCGGTGAGGCTGAAGTAGCTGCGCCTCCGGATGGTGGAAGACGAGCGCCGAGACCGACCCCTCGGGCTCCATCATGAAGCCCTCGGTGAGCTGCACGCCGATCTGCCGCTCGACGTCGAGCAGGCGGAAGAGCTGCGCTTGGTCCTCGAGGCGCGGGCACGCCGGGTAGCCGAACGAGACCCGGATGCCGCGGTACTGCGCCTTGAAGAGATCCTGCATGGTGCGTCCCGGCGGATCGGCGAAGCCCCACATCTCGCGGATCTTCTGGTGCAGCAGCTCGGCGAACGCCTCGGCGCCCTCGAGCGCCAGCACCTGCAGGATGTGCGAGCGCAGGTAGTCGCCGCGCGTCCTTCCACTCGTCGGCGAGCGCGCGGACGCCGGGGCCGACCGTCGTGGCGAACATCGCGACGTAGTCGGCGCGCCCGGAGTCGCGCGGCAGCGTGAAGTCGGCGAGGCGAGAGACCGCCGTCCTTCGCCTGCCGGCCGAAGTCGAAGCGCTCGACCGGATCGCCGCCGTCGGGCCGTAGATCAGCAGCGCGTCGCCGTCGCTCTGCGGCGCGGAAGAACTTGTAGACCGCGTTGGCCGTGATCTCGGGCCGGCGCAGCATCTCCTCCTCGACCGCGGCGACCGCGGCGCGCAGCTCGCGCGCCTTCGCGTCGCCGCGCGGCGAGCGCCTCGGTGAACTTGCCCTTGAAGCCGAGATGGCGGGTGTAGAGCATCACCGGATTGATGTAGCGGAAGATCGCGTCGAGATCGTAGTCGCGGAGCACGTGGAGCTTGAGATCGGGCGGCCGCGGGACCGCGAAGATCCTGGCGCAGCACGGCCTGCGTGACGACGCGGGCGCCGTCGGTCGGCGCCGCGGCCCTCGTGCCGCTCGCCGCTGAGCACTGCGCGTCTCGCGCCTCGAGCTGCTGTACGAGCGCGGCGCGCCGCATCCTCGTCGCATGAGCTGGTTCGCGAGGTCGAGGCCGGTCATCGCGTCCGTGGCGTAGACGACGAGGCCCGCGTACTCGGGCGCGATCTGCAGGCGGGTGAAGCTGTTCGGTGAGCGCCGCGCCGCCGACCAGGATCGGGCAGTCGATGCCGGCGGTCTGGAGGTCCTGCGCGGTGATCACCATCATCTGCGCCGACTTCACCAGCAGGCCGGAGAGACCGATCGCGTCCGGCTGGTGCTCGCGGTAGGCGCGCACCAGCTCCTCGGGCGGCACCTTGATGCCGAGGTTGATCACCCGGTAGCCGTTGTTGCCGAGGATGATCTCGACCAGGTTCTTGCCGATGTCGTGGACGTCGCCCTTGACGGTGGCGAGCAGGATCGTGCCCTTGTTGGCGCTCTCGGCCTTCTCCATGTGCGGCTCGAGGTAGCGCGACGGCCGCCTTCATCGCCTCGGCCGACTGCAGCACCTCGGCGACGATCAGCTCGTTGGCGTTGAAGAGGCGGCCGACCTCGTCCATGCCGGCCATGAGCGGGCCGTTGATGATCTCGCAGCGGCCGGCGGCCGCGCAGCGCCTCGTCGAGGTCGGCGTACAGCCCGTCCTTCGAGCCGTCCAGGATGTAGCGCGCCAGGCGCTCGTCGAGCGGCAGGCGCTGCCAGTCCTCGACCGTCTTCTTGGGCGTCTTGGTCGCGGAAGTGCGCCGCGAACGCGGCGATCGGATCGTCGCCGCGCCACCAGATCAGGTCCTCGGCGAGACGGCGCTCCTCGTCCGGGATCGCCGCGTAGCGCTCGAGCTTCTCGGAGTTGACGATCGCCATGTCGAGGCCGGCCTGGACGCAGTGGTAGAGGAAGACCGAGTTCAGCACCTCGCGCCCCGCCGGCGGCAGGCCGAACGACACGTTGGAGACGCCGAGGATCGTCTTGCAGCGCGGGCAGCGCGCTCCTTGATCAGCCGGATGCCCTCGATCGTCTCGACGCCGGAGCCGACGTAGTTCTGGTCGCCGGTGCCGACCGGAAAGACCAGCGCGTCGAAGATGATGTCCTCCGGCGCGACGCCGTACTTGCTCGGTGAGCAGCTGCGTGCGAGCGCTCGCGCGATCGCGAGCTTGCGCTGCGCGGGTGATCGCCTGCGCCTGCGCCTTGTCCTCGTCGATGCAGCCGACGACGAGCGCCGCGCCGAAGCGTGCGCGCCAGCGGCACCACGCGCTCGAACCGCTCCTCGCCGTCCTCGAGGTTGATCGAGTTGATGATCGACTTGCCCTGGGTGCGCTTGAGCGACTCCTCGAGCACGCCGTGGTCGGTCGAGTCGATCATGATCGGGACCTTGACCTTCTTCGCCACCATCTCGAGGAAGCGGGTCATGTCCTCGACCTCGTCGCGGTCGGGGTCCTGCAGGCAGACGTCGATCACGTGCGCGCCGCGCCGCACCTGCAGCCGGCCGATCTCGCTCGCCTCCTCGAACTTGCCCCGCGGCGATCAGCTGCTTGAACTTGCGGCTGCCGAGGACGTTGGTGCGCTCGCCGACGATCACCGGCCGGGTGTCGTCGTCGATGACGAGGGTCTCGATGCCCGGAGACGGCGGAGCGCCGCACGTCGACGAGCGTCCGCGGCGCGTTTGCCGCGCGGCGATCGCGGCGAGCAGCGGATGTGCTCGGCGACGGTGCCGCAGCAGCCGCCGACGAGGTTCACCCAGCCCTCGGCGATGAAGCGCGCGAGCTTGTGCGCGATCATCGGCGGCGTCTCGTTGTAGCGCCCGTTCTCGTCGGGCAAGCCGGCGTTCGGCACGCACGCGACCGGAAAGCGCGACAGCGCCGCGAGCGTGCGCAGGTGGTCGGTCATGAAGTCGGGGCCGGTCGCGCAGTTGAGGCCGATCCACAGGAGATCGCGGTGCGCGAGCGACACGTAGAACGCCTCGACGTCCTGGCCGGCGAGCAGCGTGCCCATCACCTCGACCGTGCCCGAGACCGCGATCGGCACCGCGCGTCCCGAGCCTGCGCCTGGGCGCGGTCGATGCCGACGAGCCCGGCCTTGACGTTCAGCGTGTCCTGCTGGTCTCGAGCAGCAGGACGTCGACGCCGCCCTCGATGAGGCCCTCGGCCTGCACGCAGTAGTGCTCGGCGAGGTCGTCCCAGGTGACGCCGCCGGTCACCGAGATCGTCTTGGTCGTCGGTCCCATCGAGCCGGCGACGAAGCGCGGCCGGTCGGCGCGTCGAGAACGCCGCGGCCGCGTCGCGCGCCAGGCGGGCCGCGGCGACGTTGATCTCGTGCGCCTGTCGCTGCGAGACCGTACTCCGCGAGGACGAGCGGCGTCGCGCCGAAGGTGTCGGTCTCGACGATGTCGGCGCCGGCCGCGAGGAAGCCCTCGTGAATGCCGCGGATCACGTCCGGACGCGTGAGGACGAGGTTCTCGTTGCAGCCCTCGAGCTCGGGACCGCCGAAGTCGGCGGCGTCGAGATCGTGCGCCTGGATCGACGTGCCCATCGCGCCGTCGAGGACGAGGATGCGGCGGGCGAGGTGCGCGCGGAGCGCGGCTATGCGGTGGTCCCTGTCGACGGTCATGCGGTTCGCCCGCGCTCGGAGGGTCCCCTGATGATGCGGGCCGCCGGCGGTGCGGGGACCCTCTCTTTTATGGTCGGCCGGCGGTGCTGTCCAACCCCGATTTTGCGCGCCGACCGCGCCGCGTATTGGCGCCGCGAACCGTGCGGTCGCGCTTGACAGCGCGGCTCGCGGCGGGCGCAATGCCGGGCCCATGATCGTGATCGTCCACGGATACGAGGGCTCGGGGCCGGGGCACTGGCAACGCTGGCTCGCGGCGGAGCTCGAGCGCCGCGGCGCCGCCGTCGTCTTGCCGGATCTGCCGGAGCCGCTCGCGCCGGAGCGTGACGCCTGGGTCGCGGCGCTCGCCGAGACGGTCGCGGTCGGCCGCGACGCCGACCCGGCGGGCGATCGGCGCGTCACGTTCGTCTGCCACTCGCTCGGGTGCTGGGCGCTCGATCACCTCCTCGCGGCGCAACCGCTCGAGGATGCGCACGCCGCGCTCCTGGTCGCGCCGCCGTCACCGTTTCTGGTTTTCGAGCCGGTGGAGAGCTTCCTGCCGCCGCCGCGGCGGCGCGACGCGTGGGCCGCGATCGCGGATCGCACCCTCCTGGTCGGCAGCGACGACGACGACTACACCGCGCCGGACGAGTTCGCGACGATCGCCCGCGATCTCGGCGTGAGCTCGCTGCTGCTGTCGGGAGCCGGGCACATCAACGTCGCCTCGGGCCACGGCCCGTGGCCGTTCGCCCTCGAGTGGCTCCAGTCCGTCGGGGCGATCGCATAGCCGCCGCGCGCGCCGCGACGTCGATGCGCAGACGTCCGACCACCCGCGACGGCACGCGACGGAATCAGAGCGGGATGCGGATGCCGTGCTTCGCGAGCGCCAGCGTGGCGGCGGAGAGCGCGATGGTCACCACGGTCACGACCACCAGACCGCTCGCCTCCGGGAGCGTCACCGAGCGACCGGCGACGAGATCAACCGGATAGAAGACGAGGAGATACTGGAGCACCCACGCCGTGAGGGCGTGGGCGCCGAGACGGACGAACGGCGGCCAGAACCTGACGCCGCGCCGCTCCAGCACCGCGACGGCGCCGACGAACGTCGCCGACGCGCCCGCGGCGAACGCGACGAAGCTGCTCGAGCCGGTCACCTTGTTGAACGGGATGCCGGCGAGTCGGAGCGCGATCGCGAGCGCGACGCACGTCAGGCCGGCGGCGGCCAGCCGGCGCTCGACCCGCCCGCGGATCGCGTCGCCGGCGGGCGTCGCAGCGCCCGCGAACGGCCGCGCGACCGCGTAGCCGAGCAGCGTCAGCGGCACGAACGGCAAGCAGTCGACCGCGGAACGATGCACCTCGTTGTTCCCCGGACCGTAGTGCAACGCGAGGATCGCCGCGGCGCACGCGAGGATCACCGGGTCGGCGGCGTCGGCGAGGACGGTCGCGACCAGACCCCCGAGCCCGAGGGTCTGGAGGACGCCCCAGCGCACCTCGAGCCGCCACGTCCAGATCGCGTCGAGCACGATGCCGAGGGCGATCAGCAGCACGAAACGCCGCGCCGCGAGCCAGCGCGCCGCACGCCGACCGGAGCGCCGCGTGCGGCGCGCGAGAAAGAGCACGAGCGACATGCCGACCAGGAACTGGAAGAGCGCCGCCGGCAGATCGAACGGCAGGAGCTCGTCGCCCACGTTGTGCGCGAGCCAGCGCGGACGGTCGGCGACGAAGACGTTGACGAGGTTCGCGGCGAGCATCGCGATGACGGCGGCCGCGCGCGCGACGTCGAGGAAGACGACGCGGTCGGAGAGGCGGCCGCTCGCCGACGGTGCTGGCGCGGCGGGCGCCGTCAACGGCCGGCGTGACCGGCGCGTCTCGGGAGAGCGTCGCTCGGCGGCCTCGCCGGAATCCGCGCGCCGACCGCGCCCTCGCCGCCGTGCCGCGTCGTGAGGCGCGCGATCCGCGGCATGCGCGACGGCAGCTCCGGTCCGCACGACGGATGGCCCGCGACCAGCCGCGCGATCTCGCTGCGGTCGATGACGCCGAAGACCTCGTTCGGCCGCACGAAGCTCCGAAAGAGCGTGTCCATGATCGCCGCTTGCGTCCGGTGGCTCTCGACCGCGGAGAGCTTGCGCAGCACCTCGTCCTCGCTGAGCGGCAGCGACATCCATCGCGCTCCGGGCGGCAGGTTCGGCGGCTCCGGCATCAGACCGGGAACCTTCGGCGACGGCGGCCAGTCGCCGGCGTGGACGACGTAGGTGAGCAAGCGCTCCGGGATCTTCGACGGACCGCCGGGCTCGGCGGCGAGCGACTGGAGCGCGGCGAGGACGAACGTGAAGGTCGCGCAATGATCGGGATGATTGTCGACGACCGCCGGCAGGACGATCCAGTCGGGGTCGGCGACCGCGATCAGGCGCGCGAGCAGGCGGACGAGATCACGGCTCACGTAGCGCGCGCGTGGATCGTAGGCCTCGGGATACGGTGGATTGTCGTCGCGGGTGAACGGCGACTGGTACGCCGGCACGCGCGGACCGCGGCGCCAGATCTCCGCGAGACCGCCGTCCGGAAACCCGAGGAACGTCACCGAGACCGGCAGCACGTGGTAGCGCTCGAGCGCGACCAGCGCCTCGGCGCGGCGCAGCTCGCCGAAGCCGCGGTAGTCGGCCGCCGTCGGCTCGTGGTGGCTCGTCGCCATCGTCACCGCCTCGGGGTAGCCGTCGCCGTTGGTCATGAAGAGGACGTGCACGCGCCCGTCGGCGGCGAGCGTTCGCTGCATCAAGCCGCCGGCGCCGATCGACTCGTCATCCGGGTGCGGCGCCACCACCAGCACGCGCAGCTTGGGCGGAACCACCAGCTCCTCGGCGGCACCGGCGGGGAACCGCACGCCGAGAACGACCGAGCAGACAGCCGCGGCCGCCACGATCCAACGCATCCCGCCTTGATACCGGGAAAGGCCGACGCAGTCATCCGTGCATCCCGACGGGTACTGGCCGGAGTCCTGACTCCGGCCAGCACCTCCCGACGTGCCCGCCGCTTTCGCCTTGACGTCACGCCGCGACCGTGGTGGTTCAACGGGCTGCCGAGGAGGCGCCCATGAGCATGTCGCACGCCGCGACGCCCGCATCGACGACGAGCTACTGGACCTGTCCGCTGTGCGAAGCGACGTGCGGCTTGGCGGTGACGACGCGCGACGGCGAGGTGATCGCGGTCCGCGGTGATCGCGACGACGTGTTCAGTCGGGGCTTCATCTGCCCGAAGGGTTTCGGCGTGAAGGAGCTGCACGAGGATCCCGATCGCCTGCGCGCGCCGCTGGTCCGCCGCGGCGGCCGCTGGGAGCGCGTCGATTGGGACGAGGCCTTCACCGAGGTGGAGCGCGGTCTCGGGCCGATCCTCGCCGCGCACGACCGTGACGCGGTCGCGGTCTACGTCGGCAATCCGAACGCCCACAATCTCGCCGGCCTGGTCTACGGCCCGGCGTTCATCAAGGCGCTCGCATCCCGCAACCTGTTCTCGGCCAGCACGGTCGATCAGATGCCGAAGCAAGTGACGGCCGGCCTGATGTTCGGCACCGTCCTCAGCATCCCGGTGCCCGACGTCGATCGCACCGACTACCTGCTCGTCCTCGGCGCCAACCCGCTGGCGTCGAACGGCAGCCTGCTCACCGCGCCCGACCTGAAGGGGCGGTTGCGTGCGCTCCGCGAGCGCGGCGGCAAGCTGGTGGTTCTCGATCCGCGTCGCAGCCGCACCGCGGAGGACGCCGACGAGCACCACTTCATCCGGCCCGCGACCGACGCGTACTTCCTCTTCGGCGTCGTGCACACGCTCTTCGCCGAGGGCCTCGTCGCGACCGGCCGTCTGACGCCCCACCTCGCCGGGATCGAGGAGGTCGAGCGCCTCGCCCGCGACTTCCCGCCCGAGCGCGTCGCGGCGGCGTGCGGCATCTCCGCGGAGACCATCCGGCGGATCGCCCGCGAGCTCGCGGCGGCGCCGCGCGCGGCGGTCTACGGCCGCATCGGCACCTGCACGCAGGAGTTCGGGACGCTGGCGAGCTGGCTCGTCGACGTGATCAACGCGCTCACCGGCAACCTCGATCGCGAGGGCGGCGCGATGTTCACCCGGCCGGCGACCGGGTCGCGCAACACCACCGGGCCGTCGGGACGCGGGCGCGGCGTGCGCTTCGGACGCTGGAAGACGCGCGTGCGCGGCCTGCCGGAGCTCTACGGCGAGCTGCCCGTCGCCGCGCTCGCCGAGGAGATCGACACCGCCGGCGACGGACGCATCCGCGCCCTGGTCACGATCGCCGGCAATCCGGCCGTGAGCACGCCGAACGCCGCGCGGCTGAGCGCGGCCCTCGCGTCTCTCGACTTCATGGTGAGCGTCGACATCTACGTGAACGAGACGACGCGCCACGCGAACGTCATCCTGCCGGCGCCGTCCGCGCTGGCGCGCGCCCACTACGATCTCGCGCTCTACAACTTGGCGGTGCGGAACGTCGCCAACTACTCGCCGCCGGTCCTGCCGCTGCGCGCCGGCGAGCTCGACGAATGGGAGATCCTGCTCCGTCTCGCCGGCATCGTCTCGGGCCAGGGCGTCCACGCCGACACGCAGTCGCTCGACGACTTCCTCGTCCTGCAGCTGGTGCAACGCGAGGTCGCGACGCCGGCGTCGGCGGTCGAAGGCCGCGACCCCAACGAGCTCTTCGCGGCGCTCGCGGCGCGCCGCGGCCCGGAGCGCGTCCTCGATCTCCTGCTCCGCGTCGGACCCTACGGCGACGCGTTCGGGGCGCGTCCAGACGGGCTCACGCTCGCGCGTCTCGAGGCCAGCCCCCACGGCATCGACCTCGGCCCGCTCGCGCCGCGCATCCCCGAGGTGCTGCGGACCCCGTCCGGCAAGGTCGAGCTGGCGCCGGAGGCGATCGTCGCCGACGTCGAGCGGCTGCGGCGCGCGCTGGCGCGCGGCAACGGCCACATCGTCCTGGTCGGCCGCCGGCATCTGCGCTCGAACAACTCGTGGATGCACAATTTGAACGTCCTGGTGAAGGGGAAGGCGCGCTGCACGTTGCAGGTGCACCCCGCCGACGCCGGCCGGCTCGGTCTCGCCGACGGCGACACCGCCCGCGTCACCTCGCGCGTCGGCGCCGTCGACGCCGCGGTCGAGGTGACCGAGGCGATCATGCCGGGCGTCGTCAGCCTGCCGCACGGCTGGGGGCACGCCGAGCCCGGCGTCGAGCTGCGCGTCGCCGCGGAGCACGCCGGCGTGAACAGCAATCTGCTCACCGACGAGGAAGCGATCGATCCGCTCTCCGGGAACGGGGTCCTGAACGGCATCCCCGTGACCGTCGAGCGCGCGCCCGCGACCTGATCGCGACGCGGGCCGCGGCGGCCGCCATCGCCTGCGCGCACTGCACCGCCGTCGAGATCCGAGGCGCGCGTCGCCGCGCGCGCCTCGGCTACTTACACGTGAGCTTGCGGTTTCCGGCCGCGCCGCCGCTGAACCGGCAGCTCGGCACGTCGGGATACGATCGGAACGCAGTCTCGCCGCACTGATCGGTTCCCGGCGCGCCGCCGGGCGGCACCGCGCCGTCGTTGAGCTCGATCGCGAGCCGCACCGGCTCGCGCCCCGGCGCCACCGGGTACGTGCCGTCGACGCCGGTCGCCGAGATCTTCATCAGACCCGAGCTGTTGCTGAGCACGATCTTCTTGATGCCGCCGAAGAGCGGCGGCTCGTTGGCGCCGTCGACGAACTGCCACTTCTTCGCCGGCGTGCCGCTCACCTTCCAGCCGACGCTGCCCTTCCCCGCGTACAGGCCGCCCGGGATGCGGGCGTCGAGCACGATCGCGCCGGCGGCGTCGGTGATCCGGAGCTGCATGCCGTAGACGTCAGGCGCGATCGCCGGCCCGCCGCTCGGGACCAGCAACCTCGCCTTGAGGGTGAGCTTCTGCGCCCCCGGCGGGCCGTCGAGCTTGTTCAGGATCAGCTTCGGCTTGAGGAACGACCCGGCGGGCCCGCGCGAGCACGGGTCGCCGCCGCCGACGGCGGGCGGATTGAAGGCGTCGCCGATGCAGTAGCCGTCCGCGTCGCTGTCGTTGTCGGCGTCCGCCGGGCAACGATCGTCGCGGCTGCAGATGCCGTCGCCGTCGGGATCGACGCGCTCGCAGGTCGACGAGCAGCAGTCGTCGGTGCCGTTCGCGGCGCCGTCGTCGCACTCCTCGCCGGCGTCGAGGTTGCCGTTGCCGCACGATTCCAGCCGGCACTGCGCGTCGCAGCCGTCGCCGGAGTCCGTGTTGCCGTCGTCGCATTGCTCGCCGTCGTCGCGGAAGCCGTCGCCGCAGACGGCGGGCACGTCGCGCGTCGACGGCACGCAGAGCATCGTCGGCTTCTGCGCCGAGAGCGTCTCGGAGCCGAACTCGTTGCCGGCGCCGACGTCCCGCCGCACGAACTTCGGCTGGCCGCCGACGGCCTTGATCTTGTAGCAATGCAGCTCGGCCGCCGGGCTGATCATGCCCTGGCCGTCCTCGTCGACGGCGTTGCAGACGCGCTGCGGCTGGATCACGCGCGTCAGCTTCGACTCGAACTGATCGGCGAGCAGCACTTGCCGCTCGGCGAAGCGCGGCTCGCCCGCGGGCTTCTGGGCGTCGTAGCACTTGAAGCGGTCGACGTTCAGCGCCGAGGGCGTGCCGCTCGCCTCGGTCGGCACGCAGACCGACCGCGAGCGCCGCACCGAGAGCCGTTGCGCGCCGAACTCGTTCTCGACGTCGGCGACACGGGTATCGAACGACGACTGCCCGCGGGCGTCGCGGATCTTGTAGCACTGGAGATGCGCGCTCGGATCGTCGATGCCCTGGCCGTTCTCGTCGACGGCGTTGCAGAACTCCTCGGTCGTGAGCAGCTCGGTGACCTTGCTCTCGAACTTGTCGGTGAGCGTGACCGTGCGGCTGACGAACGACGGCGTGCCCGGGCGCCGTCTTCGCCTTGTAGCACTTGTAATGGTCGACGACGGCGCTCGCCGGCGTCGCGGTGATCGTCGGCTCGGGCGTCGGCGTGCGCGTGACGGTGACCGTCGCCGTGGCCGTCGGCGTCGGCGTCGCGGTGGCGGTGGGCGCGATCACCACGGTGGGCGTGATCGTCGGCGGCAGCACGATCGTCAGGGTCGCGGTCGGCGTCGTGGTGACGGTCGGGGTCGCGGTCTCGACCGGCGGGCCCGTCGCGGTCGCCGTATGCGTCGGGGTCGTGGTGCGTGACGGCGTCGGGGTGCGCGTCGGCGAGACCGTCGGGGTGGGGGTCGCCGTCGGACAGACGAAGCCGTCACAGGTGGCGTTGCAACACGCGTTCAGCGCCGGCTCGCAGATCTCGCCGCCCTGCAGGACCCCGTCGCCGCAGACCGGGCAGCTCGGGTACGGGCCCGCCGTCTGCGCGGCGTCGATGCGCGGCGGGTTGAACACCACGCCGGAGCCGATCACCGGGTCCTGTCCCGGTGGGTGAATGGTGCGGATCTGGCCGCCGCCGTTCGCGAGGAACTGCGCGTTCGACTTGAGCTGCATCGGCTGGCGCGAGATGAGGTCGATGTCGGAGCCGCCGGCGACGTTCGTCGAGCTGACGCCGCCGTGGCCGTCGACCTTGACGCCGCTGTTGACCGTGAGGAGACAGCCCGCCAGCGAGATCGACTGCCCCGCCCCGTTGGCCGAACCGCCTGCGGCGAGAATGTTCTGCGCCACCGTGAGGCCGGCGACGCTCGCGAGGCCGGCGGAGAAGTCGATGAAGCCGGGATCGCCGCTCGCCGACAGCGCTGCGGCGCTGATCGTGCCCGTGAGCATCACCGCGCCGCCGGCGTCGCCGGAGGCGTCGCCGCCGGTGTCGAAGCCGCTGACGTCGATCGTCGCCTTGATCGTCAGGTTCTTGCCGGCGCTCGCGTCGACGCTGCCGCCGTCGCCGCCGTCGCCGCTGCTCTTGGCGACGATGGAGCCCTCGAGGACGATGTCGCCGTCGAGGTTGGTGATCCGGTTCGGATCGCCGTCGCCGGAATCGAACGAGATGCTCCCGCCCGAGCCGTCGAAGCTGTTCGCAGCGTTGGCGCGGATCGAGGCACCGGTGCCCAGGAACTTGATCGAGCCGAACGCGCTCACGTCGATATCGCCGCCGTCGCCGGCGGTGGTGTCGGTATCGCTGCCGTTCATCTTCAACGTCGCCGGATCGTTCACCGTGACGTTGCCGCCGGGCACGACGCCGCCGAGAAAGTCGTCGCCGGCGATGATGCTGATCTGGCCGCCGTACCCGCCGCCCACGAGGCTGTCGCAGTCGATCGTGCGGTTGATCGTCACGTGGTCGCCGGCGTCGAAGTCCGCCTCGCCGCCGTCGCTGCCGCCGCCCGTCAGCGTGATCGCCTGGCTGATGACGATGTCGCGCGCCGCTTGGAAGTCGACGATGCCGCCCGACGCCTGGTTTGCGCCGAGGAGGTCGATCGGCGCGTTCACCGTGATGCCGCCCGCGAAGGAGACGATGTCGAGCTCGCCGCCGTCGGCGTAGCGCTCGCCTTCGTCGGCGACGGTGATGCCGGTGCCGTTGACCGACGAGCCGTTGGCGAGCGTGACGTCGCCCTGCGCCGTCAGCTCGATCGTCCCGGAGCTGTCGCCGGAGACGTCGAGGACGCCCTGGTTGGTGATCGCCCCGTCGCTCGTGAGCGCGATCAGCCCGCCGTTCAGGATGTATCCGTTCGGCTCCACGAAGTCGCCGCGCGCCTTGAGCTTGCCGGTCGAGGTGATGGTGATGTCGCCGGCGTTCTTCACCGTGATGTAGCCGCTGCCGATCATGTTGAGGGTGCGCTGGAACGTGACCGTCCGGCCGCCGAGATCGAAGGTGCAGCCGCCGCTCGTCACGTCGATGTTCTCGCTCACGGTGACGCTCATCGCGGTGCACGGGCCGCTCGTCGGCGCGCACAGCACGGTCTCGGTGTTCTGAACCGCATCGGCGCCGCAGCTGCGCGTCGCCGCGTCCACCGAGACGACGCCGAGCGCGACCATCGCGCACACGACGACGGCGGCGACGGCCCACCGACGTGCGCCACTTCGGCGCACCGACTGCTGCTGATTACACGTAGCGATCATGGGGGATCACTCCTCGAGCGATGTCGTACATGGAGGCAACGGACCGAAGCGCGCGCATTATGCGGCGAGCGGCCGGAGCGCGTCAACGGGAATGTGCGCGCGCGTCGCGCCTGATGCCGCATCTGCATGGGCGCGGAACGGCACGCTCGCTGAGGCGTTTCGCCACGCCGCTCCGCGACGGCATCCGCGCGCCGTCGGCCGCGGATGGCGCGGGACGAATGCCGGCGACGCGCTCAGCGCCGCCGCGGCGGCACGATACAGAGGAATCCCAGCGGCTCGTCGCCGACATTGCGGAACCGATGGCGCTCGCCGGGCGCGACGTAGACGACGTCGCCGACGCTCACCGCGTGCTCGGTGTCGCCGAGCAACACCGATCCGCGCCCGCGCACGATCGCGACCCCGTGGTCGTGCGCGTGCTCGTCGAGGGCCGACGCGCCGCCCGGCGCGACCTCGAAGTAGCGCAGCGCGAAGTGCGCGGCGCCGTCGCCGGGTCCGATCAGCACCTGCTTCGTCACCGCGCGGCCGCTCGGCTGCGGGTACTCCTCGACCGCGACGCCGTCCCAACGGAACGGTTCGCCGCCGCCGCGAAACTTGCGGATCACCCCCACCGCGCGACTACAGCACAGCCGTCGCGACGAGTCACCGTCGCGGCGGCGCGCCGACACGGAACGCCTTCTCGTGATCGCGGCACGCGTCCGCGGCGCGCGCGCGTGACAGTGGAGGACTTTGCTTCGAGCGTGCTTGCGCGTGCGGGTTCTGGGACCATTGCCGCGCGCGTCCGGCCGGTTGACGGTCGCGTCGTCACCCCCTAAACGAGCCTCATGGTCGAACCAGCGCCCGCACTCGACGACCGGCAGGAGCCGGTTCCCGCTCTCGATCGCGCGACCCGCGACGCCGCGCCGAGCCCGAGCGTCTTCGACAACTGGCGGCGGATTCTCGCCAACGGCAACTTGCCCGAGGGCCGCGCGATCGATCCGGTGTCGCGCTGGCTGCTGATCACGCGCGCCTGCGTCTTCTCGATGACGATCACCTCCGCGTTGATCGGCGGTCTGCTCGCGGTCGCGACCGCGCCGGCGGTCGCGTGGGGCTGGTTCGCTCTCGCGCTCCTCGGCCTCGTGATCGCGCACGCCAACAACAACATGATCAACGACTACTTCGACACCACCGGCGGCGTCGACACCGAGACCTACACGCGGGCGCTGTACGCGCCGCACCCGCTGCTTTCCGGGCTCATCAGCAAGCGCGGCCTGCTCACGACGATCGCGCTCTTCAACCTCGTCGATCTCGTGATCCTGCTCGTCCTCGCGTCGGCGCGCGGCTGGCCGGTCGTCGCGTTCGCGCTCGCCGGTCTGTTCGTGAGCGTCTTCTACGTCGCGCCGCCGCTCAAGCTGAAGCATCACGGCCTCGGCGAGCCGGGCGTGTTCCTCGTCTGGGGTCCGCTGATGATCGGCGGCACGTACTACGTCGCCGCCGGGACGCTGCCGTCGTGGGTGTGGCTCGCCTCGATCCCGTACGCGCTCGTCGTCACCACGGTTCTCATCGGCAAGCACATCGACAAGTACGAGCAGGACGGCGAGCGCGGCATCCACACCCTGCCGGTCCTGCTCGGACGCGAGACGTCGCTGCGGCTGAATCAGGTGCTGATGGTCGCGTTCTACGCCATCGTGGTCGCGCTCGTCGCGTCGGGGATCGTCGGCGCCGCGGTGCTGCTCGTCGTCTTCGCGCTGCCGCGGCTCGTCGAGGTGCTGAAGGCGTACTCGCAACCGAAGCCGGCCGCGCCGCCCGCCGGGTATCGCATCTGGCCGCTGTGGTTCGTCGCGCTCGCGTTCTACCACAACCGCCTCGCGGGCGGCCTCTTCGTCGCCGGACTCGCGCTCAACGCCGCGCTCGGCATTTGAGCGCGCCGCGCCGGCGCGGGCGATTCTGTGCGCGACGCTAGCGCGCGGCCGTCGGCGCGCTCCATGAAATCGGGATGGATCACGTCGTCGTCGGGACCGAAGAGGACGAGCGTCGACACCGGGTTGGTCTCGAAGAATCGCGGCGGCTCCGAGAGCGGCCGTGTGCCGACGGCGGACTCGTACTTGCCCCCGCCCGGCGCGCAGCTTGTCGGCGTCGGTGAACGGCTCGGCCATGAACGCCGGCGTCCTCGGGCGTGAAGGTTCCCGGAGACGCCCAGAAGCGCGAGCCGTAGAACTGCTCGACGTAGCGCCGTCGCTTCGCCGGCGTGTCGAGCTCGGCCGCGAGCGCGTCGGCGTCGCGTCCCTGCCGGACGAAGTAGTCGGCCGCCATACGGACGCGCGCCGGCAGCCACGGCGCGATGCCGGCGGCGGCGTACGCGTCCGGCCGGTCCGGTTGTACGGGCTGCGCACGATGCTCTGTGAAGCCGCGCACCATGCCCGCCGCCCCGACCATCCGCTCAATCCATACTTCGTCCCCCCAAAGCGAACCAACGTCATTGACAGCTACTTCTACTTCATACGTCAACTTGGCGGTCAGTGCTTCCTTCGACCGACGAGCGGGTGTGCGAGGGAACGATGCGGACCTACGCCGACCTCGAGGAGGCTATCATCCACGGTGCAGCGAAGCGGGTGCGGCCGAAGATGATGAGCGTGACCACGGCCTTGCTGAGGATGATCCCGTCGACCCTTTCTGGGTCTTCTCCCGATCATGTGGTCCATCGGAAGTGGCGCCGACGTGATGAAGCGCATCGCGGCGCCAATAGTCGGTGGCCTCTTTATGTCCTTCGCGCTCTAGCTTCTCGTCTACCCGGCGATCTACGCGATGTGGAAATGGCACGTCGAGATGCAACGCGGGACGACCGTTCCTCAGGTTGACACACCGCGACCAGACCTGCACGCGATCGCTTGACGGCAGCACGATGGGAGGAAAGCGTGGCAAAGTGCGACACTCACCCCGCCTACTAGGACGAGTGTTCCACGCAAAGATCTTCCGCTGCTCACCGCATCGATCTCTGCGTCCTCGCGACATGACGAATCTTCTTGATCTCCGCTTCTGTTTCCGTCTTGGTGGGCGCACGTCCGGTCGATACCGGCGCCAGCCGTCTGGACCTAGTCGAGAAGGAGTCCTCTATGCGTTTGAGTTGCTGGGCTAGTGCATTCTTGATTACTGCTGGTTTGCTGGGCGGAGATCACCGTCTCGCCCGAGCCGCGCTGATCGACAGCAACCTCGCCGCCACGCCCGCCACGCAGGCGAACGGGGGTGGATGTTATCCGGTGTCGATCGCGCCGGGCCTCCTCGACATGCTCACGCTGATCAACCCCGAGTGGGCGCCGGTCGATGTCGGGCTGCATCTGCCGCCCCTTTCCGACCCGGTCACGATGCACGGCACGGTCGTCCTTTCGAAGATCAACGAGGCGGGCGACTTCCCCAGCGATCACGTGAGTGACGACCAGAACACGCTGATCACTGTCGACGCCGCCGACATGGGCTTCGTGGCGACGGGCAACATCGGTCCTGAAGGGGTCGAGGCCGGTAACGTCGAAGTCGAGCGCGAGATCGGCGTGTATCCGCTCTTCGCGTGGGGCGGTGCGGGTGACCGCTTCACGGGGGTCGGCCGCTGGATATGGGACTGCGGGCACCCGCTCCAGGACCCTCCGGGCACATGCTCGGTGACGACGACCCAGAACTGTGTGCTCGACACCGACTGCGCCCCGCCGGTCTGCACGGGGTGCATGCCGTCGGGCGAGACGTGCGTCGGCGTCAACTTCAACTATCACAGCGAGCTCCATCCGCCGCACGCGATCGCCGTGAGCCGCGTGGGGAAGGGTTACGCCTACACGCGGAAGGTGCGGGGCGGGCGGCTCGCGACGCGGACCGATGTCTGGATCAGCGCCGACAGCGGGGGCGCGGGGGACACGTGCCTGCAGACCCACCAGGCGAGCGCCCTCAGCCTGCTCAGCACCGAGTGCTTTCCGTTGTCGCAGCCGCTCTTCAGCGTGAACGCGAGTGACTTCGCCTTCGATATCCCGCTGCCCCCGCGGCCGGCGGGCAACACGCGCCCGCCGAGGGTCAAAGTCTTCGACCAGACGCCGAGGAAATTCCCCCGAGCGAGCATGACGACCACCTTCGTGGACGGCGCGACTCCGTTCATACACGCCGTCGTCGATCTGACGACGCCGGTGCACGGCAAGCTGCCGAGCGTCGTGGGCAAGACGATCGTTGCGGGGTGGCGGCACGACGTCACGCCGGTGACGAAGCTGCAAATCGACGTCACCGGCATCGAGATCCTGAACCCGCTGAAGGCGCTCGTACCCGCGATCCCGCTCAGCCAGCGTTGCTCGGTGACGACGGCCCAGGATTGCAGCTCAACCCCTTGCCCAACCGGTGAGACGTGCCTATCGCTCGGCGGTCCGACACCTGGCTGGCAAGTGTTTCTCGAGGCCAACGGCAACTGGACGGCTCTCGCCGATCTCGAAGCGATCGCAGCGCCAGGTACCGTACGGCAGAAGATCCGTTACCGCGTCGGTTTGCCCGTCGGCGCGAGCCTACATCTCCACGCTACCGGAAAGAGCCTCGGCTGCCTGGAGTCCCAGCTCTACGGGCAGTCGCTCCAGCGCGATCTGGCACTCTATGGACTCACGAACGGCTCGATCTGCCTCGCCGACATGAGTCACGACATCGGGCAGTTCGACGTCACATACGGCGGCCCCGACTTCGGCAGTGGCGGCAGCACGATGACCTATGCCACGCAGAGCATCGGTGGCGACGGTGGCACGTGCTCCGCGACGACGATCCAGCTGTGTCTCAAGGACGCCGACTGCCCGTCGGGCGAGACCTGCAACGTCACGGGTGGATCGTACAAGCTGCACTACACCATCACCAAGAAGTGACGGGCGAGGAGAACATCATGCGCCTTTGGACACTGATCATCGGAGTTGCGGGACTCGCGCTCATCGTCGCGCCAGGCGCCGCGCGTGCCGTGACTGTTGCCGATCTCCTCGCGACGCCGGAAACGTATGACGGAAAGAGTGTGACCGTGACCGGCACGGTCGAAGTTGCACTGCCCGTGAGCGGCGAGAGCGGGTACAACCTGCGCGACGGCGCCGCGCGCGTCACCGTCGTCAGCCGCACCGGGGCACCCACAGTCGGAGCGCATCTCGCGGTGACGGCGACGGTTCACGCGTTTGCCGGCGGCGACGATCCCGAGGACAAGCCGTTCCCGCCGTTCCTCGTGGAAACGTCACGGGCATCGGCGCCGTAACTGGACGTACTTGACGCGCCCGTCGCCAGCGCGGCGGGTACGTGCTGCTACGAAGAAACTCGCGGCGATGCTGTGTCGGGGGAATAGCCGGGCCCAACGTCCGGAAGCGCAGCCCGAGATCCTGCACGACGGCGCCTCCGAGGTCACCGCCGGCGCGACGCAGCGCGAGTGCCCGAGACGATCGTGGACCGGCGCGTGGATATCGCGCGCGTGGGCGGCGAGGTCGTAGGCGCCGTCGGGCGCGACCGCCGAGTCGCCGAAGCCGCGGAGGTCCGGGACGATCACCTCGAAGCCCGCGGCTGCGAGCGGCGTGACGTTCCGCCACCAGATCCGCTTGGTCTCGGGCCAGCCGTGCACCAGCAGCAGCGGAAATCCGCCGGCGCCGTCGCGGACCCGGGCACGCCCGATCGGAAAGCGTGCGGCGTCGAGCGTCATCGCCGTCGGCACGCGGCGGTCGTCACTCGTGCGGCGCTCGCTTGCGCGCGATCGTGAGACCGTCGGAGACCGCGAGCATCACCGCCTCGACGCGCGGGTCCGCGGCGATCGCGTCGTTGAGCGCGCGAATCGCCCGCGTGCTCGGGTCGTCGTCGGAGCCGTGCACGACCTGCCCCATCCACAGGACGTTGTCGAAGAGCACTAGGCCGTTCGGACGGAGCCGCGGCAGGATCTCGTCGTAGTAGTTGCGGTAGTTCTCCTTGTCGGCGTCGATGAAGACGAAGTCGAACTCGGTCGCCGCGGGCAGCGCGCGCAGGGTGTCGAGCGCGGGCCCGAGCCGGAGCTCGATCTTGCGGTCGACGCCGGCCCGCGCCCAGTAGCGGCGCCCGATCGCCGTCCACTCCTCGCTGACGTCGCAGCAGAGCAGCCGGCCGTCGTCGGCGAGCCCGCGCGCGATGCAGAGGGCGCTGTAGCCGGTGAACGTGCCGATCTCGAGCGCGGAGCGCGCGCCGACCGCGCGCGCGAGGAGGGTCATGAACGAGCCCTGCTCCGGCGCGATCTGCATGAGACTGATGCCGCCGAGCCGCGCGGTCTCCTCGGCGAGCTCGGCGAGCAGCGGATCGCGCGCCGACCGATGGGCGACGAGATACTCGTACAGCTCGGACGTCATCGAGATGAACTTGTCGTGCACGGGCTCCTCCTTGTCGCGTGCGCACTCTTAATGAGCGCGACCCGTCGAGTCCAGGCACGCCGCCGGGTTCCGGGCGCCGGAACGGCGCTCGCAGAGCGACCCGCGTTGCGTTCCGCGCCATACGCGGCACAATGCGAAGCTCGTGTTGCGTTCGGTGATCGCGGTGCTCCTCTGGCTGGCGCTCGTGCCGCGGGTCGACGCGGCGGCGCGGGTCGGAGCGGCGGCACCGACGCTCACTCTCCCGGGCGCCGGCGGCCGCGAGGTCACGCTCGCCGAGCTCCACGGCCGGGTGGTCGTGCTGGACTTCTGGGCGAGCTGGTGCGGCTCCTGCGCCAAGGCGCTGCCGAAGCTCGATAGCATCGCGCGGCGCTTCGCGGCCGACGGCCTCACCGTGCTCGCCGCCAGCATCGACGAGTCGCGCGAGCGCGCCGACCGCTACGTCGCCGAACGGCTGCCGGGCTCGCCGATGACCTTCCTCTACGATCCCGGCGGCGCGGCGATGGGGCGATTCGGCGCCGAGGGGATGCCGGCGCTCTTTCTCATCGATCGCGACGGCGTCGTCCGCGCCACCGAGATCGGCTATGTGCCGGAGCGGCTCGACGAGGTCGAGCGCACGATCGCGGCGCTGCTGGCGTCGCCGCCGCAGACGGCGGCTCGCCCCGACGGCGCGGCGCGCACCGCTTCGCCCTAGCGGACCGCCGTCGGGCTGCGCCGTCGGGCGCTCAGCGCGACGGCGGATACTTCTGGAGCTTTCGCTGCAGCGAGCGGCGATGCATGCCGAGCCGTCGCGCCGCCTCGGAGATGTTGCCGCCGCAGTCGGTGAGCACGCGATTGAGGTGCTCCCACTCCGCCCGCGCGAGCGACGGCGGCAGCGGCGCGATCGTCGCCGCCTGCAACGGCGGCGACGCCCCGCGCTCGAACGCCGCGAGGACGTCGTCGACGTCGGCGGGCTTCGGAAGGTAGTAGGTCGCACCGAGGCGCATCGCATCGATCGCGGTCGCGATGCTGCCGTAGCCGGTGAGGACGACGATGCGCATCGCGGCGTCGAGCGCGTGCAGCGCGCGCACCAGCTCGAGCCCGGAACGGCCCGGGATGCGGAGATCGACGATCGCCATCTGCGGCGGCTCCTGCCGCGCCTGCGCGATCGCCGCCTCGAAGTCGGCGGCGAGCCGCACGTCGAAGCCGCGGTCGCGGAGCGCACGGCCGAGACGCTCGCGCAGCGCCTCGTCGTCGTCGACGATGAGCAACGAGAGTGGCGCGACCGCGCGCTCCTCGACGTGCGCCATCAACCCTGCCGTGGCATGACGCCGTCGAGCGCGCGCGGGTCGACGGCGGCGCCGGCGTCGAGCGGAAGGACGAGGGTCGCGGTGGTGCCCTGCCCCGGCGCCGAGCGCAGCTCCAGTCTCCCGCCGACACGCTCGAGCACCGTTCGCGTGAGGAAGAGGCCGAGGCCCATGCCGTGGTCGGCGCCGGCGCTCGGCTTGGTCGTGAAGAACGGCTCGCCGGCGCGCGCCAGGACGTCGGGGGCCATGCCGCGCCCACGGTCACGCACCTCGATGCGGCAGGTCGCGTCGGCGAGCGTCACCGACACCGCGACCGGCGCCTCGTCCGCCGACGCCTGCCGCGCGTTCTTCAGGACGCCGCGCAGCGCCTGCGCCACCGCCCGCGGCGGCACGCGCATCGGCCGCACCCTCGCCGCCTCGTCGACCGCGACCGTGATCGCTCCGGCATTGCCGAGCCCTTCGGTCGCGGCGTCGAGCAGCTCGCCGACCGTGGCGGCGCGGATCGCCTCGCCGGCGCTCTCGCCCGCGTCCGCCGCCATGCTCACCAGCACCTGGCGGCAGCGCTCGACCTGGGCGCGGATGAGGCGCGCGTCGGCGATGGTATGGGCGTCGGCGGCGCCGCGCGTGAGCTGGCGCTCGAGCTCCTTCGCGACGACCGCGATCGTCGAGAGCGGCGTCGAGAGCTCGTGGGCGGCGCCGGCCGCGAGCGTCGCGAGCGACGCCAGGCGCTCGTGGCGCGCCGTCAGCTGCCGCGCCGCCGCGAGCTCGGCGTCGCGGGCGGCGAGCGCGCGGGTCACGCGCTGGATGAAGTAGACGATGAACGCCGCGGCGACCGCGAACGCGACCCACATGCCCTGCACGTGCATCCAGAGATGCTCCTGGTGCGCGACCGGCGTGTGCGACGGCAACGCCGGATGTCCCGCGAACAAGCCGCCGAAGCAGAGCAGCGAGAGGGCGACGAGGGTCCACGTCCACGCCGGCGGCAGCACCACCGCCGCGAGCGCGATGTTCACCAGGTAGAGGAAGCTGAATGGGTTGAACGGCCCGCCGCTCAAGGAGAGCAGCCCGGTCAGGAAGCCGACGTCGGCCATCATGATCGCGCCGAGCGCCGCGGCGGGGACGGCGTGCGCCCGCCGGCTCCACACGACCAGCGCCGCGTTGCTCGCCGCCTCGACGGCGACGATCGCGAGCAGCGCGAGCAGCGGCAGCGCGAAACCGAGCGCGCGATCGACGAGCAGGATCATGAGCGCCTGACCGACGACGGCGCCCCATCGCAGCTTGATGAGCCAGCTCAGGTTGATCGCGTTGGCGTCGCTCACGGCGGGTCCGAACACGGCCACCGTACGCAATTCGACGCGCGACATCCAGGCCGTGCGCCCCGTCGGACGTCCGTCGCGCACCGGACGGAAGTCCGCACCGGCGCTGCGTCAATATGTCGCATCGAACGACCGCCGCGGCATTGCTAAGGACGTCACGCGCAGCGGTGAAGATCCGCGACCGGCGCGCTCCACGTCGCTGCGCAAGGGAGAGATCATGAATCGATGGATGTCGATCGTCTGCTCGGCGCTCGTCCTCGTATCGCTCGACGCCGCGCGGGCGCGCGCCTGCGACGTCTGCGCGATCTACACCGCCACGGAGCAGCGCGAGAGCCGGCCCGGCTTCCGCGTCGGCGTCGCCGAGCAGTTCAGCCGCTTCACGACCCTGCGGGAAGACGGCCACACGATCGACAATCCCGGCGAGCATCTGAACAGCTCGATCACGCAGCTGATCGCCGGCTACGACTTCACGCCGCGCCTGGGCGTGCAGTTCACACTGCCCGTCATCGATCGCGAGTTCCGGCGCCGAGAGGCGGGCGTGATCACGTCGGGAAGCGAAAGCGGTCTCGGCGACGCCTCGCTCCTCGGAATCGTGCGGCCGTTCAGCTACGTGACGGAGCACAGCATCGTCCGCACCTCGCTGCTCGGTGGTCTCAAGTTCCCGACCGGCAGCAGCCACCGACTGCGCGAAGAGCTCAGCGAGTCGGAAGACGGCCCGCTCGGTGTCCACGGTCACGACATCGCGCTCGGCTCGGGCTCGTACGACGGGATCATCGGGGGGTCCGTCTTCGCGAGCTGGCGCCGTTTCTACTGGACGACGGCCGTGCAGTACGCGATGCGCACCACCGGCAGCATCGACTATCGCTACGCGAACGAGGTCACCTGGAGCGGTGGACCCGGGGCGTTCCCGCTCCTGACGCACGGGGCGTCGCTGTCGCTGCAAGCGCTGGTGACCGGTGAGCATAAGGGCCTCGACACGCTCGCCGGCGAAGAGGCCGAGGACACCGGAATCACGGCCGTCTACGTGGGCCCGCACCTCGCCGCGACCTGGAGAACGCGACTCGCCGCGGACGTCAGCGTCGACTTCCCCGTCCTCCAGGACAACACCTCCGTCCAGCTCGTTCCCGACTACCGGCTCCGCGTCGGCGTCGCATGGCGGTTCTGAGCGGCGGCGTGGAGCGCGCGAGCGCCGCGCGAGAGACCGCTTCGATGCGTCCGCGCTCGCCGCACCGGTAGCGTCTCGGTACTGAACCACGACCCGCCGCTTGGAGGCGGCGCGCAATTTCAGTAGACCTGCGTCCGGAGGATTCGCGCGTGCCGAAGCTCGTGCTGATACGTCATGGCGAGAGCACCTGGAACAAGGAGAACCGCTTCACCGGCTGGACCGACGTCGGCTTGACCGAGCAAGGCGAGCGCGAGGCGCTCGCCGGCGGACGGCTGCTCGTCGAGGCCGGGCTCGGCTTCGACGTCGCGTTCACGTCGGTCCTGAAGCGCGCGATCAAGACGCTCTGGCTGGTGATGGAGGAGATGGACCTGATGTGGATCCCCGTCCATCGCAGCTGGCGCCTGAACGAGCGCCACTACGGCGCCTTGCAAGGCGCGAACAAGTCGGAGTCGACGGCGCGATTCGGCGCCGAGCAGGTGCAGCTCTGGCGGCGCAGCTACGACGTCCCGCCGCCGGCGCTCACCCCCGACGATTCCCGCTACCCGGGCAACGATCCGCGCTACGCCCGCGTCGCGCGCGAGCTGTTGCCGCTCACCGAGTGCTTGAAGGACACGGTCGCGCGCGTCCTGCCGTACTGGCACGAGACGATCGCGCCCGCCATCCGCGCCGGCGAGCGCGTGCTCGTGGTCTCGCACGGGAACAGCCTGCGCGCGCTCGTGAAGTTCATGGACGGCATCAGCGACGCCGAGATCGTCGGCCTCAACATCCCGACCGGCATCCCGCTCGTGTACGACCTCGACGACGCGCTCCGGCCGCGCGGGCATCGCTACCTCGGCGACCCCGCGGCCGCCGCGAAGGCGGCCGCCGCGGTGGCGAATCAGTCGAAGGCGCGGTGACGGGCGCGCGCCGCGCGCTCAGCTCGCGGCGGCAGTCTTCGCTTGCGCCGCAGCACGGGCACGCTGGGCCGCGGTCCGGCGGCGACGCTTGCGCAGCACCGTGATCCGGCGATGCGAGGTCCGCAGCTGGCGCACCGGCACCGCGACCGACGCCGGCCTGGTGTTCTGCACCCGCGCCAAGAGCCCGCGCGCGAGGTACGCCGACTCGATACCGAGAGCGTCGCACACGTCTTGAAACGAGAACAGCGGCTCTTCCTCGTCCTCGCCGCGTATCCAGCGCTCCGCCTCGAGCGCGACCGCGGTATTCTTCCGTTGCAGCTGGATCACCGCGTCGACGAGGATCGCAAACATCAAGCGCTTCTCCGGCGTGTCGGTCGTCCTCGCCGACAGCCGATCGAAGTATTGCTCGGGGAGAAATGCATCGGGGACGGAGGCCTCGTCGAGCGGCTGCTCGACCTTGGCGACTTCGAGGTTCGCGTTCATGCAGGCACCTTTGTGCGCGATTCCATTCGCGTCGGTCTACGGGTTTGCGCGTCTCTCTCCGAGCGCGCTCGGAGAGCAGCGAATCGCAGATTCCGTGCCAATGACCGGCGGACGTCGAACGCGGATGGGGCGCCGGAAACTCGGGCGTTCGCCTGCGGGAACGCACTTACACACAGCACATTCTACAAACCGATCGGTAGCTCAGGGCAAGATCGTCGAACAGATCGTCGTCGACGACGGCGCTCGCCCTCGACGCGAATCGAGCGTGTCGCCGTCGACGTGATTCCGCGTGGCGCGGGCGACGATCCGCGCGTCGCGGGCGACGTGAATCGACGAGGGACTCGAGTTCAGCGAGGCAGGTTCTTCCGCGCCGCCGGATCCAGCGCTCCACCCCCACACGGAAGCGCTGATGCGAAGAAGACCGACGGCGCGGAAGTCTCGACTCCGACCACGGACCGTCGCCGGCAGCTCAGGCGATCGCCGCGACCCGACGGCGCTTCTTCCGGAGCGGCGTGATCCGGCGGTGCGACGTCCGCAGCTGGCGTACGGGTGCGCCGAGCAGCTTCGGATCGTCACCGTTCCGGAACGCCAGCAAGCCGCGCGCGAGATACGCCGGCTCGATCCCGAGCGCCTCGCAGATGTTCTGGAACGAGAACGTCGGCTCTGCGGCATCGTCGTCGAGGCCGCGGATCCATCGTTCCGCCTCGGCCGCGCCCGCCGTGTGCCGGCGCTGAAGATGGATCACGGCGTCGAGAAGAACCGCGAACATCAGGCGTTTCTCCGGCGTGTCGGTGGCCCGTGCCGAGAGGCGGTCGAAGTACTGATCGGGCAGAAGCGAATCGGGGACCGAGACGTCATGAAGGGGTTGGGCGTTGTGGGAGTCTTTGCTGGTCTTGCTCGCGGTGCTCGTCTTCATAGTTCGTCGTTCCCGGCAGCTCGTGCTGCGTCTGTGTGACCCATGACGGCGCCGCTGCGTCCTCCGGATGAGAGCGCAGCGCTCGAAGGGGATGGCCTAGCGCCAAGAAATTCGGCCCCGCGGGTAACCACGTTTCGTGCCTACCGAACTCGCGCCGCGAAAATCGCCAAGCATTCGAATTTGCTCGATCGGCACGCGGTAAGATTTTCCAAGAATGCAAAAAGCTCAGAGCACTGTCTACAAGTAGTCGCACCGCCGCGGCGCTTCGCCCCCTCACCGCCCCCGGCGCGGCGTTTCCGCGGCCGAGCGCGCGGCGAAGTTTGGTGAAAACCCGAGGGCGTGTCTATGGTCCGCCGCGGAGTGGATGGGTCGTTGAGCTCGCCGTTCGTGCAATCGTTGATCGCGACGCTGCTCGTCAGCGCGATCGCGCTCATCGGCATCGTCTTCGTCCTGCTGAGGATCAAGTCGCAGCGGCTCGAGATCATCCTGATCAGCCTCGCCGCGGGCGTGCTCCTCGCGACCGTGTTCCTCGATCTGCTGCCGGAGGCGGTCGCGCGCGCCGGCTCGAACACCGCGATCTTCAGCGCCGCGCTGCTCGCCATGATCGCGTTCTTCTTCCTCGAGCGCTTCCTGCACGGGTTCCACGAGCACGAGGACGACCACGCGGTCGCGTCGCGCTACCTGATCCTGGTCGGCGACGGCGTCCACAACTTCATCGACGGCATCGCGATCGCCGCGAGCTTCCTGGCGGGCTTCGAGGTCGGCGTCGTCACGACGCTCGCGGTCGCGGCGCACGAGATCCCGCAAGAGCTCGCCGACTACGGCATCCTGATCCGCGGCAAGTTCACGCCGCGGCAGGCGCTGGCTCTGAACTTCGCCTCCGGTCTCACGGCGATGCTCGGTCCGGTGATGGTGTTCAGCTTCGCCGGCTTCGTCGAGACGCACATCTCCTGGTTCATGACCGCGACCGCCGGGATGTTCATCTACATCGCCGCCTCGGACCTGATTCCCGAGCTGCACCATTCGGCGCGCCGCGAGTGGTGGCTCTCCAGCATCTCGTTTCTGGGCGGCGTCGCCATCATGGCCGTCGCGTCGGCGCTGGCGCCCGGCTGACGACTGCGGCGCGCGCGCGGCGTGCGCCCGCGTATCGCGGCACGTATCCGGTCGTGACAGCGCCGGCGACCCTGTCCGAGCATTCTTGACAACGTCGCCGATCGCGCCCTATACGCGCGACGGCTCATGACGCGCATTCGATCCCGGCTGCGGTGGCGTGGCGCGGCGGTTCTGCTCATCGCCCTGCTACTCGTCCCGGTCGCGCTGAGCGGCCACAATCACCCGCAGTCGGCGAGCAGTCATCCTTGCGCCGCCTGCGCGATCACGCATCACCTCCCGATCGTCGGCGTCGCCAGCGCCGTGCTCGTGGTCGTCGCGCTGGTGTGCGCGGCGTCGTCAGACGTGCCGTCCCTCGCGCCGCTCCGCGCCCAGCGCGCGCCCCACAGCGGCCGCGCGCCGCCTCCGCTTCCGGCTGCCTTCGTAGCGTAGCTCCCGTCAGGTCTCCGTCCGGCGCGCTCGCGCCGCCGATTCCTGGCGGGCTCGCGAACCACGTGCCGAAGAAGGACGAGGCCGCTGCGATTGCGAGTGTGGCTGCGTAGCATTCTCGACACGCGCGACGACCACATCCCCTTTCTCGCGGCATAGGGCTCGGCATCGCGGTCACGAGCCGCGTTCGACCGAGCCGCACGCTCGACGGCCCGCGACGCCGGGAGAACAGCGGAGCGACCACGTCGTCGAATTGCGTCTGGAGGAACGATCAATGTCACACCGGAGAAGACCGCTCGTCGCCGCGCTCGCGCTCAATACCGCCGCGCTGACGGTCGAGATCGGCGCCGGCGTCCCCGCGAAGAGCCTCAGCCTGGTGATGGACGGGGTGCACGACGTGTCCGACGAGGTCGCCCTCCTCCTGCTGGTGCTCGCCTACACCTTGGACGTCGGGCTGTCTGGCAGGTTTCTCCGCACCGCGAATCTCATCAACTCAGTCGGTCTCTTGGGAGTCAGCGCGCTCGTCACGTGGCAAGTCGTCGAGCGCATTCACCAACCGCAGACCGTCGCCGGCATCGTACCGGTCGTCGTCGGTCTGACCGCCGCCGCGGCCAACTGGGGCGTCGCCCGCGTCCTGCGCGTGCCGGCCGCCGAGGACGCAGCCATCCGCCTCGCGTACGTCCACAATCTCGGAGACATGCTCGTATCTCTGGGGCCCGTCGTCGCCGGAACGTTGACGCTCGCCCTCCGCAATCCGTCGATCGATCCTCTCGTCGCCTTGATGATCGCCGGCGCCATCGTCGTACCGACCGTTCGCACCATCGCCGGCTTCCACGGGGAGCTCATCTGGCCGGACAACGTCGCGTGCAGCCATTCTCCGCGCGCGAGGGATGCCTGAGAGCATGGCGAGTCTCGCGTGATTCTCATCGATTTCGTCGCAACGGCGGCGGAGCAGACCTTTTGGGTACTGTACGAGGGAGCGGTGTTCATCCTCCTCGGCTTCGCGATCGCCGGCGTCATCCACGTCGCGCTCGACCCCGAGCGCATCGTGCGCCATCTCGGCGGCCGCAGCCTGCGCTCGGCCGCGCTGGCAAGCGTCCTGGGCGCGCCGTTGCCGCTCTGCTCGTGCGGCGTCCTGCCGATGGCCGCGTCCCTGCGGCGCAAGGGCGCGAGTCGCGAGTCGACCTTGGCCTTCCTCATCACCACGCCGGAGACCGGCGTCGATTCCTTGGCGATGACCTTCGCGTATTGCGGGCCGGTCTTGGCCCTCGTCCGGCCGGTGGCCGCGGTCGCGACAGGGCTCGTCGCCGCAGCGCTGTCGCTCCGGCAGTCGTCGCCGGACGATCCGGCGATGGCGGACGCGTCACCCTCGCGCGACGAGCACGACGAGTGCGCTGACCTCTCGCACCACGGCGAGCACGGGGCCGCGAACCCCGATGCGCCCTTCATCGAGCGGCTGCGCGAGCGCGCGCGCCGCGCCGTTCAGTATGCCTTCGTCGATCTCTTCGACGAGCTCGGGTTCTGGCTCGCGTTCGCGTTCGCGTCGACCGGTCTCCTCGCGGCGCTGCTCCCGGCCGACTTCTTCATCCGGGTATTTCCCTCCTCGTTCGCCGCGATGCTGGCCGCGGTGCTATTCGGCGCGCCGCTCTACGTATGCGCGAGCGCCTCGACGCCGCTCGCCGCGCTGCTGGTCGCCAAGGGGGCGACGGCCGGCACCGCGCTCGTGTTCCTGCTCGTCGGTCCGGCGACGAACGCGGCGACGCTCGCGACGGTCAATCGCACCTTCGGCGGCGGTACCATTCGCCTCTACCTCGGCTCGATCATTGGCGTCGCGCTCGCCGCCGGCCTCGTGCTCGACCTCCTCGCGCCTGCGCTCGCGCAGTCGATCCGCGTCGGCGCGCCGGTCGGTCCCGATCGCTTCGCGCTCCTCAAGTTCATCGCCGTCTTCCTCTTCGTGATGTTGCTGCTCTCTTCGTTCCAGCGAACGGGATTGCGGTCCGGCTTCGACCAGTTGATGGACAACGGCGCCGCGGCTCTGCGCTGGACGCGCGGGGTGCGGATCGCGAGCGTGCTCCAGAGCCGCGGCCTGCAGGCGCTCGTCGCGCTCTGGATCTTGTCGCTCGTCGCCGGCACCTTCCGGCGCGTACCGATCGGCGACGAGGCGATCGTGCAGCGGTTCGGGCGTGTCCTGGGGAACCCACGCGAGCCCGGTCTCGCATTCGCGGCGCCGTTGATCGACCGCATCCAGCTCGTCGCCGTCGACGAGGTCCGCGAGCACGCGATCGGCTACCACGTTCGCGCAGGCACTATGGAGCGCGAGCCGGTTCCCGAGGAGGCGCTCCACCTGACGGCGGACGAGAACGTCATCGACTTGCACGTGGAGGCGCAATACCGGGTACGCGACGCGATCCGCTATCGTCTCGGCGTCGAGGCGCCCGACGCGGTGCTCGCGGCGTTGGTGCGGGCGCGCCTCGTCGAGGCGATGGCGCGCCGGTCCATCGACCGGATCTACACCGACGCGCGCGCGGAGGTCGAGCGTTGGCTCGTGCGCCGCGTGCGCCATGACGTCAAGCGGGCGCGCCTCGGCATCGACGTGCTGGCGGTCCGCCTTCTCGACGTGCATGCGCCCGCGACCGTTCACGACGCGTTCCGCGACGTCGCGAGCGCGCATGAGGACCGGCTGAGGACGATCCATCTCGCCGACGAGTACGCCGCGAGCGCGGTCGCCGTCGCGCGCGGCGACGCGGCTCGGCTCGTCGCCGAGGCCGAGGGCTTCGCGGCCGAGCGACGGGCGCGGGCGGCCGGCGACGCGAACGCGTTCGCGTCGCTCGCGGCGCAGCACCGGCGCGCGCCGCGCCCGACTGAAGAGCGGCTCTACCTCGAGGCCGCGGAGCGCGTCCTCCCGGGGGTGCGGAAGATCATCCGGCCCGGCGGCGCCGCGGGAGGGAGCATCGAGCTCTGGCTGCGCGGCGGCGCACCGGCGGAGCTGTTCCCACCGCCGCCCGAGGAGGCGGCGTCCGGATCGACGGAGAGCGCGCCGAAGGACTGGAAAGACTGGTCACCGTCGCCGCCGCAGGAAGGTCGTCAATGAGGCTGGTCCGATGGTCCCTGCTCCTCGCGCTCGCGACGCTCGCGGTCGCCGCGCTGGCGTCGTCCTTCGTCGTCGACTCGACCGAGTATGCGATCGTGACGCGCTTCGGCCGCCCCATTCGGACGTGCACCACGCCGGGACTCCGGCTCCGCGTCCCGCTCGTCGACGAAGTCATCCGTCTCGACGCGCGCCTTCTCCTGACCGAGCCGCCGGTCGCCGAGTACCTGACGCTCGACAAGAAGAACGTGGTCGCGCGCGTGTTCCTGGTGTGGCGGGTCGCGGACCCGCTGCGCTATCTCCAGACCGTCCTGACGCGCGCGGCGGCAGAGGCGCGACTCGCGGCCGTCACCAGCTCGGAGATCGGCGCGGCGTTCGGCTCCGTGCCGTTCGAGAACCTGGTCTCGACGGATGCCGAGAAGATGCGGCTCCCGACCATCGTGGAGGGCGTGCAGAAGCGGATTCACGACGCCGCCGCGCAGGCGTACGGCATCGAGCTCGTCGCCCTGAGGGTCGAGCGGCTGGCATTCCCGCAGCAGAACGAGGCGAGCGTGTTTCAGCGGATGCGCGCCGAGCGCCAACGGATCGCGAAGCAGTTCCGCTCCGAGGGGGAGGAGGCATCCATCAAGATCCGCGCCGAGGCCGATCGCGAGCGCGCGCGCATCCTCGCCGAGGCGGCCGAGAAGGCGGCGAAGATCCGCGGCGAGGCGGAGGCCGACGCCGCACGCATCTACGCCGACGCCCTCGCCGCCGATCCGGAGTTCTACCGGTTCGTCCGCACCCTCGAATCGTACGACAAGATCATCGACAAGGAGACCACCGTCGTGCTCCCGGCGGAGTCGCCGCTGATGAAAGATCTGCTCGCCGGACCGCCGGCGGCAGCCGGGCGTTGAGATGCGCCTACGAGATCGCCTGCTCTTGCTTCGCGGCTCGCGAGCATGGGTCTTGGTCGTGGCGGCGGCCGCGCTCGCCTATGCGGCGGCCGGTATCTACGCCGTGCCGACGACCAGCGTCGCCGTGACGCGCCTCTTCGGCGTGGTTGCCGCGCCCGCGGTCCCGCCCGGCATGCACTGGTGGTGGCCGTGGCCCGTCGGGCGCGTCGATTGCGTCGAGGTGACGCGGACGTTCACCATGCCCGTCGGGTACTTCCTGATCGACCAGGCGAGCGGCGTCCCTGCCGATCCGTCCATCAGCCGCTGGCTCACCGGAGACACGAACATCGTCCAGATTCGTGCGCGGGTGAACTTCCACATCGCCGAGCCCGTGCACTGGCTGCTAGCGAGCGAGCGGCCCGCCGAGCTCGTGCGCTATCTCGCCGGCTCGGCCGTCACCGAGACCGCGAGCCGCATGGCCGTCGACGACCTGCTGACCTCGGGTCGCCTCCAAGCGACCGCGCGGGTGCGAGCTCGCATCCAAGAGCTGCTCGACCGGTGGTCGGTCGGCGCGCAGGTGCTCGCGGTCGACCTCGAGTCCGTCGATCCTCCACCCGACGTGATCGCCGCCTTTCAGGACGTGCAAGACGCGCGCGCGGATCGCGAGCGTCTGGTGTCCGAGGCGGAAACGTACGCCAACGGCGTCCTGCCGGTCGCACGCGGCGACGCCGAGCAGTCGATCAATCTCGCGCTCACCTTCCAGGATCAACGTCTCAGCCGAGCCCGCGCCGACGCCGCGCGCTTCAGGGCGCTGGAAGCGGAGCACCGGCGCGCGCCGGCCTTGCTCGAGCGGCGGCTGTATCTCGAGACCGCCGAGCGCGTGCTGCCGCGCGTGAAACGCTACGTTCTGAGCCCCGGCCGCGACGGCACGGTGCCGCTGCGGATCATTCAATGACGGCAGCGACGTGACGCGCCGGGTCGCCACGAGCGCAGCCGTGCTCCTGATCGTCATCGGCGCGGTCGTCGTGCTCGTGCTACGGATTTCGCAGTCGGTACGTCCGGCCGCGACGTCGCCCGGCGTTCGAGGGTCGATGCCCGTGGTGGCGAGCTTCTATCCGCTGGCCGATTTTCTCGCGCACGTCGGCGGCGACCTCATCGATCTCACGAACGTCACGCCCGGCGGCGTGGAGCCTCACGACTACGAGCCGACGCCGCTGGACGTCGCACGCATCCACCGGGCGCGCCTCTTCGTCTACAACGGCAACGGCGTGGACGGCTGGGCGGACAAGCTCGCGGACGACCTCCGGTCGCGAGGAGTGACGGTCGTCGACGTCAGCGAACGGTTGCGAGCTGGGACACCGGCCGCGGACGAAGCGGAGCGCGATCGCCATGATCCCCACCTGTGGCTGGATCCGCAGAACGCCGAAAAGGAAGTGGCGCTGCTGTCGGACGTTCTCGCCGAGCTCGATCCGAGCCATGCGCCCGACTACGCCTCCCGCCGCGACGCGTACGTGGCGGAACTGGCGGCCCTGGATCGGGAATACGCCGCCGGTCTCGCCGACTGCCGGACCCGTCACATCGTGACGTCACACGACGCGTTCCACTACCTCGCCAAACGATACGACCTCGTCCCGCACGGCATTCTCGGCCTCGCGCCCGACGAGGAGCCTTCCCCGCGGAGGATCGCGGCGCTCGTGGACCTCGCGAGAGCCGAGAAGATCGAATACGTCTTTTTCGAGCCGTTGCTCGGTCCCAGGATCGCGCGCGCCGTCGCCGACGAAATCGGCGCGCGCACGCTCGTCCTCGATCCCGTCGAAGGGCTCACGGCCGAGGAATTGCGGGCGGGCGAGAGCTACGTGAGCATCATGAAAAACAATCTGGCGAATCTGCGAACGGCGCTCGCGTGCCGCTGACGAGTCCCATCATCGACGTCCGAGACGTGGGCTTCACGTACGGCCGCAATCCCGTGCTGGAGCACGTCACGTTTTCGATCGAGGCGGGCGATTACGTTGGAATCCTCGGGCCGAACGGCAGCGGAAAGACGACGCTTCTCAAGATCCTCGTCGGACTTCTCACGCCGAACTCTGGGACGGTGAGCATTTCGGACACGCCCATCGCCGAGTTCAGAAACAGATGCGAAATCGGCTACGTCCCGCAGCGGATCGCCACCGAGAATGCTTCCTTTCCCGTGACGGTCTACGAGGTCGTCGAAAGCGGCCGCACCGCCGCGGTCGGCCTGTTTCACCGCTTCGGCAAAGAAGACCGGAGCGCCATCCGCGACGCGCTCGCGATTGCAGGTATCGCCGCTCTTCAGCAGAGGCTCATGAGCACCCTGTCCGGCGGAGAGCGCCAGCGCGCCTACGTCGCCCGCGCCCTGGCGTGCCATCCGCGAATCCTCATTCTCGACGAGCCGTTCGTCGGCATCGACGTCGCCGCGCAGAAGGAGTTTTACGCGTTTCTAAAAGAGCTGAACGAGCGGCAAGGGCTCACGATCCTGTTCGTCTCGCACGACGTCGACGTGATCGCCGACGAGGTGAAATCCGTTCTCTGCCTGAACCGCACGCTCATGTGCTTCGGCAAGCCCTCCCTCCTGCATCAGCCGCACGTGATCGAGGAGCTCTACGGAAGGAAGATCACCCACATTCATCGCTCCGCATGACCATGCCGGAGATCTTGCAATACGAGTTCATGGTGCGCGCCCTCGCGGCCGGCATCGTGGTCGGCGTGATCGCGCCGATCATCGGCGTGTTTCTGGTCGTCCGCCGGTACTCCCTGCTCGCCGACACCCTGTCGCACGTGTCGCTCCTCGGGGTCGCCGCCGGCTCGATGCTCGGCTTCAGCCCCGTCGTCGGCGCGCTCATCGCAGCGGTCCTCGCCGCCTTCGGGATCGACCGACTGCGCGAGACGCGGCAGCTCTTCGGTGACTCGGTGCTCGCGCTGTTCCTTTCCGGGAGCCTCGCGCTCGCCATCGTGCTGCTCGGGCTCTCCCACGGGCTCAACCTGAACGTGTTTTCGTATCTCTTCGGGAGCATCACGACGGTCTCGCGGTCGGACGTCACTCTCATCGCCGCGTTCGGAGCCCTCGTCGTCTTGATCGCGCTGGTTCTCTTCAAACATCTTTTTCTGCTCGCCTATGACGAGGAGCTCGCGAGGGCCAACGGCCTGCCGGTGACCCAGCTGAACGCCGTCCTCATGATTTTGGCCGCCGTAACCGTGTCGCTTTGTTTGCGTATCGTGGGCGTGCTTCTCGTGGGAGCCCTGATGGTGATTCCCGTCCTCACCGCTTCGCAGTTCGGGAAGAGTTTCCACCGAACCGCGGTGTACGCCGTGATCATTTCCCTGCTTGCAGTCATTTCCGGACTGTTCTGCTCATTTTATCTCGACATCCCGAGTGGCGGGACGATCGTGCTGATCGCACTGCTGTTGTTCGGATCGAGCGTGGTCGTGAATGGAAGAATTGCGCGCTGAAGAGACCGGTCGCTCCGGAGCCGACGCGTTCCGGTGCCGGTCCATTTTCAGATCGCGGCCGGGTCCTCGTGCTGGCCGGAAACCGGTCAGCACCCGCGTTCTTCCCTGCTTGACAGCTCCCGCAGGCACACCCTATAGGCGATCATTCCCATGACGCGTTGGCGAAAGCGTACTGGTCGCCAGGCGAGCGTCTTTTTTCTCGCGGCGCTGCTGCTGGTGCCGGTGGCGCTCAGCGGTCACGGTCACCGCGGTCGGAGCACGACGTCCGAGCCGTGCGCCGCCTGCGCGGTCATCCACCACGCACCGATCGTACGCGCGGCGCCGATCCCCGTCCTCGCCGTCGCGTTCGCCTGCTTGATCGCGCCCGCCCAAACCGAGATCGCTCCGCCACGGAGCGACGAAGCCCCCGCGACCGGCCGCGCGCCTCCTGCCTTCCCTCGAGCGCTCCTAGCGTAGCCCGCCGAGGTCTCCGTCCGGTGCAACCGCGCCGCCGACCTCGGCGTTCGCGACACTGTATTCGGAAGGAGGAGGCCGATGGCATTCCGTTCGACTCCGTCTCGCCTTGCGCTGCTGGCGATGACGGCCATGCTTGGAGTGGCAGGCGCGCGCGCCCAGGAGCCCTCGATGGAGGAGCTCAAGCGCGACGTGCAGGCGATGAAACGCCAGATGCAGCAGATGCAGGAGATGATCCAGAAGCAGGAAGCGACGATCGAGCGCCTGAGCGCCAAGCGCGGCGCACCGCCGGCCGTGACGGCCGCACCCGCACCGCAAGCGCAGGAGCAGGCGAAGCAGGAGCTCGAGGACGAGGTCGCCGAGCGCGTCGCGCGCCGGCTCCAGCCGACGCTCGCGTCCCTCAACAAGACCTTCCCGGCACAGTTCAATCCCGCGATCGGTCTCATCATCGACAGCGCGTTCACGAGCAAGGACAACGAGCGTGCCAACTTCGAGTTCCGGAGCGCCGAGCTCGGCGTCTCCGCGAACATCGATCCGTTCGCGCGCGGCTACGCGATCCTCAACGGGACGCCCGACGGCATCGAGGTCGAGGAGGCGGCGATCGTCACCACCTCGCTGCCGTACAACCTGACGCTCAAGGGCGGCCGCTTCTTCGCCGACTTCGGCCGGCTCTCGAAGTTCCACGATCACGACCTGCCGTTCGTGAACCGGCCGCTCGTCCTCGACGAGTACGTCGGCGGCGAGTCGCAGGCGGACGGCGTCGAGCTGAGCTACCTGTTGCCGATTCCCCAGTACCTGACGCTCACCGCCGGCTTCTACGACAAGCTCGGGGCCGAGAACGAGCGCGCCGACAACGGCGTGTCCCGCAACTTCTCGAAGTTCACCTACCTCGGCCGCGCCTCGACGTACGTGAACCTCAACGACGAGAACAGTGCCGAGTTCGGCGGCAGCTACGCCTACACGCCGAAGATCGACAGCGAGCGCGGCCGCGAGCGGCACCTCATCGGCGCCGACCTCATCTACCGTTACATTCCGCTCGCCCAGGCGAGCTATCACGGTCTCGTCTGGGGGAGCGAGTTCCTCTGGAACCGCGAGGACCGCCCCGTCGGCGGATTCCCGGACGAGGAGACCGACGAGCCCCTCGTCTTCAAGCACCGGAACGCGCTCGGCCTCTACAGCTATCTCGAGGCCCGGTTGAGCCGCCGATACCACACAGGGTTCCTCTTCGACTACATGCAGGACGTCGATCGCGTCGACCCGTCGACCCGCGCGTACTCGCCGTATCTCACCGTCTGGCTCTCGGAGTTTCACCGGCTACGCTTCGAGTACACCTACCTCGACGCGCCGGGGAACCACGAGAACCAGTTCTTCGTTCAATGGACCGCCGTCCTCGGAAGCCACGTCCACGGCTTCCGCGATCGATAAGGAGCACACGTCATGAAGCGTTTCGCATCGTCACTCGCGGTTTCACTGCTGGTGCTCGCCGCCGCGGCGCGCGCCGGCGCCGCCGACAAGATCCGCGTGGTCGCCACCATCCCCGACCTCGCCGACATGACCCGCCACGTCGGCGGCGACCTCGTCGAGGTCACCAGCCTCGCCACCGGCGTCGAGGACATCCACGCCGTCCCGATGAAGCCGAGCTTCGCGCTCCTGCTGAATCGCGCCGACGCCGTCGTCCTGATGGGGCTCGAGGCCGAGCACGCATTCCTGCCCGCGCTTCTCGAGGCCGCGCGCAATCCCAAGATCCTGCGCGATCAGCCTGGCTACATCGACTGCTCGGTGTACATCACCCCGCTCGAGATCCCGACGCGCATCGACCGCTCCCTCGGCGACCAGCACCCGATGGGAAACCCGCACTTCAACCTCGATCCGGTCCACGGCAAGGACGCCGCGCGCGCGATCGCCGACGGCCTCAGCCGGCTCTACCCGGAGGACGCGGCCACGTTCAAGGAGAACCTCGAGAAGTACACCGCCCTGCTCGACACCAACATCGCGCGGTGGGAACGTGAGGCGGCGCCGCTCAAAGGAAAGAAGCTGGTGAGCTATCATCCCGACATGGTCTACTTCGCCGACCGCTTCGGGATGATCGCCGCGGGCACGATCGAGATCCGAGCCGGCATCGACCCGACGCCGGGACACATCGCCGAGCTCGAGGACTACATGAAGCGCGATCACGTCGACTTCGTCGTGCGCGAGCTGCACTATCCCGCCAACCTGGCGCAGACGGTGGCCGAGGCGACCGGCGCGAAGCTGGTCGAGCTGCCGGCGATGGTGGGCGGCGTGCCGGAGGCGAAAGACTACATCAGCTTCATCGACTACAACGTCCGCACGATGCTGAAAGCCGTCCAGGGAGGATAGTGGTCGACCCGATACTGACGCTGCGGGACGTCAGCCTCGGCTACGACGGTCGGCCCGTGCTCCAGCACGTGTCGCTCACGATCGAGCGCGGCGAGTTCCTCGCCCTCCTCGGTCCGAACGGCGCGGGCAAGACGACGCTGCTCCGCGGCATCCTCGGCCTCATCCCGATCCTGGCGGGCTCGGTCGACTACGGCTTCGACCGGGCGGCGAGTCCGCCAGGATACGTCCCCCAGCGCGAGAGCTTGGACCCGATCTTTCCGCTCACGGCCTTCGAGGTGGTGCTGATGGGAACCTACGCGCGGATGCCGCTCCTCCACCGCGTCGGCCGCCGGGAGCGGGCGCTCGCGGCGGCGTGCCTCGACCAGGTGGGTCTCGGTGCGCTCGGCGACCAGACGTTCTGGGCGCTCTCCGGCGGACAGAAGCAACGGATCCTCATCGCGCGCGCGCTCGCGGTCGACCCCGAGGTCCTGCTGCTCGACGAGCCGACGGCCGGCGTCGACGTCGCCGCCGAGGACGCGATCCTCAGCATCATTGCCCGCCTGAACCGCGAGCGCGGCCTGACGGTCGGCATCGTCTGCCACCACCTGCCGCGCATTCGCTCGCTGGTGCACGGCGCCATCTGGGTCGACGAGGGCCGCGCGACCAAGCGGGCGGTCGACGACCTGCCGTCGATCGCCCCGCTCGAGTGCGCGGGCGCCGTCACGGGCACGCGTTGACGACGCTTCTCGAGATCCTGAACCCGCATTTCCTGCTCCGCGACGCCGTGATCGCGAGCGTGCTCGTCGGCCTCGTGTGTCCGCTGGTGGGCGTCTACTTCGTCCTGCGCCGGATGATCTTCTTCGGAGTCGCGCTGCCGCAGGTGTCGGCGGCGGGAATCGCCTCCTCGTTTCTGGCCTATCAGTTGCTCGTCGGCCCGCATCAGCATGGCGCGGCGTCCGAGCAGGCGCTCGCGATGATCGGCTCGCTCAGCTTTACGTTGCTCGCGCTCCTTCTCCTGGTCAGCCTCGAACGCACCGGCCGCGAGATGATCGACGCGCGCATCGGGACGACCTACGCGATCGCCTCGGCGGCGACGATCCTGATCCTCGCCCGCGACCCGCATGGCGAGGCGCAGATGGTGAACATGCTGAAGGGTGACATCCTCGCCGCCACCCAGACGAGCCTCCGGCTCATGCTGTTCGTCCTCGCCCCCGTGGTCGTCGCGCTGTTCGCGTTTCGCAAGCAGCTGCTGCTCGTGTCGTTCGATCGCGACATGGCGACCGTGCTCGGCATCCGCGTCCGGGCGTGGGACACGCTCCTCTACCTCGCGATCGGCGCCACCATCGCGATCGGGGTCATGACCGCGGGGCCGATCGTCACCTTCGGCTTTCTCGTCGTGCCGCCGATCACGGCACGCCTCGTGACCCGCCGCATGTTGTCGTTCTCGATCGCGTCGTCGCTCATCGGGGGCAGCACCGCGTTCGCCGGCTTCTATTGCGCCTATCGGTTCGACCTGCCGCTCGGTCCGGCCGAAGTCGCCCTTGCGAGCGGCGTGCTCCTGATCGTCGCGATCGCCGCATCGACGCGCAACGCGCTCCGTCGCTGGACCGGCCCATGAACCGGACGGCGCCCGGAGCCGCAGTGCTCTGGCTCTGTTACGGGCTCTCCGGCGCCACCGCGCTCGCGCTCGAGATGTGCTGGATGCGTTCGGCGGGTCTCGTCGCCGGCGCGACCGCCGCCACGATCGCGACGGTGCTCGCCTGGTACTTCGGCGGCCTCGCGATCGGCGCCGCTGCCGCGCGGCGGGGAGCGGCGCGCCCGGCGCGCCGCTACGCGCTCCTCGAGCTCGCCACCGCAGCCGCCGCCGCCTGGTCGCTGCTCGCGTTTCGTCTTCTCGCACACGACGGCGCGCAGCAGTTGCTCGACCGCTGGACGGGCGTGGCGCCCCTCGCCGTCGGCGCCGCCGTCCTCCCGGCGACCGTGTGCATGGGGGCGACCTTGCCCGCGATCGGCCAGGCCGTCGTCGCGCGCGGCGCGCTCGCGCGTCGCGGTGGCCTGCTCTACGCGCTCAATACGATCGGCGGCGCGATCGGGATCGTCGCGGCGGGCTTCGGCCTGCCCGCCGCGATCGGCGTCACGGCGACATACGCGAGCGCGATCGGCGTGGGCGCCGTGGCAGGACTCCTCGCGCTCTCCGTCGGCGATCGTGCGCCGGCAGACTTCCGCGCCGTCGCGATGGCGAAAGGCCACGCGACCGGCGCAGACGACGGCAGCATCGGCGCGCGCGAGCTTGCGGCTCCGGCCTACGATGCGACGGCCGACGACCGGCCATCGTCCGTCGGCGCGCGTCCCGCAGGCACGCGCGGTGCGCTTCGCCTCGTCGTGGTCGCGGCGGCGACCGGCGCGCTCGGCCTCGGCTTGGAAGTGCTCTGGACGCGGCTCTTCGCGCAAGTCCTCCACAACTCCGTCTATTCTTTTAGCGCCGTCGCGCTCGTCTTCGTCGTCGCGCTCGCGCTCGGCGCCGCGGCGTCCGCGAAGATCCTCCGACGGTTGCCGGCGGGCGACGTCATCGCCGCAGGCGCGGGTGCCGGTGCCGTGACGACGCTTCTCGGATTCTGGCTCTTCGTCTGGTGGACCGACGGGCTCGGGTACGTCGGCATGCGAACGGGCCTCACGGACTACGTCGCGCGGATCGTCGTGCTCGCCGCGACGACCGCCGGTCCGGCGGCGTTCGCCTCCGGCGTGCTCTTGCCGGCGCTCTGGAGCGCCTGGGGCGACCGCGGCGGCGTCGCGCCGCCGCTCGGTGTGCTGACGGCTGCGAACTCGGCCGGCGCGATCGCCGGCGCGATCGGTGCGGGATTTCTCGTGTTTCCGTCGCTCGGCCTCCGCGGCGGGCTCCTGCTCGCGGCGCTCGCTTACCTGGTCATCGCGCTCGCGACGCCCGCGACACGCACGCCGCTCCGCTCGGTGCTGCTTGCGGCTGTCTTGCTCGTGCCGCTCGCCGACCCGCTGCGGGCGCCGATCGTGCGTCTGCGTAGTGACGGCGAGTCGCCGCGCGCCGTCCTCGAGGGCGCCTCCGGAATCGTCAGCGTCGTCGACACCACCGACGACCTCCAGCTGCGCTTGGACAACTACTACGTGCTCGGCGGCAGCGCCGCCGCCGTCGGCGAGCGACGGCTCGGTCTCGTGCCGCTCCTGTTGCATCCGCGGCCCGCGCGGGTCGCGTTCATCGGCCTCGCGACCGGCATCACCGCGAGCGCCGCGCCGGCGCTCGACGTGCCGGACACCACCGTCGTCGAGCTCGTGCCCGAGGTCGCAACGGCGGCGCGGAGGTATTTCGGAAGCTGGAACGGGAACGTCCTCGATCGCGCGGACGTCCGGCTGGTGATCGCGGACGGCCGCCGCTATCTGCAGAGCACGCGCGGCCGCTTCGACGTGATCGTCTCCGATCTTTTCGTCCCGTGGCACGCCGGGACGAGCAGTCTCTACGCGCGCGAGATGTACGAGACCGCCGCGCGCCGCCTCGCACCGGGCGGGCTCTTCTGCCAGTGGCTCCCGCTCTATCAGCTGACGCGCGACGAGTTCGACGTGATCGCGCGGACGTTTCTCGACGTGTTTCCCAGCACGACGCTGTGGCGCGCGGACTTCTATCCCAACCGGCCCGTCGTCGCGCTCGTCGGCGCGCGCGCCGCGCCGTCCGTCGACCTCGCACGTGTGCGCCAGCGGATCGAACGCTTGCCGGAGTGGGGCCGTGATCCGCTCCTCGCCTCTCCGCTCGGTCTCGCGATGCTCTACGCCGGCGATCTCCGGGCGACGGCCGGTATGCTCGGCGAAGGCGCGCTCAACACCGACGACCGTCCGCGGATCGAGTTCCTGGCGCCGCGGCTGACTCGCATCTCGAGCGCGGGAGACAAGGATTGGTTCACCGGCGACGCGCTCGCGAGCTTCTACGACGCGCTCGCCGCGCGCGACCCGGCGAGCGCGCCGTTCGTCCCGGCGTCGCCCGCCACGAGCGACGCTCGGCGAGCCGGCCGGGCGCTCTACCGCTACGCGATCGCGGCGGCGCGGCACGACCCTGCCGCAGCCGAGCTCGAGGACGAGGTCCGCCGCTTGGCGCCCGACGTCGTCGCGGCCGCGACCGTCGCGCTCGACGACGACGACGACCTCGCCGACGCCCGCCACGGCCTCGCGACGCTTCGCGAACGACAAGACACCGTCCGCCGCGAGCTCGAATCCGTCGAACGACGCTTGCAAGCGCTCGGCACCGGCGACGAGGCCGCGCCGTGAGAGCGGGGCTGGCGATCGTCACCGTCCTCGTCGCCGGCTGCATGCGGCACGCGCCGCCCGCGCCGTTTCCCGCGGGCAGCGGACCCATCACCATCCTGCCGGTCCGCAATCGCACCGCCGACCCGCTCGACGTCGCCGGCACGTCGATGATCGAGCGGGCGTTCCGCAGCACGCGCGTCACCGTCGCCGACCTCATCGACGACGAGGCCCGCGCGGTCCTACGCGCACGCGGCTATCGCGTCACCACCACGCCGCGCGGGCGGGCAACTCACGTCGACGCCGCGCCATCGGCCGTCCCGGAGAACGCGCGCCGTGATCCGCTTGTTGCGTCCAGCATCGCTCCGGAGGACGTAGAGGCCGCGGCGAGAGTCGCCGCGGGAGCGCCCAGCGGCGGACTGATGCTGTACTTCGAGGTCCGTCGCTGGGAACCGGACGCGCCGACGCACCCGGAGTTCGTGATCGTCGGTGTCGGCGCGTCACTCTTCGAGACCGGCACGGGCCGCATCGTCTGGAGCGCGCGCCCGGCGGTTCACCCGATCACGACGCCGGGGAGCGTGTTCCGCGGCGCGGCCTACGCGACGGCCGCACGCAAAGTCGTGGACGAGCTGCTGGGCTCGGCGCCGTGACGACGCCGAATGCCTATCGCAACGCGGTCGCGGTCGACGCCAAGCGCGCCTCGCCGAGGAGACACGCCGCCGTCAGCGCCGCGAACGCGAGCAGCCAGCGCAGCGCGCCGACCCGGCTCAGGGCAGCGTCGTTCAAGGTGAAGAGCATCCCGAGCGACCCGGCCAGCGTGGTCGCGAGCTCCGTCAGGATCACCGGGCTCACGGCGCATCCCCCGCGCACGGCACGCTGACCACGCACGCTCGCTCCATGGCGTCGGGCGTTGCAAGCCCGAGGCCCGCGGCAGCGTCGGCCTGAACGCCGGCGACCGCGAGCGCCGGCCGCGGCGCGGCTCTGGCGCGCCGTGCGTCCCGCAACGCCGGCACTGCATTGTGCAGTGCCAGCGACGGCTCGCCGGCCGACAGTGGCTGATCGCCGCGTACCGCCGGGCGGCCGGCGACGGCACGTCGTCTGCAACTGACGGAGGCGCATGGACGCACTCTACGTCGGGCCTCACCGCGCTGTTCTTCGCGCTGTCGTTCGGGCTCGTCGAGCTCTGCGACCGGCTGTGAGGCGAGCGCCATGACGTGGCTCTACCTGCTCGGCGGCGGCATCGCCCTCGTCCTCCTCGTCTACCTCTTCGTCGCGCTGCTGAAGCCGGAGCGCTTCTGATGACCGGCAACGGCCTCGTCCAGATTGGCGCTCTACCTCGTCGTCCTGCTCGCGCTCGCGAAGCCGCTCGGCGCGCTACATGGCGCGCGTCTACGACGGGCGAGCCGACGTGCCTCGACCGCGGTGCTGCGGCCCGCTCGAGCGGCTCATCTACCGGCTCTGCGGCGTCCGCCCGGACGAGGAGCATGACGTGGAAGCGCTACGCGGTCGCGATGCTCGCTCTTCAACGTCGCTCGGCATCGCTCGTCGTCTACGCGCTGCAGCGCCTGCAGGGCGTGCTGCCGCTGAATCCCGCAGGGCTTCGGCGCCGTGACGCCCGACTCGTCGTTCAACACCGCGGTCAGCTTCGCCACCAACACGAACTGGCAGGGCTACGGCGGCGAGACGACGATGAGCTACCTGACGCAGATGCTCGGGCTCGACGGTGCAGAACTTCGTCTCGGCCGCGACCGGCATGGCGGTGCTGGTCGCGCTGCATCCGCGGCTTCGCGCGCGCGCAGCGCGCAGACGATCGGCAACTTCTGGGTCGACCTCGACGCGCACGACGCTCTACATCCTGCTGCCGCTGTCGCTCGTCGCTCGCGCTGGTGCTCGTCTCGCAGGGCGTGGTGCAGACGCTTCGACGCCTACCGCGACCGTCGCACGCTGCGTCGAGCCGACGACCGGACGCCGACGGCAACGCCGGTGACCGCGCAGGTGCTCGCCGCTCGGGCCCGGCCGCCTCGCAGATCGCGATCAAGCAGCTCGGCACCAACGGCGGCGGCTTCTTCAACGTCAACTCGGCGCACCCGTTCGAGAACCCGACGCCGCTCTCGAACTTCCTCGAGATGCTGGCGATCCTGCTGATCCCCGCCGCGCTCTGCTACACGTTCGGCGCGATGGTCGGCGACACGCCGCCAGGGCTGGGCGCTGCTCGCCGCGATGACCGTCGATCTTCGTCGCCCTGCTCGCGCTCTGCGTCGTGGGCCGAGCAGGCGCGGCAACCCGCGCGCTCGCGGCGCTCGGCGTCGACGTCGGCGCCAGCGACGCTCCAGCCCGGCGGCAACATGGAGGGCAAGGAGGTGCGCTTCGGCATCGCCGACTCCGCGCTCTGGGCGACCGCCACGACCGCCGCCTCGAACGGCTCGGTCAACTCGATGCACGACTCGTTCACGCCGCTCGGCGGCCTCGTGCCGATGTTCACTGATCCAGCTCGGCGAGGTGATCTTCGGCGGCGTCGGCTCGGGCCTCTACGGCATGCTGGTGTTCGCGATCGTCGCGGTCTTCGTCGCCGGCCTGATGGTCGGCCGCACGCCGGAGTACCTCGGCAAGAAGATCGAGGCCTACGAGATGAAGATGGCCTCGCTCGTGATCCTGATCCCGCCGCGTCGTCGTGCTCGGCTGCACGGCGCTCGCCGTCGTGCCGACGCCGGGCGTCGCCGGGCGTCGCCAACCCCGGCCCGCACGGCTTCAGCGAGATCCTCTACGCCTTCACGCTCGACGGGGAACAACAACGGCAGCGCCTTCGCCGGCCTCGGCGCGAACACGCCCTTCTACAACGCGCATCGGCGGCATCGCGATGCTCGTCGCGCCGCTACTGGCTCGCGATCCCGACGCTCGCGATCGCCGGCTCGCTGGCGCGGAAGAAGCTCGTGCCGCCGGCGCCGGCACGCTGCCGACGCACACGCCGCTGTTCGTCGTGCTGCTGGTCGGCGTCGTGCTCATCGTCGGCGCGCTGACGTTCATGCCCGCGCTGGCGCTCGGCCCGATCGTCGAGCACCTGCATGCTCACCGCGTGACGCCGTGAGGACATCGCCATGCAGACCCACGCAAACCCGTCCGCTCTTCGACCGCGCGATCGTCCGCCGGCGCGGTCGTCGGCGTCGTTCGCAAGCTCGACCCGCGCCACCAGGTGCGGAACCCGGTGATGTTCGTCGTGCTGGTCGGCAGCGTGCTCACGACCGTCCTCTGCGTCCAGGCGCTCGTCGGCCACGGCGAGGCGCCGGCTGGCTTCATCCTCGCGGTCGCGCTCTGGCTCTGGTTCACGGTGCTGTTCGCCAACTTCGCCGAGGCGATGGCCGAGGGCCGCGGCAAGGCGCAGGCCGACGCGCTGCGCAAGGCGCGCGCGCGACGTCGTCGCCAAGAAGCTCGACGCGTGCCGCGAACGCGGCGCGCCGATCGGCCGCGCGAGTTCACGGCCACGAGCGCGGCGCTGCGCAAGGGCGACGTCGTGCTCGTCGAGGCCGGCGACGTCATCCCGGGCGACGGCGAGGTCGTCGAGGGCGTCGCCTCGGTCGACGAGAGCGCGATCACCGGCGAGAGCGCGCCGGTGATCCGCGAGAGCGGCGGCGACCGCAGCGCGGTGACCGGCGGCACGCGCGTGCTCTCCGACTGGCTCGTCGTCCGCATCACCGCCGAGCCCGGGCGAGACGTTCCTCGACCGCATGATCGCGCATGGTCGAGGGCGCGAAGCGCCAGAAGACGCCGAACGAGATCGCGCTCGACATCCTGCTCGCCGCGCTGACGATCGTCTTCCTGCTCGCGACCGTGACGCTGCTGCCGTTCTCGCTCTACGCCGTGAACGCGGCGGGCCAGGGCACGCCGGTCACGGTGACCGTGCTGGTCGGCGCTGCTCGTCTGCCTGATCCCGACGACGATCGGCGGCCTGCTCTCGGCGATCGGCATCGCCGGCATGGACCGCATGATCCAGGCGAACGTGATCGCGATGTCGGGCCGCGCGGTCGAGGCGGCGGGCGACGTCGACGTGCTGCTGCTCGACAAGACCGGCACGATCACGCTCGGCAACCGCCAGGCGACGGCGTTCATCCCGGCGGCCGGCGTCGACGTCGAGCGAGCTCGCCGACGCCGCGCAGCTCGCCTCGCTGGCCGACGAGACGCCCGAGGGCCGCAGCATCGTCGTGCTCGCCAAGGAGACGTACGGCCTCCGCGAGCGCGACATCCACGACGCTCGGCGCGCACCTTCGTCCCGTTCACCGCGCAGACGCGCATGAGCGGCGTCGACCTGGACGGCCGCCGGATCCGCAAGGGCGCGGCCGACGCGATCGAGGAGCTACGTGCCGTCAGCGCGGCGGCGCGTTCCCGGCCGACGGTGCGTACGCGACGTCGAGACGATCGCCCGCGAGGGCGGCACGCCGCTCGTGGTCGTCGCCGACGGCGCCGAGCGTGCTCGGCGTCATCCAGCTGAAGGACATCGTCAAGGGCGGCATCACGCGAGCGCTTCGCCGAGCTGCGCGCGGATGGGCATCAGGACGGTGATGATCACCGGCGACAACCCGCTCACCGCCGCGGCGATCGCCGCCGAGGCCGGCGTCGACGACTTCCTCGCCGAGGCGACGCCCGAGAGCGAAGCTCGAGCTGATCCGCGAGTACCAGCGCGGCGGCCGGCTCGTCGCGATGACCGGCGACGGCACCAACGACGCGCCGGCGCTCGCCCAGGCCGACGTGGCGGTGGCGATGAACACCGGCACGCAGGCCGCCAAGGAAGCCGGCAACATGGTCGACCTCGACTCCAACCCGACCAAGCTCATCGAGATCGTCGAGATCGGCAAGCAGCTGCTGATGACGCGCGGCGCGCTCACGACCTTCAGCATCGCCAACGACGTCGCGAAGTACTTCGCGATCATCCCGGCGGCGTTCGCGACGACCTATCCGGCGCTCGGCGCGCTGAACGTGATGCGCCTCGCGACGCCCGCAGAGCGCGATCCTCTCGGCCGTCATCTTCAACGCGCTCGATCATCATCGCGCTGATCCCGCTGGCGCTGCGCGGCGTGCGCTACCGCGCCGTGCGGCGCCGTCGATGCTGCTGCGCGACAACCTGCTGCGTCTACGGGCGTCGGCGGGCTCGTCGCGCCGTTCGTCGGCATCAAGCTGATCGACCTGCGTGCTCGTCGGCGCTCGGCCTCGCCTGAAGGAGACGCGATCGATGACGAAGGAGCTCCGCCCCGCGATCGCTGCTCGCTCGTGCTCATGACGGTCCTCACCGGCGTCGCCTACCCGCTCGTCGTGACCGGCATCGCGCAGGCTCGTCTTCCCGGCGCAGGCGAACGGCAGCCTGATCGAGCGCGAACGGCCGGGCGGTCGGCTCGGCGCTGATCGGCCAGCCGTTCGACGACCCGAAGTACTTCTGGGGCCGCCCGTCGGCGACCGCGCCGGTCCGTACAACGCCGCCGCCTCGTCGCGGCTCGAACTTCGGCCCGCTCGAACGACGATCTGCTGACGCGCGGTGCGCGGCACGCATCGCGGCGCTGCGCGCCGCCGATCCGGCGAACACGGCGCCGATCCCGGTCGATCTGGTCACGGCCTCGGGGAGCGGGCTCGACCCGCACATCAGCCCCGCGGCGGCGCGCTGCCAGGCGCGCCGCGTCGCGCGCGCGCGCGGGCTCGACCCGGCCGCGATCGACGCGCTGGTCGCGCGAGCACACGCGAAGGCCGACAGCTCGGCGTCGCTCGGCGAGCCGCGGGTGAACGTGCTCGCTGAACCTCGCGCTGGATGCTCGCGCAGACCGTGACGCGCGTCGGCACCGGATCCTCGGAAGTCCGCGCAGCCGGTGGAACGTCACCGGCGTCGATCCGTAGACTGCGACAGCGTCGATGCCGTGGAATCGACGCGCCGACGCCCGGATCGACGATCACCGGCCCTCGCCGGAGGCGCTCCTGCGCCACGCGGAGCGCGCCGGCCGCAGCCGCCTCAAGATCTTCGTCGGCGCCGCCCCCGGCGTCGGCAAGACCTACGCGATGCTGCAGGCGGCGCGGGAGCGCGAGCGCGAGGGCGTCGACGTCGTCGTCGGCGTCGTCGAGACGCACGGCCGGGCCGAGACCGAGGCGCTGCTCGCCGGCCTCGAGGTCGATCCCGCGGCGGCGCGTCGACTACCGCGGGCACGTCCTCGAGGAGATGGACCTCGACGCGATCCTCGCGCGCCGGCCCGCGATCGTGCTCGTCGACGAGCTCGCCCACACCAACGCGCCCGGGAGCCGGCACCCGAAGCGCTGGTCCGACGTCGAGGAGCTGCTCGACGCCGGCATCGAGGTCTACACGACGCGTCAACATCCAGCACCTCGAGAGCCTGAACGACGTCGTCGCGCAGATCACCGGCGTGCGCGTCCGCGAGACCGTGCCGGACGGGATCCTCGAGCGCGCCGACGAGATCAAGCTGATCGACCTCTCGCCCGAGGACCTGATCCAGCGCCTGCGCGAGGGCAAGGTCTACGTCCCGCCGCAGGCCGAGCGCGCGATCGAGAACTACTTCAGCCCGGGCAACCTGACCGCGCTGCGCGAGCTCGCGCTGCGCCACACCGCCGAGCACGTCGACGAGGAGATGCGCACCTACATGCGCGCGCACGCCGTCGCCGGCACCTGGCCGGTCGCCGAGCGCGTCATGGTCGTGCATCGGCGGCGGGCCGCTCGGCGAGCGTCTGGTCCGCGCCGGCGCGCCGCATGGCGGCGCGCCGCCACGCGGAGTGGATCGCCGTCTTCGTCGAGACGCCGGCGTTCGCGCCGCGCGCCGGAGGCGCAGCGCGAGACGGTGATGCGGACGCTGCGCCTCGCCGAGCAGCTCGGCGGCGAGGCCGTGACGATCACCGGCCGAGGCGTCGCCGACGAGCTGGTCCGCTACGCGCAGCAGCGCAACGTCAGCGAGCTGATCCTCGGGAAGTCGCCGCGATCGTGGTGGCGCGAGCTCGTCCGGCCGGCGCCGATCGCCGAGGTCATCCGCCGCAGCGGCGACATCGACGTGCGCGTCGTCGCCGGCGAGCCCGCGGCGCCGACCGCGCCCGCGGCCGCGACCCGCGCCGGCGGCGACCGCGCGCGCGACCCGCCGCTACGCGCTTCGCGCTCGCGTGCGTGGTCGCGCGCCGGCGGCGTCGCCGAGCCTGCTGCGCGCGGTCGCCGGTCTCGCCGACCCCGCGATGGTGTTCCTGACCGGCGTGCTGCTGACCGCCGTCGTCGCCGGCCTCGGCCCGTCGATCCTCGCCGCGATCCTGAGCCTGCTGGTCTACGACTTCTTCTTCGTCGATCCGCTCTACACGTTCACCGTCACGAAGCCGCAGGACGTCCTCTCGCTGATCGTCTTCCTCATCGTCGCCGTGCTGACCAGCCAGCTCACGGCGCGCGCGCGCGACCAGGCCGACGCTGGCGCGCCAGCGCGAGGCGCGCACCGCCGCGCTCTACGCCTTCGCCCGCGCAGATCGCCGGCGCCGTCGGGCTCGACGATCTCGTGCCGGTGGTCGTCGCGGCACGTCGCCGAGCTGTTCGCGCGCCGGTCGCGATCCTGATTGCCGGACGTGACCGGCTGGTCGCGCGTGCGACGCCATCCGCCGGACGTGACGCTCACCGACGCCGAGCTCGCCGCGGCGACCTGGGTCTGGCGGCACGACGACGCCGCCGGCCCCGGCACCGACACGCTGCCGGGCGGCGACTGGCTCTACGTGCCGCTCGACACCGCGCGCGGCGTCGTCGGCGTGCTCGGCCTTCGCACCGGCCGGGCGCCGCTGCCGCTCGACCAGCGCCAGCTGCTCGAGGCGCTCGCGCGGCCAGGCCGCCGTCGCCGATCGAGCGCACCCGCATCGACGTCGTGCTCGAGGAGAAGGCCAAGACCGAGGCCGGTCATCGAGGCGATCGAGGACGGGCTCATCGTGCTCGATCCGAGCGGCGTCGTCGTCCACGTGAACGAGGTCGCGTGCGCGATCCTCGAGGTCGAGCGCGGCGAGGTCCTCGGGCGCGCGCTTCGACGACCTGGCGACGACGCATCCGCACTACCTCCGGCTGCGCGAGGCCGTCGCGCGACCTCGCCGCGCACCCCGAGCGGGAGCGCGAGCGCGTCGAGATGGCGCTCTTCCTGCGCGGCCGCGACCACTACTACGTGCTGCGCCCGACGCCCTTTCGCGCCCGCGACGGCTCGGACGCGGGGCTGATCCTGGCGCTGCAGGACGTGACCTACCTGCGCGACCAGGAGGCGCGGCGCGAGAACCTCGTCGCGACGCTGTCGCACGAGCTGCGGACGCCGCTCACCTCGCTGCGCATGGCGCTCGAGCTGCTGCGGCGCGACTCGGCCGAGATCGCGCAGGCGCAGCGCGCGAGCTGTCGACGCGGCGCACGAGGACGCGCTGCGCCTGCAGGACGTGTCGCAGCGGTTCCTCGACCTCGCGCGCTCCCGCGCGATGGCGATCGCGCGTCGAGCGCGCGCCCGATCGACGATCCGCGAGCTCGTCGCGCGCGTCGGCAGGCTCTTCGACCTCCAGGCGAAGGAGAAGCGGCGTGGCGCTCGCGAGGTCGCGGCCGGCGAGCGACGGCACGATCGTCGGCGACGAGACGAAGCTCACCTGGGCGCTCTCCAACCTGGTCGCGAACGCGCTCCGCTACACGCCGCGCGGCGGGCACGTGCGGGTCGAGCTGCGCCGCCGACGGACCGGCGCGGTGCTCGTGTCGGTCAGCGACACCGGTCCCGGCATCCCGCTCGAGCAGCAGGAGCGCATCTTCGAGCGCTTCACGCAGTCCGCCGCGAGCGGCGAGGCCGGCGCCGCCGGCCTCGGCCTCGCCATCGTCCGCGACATCGTGCAGGCCCACGGCGGCCGCATCCACCTCGAGAGCGCGCCGGGCGCGGCACCCGCTTCACGCTCGAGCTGCCGCGCAGACTGAGATGGCCGCGATCCTGATCGTCGACGACGAGAAGCACATCCGGACGCACCTCGCGACCTATCTGCGGAGCCTCGGGCACGCGGTCGAGACCGCCGAGGACGGCGTGCGCGGCGCTCGCCGCGCTCGCGCGCCGTCCGTTCGACGTGGTGCTCTCCGACGTGCGCATGGCCGGACCGACGGCCTCGCGCTGCTGCGCGAGATCGAAGCAGCGAGCGCCGGAGACCATCGTCGTCCTGATGACCGCCTACGCGACCGTGCCGCAGGCGGTCGAGGCGATGCGCGCCGGCGCCTACGACTATCTGGTGAAGCCGTTCGCGCTCGACGAGGTCGGCCGCTGGTCGAGCGCGCGCTCGAGGTGCAGGGCCTGCGGCGCGAGAACCGCCGGCTGCGGCGCGGCGTCGACGAGCCGATCCTGCTCGCGACTCGGCGAGCCCGGCGATGCGCCGCGCGCTCGCGACCGCGCGAGCGCGCGGCGCGCGTCCGACGCGACCGTCCTGCTCACCGGCGAGAGCGGCACCGGCAAGACGGTGCTGGCGCGCCAGATCCACGCCTGGAGCCCGCGCGCGCGGCGGCGCCGTTCGTCACCATCGCGTGCACGACGCTCGCCGAGCACCTGCTCGAAAGCGAGCTCTTCGGGCACGTGAAGGGCGCGTTCACCGGCGCGTGGAAGGACAAGCCGGGACGGCTCGAGGCGGCGGCAGCGCGGCACGCTCTTCCTCGACGAGGTCGGCGAGCTGCCGCCCGAGCTGCAGGCGAAGCTGCTGCGCTTCCTCGAGGAGCATCGCTTCGAGCGCGTCGGCGGCACCGCGACGCTGAGCCGTCGACGTGCGCGTGATCGCCGCGACCAACCGCGACCTCGACGCCGAGGTCGCCGCCGGCCGCTTCCGCGAGGACCTCTACTTCCGCTTGAACGTCGTCGGCATCCGCCTGCCGGCGCTGCGCGAGCGGCGCGAGGATCTCCGCGCGCTCGTCGATCACGTCCTCGCCGTGCTCGCCGCGCGCCACGGCCGCGACGCGCTTCGGCTGACCGACGGACGCCCGCACGCTGCTCGAGGCGTACCGCTGGCCGGGCAACGTGCGCGAGCTGGTGAACGCGCTCGAGCGCGCGGTCGTGCTCGCGCCGGCGGAGACGATCCGCGAGGAGGATCTTCCCGATCGCCTGCTCGCCCCGGCGCGGCCGCCGACGACGGAGACCGGCGAGCCGAGCTCGCTCGAGACGCTCGAGCGCCGCCACATCGTCCAGACCCTCGCCGAGTCGGCGACGCTCGAGGAGGCGGCGGCGCGCCTCGGCATCAACGTCACGACGCTCTGGCGCAAGCGCAAGCGCTACGGCATCGACTGACGACGAGCGGCGCCAGCCGTGGTTTCGTGGCGATGACGATCGCCACTAGCGGTCGCCCTCTCCGCCGCCGAAGAGCAGGTCGACGAACGGCCGATCGGCGGGCAGCACGAAGGCGCACACGTGGTCGCCGGCGCGGAGCTCGACGTCGCCGCGCGGCGCGATCACTTCGTCGCCGCGCAGCAAGAGCGCGAGCACGGAGCCGTCGGGGAGCGGCAGATCATGAATGCGCGCGCCGGCGACCGCCGAGACCTGCGCGACGCGGTACCAGACGAACTCGCCGGCGTAATCGCGGAGCGACACCAGCTCGACGGTCGCCGGCGGCGGCGGCGGCACCGCCTGGGCGAGACCGAGGCGACGCGCCGTCCATGCGACCGTCGCCCCGGGCACGAGCGCGTTCACCAAGGTCACGAAGAAGACGAGGTGGAACACCTGCTCGCCTTGCGGCACGCCGCGGAGGACCGGATACGCGGCGAGGATGATCGGCACGGCGCCGCGGAGGCCGACCCAGGCGATGAACGCACGCTCGCGCCAGGGATACCGGAACGGCGCCAGCGACGTCATGACGCCGACCGGCCGCGCGACGAAAGCGAGCGCCGCCGCGAGCGCGATGCCCCGTGGGATCATCGGCACCAGGCGGGACGGAAGCACCAGGAGCCCGAGCATCAAGAACATCGCCATCTGCGCGAGCCAGGCGAGCGCGTCGTGGACCCGCCGGACCCCGGCACGGTACGGCAGCGGCCCGGCGGCGAGCACGAGGCCGGCGAGGTACACCGCGAGCAGGCCGCTGCCGCCGGCGACCGTCGTCAGACCGAAGGCGAGGAACGCGAACGCCACCGTCACGACCGGATAGAGGCCGGCCGCCGGCAGCGTCACCCGCTGCAGCAAGGCGCGCGCGCCGATACCGACGGCGACGCCCATGACGGCGCCGATCGCGAGCTCGATCGCCGCGTGCGGCAGCGCCTGCGTCAGTCGGGCCGTCCCGAGCAGCGACTCGGTCGCGGCGATCGTCAGGACCATCGCGAGGGGGTCGTTCAGTCCCGACTCGACCTCGAGCGTCGCGCCCGTCGCCGCGGTGAGACGCACGCGGCTGCCGCGCAGGACCGAGAACACCGCGGCCGCATCCGTCGACGAGACGACCGCGCCGACCAGGATCGCCGTCGCCCACGAGGCGCCGAGCCCCACCGCGACGCCGGCGACGATCAGCGCGGTCACGAGGACGCCGACGGTCGCGAGCGCGGCGGCCGGCATGATCGCGCGGCGAAACACCGCCGGCGAGGTGTTCAAGCCGCCGTCGAAGAGGATCAGCACGAGCGCGACGGAGCCGACCCGAAACGCCAGCGCGTAATCCGCGAACGCGATCCCGCCGATCCCTTCCGATCCCGCCGCGATCCCGACGAGCAGGAACAGGAGGAGCGCCGGGACGCCGAGGCGATGGGAGAACCGGCTGACGAGCGCCGCGAGGACGAGCAGTCCGCCGGTCACGGCGAGGACGGCGGCGGTCGCATACGGCTCCATCGTGGATCTCAGTTAGCAGACCGGCCGCCGCCGTCTTGCATCCCGGTGCGGCCCCTGCTTGCGTACGCCGCCATGAGCGCCCGCACCGACGAGGCACGCGCGGTCCGCATCCTGCGCGCCGCCGGCACCTGCATGCTGGTCCTCGTGGTCGTCATGCTCCGGACCTTCCCGAGCGCCGCCGTACGCGCCAATCTTCCCGGCTTCTCCTCGCCGGTCATCGGCTTCGAGCTCGCGGCGACGCCGGAGGACGTCGCCGGCATCCTCGGCGCGCCCGGCACCGCGGAGCACGCCGAAGCCGCGCGTCGCATGGATCGCGGCAATCGCATCGACTTCGCGTTCATGGTCGCGTACGCCGCGTTCCACGTCGGCATCGCGCTCCTGCTCGCGGCGCAGGGCGCGCCACGCGCCGTCGTGACGGTGCTCCTCGTCTTCGCCGCCCTGATGGCGCCGTTCGACGCGCTCGAGAACCGCCAGCTGCTCGTCCTCTCGCACGCGACGCCGTCGCCGGAGATGACGGCCGCGCTGGCGCGCCTGCGCGCCTTCACGCTCGTCAAGTGGACGGCGATCTTCGCGTTCGCGGGCCTGGCGGCGCCGTACGTCTGGAGCGCGCGCGGCTGGTGGCGCTGGAGCGCGCCGGTGTTCGCTCTCGGCGCGCTGCTCGGCCTGATCGCGATCGCCTACCTGCCCGCCCTCGAGTACGGCGCCAACGTGGTCGCCGTCGCCTGGCTCATGACCTGGGTGCGCGCGTTTCTATGAGCGCCGGCGCCGCGGCGCTGGCGCGGATCCGGATCGTGCTGCTCGGGCCGCGCGAGCCCGGCAACGTCGGCTCCGCCGCGCGCGCCATGAAGAACATGGGCCTGCACGCGCTGGTGGTCGCCGCCGCGCCGCAGCTCGATCTCGCCGAGGCGCGCCGGCTCGCCGTGCACGCGACCGACGTCCTCGACGGTTGCCGGTTGGTAGCGGCGCTGGCGGACGCGGTCGCGGGCTGCGGCGTCGTCGCCGCGACCAGCGGCCGGCCGTCGGTGATGCGCGCGGGCGCGCTGTCGCCGCGCGACGCCGCGCCCGCGCTCGTCGCCGCCGCCGCGGCCAACGACGTCGCGCTCGTCTTCGGCCCCGAGGACCACGGTCTCTCGACCGCCGAGCTCGCGGGCTGCGAGCCGGTGATCGCGATTCCGACCAGCGACGCCTACGCGTCGATGAACCTCGCGCAGGCGGTGCTGCTCTGCGCCTACGAGCTCCGCCTCGCCGCGAGCGACGCGTCCGCGGGACCGGCGCGGGTGCTCGCGGCGCACGAGCGCCTCGAGCTGATGCTCGCGAAGCTCGAGGCCGCGCTCACCGCGATCGGCTTCCTCCACGGCGACGGCGCGCCGCACGTCATGCGGCAGCTCCGCCGCATGCTGGCGCGCGCCGAGCTCGACGAGCGCGAGGTCGACGTCCTCCTCGGCGTCGCCCGCCAGGTCGCCTGGGCCGCGCGCTTCACGCCCGCCGCCGGCGGCGCCACGGCGGCCGGCGGCGGGGACGATCGCCGATGACCGCGCGCCTGCGCATCGCCGTCATCGGCCACGCGCAGCACATCCTCCTCGGCCGCGTCGCCGAGCTGCCGCGGCGTGGCGACATCGTCCACCTCGCGGCGCCGATCTGGTTCCCGGGCGGTGGCGGCGCCGTCACCTTCTTTCAGCTGGTGAAGAGCCCGGCCGAGGTGCACTTCTTCACCGCGCTCGGCGCCGACGACGCCGGCACGGCCGTGCTGCGACGCTTGCACGCGACCGGCGCGGCGATCCACGTCGCCCGCCGCGACGAGACCCACAAGCGCGACGTCGTCATGGTGACGCCCGACGGCGAGCGCACGATCATCGTCACCGAGCCGCCGCTCCACCCCGACCAACGCGACCCGCTGCCGTGGGACCTGCTCGCGACCTGCGACGCCGCCTTCTTCACGGCGCAGGACCCCGCCGTCATCCGTCTCGCCCGCGCCGCGCGCGTCCTGGTCGTGACCGCGCGCCGGGCCGACACCCTGCGCGCGTCCGGCGTCGCCGCCGACGTGGTCGTCGGCAGCGGCCTCGACCCGCGCGAGGCGAGCACGCGCGCCGATTACCCGGTTCCGCCACGCGCCCTCGTCATGACCGAAGGCGCCGCCGGCGGCCGGGTCGAGACCGCCGGCGGCCGCATCCACTTCCCGCCGGCCGCCGCACCGCCGCGCATCGTCGGCTCCTACGGTGCCGGCGACACCTTCGCCGGCGCCCTCACGTGGTACGTCGCGACCGGCCATGACGTCGCCGACGCCGCCACCCGCGCCGCCGCGCACGGCGCCGCCGTCCTGCGCGACGTCGATCCGCTCGCGAGCCAGCTTCCGCTCGCCTGACGCGCGTCGCGCCGGCGCTGCGCGCCCGCGGGCGATGCGCTATAGCCGTCGGCGTGCCGACGGCCAGCGCAGCGCGGGGCGCGGACGAGCCGCTCGTCGACCAGCTGGCGCGCCGGACGACGCGCGGAGAGCTCGCGGAGCCGCTGGCGGGCGGCGCGCTCCGCTGCGTCGCCTGCGCGCATCGTTGCGTGCTCGAGGACGGCCGCAGCGGCGCCTGTGGCGTGCGGTTCAATCGCGGCGGCGAGCTGCGCGTGCCGTTCGGCTACGTCGCGCGCCGGTTCGTGCGGCCCGTCGAGACCAACACCCTCTATCACGTGCGTCCCGGCGCGCCGGCGCTCACGTTCGGCATGTTCGGCTGCGACCTTCGCTGCCCCTACTGCCATAACTGGCGCGTCTCGCAGGCGCTGCGCGAGGAGACGGCGGCCGGCGCGCCGATCGACGTCACGCCGGCCGCCCTGGTCGACGAGGCGGTCGCCGCCGGATGCCGGGTCGTGTGCAGCGCCTACAACGAGCCGATGATCACCGCCGAATGGGCGTACGCGGTCTTCGCCGAAGCGCGGCGGCGCGGTCTCACGACGGCGCTGATCTCGGACGGCCACACGACGCCGGAAGCGCTCCGCCATCTGCGGCCGGTGACCGACGTCTTCCGCGTCGACCTCAAGGGGTTCACCGCCGAGCAGTATCGCGTCCTCGGCGGGCGGCTCGCGCCGGTGCTCGCGGCTCTCCGCGACGCGCACCGTCTCGGCTACTGGGTCGAGGTCGTGACGCTCGTCGTCCCCGGGCTGAACGACGACCTCGAGGGTCTGCGCGTCCTCGCCGCCGAGATCCTCGCCGTCGACGCCGACATCCCGTGGCACCTGAACGCGTTCCATCCACGCTACGCCTGGACCGACCGCCCCCGCACCCCGGCGGCGATCCTCGTGAGCGCAGCCGGGATGGCGCTCGCCCGCGGCCTCCGCCACGTCTACGTCGGCAACCTCGCCGCCGAGGTCGGCGAGCTCTCGCATACCCGCTGCCCGTCGTGCCGCGAGGTGCTGGTGCGGCGCGCGAACTACGCGACCATCTCGGTCGCGCTCGCCGGCACGCGCTGCCCGCGCTGCGCGACGGCGGTCCCCGGCATCTGGGATACGCCCGCTTGAAAGCCCCAGGGTAGGGCCCGCGCGCGATCGCCACGTCGATTCGGCACGTGCCCGAGGCGAGCCGCGATCGCGTCCCGGCGCGCACGCGGCACCAAGCCCGGCGCCGGCCGGCGGCGAGCCGCGAGCGCGAGGCATCGCCGCGCATCGCGCCGACGTCGACGGTGGGGCCGCGCCCGAGGAAGGCGCGGGGCTCGATGCCCCGCGTCCCACGCCGCCACGTCTGCGGCAGCGGAGCCGTCGTGCGCGCGTGTGGCGCGCGAGCGCGGCCAGATGGTCTCGCGAAGCGCCGCGACGCCGGTGCCGGTCGCTCGTCGGCGTCCGATGTGCGGGGCGCTGTTGGCGACAATTTCCGAATACCGCTGGCGTTTGTCTACGCGTTTCACAGCGTGGTATTGCGGCCGCGCGAGGTCGGGCGCTTTTGAGCGTCCGAGCCGCGAAATAGAGCGCGGAACTCGCGACCTCCTCCCCCGCTGGTTGGCATCCTTCTTGGGTTTCGCTCTCGACGTGAGAACCGCGCCCATGCGGCGCGCGCCTCGCGTGCGAAACGACGCGACCCCTCGATCCCGCCTCTCGCGTCTCGAGATCCGGAACACGGTGCAGCGGAAGGATCCGACATCATGACGTGTCGCCGCCATCAACTCGGCCTCGCTCTCGCGATGCTGCTCGCGACGTTCGTCGACGCCCGCGCAGCGACGGTCGTCCTCCAGCCGTCCAACCAGGACGCGTTCGTGCAGCAGGACAAGCCGAACCGCATCGCGAGCGGCAAGCTCCAGAATCAGCGGATCAGGGTGCAATCGTCGTTGCTCTCGATCCCCCGCCTGCGGCACGGCCTCGTGCAGTTCGACCTCTCCGCGATTCCGACCGGCGCGACGATCGAGTCGGCGATCCTGGCGCTGCACGAGGCGAACAACGCCGACAACCCGCGCCTCCACGGCGCCTTCCGCATCACCGCCGGCTGGCTGCAGAGCACCGTCAAGTGGAACAACCAACCGGCGGCGCTTGCGACCGCGACCGACACGGTCGCCGTCGGAAGCGGCCGCGGCACGCGGCTCCTCGACGTCACCGCCGACGTGCAGACCTTCGTCGACGCCCCGGCGCTCAATCACGGCTGGCTGGTGAAGGACACCGACGAGGTCGTGCCGACGACCGCCGGCATCGCCGAGGTGACCTACAACGCGCGCGCCGAGGACCACATCCCCGACCTGCCAAACCGTCCGCAGCTGACGGTGACGTTCGACGCGCCGCCGTGCGACACCGACGCGGACTGCGCCGACGGCAACGCCTGCACGATGAACGAGCACTGCCAGGACGGCTTCTGCGCGGTGACGCCGGTCGTGTGCGACGACGGCAACCTCTGCACCGACGACATCTGCGACCCGACTGTCGGCTGCCTGTACCCGCTCGGCGAGTGCGACGACGGCTTCGACTGCACGACCGACACCTGCAACCCGCAGACGGGCGCGTGCGCGCACACCCCGGTGAACGCCGTCTGCGCCGGCCAGTGCGGCACCGGGACCTGCGTCGCCGACCCGGACCGCTCCGACATCGACTCGACGACGGGGTGTCTCGTCAGCGGGACGGCGCCCGCCGGCACGCCGTGCAACGCCGACGGCAATCCGTGCACCGACGACGTCTGCGACGCGAGCGGCCATTGCGGCGTGCCGAACACCGCGCCGTGCAGCGACGGCAACGCCTGCACGACCGGCGATCACTGCGCCGCCGGCCAGTGCACGAGCGGGACCCCGACCGTCTGCACCGCGCTCGACCAGTGCCACGACGCCGGCACGTGCAATCCGCTCACCGGCGTGTGCCCCAATCCGCCGAAGAGCCCCGGCGCGTTGTGCGACGACGGCGACGCCTGCACACAGACCGACCAATGCAACGGCCTCGGCACCTGCGTCGGCTCGAACTTCGTCGTCTGCACGCCGCTCGACGCGTGCCACCAAGGGGGGACGTGCGACAGCGGCTCGGGCGAGTGCTCGAATCCGCCGGCGCCGGTCGGAACTCTCTGCACCGACGGCGACGCGTGCACCCAGACCGACCAGTGCAACGGCCAAGGCACGTGCGTCGGGACGAATCCCGTCGTCTGCTCGGCGCTCGATCAGTGTCACGACGCCGGCACCTGCGACCCGGCGAGCGGCCAGTGCTCGAGTCCGGCGAAGACCGCCGGCGCGTCCTGCGACGACGGCAGCGCCTGCACGCAGACCGATGCATGCGACGGCGCCGGCACCTGCGTCGGCAGCGACCCCGTCGTCTGCGCCGCCCTCGATCAGTGCCACGACGCCGGTACCTGCAACCCCGCTTCCGGTCAGTGCTCGAATCCGGCGAAAACCGCGGGCGCCTCGTGCGACGACGGCAACGCCTGCACCCGGACCGACGCCTGCGACGGCGCCGGCTCGTGCGCCGGCACCGACGCGGTCACGTGCACGCCCGTCGACCAGTGCCACGACGCCGGCACCTGCGACCCCGCGACCGGCGTCTGCTCCGCGCCCGCCAAGCCGGCCGACAGCGCCTGCGACGACGGCGACGCCTGCACGCAGACGGACCGCTGCGACGCCGCCGGCACGTGCGTCGGCGCCAACCCGGTCGTCTGCACCACGCTCGACCAGTGCCACGAGACCGGCACCTGCGATCCGGCGAGCGGGCAGTGCTCGAATCCCCCGGTCAGCGACGGCACCAGCTGCAGCGACGGCAACGCGTGCACCCTCGGCGACACCTGCCGGAACGGCGGCTGCATCTCGGGGATCTCGGCGATGTGCGGCGACGGCGCGACCCAGACCGCGTGCGGCGAGCAATGCGACACCGGCGGCGTGCCCGGCGGCGACTGCGACACGCACTGCCAGTTCATCTGCGGCCCGACGCCGGCGGTCGGCTGCCACCAGCCGATCGCGCACAAGAAGAGCCTCTTCGTCCTCGGCGACAACCCCAAGGACAAGAACGACAGGCTCGCGTGGACCTGGAACAAGGGCTCGGCGACGCCGAAGAGCGAGTTCGGGTCGCCGCTCACCGACACCGAGTACACGCTCTGCGTCTACGACGGTGCCGCGGCGTCGCAGCCGGTCCTGCGCGCGACCATCCCCGCGGGCGGCCAGTGCGGCAAGAAGCCCTGCTGGAAGGCCTACAAGCTCGGCTTCAAGTATCGCGGCAACAAGGCGCACACGCCCGACGGCATCGCCGCGCTGGTGCTCAAGTCCGGCATCGACGGCAAGGCGCGGCTCGCGCTCACCGGCAGGGGCGTGCCGCTCGCGATGCCGAGTCTGCCGTCGCTGCAATCGCCGGTGACCGTCCAGCTGATCAACAGCGCCGGCGGCTGCTGGCAGGCCGTCTTCAGCGCGCCGTTCAAGCGGCAGAAGCCGAAGCTCTTCCGCGACGTCGCCGACTGACGGCGGGCTCCGCGTCCGCGCTACGCGCGCGGCGCGAGCGCGTCGACGAAGTCGGCGACCGCGTCGACGGCGGCGGCGAGGTTCTGCGCCGCGGTGCGGCCGGAGCGGGCGCGCGGCTTGAACGAGTGGTCGCCGTCGTCGATCCAGGTGACGAGGATCGACGGCGAGAGCTCGTACGACGCCACCGCCGCGGGGCCGCCGAACGGATCGCGCGTTCCCTGCACGATCAGCGCCGGCGTCCGCAGCGTCGCGAGGTGGGCGATCCGGCTTCCCGCCGGCCGGCCCGGCGCCTGGAACGGATAGCCGAGGCCGACGAGGCCGCGCGCGCCGGCGTCGTCGGCGACCAGGCTCGCGATCCGTCCGCCGAGCGACTTGCCGCCGATCACCAGCCCGGCGCCGCCGCCGAGACGGTCGACGATCTCGAGCCAGCGCGCGCGCAGCGCCGGCTCGCGATCCGGCGGACGGCGCGCGCCGCTCTCCCGCCGCGCACGCATGTAGGGAAACTCGAAGCGCGCGACGCGAATCCCGCGCGCCGCGATTCCGCGCGCGATCGCCGCCATGAATCCCGAGTCCATCGGCGCGCCCGCCCCGTGGGCGAGCACGAGCGTCGCGGCGGCATCCGCGGGACCGTCGACCAGGAGATCGGACATCCGGTGCTCCTCGTAGCGCAATTCACGACGGTCGTCGCGCGTCCGGCCGCGGCTGACGCCGGCGTCGCCGAACGAAGCGAATCGTTTCACAACGCCGCGGCGAAGACCGCGGCGGTCGCGATCGCGTTCGTGCGGTGCGGGATCGTGTCGCAGGAGACGACACGGCGGACCCCGGCGCGGTGGATCGTCCCGACCGCGCCGGGCGCGAAGATCGCGTGCACCACGACGGCGTCCACCGTGCGCACCCCGCGGCGCCTGAGGGCGCGGGCCGCGCTCGCGATCGTCCCGCCGCTGCTCGCGATGTCGTCGACGATGATCGCGCGCGCCGCGGCCGGCACCGCGTCGAAGCGGACGGTCACCCGGCGGTCGCCACGGCGCTCCTTGCGTCCGACGATCCACGGCAACCCCGCGGCGCCGGCGATGGCGCGCACCGACGACTCCGACTCGACGTCGGGGCCGACGACGACGCCGGCGGCGCCGCCGCGCCGCAGCCACTCGCCGACGACCGGCGCCGCGGAGAGCGAACGGCTCGCGCCGCCGAGGACGTCCTCGAGGCGCTGCACGCGATGGAGGTGCGCTTCCATCGTCAGCACGCGATCGAACGCGGCGGCGAGCGCCCCGCCGACGACGCGCTGGGAGATCGGCTCCCCGGGTGCGAACACCGCGTCCTGGCGCATGTACGGAAGATACGGCGCGAGCAGCGTCACGCGCGCGGCGCCGGCGCGGCGGAGCGCGTCGGCGGCGAGCAGGACCTCGACGAGCTTGGCGTTGGGATCGAACAGCGAGCGGACCAGGACCACGTGCCGCGGCACCGGGACGCGGGCGCGGACGAGCGTCTCGCCGTCCGGAAAGCGATGCAGCGACAGCGGCACGGCCGTCGTGCCGAGCCGGCGCGCGACCCGGCGCGCGAACGCGACGCACTCCGGGAACGCGTGCACTCTCGGACCACCCTCCTCGCGCCGGCTCACCACCGTGCTACAGAATCCCGCCGCCACGTGGATTTCAATCCGCGGCCAGCGCGACCACCAGGGCGATCGGCGCGAGCACGGCCGCGGCGGTCGCCAGCAGCACCACGGCGCTCGCCAGCAGCCAGGCGACGAACGCGACCCGGTCGGCCGGCGCAGCGGCCGGCGGCGTCGCGTCGAGGCGCAAGCGCCGGCGCATCTCGCCGAGCGTCGGCGCGAGCAGGGTGTCGTCGTACACCGTCCGGTAGAGGTTGCCGGCGTGCCGCCCGCGGACGAAGGCGCGAAAGAGCGCGCGCGGCGCGAGGACGACGCCGATGACCAGCACCTGGAGGTCCAGCACCCACGCGGCCCAGTAGCGCGCGCAGCCCGAGGCGATCTCCCACGCGCCGATCTCGGCCTCGCCCGTCCAGGTGGTGTCGTACTCGGTGAGGACGTGGTGGAGGTCGTGGAGGCGGGCGGCGGCGACGCGCGCGGCGGTGTTCGGGAGGTAGATGGGGATCGGGCCCGCCTGGAGCTTCACCCAGCGCGCGTCGTAGCCGCCGTCGCCGAAGCCGTTCGCGGCGAAGTACCGGCCGCGCGCCTCGCCCAAGGTCAGCGCGTCGGAGTACGTCGGCATCGCTTCCCTACATCCACGCCGCCGCGAAAACCGCAACCGTCGCGCTCGCGGCAAGCGGCCGCGACGTGCCGACCCGGCTGATGCCGGCCGGACGGGGCCGGCAGCCGACGCAGCGGTACTGACGGAGCTCCGGCCGGCGCCCGACGCGGCGCTCGCGTTGACCGCGATGCGCCGCTTTGCGATGCGAGCGCGATGGCCGCGGGAGCGCGCATCGCGATCCTCGTCGCGCTGCTCGTCGGAACGAGCGCCGGACCGGCGGTCGCCGGCGCCGAAGAAGTGAGCGGCGATCCCGGCGCGACTGCCGCGACATCCGCCGGGAGGGACGACGCGACCGCGGCGGCGGCGACCTCCGCCGACGCCGGCGGTGCGCCCGGCGCGCCCGCCGCGACTGGCGCAGCGACCATGGGCGCAATCGGCGCGCGGACGCCCGACGTCGTCCTCGAGCCGATCGTAGTGACCGCGACCCGCCTGCCGGCGCCACTCGCCGACGTGCCGGCGGCCGTGAGCGTCGTCGGCCGCGACGAGATTCACGACGGCCGGCCGACCGTCGCGCTCGACGAGACGCTGAACCGCGTCCCGGGCGTCTTCGTCCAGAACGACCGTAACTTCGCGCAGGATCTCCGGGTGCAGATCCGCGGCTTCGGCACGCGCTCGGCGTTCGGCGTCCGCGAGGTCAAGGTGCTGGTCGACGGCCTGCCCGAGACGCTGCCCGACGGGCAGACGGAGCTCGACGCGCTCGACGTGGGCGCCGTCGACCGCGTCGAAGTCGTGCGCGGTCCGACGTCGTCGCTCTACGGCAACGCGTCCGGCGGCGTCATCCAGGTGTTCACCGCCGAGCCGCCGGGGACGCCGCATGCCAGCATCCGTCTGACCGGCGGCTCGTACGGTCTCGGCAAGTACGACCTCGAAGCCGGCGGCCGCGCCGGCAACGCGGGGGTCGCGCTGCACGCCGCGTTCGTGCAGCTCGACGGCTACCGCGAGCACGCCGCGGCCGAGCGCGGCACGCTGACGGCGAAGCTGCGCTATGCGATCGGCGAGGACACCGACGTGATGGTCCTCCTGAGCGGTCTCGACACGCTCGGTGCCGAGGACGCCGGTGGGCTCGCCGGCGCCGAGGTCCGCGACGACCGCCGACAGGCGCGCGCGCTGAACCGCGAGCTCGACGCCGGCGAGGCGGTCACGCAGGGCCGTATCGGCACCGTGCTCAGCCGGCACGCCGAGAGCTCCGACCTCTCGGCGCACGCCTACGTCCTCTACCGCGGCTTCGCAGGACGCCTGCCGATCCTCCCGGAAGCGGGCGACGGCATCACCGCGTTCTCGCGCGTGAGCCCCGGTGCCGGCATCCGGTACGGCCGGACGCTCTCGGTCGGCGGACGCGAGAGCACGCTCCTCGCCGGCGTCGACGTGCAGGACCAAGCCGACGATCGGCGCCGCTTCGCGAACGTCGGCGGCCGCCGCGGCGCGCTCGGGCTCGCGCAGGACGAGCGCGTCACCAGCGTCGGACCGTACCTGCGCTGGACGCTGCTCGTCCGCGACGACCTCGAGGCGAGCGCCGGCGTCCGCTACGACCGGGTGCGTTTCGACGTCGACGTGCGGACGCCGCGCGCGAGCGGCGACTCGGGAACGCGGACGCTCGCCGCCTGGAGTCCCGCGGGCGGCATCGTCTGGCGGCCGCGACGCTGGCTTTCGCTCTTCACCGACATCGGCACCGCGTTCCAGACGCCGACCACGACCGAGCTCGCGAACCCGGAGGGCGCGGGCTTCAACGCCCGTCTCCAGCCGCAGCACGCGACCAGCGTCGAGGTCGGCGCCCGTGCCGCGTTGCGGGAGCTCGGCACCGCGAGCGTGACCGGCTTCTACCTCGACCTCGAAGACACGCTGATCGGCTTCGAGTCGCTCTCGGGGCGGACCTTCTTCCGGAACGCCGGCCGCTCGGAGCGGTACGGCGTCGAGGCCGACTGGCAGCTCGATCTCACGCCCGAGCTCCGCTGGTCGATGGCGCTGACGTTCCTGCACGCCCGCTTCCGCCGCTATCGAACCGACGCCGGCGACTTCGCCGGCAACGACGAGCCCGGCATCCCCGGCGGCCTGCTCCATGGCGAGCTGCTCTATCGCAGCGCCGCGGGCCTCTACGCCGCCCTCGAGGCGCAGCTCGTCGACGGCTTCTACGTCGACGACGCCAACACCACGCGCGCGCCGGGATACGAGCTCTTCGACGTGCGCGGCGGCTGGGAGCGCGCGATCGGTCGCGTGCACGTCGAGCCCTTCGTCGGAATCCAGAACCTGACGGGCGCGACCTACGACGGCGTGGTGCGACTGAACGCGGCCGGCGGCCGGTTCTTCGAGCCGGTGCCGCGGCTCAACGTCTACGGCGGCGTCGGCATCCGCGTCGAGATCTGACGCCGCCGAGCTCGCCGGACGGCGAGACGCTCGAGGCGCGGTGATCTCGTCGGGCCGAACGTTCCGATCCCGGAACGGCGTCCGCCGCGAGCGTCCACGAATTTCGCTGCGCGGCGCCGCACGACGATGGCGAGCCGGCTATCGTCCGTGGAACATCCGGTTCCAGGCCTCGGTCTGCTCGCGGCCGAGGACGCGGTTGAAGCCGTCGAACCAGCGCTCCGGACGGGTGTCGGCGCTCTGCATGACGTTCTCGCCGCGGGCGAGAATCCCGTAGTAGCGTTGCTGCGCGGCGCGCCCCGCGAGCAGCGAGCCGATGCAGTAGAGCGCCAGGTCGAAGCCCATGCGATGCAGCTCCGCGGCGCTCCGATAGGGCGTCTTCGGGCTGCCCTCGATCATGTTCGCGACCGTGAGCGCGCCGCTGCCGCGGAACGCGACCGGGATGCGCCGGAGCTCGTCCTCGCTCTCGGGCGCCTCGACGAACACCAGCTCGGCGCCGCTCTCGACGTAGAGAACGCCGCGGCGGATCGCCTCCTCGATCCCGGCGACCGCGCGCGCGTCGGTGCGGGCCATCACCATGAGGTCGTCCTGGCTGCGCGCGTAGGCGACGGCGGGCGCGAGGCGCTGCGCGATCATCTCGGCGGCCTCGATGATCTCCTTGCCGGCGCCGCGCGACCCGGCCATGTGCCCGCAGCTCTTGTTGATCGCGTACTGGTCCTCGAGCTGGACGTACTGCGCGCCCTGCTTGTGCGCCTGCCGGCACGTGAGGAGGATCGACGCCGGCTCGTTGCCGTAGCCGGTGTCGACGTCGACCCCGATCGGCGGCGCCGGCGTGCCGGTGTCGAGGGCCGCCATCCAGGTCGCCTGCTCGATGATGTCGGTCTGCCGGACGATCTCGCTGCGCAGGATGTAGCCGAGGTCGGGCAGGCCGTGGCTCGCGGCGGTCAGGTAGCCGGAGACGAAGAAGACGAAGCCGCCGACGAAGTCGGGCACGCCGCCCTGCTGCCGCAGCTCCGCCAAGGTGTGGTGCAGCTGGCGCGCCTCGGCGCCGTTGGCGACGCCGATCGCGAGGATGATCCGGCCGTCGAGCTCCGACACCATCTCGCGCAAGCGCTGGCGCTCAACGCGCCACGCGCCGCGGGCGCGGGCGTCGCCGCCGGGGTCACGCATCGGCGAGGATCTTCTCGGCGGCGGCGAGCTGGTGCGTCCGCAACACCAGCAGGCTCCGCTGCTCGCCGGGATGCGCGGTGGCGTAGATGTAGTCGATGTTGATGCCGCCGCGCGCGAGCCGCGCCGCCATCTCGCCGGTCGCGCCGGGCGCGTTCGAGAGCTCGACCAGCAGCACCTCGGTGGCGACGACGCGAAAGCCGCCGTCCTCGAGGGCGCGCCGCGCGCCCGCCTCGTCGGCGGGAAGGATCCGCAGCACCGCCTCCTCGACGGTATCGATCGCGCACACCGCGAGCAGGTTGACGGCGTGCGCCGCGATCAGCTCGCAGAGGTCGGCGAGCGCGCCGACCCGGTTCTCGAGGTACACGGAAAGCTGGGTCTTTCGCTCGACCTTCATGGGCTCGGGCGAGAATTAGAACACGTTCCAGTTTCCGCTTCAAACCGCCCTGCCCCGGCCCGCGCGGAGCCGCCTTGACACAAACGAACGTTTGTTCGTAGACATCGGTCGATGCCCTCGCGAACGGCCGCGACCCGCGCCAAGTCGGCGCCGTCGACGCGCGACGCCATCCTCGACGCCGCCGAGCGGCGGTTCGCCGAGCGTGGCTTCGCGGCGGTCTCGATGCGCGAGCTCGCTTCCGAGGCCGGCCTCAAGAACCAGGCGAGCCTCTACAACCACTTTCGCCACAAACGCGCGCTCTACGAGGCCGTGCTCGCACGCGGGGTCGCACCGCTCCTCACGGTGGTCGCCGCCAGCCGCGAGCGCGGCGCGGCGCGCGACGGAGCCGCCGGCGCCGAGTTCGTCGACGAGATCTTCGACTACTTCGTCGAGCACCCGCACCTGCCGCGCCTGATCCAGCGCGCCGCCCTCGACGACAGCCGCTCCCTCAAGCGGACGCTCTCGCGCCTGCTGCGGCCGCTGTACGAGAACGGCCTCGGCGTGCTCGCGAGCGCCGCCCCGGGTTGGGATGCGAGCGCGCTGCCGCATCTCGGCGCCGGTCTCTATCTCCTCATCTTCGGCTATTTCGCCAACGTGAAGCTGCTCGGCCTGGTGGTCGACGACGACCCGCTCGGCGCGCACGCGCTCGAGGAGCAGCGCCGGTTCCTCGAGGTCGCGGTTCCGCGCCTCCTGACCGGCGGCGGGCGCCGGACCACCGCCCCGGCGAGTCGAGTGACGCCGATCCGCAGGCTCGCGCCGGCAAAGGGAGGACATCGCCGATGAGTCTCCGCGACATCGATCTGTCGAACCCCGAGAACTTCGAGCCCGGGTTTCCCCATCACTGGTTCAAGCGCCTGCGGGCCGAGGCGCCGGTCTTCTGGCAGGAAGACGGCAAGTGGAAGGGCTTCTGGGCGCTCACCAAGTACGACGACATCGAGCGCGCGTCGAAGGATCAGGCGACGTTCTCCTCGGCACGCGGCGCCACCAACATCTTCGACCTGCCCGAGCACGAGCTCACCGTCACCCGCACGATGATGGTCAACATGGATCCGCCGTGCCACGGCAAGCACCGCCGCCTGGTCAACCAAGGGTTCACGCCGCGGCGGGTCGGCAATCTCGAGAGCCACATCCGCGAGCTCTGCGCTCGCATCGTCGACGCCGTCTGCGAGCGCGGCGCGTGCGACTTCGTGACCGACGTCGCGGCGGAGCTGCCGCTCCAGGTGATCGTCGAGCTCATGGGGGTGCCGCTCGAGGATCGTCACAAGATCTTCGACTGGAGCAACCGGCTGATCGGCTTCGACGACCCGGAGTTCCAGAACACCTTCGAGGACGGCAAGATCGCCGCCGCCGAGTGCTGGGCGTACGCGAACCAGCTGGCGCAGCAGCGCCAGCAGTGCCCGCGCGACGACTTGGTGAGCGCCCTCATGGGCGCGGAGGTCGACGGCGAGCGGCTGAGCGAGCAGAGCTTCGACGGCTTCTTCCTGCTGCTGCTCGTCGCCGGCAACGAGACCACGCGCAACCTGATCTCGGGCGGCATGCTCGCGCTGATGGAGAATCCGGCGGAGCGGGCGCGGCTGCTCGCCGAGCCGTCGCTGCTGCCGACCGCGATCGAGGAGATGCTGCGGTGGGTGACCCCGGTCTCGCACTTCCGCCGCACCGCGACCCGTGACGTCGAGGTTCGCGGCCGGAAGATCCGCGAGGGCGACAAGGTGGTGATCTTCTATCCCTCGGCGAACCGCGACGAGGAGGTGTTCGCCGACGGCGACCGCTTCGACGTCGGGCGCTCGCCGAACGACCACCTGACGTTCGGCATCGGCGAGCACTTCTGCCTGGGCGCCAACCTCGCCCGCCTCGAGATCCGCTCGATGTTCGAGGAGCTGCTGCGACGCCTGCCGGACATGGAGCTCGCCGGACCGGTGTCGCGCCTGCGTTCGAACTTCATCAACGGCATCAAACACATGCCGGTGCGGTTCACCCCCGAGCGACGCTCCGGAACGACCTCGGTCGCGTCCGACCCTCGCTGAGCGCTCCGCCGGGCCGGCGGCGGCGTCCCAGTAGCTCTCTGCGGCGACGGCGCCGATCACCGCGTCGTTTCCCACGCCGCTCGCGACCGTGTCAGAGTTCCGACGCGGCGGCCGTCCGAAAGCCGTCATTCGCCGATCCCGAGGCGCGGCATCGGCACCGCTTCGGCGACGGCCTGCATGTTGCTCCGCCGGCGTGCGTGGGCGACGAGCAACCAGCGACCGATTTCCAGCTCGCGGAGCTCGCCGGACGGCTCGCGGTGCCGTGGATCGAGTCGCCGTTCTTCGAGTCGATCCTCGCCAGCAAGCAGCTGTCGCCGCGGGAAGCCGAATGGGCGCGTGCGTACCGGCGCGACGGCTACCTGATGTTCGAGGAGAGCATCGTCGACGACGCCGATCTCGCCTGCATCGACGCGTACGTGGGCGCGCATTACGACGGGGCGGCGGGCCGGCTGCAAGACGCCTGGCAAGGCTGCGCGGCAGTGCGGCAGATCGCGACGCATCCATGCGTGCGCGAGCTGTTGACCATGCTCTACGGCCGCGCGCCCGTGCCGTTCCAGACGCTGAACTTCCTCACCGGCACCGAGCAGGCGACGCACTCGGACAGCATCCACTTCAGCTCGATCCCGGCACGGTTCATGTGCGGCGTCTGGGTCGCGCTCGAGGACGTCACCCTCGCCCAGGGGCCGCTGCACTACTACCCCGGCAGCCACGCCCTCCCCGAGTACGACTACTACGATCTCGGGATCGCCGAGGAGAACCTGTTCGGCGAGAACGCGTGGACGGGTGCGTTCACCTGGCAGAACCCGCGCACGGTCGAGAAATACCGGCGCTACGAGACGCTGACCGACGGCATCGCCAAAGCGCACGGCTTCGCGCGTCGCGAGCTCGAGATCGAGAAGGGATCGTTCCTGATCTGGTCGTCGAACCTCTTCCACGGCGGCAGCCGCATCCTCGAGCGCGACACCAGCCGATGCTCGCAGGTGACCCACTACTACTTCACCGACACCGTCCCGATCACGCCGATGTTCTCGAACCCGCGCCTCGGCGAGTACTTCGTCCGTGCGCCGATCGATCTCTCGACCTCGGCGCCGATGCCACGCTCGTTGAACGGCCTCCCGATCGAGCTCACGCGCGGCTCGGTCCCCGGCCTGGAGCGCATCGGGATCCGCGAGCCCGACGACGGCGCGCGGTCGCGGCGCTACTTCGAGCGCTATCCCGACGTCGCACGATCCGCCTACGGCCGGAGCCCCGCGGGTGCGCTCCGACACTTCACCGAGCACGGCCGGCGAGAGGGTCGGACGTACTGACCGCGGCGCTCGACGCAGCAGCGACACGAACCGAGAAAGCGGTAGCGCCTCACGCCGGACCGTCTCGATGTAGCGACGCGAGTCGGCCGTTGCATAGCGCGCGCCGCCGAGGGATCGTCACCGTGAGATGTGCGCACTCAGCTCGGCGTCGCGGGGCGTGTCGCCCGTTGCCGGCTATGACACCGCGCCGGTGTGACCGGCGCACGACAAGGAGGGCACGATGACGATCCACAAATGGATGGCGGCGGTGTCGGTGCTGGTCGGCCTCATCTGGGCCGGGACGGCGGCGGCGCAGAACGCGCACGCAGACTTGGAGAACGCGCAAGGACAGAAGGTCGGCGAGGCGACGCTCGCGGAGACGCCGCACGGCGTCCTGCTCACGGTGACCATCACCGACCTTCCCCCCGGCACGCACGCGTTTCACATTCACGAGACCGGCGCGTGCACGGCGCCGTTCAAGTCGGCCGGCGGACATTTCAATCCGGCGCACAAGCAGCACGGCGTGGAAAACCCGCAGGGCATGCACGCCGGCGATCTTCCCAACATCACGGTGCCGGCGGGCGGCAAGCTGAACTTCGACGCGTTCGCCTCCGGGGTGACGTTGAAGAAGGGCAAGCCGAACAGCTTGCTCGACAAGGACGGCTCGGCCCTCGTCGTGCACGCCGGCGCGGACGACTACAAGAGCGATCCCGCCGGCAACGCCGGCGACCGCATCGCGTGCGGCGTCATCAAGGAGTGACCCGGGCGGCGGCGGCGGTTCGGGGCACGCCTCTCGTCGCCTGGCTGGACTTCTCATCATCTTCTCATCTCGCGGTCCTGTGCCGAGCTCGGCGCCGGGGTACGCTCGTTGCGTCGTCGACGGCGCGAGACGGCCTCGACGCGGAAGGAGACGGTATGCCGCTGGTGAACGTGAAGCTGATCGAAGGCGTGTTCTCGGACGCGCAGAAGCACGAGATGGTGAAAAAGCTGACCGACGCCATGGTCTCGATCGAAGGCGAGAACATGCGTGGGGTGACCTGGGTCGTCGTCGAGGAGGTGAAGAGCGGAGACTGGGCGATCGGGGGCAAGGCGCTGACGACGGGTGACGTCCGCGCCCTCGCCGCCGGCCGCGGCTAGGCGGCACGCCCACCCCGCGGCGCCGCACGGTGAGGCCGGCGCGTGCGGCGCCGCGACGTCGAGCTGGCGCTCTCGGCGCTGCCGCGTCCGGGCTCACCCGGCGCCCGCGACGTGATAGAGCTCGTCGCCGAGGCCCGGCATGACCAGCCGCGTGCGGCAGCGCTTGAACGAGCAGGCATCCGGCGGCTTCGTCGGGCGGGCGGATGAGCTGGCGCAGCTCTGCCGGCTGCTCGACGACGACGGTCCCGTCGTCGCCTACGTCCACGGCATCGGCGGGATCGGCAAGTCGACGCTGCTAGACGCGTTCGTGCGCCGGTTGCAAGAAGCCGGTGCCGTCGTCGTCCGCCTCGACTGCGTCGCCGTCGAGCCGACCTCCCGAGGCTTCGTCGATGCGCTCCGCTCGGCGATCGGCGTACGGACCCGCTCGAGCGACCGCCTCGCCGCGTCCCTCGGCCGGCTCGGGCCGCGCGTCGTCCTCTGCCTCGACGACTACGAGGTGCTCCGCCTCCTCGATGCATGGCTGCGCAACGTCTTCATCCCGGCCGCGACCAAGAGCGTGCGGGTGGTCCTCTGCGGCCGGGTCCCGCCGGTGTCCGCGTGGTCGACGGCGCCCGAATGGCACGGCCTCTTTCGCAGCATCGCGCTCGGTCCCCTCGGCGAGCGCGACGCCCTCGATCTCCTGCGGCCTGGAGCTTGGCGCAGAACCGCGACCTCGAGCTCGACGAGGTCGTCGAGCACCGGGTCGTGCACGAGCTCACCGAGCGCTATCTGGCCGACGTCGGCGACGCGGCGACGCGCCGGGCGCTCGAGGCGGCGTCGGTCCTGCGGCGTACCACCCGATCGTTGCTACGGGCGACGCTCGGCGACGCCGAAGGGCCGGGGGCCTTCGTCCGGCTCGCGGCCCTGCCCTTCGTCGAGAACGGCCGCGACGGGCTCGTCGTGCACGAAGCGGTGCAGTCGGCGGTCGCTGCCACCCTCCGCTCGACCGATCCCGACGCGCATCGCGAGCACCGGCGCGCCGCGTGGCGCCAGCTCCGTGCCGAGGTGCGGACGGCCGGAATCGCGGAGCTGTGGCGCTACACGGCGGACCTGCTCTACCTGATCGACAATCCGATCGTGCGCGAGGCCTTCTTTCCCACCGATGCGCACCGCTTCGCGGTCGAGCCGGCGCGCGCGGACGATGCTGCGGCCGTGCTGGCGATCGCGGCCCGTCACGAGGGAGCGAACTCCGCGCGGCTCCTCGAGACGTGGTGGACGGTCCTTCGCGACGCGTTCCACGTCGTGCGTGATCGTGACGGAGCGGTGTGCGGATTCTACTGCATGTTCGATCCGCGCGCCGTGGCGGCGTCCGTGGTGGAGCGCGATCCCGTGACCCGTGCGTGGCGGGCGGATCTCGACGCGGCGCCGTTGCCCGCGACCCAGCAGGCGCTGTTCTTGCGGCGGTGGCTGAGCGCCGCCGACGGCGAGGCGCCGTCGGCGGTCCAAGCCGCGTGCTGGCTCGACGTCAAACGCACGTACATGGAGCTGCGCCCCGGCCTCCGCCGCGTCTACACCACCGTCGTCGACCTCGACACGTGGGCGCCGACGATGCGGACGCTCTGCTTTCGACCCTTGCCGCGGCAGCGTGCCGACCTCGACGAGCGTTCGTACCATTCCGCGGTCCTCGACTTCGGGCCCGCATCCGTCGACGGGTGGCTGTCCGCGCTCGTCGCCGCCGAGCTCGGCCTGCACGAAGGCGGCGTCCTCGACGTCGCGGCGCGCGAGCTGACGCTCGCGGGCCGGCGCGTGGCGCTCACGCGGCTCGAGTTCGAGGTGCTGCGCTATCTCGGCGTGCGCGCCGGGCAGGCGGTGGCACGCGCGAGCCTGCTGAAGGAGGTGTGGGGGCGCCGCTACGACGGCGGCAGCAACGTGGTCGACGTGATCATCCGCTCGTTGCGGAAGAAGCTCGCGACGCGCGCGTCGATGATCGAGACCGTGCCCGGCGTCGGCTACCGATTCCGCGAGTGATCCGTGCGCACTGCGGCGGCCCGCGCACCGCGACGGTCGCTCAGTCGGCGCCCGCGAGCGCTTCGCCTAGCCGACCGTTGCGGTCCGCTACAGCGCGACGCGCCGGAGCCGGAGCGCGTTGGCGATCACCGACACCGAGCTCAGGCTCATCGCGGCGCTCGCGATCATCGGGCTCAGGAGCAGCCCCCAGACCGGGTAGAGCACGCCGGCGGCGATCGGCACGCCGAGGACGTTGTAGACGAAGGCGAAGAAGAGGTTCTGGCGGATGTTCCGCATCGTGGCGCCGGAGAGGCGGCGCGCCTTGAGCGATGCCGCGCAGGTCGCCCTTGACGAGCGTCACGCCGGCGCTCTCCATCGCGACGTCGGTGCCGGTGCCCATCGCGATCCCGACGTGCGCCTGCGCCAGCGCGGGCGCGTCGTTGATGCCGTCGCCCGCCATCGCGACGACGCGGCCCTCGGCCTGCGAGCTGCTTCACGATCTCGCTCTTGTGCTCGCGGCAGGACGCTCGCCTCGACGTCGTCGATGCCGAGCCGGCGCGCCACCGCCTCCGCCGTCGTGCGCTCGTCGCCGGTCAGCATGACCACGGCGAGCCCCTCGGCGTGCAGCTGCGCCATCGCCTCCGCCGTCGACGGCTTGATCGGGTCGGCGACGCCGAGCAGGCCGGCGGCGCGACCGTCGATCGCGACGAACATCACCGTCCGGCCGTCGCGCCGCATCGACCCGGCGTCGGCGTCGAGGTCGTCGTCGAGGGCGATCCCGAGCTCGTCGAGGAGCGCGCGATTGCCGAGCGCGACCGGTCGCCCGTCGACGACGCCCGATGACGCCCTTGCCGGTGCGCGACGCGAAGGACTCGACGGCGCCGAGGGCGAGCCCGCGGCTCCGCCGCGCCGGCGACGATCGCGCGCGGCGAGCGGGTGCTCGCTGCCGCGCTCGAGGCGTCGCCGCGACCCGCAGCAGCTCGCGCTCGTCGACGCCGCTCGCGGCCGCGCCTCGACGAGCCGCGGCTTGCCCTCGGTGAGCGTGCCGGTCTTGTCGACCACGAGCGTGTCGACGCGCTCCAGCGTCTCGAGCGCCTCGGCGTTCTTGATCAGCACGCCGGCCGCGGCGCCGCGCCCGGTGCCGACCATGATCGACATCGGCGTCGCGAGGCCGAGCGCGCACGGGCAGGCGATGATGAGCACCGCGACCGCGTTCACCAGCGCATGCGCCAGGCGCGGCTCCGGGCCGGCGACGCCCCACGCGAGCGAAGGTCACGACCGCGACCGCGACCACGGCCGGCACGAACCAGCCGGCGACGACGTCGGCGAGCCGCTGGATCGGCGCGCGGCTGCGCTGCGCCTCGCCCACCATGCGGACGATCTGCGCGAGCAGCGTCTCGGCGCCGACGCGCTCGGCGCGCATGACGAAGCGTGCCGCCGCCGTTGACCGTCCCGCCGGTGACGGCGCTTTCCGGGCCCTTCTCGACCGGGATCGGCTCGCCCGTCAGCATCGACTCGTCGACGGCGCTCGCGCCCTCGAGGACGACGCCGTCGACCGGCACCTTCTCGCCCGGCCGCACCCGCAGGCGGTCGCCGGCGGCGACGCGCTCGAGCGGCACGTCCTCCTCGACGCCGTCCGGGCGGACGATGCGCGCGGTCTTGGGCGCGAGGCCGAGCAGCGCGCGGATCGCGCTGCCGGTCGCGCTCCGCGCGCGCAGCTCGAGCACCTGGCCGAGCAGCACCAGCGTCGTGATCACCGCCGCCGCCTCGAAGTAGAGCGGCGCCCGGCCGTGGACGCGGAACGACGCCGGCAGGACCCCGGGCGCCAGGACCGCGGCGACGCTGGAGGCGTACGCCGTCCCGGCACCGATCGCGATCAGCGTGAACATGTTGGGACGACCGCTCACGATCGAGCGGACGCCACGGACGAAGAACGGCGCGCCGCCCCACAGCACGACCGGGGTCGCGAGCGCGAGCTCGAGCCAGCCGCGCGCCGCGCCGCCGAGCCCGCGGCCGAGCGGCCGGCCGGGCAGCATCTCCGCCATCGCGAGCAGGAAGAGCGGCGCGGTGAGGGCGGCGCTCACCCAGAAGCGCCGCGTCATGTCGACGAGCTCGGCGCTCGGCTCGTCGTCGGCGCTCGCCGTCACCGGCTCGAGCGCCATGCCGCAGATCGGGCACGCGCCCGGCCCGTCGCGGACGATCTCCGGATGCATCGGGCAGGTGTACGTGCCGGCGGTCACGCGTGCCGCTCTCGCGGTCGTGCCGGCGGCGGCCGGCGCGCCCGCATGCGCCGCGGCGCTGGCCGGCGTCGCCGTCGCGTGCGCGGCCGGCGCCGCCGCGCCGCTCGCCGCCGGCCAGCGCTCGGGATCGGCGAGGAACCGCTCGCGGCAGCGCGGCCCGCAGAAGAAGACGCGCGACCCTGCATGCTCCGCGACGATCTTCGCGGTCGCCGGGTCGACGCGCATCCCGCAGACCGGGTCGCGCGCGCCGCCGGCCGCCGGGTCGGACGTCGTGTCGTGCGTATCAGGCTGCATCGCCGGAACGGAAAATACTATGCTCTGCGGCATCACGACGCCACTCGAACCGCCGGCGGCGACGCGTCTCGGCGGCGCGGGCCTCGCGCTCGCGGCCGCGGCGCTCTTCGGCGCGAGCGCGCCGCTCGCGAAGCTGCTGCTGCCGTCGAGCGGCACGCTCGTCCTCGCCGCCCTGCTCTATCTCGGCGGCGCGCTCGCCCTCGCCGCGTTCGTCGCCGGCCGCGCCGCGATCTCGGCGCGGTCGCCGCGCGCGGCGCCGGCCGAGACGGCTCTCCCCGCTGCCGGCTCGCTCACCGCTCTGCCGTCCGCGGGCCGTGGACGCGAGACGGTCGCCGAGGCCGCCCTCACCCTCGACGATCTGCCGGCGCTCGGCAGCGCGCGGCACTCCGCCTACTTCGCGACCGCGCCGTTCATCGGCGCCCTGCTCGCGATGCCGCTCTTGGGCGAGCGGCCGACGGCCGTGCAGGCCGGTGCCGCGCTCGCCGCCGCCGCCGGCGTCGCGCTCCTCCTCGGCGAGCGTCACGTCCACGTGCACGTGCATGCGGAGCTCGAGCACGAGCACCTCCACGTCCACGACGAGCACCACCGCCACCCGCATCCCGCCGGCACCGCCGAGCCGCACGCGCACCGCCACCGGCACGAGCCGCTGACGCACCGCCACCCGCACGTCTCGGACGCGCATCACCGCCATCCGCATCGCTGAGGGTCGACGCACGGGTCGGCGCGACGATCCGCGCCGGCGGCTCGCGATCGGGTGCCCTCCAGTCCGCCCGTTCACCAGCATTCGGCGACGTCGTCCTACGGAGAGGCCCGGTATCCGGCGCCTACCCTCACTCGCCACCACGTCGTCCGCGTCGTCTTCCCGCGTTTGCTAATCGGCCGGCGCGCCGACGCAGCATTCGGAAATCGTCGCATGACGAATGACGTGTGGCGTGTTCCCGCGATCCCGCATCTGCTCGCTCGGCGCCGCCCACGCGCTCTCGGCACCGACCTTGCTCCTCGGCACCTTGCTCTCGGAGGCGCTCGTACGCTTCCGAAGTGCTTCGCATGACGACCCCCCGACCGACCGGCGAATTCGCGCCGACGCTGCTTCAGCACCACGCCCGCGTCGGCTTGTGGATCGTCTTCGCGACCCTCGTGCTGTACGTGATCGCCGACGCCACGTCGGCCGCCGATCCCGCCGTCCTCCGCACGCTGCACCCGATCCGCCTCTTCGAGCTCGCCGCCCTCGCGCTCGCCGCGCGCTTGAACGCGCGCATCCGCCGCGATCGCCCGCGGATCGTCGTCCTGCTCGTCTACGGCACACTGGTCTGCGCCTGCGCCGCGCTCACCGGGTACGTACGGGGAGACCCGCACACGCCGGCGGTCGCGACGATCACGCTCGCGCTCGGGGCAGCGACGATCCTGCCCTGGGGAGCCCTCGCGCAGACGCTCTGCGCCGCGACCGTCGGCGGGACGTTGCTGCTCGCGGCGGTGCTCACCGGCGATGCCGTGACGGCCTCGCCGCATCTCGTCGCGGCGACCGCCGTCGCGCTGCTGACCTCGATCTACGTCGCGGGCACGCTCGATCGCCACCGCAGGGAGCGCCACCGCGCCGAGCGCGAGCTCCGGCGCAGCGAGCACTGGTTCCGCTCGCTGATCGAGAACGGCTCCGACGTCATCGCGATCGTCGGCGCCGACGGGCGCATCCGGTACACCAGCCCGTCGGTCCGCCGCCTGCTGGGCTACGGACCGGTGGAGCTGCTCGGGCGGCGGGCGCTCGATCTCGTCGCGCCCGAGGATGCGCCGCGCATCGCCCGCCGGATCGCCGACACGGTGACGCGCACGTTCGACCTCGCGTGCCGGTGCCGTCATCGCAACGGATCGTGGCGCGACGTCGAGGCGACCACCTGCGATCGGCGCCAGGACGAGATCGGCGGCTACGTGATCGCCCTGCGCGACGTCACCGACCGGCGTCGTACCGAGGCGGAGCTCGACCGGCTCTTCCGGCTCTCGTACGACATCCTCGCGGTCGGCGACCGCGGCGTCTTCGTGCGCGCCAACCCGGCGTGGGAGCGGACGCTCGGGTTCGCTCCGGACGAGCTCACCGGCCGGAACGTGCTCGACTTCGTGCACCCCGAGGACCGCGCCGCCATGAGCGCGGGGATCGCCCGGGTGACCGCCGGCGAGCTCTGCGTCTCCTTCGAGAACCGGATGATCCGCAAGGACGGCGCCGTGCGCTGGATCGAGTGGAACGCGACCCCGAGCGGCAAAGGGTTGGTGTACGCCGCCGGGCGCGACGTCACCGACCGCAAGCGCGCGCAAGCGGCGCGCGAGCAGGACGCGGGCGCCTCGGAAGGCCTGGCACGCGCGGGGCACGAGCTGATCGCGGTGCTCGAGACCCCCGCGCTCCTCTCCCGGCTGTGCGCGATCGCCGTCGACGTGCTGCGGGCCGAGCACGGGACGTCGTGGCTGTGGAACGAGCAGCGGCGCGCCTACGTTCCGGTGGCGTCGCACGGCGCGGTCGCGAGCGACCTCGCGGAGATCCGAGTCGGCGCCGAGGAGCTCGGCCCGCTGCTCGACCTCTTCGCGCACCAGGACGTCGCGCTCATCCGCGACGACGCGCCGCTGCCCGCGTCGATCCGCGACCTCCGACGGCGCAACGGCGTGACGCTGAGCGTGTGCTTCCCGTTGCGGCACGGCAACACCGTCGTCGGCGTGCAGACGGTGAACTACCGCGGCCGGACGGATCGGCTGACGGCGGCGGAGGAGCACACCGCCCGCGGCCTCGCGCAGCTCGCCACCATGGCGCTCAGCAACGCGCACCTGATCGAGAGGCTCGAGGAGGCGAGCCGGCTCAAATCGGAGTTCGTCGCGACCATGTCGCACGAGCTGCGCACGCCGCTCAACGTGATCATCGGCTACACGGAGGTCCTCGCCGACGAGGTCACCAGCGCCGACCACCTGGAGTTTCTCCGCCACATCCGCTGCGCGAGCGTCGACCTCCTCGAGCTCGTCGAGGCGACGCTCGACGTCAATCGCTTCGCCGCCGGCAACGATCCGCCGCAGCTCGAGGCGGTGCGCGTCGCCGAGATCTGGAGTGACCTACAGACCGAGTACACCGCGACGCCGCGCGACGTGGCGCTCGAGTGGCGACCGCTCGCCGACGCGGGGCTCACGACCGACCGGCGGAAGCTCGAGCAGATCCTGAAGACCCTCATCGGCAACGCGCTCAAGTTCACGCCCGCGGGCCGCGTCGTCGTCGCCTACGACGAGGAGCCGGACGCGGCGGTGTTCCACGTACGCGACACCGGCATCGGCATCGCCGCAGAGCACCTTCCCTACATCTTCGACATGTTCCGGCAGGTGGACGGCTCGATGACCCGCAGCCACGGCGGCGTCGGCATCGGTCTCTACCTGGCGCGCAAGCTCGTCGAGCAGCTCGGCGGGACGATCGGCGTCGAGAGCACGCCCGGCGAGGGCTCGACGTTCACGGTGCGGTTGCCGCAGCAACCGCGCAACGGAGCGGCCCGCTCGACCGCCGTCACGGATGCGTCGCGCGCGGCCGCAGCGTTAGCGACGTCGGACGCCGCCGTGGCGCCGTGCCATGCACCCGGCGCGCTCGACTCGTGCAATGCCGCCGTGCTCGGTTTCTGCCCCGCTGCCACCGTGCTGGGTTCCTGCTCCGACGCCGCCGCCGCGGGCTCGTGCGCCTTGCTGGCGGCGTGAGTCTCACTTGACCAGCAGCACCGGACAGCGGCAGAGGATCGCGACCTTGTAGCTCGTCGTACCGAGGCCTTGGCCGAGCTCCGTCGGGTCGACGGCGTGCGAGCCCATCACGATCAAGTCGGCCTTGGCGGTCTCCGCCTGCCGGACGATCGCGCGCGGCACGTCGCCGACCTGGACGATCCTCCGCACCTTGACGCCGTCCGCGACGAGCTCCCTGCCGGCGCGCTCGAGGACCCGCTCCGCCTTGGCGCGCAGGTCACGGTAGAACGACCGCAGCTCGCCGACCGCGATGTACTCGATGCGCTGCATGACGTGCAGCAGCGTCACCCGCGAGCCGTGCTGGCGCGCGAGGTCCAACGCCACCGTCACCGCGCGCGCGTTCCTGCCGGTCAAGTCGAGCGGCACCAAGATGTGGTCGAACATTCGCCGTACCGAAGCGGCGTCCGCCCGGGTTGTCAAGGGCCGCCGTCGTCGAGGTCGTGCAGGAAGTCGACCAGCGCGGCGTTGAACGCCGCGGGCTCGGCGAGATTCACCACGTGTCCGGCGCCGTCGACGACGACGAGGCGGGCGTGCCGGAGCGCGGCCGCGATCGCGCGGCTCGATGCGAGCGCGCTCCGGTCTTCCGAGCCGACGACGACGAGCGCCGGAGCCTCGAGCGCGGCCGCGTCGCGCGCGACGTCCTCGACCGGCGGCTGGCGCGCGATCAGGCCGCGCAGCGTGTGGACGAGGCCGTGCGGCGGATGCTCGAGGAAGCCGCGACGGATGGCGGCCGCGGCCTTGGGATCGAGGCGGGAGGACGGCGCCCAGACGTAGCGGGCGCCGGCGGCCTCGAGGCCGTCGCGCTCGATCGCGCCGGCGAGCTCGCGCGCGATGCCGCTGAACCCCGGCCCGCCCGGCCCCGCGGGAAAGGCCGCGAGGACGAGGGCGCGCGTGCGCTCCGGGTGCGCGAGCGCGAAGCGGAGCGCGACGCCGGCGCCCATCGAGAGCCCGCCGACGACCGCCCGCTCGGCGCCGGCGCCGTCGAGGACGCGGCCGACGTCGGCGACGAAAGCTTCCGGTGCGTACGCCTGCGGGTCGTCGGGCGCGTCGCTGCGCGCATGACCGCGCGCGTCGAACCGGATCACGCGCCAGCGGTCCCGCAGCGCCCGCGCCTGCGCGCCGAAGTTGCGGGCGCTGCCGCCGAAGCCGTGCATCAGCAGCACGACCGGCCCCGATCCCTCGACCTCGACGTGGAGCCGCGGCTCGCCCATGGCCGATGGACTACCCCGTTCGGGAGGTGCGGAAAACGTCTCGCTCCGGATATAACGAGGACGATGGCGCAGTTTCTCGACGTCCGCACGCACGGCTTCGCGCGCGTCGCGGTGTGCGTGCCCGAGACCCGGGTCGCCGATCCGGCGTTCAACGCCGCGGCGCACCTGCGGCTCCTCGCGCAGGCGTACGCGCGCGGGCGCGCACTACGCCCTCTGCCCCGAGCTCGGCCTGAGCGCGCTACACGTGCGGCGACCTGTTCTTCCAGGAGCCGCTGCTCGCGCGCGTCGCGCGCCGCGCTCGCGAAGGTCGCCGAGCGCGACGGCGAGCTGGAACCTGCTGCTCTCCGTCGGCCTGCCGCTGGTCGTCGACGGGCTGCTCTTCAACTGCGCGGTGACGCTCTACCGCGGCCGTCCGCTGCGCGGCCGTCCCGAAGGCGTATCCCGCCGAACTATCGCGAGTTCTACGAGCTGCGCTGGTTCCACCCCGCCGCCGACGCCGCGGCGCGACGAGCTGCGAGCTGCTCGGCGAGGAGGTGCCGTTCGGCACCGACGTCCTGGTCGCGCATCCCGCATCTGCCGGGCTTCGTGCTGCACACCGACGTCTGCGAGGACCTGTGGGTGCCGATCCCGCCGGGCACGCTGGCGGCGCTCGCCGGCGCGACCGTGCTCGCCAACCTCTCGGCGTCGAACATCACGGTCGCGAAGTGGGAGTACCGCCAGGAGCTGGTGCGCACGCTCGTCGGCGAAGCAACCTCGCGGTGCAGATGTACAGCGCCGCCGGCTTCGGCGAGTCGACCGCCGATCTCGCCTGGGACGGCCACGGCCTCGTCGCCGAGCGCGGCGAGATCGTCGCCGAGACCGAGCGCTTCGCGCTTCGACGGCACGATCGCGCGTCGTCGACGTCGACCTGCACGCGCTCGCCGAGGACCGCATGCGGCAGACGTCGTGGGGCCAGAACGCCGGCCTCGCATCGCGGCGCCGATGCGCACCGTCGACGCCCGAGCCGCGTCGGCGAGCGGCGCGCGCGCCGACGGTGTTCCACCGCGCTCGAGCGGCGCGTCGACCGCGCATCCGTTCGTGCCCGCCGATCCGGCGAGCGCGACCAGCGCTGCCGCGAGGTGTTCTCAGATCCTGGCGACGTCGCTGGCGCGCCGCCTGCTCGTCGCTGCCCGCGGACGCGCGGCAGCTCGTGATCGGCGTCTCCGGCGGGCAGGACTCGACGCACGCGCTGCTGGTCGCGGCGCACGCGCTCGATCTGCTCGGCGCGCCGCGCGCGCCACTCGTCGCCGTCACCATGCCGGGCTTCGGCACCACGGACCGCACGCACGGCAACGCCGGCGCCTGATCGACGCCCTCGGCGCGACCACGGCGCGAGATGCCGATCCACGACGATCGCGCGAGCGCGTCTTCGCCGCCATCGGCCACGACGCCGAGGCGCAGGACGTGACGTTCGAGAACGTCCAGGCCTGGCTGCGCAAGTTCCTGCTCTTCTCGCTCGCGTCGCAGCGCCGCGGCATCGACCTCGGCACCGGCGATCTCTCGGAGATCGCGCTCGGCTGGTCGACCTACGGCGGCGACCACATGTCGCACTACGGCGTCAACGCCGGCGTGCCGAAGACGCTGGTCTCGGCGCTGATCGGCTGGGCGGCCGACACGTGTTCCGCGACGAGGCCGCGGTGCAGGCGGTGCTGCGCGACGTCCTCGCGACGCCGATCAGCCCCGAGCTGCTGCGGCGCGGCGCCGACGGCGAGATCGGGCAGCGACTCCGAGGCGGTCGTCGGCCCCTACGAGCTGCACGACTTCTTTCTCTACCACTTCCTGCGCTTCGGCTTCGGCCCGCGGCGGATCGCGCGCCTGGCCCTGCACGCCTTCGGCGGCCGCTACGCGCTCGCGGAGATCCGGCGCCGCTGGCTGCTCGTCTTCGTGCGCCGCTTCTTCGCCAACCAGTTCAAGCGCGACTGCGTGCCGGACGGTCGCCGAAGGTCGGCTCGGGCGGATCGCTGTCGCCGCGCGGCGACTGGCGCATGCCGGCCGAGCGCCGCCGTCGACGCGTGGCTCGCCGAAGCCGAGACGATCCCGGACGAGTGAGCCGAGGCGGCGTCGGCGCGCGATGCGAGCGTCGCGCCACCGCGCCCGTCGAGAGCGCGCGCGAACGACCGGCGGCATTCCCATTCGTCTTGCAATCGGTCAAGCACTTCAAGTGGCAGCCGCGCGGTAGGCGGCGCATCCACGAGAAGCCGAACGCCGCGGAGATCGCCGCCTGCCGGCCGTGGCTCGACGCCGAGATCGGCGCCGTCGATCCCGAGGTGATCGTCTGCCTCGGCGCGGATCTGAAGCAGCTCGCGCGCCGGTTGTGGGTCAGAGCGGATCGACCGGCATCGCGCCGGTTCCACCGCGAGGCCGTTCACCTGCTGCGGCCGGCTCGGGCACGACGTCGTGGAAGCGCGAGTAGTCGATCTGCCGGCGGCCGTCGTCGGTGCGCGACAGGATGTCGGCGAAGCGCGCTCCCCAGCGGATGTGCCGCGCGGCGTAGATGTGCCGGGCGTGCACGGTCTGCGCGAAGGCCTCGTCGAAGCCGGTCATCGAGACGATGAACGTCGAATCGTCGGCCTCGAGCGATTCGACGGTCGCGTCGTGGAGCGGGCTCGTGGGGTGCAGCGGATGGACCACCGTCCAGCTGAGCGCGAAGGCGGCGTTCTGCCGGTGCAGGAGCTCGAGGTCGTAGAAGCGCCGCACCAGCTCGCCCTCGACCGTCCGTTCGTCCCGCACGAGCACGACGTGCGCATGCGCCTCGACGATCACCCCGGTACCGCGCTCGTTCGCCAGCCGAAACATCAGCGACCGCATACCGTCACGCCGGCCGACGACCGCGACCTCGCTGAACAGGACGCGCGCCGTCGGGCGGGCGAACTTCGTGAAGGCGAGGCCCGCGACGACGCCGAACGACAGCAGGCCGAAGAAGGCCTCGACCGAGACCAGCAGATGCGCCGCCAGCGTGCGCGGCGCGAGCGTCCCGTAGCCGATCGTCGCCATCGTCTGGACGCTGAAGAAGAACGCGTCGGCGAACGAGCCGGGCCGCGCGTTCTCGATGCCGTCGACCGCGAGATAGCCGACCGCGAAGACCACGTTCATGAGGACGAAGGCGGCGGCGAGGAAGCCGAGCAGGACCGGCCACGACGACGCCAGCATCGTGTAGTAGAGGTCCTTTCGCCGCCGGCGGACGAGGCCGATCGGCACGGCGGTGACCCGGCCGTGGGCGTCGAAGAAGTCGACGCGCGACGGCGCGCCCGGGGCGGCGGAGGGCTCGGGGGCGACGCCGCCGGATCGACTCACGCCGCGACCGTCACCGCCGCCCGTTCGATGATCCGGCCGAAGTCGGTCGCCGGCGCGAGCGTGCCGAACGCCATGCCGTGATCGCCGGCGAGCCGCGAGGCGCAGAACGCGTCGGCGACCGCCGGATCGCCGTCACGGACCAGCAGCGCGCCTTGCAACGCGAGCGCCATCCGCTCGACGAGCCGCCGCGCCCGCGCCTCGATCGCCGTGAAGTCCTCGAGCTCGCTGCGGAGCAGCGCGACGAAGGCGTCGAGGCGGGCGTCGGCGCCGTGCGCGGCGTCGATCTCCTCGAAGAACGCGCCGACCGAATCCGGGCTCCGTCCCATCGCGCGCAGGACGTCGAGGCACATGACGTTTCCGGAGCCTTCCCAGATGCCGTTCAGGGGCGCCTCGCGGTAGAGCCGCGGCATCATCGACTCCTCGACGTAGCCGTTGCCGCCGAGGCACTCGAGCGCCTCGGCGACCAGCACGGGCGCTCGCTTGCAGATCCAGTACTTCGCGACCGCGGTCGCGAGGCGGGTGAACGCGCCGGCCGGCCTCGTCGGCCGACGCCTCGTCGTAGGCGCGGGCGAGCCGCATCATCGTGACGGTCGCCGCCTCGGACTCGACGCAGAGGTCGGCGAGGACGTTCCGCATGAGCGGCTGCTCGACGAGACGCTTGCCGAAGGCCGCGCGGTGCGCGGTGTGGTGCGTCGCCTGCGTGACCGCCTGGCGCATCCCGGCGGCGGCGCCGATCACGCAGTCGAGCCGGGTGTGGTTCACCATCTCGATGATGGTCGCGACGCCGCGTCCTTCCTCGCCGACCATGCGCGCCCAGGCGGCGTCGAACTCGACCTCGCTCGAGGCGTTGGAGCGGTTGCCGAGCTTGCTCTTGAGGCGCTGGATGTGGAAGCGGTTGCGCGTTCCGTCGGGCAGCCAGCGCGGCAGGAGGAAGCACGAGAGCCCGCGCTCGGCCTGCGCCAGGACGAGGAAGGCGTCGCACATCGGCGCCGAGCAGAACCACTTGTGACCGGTGATCTCGTACTCGGCGCCCGGCCCGCGACCCTGGACGGCGACGGCGCGCGTGCTGTTGGCGCGGACGTCCGAGCCGCCCTGCTTCTCGGTCATCGCCATGCCGCAGAGCGCGCCGAGCTTCTCGCTCGCCGGACGCATCCGCGGATCGTACTCGAGCGACGTGAAGCGCGGCTCCCACTCGCGCGCGATCTCGGGCTGCGCGCGCAACGCCGGCACTGCCGAGTACGTCATCGAGATCGGGCAGCCGAAGCCCGCCTCGGCCTGGCTCAGCACGTAGAAGAGCGCGGCGCGCGCGGCGTGCGCTCCCGGCTCGGGCCGGCGCCACGGCAGCGCGTGCAGGCCCTCGGCGACCGCGAGCCGCATGAGCTGATGCCACGCGGGATGGAACTCGACCTCGTCGATGCGATGCCCGAAGCGGTCGTGCGTGCGGAGCACCGGCTCGTGGGTGTTCGCCTGGAAGCCCCAGGCGATCGCCTCGCCGCCCGCGATCGCGCCCAGCGCGTGCAGGCGGTCGCCCGCCCAGGCGGCCTTCTCCCGCGCGACCGCCTCGACCAGCGCGCGGTCCCGGTCGTAGACGTTGTAGCCCTCGAGCGGCGGGGCCTGGTTCAGGACCTCGTGCGTGGCGCGCGAGCGCGGTCTCTCGTGAAGCTCGGACATGGCGAGTCTCCTTCCGGTGAGTGCCTGGGAGGGCCCGCCGGACGGTGGGCGCCACCACCACTCGGCGAACCACGATTCACCGCCGCGCGCAAGATCCGTCGCGCCGATGGTGGCGGCCGCAGGCCGCATCGGGCCAGCGCCGGCGCCGACGCCGATGAAACGGCGGACCGCGGCCGCGTGTCAGATGCCGGCGGGCGAGCCCGACTCGAGCATCAGATACGCGAGGTAGAGCATCACCGTCGCCAACACGCAGCCGACGGCGATGAGCACGCTGACGAGGTCATCGTTGCGCTCGTACGCGGGGGGCGGTCGCAGTGGCGGGTGCGGTGTCCGAGCTGATTGCATAACTCGGATATAAACGCGCCGCGGACACCGCGCGAATCACTGCCGTCAGGTCGATACCCTATACGATCGAGAAAATTTGGGTCGAATCGCGCGGTATAGGCAGTGAGCATGCGATCGTCCTGAAATGCCCATGAACGGCGGACTTCCGTTGTATCGAATCGGCTCACTTGCGCCGCCGCGAGCGCGTCGCGTGGCTGCCTACGCGCGCGTCACTGCCCGAAAAGCACGGCGGCCGAACGCGCGCGACTGCCGGCGCGCGCGTCAGGCGGCGGCGAGACGCATCGGCAGGCGCGTCACGCCGCGGAAGACGATGCTCGGATGGAGCGGCAGCGGCTCGTCGCCGACGCGCTCGAACGTCCGGGTGCGGGCGAGCAGCGTCCCGATCGCGACCTCGGCCTCGAGGCGCGCGAGGTTCGCGCCGAGGCAGTAGTGCGGTCCGAAGCCGAAGCCGAGGTGGCGGTTCTCCGCGCGCCCGACGTCGAAGCGCTCGGGGTCGTCGAAGACGTCCTCGTCGCGGTTCGCGGAGCCGATCCAGCACACCACCAGCTCGCCGGCGGCGATCGGCTCGCCGTGCAGCTCGACGTCGCGCGTGGCGCGGCGCGGGTCCATCTGCACCGGCGACGCGAAGCGCATCACCTCCTCGATCGCCGACGGCAGCAGCGCCGGCTCGGCGCGCAGGCGCGCGAGCGCGTCGGGGTGCGCGAGCAGCTCGAGGACGGCGTTGCCGATCAGGTTCGTCGTCGTCTCGTTGCCGGCGACCAGCAGCAAGACCAGCATCCGGATCATCTCGGCGTGCGTCAGCCGCGAGCCCTCGACCTCCGCTTGCACGAGCCCGGTGAGCAGGTCCTCGCGCGGCGCGCGCCGGCGCGCCTCGGCGAGCGTCGAGAAGTAGCCGCTCATCTCCGAGAACATCGCGTTCACCTGCTCCAGGCGTGCTGCCGTCGGCGGCACGAAGAGCGCGTTGCCGAGACCCTGCACCGCGACGTCGGACCAGCGCTTGAACTGCGCCCGGTCCTCGGCGGGGATGCCGATGATCTCCGCGATCGCGATCACCGGCAGCGGATAGGCGAGCGCCTCGACGAGATCGACCTCGCCCTCCGCCACGGCCGCCGCGACGAGCTCGTCGGCGACCGCCTGGAGGCGCGGCTCGAGGCTGCGGATGATGCGGGGGGTGAACGCCTGGTTCACGAGACCGCGGAGACGCGTGTGCGCGGGCGGGTCCTGGCCGAGCATGCTCGGCTCGGGCAACGACGCGCGGTCGACGCCGGGCGGCTCGATCCGGTTCGACCAGATTTCCGCGTCGCGCAGGATCGCGAGCACGTCGGCGTGGCGAAAGACCGAGGTGATCGGCGTGCCGGCATGCCGCAGCACCGGGTGCTCGCGGCGCGCACGCGCGTAGAGCGCGAACGGATCGCGGCGCGTCTCGGGGTCGAACGGATCGAAGTGGAAGGGCTCTCCTACCGCGGCGGTCACGACGTTCGTCAGTCGGCGCGCGGCGGCGGAAAGTGGACGTACTCGTCGATCAGCAGCTCGACGAGCTCGTGATCCGGCGGCCGCGCGCCGAGCCTGCCGCGGTCGCGGAGGTCTTCGACCAGCCGGTCGACGACGCGCTCGACGCCGAGGTCGTCGGCGTGCGCGAGCCAGGCGCGGCGCTCCGCTTCGTCGGCGAAGCAGTAGGCCTTCCAGGACACCGAGAAGCGCAGCTCGTCCCAGCGGTAGCGCGCGACGACGGTCTCGCCGTCCTCGATCTGCCAGCGCCGGTCGCCGGCGTAGCGCAGCCGCATGCCGGGCTGGAGCGCGGCGATCGGCTCGTCGGAAGCGCTGCCGACGCGGTCGACGCCGTGAAAGACGCTGTCGGTGTCGAGCAGCACGGCGGTGTTGAACCGAACCTGGTGCGCGACCGGCGGCGCGGCGGCGCCGCTCGGATAGAAAGCGAACTCGCCGCCGGTGCAGTCGTGGAACCAGGCGACGCCGGTCGCGATCGGCATCCGCCAGTCCTCGAACAGACCCGAGTGATGCATCGCCACGATCAGCCACTGCGGATGCCGCATCCGATTGACGCCGCGAAACTCCGGCACGTCGGTATGGACCGCGAGCTCCTGTCCCGGCACGAGGAGGTTGGCGTAGACGATCGCCGGCTCGATCAGCGGCCGTCCGTACAGCTCGCGCGCCGCCGCCATGAAGCCCTCGTGGCGCAGGAAGGGCTCGACGCCGTCGATGCGAACCTCCGGGCCGTAGGCGTAGGTCTCGCGGAAGTAGTTGGTGCGCGCCGCGAGGACGTTCACCGGCTCGCTGCGTCCGAACCGCCCGCCGGTCCGGACGAAGTTGCGCGCGGCGTCCCAGCGCGCCGGCAAGCCGGCGCCGATCCCCTCGAAGGTCGGCTCCTCGGAGTACATCTTGTAGCAGCCGAAGCGCTCGCAGAGGTCGACCATGCGGCGCGCGTCGGCGGGCGCGAGCAGCGGATCGAAGGCCGCGTACCGATGCGTCGTCATCGCCGGGTCCGCTACCACATCGCGCCCGGCGAACCAATCGACGCCAGGTTCGGGTGGTGGCCGAAGAAGGCCAGCACCCAGGTTCGCGCCCGGCGTTCAGAGCGCGAGCGTCGCGAAGAGGTTGTTCAGCGACTCGGCGAGCGTCGGGTGCGCGAAGATCGCGTCGCGCAGCCGCGGCGCGGTGACGCCGCCCGCGATCGCCATCTGGAAGACCGCCATCAGCTCGCCGCCCTCGACGCCGAGCACGGCGGCGCCGAGGACGCGGCCGCTGCCGCGCTCGACGACGGCTTTCATGAAGCCGCGGGTCTCGGCGATCTCCAGGGCGCGGGCGACGTGGCTCATCGGCATCGTCGCGACCACGACGTCGCGGCCTTGCTCGCGCGCCTCGCGCTCGCTGAGACCGACGCGGCCGAGCTGCGGGTCGATGAAGACGGTGTACGGCAGCAGGCGGTCGGCGGTCGTCGCGTCGCCGCCGTCGAGCAGGTTGGTGCGCAGGATCCGGTAGTCGTCGTACGAGATGTGGGTGAAGGCGGGCCCGCCGTTGACGTCGCCGATCGCGAACACGCCCGCGGCCGTCGTCTCGAGGCGCGGGTTCACGCTGATGAAGCCGCGGCGATCGGTCGCGACTCCCGCCGCCGCCAGATTCAACGCCTCGGTGTTCGGCACCCGGCCAGCGGCGGCGAGGAGATGCGACCCGGCGAGCGTCCGCGTTCCCTGCGGGCTCTCGACGCGGAGCTCGAGGCCGCTCGCGGAGCGCCGGACGGAGGTCGCCCGCGCGCGCAGCATCACCTCGACGCCGTCCTCCTCGAGGATCGCCTTCACCGCCGCGCTCACGTCGTCGTCCTCGCGCGGCAGCAGCGCCGGCGCGCGCTGCACGATCGTGACGCGACTCCCGAAGCGGCGGAACATCTGCCCGAACTCGAGGCCGACGTAGCCGCCGCCGAGCACGAGCAAGTGCTCGGGCACGACGTCGAGCTCCATGATGCTCGTCGAGTCGAGGACGCCGACGCTCTCGGCACCGTCGAGCGCCACGGGTGCGGGACGTGCGCCGGTATCGATGACGATCCATTCGGCGGCGAGGACGCGGGCCGCGGCGGACGCACTCGGCGCCGCGGCCGACGCGCTCGGCACGACCTCGACCGTCCTCGGACCCGTGAAGCGCGCCGATCCCGGGATCACCGTCAAGCCGGCGGTCGCTTCCAGGCGGCGCTCGCTGCCGCTGCGAAAGCTCGTGACGATGTCGCGCTTCCGCTGCCGGACCGTCCGCATGTCGATCGCCACGGCTCCGATGTCGACGCCGTACTCGCGCGCGCGGCGGGCGAGATGCGCGATGCGGGCGCTCGCGACCATCGTCTTCGTCGGCGTGCACCCCTCGTTGATGCAGGTGCCGCCGACGTGCGTCGACTCGACGAGCGCCGTCCTGCCCTTCTTCTCCGCCAGCGCCCGTGCGAGCGGCACGCCGCCCTGCCCGGCGCCGATGACGATCGCGTCGAAGTGCTCCGCTGTGGTCTGCATCACGCGCTCCTTGCCTTGTAGCGCGACGGGTTTCGCTGCACCATGCCGCGGATGGAGACGCGCCGACTCGGCCGGACGGAGCAGCGGAGCAGCATCGCGATCCTCGGCGGCGCGGCCTTCGCGTTCTCCGAGGACGGCGACCCGGGCGCGCGGCAGGCGTTCGAGGCCGCGCTCGCGCACGGCGTGAACCACCTCGACGTCGCGCCGCGCTACGGCGCGGCGGAGCGCGTCCTCGGACCATGGATCCCGGCCGTCCGCCACCGCCTGTTCGTCGCCTGCAAGACCGCGCGGCGCGCGCCGGACGGCGTGCGCGCGCAGCTCGAGGCGTCGCTCGCGCTCCTCGGAACCGACCGCTTCGACCTCTACCAGGCGCACGCGGTCACCGATCTCGCGACCCTCGACGAGCGCCGCGCCGCGATCGAGGCGCTCTTCCGGGCGCGCGACGAGGGGCTCACGCGCTTCGTCGGCATCACCGGTCACGAGCTGAGCGCGCCCGGCACCTTCGTCGAGGCGCTGCGCCGGCACGATTTCGACACCGTGATGTTCCCGGTGAATCCGCAGCTCTGGAGCGACCGGGCCTATCGCGCCGACGCCGAGGCGTTGCTGCAGATCTGCGCCGCCCGCGACCTCGGCGTGATGGCGATCAAGGCCGTCGCGCGCCGGCCGTGGGCGGCGGCCGAGGGCGCTTCGCGCGCCGCGCGCTTCGCGACGACGTGGTACGAGCCCTTCACCACGCCCGCCGGGATCGAGCGCGGCCTGCGCTTCGCGCTCTCGGTGCCCGGCGTGCACGCGTGCTGCACCCCGGGCGACCTCGCGCTCTTGCCGGCCGTCCTCGACGTCGCGGCGCGCTGCGCGCCGATGACGGCGGAAGAGGGCCGCGCGGCGATCGCGTCCGCCGCCGCGCTGCCGTCGATCTTTCCGATGCCGGCCTGACGGCGCGCGCGTCAACGCGTCGCCCGCGGGCGCCCGGGCGGCGCCGCGCGCGGCGCGTACACCGTCAGCACAGCGTCGCCGCCGGATGCGCTCGTCGAGATGCCGCTCGCCGGATGCGTCGCGGAGATCGTCGCCGTTCCCGGCGCGAGCGTCTCGACGCGGCTGCGCCCGCCGTCGCGGTTCGGCGCCACGGCGACGCGCGTGTCGCTCGACGCGTAGACGACCTGCTGGGTGAGGTTGCGCGTGCCGCCGCCGGCGTAGAACCCGGTCGCGGTGAAGTTCTGCGCCTGGCCGACGGCGCGCGACGCGCTCCGCGGCGTGAGCTCGATCCGCTCGAGGGCCCCGACCACCGTGAGGGTCGCGTCGCCGCCGCCCGCGGTGGACGCGACGCCGCTCACCGGGTCGGTCGCCGAGATCGTCGCCGTCCCGGGCGCGACGGCCTCGACGCGGCTGCGCTTGCCGGCGGCGTTCGGCGCTTGGGCTATCGCCGCGTCGCTCGAGCCGTAGCGCACGGATTGCGTGACGTTGCGGGTCGTACCGTCGTGATAGTGCGCGGTCGCGGTGAAGCTCTGACTCTCGCCGGCCGCGCGCGTCGCGTGCGCCGGCGCGAGCGTGATCCGCTCCGGCTTGCCGCGCGGCCCGCGGGCATGGCGCCCGCGGCGCGCGCCGACCGCGATCGCGACCAGCGCGATCCCGCCGACGACGAGCGCGACCGCCGCGATCCGCCGCCGGCTCATGCGGCGGCGTTCGCGCCGGCGCGCCGGCACACCAGCAGGATCTCGTCGACCCGGGCGGTCTCGATCAGGCCGGGCGCGAACGCGAGCGGACGCTCCAGGCGGAGGCCGAGCGGCATGAAGACGTGGTTGTACCAGCGCATCGCGTGCTGGCGGTGACGGCGCAGCCACCAGGCGCCGAGGCGCGCCAAGGTCCGGCTCCGCGGCTGCATGCCGTACGCCGCGCTGCGCTCGATCGTGAGACCGTGGCGCGCCAGGGTCTCGACGAGCACCGGCGGATCGTAGCGTCGCCAGTGGCCGACGACGGCGTCGAAGTCCGTCCAGCTGGCGCGATGCAGCGGCACCGACAGCACGAGCGCGCCGTCGTCGGTGACGACGCGCGCGAGCTCGTGAAAGACGCTGCGGTCGTCCTCGACGTGCTCGACGACGTCGAGGGCGCAGACGAGCTCGAAGCTCCGATCGGGAACGGCAGCGCCCCGGCGCCGGCGTGGACGGCGACGCCCCCGTGGCGGCGAAGCGCCGCGAGCGCCGGCACGCTGATGTCGACGAAGCAGGTGCCGTCGAGCGGCAGGCGCGGCCGCAGGCCGGGGCCGATCTCGAGCCGGTGCGGCGCCCGCGCCGCGAGCGCGCCGACGACGGGCCAGGTATTGAACCGCTCCGGGCGCACCAAGGCGGTGTCGGACCAGAACGCGTCGTAGAAGCGACGATTGTCGTCCGGGGGCACGACGAACGATGCCGTGTTGTGGTAACGCTCGGGTCGCACGCGCAGCGAGGGTCTTACGCAATGGGCGACCGGTCGACAACGGCGTATCTGCACGAGCTCACGCGCGCGTTGATCGCGCTCGACACGGTGAGCAGCCGCAGCAACGCCGCGGCGGCGGCGCTCCTCGCCGAGCGTCTCGAGGGTCACGGCTTCCGCGTGCGATTGCATGAGACCGACGACGCCGGCACGGCGAAGGTCGACGTGATCGCGGTCGCCGGGCCCGACGAGCCGGACGGCCTCGTCGTCGCGGGACACGTCGACACCGTCCCCTTCGAGGACCAGGCCGGATGGAACCGCGACCCGCTCGCCTTCGGCGCCGACGACCGGCGCGTCTACGGCCGCGGCATCGCCGACATGAAGGGCTTCCTCGCGCAATGCGTGGCGGCGGCGCGCGACCTCGACGTCGCGCGTCTCGACCGCCCGCTCGTCGTCCTCTTCACCTCCGACGAGGAGATCGGGTGCAGGGGCGCGCGCCGGCTGGTGCCCGCGCTGTCGTCGCTGGTCGCGCCGACGCCCCTGCCCCGCCTGGCGTGGATCGGCGAGCCGACCTCGTATCGCGTCTTCCACACCCACAAGGCGATCGTGCTCTTCACGGTGACGGTGCACGGACGGAGCGGCCACAGCAGCCTGCCCGAGGAGGGCGTGAACGCGATCGCGGTGGCGGCGCACGTGGTCGAGACGATCGGCCGGCTCCAGGCGGAGCTCCGCGCCGCTCCGGCGCCGCCGATCGCCGCCGAGTTCCCGGAATGCCCGTACGTCGCGCTCAACCTCGCGACGATCCACGGCGGCACCGCGGCCAACGTGATCCCCGACCGCTGCGTCCTCGAGGTGAGCTATCGCCCGCTGCCGGGCATGGACGCGCTCGAGGTGTACGAGACGCTCCGGCGCCGGCTCGCCGCCGCCGACCGCACCGATCCGGGCTCGCCCGCCCGCGCCGCGACGATCGAGATCGGTGAGCCCTTGGTCGTGCCCGGCCTGCTCTCGCGACGGGGCACGGCGCTCGAGGCCGCGCTCTTCGCCGTGCTCGACGAGACCGCCAGCGGCGGCGCGGCGTTCTCGACCGACGGCGGCGAGCTCGCGCGGCTCGGCGTCGACTCGTTGATCTGCGGCCCGGGAGACCTCGACCAAGCGCACCAGCCGAACGAGAGCATGTCGCGCGCGGCGTTCGAGCGCGGCCCCGACGTGATCGCGAGCGTCGTGCGCCGGCTGTGCACGCCGACGCGCAGCGAGAGGAGGCTCGGATGACGTTCGCACCACCGACACGAAAGGACGTCGAGCGCCTCGCGGCCGCCCACGGCCTGACGCTCACCGCCGGCGAGCTCGCCGCGGCGACCGGCGTCCTCCCCGGGATGCTCGCCCGCCTCGCCGCGCTCGCGGAGCCCGACGCCCCGGCACCCGTCGGCGAGCGCCGGGCGACCGGCCGACCGTCGCGCGCGGACGATCCCTACAACGCGATCCTCCGCCGCTGCTCGGTGCGCGGCGCCGCGCACGGCAAGCTCGCCGGCAGGCGCGTCGGCGTCAAGGACAGCATCGCGGTCGCCGGCCTGCCGCTCACCGCCGGCTCGCGCTTCCTCGGCGACTACGTGCCGGAGCGCGACGCCACGATCGTGACGCGGCTCCTCGACGCGGGCGCCGAGATCGTCGCCATCGTCAACATGGACGACCTCGCGCTCTCCGCCCGCGGCGACACCAGCGCGTTCGGTCCGGTCGCCAACCCGCACGATCCGCAGCGGCTCGCCGGCGGCTCGTCGAGCGGCTCCGCGGCGGCGCTCTTCTACGACGACGTCGACCTCACGATCGGCGGCGATCAAGGCGGCTCGATTCGCATTCCCGCGTCGTGGTGCGGCGTCGTCGGCCTGAAGCCGACGCACGGTCTGGTGCCGTACACCGGCATCGTCGGTGTCGATGCGACGATCGATCACGTCGGACCGATGGCCCGCACCGTCGGCGAGGTCGCGCGCGCGCTCGAGGTGATCGCCGGGAAGGATCCCGGCGACCCGCGGCAGGGCGACGACGTCCGCGCCGACGCGTACACCGCGGCGCTCGGCGGCGGCGCGCGCGGCCTGCGTGTCGGCATGCTCGCCGAGGGGTTCGGTCTCCCCGGCGCCGAGCCGGACGTCGACGCCGCCGTGCGCGCGGCCGGACGGACCCTCGAAGCGCTCGGCGCCGAGGTGCGCGAGGTCTCGGTCCCCGATCACGACCTCGCCGCCGGCCTGCTGACGCCGATCGTCCTCGAGGGCCTGTACGCGCTCCTCACCGCGCACGGGATCGGCCACCATTTCGCCGGCCGCTACGACCGCGGTCTCGCGCGCGCGTTCGCGACGGCCCTGCGGGAGCGGCCGAACGATCTGCCGTCGAGCGCGAAGCTCGTCGTGCTCGGCGGCGCGTTCCTCGCCGAGCGCCATCCCGGGCAGGTCTACGGCGCGGCGCAGAACCTGCGCCCGAAGATCCGCGCCGCCTACGATCGCGTGCTCGGCACCGTCGACGTGCTCGCGATGCCGACGACGCCGATGAAGGCTCCGCTCTCCGACGCCGACGTCGATCCGATCGACGTCATCACCCGCGGCGTCGAGACGGCGGCGAACACCGCGCCCTTCGACGTCACCGGGCATCCGGCGTTGAGCGTGCCGTGCGGAACCTCCGCGGGCCTGCCGATCGGCCTGATGCTCGTCGGCCGCCACTTCGACGAGGCGACGATCCTGCGCGTCGCCGCGGCATTCGAGCAGCGCGCCACGTGACACGCCGTCGAGGCGTCGCGGCGTGCGCCTTGAGGCGAAGCCCTCGCCGGCTGTAGAGTGCCCGCCGATTCGAACCAGGGGCTGAAAGCCACCATGAAAGCTCGCACCGCTCGTCAGCTCTCCGTTGCCCTCGTGCTCGTCGCTGCCTGCAGCGGCGCCGGGGCGGCCGAGGCCTGGAACCAGCAGGACGTGTACGGCCTGGAGATGTTGACGCCCCGGTACTACCGGGTCGGCGCCGGCGATCCCTTCAGGCAGGAGGTCTACCGCTTCGTCGCACGCGTCTCCGAGATGGCCCTGCGCCACCCGCTGAAGCGCGACGACGGTCACATCCCCGACTACTCGGTGCCGACGATCGGGGAGCTCGGCGCGGGAAAGGGACCCGGCGGGACCGCCGAGCATCACACCGGAATCGACCTGCACGTCGGCGGCGGCGAGACCGACGTCGAGATCCATGCCGCGCACGACGGCATCGTCACCGTGATGCGCGACGCCCCGAAGTACCGACACTACGTCGCGGTGTCCAAGGACGTGGTCGACGATGGCGGCCAGCCGCTCGGCAAGCTGGTCACGCTCTACGCGCACGTGGATCTGGATCTCGACGCCGCGGACGGTCTTCTCGTCGACGGCCTGCACGTCGTGGCCGGCGACCTCATTTCGAGGCACCTGTATGCGGGCACGGTCGGCGGCCCGCATCTCCACTTCGAGATCCGTTACTACCGGCCGGGCGACGCCGGCGACGAAACGTACTACTCGGGTCTCGGTCCCGGCTGGAACGCCGCTCTGACCGATCCATCGGCCGACCCATGGGCCTACGGCTACTGGAATCCCGACGTGGGCTACGGCTTCGGCAACCCTCTCCTCCACGGCGTGGGCCTCACGGCCGCCGACGTGTCGGTGCCGTCCGTGAGCCCGTTCGGCATCGCGATCCTCGTGACCCTACTGGCAGGCATCGCGCTCGCGTATCGTCGAAGGCCATACGAGGGAACGTAGAGGGAAACGTCCGCTAGCCCGGCGTCGACGCGTCGACCAACCAGGCTCGTTCCGGCGCGCCGCCGCTCAGGCTGCTACGGCGCGCCGGCCGACGGCGTCGGCGATCTCGTCGAGGAGCGGCTCGGTCTCGTCCCAGCCGATGCACGCGTCGGTGATCGAGACGCCGTACGCGAGCGCGGTCCCCGCCTTCCACGTCTGCCGCCCCGCGTGAAGGTTGCTTTCGACCAGCAGTCCCATGATCGCCTGCTGGCCGGCCGCGAGCTGCGCGAGGACGTCGCGGCAGACGGCGGCCTGGCGGGTGTGGTCCTTGCTCGAGTTGTCGTGCGAGCAGTCGACCATGATCGGGCGCGCGACGCCCTCGCCGGCGACGAGCTCGACGGCGCGCGCGACGTCGGCGGGCGCGTGATTCGGCCCGCGCGCGCCGCCGCGCAGGACGACGTGCCGGTCCGGGTTGCCGGCGGTCTTGATCATCGCGGTGATGCCGTCGGCGTTGATGCCGAGAAAAGTATGCGGATGGCGCGCGGAGATCATCGCGTGCAGCGCCACCTCGAGGCCGCCGTCGGTGCTGTTCTTGAACCCGACCGGCATCGAGAGACCGCTCGCCATCTCGCGATGCGTCTGGCTCTCGATCGTGCGGGCGCCGATCGACGCCCAGCTCAGGAGATCGGAGATGTACTGCGGCGTGATCGGGTCGAGGACCTCGCTGCCGCACGGCACGCCGAGGGCGGCGATCTCGAGGAGCACCGTGCGCGCCAGCTGGAGGCCGCCCGCGACGTCGCACGAGCCGTCGAGCTGCGGGTCGTTGATCAAGCCCTTCCAGCCGACCGTCGTCCGCGGCTTCTCGAAGTAGGTGCGCATCACGACGAGCAGGCGGTCGCGCGTCCGCTCGGCGACCGGGCGCAGGCGTCGCGCGTAGTCGTAGGCGACGTCGGGGTCGTGGATCGAGCACGGGCCGACCACGACCAAGAGGCGCTTGCGGTCGCGGCCGGCGAGGATGTCGCGGATCGCGGCGCGGGTCTCGAGCACCAGCGCGGCCGCGGCGTCGGTCAGCGGCTGCGCGGCCTTCACCGCGCGCGGCGCGATCAGCGGGGTGATTCCGACGACGTTTCGGTCTTCGATCTTCTCGGTCATCGCTCGGTCTCCTCGTGAGCGCCGCGCTCGCCGCCCGTCCGCGCCCTTCGGTGATCAAAAAAAAGCCCCGAGGGTCGCTCGGGGCTCGGATGCTGCGGGCTCGGATTCAGCCGATCACGCAGACGTCTGGCGCCCCGGACGATGCCGGCTAAAGTACCGATACCCGAAGCGCCGCGTGCTCGACATGTGCGCTGCTTCTACCCCACCACGGCGGGACGGTCAAAACGAAACCGGATGGAGGGTATCGGCGCCTCGCGGCGACGAGATCGCCGTCCCGCCGGGCATCCGCCGCATACCGGCCGCCCGAGGACGGGACTCCGCGGGACACGCTAGCGGGTGATTGTCGAACCGGGGACGCGCCGCTAGCCTCCCACCTCCATGCACCGGCACAGCGTGCTGCTCGTCGAGGACAACGAGGACGTGCGGGCGGCGATCGCCATGCTGCTGCGCGTGGAGGGCACCGGCGTCGTCGAGGCGAGCGACGGCGCCGAGGCGCTCGATCAGCTTCGCCACGGGCCGCCGCCGTGCGTGATCCTGCTCGATCTCATGATGCCGAAGACCGACGGCTGGCAGTTCCGCAAGGCGCAGGTGAACGACGCGTCGATCGCGCACATCCCGGTCGTGCTGCTGTCGGGCGCCGGCAATCTTTCCCGCGCCGCCGACGAGCTCGGGGCCCGCGGGTACTTGAAGAAGCCGGTCGACGTCGACCAGCTGATGCACGCCGTCTGGCGCTTCTGCGATCACTCGGAGAGCTCGACGGGACACTGAGCCAGGTCTGCTCGCGCGACGCTCACCCGCGGAGCTCGAGGCCGCGCCAGGTCGGATGAAAGCCGGCGGCGAGGAGCGGCGCGGCGAGCGGCGTGTCGCGGACGGCGCGGCCGTCGGCGCGCTCGAGCTCGAGGCGGCCGACGACACGATCGCGTGCGGCCTGCGCGAGCGCGTCGATCGCGGCGCGCAGGACGGCCGGCTCGTCGCGGTACGAGAGCAGCGTGTGGCCGCCGCGCTCGACGTAGAGGACGAGCGAGCCCCCGACGAGCACGACCGCCGCCCCCGCCTTGCGGCCGGCGCGGTGACCGTCGCCGGCGTCGCGATCGGGCCACGGCAACGCGGCGCCGTAGGGATTCGCGGGATCGGTCGCGGCCAAGACGACGGCCGCCGCCGACGCGTCGTCGGCGAGCGCCCGCATCCGATCGACGGCGCCGGGAAGCGCGAACTGCGCGCCGCCGAGCCCCTCGACGAAGTATCCGCGCCGGCAGCGGCCGGATTCCTCGAAGGCGCGCAGCACCGGGTAGACGCCCGTGAAGCCGCCGGGCACGCGCTCGGCCGCGAGCGCACCGCGCGTGACGATGCCGTGGCGGCGGAGGAGCTGCATCGCCCACGCGTGCGCGCGCCGCGTGGGATCGGCGGCGCGCGCGATCGTGAGACTCCAACGTCCCGCCGCGGCGGGCGGCGCGATGCGCGCGCTCCGGTCGCCGCGCGCGCCCCCCGGCGAGGGTCCCGGCACGGCGTCGGCCGGCGCACGTCGCGACCCGGCCGCGAACGGCGCCAGCTCCGTCGCGATGCCACGCGCGCTTCCCGCGATCGGTCCGGCGGGCGCGCCGGCGTCCGGCGCGGCCGTGGGTGCTGCGCCGGCAAGCGCGCGTCCCAGCAGCGGCACGGCGAGCGAGCCCTGTAGCGCCGCCGCGTCGATCGCCGACAACGGCCGCTCGCGACCGCGGCGGCGGCGGCGACTCGGCGACTCGGCCTTCCGCGGGCGATGGCGCAGGAGCGCTCGCAGCGGCGCGAAGGTGTCGTTGGTCACGCGGCCTGCCCACACCAGCTCCCAGAGCGCGAGCAGGAGCTCGCCGTCGTCCGCGGCGTCGACGCTCTCGGCGAGCTGGCGGAAGAAGAGCGCTCCGGCGTGGCCGAACACCTCGAGCAGGCGGATGGCGAGCGGCGAGAGCTCGACGTCGATCGCCTCGGGGAGCAGGAACGGCGCTTGCTCCGTCAGCGCCAGCACGATCCATCCGTCGCTCGCGCCGAGCGCACCGGCACCGGCCCAGACGATCTCGCCGGCGGCGCCGAGCTGGTCGAGCAAGGCCGGGCCGTAGGCCGGCAGACGCGCGCGCAAGATCTGCGTCTCGAGCGCCGATGCGGGAACCGGGACGCCTTGCAGCTGCTCGATCACGCGCCACAGCGCCTCCACCCCCGTCGCCCGCGGTCCGGCGCCGCCGATGCGGTGCCAGGCGAGCGTCACGCGCGCGAGCGCGTCCGGCGGCGCGGGCGCAACCTCGCGACGGAGCGCGGCGAGCGAGCGGCTCCGCAGCCGGCGCAGCACCTCGACGTCGATCCGTTCGCGTCCGCTGGCACCGGGGCGAAACTCGCCTTCGAGCACGCGGCCCGCGCGCTCGAGCGCGCGCAACGCCCGCTCGGCGACGGCCGTGCCGATCGCGAAACGCGCCGCGACGTCGGCGGCGCCGAACGGTCCGTGGGTGCGCGCGTGGCGCGCGACGAGCTCGGCGAGCGCGTCGGGCACCGGCTCGAGAAACGCCGGCGGCACGCCGGCCGGCAGCGCCGTCCCGAGCGCGTCGCGGTAGCGGCCGGCGTCCTCCGCGGCGATCCAGCGCTCCTCGCCGGCGATCCGGACGGGCAACGCGCGGTGCTCGCGCTCGAGCGCCGCGAGCAGCGCCGGCACCGCCGCCGGATCGCGATGGCGTGCCGCGACCTCGGGCTCCGCGAGATCGCCGAGCGTCCGCAGCAGATCGTGGGTGCCGTCGAGGTCGTGCGCCTTGCGGTCGTCGGCGAGACGGCCGATCCGGCTCTCGAGCTCCGCGAGGGCGCCGGCGTCGAGCAGCTCGCGGAGCTCCTCGCGCCCCATGAGCTCGGCGAGGAGCGCGCGGTCGAGCGTCAGCGCCTGCGCGCGCCGCTCGGCGAGCGGCGCGTCGCCCTCGTACATGAAGGCGCGCACGTACTCGAGCTGGAGCGAGCGCGCGAACGGCGACGGCGCCTCGCTCTCGACCTCGACCACCCGCACCGCGCGCGAGCGGATCGCGGCGAGCAGCTCGATCAGCGCCGGCAGGTCGAAGACGTCCTGCAGGCACTCGCGGTAGGTCTCGAGGACGATCGCGAACGACGGGTGCCGGCGCGCGACTTGCAGCAGCGCGGCGGCGCGCTGGCGCTGCAGCCAGAGCGGCGAGCGCCGGCCGGGGCGCCGCTTCGGAATGAGAAGCGCGCGGGCGGCGCACTCGCGGAAGCGGCTCGCAAAGAGCGCCGATCGTCCGACCTCGCCGACGACGAGATCCTCGACGTCGTCGGCGTCGAAGACGAGCGCCGCGGCCGCCGCCGCGTCCTCGCCCTCCGGAACGCGCAGGACGATGCCGTCGTCGCCGTAGATCATCTGCAGGTCGACGCCGAACCGCCCGCGCACGCGGGCCGCGATCGCCTGCGCCCACGGCGCGTGCACGCGCGCGCCGAAGAAGGAATGGATGCACAGCCGCCAGTCGCCGAGCTCGTCGCGAAAGCGCTCGAGGACGATCGTGCGGTCGTCGGGCAGCACGCCGGTCGCGACCCGCTGCTCGTCGAGGTACGCGAGCAGGTTGCCGGCGGCGCGCGCGTCGAGACCGGCGGCCTCGAGGCGGCGCGCGGCGCCGCCGTCTCTCGCGTCCGCGAGCTCGCGGACGAAGGCGCCGAGCGCCCGCCCGAGCTCGACCGGCCGGCCGGGCGCGTCGCCGTGCCAGAACGGCATCTTCCCCGGCTGCCCCGGCGCCGGCGAGACCAGGACGCGGTCGGCGGTGATGTCCTCGATCCGCCAGCTCGACGCGCCGAGGACGAAGACCTCGCCGACGCGGCTCTCGTACACCATCTCCTCGTCGAGCTCGCCGACCCGCGAGCCGCGCTCGCCGACGAGGAAGACGCCGAAGAGGCCGCGGTCCGGGATCGTGCCGCCCGACGTCAGCGCCACCGTTCGCGCCCCCGCGCGGGCCGTGAGCCGGCCGCTCACCCGGTCCCAGACGAGCCGCGGCCGCAGGTCCGCGAACGCGTCGGACGGATGACGGCCCGCGAGCATGTCGAGGACGCTCTCGAGCGCCGCGCGCGGCAGCTCGGCGAACGGCGCCGCGCGCCGCACGGTGCGCTCGAGCTCGTCGACCGTCCAGTCGTCCATCACCACCATCGCGGTGATCTGCTGCGCCAGCACGTCGAGCGGGTTCCGCGGATACCGCAGCGCCTCGATCGCGCCCTGCTGCATCCGCTCGGCGACGATCGCGCTCTCGAGGAGGTCGCCGCGGAACTTGGGAAAGATCACGCCGCGGCTGCGCCCGCCGACCTGGTGCCCCGCCCGGCCGACGCGCTGGAGGCCGGACGCGACCGAGTCGGGCGCCTCGATCTGGACGACGAGGTCGACCGCGCCCATGTCGATGCCGAGCTCGAGCGAGCTGGTCGCGACGACCGCCGGCAGCCGCCCGGCCTTCAGGGCCTCCTCGATCTGCGCGCGCTGCTCGCGGGCGACCGAGCCGTGATGCGCGCGCGCGATCTCCTCGCCGGCGAGCTCGTTCAAGCGCGCGCACAGCCGCTCCGCGAGCCGGCGCGAGTTGGCGAAGATGATCGTGCTGCGATGCGCGCGCACCAGCTCGAGGACGTTGGCCTCGACGTGGGGCCAGATGCTCGGGGGCGGCGCCTTGCCCGGGGCGGCGCCGCTCGGGACGTCGCTCCGGCCGCCGAGCGCGGTCATGTCGTCGAGCGGCACGACGACCGAGACCTCGAGCGGCTTCTCGACGCGCGCGTCGACGACCTCGACCGGCGCCGCGCCGCCGAGAAAGCGCGCCACCTCGTCGAGCGGGCGGACCGTCGCGGAGAGGCCGATCCGCTGCGCCGGCGCGTCGAGCAGCCGGTCGAGACGCTCGAGGCCGAGGGCGAGGTGCGCGCCGCGCTTGCCGCCGGCGACCGCGTGCACCTCGTCGACGATCACCGTGTCGACCGTGCGGAGCGCCTCGCGCGCGGACGAGGTCAGCAAGAGGTAGAGCGACTCCGGCGTCGTGATCAGGACGTCGGGCGGATCGAGGCCGAACCGCCGGCGGTCGCGTGCCGGCGTGTCGCCGCTCCGGAGGCCGATCGCGATCGCGGGCGGCGGCAGCCCGAGACGCTCGGCCGCGGCGCGGATGCCCGCGAGCGGCGCGCGCAGATTGCGCTCGACGTCGACCGCGAGCGCCTTCAGCGGCGAGACGTAGACCACCCGCACGCCGAGCGTCTCGACGGTTCTCGGCGCGCGCAGCGACAGCCGGTCGATCGCCCAGAGAAACGCCGCGAGCGTCTTTCCCGAGCCCGTCGGCGCGACCACGAGCGCATTCCGGCCCGACGCGATCGTCTGCCACGCCTTCGCCTGCACGAGCGTCGGCGCCGCGAACGTCGACGAGAACCACGCGCGCGTCGCCGGTTGGAAGGGCGCGAGCGCGCTTCCGGGCTCCGCGTGCGCCGCCGTGGGGTCGTGGAGAGAGGGTGAGCGGCTCAAAGGCGTTCAGGATATCGAGGCGGACGCCGGCATCCAACGGGCGCCGCCCGTCGCATCGCGACGGCCGGCGCGGCTCGGACGACGCGCGACGTCGTGTTCCGGCGCAACGTGATGTTGCGGCGTGACGTCGGACCGCCGAGGACGGCGCCGATTTTGCCAAGCGCGCGCTCGTCGCGTACCTCTGGGGCCGTGAGTGCGCACGATCGCCGGCGAGTCGCCGTTGCCGCTCCGCAGGTGGTCGCCGCGCTCGTCGTGGCCGCGGCGGTCTCCTTCGGAGCGGCGGCCTGCGACGCCGCCGAGACGCGCGTCGGCAGCGCCGCCCAGCCGGCGTCGAAGGAGCCGACCGACGCGCTCGTGAAGACGCTTCGCCTCCCTCCCGGCTTCTCGATCGCCGTCTTCGCCCGCGATCTCGGCGACGCGCGCATGCTCGCAGTGACGCCCGACGGCAGCGTGCTGCTGACGCGGCCCGACCAAGGTGACGTGCTCCGCCTGCGCGATGCCGACGGCGACGGGCGCGCCGAGAAGCGCGAGCGTCTCGTCGGCGATCTCGCCGGCGTCCACGGGATCGCGATCCGCGACGGGCAGCTCTACCTCGCGACACCGCGCACCGTGTACGTGATGCCGCTCGCCGCGCCGGCCGGCGCAGCGCCGCGGGTCGTCGTCGACCACCTGCCGGAAGGCGGCCGGCATCCGCGCCGGACCATGGGCTTCGGTCCCGACGGCGCGCTCTACGTCTCGGTCGGCAGCGACTGCAACGACTGTCGGGAGACCGACCCGGAGCACGCGACCATCCTGCGCGTCGACCTCGGCTCCGGCACGCGGCGGATCTTCGCGCGCGGCCTCCGCAACACCATCGGCTTCGACTGGCAGCCGAAGACGCACGAGCTCTGGGGCATGGACAACGGCAGCGACTGGCGCGGCGACGACCTGCCGCCCGAGGAGCTGAACCACCTCGCCGACGGCAAGGACTACGGGTGGCCGTACGTCTACGCCAAACGGGTCGTCGACGCGCTCGCCGAGGATCCGCCGCACACGACCAAGGAAGCCTACGCCGCCGGCACCGAGCCCGCGGTCCTCGGCTACCAGGCGCACAGCGCGCCGATCGCGATGGTCTTCTACACCGGCTCGCAGTTCCCGGCGGAGTACCGCGGCGACGCCTTCGTCGCGCTGCACGGCTCGTGGAACCGCGATCCGCCGACCGGGTACAAGGTCGTGCGCGTCCGGTTCGACGACGCCGGCCGGCCGACGGGCTTCGAGGATTTCGTCGCCGGGTTTCTCTCGGCCGACGGCAAGACGCAGTTCGGGCGGCCCGCGGGGCTCGCCGTCGCGAAGGACGGCGCGCTCCTCGTCGCCGACGACGACCACGGCGTGATCTACCGGGTCAGGTATCGAAAGGGACCGGGATGAACACGGAACGGGACGATCTCGCCGGCGCCTCGCCGAAGGCCGGCGAGACGCGGGTCCTCCGGCACGACGTCGACGACCCGCAGCGCGCGGACCGCAGCCGCCCGCCGACGCCGTGACCGCGATGGCGCCGACGAACGCCGCGGCCGGCGTCGAGCTGATCCGCTGCCCGCGCCGCGGCACGCCGAACCGCGTGCCGGCGGCGAAGCTCGCGCGCGGGCTCCGTCCGTGTGCGGCAAGTGCAAGGCGCCCCTTGCCGGCCGCGGCGACGATCGCCCGCTGACGGTCACGGACGCGACCTTCGCCGACGTCGTCGCGTCGTCGCGTCGTCGCGTCGTCGCCGATCCCGGTGCTGCTCGATCTCTGGGCGGCGTGGTGACGATCCGCACGTGTAGGTCGCGACGCTCGCGACGGCGTTGACGCCGCGCTGACGCGCGCGCGCAGCCCCGCGTCCACCTATCTTGTCGCCGCCGGACGACGCTGGTATCGAGCACGCCCGGTTCGCGCTCGCGAACCGCACGACGGTCGTCACACCGCGATTGCAGGAGGTCCCCGGATGGCGCGAATCATGCTCGCTCTGTTGCTCGTCGGTCTCACCGGTTGCTCTGCCGCGCGCAGCGGAGGCGGCGGCGAGGCGGCGCCCGTGCCCCGCGGCACCCGCTTCGTCGACGGCAAGGAGGCGAAGGACCCGGCGTACCATCAGGGTTGCGTGCTGTCGGACTACCGGGAGCTGGTCGAGCAGCAGACCGTCACCTGGGGATGGGTCGATCCCGCCGTGAAGGTCGGCGGGCCGGGGAAGATCGACGTGCGTCCGATCCGCAACGTCAGCGACGTCACCGACTCCGCGGTCGCGCCCAAGCTCCAGCGGGACTTCGAGGAAGCCCTCGAGCGGATCGGCAAGACGCCGGGGAAAGGCGGGCTCACGCTGGAATCGTGCATCGTGTGGATGGAACGGTTCGAGCCGTCGAAGGCGTTCATCCCGTTCGCGGGCGGGCACCTCATGCAAGCCGGCGTCGGCGTCGAGATCGCGATCACCGATCCGAGCGGCCGAACCGTCGCCAAGATCCGCCACAGCGTGCGCGAGGGCACCGACCCGTCGGCCTCGGCCGGCAAGATCGCCGACGACGTCGCGAACTACCTGCGCGACCACTAACTAGCGCCCGGCCCTGACGACGACGCGCCGTGGACGACGGTCGCCGTCGAGTCCGCTGCGTCGTCTACTCGGGCGACGCGGACTTCGCGCGCTTCGCCGGATCGCGCTGGGTCGATGCGTGCCGGCGAGCGGGACGGCCGCGGTGAAACCCGACCGCGGACCGTTGCCGCCGCTCGTGAGCCGCCGCCCCGCGTCCCGGTGCGCGCCGCCTCGGCGTCAGTGCGTCAGGCGCTGGAGATCGATGCCGTAGAGCGCGGCGGCGTTGCGGCAGAGGATCGCCTCTCGCTGCTCGTCGCTGAGGTCGGCTTGGTGCTCGGCCAGGAGATCCTGCGACCACGGCCACGTGGAGTCGCTGTGGGGGAAGTCGTTCGCCCACATCAGGTGCTCCCAGTTCATGAGGTCGGCGGTCTTGAAGGCGACCCAGTCGTCCTGGAACGTCGTGTAGACGTTGTCGCGGAAGTACGCCGACGGCAGGCGCGACAGCTCTTGCCCGGGCGGCAGCCAGTTGCGGTGGCGCTTATAGGCGTGGTCCATGCGGTACATGTAGTGCGGCACCCAGCCGGCGTCGGCCTCGACGCAGACGACCTTCAGCGCCGGGTGGCGCTCGAACACGCCGCCGAGGATCAGGGTCCCCATGATGTCCTGGCAGCCGCGGATGATCGACAGGAAGCCGTTCATCTTGGGACCGCGCGGCCGCGTCGCGTCGTCGCGCGTGGTGAGGATGTGGAACGAGAGCGGCAGCCCGATCGCGATCGCGGCGCGATAGAAGTCGTCGTAGATCGGCGAGTCGTAGTCCTCGACGGCGGGGTTGCCCGGCATCATCACGCCGCGGAGACCGAGCGCCGCGATCGCCTCGAGGTCGGCGATGCCCTCCTCCGGCGTCCGCATCGCGGTCTGCCCGACGCCGAGGAGACGGTCGGGATGCGGCGCGCAGTACTCGGTGAGCCAGCGGTTGTAGGCGTCGAAGCAGGCCTTCTTGTAGTCGAAGTCGCGGTGGTTGCAGAGCACCATGCCGACGGTCGGATAGATGATCTCGGCCGCGACGCCGTCGCGGTCCTGGTCCGCGAGCCGCGCCGCGGGATCCCAGCCGCCGCGGTGGAGCTCCTCGAAGCGCGCGCCGGTGATGCGGATCTCCTCCGCCGGCTTGCCGGCGGCGGCGACCAGCCCCATCGGAATCGGGTTCTTCATCCCGTCGACGACGAAGACGTCGCCCATCTTCTCGTGGCGCACCATGCGCGGCGCGCGCTCGCGAAAGCCGGGGTCGATGTGGTCGAGGTACGTGTTCGGCGGCTCGGTGACGTGCGAGTCGGCGGAGATGACGGGAAACCTCATGATGCAACTCCTCCACGCAGGACGCGGCCGGGGAGCGGCCCGCCGGCGTCGACGGCGTCGCGGCCGTCCTCGCGAATGACGGTCCCGTTGACGACCACGGCACGCACGCCGACGGCCTCGGCGATCAAGCGATCGGCGCCGGCCGGGAGGTCGCGGACGCGACGGAGCGGCGTGCAGCCGACGCGGTCGGGGTCGAAGACGGTGACGTCGGCGGCGAGACCGGGCACCAGACGCCCACGGTCGCGAATGCCGAAGAGCTCGGGCCGGACGCGACGTCAGCATGCGGACCGCATCCTCGAGCCCGAGCACGCCGCTTGTCGCGCACCCAGTGCGCGAGCAGGTACGTCGCGAACGGCGCGTCGCAGAGCTGGCTCGCGTGCGCGCCGGCGTCGGAGAGGCCGAGGACGGTCGCGGGATGGCGCAGCAGCTCGCCGACGACCCCCTCGTCGGTGTTCATCACCGCCATCCGGAAGCGCGCCTCGAGGCTCGAGGCGAGGGCGAGGTCGAGGACGAGGTCGACCGGGTGCACGCCGCGCTCGGCCGCGACCTCGCGCGACGCCGCGCTCGTCCAGCTCCGGCGCCGACGGCGCGTCCGAGATCACGGTGTCGCTCCAGCGGTCGGCGATGCCGCCGCGCGTGCCGCGCTCGCGGAACGCCCGCCGGAACTCGGGATCGGCGTAGATCCGCTTCTTGCCCTCGAGATCGGCGGCGGACACCGCCTTGAAGAGCGTCATGCTCTCGAACGGGAACGGCGCCTTCCACTGGAACTCGAACATCAGCGGCCGGCAGGCCACTTGCGGCACGACCTCGACCCCGTCTCCCTGCAAGCGCTCGGTCTGCTCGAGCACCGGTCGATGGCCGTCGGGACCGAGCATGCCGGCGAGGAGCGCCGTCCAGGTGACCGGGCGGCCGGTCGCGCGCTGGATCGCAGCGAACTCGTCGAGGAAGAGCTCGCGGCCGATCGTCGCCTGCATGATGCCGTGGCCGGCGCGTCGGCGAGGGCGCCGGCGAGGGTCGCGATCTCCTCGACCGACGCCGCGCGGCTCGGCACCGGCCGCCCGCCGTAGCCGACGTGCGTCGGCGACTTCGACGTCGCGAAGCCGATCGCGCCCGCGCGCAGCGCCTCGGCGACGAGCGCGCGCATCGCGGCGATCTCGTCGGCGGTCGCCTCGCGCTCGGTCGCGTCCTCGCCCATGACGTAGAGGCGCACCGGCGTGTGGCCGACGAGCGCGCCGACGTTGATCGCGGTGCCGCGGCGCTCGATCGCGTCGAGGAACTCGGGGAAGGTCTCGAAGGGCCACTGCGCCGCCGAGGCCGGCGTGCAGCGCGTCGAAGCGACATGCCCTCGACGTTCTCGAGCGTGCGCAGGATGAGCTCGCGATGCGCCGGGCGCGTCGGCGCGACGCCGAAGCCGCAGTTCCCCATCACGACCGAGGTGACGCCGTGCCACGGCGAGATCGTCAGCATGCGGTCCCAGAAGACCTGCGCGTCGTAGTGCGTGTGGATGTCGACGAAGCCGGGCGCGACGACGCAGCCGTCGGCGTCGATCGTGCGCGCGCGCGCCGCGCCGCGCGACCGTCGCCGAGCGCGGCGATGCGGCCGGCGCGGACGCCGACGTCGCCGCGCGAGCGCGGGCGCGCCGGTGCCGTCGACGAGCGAGCCCGCCGCGGATCAGGAGGTCGAAGTGCTCAGCCATGCTCGCTCCTCGCGATGCGCACGCGGCAAGAGCGCGGGCGCGACTCGGATCGCGGCATCGTCCCAAAGGCGATCGGCGATTACAACCGCGACGGAGGGCGTGTCGCGCGCGCCGAGCCGCGTGGCCGCGAGGCATGCTCCCCGGTCGCCGGGCGGCGCATTCCGCGTCGGTCGCGCGCTGCGCCGCTGCCGCGGCGCCGTCCGTTTCACGCTCGCGTAGCGCGACGAGAACTGAGAGCATGGGCGATCGCCATGGATCCGGGCGCGCGCCATCCGGTCGTCGCCGAAGAGCTGAAGCTCCTCCACGACGTCACCACCGTCCTCAACGAGTCCCCGCCGGAATCCGCGGTGAGCCCGTCCGAGGCGACGCTCCTCGACGATCTGGCGCGCCTGCGCGAGGCGCTCCGCGAGGGCGAGAAGACCGAGGACCGCGCCGCGCTGCTCGAGCAGTGGGATCGCCAGTCGGCGCTGCTCGACCAGCTCCGGACGTCGGACGACCGGCGCCGCAGGTGAGCCGCGGCTCGCCCTACTTCGCGCACCTGCGCCTGCGCGAGAGCGGCGCCGGAGCGCGACGTCCTGCTCGGCAAGGCGACCTGGCTGCACCGCGGGACGTGCAGATCGTCGACTGGCGCCACGCGCCGGTGTCGCGGATCTTCTATCGCTACCAGCAGGGCGAGGACGTACGAGGAGGAGATCGCCGGCCGCGAACGCGCCGGCGAGGTGGTCGCGCGGCGCACGGTCACGATCCGCGACCGGACGCTCCAGCGCGTCGAGGCGCCCGAGGGCACTTCCAGCGCCGATGCCGCCGGCCCCGGCGGCTGGCGGCGCGTCGACGACGCGAGCCGCCGCGGCTCGCGGGCGGCGAGGGCGCGGCGCTGCGCGCGCACGACGCCGGCGACGGGCGGCTACCGCCGGCTCGGCACCGACGCCCGCGGGCATCGCGCGCCGCGCCGACAAGCACCTGCCCGACATCGCCGGGCTGATCGATCCGGAGCAGTTCGACGCTGATCACGCGGCCGTCGACGCGGCTTCGTCGTGATCCGCGGCACCGCGGGCTCGGGCAAGACGACCGTCGCGCTCCACCGGATCGCCTATCTCGCCTACGAGGACCCGACGATCGACTCCGACCGACACGCTCTTCGTCGTGTTCTCGCCGGCGCTGCGCGACTACGTGAGCCACGTGCTGCCCGCGCTCGGCGTCGACCGCGTCCAGGTGCGCGACCTTCCACGACTGGGCGCGCGGAGCAGGTGCCGCCGGCTGCTTCCCCGATGCTGCCGCGCGAGCTCGCGCGAGGACACGCCCGCGGACGTGCACGCGCCTGAAGCTCCATCCCGCGCTGCTGATCGCGCTCGAGCGAGCAGGTCGGCGCGACGCCCGGCGCCGCGCGACGGCCGCGCAGGCGGTCGACGACTGGGCGAGCGTGCTCACGCGACGCGGCGCTGCTCGGCGAGGTTGCTCGCGCGCGCGGCGCCCGGCGCGTTCTCGCGCCGACGGGTCCGAGCGCGCGCCGACGTGGTGCCGCGCGCGCTACGAGGAGATCGTCGCCTGGATCGAGGGCGACGCCGACGGCGCAGGCCGAGCTCGATGCCGGAGGACGACGCCGCTCCTGCTGCGCGCCTGGCAGCTGCGCGTCGGTCCGCTGCCGGGCGCGGCGGCGAGCCGCTCCGCTACCGGCACGTCGCGATCGACGAGGTGCAGGACTTCTCGCCGCTCGAGGTGCGGGTGCTGCTCGGCTGCCTCGACGAGCCGGCGCAGCATCACGCTCGCCGGCGACACGCAGCAGCACGTCGTCACGCGACGGCGGGCTTCACGTCGTGGGCGACGCTTCTTCGCGGAGCTCGGCCTCGAGGGCGCCGAGGTCGAGCACGCTCGACGTCAGCTATCGCTGCTCGCACGAGATCGCGACGTTCGCCGCACGGCGTGCTCGGCGACCTCGCGCGAGGACGAGCGGCCGCCGCGCACGACGCGCGCGCGGGCCGCCGGTCGAGCTGTTCCGCTTCACCGACCACGGCGCGTGCGTCGCGTTCCTCGCCGACGCGCTGCAGGAGCTCGTCGCGCAGGAGCCGCTCGCGTCGGTCGCCGTGCTCACGCCGTCGCGCGAGCTGAGCGCGCTCTACCACCGCGGGCCTCAAGACGAGCGACGTGCCGCGCCTGCGCCAGCGTCGAGCACCAGGACTTCACGTTCGCGCCCGGCATCGAGGTGACCGAGATCGAGCAGGTGAAGGGCCTCGAGTTCGACTACGTGATGCTGGTCGAGGTCGAGCGCGGCGCACTTCCCGGACACCCCCGCGGCGCGCCGCCTGCTGCACGTCGGCGCGACGCGCGCCGTCCATCAGCTGTGGCTCACCAGCGTCGGCACGCCGTCCGTCGATCGTCCGCGAGCAGCTGCCGGCGTAGACGCAGCGGCGGCGCGCGCCGTTCACTGCCCGACGATGCGCAGCTCGACGCGGCGATTCTGCGCGCGGCCGTCCTCGGTCGCGTTGCTCGCGACCGGCTTCGACTCGCCGAATCCCTCGGTCGTCATCCGCCGGCGCGCGATGCCGCCGCGCGCCAGGTAGTCGGCGACCGCGGCGGCACGCCGCTCCGAGAGCCGCTGGTTGTACGCGTCGGATACCGATCGCGTCGGTGTGGCCCTCGACCGAGATGCGGATGTCGGACTCGTCCTGGAGCGTGCGGATCGCCTCGTCGAGGATCGGGCGCGCGTCCGGGCGAATGTTCGCGCGATCGAAATCGAAGTTGACGCCGCGGAGCACGATCCGGCGGCGCGCCGGCGGCGGCGGGGGTGGCGGCGGAGGCGGAGGCGGAGGCGGCGGCGCTTCCGCGACCACCCGCTCCTCGGGCTCGAACACCTGCTGGAAGGCGATGCCGGCCGAGCGCCCACTGGCGATCGACGTCGGAGCCCGGGCGCGCGACCATCTTGGCGTAGTCGTAGCGGCCGAAGAGTCCGAGACTCGCGCCGTTGCCGAGCTCGAAGTTGAGCCCGCCGCCGGCATTGAAGCCGGCGCCGTCGTCGCTCATCGGGCCGCTCATGTCGCGGTAGTAGCCGCCCTGAGCGCCGACGTAGGTCTCGACGATGCCCGTCAGCAGCGAGAAGCGCGGCCCGCTGGTGATGCTGAACGTGCTGCCGACCTCGTGGTCGTTCTTGCCGCGGCAGCAGCCGGGCTCGGTCGGCAGGAACGTGAACTGCGGATTCGCGAGCAGCGAGACCGCGAGATGGTCGGAGAGATCGAAGCGGTAGCCGCCGGAAAGGCCGAAGGTGCCGCCGACGTCCTTGTCGACGGTCTTGCGATACTTCGACAGCGGGACGGCGGCGCCGAGATTGAACCCGGCGACGGGGCCGTCGGCACGGACGGGAACGCCGACCAGGCAGCCGGCGATCGCGATTCCACAGACTCGCAGCAACAGCCGTCTCATACGCGCATCCTCCTTGGGTGGCCGGTCGGGAGCGCCGACCGGCGATGCGCGGGCACCGCCGATCCCACATCGCGCGATGATTTTTGTTGTTGCTTGTCCACCGGATTGTCAAATTTCGCTCCGAGCGTTTTCGCATACGACCCGTATACGTCCGCAGCACGTGATTGCGTGCGGCGTGCACCGCCGCTATCGATCGAAGACGCGGCGCGCAGCACCGCGCGACGGCGCGACGCCGGCGCGGGTCGCCGCCGCAGGAGGTAGGCGGATGCAGAGTCTCACTCGCGGCCTGTACGCGACGACGATCGCGGTCGGGCTGCTCGTCGCGTCGACGGCGTCGGCCGCCACCGAATGCCGGATGGACTTCCGGCTCGAGGGATGGTCGGCGTTCTACAAGACCTCGCACGGCTACGGCACCATCAGCTGCGACCACGGCCAGTCGGCGCGGGTCGCGCTGCGGACGAAAGGCGGAGGATTCACCTTCGGCAAGGCGAAGATCGCGAACGGCCACGGCAAGTTCACCCCGGTCGAGGACATCAGCGAGCTCTTCGGCGACTACGCGAACGCCGAGGCGGAAGCGGGCGCCGGGCCGTCGTCGGATGCGCAGGTCGTCACCAAGGGAACCGTCTCGCTGGCGTTCTCGGGAAGCGGTACCGGCGTCGACCTCGGATTCTCGTTCGGCAAGTTCACGATCACCAAGATCGTGCCGCGCCACCGCCAGCGTCGCCGCCACCACCGCCGCGCCTACTGACCACCGCGAGGACCACGATGAGAGTGCCGGACCGCAACCATCCGATCACGATCGAGCCGAGCGCGAAGCGCGTCGTCGTCACCTTCAACGGCCGCACGATCCCGGACACCAGCCGCGCCGTCGTGCTGCGGGAAGCGTCGCTGCCGCCCGTCCACTACGTGCCGCGGGAGGACGTCGACATGACGGCGTTGCGGCGAACGGCGCACGCGACGCACTGTCCGTACAAGGGCGACGCCGCCTACTACAGCATCGTCGTCGACGGCCGGAGCGCCGAGAACGCGGTCTGGACCTACGAGCAGCCGTACGACGCGGTCGCGGCGATCGCGAATCGGCTCGCGTTCTATCCGAGCCGCGTCGACACGATCGAGGAGCGCGACGCATCGAGCTGACGGCCACGCGGGCGCCGGGCCGCGCGCGTTTGGCCTCCTCGATCGGCCGCGCTAGAAAGCACCCATGCCCTTCCCCTCCGTCGTCAGACTCTGCACCGGCGCGCCGCGGAGCGCCGGTGCCGCGCTGAGCGTGATCGTCGCGGTCGTCGTCGCGCTCGCCGGCTGCTCCAGCCCCGACAGCGACCGCCGCGCCGCCGCGCCCGCGCAACCGACGCGCAGCGCGGCGATGTCGGCGGCGCCGCGCGCGATCGGCGCCGACGAGCGCGCGGCGATGCTCGAGGTGCTGCGGGCGGAGAGCGGCAACGGCCGCAAGGTCTGGTTCGCCGTCACGCCGGGAAACGCCGAGACCACCGCCTTCAAGGACACGCTCGCGGAGATCTTCAAGGAGGCCGGCTGGGAGCCCGAAACCCAGGTCGTCACCGGGATGAATCTGAAGCCCGGGCTCTTCTTGATGGCGGCCGAGGAGGAGCCGCCGCCGTACGTCGACACCGCGGTCAGAGGGCTCGAGGCGAGCGGCTTCTCGGTGAAGACCGGCAGCGGCTACCGCTCGTACTACGACGAGAAGACGCGCGACGATCCGAAGTGGGCCGGCATCCCCCTGAAGCCCGACCAGGACTTCGTGGTCGTCGTCGGCCCGAATCCCCCGGCGTAGCCCGCCGACCGACTCGCCGCCGCCGCGCCGATCCGAGCCCTACGCGGCGCGCGCGCTCGAGCCCGCGTCGGCGGCCGGCGCGTAGCGATCGATCCACGTGCCGAGGAGCGGCACGGCGTCGAATCCGGGAAGCGTCCGGATCGTGTCGTCGACCTTGCAGGCCGCCTCGCGCCCGTCGTCGTTGGTGAAGAGGTAGCGGGCGAGGAAGCGCGTCTCCGCCGCCGGCTGCACGCCGGTACCGACGGGTGCCCAGTACCGCTCGACGAGAAACCGCGTCACCCGCGCCGCGCCCGGCGCCCGCAGCCGCCGCTCGGCTTGCCGGAAGTAGAAGTAGAAGTGCCGCGACTCGTCACGCACGATCCGCGACAGCAGCTCGGTGAGCACGGGATGGCGCGCGACCGCCATCACCCTCCGATAGCCCGTCAAGGTCGTGAGCTCGTTGATCGCGCCCCACGTCATGTGCACCGCGACGAAGTCGGGCCACAGACGCGCCAGCCAGCTGGTGCCGATGTCCTCGAGGCGCTGCGCCACCGTCGACCGCGATCGCAGCCGCTCGACCGGCTCGACGCCGGCCGCGAGCAGGAACTGCGCGAGCGCGCGGCCGTGGAACGTCTCCTCGTACAGCCAGCACGCGAGAAACGACGCGACCTCCGGGTCGTCGACCGCGCGCGTCGCCAGCAGCTGCCGCAGGTAGATGATCGTGTGGCTCTCGATGTCCTGCATGTAGCGCAGGCAGCGTACCACGCCGTCCGCGAGCGGGTGGCGGCGGACGTCGTCCCAGGCGATGTCCGACATGTCGAGCGCGCGCGAGCGGCTGAGGTAGCGCTCGATGTCGAACGGCTCGACCGGCTCGGTTGCGGGCGGGGTCGGGTCTTCGCGCGCGCGCGACGGCTGGCCGAAGGGGATGCTCATGATGCTGCGTGCATGACGACGAACCCGCCTACAGGTTCACCTCGAAGCCGAGCGTCGGCACGAAGTTCGCCCGCAGGCCGTCCTGGTTGAGCGGGATCAGGGCGGTCGCGAACAGGATCGCGCGCTCGCCGAGCGCGAACTTGGCGCCGACCGCGAGATCGAGAATGTCGTTGCGGTGGATGTCCAGGAAATAGCCGCGGCCGCCGAAACGCGTGTTGGGATCCTGCAGCTCGGCTTGGGTGTTCACGAAGGTGCCGTTGTGGACGGTCGGCAACCGGCCGGAGCTGGGGATCCGTCCTTGCGCGCCGAACTCGCTGCGCCCGAGGAAGTCGGTGGTGAGCGCGGCGAAGCTGGTGACCTGCGCCGTGAAGCCGGCGACGTAGCGCGCTTGGCTGCGGTCGATGGTGTCGATGTTGAACTCGACACCGCCCTGGGCGTGCAGCTCGAGGAAGTCGAGGACCTCGTCCGAGGCGATCAGCATCGTCCCGAGACGGGTGTCGCCGGTGCCCTGGAAGTTGTCGGTGTTGCCGCTCGGCAGCACGAGATCGACGAGACCGGCGAGCGCGACGGGTTTGCGGATCACGAGGTACTTCGAGCGCAGCCGGATGTCGCCGACGCCGATCGAGCTCTTGCTGTCGGCGGACTCCGGCAAGGTGGCGAAGCCGCCGGGCGTGAGGTCGGTGTCGTCGAACGGCTGGCACAGCTGGAGGCCGAGGCGGGCGCACCGCGGGTCGGGAATGACGTCGATGAGACCGGAGCGGACGTAGGTCCGCAGCACCGGGACGTCGATGTTGACGTCGAGGTTGTCGAGCACGCCGTACGTGAAGCTGAAATCGACCAGCTGCGCCTCGAGGTCGAGGTCGAGCTTGAGCTGCGTCAGCCCGGAAGGGCCGACGACCCCGAAGTAGAAGCTGCCGTTCTGGTCGGGGAGCCGCGCGAGCTCCGAGCGGCTGTCGAGGTTGTGCAGGCTCCGTCCGTTGAACTCGTCGAACTTCACCCAGGTGTAGGAGTTCGTGATGTTGAACTTGCCCTTGCCGAGCGTCACGGCGCGCTCGCCGAAAAGCGGCCCGAAGGTCTTGGCGGAACGCTCGTAGACGTCGAGCTCGGAATTGAACTCGTAGGTGAAGCCGGCGGACGTGGAGAAGGTCGGGATCTGATTCGCGACCTGCGTGCCGATCACCGAGCCGAGCGGCCGGATCGCCGCCTCGATGACCTGGCTGCCCCGCGCCCGCGGCGGCACGATCGCGTCTCGCAGCGACTCCGCCGCCGCGATCCGAGCCGAGGAGACGATACCGATCACCGCGATTGCCAAGAGTGTTCCGCTCGTTCGCATGCCATCCCTCCCCACGCGGGCCGTACCGCAGCCCGTCCATTCCGAATTGTGCCGCAGCGAACACGCAGCGACCCGACGCCGACGCGCGGGTTACCAGATTCCCGAAACGGGCGTCAAGCAAAAGCGGCGCGCGGCGCGGCCGGAGTCGCAGAACCCCACCCACTCCGGCGAGCATCGGCGCGACGGCGCTCGCGGCCGGGCACCATGCCCACCCCGCGGACCGGGCCCGCGACCGGCGCCGAGCGACGAAATTTCGACGGGACGCGCCTCAGCGCAGCTTGCCGGCGATCGCGTTCAGGCCGCCGACGAACGCGTCGGGACGGTAGTCGAAGCGGTCGACCGAGCGCAGCAGGACGTCGAGCTCCTTCTTGATGCCGCCGCGGCACCGGTCGGGGCCGTAGGCGGGCTCGCAGAGCGACTCGATCGCGAGCACCGTCTGCTCGGGACAGCCGGTCGTCCACCACCAGGGTGCGCTGACGCTGCCGACGCCGTAGACGTTCGAGGTCGTCGAGGGCGTGAAGCTGAAGCGCTCGACGCGCTTGCAGCGGTCGCCGCCGGCGAGGACGCGGCCGAGGATGCGCCGGGTCGCGTCGCGGTCGATCCGCTGTTGGCGGATGCGGCTCGCGAAAGGCGCGAGCCAGCCGTCGAGGCTCGTGGCGCGCTGGCGCGCGGCGTCGGCGCCGCTCGCCGCGCCGGCGACGACGCCGTTCCACAGGCCGGCGAGCTCGCCCTGCTGGCCGGGCGCGACCACCGCGAACACGGCGTCGACCATCGTGTAGTGGCCGAGCGCCTGGCGGACGGCGTCCTCGACGAGCTTGTGATGGCACTGGTAGCAGTTGCGATCCTCGAAGTGCGGGAACTTGCCGAGGCCGGCGTAGTCGCTCGCGGTCGCGCGTCGCGCCAGCATGCGGAGCGTGCTGCGCAAGCCCTCGATCTGGCCGAGGCTCCAGATCGTCGGGTCGAGGCTGAACGATCCCGCGGGCAGCTCGTCCTGATCGTCCCAGTGCTTCATGATCTGCGCGTAGGCGACCAGCTCGAACTGCAGCGGCGGGTGGCCGCCGGCGACGATCTCGTGGTCGATCTCGACGTGGCACTGCGCGCATTTCTTCGCCCGCAGCTCGAGGTCGTCGTTGTTGTAGAACCCGCGGCTCAGGTACTGCGCCTTCTTCTGCTTCCAGTCCTTCTCGACGTGCGCCTTGAGCCAGTTCTCCGCCGGCCCGTGGCAGTGCTCGCAGGTGACGCCGTCGCTGCGCTTGTAGGCGCTCCCGGGCGCCGCCACGGCGTCGGGTGCGTGACAGACCAAGCACTTCTCGCTCGCCGTCGCGGTGATCCCCATGTAGTTGGCGATCGCCTTGCCGCCCGCGGTCTCGAGCGTCGCGTAGGCGCGCGAGTGACGGTCGATGTTGCGGTTGAGCCACTGCGTGCGCGCCGACTTCCACGGCCGCCAGCCGGCCGGCGGCGGCGCGCTCTTGGTCGGCAGCGCCGCGCCGTGGCAGGTCGGGTTGCCGCAGCGGGTGTCGCCGACGAATCGCCCGGCGCCCGGCGCTCCGCCCTCGGGCTCGGCGATCGCGGCGGCGCCGGCGAGGAGAACCACGATCGATGCGGCACCAACGACGACCAGCGTGCGTGTCATCCGTCTTCGCCTCGCCTCTCTCGCTCCACTCGCGCGACCGCCGTGCTCGCCGTTACCACCGCCCGGCACCGCGAAGCAACGACACCGCTCGTCCCCGCGGTGTCGGACGCCGGCTCGGCGGCCGCCCGGCGGCATCGATGCGGTCGGCGAAACGTTGCGTCCGCGATCGTCTTCCTGCTACACGCGTCGCGACTCGGTGGGGGCAGCGCTTCTTCCGACGAGAAGGGTCAGGTGACGAGAATCCGGCAGCATTCCGCGGCGCGCGTTCACGACGGTCTCAGCGGCGACTGGGTACCGATCGAGGAGCTCACGGCACTCGAGCTCTTCAAGAGCACGAAGCGGCCCTTCAAGGTGAAGCTCGCCAGCAACTTCGCGCCGAAGCCGGACTCCAACGAGCCGGCGATCAAGGCCGCCGTGCGTCGCGTCTACGAGAAGGGCGCGGTGATCTGCGAGGCCGGCGCGTACGGCTCGACCGCGTTCCTGCTGCTCGAGGGCAGCGCGACGGCCTTCGTCCCGGAGACGATGCGCGCGGCGACGGTCCCGGGGCGGTCGCGGTCCTCGCGCTCGACCCTGGCGCGCATCTTCCGCCGCCGCTCGCAGGCGCCGGCGGCGCCACGGCCGGCGCCGGCCGAGATCGGCGAGATCAGCGCCTACGCGACCCTCGCCCGCACCCGCGAGGCGACCCCTACCCTGCTGCGCGCCGGCGACCTCTTCGGGATCGACACCTGCGTCAACTTCTATCCGCGGGAGACCACGGTGCGTGCCGAGGAACGCTGCGTCGCGATCGAGATGCTGCGATCGGTGCTCGACACCATCCGCGACGCCGGCTCCGCCGGACCGGCGGTCGAGGACAACTACGCGCGCTACGCGATCGGCCACGAGGTCGAGCAGAGCGTGCTCCTCGCCGAGTGCTCCGCGGCGACGCTCGCGGAGATCGCGGCGGCGGCGGAGCTGCTGACGCCGGATTCCGATCAGGTGCGCAACGGCGTCCTCTACGAGGAAGGCGCGCCGGCGGACGCCGTCTTCCTGGTCCGCTCCGGAACGATCAAGCTCGCCCGCACGAAAGCCGGCGGCGAGCTGATTCTCACCTACGTCGGCCGCGGCGGCGCCTTCGGCTTGGAGTCGCTCGCGGCGGAGGGCGGCGAGACCGAGCTCGTCCTGCGGTGCACGTCGCACCCGGAGCTCGCGCCGCGCGTGCTCGGCGGCCCGATCACGATCGGACGCAGCGCGGCCTGCGAGGTCGCGCTGCCGGCGGAGGATCGCTCGGTCGGCCGGCGGCACTGCCGGATCGAGGATCGCGGCGGCACGCTCCACCTCGTCGATCTCGAGAGCGCGAACGGCACGTTGGTGAACGGCACCCGCGTCCAGGACGCGGCGATCCGCACCGGCGACCGCATCACGGTGGTGAGCTACACGTTCGAGGTCGCGCGTGTCGCCGCGCAGACGGTCTCGGCGACCCGCGTCTCGAACGCGGGCGGCCTCGACAACTTCGAGGTCGTGCGCATCCCCGCCGACCTCGCCAAGCGCGCCCTCGCGAGCGGCGGGCCGCTGCCGTCGGCGAGCGCGCCGCGGCAGACCGGGCTCGGCGGCGCGAGCGCGGCGCTGCCCGCCGCAAGCGCCGCCGCCGGGGCGACCGCCGTCCGCGCGGCGCTCGACGCGGCGACCGCGCCGCGCGGCGCCGCCGAGCAGGCCCTGCTGAACGAGCTCGTCGCGCTCAATCTCTACAACTCGCAGAACGCGCTGCTCATCGACCTCGACCGCTGCACCCGCTGCGACGAGTGCGTCCGCGCCTGCGCCACCGCCCACGGCGGCATCGCCCGCTTCACGCGCGACGGCCCGCGCTTCGGCAAGTACCTCGTCACCATGGCCTGCCGCTCGTGCACCGACCCGAAGTGCATGATCGGCTGTCCGGTCGGCTCGATCCGGCGCCGCGACTCGCTCGAGGTGCAGATCGAGGACTGGTGCATCGGCTGCCAGCGCTGCGCCAACCAGTGCCCCTTCGGCAACATCAACATGGTCGAGCTCGCGTCGAGCCCGGGCCTCGCGCCGCCGGTCACCGCCGACGTGACGCTGCGGGCGACCGTCTGCGATCTCTGCGCCGGGTACGACGAGCCCAACTGCGTCTACGCGTGCCCGCACGACGCGACGATCCGCGTGAAGCCCGGCGCCTTCCTCTCCGTTGCGGACCTGCGCTGAGCCGGTGACCGGCTCGCCGAAGGCAGCGCACCGGAGTCGCCCGATGCGAGCGCAACCGCGATGCTGATCAACGCCGACCAACGCGGTTGGATCGTCGCGACCGTGGTCGCGACGCTCGCCGCGACCGCGGCGTACGTCGTGTACGTCGCGACCACGCCGTACGGGCCGTCCGGCGGCAGCTGGCCCGGTCTCGCCTTCGGCATCGCGGGGACGACGGCGATGGTGCTCGCCGTCCTGCTCGCGGCGCGGAAGAAGCTCCTGATCTGGCGCCTCGGCAGCGCCCGCGTCTGGATGCAGATGCACATCTGGCTCGGCCTGCTCGCGGTGCCGCTGATCCTCTTTCATGCCGGCTTCCACCTCGGCGGCGCCCTCACGACCGCGCTGATGGCGCTGTTCACGATCGTCATCGTCAGCGGGATCTTCGGGCTCGTCCTGCAGCAGCTCATGCCGGCAATGATGACCGCACGCGTGCCGCTCGAGACGATCCACAGCCAGATCGGCCACGTCACCGAGCGGTTGACGCTCGACGCCTACGAGGTCGTCGCCGCGGTCGCGGGCGAGATCCCGGAGGCGGCCGAGGAGCGCGCGCGTCTCGCCGCCGAGGCGGAGGCGCAGCAGGCGAATGCCGGCGACTGGAAGCAGACCGCCCGCGAGCGCCCCGCGGACGAGCCGGCTCCGGGCGCCGCCGTGCTGAAGGCCTTCTACCTCGCCGAGGTGCGTCCCTACCTGCGGCGCGGCGCCGCGGCGCGGGCGCTGCCGGATTTCGCCGCCATCCGCGTCGAAGCGGCGCCCGAGAGCGGCGCCGCCGTCGAGCGGCTCGCCGGCATGTGCGAGGAGTCGCGCCAGCTCGCGCTCCAGCTCCGTCTCCACGGCTGGCTGCACAACTGGCTCTTCGTGCACGCGCCGCTGTCCTTCGCGCTCTTCGTCCTGGTCGCCTTTCACATCTACTTCGCCCTGCGGTACTGACGCGGAGCGGCCGCATGCGATCGAGTAAAGACCTCGCCAAGCGCCTGCGCTTCGACCGCTTCCCGCGGCCGAACTTCTTCCGGCGCTGGTATCTGGCCGCGGGCGCGGTCGCCGCGATCGTCGGTCTGGTCGCGTGGCTGGCGTTCAGCGGCACGTTCGGCCGCCGGCAGTACCTGCCCGGCCCGGTCTCGCAGAACCACGCGACCTTCGGCGACCGCTGCGAGAAGTGCCACACGGCGTCCTTCGCGAGCGTCCCGAACGACGCCTGCCTCGCCTGCCACCCGGCGCGCGTCCACTCCGAGTTCGAGCGCGACACGCCCCGCTGCGGCACCTGCCACGTCGAGCACCGCCACGCCGACGTCTTTCTCGCCGTCAGCAACCGCAGCTGCGTCGCCTGCCACGCCGACCTCGTGAGCACGCGCCCGCAGCCGATCCTGGAGACGAAGGTGCCGACCTTCGCGGCGCACCCGCCGTTCACGCCGCTGCGCGAGGGCCGCGTCGACACGGCGGCGATCCGCTTCAATCACAAGATCCATCTCACCTCCGACAAGGTGAACGAGAAGCTGCGCTGCCGCAGCTGCCACCGTCCGGACCGCGACGGCGCGCTGATGCGGCCGATCGTCTTCGAGCGCCACTGCCGGCGCTGCCACGAGCAGAAGCCCGAGGGACCGCTCGGCGCCGTCGAGGCGCTGCACGAGACGCCGGAGGTCATCCGTCCCGATCTCGGCGCGAAGCTCCTCGCCGTCGCCGTCGACAATCCCGAGGCGATCTTCGAAGGCGTCGACACGATGCTGCCCGGACGGATCAATCGTCCGCCGATCGACACGTCGCGGACGCTCGGCGAGTACCGGCAGAAATGGCTCGCCAAGGTCGAGGCGGCGCTCTACGCGCCGCTCGAGGACACACCGCCGCTGCTCGAGAAGAACAAGTACTGCTTCCTCTGCCACTTCGAGGACGGCACCCATGCGCCGGGCGAGCTGCCGAAGATCAAGGACACGGGCATCCCGCACCGCTGGCTGAAGCGCGCCGCGTTCTCGCACCGGCCGCACGAGATGCTGCCGTGCGACACCTGTCACGCGAGCGCCGACAAGAGCGTGCTCACCACCGACACCAACCTGCCGCGCCGGGACGTCTGCCTGCGCTGCCACATCGACGGCGCCCACCAGTCGGCGGGCACGGGCTGCATGCTCTGCCACCTGTACCACGACACCAGCAAGGATCCGGCGCTGCGCGCGATCAAGACCAAAGAGCTCTCGATCGAGAAGCTGAAAGGCGAGTGAGCGAGCGACCGGTGCGCGCAGCCTCTCCCCTGGAAACGCTCCTCGGCCTCCCCTCGACCGACCTCGCGACGCACCTCGCGATCGGCCTGCTGCTCCTGATCGCGGTCGCGATCGCATGGCTCGCGGCCCGCCGGCGCGAGGCGGGACGGCGCTTCGGGTCGGTGCTCGCGTTCCTGGCGATCGCGATCGTCGGCGACGCGCTGGGGCTCGCGGTGCCCGTCGCCTTCAGCAAGGCGGTGTGGGCGCTCGTCCTCACCGCCTTCTCGTTCGCGCTCGTGACCGCGCTGGTGATCGCCGTCGACGTCGCCGCGCGCCGGCGCCGCGCCGAGTTCTCGACGATCTTCCGCGACGTGATCACGCTCTTCCTCTACGGCGTGATCATTCTCGTCGTCATGCGGGTCGCGCTCGACGTCGACGTGACGCCGCTGATCGCGACCTCGGCGGTGGTCACCGCCGTCATCGGCCTCGCGCTCCAGGAGACCCTCGGCAACGTCTTCAGCGGCATCTCGCTCCAGATCCAGAAGCCGTTCATGCCGGGCGACTGGGTGCACATCGGCTCGTACCTCGGCCGCGTGCAGGGCATCGGCTGGCGGTCGACCCGTCTCATCACCCGCCACCTCGAGATCCTCGACGTCCCGAACGGGCAGCTCGCCCGCGAGACGATCACCACCCACCGCGGCACCGTCGCCGACGACCTCTTCGTCGGCGTCTCGTACCGGACGCCGCCGAACACCACCAAGGCCGTCGTCGAGCGCATCCTCGCCCACACCGCCGAGGTCACGAAGCAGCCGCCGCCGCAGGTGTACGTCGTCGAATACGGCGATTTCGCCGTGAGCTACCGCATCCGCTTCTGGATGCGCGACTACGGCCGCCAGGAGGCGATCCGCGACGCGATCATGACCAGCATCTGGTACGCGTTCCGCCGCAACGGCATCGAGATCCCGTACCCGATCCGCACGCTGCACATGGGCGAGGCGGGCGGCGACGCCCGCGAGCGCGATCAGATCGAATCGCAGCGGATCGAGACGCTGCGCCAGGTCGATTTCCTACGCGAGCTCAGCGACGACGAGATGGCGGTCCTGGTGCCGACGGTCTACGAGGCGGCATTCGGTCGGGGCGAGATCATCTGCCGCGAGGGCGACGAGGGCGACACGTTCTACGTCCTCCGCCGCGGCAGGGTCGAGGTCACCGCTGCCGCACTGGACGGCACCACGCGGCACATCAACGAGCTCGGGCCGCCGTCGGTGTTCGGCGAGATGTCGCTCCTCACCGGCGAGCCGCGCTCGGCGACCGTACGCGCCAAGACCGACACCGAGCTGCTCATCCTCGAGCGCGAAGGCTTCGAGCAGCTCTTCCATCTCCGTCCGAGCATCGCCGAGGCGATCAGCCGGATCATCGCGCCGCGCCAGGTGGAGCTCCGCGAGCGCCGCGAGCTCGCGCAGCCGAGCGAGACGCCGGAGAGCCTGTCCCGCCGCCTGCTGCTGCGGATGCACTCGATCTTCCGCTTCTGACGTGTGGTGACACGACGTGGGCCGCGAGCAGGCCGGGGCCGACGCGAATCGTCGCGCGGCCGCCGATCATCAGCGCGGGTCGAGGATGAAGCCGACCGGCTGAAGCAACGCGGTCGGGCCCGGCAAGCCGAACGTCGTATTGATCGCGGGCGCGCTGGTTGCGGGGAAGCAGAACGTGGCGGCGAGCGTCGCGAACTCCCCGCATGAGCCGGTGCGCGTGATCGTCGAGCCGAAGCACGGACGGTGTTGCAGCACGCACGTCCCGGAGCCGGGAAACGTGTCGTCGCAATCCTGCGTGCCGCTGACGAAGCACGGGCGGAAGGGCTCGTTCGAGCAACGACCGTCGATCGGCCCGTCGCAGGTGCCGTCGGCGGCACAGACGTCGGTGTTGCAGGCATTCGGCCGGATCTCGCCCGGGCAGAAGCACGCGCCCGGCGGAAACCCGGGTGCGAGGCAGTCGACGCTCGCGACGCGCGTCGTGGTGCCGGTGGTGAGCGGCGTCAGATCGAGGTCGAGGGAGCCTACGAGCAGGGCGGCGGGCAAGCAGTCGCGCGAGGTCGTGCCGAAGAAGTCGTGCGTACCGCCCGCGTCACACGGCGCGCCGGGATTCGCGGCGGTGCCGCCGCACACGCCTTCCTTGACCCCGTCGCCCGCCAACGTGTCGCCGACGCACGTGGGACACGGCTGCGTAACGTCGAACGACAGGAAAACGTCGGTCGTGAGCTTGACGTCGAGGCTCGTGCAGCCGGTATCGCACTGGTACGCGCCGGTCACGGGCGCGCGGATCTCGTTGACGAGACACACCGCCACCCCGCCGGCGGAGATCGGAAACGGCGCGCCGAACGGCGCGCCGACGAGCGCCGCGCCGCTCGCGGTGCAATCGTTGCCGGCGCAATCGAGATCCAGCCCGAGCAGCTCGTCGCCGACCGGCGCCGTCATGTCGTGTCCGATGCCCGTCCAGCCGAGGTCGAGGTCCGCAGGCTCGTCGCTGAAGACGGTGAGCCGCGATGCGGCCGCAGGACACGTGAGCACCGGAGCCGTGAAGCAGTCACGCCTCTTCCCGCCGAGCGCCTGTGCGAGGAAGTTCACGACCCGCGTCACGTCCGCTTGCGCCGCATCGGGCGCCATGCCGCCGAACGTCGGATCGGGAAAGGCACAGAAGTCGGGATTGCCGCGGAAGCCGAACGCGGGCACGAACGGGCGGAGGCTCGCGACCTGGCCGCCGAAGAGCGGCGCCAGCGCGAGCCGTTGATCGACGGCGAAGCCGAACTTCGCAGCGTCGAACGTCGCCTGCCCCGTGAGCGCCTGGCGCACCAGCGCGGCGCCGTCGCGCACCAGCAGGACGTTCGCGTGGTCGGCGGCGTCGATCACGAGCACGTCGTCGTCCTGATCGTCGGTCTCCGCGTCGATTGCGTTCACCGCGGCGACGAAATCGCCGAGCGCGGCGTCCAACGCGGTGCGCGCCGCCTGCATCTCGGCGGCGCCGCCGGCGCCGAGGAGCGTCAGCAGCGACGGGTTCGCCGCGAACACCTGCTGCGCGCGGAGGGCACCGTTCACCGCCGCCGCGACGTCGATGTCGACGTCGTACGCCGTCGTGACGTGCATCACGGTCGCCGCGAGCTCGAGCGCCGCGCGCAGCGCGAGCAGGTCGCCGGCGTCGACCTCGACGATTTGCGACAGGGGCGGACGCATGCACGGGGGAAGGTCCGCCAGATCGAAGGTGAACTCCGCGTCGGGCGCGAGCGTCGCCAGCGCCGCGAGCGCCTCGTCGATGACGCGCAAGGCCTCTGCCCGCATCGACGCCTGAATCGCCCCCGACCGCGGCGCGCCGCTCGGCAGCGCCGCCGGGACGGTGGCGTCCAGCCCGCAGACGTCGCGCGCGCCGCCGCTGATCACGAAGCCGAGCTTCTTCAGCACGCCGGCGAGCTGGGCATCGTCGAGCACCTCGGCGACCGCGCCGGTCACAGCCGCGAGCGTCGCGGCCTGGGCATTCCCCGGCTCCTGCGCGACCTTCTGCGCGCAGCGCTTCGCCGCCGCGGCGACGTCGCCGGCCCTGATCGAGTCGATGCAGGTGGTATCGATCGTCGGATCCGGAACCTGCTCGAATGGGACGTACTGGCTCACGACGCCGTCGACCTTGGTCGCGAACGCCAAGCGCGCGCAGCTGCTGAGCTCGTCGCTGAACGTCACGTCGACGTCGAGCGTGCCCTCGTCCGCGTCGAGCGGCAGCTCGAAGAAGTCGTCGAGGACGAGGTCACCGACCTGCACGCCCGTGATCAGCGTCGGCGGATCGGAGGACTCGCCGCGTGCCGCGCGTGCCGATCCACCGCCGCGGGCGTAGGTGATGCGGATTCGATTCGTCTGTCCCGGGCGAACGAAGCGGCCGCCGAAGATGTCGACGATCATCCGCGGCGCGCCGGCGCCGGCCACCGGCACGCCGCCCGCGTGGTAGGCCGCCCTCGCGAGCGTCACGGCGTTCACCACGCGCCGAATGATCGCCCGGATTCCCGCCGGCGCCGTCCCGCTGATCACCCGGCGCGCGCGGGCGGCGACGGCGCTCGGCGCCTCGGCGCACGGCGCATCGGGAAACGGCTGGGCATCCGCGAAAAACGTCGCGGTCCGAGGCGCGACGATGCCGGTCAGCTCCGCGACCTCGCACTCTTGCTGCCGGCGGATGCACTGCGTGTACGCCTCGATCGAATCGAGCTGCGGGACGCCCGCGCGGCTGCACTCCCCGTCCGCCACGCCGATCGCACGCAAGTTCAGGCCGGCGACGTTTTGCAAGCTCGCGAAGTCGATGCCGGCGCACTTCGCCGTCACCTTGTCCTCGAGCTTTCCGCGAGCCGCGAGGGTCTTCGCGGCGACCGCCGTGCACGTCGTCGCGGCCTTGGCGCGGCACGCCGGCGGGTCGGCGGCGTCCTCGCAGGCGAAGCGCGCCTTGATGCACTTGTCCACTCCGTCGAGGCGCGCCGCCGCGTACGCGCTTCCGAGCTTCGCGATCGCGGCGCCGCACTTGGCAACGGCCTTTCCGGGCTGCGGCGGCGGGAAGAACGCGCAGCCGTCGCAGCTGTCGTTCGTCGGCAGCTCGCAGAGCGGCTGCGGATCGACGCGCGCCGCGTCGAGTAGCTCGAGCGCGCGCGGGTCGAGGACCGTGAACAAGCGCTGGGCCGTGCGGGCGTACTCTCGGACCAGACACTGCACGATGCCGTCCGCACCTTCCGGGACGGTGCCGAAGCTCTCGAGGCACGGCTCGAGGATCGCATCGAAGCCGAGACCGTCGGCGGCCAGCAGCGTGGCGTCGTCGACGGCCCCGCACGTCTTCAGCATCGCCGCCCCGATCTTGGGCTCCACCCCGACCGTCTTCGCGAGCGCGCGCTCGCATTTCCGATCGGCGCGCGCCAGGCACTTCGCGTCGCCCGGCTTCGTCTGGATGCACGTGAAGATCCCGGTCGTGCACAGATCGAGCGTCTTGAGATTGGCGCGCACCAGCTTGGCGCCGCTTTTCAAAATCGCCTGCTGGCACTTGACGACGGCGGTCGCCGCGGCGCTCGGGGCAGCGCCGGCGAGGAGCGCCACGACGGCGACGGCGCCGATCGCACACCGCGCCGCGCGCGCCGCTCCCGTGCGTTCGGATGGGACGCGCATAGGGGGAGGCGTACCTTCGGCGAGATCGGTCATGCGTGTCAAGGTGGTTGCGCCGTTCCGCGGCGGCGGCAGCTGCGCCGCCGCCACCACGAGGAACACGTCGAGGCGCCGCGCCTCACGGCGTTCCCGAAACCGCCGGCAGCAGACGGGTGAGCGCACGGTTCACCTCCTCGAGAGCGCGGCGAAGATCCGAAGAGGATACGTTCCCGGACGCCGTGGCGGTTTGCCCGCCGACGAAGCGGCGCGTCGCGAGATCGTAGGACAGCGCGCCGAACGTGCGATCGACGCCGACGCCCCGGATCCGCACCCCGTTCCGGAGCTCGACGCGCCTCGCTCGCGGAAAGCCGACGCCGCAGCGTTGCGCGAGGATCTCGAGCCACTCTCCCGAGGCGCCGTCGACGCGCAGCCTGAGACCGTCGATGCGCACGGACGTCAGACCGGCGCGGCGCGACGGCGGCATCCCGAGCGCGGTCAAGCTCTTCTGCAGATCCGGGAAGCGCCGCGACAGATCGCCACCGCCGGTCGCGGACAGGGTGGTGGTGATCTCCACGTCGCGGGCATCGAGGCGGTGCGCGAATCCCAGCCGGAAGATCCCGAACCGCAGCCGCTCGAGGCGCGCCTCGCCGACGGCGACGCTCAGGACCGGGACGCCGTCGTCGCCGTACTCGACATGGCGCGCGCCGCGCAGCGACCAGCCGTCGAACGGGTGGAGGGCCGGCACGTCCGCCGGCTGGCGTTGCCGGAGCGCGACCGCGGCGATCGCGGCGGCGCTGGCGACGAGCAGCACGCCGGCCGCCGCGCGCGCGGCGCGTGTCGATCGTGCAGCGATCGACTCATTCCCCCATGTCGAGAGCGCCGTCCGCGACTGCGACGCGACGGCGCCGCGGGTCGCGGATCACGCGTCGCGCGTGCCGGCCTGGTGCATCAGCTTCGCGACCAGGGCGGTCCAGCCGGTCTGGTGGCTGGCACCGAGGCCGGCGCCGTCGTCGCCGTGAAAGTACTCGTAGAAGCACAGCAGATCGCGCCAGTGCGGATCGGACTGAAACTGTTCGGTGCCGCCGAAGACCGGCCGGCGGCCGTCCGGCCCGCGCAGGAAGAGCGCGATCAACCGCCCCGACAGCTCGTCGGCGACCGTCCGCAGGTCGTGCATCTGGCCGGAGCCCGTCGGGAACTCCACTTTCAGCGCGTCGCCGTAGTAGTAGTGATATTTCTGCAGCGACTCGATGATCAGGAAATTGAGCGGGAACCAGATCGGACCGCGCCAGTTCGAGTTGCCGCCGAAAAGCCCGGTCCGCGACTCCGCCGGCTCGTAGCGAATGTAGTGCTCCGTGCCGTTCACGCCGAGCGTGTACGGATGCTTCAGATGATAGTGCGACAGCGAGCGGATCCCGTGCGGCGCCAGGAACTCCGTCTCGTCGAGCATGAAGCGCAGCACGCGTAGCAGCCGGTCCGGGTTCATGATGCTGAGAATCCGCCGCTTGCCGGCGCCGACGTGATTGATCTGCTCGACGGTGTCGCTCAGGTCGCGCCGGTTGCGCACGAACCACTCGAGGCGGTTGCGGAAGCGCGGCAGACGCGCGAGCGCGTCGTCGGCGACCGTCTCGACCGCGAAGAGCGGGATCAAGCCGACCATCGACCGCACCTCGAGCGGGCGCACGCCGCCGTCGGGAAGGTGGAGCACGTCGTAGTAGAAGCCGTCCTCCTCGTTCCACAGCCCGAGGTGGTTGATCGCGTGCGCGATGTACATGAAGTGCTCGAAGAACTTGCTGGCGACGTCCTCGTAGCTCGCGTTGTGATGGCCGAGCTCCATCGCGATCGCGAGCAGATTGAGGCAGTACATCGCCATCCAGCTGGTGCCGTCCGACTGCTCGATGTAGCCGCCGGTCGGCAGCTGGGCGCTGCGGTCGAAGACGCCGATGTTGTCGAGGCCGAGGAAGCCGCCCTGGAAGACGTTCCGTCCCTGGGTGTCCTTGCGGTTCACCCACCAGGTGAAGTTCAGCAGGAGCTTGTGGAAGACCTTCTCGAGGAAGACCAGGTCGCCCTTCCCCGTCATCCGCTTCTCGATCTTGTAGACGCGCCACGCCGCCCAGGCGTGGACCGGCGGGTTGACGTCGCCGAACGCCCACTCGTAGGCGGGGATCTGCCCGTTCGGGTGCATGTACCACTCGCGCAGCAGCAGCTTCAGCTGCCGCTTGGCGAAATCCGGGTCGACGAGCGCGAGCGGCACGCAGTGAAACGCCAGGTCCCACGCGGCGTACCACGGGTACTCCCACTTGTCGGGCATCGAGAGGACGTCCTCGTTGTAGAGATGCGTCCAATCGGCGTTGCGGCCGTACCGGCGCTCGGGCGGCGGGTCCGGCTCCGCGGGGTCGCCCTGCAGCCAGGTGCTGACGTCGTAGTGGTAGAACTGCTTGCTCCAGAGGAGACCGGCGAAGGCTTGCCGAAAGACGTTCCGCCCGTCGTCGGAGAGCGTCGCGGGCGCGAGCTTGGCGTAGAACTCGTCGGCCTCGGCGCGCCGTCGCGCGAACACCTCGGCGAATCCGGCGCCGAACGGCTCCTCCTCGGCCGTGCCGTCGCGCAGCCGCAGCCGGACGACCTGCGTCGACGAGGCCGGCATCGCGAGCGTGTAGCGCGCCGCGACCTTGGTGCCCTCCTCCCGCGGGTTGACGGCGTCGCGAATGCCGCGCGTCACGTAGTCGTTGATGCCGTCCTTCACGTACGGCCGGTCGACCTCGCGCGTCGGGAAGCGGCGGAGGTTGGTCTCGTTCTCGGTGAAGAGCAGCTCCGGGGCGCCTTCGGCGTCGAGCCAGCGCTTCCCGAGCGTCTCGTGGTCCGCTTCGATCGTCGCGAACCCCGCCGCGTTCCGCGTGACGTTCCGCAGCCGCGGCCGCGGCGCGACGTAGGTCCACGACCAGGTGTTCCGGAACCAGAGCGTCGGCAGGAGCTCCAGGGTCGCGTCCTCCGGCCCGCGGTTCACGACCGTGATCTGGATCAGCACGTCGTCGGCCGCGGCCTTTGCGTACTCGACGAACACGTCGAAGTAGCGGTCGTCGTCGAAGACCCCGGTTTCGAGGAGCTCGAACTCCATGCCGTCGCGGCCGCGCCGGCGGCTCTCCTCGACGAGCGACGCATAGGGGAACGCCGCCTGCGGATACTTGTAGAGATACTTCATGTACGAGTGCGTCGGCGTGCTGTCGAGGTAGAAGTACTGCTCCTTGACGTCCTCGCCGTGGTTCCCTTCGGGGCCGGTGAGGCCGAAGAGCCGCTCCTTCAGGATCGCGTCGCGGCCGTTCCACAGCGCCAGCGCGAAGCAGAGCCGCTGGTGATTGTCGCAGATGCCGCCGAGGCCGTCCTCGCCCCAGCGGTAGGCGCGCGCGCGCGCGTCGTCGTGCGAGAAGTAGTCCCACGCGGTGCCGTGCGGGCTGTAGTCCTCGCGGACGGTTCCCCACTGGCGCTCGCTCAAGTACGGACCCCAGCGCTTCCAGTGGACGGCCCGGCGCGTCGCTTCGTCGAGACGGACCTCTTCGGCGAGCTGCGCCTGGTCGCGCGGCCCGCCGCCGCCACCGCCGCCGCCGCGCCGCGGACGGCTGCCGGCCGCGGCGGTGCGCGTGGTGCGACGCGGCTGCGCCCGCGGACGCGGCGCCGTCGTGCGAGGGGCCTTGCGTGGACCGGGCACGCTGCGACCGACCCGACCCTAGCGGCGCCGCGGCGCGCGTGCCGCCGCGGCGCGCGCCGGCTTCGCGGCGGCGGTGCTCGTCTCCGCCGGCGCCGCCGCTCGCGCCCAGTCGGTGTGGAACGTGCCGGGACGGTCGAGGCGCTCGTAGGTGTGCGCGCCGAAGAAGTCGCGCTGCGCCTGAATCAGGTTCGCGGGGAGACGCGCGCGCCGGAGCCCGTCGAAGTACGCCAGCGACGCCGCCGTCGCGGGCGCGGTGATCCCGAGCTTGACGCCGAGCGCGACCGTCGGCGCGCCAGTCGTCGATGCGCGCCCGGACGTCGCGGGCGAACTCCTTGTCGAGGAGGAGGTTCGCGAGCTTCGGATCGCGCTCGAACGCGGCGCGGATGCGGTCGAGGAAGACCGCGCGGATGATGCAGCCGCCCTTCCAGATGCGCGCCATCTCGTCGAGCCGCACGCCGTAGCCGAACGCCTCGGAGGCCGCGCGCCAGGAGGTGGAAGCCCTGCGCGTACGAGCAGATCTTCGCGGCGTAGAGCGCGGAGCGGATCTGACCGAGGGCGGCGCGTCGCGACGCGCGCGCCGGCCGCCGGCGATCCGCGGTAGACCTTGGCAGCCTCGAGCCGCGTCGGCCGCATCGCCGACACGATGCGCGCGTCGACCGCGGCGGTGATCGTCGGGATCGGGACGCCGAGGTCGAGCGCGGCCTGCGTCGTCCATTTGCCGGTGCCCTTCTGCCCGGCGACTGTCGACGATCTGATCGATGAGCGGCTTCTTGCCGCCCTGATCGTCGCGCGACGTCGACGATCTTCGCCGTGATCTCGATGAGGAAGGACTTGAGCTCGCCCTCGTTCCACTCCGCGAAGGTGTCGGCGATCTCCGCGGTCGACGAGGCCGAGGCCGTGGCGCATGAGGTCGTAGGCCTCGGCGATGAGCTGCATGTCGCCGTACTCGATCCCGTTGTGCACCATCTTCACGAAGTGGCCGGCGCTCTTCGCGCCGACGTAGGTGACGCACGGGCCGGAGTCGGCCTTGGCGGCGATCTTGACCAGGATCGTCCTCGAGGTGGCGGTAGGTCGCCTCGTCGCCGCCCGGCATGAGGCTCGGGCCCCAGAGCGCCCCCTCCTCACCGCCGCTGACGCCCATGCCGAAGAACTTGATGCCGGTCGGCGTCGAGCGCGGCGACGCGCCGGTCGGTGTCGATGTAGTGGGAGTTGCCGCCGTCGACGACGATGTCGCCCGGCGCCGAGGTGCGGCTTGAGCTCGTCGATGACCGCGTCGACCGGCGCGCCCGCCTTCACCATCGTCAGCACGCGGCGCGGCCGCGCCAGCGCGTTCGACGAACTCCGGGATGCTGCGCGCGCCGACGACCTGCTTGCCGCGCGCGCGGTCGCGCAGGAACTGCGTCGGTCTTCTCCGGCGTGCGGTTGTAGACGGCGATGGGAAAGCCGTTGCGCTCGATGTTGAGCGCGAGGTTCTCGCCCATCACGGCGAGCCCGATCACCCCAATGGCCTGGTTCATCGTCTCCGCCCCCTCGTCGTCACGGCTGCGCGAGCGGCCGCCACTGTGCCTGGGTCCCGGCGAGCAGCCGCTGCGCCTCGTCGGGACCGTCGGTGAACGGGTAGTAGTTCGGAAACGGCGGCGGCGGCAGCTGCCGCCCAGCCGTCGTGGATCGACGGTGATGAAGCGCCAGGCGTACTCGACCTCGTCGGAGCGGGTGAAGAGCGACGCGTCGCCGCGCAGCGCGTCGAGCAGCAGGCGCTCGTAGGCCTCCGGCGAGCGCTCGCTGAAACGCCTCGCCGTAGACGAAGTCCATGTCGACTTCTTCGAGCTGCGAGCTGCATGCCCGGGCGCTTGCAGGCGAACGACAGGCTGATGCCCTCGTCGGGCTGGATGCGCAGCACCAGCCAGTTCGAGCGCGGCTCGCGGCGTCTCGCCGTCCTCGCGCTCGGCGAAGTCGCGGAAGAGCAGTGCAGCGGCGGCCGCTTGAAGCTGCACGGCGATCTCGGAGAGCGTCGCGGCGAGGCGCTTGCCCGAGCGCAGGAAGAACGGCACGCCCGCCCAGCGCCAGTTGTCGATCGTCGTGCGCAGCGCCACGTAGGTCTCGGTGGTGGAGTCCGGCGCGACGCCCTTCTCCTGCCGGTAGCCGTGCACGATCTTGCCGTCGCGCTCGCCGACGCCGTACTGGCCGCGCACCGTGTGCGGCGGCGACCTCCTCGCGGCGTCATCGGCAGCAGCGCGCGCAGCACCTTCACCTTCTCGTCGCGCATCGCCTGCGCTTCGAGCGCCGACGGCGGCTCCATGGCGATCAGGCAGAGGAGCTGCAGCATGTGGTTCTGCACCATGTCGCGCAGCGATGCCGGCGGTGTCGTAGTAGGCGCCGCGGCTGCCCTCCATGCCGAGCGTCTCGGCGACGGTGATCTGCACGCTGTCGACGTAGCGGTGGTTGAAGAGCGGCTCGAAGATCGAGTTGCCGAAGCGGAAGCTCAGGATGTTCTGCACGGTCTCTTTCCCGAGGTAGTGATCGATGCGGTAGATCTGGCTCTCGTCGAGCACCGCGCGGATCGCGGCGTTCAGCGCGCGGGCGCTCTCGAGGTCGTGTGCCGAACGGCTTCTCGATGATCACGCGCGACCAGGTCGGCGCGTTGCGCCGTGCGGATCAGGCCGGCGGCCGCCAGGCTGCTGCGACGATGAGCGGGAAGAACGACGGCGCGACCGAGAGATAGAAGAGGCGGTTGCCGGGGAGGCTCGCGCTCCTTCTCGAGTCGCTTCGAGCCTGGCCTTGCAGCGCCTGCGAACGACGCCGGGTTGTCGGCGTCGCCGGCGTGGTAGTGCAGCGCCTGCACGAGCGGGTCGTCGGCGGCCGACCGGCGTCGCCGCTCGACCTGCTCGTGCAGCGCCGCGCGCATCGCCTCGCGATAGGCCTCGTCGGTCATCGGCGTGCGCGAGAAACCGATGACCGCGTAGCGCTCCGGCAGGTAGCCGGCCGCCTGGAGATGGTAGAGCGCCGGGATCAGCTTGCGCCGGCCAGGTCGCCCGAGGCGCCGAAGATGACGATCGTCACCGGATCGTGGGCGCGGACGAGCTCGCGGTCCGAGGTGTCGGCCCGCGGCGTGGCCACCCGCACGGTTGCTCGCAATGCATTTGGATCTTGCACTCTCACGCTCCTCGATCGCGTTTCGAGCCCGCCGCCGCGACGGTGCGGCGCGCGCATGATGCCTCGGTCGGTTCGGCCGGCACAAGAGAACGCCGGCGCCGGTTCGCTGCTTGTCCCACGGGCCGTTTCCTTGGTACGGTCGGTGGGTTCACGTGACGCTCACCGCCGCCGTACACACTGACCCGGGTCGGGTTCGGAGTGAAAATCAAGACAGTTACGGGTTCGATCCTCAAAGCGGCTTGTACCTCGTCGCGGACGGCATGGGCGGCCGGGTCGCCGGCAAACGCGCCAGCGAGGAAGCCGTGCGGGTCATCGTCTCGGCGCTGCGCGAAAGCGCCGCGACGCCGGCGGACGGCGCCGGCCGCTTGCGGACGGCGATCGAGCGCGCCAACGACCGCGTGTGGCAGCTCTCGGAAGCGGACCCGACGCTCCACGGCATGGGCACGACGATCGCGGCGGTGCTGGTCGACGGCGAGGTCGCGCACGTCGCGCACGTCGGCGACTCGCGCGTGTACCGGGTCCGCGGCGGCGCCGCGACCAGCCTGACGCGCGACCACTCCGTCGCCGCCGAGCTCGGCGACCAAGGGATCGAGCTCCGCGACGCGGACGTGCGCGCGCGGTACGGCAACCTCCTGACCCGCGCCGTCGGCGTCGCCGCCGAGATCGAGGTCGAGCTCTCGAGCAGCCGGATCGAGGACGGAGACGTGCTGGTCATCTGCTCGGACGGCGTCTATCGGATGGTCGCCGCCGACGAGATCGTGCGCATCATCGCCGCCGGCGGCGACGACCTCGAGGCGACCTGTCGCGAGATCATCCGCCGCGCCAACGAGGCGGGCGGACGTGACAACAGCACGGTGATCGTGCTGCGCGCCGCCGCGCCGCACGCGGCCGGCGGCACCGGATCCGAGCCGGGTCCGGCCGGCGGTGCCGGTCCGACGACGACCCCGACCACCGCCGCGGAACGAGACGGCCGATCGTGATCATCTCCGGCAAGTACGAGGTCAAGGAGAAGGTCGGCCAGGGCGGCATGGGAATCGTGTACCGGGTCTGCCACACGGACCTCGACACGATCCTCGCGCTCAAGATCCTGCCGCGCGACCTCTCCAACGACGACGAGCTCGTCGAGCGCTTCCAGCGCGAAGCGCGGGTGATGGCGCGCCTGAACCACCGCAACATCGTCAAGGTCTTCGACTTCGCCAAGGACGGCGACACCTACTACCTCATCATGGAGTTCCTTCAGGGAAAGAACCTCCATGAGCTGCTGACCGCCCACATGAAGGCGAACCAGGCGCCGCTGCCGCTCGCCGAGGTGCTGCGCATCGGCGAGCAGATCGCCGAGGCCCTCGCCTACGCGCACGGGCAGCCGAACCCCGTCGTCCATCGCGACATCAAGCCGCGGAACATCATCGTCGAGGACACCACCGGGCGCGCCGTGGTCACCGACTTCGGCATCGCCAAGCTGATGGGCGAGCAGTCGCAGAGCGACCTCACCCGCTCCGGCGTCTTCGTCGGCACGCCGAAGTACTGCGCGCCCGAGCAGCTCCGCCACGACGAGGACCTCGACGAGCGCGTCGACATCTACTCGCTCGGCATGGTGCTCTACGAGCTCTACACCGGCCGCCAGTACTTCGCGGGTCTGAAGGACCACGAGGTCATCGGCCGGGTTCTCTACCAGCCGGGCGAGAACACCGTGTCGTTGCCCGATGCGCCGCCGCAGTTCACGCAGATCGTCGAGCGCGCGATCGCGCGCGAGCGCAGCGTGCGCTATGCGCACGCCAGCGCGCTCCTGGAGGATCTCCACGCGTGCCTGAACGCGATCGACCGCGACGTCGCGGAGAGCGCGCGCGGCGCCGCGGCCGAGGACGCGCCCACCGAGGAGGTCGGGTCGATCGAGGCCCAGATCCGCGCGCTCGAACGGAAGCGCCTGCACCGGCTCGCGTCGCAGGCACGCGAGGAATGCCGGACGGCGCGCGAGGAGGCCGAGGAAGCCGGCGCCGAACGCGACACCCCGACCGAGTTCGGCCGCGCGCAGGCGTTGGAACGCGACGCCGAAGATCGCCTGGTGCACAACGACAATCGCCGCGCGTCCGAGCTCTTCCGTGACGCCGCGACGGTCTACAAGGAGACGCTGGCGCAGGTCGCGGCGCGGCGCCGCCACCGCGACCTGGATCAGGCGCGCGCGACGGCGCGCGCGCTCGCGGCGCAAGGCGTCGAGCGCGGCGTGCCCGCGCTCGCTCCGGAGCAATGGAGCCAAGCCGAGCAGGTCGCGCGCACCGCCGCCGAGACCGCCGACGCCGGCGACCACGACCGGGCGATCGCGCGCTTCGCGGAGGCCGCCGAGGCGTACGGCACCGCCTTGCGCGCGGCGCAACGCACCGAGGACCTGCGCGCGATCGAAGCCGAGCTGCCCGGCGTCCGCGCGGCGCGGGCCGACGCCGAGCGCGCCGCCGCCGCCGACCTGGCGGCGGATCTCTTCACGGCCGCGATGCGCGACGAGCACCGCCTCGACGAGGCGCTCGGCGAGGGCCAGCTGACGGTCGCCCGCGAGCTGTTGCCGAAGGTCCGCGAGGAGTTCCGCGCCGCGGCGGTGCAGGCCGTCGACGCGGGTGCACGCCGCGACTGCGCCGAGGCCCGCGAGCGCGCGACGGCCGCCGCCGCGAGCGCGCGCGACGGCCGCAGCGAAGAGCTCGCGCCCGACGAGACCGCCGCCGCGCGCGGCCGTGAGCGCGACGCCGAGAGCGCCTCGGACCGCGGCGACTGGGACCGCGCGCGCGAGCTCTTTCTCGCGACCGCCGAGCTGTACGACGCCGCGCGGATCGCCGCGCGCACGCGCCGCGATCTCGAGGACGCCCGGCGCGCGGCGGGCGACGCCGCGCGCGCGACGGCAGCGGCGCGCGACGCCGCCGAGCAGGCGGGCGCGAACGACGCCGCCGCGGACGCCATGCGGCAAGCGAACGCGATCGCCGCGCGCGCCGACGAGGCGGCCGGCGGCGGCGATTTCGCGGCCGCGACCAGCGCCTACCGCGACGCCGAGGACCGCTACGCGGACGCGGCGCGCCTCGCCGAGCTGCATCTCGAGCGCACCGCGCTCGAAGCCAGGCTCGCCGAGGTGGCGGCGGCGCGCGCGGAGGTGATCGGCCTCGGCGGCGAGGCGACTCCCGCGCTCGCCGCCGCGCGCAAGGCCGAGGACGAGAGCCGTCGCGCGCTGGCGGGCGGCGACCTCGGCGGCGCCGCGGCCGCCGCCGCCGAGGCTCTCAGCCACTATCGCCGCGCCCGCGCCGACGCGCAGCTCCGGCGCCACCTCGACGACGTCGACCGGGCGCTCGAGGCCGTGCAGGCCCGCCGCGCCGAAGCCGTCGAGATCGGCGCCGACTCGCGCGCCGCCGAGGACTACGCCAAGGCCGAGCGGCTGCGGGCGGAGGTCGAGGCGAAGCGCGCCAGCCGCGACTGGGAGGCGGCGACCGCGCTCGCCGGCAGCGCCGAGAAGGGATTCGCGGCGAGCATCAAGCGCGCGACCGACGCGATCCGCAGCGAGCTGAACGACGCCAAGAGCGTGGCGGCGCAGGCCGGCGCCCGGCGCGACGAGCTCGGCGACGCCGATCGCCGCGAGCGCGAGGGCGTGAAGCACCTCGCCGCGGGCGCGACGGTCCTCGCCGCGCGCGCCTTCCGCGACGCCTGCGATCGCTATCGCGCGGCGCTGGCGCCGCTCGAGCGCGCGGCGACCGAGGCGGAGCAGGCCGCACGCGCGGCACGGCGGAACGCCGAGGAGGCGGATGCGGGCCGTCTGTGCCCGGACGCGTTCCGCGGCGCCGACGAGGCATTGCAACGTGCCGTCGGCGAGCAGGAACGGCGGCACTACCGCAAGGCGGCACGCGGCTTCACCGAGTGCGCGAAGCTCTTCGCCGACGCCGCGCGGTCGGCGGAGCGGGCACGGGCGCAGGAGCGTGCGACGGCGGCGCGGGCCAAGGCTCTGGAGGCGCGCGCGGCCGCGGAACGGGCCGGTGCCTCGGAGCTCGTCGGCGGCGAGCTCGGCGCGGCGGCGGAGTCGTTCGCGGAAGCGGAGCGCACGCTCGCGGCCGGAAGCGACGTCGCGGCGGCCGAGGCGGCGTTCACCGCGCTCGCGGCGACGTTCGGTCGCATTCGCGCCGCCGCCGAGACCGCCTTCAAGGAGCGTGCGCGGGTCGCGTCGGTGCGGGCCGACGCCGAGCGCGCCCAGGCCACGCTCCGGCAGGGCGGCGCCGCCGACCTCGCCCCCCGTGACGTCGAGGCCGCGGAGCGGGTGTTCGCGGAAGCCGACCGCGCCTTCGCGGCCGGCGACCTGCGCGCCGCCGAGAGCGGATTTCGCGCGGCGGTCGCGGCGTTCGCGGACGCGGCGGCGGCGGCCGGGCGGATCGCGGCCCTCCGGGACGAGGCGGCAGACCGGCGGCGCCAAGCGGAGGAGGCGCGCGCCGCCGCAGAGGCGATCGGCGCCGGCGAGCTCGCGCCCGCGAAGCTCGCCAGCGGCGGCAAGGCTTTCGCGGGTGCCGCACGGGCCTTCGACGAGCGCGACTTTCGCGGCGCCGCGTCGGCGTTCGAGGCGGCGCGCGCCGCCTTCGCCGACGCCCGCGCCGACAGCGAGCACGTCGCCGCCGAACGCGGGCGCGCGGCGAGCGCACGCGAGGAAGCGCAGGCGGCGCGCGCCAAGGCCGAGACGCTGCGTGCGGCGGATCTCCTCCCCACGGAGCTCCGCGCCGCGATCGCGACCTTCGAGAAGGCCGACGCCGCGGTCGCCGCGAAGGATTTCACGGCGGCCGCCGACCGCTTCCGCGCCGCCGCCGTCGCGTTCGCGGAGATCAGCGCCGGATGCGAGCGGCTGGTCGCCGAGCGCGAGGCGCAGGCCGCGGCGGCGCGCGCCCAGCAGCTGTGGGTGACGCGTGACCCGTCTCGCGAAGGACCCTCGCTCTACCGCGTCCGGGCGCGCTGGACCATGCGGCAGGCGCAGAACGTGCTGCAACGTGGGGCGCGCAAGATCGAGAGCGGCGACTTCGCGGCCGCGCGCGCGGACTACGAGAACGCCGCACGCCTGCTCGAGTCGATTCCGGTCACGCCGGCGCGGATCGCGCGCGCCGAGGACGAGACGCGCCTCGCGCCGGCCGGCGGTCCCGCGACGCCGTCGGCGTGGAGCACGCGACGCATCGTCATCGGGAGCGGACTGGTCGTGCTCGCGATCGCGCTGCCGCTCGCCTGGCGGCGCATGCCGTTCCGATCCGAGCAAACGACCGGCGCGAGCGCCGACAAGACGAGCGCCAAAGCGGCGGCGAGCACCGACAAAGCCGACGATCGCGTCGCGAGCGCGCCGGCGGAGCCCCGCAATCCCGTTGCCGTGCCGCGTCGCGAAGAAGCCGCGCCGGCGGCGACGCGCGCGCCGGCCGCGGCGCCGCTGCCCGCAGCGACGGTCGTCGTGCCGCCGCCGGAGCCGCCGCGTCTCGCGCGCGTCGAGCCCGACGAGGCCAACGTCCAGCTCGGCGCCGACGACAAGAGCGCGTCGTTCGCCGTCCAGCTCGCGGACGCGAGCGGCGCCTCCTATCGGTGGAAGGTCGACGACAAGGTCGTCAGCGACGGCGAAACGCCGGGGATCACGGTTCCGGCAGGCGACCAGCGCAAGGTCGTGGAGGTGATCGCCACCACCCCGGGCGGCGAGGTGCGCCGCCGCTGGGAGCTCGCGGCGTTGCCGCGGGCGACGGCGGTGCCGCCGCCGGTCGCACCGCTGCTCGCGATGGTCCCGAGCGACCCCTCGTTCGAGGTCGCGATCGGCAAGAGCACGCAGCTGCGCGTCAAGGCGACCGATCCGACGGGCAGCCGGCTGAGCTATGCCTGGACGGTCGACGGCGGGCCCGTCGGCCGCGACACGCCGAGCTTCAAGTTCGCGCCGCGGGCGAAGGACGAAGGCGAGTCCCGGCGCGTCAAGGTCGAGGTGACGAACGCCGGGAAGCAGTCCGCGACCGCCGAGTGGACGATCAAGGTGCCGACGGAGCCGGTGCAGATCGTGCGCCGGAGCCCGCGCGACGACCTGCGAACGACGATCGGCGAGCGCAAGGAGCTCAGCGTCGAGGCACGCGCCGGGGGCGAGGGCGATGCGCCGCTCTCGTACAGCTGGTCCGTGAACGGCGAGCCCGTCCGCGACGCGAGCGGACCGCGCTACGCCTACGACGCCGACCGCGAGAGCGCCGACGTCGAGGTCGTGGTCTCGTCGCCGGGCCGTGCGCCGGCGCGGAGCGGCTGGCGGATCGCCGCCGTCCGACCCGCGCCGCCGCCCGCGCCGCCGCCGGCGCGCACCCCGGCCGCGCCCGCGAGGAACGCGACCAACGCGACCGCCGAGGTGCGCCAGTGGATCGACGCGTACCGCGCCGCATACGAGAACAAGAACATCGATCGCCTGATCGCCCTCGGCGTCGTGTCGCCGGCGCAGGCGGATCGCCTGCGCCGCGCGCTCGACGACCTTCCCGGCCTCGAGGTGACGATCGAGTCGCCTTCGGTGAGCGTGCAGGGAGACGCCGCGACCGTGGCGTTCACGCGCATCGACAGGTTTCGGGTCGGCAGCCGCTACGAGGAGAAGACGATCACGATCAACAAGACGCTGCGGCGGCGCGGCGGCGCCTGGGTCGCGGACTGAGCGTGGACGTGCCATGGATGTGAACCGCCGCCGCGAGGTCTCGAGGACGCGATCGCGGCGAGAGCTCCGGAGGTCGCCGTGAACGAGCCCATGCCGTCCATTCGTAATTTCGGGAGCGCGCCGCGCGCCGATCGCGGCCGCCGCGGGCGATGCGCGACACGCGGCGCGCGCCGCGCCGTGGTCCTCGCCGTCGCGGCCGCGCTCTGGTGCGGGATCGCCGTCGAGAGCGCCATGGCGACGGTCGTCCGCGCCCTCAGCTTCGAGGCCCAGTGCCAGACCGCGGATCGCATCTTCGTCGGCACGGTGCGCGCGATCGCGACCCGGCCGCACGCGGCGACGACGGGCCTCCTCGAGACCGTCGTCACGTTCACCGTCGAGGAGACCGTCACGGGTAGCGTTCCCTCCGAGCTCGAGCTGCACCTCGCCGGCGGCGAGCTCGACGGCAAGCGGCAAACGATCGACGGCATGCCGGAGTTCGCGGTCGGCGAGCGCTACATCGTGATGATGGAGCCGGATCAGGAGCCGCCGCTCGTGAGCCCGATCATCGGCTTCAACCAGGGTCTCTATCGTGTCGAGCCCGACAGGTCGGCGACGGGACGCCTCGTCGTCCGCAGCCGCAGCGGACGACCGCTCACGCTCGCCGCCGCGGCCACGACCGCCCGCGCCGCGGCGTCCGAGCCGGACGTCGAGACCTTCCTCGACGCCGTGCGCGTGGCCCGCGGGCTCGCACCGTGACGTCCGGAATACCGACGAGCCCCGTCGAGCGTCTCGGCGCGGCCTGCGTCCCGGTCCGCGTTCGCGGCGGCGCACTCGGCGGCGGCTCACCCTGGAGCGGCACACGCCGGAGCGCCATACCCCGGGGTGGCCCGGCCGCCTGCGGCGCTGGCCGGCTCCTCGCCGCCCTTTCCTTCGTCCTCGCCCTCGCCGGCGCGGCCCAGGCGCAGTGTCCGGCGCTGCCGGGCAACGCCTTCGCGTTCCTCCGGCTCGATCAGCCGTGCCCGTCGACGCCGATGGTGCGCTGGTCGACGCCGACGGTGCTCTACGAATGCGGGTACTTCCTCGACCCGGCTCACGCGATCGACTGCGAAGCCGGCAGCGACCAGGCCTGCGTCGATCTCTGCCGAACCGCGGCGCAGACGTGGAACGCGGACCTCGCCGGCCGCTTCAGCTTCGTCGACGCGGCGGGCTCGACGCCGGTCCCGTTCTGCACCGCGGGCTCGCAGAACGTGAACGACCTGGACGGCCGCACCTCGATCGGCGGCAGCACCACGATCTGCGGCGGGATGGCGTTCGGACGGAACGTTCTCGCGACGACGTTGCGCGTGGTCACGACCGGCGGCCCGGCACCCGGCAGGCTGCTCGACTCCGACATCACCGTGAATCAGCGATTCGCGTTCACGCCGGAGGAGTTTCGCGCCACCCTCGGCCACGAGATGGGTCACGTGCTCGGCCTCGATCACCCCGACGACTGCGGCCTGGAGTTCAACGTCCTGATGCACTCGACGCTCCGGCCGTCGACCGATCCGTGCTTCGTCCTGGTGCCGACGGCGGACGACATCGCCGGCGCGCAGACGATCTACGCGGTGACGATGCCGACGCCGAGTCGCGACCCCAGGCACGTGCGGCGACGTCGACGGCGACGGCGTCGTGACCGACATCGACGCGGTGCAGGTTCTGCGCGCCGCCGCCGTCCTATCGAGCGGCTGCACGCTCGGGGTGTGCGACGTCGACGGCGACGGCGCGATCACCGACATCGACGGCGTCAACGTCCTGCGCGGCGCGGCCGGCCTGCCGTTCACGAGCCGCTGCACGCCGTGACGCGCATCGCCGCCCGGCACGCATAGCCGCCACCGCGGTCGCGCCTCACGGCTCGACCACCGCCGCGAGCGGGCGCCGTCGGGCGCCGCGGCTGGAACCTGCGCCTGGCGGCGCGGCCGGTTCGACCCGGTGCCGGCGTGACGACGCCGGCGGGGCACCGCGGCTCCGCCGCGGTCGGTCGCGGAGGAGGCGGCGCCTCCTCCGCGACCCGCGGGCCTACTGGCCTACTGGACTTGGGCGGTGACGTTCAGCGACGCGGGGTCGCCGGCGACCGGGTTGCCTGAGCCGTCGAGCGTGCCGACGCTCTGCACGACCGGCGTGATGTCGGCGTCCTCGAGGGTCTGGCCGCTTTCCTGATCGAACGTACAGGTGATGGTGATCGGGAACGTCAGGTTCCCGGTGCTCGCCGAGACCAGCACCAGGGTACCGTCGTCGAGATCGTTCTTCTGGAAGTTCGGCGCCGCGGAGTCGCACATGGTGGTGGCGCCGCTGCCCGTGAAGCTGCCCTTCGCGATCGGGTAGCCGACGCGGACGGTGAACGAGAGCAGCTGCGCGCTCGAGTCCGCGGTGAACGTGACGGTCCGCGTCTCGACGCCGCCGGCCGGCGTCGGGGTCACGGTCGGAGCCCCCGGCGTCGCCGTCTGCGCCACCGCCGTCGGCGTGCGGGTCGGGACCGGCCCGCCGTTGTTGTCGTTGCCGTTGTTGTCGTTGCCACCACAACCCGCGCCGAACGCGAGCGCCAATCCCGCCGCGACGACGACCAGTTTCGATGTGACCCGCACTCTCATGAAAGTTCCTCCCCGTTGATGAACGCCGTGCACGCGTCGTGCCGACACCACCCGAACCGCCCAAAAGCGCGCCGAGTTAACAAGGTACTCGCGAGATCGTCAAGACGACCTACGGACACGTCGCCTCCGTCAGCTCCAGGAAATCGAGATCGAACGAGAAGCACACCTGGGTCCCGTCGTCGAGCGTGACCGTGACCGGGGCGACGCCGCTGTCGTCGAACACGAGCAAGAGCCGGTCGATGATGCCGAGCGAATCGGGCGTGGTTCCGTCGATCAGGAGCGAGCCGGAGATCAGATCGCCGAAATCGAGGTCGACGCCGAGGTCGCGGAACGTGAGCACGAAGCCGCCCTCCGTATTCGATTGAACGGTGATGTCGCCGTTCAGCGTCGCGACGAAGTTGTCCTGATCCAAGAGGAAGCCGACGCTGCCGGTGAAGCTGACGCTCTCCTGGGTCTCGGTGTCGGTCAGGACGAGGTTGAGCTCGATGGCGGTGCTGGTGACGCGGATCGTGCCGTTGGCGACGATGGTGTCTTCCTGGCAGCCGACGAAGGTGAGCGTTTCCTGCCCGTCGAACTCGATGGTGCCGTCGTCGGTGCAGTCGATGCTGTCGGGTTGGGCGTTGGCGATGCCGCGCGCCCGCTTGGCGGAGCGCGTGAGCGCGCTGTCGCTCGGGATGGCGCTGCCGCCCGCGACGTAGCCGATCAACGGGATGACCTGCTTCTCGAGCACGCTCGAGACGGTGGCCGCGACCGAGCTGCACTGCTCGACGATCGGGATCAGCGCGGCCTTCCGCAGCACCAGGACGCCGTCGAGGTCGTTCACCTGCCCGTCGCCGTTCACGTCGCAGACGCTCGCGTCACAGTCTCCGAGCAACGCCGCCGCGCGCAGGACGATCACCCCGTCGATGTCGGTCACGGAGCCGTCGCCGTTGGCGTCTCCGCACACTTGCGCGAGCGCCGGCGCGGCGCCCGCGCCGACCAGGAAGACGACCGCCGCAGCGATCGCACACGAAATCGCATGTCTCATTTCCCAACCTCCGATGCATGAGTGGCGCGTCCGCGGATACACAGACCGGTGTCGCCGGTCGGCGACGTGTCAGGGCGGAATATCGCGGCAAACCCATCGCGTTTGGTAGCAACACCGAGCGACGGGTGTCAACGCACCCCTCGACGCGCCACGTGCCGAGATGGTCGGGGCCGGCCGACGCGCGAGCCGCGCGTCACTGCACGCTGACGACGAGCGCGGTGGAGTTGTCGGGGCCGCCGCGGCTGTTCGCGAGCGCGATCAGCTCGCGGCACGCGCCTTCGTAGTCCTCGCCGTTGGCGAGGACGATCGCGAGGATCTCGTCGTCGTTGACGAGACCGTGGATGCCGTCGGTCGAGAGCACGAAGCACTCACCCGGGCCGACCGGTTCGATCCGCCAGGTCGCATCCACCGTCGGCGCCGCGCCGAGCGCTTGCGTCAAGACGTTGGCGGCGATCGCGTGATCCTTGGTGAGACGCTCGATCGTGCGGTCGCGGATGCGGTAGATGCGACTGTCGCCGACGTGACACAGGTTCGCGAAGCCGCGGGTGAAATGCAGCACGGCGACCGTCGTGCCCATGCCGCGCTGGCTCGCGTTCGCGGCAGCGGTGCGGAGAATCTCGTCGTTCGCGTGCTCGACGGCGATCACCAGCCGGCGCGCGCCGACCGCCGGATAGCCGTGCGGATCGTGGAGCGGCGTGAGGTCGTCGTCGGCGAGCAGCTCTTGAAGCTTCTCGGTGATCGCCGTCGCCGCCATGCGACTCGCGACCTCGCCGGCCGCGTGACCGCCCATGCCGTCGGCGACCAGGAAGAGATCGAGGTCGGGGACGAACGCGAACGCGTCCTCGTTGATCTTGCGACGAAGACCGCGATCGGTCAGCACGGCGCCGGCGAGGCCCATCGGCCCTCATCTTCCACGAACGCCGGGCCGGTCGCAACGCCCGTTTGCGGCGGAAGAGCCTGAAAACGCGCCGTTCGGAGGCGAGGCTCCCTCACGCGCGCAGCGGACGTCACGCGGACGTGGGACGCGGGGTCACCCGATAACGGAGCGGTTGCATGGTCGGCCGTCCGGGAAAGATCCGGCCGCTGCCGACCAGCGTCAGCTCCTCGCGGCTGACGCGGAAGCTCTCGCCGCTGTCGGTGAGGACGTAGGTGCCGTTCGTGCTGCGATCGACGAGGAGGAACTTGTCGCCGCGCATCACGATCTCGAAGTGATGGCGCGAGACCACGTCCTCGATGATGCGCAGGTCGTTGTCCTCTTCGCGTCCGATCGTCACGCGCGGCAGCGCGGGACCGAGCGCGAAGACCTGCGGGCCGTAGGTGAGCTCGAGGTCGGCGCCGTAGCCGCGCGCGGCGCCGGACGCGCGGACGGTCGTGTCCTCACGCTTCCAGAGATACTGGTAGACGAAGACCCAGTCCGGCCGGCCGCGCAAGGCGAACTGGTCGATCAGACGGATCGGCTCACGCGCCTCCGCGGGCAGCTCCTGATACGTCTCGCCCGAGAGAAAGATCTCCTCGGCGCCGGCGAGGGCCACCAGCCGTGCCGCGACGTTGACGACGTCGCCGTAGACGTCCTCGCCGTCGAGCACCGCTGGCCCGGTCGACACCCCCGCCCGGACGTGGATCCCCTCGTCGCAGACGGGCGAGTCGGGCGCCTCGAGCGCGTGCTGCATGTCGGCGGCGGCTCCGATCGCCGCCGTCGCGGTGTCGAAGGTCGCGAGGATGGCGTCGCCGACGCGCTTCACCACCCGCCCGCCGGCGGCGTGCACCTGCGCCTCGAGGAGCCGCAGGCACGTCGACATCAGCCCGAAGGCGGCCTCGTTGCCACGGACCGCGTACATGAGGGTGCTGCCGCTGATGTCCGCGAACATCACCGTGACGCGCGCGGTGCTGTTCGGCGCCGGGCCGCTCATGATCGCTCCGCCGGCGGAATGCGCCTACGGCAGCTCGGCGAGCGGCATGCCGAGCTTCTGCGCGAGGGCGCCGAGCCGCTGCTCGATCTTCGCCTGCTCGCCGGCGCGCGGAACCTCTTTGTGAATGTACGCCGCTTTGGTCGCATACAGCTGCGCACGCTCGCGGTCGCGTTGGTCCCACGCCCTTTCCGCCCACGTCAGGTACGAATCGATGATGCCGCCGAGACGCGTGAGCGCGCGCTCGTTCGCGGGATCGAGCTTCAGCGCTTCCGAGTACGCGAACACCGCGCTCGTCTCGGGCGGCGTGGTGTACTTCTTCTCGAGATACGCGACGTCGCCTTGGTAGAGCAGCTGCCGCACGCGCTCCGCACGCTGCGCCGCCGCCGCCGCATCGACGCCGGCCGCCGGCTTGGCCTCGGCTTTCGGCGCCGCGTCCGGGGGGACGACCGGGGGCGCTTCGCGCGCGGCCGGCGCCGGCGGTCGAGGTGCGACGACGGGCGCCGCGGCCTCAGGTCGACGCTCGGGCGGCGCCGGCCGGCGTCCGCGGAGGGCGTACGCCGCGTAGGCGACGACCGCGACCGCGACGATCGCCACCGCGACGCCGAGCATGCGCGACCGTCCCGGTCGCGCACCGTCCCCGACCGCGAGGCCGGGCCGGTCGGGGTTCTCGGCGTACGTCAAGCGCGCGGTCGCGAGCTGGATGACGTCGCCGTGAGCGAGGAGGCGCTCGCCCTCGACGCGCTGACCGTTCACGTAGGTGTTGCCGCGCGTGCCGACGGGCACGAGCACGCGCTGGCTCCCGCGACCGAGCAAACGGACGTGGACGCGCGACACCTCGGGGTTCGGCAGGACGACGTCGCAGGTCGCCGCGCGGCCGACGGTCGCATCCGCGGTGTTGATCGGCACCTCACGGGCGCTGCCGCTCGGCTCTTCGACGTAGAGACGCGGCCGGAGCCGCGACGACGCTTGGATGACCGTCGCATCGTCGGCGCCCGTGTCGTCGCCGATCGTCCGGCCGATGACGGTGGGGGCGTCGTCGTCGTCGCTGGTGGCCGCGCTGCCCGCGGGTGCGGGGCTCGGCGGCGCGGGTCCGCCGCTCGGCATCGCCGGCGGCGGCCGGCGCGAGATCGAGGTGTCGAGCATCGTCGCGTCCGCGGCGTCGGCGCTGCCCGGCGGCGCCGACGCCGGGATTCGCGGCGGCGTCGGCCCACGCGCGAGGACCGTGTCGCTCTCGCTGCGCGCGGTCGGCGGCGCGGCGGCCGGCGCGCTCTGCTGAGCCGCGGCGGCGGACGGCGGCGCGGGCGCTCCCGGCATCTTGGGCGGCGCGAACGCGCCCACGGTCGCGTCTTCGGCGGACGCGGCGGACGACGCGCTTGCCGAGGTCTCGGCGCGCGCCGCCGGCGGTTCCTCGGCGGAGGGCGGCGACGGCATTCGCGGCGGCGCGGCCGCGACGACGGTCGCGTCGTCGCGCGCGACCGGCGCAGCGGCGCGGGGCGCCGTATCGTCGGCCTCGGAGGGTGGCGCGGGCGGGATGCGCGGCGGCGCGCCGGCGACGACGGTCGCTCCTTCCTCTGCGCGTGCCGCGTCAGGCGCTGGCGGTGCGGCTTCCTCCGGCGCCGGCGACGAAGCGCGCGCGGCCGACGAAAGAATGACGGTCGCATCGTCCGATTCGTCGCGGTCTTCCGATGCGGGACCCTTCACTTGCGAATCATCGACCATGGACAACTCCGGGCGCGTGAATCACTCCGACGACGCGACGGCACCCGTGTCGATGCAGCACCACGTCAGGGCCGCCATACCCCACGCGGCGAGCGAGTGCCACACCTCGGTCGCGAGCATCCATCGCCGCCGTCACGGCTCCCGGCGTCCGCCGAAATCGTGACGTCGTGACCGTGAATCCGCTCGGCGCGTCGCCGCGCCTTGACAATACGCGACGGCTCTCAGTAGGGAAGCCCGGTTTCCGGGTCGAAGGGGTCCACGATGGCGAACGACGGTACAGACGAAGATTACACCAGACTCGGAACGCTGAAGATCGCCGAGCCGACGACTCCGCCGGAGATCCTCGACGTGCTCGTCGCCGGCGGCGGGCCCGGCGGCACCGCGGCCGCGCTGCGCGCCAAGGAGCTCGGTCTCTCCTGTCTCGTCGTCGACTACGACGACCTGATGAAACGCATTCGGGACTACCCGAAGGAGAAGATGATCAAGCCGAACTACGGCGGCGGCGACAAGCTGCAGTTTCCGACCGGCGGCGCGTTGATCGCCGGTCTCCAGTTCGACGACATCGACAAGGACGAGATGGTCGTCAAGTGGAAACGCGAGTACAAGCAGCACAACGTCTTCGCGCGCGTCGGCTTGGAGTTCACCGGGCTCGCGCGCGGCGACGACGGCGTCTGGACCGTCAAGACCTGGAGCCATCGCGGCGGCGAGGAGATTCCCTACCGCGCGCGCAACGTGCTCCTCGCCATCGGCGCCGGCGTGCCGCGGCGGTTCGACATCCCGGGCAACACCGAGGGCCTCGCCTTCCGGCTCGACGACGCCAAGGACTACGTCGGCGAGCCCGCGCTCGTGATCGGCGGCGGCACCTCCGCCGCCGAGGCCGTGATCGCGATCTCGGACGCCAAGACCGCCGCCGAGGACCAGACCATGGTCTTCTGGTCGTACCGCGGCGGCAGCATGCCGAAGGTGTCGAAGGCGCTCAGCGAGACGTTCTTCAACGCCTACGTCGGCAACGGCAACATCCACTACCTGAGCTACTCCGAGCCGACGATGGTGCTCACCGCGTCCGACAAGAACGAGTACTTGTCGGTGCGCATCGACCGCAAGCTCGCCGAGGGCCGGCCGCCCGAGACCGTGCACCTCGAGTTCCGCAAGCACCAGGTCGTGGCGTGCATCGGCGAGGACCTGCCGGTGAGGCTCTTGCAGAGCGTCGGCATCAAGGTGCCGTCGGTGAACAACCGGCCGCTCATCCTCGTGAACCGTGACGGCGAGACGTCGTTGCCGGGCATCTTCCTGGTCGGCGACGCCCGCGGCCCGAAGTACCTCCGGTGCACCGACTTCGACGACTCCAGCACCTACGAGCAGGTCTCGCTGAAGCGCAACATCAAGGCGGCGATGGTCGAGGCGGTGCAGGCGATCGAGGTGATCGGCGCGCGCGCGGGGATGGTGGTCGCGAAGGCGGCAGCGGCCCCGACGGCCCCGGCCACGCAGCCACCCGAGCCGTCGCCGGCGATCGTCGCGGCGGCGGTCGTTCCACCCGCGCCCTCGGAGCCCGCCGCGGCCCACGGGGCCGAGACCGAGGTGCATCTCGTCCTCCTGCATGCCGACGGCACGCCCGAGGAGCAGTTCCCGTTCGTGAAGGACGCGATGAGCATCGGCCGCGCCGGCGCGGACATCACGTGCGCCGACGACGTCTACATGGCCGACCAGCATGCGGCGATCGCGCGACGCGGCGACGGCTACGTGCTCGAGGACAGCGGCACGGGCTCCGGCGTGTGGCTGCGCGCGCAGGGCGTCGAGGGCCGGCCCGTGGCCGAGCGCGACCTCGTGTGGCTGGGATCGCAGATCTTGATGGCGACGCGATCCGACGGCCGCTGGGCTCTCGCGCACTACAACAGCGACGGCGTCTTCCAGGCCGCGCACGCGCTCGGGCCGAAGGGTCTCTTCGTCGGCCGCGCGTCGGAGGTGAAGCTCGACGCGTCGGATCTGAGCTTGTCGCGCCGTCACGCGCAATTCCGCGTCGAAGGCGACACGCTCAAGGTGTTCGATCTCGGCAGCAAGAACGGCACGTTCGTCAAGCTCTCGGCGCCGTACACGCTCGCCAACGGCGACGAGTTCCGGGTCGCGAGCAAGCGCTTCCGCTTCGAATCGTTCGCGCCGATCGCGAAGCTCGCCGCCACCGACGTGGTGGTCGAAGCACCGATCGAGCACGCGCCTGCCGTCGCGGCCGCTGCGCCCGAGCCTGTCGCCGCGGCTCCGAGACCGGCAGCCGCCGCGGCACCCGCGGCAGCGAAACCCGCCGCGGCGCCAGCCCCGGCGGCCGCGCCGGCCCCGGCCGCGGGCAAAGCAGCCGCCGCGCCGCAACCGGCGGCCGCGCCGGCCGCAGCCGTGGCGGCGGGAGAGGCGGCGGCGACGATCAACCACCCGGAATTTCCGGTCTCCTTCGGTGTGCCTCAGGGCCAAGACGTGCTGCACGCATATTTCGGGAGCATCAAGGCGCGGTTTCCCGGCTGCAAGGTTTCGAGCCGCGGTGAGCCGACGGAACACATGGACGAGCCGCTCGGATGGGAGTGCAAGGTCGGTCTATGCGGACTATGCGCAATCGAGATCGTCGAGGGAGCGGACAATTTCATGCCGGTCGACCCGGGGTCGCCCGAGATGAACACGATCGCCAACAAGGCGTTTCTGGACGCCGATCCCAAGAAATACCGGCTGGCGTGCGTCGCCAAGATCAAAGGTCCGGTCAAGCTGGCGATCCCGAGCTGATGGCGGCGCGCGGCGGGCCGGCGGCTGCGATGGTGATCGAGGGCTGCCCGGCGGTGTCGTCCGCCGCCCCGGCGCCGACGACGCGGAACCTTCCGCGATGCTTGACGGCGCTGATGGCGATCGGCGCGGTCGTCGGCATCACGGCGTGCGGCGGCGGCGCCGGGCAAGGCAGTCCGCGAGCGACGCCGACTCCGCCGGCCGCGACGCTGATTCCGACTCCCGCCCCCGCGCCCATCGTCCTGAATCCCGACGAGGTGCGCGCGATCATGGAGAGCGCGGCGCGGGCGACGGACCGTGAGGTGGCGGTCGCGGTGACCGACCGGCGCGGCGTGATCCTCGGCGTCGGCACCAACTTCACCGTCGCCGGCGCCCTCACGGATCCCGCCGATTGCCCGAACGGCAGCGATTGCTCGGTCGTGAACCTCGCGGTGCAGCTGGCGCGGACGCCGTCGTTCTTCAGCGCCAACGCGACGCCGCTGACGTCGCGGTCGGTGCGGTTCATCAGCGACATCCACTTCCCGCCGCGGGTGATGAACACCGGCGCGGCCGCCCTGTTCGGGATCGAGAACACCAACCGCGGTTGCAGCTTCGACGCGGCGTTGACCGACGACCAGCTCTACGACGCCGGCAAGGCGGTCCCGCGGCCGCGGAGCCTCGCCGCGACGCTCGCCGGCGGGTCGACCCTGCGCTGCGAAAGCCCGGTCAACGACGCCGCGGCGCCGGGCGCGCGTGCCGGCTGCACGACCGGCATCGCGACGCTCCCCGGCGGCGTGCCGATCTACAAGAACGGGGAAATGGTCGGCGGCATCGGCGTCGCGATCCGCGGCACGACGCTGGTGCCGGATCGCGACGCCTCGACCGACGATCCGAACCTGCTGAGGAAGGACGACGGCGACCCGAGCTTCGACGTCGCCGAGCTCGCCGCGCGCGCGTTCGCCGGCGAGGTGACCGGTTTTCCGGATCTCGCCGACAAGGGCCTGGTGCGCGTCTGCGACTCGACGTCGGTGCCGCGCCCGCAGTGCTGCGCCGCCGGTTGCGATTTCGACATCCTGCCGGCGCGCCGGCTGCCGTTCGACCCGGTGATCTTCATCGACGGCATCGAGGTGCCCGAGGTCGCCCGCAACCCGAACGTCGACAAGCGCGTCGTCGGCACCGGCGCGCCGATCGCGCAGCTCGTCGTCGATCCCGACGGCGCCGAGCCGGCGGCGCCGGTTCCCTCCGGCTACTTGATCTCCCCGACGGCGTCGACGGCGGGCGCCGAGCCGATCTCCGCCGAGGAGGTCGACACGATCATTCAGGCCGGGATCGCCCAGGCGAACGCCACACGCGCGGCGATTCGCCTGCCGCTCGACGAGCGCGCCCGCATGATCCTCGCGGTCGCCGACACCAACGGCGCCCTGCTCGGCGTCTTCCGCATGGACGACGCGACGCTGTTCTCGCTCGACGTCGCGACCGCCAAGTCGCGGAACGTCCTCTACTTCAGCAACCCCGCGATCGATCCGGTCGACACGCTCGACACGCCGGCGATCGGCGACGTCCGCGGCCAGGCCTTCCCGCCGGGCACCGCGATCACCAACCGCACGATCAGCTTCGGCGCCCAGCCGTTCTTCCCGTCCGGCATCGACGGCACCGCCCCCGGCCCCTTCCGCCGCGTCTTCATCGAGGACTCGCTCAACCCGTGCACGAACGGTCGCGAGCCGGCGAACGGCCGGCAGAACGGCATCGTGTTCTTCCCGGGCAGCGCCCCGCTCTACCGCGACGGCGTCCTCATCGGCGGCCTCGGGATCAGCGGCGACGGCGTCGAGCAGGACGACCTCGTCACCTTCGGCGGCACGCAGGCGCTGCCGGGTCTCGAGCCGGCGCCGGAGATCCGTGCCGATCAGGTCTTCGTGCGCGGCGTCCGCCTCCCGTACCTCAAGTTCAACCGTAACCCGTCCGAATGAGAGGCGAGACCATGCACGCCCGTCATCGGTCATCGCTGTTGGTCTTGGGGAGCTTGGCGCTGGCGATCGCGGCCTCGAGCGCCGTCGCGCGAGCGGCTGGTGACGAGGTCGCCACCTCCGGCGAGCCCGTCCAGGGCCGCGCCCCCGCCGAGCGCGCGCTCGAGCCGGCGACGTCGAACATTCCCGACTACGAGCCGATCCAGAACCGCTGGCGCATCCAGCCGCCGCCCTACAAGCTGAACGCCCAGGGCCACTGGTACGATCCCTACAATCAGAACATCCTGAAGGGCGACTACCCGGTCTACGGCGAGGACATCTTCATCAAGCTGACCGGCATCTCGAAGACGAACCTCGAGGGCCGCAAGGCGCCGACGCCGAGCGGCGTCAGCGCCGACAGCAAGCCGCGCAGTTCACCTTCTTCGGGCGGAACGACGCGCTGGTCTTCGACGAGAAGTTCGCGGCGCGCTTCGAGATCCAGAAGGGCCAGACGGCCTTCGAGCCCTTCGAGTGGCAGCTGTCACTCGAGGGCGTCGGCGACGTCGACGAGCTCAAGGTCTTCGAGAACGGCGTCGTCGACCCCGACGTGCGCGACGGCACCAGCCGCACCACCACGCACTTCTCGCTCCAAGAGGCGTTCGTCGAGATTCACCTGATGAACCTCTCGCGGAACTTCGATTTCATCTCGAGCAAGATCGGACGGCAGCCGTTCAACAGCGACTTCCGCAGCGCTGATCTTCTCCGACGTCAACCAGGGCGTCCGCCTCTTCGGCTCCGCCAACGGCAACCGCTACCAATACAATCTGCTCTATTTCTACCAGGCGGAGAAGGACACCAACAGCGGGCTCAACACCTTCGGCCTGCGCGACCAGCAGATCGCGATCGCCAACGTCTACATCCAGGACTTCCTGGCGCTCGGATACCAGACGCAGTTCAGCATCCACTACGACCACGACCACGGGAAGAAGAGCGGCTTCGTCTTCGACAACCAGGGCTTCCTCGTCCGCCCCGATCCGGTCGGCATCGCCAAGCCGCACGACCTCGAACGTCGTTCTACCTCGGCTGGACGAGCGAGGGGCACATCGGCTTGCTCAACGTCAGCCACGCGATCTACGAGGCGCTCGGTCACGACACCTCGAACCCGATCGCCGGACGCGAGGTCAACATCAACGCCCAGATGGCGTTTCTCGAGCTCTCCGTCGACCGCGACTGGATGCGCTACCAGACCTCGGTCTTCTACTCCTCCGGCGACCGCGACCCGCGCGACGGCACCGCGACGCGGCTTCGACTCGATCCTCGACAATCCCAAGATCCTGGGCGGCGATTTCGGCTACTGGAACCGGCAGAGCATCCGCATCGCCGACCGCGGCGGCGTCGCGCTGATGCAGCGCGAACAGCATCATTCCCGATCTCCGCAGCAGCAAGACGCAGGGCCAGGCGAACTTCGTGAACCCCGGCATCTTGATGGTGAACGTCGGCGCGACCGCCGAGCTCACGCCGAAGCTGCGGGCGATCGCCAACGCGAACTACATCCGATTCATGGAGACGGCGCCGCTCGAGATCCTGCTGAAGCAGCCCGACATCCGCAACGACGTCGGCGTCGACGTGAGCCTCGGCGTCGAGTACCGCCCGCTGCTCAACAACAACATCATCGTGCAGGGGCTTCGGCGCGGTGTTCCAGCCGATCGGCGGCTTCATCGACATCTTCGAGCCGCAGACGCTCTATCAAGCTGGCACCGAAATCGTGTTGATCTTCTGAGGAGCGGAGGAGCGATGTCGTCACGCGCGCTGTGCCGAGCGCTGTTGCTCGCGATCGTGTTGCTCTGCGGCGCCATCGTCGCGGAGGTCGATGCCGCCGACAACGAGTCGCCATCCGCGGCGGCCGCGGACGGCGTCGCCCCCGCCGCGACGGCCGACGAGACCACCGGCGTCGCACCCGCGGCGACGGCCGCCGGCGAAACGACCGGCGCCGAGCTCGGCGAGGTCCCCGCCGACACCGCACCGCCGCTGCTCCGGCAGACGCAGGCGGAAGCGGACGCGAAGAGCACCGGCTGCCTCTCCTGCCATGCCGGCATCGAGCCGATGCACGCCTCCGAGCAGGTGAAGCTCGGCTGCACCGACTGCCACGGCGGCGACGCCGCGATCGGCGCGGCCAGCGCGCAGCGCGGCACGCCCGAGTACGATCAGGCGCGAGCGCGCGGCGCACGTCGCTGCCGAAGCATCCCGAGAAGTGGGCCGACCCGAACGACCCGTCCGCATCAGCTCCGCGAACCCGGAGCGCAGCTACACGCTGCTGAACCAGGAGTCGCCGGAGTTCATCCGCTTCATGAACCCGGGCGACCTGCGCGTCGCCGCCGAGACCTGCGGCTCGTGTCACACCAACGAGGTGCATCGCGGTCGAGCGCAGCCTGATGACGACGTCGTCGATGCTGTGGGGCGGCGCCGCCTACAACAACGGCATCGTCCCGGTGAAGCGCTACATCTTCGGCGAGTCGTACACGCCGCGACGGCGAGCCGCGGAAGATCAACACGGTGCCGCCGCCGACCGACGCGGAGAAGGCGCGCGGCGTGCTGCCGTTCCTCGTGCCGCTGCCGCCGTGGAACGTCGCGCAGCCGCCCGATCCGCTGCGCGCCTTCGAGCGCGGCGGCCGCATCGATCGCTCGGTCGTCTCCGAGGTCGGCAACCCGAACCTCGGACCGTTCCTCGACGAGCCCGGCAACCCCGACATGAAGTTCGGGACGCGCGGCCTCGGCACCGATCTCCGCGTCAGCGCCGGCGTCCTCAACATCCACAAGACGCGGCTCAACGACCCGCACCTCTCGTTCCTCGGCACCAACGATCAGCCCGGCGACTACCGCTCGAGCGGCTGCACCGGCTGCCACGTCGTCTACGCCAACGACCGCGATCCGGTCGACTCCGGGCCCGTACGCGACGTTCGGACACGACGGCACCTACCACGGCAACGATCCGACGATCCCGAAGCAACGAGCCCGGCCATCCGATCCAGCACCGTCTCACGCGCGCGATCCCGACGAGCCAGTGCATCGTCTGCCACATGCACCAGCCGAACTCGTTCGTGAACACGTACCTCGGCTACCAGATGTGGGACTACGAGACCGACGGCGCGCTGCTGTGGCCGAAGGAGCAGCGCTACCCGACCGTCGACGCGGCGACGCCGTTCAACGTCAGAGTCGGTCGAGCCGATGTACGCAGCCTCGCCACAACCCCGAGGAGGCGGCGGTGCGCGGCCTGTGGACCGACCCCGAGTTCCTCGTCGAACGTCAGCGACCTCAACGCCAGACCAAGGAGACCACGTTCGCCGACTACCACGGCCACGGCTGGATCTTCCGCGCCGTCTACAAGCAGGACCGCAAGGGCAACCTGCTCGACAAGGACGGCAAGATCGTCGACCCGAACGACCCCGAGAAGTTCAACAAGGCCGTCCACCTGAAGGACATCCACGCCGAGAAGGGCATGCACTGCGTCGACTGCCACTTCTAGCAGGACGTGCACAGCGACGGCAACCTCTACGGCGAGTACCCGAACGCGGTCGAGATCCAGTGCCAGGACTGCCACGGCACCGTCAGCTCGTGCGGCCAACGTCGCGCACCAGCGGACCGGCGGCGCCGAGCGGAGGCACACAACCTCCTGAACGGCATCACGCCGTTCGGCGAACGCCGCTTCGAGTGGGTCGGCGGCACGCTCATCCAGCGCTCGATGCTGCGCGCGGACCTCGAGTGGGACGTGAGCAGGTCATCGACAGCATCGACCCGAGCTCGCACGCACTACAACGCGACGCGCGGCGCCTCGCGAAGACGATCCAGCGCGACGGCAAGACCTGGGGCGCGGTCCCCGACGACGAGCGCAGCGCTCGGCGCACGGCGACGCGATGGCCTGCTACACCTGCCACACTTCGTGGGTGACGAGCTGCTTCGGCTGCCACCTGCCGCAGCAGGCGAACTGGCACGAGGCGAAGAAGCACTTCGAGGGCGGCGAGACCCGCAACTGGACGTCGTACAACCCGCAGGTGATCCGCCACGACATCTTCATGCTCGGCCGCCACATGCCGACCAAGGGCGGCACGGATCGCGCCGGTGCGCTCGTCGAGCGCGCTGATCATCAGCTCGACGAACGCCAACCGCGAGCGGCTCTACACCAGCAGCCGCCGGTCTCGGCGGAGGGCTTCAGCAGCCAGGCGTTCAACGCCCACTTCGCCCACACCGTGCGCAAGACCGAGACGCGCACCTGCGACGACTGCCACCTCTCGGCAGGCCGGCGACAACAACGCCTGGCTCGCGCAGGTGCTGACGCTCGGCACGAACTTCGTGAACTTCATCGGCCGCTACGCCTGGGTCGGCGAGGGCGAGGACGGCTTCGAGGCCGTCGCGGTGACCGAGTGGGACGAGCCGCAGGCGGTGATCGGCAGCAACCTGCACCACCTCGCCTACCCGGAGAACTACGAGCGCCACCTCGCGAACGACCTCGAGCTGCGCGAGGCGTACACCATCCCGGCGCCGACCTCACGAGCCGCAAGGCGGACATCCTGAGCCTCCAGCTCCGCGGCGAGTACCTCTACACCGCCAACGGCGAGGGCGGCTTCCGCGTCTTCGACGTCGCCAACATCGACAACAAGGGCTTCTCCGAGCGCATCATCACCGCGCCGGTGTCGCCGCTCGGCCAGCGCGCCTACGTGAAGACCGAGTTCGCGACCTGCGGTCGCGCTGCCGACCAACATGCCGATCGACGACCGGATCGCGATCACGACCCGGCGAACGAGGAGCAGCCGATCTGCACCCGCTCTATCGCTACGCCTACGTCGCCGACCGCTACGAGGGCCTGGTCGTCGTCGACGTCGACATGCTCGGCGACGGCGACCCGACGAACAACTTCCTCGAGCGCGCCGCGACCTTCAATCCGGACGGCGTCCTCGACGACGCGCGCTTCATCACGATCGCCGGCGACTACGCCTACGTGCTGTGCGACGCGCGGCCTGGTCGTGGTCGCGATCGACGATCCGCTCGCACCCGCGCGTCGTCGCCGAGCTCGGCGCGCCCGACCTCCAGGACCCGCGCGCGATCGCGATCCAGTTCCGCTACGCCTTCGTCGACCGACGCGCAGGGTCTGCGCGTCATCGACGTCACCGAGCCGACGCGGCCGCGGCTGGTCGCGTCGCTGCCGATCGCCGAGGCGCGGCGATCTCCACGTCGCGCGCACCTACGCCTACGTCGCCGCCGGCAGCCAGGGCCTCGCGATCGTCGACGTCGAGCGGCCGACGCAGCCGTTCCTCTACCAGATGTTCAACGCCGGCGGCCTGCTCGACGACACCCGCGCGGTGCGCGTCGGCGCGACCGACGCCAGCATCTTCGCCTACGTCGCCGACGGCCGGAACGGCCTGCGCGTCGTGCAGCTGATCTCGCCGGGCGAGACGCCCGGCAGCTCGGGCTTCAGCCCGGCGCCGACGCCGCGCCTGATCGCGACCCGCCACACGCACGGCCCGGCGATCGCGCTCTCGACGCGGCCTCGACCGCGACCGCGCCGTCGACGAGAGCGGCAACCAGGTGAGCGTCTTCGGCCGGCTCGGGTCGCGGCCGTTCAACCTCGCCGAGATGCGCAACGCTCTTCATGCGCGGCGGCCAGATCTACACGGTCTCGAACACCGCGGTGGGGCGGCCGAGCAAGTACGTCCGTCCGGAACGCCCGCAGCCCGGGATGGAGCCGGGCGCGCCGGCGGTCCAGCCGCTCGCGCCGGTCGAGGAGCGGCGACTGCCGGGACGACGCTGACGCGCGTCGCCCTCCGGGGCGGCGACGGAGCGCCACGCGTCACGGCCGGTGAAGCTTGTACCAGAGCGTGCGCTCGTTGACCCCGAGCAGCCGCGCCGCCTCGGCCTTGGTGTCGCCGCTCGCCTGCAGGGCGCGCGGGATCAGCTTGCGCTCGAGGCTCGCGATCGCCGGGTCGAGGCGGAGATCGGCCGCGGTTCCCTTCGCGTCCCCGTCCGCCGGCGCCGGCTAGATCGCGCGCACCAGCGCCGCGCCGATCTCGGCGCGCGGCGCGAGGATCGCGGCGCGCGGCGCCTGCGGGTGGCGAAGCCGGCGCGCCATTGCGACAATCGGCGGATGCCGGTCCTCCGTCGCGCGCGTCGTCGCCTTGGAGGCGGGCGGTGAGCGTCCTCCTCGCCTTCGCGGTGACCCTGCTGCTCGCGGTGCTGATCTCCGACGTCGCGGACCGCACGGTGCTTTCGACGGCGGTGCTCTTCCTCGCAGCCGGGTTCGTCCTCGGCAACGGGATGCTCGGCGTCGTCTCGCTTCGTCCCGGCGATCCGCTGGTGTCGCGATTCACCGAGCTCGCGCTCTTCACGGTGCTCTTCACCGAAGGCATGCAGCTCCCGCTCGGCGAGCTGCGGACGGCGTGGCGTCTGCCGGGGCGCGCGCTCCTACTCGGGATGCCGCTGACGCTCGGGGCAACCGCGGTCCTCGCGCACGTCGTCGTCGGCCTGCCGTGGCCGGAAGCGCTTCTGATCGGCGCCGTCCTGAGCCCGACCGATCCGGTCTTCGCAGCGACCTTGGTCGGCCATCGGGACGTCCCCGAGCGCCTGCGCCGACTGCTCAACATCGAGAGCGGGGTGAACGACGGTCTCGCGCTGCCGCTCGTGATCCTGATGCTCGCGGTGGTGTCGCGGAGCGCGTTCGACGCCGTCCTGACGCTGCTCGACCTCGCGCTCGGCGTCGCGGTCGGCGTGGCCGTGCCGTGGGTCGCGATCACGCTCGAGAAGAGCCGCCTCTTCTCGGCGACCGCGGCCTACCAGCCGCTCAACGCGCTCGCGATCGGGCTGCTGGTGCTGAGCCTCACCTCGCTGATGCACGCCAACGAGTTCCTCGGCGCGTTCGCCGCCGGGGTCACGGTCGCGACCGCGGGACCCGCGATCCGCGAGGCGTTTCGCACGCTCGGCTGGACGCTCAGCGAGGTTCTGAAGCTCGCGGGCGTGCTGGTGCTGGGCGCGCTGCTCTCGCCGCGCTTCCTGGCGCAGATCCCGCTCTCCGGATACGCCTTCGCGCTCCTCGTCCTGCTCGCCGTCCGTCCGTTCGCGCTCGCGCTCGCCCTCCTCGGCAGCGCCCTCGATTGGCGCGAGCGTGCGGTCGCCGCGTGGTTCGGACCGAAGGGGTTCGCGTCCGTCCTATACGCGCTGCTGATCCTCCAGAGCCACGTCGCGCCGGCCGAGCGGCTCTTTCACCTCGTCGCGATCGTCGTCGCCGCGTCCATCATCGCGCACTCGTCGTCCGACGTGCCGGTCGCACGCTGGTTCCGGCGCCGCGAGGAGCGCAACCTCGAAGCGACGGCCTGACCCCAGTGGCGCGGGCACGCACGCACGGAGGCCCGGCGACAGGCGCTGGGGCGTGCCGGCCGCCGTCCCGCGGACGCAAGAAACCCCGCTTGCCATGCGACTCAGCAGTGGCATGCTACCGAGTGAGCGATGCGGCGCTCGCTCCGGCCGAGCCGGCCGCGAGCCGTCGGATCACCGAAAGGGAGTCGCACATGTCGAGCGGGATCGACCGTGACGATGATTGCGTGAGCGCGGGCGACGTTCGTCCGGTCGCCGGCCGCCGCTCGAGGCCGCAGCCGTGACGCGAGCCCCGATTCGCACCGCCCTCTGGGCCGTCGTCTTGGCTGCCATGATCGGGACGGGGGTGGGCTGCGAACGCCGCCAGCCGCCTGCCGTCGGGAACGCCGGCGAGGACATCGACAAAGCCGCGGTCGATGAGCTGACGGCGGCGCTCGGCCGTGCCCGCGTCGATTCCCCGGAAGCAGTCGACCGTCACGGCATCCGTAGCGTCGTCACGGCAGCCGGCGGGATCGCCCGCATGGAAATGCAACCGCCCGCTGTCCCGTCGGACGGTCCGCACGCGATCGCCGCCAGCGCGCCGGAAACGGACCGCGCGGCCGGGCCCCGTTGACGGGTCGCGAATAGCCTTCCGAGGCCCGCGCTCTCCCGCGCATCTGCGGTGCGCCCGACCGTCGGTAGCGCGATCGCGGGAGCAACGGCGCGCCGATTCGGGGGAGCTTGTCTACGCGACGTACTGGCGGCACGATCGGTGAATGGTTCGCGAGCGACTTCCCGAACGATGCGACCCACAGTCGCTCGTCCCCCTCGTACCCTCGTTCTCCGCGCTGCCGCGGGAAGACGTCTGGCTGCTGGCGCACACCGCGCGCGTGACACGCGCGGCGCGTGGCACCGTGCTTTTCGAGGCCGGCGCGACGGCGAACGACGTGTGGGTGCTGCGTTGCGGCGGCGTCAGGCTCGTGCAGACGGTACCCGATTCTTCCCCGTTCGTGCTGCGGGTGATCGGGCCGGGCGAGCTGTTCGGTGCCGACACGCTCGCACGCGAGCCACGCTACTCGGTGTCGGCCGTCACGCTGTGCTTCAGCGACGTGCTGTCGTGGAACCGGCGCGCGATCCTCAAGCTGATGGACACGTATCCGAGCTTCAGCGCGAGCATCGTCCAACTCTTCGCCCGCCGCGTCGAGGACTTCCGGACGCGCTACCGTGAGCTCGCGACGGACTGCGTCGAGCAGCGTCTCGCCCGCACCTTGCTGCGCACGCACGCACGGTGGCAGGAGGCGGATCGCAAACGTCCGAGCGCGCCGCCGTCGGTTCGCGAAGGCGCAGCCGCTCACGTCGACGCGGGAGCGTCGGCGCTCGATCTCCCGCTCTCCCGTCACGACCTGGCACAGATCGCCGGAACGACGGTCTACACGGTGAGCCGCATTCTGCAGCACTGGCAGCGTCTCGGAATCGTCCACGCCGGCCGCATGCGGTTGTCGGTTCTCCGCCCCGCCGCCCTTGCCGAACAGGCTGCACGCGCCGCCGCCCACCGAGCGAGCGCACGCGCCGCGGTCCGTGCCGCCGGTGATCAGCCTCAGATGTCGGCAGCGCGCTGACGGCACCGGACTTGCACCGTTCAACGTCGAGGAGACGTGAAGGTGCGCGATTCAGACGTCGAGAAAACGGTGGCGCGCGACGACTCATCGCGTTTCATGCGGAGCAATCGCGTGGATGAGATCGCACGACCACCGGAGACGACTCGTCCGACCGTGAAGGACGAGGTATTCCGGATTTGCAAACGGCTCGGCATCCACTGACGAGTGGACGCGCGGCCGCGGGTGGTGCGGCCGCGTCGCTGACGAGCAGACGCGGGGCCGCGGTTGGTGCGGCCGCTGCGATGTCGGCCGCTTCGACGTCCCCACCGGCCGGACGGTGATGCACCCGGGGTGGCTCTCGCTCTTCGGGGAGAAGATCTTCGGAACGTGGGGACTCGACTACGTGCTGGCGTTCGGCTTCGGCTTCGGCATCGTCTTCCAGTACCTCACGATCAAGCCGATGAAGGGGCTCTCGCCGCGCGCGGCGCTCGCCGCGGCGCTCGAGGCGGACACCCTGTCGCTGACCGCGTGACAGGTCGGCATGTACGGCTGGATGGCGATCGTCGTCTTCCTGATCGTCGGCCACGAGCTGCCGAAAACCGATCCGGTGTTTTGGTTCATGATGCAGATCGCGATGCTTGCGGGCTTCCTCACGAGCTACCCGGTGAACTGGTGGTGGCTCCTCGAGCGCGGCATCAAGGAGAAGATGTGAGCGGTGCCTCCGCGCAATGGCGGCCGGGCCGCGGCGCTTTGTACAAACGGTTTGTCGGTCCGCGCCACGGACGGCCGCACCGCCGACCGTACGTCACCGCCAAAGGCGTCCACATGTCTCGCTGCCGCCGCCTCCGCAGAGCGGCACCACGATTGCTGACGTTCTAGACGACGGCGGCGCGCCACGTCGCCGGAGCAGCGAGATCCGCGGCGCACGGCGCCGCGTAGGAGTCGAGTCGAATGCCCCGAAACCCACAGTCGCAGCATACTGCACCAGTCATCGTCATCACGGGCGCCTCTGCCGGCGTCGGGCGCGCGGTCGCGCGGGCCTTCGCGCCGCGACGCGCGCGCATCGGACTCCTCGCCCGCGGCGAGGACGGCCTCGAGGGCGCGCGCCGCGACGTCCAGGAGCTCGGCGGCGAAGCGCTCGCGATTCCGACCGACGTCGCCGACGCGTCCGCGGTCGATGCGGCGGCGAGCGCCGTCGAGGAGCGCTTCGGTCCGATCGACGTGTGGGTGAACGACGCCATGGTGTCGGTGTTCTCGCCGATCAAGGAGATGACCGCGGAGGAGTTTCGTCGCGTCACCGAGGTCACGTATCTCGGCTACGTCTACGGGACGCTCGCGGCGCTGAAGCGCATGCTGCCGCGCGACCGCGGCGTAATCATCCAGGTCGGCTCGGCCCTCGCCTATCGCGGCATCCCGCTGCAAGCGGCCTACTGCGGTGCCAAGCACGCGATCCAGGGCTTCACCGACTCGCTGCGCTGCGAGCTGCTGCACGATCGCAGCCGCGTCCGCGTCAGCATGGTCGAGATGCCGGCGCTCAACACCCCGCAATTCGGCTGGGTTCGCACGCGTCTCCCCGGAAAGCCGCAGCCGGTGCCGCCGATCTATCAGCCGGAGGTCGCCGCGCGTGCGGTGCTGTGGGCGGCGGACCACGATCGCACCGAGCTCTACGTCGGCCTGTCGACCCTGATCGTCATCCTCGGGAACAAGCTCTTTCCGCGGATCGGCGATCGCTACCTGGCGCGCACCGGATACCGCTCGCAGCAGACGAAGGAGCGCGTCGCGCCGGACCGGCCGGACAACCTCTGGACGCCGGTGGCCGGCGATCACGGCGCGCACGGCGAGTTCGACGGCCGCGCGTACGGCCGGAGCGCGCAGCTCTGGGCGACCGAGCACCGCGCCGCGCTCGGCGGCGCCGCGCTGGCGCTGGCGGCGGCGCTCACGGTCGTCAGCCCCGGCGCACGCGCGATCGCGGCGGCGCTGCGAAGGAACGTCGTCGGATGACGGGCGGCGCGGCGACGCGAGCCGCTCACGTCGGCGGCCGCCCCGGCAAGGAGGGAGCATGAGCACGACGGCAGCCGACGTCCTGATCGACGTCATCCACGACTGGGGCATCGACGTGGTCTTCGGCCTCCCGGGCGACGGCATCAACGGCATCATCGAGGCGCTGCGCACCCGCCAGGACGAGGTGCGCTTCGTCCAGGTGCGCCACGAGGAGGCGGCGGCGTTCATGGCGTGCGGCTACGCGAAGTTCACGGGCAAGCTCGGATGCTGCCTCGCGACCTCCGGGCCCGGCGGCGTGCACCTGCTGAACGGCCTCTACGACGCCAAGCTCGACGGGCAACCGGTCCTGGCGATCACCGGCCTCCAGTTCCACGACCTCATCGGCACGCACACGCAGCAGGACGTCGAGCTCGACAAGCTCTACGAGAACGTCGCCGTCTACAACACCCGCATCATGGGGCCGGCGCACGTCGAGAACGTCGCCGACCTGGCGTGCCGGACGGCGCTCGCCTACCGCGGGGTCGCGCACCTGACGTTCCCGGTCGACATGCAGTCGATGCCGATGAAGCGCAGCGAGCGCTCGCAAGCGCAACGTCCCGCACCACACCTCCGACGCGCGCACCGCCGCCACGCACGTCCCCGCCGACGACGCGCTGGAGGCGGCCGCCGAGATCCTGAACGCCGGCCGCAAGGTCGCGATCCTCGCCGGCCGCGGCGCGCTCGACGCGACCGAGGCCCTCGAGCGCGTCGCCGACACGCTCGCGGCGCCGATCGTCAAGGCGCTCCTCGGCAAGGCCGCCGTCCCCGACGACAGCCCGTACACCACCGGCGCGATCGGCCTGCTCGGCACCCGGCCCTCGCAGGAGGCGTTCGAGGACTGCGACACGCTTCTTCATCGTCGGCTCGTCGTTTCCCTACATCGAGTTCATGCCGAAGCCGGGGCAGGCGCGCGGCGTCCAGATCGAGCTCGACCCGATGCGGATCGGCCTGCGCTATCCGGTCGAGGTCGGCCTCGTCGGCGACAGCCGCCGCACGCTGCGAGGCGCTGCTGCCGCTGCTGCGCCGCAAGGACGACCGCGGGTTCCTCGAGAAGGCGCAGGCGGGGATGGAGAAGTGGCGGGCGCTGATGGAGGAGCGCGGCACGCGCCCCGACGTGCCGATGAAGCCGCAGGTGATCGCCCACGAGCTCGGCAAGCGGCTGCCGGCGAACGCGATCGTCACCTGCGACTCCGGCACGATCGCGACCTGGTGGGCGCGGCACATGCCCGTGAAGCGCGGCCAGATGCACACGCTCTCGGGCACGCTCGCGACCATGGCGAACGGCTTTCCCTACGCGATCGCCGCCCAGCTCGCCTACCCCGACCGGCCATGCGTCGCGTTCATCGGCGACGGCGGCTTCTCGATGCTGATGGCCGAGCTCGCGACCTGCGTGAAGTACCGCCTGCCGCTCAAGATCGTGATCGTGAAGAACAACACGCTCGGCCAGATCAAGTGGGAGCAGATGGTCTTCCTCGGGAACCCCGAGTTCGGCTGCGAGCTCCAGCCGATCGACTTCGTCGCGCTGGCGCGCGCGTTCGGCGTCGACGGCGCGACGATCGAGGACCCGAAGGACTGCGGCGCCGTCGTCGATCGCGCGCTCGCCCACCCGGGACCGTTCCTGATCGAGGCGGTCGTCGATCCACACGAGCCGCCGCTGCCGCCGAAGATCGAGATGAAGCAGGCGCTGCACTTCGCGGAGTCACTGCTGCGCGGCACGCCGAACCGCGACGCCATCGCGCTCACCGCGCTCTCCGACAAGGTCCGCGAGCTGGTCTAGGGGCGGCGATGGCGATCGGACGGCGGCGCTGGGCGATCGCGGAAGGCTACATCCCCGGGACGAGCACCGGTCCCGAGCCGCAGATGACGAGCCACGAGACGGCGTGCATCCTGAACGCCTCTGACCGCGACGCCCACATCGAGATCACGATCTACTTCGCCGACCGCGACCCGGTCGGACCGTATCGGCTGACGGTCGGCGCGCGCCGCACGCGCCACGTCCGGTTCAACGACCTCGCCGATCCGGCTCCCGTCCCGCGCGAGACCGACTACGCGAGCGTCGTCACGGCGGACGTCCCGATCGTCGTGCAGCACACGCGCCTCGACTCACGGCAGAGCGCCAACGCGCTGATCACGACCGTCGCCTGGGGCGCCGACGACGGCGACGCGCCGTGAGCGATCGGCCGGCCGCCGCTCGGCCGGGCAGTGCCGATCGCCAGCCGCGACCCGCGACGGTCCCGCCTCCGCCGGAGTGACCGCCCGCCGGCGCCGCACGCGCTGCAGCTCGCACGTGTGCGACGCGGCGAGCCGCGGGCCGGCGCCGTGGCTCGCGACCATGCGGTTGACCGCGATCGCGCGCCGCCGTCAGCCGGTGTCGGTCCGACGATCGACGGTCCGTGACGCGACCGGCGGCCGGACGTCGACCCGATCGCGCGTGACGACGTCGAGAAAGGCGAGGCCGATCAGCGTGCCGGCGAGCAGCACCGCGACCAGCAGCGCGAGCCAGCTGCTCGTCCGGTGCTCGATCAGGTGCATGAAGAACAGCGCGACGAGCACGCTCTTGGTGAGCGCGATCGTCAGCGCCACCGGCACCGACGCCGCCCCGAGGTGGGCGAACGAGAGCCCGAGCGTCAGCGAGGTGAGGAGCAGGAGCGCGACGAACGTGCCGACGTAGCGTGCGAGCATGGGTCACCGCAGCAGGTAGAAGACCGGCCAGAGAAACAGCCAGACGATGTCGACGAAGTGCCAGTACATGCCGCCGAGCTCGAGCGGCGTGTGATACTCGGGACCGTACGCGCCGCGAAACGAGGCGCGCGCCAGCCATCCGAGGAGACCGATGCCGATGGCCACGTGCAGCGCGTGCAGGCCGGTCATCGCGTAGTAGAGCGCGAAGAACGCCTCGACGCCGCGGCCGTGGAGCGTCGCGGCGTGATAGTACGCGCCGGGCGCGAGGCCGTCCCGGAGGTGGTGCGCGTACTCGAGACCTTTCAGGCCGAGGAACGCCACGCCGAGGCCGGCGGCGAGCGGAGCAGGACGCCCGCGGCACGCGGCCGCGAGGCGCGGGTGGCGTGCAACGCGAGGGCCACGAGGAAGCTCGCCGTCACCAGGATGTAGGTGTTCAGGCTGCCGAGCAGGAGGTCGGTCTCGCCGGCCGCGGCGGCGAACTCGCGCGGGTACTGGGCGCGCGTCCCCGCGTAGAGCGTGAAGAGCCCGCCGAAGAGCAGCACCTCGCTGGCGAGGAAGACCCACATGCCGAGGCGCGCCGCCTGCGTCTGGTTCTCGAGCGTCTCGTACCGGGTCGTGAGGTGGAGCCGCGCGGCGGCGCCCGCGCCCTCCCCTGCCGCGGCGGACGACGCCCGGCTCATCGGCGCGCCTCGAAGTAGTCGTGGGGCTTGCGCGTGATCACCGGCGGCTCGAGGTAGTTGTCGCGCGGCGGCGGCGACGGCGTGTCCCACTCGAAGCCGCGCGATCCCCACGGGTTGTCGGACGTCCGCTCGCCCCAGCGCAGCGACCACAGGAGATATGCGAGCACCAGGATGAGACCGGCGGCGAGCAACCACGATCCCATCGTCGAGAGCACGTTGCAGCGTCTGGAACCGCGCCGGGTAGTCGTAGTAGCGCCGCGGCATGCCGGCGTTGCCGAGCAGGAACTGCGGCACGAAGGTGCCGAGGAAGCCGATGAAGACCAGCACCGCGGCGACGTACCCGAGCCGCTCCGGATAGAGGCGGCCGAACATCTTCGGGAACCAGTAGTGGAGCGCGGCGAGGAAGCCGGTCAGCGTCCCGCCGACCATGATGAAGTGGAAGTGCGCGACGACGAAGTAGGTGTCGTGCCAGTGCACGTCGAGCGACATGCTGGCGAGCGCGACTCCCGTCATGCCGCCGACGCCGAACAGGAACAGGAACTCGAAGAAGTAGAGCATCGGCGTCCGGAACGAGATCGAACCGCCGTACAGGGTGCCGATCCAGGAGAACACCTTGATCGCCGAGAACACCGCGACGAACATCGAGAGGATGCCGAAGATGCCGGCGTCGAGCGTCGACATGCCGGCGACGAACATGTGGTGGCCCCAGGTCAGGAAGCCGACGAACGCGATGCCGACGGTCGCGATCACGATCCCGCGGTAGCTGAACGGGTTCTTGTGCGAGAACGTCGAGACGACCTCGCTGATCACGCCCATCGCCGGCAGGATCATGATGTAGACGGCGGGGTGCGAGTAGAACCAGAACAGGTGCTGGTAGAGCAGCGGATCGCCGCCGGCCGCGGGGTCGAAGATCCCGACGCGGAACACGTGATCGAGCGCGACCAGCGCGAGCGTCAGCCCGAGGACCGGCGTCGCCAGCACCTGGATGATGCTGGTGCCGTAGATCGCCCACACGAACAGCGGCAGGCGTCCCCAGCTGAGGCCCTTCGCGCGCAGCGTATGCGTGGTGACGATGAAGTTGATGCCGGTCATGATCGTCGAGATGCCGAGGATGAAGACGCCGAGCGCGACCGTGCCGACCGCCGTCGGCGAGTGGGTGCTGTAGGGCGGATAGAACGTCCAGCCGGTGTCGACGCCGCCGGCGACCATCGCCCACAGCACGACCGCCGCGCCGAGCGACGTAGACGTAGACGCTCGCCAGGTTGAGCCGCGGGAACGCCACGTCCTCGGCGCCGATCATGATCGGCAGCAGGAAGTTGCCGAAGGTCGTCGGGATCGACGGGATCATGAACAGCCACACCATGATCACGCCGTGCAGGGTGAAGAAGCGGTTGTAGGTCTCGGCGCCGACGAAGGTCTGCGCGGCGTCAGCAGCTCGATGCGCATGAGCGAGCGCGAACGTGCCGCCGAGCGCGAGCGCGAGCGAGGTCGCGACCAGGAACATCAGGCCGATGCGCTTGTGGTCGTGGGTCGCGAGCCAGGACCACACGCCGTGCTCCGCCGTCGAGGTAGCTCGGCGGCGGCGGCTCGGCGACGCGTACCGGAACCGTCACGGCCGCTCCCTCGTCGGCGCGCGCCCGACCACCGGGGCGGGGCTGTCGCCGGCCGACGTGGTCGCGACGCCGCCGCGCACCGACTTGATGAGCTCGAGCACGCCGCGGTGTCGCCGGGCGTGAGCCGTCCCTGGTACGTCGGCATCACGGGCTGGAATCCGGCGACGATCTTTGCGAGCGGGTCCATCATCGACTCCGTGAGATAGGCCTCGTCGGCGACGACGCTCTCGCCGCCGGCGAGGGTGACGCGCGAGCCGTAGAGGCCCACCCACGTCGGCCCGATGTCGGCCCGCCGTCGAGGGTGTGGCAGCGCAGGCAGCCCGCCGCGCCGGCGATGCGGACGCCGCGCACGGCGAGACGACCGCGCCCGCCGCCCTCGCGCGCCGCGGGCGCGGTCAGCGGCGACTCGCCGACCGGGCCGGTGGCGGTTTGCGGGCGCGCGCCCGAGAGCCAGCGCTCGAACTCGGCCTCCGGCAGCACGACGACCTCGCCCCACATGCGCGAGTGCCCGGCGCCGCAGAACTCGGCGCACAGGATGTCGTACCGGCCCAGGCGCGTCGCCGTGAACCAGATCGAGGTGTAGCGCCCGGGCACGGCGTCCTGCTTCAAGCGGAAGGCGGGAACGAACAAGCTGTGGATCACGTCGCGCGAGGTGAGCATCAGCCGCACCGGACGTCCGAGCGGGACGTAGAGCGTGCCCGCCGAGGTCGGGCCGTCGGCGTACGCGAACTTCCACATCCACTGCTTGCCGGTGACGTAGACCTCCATCGCGCCCGCAGGCGGCAGGCTCGCGTCGACGTACTGGCGGTAGCCGATCACCCAGAACACCAGGAACGCGACCAGCAGCACGCCCGCGAAGACGCCCTCGAGCCAGAGCGGCGCGCGGATCTCGGGCGTGACGGTGTCGGGCGCGAGCGGCGCCCGGCGGTGGTAGCGCCACGCGAGCCATCCGCCCGCCCCGAGCGTGACGGCGGCGATCACCCACAGGAACGCGAACTCGAGAAACTGCAGGGCGTCGATGCGGGGCGCCATCGTCGACGCCTGCTCCGGCATCATCAGGAGGCCGTGGAAGAGGTTGCTGGCGGCGCCGAGGACGTCCGAGAGCGGGCTCGTCGCCGCCCGCACCGCGAGCCCCGGGAGTCCGCCGGCGATCACCGGCGCCTCCGGCCGCGGGCACGGCGGCGAGCGGTCGCGATCACCACCCCGAAGCCGACCAGGATGAGCGCGCCGCCGATCTGGAAGGCGGCGACGACGGCGCCGCCATGGCGGCGCAACGACGGCGTGTAGCGGAAGCACTGGAGGAGGCCGGCCGCGAGCGCCGCCGCGCCGGTTCCGGTGGTCGCGCCCGCACCGGCGGCGGTGCCGACCGCCGCGCCGTCCGTCGCGCTGGCGTCGTCCGTGGAGCCGGCGGCGGCGCCGCGCGCTGCGGCGCCCGTCGCGCCCGCGTCGTCCGCGGCGCCGGAGGCGGCGTCGAGGGCCGCCACGAGCTCCGCCGCGGTCGGCGCCACGCCCTGCAGCACGCGCGCCAGGCGGCCGTCGCCGCGGAGCACGAAGATCGCGGCGCCGTGGGCGTACTCGCCGCTCGCCGGGTCGCGACGGTAGCGGTAGCCGACGGCCTCGGCGACGCGCGCCGCGCCGTCGGCCTCGGCGACGCGCGCCGCGCCGTCGGCCCCGGCAACGGACGCGGCGCCGCGGACGGCGCGCGAGCGCGTCGCCCGGGCGGACCGCGCCGCGGCGCCGTCAACGCGAGCATCGGCGGCATCGCCGGCGCCGGCGTCGACGCCCGCACCGTCGGCGGCATCCGCGCCGTCACCGTCGACGAGGAACGTCCAGTCGACGTCGCGTCGCGCGCCGGCGCTCGGCAGCGCCGCCAGGACGGCGGCGCGGCGGGTGCGGGCGTCGGCGGGGCGGTCGCGCGGGTCGATGCTGATCGTGAGCACGCGCACGGCGCCGACCCGGCCCGCCGCCGCGAGCGCGCGGCCGAGCCCGTCGAGAATCAGCGGGCACAGCATCGGACAGTGGTAGTACGCGAGGATGAGCACCACCGGGCGCGTGCCGTCGAAGTACGATCCGAGGCGGACGCGGCGCCCGTCGTGATCGACGAAGGTGACGTCGAGCGGCACGCGGGCGCCGGCGCGGTCGACGATGCCGACGCCGGCGAGCGCCGGCGGCGCGTCGATCGCCGCCGCGCGGGCGGCGCTCGCGAGGACGAGCGCGCCCGCGAGCGCGAGCATGCGCGTCGCGGCCGTCATCGCGTCGGCCCTCGCGGCGCGCCGATCGGCGCCGGCGTGGCGAGCGCGGCCGCCGGGACGAGCGCCGCGCCCGCGGTCGCGGCGGCGGCGGTCGCGGCCGGCGGTGTCGCCGGGGCAACCGGCGTCATGCCCGCCGCCGCCAGATCCATCGCGCGCTCGATCGGGATGCGAACGATGCCGCGATCGCGATCCACCCACGCGAACGACTCGAGGCGCCGCCGCTGGTCGTGGAGCAGACGCGCCGTCTCCTCGTCGCGCTCGATCAGAGTCTGGCGGACGCCGCCGATCGACGCCGCGCCCGCCGGCACCTCGGCGCGCGGACCGCGCGTGTCGATGCGGGTCACGCGCGCGCCGCCGCCGGCGTCGCGGCGGAGGAGCCACCACGACACCGCGACGCTGCCGGCGATGACCGCGAGCGTGCCCGCGATCAGGATCACCGCCGGTCGCGCCGCGACGCGGTCGTGCTGCTGGCGCCATCTGCGCTCCGCCGGCTCGCTCATCGGCTCACGTAGCGCAGCGACGCCGCGAGGCGCGGGTCGCCGCGCGGGACGAGGGCGTGGCCGCTCGCGCGCCAGGCGCCGAACGCGACGCTCGCGCCGACCACCGCCGCGAGCGCGCCGAGCTCCATCCACGGCAGCGGCACGCCGCGCGGCTCGATCGACGGGCGGACGAGCCAGAAGACGTCGACCCAGTGCATCAGCAGCAGGAAGCCGGCGAGCGTCGCCATCACGGCGGCACTGCGTTTGGCCGCCCGTGACAGCAGGATCAAAAACGGCAGCGCGAAATGGCCGACCACCAGCAGCGCGAGCACCCACGACCAGCCGTGCTGCGTGCGTGCCAGGTACCAGCGCGACTCGGCGGGGACGTCCGCGATCCAGACGAGGAACCCCTGGGAGTACGCGACGTACGCCCAGAAGATGACGAAGGTGAGGAGCAGCCGTCCGAGCGCATGGTAGTGCGACGCCGCGATCGCGCCGTCGAGATGGCCGCTGCGCTCACAGGCGCGCGTCAGCAGCACGAGGAGCGCGAGCGCGGCGACCATCGCGCCGGCGAAGAAGTAGATGCCGAACATGGTCGAGCGCCAGTCGGGCGAGAGCGACATCACCCAATCGAAGACGGCGAACGTGATCGTGAAGCCGAACAGCACCAGGCCGAGCCCGCTCACCAGCACGCTCCACTCGAGCCGCGCCGCACCGGGCTCCGCATCTTGCCGGAGCGACCAGCGTCGGAGCGCCCACGCGAGGCCGCTCCAGCTGAGCAGGTAGAACGCGGAGCGGACGACGAAGAAGGGCACGTTGAGATACGCCTGCTTCTTCGCGATCGCCTCGCGCAGCTCGCGGTCCGGGATCGGCGGCACCCACGGGTAGAGGCGCGACAGCCCGGCGAGGATCGGCAGGAAGAGCAGCGCGTAGAGCGGCAACGTCGCCGCGACGCTCTCCGCGAGCCGGCGGATCACGACCAGCCAGGTCGCCGCGGTGGCGTGCGCGATCATCACCAGCGACAGCGCGCCGAGGGCGATCCCGAGCGCGTACACGTACGCTTCGAGGTAGGCGGCGAAGGCGCGCGCCGGATCGAGCCACATGCCGACCGCGAGGACGACCGCGCCGAGCGCGGCGACGACGGCCGCGGGCAGCGCCACCGGCCGGCTGCTGCGCATGACCACCGTGTCGCTCACCGGCGCTCCTCGGCGCCGGCGTCGGCGCGTGCGCGCGCCTCGCTCCGCAGCTCCGGCGGGAGCTCGGCGAGCCGCGCGCCCTGGCTGAGCTGCAGGGCGCGGACGTAGGCGACGACCGCCCAGCGCTCGCCGACCGACAGCTCCTCCGCGTACGACGGCATCAGCCCGTAGCCGTCGCGCACGACGGCGTAGAGGCGGCCGGCCGGCAGCGCCCGGATCCGCGGCTCGTGCAGCGAGGGCGGCTTGCGCAGCGCCATGTTGCGGGCGACCGGGCTGTCGCCGTCGCCGGCGAGGCCGTGGCAGGCGGCGCAGTACACGTCGAAGCGGCCGCGGCCGCGCTCGAGCAGCGGGCGCGTCGACGTCGAGCGGGACGCGGTCGATCCAGTGGTCGCCCTCGCGGCCGTCGACCAGGGCGGGCGGACCGAGCACGACGTCGCGCGCGACGCTCCCGCCGGTGGCCGGCCGCATCGCGGCGCCGTCCGCGAACAGCGTGCTCGGCTCGTAGGCGTCGTAGCGCGGCTGGTCGAGCATGCGCTCGAAGCCGAAGGTTCCGCCCTCGCGGTCGCGGCAGCCGGCGGCGAGCGCCAGCGCGGCGACCAGCATGCACGCCCGCCGGCGACGATCGGAGCCGCGCCGCCTCACGACCTCGGCTCCGGCCGCACGATCCTGAGCGGCGCCGTCTCGGCGAGCTCGACCGGCGTGCGGTCGCCGGCGAAGCACGCGTCGCGCCCGTCGATCGCGAGCCAGAAGCGGTCGACGCTGGCGCGCTCGAACTCCGGGATCTCGAAGAGCGGGTTCCACGGCTCGGGCAGCCGCGACGAGATCAGGAAGCCGACGAAGGCGGCGGCGGCGGCGAACAGCACCGTCGTCTCGAACGTGATCGGGATGAAGGCCGGCGCGGGATGGATCGGCCGGCCGCCGACGTCGATCGGATAGTCCCAGCTGTTGCAGTACCACTGGAGTCCGTACGCGAAGACCGCGCCGGTGGCACCCGCCAGCAGCACGAGCCACGGCAGGAAGCGTGCGCGGCACGCCGAGTCGGTCCTCGACCGCCGGCACCGGGAACGGCGTGTACGCGTCGAGCCGCGTGTACCCGCGCGCGCGCAGGTAGCGCGGCGGCGTCGAGCAACGCCTCCGGCGAGTCGTACTCGGCGGCGACCGCGACCCGCATCGGGTCGACGACGAGATCGACGATCCGCCCCGGGTGCACGACGAGGCCGATCATGCGCGCGGCGCGCCGGACGGCGGCGAGCAGGCGGAAGAGCGTCGGCCGGCGCGCGTTCACGATCCTGCCTCCTCGCGCAGCTCGCGCCGGAGCTTCTTCACCTCGTGGATCGGCACGATCGGCACGAAGCGGAGAACGAGCAGGAACAGCAAGCCGAAGAGCCCGAGCGTCCCGGCGAGGATGCCGAGGTCGACCCACGTGGGCGCGTAGAGGTGCCAGCTCGACGGCAGGAAGTCGCGCTCCAGCGACGTGACGATGATGACGAAGCGCTCGATCCACATGCCGATCACGATCGCCGTCGAGGCGCCGAACAGCACGACGCGGATCGCGCCGCAGGCGCGGCCACCAGAACAGCTGCGGCGCCGCGACGTTGCAGGCGAGCATCGTCCAGTACAGCGCGGCGTACGGCCCGAACGGCCGGTTCACGCAGCGCCACGTAGCGCTCGTAGTCGTCGCCGCTGTACCAGGCGAGGAAGGTCTCGATCGCGTACGCGTAGCCGCATCATGCGAGCCGGTCGACGAGGAGGATCTTCGCCGATCGCGTCGAGGTGGCGCTCGGTGATCACGTTCTCCAGCCGGTAGACGCGGCGGATCGGGATCAGCAGCATCAGCGACCATCGCGAAGCCCGAGTAGATCGCGCCGACGACGAAGTACGGCGGGAAGATCGTCGAGTGCCAGCCGGGCAGCTGCGCGATCGCGAAGTCGCATGCTGACGATGCTGTGCACCGAGACCACGAGCGGCGTCGCGAGCGCCGGCGAGCAGGCCGTACGCGACCCGGTAGCGGCGCCAGTCGCGCGCCGAGCCGCGCCAGCCGAGCGCGAAGAGGCCGTAGACGCGCGCCTGCGCCGGCGTCGGCGCGCGGTCGCGCGCCGACGGCGAGATCGGGGACCAGGCCGAGGTACCAGAACAGCAGCGAGACCGTGAAGTAGGTGGAGACCGCCGCCACGTCCCACGGCAGCGCGCTGCGGAACTGCGGCCACACGCCCATCGTCGCCGGATACGGGATCAGCCAGTAGAAGAACCACGGGCGGCCGAGGTGGAGCAGCGGGAAGAGCGCCGCGTTGCATCACCGCGAACAGCGTCATCGCCTCGGCGAAGCGGTTGATCGACGCGCGCCAGTGCTGCTCGAGCAGCAGCAGGAACGCCGAGATGAACGTGCCGGCGTGGCCGATCCCGATCCACCAGACGAAGTTGATGATGGCGAACGCCCAGGCGACCGGGATGTTGTTGCCCCACACGCCGATGCCGCTCGCGACGTGTACGCGACCGCGACCGACGAGCAGCAGCACGCCGAGCGCCGAGGCCGCGAAGAGCAGCAGCCAGGCACGCCGCGCCGGCTGCCAGAGCGGCGCCAGGAGCTGGTCGGTGAGCGCGGCGTCGCCGCGGTCGCCGCGCAGCACCGGCTCGGCGCTCGACGGCGCGCCATCGCCGCCGCGGTCATCCGCGTCCTCCGGCGAGCGCCGGGCTCGGGTTGGCGATGCGCGCCGAGGTAGAGCGTGCGCGGCCGCGTGCCGAGCTCGTGCAGGACCTCGTAGCGCGCGCGGGTCCGCCGCGCGTCGCGACGACCGCGCTCGTCCGGGTCGGTGAGCGAGCCGAAGACGATGGCGCGCGGTCGGGCACGCCTGCTGGCAGGCGGTCACGACCTCGCCGTCGCGCGATCGGCCGCTCGCTCGATGCCGGCGCGCGATCTCGGCGCGGCGGATGCGCTGCACGCAGTAGGTGCACTTCTCCATCACGCCGCGCTCGCGCACGGTGACGTCGGGGTTCAGCGACCAGCGGCTCCGGATCGCGGCGAGTCGCGCGTTGTAGTCGAACCAGTTGAAGCGCCGGACCTTGTACGGGCAGTTGTTCGAGCAGAACCGCGTGCCGACGCAGCGGTTGTAGACCATCTCGTTGAGGCCGTCGGCGCTGTGCACGGTGGCGTTCGACCGGGCACACGTACTCGCACGGCGCCTTCTCGCAGTGCTGGCAGAGCATCGGCTGGTGGACGACGCGCGGGCTCGTCGCCGTCGCCGACGAGGTAGCGGTCGATGCGCAGCCAGTGCATCTCGCGGCCGTCGCGCACGCCTTCCTTGCCGACGACCGGCACGTTGTTCTCCGCCTGGCAGGCGACGACGCAGGCGCTGCAGCCGGTGCAGACGCCGAGGTCGATCGTCATCGCCCACTGCGGACGCGTGGCGTCCACGCGGCGGCTCGTAGAGCGCGGCGACCGGCGCCGCGATGGTCGGCGGTGAAGCCGGGCTCGCGGCGGTACGCCGCGAGCGTCCGCGCGCAGCACGAGCGGCCGGTCCTCCATGCGCGAATGCGTCTGCGTGCAGCGCCAGCGGATCGCGTGCCGCCGCGTGCGGGCGCAGCGCGCGCGCCGACGGCGAGGAACGGCGCCGCCGCGCGCCGCAGCGGCGCGACGTCGACGCCGAAGCCGGTGCCGACGCCGGCGCCGCGCCGCCGCGCCCGTAGCCGAGCCGCAGCGTCACCGCGTCGTCGGCGTGGCCGGGCACGACGAGCGCCGGGAGCGCGCAGCGCGCGGCCGCCGGCGGCGACCTCGACGACGTCCTCCGTGGCGACGCCGAGCCGCGCCGCCGTCGCGCGGGCTCAGCAGCGCCGCGTTGTCCCAGGTGAGCTTGGTGATCGGGTCGGGAAGCTCGAGCAGCCAGGCGTTGTTCGTGAAGCGGCCGTCGTGGACGCGCGGGATCGGGGCGGAACGCAACCTCGAGCGCCGTCGCCGCGTCGCGCCGGCGCGTGCGAGCCGCCGAGCGCGCCGCGCGTCGGCGGCGACCGGCGCGCGCGCGGCGCGGCGGTGCCCGGGATCACGCCGCGCTGGAGCGCCTCCTGCCAGGCACGCTCCGCCTCCGGACCGGCGCCGCCGAGGCGCGCGCGCCAGTGCTCGCGCAGCAGGTCGTGCGCGTCGCGCTCGCCGGCGCCGGCGACGACCGGCGAGCAGCTCGTCGGCGCTGCGGCCGTCGTAGAGCGGCGCGATCAGCGGCTGCACCAGCGAGACCGTGCCGTCCCAGGCGCGCGCGTCGCCCCACGCCTCGAGGTAGTGGCGGCCGCGGCACGAACCACTCGCACGCGGCGGCGGTCTCGTTCTCGTGCAGCGCCGAGGTAGAGGGTCGTGTCGGACGGCGCCGCAGACGCGCCGCGAGGTCGACGTCGCCCGGGCGCGCCGTAGAGCGGGATTGCCGCTCGGCGACGATCAGCGTGTCGACGGCACCCGCCTCGATCTCGCGCGCGCAGCGCCGCGACGTCGTGCGACGGCTCGCCCGCCTCGAGGACGGGCGGCTCGGTGTACCAGACCGTGCGTGCCCTCGTTGCCGAGGACCGCGTTCAGGACGGCGGCGAGCGGCGTGACGCCGCCGCCGGCTGGCCGACGCCGGCGAGCACGATGCCGGCGCCGCGCGCCGCGCGCAGATCGGCGGCGGCGGCCGCGACCCACGCGCGCGCCGTCGCGCGGAGAGCGGCACCGTCGACGTCGCCGGGCGCCGCGCCGACGCTCGCGCGAGCAACGCCGCGCAGCAGCGCGGGCAGCTCGCTCGGACGCGCGCGCAGCCGGTGGTCGGCGAGGGTGCCGGTCGGCGTCGGCGCCGCCTCCGCGACGTAGAGGCGGTTCATCGTCGTCGTCCGGCGACGCGACCCGGCGGCCGTCGGCGAAGTCGCGCGCGTGGCGCAGGTGGCACGGGCCCGGTCGCGAGGAAGTCGGCGCCGACCGCGACCACGACCGTCGGCGCGGCGGAAGTCGTACTGCGGGACCACACGGCCGGCCGAGCGCGGCCTCGGCCGCGCGCAGCGGCGCCGGGTCTGCCGCCGGCGAGTGGAAGTAGACGCGCGCCCGCGGATGGCGCGTCGCGTAGCCGGTCGAGCCAGCGCCGCCGCGCAGCGGCGAGCTGGTCGGCTCGAGCAGCAGCCGAAGCCCGGCGCCCGCGTCCGTCGCGTCCGGCACCGAAGGTCCGCGCCACCTCGTCCCAGGTCGATCGGACGGTCGCCGCGCCGCATGCCGCGTGCGCGGGCGGGATCGTAGAGGCCGAGCATCGACGCCTGCTCGAGGACGCCGGCGGCGCCGAGGCTCGCCGGGTGGTCGGGGTTGCCCTCGATCTTCATCGGCCGGCCTTCGCGACTCTGGACGACGAGGCCGGTCGCGAGCCCGTCGAGCACCATCGACGTCGCGTACGCGAGCGGCACGCCGGGCGTGACCTCGGGCGGCCGGCGCGCGTACGGCACGATGCGGCCGGTCGGCGGACGCGTGCAGGCGTGCGCGCTCACCGCGGCGATCGTCGCGCCGAGCAGCTGGACGAACTCCCGCCGTGACATCGCGCCGGCCGCGCCGCCGGCGCTCGCCGAGCGAGGCCCTCGATCCGCGTCGTCGCCGGGGATGACCATCGTTCCCGCCGTCACCGATGACAGGTCGTGCACGAGGTCAGCGAGCGCACGCGTAGCGGCGCGCGAGCTCCTCGCCGATCGCGCGCGCGTCGCCCGGCGGCGTCCAGCCCATCGCCGTCACCAGCTCCGGCGGGCGCAGGTGCGGCGCCGGATCGCGGTGGCAGTCGAGACACCAGCGCATCGTGAGCGGCGCGACCTGATAGACGCGCGCCATCCGATCGACGCGGCCGTGACACTCCTCGCAGCCGACGCCGTGGCTCACGTGCGCGGCGTGGTCGAAGAACACGAAGTCGGGGAGCCGGTGCACGCGCCGCCACGCGATCGGCCGGTCCTCGAAGAAGCTCCGGCGCACCGGATCGAGCACCGCGCTGTCGTTCCAGATCTGCGCGTGACAGTTCATGCAGCGCTCGGACGGCGGCACGCCGGCGTAAGGCGAGCGCTCGACCAGATCGTGGCAGTAGCGGCAGTCGATCGCGTCGTCGCGGACGTGGTGGCGATGGTCGAACGGGACGGGCTGCTCCAGCGGGCGGTACTGTCCGGTCGCGAACGGCGTCCGCACCCACGCCATGAGCGCGGCGGGAACCGCGAGCACGACGGCCGCGCCCAGGACGATCGCCCACCGCAGGGCGGCGTTCGTCCAGCGAGGCAGCGGCGCAGGCATCCCTTACCGCGGCGCGGGCGACCGCCCAGCCGGCGCCACACGTCGATCACGCGACCACATGAACGGCGAAGCCCCGCGCTCGGCGTCGCAACGCGCGGGCGAGCCCGTCGGAGGGCGCGGCGACGTCGGCGCCGACGACGATCGTCTCGACCCCGCGCGCACGCGCCGCCTCGACGACCTGGTCGGCGAGGCCCTCGCGGTCGCGAGGCTCCGAGAACGTCACGGCGCGCCCGACGGCGACGCCGGCCTCACGCAAGCCGGCGCGCACCCGCTCGAGCGAGCGCGCGGCGGCGGTCTTCGCGTTCGCGATCCACGCGCGCTGCCGGCCCGCCAGCCGCCGGTCGAGCCGCTCCTCCTCCGCCGGATTCTCGGCGCCGCCGTGCTCGAGGAAGCGAGGCGGGATCGGCGGCAGGACGTAGAAGAGCACCACGCCGGCTCCCGCGCCGCCGGCAAGATCTCCGGCGGCGCGCGCGACCCGGCGCGATCCCGGCGTCGCGTCGACGACGGCGAGGCAAGACGCCGCGATCGGCGCGCCCGCTCGCCGACTCCGCGCCGCGGAGCCTGGCCCACGACGCCCCGCAGCCCGTGACGCCGGCGCGCGTCGCCGGCCGGGGGCCTCGTCCGTGGATCTTCCGGTATCCGGCGCGCGCGGCACGACGTCGGATGAGCAAGATGAGTACCTCGTCGCATGCGGGCGTCTCGCTCGGCGCAGCGATCGGCGATCATCGCCGCGGCGACGAAAAAGGCACGCACAATCCGCGGCGAGGTCGTGCCGTCGCGCGCCGCCGCCGCACCGATCTGCTCGGCGCGGACCGACGGCGATGCGCGGGGTCGCACGGATTTACATCCTCGCTTGTAAGCTTCGCTTGCCTTGTCGATTCGTGCAGCGCGTTGTTTGCGCGGGCGCGCGCCTGCGGCCGTCGTGTGGACGCGACGTCGAGAGCTGTCTCATCCAAGGCTTCACCGCGGTGCGGAGCGTGACGGGAACGGAGGGCGCCCTCCCGGCGAGGCAGGGAGACGAGGAAACCACCAACGAGCGCTACGGCGACGGCGACGCACGCGGCCGTCCACTTCCCGACCGACATCCGCGCGGTCGTCGAGCGCAACGACGACGACGAGAACCGTCACCTCGCCTATGTGAGGGAAGCGCTCGCGCATCGCCGCCCGAAGCACGCGGCGTGAGCGCGGCCGCGCGGCGACCCTGACGGCGGGCTCGACCGCGTGTGCCGAAGGTACGCCGCACGCGACCGGCAGCCGCGGTCGCGCGGACCGACGATCGCGACCGTTGCAGAACCAGGGACCGCGGGCGATTCTGACGTCGGGAGGCTGCGGCGGGCTCGCAACGGCGGCGCGCCGCCCGACCAGGTCTCCGGCATTGCCGTTGCACCGTCGCCGGCATTCAGCGTGCGCGAGGGAGATGCGAAAGGAGGATGTCGCCGATGGAAGCAGGGCCTGACGATCGTGGGGCCGTCGATCGCGGTACCCTCGACCTCGCCGGACGCCGAGACGGCGGACCGCTCCCACGCCTGGCCGGACGCGTGTCGCTCTCGCTCATGTGCGCCTGAGCGACGCGGAAGCATCCGGCGTCTCCATGGCAATGCGCATCGCTCCGGCCGCCGTACTGCTGCTGCTCGCGCACGCGGCGACCGGGGCGGCGACGACGCTCGACGATCTGCCCGCCAGGACCACCTACACGCTGCATGCGATCGAGGTGAAGGGCGCCGACGACGTGTCGGCGTCGACGATCGAGGGCGCGATGCTCACCGAGCTCCCGCCGTGGTGGAAGCCGTGGAAGCGCTGGCGCAAGACGCCGTTCAACGCCGACGTGTTCCGGACCGACCTCGACCGGGTGAAGATGGCGCTGCGCGCGGCCGGGCACTTCGAGGCGACCGTCGACTACGACCTCCAGGTCCACGGCGACGCGGTGACGGTCGTTCTGCGCGTCCACGAGGGGCCCGCGGCGCGCGTCGAGAAGGTCGACCTCGTCGCGCACGGCTTCACGCTCGCCGACGAGGAGCGCGCCGCGCTGCGCGCGTTGGTGCCGCTCTCGCCCGGCGACAGGTTCACGCACGACCCGTACGCGAAGGCGCAGGGCCAGATCGAGACCTACTACCGGAACCACGGCTTCGCCTACGTCGTCGTCGAGCGGCACGCGGTGGTCGACACCGGGTCCGATCTCGTCGACCTCACGTACACCATCGATCGCGGGCCGCCGGCGGTCTTCGGCACGACGCGCGTGACCGGCACGCAGACGGTGCCGGATCGCCTCGTCCGGCGCGAGATCACCTACCAGGAAGACGCGCCGTTCGACCCGCGCCAGCTCGACGAGACGCAGGCGCGCGTCTTCGGCCTGAAGCTCTTCCGCTCGGTCACCGTCGAGCCGACGAACCTCGACGCGCGCAGCGGCGTCGTCGACGTCGGCATCGACGTGACCGAGGGGCCGCCGCGCGAGCTCGAGGTCGGCGTCGGGTACGGCCTCGAGGACGGGCCGCGCGGACAGCTGCGCTGGCAGCACAACGACTTCCTCGGCGGCGGGCGCCAGCTCGGCTTCCGCCTCAAGGGCAGCCTGATCGAGCAAGCGTTCGAGAGCGAGTTCCGCCAGCCGTTCTTCCTCGCGCCCCGCCAGACGCTGATCGTGCCGCTGGTCGAGGCGCGGGAGGACGAGCCCGCGTTCAGGCTCGACCGCGTGCGCTTCGCCCCGCGCATCGAGCGGAAGATCGGCGCCGACCTCCGGATCGCGCTCGGCTACGACGTCGAGTACGACGACCTGAGCCACGTGCCGAGCGAGACCGTGCAGCGGCTCGACGAGTACCACGGCCGCGGCGTGGTCTCGAGCATCACCGCGCTCGCCGAGCGCAACACCACCACCGACCTCCTCGATCCGCACCAGGGGAGCGTCCTCACCTTCCAGGCCGAGCAGGCGGGCGGCCCCTGGCAGGGCGATTTCAGCTTCTACCGGACGACGCTCGAGGCGAAGCGGTACTGGGCGGTGCTCGGCACCCAGGTGATCGCGGCGCGGGTCCTGATCGGCGGCGCCGACGCGTACGGGCAGAGTCGCGACGTGCCGCTCTTCCGGCGCTTCTTCGCCGGCGGCATCAACAGCACCCGCGGCTACGCGCGCTGGAAGCTCGGACCGCTCAACGACAGCGCACGACCACGATCCGGTCGGCGGCCGTAGCCTGCTCGAGGGCGCCGTCGAGCTGCGGACGCCGATCTGGCACGACCTCGGCGGCGTCGTCTTTCTCGACGTCGGCGAGGTCCGGCGCCAGGCGTTCAGCTACACGACCGGCGATCTCCAGTTCGGCGCCGGCGTCGGCGTCCGCTATCACACCGTGGTCGGCCCGCTCCGTCTCGACCTCGGGTTTCCGTTCCAGCCGCCGCCGGGCGAGGCGAGCTGGCAAGTCCACTTCAGCATCGGACAGGCGTTCTGAGGAATGCGGATGGCGACGCGCGGCCGCCGCTGGATGCGGATCCTGCTCTGGCTCGGGGTCGCGCTCGCCGTCGTCGTCGCCGCGGCCGCGATCTTCTCGCAGACGGCGACGTTCCGCGGCTGGCTGCGCCGGCAGATCGTCGCGCGTGTCAGCGCCGGCATGCGCGGGCGCATCGCGATCGGCGCGCTCGCGGGCGACCTCTTCACCGGCGTCGAGCTCCGCGACCTGCGCGTGACGCTCGACGGCCGGCGCATCCTGGGCGCGCGGCGCGCGACGGCGTCGTACGATCTCTGGTCGATCGTCACCGGCGGCGGCATCGGCCTCGATGCGCTCACGATCGACGGCGTCGACCTCCGGCTCGTCGAGCGCGACGGCGAGTGGAATCTCGCCCAGGCGCTCTCGGCGCCGACGCCGCCGCCCAAGAAGGAGTCCACGACCCGCTTCGCGATCGACCGCCTCGTCGTCGACGACGCGACCGTGAAGATCGTCCGACCCGGAGACCGCTGGCTCGTACGGCACGCGAGCCTCGCCGGCGCGGTCGCGACCGGCCCCGACGGGCAGAAGCTCGCGGTCGACTCCGCCGCCTTCACGCTCGCGCGCCGGCACGTCACCGTGCACGCGCTCTCGGGCACGGTCGCGACCGGCGCCGACGGCACGATCACCGCGACGAATCTCCGGCTCGAGACCGACGCGTCGCGCCTGCACGGCGACGCGACGGTCCGGCCCGGCGAGCGCTACGACCTCGACGTCGAGCTCGGCAACGTCGATGCCGCGGAGCTCCGCCGCCTCCTCGGCTCCGACGCCCCACGCGTCGACCTGAGCGGCCGCGTGCACGCGCGCGGCCCCGCCGCGAAGGTGGCGGTCGACGTCACGCTCGACGCCGGTCAGGCGGAAGTCGCCCTCGGCGGAACGCTCGACCTCGCGGCGCAGCCGCGCGCCTACGATCTCGAGGCCCGGCTCCGCGACCTCGACCTCGCCGCTCTGCTCGGTCCCGGCCGCCCCGAGACCGACGTCACCGGAACGGTCGCCGCGCGCGGGACCGGCACCACGCTCGCCGAGGCGTCGGCGCACGTCACGGTCGCGCTCGAGGCGTCGACGATCGCCGGCACCGCGCTTCGCCGGCTCGACGTCGACGGCCGCGCCGAGCACGGCGTCATCCGCTTCGACGCCAGCGCCGTAAGCGAGGCCGGAACGGCGCAGGCCCACGGGACCGTGACGCCCGCCGCCGAGCAGTACGAGGTCGCGCTCGGCACCGACGCCTTCGATCCGGCGGCGCTTCTCGGCCGCCCTGCCCTCCACGGCCACGTCACCGGGACGGTCGAGGCACGCGGCACCGGCTTCACGACGGCGTCGGCGGACGCGCGCGTCGCGCTCGACCTCGGCAAGAGCCGGATCGGCGATCTCGACGTGCGCGCGGCACATGCCGGTCTGGTCGTGCACGGCGGACGGCTGACGGTGGAGCGCGCCAGCCTCGACGCGCCGGCCCTCACGGCGACCGCCTCCGGCGAGATCGCGCTGGCGCCGGCCGCCGAGGCGTCGGGACGGCTCGAGTTCGACGCGCAGGCGCGCGACCTCGGCACGCTCGGCGCGCTCGCCGGCAAGCCGGACGTCGGCGGATCGGCGACGATCAGGGGGACGGCTGCAGGACGGCTCGGCGCGCTCGACGTCGACGCGACCGTCGGCGGTCACGACCTCGTGTACGGAGCCACCACGATCGGATCGCTCACCGCCGACCTCGCCGGACGGAGCCTCGGCGCGCCCGGCGGACAGGCGACCGTCGCCGGCCACGCGGAGACCGTGCGCGTGGCCGGCCGCCACCTCGCCGCCGCGGACGTGCGCGCACAATGGACGCAGGCGAGCGGCGACACCTCGACGGCGACGCTCGATCTCACCGCCGAGGGCGAGGACAACCAGCGCGACGCGATCTCCGCGCGCGCCACGATCGGCGCGAAGGAGACCCGCGTCGACGTCGGCAAGCTCCGGCTCGACCTCGGCGGCCACACCTGGCGCGCGACCGGCGAGCCGTCGCTGACGATCGGAAAGGCCGGCCTCTCGACCGCGGGGGTCGAGCTGCGCTCCGACCAGGGCACCGTCCGGGTCGCCGGCACGGCCGCGACCACCGGGACGAGCGATCTGCGCGTCGAGGTCGAGAACGTCGACGTGGCGAGCATCGAGGACGCGATCGGCGGCGCCGTCGGCGAGCGCGTCCAGGGGACGCTCACGGTCGAGGCGACGCTCACCGGTACGCTGGCGTCACCGGTCGTCGCCGTCGACCTGACGATCGCGCGGCCGCGCATCGGCGGCGTCGCGTACGCGAGCGCCGCGGCGCACCTGCACGCCACCCACACGCGCGCCGAGCTCGACGCCCGCCTGGTCCAGGAGGCCGACCGCGCGCTCGTGCTCTCCGGATCGTCGGCCGTCGACCTGTCGCTCGCGCCGTTTCGCTTCGCGCCGAGCGGCGAGGCCACGGGGACGCTCGCCGCGCAGCGCATCGACCTCGCCTTCGTCGGCGCGCTCGCGCCGCAGCTTGCGGACGTCGCCGGCACCCTCGACGCCGACCTCACGCTCGCCGGCACCATCGACCGGCTCGCGCTGCGCGGCCCGATCGCGATCCACGGCGGCCACGCGCGCGTCCTGCCGATCGGTCTCACCTACGACGCGATCGAGCTCACGATGAGCCTCGAGGGCCAGGCGGCGTCGGTCGAGCGCCTGCACGTCGCCAGCGGCGGCGGCACGCTCGAGGGCGGCGGCGGCGTGCGCGTCACCGAGTCGGGCGCCGAGTTCGACGTCCGCGTCGAGCTCGCGAAGTTCCCGTTGTTCGCGAACCAGTACGGACACGGCGCCGCGAGCGGCTGGCTGTGGATGAGCGGCAGCCTCGCGGCGCCGGTCGTCGAGGGCACGCTCGTGACCGACGAGCTCGTCTTGCAGATCCCCGAGACGTTGCCGGGCCAGGTGCGGCCGCCCGACCCGACGATCGAGGTGATCGGGCCCGACGCGCCGCGGGCGGAGGTGCATCCGGTCGCCGCGGACGAGAGCGGCAACCAGGGGAAAGCGCCGCCGCCGACGCCCGGCATCTACGACCGCGCCGCGATCACCGTCCAGGTCACGGTGCCGCGCAACGCCTGGATCCGCCGCTCGGATGCGGACATCGAGCTCCGCGGCTGGATCACCGCCTGGAAGAAGCCGGCCGAGGCGCTCGCGCTCTCGGGCGACATCAACGTCGTCCGCGGCTGGTTCGAGTTCCAGGGCAAGAGCTTCGACGTCAGCGAGGGCGAGGTGACGTTCAGCGGCGGCGGCATGAATCCCACGATCGACGTCACCGCCGTGCACCGCGCCGGCGCCTACACCGTGCGCGTGATCGTCGGCGGCACGATCACCAAGCCGACGTTGCGGCTCGAGAGCGACCCGTCGCTGTCGCAGGCCGACATCCTCTCGGTGCTGCTGTTCGGGAAGCCGGCGAGCGATCTCTCGAGCGGCCAGGCCGCCGGCCTGCGCGAGCAGGCGCTCGGGGTCGCCGCCGGCTACGCCGCCTCCGAGCTCCGGCAGTCGGTCGCCGACGCGCTCGGTCTCGACACGCTCGAGTTCACGACCGGCGGCAACGTCGGGCAGTCGACGATCTCGGCCGGCAGGTACGTGACGCGCGACATCTTCGTCAGCCTGGCGCACCGCTTCGGCGAGGCGGTCGAGGAGCTCCGCGTCCAGTACTTCTTCACCCCGCACTGGACGCTCGAGACCTCGACCGATACGCGCGGCCGAAGCGGCGTCGACGTCTTCTGGAAGCTTCGCTACTGACGCGCGGCCGCGCGCCGCGGAACGACGCTGATCTGGCCGTTGTGCTCGAGGACGGCGAGCTCGACGTCCTCGACGCGCCGCACGCGTCCGTGCAGGCGCACCGCCGCGAGCAGGTCCTGCGGCGAGATGTCGGCGCGCTGCAACGCCTCGCGATCGAGGACGCCGTCCTCGACCAGCACCTGGCTGGCACCGGAGAGCAGGCGCGCGGCGCGCGCCGAGCGCGAGGCGACGGCCCCGAAGGCGCGATGCAACGCGACCAGGGTCGCGGCGGCGGCGAGCGACTGGAGGAGCGGCGCGCCGCCGTTGATGGCGCGGCTCAGCAACGAGCCGAGGAGAAACGCGATCACGATGTCGTAGAGCGAGTTGCGGCCGACCATGCGCTTGCGCGCCAGGCGCACCAGAGCTAGCCCGGCGCCGTACGCGACGACCGCGCGGAACGCCATCGCCGCCGCGCCGACGGCGCCGGTCGGCGCCTGCGCGCCGAGCAGCGGACCGGCGAGCGAGAGCAGGTCACGCACGCGCGTCCCCTGCCGGCGGGCATCGTCCGTGCGTGGTTCGTCGCCGCGGCGCGGTCATCGCCTCACCGCTCCTCGGGCGCGAGCTCTTCGAGCGTCGCTTGCAGGATCGCCGCCGTCGGCACGGCGAGGACCGCCCCGACGATCCCGAGCAGCGAGCCGCCGACGAGCACGGCGATGATCACGGTCGCGGCGCTCAAGCCCACCTGGTGGCCCATGAGCTTCGGCTGGAGGACGTTGTTCTCGACGAGCTGCTGCACGAGGTAGTAGGCGGCGGTGGCGAAGGCGACGTTCCAGGAGACGCTCACCGCCGCGATGCCGCTCGCGATCACTCCCGAGATGAACGGCCCCGCGTACGGCACGAGCTCGCCGATCGCGGCGATGATCGCGAGGACGTAGGGGAACGGCACGCCGAGGAGCGCGAGCGCGAGGCCCGCCGTCGTGCCGATCACCGCGGAGAGGATCAGCTGGCCGACGAGCCAGGCGCTCACCTTGCCGGTCACGCGTCCGGCGATGGCGCGGGCCTTGGCGCGGCGGTCGCGAGGCAGGAGCCGCAGCCACCGGTCCTGGAGCGTGTCGCCCTCGACGAGGAAGTAGAACGTCAAGATCACGATCGTCACGACGCCGAAGAACCCGCCGAGGATGCCGGTCACCGTCCCGAGCAGCGTCCCGGCGACCGCGCCGCTCGGCCGGGTCGGCAGCACCGTGCGGAGCTCGAGCGACCCGAGATGGTGGCGATCGCAGAAGCCCTGCGCGCGCTCGAGCAGCTGCGGTGCGCGCGCGATCAGTTCCTGCGCCTGCGCGATCAGCGGCGGGACGACGACGAGCGCGATCCCCGTGACCGCCGTGAGCACGAGCGCGTACAGCACGAGAATGACCGCCCACCGCGGCGGCCGCCGGCCGCGCCATGCCAGGAGCTCGCGCCGCTCGATCCAGCGCACCAGCGGGCTCAAGCCGATGGCGAGCAGCGCGCAGACGTAGATCAGCACCAGGACGCCGCGGGCCGCCCACAGGCCGGCCCCGAGGACGACCGCGGCCGCCGCGACGCCCACCGCCCAGACGACGAGCGCACGCGCCGAGTCGCGCTCGTCGGGCTCGGGCCTGCGCACCGGAGCCCTGCTCACGGCCTCGACCCGATGGTCCCCGAGGAGGGCGCCGGCGCGAGACGCACGAGGCTCGCCGTCCCTACATGCACTCGATCCGCAGGTACCGCCGGATCTCCGGCATCTCGACGTCGAGCCGGCGCAACGACGCGCTCGCTTCGGTTCGCAGCGCCGTCGGCGGCGCGTAGTCGCGGCGTTCCTCCATCCGAAGCCCCACCGACGATCAGGCCGCGCTGGCCACGGTGGAGTCAATATCGAGCGGCGTCGAGCAGGCGCCGCAACGCGATCGTGTACGCGCCGTTTGCGCTGGATCAACCAGCCGCGTACGTCGCGAGCGTGCTGACGGCGAGCCAGCACCCGAGCGCGACCGTCGAGAGACCGACCGCGCCGTCGAGGAGGCGCGACACCCGCGCGAGCCGCGCGCCCGAGATGCGAAGCGGGACGGCGATCGCGAGCGAGAGCAGGACCATGCCGAGCACGGTGCCGAGCGCGAAGAGCGCGAGATAGGCGAAGGCGCGCATCCCGGCGTCGATCGCTTGCAGCGACACCAGGACGACGCCGGCCGAGCCGGCGCCGCCGTGCAGCGCCCCGACGAAGAGCGCCCGTGTCATGACGCCGGTCGGATGCTCGTGCGCGTGCGCCTCGCGGCCGTGGTGCCGCGCCGGCTCGCCGCGCACGCCGTGAGCGTGCGCGTGCACGTGCCGGGTGCCGTCGTCGTGCTGGTGAACGTGCAGGTGGACGCCGCCGGCGCGCATCCGTCGCAGGACGTCGGCGCCGAGCACGATCAACACGACGGCGGCGAGGAGCTCGAGGAGCGCGGCCAGCGGGGCGGGCAGCGTCACCCGGAGCGCGATCAGCACCGAGCCGACGGCGACGAGCGTGAGGCCGTGCCCCGCGGCCCATGCGGTCGCGGCACGCGTCGCATCCCGGCGGAGCGACGAGCGCGACGCGAGGGCGAGGACGGCGGCGACGTGGTCCGCCTCGAGCGCGTGGCGGACGCCGAGGAGAAGACCGAAGACCAGGAGCGATCCGAACATCGACGGCATCGTTCAGCGACGACGCTGCGGCGCGCGCGCGCGAGCCGGCTGCTTCCGGCGCGGTCGTCCGTCCCGCCCGACCCCGCGCCGGCCGCGACCAGCGCCGCCGCGCCGGCATCGCCGGCCGCCGGCACCCGGGCGGCGCCGGCGGCCGCTCGGATGATCGTCTCGGTCTTCTCGCTCGTCCATCGCGTTTGCGCGACCGTAGACCGAACGGGGCGGTAGTCAAACCTCGGCGCGCGACCGGGCGCCGCCCGATCCGGCGCCGGCGCGCACGGGCGCTCGAGATCGACGCGCGACGGGCACGGGCTCCTCCGGCGCCGGCGCGCGGCGCGACGGGCACGCCTCCTCCGGCGCGTGCGCGTGTCGTATGGTCGCGCGAGGTGACGACGTGAGCGGCAGCCAGGGAGCGTACGACGCAGTCGTCGTCGGCGCGGGTCCGAACGGGCTCGCCGCGGCGATCGTGCTCGCCGGCACCGGCAAGTCGGTGCTCGTGCTCGAGGCGGCGCCGACGATCGGCGGCGGCGCGCGCTCGGCGGCCTCGACCATCCCGGGCTTCGTCCACGACGTGTGCTCGGCGATCCATCCGATGGCGGTCGCTTCGCCGCTGCTGCGGAGCCTGCCGCTCGCCGCGCACGGCCTCGTCTGGATTCATCCGGACGCGCCGGTCGCGCACCCGCTCGACGGCGGCCGCTGCGCGCTCCTCGAGCGCTCGCTCGACCGCACGGCGGCGCGGCTCGGCGCCGACGGCGGCGCGTACCGCCGCCTGATGACGCCGTTCGTCGACGCCGGCCCCGGATTGCTCGACGACCTGCTCGGTCCGCTCCGCCTGCCGCGGCATCCGCTCGCGATGGCGCGGTTCGCCGCGCTCGGGCTGCGATCGGCGACCGGCCTCGCGCGCCGGCGGTTCGCGACCGACGAAGCGCGCGGCCTGTTCGCCGGCCTCGCCGGACACGCCAACCTGCCGCTCGACCGGTCGGTGACCGCGGCGTTCGCCCTGATCTTCGCCGTCACCGGCCACGCCGTCGGCTGGCCGTGCGCGCGCGGCGGATCGCAGGCGATCGTCGACGCGATGGCGGCGCATCTCCGCGCCCTCGGCGGGACGATCGTCACCGGCCACGCCGTCACGACGACGCGCGCATTGCCACCGGCGCGCGCCGTCCTCTTCGACGTCACGCCGCGCCAGCTCGCGCGCATCGCCGGCGGCGAGCTCCCTGCCCGCTTCCTCCGCCGCCTGGCGCGCTATCGATACGGCCCCGGCGTCTTCAAGCTGGACCTCGCGCTCGCGGCGCCGATCCCGTGGGACGCCGGCGACTGCGGCCGCGCCGGCACCGTGCACGTCGGCGGCACCCTCACCGAGATCGCCGACGCCGAGGCCGCCGTCGCGCGCGGGGCCCACCCCGAGCGGCCGTACGTGCTGGTCGCGCAGCAGAGCCTCTTCGATCCGACGCGCGCGCCGGCGGGACGGCACACTGCGTGGGCGTACTGCCACGTGCCGCCGGGCTCGCCCGTCGACATGAGCGTCCCGATCGAGACGCAGATCGAGCGCTTCGCGCCCGGCTTCCGCGACACCATCCTCGCCCGCAGCACGATGGGGCCGGCGGCCTTCGAGCGCTACGACGCGAACTACGTCGGCGGCGACATCGCGGGCGGCAGCAGCGACCTGACCCAGCTCTTCACGCGGCCGGTCGCGAGCCTGGTCCCGTACGCGACGCCGAACCCCCGCCTCTTCCTGTGCTCGAGCTCGACGCCGCCCGGCGCCGGCGTCCACGGCATGTGCGGCTACTTCGCGGCGAAGGCCGCGCTCCGGCGCGTCTTCGGCGACCGGCGCACCTGAACGTGTCGAACCGTCGTGCGGCACGGCCTCGGCGATGCTTTCTGTGACGGCGAGCTCGTGCACGCGGCGCCCATCCGACCTCTGGCAACTACCGCGGCATGACGCGTGGTTGGGTGGAGCGATGGCGCGGACCGGGCCTCGGTGATGCCGACGTTTCCATCGCCCTCCCTAAAATTCCGTACGGTGAGTTTTCCCCGATACGGCTTCAAGGCCAGCCTGTCAGGTCGCGCCTTCCTGCACAGCCACGCGGTCAAGCCTGCTCCCGGCATACCCGCATCGCAGTTCAGTTTGCCTCGACCCTTCGCACGCATCGGCCACGGCATCCGACGCCAGGCACTGTGTCCCGGCAGATCCGCGCTTCCGCATGCCGCTGTGCGCGAGACCCTTGAGCGTCGGGGTGGTTCCTACAGCGGTGTCGCGGATAGCGGTGCCGCCGCAGCGTCGATCGCCCTTCAGCAGGGCGCCGGTGGGGGTTTACCCACCGATCGCGCTTCCCGCCTGACAAGTCCGTTTGAAAGAGCAACCGCTGTGCCGCGCTGCCGCGAAGGCTTCGTCCAACCCGCGTTTCCGTGCATGCGGCCTCGCCGCGTCGGCTCGCGCCGCTCGCCGTCGCACTCGCCCGACGCACGGAAACGGCTACTCTTTATCGGACACGCCCCGATTCGGTCCTATTCCTCACGACGGCAGCTGGGGGTGCCTCCGCGGTTGGCGAGCAATACGGCCGGCAGCGAGCGCGTCCCCTGGTATCTCGCCAGGGCCAAGGCTCTCTCCGTCGGGCTTACCAATGCTCACTTCAAATCGCTCGGGCTCCCCTCCATGACTGCGGAGACGTAACGTAACCGATCGAACCGCCGCGTACGGACCCGTACGCACGGTGGTGGTGGCGGCAGGGGCAGGCGGGTGACCGCCTCCCCTATGCCGATCAAGGCCGGTTGTCGGATACTCTGCTGGTCGCCGGCCATTCAGCTTCATACGGCCCAAGTCGTCAGCGAACACATATTCCGGTCACGTACAGCTGAACACGCATCCGGTCGTATCGAGGAGACAAGACGTCGGGTCGCACGTGTAGCTGCCGACGCCGCCGTCGGCTGTGCAGCTCGCCCGAATCTTTCCCGGCTCGCATTCCTCTCCGTAGCTGATTCGGCCGTCGCCGCACACGGCGGTACTGCGACACTCACTCAGATCGAAACGGCAATCGTCGGTGCAGTGCAGCTCACCGACCGCGTCGAACGTCGCGCAGGTGGCGCCGGAAAAATCATTGCCGTCGCACTGTTCGAAATCCGCCGCTGTGCCGTCGCCGCATATACCGTGTCTTTCGCATCCGCTGGTGAAAAACCGTGGTAGGAGTACAGGATCGTTGCCCAACGGGGGTCGCCGTAGCGACCTCGGCTGAGGAAGACAGCCGAGCCTACCGCCGCCGTATCCGAGAGACTCACACGAGGCGCCACCGACGTCGACGAGCTCCGGAAACATGAATATTGCTGCGTCACATACTTCGCTCCCTTCACGCCGGCCGTTGCCCACGACATTGTCGCACCCGGTAAGATCCAGATTGCAGGAGTCGTCACAACGCAAAGTCCCCGTGCCGCCGAGGTCCTCGCACGTCAAACCGTGCAAATCGTCGTGGTCACACTGCTCCCCATCACCACCGACGCCGTTGCCACACCCTGTCGCGACGACGGCGCCGGGGCAGAGAGCGCGGTCAATCAGGCAGTTCTTGCACAGATCCAAACCGAGAGACCGCCCGTCTAGTTCGCACTCGAAAAGTCCACTCTCATCGTCTCGCGGAACGGGCACGTATCGACTGCCTTCACATTCCTCGCCTTGTTGAATGATGCCATCCCCGCAAACCGGAGGTCCCGGCGGTAGGGAACACTCCGAGTAATCGAAGAGACAATCGGCCCCACACCGCAAAACCCCCGTGAGGCCGAGCTTTTCGCAGGTGAGCGTTCCGAAATCGCTCCCATCGCAGTCTTCGCCGCCTTCCATCATGCCGTTGCCGCACGTCTCTGGCCGCACGTTCGGGAACTCGCAATGTGCGATATCGAGAACGCACTCGTCGACGTCGACGGCGCCGAACGGCGTATCCATGCCGCCTCCCGTTATCACGCAGCCGAGCTGACCCGCGCCGAGGTTCAGAGATTCACAGGTCACACCCTCCGGAAGGATCGGACGGAGTGTGATGGGATCCGCATCGCACGGTTCGCCAGGTTCGAGACGGCCGTTTCCGCAAAGGCCGTCGCACGAGGCGCGGTCGACGCGGCAATCATCGCCGCAGATCAGAGATCCGGTTCCTCCGAAGCCTGCACAGCTTCGACCACCGAATGCCGGCGGGTCGCACTCCTCGCAGACTCGATTCGGCCCGGACACCGTATCAATGATGCCATTTCCGCAAAGAGATCCACCGCACTTGCTTGTGTCGAACGTGCAGTCAGGGGCGCAGCGGAGGTCGCCTCGCGGGTCGAGTTTGAAACTCGCGCAACTTCGGCCCGCCAGATCGTCACCGTCGCATTGCTCGCCGAGTTCGACGTGGCCATTACCGCAGCGCGCGCTCCCGTGATGGCCGTCGCTCGATCCCGACCCGCAGCCGGCGAGCAGTGCGAGCAGCACGATCGTTAGCACTCTGCCGTCGAAGTGTCTCGCCATGTTGTAACTTCTCACGAGCGTTTCCCCCGTCCGGATCCATCCTGCGTGTTGGGTTGGCGTCGTCGAATGCGTTTTCTCTTCCTCCGGTGCCCCAGGTGCTGGGGGTGAGTCCGGAGTTGGCTTCTGCCGCCGGCTATACGACTCGCCGTCGAGCACGAGGTCGTAGGGCGGATCGACACGGACAACACGAATTCGCCGATAATGTTCGAGAAGTAAGAGCGAATCGCCCAGATTCGTACGGCGCGGCGACCGCCTAATGCCGGAACGTCGCGACGACACCCGCGAACTCCGTCGGAAACTCTTCTTCGCTGTCGGTGCAGTCGAAGCCGCGGACGGTCACTGAAAGTCCCGCGTGGTCGGGTGCCGTCACGATTTGGTCGTACAGCGCGAGCGTCGACGCTCCGTCGGTCGGCATCTCGACACGTTCGAACCCGTTGCTCGGATCGCACTGCGATAAACCGGCGGCGTTGGCGATCACGCCGATCCAGAGTCGTCGTTTTGCGTAGTCGGCGGCGTCGTGCCGGAGGTCGCGACCGTTCCCTCGCCGTCGGCCTTCGCCTGCTGATCGAGGTTGTCGGACATACGAATGCCGGCATATTCGGCGAGCACGATCTTGATGCTCGGTACCGAGCTTGCGACGGAGACCGTTACGGCGCCGCTTTGAACGGGCGCGCCATCTTGGACGTAGAGCGCCACGCTGAGGTTGCGAAAGCCGGTATGATCGCTGCGCTCGACGAGGTGCCACGCCGGCGGTACCTCGATCTTGCCGACCCCCGAGTCCCATTCGACGTGAACCGCGAGGACGAGAAGGTTACCTCGATCCGTCGGTGACGGCCAGGTCGCCATGACCGAGCGCTCGTCGTCGCCAGAGCTGTCAGCGGAGACGTGCTGCAGTCGCGCGAGAGATTGCGGCGGGTGGTTGCCGTTGCCGTCTCCGCAGCCGAACAATGTCAGCGCGGCCAGCATCAGCAATCGAACGCCGTATGCGGTGGCCCGCGAGCTTCCGATCTCCCTCATCTCTCGACTCTCCTCCGGCCAGTGCTTCGTGCCGAGCAGGCGCCGTGCAATCACAACGACGACCAGGTCGGATGCCACGTGTCGTTCACCGGCGTGTTCTCCACACCGTTCAGGGCGGTTCCACGCCCTTCACGCGCCCGTCTCGCGTGACACACGACAACCCGGTCACCTGCCGCGCGGGATCGAACTGCCGAAGACGTGCACCAGTGTCGACGTCGAACAGCACCACGGTGCTTCCGAACCCAGGACCGCTCACGACCAGATAGCCGTCGGCGGTCACGGCCATTCCGACGATCCAATCGTCGTAGTCCTGTAGCTTGATCGGAGCAAGTGCTGCCGGGCGACGCGCGTGCGTGGCGTCGCGATTCAGGCCTGAATCGCAACCGTCGCTACGGCGTCGCGGTCGGCATCGGGGTCGGCGATCTGGTCGGCGTCGCCGTTGGCGATGGCGTCGCGGTTGCACCCGGCAGCTCGCCGTCGCAGCGAAACCCGGGATTCACCGCCGCCGTCGGTTGCGCGTTTGTCGGATCTTCTGGATAGCAGCGCCGCTGCGACGTCGATCGCCCGCGATTACAGATCAACCGCGCGGGCACGCATCCGGCGGCGGCGGCGCACTCCACCGGCTGCGTCGCGCCGGGTACGACGAGCGCCGTCTCCTCACATAGACCGTCGGTATCCCCGCACTGGTCGCAGAGCGCGTTCGGGGGCGGATTTCCGCTGCCGTCGCCGCAGCTCGCGGCCGCGAGCGCGACCACCGTCGCCAGCACCGCGACCATTTGGATGTCTCGTCGAGGCAGAGTCCGCCGTCGAATCACGTGTCCCTCCGTACGCGGCAACTGGATTATCGACGCCGCTGCGCGAGCTCACGCACGCGCGCCGGCATCGCTACCGACGAGCAATCCCGATGCCGCCGGGCGCGAGGCGGAGTCTCGCGGCGACACCGCACGTCTGCGGTGGATTCAGCCCGTGCGCTCGACGGATCGACCATGCGGCCATGAACGATCGTTCAGAGCAAAACGGATTCGGGTGTTCACCGCCGGGACTAAGGCGGTCCGCCCGCGGTGATCGCTCCAAACGAAAGCATGTCGCTGCTCGCGGCGAAATTCACCGCGACGGCGCCGGCGTCTGCTACGACGGGGCCATCGCCAGCCACGAAAACGTCCCTCGTGCGGTCTACCGGCGGTTCCTCGCGCCGCTATTATGTCGCCTACGACCTGCACTGCCACGCGTCGATCTACGTGCCGTACAAGACGCTCGGCGGGGGCGACCTCTTCAAGAGGCTTCGAACGCATGAACCAGATGCCGTACGTCGAGGCGCGGAAGCTCGTCACGCACCCGGTCGCGTGCATCGACTGCCACGCGCCGGACACGATGCAGCTCCGGGTCACGCGGCCGGGCTTCCTCGAAGGGATCCGCGCGCTCAAGGCGTGGACGGCGTCGCCGACTACGACCCGAACACGCAGGCGGCACGGCAGGAGATGCGTGCCTTCGTCTGCGGCCAGTATCACGTCGAATACTACTTCAAGGGCCCGGAGAAGCGGCTGGTGTATCCGTGGGCGAACGGGCTCCAGGTCGAGCAGATCACCGCGTACTACGACGCCGCCGGGTTCAAGGACTGGACGCACGCGATGACCGGCGCGCCCGTGCTCAAGGCGCAGCACCCCGAGCTCGAGATGTGGAATCAGGGCATCCACGCGCGCTCCGGCGTCGCGTGTCCCGATTGCCACATGCCCTACAAACGTGTCGGCGCGATGAAGATCTCCGACCACCACGTGCGCAGCCCCGTGCTCAACATCAACGCCGCCTGCCAGAACCTGCCATCACTGGACCGAGGACGAGCTGAAGGCGCGTGTCGAGACGATCCAGGCGCGTACGTTCCGCGTCCGCAACGTCGCGATGGACGCGCTCGTCGACCTGATCCACGACCTCGAGGCGGCGAAGAACGCGGGGCGGCCGGATGCCGAGCTCGCGGCGCGACTTCCAGCGGCGGGCGCAGTTCTATCTCGACTTCATCGAGGCCGAGAACTCGACCGGCTTCCATGCGCCGGAGGAGGCGGCACGCATACTCGCCGAATCGATCGACTTCTCGCGCCGCGGGCAGAACGCGCTGCGCGCGGGCGCGCTGACGCGCTGCTAGAGGGCGCCGGCTGGAACTCGAACGCGCCGCCGTGGCAGGTGGTCGTGCCGACACCCGGGACGTCGACACGGACACGGCCGCAGCTTGAGGTTGCTGTCGGCGCCAGGGAACTCGCAGCTGTCGCCGCTCTCCTTGTTGCCGAGCGCCAGGCTGAGGGTGGCGCGGCAATTCGCCGGCTTGTTCTTGTCGAGGAGGACGTTGCGCAGGAACGTGTTCGCCGCCGACGGGTCCGCGTCGATGCCGCCGCCGCCTTCGCCCGCCTTGTTCCCCTTGATGGTGACGTGACAGGAGGTGAGCGATGGAAGCGATCACGGAATGCTGTTGCGGCCTCGACGTGCACCAGGCGACGATGGTGGCCTGTCTGCTGGCCGGGCGGGCCGACGAGCGCCCGCGCAAACAGGTGCGCACGTTTCGCACGCTGACGCAGGACCTGCTGGCGCTGCGCGCATGGCTCGCGCAGGAGGGCTGCACGCACGTCGCCATGGAGTCGACGGGCGTGTAGTGGCAACCGGTCTACGCGATCCTCGAAGGTGCCTTCGAGCTCATCGTCGGCGACGCCCGCCACATCAAGAACGTGCCGGGGCGCAAGACCGACGTAAAGGACAGCGAGTGGATCGCCGACCTCGTGCGCCACGGCCTGATCGCCAAGAGCTTCGTGCCGCCCAAACCGATTCGGGCGCTGCGGGCGCTGGTCCGCTATCGCCGCAAGCTGGTCGAGAGTTGCTCGACGGAACGCAACCGCCTCCGCAAGCTCTTGGAAACCGGCAACATCAAGCTGGCGTCGGTCGCCAGCAACGTCTTCGGCGTCTCGGGCATGGCGATGCTGCGCGCCTTGGCCGCCAACACCGCGACCCCGACTGCGATGGCGGAGTTGGCGCGGGGCACGCTGCGCACCAAGATCCCCGCCCTGGTCCTCGCGCTCGACGGACGCCTCGACGAGGAGCATCGATTCCTCTTACCGATGCAACTCGACCGGTTGGGGCAAGTCGGCGAGCACCTCGCCGCCCTCGATCGCTGCATCGACCAGCAGCTGGCGCCGCTGCGCGACGCGCACACCCGCCTGAAGACCGTGCCCGGCATTGACCGGATCATTGCCTTCCGCATCCTCGCCGAGATCGGCACCGATATGGCCGCGTTCGCGAGCGCGGACGACCTCGCGTCGTGGGCGGGCATTTGCCCGGGCAACCACGAGACGGCGGGCAAGCGCCACCGGGGTACCACACGTTCCGGCAACGTCCACTTGACGACCGCGCTCGTCGAGGCGGCACAGGCCGCCATCCGCACCAAGGGAAGCTATCTGCGCGAGAAGTTCCATCGCCTCCGGGTCCGCCGCGGCTACAACCGCCGCCGAGGTCGCCATCGCGCACAAGATCCTCATCGCCGTCTACCACATGCTCCGCACCGGCACCGACTTCCGCGACCTGGGCGCGGACTACCTCGACCGCACCGACGCACGGCACACGACACGCCGGCTCGTCCAGCGGTCGGAGAAGCTCGGCTACGACGTCCAGCTATCCGAACGCCCCGATACCTCTGCAGTCTCGTTCGACCTCCCGAGCTGCCGACCGGGTGTCCGGACGTGCGGTCAGACCCTTTATTCTCTGTCGCGGGAACGACGTTCCCGGATCTGCGTTTGAGTACGCCACGCGGATCGACGTCGAGACCCGGCGTGCTCCAGAATGGCGCGGTTCCTTTGATGGCATGTCAGATGCTCTTCGACGGCAAGTTTAGAAGCCGGGCATGCACATCCGCTCGACGGGGACGTCCGGCGTGAAACCTGGGGTCTCGTTACCGCCAACGACCGCCGCCAGTCGGCAGGAGGAGCATTTTGTGTCCGCTGTGTTCACGTCAACTCTACTCTCACGCCGCATGTCTTCGCGTCCGCTCATCGTGTCTGCAGCGCTCGTGCTGTTCCTCGTGCTTCCGCCGGCGGCTCAGGCCGGCGTTTGGATCAGCCATGGCCCCGAGGGGGGAGTCGTCCGCGCCCTCGCGGTCGATCCGACGACCCCGAGCACGGTCTACGCCGGGGCGCATGATAACGGCGTCTTCAAGACGACGGATGGCGGCGCGAGCTGGGCGGTGGTCAATACGGGCCTGATCAACGCCGTTGTCGAAGCCCTCGCTGTCGATCCGACGACCCCGAGCACGGTCTACGCCGGGGTGGCTGGCGCCGGCGTCTTCAAGACGACGAACGGCGGCATGAGCTGGGCGGCGGTCAATACTGGCCTGAGTGCCACCGTCGTTGCCCTCGCGGTCGACCCGACGACCCCCGACACGGTCTACGCCGGGACGGCTGGCGGCGTCGGCGTCTTCAAGACGACGAACGGCGGCATGAGCTGGGCGGCGATCAACACGGGCCTGACCAACACCAACGTTTCCGCCCTTGCGATTGATCCGACGACCCCCAGCACGGTCTACGCCGGGGTGGCTGGCGGCGTCTTCAAGACGACCACCGGCGGAGCGAACTGGGCGGCGGTCAATACCGGCTTGAGCAACCTCGACGTCAACGTTCTCGCGGTCGATCCAACGACCCCGAGCACGGTCTACGTGGGGACTTACGGCGGCGTCTTCAAGACGACGACGGGCGGCATGAGTTGGGCGGCGGTCAATACTGGTCTGACGAGCTTCTTTGTCTACGCTCTTGCGGTCGATCCGACGACCCCGAGCACGGTCTACGCCGGGACGCTCTCCGACGGCGACGTCTTCAAGACGACGAATGGCGGCACGAGCTGGGTGACGATCAACACCGGCCTGACCAACACTAACGCCCACGCCCTCGCAATCGATCCGACGACCCCGAACACGATTTACGTCGGGACGGATGGTGGGGGCGTCTTCAAGACGACGACCGGCGGCACGAGCTGGGCGGCGGTCAATACCGGCCTGAGCAGCGCCAGAGTCTACGCCCTCGCGGTCGATCCCATGACCCCCACCACGGTTTACGCCGGGTTGGCTGGCGCTGGCGTCTTCAAGACGACGACCGGCGGCACGAGCTGGACGGCGGTCAATTCCGACCTGGTCAACGTCATCGTCCGCGCCCTCGCGGTCGATCCAACGAGCCCGAGCACGGTCTACGCCGGGGCGGACTCGGGCGTCTTCAAGACGACGAATGGCGGCACGAGCTGGGCGGATGTCGGCCTGAGCGGCGGCGCCTTTGCCCTCGCGATTGATCCGATGGCCCCGATGACGGTCTACGCCGGTAGGCAGAGCGGCCTCTTCAAGACGACGACCGGCGGCACGAGCTGGACGGCGGTCAACACCGGCCTGACCAGCCTCGTTGTCAACGCCCTCGCGATCGATCCGACGACCCCGAGCACGGTCTACGCCGGGACGGGGAACCCGGGGGGCGTCTTCAAGACGACGACCGGCGGCGCGAGCTGGGCGGCGGTCAATACGGGCCTGACCAGCCTCGTTGTCAACGCCCTCGCGATCGATCCGACGACCCCGAGCACGGTCTACGCCGGGACGGGGAACCCGGGGGGCGTCTTCAAGACGACGACCGGCGGCGCGAGCTGGGCGGCGGTCAATACGGGCCTGACCAGCCTCGTTGTCAACGCCCTCGCGATCGATCCGACGACCCCGAGCACGGTCTACGCTGGGACCCTGTTCGGCGGCGTCTTCAAGACGACGACCGGCGGCACGAGCTGGACGGCGATCAATACCGGCCTGAGCGACACCGATGTCCACGCCCTTGCGGTCGATCCGACGAGCCCCACCACGGTTTACGCCGGAACGGTTAGCGGCGGCGTTTTCGTGTTCACTCCTCTCTGCGGCGACACCGTGCTCGACTTCGACGAGCAATGCGACGATGGAAACACCCTGAGCGGCGACGGGTGCAGCGCGACGTGCGACGTGGAGCCGACCCCGACGCCCACAGCAACACCCAGCACCACGACGACGCTCACCCCGACGCCGTCGCCCACGCCCACCGCAACACCAACCGCAACGGTCACCGGGACCCCCACATCAACCCCGACGGGGACGGCCACCCTGACGCCGACGGCGACTGACACCCCGACGCCAACCGGCACACCAACGGCAACGGTCACAGGGACCGCCACACCAACCCCGACATGGACGGCGACCGCGACCCCGACGCCAACCGGGACGGCGACGCCGATTGCCCCAACCACGACACCGGCGCCGACGACAACTCCGCCGTGCGCCGCAGCCCCGATCGCCGGGTGCCGCACGCCTGCTGTCGGTCAGAAGGCGCTACTTCTCCTGAAGGACAAGTCGTCCGACCTCGGGGACCTTCTCGTCTGGAAGTGGATCAAGGGTGCCGTAACCGCGACGGTGGAGTTCGGGTCGCCGCTTACGACGACCGACTACCAGCTCTGCATCTACGATGGCACGCCGACCACGATCCTCGCTGCGACGATTCCGGCCGGCGGCCTCTGCAACGCCGCACGCCCGAGGGATTGCTGGCAGGAGAAGTCAACCGGCTTCAAGTACAAGAACAAGGACGCGACACCCGACGGCATCACCAAGATGACCCTCAAGGAAGGGCTCGTCGCTGGCAAGACGAAGATCATTCTGAAGGGCACGGGCGCGCTCCTCGACGATCCTATGTTCCCGATCACGCAGCCGGTGACGGTGCAGCTCTCGAACGGCACGACCTGCTGGGAAGCGAAGTACAGCACCCCAGCGCTCAAGAACACCACTGGTCCGCCGGCGCAGTTCAAGGACAAAGCAGATTGATAATTGGTGGACCTCCGTTGCTCGACCGGCACGTATTTCTTGTAGAGGTCGATGAAGACACGGGATAGGCGTTGTACGTTCTCGATCGGCACGACCGAGCGCCCCTCGATCGCCATCGTGCGCACCGCGCTCGCCTTCACCTGCGCGATCACGGCGAGGAGGCGGGTCAGGTCAGCAATGTCCATCTCGCACGTGTTGGCGCGGAAGAGCACGCTGAATCGCCTGGAGCGATCTCTGCTCAGCGGCAGCGTCGGGCTAGCGTTTTTGGACGGCGCGACGCGCTGAACGCCAAAATATAACATGTTCTAAACCGCCGCGTTACCCGCCGTCAGTCGAACTCGCGGTCGCTGAAGTCGCCGACGGTGTAGGGCTTGGTACGGAGCGCGTTCGGCACCACGTCGTTCCGCTCCGGCGGATCGCGGCTGATCGTCGACAGCGCCAGCGACCAGACGAGATACGGACCGTCGACGTTGTGCTCGCGGAAGATCTTCCCGGAGTACGTGAGCGGGATCCACTGCTTGCCGGGCTCGAGCTGCACCGTGTTGTGCGCCCAGCCGATGAAGTGCGCGTTCGAGTCGGCGACCGTCGCCTCGAGGTCGAACGTGCCCGGCTCGTCGACGTCGACCTCGGCGGAGATGCGCAGATGGCCGTCGACGAGCTCGTCCTTGTAGTTGCCGGTGAGACGCGCGGCCGGGACGCTGTAGAGGAACGTCGTCGTCGCGGTGCGGCTGTCGCCTTTCATCGACTTCGCCGTCACCACGAGCGTGACCTCGCCGTTCATGTCGAGGTTCTCGCGCTCGGGCTCGTAGGTCGCGGTGAAGAAGTCGTCACCGGCCTCCGCGTCGCCGTTCTTGCCGTCGTCGTGAAAGCGCAGCTCGCTGAGCGAGGTACCGTCGGGGGCGCGGAGCTCGCCGCGCATCTCGCGCGCGCCGACCCGCCGCGAGTCCTCCGCGACCTCCTTCTTGCCGTCGTCACGCGCCCGCTCGATGTCCTCCGCGAGGTACGCGTAGATCACGATCTGGCTCGGCGCCTCGAAGCTGCTGAGCGACGGGAACGTGATCAGGCGCGGGTTCTTCGCGGCGCGTCCCTGGCTCTTGCCGATCTTGAGCTCGCGCTCCTTCGCGATCGGATCGAGCCCGTCGGTGATCGGCATCGACGCGTACGGTTTCTGCGTCGCCTCCGCCGTCGGAGCCGCGGCGATCGACACCTGCGGCGACGGCTCGCCGGGACGGCGCGTCGCCTGCTGGCGCGTCGCCGTCGGCTGCGCGACGGTGGGCGTCGCCGCGACCGCCGCGACGCGCGACGGCTCCGGCCCGTGCGGCGGCTGCGGTGTCCGACTCCACAGCCACACGCCGATGCCGACGGCGACGACCGCCACCAGCACGATCACGATGCGATTGCTCGACGACAGGCCTCAGTCCTCCTCGGCGCCTGGCGGCGAGCCGTGCGAGCTCCGCCGCGCGCTCAATGAGTGTCCGCGATGATGCGCACCAGACGCTGGCCGCGGCGGACGACCCACGCGACGCGATCGCGCGCCGGGAACTCCGGCCCCCAGTACACCTCGTCGAAGCTCGCGAGCCGGCGCGTGCCGATCCCGAGAACGCTGCGGCCGCGGCGCGAGCGTTGCGCCTCCCAGACGACGTCCTCGCCGTCGGGCGTGAAACGCGGCCGGAAGACGGCCGGGAAACCCTCGACGACCGGCTCGCCGTCGGCGTAGACCGACCATGCCCGATCGGCGGCCTCGCTCGCCGCGCCCCAGGTCACGCGTTTGTCGTCGTCGGAGAAGCTGATGCCCCAGATCGCGTGGTAGGGACCGTGGCGCCGGCCGCCGGGTGTCACGACGAACACCTCGTCGAGCGCCGCCTCGCGATGCATGACGCAGGCATACGCGGTGACGCGGCCGTCGGTCGAGATCTGCGGCGGCTCGTCCTGCCAGATGCTGTCGCACAGGACGTCGTCGGCCGGCTTGCCGTTGAGGACGACCCGCCAACGCTCGGGGTCGCCGGCGACGCGCTCCCACCACGCGGCGACGGGCGCGGCGTCGGCGAGGCGAAACGAACGGGGCGCGAGCGCCGGGCGGACGCGACACTCTTCCGACAACGCGATCACGAATCCGGATCATCCCTCGCGCTCGGTGTTCGGATACGACGCGAGGCGCTTGCCGTCGAGATCGACCGTGAACCCGTCGCGATCGCGCGCGACGACGAGCAGACTGCCGTCGCTCAGATAGCGCGCGCTGAGAACGGAGACGTAGTTGCCCGCGGCCGAGTCGAGCGCGGCGGCGCACGGCCCTTCGAGCGGGTCCATCGCGCGCTTGCGCTCGCCGTCGACGATCAGCGCGCCGTGGCGATCGCCGTCCTCGTAGACGAACGCGACGTGCTTGCCGTCGGGGCTGAGTCGGTCGGGTAGGACGATGGCGCGGTCCGGGCTTCGCATGATGCCGGCGTTTCCATCGTCCCCCCTAAAATTCCGTACGGCGAGTTTTCCCCGGTACGGCTTCAAGGCCAGCCTGTCAGATCGCGCCTGCCTGCACAGCCACGCGGTCAAGCCTGCTCCCGGCATACCCGCATCGCAGTTCAGTTTGCCTCGACCCTTCGCACGCATCGGCCACGGCATCCGACGCCAGGCACTGTGTCCCGGCAGATCCGCGCCTCCGCATGCCGCTGTGCGCGAGGCACGCGGCCTCGCTACCCCAGGGATCCTTGGCTCCGGTCCGAGTTCTGTTGTCTCGATCCATCATCGCGTACTACGACCCCATCCGGCAGTCTCGCCGGCACGCGGCGATTTCACGGCTTGCCGCTTATACGCCACGCCTTCGCCGTGCAGGAGCGCCGAGGCGACCCGCGAGACCTTCCCGACTTTCCCGGTCGTGCTGTCCGCACGTGCCGTCGACCCTACGCCGGTGGGTCCGCGCCACCTTCCCGTTGTGCCGGTGTCACGGTACCAGGCTTCCTCGAGACTATAGCGAGTCGCCACCCACGAGTCCCCGTCTCTGCCAGCAATCCCCGACGGAGCTAATGATTTCGGCGCTGCATCGTTCGCGTTATGCTGCGGCCCGTACGTTTGCCTTGCCCTCCAGACTGGCTCCGACCTCGATGCCGCCATATGCCCGGCACCGGGCCTTCTGAGGTACGTTGTCACTCCCGCTTTTCGCGCCGTCCGTCGCCGAACGACGCTGGGAGTCAGGCTAGAGGGGCGAACGGGAAATCTCCCCTCGTCGGGACTTGCACCCGACCAGTTCACGACAGGTAGTGAGGCTGCACATAGTCGACCGAGCGATGGCCTCTCACGGGTACGGCCGCGGAACGTCGGCGCGAGGCGGCGACGCATCGGTGCTGATCGCGGGCGCCGGGATCGCCGGACCGACGCTGGCCTACTGGCTCTGCGAGCGCGGCTTCCGGCCGGTGATCGTCGAGCGCGCGCCCGCCTTTCGCGCCGGCGGCTACATGATCGACTTCTGGGGCTGCGGGTTCGACGTCGCCGAGCGCATGCGCCTGGTGCCGGCGCTGCGCGCCGCCGGCTACGTCATCGACGCCCTCCGCTTCGTCGACGAGCGCGGCGCGACACGCAGCCGCCTCGACGCCGGGGTGATCCGGCGCGCGCTCGGCGATCGCTTCGTGAGCATCCCGCGCGGCGACCTCGCGCGCCTGGTGTACGAGGCGGTGCGCCACCGCATCGAGGTGTCGTTCTCCGACGGCGTGGCGGCGATCCGCGAGGACGACGCCGGCGTGGAGGTCGCGTTCGAGCACGCGCCGGCGCGCCGCTTCGATCTCGTCGTCGGCTGCGACGGCCTGCACTCCGCCGTACGCGCGCTCGCGCTCGGACCGGAGGAGCGGTTCGAACGCCACCTCGGATACTACGCCGCGTCGTTCCTGACGACCGACTACCACCATCGAGACGAGCGCACGTATCTCAGCTTCGGCGCTCCGGGACGGCAGATCAGCCGCTACGCGCTGCGCGGCGGGCGGACCGCGTTCCTGTTCGTGTTCGCACGCGACGAGACGCTTCCCGGCGACGTCGACGCCGGTGCGGCGAAGGCGCTGGTGCGCGAGACCTTCGTGCGCGACGGCTGGATCGAGATTCCCGACATCCTGGCGCGGCTCGACGCCTGCGACGACGTCTACTTCGATGCCGTGAGCCAGGTCCGGTTGCCGCAATGGTCGCGCGGGCGCGTCGCGCTCGTCGGGGACGCGGCGTACTGCCCCTCGCTGCTCGCCGGTGAAGGCGCCGGTCTCGCGATGACCGGCGCCTACGTCCTCGCCGGCGAGCTCGCGCGCAGCGCCGGCGATCACGCCGCCGCGTTCGCCGCCTACGAGCGGCGCCTGCGGGCGTTCATCGACGGCAAGCAGCGCTCCGCGGCGCGGTTCGCGCGGAGCTTCGCGCCCGCCACGCGCGTCGGCCTCTTCGTCCGCGACCAGGTCATCCGGCTCGCCGCCTTCCCTCCAGTCGGCCGCTGGCTGGCGCACGGGTTCCTGGCGGATCCGTTCGAGCTGCCGCGCTACGCGTAGCGCGGCGCTGGGCCGCATCGTGCGCCGCCGCGGAGCGACCGCCGCACGGCGTCCGTGACGATGCCGTAGACGAGGTGCGACGCGAGCGCGTACACGCGGGCCGTGAGCGGCACCGCGTTCGGAGGCGCCGCGAGCCCGAGCAACGGAAGCGCGATCTCGTCGCCGAGCGCCCACAGGGCCGCCCCGTACCCGAGACCGCGCGCCGCCGCGACCGACGGCGCCGCTTCCGCGATCGCGCCGTAGATCGCGCCGGAGCCGGTGCCGATCGCGTATCGCACGGCGCTCGCGGCCGGCGCCCGCTGGTGCGCGCGCAGACGGTGACGAAAGACGCGCCTCGAGATCGCCGCCGCGATCGCGAGCGCTCCGGGATCGCCGGCGTCGAGCGCTGCCGGGTCGTCGCGCCGTCCGTCGACGGCGGCGCGGAACGCGTTCATCGCGGCCGATCCGGCGATGCCGGCGATCGCTCCCACGACGAGCCCGCTTCGTCCCGCCCGCGGCCTGCTCCCGGTCGGTACGGTCGAGGCGCGGTGCAGGCGACCGGCCATGGGCGCACGGATGCGCCGATCGGATTGGCGACGGATCATCGGATTCCCTCCCCTGCCGACAAGCAACACGCGTACCGATCCGCGCCAACGCTCTCGACGGCGGCGCGCGCGATCCCCGCGGCCCGCTCGTCGTCGCGGCGGCGCGATTCGTGAATGGCGATGCCACACCTCCCGCCGGCGATGCGCACGCTGTTCCGGGTCCTCGGCGGACCGGCGCTGCTCGCGATGGGCGTCCTCGACAGCTCGCTGATTCCCACGCCGGGCGGCCAGGACGTGCTCGTCGTCGTCCTCACCGCCGCACACCGCGACCGGTGGCTCTACTACGCGGCGATGGGGACCGGCGGCGCGCTGCTCGGCGGCGCAGCGGGCTACTGGATGGGCCGGCGCGGCGGTGACGAGCTCCTCGAGCGCACGCTCGCGGCGGCGCGCCGGGAGCGCCTGCGTCGGGCGTTCGCCCGCTTCGGCGCCGGGGCGGTGTTCTTCGCGGCGCTGATGCCGCCGCCGGTGCCGATCGGTCCGTTCCTGCTGACGGCCGGCGCGCTGCGCTATCCGCTCGGACGGTTCTGCGTCGCCCTCGCCGCCGCACGCGCGCTCCGCTACACGCTGGTCGCCTACCTCGCGTCGCGCTACGGGCGGAGCGTCTTCACCTTGGTGCGTAGCCACTATTATGCGATCGTCGGCGTCCTGCTGGGCGCCGCCGCGTGCGCGACCGCCGCCGCCGTCGTCGGTCGTCGCCGGCGCTGAGCGGCCGCTGCGCACGCGCGCTCGAGGGCGTCGTCCGCCGGTCGGGCCAGCGGACCGGCACTCGAAGGTACGGGGGTCAGCGCTTCGCCTGCCTCTGCACGGTCGCCGACGCGCTCGTGACGTCGACGCCGAGCTTGCGCGCGTCTTCCTTCGCCAGCCGCTGGTGCTCCTCGAGCGTCGGGAGCGTCTGCTGCACCCACGTCTTCACGTCGGCGTCGTGCGCCACCTCGGCGTGCCGATGGAAGACCGCGACGTCGTGATCATGATCCCGGACCATGTCGCGGATGTACGCGTGGTCGAACGCCTTGCCCGAGAGCTTCGAGAGCCGATCCATCTGCTGGCGATGCTCCTTTCCCATGTCCTTCGGGATCGCGACGCCCTCCTTCCTCGCGATGGTCATGAGCTCATCATTGGCCTTCGTGCGGCGGCCGCCTGCCGCTCATCGACTCGACCAGCAACGCGCATGCCGCGAGCGAAGCGCGTGGCGGTGCCGGCTCGGCGTGCGCCGTCGAGCGCGCGGCGCGAACGCGCCGCGCGCGCCCGTCGGGATTTGCGTTGTAACAACGGCGGGCTGCGGTTGGCGACGTCCGCCGCGCCTCATTGCGCGTGGTCAACGATTGCGCGCCACGCGCGACCGCGCGCGCTCGACGATACCGCGTACGGTCGTTGACGGACCGACGCGCGACGGGCGTTATGGGAGTGCGCCATGAGGCTGGTGTTCCGCACGCTCGCCGATGTGACGGTGGTGACGCACTTCGCGTTCATCCTGTTCGTGCTGGGCGGCGGGTTCCTGGTATCGCGTTGGCCGCGGATCGCCTGGCTGCACGTACCGGTGCTGCTGTGGGCGCTCGGCATCGAAGCGATCGGCTGGTCGTGTCCGCTCACGCTGCTCGAGAAATGGCTGCGGATGAAGGGCGGGATGGGCGGATACCTGGGCGGTTTCGTCGATCACTGGATCGTGAGCCCGCTGTTCCAGCCGGGCGCGGTGTCGCCGGGGGTTCGGTCGGCGTTCGCACTCGTGCCGCTGGCCCTCGGCGCGGTTGCCTACTGGCGCGTTCTTCGCGACCGCGATGCCCGCGACGCGCTCGCCGCGACCGTCCGCGGCTGACGACGTCGATCTCCGCGGCGCCCTCGGCCGTCAGCCGCCGAGGTGTGGCAGCAGCGCCGAGAGCGCGCCGTGCCCCTGCACCCAACCGTAGAACGTCGCGCCGAGCAACGCGTGCGAAGCCGCGATCGGCGCGAGGCAGCGGTCGCGCTGGTAGCAGTGGCTCCAGACGAATCCCGCGACCGTGGTGAGCGCAACCAGGCGGACGTCGGGCATGTGGACGAGGCCGTAGCACGCCGCGGTCAGCGCGGACGCCGCGATCGGCGACGCGAACGGCAGCAGCGCCCGCAGCCGCCCATGGACGTAGAACTGAAAGAGCGTCTGCTGCACGGCCGCCCAGGGCAGGTAGAGCGCGAGCGAGGCGCCGAGTCCGAGAGTCAGCAACGGACGGCCGGCATGACGCGCGATGCCGAGAAAGCACACGACCGGGAGCGCCGTCACCAGCAGCATGTCCGACCACGCGCGCCACCGGCGCACCGACGCGGCGCTCGGTGGTGCGAGCCAGAATCGCGCGCGGATGTCGCGCGCCTGGGTCGCGACGCCCGCGAGCGCGACCAAGCCCAACAGGACGTACGTCACCGTCTCGTGCGGGACGACGGCGAGGAAGACCACGGTCGCGATCGCGAGCGTCGCGAGCTCCACGCCCGAGCGCCAACGAACGGATCGCGAACCCGATGCGATCGGCATCGCCGCAGAGTACCGGAACCAGAGCAGGCGCGCAGCACCCGGACGCGCGACCGCGCGCCGTGCGCGCACTGCGACCCGCCCCGCCGGCCGCGTCGGCGCGGAGGTTGCAACCCGCAGAGAGCAGGCGCGCGACGCGCCGGAACACACCACCACAGGGAGGTGAATCATGCTCACCCGCACCATCACGATCGGCGCAACTCTCGCACTCGTCGGCACGATCGGCTGCGCGCGGCCGCTCACGACACGGGAACGCACCACGCTCGGCGGCGCCGCGATCGGCGCCGGATCGGGCGCGTTGATCGGCGAGGCGGCCGGGGACAACCCGGCGGCCGGCGCGTTGATCGGCGGCGCAATCGGCACCGCGGGCGGCGCCCTCGTCGGCAACGAGATCGAGCGCTCGCGTGACCGCCGCTACGAGCGCGACGACTACTAGCGATGACGAACCGACGCGGCCGCTCAGCGGTGCGCGCGCTCGGCCGCAACCCGACGCGACCCGCTCGCGGCCGCGTCGGCGCTCCGCCGTCCCCCTGGATCGACGGCCGAGTCGTCGCGCGCGAGATCGGCGAACGTCGCGCCCTGCCACACCTGCTCGACCGCATCGCGCTCCTCGCGCTGACGCCGCTCGAGCGCGTGGGTCGTGGCGTCGCGGTGGCGCCAGATGCGGCTCTCGCCGTCACCGCGGAGCGCCGCGATCAGCGCCGTCGGCGTCAGCTCCGCGGGGTCGCGGCGCGGCACCAGCGTGCGCTCGTCACCGACCGCGAGCAGCCAGTCGATCGCGACCAGGCGGTCGACGACCTCGTTCGCCAGGCGGCCGGAGACGTGGAGCGCCGGCGCCAGCTCGTCGGCGCGAGCCGGAGGCGACGCGCCGATGAAGCGCCGGGCGATCTCGATCATGATCCGCAGCGCGAGCAGCTCGCGCGACGCTTGGCTCGCATCCGGGCTCAACATCTCCTGGCGATACGTGCCGAGGTTCTGCCAGGCGAACGCGAGCAGCGCCCCGAGCAGCACGATGAACCACGAGAGATAGATCCAGAAGATGAAGATCGGGATCGCGCTGAGCGAGCCGTACACGTTGGCGTAGTAGACGGTGCTGCGCGCGTACCAGGCGTACGCCGACGCGGCCAGCGACCAGAGCACGCCGGCGGTGACGCCCCCCGCGAGCGCGGCGCCCGGCGGCACCGGGGCGTCCGTCATGATCGTGTACGTCAGCGTGAACGTGCCGCACACGAAGACCACCGGCAGCACGATCGAGAAGAAGAAGTCGACCGTCCCGGTGCGCTCGAGGACCCAGGTGAGCGGCGCGATGCTGCGAAACACGCCGGGAATCGAGATCGCGATCAGCAGCAACGTCGGCGTCACCGTGACCACGGTCCAGTACGTGGTGACGCGCTGGAACCAGCCGCGCCGCGACTGCACGCCCCAGATGTCGTTCAACGCCTCCTCGATGCTGCTGAGGAGGCTCACCGCCGCGAACATCAGGAAGACCACACCGGTCGCGCCGATCGCGCCGGTGTGGATGTTGACGAGGAGATCGTGAATCCGGCTCTGCGCCTCGTCGCGCACGCCGACCGCGAGGTACTGCACGAGCTTCGGCAGCAGCACGCTCTCGGCGTTGCCGAGGCCGCCGAACGCCTTGAACATCGCGAAGGCGACGGCGAGCGTCGGCACCAGGCTGAGCACGGTGACGTACGTCAGCGCGCCGGCTCGCATCGAGAGCTCGTGGCGGCCGAAGCCGCGCTTCACCACCGCTGCCAGGCGGAGCACGGTGAAGAGGACGCGTTCCAGCGGCGGCGCGGCGTCGAGGTCGCGCTGCCAGATGTCGCGGACGAAGAGCGCGACGGCGCGGCGGCGGAGGGCGCGCACGACCGAAGCGGCGCGGCGAGCGAAATCCCGCATGGCTCCCAGTGTAGGCGGAGCACCGCCGCTTGGCACGGTCACGGGGTGCCTAGCAGCGGTCCTTCCGCTACGATCCGCTGGATGACGAAGGCGTTGGTAGCGGGCCTGGCGGTCCTCCTCGTGCTCGGCGGCGCGATGACGGCGGCGGCCGCGGATGCGCGGCTGCTCACGACACCGGAGTTCTGCGACGCCCTGGCGCGCGTCCTCGAAGCGGCGCCGCGCGGATTCGCCGACCTCGAGGGCCCGCCGATCAACCGACGCCTCGAGATGTGGCACGCGACCGTGGCGCTGCCCGGCACCAAGGACTGCGTCCTCTACGGACCGCCGCTGCATTGGTACAGCTGCCGCGTGTACGTCGGCGTCCGCGATCGCGACGCGGCGCTCGCGCAGCGTAATCTCGTCGACGAGGTCGGTGCCTGTCTCGGCAAGCGGTGGTCGAAACGCGCGCGCGTGACCGGCCTGCGGGACGAGACCGTGTTCCGCTGGGGGCCGCGGTCGGCGACGATTCGCGTCCTCGGCCGACAGTCACGCGCGGCCGCGTACGTCGTCGACGTGATGATCGAGGCGCCTCCCCAGAAGCGGCCGCGGCCGGCGCGAGCGCGTCACCGCAGGTAGCGGAGCACGATCGCGACGACGAGACCGACGACCAGGATCCAGAAGAAGAATCCGAGGCCGGTCTCGAGCTCCTCCTCGCGCGTCACGATGTCCCCGGGCGTGCGCAGCTCCGGAGGGACGACGGCGGCGAGGAGCGTCGCCAGCAGCACCGCGATGAGCGTGAACGGCAGCCAGTAGATCGCCCCGATCGGCGGCCCGAAGGGCGCGACCCAGATCCCACCGGCCCACGTCACCAGGAAGAGCACCGCGAGAAGCGCCCAGGAGCGACCGCGGATCGCATGGACGCGCAGCGCCGTCGTGAGGAACGCGATCGCGGCGACCGCCAAGGCGAGGGACAGAAGCGCGTGCGTCAGGAACGCGGCTTTCACTCGACGACTCCACGGCACCGGGCCGGGCGGAGCACGGACCGAGGTGCGTATCGATGGAGCGTGCAACGGCTGTGCCGGATCGGCGTGCACCCGCACGCGGCGCACGCCGGCCGGCGACGCGCACGGCATCGACGTTGCTCCATTTCATAGGCGGTATTCGCGAGATCCAACCAAAGGAACCGCAGATTTGATCGTCGTCGCGTTGGGAGTTCTCTGCATTCAACGACCCGACGGCCCACGAGTATCCGCGGCTGGCAGGTAGAAGCGGCGGAAGTCCGGCGGCAGCGCTTGCGGGTCGGGAAGCGCGCCGACGTGCTCCGCGGGATCGACTCGGCCGTACGTGTGCCAGAAGAGCAGCGGGCGGCCGCGATACGGGGCCGCGTCCGCGCGCGCGAGCAGAGCGGCGACGCATTTCGCGGTGTAGGTCGAATCGAGCCGGACACCCTCGAGCTCCTCGATGCGGCGGCGCGCGGCCTCGCCGGCGGCGGTCGCCGCGCCGTACCCCGCTCCGAGCTGGTCGGTGACGAGCGTCAGGCGATCGGCGGCGAACGCGGGCCGCGCGACACCGGGGTCGAGGCGATGCAGCAGTCGCCACCCGTTGCGCGCGAGGCGGAGGACGCGGCCGTGCGTCGGCGGCATGAGGTCCGTGACCAGCACCGCGACCACGTGCGTCCGCAGGCCGGCGAGCGCGAAGCCGAGCAGCAGACCGGCGGCCGTTCCCCCGGTGCCGAGCGCCACGAAGACGGCGGACGGCTCCGGCGCTTCTCCGCGCGCGACCTGCTCCGCCAGCTCCAGCGCGGCGCTCGCGTAGCCGAGCACGCCGGTCGCCGACGTTCCGCCGGGCGGGATCACGAGCGGCCGGCGGCCGGCGAGCGTCTCGCGCGCCAGCAACGAGCCGGCGACGACTGCCGCACGCGGGATCGTCGGCGCGTAGTGGAGCTCGGCGCCGAACGCCTGGTCGAGCAGGAGCTGACGGCGCACGGCCGGCGTCACCGGCTGGGGCAAGAGCACGAGAATCGAACGCAGACCGAGCGTGCGCGCGGCGATGGTCGTCGCGAGACCGTGATGCGTGCCGAGGCCGCCGAAGGTGAGCACCGCGCCGCGGTGGCGGCGGCGCGCCGCACCGAGCAGGAGCTCGAGCTTGCGCGGCTTGTTGCCGCCGTACCAGGCGCTCGATGCGTCGTCGCGCTTGATCCAGAGGTCGGCGCCGAGCGCGTGCCCGAGCGCGCGCAGCGGCTCGACCGGCGTCGGCAAGGTGGTGAGCGGCACGCGCTCGAGGCGACCTGCGAGCGCCGAAAAGCGCCGCTCGAGGGCGAGCGTGCCGCCGTCCACGTCGCAGCGGCCCTGCGGACTACTTGTGCTGGTCGTAGACCTTCCACATGTCGTCGTCATCGAAGATCTTCTCCGATTCGTCGGCGTGCATGGCGTCGCGCTCGACGTCCCGATAGCGGCCGCGGCGCGCCCGGAACTCCTGATAGAGATCGTGCTGGATCATCGCGCTCATGATCTCGTTCGTGCCGGTCCAGATCTGCGCCAGGCGCGAATCGCGAACGGCGCGCTCGATCGGATAGACGTCGGTGTAGCCGATCCCGCCGGTGACCTGCATGGCGAGGTTGGCGACGTCCCATCCCGCTTCGGTGACGAACTTCTTGGTCTCGGAGACGACGCGGCGGACGCTCGGGGCGCCGAGGTCGGCGGCACGTGCAGCCTGGTAGATCATGGCGCGGCTGGCGTCGAGGAGCACCTGCGCCTTGGCGATCATGAAGCTCACGGCTTGGAACTTGCGGATCGGCTGCCCGAAGGCCTTGCGACGGTCGGCGTAGCTCATGGCGACGTCGAGACACGCCTGCATCGTGCCCGTGACCGGCGCGGCGCTGCACAAGCGTTCCGGGATCATCATCGTGTTGAAGACGACGGCACCGCCGTGCAGCGGACCCACCAGGTTCGCCTTCGGGACCTTCACGTCGCGAAAGACGACGCGTCCGGTACCACCACCGCGCGTGCCCATGAGACCGTAGAGATACTTCACCTCGACGCCCGGGCCGCGGTCGATGATCATGGCGCTGATGCGCAGCTGCGCCGGCGCGTCCGGAGCGTGGTTGGTGCGCACGTACGCCAGGAAGAAGTCCGCGCCCTCGGCGCCGACGATGAACCGCTTCATGCCGCGGACGACGAAGTGATCGCCGCGGTCCTCCGCCCGGCTGCTGGCGCCGAAGAAATCCGATCCCCCACGCGGCTCGGTGAGCGCTTCCGCCGAGACCAACCGGCCTTCGAGCATCGGCTTCAGGTACCGCTGCTTCTGCTCCTCGGTTCCGAAGGTGTGCAACGCCTCGCCGACGATCGACGGCATGACGAACGAGCAGCTGGCAGCCATGCCGAGACAGCCGACCTCTCCCATCGCCGCGCAGTCGGCGACCCAGTCCATTCCCTGGCCGCCATCCCGCTTCGGAAAACGGAGCCCGAGGAGCCCGTGCTTGGCGTAGAGCTCGTAGAGCTCTCGCGGATAGCGGATCTCGTCCCGATCCATCCGTCGTAGGTATTCCGGATCGACCTCGTCCCTGACGACCATCCGCGCCTTCTCCTGCACCGCCCGCGCGCGCTCGTCGAGCATGAACTCGTTCATCGCATCCTCCCTTCGTCACGCCGATGACCGTGCGGCGCGAGCCGAGTCTAGCAAGCCGCGCGTGCACCATTCGCGCCGCCGACGAAATCGTGACGGTGCACGCGCGCCGGCGGCCGAGCGCGCGGCGACGCGGACGGCGTCGCGCCGTCCGCCCGCGAGACCCCGTTGCTAGCAATGGGAAGCGCTCGGTGACGGACTCCCGACTTTGGGAATCGGGAGGTCGCGCGCGCGTGAAATGCGCGGCGATTGCGGCACGCACGCGGCGAGTCGTGAAGGCTCCGTGGCACCCACCTTGCTACCTCGTCTCGCTCGTATGCACGACGATCCGACGCGACATCCGAGACTCGAGAGAGAGCGGCAGACCATCGCGGCGATGATCGACGTGTACTGCGTCGGCGTCCACGCCGCCGAGGAGGGCGCGCGCGCCGCCTACGACGCCGACGAGACCTGCGCCGACTGTCGAGCGCTCCTCGCGTACGCGTCGCAGCGCATCGAGCGCTGCCCGTACGGGTGCGAGAAGCCCCCGTGCGCGAAGTGTCCCATCCATTGCTACCAGGCGCGCCGTCGCGCGGAGGTGAAGACGGTCATGCGCTACGCCGGGCCGCGCATGATCCTGCGCCACCCGTACCTGGCGCTCCGGCATTGGCTCGACGGTCATCGCGAGATGCCGGCGCGTCCGCCACGGGCCGCCGTCAGATGAGTCTCGTCGCGCCCGCTTCGGACTTGCGTCAGATCTTCGCGAGCCATCCCGGCGGACGCGAGAGCCTGATCCCGATCCTGCAAGCGGTCCAGGAGCACCAGGGGTATCTCTCCGAAGACGCGATCCGCGGCCTTGCCGCCACGATCGGCATCTCGGAGAACGAGATCTACGGCGTCGCGACGTTCTACACGCAGTTCCGCTTCCGCCCGCCCGCCGAGCACACGATTCACGTCTGCCAGGGCACCGCGTGCCACGTCCGCGGCGGGCATCAGCTGCTCTACGACTTCGAGGAGCGCCTCGGGATCAATGCCGGCGAGATGACGGCCGACGACAAGTTCGGACTCGAGCGCGTCGCCTGCGTCGGCTGCTGCGCGCTCGCACCCGTCGTGCTGGTCGACGGCGCGGTGCGCGCCGGCATGAAGCCGAAGCTCATCAACGGGCTGCTCGCCAAGCTCGGTCACGCGCCGAACGGCAGCGGCGCATGAGCACGCTCGCGGAACGCTACGCGGCCGCGGAGCAGAGCTGGCGCGCGCTGGAAGCGAGTCGCATCCCGGTCTTCTTCGTCGGTGCCGCCACCTGCGGTCGCGCCGCGGGCGCCTTCGAGACGCTGGAGCGCCTGCGCGCCGAGATCCGGGCGCGCGGCCTCGAGGCGCGGGTGATCGAGACCGGATGCCTCGGCCCGTGCTCGCTCGAGCCCGTGGTCATCGTCCACAAGCCGGACGCGCCTCGGCTGTGCTTCGGCAACGTCGGCGCGACCGAGGTCGTGCAGATCCTCCGGCGCCACGTCCTCGGGAACGACCCGTGCGCCGAGTGGGCGCTCGGCACGCTCGCGCCCGGCGCCGTGGACGGCATCGCCGCCTTCGCCGACCACCCGATGATGCGCGGCCAGGTGCGGCGGGTGCTGCGCAACTGCGGCCTCATCGACCCCGAGAACGTCGACCACTACCTCGCGCGTGACGGCTACCGCGGCTTCCTGCGCGCGCTCGAGATCGGCCCGGAGCCGGTGCTCGATCTGGTGAAGCGCGCCGGCGTGCGCGGCCGCGGCGGCGCCGGATTCCCGACGTGGCGCAAGTGGGAGACCTGCCGCCAGACGGCCGCCGATCGCCGCTATCTCGTCTGCAACGCCGACGAGGGCGATCCGGGCGCGTTCATGAACCGCTCGCTCATCGAGAGCGACCCGCACGCGGTGCTGGAAGGGATGCTGATCGCCGCGTTCACGCTCGGCGCCGACAAGGGGTACGTGTACTGTCGCGCGGAGTATCCGCTGGCGCTGGCGCGCCTGAAGCTCGCCATCCGGCAGATGCACGATCTCGGCGTGCTGGGCGAGAACATCCAGGGCTCGTCCTTCTCGTTCGACGTCGAGATCAAGATGGGCGCGGGCGCGTTCGTCTGCGGCGAGGAGACGGCGCTCATCGCCTCGATCGAAGGACGGCGCGGCATGCCGCAGCCGCGGCCGCCCTTCCCCGCCGCGAGCGGCCTCTGGGGCAAGCCGACGGTCATCCAGAACGTCGAGACCCTCGCGAACCTGCCGCTGGTCCTGATGAACGGTCCCGAGTGGTACGCGGAGGTCGGCACCGACGGCAGCAAGGGCACGCGCAGCTTCGCGCTCGCCGGCAAGGTGAAGCGCACCGGGCTCATCGAGGTCCCGCTCGGCACGACCTTGCGGCAGATCGTCGACGAGATCGGCGGCGGCGGCTCCGACGGGAAGCCGATCAAGGCGGTGCAAACCGGCGGTCCGTCCGGCGGCTGCATCTCCGCCGAGCTGCTGGACCTGCCGGTCGACTACGAGTCGCTGATGCAGGCCGGCTCGATCATGGGGTCGGGCGGGATGATCGTGCTCGACGAGGACACGTGCGCCGTCGATCTCGCGAAGTACTTCGTCGGCTTCACGCAAAACGAGTCGTGCGGCAAGTGCCCGCCGTGCCGCGTCGGTACGCGCGCCATGCTCCACCTTCTCGAGCGCATCGCCGGCGGCGAGGGCGAGGCCGACGACCTCCGCCGTCTGCGGGAGCTGGCGCTGACGGTGGCCCGCGGCTCGCTCTGCGGCCTCGGCCAGACCGCGCCGAACCCCGTGCTGACGACGCTCCGCTACTTCGAGGACGAGTACCGCGATCACGTCGAGAAGAAGCAGTGCGCCGCCTTCGTCTGCCGCGATCTGATCCGCCACCGCATCGACACGCGGCGCTGCCCCGGATGCACCGCGTGCGTGAAGGTCTGCCCCGCCGAGGCGATCAGCGGCGTTCGCGGCGAGGCGCACGTGATCGACGAGGCGATCTGCTCGCAATGCGGCTCGTGTCTCAGCGTCTGCCCGCCGAGCTACGCGGCCGTCTATCGCGTGAGCGGCGATCTCACCCGCTACGAGGAGGTCCACGAAAAGAAGGGCAAGGCGAGCGCCGTCGCTGCGGGTGCCGCCGTTGCGAGCGCCGCCGCCGCGGCCGTCGCGGAGGCCGACGCGTGAAGCTCACGATCGACGGCCGGACGGTCACGGCGCGTCCCGGCGAGTCCGTCCTCGAGTGCGCGTCGCGCCACCTGATCCACATCCCGCACCTGTGCACGCACCCGAGTCTGCCGGCCTTCGGCGCCTGCCGCATGTGCATCGTCGAGATCGACGGCCTGCGCGGTTACCCGGCGTCGTGCGCCGTGCCCGCCGCCGCGGGCATGGTCGTGCGCACCGACACCGCGGCGCTGAAGGATCTCCGCCGCGGCATCCTCGAGCTGATCCTGCTCGAGCATCCGAGCGCGTGTCTGGTCTGCGACAAGCACGACCTGTGCGAGAGGTACCGCCCGAACCCGAGCAAAGCGGGGCGCACCGTCAACTGCCACAGCTGCAACAACAAGGAAGCGTGCGACGTGCGCCATCTCGCCGAGGAGCTCGGCGTCACGGCGCTGCCGGTGCCGCCCGTCTATCGCGACCTGCCGCTCGAGCGCTCGGACCCGTTCATCGACCGCGACCTGAACCTCTGCATCCTCTGCGGGCGCTGCGTCCGGATCTGCAAGGAGCAGCATGGCCAGACCGTGATCGATTTCGTCGGCCGCGGCAGCCAGACGCGCATCGGCGAGGCGTTCGGCCGCTCGCTCGGCGAAGCGGGATGCCGCTTCTGCGGCTCGTGCATCGACGTCTGCCCGACGGGCAGCCTCTCCGACCGCTACGCGAAGTGGTCCGGCGGCGCGAAGCGGTTCACGGCGACCACGTGCACGCTCTGCGACGCCGGCTGCGCCCTCACCGTGCACGCCTCGGCGCAGAGGCGCGCGGTGACGGCACGCGCGATCGACACCCGCCACCCGCTCTGCGTCCTCGGACGCTTCGCGATCCCGGAGTTCCAGAACGGCGCCGCGCGCCTGAAGGCGCCGCAGGTGCGCGTCGGGAACGCCATGCGGCCGGTGCCCTGGCCGCAGGCGCTCGCGCAGGCGGCGGAGCGGCTGAAGCCGTTCGTCGGCGACGGCTTCGCGCTCGTCTGCGACGCCACGAGCACGCTCGAGGACCGCTACGTCTTCCGCAAGTTCGTGCGTGACGTGATGCGCTCCGCGCACTACGTCGAGATCACGCCCGACGCGCGCGGCGTCGCGCGTGCGGCGTTGCCGGCGGGGGTGCGAGCGGCGCTCGTGACCGGCGACTTCGTCGATCGCGCGCGCCTCGACGCGCTCGATCTGCTGATCGTCCAGGACTGCTATCCGATGACGGGAGCGCGCGTCGACGTGTCGCTGCCGGCGACGGTCATGGCGGAGGTCGCCGGCACGTGGGTCGACGGCCAGAACCTCATGCGGCCGCTCCGCAAGGCGTGCGACGGACCCGGGGACGCCAGGCCCGACTGGCAGATCGTGAGCGAGCTGGCACGGGCGATGGGAGCGGCGGGGTTCGAGTACGAGTCGCCGGCGGCGATCGCGAAGGAGATGGGCGCCGTCGGCGCGCGGCTGCGGACGACGCGCCCCGAGGCGCCGCCGGCCGCGACCGACCCGCGCGTGCGGCGCACCCACTTCCGCGGCCACCTGCTCGAGGAGAAGGTGCGCGGCTTGCGCGAGCTCGTCGCCGGCGAGCCGGCTGCCGCCGGAGGTTGAGACGTGTTCGAGATTCTCGACAAGCGCGAGGTCGCTCCCAACGTGCACCGCGCCGTGATCCATGCGCCGGCGATCGCCAAGAAGGCGCGCGCCGGCCAGTTCGTCATCCTCATGGTCGACGAGCGCTCGGAGCGCGTGCCGTTCACGCTCTGCGAATGGGACCGCGACGCCGGGACGATCACGCTCGTCGTCCAGGAGGTCGGCCACTCGACGCGCAAGCTCGTGATGCTGAAGACCGGCGATCACCTCGCGCACGTCGTCGGCCCGCTCGGCGTGCCGGTCGACGTCGAGAGCTTCGGCACGGTCGCGCTCGCGGCCGGCTGCTACGGCATCGGCGCCGTGCTCTGCATCGCGCGCGCGATGAAGGCCGCCGGCAACCGCGTGATCAGCGTGATCGAGGCCGACAGCCACTACCTCTACTACTTCCGCGACGAGCTGCGGGCGGCGTCCGACGAGCTGATCCAGACCACGATCGACGGCTCGCACGGCGTCAAGGGCCACTCGGTCGACGTCATCCAGCGGAAGCTCGAGGCCGGCGAGCACCTCGATCGCGTGTTCTCCGTCGGCTGCGTCTTCATGATGATGCTCGCCGCCAGGGTGACGAAGCCGTTCGGGGTGAAGACGCTGGTCGCGCTCAACCCGATCATGCTCGACGGCACCGGGATGTGCGGCGCCTGCCGGGTGACCGTCGGCAAGGAGACCAAGTTCGCGTGCGTCGACGGGCCGTTCTTCGACGCGCACCAGGTCGACTGGGACGAGCTCTGGGACCGCCGCGCCGCGTACAGCGAGGAGGAGATCCACGCCGTCGCGCACACCGAGGCGGTCGGGCCGCGTCGGGCCGGCGTGGGGTGATCGAGGCGATGGCCGCGCCCGTCAAGAACAAGAACCTCCCGCGGCAGGAGATGCCGGAGCAGCCGCCCGAGGACCGCGTCAACAACTTCGACGAGGTGCCCTACGGCTACACCGAGGCGCTCGCGATCCAGGAGGCGAGCCGGTGCATCGTCTGCAAGAATCCGAAGTGCGTCCCGGCGTGCCCGGTGAACGTCGACATCCCCGCGTTCGTCGCGCTCATCAAGCAGGGCAAGTTCCTCGAGGCCGCGCGCCGGATCAAGCAGGACAACGCCTTGCCCGCGGTCTGCGGCCGGGTCTGCCCGCAGGAGGATCAGTGCGAGGGCGCCTGCGTCGTCGGCCTCAAGCACGCGCCGGTCGCGATCGGCCGCCTCGAGCGCTTCGCCGCCGACTACGAGCGCTGCCGCGGCACCGTCACGATCCCGGATCTTCCCGCCAAGACCGGCAAGCGCGTCGCCGTCGTCGGCGCCGGGCCGGCGGGGCTGACGGTCGCCGGCGACATGGTGCGGCAAGGGCACGAGGTGGTGGTCTTCGAGGCGCTGCAGGAGCCCGGCGGCGTCCTGATGTACGGCATCCCGGAGTTCCGCCTGCCGAAGGAGATCGTGCGCGCCGAGGTCGCCTACCTGAAGCAGCTCGGCGTCGAGTTCGTGATGGACTACGTCGTCGGCCGCAACAGCACGATCCGCGAGCTCCTCGACGAGGAAGGCTATCACGCGGTCTTCGTCGGGACGGGCGCCGGTCTGCCGTCGTTCATGGAGATGCCGGGCGAGAACCTGATCGGGGTGTACTCGGCGAACGAGTACCTGACGCGCGCCAATCTCATGAAGGCGTACCTCTTCCCCGAGTACGACACGCCGCCGATCACCCGCCGGCGCGTCGCGGTGATCGGCGGCGGCAACGTCGCGATGGACGCCGCGCGGACCGCGCTCCGCCTCGGCGGCGAGGTGACGGTCGTCTATCGACGCGCCCGCGAGCAGATGCCGGCGCGCGCGGAGGAAGTGCACCACGCCGAGCAGGAGGGCGTGCAGTTCCGGCTGCTCAACAACCCGGTGCGGGTGATCGGCGACGCGCGCCATCGCGTCACCGGCCTGGAGTGCATCCGGATGGAGCTCGGGGAGCCCGACGACTCCGGCCGGCGGCGTCCCGTGCCGGTCGCAGGGCTCGGAGTTCGTGATCGAGATCGACACGGTGATCGTCGCGATCGGCAACAAGCCGAATCCGCTCGTCCCACGCACCACGCCCGAGCTGACGGTCACGAAGTGGGGCACCGTCGTCACCGACCCGCAGACGATGCAGACCTCGATCCCCGGCGTGTTCGCCGGCGGCGACATCGTCTCGGGCGCCGCGACGGTGATCCTCGCGATGGGCCAGGGCCGCGTCGCGGCGCGCTCCATGGACGCGTATCTCCGCGGCGAGCCGGTTGCCGCCCCGCGTAGACACGTCCCTCGTGCGGCGCGGCGGCGAGCGCCGCCCGAGCGGCTCCCCGCTCAGACGACGCCGTCGCGCGCGAGGCGCGTGAGCTCGGCCTCGTCGAGCCCGAGCAGCTCGCCGTAGACGTCGCGGTTGTGCTCGCCGAGGAGCGGCGAGCGCGTGACGGTCGTCGGCGAGTCGGCGAGCCTGATCGGGCTGCTCGGGACGTCGAGGGTGCCGCGCGTCGGGTGGTCGATGGTCGTGACCATGCCGCGCGCGCGGAGATGCGGGTGGGTGAGGAGGTCACGGCTGTCGAAGACGGCGCCGCAGGGGACGCCGTTCGCCGCCATCGTCTCCATGACCGTGAACTTGTCGCGTGCGGCGGTCCACGCCTCGATCATCGCGTGCAGCTCGGCGTGGTGGTGGTTGCGCCAGCGGACGTCGCCGTACTCGGCGTGCCCGATCAGCTCGGCGCGGTCGATGGTCGTGAGGACGCCGTCCCACATCGCCGGGCTGTTGATCATCATGTAGACGTAGTCGTTGTCGCCGCCGGGGGCGCACGTGTAGAGGTCGCTCGGCGCCAGCACCGCGATGCGGTTGCCGCTGCGGATGGTCGGGTAGCCGGTGATGTAGTGCGCCAGCATGGACGGCCGGACGAAGTTGATGACCGCCTCCTGCATCGAGACCTCGACACGCTGGCCGCGGCCCGTCTGCAAGCGTTGAATGTACGCGGCGAGAATGCCGACGGCGCAGTGGACGCCGCTCCCGGTGTCGCCGAGCGTGATGCCGAGCTTGATCGGCGGTCCACCGAGCTCGCCGTTCACGCTCATCGCGCCGCCGGTCGCCTGCGCGACCATGTCGAAGGCCTTGAAGGACGCGTACGGACCGCTGTCGCCGAATCCGCGGACGCTGGCGTAGATCAGCCCCGGGTGGAGCGTGGAGAGCGCGTTCCACCCGAGCTGCCACTTCTCGAGCGTGCCGAGCGTGAAGTTCTCGACGAGCACGTCGAAGCGCGGCAGCAGCTGCCGGAAGAGCGCCCGGCCGCGCTCGTCTTTGAGGTTCAGCGTGACGCTGCGCTTGTTCCCGTTCAACAGCAGGAAGTAGTACGCGTCGGTGCCGGGGACGTCCGGCACCATGCGGCGGCCCTGGTCGCCGCCGTCGGGACTCTCGACCTTGACGACGTCGGCGCCGAGCCACGCGAGGAGCTGCGTACACGACGGCCCGGCCTCGAACTGGGTGAGGTCGAGGATGCGCATGCCGGAGAGCGCGCCCATGGGTGGAGCTTCCTGGCCCATCGGCTCGGGCCCGTCAAGGAACGCCGGCCAATCCGGCGCGGCGACGCCGCTACTCCCCGTGCCGGCGTCGATGCTCCGCGTAGAACTCGGCCATCGGACGAAACCCCGGCTCTCCGCCGAACTGCTCTTCGGTCTGGCGTCGGAGCTCGTCCTCGCTCATCGACACGTCCCACGGCTTGCCCTGAGGCTGACGCACGCTCCACGCAGAATCACAGAAGACCTCCAAGCCGTTGCCCTCGGGGTCCTTGAAGTAGACCGACCAGGCGTTGCCGTGATTGAGCGGGTTCAGATTGGTGGCGCGGCCGTCGGACTTCAGCCTCTCGGCCATCGCCTTGACGTCGGCGAGCGAGTCGACGCGGAACGCCATGTGATCCAGCGTCGTCGATGGGCCGTCCCCGCGCACCGGCACGAAGGCCAGCTGATGATGGTCGCTGCCGACTTGGGACAGGAAAGCGAGCTCGAGACCGGGGTCGAGCAGCCCGCGGTCGGTGACCTCGAAGCCGAGGACGTCCCGGTAGAAGGCGAGCATTGCGTCGAGATCGCGGACGTACAGAACGGCGTGGGACCAGCGTAGCTTCATGGCAGCAGCCTCCTTCGCGGCTTCTTTCGCAATGCACTTAGAGCATACTTGCACTCGATGCAAGTATACTCTAGAAGCTCCCCTGACGAAATCGGAGACATGACCGAGACTCGAACCATCGCGCCCGCCGGACGCGTCGCCCGGCGACGCGCCCACGCCCGCCAGCGGATCCTCGACGTCGCCGAGCAGCTCATGACCACGCGCGGGGTCGATGCCGTCACGCTCGACGACATCGCCAACGCCGCCGACATCGCGCGCCGCAGCTTCTACCACCACTTCGAGAGCAAGTACGACGTGCTGGTGCCCATCGCGCGGGCACGCACCAAGGCCCTCAACCAGCGCATCGATCGGCTGGTCGCCACCATCGACGATCCCGCCGAGGTGATGGCCATCGCCATGCGGCACTGCCTGCGGGCGCTGACCGCCGATCCATTGTGCCGCTGGTTCGTGCTGAAATCGGGTCTGCCGCATCAACGGTTGGACGAAGGCCTCGGCGAAAGCGGCATGCGCGACGCCCGGCGCGGCATCGAGGCCGGGCGCTTCCACATCAAGAATCCCGAGGTCGTGCGCGTGCTGATGTCCGGGGCGTTCATCGCAGCCCTGAGCGCGCACGTCGAGAAGCGGCTCGACGAGCGCGACCTGGACGATGCCGTCGAGCATCTGCTCCGACTGCTCGGGGTGAGCAACGCCGAGGCCCGCGACGTCGCGCACCGCCCACTCCGACGTCTGCCGGCGGTCCGAGCACCGCGCAACGACAACTGACAGGAGACGCATCATGGCATTCCGTCTTGCAACCATGAACGGTCGAGCGGCGTTGATTGCCGCCGACGGTGTCTACGACTTGGAGCGCCACAGTCGGGGCCGCTTCGCAGCCGATCCCATGCAGGCAATCGCCCGTCATGCCGAGCTGCACGAGGTCGCGGCGACGTTGCAGGGCGCACCCGACGCGGTGCTTGCTCGCGCGGCCCTCGGCGTCTGCGTCCCACGGCCGCAGAAGGTCTTCGGCATCGGCCTCAACTACCGTTCGCATGTCGTGGAGTCGGGCGCGGAGCCGCCGCAGACGCCGGTGGTGTTCACGAAGTTTCCGAGCTGCCTCGCCGGACCGACGAGTGACGTGATCATCGCCGGGCCGACCACCGACTGGGAAGCCGAGCTGGTCGTCGTCATCGGCACGCGCGGGCGCGACATCGCGGCTGCGGATGCCTGGAAGGCGATCGCCGGCTTCACCTGCGGCCAGGACGTCTCCGAGCGCATGATGCAGTTCGCCGCCAAGCCGCCGCACTTCGATCTCGCCAAGTCCTACGACACCTACGGCCCGATCGGTCCCGCCGTCGTCTCACTCGACCAGCTCGCCGACCCGAGCGATCTTGCCATCACCTGCGACGTCAACGACACGCGCCGCCAGGACGCGCGCACCAGCGAGCTGATCTTCGGCGTCCCGGAGCTGATCGCCTACATCTCGGCCGTCTGCACCCTCGAGCCGGGCGACCTGATCTTCACGGGCACGCCGGCGGGGGTGGGCGCCAGCAGCAGCACCTTCCTCGAGCCGGGGGACACGATCACGACCACGATCGAGGGCATCGGGACGCTCACGAACCGTTGCGTCGCGAAGGCAAGCTGACGTGTACGACGTCGCGATCGTGGGCGCCGGCCCCGTCGGCGCCGTCGCTGCGAACCTGTGTGGCGTCTACGGCTTGTCGGCCGTCGCCTTCGACCGCGAGGCGGACGTCTACGACCTGCCGCGCGCCGCGGCGATGTACGACGACGTGCAGCGGATCCTGCACAACGCCGGCGTGCTCGACGCCATCCTGCCCGCGACCTGCGAGATGGTCGGCGCCGAGTTCCTCGATGCCTCGGGGAAGCGAATCATCGGGTTCGAGGTTCCGCCCGGCATGCGCACCGCCAACGGCTACCATCCGCTCCGCAACATCAACCAGCCTCCGCTGGAGCGGGCGATCCGATCCTGTCTCGCGAAGTACGAACGCGTCGAGCTGCGGGTTGCCCACGAGGTGCTCGGCTTCGAGCAGACCGACGACCGCGTCGAGGTCGTCGTCCGCGATGCGGCGAGCGGCGAGACCCGGCGCGTGCAGGCCCGATGGCTCATCGGCTGCGACGGCGCCAACAGCCTCGTCCGCAAGTCCTCCGGCATCGGGTGGCACAGCCTCGGCTACGACTGCGACTGGCTGGTCATCGACCTCGAGCTGACGCGCGACGTCGAGCTGCCGCGCTTGTGTCAGCAGCTGTGCGACCCGGAGCGTCCGACGACGATCATCCCGTTGCCCGGAAAGCTGCGGCGCTGGGAGTTCCAGCTGAAGCCCGGCGAGACGCGTGCCGAGATGGAAGATCGCGACCGCGTGTGGAGTCTGCTCGCGCCCTGGCTCTCGCGCGAGGACGGCAAGATCGTGCGCGCCGTCGTCTATCGCTTCCACGCGACGATCGCCGACGGATTCCGGCGCGGCCGCGTCTTCCTGGCGGGCGATGCGGCGCATCAGACGCCGCCGTTCTTGGGTCAGGGCCTGTGCACGGGCGTGCGCGACGTCGAGAACTTGATCTGGAAGCTGGCGATGGTGCAGCGCGGTCAGGCCGGCGACGGCTTGCTGGAGACGTACACGGCCGAGCGCCGTCCGCTTGCGGTCGCCATGGTCGAGCACTCGACCAACACCGGCAAGCTCATCGACGCGTATGCCGCGATGGCTCGCGGCGGTCCGGCACCATCGCCGGAGCTGCAGGAGTACGCCTATGGCGGAAGCCGCAGGTTGCCGGCTCTCTCGGCCGGGCTCCTGGCCCCCCGGAGCAGCGAGTGGATCGGTCAATTGATACCGCAGTGCTCGGTCGCAACCACAGCAGGGCTCGCGGCTCTTCGACGACGTCGTCGGAGCCGCGCTGGGCGATCGTCTCGCAATGCGATCCGCGGTCTCGGATGAGCGCGGAGCTGCAGCGCTTCTGGGACGGCCTCGGTGCGGTGTTCGTCACGGTGCCGCAGCCGGAGGGCGCCATTGCCGCGCTGCTGCACGCGCATGACGTCGTCGTCGTACGGCCGGACCGGATCGTGTACGCCGTCGCCGCGACGGCGGTCGATTTGCTGAATCGTCGCGAGGTGACGACGGCGATCCCGGGACGGTTGGAAGAGCGAACGACGTGACCGCTGCGCTGGCCGTGCTCGCGGCCGTCGCTGCCGGGGCCACGTGGTGGGCGTGGGAGAACGCGCACCGCACGACGCACCCCGTGCCGCGCGGCCATCGGCCCGAGATCGACCTCCCGCACGAGCAGGAATTCGAGCTCTATCACAACGCCCTCTCGATCTGCTCGATGAAGGCGCGCGTCTGCATGGCCGAGCTGCGGATTCCCTACAAGAGCCACCATATCGATCTGATCGAGACCGGTGCCTACGAGAACATTCGCCGGCCGTTTCTCACCGTGAATGCGGGCGGCACCGTTCCCGTACTCGTCCACCGGGGGCATCCCATCTACGAATCGCACGACCAGATCCGCTACGCCGCGCAGCACGCGCCGCCCGGCAGCCCTGCCCTGGTGCCCGCCGACCCCGCCCTCCGCGCGGTGATGGACAGCTGGATCGATCGTTCGTCGATCACCGACGACCCGATGAATCAGGGCGACCAGAGCGCCGGCAACGCGATTCCCGGGCTCACCGTGCCGCTGTTCGCGGCCATGATCGACCAGATCCCGTACTGGAAGATCGTCGAGGGCGCCCTGTTCCATTTCGACAAGCGACGCCCGTTCGTGTTCCTCACCTTCAAGGTGTTGGGCTTGGAGAGGCTCGACCGGCTGACGGCCGCCGTGAAGGTGATCGCGCGCAGCCGCCGCCAGATGCACGCCCACCTGGATGCGTTGGAGCGGCAGCTACGCGACAGCCGTGGCCCATGGATCCTCGGTGACGCATTCAGCCTCGCGGACGTGAGCTGGCTGGTGATCTTCGAGCGGCTCGCCCAGACGGATGCGCTGCATGTCTTCGTCGACGAGGCACGCCGGCCTGCGTGCGCTGCCTACTGGGAACGACTGCGCAACCGGCCGAGCTACCACGAGGCAATCCTCGATCACGCCCACCCGACGATCGTCCGCGGCACGAAGCGGCTCCGCGACACCAAGGCGACCCACCCCGCGCTGCGACTGGCATTGGAAGGCGCACCGGATCGCCCGCACTCGACGCCCGATTCGCCGAACGGTCGCACGGAACCCACTATGGCGCCGCACTCGTCGTAGGCGTCCGCGCATCCGGAGTCCGCGGTCGCGTCGACGCGGGGAACCGCGTGAGAATGTACTCGCGCGCGCTATCGGCCGGCAGCTTCACGGTTCCGGGGCCGCTCCGCACGAAGAAGTCGCCTTCGGGAACTGCCTGCATTCCTTTCCACTTCAGGAATACCGGCTCCGGGCTCCGCTGGCAGGTCACCACGCAGACGGTCTTGCCACGCACGATCTGCGTCTTCGGATCGATGCAGGTGCCGGCCCGGTCGCCGAGCCCGTTCCGGACGACCTGCGCCAGGTGCCGCATGAATTTGTCGTCGTTGTCGAGTCGGTCGGCCTCGATGCCGACGATCGCGCCGTCATCGCCGACGCCGATCAGGAGATCGCCGCCTTCGGTGTTCAGGAACGCGGCGATCGTCTTGAGGACCGCGTGCGTCACCACCTTGTCGTCCTGCCGGTCCTCCTTCACGTTCCACCGCAGCGTCGACTTGAATTCCAGCGTCTTCGACTCGCCGGCCTTGATCAGCTCCTCGGCGTTGCGGTGGGCACGTAGGTACTGATCGAAGAGGAAGTTCTTGACCGCTTCCCCGAAGGGCCGGTCGTCGGTGATGCGCTTGTAGAGGTCGAAGTTCGACTCGACGATCTCCTGGATCACGTGCTCGACCTTCTGGTCGAAGGCGAGGCGGACGTTCTCCCGGCTGTTGACCCGTGCCGCGGCATCGAGCGCCGCGTCGTCGTCGAGCTTCTCCATCATCTGGCCCAGCGTCACACGATGCTCGGGACCGAGGTTGAGACCGAAGCGCTCGTTGAGCTCGGCGATGATGCGGGAGAGGGCCTCCAGCTCCTCCGGCGTCGTGCCGTGCCCCTCCTTGGTACTCACCGGCTCGAGCACGCCTGGCCGGTGCTCCAGCGCGATCTTACCGCTCCCGGTCTGCTGGAGCCGGTACGACTCCATGTCGATGTTCTGCTGCGCCTCGCGTGGCAGCTCCTCGCGGTTCGCCGGCAGGAGCCGCCGCAGATGCCGCGCGAACACGTAGAGCTTCTCGAGATCCGCGTCGGCGAAGCTGAGCACCTGCGCGAGGAAGGCGTAGAGGCGCACATAGTCGGTGAGCTGGCCACGAAAATCGTGCTGCTCGTCGGGCGGCAGCGCTTTGAATCGATCGACGATCGGCGCGAGCACGGCATACAGCCGATCCTGCGTCGCCGTGGCGTCGAAGTAGACCTTCGCGAAGGACTCCACGTCCGCCTCGGTGTAGACCGGAAAAGCGGCCAGGCGCGTCTGGATCTCGTACAGCAGGTTCGGGTCGGTCGATTCCGAGAGCAGTGTGGTCGTGTAGTAGGGCTCGAACGACGCCTTGATCGCGTCGGCTTCGTTGGCGAAGTCGAGCACCATCGTGCCCTTCTTCTCGGGCGGCAGAGTGCGGTTGAGGCGCGAGAGCGTTTGTACTGCGTTCACGCCGCCGAGCTTCTTGTCCACGTACATCGTGTGGAGCAGTGGCTGGTCGAAGCCGGTCTGGAACTTGTTGGCGACGATCAGGAAGCGACACTCGGGACGCTCGAACGTCTTCGCGGTCTGCGCTTCCGGGAAGCCGTTCATGCTCGACTCGGTGTAGGACTGCCCGCCGTCCTGGACGGAACCGGAGAACGCGACCAGCGCTTTGAACGGATACCCGCGCTCGGCGAGGTACACGTCCAGCGCGAGCCTGTAGCGCACGGCGTGCAGGCGCGAGCGGGTGACGATCATCGCCTTCGCCTTGCCGCCGATCTCGCCCTGTACCTTGGCGGCGAAGTGCTCGACGCAGATCTTCACCTTCTCGCCGATCGCGTGCGGGTGCAGCTCGACGAACGACTTGAGCAGGTATTCGGCTTTCCGCTTGTCGTAGCGCGGATCGTCCTCGACCTTCTTCAGCAGCCGCCAGTACGCCTTGTAGGTCGCGTAGTTTTCGAGCACGTCGAGGATGAAGCCCTCCTCGATCGCCTGGCGCATGCCGTACAGGTGGAAGGGCGCGAACTTCCCGTCGGCGCGCTTCGTGCCGAAGAGCTCGAGCGTCTTCGGCTTCGGCGTCGCCGTGAAGGCGAACGTCGAGAGGTTGGGAAGCCGCCCGCGCTTCTCCATCTCGGCGAGGATCGTGCTCTCCAGCTCTTCCTCGGGCGTCGGTGCCCTCGCTTCCTCCCTCTCCGCCTCTTCCAGCGACCGTGAGCTGAGCACCGCCTTGAGACTCTTCGTGCTCTCGCCCGACTGCGACGAGTGCGCCTCGTCGACGATCAGGGCGAAGCGCTTTCCCGGCAGCTCGCCGATCTCCCTCGCGATCACCGGGAACTTCTGGAGCGTGGTGACGATGATCGTCTTCCCCGACTCCAGCGCGTCCTTGAGCTGGCGGCTGGTGGTGTCGATGTTCTCCACGACGCCGAGCGTCTGCTCGAACTGGCGCATCGTCGTCTGGAGCTGGCGGTCGAGCACGCGCCGGTCGGTGACGACCACGATCGAATCGAAGACGCGCCGGTCGCTGGCGTCGTGGAGCGTCGCAAGCTGGTGGGCGAGCCACGCGATCGTTAAGCTCTTGCCGCTGCCGGCCGAGTGCTGGATCAGGTAGCGCTGCCCCGCGCCCGCGGTGCGCGCGTCGGTCACGAGCTTCCGGACGCAGTCGAGCTGCTGGTAGCGCGGGAAGATCAGAAAGCGCGTGCCGGTCTTGCGGCCGTTGTCGTCCTCTTCCTCGACCTCGTGAATGAACTGGCGGACGAGATCGAGCACGCTGTCTCGCGCCCAGGTTTCCTCCCAGAGGTAGGCGGTCGCGTAGCCGCTGCGGGTCGGCGGCACGGGCGGGTTGCCGGCGCCGCCGTACTTGCCCTGATTGAACGGCAGGAAGCGGGTCTTCGACGCGGCAAGCCGCGTCGTGACGTAGACCAGGTCCGGGTCGACCGCGAAGTGCGCGAGACAGCGGCCGTAGGCGAGCAGCGGCTCACGCGGATCGCGGTCCGTCTTGTACTGACGGATCGCATCCTCGACGTCCTGGCTGTTGAGCGGGTTCTTGAGCTCCGCGGTGAAGATCGGGATGCCGTTCAGGAAGAGGACGAGGTCGAGGCAATTCTCGTTGCGCGTGCTGTAGCGAACCTGGCGCACCACGGCGAAGAGGTTCGCCGCGTGTAGACGCCGCGTCTCCTCGTTGAGCCCGCTCGCCGGCCGGAAATAGGCGAGCCGGAACTTGCAGCCCGAATCCTTGACGCCGTTGCGGAGCACGTCGAGCGCGCCGCGCCGTTCGATCTCGGCGGCGAGGCGCTTGGGCGTTCGGAGATCTCGGGGCTCACAACGGCTCCGTCCCCTCGTTGAGGATGCTCAGATAGCGGTCATAGCGGTACACCCGGTTCCGCCGCTTCCCGGTCGTCTCACTCACGATCTTCTGGTCGGCCAGCACGTCGAGGGCCTTGGCGATCGTCGGGAGCGTGAGGCGGGTCCGTTTCGCGAGGCGCGGGATGGTACACACCGGCGTGCGAAGCAGCGCTGTCTGGACGGCCGCGGCCGAGCCTGCTTTGCGGCCGAGGTTCGCCACGCGCTCCCGATCCGTCTCGGCCAACGCCAGCAAGCGTCGCGCTGTGGTCACCGCGCCGTCGGACACGGAAGCCACGCCCTCGCAGAAAAACGCGACCCAGGCCTCCCAGTCGCCCTCCCGGCGCACCGAGTCCAGCAATTCGTAGTAACGAGGCCGGTGCTGCTTGAAGAAGAGGCTCAGGTACAGCATCGGCTCCCGCAGCATCCCTTCGGCGCACAGAAGCAACGTGATCATCAGGCGTCCGACGCGGCCGTTGCCGTCGAGAAACGGGTGGATGGTCTCGAACTGCACATGCCAGAGCGCGGCCTTCAGCAGCGCTGGGGGTGCAGCCGGGTCGTGGACGAATTTCTCCAGTGTGCCCATCGCGTCCGGCACGCGGTGCGGCGGGGGCGGAACGAATCGGGCGTTCCCCGGCCTCGTCCCGCCGATCCAGTTCTGGCTCCGCCGGAACTCGCCCGGATTCTTCCCTGCGCCTCGGCCGCGTGAGAGCAGGATCGCGTGTACCTCCCGGATCAGACGATTGGAGAGCGGGAATCCACTGCGCATGCGCTTCATCCCGTGCTCCAAAGCGCGGACGTAGTTCGAGACTTCGACGACGTCGTCGAGCGGCACGCCAGGGGATTCCTTCAGCTCGAACAGCAGCAGGTCGGCGAGCGTCGATTGCGTGCCCTCGATCTGCGAGGAGAGAACCGCCTCCTTCCGCACGTAGGTGTAAAGCAGGAGGTGAGTATCCGGGAGGACACTGGAGACGCCATCGAGGCGGCCGAGCGCGAGTAGCGCTCCGTCCAGCGCGGCGCGGACCTCGCCATCGATGGCAAGAGGCGGCATGGGGGGAAGCGGTGAGGGAACGAACGCCTTCACCCTCTCCCCGCCGACCGAGGTCGTCTCGTAGCCGCCGGCGCGATTCCGTTTCACCAGCCGTTCCCTTGGTAAAGCGACTTTAGCTCGGTTGAAGGAAAATAAAGCGAATGTACGGTAGCTTTATTAGCCCCGCGCGTCAATCTTCCCGTCACCGCGGCGGAGATGAGCGCGGTGCGGAGTTCCCTGAGGCGGTCGACGGCTTCTTGAATCTTGGCAATCATCGCGTCGCGGCGTGCGAGTTCTGCGCCCAGGAACTCCGCCACTCTCTCCTGCTCCGGAGAGGGCGGAACGCAGACGACCACGTTCTTGTACGATAGGAACACTGATGTTGATTTGTGCCGTTCCCATACCCTCGATTGCGAATTGTTGCTGCCCAACGGGCGCGTTTAGCCAGTAGCAGAAATACCGACTATCGTGACCCATAGCCGGGCGCGATACTACCAGTGTGAAGCTTTGACCGCCGTTATATTCGGCAGGCACTACTGCTGACACGCCCGCGTTTCCAGTTCTGACGATAACGATGTCTCCCGTGCTCAGCCGCTTGCTTAGCAGGCGTTCGGCGAAACGGTGATCAATTCGTCGTATATCGTCGGTACGAACGCGGTTGCCGCGCACGTCAGTCGATCTAAGCATCGGCACGCCATCATCTACGTACGCACAGGTCGCTGCCTCCGCGATCCCGACAAAGACTCTCTCGCAGACGTGCTTCAGCTTTCTCACTTCCCAATGCGCTGGAATCTCCCCGAGCCACTCGACACCGGAGTCCTTCATGGGGACGTTCGGGTCGAGGCCCCTGGTGGCGGCGCGGGTGATGAGGGCGGCGCGTTGCTCTTGGAGCAACTCGATCAGCCGCTCCTTCTTCGCCACCAGCGCATCGATCCTCGCCGTCTCCCGATCGAGGAAGGCGGCGATGGCACGCTGCTCATCCAATTTCGGAGGTAGCAGTACGGGAAGACGGCCAACCTTCGCCACAGAAATGCGGCGAAGTGCCGCCGCGCTGAGCAGAAGTTCAACCTGTTCCTTGACAAAGACCCCATTGAGCCAATGGTTCAGCCAGCGCGCATCTACCTCGTTCTTGTCCGGCGAGAGAATGACCAAGGAGCTGGCGACGGCGAATGCACGATCCGTTGTCACCACCGCCGTCGTCCCAACAGTGCCATCTTTGCTAAAGAGGACGTCGCCATCCTTCGGCCGGCATCCAGTTCTCTCCATGTACCCGTAGCTCGCGTCCGACGTCCGAAGGCATCCGTCGAAGTCGATAACACCGCCGCGGATGTCGACCGTAGACACAAAGGGGAAATCGGCTGACGAAGTGTCGGGCGAGATGTGCGCGCCGTCTGTCACCCGTGAGCACGCTTGCCGAACGCGCTTCGCTGTCCAATGCGCCGGAATCTCCCCGAGCCACTCGACGCCGGACTCCTTGTACGCTGGGTAAGGTTTGAACCGCTCGGCGCTCATCCCCACGACTCTCCCGGACGCCACGTTCCTGCGCGCGGCTGGCCGCGACGAAGATCGTCCAGGATCGGCAGCAGGAAGGCACGCAACAGGCCGCCGATCTCCTCACCCGGCACTTCGGGAATGACAAGCCCGGCGCGGCGCGCAAATGCTTTGACCTGCGCCGGGCGAGAAGGATTCTCCCAGTAGATGGACGTCAGCCCAATCGGCTCGTCATCGGGAATCGGCGTGCTGCGCCGAGCAAAGGTTCTCCTGATTGACTCCGCAAGCGTCGCCCGGTCGAACTCGAACCGACTGGCCAGATAGTGGAGATCGAAGAAGTCCCTGATCCGGCTGTTGCGATCTCCAAGCACGATCATCGCTTCGAGCTTCTCTGCGACCACCGCCTCGCGGGGATACGCGATCACGTCCGGTGGCGGGAATTCGAGGAGCGCCGGGTACGCGCACGCTTGCGGCGCCGGCCAAACGGAATCGCCGACACCCATGTCGATCTGCAGCGAGAGGCGTGCCGATCCGCAGCGCGCCGGCAGCGTCACCCGGCTGCCCACGGATTCGTCCTCGGGGCGGATCACCTCGATCCGGGAAGCGTCCGAGTCGAAGGTGATGCCATCAGGTTCGACGGCGGTGGCGCAGATGGTTCGGATGTCGCTCCGGATCGCGTCGAACGACCCCGTGCCTCGGCGCAGGAGGTCGAGGTCGCGTGTCGTCCGGTAAGGTTGAGCGGACCACACGCGCAGGAGCATCGCGCCCTTGAGAACGAAGTTGGCCCGGACGGTGGATTCGCCAAGGCGGTAGAGAAAGCGTTCGAAGCAGAAGTCCCTCAGCAGAGCCTGGTGGGACTCGCCGCTCCGTTTCGCACGGTTCAGCAGACGCGCGGAAACGGATGCGCCGACATTGACAATTCTTTCGGTCATGCGGTCGCATCTAGATAGGGTTGCATGACCCGCGTCACCCGGCAGATGCGCGCGAAACGCGCCAGCTCGGTCGCGCCGCCGCGGTAGCGGCGCGTGAAGTCGCGCAGGGCTTCGACGGCGACATCGACGCCCACCTTGTTCCTGTACTTGAAGCAATCGGCCACGGTCTTCGCGGGCGAATAGACACGCACATCCACGCCCTCGAGCCGGTGGGTCTCGATACCTTCCGACAGGGCTGCTCCGGAGAAACGCGCCACCCGTAGCCGCGGATAGTCGAGACGCGGCTTCCTGGCCTTCTCGGCGAGCGCTATCCAAACTTCGGCGGGATCCTGCGTCGTCAGCTCATGAAACCGGAGTGCGGTCAGCAGACAGAGGACGCCGCTCGGAATCCGCTTGGCGACCTGCGCCAACGTGTGCTCGGCGGTGAGTCGATGGCCGCGTGCAACGTAGATGCCTCGCGCCTCGCGCGCGACCAGGCCACCATCGACAAGGTCGTAGAGATGTGCGCGGGGGATACCGAGCGCTTCGAGATCGACTGGGCGCACGATACCGAGCTTGCGCACCGCGCGCAGGGCCCGGGTCCTTTTCGCGTAACTCATGGGAAGCGGGAGTATACGAACAGTCGGGGGTTATGCACAACCCCCGACTGTTCGATTCTCATTGCCCTGGATGGACCTGCCCCCGTCACCTCCGCCAGCATCTTCAGGATGTCCCGCTCGATCTCCCGGATCTCGCCCTCGATCACCTCCAGCGGGCGCGGCGGCGTGTAGCGGTAGAAGTAGCGGTTGAAGTTGATCTCGTAGCCGACGAGACCGACCTCGCCGTCTTTGGGGTCGCACCTCGACGTGTCGATCCAGGCGTCGGAGACGTGGGGCCGGACCTCGCGATCGAAGAAGACCTCGACGCGTTCGGCGAGCGGCACGCTCTCCGTATCGCGCAGCTCCGGATCGGCCTCGGGGTTGCCGTCCTTGTCGCGGCAGATCGCGGCGCTCTCGTCGCGTTCGGAAAGAGCGCTGAGGATGGCCTTTCTGGCGGGGGCCGGGAGCTTCACGTCCGCCTTGTTCGCGGCGGCATCGAGCAGGCGCTCGAACTCGCCTCGATCCTTGACGAGCGTAGCGGGAAGCGTTCCCACCAGCTTCCGAAGCGCTTCCTGCAACGCGCGCCCTTCTGCTTGTTCCTTTGCGCCCGCCGCGCCCTTCTTCTTCGACTGCGCGAGCGCCTGGAGGCCCTTCTCCTCCGCGAGGCGTGTGAGGCGCTCGGCGCTGGTCTGGAAGTTGAGCCGCAGTGGTCGCTCGACGGTGATCTTGCGGAAGCCGAAGTGCGTGGTCGGGAAGATGAGGCTGACGACGATGTCTTCTGTCATGCCGTCCCTTCGTCACCTTCCGCGTGTCGCCGTCTTTGAAGTCGGACAGGATCCGCAGGATGTCTTGCGAGCGTTCGAGCGGGATCTCGCGCCGCTTGTCGCCGAGGCTCTTGCGCATCGGCACCCAGAACGAGGTGGCGTCGATGAGCTGCACCTTGCCCTTGCGCGCCGGCGCTTTGCGGTTCGTGACCACCCACACGTAGGTTGCGATCCCCGTGTTGTAGAAGAGCTGCTCGGGAAGCGCGATCAACGCCTCCAGCAGATCGTTCTCGAGGATGAAGCGGCGGATCTCGCTCTCGCCGCTGCCGGCATCGCCGGTGAAGAGCGGCGAGCCGTTCATGATGATCGCGATGCGCGAGCCGCCCTCCTTCGGCTTCTTGGCGTGCGCCAGCATGTGGAGCAGGAAGAGGAGCTGGCCGTCGCTGATGCGCGGAAGTCCCGGCGAGAACCGGCCCGCGGCGCCGCGCTCGTGCTCGGCACGCACGGCGTCCTCGTCGCGCTTCCAGTCCTTTCCGTAGGGCAGGCCGACGGTGATGTGCTCCTTGGTGATCATCAGCATCCCGCCCGAGCCGCAGCATGGGTCGTAGACGGTGCGGATCGCCTTCTTCGCGCGGATCTCCTGCTCGTCGCCGGCGAGCATCAGGTCGACCATCAGATGCACGACGTCTCGGGGCGTGAAGTGCTCGCCGGGGTTCTCGTTCAGCGCCTCGTTGAACTTCCGGATCAGCTCCTCGAAGATCGTGCCCATCGTGGGGTTGTCGATCCTGTCCGGATGCAGATCGACGTTCTTGAATCGCTCCACCACCTGGAAGAGCAGTCCCGCCTCGTCGAGCTTGCTGATCGTGTTGTCGAAGTCGAACTTCTCCAGGACCTCGCGCATGTTGGGGCTGAAGCCGGCGATGTAGTTGCGCAGGTTGGCGGCGAGATGCGGAGCGTCGGCGGCGAGCTTCTCGAAGTCGAAACGCGAGGTGTTGTAGAACGCGAAGCCCGCGACCCTGCGAAGCTGCGGATCGAGGTTCTCGAGCTTCCTGCTCCTGAGCTCGCCCTGCTTCGCGAGGACCTTCTGCTTGGTGCCGGCCAGCACACAGTCGAGACGGCGCAGGACGGTGAGCGGCAGGATGACGTCCTGGTACTTGCCGCGCTTGAAGGTGTCTCGAATTAGATCGGCGACACCCCAGAGGAAGCTGACGATCTCACCATGGTTCATCGTCGCTCACCTTCGCGATGATCATGCGCTGCACCGCGCGACCTGCGGCTACCGCCGCGCGCTGAACGTGACCGGCAGCCGGTCGGGGCCGTTGATACCGATGGGCGGCTTCCACTGCGCGTCGGTTCCGACCGCGGGACACGTGATGCGCGCGGTGAGCGCCGCCAGGGCCTCCTGGAGCTCGGCGCGGGCGAGCGCGGCGCCGAGACAGAAGTGGGCGCCGTGGCCGAACGCGAGGTGCGGGACGTCGGCGTTCGCGCGGACGTCGAGCGCGTCGGGGCGGGGGAACGCAGCCTCGTCGTGGTCGGCGCTCCAGATCGAGAGGAAGAGCCGCGTCCCGGGCTCGAGACGCTCGCCATCGACCTCCACCGGCTCGGCGACTCGGCGGCCGACGCCGGTCACCGCGGAGCGGAAGCGGAACACCTCCTCGACGACGTCGGGGACGGCGACCGACCCGGCATGCATCGCGTCCCACAGCGCGAGATGCTCCGCCAGCACCGCGACCAACCACCCGAGCTGATTGCGCGTCGTCTCGTGGCCGGCAAAGACGAGGCCCGCGATCGAGCTCGCCGCTTCCTCCTTCGTCCAGCCGTCCTCGATCGCCGCCTGCGCGATCCGGGTCACGAGGTCGTCGAGCGCGATCTCATCGGCGTCGCTCGTCTGCCAGCCCACCGGCCGTGGAGCCAGCGCCCGCAACCCGCGCGGGCTCGGCCGTCGCACTACGCGCCTGTGTACGGCCGCACCAGTGCCCATCGCTCACCTCCTGCCGCTTCCTGTTGGCGTCGCGTCTTCCGCTCTCGCGGTCTGAGGGGTAACCGTTTACAGGTTGGAGGAGCGCCGGCCAACATTGCCGTGTCGGCTAAAACTCAGTGAGCTTTCCCTGCTCATCAATGCGGAGGCTGAGGTGGATGTGCGAGGCCAACAAGGCGATCAGCCTCTCGAGGTCATGAGTCTTCGGGAAGTCGATCGCTTCGTGCACCAGCATGGCCTTTACGTATTTCTCGATGCACTGCTGGGCGTGGAAGCTCACGGTGTCGGTCGGACAGTCCTCGCCCAACTCGAGCGTGTGTGCGGCGGTCTTGAGGTCGTTTTCGGCTTTACCGATCCAATCCCTAACGACGGACAGTACGTTGTCACGATCGGGCATAGAGGACCCTCCCCTCCAGCGCCGCCGGCCGCTCGACGGTGCCCGGGACGTCCTTTCGCCACGCAAAGTCCTCCGGTGTCGTGACGACGATGTCCTTGGCAAGGTGGAAATCGTGAAGCGCTAGCCGGATTTCGAGCTGCTTGTCGCGCTTCGATCCCGACACAGGCATGACGACGAGCAGATCGACGTCGCTGTCGGGGCCCGCCGTCCCACGCCCGTGGGACCCGAAGAGGATCACGCGGTCGGGGTTGAACCGTTCGACGATCCGCCGGACCATCGCCTCGATGGCCAATTGAATGTTTCCCCGATCGAGCTTCCCGTGAGTACGAATTGTCCGGCTCACACGCGCCCAAGGTAACGGCGGAACGCGGCGTCGCTGATGCTCTGCAAGCGCCGCCGTGCTTCGATCACCCCGAGCGACTGGCCGACGTAACGCTGTCCGCCAGCGTCGAGCAAGTACCACGCAAAGGCGCGTGCATCGCCGGGAACGGCAAGTGGCGGCCGTGCCAGCATGTGCTCCGCATCGAGCGCGTGGCGAATCTCGTCCAGGTCGACGTGACGGCGGAACCACGCATAGCTCAGCAGCCATGGCTCGACCGGGGAGAGGTCGTCCTCGCGCACGAGATCGATCAGGTCGCCGGCCGCATCGAGCAGTCGGCCACCGTGGAAGCCGCAGAGCGCCGCAGCACACACCGGTTCGAAGCCGGCGAGGAGCTCCCACCCGCGCTCATCGCGGGGATGGTAGCGAAGATGCCGGATGAGGGACGTTCTGGCGCGTTCCCGTTCACCGCCCCGCAGGAGGAAAGCCGCGGCCAACTCTTCTCCATGCGAGCCGGGGATCCCTCGCCCGTCGAGAGCCAGTCCGATCAGCCGTTGCCACGTTCGCTCGACCGCAGCGGGCCAACCGTCGCACCGGCAACGAACCAAGGCCTCCACGCTGGTTCTCGCCGGGCTTCCGCCTTGCTCGAGGACCCCGGCCATCTCTGCGACGGCCACCTTCCAGGGCCCAGGGGCATCTGCCGTCGCGGCCCTGAGATCGAGCCGGTCGAGCGCGTGCTCGAAGCGGATCCGCGGGATGTGGGCGCCGTGAAAAAGAGGAAGGTCGCCCGGATCGTCGCCGTTCATACGCCGCACCACTAGCACGCAGCGGACCTCAGGTTCGACCCACTGGCCGGCTCCATCGATTCCGTCGGTCGCCAAGCTGGAAACGTGGCGCCCAGGTAGCGTAGAGAGCGCGGAAGATGGCGGACGATCCGCGCAGGAGCGCGTTACCCGCAGCGATCTCCGAGCACGAAACGCTGTCGGGGACGTCTAAACCCGTCTAAATAAACCCTCGTTGAGCACGCGGGCCGATACGAGCGCGCGCAGCTCGCCTCCGCGAAAGCGTGCCAGGACCTCGTCGCGCTCCTTGCGACCGATGTCGCAGGTAATCGGCATGATGAGGTGCTCGCGCGCAATGACGTAGGCGGCGTCGTTGTCCGCCGTGAACACGAGCACCCGTTCGTCGCGGTGGCGGTGGAGGAGCGCGTGCAGGACCTCGCGCTTGGCCGCGGTCGACGCGAGCAGCTTGCGTGCCTCACGCCACGCGAACAGAGCACGCCGGCCTTCGGCGGTCCGTCCCGCGAACCGCACGAAGTCCTGCCAGCGCGAGTTGCCCGAGGAGCAGCTCGATCAATCGCGTTCAGGTCGAACATCGTCTCGCCGCTGGTCAGCCCGTGGTCGTTCGCGTCGGTGATCTGTCCGGCCTTGCGCGCCTCCTCGAGTTGCGCTCGAGCGGATGAATTTCACCGCCGAGGAACGAATAAGCGCAACGCACATGGCGCGGCGATCATCAACGCCCACGCCGACGAGGCGAACGCCGAAGCTGAGGCCGAGTCCCGACGCCGATACCGGCCGTCGGGCGCTCCTTCAACCCGCCCGTCGCGAGCCAGCAGGCGTGCAGCCACATCGCCTCGGTTTTGGTGAGCAAGAGCCCCTCCGCCTGGCCGTCCTCGACCCGGTAGACGTCGTGCCAGCCCGCGTCCCCCATCCGGATGGTCGCGTCGCCGGTCTCGTAGTCGTAGGTGTAGATGGCCTGCTCGCCATACTCGTTCGCGAAGTAGCCGCAGTAGGTTCCTGCGGCGTCGCCGTCGACGGCGGGCGGCTCGCCGCAGGCCGCGGTGTGATGGTTGGACACCGTGAAGAGCGGCGCGCGCTCCGGGGACACTCGATCGACATTGCCCGCAGTCGCCGCGGTGATCGGGCGATGTGCGTCGCGTTCGTTCTCTCCCGTGGGCTCGTTCTCTTCGCCGATCGCCCGCCGGCCATGCGCCAGCGCGGCGTACTTGTGGGCCAAGGCGATGGGGAGGTCCATCTGCCGCGCCAGCGCGGAGAGCGTGTCGGTCTTCTGGGAGAGCTGGGCGTGCCTCCACGACCATTGCAGGCGTCGCACCAGCTCGCCGTGCAGCGCGTCCCGCAGCGCGGCTTCCGGCACCACGCCCTCGCTCGCGAGCTCCTCGTCGCTCTCCTGGAGCTTCTCGACGGCCGCGTGGAGCATCGGGAAGGCCGTGCGGAGGATCGCCGTGCCGGTGGCGCAACCATCATCGCCCGCGAGCGACAGCTCCATGGCTTCGACGATGGGCTCGCTCGCCATGCGCCCGACATCTTGGACGACCACCTGCTCGGGCATGACGGGCTCGCCGGGGCGCGCATCCTGGATGCGCCACGCCGCCGGCAGCCGGAAGTCGATGAACAGCGGCCCCTCGTACACGGACCACTCGCATCCCTCGGGGTTCGCCACCTGATCGAGGGTGTCGATCAAGTCGTCCTCGCGGCGGGCGCGCACGAGCGACGCCGAAAGGTCCGGCCAGCGGACGAGATAGATGGGCATCGCTTCCCTCCGTCAACGCGGCGAGCACCGCGCAGCTCGGCGAAGCTATCACGCTCGACGACACCTGGCACAGGCGGTGCTGACGAGCTGCGGCGAAGCGGGTTCCGGGTCGACGACACGACCTACCGGAAGGCTCGCGAGTTGGCCTCGGAGCTGTAGGCAGCGGACGGCCACGCCGACCGGCAAGCTATGGATTCCATATGTAACGAATTCATGGTACTCGGAGAAGCGCAGGGAGGTATAGGATGAGCAAACGATCCGCCGTGTCGGTCCTGAGCGTTGGACAGACTGGGCAAGTGACCATACCAGCGGAGTTCCGCAAGGAGCACGCCCTCACGGGAGGAGCCACGCTGCTCGCCGTGAGGATGGGCGATACGCTCGTCATGGCGCCCCATGACGCCGTGCTCGAGTCGATCTGCCTCCGCCTGGAGGCAGCGATGCGGGGCGCGGGGCTGTCGCCGGGCGAGTTGCAGACCGCAGCCCTCGAGGAGCGTGACGCCATCGTTCAGGCTCGCTATGGAAGCGCACGCGATCGTCGGAGACATCCGCGACGGTGAACCGTCCGCGCGTCTTTCTCGACAGCGGCGTCCTAATCGAAGGGCTCGTGTCGCCGTGGAGCGCTGCCCGCGGCGTCCTGATCCTTGGAAGGGCGGCACTGCTCACCTTTGTCGTTGCGGAAATCGTCGTCGAGGAGACCGAGCGGGCGCTCGTTCGGAAGGTCGCCCAAGGCTACGGCGGCGTGGCGCGGCTCCGAGACGACTTCCGATTACTCTTGACGCGCCTGCGCCTGGAGCGCGTGCCACACGTGTCGCGGGACCAATTCGAGGCTGCTCGGCAGCTGATCCGACACGCCAACGACGTGCCGGTGCTCGCTGCCGCGATGGAGGTCAGGCCTGACTGGTTGCTCACGGGCAACACGAAGCACTTCACGGTGACCGTGGCGCGACGGACCCGCCTTCGTATCGTGACACCCACCGCGTTCCTCGAGAAGTCTGGCGCCGTCCTTTCTTCGCAATCCTCGGCGCGAGGTCCTGCACGCACCAAGTGATCAGTGGATAGGAAACTGATAGGAAACTCGAGCCGCGTAAGTTGACGTAAATCCGATTATCGGACGCTCCCCTATTCGCCGCCCATTCGCTTAATACGGGGCGGATGAACCGGCTCGCCGGTCACCTGGCCCGGAGGCGCGTTCGTACCGTAGGGGCAGACGGCGTGTCAAGACGCACTCCGGCAGCGCCGCTCGGAAACGGCGGCGGCAGGCGCTCAGGACGGGAAATCGAACGAGAGCTCGGGTTCGCGGGGCGGCGGGCGCGCCGGGGCGGGTTCGGGCATCGCGGTCGGCAGTCCAAGGTGGCGCAGAATCCGCTCGACTACTGGCGGATCCTCGATCGTGGCGAGGAACCGCAGACGACCGCCGCAGTCCGGACACGCGAGGACGTCGATTGCGAAGATGCGCCGGAGGAGTTCGGCCCAGGCGACGTAGCGCCGGCGCGATCGTGGCGGCGGACCCGCCGGCGAGGCCGCCGATGCACCGTACGGATCGGCGGCGACGGAGGCGGCCGGCACCGACGGCACGGGCGCCTGCGGGAGCGCGGGCATGACGATGGCGGCGTCAACGGCCGACGATGATGCGGCGGCCTCGGATGCGGGTGCTGCCGGCGTCGACGGAGGCACGGCACGGAGCGCGGCGGCGCGATGGCGCGCCCGGGGCGCGAGGACACCATGGTAGAGGAGAAGATTCACTCGCGGCTTCGGGATCAAGACGGCGAGTTTTTCCAGGAACTCGAGCGGGGTGAACACGAGGGCGCACGTGCCGTCGGCCCACGGGTGCGCGAGCGTGAGGCCCACGCGACCGTCGGGGAGGAGCTCGATCCGCTCCTGCGCGAGCGGCGGGCGCAGGAGATAGTGACACAAGCGCTCGAGCCCCTCGCGGTCGTCGGCACACACCGTGCGCCCAGCATGCAGATCAAAGCTCGCGTGGCGGGCGTGCCACGGCGTCTCGGGTTTGGGCGTGTACGCGTCCGGGGCGTTCCCGACGCGCGCGACGCGCGCGTTCACCGCGCGTCCGAGTACGCTGCGGCCCGCAACCGACGCGGCGCAGAGCGCAGCAAGCGCCGGGGCGTCCTCGGCGAGCGGATCGCGCGCATCGGCGTCCACCTCGCCGAGTGTGAGGCCGCGGCGTGCCAGGAGGCGCTCGATCCGACGCGCGATCGCCGCGACGAGCCGCGCGAGCTCGCGCGGCGTCGGCGGCGGCGCGGGAACGAAGCGCCAGTCGTCGCCGTCATGCGCAAAGACACCATCGAGGGCGAGCGTGTGGTAGTGAACGTTGAGATTCAAGCCGCTTCCGAAGCGCTGGATCGCGGTGACGGCGCCGGTCTCCGCGTCGGTGATCCCGGCGCGCCGCGCGCGGCGCCGGTAGAAGCCGCGGAGCGCTCGCGCGTAGACGGCGAGGACCTCGCGACAGAGCTCGTGGTTCCATGCCAAGAGATAGCGCAGCCGGAACGGCAGGCTCAGCACCCATTGCCGCATCGGCACGGCGGGAAGCACGTGATCGACGAGATGCGCCGCGCGCTCGGCCATGCGCCGCCCACCGCAGCTCGCGCAGACTGCGCGCGCCTTGCAGGAGAACGGCACGAGGCGCTCCGCGTGGCACGCGTCGCAGCGAAAGCGCGCGAAGCCTCGGGCCCAAACGCCGCACCCCAAGAACTGCCGGAACTCGCGCTCGACGAACGGCGGCACACCACCGGCACTCTCGGCGGCGCGGAGAAACGTCGTGAGATGCGCGCGGACGATCCGGTGAAGAACCGTATGCTCCGCTGCGCGTGGGCGGTACGCCTGCACGCACCCAGCCGGACCGCGGGCCCGGTTGCCGGCGACTGCAACCAGTTCCGCACCCGCACGCGTCGCGCGCCCGCACTCCTTCGCCACCAAGTCCACGGGCGCGTCCCTCGCCACCCGTTCCCGCTCCCACGGACGCGCGCGGCACGCGACGCGTAGAAGTACTGATCGCACGGCGGGTGCCGCGGGGACGGCCGGGAGTGTTCATTGGAATGCCAGCTACACCATCGACGGCGATGTGTTCATGGTGGTCGACGAGCGCTCTGGCCGTGCGATCCGCATCCTTGGCTATCCGACCGATGAGATCCGGCGAACGATTCAGCAGATAAAACCACGCCGACTGGCGCTCTGGTGATCGATCCGCAATTCGATCGCAACCCCGCGAACCGCATCCCGGTGGCGACCGCACGCGTTCACGCCCGCACGGCATCCGCCAGGCGCCGCAGCAGTGCGCCGCTCTGCTCGATGAGCGCGTGGGGATCCGGCACCTCGATGCCGGTGCCAGCTCGCAGGCCGTGGATCAGATCGACATCCGACCGGTCGACGAAGGCGCGCACGAGCATCGCGCCGCAGAGCAGACTTTCGGGGAGCGGGCCGCCCTCGCCGTCCGGCACGAGGCCATGGCGAACTGCCACGGCGGCAAGCGCGAGCTCCGCGGCATCGTGGGCAGGCGCCGCCGCTTCGGCAACGAAACCGCCGGCGCAGAGGACACCGGTCATCTCGCGCTTGCGCTCGGCGCTCCGGAGGAGCTCCTCGGCTTGCGCCCGGCGGCGCTCTTCTGCCTCCGGGCTGCCGTCGGGCTCGGCGGGAACGGCGAGGGCGGAAAGGAGACCGCGTCGCGCCAGACGCTGCAACGCCTCCCAGGTCGCGGCGTCGACGACCTCGACGCCGGGAGGGAGGGACGCCGGCGTCGCGAGCTCCGGCCAGCGCGAAGCGATTGCGCCCTCGACCTCCGTCCCGAGGCGATCGACGATGACGACGGCCGCGGCCTGCCCGTCGGCGGCGAGCACTCGGACGTCGACCACGCGACGGGCGATCTCGTCCCCCAGCCGCGCGCGCAGCCGGTCGACGAGCGAAGGCGACGGCGCAGCCGGCGGCGCGGCGGCAGGTTGTACTTTCGTCTCCATGAGGACGCGCAGCCGATCGAGGAAGCGCCCGCCGGCGGCGGTCGGCATCCGGAGCTCGGCGAGATCGCCGCGGGCGTCGAGAATCCCATCCGCGAGCTGCTGCTTGGCCGCCAGCGTCCCCAACATCTTGTGCTCGATCGTACCCTCGCTGATCAGGTTGACCACGTGGACGCTGCGCGTCTGGTGCTTCCGCCACGCCCGCGCGATGCGCTGCTCGAGCCGTGCCGGATTCCACGGCAGGTCGAGATTGATCACCACGCTAGCAGCCTGGAGGTTGAGACCGAGACCTCCCGAATCGGTGGAGAGAAACAGGCGGCAGCCGGGGTCGCGCTTGAACCGGCAGATCTCCTCGCGCCGCTTCGCTTGCGGCACCGAGCCGGTGTGCCAGGCGAAGCCGAGGTTCATCTCGCGCGCCAAGGCGCGCGCGAGCTCGAGCATCCGCTCCCACTCCGAGAACACGATCGCCTTCTGTGAACGGCGCACGTCGAGGTCTTCGAGCACCGCCTCCAGCTCGTGGATCTTCGGGCATTCGCGGTTGCTCGGCGTGAGGATGTATGCCGTGTCACAGAGCATCCGCATGCAGGCGAGCCAGCGCTGCAGCTTCTCCTGCTCCTCGCGCGTCAGGGGCCGCTTCTTCGCCGTCGCGAGCAGCCGGGCGACGCGACCCTCGTACTCGGCGTACAGCTCGAGCTGCGCCGCGCTCATCGGCACGAAGTAGTTGTTGTCGACCCGCTCGGGTAGCTGGGATTCGATCTGATCCTTGCGGCGGCGCAGCAGGAGGGGACGGATGCGCCGCTGCAGCTCGTCGAGGTTGCGGTAGCCGACGGGGCGGCCGCGCTCGTCCAGCTCGTAAAACGTCCGGTTGAAACGGAACAGCGGGCCGAACACTTGCGGGTCGATGTACTCGATGATCGAGTAGATCTCGTCGATGCGGTTCTCGATCGGCGTCCCGGTGAGGAGGAACGCGTAGCGGCTCTCGAGGCGTTTGATCGCGCGCGCCGTCTTCGTGTTCCAATTCTTGATCCGCTGCGCCTCGTCCAAGATCACCACGTCGGGCCGCAGCCGCCGGTTCACGTCCCCGACATCGCGCGTGATCTGCTCGTAGTTGGCGATGGTGAAGAACGCGGGGGCCTCGTAGCAGGCGAGCCGCGCTGGCTTCGTGCCCTGCACGAAGCGCAGGGGCAGATCGCTGAACTTGGTGATCTGCTCTTCCCACTCGGCCTTGAGCGACACCGGGCACACGACGAGCACACGGCCGACGCCGCGCAGCTCGCGGAGCAGCACGCAGGCCGCCACCGCTTGCGCCGTTTTGCCGAGACCCATGTCATCGCCGAGCAGCGCGCGCTCGGTGAACGCCAGATGCAGCATGCCGTCGATCTGGTACGGATAGAGCGGCAGCTTGAGCCCGGCGAGAGCGCGACTGCCCGAGCGGAGCTCGTCCTCCACCGTCTCGCGCTCGACCGCGCGGGCCGCGCAACGCCCCCGCCCAGCCGCCCACAGCACAACCTCCTTGCTGATCCGTACCGTCGCACGATGCGAGTCGAGATCCCTGAGTAGAGCGGGCACCGCTTCCGCCGGGTCGCCCTGCAAACGGCGGTCACCATCGAGGTACCGGCTCAGAATGTCGGCAACGCCGGCGCGCAGCTTGCGCTCCGGAAGAAGAGCCACCACTGCCGGCTCTCCGCCGGTTCGTTTCATGAAAATCTCCACGCGCGGCGATCGGCCGCCGCGCGCGAGCGCCGATCGACCTGCGGGGCCGCGTCGCAGGCGAGCGACCACGGCTTCGATGTGCTTGCACGTGGCCAGGCCGTTGGTGCGGAAGTCGGGACACGAGCAGGAGTTCTCACGTTCCACGAGGGAGCGGACCTCGACCTCGTAGCAGGCCCCGCTCGACGACTGGACCTCGAAGGTGGAAAAGATCGCCTCCGACGCCTCGAGCGACTTGATGCGTATCGGCTCGCTCGACGCGCGCTCGCGCCGGAGCGCGATCTCATCGGCGTCGCTCGTCCGCCAGCCCACCGGCCGTGGAGCCAGTGCCCGCCGCCCGCGCGGGCTCGGCCGCCGCGCCACGCGGCGGTGTACGGCCACCACAGTGCCCATCACTCACCTCCTGCCACTTCGCGTTGACGTCGCGTCTTACGCTCTCGCGGGTGGACGGTAAACCGCTTGGAGGTCGTTGGCGCACCGACGAGCATTGCTGTCGCAGACGGTCTTGGGGCCCGCGACGCGTTCGAGGTGCTCCTGCACGAGCCGGACGGTGTCGAGAGGCTCTTCGCGTCGCACCTCGATGATCTGGGCTGCCATCGCGCGCCGATGATCGCGAAGACCCGCGATGCGACACGCACGGAGCTACTCGCCGCCATCGCGAAGAGCGCCGTGCACCGCCGGCCCACGGACCGAGCACCGGGCGCTCGCGGCAGGCTACGAACCGATCGCGGAGGCGCAGGTCGTCGTCGTGAACGTTCGGGACCAGTCCGAGCGCCGGGGTGGCGCGGCCATGCTGCGGGATGTGATGTGCCTTCGGAAGGACGCGGCTATGTTCGGCGACGTGCTCGCGCGGCGCAGCAGCCGTGTGCCGATCACCGCCGTCGTCGCCGACTGTTCGACCGGCGCGAACCCGGACCTCCGGCGCGCACTCGCGCGGGCTTTTGCGAGACCGCGAGCACGACGAAGAACCGTCGCTACTTGAACCGGACCCGGGATTAGAGGGCCCGGAGCCGGTTCGAATTGGTTGCGTAAGTGGAGGCGGGGGGAATCGAACCCCCGTCCGAAGGTGATCCACCGAGAGCCACTACATGCGTAGCCCATGTATTGATGTCGCGCTTCCGGCTCCCATGGGCAGGATCCCTCGGCGCCATCCGGCTTAGAGTTTCAGTCGCCGCTTTACCGGCGTCGTCGGCGACCTAGCCCGAAGTGTGTCGCCCTAGCCACCCCTACGGGCGCAGGGTGGTAGGACGTGGCCGCATTAAGCAGCCAGTGCTAGTGGTTCGTCTGCGTTTATAGCAGTCCGCTTTTGTTGACGGGGCCTGCGGAACCCCGGCATGCGACTCTGGCTTCTCAGCCTCCGTCGAACCCAGATCGCCCCCATGGTGAGCCGTGAAAGACGGTGCGCCGATCAGCGCCGTCTCACTATAAGGTGGAGCGCCTCACGCGGCAACCGCGTCGTTCGCGCGGCAGAACCGCACGCGTCGCATGTCGGGAAGGGTCAGCGGCCGCGCGCGGCGCTTCGCATCGCGCGCGCGGTCTCGCGACGGGCCTCGCGCTCTTTGATCGTCGCCCGCTTGTCGTATTGCTTCTTGCCGCGGCCGAGGCCGAGCTCGACCTTGGCGCGGCCGCGGGCGTTGAAATAGAGGCGCAGCGGGATCAGCGTGAGACCCTTCTGCCGCACCTGTCCCTCGAGGCGGTCGATCTCGCGGCGGTGCAGCAGGAGCTTGCGGGTGCGGGTCGGCTCGTGGTTGTCGCGGTGGGCGGCGTCGTACGGGCTGATGTGAAGGTTCAAGAGCTGGGCCTCGCCGCCCGCGACGCGCGCGAAGCTGTCCTTCAAGTTGGCGCGCCCGTCGCGCAGCGACTTCACCTCGCTGCCGCTCAGGACGAGGCCCGCCTCGATCGTCTCGTCGATGAAGTAATCGTGGCGCGCCTTCCGATTGACGACGATCGTCTGCGGCTCACCCATGGGCGCTCCGCGCGACGACGGCGTTGGCGCCAGCGCGCGCGCTCACGACCACGCGGTGACGCCGCCGACGCATGCGCTCACGACCGCGCGCCGTGGAGTCAGGCGGCGGCGACGTCGACGCCGTTCTTGGTCCGCATCCGGTTCTGCGCGTCGACGAGGACGACCGCCGGCGCGGTGGCTGCGGGCCTCCTGCTCGTCCATCGAGCTGAAGCTCGCGATGATGAGGAGGTCGCCCCGGTGAACCCGCCGCGCCGCCGAGCCGTTGACGCAGATCGTTCCCGAGTTGCGGGCGCCGGGAATGACGTAGGTCTGGAAACGCTCGCCGTTGTTGACGTTCCACACGTGCACTTGCTCGTGCGGCAGCAGATCGGCGGCGTCCATGAGCGACGCGTCGACGGTGATGCTGCCGTCGTAGTTGAGGTCGGCGTCGGTGACGGTGGCACGGTGGATCTTCGACTTGAGCATGTTGCGCGTCATGCGCTTCTCCTCTCCCGGCTCGGAGCCGGCACGGTGAGTCGTCGGTTGTCGATGAGACGGGTACCGCCGATCCACACGGCGAGCGCGAGGACCGGCTGGGCGGACGGCGCGGGCGTCGCGTCGACGCCGGCGGTCGCGGCGTCGCCTACGACGGTCCACGGCTGCAACGTCGCCGGATGGACGAGCTCCGCGTACTCGAGACGCGCCAGCGGCTCGGCGCGTGATCTCGGCGACGGCGGCGGCGACGATCGCGGCAGGCTCCTGCTCGCCGCCGGCGACGCGGATCTCCGCGGCATCGAGCGCGCGCGGCACGCAGCGCGCGGCGAGCGCGCTCGCCCTCGTCGAGGAGGCGGTTGCGCGAGCTCATCGCGAGCCCGTCCGCCTCGCGGACGATCGGCGCGCCGACGACGTCGATCGTCGAGGTGGAGGTCCGCGCGCCATCCGCCGGATGAACGCGAGCTGCTGGTAGTCCTTCTCGCCGAAGACCGCGACGTGCGGCTGCACGATGGTGAAGAGCTTCAGCGACGACCGTCGCGACACCGCGGAAGTGCCCGGGGCGATGCGCGCCGCAGAGCGGCGCCGACGAGCTCCTCGACGGTGACGTACGTCTGCGCGCCCGGCGGATAGATCTCGCCGGCGTCGGGCGCGAACAGCGACGTCGACGCCGGCGTCGGCGAGGAGCGCGCTGTCGCGATCGAGGTCGCGCGGGTAGCGGCCGAGGTCGTCGGCGCGGTCGAACTGCGTCGGGTTGACGAAGATCGACGCCACGACCTTGTCGGCGTGGCGGCGCGCGACCTCGACGAGCGAGAGGTGGCCGGCGTGGAGCGCGCCCATCGTCGGCACCAGGGCGACGCGCGCGCGGTCGCGGCCGCGCACCTCGCGGCTCCACGCCTGCATCGCGCCTGACCTTCTCGATCGTTCGCATCGTCGCCCTCGGGCCGCTACGCGGTCGCGATCACCCGACCGCGCGCGCGCCGCCGCGCCGGACGGTCCGGTCCGGAGTCCTCGCGCGCGCAGGAGGTAACGAGTGCGCCTCGTCCGGAAACGACGCCGCTCCGAACCTCGTCGACGTAGTCGCCGGACGGCGCCGCGACGCCGCGCCGCCGAGCTCGGCGTAGCGCTTCGCGAACTTCGGCGTGCAGCCGCTCGAAGAGCCCGAGCACGTCGTGAAGCACGAGGATCTGGCCGTCGCAGTCGACGCCGGCGCCGATGCCGATCGTCGGGATCGAGAGCCGCTCGGTGATCTCGCCGGCGAGATCGAGCGGGATGCCCTCGAGCACGACGGCGAACGCGCCGGCGTCCTCGACCGCGACCGCGTCCGCCATGACGCGCTCGCGCTCGCCCGGACCGCGACCGCGCCGGCGGCCCTGCACCCGGTGGCCGCCCATGCGGTGTACCGACTGCGGCGTCAGGCCGACGTGGCCCATCACCGGGATGTCGACGCGCCGTGAGCGCGCGGATCGTCGTCGGCCATGCCGACGCCGCCCTCGAGCTTCACCGCCTCGGCGCCGCCTTCCTTGATGAGGCGGCCGGCGTTGCGCGAGCGCGTCGGGCGATGCTGACCTGGTAGGAGAGGAACGGCAGGTCGCCGACGAGGAGCGCGCGCTGCCGCGCCCGCGCCACCATGCGGCAGTGGTAGATGATCTCGTCGAGCGTGACCGGCAGCGTCGTGTCGAGGCCCTGCACGACCATCCCGAGCGTGTCGCCGACGAGGATGACGTCGATGCCCGCGTCTGATCGACGATGCCGGCCGAACGGGAAATCGTACGCGGTGAGCGCCGTGATCTTCGTTCCCGCCTCCTTCATGCGCTGGAGGTCGGGCACCGTCACTTTCCGCTCCATGAAAAAAGCCTCCCGGACCGGTCCGGAAGGCTTCGACGCTCGAGCAGCTCGTCGCGTCTCGTCCGCGGGCTCGCCGATGGCCGCGATGTCGTCGGCCTCGTCCCCGCGCGAGCGCGTCGCCGCCGGCGCTACGTCACGCGTTCCGTCTCGGTCCCGTCGTTCGCTGCCGCCGACCGGGCGGCTATCGGGATCCAAGCGGTATGTAGTGCTGCACTCCCTGCTTCACGCCCCGGATCTCGCGGATCAGGTCAGCGAGGTCGCTGCCTTGCTCGACGAAGTCGATCGCCGAGCAGTTCACCACGAGAAGCGGAGCGTCTGCATACTCATGGAAGAACCTCCGGTACGCCTCGATCAGCCGTTCGAGGTACTGCTGCGTGATGCGCCGCTCGAACTCCCGGTTGCGCTTCCGTAAGCGGCGCAACAATACCTCAGGCCGCGCTTCCAAGTAAATGACCAGGTCGGGTCGCGGGACCGGCTCGTCGAGAAGCGCGAGGACCTCCCTATAGAGCGCGAGCTCGTCGCCCTCGAGATTCATCTCGGCGAAGATCCGGTCCTTCGCGAACAGGTAGTCGGCGACCGCGCCGCGGCCCTCGCGGCTCGGCGGCGAGCGCCCGCTGCTGGCGATGGCGCGCGAAGAGGAACGCGAGCTGGGTCGAGAGCGCCCAGCGCGCCGGATCCTCGTAGAAGCGGGTCAGGAAGGGGTTCGCGTCGGCGAGCTCCTGGACGAGCGTGCTGCCGAAGGCGTCGGCGAGCCGGCGCGCGAGGCTCGTCTTGCCGACGCCGATCGGTCCCTCGACGGCGATGTACCTGGTCTCCGCGCACGCGGCGTCAGCTGGTAGCACGCGCTCCGCGAGGTGTCGAGCGACGACGCGGACGGTGTCCTCTCGGACGGCGCCACGCGAATGATGCGGCGTGATTCCCGAGCAGGACGGTGGACCTCTGATCGAAGAACGCGGTTCGCGGACGGGCGGCGGCGGCGGTTCTGCCGTCTCACGGCGGCGGCGGCTCCACGGTCGCCCGCCTGCGGCGGGCATTGAGACGGCGACCGACGCTTGCTAGGCACCCGCGGTCATGAATGCTCCCGCGCGTCGCTCTCGATCTCGCACCACGACGTCGCTGCGCGCCGCCGTCGCGCGCCTCTTCCTCGCCGGGCTCCCGGGACCGACGCTCGACGCGGCGACGCGGCGGCTGCATGCCGCGGTGCCGTTCGGAGGCGTCGTGCTCTTCCGGCAGAACGCCGCCGATCCGCGCACCATGCGGGCGCTGGCGCGCGCGCTCCACGCCCTCGACCGTGAGCTGCCGCCGCTGGTCGCGATCGACCACGAGGGCGGCCGCGTCCACCGCCTCGCCGCCGCCCTTCACGCGCTTTCCCGCCGCGGCGACCGTCGCGCGCACGGGGCACCGCCGCGGTCCGCGCGGTCGCCGCGGCGCAGGCCCGCGAGCTCGCCGCCATCGACGTCGACCTCACGTTCGCGCCCGTCCTCGACGTCGCCAGCAATCCCGCCAACCCGGTGATCGGCGATCGCGCGTTACGGCGACGACCCCGATCAGGTCGCGCGCTGCGCGCTCGCCGCGTTCCGGGCCATCCGCGCCGCCGGCCTCGATCGCCTGCGGCAAGCACTTCCCCGGCCACGGCGACACCGCGACCGATTCGCACCTCGAGCTGCCGGTCGTCGCACGACGAGCCGGCGCGCGCTCGCAACGCGTCGAGCTGGCGCCGTTCCGCGCGCGCCATCGCCGCGCGCGTGCCGATGCTGATGACGGCGCACGTGCGCTACCCGGCGCTCGACCCGGCGGCGCCCGCGACCCTGTCGCGCGACGATCCTCGGCGGCCTGCTGCGCCGCCGATTGGGCTTCGACGGCGTGGTCGTGCAGCGACGACCTCGAGATGCGGCGCGATCGCGGACCACCACGGCATCGCCGAGGCGGCAGTCGCGTCACTCGCCGCCGGCGTCGACTCTGCTCCTCGTCTGTCACGGGCAGGACGCGCTCGCGCGACGGCGGTCGCCGGCGTCGAGCGTGCGGTCGCCGACGGCCGGCTCGCGGAATCGCCGCATGCGCGAGGCGCATCGGCGCGTCGTGCGACTGACGCGCTGGCGCCAGCGAGCCGGCAAGCGGTCCGCCTCACCGCGATCGGCTGCGCGAGCATCGCCTGCTCGACGCGCGCCTGCGCGTCGCGATGACCGCGCCCGCTTGACGGCTGCGCCGGCGCCGAGAGGGCGCGGCGCGTCGCAGGCGAGTCAGCGCCCCGGTCTGACCGGCGTTCTGGTCGTGCTTGCGGCACCGACTTCGCGCGCGGCCGCGCCGGCGCCTTCGCCGCCTCGCCCTTCACGAGCCGCGGCAGGCTGCGCCAGTACGGCGGCCGCGCGATGCCGCGCTCGGTGATGATCGCGGTCACGAGGTCGTGCGGCGTCACGTCGAAGGCCGGGTTCGCGATCTTGATGCCGGACGGCGCGATCTGCCGATCGAAGATGTGCGTCACCTCGCGGCTGTCGCGCTCCTCGATCGGGATCTTGTCGCCGCGCGGACAGCCGAGGTCGATCGAGGACGGTCGGCGCCGCGACGTAGAACGGGATGCCGTGCCGGTGGGCGAGGACGGCGACCGTGTAGGTGCCGATCTTGTTGGCGACGTCGCCGTTCGCGGCGGTGCGGTCGGTGCCGACGACGACGCAATCGATCTCGCCGGCCTTCATCAAGTGGCCGACCATGCTGTCGGTGAGCAAGCGTCGCCGGGATGTGGTCCTTCTTCAGCTCCCACGCGGTGAGGCGCGCGCCCTGCAGGAACGGGCGGGTCTCGGTGCAGTAGACGCTGATGCGTTTCTGCGCCTCGACGGCGGCGCGGATCGACGCCGAGCGCGGTGCCGTAGCCCGCCGTCGCGAGCGCGCCGGCGTTGCAGTGGGTGAGGATGCTGGTGCCGTCCTCGATCAGCGCCGCGCCGTGCATGCCGAGGGCGCGGTTCGCCGCGATGTCCTCCTCGTGGATCGCGCGCGCCTCGCGCTCGAGCACCAGCCGGAGCGTCTCGATGTCGCGCGTCTGGTTCTCGGCGTACACGCGGCGCATGCGCTCGATCGCCCAGAAGAGGTTGACCGCCGTCGGCCGGGTCGCCGCGAACGTCCGGCAGATGCGGTCGAACTCGCGGCGCAGCTCCTCGCGGCGCAGCGCGCGCACGCCGAGCGCGATGCCCATCGCCGCGGCGACGCCGATCGCGGGCGCGCCGCGAATCACCATGTCTTTGATCGCGCGCGCGACCTCGCGGTAGTTGCTGTAGACGCGGTACACCTCGCGCGCCGGCAGCAGACGCTGGTCGATCATCACGACGCGGCCGCTCTTCCATTCGATCGTTCGCACACGGGTTCGTCGGGGTTGCTGCATGAGACGTACCGTCCTTCCGAAGGTGGGCTGCGAATCTGCGGCACTATACCACGCGAGGCCGAAAGCGACAGCCGGAATTTGGCCGCACGGCGCGACGGCACGCATCCGGCGACGTCGACGGACGGTGCGCGGCGATCACGCCGCGTGCTGCGCGACGCGCCGGCGAACGCGCGACGTGACGCGCGATCGCGTCGCGCGTCGAGTAGCGCGGGCGGAAGCCGAGCACCGCGGTCGCGCGCGCGGTGTCGGCGACGCACGTGTCGCGGAGATAGCGCGACGTGGGCGCCCGGCACGACGCCGAGCGCCGAGCATCCAGAGCGCCTCGAGCGCGACCCGCGACGCTCGCCTCCGGCGCCGGCGCCCGCAGCCGCGCCGGCGAGCTTGACGATCGTCGACAGCGGGAGCACGCCGCCGCCCGCGACGTTGAAGGCGCCGTCGTGCAGGCCGTGCGCCGCGAGCAGCACGGCGTCGACGAGTCGTCGATGTGCAGCAGCTGCACCAGCGGATCCCGGCCGAGCACGGCGGGCACGATCGGCCGCGCGAGCAGGCGAGCGGCGAGCGGCCTGCGCGTCGCCGAGGGTCCAGGACGCGCGCAGCATCGCCGCCGGGATGCCGGTGCGCGCCCGGAACCGCGCCACCTCGCACCTCGACGGCGACCTTGTCGGCGACGAACGGATAGTGGCGGCCGCGGAGCGGCGCCTCCTCGCTCGCGATATTGCGGGTTGTCGGGGTGCGCGCCGTAGGCGAGCGTCGACCCGAGGACGACGACGTTCGCCACCGTGCCGCGTGGCGCGCGTCGTGGGCGATCGCCCGCAACACCGCGCGCGTGCCGAGCACCTCGAGCTCGTGCGCCGCCTCGACGTTGCGGACCGGCGCGTCGTGAAACGCCGCGTGCACGACCGTCGTCGACCCGCTCGCGCGCGAGCAGCTCGGCGAGCGTGCCGTCGGCGAGCGTCGCCGTGAGGTCGATCGCCGAGAAGACGGCCTTCCGCAGCGGCACCGCCGGCGCGAACCGATCGACGAGGACGAAGCCGGCTGACGCGCTCGTCCTCGTCGAGGCGGCGCATCAGCGCCGTGCCCGCGGCGGTGTGCACGCCGAGGAGCGCGACCGCGCGCGACCGCGGCGCTCCGCCGCGCCGTCCCCGCGACGGCGTCCTCGCGGCAGGTGTCAGCGCCGAGCGCACGGCCTGCTCCTCCTGCCTGTCGCGCCGCACGCTCGAACGCGCTCATCCAGTCGGTCGCGAGCGGCGATCATCGGCCCGCGTGCTCTCGACGGTGAACTGGCACAGCGCGTGACGATAGCCGCCGAGCTGCGACCCGGCAAGGCGAACGCCGCCGTCGTATCGCGCGCGCACTCGCGCGTCGCGCGTCGGCGCCTTCCGCGCCTCGCCGCGCCTTGACACCGTGCGCAGCCTCTCCCTACGCTGCGCGCGCATGGCAGACGTGCAGCAGAGCTTTCTCGACGCCGATCGATGCGCCCGCCGACCTCTGTTACGTCGCGATCGCCGACTTCGAGGCGTACCCGTCGTGGTCGTCGCCGATCACCAAGGCGACCATCGTCGATCGCTATGCGGACGGCCAGCCGCGGCAGGTCGAGTTCTTCATCGACATGAAGCTGAGGACGCTGCGCTACGTCCTCGAGTACGCCTGGAGCCCGCCGCACCGCCTCCGCTGGCACATGGTCGACGGCGATCTGGCAGGCATCGAGGGCAGCTACGTCTTCGAGCCCTCGGAAGACGACCGCACGACCGCGACCTGCGCGCAGGCGGTGTCGCTGGGATTCTGGGTGCCGGGCATGATCCGACGCACGCTCGAGCAGACGGCGCTGCGGCAATCCGTCCTCGAGTTCAAGGCCGAGGCCGAGCGGCTCGCCGCCGCCGCCCGCCGCAAAGCCTGACGCGCGAATCCCGTTTCGCGCCCAGCGCGCTATGCCGCGTCGAGCCCGAGCATCGCGGGCCGGCGAGTCGTCTCCTCCGCCTGACGCCGGCGGCGCGCCGCGAGCCAGGCGCGCAGCGTCGCGACCGCCCACACGCCCTGCACGTCGGCGCGGCCGGCGACGAACTCGCGCCACAGCGCTTCCAAGCCGTCGCGAAGGAACAATCGATCGGGATCGTCGCCGCGGAGATGCGGCTCGACGACGGGCGCGAGCCGCGACCGCGTCCAGCCGCCGAATGGGACCGCGCCGGCGGTGAGCGAGCGGACCAGGCGCGCCGGCATCGCCGCGTCGAGCGCCTGGAGGACGCGCACGCCCCGACCGCACGTCGGCGCCGCGCGAAGACACTCGTACACGTGGTGATCGAGAAACGGCGTCCGGAGCGCGAGGGCGTTCGCGGACGCGGCCGCTTCCTGGTCGCGCAAGGCGCCGCACATGAGCGGGCCGCGCAGATCGAGCGCGTCGATCGCGCGCGCCAGCGCCGCACGGGGAGGACCGACGACGGGCCAACGGATCGGCCCGACCGGATCGAGCACCGCGCTCGTGAGATGCTCGACGACGTCGAGCTCTGCGCCGGCGTGCGCGAGCACCTCCGGTGCGAGGAGGCGGCGAAGCGCAGCCGGCGCCAGCACGCCGCGCGCGGCGAGGTACGCGCCGCCGACGACGCTCGCGGGCGGCGAGGCGCTCCACAGCCGTGCGCCCGCCGAGAACGGCCGAAGCCAGGATGCGACCGGCGCCGCGGCGCGCAGCAAGAGCCGCGCCGGGCGATGACGGCCGGCACGCCACGACCACACCGCGGGGCCTGGCGCGCCGGCGCCGAACAGCTCCGGCGGCGCCAGCGCCGACAGCCATACGCGCTCGCCGGCGGCGCGCAGTGACGCCGCGCCGAGATGCGCGACGGCCGCGCCGAGCGACGGCTGGTCGCCGTCCGCCGCCGCATCGCAGGCGGCCGCGAGCGCCGCCGGATCGACGGCGTGATCGCGGAACTCGCTGTGGAACCACGACGCGAGCGTGCGGGATACGCCGGCGCCGTCGTCACCGCTCCGCCGCCGAGCGCGCCGGTCGTCGCCGCCGGCGAACGCGAGCGCATGCGAGCGCACCGCCGATCCGAGCACCGGCCGGACGAGGGCGAGGAGCGCCGCGCTGGCGACCCGACCGTCGAGCAGAAGCCCGGCGTGCTCCTCGCGATCGACCGCGCCGTGGACGGCGGCGCGCAGCAGGTATCCGAGGCGCGCCGCGGGGGCGTCGGGCGCGGCGACCGCCGCATCCGACGTCTCGTCCCAGAACCCCTGAACGCGCACCCGTTCGCCGCGGACGCGGACGATCGCTCCCGGCGGCACCGCGCGCACGCCGCGGAGCGCGGTCCGCGGCTCGGGAATGAATCCGAGCGTCAGGAACGCCGTCAACGCCGCGACGTCGAGCTCACCGTCGGCCGCGAGCGTTCCGACCTCGGACGCGAAGCTGAAGCGGTCGGCGGCATCGCTGAAATAGAGCGGCTTCTCTCCGAAACGGTCGCGCCCGAGCACGAGCTCGTGCTGCTGCCGATCCCACAAGGCGAAGGCGAACGCGCCGGCAAGCCGCTCGATCCCTGCGATCCCGTGGCGCTCGTAGAGATGCAGGATCACCTCGCTTCCGGAGCCCGACTGAAATCGATGGCCGTCGCCGATCAGCTCCAGGCGAAGCTCGCCGGCGTTGCTGGGCTCGCCGTCGGCGACCAACCAGAGCGTCCCGTTCTCGTTGCGGAGCGGTTGCAGGACGCAATCGCCGCCGGTCCCGCCGCCGCCGCGATGCGCGAGCGCGATCGATGCGTCGTACGCGACCGCGGCGCCGCCTTCGAGCGGCGCGCGGCGGGCGAGCGCGTCGCGCATCGCGGTCACCACACGCGTGAGCGCTTCCCGGCGGCACCCACGGATCCGTGGCAGCACCCCTGCGATCGCCGCCATCGTCAGCGTCCCCAGAGACCGGCGTGGCGCCGTTCCGAGCGACCGCGGCTCGGGGACGCGGCCGCTCGCGCCGACGTCCACCGCAACAAATCGTGCAACGCCGCGGCGAACACGACTGTTCTCTCCGAAGTGCATGAATCCCGATACTTCGCACCCGCGGCGGAGGGCGCTGTGCGCGATGCGCGGTGGCGCCGATCCGTGCGCGCCGCTGAAACGCACCATTCGACGCGTGTTCCAGCGGTCACGCCACGACGACCGCTCGCCGCCGCCATCCGCCGCCGGCGCCCCGGGGCGCGCCTGGCACCGGCCTTGCTGCCGTCGTAGAGGGCGCGGGCACCTCCGCCTGACACGACGCTCCCTCCCCGACCCCGAACCCGCGCTTCCGCCACGGCCGCGACCGAGCATCGCGGCCGTGGTTTTCGAGCCCGCGCGCCCCGACCTTCCGTCGGTGCCGGCCGCGCGCCCGCATCGCGCCTGGAATGCGTCGGCGAGAGCGCGGCCGAGCTCGCTGGCGTCGTCGCGCCGGCACGCGCGCGAGATCCGCTCGCGGAGTCCTCGCTCGCCTCGCCGCGTCGCGCCGGAGCGCTCCGACCGACGCGCGTGCAGGCCGCGCTCGACGCCGATTCCGCTCGTGTTCCGACCGCGATCGACGTGGAAAGAATCAGGAAGGCAGCTCGACCGACGTCCTCCACCACCCCTCCTCGACAACCACCACCGGCGCACCGACCGCGGTACGCCGTCGGCTCGTTGATATGAGCCGGTCTCGGCACGCAGTCAAACGAATTCGGCGGCGCACGGTCGCGTCGGCGGCGCGAATTCTCGCCGCCGCGTTCGAGCGGGCGTGCATCGCGGGCGCTTGTACGGCGCGACGGCGTTCGGCTAGAGAAGCGACGACCATGCGGTTACTGCGTCGGGCGCTCCGCAGGTCGCCGCGCTGTCTGCTCGGCGTCCTGCTCGCCTTCGCGATCGAGATTCTGCAACCGGCGGTCTCGCCGACGTGGCATCGTCACGCGGGCGGGGATCGTCCGCACGTCCATCTCGGGCCGCTCGTGCTCGTCCGCGACGGCGCGGCACGATCGGTCGCGGTCGGCGGCGATCGAGCCGGGACCGAACGCCGCGACGGCAAGCCGACGATCGGCGCCGCCGGCCGCTCCGGCCTCCACGCCCACCTCTCGCATCCGCTTCAGCTCGGCGAGACGGACGTCGCCGTCCCCGCTCGGCCGGCCGCTCGCGTGACGAGCGCCGGCGCTCCGCGCCGCGACGACCCAGCCGCGCGCGGCAACCGCGTCTCGCAGGCGCGCGCACCGCCCTCCGCTCTCGTCTAGCCCGAGGACCGTCGCTCCCGATCGTCGCGCGAGGACGCACGCCGCCGCCGGCGTGTTCGTGCACGGCCGGCATCCCTCGCGGGGAATGCGGCACGGCACGTCGCGAGCCGCGACGGGAGCAGATCGCGACGCCTGTGCTGCGCGCGCAGACGTCGGTCCCGGCACGCGTGCGTCGTGTCGCGCGTGCCATCGCTGATGCGGAGGACTCATGATTCGGTCGCACGTCGTCATCGTACCGTTCGCTCTCGCCGTCGTGCTCGGCACGCACGAGATCACGCATGCAGAAGACAGCGAGCCGTCGGGCTCGATGCTCCGGCTCGAGGAGGTCGTCGTCGAGGCGAAGCGCCCGCTCTCGGCGGCCTCGTCCGACGAGATCCGCGCGCAGGACTACGAGCTGCGGCCGCACCGCACGACGCAGGAGATCCTGAACAACGTTCCCGGCCTCGTCGTCGCGCAGCATCAAGGGGGCGGCAAGGCGACGCAGTACCTGATCCGCGGCTTCGACGCCGATCACGGCACCGACTTCGCGGTGTTCGTCGACGACCTGCCCGTGAACCTGCCGACGCACGCGCACGGCCAGGGCTACGCCGACCTGAACTTCCTGATTCCGGAGACGGTGGATCGCCTGCAGCTGTACAAGGGCCCGTACTTCGTTCAGTTCGGCGACTTCGCGACCGCCGGCGCGCTGAACGTCGTCACCAAGGAGGAGTTCGACGAGAATTTCGCCCTCGCCGAGGGCGGCTCGTTCGCGACGCACCGCTACGTCGTGGGCGCGTCGCCGCGGCTCGGCGACGTGAAGACGCTGCTCGCCGGCCAGGCGTACTTCACCGACGGTCCGTTCGAGGACCCGGAGGACTACTCGCGCTACAACGGCTTCGCGAAGTTCACCGTCGAGCCGTCCGCCGACTCGAAGCTCGCGCTCGCGATCGACGCCTACGACGGGCGCTGGCACGGGTCGGGGCAGATCCCGCTTCGCGCGGTGCACTCGGGGCTGATCGATCGCTTCGGCTCGATCGATCCGACCGAGGGCGGCAAGAGCGACCGCGAGAACCTGAACCTGCACTACGCATACACGCCGAGCCCTGCCGACAGCTGGACGTTCCAGCTCTACGGCAGCCGCTACAAGCTCGCGCTCTATACCGACTTCACGTTCTTCAAGGACACCGGCCTGCGCTTCGTGCGAAACGCCGACGGCAGCATCGTCGACACCGCTGACGGCGCGGTCGTCCCCGGTGCCGACTACGTTCCGGGAGACGGCATCCTGCAGAACGACCAGCGCTACCTCTACGGCGGCCGCGCGCGCTGGACGCACTACTGGGCGGTGCACGACGTCCCGCTGCAGACGCAGCTCGGCGTCGAGACGCGCCACGACGACATCCACGTCGCGCTGCAACGCCAGGTGCGCCGCCGGCCGTTCTTCACGGTCGACAAGCTCGGCGTCCTGGAGCGCTCGTTCAGCGGCTACCTGCAGCAGCAGGTCTTCGCTGACCGACTGGATCCGGCTCGAGGTCGGGCTGCGCGGCGACCTCTATCTCTTCGACGGCCGCAACCGCCTGCCGCCGGATCAGCGCGATCCGAACTTCGACCCGGTCCTGATCGCCGGCAACCGGACGAGCGGCATCGTCAGCCCGAAAGCGAACCTGATCGTGACGCCGGTGAAGAACACCGACCTCTATCTCAACTTCGGCAAGGGGTTTCACTCGAACGACGCACGCAACGCCCTGCTCTCGAAGGACGACCGGCGACTTCTCGCCGCTGGTGCGCGCGATCGGCTACGAGATCGGCGCGCGCACGCGCCAGTTCGATCGCCTCGACGCCGCGGCCGCCCTGTGGCGCTTGACCTCGACAGCGAGCTCGTCTTCTCGGGCGACGCCGGCAACCAGGAGACCGGCGCCGGCGGCAGCTTCGAGCCCGCCGGCAAGACCCGCCGCTACGGCGTCGACTTCGAGACCCGCTACGAGATCACCGACTGGCTGTACGCCGACTACGATCTGTCGTACGCCCACGCCGAGTTCACCAACGGCGACGCGATCCCGCTCGCGCCGACGCTGCTCATGAACGGCGGCCTCACGGCCCAGTTCCAGAACGGCTTCTCCGCGGCGCTGCGCGTCCGCTACCTCGACGACCGCCCGGCGACCGAGGACCGCAGCCTGACCGCCCGCGGCTACACCCTGCTCGACCTGCTCGCGAAGTACCGCTGGCGCAACGTCGAGGCGTCGGTCGCGATCCTGAATCTCACCAACACCGACTGGCGCGAAGCGCAATTCGCCGACACCACCTGTCTGCGCGGCGAGGTCGGCGTCGTCGCCGGGTGCAGCGCCAAGCCGGGAAAGCAGAACGGCCACGCGCAGGATCCGCCCGCGGACCTCCATTTCACGCCGGGAAACCCGATCGGCGTCCGCGGCGGCATCAAGGTGTACTTCTGAGAGCGCGGCAATGACGGCGACCGCGACCCACGACGTGACGCGCGCCCCGCGCGCCGCGCTCGCCCCCGCGTGGTCGCCGAAACCGACGTCGTGGGCGATCTCGACGGCGGTGCACGTCGCGCTCCTCGTCGTCCTGGCGACGACGTTCGGGCGGGATCGGCGCGACCGATCGCCCGAGCCGCTCACCCGCCTCGTCTACGTCGAGCCCGCGCCGCCGCCCGCGCCCGCGTCGGGCGCGGCCTCCGATGACGAGCGTCCGCACGCGGCCGCGCCGCCGCCGCACGCGCAAGAGCCGGAGACGCCGCCGGAGCCGGTACCGGTACCGCGCGCCCTCGAGCCGCGCGCGGCGCCGCATCGCGCGCCGCTCGCCGCGCACGCGCGCAAGCCCGCCGCGTCACCGCCGGTGGCCGCGTCCGAGGCGATGCCGAACGCGCCCGCCGAGACGGCGCCGCCGCTCGGCGCCGCCGACGCCGCACGCGACGCGACGAACGAGGCCGACGCGCGCACCGAGACGGCCGCCGGCGCGCGCGGCGGCGTCGTGGGCGGCGCCGCCGGCGGCCTCGGCAGCGCGCCGGTCGCGCTCCGCAGCGTCGCGGCGCCGCCCGAGCTGGTGCGGCGGATCATGCCGGAGTACCCGGCGCGCGCCCGCGCGCGCGACGTCGAGGGACAGGTCGTCCTCGAGGTGATCCTCGACCAGACGGGCCGCATCGAGGACGCGATCCGGGTCGTGCAGTCGGTCCCGCTTCTCGACGAGGCCGCGGTCGCGGCCGTCAAGCAGTGGCGCTTCCGGCCGGCACGCGACCGTGCCGGTGAGCCGGTCCGCGTCCTCATGGAGATCCCCGTCCGTTTCGTCTTGCGATAAGGAGCCCCGATGGAATCGTCGATCTTCGAACTCTGGACCGCGACCGGTCCGCTCGCGCGGGCCGTGGTGGTTCTGCTGACCGGCATGTCGCTCGCCGCGACCGCGGTCGCGGCGGAGAAGTGGCTGCGGCTCCGGCACGCGGAGCGCGCCGACGCCAGCTTCCTCGCGGCGTGGCGCGCCGGCGCCAGCACGCCGGCGGAGGTCGCGGAGCTCGCCGCCCGCTACCCGACGAGCGCGGTCGCGACGCTGGTGCGGGACCTCGTGGTCGTGCCGAGCGAGCCGGACGCAGGCAGCCGCCGCGAGCTGCACGACCGGGTCGTTCGACGCCGCATCCTCGCCGCCGAGGCCGAGCTCCGCGGCGGCCTCGGCGTGGTCGCGACCGTCGGATCGACGGCGCCGTTCGTCGGCCTCTTCGGTACCGTCGTCGGCATCATCAACGCCTTTCGCGCGATCGGCGCGGCCGGGCACGGCGGCGTCGGCACCGTGTCGACGGGGATCGCCGAGGCGCTGGTCACGACCGCGTTCGGCATCATGGTCGCGATTCCCGCGGTGTGGCTCTTCAACCACCTGACCCAGCGCATCGGCCGCCATCTCGCCGCGCTCGAGGCCGCGGCCGAGGAGGCCGCGATCGAGCGTCTCACCGCCGAGAGCGGATCGCCCACCGCTCGCGCCGGGAGCGCGTCATGGCGATGACCGCTCGCTCGTCGGCCGACGCCGAGCTGCGCGCCGAGATCAACGTCACGCCGCTCGTCGACGTGGTGCTGGTGCTGCTGGTGATCCTGCTCTTGATGACGCCGCTCCTGAAGGACGATCTGCCGGTCGAGCTGCCGATCGCGGCGCATGCCGAGGAGGAGGCGCGGGTCGCGGCGCCGACCCTCACCGTCGCGGCCGACGGCGCGGTCTCCTTCGAGGGCACGCCGCTGCCGTCGAGCGACCTCGCCGCGCGTCTCGGCGCGATCTACGCCGCGCGCGCCGAGAAGACGATCATGCTCGCCGCCGATCGCACGCTCTCCTACGCGCAGGTCGTCGCGGTGATGGACGCCTGCCGCGAGGCGGGGATCGAGCGGATCGGCGTCGTCACGGCGCCGTCGTCGGGCCGCTGACGGCGCCCGGCGCCGCCGCCGATCAGCCCGCGAGCCGGGAGATCACGATCGCGATCCCGCCGGCCGCGAGGCCCCACATCAGGTCCTTCCGTCCGTTCGCCTCGGGCCCTTGCGACTGCTCGGCGACGAGGGCGCTGATCAGGAACATGACCGAGAGCACGCCGATCGCCCAGGAGATGCCGGGAACCGTCACGCCCTCGCGGGCACGCGTCGCGGCCTGCGACAGGGTGAAGACGATCCAGAAGGCGAAGGCGATCGCCGCGATCCGCAGCAGGCGAAGCGCGGTCATCGCGCGGTGGTGTTACTCGTCGCTCACCTTTGCCGATCGCGCGACGCGCAGGAGCTCTTGCGCTTCGCGGTCGCCCGAGGCGGCACGGGCTTCCCAGCGCTTGTGGCGCCACGGCTTCGCGACCCATTCGTCGAGCGCGACGACGAGCAAGCTGAAGCCGAGGACGATGGCGATCGAGTTGTACAGTCCGAGGTGCATGGTGTCGTTCCTCAGGCGCGCTGCTGCGCGGCCATTTTCGTCTCGTAGGCTTTCATCACGTGCTCGGGGGCGCGCCCGGCCTGACGGACGATGAACTTCGGCTTGAACGTCAGGATCAGGATCGGCAGCAGCGTCTGCGAGCCGACGTAGCTGATCGCCATCCAGATCGCGAGTAGCAGGCCCATCTCGGCGTTGAACCGGATGTTGGAGGTGATCCAGAAGGCGGTGCTGACGATCATCGTGACCGCGGTGAAGGTGACCGCCTTGCCGGAGGTGACGAGCGCCTCGCGGACGGACTCCGTCAAGTCGCTGCGGACCTGAATCTCCTCGATCGTCCGGCTCACGATGTAGAGGCCGTAGTCGATGCCGAAGCCGACGCCGACCGTCACCAGCGGCAGCGTGTGGATGTTCACGCCGATGCCCTGCACCGCCATGTAGGCGTTGACGATGATGTTCGACGCGATCAGCGGTCCGAGCAGATAGAGACCGCAGGTGAACGAGCGATAGGTGAAGAGCAGGATCACCCAGATCGTGAAGAACCCGAGGAAGTTCATCAGGATGTCGTTGCGGACGAGCTCCTCGTTGGCGGCCGCCGAGCACGCCGATCAGGCCGCCGGCGAGCCGGAAGGTCGCCTTCTCCATCGGGTTCTCGGCAATGAACCGCCGGCAGCGCTCGATGATGCGGCGGATGTTGTCGCCCTGGTGATTCTTCGCGTAGAACGTCACGTGCGCGGTGGTGTAGCTCGGGTCGACGTACTTCGCGGTCTCGGTCGGCGGCGAGCCGGAGAAGAAGATGAAGAAGAGGCCGCCGATGTCCGTCCAGCTGTCCGGGATCACCGCCCACTTCGGCTCGAGCTCGTGGAACACGCGGTTCACCGCGCGGATGATGTCGGCGAGCGAGAAGCTGTAGCCGATCGCGGGATCACGCTCGAGGTAGCGCTGGAACTTCTCCATCGTCCGCAGCACCTGCGGATCTTTCATCGCGTCCTTGTCCTTGCCCTCGGCGACGACGATCAGCGGCTCGACGCCGCCGAAGCGCTCCTGGATCTGGGTGTGCGACACGTTGTAGGGCGAGTTCGTGAAGAGCAGCGGCGAGGCCGCCGTCGGGTCGCCGATCGTCAGCCCGCGCATGAAGAAGAGCCCGACCGCGACCGCCGTCGCCCAACCCACCAGGGTCGCGATCCTGCCGGTCCGTGACATCAGGAGATGCGTGAAGCGCTCGATTCCCTTGCGGAACCCGCCGCGCTCGCGCAGGACGACGAGCTCCGGCTCCGGCGCCTTCAAGTAATAGTAGACGATCGGGTTCAGGAGCATCTCGGAGACGGTGATCGCGAGGATCCACCACGACGCGGTGATCGCGAGCTTCTGCAGCATGATCACCGGCACCAGGATGATCACCAGGACACCGAGCGCGTCGGTGATGACGCCGGAGAAGGTCGGCACGAAGAGCTCGGCGAACGCCGCGACGATCGCGCGCCGCTTGTGCCAGCCGCGACTTCTCGAACTCCTCGTAGTAGCGGTCGTGCATCTGGATCGCGTGGCTCACCGCGCGCGCGGTGATGAGGAACGGCATCACCAGCATCAGAGGGTCGAGTGCGAGACCGATGAGCTTGATGAAGCCCAGGCCCCAGAAGGCGGCGATGACGCCGGTGAGCGTCGGCCGCAAGGCGCCGCGCCAATCGTGGAAGTACATCCAGCGCAGGATCCATTCGATGCAGTAGGTGATGACCAGGATGAAGAACACGTCACCGGCGTAGCGATAGACCCAGCCATAAAGCCGCGGCTCGCCGGCGACGTAGAGCGTCGTGTTCGCGTCCTCATAGGGCGCGATGACCTTCTCGTTCACCTCGTCGAAGATGCGCTTGTAGTCGAGCCGGCCTTCGATGAAGTTCGCACGCAGGAGCGCCGCCTTGTCGTCGAGAGAGACCAGCAAGCCGTAGATGTTCTCGGCGTTGTGCACGATGCGCCGGATGTCCTCGACCTCTTCCTGGCTCTGCGGCGCACGCAGCATGACCGGCTCGGCGCGCAGGGTACCGCCGGCCGCGACGCGGAGGTGCCGGACGGTGCGGTGTCCGATCGACTCGACCTGGTTGTGATTGACGCCGTAGATCCTGTCCATGGCGTCGGTCATCTTGAAGATCTTCGTGAGGTTGTCGATGGTGAAGATCGTGCCGTCCTTCACCTCCATCATCACGACGATGTTGTTGGCGCCGCCGAACGTTCCGGAGTAGCGGTTATGAACCTTCACGAACGGGTGGGTTTGCGGCAGCAGGTCGCCGAAGCTCGTCACGAGTCGCAACTGGAACGACAAAAACGCGAAGACCAACGTGACGGCCAAAACCAAAATCATAACCGGATTGCGATACTCGATCAGCTTGTCGCCGAGCCAGTAGAGCGCGCGCTTATCTTCGGGAACGTCGTAGTCGAGTGCCATCGCATCCCCCTGAGTGTGGCCGCGGCAGGCCGCACTCGCGCCGCAATTCGGCGCTCAGATGGATAACTAGTGAACTTTGTTGATTCGCGATCGAGGCGGGCCGCTTGTAACTCGTTTCATTTCGGAGTGTCAAGGGAGCGTCGCTCACGGCAAGGACTCGGAAGCCGTCGGTCGGCCCGCGGCGCAATGCGTCGCGCGGACGGGACGCCGCGGAGAAGCCTTCAAGCGGCGACGCTGAGCATCGAGACGCGGCGTGCGGTCGCCGCGGCCGCTCGCCGCGCGGGCGGATCGCCGCCGATTCCGTGAGCCTCATTCGCGCGGCAGCCCGAGCCCGCGTTGCGCGACGATGTTGCGGAGGATCTCGACCGTCCCGCCGCGGATCGTGAATCCCGGCGCATTCAGGATGGCGCGTGCCACGCGGCCGTGCAGCGGTGTCGCGCCGACGCCGCCGAGAGTCGCGTAGGGTCCGAGCACACGTCCGGCGAAGCTGGCGATCCGCTGCTCGAGCTCCGTGCCGAAGATCTTCGCGAGCGCCGTCTCCGCCGTCGGCGTGATGCCGCGCGAGAGCTTCCACGCGATGCGGTAGATCAGCAACCGGCCGGCGAGCAGCTGCGTATGGAAGCGCGCGAGCTCCTGCCGAATGAGCGGATCGCTGCCCCGCCCCGTCGCCCGCACGTGGGCCTCGAGGTCGCGGAAGAGCGGCGCGTAGCTCAGCAGGCGCTCCATGCCCGCGCGCTCGTAGTCGAGCTGCGAGGCGATCTGGAACCAACCGCGATTCTTCTCGCCGATCAGCGCGGTCTTCGGCACCCGGACGCCCTCGAAGAAGACCTCGTTGAAGTGATGCTCGCCGGTCATGTCGACGAGCGGCCGGACCGTGATGCCGGGCGACCGCATGTCGACGAGCAGCTCGCTGATGCCGCGGTGGCGGGGCGCCGTCGGGTCGGTGCGCGCGACGAGATAGCAGTAGTCGGCCTGGTGCGCGAACGACGTCCAGACCTTCTGGCCGTCGACGACGAAGCCGTCGCCGTCCTCGACGGCGCGGGTCTTGAGCGACGCCAGGTCCGACCCCGCGCCCGGCTCGCTCATGCCGAGACAGAAGACGATCTCGCCGCGCACGATGCGCGGCAGGATCGTCCGCTTCTGCTCCTCGCTGCCGTAGGCGAGCAGCGCGGGGCCGATCTGCCGGTCGCCGACCCAGTGCGCCGCGGTCGGCGCCCCGGCGCGCAGCAGCTCCTCGGTGACGATCGCGCGGTCGACGTAGCTCCGGCCGCCGCCGCCGTACTCGCGCGGCCACGTCGTCCCGATCCAGCCGGCGGCGCCGAGGCGGCGCGAGAACTCCGGCGAGAAGCCGTTGATCCAGCCGTCCTCGGGAACGCCCGTCGGCGACGGCATCGCGGTCGCGAGAAACGCCCGGATCGCTTCCTGAACCTGCGTCTCGGCCGGCGAGAAGGCGAGCTGCATCCGCCCGTCGGCTACAAGACCGCCGACGTCGGGTCAAATCACCTCGACGTGACGGCGGCCGGCGGCCGCCGCGCTTCCCGCGCCGCGAGCGGCGCCACGTTCGCGGGCGTCCGGCTCGTGGGCCGGCGTGCCGGCGTTCTGGTATGGTCCCGCGGCCGTGAGCCGACCATCGAGCTCGGGCGGCAGCGCGGCGCGAGAGGTCGCAGCATCGACCGCCGCCGCGCCGGCCGCGCGCTTTCATCGCGTGCTCGGGCTCGTCGATGCGACGATGCTCGTCGCCGGCTCGATGATCGGCTCCGGGATCTTCCTGGTCTCGGCGCAAATGACGCGGGAGCTGGGGGCGCCCGGGTGGCTCATGATCGTCTGGGTCGTCGCCGGTCTCATGACGATCACCGCGGCGGCACGATACGGCGAGCTCGTCGCCCGCTTCCCGCACGCCGGCGGCCAGTACGTCTACCTGCGCGAGGCGTTCGGACCGTTGATCGGGTTTCTCTATGGTTGGACGCTCTTCCTCGTCATCCAGACCGGCACGATCGCCGCGGTCGCGGTCGCGTTCGGCCGCTTCACCGCCGTCGTCGCGCCGGCGGTCGACACCGGCGTGGTCGGCGGCCTCTCCGGCGAGCGTCTCGTCGCGATCCTGCTGATCGCCGCCCTCACCGCGGCGAACGTGCGCGGCGTCGAGGTCGGCAAGACGATCCAGAACGTGTTCACGGTCGCGAAGATCGCGGCGCTGCTCGCCGTGGTCGCCGCCTGCGGCGCGTTCGCCGCGATGCACGGCGCGCCGGCGGTCAACACCGCGGCGCCGTTCGTCCGCGCTCCGACGGCGCTGCCGCTCGCGGCGGCGGTCGGCAGCGCCTTCGTCGGCGCGCTGTTCTCGGCGGACGCGTGGAACAACGTCGGCTTCGCCGCCGAGGAGGTGCGCGATCCCGAGCGCACGGTGACGCGCGCGATGGTTCTCGGCACGGCGCTCGTGGTCTCGATGTACGTGCTCGCGAACCTCGGCTACCTCGCGGTCCTGCCCGCGCTCGGGTCGCCCGCCGCCGCGACGCCGCTCGGACGCGGCATCGCGTTCGCGACCCGCGACCGGGTCGCGACCGCGGCCATGGACGTCGTGCTCGGACGCGGCGGCGCGATCGCGGTGACGATCGCGATCATGGTGTCGACGTTCGGCTGCGCCAACGGCCTCATCCTGAGCGGCGCGCGCGCCGCCTATGCGATGGCGCGCGACGGGCTCTTCTTCGCGAGCGCCGGCCGTCTGACGAAGCGCGGCGTGCCGGCCGGCGCCCTCGTGATCCAGGGATGCTGGGCCGCCGTCCTGACGCTCACCGGCACCTACGGCGACTTGCTCGACTACGTGATCTTCGCGGCGCTGCTCTTCTACGTCCTGACGGTCGCGGCGACGTTTCGCTACGATCGCGGCGCGTCGCTCGGACGGCTGGCGGCGGCGCTCTACATCGTCGCCGCGGCGGCGATCATGCTCGCTCTCCTGATCGTGAAGCCGCGCTTCACCTGGCCGGGTCTGCTGATCGTGGTCGCCGGCGCCCCCGTGTACGCGTGGTGGCGGCGCGCGGCTACGACGGGCACGCCGCGCGCATGAGCTGCTGAATCTTCTTCGGCGTGTCGGAGTAGGCGTTCGCGATCATCTCCGCCGGCACCTGCTTCAAGACCGAGCACGCGCGCGCCTGATCGCCGAGCGCGACCGAGAGCCGCGCCGACTGGTAGTGCGCCTCGAGCCAGCCTGCCTTCCCCGGCGGGGCGTTCGACACCTCGTCCCAGAGCGCGCGCGCCTCGGCGGTCTTTCCCTGCGCCTCGAGCACGCGCGCCGCGCCGGCACGCGCGGAAATCGCATCCGGCTGCGCCGCGAGCGACGCACGGTAGAGCGCGAGGGCTCGATCGCGCTGTCCCGCTTCCTCGTAGAGGCGCGCGGCGGTCGCGCGCAGCCGCTGCCGCAACGGCAGGCTGAGATCCTTGGCGGCGAGCGCGTGCTCGGTGAGGAGCAAGGCGGCGCGCCGACCCGCGGCGGCGGCGTCGGGATGTCCGGTCGCCTGCTCGCGCGCCGCGGTCGTGATGAAGCGCGTCGCGAGGTCGTCGAGGAAGTCGGCGTCGAGCGTGCCGACCGCCGGCTTCTCCGCTTCCGCCGCCGCGTCCTCGAGCCTGCCGAGGCGCGCGAACGCGGCGAGCCGGAGCTTCGCTGACCTGCGGCCGCTGGCTCGTGAGCGTCGGATACTTCTCCTCGAAGCCGCCGAGCCACGCCACCGCCTGCTGGTAGTCCGGTGGATCGCCGAGCGCCGCGAGATACGCCCGCATCAACGCCGCCTGGCCCATCAGCTCGTTCACCGGCGCGTCGCCGAACTTCGAGAAGTCCTCGCGGCGAATCTGATCCCAGAACCGGTCGAGGGCCGCCGTCGCTTGCGCGAGCAGCTTCGGGTCGGGCTTGCTCGCCTGCGGCGCGGCTTCGAGGAGCTTGACCGCCGATTGCGCGGTGCCGAACGCGGCGCGCAGCTCGAAGGCCGGATCGCCCGCGACGCGCGCGTACTCGGCCATCGCATCCGCATAACGCTCCTGCCGCTGGCGGATCTCGCCCAACCGGAACCGCGCCTCGGGCGCGGCCTTGTGGCTGGGAAACTCCGCGAGGAACGCGGTGATCGCCTGCTCGTACGCCGGCAAGCGCTCGGGTGTCGGGTCGGCGGCGTAGAGCGCCTCGTTCGCCTTGAACCGGAGGTAGGCGGCGTCGTCCCGGTACGACGACTTGTTCTTGGCGGCGAGAACCGCGTCGAACTCCTTGATCGAGCCCGCGAGGTCGCCCGTCCGGAAACGCGCGATCCCGAGCAGGTAGCGCGCCTCCGCCTGGTTCGGCTGATCGTCGCCGGCGGTCGACGCGACGATGCGCTCGAGCCGCGGGATCGCTTCCTTGTACTTGCCGCCGGCAACGAGCCGCCTGGTGACGTCCCACTCCGACGGCGGCGGCGGCTCCGGCTTCGGCGCCTTCGCGCCGCTCGCCCACACCCTCGGGTTGTCGAGGCCGGCACGGGCGATCTGCGCGGCGCGGCTTCCCCAGGGACCGCCGCCCGCCTGCAGCTGCGCGAGCAAGCTCGTCGCCTCGCTGCGGTAGCTCGCCTTCTGCGCCGCCGGAGCGCTCGCGGCCGCCATCGCGAGCGCCCGCACGCGCGTCAGCTGGGCCCGCGGGCGATCCGCCGGCGTGGCTTCGGCAACGGCTTGCTGCGACGCGCGCAGCGCATCGGCCGCGCGACCGGCCTTCACGTACGCCTCGGCCAACGCCAGGCGCGCCTTGCGCACGCGATCCGGCGACGCGCCCTTCGCCTGCACGACCGCCTCGAAGTCGTTGATCGCCCAGTCGACGTGATCGAGCTCGAGGTACGCGAGCCCGCGCCCGAGATGGCTCTCGATGACGACCGGCGCCGCCTTGGTCGCGGTCGCGAACTCACCGAAGCCGTTCGCCGCCTTCTCGAGCAGCGCCTTGCGCTTGGCGCCGCCGTAGAAGAGCGCGCCGCGATAGTGCAGCCAGTTGAGATAGTAGAGGGCCTGCGCCGCGAGCTGCTGATGCTCCTGCCACGGCGCGCTCTCGTAGAGCGCGTCGAGATCGCCGTCGGCGTCGATCACGCCCTTGCTCATCCGATCGAGCGCCGCACGGTGGGCCTCGTAGCTGCGCTCGAGCGGCTCCGTGATCGCCTCGTACGCGCCGGTCGCGTCGCCGCCGCCCGCGTCCGCCGCATCGAGGAACTCGAGCGCCAGCCGCCCCAGCCGCTCCAACGCCGCCTGCTCGCCCGCCCCCCGCTCCCCGGCGAAATCCCCACCGCCCGCGCCTCGCTCCTGAGCTCGCCGAGCGACGCGGCGTACGCGAGCGGCGGCATCACTGAAGTCGTCGCGACGAAGAGCACGGCAAAGAGGGCCGCGATCGCCGCGCGCGAGCGTCGGCCTCCCTCCCGGCGCGGAGGACTCCACGACCAATGCTTCCGTCGATTGCATACGCCGCTGCAACCGCGTCGACCTTCCGGGCGGGTTGCCCTAACGCGCCCGGAGGGAGCCCGCCGCTCGCCCGCAGACCCGTCGCACCACGTTGGCCGCGCTTTCCGCCGTTGCAGGTTCAAAGAGGACGCAGCGAGCGACTCCGCGTGGCTGAAAGCCACGCGGAGAGCGAGCGCCGGCAGTGCCTCTTCCGCCGCGGCGTGCAGCGACGACGGCGGGGCGGCCGACGCCGTGACGCGCTCGGCGCGCGTTAGGGCGACCACCCTGGAACGTCGTCGCGGCCGCAGCGGCGTATGCAATCGACCCAAGCGGCAGACGCGGAGCCCTCCGCGCGCCGAGCGCGTCACGGCGTCGGCCGCCCCGCCGCCTGCCTCCGTACTCTTCGACGTCAGAACGATCACTGCAGACGATTCATGAAGCGCGCCATCTCGACCCGCCACCGCGTCCCGAAGGTGAGCACCATCACCTCGCGCAGGAGCGTCTTCTCCTCGCCGAGGCTGACCAGCTCGCCGCCGCCCTGGCCGGTGATCGCGGCGTACGCGTCGGTGGTCTCGCGGTAGAAGCCGGGCATCGGCGCCGGCTTGAACTCACCGTGCGAACCGTGCTGCACCCACTCGGCGCGGTCGTACTCCTCGTGCAGGCGCTTGGTCACGTCGACGGCGCCGACCTCACCGCCGTGGTCGCGAAACTCCCGCACCAGGTTCATCAGCGCGGGCACGTCCGCCTTGTGGGGCGGCGTGCCGCCGATGAGGATGATGAAACGCTTCGCGGTCTTTCGCCATTTGAGCTCGTTGATCGCGGCCTCGATGCCCTGCTTCACGGCCTCCTCGTAGTCGCCGCCGCCGTCGGCGCGCAGCCCCGAGACGAAGTTCTGCACCTTGCTGGTGTGGAAGCTGAAATCGACCCAGCGCGTGATGTACTCCTCGCCCTTGTCGCGGTACGCGACCACCGCGACGCGACTCGCGGGCACCATCTCCTGCAGGCTCGCGATGAAGCTTCGCACCTCCGTCTTCACGTCGTCGATGACCGACTGCATGCTGCCGGTGGTGTCGATGACGATCGCGAGGTCGATGCCGACCTTGCGGAGACCGCCCAGGAGGTCGCCGAAGCCGCCGCCGCCGAGACCGCCGCCCGCGAGACCGCCGCCGCCGATCGAGAGCGGCACGTCGAGCGTCCCCGGCGAGCGGCCGATCGACGGGCCGACGCCGGCGAGCCGCGGCATCTCGGGCGCGCGCACCGGCGCGACCGCCGCCACCGCCGGACCCGCGCTCGGCCCCGCGACCGACCCCGTCGTGCGCGGTCGGACCAGCTGCGGGCGGAGCACGCCGACGAGATCCTTGAGCGACGGCGCGCCCTCGAGCTCCTGCTCCTCGGCGGCGGTCGGCGGCTCGATGATCTTGACGTTGATCTTCTCGCGCGTCACGACCGCGAAGCTCACGGTCGTGAGCGCGATCAGGATCGCGGCGTGGAAGACGGCCGAGAACAGGAACGCCGGCAGGCCGCGACGCAAGGGGAACGCGCCCGCGAGCGGATCGTCTGCTGGCGGCGGCGACGAACGACGGCTGCGTCCGAACAGCGCCATGCTACGGCGCGGGGCGGCCCCGCTCCGCGGCGATCGCGACCTGCGTCGCGCCGGCGTGCTGCGCCGCCGAGAGGATGCGCACGGCGTCGCCGAGCAGCACCTCGCGGTCGCCTTGCAGGACGACCGGCGTGTCGCCGCGGTTGGCGAGCAGCTCGCGCAGGGTGCCCTCGAGATTCTCGAACGGGACGAGGTCGGCGTTGACGTAGATCTCGTGCAGCGGCGTCACGGTGACGGTGATCTCGCGCGGCGCCGATTGCGTCTAGTCGACTTCGGGCAGCATCACCTTGGCGCCGGTCTCGACCATCGCGACGCTCGTCACCATGAAGATGATCAGCAGCACCAGGAAGATGTCGGTGAGCGGCGTGATGTTGATGTCCGCCATGATCCTCCGGGAGCGGCCCCGGTCGGGAGGCTAGCGGCGGCCATCGCGACTCGCTCGAGGCGCGGCTCGCGGGTGTCGAGCCGGAGCGCCTCGATCACCCGTGCCGCACCGATCGTCAGCGCGGCCTCGATGCGATCCACGCGGATCTGAAAGTAGTTGTAGAAAATCAGCGCGATGATGGCGACGCCGAGGCCGAGGGCGGTCGCGATCAGTGCCTCGGAGATCCCGCCGGCGACGACCGCGAACCCGCCGCTGCCCAGCATCGCCATGTTGTGGAACGCCTTGATGATGCCGATGACGGTGCCGAGGAGGCCGATGAACGGCGCGCTCGCGGCGACGGTGCCGAGCATCCAGAGCGGGCGCTTCAAGCGCTCGACCTCCTCGAAGCGGCGCTCGGCGCTCACTTGATCGAGCTGATCGGTGGCGACGACGCTGCTCTGCCGCAGGACGTCGCCGAAGATCCGTGCCGGCCGGCGTCGCGCGCTCCGCATCGGCGCGCTCGAGCGCGGCCGGGATCGCGCCGCGGCCCAGGTCGGCGTACATCGCGCGGGTGAGCGTGGCGGTCCTGCCGACGATGCCACGGAGCGCCCAGAACCGCTCGCCGATGACGGTGAGGCTGATGATCGAAAAAACGATGAGCGGATATGTCGCGATCCAACCCTGTTGGATCATTTGCATCACGTTCAGCGATTCCACCCGGGTGAGCTCCTTCTGCTGGGCGAGATGGACGGCACCCCAGCGTCGCCTTCTCACGCTATACGAAGCGTTCTCACGCGGCAAAATCACGGATCACGTACTCGAACGCAAGACTGCCCCGAGCAGGATCGCGCATCTCCATTCCGATCCGGACGCGAGGCGCGCCGCCGCAGCGCGGACGCACGTCCTCGTCCGCCGCGCAGTCGCGATACCGCCGCCCGCGCGTCCCCGGAGCCGCCGCCGCGCGTGCTCGAGGGACGCCGCGCTGCGTAATCACGTACCGTGGTCGCAGGGCGTCATACGCCCGCCGCGTCCGAGATTCGGCGGACTTTTGCGCGCTGCGCGCGCGTGTGTTACTCGCAGCGCGCCTTGAGAGCTCCGATTCTCGCCGTTGGCGCCGACGAACCGCTCCGGGATCGTCTCGACGCGCCGAACGGCGACGCGGCCCACTGCTGAAGAGGACGGTGATGGCGAGTCGACTGTTCGCGACCAAGCCGCTCGAGCTGCTGTTGGACGAGATGGCCGGCGACCACCGGCTGCGACGCGTCCTCGGCCCCGTCTCCCTGACCAGCCTCGGCGTCGGCGCGATCATCGGCACCGGGATCTTCGTCCTCACCGGCGTCGCGGCGCACGACAAGACCGGACCGGCGTTGATGCTCTCCTTCGTCGTCGCCGGCATCGCCTGCGTCTTCGCGGCGCTCTGCTATGCCGAGTTCGCCGCGATGGTGCCGGTCGCGGGATCCGCCTACACCTACGCCTACGCCACGCTCGGCGAGCTGTTCGCGTGGATCATCGGTTGGGACCTGCTGCTCGAGTACGCCGTCGCCTCGTCGACCGTGGCGCACGGCTGGTCGAAGTATTTCCAGAACTTCCTCGATCAGCTCGGCGTCCATCTTCCGGCCGTGCTGACGAACGCGCCCTTCGACTTCAATCCCGACACCGGGCGGCTCGCGTTGACGCGCACCTGGTTCGACCTGCCCGCCGTCGCCATCACCGCGATCATCACCGTCGTGCTCGTGATCGGCATCCGCGAGAGCGCCCGGCTCAATGCGGGGATCGTGATCTTCAAGCTGCTCGTCGTCGGCTTCGTGATCGCCGTCGGCTCGTTCCACATCGACCCGAGGAACTGGCATCCGTTCGCCCCGTACGGCCTCACCGGCCTGTCGTTCTTCGGCAAGACCGTGCACGGCCAGCACGGGATCGCCGGCGAGCCGCTCGGGATGCTGGCGGGCGCCGCGATCATCTTCTTCGCGTACATCGGCTTCGACTCGGTCTCGACGCACTCGGAGGAGGCCAAGAACCCACAGCGCGACGTGCCGATCGGCATCATCGTCTCGCTCGTGCTCTGCACGGTGCTCTACATCGCCGTCGCGGCGGTGATCACCGGCATGGTGCGCTACGACAAGATCGACATCGACGCGCCGCTCTCGGACGCATTCCGGCAGGCGGGGCTGCCGTGGGCGCGCTTTCTGATCTCGCTCGGCGCGATCAGCGGCATCACCTCGGTGCTGCTGGTGATGATGCTCAGCCAAGCGCGCGTGCTCCTGGCGATGGCGCGCGACGGCCTTCTGCCCGCCGACTTCTTCGGAGCGGTCCACGAGCGATTCCGGACGCCGCACAAGGCGACGATGCTGACCGGCGCGTTCGTCGCCGCCGTCGCCGCGGTCGTGCCGCTGCGGGTGCTCGCGGATCTCGTCAACATCGGCACCCTGCTCGCCTTCGTGATCGTCTGCGCGGCGGTGCTGATCATGCGACGGACGAACCCGGATGCGGCGCGGCCGTTCCGAGCGCCGCTGGTGCCGCTCGTCCCGATCCTCGGGATCGCCTTCTGCCTGCTCCTGATGTTCTCGCTGCCGTCGGAGAACTGGCTGCGACTCGCGGTCTGGCTCGCGATCGGCTTGAGCATCTATTTCCTCTACGGCCGCCACCACAGCGTCATGGCGCGCCAGCTCGCCGGCGAGATCGCGCACCACGGCCTGTCGCCCGCCGGCGTCCTGGTCGACGACGTCCCCCCCGACCACCAGGATCGGCCGCGGCCCGGCAAGACGCGGCCGGGCGGCTGAACCGCGCGGGCGTCGCGCGCGAAGACACCCGCAGGCACCGAAACGCGGCGAGCGATCGGCGCGCCGGCGCCGGGTCGCTCAGGCCGGCGGCTCGATCACGCGGCCCTTGGTGCGCACGTACTCGATGATCGGCGGCAGCAGCGAGAGAAACACCACGACCGCGATGACGATGTGGATGTGGCGATCGATGTCGGGAACCGCGCGGCCGAGCGAGTAGCCGAGGAGCGACATGCCCCACACCCAGAGGACGCCGCCGACGACGTTGTAGGTGACGAAGCGGCGGTACTCCATGGCGCCGACGCCGGCGACCACGGGCGCGAAGGTCCGAATGATCGGCACGAAGCGCGCGATGATGATCGTCTTGCCGCCGTGGCGCTCGTAGAACTCGCGCGCGCGGATCAGGTGCGCCCGCTTGAAGAGCAGGGAGTCCTCGCGCCGGAAGATGCGCGGCCCGGTTCTATAGCCGATGTAGTAGCCGACCTGATCGCCGGCGACCGCCGCCGCCGTCACCGCGGTGAGGAGCATCGCCAGGCTCAGATGGCCGGCCGCCGCGAACACGCCCGCGGTCACCAGCAGCGAGTCGCCGGGGAGGAAGAATCCGACCAGCAGGCCGGTCTCGGCGAACACGATCACGATCAGCATCAGCATCCCGCCCCAGCGGATGATGCCCTCGACGTCTTGCAGCTGATGCAGGATGGCCGTCAGCGTCTCGATCATGTGAGTCTCGGCTTTCGGAGGAGATGTGCGGAACGTCCCTGGTACCGGAAAGGCCGCGCGCCGACAAGCCGCGAATCGCGGCCCCGAGTCGCGGCCCCGAGTCGCGGCGTCGAGACGCGGCCTCGGGGACGGCGCGCTCGCGATCGTTCCGGCGGGCATTTCCGCGCCGAGCGGAGCGAGGTCCGGCCGCCGTCGTCCCCGCCGTCAGGGCCGCGCGGCGTCCCCCGCGGTCGCGCCCGGCGCCTCGCCCCTGCCCCAGTGGAGCACCGCCTCGGCGTACGGCTCCGGACGCTCGAGACCGATCAGGTGCCCGGCGCCCTCGATCGTCACCAGCTCGGAGCCGCGGATCCTCTCGTGGAAGATCGCCGCGTAGCGCGGCGCGACGAAGCGGTCGCCGGTGCCCCACAGGATCAGGGTCGGCGCGACGATCCGCGCGAGACGCTTCTCGAGGCCGTGCTCGGGAATCGGGAACAGGAACTTCGCGACCGTGCGGAAGCCGCGCGCGAGCGCGATCAGCATCTCGATCTGCTCCTCGCTGCGGTCGTCCTTGTCGCTGAAGAGCTGGGTCATCAGAAGCATGCGCTGCGCCGCGGGGGTCGACGGGTCGTGGAACAGGTACGGCACCATCTCGTGGATCATCGCGCCGAACATGTCGAAGACCGGCGCGTCGTCGCGCCAGAGCCCGACCGGCGCCGCGAGCGCGAGCCGCCCGATCTCCTTCGGCCGGAGCGCCGCCATCTCGGCCGCGATCCAGCCGCCCATCGACTCGCCGACGAGGTACGGGCGCTCGATCCCGAGCGCCTCGATGACGTCGAAGCCGTGAAAGAAGAGGTCGAGCTGGTCCTCGAGCGCATCGACGCCCGTCGAGCGCCCGAACCCCGGCAGCAAGGGCGCGTACACGTGGTAGTCGCGCGTCAGGAGCGGGAGCACGCCCTCCCAGAACGGGATGCCGCCGGCGCCGTGCAGGAAGACGAGCGGCGCGCCCTGCCCCGCTTCCAGGATCTCCACCGTCGCGGCGGGAAGCTCGAGCAGCCGCGACGTGACGCCGGCGCCGCCGTCACCGGTCGCGCCCGCGCCGCCGTTGCCGCCGACGCTCACGGTCGCGCCTCCGCGTGCCGGTCGCCGATCCGTGCGCCGTCGCCGCCCGGGACGTAGGGACGCTCGGCGCGCGCGCGCACCGCCGCGGTCGTCGCGCCGGGCGCGACCCGCCGCGACGGCGGCAGCGCCTTCGGCCACCAGTGATCCTCCCAGTCGCCGAAGAGCGGGCGCAGGTGCGGCATGACCTGGGTCGCGAACAGGTACGTCGAGCGGTTCGTCAGCTCCGCCGGCGCCGAGCCGATGTGGAGGCCGACCGCGAGATGACCGCAGCGCAGCGATTGCGCCAGCTCCTCGAGCTGCTGGCGCACCGTCGCCGGCGAGCCCGCGACGATGTAGCGCTCGTCGACGAGCTCCTTCCAGCTCTTGTCGCGGCCCATGTTCTGATTGGTGTTGCCGGCTTGCGCGACGACGCCGGCGCGCATCGACGCCTCGCTCATGTACCCCGGGGCGCTCGAGGTGCCGGGATAGAGGTGGAGGCACTTGTTGAAGAAGTAGTTCACGTGCGGCCACCACTCGCGCTCGCACTCCGCGTCGGTGTCGCTGATGCAGATCTGCTGGAAGAAGGCGCAGCTGTACGGGTTCGGCTCGAGCCCGCGCGCGGCGCGCCGCTCCCAGTATCCGTGCAGCATCTTCTGCGCGCGCTTGTAGCCGCTGAACGAGAGATAGCTGTAGTTGTAGCCGTGGTCGGCGCACCAGTCCCAGGTCTCGATCGAGCCGAGACCCGGGACCCAGACCGGCGGATGCGGCTTCTGCACCGGCTGCGGCCACAGGTTCACGTAGCGCAGCTTGGTGTACTTGCCGTTCCACGCGAACGGCTCGCGCTCGCGCCACGCCTTGATGATGAGATCGTGGCCTTCGCGGTACTTGTCGCGGACGGTCGCCGGGTTCTGGCCGTAGCAGTAGTTGATGTCCATCGAGGTGCCGACGGGAAAGCCGGCGATCAGGCGGCCGCCCGAGATCACGTCGAGCATCGCCATCTCCTCGGCGACGCGCACCGGCGGATTGTAGAGCGCGATCGAGTTGCCGAGGACGAGAAGCATCGCGTTGGTCGTCCGGCGCGCGAGCGCCGCCGCCATCAGGTTCGGCGACGGCATCATCCCGTAGGCGTTCTGATGATGCTCGTTGACGCCGACCGCATCGAAGCCGACCGCGTCGGCGTACTCGAGCATGTCGAGGTACTCGTTGTAGAGCGCATGGCCGCGCTCCGGGTCGTAGAGCGCGTTCGGGAGATCCACCCACACGCTCCGGTACCGCTCGCGGAAATCGTCGGGCAGCCAGCGATACGGCATCAGATGAAACCAGCTGAACTTCATGGTGGGCCTCCCTCTCGCCGACCGGCGCGCCGCGCGTCGTGGGCGATCGCGAAGCGCGCGCCGTCTGCCCGCGCGTCGCACCCTCGCGTTACCTAGCCGCAGGTCGCGAGGCAAGCCGGATCGAAGCCCGATCGCCGCCGCCGCGTCGAGGCTGGCGAGCGCGACGGCACCGGTCGGCGCTGCGCGCCGTGCCCGGCGCACCAAAAGAAAACCCCGGACGCCGTGCGGCGTCCGGGGTCGGTGGTGCACGGCGCGGATCGTCGTTCCGACGATCCGCACCGCTCGTTCAGGTGAGGCTCAGGGCAGGCCCTGCGCGGTGCCGTTCAGCCTGAGCTTGCCGAGACCGGGGAGACCGGCCACGGCGTTGACGGACGACGATCCCGTCGGCCCGATGCAGAACATCGACGCCAGGATCGGATGCGACACGTCGGCCACCGGCGTGTCGGCCATGCCGTGCAGATTGATCGTGCCGTTGTGCGTCGCCAGGTGGTCGTCGATGCCCAACAGACACTCGCGCCGCTTCGTGGTGCAGGTCTGCATCCCCGGCGCACAGTCGGCGCAGGTGCCGCCCTCGCCCGGCGGGCGGCAGTCGGCGTTGCCGGTGCACGAGCGGAAGGTCTCGACCGAGCACAGGTTGTCGCTCGGCGCGAGGTGGCACATCCCGTCGTCCGTGCCGCCGCCGCTCACGCACTGCCCGTCGCTGCACGCGTTCGGCTTGGTCGCCTCACCGGGCCGGTCGCACGTCCCGATCGTTCCGCTGGTGCAGGTCGGCTCGGAGCAGCATGCCGGATCGCTGCCCGTGCCCTGCGAGCTGCAGGGGAGGCCGGGCGTCGGCGCGTCGACGAGGCAGCGCAGGCCACCGCAGGTCCCGCCACCGCAGTCCGCGTCCGTCGAGCACGGCGTCGATGCCGCGTCGTCGCAGGTGTCGCACGGGCACTTGAACCCGGTGAACCCGAACGCGCTGCAGTCCGGGCTCGCCGCCGACAGCGAGCGGCTCTCGGTGCCGGTCGAGTTGCCCAACGCGATCGGCAGATTCGCGATGTTCGAGCCGCTGTCCGGCGGACAATCGAGGCTCGTCCGCCCGAACGCCGGAATCGGCGACTCGGAGTTGGCATCGCACGCCATGCCCGCGCGCGGGCCGTCGGTGCAGGTGCCGCCGGTCACGCCGTCGTTGATACCGCCGGCGTCGGTGCACTTCGGACACGGCTTGGACGTGAGCACGCCGGTGTAGACGTGCGACGTCAGGTTGAGCGTGCTCGCGCTGGTGCCGGTCTCGATGTTCGCCGTACCGGTCAACGTCCCGATGACCTCGTTGGTGACGCAGGTCGCGACGCCGCCCGAGGAGAGCGACAGCGGGGCGCCGAACCAGTACACGCAGGCGTTGCCAGGGCCGGTGCACTGCCCGTTGCTGGTGCACTTCACCGCCGAGTTGTTGCGGCAGCGCCGGTCGTTCAGGCTGCCGGCGTCCGCACCCGGGTTGTCGATCGGGCCCGAGAAGCTGCACACGCCGCAAGGCCGCGACGGATTCGCGCAGCTGTCGATGTGGACGGTGATGTCGCCGTTCGACACGATCTTGTTGTCGTGGGCGATACCGGTCCAGCCGGTGTCGAGATCGCTGTTCGCGCTCGAGGCGTCGCCGCGGAAGGTGACCTTGTCGGGGCACTGGCACTTGCACTGGCTCGTGCAGACCTCGTTGCCGTTGCCGGCGCCGAGAGCGGCGCACTGACCGGTCGAGCCCGGCGGATCGCAGTCCTCACCGGCGTCGAGCGTGCCGTTGCCGCAGTTGTCGGGCGGATTCAGCTCCTGAACCACGTCCTGGACGAACGCGTCGACCTTGGCCTCGAGCGCAGCCGTGTCGCCCGTGGTCGGGCAGACGGTCTCGGGCTTGGCGACATTCTGCTTGGACTCGAGCTTGGCGAAGCAGCCCTTGGTGGGATCGGCGCCACCGTCGAACTTGTCCTCGGCCTTCTGGATGCACGGTCCGTACTTGACCGGATCCGGCTTCTTCAGGTTGTTGCCTTCGCACTTGAGCTTGGCGGAGACCTTCTTGAGCACGCACTTCTTCTTGCCCGCCGAGCACTTGTTGAGCGTCGGAGTCGGGAAGCTCGGGTCGAGCTCCTGAACCACATCGAGCACGAATGCATCGACCTTCGCCTCGAGCGCGGCCGTGTCGCCCGTGCTCGGGCAGACGGTCTCGGGCTTCGCGCCATCCTGCTTGGACTCGAGCTTCGCGAAGCAACCCTTGGTGGGAACCGCGCCGCCGTCGAACTTGTCCTCGCACTTCGTGAGGCAAGCCGCGTCGACGGCGACGCCCTTGCCCTCGGCCTTGGCGTGACAACCGAGCTTGCACTTCTGCTTCCCATCGACGCACTTGACCTTGCCCGCAGAACATTTGTTCTGCGCGCTCGCCGGTGCGGCGAACGCCAGCGCGACGGCGAGCGCTGCGATGCCGAGTACTGCTTTGCTGTGAGTAAATCTCATGGCCTTCCTCCTTGCGATTGGGGGGTTGGGACTCTCTGCAGCCAAACAACGATCGCCGGCAACTCCGCGCGCACTCAGTCTGCGAAAGTCGCGGTGCCTGTCGCGATTTCCAAAACCTAGAAATTCGATCGATGGGGAATTGGAAGTCACGTCGTGGCGTATGCTCCTTCGGTTTGGTGCGTTGGACAACGGCCGCTCCACGAGGTTTTGAGGTCGGCACGGAACGGCGCCGACGGACTATGCGTCGGAATGTTGTGCGTAGTCAACTGAAACTTGCCGTCGGCACCGCTGAGCGAAAATATCGTCACGCTGCGTAGCGTCATACTGCCGGTCACGGATCTTCCGCGCAGCGGAAGCCGAGGAAGTAGAGCCGGAAACCCGGCGGGTGATTGTAGCGGATGGTCGCGGTCACGCCCTGCTGGGGGAGGAAGAAGGCGCCGCCGCGCTCGACCCGCCGCACGCCCGTCGCCGGCCCCTTGGGATTCTCGCGCTCGCTGTGCTGGTAATAGTCCGTCGCAAACCAGTCCGCCGTCCACTCGCGAACGTTCCCCAGCATGTCGTAGAGTCCCCAGGCATTGGCCCCCTTCTGGCCGACCGGCTGCGCGCGCGTGATCGAGTTCTTCGCGTACCAGGCGTAGTCCCCGAAGGGCTTCGGCGGGTAGCCGTCACCGCCGGCCTTGGCGGCCTTCTCCCATTCCGCCTCGCTGGGGAGGCGTTTCGCGGGACGCTGCGCCGCGCAGAAGCGCTGCGCCTCATCCCAGCTCACCTTCGTGATCGGGCAATCGTCGCAGGGCGAGGCCGTGTCACGGTTATGCGGCACGAACCGTTCGTATTCGGCGTTGGTGACCTCGTGGATGTCGATGTAGTACGCGCCGACGAAGACCTCATGCTGCGGTTGCTCGCGCTGGCGCTCGAACTCGTAGACCCGCCGATCGTCGGCGCGGCTCCCCATGAGGAACGTCCCCGCCGGGACGAACACCATGCCAGGACGCGCCGGCATCGTCTCCGCGGCTTGCTGCCGCGAGCAGGCTGCCACGACGAGCACGAGGACGAGGTACCATCGCCACGGCAACGAAGGCACCTCACCCGGAATCCGAACTCGAGCCGATCTCGAACGCGACGTCGGCAATCGGTCGGTCCTTCGTGGTCGGGACAATGAGGGGGTCGGGCACCGGACCGCGCTCGAATACGCGACCAGCGATTGACGTGTCAACCGAGGCGAAGCCTCGCCCTGTCCGGATACCAAGTAGGCCAGCACCGAAGCCTCTGCGCTGGCCTGAACCGGCCGGCGCTGGACCCTCGCGCGTGAAGTCCCGGCGCGAGGCGATCCCCGACCCGCTCCGCTGAGGATGAATCCGTAGCTTCCTCCCTAGCGCGGTTGTACGGATGCAAGGCAGCCTCGACGATCGGCACGTCTGCAAGGCGCGCCCGCCACGCACGTGACCGGGACCGCTCTCACGCATGTGCGCGCGCGACCCACACGTGACGAGCAATGTCCCCACCTCCAAGTCCGCGGGGTAATGATGCACGCATCGTCATGTCGGCTCGCGCGCCGCACGCGCACGGCGAGCGGCGCGCGCAGTGGCATGCTTCTCGCTGTCCAGGCTGCTCACCTTCGAGACCTGCAAGGGGACCTTCATGCGCATACGCCATCGCCTGCTCTGCACCACTCCGGCTCTGCTCGTCCTCGTCGCGGGTATCGCGTCGGCGACGCCGATCCGCGTCTCGACGCACAGCACGTCGCACGTCGGCACCACCGGGCTGACGACGACGGCGGGGAGCGTCGCCGAAATCCACACCAGCACCGGCGCCGCGACGCTCTACTTCAGCGAAGGCAACTTCGCGCAGAGCGAGAACCTCGACGGCTTTCAGGCGCTGCCGAACGGCCACGTGCTGCTGTCGACGGCGGCGGCGGCGATCATCGGCAGCCCGCCGCTCTCGTTCCGGACGGCGACATCGTCGACTACGATCCCGTCAGCCACGCCGCGACGATCCTCTTCTCCGAGGACAACTTCTCGTCCAACGTCGACGTCGACGCGTTCTACGTCATGCCGAACGGCCACATCATCCTCTCGACCGACGCGACCGTGACGCTCGGCGGGCTCAGCATGAAGGACGGCGACCTCGCCGAGTGGAATCCGGCGACGCACACCGCCACGCTCTTCTTCTCGGAGTCGCACTTCGCCGGCGACGAGAACATCGACGCGGTGAGCGTGCTGCCGAACGGCCACATCGTCCTCTCGGTCGCGCGCGACACCGGCGCCTCGCTCGGCGGCCTGATCTTCAAGGACGGTGATCTCGTCGAATACGATCCGGTCCACGACACCGCCACTCTCCTCCTCTCCGAGTCGGTGTTCGCCGACGACGCCGACATCGACGCGGTCGACATCGGCTGCGGCAACGGCTTCACCGAGACCGACGAGCAGTGCGACGGCGCCGGCGAGTCCGCCGCCTGCAACGCCAATTGCACCCTCGCCGACTGCGGCGACGGCATCGTCAACGCCAGCGCCGGCGAGCAGTGCGACGACCGCGGCGAGTCCGCGACCTGCGACGACGACTGCACCGTCGCCGCCTGCGGCGACGGCAACCTCAACGCGACCGCCGGCGAGCAATGCGACGACCACGGCGAGTCGGCGACCTGCGACGCCGATTGCACGTTCGCGGTCTGCGGCGACGGCACGGTCAACGCGACCGCCGGCGAGGACTGCGACGATCAGGGCGAGTCGGCGGCCTGCGACGCGAACTGCACGGTCGCCGCGTGCGGCGACGGCACCCTCAACCAGACCGCCGGCGAGGAGTGCGACGACGGCAACACCGCCGACGGCGACTGCTGCTTCGCGAACTGCCTCTTCGAGCCGTTCGGCGGCTCGTGTCCCGCCGACGACGACGTCTGCACGACGATCGACCGCTGCGACGGCGCCGGCAGCTGCGAGCACGTCGCCCAGCCGGAGGCGGCCTGCCGCGCTCCGCTGCTGCCACGGAAGGCGCAGCTCAAGATCACCGACAACGCCCTCGACGCCAAGGACGCGCTGCTCTGGAAGTGGACGAACGGCGCCGCCACCAGCGTCGCCGATTTCGGCGATCCCACCGTCGTGGACGGCGCCGACTACAAGCTCTGCATCTACGACGACGCCGGGCTGGTCGCGAGCGCCGATGCGCCCGCCGGCGGCGCGTGCGGCAACAAGCCGTGCTGGAAGTCGACCAAGAAGGGCTTCACCTACCTCGACAAGGAGCTCACGCCCAACGGCGTGAACAAGATCATCCTCCAGCAGGGCGACGACGGTCGGGCGAAGATCGTCCTCAAGGGCAAAGGCGCGCTGCTCGACCTGCCGCCGCTCCCGATCACCGCGCCGCCGCTCACGGTGCAGCTGAAGAACACCGCCGGCACGTGCTGGGGAGCGACCTACTCGAGCGACATCGGGAAGAACCTGCCGACGGCGCTCAAGGCGAAGTCCGACTGACGGCGCCCGCGCCGAGCCGCCGTTCCTGCTAGAACGATGCGGTGCCCGAGCTTCCCGACGTCGTCGTCTACGTCGAGTCGCTCGAGCGCCGCCTCGTCGGTGCGACGCTCGAGCGCATTCGCGTCGCGAGCCCGTTCGTCCTGCGCTCGATCGAGCCGCCGCCGGCGGCGGCGGAGGGCCGGCGCGTTCTCGGCATCCGACGCCTCGGAAAGCGCATCGCGATCACGCTCGACGGCGATCTCCACCTCGTCGTTCACCTGATGATCGCAGGCCGGCTCCGCTGGCGTCCTCGCGGGCTCCGTCTCCAGCGCAAGCTCGCGCTCGCGGCGTTCGACTTCGCGAGCGGCACCCTGGTCATGACCGAAGCGAGCTCGAAGAAGCGCGCGTCGCTGCACCTGGTCCGCGGCGAGGCGGCGCTGCGTGAGCTGGCGCCGAGCGGTCTCGAGGTCCTCGAGGCGACCGAGGCCGAGTTCCGCGCGGTGCTCGTCCGCGAGAGCCACACGCTCAAGCGCGCGCTCACGGACCCGCGCCTCTTCAGCGGCATCGGCAACGCGTACTCGGACGAGATCCTCCACCGGGCCCGCCTCTCGCCGGTGAAGCTCACCCAGAAGCTCGACGACGGCGAGGTCGCCGCGCTCTACGCCGCCTGTCGCGCGACCCTCCTCGACTGGACCGAACGGCTGCGCCGCGAGGTCGGCGCCGGCTTCCCGGAGAAGGTCACCGCGTTCCGCGACGGCATGGCGGTTCACGGCCGCTACCGCTTGCCGTGCCCGGTCTGCGGCTCGCCGGTGCAGCGCATCGTGTACGCGGAGAACGAGACCAACTACTGCGCCCGCTGCCAGACCGGCGGCAAGCTGCTCGCCGACCGCGCGCTCTCTCGGCTGCTGCACGCGGATTGGCCGCGCTCGCTCGACGAGCTCGAGCAGAAGTCGGGCACGCCCGTTTGAGCGACCGGCTTCAGCGCGGGCTGCCGCGCTTCGCCGACGCGACGCCGGCGCGCGGCGCACCGCCTGGTTCGCGCGCGCGTGCCGCCGCGCGCGCACGCGCCCACTCGTTGGCCCATCCGTTCAGCGCCCGCAGCGGGTCGTTCAATCGCCGACCCATCGGCGTCACCGTGTAGGCGCCGGCGCGAAGCTCGACGATGCCGCCACCGCGAAGCTCGGCGAGCCGTTGATTGAGGACGCTCGGCGACATCGTGTCGCATCGCGCTTGGAGCTCGTTGAAGCCGAGCGGGCCGTCTCGCAGCTCCCACAGGATCCTGAGCGCCCAGCGCCGCCCGAGGAGCTCGAGGAGCGCCATGATCGGTCGTCCGGTGCGCGAGCGGCGCGCCCGTCTCGCGGTCGCCGCGACGCTCACAGGCTGGGCACCGCGGCCGACGCTGCGTACCTCGGTGATTCGCTCATGGGTCCTCCCGCCGTGCGTTCGCTCTCGTTCCTTCGAGTAGGCGGCCGGCGCGACGACCGCAAGCGGCCGGGCATTCCGGGAATTCGCGGCCCGCGGCGCGTCCGCGACTCACGCCGGATAGGTCGTGATCTCGGTCGCCTTGACCGACACCCATACCGTGCCGCCGCGGTCGAGACCGAGCGCCGCGACGGCCGCGGGGGTGACCTCGGCGACGATCGCGGGCGCGCCGCTCACCCGCACGCGCACGCGGCTGCCCTCGGCGTCGAGCGCCTCGACCGAGCCCTGCCAGACGTTGCGCGGGGTGCCGCCGGGCGGCTCGCGGTGGAGCGCGACGGCGCGCGGATGAATGACGGCGAACACCGCGCCGGTTCCGGCGTCGGCGACGGCGAGCGAGCCCCCGCCGTCGAGGGCGACGCGGCTCTCGCGCGCGTCGCCGCGATAGAGATTGACGCCGGCGAGATCGGCGACGTAGCGCGACCGCGGCTGCGCCGTCAGCTCCGCCGCGGCGCCCTCCTGCACGATCACGCCGTGCTCCAGCACGACGAGCCGCGATGCGAGCGCCATCGCCTCGAGCGGGTCGTGCGTCACGACGATCGCGACGCCGGCAAAGCCGTCGAGGTGACGGCGGAGATCGCGCCGCACGGTCGCCCGCGTCGCGACGTCGAGCGCGGCGAGCGGCTCGTCGAGGAGGAGGAGGCGCGGCGCGAACGCCAGCGCACGCGCCAGCGCGACGCGCTGGGCCTCGCCGCCCGAAAGCTGCGGCGGCCGCGCGGCGGCGCGCGCCTCGAGACCGAAGCGCGCCAGCCACGCGTTCGCGCAGCGCGCGGCCGCGCGGGGCGCGGCACCGCGACAGCGGAGCCCGAAGGCGACGTTGTCGCGCACGCTGAGGTGCGGGAACAAGCAGCCGTTCTGAAAGACGACGCCGACCGATCGCCGCTCGGGCGGCACGAACCGCCGCGCGCTCGGCGCGTCGAGCACGGCGCCGTCGAGCGCGATCGAGCCGGCGTCGAGCGGCAGCAAGCCGGCGAGCACGCGCAGCAGCGTGGTCTTCCCCGCCCCGTTCGGCCCGAGCACCGCGACCACCTCGCCGGCCGCCGCCCGCAGCGTCAGGCGCAGCTCGCAGCCGCCGACCGCCGCGGCGACGCGGGCGTCGAGCGTCACGACGGCACGATCCAGCGCCGGCGGAGCGCGACGAGAACCGCGACCCCGACGACGAGCAGGAGGAGGCTCAGCGCGGCCGCGCCCTCCGGCCGGCTCTCGAGCGCGACGTAGACCGCGAGCGGCAGCGTCTGGGTGCGGCCGGGAAAATTTCCGGCGAAGGTGATGGTCGCGCCGAACTCGCCGAGCGCGCGCGCCCAGCAGAGGATCATGCCGGCGCGCAGCGCCGGCGCGACCAGCGGCAACGTGACGCGGCGAAACACCGTCCACTCGCGAGCCCCGAGCGTACGCGCCGCGTCCTCGAGGCCGCGGTCGACGGCGCGCAGCGCGCTCTCGACCGTCAGCACCAGGAACGGCATCGCGACGAAGGTCTCGGCGAGCACGGCGCCGGCGGTCGTGAACGGCAGCCGGACGCCGAGCCAGCGCTCGAGCCAGACGCCGAGGACGCCGCGGCGGCCGAAGACCAGCAGCAGGGCGACGCCGCCGACGACCGGCGGCAGCACGATCGGCAGCATCACGAGCGCGCGCACGAGCGCGCGCGCCGAGTCCCGTAGTCGCGATTGCACCCAGGCGAGCGGCACGCCGACCGCGACCGAGATCGCCGTCGCGGCGAGCGAGCAGACGAGCGACAAGCGGAGCGCCGTCAGCGTCTCGGGCGCGCCGAGCTCGCGCGCCAGCGACCCCCACGGCACGCGAATCACCAGCGCGACCACCGGCAGAACGAAGAGCGCCGTCGCGAGCGCGGCAAGCAGCAGCGCCGGCGCCGGCACCCCGGTCCGCGTCTCCGGCCGGCGCGAGGCCTTCGCGTCGCCGTCCTCCGAGGAGATCAAACCCGTCATCGTGTCGAGTGGTCGCCGCGCCGCCGCCATCGTCAGCTCCGGACCGGGAACAGCACCGTCGCGACGCCCCCGCTCGTCCGCGCGTACTCCGCCGCGACGCGCGCCGCGGCGTCCGCCGCGACGCCGGCGCGGACGACCATCACGACCGCGCCGCCGAATCCGCCGCCGGTGAGACGGGCACCGTACACGTCGGGGTCGCGCGCCGCGACGTCGGCGAGCACGTCGACCGCCGGGATCGAGACCGCGTAGTCGTCGCGCAGCGACGCGTGCGACGCGGCGAGCAGACGCCCGAGCGCGTGCGGGTCGCCGGCGCGCAGCGCCGCGACCGCGGCCAGCACGCGGGCGTTCTCGGTGACGACGTGACGGGCGCGGCGCGCGAGCGGCTCCGGCAACGCCGCGAGCCGCGGCAGGTCGTCGAGGCCGACGTCGCGAAGCTCGGCGACGCCGAGAAGCCGCGCCGCCTGCTCGCACTCGGCGCGGCGCGCGTTGTACCCGCCGGTCGCGTGCGCGTGCGCGACCCCGGAATCGATCGCGGCGACCGCCGCCGCGCGCGGCAACGCGATGCGCCGGTGCTCGAGGCTGCGGACGTCGATGAAGAGCGCCGCGTGCTCGTCCGCGAGGCTCGCCGCCATCTGATCCATGATCCCGACCCGCGCGCCGACGAACTCGTTCTCGACGCGCTGCCCGAGCCGCGCCAGCGCGACGTCGTCGAGCGCGAGCGCGAACGCGGCGCGCAGCGCCCGCAGCACGCTCACCTCGAGCGCGGCGCTCGACGCGACGCCGGCGCCGATCGGCACCGACGAGGTGACGCGCGCGTCGAACCCCCGGAGCGGGTGGCCGTCGGTGCGGAGCACGGCCGTGCAACCCGCGACGTAGTCGAGCCAGCCGCCGGTGCGCGTCTCCTCCCCGAGGCGGTAGCGGCGGGTCGCTCCGCCGTCGAGACTCGCGCTCGCGACGCGCACGGCACCGTCGGCGCGCGGCGCGAGCTCGACGACCGTCCGCTGCGGGATGGCGATCGGCAGCACGAAGCCGCCGTTGTAGTCGGTGTGCTCGCCGATCAGGTTGACGCGCCCGGGCGCGTCGGCGCGAACGGTCGCCGGTCGGCCGAACAGCGAGACGAAATCCGCCATGGACGTCGACACCACACCCTCGGAACGGTCGGCGCGCGCCCGGCTACGGCCGCGCCGGCGTGAGGACGCCGCGATCGGCGACCGGGAGCGGCCCGAAGATCCCTCCTCGATACTCGTCGTCGACCGCGGCGCGCGCGAGCGCCGCGCGGTCGCGCAGCGCGCGCAACAGGTGGCGCAGGTAGGCGATCGCGGCATCGAGCTCGGCCTTGCGGCCGTCGACGTACGACGTGAAGGCGGCGAGCGAGCAATCGTTCGCGCCGAGGGCGCGGTCGACGGCGTGGGCGGCGAGGCGCCCCATGCGCATCGCGAACTCCATGCCCTGGCCGGTGAGCGGCGCGAGGTATCCGGCGGCGTCGCCGGCGAGAAGCAGACGATCGCGCGCGACCTCCGTCACCTGATAGCCGATCGGCGCCATCGCCCAGATCGGCCCGACGCGCGGCTCGCGCATGATCCGCTCGTACAGCCATGGATCGTGGCGCCGCGCGACCGACTCGTAGAACTCGACGGGCGGGAGGCGCGCCGTCTGCTTGTCCGCGAGATCGGCCTCGAGGATGTAGCGATAGAGACCGTGCCGGATGCGGCCGCCGCTGATCATCGCGCCGTTGTCGCCGTAGAAGTGGCGGTCCCAGGTGTGGAGCGGCGCATCGGCGAAGGTCTCGAAGAACACCGCGACCCCGATCTGGCGAAACTCCGGATCCTCGCTCTTCAGGCGCAGCGTCCGCAGCGCCGGCGAGTAGCGGCCGCCGGCGTCGATCACCACGCGGGCGGTGAGCTCGCCGCGGTCGGCGATCCGCACCACCGCCGCGTCCGGGCGGAACGCGAGCTCGGTCACGCGCGCGCCCCAGTGCAGCGTTCCGCCGACCGCGGCGAGGCGCGCGCGCAGCGCCGCGTTGAAGCCGCCGCGGTCGAGGTTGACGTAGGTGACGCCGTCCGCGAAGCGGTGCAGCGTCCACGAGCCGTCGGGGTAGACGTTCCGCACGGCCTCGATCCGGTCGAGCAGCCAGTCGCCGCGGAGCTCGACGCCGATCTCGGCGCACTCCTCCTGCGCGAACGGCGCCAGCAGCTCGCCCGACGTGATGTCCTCGCCGTCCTCGCCGGCCTTCTTCTCGAGGACGACGACCCGGTGCCCGGCTCGCACCAGGCGCACCGCCGCCGCGCAGCCCGCGGGCCCGGCGCCGATCACGACCACGTCGGCGTCGCAACGCTCCATGCCGCGCCCTCGTGCACGAACGCCGACGAGGTGTCAACGCGAAGACGCACCGGCGCCGGCCGCGACGGGTACGCGCCCGCGCCATCGGCGATTCGAGCGGCAGCCGCCGGCGCTTGCCGGCGGCGCCGGCCGTCGATACGCGAACGCGATGGGGTCCGATCGCGAGAAGCCGTACGACCTCGTCCGTACGAGCTTCGGTCCGAGCGCCGCGCGCTATACGACGAGCGCGGCGCACGCGGACCCGGCGGCGCTCTCGCGGTTCGTCGCGATGGTCGCGCCCGAGCCGCACCACCGCGTGCTCGACGTCGCGACCGGCGCCGGTCACACGGCGCTCGCGCTCGCGTCCGAGGTGCGCACGGTCGTCGCCGTCGACGTCACGCGCGAGATGCTGGCCGAGGCCCGCCGAAACGCGCATGCCCGCGGCGTCGCCGCGGTCGCGTTCGTTCAAGGGGCGGCGGAGTCGTTGCCCTTCGCGACCGCGTCGTTCGATCGCGTGGTGTGCCGGATCGCCGCGCATCACTTCCCGGATCCGGCGGCCGCCGTCCGGGAGATGGCGCGGGTGCTCGACGACGGCGGGCGGGCGGCGATCCTCGACACCACGGTGCCGGAGGACGACGACCTCGATCGCGAGATCAACGCGGTCGAGCGCCTTCGCGATCCGTCGCACGTCCGCAACTGGCGTGCGTCGGAGTGGCGCGCGCTTCTCGAGGCGGCGGGCCTGCGCGTGACCGCGCTCGAGAGCGGCATCTACGATCGCGAGGCCAAGAGCTTCAACGACTGGACGGCACGCATCCGCACGCCGCCCGCCGCCGTCGCCGAGCTCCGTCGCATGCTGTCGAACGCCCGTCCGGCGCTGCGCGCCGCACTCGAGCTCGAGGTCACCGCCGACGACATCCGGCTCGCCCTGCCGCGCGTCGTGATCGTCGCCGTGAAGTGACGCCGCGCGCGGCCTCACGCCATGAACAGGCCGCCGTTCACGTCGAGCGAGACGCCGTTCACGTACGAGGCGTCGTCGGAGGCGAGGAACGCGATCGCCGCAGCCTGCTCCTCGGGCGACGACAGCCGCTTGATCGGCATGAAGTACTGATACGCGGCGATGCGCTCGGCGCGGGCGGCCGCCTCCTCCTCCGAGCGCGCCGCCCGCACGCCGCCGCCGCGGATCATCGGCGTGTCGACGCCACCGGGGCAGATCGCGTTCACGCGGACGCCGCGCGGGCCGTAGTCGAAGGCGAGATGGCGGGTGAGCCCGAGCAGGCCCGCCTTGCTCGCCGTGTAGGCGAGGCCGCCGTTGGCGCTCTTCGAGCGCCCGGCGAGCGACGACACGTTGACCACCGCGCCGCGCCCGCGCGCAGCCATGCCGGGCAGCAGCGCGCGGCACCAGTAGAACGCGCCGCTCAGGTTCACCGCCAAGACCAACGACCAGCGCGCGTCGTCGATGGTCTCGATGCCTTCGATTCCCGCGGCGTCGCCGATGCCGGCGACGTTCGCCAGCACGTCGACCGGCCCGAGGTCGCGCTCGACCGTCGCCGCCGCCGCCGCGACCTCGTCGCTGCGGGCGATGTCGCAGCGAAAGCCGTAGGCACGCCCGCCTGCGTCGACGATCTCCTCGATCGTCATGGTGGCGCCGTCGAGATCGCGATCCACCGCCGCGACGACCGCGCCCTCGGCGGCGAGGCGCTGCGCCGTCGCCTTGCCGATGCCGCTGGCCGCACCGGTCACGACCGCGACGCGGCCGATGAATCGTGCGCTCCCCTGCTGATGCCGCTCAGTCATCGCTCACCTCCGAATGACGGCGTGTCGCGGACGATGCAACGGACGACCCGGTCTTACAAACCCGGGGCGCGCGGCCGCGTCGTCCTGCGCAGAGTCGCGCAGCGTTCTCGCACCCTTGGACGTCGGATCGCCCGAGGCATATCGCTTGCTCCTCCTTCTCAAAGCACCGTCAGCGACGAAAAGGAGGAGCCCCATGAAGACCACCAGAGTTCTCGCCGCGCTGGCCGTCGTCGCGTCGTTCGCGACCCCGGCGATCGCCGCGGAGGCGCAGCCGATGGGCGGCAACGCAACGGTCACGCACGACGCCGACAATACCGCGCGCAACGTGCGCGACCGCGACCGCAAGACGCTGACGCCGATGGACCAGTCGGCGAACGACGCCGACCGCCGGATCACGCAGACGATCCGCCAGGAGGTCGTCGCCAACAAAGCGCTCTCGACCAACGCGCACAACGTGAAGATCATCACGGTGAACGGCGTCGTGACGCTGCGCGGCCCGGTGAAGAACGAGGACGAGAAGTCGGCGATCGCGGCCGTCGCGCAACGGGTCGCGGGCGTGACGAAGGTCGACGATCAACTCGAGATCGAGGCGCGCGAGTAGCGCCGCCGGAGGTGATGCATGGCGAAAGCGGTATTCTGCCTCGCGGATTCCGAGGCACAAGCGGAGCGCATCGTCGCCGACCTGAAGGACGCCGGCTTTGCGAACACCGACATCTCGGTGCTGTTCCCCGACAAGGGATCGACCCGTGATTTCGCGCACGAGCACCGCACCAAGGCTCCCGAAGGGGCGACGACCGGCGCGGTGACTGGTGGCGTGCTCGGCGGCGCGCTCGGCTGGCTCGCCGGCGTCGGCTCGCTGGCGATCCCCGGTCTCGGCCCGTTCATCGCGGCGGGTCCGATCGTCGCGACCCTGAGCGGTGCCGCGATCGGCGGCACGGTCGGCGGGCTCACGGGCGCGCTCGTCGGCCTCGGCATCCCCGAGTACGAGGCCAAACGCTACGAAGGCAAGCTCGCCGAGGGACGGATCCTGATCTCCGTCCACACCGAGGATCGCGACGAGCGCGGGCGCGCCAAGGACATCTTCGACCGCGACGGCGCCGAAGACGTCGCGAGCGCCGGCGAGGCGGCGGCCTGACGTCTCGCGCGCCGGCCGGCGCCGGCACGCGTCCCGAGCAGCAGGCGCCGGTCGCGGCGCCGTTGCTCGGGTCCGGAGCTGACGCGCCGTCTCAGTCCAATCGTTCGAGCGAGGCCTCGCGGCATCCCGGCGGCGCGTTCACCGGATTGCAGCGCGCCGGCATGCCGCCGGGGATCTCGACGAAGTATCCCGTCCCGAAGTCCGGGTTGGGCACCGGGTAGTCGGTGCTGACGTACTGCGCGCCGCTCGCGATCGCGGCGTCGCGCGGCGCGGTGTCGCCGGCACGCGCCTCGATGGTGTCGGCGTCGGCGCGGGTGCGGACGAGATAGCCGTCGGCGACCCGGCTCGGGATGTTCGGGTCCATCGGGTCGTTCATCTTGATGAACGCGGCGTCGGCGTTGCCGGGCGTCGAGTTCGTGAAGATCACCCTGCCCTCGAGGGCCGGGTGACCGGCGATGTAGTCGGCCCGGTAGTGGCCGTCGTTGTCCATCACGAACAGGACCTTCTCGCGCGCGGTCGCGAGACGCGGCCAGCCGACCGCCAGGACCGCTTCCTCGAGCGTCGGCCGGTGGCGTCGAACGTCGTCGGGCGTGATCAGGCGGCGACGGGGAAACACCGAGCGGATCTCCGCGTCGAGCGCGTCCATCTCCGCCGGCCCGAACGGCACCGGAGTCGCCACGCCGCCGACGCCGACGTCCGGCACCGGATCGTCCTTGAGCTCGAGCTGCACCACGATCGGCAGGTGGTGCTCGTGCGCGTCCGACCACCCCTTGATCGTCCGCAGGCAGTCGACCAGCGTCAGGCACGTCGACTCGAAGTCGTAGTCCTGAATGTGGAGGACCTTGAAGCCGGGCTGCTGGAGCTCCGGCAACCCCGAGCTCGGATCCTCACCGATCAGCACCAGGCCGCCGCGGCGCGCGAAGAGCCCGCCCTGCGGGTCGGCGTAGACGTCGATCTCGACCTGCCGGATGCCTTGAGTCTCGAGCTGCACGTCGAGCGGCGGATGCGTGTACTCCCACTCCCCGAAGATCGAGCTCGCGGCGAGAAAGAACGCGAGCAGCGGCGGACGCGGCTGCACGTGATAGCTGTTGTGCGTCCCGAGCACCTGGACCTCGTTCATCGCGACGCAGCGATCCGCGATACGATTCCGCAGACGCCGGTAGCGCTGCGAGTCCGTCTGGCCGGCCTGCTCGAGCTGGGCGAGCGCCGCCGTCCATCTCGGGCAGGCACGCGACTTCGCGCCCCACTCGGCGCGCGCGACGGCGGGAGCCACGAGAACGGCGACCATCAGAAGGCTAATGGGTTGGCGAGTCGTCATCGCGCTCAATCCGCCTTGTCCTTGAAGAGCGCGCTCGAATGCACGGTCGCGGGCACGCTGTAGGTCGCCGACCAGCACGCGCCGTCGGCGTTCCGCACCTGCACCGTGACCGGCTGCATGATCGTCGAGAGATCGGGCAGCGCGAGGCCCGCGCCGCGCGCGATCAAGAGGATTTGCGCCTTGCCGTCCGTCCCGGTCTTGAGCTTGAGCTGCTGGATGCCGTCGGGCGTGAGCTCCTTGTCCTTGTACTTGAAGCCCGAGGTGCCGAGCGTCTTCCAACACGGCTTGCCGGCGCAGGTGCCGGCGGCGGGGGCCGTCGCACTGAGGCGCAGGCCCGAGTCGTCGTAGAGGCAGAGGCGGTAGTCGGTCGCCGCGCGCGGGTCGCCGTACTCGGGGAGCGTCGTGCGCTCGCCCTTCACCCACTTCCACTTGAGGAGGTTCTTCGTCGCCGGCGTACCGGTCTTCACGAGCAGCGACGCCTTGCCGGCGAGGAACGGCTCGTGGCAGTCGGCGCGCGGCGCGAGGCTGCACTCGAGCGGGCCCTCGATGAGACACGTCGGCGAGCAGCCGTCGCCCGCGATCGCGTTGCCGTCGTCGCATTCCTCGCCGCAGCTCGCCTGCAGGACCCCGTCGCCGCACGTCATCGAGCCCTCGACGAAGCGGCACATGCCGAGGCCGTCGCACTGATCGATGGTGCAGACGTTGGCGTCGCGATCGCAGGGCGTGTCCGCGGGCGCGAACGCGTCCGCCGGGCACGCCTCGCCGGCGGTGCCGCTGCACTGCTCGGCGACGTCGCAGGTGCCGGTCGCGGCGCGACAGGTGGCGCCCGCCGGCGCGACGACGTTCGCCGGACAGGGCTGGCCGGGAATCGCGGTGCAGGTCTCGGCGGGATCGCACAGGTCGCCCGAGCCGGGACGGCAGACGAGATTGATGTGGCTCGGCGCATCGTCGGGCGGGCACGTCGATCCCGGCACGCCGGCACAGGTCTCGTTGCCGTCGCACACGTCGCCGACGGGGCTCACCCGGCAGACCGCGCCAAGCGAGGATCACCGTACCCGCTCAGCGATAGCGACCGAGCGGAAGCGTGGTCAAGGTTCGCGGCGGCTGATCGGTCGCGCGATCTCCGCTTCGCCCGGCGACGACGCACGCGGTCTCGCGCGCGTCGTGCGGAACAGGTCGGAACGCATCGGCGTCGCCGGATCACAGCGACATTCCCCCTCCGCAGCGGAGCTGCCCACGCCTTCGTGTGCGACTTGCTGGGGCAAGTGGGGCGCCAACCGCCGGCATGAACTCGCGCGCCTTTCACGAGCACGCCCACTCGCGGATTCTCGATGGAGAGAACGATCGTGGGCCGCGGCTCGCGAAATCGAGAGGCCGTGTGATCGCGGCCGGCGCGATCCAGCGTGCTGCCGGCCGTTCCCGCACCCGACAAATCGCTGCTCGACGACCGCGATCTTCGGTTGGGCCCGTAACCGATAATCGGCCGGGCCAGCTCCCCCGTTTCCGTCGTTGACGATCTGGCGCGCACCCGCAACGCTGAGCGCATGGGAGACACGGTGGAGAAGCGGAGGGAGACGCCGGGCGCGCCGATCCTGATCGTCGACGACAATCCCGACGTGCGGGACGCGCTCGCCGCGTTCTTGGAGATGAGCGGCTACGCGACGCTCGGCGCCGAGAACGGACGCGAGGCGCTGGATACGCTGCGTGACGCGCGCGAGCGTCCGTGCCTGATCCTCCTCGATCTCAACATGCCGGTCATGAACGGCTTCGAGTTCCGCGAGTGCCAGCTCGCCGACCCCGTCGTGTCGCACATCCCGACGGTCGTCGTCTCGGCGAACGACCGTATGCCGCGCCTCGCGACCGTGTCCTTCGACGGCTTCGTGAGAAAGCCCGTCGATCCCAGCACGCTCCTCACGATCGTCGAGCGCCACGCCGCGTAGCGCGCCGCTCGCGGCACGCGCTCGTCCCGACGCGGGGCCGCCACCCGGCCGGGAACGAGAACGACGGACGGCGGATGACACGGCTGTCGCAGAACTCGAGATGCCGCTACGCCGACGCCCCGCCTGAGCGTCAATCTCCCTTCTGCTTCTTCAGGAACACCTTCACCGGGTCGATCAGGACACTGCCGCTCACGAGGCAGGCGACGCGCGCATGGCAGACGATCTTCGCGGTGCTGGAGCAGATCCGCCCCGAGCCTTCGAACGCCCCGGTCTCCGCGCTCGCGTTGATCCCGTAGACCCCGAGCAGATCCGTGAAGCGCGTCGCGCATTCTCCCGTTTGTCCGGCCATCAGGTTGAGCACTCCATCGGTGCCGGCCTGCCCAAGGAACCCGACGAAATACTGGCAGTGGATCTCCGCGGGTTTCTTGTCGACATCCGTGCAGCTCACCACCGTCTCACACGGCGTCGAGGAATCCTTCGCATAGCTGACGAGGTAGAGTTCCTTCTTCGCGGCCGCCGGGCAGGCGTCGCGGCCCGGGATCGACGCGCGAGCTCCTGCAGTCGCCCCGTCGGGCGCCTGCGCGCGGGCCGCGCTCGCGAGCGCGAGCGAGCCCAGCACGGCCGCCGCGAATGCCATCGTCTCAACCACAAAGCGCGTGCGTCTCATCGGAAAGGTCTCCTTTCGCCCGTAGGCGTATCAGCGGCGTCTTGCCGCCGGCGTGAGCGCACCCTTTCTCATGGACGGCAGATGCGATCAACGCGCGGCCGGACGCGGAGTCTGGTCGTGCGTGCACGAACCGCTCTGAAAACACGGAAGTCCTCATTGAGACCTTCAATCGTCCCGACATGATGCGCTCGGCCGCCGCCATGACCGCGGAGAGGTCTTCCGGCACCGCATCGCGGAGCCGAAACTTCTCGAGCTGCAGGGCCGATCGCTTCGAGGTCGCAGGTCGGCGATCGCGTGATGCATCACCGTGATGCGCTCGGCTTCGCCGCGCGCTGGCCAAGACCTTCGTCGGGTGGGCTCGAGCGCAGATTGGTCGGATGCTGCGCGCGTCGGACCCCTGAGGACGGAGTCACGAGAACGCGCTGCCCCGTCCGGAGAGTCGACTCGACGTCAGCGCGCGGCTCGCGCGGCGCGCAGGTGCGTCGATACGCGCCAGGTCATGTACATCTTGATGATGTACGTGAGCGGGTGCTAGCCTTCGACGGTGCGGTTGGTGGTCCGCGGGCTCAAGGGCTTCGAATGGGATTCGGGCAACTGGCGCAAGTCGGAGCTGAGGCATGGCGTCGCCGCTGCTGAGGCTCAGGAGGCGTTGCTCAATAGTCCGCTCTGCCAGGTCGATGTCCGTCACTCGCATGCCGAGCAGCGGTACGTCGCGCTCGGAGTCACCAATGAAGGGCGGAGTTTGTTCGTCGCGTTCACCGTCCGCCGCAATCACGTGCGGATCATCTCTGCGCGACCGATGAGCCGCAGAGAGCGAAGGATCTATGAGAAAGAAAAAGAAGCCAACGGACGCTGAAGTCGCCGACTACTGGCTGTCGCACGACAGCGCAGGCGAAGTCGACTGGGCCGCACCTGCCGTCAGGCTGGAGTTCGACCGGGAGGTAGAGCGCCCGACCCGCCCAGTCACGCTCCGTCTGCCCCGCCGACTCTTTCAGGAGCTCCGCGTCCTCGCGAAGGACCGGGACGTGCCCTACCAGTCGCTCATGAAGGTGCTGCTGGCGGAGAAGGTCGCCGAGTTGCGCAGGAAGGCCGGCTGACGAGCCGGAAACGAAGTGGAGCCGAAGGGAATCGAACCCTCGACCTCTTGAATGCCATTCAAGCGCTCTCCCAACTGAGCTACGGCCCCACGCGGCGGGTGGTGATCGGCAGGAAATCCGCTTCTACCAAAGCTCCCATCGACGGACAAGGCGACGACCCGACGGCCGTCACCGAATCGTCGCGAGGCAGCGCTCGACGCCGCACTGGAAGCGGGCGAGCGTCTCGTCGCAGAGCGCGGCGTCGGCGAGCAGGCCCGCCTTGAACTGGAGCACGGACGGGTCGTGGCCCGCGAACATCGCCCAGATGCCGGAGTCGTAGAGCGCCTTCGACATCAGCATCCCGCCCTGCGGGTGCGCGAAGCGGAGGCCCATCACGACGCCGCGGCGCCGGATCTCGACGAACCAGTCGGCGTGGCGGCGCTGGATCGCCGCGAGGCCGGCGCCGAGGCGATCGGAGACCGACGCGACGTTCGCGAGCACCTCCGGCCGGCTCGAGATCTCGAGCACCTTGCACGCGACGCGACAGCCGAGCTCGGCGCCGCCGAAGGTCGAGACGTGGCCCCAGCCGCTCTCGTCGAGCCACGCGGCCGCGCGCGGCGCGAGGACGGCGGCGGCGATCGGATAGATGCCGCCGGAGAGCCCCTTGCCGGTCACGAGGATGTCGGGCTCGACGCCCTCGCACTCGACGCCCCACAGCCGGCCGGTGCGGCCGAGACCGGTCTGCACCTCGTCGGCGACGTAGAGCGCGCCGTGGCGCTCGCAGAGCCTCTTCACCGCCGCGAGGTAGCCGGGCGCCGGCAGCGGGAAGCCGGACGTCGCGGGAATCGTCTCGATCACGGCGGCGGCGACGTCGTCCGCGCGGAGCGCCGCCGCCATCGCGTCGAGATCGTTGAACGGCACCTGCACGAACTCGCCGGGCGCGCCTTCGCTGAGGAACATCTTCGAGAACCGCTCGTCGCCGGCGGCGAGCGCGAGGCCGGTGTGCCCGTGGTAGCCCTTGGCGATCGAGACGATCTTCCGGCGCTTGGTCGCGTGGCGCGCGCTCTTGAGGGCGACGTCGATGGCCTCGCCGCCGCCGCTCGCGAAGACGGTGTAGCGGAGGTCGCCCGGCGTGAGCCGCGCCAGGGTCTCGGCGAGCTCGACGCGCGCGGCGCTCGGGAAGTGATGGTTGCCGATGTCGAGCGTCTCGAGCGCATCGCGGAGCACGGCGACGACGTCGGGGTTGCGGTGGCCGAGGCTGAAGACGCCGCCGTTCAGGTGGTAGTCGAGGAGCTCGCGGCCGTCGACGTCCCAGATGCGGTAGCCCTCGCGGCGGCCGATCACGAGGTCGACGCCGAGCGCCTCGAAGGTGCGGACGCGGTCGGGGCACACGTAGCGCGCCGCGAGGTCGAGGATGCGGCGCTTCTCGTCCGTCATCATCGCCGTGCGCCGCGCGGCCGCGGGATCGCGGCGCCACGCCGGCGAGGCGCGGCGATCGCGCGCGGGGTCACGGCGCTTCCTCCAGGAGGCGCTCGGCATGCGCGCAGGCGAGCTCGACGAGCATGGCGGTGAACGCCTGCGCCATCGGCGTCTCGCGGCGCGTGTGCATCCAGCCGAGGCCGACCAGGAAGCGCGCCATGATGAACGTCGGCAGCTCGCGCCAGTCCTCGTCGGGAAGCGGCTCGACCGCGCGGTAGCCCGCCAGCCAGGCGTCGCGGATGCCGTCGAACTCGGGATCGGCGGTGCTCCAGGCGAGGGTCGTCGCAGGGTCGTAGAGGAACCAGCCGTAGCCGCTGTCGTCGAAGTCGATCACGTACGGGACGCCGTCCTCGACCAGGATGTTCTCGGGCATGAAGTCGGCGTGGATCAGGCCGAAGCGGTCGCGTCCCCTGCCGAACGACCGCAAGCGCTCGAGCACCAGGTCGCTCGCCCGGCGCATGAGCGTGCGGCGCTCCGCGCTCAGGGCCTCGAGATCGCTGAAGCGGCCCCAGAGCGGATCCGGCCCGAGCATCCCCTGCTCGTCCCAGGCCTGGCGCGTGAACCCCGGCGGCGGCGTCCAGCGCTTCACCTGGCGATGGATGCGGGCGTTGGTCTCGCCGAGGAGACGGTACGTCTCGACGCCGCTCGCGGTGCCGAGGTGCGCGCCCTCGACCCAGCTCAGCACGTCGCAGTGACGCGGGCCCGGCAGCGCGTCGACGCCGACGGTCTGCACGGTGTCGCCGTCGACGCCGGCGCGCGGCGCCGGCGTGTGAATCCCGGCGTCGCCGAGCGCACGCATCCACGCGAGCTCGGAGCGGATCGAGTCGCGGGTCTGATAGCCGTCGCGATGGACGCGGATCACCGAGGGCGTGCCGCTCTCCGCGTCGTCGACGCGGAAGACGGCGTTCTCGCGGAAGTTGAGGAGCGTCAGCTGCGAGCGCTCGGGGATCGCGAAGCGCGGCAGCGCCGCGCGCGCGACGTCCGTCAGGCAGCCGATCTGCCGCTCGAGTGAAAGGTCGCGGAACTCAGCCACGTTCGATGCTCGTCCCGCGAGCGCGCCGACGCGACGCGCTCGCCGTCGAGGACGATAGCGTGTCTCTCGGAAATGTCGAACGGCGGATGACGCGCCTTGACTCCGCCGAGGCTTTGCGGTTTTTGCGCGGGACACGACGCTCAACAGAGGAGGCTTTTCATGTCGCTTCGGACGATCGGCATTGCCGCGGCTTTCGTGCTCGTCGCGGGGAGCAGCATCGCCTTCGCCGCGGACGGTGAGGCGGTCTACAAGGCACAGTGCGCGAAGTGCCACGGTGACACCGGCCACGCCGACTCGGCGGCCGCGAAAGCGATGAAGGTTCCCGCGCTCGCAGGCGACGCCAAGATCGCCGGCATGTCCGACGCGGACCTCCTGAAGAACATCAAGGAGAACAAGAAGCACGCGATGCTCAAGTCGCTGAGCGACGCCGATCTCGAGGCGGCGGCCGCCCACGCGAAGAAGCTCGCGGGCGGCAAGTAGCCGAGACCGTCGCGAACGGCAGCGACTCGCTGCTCCGGCGCCGTGCGGCTCGCGCGGCGCCGGAAGCGGGCGCTCTGCGCGACGGCGCGCGTTCAGAGCGGGTAGCGCGCCGAGAGCTTCGCCGGGACGCTGTTGCGGCGCACGACGCGCGAGAAGATGCGCGCGCTCTTCCGCATGTGGCGCTTCTGCGTCGTCGCGTCGTAGCGGAAGAGGCCGAACTTCGGGAAGTAGCCGCTTGCCCACTCGAAGTTGTCGGTCAGCGACCAGTGGTAGTAGCCGCGGACGTCGGCGACGCCGTCGGTGATCGCCTGCTCGAGCACGGTGAGGTGCTGGACGACGAAGCTCTTGCGGAGGTGGTCGTCGGCGTCGGCGATGCCGTTCTCGGTGACGTAGACGGGTAAGCCGTAGCTGCCCGCGGTCGCGAGCACCTCACGAAGCCCCTGCGGATAGATCTCCCAGCCGACGTCGGTGCACGTGCTCGGGCACGGCGGTGCGCTCGGGTCCTGCGGCGTCGCGTAGCTCGAGGTCGGCGCGAAATCGAGGATCGGGATCGTCGACGAGATCGAGACGCCGATCCCCAGCACCTGCGCCCGCAGGTAGTAGTTCACCCCGATGAAGTCGGCCTTGCCGACGAGCTCCGGGTGATGCTCGCCGGAATCGATCGTGCCGTTGACGTTGACGTCGGTGTCGCCGTGGACCGCGGCGTCGAGGAAGATGCGATTGAAGATGTAGTCGGCGTGCGTGGTGCCGGTCTCGTCGTCCGTGTTCCCGGGCCGCTGCGGATGGAACGCGACCATGTTGTGGACGAGACCGACCGACGCCGCGGTCCCGTCGCCGTCGGCATCGGTCGTATCCCACGCCTTCAGCGCGTCGTAGGCCGCGGCGTTCGCCTGCGCCTCGTTGAAGATCGTGGTGATGGCGCCGGTGTACGAGAAGGCGCCCGGTGGGAAATTGGCGGCGACGATGCCGGGGATGTTGACGTAGCCGCTGACGGCGACGACGACCGCCTCGTTGAGCGGCGCCCAGAGATCGACGAGGTCGCCGAGCTTCCACCCGACATAGGCGGCGTACTTCGCGAACTCGGGAATCGTCGCCGCATCGATCCAGCCGCCGGGGAAGCCGGTCGGCGGCGGGTCCTCGGGATTGCGGCCGGCGAAGGCGTTGCGGGCGGCGATCGGATCGTGGATCCAGAGCGGCAGCGAGAAGTGATTGACGGTGACGAACGGCTCCATGCCGGCGGCACGAATCGCCGTCAGGACCTCGCGGTAGTGCGCGACCGCGGCCTGGTCGGCGAGCGCGTCGAGCTGTGCCAGCACGGCGGCGGTGATGCCGCCGGACGCGTCGACGCCGGCCGTCGACGACGGGAAGATGCGGCTCCACTCGAGCGACAGCCGGAAGGTGTTCGCCCGCAGGCGGCGCTGCGCCAGCCGGATGTCGGTCGCGAAGAGGTCGTAGAAATCCGGACCGGCTTCCGGCAGGTCGCCGCTGACCCTGCCGCTCGCGATGTTGTCGGCGTCGTGACTCCACACCCACCAGTCGGAGCCCGGGTCGACCGACGCCGGCCCGCCGCCCATGTCGCTCTGGAAGCCGCTGATCGCCGTGCCCCAGAGGAACCCGGGAGGAAACGCGAGCCCGCGCGTCGCACCGCCGAGGAGCAGCAGGACGGCGGCGGACGCCGTCAGGAGCGAACGGCGCCGCGCAGCCGCGAAGCACGTCGACGTGAGGTGCCGCATCATACGGAGCGAGCCTACTGACAGGTGGCGGTCACCGTCACGGCGGCGTCACCGGCCGTCGAGTCGACGTCGAGGGCCACGAGCGCCGCCGCCATCGTCATGCCGTTCAGCCCGCTGCCGTTGACCATCGAGTTGCAGGACTTCGAGACGCCGTTCACCTGCGTCTGGCAGTTGCTGCAACCGTTCCCTTGCTGGTCGAGCAGGCTGTCGGAGCTGTTGTTGGTGTCGTAGACGGTGCCGCGCGCGGTGCCGGTCGTGAGGTAGGCGCGGACGTCGAACGAGCCGCCGTAGTTGTCGTCGCTGGTGCACTGCTGGCCGTCCGGTCCGTTGTCGTTCACCAAGCGGACCTGGAGGTACTCGGTGATGCGCAGGCTGCCGCTCCCGAACGTCCCCGTCTGCGGATAGTCGTACGGGCTGTTGCAGACGCCGGGATGGAACGTCGCGCATCCGCCGACGCTGTTCTCGAGGCACGCCGACGACACCGTCACACCGTCGGGCTCGAGACGGGTGTCGTTGCAGTCGGGATCCTGCGGCAGGCCGCCGTTCGATCCCGGCGGGTTGTTCGTGTTGTGGTCACGTCGGATCGTGTAGTTGATGTTCGCGGTGCCGCCGACACAGTCGGTGACGCCGGTGCCGTCCGGACCCGTCGGGAACAGGCAGATCTTGATCTGACTGTTGACGATCGGAACCGTGAGCACGATCGGGTCGAAGTGGATCGAGCTCGCCGGGACGGTGATCGCGCGGGTGCCGCCCTGCTGCTGCCCGAACGACAGCGTCTGCGTGCCCGTGATGTTGGTCACGAGGCGGATGTTGCCGAGCGGGGTGTCCTTGACCTGGAACCCGAGCTGGCTCGCCGAGCCGCCGCCGATGAAGCACTGCCGGTTGATCGGCGTGACCGTCGGCGTGGGCGTCGGCGTGCGGGTGCGCGTCGGCGTGACCGTGATGGTCACGGTGACGGTCGGGGTCGGCGTCTTCACCGGCGTCGGGGTCCGCGTCAGCGTCGGCGTCACCGTGCGCGTCGGCGTGTTGGTGACCGTGGGCGTCGGCGTCACCAGCGGCGTCTCGGTCACGGTCGGCGTCGGGCTCAAGGTCGGCGTCGGCGTCGGGCTCACGGTCGGCTCGTTGGTGTCGGTCGGGGTCGCCGTGGAGGTCGGGCTGAGCGTCGGGGTCGGGCTCTCGGTCGCTGTCGGTGACGCGGTGAGGGTCGGCGTCGGGGTACGGCTCGGCGTCGGCGTCTCGGAAACCGTCGCGGTCGGCGTCGGCACCGCGTTCAGGAAGGACGGCACGCAGATCTCCTGCGCCTTCACCGCGTCGAGGGTCTCGGACCCGAACTGGTTGTGCAGGTAGACGGGCGTCACCCGCTGGAACCGCGGCGAGCCCGACTGCGCCTTCACCTGGTAGCAGACGAGGAGCTGGTTGTGGGCCTCGGCGCCGGGTGACTCGTTCAGCTTGTTCGTCGGCGAGCACAGGTGCGTCACCTTCTTGATGATCACGGTGCTGCTGCCGAACTGGTCCTCGAGCGTGAAGCCGGTATACGGCACGAACTTCGGCTTCCCCTTCGAGCCTTTCACCTTGTAGCAGGTGAAGTGATCGGTGGCGGGATCGGTGAGCGCCGGCGGCGGTGACGTCAGGCTCTTCGCCGACGGCACCATCAGGGTCACCGGCTTGATCACGTCGAGATCGAGCGGGCCCAGCTGGTTGAAGATCTTCTGGTTGAGCACCGGCAGGAACTTCGCGGTTCCGGAGGACGTCTTGATCTTGTACGCCTCGAGGTGCTCGGTGTGCGACGGCGCGGTCGGATCCTCGCCGTTCTTGTTCACCGGGTTGCAGAGCGCCGCCGGCTTCTTGACGTCGAGCGTGAGCGATCCGAAGCCGTCGGTGATCGTGACGCCGGCGAGCGGCGCGAACTTGACGGCGCCCTTGGTGGTCTTCGGCTTGTAGCACTGGAAGTGGTCGAGGGGCGGCGGATCGAGTTGCGGAACGGCGTCGGCACGGAACAGCAGCACGGCCAGAACGCCCACGAGCATCGTCTTGGTCAGTTTCGGCACCACCGTCACTCCTCTCGCTCGCCGTCGCGTCAGTCAGCTTTGTCTTTGAACTGGTCCGCGGCCTGCTTCGTCGGCGGCGCGCTGTAGACCGCCTCCCAGCAGGTGCCGTCGGTGTTCTGGAGCTGCACCGTGATCGGCTGCGCGAGCGTCGCGAGGTTCGGGTCGTCGAGGTTGGCGCCCTTTCCCTTCACGAGGATCTTCGCCTTGCCGTCGGGGCCCTCCTTGAGGAGCACCTGCGTGATGCCGTTCGGCGTCGCGTCCTTGTCCTTGTACTTGAAGCCCTTGGCGCCGATCGGCTTCCAACACGGCTTGCCGGCGCACATGCCGTCGGCAGGCACGTTCGCGGACAGCTTGAGGCCGCTCTGATCGTAGATGCAGAGCTGGTAGCTCGTGGTCGTGATCGGGTCGCCGAAGTCGAGGACGGTCGTCCGCGAGCCCTTGTTCCACTTCCAGATCACCTGATCGCCTTTGTCGGGCGACTTGTCCTTGAGCTGCACCAACGCCTTCCCGGCGATGTACGGTTGCTTGCAACCGGTCGCCGGACCGGTATCGCACGAACGCCCGGGCTCGTTCTGGCAGGTCGGCGAGCAGCCGTCGTCGGCGGTGGTGTTGCCGTCGTCGCACTCCTCGTTGCAGGCGCCCTGCACGATGCCGTCGCCGCAGGTCATCGAGTCGCCGATGCACTCGCCGCCGACGCATTGATCCGCGATCGTGCACACCTCGCCGTCGTCGCAGGTCGTGCCGTCCGGCTGGAACGCGTCGACTGGGCAGTCGGCCGCGGAGCCGGTGCAGCTCTCGGCGACGTCACAATCGCCGGCGGCCGGGCGGCACACCTGTGACGACGGCGCGAACCCGTCGGCGGGGCAATCGACGCCGGCGCCGTCACAGTTCTCGGCGACGTCGCAATCGCCGGCGGCGGCGCGGCACACCTCGCTCGACGGCTGGACCGCGTCGCTCGGACAGTCGACGTCGAATCCGGTGCAGCTCTCGGCGACGTCGCAGAGGCCGGCCGCCGGCCGGCACACCGTCGTCGACGGCTCCAACCCGTCCGCCGGACAGCTCGGGCCGCCGCCGGTGCAGTTCTCCGCCGCGTCGCAGGCGCCCGCCGACGCGCGGCACTCGACGCTCGACGGCTGGAAGCCGTCAGCCGGGCAATCCGCGCTCGAGCCGGTGCAGCTCTCGGCGACGTCGCAGACGTCGACCGCGGCGCGGCACTCGACCGTCGACGGCTTGAAGCCGTTCGCCGGACAGCTGTTGCTCACGCCGTCGCAGGTCTCGGCGACGTCGCAATCGCCGGCGGCGGCGCGGCACTGCGCCGTGCTCTTCGCATCGGCCGGACAATTGGCCGACGACCCGGTGCAATTCTCCGCGACGTCGCAGGTGCCGATCGCGGCGCGGCAGGTGGTCGTCGACGGCTCGAAGCCGTCGGCGGGGCAATCGTCGTTGACGCCGTCGCAGATCTCGGCGACGTCGCAGATGCCGGCCGCGGCTCGGCACACGTCGCTGCTCTTCGAGTCGGGCGGGCAGCTCGGGAAGTCGCCGGGACAGTTCTCGGCGAGGTCGCACGCGCCGGCCGAAGGACGACAGACCTCGGTCGTCGGCTTGAACGAGTCGGGAGGACACGCGGCATCGGAGCCGGTGCAGAACTCCGGGACGTCGCAGATGTCGAACGCCGGCCGGCACTCCAAGCTCGACGAGGCGAAGCCGTCCACCGGACAGTTGTTGCTCGCGCCGTTGCAGAACTCGGGCACGTCGCAGTCGTCGATCGAGGGACGGCAGAGCGCGGTGCTCTTCGCGTCCGCCGGGCAGGTGGGGTTGCTGCCGTTGCAGGTCTCTTGGACGTCGCACACCCCCGCCTGGGACCGGCAAACCTCGCCGTTCGGCCGCAGCTGACAGCTCGACGTGCAGCACGAGGAGGCGGAGCCGTTGTTCGCGCCCTGGTCGCACTGCTCGCCCTGCGCGGCGTCGACGGTGCCGTTGCCGCAGAGCGAGGTGAGCGTGACCGTCACGAAGTGGCCGTCGGTCGATTGCGTGCGTGACGGCGTCCCCGGATAGATGCAGGAGTCGCAGCCCGACACCGACGAGCCCTCGCCCTGGCGGACGGCCGCTTCGCAGGAGTTGCTGCGCACGGCGCCGTTCCACGAGAACTGCAGCGTATGCGCCTGGGCGATGCCGTTGCTCGTGCCGTCGATGCGCGCGCTGACGTTCTGGTTGAAAGGCACGTCGGTGGTGCTGGTGGTGCTGGCGATCGAGCCTGGATCGCTCAGGGCGAGCTGCCCGGACGTGAGCGTGCCGCCGGTCTGGGTGCCGGTGACCGCGCCGGTGTCCGCGGCGCCCTCGCAGTTGAGCACGTCGCTGTTCACCTGGATCACGCCGACCCGGTTCTGCGCGACGGTGAGGAAGTAGGCGCCGGGCGCCGTCACGTTGAAGGCGACGTTGTGGATCGCGAGACCCTGCTGATCGCGGGTGCTGAACGCGCCGACGTCGGCGCTGACGTTCCAGGCGAAGCGCGTCTTCACCTGCGACGCGGTGTTGGTCTGGATCGCGACCGACGAGCGCGTCGAGCCGCTGGTGTCACCCGGGTCGGAATTCGCCGTGCTGCCCGTCGTCGTCGCCGAGGTGCCGGAGATCGCCTGCGCGCGGGCGGTACCCGCAGCGCCCACGATCGACGCGATCACCACGGCAAGCGCGAGACAGACCGTTGACGCCCGACGACATCCGCTGTCGCTCTTCATAAGAAGCTCCCTCCGGGATTGCACTGCGCAGGCACGGCGGGGGTCGTGCCACTCACGGCGTTCGCGGTGTTACCACGGCCGCTATGAGATGTGTCAAGAAGAATCGCGGCCAGGTGCCGTCCGCACGCAGGACGGACGCGCGGCGAATGCGCGCCGACCCGCGGCCGGGGGTCCCGTGCCGTCGCGCCACGACGGACGGTTTCGGGCGAAGCGCCGCTGGCGGTTGCGCACCGGGTGCCGCGCCGGCACGCGTCGCCGGCGCGAACGAAAATAGAACGTGTTCCAAACCGCGACGTTACCGCCGCGGTGAGCGGCGCGTCGCTCGTCCGCGCCGCTCACTCGAACGTCGTGTCGCTGAACTGGTCGACGGTGTACGGCTTGGTCCGCAGCGCGTTCGGCACCACGTCGTTCCGTTCCGGAGGCTCGCGGCTGATGGTCGACAGCGCCAACGACCACACCAGGTACGGGCCGTCGACCCCGTGCTCGCGGAAGATCTTCCCGGAGTACGTCAGCGGGATCCAGTGCTTGCCCTCGTCGAGCTGCACGGCGTTGTGCGCCCAGGCGATGAACTGCGCCTTCTCGTCCGCGATCGTCGCCTCGAGGTCGAAGGTGCCGGGCTCGTCGACCTCGACCTCGGCGGAGATGCGCAGGTGACCGTCGACGAGCTCGTCCTTGTAGTTCCCGGTGAGACGCGCCGCCGGCACGCTGTAGAGGAACGTCGTCGTCGCGCTGCGGCTCTCGCCGTTCAACGTCTTGGCGTTGACGACGAGGGTGACCTCGCCGTTCATGTCGAGCGCTCTCTCGGGCTCCGGCTCGTAGGTCGCCGTGAAGAAGTCGTCGCCGGCTTCGGCGTCGCCGTTCTTGCCGTCGTCGTGGAAGCGCAGCTCGGTGAGCGAGGTCCCGTCGGGGGCGCGCAGCTCGCCCCGGATCTCGCGCGCACCGACCTTCCGCGAGTCCGGCGTGATCTCCTTCTTGCCGTCACGCTCACGCTCGATGTCCTCGGCGAGATAGGCGTAGATCACGATCGGGCTCGGCGCCTCGAAGCTGCTGAGCGACGGGAACGCGATCAGGCGCGGGTTCTTGGCGTCGCGTCCCTGGCTCTTGCCCACCTGGAGCTCGCGCTCCTTCGCGATCGGATCGAGCCCGTCGGTGATCGCCATCGACGCATACGGCTTTTGCGTCTCCGCCGGCGCCGGCGTCGCCGAGGCCGCCGAGACCTGCGGCGACGCCGCGCCGGCGCGCCGCGTCGTCTGCTGGGGCGTCGCGGTCGGCTGCGCGGCGGTCGGCGTCGGCGCGACCACGGCGACGCGCGCCGGCGCGGGCGGTTGCGGCGCCTGCGGTGGCCGGCTCCACAGCCACACGCCGATCGCGAAGGCGACCACCGTCACCAGAACGATCACGATGCGATTGCGCGACGACATGCCTGATTCCTCCTCGGCGCCCGGCGGCGAACGAACCGAATCGCCGTGCGCTCAGTCTATGTCCGCGACAACGCGCACCAGGCGGTCCTTGCGTCGGACGATCCACTCGACGCGATCGCGCGCCGGGAACTCCGGCCCCCAGTACACGTCGTCGAAGCTCGCGAGCGGTCTCGTGCCGATGCCGAGCAGACTGCGGCCGCGCCGCGAGCGCTGGGCCTCCCAGACGACACGCTTCCCGTCGGGCGTGAAGCGCGGCCGGAACACGGCCTGGAAGCGCGCGACGAGCGGCTCGCCGTCGACGAAGATCGACCACGCGCGGTCGGCGTCGCCGTTCGACGCGCCCCAGGTCACCCGTTTCGCGTCGTCGGAGAAGCTGATGCCCCAGATCGCACGATAGGGGCCGTGGCGGCGACCGCCGGGGGTCACGACGAAAATGTCGTCGAAGCTCGCCTGGTGATGCATGATGCACGCGTACGCGGTCGCGCGGCCGTCGACCGAGATCTGCGGCGGCTCGTCCTCCCACACGTCGTCGCACAGCACCTCGTCGACCGGCTTGCCGTTGAGGACGACGCGCCAGTGCTCCTGGTCTCCGGCGACGCGCTCCCACCACGCCGCCACCGGCGCCGCCTCCGCCAGGCGGAACGAGCGCGGCGCGATCGCCGGGCGCACGCGACACTCTTCCGACAACGCGATCACGAATCCGGAGCCTCCCTCACGTTCGGTATTCGGATACGACGCGAGGCGCTCGCCGTCGAGGTCGACGGTGAATTCGTCGCGGTCGCGGCCAACGACGAGCAGGCGCCCGTCGGTCACGTAGCGGGCGCTCAGAACGGAGACGTAGCTGCCGGTGGCGGAGTCGAGGGCTGCCGCGCACGGACCGTCGAGGGCGTCGATCGGGCGCAACCGCTCACCGTCCACCATCACGGCGCCGTTCCGGTCGGCGTCCTCGTACACGAACGCCACGTGCTTGCCGTCGGGGCTGAACGACGGCAGCGACGCGTGCGCCCAGCGGCCGATCTCGGAGCCGTCGACGTAGACGACGGCGCCCGCCTCGCTCTCGCCGCCGTCGCCCGTGGCCCCGTTCGCCGACTCGAGCATCGCCCAGCGCGTGCCGTCGGGGCTGAAGACGAGCGCGCCGGGCTCGGACGACTCCATGGGAACCACCGTCTCCGGCGTCACGAAGAACACCTTCGGCACACCCTCGACGTAGTCGGCGGCCCAGTAGAAGAGCGCGTTGGTCTTGGGCGCGAACCGCGGTCGCCCGCAGCGCGGGTGCAGCGGCCCGACGTACCCCGAGGCGACGACGCGCTCGCCCGCCGGCGCGCTGTCGACGTAGGCATAGCGCTTGCCGTCGGCGGAGATCACGAGCGAGCCGCGGTGGAACGTTTCCGGAAGCGTGGTGACGAGACGGTTGCCCGGGTCCGGGGAGCGGCTGCACGCGGCGCAGATCGCGGCCAGGATGATCGCTCCCGCGGGCCGCGCGCGAAGCGGCGAGAGCAGTCGCGTCAAACGGTCCCGGCCCAGATGCGCATCAGCATCGTCGCGGTAAGCTAGGCGGCTACGGGTCCTCCGTCAACGGAGGGAAGCCTGCGCGCCCGCTCGGCGGCGCAGCCGCGAACGGACGGCGCCGCGCCCACGGACGCGGCGCGGCTTCGTAGTGTGATAAGCGACGGTGGCGTGCCCACGAGCTCCCCGACGGCGATCGCGCCCTTTCCCCTCCGCATCAACGTCGAGGTCACCAACCACTGCAATCAGCGGTGCGTCCTCTGCCCGCGCCAGGAGCTCACGCGCCCCCTCGGCTTCATGGACGCCGACGTCTACGAGCGCGTCGTCGCGGAGTGCGCCGCGCATCGGACGCGTCTCTGGCTGCACTTTCTCGGCGAGCCGCTGCTGCATCGCGGCCTGGTGGCGATGATCGCGCACGCCAAGGCGGCGGGGGTCGTCGAGGTCGGCCTGTCGACCAACGCCGTCACGCTCCGCGGCACGCTCGCCGACGCGCTGCTGGCGTCGGGCCTCGACCGCCTCGAGTGCTCGATCGACGCCGGCGACCGCGCCGGCTACCTCGCGATGCGCGGCCGCGACCATTTCGACCGCGTGGTCGCGAACGTGCGGGCGTTCCTGGCGCGCAAGCGCGACCTCCGCCGCGACCGGCCGGTCACCTCGTTGCAGCTCATGCGGACGCCGGCCGTCGAGGGATCGCTCGCGGCGCTGGTCGCGCCGTGGCGGCCCTTCCTCGGCGCGCGCGACTTCGTGATGACGATCGCGCCCGCGGGCTTCGCCGGCGCGATCGACGTGCCCGCCGCGGGCGACGGCGGGCGCGTGCCGTGCCGCTGGCTGTTCTCGTCGCTGATGGTGTTGCAGGACGGCACCGTGACCATGTGCGGCGCGGACTGGGACGCGCGCGCGCCGCTCGGGAACGTGCGCGAGCGCTCCATCGCCGAGATCTGGACCGGCGCGGAGCTCGCGGCGCGCCGCCGCGCCCATCTCGAGCGCCGCTTCGCGGACGCGCCTATCTGCGCCGGCTGCGACGACTGGCGCTTGGCGGACGGCAGCGGCTACGTGAACGCGCTCGCCGAGATCGACCGCGAAGCCGCGCCGCCCGCGGGCTGACGTCGAAGAACTGACGTCGGCGCCGCGTCGACGATCGGCCGCGGCGCGGACGGATGCCGGCTGCGACGACACGGCGTCACACGCCGCCACCGGGGCGCCCGGGCGCGCTCGGCGTCGCGGCGGAACGACCGGCCTCGGCCGCTCCGGCGACGCCGGGTGATCACGACAGGACCCGGCCGTCCATCGCGACGGCGTTGAAGGTGCGCTCGACCTCGGCGAGGAACAGGTATTGCCGCAGCGTGTACCAGCGGCGGTCGTCGGGATCGACGGTGCCCGACCGCAGCGCCGTCAGGATCTCCGCGACGCCGTCCTCGATGCCGTGCGCCGGCGTGAAGTCGAGGCGCCGGCGGATCTTCTCGAAGGACACGTGATAGTCGCGGAGGTCGGGATCGGTCGCGGTGACGACGACCGCCGTCCCCGGAATCAGGTCGCGCACGCGATACGCGAGGTTCACGATGCGCACGTTGTTCTCCGTCGCTCCGACGTTGAAGATCTCGCCGCGGACGCGCTCACGGGGCAGGTCGAGCACGCGGCGGATCGCCGACGCGACGTCGAGCACGTGCACGAACGGGCGCCACTGCCGGCCGCCGCCCTCGACGACGATCTCGCGCAGCACGTAGGCGTTCTTCGTCATCACGTTCACGGCGACGTCGAAGCGCATGCGCTCGGAGAGCCCGAACGCGGTGGCGAATCGCAGGACGGTGACGGCGACGCCCGTCGCCCGGCCGAGCTCGAGCAGCTTGGCCTCGGCCTCGAGCTTCGAGCGCGCGTAGAGCGAGACCGGATTCGGCGCCGCGTCCTCGCGCAGCTCGAGGTCGGCGCCGTGCCCGTAGACGCTGCACGACGACGCGAACACGATGCGCGACGCGCCGCCCGCGTGCGCCAGGCGCGCGACCCGCACCGCGCCCTCGACGTTGATGCTGCGGGTGAGGTCGGGATCGAGCTCGCACGCCGGGTCGTTCGAGATCCCGGCGAGGTCGACGAGGGCGTCGATGCCTTCGAACACCCGCGGGTCGACCCGCCGGACGTCCGCGCGCACGATGCGGAGCCGCTCGCGGTGGCGCGCCGCCGCGGCCGCGAGCAGCCCGTCGCCGAAGAAGAAGCGGTCGACGACGGTGCAGGCGTGCCCCGCTTCCAGCAGGAGCGGCACGAGCGTCGAGCCGATGTAGCCGGCGCCGCCGGTCACGAGGATCTTCATCGCGTGCTCCGCGGCGCGTTGTAGCAGGACGCGCCCATGCGGGGCCACGACTTTCGCGGATACGCCGCCGATCCGCGCCGCGGCGCCCGGGCACAGACGCGGCACACTTGCCGCCGGCGCGCACGCTGCCGCCGCGCGGCGGCTTCCCAACGAGAGCGTGGCGGTGCTATGCGGACCGCGAGGATTCCACGCGGCGAGGCACGGCGAGATGGCGGCAAGCTTCGATTTCACGCGGCGTTTGCAGGCGGTGAGCGACCGCGAGGTCGACCGGCTGCGGGCGCACTTCCTCGAGCCGGCGGAGCAGTTCGACGCCGCGACGATGGACGAGCACACGCTGTTTCCGCGCGAGATGACCTGGTTCTACGGCGAGCCGGTCTGGCACGAGCTCGCGCCGGAGAAGCGGCTGATGCTGAACCGGCTGTCGTTCTGCCAGAGCTATCTCTCGACCGCGGTCGCCGAGGTCGCGACCAACGTCCTCAACCTCGAAGCGGCGCTGCGCACGATCATCGGCGACGATCCCGAGGTCGCCCTCTACATGGCGCGCGAGGTGGTCGAGGAGACGACGCACATCCAGGCCTTCCTCCTCGTCGTCCGGAAGGTGCTGGCGGCGTACGGCCTCACGCTCGAGGACCTGCGCGCGACCAACGTCTCGCTGCGGATGGCGGAGCGCTACGTCGCGCTCCACACCGTCCTCGGCTGGCTGCGCGGCGACCTCCACTACTACTACCTCACGCGCTACGCCTTGAACGTGAATCAGAAGACGGTCGAGCGCTGCACCATCGACGAGCCCGACATGCACCCGCTGATTCGCACGATCTTGAGGAACCACGCGATCGACGAGGCCCGCCACATGCAGATGTCGCGCGGCACGGGCCTGCTCGCCCTCTCGCGCATGCGGAGCCCCGTCGTGAAGACGCTCGCGTGCCTCGGCTACGCGCACTTCGCGGCGAACGTCTACATCGGCCGCCACGGCCGGGACTCGAAGCTGCCGCGCGAGACGCGCACGCGGACGCTCGAGCTCTGCGGCGTCCCGCGCGAGCGCGCCGTCGCCGCATACCGGGAGTGGCGCGACCGGGTGAATCAGCCGGAGGACCCGCCGCTGGTGAGGGCTGGACGGGCCTACTACCTGCGCTGCAACCACGGGTACATCGACGATCTCGACGCGCCGGCATGGCTCAAGCGGCGGATGCGGACGATCATCGACGCCGGCTACGCCGACGTCGCGCGGCCGGGCGGCGGCGGCACGGTCGCGCCGCTCGAACTGGACGACCTGACGCGCGGCCGCGTGACGAGCGCCGGGCGATCGGCGCCTGCGACACTCGGCGGGGCCGGCGACGCGGGCGTGCGAAGCGGCCCGTGCGACGAGTCCTGAGGCGTCGCGCCGCGATGCCCACGCGTGTCGCCGGCATTCAGCCGGGGTATCTTCCGTGGCTCGGATACTTCGACCAGATGCGCCAGGTCGACGCCTTCATCATCGCCGACGAGATGGAGTTCTCGTCGAGCGGCTGGACGCATCGGAATCGCGTCCGCGGCCCGGCGGGCGCGCACTGGCTGCACCTCCCGATTCGCCGCGACCGCGACGCGGCACCGACGGCGCCGGCGGCCGCGACGGCGCGCACGGGCGACCAGCGCGCCGACGCGGGACGCCCGCCGCACGACCGGCGCATCTGCGACGTGCCGCTCGACGCCGGCGTGCCGTGGGCGCGGAGGCACCTGACGACCTTGCGGCATTTCTACCGGCGGAGCCCCTTCGCGAAGGACGTCCTCGCGGCCCTCGACGCCGCCCTCGACCGCAGCGCGCGGCGCATGGTCGAAGCCTCGATCCCGTCGATCCGCTTTCTCGCCACGCATCTGCGCATCGACACGCCGCTCGTCGTCTCCTCCGAGCACGCGCTCGAGCGCCGCTACCGCGAGGAGTTTCCCGATCGGCCCGGGCCGACCGAGCGGATCATCGCCTTCATGAAGGTGCTCGGCGCGCACGAGCTCCTCGAGGGCGCGAGCGGCCGCGCCTACCTCGACGTCGCGCTCTGCGCGCGCCACGGCATTCGCGTCGAGTTCCACGACTATCGTCACCCCCGGTACCGGCAGCTCCACGAGCCGTTCGTCTCGCACCTCTCCGCGCTCGACCTGCTGCTCTGCGCCGGGCCGGAGGCGGCACCCCGCGTGCTGCGGAGCGTCCCGTGAACGCCCGCCGGCGGCGCCGCTCGGCGCGACGCAGGCGCGGCGGCCCTGATCGAGATCGGACGGTGCCGTGAGCGGCGGCGCCGATCGGCCGGCGGTGTCGGTGGTGGTCCCGCTCTTCAACGAGGAGCGGACGATCGCGGAGCTCGTCGAGCGCATCGCGCGGACGCTCGCCGCCGGCGGCGAGTCGTTCGAGATCCTCCTCGTCGACGACGGCAGCAGCGACGGGTCGCGCGCCACGCTCGCCGCGGTCGCCGCCCGCCACCCCGCCGTCCGCGTCTTCACCCTGACGCGGAACTTCGGCCAGGCGGCGGCGCTCTGCTGCGGGATCTTCGAGTCGCGCGGCCGGGTCGTCGTCACCATGGACGGCGATCTGCAGAACCCCCCCGAGGAGATCCCGCGGCTCCTCGCGGCGCTCGCGCCCGGCGTCGACGTCGTGACCGCGCGGCGCGCGGTGCGCCACGAGAAGACCTGGCGCTGGCTCGGGTCACGCTTCGTGCACTGGCTCGCGCGGGCGCTCGTCCGCACCGACATCGAGGACTTCGGCGGTCAGTTCAAGGCGTACCGGCGCGCGGTCGTCGACGCGACCCGGACGGCGTGGGCGCCGGGAAAGCCGTTCTTCGCCCTCGCCGCCTGGCTGGGATTCCGCGTCGTCGAGATCCCGGTGCGGCACGATCCGCGCCGGGTCGGCGGCTCGCGCTACGACTTCGCGTCGCTCGTCCGCTTGAACATGGATCTGGTGACGAGCTTCACCACCGTGCCGCTCGCGCTCCTCGCGATCCTCGCCGCGGGCTCGGGCACGCTCGGCGTCGCCGGCGTCCTCTGGTGCCTCACCGTCGGAACGACGTCGACGTTCGTCGCGGCGCTCTCGCTGCTGCTGCTCGGTCTCGGCGGCGTCTTCTTCGCCGCGGCCGCGTTGGGCGTGTATCTCGCGCGGCTCTACCGCACGGTCGGCGGCGCGCCGATGGGCTACGTGCTCCGGCACGACGCCGACGGCGGCGCCGCCGACGCGCCCGGCGGCGACGACCGCGACGCGTGCGCGCGTTGATCCGTACCGAGTCGCGGCCGGCTCCGGTCGCGCCGGACTCGACGAGTGGCGCCGCGCGCGCGCGTCGCGTCGAGGTCGTGGTGGCGGCGCTGCTCGCCGCCGGCATCGTCGTGCTCCACGTCGCGCATCATCGCCACGCCGGCGGCCTGTGGCGGGACGAGGTGAACGGCGTCAACGTCGCGAGCATGCCCTCGTGGCGCGCCGTCTTCGCCAGCACCCACTACGACTCGTTTCCGATCGTGTGGCCGGTCCTGCTCCACGTCTGGCATCTCGCCGGCGCCGAGAGCGACGCGGCCTTCCGCCGGCTCGGTCTCGCGATCGGCTTGCTCTCGCTCGCGGTCCTGTGGTGGAGCGGCCGGCGACTCGGCGCCCGCGCGCCGGTGGTCGCGCTCCTGCTCTTCGGCATGAGCCCGTCGGTGATCATCTACGGCGATTCCGTCCGCGGCTACGAGCTCGGCGCCGTCGCGGTGATGGTCTGCATGGCGGCGACGTGGACGCTCGTCGAGCGGCCGACGGCCGGCGGCTTCGTCCTCGCGCTCGTCGCCGCGCTCGCGAGCGTGCAGACGTACCTGCCGAACGGCGTCCTCGTGATGGCGATCTGCGCGGGCGGCGCCGCCGTGTGTCTGCGGCGCGGCGACCGGCGGATCCTCGCCGGCGTCGCGGCGCTCGCGGCCGCGGCATGCGCGTCGCTGGTGATCGACCTGCCGTGGATCACCTACGCCTTCGGCATCTCCCATCTCGAGCAGGGCGACTGGACGTTCGCCAACGCGATCGGCGTGCTCAGGCAGGCGGTCGCTCCCGGTGTCGACGCGCTGGCGCTCCTCTGGGCGATCGCGCTCGTCGGCGCCGTCCTCGGATGCGCGCGCGTCGGGCTGCAACGCGCCGGCGAGCCCGCGGACGCGGACCGAGATCGCGCGCTGTTCCTCACCGTCACCGCCGTACTTGGCGTCGCCGGCTTCCTCTGTTACCTCGTCGTCGTCGCGCGCATCCGGCCGCAGTATTGGTATTACCTCCCGTTGATGGCGATGCTGGCGCTCGCCGGGGACGCCGGCACCGCGCTGCTCGCGCGCGGGTCGCGCCGGGCCGAGGCGCTGCGCGCCGCGGCGGTCGCCGCCGGCGCGTTGCTGGTCGCGGCGGGCGTCGGCGCGACCGTCCGGATGCGGATGACCAACCTCGACCTGATCGCGGCGACCGTGGCGCACGACGCCACGGCGCACGATCTCGTCGTGATCTTCCCCTGGCAGTTCGGGATCACCTTCGACCGCTACTACCGCGGGCAGGCGCCGTGGATCACGATTCCCGACCTCGACGAGCATCGCTTCCACACCCACGCCCGCATCGCCGACGCGATGAAGCTCGGCAGCGCCGCGGTCGAGCCGGAGCTGGCGCGCGTCGAGCGCACCTTGCGCGCCGGCGGCAAGGTCTGGGTCGCGGGCGTCCTCCTGACGCCGCAGGACGTGACGCCGGGCGACCTGCCCCCGGCGCCCGCGGGCGCCGACGCCGGACGCTACGTCCACGACTGGGAGCTCCAGCTCGCGGCGCTGCTGCACGCGCACGCCGCCGACGTCTGGTCGATCGTGGTGCCGGACGTCGGTCCAGTGAACACCTGGGAGAACCTCCCGCTCGAGCTCGCCGAAGGATGGCGCTGACCGGGTCTCGACGCGCGGCGCATCCCGCCCGCGCCACGGACGGCGGCGCGCTCGCGCGCCGGCTGGCGCTGGCGGCGATCGTCTTTTTCACGGTCGTGCTCCGCGCACGTCTCCTCGCGGTGCCGCTCGAGCGCGACGAGGGCGAGTACGCCTACATGGGCCAGCTCATCCTGCGGGGCGAGATCCCCTACGTCGCCGCGCACAGCATGAAGCTGCCCGGCGTCTATTACAGCTATGCCGCGATTCTCGCGGCATTCGGCCAGAGCGTCGTCGCGATTCGCATCGGCCTGCTCGCCGTGAATCTGCTGTCGATCCTGCTGCTCTATGCCGTGGCTCGCCGGGTGCTCGATTCCTACGCGGCCGTCGGCGCGGCGGCGGCGTACGCCCTGCTCTCCCTCGGCTCGCCCGTCTTCGGGTTCACGGCCAATGCCGAGCACTTCGTCGTGCTCCCGATGCTCGCCGCCGTGCTGCTCCTGGTGACCGGGACCGACGACCGCCGCCTCGGACGGACCGCGGGCGCCGGCGTCCTCCTCGGCGTCGCCTTCCTCATGAAGCAGCACGCCGCGGCGTTCGTCGCCTTCGGCGGCTGCTACGTGGTCGCGACGGGCGTCGCACGCGGCGCCTGGAGCCGACGGAGAACGGCGATCGAATGCGTCGTCTTCGCGCTCGGCGCGGCGGCGCCGGTGGCGGCGGCGGCGCTCGGCATGTACCTCGCGGGCGCCTTCGATCCGTTCTGGTTCTGGACGGTCACCTATGCGCGCGAGTACGTCACGATGATCCCGGTATCGATCGGCGTGCTGAAGCTCGAGGTGCAAGGCCTGCGAATCGTCGGAACCGCGCCCGCCGAATGGCTGCTCGTGGCGATCGGCGCGACCGCGGTGTGGTGGGATCACGCCACCCGGCGGCGTGCCGCGTTCCTGCTCTCGTTCACGGCGTTCTCGTTTCTCGCCGTCGTCACCGGATGGCGCTTCGACGAGCACTACTTCGTCTTGTTGCTGCCCGCCGCGAGCCTCCTGTCCGGCGCCGGGGTGAGCGCGCTGACCCGCGCGCTCGCCGCGCGACGCGCCGACCTCGCGCCGGCGGTCGGCTTGGCGCTGCCCCTCCTCGCCGCGACGCTCTGTCTTCTCCAGGACCGGGGGTATTTCTTCTCGCTGTCGCCGATCGAGATCTCGCGGGCGATTTACGGCACCAATCCGTTCATCGAGGCCGTCGAGATCGCGCGCTACGTCCGCGAGCATTCGGACCGCGATGATCGGATCGCGGTGATCGGCTCCGAGCCCGAGATCTATTTTTATGCGCAGCGGCGCGCCGCGACGAGCTACATCTACATGTACCCGCTGATGGAGCCGCAACCGTTCGCGCGCGCGATGCAGGAGAAGATGATCGCCGAGATCGAGGCCGCCCAGCCCCGTTTCTTGGTGCTCGTCAACGTCGATCAATCGTGGTCGCGACGCTCGGATTCGGCGCAAACGGTCTTGGAGTGGACGCAGCAAGAGGCGAACGCCGACTACGATACCGTCGGCGTCGCCGAGATCATGCCCGACGGCGGCACGGTGTACCGATGGGGCGCGGCCGCCCGCACGTTCGAGCCGCGCTCACGGTCGTACGTCACGCTCCTCGAGCGCACCGCCGCCAGGCCGGGCGCTGATCGACTCTCGGCGGCGACCCGCGCCGAACGCGCCCGTCGCAGGTCGCCATGGAGGACCGGCCGACGATTTCCTACTTCGAATCCGGAAGCCGTCCGCGCTCCGGCGCGGTCGCGGGCTGCGGAAACGTTCCTCCCGGTGTCGTCGCGCGCCTTTCATCCACTTGCAGACTGTATTGGCGGTGCCCCCCGCCGACGTCCGCCGCTTCGCCTTCGACGGAGGCGCGACAGTGGAAATTCGCCAGCGCGGCGAGGGGCGTGAACAGCGGCACGGCCATCTCGCCGTCCAAAGTCATCGTTCCTCCTTTCGTCCACGCGGCGTTTCCCTCGGGAGCGGAAAGAGTCTTGAGCGACATCTTGAAACCGCATTGCGCGACGTTGTTCTCGACGGCTTTCAGGGTCACGCGCGCCGTGACCTTGGACGCGTCGACGCCGAGTCCGCTCTCGCCGAGCACCGACGCGACGAGGTCCGGATCCGGAGTCCACGATTCCCCGGCCGCGACTCCCTTCTCGAGGAGCAGCATGCGGAGCCACTGCTCGTCGCTCACGCTGCGCGAGCCGAAATGGTCCGTGAGCCAGTTCCCGGCCTCGGGGGTCCATTCATGCGTTCCCTCGACGATCGAAAATCTCCGTGAAGGGCCGGAGCCGCTCACCGCGAAGTACGATCCCTGGATGCTTTCATCCGCGGCCGCTCCGGCGGCCGCGTGCCGTGACCATTGCGAGACGTAGACGAGATAGCGTGTCCGCTTGCCGTCGGCGTCGACGCCGGCGCACTTCTCCATCCAGCTGGCGGTGACGGTGTCCTCGACGTCGGCGAGAGGAGCAGTCGTGCCGTCCTTTCGGAGGCTCGTGACGTGGGCGGTCGTCTTGGTCGTGCCCTCGCTGCTCACGACGTCGCCGACCTGCCACCGAGGCGCCGAGTAGAGGGCGTAGGTCCCTTTGGCGGCCGCGACCGGCGCCGTCGTCGCACGCGCCGCCGTCGCGGAGCTCATCGTGCGAAGTCCCGCCGTCGGACGCGACGCGGTCGCCGTCTTGTCGTCGCCGCTGCTGCATCCGCCGAGGCAAGGCAGCGCGATGACGAGCAGAGCAAGGACGACGCGACGAGGCATCATGGTCGTTTCGGGTGCGGCGAGCGGGGGGATATAACACGGCCGCTTTTCGCCGTGTAGCGGGGCGCGCGAGGTGCTCACGGCGACGGGGCATTCTCCTTGACCGGAAGCTCGCGGCTGTGGCTCTATGACCCGCTCCCCGAGCTGAGCCGTTCGATGGGTGATCTCTACTTCCGAGTGTACGGCGACTACGCGGCGGGCGGCCCGGTCTTCTATCCGCGCGAGGAGTGCCCGTGGCTCGCCGACGTCGAGCGGCGGTGGGAAACGATTCGCGCCGAGTTCGACGACTATCGCCATCGCGGCGGTGCGGAGCTGAAGCCACCGTGGATTCCCGACGACGTCGTCATCCCGGGCTGGCGCAGCATCAACTTCGTGACGTGCAATCGCTGGTACCGCGAGAACTGCGCGCGGTTTCCCGAGACCGTGCAGGTGATCCGTTCGATTCCCAACTTGACGTCCGCCTTCATCAACCTGCTCGAGCCGCATTCGGCGCTGCCGGCGCACAACGGCGACACCAACGCCATGTATCGCTGTCACCTCGGCCTCACCGTCCCCGGCGAGGTCGACCGCTGCGGGCTCGAGGTCGCGGGACGGCGCGTCGGCTGGCGCGAGGGACACGCGTTCGCCTTCAACGAGGCGTTTCGTCATCGCGTGTGGAACGACACGGACCGCGATCGGGTGATCCTGGTGTTCGACGTCTTGAAGCCCGAATACCGCGCACGCGCGCGACGCGTCTGCGGAGGCGTGCTCGGCGCGATGGCCCTCATGGCCGTCGAAACCAGGGTCCGTCCGCTCCGGCGCTTACCGGTCCCGGCGCGCCGGATCCTGCATCGCCTGCTCGCGATCGCCGCCAGCGCCGCGCTCGTGACGGAAAGCAGCGGACACGCTGTCGCCGGCGCCGCCGCGCGCGTCGCACGACGGCGCACCCCGGTGCGCTACGCCGCGCGCGACACGCCGCCCGAGGCGACGCGGCGCTGATCACGCGCGCCCGGCCTCGATGACGATCGGCGGTCGACATCGGCCGCCGTTCGGCGCCCGCGCACGGTCGACGGTGCGTCTCGCTCTGGGGGCCTTGCTGGTGCTCGTCTACGGGGCTCCCCTCTTCGATCCCCCGCGGCCGGTGCCGCTCGGGACGCTGACGGCTGCGGGCTCGTCGCTTCTCGCGCGGATCATTCCGGGCGTGCCGCCGCTGTGGGTCGCCGTCCGCCTCGCGGCGCTGGCGGGCGCGGCCCTGCTGCTGGCCGATCCGTCCGCTCCGATTCGGCGACGCGTTGCTCGCATCGCGACCGCGCCCGGCGCGCTCCGCGGCGGCGCCGTGCGCATCCTCGCGGTCATCGTCGCGACGCTTCACGCGTGCAGCGCGCCGTGGGCGTCCGGCCTCGGACCTGCGGGTCAGGTGGCCTACCTCGGCATGCTGTTCGTGCCGGCATTGCTGCTCGTCGTCCCGAGCTCGTTCACCCTGCCGACGCGGCGGTGCTGCTCGCGCGCGTTGGTGCCGATCACGCTGATCGTCGTCTGGGTCGTCGTCCGGCTGCTGACCGATCTTCAGTCGCCACGCGTCGCCGACGTCGTCGATGGCTGGCGCGGGTTCCTCGACATCGTCCGCTTCGTTTCTCAAAAGCAGAATCTGATCACTGATCTGTTCGATTTGGACCTCCCGGGAATGGGCGGCGTCCTCCTCTTCTTCCATGGTGTGCCGCTCTTCCAGTCGGGAATTCTGCCGCTGACGTTTCGCTCGGCGCAGGTCTTTCAAATCGCGTCGCTGGCCGTCGCCGCCGTGGGCGTCGGGATGCTGGCGCGGATGCTCGTCGGCGGCGGCGGCGGCGCGGTCATCGCGATCGCAGTCTTTCTCTTCGCCCCCTATACGCGCTTCGTGACGCTGTTCCCGGGTCCCTTCGTCGCCGGGCCGATCTACTCCATCGCGGTCGCGCTCTGCGCATTGGTCGCGTGCCGCCGCCGCTCGGAGGCGGCGCTGGCCGCGCTCGGCGCCTGTGCGGGCATCGCCGTCACCTACCCCGGCGTCGTGCCGACGGTCGCGTTCTTCGTCGCCTGGGCGATCTGGCGTCTACGGCGATCGTTGCGGGCGCTCTGGGTCGGCCTCGCGGTCGGGTGCGCCTCGTTCGCCGCCGCCGTGATCCCCGCGTCGACCCACGTCCTGCGGCCGGCCGAGATGACGTCGCACTTCCGCTGGGACGGGCCGATCGCGCGCGTCGATGCCGCGTTGCTCGGGCAGATTCCTCTGCAGTACTACGTGCCGGGGCTGGGGGCTCCTCCGCCCGCGTCGGACATCGTCGTCGCGGCGGTCTTGGCGCCGTTTGCACATCCCCGCATCGCGATCCGGCTCTGGGGAGACGCGCTCTTCGATCCGCTCGGTGGCGCGCTGATCGCGATCGGCCTCGCGACCTGCATCGCGGCGGCGCGCCGCTCCTCGGCCGCTCGCGTCCTGCTCGCCTTCTCCGGCGCGGCGCTGTGCCCGGCGTTCGTCTCGCCGGTCGACGTCGTCGACATCGTCCATGCGGTCGCGATCCCGGTGCCGGCGGCACTGCTCGCGGCTTGCGGATTCGCCGCCGTCCAGCGACGAATCCGATGGCGCCGAAGCCGCGGCCGTATCGCCGTCGCGGTGGCGGCCGTGGCGATAGGCGTGGGCGGAACCGTGCTCTTCGACGTCGTGAATCCGCGGATCCTCAGCGGCTCGTCGCACGGGATCATGTTTCGCGCGCTACGGGTGGAGGATGCCGACCGCGTGGTGGTGCTGGATTACGCCAAGAAGCTCGGTCCGGACGTGCGATGGCTGATGACCGGCCCGGTGACGGCGTTCGCGGGACCGCGGCCGGTGGGATTCCTCGAGTATGCCGGCGGCCCGTTGCCACGGGGCGAGCTCGCGGAGGAGCACAAGGACCTTCTGTTCTGGAGCCCCGGCCTCGAGGACGACTTGAGCGTCGCGCGCACCGTGTGCGCGCAATGGCCCGACGCGATCCTGTACGAGATCTGGGACGAAGCCCGGCTCGGCCGCGTCTACGCGGCGGGACTCTCGGCGCGCGGCTGGAAACCGCGCGCACCCCGCGATCGCTGGCGAAGCTGGCGTTGTGGAAGCGCGCCGTGAGCGCCGTCGTCGGCGTCCTACGGCACGAGCGCGTCGAGGTTCCAGTAGTAGTGCGCCGCGACCGAGCTCCCGAACAAGTATCGCCCGTCCTTCGAGAGATACGCGTACCGCGGTCCGATACCGGTCGGGATCTGCCCCACGGTCTTGAACGTATCTCGATCGAGAATGCGGATTTTTCCTTCGACCGTCGAGCTCACGTACAGACGGTTGCGCCGCGCATCGACGACCACCGGACGGTTGCCGAGCCCGATCCGTTTGCGCGCGATCAACGTGTCGGTCGCGAGGTCGAATACCTCGATGCCCCACACGCTGCTCACGAACAGACGATCGCGCTCCGGATCGACCGAGATCCCGAGCGCACCGCCGCCCCCGACGTCGTAACGCGCGACCACCTGGAGCGTCGTCAGGTCGAGGGCGTACGCGTACCGCCCTTGCATCCACTCCGCGAGGTAGATGCGGTTGCGGGCCGGGTGGACGCTGGTCGTATGGAGGACGAGCGAGCCGGTTTCGAGCGCGAGCGACACCGGCTTGTACCAGTGATGGAGGAAGCCCGGGCTGGCACTGTCGTCGAATCGTCCGGAGCGGCGATCGTAGCGCACGACGCCGTTGGTGAACTCTCCAGCATAGAAGAGCGCGTCGTGCGCCTCGTCGTAAGCGATTTGCACCCCGAGTCCCGTGACCAGCGCGGGAGTGAAGCTGCCGGGGTCGGCGGCGGAGAACGCCATGACACTCTGGATCAGCGGTCTCCCGTGCAGGAACGAGCCCTGGACGCCCACGTGCACCTCGTCCGGAACGCACGCCATCACCTCGAGGCGCCCGTAGAACTCCGGCGAAAAGAAGCGGTGCTCGGCCACGCGCTGCATGCGCGTCGGGTCGTACTCGACCACCACTCCGTCATGGCAGTTCTCGTACGTGGTCGGCGTGTCGCAGCGCGGAACGCTGGCGTAGAGGGCTCCGCGATCGGGCAGCTCGCAGAAGCTGTACGCGAGGCCGTCGCCGAGACGGTGCCCGGCGTGCAGCGGCAGGACGAGCGGCACGTATGCCGGAAGGAGGTTCATCGGCATCACCAGGAGAACGCGGAGCAGGCCGATCTCGAGCCGGCCGGTCCTCGAGACCAGCCAGCGGTGCGAGGCGAGAAGGATCACCGCCCACGCGATCATCGTCAGCCGGTCGGCGAAGTCACCCGCCGCGACGAGCCAGACGACGAAAAACGCCCCCCACGCGACGAGGCATACCGGCCGAGGCAGCAGCGACGCGACGCGCGGGTGCTCGAGGAGCGACGCGAGCACGAGCGACGTCGCGCACGTCGCCGCCACCGTCGGATTGACGTCGAAGAGGTAGTGGAACCACACCATCACTCCGAGAACGAGTGACACGGTCGCCGGAGTGAGCCGCCACCTGCCCCGGCACGACGTCACGACGTGCCGGAGGAGTCTTCGGTGGAGACCCGCCGCGAGCACCGCCACGGCGAGGAGCATCGCGGAGAAGTTCACCGTCGTGTATGCCCACGGCCACAGGAAGAGCTGCACGGTGACGACCATCATCTCCCGGAGCACGTGATCGAGGGCCGGCACGGCCGACCAGCGCGTGTAGCGAAGCCATCGCGTTCCGATCAGTACGACGAGCGCCGAGACGCACGACGCCGACCACGCGAGGTAGAGCGCGCGGCCAAGGCGGTGCGTCGTTCCGCAGCGCGGCGATCGCGAGCCGGAGGGTGCAGCCTCGACGCCGTCGGATGCGATCATGCTCAACGCGACCGACCGAGGACCGACGCGACGGCGCTCTCCCAGCTCGGACGCCATCCGAGAGCCTGCAGCGAGTCCAAGCCGGCGAGCGTCGGGTCGGCGACGAAGGCCTCGACGGCGTTCTCCGGCACCACACCGCCCTGCGCGATCGCGGTGATCCGCCACGCATCGCCGGTGCGCTCGAGCGTGAAGCGCTGCTCGAACGGCGGGAAGGGCCAGAGCCCGATGCCTTCCCCGTCGCGCGGCGGTGCCGCCCCGATGGCGCTGATGCGCGCGCGCACGTCGGCGGTCGCATCCGTGTGCTCGACATCGAACACCTCGACGTCCAGTCCGCCGGCGATCGGCTCCATCCAGCGGACGAGATTGTAGAGCTCGAGCCACGCGACGCGGGCCCGCGCCAGCTCGAGCGACCGCTCGTCCTCGGCACTCAATCCTCGGTCGCGTGGGACCGGCACGCGGAGAATCCGAGCCATGCGAAGCTGGTGCGTGAGATGGAACGTCGGTGCGAGGACGCGCAGCGCTCGAATCGGATCTCGAGCGCGATCGGCGAAGTACCGCTCGACGGTGACGGCCGCCGGGTCCGACGACGCGGCATGAAGCGCGGCCGGCGGCGTCGCCGGCACCGGCGGCTCCCACCATCCGTACCAGGACAACGCCATGCCGGCGGTTGCAACGACCAGGAGCGCTCCTCGCAGCGCGTCGCGTCCGGCGCCCGCCAGCGTCCCGATGCCGATCGCGAGCAGCAGCGCCGCAGGCAGCGCTTCCGGCAGCAGGTAGTTCGTCTTGGTGAGAACGATGTACGGGATGTGCACGGCGTGCGGCACCAGCGCGGCGAGGTACAGCGCGCCGAAGAGCACCACGATCCCTGCACGGCCGACGACGTCCCGCCTGATCGCGCCGCGGAGCGCTCCCGCGGCCGCCACCGCCACCGGGAGCATGCCACCGAGCGACACGAGAGCGCTCGGCAGTCGCGGCGCGCGCGGCAGGAACGCCGCCGTCGGATCGCCCCAGATCGACGCGTACAGCAGGCCCGCGAACGACGGGTACAACCGTTTTGCCGGCGCCGCCGCCTGGACGACGGCGCTGATGGCTTCCTTCTCCAGCGAGCCCGCCCGCGCCGCGAGGACGTCGTACGGCGATCCCGAGAGCGACGAGAACAACCAGGCGTAAAACGGAGCGGCGATGAGACCGCTCACCGCGCCGACCACGGCCACGGTCGTCAGGGCGCGGGCCGGCCGCCGCCGCGATCGCCACGCGTAGAAGAGGACCGCGATCCCGATCGCGGCGACGCCCGTCGCCTTCGTGAGCGCGGCGAGACCCGCGAAGATCGCGGTGACCGCCGCGTGCCGCGTCAGCGCCGACTCGTCCGACGGGGCGTCGAGCAAACGCACCAGCGTCGCCGTCACGAGGAGCGCGCACAGCGCGTCGTTCGTCATCATGAACGACGGGATCAGGAGGCCCGGTACGCCAAGCAGCATCGCCGACGCGACCGCGGCGTCGGCGCCGAAACCGAGCCGGCGAAGCGCGCGCCACGCCAGTGCGACCGTCGCGACCCAGGCGCCGGCGGACAGCAATCGCAGCGTCACGTGGACCGGCACGGCGTCGGGGACGATCATCCAGAGCACCGCACCGATGGCGTAGTAGAAGGGCGGATGACTGCCGCACCACGAGCGAACGTTCGGGAGGTGCCGCTCCAAGAGGTCGAGGACGTTCACGGCGTGGCCGCTGGCGTCGTAGTCGTAGATCGCCGGAAACGCGACGGCGTCGTGGACCCGCACGACGACACCGAGAAGGGCAACGACCGCGCTCGCCGCGAGGAGCACGCGATCAGCGGAGGACGAAGCCGCCTCTGTCAACCGCTCCGCCGCCGTGATGCGGTCACGTCGTCATGGCGGGCACCGCCGTCGTGCTCTCCCGGCGCGCCGCTTTCGACCGTCGCGCCCGAGGGGGGCGGAGCGCGCTCACGACGCGGCGCTTGATCTCGACCAGGCGTTGCTCGACGACCGTGTTGCTGCGCTCGCTGGCGAGCGCATTCAGCGTGCGCAGCGCGCGCCACGGCCGGCGCAGGTAGCCGATCACGAGAAACGCGGTCATGCCGATCGCGCGTATCCACGCCAGCTGCCGACTCGAGACGTGACGCGTGAGGGACGGCGCGCGGTCGAGGTCACCGTAACCGAGCTGGGCGAAGTACTCGTTGCTGAGCTCCGGCACCACGCCTTCCTCGCGCAACTGCCGAAACAGCTCGGTGCCGGGGTACGGCACGAATGGAAAGAGCGGGAGGTCTTCCGCGCCGAGCCACGCGAGCTTCATACCGAAGCGCACGGTGTCCCAGATCTCGCGACGAGTCTCGTTGGGGAACCCGATGATGAGGTTCGCCTTCACCACGATCCCGCTTCGCGTCGCCGCACGAATCGATTCCACCATCCGCTCCGGCTTGATCTTCTTCTTGATGCGCGCGAGCGTTCGGGGCGAGCCCGATTCCGGGGCGTAGCAGATGTTGCGGCATCCGGTGCGATGGAGCGCCGCCAGCACCTCCGCGTCGAGGGCTTCGGAGCGGGTGCCCGACGGCAATTGATACGTGATGGCGAGCTTGCGGCGCTCGAGCTCCGCGCAAAACGCGAGAATCCAGTCGCGCTTGATGATCGCGGTGAGATCGTAGAAGTCGATGTTGGTCGCGCCGTAGCGCTCGACGTAGGCTGCGATCTCGTCGACGACGTCGGTCACGTCGCGGACGTAGTATCGGGTCGTCCACATCGCCGGGACTCGAGCAGAACGTGCACTGATACGGGCAGCCGCGGGTCGCGAGAATCGGCATCGAGCGTCCGAGGTTGACGCCGAAGCCGAAGCCGCCTTGCATGTATTTCTCCACCGGGAAGAGATGCCACGCCGGGCGCGCCACCGCGTCGACGTTCCGGATGCGATCGCGCGGCCGGGTGCGTTGCGCGCGGCCGTCGATGCGGCACGCGATGCCCTCGACGTCGGCGAGCTCGCGCTCGCCGGCGACGTACTGCGCGAGCTCGACCATCGTCTCCTCGCCCTCGCCGATCGCGCAGGCGGTGACGGGCGGGCAGCTAACGAGCACGAACTCCCACGCCCCCGCCGCATGCTCTCCTCCGATGAAGATCGGGCGTCCGGGAAGGTGCGCGTGGATGGCGCGGACCAGATCGTCGACGTGCGGCCACTGCTGGGAGAACATGACGGAGATGCCGACCGCGTCGGTCTCCGGATCTATCCGCTCGAGAATTTCGGCGATCGTCAGCCCGTGACGAATCAGGTTCGGCTGCGACGTGGGTCCGCGCTGGAGCGGCGCCTCACCGAGGGCGTCGACGACGTCGACGCGGTAGCCGGCGTCCAGCAACGCGCCGGCGACGTACGCCGCCCCGATCGGCAATACCACCCCGACCGTATAGGCGAAGCGGGACGAGACGGCGGGCGGTCGCACGATCGTGATGTGCGGCGGCGACGCTGCGCTCTCGTTTATTCCCCTCGTCGCGGCGAGAGACGGCCCCCCGCAATGGCTCGCGGCCTGAGGAGAATCCATGGGAGAACGAGGGCTAGCACTGCGTCGGTCCGGCGGTCAACGGAATTCCCGACGGACGGTGCGCCCCGATAGCGCAACCGCTACGCGCGCACCGCCCTGCTCTCCGCGAACGTCCGTGCTAAGACGCGGTGAACTCGCCAGCTCGAGGATCCGTGAGCTCCCGTCGCATCTCGACCATCGCGCCTCTCGCCTTGCTGACCATCTGCGTCAGCGTCGGCGGCTGTCGCGGCAGCAGCGAAAAGAAGACGGGCGCCGGCACGCATGCCACGTCGACACCGGTCGCGAGCGCGAGCGCCGAGACGAGGGCAGCCGCTGATGCACCCACGCCCGGTTCTGCAGCCGTTGCGACGCACGCGTTCTCCGCGCCGAATCGTTGGCAGGTCGGCGACGTCGTGACGAGGGTGATCGAGAAGACGACCAGCGCCAAGACGAAGGTCACGCCCAAGTATGGCGATCTGCTGCCGGACGAGTCTGCGGCACCTCTCCCCGCGACGCACGAGACCGTCAACGCGACCCTCGTCGAGAAGTGTACCGCCGTCGACGCCGACGGGCGGCGGACCCGGTATCTCGTGTACGTTCAGGACTGGATCCGTCAGAGAGGAAACACACGCGACGACAGCTTGCGAGGGTCTCACGTCTCCGTGACCAGGACCGCATCGGAGCGGAAATGGTCGTTGGTGCGACAGGCGAACGAGCCGAGCACCGAGGCGAAACGATGGCTCGACGAGGAGGTCGGCTCGCGCGGCGTCACGGAGGAGGAGTGGGAGGACATCATCGTGCCGGACAAGCGGGTCGCCGTCGGCGCGAGATGGTCGGTCGACATCGGACGCCTCGCGAATACATTGGCACGAAGCGGTGCTCGCATCAGCGAATTCAAGTCCGCCGCCAGCGGTCGCCTGATCGGCGTCGACGCCGACACCGCCGAGTACGGGTTCAAAGCCACGCTTCAGCTCTTGGACGTGCCGGACGCACGACTCGCCTGGACACGCGGCGGAGCCATCGATCTCGACAGCTCGTTCACCGTGCCCGTGCACGGTCGGCTGCGCATACCGTCGAAGGTCCGCAGCACGACCGCGATCGAAGGCACCGCCGAGGACGGGCCGAGAAACCGTCAATACGACTTCCGTTCGTCCGAGGAGCGGTCGACCGTGCTCGGCGGCGAGTTCCCGCCAGTCGAGGAGCCGGACGACCGCAGCACCCCGCCCTGAAGTCGCTCCCCTCCGGCGGCGGGCGCTCGTCGGCAGCGGCGCCTGATGCGCATCGACGCGCCGGCAGCGTCGTCAGTCGCGGGGATCACGGCGCCCCGTCGTGCGATCGACACGGCCACTCGCGCCATCGATCGGCGGCGAGCGCCGGCCGCCAGGGCACGCCCGACACGTTGGCTGCGTAGCTCCGACCGACACCGGCCGCATCGACGATCTCGTACAGCGTCGCGGCGGGCCATTGGGCGCAAACGGCGCTCGCCAATCGCACGTCCTCTTCCAACCCCGCGCTCCAGAAGAGAAGGTCTTTGCCTTCAGCGGCAAGGTCCGACACCGGAAAGTTGCCAGGCTCATACGCGAAGTAACCGACCGGACGTCGCGCCCCGAATGCCGAAATCGGCCCGGTGTAAAATCCCGTCCGCACCTCGGGGCGGAAGTCTTTCGGATAGTCCACGACGACGACCCGATCCGCATCCACCGGATTCAAAGAACGAAACATGATCTCGAGGGATGAGGCGCCGAGCGTGTGAACGTTCACCACGTCGAACAGGACGGTCCCACCAAGGCAGATCGCGAGCGTGGCAAGGACCCTGGCGGAGGCCGACCGCAGCCATCCGACGCGAAGGCGGAGCGCGACGAAGCCTGCGGCGGAGAGCAGCGCCGCCGCCACAGGCAACACCAGCGCGTGCATGATGTCGACGACGTTCACCGGAGAAATGAATGCCGGCGCCAGCGCCGCGACGAGCAACAACGGGAGAAGACGTGCCGTGGACGAGCGACGGACGCGACATGCACAGGCCGCAATGCCGATCGCCAGCAGGACCGCTCCCAGAGGGTCGAAGAGGGAGTCACCCAACAGATGGACCGCCATCCGCGGGTGAGCAAAGGGCGCAAGCAACGCGCCCACGACGATGTCCAGCGGACGTGCGACGATCTCGTCTCGGAATTGGGAGAACGACTGGATCGGGAGCTGCCCGAGCAGGACCGGGTCGATGAGCTGGATCAGTCCGTCCCACCGCAAATGCACTTGCGTCGCCCGCTCGGCCCGCAGAACGGTCGGCAACGCCGGGATGACCACCGCGAGGAGAGACGCGGCGGCGGCGACGGCGCCCGGCCAGACGCGTCGCCAACACCGGCGAAGGTGCCACACGGTGTAGAGATCGAACACTCCCGCTATCGCGATTGCGGGCGGGAACAACACGGTGAGGCCGGTCAAGGCGCCGAGTGCCGCTAGCGCTGCTTCGGAACGGCGGCGCCAAAAGGCGACGCTGCAAAGGCCGATCGCAGTCGCGTAGAGCGGACCCAACACGTAGGGCAAAGGGAATATGGACATCATCCGGGTCACCGGCGCGAACAGAAATACCGCCACTGCGACGAGCGCCGTCCCGCGACCGATCAATCGACGCGCCAGCGCACCGATGCCGGCAGCGCACACGGCGAGCCACAGAATGTGGAAGACCTGGACGGCCCGAAAGCTGAGGGGCAGTACGCCCGACCGATAGAGCGGAAGGCCCTGGAACAACAGCGCCGTCGCGCCGATGCCCGGCGCGTACGGGTCGTAGAGATCGGTCAACAGATTCTTCCCGCCTTGCACGAAGGCGAGCACGTCCAACCAGCCGCGCCAATCGTCCGCCATCGTGGCGGCGCGCGGCGAATTGAGATCCGTGAAGAGTCGCAGGGCGGTCCAAAGAGCAATCAATCCCGCGACCGGAAGAATCGCGCGCCATCTCGGGCGACGCCAGCGCCGACTGGGCGAGGCGAGGAGCAATGCAGGGAGGAACAACCCCATCAGATATGCGGTCTGCCCCGCAGTCCCGAAGTTGCCCGCCCAACGCGCCACGATCGCATGGAAGACCGCGACGCCGACTGCCAGGATGCGCCGCGAGTCGATTTCGTCGCCATCGTTGGTGGACGGAACCTCGCGCGGGTCGATGCGCGGAAACGCGACGGGCAGAGGCAGCAACAGAATGACGCCCGCTGCCAGCGCAACCAGACGAATCGCGATCCACCACGACGGAACGCCCGGCAGAATCCGTTCGAGGAGCGTCGCACCGGCAGGAGTCACGACGCCCAGCGGAGCTGGCCCCGGAGGAACGAAGAGAGGCAACGCATAGACCGCCAGGAGGCACCCGGCACACGCGAGGCGCCCCGTGGGAATCGGCCCGCGACGGGCCCCGAATGGTCGCCCACTCATGGTTCGTCGGCGATGTGCGCACGCGCCATGGCGCAATCCAAGGATGCGTCCGTCGGCCGTTCGCCGCCTCCCGCGAGGACGTACATCGGGCTGCGATCGTCCTCAGTGGAAGAGCGGCAAGGACGGTACCGCCCGGTCCCACTGGGCCCGGTCTTGCCGCGAGAAGAAAATGCGCCGATCCGCTCCTTCTCCGTCGAGGTAACGGCGGATCGCCGAGTCGCTGCGGGTGCAGATGTAGAACCCGACGTCGACGAGCACCTTGACCTCGGGGTTTCGTCGAAGGCAGTCGATGATTTGATCGTCGGAGATGGCGAATTTTCGCAAGCTCGGTCCCGCGAGGAACTCGTCCCCGAAGCTCCCGTAGGTCAGCACCGGATTCTCCAAGCCACAGCCGGGCTCGGTCCGCGTCATGGCGAAGTAGATCGGGGAAAAGGAAACGACCTCCGGATAGGTGCGGGCGATCGCCTGCGCACGCCTGAAATACCACGCGTCCTGTCGGCGAATGATCGTCACGAGCTCGGTGGCGAGAACGACACACGCCACCGCCGCAACCGTGCATGCCGCCGCCCGTCCGACCCTGCTCGCGAGGGTCGCGACCAGCCCACCCAACAACACCGCGGAAAATGCGAGGTAGGGAATGAAGTACCTGGGTGAAGGAAAATCCGCGCCCACGAAGTTCAGGACGAGGTAGGACGTCGGCCACAGGACCAAGAAGATCGCGAACGCGGCGTTCGACCGAATCGTCCTGCGCAGCCAGACGATCAGACCGAGGAACGACGCAACCAGCAGACCCACCGGCAGGGAGGTTCGAGGAAAGTCGTAGAACTCCCGCGCGGCCGACATCGCTTGCTGGAACGGAGTGTCGATGCCCTTCGCACGCATCATCTCCCGCATGCCGGAGTCGATCGCCCACATTCCCTTGCCATGACTGGCAAATCGTTCGACCTGGTAGCGAACCAGCTCGCTGAGGATTCCATGCGTGACGTAGATGCCCCATCCAATCGCCAGCAACGACGTCGCGAAGCCCGACGCCACAAAACGCCCGAGACGACGCCGATCGCCGGCGAGCGCCAGACTCACGGCCGCCACCGCAGCGACGACCAGACACAGTGGCCGGATCATGATCGCGACGACGAAAGCGACGCCGGCGGCATAGGGAGCCCAGCGCTGCTCGCGCTGAAAGAGGAGATAGATTCCGAGCAGCATGAACAGCACCATCGGAGTCTCAGGGACGACGGTGAGGGACCGCGTGTTGCCGGGGAACGACAAGAACAGCCCCTCTGCCGCGAGTGCCGGGATCGATCCGCCGACGGGACGTGTCAGGCAGTAGACCAGGATTCCGCTCGCCGCGACGCTCAGCACCGACAGCATCCGGCAACCGGCCAACGTCTCCCCGAACAGCTTCGCCGACGCCGCAGTCAGGTAGAGGTGCGCAGAGAGGTCGACGCTCGGGAAGTCGACCAACGGACGGAGCCCGCGGAGAATGGAGCGCGCTTGCAGTATGAACCAGCCTTCGTCGAAATCGGCCGGCACCGCATCGAGGATGGGCGACACGAGGACGACGAACGCGAGCGAGAAGAGCACGGCCACGGCGTGAGCTCCCCACGCGGACCGATGCGAACTGGAAGCCGCCGGGTCGGCGGCGTGGCTGGTCGTTCCGCGGATCACGGTCGACGGCATCCTCGTGTCTCGAGCTGGACGGCCGACGGCGCGATCCACGCCGGCGCCGTCACGCCGACTTGCTCGCGGGCTGCCCGTCAGCGGTCGCCCCGGAGCGATTCCCAACGAAACGGCGAGAGCAGCTGTCCCCAGTAGCCCTGCGGAAACCCCGGCATCTCGGCGACCCCGACGTCGACCGGAGGACGCCGGCCGCGCGGAAAGAAAAACGTTCCGAACGCCAGATCCCACACGATCAGATTCGAGCCGTAGTTCGCGTTCGCCTCCTCCAGCCGGCGCGAATGGTGCCACCGATGAAGCTCGGGGGTGCTGAAGATCCAGCTCAACGGTCCGAGGGGCAAGAGGATGTTGCAGTGCTGAACGACCCCGAACACCGCATCGAAGACCGCGAACGCCGCGATCACGATCTCCGGACACCCGAGAATGACGAGCACCGTGAACGACGTCAGGTACAGCAACGCCGCATCCACCGGATGCAGTCGCGCCGCGTTCAGCCAATACAGGCGCGGCGCACTGTGGTGCGTGGCGTGAAAGCGCCACAGGCCGTCCCACTGGTGCTCGAAGCGATGCAGCCAGTACTGCGCGAGCTCTGCGACCAGCAACGCGAGGCCGATCTGGGGCACGAGCGGCCAGCCGACCGGCCAGAGCGGTGCGCCGACGGACGCCGCCAACGCCCCGGCGACGGAGACGGCCGCCCCCTGCGTCAGCGCCCGCACGATCCGTTTGCACACGTGGTCGGAGAGCGACGCGTGCAAGACGTCGGTCGACACGTCCCCGTGCGACCGAAGCCACGCTCGCTCGTAGGGCCAAAGCCGCTCACAGAGCGCGACGGCGAGCACGCCGGCGCCGACCGCGACCGTCGTGGCGAGCGGAGCGCCCAACCACGGCGCCGTCGCGACCGCCGACCACATCGCACCGCCGACGATCGAGACGAACACGAGCCACGCACGCACGTCGAGGCCGCGAGACATCGATGCTCCGCCGGCGACGTCCGTCCGAAGCTGCGACGCGGGCGAGGGAACGGTCACCTCGACGCCTCCTGCGGTAGCGGCATGCGCGGCCGCCCGAGGCGAAGCTTCGCGAGGCCGACGAGCGCGCTCAATACGTGACTCGGCCGCACCGTCGAACGGCCGGCGCGACGAGGCCGGTGACGCACGGGCACCTCGAGCACGACGAGCCCGGCATTGCGAGCGCGCAGCGCCAGATCGGCGTTGACCATGAAGTCGGTCGAAGCCACGCCTAAGCGCCGAAACGTGTCGGAGTGCATGAGCTTGAAAGCGCAGTTGAGATCGCGGACGGGCGCGCCGATCAGGAGACGCGCGAGAACGTTGTAGCCGTTCGAGAGGAGCCGCCGCAAACCGGAATCGGCGCGGCGGACCCGATAGCCGACGACGATGTCGGCGCCCGCGATACCCTCGAGCAGGGCGGGCAGATCCGCCGGGTCGTACTGTCCATCCGCATCGACGAAGCACGCCACCGGGAACGACGCGGCCGCGAAGCCGTGCGCGATCGCAGCGCCGTAACCCTGGTTCGTGTCGTGCGTGACGACGCGCAGGTGCTGGACGCGGCCGGCGACCTCGCGCAGCAGCTCCGCGGTGCCGTCCGTGCTGCCGTCATCGACTACGATGAGCTCGAATGATCGCGTACAGGAGGCCAGCGTCGCCGCCCATTCCGCGATCGTCTCGCGGAGACATTCCGCCTCGTTGTACGCGGGAAAGACGCAGGTCACCTCGAGCGAGCTGTGCCCTATGCGGCTCACCGGGGCCGAACCCGATCTCGGCCGCGGAGGCCGAGCGGCAGCCTCATATTGCCTCGTCAGCGACCTGCCCGATCTCCGATCGTCTCCTCGTGGGAACGTCGTTGGAAGGATCGTCCATCAACTTGATGAGCATGCGCTGGAAGTAGGTTTGCGGGCGCTTCTGGGCGAGGCTTCGGAACAAGGCCACGAACCGCAACGGCCGCAGCGCGAACTGAAGGACGTAAAAGTAGGCCATCGTTCCGACACACAGCCAGCGCAGGCTCCACGCCGGAAGGTGGGGCGTCCACGAGCGCCGCAGCTTGTAGTTCGTGAAGATGTTCTGCGCGAGCACGCGATCGTAGTCGTCGGCGTCGGGCACGATGCGGCCCTCGGCGACGAGCTGGTCATAGAGCTCACTTCCCGGATACGGAGAGAACGCGTAGCATGCCAAGTCGTGCACGCCGGCGAGCGCGATGCGCGTCGCGAACACCACCGTCTCGAGGACGTCTCGTTTGGTTTGACCGGGCATGCCGAAGATCAAGTGACAGCGGGTGATCAGCCCGAGCTTGACGGCGACGCGCATCGACGCGAGCATTCTCGGCAGATCGACCTTCTTTTTTATGCGGGCGAGCTCCGTGGGCGACCCGCTCTCGGCGGCGTACGCGAACGATCGACACCCGCTGCGCTTCATCCACGCGAGCACCTCGTGATCGAGCGCTTCCGAGCGCGTGCCCGACGGCATGCACCACTGGATGTCGAGCCGTTCGCTCACGAGAATCTTCGCGAACTCGATTATCCAATCCCTGCGAACGATCATCGTGAGGTCCTGGAACTCGAAGTAGCGCGCGCCGAGCGTGTGGTAGTAATGCTTGATCTCGTCGCAGACGTCGCGCGGACTTCGCGCGATCCACTTCGTTCCGAACATCTGCGGGCTCGAGCAAAACGTGCACTGGTACGGACAGCCGCGTGACGCGACGAGCGGCATGCTGCGCGCCTCGAACGGATCGTGGCTGAGTTCGTTGTCGAGATAGTTCGCGAGCGGCACCGAGTCCCAATCGGGCCAGGGAATCTCGTCCACGTCTCGAATGCGATGTCGCGGAAGCGTGGTCCGGACGTTGCCGTCCGCGTCGCGAATCGCAAGTCCCGGGACACCCTCGAGCCGGAGGCCGTGGCTGAGATGCGCGGCCACGTCGACGGCGGTCTCCTCGCCCTCTCCGAGGACGCAACAGAGGACCTCCGGCACACGTTTCAGGAGTCGCACGTAATCGGCGGTAGGGTGCTCGCCACCCGCGACGATCGGCACGCCAGGAAACTTCTCGGCGATCCGCGCGATCGTGCGACGGCAGTAGATCCACGAATTGGAGAACATGCAGCCGACGCCTATGAGATCGACGTCGGCGGGAATTCTCTCGACGACCTGCTCCGCTACGAGGCCGTTGATCGCATAGCCCTCCGCGTGATCGCGCGTGAGCTGGCCGGGAGCCTCCCCGAACGCGTCGATGATCCGCACCCGATGGCCGGCCCTCTTCAGATACGCGGACAAGTAGGCGAGACCGATCGGCGGCGCGTCGAGCACCCAGACGTTGTGCGCGGTGATCGGCAGCACCGACGCAGGGCGGATGAGGACGATCGACAACGGCCTGCGAGGCTGGATGCTGCCGGCTCGCACACCAGCAGGATCACCCGTCCTCACGTTTTCCAGGACCGTGGGCAACCGGGACACACCATGCTCCTCTGTTCGTAACACTTTGCGGCAGGTCGGCTTGGCACGAGGACGCACCCCCGTGCCGGGTTGCGCGCCACGCATCCGGTAAAACTTCCAACTTACGGAGCGAGACGCGGGATGTTACGGCGGCTCGAAGAGAGCTGTCAACAGAGAAGTCCTGGAGCGCGACGCCGAGATCGCGAGCCGGACCACGATCCGATCCGGTCGGTCGGCTAGTAATCCTGGGGGGTGTTGAAGACGTACTCCCGCTTGGTGATCTTCGCTGCGACCGCCGACCGCAGCACCGTGGGCTTCGTGGCGCAGAAGAACAACGACGTCAGCATCCTCGATGCGCGCAGCGCCGAGGGGACGTGGAAGAACTTGTACGCGACCCCGATCGAGTCGCTGACGTTCTCGACTCGGTGCCAGCAGCACGCCGGGAACCAGAGCACGTCGCCGGCATGCAGCAACAGCTCCTGCCGCTGGGCGTGCTTGAGCAGCGGGAAGTCGGGGTCGTCTCCGTCGTCGGGATTCGCGTCGGTGAAATAGTAGCTGCGACGATCGGGACGCACGCCGAGGAACAGGCGATCATTCGCGGGGTAGAAGGTCCATTTCTTGGTGCCGTGGATCTGGACGAACACCGTCGGCGGCAGCGCCGTGTGGATCGGGGTGACCGTGCCCTTCCCTCCCATGAACAGGAAGAACAGCTTCTTGAACTTCCGCGTGCGATGGAATTTCAGCAACCAGTCCGTGTTGAAATCCTCCTGGAGCTCCGAGCTCTCGTGGATCATCTGCGAAAACTTCAGATACTTCGTCGATCCCCGCTTCAGCTCGGCGATGTAGTCTCCGAGCTTGATCGTCTCGAGCTGCGGGCCGCTGCCGTTGGTCACCAGGTTGTTCTGCTCCTTCGTCACCAACCCACGGTTGTTGCTGAGCGTCACCTCCTTGTCGCCGAAGCGCTGGGCGAAGAACTCGAACGTCCACTTCTTCGTGCACGGCCAGTCACGTGCCGCACCGCGGAAGACCTCGGGCTGATACGGGTGATAGAACGGCTCGGTCGATCCTTCCGGATGCTCGATGACGCGAAAACGCTCGCGGGGCGGGTGACTGGACGCGTATCGATCGACCGACTCCCAAAGCCGCCTCTCGCGGCTGCGGAACAGCCGACGATAGTTGGCGTGTCCGAGAAAATGCTCGGCGAAGAAGAGCGCGTTGTACTCGAGCCAGTCCGCCCGGCTCACCTGCTCTGGTCTCATGGAGCCTCGCGAGCCGTCTGCGCGAGGACGAAACGGCGCGTCGCGATCGCGATACCAGCGCGGGCCGTCCGCCGGACGACCGCGCATCGAACGTAGACGCACGGGAGCTCGCCCGGACTCGGCGCGAGCGTCACGATGCGGCCGGGTCGCCGCACGGATGGCAGAACCTCGAAGTCGACCATGGTACCGACGCGCAGCCAGAAGACGGATGCCACGGCCGTGGGCGCCATGGGCGACGACCACGGGCTGGTGCGTGGACCACTCGCGGCTGGCAGCGCTCGCTTGTACCATGACCCGACGGCCGCCCGTCAACGAGAATTCGGTCGACGGCGATAGCGCTCCGGTCGAGCTATCGCCGCCCCGATTCGGCGGCTTCGCCGACCAGCAACGGGCGGACGACCGGCGCCAGGGTCTCGGCGATCATCCGGTGCGCGAGCGGATTCGGGTGCGGGTCGTCGCCGAGGATCAACGTGCCGGTCGCGTTCCGCGCATAGAACTCCGACGTGATCGGCGCGAAGTCGACGAACGTGACGTCCTTGCCGGCGAGCGCGTTGGTGAGCGCCGGCGGGACGGGTTGCGTGCGGCCGCGCCGCAGGTACGGCAGGTTCAGGACCACGAGCTTCGCCCCCATGCCCGTCGCCGCTTCCGCCATGGCGTCGATCATCGCATGGATGCCGGCGGCCTCGGTCTGCGGTGAGTCGTCGTACGTGATCGTCGCGACGTTTCGATACTTGAACCACGCGATCCTGGCCGCCCACTTCGCGTCGAGAAACCAATCGAATGGACCGGACGGATCGCGCATGGCGATTTCCGCCATGAACGCGCGGTTGTCCTCGGGCGCGAAATACTCCATGTGCGGCGGTTGCAGGATGATCCAGTCGTTCTCACGCTTCAAATACGAGACCGGGAGGCAGAACGGGACGTAGTTCGGCGCGCACGGCGAGAGATTCCGTCGCAGGTGATCCCGGATGAAGCCGTAGACGACGACCTTCGGCTTCAAGTCGGCGCTCCGCGCCAACACCTGGAACGATTGGACCGATCCGTAGCTTCCCATCCCGAAGTTCGCGACCGAGACGTTCAGGATTCGGCCGAGCTGCTGAGCGTAAGTCTGCTCGCTCTCGACGCCGTGCCCCCACGTGAACGAGCAGCCGATCGTGACGATGTCGACGTGGCTCGGCGTCTGCGCACCCGGCGCGTCGACGCGCGCGCTGCGCCCGTCGGTGAAGATGTGGTAGCGAAGCCCGCTGTCGAGGTGATGGATCTCGGTCGAGCCGTTGCGCTTGGGAACGAATCCCATCTCGTCGTCGCGCTCCATGAGCCAGTCGCCGGAGAGACGAATCGGCACGCGCGGCAGCGAAGCGCCCTTGTACGCGAAATAGGCGCCGGCGACGATCGCGCACGCGACGAGCGTCAAGCTCCACATGAGGACGTGAAACGCGATGGCTCGTTCCCGCGGCAGCGAGCCCGCAGGCGACTCCCCTGGTGCGTGCGGCGCGGCGTGTTCGCGGTTGCGTTCGAGCGACACCGAGGGGTTGAGGGGTTCTCGCGACATCGAGCGCGCCGAACGGGCGCTCACTGACTCGTTCGACCGTTCGAGACTACGATGGCCCTCGGCGCGCCTCAAGCACGCGCGCAGGCACGATACCCTCCGCGGACGACCGTCCGCCGTCGACGCGTGAGCGCCGACTCTCGAACGCGCGATCAACGCAAGACGTAGACGTCGTAGTTCTCATCGGTGATCGTCGGCCCGAGACGCGCCAGCAAGCGTGTCGCGGCGATGAATTCGGCGCGCTGATCCGCGGTGATCGCGAACCGCTCCTCGAACCGCGTCCCGCGGAAGTTGGCGTTGACGCCGATCGCGCCGAGCGGCCATCCCAGCGTCACCACGACGGGACACCCGCAATCGTCGCGTACACGACGTGCGGCAGCCAACAGCGCGCCGAGGTCGTAGGTCGCGCGGCGCGACGAACCGAACATCCCCCAGGCCCGGAACGTGTCCTCGCGCGGCAGGTAGATGCGGTTGTCGGCATAGTAGGACAACGACCACAGTGGCGTATCGGGCTCGCCGGTCACCACGGCGTTCGCGAGCGCCGGATCGGCGCGGAGGAGCTCCGCCAACCGCCGATTCGCCGAGTACTCGTGGTGCAGATCCTTGGCGAGAACGTCGGCGCCCAAGAGGACGTGGCCCGCGAACACGATCGTCACCACGCCGGCCAAGAGGCGGCCGAGCCACACCCGCGCGTGCTCGAGCGGTGCCGGCAGCGCCCGGCCCGCGACCGTTCCCGAAGCGTCGAGCCACATGGTCGCAACGAGCACGAGCACGACGTGCCCGGTGTGCCACGGCGCGCCCGGACCGTAGACCAGGTCGAAGAGCGCCTCGATTCCGATCAACGCGGTCGCCGCGAACGCGAGCACGGGCGGCCGACGCGCCAGATACACGAAGTATCCCCAAACCCAGAACGACGGTGCGGGCAGGACTGCGATCGACGTCGCATGGGCGGCCGGCTGGGCGATGGCGCGGCCGACGCCGGCGACGACGCTCCAAACGTCGAGCCGCTCGAAGCCCGCCAAGCGATGGCTCGATTCCGGGAACGCGACCATTGCGGCGAGCGCCAGGCCGGCGAGGTAGACGACCGCCGCACCGCGCACCCGAACGTCCGACACGACGGCGCGCCAATCGCCGACGCTCGTCAGTCCCTCGACGACGAACATCGCGGCCGCCGCGACCGCGATGATCAGCCCGAACGCTTCGGTGTTGGCGAGCGCGGCGAGCACGAACCCGAGCGCCAGGGGGCGCTCGCGCCGGCGCGGGTAGAGCGTACAGAACGCGAACAGCAGGAGCATCTCGAGGCTGTAGCCGCGGCTGATCACCGAGTACTGGTAGATCGGAAAGAAGGAGAACGTGAACAACCAACGCAGCCACCAGGGCAGCGGACTGCGGTTCAAGAGAAAGACGGCGCCGACTGCGGAGCCGACGCTCGCGACCTTCAGGACCCACGTCCTTCCGACGACCGCGTAGGCCGACCACAGGACGAGATACCAGAGGATCGGATGCCCCTCGAATTTGAGCGGCGCGGCGAGCTCGGCGAGGGAGCGCGCGTGGCGCGCGATACTGAGCGGGACGACCTCGTCACGCCACGGCTCGTGATGGGCAGCCCCCCAAACCACGACGGCGGCATAGAGCCCGGTTACGACCGCTGCCTCCATCCAATGCCGCCGGCCCATCTGCTCGTGCGGCCCGCCCACCGGAGCGGTGACGGCCTCGAGCGACCTCACGATACTGCTCCGTCCGGCTGCCGAGACGGAGCAGGGCGACGGCGCATCAGCGAGGAGCGCGGCATGCTACCGGTTGCGCGCCGCCGGCGCCGACCGCCTTGTTCCAGAGGCGCATCGCCGTCGGAGCGGCGATCATGCCGCAGACCGTTCCCGAGACGATCTCGAAGGCGACTGCGCCCGGGCGGGAGGTGAGTTGTCCCACCTCGAAGATCCCCGAGAGAAAGCCGACGAGGACCATCGCCACCGCAGCGACGCCACCACAGGTCGCCCCGAGAACCATCCGTCGACGCACCGTCGACGCCCGTTCGCACCACCACAGCCATGCGCAGACCAGAACGCCGTCGATGACACCGCCGATCACGCCGGCGACGACTCCCGCGGAGAACGTGTTGAGCAAGAGGACGAAGCCGCGCACCGGCACGAACGCCAGCACGACCGGATCGCGGAGATTGAGCGGGTTCGTCGCCTCGAAGTAGAGCCAGCGCGGCACCGCGACCAGCGTCGGGGCGAACGCGAACACGAGCACGCAATGGCCCACGACATCCGCGACGGCGCCCCACGATGCGCGAGACGCCGACCGCGAAGATCGACCGGTCACCGACGACGCGGCGCCCGAGAGGAACCGGGAATCGGGCGGGTCGGGACGAGCGGTCGCGGGCGCCAACGGGCGGCTTCAGCTAACCCCATTCGTCTCTGCGGATGCCGCGTACGCGCTTGAAGAGCGTCGACGCGACCGCAGCGAGCTGCACCACGCTGCCGCCCCACCAGAAGTTCATCGATACCGCGTCGTCGACCGTGTGCGTGTGATGCCACCAGCCGTGCGGAATGAAGAGCGTCTCGCCTGGTTCGACGGTGGCGCCGATTGCGGTCGCGCCGCGAAAGCGCGGATGGCGATCGTAGTCGGGGTGCTCCGGGTCCACGCTCGCGAAGTTCGGCATGCCCGAGAGCAAGCCGCGCGGATAGACGCGCGACGATTGCCCCGGCGCGAACAGCAGCCAGCGCTTCCGGCCGGTGAGATGGACGTGCAGGTTGTGCGGGACGTCGCGATGCATCGGGGTGACGGTTCCCGCCTTTCCGAGCCACACCTTCGCGCGCAGGTGGCGTGCGCCCCGGCAGTACGCCGGCACGCGGTAGTCGCGCGCGAACTCCGCCGGCAAGTTCCACGTCGGCGCCATCACGTAGTCGCTGGCCGAGCCGGGCAGCGCCAGCGATCGAACGAACTCGCGGAGCTCCACGCGGCGGAATACGACCCCAGTCGTCGGATCATCCATCAGGGTTCCGCCGGCGAGTACCGCCGCCACGACACGCGCCGACCCGTAGCGGGCCGCCATCGCATCGAGCGTCCACTCTCCCGCCGGACGCCAGCCCTCCGTCACGCCCGTCAGGACGACCGGACGTCTTCGCGCCAGATACCGCCGCGCAAACACCTCGGGGGGTGGCGCTTCGACGCGTTCGATCGGCTCGATCGCGAGCGGCAAGACGCTGTCACCCTGGGGCGGGGCGGGCGATGTGGATGTGAGCGGCATCGTACGCGCGTTCACCTGACCGCCGAATGACGCAGCTGTCAAGGCAGATCGCCGGCCGCGGAGAACCCCCTGCACCTCGCGCTGGGCGCAGCGGGCGTGCGCGCTCGGCGACGCCGTGCGCACCGGAATTTCGTTGACCCCATCGCCGGCAGAATGGTAGCCCTCGTCTCCCATGGATTCTCCTGACGCTGCGAAGCAATGGGCCGACGCACCGCCATCGCTCGCCGCGGCGGGGCGCATCCCGGACGTCCTGCCGATTGCTTCGAGCGCGCTCACGTCCTGGTGGAGCACCGCCGGCGCCGTCACGTGGGCCGGCATCGCGTCGACCTCGCACCGAATTCGCCGCGGCGAAGGCGCCCTCCTGGCGGTCAGCTTCTCGCTGATCGCGTACCAGGGGCTCGACGAGCCCCGCGCGCTCTGGAGCGCGCTCGTCTCGACGTTGACGATGATCGCGATGTACGCGTTCAACGATCTCTACGACGCTCCAACGGACTGGAACAATCCGAAGAAGGATCGAGCACTGATCTCCACGTACGTCGAGTATCGTGGCGCGTGCGCGCTCGCCCTCTTCGTCCTGAAGCTCGGCACGGCGGCGCTGGCGTTTTTCGTTCTCGGGACCGGTGCGACGATCGCGGTCATCGCCGCGATGCTGGTGAACGTCGTGTACTCGACGCTGCTCAAGGGCGCGCCGGTGCTCGACGTCGTCTGGTGCGGCGATCTGGGGCGCGGCCTTCGCGGCGATCGTCACCGAGTCCCCGTTGCTCTTGGCGGTGGTCGGCGCTTATGACGGCCGTGTGCCACCTGTACCAGGCGCTCGACGACCGAGCGTCCGACGCCGCGAACGCGATCACCACGACCGCGGTGCGTTCGGCCGCGCTCTCGCGGAACGTGCTGGCCGCGCTCTCGTTGCTCCTCTTCGTCGCGCTCCGCCCCTCGCTCGGACCGTGGGCGCTCACCGCGTTCACGCCGCTTGCGATCTTCTTCGCCTGCCGCAGCCCGCGCCTCGGGTGGCTTCTCACCAAGGTGTACTTCGCGGGCGCGTGGCTGGCGTTGTTGGAGATCGTGCGTGCGAGTAGCTGACAAGCTCGCGGTCGGTTACGCCTACGGCACGAGCCTGCTGTCGTTCATGGTGGACGGACAGCCGCGTCCGTTCTCGGCGACGTTCGCGGTCACCAATCGCTGCAATCTCCGCTGCGCGTACTGCAACTGCCCCTACATCGACCCGACGAACCTCGACCTGGCGAACATCGAGATCCTCTTCCGGCGGCTGAGAGCGATGGGGATCCGCCGTCTCGGGCTCGCCGGCGGCGAGCCGATGGTGCGGCAGGACCTCGGCGAGATCATCGATCTCGCCAAGCGCGAGCGCTTCTTCGTGAGCGTCAACTCGAACCTGACGCTCTTCGACCGCCACCCCGAGCGGCTCGCGCGCGCCGACCTCGTCTACACCAGCCTCGACGGCGACGCGGCCGCGCACAACGCGGCACGCGGCGAGCGCGCGTACGAGGGCGTCGTCGACGGCATCACCCGGCTCGTCGGCGGCGGCAAGCCGGTGATCGCGATCTGCGTCGTGACCGAGCACAGCATCGGCCAGGTCGACTTCCTCTTGCGGCAGGCGGAGACGATCGGCTTCCGCATGCACTTCCAGCCCCAGTGCGTCGACACCGAGATCGTCCGCGGCACCGTCTCGCCGGCGCTCTCGAACGAGCGTCTGCGCGCTTTCTGGCGCGGACTTCTCGACGAGAAACGCAGCGGCCGTCCGATCGTCAGCTCGACGCCCTATCTCGAGTTTCTCTCCGAATGGCGGGACTTCGCGATCTCCGCGTACCTCGCGCCGACGAAACGATGCGCCGCCGGCGCCGGCTATCTGTACGTCGATCCGCTGGGGAAGGCGTACGCCTGCGCGTACACCAAGGGCAAGATGAAACCGGTCGACCTGCTCGCCAACGACTGGCGCGCCGAGTGGAACCGCGAGACGCCGTGCACCACCTGCGCGGTCGGACCGATGCTCGAGTTCAACATGCTCTTCCAGCGGCCGCTCGCCGCCGCGCTCGAAGGTCTTCGCGCGTACGGCTGAGCCGCGCGCCACGGCTCGCGGCAGCCCTTCGACGGCCCGCCGGCAGTCGGCGCGGCGCCATCGCGCATCGACCGCCCCGCTCGTCGCGAGCACGCGTCCGAGGTGCTTCGGGATAGGGTACCGAGGCGGGCGACGTCCTGTCGAGCGACGGCGCTCGGCGGTGCCGTCCGAATGATTCGGACGGCGCCCGATCAGCCTTCGCGATAGGCTTCCCCCGCTTCGTAACCTCGCAGGCGGCGCCCGATCTCCGCCGCGAGCGCGCGATCGCCGGTCTGCTCGGCGAGCTGCAACGCACGCGCGCCGACCTGCCGCGCTTCCTCGAAGCGGCCGGCTTCCGCGAGCGCGGCCGCCAGCACGTCGAGCGTCGCCGGATCGTCGCCGGCGGCACGATGCGCGCGGGCGGCGAGCTCGACCGCCTGCGCGCCGTCGCGCACCGCCGGCTCGCGCGAGGTCGCGAGCAGCCACGCGAGACTGGCGAGCGCCGGCTGCCAGTCCGGACGGCGCCGCAGCGCCTCGCGGTACTCCGCGGCCGCCTCGCCCGCCCGTCCCCCGTCGGCGAGGAGATGCGCGAGGTTGAGGCGCGCCTGGAGAAAGCCGGGATCGAGACGCACCGCCTCGCGAAGCTCGGCGACGGCTTCGCCCGCACGGCCCTCGCGCGCGAGCGCGGTGCCGAGGTTCGCATGCGCGTCGGCGTACCCCGGCCGCAGCCGCAGGGCCGCCGCGTAGTGCGCGCGCGCCTCCGCGAAGAGTCCCTTGGTCGCGAGCGCGTTCGCGAGGTTCACCTCGGTTGGCGCGTCGTCCGGCGTGAGCCGGAGCGCGACGCGGAACTCGCCGATCGCGTCGTCGACCTTGCCCTGCGTGACGAGCGCGTTTCCGAGGTCGTTGTGGGCGTCCGCGACCTCGCCGTCGATCGCGAGCGTCCGACGGTACTCGGCGATCGCCGCGTCGACGCGCCCCTCGCGCGCGAGCAGCACGCCGAGATTGAGATGCGCCATCGAAGCCTGCGGGTTCCTCGCGATCGTCGTCCGCCAGAGCGTCTCCTCGCCGGCGTACGCCCGGCCTTGGCGCCACGTGAGCGCCGCGAGCGCGATCAGCACGACCGCGCCGGCGACCGCGGCGAGCGGACGCATCGCCGCCGCGACGCGCTCGGCGTGCGTCGCGGCGGCGGCGGCCGCCAACGTCAGCAGCCCTGCGCTCGCGAGATACTGGAAGTGATCGGCGACGAACGAGTAGCGCATCGGGTAGACGTCGAAGAAGCCGAGCGCGGGGGTCAGCGTCACGACGAAGAACGCCACCGCGGCCGCGGGCCCGCGCCCGATGACGCGCCGCGCGCCAGATACAGCGCCGACGAGCACCGCGGCGGCGCCGGCGGGAAAGAGGTACTGCCACCACGCGCCCGCGTCGACGTGCCAGCGCGGATAGAAGAAGACGAGGATCGACCGGCCACGACCAGCGTGCAGGCGTAGAACCAGAGCGGCGCGGCCGGCGACGAGGACGCGATCGATCGCGGACAGGTCCCACGCGCTTCCCGACGCGCCGACGTGATGCTTCTCCATCCAGACCGTCACCGCCGCGAGCCCGAGACCGATCGCGAAGAACGGCACCAGCGGGACGATCGCGTCGCGCGTCGAGGCGCCCGCGCTTCCACCACAGCACGACGAGCATCGCGGCCGGCAAGGTGCACGTGACCGTCTTCGACGAGCAGCGCGCGCGACGAACAGCGCGAGCGCGGCGAGGTACGCGCGCCGCGAGCGCTCGCGCGCCGCCGGCGTCGGCGCGTCGCCGCTCCGAGCCGCAGGTAGGCGAGACGCGAGCGCCGAGCGAAAGAGCACGCCCGAGAGCACGTTCTTCCGCTCGCGTCACCCACGCGACCGACTCGACCTGCGACCGGATGCAGCGCGAAGAGCGCCGCGGCGATCCACGCGCCGGGCAACGGCGAGCCGCCGCAGGATCACGCCGAGCAGCAGCGCCGCGCCGACGTGCAGCAGCGACGTTGGTCGCGTGATACGGCAGCGGCGCACGCCCCGAAGAGCGTGGTGCTCGACCCAGAAGCTGGTGAACATGAGCGGGTAGTACTGCGGGACCGAGCCCGGCACGAGCCAGATCCGGCGAAGCCCGTCGAGGTCGCGCAGCGTGGAGTTCGCGGTGACGTACGCGTCGTCGTCCCAGACGAAGCCGCCGCGGATCGCCGGCACGTAGGCGACGACCGTCACGACGGCCAGGAGCGCCGCGGCGACGAGATCGGGGCGGCGCGCGAGGGCGCGGACGCCGAGACCGCCGTTCCGCGCGACCGCCGGCGCGGCGGCCGCCGCGGTGCGCGCGGCCGTCGGTCGCGCCCCGGACGTCGCGGCGTCGCGGGCGCGCCGTCTTGCGCTACGCTGCTCGGTACGGGGCCTCGGGTTCCGCATGAGGTCGGGCTCGAGCGGGCGACTGTACCACTTCTCGAGCCCGTCCATGGATTGCGCATCGCATCACCGAGTCCCGGTCGCGGTACGATGCCGGCTTGCGGCCACGGGTGATCGCGCTCGCTCGCGGCGCACCGCGGCGATCGAAACCGGAGCAGCGCGGCGTCTACGAAGCGATTTCCCTTGACACTCGCCAGGACAGCTGTGGTACGTGCCGGACGCCGCTGTCCTTTTTCACGATCCACCAACGTCGAGGAGGGTCTTCATGCGTGGAGCGATCCATCGTGGTGCGAGTGCGTTCCTGCCGACCGGAGTAGCGCTGCTCACTCTGCTGCTCGCCGCGTCCGCCTCGGCGCAGGGGATCTCCGGCGCGTCCACGTCGACCGCGGGCAGCAGCGCGAACGACGGCGACACCAGTGGCTCGACGCGCTCCTCGGTCGCGATTCAGACGAACACCAGCTCCACGTTCGCGACGCGCTTCGCATGGAACGTCAGCGCCGACGTCGGCGCGGCGAGCACCCGCGATCAAGCCGGCAACGCGCAGCACAACCTCTCGTTCAACGTCACGGCGCCGGGCGGCTATCGCCTCGACGTCGATCAGTCGCGCGTCGGCATCATCCAGCGCAACTCGGACGTCTCGAACTGCGACGGCGCCGCCGACACGAGCGGGATCAGCGGCAGCCAGACGGGCGCGAGCTCGGTCAGCGGCTCGCTCAGCATCGGCGATCCGGGGTCGGTCGGAAACGGCGGCGGCGATTCGAGCGTGCCGTTCAGCCAATCGGCGTCGGCCGATCTCTTCGCCGTCAGCAACGGCGCCGCCCACGCGCATACCCTGACGTTCACCTGGAACGGCTCGGTCCGCAGCAACTCCTGCGAGGCCGCCGTCCGCCAGGGTGAGGGAACGTCGGTGTCGAGCTGCGGCGCGTGCGAGTATCCCGGCAGCCCTTCGCGCACGCAGGGGAACGACGGGCATTTCGTCACGGTCGCGTTCACGTCGTTGTGCGGCAACGGCTCGATCGACACCGCGGTCGGCGAGCAATGCGATCAGGGCGCCGCGAACGGCTCCGCCACGTCGTGCTGCACGTCGACGTGTCAGTTCCGCGCGTCCGGCCAGCAGTGTCGCGCCTCGGCCGGCGCGTGCGACCCCGCCGAGACGTGCACCGGCTCGAGCCCGACCTGTCCCGCGGACGCGAAGAGCACCGCGCAGTGCCGCGCCGCCGCCGGCGCCTGCGACATCGCCGAGTTCTGCAACGGCGTCAGCGACACGTGTCCGACCGACGTCTTCGTCGGCGCCGGCACGACGTGCCGCGCGTCGGGCGGCGTCTGCGATCCCGCCGAGGTCTGTCCCGGCAACGGACCGAGCTGTCCCGCCGATGTGAAGAGCACGGCCGTCTGCCGCCCCGCGGCCGACGTCTGCGACGTCGCCGAGAGCTGCGACGGCGTGAACGACGCCTGTCCCGCCGATCAGCTGCGCCCGAGCAGCTTCACCTGTCGTGCCGCGGCCGGCGTCTGCGACGTCGCCGAGAATTGCACGGGATCGAGCACGGCGTGTCCGGGCGACGCCTTCGTCCCGAGCACGCAGCAGTGCCGCGCCGCCGCTGGCGTCTGCGACGTCGCGGAGAACTGCACCGGCAGCGGGCCGAGCTGTCCCGCCGACGCGTTGGAGCCGTCGACGCATCAATGCCGCGCGTCGGCGGGCGTCTGCGACGTCGCCGAGAACTGCACCGGGTCGTCCGCGAGCTGCCCCGCGGACGCCTTCGAGCCGAGCACGGTCGAATGCCGCGCGCCGGCCGGCGTCTGTGACCTCGCGGAGAGCTGCACCGGCTCCGCCGCCGCGTGTCCCGCCGATGCGAAGAGCACCGCCGAGTGCCGCGCGTCGACCGACGCGTGCGACGCGCCGGAGAGCTGCGACGGCAGCTCCGACGACTGTCCGCCCGACGGCGTTCAGCCGAGCACGATCACCTGCCGGGCCGCGGCCGGCGGGTGCGACATCGCGGAGAATTGCGACGGCGTCGGGCCGTCGTGTCCTGCCGACGTGGTCGAGTCCGCCGGCGTCGAGTGCCGCGCGGCCGCCGGCGACTGCGACGTCGCCGAGAGCTGCGACGGCAGCAGCACCGATTGTCCCGCCGACGCCTTCCTGCCGGGAACGCAGGAATGCCGCGCGGCGGCCGGCGACTGCGACGTCGCCGAGAGCTGCACGGGGTCGAGCGCGACGTGCCCGCCCGATGCCTTCCAGCCGAGCACGGTGGAATGCCGCGCCAGCGCCGGCGTCTGCGACCTCGCCGAAAGCTGCACCGGGTCTTCGGCGACCTGTCCCGCCGACGCCAAGAGCACGGCCGAGTGCCGGGCCGCGAGCGATCTCTGCGACGCCGCGGAGAGCTGCGACGGCGTGAGCGACGATTGCCCGCCCGACGCGCTGCAACCCGCCGGTCAAACGTGCCGGGCGGCCGCGGGTGATTGCGACCTGGCGGAGACCTGCGACGGCACGAGCGCGGCCTGCCCCGCCGACGAGGTGCGAGGCGCCGGCGAAGTGTGCCGCGCGGTCGCCGGTGATTGCGACCTGGCCGAGACCTGCGATGGCGGGAGCGCCAGCTGCCCGGCCGACCAGCTCCGCGGCGCCGGCGAGGTCTGCCGCGCCGCCGCCGGCGACTGCGACCTGGCGGAGACCTGCACCGGCGCCAGCGCCGCGTGTCCCACCGACGTCCTCCGCTCCGCCGGCGAGGAATGCCGCGCCGCCGCCGGCGTGTGCGACGTCGCCGAGACCTGCACGGGCAGCGACGCCGCCTGCCCGAGCGACGCCTTCCAGCCGTCGACGGTCGAGTGTCGCGCGTCGGCCGGCGATTGCGACGTCGCCGAGAGCTGCACCGGGTCGACCGCCGACTGCCCCGCGGATGCGCTCCAGCCGGCGACGCAGACCTGCCGCCCCGCGACCGATGACTGCGACACCGCGGAGAATTGCACGGGATCGAGCACGACCTGTCCCCCGGATCAACTGCAGCCCTCCGGGACCGTCTGTCGGCCGTCGTCCGACGTGTGCGACGTCGCGGAGACCTGCGACGGATCGAGCGCGGCCTGCCCCGCGGATCAGCTCGAGCCGAGCTCGCACGTCTGCCGGCCGGCGACCGGCGACTGCGACGTCGCCGAGAGCTGCACCGGCTCGAGCGCGGCGTGTCCGATCGACGAGCATCAGCCGGACAACACGAGCTGCGACGACGGGATGACGTGCACGCTCGACGACGCCTGCGTCGGCGGCACCTGCACCGGCAACTCGATGATCTGCGGCGACGGCGTCGTCCAGGCGAGCTGCGGCGAGGAGTGCGACGACGGCAACACGACGAGCGGCGACGGTTGCTCGTCGACCTGCCAGACGGAGTTCATCTGCGGCTCGACGCCGCAAGTCGGCTGCCGGCGTCCGTTCGTACCCGGCAAGGCATCGGTCCAGCTCAAGGACAAGACGCCCGATACCCGCGACTCGCTGGTGTGGAAGTGGATCAAGGGCTCGCGCACGACCGTCGCCGAGTTCGGCACGCCGCTCACCACGACCGACTACTTGTTCTGCCTCTACGACGCCGGGACGCTCGAGCTCGCAGCGCTCGCGCCGGCAGGCGGCATGTGCCACGGCAAGCCGTGCTGGAAGGCGACCGGTGCGAAGGGCTGGAAGTACAAGGACAAGGACGCGACGCCGGACGGCCTGACGCAGGTCCTCCTCAAGGAGGGCATCGACGGCAAAGCCAAGATCCTGGTCAAGGGCAAGGGCGTGAACCTGCCGCTGCCGACGCTGCCGCTGACGCAACCCGTGACCGTCCAGCTGCGCAGCCGCGACGGCGGCTGCTGGGAGGCGGTCTACGGCGCGCCCGCGACCAAGAACGACGCGACGCAGTTCAAAGACAAGGCCGATTGACCGGTGATGGAGCGCGGGCGCGCCGCCCGCGCCGGCGCTCCATGTGCCGTGCGTTCCGCGCCCGCGCCGGCGCCGTAGCGGGCTTGCCGCCCTGACGTGCGCGGCGGCTCAGACCGACGACACGATCGCGAGCAGCGAGAGCGCCGCACCCAGGAAGAACGCGGCGACCTTGAAGCGCTCCGGTCCGACCGCCGCCGCACCGAGCCCGATCGCGCCGGCGACGAAGAGCGTCGGTGGAATCGCTTCCCGTGAGGTGCGCGCGACGAGCGCGGCGTAGAGGTTCCAGCACGCCACCAGCGTCACCAGCACGAGCGCGAAGCGGCCGCCGTGCGGCGGCCCGGCGCCGCCGGATTCCGGCGCGTCGTCCTCGGTGCGCGGCCGCGCGTCGCCGGCAGGCTCGTCGCTCACCGTCGCACCCACCACGTCTCGCGGCTACGGCCGTCGCCCACGGATCGTGCCGGCTGCGGCCGGTCGGCGCGCTCTCACCGCTGGTGCTTGGCGCCGCCCGCGGGCGGCGCGGCGGTGACGAGACGTCGAAGCTCGGCGGCGTGACGGCGCGCCTCGTCGGTGATCCGCGCGCCGCCGGCCATGCGGGCGAGCTCCTCGACGCGCTCACCGTCGCCGAGCCGCTCCGCGGACGACTGCGTCCGACCGCGCGCCGGCCGCTTGCGCACGACGAAGTGATGATCGGCGCAGGCGGCGATCTGCGGCAGGTGCGTGATGCAGATCACCTGACGCGTCCGTCCGAGCCGCGCCAGCTTTCGGCCGACCGCTTCCGCGACGGCGCCGCCGATCCCGGCGTCGACCTCGTCGAACAGCAAGGTCGGGACGTCGGAGACCGTCGCGGTCGCCGCCTTCAACGCCAGCATGACGCGCGACAGCTCACCGCCCGAGGCGATGCGCGCGAGCGGCCGCGCCGGCTCGCCGCGGTTCGGCGCGAGCTCGAACACGACACGCTCGGCGCCGGTCGCGCCGAACGTGCAGCCGTCACGGCAGCGGCTCGGCGGCGTCGCGGCGGTCGCGACCAGCGGCTCGAGCGTGACCGTGAAGCGCGCGTCGCCGAGCGCGAGCTCGCGGAGGCCGCGGGCGATCCGCGCCGCGAGGGCGTCGGCGGCGACACGGCGCGCGGCCGACAACGCGTCGGCCGCGCGCCACGCGGCGGCGCGGCGCGTCGGCGAGCGCACGCTCGAGCGTCTCCGGGTCCGCATCGACGCGCGTCGAGGTCCGCGAGCTCCGCCTCGAGACGCGCGCGCCGCGCGGCGAGCTCGTCGGCCGAGCACCCGTGCTTGCGGGCCAGCCGCGGCGAGCGCCGCGATGCGATCCTCGACCTCGCCGAGACGCGCGGGATCGGCGGCGATCGCCTGCGTCCGCGCCCGCGAGCCGGAGCGCCGCCTCCTCGATCGCCGGCCGGGCCTCGTCGAGCAGAGCTCGCGGCGGCGCCGAGCTCCGGATCGATCGTCGCGAGCGCGCCGAGGCGTGCCGCGACGCGGGTCAACGTCGTCGTAGACGGCGCCTTCGCCGGCGTAGAGCGCCTGCTCGCCTTCCGCCGCGGCGGCGTGCAGCCGATCGGCGTGCCGCAGGAGCTCGCGCTCGCGCGTCAGGGCGTCGAGCTCGCCGTCGCTGCGGCGCGACGCGCCGGAGCTCGTCGACCTGGTACGCGAGCAGGTCGCGGCGTGCATCGACCTCCGCCGCGCCTTCGCGCGCGACCCGCACCCGCTCCTCGAGCGCCGCGACCGCGCGCGACGCGCGATCGCATCGTCTCGACCAGCGGCTCGAGCTCGCCGGCGGCGTCGAGCAGCGCGCGCTGCGTCTCCCCGCGCAGTAGCGTGTGGTGCTCGTGCTGGCCGTACACGTGCACGAGCCGCTCGCCGAGCGCGGCGAGCCGCCCGACCGTCACGAGACGATCGTCGAGATAGGCACGCTGGCGGCCGGTCGCCGCGACGACGCGACGGACCGCCGCTTCCTCCGCGGGCGCGCCGCCGGGTTCGTGCGCAACGTCCCCGGAGTCGCCCGCGGCGCCGCCGGCCTCGGTCGCCCCGCCGTCGATGTCCGTCGCCCCACCGTCGGTCGCGGCAGCGCCGGCGTCGCGCGCCGCGCCGTCGCGCGCGGCGGCGACGCCCGCACCGCTGAACAGCGCCTCGACTTCCGCCTCGCGCGCGCCTTCCCGGACCAGGTCGGCGCCGCCGCGATCACCGAGGACGAGGCCGAGGGCCCGCATCAGGATCGTCTTCCCCGCGCCGGTCTCGCCGGTGATGACGTTGAAGCCCGGCTCGAAGGCGATCTCGAGGTCCTCGATGATCGCGAGGTTCCGGATGCGCAGCGCGGCGAGCATTGGCGGGCGCGACGACGCGGGCGGGCGCCTCAGCGCTCGCCCCAGTGCAGCTTCTCGCGCAGCACCGACAGGAACCCGCGGCCCCCGGTCCGCACCAGCGAGACCACGTGCGGCGACTTCGCGATCTCGATCAGCGTCGTCGTCGCGCAGCGGAATGCCCTCCTGACCGTCGAGCGTGAGCAGGACCTCCTGATCGGTCGCGTGCAGCTCGACGGCGACGACGGAGGAGTCCGAGACCACGAGCGGCCGCTGCGTCAACGTGTGGGGACAGATCGGCGAGAGAATGATGACGCCGACCGACGGGCTCACCACCGGACCGCCGGCCGAGAGCGAGTACGCCGTCGATCCGGTGGGCGTCGCGACGATCAGACCGTCGGCCTTGTAGACGCACAGGTACTCGCCGTCGACCGACGTCCGGAGATCGACGATGCGCGCGAGGGCGCTCTTGTTGATCACCGCGTCGTTCAGTACCTGCGACTCCGCGATCACGGCGCCGGCGCGACGGACGCGCACCGCGAGCGTCGTGCGCTCGTCGAGGTGGAACTCGCCGGCGAGGACGCGGTCGAGCGCGGCCAGCGCGTCGGCGGTCGCGACCTCGGTGAGGAACCCGAGACCGCCGAGATTGACGCCGAGGATCCGCAGCCCGCGCGGCCCGACCAGCCGGCCGGTGCTGAGGATCGTGCCGTCGCCGCCGAGCGCGATGACGAGGTCCGCCTCGGCGACGATCGACGTCTTGTCGGCGACCCGGACGCCGGCGATCGCTTGCTCCGCGACGACTGCGACGCCGCGCGCGCGCAGCGTCGCCGCGAACCGCTCGGCGAGCTCGCTCGCGCCGGGATGCTGGCGCTTGATCACCAGCCCGACGATGCGCGGCGCGCCGCCGCCGGCGCGAGTCATCGGATCCGATCTCCTGCCCGCGCTCGGTGCACGGGTTCCGTTTATGCGGCGATCGGGGCCCATGGCAACCACCGCTCGGACCTGCTCGATCGGTCGAGGTGGCCGGGCGCCCGGCCGAGGCACGGGCCGGGCGCAGCCGATCGCACCGCCGCCGCGCGTCCGCACCGTCCCGCGCGACTCGTGAGGCAATGCCCGCGCCTGTGGTACGGTGATCGGATGCGGCGGCACGAGCCGAAGACCGACCTCTTCTCGGCCGCGGCGGCGCGGGCGCGCAAGCGGAACGCGCCGCTCGCCGATCGGCTGCGGCCGTCGGCGCTCGAGGAGTTCGTCGGCCAGGAGCACCTGCTCGGGCCGGGGCGCATCCTGCGCGAGATGGTCGAGACCGGGACGGTGCACTCGCTGATCCTCTGGGGCCCGCCCGGCACCGGCAAGACGACGCTCGCGCATCTCCTCGCGCGGCGCCGCGAACGCGGAGTTCGTCGCGTTCTCGGCGGTGCTCTCCGGCGTTCGCGAGCTGCGCGCAGATCATCGCAGGAGGCGCGCGAGCGCCAGCAGCTCCACGGCCGCCGCACGATCCTCTTCGTCGACGAGATCCACCGCTTCAACAAGGCGCAGCAGGACGCCTTCCTGCCGCACGTCGAGGACGGCACGCTGGTGCTGCTCGGCGCGACCACCGAGAACCCGTCGTTCGAGGTGATCGCGCCGCTGCTGTCGCGGACGCGCGTGCTGGTGCTCGAGCCGCTCTCGCCGGACGACGTCGGCCGCATCGTCGACCGCGCCCTCACCGACGACGAGCGCGGCCTCGGCGCGCTGCGCTTGGCGCTCGCGCCCGACGCCCGGGCGTTGCTCACCGCGGGCGCGCAGGGCGACGCGCGCGTCGCGCTCGGCGCCCTCGAGCTCGCGGCGGAGGTCGCGCGCCAGCGCGGCGCCGCGACCCTCGACCTCGCCCTCGTCGAGGAAGCGCTGCAGCGCAAGGCGCTGCTCTACGACAAGGCCGGCGAGGAGCACTACAACGTGATCTCGGCGTTCATCAAGAGCATGCGCGCGAGCGATCCCGACGCCGCCGTCTACTGGCTGATGCGCATGCTCGAAGCCGGCGAGGACCCGCTCTTCATCGCGCGCCGGATGGTGATCTTCGCGGCCGAGGACGTCGGCAACGCCGATCCGCGGGCGCTCCAGGTCGCGGTCGCGACCAAGGACGCGTTTCACTTCGTCGGTCTGCCGGAGGGCCGCATCCCGCTCGCGCAGGCCGCGACCTACCTCGCGACCGCGCCGAAATCGAACGCCGCGTACCGCGCGATGCTCGCCGCCGCCGACGCGGTGAAACGGCACGGCGCCCTGCCCGTCCCGAAGCCGCTGCGGAACGCGCCGACGCCGCTCATGAAGGGGCTCGGCTACGGCGCCGGATACCTCTATCCACACGACTACGACGACGCCGCGGTGCCGCAGGAGTGCTTGCCGGACGACCTCGCCGGCGCCCGCTTCTACGAGCCCACCGATCGCGGCGCCGAGGCGGAGATTCGGCGCCGGATGCACGAGGTCGCGGCCGCGAAGGAGCGCGGCACGCCGGCGCCGCCACGAAGACGCCGGGACCGCGACGAGTGACGCGCGCGCGCCGTCCGCCGTCGACGTCGCGGCATCGCGTGACCGCGCTGCCGCGGCATCGCCCGCGCGTCTCGAGGCGTCAGCCGTCGTAGGCGACGGCGACGAGGACGAGGCCTTGCGGCGGCGCCGTCGCGCCGGCGCGGGTGCGATCGCGGCCGGCGAGGACGCCGGCGAAGCCGTCCGGCGTGAGCTCGCCGATCCCGACCTGCGCCAGCGTGCCGACGATCGCGCGCACCATGTGCTTCAAGAACGCCGTCGCCTCGATCCGATAGATGCAGCCGTTCTCGCTCTCGACGAGGCCGCTGTGGGTGACCGTGCGGACGGGGCTCTTGGCCTCGCAATCCGCGGCGCGGAAGGCCGAGAAGTCGTGCGTGCCCGGGAGGCGCGCCGCCGCGAGCCGCATCGCGCGGACGTCGAGCGGCCGGGCGACGTGCCACGCGTAGCGGTGCCAGAACGCCGAGCGCCACGGCTGGTTCCAGATGCGGTACTCGTAGACGCGCGAGCGGGCGTCGCGGCGGGCGTCGAACTCGTCGGGCACCTCGTCGACCGCGCGCACGGCGACGTCGGCCGGGGTCAGCGCGTTCAGCGCGCTCCGCAGCTCACGGCGATCGATCGTGCGCTCGGTCCGGAAGGTCGCGACCTGGCCGAGCGCGTGGACGCCGGCGTCGGTCCGGCCGGCGGCGTGGACGCGCGCCGGGTGACGGAGGACGGTCGCCAGCGCCTCCTCGACGACGCCCTGCAAGGTGCGCGCGTTCGGTTGCAGCTGCCAGCCGTGGTAGTCCGTGCCGTCGTACTCGAGAACGAGGCGATACTGCATCGCTCGGTCACCACCTGAGGAGTCGTCTCGCCGTCACGTCCGCGGCGGGTCGTCTCCCGTCCGTCAGATCTCGCGCGCGACGATCTCGGCGATCTGGACGGCGTTCAACGCCGCGCCCTTGCGGACGTTGTCGGCGCCGACCCAGAGCTGGAGGCCGTGCGGATGCGAGGGATCGTCGCGCACGCGCCCGACGTACACCGCGTCCGTCCCGCCGACGTCGGCGGCCGTGGGATAGGGAAGCTCGCTGCCCGCCTCGCAGAGGAGGACGCCGGACGACTCCCGCAAGAGGTCGCGGGCCTCGGCGGCATCGAGCTTGCCCTCGGTCTCGATCGTGAGCGCGACGGTGTGGCCGTAGAACGTCGGCACCCGGACGCACGTCACCGCGACCGGCAGGTCCTCGATGTGCAGCACCTTCCGCGTCTCGGCGATCACCTTCGCCTCCTCCTTCGTCGAACCGTCGTCGAGAAAGGCGTCGACCTGCGGGATGCAGTTGAAGGCGATGCGCCGCGGAAACACCGCGCCGCGCGGCGGCTCCTCGAGGTCGTGCATGTTGAGCAGGCTCACGGTCTCGCGCGAGAGCGTCTCGATGCCGCGCTTGCCGCCGCCCGAGACCGATTGATAGCTGGCGGCGACGACGCGCGAGAGTCCGGCGGCGTCGGCGAGCGGCTTCAGCGCGACCACGATCGGTATCGTGGTGCAGTTCGGGCTCGCGATGATGCCGCGCCCGCGCTCCTCGATGTCGGCGGCGTTCACCTCGGGCACGACGAGCGGGACGAGCTCGTCCATGCGAAAGTGGCTGCTCTTGTCGATGACGACCGCGCCCGCGTCGGCGGCGAGCGGGGCGTACTCGGCGCTGATGGCGCCGCCGGCGCAGAAGAACGCGACGTCGACGCCGTCGAATGCCTCCGGGCCGAGGAGCTCGACCCGCGTCTCGCCGCCGCCGAACCGGACCAGCTCGCCCGCGGTCCGCTCCGACGCGAAGAGCCGGAGATCCTCGACCGGGAAGACCCGCTCCTCGAGGATCTTCACGAGCTCGCGGCCGACGGCGCCGGTCGCGCCGACGACGGCGACGGTATAGGTGCGCTCGGCCACGTGCCTCAGCCCCGCGCGACCGCGTCGGCGACGAGGTCGCCGACTTGCGAGGTCGAGTAGCCCATGCGGCCGGCCTGCATCGACTTCAGCTTCGTCGACGACCACGTCGGCGATCGCGCGATCGACGCGCGCCGCGGCCTCGGTCTCGCCGAGGTGATCGAGCATCATCTGGCCGGCGGCGATCGCGGCGAGCGGGTTGATGACGTTCTTGCCCGGTGTACTTCGGCGCCGAGCCGCCGATCGGCTCGAACATCGACACGCGCCTCGGGATTGATGTTGCCGCCCGCGGCGATGCCCATGCCGCCCTGAATCATCGCGCCGAGGTCGGTGATGATGTCGCCGAACATGTTGTCGGTGACGATGACGTCGAACCACTCCGGGTTCTTCACCATCCACATGCAGGTGGCGTCGACGTGGGCGTAGTCGCGCTTGACGTCGGGATAGTCGCTGCGCCGACCTCGTGGAAGGCGCGCTCCCACAGGTCGAAGGCGTAGGTCAGCACGTTGGTCTTGCCGCAGAGCGTCAGCGTCTTGCCGCCGGTTGCGCGTTGCCGCGTGTAGCTCGAAGGCGTAGCGCAGGCAGCGCTCGACGCCCCTGCGGGTGTTGATCGACTCCTGGATCGCGACCTCGTCGCGGCGTGCCCTTCTTGAGCGAAGCCGCCGGCGCCGGCGTAAAGGCCCTCGGTGTTCTCGCGCACGACGACGAAGTCGATGTGCTCGGGCCCCTTGTCCTTGAGCGGCGTCTCGACGCCCGGGTAGAGCTTCACCGGGCGCAGATTGATGTACTGGTCGAGCTCGAAGCGCAGCCGCAGCAAGATGCCCTTCTCGAGAATGCCGGGCTTCACGTCCGGATGGCCGATCGCGCCGAGCAGGATCGCGTCGAACTTCCGCAGCTCGTCGGCGGCGCTGTCCGGCAGCACCTCGCCGGTCCGCAGATAGCGGTCGCCGCCGAAATCGTACGGCGCGGACTCGTAGCTTGAAGCCGCAGCGCTTCGCGGCGGCGGCGAGGACTTTCTCCGCCTCCGCGGTGACCTCCGGCCCGGTGCCGTCGCCGCCGATGATCGCGATCTTGTGCACGACCCCTCCTCTCTATGCCGTCACGCTCGAGCGCTCGATCTCGACAGCTGCGCTAGTCCTCGACGACTCGATTCAGCGGCACCTGCTCGCGGGTGTCCGGCGTCGCGGCCTTCGGGATCATCCCCGTCTGCCGCGCGTACTCGAAGAGGCCGCCGGCGTCGATCACCGGACGGGCATCGCCGAGCGGACTCAACGAGAAGCGTTTGCCGGTCCGGAGATTCGTCAGCGTGCTCGCGTCGAGGTCGAGCTCGGCTTCGTCGCCGGTTTGAAACTGGTCGACGATCCGGTTCGGGGTCTCGACCGGATAGAGCTCGCCGGTCGCGACGCAGTTGCGGAAGAAGATGCGCGCGTACGACTCGGCGACGACGGCCTCGCCGCCGGCCGCGCCGATCGCGATCGGGGCGTGCTCGCGCGACGATCCGCAGCCGAAGTTCCTGCCGGCGACGACGATCGGGTAGGTCGTCTTGATCGTGCCCTCGGCGACGAACGGCCGGTGACCCTCGGGGAGACCGGCGAACGCGTAGCCGCCGAGCTTCTCGTACTCCTCGGGGATCGTCGGCACGAGCGTCAGGTAGTGCGCGGGGATGATCTGGTCGGTGTCGATGTTGTCGCCGAGGACGAACACCGGTCCGCGGATACGCCCGCGCGACTCGGCCGATCCGGCGGTCACGGCCGCGCCTCGTGCCGCGGCCCAAGCGCCCACCCGACGTCGCAGGCCGTCACGATCGCACCTCCAACAGCTCGCGCGGGTCGGTGATGCGTCCCGTCACCGCCGAGGCGGCGACGGTGTAGGGCGACGCCAGGTAGACCTCGGCGTACTTCGATCCCATCCGACCGGGGAAGTTGCGGTTGGTCGTCGAGATGCACACCTCGGGACCGTTCAGCCGGCCGAAGGTGTCCTTCGGGCCGCCGAGACAGGCGGCGCACGAGGCGTCGAGCGAGATCGTGCAGCCGGCCTCCTGGAAGATCTCGAGCAGCGTCCGGCCGTCGAGGCGCTCGGTGCGGATCGCCTGCGAGATCTCGGTCGTCGCCGGCACCAGGAAGGTGTCGACGGCGACCTTGTGGCCGCGCATGACCTGCGCGGCGTTGACGAAGTCGGTGAGCTTCCCGCCGGTGCAGGAGCCGATGTAGGCGCGGGTCAGGCGCACGTCCTTGAGCTCGCGCGCGGTCGACTTGTTGTCGGGCGAGTGCGGCTGGGCGACGGTCGGCTCGATCGTGCGCGCGTCGTAGGTCTTGGAGAACACGTACTGCGCGTCCGCGTCCGGCGTGACGGGCTCGAACGACTTGCCGGTGCGCTGCGCGGAGGTACGTCGAACGTGGTCTCGTCGGCGGCGATGACGCCGTTCTTGCCGCCGGCCTCGATCACCATGTTGCAGAGGGTCATGCGGTCTTCCATCGTCAGGCGCTCGACGGCCTCGCCGGCGAACTCCATGGCCTTGTAGGTCGCGCCGTCGACGCCGATGTCGCCGATGACGTGCAGGATGACGTCCTTCGCGAGCACCTAAGGCGGGAACTCGCCGTCGAAGACGAAGCGCATCGTCGGCGGCACCTTCACCAGGAGCTTGCCGGTGCCGAGGATGAACGCCGCGTCGGTGTTGCCGATGCCGGTCGCGAACTGGTTGAAGGCGCCGGCGGTGCAGGTGTGCGAGTCGGTGCCGAAGAGGACCTCGCCCGGGCGGGTGTGGCCCTCCTCGGGCAGCGCCACGTGGCAGACGCCTTTGTAGGCCTCGGTGCCGACGTCGTAGAAGTGGCGGATTCCCTGCTCGCGGACGAAGTCGCGGAGGATGTCGACGTTGCGGTGGCACTTGTCGTCGGCGGTGAAGATGTAGTGGTCGGGGATGATCACGACCTTCTCCGGGTCCCAGACCTTGGCGTCCTTGCCGAACTCGCGCTTGAAGATGCCGATCGTGCCGGGCCCGCAGACGTCGTGGGTCATGAGCACGTCGACGTACGCCCAGACGTTGTCGCCCGGCCGCGCGCCGGCCTTCCCGGAGTGCCGCGCCAGGATCTTCTCGGTCATCGTCATCGCCGTCATCTCAGGGTCCCTCCAGGCGTCCGCGCTCCGCGTAGCGCTTGCGGTACTCGATCTTGTTGAGGGCGTTCAGGAACGCCAGCGCGCTCGCCATGATGATGTCGGTGTGCGCGCCCTGCCCCGTCGACGTCACCGTCGTCGTCGCGCACCAGACAGGATACCTCGCCCTGGGCGTCCGTGCCGCCGGTGATCGCCTTCACCGCGTAGCGCTCGAGCTTGCAGGTGGTGCCGGTCGCCTTCGCGATCGCCTGGTAGCAGGCGTCGACCATGCCGTCGCCGGTCGCGTGCTCGGTACGCTCCTCGCCGTCGATCTTGACGCGCACCGTCGCGTGCGGCACCGCCTCGCTCGACGAGGTGACGTTCAGGTACGCGAGCTCGTAGCGGTCCGGGACGCGCATCGCCTCCTCGGCGACGATCGCACATGAGATCCTCGTCGTAGACGCTCTTCTTCTTGTCGGCGAGCGCCTTGAAGCGCTCGAACGCCTTGTTCATGTCGATCTCTTGCGCCGCGATCCCGAGCTCCTGCAGGCGATCGACGAAGGCGTGGCGGCCGGAGTGCTTGCCGAGCACCAGCGATTCGAGCCGAGGCCGATGCTCTCCGGGCGCATGATCTCGTAGGTGATCTTGTTCTTGAGGACGCCGTCCTGATGGATGCCGGCCTCGTGGGCGAAGGCGTTGTCGCCGACGATCGGCTTGTTGATCGGGATCGGGATGCCCGGTGATCTGCGAGACCAGCCGGCTCGCCGGGTAGATCTGCTCGGTCACGACGCCGGTCTCGAGGCCGAAGAAGTCCTTGCGGGTCTTCAGCGCCATCACGACCTCCTCCATCGAGGCGTTGCCGGCGCGCTCGCCGAGGCCGTTCACCGTGCACTCGATCTGGCGGGCGCCGGCCTGGACGGCGGCCAGCGAGTTGGCGACGGCCATGCCGAGGTCGTTGTGGCAGTGCGCGCTCCAGATGACGCGGTCGCCCCCCGGCGTGCTCGAGATCAGGTGACGAAAGAGCGCCTCGGTCTGCTCGGGGAGGGCGATAGCCGGTGGTGTCGGGCACGTTCAGCGTGACGGCGCCGGCCCTGATCGCCTCGCCGAAGACCTGCACCAGGTAGTCGCGGTCGCTCCGCGACGCGTCCTCGGCGGAGAACTCGACGTAGTCGACGTGCTTCTTCGCGTAGCCGATCGCCCAGGCGGCGGCGTCGATCACCTCTTGACGGCTCATCATGAGCTTGTGCTTGAGATGGATGTCCGAGGTGGCGATGAAGATGTGGATCCCCGGCCGCTTCGCCTTCTCGACGGCGCGGATCGCACGCTCGAGGTCGCCCTCCTTGGTGCGCGCCAGGCTGAGGACGATCGGCCGCGTCACCGCGTCGGCGACGCGGCGGACCGAGTCGTAGTCGCCGTCCGAGGAGGCGGCGAAGCCCGCCTCGATCACGTCGACGCGAGCTGCTCCAGCTGATGCGCGATCGCGACCTTCTCTTCGACGTTCATCGACGCGCCCGGCGACTGCTCGCCGTCGCGCAGCGTGGTGTCGAATATTTGCACCCTGTTTCGGTTCTCGCTTTCCATGGCTCGTCTCCTCTTTCCGGGTTCCAGAAACAAAAACTCCCGCTTGGCAAGATGCCAGCGGGAGTCTGACCTCACGGTCTTCCGGGGCTCAGCCGGTCGGCGTGTTCCTCAGCTGACCTTGGCTAGGGCCTCGTCCCGTGCCCGCCGGCGTTTCCGGTAGCCTAGTAGCCAGGCCACCGGACCCGATAGGGCGTACAGAAGGAACGCGGTGAACAGGAAGATTTGCGGTTCAGCGATCACGAATTTCAGTCCTACGATCAGCGCCACCAAGATCCACAAGGGCTGCCGCGCGCTGAACTTCAGCCCCTTGAAGCTGTTGTAGCTGACGTTGCTTATCATGAGGGCCGCCAGCACGTAAATCACCACCAGCAAGATGATGTGCTTGTGGGTGGCGCCCTCGCCGCCGAAGAAATAGTACAGCAGGACCGTCGAGGCAATCGTGTCGGCCGCCGCGGGGATGGGAAGGCCGACGAACTTCTTCTTCTCGACGACGTCGACCTGGACGTTGAAGCGCGCCAGCCGGAGGGCGCCGCAGGCGACGTAGAGCGACGCCGCGAGCCAGCCCCAGTGACCCCACGGCTCGAGCGCCCACTTGTAGACCAGGATGCCGGGCGCGACGCCGAACGCAATCACGTCGGCGAGCGAGTCGTACTCGATGCCGAAACGGCTCGCGCTCTTCGTGAGCCGCGCGATGCGGCCGTCGAGACCGTCGAAGACGTGCGCCACCAGGATGCAGAGCGCCGCCGCCTGGTACTCGCCGTTGATGGTCGAGATGATCGAGTAGAAGCCGGCGAAGAGACCGCACGTCGTCAGCATGTTCGGCAAGAGATACACGCCGCGATGGAGAGGCTCGTCGGGCAGACGCTCCCGCTGGCGGCGCCGCAGCCTCGGCGTCACGCCCTCTCCGCCCGCGAGGTTCGTCCGCTCGCGCGCGGGACGATCCCGCCAGTCCCCCTGCCGTTTGCCCGGTATCAACCTCATCGCGGCCATCCTATGCCTTCATCGATCCGTTGTCGCTCCCGTGCCGGCGGGGGCTCGCCACCATGGCGCCGCGTCAGGCAGAGTCGCCCGGCGGCCGACCCGTGCACACGGCGATCACGCTGCTGCCCGCTGCGACGTGATCGCCGATCTTCACGCGGATGTCCACCGCCGGCGGCAGGTAGAGATCGAGGCGGGATCCGAACATGATCATCCCGTAGCGCTCGCCGCGACGGACGCGGTCGCCCGGGTGCAGACGGCAGACGATGCGCCGCGCGAGCTGGCCGGCGATCTGCACGAAGAGCACCCGGTCACCGTAGCGGTCCTCGAGCAGGACCGCGTTCTGCTCGTTCAGCTCCGACGCCTTGTCGAGGAAGGCGGCGTGGAAGCGGCCGTCCTGGTGGCGGACGTCGAGGACCGTCCCGTCGATCGGGATGCGGTTCACGTGCACGTCGAGCGGCGACATGAAGATGCTGACGCGCCGGCACGGGCCCTTGATGAAACGCTCCTCGCGGATGTCGTCGAGGATCGCCACGACGCGGCCGTCCGCGGGCGAGGTGACGAGATGGCCGCCGGGGGGCGTCAGCCGCTCGGGATCGCGGAAGAAGTTGACGAGGAACAGCGTCGCGACGAGCGCGACGAGCGCGATCCACGTCCAGCCGAAGAGCGCCGCGACGACGGTGACGCCCGCCGCCGCGGCGAGGACCGGATATCCCTCGCGCGCGACCCGCATCTCGGCCGGATCTAGTCCACTTCCCCGATCGCGATCGGATCGGGACCCGGGCCGCGGGAAAGAAGAACATACGCCTGCCGCACGCGAGCCGGAGCTTCGCCCATGCGACGGCCTATCACGCCGCCCGGCGGGCGAGCATCCGTCGACTCCGAGCTGACCACACGCATCTCCCCGTACGCCGCCGTGATCGCGCCGTACGCCTGGATCTCAGTTCTTCGACTTGTCGACGAGGCGCCCGGAGGAGAGCCACGGCATCAGGCCGCGCAAGGTCGCGCCGACCTCTTCGATCGGGTGGTGCTCGGCCTCCTTGCGGAGCTCGCGGAAGTGCGGCGAGCCGCAGCGATGCTCGGTGATCCACTCCTCGGCGAAGGCGCCGCTCTGGATGTCGCCGAGGATCTTCTTCATCGCGGCGCGTGCCTCCGGACCGACGACGCGCTTGCCGCGCGTCATGTCGCCGTACTCGGCCGTGTTGCTGATCGAGTAGCGCATGTTGGCGATGCCGCCCTCGTAGATGAGGTCGACGATGAGCTTCACCTCGTGGAGGCACTCGAAGTACGCCATCTCGGGCGGGTAGCCTGCCTCGACGAGCGTCTCGTAGCCGGCGCGGATCAACTCCGTGAGGCCGCCGCAGAGAACCGCCTGCTCGCCGAAGAGATCGGTCTCGGTCTCGTCGCGGAAGGTCGTCTGGATGATCGCCGCGCGCGCGCCGCCGATCGCGAGGCCGTAGGCGAGGCCGACCTTCTCGGTGTCGCCGCTCGGGTCCTGATGGACGGCGAGCAGGCACGGCACGCCGCGCCCGCGCTCGTACTCGCTGCGCACGAGGTGGCCGGGACCCTTGGGCGCGATCATGAAGACGTTGACGTCCGGCGGCGGCACGATGCGCTTGAAGTGGATGTTGAAGCCGTGGCCGAACGCCAGGTACTTGCCGGCCGTGAGGCCGGGGGCGATCTCGCCGGGATACATGTCGCCGGCGAGCTCGTCGGGCACGAGGATCATGACGACGTCGCCCCACGTGGCGGCCTCCGCGGTCGGCAGCACCTTCAGTCCCGCGCCCTCCGCCTTCTTCACCGACGCGCTGTCCGGCCGCAGGCCGACGCGGACGTCGATGCCGCTGTCGCGGAGATTCAGCGCGTGGGCGTGCCCCTGGCTGCCGTAACCGATGACCGCGACCTTCTTGCCCTTCAAGTACGCGAGGTCCGCGTCGCGCTCGGTGTAGACCTTCATGCGACCTTCTCCTTCCCGTCTCCGCTGCCGCCGTCGAGCGTCTGTACGTTCCGGAGCATCGCGACCCGTCCGGTGCGGACGATCTCGGTGATCCCGAGCGGTTTCAGCAGCTCGAGGAACGCCTTGATCTTGTCCTCACCGCCGGTGATCTCGACGATGTACGAACGCGGGCTGACGTCGATGACCTTGCCGCGGAAGATGCTCACGATGTTCATCAGCTCGCCGCGCGTGCGCTCGTCGGCGGTGACCTTGACCAGCACGAGCTCGCGCTCGACGTGCTCGCTGTCCTTGAAATCAGAGACGCGGATGATCGAGACGAGCTTGTTCAGTTGCTTCTCGATCTGCTCGACGACCGCGTCGTCGCCGGCGGTCACGAGGGTGATCCGCGACACGGTGGGGTCGAGCGTCTCCGCGACCGAGAGGCTCTCGATGTTGAACCCACGGCCGCTGAACAGCCCGGCGACGCGGGACAGAACTCCGAACTCGTTCTCGACGAGGATCGATATCGTGTGTCGCATGTGACCCGTGGAGGGACGGCGTTCTCGGTGAGACGATCGGCGCCCCGTCCCGAGGCGCCATCCGCGCTGCGTGTGGACGGAGGCTACCGGTACCGGCTCAGGATTTCCATGATCCGGTCTTTGCCGGCGAGCTTGATCTTCTGAAGTCGCTTCCGCTCGACCTCTTCCTCGGGATTCAAGAAGCCCTTGTGGTTCATCTGCGCGAGCCGCTTCTCGAGCTGAACGTGCTCCTCGTAATAGCGCTTGAGCTCCGGGTCCCGCTCGACCAGCGACTGGATCAGCTGCTCGTCCTTAGCCTCCATACGAGACTCCTTTCAACGCAGCGCAGCCGCGACGCATCGGGCACCAGACGGGGATGGGGAGCGATGAAAAAGCTGGCAAGTAGCGAAAAACACTGCAACTGCGATTTAGTATACGAGGTCCACCTTGTCAACGAAGTGCGCCGCTGAGAGCGCCTGCGAGGGCGTCGCCAGACCCTGCTTGAGCTCCGCTTCGGGCGGCCGCAGGTAGGCGGGCGCGAGCGACGCGAGGTCGTCGCCCGACGGCTCGCGCGTAAGCCGTCCCGCGGCGAGCCGCGCCACCGCGCTGGCGCGCGGCGGATGCTCCGCCGAGGAGAACGGGACGAGACCGGGGATCGCCGCGCGCAAGGCGTCCCCATACGCCTCGACCGCGTCGCCGATCAGATGCACGGCCGGTGCAGGGACGCCGTCGCGCGCCGCCATCGCGTCCAAGGCCGCCGCCAGTCCCTCCGCCGTGATCGCGCACGCCTCCCCGCGCCGGACGATGCGATCGCCGGAGCGCTCGTAGACGGCCGCGTAGACCTCCCGCTTGCGCGCATCGAGCGCCGCGCACAGCCGTCCGTCCCACGCCGGCGCCGCCAGCGCCAGCGCATCGAGCGTCGGCACGCCGAGGAGGCGAAGCCCCCGCGAGAACCCGAGCCCCTTCGCGAAGCTCAACCCGATCCGCAGCCCCGTGAACGACCCCGGCCCGATCGAGACCGCGACCGCATCCCCGCGCTCGAGCCGCTCCCCCGCGTCGTCCATCACCTCGCCGACGACCCGCGGCAACGTCCTCGCATGGCTCGACTCCGTCCTCTCGCCCCGCTCCGCCAGCACCACACCGTCGCGCACCAACGCAACGGAGCACGTCCAGGTAGCCGTCTCGATCGCCAGGATCCGCATCACGCCGTCAGCGAGCCCGCGTCCGTGATCGTGCCGCGACGACCGCGCGATCGCCCTCCCGCAGTACGAGTCCGCCGAGACGCCGCGAAGCGGCGGCGAGCCCGCAGGCTCCTCTCCGCGGACATCGGACGCGCGGCACGCGTATCGCCACGGAACCGCGCAAGGCCGTCCGGGTTACACCACCCGCGCGTGCCGCAGGCCGCGGAGAGGAGCCTGCGGGCTCGCCGCCGCCGTCACGCCGACCTCTCGTGCGACGACCCGCACCAGTGCGCGAGAGCGTTCGCTCCCGTCAGCCCGCCACGATCCGCGAGATGTCGTTGTAGAACACGAACACCATGAGCGCGAGCAAGAGGAAGAGCCCCACCTGCTGCGCCATCTCGCGATGCCGAATCGCGAGCGGCTTGCCGCGCGCCGCCTCGAACGTGAAGAACAGCAGGTGCCCGCCGTCGAGCACCGGGATGGGCAGCAAGTTGAGGACGCCGAGATTCACGCTGATGAGCCCGAGGAATCGAATGAGGTACTCGACGCCGAGCTGGGCCTGCTGGCCGGCCGCCTGCACGATCAGGATCGGACCGCCGAGATCGCGCGCCGACACCGACCCCTGAAAGATCTTGACGATGCTGAGCAGGGTCATCTTGATCCAGAAGTACGTCTGGTACGCGCCGAGGCCGATCGCGCTCGCGAGCGACACCGGCGCGACCACGACGAAGCGCTCGATGCCGATGAGATACGCCTTGCCGATCTCCTCGCCGAACGCCGAGCGCTCCGGCTTCTCCTCCGGCGTGACGACGATCTCGCTGCTGCTGCTGTCCTCGTGACGGACCGTCATCGCGAGCGGCCGTCCCGCGCTCGCGCGCACCGTCTCGGAGAGCTGATCCCAGCTGGAGATCTCCTTGCCGTCGATCGCGACGACGGTGTCGCCGCGCGCGAGACCTGCCTTCGCCGCCGGCATGCCCTGCATCACCCCGCCGATCTTCGGCGCGTCGCTCGGCGAGCCGGCGCCGAAGAGCGCGAACACGACGGTGAAGGCGACGAAGGCCGTGACGAGATTCATCGACGGTCCCGCGACGACGATCGCGGACCGGCGCGCGAGCGGCTGGTTCGAGAAGGCGCGGTCGGCCTCGTAGCTCGCGACCTCCTCCTCGGGGTCCTCGCCGAGCATCTTCACGTAGCCGCCGAGCGGCACGGCGCTGATCGCGTACTCGGTCTCGCCGCGCTGCCAGCTGAGCAGCCGCGGCCCGAAGCCGAGCGAGAATCGCTGCACCGCGACGCCCGACCACTTGGCGACCAGGAAGTGCCCGAGCTCGTGCACGAAGATGAGCAGGCCGAGAACGAGAACCGCGACGAGGATCGATGTGATCATCATTCCAAATGTCCTTCGAGACGTTCTTCGAGACGGGTCAATGCGCGAAGACGAACTTCGCATAATAATAGATGAGCGGCGCCGGGAAAACGAGACTGTCGATGCGGTCGAGGACGCCGCCGTGCCCCGGGATGATCCACCCGGAATCCTTGGCGCCGAACGCGCGCTTCAGCATCGACTCGCACAAATCGCCGACTTGCGCCAAGCACCCGGCGGCGAGGCTCAGCGCCGCGACCTCCGTCCATCCGAGCACCGAGAAGAACGTCAGCTTGCAGAAGAATCCGCCGGCGAGGTTGGCGCCGAACGCCGCGATCGTCCCCTCGATCGTCTTCCCGGGGCTCACCTCCGGCATCAGCTTCCGGCGACCGTAGTAGCGCCCGCCGAAGTAGCCGCCGACGTCGCCCGCCATCGCGATCACCACGGTGAGCACGACCCACCGCCAGCCGCCGACGCGCGACGCCGCGTGGATCTGCGGATCCGGCAGCGCGTGCAGCCAGACGTAGTGCGGCAGCAGGAAGGCGGTGTAGAGGACGCCGAGCTGCGTCAACGCGATCGCGTCGACGCCCCGGCGCAGGTCGTCGTTGCGCATCAGCGCCAGAATGAGCCCGCCGACGACGACGCCGGCGAGCGCCATCGCGAAGAGCTGCGTCGTCGGCAGCACCATCGCGATCACGACCAGCGTGCCCGCGGCGATCCCGAACCAGCGGTCGATGCGTTCCTCCGGGAACGCCATCGTGAAGTACTCACTGACGCCGACGATCGACGCGACCGCGACCAGCCAGGTGAACAGTCGACCACGGGTTCCAGACCAGCACCCACACCAGCAGCGGAATCGCCAGTGCGGCGGTCGCGAGCCTAGTGCGCAGCACGCAAACGTTCGCGCTCCGTCTGCTCGGCGGTTCTGCCGAAGCGGCGCTGCCGTCGTTGGAAGTCGCTGATCGCCTCGACGAACTCGCGCTCGCGGAAGTCCGGCCAGAGGGTGTCCGTGACGTAGATCTCGGTGTAGGCGATCTGCCACAGCAGGAAGTTGCTGATCCGCATCTCGCCGCTGGTGCGGATCAGGAGATCGGGATCGGGAATGCCGGCGGTCGCGAGGTGGGACGCGACCATGTCCTGATCGATGTCCTCGGGGTCGAGATCGCCGCGCCGGACCCGGCGCGCCATCACACGCATGGCATCGGTGAGCTCCTCGCGCGCGCCGTAGCTCACGGCGAGCACGACCGTCATGCCGGTGTTGTGCCGGGTCTGCTCGATCGCGTCGCGGAGCGCCGACTGCACCTCGCGCGGCAGCTTCCGGGTGTTGCCGATCGCGACCAGGCGAATGCCGTTCTTCATCATCCGCTTCATCTCCGACACCAGGTAGTGACGGAGGAAGCGCATCAAGCGTCGCGACCTCGTCCTTGGGGCGCTGCCAGTTCTCGCTCGAGAAGGCGTACAGGCTCAGGTATTGGATGCCGAGACGACGAGCGGTCTCGACGACCTCTTTGACGGAGTCCTTCCCGCGCCGGTGACCGGCGACCCTGGACCAACCGCGCTGCTTGGCCCAGCGGCCGTTCCCATCCATGATGATCGCGACGTGGCGCGGCAGGCGCTCTTTGTCGATCGCGACCATCAGATGGCCATGATCTCCTCTTCTTTCGTCTTCAGGAGCTTGTCGACGCGCTCGACGTACTCCTTGGTGAGGTGCTCGACGCGCTCCTGATTCTTCTTGAGATCGTCGTCGGTGAGCTCCTTTTCCTTGTGGAGCTCCTTCATCATCTCGATCGCGTCGCGCCGGTGGGTGCGGACCGAGACCCGGAACTCCTCGGCCATCTTCTTCACGTGCGCACGAGCTCGCGCCGGCGCTCCTCGGTGAGCTCCGGGATCGGGATGCGGACGATCTTGCCGTCGTTCGCCGGCGTCAGGCCGAGATCGGACTGGAAGATCGCGCGCTCGATCTCGCCGATCGCGGTGCGGTCGAAGGGCTGGATGACGAGCAGCCGCGGCTCCGGCGCCGAGAGCGACGCGAGCTGATTCAGCGGCGTCTTGGCGCCGTAGTAGTCGACGGTGATGCCGTCGAGGAGCGCAGTCGTCGCCCGCGACGTGCGCAGCCGCGACAGGTCGCGCTTGAAGGCGGCGACCGTGTGCTCCATCTCCTGTTTGCAATCGTCGATGATCGAGGCCATCACCGCGCTCCTTCGCTCACGCGCCGCTCACGCGCGCATGCACGATCGTGCCGATCGGCTCGCCGGCGACCGCTTTCCGGATGTTGCCGGGGCGCGAGCAGATTGAAGACGATGATCGGCAGGCTGTTGTCCATGCAGAGCGAGATCGCGGTCGAGTCCATCACCTTGAGCTCGCGGTTGAGGACGTCGATGTACGTGAGCTCGGCGTAGCGCTGCGGCGTCCGGCGACAGCTTCGGGATCGGCGCTGTAGACGCCGTCGACCTTGGTCGCCTTGAGGATGACCTCGGCGCCGATCTCCATCGCGCGCAGGCTCGCCGCGGTGTCGGTCGAGAAGTAGGGGTTGCCGGTGCCGGCGGCGAAGATGACCACCCTGCCCTTCTCGAGATGCCGGGTCGCGCGCCGGCGGATGTACGGCTCGGCGACCTCCTGGATCGCGATCGCCGACATGACCCGCGTGCTGACCTCGAGCTTCTCGAGCGCGTTCTGCAGGGCGAGGCTGTTGATCACGGTCGCCAGCATGCCCATGTAGTCGCCGGTCGCACGGTCGACGCCGAAGGCGCTCCCCGAGAGGCCGCGGAAGATGTTGCCGCCGCCGACGACGAGGGCGAGCTCGCAGCCGAGGTCGTGGACCTCCTGGATCTCGCGCGCGAATGTGCCGACGGCGCCGGCGTCGATGCCGAAGCCGGCCTCGCCGGCGAGCGCCTCGCCGCTGATCTTGAGCAGAACTCGACGATATCGGAGCGAAGCGGAGGCGGACGCCTCCGCGGCGGTGGGTGTCTCGAGCGGCGCGTCTTCGCCGCTACGTCTGGGGCTGCCCGTCATCGCCTTTGCGTTGCTCGATGCCCTCTCCCAGCTGGAAGCGGACGAAGCGGCGGACGGTGATGTTCTCGCCGAGCTTGGCGATCGCATCGGCGACGACTTGGCGCACGGCCTTGCCGGTCTCCTTGATGTAGTCCTGCTCGAGCAGGCACACTTCGGCGGCGTACTTCTCGACCTTGCCGTCGACCATCTTGGCGATCACCTGCGCCGGCTTGCCGCTCTGCGCGGCCTGCGCGGCGTAGATCTCGCGCTCGCGCTCGAGCTCCGCGGCCGGGATGTCCTCGCGACTCACGTAGAGCGGGCTCGCCGCCGCGATCTGCATCGCGAGATCGCGGACGAAGCGCTGGAAATCGTCGGTGCGGGCGACGAAGTCGGTCTCGCAGTTCACCTCGACGAGGACGCCGATTTTGCCGCCGGCGTGGATGTAGGAGCCGATGGTGCCCTCGGCGGTCGCGCGCCCGGCCTTCTTCGCGGCCGCCGCGAGCCCGCGCTCGCGGAGATACCGGACGGCGCCTTCGAAATCGCCGCCGCTCTCGCGGAGCGCCGTCTTGCAGTCCATGAAACCGGCGCCCGTCTTCGTCCGCAGGTCCTTCACCTGCTGCGCGTTGACCTCGCTCATCAAATCTCGCTCCCGATCGGGTGCATCTCCTCCGGAGCCGCCTCGCTCGCCGCGAGGGTCTCGCCCTCCTCTTCCTCCGCCCGCTGGCCGCGCAAGCGCTCCTCGTGGAGCTCGCGACCTTCGATCACCGCGTCGGCGACCGCCGCGCAGAAGAGCCGGATCGCGCGAATCGCGTCGTCGTTCCCGGGGATCTTGTAGTCGATGACGTCGGGATCGCAGTTGGTGTCGACGGCGGCGACGACCGGGATGCCGAGCTTGTTGGCCTCCTTGACGGCGATCTCCTCCTTCTTGGGATCGACCACGAAGAGCGTGTCGGGGAGCTTCCGCATGTTCTTGATCCCGCCGAGCGAGGCCATGAGCTTGTCGCGCTCGCGCCGGATTTGGATCATCTCCTTCTTGGTGAGCGCCTCGGTCATCGCCGTGCTCTCGAGCGTCTCGTCGAACTTGCGCAGCCGGTCGATCGACTGCTTGATCGTCTGGAAGTTCGTCAGCATCCCGCCGAGCCACCGATTGGTGACGTAGAACATCCCGCAGCGCTCCGCTTCCTCGCGAATCGCGTCCTGCGCCTGCTTCTTGGTGCCGACGAACAGTACCTGCCCGCCCTCGGCGGCGAGATCGCGCACGAACGCGTAGGCGTCCTTGAACATGCGCACGGTCTGCTGCAGGTCGATGATGTAGATGCCGTTGCGCGCGCCGAAGATGTAGGGCTTCATCTTCGGGTTCCACCGGCTGGTCTGGTGGCCGAAGTGCACCCCGGCCTCCAGCAACTGCTTCATCGTGACTTCGCTCATACGTCCTCTCTCATGCGCGCTCCTTCAGGATCGACCACTGCGGAGGGATGGCCTGACACCGGCCTGCAAACAGCCTTCTATAGCAAGAAGAAAACGGCGGGTGCAACGGCGACCGGCACGCGCGTGCGCTCTTCGACCGCGACGCCGCGCGGGACGCGGCGCCTCGTCGGCACGCGGTCGGGCTCGTCGCAGTCGCTATGAATTCATCGAGTCGAGGAATTCCTGATTGTCCTTCGTGCCGTGCACCTTGTCGATCAGGAACTCCATCGCCTCGACGGTGTTCAGCTGCGACAGCAGCTTGCGCAGGATCCAGACGCGGTTCAGCACCTCGCGCGGCAACAGCAGCTCTTCCTTACGGGTCCCGGAGCGATTGATGTCGAGCGCCGGGAAGATGCGCTTGTCCATCAACCGGCGGTCGAGGTGCACCTCCATGTTGCCGGTGCCCTTGAACTCCTCGAAGATCACCTCGTCCATCCGGCTGCCGGTGTCGACGAGCGCGGTGCCGATGATCGTCAGGCTGCCGCCGTCCTCGATGTTGCGGGCGGCGCCGAAGAACTTCTTCGGCCCGCGCAGCGCGTTCGAATCGACGCCGCCCGAGAGGATCTTGCCGCTCGGCGGCACGACCGAGTTGTAGGCGCGCGCCAGCCGCGTGATCGAGTCGAGCAGGATGACGACGTCCTTGCCGTGCTCGACGAGGCGCTTCGCCTTCTCGATCACCATCTCGGCGACCTGCACGTGGCGGGTCGCGGGCTCGTCGAAGGTCGAGCTCACCACCTCGCCCTGCACCGAGCGCTGCATGTCGGTGACCTCTTCCGGACGCTCGTCGATGAGGAGCACGATCAGCACCACCTCGTTGTGGTTGTGGGTGATGCCGTGCGCCAGGTTCTGCAGCATCATCGTCTTGCCGGTGCGCGGCGCCGCGACGATGAGGCCGCGCTGGCCTTTGCCGATCGGCGTCATGAGATCGATGATCCGAGTCGTGTACTCGGTCGGGTTGTGCTCGAGCCGCAGGTGCTCGTTCGGATAGAGCGGCGTCAGGTTGTCGAAGAGGATCTTCTCGCGCGCGCGCTCGGGCTCCTCGTAGTTGATCGCCTCGACCTTGAGGAGCGCGAAGTACCGCTCGCCCTCTTTCGGCGGCCGGATCTGTCCGGAGACCACGTCGCCGGTGCGAAGGTTGAAGCGGCGGATCTGGCTCGGCGAGATGTAGATGTCGTCGGGACCGGGCAGGTAGTTGTAGTCGGGCGCGCGCAGGAAGCCGAAGCCGTCCGGCAGGATCTCGAGCACGCCCTCGCCGTAGATGAAACCGTTCTGCTCGGTCTGGGCCTGGAGGATCGCGAAGATCAGCTCCTGCTTGCGCATCGCCGACGACCCCTCGACGTGGAAGTCGCGCGCGAGCTGCGCGAGCTCGCTGATCTTCTTGTCCTTGAGGACCTTGAGATTCAGCCCGCCCGCACCGGCCGGCGCCGTCGTGCTGCTCGTCTGCGCGCCGCTGCTGGCCGATCCGGCAGTGCTCGTCCCGTCGGCAGTGCTCGGCGTAGCGGCGGCAAGCGTCGGTGCCGACTGCGGCGCGGCAGTGGCGGGCGCGGGAACGGGGTCGCCGTTGATCGGCTCTTCCTGCGGTTGCGACTGCGCGTCGGCGCGTGCGCGGTTTCGTACCATGAGCGGGCTCCTCTGCGAGGAAGATCTGATTACGACTGGCTGGATAGGCTCTCGATCGGCTGTCATGCCCTCGCGGGCGGGAAGAATCCGATCAAATTGTCTTTGGAAGTGCGGGGAGCTTCGCGACGATTGGCGGATATCCGGACGCCTGACTCAGTAGACCCCCCACCCCTCTGCTCCGCTGGTATGCAAATACCGTGGAGTACGTTCTTCGCCGATTGAGCGCCTGCCCGTCACCCGTCTCGCGACGACTACATCACGATGACATCGGATTCGGAAATACGCCTCGAGGTGTGATCTTTTTCGACGTGAGGGCGATACTGGAACGCCTCTCCCACCACCGCAACTGCGCGAACGCTAAACGATGGCCTCCGAGATGTCAATAGAGATCTCCTCGGAATGGCTGCTCGTAGTGCGGCGACGCGCGCCGCGTTCACGCGCGACCGTCACGCTCGGCGCGCAGCGCATCGACGAGAGCCCGCATGTCGCTCCACAGCGGCGCCGCGAAGGTGATCGGCTCGCGGCGTACGGGATGCACGACCGTCAGGGAGCTCGCGTGCAGCGCCTGCCGTGCGATCTGCGCATCGGCGCTGGCGCGTCCGTAGACGGCGTCGCCGACGATCGGGTGGCCGCGCGCCGCGAGATGCACGCGGATCTGATGCGTGCGCCCGGTCTCGGGCATCGCCTCCACGAGCGTCGTCGTCGCGAAGCGCTCCAGCACGCGAACCCGCGTCACCGCCGCGCGGCTCTTCCGCGCGCGCGTCGTCATGCGCTTGCGCTCGACGGGATGCCGTCCGATCGACGCGTCGATCACCAGCGCGTCGTCGCGCATACGGCCGCGCACGACCGCGAGATAGCGCTTGGTCACCTCGCGATCGTGAAACTGCCGCGCGAGCTCCTCGAGCACGCGCGCCGTTCGCGCGATCACGATCACCCCCGAGGTGTCGCGGTCGAGACGGTGGACGATCCCCGGCCGCGACTGGTCGCGGCTCGGCAAGCGGCCCCAGCGGTGCAGCAACGCGTTCACCAGCGTTCCCCGCCACCGTCCCGGCGCCGGGTGCACCACCATCCCCGGCGCCTTGTTGATCGCGATCAAGGCGTCGTCCTCGTAGAGCACCGCGAGCGGCAGGTCCTCGGCGGCGGCGTCCGCCGGCGGTGGCGGCACCAGCTCGAGCTCCACGCGCTCGCCGGGCCGCACGAGATAACCCGCTTTCCGCCGGGCGCCGTCGACCGTGACCTCGCCGCGGTCGATCGCGTGACGGGCTTGCGAGCGCGAGATGCCGATCGGGCTCGCCGCGATGAAGCTGTCGAGGCGGCCGCCGCCCGCGCGCGCGCCGACCACGAGGAAACGCCGCGACACGTCAGGAGCGGGCCGCGAGAATCGACCGCGCCCGCTCCGCGTCGAGCCGGATCTGCGCGACCAGCGCGTCGACCGAGGGAAACGCGACCTCGCCGCGCAGGCGCTCGACGAAGGACACGCGACAACGCTCGCCGTAGAGATCGCCGTCGAAATCGAAGAGGTGCACCTCGAGCATCCTGGCGGCGTCGTGGAACGTCGGATTGGTGCCGACGTTCGCGACCCCGGGTCGCTCCGCGCCTGCGACGTCGGCGACGACCGCGTAGACGCCGTCCGGCGGCAGCATCCCTTCGCGGACGGCGACGTTGGCGGTCGGAAATCCCATCCGGGCGCCGCGCCGCTTGCCGGCGACCACGCGCCCCTCGAGTCGATGGGGGCGGCCGAGGAGATTCGCGGCGAAGCGCACGTCGCCGGCGGCGATCGCCTTGCGAATCGCGGAGCTCGACACCTCGTGACCGTCGACCGCGACCGGACCGATCACCTCGACGGCGAACCCGAGCCGGCCGCTCAGCTCCTCGAGCAGCGTCGCGTTGCCGCGACGGTCGTGGCCGAAGCTCACGCTGTGACCGACGACGAGCTTCACTGCGCCGACGGCGCCGACCAGGAAGCGCTCGACGAACTCGAGCGCCGCGAGCTGCGCGAACGTCATCGTGAACCGCTGCAGCAGCACGACGTCGATCCCCGTCGCCGCGATCAGGCCGAGCTTGTCGCGCAGCGAGGTGAGGGCCGGCGGCGCGCTCGCGGGCCGGAGCACGGCCATCGGGTGCGGCGCGAACGTCATCGCGACCGCGTCGCCGCCGAGCCGGCGCGCCTCCGCGACGACGCGCGCGAAGATCGCTTGATGCCCCCGATGGACGCCGTCGAAATTGCCGAGCGTCAGGACCGGCGCGTGGAAGCGGCGCGCGCACGAGGTGATGTGGCGTATGACATCCACTTACGCCCCGAGCGTGTGAAGCTTCTCTTTCGCCTCCGACGCCTCGGGCGAGGCGGGGTAGTCGTTCACGACCTTCTGAAACGCGAGGCGGGCCTCGCTCTTGTTGCCCATCTGGAGGAAGGCGTACCCGATCTTGAGGACCGCCGCGGGCGCACGGTCGCTCTTCGGATACTTCTGCCGGACGTCGTTGTATTGGAGGATCGCCTGATAGTAGTCGCCGAGCATGTAGTAGGACTCGCCGACCCAGTAGAGCGCGTTCGGCGCGAGCGGCGAATCCGGATTGCTCCGGATGAACTCGCGGAACTTCTGAATGGCGCGGTCGTAGGCGCCGTCACGAAGCAGCGACAAGCCGCCCCGGTAGTCGTCCGGCAGGTCGCGCGCCTCCTCGCGTGCGAGCTCGTCGGCGGCGATCTCCGGCTTGTCGGACGGCGCCCTGTGCGGCAGCGGCGTCATGTCGGGCGGCGTCTCGCCGGCGGCCGTCGTCGGGTTCTCCACGTGCCCTTGCTCGAGCGCGGCGACGCGCGCCTCGAGGGCGGCCACGCGGTTGTCCTCGTGCTTCGTCGTGCTGGTGTGCTGGACCTCCTCGAGGCCGCCGCGGACGCGCGAGATCGATCGTTGCAGCTGGTCGACGCTGGCGCTGGTGTCGGCGAGCTGGTTCCGGATGCTGCGTTGCTCGGACCTGATGTCCTGGAGGTCCGCTTGCGTCGCGCACCCCGCGAGGGCGGCAACCGCCGCGAGCGTCGCGAGCCGACTCAGCCGATGCACGGACGTGCTCTTAGCATCGCGGCGAATGCCGAACAAACCACCCACGCCGATCGCGCGGGGGATTCGGACGGCACCGCGAACGCACTCGACGACGGGACGGAAGCGGCGACCAGCTATCGGTCTTCGGACGGCGGCACGAAATGCACCCGGCGATTTCGTGCCCAGCAGGACTCGTTGCTCTCGCGACAGATCGGCAGCTCTTCGCCGTAGCTGATGGTCGAGAGCCGGCCCGCGGAGACGCCGAGCGAAACCAAGTAATCCTTGGCGGCCTTGGCGCGGCGGGCGCCGAGCGCGAGGTTGTACTCGGTGGTGCCGCGCTCGTCGCAGTGGCCTTCGATCTCGGTGCGCGCGCGCGGGTTCTCTTTCAGCCACTCGGCGTTGGCGTTCAGGACGTCGCGGGCCTCACGGTCGAGCTCCGAGGAGTCGAAGGCGAAGTAGGCGTCCTTCAGCACGCCGCCTTCCTCGGGACCGAGACCATGCCGGTAGCGCTCGAGGCTGCCGCGGTCGTTGAGGCCTTCTTCGCTGCCGGCCCCGCCGCCGCTCCCGTAGGCGGTGTCCTCGGTCGTGGTGCGCCGCTTCTTGGCGCACGCGCCGATCGAAACGGCGAAACAGAGGGCAACGAGGACTGCGGCGAGCTTGCTCGAACGACCCATGAGAAACCCCTCCTCCGCAACGAGCCGCGCGCTCAATGGAGCCAGCGCGACCAAGCGGGACTGCTATCATCGCCCTCTGGTGGGGTCAATCGACGTTGCTGCGTTCCGCTCGCGTCCGCGAGGTAGATCGCACCGCTGCCGTCGCGCGTCGAGCCGAAGATCAGATAGCGGCCGTCCGGTGACCACGACGGGTCCTCGTTGCTGCCGCGCGACGACGTCACCTGCTTCGCGTCGCCGCCTTGCAGATCGACGGTGAAGATCTGGAAGCGGCCGCCGCCGCGGCTCGCGTACGCGATCCGGTCACCCTTGGGCGACCACGACGGGGAGGTGTTGTAGCTCCCGTGGAAAGTCACGCGCCGCGCGCTGCCGCCGTCGGCGCCGACCACGTAGATCTGCGGGCCGCCGCCGCGGTCCGAGCAGAAGACGAGCGACCGCCCGTCGGGCGACCACGACGGGGAGACGTCGATCGCGCGGTCGTCGGTCACCCAGTGCAGCAGCTCGCCGCTCGGATCGAGGAGCGCGATGTCGGTCGAGCCGCCGTGATCGAGCGCGATCGCGATCGCCCGCCCGCCGGGCGACCACCGCCCGCCCAGGTTCAATCCTCGTCGCGACGAGACGAGCCGCGGCGCGCCGCCGCCGAACGGCACCGTGAACAGGCTCGGATTGCCGGCGCGGTACGAGGTGAAGATGATCGAGCTGGCGTCCGTGCTCCAGCTCGGCGACAGCGCGATGCTCTGGTCGTGGGTGACGGCGCGGAGGTCGCCGCCGTCGAGCGACATCGTGTAGATCTCCTTGAAGCGGCTGTTCCGCCGCGACGCGAAGGCGATGCGCGAGTCGAACGGGCCGCGCTCGCCGGTGAGCTGGAGCATGATCTCGTCGGCGAAGCGCTGCGCGATCTGCCGCAGCTCGTCGCTGCCGGCGCGGTAGCGCTTGCCGGCGAGCTGGGTCGCGCGCGCGACGTCGAAGAGCCGCGCTTCGACCGTGAGGTCGCCGCCGCTGCTCTCGATCGTGCCCTTCACCAGGGCGAGCGCGCCGATCGTCGACCAGTCGTGGAAGTCGATGGTCTCGGCGGTGACGCCCGATTCCTGCGCGTTCTCGATGTAGGCGCCGCGGTCGATCACCTTGAAGTACCCCGAGAGGTCGAGGTCCTTGGCGACGATGTCGGCGAAGCGCTCGCCGTCGCGGGCGCTGCCGTCGGCGGCTTTGAGCGGCGACACCGCGATCGGATAGCTGGTCGCGCCCGGGCCGACGATCGTGCCGCGCACCTGCGCGCCGGCCGGCGCCGGCGCCGCGCCGGCGGCGACCAGTGCGGCGAGGATTGCAAGCGCCGGCCCGCGCCCGCCGCGTCGCCGCTCGTACGCGCTCGACGCGCGACTCACTCTCTGATTCCGCATCACACCTCCTCGCGCGCCGTCGCTCGGCGCGGCGATCAGCCGCGCGGCTTCTGCAGATCCGCCGGACGGAACGTCAGCTCGACGTCGGAGAAATCCTTGCGATACGCCTCGGGCGGCGGTGCGAGCGGACTGGCGAGGCGCACCGCGCGCTCGACCGACGCGTCGTAGCCGGCATCGCCGGACCGCTCCGTCAATCGCAAGTTCGTCACTTCGCCGGTGTCGAGGATGGTGAAGCGGACGGTGACGCGCAAGTCCGTGCGCCCGCCGACCCACGCCCAGCTCTCTTTGATCCGGTTGAGCATCTGATTGTAGTAGGCGACGAACTCGAGGCCGCGGACGGTGCCGCCGCCGCCCGGCCCCTCGCCGCCGACGCCGGGCGGTCGATCGAGCGTGCGCTCCGTCCCACCCATACCGCCGCCGGGACCGGGTCGCGCCACGCCGGCGGTGCCGCCCCGCTCTTCCGCCTTCGACTCGAGGTCGTTGATCGCGGCGGTGAGCTCATCGGGCGCCGCCGTGCGCTCGCGTCGGTCGCTCGACGTCTCCTCCCGCCGCCGCCCGCGAGCCTCGGGGTTCTCCTCGCGAGGAACCTCCTCGCGCGCGACCCGCGCCGGGCTCGCGATCGCCGTCGGATGCTGCGCGACGACACGCGCGGTCGCGTGCGCCAGTGCGATCTCGGTCGTGGCGGTCGCACGCGGCGTCGGCGGCGGCGTCCGCGTCGCGGGCGCGTGGGTCGCAGGCAGGCGCGTCGGGTGCGGCCGTGCGGTCGCGGTCGGCCGCGGGTGCGGCGTCGCCTTGGCTGCCTGGATCGGCACCGCTTCCGCCTCTTCCGGCTTCGGCTCCTCGGCTTTCGCGACGACCTCGGGCTCGTTTCGCGCTTCGGGCGGAGGTGGCGGTGGCGGTGGCGGTGGCGGTGGCGGCGGAGGAGGTGGCGGTGGCGGCGGCGGTTGCCGTCGATGCGCCGGCGGGCCGCCGCCGATCGGCCCGGAAAGGAGCTTGCCGCCGAGCGCGCTCGGATCCACGACCTCGACGGTGTACGCGGTCGGCGGCGCCGGTTGCAGTCGATGCGGCGCCAGCAGGACGAGGAGGATCGCCGCGGTGTGCAGCAGGGCCGACAGCCCCGCCGCCGAGAGGAACGAGCGATCGAGACCGCGACGCTCCACGCCGCGGTGGCGTGTCGGAGGCGGCATCGATCACTTCGTCTCGGGGGCCGGCTCCGACGGCATCACTTGGTCTCGGCGGCGGGCGGCTCCGTCACCATGCCGAGCCGGGAGATGCCGGCCTCTTTGACGGCGGCGATCACCCGGACGACGTCGCCGTACGGCACCGCGCGATCGGCGCGCAGGAAGACCTGCCGGTCGGGACGCGCCTGATTCACCGCCACGAGCTTGCCCCGCAGATCCGGCAGCGCGATCGGGTTGTCGTTCAGGTAGACCGAGCCGTCCTTCGCGATCCCGACGACGAGCGGCTCCTCGGCGCTGGCGAGCGGTCCGGCGCGCGTCTTCGGCAGCTCGACCGACACGCCCTGCTGAATGATCGGCGCCGTCACCATGAAGATGACGAGCAGCACCAGCATCACGTCGACGAGCGGCGTGACGTTGATCTGCGCGATGTTGCCGCCGCTGGTGCGGCTATCGAACGCCATTGCCGCTCCTCATCTCGTGCCGTCCGGCATCATCGCTCATTTGAGGAAGTGGCGCTCGGCGATGTTGAGGAACTCCGAGGCGAAGTTGTCCATGTCGGCGGCGAGCACCCGCACCTCGCCCGCGAAGTGGTTGTAGGCGACGACCGCCGGGATCGCGGCGGCGAGGCCGATCGCGGTCGCGATCAACGCCTCCGAGATGCCCGGCGCGACCGCCTGGATGCTCGACGACTGCGTGACGCTGAGCCCGCGAAACGCGTTCATGATGCCCCACACCGTCCCGAAGAGGCCGATGAACGGCGCCGTGCTCGCGGTGGTCGCGAGGAACGTGAGCGAGCGCTCGAGCTTCGTCACCTCCTGCGTCGCCGCCCGCTTCATCGCGCGCTCGACGTTCTCGACGCCGCCGAGGTCCGTCGACATGTCGTCGCCTGGATCCTGCTGCCGCTTGGCGCGCGTGATGCGCACCAGCTCCTGGTACCCGGCCCGAAACACCTGCGCGACCGGGCTCTGCTTCAAGTCGAGGCTCGCGGTGTTGATCGCCGTCAGGTTCTTGGCGTCCCAGAAGATGTCGATGAAGCGCTCCGATTCACGCTCGGCCCGCCGGATCTGGCGTCGCTTCATGAAGATGATCGCCCAGCTCACGATCGAGAAGCCGAGCAGGAGCAGCAGGACGAACTGGACGACCGCCCCCGCGCCGGTGACCATCTGCACGATGGTCTCTTGCGGATGCGGAATCGTCAGCGGCTCGGCTTGGCTCGACAACGCACGGACGGCGGAAAACCACATGCTCACCTCAACCCCGCGCCCAAACACGCTTCACGCGCCCATGTCTCGCAGCGATCGGTACATGACTACATGGCGGCGAGGCAGTCAATGGACCTAACCGCTCGATTGACTGCCGAAAGACGTCATGCGATACGCCAGTGCTTACCCCTCAGCCCGCAGGAGGAACTTCATGGCCGTGCGTGTCGGCATCAACGGCTTCGGGCGGATCGGACGGAACGTCTATCGCGCCTGCCTCGACGAGACCGGACTCGAGTTCGTCGCGGTCAACGACATCACCGACGCCAAGACCCTCGCCCATCTCTTGAAGTACGACTCCGTCCACGGCCGTCTCAAGGCCAAGGTCGAGCACGACCAAGGGTCCCTGACGGTGGACGGCAAGCAGATCAAGGTGCTCGCCGAGCGCGATCCCGCGGCGCTGCCGTGGAAGAGCCTCGGCGTCGACCTCGTCCTCGAGTGCAGCGGGCATTTCACCGTCCGCGACAAGGCGGCGAAGCACCTCGAGGCCGGCGCCAAGAAGGTCCTGATCTCGGCGCCCGCCAAGGGCGCCGACCTCACGATCTGCTACGGCGTCAACGACAAGACGTACGACCCCGCCAAGCACCACGTGCTCTCGAACGCGTCCTGCACGACCAACTGCCTGGCGCCGGTCGCCAAGGTGCTGCACGAGAGCTTCGGCATCCGCCGCGGCCTGATGACGACGATCCACTCCTACACCAACGATCAGCGCATCCTCGACCTGCCCGCACGAGGACCTGCGCCGCGCCCGCGCCGCCGCGCTCTCGATGATCCCGACGACGACCGGCGCCGCCAAGGCGGTGTCGCTCGTGCTGCCGGAGCTCGAGGGCAAGCTCGACGGCATGGCCGTCCGCGTGCCGACGCCGAACGTCTCGCTCGTCGACCTCACCGCCGAGCTCGAGCAGAAGACGACCGACGAAGGACATCAACGCCGCCATGAAGCGCGCCGCCGAGGGTCCGCTGAAGGGCATCCTCCAGTACTGCGACGAGCCGCTGGTCTCGGTGCGACTTCAACGGCACCTCGTACTCGTCGATCTTCGACGCCGCGCTGACGCGGGTGATCGACGGCAACTTCGTGCAAGGTGCTCTCCTGGTACGACAACGAGTGGGGCTTCTCGAACCGCATGCGCGACGTCGCCCTCCTCATGGGGCGCGGCCTGCGCTGAGCAGACGCGCCTCGATGGCGCTCCGCTACATCGACAGCCTCGATCTCGCCGGCAAGCGCACGTTCATTCGCGCCGACCTCAACGTCCCGCTGAAGGACGGCGCGATCACCGACGCGACCCGGATCGAGGCGGCGCTGCCGACGATCCAGTGGGCCGTCGCGCACGGCGCGACGGGTGATCGTCGCCTCGCACCTCGGCCGTCCGAAGGGCAAGCCCGATCCCAAGCTACAGCCTGCGGCCGGTCGCCGACGAGCTCGCCGGAAGAGCTGCACATGAAGGTGCTGCTCGCGCCCGACTGCGTCGGCGCCGACGTCGAGCAGCATGCTGACGCAGCCTCGACCGGCGCGAGCTCCTCCTGCTCGAGAACCTGCGCTTCCATCCCGAGGAGGAGAAGAACGACCCCGCCTTCGCGCGCCAGCTCGCCGCGCTCGCCGACGTCTACGTCGAACGACGCCTTCGGCGCCGCGCATCGCGCCCACGCCTCGACCGAGGGCATGGCGCACGTCGTGCCCGTCACGGCCGCCGGCCTGCTGATGCGGAAGGAGATCGAGGCGCTCGTCCGAAGATCACCCACGATCCCGACGCGCCCCGCTCGTCGCCATCCTCGGCGGCGCCAAGGTCTCCGACAAGATCAAGGTGATCGAGCACCTGATGACGAAGGTCGACGCGCTCCTGATCGGCGGCGCCATGGCCTACACGTTCCTGCGCGCGGCCGGCCACGCCACCGGCGACTCGCTCGTCGAGGAGGATCGCCTCGACGTCGCCCGCGACGTGCTCGCACGCGCCGGCGCAGCGGCGCCGCCGACGCTCCGCGCTGCCGATGCGATCACCTCGTCACGACCGACGCTCGGCGGCGGCGCGCCCGCGCGCGAGGTCGGCGTCGACATCCCCGACGGCCAGAAGGGCGTCGACATCGGTCCGCGGACGATCGCCGACTATCGCGACCGAGATCGCCCGCGCCCGCACCGATCTTCTGGAACGGCCCGATGGGCATCTTCGAGGTCGAGGCGTTCAGCCGCGGCACGATGGCGATCGCGAACGCGATCGCCGACAGCAGCGCGATCAGCGTCGTCGGCGGCGGCGACTCGATCGCGGCGCTCGTCAAGCTCGGGCCGCAGCGACGACATCACGCACATCTCGACCGGCGGCGGCGCGTCGCTCGAGTTCCTCGAGGGCCGCGACGCTGCCGGGCATCGCCGCGCTCGAGCAGTGAGGAAGGTCGACGAATGAAGAAGCCCGCCGGACGCCGGCCGCTGCTCGCCGGCAACTGGAAGATGCACACCACGCGCGACGAGGCGACGGCGCTCGTCGAGGCCCTCAAGCCTGCCGCGACCGTCGGCGCGCGACCGCGAGGTCGTCGTCGCGCCGCCCTTCACCGCGCTCGACGCCGTCGCGCGCGCCATCGGCGGCGCGCCGATCGGCCTCGCCGGCCAGAACCTCCACTGGGAGCCGAAGGGCGCCTTCACCGGCGAGATCTCCGGCGAGATGCTGAAGGACGTCGGCTGCAGCGTACGTCATCATCGGCCACTCCGAGCGCCGCCAGTACTTCGGCGAGACCAACGAGACCGTGCGCCAGAAGATCGAGGCCGCGCTCGCGCGCCGGCCTGAAGCCGATCGTCTGCGTCGGCGAGACCCTCGCGCGAGCGCGAGGCCGGCAACACGCTGCCGGTGATCGAGCGTCAGGTACGCGACGGGCTCGCCGGCTTCAGCCGCGAGACGATCCGCGGCCTCACGATCGCCTACGAGCCGGTGTGGGCGATCGGCACCGGCAAGACCGCGACGCCCGAGCAGGCGAGGAGGTGCACGCGGTGATCCGCGCGCTGCTCCGCGAGCTCGCCGGCGAGACCGGCGGCGAGCAGGTGCGGATTCTGTACGGCGGCAGCGTCAAGGCCGACAACATCGACAGCTTGATGGCGCAGCCGAACGTCGACGGCGCGCTCGTCGGCGGCGCGAGCCTCGACGCCGACGTCGTTCCAGCGCATCATTCAGTTTCGCGTCTGAGCCGGAAGGAGTATCGTAGCCGCATGTACATCGTCGTCACCTTCGTGCACGTCATCGCGTGCATCATCCTCGTCGTCGTCGTCCTCCTCCAGACCGGCAAGGGCGCCGACATGGGCGCGGTCTTCGGCGGCGCGAGCTCGACGATCTTCGGCAGCAGCGGCGCCGGCAACTTCCTCACCCACCTCACGACCGGCGCCGCGATCGTCTTCATGATCACCTCGCTCACGCTCACCTACGGGTCGAGCCACAGCACGACCTCGACGATCATGCCGGAGAGCAGCGTCGCGCCGCAGGTGAACGACGAGACCGTGCCGAGCGGCCGGGAGCCGCGGCGGACGAGGGCCAGGGCGAAGTTGCAAGCGGCGCCGCACCGGCCGATCAGGCGGCCGCGCCCGAAGCGGCGGCGCCCGCGCCGCACCGGAAGCGGCCGCGCCCGAAGCGGCAGCGCCCGAGGCCGACAAGCCCGCCGGCGACGCCGACGCACCGAGCGAGCCGGCCGCGCCGTAGCACGGCAGCGCGAGTCGCTCCGCAGGGTGTCTCGTACGCGCGGCCGTCGCCGCGCCGTTGCTCAGCGCAGGAACGCGAGCACGATCTCGACCGCGATCAGGACGATGATCGTCAGCTCGAGCAGCTCGGCGCGCGCCGTCGAGGCGCGGTCCGTGAAGACGTCCGAGATCTTCTGGATCAGCTCGAGCTTGCCGTCGACGCTGCGCTGCCACTCGGCGAGATGCAGGCGGGCCGCCGTCCGCGCGTAGATCTTCGTCAGGTAGAGGTCGCCGACGAGCTTCAGGGCGTTGGTCATGCGCTCGCGGAGCGTCGCCGTGTCGAGCCGGAGCTCCGAGAGCTCGCGCACGCGCACGACCGCGCCGCCGAACGCGAGCATCCGGCGCGGCCGGCCGACGTGCTCGTAGAGCGCGTTGATCCGCGCGGTCGAGCATCGCGTCGAGGAAGCGCAGCTCGAGGAGCTGCACGTTCAGGAGCTCGAGCACGTTCAGCGCCTCCTCGTAGTCCCGGTCGTAGACCAGCGCGACGTTCCAGTCGGTCACGACGAGGTCGTCGGGCGTGTAGACCACCGCCGTCCGCAGCACGTCGTCGGTCTCGCTCGCGCTCAGCGCCGTCGGCTCGCAGTGCAACGCGCGCGCGAGGACCTCGCGATGCTCCTCGAGGAGCGCATCGGCGCCGGCCGCCGGCTCGAACCGGGAGACCTGCACGACGAAGTAGTCCTCGACGAGCTCGTAGCCGTCGAGCTGCGGCCGCGACACCGCGCCGGCGATCCGCGGGAACACTTCGCGCAGGATCGCGCGCGCCTGCGTTCCATCGTCGATCCCGTCGTCAGCGCCGCCGTCAGTCCCGGCAGGCTCGCGAGCTCGACGTCGTCGAATGGCATCCCGAAAACGGTCGTCACCGCGCCGAACTCGTGCACCCGCAGCGACACACTCGCCCGCACCGGCCGCTCGATCAGCGTGAGGTCGCGGTCGTCGAGCGGCACGACGAGCGGCGGCGACGAGTACTGCACGTGCGCCGGTGCGACCTTCTTGCCTACGCCCATCGCCGCCCGGACACCCTCGCGGCAGCTCGCGTCGGAGGCGCTCGAGGTCGATCTCGAAGCCGACGTCGAAGGAGAAGAGCGCGAACAGGCGGCCGGCAGCGATGCGCACGCCGAGAATCTTCGCTCCGGGATTGGGCGCACGCAACGCGCTCCGGACGACGGTACCGGGGCGAGAGTCGCCGCTATCCCGGCGCGTGGTCGCGGTCGAGGCGCGGAGCCCACGCAGGCGCCGGTATGACGGCCGTCACGGCTGCGGACTCGACAGCTTCACAGGCCGGTGGTACGGATTTCCGATCGCTGTCACGCGAGGATGGCGGAATGGCAGACGCGCTAGTTTGAGGGGCTAGTGGGGTAACACCCGTGGGGGTTCAAGTCCCCCTCCTCGCATTCGGTTTTCCGGCCGCGTAGATCACTCGCCGAGCCCCAACAGGATCGGCCAGACGAGTACGCAGGTCTGCCCACATCACCTACGCTTTACGAAGCCGGACCGAGTTTGCGACCTCGCGTCGCAGGATGACTCGCTCGAAGCCGACAGCGGCGGAGTCACCGAAACTTCGTCGCGTGCCGTTACGACCAACAGATCGCTGAGATCACTACGGAAAACCCGGAGCTTCCACCGAACAGGATCACGCGGCTGCCTTTGCGGAGCTTGCCTTCATCCCGTGCCTGCGCGAGCGCCAGGGGGATGTTCGCGGCGACCGCATTGCCGGCATACCGCAGGGGCAATATGGCGCGCTCTTCCGGAATGCCCGACCGGCGGACGATCTCGCGCACGATCTTGGTGGTGTGCTGCTGCATCGCCACCACGTCGACGCTGTCCGGCGTCCAACCCACGGCTTCGAGCACTGCGGCAACGATCGGGGGCATCTCGACGCGTGCGCATTCTTCGAGCTCACAGCCGCGGTTCCGGAGATATGCCCGTTGCGGCGACACGTCGCGCGGAAACATGGTGCCGCCGCTGAGGATCGTACCGAGTTGCCAAAGGTCGCCGCGCGTGACGCCAGCGGTCGCGGTTATGCCGTCGCCAACGTCGGTCGCCCGCATGACGACGATCGCGCCGCCCGCGTCACCCATCGTGAGGTGCGCGAACTTCGCCATCAGGTCCTTCTGTGAGCTGAAATGGAGGTCGATCGCCCGCGACGGGATCTCGCCGGTCGCGACAGTACGATGCGCGCGAGGTCGGAGCAGACGTAGGCATTCGCCACATCGAGTGCCGAGACGAAGCTGTTGCAGGCGTTCTTGACGTCGTAGGTCTGGGCGCAGCCGGCGCCGAGCTTCGCTTGCAGGATGCTGGCCGTAGCGGGCTCGGTCACGTCGTGCGACGCGGCCGCGAAGATCAGCAAGTCGAGGTCGCGCGCGTCGAGGCCGGCGTCGTCGAGCGCGCGCCGGGCGGCGATCTCGGCGAGATCCGACGCGTTCTCGGTGACTGCTGCCACGTGCCGTGTCTGCACACCGGTGACGCGCTCGATGAATCCGTCCGCCATGACCGCGACGCCGTCGTGCCGGATTCGAGCCTCGAGGTCGGCGGACGTGAGAACCTGTTCGGGAAGGTATGTCCCCAGGCCGGCGATTCGCCCCCCTGGCACGTCACGGTTGGTGTGGAGGAACATCGCCCTGCGAGCGTACCTTGCCCGTCTACGGTGTCCAAGCGTATTCGACTCCGGATTCCTTTCACCACGCGGCGACGCTACGGGCGACGACGGCCGACGGCAAGCTCGACCGCGCCGAAGCTCAGCGTCTCGAGAACCGCGAGCCCGGCGGCACGCATCAGAGCGGGCAACGCCAAGGGATCCCACACCCGCAGCCCGACTGCCCGCGCTAAACTCCGTGCAAGCGGGGCGCGCAGGAGACCGTTCGCCGTTGCCACCCAGGAGAAGAAGAGCCCGCCCGGACGCAACACCGTCGCGACATCGGCGGCGACGCGCTCGGGGTGCTCGAGCAGATGGAGCGCGGCGAAGCAGAAGACCGCGTCGAAGCTGCCGGGCGCGGGATCGCAGACGTCACGTCCGCTCGCACCAAAACGAGGCGCTCGCTCGGACAACGGCGCCGCGCCTCGCGCAGCATCGCGGGCGAGCTGTCGACTCCGAGCACCTCGGCGCCGTCGGTGATCCACGCGCCGACTCGTGCGGGCCGTCCCGCAGCACAGGTCGAGCAGCTTGAGATCGCTGCGTCCCGCGAGATAGCGATCGACGACCGCGTCCTCGAGATCGTATGTCGACGTGGAAAAGGCGCGTACCAGCGTCGGACGCCAGGCGCGCTCGTAGACGCGTGCCACGACGGCCGAGTGCATCGACGACATCGCCCACGAATTCGTCGGCGCCTCGATCTCGGCGGTCTCGAAGACACCGCCGCGTAACGTTAGGCCGTCCATGGAACGCAGGAGCGTCTCGGCATGGCTCGTCGTCATGGCCGCAGATCGCGGAGCACCACCGGGACGCGGCATCTGCGTGCGCGCCACGATCGCCGTCGTCACGGCCGCGAACGCGATCGTGATCACCACGACGGTCGACGCCCACAGAAACGGCCAGCTCACGGCCATGCGGAAGCCCGCCACCGCCGGGGCGACGACGCGCACGAGCACGTCGCCGACGACCGCCCCGGCCGCGAGGCCCATGACGCTGGCAACCAGCCCGAGAAGGGTCGCCTCGAGCACGAGCAGCCGGAGCAACCGGCCGCGCTCGAGACCGATCGCACGCCACGTGGCGAGATCGAAAGCCCGATCGAGGATCGCGGCAGTGGTCGCGTTGATCATCGCGAGGATCGTGACGAGCACCGCCAGGACTTGGAGGGCGGTCGTGAGCGCGAAGCTCTGATCGATGAGCGCGTTCATCATCGTACGCAGCTCGCCGCCGGTGAGCACCGTGACGTCGTCGCCGTCACGACGCGCCACCTCGTCGATCCGCTGCTTCAGCTCGTGGTCGGAGATGCCTTCGGCCTTGTCGATGAACAGCATGTTCGCGCGTCGATCGCCGAAATGCTCGACGAAGGCGTCCCACGGAACCGTCAGGTTGCCGAGGTCGAGAAGATAGTCCGGCGTGACCGCGGCGACCTGCACGCTCAGCGGAGTAACCGGTGCCGGCACGCTGATCGTATCCCCCACGCCGAGACCGAAGCGCTCCGCCAGCGTGTCGCTGATGATGACGGCATCTCGCGGGCGCGGGCGAGCAATCTCGGGATGCCATCGATCGATCAATCGTTCGGGCGCGGACTGGACGATGATCGGCTTGTCTCGAAACTGCACTTGGACGAACCGCCACGGCATTGCCTCCGCGACGCCAGCCACCGACCCGAGTTTCTCACGCAGCAAAGGCGCGATCATGGGTCCAGACAGCAAATTGAATCGCGTACCCGCGATGATGAATACGTCGGCGACGAGCGTCTGCGTCATCCACGGCGTGACGGCGCGGCGGTAGCTTCCCAAGAGCGTCGTCATTCCCATGGTGAATGCAACGGCAGCGGACAGGGCGCCGACCGTCGTCGCCGTATGATATTGATGACGCCGAATTTGCCTCCACGTCCACGACCCGAGGCTTCCCAGACGCCAACGAAGCAGCCCCTGCAGTGGCGGCGTCACGACTCCCAAGAACGCGGGCACGAGCAGCGTCGTTCCGAGGAACACGCATGCCGCGAACAACGTGACGACGCCGATGCCGCCGGCAAAGCCGAACGACCCACACGTGCGGACCGCGGCGGATCCGAGCACGATCGCCAGTACGCCGGCCGCAGCAATGGGCCAGGTCGGCGCGGTGGTCGCCGTCGGCAACACCGTCGGCCGCACCAACAGCGGACGCAAACGGACGAGCTGGGCGCACGGGATCAATGCCGCGAGAAACACGGTGCCCAGGCCAACGATTATCGACGTCGTGAGTTCCGCGCACGTCAACGTCACGGGCGGCGGCGGCAGGGATGCGTACATCGCGGACACAGCGTCGCCGAGCGTGCTCACGGCGACCTTCGCGAACGCGATGCCAGCCGCGACGCCGAGCGCCGATCCCACCGCGCCGATGACCATCGCTTCCACGAGAATCGTCGCCATGACCTGCCATCGGGTCGCGCCGATCGCGCGCAGCTTGATCAGGTCGGCGCGGCGCCGGCGTACGGCCGTGCCGACCGTGTGCTGGATGAGAAAGACACCCACCAGCATCGCGACCATGCCGCTTGCGGTAAGCATCCATCGCAGCGTGCCGAGCATCGCCTCCATACGCCGGCTGCGCCCGAGCGGCGTCTCGACGACGCCGCGGCCGGCGACAGCGTGCTCGACCGTCGCGCGGGTCGCATCGAGATCCGCGCCGGGAGCGATGACGACGTCCACCCAATGGAAGCGGTCGAGCTCGCCGAACGCGTGTTGTGCCGCATCGGAGTCCATCACGCCGACGTCGCCGCCGAAGACGCTGAGCGCCCCTCGGTCCTCGAGGGTGCCACGCACCGTCAACGTCCGCGGGCCGTGCGGACCGATCACCTCGATGGTCGAACCGAGGCTCCATCCATGCGCGCCCATGAGCGATCGCGTGAGCGCGATCGAGTCGGGCCGCACGAGAAACGTGCCGGCATCGGGAAGACGGAGGGCGTCGACGCCGAACTGGGCCTCGCGATAGCCCTGCTCACCGCCGAGCAGGACGCCGAACACCGTCAGCCGCCCCTTGGTGGCAGGCAACGCGACCTCGTACTGTACGTTGCCGCTCGCAATCTCGACGCCAGGAACCGCCGAGATGCGTTCGATGAGATCGGCGCCCACGCCGGCCGTCCCGTTGCTCACCTGGAGCTGCGCGCGGCCGGCGGTGTGAATGACCGATTGCTCGAAGGCGTAAATGATCGAGCGGCTGATCGCGAGGATACCGGTGAATGACGCGACGCCAACGGCGATCCCGATGGTCGTCAGCGCCCAGCGCCACCTGTTGCGGCGAAGACTCGCGACGCTGAGACGCCGCAACAGTCGAAACCGAGAGCCCACGTGACCTCAGGCGTCGCGAAACGAGCCGTCGAGGAGCCGCACGATTCGGTCGCCGTACGCCGCCGCGATGTGATTGTGCGTGACGAGCAAGATCGTCCGCCCGAGGTCGTCGACGGCGCGCCGCATGTCCAGAAGAACGCGCTCGCTCGCGAGCGAGTCGAGATTGCCGGTCGGTTCGTCTGCCAACAATACCGCGGGCTCGACGACGAGGGCACGCGCGATCGCGGCGCGTTGCAGCTCGCCGCCCGAGACGGTGCTCGGTAGGTGTCGCCGACGATCGAGGAGGCCCACCTGCTCGAGCGCCCGCTCGACGCGCATCGCGATGTCGGCGCGACCGTACCCGTCGAGCATCAGGGGCGCGCCGACGTTCTCCTCGATCGTCAGGTCTGTCAGAAAATTGAAATGCTGATAGATGAAGCCTATGTGGCGGCGTCGAAACACGGTCATCTCGTCGTCGCCCATCGACGACACGCAGCATCCCCGCACATAGATCGCTCCGTCCGATGGAAGATCGAGGCCGGCGATCAGGTTCAGAAGGGTGGATTTGCCGGCGCCGCTCGGCCCCATGATCGCGACGAACTCACCGTCGGCGATCGTCAGCGACGCGCAGGCGAGCGCGTGAACTTCGACATCGCCTTGAACGAAGGTCTTTGAGACGCGGTTGACGACGATCGCGCCGGTCGTGCCTACCGCTGCTTTGGCTTCGACGATCGTTGCGGCCACCGTTCGTTCAGCTTCGCCTCGACGTGCGCGAGCCATTGCAGCTCCGCCTGCACGTGCAGCAGAGCGGCATCCATCAAGAGCTCAGTGACGATAGCGTCCTCGCCGCGCCGCAGGCGGTCGAGCTGCGCTTTGCGCTTCGTGAGCTTCCGCGTCTCGAGCTCATACGCGTCACGATGGCGCGCGATCATTCGAAGAATCGGCTCCGGTGATGAGCGATCGCAGAACAGCAATCGTACGAAGAGGTCATCACGAAGCGCGCGCGCGTGCGCGACGGGCCGCAGGATCCAGTCGTCGAGCCGCGACCGGCCGCGCGTCGTGATGCGGAAGACCTTCCGCTCGGCATCGGCGTCGTCGGGCTGACAAACCCTCTCGACGAGTCCCTCGCGCTCGAGTCGGTCGAGCGTGCTGTAGATCTGCCCGAAATTGAGCTGCCAGAACCCGCCGGTGACCTGGTCGAACTTCGTCTTGAGCTCGTATCCGTGCATGGCTTTGTCGAGAGCAACCCGAGGACCGCATGCCTGACGGACATCTCGCAACTCCTTGCCTCTCCGTGTGCACGTGACGACGCCGAAACCACGCGTTATCGCCGCGCTCGACATGACACAACGCGACTCGCACCGTCAACCCGTCGATCCATAGATACGTTTAGAGGTGTCGCACCGACCGCGGCCCGCGATCCGCACCGACGACGGCTCCATCACGGCTCGCGGCGATGGCGCGCCCCGCCCCCCTCGTCACTATTGCCGAGTATACGGCACTTCGTAGCCCTGCATGTCTATGGCGTGCGGCGTATTGGATGCCGTCTAGAGAATTGACGTCGTCGCCGCGCACGCGTACGGCGTATCGCGTGAACGACGCCGAAGGACAGCGCGACAATTGCGTCGCCAAACGCCCAAGATGATCAACGCGCTCGTTCGTGGACAAGATCCCCAATGCGCGCATCAGTGACGTCTGCAGGATCGTCACCGAGATCGCGTTGCAGCGCCCCATTTCTACGTCATGGAGGTACATCGAGATGCTTGTACGCTACGCCATCTTGAGCTTACTCCAGCGCGAGGAGATTCATGGGTAGAAGATCAGATTTATATTCAACTTTATATTCAACGACGCAATTGGCCCACAGTGGTCTTTGAACTTCGGACAGATCTACCAGTGCCTGAAGCAGCTCAAAGCTCGCGGTCTCGTCGCGGCCCGTTTCGATTCTGGCGCAGGACACATCGGCCGATGGGTCTACAAGATCACGCCGAAAGGCCGTCGCGCCCTCGATACTTGGCTGACGCGCTCTCCACGCGCGCCCGAACCCCCGAGAGAAGAGATCTTCATTCGGCTTCTCGCCGTTGCCGACACCGCACAGGAGCGATTCGCTTCTCAGCTCGTGAACGAGCGACGCGTTCACGAAGAGCACCTCGAGCGGCTACGAGCCCGACGTAGCTCGCTCGAGCCGCTCGACGGACACGTTCTGATCAGTTCGCTCGTCCTCGACGCCGCCGTCCTCCGAACTGAGGCGCACATCGCATGGATCGATCGATGCGCGAAGATCCTCGCCGATAGCGATCGCCGTCCGCACCTCGATGGCGACATTTCGCGCGTCAGTCCCATGACGCGCAAGCAGGCGACCAATGGCGGGGCTCGTTAGTTTTAGGCCCTCGAGTGCGCCACATGACCCGGCCCGAACCCGTCGCGACGCGCGGTTGCCTGCGGCGGGCGATTTGCGGGAGGATGCGCCGCATGTCGGTTCTCACCTCGGTGCCGATCGGGCGGCTGCGGTTCGATCGCTTCGCGTCGATCCTGCCGCCGGAGCGCTATGCCCAGCTCCTCGCCGTCGCGGAGCGCACCAGCCGGTTGCTCGAGGGCCGCGTCGTGTGGAACGTCAACTCGACGGCGCGCGGCGGCGGCGTCGCCGAGATGCTGATCTCGCTCCTCGCCTACGCGCACGGGGCCGGCGTCGACACGCGCTGGGAGGTGATCGCGGCCGACGAGCCCTTCTTCACGCTCACCAAACGCATCCACAACAACCTCCATTCCGCCGACGGGGACGCCGGTGAGCTCGGCGACGCCGAGCACCGGACGTACGAGGAGACGCTCGCGCCGAACGTCGACGACTTCCTCGCCATGGTCCGCCCGCACGACGTCGTCATCGTCCACGACCCGCAGCCCGCCGGGCTCATCCCGCTCCTGAAGGCGCGGGTGGACGTGGCGGTGATCTGGCGCTGTCACGTCGGCATCGACGTCCCGAGCGAGCTCTCGCGCCGCGCCTGGAGGTTCCTGCGCCGGTACGTCGAGCCGGCCGACGCCTACGTGTTCTCGCGGCGCGCGTTCGCCTGGGAGGATCTCGACGCCGAGAAGATCGAGGTGATCGCGCCGGTGATCGACGCCTTCTCTCCGAAGAACCAGGACCTCGACGGCGCGACCGTCGACGCGATCCTGCGCGTCGCCGGACTGAGCGACGACGGCGAGCCCGGCGGCGACCCGACCTTCCACGACATCGACGGCACCCCGAACCGCGTGAACCGCCGCGCCGAGATCTGGCAGGAGCGCCCCCTCCGGCGCGGCGACCCGGTGGTGCTCCAGGTCTCCCGCTGGGATCGTCTCAAGGACCCGCTCGGCGTGATCCAGGGCTTCGCCGAGCACGTCGCGCCGGCGACCGACGCGCATTTGGTCTACGCCGGGCCGGCGGTCGCCGCGGTCGCCGACGATCCCGAGGGCGCGAACGTCCTCGAGGACGCCCGGCGGCTCCATCGCGATCTGCCGGCGGCGGCGCGCGAGCGCGTCCACCTCGTGTGCGTGCCGATGGACGACGTCGCCGAGAACGCAGCGATCGTCAACGCGCTCCAGCGCCGCGCCGACGTGATCGTGCAGAAGAGCCTCGCGGAGGGCTTCGGCCTCACGGTCGCGGAAGGGATGTGGAAGGCACGGCCGGTCGTCGCGTCGCGCATCGGGGGCATTCAGGATCAGATCGTCGACGGCCGGAGCGGCGTGCTGCTCGACGACCCCGCCGACCTCGAGAAGTACGGCGCCGCGGTCCAGGCGCTCCTTCGCGACCCCGACCGGGCACGCGCCATCGGCCGACGGGCGCAGGAGCGCGTGCGCGACGACTTTCTCTCGGTGCGCAGTCTCTTGCAGTACGTGGCGCTGATCGAGAAGGTCTTGCGGGCGTAGCCGCAAATCACCGACCAGCGTCGCGCCGTGCGGTCGGCCCGTGGAGCCGCCGACGCGAGACCGGGATCGTGCTCGCGAGACCGGGACCGCGCTCAGCTACACAACGGATTCTTCGGGACGTGCTTGCACGGGTGCGGCATCGTCGGCTGAGGCGGCGGCGCGGGCTGCGCCATTCGAGTGCGGCCCTGCGACGCGGACTGGAGATTCAAGATGTAGACGATCGCGTCGCCGCCGGGATTCGGCGTCGTCTTGTTCTGGCAGCCCCACGTGCCCTCGATGTCCGCCGGAAACGAGGTCGTGAATGTGTTGCGAGACGCGCAGTTGTTGGTCGACATCTGCGACCCGAAAAGGCCGCCCTCGAGCGTGATGTCGCCCGCGTGCGGGTCGACGCTGCCGCTGCCGTTCCCCGCGAAGGTATTGCGATGAATCTTGTTCGCCGAGAATTGGAAGTAGACGGTCGAGGGCGTCGGCGGGAACGGATCGGGGTTCTCGAAGCCGAGGATTCCGCTGCTCGGGTTGCCGTGGATGTCGTTCTTCTCGATCAAGTCGGCATATGTGCCGATCAGGACGAAGCCGTTGCCCCACGGGATCGACGCGGTCGTCGAGTTCGCCGGCGTGGTGAAGTTGTCGTTGTCGACGACCGCGTTGCGGCGGAACACCGTGCAGCGCGAGAGCCGCGTCGAGTCGAACGTCGGCGTCGGCGACGTGTTGCGGCCCGACTTGCACGCGCCGTCTTGCGGCGGCGGCTGATCGTCGTTGTTGAGCGAGTTCGGCCCGACGCCGTTCGAGTTGTTCCGGAAGACCGAGTCCTCGACCTTGATGTGGCCGCCGGAGTTGGTGCCGGAGTAGCCGAGGGCGTTGTTCTCGACGAGTGCGTGCCGGATGCGCGCGCGGCAGTCGCGACAGGCGCCGAGATAGAGGCCGGAGTCGTTGAAGCCGGAGGCGTAGACCTGGTCGAGCGAGCCGCTCACGCCGTTCGAGATGAAGATGCCGTAGCCGCCGTTCAGGCCGGTGTCGTAGGTCGTCAGGTAGCGGCCGGTCCAGCCGTGGAGGCCGATCACTCCCGAGCCGTCGCCGCCGTTCCACCAGATCTCGTTGCCGTCCTCGCCGTCCTGCGACGGGCGATCGAAGTCGTGGACGGTGAGATTCTCGATCGACACGCCGTCCGTCTTCCACACCTCGATGCCGTTGCCGGCCATGTGCTGGCCGTCGAGGACGACCGCGTTGCGGTCGATGCCCCGCAGATGGATGTTCGGCGTGGTGATGTAGACGGCCTCGTTGTACGTGCCGGCGTCGATGATGATCCAGTCCCCGGGCTCCGCCGCGTCGACGGCCGACTGGATCGTCGTGAAATGCGGGTACGGGACGGAGTTCTGGGTGACGACGAGGGCGTTGCCCCCCGCCCAGCTCACCGCGGCGAGCGTAAGGACCGTGGCGAGGGCGATCACGAGCGCGCGGACTGATCTCGTCATGTGGGGACCCCCTTTTGGTTAGGTGATTTCTCTCCTGTACTGCCGTGCGGCGGGAGCGTCAAACACAATCTACATCGCCGAGGTATCTCGATGCGTATGCTTGGCCGCGCGGCGCGCCGAAGCGCGGCGCCGCACCGTCAGCCGTCGCCGTCACGCCGAGCGCCGCCGTGGCAAAACACCCCACACGCAGCTCACCGGGTCGTGTATTCAATGCCGGCGTTGGTCATCGCCCGGCCGCGGGTCCAGCGGAGCGCGACGAACGCCGCCGAGCACGCCGCAGCAAGGATGCTGACGCCTGCGAAGCCGCTGAGGGCAGCCGGCGACCACGTCACCTCGAGTCGGTACCCCGCAACGGCGCGTGCGATCGAGGTCGTGAGCGTGAACCCCAGGACAGCCCCGACGACGACGCCGAGCAGACTTCCGGCCACGCCGATGAGTGCCGCCTCACCGACCAGCAGCCGTACGAGGCGCCGACGCAACAGGCCGAGGGCACGCCACGTCCGTAGCTCGCGCTCGCGATCCATGATCGACGCCGATGTCGCGTTGACCATCGCAGCGACCGCCACGAGCGCGGCGACCAGTTGCAACCAGTACGTGAGCGCGATGCTGCGATCGACGAGCTGCTCGACGAGGTGCCGAACCTCGGCCGCCGTCAACACCGTGACGTCGTACCGCGCCCGCAGAAGCGCATCGATCCGCGACTTGAGAACGTGCGGCGAAATCCCGGGCCGCGCCTCGATTCCGAACAAGCTCACTCGGTCTTCTCCGAAATGGTCGACGAACGTCTTCCATCCGAGCTTCACCGTTCCGAGATGCAAGACGTAGTCCGGCACGACGCCGGCGATCGGCATTCTCAACTCGCGAACCGGTGCGGACACCGCGAGCGTGTCGCCGACCCGGAGATTGAAATGCTCCGCGAGGGTGTCGCTGATGATCACCCCGCCCTGCGTCGCCAGCGTGGGGTACATGCGGCGGAGCAATTCGTCGGACATCGCCTCGATGACGATCGGCGCGCCACGGTAGTCCACCTCGAGAAATCGCCAACGTAGCAGGCGTTCGACGCCGTCCACCCGCTCGATGTCCGCGCCCAGCGCCGATTCGAGGGTTTGTCCGCCCAGCAAGCTGATGGTCGGGCCGGCGTTCACCAACACGTCACCGGTGATGAACGTCTGATCGAACCAGCCGCGAAACGCCGCGCGATAGCTTCCGAGTAGAACCGTGTACGCGACCGCGAGCGCCACACCCGCGGCAAGCGCGCCCATCGTCGTCGCAGTATGGAGCCGCTGACGCCATATCTGATGCCACGTCCACCGATTGAGCAGTCCCCACACGCTCTTGTCCCCATCTCCGACGAGCGGCCGTGCCGCTGCGAGCAGCAATGGAGCGAGAAACGTGGCGCCGAGAAACGAGCACGCGCCCATCGCGCCGATCACCGCGACTTGCCGCGTGAACCCGCCGCCATCCGCCAGCCGTGCAACGAGGACGCTGCCGATCACGAGCAGTGCGCCGAATACTGGAAATACGGATCTCGACGCGGGTCGCCCGCCGGAGCTCGGGTCAGCGGCCATCGGTCGCATTCGCACCATTGCAACGATCGGCGTCAGCGCGCCGGCGACGACTGCACACGTGCCGAGCGCCAATGTCCCGCCAAATTCCAATGCGGTGAGCGCGAAACGTGGTGGAGGCGTCGGGATGAACAGCGACGAGATGGTCGCGCCAAACTCCGTGCTTGCCGTTCTCCAGATGCCGATCCCGGCGGCCATGCCCAGCGCGGATGCGAGCATACCGAGCATCGTCGCCTCACACACGAGATAACCGACGAGCGACCACCGTGAGAGGCCCAAAGCCCTGAGGCGAACGAAGTCGGCCCGGCGTTGTCGATATGAAGTCGACATCGTGTGTTGAATCAAGAAAATGCCGACGAGCATGGCGAGGGTGCTCGTCCCGGTGAGCAGCACGCGAAGCAGACTCAACATCGCCTCGATCCGCCGACCGCGGGCGACCGGCGACGCCACGGTTGCGCGACCCGCGACGATGGACTCCACGGCGCCTCGCACCGTCCCCGGATCGGCGTCCGGTGCCACGACGAGGTCGATCCAATGAACGCGATCGGGGTCTCCGAACCGAAGCTGCGCGGCATCGAGGTCCATCAGCGCGACGTCGCCGCCGTGGGCCTCGAGAGCGCCCTTCGGATGGAGCGTGCCGCGAATGGTGAGTCGCTGCGCCCCGCGGGGGCCGATCATCTCGACGGTGTCGCCGACCTTCCATCGACGCTCGGCGAGAACGCTCGCCGACAACGCCACCGAATCGGTCCTTGCGATGAACGTGAGCGCGTCGGAAATGTCGACGACGGTACGGTCCGTTCCTACTTCGCGATAAGCTTCGTCTCGGCCGAGTTCGACGCCGATTACCGTGATGCGCCGCGCGAGGTCTGGAACGACGAGTTGATGCTGAACGGTTGCACCGGCCGCGATGATTCCGGGCACGCGCGCGAGCGTGTCGACCAACTCCCGATCGACACCCGCCGCTCCGTTGCTGACCTGGAGCTGGACGGCGCCAGCGCCCTGAAGCACGGACGCCTCGAACGTGGAGACGATCGACCGGCTGAGAGCGAGCACCGCGGTCATCGCAGCAACGCCGAGCGCGACACCGAAGCACGTGAGAACGACGCGCGCGCGGTGGCGCGCGTAGTGCGCCGCAGAGAGGCGGGCGAGCAGGCGGACCGTGGCCGTCCAACGTCCGGCGCCGTTCATCACGGGTTCCAGCGGAACGCGACGCCGGCGAACATCCAGTTGCTCGACTCCTCGGCGAACGAGACCACGAGCTCACCGCGTCTCACGCGCTGCGCACGAACCAATCGATCGAGCACGATCGGCAACGTCGCACCGCCCACGTTTCCGATCTCCGCGACGTCGAAGCGCCAGGCTGATGGTGGGAGCGCGAAGCGAACGGCGGCGTGCTCCCGCACGATGTTGCCGTACTGCACCCCGGGAAGCTCCGGTATGGCATGATCGATCGATGAAGCCGGGATAGCGAGGTGTGCAAGCATCTGGCCGAATGCGGTGATTCCTTCACGCAGCGCATCGGTCCGGAGCCTTCGGGCGCGCTGTGATACGTGATGGCCGCCGCGTGCGATCGTGCCTGCCAGATCCGCGTATCCGGCACCCAGTTGCAGTTCCATGCCCGGCCGGCGGTTCGTCGCACGCGACTCGATCCACGTACGAAGCTCGATGTCCGGGTCACCGCGCTCGAGCGCGATCGCGCCGGCGCCGTCCGATAAAATCCATCGAAGCTGCGCCTGGGAAGGTGTCATACGCTCCGGCGACGCCCAGGGCGGCATGCCGAGAAAGCTCACGAATTGCACCGAGCAGACCAGCGCGCGGCGATGCTCACCGAGCCGCAACTGATTTGCCGCTACCTGGAGGGCCTTGTACGGCGCCGTGCAATTCGCAGAGATCTCGAGTTCCATGCACACCGGAATGCCGAGCGCCTGCTGCACGAGCGTGCTGGTCGGCGGTATGAGCTGGTCCGGTATGACGGTCGTAACGATCAGCAGGTCGACGTCACGCGGTGTCCATCCGGCCGCTTCGAGTGCGCGCCTACCTGCTCGAGCAGCCATCGACGCGTTGCTCTCGCGGGTGCCGGAGCCATCCAACGCAACGCCGAAGTAGCGCGTTTGGATGCCTGACTCGGCGAGCAGCGCGTCCCGCACGCGCTCTGGAAGGCAATCCGGCCACGCGCGAAATCGCGTCCGAAGCTCGTCCTGTGTGATCGGCGACCCAGGAAGATAGTGGCCCGTACCGGCAATGCGAACGCCGCTGACAGTTTGCATACGTGGCCTATCGTCGACGAATTGCGATCATTTACGGACGCGAGTGTCCGACGCCGGTGGAACCGAAAACCCGTGGGTCACGACACCTCGAACGCGCCGTCACGCAGTCGAGCGATCCGATCGGCGTACGCAGCCGCGCGCGCATCATGCGTCACGAGGATGATCGTCCGGTGGTGCTCGTCCACCGCTCGACGCATGTCGAGAAGTACGCGTTCGCCGGTCACCGAATCGAGATTCCCCGTCGGCTCGTCCGCGAGACAGATCGCAGGCTCAGGCGCGAGTGCTCGTGCGATGGCAGCCCTTTGGAGCTCGCCGCCGGAGATCTCGCTCGGCAGATGGTGCCGGCGGTGAGACAGCCCGACGTCATCGAGCGCTCGCCCGACTCGCTCGTCGACCTCTGCGCCCGGCAATCCCGCGAGCATGAGAGGCACGCTGACGTTCTGCTCGATGGTGAGATCCGGAAATAGATTGAAAGTCTGGTAAATGAACCCTATGTTCCGGCGCCGAAAGACCGTCGCCTCGTCGTCAGTCATCACTGAGACACATTGTCCATGCACGTAGATTTGCCCGCTCGTAGGCACATCCAAACCGGCGATCAAGGTGAGGAGTGTCGACTTGCCAGACCCGCTCGGCCCCATTACGGCGGTGAACTCGCCGTCCGCGACGACGAGCGAAGCATCCGTAAGAGCGTGAACCTCGATACGCCCGCTGACATATGTCTTGGAGATGCAGTCGACGACGACTGCGGCATTTCCAGACGTTATGCGCGCGGGCGTCTGTGCGACTTTCGTGACCACCGAGTATGTATTTTCTGTTGCACGTGCACCAACCACCGCAGCTCTGCCTCCGCATGGAACAACGCGGCTTCGATGAGGAGATCGGTCACGAACCCGTCATCGGTCGAATTTCGTTTGTCGATCCGTGCCTTGCGTTTCGTGAGCTTCCGCATCTCGAGCTCGTACGCATCGCGATGCCGTTCGATCATGCGGAGCGCCGGTTCGGGGGACGATCGGTCGCAGAAGAGTAGCCGTACGAACAGATCATCGCGCAGCGCTCGCGGCTGCGAAGCGGGCCTGAGCACCCAGTCATCGAGCTGGGCGCGCCCCCTCACGGTGATCCGGAACGTCTTTCGGTCTTCACCGCCCGTCTCGACCACACGCTCGACCAAGCCATCGCGTTCCAACCGGTCGAGCGTGCTGTAGATCTGGCCGAAGTTCAACTGCCAAAAGCCGCCCGTGAGGCGATCGAACCGAGACTTCAGCTCGTAGCCGTGCATCGCCTTCGACGTCAATCAACAGACCAAGCATCGCGTGCCGGACGGACATACACCGCCTCCGGTGGAACCGACTGCGTAAGTCGGATCAGGCTCCCACGAGTGGGACGCAGCCGTCAACCTCCACGAGCCCACAGCTATTCGTATACTCCGTCGGCGAACTTGCACCCGGATCTGGATATCGATGATCGGCCGCGACCTTTCCGACCCCGCCCGAATGGGCTGGCTCACCGCTTGCGACGATCGGCAGCGCTCTGTGCCCGAATAGCTACTCCTCGAATAGCTACTTTCGTTTACATAATTGACCGCGCTTCCGATGGGGTGGATATCAGTCTCGCACACAGACGACTGCGCACCCCGGGGCACGGAGCGCGGTTACGGAGCCATGCACGGGAGGATCGACGATGTTGGTACGTTACGCGATCATGGGTTTGCTCGAGCGAGGAGAGATGCATGGATACCGACTGAAGAGCGCGTTCGAAGAACGTCTGGGACCGGTCTGGACCATCAATTTCGGCCAAATCTATCAAGTATTGAAAGACCTCAAACGGCGCGGCCTCGTAGAAGCGCGTTTCGATTCGGGCCGGCATCACATGGGGCGCTGGATGTACAAGTTGACGGCCCGCGGTCGTCGCTCGCTCCAGACGTGGGTTCAGCGATCGCCTCGTCTTCCAGCGCCCGTTCGTGACGAGCTGTTCATTCGATTGCTGGCGCTCGTCGACAAGTCGCCGAAACCCGCTCTCGAGCACATCACGCGTGAAACGATTGCATGTCGTGAGCGTGTCGCAGAGCTGATCTCCTCCAGAGACGCCGTCCAGGACCTCAGCGATGAAACGGCGTTGCTGCGCTCGGTCGCAATAGAGGCAGCGCTCGCCCATGCGCGTGCGCACCTCGATTGGCTGCACCATTGCGCTGAGGTGTTTTCGCTTCGATCGTAACGGCGCCGGTCGACGCTTACGTCGTGTCGGCGCGTCGACGACGAATACCAGAGTCGCGAACGTCGTCGGCCGGTCCGGCGACGCCGCGCGCGACCCTCAGTGGTGCTCCGTCCCCATGTCGAAGCCCTTCTCGACGAGCTCACGGACCGTGGGATCGGGGTGCGTCGTGCGGATGCGGACGAGCCGCGGGTCGTCCTGCTTGCGGCCCAGGGCGAAGAGCAGCGTCACGGCCCACTTCTGTCCGTCCTCGGGCGCGTTGAACGCGAGGCGCTCGAGGGCGTCGGCGGCCTCGTCGCCGCCCCAGGCGAGGATCCCGGCGCCGGCGTCGGTGCGGAGCGTCGCCGACGACGCGTAGATGCGCTCGAGCGCGGCGAGGCCGCCGGGGGCCTTCACCTTGCCGAGCGCTTGCGTCGCCGCCTGACGGACCGAGAAGTCGGCGTCCTCGCGCGTCAGCCGCTCGACCTGCGGCACGGCGTCGCGGTCGCCGGTCGCGAGGAGCGCGGGCGCGACGGCGGCACGGATCGCGGGATCGGACGCGGTGAGGAACGGCGCGAGCGACGCCGCCGACGGCGGGCTGCCGAGCTGGCGCTCGGCGTCCCAGGTCGCGGCGAGGACGTCGGCGGGCGGATTCTTCAGCTCGTGGAGCGCCGGCAGGAGGTCGGTGAGCCGCTGCGTGGCGATCGCGTGCACGAGCGCGACGCGGACGCGCGCCGGTAGGTCGCGGCGATCGAGCGCGTGCGTGATGCGCCGGCGCTCCTCTTCCGTGAGCGTGCCGGCGAGGCCGGGCAGGCTCGCGATCGCGCCGACGCCGTCCTCGACGACGACCGGGTGCGCGGCCGCGAGCTCGTCGAACGCGAGGGCGCGCCGCTTCGCCGCGCGCTCGGCCGCATCCGCGGTCTCGCCGGTGGCGATCGCGACCTGACGCTCGATGATCTCCGCCGCTTCGCGGATGGTCGCCGACGAGTCGCTCGCGAGGACGCCCATGCGTCCTTGCACCGGCACCCAGTACGCGACGCCTTCCGGGAGCGCGCGCGCGAGCGCCGACGTCCGCGGTGCGCGGGCGAGAAAGACGGCGACGTGGCGGCCGGTCGGCAGCAGGGTCGGGCTCGACGGCAGGTCGTGCTCCTCGACGACCGCGACGTCGCCCGCCGGACGGTCGCCCTTGAGGACGCGCTCCGCGAGGACGTACGCGACGACGACCCGCCCGTTGTCGAACGTGGCGGTGCGCGCGACGCTGCCCTCGACGACGAGCCGCGCCGAGCGCAGCAGGTCGCCGAGGCGCGCCCAGTGCGGCTCGGCGGCTACGCGCTGCGCCGGGCGGCGCAGCGGATGGCGCGCCTCCGCGGCGGCGCGGGCGACGCCGGAAGAGCCGGCGATCGCCCACAGCGCCGCCGCGAAAGCGGATGCTGCTCGCCGCCTCAGGGGCAGGCGACCGTCTGCACGCCCGGCGCCGTCCAGCCGCCGCCGTCGACGTCGACGTAGATCGGGTTGGTGAACGCGAGCGCGGTCATGCCGTCCTCGCCGAGGTTGCCGTCGGTGAGGTCGGCGAGCGTCGTGTTCGTCGCCGTCTTCAGGCTGTTCGGCAGCACCGGGAAGAGCGGCTTCGAGACGCCGTCGGTCCCCTTCACCATGACGACGATCCAGACGTCCTCCGTGAGACCGGTGAGTGTGAGCGAGGTGCTCGCCTCGAGCCGCGAGTGCCCGGGCACCACCTCGTCGGACGACACGGTGAAGTCGCCCGGCGCGTTCTGGACGGTGGTCGGCGAGATCGCGTAGCGCCGGACGGGCACCTGGCCCGCACCCGACTCCTTGTTCGACGACGAGCAGGTCGTGGTCGCGTTCACGTAGTACTCGACCGTGTCGAACTCCGCCCAGTCGGGGCTCTGGATGTCGACCTGGATCTCGACCTCGCCGTCGGTGGTCGAGATCTCGGTCGGATAGCCGAGATCGAGCCGCGCTTCCTCCGCGGTCGACGCCGCCTGGACGCGCACGCGCACGATCGGCGCGTTCGAGCCGAAGGCGCGGCCGTCGTTCACGTTCTGCGACAGCGTGTCGGCGATCGCGGCGAGCGCCGAGGGGTCGTCGCTCGGCGAGGCGACGAACGTCCGCGGCGCGCCGACCTGGCCGACGGTGCGACTGTGGCTGTCGGAATCGGCGACGCCCGTCCGGCGGTAGCCCTGGTTCAGGAGGTTGAACCAGTCGCCGGCGTTCTGGCCGAGGAAGTTCGTGGACACCTGGCTCCGGCTCTCGCCGATCCAGATCTCGAGCGCGTTGAAGCTGCTGGTGAAGAAGTTCGTGATCAGCGGATCGAGCCGGCGCGCGACCGCCGGGACGTGCGACTGCGGCGGCGTGACGCCGGTGTCGATCGCGAGGCCCGTGTTCCCGTCGATGCCGAAGAAGCTGTGGATGTGGTTGATCTGCACGGTGTTGGTGCCCGGGTCCGACGCGGCGTCGGCGATGATCTGCGCCGGCGTCCGGCTGTAGTTCCCGAACGACGGGAAGTCTTGTCCGTCGGGCGCGCCGCCGCCGTGGTCGACGGTGCCGCCGTTCACCAGCGCGGTGTTCACCGTCATCGGCCAGGCGTTGAAGTGCCCGTAGTCGAAGGTCGTGATCTCGCTGTCGGGGACGGTGCCGAGGAGGCTCGAGGCGCCCGCAATGGCGGCGACGTCCGGGGTGTAGTCGGTGCGGATGTCGTGGTCCGAGGGCGTGAAGAAGTCCAGCCCCTCGTCGAGCAGCGTGACGACGCGGTCGTGGCGGGCGATCGAAGAGTCGGCGCTCTCGATCGAGTGGACGTGGAAGTCGCTGCCGACGAAGCCGCCGGTGTCGGTGACGCGGGCGACGACCGCGTTGACCGTCGTCGTGCTGCCGGGATTGATCGTCACCATCTGCTTGTCGATCGAGTACTCCGGCCCGCGCGAGACCACGACCTGATACATGCCAGGCTCGAGCGCCACGGCGCCGGAGTCGCCGCTGGTGTCGACGAAGATCGTCGCCGCGAGCCCGAACGTGAGGCCGTCGGAGCCGAGGTCGGAGAACACGCTCGTCGAGTTGTTGATGAGGCCGAAGAAGACGCTCTGGCTGTTCTTCGGGCTGATGCTCGGATCGAAGCCGACCACCGACACCTTGACCGGCAGCGACTGCGCGGTCTCGTCGGTCGCGATGACGCGGAGGGCGCCCGTCGCCGGCAGCGCGATCGACTGCGTCGTCGTCGTGTTGAAGCTGATCGCGACCGGGTGGTCGACGGGGCTCGCCCCGCCGCCCTCGAACGGCGCGCCTTCCTCGTTGGCGCCCACGGTATAGCTGCCGGGCGCGAGCGTCAGCTGGTAGTGCCCGGCGGCGTCGGTGACGGCGGTGGTGACGACGTTCCGGCTGGTCGCGCCCCACAGCGCCCCCGCCTGCGGCGCGTCGGCGAGGCTGCCCTGGACCGTGACCTCCGCGCCCGCGACGGGCACGCCGCCGAGCGTGACGGTGCCTTCGAGCGTCCCCGTCGGCAGGCTCTGGATCCGGTTCCGCGCGTCGATGATCGACGACACCGAGCCGTCGCCGACGACGAACCAGCGATCGATCGTCGCGCTGTCGCCGGGGTTACCCGCGGGCTGGAGCTCGTAGGGCTCGACGGGCTGATTGATGAGCGCCTGCGTCACCTCGGCGCCGAGCAGCGGCACGGTGACGCCCGCGGTCGTGAAGGTCGACGAGCCCGGAACGTCGTGGACGTAGCCGTACGAGACGCCGGTCGCGTTGCCGAAGCCGGCGTAGGCGACGAAGTTGCAGGGGTTCGCCGCCGTCGTCGGGCAGCTCGCGGTCGCGAGCGGCGTCCCGAAGCCGTAGGCGCCCTGGAAGAGGTAGAGCTGGCCCGACCCGTTGATGAACTCGCCGAGGAACGTCTTGAACGACGTCGCGCCGGTGTTCACGACGGTCGTCCGCACGCGCACCCAGGGCACGCCGGGCTCGAGGATGTAGTCGGTCATGAACTCGACCGGCAGGTCGTGGTCGTTCAGCGAGGCCTTCAGCACGATGCCGAACTGCGCGAGCACGGAGCTCGGGTTCAGGAGATCGAGGAGGTCGTCGACGCCGGTCGCGCGCAGCACCGCCGCCTGCCCGTCGCTGCCGTCGTTGATGACCGTGAGGTTGGTGTAGTGCGCGGTGTTCTCGATGTTGATCGCGGTCGACCACTCCTCGAAGTTGTCGCGCTCGAGCGCGTGGTTCCCGCGGTTCGAGGTCGGCGTCGATGATCTGGCCGCCGAACCCGCCGATGCCGAAGAGGTTCCGCTGGACGCTCTGGACGACGATCCGCACCCGCGAGTTCTCGAGCAGATAGTCGCCGGCGCGGCAGCGGCTGAGCGGTCCCTGCACGCAGTCCGCCGCCGCATTGGTGATCTCCTTCACGAGGGCGGTGCCGCCGCTCGCGCCCTGCCCGTACTCGACGACGACGAGGTCATCGACGGCGGTGCGCTCGGTCGCGACGAGACAGGCCGCGAGGCCGGCGCCCGTCGTCACGCCCGCGCACGGCGTCCCGAACGTGAGAGCCGCGACGCTCGGGTCCGGGCATTTGTCCGTGACCTTCTCGAGCGCCTTGTCCTCCGCCTTGGCGAGCTTGTCGGCGGTCTTCGGCTCGGTCGTGCAGTCGGTGCCGAGCGGAAGCTTGCCCGCGGAGACCTTGTCCTTGCACTTCTGGATCGTCTTCAAGCGCGCGAGAGCGTACTTCACGCTCTCCTTCCCCGCCGCTTTCTGGCAGGCGATCTGCGGCTCCCCGACCGCGCCGCCGCCGTCGTAGAGCGTCGTGATCAGGTTGAGCGCCGCGTCCTCGTGGGTGTCGGTGAAGCAGGTCGCGAGGTCCGCGCCCGTCCCCGAGCCGTTGCACGCGCCGCCGAAGACGAGCGAGGTGACGATCGGATCGTCACACGCCGCCGGGATCTTGGTCGCAGCCTTCGCCCGTGCCTTGCTGATCTTGTCGGCGGTCTTCATCTCGAGCGTGCAGTCGGTCGCCGGCGGGAGGTCGCCGGAGCCGACCTTGTCGGAGCACTTCTCGAGCGCCTTCACGATGCTCTTGACGACGCCCCCCGCGGCCTTCGCCGCCTTCTTCTGACACTTCGCTTGATCCGCCGTCAGCGCCCCGAACGCGGGCGCTCCGACGAGCGAAAGGACGATCACGACCGACGGCACGAGCTTGGGCATTGCGGCCTCCTCCTGGGATGGACGCGCAACCTCCCAGGTAAGGCCCCGGTCTGTCAAGGAAAATCTGACGCCGCGGAAGCGACACGGCGTTCCGCCCGCACCGCGATTCGATTGACGCGCAGTGCCTCACGCACGTAGTCACCGCTTGGGATGGGCGGCGATTCGAGAACGGTGCCGGCAGCGCCGGTGCTGGAGTTTCGCGGCGTCTCGCGCTGGTACGGCACGGGCTCGCAGGCGGTGCATGCGCTGACGGACGTCTCGTTCGACATCGCCCCGGGCGAGCTCGTCGTCCTCGCCGGCCCGAGCGGCGCGGGGAAGAGCACGCTGATCCATCTCGCGGCCGGTCTCGACGTGCCGTCCGCGGGAACGGTGACCTTCGGCGGAACCGACCTCAGCGCTCTCGACGACGACGCGATGTCGACAGTGCGGCGCCGCGACATCGGCCTGGTCTTTCAGGCGTTTCATCTGGTGGACTATTTGACGGCCGAAGAAAACGTCGCGCTCCCGCTCAGGTTCGACGGGATCTCCGCTGCCGACGCGCTGGCACGGGCGCGGCGATCCCTCGAGGGGGTCGGCCTCGCTCATCGGAGGGGACATCGACCTTCGGAGCTTTCGGGCGGCGAGATGCAGCGGGTCGCGATCGGCCGAGCTCTGGTGATCGAGCCGCGCCTTCTCCTCGCCGATGAGCCCACCGGAAATCTCGACAGCGAATCGGGGCGTGGCGTGCTCGATCTGCTGCGAACGATTCATGCACGCGGTCACATCACGATCATCATCGCGACACACGATCCTCAGATCACGACGGATGCGCCGCGCGTGCTCCAGCTGCGCGACGGGGCAGTCGTCAGCGACACGCGCCGCCCCGTGGGCTCGATTGCGGCAGAGTGAACACGAAGCGCGCGCCACCGCCCGCAGCCTCCTCGACCCAGATCCGGCCCCGCGCCTCTTCGACGACACGCTTCGCGAGCGCGAGCCCCAGACCGCGGCCACGGCCGATGCAGCCCAGTGTCACGAACGGCTCGAAGATGCGTTCTCGGTGCTCGAGAGGGATCCCCGCTCCGCTGTCCGCAACCGAGAATATGATCTCGTCGTCATTGCCTGCGTCGAACTCGATCGTCACTGTCGAGCGGCACTCATCACGCGCGGCACCGTGCTCGATGGCGTTCAAAAGCAAGTTGCGGACGACTTGCGCGATCTTCTGAGGCTGGCCCGTCACCTCCGGAAGCATCGTCGGCAATCGAATCTCGACGCCGCGCGCGTGCACGACGGAGTCAATCTCCGCGAGCACGTCGCGGAAGACGGTCCCCATCGAGATCTCATGGATCGCCTCCTGCGCGTTCGCAGCGACGAGAACGTCCCGGAGCTGCGTCAACATGTCGTATGCCTTCGTGACGTTCTGATGAACGATTCCGCCGAGCTCGCGTACGTCGTCCGGCCTCCCGCTCGCGGATTCCTCGATGAGCAGCTCTATCGCGTTGGCCGCCGCGGAAAGTGGACTCTTCAGCTCGTGCGAGATCGCCCGCGCGACGAACTCGGTCTCGCCAGTGATACGACGCAGCTCGCGCTGGCTTTCCTCGAGGCCCTCCTTCGCCTCCCACAGCTCCTGCGCAATCTTCGCAAACACCCGAGTGACCGCGTCACACACCAAGGCCGCGAGGTTCAGCATCAAAAATACGCCGAGTATCAGCCCGAGGTACGACGACTGATACGGCCTGCCGAACCCAAACACGTCTCGTTGAGGTAGGATCTCGACCGCCTCCAATGCCATCATGCTCGCGCACATAACGGCTGCCATGTTTGCAACGACGAAGATCTGCGAACGGCTGCGGATCAGAGAATGATAAATGATCGGATACATGTAGAACGTGAAGATCTGAGCGGATCCGGTGCCGCCGAACAAGTACAGCGCCACGGTCACGGCCACATTGTCTATACCTGCGCTCGCGAGGAAATAATGCCGTTTGTCGCGGAATCGGTAATATTGCCGCTTGAGTACCGCGTAAGCGACGAGCGCCGTCAGGAACAGCGGCGTCAACAGCCGCAGATCGAAGCGATAAATACCGGCCAAGGTCGTGACGTAGAGAAACGCGAGAATCACGACGATCGCGTTCCGTTTGAGATAGTAGCCTCGGGCCCCATGGCTCCGCAGGTACTCCGTCACGTCAAACGTGCGAAGCTCCCCCCGTTCGCTCATCGATGCGTCACCCATGCGATTCCGGTGGCCGAGTGACCAGATAGGGCCCCAGCGCCAGGGCGTCGAATTGCGCCTTCGTCATACACGCGAGCGCATGCTCGGGCGTCGCGACGATCGGCGTCTGGCAATTCAACGACGTGTTGACGACGCAAGGAACACCGGTGAGCCGGTTGAATTCCTCGATGACCCGTCGCAGCGGATTCGGGTCGTGAGCCGCCAAGGTTTGGACGCGCGCGGTTCCGTCGACATGGATTGCGCCCGGGATCAGCGCCCGCTTCGACGGAGCGACGGTCCCGGCAAAACTCATGAACGGCGAAAGCCGGATTTCACCGAAGAACGCCGGGGTGTGCTCCGCCAGAATCGCAGGCGCGTACGGGCGGAAATCTTCTCGCCGCTTGATCGCGTTCAACCGCGCACGCAGATCGCCCCGCCGCGGATCACCGAGCAGCGAGCGGTACCCCAGAGCTCGCGGGCCAAATTCCATACGTCCTTGAAACCATCCGACGATCTTGCCGTCGGCGACGAGCTTCGCAACGGCCGCCGCCATATCCGGCGGCTCGACGACCGGGTACGAAACGCGGTCGAGTGCACGCTTCACACGGTGCAGACCGAAATCCGGGCCGAGATCGGGCCGGTCCACCGGTCGGCCGCGTGGCAACCCGAACTCCAGGTGCGCAACGGCCTGAGCTGCGCCCAACACCGCGCCACTGTCGTCCGGAGCAGGAGGCACGAACATCGCACGCACACCGGTCTCACAAAGGACGCGACCATTCGCGACACAGTTCATTGCGAGACCTCCGGCGAAGCATATATCGTCAATACGGAACCTCGCATGCATGCCACGAACCACGTGCAGAAGAGCATCCTCGACGGTTCGCTGAAGCGCCCGGGCGAGATTCCGGTGCGCAGCGCTGAACGACTCGCCCGGACGGCGCGGTTCACCGAACATTCTCACGAATTTGTCGGTGAACGGCCGTCGTTCCCCGTTGTGGTGAAACTTCAAGTACGAAAAATCCAGCGAATACTCACCATTCGGGAGCAGGCGGACGAGTCGTCTAAACTCCTCCACCATCGACTCGTCTCCGAGCGCCGCGAGGGCCATGACCTTGCCTTCGTCGACGAGCGGCTGATAACCGAGGTGCAGCGTCACGCATGCGTACAGCATGCCGAGCGATTCGAGGAAGTGGTTCTCGTAGACCTTGCGGAGCGTTCGACCCGCGCCGACGAATACCGAGAGCGAGCAGATGTCGCCGAACGCATCCGCAACCAGCACGAGGGCGCGATCGAAAGACGACGAATAGAACGCGTTCGCTGCGTGCGCGAGGTGATGCTCCACGAAGCTCACGCGTGGCAAGCGCCTCCCGAGCACGCTTCGAAGATCGCTGCGTAACCGCAAGAGCACCCGCAAGCCGGAGAAGATGTTGAGTCGGGGCGACGCGCGAGGGTCGATGAGCGCCAGGCTGCGCGGCAGATCATTGCAGAACACCTTGAGATACGTCCCTGCGAATCGGCTGGGCTTCCACGGGTACGCAATCACGTCGATGTCGCTCGCAGGCACAGCGGAAAGGAGCACATCGTCGATGACGTCACGCGGGAAGGCACCGCTCTTCTTGACGCCGTCGAAACGCTCCTGCTCTGCAGCGACCGCGTGAGCTCCGTCGTAGAGCGCGGCAGCCGCATTATGTGCGTAAGCATTGACGGCCAGGATCGTCATGCCCCACTCATTCCATCGCGAGCTCGGCCGCTGACGGCACACTCACGAGGGCGCGAGCGGCAACCAGGCCAGCGAGTGAAGCCCAAGTCAGGGCGAGGAACCCGACGACGAGGTATGCGCCCCATGGCCAAGCGAGCGGCAGCAGCCAACCGAGCATGTAGCGGATATGAATCGGCACCCAGATCGTCGAGAGAAGCACACCCGCAAGCAACCCGAGCGTCGTCCCGACGAGCCCGACCGTCGCACCCTGCAGCACGAACACCTTACCGAGCTGGCGGCGGCTCGCACCGAGCGCTCGAAAGATACTGAGCAGCCGGCGACTCTCGAGTGCACCGCTCACGATCGATTGCAGCAACGCCACCGTCGCAATCAAGAGAATCACGGACGTCATGCCGCGCGTGAACTGGAAGACCTGCCCGATCAAGTCGCGTGCGCCGGCGAGGAACTCGCGTGTTGGAACGATCCTGAGGACGTATTTGCCGCCGAGGCGCGCTTTGATGTTCGAGATCACGTCGGCGGTATCCCGGCCGTTGGCAATCGTGACGCCGATGTGGTTCACCAGCTCGTCACGCCAGAGACGGCCATATTGCTCACGCAGCATGATTATCGATCCCTCGGCGGAGACGAAATCCTCGACGATTCCGACGACGCGAAACGGCACCCTGTCGTGGTCACCTTGGAGCTCGACCGAATCGCCGACGTGCACGCCCGCCCGATGCGCGAAGTTCCGCGCCACGAGCAGCCCGCGCCCGGAACGTAGGCCTCGTGCGGCGTCCGCCATCGTACCGTCGACGAAGACCCACCGAGACCCGCGGCTCGTGTCCGCAAGGTCGGCCTCCACCGCACGCAGCACTACACGCAGGCCTCCGACCGTGATCGATCTGATCCGTTCGGTCTCAACGGCGCTCACGCCATCGACCGTCGCCACCTCGCGCGCGAGCGCGACGTCGAGCGGCGCCTCGAGCCAGCCGTGCTCACGGAAAGCCGAGGTGATCACGACATCGCCTCGGAACGCATGTCGCAAGACGTCGAGAACGAGAGCCTCCGCGCTGTGGAAGATCGTCGTCGTACAGGTCGCGGTCCCGATGCCGAGCGCGAAAACACCGATCGTCGTCGCAGTACGACTCCACGCGCGCGCTAGTCCGTCGGCGGCAAGCTCACCGGCGATGCCCATGGTTCGGGCGAGCACCGGACGCACTAGCCCGGCAGCGGGCAATACGAGCGCCGCCGCCGTCGTTGCCACGAGCGCCGAGACACACGCGATCGCCACCATTCCCGCAATCGTCGAACCGTTCATGATCTCGATCGTCAGGAGCACGCAGCACGTGCCCAAGAGCATCAACGACGCACGATACGCGAGCTGCACGCCCGATCTGACGACGACAGGATCGCTTCCGGTGGCGACGAGACGTAACGGCGTTGCGGCAATCTTTCGGTGCACCGCGAACCAACTGGCGCCGATCGCGGTGGGAAATCCCAACAGCGCCACCAGCACGACCGACAGCCACGATACGTCGCCGAGCCCCGCCTTCAGTCGCACTTGCATGAGAGATCCGAGACCTTGCAGGAACGGCACCCGCGCGATCACACCCATGGCTATGCCGAGCGCGGCGCCAAAGACGATGCCGGGGATACCCTGGTAGGCGGCTTGAGCGGCAATCAGCGTCAGAAGATCGCGGCGCCTTGCGCCCTGGAGTCGAAGCCGCGCGAGCTCTGGCCCTTCAGCGATCACGGCGGCGGTGAACACGTTCGAGATCAGGAAAAAACCCACGATCAAGCCGAAAACGCTCACGCCGCTCGTAATCGCAATGAACGCCGTCGCGAGCTCCGTCCGAAATGCCAGCTCTTCATGCGGCGGCGCGACGGTCGTACCTGGAGGCGTCGCCTGCCGCAGCGCACGCGTGAGATCCTCGAGCGGTACGGCATCGGCGGCCATGACGTCAATGCGATCGACTTGGCCCGGCCTGAGTAAGAGTCGCTCCGCAAGGCCGAGGTCCGTGACGATGAGTCCTTCCTCGAGCACGCGGCCGATTCCTCCGAGCTCGAGTATCCCGCCGACGCGGAGGTGCGTGGCACCGGTCGCCGTCTGTACGATGAACTGCGATCCGATATGCAGCTTCCGAGCTCGGGCGAGCGGGGCCGGAACCAGCACGGACCCATCCTGCGTCATGTTGCGCACGCCCGCCGGCCCGAGGGTCCGGTTCATCAATATTCCGGCGTACGCTTGCTCGACGCGCGGATGCGCCAGATCGATGCCGAGCAGCGTCAACGCCGCGTCATCTTCCATACTGAACACGGTACCGGTCAATACCGGCAAAGCCGCCGCCACTCCGGGCACGCCTTCCAATGCAGCCGCAAGATCCGGTGGCAAGCCCCCGTCTCGCGCAACGTTCAGGTCGATGTGACTCGCCATGTGCGCGAGACCTGTTCTGAACGATGCCTCGGCCGCCGAATTGATGATGCGAATCGCGACCATCAACGCAACACCCAGTCCGACGCCGAGCGCCACCAACGCCGAACGACCTGGCGTAGCGTGCGCGCGCCGTCGGGCGAGTGCCATGAGAAACAGTAACCGTTCCATGATCGCTCGATGCGGGGTGTGCACGACGGCACGCCGCATTTCCGAGAACCGTCTAGCACCATCCGCTGCTGGCGCGCCAGGCTTTTCAGCGCGGTGACGGCCGCGCATGAGTGCGCTCTGACACTCCCCCGGAACCCGTGGGTCCCGCTCGGTTGACATATCGATCGGCCCAGGAGTACGAGCAGCGATTCTGAGCGAGGTGACCGTTGCAGATCTTGCTCGTCGAAGACGATCCAAGCCACGCACAAGTCATTCGGCATGCGCTGCAGAAACACGGGCATGCCGTCACGCTCGCCACCACCGCGGCCCAGGGCAAAGCTGAGCTCGCGACGCGGCGGTACGATGTCATGTTGGTCGACTACGTACTGCCCGACGCGACTGGCCTGACGCTCCTCGAATGGGATGCGCGACGTATTCCCGCGATATTCTTGACAGCGACCGACTCGGCTCAGGTATGTCTTACCGCGATACGCGCGGGCGCAGCCGACTACATCGTCAAGGACACCGATTATCTGCGGACACTACCAGAGCGCGTGTCGAGCGCGCTCGAGACCCCAGCCAGCATCAGCTCGCCACGCGCAAAGCCGGCACACACGTCTCACGACCACACCGCACTCGACCGGATGCTCGGCGCATCGTCCGAAATGCTTCAGCTGAAGCGCCTGACGCAACGGGCCGCACGAACCGATCTTCCGGTCCTCATCGAGGGACCGACCGGTGCGGGCAAGGAGCTCGTCGCACACGCGATTCATGAACTCGGGCCGCGCGCCCACAAACCGTTCATCGTCATCAATTGTGCGGCTCTCCCACCGGCACTGTTCGAAAGCGAGGTGTTCGGGCACGTAAAGGGCGCCTTCACAAACGCCGTCGCCGATCGCCGGGGCTTGGTGTTGGGCGCACATGAAGGAACGCTCTTCCTCGACGAGATCGCAGAACTCGCTCTGGAGAATCAAGCGAAACTGCTACGCCTACTGCAGAACCTCGAGTTCAGGCCCGTCGGCAGCGATCACCAGCGGCATGCCAACGTTCGCGTCATCGCGGCGACCAACCATTTCTTGCCCGCGCGCGTTGGTCGCCGATTGTTCCGGGAAGATCTCTATTTCCGGCTCGCGGTCGTGCGGATCAATGTTCCAGCACTCGCCAGTCGCGGTGGCGATATTCGATGCCTCGCACGCGCAATGGTAGATTCGGTGGCACCACGCCTCGGCTTGCGAGCTGCGACGATCAGCGAAGGGGCGTATCAACAGCTTGAGCACCACACCTGGCCGGGCAACGTTCGCGAGCTCGAAAACGTCATTAAACGAACGCTTGCTGCGCTCGAAGGAACGACGATCACGTCATTCGATATTGCGGATGCCGATCGTGCGGCTCACGCGCACGACAGAGCGCGTATCCAGGATCTTCTCGCGAAATTCGGTGGTAACCTCACACAAGTCGCCCGCGAGCTCGGTGTCAGCCGTCCGACTCTCTACAAGCGACTGAATTTGTTCGGACTTCGTCCCGATACCTTTCGCAGCGGTTGACGAAAAACGATCTCGAGATGGCATCTGTACCGATGTAGACGGCCGCTGGTACAGGCGGGAGAACTGCGCCGCAATGAGTCACCCGGTTGATATTTCTTCGCGATATATGGAGTACGAGCCGTAAAGCGTAAATTTACGTCAACCGTAGTCCTGAACATGTGTCACGTTCGCCGGCGCAGCCTGCGGCGCATGGATACACGTTTAGACTTTCGTAACGCGTTGATATTTCGGCGTGCCACGCGCCGCTTCCGCCAGCCGGTACGCGCCCCAGTTCGATGCCGAGATGGCGGATGACGATCGTCGAGCTTGGCTTGCGCTTTGCTGACTTTCATCGACCGACAACAAGGGACCAGTTCGAACGACGAGAACGACCAACAAGCCGAGTGAGCGACCGCTTTACAATGCGGGTGGCTCGCGTGCGATGCCAAGACAGTGGTCCGCCGTAGCAGACAAGGAGTTCGCGAATGGTGGTACGTTACGCGATAATGGGACTTCTCGAACGTGATGAGATGCACGGCTATCGGATCAAAGCGGAGTTCGAGGACCGCCTCGGCCCGGTCTGGAGAGTGAATTTCGGCCAGATATATCAAGTACTGAAAGATTTGAAGCGACGCGGCCTCGTGGAAGCACGACTCGATGTGGGCGAGCGTCACATGGGCCGTTGGGTATACAAGCTCACCGCTCGTGGTCGACGGTCGCTCCAAACATGGCTGCAACGTTCCCCGCACCTTCCCTCTCCCGTTCGTGACGAGCTCTTCATCAGGCTGCTCGCTCTTGCGGGCAACTCTTCCGCGCTTCTCCTCGAGCACATCACACGTGAGGCCAACGCATGCCGAGTGCGTCTCGCCGAGCTGCTGGCGCAACGCGACGACGTTCGGGAGTCGAAAGATGATGCCACGCTGCTGCGGTCGATCGCGATCGAATCGGCCGTGGTTCAAGCACGGGCGCATCTCGATTGGCTGACGTACTGCGCGGACCTTTTTTCACGACGCGACTCCGACGTCGCGCATGGAGACACTCGCGAAGCGATGCCCGATACTCGGTGATCCGCATTTGCATGGCGGGAGCGTGCAAACGAGACGTCGCCTTCCGTTCGGTGCTATCGGGTGCCATGCGCCAAGATGGCACAATCTGGCGGGACTGGACGATCACGGACACGGAGCGCTGGGCGATACGACTCGCGGCGATCGTGCGCGGCGGGGCGTCGGGCGACGTCGGTGAGCCGGATCCAACCCGAAGCGGTCGAATCCGGTGTGGCGGTCACGTTAGCGGCGTTCGCCCACGTGGCCGTGCCAGAGGGTGGAAGAGCTCGCCTTCGCCGGGCGAGACCCGCTCGGCGACCTCGCGCGCGAAGGATCGGCCCAGCGTAGGCAGTTCTCACGCTGCCGCGCGGTCCGGTAGCCATCCCTGCTGCGCGATGCGCTGCTTGCCGAACGCGGCGCACGCGAAGGCTCGATCGCCGGCGCCGAGGATGCAGGCGTCGTAGAGCGCGTGGCGCTCGAACGGCTCACGGCCCCCCCCACGCATGTCCCGAGAGCCGGGCGCGACGCACGACCCGAGTGAGCGCTGAGTTCAGTTGAAAATTCGGGTGGCGACTCCCCATACGAAATGCGGCGCTCTGGCCGAGCGACGCATCGCGAAAGGGAGACCACCACCCATGCGGAACGGACGCGGGTGATCGCCGCAGAGATGAAGCAGTGCCGCGCGATGCGGCTACGATCGCGACGAAGGTCGCGTGCATCCCAGCACTGATCCCGCTCGGGTTGCTGCACGTGACGGAGAGTCTCCAGCCGCCCCCTCTGCCACAGTCCGCGACGGTGTGGCAGTGTGCAGGGCACCGCCACACGAGAAGCTGCTCGACCGTCCGCGCGCTGCGGCCGCCACCACGATCCTCGCGCACCGGCAATCGTGGAATCGATCGGGAATCGATGCGATGGATGTGGGATCGATCTGGTACGTCGACCGAATCGTGAACCGACGGCGCCCGGGCGGGCGGCCCACGCGTTCACGCGAGCCCGGGGAGTGAAGCCATGGCGTTCGAGACTCTCGTGTACAAGACCGACGGCGCGATCGCGACGATCACGCTCAATCGCCCCGATCAGCTGAACACCATCGTGCCGCCGATGCCCGACGAGGTCGAGGCGGCGGTGCATCTCGCCGTGCGCGATCCCGCCGTGAAAGTCGTCGTCCTGCGCGGTGCCGGCCGGGCGTTCTGCGCCGGCTACGACTTCGGCGAGGGCTTCCACCACTGGGACGACCTCCTCACCAGCGACGGCGCATGGGATCCGGGGAAGGACTTCGTGATGGCGACGGCGCCGGCGCTGTCGCCGACGCAGAAGTTCATGAGCATCTGGCGTGCGCCGAAGCCGGTCATCGCGCAGGTGCACGGCTGGTGCGTCGGCGGCGGCAGCGACTACGCGCTGTGCGCGGACCTCGTCATCGCGAGCGAGGACGCGCGGATCGGCACGCCCTACTCCCGGATGTGGGGCGCCTACCTGAGCGGCATGTGGATCTACCGCCTCGGCCTCACCAGGGCGAAAGAGTATGCGCTGACGGGCCGGCCGCTCTCCGGCCGGCAGGCGGCCGACGTCGGGCTGATCAACCGGGCCGTGCCCTTCAAAGACCTCGAGGCGACGGTGCGCCGCACCGCCGAGCAGCTGGCGTCGATCCCGCTCTCGCAGCTCGCGGCGATGAAGCTCGTCGTCAACCAGGCCTACGAGAACATGGGCCTCGCGACGACGCAGATGCTCGGCCCGATCCTCGACGGCCTCATGCGGAACACGCCGGACGCGCGGCGCTTCATCGAGCGCGTGGAAACGGACGGCGTGCGCACGCTGGTCGCGGAGCGGGACCGCCTCTTCGGCGACTACAGCCAGGCGCCCGACGACGAGAAGCCCGATCCCGCAAACGTCATTCGACTCTGAATAGCAGCGGCGCCGCGCTCCGGCACGGCGGCGGCACCGCGCTCGACGCGCGCGTTTGCCGCCGTGCCCGGAGGCGACGACGCGAAAGGAGGTCCGCTGGCTCATGACCTGGCACTTGTCCGACTGGTCGCTGTGGACGACCTCGGCATTCTGGACAGCCGTGACGCTCGGCGCCGCGTACGCCGCCGGGCACATTCTCAACGCCTTCGTGCTGCCGCGCCTCACGCGGCTCGCGGCGCGCACGCGCGGAACCTGGGACGACGTCGTCGCCTCCGAGCTCAAGCGGCGTCTCCCGACGTGGGCGCTGCTCTTCGGCGCCTGGGCGTCGCTCGGCTACTGGAGCTTCGAGCCGCGCGTCGACGCGATCCTCTCGGGCGCGCTCTTCGTGCTCGCGGCGATCTCGGTGACGTTCACGATCGCCGGCGCCAGCACGCGCATGCTCGTCGACTACGGCCGCGCGCTCGCGCCGGCCGTGCCCGTCACCGGCCTCACGCGCAACCTGATCTCGATCGTCATCGCCATCCTCGGCACGCTCGTCGTGCTGAACCGCTTCGGCGTCTCGATCACGCCGATGCTGACGGCCCTCGGCGTCGGCGGCCTCGCCGTCGCGCTCGCGCTCCAGGAGCCGCTCTCCAACCTCTTCGCCGGGCTCTTCCTGACGCTCGCCGGGCAGATCCGGATCGGCGACTACGTCAAGATCGACGCCCTCGAGGGCTACGTCGACGACTTCAACTGGCGCACCACCCGGATCCGGATGCTGGCGAACAACCTCATCCTGGTGCCGAACGCCAAGCTCGCCCAGTCGGTGCTCACCAACTACAGCCTGCCGCACGCGGACCTCGCGGTCTTGATCGACGTCGGCGTCGACTACGCGAGCGATCTCCAGCAGGTGGAGCGGGTGACGATCGAGGTGGCGAAGGACGTCATGCAGACGGTCGAGGGCGGCGTGCCGGACTTCCAGCCGTTCATCCGCTACCACACGTTCGACGCCTCCAGCATCAACTTCACGGTCATCCTGCGCGGCAAGCAGTACGTCGACCAGTACCTGGTGAAGCACGAGTTCGTGAAACGCCTGCACGCGCGCTACGAGCGCGAACGCATCGTCATCCCGTTCCCCATCCGCACGCTCGCGGGCCGCGATCCGATTCCGATGCGGGCGGTGACGTCGGCGGAGACGCCGCCGTCCGGGACGTCAGCCGACGGTGGCTGACGCGCTCGCGGTCCTCTTCATCGAGGCGCCCACCTTCACCCGGCGGCTGCTCTCGTATCTCGCGGATGACGACTACCGGCGGCCGCAGGAGGCGCCTGCCGGCAATCCAGAAGCGGGGGCGCAATCCAGGCAGAGTGCGCGGCGCGAGCAGGTCGGCGGCCAACGGCAAGGAAACGGACGAGGTGAGGCAATGCGAAACAAAAAGCGAGCGCTCTTCGACGAATTGATCGACGGCGTTGGCGCGATGCGGGTCCATCGCGAGGGCAAGCTCACGCTGCGCACGCACCGACTCGATGTCCGCCCCTTGCCTCGCGTAACTGCAGCACTCGTCCGGGACACCCGAGAGCGGCTCAACATGTCGCAACGGGTGTTCGCACGGAAGCTCCGAGTCAATCCGCGGACCCTCGAACGATGGGAGCAGGGGCGCAGCAAACCCAACGACCAGGCCGCCGCCCTGATTCTGCTGGTACGTCGCTTCCCCGACACTGTGGATCGCTTGGACGCCATCGGTACTTCAAGGCGTTCCCGCCACGCCGCGTAGCGTCGTGCTCCAGCTTCAGGGAGCAGCCGGAGCGACGCAGGAGCGCAGTCTGGTCCTCCGTGGCCCAACCTCGGGCGCATAACGGATCGGCGCTGAGCGGCCGGTGCTTGCGATCGGTCGATACAAGTACATAGTGCGATCGCCGGTCCGCTCCAGCGGCTTGTTACGTGGCTCGCCCCGGCGTAGGGTGCTCACCGTGACGAAGGCGGCCCAGAACCTCCTTGAAGAAGCACTGAAGCTCGACGTCTCCGAGCGTGCCGATCTCGCGGCCGAACTACTTGCAAGCCTCGATGGCGAACCGGACGACCAGGTAGAAGCGGCGTGGGCAGCTGAAATCCAGCGCCGCATCGACCGGATCGAAGCGGGCACTGAGAAACTCCTGCCCTGGGAAGACGTCGAGCGGCGCATCGACAAAGAAATCCTCGGTCGGTGAAGCGACCGATCCGGGTCGGCGAGTCGGCTGCAGCAGAGCTCGCCGAAGCGGTTCGGTGGTACGAAGAGAAGCGTCGCGGCCTCGGTGCCGAGTTCAGGGATGTGATCGGCGCCGTGCTCGATGTCATCCAGCAGCAGCCCGACGTGGGGTCGCAGGTCGCTCACACAAGCCGTCGTCCGAATTACTGGCGTCATCGCCTGTCTCCGAACGCCACCTAAAGACGCGATGCTCTGTGTGAGCACGGCGGGTCAGTCGGGCGGTTGCACTGCCGATCGTCGGTTTCGGTCAGGTGGACTCATCAGCCCGATCGGGTTCCCATCGGGGTCTTCAACAATCGCATATCTAGAACCCCAGAAGGTGTCATACGGCTCTTGCTGCACGTTGTGCCCGGCCTGAACGACACGTTCATAAACTTCATCTACCGCATCTCGCGTCGGCAGCCTAAATCCGAGAACCGAAGAGTTGGCCGATGCACCGGCCGAGCCGGTATTCCATTTCCGCGCGAACGTCTCACTATCGAAGTCGATGTCGATCCCCTCTGACACAGCCGCACGGTGATGCGCTTGCCACGCCGGGTCAGTATCAGGGATATCCAGGCCCACCAGCCGATAGAATGCGACCGATGCCTCCATGTTCGAGACCACGATATTCACCTGATCCAGGACAGCTAATGACTTGCTCATTTGCAGGGTCTCCTTAATTCTTCACAGTACGTCCAAGCTACGTCCTTTAGAGTCTTCCAGCTCGGCCACAGCGCCATGAGTGCGGCCATCCGCCTCCGCGGACGTGAAGTCGTTTGATCAGGCGCGAGACGCGTGCACCCTGGCGCGGATCGGCCGCCTGTGTCGGGCTGAAAAGATGCTGGCGGAGGTCACGGTTGCGGAAGCCGTGGGGGAGATGTTCGCCCCGGAGCACAGCCTGGAAGACGCGGAGGTCGTCAGGCACCGCGGGATTCCACAGCGTGGCGTGGCGGAGAAGGCGTGGATAGAGGTCGGCCAGCGCACGACGGTTCGTGAACAGCACGTCGGTCGCGTACTCCGCTTGGTTCGTCGTCCAGTAATACCGATAGCTCGTGAGGAGATCGCGCACGAGCGGATACACGCGCCGAGCAAGCCGCTCGAGAATCGTCGGCCAGGCGAGCGTCGCGAAGCGGTCGGCGAGGCACTGCGCGCGTCCTGGGTCGGCGAGCGTGAGGAACGCGTTCTCGAGGCGACGTACACCTGGATGCTGAAGGGAAAGCCGAAGTCGCGGTCGAGAAAGTAGAAGTAGAGAAAGAGGCACTTGCGCCACGCGGGGCGGATCGTGTGACGGCCGCGGCCGTACGCGAGGCGGAAACTGCGACAGGGTCGATGGCGGTGAAGACGCAGATCAGGCCCTCGGTCACCGCGTCGCGCGCGGCGATGGCGCGGGCGCGTTGGTCTTGCGGATCATGGGCGAGGTCGGGTACTCGAACGGACGGCCCGTCTCCCTCGCCAGCGTCTGCACGGCGAGCCACCGCACGCCGTGTCATCGATTCGCCAAGAAGTCTCGCGCTTACGCACGTTAGAAGAGATCCCTTCCGCGGTGTTACCCTGCACAGCGGGGCAGGCAATCACGATCATCGTCTCCAGGGACTTCACTCGACCCGCGTTGCCGCTGGCGATGGCCGTTCGAGCGATCGGAGCCGCTGATCAGTGACGTGTCGGGTACCGTGATCGGCATGGGCACGGACTATACTGGCCGTCGGTTTGCCGCGCCAAGAAGAAGTAGCGGGCGTCGATGACCTTCCGCACCGATCCTGTCTCGCGATGGCAGAATGCGCGAGGCGAACGCGGGCGTGAGCGCCTGATTCGATTGATCTCCGAGCGCGACGCCCTCCAGCATCCGGCGGAGCGGCGCTCCTGTCGGTCGGCTTCGCTGTAGCCGAGTCCGCGACGAGCAGCTGCTCGTCGCGCGCGCGGCGGCGATGTGCCGGCGCCTTGTCGGTTGTCGCGTCGAACGCCTGTGCGTTCGCCTCCGCAACGCCGGATCGGAATGGCAACGAGCTGTGCCATCCACGCGCGCGGATGTGACGGTCGCCGCACACGTCACAGCGCGCTCCCGCGCGACCCTAGCGGAATCAGGGGCCTGCACCCTGGCCGCGACCTTGCAGAAGGCGATCCCGCGGACCGTCGCCCAACGGAGGATCGACTCGATGCGCAAGCGAACGCTCATGATCGTGCTCAGCGCCGTCGCCGCGACGGCGGCACTTCGCATCGTGCCCGCCGACGCGGGATGTGGATGCAACAAGCCGCCGCCGCCGGTCGCGCAGGTGCGGCCGGCGTTCGCGTCGCCCGGCGACAGCGTCACCTTGTTCCCGACCGACAACACGGCGGGCACGTACGACGTCATGTTCGACAACGGCTCGTCGACGGCGACGATGAGAGACGTGAGCGCGGTCTACAAGCGCGATCTCGCCGACGGCCAGTACAAGTGGCAGGTCGTCGTGAAGGCGCCGGTGCTCTGGCCCGGGCCGACGTCGATCACCATGCGACAGCCGAGCCGGCACCCGTTCGCGATCCCGAGCTCCGGCTTCACGTTGATGCAGCCGGCGGTCATCCTCCAGCAAGGCGACGGCGAGACCCTCGTCAAGTGCTATCGCTCCGCCGTCACCGCCGACGGCACCGTCCTCATCCCGGTCGACATCTCGGCGATCTCCGACCACATGCTCTTCAGCGGCCTCGCCGAGCGCTACCCGCTGCTCTTCGGCGCGCCGGACATCACGATCTACAACGCCCAGGGCTTCCTGATGCAGCTCCTCACGCCGGCCAACGCCAGCATCTACGCCATCACCGACCCGGGCGATCCCGACAGCTTCGAGCTCACGTACGACCGGCACGAGTTCAACACGTATCGCGCGCAGCACGCCCACACCGGCGGCTACGGCCTCGATCCGACCGACCCCGCGTGGCACACCGACGGCACGTACCATGTCGACCACAACCATCTGGTGATCGCGATCAAAGGCCAGGTCGAGGCCCAGGGCTCGCCGGCGCCCGGTCTCACGCCGGCGTTCAACTTCAGCGTCGTCACCTCGCTCGCCGAGACCGCCGGCGCCTCGACGTCGCGCACCCTGCGGTGGTGCGGCGCGACGCCGAGCAACTACGCAAACGTCGTCGCGTACGCCAACCGCGCGGTTTCGAGCGACAGCGACGGCGACCACGACTGACCGTCGAGAACGAAGACTGCCATCGAGGGCGAACCGATGACGGCCAACGACGAACGCAACCGTGAAACGAGCACGTGGAGCGTGGCACCTCCACGCCTCTATCGCACCGCGATCATCGCCACGGCGATCACGGCGATCGCGGTGACGGCGGTGATCGGCCTCGGGACCGCCGGCTGGATCGGCAAGACGTTCCCCGGTTTCTTCGTGCTGCCGAACCGCGTGATCCCGTCGATCGGACGGGTCACCTGGTCGGGAAGCAGGGACAGCGCGATCTACCAGCGGACGGTCCTGGCCGTCGACGGCACGCACATCATCGACAACGCCGACGCCTACCGTCGCGTCGCGACGCGCGCGCCGGGCACGCCGGTCGCGTATACCCTGCGGCGCGGCGCCTCCACCCAGACGCTCACGCTCGAGACCCGCGTCTTCTCGCATTCGGACTACTGGATCATCTTCGGCACCTATCTCGTGACCGGTCTCCTCTACCTTCTGCTCGGCCTGCTCGGCGCCTGGCTCATGCCGGACGCGAGCCTCGGGCGTGCGCTCCTCCTCCTCGGCAGCGCCGGCGGCATCTTCGCGCTGACCGGCGCCGCCATCTACGGATCGAACGCCGACCTGCACGTCCACGCGCTCGCCGAGGCGTTCTTCCCGGCGACGCTGGTCTATCTCGCGCTCGTCTTCGCCCGTGACCAGGGCCGCTACGTGACGCCGCTCATCGCGATCGCCTGGTGGCTCTCGCTCGCGCTCGCGATCCCGTACCAGCTCCTGCTGGGAGAACCGGGGGCGTACTCCGCGCTGCACGCCGCCTGTGAGACGTATCTCGGCCTCGCCGGGCTCGCGGTCGGCGTGACGCTGATCGTCGAGCGCGCCCGCGCCGCCGAGCACGCCGGCCCGCTCCTCCGCTCGGCGGTCGCCGGGGCGCTCCTCGGCCTCGGCATGCCGGCGGTGATCATGGTCACGTCGGGGCTCAGCGGCGGCGCCGTCCCGGTGAACGTCATGACCGCCACGGCCTTCCTGTTCCCGCTCTGCATCGCTTTCGGCCTCCTGCGGGAACGTCTTGCGGCGCGACGGGCTCTCGTCCCGTCGGCCGCGTAACCCAGCGCGCGCCGGTACGTTCCGTGTGCCGGCGCGCACTGGCCGATCGGCGTCCGCTCGTTCATCCTCGCGTCGGAGGAGAAACCATGGAGCGAGCTCGCGACGTCCGCGGCATCCCGGTGCCGCCATTCATCTACGGAACGGCGTGGAAAGAGGAGCAGACCCGCGCGCTCGTCGACCAGGCGCTCGCAGCCGGGTTCCGCGCCATCGACACGGCGAACCAGCGCCGCCACTACCTCGAGGCCGCCGTCGGCGACGCCGTCGCCGCCGCGATCGCCGGCGGCACGCTCGCGCGCGCCGACGTCTTCCTGCAAACCAAGTTCACCTACGCGGCGGGGCAGGACGCGCGCCTGCCGTACGACCCGCGCGCGGATCTCGCGACCCAGGTCGCCCAGTCCTTCGAGAGCTCGCTCCAGCATCTCCGCACGACGTACGTCGACTCCTACGTCCTGCACGGTCCGTCGCGGGCGGGCGGCCTCGGCGCCGCCGACCGCGAGGTGTGGCAGGCGATGGAGGCGCTCGAGCGCGCCGGCAAGACCAGGCTCCTCGGCGTCAGCAACGTCGCGCTCGACCAGCTCGAGGCGCTCCATGACGTCGTGACGGTCGCGATCGCGTTCGTCCAGAATCGCTGCTTCGCGCGCACCGGGTGGGACCGCGCCGTCCGCGCGTTCTGCGACCGGCACGGCATCGTCTACCAGGGCTTCTCGCTCCTGACCGCGAACGTCCGCGAGATCACCGGCGCGGAGGTGCAGCGCATCGCCGCACGACACGCGCGGACGATTCCGCAAGTCGTCTTCCGCTTCGCGGCCGCGCTCGGGATGATCCCGCTCACCGGCACGGCGAGCGCGACGCACATGCAGGAGGACCTCGCCTGCTTCGACTTCGATCTCGACCCGAGCGAGATCGCGACGCTCGAGCGCATCGCCGGCTGAGCGGGACGGCGAGCGCGCCGCGGCCCGCTGCGCCGCCGCCGACGCGTACGGACGGTTCCGACCGGTACCCGCCGATGCGTTTCTGCTGACGTCCGCCCCGGTTGGTGCTATCGTCCGCGTCTCGCCGCGTCGACGGACGCGACACCTCCCAGCGGACTGCGACCATGGCATCGGAATCGGACGAGGCTCGACCGCAGCGATCGGTGACGGCGCTCGACATCGCCCGCCGCCGCCTGATCGTGCGCCGGTACCCGGCCTTCGCGTTCAGCTGGCTCGGCACCACGGCGATCTGGAGCGCGGTGCTGGTCTCGGAGTCGTCGTTCACGGTCGCGACGGCTCTGCTGTTCATCGCGTTCCACGCGACCGTGCTCTCGATCGCCGGGATTCTCGGCCGGCGTCACGTCGACGATCCGCGCGTGCAGCGCTGGATGGTCGCGGCGTGCGTGACGATGGCCCTCGCGTGGACGCTGGTCTTCGCGATCCTCCACGGCGACGGCACGGTGCTCGCGTTCATCATCCTGACGCTCTACCTGCTGTCGTCGCTGCTCTTCCAGTGGGGCTGGCGGCCGGCGTTCGTGCTCCTGGTCTGCACGGTCGTGCCCTGGCTGGCGGCGGGATCGTTCCTGGTGTTTCACGTTCCGCGCAGCCAGCTCGTCGCGTCGACCGTCGTCGGGCTCACGGTCTCGCTGGCGGTCGCCGAGACCTCGGCGCGCAACTTTCGCCTCGCGTTCTTCCATCGCCGCAGCGACGAGGAGAGCCGCCGCGAGCTCGAGGCGTCGCGCAACGCCTACCGCGACCTCGCCGAGAACGCGCGCGACCTGATCTACACCCACGATCTGAACGGCCGGTTCACGTACGTGAACGAGGGAATGGCGCGGTTCGTCGGCGAGCCCGCCGACGCGCTCCTCGGCCGCACGTTGCGCTCGATGATCGTGCCGCACCCCGCGAACCCGCCGATGACGGCGCTGCTCGCGAGCGTCGATGCCGGGGCGCCGGTGCCGGCGGTCCTGGTGCTTCTCCAGACGGCGCGCGGCCCGCGCTGGGTGGAGGCGATCGGCTCGGCGATCCGCGACCGCGCCGGACGCCTGGTCGGCATCCGCGGCATCGGACGCGACGTCACCGAGCGCAAAGCGGCGGAGGACGCGCTCCGCGCCAGCGAGGAGCGCTACCGCGGGCTCGTCGAGTCGCAGCGCGATCTGATCGCCCGCTTCGATCTCCGCGGGCGCTTCACGTTCGTGAACGACGCCTACTGCGCGGCGGTCGGCCGCTCGCGCGCGGAGCTCCTCGGTACGAGCTTCATGCCGCTCATCCACCCCGACGACCGCGCCGCCCGCCGCGAGGCGATGGCCGCGCTCGCGGTGCCGCCGTATCGCGGCCGCGTCGAGACGCGCACCCCGACGCCCGAGGGCTGGCGGTGGATCGCCTGGGAAGCGTGCGCGATCCGCGACGAGCGCGGCGTCACCGTCGAGACGCAGGCGGTCGGACGGGACGTCACCGTCCGTCGCGCCGCCGAGGAGGCGCTGCGCGCGTCGCTCGAGGAGCTCCGGCTGAGCGGCGAGAAGCTCCGCCTGCTCTCGCAACGGCAGGTGATGATCCGCGAGGAGGAGCGCAAGCGGCTCGGCTTCGATCTCCACGACGACGTCTGCCAGGAGCTCGTCGGGACCGCCATCCTCCTCGAGTCGCTGCGCCGCCAGCTCGGGCCGATTCCGCCGCAGGTCGCCGCCGGCCTCGACCGCATCAGCCGTTATCTCGGCGAGGTCGTGGAGCATCTGCGCTTGCTGGCGCGCGACCTCCGCCCGATGCTGCTCCACGACCTCGGCCTCGAGGAGAGCCTGCGCGCCCTCGTCGACGGGCTCGGCCCCGGGACCGCTCGGATCGAGATCTCGACCCACGTGCCGCGCCTCGAGGAGCAGACCGAGGTCGCCGTCTATCGCATCGCGCAGGAGGCGCTCGCGAACTCGATGCGCCACGCGCACGCGCGCTCGATCGCCGTCACCCTGGCGGCGCGCGACGCGACGCTGGTCCTCGAGATCCGCGACGACGGCGCCGGATTCGACGTCGATCGCCATCGGCCGGCGTCCGGCCTCGGACTCGTCGCGATGGAAGAGCGCGCGCTCGCGATCGGCGGCCGGCTCGAGATCCACTCGGCCCGCGGCGCCGGCACCACCGTCCGTCTCGCCTGTCCGCTGACGACGCGCGAGAACGCCAGCGCCGCCTGAGCGGGACGTCCCCTGCCCGCCCGCCGCGCTCCGCCCGATCGCCGGGCGCACGCGCGCCCGCACCAGTGTTGACACGACCGCGGCCGGCTCCTATTTAACCGACCGGTTAACATACACGGACGGCACGCCCGCACACGGAAGGAGAGCACCATGGAACCCCAGCGCATCGTGGCGCGCGACGAGTGGCTCGCCGCGCGCAAGGAGCTCTTGCGGAAGGAGAAGGAGCACACCCGGCAGCGCGACGAGCTCGCCCGGCAGCGGCGCGCCCTGCCCTGGGTGCGCGTCGAGAAGCCGTACGTCTTCGAGGGTCCACGCGGCACGGAGACGCTCGCCGATCTCTTCGACGGCCGCAGCCAGCTGATCGTGAACCACTTCATGTTCGCGCCCGGCTGGGAGGAAGGCTGCCGGAGCTGCTCCTTTCGCGCCGACCACATCGACGGCGCCCTCGTCCACCTCGCGCATCGCGACGTGACGCTGGTCACCGTCTCGCGCGCGCCCCTCGCCCAGCTCGAGGCGTTCAAGCAGCGCATGGGCTGGCGCTTCAAATGGGTGTCGTCGCACGGCAGCGACTTCAACGCCGACTACGGCGTGTCGTTCACCGCCGACGACCTCGCCAAGGGGCCGACCTCCTACAACTACCGCTTGCGCGAGCGGCAGACCGAGGGCGAGGCGCCCGGCACCAGCGTCTTCTACAAGGACGCGAGCGGCGACGTCTTCCACACCTACTCGACCTACGGCCGCGGCGACGAGACGACGATCGGCGCCTACGTGTACCTCGACCTGGTGCCGAAGGGCCGCGACGAGGACGGCCTGGCGTTCAGCATGGCGTGGGTGCGCCATCACGATCGCTACGGCGACGACTACACCGTCGACCCGGCGGCGGGGTACCAAGCGCCGAAGCGCATCGGCGCCTGAGGACGGCGACGCAGCCACGCGCCCTCGAGTAGCGCGTGCGCGCGGCGGCGCGCGACTCACCCGCCCCGCGCGGTGCGCCGCGGGAAGAGATGCGATTGCGCTCGGACGATCGCCCGTTGCCGTCGCCGGCTAGCGCACCACGACGCGGCGGAACCGCAGGAGGCCGACCACCGGCGGAACGGCGAGCCAGATCAGCCAGCCGACGACGAGCGGCGCGCCGGTGGAGAGGTCACGTCCCTCGGGCAGGACGGCTTCGAGCTGGATCCGGAGCTTCGGCGCGGCGGACAACGCGCTGAGGCGAAAGAGGTCGACGGGATCGAGCAGCATCAGCCACGCCGGCGACGCCGACGCGCGCGGCGCTTGCGATGCGGCGGACGCTCGATGGTCTCCGTGGTCGTCGCGGATCGGCATCTGCGCGCGGAGCTCGCTGTGACCGTGCATGCCGACCTGCTCCGGCGCCGCGGGCGCGAAGCCGACGACCGCCGCGAGCAGGATCGCATCGACGAGGAACACCATCACCACCCAGGTCGTGAGCGCGGACCCGAAGGCGCGCAGCCGGCCGCGCTCGGACGCACCGAGCGCAGCGCCGACGCCGCCGCACGTCAGGCTCAACAGCAGCCCCGACACCGTGACGACGAGGTAGTCGTCCCAACCGGCGGTCCCGTGCACCAGCGCGATGGCGCCCGCGGCGGTCGCCGAAGCGACGAGATAGGCGCCGGCCAGCACCGCCGCCCGTCCGAGGAGCTTTCCGAGGAAGCAGGCGGAACGCGAGATCGGCAGCGTGATCATCAGCAGCAGCGTGCGGTCCTCGATCTCCGAGGCCAGCAGGTCGGCGCCGGCGAGCAGCGCCAGCAGCGGCAGAATCACCGCCCCGAGCGCCAGTTGCAGCAGGAGCGTCTCGTCGAAGGTCGCCACGCCCAACGATCCGGAGCGCAGCGGCAACAGCAGCGGCGGCAACCACGTGAACACCGCGAGCACGGCGAGCGCGCCGCGTACGGCGCGCCGCCGGCGCAGCAAGCGCAGCTCGCGGGCGGCGACGTGCAGGATCGCAGACCGGCGCGACACGGCGCTAACTCGCGACCGGGCACGCCGGCGACGCCGCCAGCGTCCGACGATACAGGGTGCGCGAGTGATCACCGCTTCCCAGCGGGAACACGCCCAGCAACCTTCCGTCGTCGAGGACGGCGACGCGATCGGCGAGGGCGTCGATCACCGCGAACTCGTGGCTGGCCATCAGCAGCGCGGCACCGCGCGCGACGCGCCGATCGAGGTGGGCCACCAGTCGATCCAACGTGTCGGGATCGAGACCGACGAACGGCTCGTCGAGCAGGAGCAGATCGGTCGGCGGCAGCAGCGACACCGCCAGGCCGAGCCGGCGCACCCAACCGCCGGAGAGCTCGCCGACGGGCCGATCGAGCACCGCCGCGACGCCGGTGACGTCGAGGATCTCGTCTCGAGCGCGCGCGGCGCTGCCGCGAGCGACCGTCGCGAACTCGAAGACCTCGCCCGCCGTGAGCAGACCGGGGAACGAGCTCACTTGCGGCAGATAGCCGACGCCGTCGAGCCGCGAGAACGGCCGGAGCGCTGCCGCCGCGATCGTGATGCGGCCGCAGGACGGCGCAAGCAGACCGGCCGCCAGCGCCAGGACCGTCGACTTGCCGGCGCCGTTCGGCCCGACGAGACCGGTGCCGGCGCCCGCCGGACAGCGCAGCGTCAGGTCGAGCAAGACGTCGCGGCGGCCCAGTCGCAGACCGACGTGCTGGAGCTCGAGAGCGGTCGTATGCCCTCACCTCCGGCTGACGCCGACGAGCGGTGACGGATCGAGCGCCGACGGATCGGGAAGGCTCAGGCGCGCCTCCCACCAGTCGAGCAGCGCCAGCGTCGGGCTCATTAGGAACCAGCGCGCGCTCGGGCGGCGCGCCATGAGCGCGGAGACCGCGGTCTGCAAGCGATACGGGATCTCGCCGACGCCGTCGCCGTTCCAGTCGAACCCGACGTAGTCGCCCCAGGCGTTGCCGCGCCCGCTCTCCGACCAGGCGTTCGGCGCGTAGCGATCCTGGAACACCTGCACGAGGTTGCCGTCGAAGGTGTTGCGCGTGAAGACGTTGGCTTCGGAGCCGGCGGTCAGAAAGACGCCGACGCCGTTGTCCTCCACGCGGTTGCCGACGAAGCGGTTGGCGGTCGAGTTCTCGAGAAAGAACCCGCGGCCGTTGCGCGCGGCGTGGTTGTGGGTCACCAGCGAGCGTTCGAGCTGCTGGGAGAGAATGCCGAAGTCGCGGTTGTCGACCGCCGCGTTGCCGGCGATGCGATCGTTCATCGAGAACATCAGCGCAATGCCGCCGGTGCAGCCGCGGAAACGATTGCCCACCAGAATGTTGCGCTCGGAGTACATGTAGTGGATGCCGTAGCGCAGGCCGCTCCCCCTGTTGCCGCGGATCCGATTCCGGTGCGCGAACGACAGGTAGATGCCGTCGCGGACGCTGACCAGCCGGTTGTCCCTGAGGTCGTTGCCTTCGGTGTGCCACAGGTGAATGCCGTTGCCCCGGCGCGGCGAGGGCAGCGCGCGGTTGCCGCGCACCTCGTTGCGCACGACGTGGTGCGCGCCGCCGCCGCGCAGGTAGATGCCGAACGCCTGCGCCTCGACGTGGCAGCGCGTGACCGTGATGGCGCGGGCGTCCAGCAGCAGCACGGCGGCGTCGTCGTGCGAGAGATCGTCGCCGCCGCCGCGGATGGTGAGGTCGGAGACCTCGATGCCGTCCGCGGCGAGCGTCAGGACCGTGCCGGCGCCGCCGCCGTCGATCACGGCGCCGCGCTCGCCGGCGAGGCGGACCGGCACGCCGACCGTGAGCGGGCCCGGATGCACGCCGGGCGCCAGCCGCAGCGTGTCGCCCGGCTGCGCCTGCGCCAGCGCCGCCGCCAAGCTGCCGGGCGCGACGACACGTTCCGCGGCGTGCGCGGCGGTGGCGAGCGCCAGCAGCGCGACGCAGCCGATCAGGCGAGCCACCGGACGACTCCACCCAGGAAGCGGAACGTCAGGTCGGTCACGATGCGCTCGCGGCCGGACAGCACCAGCAGCGCGATCCCGGCCAGGATCAGGCCGCTTGCCGTGCGCAGCGCGCGATTGAACCCCAGCCGCTTCGCGAGCGACAGCCGGATCTGGAAGAAGCCGAGGGAGATGCACACCATCGGCACGGCGATGCCGAGCGAGTACAGCGCCAGCGTGATCAACCCCGAGTACCAGGACGTGATGCCCGCGTAGACGAGCAGCGGATAGAGCACCGCGCCGCCCATGCAGGTGAGGCAGGACGTGGAGAGACCGATGCCGACGAGGAAGGAGTCGATGGCGCGCATGCCGCCCCCCGCCGCGGCACGCTCCCGGCCGTGGAGACGCAGCCTCGCGAACAGTCGTCGCGGCCGCGCGAGCACGCGGGCACGCACGCTCGTGATCCGGCCGAAGCGGCCGGCCGCGTGCGGCAGCAATCCCGTCAGCCGGCGCAGCTGCTCGCCGGCGGCGAGGATGCGCAGCGCGAAGAGCAGGATGAGACTGCCGCCGACGAGTTGGATGAGCCGGCTGTACTCGCCGAGCGGCTTGCGCACGCCTTCCCCGATCAGGCCGACCGTCGCGCCGGAGGCGGCGTAGAGCAGCGTGAACCCGGCGACGAAGCTCGCCAGGTTGATCAGCAGACGCCGCCGGCCGACGCGCGCGGCCGCGTCGCCGCCGGCGGCGGCCGCCTCGCGCTCGCTCTGCGTGACCGTGCACGAGATGATCGCCGAGTAGTACAGCGACAGCTCGAGCGCGCAGGGAGAGAGGATGACGAGGAGCGCGCCGACGAGGGCGACGGCGAGCATCAGCGTCGCCGCCATGCCGTGATCGGCGACGGCGCCGTCGAGGTCGTCGACGACCGGCAGGCTCCACTGGAAGCGTCGCATCGGCTCGGCGCCGACGTCGGCCGCCTCGACGGTGACGGTTCCCGCGTGCATGTCGAGGAACCGCTCGCCGTGGTTGTCGCGCGCCGGGAAGAGCACCATGTAGGCGTTGTGATGCTCCGAGAGCACGATCGGGCTGGTCAGCGCCGGGTAGCGCTCGCCGTCGGGACCGACGAGGAAGAAGTGCCCGTGCAGGTGATGCATGTGCTCGATGCTGCCGGTGTGCGTGTTGACGCCGACCAGGACCGGCAAGACGGCCGCGGGATCGCGCCCCTCGAAGTACCGGTCGAGACGGCGTGTCCGCAGGAACGCGGGCGTGGCCAGCGTGAGGTCGAGGTAGAGATCGTCGATCTGCGCCGTGTTCGCGTCGCTGCGCTGGAGCGCGCTCACCGGATGCGCCGCGCGGTAACGCGGGATCAGCACCAGACCGCCGGCGAACAGCGCGAACATCAGCAGCAGGCCGCTACCCACGGCGACCAGCCCCCAGCCCGCTCGCGGCGCCGCGGCCGTCGACGCGGAGGTGGCGACGTCCGGCGCCGCGGCACGAGAGGAACGTGTATCGATCATGGCATCAGCCTTTCACGTGGTGCAGCGCCGCGCCGGATGCCGCCTCGCACGCCTCGCGAGCTCGGCGCCGGCGCGGGAAGACGGCGAGACCGGCGAGGCCCAACGCGACGAGGAATGCCCAGCCGCCGAGCCCGATGCTCATGTGCAGGTGGAAGTTCTCGATCTGGATCGAGCCGAGAATCGGCGGCGTGAAGTCGGGGACTCGCGCCAGCGGAGTGTGCCCGCGATGATGGCCGAGGGCGTACAGACGGTACTGCGCCAGCGCCGCCGCCGCCGCGACGGTCGCGAGCATCAGGCCCACCAGGACGGCGGCGATTCGACGACGCGCGCCGGACGGCGCGAGGACGGCGGCCAGCGCCACGACGCACAGCAGACCGAGGACCCACGGCACCACGCGCAGCTCCGGCACGTCGAGCGGCAGGTGCACGCCGATGTACTGGTTCAACGTCTCGATCTCGCGCACGTCGCCGGCGACCGAGGTGGCATAGACCTGCACCTCGAGCGCCTCGTCGCCGCGGTACTGCGGGGATTCCATCCGCGTCGACCACAGCGGGAGCAGGAGTGACGTCGCCAGCAGCAGGGTGCTGCCCGCGAGCGCCAGTCGCGCACGACCGGGTGCCATGGTTCATTCCCCGGCTTTGGCTTCTTGCTGCCGGCCCGGTTCGACGAGCATGCGGCCGCGCATCTCGAGGTGCAGCGCCGAGCAGAACCAGGTGCAGTAGTACCAGAAGGTCCCCGGCTTGTCGGCGACGAACGAGACCTCGCGCGTCTGTCCCGGGTCGATGGCGACGTTGACGCCGTAGTCGTCGAGCGCGAAGCCGTGCGTCATGTCGCGGATGGTCTCGATGTTGCTTACGGTGACCGTCACGTCGTCGCCTTGCTGCACCGTGAACTCCGCCAGGCCGAACTTGGAGCGAATCGCCGTGAGGTAGACGTGCACCGCGTGCGGCCCTACCCGCTCGACGCGGCTCTGGCCTTCGGCGACGGCGTTGTCCGCGGGCTGATCGACCTGCACGACCTTCGGGATGAGATCCTCCGCCTTCATGAAGACGGCGTCGTGGGGCTCGGGCTCCGACGGGAACGAGGCGAGCAGCTTCATCTTGGTGCCGGAGATGTCGATGAGCTCCTGGTTCTCCGGCATGCTCGGGCCGACCGGCAGGAACATGTCCTTCGAGAGCTTGTTGAGCGACAGCAGGTACTCGCCGGTCGGGTGCATGGTCTCGGCGAGCGTCGCCTGCGTGTGGCCGACGTTGTAGTGCACGTCGACGCGGTCGACGATGTAGTCGGGGTCGCCGGCGACCGCCTTGGCGATGTTCCACTTCACGATCTGCGAGTCGATGAAGAGCGAGGTGTAGGCGTTGCCGCGCCCGTCGAAGGTGGTGTGCAATGGGCCCATGCCGACCTCCGGTTGCCCGGCGATGGCGTCGCGCGGGTTCTTCACCTGGTCGATCTTGGCGATGTCGATCACGGTGACCGTCGGCGAGAGCTTGCCCGAGCCCATGACGTACTTGCCGTCCGGAGTGACATCGCAGCCGTGCGGGTTCTTGGGGACGGGGATCATGTAGAGCACCTTGGACGTCGTTTTCTGCGGATCGATCAACTTCACGCCGTCGACGACGGTGAACTCGCCGCGCTGCAGCGCCGCCTCGGCTTGCGGGATGTCGACGGCGCCGATCGCATCCTCGTCGCGGCGGATCATCTCCTCGATCGTGAGCCCCTTCTCGAGGTTGTACATCGTGGTGAACGCCCAGCGTCCGTCCTTGCTGCTGTCGTTGATGTCGCAGTTGGCGGGCATCAGCACCTCGAAGCGGGTCTCCAGGCTGATCGGATCGAGGAAGGCCATGACCGATGCGTACTTCGTCGCGTCGAGCGTGCCCGGCGGGATCTCCGACTCGAACTCGCCGTTGACGACGAGGTAGCTGGTGTCGGGCGAGACGACGGCGATGCCGTGGGCGGCTTGCACGTTCGGCACCCGAGCGATCGCCGCGGTCTCGAAATGGCTGAGATCGATGCGCGCGACGCGGCCGTTCGCCTTGTCGTTGATCCACAGGAACCGACCGTCGTAGTCGCCGTGGCTCTCCGACAGGACCGGATGGTGCGTGTCGCCCCACAGCGGGCCGGTCGCCTTCAGGCGCTCGTAGGTGTCGGTGCCCGGTAGCGCGTAGCCGTACTGCGCACGCGGCTCGAAGACCGGAATGGCACGAATGAGACGCCCCGACGGCAAGCCGTAGACGAGCACCGAGCCTGCCTGACCTCCGGAGAGGAACGCGTAGTACTTGTCCCACTTGCCGACCGGAACGTAGACCTGTTCGGCCGGACTGCCGGCGGCCTGCCCGGTCTCCTTGGCGGCGTGGCAGGCGGGCAGGAGCGCGAGCCCGGCGGCGCACAGCGCGAGCGCGAACCTGGCGAGTGATCGAGTGCGCATGGTCATCCTCCTCAGCTGCGAGCGGGCTCGACGACGAGCGTGCCCTTCATGTTCGGATGCAGCCCGCCGGTGCTGCACTGCGTGGCGCAATAGAAGGTGAAGGTGCCGGGCTTGTCGGCGACGAACGTGAGCGACTTCGGACGCTGCACCATCGCACCGTTGATGAAGCTCACCTGGTCGTATCCGTCGATGGCCAAGCCGTGCCCGGCGCCGAGGCCGTTGTCGGTCGGCTGGAAGTCGATCCGGACGATCTGACCCTGGCGCACGCGAATTTCGTTCGGCACGTACTGCCAAGCGCGTTCGATGAGCGCGATGACGACGTCGGGTTTGCCGAGCTGATCGCCGGTGCTGGCGGCGGCCTGCGCGCCGCCGCCCGCGAGCTTCTTCTCGTCGAGCGTCAGGACGTAGGCGGCGAGATCCCAGAGTTGGTTCGGTTCCAGAACCTCGCCGAAGGACGGCATCGGCGTGCCGTTGTTGCCCGTCGAGATGGTGAGGGCGACGTCGCGGAGCGTGTGGCCGCGCTTGAACTCGGCGGCCTTGTGGAAATTGCGCGGCCGGATCGGGCTGCCGAAGGAATCCATCAGCGTGTCGGCGGATTGCCCGTCGCCGTAGCCTTCCGCTCCGTGGCAGCTCGCACAGCCGGCCTCGTCGTAGAGCTCCTTGCCGCGCGCGACGCGTTCGGGCGTGACGTCGGTCGGCTCCGGTCCGAGGTCGATCGGCGGTCCGGGTTGATGAGCGCTGAAGGCGGGCGACAGGGTCTTCACGTACTGCACCGCCGCCCAGCGCTCCTCATCCGTGAGCAAGTATCGCCACGGCGGCATGCCGGTCGCGTGGAGGCCGAGGGACACCGTGCGGAAGAGATCCTGATCGGTGGGCAGGGCGCCGCCCGGCGTCGTCTTGAAACGGAAGATCCCTTTGGTGAAGTCGCGGGGGTGCGGAATCAGGAACTGCGCGCACGCCCCGTCGGCGGCGCCGGTGACGCCGTGGCACGAGGCGCAGTTCTTCGCGAACACGTCCTTGCCGCGCGCCAGGAGCTCGGGCGTCACGGGCGGCTCGGCGGGAACGTCGAAGTGCGTCCAGGAGATCGCCGTCGTCGTGACGCCGGACCTCGTCGACGTGACGGCGGGCGACTGGATCGCGCTGTCGTTGCAGGCGACGACGAGCCACCCCGCGAGGACGACGCCGAACGCGCCGCTGCATCGCGCTGCCGCTCGCCACGCCCGCGGCGCGACTCCGTCACCCACCGCCGCCATCCGTTCGCGTGTGATGATCTCCATGGCGGTCCTCCATTCGGTGCCTGTCTACGTCCGGGTTCGCCGCCGCCCTCGTCGCGGCGGCGGCGACGGCGCGCCGGCGTCGCTCACGCCGACGCGATCGGGGTCCAAGCCACGCCGCAGCGCCATCTCGCGGCCGAGAATCGCGATCGCGGCGGGATCGAGAATCCGACGCGCAAGTGGAATCAGCTCCTGGTCCTCGGTCGCGATGTGGCGCCGGTAGAGGGTCGCGAGGCCGTCGAGATGCGCCTCCAGCCGGCGCGCCGCGGCGTCCGCCAGCGAGCCGACCGTCAGCCAACGGCGGACGAGAATCTCCACCTGCTCGTGGTGCGCGTCGGCGACCTCGTGCTCCTCCGCCAGCAGCTCGATGATCGCCACCGCCTGCGCCGCCCGCGCATGGCGCGAGGCGCGGAGCCGGGGGAAGAGCGACTGCTCCTCGTCCTCGGTATGCTTCGGGGCCGCCTCGGTGAAGTAGCGCAGCGCGACCTCGAGCGCGTCACGCTGCTCCGCGCCGAGCGGGCCGCCGCGCGCCTGCGCGGCGACCGTGATCATCAGCTGGAGGAAGTGCTCGACGCGGCGGTGACAGTCGCTGAGGACGCCGAGCGGGTTGCCGAAATCGTGGGCGACGGGGGCGCCGATCTGGATCATCCGCGCGCTCCCGCGGTGCGCGCGATGGACGGCCACGCAGCGTCGCCGCCGGACTCGACCGCGACCTCGAGCGCCGGCGCTGCCACCGCGGCGTTCAGCAGCCCGAAGGTCGCGTCGCGCGCCGTCCGGCTCCACGGCGGCGCCCCGGTGAAGACGGGGACGATACGCGTCGCGACCCCGACGATCATCTGCGTCAGGAAGCCGAGCGTGAACAAGAAGCGGGACGCGGCCATCGCGGAGCTGCGTTGCACCGCGCGTACCAGGGCGGCCCGCGGCGCAAGACCCTGGAAACGCGCCGAGCGGCTGCGGCCCGGCGGCGCGACGCGATGTCTCGATACAGCCGGCGCGGCGCCCGTCGCACGCGCAAGTCGCCGAAACGCCGGCTGTTCGGCTGTCTCAGCGGCCGCGAGACAGTTTCGCTGTCTCGGTCAGCGGCGCGGAATCGTGATGCCGAGCTCCGCGACCTTGCGGTAGAAGGTCGCGCGGCCGACGCCGAGGCTGCGCGCGGCGCCCACCCGGTTGCCGCCGGTCTTTTCCAGCGCCGCCTCGATTGCGGCGCGTGTCAGCGTGCCCGCCGCGGCACGCGCCGCGCGCGGCGCCGCGCGGATCTCCGCCGGCAGGTGCTGCGCGCCGATCCGCGGCGCACGGCACTTGATCACGGCGAACGCGATCGCGTTCTCGAGCTCGCGCACGTTCCCGGGCCAGCGGTACTCCAGAAGCACGTCGATCGCGTCGGACGTGAAGCCCTCGATCGACTTGCCCTCCTGGGTCGCGATGCGACCGAGGAAATGCTCGGCGAGCAGCGCGATGTCGGAGCGCCGCTCGCGCAGCGGCGGCACGTGGATCGGGATGACGCTCAGCCGGTAGAACAGGTCCTCTCGGAACACGCCGCGATCGACGAGCGCGCGCAGGTCGCGGTTGGTGGCGGCGATGACGCGACAGTCGACGGGGATCACACCCGCCTCGCCGACTCGCTCGATCTCCTTCTCCTGCAGCACCCGCAGCAGCTTCACTTGAAGGCTCGCCGACAGCTCGCCGATCTCGTCGAGGAAGATCGTGCCGCCGCTCGCGAGCTCGAAGCGGCCGACCTTGTCGCGCAGCGCGCCCGTGAAGGCGCCGCGGACGTGGCCGAACAGCTCCGACTCCAGCAGCCCCTCGCTCAGCGCCGAGCAGTTGACCTTGATGAGCGGCCCGTGGGCGCGGCGGCTGGCGCGGTGGATGGCCTCGGCGACGAGCTCCTTGCCGACGCCGGTCTCGCCGAGCAGCAGCACGCCGGCCTCCGACGTCGCGACGTCCTCGACCTGCTCGTAGAGGACGCGCATCGTCGCGCTGCGGCCGACGAGATTCGGGAAGCCGCCGCGGCCGTGCAGCTCGGTGCGCAGACGCGCCAGCTCGGTGATGTCGCGGAACACCGCCACGACACCGAGCGACCCGCCGCCGGCGCCGGGGATCGCAGAGGTCGTGAGCACGATCAGGCGCTGCTCGCCGTTGCGGTGCCGGATCATCACCTCCTGATCGCGGACTCCCTCGCCCGCCGCCGCGCGCTCGACGGCGCAACCGTGGCCGCAGAGGTAGCCGCGGAAGATGTCGGGACAGGTCGGCGCGCCGATCGCGTCGCCCCGGCTCCACCCCGTGATCTGCTCGGCGGCGCTGTTGAACTTGATCACGCGCATCGCGCCGTCGCAGACCACGACGCCGTCCGACATGCTGTCGAGCACCGCGTCGAAGTACTGCTTCTCCGCGACGAGCTCCGGGCTCTCGCGCTGCACGCGCTCGACGATAGCCGACGCCGGTGCAGCGCGCCAGATTTGCCGGGCGCCGGGCGTCGGGGAGCACCGCATCGCCCTGCACCGAGCAACCGGCGGCCGGACGCATCGTACGGAGAAGAGACGCGATGGCGACGACTATTCCAATCCGCCGCAATTGAATGGCAAGATTCCGGCGCCGCGGGCGTGACGACGATGTGACGACGTCCCTCGCCGCGGCCATCCCGCTCGTGCATCCGATCGCCAAAGCCTCGGCGCCGTCGAAGCGCCCACCGCGACTCTCCCCGGAGCTCGCGCGCCTGATCGAACGCGTGTACCGGGACCGCGAGAAGTGCGTGCGGGAGATCGTCGCGCGCAGCCGGCGTCTCTATCCGTCGTATCGAGCGCTCTCCGGCCCGGGACTCGAGGGCCTGTGGCAGAACGTGCGCTATCTCGTCGCCGGGTTCTATCAGTTCAACCTCGTCGCCGGACGATCCCCGACGCTCAAGGAGCTCGAGTTCACGATCCGGAGCGCGCAGTCGCGCGCCGCCCAGGGCGTGCCGCTCGGCGCCATGATCGGCACCTACCAGCTCGCGCTGCCGGTCCTCTGGGAGAGCCTGATCGAGGCGGTCACCGCCCGTCCCGAGCTGCGCCTCGAGCTGCTGCGGCGGGTGCCGGTGACGTTCGCGAGCATCAACCGGGTGACCACCATCGTGACCGAGGCGTATCTCGAGGAGCGCGACCGCTTGCATCGTTCGCGCGGCGAGGCGATCGCGGAGTTCCTCCGCCTGCTGATCGGCCCCGATGCGCCGATCACGTCGATCGAGGCGCGCGCGGTCGAGCTCGGTCTCGACCTCGAGGCCGCAAGGGTCGCGGTGCTGTTCCGGCGGACCGTGCAGCAGGACGGCGGCCGCGCGTCCGACGTCGAGTCGCTCGGCCGTCTGGTCGCGGTGTGCGAGTCGCAGGCCGACGCGATCGTCGGTCGCATCGACGACGGCGTCCTCGCCCTGCTGCCGCGCGCGAGCCACCAGGCGGTGCTCGCGGAGGTCGACGCCAAGTTCACCGAGCTCGGCTGGCGCGCCGGCGCCGGCGGCGCGGCGACCGACGCCGACGGTTTGCGCCGCTCGGCGCTCGAGGCCCGCCGCGCGATCGAGCTCGGCACGCTGTTGCGCCGGCGGGACGTCGTGCATCGCTACGCCGACCTCGCGCTGCACGACCTCCTCGACACCGGATCGCCGCGCGCGCAGGCGTTCGCGCAGCGCATCCTCGGCGCGCTCGCGCGTCCGGCGACGCGACGGATCTACTACGACACCCTGCGCGCGCTCGCCGCCAACGCCTTCCGCGTGAAGTCGGCGGCGGTCGCGCTCGGGATCCATCCCCACACGCTCTCGTACCGCCTCCGGCAGATGGAGAAGCGCTTCGGCATCGACCTCGGCGATCCCCGAACGCGCCTCAGCATCGCGGTCGCGCTCCTGATCCTCGAGAGCTGACGCGCCGCGACCTTGTGCTGCCGGCACAAGATCGCGCGCCGCGAATACGTGAAGAAGCTGATTGAGCGCGCGCCTCGGCTGCCGCTATTCCCGCGTACCGTCTTCCCCCTTGGGAGTTGCCGCCGGATTTCTCCACACGACCGCGTGGCGCGGCACGCGCACGCCGAAAGGACTCAGCATGCGATACGATCACGGAAACACCAGCCCCCGCCGTCACCCCACGCGCGGCGTCGGCCGAGCGCTGCTCGCGCTTCTCGTCATGGCCGCCGTGACCACCGCGGCCGGCCCCGCGGCCGCGGACGAGCTCGAGATCGCGGTGCTCTCGAACCGCGCCGACCTCGTCTCCGGCGGCGACGCGCTCATGGAGGTCGTCGTGCCGCCGGACGTCGCGGTCGCGGACGTCCGCGTGACGTTGAACGGCATCGACGTCACCGACGTCTTCGGCGTCGACGGCAGCGGCCGCTTCGTCGGGCTCGTCGACGGGATGCTCGTCGGCGACAACGTCGTCGAGGCCTTCGTGACGCCGCCGACGATCAAGCAATCGGTCGCCCTCGTCGTCAGCAACCACCCGATCGGCGGGTCCGTCTTCTCGGGCGCCCAGCTGCTGCCGTTCATCTGCGCGCGCACGACCGCGACCTCGGTGGTCGTCACCGTGCCGAACACCGCGCTCAGCGGGATGACGACGACGCGGGTGAGCGGCCTCGACGCCGACCCGGTCGACGACCAGTGCAACGCGCCGTCGAAGTTCTCGTTCTACTACCAGCCGAAGGCGCTCGAAGGCGGCGGCTGCACCTTCACGACGCCGAACACCGGCAGCTCCTGCTTCCAGACCTACGACCTGAACGCCCCGCCGGCCGAGGCCGACGTCGCCGACTTCACCAACGACCGCGGCGACACCGTGAAGAGCATCATCGTCGTCGAGCGCGGCACCGTCGACCGCGGCATCTACGAGCTGGTGACCTTCTTCGACCCGACCAAGCCGAACACGCCGCAGGACCGCCAGCGCGGATGGAACGGCAAGCTGCTGTGGACGTTCGGGCCGGCGTCGGGGCCGCGGCGCTTCGAGGCGCCGCCGAGCATCGGCGTCTTCAACGCCAACGCGCTCTCCCGCGGCTTTATGTCCGCGTCGGGATCCCTCACCGATCACGACACCAACTCCAACGACACCATCGCCGCCGAGTTCCTGATGATGGTGAAGGAGCGGATCGTCGAGAGCTACGGCGAGATCCGCTACACGATCGGCGCCGGCTGCTCGGGCGGCTCGATTCTCCAGTACAACATCGCCGCCGCGTATCCCGGCCTGCTGAACGGCATCCAGCCGAACTGCACGTTCCCCGACACGCTCACCACCGCGATCGAGGTCGTCGACTGCGGTCTCCTGTCCGGCCGCTACTACACCGTCGCGCCCGGCAACGCGCTCTCGACCGCGAAGCGCACCGCGATCAACGGCCACTTCAACGCCAATGATTGCCTCGCCTGGGTGAGCTCGTTCCTCGGCTTCGGCAACCCGCAGACGGCCGGGAACTGCGGCAGCGGCTTCCCGAGCTCGATCACCTACAATCCGACGATGCGGCCGGACGGGGTCCGGTGCGACTCGTTCGACCACGACGCCTCGATGCTCGGCACCTTCGTGGACACCGACGGCAACACCAAGGTGCAGTCGCCGCTCGACAACGTCGGCGTGCAGTACGGGTTGAAGGCGCTCGCCGCCGGCACGATCAGCGCCGAGGAGTTCGTCCAGCTGAACGAGAACGTCGGCAGCTACACCGCCGACCTCGTCTACCAGCCGCAGCGCACGGTGGCCTCGATGAGCGCGCTCGAGACGGCGTACACCGGCGGCCTGGTGTCCGACGGCCACCAGCTCGCCAAGGCCGCGATCATCGATCTCAGAGGCCAGGAAGGCTCGGTCGACATCCACTTGAACTGGCGCGCGTTGGAAGTGCGCAGCCGGCTCGACAAGGCGAACGGCAATCACGACGGCCACGTGATCTGGGCCTCGGGCGGCGGGATCACGCCCGGCGCCGCGCTCGTCCTCAAGTCCTTCCTCACGATGGACCAGTGGCTGCACAACGTCGAGCTCGACGGCAGCGCCGACCCGATCCAGACCAAGATCGCGAACGACAAGCCGATGGACGCGCACGACATGTGCATCGTCGCCAACGGCGCGACCGACGCGCAGATCGTCGACGTCGGGCTCGACTCGCCGTCGTGCCCGGTGAAGTTCGAGTCGTCGCCGCACCAGGTCGCCGGCGCGCCGCTCAGCGAGGACGTCTTCAAGTGTCAGCTGAAGCCGCTCGACTTCGACAGCCCCGACTACAACGGCGTCGTCTTCACGACCGGCCAGCAGACGCGGTTGCAGGCGGTGTTCCCGGACGGCGTCTGCGACTGGACGCTGCCCGGCGTCGGCCAGCAGCCGTCGGACGGCGGCACGACCTTCGAGAACGGTCCGGGCGGCGAGCCGCTCGGCGAGGCGCCCGAGTCGGACATCGTCCCGCCCACCTGCGGCGACGGCGAGGTGATCGGCGAGGAGTGCGACGACGGTAACACGACCGGAGACGACGGCTGCGCTTCCGACTGCACCGTCGAGAGCGGGTACTCCTGCACCGGCAGTCCCTCGGTCTGCTCGCCGGTCTGCGGCGACGGTCTCATCCGCGGCGCCGAGACCTGCGACGACGGCGGCGCCAACGGCTCGCTCGCGAGCTGCTGCTCGGCGACGTGCCAGGTCCAGACGAGCGGCACCGCCTGCGACGACGGCGACGCCTGCACGACGGCCGACGTCTGCGACGGCGCGGACACCTGCGTCGGCGGACCGGCGCCGAATTGCGACGACGGCAACGACTGCACCGCCGACTCGTGCAATCCCGCGAGCGGGTGCGTGAACGACGGTCCGGCGCTCGACGGCACGGCCTGCGACGACGGCAGCACCTGCACGCACGGCGACGTCTGCACCGGCGGTCAGTGCGCCGGCACCGAAGGCGCCGATTCCGACGGTGACGGGTACTGCGACGACGCGGAGAGCGCCGCCGGCTGCAACCCGAACGACGCCGCCGAGATCCCGCCACAGTCGACCACCTTCGGCGGCAAGCCGGTGAACGGCGTCGGCAACCTCCTGGTGACGTACCTCGTGCCGACCGACCACAAGGTCATCAAGGCGACGGACGCATCGTGCGCGGCCGCCGGCGTGTGCGCGCCGGGCGGGTTCTGCACGGCCGGCAAGATCGGCGATCCGTGCCACGCGGACGCCGACTGCAATCAGCCGGCGAACACCTGCCGCGTCGTCGCCAACTACGCCGCGATTCCGGACCTCGCGGTCCGCAAGCCGTTCAAGCTCAACAAGACGGTGATCACGAGCTTCGATCCGGTGACGCCGGGCTGCTCGCGCAAGGTCGACCTGACGCTCGATCCCGCCAAGCGCTCGAACGTCCTCAAGCTCAACGTGACCGGCACCGTCGGCGGCAAGCCGCGCCGCGACGCAGACACCTTTACGTTCCGGTAGACGCCAGGCGCGCGTCCGGGCGGCGGATCCGACCGCCGTTCCGGACGCGTGCCCGACGTACCCGATTCAGACTTCCGCGGACGAGCGGCGGCCGGTCGATCTCACCTCACGGCACGACCGGTACGAGCTCGAGGGAGTACGTGACCCGGGTCGGCGCATCGAGCCCCGTCTCCTCGATACGCAGGGCCACGACGTCGCCCGCGAAGACGCTCACCGAGTCGAACGTATCCTCGCACGCGTTCGCGATGCCGGTGATGGAGCACTGGAGCGTGGTGTCGCTGCCGTTGACGTTGACGGTGACGTTCACCGTCGTGCCGATGAAGTCGACGTTGCTGGTGTGCACGCGCAGGTTCTCGAGGAGACCGTCCGAGAGGGGAACCTGGACGTTGGCGATGGTCGAGGAGATCTCGCCGACGCCGGGACCGCCGTACACGACCCCGAGGCTGGTGGTGACGTCTTGGCCGCTTCCGCCGGTGAGCAGCGTGATTCCCGTGCCGCTGCTGCCGGTCGCGCCGGTGGGCCCCGTGGGTCCGGTATCGCCGGTCGTCCCGGTCGTGCCCGTCGGACCGGTATCGCCCGTCGGACCGGTATCACCCGTCGGACCGGTATCGCCGGTCGGACCCGTCGCGCCGGTCGCGCCGTCGGTGCCCGTCGCACCGGTCGGACCCGTCGTGCCGGTGGCGCCGTCGGTGCCCGTCGCGCCGGTGGGACCGGTCGATCCCGTCGCGCCGGTCGAGCCGTCGGTACCCGTCGGACCGGTCGCGCCATCCGCGCCGGTGATCCCCGTGGCGCCGGTCGGACCGGTCGCGCCGACGTCTCCCGTCGCGCCCGTCGGTCCGGTCGCACCCACGTCGCCGGTGCTACCCGTCGGTCCGGTCGGACCCACGTCGCCCGTCGGGCCGGTCGGTCCGGTCGATCCCGGCACGCCGCCACTGCCGGGCTGGAGCTGGCACGCGGGGACGCCGATCAGCTGGCCGCCCGTCACCCGCAAGTAGAGCGGCGCGTCCAACGGCGTCACGTCGAGCACGGTGTGGATGACCACGCTGCGCGTGAGGACGGGGCCGCGGCGCACGCGGAGCTCGCGCGGGTACTCGTAGCTGACGGCGGGATCGCCGGCGATCTGGGTCTCGGTGTGCACCAGGTCGGTGCAGGCCTCGTCGCTGTAGAGCGAGAACTCGAGCGCGCTGCTCGCGGTGATCGTGCGAAACGACTTTCGCAGGACGAGGTAATCGACCGGCAGCGTCGTGTCCGACGGAATCGCCGCGGCGACCGTCGCGCAGGTCGCGATCGCGGCAAGGGCGGCGACGACGATCGCGGCCACCCGGCCGGCATTGCCTACGTATCGGCCCGTAATATCGCGGCTTATCGAGGTCTTCGCAAATACCATTGGACGATCCTTTCAACGGTGCATTGTGGTCGACCTACAGCACGAGCTATACGGAGAGTATCGCCCGATGCACAGCGTAAACAACAGATTGGTCCATATAATCGTCTCACCGGCGGTTATTTTGCTCACTGTTATTGCGATTTGTTACGTCAACTCTCTTGGCAACGGGCTTCACTTCGACGACTGGCACGTCATCGAGAAGAATCCGGCGATCCGCTCGCTCGCCCAGGTCCCCGGGCTGTTCACCAACCCGCACGCGATGAGCGTCTTGCGCAGCAACATCGACCTCCGCCCGCTCCTGATGACCACGTTCGCGCTCAACTACGCCGTCAGCGGCCTGGCGCCGTGGAGCTACCATCTGCTGAACGTCGTCCTGCACTGGGCGGTGGTGCTGCTGGTGTTCCGGATCACCCGCGATCTGCTCTGGCTCGGCGACGACCGGCGCGCCGTGGCGTGGATCGCGGCGCTGCTCGTCGCCGTCCACCCCCTCGGCACCGAGACGATGAACTACCTGAGCGCGCGCTCGGCGCTGCTGGCGACGCTCTGCTACCTGGCGTCCTTCGATCGGGCGGTCCGCGGCCGGACGCTCGCCGCGAGCGCGTACGCGGCGCTGGCGATGCTCACCAAGGCGATCGCCGCGACGCTGCCGCTCGTCGTCCTGGCGTACGCCGCCGTCGACCGCGGGCGCCGGCGCGACGAGCGGCCGCCGATGCCATGGCGCACCGTCGCCGCTCTCGGCGCGGTCGTCGCCGGCGGGATCGCCTATCGACTGCTCGTCCTGCCGCCCTGGGCGCTCGCCGCGACGCACGACCCGAGCGTCAGCGGCTGGACGTACGCGCTCACCAGCGCCTCGGCGTATCTCTACTACCTGCGGCTCTTCGCCTGGCCCGATGCGCTCGTCGTCGACCGCGTCGACTATCCGTTGATGCGATCCATTGCCGATCCGCGCGCGGCCGCCAGCCTCGTCGTCTTGGCGGCGGTGAGCGTGCTCGCCTGGCGCGTCCGCCGGCGCTGGCCGGCGCTGATGTTCGCGTGGGCGTGGTTCCTGGTCACGCTGCTGCCGGAGCAGTCGGTCTTTCCGCTCGCGGAGCCGGTCAACGAGCACCGGGCGTACCTGCCGATGCTCGGCCTCGCGGTCGCGGCGGCGATCGGCGTCCGCGCCTTCGCGGCGCTCGCCGCGAGGATAGGCGCCGCCCGCGCGTCAGTGACCGTGCCGCTCACCGCCGCCGTGGTCACCGTCGCGCTCGCGAGCGTCACCATCGCGCGCAACCGGGTGTGGGCGGACGACTACCAGCTGTGGATCGACGCCACGCGGAAGGCGCCGCTCAACCCGCGCGCCTGGCTCAACGCCGGGCACGCCGCGATGAACCGAGGCCGCCTCGACGAGGCCGAGCGCATGCTCGCCGAGGCGCACCGCCTCGGCCCGTGCTACGCGTTCGTCCAGCTCAATCAGAGCGCGCTCGCCGCGCGCCGGGGCCGCGGCGCCGAGTCGCTCGCCCGCGCCCGCGAGGCGGTCGCGTGCCAGCCGCGCTTCGCGCTCGCGCACCAGTACGTCGGCGCCGCGCTCGAGCGCGCGGGGCGCGACGCCGAGGCGATCGGCGCGTACCGGCGCGCGCTCGCGATCGACGAACGGCTGCTCGACGCATGGCGCCCACTGGCGCAGCTCTACGCCCGCGCCGAGCGATGGCCGGACGCGGCCGCCGCCTTCGAGCGCATCGCCGCGCTCGACCCCACCGACACCGCCGCGCGCGTCGAGGCCGGCGTGATCCAGCTCCGCCGGCTCCACGATCCGGCGCGCGCCGTCGCCTACTTCCGCGACACGCTCGCGATCAACCCGGAGCACTACGGCGCGCGCTACCAGCTCGCGGTCGCGTTGCTCGCCGCGGGCGAGGCCCGCGCCGCACGCAGCGAGTGGCAGCGCTTCGCAGCGCTCGCGCGCGACCAGGGCCACCCGGAAGATCTCGCGGCCGCGCCGCAGCCGCTCCGCGACGGCGACGCCGCCGATCGCGACGCGTCTCGACGGCGACGCTGACGTCCCGCTCTCCGCGCGTCGTCACGCGCCGAGGGCCGCGGGCCGTCGGACGATGACGGCGCTCGCGACCCGGCATCGATCGCCACGTCTCGACGAGGAAGACGGTAATTCCGTCGTCGCCGGCGCGCCATCGTTCAAGGCTTCGGGAAGGTCACCGTCGCATGCGGGTAGCCGTACACGACGTATGCGAGCCAGCTGCCCTCCTTCTCCTTCGCGGCCGCCTTGCGACCGGCGATCGCCGCCTTCGCGAGCGTCGCCCCGCGCCGGAGCGAGTCGTAGAACGCCTCCGAGAACGTGTGCGCCGCCTTGTCGCCCACCGACCACAACGACCCGACGAACACGCCGGCGTGAGCACGGATGAACGATTCCGCGAAGCCGCCGATGCTGGAGAGCCGCCAGCTCGCACGTCCGACCTGGCACGCGTTCAGCAGGACGAGCGGGCGCTCGCCGTCGGGTCCCATGAGCTGCGCGTATTGCGCGATGAGGTCCGCCTTCAAGAACCGCGGGATCCATTGGTCGTTCTCGATCGTGCCGCCGAGCATCAGCTGCCCATCGACCGCGCGCTGCGTTTCGGCCTCGCCGTGCCCCGAGAAGTGGAAATGGTCGACCTTGCCCGGCGTGCGAAGCAGCGTCCGAATCGCCTCCACGTCCCCGCGCGCCTCCTTCGAGCCGAACGTTCGCTTCAAATATGGGATCTCTTCCTGCGCTTCCGGCAGGTCGTAATCGGGATGCGGGTATTTCGGGATGACGTAGAACGAATGGCCGGACCGAATCGCCAGCCGCATCGGTGCGGCCGGTCGATTGTGCAGCCACCGCACCAGACCTTTCGAGGCGAGGAAGTGCGACTCGTCCGGAAGCGGCGCGGGCTGGCCCGCGGCGCTTCGCGGCGGCTTCAGGTGCACGAGCTCCCACGGAATGAAGGGCTCCTCCGCGACCACCTGGATCGCGGTCAGCGAATCGCGCACGCTCCACAGCGCGTCCTGCACACCCGGCGGCACCAGCTCGTCGAGCAAGGTGCCGCCGTACGCGCGGAGCTCTTGGTAGAACGCGTCGTAGTCTCCCTTGGTGCTCAGCCAGCGCCCTTCGATCTCCTTGTAGAGCCCGTCGACGTACTCCACCCGCGGGCTCTTGATCTCGTCGGAGTAGGCCGAGACGTAGTCGCCGGGCGCGAGCTGCAAGACGAAGTGATACTTGAACGCGCTTCCGCCCTGCCATTCGAAGATCTGCAGCACCGGGTACGAGACGACCGCAGCGTCGGCCGGTTGCGCCTCCGCCGCGCTCCGCAGGCGGGCGGCGGCCGGCTGCGCAGCTCGGCCGACGACTTCGGGCTCGAGCTTCAAGGTCACGAGCACGATCGGTCCTTGCCTGAGCAGGACCCACAGCTCGCCCGAGCCGGGCGCGACGCCCGTGACGTCGAAGACCAGCTCGGTGCGCGCGGTGCTCGGATCGATGTCGGCGCGGTCCGCCCCTTCGACGACGACGTTCTTCTTGGCAATCACCTGCACCAGCACGGTGGAGTCGAGGGCGACCTTCGCTCGCCCTGACGCGCGCGTCGGGCCGGCGGTGACGACGATCTCGTCACGTGACACGACGACGTTCAGCGCGACGGTGACGCCGACCGGAACCGTCTCCGGCATGTCTCCGCCGATGAAGAGCGTCCCGGTGCGCGGTGCGGCTTTCGGGGTGACGCGAGCGGGCGCCGGCATCGACCGCCGCCTCGCGATCTTCCCGAGCACGCTGTCGTCGACGCGGCCGCGTGCCGTCGGGCTCCTGAACGCTCGCGGCGCCGGCGGCCTGGATGCCGGCGGCAAGCCCGGGCGAGCGCCGCTTCGCACGTCGCTTTGTTTGTACGCAACGCCCCACCGCGAGCCGCCGCCTCCGCCCGGCGGCCTTGGGATCGCGCCGGAGCCTCGGCGCATGCGGCGCCGATCCGTCAGCGCCGGCGCGCCACGCCGACGGCTCGCCGCGGCCGGAGTCGCCGGCGTGGTTCGCGGCACCACGATCCGGCGCGTCACGTCGGCCAGCTCGGTGCTCGACGCCAGCGCCGTGCCGCGGTCGATCACGGCGCGCGGCACGTCGCCCGTCTGCACGATGAGTCGCTGCCCGGTCGCACCGATGTTCAGTCCCGCGGTGTGCAGTGACCCGGGCGCCGCCTCCGGCGTCGACGTCTCCTCGTGCATCTCGAATGGTGTGGCGCGCACGACGTCTTCGAGGGAGCGCGCCGTCGCTTTGGCGCCGAGCGTGAGCAGCTCCTCGCTGCGAAACGCGTACCGATAGCGCATGCCGTCGGGTGCCGTGCGCTGGGCGACGACGAACGTCGGCGTCGAGGTGCGGATGGCATCGAGCGTCGCCGCGAACGGCGCGTCCGCCGCGACGACGATGATGCGATCATCGGCGCCCGCCGGGATCGCGCCGGCATCGGGCGGCAGGGACGCGGCAGCGTCGAGGCCGAACCATCGATTGAGCGCGCGGACGACCTCGTCACGCGTGAAGTAGATCGTGTGGTAGACGTGCAGATTGCGGGCGAAGTGCCAGCGATCCTTCACGAACACGCCCCAGTCGGCGTCGATCGCGCTCATCGACGCCGTGTTCACCACGAGATCGTTCGGCTCTCGCATGGCGGCGTCGACGATCGCGTCGGCTGCCCAGCGCGCCAGCCGCTGAGGGAACTCCGGCGCCCCGCCGCCGCTCGCGACCCCGTCCACGTCGAACTCGGACGACACCACGTAGTACAGCGAGTCCGCGGCCTGCGGCTGCCCCTCCTGGATCTTGTTGATCTCGGTCACGAACCTGCCGGTGGGAACCATCGCGGCCAATCCCGGGACCGTGTCCTCGTTCGCCAACTCGGCGGCGAGGACCTTGACGAGCGCGCCGAGGGTATCGACCGACTCGCGGACGATGGTGGTCGCCAGCGTCGCCGGCGCGAACGCCGACAGCGCGCGACAGCCGACGGCGACGAGATTCGTCGACAGGTCGACGAGTCGCCGCCAATTCTCCGGCGCCGCGAGCTGGGTGCCGCCGTTGGTCGCGCCGACGAACACCGCGCGACGCACGCGGGCGCGCAGCGACGCCGACGGCAGCAGGTACTCGATCAGGCTCCGCAAGACCAGTCCGCCGCGCGAGAACGCGACCGCGTCGATGTCGAGACTCGGCGCGGTCGTCTGCTCCAGCCGGCCGAGGAGGTCGTGGGCGTTCTGCAGCGGGTCCGCGCTGAGCGTGCGGTGATCGTAGCCGATCACGGCGTCGTAGCTGCGGCGGGCGCGCGCGAGAAAGTCACGTCCCCATGCGCTGACGCCGAGCGCCCCATAGCTCCCGAGCGTGCTGCTGAACGTGCCGTGCACGAAGAGCAGGATTCGGGCGGGTCGATCGCTCGGAAGCGCGAGCGCGTCGAGCCGTTCGAACGGCGACCATTTCGACGGATCGTCGGCGTCCATGCGGACGAGCCCCGTCCGCTTCTTCCGTTCGAGAAACTCGACCGCCGATCCGACCGCGACCCGGGCGACGAATCGGAACACGTACGTCCGCACCCGGCCGATCACGAAATCCGCGATCGGTCCCCGCTTGCGCCGGGCGGCGGATTCGGGCGTCGGCTCGACCGAGAGATCGAACGTCACCCGCCGCCGCGGTCGCACGCGGACGGCGCCACGGCGCGCGATCGGCGGCGGAACCGTCTCGGACCGTTCCGGATAGCGCCAGGCGTAGATGCCGTCCTGCTCGAAGAGCACGACGGAGTCCTCGTTGTCGCCGACGTCGACCGTCAACCGCGACGGCGCGGGGACCCGTCGCTTCGGCGCTCCCGCAGCGGGAACGACGGCGAACGTGTCGACGAGCACGAGGTCCTGGTCGCGCATCGCGCCGACGACGGGATCGCTTTCGGGGCCGACGCTGGACCCGCCGCGCAAAGGCACGGGACCCGTCGGCAGTCTCGAGCCGCGCTTTCCACTCCGCCCCGTTGGATCTTCGATCGTGACGTCGTCGGGCACCTCGATGCGCACACCACTCGGCCGTTCATGCGTCGCCATGCGTCGTCCCCTCTTTCGCGTCGAGCGACACGGCGGCACCACGGCCGCCACGTCGCGATCGGGTCCGGCTACCGCGGGCCGGGCAAGACCTCAACTCGGCGGCGCCGGCGACCGGCAGCTTTTGCGCCACGCGACGCGTTCGTGTCGTCTTTTGGTGCAGTATTTCGTTTTCGGCACGGCTCGCACCGCCCCGGTCGCCGCGCAATCATCGTCGGCGACGTGCGTCACCGGCGACGACGGCGACGGGTCCGTCGGCTATCGCCCGCCGTCCGCGCCGTCGCGGCGGCGGCCGACGCTCGCGCGCGGCGTCGGATGGAGGCGCGCGCCGGCCGCGACGAGCTTGCTTTCGAGCGTCGTCATCTCGATCGCTTTGTCCTCGCGTCCTTTGAGCATGTAGAAGCGGATCGCCTGCTCGGTCGCGGCGAGGGCGTCGTCGCGGCGGCCGAGCGCCTGGTACGCGACGGCGAGACCGCGATGCCCCTCGGGGTCGTTCGGCGTGAGGCGCACCACCTCCTGGAACTCGCGCGCCGCGCGATCGTAGGCGTGCTGCTTCTCCGCGGCCGCGGCGAGGCGCGCGTGCGCGGTGGCGTCGTCTGGATGCGCGCGGACGGCGGCCTCGTACTCGGCGGCGGCGCCGGCGAGGTCGCCGCGCGTCTCGAGCTCCTGTCCGAGCTCGAGCCGTCCCGTGCGCCCGTCGGGGTTCGCCGCGACCGCCTTGCGAAAGAGCGCGATCGCCTCGTCATGGTGCCCGGTGCTGCGGGCGGCGTAGCCCTGCGTCACGTAGTGGCCCTCGAGCGCCTCGCGCGCCTCCTTCAGATTGGGATCGTTCCGCAGCGCTTCCTCGTACGACGCGATCGCCATGTCGGTCGCGCCGATGCTGTCGCGCGCCAGACCGCGCCGGTAGAGGGCGGTCGCGTCATTCGGGTGGTCCTCGAGGATCTTCTCGTAGACGGAGAGCGCCGCGCTCCACTGGTGCTGCGCCTCGAGGCGGCTCGCTTGCGCGAAGAGCGCGGCGACGTCCTCGTCGGCGTGGGCGCCGACGGCGCCCAGCAAGACGATCACGATCGCGGCGAGCGATGCACGCAGCCCCACGCGCCCACTATGCCGATTCGGGACCGCCACAATCAATGCGATCGCGTCCAGGGACCTGACGGTGCGCGCAGTCGCGGCGCGCGGTCAGAAACCTGCGCGCGGGTGGGCGCCCTCGCGCAGACGGCGGGCGAGCTCGCCGTCGGTCCAGCTCCATAGGCGCCGGTGCTGGTGATCGATCGAGCCCGGCACCGAGTCGAACGAGCTCGGGAAGCACCATGCGCCGATTGCCTGCACCGCGAGTGCGCCCGCGATCGCGATGGTGCGGCGACCGTCCGGCGCCGCCGCACGCGTCGTCATCGGCCCTCGGGCTCTCCCTCCGCCACCGCGCCCGCGAGGAACGGAAGCTTCAGGCGGAACGTCGTGCCGACGCCCTCGGCGCTCTCGCCCTCGAGCACGCCCTGGTGCGCGACGGCGGCGTTGTAGACGATCCGCGTCCCGAGGCCCGTTCCACCCGGCTTGCTGCTCTTCGGGTCGCCGCGCAGGATGCGCGCCAGCAGCTCGGGCGCCATGCCGTGCCCGGTGTCCTTCACCTCGATGGCGACGAATCCGCCCTCGGGAAAGCTGCCACCGACCTCGGCGTCGATCGCGACGGTGATGGCGCCGCCGTCCGCCGTCTCGGCGATCGCGTTGTTCACGAGGTTGTAGACGGCGCGCTCGATCTGCGATCGGTCGAAGCGGCAGAGCGGCACGGCTCCGAAGACGCGGGTCAACGTCACGCCGTGGCTGCGGGCGACGGGATCGAGCTCGCGGAGCTGCTCTTCGATCGCGACCTCGAGGCGATTGGCCTCGAGCTGCGGCTCGGTCACGGTGCCCTTGAGCGCGTCGGCGATCAGTCGGGTGTACTCCTGCACCGCATCGACTTGATGCGCGACGATGTCGAACGTGTCGCCGTAGAGATCGGCGACGCCCCTCGTCGCCCGGCGCAGCCGCTCCGCGATCTCCACCGGCACGACCTCGGCGATCCGCTCGAGCTCCGCGAACATCGCCTCCATGTCGGGCCGGAGCGTGTAGATGCTCATCATGATGGGCGCGACCTTGTTCTTGATGTCGTGGCTCAGGTTCCCGACCGCGTGGGCGATCGCCGCCGTCTGCGCTTCGCGCGCCAGCTGCGCCGTCTCGATCGCCGCCGCCGCCACCGACCCGACGATCTCCAGCACCTCGAGGTCGTTGCCGTCGAACTCCCCGTCCTGCTTGTTGAGGATCTGCATCACGCCGACCGCGCGGCCGGCGCGGTACGTGAGCGGGACCGTCACCATGCTGGTCGCCGTGAAGCCGACCATGCGCTCGACGGCGAGGTCGTGCTCGGCCGCCTCCTGCGGGCGATTGGTGATCTGCGACCGGCCGCTGCGGAACACCGCCCCCGCCAAGCCGCTCGTCGCGTGCATCGCGTGGCCCGTCAGCTCCGTCGCCTTCTCGCCGACGACGTGGCGGAAGACCAGCATCTCGTCCTCGTGGCGGTAGAGGTAGATCGTCCCCGCGACGGCGCCGACCGCCTCCATGGCGACGGTGAGGATGTGCCGCAGGCGGTCGTCGAGATCGAGCGAGGACGACAGCAGCCGGCTGATGACGTGGACCGCGGCGATCTGGCGGTTGCGGGCCTCGAGGGTCTCGCGAGCGTCGGAGACGTGCGGCTTGTCGTCGAGCATGGAGGACACGTTCCGGTATTCCCGCCCCGAGCCGGGCGCGCAACCCATGTCGGCGCGTCGCTTCGGCCGCCGCCCGCGACGATTGCGCGCGTCATTTCGAGCCACATCGATCGGCTCGGGGCCGTCGCCGGTTGCCGCCGGCCGCGCGTTCCGCCATCGCTGCCGCACGTGACGCACGACGGGAGGCCCGCGATGGACACCACGCCGGAAGATCTCGAGATGCTGTGCCTGGCCGCGCTGTCGTATCGCGGCTTCAGCGACGTCGATTTGCCGGTGCCGCACACCGACGAGCTGCGTGCGGCGATCACCCGCGGCCTCGGCGCGCTCACGCCGCTGCGCGGCCGCTGGCAGCTCGTCTGGGGACCGGTGTGGTATCGAGCGCCGTTCTCGGTCTTCGACGACGGCGTCGTCTACGTGGCACGGAGCGCGACGCCGCCGCCGCACCGGTACGTGATCGCGATCCGCGGAACCAATCCGATCGCGGCCTTCGATTGGATCTTCGGCGACCTCTGGGTCGGCGCGCAAGCGCGGTGGCCGTACGGCGACCCGCTCGCCACCCGCGGCGCCAAGATCTCGCTCAGCAGCGCGCTCGGGCTGAGCGTCATTCGCCAGATGCGTTCCGCGCCGCCGCGCGACGGCATCTGCGCCGATCTCCGGCAGGCGCTCGACGACACGCTGGGAGCCGCCGCCCGACGCCTCGGCTCGCTGGCGGTGTCGTTGGGGGGAAGGATCGCCGGGCGGCTGCGCGGGGTGCGCGAGGAGGCGCGCGGGATCCTCGAGGAGCTCTCGACCGCCCGGCGGGCGCGGCGCGGGCTCCCGGTCGAGGCGCAGGTGAAGGCGCTGGTCGGCGAGTGGACGTCGTCGCGCCGCACGCGGCTCTTCCAGCTCGTTGCGGACGCGATCGAGACGATCGGTGACCGCCACGCGTTCGACCTGCTTCGCCTGATCGAGGGCGGAGCCCGCCTGCGAAGTCAGCTCGCGCCCGGCGTCGATCTAGTGACGTTCTTCAAGACCGTGCTCGAGTCGGCGCGGCCCGGCGTCGACGTCACGGTCGCCGGCCACAGCAAGGGCGGCGCGCTGGCGTCGACGGTCGCGCTCTGGCTCGCCGACACGCAAGGGGGCGAGGCGGTGCCGGAGGATCGCTGGGACCCGCAGCGCAAGGCGGTCGTGCGCTGCCATTCCTACGCCGGGCCGACGGCGGGGAACGTCGAGTTCGTCGCGCATTCGAACGAGGTGATCGGCGCCAACTGCCGGCGCATCACCAACCCGCTCGACGTGGTGACGCTCGCCTGGGACGCGCACGACCTCGAGACCATCGCGCATCTCTACGATCCCGACGTGGCACGCGTGCCCGGCCTCGAGGAGCTCGTCGGCGTGATCGCCGCACAGGTCGACGGTCTCGGCTACCGCCACGTCGGCCTGCACCACGTCGCGCTCGACGGAGCCGTGGAGAGATCCGAGCGGCTCTTCCCGGGCCAGGTGATCCACCAACACCTGGCGGGCTATCTCGCCGCCCTCGACCGCGATCGCTCGACGAACGTCCTGGATTTCTTCTCGCCGTTCGTATGAGCGAACGCCGGCGACCTCGGCGCGCCGGCGGCAACGATGGCGCCGGTCGGCGGCAGCGCCGCGCCTCGGCGCGCGCGCCGGCGGCCGGCGTCAGCGCTCGGCGAGGACGTAGGCGAGGAGCGCGATGGCCGCGGCGTTCCGGCGGAGGTCCTCGGGTCGGATCTTGTCGAGCGTGTCGGCCTCGGTGTGGTGGATGTCGAAGTAGTGGTGCCCGTCCGGGATCAGGCTGAACGCGCTCGCGCCCTCCTTCACGATCGGCTCGACGTCGGCGCCGAACGCGCGATTGCGAAAGCGCCGGATGCCGAAGCGCGCGAACAGCGGCAGCAGCGGCGCCATCGCCTGCACGTTCTCGTCGCCGCCGCCGACGCCGATCGCATCCGGCGCGGCCATGCCGTAGTCGGTCTCGAACGCCGCGACGTGGCGCTCGCCGCCGTGCCGCCGGTGGTACGCCTTCGCGCCCGCGAGGCCGTACTCCTCGCCGGTGAAGAGCACGACGCGCAGCGACCGTCGCGGCACGAGCCCGGCGTCGCGCAGCAGACGCAGCGCCTCCATGACGGCGACGCACCCGGCGCCGTCGTCGGAGGCGCCCTGACCGACGTCCCAGGAGTCGATGTGCGCGCCCAGGAGCACGATCTCGTCCGGAAGCTCCCGCCCTCGGAGCTCGCCGACCGCGTTGGCGCTCGGCCGCGTCGGGGAGCGTGCGTGCGCCGAGCGCGAGCTCGACCTCGACCGGGCCGCGTCGCGAGAGCCGCGCGAGCAGCTCGGCGTCCTCGATGGAGATCGCCGCCGCGGGGATCTTGGGAACGCCGTCGTCGTACTCGAGCGCGCCGGTGTGCGGCGTCCGCAGGCTCGCGGCGGTCACGGAGCGGACCAGCACCGCCCGCGCGCCGCGCTTCGCCGCCTCGGAGGCGGCGTGCAATCGCGCCTGCATTCCCTGGAGATAGCCGGGGTCGTCGTGCGCCTCGTCGTACGCCGGCATGCGGTGGTTGACGAAGGCGATCGTGCCGTCGAGCGCGACGGTCGTCGCCCGCAGCGCGTCGAGGTCCTCGAATGCGACGACGGGCGCGCGGATGGTGCCGTGCGTGCCGACCGTGCCGCCGAGGCCGAGGAGCGCCATCGGCCGCACGACCGGCCGCACGATCGTCGCCCGCTCGTTGCCGCGCACCCAATGCGGCACCATCACCCGCTCGAGGCGCACGCGCTCGAGACCGTCGTCGCGCATGTGATCCGTCGCCCACGCGAGCGCGTGCTCGAGCGCGGCCGATCCGGTGATCCGGTTGCCGGGCCCGTCCGTGAGTTCCGCCAAGCGCTCCCATGCGGCGGCCGGTGCGCGCTCGGATACCTCGGCGATCCGCTCGGCCGCTGCCGCGGCGCTCGCCAACAGCGCCGGCGACGTCTGCTCGGCCTCGCGCGGCGCGGTCGCGGACGGAGGGATCGCCGCCGCCTCGGCCGCGGCTGCCGGTACGGCCGCGCTCATGGGCGTCGGCGATCCGGGCGGAACCCGATTCCTGCCGCACCCACACGCCGCAAGCGCCGCGATCGCTGCGAAATGGACGAGCGCTTTCACAGGTAGCTCACCCACGCCGACCGGCTGCGCCGCTTGACGGCCGCGAACCACCGACACGCCGGGTAGAGCGCCAGCACGACCGCCGCCCAGAACGTGTAGACCGCCGGCAGCGAGTAGCCGAGGCCACCGCTCGGCATGAACGGACGCCTCACGGCGGCGGCGCCGAGCGCCGGCCATGCAAGCGTGATCGCGACGGCGTGGATCAGATAGAGGTGCAGCGCATAGTAGAAGAGCGGCACGCGACCATAGAGCGCCACGCGCTCCATCCACGGCGCGAGAGGTCGGTCCATCCACGCGAGCGCGCACAGCGCGGGCCCGAGCGTCATCGCGAGGTAAAGAAGCGACGGCGGGTACTTCTCGCAATTGAGGAATGCGAGCACGGCGCGGAGCGGCCCGCCGTCCGCGCTCCACGGCCGCGGGTCGCCGTAGAAGTTGCTCGCGCGCAGCAGAACAAAGCCGATCGTCAACGCGGCGCCGAGGGTGATGAACCTCGCGCGCCGGTCGGCGCGCGCGAGGAGCGCCCACGGTCCGAGCGCGTACCCGGCCGCCATCACCGCGATCCACGGAATCAACGGATACAGGACGAACCAGTGCGCTCCGTCGAAGGGCTCGAGGCCTCCGGGCTGGTGGAGAAGTATCCAGAGCCAGCGCGCCGATCCGAGCTGGTCCGCGTGCACGGCGTCGAACAGGTCGTGCCCGGCGATGAGCACGAGCGCGAACGCGACGATCGCGGAGCGCGGCAGCCACACCAGCGCGGCGAGCACGATCATCGCAACGCCGATCGCCCAGATCACCTGGAGGAAGACGGCGCTCGGCCCGATCTGGAGCAGCCACGCGAAGCGAATCACGGTGACCTCGAGCAGGACCAGCCAGAGGCCGCGCTTCACGAGATACTCGGTCAATGCGCGTCGCGACGCGAGCCGCCGGCCGTGCAGGAACGCCGCGGTGCCCGCGAGCAGCACGAAGACCGGCGCGCAGAAATGCGTGATCCATCGCGTGAAGAACAGCGCGGGCGCGGCGCTGTCGAGCTCGACCGCGCTCCCGAGGAAGCCGCGCGTGTGGTCGAGCGCCATCAGGATCATCACCACGCCGCGGAGCCAGTCGATGGCCTCGTACCGCGCCCCCTTCGGGTGGCGTGACACGGCGTCGCCGACCTCGGTCGCCGACGCCGCCGACATCGACACGGCCTCGCCAGCGCCCGTCGCCGCTGCCGCCGCGGAGGTCGTCGGCACCACGGCAGCTACGCGAGGCCACACCGTGGGAGCAGGCCCCACGGTTCCCGATTCGTTATCGTGATGGGAAGTACGCTGGCACCTGTGACGACATCGCGGTTGATCGGCGGCATCCGGAGCGAGTGCTTCGCAACGGCATTCACTTCTCGCCGACTACCGGAGCTACGACAAGCAGGCCCGTCCTCATCGAGGAATCGACCAGCGCGTTCCGACCGGTACGCAACGCCCGCGTGAGGGCGCGCGGCAGGTGCTCGAGGTCTCGGCAGTCAGTGCTGCAAGCGCAGCGCGCTAAAGAGACCGGCGTGGTCCGAGTCCCAGAAGCCGTTCACGGGCTTGAGCCCCAAGACGTTCGAGCGTCTCAGCGTCACGGTCGCCGGGGCGTTGGTCATCACGTGGTCGACCTTGTGATCGAACTGGGTCACGTCGCCACCGCCGTCCTCGGTGAGCACGTCGGCGTTGAGGCAGCAGCCCAACGGGTCATAGGTGCTGCGCTCGACGAAGCCGGCGTTGAGCAGCGCCTGGTCCGCGAACTCGTCGCCGGGCTTCAGCGGCGTCTCCGTGTCCGAGTTCAGATCGCCGACGAGGATCACCGGCTGGCCCCCGGTCGCCGGGCCGCCCGGCGCGATCAACTCCTCGGCCTGTGCCTCGCGGACTTCGCCATTACCGACGTTGGTGCCGTGGTTCGTGGGGTTCGTGACGTGGTTGTCGAAAGCTTCGAGGTGGGTGTTCACGAACGTGAACGGCTCCGAGCGCCCTACTTGGGCCGTCACCTTGGTCCAGCCACGAGTCACGTCGATGGGGACCCCGCCCGGCATCACTCGCAGCAGCGTGTCGAAGTGGCCGCCGGCCGGATCGACGGTCGTGATCTTTCGTCTGTTTCGGACGAGAATCACATCACGCATCGTCAAGCGCCCCTCGATCTCGCTGCCGAAGGGGCAGCCAGGCGCCGAGGTGCTCTCGTTGCCGTCCGTGTTCGCCCACACCTGGAAATCGAACTCCGGTTCGGCAATCACCACGGTGTAGCGATCCCTCTTGCTGTTCCTGTTCAGCCGTTCCAGGAGCAGGCCGAGGAAGTCCCCCGCTGGACGTACCTCGGTGGCGGTGAACGCGAGCGGGTTGTCGGTACAGGGCGCCTGCCGCCACAGCGCCGCCTCCTGGAGGCCGACCAGGTCGGGCTTCTTCTTCAGGATCTCGCGCCCGAGGCCTTCGGCGCGCACGTCGAACATGTTTGCGTCCACCTGATTCAGGATCTGGCCGGCACCGTCGACCAGCTCCTGAATGCTCGCGGCATCCGTCCCCGGCGCCAGGTCGGCACCGAGGTAGAGATTTCGTGACATCACCTTCACACCCGCGGCGAAAGCCGTACCCTCGAGGAACGACATTAGCACCGCGCCAATCACGATAGCCCGCATCTCTAGACCTCCGGTTGCGAGAGCCGCCACGGGGGCGACCCTCGGACGGACTATGCGACGGTGCTCGAGAGTGCGTCAAGGAAATATTGAGGTGTCCTCGACGTACGCGCCTGCGCCCACCGTCCGAACGCGGAAGGATGAGGACGCGGGTCGTGGAGTACGGACTCCCGTAGCCGTCGAGCGGCGTCCGGCACGAGCGCGGAACCTCCGGCGGCAGGATCGACGAGGACGCGAGACCCGATCATCATCGTTCCGCGATGACGAACCAGTCGCAGCGGGCAGCGGTCGCTGCCGCGTTCCTCAGCAACCTCGCGCTCGCGATCTTGAAGGCGGTCGCGGCGGCGTTCACCGGCAGCGCGGCGATGCTCGCCGAGACGCTGCACTCGATCGCCGACATGGGCAACGAGGCGCTGCTCTGGCTCGGCGCGGTGCTGGCGCGCCGGCCGCCCGACGAGCGGCACCCGCTGGGTCACGGCCGCGACACGTACTTCTGGGCGTTCGTCGTCTCGCTGATGCTCTTCAGCGTCGGCGGCGGCTTCGCGATCTGGGAGGCCGCGAAGACGTTCCTCCACCCCGCGCCCCACGAGAGCTACGCGTGGGCGTACGGCGTCCTCGCGGCCGCCCTGGTCTTCGAGTCGACGTCGCTCGCCGTCGGGCTGCGTTCGTTCGTCGTCGAGAAGCGCGCGCGCCCGCTCGGCGAGTACCTGCGCGACCTGCGCGATCCGACCGTGCTCGTCGTCGTCCTCGAGGACTCGGCGGCGATCGTCTCGATCACGATCGCCGCGACCGGCCTCGCGCTCGCCCAGTGGACCGGGCGCACCCTGTGGGACGGCGTCGCGTCGCTCCTGATCGGCCTGCTGCTCGTCTGCATCGCGGTCTTCCTCGCCTTCGACAACTACTCGCTGCTGATCGGCGAGACCGCCTCCGAGCGGACGACGGCGCTGATCCGCGGCGTGGTCGCCGAGGAGCGCGCCGCGCTCGCGGTGTCGAGCCTGCGGACGCTCCACATCGGACCGCAGGCGCTGTTCGTCGCGATCGGCGTACGTTTCCGCGACGACCTTCAGACCCGCGACATCGAGGCCGCGGTGACGCGGCTGAAACACCGCATCGCCGGCGCGCTCGACGGCCTCACGCGCCCGCAGCTCATCGTGGTCGAGCCCGCCCGCGCGGACGGCGCGCGCGGCGACGCCGCGACGAGCGCGCCGTCGCCGACGCGTTGACCAACGGCTGCCCGGAATCGACCATACTCCAATGTCGACCGAGCACAGGAGGCCAGCATGATTCGCAAGCTCGAAGACGGCCGCTATCGGCTCTACTCGCGAAAGAAGGATCCCGAGACCGGCCGACGTCGCAACCTCGGCACCTTCGCGACTCGCGCGGCGGCGGAGAGGCACGAACGCGCCGTCCAGTATTTCAAGCGGCGCGGCTGACGAGGATACCGTCTGGGATCGCGACCTCGTCCTCCCCCGTGGGACGCCGATCGCGATGGTCGGCCACCTCCCGCCATGATCGAGGACCGCGAGCGTGCCGCGCGATGCTCGACGCCGCGAGGCGCGCAGGCGGCGCAGCTCACCGCGGTGAGCCGCGGTTCAGGCGCGTTGCCTAAGGCCAAAGCCGGGGGTCATGATCGTAGTGGGAGGTCGTCGCCATGCCGGTCCTCACGAAGCTCAAAGCGTATCTCGACGCCAACCGGATCTCGTACGACGTGCTGTCGCACCCGCCTGCCTACACCGCGCAGGAGGTCGCCGCCGCCCAGCACGTCCCCGGTCGCGAGCTCGCGAAGGTCGTGATGGCAAAGGCGGGCGAGCGCTTCGTGATGGCGGTGTTGCCGGCGCCGCGCCGCCTCGACGTCGAAAAGCTCGGCGCGCAGCTGCCCGAGCGCAAGGCACGGCTCGCGACCGAGACGGAGTTCGCCGGGCTGTTTCCAGAGTGCGAGCCGGGGGCGATGCCGCCGTTCGGCAACCTCTTCGACGTGCCGGTCTACGTCGACGAAAGCCTGACGCGCGACGAGACGATCGTGTTCACCGCCGGCACGCACGGCGAGACCGTCCGGCTGCGCTACGCCGACTTCGCCGATCTCGTGCAGCCGGCGGTCTGCGATCTGACGCTCGTGCGCGAGGACGAATGACCCGGCCCGCCGGAGAGCGCGCGTGGAAGCGTTCGCGCCGAGCCTGTCCGCCGCCGATCTCGACCGCTTGCGGGCGGCCGCCGGCGGGCGCGCCGTCGATCCGCGGTCGGCTCTTCACCGCCCCGGCAGCACCGCCTGGCGCGTGAATCGCGAGGTGGTGACGCTCCTCGGCGGCGGGCGCGCGCTCCTCATGCAGATCGCGCATCCGCTGGTCGCGGCCGCCGTCGCCGATCACAGTCGCTTTCGCGCCGCCCCGCTCGAGCGTCTCACTCGCACGCTCGAGCTCACCCTCGCGATCGCGTTCGCCGACGCAGCCACCGCGCTCCGCGCCGTGCAGGCGATCGAGCGCGCCCATGCCGGCGTCCGCGGCGCTCTCGCCGACGACGTCGGCCGCTTCCGCCGCGGCACGCCCTACGACGCCGCCGACCCGGCGCTTCTCCTGTGGGTGCACGCGACCCTCGTCGACTCCGCCGTCGTCGCGTACGAGCGCTTCGTCGGCGTCCTGAGCGCGCGGTCGCGCCGCGCGTACTACGAGCAGTCGAAGATCGCGGCGCGGCTCTTTCGGATTCCGGACGCGATCATCCCGCCGACGTACGCCGCGTTCCGCGCCTACGTCGACGAGATGGTGGAGAGTGAGACCCTCGCCGTCGGCGCCACGGGACGCGAGCTCGCCGCGACGATCCTCGCGCCGCCGTTGCCGTTCGGCGTCCGCCAAGCCGTCGGCGCGACCGGGATCGTGACGCGCGGCCTCCTCCCGGCGCGCTTGCGCGCCGTGCTCGGACTCGAGTGGAGCGCCGCCGCGGATGCCGCGCTCTCCACGCTGGCCGCCGCCTCGCGCACGCTCCTGCCGCTCGTCCCGGCACGGCTGCGCTTCCTGCCGCAGTCGCGCCGCCGCGCCGCTCGCGCGCGGTGACCGTGACGCCCTCGCCTCACGGTCGCGCCGGCGCGCGGGCGGCTCACGGTGACCGCGCCGCGCACGGCTCGCGGTCACCGCCGCCGCGGACGCGTCGCGGGTGACCGCACGCCGCTCGGCGCGCTCACGTGCCCTGCTTCTCGTAGGTCCCGACGAGCTGCGCCTCGGCGACGACGTGGCCCGCCATCGCCTTCTCGACGCTCGCCTTGCTCGCGCGGCCGAGGTCGCCGAGCGTCGCGTCGAGGGCGTAGAGCTTGTGGAAGTAGCGGTGCCGCCCGGTCGGAGGACACGGTCCGCCGAAGCCGGTGCGCTTCCAGTCGTTCAGCCCCTGCCGCGTGCCGGGCGGCAACGCGTCGGCGCGCACGCCCTCGGGAAGGCCGGTCGCCGACGGCGGGATGTCGTAGAGCACCCAGTGCACCCACGTCGTCTTCGGCGCCTTCGGATCGGGAGCGTCCGGATCGTCGACGATGAGGACGAGGCTCTTGGCGTTCGGCGGAACGCCCGACCACGAGAGCGCCGGCGACACGTCGCCGCCCTCGCAGGTGTGCTTCTTCGGAATCTGACCGTTCTGTCGAAAGCTCGCCGACGTGAGCGCGAGCGCCATGGGCTTTCCTCCTTCCGCCGCGTGAGCGGCGGCGACCGCGACGGCGCACGTGACCGCAACGGCACCGGCAAGAGCGATGGCGCGCATCGCGCGCCCCGACGTTGGCTTCGGATACGTCACGCGCGCTCCCGACACACCGGATCACCACCCGGCCCGCGCGAATGCAAGCGCCGACGATCCGAGCTCGCGAGCACGTCGCACGGCGGCCGTCGCGGGCTCGTGATCCGGAATCCAGTGCGGCGTCGACGAGCCGAGCGTGGCGAAAACGGGCCGATCGACACGACGACGCGAGCTCACGGGGCGAGACGGCGACCGTCGGCGGCGGCGAAGAGGTAGAGCGCGTCGGCCGGCGCGAGAAACGCGGCCGGCAGCTCGTCGCCGGCGCCGAAGCGGCGGACGATCACGCGCGTGCCGGCGATCGTCGCGGCGACCATCATCTCGCTGCCGAGGAGCTCGCGCGACTCGCGCTGCGGATGCGCGACGAGACCGGCGGCGGCGGCGGCGCCGGCCGCGCCCTTCCCCGCCTCCAAGGCGACGAACGCCTCGGCGCGCACGCCGACGACGAGCTCGCGATCGCCCCGTCCGGCGAGCTCGCGGCGCCGCTCGTCGAGCGCGACGCTCTGATCGCCGACGCGCAGCACGCCGTCGGCGAGGCGCCCGCGCAGCAGGTTCATCGGCGGCGAGCCGATGAAGCCGGCGACGAACGTGTTCGCCGGCCGGTCGTAGACCTCGAGCGGCGTGGCGCATTGCTGGATGCGGCCGCGGTCGAGGACGACGATGCGGTCGCCGAGCGTCATCGCCTCGGTCTGATCGTGGGTCACGTAGAGCGTCGTGACGGCGAGACGGCGCTGGACGCCGCGGACGTACTGGCGGACGCTGGCGCGCAGCCTGGTGTCGAGGTTGGAGAGCGGCTCGTCGAGCAGGAAGAGCTTCGGGTGGCGCACCAGCGCGCGCGCGAGCGCGACCCGCTGCCGTTGCCCGCCCGAGAGCGCGCCCGGCCGGCGCTCGAGCAGGCCCTCGATCTCGAGCAGCGCCGCGACCTCCTCCGCGCGGCGCCGGCGCTCGTCGCGTGCGAGCCCACGCATCCGCAGCGGGAACTCGACGTTCGCGCGCACCGTCATGTGCGGGTAGAGCGCGTAGCTCTGGAAGACCATCGCGACGTCGCGCTCGTGCGGCGGCACGTCGTCGATCCGCCGGTCGTCGAGATGGATCGTCCCGCTCGACGGCTCCTCGAGACCGGCGATCAGCCGCAGCAGCGTCGACTTGCCGCAGCCCGAGGGGCCGAGGATCGTCACCAGCTCGCCGTCGTCGACCGCGAGCGTGAACTCCTCGACCGCGGCGACGCCGCCGAAGCGCTTGCTCACCGCCTCGAGCCGGGCGCGCGCCATCAGCGGCCGCTTCCCGCGAGCAGTCCGCCGCGGAACGCGGGCTCGAGGAGGAAGACGAGAACGAGCGCGGGGACGAGCATCACCACGGCGACGGCGCTGGCGAGGCCGGGGAAGCCGAACGCCGAGAGGTAGTAGAGCAGCGGCGGCAGGGTCCGGTTGGTCACCTGGAGCAGCAGCGCGTAGCCGAAGTCGTCCCAGGAGAGCAGCCACACCAGCAGCGCCGCGGTCGCGAGCTGCGGCCGGATGAGCGGCAGCGTCACCAGGACGAACGTGCGCGACGGGCTCGCGCCGTCGAGGCGCGCCGCCTCTTCCATCTCGGCGGGTACGCCGTGGAAGCCGGCACGCAGGACGAGAAAGGCGAGCGGCAGCGCGAGCAGGACGTGCGCGAGGCAGAGGCCGATGCCCGTCGGCCGGTTGTAGAGGCCGAAGCGGACGAAGACGACCGCGAGGGGAACGGCGATCGCGATCTGCGGGAACACGCGCGCGAGGAGCACCATCGCGTCGAGCGCGCGGCTCGAGCGCGCCTGCCGCGCCGCCAGCCAGGCGGCGGGAAGCGCGACGATCAGCGTCGCCGCGACGGTCCCGCACGCGACGGCGACGCTCAGGAGCGCCGCGCCGGGCACCTCCGCCGCCGACGCGAGCGCGCGGAAGTTCTCGAGCGTGAGGTCGTGCGGAAGCCACGTCGGCGGCCAGGCGAAGCTCTCGCGGTCCGCCGTGATCGCCTGCTTGAGCACGAGGAGGAGCGGGAGCAGCGCCAGCGCGACGACGGCGAGGATCGCGCCGGCGCGCGCGATCGCCGACAGCGGAATGCCAAGGGCGGTCCGCCGGCGCGTGCGGCTCACGTCGCGCCTCGGCGCGCCCGGCCGGTGACGCTCACGTCGCACCTCCTGCACCCGCCGCGCCTCCCTGCACCCGTCGCGCGAGCAGCGGCACGCTCGCGATCACGCACAGGACGGCGAGGGCGGTCGCCGCCGCCGCCGCGACGCCGTCGTCTCCGTAGTCGGACCATTGATGGTAGGCGTACGTCGAGAGCACGGGCGCCCCTTCCACGCCGGCGAGGACGAGCGGCGCCGCGAAGATGCGGAGCGCGTCGAGGCCGCGCAGGAGGAGCGCGGCGACCAGCGCCGGCCAGAGCATCGGCACGGTGACGAACGCGATGCGGCGCACGCCACGCGCGCCGTCGAGACGCGCGGCCTCGTCGATCTCCGGCGGAATCGCCGCGAGGGCGCCGAGGACGATGAGAAAGACGATCGGCGTCGTGCGCCAGGCGTCGACGGCGATGACCGTGAGATAGGTCAGGAGGCGGCCGGGAAGAAGAAAGTCGATCGGCGGCGCGCCGGCGGCGGCGAGCGCGCCGTTCGCGTACCCGCGCGGCGCGAGCGTGCTGCGCATGATCGTCAGGAAGACGATCTCCGGCATGGCGAACGGCACGACGACCGCGGCGCGGACGAGCCGCCGCGCCGGCATCCGCGTCGAGAGCAGGAGCGCGAGCGCGACGCCGGCGACGAGCTCGAGCGCGACGCTGAGCAGCGGAATCATGACGTTGCCGGCGGCCGCCTGCCAGAAGAGACGGTCGCGCCACAGCACGTGGAGGTTCGCGAGGCTCGGGAACTCGCCGCGCAGCCCGTCGGTCAGCGTCATCCGCAGCGCCGTCAGCGTCGGGTACCCGAGAAAGATCGCGAGGTAGACGGCGAGCGGCGCCGCGAGCAGCCAGTCGCGCGGGCCGCGACCGCGGCGCGCCACGTCACGCCGCGCCGCGCTCGACCCCGTGCGCGCCTGCGCGCGGGAACCCCGGTCGCCGCCCGCGCCGTCCGCTTCCGGCGTCACGAGCCGCCGCCCCGGACGTCGCGTGCCGCGCCGCGGAGCGCGACGTCGGGGTCCTCGCCGTCGAACATCACGGCGCGAAACGCCTGCTGCCACGCGCGGCTGAGCCGCGGGTAGTCGGCGCGCTCCGGACGCGGCCGGACCTGGTCGCGCATCGCGGAGAAGCCGGCGAGCACGTCGCGCTGGTTGCCGACCGAGACGTCGCGCCGCGCGGAGAACCACCCGAGATCGCGCGCCAGACGGGCTTGCGCGTCGCGCGACAGCAGGTAGCGCAGCAGCTCGAGCGCACCGCGCGCATCGGGCGCGTGGCGCGGGATGCCGACGTACCCGCCGCCGAGCACCGTCGCCCGGCCCTGCGGGCCACGCGGCAGCGGCGCCGAGCGGATCGGATCGGGCGCCAGCCCCTGACTCGCGTACAGCGACATCGCGAACGGCCAGTTGAAGTGCAGCACGATCTCGCCGCGCGCCATCGCCTCGACGATCGTCGACTCCTTGAAGGTCGCGCTCTGCGGGTTCACGTACGGCGCGAGGTCGTGGAAGAGGCGAAACGCCGCGAGCGCGCCCGGATCGTCGAGGGTCACCCCGTCACCGCCGGCCGACCACACGAACGGCAGGACGTCGCAGGTCAACCCTTCGTACAGCGAGCCCTTGAAGCCGATCTTGCCCGGATGCGCGCGCGCCACCGCCAGCAACTCGTCCCAGGTGCGAGGCGGGTCGCCGAGCACCGCATGGTCGTAGACCATCGCCTGCCAGCTCACGCGGTGCGGAAGGAAGCGCAGCCCGTCGATCGTGCCCGCGCGGAGGGCGGCCGGCTCGAGCGCCTCGACGACGCCGCCGAGCGACGACGGCTCGAGCGCCTGGACGTCGGCGGCCGCGGAGGCGAGCGAGTAGACGTCGAGCTCCGCGAGATCGATCGTGCCGCTCCCCGCCGCGCTCTCGGCCGCGAGCGCGCGGCGGATGTCGGCATACTGCTGCGGCACCACGACGACGCGCCGTCCGGTCGCGCGCTCGAAGTCGGCGACGAGCGCGCGATACGCCGGCAGCTCGCCGGGAAGGATCGCCGCGACCAAGGTCAGCGCGCGCGGCGCGCGCCGGCAGCCGACTCCGAGCGACGCGCCGAGAACCAGGACGACGGACAGCGCGCTGCCAACGACCGATCGGCCGAGCATCGCCCGTCGACCGCGCGGGTGCCGCGGCGCGCCGATCAGCGCCCCGCGATCCTCTCGTGCTTCGTCTTCTTCTTCTCGGCCTTCTGCTTCGCGGTGAGCTTCGGCTTGTTGCGCTGTTCCTTCTTGATCTGTCCCTTGGCCATCTCCACCTCCGCTTTCGATCAGGACGTCGACCGTCGATCCGTCGCGCGCGCGCGTGGCTCACCCCCCGCCGTCCGTCCCGACCGAGCCCCCGAGTCGCCGCCTGGCGGGACTTCTCGCAAATCCGAGCACTCCCGCGCAAGAGAGCGAGGCGCCGCCGCCTACTCGGTGCGCCGGCGAGCACCGAGGCGCCGGCGCCGGCGCGGCGCTACTTCCTCTTCGAGGACGACCTCGTTCTCGACGAGGATCGCGCCCTCGACGAGGATCTCTTCTTCGACGGCACCTTGCCGCCGGCGCGTCTCGCTTCCGACAAGCCGATCGCGATCGCTTGCTTCCGGCTCTTCACCCGCTTGCCCGAACGTCCGCTCTTCAACGTTCCCTTCTTTCGCTCGCGCATCGCTCTCTCGACCTTCCGCGACGCCTTCTTCCCGTATTTCGCCATCGCTGCCTCCTTTACGGTGCAATCCGTGATGCCGATCGGCTTTGCCCGACGACGGCCGTCGCGCGAAGCCGCGCTGGTCAGTGAGCGCCCGGCATGCGCTCGGGAATCGGACCCGGGCCGCCGCCGCCGGACGCACCGCCGGTCGATACCGCGATGCGATTGCGGACGTCGGTGACGCCGGGAACCGCGGCCGCCAGCGCTTCCGCCCGCTGCTTGGCGGCATCGCCGGTGACGCGACCCGTGAGGGTCACGACGCCCCCGCGGACGTCGACGTCGATCGTTTGCGCATTGACCTGGCGGTCACGCGTCAGCCGATGCTCGATCTCGGTCGCGACCGCGGCGTCGTGCTCGCTCCGTGCCGGCGACTCCTGGGCAGTCGCGGCGGTCGCGAGCACCGACGCCAGGACGACGGCCGTCGCCAGGATCCTCGATGCTCGGGTGGCACCCATGACGTTCCTCCGGAGGCGTGATTCGCTTCGACGCCTCTGGAGAGACCGTTCCACGACTCGTGCCAGACGCGGACGTCGTAAACCCGCACGTTTTCGCAGGCCGCGCGCGCGTCTCGTGTCCGCGGACGGATGTTTTTACAACGACGACGCGAGCGCGGATCAGGTGATCGATGGATCGAGCGCGCGCCGCAGCGCGTGCTCGACGAGCGGCAGCCGGTCGTTGCCGAAATACATGTCGTCGCCGACGAACATCGTCGGCGACCCGAAGCCTCCGCGCCGGATGCATTCGTCGGTGTTGGCGCGGATCGCTTCCTTGTGATCCGGGCGCGCGATCCTCTCGAAGAACTCCGCGGCGTCGAGACCGACGCGCTCGACGATCGGACGCAGCACCTCGTCGCGGCTGATGTCGAGGTCGTCGCCGAAGTAGCTCGCGAAGACGGCGCGGCTATAGGGCGCGATGCATCCGTGCTCGAGCGCCACGAGCGCGCCCCGCAGGGCTTTCACGGAGTTCACCGGAAAGACCGTCGGTGGAAAGACGATCCTCACCGCGCAGTAGGCGGCCCAGTCGCGGAGATCCTTCAGCATGTAGCGCGCCTTCACCGCGACCGGACGCTCGCGCGACTCGTACACCGAGGGATTGACGGTGTTGAAGATGCCGCCGACGAGAATCGGGCGCCACACGAGCTCGGCGCCGGTCCGGCGGCACAGGTCGTCGATGCGGCTGAACGCGAGATAGGTCCACGGGCTCGAGTAGTCGTAGAAGAACTCGAGCTTCGGCGGGGCGATGTCGCGAGCGTCGTCCGTCATGCGTCCCGCACCCCGCCGGCGCTAACGGCCCGTGAGGAAAGCGGCGAGCGCCGCCAGCGTCGGGTTCGGTCGCTCGAGGAAGAAGAGGTGGCCGGCGCCGGGAATCACCTGGAGGCGCGAGCCGGGGATCCGCTCGTGCAGGAGGCGGCTGTTGCGCGCGGGAATCACCTGATCCGCGTCGCCCGTCAGAACGAGCGTCGGGTTTCGAATGGCGCCGAGCCGGTCGAGGGCATCGTGCGCGAGCACGGCGGCGATTTGCGCGCGATACCCGGACTCGAGCTGAACGTCGCCGCTCTTCTTCGCGATGAAGCGCGCGAGCAGCGCGGCGTCGACGTTCGGCGCGAACGCGAACGGCGCCAGCGCCCGCATCCGCGCCCCCCAGTCGTCGGTCTCGAAGGCGAACGCCTGCGACGCTTCCCGCGGCGGGCGCACCGCGTGCCGGACGCCGGCGTGCGTGCAGCCGAGGACCAGATGGTCGACGCGCTCGGGAAAGGCGAGCGCGATCTCCTGCGCGATCATGCCGCCCATCGACACCCCGAAGACGTGCGCGCGCTCGATCTTCAGGGCATCCAAGACGGCGAGCGCGTCTGCCGCCATCGCGCGCGTCGTGTACGGCCCCGCCGGCACGTCGGAGCTGCCGCTGCCGCGGTTGTCGTAGGCGACGACCCGAAAGCGCTCGGCGAGCGCGTCGGCGAACGGAAACCAATCGGAGGCGATCGCGGGAATTCCCGGGACGAGCAGCAGCGGGAAGCCCCGGCCGCGCGACTCGAAGAGGATCCGAACGTCGCCGTTTCGAGCAAAGGGCATGGAGAGCGGAGCATCTTGCGAGACGCCGCGGTCGACGTCAACGGCGCGCGTCGATCGGACCGCGCGCGTCGACCGCGGGCCACGATCGATCAGGAGCCGCTGCGCGCTCGGATGACCGCGCCGGCGCCCGGCTGCACGCGGCCGGCGGCGTCCGATCCCGCGGGCCGCGGGCACGCGCACTCGAGCGGCGCCTTGGTGTAGGCCAGGACGTCCGCCGGCAGCAGGCGATTGAACTCGTCGTCCCGGCCCATCGCCTCGAGGATGCGGTCCCACAGCAGGAGCTCGATGCGCGAGCGGCTGATCTCGCGCTCGTCGATACCGGATGCGCGCGCATCGCCGATGGAGCACGCGAGCAGGAACGCCGCGCCGAGGCCGAGCTGCTCCGAGAGCATCCGCTCCGCGTCGCGGTAGCGCTTGATCGCGTCGGGCTCGAGCCGCCCGCCTGCGGCCTTCACCTCGATGAGGACGATCTGCGTCGGACCGTCGGGCCTGAAGATCACCAGGTCCGGACCGGCGCGTCGCGATTCCCCGAGATGGTTGGCGAGGATCTGCTCCTCGGTCGGGCGCAGCCGGCCGGCGCAAACGTGTCGCAGCAGCTCGCGCGGCGGCGGCTCGACGAAGAGGCCGTCCCAGGTGATCCCCGCGGTCTCGAGGCGGCGATGCTCGGCGTACGCCCAGTGCGGGGGCTCGTACTGAAGGTGCCAGGTCGGAATCGGCGGCGGCGTCGCCTTGCGACCGAGGTGGACGAGAAACATCGCCAGCAGCGACGACCAGTAGTGCTGCGCGCGCGCCTTCCGGAAGGGCCGCTCGAAGAGATACGTCGCGTCGTCCTTCCTCACGACGCGGGCGCTCCGTGAACGGAGGGAGCTTCGAAGCGGTGGTGCGAAAGAGAACGGAGCGTATGTGCCGCCGTCAGCCGGGTCACGTCCAGGTCTCCTGTAGGGAAGAGGCGACTCGACCATCAGCGTCTCGGGACGCGCCCGCCTAGTCAACCCACGCGATGACGTGAGCGCGACTACCGAGAATGCGGCAAGCGATGGGTTACCGGCACGCCGGCCCGCGTCCGGCGGGACGTCAGGCCTCGTTGCAGCGGACGTACTCGAAATCGACCGGCAAGCCGTCGATGCCGCGCGCCGGCGGCGCGATCCAGCTCGCGAACCGGCCGGGCTCGGTCACCGGCCGCGCCATCAAGCTCCGCACGTAGGCGTCGTCGCCGTCGCTCGGAAGGAACTCGGCCTCGCGGCGGCGGAACTCCGCCTCGTCGATCCGCCGGCCGTCGGGATCGAAGAACCCGGCGGCGAACGTGCCGACGCGACGGTTGAAGCGCTGCGACGGCAGGCGGAGCTCGACGCCGAGATCGGCGACGAGCCGGTTCCACTTGTCGACCGCCGCCCGGCAGTCGTCGGCGTACGCGTTGCGCACCTCGAGGTTGACGGCGAGGCGCGGCGCGACCTCGCGCGTGACGATCGCGCCGCCGTCGAGGAGCTCGACGGGCGCGCCGCCCTCGAGGAGCACGTGATCCGCGTAGCGCTCCTCCCGCGGCCGTCCCTTCAAGCCGCCGCCGAAGTAGCTGGCGGCGTTCGTCGACACCTCGGAGCCGAAGAGATCGAGCGAGACGCCGTACCAGAAGTTGAGATAGCGCTGGAGCATCTCGAACGGGATCGCGCCTTCGCGCGCCGGGTCCTTCCCTGCCCGCACCAGCTCGGCCGTGCGCTGCACGACGCGCGCGACGCCGGTCTGGCCGACGAACATGTGATGGGCCTCCTCGGTCAGCATGAAGCGGCACGTGCGCGCGAGCGGGTCGAACGCCGATTCCGCCAGCGCGAGCAGCTGATACTTGCCGTCGCGATCGGTGAAGGTCGTGAACATCAGGAACGACAGCCAGTCGTCGATCGGCTCGTTGAAGGCTTGCAGGATGCGCGGCGTGTCGGGATCGCCCGAGCGCCGCCGCAGGAGCATCTCCGCCTCCTCGCGGCCGTCGCGGCCGAAGTACGTGTGCAGCAGGTAGACCATCGCCCAGAGGTGGCGTCCCTCCTCGACGTTCACCTGGAAGAGGTTCCGCAGATCGTAGAGCGACGGGCAGCTCCGTCCGAGCCGGCGCTGCTGCTCGACCGAGGCCGGCTCGGTGTCGCCCTGGGTGACGATCAGGCGGCGGAGCGCCGTGCGATGCTCGCCGGGAACCTCCTGCCAGACCGGCTCGCCGAGACGATCGCCGAAGCCGATCCGCCGGTCGGCGTCGCGGTCGGCGAGGAAGATCCCCCAGCGGTACTCGGGCATGCGCACGTAGCCGAAGTGCGCCCAGCCGTCCGAGCCGACCGCGACCGCCGTTCGCAGATAGACGTCGCTCGACTGGAACCCGTCCGGGCCCATCTCCCGCCACCACGCGAGAAAGCCGGGCTGCCAGCGCTCGAGCGCCCGCTGCAGGCGCGTATCGGACGAGAGATCGACGTTGTTCGGGATGATGTCGTTCAGCGAGACCTGGCCCATCGATCACATCCTTTCACGCGACCGCCACCGCGCCCGCGCGCGAATCCGTTCACGCGAGCGCCTCACGTGCGCCGCCAGTCGAACGCGGGCCGCCGGCCGGCGCTTCCGTAGAGCGTGAGCGCGCCGTTCTCGCCGGTCGCGTTGGGGCGCGTGAAGATCCAGTTCTGCCACGCCGAGAGGCGGCCGAAGATCTTGGTCTCGAGCGTCTCGGGACCGACGAAGCGCAGGTTCGCCTCCATGCCGGTGAGCGCGTCCGGGCTCATCGCGGCGCGCTCCTCGACGGCGAGCCGGATCTCGTCGTCCCAGTCGAGCTCGTCGGGCGCGAAGGTCACGAGCCCCGCGCGCAGCGCCTCGTCGGCGCCGAACGGCCCCTGGTGCGCGAGGAGATCGCGCGCCCGCTCGGCGTCGCCGCCGAAGCGCGCCGCGAGCCGCGAGAGGCCCGAGGCCGTCGCCAGCACTCCGGCGTTGAGCGGCGAGAGCGCGACCGTCGTGCGCTCGTCGGCGAGCATGTACGAACGGTCGGCGGCGAGCGCGAGCTCGAAGAGCGACCCGGCGAACGCCGACCCGGGACCGATCGTCGCGAACCAGGTGCGCGCGGTCACGTCGAGGCGTTTCAGCACCCGCCGCTGGAGCAGCAGGATCTCGCGAACGAGCCAGTGCTCGCGCTCGCGGACGACGGCGGCGTCGACCGCGAGGACGGCTTGCGGATCGCCCGCCGTCCGCAGCAGCACCACGCCGACCTCGGGCTCCGCGAAGCGCAGATGGAGGATCGCGTCGTCGAGCTCGCGCCACGCGGCGACCGCCCACGCGCCGGCGCCGGCGCGGAGGAACCCGTCGGCGTCGGACGGCTGCGGCTCGACGGGGGCGCGCACGGTGAGCGTCGCCGTCCGGCGCGGGCGGTCGATCGCGAGCGTCACGTGGCCGTACTCGATCGCGTCGCCGGCCGCCGTGCGCCGGAGCGGCGGGAGCTCGATGCCCTCGCCGCCGGCACGGCGCGCGCTCCCGGCCGCGAGCGCGTCGGCGCGCTCGCCGACGCGGCTCGCGAAACGCGAGCGCGGAACGACCTCGTCGACGAGACGCCAGTCGGCGGCGCGTCGTCCCCGTACGCCCTCCGCGGTCGTCGCCAGGAAGTCGGCGTGATCGCGCCGGACCTTGCGCTTGTCGACGAGGCGCGTGAGGCCGCCGGTGCCGGGCAGCACGCCGAGCGACGGCACCTCCGGTAGCGACACCGCCGACGCGCCGTCGTCGACGAGGAGGATCTCGTCGCAGGCGAGCGCGAGCTCGTAGCCGCCGCCCGACGCCGTGCCGCTCAGCGCGCAGAGCGTCGCGACGTGCGAGTCGCGGCTCAGCTCCTCGAGATGGAGGCGCGTCTCGTTGGTGAACTTGCAGAAGTTCACCTTGAACGCATGCGAGCTGCGCCCGAGCATGACGATGTTGGCGCCGGCGCAGAACGTCCGGTCGCGGAGCGACGTCACGACCAGCGTACGCACGCCCGGATGCGAGAAGCGGATGCGTTGAATCGCGTCCGCGAGCTCGACGTCGACGCCGAGGTCGTAGGAGTTGAGCTTGAGCGCGTACCCGGGGACGATGCCACCGTCCTCGGCGACGTCCATCGCCAGCGTCGCGATCGCGCCCCGGACCTCGAGCCGCCAATGACGGTAGCGCGACGGGTCCGTCTGGAACGCGATCGGCGTCGCGCCGGCGGCGGTCTCGAGATCGCTCGTCGCCACGACGGCGGTCTAGCGCCGGGGCGCGCCGCGTTCAAGCTTTATCTTGCTTGCCGCTCGACGCGTGTGAGCACTATATTGCCGCCACCGTGGACGAGCTCCTGGTACGGCTGGGCTCGGCGATCCGCATGCAGCGCACGCGGCAGCGTCTCTCGGTCGCCGAGCTCGCCGCGCGCGCGGGACTCTCGCCGCGCTTCATGACCGAGCTCCAGGCCGGGCGCGCGAACGTCTCGCTGCTGCGCCTCGCCCGTCTCGCCCGCGCGCTCGGGACCAGCGCCGCGGCGCTGGTCGCAGCGGCGGAGAGCGCCCCGACGCGCGCGCCGCGCGTCGTCGCCCTGCTCGGCGTTCGCGGCGCCGGCAAGAGCACGATCGGCAGGCAGCTCGCGACCCGCTTCGGGGCGGAGTTCGCCGAGCTCGACCGCCTCGTCGAGTCGGAGGCCGGGCTCTCCCTCGCCGAGATCTTCGCCCTGCACGGTGAAGGGTACTTCCGCGAGCTCGAGGTCGCGGCGCTCCGCCGCTTCCTCGCCGCCCGGCGCCGCGACGCACCGGACGCTCGAGGAGTCCACGCGGTGCTCGCGACCGGCGGCGGCATCGTCGAGAACGCCGAGGCGTGGGCGCTCCTCGAGAAGCACACGGTCACGGTGTGGCTGCGCGCCAGCGCCGACGCGCACTGGAACCGCGTCGTCCGTCAGGGCGACCCGCGCCCGATGGCGGGGCGTCCGGCCGCCAAGAGCGAGCTCCGCCGCTTGCTCGCGCGCCGCGCGCCGCTCTACCGCCGCGCGCGCCACCACGTCGACACCTCGCGCCTCGACGTCGCCGCCAGCGTCCGCCTCATCGCCGACCGCGTCCGCTGACCGCACGCCGGCGCCCGCGAACGCCTCGCGCCAGCGTCGCGGCGATTCGCGCTCGACGCGTGACGACGTCCACGAGCACGAGCCGCGTGGCGCGGGGCGTGTGTGCCTGCTCCGGCGACGTAGGCTTCCGTCGCCGGAGCGGGCACACACGCCCCGCGCCACGCGCCACGCGACACGTCGACGACGAGATCACTCGTCGGAGAGGATGCCCCGCTTCATCGCATATCGGACGAGGTCGATGTGCGACCGCAGCCGCAGCTTCCGCATCAGGTTCGCGCGGTGCACCTCGACCGTCCGCGGGCTGATGCCGAGCTGCGCGCCGGTCTCGGCGTTGGTGCGTCCCCCGGCGGCAAGCACCAGCACCTGGCGCTCGCGCGGCGTCAGCTCCTCGAGCACGTCGAGCGGCCTCTCGAACGTCTTCGGGCCGCGCTCGAGGTCGCGCTCCGACAGCGGCGGGCTCAGGTAGCGCTGCCCGGCGGCGACTCTGCGGATCGCGGTGACGAGGTTGTCCGCGCGCGCGCTCTTGAGCACGTACCCGGTCGCGCCCGACACGAACGCGTCGTGAATGTAGGGCGTGCTCGACTGGATCGACAGTATCACCACCCGGGTGTCGGGGTGGTGCTGGCGAATCGCCCGCGTCAGCTCGAGTCCCCCCATGTTCGGCATCATCAGATCCGCGACGAGCACGTTCGGCCGCACGCGCGAGCAGACCCGCAACGCCTCCAGACCGTCCGCCGCCTCGCCGGCGACCTCGATGTCGGGCTCGCAGTCGAGCACCGCGCGCAGTCCTTGGCGGACGACGTGGTGGTCTTCGGCGAGGACGGTCGTGATCATCGCTGCACCGGAACGGCGCCGCGCCCCGAGGCAGCGCGCCGCCGACCGAAGACTCTACCACGGCCCCAGCGCACCTGAATGCGTCCGAATTCGGCGACGCGGTCCCGACCGGAACCGACTGCCAGGCCACGCCTGCGAGCGGCGACCGACCAGGCCCCGTCGATCCCGATCGTCGCGGTGATGCCCCGTCGAGGCTGCCGCGACTGATGTGCCTCCGTCCAACCCATGTAGATCACCCATGCGCCGGCGCGCTCCGTCGCTACGACGGCATCGATCGTCACCCCGAGAACGAGATACTGGCCCTCATATCACTGCGTTTCCGTGTTCCGTAATGTCTCGATTCACTTACGCACACGTACGTACCCACCAAGGGGTTCGTTACGACCGGACGGCCCCCGACGATCATCGCTCGGCCGACGCGCCTCCCCTCTCGACGATCCGCCCTTGCCCATTTGCGCCGCGCGCTGACATCGCTCCTGCGTCACGCCGGCGCACGACCCTCGCGATCACGGCGACGGTCGTGCACGCCCCACGCGCCGCTCCCGACCATGACTCCAAAGCATCCCGAAATATCCGGTTGACTTCCGCCCCCGGCGGACGACAATCGCGCTCGCCGTGCGGGCCGCCTGTTCCGTGGAACGATCCAGTATGCGCTCTCTTCGATGCCGCTCGTAGCGCCGTCTCGCCTCCGCATGACTCGCGACGCTCTCGCGCCGCGCCGAGCGCAACGGCCGCCGCGACCAATCCCGTGAAGGAATCCCCCCGATGACGAAAGCCATCCGACTCGCCCTGCTGCTGAGCCTGCCGCTCCTGCTCCTGTTCGCGCATGACCCCAATCGATCGCCTGCGGCGGACCGCGGCCTCGGCGCCTCGTCTCCCGGTCGCGCGCCGACCTCCGCCGCCGACGCGGCCGTGGTGCGGTTGCCCGGCCACGAGCTTTCCGCGCTCCGGCGGGCGACGCCGATCGCGAGCGCCGGAACGGCAACCGACCCGATCACGCTCACGTTCGTCCTCGAGCACGACGACCAGACCGGCTTCGATCGGTATCTGCGTGGCCTCTCCGATCCCACCGCGCCGAACTATCGGCGGTTTCTCACGCAACGCGAGATCGCCGACCGCTTCGGTCCGTCGGCCGACGCCTACGACCGCGTCCTGCGGTACGCGCAAGCGAGCGGCTTCGAGGTCGTCGACACGTCGGCGAACCGCCTGACGCTCACGGTGCGCGGCACGCGCGCCGACGCCGAGCACGCGCTGCGGGTGCGGATCGGCGACTACCAGCTCGGCGACCGTACGTTTTTCGCGAACGACGAGGACCCGGCGCTGCCGGACGAGATCGCGTCGCACGTGCGGAGCGTCGCGGGGCTCTCGAACCTGGCGCGCCCGGCCCCGACGACCGACTCGATCATGCTCGCGTACGACGTCGCGCTCTGCGCCTTGCTCGCGACGCCGGTCCCGTGCGGGCCAGGCCACAAGACCTGCGTCAAGTCGAAAGACGGCAACGCGGTCAAGAACCCGTACAAGGAATGCATCAGCGCCGCGAAAAAGGCGGCGGAGAACCACACCACGTTCGTTTTCAACTTCTTCGCGTTCGCAAAGCTGCTCGACTCGAGTAGCTGCCCGCTCCTCTTCGAACCGTGCCCGCCGGGATACGTCGAGTTCGACGCCTCGGCGCTGACGCTGCCGCGGGCGCGCGCGGCGCACCCGCGCGCGGCGACGCCGGTCGACGGGACGGCGCAGAAGATCGCGATCGTCGGCTTCGACACTTTCCAGACGAGCGACGTCGCCGACTACCTCGCGCTCCTCGGATTCCCGCCCTCGCAGCTCGCGAATCTGAGCCAGGTGCACGTCAACGGCGGCGCGACGCCGGGCAAGGCCCAGGACGAGCTGCTGCTCGACGTCACCACCGTGATGACGCTCGCGCCCGCCGCGCAGGTCGTCGTCTACGACGCGCCCTTCGCCGGCCCCGGCTCGACCTTCCAGGACCTCTTCAACGCGGCGCTGAACGACAACCCGACGATCATCAGCAACAGCTTCGCGTACTGCGAGGATCAAACGTCGCTCGCCGACGTGCAGGGCATCGACGCGATCTTCCAGAGCGCCGCGATGTCGAACGTCAGCGTCTTCAACGCCGCCGGCGACTCCGGCAGCACCTGCCTCGACGGCAGCCCGAACACCGCGCACGTGCCTGCGAGCGCGCCGCACGCGACCGCCGTCGGCGGCTCGTCGGTCACGAGCGGAGACGGCAAGGCCCGCAAGAGCGAGACGTGGTGGAACGGGGCCAACGCGACGCCGCCGACCGGCCAGGGCGGCTTCGGCGTCAGCCGTTTCTTCCCCCGTCCGAGCTATCAGAACGGCTTCACCACCTCGCCGATGCGCTCGATTCCCGACGTGGTCGCGAGCGCCGACCCCGCGGACGGCGTCATGATCTGCCAGGCGAGCGCCGGCGGCTGCCCGACCGGCGCCCTCTACGGCGGCACCAGCCTCACCGCGCCGCTGTGGGCGGCGTACACGGCGCTGATCAACCAGGCCGTCGGCAGCAACCTCGGCTTCCTCAATCCCCTGCTCTATCCGCTCGCCGCGACGCCGGGATTCAACGGCCCCGCGGCGTTGAGCAGCGACTTCGCGCACGTCGGTCTCGGATCGCCGAACGTCGATCAGCTGATCGCCCAGCTGCGCGGCGACGCGATCGGCACCCCCGATCCCGATCTGTCCCTGGTCTCGCCGGCGCTCCAGCGCGACGTCATCTCGGACTTCGACGTCCCGATGACGGTCCCGGCCGACGGCGTCTCGCAGGGCTTCGTCGTCGTCGCGCTGCTCGACGCGAACCAGCACGGCGTCGCCGGGAAGACGGTCACACTGACCGCCAGCGGCGGAACGCACGTGACGATCACGCCGGCGAGCGGCGTAACCGACGCCGCCGGAGAAGTCGTCTTCACGGTGAAGGACCTCACGGCCGAGGACGTGATCTTCACGGCGACGGACACGACGGACGGGTTTCCGCTCACGACGAACCCGAGATTCCCGTTCGTCGTGCCGACGGCCGCGAGCGGGAGCGTCGTCGCCAATCGGTCGAACGTCACCGCGGACGGTATGGATTCGGCGACGATCACGGTGACGCTCGTCGACGCGCTCCAGCGCCCGACGCCCGGCAAGGAGGTGCGGCTCGAGCAGGGTGCGGGCCACTCGGTCATCGCCGGACCGGATCCGAGCGTCACCGACGTAAACGGCCAGATCGCGTTCACCGTGACCGACCTCGTGAACGAGACCGTGACCTACAGCGCCGCCGACGTCAGCGACGGCGATCTGGCGATTCCGGGAATGCCGCAGGTGACGTTCGGCAACGGCGCCGGCACCGCGTGCGGCAACAACGACACGCCGCCCGTCGCGGCGGACGGGTTCGTGGTGACGCCGTTCGCCACCGGCTTCGCCGCGGGCAGCCTCGGCGTAGTCGGCGGCGTGAGCCTCGACTTCTGCGCCGGCGCGTCGTCGCCGGCATTCCGGGAAGGTCGCGTCTTCATCACCAACTTCATGAACGGCGACATCTTCGATCTCGATGCCGCCGGCGGCGCGGCCTCGACCGCCGACCGTCTCGCGACGCTCGCCCCGACGCTCGAGTCGCCTGTGGTCGGCAAGGACGGCCGTCTCTACGCGGCGCAGTTCGTGACGACCGGCAACTTCGACACCGGGGCCATCTTCGAGATCGATCCGGACACCGGCGCCGTGCTTCGCACCGTCGCGTCGAACCTGCGCTGTATCTTCAACCTCACGGTCGATCCCCTGAGCGGCGACCTCTTCTACGACGACTTCTGCTTGGGTGGCGCCGCCGACCCCACGATCCACCGCGTCCGCGATCCGGCCAGCGCGACACCGACGGTCGAGGTCTATGCGACCCTGCCGGGGTCGCCGAACGGACACCTGACGTTCGCGCCGAACGGCACCCTCTACGCCGTCGCCAGCTATTTCGACGCCCACCCGCCCGTGGTGCGGATCAGCGGCACCGACCAACCGATGCCGCCGACGGTGACGACGCTGCCGGGCCTCGAATCGCAATTCTGGGTGAACGTCGCCGAAGTCGACGCCGACGGCGAGGCGCAGTCGCTGCTGGTCCTCACGGCCGACGGCCTCGAGGTCGTCGACATCGCGGATCCGCAGACCCGGACACCGGTCGCGCAGAACCTCGGGGGCGGCGAGATCGGCCCCGACGGTTGCCTGTACGCCAGCGCCTCCTCGGTCGTCTACAAGGTCACGAACGCGAACGGCGGCTGTAGCTTCGCGGCGGCGGTGGCACCTCTCGCCCTCACCCTCACGCCGACGACCGTCTCGCCCGATCCGTCGCAGGGGACCTCGGAGACGTTCACGGCGACGTTCCGCAACACCGACGTGCCCGAGGACACGCCGGTGCTGTTCGCGGTGAAGGGCGCCAATCCGCAGGTTCGGATGACGCGGACGAACGCCGACGGCGAGGCGATGTTCACGCTCGCCGGCGTGGTCGCGGGCGACGACGTCGTCACGGCGCAGGCGACGATCGCCGACTCGGTGCTGACGTCGAACAAGGCGCGGGTGACCTGGGTACCGGGCAAGCACCGGACGTTCCTGACGTTGAACCCCAGCCCGAAGGGCGGCAGCCCGGGCCTGCCCGTTCCGGTCGTGGCGTCGTTGACGGACAACTCCGTGAATCCGCCGGTTCCGGTCGCCGGCGCGACCGTCGAGCTCGCCCTCGGTGGACCGCCGTGCTCCACCACCACCGACGTCAAGGGCCGCGCGACGTGCGTCTTGACGGTCGGTGATCCCGGGACGGAGGTGCTGACCGCAAGCTTCGCCGGCACCGCGCAGCTCCTGCCGTCGCAGGACGCGCGCGCCTTCGCCGCGGTCGGCGGCGAGCCGCTCGCGACCTTCATGGTGTACAAGACCGCGAAGGCGACGCCGAAGTTCGTCAAGCTCGGCCCCGTGACGCTCGCCGACGACGACTTCGGGAGCGTCGCCGACTACGACGTCGTGAAGCCGACGACGCTCGCGCTTCCCGCGAGCCGGAACGGCGACATGGTCGCCGATCCCGACACGCACCTCGAGTCGTATGCCGTGAAGCTCGCGAAGGGCAGCCCGCGGTTCGTCAAGCGCCCCGACGTCCACGTCGTCAATCAATGCGACGACGCCGTGGTCACGGTCACGAAGCCGGCGGAGCTGATGCTCCCGACGGCGAAGGACTTGAGCAATCCCGTCTCGCCGCCGCAGGAGTCCGATCACAACGTCGACCACTTCCTCTGCTACAAGGTGAAGACGCAGAAGAAGCGCGCCGACGGCACGCCGACGACGCCGCTCGCGAAGCGCACGCAGGTGGACGTCGCCGACCAGCTCCACGTCCAGGCGCGGCGCTACGACCTGAAGAAGCTCGCGTTGCTCTGCAATCCGGTCGCGAAGTCCGGCAACCCGACGCTGCTCAGCGGCCACGAGAAGGGCACGCCGTTCGCGATCACGCCGTCGACGATCCGCAACCCCGGCTCGCGCCTGCTGTGCTACACCGCGAAGCTCGCGAAGAAGACGATCGCGCAGAACGGCTGCGGCCCCGCGGATCCGGCCGACAAGGGCACGAAGATCACGCAGCAGAAGACGGTCCCGCAGCTCGGCGTCCACGTCGCCAATCAGTTCGGCAGCGGACAGCTCGACGCCAAGAAGGAGACCCTGGTCTGCATCCCGTCCGTCGCGGCGCCGTGAGGCGTGAACCGGCGCGGCTCGCCGCGGTCGGTCTCTGCCTCTGCGCGGTCGCGACGGCAGCGACCGGCCGCGCGGCCGAGCCGGGCACGGCCTCATCGACGCCGGTGGCAGCGGCAACCGCCGGCTCGGATCGCGCCGCGGCGGCGAACGCCGCCCCGACGCTGCCGCCGGGCGAGGACGAGGCGCGCGACCGCCTGAACCGCTCGCCGCGTCACGGCGAGCTCGCGACCGTCGACGTCGGCGGGACGCCGGTCCGCGTCTGGGTCGTCTACCCCGAGCGCAAGGAGAAGGCGCCGGCGGTGATCGTCATCCACGAGATCTACGGTCTCAGCGATTGGGTGCGCGCCGTCGCCGACCAGCTCGCGGCCGAGGGCTTCATCGCGCTCGCGCCCGACCTGCTCTCCGGCAAAGGGCCGAACGGCGGCGGCACCGACGCGTTTCCGAGCCGCGACGCGGTGACGAAGGCGGTCTCGGGTCTCACGCGGACCGAGGTGATGCGGCGGCTCAACGCCGTGCGGACGTACGCGGTGCGCCTGCCGGCGGCGAACGGCAAGACCGCGAGCGTCGGCTTCTGCTGGGGCGGCTCCACGAGCTTCGCCTACGCGGTCGTGCAGCCGGCGTTGAGCGCCGCGGTCGTCTACTACGGCACCGCACCCGCGGATCTCTCGACGCTCGCCGCGATCAAGGCACCCGTGCTCGGTCTGTACGGCGGCAACGACGAGCGCGTCGGCGCGACGATTCCCGCGACCGTGGCGAGAATGAAGGCGCTCGGCAAGCCGTACGAGCGGCACGTCTTCGAGGGCGCGGGCCACGGCTTCCTGCGGGCCCAGAGCGGGCAATACGGCGCCAACCTCGCCGCGACCCGGCAAGCCTGGCCGATGACGATCGCCTTCCTGCGCCGGCACACGAGCTGACTCGGCGAGCGCGCAGCGGCGCGCGGCTCACCGTCGCGCTCAGGAACGGCCGCCGAACGACGCCAGGCGGTTGCTGCGATACACCAGCCAGCCGATCGCGCCCGGATCGCGGTCGTGCAGCTCGAGGTCGAAGACGATCGCGTCGCCGGCGGCGCGATTCACCTCGATGATGCGCGCGCTGCCGCGGCAGTCGGCGATGTCGTCGCTCGGGACGCCGTCGATCGTGCACAGGCCGCCGTAGGTGATGAGCACGTTCCCCGTCACCGGCTGCTCGTAGGCGGAGCCGACGAAGGGCGCGTAGAGCTGCTCGGTCGGATGCGCGAACTCCCACACCTGGCGGATCGTCTTGGCGCTCTCGTCGATCTCGTACTCGACGGCCCGGCTGTGATTCTCCGCCGCCGGCAGCTTCGCCTCGCCGGTGAACGGGCTCGCCTTGTAGTTGCCGTTGTCGAAGAGGAGGAGCGTGCCGCGCGCGGTGAGCTGCGGCGCGTGCTGGTGGTACGACCAGGCGAACGGCTCGCCCACCGGCGTCAGCAGGAACGGCTCGAAGCCTTCCCAGTTGGCGTGCGGGCCGAGAATCCAGACCGGCCGCATGTCGTCGGCCGTCAGCTTCACGACCGCATCCTGGTGGCGGAAGGACGCGAGGATCGTCCGGTCGCGCTCGTCGACGACCGCGGCGTTGGTGTGCACCCAGTCCGCCGCATCCGGCAGGCCGAGCGTCGAATCGAAGCCGATCCGTCGCGGGTTCAGGATGTCGACGAAGTTCCAGGTGCGGACGATGCTGCCGTCCTCGGCGAACTGCACGATCGGCTCGTCGAGGACCGGCACCGTCGCGCGCACGGTCGGGTCGTTCTCGTCGGTCGGGAAGTCGTCGACGGTGCGCACGCTGTCGCTCGAGCTGAGAAACGTATGATCCGAGAGCACCTCGACGATCTCGTTGTGGAAGGTGAAGACCTCGACCGGGATGCCGCCGGGCGGCGGCGGCGCCGACGCCAGCGCCGCGTACCAGACGTGCACGGTCTCGCCGAGCAGCGTGATCTCCTGGACCGTCGTGCGGTCGGCGCTCACCGCGATCAGGTTGCCGTTCGAGAGCTGGGTCACGACCGGTCCGAGCGCGCCGTCGAGGAACCAGACGACGTCGCCGCGACGGTCGACGACGACGAGAAAGGACGCGCTCAGATCCTTGTTGCGCATGCCGAAGAGCGTGAAGCCGGGCTCCATGCGGTCGACGTCGGCGGTGCGCACGTCGAGCACCGGAAAGCTCTCGGGCAGCGGGTCGGTGTGGATGACCAGCGGCTGATCCCATTGGCGGGCGGCGCCGTCGGCGGCGGTCGCCGAGACCGTGAGGTCGTAGGTGCGGTCGGGCTGGAGGCCGAGGATCGGCTGCGAGTGTGCCGTCGTGAAGTCGGAGGACTCGACGGTGAAGGTGTCGCCGGCGTCGCCGGCGACCGTCACGCGGAGCCGCGTCGCGACGCTCGTTCGAGCGGTCACGATCCGGACGAGCGGCACCTGCGGGTTCGGACCTGCGCTGACCGCCGGCGCCTCCTCGAAGCGCACCCCGCTCGCGCCGCCGCCTCCTCCGCCGCCGCAGCCGGTGAGGACGAGCGCCGCGACCAGCGCCAGCGTCGCGGCGTCACACCAGCTGCGCCTCGCGTCCCTCATGCGTCCTCCTCGCCTGGTGACCCGCCGCATCCCCGTCGCGCCGACTCGTCTCCGCAGTGTGCGGGATGGCCCCTACTCCCCGCAAGGGCTCGATCACCGCGACGACGGCCGGCGGAACGTCACTTGTCGACGCCCCGTTCGGCGCGCTAATCTCCCTACCGCAAAATTCGCCACCCCCGTTTACGAGGTACTGCCGTGCAGACACTCATCGTCCTTCTGATCGGCTCGTTGCTCCTCGCCCCCGGCCTCGCCACCAGCGCGTTCGCGAAGAAGCTCTCGCTCCCGGAGCAATACGAGGTGGAGCAACACAAGCTCCAAAAGGAAAGCGAGCACGTCACCGACCAGGAGGAGCGCGAGGACGCACTGCGCATGAAGCTCAGGAAAGCGCGCCAGACCCGCCGCTCGCTCACGAAAAACCGCGAGGACACCCTCGAGATCGACGAGGACATCCAGCGGCTGAAGCGCGAGAGCGGCGTCGACGACGAGTAGCGCGTAGCCGCTCGTCGACGCTCGCCGCAGGTGAACCGGCGAGACTCCCGGTCTAGCCGGTCAATGCGGCAGCAGCGGCGGCACCGCGGCGGCGAGCCGCGGCACGCGCGAGGGGGCGGTGAAGATCGCCGCGCCGTCGCGGTCGTTCAGGCGGAAGAGCGGCGTGTCGGGATCGTCCAACGCCAGCAGCATGCGGGCGCGCTGGTTGCGATCGAAGAGCTGCAACGCCGGTCGGCCGTCGCCGTCGGTCCGCAACGACAGCCGCGGACGCGCCCGCTCGTCGCCGAGAACGAGGAACGCGGCGCCCTTGGCGTCGCTCGAGACCCAGAACCGGCTGCGCGCGTCGTCGTCGAGAAAGCTCATCGTCGGGGCACCGCTGCCGTCGACCGTCAGCGTCGCCCGCGGGCGTGCGCGGTCGTCGGCGAGGTAGACGCCGGTCATGCGCCCGCCGCGATCGCCGTCCATCGCCTGCAACGAGAGGCGCGTCCGGCCGTGCTTCTCCGCGAGCCTGAGATACGGCTCACCGCCGGCGTAGAGGCCGAACCCGGCGCGATGCGTCTGGCGCTCGTCGAGGAGGCTCAGCAGCGCCTCGCCGTCGGACGAGAGACCGAGCTGCGCGCGCTCCTTGCCGTGCTCGTCGACGACCAGGAACAGGCGCGCGCGTACGATGTCGGACGACGGCAGCGCGGCCATGGTGAGCGTCGCGCCGACGACCGCGAGCAACACGAACGCGAGGGCCTTCAGGCGTCGAAGCTGACGCTCCAGCGTCTCGATCCGGACGGTGACCGCGTGCTCGTCGATCGTCTGCGCCATCGTTCCCCCCGTCTCGGCGCGGCGCGCCGGCACGATGTGCAGCGTTCATCCGTCACATTCGTGTGCTGGTCAAGGTAGAGACGCCGGGCCCCGCAGGGAAGCGGAGCCCGGCAGCCCGCGTGACCGACGGCCGGGGTACGCGGCGGCGCGGGAGCGCCGACGCCGAGGCCGGCGCCGGCACCACGCGCGCGGCGCGAGCGCCGTCGTCGATCGGTCTATCGTACGCCGCCGGAGTTGCCGCAGATCGCGAGACAGCTCGCCGCATCGTCGGCACAGCTCTGGCCGTCCAACTGCGCGGCGCTCGCGACGTCGGCGATGCATGCGGCGATCTCGTCCTTCATCGTCGCCTTGCAGTCCTGGAACGTGGCCTTCGCATCCGCGAGGCACGCGCGCAGATCGACGCCGCAGGTGCCGACGCAGTCGCCGCGGTCGCTCTGCGCGTCGGCCTCGCAGTCGAAACGCGCATTGGTCGCGTCCGCCTGGCAGGCGAACTTGCCCGCCTTCAACTCCAGCGCCACTTCCGCCGCGCATTGCGCCGCCTCTTGGCGGCACTCCTGCCGGCAGCTGACGGCGCAGTCCTGTGCGCTCGCCGAGCCGACGGCGAGCAATCCCGAGATGACGAGGGCCGAGATGGTGGTGATCGTCCGCATGGTTTCTCCTTCCGATCTACGACCGATCGACGGAGGGCGGTCTCCGGAATCCGAATCGCGCCGTGAACGTCGTCGTGCGTGTCCGCTCGCGCAGCAAGCGAAGTGCCGCCGGGCGGATCACGGCGGAGCGACGCGAAAGCGCCTACGGAATCCGAGACCTGTGCGGACGTCCAGCCGAAGCCTATCGACGTCGAGCTGACCGTTGCTATGGGCGAACCGTGGACGCGAAACGCCGGCGCGCTACAAACGTGACGCTCGCACCGCGTCGCGCGCGGCCGCTGCGCGCGACGTCGTAGCGTCCGCCGCGTCAGTCGACGCGTGGCCGCTGCGCCACCGGCAGTCGCCTTCGTCTAGCGCGCCGCGATCGCTCCCCACGAGGGCAGCTCCGCGTCGCGGTGGAGCGCGGTCGCGGCGAGCTCGCCGACCCGGACGCCGAGCGCGACGCCGTGGCCGGCGTAGCCGCCGGCGACGATCACGTCACGCGAGCGCGGGTGACGGCTCAGAACCGGCGTCCGGCTCGCGACGAAGGCGATCGGCCCGCCCCATCGGGCGGCGATGCGAACGTCTGCGAGACGCGGATGGAGCCGCCGCACGCGGCTTTCCAGGCGTGCGAGGGCTGCAGCGGGATCGCGCTGCTCGAGCGTGATCCGCGTCACGTCGCGGGCGGCGTCGAACCCGAGACCGGCGCCGAACACCAGGCGGCGATCCGCGAGCGTCCGTCCCCAGAGATACGGCTGATCGACGGTGTAGAACGGCCGGTGCGCGGCGAGACCGATCTCGGCGAGGATGCCGTCGGCGACGGGCTCGGTGCAGATCGCATACGTCAACGCCGGCGTGAACGAGCTCGGGAGATCGGCGTCTCCGGTCGTATCGCCGGCGACGGACGGCAGCGTCGGCGCGTAGGCGTTGAGCGCGACGACGACACGCGCCGAGCGGATCACCCGCCCGTCGGCGAGGACGATCGCCGGTCGCGGGTCGACGCTGAGCCGCGCGACCGGCGTCCGTTCGTACAGCGTCGCGCCCGCACGGATCGCGGCGGCGGCGAGGCCCGAGACCAGCGCGCCCGGGTCGACGGTGCCGCCCTCGACGTCGTCGACGACGTCGAGCTCCGCGCCGCGGTCGCGCCACCCGAGCACGCGCCGCGCGGCGCGTGGACCGTGGGCGATCTCGAAGCAGCCGTCGAGACGGAGCGCGCAGTCGATCGCCTCGCGCTCGACGAGCGCCGCGAGGCCGCTCACGCAGCGATCGACCGCTTCGAGCGGACCGGCCGCCGTGCCTTCGAGGACGATGCCGCCAGTGCGTCCGCTGGCGCCGTCGCCGATTCGCCGCGCCTCGAGCACCGCGACCGCGGCGCCGGCGCGCGCCAGGTGATACGCGGCGCTGAGACCGGTGAAGCCGCCGCCGACGACCACCGCGTCGAGCGTCGCCGGAAGCGCCGGCGGTCGTGGGACCGCGTCCACGCGCCAGGGCGGCGTGCCCCACCCCGCAGACGACGTCGGCACCGGCGCCTCGCTCGTGCGCTCCATGCTTGCAACGCTATGCGGTTGACGCTCTCACGGCCAGCGGCCTACAAGCCACCGCGATGTCGCCGGAGCGCCACGACGAGCTCCCCTCCCGGTGAACGTCCTCGCGATCGATCAGGGAACCTCGGCGACCAAGGCGCTGGTGATCGCCGACGATCACCGCGTCCTCGGCGAGGCGACGGTACCGGTCCAGCCGACGACGCCGTCGCCCGGCGCCGTCGAGCAGGACCCCGAGGAGCTCTGGCGGTCGGTCGTCGACGCCGGCCGCGCCGCGGTCGCTCTGGCGAGGACGACCGTCGACGCCGTCGCGCTCGCGAACCAAGGCGAGACCGTCCTCGCGTGGGACCGGCGCACGGGGTCGCCGCTCTCCGTCGCGCTCTCGTGGCAGGACCGGCGGGCCGCCGACGTCTGCGAACGTCTGCGCGGCCGGGCCGCGCGCCTGACGGAGCTGACGGGCCTGCCGCTCGACCCGTACTTCGCGGCGCCGAAGCTCGCCTGGCTGCGCGAGCGGATCACGCGCGCCGGAGTCGCGACGACGAGCGACGCCTGGCTGCTGCACCGGCTCACCGGCGCCTTCGTCACCGACGCCTCGACCGCGTCGCGCACGCTGCTCCTCGATCTCGACCGCGTCGCGTGGGCGCCCGAGGCCTGTGAGCTCTTCGGGATCGATCCGGACGCGCTGCCGGCGATCGTCGACTGCGATGCGGTCGCCGGCGAGACCGCGGTGTTCGGGGCACCGCTCCCCGTCGTCGGCACCGCCGTCGATCAGCAAGCGGCGCTCTACGGCGAGGGATGTCTCGCGCGCGGCGACGTGAAGTGCACGTACGGCACCGGTGCGTTCCTCCTCGCCAATACCGGCGGCATCCCCTCGCGATCGCGAGCCGGACTCGCCGCCTCGCTCGCGTGGCGCCTCGACGGCACGCCGACCTACTGCCTCGACGGCCAGGTGTACACCGCCGGGGCCGCGATCGATTGGCTCCGGCGCATCGGGCTGATCGGCGCGGTGTCGGAGCTCGACGCGCTCGCCGGCACGGCGTCGGCGAGCCGCGACGTCGCGTTCGTGCCGGCGCTCGCCGGCCTCGCGGCGCCGTTCTGGCGCCCAACCGCGCGCGGCACGTTCGTCGGCCTGACGCTCGCGACCGGCCGCGGCGATCTCGTCCGCGCCGTGCTCGAGGGCATCGCCGCGCAGGTGGCGATCCTGGGAAGCGCGATCGTCGAGGACCTCGGCGCGCCGCTCGCGCGCCTGCGCGTCGACGGCGGCCTCACCCGCTCGCGCGTGCTGATGCAGGCGCAAGCGGACCTGCTCCAGGTGCCGATCGAGGTGCATCCGTCGCCCGACGCGACCGCGCACGGCGTCGCCGCGCTCGCGCGGCTCGGCGCCGGGGCCGCGGCGACGCCGGCACAGGCGATCGGCGGCGGGCGGCCCGCGGCCGTCTACGAGCCGCGCATCTCCGCCGCCGAAGCCGAGACGCGGCTCGCGCGCTGGCGCCGCGCCGCCGATCAGGCGACGGAGATCTAGACGCCATGGCACGAGCGGCTCCGATTCGGAGCGTCCGCGGTACGCGTGCCGTCGGGTCGCGCGTCGCGTCCCAGGCGTACGCGTGCGCGCCGCGCGGCCCGGCCGAGCGACGCGAGGCGAGGCGCTGATGGCGGCGGGCGCGTCGACGCGCGAGGATCCGCGCCTCCGGAGCGACGATCCCTACGACGTGGCGGTGATCGGCGCGGGCGTCGTCGGTGCGGCGATCGCCCGCGAGCTCGCGCGCCTGCGCCTGAGGACGATTCTCGTCGAGGCGTCGTCGGACGTCGGCGCCGGCACGAGCAAGGCGAACACGGCGATCCTCCACACCGGCTTCGATGCCAAGCCCGGAACCCTCGAGTCGCGCCTGGTGCGCCGCGGCCACGCGTTGCTCGGCGCGTACGCGGCCGAGGCCGGCATACCGCTCGAGCGCCTCGGCGCGCTGCTGGTGGCGTGGGACGAGGAGCAGCGCGCGGCCCTGCCGGCGATCGCGGCAACCGCCGCGCGGAACGGCTACACCGCGGTCGCGGAGGTCGGCGTCGACGAGCTCTATCGCCGCGAGCCGCACCTCGCGCCCGGGGCGCTGGGGGCGCTCGCGATCCCGGACGAGAGCATCGTCTGCCCGTTCACGACGCCGCTCGCGTTCGTGACCGAGGCCGTCGTGAACGGCGTCGACCTGCTGCTCGACGCGCCGGTCACGGCCGTCGGCCGCCCGGCGGACGACCTGCACGCGCTCGCGACGCCGCGCGGACGCGTCATCGCACGCTTCGTCGTCAACGCCGCCGGTCTCCATGCCGACGGGCTCGATCGTTTCTTCGGACACACGGCGTTCACGGTGACGCCCCGGCGCGGCGAGCTCATCGTGTTCGACAAGCTCGCGCGCCGGCTCGTCCGCCACGTGATCCTCCCGGTGCCGACGAAGGCCGGCAAGGGCGTGCTGGTGAGCCCGACGGTCTTCGGCAACGTCGTCCTCGGCCCGACCGCCGAGGACGTGCCGGACAAGAGCGCCGCCGACTCGACCGCGTCCGGTCTCGCGAGCCTGCTCGCCAAGGGTCGCCGCATCGTCCCCGCGCTCGTCGACGAGGAGGTGACCGCCGTCTACGTCGGGCTGCGCGCCGCGACCGAGCACGCCGACTACCAGATCGCGTTCCACGGGGATGCGCGCTACGTGTGCGTCGGCGGCATCCGTTCGACCGGTCTCACGGCGGCGATGGCGATCGCGGAGCGGGTCGTCGAGGGCCTGCGCGACATGGGACTCGCCGCCGAGGAGCGCGCCGGCTACCTGCCGGTCCGCATGCCGAACGTCGGCGAAGCCGCGTGCCGGCCGTATCAGTCGGCAGCGATGATCGCGGAGAATCCCGACTACGGCCGGATCGTCTGCCACTGCGAGCGCGTGACGCGTGGCGAGATCGTCGACGCGATCGGCGCGGTGGTCCCGGCGCGCACGATCGACGGTCTCCGCCGGCGCACCCGCGCGCTCCTCGGCCGCTGCCAGGGCTTCTACTGCGCCGCCGCGGTCCTCCGCCTGCTCGCCGACGGCAGCGGGCGCTCGTTCGCCGACCTGCTCGCGCTCGACGGTGCGCCGCCGTGAGCGACGCGGCCGCGATCATCGTCGGCGGCGGACCCGCGGGTCTCGCGGCGGCGATCGAGCTCCGCCGTCACGGCGTCGGGCCGGTCGTCGTCCTCGAGCGCGAGCGCGAGGCCGGCGGCATCCCGCGCCACACCGACCACACCGGCTTCGGGCTGCGCGACCTGCATCGCATGCTGAGCGGGCCGCGATACGCCGCACGCTACCGTCGCCTCGCCGCGCGCGCCGGCGTCGACGTCCGCACCGAGACCAGCGTCACCGGCTGGGGAGCGCCGGCGAGCGTCGCGATCGCTCGATCGACGCCGGCTCCCGGCGAGTCGAACGCTCGCGCTGACGGGCTGCGCGACCGTGCCGAATCCGGCGCACCCTTCTCACGCACGCAGGCGGCCGGACCGCCGTTCGTCCTCGACGTCACCTCGCCGCGCGGCCGCTCCCGGATCAGCGCCGACGCCGTGGTGCTCGCAACCGGCTGCCGCGAACGTCCCCGCGCCGCACGGCTCGTCCCCGGCTCACGGCCGCTCGGCGTGCTCACGACCGGGACGCTCCAGCAGCTCGTCGCCTTCGAGCACGCGCCGATCGGTCGCCGCGCCGTCGTCGTCGGCGCCGAGCACGTGAGCTTCTCCGCGGTCCTCACCCTCGCGCACGGCGGCGCCGACACGGCCGCGATGGTGACCGACCTGCCGCGCCACCAGAGCCACGCCGCGCTCGCGTGGCTCGCCGCCGGCCGGCGGCGCGTCCCGATCCTCACCTCCTCGGCGGTGACGGGCATCCTCGGACGGCGCCGCGTCGAGGCCGTCGAGGTGACCGCGCTCGCGACCGGCCGCACGCGGCGGATCGACTGCGACACCGTGGTCTTCACCGGCGACTGGATTCCGGACCACGAGCTGGCGCGGCTCGGCGGCCTGGCGATCGACGCCGCGACGCGCGCGCCGCGCGTCGACGGCGCGCTCCGCACGTCCGCCCGCGGCGTGTTCGCCACCGGCAATCTGGTCCACGCCGCCGAGAGCGCCGACGTCGCGGCGCTCTCCGGCCGTCACGTCGCGACCGCCGTCCGGTCGTATCTCGCCTCCGGCGCATGGCCCGCGCGCGCGCCGGTGCCGATCGTCTGCGTCTCGCCGGTCCGCTGGGTCTCGCCGAGCGCGATCGACGCCGCGAGCGCCGAGGTCCCGCACGGACGCTTCCTGCTGCGCGTCGATGCGTTTCGTACGCGCGCCGTGCTCGAGGCGCGACAGGACGCGCGCGTGCTCTGGCGCCGCCGCTACCGGGAGCTCGTCCCGGCGCGGTCGATCCACGCCGACGCGGCGTGGGTGCGGCAGGTCGACGCCGACGGCGGAGCGGTGAGCTTCACCGTCGCCCGCTGAGGCGGCGTCCCGCGCCGGCGGCGGGCGCCGTCGTCACGGCGACCTCCGGCGGCCGCGACGCGCGACCGACGCCGGCGACGCGGTGACGTCGCCGGCGCGATCGTCATCGCAGGAAGAAGCGCGCCGCGGCGTTCTCCGTCTCGTCGAGGCCCTCGAAGCCGAGGCGCTCGAGGGCGGCGGCGAGGACCGGGCGCTCCGCCGACGACACCTCGAAGCCGCACAGCACGCGCCCGAACGCGGCGCCGTGATTCCGGTAGTGGAACAGCGAGATGTTCCAGCGCGAGCCGAGCGTCGACAGGAACTGCATCAGCGCACCCGGGCGCTCCGGGAACTCGAAGCTGAAGAGCGCCTCGTCGGCGACGTCGCGCGGGCGGCCGCCGACCATGTGGCGGACGTGCGTCTTGGCGACGTCGTTGTCGCTCAGGTCGGTGCAGGCATAGCCGTGCGCCGCGAGCGTCGCGCGGATGCCGGCCGCTTCCTCGCGGGCCGGTGACCTCGATGCCGACGAAGATGTGCGCCTCGTCGCGCCCGGCGAGCCGGTAGTTGAACTCGGTCACGCTGCGCTCGCCGATCACGCCGCAGAACTCGAGGAAGGCGCCGGGCCGCTCCGGGATCGTCACCGCGAGGATCGCCTCGCGCTCCTCGCCGACGTCGGCCCGCTCGGTGACGTAGCGCAGACGCGTGAAGTTCATGTTGGCGCCCGACGCGACCGCGACGACGTGCCCGGACGGCAGCGCGCCGCTCGCGCGCCGCGCGCTTGACGCCGGCGATCGCGAGCGCGCCCGAGGGCTCGAGCACCGAGCGGGTGTCCTCGAAGCCGTCCTTGATCGCGGCGCAGATCTCGTCGACCGTCACGGTGATGCAGTCGTCGAGGTACGTCCGGCAGAGCGCGAAGGTGTGCACGCCGACCTGGCGGACGGCGACGCCGTCGGCGAAGATGCCGACGTGCTCGAGGACGACGCGCTCGCCGGCGCGCAGCGAGCGTCCCATCGCGTCCGAGTCCTCGGGCTCGACGCCGATCACCCGCACCTCGGGGCGGAGCTCCTTCACGACCGCCGCGACCCCGGCGGCGAGCCCGCCGCCGCCGACCGGCACGAAGACCGCGCCGAGGTCGCGCGGCGCCTGGTGCAGGATCTCGATGCGCGACCGTGCCCTGCCCGGCGATGACGTCGAGGTCGTCGTAGGGCGGAATCGGCGTCATCCCGGTCTCGGCGACGAGCGCCGCGCAGTGGACGGCGGCGGCGGCGTAGTCGTCGCCGACGAGGACGACGTCGGCGCCGTAGCGGCGGACCGCGTCGACCTTGATCGCCGGCGTCGTGCGCGGCATCACGATCCGGCAGCGGATCCCGAGCTTCGCGGCGCAGTAGGCGACGCCCTGCGCGTGATTGCCCGCGGACGCGGCGATGACGCCGGCCGCGCGCTCGGCGGGGCCGAGCTGCGCCATGCGGTTGTACGCGCCGCGGATCTTGAACGAGAAGATCGGCGTCAGGTCCTCGCGCTTGAGCAGCACCGGCCGGCCGACGCGCACCGACAGCATCGGCGCCGCGTCGAGCGGCGTCGGCGTCGGCAGGACGTCGCCGACGCGCGCGTTCAGCACGCGTTTCAGCATCTCGCTCATCGGGGGCGCTCCGCGGGGCGCCGGCCGCCCGGCGGCGCCGCGACGCGCGCGAAGTCCGAGCCGGACGCGGTCATGGCCGGGTCAAGCGCTCGACGAGAGCGCGATGCTGCGGAAAGGCGGCGACGAGGTCGGCGCGGCGGCCGAGCTCGAGGTCGGCGAAGTCGAAGCCGGGCGCGACCGTGCAGCCGACGAGCGCGAACGAGCTGCCAGGATCGAGCGCGGCGCCGAACCAGGTGTCCGCGGGGACGACGAGCTGAAGCGACTCGTCGCGCGCGGCGTCCGGCCCGAGCCGCGTCGCGGTGAGCGTCCCGCTCGCGCCGAGGAAGAACACCGTGAGCGCGTCGCCGCGGTGGAAATGCCACACCTCGTCGGAACGGATGCGGTGGAGCACGGAGACCTCCGGCTGCTCGAGCAGGAAGTAGATCGCGGTCGAGAACGGGCGCGGGCCGCCGAATCGCGGCGGCAGCGCCGAGGCGGGAATCTCCTCGGCGGCGCGATACGTCTCGCGAAACCAGCCGCCCTCGGGATGCCGTCGCAGCCCGAGCCGCTCGATCCATTCCCGTGCCTCCGCCACGCCGGCGATTCTATGCCGCTCGCCGCCGACGCACTACTCGCGCCGCGTCCTGCACGGCCGTACCGCGTCCCGCTCGGGCCGCGCGCCGTTCTCGCTCGTCCACGTGCTGCGCGGACGCGCCGGTCGTCCTCATGCGTCCACGTGCTCCTCGCGGCACGCCTCGACGGCACGCCAGAATTTCGCGTGCGGTCGTCCCTGCGCCGGAGGTTGACGCGTGGCCGCCGGCATGTCGATCTCGCGCCTGGAGGATCACGATGAAGCTTCCGTTCAAGCAAGTCGACGTCTTCACGCGCGAGCCGTTTCGGGGAAACCCGGTCGCCGTCGTTCTCGACGCCGCCGACGTCGCGGCCGAGGACATGCAGCGGATCGCGCGCTGGACGAACCTCTCCGAGACGACGTTCGTCCTGCGACCGAGCTCGGCAGCGGCGGACTACCGCCTGCGCATCTTCACGCCGCGCCGCGAGCTGCCCTTCGCCGGTCATCCGACGATCGGCTCGGCGCACGCGGTCGTCGAGGCCGGCGGCGCCGCGCCGGCGACGCTGCGCCAGGAATGCGGCGCGGGCGTATTGCCGCTCCGGATCGTCGCCGACACGGCGGCGGGCACCGGGGGGCGCGCGATCTTCGTTCGCGTGCCGACGCCGCGCATCGTCCGCACCGAGCCGGCGCCGGCGGCGACGCTCGCCGCCGCGTTGGGCGTGCCGCTCGCGGCCGAGAGCCACGCCGCGGCCGTCGACGTCGGACCGGTCTGGCTCGTCGTCGAGATCGCCGACCGCCGGACGCTCGCGGCCATGACACCCGACCTCGCCGCGCTCGAGGTGCTGAGCCGCGAGCTCCGGGTGGAGGGCGCGACGGTGTTCGCGCGCACGACCGGCGGCGGCGCGGCGCTCGCGGTGCGCTCGTTCGCGCCGGCGGCCGGCGTCGACGAGGACCCGGTGTGCGGCAGCGGCAATGCCGCCGTCGCGGCCTACCTCGCGGCGGCCGGACGCCTGAGCGAGATCGGCGACGCCTACGTCGCGACCCAGGGCACCGAGATCGGCCGCGACGGCCGCGTCGCGGTGAGGGTCGCGGGCGGAGGCGCGGAGGTCGAGATCGGCGGCAACGCGGTCACCGTCGTCGACGGCACGATCACCCTCTGACCGCCGTTGCTCGTCGCGAGGCGACACGCCCGCGCCCGGGTCGCGTCGGCGCGCCGGCGTTTGCGCGCCCGGGGCGCCTCGGGACGCCGGCGTGCTCCACCCGCGGCGTCGCGGCGCACCGGGCGCCGCGGTGCGCTCATTCGTGTCCGTACTTCTCGCGCGGGCGATACCGGATGTAGGTCTCGAGCTCGTCGATCGCGGTCCGCTCCGAGAGCGGATAGTCCGTGACGTAGCTCGCGCGCGCGAGCAGATGCGTCGCCGCCGGCGTCGTCAGGAACTGAAAGGCGATCGCGAGAACGCCGCGCACCGGGATGCTGAGACCCGCCGGCGCGAAGTACACCCCCGTGGCGAGGATCACGAACGCGACGCCGAGCGTGCCGGCTTTGCCGGCGGCGTGCATCCGGCAGTAGACGTCCGGAAAGCGCAGCAAGCCGATGCACGTCACCACCGTGAGGAAGGTGCCGAGCACGAGCGGCACCGCGACCAGCAGGTCGAACACGCTCGGCATCAGAAGAGCCGCCCCTGCTCGAGGTAGCGCGCGATCGCCGCAGAGCCGAGGAACCCGACGAGCGTCAGGATCCACACCGCGTCGAAGTAGAGCGTCGAGTCCCACACCATGCACAGGATGCAGATCACGCCGATGAAGATCATCGTGAGCGTATCGAGGGAGATGGCGCGGTCGGCGGCCTTCGGTCCGATCACGAGCCGGAACATGCAGAGCGCGCCGCTCACCAGCTGGGCGAGGAGGCACAGCATGCAGACCGTGTGGAGGAAGGCGCTCACCGGCGGCGGCGGAAGAGGCGCGGCGCGCGCGTCCACTTCAGGATGTTGGCCTCGAGCGTGTTGATGACGTCCTGCCGCACCGCCTCGGGATCGTCGCCGATGTCGAGCGCGTGCACGACGATGGTCCGGCGGTCGCTCGCGACGTGGACGGAGATCGTGCCGGGGGTGAGCGTGATCGAGTTGGCGAGGCTGGTGATCTCGAAGTCGGTCGACGCCGTCATCGGCACCGCGACGAATCCCGGCCGGATGCCGAGGCGCGGCGACAGCACGCGCTTCGCGACGTCGATGTTCGCCTGGGCGAGCGCGCGCAGGAAGATGAGCAGGTACCGGAGGCAGTAGTAGGCCCGGGTCATCGCGCCGACCGTCCCGCCGGAGCGCCGGCGGCGCCGCCGTCGTGATGCAGGACCGTCGACACGTACGCCTGCGGATTCGTCACGTCCTTCGCGGCGTCGCTCGCGAGGCGCAGGAACGGCTGCGCGCCGAGTCCCATCACGACCGTGAACCCGACGAGAATCGCCGTCGGCGCCATCAGCGGCCGGTATCCCGCACCGGCGCGCTCGCGGACCTTCTCGCGCCAGAAGCCGTACGACCAGATCTTGCTCATCGAGTAGAGGGTGAGGAAGCTCGTCACCAGCGAGACCCCCACCACGACGTAGTTGCCGCCGCTGAGACCGGCGCGCACCAGCACGAGCTTGCTGAGAAATCCGGAGAACGGCGGCATGCCGGCGAGCGACAGCGCCGACACCAGGAACATCGCGGCGACGCCGGGTGCGAGCTCGAGCGCGCCGCCCATCTTCTTCAGATCCTGCGTCCCCTCGACGCGCTCGGCGATGCCGCCGATCAGGAACAGGCTCGACTTCACCACGATGTGATGCACGACGTAGAAGATCGTCCCGGCGACCGCGAGCTGCGCGATGCTGCGGTTCGACGCGAGCCCGATCCCCATCACCATGTAGCCGACCTGGCTGATGATGTGCCACGAGAGGATGCGCCGGATGTCCCATTGGCACATGGCGCCGAGGACGCCGAGCAGCATCGTGAACCCGGAGAGCACCAGCAGGATCTGCAACGCGGCCTCGGCGCCGGGCTGGCGGAACATCATCACGAAGACGCGCAGCAGCGAGTACACGCCGACCTTGGTGAGCAGGCCGGCGAAGTAGCCGTTCACGCCCGGCGGAACGACGGGATAGGAGTCCGGCAGCCAGAAGAAGAGCGGGAACGCCGCGCACTTGAGCGCGAACACCACCAGCAGCAGCATCGAGACGGCGGTCACCAGCGCGGCGCGCTGGCCGTCGAGCGCGGCGGTGCGCACCGCGAGGTCGGCCATGTTGAGCGTCCCGACGGTCGTGTAGATGAGGCCGCACGCGACCACGAACAGCGTCGAGCCGATGCTGTTGATCGCGATGTACTTCATCGTCTCGCGGACCTGCGGCTTGGTCGCGCCGACCATCATCACCCCGTACGAGCCGATCAGCATCACCTCGTACGAGACGAAGAGGTTGAAGAGGTCGCCGGTGACGAACGACCAGTTCACGCCGAGGAGCAACACCCAGAAGAGCGCGTAGAAGAAGTGCTCCTCCTGCCGGCGCTGCACGCTCGAGAGCGTGTAGAGCATCACCACGGTCCCGACCCCCATCGAGAGGCAGAGCATGATGCAGCTCAGGCGGTCGGCGACGAAGGCGATACCCCACGGTGCCGTCCAGCCGCCGATCGACCATCGTCTGAATGCCGTGCCGGTCGACGTAGAAGAGCAGCCAGAAGACGAACGCGGTGAGCCCGAGCGCCGACGCGACGCTCACGATCTTCTGGAGCACCGGGCGGCCCGTCAGGAGCGCGACCACGATCGCCGTCAGGAACGGCACCAGCAGCGGCAGGATCAGCACTCTCACGGACGGCCCCCCTCGGCGTCGTACGCGAGCTTCTCGGGATTGTCGGTGCCGTGGTCGAGGTAGACGCAGTAGCAGAGCGTCAGCAGCAGCGCGCCGACCGCGAAGCTGATCACGATCGCGGTCAGGATGATGTCGGGGGGCAGCGGGTCCATGAGCGGCGCGCCGTTCGCGTCGGGCCCGCCGACGAACGGCGCCCTCCAGAGCGGGCCGTAGCCGCCGCACACGATCAGCAGCAGGTTGGTCGCGTTCGAGTAGAGCCCGAAGCCCATGACGATGCGGATCAGGCTCGGGCGCAGGATCATGTACGTGCCGCCGGCGAACATCACGCCGATCACGGCGGCCATGAAGAGCTCCATCAGCGGTCCTCGAGCCCGAGCTCGATGAAGATCGTCATCAAGGTGCCGAGGACGATCAGGTAGACGCCGAGGTCGAAGAACGTCGCCGTCGGCAGGTGGACGTGCCCGAGGAGCGGCACGTCGAACTGGAGGATGCCGTGATCCATGAAGGTGTAGCCCTCGAGGAACGGCACCGCGCCGGTCGAGACCGAGGTCAGGAGGCCGACCACGGAGAGCCGCCACCACGGGAAGCGCGCGGCGCGATCGTAGCCGAACGCCAGCAGGTGCATGGCGCCGGCGCTCGCCGCCATCACGCCGGCGATGAAGCCGCCGCCCGGCAGATTGTGCCCCTGCATGAAGATCACGATCGAGATGACCCCGGTGATCGGCACCGCGAAGCGGGCGACGATGTGCAGGACCGGCGAGTCGAACATCAGCTCGCCGCGCTCCGCCGCGTCCGCAGCAGGCCGTAGACGCAGAGCCCGACCACGACGAGGACGGTGATCTCGCCCTGGGTGTCCATCGCGCGAAAGTCGACGATGATCACGTTGACCGCGTTGGCGCCGCCCGCCTCCACCAGGCTCCGCGCCAGGTACTCCTGCCCGAGGTTGTGCGTCTCGCGAAACGCCGGGTTCGTGCAGAGCATCACCAGGACGAACATCACCATGCCCACGACGGTCGCGATGCCGACGTTCCACACCGTCGTGCCGGGCGTGAGGCGCTCGCGGCGGAACACCGGCATGAAGTACAGCACGAGCAGGATGAAGATCGTCGAGACCGTCTCGATCAGGATCTGGGTCAGCACGATGTCGGGCGAGCGGTAGACGACGTACACCAGCGCGACCAGGAAGCCGACCGACGTGAGCGCGATCGCGGCCGCGAGCCGGGTGCGCGCGCGTACGACCGCGTAGGTCGCGACCAGGAGCAAGCCGGCGAGGCCGGCGCCGTACCAGGTGAGGTTGCCGAGGTCGGCGCGCACGTTCTGCAGCGACAGCCCGCCGCGCTCGAGCGCCCACAGCACGATCCCGGTCGAGAACGCGAGCACGCCCGAGAAGTACCAGCGTAGCGAGCCGCTCTGCCACCGAGAGCTGTACGCCTCGGCGAAGCCGTTGACGCCGGCGATCGCCCGGTCCCAGACGCGCTGCGCTGCCGGCAGCACGGCGACCGCGGCCTGCAGCTCGGCGATCGCCGCGCGGCCTCGATAGAGGGCGGCGCCCATGACGATAGTGATCGCCGACAGCACCAGCGCGCCGGCGTCGGACGGCACGAGCGAGACGTGCAGATGTCCGTGGGGGTCGGACGAGAACGCGGAGAGGAGCCGCTGCGCCAACGGGGTCGCGCCGAGCAGGCCGAAGACGAGCGTCGCGCCGGCGAGGATCGCCGCCGGCAGCCAGAGCCAGAGCTCCTCGTGGGCACGCCGCGCCGCGCGCCGCGCCTGGCGCGTCGACCTGCCGCCGAGAAAGACGCCGATCACGATCTTGCAGCTCGCGGCAAAGATCAGCGCGTTCGCCGTGACCGCGAGCGCGATCACCGTCCAGCGCGCGACCGGCGCGCCCGCCAGCACCTCGCCCCGCAGGAGCTCGCCGTAGAGCGACTCCTTGGCGAGAAACCCGAAGAACGGCGGCAGCCCCGCCATCGACAGCGCCGCGAGCACGCACGCCCAGAAGGTGATCGGCAGCTTTTCGCGCAGCGCGCTCAGCTGGCGCAGGTCGCGCGTGTGCGCGACGTGCTCGACGATGCCGACCACGAGGAAGAGCGCGCCCTTGTAGGTGGCGTGCGACAGGATCTGCAAAGCTGTCCTGCGCCGCCGCCCCGAGGCCGTACACCATCGTGATCAGCCCGAGCGTCGAGACCGTGGTGTACGCCAGCAGCGCCTTCAGGTCGTGCTCGCGGAAGGCTTCGTACGCGCCCACGAAGAAGGTCGCGAGGCCGAAGACGATCAGGATCGGCGACCAGCCGGGGGCGGCGCCGAAGATCGGCAGCAGCCGCCCGAGCAGAAAGATGCCGGCCTTCACCATCGTCGCCGCGTGCAGGTAGGTCGAGACCGGCGTCGGCGCGACCATCGCGCCCGGCAGCCAGAAGTGGAACGGCACCTGCGCCGACTTCGTGAACACGCCGGCGAGGATCAGGAGCAGCGCCGGCACGAGCAGCGGCGAGGCCGCCAGCGTCCGGTGCAGCGCGGGGTCGCCGGCGAGCGCGCTGATCTGGAAGGTCCCGGTCACGACCCCGACGAGGACGAAGCCCGCCATCATCGCGAGACCGCCGAGCGCGGTCACCAGCAGCGCCGTGACCGCGCCGGCGCGGGCGCGATCCTCCTCGTACCAGAACCCGATCAGGATGAACGAGGTGATGCTGGTGATCTCCCAGAACACGAACAGCAGGATCAGGTCGTCGGCGAGCGCGATCCCGAGCATCGCACCCATGAAGCCGGCGAGCGCGGCGTAGTACCGGCCGAGACGGCGACGATCGAGGCGGCCGTGGTCGAGAGCCGGGATGTAGGCGAGCGAGTAGACGCCGATCAGGACGCCGATCCCGGAGATGAGGAGCGCGAAGAAGACGCCGAACGGATCGGCGCGAAAGCGCAGCTGGATCGCGAGCGCCGGGATCCAGTCGTACGCGAAGACGACCGGCGGACCGCCCATGACGGTCACGGCGAGCAAGGCTGCGCCCGCAAACGCGAACGCCGCCGACGCCGCCATCAAGAGGCCGGTGCGATTTCCGGCGATGCGTCCGAGCAGCAGGATCGAGCCGGCGGCGACGAACGGAACGAAGACGACGAGCGGGAGCAGCGCCGCGGTCTCGGTCATCGGCGCGAGGCGGGCAAGCGCGATCGGCGCGGTCGTGCAGCCGAACGACGGGACCGATCCGAGCAGTCGAACGAAACCATCGCGGCGCCGTAGCACGCGGCGCCACCTCCGACAACTACCGCGGCGGCATCCGAAGTCCGATCGAGGTCCCGGGGCGAGCGAAGCGCGCGCCGGTCATGGCGCGCGGGGCGCGGCGCGCGGCGCCGCCGCGTCCCCGCGCGTCGCGATCAGTCGCGACGGTACATCGTCACCACGCAGGCGCCGCCGAGGCCGAGATTGTGCTGCAAGGCGACGCTCGCGCCCTCGACCTGACGCTGCCCGCAGAGACCGCGGAGCTGCTGGTTCAGCTCGAAGCACTGCGCGAGGCCGGTCGCGCCGAGGGGGTGGCCCTTCGACAGCAGCCCGCCGGACGGGTTCACGACCCACTTGCCGCCGTACGTGGTCTGCGTCCTCGTCGATGAGCGTGCCGGCCTCGCCCTCGCCGCAGAGGCCGAGGCCCTCGTAGGTGATGAGCTCGTTCGGGGTGAAGCAGTCGTGGAGCTCGATGACGTCGACGTCCTCGGGGCCGAGCCCGGCGCGCTCGTAGACCTGCTTCGCCGCCGCCTCGGTGAGATCCTGCCCGACCATCTTGATCATCGAGAGCGGCTCGAAGGTGGTCTTGTAGTCGGTCGTCATCGCCATCGCGGCGATCGTGACCGGCTTCGCGATCCCGTGCTTGCGGGCGAACTCCTCCGAGCAGAGGATCGCCGCGGCGGCGCCGTCGCTCGTCGGGCAGCACTGGAACTTCGTGAGCGGCTCGAAGACGAGCGGCGCCGCGAGGATCTCCTCGAGCGACGACGCCTGGCGGAACTGCGAGCGCTCGTTGTGCACGGCGTGGCGCCGGTTCTTGACCGCGACCTTGGCGAGCTGCTCCTTGGTCGTGCCGTACTTCTGCATGTGCTCGCGCCCGGCGCCGCCGAACATCTGCGCCGCCGGCGGCGCCGGCTCGAAGCCCTGCGTCTCGAGCATCACCTGCACGTGCTTGTCCATGGGATTGGTGCGGTCCGGGAACTTGGCGGTCAGCGAGCCGCGCTCCATCTTCTCGAAGCCGAGCGCGAGGACGCAGTCGTTCATGCCGCTCGCGATCGCCTGCCAGCCGAGGTAGAGCGCGGTCGAGCCGGTCGAGCAGTTGTTGTTGACGTTGTAGACGGGGATGCCGGTGAGCCCGAGCTGATAGACGGCGCGCTGGCCGCACGTCGAGTCGCCGTAGACGTAGCCGACGAACGCCTGCTCGATCTCGTCGTACGAGATGCCGGCGTCCTTCAACGCCTGCTCGCCGGCTTCCTTGCTGAGCTCCGGGTAGTCCATCTGTCCCGGCTTGTGGAACTTGGTCATGCCGACACCGATCACACAGACTTTGTTCTGCGCCTTCATTCCTGTCCTCCTTTAGAGTCCCATGCTCTTGGCGATGATGATCTTCATGATCTCGGTCGTGCCCGCGAAGATCGTCTGGATGCGCGCGTCGCGATACGCACGGCAGACCGGGTATTCCTCCATGTAGCCGTAGCCGCCGTAGAGCTGCAGGCATTGATCGATCACCCGCTTGCAGGTCTCGGTGATCCACCACTTCGCCATGCTGGTCTCTTTGACGATCGGCGTGCCGGCCATGTGCTCGGCGATCAGGCGGTCGACGAACGTCCGGCCGATCTCGAGCTCGGTCGCCATCTCCGCGAGCTTGAACTGGGTGTTCTGGAACTTGCAGAGCGGCTTCCCGAACGCGGTGCGCTCCTGGGTGTACTTCACCGTGTCCTCGAGGACGATCTCCGCCGCGGCCTGCGCCCCGATCGCGCACACGAGCCGTTCCTGCTGCAGCTTCTCCATCAGGTAGTAGAAGCCGCTGCCCTCCTGGCCGAGGAGGCTCGACGCCGGCACGCGGCAGTCGGCGAAGTGCATCTCGGCGGTGTCCTGGGAATGCATGCCCATCTTGTCGAGCTTGCGGCCCTTCTCGAACCCCGCCGTGCCCGCCTCGACCACGAAGAGGCTCACGCCCCCGTGCGTCGACTGCGGGTCCGTCTTGGCGGCGACGATGACGAGGTCGCAGAGGATGCCGTTCGAGATGAAGGTCTTCTGGCCGTTCAGCACGTAGTGGCCGTCGTCGCGGATGGCGGTGGTCTTGATCGCGGCGAGGTCCGAGCCGGTGTTCGGCTCGGTCATCGCGATCGCGGTGACGAGCTCGCCGCTGACGCAGCCGGGAAGCCAGCGCGCCTTCTGCTCGTCGCTGCCGTAGCTCGCGATGTACGGGACGCAGATGTCGTTGTGGAGCGACAGCGCGAACCCCGACGATCCGGCGCGGATCACCTCCTCGCCGATCACCGCGGAGTAGCCGAAGTCGACGCCGGAGCCGCCGTACTTCGGGTCCACCCACGGACAGAGGAATCCCTGCTCGCCGGCCTTGTTCCAGACCCCGCGATCGACGATCCGCTGCGCCTCCCAGCGCTCGACGTTCGGCGTGACCTCGCGGGCGCAGAACTTCTTGAACTGCTCGCGAAAGAGCTGGTGATCCTCGGTGAAGACGTGGCGTTGCATGCGACTCTCTCCTGATGCGGCTCGCCGCCTCAGTGCGGCGAACGGGTTGTGACGCGCGACCGCGGCGCCGAGCGTCGTGCGAGCGCGGCGACACGGCCGCGATGCGGCGCCGCGGAGCGTCGCCGCGACCGGCGTTTGGGCCGCCGCGACGGCGTCAGCGCGCGGTTGCCCATCTGCAGCAGCGTCCGGGTGAAACGCTCGACGTCGCCGGCCGCGTCGGCGCGGGCGGCCGGCGACAGCAGGTCGCGCGCCGTGAAGTAGAGGAGCGCCGCGCCCCAGCTGTTCAGCGTGAAGAAGAACGCGTCGAGGTCGTCGCGGAACACGCCCTCGGCCTGCCGGCCGCGCACGAACTCGACCGACAAGTCGACGAGCGGCTGCCAGTAGCTGCGCACGATCGCGACCGCGCGCGGATGCCGGTCGACGGCCGTACGCGCCATCATGCGCGCGAAGCTCGGCTCCTCGACCATCACCGCGAGCGCGGCGCGGCTGACCCGATCGAGACGCACGAACGGATCGCCGTCGGGCGCGAGGCTCTCCCGGAAGATCGGCGCGATGCGCGCGAACACTTGCTCGTGGGCGGCGACGAAGAGCGCCTCCTTGTTCTTGAAATGGTAGAAGAGGCTCGGCCGCTGGATGCCGACGCGGTCGGCGATCTCCTGCATCTTCGCGCCGACGAAGCCGTCGCGGGCGAAGATCTCCTGGGCGGCCTCGATGATCTGCTCGCGGGTGTCGTCGGGATGGCGGTCGACGGCGCCGAGTCCGTCGCGGCTGCGTGGCACCATGCCTACCTACATGTCTGTAGGTGATCTTTCAAGCATCGCAACGTGCGGACGGTGCGGCGATCGTTGCACTCCCGCCATGTCGTCCGTGCGCCGCACCTCGCGATTCTGCCGCGTGCGCGCCGTTTCGCCGGCATCACTTGACGGCGGTCCACTCGGCATTAGCTTGCGCCTCGCAACGAGCGTCGCGGCACCAGCAAGACGCTCGGCTGAACCACAAATCATTCGCACGAGGAGGTACTGGTATGGCGTTCTTCCGATTCACAGGTTTGGATCCCGTGGGCGGCTTGATGACGTTGCAGCGCGAGTTGGAGCGCGTGCTCGAGAACCCGATCGGCATCGACCTGGGACCCTCGGGACGCGGCGTGTTCCCCGCGGTGAACGTCTTCGCCGACAAAGAGGACTACGTGGTGCGCATGGAGGTACCGGGTGTCGCGCCGGAGCAGCTGAACATCGAGACCCACGGGCGGACGCTCACCGTCTCGGGGACGCGTGAGAACGGCGCGCCGGAAAACGGCAGCTTCCATCGCCGTGAGCGCGGCCGCGGACAATTCTCGCGCTCGCTGCAGCTTCCCGCCGACCTCGACGTCACGCGCGCCGAGGCGTCGTGCAAGAACGGCATGCTGACGATTCGGGTGCCGAAGCGCGAGGAGGCGAAGCCCCGGCAGATCACCGTCAAGGCGGCCTAGACGGCGTCGGACCGACGGAACGTCAAATTTCGACAGGAGGTAACGACATGGCAGAGCAGCAGGAACTGAGCGTTCGCAACAAGCAGGAGACGACGCGCGAGGAGCCGACGCGTCCGGGACGCGCCTACCTGCCGGACGTCGACATCTACGAGACCCCGGACGCGTTGTGGCTGCGCGCCGACATGCCCGGCGTCGATGAGCAATCGCTGAATATCCACCTCGCCGACGGCGTCCTCACGCTCGAGGGCCAGGTCTCGCTCCAGGACTACGAGAACCTGGCGCCGGTCTACACCGAGTACAACGTCGGCAACTACGTCCGGCGGTTCACGCTCTCGGACGACGTCGACACCAACCGCATCCAGGCGCGCATGAAGAACGGCGTGCTCGAGCTCGAGCTGCCGAAGGCGGAGCGCGCGAAGCCGCGGCGCATCCAAGTGCAGACGCACTGAGCGGGCCCGAGTACGCGACGCGAAGGGCAACGGCCTCGGGTCGTTGCCCTTTTTTTCGTCCGCGCGCCGGCGGACCGCGCGAGGTCTCAGAGCCGGGCGCGCTCCGACTGGACGAGCGTGTCGGTGATGAAGAACGTGCCCGACGCCTTCGCGAGCACCGTGCCTTCCTCGTTGACGACTTCGCCCTCCGCGTACGCGGTGCTGCGCGTGCGGTTCACGAGCCGGCCTTCCGCGACGACGCGACCGTGCTGAATCGGACGGAAGTAGTTGATCTTGAGCTCGAGCGTCGCGCAGCCTTTGCCGCGCGGCAAGCTGTTGACCACGGCCCCGCCGAGCGCGGTGTCGAGCAGCGTGAAGAGCACCCCGCCGTGCACCCGATCGGCGCGGCTCATGTGACGCGGCGTGAGCGTCAACGCCAGCCGCCGGCGTCCTTCCTCGTCGAGCAAGTACTCGACGCCGATCCAGTCGGTGAACCAGTCGCCGCTCGGGCGCGGCCTGCGCGGGCGCGGCGTCGGCGCGCTGCCGGCGCTGGCGACGTCGACCGTTCCGGTGGCGTCCGCGGCACCGCCGGCGTCGTCCGGCGCGTCCGTCCGCTTCGACATCTCGCGAGCGTACGGTGCGCCGGTGAGCCCGTCAAACACGCGCCGGTCGTGGTCGAGCGCGGCGTCCGCGGCGCTCCGTGAGTTGATTTTTCGTACCCGCTGGCGGAAGCTCGTTCGTCATGGGCTACAATGCGTGGTTCGAATGCATCAACGGCTGCCCGACGCAGTTCAGCCTGTTCGAGATCATCTACCGCTGCCCGACCTGCGGCGATCTGCTCGAGGTGCGTGCACGACCTCGACGCGCTGAAGACGCGCGCTCGCCGGCCGCGTGGATGCAGCTCTTCGACGAGCGCTACCGCCGCAACGCCTTCCCGTACGGCTCCGGCGTGTGGGGCAAGAAGGAGTGGGTCGTCCCCTTCATCGACAACGAGAACATCGTGTCGACGTACGAGGGCGGCACGCAACCTCCTGTGGGCCGAGCGCTACGGCAAGCATGCTCGGCGTCGAGGATCTCTGGGTCAAGCAGTGCGGCAACTCGCACACCGGCTCGTTCAAGGACCTCGGCATGACCGTGCTGGTCTCGGTGGTGAAGCAGATGATCGCCGACGGCCAGCAGATCGCCGCCGTCGCCTGCGCCTCGACCGGCGACACCTCGGCGGCGCTCGCGCACTACTGCGCCGCGGCCGGCATTCCCGCGGTCGTGCTGCTGCCGCGCGACAAGGTGTCGCCGGCGCAGCTCGTGCAGCCGCTCGCCAACGGCGCGCTCGTGCTCAGCCTCGACACCGACTTCGACGGCTGCATGGCGCTCGTGCAGGAGATCACCAAGCAGCAAGACGCATCTATCTCGCCAACTCGATGAACAGCCTGCGCATCGAGGGCCAGAAGACCGTCGCCATCGAGCTCGTGCAGCAGTTCGACTGGGAGGTGCCCGACTGGGTCGTGATTCCCGGCGGCAACCTCGGCAACGTCAGCGCGCTCGGCAAGGGCTTCCTGATGATGCGCGAGCTCGGCCTCATTCAGAAGCTGCCGCGCATCTGCGTCGCGCAGGCCGAGAACGCCAACCCGCTCTACCGCTCGTACCTGAAGCACTTCGAGAGCTTCGAGCCGGTGCACGGCGCAAGAAGACGCTGGCGAGCGCGATCCAGATCGGCAATCCGGTGAGCGTACAAGCGCGCCATCCGCGCCCTGCAGCAGTTCGACGGCGTCGTCGAGCAGGCGAGCGAGGACGAGCTCGCCGACGAGGCGGCGCGCGCCGACCGCACCGGCATGTTCAACTGCCCGCACACCGGCGTCGCGCTCGCCGCGCTTCCGCAAGCTCGTCGAGCGCAAGGTCATCCGCTCGCACGAGCGCGTCGTCGTGATCTCGACCGCGCACGGGCTCAAGTTCGCCGACCAGAAGACCGCCTATCACCTCGGCACAGCTCGCCGGGCGTCCAGCTCGACGCTATGCGAACCGGCCCGTCGAGCTCGCCGCCGACGCCCGGCAGGTCGCGACGTGATCGCCCGCACGTCGATCGCGCGCTTCGCCGGACAAGATGGCCAAGCGTCGCTGGAGTCGCTGCCGAGCGGCCGCGCCGACGACCGCGACAGGGCGCACGCGGCGGGCTCCGAGCACCGCGCGCCGTGCACGCGCGGCGAGCCGCGCACGCAAGCTGCGGCAACGCCGCTCACCACGCCGATCATCCAGACGGCGACCTACACGTTCGCCGACACCGCCGAGCTCGCGCGACCACTTCGAGCGCCGCATCGAGCGCGAGGAGTACGGCCGCTACGGCAATCCGACGCAGCGCGTCGCGGAGCGCAAGCTCGCCGCGCTCGAGGGCGCCGAGGACGGCCTGCTGTTCGCGAGCGGCATGGCGGCGATCACGACCACGCTGTTCGCGATGCTGTCGAAGGGCGCGCACGTGGTCGTCACCGACGACTGCCTATCGGCGCACGCGGCAGTTCCTGCACCAGGTGCTGCACCGCTACGGCGTCGAGGTGTCGACCGTCCCGGCCGGCGACTACGAGCGCCTGGAGGACGCGGTGCGGCCGACCACGCGCTTGCTGCTTCAGCGAGTCGCCGACCAATCCCTACAACCGCATCCTCGATCTCGAGCGCTTCGCCGAGATCGGCCGCCGCCACCGGGTGAAGACCGATCATCGACGTCGACCTTCGCGACGCCGATCAACCAGCGGCCGCTCGAGTTCGGCATCGACCTGGTCATCCACTCCGCCACCAAGTACCTCGGCGGCCACAACGACCTGCTCGCCGGCGCGGTGCTCGGCAGCGCAGCGAGCTGGTCGACGGCGATTCGCGACCTGCAGGGCGTCACCGGCGCGGTCGTCGATCCGTTCGCCGCCTACCTGCTGATCCGCGGCATCAAGACGCTGGCGCTGCGCATCGACGCGCCAGAACGAGAACGCGCAGGCGCTCGCCGAGTTCCTCGACGGCGCATCCCGAAGGTCGAGCGCGTCCACTATCCGGGCCTGGCCAGCCACCCCGAGCACGCGATCGCCGCGCGCCAGATGCAGCGGCTTCGGCGGCGTCGTCTCGTTCGAGGTCGCGGCGACCTCGCCGCCGCGTCGCGCCTGGTCGACGCCTGCCGCATCCCGCGCATCGCGCCCGTCGCTCGGCGGCGTCGAGAGCCTGATCGAGCAGCCGGCGCTGATGAGCTTCTACGAGCTCACGCACCGAGGAGCGGCTGCAGGTCGGGATCAAGGACAACCTGATCCGCTACTCGGTCGGCATCGAGGACGCCGACGATCTGATCGCCGACCTCGCCGCCGCGCTGGAGAATCTGTAGCGCACGCAGCGCGCGGGCGCCGATCGGAGCGCGCAGCGTCGATCGGAGCACACCCCTGCGCAGCGCGGCGTCCCGCGCCCGACTGCTACGATTCGAACGCCGAGTCGACGATCTTCTGGAGCTCGCCGCGTGGCGTGGAGCTCGCGGACGATGTCGCAGCCGCCGACGAACTTGCCGTTGACGTACACCTGCGGGATCGTCGGCCAGTTCGAGTAGCGCTTGATCGCCTCGCGCTTCGCGGGCGAGCTCAGGACGTCGACGGTCTCGAACGGTTTGCCGAGCTCCTCGAAGATCTCGATCGTCGCCGCGGAGAATCCGCACTGGGGAAAGCTCGGCGTGCCCTTCATGTAGATCATCACCTTGTTGCCGCGGATCTCGTCGTCGATTTCCTTGATCACGTCGTCGGCCATCGGCATGCTCCTCGTCGGGTTCAACGCTCGTTCGGAGTGACGGTCTTCAGCTGCAGCGCGTGGATCCGCGGCATCAACGCCGCAAGCGCCCGGTAGACCATCTGGTGGCGCTCGACGAGGCTCTTGTCGGCGAAGCCCGGGCTCACGACCGTGACCGCGAAATGGTCGCCGGCGCCCGTCGAATCGGCGGCATCGACGCTTGCTCCGGGGAACGCTCGCTCGAGACTGCGCCGAATCTCGTCCTCCAGCATCTCCGATTGGAGCTATCTCAGGCGGTTGGCAGTGGCAAGGCTGGTTTGGCATGCTCGGCGGCGGTGCGACTCCCACGCTTACGGCTCTCGCCGCGCACCGAGTACACGGGCCTGATTCTCGTCGCGGCGGTGATCGGCATGCTGGGCGCGATCGGGAACATCGTGTTCCGGTACGCGATCACCTTCGCCAGCGTCGGATTCACCGCCCTCGGCGCGCTGCTCGTCGGCAACGGTTCGTTCGGCCCGCTGGTGGTGCCGGCGGTCCTCGTCGCCGGCGCCGTCGTCCTGATCGGTCTCGAGCGCGTCTTTCCCGGCCACGCGCTCGGCTACGGCTTCCCGAACTTTCTCGAGATGGTGCATCTCCAGGGCGGGCGGGTGAAGCGGCGCTGGATGATCGTCAAGACCCTCGGCGCCGCGGTCGCGCTCGGCGCCGGCGCCTCGGTCGGACGCGAAGGTCCGATCGCGCAGATCGGCGGCTCGATCGGGTCCGCGGTCGCGCAGCTGCTGCGGTCCTCCTCGGACCGCGCCAAGCTCTTCGTCGCCTGCGGCGCCGCCGCCGGCATCGCAACGACCTTCAACGCGCCGATCGCCAGCGTGATGTTCGCCCAGGAGATCGTCCTGCTCGGGGAGATCGAGCTCGCGCATTTCAGCCTGCTCGTGATCTCGACGGCGGCCGCGCTGATCACGTCGCACGCGGCGCTCGGCGTCGAGAACGTCTTCGCGGTGCCGCGGTTCGAGCTCGCGAGCTACTGGGAGCTCCTCACCTACGGCGCTCATGGGACTGCTTCTCGGCGCTCTCGCCGTCGGCTACTCGCGCCTCGTTTCACGCCGCGATCGAGGGCGCCGCCCGTCTCCGCGCGTCGACCGCGACGAAGCTGGTCGGCGGCCTCTTCGTCGTCGGCCTCGTCGGCATCGCACTGCCGCAGTAACCTCTCCGACGGCTATCCCACGATCAACGCGGCGCTCGCGGGCGAGCTCGGCTGGCGTCTGATGGCGACGCTCGCCGTCGCGAAGATCGGGACCAGCTGCCTGTCGCTCGCGAGCGGCGCGCCCGGCGGCGTGTTCGGCCCGATCTTCTTCATCGGCGCGATGAGCGGCGGCGCGTTCCGGGCGGTCTCGACCTGGTTCCTCCCCGGGCTCACCGGTCCGCGCGGCTCGTATGCGCTGGTCGGCCTCGCGACGTTTCTCGCCGCCTGCACGCACGCGCCGCTCACCGCGATCTTCCTGCTCTTCGAGATGACCGGCAGCTACGAGATCGCCCTTCCGGCACTGATCACCACCGTGCTCGGCGTGATCGTCGCGACCAGCATCGAGTCGGAATCGATCGACACCCTCGGCCTCGCCCGCGCGGGCAAGAGCCTGCGGCCGCAGCGCGAGCAGATCATGGACCGGATCTCGGTCGCATCGGCCCTTCACGGCGACGGCGAGGCGATCCGCGCCGACACCCCGGTGCCGGAGGTGCTGCGGATCGTGAGCGAGAGCCAGGCCACGACGTTTCCGATCGTCGACGCCAAGGGACGGCTCGTCGGCGCGATCTCGCTGCATCACATCCGGCCGCTGATCGCCGACTCGGCGGCGCGGGACGGCCTCGTCGCCGCCGATCTCTGCGATCCGAACGTGCCGACGGTGACGCCGGAGACCAACCTCGGCCAGGCCCTCGGGCGCATGGAGGCGGACGATCTCGAGGAGATTCCGGTCGTCGACGCGAAGGAGCCGCGGCGGGTCGTCGGCCTGCTGTCCCGGGCCGACGCGATCCGCGCTTACAATCGCGCGCTGCTCGCGATGCGTACCGTGCCGGGAACCGCCGGCGCCGACGAGATGCCGCGCTGGTCGAAGGCGTATCGCGTGACGACCGTGCCCGTGCCGCCGCATTGGCAGGGACGGTCGCTGCGCGATCACGACTGGCGTGCCCGATTCGGCGTCAGCGTCCTCGCCGTCCAGCCGCACGACCGTCCCGGTCAGACCTTCGAGGTGCCCGACCCCGATCGGCTCCTCGAGACGGGCGATTCGCTGGTGATCGCCGGGCAGCCGAAAGAGGTGCGGCGCTTCGAGCGCGCGGCCCGGCGCGGCGCGCGCCCGAAGCGTCCGGTCGTCGCGTCGTAAGGTCGCGCGAGCGCGAAGGGCGCGCCGCCGGCGGACGGCTCGCGGTCGTCCGCCGGTGGTGGCGGCACTGCGAGAAGTCGGGGCATACGCAGTGGAAAATGTCCGCCAGTTGCGCCGCCCGGCGCGCGGGTGTACCGGAGCCTCACGCCTGCTCGCAACGACCAATGCGGCGCCGCAGAGCCGACGCCGAACCGAGAGCGCACCGACGGGCCGGCGAGAGAGGTGTCGAGATGGCGAACGACGAGCTCCTCGACGAAGAGCGTCGCTGGACCGATGCAGTGCGTACCCCGTCGGTCGAGCCGCGCCTCTACGAGCATCTGATTCGCGAGCCGATCGAGGAAAGCGAGCCGCGACGCGCGGTCTGCGTACGGCCCGAGACCAGCGTCGCCGACGTGATCGCGCTCATGAAGCAGCACCGCACCGGCTGCGTGCTCGTCGAGCGCGATCAGCGTCTCGCCGGCATCTTCACCGAGCGCGACGTCCTCTTCCGGGTTCTCGGCACGCGCCAAGATCCCGCCGCGCTGCCGGTGAGCGCCGTCATGACGCCGGACCCGGAAGCGCTCACGATGCAGGACGAGCTCGCCTGGGTCTTGAACCTGATGGCGGTCGGCGGCTTCCGCCACGTACCGATCGTCGACGAGCGCCATCGGCCGGTCGGGATCATCTCGGTGAACCACATCGTCGAGCGCCTGGCCGAGCTCTTCCCGAACCATGTGCTGAACCTGCCGCCGCGGCCGGCGAAGGACGTCGCCCGCTCACGCGAAGGCGCGTGAGCGCCCGGCCCGCTCGCGGGTGAACCCTCGGCCGATTCGGCGGCCTCGACGCGGACGAAACGCACCGCGGGTCTGCGGTCCTGGCGTCGGTCGAGCCGAGGACGACCGCACGGCATCTCGCCGGCGCTCGTCGGTGCTTCAGCTCACGACCCAGGTGTCGCCGCGGTTCAGGAGCGCGTCGAGATCGCCCTCGCCTTGCCGCTCGCGCGCGACCTCGATCTGCTCCGCGAGCGCGCTCTCGTAGGTCGAGCGCTCGATCGCGCGCAGCACGCCGATCGGCGTCGGAAACTCGGGCGGCTGCATGCGCGAGAGGAAGTAGGCGAGCGTCGGATCGTGCTCGTCGTGAACGATGAGGTCGCGCTCGGCGACGCCGTTGCCGAGGGTCACGACCTCGGGACGGAGGCCGCTCCCGAGGCGGATGCCCTTGTCGCGGTTCTTGCCGAAGACGAGCGGCTTGCCGTGCTCCAGCACGAGCTGCGTCTCCGCCTTGAGCTCGCGTTCCGTGAGGGTCGGCGAAGGCGCCGTCGTTGAAGATGTTGCAGTTCTGGAGGATCTCGACGAAGGACGTGCCGCGATGCGCGTGGGCGCGGCGGACGATCTCCTGGAGGTGCTTCGCCTCGACGTCGATCGAGCGCGCGACGAAGGTCGCATCGGCGCCGAGCGCCAGCGCGGTCGGCGAGAACGGGTGATCGATCGACCCCGCGGGCGTCGACTTCGTGGTCTTGCCGAGCTCCGAGGTCGGCGAGTACTGGCCCTTGGTCAAGCCGTAGATCCGGTTGTTGAACATCAGGATGTTGAGGTCGAGGTTGCGGCGCAGGACGTGGATCAGGTGGTTGCCGCCGATCGAGAGCGCGTCGCCGTCGCCGGTCACGACCCAGACGGACAGCTCGGGGCGCGTCGCCTTCAGGCCGGTCGCGATCGCCGGCGCACGGCCGTGGATCGTGTGAAAGCCGTAGGTGTTCACGTAGTACGGAAAGCGGCTCGAGCAGCCGATGCCGGAGAGGAAGACGAAGTTCTCGCGGGGAATGCCGAGGTCGGGCAGGACCCGCTGCACCTGCGCGAGGATCGCGTAGTCGCCGCAGCCCGGACACCAGCGCACGTCCTGGTCGGATTCGAAGTCTTTGCGGGTGAGCTTCGCAGCCGCGGTCTCGACGGCGCTCATCGGCTCTCCTCGAGGACCTTGCGGGCCCGGTTGACGATCTCGCTGACCTTGAAGGGTCGTCCCTGGATCTTGTTGAGGCCGATCGCGTCGATCGCGTACTCGGCGCGCAGGATGCGCAGCAGCTGCCCGAGGTTCATCTCGGGAACGAGCACGCGTCGATAGCGCTTCAGGATCGGCGCCGAGGTCCGGTGGCAGCGGATTCAAGTGGCGCAGGTGCACCTGCCCGACGGCGAGGCCCGCGGCCGTCGAGCTCGTTCACCGCGCTCGAGATCGCGCCGTAGGTACTGCCCCAGCCGACGACGAGAAGATCGCCCTGGGCGGCGCCGATGACGCGCGTCGGCGGGATCTCGGCGGCGATCCCGGCGATCTTGCGCGCCCGCAGCCGCACCATGTGCTCGTGGTTGACGGGCGCGTAGCTGACGTTGCCGGTGAGATGCTCGCGCTCGAGGCCGCCGATACGGTGCTCGAGGCCCGGCGTCCCGGGCACCACCCACGGCCGCGCGAGCGTCCGCTCGTCGCGTAGGTACGGCTGGTAACCGTCGGGGTCGGTGCGGAACTCGACCGTGATCTTCGGGAGATCGGCGGAGCGCGGGATCAGCCACGGCTCGGCGCCGTTCGCGATGTAGCCGTCCGAGAGGAAGACGACCGGGGTCATGTAGCGGACGGCGATCCGCACAGCCTCGAACGCGGTCGCGAAGCAGTCGGCCGGCGTCGCCGCGGCGAGGATCGGCAGCGGGCACTCGCCGTGGCGGCCGTACATCGCGAGCATGAGATCGGCCTGCTCCGTCTTGGTCGGCAGTCCCGTCGACGGACCGCCGCGTTGGACGTCGGCGATCACCAGCGGCAGCTCGACCATCACCGCGAGGCCCATCGTCTCGGCTTTGAGGCAGATGCCCGGACCGCTGGTCGCGGTGACGCCGATCGCGCCGCCGAACGCCGCGCCGAGCGCTGCGCCGATCGCGGCGATCTCGTCCTCGGCTTGGAAGGTGTAGACGCCGAACTGCTTGTACGTCGCGAGCTCGTGCAGGATGTCGCTCGCGGGCGTGATCGGATAGCTGCCGTAGAAGAGCGGGAGCCCGCTGCGCTGCGACGCCGCCAGGAATCCGAGGGCGGTCGCGGTGTTCCCCGTGACGTTCCGGTACTTGCCCGGCGCGATCTTCGCCGGCTGCACCTCGTAGGCGGTGAGGAAGATCTCGCTCGTCTCGCCGAAGTTGTAGCCGGCCCGCAGCACCTTGGTGTTCGCCGCCACGAGCTCGGGCGTCTTCTTGAACTTGCTCTCGATCCACCGGAGCGTCGCCTCGATCGGCCGCTGGAAGACCCACGAGGTGAGACCGAGAGCGAAGAAGTTCTTGCAGCGCAGCACCGACTTGTTCGAAAGCCCCGAGTCGAGGAGGGCGTTGGTGGTGAGCTTGGTGATGTCGACCTCGAAGAGGCGGTAGCGATCGAGCGAGCCGTCGGTGAGCGGGTTCGTCGCGTACGCCGGCCTTCTTCAGGTTCGCGTCGGTGAAGGTCTCTTTGTCGACGATCAGCATCCCGTTCGGCTTCAGATCGTCGAGGTTGATCTTCAGCGCCGCCGGATTCATCGCCACCAGAACGTCGCAGTTGTCGCCCGGGGTGAAGACCTCGTTCGACGAGAAGTTCAGCTGGAAGCCGCTGACGCCGGCGAGCGTTCCGGCCGGGCGCACGGATCTCGGCGGGGAAATCGGGAAGCGTGCTGAGATCGTTGCCGGCGAGCGCCGACTCGATCGTGAACTGCGTCCCTGCGACCTGCATGCCGTCGCCGGAGTCGCCAGCGAACCGTATGACGACCGTGTCGAGAGATTCGACCGGTTTACCGCTCTTGACGCCCTCGACCTGCTCCGCCGCCGCCTCCGCATCTTTTGGTGCCACGGAACCCCCTTTGCCGGGCCGCCGCTGCGACCCGTCGGCATCGATCCTCACTGAAATGTATACGTCCGGCGCGGACGCCATTTCAACAACGTGGCGCGATTGGACGACATTTGCGCGTCGTGACACGGAGGCCGGCGACGTCGACGGTCGCCAGCGACGGCGGCTCGCCGCCGACGCCGGCCGCGCGTGCGACGGTGCACGGTCGCACGGCCCTCGCGGCGTCAGCGGAGAGCGGTCGTGAACGCGCCGACGACGTCGCACGTCGGCGATCGTCGACGTGCGCGAACGCCGACCGCGATCAGAGATACGACAGCCACTCGCGATGTCGCGACTCGCCGCCGCGGATGACGGCGAAATACGCCTTCTGCATCGCCTGCGTGACCGGTCCCGGCTTGCCGCTGCCGATCGCGCGGTCGTCGAGCTCGCGGACGGGCGTCACCTCGGCGGCGGTGCCGGTGAAGAACGCCTCGTCGGCGATGTACACCTCGTCGCGCGTGAAGCGGTCCTCGACGACCGTATGGCCGTGCTCGCGCAGCAGCGTGATCAGCGTCGCACGCGTGATTCCCGGAAGGACCGACGTCAGCGGCGGCGTCTTCACGACACCGTCGCGCACGATGAAGAGATTCTCGCCGCTCGCCTCGGCGACGAAGCCGTCGGTGTCGAGCATGAGCGCTTCGTCGTAGCCGACGCGACGGACCTCCTGGTTGGCGAGAATCGAGTTCACGTAGTGACCGACCGCCTTCGCCTTCGTCATCAGCGTGTTCACGTGAAACCGCTGGAACGACGAGGTCTTCACGCGGATGCCGTTCCGCACGCCCTCGTCGCCGAGGTACGAGCCCCACGGCCAGACGACGATCGTCACCCGCACCGGGTTCGTCTTCGCGTGCAGGCCCATCTCGCCCTCGCCGAGGAAGACCAGCGGCCGGATGTAGCACTCGCGGAGGCCGTTCTCGCGAATCGTCTCGAGGCACGCCGCATTGATCGCGGGCTCGGCGAACGGCATCGGCATGCCGAGGATGTGCGCCGACGCGAACAGCCGGCGCATGTGCTCGGGCAAACGGAACACCGCCGAGCGGCCGTCGCCGGTCTCGTAGCAGCGAATGCCCTCGAACACGCCGAGACCGTAGTGGAGCGTGTGCGTGAGGACGTGAACCTGCGCCGATTCCCACGGCACGAGCGCGCCGTCCATCCAAATCAATTTGCTCTTTTGCACGGCACCTCCGCGGCGGGACAGCTACAGCGACCATTCCGCCTTGTCAATTTTGCCACGAGCATGCGCGCGCGTCTTTGCCGCCCGAATCCGGCGCGCGCGGCCCGGGGCGGGACCGTCGCGCGCGCGGCCCGCCGCGAAGCGCGGCGCGTGCGTGCCGCGGAGCGACGGCGCGGCCCGTCGTCGTCACGATGGAACGTCGAACCACCGATTGTACAGCGCGCGGACGCGTTCGCGGTGGCGGGCATAGTCGTCGAGGAGGCGGCGCGACACCTCCTCGTTGGTACCCTCGTAGCCGAGACGGCGCGCCAGCGTCGCAGACGCCTTCGCCGGCACGCTCGAGCGCCTCGACCGGCTGGTCGCGCTCGATGCGGAGCCGGTTGGTGAGCGCGCGCAGGAACGCGTAGCTCTCCTCCAGGCTCGCGGCGTCGTCGCGGCGGGACGACTCCCGCCGCCGCCAACGCGGCGAGCGCGTGCCGAGTGGCGCGCAGGCGCACCGCCGGCAGATCGGCGCCGTAGCGGAGCTGGAGCATCTGCACCAGGAACTCGATGTCGACGAGGCCGCCGCGCCCGGTCTTGATGTTGAACTCGGCGCGCTCGTCGCCGGCGAGCTCGTGCTCCATGCGCATCCGAAGCCGATGGATCTCCGCGACCTCCGCGGTCGCGAGCGGGCGGGCGTAGACGAACCGCTCGATGACGCCCTCGACCTCGGCCATCAGCGCCGGATCACCGATCACGGCGCGCGCCTTGATCATCGCCTGCCGCTCCCAGAGTTGCGAGCTCTCGGCGTGGTAGCGCGCGAACGATTCGAGCGACGAGACCAAGGGGCCGTGCGTTCCCGAGGGGCGGAGCCGGGTATCGATCTTGTACACGCGGCCCTCGCGCGTCGGCGCTTGCAGCACCGTCATCATCGTCTGCGCGAGGCGCGTGAAATACTCGTGGACCGAGACGCTGCCGGTGGCGCTCTCGCCGGCGACGTAGATGAAGATCAAGTCGAGGTCCGAGTTGTAGGTGAGCTCGCGGCTCCCGAGCTTCCCCATGCCGACGACCGCGAACCGTCCAGGCGCGTCGGCGAGACCGTAGCGGCGGAGCGTCTCGCGCTCGGCGACGCGCCATGCCGCATCGAGCGCCACGTCCGCGACGTCCGCGAGCTGGCTGCTGACCGCGGGAAACCGCAAGAGGTTCTCGAGATCGTTGACCCCGATCCGCAGGAACTGCTCGTTCCGGAAGCGGCGGAGCGCGTCGAGCCGCTCCTCGAAACCCTGCGCGGCCGCGAGCACGCTCGCGAGCTCCTCGGCCATCGTCGCTTTCGCGACCTCGATCCGGACGAGGTCGGCGCGGACCAAGCTGTCGAGCATCTCCGGATGGCGGATGAGGACGTGCGAGAGGTAGGCGCTCGAGCCGAAGAGTCGCACCAGGACGTGCAACGTCCGCGGGTTCTCCGCCAGCAGCGCGAGGAAGCTCGAGCGCGCGCCGATCGCGACGATGAAGCTCGCCATGTTGCGGAGCGCCAGATCCGGATCGGGGGCGCGCGTGATCTCGTCGAGGAGCGCCGGCGCGAGCGCCTGGAGGAGCTTTCGCCGGCGCGGCGACGCCGGCGAGGTCGGCGAGCCGTCACGCAGCAGGCGCAGGTTGGTGCGCCCCTCCGCGAGGTCGCGGAAGCCGAGCGCCCGGAGCTCGCTGGCGGCTCTCGCGTCGTCGTCGAGCGCGGCGAGGAGCCCCACGACCTTGGTGTCGGCGGCGCGCGCGATCGCGGCGCGCGGCGAGTAAAAGAGCGCGCCGAACGTCGCGTGTACGGCCTCCATGTACCGCCGGCAGTCGCCGCGAAAACGCGTCAGGGCCGTCGCGCCGTCCGCGGCCGCATACCCGAGCCGCCGGGCCAGCCGCAGCTCGCCGTCGCCTGGCGGGATGATCTGCGTCTGTCGCTCGTCGACGAGCTGGATCTTGTGCTCGACGTCGCGCAGGAATCGATAGGCGTCGCGGAGACGCGCGCCTTCCGCGGGGTCGAGGTAGCGCGTCTCGGCGAGACGCTCGAGAGCGCGCAGCGAGTTGCGCTCGCGGATGCGCTCGTCCTTTCCGGCGTGGACGAGCTGCAGGCTCTGCACGATGAACTCGATCTCGCGAATGCCGCCGCGCCCGAGCTTGACGTTGGTGCCCTTGCTGCGCGACGCCGCGAGCGCGCTCTCGACGCGCGCCTTCATCTGCTTGATGTCGTCGAGCGTCTCGTAGTCGGAGTAGCGCCGGTAGATGAACGGCTCGAGATCGCGGAGAAACCCGTCGCCGAGCGTCCGGTCGCCGGCGACCGGACGCGCCTTCAACTAGGCCGCCCGCTCCCAGGTCTGGCCCCAGGACTCGTAGTAGACGAGCGCGTTGGCGGTCGAGTTCACGATCGGTCCGTTGGCGCCTTCGGGGCGGAGGCGCAGGTCGACGCGGAAGACGAAGCCCTCGGCGGTCGCCTGGTGGACCGCGCGCGTCACCTGCTCGGCGAGCCGGGTGAAGAACTCCCGGGCGCCGACCCGGCCGCGCGCGCCGCCGCCGCTCTCGCCGCCGTCGGAACCGTAGAGGTAGACGAGATCGATGTCGGAGCTGAAGTTGAGCTCGCCGCCGCCGAGCTTGCCCATGCCGAGCACGACGAACGGCACCGGCTCACCGTCGGCGACGACGTCGCCGAACTCGCTCGCGAGACGCCGCCGCGCGACCGCGATCGCGGCGTCGAGCGCATGCTCGGCGAGCGCGCTCAACGACGCCATCGTCTCCTCGAGCGATGCGACGCCGAGGAGATCGCGAGCGGCGATGGTGAGAATGCGACGACGCTTCCATGCGCGGAGCGCCCGCGCGAGCTCGTCGAGCGACGCGAGCCGATCGACGGTCGGCGCCGCGACGACGACCGGCGCCGCGACGGCGAGATCGCGCTCGAGCAGCGTGCGCCACACGCTCGGGTCGGCGACGAGCAAGCGCGCGACCAGCGGGCTCGCGCCGACGAGCCGCGCGAGGCGGGCCGCGAGCGCGGGCTCCGCGGCGATCGCGGCGAGCCGATCCGGCGCGACGTCGCGCAAGCGCTGGAGCCCCGCGAGCGCGAGCTCCGGGTCGGCCGCCTCCGCAACCGCGGCCGCCACCTCCGCGGGTACCGGGCCGGACCAGCTCGCCGCCAGCTCGCGGAGAAGCTCGGCGGGATCGGCGATGCCGGCGGCGCGCAGCGATTCCAGCAAGGGCATCACGGGTGCCGTCCGTTACCGCGGCTGCATATCACGCGACCACGGTCGTGCGTCGCGCGACGGCGGCGCGCACCGGTCAGCGGCCGGCGTCGAGCTGGGTCGCGGCCGCGACGGGGACGTCGTCGGTGCGCGCCGAACGCAGCCCGTGCTCCTCGGCCCACCGCGCGAAGTCCCGGAGCGCCCGGTCGGCGAGCGCGAGCTTCTTCTCGCGACCGCGCGCCCGCGCCGCGAGCGGCGGGAAGAGCCCGTAGTTGGCGTTCATCGGCTGGAACTCGCGGCGCGACCGATGGGTCACGTAGCCGACGAGCGAGCCGTAGGCGGTGGTCGCCGGCGGCGCGATCGCCGCTCGGCCGCCGAGCACGCGCGCGGCGTTGATCCCGGCCAGGAGACCGGCCGCTGCCGACTCGACGTAGCCCTCGACGCCGACGAGCTGGCCGGCGAGAAAGAGTCGCGGCTGCGCGCGCAGCTGAAGGGTCGGCTCGAGCAAGGCGGGCGCGTTCACGAAGGTGTTCCGATGCAGGCTTCCGAGGCGGACGAACTCCGCGGCGCCGAGGCCGGGAATCATGCGGAACACACGGCGTTGCTCCGGGTACGTCATCTTCGTCTGAAAGCCGACGATGTTGTAGAGCGTGCCCGCGGTGTCGTCCTGGCGGAGCTGGACGACGGCGAACGGTCGCGTCCCGGTCCGCGGATCGATCAGACCGACGGGCCGCATCGGTCCGAAGGCGAGGGTGTCGCGGCCGCGCCGCGCCATCTCCTCGATCGGCATGCAGCCCTCGAAGTACGCGGCACGCTCGAAGCCTTTGAGCGGCACCTTCTCCGCCGCGATCACCGCGTCGACGAAGCGATAGTACTCGTCGCGCGTCAGCGGGCAGTTGACGTAGTCGTCACCGCCCTTGCCGTAGCGCGACGCGCGGTACGCGACCGTCATGTCGATCGACTCGCCGGCGACGATCGGCGCGATCGCGTCGTAGAAGTAGAGATGGGTCGCGCCGAAGAGCCGCTCCAGCGCGGCCGACAACGCCGGCGACGTGAGCGGTCCCGTCGCGACGATCGTGAGCGCGCCCTCCGGAAGCGCGGTGAGCTCCTCGCGGCGAAGCGTGACGCGGGGATGTGTCGTCACCGCCTCGGTGAGTGCCGCCGCGAAGAGGTCGCGGTCGACCGCGAGCGCGGCACCGGCGGGAACGCTCGTCCGGTCGGCGACCGCGATCACGAGCGAGCCGAGCATCCGCATCTCCTCCTTGAGACAGCCGACCGCGGTCTCGCGCGAGGCGTTGCGGAACGAGTTCGAGCACACGAGCTCGCCGAGGCGATCGGTCCGGTGCGCCTCGGTCGGCCGCACGGGACGCATCTCGTAGAGGTCGACGTCGACGCCGCGGGTCGCGAGCTGCCACGCGGCCTCGGAGCCGGCGAGACCGCCGCCGATGATCGTGACCCGGTCGGAGCTCACACCGTCCCGCCGACCGCGGCGATGCAGCGAGCCGTCGCGGCGAGCGGCGTCACGTCCCGGTGTCGCCGACGTCGCCGACGGTCTCTTGGAACGTGCAGCCTTCCTTGAGGCAGCGCCGGACCGTGCCCGCGCGCTTGGTCGTCTTCTCGACGATGAACGGCGCCTGGCAGACGGGACACGGCTCCGGGATCGGACGGTCCCAGCTCGCGAACTTGCAGCTCGGGTAGCGGTTGCAGCTGTAGAAGATCTTGCCGCGCCGGGTGCGCTTCTCGAGCAGCTCGCCCTCGCCGCATTCCCGGCAGGCGATGCCCAGCTTGTTCGGCTTCACCATCGGCTGGATGGTCTTGCATTCCGGATAGCCGGAGCAGCCAAGGAACTTGCCGTAGCGGCCGAAGCGCACGAGCATGGGTTTGCCGCATTTCTCGCACACCTCGTCCGTGGTCTCGGCCTTCGCGACCTCGATCTCGCCGTTCTCGCCGCGGGTGAAGTTCTTGCTGCTCTTGCACTCGGGATAGCGGCTGCACGCGAGGAACTCGCCCTTCCGGCCCCAGCGGATCACCATCGTCTCGCCGCACTGGTCGCACTTGATGTCGGTCGGACGCTCCTCGGCCTTGACGTTTCGCATCTCCGACTCGGCCTTCTCGAGGTCGGCGGAGAACGGCGCGTAGAAGCGCTTCATCGCCTCGACCCAGTTCTGGGTGCCCTCCTCGATGCCGTCGAGCGTCTCCTCCATGCCCGCCGTGAACTCGACGTTGAGGATGTCCGGGAAGGAGTCGACGAGGAGATCGGTGATCAGCATGCCGAGCTCCGTCGGATAGAGGCGCTTCTGCTCGTCCTCTTGCACGTACTCCTTGCCGAGGATCGTCTGCATGATCGACGCGTACGTCGACGGGCGGCCGATGCCCTTCTCCTCGAGCTCCTTGATGAGGGTCGCCTGCGAGAACCGCGGCGGCGGCTGGGTGAAGTGCTGGTCGGGCGTGAGGCCGAGCAGCCGCAGCCGATCGCCCTCCACGAGATCCGGCAGCGTGCGCTCCTCGTCGTCACCCTTGGGGGCGTCGTCGTCGCGGCCCTCGGTGTAGACGCGGATGAAGCCGTCGAAGGTGACGATCTGGCCGGTGGCGCGGAAGATCGCATCCTTGGCGGCGATGTCGATCGTCGTCTGCTTGAGACGCGCCGCCGCCATCTGGCAGGCGACGAACCGGTTCCAGATCAGCGTGTAGAGGTTGAGCTCCTCCTTCGAGAGATAGCGCGCGACCCGCTCCGGCTCGTAGTCGGTGCTCGTCGGCCGGATCGCCTCGTGGGCGTCCTGCGCGGCTTTCTTCGAGCGGTAGACGTTCGGCTTCTCGGGCAGGTACTCGTCGCCGAAGCGCGACGCGATGTAGCCGCGGACCGCCTCGACCGCGTCGGGGGAGAGCCGGGTGGAGTCGGTCCGCATGTAGGTGATGAGACCGACCGCGCCCTCCTCGCCGAGCTCGACGCCTTCGTAGAGCCGCTGCGCGATGCGCATCGTCCGACTCGGCTGATACCCGAGCTTCCGCGAGGCCTCCTGCTGGAGCCGCGAGGTGATGAACGGCGGCGAGGGGTTTCGCTTGCGGTCGCGCTTCTCGACGCTGCGGACGGCCCACTCCGCGCCGTCGAGGTGCTGGACGACGCCGTGCGCCGCGTCCGCGTTCTCGAGGCGGAAGGTCTTGTGATCGAGCCGTTTCCCGGCGAGCTCGTGCAGGTTCGCGATGAACGCGGGCGGCAGCGTGCCCTCGAGCTCCGCCGCGATCGTCCAGTACTCTTCCTTGACGAAGGCGCGAATCTCGCGCTCGCGCTCGGTGATCAAGCGGACCGCGACCGACTGGACGCGGCCGGCGGAGAGACCCCGGCGCACCTTCTTCCAAAGGAGGGGGCTCAGCTGGTAGCCGACTAGGCGGTCGAGGACGCGGCGGGCCTGCTGGGCGTCGAACTTGTTGCGATCGAGCTCGAGCGGCTTCTTGATCGCCTCCTGCACCGCGCGCTTGGTGATCTCGTTGAAGAGGACGCGGTGGACGTTCTTCCGCCGTCCGATCCGCTGCGCGATGTGCCAGGCGATCGCCTCGCCCTCCCGATCCGGGTCGGGAGCGAGGTAGATGTTGTCCTTGTCCTTCGCCGCCTTCTTGAGCTCCTCGATGACCTTCCCTTTGCCGTGGATGACTTGGTACTCGGGCTCGAAGTCGCGCTCGATGTCGACGCCCAGCTTGGATTTCGGCAGGTCGACCACGTGGCCGACAGAGGCCTTCACGGTGTAGTTCCGCCCGAGATACTTCCCGAGCGTCTTGGCTTTCGCCGGCGATTCGACGATTACGAGATTTTTTGCCATGTGTGCGATTGCGCCCCCACCAACCCTCCGGGGACGCCCTCTCCTCCCTTACTGGAATACCAGTACACCGGCAAATCACCCCCTGGCGGGGCCGTTCGAGCCCCGATGCAGCTGGAACTGCTTGCCCGGCAGCTGATCGAGGGTACCGCGAAGCTCTTGCTCGAAGACCCACGTCAGGACCCGAGACGCCGGCCAGCCGCTCTCGCGGATCACCTCGTCGATCGTCAACGGGCCGGCCGCGAACAGGTCGAGGAGGGGCTCGGCGCTCGCCGCCGCAGCCCGTTGGCGCCCGAGGCCGGGGTCGGAGACGCCGGCCGCAGCCGCCCGTTCGCCGCCCCGTAAGCGCGATCCGCCGCCTGCCTGGTCGGCCTCCGCGGCATCGCGCCGGGACGATCCGCCGTCGGCGGCATCCCCGGCCGGGGATGCGGCGCGGGCGCGGAGCGCGGGCGCGATCTCATCCACGACGTCCTCCAGCCGAGCCGTCAGCTTCGCGCCTTGCTGGATCAGCCGGTGGGTTCCCGCGGAGAGCGGCGAATCGACGCGTCCCGGTACGGCGAAGACCTCGCGACCGTAGTCGATCGCGAGCCGCGCCGTGATCAACGAGCCGCTGCGCTCCGCAGCTTCGACGACGACCGTCCCGTGGGTCATCCCGGCGATGATCCGGTTGCGCGCCGGGAAATGCTCTGGACGCGGCGCCGCGCCGACCGGGCGCTCGCTCAGCAGCGCACCGGTCTCGATCGATCTGCTCGGCGAGCGCGCGGTGCTCCGGCGGGTACACGACGTCGATGCCCGACCCGAGCACGCCGACCGTGTGGCCGCGACCGTGGAGCGCGCCGCGATGCGCTGCCGCATCGATGCCGCGCGCGAGGCCGCTCACGACGGCGACGCCCGCGTGCGCGAGATCCTCGGCCAGGCGCTCCGCGACGTCGCGACCGTACGGCGTCGCGTTGCGTGCCCCGACGACGGCAACCGCCGGCCCGTCGAGCGCCAGGTGTCCGCGCACGATCAGGTACAGCGGCCGATCGCTCACGTGACGCAAGAGCGGCGGATACTCGTCGGAGGTGCACGCGACGACCCGAGCACCGGCGTCGCGGATGCGCGCGAGCTCTCGTTGCGCGGCGTCGGCGGAAACCGCGCGCAGGGCGTCGATCAGCTTCGGACCGACACCGGCCGCCGCGAGCGCGTCCGGCGAGCTTTCGAGCACCGCTCGCGCGCCCCCGATCTGCTCCACCAAGCGGCATCCGACGACGTCGCCGATCCCCGGCGCATCCCGGAGCGCGATCCACGCCGCCGCCTCGTCCGCCCAGCGCATGCGCGCGACATTGTCTCAGAGCGAGCGAAGCCCAGGAAGCTACAAAGTACCTAGACGTCGCGTCTTCGCGGGCAACGGTCGCCTCGGCGCAACGGCGCGCGCCGCGCTAGCGATAGCGGGACTGAACCGCTTCCATGCTCGCGCGGAGCTCGTCGGCGTGCTCGCGCGCGGCATCCGCATCCCCGCGCGCCTCTTCGAGACGCACGCGGAGACGGGCCGCCTCGTCCGGATCGGCGTACGCGTCGACGCGCTGGTACTCGTCGGCGATCTCGTTGAAGCGATCGGCGGCGGCGTTGTAGCGGCCGATCGCCGCGGTATACGCCCGGCGCGCGGCGACGAGATCGCTGCCGAGGCTCGGCTTCTCTTCGCGCGGCACGGGAACCGGCGGCGGCAGCGCGGCCGTCTCTTCGCCTTCGGCATGCGCGGGCGGAGCGGTCCCGGCCCGCTGCGGTACGGCGGCCGCACTCGCACGACCGTGGCCGACGCCGGGCGCCTCTCGCTGCGGCGGCCGCGAAGGCGGAGCGGCCGGGGGCGGCGGCTCCGGGCGAGGAATCGCGACCACGCGTGGCGCGGGCGACGGCGCTCCGGCGGTACGCTCGACGGGCGCCGCGACCGGCGCGCGTTCGATCGGCGTCGCGTCTGGCTCGTGGTGCGGCGGCGCGACGGCGACGGCCGGCGGCGCTTCGGGTCGGAGCGCCGGCGGGACGCGCGCCGCGGGCGTCGCCACGCCGGCTCCGATCCGCGCCGGCTCCGCCGGCGCGGCCGACGGCGCAACCGCAGCGGGTCGCGACGCCGTCACATCGAGCGGCAGCTCGCGACGAACCGGCCGCTGATGCCACATGGCGGCGACGACGATCACGACGAGACCGATCGCGGCGCTCGGCCACAGCCACGGACGCGCGCGTCGTCGCGCGGGGGAGCGCGCCGCCGCGCGCGATGGACGGCTCGGACGGCCCTGCGCCATCGCCTCACCGAGCGTGCGCAGCGGCGCGCGTTCCACAGGCGCGTCGGCACCGAAGGCCGTCCCACAGATCACGCATCGGCTCTGCCCGGGACGATTTCGTTTGCCGCACGACGGGCAGATCGTGCTCGTCGGCTCGTCGCCGAGCTTCCAGTCGTCGTGGTCGGCCATCGGCAACCCGTCTACGGCGTCAGCGTGTCAGCCGCACGGCGAGGACGCAATGACGGTCGGCGCCGCGCAGCGACGCACAGCCGGCTGCGCGCGCTCATCGCGACGGTGCATGCTTCTTCTTCTCGTTCACGCGCGCCACGAACTTGGCGCGGTCGACGACGAACCGCTCGTGGCGGCCGACGGTGATCCGATCGGCGTCGTCGCGTCCGTCGATCTCGAAGACGCACCGCCGCCGGTCCACCTCGACGAGCCGGACGGTGATGCGCACCGTCATCCCGATCGGCGTCGGCGCTTCGTGCGTGAACTCGAAGCCCGCGCCGACGCTGGTCTCGCCGGCGGCGAGGTGCTCGGCCATGAGCTCGGCGCAGGTCGCCTCCGCGAGGCCGATCATCCGGGCGCTCGCATAGACGTCGGGCACGAGCGGCGACACCAGCGTCGCCGAATCGTCCGGCGCCACGACGTGAACGGCCTCGCGTGTCAGTCCGACGCTCAGCACGGCTGCCTCCTCCGGCCGCGCGCTTAGTCCGACGGCCCGCCGACGTCAAGAATTTGCGTGATCGGTCCCGAGCCGCTAATCGATTTCGGTTACGCCGATCGCAGGAGGAAATCCATGAGCGAGACCAACGGGTTCCACCGCTTCACCGGCACCCCCGGCTACATCGCGTCCGGACCGCTGGTCGACGCCGTCAACTGCGCCCTCGCGTTGGAACGGCCGCTGCTGATCAAAGGCGAGCCCGGCACCGGCAAGACGCTGCTCGCGAAGCACGTCGCCGAGGGGCTCGGTATGCCGATGCTCTCCTGGCACATCAAGTCGACGTCGAAAGCCGCCGACGGCCTCTACGTCTACGACACCGTCCAGCGTCTCAACGACAGCCGTTTCGGCGGCGGCGACGTGCGCGACATCCGCCGCTACATCAAGCTCGGCCCGCTCGGCGAGGCGTTCGCCGCGCCCGCGCGTCACGTCTTGCTGATCGACGAGATCGACAAGGCCGACCTCGAGTTCCCGAACGACCTCCTGCGCGAGCTCGACGAGATGCGCTTCACGGTCCTCGAGACCGGCGACGAGATCGCCGCGCGCGAGCGGCCGTTCGTGCTGATCACGTCGAACAACGAGAAGGAGCTGCCGGACGCGTTCCTCCGGCGGTGCATCTTCCACTACATCGAGTTCCCGGATCCGACGCTGATGAAGCGGATCGTCGCCGTCCATCATCCGAATCTCGACGCGACGCTGCTCGATCAGGTGCTGCTCAAGTTCTACTGGCTGCGCGAGCAGGGCGAGCTCCGCAAGAAGCCGTCGACCTCGGAGCTGATCGATTGGATCGCGGCGCTGCTGCGCGCCGGGATCACGCAGGACCAGGTCGAGGCGCACATCCCGTTCATCGGCGCGCTGCTCAAGAAGGAGCAGGACGCCGACGCCCTCCAGCGCTACGACACACGCGGCGGCCGCTACCCGGCGTCGTGGAGCGATCTCGGCCCCCGCTACAACCAGTGACTTGCCGCCCCGCACGAGCGCCGCGCGCTCCGATGGACGTCAGTCGGCAACGTGAATCCGCGACCCACACGTGCCGGCCCGTATCCACGCGCCTGCGGCGCGGGCTCCGATCGGTGGCGGCCCGCGGAGTGAATCCGCGTACCTCCTTCGCTAGAAGACGGTAGAGAACGCAGGAGCGGTCGAGCGAATGTTCTTGGACTTGTTCTACGGGCTGCGCGACGAGGGGGTGCCGGTCGCGATCCAGGAGTGGTTCACCCTTCTCGAGGCCCTGAAGCGCGGCATGCACGCGTCGAGCTTGCTGCGCTTCTACCACCTGGCGCGCGCGTGCCTGGTCAAGAGCGAGACCTACTTCGACGCCTTCGATCGAGTGTTCGCGCGGGTGTTCCACGGCGTCGAAGGCACGCTCGACATCACCGACGACGTCCTCGAATGGCTGCGAAACCCCAAGAACTTTCCGCAGCTCTCCCCCGAGGAGCTCGCCGCCCTGGAGCGCCTGTCGGCGGACGAGCTGATGCAGCGCTTTCTCGAGACGCTCGCCGAGCAGACCGAGCGCCACGACGGCGGCAATCGCTGGATCGGCACCGGCGGCCGCTCGCCGTTCGGTCACGGCGGCCAGCATCCGACGGGGATCCGCGTCGGCGAAACGGGCGGCGGGCGCTCCGCGATGAAGGTCGCCGAGGAACGGCGCTTTCGCGACTATCGCACCGACGTCTCGCTCGACGTCCGCCAGATGCGGATCGCGCTGAAGCGGCTGCGTCAGCTGACGCGCTCCGGTCCTGCGACCGAGCTCGACCTCGACGAGACCGTCGACGAGACCTGCCGCAACGCCGGCGAGATCGAGCTCGTCTTCCGTCCGCCGCGCCGGAACGACGTCCGCTTGCTGCTGTTGATGGACGTCGGCGGCACGATGGACCCGTACTACGACGCGGTCAGCCAGCTGCTCACGGCCCTCCACGAGGAACGCGGCCTGCGCGAGCTCACGCCCTACTATTTTCACAACTGCATCTACGACCACGTCTACCGCCGCGCCCGCCTGACGCGTCCGGACGCGGTCCCGACCGGCGACGTGCTGCGCCGCCTCGACGAGCGCTGGAAGGTGCTGATCGTCGGCGACGCCGCGATGCACCCGTCGGAGCTCCTCGAGCCGCACGGCGGGATCAACCCGCACAACACCTCGCCGACGCCCGGCATCGCATGGCTGCATCGCCTCCAGGCGCACTTCGAGCGCGTGGTGTGGGTCAACCCGGACGAGCACGCGCTCTGGGATCAGACCTACACCACGCGGCTGATCCGCCGGCTCTTCCCGATGTACCATCTCAGCGTCGATGGCCTCGGCGATGCGGTGCGCGCCCTCGTCGGCGCACGCACGTAGCGGCGACGCCCGGTCGATGGGCGACGACGCGGTTCGTGTGAACGCGGAGATCGTCATCCCCCGGCGTGAGCTCGCGCTCTCCTACGTGCGTGCCGGCGGCCCGGGCGGACAGAACGTCAACAAGGTCGCGTCGAAGGCCGTCGTGCGCTTCAACGTTCGCGCGTCGCCCTCCCTGCCGGACGACGCACGCCGGCGCGCCCTGACGCGGCTCGGAAGGCGCCTCACCGCGGCGGGCGAGGTGATCGTCACCAGCGGCGTCCATCGCGATCAGCCGCGCAACCGCGAAGCCGCGATTGCCCGCCTGCGCGACCTGCTCGCGGCCGCGGTCCGCGTGCGGCGTACGCGCAAGCGAACGCGCCCGTCGCGAGCGGCGGTCGAGCGGCGCCTCGACGACAAGCGACGGCACGGCGAACGCAAACGGCAGCGGCGGCCGGTCGATTGAGCGTGCACGCCCGAGCTCGCACCTCCGGCCCGGCGCCGGGACGCGTGCCCTTGACCTCACGCGGCAATTGACGGAAGACTCCGCCGCTCGTCGGCCGCCGGCGCCCCCTGGTTCGAGTCGGAGCCGCGATCATCACGCAGGGGGTGATTTATGCGGACGTTCGGAATCGTCGTGATGAGCCTCATCACGATGGCGGTCGGGGGATGCTCGCACGAGAAGCAGATCGACTGGTCGGCACCCGAGAACTTCTTCTACTACGAGAGCTCGTCGAACCTCGATAAAGGCGTCGAGCTCACGTATTGGGCGCTGGTCGACGCTCCCGCCGACGCCGTCTACAAGGTGCTCGCCGACGTCGAGCACTACGCGGAGTTCGTCGACGGCGTCGATCGCACCCAGCTCCTGACGCAATCCGACAACACCAAGAAGATCCTGATCGCGCAACGGGTGATCGGCCGCCAGAACAACGCGCAGGTCCTGTGGACGTTTCATCCCGATCAGAAGAAGATCGATTTCGACACCGAGCAGAGCGACCTTTATTACAATGAGGGGCATTACGAGATCATCCCGTCGCCCGACGGCACGCGCTCGCTCGTCAAGGTGACGTTCATCGTGAAGGAGAGCGAGCGCGTCAGCATCCCGCGCGGCGTCCTCGCATCGACGACGCGCGATACCTTCGCGAGCGCCGCCAAGTCGATCAAGAAGCGCGCCCTCGAGGCCGCCGGGAAGCGGCAGGACTGACGGCGGCGCCGCGCGCTTCGCCGGCGCGCGGGGTCCGCCTACTGCCCCGGGCGTGGAGCGCGCGCCCGGCGCCGGTCGCGACGTCGAGCACGCGGGCGGCCGGTAGCGCGCCGGGGACGCGGCTCGGCGCCGAGCCTGGTGTCATCGGCGAGCACCATCGCGACCAACCGCGACGCGGTCTCCTCGAACGCGTCGGCGGCCTCGCGCAGGTGGAGCCACTTCCCGACGATCGGGTGCGGCCGCAGCGCGGACAGCTCGGTACGGAGCGCCGCGTGCGACTCGATCGCGGTCGGAACGAGCAGCCCTCGCCACGGCTCTCGCCGATCGGCGAGGACCAGCATCAAGCGTCCGGTACTCGTATCGTTGCGGTGCACACGCCGCCGCCGCAGGCTCGGCGGGGTGCTCGCGGACGTTCTCACGTGTGCGCTCGTCGGCATCGACGCCTCGATCGTCCACGTCGAGGTCGACATCGCGGCGGGGCTGCCGCAGACCGCCACCGTCGGGCTGCCCGATCACGTCGTCCGCGAGAGCAAGGACCGGGTGCGCACGGCGCTGCGGAACTCCGGCTTCGAGATCCCGCCGCGGCGGATCACGGTGAACCTCGCGCCCGCCTACCTTCGCAAAGAAGGCGCCGGCTACGATCTGCCGATCGCGCTCGCGATGCTCGCCGCCAACGGACACGACGTCGGCGGCAACCTCGCCGGAACCGTCGTCGCCGGCGAGCTCGCGCTCGACGGGTCGGTGCGCGCGATCCGCGGCGTGCTCTCGATCGCCGCCGCGGCCGCGGCCGCCGGCATTCGCCGCCTCCTCATCCCGGCGTGCAACACCGGCGAGGCCGCGCTCGTTCGCGACGTCACCGTTCTCGGCGTGACGTCGCTGGCGCACGCGGTCGCCGTCCTCACCGGCGCCGCGCAGCCGGTCGCGGCGACCGAGCCCGCCGGCGCCGAGCCGACGCCGGCAATCGCGGATTTCTCCGAGGTTCGCGGACAAGAGCACGCCAAGCGCGCGCTCGAGGTCGCGGCGGCGGGCGCGCACAACCTCCTCTTCATCGGGCCGCCGGGCGCCGGAAAGACGATGATGGCGCGCAGGATCACGGGCATCCTCCCGGCCCTCGAGTTCGACGAGGCGATCGAGGTGACGAAGATCCACAGCGCCGCCGGTCTCCTCGACGGCCGGCCGCTCATCGCCGGGCGCCCATTCCGGGCGCCGCACCACACGGTCTCCGCCGCCGGCATCTTCGGCGGCAGCAGCGGGTCGCGCCCGGGCGAGCTCGCGCTCGCGCATCGCGGGGTGCTCTTCCTCGACGAGCTTCCCGAGTTCCGCCGCGACGTCCTCGAAGGCATGCGACAGCCGCTCGAGGACCGGCGGATCAGCATCGCGCGCTCCGGGTGGCGCATCACGTATCCCGCCGACGCGATGCTCGTTGCCGCGATGAACCCGTGCGCGTGCGGCTTCCGCGGCGATCCCCAGCATGCTTGCCGTTGCCCGCCGGCGCAGCTCGCGCGCTACCTCGATCGCCTCTCCGGCCCGCTCCTCGACCGCATCGATCTGCACGTCGAGGTCGCGCCGGTCCGCTACCGCGAGCTGGCGGCGGATCGCGCCGCCGAATCGTCCGCCGCGATCCGCGCCCGGGTCGTCGCCGCGCGCGCGGCGCAGCGGGCGCGTCTCGCCGGACGCCGGCTCTCGTCGAACGCCGAGATGGGCAATCGCGAGCTGCGCGAGTTCGCGACGCCGGAGCCCGCGGGTATGACGCTCCTCGAGCGCGCGATGCACCGCCTCGGCCTCAGCGCCCGCGCCTACACCCGGGTGCTGAAGGTCGCGCGCACGATCGCCGACCTCGACGGCTCGGCGTCGGTCGCCGCGGCCCACGTCGCTCAGGCGGTGCAGTACCGGACGCTCGACCGTTGAGCCGCGCCGGCACCGGCGTTCGTGGCGCGCCCGCTACGAGCGGCCGAAGCCGCCGCTCACGCTGATCGCTTGGCCGGTGATCCACGACGCCTCGCGGGACGCGAGGAAGGTGATCAGCGGCGCGATGTCCTCCGGTCGCCCGAGGCGGCCGAGCGGGTACATGCGCGCCCATTGCCGCTCCATCTCGTCGGTGATGTAGGACGTCATCGGCGTCCGGGTCACGCCGGGACAGACGGCGTTGACGGTGACCTGGTACCGGCCGAGCTCCACGGCGAGGCCGCGCGTGAGCGCGATCACGCCGCCCTTGGTCGCGCCGTAGACCACGATCCGCTTCTCGTTGCCCTTGCCCGCCTCGGACGCGAGATTGATGATGCGACCGGAGCGCTGGGCGATCATCTGATCGGTGACCGCCCGGCAGCAGTGCATCACGCCGAGGAGATTGATCGCGACCAGGTCCTGCCAGTCCTCGGGCGTCGTCTCCGCGAACAGCAGCGGCGCGCCGCCGATGCCGGCACTGTTCACGAGAACGTCGATGCGACCGAAGCGGTCGATCGCCCGCGCCGAGAGGCGCTGGCAGTCGCCGTAGCTCCGCACGTCGACCCGCTCGCTCACGACGTCGGCACCGGCGGCGGCGAGCTCCGCGCGGACGCTCTCCAGGGCGTCGCGGTTGGAGTCGGCGAGCACGAGACGCGCGCCGTCGCGACGCAAGTACTCCGCGGTCACGCGGCCGATGCCGGAGGCGGCGCCGGTCACGATCGCGACCGCGCCGTCGAGATGCAGGTCCATGCGGGTCCTTCACGAGCGCCGGTGGCGACACCGGCGCTCGCGGCAGCGGTCAGTCGTCGACGAGCGGCGTGCCGATGACGTTGGCGAAGCCGGTGTGCGGCACCTGCTCGCGGCCGTTCATCTCCGAGACGTCGGGTTTGCCCCTGCAATCGTCGTCGACGATGGTCGCACCCTGGATGTCGATCGTACCGACCGAGTCGATCGTGATCTCGCCGCACTTGCCGCTGGTGTTGTCGACCACGGCGTTCGTCAGGTCGATCGCGCCGCCGCTCTTGATGCTGATGCCCTCCGACACCTTGATCGTCGCGCAGCTCAGGTCGAGGTCGCCCGCGGCCTGAATGAAGAGCGTGCTCTCGACGCCGCCGATCAGCACGTTGCAGTTGCCGGGCGTCGGCGTGCCGTTCGGCGTCGGCGTGAGGGTCGGCGTGGCGGTGCGCGTCGGGGTCTGCGTCATCGTCGACGTGGCCGTCGGCGTCGGCGTCTCGACCACGATCGGAGTGAACGTGCCGCCACCCGTCGGCGTCGCGGTCGGAGCCGTCGGCGTCGCGGTCGGACCGGTCGGTGTCGGCGTCGGCACGGTCGGAGTCGGAGTCGGCGTCGCCGTCTGGATCACTCCGGTGTTCGTGGCGGTCGGCGTCGGGGTCGGGGTCGGATTGATCACCGGCGTGAACGAGCCCTGCGGGCTCGGCGTCGGCGTCGGTGTCGGGCACACGTCACAGAACGCCTGGGCTTCCGACAGCGCGTCGACGACGCGGGCATTGTCGGCGCCGCGCAAGTGGCCGGCCGCGAGCGCCGCCGGCATCGCGCCGGAGCGCTCGATCGAGCCCTTCTTCGACCGCAGCTTGAACAGGTCGCGCGGGCTGAAGAGCTCGGTCTGGTTGCCGTCCCAGATGATGTTGCCGTCGGCGGTGATGAAGATGCGGTTTCCCTTGAAGTGCGCGTTGGTGAGGACCACCGGACAATTGTTGCCGGTGCACTCGATGTCGATGTCGGCGGCCGACTCGACGTCGAGCGGGCCCTCGATCTTCACCATCTGGACGGCGGTGATGACGATACGGCCGTTGGCATCGGAGCTCAGGAGATCGCCGGTCACGAGGATGCTGCCGGTTGCGTCGAGCTCGATCGCCTTCTGCTTGCCGGTCGCGCTGATCGAGCCACCGCTCGCACCGTCGACGACGATCGCCGGCGCGAACACCCGGACGATGTCGCTTCCGGGAAGCGGCGTGATGGCGCCGGCCAGGACCACCGTGTCGTTGGGCACGTCGATCGTCGTGCGCTTGTTCTGCACCTGGCAGTGCGCGTCGGTTGCGCAATCGGTGATGGTGACGGTCGCCATGCTCGATGCCGGCGCAAGAAGCAGCACAAGGAAACCGATGCCTAGCGGCGTCAGCCGCGGTATCGTCACGCTCGAGTTCGAAACGGGAATACGCATGCGGCGAATTGGAACAAAATTGGGTCGCCTGTGCAAGTTGGAATCGCTTGCTGTGCCCTTGACGACGCTGTTTCGTGCGGCAAACGCGCCAGCGCTCCGCATCGCAGCTGCGGTATGCGTCAGACCGCCCGCGCGCCCGCCGCCGGCTCGAACTCGCGCCGCAGCAGCGCGAACAGATGCTGGTCGAGGTACCGCCCGCGCACGAAATGGGCCTCGCGCAGGATCCCCTCACGGCGGAAACCGAGGCGTTCGGCGACGCGCCGGCTGCGTTCGTTGCCGATCGCGCAGCGGATCACGACCCGGTTCAGGCCGGCGGCGCGAAATGCGAAGCCGAGCACGCCATGCGCCGCACGCGTCACCCAGCCCTGCGCTTCACGCCGGCTCGCGACCCAGTATCCGAGCTCGGCGGATCGGTCGAACCATTCGATGTAGTGCAGACCGATCGTGCCGGCGAGCTCGTCGTCGACGTAGATACCGAGGACGAGACTTCGGCGCCGCTGCCGCTCCTCGGCGGCGTCGACGATGAAGCGGGTGCTGTCGCTCTCGGTGCGCGTGTCGTCGACCCACGGCAGCCATTGCCCGAGCCGCTCCCGGTCGGCTTCGATCAGACGGAAGAGCGCAGGGGCATCCTCGACGGAGAGCGGCCGCAGCACGAGCGCACCGTCGGCGATCTCGACGCGATTGAAAGCGGCGGCGGAGATCGCCTGCGGCCGGGCGGGCGCCATGCTCACCGCCGAGCGCGGTCCCTCACCGGAACGCGCGGGAACGGCGGGTGGGCTTCGCGAGCGCGGCGGCGCGCGTCGACTGGTACTGGTCGAAGCCCTCGTTGAGGAGCGCGACCACGATGTCGCGCACGCTGACGTGAAGGCCTTTCGCGAGCGAGCGGATCTGCGAGACGGTGGCGGTCGGGATCCGCACCGCGAGGAGCGCCGACTCACTGGCATGCCGGGTACGCAAGTCGTTCAATCGAAGGCGTTGCATACGGCCTCCTTTCACATCGGCGCCCTGGCGAGGACGCGGCGCCCGCGGCCGCGGGTCGTCCGATCGACGGCGGCCGGAGCCCGACGTCGCGAGCCGGGACTCGAAGCGAGGCGCAGCGAGACGCGAGAGGCTGCGTGTCGCCGCCGCGCGTTCGACGGTGTCACGAGCGCCTGCGAGCGAGGCGCGGCGCGTGTCCGCGGGCGCGCTCACTCGTCGGTGTCCCAGTCCTCGTCGTCATCGTCGTCGTCGCCTTCCTCGTCGTCGTCGTCGTCGTCGAACTCGTCGTCATCATCCCACTCGTCGTCTTCCTCGCGCAGCCACATGGCGTCTCCTTTCTCTGCAGCGACGGAGCGCCGGCGACGAAGCGCCGTCGCGAGTCCGTCGCGAAGCCCCGCACCCGCGGCGCATCGGGACGCGCCGACGGCTCGAGAGGCGGTCTCGCTCGTCCGCACTGCATGACGATCAGCGTGAGCGACCGATCCGGTTGGAACGGCGAGCGTCGATCCGGAGACGGGAACACGCGGCCGGTGAGCGGCGCACGGCAAAGACGGCAGCGGCGACCCCGAGCATGAGCGTCCCTCCGGACGGAGCGCCCCGCTTGTAGCGGCGGCCTATGGGCATGTCAATGATACATGTCCATCAGCTCGATGATGCCGAGCTCCTTGAGACGCGCGAACAGGAAGCCCTTCACCTCTTTGGCGGTGGCGAGCGTGCGGACCTCGCGCGCGGTCTCCTCGGCGACCGTGAACGGCACCGAGCGGATCACCCGTTTGACCACCGGGATGAAGAACGGACCCATGCTGAGATCGTCGAGGCCCATGCCGAGGAGCGCGATCGTGCAGAGCGGATCGGACGCCATCTCGCCGCACATCCCGACGGTCTTACCGGCGTCGTGCGCCGCCTGCGCGACGTCGGCGATCGCCGCCAGCACGGCGGGGTGCAAGGGCTCGTAGAGCGGCGCCACCCGCGAGTTGTTGCGGTCGACGGCGAGCAGGTACTGGATGAGATCGTTGGTGCCGATGCTGAAGAAATCGACTTCCTCGATCAGCCGCGGCGCGAGCGTCACCGCCGCCGGCACCTCGATCATGATGCCGATCGGCATCGCCCGGTCGAACGGCTCGCCGGCGGCGTCGAGCTCTTGGCGGGCCTCGTCGAGAAGCTCCTTGACGCGCCGGATCTCCTCCAGGCTGGAGATCATCGGGAACATCATGCGCGTCGGTCCGAGCGCGCCGGCGCGCAGGATCGCCCGCAGCTGCGCCTTGAAGATCGCCGGCATCTCGAGCGAGACGCGGATCGATCTCCAGCCGAGAAACGGATTCTCCTCCTGTCCCGCGGTGAGGAAGCTCGGGTACTTGTCGGCACCGACGTCGAGCGTCCGGATGGTCACCACCCTGCCCTTCATGCGCTCGATCACGGTCCCGTAGAGATCGAGCTGCTCCTGCTCGCCGGGGAAGTCCTTGTAGGAGAGGAACGGCAGCTCGGTACGGTAGAGGCCGACGCCCTCGGCGCCGTGCAGGTCGACGAAGTGCAGGTCGCCGACGAGGCCGATGTTGGCGTAGAGCTTGACGCGACGTGCGCCGTCGGTGGTCTCGGCGGGCGCGTCGCGGATCGCCTCGAGCTCGAGGTTGAAGGCGCGGTACTCGCGATCGAGCCGCTGGTACTCGCGCGCGACGTCGACCCCGGGGTTCACGTAGACGACGCCGGAGTTGCCGTCGACGATCACCATGTCGCCCTCGTGCAGCACGTCGGCGATGTGTCCGATGCCGACCACGGTCGGGATCTCGAACGACTTGGCGAGAATCGAGGCGTGCGACGTCACGCCGCCCGACGCCAGCACGATGCCCTTGAGACGCTGATGCTCCATCAGCGACATGTCGGAGAGCGTGAGCTCGTGCGCGACCAGCACGACGTCGGACGCGAACCCGCGCTCCTGCTCCTCCTGACCGAGGAGGTTGCGCAGCACGCGCTGGCCGATGTCGCGCACGTCGGCGGCGCGCTCGCGGAGGTAGGCGTCGGAGACCGCGAGAAACGCCTCGACGTACTCCTCGACGACGTGCTTGAGCGCGGTCTCGGCGGCCTCGCCGGCGCGGATGCGGGCCTCGATCTTCGAGGCGAAGGTCGCGTCCTCGAGCATCATCCGCTGGGCGTCGAACATCGCGCCGTCGATCTCCGGTGCGACCACGTGCATCTTCTCCTTGAGGCGGATCATCTCCTCGATCGACTGCGTGATCGCCGTGGCGAGCCGCTCGCATTCGGCATCCGGATGCTCGGTGCCGCGCTCCTCCACTTGATCGAGGCTCACCTCGGGCCGCAGCAAGTGCGCGCGCCCCTTCCCGAAGCCCGGCGACGCGCCGGCGCCGGTCAGCCGAAACTGGTTGGTCGTGCGCTTGGTCTTGACGTCCTTGCGATCGTCCTTCTCGTACGCGTGCAGCCGGCGGATCGCGTCGACCATCCGCTTGCGGTACTCCTGGCGCTCCTTCTCCTTGGTCTCGAGGGTCTCGAGGAGCCGCGCCTGGACGATGATGCCGCGCACCTGCGAGGCGATCGCGCGCAGCACGCGGAGCTCGTTCGGGGAGAATCGCCGCCGCCGCAGCGTCTGCACGATGAGCACGCCGAGCGCGGAGCGCTTCTCGGCAATCGGTACGCCGAGAAACGAGTGGTAGCGCTCCTCGCCGGTCTCGGGGAAATACTTGTAGCGGGGGTGCGCCAGGGCATCGACGACCATCACCGGCTCGCCCTTCTCGATGACCATGCCGGTGAGGCCTTCGTCGACGCGCATCTTGACCTTGCCGACCGCGGCGCGCTCGAGCCCGGTGGTCGCGGAGAGCGTCAGCTGCTCGTCCTTCGGGTCGAAGAGATAGAGCGAGCAGACCTCCGTTCTCATCTGCTCGGCGACGATGTTGACGATGTTGTCGAGCGTCTCCTGGAGATCCTGCGAGTGGCCGGTGAGCGCGCCGATGTCCTCGAGCAGCGCGAGGCCGTGGCTCTTCCGCGTTCGCGGTCGCGCCGCAGCTTCACGTATCGCTGCTTTCCTGTCGCTCATTGTCTCCAAGACCGGCGTCGAGACCGCCAAGTGCTCCGCTGTGCGGCCTGAGCGGGGTTTGCCGCGAATCGAGGACCGTACGACGTGTGTGCCGACCCGTGTTCGAGCTCGCCCGAGCCGCCGACGAGTCCGGCCGCGCATCATAGCCCAGCGCTCCGGCGACGAACAACGCGTAAACCTGTCGCCGCGACCCTAGCGCGTCCGTGCGCTCAACGCACTGCGCTGCCGCGGCGTCACGTCGCTGCCGCCGTCACCGGCGACCCGGGGAGCGGCGCGGCCGCGGTCCGATGCGGCCGGCGACGAGCCGGGCCGGCCAGTGCCCGAGCACGGGATGACCGCCGCCGAGCGCGCGCGCGCGGCGTATGCAGGCAATCGTGTAGCGCTTGGCGGCGCCGACCGCGGCGTCGACGGTCGCACCCTTCGCGATCTCCGCCGCGATCGCGGCGGCGAAGGTGCAGCCGGTGCCGTGCGGCGCGCGCCGGCCGACGCGGGTCGCGCGCAGCACGCGCACCGTGCCCCGCGTGACGAGGACGTCGACCGCGTCACCCGGCAGGTGGCCGCCTTTCACCACCACGGCGCGAGCCCCGAGACGCAGGAGGTCGCGGCCCGCTTCGGCCATGGTCGCGACGTCCTCGATCGCATAGCCGACCAGCGCCGACGCCTCGGCGAGGTTCGGCGTCACGACCTCGGCGATCGGCAGCAGCGCGCGTTTGAGCGCGTCGAGGGCGCCGCCGCGGAGCAGCCGGGTGCCGCTGGTGGCGACGATCACGGGATCGACGACGAGGTGGCGGACGCGGCGCGCGCCGAGGATTCGTGCGACGGTCCTGACGGTGCGCGCGTCGTACAGCATCCCGGTCTTGGCCGCGTCGGCGCCGAGGTCGTCGAGGACCGCCTCGAGCTGCGCGCGGACGAACGCGGCGGGCACCGCCATGACCGCGCGCACGCCGCGGGTGTTCTGCGCGGTCAACGCGGTGACGACGCTGCTGCCGTGAACGCCGCGCGCCGCGAAGGTCTCGAGATCCGCCTGGATGCCGGCGCCGCCGCCGCTGTCCGAACCCGCGATCGTCAGCGCCCGAGGAAGCCGCCGCCTCACGCGCGCGCCTCGACCAGCGGCAGATAGCGGCCGCCGTCGGGGAGCACGTAGCCGTCGACGTCGCCGCCGTGCTCGCGCGCGACGGCGTTGGTGAACTCGTCGACGTGCACGATCGGCGTCATCCCCATGCGTGCGACCACGTCCGGCGGCAGCTCCGAGCGGAGCGAGATCCGAAAGCGCGCCGCGTGCTCGCGCAGCGCGAGCGCCGTCTGCCCGGGGACGCTGAAGCGCGCGCGCAGCGCGGCGACGTGGCGCGCCCGATCCGGCTGGTCGAACCACGAGCCGAGCTCGGCGTTGCCGAGGCCGTCACCGCACGCGGCAAGCACCAGCATCCGCCCGCCGGGCGCGAGCGCGGCCGCCGCGGCGGCGATCGCCTTTTGGCTCTGCACCAGGTCGCAGTCTCGCGGCGCGCCGCCGGCGCTGACGACCACGACCGGCCGGCGTGCCGGGATCGGCACGCTGAACCACTCGCGGTAGCGCTCGCAGCCGCGATCGAACGCCGCCTGGACGTCGCCGGCGAAGACCGCGGCGATGCCCCGCGCCACGATCGTGTCGAGGAGAAACGTCCGCGGCAGACGCGCCGCGACCGCGCACGCGAGCTCGTCCATCGGATTGCCGGCGCGCACTCCGGGCGCGACACCGGGGTGGCGGCCGCCGCCGGGCGCGGGATCGAGCGAGCGGCGATGGAAGTCGCGGACGCTCTCGCGCGCCGCGACGCCGGGGAGCAGCGCCTTCCGTCCGCCGCCGAAGCCGGCGAGATAGTGGAAGCCGATGGCGCCGGTCACGATCACCAGACCGCCGTCGGCGACGAGCCGGTTGAGCCGCAGCCGCGTGCCGGCGCCGTCGTCGACGGCGGTGAGCGCCGCCTCGTCGTCGCAGTCGTGATCGAGATGCGCGATCCGCTCCGCGACCTCCGGTCCGATGATCGCGGCGCGCTCGGCCGCGCTCTGGCGCCGGTGCATGCCGAGCGCGAAGAGGATCGTGATGCGGGACGGCGACACGCCCGCCGCCTCCAGATACGCGAGCAGCGCCGGCAGCAGCTCGCGGATGCCGGTCACGCGCGTGCCGTCGGAGACCACGATCGTCACCCGGTCGCCGCCACGGAGGTGCGCGCGCAGCGGCGGCGCGTCGATCGGCCGCTCGAGCGCCTCCCGCAGCGCGACGTGCGGGTCTTGCGCCGGCGCCGGCGGCGAGCCGGTGATCGTCGTGAAGCGCCCCGGCGGCAGCGCGACGCGCACCGCACCGGCGCCGTAGCGGAGGACGAGCTCGCGCGCGGCGGTCACCGCGCGACGCGCTCGAGCGCGCGCACCACCGCCGCGGCGACGCGTGCCGCGGCGTCGTCGCCGAGCTCGGGGTAGAGCGGCAGCGCGAGCGCCTCGCGGCAGGCTCGCTCGGCCTCGGGAAAATCGCCGTCGCGATGGCCGAGCGTCTCGAAGCACGGCTGGAGGTGCGCCGGGATCGGATAGTAGACCTGCGTCTCGACGCCGTCCTCGGCGAGCGACGCGCGCACGCCATCGCGTTCCGGCACGCGGACCACGAATTGATGGAACACGTGCCCGGGCACGGTCTCGGGCAAGACGAGGCCGTGGCCGCCGCGCTCGCCGAGCAGGTGCGCGAACAGCCGCCGGTAGCGTTCGGCGGCGGCGCGGCGGGCGGCGTTCCACGCGTCGAGGTGTCGCAGCTTCACCACCAGCACCGCGGCTTGCAGCGCGTCGAGGCGCGAGGCGAGGCCGAGCGCGACGTGGCGGTAGCTCGCGCCCGCGAGCGTCCCGTGGCGCGCGATCGAACGAACCGCCGCCGCGCCGTCCGCATCGGCGCACGCGACCGCGCCGCCGTCACCGGCGCCGCCGAGGTTCTTCGTCGGGTAGAAGGAGAAGCAGCCGAAGCGGCCGAGCGTGCCGGTGAAAGGTCCGCGCCCCTCGAGACGCGCGCCGGCCGACTGCGCGGCGTCCTCGATCACGACCAGACCGTGGCGCGCGGCGAGCGTCATGATCGGGTCCATCGCGCACGGACGACCGAAGAGATGGACGGGGACGACGGCCCGCAGGCGCTCGCCGCTCGGGACGAGCAGCGAGGCGCCGTCGCGCCGGCAGCTCCGCTCGACCCAGGTCGCGAGCGCGCGCGGATCGAGGTTGAAGGAGGCCGGGTCGACGTCGACGAAGCACGGACGGGCGCCGGCGCGCGCGATCGCCGTCGCGGTCGAGACGAAGGTGAACGGCGACGTCACGACCGCGTCGCCGGCGCCGATACCCGCCGCGCGCAGCGCCAGATAGAGGGCGTCGGTGCCCGACGCGACGCCGACCACCGCCGCCGCGCCGAGGTAGGCCGCGAGGGCGTCCTCGAACGCCTGCACCGTCGGTCCGAGAACGAAGCTCTGCGCCGCGAACACCGCGTCTACCGCGGCACGAACCTCGGCGGCTATCGGCGCGTACTGCGCCTGCAGATCGAGAAAGCGCACGCGCGCCTCAGCCATGGAAAACGCTCGCGCCGGCTACCCGAGGCACGGCGCATTCTCACGGCGCCTTCCGAGGGTGTCAATCGGCGGGGTAGGCCCAGCTCCGGTGCGCGGCGCGCCGGAGCGGATCGGCATAGCACGCGGCGCAGGTCACCAGCGTCACCGCGCGCAGCAAGCGCTGGTAGACGAACCCGGTCTCGTCGAACGCCGAGCGGCGGCCGACGGCGGACTCGGTCGGACCGGTATGCAGCACGAAGCCGGCGACGGCGTAGCTCGTCCTGGTGTGCATCGTCTCGCCGACGGCGCGACCGCAGTGGCGGCACGCTCGCGCCGTCGGTGCCGCGGAGTCGGAGGTCGGTTTCTCGTCGGCGACCATTTCCGCGCTCGTACTCCCGGCCCCGACCGCATTGCAACCGAGGGCCGCCGCGGGTGATGACGCGGTCGAGGCGCTGCCACGCGGCGGCGTCACGGACCGGCGGCGTCGCCGTCGGCGCGCGCGCAGGCGAGCTCGATCGCGAACGTCGATCCGCGTCCCGGCGCGCTCTCGAAGCGCAGCCGCCCGCCGTGGTCGGCGGCGACCGCGCGCGCCACGGCGAGGCCGAGCCCGATGCCGCCGGCGCCGAACGCGATCCGATCGCTGTGGTGATGATCGACGACCGCGGCGGTGAAGAACGGCTCGCCGATCCTGCGGTGCAGCTCCGTCGGGATGCCGACGCCGTCGTCGCGCACGGCGATGCGCACCCGCTCGCCGTCGTCGGTCACGCTGACGTCGATCGCGCCGCCGTCGGGCGTGAACCGCACCGCGTTCAGCAAGAGATTCATCGTCGCGTGGTGGAGATCGGCGGCGTCGCCCTGCACCGCCGCCGGCACGGTGATCGCTCGCGTGACGCGAAGCCGTCGCGTCCCGCACATCGCCTCGACCTCGTCGACGGCGGCGGTGACGATCGTCGCGACGCGAGAGCCGCTGCGGCGGCCGGCGCTCCGGCTGCGACAGACGCGCGAGGTCCGTCATCGCCCGGACGCTCCGGCCGCAGCCACGCGAGGTTGCGCGCCGCGACCGCCAGCAGGTCCGCGGCCTCGGCACGGACCTGCGCGCTGTCCTCGAGCGCCTCGAGCACGCCGCCGAGGACGTGGAGCGGCGTCCGCAGCTCGTGGGCGGCGACGGTGAGGAAGCGGGTCTTCAGCGCGTCGGTCTCGCGCAGCCGCTCGTACGCGCGGGCGATCTCGTCGGCGAGCCGCCGCCGCTCGCGCTCCGCCTCCGCGGCCGCGATCGCCTGCCGAACCGCGGCGCGCAGCTCTCGCGGGTCCCAGGGCTTCGCGACGTAGCGGTGGACGTGGCCGCGGTTGATCGCTTCCATCAGGATCTCGGCGTCGGCGTAGGCGGTGAGCAGGATGCGGCCGATCGTCTCGTCGCGCGCGCGGATCGCCGCCAGCAGCTCGGCGCCGGTCGTGCCCGGCATGCGATAGTCGCTGACCACGACCGCGACTTCCGCGCCGAGCGCGGTTTCCGCCTCGGCGGCGGAGCGTGCCGTCGCGACCGGCGCCACCTCGCGGAGCACGCGCGCGACCGTCGCGAGGCCGGCATGATCGTCGTCGACGCAGAGCACGGTTGCCATCGCCGCGATGACAGCGCCGGCGGCCCGTCGGCGCAAGGATGCGAGTTGACGGTCCGGAAGGCCGACGATATGAGCACGAGACAGGCCACGATGCCGAAGAAGGCGGAAGCGAAGAAGCCGAGGCGGCTCTGGCGGCGGATCGCGGTGGTGGGCGGCCTCTTCCTCGTGGCGGCTGGCGGTGCTCACGGGCTGGATCGTCTACCGCGAGATCACCGCCAACCTCCCTCCGGTCGACAAGCTGCTGCGCTACCAGCTTCCGGTCGCGACGCGCGTCTACGCCAACGACGGCACGCTGCTCGGCGAGTTCTACACCGAGAAGCGCTACCTGGTGCCGATCGCGCAGATCCCGCCGATGGTCCGCTCCGCCGTTCATCGCCGCCGAGGACTCGAACTTCTACCAGCACAAGGGCGTCGACTTCCTCGGCATCGTCCGCGCCGCCGCTGGCGAACTTCACCGCCGGCGAGGTCGTGCAAGGCGGCAGCACGATCACGCAGCAGGTCGTGAAGGCGCTGCTGCTGACGCCCGAGAAGAGCTACGAGCGCAAGGCGAAGGAGATCCTGCTCGCGCTCCGCCTCGAGCGGCAGCTGAGCAAGGACGAGATCCTCTACCTCTACCTGAACCTCATCTACCTCGGCAGCGGCGCGTACGGCGTCGGCGCCGCGGCGCAGGAGTACTTCGACAAGGACGTCGCCGACCTGACGCTCGCGGAGGCGGCGCTGCTCGCCGGGCTTGCCGCAAGCGCCGAGCCGCTACTCCCCGATCCGGCACTGGCAGCGCGCGAAGTATCGCCAGCGCTACGTCCTCGAGCGGATGGCGCGCGAGGGCTTCGTCAGTTGGGAGGCGGCGCAGCAGGCGCTGAACGAGCAGATCCAGCTCGCCGCACGACGATCGAAGACGCCGAGCTACATCGCCGCGCCCTACTTCGTCGAGCACGTCCGCCGCTTCCTCGAGGAGCGCTACGGCGGCACCGCGCCCTACCAGCTCGGTCTGCACGTCTACACGACCTGCGACCTCGCCGCGCAGCGCGCCGCCGAGCAGACGCTCCGCAAGCACATCGACGAGATCGACGGCCACGCGCGCGCGCGCGCAGCCGATCCGGCGGCTCGGCGCGCGCCGAGGCCGCGGCGCTTCCTCGACGGCGTCGCGCAAGTCGAAGGCCGCGCCGCCGGAGCCCGGCGCGACCCGTCAGGCCCTGGTCGTCGCCGCGGCGAAGGAAGGCGGCGTGCAGGTGCAGATGACCGGCAGCAACCGGCCGGCTGATCGGCACCGCCGAGGCGCCGCTGCCGGACACGATCGGCACGAACGACCTGGTCAACGTTCGCCGGCTCCCCGGTCGCCGAGGACGTGCTCGCAGTTCGCGCCTCGACATCGAGCCGCCACCTCGAAGGCGCGCTGGTCTCCATCGACCTCGCGACCGGCTACGTGCGCGCGCTGGTCGGCGGGTACGAGTTCAACCGCAGCCAGTTCAACCGTGCCACGCAGGCGGTGCGCCAGCCCGGCTCGGCGTTCAAGCCGTTCATCTACGCGGCCGCGTTGGATCGCGGCTACACGCCGGCGTCGGTCATCGTCGACGAGCCGATCGTCCTCGCCGGCGCCCACGAGGCGTGGACGCCGCACAACTTCGACAACAAGTACAACGGCCCGACGACCCTGCGCGACGCGCTGACGTTCTCCCGCAACGTCGTCACGGTGAAGCTCACGCAGAACATCGGCCTCAACTACCTGGTCGACTACCTCCAGCGATTCGGCTTCTCGCGCACCTTCGGCAAGAACCTCTCGATCGCGCTCGGCACGCAGGAGGTCACGCTCCTCGAGCTGACGCGCGCCTACACGGTGTTCGGCAACCAGGGACGGCTCGACGATCCGATCTTCATCACCAAGATCACCGACCCGCACGGTGCGGTCCTGGAGGAGTTCAAGCCGAGCTCGAAGCCGGTGATCTCGCCGGAGACCGCGTATCTGGTCACCAGCATGCTCGAGAGCGTCGTCGCAGCGCGGGACCGGTCGGCGCGCGCAGGGTCTCGGGCGCCCGGTCGCCGGCAAGACCGGCACGACCAACGATTTCCACGACGCGTGGTTCATCGGCTTCACGCCCGAGCTCGCGACCGGCGTGTGGATCGGCTACGACAGCGAGCGCAGCCTCGGGAGAAACCAGACCGGCGGCAGGATCGCGGCGCCGGTCTTCAAGGACTACATGCAGGCGGCGCTCGGCAAAGCGCCGATCGTCGATTTCCCGATCCCGCAAGGCATCACGTTCGTCAGCATCGACCGCGACACCGGCCGTGCCGCCTCGCCCGACGGCACCGCGTCCTTCCTCGAAGCGTTCAAGCTCGGCAGCGAGCCGCACTATCGCGAGCCGGACGAGGCGGTGCCGCCCTACGACGACGACCTCGAGCGCACCATCGGCCGCATGCGTGCGCGCGTCGACGGCGGCGGATACTTCGACGACGCCGATCTCCCGCCGCGCGCCGAGGCGTCGGACACCGAGGCGCCGGACGAGAACGCCCCCGGCGGGCGCCGGCTCGAAGACGACGTGCCGCGCGGTCGCGAGGCCGACCGCCCGGCCGACGTCGACGACACTCGCAACGACGACGCCTACCGGCGGAACCGCCCGCGCCGTTTCGACGACGAGGACGCGTCCCGTGCGAACCGCGACCGTCGCGCGCCGCCGCGCATGGACGACTACCTCGCCCCGCTCGACGACCGCGAGTTCGATCGCCCGACCCGGCGCCGCGGCGAGGCCGAAGCCGGCGACTACCGCTCGAACGCCCCGCGCTCCCGCCGCCGCATCATCGAAGAGCCGCTCGACTGACGTCGTCGAGCCGCTGCCGGCGCGGCAGGCGGCCACGGGCACGCCGTCGCCGCCGCGTTTGGAGCCGCCTTGCTAGAACGCCATTTCGGCACCACCGCGTTCTGCAACCGACGCCAGCACGGACCCGCGGGTCCCCGCGGCGGCGACGGCGTGCCCGTGGCCGCCCGCCGCGCCGGCAGCGGCTCGACGACGTCAGTCGACGACCGGCACGTCCCAGAAATTGCGGTGCACGGCGGCGGTCGGGGCGAGGACACCGGGGTGCGGCTGCGGCTTCGCGATCGGGTCGTCGATCGTGCGCCCGCCGAGCTCGTCGACGACGGCAAGGACGCTCTTGGCGAGCGCCTGCATGTCGTAGCCGCCCTCGAGGATCGCGGCGACGCGGCCCTCGGCGTGCTCGCGCGCGGCCCGCATCAGCAGACGCATCAATGCGCGCGTAGCCGGCCTCGGTCATCTGCATCCCCGCGAGCGGGTCGCGGCGATGGGCGTCGAAGCCGGCCGAGATCAGGACGAACTGGGGGCGGAACTGGGCGGCGATCGGCACGATCAGCTCGGTGAACGCGGCGACGTACTCGTCGTCGCCGGAGCCCGCGGGCAGCGGCACGTTGACGGTACGGCCACGGCCCTCGCCGGCGCCGATCTCGCCGGCCGCGCCCGTCCCCGGGTAGAAGGGGTACTGGTGCGTCGAGACGTAGAGCACGCCGGGATCGTCGTAGAAGCTCCACTGCGTCCCGTTGCCGTGATGCACGTCCCAATCGACGATCAACAGCCGCTCGAGGCCGTAGCGTGCGCGCAGGTAGCGCGCGCCGATGGCGACGTTGTTGAACAGGCAAAAGCCCATGGCCCGATTCGCCTCGGCGTGGTGGCCGGGCGGCCGAACGAACGCGAAGCCGTTGTCGACGTCGCGCGCCATGATCGCGTCGAGGACCGCGAGGTAGCCGCCGGCGGCGAGGCACGCGGTCTCGTACGACCGCGCCGACGTCGGGGTGTCGGCGTCGAAGGCGAAGAACCGCTGCCCCGCCGTCGCCACGACCCGCTCGATGTGCTCGCTGCCGTGATTCAGCGCCAGCTCGCCGGCGGTCGCCGCCCGCGGCCCGAGCGCGACCAGCCCGTCGCGCCGACAGTCGGCGAGCGCCTCGGCTATGACCCGGACGCGCTGCGGGCTCTCGGGATGCCCTGGACCGGGGTCGTGCGCCTCATAACGCGGGTCGAGAACGAGCGCGGTGCGCATGCTGCTCCGAGGCATACCGGACCGGACCGGGCCGGGCCAGCTACTCCCGTCGCCGCTGGCGCCGCACAGGCTGAATTGACTCCCCTGCCGCTATTCACTACTCGGGAACGATGTTCGGCATCGGCATGCCCGAGCTCATGGTGATCCTGGTGGTGGCGCTGATCGTTCTCGGTCCGAGCCGCCTGCCGGAGATCGCGCGCGCGCTCGGCAAGGGCCTCGCCGAGTTTCGCCGCGCGACCGCCGACGTCAACGACGAGATCCGCAAGGCGCAACGCGCGATCGAGGAAGAAGCCCGCGCCGCCGAAGCCGCGCGGCGCGCCGCCGCCAAGCCGGCGAAGACCGAGCCCGTCGAGCCGGTCGCCGCGCCGCTCGTCATCCGATCCGCCGACTGAATGAAAGACGCCACGATGCCGCTCACGGCGCACCTCGAGGAGTTGCGCTGGCGGATCATCAAGGCGCTCGCGGCGGTCGTCGCCGCCTTCCCCGTCTGCTACGTCTTTTCCGAGGAGCTCTTCACCTTCCTCACCCGGCCGCTGGTCGCGCTCCAGCAACGAGCACCTGCTGCTGATCGGCACCAGCGTCACCGAGGCGTTCTTCACCCGCCTCAAGGTCACGCTGATCGCGGCGATCTTCCTCGCCAGCCCGGTGCTCTTCTTCCAGGCCTGGCGGTTCATCGCGCCGGGCCTGTACGAGCGCGAGAAGCGCACCGCGGTCCCCTTCGTCGTCGCCGCGACGGTCTTCTTCTTCGCCGGCGCGTCGTTTTGCTACACGTTCGTCTTCCCGGTCGCGTACGCGTTCTTCCTCGAGGAGTATCAATCGATCGGCGTCAGCCCGACGATTCGCATCAGCGAGTACCTCGCGTTCGCGTCGCGGATGCTGCTCGCCTTCGGCGTCACGTTCGAGCTGCCGGTCGTCACGTTCTTTCTCGCGCGAATCGGCGTCGTCGACCATCGAATGCTGATCCGCTGGTTCCGCTACGCGATCGTCGTGATCTTCATCGTCGCCGCGGTGCTGACGCCGGGCCCGGACGTCGCGTCGCAGCTCCTGCTCGCCGCGCCGCTGCTCGTCCTCTACGGCCTGTCGGTGCTAGTCGCGTTCGTCGTCGCCCGGAATCGCGCCCGGCGGGCGTCGTGAGGGATCCGGCGCCGGCAGCTCGCGCCAGACGACGGTGCGCGCGAGGTCGTTGAGGATGCGGCGCGCGTCGGCGGACCAATCCTCGCCGACGAGCAGCACGATGACCGCCCGCTTGCGATCGACCGTGCGCACGACCGCGACGCCCTCGTACGACTCGAAGACGAACTTCACGAAGGCGATGTCCGCGGGGTCGAGCTCGAGGTAGATCTCGACCAGGCCGGTGTGCGGCGCGCCGCTCACGGCCGCAGCAGCCGCTCGAGACGATCGGTCGCGCCGGCGCGGTCCCGGCGCGCGCCGCGCCCCGCCGGACCGACGCTCGCGCGCGGCGCCGCCGGTGGGCGGGCGTCGCCCTCACGCGCGAAGAGCGCCGCGAGACCGCGCGCGCGCAGGCGCTTGGCATCGGCTCCCGCGCGGGCGCGGCCGAGCGGACCGCGGACGCGAAACGGCACCGCGATGCGCCCGTCGGCGCCGCGCAGCATGCGGAGCGCGTGCACCTCGTCGGCGAGCCGCGCCGACACCGGCGTCGACAGCACCAGGTCACCGTGAAAGCGCACCTCGCGATCGAGCAGGGGCACCCGGCCGTCGAGCGCGATCCACCCCCCGCCGCCGACCTCGAACGTCTCCGACTCGAGACGAGAGCCGTCGATCGCCAGCCGCTGCTCGGCGACGGAGAACGGCAGGCGCGCGGTCGTGAAGGTGGTGTCGACGGTGCCGAAGACGTCCTGATACCGCGCGCGGGTGGTGGCGGAGAGCAGGCGCGGCAACAGCGAGACGCCGCCGATGTCGCCGAGCACGCGGTCGGCGAGATTCACGCCGCGCACGCGGCCGTCGATGACCGTCAGCTCGCCTGAGCCGGTGATCGACTCGAGCGCGACCCGGCCGTCGCCCGCCGGAACGGTGAAGGTCGCGCTGCCGGTCGCGGTGCCGTCGACGGCGTCGGCGAGCGCGGGAGCGAAACGCGCCACGGCGTCGCCGAGATCGACGTCGCGGACGGCGACGTCGGCCGACAGCGTGCCGGCGTCGGCGACGACCTCGGCCCGGAGGACGCCGCCGAACGCCGTCACCTCGATGTGCCCGGCGCCGCGCGGCGGCGAGACCGCCGTGGCCGTCGCCGCGACCTCGACCGGGACGTCGTCGGCGAGCCAGCCAGCGGTGAGCGCGACGTCGCGCTCGGTCGCGGTCGCCTCGACGCGCAGCTCGCGGCCGACGACGGCCGGATCGCCGACCGGAAGCGAGAAGGTCGTGCCGTCGGCCGCTACCGCGTGCAGCTCGGCGCTCCGGGGCTCCGCCGTGATGCTGCCGGTCAGCGCCAGCACGAGGGAGCCGAGCGTGAGGCGCGCCTCGTCGATGACGACGCGCTGCCGCGTCGAGACCAGCCGCCCGTGCAGCGCTGCCGGCGCCGCGGGAAGGATGGGACGCGAGCCGGCGTGCGCGCTCTCCGCGGCGGTCCGCGCGTCGACGGTCGCGACCAAGCGCGTGGACGTACCGCTGGCCTCGACCCGCGCCTCGTCGATGCGCCCGCTGAACGGCGACGCGACGCCCGCGAGCGCGCCGAGCGCGCGCAGATCGACGCCGCGGAGCTGGACCTCGGCGGCGAACGGCGTGTGCGCGAGCTCGTTCTCGCCGACCCGCGGCACGCGAACGTCGGCGTGGACGCGGGTCGTCGCGGCGGCGGGGTCGGCCCGGAGAATGGCATCCAGCGACAGATGCGCATCCGCTGCGAGGCGGAGGTCGCGCGCGTCGAGGTGCAGCGCTTCGACGACGAGCGGCGGAGCCGTCGGCCGGCCGAGGTCGGCGATCTCGACCGTGCCGCCGTCGACGCGCGCGCGCGCGATGCCCGTCAGCCACTCGAGCGGCAGGCGCAGCGGCCCGCGGCGGCTGCCGTCACGGCCGGCGCGCTCGTGCCGACCGGTGGCACGGCCGAGCGTGCCGACGTTCCAGCGCCCGCGGGCGTCGCGGACGAGGCGCAGGCGGGGCGCCTCGAGTCGCACGCCCGCGAGCTCGATCGAGCCGCGCACCAGCGCCGAGAGCCGGAGCGGGATCACGACCGCCGGAACCTCGACGAGCGCGGCCGAGCCGAACTGCGGATCGTCGTCGACCCGGATGCGCCGCATGCGCACTCCGAGCGGCCACCAGGACGGCGCGACCGATTCGACGTGCACGGTGCGCCCGAGCGCGCGCTCGGCGCGGCCGATCATCTGGTCGCGCTCGACCGCGACGAAGGTGCGGAGGTTGAGCACGACGAGCACCGCCACGAGCGCCACGGCCGCGATCAGCGCGAGACCGAGCTTCATGCCCATCCGACGCCCGACCTCGCCGGCACGTTCCGCGCCCACCCGGGCGTGGCGGCGCCGGGCGTCCTACCGGCGGCGAAACAAACGCTCGAGCTCGTCACGTGCATGGTGGGCGGCCGTTCCCTCCGCCGGCGCCGCAGCACCCGAGGGACCGCGCGTGCTCGGCATTGCGTCCGCTCCGGACCGGAGGGCCGTCGATGCCGCCGCGGCGCGCGCTTCCTCCGCCGGTGCGAAGTACTCGCAGAAGTTGCCGCGCGTCTTGTCGAGCACGCGCTCGGCTTGCGGCTCGCGACACTCGTTGGAGACCGCCGGATCGTGGAACCGACATTGACGGCAGCTGTGGAGATCGACGCCGCAACGCGAGCAGGTGTCGCGGCGGCCGACGCGCTCGCGGCGGCCGAGATCCGTCCGACAGGCGACGCAGATCACGGTGCGCCCTGCGCGGCCGAGCGCGGCGGATCCGCGCGCCGCAGGCACCGGCGACGGCCCACGATCACGGAGCGCCTTCGGACGCGTCGTCAGCCGCCGGCGCCGGCAGGTGCATCGCGATCCACCGCACGGCGCGATCGACGAGCGCGTGGAAATGCGCCGGGTCCGCGTACCGGTGGTCGCAGCGGTCGGTGATCGCGAGCTCCTTCGGTCCCGGCGAGCGCTTCGTAGAGGAGCGACGCGTCGGACACCGGGACGACCTTGTCGTCGCGGCCGTGGGTGACGAGCGTCGCGCTCCGCACGCGCGCCGCCGCCGCGAGCACGTCGAGCCGTGCGAGGTCGTCGAGAAAGTCGCGCTTCAGCCTGCCGCCTTCCCATTCGTGGACGCCGCGCCGACGCCACGCCGCGACCACCTCGGGCGGCATCCGCTCGACCAGGCCGAGAGGCCGCGCGACCGCGGCGATCGTCACCAGTGCCCGGACGCGCGGCTCGGCCGCCGCGAACAGCACCGCGACCGTGCCGCCGAGACTCGATCCGATGACGCCGATCTCGCCGACCCCCGCGGCCCACAGGTGATCGCAGGCGCCGGTGAGATCATCGACCTCGCCGCTGATCGTGAGATCCTCGAAGCTGCCCTCCGATTCGCCGACGTAGGAGAAGTCGAAGCGCAGGCAGCCGTAGCCGCGCGCCGCGAGCCGGGCGGCGAGCGCCTGATGCTTCACGCCCTCCTTCGTCGACTCCATGCCGTGGCACAGCACGACCGCCGGGCGTCCGGCGAGCGCGGCGACTTCCTCCGGCAGGTGCAGCAGGCCGGCGAGCCGGCCGCCGCCACGGCTCCGCAAATCGACCGGTGTGATCGTCGCTGGCATGTCACCACGCGCGCCGCGATTGCGGCGCTTCGGCGCCGATTGATACCATGCGTCCGGCGACGCGAACAGCGATCGTTTCGCGCGGCGGGGAGTGGACGAGGAGCGGATGAGCGAGGCCAACGAGCGGCGCCGACGCGAGCGCGACGCAGCGGTCGACGCGACCTCGACCGAGCTGATCGAGGCGTTCGCGGCGTATCTGCGCGAGCAAGCCGAACGCCTCGCCGCACACGTCAAGGCGTACGTCACGGACTCCGGCAGCTCGCGGGGCACCTCGCGAGCGACCGCCGCACGCTCGCGACCGCCGGCGTCCACGACATCCGCGGCTATCTCGCGGCGCTCGCGGGCGCGCAGCGCAAGAGCTCGATCGGCCGCAAGCTCGCCGCGCTCAAGCACTTCTATCGATTCTGCGCCCGCGAGCGCGGCGCGCGCGCGAGGATCCCGCGACGACCCTCAGCGCGCCGAAGCGCGAGCGCTACCTGCCGCCGCATCTCTCGGTCGACGAGATGTTCCGCGTCCTCGACGGCGTCAGCGGCCTGTCGCCGATCGCCTGCCGCGACCGCGCCCTGCTCGAGGTGCTCTACTCGTGCGGCCTGCGCGTCAGCGAGCTGGTCGGCCTCGACTGGCAGCGACGTCGACCGCCGCGCCGAGGTCGTGCGCGTGCGCGGCAAGGGCCGCAAGGAGCGCATCGTCCCGATCGGCGCGACGGCGCTCGCCGCGCTCGACGACTACCGCCGGCGCTGGCCGCGCGAGCCGGCGGCGCGATCGGCGACGCCGTGTTCCTGAACGCGCGCGGCGGCCGGCTCACCGTCCGCAGCGTCGCGCGCATCGTCGACGCGCTGTCGCGCGCGCCGGCGGCGCCGCGTGCAAGCGTCAGCCCGCACGCGTTCCGCCACAGGTTCGCCACCCACCTGCTCGGCGCCGGCGCCGACCTGCGCGCGATCCAGGAGCTGCTCGGCCACGCCAGCCTGTCGACGACGCAGAAGCTACACCCACGTCGACTTCGACCAGCTCGCCGACGTCTACGACAAGGCGCACCCGCGCGCGTGAGCACGCGCGACGCGACGCCGCGGACGCGTCACGTTTACATGCCGATGCCGGCGACGCTACTGTCGCGACGTGGCCGAATCCCTGCACGGCACCACGATCCTGGCCGTGCGCCACCGCGGCAAGGTCGTGATGGCCGGCGACGGCCAGGTGACGCTCGGCCAGACGGTGATGAAGCACAGCGCGCGCAAGGTGCGGCGGCTCTACCAGGGTCGCGTGCTCGCCGGCTTCGCCGGCGCCACCGCCGACGCCTTCACGCTGTTCGAGAAGTTCGAGCAGCAAGCTCGAGCAGCGTGAACGGCAACCTGCGGCGCGCGGCGGTCGAGCTCGCCAAGGACTGGCGCACCGACCGCGTCCTGCGCCGGCTCGAGGCGCTGCTGCTCGCCGCCGACGCGCGAGCGACGCTGCTCATCTCCGGCAGCGGCGACGTCATCGAGCCCGACGACGGCGTGATCGCCATCGGCTCGGGCGGCAACTACGCGCTCGCCGCCGCCGCGCGCTCGTCGCAGCACAGCCGCTCGACGCGCGCGCCATCGCCGAGGAGGCGATGCGGATCGCCGCCGCGATCTGCATCTACACCAACGATCAGATCGTGATCGAGGAGCTGTGACGCGAGCGGCGACCGCGGCAGCGGCGCGACACCGCGCGCCGACCGCGCTGCCGAGCCGTCGCGCCGCCACCGATGACGCCGCGCGAGATCGTCTCCGAGCTCGACCGCTACATCGTCGGCCAGCGCGACGCCAAGCGCGCCGTCGCCATCGCGCTGCGCAACCGCTGGCGCCGCCAGCAGGTGCCGGACGACCTGCGCGACGAGATCGCGCCGAAGAACATCATCATGATCGGCCCGACCGGCGTCGGGAAGACCGAGATCTCGCGCCGCCTCGCCAAGCTCGCGCAGGCGCCGTTCCTCAAGGTCGAGGCGTCGAAGTTCACCGAGGTCGGCTACGTCGGCCGCGACGTCGAGTCGATGATCCGCGACCTCGCCGAGCTCGCGATCGACATGGTGAAGGCGCGAGGAGCAGCGACAAGGTCGCAGCGTGCGCGCGCGCGAGCGTCGCCGAGGAGCGCGTCCTCGACCTCCTGCTGCCGCCGCGACCGCCCGAGCGCCGCATCCAGCCGATGGCGCGCCGCGCCGGCCGACGGCGACGCCTCGAGCACGCGCGACAAGCTGCGCCGCATGCTGCGCGAGGGCAAGCTCGACGAGCGCATGGTCGAGCTCGAGGTCACCAAGACGGCATCGCCGATGGTCGAGGTGCTGACGCCGCAGGGCATGGAGGAGATGGAGTTCCACCTGAAGGAGCTCTTCTCCAACCTGCTGCCGAAGAAGACCAAGAAGCAGCACGTGCGCGTCGCGCGAGGCGCTCGAGATGCTCACCCAGGAGGAGGCGAACCAAGCTGCGTCGACATGGACGTCGTCGCCAAGGAGGCGGTCCGCCGCGTCGAGCAGTCGGGCATCGTCTTCATCGACGAGATCGACAAGATCGCCGGCCGCGAAGGCGTCGCACGGCCCGGACGTGTCGCGCCAGGGCGTGCAGCGCGACCTGCTGCCGATCGTCGAAGGCTCGACGGTCAACACCAAGCACGGCATGGTGCGCACCGACCACATCCTGTTCATCGCCTCGGGCGCCTTCCACATGAGCAAGCCGTCCGACCTGATCCCCGAGTTCCAGGGCCGCTTCCCGATCCGCGTCGAGCTCGACCCGCTGACCCGCGACGACTTCGTCCGCATCCTCACCGAGCCGGCGAACGCGCTCGCTCAAGCAGTACGTCGCGCTGCTGCGCGACCGAGGGCGTCAGCTCGCGCTTCACGGACGACGCCGTCGCCGAGATCGCCGACATCGCCGCGCGCGGTGAACGAGCGCACCGAGAACATCGGCGCGCGCCGGCTTCACACGGTCCTCGAGAAGGCTGCTCGACCAGATATCCGTTCGACGCGCCAGAGATGGCGGGCGCGAGGTGGTGATCGACGCCGCGCAGGTGCGCGCCAAGCTCGAGGCGATGGTGAAGGATGAGGATCTGTCGCGATACATTCTGTAGCTCGGGACCGGCGGCCCGCCCGCAGCACCGAGCGCGCCGACGCGGCACCATCGGGCGCGCCGATGAGCCGCGCAGCTCCCGCTGAAGTGCAGGACCTGATCGCACAAGGCCGAGGTCCTGCTCGACGCGCTGCCCTACATCCGGCGCTTCTCCGGCAAGACCATGGTCATCAAGTACGGCGGCCACGCGATGGTCGACGAGACGCTGAAGGAGCAGCTTCGCGCAGGACATCGTGCTGCTGAAGTTCGTCGGCATGAACCCGGTGATCGTCCACGGCGGCGGCCCGCAGATCGACGAGATGCTCGAGCAGCTCGGCATCGCAGTCGCGCTTCGTGCGCGGCATGCGGGTCACCGACGCGGCGACGATGGACGTCGTCGAGATGGTGCTGGTCGGCAAGATCAACAAGGAGATCGTCAGCCTGATCAACCGCCACGGCGGCCGCGCCGTCGGCCTGTCCGGCAAGGACGGCGAGCTGATCCGCGCGCGCAAGATGCGCATGCCGGCGCCGGGCGCGAAGAACGGCGAGGAGCTCGACATCGGCATGGTCGGCGAGGTCGTCGGCGATCAACCCGATGGTCATCGAGACGCTCGACCGCAGCGACATCATCCCGGTGATCGCGCCGGTCGGCGTCGGCGACGAGCGGCGAGACCTACAACATCAACGCCGACCTGGTCGCCGGCAAGGTCGCCGAGGCGCTGCGGGCCGAGAAGCTCATCCTGCTCACCGACGTCGAGGGCATCCAGCGACGAGAGCGGCGCGCTCGTCGCCGACGCTCGACGACGAGCGCGCCCGCCAGCTGATCGCCAGCGGCGTCATCGGCGACGGGCATGATCCCCAAGGTCGAGTGCTGCATCGAGGCGCTGCAAGGCGGCGTCGCGAAGACGCACATCATCGACGGCCGCCTGCGCCACGCCGTCCTGCTCGAGATCTTCACCCCGAGGGCGTCGGCACCGAGGTCGTGCGCACGCCTGCCGCGCCGCGGCGGCAGCCACGCGCTGCGCGGCGAGCGCGCCGCCGCGGCCGCGGAGCGGCTGACATGACCAGCGCGCGAGATCATCGCCACTCGCCGACCGCTATCTGTTTCCCACCTACGCGCCGCGCGCCGCTCGCGCTGGTGCGCGGCGCGGGCACGCGGGTCTGGGACGCCGACGGCCGCGCGTACCTCGACTTCTTCTCCAGCACCGTGGTGACCAACCTCGGCCACGCCACCCCGCCGTCGTCGCGCGCCATCACCGAGCAGGCGCGAGCGCATCCTGCACGTCTCCAACCTGCACTACTGCGAGCCGCAGGCGCGCCTGGCCGAGCTGCTGGTGCACGCGCTCGTTCGCCGACCGCGTCTTCCTCTGCAACAGCGGCGCCGAGGCCAACGAGGCGGCGATCAAGCTGGCGCGCAAGCTACGGCCACGCCGCACGGCGACGGGCGCTACGAGATCGTCACCGCGCTCGGCTCGTTCCACGGCCGCACGCTCGCGACCATCGCCGCCACCGGCCAGGAGAAGGTCCGCACTGGGCTTCGAGCCGCTGCCGCAGGGCTTCCGCTACGCTGCCGTACGACGACGTCGGCGGCGCTCGAGCGCGCGCTCACGCCGCGCACCATCGCGCGTCATGCTCGAGCCGATCCAGGGCGAGGGCGGCATCGTCGTCCCGCAGCCGCGACTACCTTCGCGGCCTGCGCGCGGCTCTGCGACGACCACGGCCTGCTGCTGATCTTCGACGAGATCCAGACCGGCATGGGCCGCACCGGCACGCTGTTCGCCTACGAGCAGATCGGCGTCGCGCCCGACGTCATGACGCTCGCCAAGGCGCTCGGCGAGCGGCGTGCCGATCGGCGCCATGCTGGCGCGCGCGGCGCTCGCGGCCGCGCTTCGACGCCGGCGCGCACGGCTCGACCTTCGGCGGCAACGCGCTCGACCTGCGCCGCCGCGCGTCGCCGTCGCTGCGAGACGCTGGAGAGCGAGGGCGTGCTCGCCAACTGCGTGCGCGATGGGCGAGCGCCTGCGCGCCGGCCTGCGAGCGGCTGGCCGGCGCGGCACCCGATCGATCGCCGAGGTGCGCGGCCGGGGCCTGCTGCGTCGGCGCCGAGCTCGACGAGCCCGGCGCGCCGGTCGTCGAGGCGCTGCCGCGACGCGCGGCTTGATCATCAACTGCACCGCCGACACGCGTGCTGCGCCTGCACGCCGCCGCTCACCGTCACGCGACGCGGAGATCGACGAGGCGCTCGCGATCCTCGAGCGAGGTGCTGCGCGTCATGAAGCGCGACTTCCTCGACCCTCGATCGCGACCTCACGCGCGCCGAGCTGCGACGAGATCCTGCACCTCTCGGCGCCGAGCTCAAGCGCGACCTCAAGGCCGGCCAGCGCCCGCCGCTGCTCGCCGGCAAGACGCTGGCGATGATCTTCGAGAAGCCGAGCCTGCGCACGCGCGTCACCTTCGAGAGTCGGCATGACCCAGCTCGGCGGCTACGCGGTCTACCTGACGCCGAGCGACATCCGGCTCGGCGAGCGCGAGATCGGTCGCCGACATCGCCCGCAACCTGGAGCGCTGGGTCGACTTCGATCATGGCGCGCACGTTCGCGCACGACGACCGCTCGTCGAGCTCGCCGCGCACGCGCGCGTGCCGGTGATCAACGGCCTCTCCGACCTGCGCCATCCCTGCCAGGTGCTGAGCCGACTGCTTCACGCTCATCGAGCGCCGCGGCCGCCTCGACGGGCTGCGCGTCGCCTTCGTCGGCGACGGCAACAACATCGCGCAACTCGTGGATCGCGGTCGGCGCCGCGCTTCGGCGTTCTCGCTTCGTCCTCGCCTGCCCGCCCGGCTACGAGCCGGACACGGCCGACGCTCGACAGCGCGCCGCGGCGACGGCGCCACGATCGAGATCACCGCACGATCCGCGCGACGCCGCTGCGCGACGCCGACGTCGTCTACACCGACGTCTGGACGAGCATGGGCCAGGAGACGGAGGCCGCGCAGCGCCGGCGCGACTTCCGCGACTACCAGGTCAACGCGCGCCGTGCTGCGCGCGCGGCCAAGCCGGACGCGCGTGGTCATGCACTGCCTGCCCGCCCACCGCGGCGAGGAGATCACCGACGAGGTCATCGACGGCCCGCAGTCGATCGTCTTCGACCAGGCCGAGAACCGCCTGCACGTGCAGAAGGGCGTGCTGGTGTGGCTCAATCAGCAGATGGGCACGCACTGAGGGCGGCGTGTCCGGTGACCAGTGACCGCGGAGTGACGCACGCCCGCCGCGTCACTGGTCACCGGTGACGCGACGGACGTCGAGGCACGATGCGACACTCCGAAGAAGATCGTCCTCGCCTACTCGCGGCGGCCTCGACACCTCCGTCATCCTGACCTGGCTGATCGAGCGCTACGGCTGCGAGGTGGTCGCCTTCTGCGCCGACCTCGGCCAGGGCGAGGAGCTCGAGCCGGTCGCGAGCAAGGCGCAGCAGCGACCGGCGCCAGCGCGATCTACATCGACGACCTGCGCGAGGAGTTCGTGCGCGACTTCGTCTTCCCGATGCTGCGCGCCGAACGCGGTCTACGAGGCACGTCTATCTGCTCGGCACCTCGATCGCGCGGCCGCTGATCGCCAAGCGCCAGATCGAGATCGCGCGCGCCGAAGGCGCCGACGCGGTCGCCCACGGCGCCACCGGCAAGGGCAACGACCAGGTGCGCTTCGAGCTCACCTACTACGCGCTCGAGCCCGGCGATCACGCGTCATCGCGCCGTGGCGCATCTGGGACCTCGACGTCGCGCAGCGACGCTGATCGCCTACGCCGAGCAGCACGGCATCCCGGTGCCGGTGACGCGCGAGAAGCCCTACAGCACCGACCGCAACCTGCTGCACATCAGCTACGAGGGCGGCATCCTCGAGGACCCCTGGCGCGAGCCGTACGACGACATGTTCGTGCTCACCGTCGCGCCGCGAGCAGGCGCCGGACACGCCCGAGTACGTCGAGGTCGACTTACGAGGCCGGCGACCCGGTGCGCGGTCAACGGCGAGGCGCCTGTCGCCGGCCGCGCTGCTCGCCGGGCTCAACGCGATCGGCGGCCGCCACGGCATCGGCCGCGTCGACCTGGTCGAGAACCGCTACGTCGGCATGAAGTCGCGCGGCGTCTACGAGACGCCCGGCGGGACGCTCCTGCACGCGGCCCACCGCGCCGTCGAGTCGATCACGCTCGACCGCGAGGTCATGCACCTGCGCGACACGCTGATGCCGCGCTACGCCGAGATGGTCTACTACGGCTACTGGTTCGCGCCCGAGCGCGCCATGCTGCAGGCCGCGATCGACGAGTCGCAGCGCGCGGTCACCGGCACCGCGCGCCTCAAGCTCTACAAGGGCAGCGTCACCGTCGCCGGCCGCAAGTCGGCGCGCTCGCTCTACAATCCCGAGGTCGCCACCTTCGAGGCGGACTGCGTCTACGACCAGGCCGACGCCGAAGGCTTCATCCGCCTCGAACGCGCTGCGGCTGCGCATCCAGGCGCGGGTCGCCGCGCGCGGTCGCAGCGGCGCCTGAGCCGCCGCGGATGGCGACGCGCAAGCGCAAGCCCTGGGAAGGACGCTTCGCCGCGCCGACGGCGCCGATCGTCGAGAGCTTCACGGCCTCGATCGCCGTCGACAAGCGCCTCGCGCCCTACGACATCGCCGGCTCGCATCGCGCACTGCCGCATGCTGGTCAGCCTGCGGCATCATTCCGGCTGCGCGACGGCAAGCGCATCGTCGCGCGCGCCTCGGCGACATCGAGCAAGGAGATCGACGCGCGGCACGTTCGCGTACGAGACCGGCGACGAGGACATCCACATGGCGATCGAGCGCCGGCTGATCGAGATGATCGGCCCCGCCGGCGGCCAGCCTGCACACCGCCCGCAGCCGCAACGACCAGGTCGCGCTCGACCTGCGGCTCTTCGTCCGCGCCGAGATCGGCGCCATCCTGACGAGCGATCACCGCCTTCCAGAAGGCGCTGGTGTCGCTGGCCCGCACGCACGCCGCGCGTGGTCATGCCGGGCTACACCCACCTGCAGCGCGGCGCAGCCGGTGCTGTTCGCGCACCACCTGCTCGCCTACGACGAGATGCTCGAGCGCGACGGCGAGCGCTTCGCCGACTGCCGGCGGCGCGCCGACGTGCTGCCGCTCGGCGCCGGCGCGCTCGCCGGCACGACCTTCCCGATCGACCGCGCGCACGTCGCGCGCGAGCTCGGCTTCGCGCGCGTCAGCGACAACAGCCTCGACGCCGTCTCCGACCGCGACTTCGTCGTCGAGTTCCTCGCCGCGGCGGCGATGCCATCGGCGCACCTCTCGCGCCTCGCCGAGGAGCTCGTGCTCTGGTCGTCGACCGAGTTCGGCTTCGTCGCGCTGCCCGACGCGTTCGCGACCGGCAGCTCGATCATGCCGCAGAAGAAGAACCCGGACGTCGCCGAGCTGGTGCGCGGCAAGACCGGCCGCGTCTACGGCAACCTGGTCGGCGCTGCTGACCGTGCTGAAGGGCCTGCCGCTCGCCTACAACCGCGACCTGCAGGAGGACAAGCCGCCGCTCTTCGACGCCGTCGACACCGTGCAGCGCTCGCTCGCGGTGCTGACCGCCCTGCTGCCGCGCCTGCGCGTCCACGCCGACCGCATGCGCGCGGCGACCGGCGACGGCTTCCTGCTGGCGACCGACCTCGCCGACTACCTGGTCACCAAGGGCGTGCCCTTCCGCGAGGCGCACGGCATCGTCGGCCGCGTCGTGCGCCGCTGCGTCGACGCCGGCCGCCGTCTCGAGGACCTCGGCCTCGACGAGTGGCAGGAGATCTCGGAGCACTTCGCGGCGGATCTGGTCGACTGGCTCAGCATCGACGCCGCGCTCGCCCGGCGCACCGCCGGCGGCGGCACCGCTCCCGCCAACGTGGCGCATCGCCTGCGCGGCCTATGACGACGCGCCGCCGACGTCGCGACGCCGCGGTCGTGATCGCGGCGCTCGTGCCTCGCGATCCCGCTCCCCGCCTGCGGGCGCAAGACGATGCCGCGCGCGCCCGAGATGGTCGCGCCGAAGAGCGTCGCGCAGCTCGCGCTCAGCTCGACGGCGGAAGGCGTCGAGCTCCGCTGGTCGCGGCCGACGGAGACCGTCGACGGCAAGACCATGGAAGACCTCGGCGGCTTCGTGATCGAGCGCGCGGTCTCGCCGGCGGGATTCCGCGAGATCGCCCGGGTGCCCGTCACCGATCGCGGCCGCTTCCAGAAGGCGAAGCGTTTCGACTACCTCGACCGCTCGGTGATCGCCGGCGGCATCTACCACTACCGCGTCGTCGCCTTCACCACCGACGAGTACTATAGTGCGCCCTCCGGCGCGGCGACGATCACCTGGAACCCCGCCGCGACGAGCCCATCGCCGGCGCCGACACCCGCCGCCGCGACGCCGAGCGCACCCGACGCGAAAGCGACATGACCGTCCCCGCCTTCGAGTACCGCGACGACCAGCTCGCCTGTGAAGGCGTGCCGCTCGCGCGCATCGCCGCCGACGCCGGCACGCCGACGTACGTCTACAGCCTGCGCGCGCTGCGCGACACGTATCGCGCCTACGACCGCGCCTTCGCCGCCGTGCCGCACGTCGTCTGCTACGCGATGAAGGCGAACGACACGCTCGCCGTGCTGCGGGCGTTCGCGCGCGAGGGCAGCGGCTTCGACATCGTCTCGGGCGGCGAGCTCTTCCGCGCGCTCCGTGCCGGCGCCGATCCCCGCAAGATCGTCTTCGCCGGCGTCGGCAAGACCCGCGAAGAGATGCGCGCGGCGCTCGCGGCCGGCATCCTGATGTTCAACGTCGAGTCGGAGGACGAGCTCGCGGCGCTCGAGCAGGTCGCCGCGGCGGAGAGCCGGCGCGCGCCGGTCGCCGTTGCGCGTCAACCCCGACGTCGACCCCAAGACCCATCCCTACATCTCGACCGGGATGAAGAAGAGCAAGTTCGGGATCGACATCGGCGCCGCGCTGGCGGTGTACGAGCGGGCGATGCGCTCGCCGCACCTCGAGGTGATCGGCGTCGACTGCCACATCGGCTCGCAGCTCACGACGATCGAGCCGATCGTCGACGCGCTCGCCCGCGTGCGCGAGCTCGTGGCGCGGGTGCGCGAGCGCGGCGCCGCGATCCGCTATCTCGACATCGGCGGCGGCGTCGGCATCACCTATCGCGACGAGGAGCCGCCCACGCCCGCCGAGTACGCGCAGGCGGTCATCGCCGGCACCCGCGGCCTCGACGTCACCGTCGTCCTCGAGCCCGGCCGGTCGCTCGTCGGCAACGCCGGCGCGCTGCTGACGCGCGTGCTCTATACGAAGCAGGGACCGGTGAAGCGCTTCGTCGTCATCGACGCCGCGATGAACGACCTGATCCGTCCGGCGCTCTACGGAGCCTACCAGGACGTCCGGACGGTGACGCGCCCGCGGCCGGGCGAGACGACGCCGGCCGACCTCGTCGGGCCGGTGTGCGAGAGCGCCGATTTCCTCGCGCAGGACCGGCCGGTGCCGCCGCTCGAGCCCGGCGACCTGCTCGCGGTGATGAGCGCCGGCGCCTACGGGTTCGTGATGGCATCGAACTACAACGCCCGCCCCCGCCCCGCCGTCGTCCTCGTCGACGGCGACCGCTTCGACGTCATTCGCGACCGCGAGACGGTCGAGGACCTGATCAGGGGCGAGCGCATCCCGCCCGGCCTGAGCTGAGGCGTCGGTCTCGCGCGGCGCGCGCGTTCGCGCTAGGCTCTCCCCTCCGCGATGGCCACGGTTCGCGTCACGAAGATGCACGGCATCGGCAACGACTACGTCTACGTCGATTGCTCGTGCCCACGACCTCGCCGACCCGCCGCGCTTCGCGCGCGCCGTCGCGCGACCGTCACTTCGGCATCGGCTCGGACGGCCTGATCCTCATCCGGCCGTCGACCGCCGCCGACTGCCGGATGGAGATGTACAACGCCGACGGCAGCCGCGGCGAGATGTGCGGCAACGGCATCCGCTGCGTCGGCAAGTACGTCTACGACCGCGGCCTGCACCGCAATCCGCTCGCGATCGAGACCGACGCCGGCGTCCTGACGCTCGACCTCGACGTCGGGCGCGACGGCCGGGTCGATCGCGGCGACCGTCGACATGGGCGCGCCGGTCCTCGACGGTCCGCGGATTCCGGTCGCGAGCGAGGGCCGCGTCGTCGACCGGCCGCTCGAGGTCGGCGGCGAGACCTACCGCATCACCTGCGTCTCGATGGGCAACCCGCACGCGTCGTCTTTCTGCCCGACGATCGCCGACCTCGAGCTCTTCCGGCATCGGGCCGCTCTTCGAGCACCATCCGTTCTTTCCGGCGCGCGTCAACACCGAGTTCGTGCGCGGTGCGCTCGCCCCGACGCGCTCGACTTGCGCGTCTGGGAGCGCGGCTCCGGCGAGACCGCTGGCGTGCGGCACCGGCGCGTGCGCGGCCGCTCGTCGCGGCGCGTGCTGACCGGACCGCACCGAGCGGCGCGCGACCGTGCACCTCCGCGGCGGCGATCTCGAGATCGACTGGCGCGCCGACGATCACGTGTACATGACCGGAGCCGCGACCGAGATCTTTTCCGCCGAGATCGATCGCGAGATGATCGAGCGCGCGGCGGCGCGCTCGACGGAGCCGGACGCCGGAGACCGCGTCCGCGAGGCGGGATGATGCGCTCTTCCAGACCGATGTTCTCGGGCTCGATGGTCGCGTTGGTGACGCCGTTTCGCGACGGCGCGGTCGATTGGGACGCCCTCGAGACGCTCGATCGAGCGCCAGATCACCGGCGGATCGTCGGCGCTCGTGCCGTGCGGCTCGACGGGCGAGGCGGCGACGCTGTCGCACGAGGAGCACGCGCGCGTGATCCGCTTCGTCGTCGAGCGCGCCCGCGACCGCGTCCCGATCATCGCCGGCGCCGGCTCGAACTCGACGACGGAAGCGATCGCGCTGACGACGGCGGCGAAGGACGCCGGCGCGGCGGCGACGCTCTCGATCTCGCCCTACTACAACAAGCCCGACCAGGAAGGGCTGGTCCGGCACTACGGCGCGGTCGCCGACGCCGTCCGCTTGCCGCTGATCGTCTACAACATCCCCGTGCGCACCGCCTCGCGCATCGAGGCGGCGACGATCGCGCGACTCGCCGAGCACCCCGGGATCGTCGGCCTCAAGGAGTCCGACACCCTCGACCACGCCCTCGACGTGTTCCACGCTCGCGGGCGATCGGATCGCCGTCTACGCCGGCGACGACGCGGTCACGTTCTCGCTGATGGCGCTCGGCGGCGCCGGCGTGATCTCGACGATCGCGAACCTCGTGCCGCGCGAGATGGCCGAGCTCGCCGGCGGCATGCCAGGCGCGCGAGTGGGAGCGCGCGCGGTCGCTTCAGCTGCGGCTGCTGCCGCTCATCCGCGCGTGCTTCTCGGAGACCAACCCGATCCCGCTCAAGTACGCGGTGGCGCGGCTCGGCATCTGTCGCGACGAGCTCCGCCTGCCGCTGACGCCGCTGCGCGATCCCGCCAAGCAGGACGCGCTCGCGCAGGCCCTCCGTGACCTCGGCGCGTCGCTGCGCGACTGACGGAGCGATGCGGCGGTCGTCGCATTCGGCGCGTCGCCGCGCCAGCGATCGGGCGCGGCGGCGGCCGTCGCCCTCGCCTGCCCGCCGGCACGTGACGGCGATCCCGTGACCTCGCTCGTCGTCTGCGGCGCGGCCGGCCGCATGGGACAGCTGCTCATCCGGCTGATCGCCGCGACGCCGAACGCACGCCTGGTCGCGGCGGTCGAGGCGGACGGCCACCCGGCGATCGGCCGCGACGCCGGCGAGGCGCCCGGCATCGGCCGCTCGGCGTCCCGATCGAGGCCCGCTACGCGCCGCCGGCGCGGAGCGTGACCCTCGACTTCACCGCGCCCGCGGCGGCGCTCGCGCACCTCGAGACCGCCGCCGCCGAGGGCGCCGCGATCGTCGTCGGCACCACGGGCCTCGGCGCCGCCGAACGCGCGCGCGCGCACGAGCTCGGCCGCCGCATGCCGACGGTCATCGCGCCCAACATGAGCGTCGGCGTGAACGTCCTCGAGGGCCTCGTCAGCGCGGCGGCGCGCACGCTCGCGGGCAGCTTCGACGCCGAGATCGTCGAGGTGCATCACCGTCTCAAGCGCGACGCGCCGAGCGGCACGGCGCTCCGCCTCGGCGAGGTCGATCGCGGAAGCGCAGGGCACGACGCTCGACGGCGCGGGCTCGCTTCGGCCGCGAGGGGGAGCCCGGTCCGCGCAGCGACGCCGAGATCGGCATCCTCGCGGCGCGCGGCGGCGACGCCGTCGGCGACCACACCGTCCTCTTTCTCGGCGCGGGCGAGCGGCTCGAGCTCACCCACCGCGCGCAGAGCCGCGAGTGCCTCGCGCGCGGCGCGCTGCGCGCCGCGCTCTGGCTCGCGGATCGGCCGGCCGGGCTCTACACGATGCGGGACGTCCTCGGCTTGTGAAACCGCGCTGAGTCCGCTAAACAATTCGCCTTTTTCCCGGCTATGCCGTCGGGGCGGCGGTCGGCGAGATCTCAACGGGGAGCGTGGACGGTGGCCGTACGGATCCTTCCTGCCGAGCGAATACGCCGTCTCCCGCCGTATCTCTTCGCCGAGATCGACCGGATGAAGAAGGAGGTCGCGGCGCGCGGGGTGGACCTCATCAGCCTCGGCATCGGCGACCCGGACACGCCGACGTTTCCCCACATCGTTCACGCGCTCAGGGAGGCGGCCGACCGTCCGGAGAACCATCGCTATCCGGACTATGAGGGCCTGCCCTCGTTCCGCGCAACCGCGGCGGGCTACGTCGCGCAGCGGTTCGGGGTGACGGTCGATCCCGCGGCCGAGGTCGTCTCGCTCATCGGCTCCAAGGAAGGGATCGCGAACCTCGCGACCGCTTTCGTCGACCCCGGCGACCTCGTCCTGGTCCCGGATCCCGGCTACCCGGTCTACGGCGTCGGCACGCTCTTCAACGGCGGCACGCCGTATCTCATGCCGCTGCGCGCCGAGAACGGCTTCCTCCCGGACCTGAAGGCGATTCCCGAGGAGGTCGCGCGCCGCGCCAAGCTGATGTGGCTCGGCTATCCGAACAACCCGACGGCCGCGGTCGCGACGCCGGAGTTCTTCGCGACCGTCGTCGAGTTCGCCGCCCGCCACGGCATCATCGTCGCCCACGACAACGCCTACGCCGAGATCTACTACGACGAGCCGCCGCCGAGCTTTCTCGCCGCGCCCGGCGCGCGCGAGCTCGGGATCGAGTTCCATTCCCTCTCGAAGACCTACAACATGACGGGCTGGCGCGTCGGTTTCGCCGTCGGCAACGCCGAGCTGATCGCGGGTCTCGGCAAGGTGAAGACCAACGTCGACTCGGGCGTCTTCCAGGCGGTGCAGGAAGCGGGGATCGCCGCGCTCACCGGCGACCAGTCGATCGTCGGCTCGATGCGCACCCTCTATCGCGAGCGCCGCGACCTGCTGCTCGCCGCGCTTCAGTCGCTCGGCCTCGAAGCGCAGCCCGTCCGCGGAACCTTCTACGTCTGGGTCCGCGTGCCGCGGGGTTTCACCTCGGCGAGCTTGACGGCGAAGCTGCTGCAAGAGATCGGCGTCGTGGTGACGCCCGGCAACGGCTTCGGCGCCAGCGGCGAGGGCTACATTCGTTTCAGCTTGACGGTCGCAACGGCACGGCTCGCCGAAGCGGTCGAGCGGTTGCGGACGTTGCAGCTGTAGCCGCACCCGAGCGGGAACGGCAACCCGATCCGCGGAGCGGCTCGGGCGGTGGAGAGGAGGAGCGGAGGCGCGGCGTTCGCGGCCCGGTGCACCACGCGGGTCGCGACGGCGAAGCGACGAGAAATCGACGATGCCCCATCGCGTCTACATCGGACTCGGCTCGAACCTGGGAGACCGGAAGGCGAACGTCCGGGAGGCCGAGGACCGTCTCGCGAAGCTGCCGGGCACGCGGATTCTCAAGGCGTCGTCGCTCTACGAGAGCGAGCCGCTCGGCGACGCCAAGACCTGGTTCGTGAACAACGTCCTCGAGATCGAGACCGACTTCGAGCCCGACGAGCTCCTGAAGCGCACGCGCGCGATCGAGGCGTCGATGGGGCGCAAGCGCGTCAAGGGCAAGCGCTGGGGCTCGCGCATCATCGACCTCGACATCCTGCTCTTCGACAATCAGACGGTCGCGAAGCGCACGCTCAAGATCCCGCATCCGGAGATGCACAAGCGCCGGTTCGTGCTGCTGCCGCTCTCGGAGCTGGCGCCGCACGTCACGCACCCGCAGATCGGCGCGTCGATCTCGGAGATCCTCGGCGGCCTCAAAGATCCGAAACGCGTGACGCTGATGCGGCCGTAGCCGCGCCGCTACTGCGACGCCCGGCGCTCCGACGCCTTGTGGTCGCGGTCGCGCGATTCGGTGAGGTCGTGCAGCGCCGACTCGATGCGCGCCTGGTCGGCCCGCAGGCGATCGAGCACCGCGCGGACGTCGTCGAGCTCCGCGAGGCGGGCCTCGCACGAGTGCAGCGACGTCATCAGCGCCTCGCGGTCCCGGCTGAACTGCTCGAGCAAGTTGGTGAGCGCCTGGACCTGGCTCTCGGCCGCGCCGCCCCCCTGCACCGCGGGTCGGGGCGCCGCGACGTGGCCGTTGCCTTCGGCCGCCGCCATGCCGCCGGCCGCGCCGCTCGGCGGCGCGATGTCCTCGTCGACCGCGAGCGCCTCGTGGGAGAGGTCGCCGGCCGGCGCGGCGGGGACGCTGCGCGCCGGTGCCGCCGTGCGCGCGGGCGACGCCGCGTGCGCACCGACCGCGCTCTTGCCGTACGTGCGCTCGAGCATGCGCCGCACGCGCGCGACCAGATCCTCGCGGCGGTACGGCTTGGTCATGAAGTCGTCGGTGCCGGCGGCGAACCCTTGCGTGACGAAGTCCTCGCCCTGGTGCGCCGTCAGCATCAGCACCGGCACGAACGCGGTGCGCACGTCGGAGCGCAGCCGCCGGCACACCTCGAAGCCGTCCATGCCGGGCATCGAGAGGTCGAGGATGACGACGTCGGGGCGCTCCTTGGACGCGCGCGCGAGCGCGTCGCCGCCTTCGTTCGCCGTCATCACCGACAGGCCCAAGTCGGAGCGCTCGAGCGTCAGCCGGACGATCTCGCAGAGCGCCGGGTTGTCGTCGACGACGAGCGCCTTGTAGCTCCGCGCCTGCGTCGCGGTCGGCTCCGCGTCGGCGACGGTCGGCTCGTTCAAGTCGGGCGAGCCGATTTCCTTCGCGGTCGCCTTGGCGCCGCAGTAGGGGCAGGTCGTCCACCCCGGGCTCAGCGGCTTCGAGCACCCGCCGCAGAGCGCGCGCAGCACCGTGCCGCAGTGCGGGCACGCGGCGTACTCGTCCGAGATGTTCTTCTGGCACGATGGGCACCGCGGCGTCTGATCGTTCAACTGGACGACGCGCAGCACCTCCTCGGCGGTGGTGAGCCCGGCGTTGAGCTTCTCCATCGCGTCCTCGAGGAGCGTGTGGCAGCCCTCGGTGCGCGCCTGCTGCCGGACCGCGATCTCGCCGCCGCCCGCCTCGATCACCTTCGCCGTGACCTGCGTGATCGGCACCAGCTCGTAGACGCCGGTGCGGCCCGAGTAGCCGGTCTGGCGGCACGCCGGGCAGCCGGTTCCCTTGCGGAGCTCCTGCGCGCCTTCGTCCAAGTGCAGGAGGCGACGGTTCTCGTCGGTCGGGCTGTAGGGCGTGCTGCACGCCGGGCACACGCGCCGGACGAGTCGTTGCGACACCACCAGGTTCAGCGCCGAGGCGACGGCGTAGGGCTCGAGGCCGAGATCGATCAGGCGCGTGACCGCGCCGGCGGCGTCGTTGGTGTGCAGCGTGCTCAAGACCAGGTGGCCGGTCTGCGCGGCTTGGAACGCGATCTCGGCGGTCTCTTGGTCGCGGATCTCGCCGATCAGGATGACGTCGGGATCCTGGCGCAAGACCGAGCGCAGGACGCTGGAGAAGTTGAGGCCCTGCTTCTCGTTGACCTCGACCTGATTGATCCCTTTGAGCTGATACTCGATCGGGTTCTCGATGGTGACGATGTTGATGTTCGGCGAAAACACCTCGCGCAAGAGCGCGTAGAGCGTCGTCGTCTTGCCGCTGCCCGTCGGCCCGGTGATGACGATCATGCCCTGCGGCCGCCGGATGGCGTCGCGCATGAGCTGCAAGTCGCGCGGCGCGAGGCCGATGCGATTCAGCGCCTGGACGGCGGCGGACGCGTCGAGAATGCGGAGCGTGATCTTCTCGCCGTGCTGCGCCGGCAAGCTCGACATGCGGAGGTCGACGAGCTTCTCCTGGTAGCGCAGCTGGATGCGGCCGTCCTGCGGCATCCGGCGCTCGGTGATGTCGAGCTTCGACATCACCTTGAAGCGGGCGATGAGCGGATTCTGCACCCACTTCGGGAAACGGAACGACTCCTCGAGGATGCCGTCGACGCGGTAGCGGACCGCGACCGCGTCGGTGCCGGGCTCGATGTGGATGTCGCTGGCGCGGGTCTTCACGCCCTCGATCAGGATCAGATCGGCGAGCTTCACGACCGGCGGCAGCTCGGCGTCCTTGGCGATCGTACGCAGGTCGGTGTTCTCGTCGGCGAGCTCGTTGAGCGTCAGCGACTCTTCCTCGGGAACGTGCTGGAGGAACTGCTCGAGGGACTCCTGCAAGCGATAGGCGTGCGCCAGCGCGTCGCGCACCTCGACCTGGGTCGCGACGACCGCCTGGACGCGCTTGCCGGTTGCGAACTCGACCGCCTTGAGGCCGTCGAGGTCGAGCGGGTTGGCGGTGACGACCTCGATCGTGCCGGCCTCGATCCGGATCGGCACGACCTCGTAGCGGACCGCGATCGCCTCCTTGAGCTCGCGCGCGATCTGCGGGTCGAGCGGGAACGAGGTGAGATCGATCAGCCTGAGCCGGAGGGTGTTGGCGAGGAGCAGCGCCAGATCCTTCTCGCTCATCAGCCCCTCGCGCTCGAGGAGCTCGTGCACCGTCGCACCGGCGGTGTATTGCAGCGCCTCCTCGATGCGGAGCATGTCCGTCGTCGAGATGCGGTTCTGGCGCTGGAGGAATCGCAGCAGCGCCTTTTGGCCCGCTACGCGCTCGTTTGCAGGTGCCGTCATTCGCAACTCACCTCTTCACGGTGGCAGGCACGTGTCGTCGACATAGCGGGGACAGATCGATCGCGAAGCGCGCGGCCATTCGCATTCTCCGTCCCAACTTCCGTGCCAGTACCCTGGGAGGACGGTGCACCGACGCATCGCTAGGCATCTCGGCAGTTTTTCGATGCATCTTGAAGGATCACGGCACTCCGCACGGTATCTGCGTGGCCCGAAGAGCGCCGCTTCGGTCAGAGTGTTGACACCACGACGCGCGGCGGGAGCTTGGCGGCCTCCGGCTCACGTGGTGGACGCCGCGGATTCACGTCGCTGATCGGCGCGATCGCGCGCCGCCAGGACGCCCTCTCGTGCAGGGCCGCACGCGACGAGCGCCGTCGCGGTCGGTGCGCGCAGGCCTCGCCCGACTCCCTCCCGCCGGAGCGCGCGCCCGTGACATGCGAGGCCGTCCCGCCGGAGCGCGCGGCGGTGCCCTCCTTCGATGCGGGGAGCCGGCTCGTGCGACTCGCCGCGCCCGCCCGCCGGTCGGCTCCGTCTCCGCGTCGAGCGTCGGACGCGCGACCGCGAGGCGCCGCGCCGCCCGGCGCGCACGATCAGCGGCGGCGGCGCTCGTCGTCGAGCGCGCGCTCGACGTTCGCCGCCGCGGCGCGAACGGCCGCGGCCGCGTCGATCACGTCCGGCCGAGCGTCTTCCGCGGCGGCGGTGCCGTCGCCGCCGGCGCGCGCCGACGTCGATGCCTGCCGGACTCGCTCCACCGCCTCGAGCATGCGCGCATACGCGGCGCAGAGCTCGCGGAATGCACGCAGCGAGGGCCGGCCCTCGAACCGCTGCGCCGCGATCCGCGCAAAGTCCTCGGCGCGCTCGAGGGGATAGCGGTACTCGCCCATCGCCGCCGGCGCGCCGCCGGCGCGCCGCGTGACGTCCTCGAGCTTCTGCGCCATCGAGACCAGCACGGCGACGTGGGTGCGCGCGAGCTTGTCGTACTTGCGGAAATAGCAGCCTGCGGTCGCCACCAGCACGAGCGCGGTCGCCACCGCGATTCTTGACCGCATGGTTTGCCGGGCCTAACATGCCTCATTCGGTACGAGAAGCGCGTCCTCCGGTATGTGCGCCGTGCTCGCCGACCGAGACTCTGAGCGCTCGATGCCGCTTCCGCAAATCTACTTCGAACGACTGCTGGAGAGCTCGCCGGACATCGTCGTCGCGGTCGATCGGCGCGGCTCGATCGTCTTCTACAACGACGGCGCCCGCCAAACGCTCGACTACGCCTCGGACGAGGTGCTGGGGAAGCCCGTCGAGCTGCTGTACCCGACCCGCGACGAGGCGAGACGCGTCATGCAGGCGATGCGCAGCCTCGACCACGGCGGCCGCGGCAAGGTGAAGAACTTCGAGACCACCTTCGCCGCCAAGGGCGGCAAGCACGTCCCGGTCGCGATCTCGGGATCGATCATCTACGACGAGCACGACACCGAGATCGGCTCGATCGGCTTCGCCAAGGACCTGCGCGAGATCCGCCGCCACGACCAGCTCGTGACGCTCGGCGAGGTCGCGGTGAGCCTCGCCCACGAGATCAACAACCCGCTCGAGGTGATCGCCAACACCATGCAGCTCCTCGAGGACTTCGTGCGACGGAGCGCCACCGACGAGCAGATGGTGATCGAGAGCGAGCGCTTCGAGACGGTCGAGCGCGAGCTCGCGAAGATCCAGCGTATCGTGAGCCGCGTGCAGGAGGTCGCGGCCGGTGACATCTACGAGACCCGCCAGTACCTCCCCGGCACCTTGATGACCGATCTCCGCGGCAGCGCGCTCGACGATGCGGCGCGGCCGCATCCCGTGGGCGGCGCGGTCACGGCCACGAACAGCGGCAGCCGCTCGTCGCAGCGGCCGCCGATCCTCGCCGGCCTCGCCATCGTGGTCGTCGACGACGACCTCGGGGTGTGCCAGTCGCTCGCCGAGCTCTTGCGCCACGAAGGCAGCGACGTCGTGATCGCGACCTCGGCCGCCGAGGCGCTGGCAGCGATCGCGGCCCGCCGGTTCGACATGGTGGTGAGCGACGTCGTCATGCCCGACATGGACGGCTACGACCTCTACATGGAGCTCAAGGAGCGCCGACCCGAGCTGCCGGTCATTCTCATGACCGGCTATCTCTACGACCGCGACCACGTCATCAAACGCAGCAAGCTCGCCGGACTCGACACCCGCGTCCTCTTCAAGAAGCCGCTCGATCCGGATCGATTGAAGCAGATCATCCTCGACCGTTGCGCGAGACGCGAGGACGCAGGCGGTGAGCGGCGCGACGGCTGACGGCACCCGCCGCTTCGCGGCGCGGCACGCGGGCGGCATCCCGGCGGAGCACTACCGTCCGGCGTTCGACGGCCTCAGCGTGTCGTCGATCGGCATGGGCACGTACCTCGGCGAGCCCGACGACGACACCGACGCCGCGTACGGCGCGGCGGCCGTCGCCGCGACCGCGCTCGGCGCCAACCTCGTCGACACCGCGATCAACTATCGCGCGCAGCGCAGCGAGCGGGTACTCGGGCTCGCGCTGCGCGCGCTCTTCGACGCCGGCGAGCTCCGGCGCGACGAGGTCGTGGTGTGCACCAAGGGCGGCTACCTCCCGTTCGACGGCAGCTATCCGCCGGACCCGGCGCGCTACTTCTACGAGACCTACGTCAAGCCGGGCACGCTCGCACCCGACGACATCGTCGCCGGCAGCCACGCGCTCGCGCCGCGCTACCTGCTCGACCAGCTCGATCGCAGCCTCCGCAACCTCCGGCTCGACACCGTCGACGTCTACTATCTCCACAACCCCGAGGCGCAGCTCGCGCAAGTCGATCGCGCCGAGTTCGACGCCCGCATCGGCCGCGCCTTCGTGGCGCTCGAGCGCGCCGTCGGCCAGGGCAAGATCGGCTGCTACGGGGTCGCGACCTGGAACGGGTTTCGCGTCGCGCCCGACGCCCGCGATCACCTCGCGCTCGCCGATCTGGTGGCGATCGCCGAGCGCGAGATCGGACCCGCGCACCGCTTTCGCGCGGTCCAGCTGCCGTGCAACCTGGCGATGGCGGAGGCGGTGACCGAGCGCAATCAGCGGATCGGCGATCACGTCGGCTCGCTGGTCGAGGTGGCGGAGCGGCTCGGCGTCACCGTCGTCGCGAGCGCGTCGCTGCTGCAAGGACGCCTGGCGCACCAGCTTCCCGCGCTGCTCGCGAGCGCGATGACGGGGCTCGATACCGACGCGCAGCGCGCGCTGCAATTCGTGCGCTCGACGCCGGGCGTGACCGCCGCGCTCGTCGGCATGCGCACCCGCGCGCACGCCGAGGAGAACCTCGCGGTCGCACGCCGACCGCCGGCGACGCGCGACGACTATCTCCGGCTGTTCTCCCAACGCGCCGACGCGTGAGCCCGCCGTCTGCAATCGGCGCGACACCGCGGCCCGCCTCTGGTACATTCGCCGACGCGACGGAGCGCCGCAGCGATCCAGGACATCGCGCTGCCAAGCGTGGCCGAGAATGGAGTCCATCATGGCCATCGTTCAAACGACGCCGCCCGAGGCGTACGACGTGCTGAGACGTGATCCCGACGCGGTGTACCTCGACGTCCGCACCGCCGAGGAGTTCGCCGCCGGGCATCCGGTCGGAGCGCGGAACGTCCCCGTCGTGTTCTTCCGGCCCGGCTCACCGCCCGCGCCGAACCCGGACTTCGTCGCGAGCGTCGATCGACTCGTGCCGCGGCAGACGAAGCTCTTCGTCGGCTGCGAGTCCAGCGTGCGCTCGCAGCGCGCCTGCGAGCTCCTCGACCAGGCCGGCTACACCGACCTGCACAACGTCCGCGGCGGCTTCGGGGGCGCCCGCGATCAGACGGGGCGCATCGTGGTTCCGGGCTGGCGGGACGCGGGGCTGCCGGTCGAGACCGGCGGCAGCGGCGGCACCGACGCGCGCGGCGCCGGGATCCCGGTGCACGACGCCGCGGCGGAATCGAGAGCGGACGACGCCGAGCGGAAGCGCTGAGGGCCGATGGCGATCCGCATCACCAAGGTCTACACCCGCCACGGCGACAAGGGGGAGACGCACCTCGTCGGCGGCCGTCGCGTGCCGAAGGACGATCCGCGGATCGAGAGCTACGGCACGATCGACGAGCTCAACGCGATCCTCGGGATCGTCCGCTCGCTCAACGACGCCGCACAAGGACTCGCCGTTCGCACGCCGCCTCGACGAGATCCTGCGGCAGGTGCAGAACGAGCTCTTCGACCTCGGCAGCGAGCTCGCGACGCCGCCCGACGCGGAGTGGGAGGGCATGATCCGCGTCGGCGCCGAGCAGGTCGCGACGCTCGAGCGCACCATCGACGAGTGCCAGGAAGACCTCGCGCCGCTCAAGTCGTTCATTCTCCCGGGCGGCGGCTTGATCGCGGCGTTCCTCCATCAGGCCCGCACCGTCTGCCGCCGCGCCGAGCGCGACATGCTCCGCCTGATGCGGCGCGAGCCGCTGCGCGCGGAGCCGCTGCGGTACGTGAACCGGCTGTCCGACCTGCTCTTCGTCCTGTCGCGATGGACCTCCCACCAGCTCGGCGAGCCGGAGTACCTGTGGGAGAAGGGCCTGACGCTGCCGCCGGGACGCGCCGTCAAGGCGGCGCGGAGGAAGAAGGCGCTGACGGCGCCGATCTACCTTCGCCAGCTCGAGATCGGGCCGATGCAGAACTTCGTCTATCTCGTCGGCGACCCGGCGAAGCGCGAGGCCGCAGTGATCGACGCCGCGTGGGACATCGACGGCGATCCTCGACACGGCCGCCGCCGACGGCATGACGATCACCAAGGCGTTGGTGACGCACTTCCACCCCGACCACCTCGGCGGCCGCTTCGCCGGCATGAGCATCACCGGCGCGGCCGAGCTGGTCGCGCGCCTCCCGGTCAAGGTCTACATCAACAAGCACGAGGCGGGGTTCGTCGGCCGGGTGTCCGATCTCTCGGCCTCCGACCTGGTCCCGGTCGACGCCGGCGACGCGGTCGACGTCGGCGACGTGCCCGGTCACGTTCGTCCACACGCCGGGGCACACGCCGGGCTCGCAGTGCTTCCTCGCCGCGGGCAACCTGATCTCGGGCGACACGCTCTTCATCGGCAGCTGCGGGCGGACCGATCTCCCCGGCAGCGACCCGGCCGCGCTCTATCGCAGCCTGAACGATACCCTGCGCAATCTCCCGGACGACACGGTGCGTCTATCCCGGCCACAACTACGCGGACCGGCCGACCTCGACGATCGGTCACGAGAAGCGCCGCAACATGTTCATGCGCTTCACGAGCCTCGACGACTTCCTGGGGTTCGTCGGGCGTTGAGCGCGCCGCGCCGGACGCTCGCCCTCGCGCTGGCGGCCGCGATCGCGTACGCGCAGCCGCGCGGTCGCGGCGCCCCTGCCGATCCCGCCCGCGCGGACGATCCGCGTCCAGCCGTTCGCGGCCTACTCGGCCGCGCTCGCATCAGACCGTTCTCGCCCACGCGCCGAGCTACCTTCGCGGTGCCGGTGCAGATTCCGCCGGCGGCGCGCTTGATCTCCGCGGTCGCCGTGCCGGACCACATCTGGACGGCGGACGTCACGGACAGCGCGCGCGCCGTCCGCTTTCGCGTTCTCCTCGACGCCGCCGGAGCGACGACGACGCTCTACGAGCGCGTCGTCGACATCGCGCGCCGGCCCGCCGATCGCCGCTGGTTCGAGTTCGGCCGCGATCTCGGCGCGTGGGCCGGCCAGCATGCGACGCTGCGCTTCGAGGCGTCGCTCGCCGACCCGTCCGCCGCGCCCGGCACGCTCGCGCTCTGGGCGCCGCCGGATCTCGCCGCCTGCGACGGCACGCGGCCGAGCGTGCTCCTGGTCGTCCTCGACGCGGTTCGCGCCGATCACCTGAGCGGCATGGGCTACGGCCGGCCGACGACGCCGTACCTCGATGCGTTCGCCGCCGACGCGACGCGCTTCCGCGCCGCGTTCGCGGCGGGGCCGAGCACGTTGCCGTCGGCGCCGCAGATGCTGACCGGCGCGACGTTCGTGCCGTACGGCGCGCTGCCCGGCCTCTCGGCGTGGATCGGCGACGGCCGCTTCACCAGCTCGCGCGCGATCGTGAACGATGGCTACCTCGCGCTCTGGCTCCCCACCGAGCAGCCGACGTTCCGCACCATCGTCGCCGGCGACCTCGACGCGCGCGCGATCACCTCGGCTGGCCTGCGATGGCTGAGCGCCGCCGGGCAATGCCCGACCGCGCTCTACCTGCACTACGGCGACGCCCGCATGCCGTATCGTCCACCGCCCGGCTACGCCCGCCTGTTCGTCGATCGTCGCGCGTCCACCCGGATCGGTCTCACCTTCGAGGACACCGCCGCGACCTGGCAGGACGACTACGACGACGCCGACAAGCAACGTGTGCGGGATCTCTACGACGCCGAGCTCGCGTGGACCGATCGGCAGGTCGGCCGCCTCTTGCACGGCCTCGCGCGCCGCCGGCTCCTCGACCGCACGCTCGTCATCGTGACCTCCGACCACGGCGAGGAGCTCTGGGACCACGGCAAGCTCGGCGACGGCCAGTCGCTCTACGACGAGCTCCTCCACGTGCCGTTGATCGTCCGCGCCCCCGGCGAGCCGCGCGCGCACGAGGTGGCCGACCTCGCGAGCACCCTCGACGTCGTTCCGACGATCGTCGACACGGCGGGGCTTCCGCGGATCGCGGGAGACGGCAAGAGCCTGCTGCCGCTCATCCGCGCCGCGGCGCCGGCCGAGTCGCCCGCGGCCGACGCGCCGTCACGGACCGTGTTCGCGACCGTCTCCTATTGCGATCCGCGGACGCCGCCGCGGCACGCGGTCCGGACCGCGACGCGGAAGCTCATCCGCAACGTCACCGACGGCTCGATCGAGCTCTACGACCTCGTCGCCGACCCCGGCGAGCAGCGGAACCTCGGACTCGCCGGACCGGGCGGACACGAGCTGCTCGCCGCGCTCGACGCGGTACGGCTCCGGCTCGCCGATCGCGGCGACCACGTCCTCGTGCGATCGCACGCCGATCACGCGATCCGCTACAAGGTCACGCTCACGCCCGACCCGCCGGCGGCCTTCGCCGACGCCGATCGGCTCACGCTCGAGCGCAACGATCTGCTGGCGGTCGGCGCCTTCGGCGCGTCGCTCACCCTGAGCGGCACGCTCGAGCCGGGCGACGAAGACCACGCGCGCGCCGATCTCTCGACGACGACGGGAAAGCTCGACGCGACGATCACCGTCGACGGCGCGCCCGCGCCCGACGGCGCCTTCCGCGTCGGATCGAGCGCACGGCCGGCGGCGACCCCGGTCGATCTCGCCGATCCCGCGCTGCGCGGCGCGCCCCCGGCGCCGACGGGAGACGCCGGGAGCGCAGACGGCGGGACACCGATCACCGTGACGTTCTGGCGCATCCCGCGCAGCGCCTCGCCGACGCCCGCGCCCGGCGGCCGCTGACCGGCCCGGGCTGCGATCGCCCGGCGCTCGACCCGGCGCCTGCTCGACCGCGGCGCAACCGGCGCTGCTGCCGACGAGCGCGCGGCCGTGTGCGCGTCGCGCGTGGACGCCGTCAGCGCGTCGGCGGGGACGTCGGACCGCCGAGGACGAGACGCATCTCGCGCGTGGCCGCGAACCCGAGTCGCTCGTACAGCCGCCGGCCCGCATCCGACGCGTGCAGGTTGACGCAGGTGATGCCGCGCTCGCGGCACCAGGCGAGGATCACGGTCATCAGCTCGCGCGCCAGGCCGCGGCGGCGATGCGCCGGCGCCGTGTAGACGTTGAAGACGTACGCGTCCTCGCCGCCCGACAGCTTCTCGGGCCGCGGCAGCGCCGCATACGTGACGAGACCCGCGCCGGCGACGACCTCGCCCTCGCTCTCGGCGAGCCAACCCCGGTAGCGGCCGTCGGCGAGCGCGGCGGCGAGATACCTCCGCGACGCGTCGCGGAGCGCGGGAACGTCCGCCGCCGCGAGGACGCCCATGTCGCGGAACATCGCGGCGCGGTGGTCGGCGATGATCGCCGCGTCGGCCGGAGCGGCGACGCGCATCGTCGCGCCCGAGCCCGTCCGTTGCGTCGACATCCGGCACCGATACGCCGCAGGCGGCGCCCGTACAATCGCGATTTGAATCGTCGCCAGCCCTCGACTAGTGTCGCCGCCCATGACCGAGAAGCGCGACCTCTACGAGATCGGACGAGTGCCGCCGGTGGGCCACGTGCCGCGCGAGATGTACGCGCAGGTGATCCGCCCGGACCGCTTCGGCGAGCCCACCAAGGCGTTCAAGATCGAGAAGGTGCCCGTCCCGTCGCTCGGCGCCGGACGAGGTGCTGGTGTACGTGATGGCCGCCGGCATCAACTACAACAACGTCTGGGCGAGCGCTCGGCGTCCCGATCGACGTCATCAAGGTGCACGCGCAGCGGCGGCGACACGACGGGCTTCCACATCGGCGGCAGCGACGCCTCGGGCGTCGTCTACGCCGTCGGCTACGAGGTGAAGAACATCAAGGTCGGCGACGAGGTCGTCATCCACTGCGGCGTCTGGGACCGCAACGACCCGGCCGTCAAGGTCGGCGTCAGGATCCGATGTTCGCGCCGAGCTTCCAGATCTGGGGCTACGAGACCAACTGGGGCAGCTTCGCGCAGTTCACCAAGGTGCAGGCGCATCAGTGCCTGCCCGAAGCCGAAGCACCTCACCTGGGAGGCGGCCGGCGCCTACATGCTCGTCGGCGCGACCGCGTACCGCATGCTGAACGGCTGGCCGCCGCACACCGTGCGCCCGAACGACGTCGTGCTGGTCTGGGGCGGCTCCGGCGGCCTCGGCAGCCATGGCGATCCAGATCGCCAAGGCGCTCGGCGGCATCCCGATCGCGGTCGTCTCCGACGACGGCAAGTTCGAGTTCTGCAAGTAGCTCGGCGCCAAGGGCTGCATCAACCGCAAGCAGTTCGATCACTGGGGCATGATGCCGCACTGGAAGGACGACGCCGCGTACAACAAGTGGGCGGGCGGCGCGCGCGCCTTCGGCAAGGCGCTCTGGGACGTGCTCGGCGAGCGCCGCAATCCGCGCATCGTCTTCGAGCATCCCGGCGAGGACACCGTGCCGACGTCGATCTTCGTCTGCGACACCGGCGGCATGGTCGTGATCTGCGCCGGCACCACCGGCTACAACGCCGTCGTCGACCTGCGCTACCTCTGGATGCGCCAGAAGCGCTTCCAGGGCTCGCACTTCGCCAACGACGAGCAGGCCAAGGGCCTCAACGACCTGGTGCTCGCCGGCAAGGTCGATCCGTGCCTGCGCGAGACCTTCACGTTCGAGGAGATCCCGAAGGCGCATCAGCTGATGCACGAGAACCGCCACGCCGGCGGGGAACATGGCGTGCCTCGTCGGCGCGCCGCGGAAGGGCATGAAAGCGCTGCCGCTGTGACGCGGTCGCGGACGCTCGCGTAGCGTCCGGCCGCCGACCCGGTCGCACGCAACCTGCTTGTGCGTGCGCGCCATCGTGACGGATGACCGCAATGCGGCTCACGGCCGGCGCGCGAAATGAGTTGCGCGACGCGACCGTCCAATGCGAGAAGACGAGCGCCGCTCGTTCCACGCTCGGCCCGAGGTACCCCATGCGTCCTTCGTCGTCGTCGGTGATCGCCGCCCTGTCGTTGCTCGTGCTCGCGACCCCCGGTCGCGGCGCCGCGCAACCCGAGCGCGCGTCGCGCGTGATCGCCTACGACTACGAGCACCGCCTCGACGACACCGTCACGTATGCCGCGTACCACGCGAACCTCGAGACCCAGCTGCTCGCGGCGCAGGCGGAGTTCGCGGCCGATCGCCCGACGCTCGCGGTCTTCCCGGAGAACACCGGCCTCATGTCGTGGGTCGTCGGCCCGCGCGGCGACTCGGCGCGCCAGGCCGCGGCGACCGGCCAACCCAACAGCTCGATCGCGGCGATCGCCTCGCTGTTCTCGACGTACGGGCCGCAGATCGCCTACTACCAGCAGAAGTGCCCGCAGATCCCGGTCGTGCGCGCGCTGCTGCTCGCGCTCACCGACACCGGCTGGCGCGCCGTCGCCGAGGGCCTCGCGCCGCTGGCGCAGGCGCACGGCCTCTGGATCATGGCCAACCACAACGCGCCCGACGTGACGGTCACGCGCGATCCCGCGAAGGTCGCGGTGCTCGCCGATCCGGACCTGGTCGCGACCGGCTACGCGTACGAGGGCGGCTGCGAGCTGTGGAACACCGCCTTCCTGTTCTCCCCCGACGGGACCCTCGACTCGGACGGCGCCGCCGATCCCGCGCACGTGCTCGCCGGCCGGCAGAAGAAGGTCTACCTGGTGCCGATCGAGCGCGAGCAGAACCTCGGCCTCGCGCTCAGCTCCGAATCGCCGGCGCGGGCGCGGGTGATCGGGACGCCGTTCGCGCAGCTCGGCGTGCTGACGAGCAAGGACGCGTGGATGGTCGACGTCGTCGAGCGGCTCGAGATCGACGGCATGGAGGTCTTCCTCCAACCCGAGGCGGGCGCGTGGGCGGGTCACGGCGAAACCGGGGTCCCCGACTGGCCGCCGGACACGATGACGCGCGCGGTGTGGTCGATGGTGCAGTGGCAGGCCGAGACCGTGGTCGGCGCGCTCGCGAACCTGACCGGCAACTTCGGCGACCTCTTCTTCGACGGCACCGCGACGCTGACGCGCGACGCCGCCGCCGGCGAGCTCGCGGTCAACTATCTCCTCGGCCGGCTGCCGCAGCCGGGGATCACGGCGCGCGCGCCCTGGGTGTTCCCCGATCCGCCCGCCGGCGTCGCGCTCGCGGACGTCGCCGGTCGCCGCGCGTCGCTCGACGCCGACGGCGCGCGGCTCGCGCCCGGCTCGGGCGATCCGCTCGAGAACGGGCAAGTCAGCGGCTTCGTCGCGACCGACGTGACCCTGCCCGCGCGGGTCCCCGCCGGCGCGCGGCTCGCGGCGCCGCTCGTCGCGTCGGTCCCGGTCGCGCCGGCCGCCGGCGCGCAGTGGGCGCCGTCGCTGGCGTCCGATGCCGCGGGCACGCTCTTCGCCGCGTGGACCGATCTCCGCGACGGCTTCGAGCAGCCGTACGTCGCGCACTCGCAGGACCGCGGCGTGACGTGGGCGGTGGCGGTGCGCGCCGGCGACGCGACGTCGCGGCCGTTCGATCAACAAGACAACCAATACGGCGCGCGGCTCGCGGTCGGCGCCGACGGCACGCTCCATGTCGTGTGGCTCGATTTCCGCAACCAGTCGTGGGACGTGTATGCCAGCCGCTCGCTCAACGGCGGCTTGACGTGGCAGCCGAGCGTTCGCGTCGATCACGCGCCCTCGTCGGGCGAGGGCTTCCCCAACGAGAACCTCGACCAGAATCCCGCGATCGCGACCACACGCGACGGCACGCCGGTCGTCGCGTGGTCGAACCTCGGGGGCGCGCGCGTCGACCGCGGCATCGCGGCGGCGCGCTCGACGACCGGCGGCGCGACGTGGACCGGCGACGTCGGCGTCGACGGCAGCGATGCCGTCGAGGCCGACCAATGGGCGCCGGCTCTCGCGGTCGCGCGCGACGGCACGATCGCCGCCGCCTGGCAGGACCACCGCGACGGCGTGAACCAGATCTACCTCGCGACCTCGACCGACGGCGGCGCGAGCTTCGGCGCGGCGGTGCGCGTCGCGCCGTCGCCGCGCGATCAGTGGCAGCCTGCGGTCGCGTACGATCGCCGCGGCCGCACGATCGCGGTCGCGTGGGGCGAGGGCGTCGGCGCGGGCGCGCGCGAGATCAAGGTCGCGCGGATCACGCGCCGGCGGACGCGCATCCTCGATCCCGACACCGCGACGCCGGCCGGCACGCGGCAGGCGCGTCCCGCGGTCGTGTGGGCGGGGAGCCGCCTCTGGGTCGCGTGGCAGGACGACCGCGCCGGCGACTGGGACGTGCTCGCCGCGCGGGTGCGGACGCGGAACAGCCGGCCGATGCGTGTCGACGACGGCCCCGACGGCAGCGACGCGCGGCTGCCGTCGCTCGTCGCGGTATCCCAGCACGTGCTCGCCGCGTGGGAGGACACGCGCAACGGCGACGAGCAGATCCGCTTCGCGCCGGCGCGCTGACGACGTCACCGCACGCGGCGCTCTAGCGGACGAACCCGACGCTCTGGCAGGATGAGCGCATGACGAGAGCCACATCGATCGTCGCGCTGCTCGGCGCGACGCTGATCGCATCGGCGGCCATCGCCGCGGACGCACCGAAGACGGCAACCAAGCGCGCTCCCGCCGCGAAGAACGCCGGCGGTGAGCAGAACGCGCCCGTCACCGGCAACACGCCGCGCGGCGAGGACGACGTCGGCCAGCGCGAGGAGTTCGAGAAGGACGTCGCCCGCCGCATCACGGTCGACGACCTCCAGAAGCGTCTCGCGGGCCCGACGCCGGTCGTCCTGCTCGACACCCGCGGCACCGCGACCGGACCGGTCGCGAAGGGCGCCGTGCACGTGATCAACGACCAGATCGAGGCATGGGCCAAGGACCGCGACAAGCGCACGCTGATCGTCGCGTACTGTACCTGACCCAACGAGCACACGAGCGCCCGTGCGGTGCTCAAGCTTCAGGAGCTCGGCTTCACCAACGCCTACGCGCTCCTCGGCGGCCTCGGCGCGTACAAGCAGGCGAACCTGCCGACGCAGCCCGAGGCCAAGGAGCTCGACGGCTCAGCGCCGCCGGGCTGAGGCGTCCGCCGTCGCACGCGTCGCGGACGAACGCGGCGGATCGCGCAACGCGAGGAGCCGCGCGACGGCGCCACCGAGCTCCGCGTAGTCGCCGGCGGCGCGCGACCACCGGCCGACGTAGCCGTCCGGTCTGACCAGCACGGCGCCGGTCGCGTCGATCCCGTAGCACTCGAGGAAGACGCCGTCGCGGTCCTCGAGCCCGTCGGTGCCGATCGCGTAGCACGCGACCGGAACGCCGACCTCCTCGAATCGGGCTCTTCCAGTCGTCGCCGATGCACCAGGCATCGGGCGTCGATTCTGGGCCAAATGTGGCGGCCGTTTTCTGGCACGTCGCATCGGCACGCCCCGTTCGCCCGGCTCTCGACTGCGGCCAAGGAAATTATCGCGCTCACCGCACCCGGCTGTGTCCTCGCGAGACCCGCACGGCGGTCGCGCGGCCCTGATGGCCGCTACGCCGCGGCGGATGACGGTCACCGGTCGCCCCGTACGTGTCCGGCCTCGTAGGTGGTCCCATCGCGCCAGCGGGCGCACAGGATCCCTGCGAGGCGACGCGCTTGCCGCGGCGGGGTCGCCAGCTGCTCGGCCCAGGTGCGCAGCGTGGTCGCCTCGGCGGTCCGAGTCCGGCGCAGGACCCAGGCGGCTTGCACCAGCACGCGGCGCGCGCGGTGATTGCCCGTCTTCGTCATGGCGCCGCGCTGCTGCCGCTCGCCCGAGCTGTGCGCGGAGGGGACGAGCCCGAGATCGGCGGCGACCTGGTGCGGCCCGGCGAAGCGCTCGACGGTGTCGAGCGTCGCGACAAACGTTGCGGCGGTCATCGGCCCGACGCCGGGCACGGTGGTGAGCCGGTGCATCACGGCATCACGGTCGACACCGGCTGCGAGGCGCGCGTCGGCGACAGCGATCTGCTCGTTGACCGGCGCGAGGAGCGCGTGCAGCGGCGCGACCGCGACGGCGAGCGGCGGCGGCAGCGCCACGGCGTCGAGGCGGCGCAGAAATCCGGCCGCGCGGCCGGAGGCGACGCGCAGCCCCTCACGCCGGAGCAGCGCGCCGATCAGCGAAATGTACGCCGGCTCCGGGTGCCCTACATCGGCGCGCAATTCGGATCGGCCACGACCACCGTATGGCCCAGCGCTTCTGGACAGCAGGCGACCCACTCGCTCTCCGTCGAGGCCTCGACCAGGATCTGGGCCGGCGCCCGCTCGCCAAGCACCGCGGCGAACCGCACCCGCTCGGTGCGGATCCGGCGCTCGATCACGTCCCCCGCCTCGGTCACGATACCGAGTTGGCTTTCCTTCTCGTGCACGTCGACGCCAATATGTTCCACGGCTGGCCTCCCCTCTTGCGACATAGACCGCGTTCATTGAGTAATACACGATGTGCGCGAGCCCGACGTCATCGAGACCGCGCTCGTGCAGACGTGTGAGGAAGCGACGGCGATCGGGAAGTACCTTCTTCCCTCCCCGCCATGAGCCGCATCAACCTCCTGCCGGCCCCGTTTCGGCTGGCGAGAGAGTGGTGGCGCGCGGCGCGGGCGGAGGCCATCCATAGCTGGGAGGGCGCGTGGCAGACGGTGTGGGACGAGGCGACGGAGACGTGGCGTCTTCGGTTCCGCGCCTCACGCTTCCGTTCACGGCTGCTGCAGGCCTTCCGCATGTTGGTCTTGCGCCGTCCGCCCGCGCTGTTCGTCGCGCGTGCGCACATCGGACGGCCAGCGCGCGACAGACCTCGCGTCTTGCATCTGTTCTGCAACCTCGGCCTGGGCGGAAGCGAGAAGGTCGCATTCGACCTGATCCACGGGCTCGGTGCTGACCATGACATGCAGATCGTGACCAACCGGTTCCGGTACTTCGCTGCGTTTCGCAACCTCGATATCCAGGCACTGCCCCCGGCGGCCCTGCGCCGCCTGGTTGAAACGCGGCCGCCGGCGCTGGTTCACGTTCACTACTGGGGACTGACGCCATGGTTGAGCGCCGCCGTCGACGCGATCGCGGACGCGTGTCCGAACGTGCCGATCGTCGAGAACGACAACAACCCCGTCCAGGCCTGGCGCCATCCGGCCATCCGACACCACGTGTTCGTCAGCGCGTTCGTGCGCGATCTGCAGCAAACGCCCGTGCGGGCGTCGTCGGTGATCTACCCGGGAGTCGACACCGATGAGTACGCCCCACGCGATGCGGACCTGCCCGCCGATACCGTGGGCTTGGTTTACCGGCTCGAGAACGACAAGCTGAGCCCGGACACCATCGAGCCGCTCATCGACCTGGCCAAGCGCCGCCCGCGAACCCGGTTCGTGATCGTCGGTGTCGGCGTGAACCTGGCGCGCTACGCGGCCAGAACCCGCGAGGAAGACGTGCGCGCCAATTTCGAGTTCGTGGGGCGAGTGGCCTACCACGAGCTGCCTCGCTGGTACGATCGCTTCTCGCTTTTCTGTGCCCCGGTTCGTGCCGAATCCTACGGGGTGGTCGTCCCGTACGCGATGGCGAAGAACATCCCGGTCGCGGGATTCCGGGTCGGCGCCCTTCCCGAGCTGCTGGGCCACGACGAAACCCTCGTGGCATCGCGCCCCGAGCTCGTCGAGGTCCTCGCGTCGCTGCTCGACGACAGGAAACGGGCGCGTGCCGTCGGTGCGCGCGGCCGGGATCGCGTCCAGCGATTCTTCTCGCTGGGGGCGATGCTCGAAGCGTATCGCGCTCTTTATGGAGCGCTGCTGGCGGGCGCGACCGCAGCCACGATTCCGGTCGCCCCCAGCCGCGAACGGGTTCGGTAGAGCACGCGGTTCATCGGGGCGCATGATCGACGCAGCCCGTAGAGTGCTTCGCCGCTGGCGCCGCAAGGTCGACACGTCGTACCGCACGGTGCAGGGATACGCTCAAGGCGAGCCCGCGACGATCGCGGGGGAACAGCTCGGCTTGCTGCGACATCAAGTCATCGACGATCCGTGCGTGCCGTATCGCGCGGGCATCTGCAACAGCGGGCTCTTGAGAACGTCGATCGGCTACCTCGCGGTCGCGAAGAACAACACCTACTGCTTCTGCGCCGAGCATGGGCTCGAAGCCGCGCTCGGACCCAGACACTGGCCGCCGCGTTCGAGCCTACTCGAGATCGAGCTCGACGACGGCTTTCACGTCACGCGCGTGTCACGACTGCGCGTCGTCCGCGACGGAACGGCACTCGATCGCGAAACCGATCTCTGCGAGGACGTCCGCCTCACCGAGGTCGGCGGCGAGACGTGGTGCTCCGTCAACGTGATCTGCAACGGCCGGCTGTCGCAAGCCAGGCCGGGCATCGGTCGCCTCGCTGCATCCAGCGCCGAGCTGCGAATCCGGTCGATACCGATACCGCGTCTCCGCACGCCGCAGAAGAACTGGATTCCATTCGCGTGCGGAGACGAGCTTTTCATTCAGTACTCGGTCAACCCGCACGTCGTACTGCGGCTGGACGGGCAAACGTCGACGGTCACCGAGCGGTACTCGTCCTGGTTCGCGAGCGCGTACTGGGGCCTACGGGGACCGTTCTATCGCGGGGGCTCGTCGCTCGCTCCATTCGACGGCTCGTACCTCGGGGCCGCTCACAGCGCGGTCCTCGTGAACGGCAGGCGCGACTATCGCACGCATTTCTACCTCACCGACCCTCGGCCGCCCTTCAAGATCCGCTGGTTCGGTCGACCCGTGAAGCTGCTCCGCGCCGAACGTATCCAATACATCTCGGCGCTCCTGGTCGGCAGCGATGGACGTTTGGTCGTCTCGTACGGCGTGAACGACTGCGACAACGTCTTCGCGAGCCTGCGCGCGGACGACGTGAAGGCGACGCTGGCGCGGGTGTAGCGACCGGCGGTTCAGCGCCCGCGCGCGACGAAACCGCGAAGCCATCCGCAGCAAACCAGCCAGTACCCGGCGCGTCTTTCACTTGACCGGCCGGCGCGACCCATGAAGTGTACGGCCCATGCCGCCGGAGACGCGCTATGCGAAGAGTGGACATCGCCGCTCTTCGCGTGATGAGCAGGTCGAGGTCCGACGTCCGCGGCATCGCGCTCCGAAGGCGACGGCGATCATCGGCCGAACAGATTGCGGGCGATCACCTTGAGCTCGAGGATCGGCTTCACGCCCTCGAAGATCGGCAGCACCGTCGCGTCGACGACGTAGCGCGAGATCGCGAACTCCTCGGCGTAGCCCCAGCCGCCGTGGAGCAGCTGGCCGTCCTGCGTCACCCCGACGGCGACGTCGGACGCGAAGAGCTTCGCCATCGCGCGGCTGGAGGGCGATGCGACTCGTCCTCGTCCATCGCGTGCGCGGCGGCGTAGGTGAGCTGGCGCGCGGCGGCGATGTGCGTCGCCATCCGGCCGAGCTTGTGCTGCGTGAGGCCGTACTCGCCGATCGGCTTGCCGAACTGCTTGCGGTCGTTGGCGTACTCGGCGGTGCGCTGCGAGCGCCGCCTGCGCGAGGCCGGTGGCGCGGCCGCCGGTCTGCAAGCGGCCGGCGGCGAAGCCCGCCATCTGGAGGTAGAAGCCCTTGCCGAGGCCGCCGTCCTCGCCGACCAGGTTCTCCGCCGGGACGAAGTAGTTGTCGAACATCAAGCGTGAACGAGTGCATGCCGCGGTAGCCGGGCGTCGCGTCGGCCTTGCCCGTCAGCAGGCCGCCGCCGGGCTGGCGCATCTCGAAGGCGTGGCCGGGGAACGTGTCCTTGGCGACGATGAAGAGCGACAGGCCCTTGGCGCCGAGCTTCGGATTCGGGATCGGTGCGGGCGAGCAGCGCGAGCACGTTGGCGCGGCCGGCGAACGTGCACCACGCCTTGGCGCCGTTGATCACGTAGCCGCTTGGCGCCGTCGCGCTCCGCTGGCTCGGCGCGGCAGGTGATCGACGCGACGTCGGAGCCGGTGTCGGGCTCGGTCACCGAGACGCCGACCATGATCTCGCCGGCGGCGATCGGCGGCAGCCACTTCTGCTTCTGCGCCTCGGTGCCGCCCTTCAGGAGCGCCTTGGTGAGGATCTCGGGGCGGGTGATCAAGCTGCCGGCGCCGGCGAGCGACGCCGCGGAGAGCTCCTCGGTGGTGACGATCATGACCAGGTTGCCCATGCCGCCGCCGCCGTACTCCTCGGGCACCGCCATCCCGAAGTAGCCGAGCTCGGCCATCTTGCGGATGAGCTCGTCGGGAACGAGGTCGTCGTGGCGGTGGATGCGCTCGGCGAGCGGCGCGACCTCGGTCGCCGCGAACTGGCGGACCGCGTCGCGCGCCATGCGCGGCGATCTCGTCGATGCGGCCGTTGTTGACGCCGCGGATCGCGAGCTGATGGCGGCCGATCGCGGTGAGCCGGTCGTCGCGCAGCGCCGCGCGGACGGCGGCGCGCACCGCCGGCGCGCCGAGCGTCTGATCGAGGAACGACGGCGCCAGGCCGAGCTCGTCGAGGTGCGCGTCGAGCTGCGCGCCCGCGCGGCTCGCGACCTCGGCGACGAAGACGAGCGCCAGCTCCTCCGTCTGCGCATCCGGCTCGCCGGCGTCGGCGAGCTCGCGGCAGTAGGCGCGCAGGCTGCGCGCCGCCTCGAGCTCGGTCGCGAGATACGCGACCCGCTCCGCCTGCGGCTGGTGCTCGTCGATCGCCCGGCCGCCGTCGGTCAGCTCGGCGGCGCGGCCGACCACCTCGCCCACCGTCTTCTCGAGCGCCGAGAAGATCGTCGCGCCGGCCTCGGCGGCGTCGGCGTCCCGGCTCGAACTCGCGTGGCTGCTCATGTGAAGGACCTCCGGATGTGAGTCCCGCGCGCGCCGGTGTCGAGCTCGGCTCGTCGGTATCGGAGCGCGCAGGAGCTCGAGCGGCCGGGCAGCGGGCGAAAGCGTTGACGACCTGTACCTGAAAACATACGATCGCGCGACTTCTGGCAGGATCGCCGCCGCGCGGCTCGCGTCCCCTTCGCCAATCTTCCCGCGACTATCGAGATGTCGATCGACTCCACCGCCGCGGCTTCCATGGACCTGAACGACGAAGCGGTGGCCCTGCACGCGGCCCACCACGGCAAGCTCGCGATCCAGAGCAAGGTGCCGCTGGCGACACGGCGGGATCTGAGCCTCGCGTACACGCCGGGCGTCGGCGAGGTCTGCATGACGATCGCCCGCGACCGGCGTCGCGCCTTCGACCTCACCTGCAAGCACAACATGGTCGCGGTCGTGACCGACGGCTCGGCGGTGCTCGGGCTCGGCAACATCGGCGCCGAGGCCGCCCTCCCGGTGATGGAGGGCAAGGCGGTCCTCTTCAAGGCCTTCGCCGACGTCGACGCGTTCCCGATCTGCCTCGCGACGCAGGAGACCGACGAGATCGTCCACGCCGTCCGGCTGCTGGCGCCGGTCTTCGGCGGCGTCAACCTCGAGGACATCGCGGCGCCGCGCTGCTTCGACGTCGAGGCGCGCCTCCAGGACCTCGGCATCCCGGTCTTCCACGACGACCAGCACGGCACCGCGATCGTCGTCGCCGCCGCGCTCCTGAACGCCGTCAAGGTGATCGGCAAGCGGCTCGACGAGGTCACGATCGTCTTCAACGGCAGCGGCGCGGCGGCGATCGCCTGCGCCCGGCTCCTGATCGACTGCGGGCGCCGGCACCTCTGCACGCCGGTCAAGGACGTGATCCTCTGCGATTCCAAAGGCATCATTCATCGCGGCCGGACCGACTTGAACCGGCACAAGGCCGAGCTCGCCACGGTGACGAATCGACGCCAGCTGACCGGCGCGCTGCGCGACGCGCTCGCCGGCGCCGACGTCTTCATCGGGCTCTCGCAGGCGGGTCTCGTCGATCGCGAGATGATCCGGTCGATGGCGCCGGCGGCGATCGTCTTCGCGATGGCGAACCCGGTCCCCGAGATCATGCCGGAGGACGCGCGCGCCGCCGGCGCCGTCGTGGTCGGCAGCGGCCGCAGCGACTTCCCGAATCAAATCAACAACGTGCTCGCGTTTCCCGGCGTCTTCCGCGGCGCCCTCGACGCCGGCGCGACCGTGATCGACGACGCGATGAAGGTCGCGGCCGCGTTCGCGCTCGCCGACTACGTGCTCGAGCCGGCGCCGGAGCGCGTCCTTCCCGACCCGCTCGACAAGGGGGTCGCGCCCTGCATGGCGGCCGCCGTGGCGACGGCGGCCCGCCGGAGCAACGTCTGCCGGTGACGCGGTTGACCACCCGCAGCCCGCAAAGCTAGGACGTCGCTCGCGAGCACGTCGACCAGGAGGAGCGTGAGATGGAAATTCGTCGCGTCGCGGTGATCGGAAGCGGTCAGATGGGGAGCGGCGTCGCACAGGTCGCGGCCCGCGCCGGCCTCGAGACCGTCCTCTTCAAGATGACCGAGGGTCCGATCGACGCCGGCAAGCAGAAGATCGCCAAGGCGCTGAAGCGCGACGTCGACAAGCAGCGGTGCAGCGAGGCCGAGATGACCGAGACGCTCGCGCGCGTCGAGTGCACGAGCGCGATCCACGATCTCGCCGAGTGCGACCTCGTGATCGAGTCGATCGTCGAGGACATGGAGGAGAAGAAGCGCCTGTTCGCCCGGCTCGACGACGTCGTCAAGGAGCAGGGCATCTTCGCGACCAACACCTCGACCCTCTCCGTCACCGCGCTCGCCGAGGCGACGCACCGGCCGGAGCGCGTGATCGGTCTCCACTTCTTCAATCCGGCGCCGGTGATGAAGCTCGTCGAGATCGTCCCGACGTTGCGGACCGACGCCGCCGTGCTCGGCGCCGCCCAGGCCTTCACCGCCCACCTCAAGAAGACCGGCGTCGTCATCCGCGACTTCACCGGCTTCGTCGTGAACCGCCTCCTCACGCCGTACATGGTCGACGCGATCCGCACCCTCCAGGAAGGCCTCGCCTCGATCGCCGCGATCGATTCCGCGATGCAGCTCGGGGCGAACCACCCGATGGGGCCGCTCGCGCTCGCCGACTTCATCGGCTTGGACATCGTCTTTCACATGGCGAGCAACCTCTACGAGGAGTATCGCGAGCCGCGGCTCACGCCGCCGCCGTTGCTGAAGCGTCTGGTCCTGGCGGGGTACCTCGGCCGAAAGAGCGGCAAGGGCTTCTACGACTACGCGAAGACGCCGCCGGCGCCGAACGACTGGCTCGTCGGCAACCCCGTGTAGCCGTGCTGTCGCGGATTCACCACGTCGGGATCGTCGTCCGCGATCTCGAGCAGGCGTACGGCTTCTGGCGTGACGTCCTCGGGCTCCCCGTCCACAAGGTCGCGACGGTGAAAGACCAGGACGTCACCGCGGCCCTCCTCACGGTCGGGGAGAGCGAGATCGAGCTGCTCCAGCCGCTCTCGACCGAGAGCGGCATCGGCAAGTTCCTCGCCCGGCGCGGCGAAGGGCTCCATCACCTCTGCTTCGCGACCGCGGACGTCGCGGCCGACCTCGACGCCGCACGCGCGAAGGGCGTGCGGCTGATCGACCAGAAGCCGCGTCCCGGGCTCGCCGGGCTGATCTGCTTCCTCCACCCGGCGGCGACGCACGGCGTCCTCGTCGAGTACGCGCAACCGTTTCCCGAGGATGCCGCTCACCAGCCCGGTGCCGACGCCGAAGGCGGCCGCCGATGAACACCCGCCGGATCGATCATGTGACCGTCGCGACGCCGGACGCGGCGGCCGCGCATGCGACCTTCCAACGGCTTTTCGGATTCGCCACGGCGCCCGGCGCCGGCGCGGCCGTGCAGGTCGGCGACGCACGCGTCGAGTTCGTCACACCGGCGGCCGGGACCGGCCTCGCGGACGTCCTGGCGGCGAGCGGCGAAGGCATGGCCGAGCTCTGCTTGCAGGTCGCGAGCCTCGACGACGCCGCGCAAACGCTCGATCGGGGCGGTATCGCCTACACCAGCGACGCGGCGGCCGGACGGCGCGTGATCCGCGTCGAGCCGAGCGCCGCTCATGGCGTTCGCCTCAGCTTGATCGAGCGCCGCTGAACTCTGGCCGATCGCGATGGGTGCGTACGTTCCCCGACTCCGCGCGACCGCGACGCGTGCGTTTCGCCGCTCTTCGGAGTACGTCGCGTCGATCGTGAAGCGTCGCGACGACGCGGGCGAGCGACTCGACGGCGGAGCAGGTTTTTTGGCCAGCTTTGTACCGCGTTCGCCACAAAAGTGTCGCGATCGGATATCGAATCATCGTACGATGAGGAGTTTTTCGCGTATGCGCTGGCACCGTGGTTGCAACCCCCCGCGCCTTGTACGAACGTAGACTCATGCCCGACGAGTTCTCGACCTGGCGTCCGCTGATACCTGCGGAGATCGAACGTGTTCCCGAATGCCCCGGGGTCTACGAGCTCGCCACGCTGGTGCGCACGATTCTCTTCATCGGCGCGGCGGCCGAGAGCCTCAACACCGAGCTGACGCAGCACCTTGCGGTCGCGAGCAGTCCGCTGCTGCGCAGCGGCCATCTCTACTTCCGCCACCGCGCGACCGACGAGCCGATCCAAACGCAGAACGAGATGCTCGCCGACTACACCGCGCGCCACGGCGGTGCCTTGCCCCCGGCGCAGTCGACGCCGCCCTCGCCGCCGCGTCCGCGGCGGCACCTCAAAGCGGTCTGACGCGCGCCGGCGCGGACGTCACTCCGTCCGCCGCAGCACGTAGACGCGGTCGCCTTGCGCCCACCACGTGGGCACCGCGATCGACTCCTCGACCGCGTAGCCGGGCACCGGGCCGTTGGTGACCGCGAACGGCCGTCGCTCGCTGGTGCTCAGGTTCGGCACGTCACGCTCCGGGTCCTGACCCGGCGCGAGATTCTCCGGGTGCGCATAGAGCCGCCATCCGTTCTCGACGTAGCCGGCGTCGATGTCGTGCTCGGCGACGCCGCGCGCCCGCAGCCTGCCGACCGCCGCGTCGACCGCGCGCGCGTAGGCGAGCGTGTCGCGCGTGCCGGTGACGTCGAGCGCGGCGAGCAGCACGAGCAAGGCGCCGGCGACGACCGGCGGCAGGCGCGAGCCCGCGCCTGACGGCGCAGGCCGGGGCGGTCCGAGAAGCGCGAGCGCGATCGCCACCGGCACGATCGGCAGGAAGTAGCGGTCGTAGAAGAACCACAGGACGAAGCAGATCGACGTCGAGACCAGCGCGAAGGCCACGACCAGCGACCACGCCGGCGACGCGAGCCGCCCGCCGCGCACCGCACGCGCCGCGCGCGCCAGCAACGCGCTCGCGGCGACCAGGCCGACGACCGTGACCGCCGCCGACGCGAGCGCCCGCGGCCGCGTCGGCGGCGGCGCGGCTTGCACCAGCGGGCGGGCGGCGCCGAGCTCCTGCAGGCTCCACGTCGCGCGCGGCTTCAATGCGGCGACGCGCGCCGGCGCGACCGCCGAGACCGCCGCGGCGCCGGCGAGCATCACGGCGGCGAGCCGCCACGGCCATCGCCGCGGCGGGGCCGCGGTCGCCGCCAGCGCAGGAAGCGCGGCGATCCCGAGGTGCGCCAGCATGCTCCAGAGCGCTTCCAGGTAGACGGCAGGCGAGACCAGGAGCACGTAGCGCAAGTTCTCGACCCGGTACACGAGACCGCCCTCGCCGCCTGCCGGAGGCCACAGCGCGCCGACGACGGCCGCCGCCGCCGCCATCGCCGCGAGCGTCGCCAGGGCGCCGGTGACGGCGAGCGCGTTCGATCGCGACGAGCGACCGAGCGAGGACGCCATGAGCGCGATCGGAATCGCGATCGCGACCGGCCGGATCAAGAACGCCGCCGCCGCGAGCCCGAGGCCCGCGACGATCGCCGGCGCACGATCGTCGCGCAGGCCGAGCGCGAGCAAGCACAGGCTCGCCAGCGACACCGCGACGAACGGCACGTCGGTCATGAACGTGAAGCTGAGGACGAACCACACCGGGTAGAGGGCGAGCGTCGCGACCCCGAGCAGCGCGCGCGCCGGATCGAGATCGAGCGCCCGCAGCAGGCCGAGGTACGCGAGGAGACCCGCCGCGGCCGTCACCAGCGTCGAGACCCGAAGCACCGTGTGCGAGAAGCCGCCGATCAGCGCCGCGAGCGTCCCCCACGCGATCTGGACGATCGGCACGGTCGAGCTCCAGGCACCGACGTGGAGGGATCCGACCCGCAGGAGCTGCTCGACGCTCGCCGCGTAGAGCCAGTCGTCGATCAGCGGAACGTTCGCGCGCGGGTCGACGAGGAGCGCGGCCGCGGTCCAGGCGACGAGCACCGCGCCGGCAGCGAGCCACGTCGAGCGATGCGCCACCGTCCCCGGGTAGCAGGACGACGGCGACGCTCCAACCGGCGCGCGAAGGGCCGTGCGGTCACGGCGGCGCGCCCGTCGAGGGCGAGCCGATCGCTGCCGCTCAGCCGCGCGCCGTGCCCGCCCTGCGAGCGCGGCCGACGAACACCGGCGCGCCTTCGACGTGCGCGACGCGCGCGGGCGCGGGGGGTTCGTCCGCGAACGGCGGCGCGGCCGCGCCGGCTGCCGTCTCGGCACGCGGGCGCGCCGTCTCCGCCGTGTCGTCGACGACCTCGGGGAGCCAGAGCTCGGCGCGGGTGCCGCCTTCCGGGCCGTCCGCGAGCGTGCAGCGGGCGCGCAGCAGGGCGACGCAGGCGCTCACCAGGTTCAGGCCGAGCCCCGCGCCTTCGCGCTTGCGCGTGTGGCCGTCGTCGGCCTGCCGAAAGAGCTCGAAGATGCGGGCGCGCCGATCGTGCGGGATCCCGGGGCCGGTATCGGTGATCGCGACCACGACGCCGTCGCCGGCGGCGCTCGGCGCCGCCTCGATGCGGACCTCGCCGCGCTCGGTGAACTTGAAGGCGTTGCCGAGCAAATGGAAGAGCGCGCGGCGCAGCAGCGCCGCGTCGCTTCGCACCAGAGCGGCCGCGGGCGCGACCGCGATCACCAGCTCCGGTCCGCCCGGCCTCGCGCGCTCCGGGATCGCGGTGACGATCTCGCGCAACAGGCCGACGAGGTCGACCTGGGACCACGACGGCGTGATCCGGGTGTTCTCGGCGTCGACGAAGAACAGCATGTCGTCGACGAGCTGGTTCAGGTGCCGGCCGTTCGCGAGCACGCGCTCGAGGTACTGCGTCTGCTCGTCGTTCACCGGACCGGCGAGACCGTCCTGGAGGATCGAGCCGAAGCCGAGGATCACGCTGAGCGGCGTGCGCAGCTCGTGCGACATCAAGCCGAGAAAGTGGTTCTTCGCGCGGTTCGACGTGGTCACCGACGCCGCCAGGCGGCTGATGCGCTCGGATTGATCCCGCAGCGTCTCCTCCTGGCGCGAGATCGTCGTCCGGCTCTCGCCGAGGTCGGACTCGAGGCCGCGCTGGATGTCGCGCATCGTGATCCGCACCTGCGCCAGGGTCGCGATCTGGCCGATCGTTTCCGCCGATCAGCTCGTGCGCGCGCTGCGCCGCGAGGTCCCACTCGTACGCCTCGACGCGGGCGCAGAGCACCGCGCCGACGCACTCGCCGCCGATCTCGAGCGGCAGGCCGACGATGCCGCCCTCGAGACCGTCGGGCGGCGGCCGACGCGCGCCGACGCCGTCGCCGCCCCAGCGCACCACGGCGCGCTCCGCGATCACGTCCCAGACGAGCGCGAGCACCGCCGGCGGGCAGGGCTCGCTCGCCGCGCCGAACCGCGCCGACTGGCTGTAGCTCTCGAGGAGCGTGATCTCCTCGTCGCGGGTGATCGCGACGGCGACCGACTCGTAGCCGAGGGCGGTGACGATGCGGACCGCGAGATCGCGCGCAGAGGCTCTCGAGCGACTCGGCGGTGTGCGCGAGCCGCGCGAGATCGCGGATCAGCGACGAGGTGCGCGAGCAGCGCCTCGACCTCCTGCTGCGCGTCGCCGAGCGCGCGCTGGACGCTCCGGCTCACGACTGCCCTCCGAAGAACGCGTGCAGCTCGTCCTCTTGACCTTGCAGCGCGGCGGCGATCTCGGCCCAGGCGGCGAACGGCAAGCCGGCGATCGCGCCGCCGGCGAGCAGCGCCTCCGCGTGCGGGTCGATGCGGCCGCTCGCGAAGTCCGTCCAGCGCACCAGGCGATTGGCGACGTTCACGATCACCGGCGTCGTGAGCGGCGCGGCGGCGGCGAGCGGCTGGTGATGCTGCGCGACGGTCTCGGCGATCGCGACCGGCAGCTGCCACGCCTCCGCGAGCCACGCGCCGGCTTGCGAGTGATCGACGCCGAAGGCGGCCCGCTCGCGCTCGGTGAGCTCGCCGTTCGGGCCCGCGCTCGCGCTCGCGTACTCCTGCCGGAAGCGCAGCGTGAGGACGACCCGGCCGACGTCGTGGAGCAGCCCGGCCGTGAACACCTCCTCGGGATCCGCGGTGCGGGTGCGCTGCGCGATCTGACGGGCGGCGGCGGCGACGACCGCCGAGTGCTCCCAGAGCTCGGTCAGCGACAGGCCGTGCTCGAGGACGAGCGTCTCCCAGATCTTCACGCCGAGCGCGAGGTTCTTGACGGTCGCGAACCCGAGCAGCATCACCGCGCGCGTCAGGCTCGCGACCTGGCGCGCGTAGCCGAAGAAGCCGCTGTTCGCCAGGCGGAGCACGCGCGCCGGTGAGCGCCTGGTCGCGCTGCATCACGTCGACGAGATCGCGCACCGACGAGCGGTCGCCGTCGACGACCGCGAGCATGCGGGCGAGGAGGACGGGCATCGTCGGCAGGTCCTTCGAGTTGATGATCTCGGCTCTGAGACGCGCCAGCTGACTCTTGTCGCCGTTGCTCACGAAGACGCCTCCACGAGTGCACGTTGACGCGGCCGACCGCGCCGGTGGGTGATCGCCAGCGTGAGTATCGGCCGTCGCGTCCCAGGACTTGAGCGGCGGCGCGCACCGGCGCCGTGGACGGCCGGTTCGCCTTCTCGCCCGCGTGCCACGACGCCGCCGTGCGCCGGCTCGTCGGCCGTCGAGCGGCTTGCACGCGTGCGCGCCCGACCGGCCGCCGCGCGCAACGATTTCGCGCCGTTGAGCGTCGCGAGGTCTACGGGTCGAGTTGCGCCGCCGGATCGTTCTCCCTATAGAGGGTGCGCCGCATCGTCATGGAGCGCCTCCTCATCACCGGAATCGCCGGCGGCCAGGGCCGCCTCGTCGCCAAGCGCGTTGCCGACGAGTTCGACGTGAGCGGCGTCGATCGCGTGCCGTGGGAAGGGCACCCGCATCAGGTCGCCGTCCACACGATGGACCTCCGCAAGAAGAAGTTCGAGGACATCTTCCGGCGCGAGCGCCCGACCGCGGTCGTCCACCTCGCCTTCATCCGCCACTTCCGCGGCAGCCCGCAGCTGCGGCACGAGATCAACGTCGCCGGCACCAAGCGGCTGCTCGAGTGCTGCGCGCAGTACGGGGTGAAGAAGCTCGTCGTGCTCTCGAGCTCCTACGTCTACGGCGCGTTGCCGGAAAACTCCTACTACATGGACGAGGAGACCGCGCTCAACGTCAGCCGGCACTATCCCGAGATCCGCGACCTCGGCGAGGTCGACACGCTCTGCACCACCTTCCTGTGGAAGTATCCCGAGATCGCGACCGCGATCCTGCGCCCGGTGAACACGCTCGGCTACTACGTGCACAGCGCCATCGGCGCGTACTTGAAGCTGCGCTGGGTGCCGACGATCATGGGCTTCAACCCGATGCTCCAGTTCATCCACGAGGAGGACGTCGCCGAGGCGATCGCGTGCACGCTCGAGACCGGCGCGCGCGGCGTCTTCAACCTGGTCGGACCGGGAGCCGTTCCCGTCAAGGTCGCGATCCGCGAGACCGGCGGCACGCCGCTGCCGCTCCCCGAGATCGCGGCACGGAACGCGATCGATCGCCTGTTCCGCGTCGGCTTCTATCATCTGCCCGCCGCGGCGATCGATTTCGTCAAGTACCCGTGCACGATCGACGGCCGTCGCTTCCGCGACGCCACCGGCTTCGAGCCGCTCTTCACCCTCGAGGAAACCTTCAGCAGCGTGCGCCGCTAGAGCAGCGCGGGGGATTGGTGGCGAAGAACGTCAAGGGCAACTCCGAGCGTCGCGCGAAGGCACCGTCGGCGGCCGCGGCGCGCCGCGCCGAGCGGAACGGCGGCTACGCGCTCGGCGAGCCGAGCGGCGGGAGCGAGGCGAACCCCGAGACGCCGCCCGCCGCCGCCACGCCGGCCGAGCCAGCGCCGCCGGAGAGTGACACGCCCGCGCGCGGCGAGGAGGCGGCGCCGTCGTCGCCGCGGCGCCGTCGCGCCGCCGGCGTGCCGGCCCGCCGGCAGCGCGGCCGTGCGGCGGTCGAGCGATCACGGGCCGGCGGCGACCCCGCGCCGGACGCGCGCGTCGGCGGCGTGCCGGCGCGAAACGCGCGCGCCAGCGGCGCATCGGCGCGCCGCCCGACCACGGCGGGCGTGCCGGCCGCGCCGGCCGGCGGCGGCGTTCCGGCGCCGCAACGATCCGACGACGACGCGGACGACGAGCTCGTGAGCGTCCTCAACGGCTCGATCGACGTGCTGCACGGTCTCGCCGGCGGAATCGTCGAGAGCTTGCTGCCGCAGCTGGTCCGCGACCTGAATCACGAGATTCGCGCCCGCATCGCGGCCTCCCCGCTCGAGCTCAACGGCTACGGCTACGATCCCTGGGGGCTGAACGCCGACGTCGCGCGCCGGACGCTCGTCGTGTTCGCGCTCTTCTACAAGTACTACTTCCGGGTCCGCAGCCACGGCGTCGAGCACATGCCGCGTGGCCGCGTGCTGGTGATCGCCAATCACGCCGGACAGATCGCGATCGACGCGTGCATGATCGGCACCGCGACCATGCTCGAGGCCGACCCGCCGCGGTTCCTCCGCGGCATGGGCGAGTACTGGCTGCCGACGGTGCCGTTCGTGAACGTCCTCATGGCGCGCATGGGCGGCGTGGTCGGCACGCCGAAGAACGCCGTCGACATCCTCGAGCACGGCGAGGCGGTGATCGCGTTTCCCGAGGGCGTCCGCGGCATGAACAAGCCCTTCAGCAAGCGCTACGAGCTGCAGGAGTTCGGCAACGGCTTCATGCGGCTCGCGCTCCAGACCAACACGCCGATCGTGCCGGTCGCGGTCGTCGGCTCCGAGGAGCAGGCGCCGTCGCTCGGCAGCTTCGCGCCGCTGGCGCGGCTCTTGAACATGCCGGCCTTTCCGCTGGTGCTCACGCCGTTCCCGCTGCCGGTGCGCTACCACCTCTACTTCGGCGAGCCGATGGAGTTCCGCGGCAACCACAACGACGAGGACGAGGTGATCGTGAAGAAGGTGAATCAGGTGAAGACGCGCATCGACGAGATGATGCGGCGCGGGCTGCGCGAGCGCCGCGGGGTGTTCTTCTAACCATGGCGAGGCGCCAGAAGCGCGTCTTCATCCTCGGCGGCGGCGCCGCGCTCGGCGCGCACCACGTCGGCGCCCTCAAGTACCTCGACGAGCAGGGCATCAAGCCCGACGCGATCGTCGCGAGCTCGATCGGCGTGATCAACGCCTGCGTCTACGCGTCGGGCGGCGTGCCGCAGCTCGAGGAGGCCTGGAAGGGCTTCCGCTCGATGCCGCGGATCTTCTCGCCGAGCCTGCGGCACAATCCGCTGTTCGGGCACTCGCTGTTCTCGCTCGACCGGCTCGCCAGCGCGATCGAGGAGTACGTCGACTTCCCGAAGATCTACGAGAGCCGTCTCGACCTCGAGTTCATTCTCCTCAACCTCTCGCGCGGCCGGGGCGAGGTGTACTCGCGGCGCGACTGCACGAGCTGGCGCGAGCTCCGGACGATCTCCCGCGCCGGCTACTCCATCCCGCTGCTCTTCCCGCCGATCCAATTTCGCGGCGACTGGTTCGTCGACGGCGGGTTCGCGTGGAACATCCCGCTCGAGCACGCGCTCGGCCTCGGCGCGACCGAGGTGTATCTGCTGGCGCCGATCGCGAGCCAGCTCCCCTACAAGGGCCGCTTCCGCTCGATCGCCGACTTCGTCCAGCGCTTCGTCGACGTCATGTGGCGGACGATCGGCAACATGGGCTACCTCTACGCGCGCATGGACGACGGTCGGTTCAACGGCGTTCCGGTGACGGTCATCGAGCCCGGCGAGCAGTACAGCGGCTTCGGTCCCCTCCACGTCTTCAACGCCTATCCCAGCAAGAACCGCGCGCTCATGGAGGCGGGCTACCGCGACGCGAAGCGCGTTCTCGCGGTCCGGCAGCGGCTCGACGCGCACGCCAAGAGCACACGGCGGCCGCTCCGTACCGCCGAGATGGCGCAGGCGACCGCGGCCGCGTCGCGGCACGCCACGAGCGCGACGCCCGAGGCCATCGCGGCGAGCCCGCCGGAACGGGTGCCGCCGATCCGACGCACGGGCAAGGTCGTCGCGATCCGCGGCGGCCCGCACGTGAAGTCGTAAGCGCCCGCGGGACGCCATAGCGGGCGCCGGCCGGCACCGGCCACCACGGCGCGGAGCGCGTGGCGGACGCGGCGTCTAGCGCGTCCGCCATCACGCGGCGTCGATCCCGACGGTCGTGCAGCTCTGCATGACCGCGACCGGCGCGGTCTGCACGGTCGGACACAACGAATTCGTATAGTTGAAACGTCACGTCGCTGCGACAACTGGCATGTTCGTTGCTCACTTGCCGACGCGATGATGATCGAGAACGGCACCGTCTCGGGCGGCGGGTTCCTCATCGGCAAGACCGTCCGAGACCTCTTCACCTACGAGGACCTCTCGAACGACGACCGCGCGATCGCCGACGTCGCCGAGAGCTTCGTACGCCGCGACGTCCTGCCGCACACCGACGCGATCGAGGCGCAAGCGCCGGGCCTGGTGCGGACGCTGCTGCAGAAGGCAGGCGAGCTCGGTCTGCTGATGTTCGACATCCCCGAGAAGCACGGCGGACTCGGCGTGAGCAAGGCCGCGTCGATGTTGATCGGCGAGCGCTCCTTCAAGCTCGCGTCGTTCTCGGTCGCGTGGGGCGCCCATACCGGCATCGGCACCCTCCCCCTGCTCTTCTACGGGACGGCGGCGCAGAAAGCGCGCTACCTCCCGAGCCTCATGAGCGGCGAGCGCATCGCCGCCTACGCGCTCACCGAGCCCGGCTCCGGCAGCGACGCCCTCGGCGCCAAGACCAAGGCGGTGCCGACGGCCGACGGCCGCGGCTATCAGCTGACCGGCGTCAAGCAGTTCATCACCAACGGCGGCTTCGCCGACCTCTTCACGGTGTTCGCGAAAGTCGACGGCGACAAGTTCACCGCCTTTCTCGTCGAGCGCGACACGCCGGGCGTGAGCGTCGGCGCCGAGGAGCACAAGCTCGGCATCAAGGGCTCGTCGACCTGCCAGCTGATCCTCGAGGACGTCTTCGTGCCGGCGGAGAACCTCCTCGGCGAGCTCGGCAAGGGCCACAAGATCGCCTTCAACATCTTGAACATCGGCCGCCTGAAGCTCGGCGCCGGCGCGCTCGGCGCGGCGCGCGAGTGCCTCGAGGCCGCGGTCAAGTACGCCAGCGAGCGCCGGCAGTTCCAGACGCCGCTCGTCGAGTTCGGGGCGATCCAGCGGAAGATCGCCGACATGGCGGTGCGGATCTACGTCGCCGACTCGCTGAGCTACCGGACGGCGGGGCTGATCGACGCGCTGATCGCTCGCCTCGAGCCGAGCGACGACGACTACGACGCCCAGGTCATCAGGGCGATCGAGGAGTACACGATCGAGCAATCGATCGTGAAGGTCTTCGGCACCGAGACGCTCGACTTCGTCGTCGACGAGGGCCTGCAGATCTTCGGCGGGTACGGCTTCGTCGCCGACTACCCGCTCGAGCGCCAGTACCGCGACTCGCGCATCAATCGCATCTTCGAGGGCACGAACGAGATCAACCGCCTGCTCATCCCCGCGACCGTGATGAAACGCGTGATGACGCAGGGGTTGCCGATGCTCCAGTTCATGGAGGAGGTCGAGCGCGAGCTCGCCGACGGAAACGGCCACGTCGTGCCGCTCGACGGCCCGCTCGCGCGCGAGATCGACGCGGTCATCCAGGCGAAGAAGCTGGTCGCCTACACGACCCGCCTGCTGCTCCAGCGCGAGCCGGCGGAGGTCGGCCGCAAGCAGCAGCACCTCGAGAAGCTCGCCGACATGATCATCGATCTCTACGCGATCGAGAGCGCGGTCGCGCGCACGCAGAAGCTGATCGCGCGCCGCGGCCAGGAGAAGGTGAAATTCGAGCGCGATCTGACCGCGGTGTTCGTCGGCGAGGCGAGCGAGCGCTTGGCCACGCGCGCACGCGAGCTCTTCGGCAACGACACCCACGGGGAGGATCTCGACGGCCACCTCGCGGCGATCGCCGCGCTGACGCCGTACCGGCCGATCGGAGCGATCGACGCCCGCGCGCGGATCGCCGAGCACGTCGTCGGACACGACGGCGTCCTCGCCTGACCGGCGCGCTCGCCTCGCGAGCCGCGTCCCCTCGGCGGGCGCGGGTGCGGCTCGCCTCCACCGCAGGCGCCGGCGCCGCGATCACGTCGTCGCGTCGATGCCGGCGTGCTCCTTGAAGAAGGCTTGAATGCGGGCGAACTCGCCGTCGATCGCTTCCGCGAGGCGCGGCACGTCCGCGAGCCGCTCTTCGCGGCAGGCGGCCTCGAGAGCGCGAAACATCGGCACGATGCCGTTGATGCACATGGTCGCGCTCGAGCCCGCGCCGTTGTGGGCGATGCGTCCGATCTCGACGGCGGACCCGGCCTCGATCGCCGCCCGCAGCTTCGCCGTGAGCTCGAGCGTCGTCTTCAGGTAGGCCTCGACGACGGCGCCCAGCGTCTCGGTGTCGTCGCCGACGAGGTCCATGAGACCGGTGAGGTCGACGGGCAGCGAGTCGCCGGCCATCGCCGCCGTCGCATTGCCGCCGTTCGCCTGATCCGCGCCGCTCGGCTGAGCGGCGTCGGCCGCCGCGCTCGCCGGGTTCGTCTGCCTGCTGCTCTCGTCTGTCATACGCTCTCCTTCGGATTGACGATTTGGTGCGGATTGCTGCGCGTCCGTCGCCGCCGCGCGACGTCGTGAGTGCCCTGCCCGTGCCGAAGCGGCCGCGCGACCCGTCGACGCCTCAGCGCGGCTCGCCGATGCGGCGGGCGCGCCGCCGTCCGATGCCGGGGCGGCGACGCCGGCAGACGCGGCGGCCGCGCCGCCGTCCGATACAGGCGCCGCGTCGCCGGCCGACGCGGCGGGCGCGATGCCGGCGGTCGACGCGCCGGCATCCGGGGCCGACGACGCCGTCTCCGGCGCCGCCTCCACCGCCCCGGAGACGCGGGCGGCGGCCACCGCGTCGCGGTTGCGCGTGCCCTCCGCGATCCAGCGCTCGAGCGCACGCTTGAGCTCGGTCGGCTTGACGGGCTTGCGGATGTACTCGTCCATGCCGGCCTCGAGGCACTTCTCGCGGTCGCCCTGCATCGCATGCGCGGTCATCGCGATGATCGGGATGCGCCGGCCGTCCTCCTCGCGCGCGCGGATCGTGCGCGTCGCCTCGTAGCCGTCCATCTCCGGCATCTGGCAATCCATGAAGACGACGTCGTACGGGAAGGCGAAGACCATCTCGACGGCTTCCTTGCCGTCGGCGGCGACGTCGACGCGGCACCCGAGCTGCTCGAGCATGAGAATGCCGACTTTCTGATTGACGACGTTGTCGTCGACGAGCAGCACCCGGCCGGTGCTCGGCTTGGTCTCCGGCTTCGCCGGCGCGGCGGCGCCGGCGCGCGCCGCCTTCACGCTGATCGCCCGCGGCACGGTGCCGCGGCGGGTGTTCCACGTGCTCTCGAGCGCCTCGAGCAAGCGCGCCGGCCGCGCCGGCTTGCGGAGCGACGCGCCGAACCCCGTCTCCACCGCGGCGTCGGCGTGAGCCGGGCGCGTCGACGAGGTGAGCAGGATGAGGACGGTCGCGCACAGACGCGGGTCCGCCTTGATCTTGCGCCCGAGCGTCAGGCCGTCGGTGCCCGGCATGCCGCGATCGATGATCGCGATCGCGAAGGCGTCGCGGGCGGCGTCCGCCTGCTGCAACTCCGCGAGCGCCTCCTCGGCCGACGCGGCGCCGTCGTTGCGGATCTTCCAGGCGTCGAGCTGCTCGCGCAGCACCCGGCGGCTGATCGCATTGTCGTCGACGACGAGGACGCGGACGTCGCGCAGCGCCGGCGGCACGACCAGCGCCTCGCCGCCCTCCGGGTCGAGCGGCAGCGTGATCGTGAACCAGAACGTCGAGCCCCTGCCGACGCGGCTGTTGACGCCGATCTCGCCCTGCATCAGCTCGACCAGCTGCTTCGAGATCGCGAGACCGAGGCCGGAGCCGCCGTACTTGCGCGTCGTCGACGCGTCCGCCTGGGCGAAGCGATCGAAGATGTGCTCGAGCTTGTCGTCGGCGATGCCGATGCCGCTGTCCTCGACGGCGAAGCGCAGCGCGATCTCGCCGTCGGTCGCGCGCTGCACGTCGACGTCGATCAGCACGTGGCCGGTGGGCGTGAACTTGATGGCGTTGCCGGCGAGATTGGTGAGGATCTGGCGGATGCGTCCGGGATCGCCGATCACGCGGCGGTGGATCTCGGGGGTGATGCGAATGACGAGCTCGAGCTTCTTCTCGGCCGCGCGCGGGCCGACGATCTCCACCACCTCCTCGACCGTCGAGCGCAGCTCGAACGGAATCGGCTCGAGCGTGAGCTGCCCGGCCTCGATCTTCGAGAAGTCGAGGACGTCGTTGATGATCCCGAGGAGATGCTCCGCCGAGCTGCGCGTGGTGTGCGCGTAGTCGCGCTGCTGCGGCGAGAGCTCGGTGTCGAGGAGCAGGCCGGTCATGCCGATCACGCCGTTCAGCGGCGTGCGGATCTCGTGGCTCATGCTGGCGAGGAACTCGGACTTGAGACGCGACGCCTCGAGCGCGGCCTCGCGCGCGCCCTTCAGCTCCTCCTCGGCGTGCTTGCGGTCGGTGATGTCGCGCATCATCGCGGTGAAGAACTGCTCGCCGTCGACGTTCCAGGTCGCGAGCGACATCTCGATGGGAAACTCGCGGCCGTCCTTCGAACGGCCGACGAGCTCGACGGTCTTGCCGATCACGCGCGGCTCGCGCGTCGCGAGGAAGTGCTGGAATCCCCGCTGGTGCGCCTCGCGCAGCCGTTCCGGCATCAGCAGCGAGAGCGGCGAGCCGCCCACCTCGGCGGCGCGGTAGCCGAAGACGCGCTCGGCGGCGCGGTTGAAGAAGAGGATGCGGCCGTGGCGGTCGGCGGAGACGACCGCGTCGGACGCGCTCTCCATCACGCTCCGGTAGCGCTCCTCGTTCCGCCGCAGCTCCTGCTCGGCGCGGCGGCGGACCGCGAGCTCGAGCTCGAGCTTCGAGTTCGCGAGCCGCAGCTCGTCGCCGCTCGCGACCAGGCTCTCCGCCATGCGGTTGAAGGCGTCGGCGAGCTGCCCGACCTCGTCCATCGTGCGCACCGGCGCGCGCCGCGCGACGTCGCCGCTGCCGAACGCCTCGACCGCGAGCACGGTCTCGCGCAACGGGTCGACGAGGCTCCGGCGAAGCCGCAGGTACTGAAAGAGGCCGAGCGCGACCAGGAACGTGCTCAGCGCCGCCATGCCGCCGAGAAACGTGCTGCGGGTGCGCGCGTCGGCGCCGGAGAGATCCATGTCGATCGAGAGCACGCCGATCGTCGAGCTCTTGCGCGCCGGATCGTAGGGCCCGCGCACGCTGCGGCTCAGGCGATAGTACGGCCGCCGCTGCTCGACGTAGGAGACGGCGGTCTCGCCCGGGTTCCGCAGCAGCTCGACGAGCGCGATCTGGTCGGTGGTCGTCCCGACCAGGCGGGGATCCGAGTCGGCGATGATGTGCAGCGACCGGTCGACGATGCTGAGGCGCGCGACGTCGGCGATCTTCGCTTGGGTGCGCAGCACCACCGGCTGGAGGACGTCGTCCGTGAAGACGCTCGGATCCTCGGTGATCATCTCCTGCAAGTTGATGAGCAGGCTGCGCGCCGATTGCCGGACCTGCGCGCGCATCCCTTCGAGGATGTGGCGGTAGGCGAGAAAGCCGATCACCCCGAGCAGCATGACGAGCGCGACTGCCTGGGTGATCAGAAGCCGAGCGGCGACCGAGCGGCGCGGTCCGAGCGGCATCGTCAGGCGGGACACGCTGCGGCGCGGCGCCCGAACCGGAGCCGCGCGATCGGGTACGTGAGACAGAGCACGGCGGCGATCGCGAGCGCTCCGGCGACGCCGTCGGCGGCGACGAGGTATCGGCGGCGCGCGGCGCGAATCGACCGCGCGCGGGCGACGACGTCGTCGCCGGCGGTCTCGCCGCCCCAGCGATCGACCGCCTGCAGCCGGGCTCCGGTCGCCACGTCGTAGAGGTAGTCGGTGGAGTAGCAGCTCTCCTCGAGCTTCACGATCTCGCCGGTGAGCGGCTCCACCCAGATCTCGAGGGTGTACTGATCGTCGGCGCAGCGAACCTCCTCGCCGGGGTGAATCGTCAGGCCGGGCAACCCGGGATTGTCGGTGTATGCCTCGGTGTACTCGCCGCGCCCGCGATACGAGAACAGATACGTCTCGATCCCCTCGATCTCCTCCGTGCGCTCGAACGCGAGCGGGATGCCCTTCACGTAGCTGAAGCGCAGGCGGTAGGTGCGCGGCTCGACGTTCCGCGGAAACGTCAGATAGTCGCCGGCGTACTCCGGCCGCGTGTGCGCGCCGGTCCTCGGGTCGACCTCGGCGGTCGAGACGTACTCCCACATCGTCGCGCCGGTCGCGGGATCGCGGACGACGTAGCGGTCCTCGACCTCCACCGACCCGGGACGGCGTGGCCGCGATTCGACGGCCATGCGCCGCTCGTAGACGGCCGTCGTGTCCTTTGCGGGGAGCTCGCCCGTGGTCGGATCGGCGTTGGTTTGGATGCCGACGTACTCCGACTCCCAGTGCCACCCGGGCGGCAGTCGCTGCGTCCATCGCGGCGCGCAGTAGCGCTGCCACACTCCCGCGGCGGCGAGGAGCACGAGCCCCGCGGTAACCGAGGTGAGCGTCCGTCGTGATGGCATCGGCATGGGTCGGCGTCGCGAGCGTCGTCCGTGCGCAGCACGCATGGCACGGTGGTACGGCGAGGAAGAGCAGAAAACGTGCCGCGGGCTCGCCTCCAGCGGCGCGACGCACGCTCGCGCGCTCACGCACCCGCGTCAGAATCCCGTCACGATCCGTGCAGGCGGGTCGCGGACTTCCATCCGCCTCGGCGGCCGCGTCTCCGCCGGCGAACCTGCGACGCTCGGTTGCGAAGGACGGCCCGCTGTCACGGTTGCGTTGACACGTCATTTCGGCGTCGCCTAGTCTCCGGCCGCAGCACGGTCGTTTCGACTCGAGATACAGCTCGCCTGGAGGTGCCGCGGTGGAGATCGGACGCGTCGGGATCTGGACGTTTCAACTCGAGATGCAGCCCGCGACGCGGGTCCGCGAGCTCGCCGCCGAGATCGAGGCGCTCGGCTACGGTGCGCTCTGGATCCCCGAGGCGTACGGGCGCGAGTCCTTCACCAACGCGGCGTTGCTCCTCGCCGCGACCCGCCGCCTCCCGATCGCGACCGGCATCACGAACATGTGGGGCCGCGATGCCCTCGCCATGGCGTCGGCGCAGAAGACCTTGAGCGAGGCTTTCCCGGACCGCTTCGTTCTCGGCATCGGCGTCAGCCACGCGCCGCTCGTCGAGGGCCTGCGCGGCCACCGCTACGAGCGCCCGCTGAGCGCGATGCGCGACTACCTCGACGCGATGGATCGGGCGCCGTACATGTCACCCGCTCCGGCGAAGCCGACGGTCCGCGTCCTCGGCGCGCTCGCGCCGAAGATGCTCGCGCTCGCCGCCGAGCGCAGCGCCGGCGCGCACCCGTACTTCGTCCCCGTCGAGCACACCGCCGCCGCGCGCGAGATCCTCGGCGCCGGGCCGCTGCTCGCGCCCGAGCAAGCGGTCGTGCTGGAGACCGACGCCGAGAAGGCGCGGCTGATCGCGCGCGCGCACATGGCCACCTACCTCGGGCTCCCGAACTACGTGAACAACCTGCGGCGGCTCGGCTTCTCGGACGGCGACCTCGCGGGCGGCGGCAGCGACCGCCTGGTCGACGCGATCGTCGCGTGGGGCGACGTCGAGGCGATCGTCCGCCGCGTCGCCGATCACCACGCCGCCGGCGCCGATCACGTCTGCATCCAAGTCCTCGGCGCCGACGGGGCGGGCGTGCCGCTCGCGGAATGGCGCGCGCTCGCGCCGGCGCTCCTCGGCTGACCGCACCCGATCCGCGGGCCCCGAGGCGCGATCGTCACCACGCGTCCGCCGCCCGCCGGGGCGTCACCGCGACGCGCAGCGCAGGCCGGTGTGCCGCTGCGAGCAGGCGCTGATCGAGCCGGTTCGATCGATCTCGCCCTCGGTGAGCGTCACCGTCACCGGCGGCGCGAACGGTGCGGCGATCTCCTGGTGGCGGAAGACGAGCGTGACGCGGTAGCCCGCCGTGTCGCGGAGCGGCCTGAACGTCGCGCGCCCCGTGCCGTCGGCGCTGCGACAGCGGATGCGCGCGCCGCGGGCGGCGCACTCCCCGGCGATCCACGCGAACGTCCGGTCGAGCGAGCCGCCGTCGCGAATGCGTGCCGCGAGGCCGCCGCTCGGATCGAACACGTCGGACGGCGCGCTCGTCCGTAGCTCGCCTTTCACGGTGACGCTGCCGTTCGACGCCGTCGCCCGCGTGTCGCCGCGGATCGCGACGCGGGTGAGCGTGAGCGGGGCGTCGCTGTCGTCGCAGGCGTCGCCGAGGCCGTCGTGGTCGAGGTCGCGCTGCGAGGGGTCCGCGACCGCGGGACAGTCGTCGTCCGCAGCACAGATCCCGTCGCCGTCGGCGTCGCCGCCGCCGCCGGCGACGCAGGCACCGCTCTGGCAGGTATCGGGGAGGCTGCACGTGTCGCCGGACTCGCAGGCGGTGCCGTCCGGAAGCGGATCGGCGACGCAGCCGCCCGGCTCGACGCAGACGCCGGCGTTGCACTGGTCGGCGGCGCCCGAGCAGTCGGGCGGCGTGCCCGGCCGACACGCGCCGGTCGTGCCGTCGCAGGTCTCGACGCCGTTGCAGGCGAGGCCGTCGGAGCAGCCGGCGTCGTCGGTGAGCGCCGGATAGACGTTCACGTAGTAGCGTGCCGCAGGCGAGGCCGGCGTCTCCCCGACCCACATCCCCCGCGTCAGCAAGTCGGCCGCGCCCTGCGGCACGCCGTCGAAATCCATGAACCCGCCGGCCGCGTCGGGCACGCGCCCGCCCACGGCGGTCACCGACGGCAGCGCGATGAAGGCCGTCTCGGTCGGCGCCAGCGACGTGCAGACGCCGGCGGTGACGACGATGCCGACCGCGCCGGTCGCGCGCCGCGAGAGCGTGCCGTCCGGCATCACGAAGCGGCCGAGACGGATCTGCGCGGTCGGATCGGGACGCGCGTCGAGCAGCTCGGTGAGATGCTGCGCCACCAGGTTCGACGCGCTCGGCCCGACGCCTTCGGTCTCGAGCTTGTGCTGGTGGCCCTTCGGATCGTGATCGTCCTGGTCGTTGACGCAGGTGTCGTCGTTGGGCGGCTCGTTGGTGAACGCGCCGGGGATCGCCGAGAACGCCCAGGCCGGAATCTCGTAGCCGATCAGGTCGTTCGCGAGGCCGACCTGGAAGCGATGGGTCGCGCGCGCGTGCCACGTCGGCACCGGCGGGTTCGGCCGCGTGTCGCAGCCGGCGTCCTCGACGCCCCACGGGCTGCCGAGCATCAGCGCCGGGAATGCCTCGCCGGGGTTGGCGATCATCTGGAGGTCGGGTCCGAGATCGAGGACGCCGACCTCGGTGCGAACGTCCTTGCCGGCGCGGCGCCGGCACGCCGTCGGTGTAGGCCTGGCGCTCGCCGAAGAGCCGCGCGGCGGCCGCCGCCTTGAAGAGGTTGTTCTCGATCGGCGCGAAGAACTCCATGCGCGCGGCGACGAGCGCGCCGCCGCGCACCGCGGTCGTCTCGGCGTCGCCGATCCGGCTCGCGACCGCGTCCGCGAAGGCCTCGCCGGTGCGCCTGCGCTTTGGCGTACTGATCGCCGCTCGGCTCGGGCACGGTGCGCGGGTCCTCCTCGGAGCCGTTGTCGCCGACGAGGAACATCGCCATCCCGTGACCGAGGTCGCTCTCGAGCTTGCGCGCGAAGGAGCCCGGGCCAGTCGGCGCTGACGTCGCCCGGCATCGGACCGTCGTGGCCGATCTCCTGGTTGTGGGCCGCGAGGTTCATCACCGTGACGATCGGCTGGTCGCCGGCGTCGCGCGCTTGCAGGACGCGGATCTTGAGATCGACCGCGGCGGGGGCGCCGCCGTCGTCGGTCGTCGGGAAGTTGTCGGAGAGCCGCACGTCGAGCCCGGCCGGCACGACGAACTCGCGGACCCACAGGCTCGCCGGCCGGAGGTCATCGACGGCCTGCTTCGCCGCCTGCGCGACCTGCTCGACGACGAAGTCCATGTAGTACTCGTCGATGCCGGAGTTGAGACCGGTGACGCCCGCCTCGGCGGGACCGCCGTAGATGCCGACGGTGTCCGGCGAGCTCTCGTTGTGGTCGGCGCTGACGAAGGTCTCGAGCGCGGCGTTTCCCGTGAGCGCGCGCGCGCGATCGCGCATCTCGTGCGTGTAGCTCTCGTGAATTCCCTGCGCGACGACCGAGGCGACGACCGCCGTGCTCGTGCCGTCGGAGAACGCGATCGCGCGCACGTCGATCGGGTCGTGGATGCGACGCGCGTGCTGCTCGATGCCGCCCGAGACGTACAGGCCGTCCCAGCGGCCGTTGTGATTGAAGTCGCAGAACGGCTCCGGCGCCGGCACGCCGCCGTCGGGAGGGCTGCTCAACGGATAGCTGAAGTCGCCCGAGCCGTCGGTGTCCTGGTACGGCTCCTCGTAGAGCCAGAGACGCGGGCCGTCGAAGAGCGCACGCGGACACGCGGCGTCCACCACCGGATCCACCGCAGCGAAGAACGCCGCGTCCGCCGTCGCGTCGAAGGCCGGCGGCGTGATGTCGACCTTCGCGACGCCGACGAGCCAGGGCGTGTCGGCCGCGGGCGTCGCGTCCACGCTCACCAGGAGCGCGGCAACGGCGACGAGCACGAGCCCGGTGCGCCTCATCGCACCGCCGAGGATCAACGGCCGCCAGATCCGCTCTTCGACCAGCTCGATTCCCAGGTCCTGTCGCGTGCTCATCGTGTCGACTCCTCGCTCGCCCGTCGCGGCTGGTGTCGCCGGCGTCACTCGGACTTGTCCTTGTACTGCTCGGCCTCGTTCCGCTGCGCCGGCGGGCCGTAGACCGCCTCCCAGCAGACGCCGAGCGAGTTCGACAGCTGCACCGTCACCGGCTGCGTCATCGGCAGCGCCGGCGAATCGAGGTTCGCGCCTTTGCCTTTGATCAGGATCTTCGCGCGGCCGGGCTCGACGCCCTCCTTGAGCGTGACCCGGGTGATGCCGTCCGGCGTCCCGGCGTTGTCCTTGAACCGGAAGCCGGAACGATTCTCCGTCCAGCACGGCCGCCCGTTGCAGCTCCCGTCGGCCGGGATGCTGGCGTGCAGGACGAGGCCGCGCGGGCCGTCGTAGACACAGAGGTCGTAGCCCGTGGTGGTCGTCGGCTGCCCGAAGTCGGACTTGCTCGTGGAGGCGCCCTTCGTCCACTTCCACAGCAGCGAGTCCTTGGTGTCGGGCGTGCGGTCCTTGAGCAGGATCGACGCCTTCGCGGGCTGCACCGGCCGGCGGCAGCCGGTGCGCGGCGCGGGCAGACACGCGGGCGTATCGGTCGCCGTCGCCGTCGGGACGACGAGCGTCGGCGTCGCGGTCGGCGTCGGCCCGCCGGGCGTCGCCGTCGCGCTCGACGTCGGCGACGGCTGCGGCGGGTTCGCGACCTGCCCCGCGGGCTCCTCGTAGTTGCCGGTGTTGCGGAGGTCGTGGCGCTTCTTCGGCCACTCCTCGGCGCCGCTCGGTGCTCCCGTGTTCCACACGTAGAGGTAGCCCTCGCGCGTCAGGACGACGACCTCGTTCAGGCCGTCGCCGTCGACGTCGCCGACGGCGGGATTGGCGACGTTCCAGCCGCCGGTGAACTTCGGCCAGCCGAGCGGCTCGTTGCCGCTGGCGTCGAAGGCGTGCACGAAGTAGCCGGCCGAGCCCTCGAGGATCTCGGGCGTCGTCCGCACCGGACCGGGACCGACGTCGGCGATCGACGGGCCGGTCAGGAACTGGAGCTCCTCGACGTGGTGCGGGAAGGTCGGCTGATAGCTGCCGGTCTCCGCGACCCACGCGCCGAGGTGGTCGTCGGCGCTCTCTTGCTGATCGGCGAGGACGATCGCGAGGAGACGCGCCAGACCCTCGGCCGGCGCCGCGAACGTCAGCGGCCCGCTGCCGGTGCCGGTGAGGTCGCCGAACGCGCCCTCGCCGAGACCGGGGATCGACGGCATGTCCGGGCTCGTCGAGGTGCCGCCCTCGGTCTGCATCACCTTGTAGCCGTTCGAGTCGGAGCCGTAGAAGGACGTGCCGTCGGCCTTGAGCAGGTACGCCGGACCCGCCGCCGAGAAGACGCCGATCTCGAGCGTGCCGTCGCCGTCGACATCGGCGAGCGCCGGCGACGCGTTCACGCCCTCGCCGACGTTCGGCAGGATCTCGGCGGTGAGGAACGCGATCGGCACCGGCCAGTTGCCGCCGTGGAAGGTGCCGTCCTTGTTGATCGCGTAGAGGCGGCTGTTGCAGGACTTCTGGCCGGCGAGCGCGAGCAGCTGCGCCAACGCCGCGCTGGTGCCGCTCGAGAGCGAGGCGTTGATCGTCTCGTTGTAGCACTCGTTGGTGCCGACGACGATGTCGAGCGAGCCGTCGTCGTCGATGTCGCCGATCGCGGGCGAGCTCATGATCTTCTCGCCGCGGTAGGCGCAGTTCGGCGCGCTGCCGCAGGTGCCGGCGATCGGCGTGACCTTGTGGTTGGTCGGATCGATCGTGACCCGGTTGGTGTCGGCGACCACCACCGGGAAGCCGGCGCGCGGCACGCCGAAGCCGTCCCACACGTAGAGGTGGCGGTCGGTGGCGCCGACGACGACGTCGAGGCCGCCGTCGCCGTCGAGGTCGGCGAGCGCGGGCGAGGCGATGATCGCGCGGTCGACGCGGTTGTCGCTGTGCTCGTCGGGGCTGACGCGGACGTCGTGCGACGAGTAGACGAGGTTCACCTGCACCGGGAACCCGGCCTTGCGCACGCCCCGGTGATCCCAGGCGTAGACCTTGCCCTCCATGTCGGCGGCGACGACGTCGAGGAGGCCGTCGCCGTCGATGTCGCCGATCGCGGGCGACGCGAGGAACGCGCCGCGCGGCGCCGGGATGCCGCTCACCGCGTAGCCCGCGGAGCCCGGGTTGTAGGGAAGGACGTCGCCGGCGGCGGGCCAGCCGGGAAGGTCGCTGCCGTCGGCACGCTTCGCGTACACCAGCCCGTCGCTGGTGCCGAAGACGATCTCCCGCGCGCCGTCGCCGTCGAGGTCGGCGAGCGCCGGCGACGACGCCCCGTCGCCGCCGATGCGGAGCGGGAACGGCGCCGGCAGATCGGCGTCGTCGTGGACGAAGATCGCGCGGCGGTCCTCGCCGACGTTGGCCGCGTCGGCGGCGTCGCGCACCTGGAGCCGGATCGTGTAGGTGAGCTGATCGTAGTCGGAGGTCAGGTCCGGCAGCTGGTTCAGGCGCCGCGCGATCTGATCCGCGGTCGGCGCCGGAATCTGCGCCGGCGTGATCGTCGCGAGCAGGCCCTCGACGGGCGCGGTCAGCGTCGCGCCGAAGGGCACGACGTCGACGAAGTCGCTCTCGACGGGCTGGACGCCGTAGGCGATCTGGACGCGATACGCGTAGCCGGTGCTGCGCTCGGCGGCGACGCGGCCCTCGACCGCGATCGCGCCGTCACGCTGCGGATCGAGCGGCGCGAACCACGACGGGCTCGCGATGTCCGCCTCGGGCGGGACGTCGCCGGCGAGCACGCGGTTCACGGCCTCGGCGGCGTTGATGCGGCCGTAGCCGGTGAACTGGTCGAAGCCCGCCTGCGTCGCGTACCGGGTGGTGTCGGGGAAGGCGACGGTGCGGAGACCCGTCGACGGCGGCGTCCCGGCGGGACCGCCGGGGACGTCGAAGTCGACGTCGTCGGCGGTGCGCGTGACGATCTGGCGGACCTCGTTCGCGGTGAGCGGGAACGCGAGGGTCGCGTTCTCGACCGCGTCGCGGCCCGCCGAGACGATGAGACCGGCGATGCCCGAGCTCCGCCCGGTCGCCTCGGACGAGCACGACGTCGCCGGGACCGAGACCGACAGGTTCGCGCCGAAGTTGGTGCAGCCGTTGAGATACAGCCACGAGTCCGGCGGCGGGTTGGGCGCCGGATCGGGAAGCCCGAAGTCGGCGATCGCGTTCACCACGATCGTGTGCACGTACGGGCCGGGGAAGATGTGGTGCCACGAGTCCTCGTCGGCCGCGGACGCCATCACCGGCACGTCGTGCGCGTAGGCGTAGTCGATCGCCTGCTGCGCGAACGCCGACTGGTTGTAGGTGCCGAGCGCCTCCTGGACGACGGCGGCGCCGCTGTCGACGGAGAAGATCACGCCCTGCGCGAACGAGTTGACGTCGGCGACGAAGCTGTCGCCGACGCGCACCGGCATCACCATGCAGTTCGGGCAGCTGCCGATCGCGCCGCCGTTGTTCGTCTCGGCGGTCGAGTCCTCGGCCTCGCCCGTGCCGTGGCCGTACTGGACCTCGTCGAACGGATCGTTGTCGAACTCGAAGAAGTCCCAGCCGCAGATGTCGTCGACGTAGCCGTTGCCGTCGTCGTCGACGCCGTCGGAGAACAGGATGATCAGGTCCTCCGGGTCGGTGACGCCGTTGCCGTTCTGGTCGGTGACCGCAGGATCGCCGTCGTAGTCGGGCATGTTGAAGACGCCGTCGCCGTTGCAGTCGTACGGGTCGCCGCCCGGCGGCGGGTTGCAGCCGCCCGCCGGCGCCGGCGGCGGCAGCTCGTTGCGATTGAGGTGGAACTTCTTGCGGAGGTCGTTGACCGAGCCGACGTCGTTCCATTTGTAGCCGGAGTCGTGGACCGCGATGATCACGTCGGAGCGGCCGGTCTCCGTCCGCCACGCGGTGTCGACGCTCATCCCGGTCACGCCCATGAGCTCGTTCGGGCTGGCGTTCACGATCGGGTCCGTCGAGCAGAAGCTGGTGCTGGCGTACTTCCACTTCGGACCGTTGCAGCTGCCGGCGGCGCCGGCGAGCTCGTTCGGCAGCGCGATGCAGCCGAGCGGCAGGCCCGAGGTGTCGCAGCGATTCGCGTCGGCGAGGAACGGAAACTCGGCGCGCGCGCGGCCTGGAATCGCGCTCACGATCAGCGCCGGAACGGCGAGCGCCGCGACGATCGCCGCCCACGGCGATCGATTCACGTTCGGCGTGCGCCAGCGCGCGCGGTCGCGTGTCCAAGCGAGGCAGCTGGTGACGTTCAATGGATGGCGGCTCATCGAGTTCCTCCCGGCGCGCTCGGCGCGAGTGATCGAGATCGTGAAGCGACGGAGAGCATCGAGCACCGCGAAAACACCGACAATCGCGGGAACCTGGGAGATGTCCGTCGAACACAGGTGAGGAACGCAGAGACAACCGGGAAGACGGCGGGACGGCGGCCGGGCAGATGCGGAAGAATTGTCGCGGAGGCGTCAGCCGTTTGATTCGACGGTCGAGCCCAACCGGCGGGTGATCAGGTCGCGTGCGTCCCGGATGATCTCGCGCACGATCGCCGCCGCGGGGCGGACGTCGCGGACGAGGCCGGCGCTCTGGCCGGCGAGCATACCCATCGCCTCGAGGTCACCCGACGCGTGGCGGTTCGGCGGCAGGCCCATGAAGCGCGGCACCGCCATCTCGTTGCCCGCGATCCGCGTGGTGCCGACGATCGCCTCGTCGGGCCGTGACGCCTGACCGCGCTCTTCGTTGCCGATCCAGGCGTCGACGAAATGGGTACGGAGCGCGCGATGCGGCGCGTGCGGCCAGCCGTAGCCGAAGAGGATCGTGCGGACCGTGTCGTCCTCGCTCGCCGCGACCACGCGCTCCTTGTACGCGGGATGCGCGTTGCTCTCGTCGCTCGCGAGAAAGCGCGTGCCGAGGACCGCGCCGACGGCGCCGAGCGCGAGCGCCGCGACCACCCCGCGCGCGTCCGCGATGCCGCCCGCGGCGACGACCGGCGTCGGCGCGATCGCGTCGACGACGCGCGGCACGAGCACCATGGTCGAGACCTGCCCCGCGACGTGGCCGCCCGCCTCGACACCCTGGGCGATCACCACGTCGACGCCGGCGCGCGCCGCACCCTCGGCGGCGGCGACCGACCCGACCTGCACGACGACCTTGCTACCGGCGGCGTGCACGCGCTCGACGTGTGGCGTGGCGTCGCCCCAGAAGAAGGACACCAGCGGGACGCGCTCCTCGAGCGCGACCACGACGCCGGCCTCCGACGGGAACTGCAGGAGGAAGTTGACGCCGAACGGCTTCGCGGTCGCGGCGCGTACGCGGCGGATCTCGGCGCGGAGCGCGTCGGGCGGGTGGAGCTGCGCCTGCAAGATCCCGAGGCCGCCGGCCTCGCTCACCGCCGCGACGAGCTCCGCGCCGGAGATGTCGGGACCCATCGGCGCCGACACGATCGGCGCCTCGATGCCGAGGAGATCACAGAGCCGGGTGTGGAGGCCCGTCACGGCGCGCTCGACGGATCGGTCGACGCGCGCGGCGGTCGCGGGCGCCGCCGCCGTGCACGGCGCGCCCGCGAGCGCGGGAGCCGCGCCCGCCGCGCCGCCGCCGGCGCGACCGAGCGCGCCGCCGGCGCTCGCTTCATCGCGGGCCGCCGAACCGTTTCGGGCCGCCGTCGTGGTACGCGTCGCGGACGCGGTGTGACTTCGGCTCGGCGCTCTCGCGTGCCGCGACGCCGCGGCGGCCGCGCGGCTCGCGTGCGGCGGCGTCGCGCCCCACGCGTCGCCAGCCGGGGTCGTGCTCCTTGACGAAGCGCTCGCCGGCCTCGTCGACGATCGTGCGGGCGCGCTTCGGACCGGAGCGGCGCTGCACCTCGAAGCGCCTCCCCTGGATCTCGTGGTACGAGACGAAGAAGTGCTCGATCTCGTCGAGCACGTGCTTCGGGAGGTCCGCGACGTCCTTCACGTCCTTGAACTCGTGCGACGCAGACGCGACCGCGATCACACGATGGTTCTCCTCCGTCTCGCCGTTCTCGGTCTGCTCCGCCTCGAGCACGCCGACGAGGCGCGACGGCACGAGGCAGCCGGTGAACGCGGCCTCGTCCATCAGCACCAGCACGTCGAGCGGATCGCCGTCGCCGCCGAGCGTCGACGGCACGAAGCCGAAGTCGAACGGGAACACCGCGCCGAGCGGCAGGACCTTGCCGAGGCGGTAGCACTTGCGCCGCTCGTCGAGCTTGTACTTGTTCCGGCTGCCCTTCGGGGTGTCGATGATCGCGTTGAGCTCGCCGGAGTCGTCGAAGGCGCTGAGGTCGGCGGCCGGGATCGGCGGATGTATCGTCAGGTCCATGCATCACGGTTAGCACGCGCGCCACGCGTGGTCGCCAGCCGAATGCGATCGCGACCGGTGCGTCGCCGGGCGAAGTGCGATCGCGGCGTGCGCATCCGCCGTGCTCGCGTTCGCGGCGACCTTGTGTTAGCCACCGCCCGTCGTCGCGGGCGACGTCGCGACGCGAGCGCGCGCGGCGGCGTACGGGTCGCGCATCGCTCGCCGATCGTCGCTCACTTCGCCGCGGCAGGAGGCTCACCATGGAAATCACGACTGAGCGCGTCTCGATCCCGGTCGGCGGACAGTCGATGCCCGGCTACCTCGCGCGCCCGAAGGACGCGGGCACGCACCCGGCGGTGATCGTCTACCAGGAGATCTTCGGGGTGAACCATCACATCCGGAGCGTCACCGATCGCGTCGCCGGCGAAGGGTACGTCGCGTTCGCGCCCGAGGTGTTCTGGCGGACCGCCCCCGGCGTCGAGCTCGGCTACGACCAGGACGGTCTCGCGAAAGGCATGCAGCTCATGATGCAGGTGAAGGCGTCGGAGGCGATCGGCGACACGACGGCGGCGATCGACTGGCTGAAGAAGCGGCCGGAGGTCGGCGGGCGCGGCGTCGGCGCGATGGGCTTCTGCTTCGGCGGCCACCTCACCTATCTCACCGCCTGCGAGCTGCCGATCGCGGCCGCCGCGAGCTTCTACGGCGGCGGGATCGCCGTCGGCGCGCCGGGAAACGAGAGCCCGCCGACCGTCGAGCGGACGGCGAAGATCCGCGGGCGCATCCTCTGCCTCTTCGGCTCGAAGGACGCGTACATCACGCCGGAGCAGGTCGACCGGATCCGCGCCGAGCTGGAGAAGCAACGCGTCCGGCACGAGGTCGTCGTGTACCCGGACGTCGGCCACGGCTTCTTCTGCGACGAGCGCGCCGACTACGACCGGAAGTCGGCCGACGATGCGTGGCGGCGCGTCACCGCGCTGTTCCGCGAAGAGCTCCGCTGAGCCGGTACATCGAGGAGCCGGCGCGGCGGACGCGCGTCCACGCCGAGACCGACGTCCTCGTCGTCGGCGGCGGCGCGGCGGGCGTCGCCGCCGCGGTCGCGGCGGCGCGCGCCGGCGCCGAGACGATCCTCGTCGAGCGCTCGGGAGCGCTCGGCGGCCTCGCCACCGGCGGTTTGATCATCCTGCTCCTGACCCTCGACGACGGCGACGGCCGGCAAGTCGTGCGCGGTCTCTGTCAGGAGATCACCGACCGCATCGCCGCGCGCGGCGCGGCCTTCTTCCCGCCGCGCGAGGAGTGGGGCAGCGACGACCCCGATCTCGTCGAGCGCTACCGCCGCTGGGGCCTCGTCTGGGGCTCCGGCCCGCATCGCGTCCGCTACTCGGTCGCCTACGATCCCGAGGCGTTCCGTCTGGCGCTGAACGAGATGGCGACGAGCGCCGGCGTCCGCCTGCTGCTGCACGCGTGGGCGTGCGAGCCGATCGTCGAGCCGATGAAGCGCCGGATCGACGCGGTCGCGTTCCAGGGCAAGCAGGGCCGCTTCGCGATCCGCGCCCGCGTCGTCGTCGACGCGACCGGCGACGGCGACCTCTTCAGCGCCGCCGGCTGCGGCTATGAGAGCGAGAAGGTGCTGCCGTGGCTCTGGTTCCGCATGGGCGGCGTCGACGACGTGGAGAAGGCGATCGCGGAGGGCGGCTGGTTCTTTCGCACCGTCAACGACGGCCAGGTCCTCTTCCCCTGGGGCGCGACCGAGCGGATCGGGCGGAAGATCGACGCCACCGATCCCGACGACCTGACGTTCGCCGAGGTCGAGTGCCGGAAGACGGTGATGGCGGAGATCGCGCGCCTGCGCGCCGAGGTCCCGGAGTTCCGCCGCGCCCACGTCTGCGAGATCGCGCGCGACCTCGGCGTCACCGAGAGCCGCCGCCTGCTCGGCGCGTACGTGCTGCGGCGCGACGACCTGAACCGCGCGTTCGACGACGCGATCGCAGTCACCGGCCACTGGACCAAGTACGGCGTCCTCTACGCGATCCCGTACCGCTCGCTGCTGTGCCGCGAGGTCGAGAACCTGCTCGCCGCCGGCCGCTGCATCTCGGTCGACCACCGCGTCCACCACGCGACCAAGGAGATCCCGCCGGCGATGGCGACCGGCGAGGCGGCGGGCACGGCCGCGGCGCTCGCCGTCGCGCGCGGCGTCCTGCCGGCCGCGATCGACGTCGACGAGCTGCGGACCCGGCTGCGGAACGCCGGCGCCGTCGTCGACCTGCCGAGTCCCGACGCGCCGTGAATTCGCCGCCGAGCGCTCCGCCGTCGCCGCTCGCTGTGCTACGAACGTGCCGCCATGCGCATGCCCCATCGACGACGAGCAGCGCCGCGGCCCGCATGACCGCTTCGAAGACGCACACCGAGATCGCCGGCACGGCATGACGACGCCGCGGATCGAGAGCCGGATCAAGACCGACGGCCCGGAGTTCCGCGAGAACGCCGGCGCGATGCAGGCGCTCGTCGCCGAGCTGCGCGAGCGGCTCGCCGCCGCCAAAGCGGGCGGCGGCGACAAGGCGCGGACGCGCCACACCGAGCGCGGCAAGCTCGTGGCGCGCGACCGGGTCGAGGCGCTGATCGATCCCGGCACCGCCTTCCTCGAGCTGTCGCCGCTCGCCGCCTACGGCATGTACGGCGGCGACGCGCCCGGCGCCGGGCATCGTCACCGGCGTCGGCGTGATCCACGGCCGGCCGGCGGTGATCGTCGCCAACGACGCCACCGTGAAAGGCGGCACCTACTTCCCGATCACGGTCAAGAAGCACCTGCGCGCGCAGGAGATCGCGCTCGAGAACCGGCTGCCGTGCGTCTACCTCGTCGACTCCGGCGGCGCCTTCCTGCCGCTGCAGGCCGAGGTCTTCCCGGACCGCGAGCACTTCGGCCGGATCTTCTTCAACCAGGCGCGCATGTCGGCCGAGGGCATCCCGCAGGTCGCGGTCGTGATGGGCTCGTGCACCGCGGGCGGCGCCTACGTCCCGGCGATGAGCGACGAGACGGTGATCGTGCAGAACCAGGGGACGATCTTCCTCGGCGGCCCGCCGCTGGTGAAGGCGGCGACCGGCGAGGAGGTCACCGCCGAGGAGCTCGGCGGCGGCGACGTCCACACCCGGATCTCCGGCGTCTCCGATCACCTCGCGCGCGACGACCGCCACGCGCTCGCGATCGCGCGCGACGTCTTCACCTCGCTGCCGGCGACGCCGCCCTGCCCCGTCACGCGCGAGCCCGACGAGCCGCCGGCGTACGACCCCGCGGAGATCTACGGCGTCATCCCGCGCGACCCGCGCAAGCAGTACGACATCCGCGAGCTGATCGCCCGCCTCGTCGACGGCAGCCGCCTCCACGAGTTCAAGGCGCTCTACGCGACCACGCTCGTCACCGGCTTCGCCCACCTCCACGGCTACCCGGTCGGCATCGTCGCCAACAACGGCGTGCTCTTCTCCGAGTCCGCCCTCAAGGCGACGCACTTCATCGAGCTCTGCTGCGCCCGCGGGGTGCCGCTGCTCTTCCTCCAGAACATCACCGGCTTCATCGTCGGCAAGAAGTACGAGCACGGCGGCATCGCCAAGGACGGCGCCAAGATGGTCCACGCCGTCGCCAACGCCCGCGTCCCCAAGCTGACGGTGATCGTCGGCAACTCCTACGGCGCCGGCAACTACGGCATGTGCGGGCGCGCCTACTCGCCGCGCTTCCTCTTCATGTGGCCGCAGAGCCGGATCTCGGTGATGGGCGGCGAGCAGGCCGCGAGCACGCTCCTCACGGTCAAGCTCCAGCAGCTCGCCGGCGACAAGAAGACGATGACCGAGGACGAGCAGCGGAAGTTCCAGGCGCCGATCCTCGCCAAGTACGACGAGGAGGGCAGCGCCTACCACTCGACGGCGCGGCTCTGGGACGACGGCATCCTCGACCCCGCCGAGACCCGCGACGCGTTGGGACTCGCGCTCGCCGCCGCCCTCAGCGCGCCGATCGCGCCGACGCGTTTCGGCGTCTTCCGGATGTAGCTCCGATCAACGGCACGGCCGTGGAAGTCACTCGGCCGGCCCGGCTCGATGATCCAGAGTCTTCCGACGATCGGGTCGCGCGCGAGGCCGCTGATCAGCTCCCACGGCGAGCACAGCGCCTGCCCCGCTACCGGGGGCGGCGTCGTGGGCCGCTTCCAAGCGACCCTGGGGAGCAACGAATCGACACCCTCGATCAAGTGGGGAACCCCGACGGCTGCGAGTGGTGGGTCTACGAGGGACCGCTCTTCATCGACTTCCGGCTGCCGGCCGCATGGCGCGTCGAGCGGGAGGATCCCGGCCGGCCCGTAACGCCCGCCCAGGTAGTCGTCGGCGATCTCGGCCGGATGGCGACCGAACCCGTCGTCGCCGCCATGGAGCTGTCGCTCGCCGGCGAGGACGGCCACGACGCCGGCACGGAGATTCTCCAGAGGGCCTTCCCGGTGGTAGCCGCGGCGATCGAGAAGCTGCAGGACAGCGACGAGAAGCTCGCGATCGAGGGGGTGATGCCAGAGGTCGCGCTCCGAGAGGCCCTGCACGGTGAGCTGGTGCGGCGCCTGCAAGCATCGTGGCGGCGCGCGCAGCTCGCGAAGAAGACCGATGAGCTCGCGGTGCTCGCCCGGCAGATGGACGTGCCCCTGGCGCTGGCTCGCCGGTACACGACGCTGGCGCGCGACCCGCAGGCAAACGGAGCGGACGCTCCTACGTCAGGAGAGAACGACGCACGCCACCCGGCGAGCGCGGCTCGGGCGGCGGAGGATGGCGCGAGCGCCGACGGCGCGCGCGCCCTGTTCGCAGTCTCCAACCATCACACCGCCGCCTGCGGGGCCCCGCCCGCCGCGGACGGGGACGCGGCGGAGACGTACGTCGGCTACTTCGCGAATGAGTACGGCGCGCAGGCCGTCTATACGTACGAGTATAGGACGGGCGCAGCGACCCTCCGGATGGGCGATGTGGGCTGGCACGAGACGCGCCGAGTGGTGCAAGGCCAGGCGGAGGGGCTGCGGCTCACCAACAGCGAGGCACTGTGGCTGCGCGCCTGCTGGCTCGCCACGGGCGAACGCAGGGATCGCCCGACACGCGGGCCCGCCGGTCCGTCGCGCCGGTGCTGACCGTCTACTCGTACGGATCGCGTGACCACGCGCGGCAGGCGATGCGAACGCGATGGCACGGCTCGCCGCCGCGGCGCCGGGCGACGCGCACCGCGCGCCGCACCGAGCCGTCCACGCGTATCGCCCCCGCGCCGCCGAGCACACGGTGCTCCATCGCATCGTGCGCGAGCATCTCGCCACGTTCCTGCAGGCCGCCGAGGACGCCGGCGGCGTGCCGCCGTTCGTCGAGCGCGAGTTCCGTCAGTTCTTGGGATGCGGGGTCTGGGGACGGGGCTTCGCCCGCTTTCGGTGCGAGAGCTGCCACGCGGAGCGGCTCGTCCCGTTCTCGTGCAAGGCGCGCGCGGTCTGTCCCTCGTGTGGCGGACGGCGGATGGCCGAGCGCGCCGCGCACCTCGTCGATCGCGTGCTGCCCGCCGTGCCGATGCGGCAATGGGTGCTGAGCCTGCCGTTTCGCCTCCGCTATCTTCTCGCGTGGAATCACACGCTCTGCCGCGACGTCCTCGCCGTCTACGTGCGGGCGCTTCGTGGCTTCTACCGCCGCCGTGCCCGGCGCAGCGGCGTCACCGACGCGGAGACCGGTGCCGTCACGGCGATCCAGCGGTTCGGGAGCGGCATTAATCTCAATATTCATTTCCATACACTCTGTCTCGACGGTGTTTTTACACGCGACGGGAACGCGTGGCGCTTCGTGGCCGCACCGCCGCCGACGCGCGCGTGAGCTCGCGCGGCTCGTCGCCGCGATCGCGCGCCGCATCGAGCGCCTCCTCGCGCGTCACGGGCTCGCGCTCGCCGCGTCCGATGATGATGGCGCGACTGATCCACTCGCCGAGGACGCGCCGGCGCTGGCGGCGCTGTGCGCCGCGTCGGTGGCCGGGCGCAGCCTCCTCGGCCGCGCGCCGCAGGCGCGCGTCGCGCGCATCGGCAGCGATCCCGACGCGTACACACCGAAAGCCGAGACACCCTGGCACGCCCGCCACGCGAGCTTCGATCTCCACGCCGGCCGCACGGTGCGCGCCGACGATCGCGGAGGGCTCGAGCGGTTGGCGCACTATCTCTTGCGCCCACCGCTCGCGCAGAAACGGATCGAGCTCCTGCCTGATGGTCGCGTCGGCCTCACGCTCGCGCGGCCGTGGGCGGACGGCACGCAGCGCGCTCGTGTTCACGCGCGTCGAGTTCCTCGAGAAGCTCGCCGTCCTGATTCCGAAGCCGCGGGTGAATTTGCTGCTCTACCATGGGCTTCTTGCGCCGCGCGCGCGCCATCGTGCCGCGGCGCTGGGCGCGCTCCCCGCCCCGGGCACGCCCGCGCCGCCGATCGCCACGGGCACCTCGGGACCGCCTGTCGGTCCCTCGACCGCCCCGCCCGGGCTTCCGCTGGCGCCCTCGTCGTCCTCGATCCCCGCGGCGTTGCCGATACCGCCAGCGCCCGCCGACACCGCGACCGAAGCCCGATCGGCGCCGTCGCCGAGCCGGCCGCCAGGGCCGCCGCGGCACTATTTTTCATGGGCCGAGTTGCTCCGGCGCATTTTCGAGATTGATGTTCTCGCCTGCGCCTGCGGCGGCCGTCTGCGCTTCATCGCGACGATCGAGGATCCGCTCGTGGTTCAGCGGATCCTGCGCCACCTCGGGCTCCCGACCGCGATCCCGCAACCTTCCCCCGCGCGCCCGCCTCCGACCGGGCGTACCCTGGCGTTCGACTTCCCCGGCTGAGCGATTCACCGCGCTTTCGCGTCGCATGCAGCGCCGCGTCTTGCGCCGCGCGCATAGGCCGGGTAGGGAGCCTCGCCACGGACTCACGACGCCGCGGCGCCGGCTTATCCGCCCCGTGGTGAGGGGGGTAGGACCGAATCGGGGCGTGTCCGATAACGGGAATTACGTAAGCCAATAGGCCTTTTGTGTTTCCTACCATCCCGGATCGCCGGCACCCTGCCAGATGGCGCCTTTGAGGAAGAGCTCGACGCCGTGCGTCCCGAGAGACGCCGCCGCGCAGCACCGATTCCAGTCAGTCAACGCTGGAGCGCGCCTGATCGCGTCGAAAAGGAGCACGCTCGAATCGAGATTGGCGAGTCCAAGATCAACGTATCTCTCCGACACGCTGCGATGACCGCGATCGAAGGCGTCGGCCCACGTCGAAGGCAACGTCATGATTGCACCTGTTCAACGCCGCAGCTTCGCGGCGACGACGCTCGCGATCTCGTCCTCGGACATCGCCCGGGTGAGATCGAGGCCGCTGGCGGCGCGAATGTCGAGCGCGAGGCGATCGAGCACGACCGCTGATCGGCGCCGAGCCCGACAGCCGTCTTGCTTCACGCGCGCGGGCTCGAGCGGTCGCTCTCAACCTTTTTTGGATGAAACAAGAGCATCCGCGATTATAGCCGACGGTGCACCGCCACGCCTACCGTCACGGGGGTACGCATGACACGGCTGAGCCGCGCCCGCGGCAGCGCGCCGACGCCGACGCCCGTGGACGTCGGCGCCGGCGACGTAGACCACTGCGATTGACCTCCGACGAAGCTTGGTGGTTCAACGAACACCGGACCGTCTCCCCCCACCCAAACAGGAGGGACCTCACATGCAGATCCGCACGTCAGCGGTCGCACTCATGTGCACGCTCAGCACGATCGGGTGCTCCGTACTCGCTCATCCGCCGCACGAGCACGGAATGGCCTACGCCGCGAAAGAAGCTGTTCGGCTGCCTCTCGCGATCGTGACGCTTGGGATTCTCGCGGTCTACTTTGAGAACAGCGATGACGAGCTGGCTTGGCGCATCGATCAGGAGGCCGTCGCGCGAGGCGAGATGACGTCCCAACAGGCCGAGCAGCGGCACCTGTCGCGGCGCGGCGGGACGGAGTTCAAGCAGGCCGAACGCGGACGCGTCATCGGAGGAATCGTCGCCGGCTCGGCGCAGCGCGCGCCAGCGTACAACTGCACGACGAACGCAGGCGTGACGACCTGCTACCCCTACTAGAAAGTTCAATGCGGCGGCGGGCCGAAGAGGACGCATTCTCGCCGAGAGCGTCGCGCACTAGGTCGCGGGCCACGGCTGGCGCGGTCCGCTCCGCGTCGCCGTCCGCGTGCACGGCGCGACGGGCTCGAGGTCGCCGACTTACCTCGAGGTCGCCGACTTACATGGACCAGCAAGCCGAGCGTGAGCGCGTGAAGGCGGAGGCGCACGGCCGAGCTCGCCGCGCCGGCGCGAGGAGCAACCGAGTGGAGGCGCACCGCGCGCGCCCGCTTCATCGTGGTCGCGGGCGCCGACGCCGCACGACGCCCGCGCGCTGAGCGGCACAGCGACGCGATCCGCGCCGCGGCGGATCGTATCGTCAGACGTCGTGCGATATGAGCGACGAAGCGGATAGGAGGCAGCCGATGGACCGTGCGCCGCGACCGCGGATCTACGAGGTAAAAGCGTTGACAGAGTACGCGGAGAAACGCGGCCGACGCGGAGCGCGAGGCAGCGTCCGCACCGTATTAAGCGAATGGGCGGCGAATAGGGGAGCGTCCGATAATCGGATTTACGTCAACTTACGCGGCTCGAGTTTCCTATCAGTTTCACGAGCTGTCGTCCGTGCCGATAGTTCGCGATCGGGCCGACTTCAGCGAGCACACCGGCGACCGTCGGCCACCCGATGCCCGGCATCGTTGCCAGGTGCCGGGCTTCGTCGAACCCCGTGAGCATCGCTTGGATCTCGCCGCTCAGATGCTCGAGCTGATCGGCGAGAAGATCGACACGTGCAACCAGGCGCTGGAGCGCCCGCATCGTGGCCTCCCGCGCGTGCGGCGGCGCGACTGTACTCCCTTGCCCGATCGTGCACTTGGTCGATCTTGAACCGCCATACCCGCCGGCCACACCGCGTTGTCTGGATGGCGTGCCAAAACTCGGGAACGCGCGGCGATCTCCGTCGGCGACAGCCCAAGCCGGAGGACGGCGAGCAGCCCCGGCCTGAGCCATCCGGCTGCAACGTCGGGATTCGTCGCGTTCTGTCGCGTGCTTCACGGACCGAGCAATTGGCGCAGGGCGTCCTCCAAGGATCGCCGGTCGTCGGCTTCGAGACGTCCGAGCTTCCGGCGCACGAGGCCCCGCTCGATGGTCGTGATGACGGGCTTGATCACCGACGACTTGAGGAGTCCGGCCTCGCGCCAGTGTACGATCGCCACGTCGCCGAGCGGCCGAAGCTGGCTGGTCACGGCCATGATGACGAGGTCAGGTCGCTCGTCATGATAACGTGCCGAGCTGACGACTACCGCAGGACGCTGCTTGCTCCCGGTCTGGTCGGTGAAGGGAAACGGCACCAGAACGACATCGCCGAACTCATAGGCGGTCGTAGTCGGCATCGTCGGGATTGTCCCAGACTGCGCAGAAGGACGCTTCGGCAAGGCGGGTGCCGACGCGCGTGAGCTGCCGATCGGCCTCGCGGGTACGCAGGAAGTCGATGAAGTCCTCGACCTCGGCCACTCGTTCGGGCGGCAGGCTCCTGAGCTTCTTTGCGATGGTCTGGTGCTGGGCATCCCCGCTCATGGCGTCCTCCGGTCCTCCGGCTTTCGAGTGCTTGGTGAACTGTACACGAGGCCTGCGCCGGCTGGTAGCGCGACAACGCCTCTGCCACGGGTTCCAAGCCCGTGGGGGAGTAAGAGAAGCGAGCCGTTGGCTGAAGCGGGCTCCAGTCGCCTGCGATCTCGCTCCGTCGGCTACGCGGACGGCCCGCACCCGCCGGTTCGTCTGCGTGTGGCAAAGGCAGTACGGCAGTACGCCCAAGGTCCGACTTTGGGCACTATGCCAACCAGCCGGTGCAAAGACGCAGCTAGAGTTTCCTATCGACCCAAGTCTCCGGGTCCGTCGCCCCCGTCTCCTGGTCCATCGCCAGGGCCTACGTGCCACGCCCCGTGCGATGGTGCAGCGCTGGTGGCTTGCCTGGCCAGAGCCAGGGTCATGCAACGGGGTACAATTGCTGTATGTCTGGCCATCGCTAGGTACGCTTTCCCGCTCGCTACCACAGGCGATCCGGCAGCAATCGCGGCCATTGCAATTTGTACTGGTGGTGCCATTTCTTTTGTCGTTGATTGTGTTGAACAAAGCTGCAACTGAGAGGCATAGCATTGTATGGCTGGTTACGATCTCCGGCGCGAACGCATGCTTATGAAGCTCCCGTGGTGAGGGGGGTAGGACCGAATCGGGGCGTGTCCGATAACGGGAATTACGTAAGCCAATAGGCCTTTTGTGTTTCCTACCATCACACTCCTGGCCGGGCAAGGTCCGCGCCGCGGGGAAGGGGCATGCGGTGAACTCGTTCGTGGCAACAATCGTCGTGGCATCCATCGTCATTTCCGGCGCGTCCTGCCGCTTGGAAGCGTCAGCTCATGCGCAATCCACCTACTACGTTTCGCCGACCGGTTCCGACGCCAACCCCGGCACCCTCGCGCAACCGTTTCTGACCATTCAAAAAGGGGTGAGCTCCGTCGACCCCGGGAGATGTGATCATCGTCCGCGACGGCACATATACTCCGCCGCCGTCGGCGGGATGCAACGCCGGTAGCGGCTTCATGGTGACGATCGACAGGTCCGGGACGCCGTCATCGCCAATTACCTTGAAGGCGGAGCACAAGTGGGGCGCGATTCTCGATGCCCAGTCGGTCTGTGGCTGGGGGATCTATCTGGGTGCCCAGCAATACTGGAACATCGAGGACTTCGAGGTGAGAAACGCGTACTGGGTTGGAATGGCCGCCTACTCTGGTGCTTCCAACCTCACGATCACGGGCAACAAGATCCACGACATCGGACGACGCAGCGAGACCTCCACGAATGGAATCGCAGGTGTATATGCGGCCGCCGGCTCGGACAGGATCACTTTCGACCGCAACATCTTCCACACCATCGGAAGAACCGGCGGGAAATCACGTCGGCATTCTCGATCACGGTCTCTATCTGCACTCCACGAATACGATCATCACCAACAATACGTTCCATGAACCGATCGAGGGATGGGGAATACAGACCGCGGTCGGGTTTTCAGGAAACATCGCCAACAACACGCTCCATGGCCCGAATCCCTACGGCTATGCGAGGGCTGATCGTCTTGTGGGATCCCAACGGCGAGGTGACCGTTCAGAACAACATCTTCTACGACCCCGCGGTCGCCGCGATTCACCTGTACCATTGGTCCTCCACGGCCTGCGCGGTGACGAACAACATCGTTTACGGAACTGATTCCCTGAGCGACGCGGAGCTTGCGGGGTGTACGCAAACTCCGAACCTGATGGACACCGATCCTCTGTTCGTGGATGTCGTCCAACATGACTACCACTTGCTGTGCGGAAGTCCCGCGATCGATCAGGGGGTGCCTCTTCCGTATGTCCCGATCGACTTCGACGCTGCGGGTCGGCCGCAAGGTCCGGCCTACGACATCGGCGCCGACGAGGGCGCGTGCTGTGGCAACGACGTGGTCGATGGCGGTGAAGCCTGCGACGATGGCAACCTCGTGGACGGCGACGGCTGCGACAGCAACTGCACGCCGACCGGCTGCGGCAACGGGGTCACGACGGCCGGCGAGCAATGCGACGACGGCAACACCGCGACCGGCGATTGCTGCGCCGCGAGCTGCCAAATCGACGCCGACGGCACCACCTGCGACGACGCCAATCCCTGCACCACGAGCGACGCCTGCGCGACCGGCGCCTGCACCGGCGACCAAGAGCCCGATCCGCTCTGCAAGACCGCGCTCGGCGGCCAGCTGCAGATCAAGGATCGCACGCTCGTCGGCGCACCCGGCAAGGGCAATCAGCTCACCTGGCGATGGAAGAAGGGGACGGACACGACCGGCACCGACCTCGGCAACGCACTCTCGACCGCCGTGCGCTACGACCTCTGCATCTACGATCAGAACGGCGGATCGTCGCGCCTCGGAATTCCGGGCGGCGGCACCTGCCACGGCAGAGCGTGCTGGAAGGCCAGCAGCAATGGCACGCTCAAGTACACCGACCGTGACGCAACCTCCGACGGCGTGACCGGAGCCTCCCTTCGCCCCGGCCTCGCCGGCAAGGCGCAAATCCGGGTGAAAGCGAAGGGTCTCAACCTGGCGGTGCCGAGCTTGCCGTTCACGCAAAGTCCGGCGGTCGTGGTGCAGTTCCGCAGCTCAACCGGCGTCTGCTGGGGCCAGACGTACACGGCACCGGCGATTCGGAACGACGCCGGCCAGTTCAAGGACAAGCTGTAATCGCGACCGTGCGTGCGGTCTCTTGTCCGGCTCCCTGTGGGCCAGCTCCTGGGCTTGGTCTCGCGAAAGAGAGTGGACGTCCCCGACGGGATTTGTACCTTATTATTCCCGCGCTTCCAGCTACTTACGATTGTGAAGCGCGCTGCTTGACGAGCCGCAACGGCCCGTCCGAAGCGGAGATTCCGCTTGCTCGCGCAAGGCTATGTGTCTACAATGTAGACACATAGCGAGGGCATTCTATGCGACGAACGGTTCAACGATGGGGCAATAGTCTGGCTGTGCGCCTTCCGGCGCATGTCGCAGAGGCGTTCGACTTGGTCGAGGGCACGGAGATCGACGTTCGACACGAAGCGGGCGCTATCGTCCTGGTGCCTGAGCGACAGGAACGCGGGAAGTATACCCTGAAGCAGCTCGTGACGCGCATTGCGAAGCACAACAGACCCGAGCGCGTCGACTTCGGACGTCCCAGAGGACGCGAGATCTGGTGACCGGCCGACGGAGCTTCGTCCCCGAGCGCGGGGATGTCGTCAAGATGAGCTTCGATCCTCAGTCCGGCCACGAACAGGCCGGTTGGAGACCCGCTCTTGTCGTCTCACCGGGCGCGTACAACCGTGCAAGTAGCCTCGGCCTACTCTGCCCGATCACCTCGCGCGCAAAGGGATATCCTTTTGAGGTCGCTCTCCCCACCGATTTCGCGATCACTGGAGTGATTCTCGTGGACCAGATTCGCTCCCTCGACTGGCGCGCGCGGAAGGCCAGTTTCGTCGCTCATGCCCCAGACGCCGTCGTGCGCGAGGTTCTCGCGCGCCTGGAACCGCTCGTCACCTAACGAGAACGCTCCGACGCGGTTGCCACCAAACGCTGGCCTCTCGATTCGGATCAACAAGCGAAGCGTCCCCGACGGTTCCAAGTTGGAACCAGACCCGTCGTGAGGGGGGTAGGACCGAATCGGGGCGTGTCCGATAACGGGAATTACGTAAGCCAATAGGCCTTTTGTGTTTCCTACCATCCCGGCAGGGCCGGCGATGCTGCCGCTGCTCCAGCGCTTTCGCTTGGGCACGCGGCCATTCGAGTTTCTGCCGACGTAGGCGGCGGAGTTCGGCGATTGCTTCACGTCACGTCGTCGGCAAGCCGCCGCTCGTCGTGTTCAGCGCGCTGGCGGCGATCCGCATGCGCCCGAGCCAATCTCGCAAGCGCGCCAGCCTCGCGACGCCAGGGTGAGCCCGTAAGCCTTCTTCCCGTTCGGGGGCGGGGTGCGGCCGCGGCATCGGCGCCGCGTTCGCCACCTACGAGATGAAGCTCGTCATCGCCCGCGTCCTCCAGCGCGTCGAGCTTCGCTCCGTTGCAGGCGCGCCGGGCCGCCCCCGTGGACGGAACGTGGCGATGGCGCCGGCCAATGGCGTCCCGGGATCGCAGAGAGAATCGTCACGGCGCACGGCGTCGCGTGACGTCAACGGCAGCTTCGCGGGTAGCCCCATCCCTCCCCCTGTTGTCCACTATTATGCACAAAATCGATTTCTATTCCGGCACGGAAGACGTCGCCGGCATTGTCGCTTGACATCTCGAAACGGTAAGTGCGACGGTCAAACCACGGTCTCGATCGTGCTTGCCCGTGCTGCTCGGGCCAAAAAGGAGTACGTCATGCGTCACGCCCGCGGCGTCCATTACGCGCTTCTCGGGGTAGTCTCACGGAACCCGGGGGGAGTTCACGGCTACGCCCTGAAGCGCCAGTGCGAGCGAATCCTCGGCGATTTCTGGCAGCTGAACTTCGGCGAGGTGTACCGCGTGCTCGACCGTCTGGCGGAAAGCGGTCTCATCGAGCAAGTGGTCGACGAGCCCGCGTCGACCCGGAAGCTCTATCGGATCACCAACAAGGGGCAACATAGCCTCGACGATTTCGTCCTCGCGCCGCCGACCGACGCTCCGCGCCCGCTGCGCCAAGAGCTCGCGGTGAAGTTGCTCTTCGCCTGCGCCGAGCACCTCCCGGAGCTGCTGCGGGTGATCGACCACCAGCGTGATGCCTATATGCGGCAGCTCCACTTGCTCGGCGTCCACCGGCGCAAGCTGCGGCGCGTCCCGGTCGATATGTTCGTGACCAATCTCCTGGTCGACGGTGCCGAAGGCGCGGTTCGCGCCGAGCTCGCCTGGCTCGACGACGTCACCGAGAAGCTCCAAGAGCGCTTCCACGGCTCGGCTGCATGATCGAGTTCCGGCACGCCAGCAAGATTTTCGGGACCGGCGAGACGCAAGTCCGCGCGATCAACGACCTGTCGTTCGTGCTCCCAACCGGCGCCTTCTGGGCGCTGATGGGACCGAGCGGGTGCGGAAAGAGCACCGTCTTGCATCTGATCGCGGGTCTCACGCCGCCGACCAGCGGCAGCGTTCTCGTCGAGGGAGTCGAGGTCGCGAAGATGCGCTCGGCGGAAGTGTCCGCGCTCCGTCGACGCCGAATTGGCTACGTGCTCCAGTCGTTCAACCTGTTGCCCTTCCTCACCGCCGCGGAAAACGTCGGGATGCCGCTGGTCCTCGACGGCATCGAGCAGCGCGAGGTCGATGCGCGCGTGACGGACGCACTCGCGCTGGTGAACATGTCGCATCGGGCCTCGCATCATCCCGCACATCTCTCCGGCGGCGAGCAGCAGCGGGTCGCGATCGCCCGCGCGCTGGCAATCCGCCCGGCGATCGTGCTCGCCGACGAGCCGACCGGCAACCTCGACCGCGCTGGCGGGCGCGCGGTGATGGATCTCGTCCAGGAGATCAATGAGCAGACCGGCGTGACGGTCCTCCTCGTCACCCATGATCCCGTCTTTGCGGCGTATGCGGGTAGAGTTCTGCGGCTCGTCGACGGGGCCTTGCAGCAGGCGATGGAGCTGCCGGACGAAGGCGCTCCGCCCGCCGAGGATCTCACGCTCGCGCAGTAGGCTTCCTCGCGTGCTCAGGCTGTTACGGCAGATCAGTCTGCGCCAGCTCCGGGCGAGCTGGGGTCGGACGGCACTCGTCATCGGCGGGATCTCGACCGGCGTCTCGCTGATCGTCGCGATCAACATCATCAATCACAGTGTCCGCGAGAACTTTCGGCGCACCATCGAGCTGGCAGCGGGCCCTGCCGCACTCGAGGTGACCCTCGGGGTCGGCGAGATCGGCTTTCCGGAAGCGGCCGTCGAGACCGTCCGCAACGATCTCGACGTGACCGCCGCGATCGCGCTGGTGCGGGGCACGGTCGCGCTCGCCGCCGACCCCACCGAGACGCTGCAGCTCTACGGCGTCGATCTGACCGCCGAGCAGGACATCGGCCGCTATCAGGTGACCGCCGCGACCGACCGCAAGGAGATCGTGCGCGCGCTAGCCGAGCCGGCGACGGTTCTCCTCGCCAAGTCGTTTGCGGACACCCATCGAGTCGCCGTCGGCGACGCCGTCCGGCTCTCGACGCCGGCGGGCATCAAGGCGTTGACGGTCAGAGGCTTGCTGAAGACGGCAGGGCTCGCGGACGCCCTCGGCGGCCGACTCGCGGTCATGGACATCGCCGGCGCGCAGGACCTGTTTCAAAAGGACGGACGCGTCGATCAGATCGACGTCGTGGTGCGCGACGGTGCGGACGTGGACGCGGTGGCGCAGCACTTGTCGGCCGCACTGCCGCCATCCCTGTCGGTCGCGCGGCCGGCGCAGCGCGGTCTCCAGTACGACCGCATCGTGGCCTCCTTCCAGGCGATGCTCACCGCGCTGAGCGCGCTCGCGCTCGTGGTCGGCGTCTACATCATCTACAACAGCACCTCGACCGGCGCGATTCATCGCCAGCTCGCGATGGCGCACCTGCGTCTCATCGGCGCCGAAGGCGCGCAGCTGTTCCGTCTCTTCATGTGCGAGGCGCTCGCGCTCGGCGTCCTCGGCGTCGGCATCGGCATCCCGATCGGCATCGTCTTGGCGGAGCTGCTGACCGGCATGGTGTCGGACTCGATGGGCGTCATCTTTCAGCTGCGATTTCCGATCGTCGATCTTCGAGTGGACGCGGGCGAGCTGCTGTTCATCGCGATCCTCGGCATCGGCGCCGCGCTCTTCGCGTCGTACTTCGCCGCGCGCCGGGTGGCCGCGCTCGATCCGCTCGCGGTGCTCCGGCGCGAGGTGTTCGCGCGCGGCGCGCGACCCTCGGCGCGCCGCTTCTTCATGCTCTGGCTGCTGCTGGTCGGGATCAGCATCGCCGCGCTCGCGATCCAGGTCCGGTTGCGTTCCCTCGCGTGGGGGAATTTCGGCTCGACGGTGTGGAACGCGTCGGTGTTCGTGATCGCGATTCCCGTCGTCACCTGGACCGCGGCGGCGCTGTCGCGTCTGCTCCCGCGCGTCTTCGGCGTCGAGGGACGGGTCGCCGCCGCGGGCCTGTTCCGGGTTCCGGCACGCACCGGCGTGACGGTCGCCGCGGTCGCCGGCGTCCTCACGATCGGCATCACCGTCGCATCCCTCACCGTCAGCTTTCAGCGCTCGGTCGGCAGCTACTACGAGGAGGGCGGCTTTCTGCTCGGTGACCTGGTGGTGAGCGCCGTCGCGACGGAAGGCGGCTGGCTCGAATCGCCACTGCCGGAACGCGTCGCCGACGAGGTGCGCGCCGTGCCGGGCGTGCGTGCGGTCGAGACCTGGCGCGCGCAATACGGCCAGCTCTATCGCGGCGAGCGGGTCGCGCTCTTCGCCTTGAGCGACGGCTTCTTCGATCCGCGAACCTATGGATCCCGGTGGTACTTCGCCGGGGATCCCGTCCACGCGGCGGACGCGCTCCGCCGCGGCGAGGGCGTCAACGTCTCGGTGGCGCTCGCCGATCGATTCGGGCTGCACGTCGGCGACGCGATCGAGCTGGCGACGCCGACCGGCATCCTCTCGCTGCCGATCGTCGGCATCGTCGCGGACTACATCTCGGATCGCGGCGCGATCGTCTTGCGCCGCCGGCTGTACGCGGAACGCTGGCAAGACCCGACGGTGAGCCGCGTCCACGTCTTCACGAACCCCGACGTATCGCTCGAAACCGTCCGCCGGGGCATCACCGGTGCGATCGGGCACGAGCACCTGGTGAAGATGCTGTCGTTGCGCGACGTCGTCCGCGATCTCGACGAGAAGATCGATCGGGCGTTCGCGTTCACCGACGCGATTCAGCTCCTGATCATCATCGTCACGATCGCGGGCATTCTGGATCTCCTCGTCGCCGGGATCCTCGAGCGCCGTCGGGAGCTCGCCGTCTGGCGACTGATCGGCGCCGACGACGGGGCCGTTCGCCGCGCGATCGTGATCGAGGCCGGGACCATCGGTGGCCTCGGCGCGGCGCTCGGGCTCGTGGTCGGCTTCGTCACCGCGTGGATCTGGGTCTCCATCAACTACCGCTACATTCTGGGTTTCTATCTGCAGTACCACCTCGCCGAATGGACCGCGCTGTGGTACGTCGTGTTGATCGTGACGGCGACCATGCTCGCAGGATTCGCGGCGGCATACCGGGCCACCCGGCAGTCGGTACTGGCTGGCATCCAGCTCGACGACGCCGGCGGCCTCCCCGGCGCCGGCGAAGGTCTCCGGCCGACGACGTCGGGATGAACATCGCCGGCGTAGCCCACGCGCTGCCGAGCAAACGCATTACCAACGAGTGGATCCTGGACCGAGTGCGGGCCGAGAACGCCGGCCGGCTCTCCCGCGAGTTGCTCGCGCAGGTCGAGGAGCACGTCCGCGCGTTTCTCGCCGTTGCCGGCACCGAGACCCGGTACCAGGTCGCCGAGGGGGAGCGGGCGATCGATTTCGCGCTCGATGCCGGCCGTCGCGCGCTCGAGCGCGCGGCGCTGTCCGCCGCCGACGTCGACTTTCTGATCTACGTCGGCGTCGGCCGGGGCTGGATCGAGCCGGCGATGGCGAACATCGTGCAAGCCGAGCTCGGCTTGCGTAACGCCACCTGCTTCGACGTCCTCGATGCGTGTGCCAGCTGGCTCCGCGCGCTGCAGATCGCGCACAGCTACCTTCGGAGCGGCGCCTACCGTCGCGGTCTCATCATCAACTGCGAGTGCGGCTTCAAGGAGTACGGCGAGTGGACCGTCAGCGACCTCCAGGAGCTCGACCACCGCTTCGCCACCTGCACGATCGGCGAGGCCGCGACCGCGACCGTCGTCACCAACGACGCTCCGGACGACGACTTCTACTTTCGGTTCCGGAATTTCGGCGAGCACCACGCGCTCTGCATGATCCCGCTGCCGACCGCCGGCGATTTCGCGACCGCACGGCTCGACGCGCGCTACGCGCCGCTCAAGTTCTTCTCGTTGTCGCGCGAGCTCCTGGCCACCACCACCCGGAAAATCGTCGAGACCTTCGATGCCGATCCTCGACTCCGCGGCCAGCGGTACGACATCTGCTTCAGCCACGCCGCGAGCGAGAAAGCGGTCGAGGTCGTAGCGCGCCGTCTCGGCTTCCCGCTCGCGATCCACTACGCGACGCATCCCGCTTACGGCAACACGGTCTCGGCCTCGGTACCGCTCGGCATGAGCCTCGCGTTCGAGGAGGGGCGATTGCAGCGTGGCGATCGCGTGCTGGTGATCGTCGGTGCGTCGGGGATCACCGTCGGTATCGCGACGTTCACGTTCTGAACGTCGGCGCCTCCGCACGGCGTAGTTCGCAGTCGGACGAACGGGGAGTCCGCGACCTGGACTCCCCGTTCTCGTTTCGACGCGACGCGCGGCGACATCGGGCGTCACGCCGCGATCGAAGGGCATGGCCGCTGACATCTCTTCGGATGGGATCCGTCGCTGCGCGGAGCTCGAGATCTCCGCCAACTGCACCGCGCCCTCGAAAGGTCTGATGGTCGCGGCAAGGCAGCTCCGACTGGGCGTGTACCGGCGTGCGCTCCTTTGCTCCGTGGTGAGGGGGGTAGGACCGAATCGGGGCGTGTCCGGATAACGGGAATTACGTAAGCCAATAGGCCTTTTGTGTTTCCTACCATCTCCGCCGGGAAGACTGTGACCCCTTGCCCCCCGACGTGCACGTAAGCTCGCTGCCGTCCGGCACTCCGATCCGTTACCCCGCCGTGAAATGAGTCTCCTTGGGTGGCACGGGCCACGTCCGATCGAGGATTGGGGAGGCGCGAGCCTGCCACAGTCGGCGTTCGAGTGTCCATTTGAAAGGCGCAGCAGCGACCCGCACCAGATTGGCACGTCGAAACTACGCCACATTGGCGCTGGGAATCGGATCGAGCGTGTAACCAGTGTCCGATGCGCGCAGCGACCTACAAGGTGGGCGCGCTACACGAGGTCGAGAACGACCGGAGGCTCGACGAGACGGAGAAGATACAGCTCATCCTCGCCCGCCGCGGGCAAGGACTTTCAAGGAGAAGGTCCACCGCATCGAGAAACGTTGCCGGATCACCGGCGTCGAGCGGTGGGAGTACCTACGGCGCGAGCCACATCCGCCCGTGGCGCGACAGCGACAACGATGCGCGGCTCGATGGCGAGAACGGGCTCTTGCTGACGCCGTCCATCGACCATCTGTTCGATCGCGGATTCATCTCGTTCGAGAACAACGGACGCCTGCTGATCTCCGAGAGGTTCATGCCGCCGCTGTCGAAGCACCCGATGTGCTGCGCGATCGCGTCGTGCAGGGTCGCGCCGGCGCGTGGCGTCCGTTGGTCCACCGCGAGGGAACGCAGCGCCTCGCGGATGACCTCTGACTTCGTCTGCCGCCGGGTCCGCGCCAACCGGTTGACGAGCCGCTCGGTGTCCGGATCGAGTCGAAGGCTCAGCGCCATGCGATACGGAAGTGTATTACACGCCCAGTCACGCGGGCAACCGCCTCGCGCGCACGCCCGTTGGACCGACTGCACGGATCCCAGCGAGTCCGAGATCGTAGATGGGATGAAGCGGCCGGCTACCCGCTCGTCGTGGTGGCACGAAGGCCCCACACGTCAGCATCAGGGTCGTCGGCGATGGATCGAAGCGGAGCTGCCGACATCTCACCCGATGATTTCGCCCGTGTGGAGCCGCCGCAGGAATGTCTCGATCGGCACGACACGGGTGCCTTCGACGTTCAGTTCGCGGTCGCCGAGATACACGATGTAACTGGCGGCTCTTATCGAGGACAGCAGGGACGCGATCCCCTTCCGATATTCGGGACGGTACTGTGCGCCGTGCTTCACCTCGATCGCCACATGCCTGGATCCGTGCCACCAGATGAAGTCCACTTCGCTGCCGCTCGGGGTGGCCCAGTAGCCCAGTGATCCCTTTGTGCCGGCATAGTGCAGGTAGCTCCGAATCTCGTGCAGAACGAAGTGCTCGAGCAGGACGCCGTTCCAGTCGGCTGGCATTGGCTGATCGAAGCCCCCAGCGGCGGCATTGAGCACGCCTGCGTCGAACCAGTAGAACTTCGGGAGGCCGACTTCCTTTACCTTGGCTCTCGGCCGATAGGCCGGGAGCCAAGTGCCGATGAGCGTGTCGACGAGCACGTCGAAGTAGCCGCGGGCAGTGTCCCGGGACACGCCGGCGTCGCGCGCGATGTTCGAGACATTCGTCGTCTGTCCTGCAGCGAGGGACGCCACCGCGAGAAAGCGGCTGAAGCTGCCGAGACTTCTGACGAGTGCTTCGGCCTTGATCTCCTCGGCGAGATACGTCGTGACGTACGCGCGCAGAAATTCTTCGCGTGCCGCATGCGTCTTGGCGGTGACGCTGATCGGCATCGACCCGAACCGGAGCAGCTGCCTCACCGGCACCGAATAGCCCATCTCGTGCACGGTAAACGGCAAGAGATTCTTGACGACGGCGCGCCCGGCCAGCAGGTTGGCCGCCCCGCGCTTGAGCTTGCGTGCTGACGAGCCGGTCAGTGCGAATCGCCGGTAGCCCTTTTCCTCCATGAGCCAATGGACTTCATCGAGCAGGCCGGGAGCGCGCTGGACTTCATCGAGCACGATCCAGCGGCGACGTGACTGCGCGAGAACCTCGGCGCGGAACTCTGCCGGATGCCCTGTATAGCGAAGCATGCTCTCGGCCAGCAAAAGATTCACGACGAGTGCGTCCGGCAGCACCGCACGGATCCAGGTGCTCTTACCCGTTCCTCTCGGTCCGAACAGGAAGAAGGCCGACCGCGGTAGCGTCAATGACCGTGTAACCATCGGCCCCAGATTTACCGTGAATTTGGGGGTGATGGCTACAGCGTACGGCCTTTCCCAAGGCTGCCGTGGAAGGGGGAGAGAAGGCCGAACGTCGAGAAGGGGATGTTACGTCACCGGAAAGGCCGCTGATCGTCGAGGAGACTCCGTATTCAGCGAATAGCCGGCGAATCTGAGAGCGTCCGATAATCGGTAAACCGTTAACCAGCCGCGAAAACGTCCCTGATGCGGACTACCAACACGGGCTCGAATTCTAGGATCGTCTAGGATTCTTGTAGCCGTTGAAGTGGATTCCTCAGTCCGTTATCTTGGAATCATGAAGACTACCGTTGAGATTCCCGACGACGAGCTGCGGGATCTGGTGCGCTTCACCCGCGCCAAGACCAAGCGGGCGGCGATCGTCACCGCCATCGAGGATTTCAACCGCCGCCGCCGCATGGCGGCGCTGGTCAAACACTCCGGGACGTTTCGGACGCTCCGCACGAACGACGAGATCGAGGAGCTAGAGTACCGGGAGCCGTACCAGCGCCGCGAAAGATGAAGCTCGTCGACACCTCGGCGTGGGTCCACCAGATGCGCGCGAAGGGCGATCCGCTCGTGCGGGCGCGGGTGGAGAACCTCCTCCGAGCCGGCGACGCGGCATGGTGCGCGATGGTGCGCCTGGAGATCTGGGCGGGGATCGGTGACCAACGCGAGCGCGGAATCCTCCGCCGGTACGAGGCTGTCGTTCCGGATCTTGCGATCGACGATGACGTGTGGCGAGCGTCGTTCGAGTTGGCGCGCGCCGCGCGTGATGGTGGGAAGACGATCCCGCCGTCCGACATCCTCATCTATGCGTGCGCGCGGCGTCACGGTCTCACCATCGAGCACGCCGACGCTCACTTCGAGATGTTGATCTCGGTCGATCCCGCAGCATCGCCGTAGCGGTACCGGCGCTCGCCGTCCGCTGGTACGCCTCGGGTCGCAGGATCTCACCCCTCGATGCCCGACGTGTGCAGTCTTACCGGCTGCGCGAGACCGGCACCTCCGGTCCGACTCGCCGAGGATCACGAGCAGCGGACTCGTCATCTCGGCTCATGACCGAGCCCAGGTCGAAGCGGAGCGGGACGGCGGCAGGCGCTCCCTGGCGCGTCGTCGTCCTTAGAACCTAAGTGTGTGGGGCATCATGCCACCACGTGGTGGTGGCCAGCCGCTTCATCGCATCTATCGACCCCGACAGCAGCGGCATCGCCGCTGATCCCGACGAGAGAGCGGATGCGTCAGGTTGTCGCTGGTTCGACGAGTCCGCGTGAGCCTGGCTGAACAGCCAGCGAAGCAGCGCGCTGGTCTCCGCGTAGAGCGTCATCTGCTGCCACGCGCTTCGTCGAGCAATTCATCGACAGATCGCCCAATTCGCACACCGGTCGGCCGAGGCGTTCGCGGCCGGCGCGACGTCATCGTCATGGCGACGTGTTTGCGTCGACCACCGCGGAAGTGAAGCGGTCGAAAATCGTCATGTTATGACAGAGCCATGACGAGCATGGACCAACTGAAGCACGTCGCCGACGACGAGCTCCTCCGCCGCGTGTCGCATCTGGTGCAGCAGTCGCGGCGTGTCGAAGCGGTGCTCGTCGCGCACATCGGGGAAGTGGACGCGCGCCGCCTCTACCGCCGCGACGCCGGGTCGATGTTCGCATACTGCACGGAGATCCTCCGCCTTTCGGAGCACGAAGCGTACGCCCGGATCACGGTCGCTCGTGCCGCGCGGCGGTACCCGACGCTGCTCGTCATGCTCGCGGACGGTCGCCTGCATTTGAGCGGAATCTGCAAACTCGTTCCTCACCTGACGGACGTGAATTCCGATCAGGTGCTCGCGCGCGCGACGCACAAAAGCAAACGCGAGATCGAGGAGCTGATCGCCGAGTTCGCCCGTCAGCCGGATGTGCCGGCAACGGTCCGCATGCTCCCGGTCGGCGGCGCGACGGCATCGCTGCACGTTGCGGGCCGCGTCGAGACGAGCGCGACCGGCCAACTCGGTCCGGACCGAGTTGCTCTGCGCGTCGAGTCTCCCGTCTCGCCAGTGTGTGACCGTGCCGATGAACTCGGTCCGGACCGAGTTCGACCGGCTCACCCGATCGCGCCTGTTCCCGCTCCGCTCGTGCCATCTCTCGGGGCGCGGCCGATCGCGCCGCTCCCGGCCGCGGTGACGCCGGCGCTGCACGGAGCGCCGCGGGCTCGAGTTCCATCATCGCCGGGCCTATGGACGAGGTGGGACGCACGGTCCCGACAACGTGTGCCTGATGTGCCGTCAGCACAACGCGTACCTGGCGGAGCTCGAGTATGGCCGCGAGCGGATCGAGCAGCACCGCCGGCGCGGGGACCGCGTCCGCGAAGCACCGCCGGCGTACAACGTCGTCACGCTCGACGCTTTCGGCCGGATCGTCGCCGGGACGCTAGGATCGACCGCCCTCACGTTGACTCGACTGCTGCCTACGGCGTCATCCCGCGCGACCCGCGCAAGCAGTACGACATCCGCGAGCTGATCGCGCGCCTCGTCGACAGCAGCCGCGGCAAGAAGTACGAGCACGGCGGCATCGCCAAGGACGGCGCCAAGCTGGTGCGCGCCACGTAACCGTACGGCTCGGCGTGCCGAGCGACGCAACCGTGTCGCAGAGCCGTCGCCGTGCCACTCCCGCGTGTAGGAGACGGCGCCCGTCGGCGCCGGCGGAGCGCGCGATGACGTACGACGGCCGCGCGGCGACTTCGTGTGCAGTGTGGCACGTGGCGTGCTCCCGCACGCCGTCAGGATGCCTCCCCCACGGACCGCGCCGCGGCCGCACGCGACCGCGCAAGTCAGCTCACAACGCACCGGCATGCGCGCGCTGTGGAGGAGCATCAACGTCGCGCAGCCGATCGACTCGGGCACCATGCGGCTCAGCTGCGCCGTCTTCTTCGCGATCTACGCCATCATCGTCGTCAGCCGCGCGCACGAGTCGCACGTGCACTTCCTCGTGCCGCGCCTGGTGGTGTGTCTCTACGCGCTCTTCGGGGTCTGGCTCTCGCGCTGGCCGACGGCGCGCAACCTGCGCGCGTACACCGTCGGTCTGGCGTTCGTGCTGCCGCTGCAGGCGGCGTACGTCGACGGGATCCTCGGCAACGGCATCGGCGAGGTGGCGATCTCGGCGATCGCGACCTTCGTGCCGCTCGCCTTCCTGCAAACCGCGGTGGACTTCGTCGTCGTCGACGTCGGGCTCGTCATCGGTCACGCGGTCGTCCTCCTGATCGTGCCCGAGCCGCAGCTGCCGCTGCTCGCGATCGCGGTGATGGTGGGCGGGGCGATGGCGACGGGGACGGTCGCCGGCCTTCAGACGCTCGTCTATCGCGCGCGCTGGGCGGAGTCCGTCGCCGACCTCGAGGAGGCGCTGGCGTCGACGGCGGAGTGGAAGAACCGCTTCGAGGCGGCGAGCCTCGCGAGCCGCCAGCTGCTCTACGACTGGGACCCGCGCAGCGACGAGGTGCGCTGGGGCGGCGCCTACGACCGCATCCTCGGCTACGCGCTCGACGAGCTCTGCGGCGGCTTGGCGCGCTGGCAGGAGCTGATCCATCCCGGCGATCGCGGCGACTTCGCGATCGAGACCGCGCGGGCGTTGGAGACGAAGAGCCCCTTGCACTTGCAGTACCGGGTACGGCGGAAGGACGGTCGCTACGTCGTCGTCGAGCACGACGGCTACTTCGTGCTGGCGCCCGACGGCGCGATCGTCCGATCGATCGGCTTCGTCTCCGACGTCACCGGGCGCGCGACCGCGGAGAAGGCCCGCGCCGACGAGGCCGCGATCTCGGCGGCGCTCGCGCGCGTCGGCCGCGAGCTGATCTCGTCGCTCGAGACCCCGGTCGTCCTCGAGCGGCTCTGCCGGCTGACGACCGAGGTGCTCGAATGCGATTTCAGTCAGACCTGGGTCCGGAATCGCGACGCGGGCGAGTACACGCCGACGTCGTGCTACGGCCTCACCACCGAAGAATGGGAGGCCTTGCGCCTCGTCAAGCTTCCGTCGGACCCGGAGGCGCCGGCGATGTCGCGGCTCCTGCGCGAGGAGATCGTGCAGGTCACGCGCACGAGCACGGAGTATCCGTTGATCGGCGGCGTGCTCTCCTACTACGGCTTCACCGTCGTGCTGTGCGCGCCGCTCTACCGCGGCGGCGAGCTCGTCGGCATCCAGACCGCCGGCTCCCGGACGCGCAGCGAGCCGTTCACGCCGGCGCAGGAGCGGATCGCCCGCGGCATCGCGCAGCTCGCGTCGATGGCGTGGACGAACGCGCAGCTCGTCGAGGAGCTCGAGCGCGCGAGCCGCCTCAAGTCCGAGTTCGTCTCGACGATGTCGCACGAGCTGCGGACGCCGTTGAACGTCATCCTGGGCTACACCGACATGCTCGCGGACACCGCGCTCGAGCGCGAGCAGGCGACCCTGCTCGCGCGCATCCGCCGATCGAGCGTCGAGCTGCTCGAGCTGATCGAGGCGACGCTCGACCTGAACCGGATCGGCGTCCGGCAAGAGCCCGCCCCGCCACGAGCCGTTGGCGCTCGCGAGCTTCTGGGACGAGCTCCGGACGGAGTTCGCGGCGCTGCCGGCGAAGGCGGACGTCGCGCTCCGCTTCGACGCCGTCGACGGTGCGCTCCACACCGACCGCCGCAAGCTCAAGATGATCCTCAAGAACCTGATCGGCGAACGCGCTCAAGTTCACGCCCGCGGGCAGCGTCGTGGTCGCGCTGCGCGCGCACCGACGCCGGCTGCGTCTTCACCGTGACCGATACCGGCATCGGCATCCCCGAGCCGCACCTGCCCTACATCTTCGACATGTTCCGCCAGGTCGACAGCTCGGACGCGCGCTCGTACGGCGGCGTCGGCCTCGGCCTCTACATCGTCCGGCAGCTGGTCGAGCAGCTCGGCGGCGAGATCGGCGTCGAGAGCGAGCCCGGCCGCGGCTCGGTCTTTCGCGTGACGGTTCCCGAGGGTCCGGTGCCGCAGGCGGCCGCGGCCTAGACGCGCGGCGCCGGGACGCCAGCCGCTCCTCCGAGCGCGGCGGCTCGCTCTTCGTCGATCGCCTGCCTTCGCTGCGCTCGGACCGCGACCGCGCGCGCTGGCCTCGCGCCGACGCGCGTGCTTTATGGCCGCGCATGCCGCTCACGATGCCGCTCGAGGAAGCGATGCGGACGCAGCGCGCGATCCGCCGGCTCAAGCCCGATCCCGTCGACGACGAGCTTGTCCTGCATCTGATCGAGCTCGCCCTCAAGGCGCCGACCGGCAGCAACGCGCAGAACTGGGAGTGGATCGTCGTCAAGGACCGCGCGGTGAAGGAGCGTCTCGGCGTCCTCAATCGGCGCGCGTGGCGCATCTACGGCGGCATCGGACGGCGGATGTTCCGCGACGACGCGAAGATGACGCGGATCATGGACGCGGTGCGAATGGCAGGCCGATCATTTCGCGGAGATCCCGGTGATCGTCGTCGCCTGCCTGCGCGGCGCGGTGCGGGCGCCGTTCCCGCCGATCGCGGCGGCGAGCTACTACGGCTCGATCTTCCCCTCGGTGCAGAACCTCCTGCTCGCGGCGCGCGCCGCCGGGCTCGGCGCCGCGCTCATCACGCTGCCGCTGTGGAGCACGTTGCTGGCGCGCCGCGCGCTCGGCCTGCCGTGGTCGATCCAGCCGTGCGCGGTCGTACCGCTCGGGTGGCCGCTCGGCCGCTACGGTCCGACGACGCGCCGGCCCGTCGGCGACGTCGTGCACCTCGACCGCTTCGGCAACCAGCCCTTCAAGGGCCGCAACGCCGACGCCGGCTGAGCGCCGGCTGCGGACGCCGCGGCTCCGCGCGGGCGCGTCGTGAACGACCGGCTGCGGACGCCGCGGCTCCTCGTCGCGTTCGGCGGCCTCCACTACGTCCTCTTTCCGATCCCGACCATCACGCTCTTCTGGAAGGACCAGATCGGCCTGACGCTGACGGCTATCATGGTCCTCCAGGCGATCTACAGTCTCACCTCGGTCGTGCTCGAGTTTCCCTCCGGCTACGTCGCCGACCGCATCGGCCATCGGGCGTCGCTGCTCGCCGGCGCGCTGCTGTGGACGATCGGCTGGATGCTCTACGCCGCCGGCACGACGTTCGGCGGCATCGTCGCCGCGGAGGTCACGCTCGGCGCCGGTCAGGCGTTCTTCTCCGGCGCCGACTCCGCCCTGCTGTTCGCGTCGCTCTCCGCGGCGGGCGAGATCGACGCCTATACCCGCTGGGAAGGACGCACGCGCGCCGCGGGGCAAGCGTGCGAGGCGGCGAGCGCGGCCGCCGGCGGATGGCTGTACGCGCTCGCGCCCCGTCTACCGTTCTGGCTGGAGACGCCGGTCGCCCTCGCGGCGCTCGGCACGGTCGTCGCCATGCGGCAGCCGCCGAGCACGGCGCCGCCGATCGCCGCCGGCCACGCCGCGCACATGTGGCACGTCGTCGGGCGGACGGCGCGGCATCGTCGCTTGCGGACGGCGATCCTGCTGAGCGTCGTCCTCGGCCTCTCGACGTTCCTCCTGGTCTGGCTGATCCAGCCGTGGATGCAGGGCCGCGGGATCCCGCTCGCGTGGTTCGGACCGATCTGGGCGGCGGCGAGCCTCTGGCTCGCCGGCGTCTCGCTCGCGAGCGCGCGCGCCGCCGAGACGTTCGGCGTCCGGCCGACGCTCACCGCCTGCGCCGTCCTCGCGGTCTGCGGCTGCGCCGCACTCGCGACCATCCGATCGGCCTGGGCGGTCGCATTCTATCTGTGCTTCATGACGACGCGCGGGCTTCAGATCCCGATCCTCGCGACCGTGATCCAGCGCGACGCGCCGGACGAGGACCGCGCGAGCGTGCTCTCGCTGAACGCGCTCTGCTTCCGGCTGGCGTTCGTCGTCTGCGGGCCGCCCGTCGGCATGCTGGTCGACCGCATCGGTCTCGAGGCGACGCTCGGGGTGCTCGCGGCGGCGATCGCGGCCGCGAGCACCCTGGCGCTCGCCGCGTTCGGCCGCGCCCACGCAGCCGGCGACCGGCGAGGCGCGTGACCAGGCTCGACGCCGCCACCGCCGCATCGAGCCGATCGCCACGTCAGCGCGCGACGTTCGCGCGCCGTTTGACTGGCCAGATGCCCGCCGGCATAGACACGCTCATTTTCCACTCGGGGGATCTCTACAACCAGACTTCGCGACGTTGGGGGGACAGACCATGACGAGAAGCAGACGCAGTCTCGGATGCGGGCTCGCAGCGCTCGGTGCGCTGGTCGTACTCTGGATGGGCGCCGCTCCCGCGGTGCGCGCCGCCGACCACGGCGACGCGCCCGGCGTGGCCGGCGATCAGGCGGCCGACCTGGCCGACCTCTATTTCTTCCTCGATCCGAACGACAACTCGCAGGCCGTGCTCGTCACCACCTTCCGCGGCTTCATCGTCGCCGGCGAGGCCGCGAACTTCGCCGTCTTCGACCCGACCGTGCGCTATCGGTTCGAGATCGAGAACACCGGCGACGCCGTGCCCGACCGGTTCATCAACGTCACGTTCAGCCCGCGCGTCGCCGCCGACGGCCCGCCCGGCGTGGAGGTCCTCCAGGTCCCGCAGCCGCAGGTGGCGACGATCGAGTTCGAGGGCTTCCGCGGCACGCGGCGCCACAAGGTCAAGCACACGTTCGACGCGGTGGCGACGAACCCGTCGGTCGCCGCGACGGCGCCCGCGCAGGTCGTCACCGAGCTGCAGGACTTCCAAATCCCGAACGTGAAGTTCTTCGCCGGCGAGGTCGACGACCCGTTCTTCTTCGACATCCCGGCGTTCGGCCGTTTCGTCGCCTCGGTCCGCAACGGTGCGCCCGATCCGACGGTCTTCGAGCGCGGGCGCGACAGCTTCGCGGGCTACAACGTCCTCAGCATCGCGATCAGCATCCCGGTCGCGGAGCTGTACGGCTCGAACGGCAGCGAAGTCGGCTTGAGCTGCGCGTCGCAGCGCAAGGTCAAGCAGACGATCGGCGAGCCGGGCAGCGTGCCGCAGGGCTCCGGCGGCTGGCGCAACATCGACCGCGAGGGCGTGCCCGCCGTCAACGTCGTGCTCGTGCCCTTCAACCAGAAGAACGCGTACAACAACTCGTCGCCGCAGGACGACGCCAAAGGCAAGTTCGCGGACGGCATCGTCGCCACGCTCCACGCGCTCGGCACCAGCGACGAGAACATCGGCCTGCTCGCGAGCGTCGCAGTCGCCCGCGGCGACATCCTGCGCCTCGACGGCAACGTGCCCAACAGCGGCGGCGGCGGCGGCGACAATGCCGGCGCCGGTTTTCCCAACGGCCGGCGCCTGAAGGACGACGTCGTCGACACCCTGCTCACGATCATCGCCAACGGCACGCCGCTCGGCGACAACGTGAACGGCAGCGACGTCCCGCCGCAGGACTTCTTCCCGTTCGTCGCGCCGTCGCAGCAGCCGTTCGCGCCCGACGTGGTCGACGACAACACGCGGAACTGACGACTCCCGTCCATGCTCGGCGCCGGTCGGCCGTTGCCGACCGGCGCCGCCCGAAGCCGCCGCCCATCGGCGGCGCGATCCTGCTGCTGCTCTGCACGGTCACCCACGCGGTCGCGGCGCGCGCGTCGACCGTGACGACGACCACCACCGCTGATTCCGCCACTGCCGCACCCGCGGCGCGAGAGACCGCGCCCGCGCCCACCGTGGCGCGAGACCCCGCCGTCGACGCCCCTTTGGCGGCAGACTCCACGCCCGCCGCCCGCGGCGACGCGAGGCTCGCCGGCTGGAACCGCGGCATCGCATTTCTCGAGCGGCGGGTCGCCGGCGACCCCGACGACTTCATCGCCTGGAATCAGCTCGTCGACCGCTATCTCCGCCGCGAGCGCTGGACGGGCGACCTCGAGGACCTCCGCCGCGCCGAGCGCGCCGCCGACCGCTCGCTCGCGGCCATGCCGGCGGAGCAGAACGCCGCCGGTGTCGGGGTACGCGCCCGGGTCGCGCTCGCGGAGCACCGCTTCACCGCCGCGCTCGCCGCCGGCGAGCAGCTGCGCGGCCTCCTCCCGGACAAGAGCTCGGCGACGCAGATCATCGGCGACGCGCGCCTCGAGCTCGGCGACGTCGACGCGGCGGCCGCCGCCTACGCCGAGCTCGCGCGCGCCGCCGACGACACCGTCGCGACGACGTCGCGTCTCGGACGGCTCGACCTGGTGCGCGGTCGGCTCGACGACGCCTCCCGGCATCTCGCCGACGGCCTCGCGATCGCCGAGCGAGACGTCTTCGAGGCGCCCGACGTGGTGGTGTGGTTCCGCGTCCAGCTCGGCGAGCTCGCGTTCAAGCGCGGCCGCTGGGACGAGGCGGAGCGGCACTACCGCGCCGCGCTCGCCGTCGCGCCCGAGCACTGGAGCGCGCTCGAGCACCTCGCCGAGCTCGAGGGCGCGCGCGGCGACGACGCCGACGCGGTCGCGCTCTACCAGCGCGTCCTCCGCCGCACGCCGCGCGCCGAGGTCTGGCAGGCGCTCGGCGACCTGCACGCGTTCATGAGGCGGCCGAGCGACGCCGCGCCGTGCTACGCCCGCGCCCTCGCCGACTATCGCGCGTCGGTCGCACGCGGCGAGGTGCTCTACGTCCATCACCTCGCCGGCTTCTTCTCCGACTCGCAGGACGACGCCGCCGAGGCCGTCGTGTGGGCGCGACGCGATCTCGAGCTCCGGCACACGATCTTCGCATGGGACGCGCTCGCATGGGCGCTCTACAAGCACGGCGATCTGACCGAGGCGCTGGCGGCGGCGGAGCGGTCGCTCGCGACCGGCGTCGCCGACACCCATCTCCTGTACCACGCGGCGATGATCCACATGAGCGCCGGCGACCTCGCCGCCGGCCGCGCCCTGCTCACACGCTGTGCCGAGGTGAACCCACGGTTCGCGGCCTTCCACGCGCACCGATGAAGCTCGCGTCGCGTCTCTGGCCGGTCCTGTTCGTCGTGCTCGCCGCGAGCCGCGCGGCGGCCCACCCGGTCGCGCAAGGCGCGCTCGAGCTCGACGTGCGTCCCGACGCCGCCGCGATGCGCATCCGGGTCTCGAACGAGGAGGTCTTCGTCGCCGGCACCTTCGCCGCCGGCGAGACCGCGACGTCGAGCCTCGAAGAGCTCTGGCGCGCGCACGCGCGCTACGTGCTCGCGCACGTGCAGGTGACGGCGGACGGCACGCCGCTCAGCGGCGAGCTGCGATCGCTGACGCCGCCGGAGGACCGCACCGTCAAGGGTCTCGTCGTCTACGATTTGCTTTTCCCCTTCCCGGCGAGCGTGCGACGGCCGTCGCGGCTCACCGTCCACGAGGATCTGCTCCGCGAGATCACCTTCGCGCCCGGCAATCCCTGGGAGGCGACGTTCGTCGCGCGGCTCGCGCGCGAGGAGCGCGTCGTCCGCGAGGGCGTCCTCCTGACCGCCGCCCAGCCGATCGACTGGCCGCTCGACTGGGACGCGCCGCCGGAGGTCGCGCCCGCGTCGCTGTCGCAGGCTCGGCTGGTCCGCGAGTACGTCGAGTACGGGATCCGCCACATCCTCGGCGGCTGGGATCATCTGCTCTTCGTCGCCGCGCTCGTGGTCGCGGTCGGGAGCATCCTCGATCTGCTGGCGGTGGTGACGGCGTTCACGGTCGCGCACACGGTCACGCTGACGCTCGCGACGCTCCGGCTCGCGAGCCTGCCGCGCGGGATCGTCGAGCCGATGATCGCCGCGAGCATCATCGCCGTCGCGGCGCAGAACCTGCTCGTGCCGCGCCACAGCCGCGGCTGGCCGCGCCTCGGCGTCGCCTTCGGCTTCGGGCTCTTCCACGGCCTCGGCTTCGCCGGCGGCCTCGTCGACGCGATGCGCGACCTGCCCGCCATCGCGATCGCCACGGCGATCGGCGCCTTCAGCGCCGGCGTCGAGCTCGGGCACCAGCTCGTGGTGCTGCTGCTCTTCGGCGTCCTCACCATGCTGCGACGGATCGACGCGCGGCAGATCGGGGACGGACGCCTCGCCCCGCGCGCCCGTCGCTTCGGCTCCGCGGCCGTCCTCGCCGGCGGCCTCTACTATCTCGCGTTCGCGTTGCGCTGAGACCCGCGACGCGCATACTCCCGCGACCGTCGCGACCGCCGAATCCCCTTCGCGGCTGCACGTGACGCTGCGGCGCGGTGGACGCGGCGCCGCGCGCGTCCGCGGATCAGCCGCGCGGCTCGACCGCGGAGTCCGGCCGAGCGGGCGCGGCGCCGTCGATGAAGAGCTTGAACCAGAGCTCGACCGAGACCCAGCGGAACGCGAGCTCGCCGCTCCCTTCGCCGCCGCGGCCGAGCCGCGCCAGGGCGTGCTCGAGCCGCGCCGCATCGAAGATGCCGCGGCCGCGGGCGCGCGCCGAGAGCAGGAGCGGTCGGACCTCGGCGTCGAGACGCGCGCGCAGCCAGTCGGCGATCGGCGTCGCGAAGCCGATCTTGTCCCGGCGGGCGACGATCTCCGGCGGCAGCACGTCCTTCAGCGACCGCTTCAGGAGGATCTTCGAGGTTTTCCCGTCGAACTTGTGGTCGGGCGGAAGCTGGAAGACGAGCTCGACGAGCCGGTGGTCGAGGAACGGCAGCCGCGCCTCGAGCGAGTGGCCCATGCTGATGGCGTCGCCGAACTTCAGGAGATGCGGAAGAATCGCGCGCGCGTGATCGTCGTGCAGCGTTCTCGTCAGCCGATCGGGATACCGAGGCGCCGCGACCGCGTGCGGCGGCGGCGATCCGTCGGTCGAAGCGCGGAAGTCGTCGGCGAGAACGGCCGCGGAGAACGAGCGGGCGCGGCGCGCCCGCAGGAGCACCGGCAAGGCGCGCTCGACGGTGTCGCGGAGCGGCGCCGCGCCGTAGCGCCGATAGGTGGCGAGCGTCGCCGAGGCGAGATCGCGCGCGGCGCGCGGCAGCCTCCGCGACGCGAGGTCGCCGACCGTGTCGAGCGCCCACGGAACGAAGTAGCGCTTGAGGTACCCGCCGAGCATCTCGTCGCTGCCCTGCCCTTCGAGCACGACCTTCACGTGCTCGGCGGCGAGGCCCATGAGCTGCCATCGCGGCAGCACCTGGGAGACGATCGCCGGATAGTCGAGGTGCCAGATCACGCGCGCGAGGTCCGCGAGCAGGTTCGTCGGCCGGTACTCCGCGACGTGCAGCTCGGCGCCGGTGCGCGCCGCCGCCAGCTTCGCCCAGCGCAGCTCGTCGAACGGGGCGCCGGGAAACGCGGCGGTGAAGACCTCGAGGGGCGCGCCGTCGAGATGGCGTCGCGCCAGCGCCGTCACCGCCGTCGAGTCGATGCCGCCGCTCAGCGCGACGCCGACGGCAACGTCGCCCCGCAGGCGCAGGCGGACGGCGTCGTCGAGGAGCGCCGCGAAGCGTTCGTCGGCGTGTCTGGTGTCGTGGCGCTCCGTCGGCGCGTCGTAGTCCCAGTAGCGCGTCAGCTCGGCGCGCGCCGCCGACACGACGAGGTTGTGCGCCGGCGGCAGCCGGTTGACGCCGGCGAAGAAGGTCTCGGCGCGGTGGCAGAGAAGGCCGGGGCTGAGATACGCGCGGATCGCGGGGTAGTGCGGCGACGGCGAGCCCGGCATCCCCTGGAGGACGGCCTTGATCTCCGAGCCGAAGACCAGCTGGTCGTCGTCGAGGAAGTAGTAGAACGGCTTGATCCCGAAGCGATCCCGCGAGCAGAAGAGCCGTCGCCGGCGCTGGTCCCAGACCGCGAGCGCCCACATGCCGTTGAAGCGCTGCACGCAGTCCGGCCCCCACTCGTCGTAGGCCGCGAGCACGACCTCGGTGTCCGAGCTCGACCGGAAGCGGTGACCGCGGCCGGCGAGCTCGCGCCGGAGCTCGGGGTGGTTGTAGATCTCGCCGTTGAAGACGAGGAACGCGTCGCGCCGCGCGTTCGCCATCGGCTGCCGTCCGGCGCTCGAGAGATCGACGATCGCGAGCCGCCGGCTGCCGAGGAGCACGTCGCACGCGCCGTCGAAGGCCGGCTCGCGGCCGAGCGTGCAGCGACCGCCCCGGCTGTCGAGCAGCAGATAGCCGTGGTCGTCCGGACCGCGGTGCACCAGCGTCGCCGTCATGCGCGCCAGCTTCGTCGGATCGGACGGGTCTGCGCCCCGACGCCGGACGATGCCGGCTATGCCGCACACCAGCGGCTCCGTTCGCGCTGCTGGAAAGCGAGCGGCGAGTCTGCCAGACCTTCGCTGCGATCGACCTCGGACGAGGAGGCGCGGGTGAATCTCCAGCGAATTCTCAGAAGGGCCGGCGTCGTCCTCCTGGTCGTCATCGTGGCGAGACTCATGGCGGCGTTCATCTGGCCGACGATCAACGACGTGCAGACCGGCGCGACGCCGCAGTACCCCGACTTGCAGCCGCAGCGCTTCGACGCGCCGTACGAGCACGTGTTCGACGCCGCGCTCGCGACCGCCGCGGCGCTCGGCTGGGAGATCACCTCGCAGGTGCGCGACCCCGGCGCGATCCAGGCCGTCGCGACCACCCCGGTCTTTCGGTTCAAGGACGACGTCACGATCACGATCGACCACCACATGACCGGCGCGGTCGTGAACGTCCGCTCGCGGTCCCGCATCGGCAAAGGCGACCTGGGCACGAATGCCAGACGCATTCGATCCTTCCAAGCCGCGCTCGCGAAGCGCCTGGAGCGGCGATGAGAGACGCCACGCGCTACGCCAGCTGGACGGCGCGCCTGCTCCTCGCCGCGCTGCTCCTGGTCTCCGCGTCGATGAAGTTCCGCGCCGCGCCGTCCGCGGTCGCGGGGTTCGACCGGCTCGGCTTCGGACAGTGGTTCCGGATCGCGGTCGGCGTCGTCGAGACCGCGGGCGCGATCGGCCTGCTGGTCACGCCGCTCTCCACGATCGCGGCGACCGGCCTCGCGCTGTTGATGATCTGCGCCGTCGCATCGCATCTGCTCGTCCTCGGACCGAGCGCGGTGCCGGCGCTGGTCGCGCTCGCGCTCTGTCTCTTCGTCGTCCGGCGTGAGCTGCCGAACTTCCGCGTGATGGCGTCCGGGAAAGGCGCGATGGACGGCTGGATCGCGCACGTCTACGACCGGCGCATCCAGACCGCGTTTCGCGACCTCTTTCCGGAGCTGAGCGCCGAGCTGCACGTCCGCTTCCGCGACGCCCGCCGCCTTCTCGACGTCGGCTGCGGGCCGGGACAGTTCACGATCATGATCGCCGAGAGCCTGCCGCAGGCCCAAGTCTGCGGCGTCGACCTCGCGCCGACCATGATCGAGCTGGCGCGCGCGCACGCCGCCGGCTCGCCCGCCGCGCGCCGCCTGCGCTTCGAGGTCGCCGACGTCTCGAAGCTGCCGTTTCCGGACGGCAGCTTCGACGCCGTGATCAGCACGGGCTCGATCAAGATGTGGCCCGACGCGGTCGCCGGGCTGCGTGAGATTCACCGGGTCCTCGCGCCGGACGGGCGTGCGCTGATCGCGGAGATGAACCGCACCGCGCCGGCGAGCGCCGTCGCGGCGATGGCGGCGCGCGGCGGCAACTGGTTCACGCGGATCGTCATGCCGCGGGTGCTGCGCCAGTCGCTGAGCGCCGACGAGGGCGCCGCCGTCGTGCGCGCGTCGCCGTTCGGCGCCGTCGCCGACCGCGGCCTCCTCCTCGACGGCTTTCTCTGGATGCTCGAAGCACGCAAGGTCGACCGCGGAGCGCGGCAGCAGGCCTGACGCGCTCCGCCGCCGGTGGCGGCCGCCGACGATCGCGGCATGCGATCGTGCAGGCGTGCGACTCCTGGCGACATTGCACTCGCCGTCGCATGCCCGCCGGCGCCGTGGTTGCGCCGTTTTGCAGCAGATGCGCTGGTCCCTCTCTTGCTCTAGCGCCCGCGCGCACACCACAGCCGAGCCGGTCGCTTCGACGTCGCCGCCGGCGAATGGAGGACTTCGATGCCGATCCTCTCCCCCTTCTTCGCCACACGTGCACCCGAGAGCCGGCACGGCGTCCGGACGACGCTGTTCACGGCCGCGGCCGCGGCAGCGCTCTGTCTGAGCGGCGCGCTTCGTGCGGCCCCGGCGTACGCTGTCACGCGCGCCTGCTCCGCCAATGCGCTCGCGAATACGACCGACGTCCTCTGCGCGCCGCCGAGCGGACCCTGCACCGCCGACACCGTCACGGTCACCGGCAAGATCACGCTCACGACCGACTGTGCCTTCGACGTCGGCGGCCGCGCCCTGGTGATCGAGGGCACGATCGATCTGCGGGCGCCCCACGACGATCCGACGCTGGAGTTCGTCGATACACGCGACATCACCATCGGGCAGCACGGCAAGATCCTCGCCCGCGGGAGGAAGCGCTCCGACCAGAGCGCCCTGATCGCTCTCGAGACCCTCGGCCGCATCGAGCATCGCGGTCTCATCGACGTGTCGGCGCCGTTCGCCGGGACCGTCACGCTCACCTCGGTCGGCGACGTGCACCTCGCGCACGGCTCGAAGATCAAAGGCAACAGCAACGCGCCGCTGGTCGACCGCGAGCGTTTCGGTGACGGCGGCATCCTCGAGGTCGAGGTGGCGAGCGGCAGCTTCGTCGTGGAAGGGACGATCCAGCTTCGCGGCGCCACCGGCGGGTCCGGCGGCGAGATCGACGCGCTGGTCGCACGGAATCTGGAGCTGCGAAGCCACATCGACGTCTCCGGCGGCAACGGCTTCGAGGGATCGATCAGCGCGGACGCCGGCGACGACATCACGGTGACCGGACGCATCGACGCGCGCGGCCGCAGCAACGGCGACGGCGGTGAGATCTTCCTCGAGGCCGGCACCGACGAAGTCGGCGACGTGACCGTCGGCGGGCGCGCCGAGATCCGCTCCGCGACCATCGACATCAGAGGCGGCGCTTCCGACAACTTCGGCGGCTTCGGAGGCGATCTCGATCTGCTCGCGAGCGGTCCCATCACGGTCGCCGAGGACGTCGTGATCCGTGCCGACGCGGCCGCGGACGGCGACGGCCGCGGGGGGTTCGTCGACATCGACTCCGCCGACGGCTTCAACACCAACGAGGTCATCGGCCCGACCGACGGCGACGCCGCGGTCGCGGGCGCGATCTCGGCACGCGGCGGCAGCAGGCACGGCTTGGGCGGCGACGTCTTCATCGTTGCCGGGCGCAGCCTGGTGCTCACGGCGAGCATCGACGCGAGCGGATCGGACGGCGGCAGCGTCTACCTCGACGCCGGGGAGGACGGCACGATTGCGGCGCCCATCGCCGCGGTCGCGACCGACCCGAGCGGCATCGCCGGCGCGTTCCGCGCGCGCGCGGGGGTGTTCTCGGGCGCGACGACCGGCCGTCTCACCGTCGCCGGCGACGTCGTCACCCGCGGCGGCCCGAGCAGCGCGCCGCGCATCCTCGATTTCGTCGCCTGCGAGCTCACCGTCGACGACCACGTCGTGATCGACGGACGCGGCGCCGCCGTCGCGGGCGCCGGCGGCTCGGACGTCCTCCTCGCGTCGGTCGCGCCGATGCAGCTCGGCGCCGGCTCACGCTATCTCGCGGACCCGGACGGCAGCATCACGACGCAGCACCCGCCGGGCGCGGATCCGGTGATCGGCACCGGCGTGGCGTTCGACCCGACCCGCATCGACGACCCGACGGCGTTCTCGCTGCCGGGCTGCCCGTGAGCGCAGCCGCGTAAGCGCGGCGGCGATCGCGGCGACGGCGTTTCCCGCGATTCGCGGCGCCGGCGCGGTGTGAGCGGACGCGACGCGGCCGTGCCGCTCCGTTGACGCTGCGGCGCGCTCGTCGCTAGAAGGCGGTGCGTTCTTCGTCGTCGCCGGCGTCGACGACGAGGGCCATGCTCGGCGACGATCACCGCCGCGGCGAGCGACCAACCAACGGAGGCCGATCATGCCCGTCGTTTTCGTCCATGGCGTCCCGGACACGCACCGCGTGTGGGATGCCGTCGTCGGCCGTCTCGAGCGCAAGGACGCGGTCGTCGTGTCGCTGCCGGGCTTCGGGAGTCCCGCGCCGGCGGGATTCGACGCGACCAAGGAGGCGTACGTCGACTGGCTCGTCGGTGAGCTGACGAAGCTCGCGACGCCGCTCGACCTCGTCGGCCACGATTGGGGCGCCCTCCTCGTCCTGCGCGCGGCGATGCTGCGCCCCGATCTCGTCCGCACCTGGGTCGCGGGCGCGGCGCCGATCGACCGCGAGTACCAGTGGCACGAGACGGCGCAGCTCTGGCAGACGGCGGGCGTCGGCGAGCAGTTCATGGAGATGATGACCGCGGATCAGCTGAAGACCGGTCTCGTCGCGGCGGGCGTTCCGGAGCGCGACGCCGCCGAGACCGTCCGTCACGTCGACGCCGAGATGAAGCGCTGCGTCCTCGCCCTCTATCGCTCGGCCGTGCGCGTCAGCCACGAGTGGCAAGACGACCTGCCGCGCATCACCGCGCCCGGCGTGGTGCTGTGGGGCGACGGCGATCCGTACGCGGCGCCGCGCTTCGGCGCCCGGATGGCGGAGCGCGTCGGCGCGCGCTTCGTGTCGTTCGCGCACTGCGGCCACTGGTGGCAGCTCGAGCGGCCGGACGACGTCGTCGCGGAGCTCGCGGCGTCCTGGAAAGCCGCGTCCCGCTGACGCGCCATGCGCGCCGCGCCGCCGATCATCGCCGTCGCCCTCTGCGTGCTCGCGTCCGGATGCGCGCTCCTGCCGTGGAGCGGACCGGCGTCGCCGGCGGTCGAACCGAGCGAGACGCGGGCCCCCAGCGGTCGCGGCTTCGACGCACGGCTCTCGACGTATCCGTATCCCTATCCCGTGAAGACGCTCGTCCTGCACTCGGAGCGCCAGCAGCTCGAGATGGCCTACATGGACGTCGAGCCGCACACGGCGAACGGCCGGACGGTCCTGCTGCTGCACGGCAAGAACTTCTCGGGCGCGTACTGGGCGCCGACGATCGCGGCGCTCGCGAACCTCGGCTACCGGGTGATCGCCCCCGACCAGATCGGCTTCGGCAAGTCGAGCAAGCCCGACGCGTTCCAGTTCTCCTTCCAGACGCTCGCCAGCCACACCAAGCAGCTCCTCGACACTCTCGCCGTGAAGCGCGTGAGCGTCGTCGGGCCATTCCATGGGCGGCATGCTCGCGGTGCGCTTCACGCTGATGTTTCCGGCGACCGTCGATCGTCTCGTCCTCGTCGACCCGCTCGGGCTCGAGGACTGGAAGCTCCGGGTCCCGTACGTCACCGTCGACGAGTGGCTTCGCCGCGAGCTCGCGCAGACGCCCGAGAGCGTGAAGAAGTACATGCAGGAGAGCTATTTCGGCGGCAGCTGGAAAGCCGCGTACGATCCGCTGCTGGCGATCCCGACGGGATGGCTCCGCGGCCCCGACTACCCGCAGATCGCCTGGGACTCGGCGCTCACCTACGACATGATCTTCACCCAGCCGGTTCTCTACGAGCTCGGCGACCTGACGCCGCCGACGCTCCTCATCATCGGACGACGCGACCGCACCGCGATCGGGAAGGACACGGTCGATCCCGACGTCGCCGCGACCCTCGGACGCTATCCCGCGCTGGCGCGCGCCGCGGCGAAGGCGATCCCGGACGCCACGCTCGTCGAGATCCCGAACGCCGGCCACGTCCCTCAGTACGAGACGCCGGAGCGGTATCTGCGCGCGCTGACGGAGTTCCTCGGCGCGTCGCAGGCGCCGGCGCCTTGAAGGCGCGACGGCGTCGGCGGTGACGGCGCGGATCGACGAGAGCGGGACGCGCCGGCACGACGCGTCCGCCCGAGCGCGCGTCGCCGCCGCGCCGTCGCTGGGTCGCGTCACCGACGTGTCGATGCGCCCTCGCATCGCCGCCCGGCACGGCCGGCGTCGCGCCGCCGTCGCGATCGCGCTCGTCGCCCTCGCCGCGTGTGCGTACGCCTGCTCGGCCGCCCGCTACCCGGCGTGCGGCACGGGAATGTCGCCGGCCGTCGCCGACACGCTGTATTTCGGCACCGCGCGCCCGACGGGTGTCGTCAGCGCCGACGAGTGGCGGCGCTTCGTCGCGGAGATCGTGACGCCGCAGTTCCCCGACGGGCTGACGGTGTGGGAAGCCGCGGGCCAATGGCGCGACCGCAGCGGCGGCGTGCGGCACGAGCGATCGTACGTGCTGCACCTCATTCACCGCCCGCGGCGCGCGGACGACGCCAGCGTGCAGACGATCGTCCGCCGCTACAAGCAGCGCTTCGACCAAGACGCCGTGCTGCACGTGCAAACCCCGGCGTGCGTGTCGTACTGCAGTCGCTCCCTCGAGGGTCTCGCGGGAGCGTGCCGGTTCCCCGGCCGCCGATCTATCCGTTTCCTGCGCTCGAAACGACGGCGGGCGATGCCGCGCCGACACGGATGCCGGAGGCGCGCCGCTCCGGATCCGGCGGCTCGAACGGCAGGAGGAAGGCGAGATAGAGCGTGACGCACGCCCAATCGAGCATGCCGATCGTGATCACCGCCTTGAGGATCACGTGGAAGACCACGCCGAACACCGCGGTCGCGCGGCGGAGCGGGGGAATCCAGAAGCCGACGGCGAGCACCCACTCCGCGATCGCCGACGCGGTCGCCGCGACGGCGAGCGGGAGAGCGACGCCTGCCGCGACGAGCCGGCCGTCGGCGACGTGCGCGACGAAGTTGGGCAAGGCGACGGCGAAGCCGGCGAGGACGCCGCCGCCGAGATAGTCGGGCGTCGATTTGGCGAGCGCGTTCACCAGGTAGACGGCCGAGAGCTGGATCTGCACGAGCCGGATCGGCCACATCGGTCCCGGCGACGGCACCGCGCCGCGCCGTCGCCACGCCGCGCGGGCGTCGTCCCCGAGGAGCGACGTCGCCGCCAGCGCGACGACGAGGACCTGCATGCTCTGGCGTCCGGCGGAGAACGGCACCAGCACCGCGACGAGGACGGCGCCGAGGAGGCGCGGCCGGTAGCCGGCGAGCGCCGCGAGGACGCCGGCGAGCGCCATCGCTCGATGCCAGTGCACGACCGTTGCGGTGGGTCGTCCGAACGCATCGCCGCGCCGCGCGCCTCCCACCATCGCGCCACGCTCGGCGAGTAGAGGACGCCGATCGCGATCATCGCGAGCAGCGCGACGCGCAGCGCGGCGAGCGCCCTGGGATCGACGCGCGCGAAGAGCCAGCGGTCAAGCATCGGGACGCGCCGGGACCGACGCGAACACGTGACGGCGCGTCGGCGTCGTCGTGTTGCTGCCGTAGCGCACCACCCATTCGTAGCGCGCCGCCGTCGCGACGTCGGCGGGCGGCGCGGCATCGGCGGCGAGCGGCGCCGTGCGCATGTACGCGCGGATCCTGCGGCGCAGCGTCCGCAGGAACACGCGGGGCGGCTCGAGCCCGCCACGCGTGCGCAGCGGCGCCGGCGTCGGCAGGACGCGGCGCGTGCCGTCGGCGGCGACCCGCACCAGCTGCACGTCGACGACGGTGACGGCGTAGTAGACGCGGAGCCGGCCGCTCGCGTGGACGATGAAGATCGCGGCCAGCGCGAAGGCCAGACGATCGACCGTCCGCGATCCGGTGATGGTGTCGCCGATCGCCGTCACCGCGCGCGGAACATCGCGCTCGCTCTTGGCACGAGGCCGAGGCCGCGCGCAAGCCGGGCATCGCCCGCATGCTGCCCGAATCGGGCCACCGCCGTGGCCCGTACGGGCGGCGTTACCGACGCCGCGCTCGTCCGACTCGGCGCCGAAGCGGCGGTCGCTCGACGCGGCTCACGAGATCCAATGCGCGTCTGCACCGGTGACGCGCCAGACGTCGCCGTCGCGACGCAAGCGGTAGGCGTTGCCGGACGCGCTGAGCCCGCCCTCGTAGTAGCCGCCGGAGGCCGTCGCCGCGTCGCCGGTGATCGTCACGTCGCGGACGTAGAAGATCAGGCCGCGTGCGCGGGTCGCCGCGTCGTACACGCCGTCGACCGCATGCGTGCAACGCGAGACCGGCTTCACCGGCGGCACGTGTCCGGCGAACGCGGCGACCAGCGCCGTCGACGGATCGTGGTCGGCGTCGCCGGGCAGCGACAGCGCCAGGCAGTACACGCCCGCGCGCTGCTTCTGACCCGAGACGTTGTGGTCGAACTGATAGCGGAACACCGCGGCGCGCACCGCGTCCTCGGGCACGAGGGCGGCGGCGGAGCCCGCCATCACGGACCGCACGGCCACGGCCGTGAACGGCGCGACGACGGGCACGGCGGCGAGCGCGAGCAGCACCGCGACGACGGTCCGAAGCCGAGGCATGAGCCTCATTCTACGGCGCGCGCAGGGGTCGCGGATAGCAGCGGAACGCCTCAGATCGGCATCACCCCGCGCCGCGGGGCGGTCGTGCCGCAGGTCTCGCGCGTGAGCGCGACGCCCATCTCCGCCAGGACGGCCCGCTGGCGCACGATCGATCGTGAACCGCGCGAACGCGGCATTGCGGCATTGCGGAAGAAGGACACGATCGAGACGTCGGCGATCGAGACGGCGCCGAAGACGAACCCCTCCGGGGGCAGCTGCGACTCGAGGTAGTCGAGGACCTGCGGGATCTCCTCGCGAAGCGTCCGGTCGAGGATCTGCTCGTCGGTCTTCCGGCCCCAGACGAAGGGGTTGATCGCGACCTCGTTGAAGAGCCGCCAGATCAAGACCTCGCCCATGCGCGTGTCCGCGTACTCCTCGAGCCACCGGGCGCGCGCCCGGTCGGCGACGTCCGGCGGATAGAGCGCGGGCTGCGGATGCCGATCCTCGAGGTACTGGCAGATCACCGACGAGTCGGCGAGCGTCACGCGGTCGTCGATCAGGACCGGGATGCGCCGCACCGGGCTCAGCTCGGTGAAGCGGTCGTCGCCCATGAACGGGACGATCGGATCGATCTCGTACCGGATGCCCTTGAGGTCGAGGACGACGAGCACCTTCCGCACGTAGGGCGACAGAAAGGATCCGATGATCTTCACGCGATCAGTCATGTCACGGCCCGTCGACCTCGAGAGACCCGATTGCACGTGGGAGCCCCGGTTTCCGTCCGCGCGCCGACCCGGTCGGCACGCCCGCGGACCCGACGACTAGCACGCGCCCGCATCCGGCTGAAGCCGCCGGCCGTCAACGCGGATCGACGGCGGTGAGACGCACGAGGACGTCCGGCTCGATGCGCAGCGCGCCGGCGAACGCCGAGTACGGACGGATCCCGAAGTCCGGCTGATGCAGCCGCACCTCGGTGAGGTAGCGGCCGTCGGCGGGTCGCGCGCGCGCGGCGATCGCGCGGGTGACGCCGCGGATCGTGAGATCGCCGCTGACGACGAAGTCGCGTCCGTCCTCCTCGACCCGCGACGCGACGAAGCGGATCTCGGGATACGCCGCGGCGTCGAGGACGGCGCCGATCGTGCGCTCGATCTCGCGCCGGTCGTCGGACGCGAGCGCACCCGGGTCGACGGTCCCGCCGCGTACCGCACCGACGACGCGCAGCGATGCGACGTCGAAGCGGGCCTCGCCCCGCCGCGCCGCCTCGTCGGCCTCGATCGTGAAGCGCCCGACGCGGAGCTCGAGGTCGTGCCCGAACGCCGACAGGAGGCCCGCTCTGTAGACGTAGACCAGGCACTCCGCATCGAACTCGTTCCAGCGCATCGCCTCCGCCATATCACGCCGCCCGCGAGCCTTGCCGCGACCGGCGCGGCGACATACGGGTAGTGGACGCGTCCGCACGATCGGGTGCGCACATCCTCCAGGACCCGCGGCCGCGAGCGACGCAGTCACCAACCAGGAGAACACGATGCCGAACGGCAACCGCGCGCATCCGCGCATCGCCATCATCGGGTCGGGCTTCGGCGGCCTCGCGATGGCCATTCAGCTGAAGCGCGCGGGGATCGACTCGTTCACGATCCTCGAGAAGGCCGACCGGCTCGGCGGCACCTGGCGCGACAACACCTATCCCGGCGCCGCGTGCGACTCGCCGTCGTTCCTGTACTGCTTCTCCTTCGAGCAGAAGACCGACTGGTCGCGAAAGTGGTCGCCGCAACCCGAGATCCTCGACTACATCGAGCACTGCGCGCGGAAGTACGAGCTCTTGCCGCACGTCCGGTTCCGGACCGAGGTGGCGTCGGCGCGCTTCGACGCCGGCCGCGGCGTGTGGCGCATGCGAACCGGCGCCGGCGAGGAGATCGAGGCCGAGGTGCTGGTGAGCGGCATCGGGCCAGCTGAACCGGCCGTACTCCCCGGCGATCCCCGGGCTCGACGACTTCCGGGGCGTCAGCTTCCACTCGGCACGCTGGGACCACGACTACGACCTCCGCGGCAAGAACGTCGCCGTCATCGGCAACGCCGCGAGCGCGATCCAGTTCATCCCGCAGATCGCGCCCGCCGCGAAGCGCCTGACGATCTTCCAGCGCAGCGCCAACTGGATGCTCCCGAAGAACGACCGGCTCTACGGCGAGCGCGAGAAGCGGCTCTTCGCGCGCTCCCCGCTCCTGGCGCGGCTCTATCGCTGGTGGCTCTGGACGCAGTACGAGATGCGCTTTCCGATCTTCCGGCAGAAGCCCTGGCTCAGCAGGGTGATCCACGACTTCGCCGACAAGAACATGCGCGAGCAGATCGCCGATCCGGCGCTCCGGGAAGCGCTCACGCCCGACTATCCGATCGGCGGCAAGCGCATCCTGATCTCCGACGACTACTACCAGACGCTCACGCGCCCGAACGTCGAGGTCGTGACCAGCCCCATCGAGCGGGTCGCCGCCGACGCCGTCCTGACGCGCGACGGGCGGAGCGTCCCGGCCGACGTCGTCGTCCTCGCCACCGGCTTCGAGTCGACGACGTTCCTCGCGCCGATGGCGATCGAGGGGCTCGACGGCCGGATGCTGCACGACGTCTGGCGCGGCGGCGCGGAGGCGTACCTCGGCATCAGCGTCGCCGGCTTCCCGAACTTCTTCATGCTCTACGGCCCGAACACCAACCTCGGCCACAACTCGATCATCTTCATGCTCGAGTGCCAGGTCGGGTACGTGATCCAGTGCATCCAGACGATCGCGGAACGGAACCTCGCGTACCTCGACCTGCGCCCCGAGGTGATGCGCGCCTACAACGAGCGCCTGCAATCCGTCCTCGGCGGAACCGTGTGGGCGAAGACCGACCACAGCTGGTACAAGCGCGCCGACGGCCGGATCACCAACAACTGGTCGGGGACGACGATCGAGTACTGGTGGAAGACCCGCCGGCCGGACCTGGATCTCTACCGCCAGGTCGCGCGCGGCGCCGTGACCGAGAGCGCGCCGGTCGCACGCGTCGCCTGAGCGCCCGCCGGCGTCGCGCCGTGCTGCTCGCGGCCGCGACGTTCGCGTCCGACCGCCGGCCGGCCGATCAAGCGCTCGCGAACGGACCGTCCGACAGGAGCGCGGTGGTCCGGAAAGCGACGCGCCTGCTCGCGGTCGACTCCGCTTCGGGCCCCACGCCGTACTGGGCGGTGACGCGCGCGACCGATTCGGTCGCGACGCGCGCCAACAGCTCGGACTCGGAGAGCGCCGGCGCCGCGACCGCGGTGAAGATGGCGTGGGCGCCGCCGTCGCCGTGCTGATTGGCGACGTCGAGCATGAACGCGACGCCGCGCTCGGAGACGACCTGCGGCGCGTACTCCTGCAGTCGGGCGAGCGAGGCGCGAAACGCCTTCACCGCGAGGGCGACCTGCACGCTCTGGAACTCGCGCCGGCGCGCGGCGGCCTTGAAGCGCTCCACCCAGACCGCCTCGAGGAGGTCGAACTTCGGGTTCACGGTCGCGCCGGTCTTCGGGTCGACGCCGCCGTGCGCGGTCGCGGTGTGGGCGATGACGCCGTCGGAGACCGCGGCGTCGCCGTCGCCGAAGATCTCCGCGAACAGCTCCGGCTCGGCGGCGCGGAACGCGCGCAGCAGCTCGGTGAGCCGTCCGGGCTTCTGGGCCCACTGGATGAGCCCGAAGGAGACTCCCTGGTGGTCGGTGTTGCGGTTCAACGCGTCGAACCGCCCGGCGCCCTCGAAGAGACAGGTGTAGCTCATCAGGCGGGTGAGGCCGCTGAAGAGCAGGTCCAACACCAGCGTCAGGTAGCCGCGGCACGCCAACGGCGACGTCGCCGGGACGGTGACGAGCGCGCTCAACGTCGCGGCGTCGACCTGCGCCGACGGCGGCAGTCCGTTCCGCGATTGGAACGCTTGCACCGCGGCCGCGGTCTTCTCGCCGAAGCTGCCGTGACCGCGGCCGAGAATGCCGGGCAGCTTGAACCCCTGCCCGACGAGCAGGTCCTGGACGACGCCGATCGCGTCCGCGTCGCTGTCGCCCTGGCCGATGGGCGGGGTGCGCCCATCGAGAAGATCGTCGATTCGCTGTACGCCGCTTGCTGCCATCGCTGCGCTCCTCCGGCGGGAAATTCCTCAGCGCGCGACTGTTAGGCGCGCCGGAAATGGGACGCAACGCCATAATGCCCTGCCGATCGCGAACTGTGTCGGCGCGACACACAAATCCGTTCGCTGGCGGCCGCCGACCCGACGGCGACGCACCGCGCGCCGCCCGCCCCGCGTCGGTCCGGGCGATTTCAGCTTTCACGTGCCGTCGGTCTCGTATACGAACGATCCGTGACGCCCGGGTACGATCGGATCACCTTCCTCGGCCTTCACAACCCCGTGCGTGGCTTCCTGCACGGCACCGCCGCGTTGCTGTCGGTCGCCGGCGCGATCGTCCTCTGGTCGCACGGTGCCGGCGACGTCGGCCGGCAGCTCGCCCTGCTGGTGTTCACCGCGAGCCTCGTCGGCCTCTACTCGGTGAGCTCGCTCTACCACTCGGTGCCCTGGAACGGGGTGTGGAAGAAGCGGATGCAGCGGCTCGACCATTCGATGATCTACGTGCTGGTCGCGGGGACCTACACCCCGATCGCCGTCGTCGTCCTCGACGGCTCGATGCGCTGGGTGATGCTCCTCGCGGTGTGGGGCGTCGCCGTGATCGGGATCCTCCAGAAGATCTTCCTGCCGCGCGTCGGCGACTGGTTCTCGATCACGATGCAGACCGCCCAAGGCTGGCTCGCGCTTCCGCTCCTCGGCCGGCTCGCCGAGTCGCTCGCATGGCCGGCGCTGGCGCTCACGATCCTCGGCGGCGTCCTCTACACCGTCGGCATGGTGCTCTTCGTCACGCGCCGGCCGCGGCTCTGGCCGCACGTCTTCTCGTATCACGAGGTCTTCCACCTCTTCGTGATCGGCGGCAGCGCCGTGCACTACGTGGTGATCTTCCACTACGTCGCGACGTTCCCCGTCGGGTGAACCGAGCCGGTCGGGCGCGGTTCGACGTCGCGCTCGCCGCGACGCTGCACGATCCGGCGGGTGCCCTCACCGCCGACGTACGCCGCGCGCTCCCGGCTCTTCGCATGCTCTACCGCGACGTCGCCGTCACCACGAGCCCGGCGACCGCTGCCGCGGTCGTCGCGGCCCTCGCCGCGGGCGGCGCCCACGCGGGCACGCCGCCGACCGACACGCGCGGTCCGCTCTACCGGCTGGCGATCCGGCGTGCGCTCGCGAGCGGCGCGGCGCGCGTCCACTACCTCGACTTCGATCGCGCGCTGCACGCCGCCGCGAGGCGACCGCGTGCGCTCGCCGCGGTGCTGCGCGTCGCCGAGCGCCGCCGCGCGCTGCTGGTCGGACGGACGCTGCGCGCGCATCGCTCGCACCAACGTCCGCTCTTCGCGACCGAGACCGTCGCCAACCGCCGCCTCGCGGCGCGGCTCGGCCTCGACGGACGCGTGGATTTTCTCGCGCCGTCGTTCGTCCTCGACCGCGCGGCGGCGCGTCGTGTACTCGCTCGCTCCCGCACCCGCGGCGAGACGATCTACGGAGAGCTCGCTGCGCTGGTCGCGGCGGCGGCACCGGTCTTGGCGTACGTCGAGAGCGACGCGCTCGACTGGGAGACGCCCGATCGCCACCGGCGCGCGGTGCGGCGGCTCGGGCTCGCACGCTGGCGGCGACGATTCGACGCCGCCTCGGAGTGGCGGCTGCGGACGGACCTCGCGGAGGCGATCGTCCGCGGGTTCGATCGGACGCTCGCACGCCATCCGTCCGGCCGGGTCCAGCTGTCGCGCCTGCGCCTCCCGGAAGGCGCGGCGCGCGGCGCGGCGGGCCGAGCGTCCGCCGGACCGCGCGGCGGGTCCGGCTGAGCGTCCGCGATCAGGCCGCCGCCGCGGACCGGCGCGCCGCGCTCGACGCCGGCCACCTCAACGCAGCAGGTGGCGGGCGGTCACCAGCGGCAGGTCGAGCGCCGACAGCAACCCCGGCTCCGCGGCACAGACCGCCGGGATCGCGTTCAGGATCCGGAGCGCAGTCGCGACCAGCGCGCCGGTGTTGTGGTCGCCGTCGTCGCCGGCGAGCGTCAGCTCGCAGGTGATCGACGGCGAGCCCTCGATCCGCACGCGATAGCACCCGGAGCCGGTCGGCTGCGGCCAGTCGGGCGCGAGATCGTCGCGCAGGCGCGTGACGTGCTCCAGGACGATCGCGGGCCGGCCGCCGACGATCGCCTGGACCTCGAAGCGCAGCGCCGCCATCGTGCCGGCGGCGACCGGCCCCGACGGGATCGTCGAAGCTGGTGTCGGTCGCGCGCCGCTCGTTGGTCTCGCGCACCTCGTCGACGGTCGCGCCCAGTCCCGCGGCGATCTGCCGCACGACGGGCCCCCACGCGAGCGTCAGGACGCCGGGGATGAGGAGCAGCGGCGTCTGGTCGAGCGGCTTCGCGAACCCCATGGTTCCGAACAGCACCTCGGGCTGGTCGTAGGTGTCGTAGTTGACGATCTCCATCACTCGCACCGAGTCGACGCGCGCGCAGAGGCCGGTCAAGCGCGAGCGGCAGCGTGTCGTTGGCGAAGCCCGGGTCGATGCCGGAGGTGAAGCACGACGTGCCGCCGGCGCGGCACGCGGCCGCGAGCCTCTCGACGGTGCCCTGATCGGCGGCCGGCGGATACACCAGCGGCACGACCGAGGTCGCGACCACGTTCGTGCCGGCGGCGAGGATGCGGCACATGTCCTCGACCGCATCGAAGGGGCGGAGGTCGCCCGTCGCGGTGTACGAGACGCAGTCGGCGCCGAGCGCGAGCAGCGCCGCCGCGTCGTTGGTCGCCGTGACGCCGACCGGCTTCTCGCCGCAGAGCTCGCCGGCGTCGCGGCCGGCCTTCTGCGGATCGTGGACCCACAGGCCCACGAGCTCGAGATCGGGGTGATGGAGGATCGCGCGCAGCGCGTGCCGCCCGACGTTCCCGGTGCTCCACTGGATCACGCGAAAGCTCATGGCACTCCTCGATTCGTCACCCGAAAGCCGATCACACCGCTCGGCGCGTCTCGCGAAAGCCCCGGCGCGCCGACTCTGTCGTCAGAGCCCGCTCGGCATCTTGAGCGGCCAGTTCGAGGCGACCGTGCCGCCGTCGATCTCGAAGATCTTGCCCGTCACCCAGCTCGACGCCGGCGACGCGAGATAGAGCACCGCGAGCGCGACGTCCTCGGGCGTACCGAGACGCGCCATCGGCGTCAGCGCTTCCATCTGCGCGCGGAGCTCGGGGGCGGCGCGCAGGAACATGCCGAGGGCCTCGGTCTCCGTCGCGCCGACCGCGAGCGCGTTGACGCGCACCCGCGGCGCGAACTCGCAGGCGAGGAGCCGGGTCATGTGAGAGAGCGCCGCCTTGGCGGTGCCGTAGGCGACGAATCCCGGGTCGACGAGATGCGACATCGCGCTCGAGATGTTGACGACCGCGCCGCCGCCGCGCGCCGCCATGTGGGGCACGACGAGCCGCGTGAGCAGGAACGCGGCGCCGACGTTGAAGTGGAACGCCGCCTCGAAGTCCTTCTGGCTGAGAGCGAGCGCCGCCCCCGGCATGGTGCCGCCGGCGTTGTTCACCAAGACGTCGACGCCGCCGAAGGCGCGCAGCGTCTCGTCGACCAGGCGCTCGACCTGCGCCGCGTCCGTGACGTCGGTCGGCACCGCGACGACGCGCGCGCCGGTCGCGCGGATCTCGGCGGCGGCGTCCTCGAGCCGCTCCGCGGCGCGCGCCGCGATCACCACGTCGGCGCCGAGCTCCCCGAAGCCCAGCGCCGTTGCACGGCCGATACCGGCGCTGCCGCCGGTCACGATCGCGACCTTGCCGTTCAGCCGAAACCGGTCGAGCATCATCGGCGCGGGCTCCTTTCGACTCGACGTGTGCCGTCGCGCGCGCAGCCGACGGACGGCTGAGAGGTATCCCGCCGCCGGCGGTCTCGCGTCAAGGCGAAGCCGCCGGGTACGGGCCGGTCCGGCCGGTACCAGCCGCCGCGGCGCGCGACGCTGCACCTCGCGCAGCCGTCCGGTCGTGCGGCGGGCTCAGGTGCGCCGGCTCAGATCTCGTGCCGGAGCCGCGTCCGCCACTCGCGGCGCGGGCCGGTCCAGCGGAAGCGCGCGAAGTCGACGTGGCCGCGCCGGTCGAAGACCACGCCCTCTTCCTCGAGCAGCTCACGCTGGATGCCGGCCCAGAACCCGTCGCGATGGCTCGGACGGCCGGCGGCGTTGATCACGCGCTGCCACGGCACGGCGGCGGTCGCGCCGTCACGCAGCGCTCCGAGCGCCGTCCCGACGGCGCGCGCACCGCGCGGCTGGCCGAGGATCGCGGCGACCTGGCCGTAGGTGACGACCTTGCCGCGCGGCACGCGCCGGACGACGCGGTAGACGAGCCGATGGAACGGCGGCGTCGAAGGCGAGGCGCGTCGCGCCGTCTCGTCGCGCCGCGCGCGTATCATCGAAGCGCCGGCATCGTCGAGACGCGGCGAGACGATGCGAGCGACGCAGCGGCGGACGACCGCCCGTGCGCCGCGTGAACGGCGGCGCGCACCGCGCGTCATGCGACCTCGTCGACGCCACATGATCGCGAACCGTACTCAGTCGCGATGGCGACCGGTCGCGTGCGCGAGCTCGCTCGCGGCCACGAGTCCGTGATCGACGACCAGGCGCTCGAGGGCGGCGAGCCAGCACTCGTAGTACGGCGCGTCGGGCGCGGCGGCGATCGCGTCGATCAGGCGGCGCTGGAACTCGCGCCAGTCGACGCCGAGGCGACGGACGACGGCGAGCGCGATCCCGAAGATCCGGCCTTGCCACGGCGCCTCGAAGACGAGCTCGCCGTTGCGCCGCGGGAGCGCCGCAGGCCCGGTCATGGCGGCGACCGCCGCGTCCACGTGCGGCGGCGGCACGGAGCCGCGGACAGGCCCACGATCGCGCGGCGCCCCGCGCACCACGGCGTCGCGGTCCGGTGTCATCGGCGGGGCGGCGGCGCGACGCGCGCCGTGCCGATCATCGAGTCGCGCGCCGACCAACGCCGCGAGCTCCGCCTCGCCGAGCGCGTCGGTGCCGGCGGGCCGCTCCGGCAGGACCATGTAGCGGACCTCGGCGCTGGAGTCCCAGACGCGGATCTCGACTCGTCGGGCGAAACGTCGACGCCCATCTCGCGGAGCAGCACGCGCGGCTCGCGCGACCATCCGGGCGCGATACGGCGGGCTCTTGTACCAGGTCGGCGGCAGCCCGAGCACCGGCCACGGGTAGCACGAGCAGAGCGTGCAGACGACGACGTTGTGCACCGCCGGCGTGTTCTCGACGACCACGAGATGCTCGCCCTCGGGCCCGCCGAAGCCGAGCTCGGCGATCGCCGCGGTGCCGTCGGCGAGCAGGCGCGCCTTGTAGGCGGGGTCGACCCAGGCGCGGGCGACGACGCGCGCGCCGTTCTTCGGACCGATGTCGTTCTCGTAGCGGCCGACCACCGCGTCGATCGAGTCCGGCTGGACGAGGCCCTTCTCGATGAGCAGCGTCTTCGAGGGCTCGCGCTCGCACCTCGACCGGCGAGAGCGGCGCCGGGTGGTGATGATCGTCGTCGTGCTCGGTCATGGCGCCTCGAGATAGCTCTCCCAGAGGTCGACGTGCACCGGTCGGCCGGGCTCGCGTCGCCGCCCCAGAGCGTCGCGGCGTCGAAGCGGACGCCGTACACCGGCTCGGCGCAGCGCTCCGTCGAGTGCGCCGCGACGTCGGGCAGCGGAAACGACGCCCTGGACCCGCACCACGGTGCCGCCGCTGCCGCGCGCGTAGCGCGGGCAGCGGGTGTGGCCGAGCGGATGCCGGTTGCGGACGGCGACGACGTCGCCGACCGCGAAGCACGGCGCGCCCGGTCGCGTGCGCGCCTCACCATCCGTTTCGAGCGCGTTGGCGTCGCGCCGCTCGCCGGCGATCACGCCGTCGCGCGCCGGCCCGGCGGCATGCGAGACGGCACGCGCCTCGGCCGCGCGACGGACCGGCCGGGAGAGCGCGAACGGCGCACCCGCCGCCGCGTCGAGCTCTTCCCGTGACACGACGCCCCGCTCGACGAGGAGCGTCGCGATCGCGGTCAGCCAATGCTCGTAGTAGCTCGACCCGAGGTAGTGCAGCGGCTCCATGCGCTCGATCGCGTGGCGGAACGCGTGGACGTTGGCGAGCCGCTGCGCGGTGACGGCGGCGGCGAGCGCGAAGACCCGCGCTTCCCAACGCGCGTGAAAGACGGGCTCGTGCGCCTCGACGTCGACCGCCCCGAAGCCGTCCATCCCGCCGAGGTCGTGCACGCCGTTCATCGCGCTCCGTGAGCTACCACAGGAGCCGGCGCCACGGTACCACGAGGCCGCGCCGCGGTCCCGCGAGCTCGCCCGCCGAGGCGCGACGCTTCCCGGCGCTCCGCCTCGCGATCGCGACCGACGCGATCACCGCATCTGGGCCGCAGCCGACATCGCCCGAGAAGAGCCTTCGGGCAATGACCGTTCGAGCCGGTACCGCCCGTCGGGCGCGAGTTGACTTGCCTTCGAGGCAACGGTTCAACGGTCCCCCCAAGGAGCCCACGCATGGAACCGTCACGCCCGACCTGGCACCGCAAGCTCGCGATCGAGATCCCGGCCGAGCTCGACCTCTACGAGAAGCTCAAGGCGTATCAGTGGAACGCCTCGACCGAGATCGACTGGTCGCGGCCGGTCCAGAACTACTCGGAGGAGACGTACGCGATGGTGAAGGACTACTACTCGCGCGACGACTACGACCGGCTGCGCGGCGCAGCAGCGGGCGTTCACGTTCACTCAGCTCTTCCTCGGCGAGCAGGCCGCGCTCGCGCTCTGCGCGCAGCTCATGAACATGGTGCCGGAGATGGAGACCAAGTTCTGCCTCGCCGGCCAGATCATCGACGAGGCGCGCCACGTCGAGGTCTTCGGCCGCTACCTCGAGAAGCTCGGCGTCGACGCGCCGACGAACCCGGCGCTCGAGTCGAGCTCGTCCACCGCCTCCTCGACACCGACCACTACGGCGAGAAGATCGTCGGCATGCAGATCTTCCTCGAGGGCGTCGCCGTCGGCCTCTTCCAGCGCTTCCAGCAGCGACAGCCCCGATCCGCTGATGCGCGACCTGATCAAGCTCGTGCTTCGCGACGAGTCGCGCCACGCCGGCTTCGGCGTGATCTACCTCGCCGACAAGTTCGAGAGCGCGAGCCCCGCCGAGCGGACGCGCGTCGAGGAGTTCGTCGCCGAGCTGTGGCGTCTCTTCCACCACGCGACCGCGTCGCCGTTCGGCCCGGTGAACGAGTTCCTCGACGAGACCTTCGCCGACATCGCGCACCGTCTGAAGCTGATCGGCCTCGCGCTGCGCTGATCGATCGGGCCGTGACGCACCGGGGCGCGCCGAACGCCGGTGCGCCCTGCGACGAGGCTAGAACACGTCGGCGACGAGCCCGTTGGTGACGCTCGTCGTGATGTCGTCGCTCCCGCTGCCGCTGATGTCGATGAACTCGCACGTCACGTCGACGGGAAGCACCGACGTTCCGGTGACGGCGACGGTGAGCGTCCCGTTGCCGTCGTCGGTCGCGTTGAACGTCGGCGTGTTCAGGTCGTCGTCCTCGACGGTGCAGCTCGCAGCGCCGTTCACCAGAAAGCTGCCGGTCGCGGGCAGGTAGTTGGCCGTGAGGGTGAATTGCGGCACCGAGACGAGGTCGCCGTTCGGGTCGTCGACGGTGAACGTGACTTCGCTGAGCTCCGGTGTCGCCGTCGGACCCGGGTTCGCGGTCGCGGTCTCGGTCGCCGTCGGAGTCGCGCCGGTCGCGGTCGGGGTCACTCCGGTCGGCGTCGGCCCGGTCGCCGTCGCGGCCGTCGCGCCGGTGTCGGTCGCGGTCGGCGTCGCGGTCGGCGTCGGCGTCGCGGTGACCGTCGGCGTGCTGCCGGGCCCCGCCCCGTCACATTCGAAGAAGGGATCTTTGCGAACCGGAAAGCAGACCCGCTGCGCCGATCCCCGCTTGCGGAGGCAATCGAGCGGGATGTCGCACTCGGGCTGTCCGTCGCAGAGGGCTTGCTCTTCCGGCGAACTCGCGACGAGGTGCGTGGGATCGATGCACGGCCCGTCGGTGTCGCCGCATTGATCGCAGAGGCCGCCGTTCGAGCCACCACCGCCGTTGCCGCAGCTGACGATCGCCACGGCGCTCACCAGCATCAGGCCGATCAGCACCGCGACCACGACGTCGGATCTCGCGCGTCGATTCATCGCCGAGCGGGTATCAAGACCTGGTATCGATGGCAATCCACCTCGCGCAGCCATCCACCTCGGCGCTCGGAAACGACCGCGCCGGCGGCCGGCGACGCCCGTTGCAACCGCGGCGATTCCGCCGTAGCGGAGGAGCCACGATGCGCGGGTTTCTGATCAGGCTGCTGGTGAGCGCGCTCGGGCTCTGGGTGGCGCAGGCGATCGTGCCGGGCGTCGAGTTCCGCGACGGCGGCAGCTTGCTCGCGGCGGCGCTGCTGCTCGGCCTGGTGAACGCCTTCGTCCGGCCGGTGCTGGTGCTGCTGACCCTGCCCTTCACGATCCTGACGCTCGGCGTCTTCCTTCTCGTCATCAACGCGCTGATGCTCGAGCTGGTCGCGGCTCTCCTCGCCGGCTTCGTGCTGCACGGCTTCGGCGCGGCGTTCCTCGCGGCGGTCGTCGTGAGCGTGACGAGCTGGATCGTGTCGGCCTACGTCGGCCCGTCCGGGCGCTTCGAGATTCTGGTCGTCCGCCGCGGCTGACGCCGGCGAACGCGAGCCATGCCGCACGCGTCCGCCGCGCCGCCGCTCGTCTCGATCGTCACCGCGACCTACAACCGCAGCAACGTCCTGCGCCTCGCGATCGAAAGCGTCCTGCGGTCGACCTTCGCCGACTGGGAGCTCGTCGTCGTCGGCGACGCCTGCACCGACGACACCGCCGCGGTGGTCGCGAGCTTCGGCGATCCGCGCATCCGGCTCGCGAGCATGCCCGAGAATTTCGGCGATCAGTCGGGGCCGAACAACCTCGGCGCGACGCTCGCCGGCGGCCGCTACCTCGCGTACCTGAGCCAGGACGACCTCTGGTTTCCCGATCATCTCGCGACCAGCGTCGCCGCGATCGCGAGCACCGGCGCGGACCTGGTGTTCTCGGGCATCGCGATCGCGCTCGCGGTCGACGCCGCGGCGCGCGAGCGCGGGGCGTGGCGCTTCCGCGTCTTCGCCCCGCCGGGAGAGCGCTATCTGCCGTGGGTCTACGTTCCGGCGTCCGCCTGGCTGCTGCGACGCGACCTGCTGTCACGCGTCGGCGGGTGGCGACCCGGCCGCGAGTGCTGGGCCGAGTCGTCGCAGGATTGGCTCTTCCGCGCCTGGCGCGCCGGCGCCGACATGCGCTTCAGCGGCGCCGTCGACGTCCTCGCCGTGCCCTCGGGCGCGCGCCGCGACTCCTACCGCAATCGCGAGTTCGCCGAGAACGAGTTCTGGGCCCGTCGCATGACGACGGACCCGCGGTTTCGCGAGCGCATGCTCGAGTCGGCGGCGATCACGCTCGCCGGCAGCGCGGCCGAGGGCACCGTCTCGATGCGTCCGCTGGCGATCGCCTACGCGCTCGCCTACAAGCCGCTCGCGCGGCTCGGCATCGACCCGAAAGCGCTCAAGTACCGCCTGAAGTACCGGCGGCGGGGCACGCTCCTCGCGGCGCTCCGGCGCAACCGCGGGCTCGACGCGAGCTGACGAGCACGGCGGGCGCAGCCGAGCCGCTCGCCGCGTATCCGACGTCGAGCCGCGTCAGCGCAGGGCGCGGCCGATCCGTCGTCCGACGTCGAGCACGATCGGCGGCACGCAGCGCCGCAGCAGCACCGTCGCCGGCGACGGCCGAGCCTCGTCAGGCCGTCGTCGAAAGACCGTCGGGTGCGCCGCCGACACCTCCGCCGCGGGACGGCCGTTGGTGAAGTAGTAGAGCGCCAGCGACTTCCGCGTCCGTCCCGGCGGACAGCGCACCGGGTCCGGGTGGCCGTGGTACGCGGTGTCGGTCGCGGTGAAGACGACGCAGCGATTGAAGCGCGGCGGGATGCGGCGCTCGCAGCGCGCCATGTCGGCGCTCCAGAGCTCGAGCTCGCCGCCGTACTCGTCGCGCCAATCCTCGGTGAGGTAGAGCAGCACGTTCACCCGGCGATCGAGGCGGAGCCGCTCGTCGCGGTTGAAGTCCGCGTGCACACGGAGGAGGCAGCCGGGCTCGCTCTGATAGAGCCCGCCGCCGTCGTCGTTGTGCGGGCTCGGAATCAATCCCTCGATGCCGGTCAACGCCTCGAGAAAACGCACGAACACCGACCCGCGCAGCTCGGCGAAGAGGTGGCGCGTGTGCGCCCCCATGCGCGTCTCGTCGCGCAGGGTGAGGCGCCGCTCGACACCGCGGCGATAGGCGATCCATTCGGCCGCCTCCGGACTCGCGAACTCCGCGGCGACCGCGGCGGCGACGGGCGGCGGCACGAGGTCGTCGAAGACGGCGTGGCCGAACGGCCGGGCGGCGGCGTACGCCGCGCGCTGGTCGCGCGCGCGGCGCTCGAGGGCGTCAGGGTCGAAGAAGAAGAGCTCGTCGACGGTCATCGGCCGCCGACGAGATAGCAGAATGGCCGGCCTGCGTCTCGCGTGTTAAGACGGCCGGCCGGTGGCTCCCATTCGGAAGATCCTGATCGCGAACCGCGGCGAGATCGCGGTCCGCATCATCCGCACCTGCCGCGCGATGGGCGTCGCGAGCGTCGCCGTCTACTCGGAAGCCGACGTCGACGCGCTGCACGTGCGGCTCGCCGACGAGCGCGGTCGCGATCGGCCCGGCGCCCGCGCGCGAGAGCTACTTGCACGTCGACGCGCGTGCTCGAGGCGGCGCGGCGGAGCGGCGCGGACGCGGTCCATCCGGGCTACGGATTCCTCGCCGAGAACGCCGGGTTCGCGCGCGCGGTCGCGTCGGCCGGCCTGATCTTCATCGGCCCGCCCGCGGAGGCGATCGCGGCCATGGGCGACAAGGTCGCGGCGCGAGCCCTGATGGAGGCGGCCGGCGTACCGGTCGTGCCGGCGACCGGCACGCTCGCCGCCGGACGGCCGCGACGTTCGGCGCCGCCGCCGAGCGCCTCGGCTATCCGGTCGTCGTCAAGGCGGCGGCCGGCGGCGGCGGGCAAGGGCATGCGGATCGTCCGCCGGCGCGCCGAGATCGCCGACGCCGTCCGCGGCGCGGCGCGCGAGGCGCTCGCCGCGTTCGGCGACGACCGCCTCTACCTCGAGCGCTATCTCGAGCGGCCGCGACACGTCGAGGTGCAGATCTTCGCCGACGCGCACGGACGCGTCGTGCACCTCGGCGAGCGCGAGTGCTCGATCCAGCGCCGCCACCAGAAGATCGTCGAGGAGTCGCCCTCGCCCGCCGTCGATGCCGACGCTCCGCGCCGCGATGACCGACGCGGCGATCCGCGCCGCGTCGGCGGTCCGCTACGTCGGCGCCGGCACCATCGAGTTCCTGCTCGCGCCCGACGGCCGCTTCTACTTCCTCGAGATGAACACCCGCCTCCAGGTCGAGCATCCGGTGACCGAGTGGCGGTGCGGCCTCGACCTCGTCCGCGAGCAGATCCGCGTCGCGGCGCGGCGAGCCGCTCTCGTTCGAGCACGTCGCGCTCGAGGGCCACGCGATCGAGTGCCGGCTCTACGCGGAGGATCCGGCGAACCGCTTCCTGCCCGCGACCGGCACCGTGCGCGCGCTCGTCGAGCCGGCCGGCCCGGGCGTGCGCTTCGACGGCGGCATCGCGAGCGGCTCGGTCGTCGGCGTCGACTACGATCCGCTGCTCGCGAAGGTCTCGACGTGGGGCGCGGTCGCGCGACGAGGCGCGCGCCCGGATGCTGGCGGCGCTCCGTGAGACGATCGTCCTCGGCGTCACCACCAACCGCGACTATCTGCGCGAGATCCTGGCGCACCCCGCGTTCGCCGCCGGCGCGACGCACACCGAGTTCCTCGACGAGCACCTGCCGCACTGGAAGCCGGCCGGCGGCAAGCACCGCGACGTCGCGGCGCTGGTCGCGGCCCTCGCCCTCGGCGAACGCTCCGCGCCGGCGCAGGCGAACGGCGCCGAGGCGGCGCCGAGCGAGCCTGTGGGAAGCGCTCGGCGCGTGGCGGATCGGAGCCGGGGAGTGAGCGGCTCGTGACCGTGACGGTGACGATCGGCGGCGAGCCGGTCGCGGTCGAGGTGACCCGCAGCGGGGCGCGCGTCCACGGCGCGCGTCGGCGCGCCCCGCTCGACGCGACGATCACGCGCGACGGTGCGACGCTGGCGCGTCGCGCTCGCCGACGCGCACGATCACGCTCACCGTCGTCCGCGAGCGCGACGCGGTGTGGGTCGCCGTCGACGGCGAGGTGTACCGCTGCGCGATCCGCGACCGCCGCCGAGAGCGCGCGAGCGGCGCTGCGAGCATCCATTCGCCGCACGTCGTCGCGCCGATGCCCGGCAAGGTGCTCGAGGTTCGCGGTCGAGCGCCGGCCAGCAGCGTCGCCGCCGGCGATCCGCTCGTCGTGCTCGAGGCGATGAAGATGGAGACCGATCGCGACCGCCGACGCCGCCGGCCGCGTCGTGCAAGGTGCACGTCGCCGCGGGCGCGATGGTCGAGCCGGGTCAGCCGCTCGTCGACCTCGAGTTCGACGAGGCGTCGTAGCGCACGCGCGGCCGGGGCCGAGGCGCGGCGGCCTCAGCGATCGACGCGATCGCCGGCGCGGAGTCCGATCGACGCGACGACCTCGGCCGCGGCGCGCTTGTCGCCGGTGTCGTCGACGCGCGCCTTGCCGACGCGGACGGCGCCGTCGCCGGTCGCGATCACGGCCCCGTCGTCCCCGCTCGCGACGATCGTGCCGGGCGCGGCGTGCGGCGCCTCGGTCGTCCGGCGGCTCTCGTACCAGCGCACCCGCCGGCCGGCGACGTCGCTGTAGGCGGCGGGCTGCGGGTCACAGCCGCGAATCAGGTCGTGGACGACCGTCGCGGGGCGGCTCCAATCGACGTGGCCGTGCGGGTCGCGGCAGAGCGGCTCGTAGCTGGCGCGGCTCTCGTCTTGCGCAATCCGCGGCGCGCGGCCCTCGGCGATCAGGGCGACGCTGTCGAGAACGAGCGTGACGCCGGCGGGAAGAATACGACGGTAATAGAGCGACCCGGTGCTATCGTCGGGATCGATCGGCACCGGCCGTTGCAGGAGGATCGGACCGGTGTCGATGCCCGCGTCGGGCCAGAACACGGTGACGCCCGTCTCCTTCTCGCCGTTGATCACCGCCCAGTTGACCGCGCTGCCGCCGCGGTACTTCGGCAACAGCGACGGGTGGAAGCAGATGCTGCCGAGGCGCGGCTGCTCGAGCACCGCCGTCGGGACGATCTGCGTGACGTAGGCGAGAATGAGGAGGTCCGCGCTCAGCGCGGCGACCTGATCGCGGACGGCCGGCGGCTTGTAGCTCGGAGGCTGATGGCACGGGATGCCGCTCGTGACCGCGAGCTCTTTCAACGGATCGGCACGCGCGCCGCGATCCGGCGGAGCATAGACGGCGACCACCTCGTCGCCGCGGTCGATGAGCCCGCGCAGCACCTGCTCCGCGAAGGCCGCCTGCCCGATCAGCACGATCCGGAGTCCCATGATGCCTCCTCGCGCCGTGCGTAGCAGACGCAACGCGGCTCTGCACGCGACCGGCGCGCATCCGACGCGCGCTGTCGGCCTCCGACACTGACGCACGCGCCGACGGATACCTGGCTTCCGACGTCGCCCGCCGCAGAACGTCGTCGCCCCTGCAATCACGTCGATCCGAGCCGTGGCACCGCCGTTGCTGCGCACACGACGCGCGACGCTTCGCGCGTGGAGGACCGATGCCGGTCAAGCATGCACTGCTGGCGTTGCTCGCGGACCGCGATCTCACCGGCTACGAGCTCAAGATCCGCTTCGAGCGGGCGCTCGGCGAGTTCTGGCAGCTCAACTCCGGACAGGTGTACTCGACGCTCGAGCGGCTGCGGCAATGCGGCCTCGTGCAACGCTACGCCGCGGACGGCGCGGTCGAGCGGACGCGCTACGCGCTGACGGCGCGCGGCCGGCGACAGCTCGATCATTGGCTCGTCGCGCCGGCGCCGCGCCTGCGGCCGGTGCGCGATCCGATGTACGTGAAGGTCGTGTTCAGCAGCCCCGAGCGCACGCCGGCGCTGCTCGCCGCGTTCAACGGCGAGGCGCGACGGTACGGCGAAGCGCTCGAGGTCCTGACCGCGCTCGTCGCGCGCGAGCCGATGTCGTTCGCCGGCCGGACTCGGTGGCTGGCCGCGGAAGCGGTGCGGCTGAGCTACGAGGCGCAGCTCAAGTGGATCGACAGCGTCCGCCGCGTGCTCGCGACCCACGCCGCGGAAGCCGCCGCCGTCGCCGCGCGACCGCGGACCCGCCGCGGTCATCCGGTTCGCGGCGCTCACCCGCTCACGCGCGTCGCCGAGCGTGCGGTGTCGGAACGCACCGCCGCGGCGGAGCGCGCCGCATCGCCAACACCGGCGATCGATCGACGACCGACATCGGACGGCATCGCCGATCGGCGCTCTTGAAATCGCGTTTACACTTCGCTAGACGACCACCGGCACGATCGTCGCCAGGCAGAATTTCCCGTTGTAGTCAGCGGACTTAGCTCCCTCGACGACGCGTCCCACACGGCGCCTTCCGGCGCGCCCGGCTCGCATTGACAATGTGCGCCGAAGTCAATTACCCTAAAACACCTTTTCCAAGCACGCGCTGCCCGGAAGCCTCCATGGTTCGACGCGAGAAGACGAACTACACGATCCGATCCGTGTCCCATGCGCTCGACGTCATCGAGCAGTTCTACGGCGAGGCCGACGAGCTCGGCGTCACCGAGCTCAGCAAGCGGCTGAAGCTCCACAAGAACAACATCTTCCGCCTGCTCGCGACGCTCGAGTCGCGCGGCTACATCGAGCAGAACAAGACGACCGAGAACTATCGCCTCGGCGTCCGCAGCCTGCAGCTCGGGCAGGCCTACGTGAGCCGCATGGGCCTGCTGCGGCAGGCCCGTCCCGTCATGGAAACGCTGGTGAAGCAGTGCGGCGAGAGCGCCTTCGTCGCCGTCTCACGCCGCGAAGGCATGGTGCCGCTCGACAGCGTCGACGCCGACCAGCCGGTTCGCCTGGTGTCGAACATCGGCGAAAGCCTGCCGCTCCACTGCACCGCGGCCGGCAAGGCGCAGCTCGCGTTCGAGTCGGAGGACGAGCTGAAGACGCAGCTCTCCAACGGCCTCAAGAAGTACACCGCCAAGACGATCACCGACCGCGCGGCGCTGATGCAGCAGCTGCGCGCCGTGCAGGAAAGCGGGTACGCGATCGACAACGGCGAGTACCTGGAGGACGTGCGCTCGATCGCGGTGCCGATCAAGGACTACACCCGACACGTCGTCGGCACGCTCGCCGTGAGCGGCCCGGCGTATCGCTTGCCGTCCGAGCGGATGCAGAAGGAAGTCGCGCAGCTCGTCGTCAAGGCGGGCAACGAGCTGTCGTCGCGCCTCGGTTTCAACGCGTGACGCCTGCGCTCGCACGCGCGACGACGACGGCTGCGTCTCGAAACCGCGACGCCCTGCTCGTGCGCGCCGCGAACGCCGTTTGCGAACGGCGCTTGACCGCGAAATTTCTACCGTATTAGGTGACGGGTCTTTTACCTCATCCCCCAAGGAGCGAACCGTGAAGATCCTCGCGACCGTGAAGCGAGTCCCCGATCCGGAGACGTCGATCAAGGTGAAGCCCGACGGCTCCGGCATCGTGACCGACAACATCAAGTGGGTGATCAACCCCTTCGACGAGATCGCCGTCGAGGAGGCGCTGCGCATCAAGGAGAAGGTCGCGGGGAGCGAGGTCGTCCTGGTGAGCATCGGCGCCAAGGTCGTGCAGGAGCAGCTGCGCACCGGCCTCGCGATGGGCGCCGACCGTGCGATCCTGGTCGTGACCGAAGACGCGGTCGATCCGCTCGCCGTCGCGCGCATCCTCGCGAAGATCGCCGAGACCGAGAAGCCCGATCTGGTCCTCATGGGCAAGCAGGCGATCGACGACGACACCGAACGCCGCCGGCCAGATGCTCGCCGAGCTGCTCGGCTGGCCGCAGGCGACCTTCGCCTCGGAGGTCGACCCTCGGCGGCGATCAGAAGTCGATGGCGGTGACGCGCGAGGTCGACGGCGGGCTCGAGACCGTGAGCTTCCCGCTCCCGGCGTCGTCACCGCCGATCTGCGCCTGAACGAGCCGCGCTACGCGTCGCTCCCCGGCATCATGAAGGCGCGCAAGAAGGAGCTGAAGGAGATCCCGGTCGCGGAGCTCGGCGGTCGACGTCGCGCCGCGGGTGAAGATCGTCGAAGATGGAGCCGCCGCCGAAGCGCCAGGCGGGCAAGAAGGTGGAGTCCGTCGAGGAGCTCGTCGAGCTCCTCCACACCGAAGCCAAGGTCATCTGACGAAGCCGAGAGCGTTTCGCGAAGCCTAGGTTCTTTTCAAGGAGACGATCGATGGGTGACGTACTCGTTTTCGCCGAGCACTCGCACGGCAAGTTCCCGAAGACCACGCTGATCGCGTTCGCGGCCGGCAAGGACGCCGCCGCGAAGCTCGGCGGCGCCTGTCACGCCGTCGTCGTCGGCACCGGCACCGACGCCCTCGCGGGCGAGGCCGCGTCGTACGGCATGGCGAAGGTCTACCAGCTCGAGAGCCCGAAGCTCGAGCACTACCTCGCCGACGCCTACGCCGCCGCGCTCGCCGCGCTGGTGAAGGAGAAGGGCATCGACACCGTGGTCGCGACCGCGACCGCGATCGGCAAGGACCTCACGCCGCGCCTCGCCGCCCGCCTGAACGCGCCGCTCGCCGCCGACATCTCGGCGATCAACGCCGACGGCACGATCACGCGCCCGATGTACGCCGGCAACGTCGTCGCCCACGTGCAGCTCGAGGGCACGCCGCGCGTGATCTCCGTCCGCGCCACCGCCTTCGAGGCGGCGGCCAAGGACGGCGCCGCGGGCACCGTCGAGAAGGTCGCGCCGTCGCTCGACGACGGTCAGCTCAAGATGAAGTTCGTGGAGTTCGACGAGATCAAGTCGGATCGGCCGGCGTTGACCGACGCCCGCATCGTCGTCTCCGGCGGCCGCGGCCTCAAGAACGGCGAGAACTTCAAGGTCGTCCTCGAGCCGCTCGTCGACGAGCTCGGCGCCGCCATGGGCGCCAGCCGCGCCGCGGTCGACGCCGGCTTCGTGCCGAACGATCTGCAGGTCGGCCAGACCGGCAAGGTCGTCGCGCCCGAGCTCTACATCGCCGTCGGCCTCTCCGGCGCCATCCAGCACCTCGCCGGCATGAAGGACTCGAAGGTGATCGTCGCGATCAACAAGGACGAGGAGGCGCCGATCTTCCAAGTCGCCGACTACGGCCTGGTCGCCGACCTCTTCAAGGCCGTGCCGGAGATGAAAGAGGCGGTGCACAAGCTGAAGAGCTGAGCACGCTGCGTCGTTCATCGAGTTTCTCGTTCGATTCGAGCGACTATTCGGACGCCAGTCCGGCAGACGACGGCGCACGAGACGGCAGACCACCGCCGGGGACACCTTCCGGCTCTGAGGCGACTTGGCGCCGCTACACGATGCGCTCCGGGCGGACGTAGCGGTCGCCGACGAGCCGGAGCAGCGGCGGACCGTCGCGCCGGAGGCCGAGATCCCAGCGGATCGCATCGGGAGCACGGCCGGAAGCGCGCACGCTGAAGGTGTGGATGCCGCGCAGATGATGCGCGACGCAGACCGTGACGCGATTGATGCGTTCGTCGTCCCCACCCCGTGAGCGAAAGACGATGTGGTGATCTTGCAAGTTGCGCCGGCCGCTGCATGCGGGAACGGCGCAGCGCCAGCCGTCGCGCGCGAAGATCGGGTCGCGATGGCGCGGTTGCGCTTTCCACTCCGCCTCGACGTGATCGAGCAGCCGCTCGCAGGCACGCCACGGCAGATCGCCGGGCTCGGCGAACGCGGCGATCGCCTCGCGCAGCAGCGTCACGACCGAGCGCGGTCCGCGAAACGTGATCTCGGCGTCGATCCCCTCGGCGGCGCGTCGCGCACACATTTGGGTCTCCGGCACGACGAGGGCGGCACCCGACGGCGGCGGCACGGGGATCCAGAGAGGCGTCAGATCTCGCATCGTGAGCGCCCACTCGACCTCGTCGGCAAGCCGGCGGACCGTGACCTCGCCCGCGCGCGCCACCCACGCCCCGCCCGCCGACTCGCTGAGGATCGGGACGATCGTGAGTGCGCGAGTCCATGAGATTCGCCCGCCGGAATACGCGTCCATGAGGGCGGGAGACCGCCACGTCGCCCGTTCGAGCGTGACGAGCACCCGCGCCTTCTCGGTCGAGATCCCGAGTCGCTCCCGGATGTACTGAGCCGCGGAATCGAACCCGAGGAGCGGCGGAAGACGGAGATCGACGAAGAGCCGCAGAAGGCGGCCGAGCTGCCAATCGAGCCGCTGCATCACGTCGAGGACCTCGCGCAGCCGTCGGTCGATCTCGAAGGCATCGACGTCCGCAACGCCGCAGCCGAGCCGTGCGACGTGCTCCGGCGTCATCGCCTCGAGCGCAGACCAATCGAGGACGTCGAAGCCGGGAGGGGTCTCGACGCATGCGAAGCGGTCGGCCGGCGCCGAGGGATCGTGCGCGCCGGCGTGCGCCGCCTGTTTCGCATGCTCGGCCCACCGATCGTGGACGGCGAAGTGCGCGCGCACCGCCGCCGCCGGATCGGTGACGCGCTCCACACGATCGCGCGGCGCCCCGGAGAGCCCCTCGGCCGCGATCGCTTCCGCCGCCCGCCACCAGCTGAGCGGCGCTCCCGCCATCTTGCGCGCGAGCTCGACGACGGTCCGCCAGCGCGCGCGCAGCCGCGCCGGACAGAGCAGCCGAAAGCACGCCGCCGATTCGCCCTCGAGCGCACCGTCGTCATCCTCCAAGGCCTCGGCGGCTGCGCGGTCATCGCCTCCGCCCGATCCGCCGGCGCGCCACGAACGGATGATCGCATCGAGCTGCCGAACGGTTCTGCCGCGGGCGAGCGCGACCCATCGCGCGTCGCTCTCGGCGTCGGCGACCGCGGCGAGGAGGCGTACCTGCGACCACGACAGCTCGCCGCAGGCGAAGGCGCCCGCAAGTGCCGGCAGCGCATCGAGCGCGCGCGCCGCCGCGACGGTCGCGTGCAGCTCGCGCGCCGAGATGCCGAGGCGTTCGCGCGCATAGTCGGAGACGCGCGCGAAGCCGACGCGCTCGTAGAGCTTCGCCTGGATCAGCCGCGCGCCGACGCGGCCGAGCACGCGCCGGCAACAGGCTTCGGTCCGCGACAAGCGACGAAGGTATCCATCGAGGACGAGGGCGCACTCGCCGCGATCGAGGTGCCGAAGCTCGTCGCGATGCGGCGGCGTCAGGATCTCCGGCGGAACGAGACCGACCCCCGTGTCGGCGGCCTCCCTGGTATCGACACTGCGTGCTCGTAGATGAAAACCGCCGCCGCCCACATGGCGAAGATTAGACGAAAGGCGCCGCTGGGTCAAGCTCGCTAGCGTCGGATCCCGCAGCTCCCGTTGGTGAGTCCTGCAGCGCTCACACTACTGCTCCGCCACCCGCGAATGACTTCGTGGTCCACCGTTGCTTCATGTCCCCGATGATCAGCGGCGTGTAGATGATTCTTTGCATGCACCCAGAAATGACTGACGATCGTGAGCGCCCGGAACCCGAACGAAACAACGAGAGTGCAATACTAGTCGGAACGATCGGTGCGCTCTCTGCACGGGATCACAGCCAAGCAGCGCACGCTTTTCGCGTGCGCCTCCCACGGTGTGCTTACGGACAGAAAGCCGCGTTCGACGAACGACTACAATCGCCGACGACGGCGGGATCGCCTTCGACGGGCCAGCCACTGTGGTCCGTCTTTGCCGGCCCTGCGGTGGGAATCGCGAGGATCTCACCGTCGGGATCGCGAATTTCGACCGCGTGGAAACTATCGATACCGCATCCGGAGCCGGTCACGCTGCAGGTGAGGCCGTTGCTGTTGATCGCACCGGTCGAGCCTAGGGAGAACGCACACACCTTCATGCATCCGGACGCACCGTCACCAAACAGCCGATAGTGCCACGACGGTGATACATACTTCACTCCGCTGCGATTGCCGCGAAACACGACGCTCCAGCCGCTGGTGTCTACGACGCTCGTGCACGCTGGCTTTCCGGTGCCGCATTCGTCGTGCTCACGCGGACCGCCCCCGTGACACGTCGGCGCGACGCAACTAGCACCGCCGGTGCAGGAGCCGTCAGGACAGTCATTCGGGCTGCTGCAAATGCCGCTGTCGTTGCTGCCACCGATGCAGCGGTTCGGCGTACAAAACGTTCCCAGCCGCGGGCCGGTACAGGCGTTGTCCACGCAAGGGAATGTCTCATCTCATCGGAGCAAGCGTAGCTGATGCCGGAGTCCGTGAGGATACCGCCCGAGTCGATACGGAGCTGCACCGTTCCATCGTCCTTGTCGATTACCGTAGTCGTCGTGCCGTCCGGCAGATAAAACTTGCTCGGCGACAACACTTCTTCGAAGTCGCATGTGTCGAGCAAGGGATCGGTGCATGTCCGGTAGTTGTCCATGTTGGTCTTGTAATCCGACGTGTGATTGATCGCATGAGCAACCGATGCGGCGGTCATCATCGCTATCGTCGCCGCCAGCACTGTCACCGCAAACCGTCTGTCCATAGGGCCCTCCTTGGTTATGGAGCCGATGGCTCGTTGCACGGTCGGCGAACGATGCGGCATCTCACGGCGAATCGTCAACGACGCAATTGGCATTTGCCGGCGAAGTGGTTCAGGGTGGGTCACGTTTTCGCATTCGCCATCCCAAGTCGCCGATCAGACTTGCTGATTTCGCGCCCCGCGTAGAACATCGCCGTCCACAGATCACGCAGGCACGACGTGCAGCAATGACCGAGGACGAAAGTTACATTCGGTGTGCTTACCGCGCCAAGGAGCTCGAACCGTCATGGTGCAACGTCGCGACGATCTCGCCTGTGAGCACTTCGAATGCTGCGGGCAGCATCTTGGTTTGTGGGAAGGATCACAAGGTCGCATCGTCCGGACCGGACGGATGCTACCGACACAGTTTCGATCGATTGCGACGCTCGCCACGATCGCGATCGCCGCGACGGTCGCAACCGCCGTCGCGATCGTGACGCCGCCCGCGACGGCGGCGGCCCAGACGTGCGGCGACGTCGACGGCAGCGGCACGGTCGACGACGTCGACGGCGTGATCGTGCTGCGCGCCGCCGCCGCGCTGCCGAGCACGTGCGCGTCGACCCAGGCGTGCGACGTCGACCATGACGGCGCCGTCACCGACGTCGACGCCGTCGACGTCCTGCGCGCCGCGGCCGGCCTGCCGAACGTCTGCTCGGCGGCGGGACAGCGCGAGACGCGCGATTTCGTCGACGGCGTCGCCGCAGAGGACGGCGCCGCGGCGCGTATACGCCGGCGCGGCGCGTTTTCCCGAGCCGGCGGCCGGCGCGCCGGAGACCATCGTCGACCCGGCGAGCGGCGCGACGTTCACGGTGCCCGTCGACGGGTCCTTCGAGCCCGCGAACGAGCACGTCATCGCCGGCGGATCGAACAGGATCGCGCTCGAGCTCGAGCTGCCGTCGGAGAACGGCACGCTGATCGTCGGCGTCCGCGACGCCGACGGCACGCTCCTGCCCGGCACGTTCGAGCTGCCCCTCTCCGTCGCGCGCGGCGTCGAGACCTTCGGGGTGTTCCTCTCGCGGCAGCTTCCCGAGCGCGAGTTCGACCTCCTGTTCGCGACGCGAAGCAACGGTGTCGTCAGCCCGGCGCGCGGCTTTCACCAGCGCCCGTTCCGCGCCACGACCGGATTGCTACAGATCTCGCTCGCGTGGAAGCCGGATCAGGACCTCGATCTTTTCCTCGGCGAGCCGGGAAGGAACTGTCCGGGCGATTTGACCGAGTGCATCTTCTTCGACCGCTCGACGTCGCCGGGCGGCGGGCGGTTCGAGTTCGACTCGAACTCCCGGTGCCGGATCGACGGCGTCGACAACGAGAACATCGTCTACCCGGGGCCGGCGCCGCCTCCGAGCGGCGTCTACCGGGTGTTCGCGGGCATGACCGTGAGCTGCGACGGCCGCGGCGCCGAATCGACGATCGTCGTCAACCGCGGCGATCGTCGCACCGCGATCTGCGCGCGCTTCGCCGCAGCGACCGAAGGCCGCCTCTTCGAGGTCGCGCGCTTCGATTTCCCGAACGGCGACGTCGAGCTGCCGGCGACGCCCTTCGCCGGCGTCGAGATCCGATTCTGCGGCGACTGAGGAGGACCGTCAGAGCTCGCGGCGCTCGACGCCGACGCGGGCCTGCATCACGTGGCGGGCGCCGGGCGCGAGGGTGACGGCGTCGTCGGCCGCATTCGCCGTCTCGATGCACACCAGCCGCGACCAATCCGCGTCGTCGAGATCCGCGAGCGACGCCGCCTTGGCGACCCACGGATTCCACACCACGGTGCTGGCGGAGCCGTCCTTCGCGATCGCGATCCGCCGCTGCATGCGCGGGTCGTCGAGCACGCACGCGGCGCCGGTGTCGAGGTAGACGCGATCGGTCTCGCCGGTGATGCGGATCGGCGCGGCGCCCTGCGCCTTGCGGGCGAACGCGTCGACCTTGTCGACGTACTCGACGCCGGCGAGTCCGGTGATCGAGACCTCGCGGACGTCGTCGACGGCCAGGTAGGTGTGCAGCGCCTCCTCGAAGACGAACGGCCGCGTCGAGACGTTCTCGACCTCGAGCGCCATCGCGAGCGCCGCCCCGATCGTGATGCGATGGCGGAGGACGAAGTCATGCGGCCAGTGGGCGCGGGTGGCGTCGTTCGCGGTGAGGCGCAGGACGACCGTCACCGTCCCGTCCGCGGCGGCGTCGAGCGCCTCGACCTCCCACACCGCCGTCCGCGCGAAGCCGTGGACCGGCGCCGACGACTCGCCGGCGCGCGCCCCGAACCACGGGAAGATGACCGGCACGCCGCCGCGAATCGCCGTTCCCGGCGCGAAGCGGCTGGCGCGGCTCAGGAACAGCACCGGCTCGGCTCCCGCCGGCTGGAAGTCCGTCACGTGCGCGCCGTGCAGATGGACGTGCGCCGCGGCGAGCGGCGACGACACGGCGATGCGGACGAGACCGCCCGGGCCGTCCTCGAAGACGGCCCGGTCGGGGATCTCCCGGTCGCGAACGTCGCCGGCGGTACGGGTCATCGGAAGCGCCGCAGGCGGCTTCCTACGAGCCGCAGAGTCGGACGAACACGCCGAACGGCGTGTTCGCGATGTGCACGGCGCTCGTCGGCGGGAACGTGAAGCTCGCGACCTCGAAGACCGTGCCCGCCGTGGAGGCGGCGTAGGTCACGCACAGCGCCGTCCGCTGGCCCTGGCGATTGATGATGATGGTCGCCTCGGCGCCGCGACCGTCGCAGCTGTACGACATGCCGGCGAACAGGCGGTACACGCCGGCGGGCGGGGAGACGCCCGCGGGGTAGAAGATGTTCTCGTTGTTGACGCCGTCGATGGTGCACAAGCGGTTGGAGTCGAGATCCAGGCGTCCGCCGAACGGCCCGACGCGGTTCGCGAACGAGATGCAGGCGTCCGGATTGTTCGGGCAGCCGGACCCCGGCTCCGCGAGCACCAGGTCGAGATCCTGGTCGGGGTACCAGCTCAACGAGGCTTGCAGCGTGCCGGTGCCGGCGCTGACCGGATGCTGCGGGAAGCTCCGATACTTGCCGACCACGCCGTTCGCGACCGTCGCGAACGCGAGCGAGAAGTCGCCGGCCGGCAGCTGCTGCGAATAGTTGAAGCGCAGGCTCTCGATACCCGCGGACGACGACAGCGGGAACTGGAAGAAGCCGGGCAGGAACGCGCCGGAGGCGTCTTGCACGGCGATGACCAGCACCGGCTGCTGCGCGTCCGCGGAGCCGACGGCGCGCCGCGCGGCGGCGCCTCCCCCGTCGGTGTCGAACTCGATCGTGAACGTGTTGGAGCCGCCGGGGATCACCTGTTGGTTGGCGGGCTCGACGTCGTCGCCGACGACGAACGCGAAGGTGCGGGCCGGCTGAATCGTGTCCGGCGCGCCGCTGCCGGGCACGGGGGCGCCGCCGGCACTGTAGGTGCTCCCCTGCGTGCCGTCGTCGGACTCGACGGAGTCGAGGTAGTCGCTCGCCTGATCCGTCGTCGAGCTGGAGCGCGCGGAGATCGCGAAGTTCTGCTGGCTCTCCTGCCAGCGCAGGGTGGTGGTGCTTCCGCCGGCGGGGAACGCCGCGACGTCGAGGGTGCCGCTCGCCCCGGAGAGGAACTCCGTGCCGAGCGTCGTCACGGTGAAGGTGACGACCGCGAACTCCTCGCCGTCGGCGCGCGCGCGCAGCGTGTGCGTGCCGCTCCCGACGATGTTCCAGTTGAAGAGCAGCCCGAAGCCGTTGTCGGCGTCACCGCAGACGCCGAACGTGTCGTTGCGGCTGGTGCCGTATGCCGCCGGAATCGCCGGAAAGTCGTCGATCACGATGTCGACGCTGCCGGCGTTGCAGACCCAGCCGGAGATCACGCCGATGCCGCTCTGGAACGAGAACGGCTGCGGGTTCTCGAGCGTCGCGGGCCCGACGAGCGCCTCGGCCGACCGCACGACCCCGCCCTGCGGATCGCGACGATCGAGCCCGCTCGCGGTGGCGGACGCGAGACCCGCCGTCGCGGCGATCGCGAAGTTCTGCGAGCTCTCCTGCCACTGCACCGTGGTCGACGTGCCGCCGAACGGGAACCCGGGGAGCACGGCGGCCGCGCTCGCACCGCGCAGAAACTCCTCGCCGAGCGTCGTGACCGTGAAGGTGACGTCCGCGAACACCACGCCGTCGGCGCGCGCGCGCAGCCGGTGCGTGCCGCTGCCGATGATGTTCCAGTTGAAGAGCAGCCCGAAGCCATTGTCGGCGTCGCCGCAGACGCCGATCGTGTCGTTGCGGCTGGTGCCGTACGCCGCTTGCAGGGGCGCGAACTCGTCGATGACGACGTCGACGGATCCGGCGCTGCAGATCCACCCGGAGATGACGCCGATGCCGCTCTGGAACGAGCCGGCCTGCGGGTTCTCGAGCGTCGATTGCGCCGAGGCGACGCGGGTGACCGCGCCGACGAGCGCCAGCGCCATCAAGACCGTCGTCAGGCGATGTACGGAAAGCGGCATGTCGTCCTCCGCTGCGAGGGAATCGCGTCGAACGTCGTGGCGTATCCGCCATGCGCGCACGCTGTCAAGAATCTCGGAGGAAGGGCGATGGCCCGCCTCGTCGCCGATCGCTACGAACCGGCGGCGTCGTCGCTGATCGCCTCGAGCTCGCGCCGCTTGGTCTCGGGGAGGAGCAGCACGAGCACGCCCGCCAGCGCGACCGACCACGAGAGCAGGCTCGTCATGCGCGCCAGCATGCTCGCGGCGCCGAGGTCGAGCGGCAAGAGGTCGAGCGCCGCGTGCACGATCCCGTGGCGGGCCGCGGCCTGCATGCCGAGGCCGAGCACGGCGAGCCCGGCCGTCGAGCCGACCGCGCCGACGACCTCGGACATCCCCATCGCGCTGCCGCGCTGCGAGGTGGGAAACAGCTCCGTCGCGAAGGCCCGGAGGACGGTGGTGTTGGCGCTGACGCAGAAGACGAACGCGATCCACGTCGGCGGCAGCGCCCAGTCGGGGCCGAGATAGAAGATCGACGCGAAGAGCGGAAACGCGAACATCGACGCCGCTCCGACGGCGCGGCGGCCGAGCTCGTCGCCGAGGCGACCCGCGACGACGTTGCCGATGATCCCGACGGCGCCGCCGAGGACGAACATCGCCGAGAACTGCCACGGCGCCCAGCCGCGCTCGTCGATCACGAACTTGCCGATCAGCTGGAACACCGACACCTGACCGAAGAACATCGCGAACGACAACACCGCGATCAGCATGGCTCGCGCCGGGTGCGCGCGCGCGAGGCGCGCCAGCGGCCGGAACCAGGCGGTGAGCGCGGACGGCGCGCCGCCGTCGTCGCGACCGCCGACGTGACGCTGAAAGCGCCGCGTTTCCGGAACGCCGCGGCGAAACGCGCCGAAGCACAGCAGCGGCGCGATGCCGACCAGGTAGAGCGCGCGCCAGCCGTACGGCAGCACGTCGACGAGGGCGAACAGGCCGGCGCCGAGGCCGATGCCGGCCGCGCCGAGGGCGCCCAGCATGCCGATCCCCCAGCCGCGGTGCTCGGCGGGAAACTCCTCGGTGACGATGACGAACGCGAGCGAGAGCCCGACGGTCATGAACGCCCGCGTCAGCATCTGGATCGCGACGAACTGCGCCACCGACTGCGCGAAGGCGGTGAGCGCGGTGCCGAGCGATATCGCCGCGATCGACGCCAGGAAGAGGCGGCGCCGGCCGATGCGGTCGGCGAGCGGCAGCACGACGAACGCGGGCACGGCTCCGAAGCGGATCAGCGACAGCGTGTACCCGAGCTGGTCGTCGGCGAGGCCGAGATCGGCCGCGATGCGCGGCAGCGCCGCGCTGAGCATCCCGAAATCGTATTGATCGAAGAGCAAGCCGAGCGACACCACGCCGAGCATGCCGAGGTGCTCGGGCGCGACGTCGGGAACCGCCCCGAGGAACGGCGGGATCCACCACGGGCGCCGCCGACGCGGGCGCGGCAGGTCTCGGGCCGGATCAGCCCCGGCCCGGTCACCGCGCGCAGCGCTCGGTCGTCGCGGCATCCCGCCGCAACTGTGCACGTTTCCTGCGTCGACGGAAGCTCGCGCGCGTCGGCGCCGGCCGCGTCGCCGATCGACCTGGATGCCCGAGGTCGCCGGCGCGGGCCGGCGACCTCGGGCACGGCCGCCGCTACGACCGCGCTTCGATGACGAGGTTGAACGGCGTCTCGGTGGCGCGACGGACGCGCGTGAAGCCCGCCTGCTCGAGCACGTCGCGGATGCGGCCCTCGCCGGCCTGCGCGCCGAGCGCGGCGCCGACCTCCTGCGCGAGCGAGGCGGGCGTGCACACGAGCGTCGAGACCGAGTAGAAGACGCGCCCGATCGGGTTCAGGTTGTCCTCGATCCGGTCGTGGGCGAAGGGCTCGACGATCATCCAGGTGCCGTCGCGGCCGAGCGACTGGCGGACGTGGAGCGCGGCGCCCACGGGATCGCCCATGTCGTGCAGGCAGTCGAAGAAGCACACCAGATCGTACCCCGCGCCGGGATAGGCCTTCGCGGCCGCGACCTCGAAGCGCACGCGATCGCCGACGCCGGCCTCGGCCGCGCGACGGCGGGCCCGCTCGACGGACGCGGGGTGGTAGTCGAAGCCGACGAAGGTCGAGCGCGGGAAGGCCTTCGCCATGATGATCGTCGAGGCGCCGTGACCGCAGCCGACGTCGGCGACGCGCGCGCCGGCCTCGAGCTTCGCTCGCACGCCGTCGAGCGCCGGCAGCCATTCGTCGACCAGGTACGTGTTGTAGCCCGGCCGGAAGAACCGCTCGGTGCCCTCGAACAGACTGGGATCGTGCTCGTGCCACCCGACGCCTCCACCGCTGCGGAACGCGTCGATGACCTTCGACGTCGCGCTGGTCGCCGCCGCCATTCCCTGGAAGCCGCCGAGCATGCAGGCCGGACCGTCCTCGTCGGCGAGCACCGCCGCGTGCGCCTCCGGGAGCGCGTACCGCCCCGTCGCCGGGTCGTAGGTGACGTAGCCCGCCGCCGCCTGCCCGGCGCACCACTCGCGGACGTAGCGCTCGGTGGTCGCCGTACGCTCCGCCAGCTCCGCGGGCGTCATCGCGCCGTCGGCCGCGAGCGCCTTGTAGAGGCCGAGCCTGTCGCCGATCACGACCAACGCTCCCGTGAGCATCCCCGCGATGTCGCCGAACGCCTTGTGCACGAACTCCTGAACCTCGTTCTCGCTGGCTGCCATGATCGACCCTCCTTGGGATTGGTGAAAACGTCGTCGGAAGCCGACTACGCAAGCGGGGTGCCATCGCGACCGACTTGTCCGCCCGTGACTTTCCGCCTATTTCCGAACTGATCGGGTCCGTCCGCGGCCACATCTGGCTCGGCGGGCCACGACTGGCCGCAGCCAAATGTCCCGCCACGATTCACTCGACATGATCGTCGGGAGCGCCCCGGCGATCGACGCGCTCCGGGCGCAGATCCTGCACCTGGCGGCGTTCGACACGCCGAGAAGGCCGAACGTGCCGACGGTGCTGCTGCAGGGGGAGACCGGCACCGGCAAGGGACTCGTGGCGCGCGCGATCCACGCGAGCGGCGGCCGGGCGCGCGGGCCGTTCATCGACGTGAACTGCGCCGCGATCCCCGAGACCATGCTCGAAGCCGAGCTCTTCGGCTTCGAGGCCGGCGCGTTCACCGACGCGAAGCGCGCGAAGCCCGGCCTCTTCGAGGCGGCGTCCGGCGGCAGCCTCTTTCTCGACGAGGTCGACGCGCTGCCGGTGACGCTCCAGGGCAAGCTGCTGAAGGCGATCGAGGAGAAGCACATCCGCCGTCTCGGCGCGGTCGCGCCGCAGCGCGTGGACGTGAAGCTGATCGCGGCGACGCAACGCAACCTGCTCGAGATGGCGGGCGCCGGCGGGTTCCGCGCCGATCTCTACCACCGTCTCGCCGTCGTCGTCCTCGAGCTGCCGCCGCTGCGGGAGCGGCCCGAGGACGTGCTCGTGCTGGCGCAGCACTTCCTCGCGGAGCACGCCGCCGGGCACGGCCTCGCGCCGAAGCGTCTCGACGACGGCGCGCGGCGCTGGCTCGCCGGCCACCCCTGGCCGGGCAACGTCCGCGAGCTCGCGAATCTGATGGAACGCGTGACGCTGCTCTCGCTCACCGAAACGATCGATGCCGACGCGCTCGAGCGGCTGCGCATCCCGCTGTACGCGCCGGCGCGGTCCGCAGGTCCGTCGCCGGCGGCAGGGTCCGCGGCGGCCGCCGCGCCGGGGAACGACGACGAGGCGGAACGGATCCGCGACGCGCTGGCGCGCTCGGGCGGCAACGTCGTCGGCGCCGCGCGGCTTCTCGGCATCGGCCGCAACGCGCTTCGCCACCGGATGCAACGCCACGGCATCGCGCGGCCGACGCTCGAGGCGCTCGCGACGAGCACGCGCGCGCCGCTGGAGCGAAGCATGCGCAATACGGAAGCGCCGGGCCTCTCCCGTGGCGGGACCTCGCCGCTCGTCCACGCCGCGCCGGGCGTGTCCCCGGCCACCGCGCCCGCGGCATCGAGCTGGGAGGTGAAGCCGGTCGCGGTGCTCGCGATCGACGTCGTGCTGCCCGAGCGCGGGCACGATCCGTGGACGATGGCGCGCCGCTGGGCGGACCGCATCGTGGAGCGCGTCGCCGGATTCGGCGGCGTCTTCCTGACGCGAACGCCGTCGCGCCTGACGGCGGTGTTCGGAGCGCCGCGGGCGCTCGAGCAGCTGCCGCAACGTGCGGTGCAAGCCGCGCTCGCCATCCACCGCTTGCTCGACGCCGCCGATCCGGCGCCCGAGCTCCGGATGGCGGCGCATCTCGGCAGCTTGCGCGTCGACGCCGGCGCCGCCGACCCGATCGCGAGCGCGCTGCCGCTCGGCGACACCGTCGCGGCGGCGGAGCGCCTGCTCGGCCATGCCGGCGCCGGCGAGGTGCTGGTGACGGCACAGGTCGCGCGCCGCGTCGAGGGCGTCGTGCGAACTGCGCTGGCGCGAGCTGCGAGTCGGCGAAGCCGACTCGCTGCGCGTCGCCGCCGTGATCGGGCAGCGACCGCGGCCGGCGGCCGGCGCGCCCGAGCACCCGACGCGCTTCGTCGGGCGGGCAGCGCGAGCTGGCGCAGCTCCGCGACGGCTTCGCGAGCGCCGCGGCCGGGCCACGGCCTCGTCGTCTTCGTCGTCGGCGACGCCGGGATCGGCAAGTCGCGCCTGCTCGCCGAGCTGCGGCGCGCGATCGCCGGCGAGCCGCACCTGTGGATCGAGGGGCGGTGCGCATCCTACGGCACGACGACCGCGTTCCTGCCGATCGTCGACGGGCTGCGCCGCTTCTTCGCGATCGACGACCGCGACGACGACGCGCGCCGCCGGCGTCAAGATCGAGCGACGGCATCGCGGCGCTCGGCGCCGACCTCGCCTGGACGGTGCCGCTGGTGCGGCAGGTGCTGAGCCTCGAGGCGCGAGACGCCGCGGTCGAAGCGCTCGACTCGGCGAGCCGGCGCAGCGAGACCTTCCGCGCGCTCGCGGAGATGACCCGTGCCGCCGCCGGCGCGGACGCCGATCGTCGTCGTCGTCGAGGACCTGCACTGGATCGATGCCGCTTCGGAGGAGTACCTGGCGTTCATCGCCGCCGCCGTGCCGACGATGCGCGCGCTCCTGGTGTGCTCGCATCGGCCCGGCTACCGCCACCCGTTCGGCGATCGGAGCTACCACCTGCGGGTCACGCTCCAGCCGCTCGCCGCGACCGACGTCGCCGCGATCTCGGGCGCGCTGCTCGGCGGCGCGAAGCTCCCGGCCGAGGCGCAGGCGCTCATCGCCGCGAAGGCCGAGGGCAATCCGTTCTTCGTCGAGGAGGTGACCCGTTCGCTCGTCGAGGACGGCAGCTTGCGGCGCCAGAACGGCGACGTGGTGCTGGCGCGCGACGCCGCGGCGATCGTCGTGCCCGACACCATCCAGGACGTGCTCGAGCGCGCGCATCGACCGCCTCGCCGACGACGCCCGCCGCGCGATCCAGGTGGCGTCGGTGATCGGCCGCGAGTTCGCGCTCCGCCTGCTCGAGCGCATCACCGAGGCGGGCGACCGCGTCCGGACGCACGTCGACGAGCTGCGCTCGCTCGAGCTGCATCTACGAGAAGGCGACGCACCCGGAGCTGGCGTACATGTTCAAGCACGCGCTCACCCACGACGTCGCGTACGAGAGCGTCGTCCTCGAGCGGCGCCGCGCGCTGCATCGCACGATCGGCGCCGCGATCGAGGAGCTCTACGCCGATCGCCTCGCCGAGTTCTACGAGACGCTCGCCCACCACTTCGGCCGCGCCGAGGAGTGGGAGCGCGCGCTCGCCTACCGCGAGCGCGCCGCCGAGAAGGCCGCCGAGAGCTACGCGAACCGCTCGGTGATCGCCCACGTCCGCGAGGCGCTGGCGATCGCCGACCGGCTGGGCGGCGGCGTCTCCTCGGAGCGGCGGCGCGCGCTCGAAGAGCGTCTGGCGTTCGCGCACTTCTACGTCAGCGAGTACGGCGCGTCCGGCGACGCCTTCGCGCGCGCCGCCGAGCACGGCACCGTGCCGAAGCTGCGCGCGCTCGATCTCGTCGAACGCGTCGCTCAGCCATTTCTGGGCCCACGCCTACGACGCGTCGGCGCGCAGCATCGAGCTGCTCCGCGAGATCGCCCGCCGCGAGCAGCTGCCGTTCGCCGACGCCCTCGCGACGATCGGCGACGGCTTCCGGATCGCGGTCTGCGACGGCGAGGTCACCCGCGAGCAGGAGCTCATCACCGGCGCGCTGCGCGTCGCCGAGCTCGACGGCGACGAGACCACGCTCGCGACCTTGCGCTTCTACCTCGCCCAGAGCCTCGAGTGGACCGGCGACTACGCGCGCTCGATGGCGCTCAGCGAGCAGGTGATCGCCGCCGGCCGCCGCCTGCGTCTCGCCCACCTCGTCGTGTGGCCGGGCTGGTTCCTCGGCAAGGCGGCGTGCTGCCTCGGCGACTACGGCCGCGCGATCGCGCTGGCTGACCGAGGCCTGCGAGGTCTGCGACCGGATCGGCGACCGCGCCTGGAAGAGCCGGCTCCTCAACACCCTCGGCTGGTGCTTCGCCGAGCTCGGCAGCGCGGCGCGGGCGCGCGAGCACGACGCCCACGCCTCGGCGCTCGCGCGCGAGCTCGGCGATCCCGAGATCGTCGGCAACTCGGAGATCAACCTCGCGATCGATCACCTCGCCCTCGGCGACCTCGATGCGGCCGCCGCGCACCTCGCGCCGATCGAGGACGCGCTCGCCGCGCCCGGCGACCCGTGGATGCGCTGGCGGTACGCGTTGCATGCCGCCGATGCCGCCGGGCGGCTCGCGCTCGCCCGGCGCGCGCCCGAGCGCGCCCTGGCGCGCGCCGACGAGGAGATCGCCGGGGCACGCCGGCATCGCGTGCCGAAGGTCGAGGCGCGCGGCCTCGTGCTGCGCGGCGACGCCCTGGTGGTGCTGGAACGGCTGGACGACGCGGCCGTCACGCTCGCCGAGGCGGTGCGCGTCGCCGACGCCATCCGCCACCCGCGCGCCGCATGGCAGGCGCTGGCGGGGCTCGCCGAGCTGGCGCGGCGACGCGGCGACGCGGCCGGCGCCGCGCGCCACGCGGCGCGCCACCGGAGCCTGCTCGCCGCCGCCGTGAGCTCGGTCGGCGACCCGGCGCTGGCGAGCGCGCTCCGTGCCGCCCAGAGCGCGCCGGCGAGCCGGTGAACGCGGTCACGCGCGGACGGCGCGCGCCGTCTGCCTAGGCGACGCGCGCGATCACGTGCCGCTGCGACGGCCGGAGCCGCCTTGCAGCAACACCCGCGGCCCATCGGGGAACAGCACGTCGATCTTGTTGTCGCGCTCGCCGGTGACCGCGCCGAGGCCGAAGACCGCGTGGGAAACGAGCTCGCCGACCTTCCAGCGGGTCGAATCCGAATAGGCCCGGGCGGCGGACGCCGATCGTCCGCGCAGCAGCTGCTGGTATTCGTCCCGACGGCGGGTCGGCTGGTCGCGGCGCGCGACCTTGCGGCCGCCGGTCGGAGCGCGCGTGCCGGGCGCGGACGCGCGATACGCGTGCTGCGCGCCGCAGGTATTGCAGTGCACGCGCTTGATCTTCCCCTCGACGACGACCTCGATCGTGTGGGCGAGCTCGAGCTTGCAGCGCGAGCACCAAGCGTCGACGTTCGTTCCGATCTTCGATGGCATCAGGCTCCCCCCTCGACGAATCCGCTCGTCCCCCCGCGTCCGGCTCCACGACCGAAACGCCTACTCTGCCACGTTCCGGCCCGGAACGGGAACCGCGCGCATGTCGATGGCGAGTATGGAATGATCGGGGATTCGGAAGACGGCGCACCTCGGAGGGAGAACGTGGCACGAGACCGCAACCAGCTGATCGTCTTCAACACCGAAGCGCTGGAGGAAGGCGCGCGGGCGCAGCTCCTGTGGGCGAGGCGGCGCTTCGGCGATCGTCTCATCGTCAGCACCAGCTTCGGAATCCAGAGCGCCGTGATCCTTCACCTGGTGAGCCGGGCGCTCCCCGGCGTCCCGGTGGTCTTCGTCGACACCGGGTACCTCATGCCGGAGACCTATCGCTACGCGGCCGAGCTCACGAGGCTGCTGGATCTCGACGTCCGAGAGTACCGCGCGGACGCGACGCCCGCGGAGATGGAAGCGCGCTACGGCAAGCTCTGGGAGACCGACCTCGACGAGTATCACCGGCTCCGCAAGGTCGAGCCGATGCGCCGCGCCCTCGAGGAGCTGCACGCCGAGGCGTGGATCGCCGGCTTGCGCGCGGACCAGACGACGTTTCGCAGCACCCTCGACCCCGTCACCTTGCAGAACGGGATCTTCAAAGTGCACCCGATCCTGCGATGGCGCGCGAAGGACGTCTACTACTACATGGAGCAGCACCGGCTGCCGCAGCATCCGCTCTGGGAGAAGGGCTTCACCCGGGTCGGCGATTGGCACTCGAGCGGCCCCGCCTCCGACGACGGCGACGACCCGCGGAACGCGCGCTTCGAGGGCCGGGCCGAGGAGTGCGGCCTCCACACGTCCGGTGCGGACGACGAGTGAGAGACCGTCGCGATCGCGGCGCGCGTACCCACCACGTGGAAGCGTTCGAGCGCACCGTTCGTTTGTCATCGAGCGCCATGACTGATACACACGATCGCAGCTGACTGTCCGGCGCGAGAAGCTCGCAGACCCTTTCAATTCTTCCTCGCCTCCCGCCCCACATTCAGAAATCGATGAACGGCGGCCCGTCGACGCTCGGAATTCCTCCGCGTCGATCGGCGGCGCACAGGCAACGTCGGGAGTGAACGATGGGCAAGAAACTGTACGTGGGCAATCTCGGGTTCGATGTGACGAATCAGGAGCTGGAGGCCATGTTCGCAGAGATCGGTCCCTGCGAGTCGGTCGCGGTGGTCACCGACCGCGACTCCGGTCAGAGCCGCGGATTCGGCTTCGTCGAGATGACGTCGAGCGGCGACGCGCAGAAGGCGATTCAGCAGCTCGACGGCAAGGCGCTCAAGGGCCGCCCGATCAAGGTGAACGAGGCGCGCGCACGGGACGACAGCCGCGGCGGCGGCGGTGGTGGTCGCGGCGGCAGGCCGTCGAACCGCTGGTGACACCGCGCCACCGACGCGTCGTCGGTGAGTGACGTGGCCGCAAGACGACCGGGTCCAGCGCGAGCGCGTGCTCGTCTCCCGGCCGAGCTGTGTGAGGGGCACCGCGAAGCCGCGCGATCCGCCGGCCGGCAGCGCCGTAGCGGATCCACCACGAGAACCGAAAATCACCGACGCGGCGATGCGCCCGTCGGCCGGCATGGAGCGTGACCTCATGACGATCGGAACGAACGTCGACAGCTGGTGCGTGCCCTGTAAGCTGCGTCACGGGCATACCATCGAGGCGGTGAACAACGGGAAAATCAAGCGCGTGCGTTGCAACACGTGCGGCGCGCGGCACGCGTATCGCGCGACGCCTCCCGGAGCGCGCACGACGGCGAACGCGATCCGCAAGGACGAGAAGGGCGGCCGCCCGAACGCCTATCAGGCCGCGCTCCGCGGCCGCACGGGCACCGGCGCTCGGGGCTACGCGACTGCCGGACGTTTCAATGTCGGCGATCTCGTCTCGCATCTCGTCTTCGGCCTCGGCGCCGTGACCGGCGAGCGCGAGAACAAGATCGACGTCCTGTTTCCCGACGGACCCCGCGTCCTCGTGCAAGTCCACTAGCCGCCCGGCGCTGCTCCGGCGCCGCGACGGCGCCGGAGCAGGCCGCCGGCTATCGCAGATCCGTCGACCTCAGGGGCACGCCGGCGTCGAACAGTACCAAGCTTCCGCGCAGCTTCTTGGTGCTGCCGGTCGCCGTCGCCGAGCACGCATAGGCGACGCCCGAGCTGATGTTGACGAACACCGAGCAGATGAAGCCGGGCTGCACCACGCCGCCGCACGAGCTGCCGCTCGTGAGCGCGTTCCCGGACTCGTCGAAGATCCGCAGATCGACGCCGATCGGCGTGGTCCCCTCGTTGCCGATGAAGCAACCGGCCTGGTCCTGGGTGCTGGCACCGTAGATCGCAGCACTGGCGAGCGTCTTGGCCGCATGCGCGAGAGCGGTCGATCCCAACAGGCAGACGACGGCGGTCAGAGTGATGAGAGTCTTCATCGCGATCTCCTTCGTTGCTGAATGGTTGCAGGTCGTCTCGACGCGAACACCGGCGCTTCCCGAACGCGCGACGGTCAGCGCAGGTCCTCCGCGGCGATCACCCTGAGGAACGGCGAGAGGGCACGCACCTCCACGGTCGCGCGCACGTTCTTCGGGCTGCCGCCGATCACCGCCGAGCACGCGAACGTGACGTCGTCGGGCAGATCGTTCACCAGGAACACGCAGGTCCGCCCCGCGGGCAGCGGAGCATCGTTGCAGTTCTGAAAGCTCGGGGTGATGAACCCGGGCGTGAAGTTCAGCAACGCCGTGACCTGCACGGACGTGTCGTGCCCTCCGACGTTGCGGACGTAGCAGGCACCGGACGTATTCGTGCCGGTCCACAGCGGCGGGCTGACGATCGTCCCCGCGTGGGCGAGGCCGGCGATTGCGGACAGGGTCACGGCGACGGCGAGAGCAGCGTAGGCTTTCATACACATCTCCTTCAGGCTGACGATGAAAACGATCCTGTGGTTCCTCAGCGCGGCGACGGTCGTGAGCAGCCGGCGACGGCGTCGCGCATGAAATCGACGAGGTGCTGGAGCGATTCGAAGGGCGTGGCGGCACCCGACACCACGTGCTCGACCCTTCCGGCCACGACCCCGCGCTCGAGATCGGCGTTGGAGCGGACCTGGACGACGAACGCCCGCTCGGTCGGCAACGTCGCCGCGGTCTCGGCGCGCGCCGGCGCCGCAGGAGTGGGTCGGGATTTCGCCATCGGTCTTCCGATGGCGCGGATGCTAGAGCGCCGTTCGGTTAAGAGGCAGGCCGCAACGGTAATGATTGCGGTAAAGATCGCGGGGCGGCGGCGGAAGCCGCCCGCCGCCGGCTACCCGAGCTCGGCGAGAACCTCGCGCGCCGCGACGATCTCGGGCGCGGCGGGCGCGACGTCCGCGAAGCAGGCGTGGACGCGATCGACGAGCGCCCGGCCGGCGGCGCCGCGCCCGTGCTGCTGCCAATGACGCGCCAGCGCGACCGCGGCGCGGAGTTCGAACAGGCGCGCGCCCTGCGCATGCGCGACGTCGAGCGCGCGGCGGAGACACGCCTCCGGCGCGTCGGCGCCCTCGTGCCGCGACTTCCCGCGCGGGCCGACGACCGCGAGCAGCAGGCTCTTTCCGATGAGCAGCGCGGGCTCGTGCAGGCGCTCGCCGGTGCGCGCGATCTCGGCGAGGGCGTCGTCGAAGCGGCGGCCGGCGGCGGCGAGATCACCCTCCATCAGATCCGCGGCGGCGAGCATGCCGAGATACATCGGGCGGACGAGCCGCGCGCCGGTCGCGTCGACGGCGGCGACGCCGTCGCGCAGCATCGGGATTCCGCCCGCGGCGTCCCCCTGCATCACGCGCGCCCAGCCGTGGTTCACCGTCGCCATGCCGAGCACGTGCGGGAACCCGTGCTCCTCGGCGAGGCGCGCGGCCTCGGCGGAGCACCGCTCCGACGCCGCCCAGTCGCCGAAGAGCTGCTGCGTCACGCCGGCGGATTGATGCGCCCACGCGAGCGAGAACGGATCGCCGAGACCGCGCGCGCGCTCGAGACCGTCGGCGTCGCGCGCCGCCGCGTCGTCCAGGCGGCCGAGCAGCGCGAGCGTCCACGCCAGCCACAGCGAGCAGGCGACGCCGGGATCGTAGCCGCCGTAGACGTGGAGGTGCTCGCGGTGCGCCGCCGGATCGTACTCGCGCAGCGCCTGCTCGAGGTGCTCGCGCGCACCGTCGAGCTCGCCCATGTGGAACAAGGTCGCGCCCTGGCCGTAGTGCGCTTGCACGCGGAGCGCGCGGTCGTCGCGCTGCGTGGCGGCGCGGCGCAGGAGCAGCGCGCCGAGCTCGCGCGCCTCGCCGAGCTCGGCGCGCACGTGATGGTAGGAAACCAGGCCGCGCAGCACCGGCCACACCTTCGGACTGTCGGGCGACGCGTCGCACAGCGCCCGCGCGCGCGCGAAGGCCCGCTCGGTCTCGGGAGCCGCATAGCCCTTCGTCGGCATGAGCAGCGTCGCGTTCGCGACCACGAGCGCGAGCTCGCGCTCCGCGCGGCCCGCGACGTCGCGCTCGTACGCCAGCGCGTCGAGCGCGGCGGCGAAGTGGCCGGCGGCCTCGTGCGCGGCATGCCGCTCGAGCGCGGCGGAGCCGGCGAGCTCGTGATACGCGAGGGCGCGGGCGTGGTCGCGGCCGCGCTCGAAGTGCATCGCGAGCTCGGCCGCGCTGTCGGTGGCGGCGGCGCCGCACGCCGCCTCCTGCCGCAGGCCGATCGCGCGGTGCAGCTGACCCCGGCGCGACTCGGCGATGCCGTCGTAGAGGACGCGGCGATAGAGCGCGTGCAAGAAGCGGTAGCGCCCGGTGACGGTACCGTCGGGCCATTCGGCGACGCCCGCGTCGCCGATGAAGGTCGCCTGCGCCGCGAGGGTCTCGCAGGCGTCCTCGACGGCCGCGACGTCCTCGCCGAGCGCGGCGGCGACCGCGGCGACGGCGAACTCCTCGCCGGCGACGCTCGCGACCTCGAGCATCCGGCGCGTCGCCGGCGCGAGGCGCGCGAGGCGGCGTCCGATGAGCTCCTGCAGCCCGAGCGGGATGCGATCGGTCGCCTGCGCGATCGACCCCTCGACCTGCCAGCGTCCGTCGCGGCGGACGAGGAGTCGCTGCGCGACGAGATCGTTCACCACGTTGATCATGAAGAGCGCGTTGCCGTCGGTGCGGTCGTGGACGCGTGAGGCGAGCTGCCGCATCTCCGCGCCGGCGCCGAAGCGCGCCTCGACGTATGCGCTCACGTCGGCGAGCGCGAGCAGCTCGAGCGCGATCTCCTCGCAGCGGCAGTTCGCCTGGAGCTCCTGCTTGACGGTACGCACCGGGTGGTCGTGGACGATGGCGTCGGCGGCCCTGAAGCTGCCGATCACCAGCAACCGCGCGGGCTGCCGGCGGCGCGCGATGCCAGCGATCAGGTCGACGGTCGAGCGATCGCTCCACTGGAGATCCTCGAGCACCAGCACGAGCGCGCGGCGGCGGGTGAACACCTCGAGCGCATCGGCCATCTCGCGCAGCATCCGCGCCGGCATCGTCGTCGCGCCCGCGCGCGTGCGCCCGCGACGCGCGGCGTGGGTCTCGAGCGCGGGCAGCTGCGACACCCAGGTGGGCGCGTGGCGGCGGAGGACGTCGGCGAGCTCGTCGCCGCCGTCGTCCCGGACGAGCCGGCCGATCGCCTCGAGCACCGGGAGGTACGGCTCCCCGTCGCCGTATTGCTCGAGGCACTGCCCTCGGCCGAGCCATGCGCGCCGCGTGGCCGCGACCTCGTCGACGAAGCGGTCGATCAACGTCGTCTTGCCGATCCCGGCCTCGCCGGTGACGAAGACGACGCGGCGAGCGCCGGCGAGCGCCTGCTCGAAGGCGGCGCGCAGCGCCGCCAGATCGGACTCGCGTCCGACGATCGCATCGGCCGCGCCTTCCGCGGCGCCGCGGGCCCTCCGCCCGCCGTTCGCGTGCGCGCCGATGAACCGGTAGCCTTCGCGTCCGACGGTCTCGATGTACTGCGGCGCCTCCGCGTCGTCGTCGAGCGCCTCGCGGATGGCGCGCACGGCGACCTTGAGCACCGCCTTCGTCACGTAGGTGTCCGCCCACAGCGTCTTGATGAGCTCGTCGCGCGCGACGAGCTCTCCGGGACGCGCGGCGAGGTGGCACAGGACGGCGAGCGGACGGGGCTGGATCGCGACCGGCTCGTTCCGCTTCCACAGCCGTGCACGTACCGGATCCAGCCGGTACGGACCGAAGCTGATGCCGGGAACCGATTCCGTCACGGGACGACAGAGGGAACACCCTCGCCCGAGGACGTGTCAAGGAACAACGACACGCCGAGAGCGCAGGTGAATCGCCGTCACCCTTTTTCTGCGCCGTTCACCCGCGTTGGCGTGGTCACCCCTGTCCTCGCGGACGCCGACGCGGGCGACGTCGGCGGGCGCACGTGACGGCCTGGCGCGGGCGCTCGCGAGGACCTCGTCGCGGTAGAGCCGTCGCGCGGCGACGACGGACGCCGGGAACCGGCCGAGATTGCTCGGCTGCGGGCGGGTACCTTGCCGTCGGCGCGACACACTGCGATTGATGGGTGGTGCGCGCCGATCGCGATCGCCGATCGGCACGCGACGTCTCCGACGATGACGCTCTCCGACGCCGAGCTCGCGGCCATCGACGCCTACTGGCGCGCCGCGAACTATCTCACCGTCGGGCAGATCTACCTCACCGAGAACCCGCTGCTGCGCGAGCCGCTGCGGCCCGCGCACATCAAGCCGCGCCTCCTCGGGCACTGGGGCACGTCGCCCGGGCTGAGCCTGATCTACGTGCACGTGAATCGCCTGATCCGCGCCCACGACGCGAACGTGATCTACCTCGCCGGGCCGGGGCACGGCGGACCGGCGATCCTGGCGAACGTCTACCTCGAGGGCACCTACTCCGAGATCTACCCCGACGTGTCGCGGGACGTCGCCGGCATGCAGCGGCTCTTCCGGCAGTTCTCGACGCCCTACGGGGTGCCGAGCCACGTGAGCGTGCCGACGCCCGGGTCGATCCATGAGGGCGGCGAGCTCGGCTACGTGCTGGTGCACGCCTTCGGCGCGGTCTTCGACAACCCCGACCTGGTCGCGATCGCCGTCGTCGGCGACGGCGAGGCCGAGACCGGTCCGCTCGAGGGCTCGTGGAAGAGCATCAGCTTCCTCGATCCGACGCGCGACGGCGCGGTGCTGCCGATCCTCCACCTGAACGGCTGGAAGATCGCCGGACCGACCGTTCTCGGGCGCGACGACGACCGCGCGATCGAGCAGCTGCTCTCCGGCCACGGCTACGACGTGCAGTTCGTCGAGGGCGACGATCCGCCGGCGGTGCACCGCGACCTCGCCGCGACGCTCGAGCGCTGCTGGACGGCGATCCGCGCGATCCAGGACGACGCGCGGCGCAACGGCGTTCACGGCCGGCCGCGCTGGCCGGCGATCGTGCTCCGCACGCCCAAGGGCTGGACGGGGCCGAAGGTCGTCGACGGCAAGCCCGTCGAGGGCACGTTCCGGGCGCACCAGGTGCCGCTCCCGAGAGTGCGCGAAGACCCGAGCCACCTCGCCCAGCTCGAAGCGTGGATGCGGAGCTACCGCCCGCAGGAGCTCTTCGACGAGCGCGGCCGTCTGATCGCCGAGCTCGCGGCGCTCGCGCCCGCCGGCGACCGCCGCATGGGCGCGAACCCGCATGCCAACGGCGGGCGCTTGCTCGTGGACCTCGACCTGCCGCGCTTCGCCGACTACGCGATCGACGTCCCGCGGCCGGCGACGGAGCGCCACGAGTCGACGCGCCAGCTCGGCAAGCTGCTGCGCGACGTCTTCCGCCGCAACCGGGCGCAGCGGAACTTCCGCTACTTCTGCCCCGACGAGACCGCGTCGAACCGGCTCGACGACGTGTTCGAGGTCGAGAACCGCTGCTTCCTCGAACGCATCCTCGACGTCGACGACCACCTCGCGCGCGACGGCCGCGTCTTCGAGGTGCTGAGCGAGCATCTCTGTCACGGCTGGCTCGAGGGCTACGTGCTGAGCGGACGCCACGGGCTGTTCGCGACCTACGAGGCGTTCGCGATGGTGTCGGCGTCGATGACCGTGCAGCACACCAAGTGGCTCGAGGAGAGCACCAAGCTCGCGTGGCGCCACCCGGTCGCGTCGCTCAACATCCTCCTCACCTCGACGTGCTGGCGGAACGATCACAACGGCTTCAGCCATCAAGGTCCGGGGCTGATCGACACCGTGCTCTCGAAGCGCGGCTCGGTGGCGCGCATCTACCTGCCGCCCGACGCCAACTGCCTGCTCTCGGTCGCCGACCACTGCCTGCGGAGCCGCGACTACGTGAACCTGATCGTGATCGACAAGCAGCCGCAGCTCCAGTGGCTCGACGTCGACGCGGCGGCCCTGCACTGCGCGCGCGGCCTGTCGGCGTGGCCGTGGGCGAGCAACGACGACGGCGGCGAGCCCGACGTCGTCCTCGCCGCCGCCGGCGACATCCCGACGCAGGAGGTGGTCGCCGCCGCGTGGCTCGCGCGCCGCCACGCGCCCGGGCTGCGCGTGCGGGTCGTGAACGTCGTCGACCTCATGAGCCTCTTCCCGCCGACCGTGCACCCGCACGGCGTCGACGACGAGGCCTTCGTCGAGGCGTTCACCGCCGGCAAGCCCGTCGTCTTCGCGTTCCACGGCTACCAGCGCGCGATCCACCAGATCGTCCACGGCCGGCCCGCGACCGAGCGCTTCCACGTGCGCGGCTACAACGAGCAGGGCACGACCACGACGCCCTTCGACATGGTGGTGCGGAACGGCATGAGCCGCTTCCATCTCTGCCTCGAGGCGCTCCGTCGCGCGCCGGCGAAGGCGGCGGACGGCAGGCGGCTCGCCGAGCTGTGCAACGACATGCTCGCGCGCCACGAGCCCTACATCCGCGAGCACCTCGAGGACATGCCCGAGGTGAGCGACTGGGTGTGGAGCGAGCCCTGAAGATCCTCTGCCTGAACGCCGGATCCTCGTCGCTGAAGCTCGCGCTCTACGATCTCGCCGCGGGCGAGACGCGCCTGCTCGCCGCGGCGGTCGAGCGGATCGGCGCGCCGCAGGGCCGGCTGTGGGTGCGCGGCGACGGCGACCGCATGCTCGTCGACGCCGCCGGCTCGTTCGCCGACGCCCGCGCCGCCGTCGCCGCCGCCCTCGACGCGCTCGCGCGGGTCGCGCGCGAGCCGCTCGCGGCGGTCGGCCATCGCGTCGTCCACGGCGGCCCGGATCACACCGGCCCCGAGCGCGTCGACGCACGGCTCGTCGCCACGTTGCGGCGCCTCGTTCCGCTGGCGCCGCTCCATCTGCCGGCCGCGCTCGACGCGATCGCCGCGGTCGCGACGCGCTTCCCCGACATCCCGCAGGTCGCCGCGTTCGACACCGCGTTCCACCGCCGGATGCCGGCGCTGGCGCAGCGCTTCCCGCTGCCGCGCCGCCTGTGGGACCACGAGATCCGCCGCTACGGCTTTCACGGGCTGTCGTACGAGTACGTCGTGTCCGCGATCGGCGCCGACCGTCTCGGACGCGCGGTGATCGCCCACCTCGGCAACGGCGCCAGCCTGGCCGCCGTCCGCGACGGCATCTCCGTCGACACGACCATGGGCCTGACGCCCACCGGCGGCGTGATGATGGGGACGCGCGCCGGCGACCTCGACCCCGGGCTTCTCCTCTATCTGATGCGCGAGCGCGGCCTCGAGGTCGACGACCTCGAGCGGCTCGTGAGCCACGAGTCCGGCCTCCTCGGCGTCTCCGGGACGACGGCGGACATGCGGACGCTGCTCGCAGCGCGGGCGCACGATGCGCGCGCCGCCGACGCGGTCGCGATGTTCTGCGACCGGCTGCGTCAGGCGATCGGCGGCCTCGCCGCCGTGCTCGGCGGTCTCGATACGCTGGTCTTCACCGGCGGCATCGGCGAGCACGCGGCGCCGGTCCGCGCCGAGACCTGCGCCGGGCTCGCCCACCTCGGCATCCGGCTCGACGAGTCGCGCAACGCCGCCGGCGCCGAGGTCGTCAGCGCCGACGGCGCGCCGTGCACGGTCCGCGTGGTCGCGACCGACGAAGATTTGATGATCGCGCGGCACACGCGCGCCGTCGTCGCCGGCGCGGCGCCGTCGTCGCCGGCGGCGCCGCGCGCCTAGAACGCCATACGCGGCTCGCGGCGAGGCGCGGCCGGCGCGCGGGCGCCGACCCGCCGTCCCTCCACGCCGGCGCATTCGTCGAGCTCCGTCGCTGGATGCGCGCGGGCGCCGAGCGGCTGGCAACGAGTCGGCGCGTGATGCACGGTACGGCGTCGGAGGTCCGCATGATCACGCTCTACGACAACGCCTTCAGCCCGTTCGCGCGCAAGGTGCGCATGGTGCTCGAGCACAAGCGGCTGCGGTTCGACGCGATCGACGGCCTCACGCCCGACGGCCGCAAGCGGCTCGCGACGGTGAACCCGCGCGTCGAGGTCCCGGTGCTGCGAGAGGGCACGCTCGTGGTCGCCAACTCGCCGCACATCGTCGCCTACCTCGAGCACCGCTACCCGCAGCAGCCGCTGTACCCCTCCGACCCGGCCACCCGCGCCGAGGCGCTCTCCTGGGAGCGGCTCGCGGACACGCTGCTCGACGCGATCACCCACGACGTCTCCTACGGCGGCTTCGGCTTCCCGGCCGGGACGCGGCCCGCCGGGCTGCTGGAAGCGGCGCGCGAGGACCTCGCCGTGGTGTACGGTGATCTCGAGCGCGCGCTCGCCGAGCGCGACTTCGTGTGCGGCGCGCTCTCGATCGCCGACCTCGCCCTCTTCCCTCACCTCACCGCCGTCCGCTTTCTCGACGTCTCGTTCGACGGCGCCGCACACCCGCGACTCCTCGCGTGGTACAAGCGCATGCGCCAGGTGCCGGTCTGCCGCGCGGACCTCGACCGGACGAAGAGCTTCCTCGGCGCCGCCGGCGGATTCGAGCGTCCGGAGCGCATCGTCTGGCGCGGCGACCGCATCGAGTGGCTGCTCGCGCGTGGATTTCATGCGTGGTTCGACGCCGAGATCCGCGCCGGCCGCGTCGCCTGGCCGCGCCGCTCCTGAGCGACTACGCACAGTCGACGAATCTCGAGCAACAATTCGTCAATTTTCTCGTGGACTTTCTCGTTGCCGTTCGGGTATACGGCGGCGTTCCGTTCACAGACGACGTACTCGCCAAGGAGGGCACGATCATGCGCGGAAGAAGGGCTCTGATCGGTTTCCTCGTCGCTGTCGGATGCTTGGGCGCTGCCACCGGGCCGGCGCCGGCACAGGAGCTGCAGTGCAAGTCCCTCAAAGGGACGAAAGCGATTGCCGCGATTCTCGCTCACCAAACGGTGAATCAGCTCGGCTCGCTCCCGTGCGGCGTCGAAGCTCCGGTCGCGGACCGTTGCGAGGTCACGGAGGTCACCGGCATCTCGACGACGAGCACGACCAGCGCGTCCCTGTGCAATCGGACGAACTATGCGGCCCAGTGCCGCCTCGCCGCCGCCGACTTCGACTCGCAGTGCGAGACCGATTGCGCGGACTACACCAAGAAGATCGCGATGACGACGTGCAAGGGACTCGGGTCGCCGAAGACCCCGACGTTCTCCGGAAACTGCCCGCCGGATCCGGAGAACCCCGCGGCTTTCATCGTCGCGTGCACGGTGACGGGCACCTGCGTCTGCGATCCGTGACCGAAGCCGGGCGGCGCCGCGGACCCCGCGTCTGCGCCCCCTGACCGACGCGGCACGCCGCCCCTCGGCTGAGCCCGGTCGACGGAGCGGGCGCTCCATGCCGGAGCGCCCGCTCCCGTCGCACGCTCAGCTCGGCCCGCAGCGCTTCTGACAGCGCCGGAACGTTCCCTGCGCCGTGTGCGCCGCACGCGCGGGCTTGCTCCTGCGCTCGAGGGCCCTGCGATAGCGGGCGCGCGCCTGCACCTCGCATTCCTCGGCGCAGGTCGTCGGCGGCGCGACGCCGCATTCGCCGCCGAGACACTCCTCGAGCGCGCCTTGCGCCTGCGCGTCGCAGGTCGCCTCGTCGGTCCCTGCCGCGATGCATGCGGCCCTCGCTGCCCGCGCGCGCTTCTCGCATCCCGCGACGCAGGTGTCGGGCGGCGGCGGCACGCACCGGTCGTCGAGACAGCTCTGGAGCTCCGCCGCGGCTCTCGCCGTACAGTCCTCGTCGGTCCCGCCCTTGCGGAGGCAGCGGACGCCGATCCGCCTCGCGCGCCGCTCGCAGCGGTCGCTGCACTTCGGCGGCGCGTCGCCGCAGTGGAGGGTGACGCACTCGTCGAAGGACGCCTGCGCCTGTGCCTTGCAGTCGCCCTCGCTGCCGCTGGCGGCGAGGCAACGCTGGAAGTTCCCGTGCGCGTGGTCCTCGCAGATGCTCTCGCAGCTCGGCGGCGGCGGCGCGCCCTCGCAATGCTCGGCGATGCACGTGCGGGCAACGTCGTCGGCGTGCGCCGCGCACTGGCCGGCGTCGCCGCCCTCCGCGATGCAGTGGTCCTCGAACTCCGCCGCGCTCTGCTTGCACCGGTCGGGGCAGCTCGGCTCGGGCTCGCCGCCCTCGCAGTCGTCCTGGACGCAGGTCGCCCGCGCCTGCTGCGCCTGCGCGGCGCAATCGTCCTCGGCTCCGCCGTCGGCGACGCACGTCTGGAAGAGCGCCTCGGCGTCGGCCTGGCACTGCTCCTCGCAGTCGGGCGCGGGCGGCGTGCACTCCTCGTCGAGGCACCGTTGCCGCACGTTCGCCGCGAGCGGATCGCACTGGTCCGCCGTCATGCCTTCCTCGAGACAGTGCGCGCGCGCCGCGGCCGCGCGGGCGGTGCAGCGATCCTCGCACGTCGGCTCCGGCAACGGCGCGCACTGGGCGGCGACGCAGTGGTCACGCGCGTCGCTCGCGAGCGGCCTGCACTCGTCCTCGCTGAGCGTGCGCATGGAGCCTCCTTGGGTGCGACGAACGATCGCGGTCATGGCGGTGCGGCGAGGGAGCAAGGCTCGTACCCGCTCACGCGAGCGGCGCAGAGCCCCGTTCCCACACGCGCGCCACGCACTCGCGTCAGCGAACGGCCGAGCCGGCTCCACGCGACTCGCGGCGCGCGGGCGTCATTCGCGTAGCGCTGTCGTCGCCAAATCGCGGCACCGCTCGCGCGCCGGCGCGTCGGCGAGACGGATCACGCGCCCCGCTCCGCGCGCCCGTCGCGCCGGCGCGCGCAGATCACGCGACGCCCTGCTCGGCGCGCGCCGCCTCGTAGAGCTCGACGAACGACGCCTCGATCGCGACGAGGAAGTCGTGGAGGTCGGGGACGAGGTCCCAGTCGGCGACGAAGCCCCAGCAGAGCTGGCCGGCGTAGCTGAAGAGCGCGACGCCGAGCGCTTGGTTCTCGAGGAGCGCGAGCACCGGAAAGCACTCGCGCAGCTGCGAGCCGAGCAGGTAGAGGGGGATCTGCGGGCCGGGGACGTTCGTCACCACGAGGTTGAACGGGCGCGAGCGGGTCGCGAGGCGCACGGCGAGCGAGAGCAAGGTCGTGCTCGTCCACTCGCTGACGGCCGCGAGCACCTGGGCGCCAAGCGCGTGGTTCGACTCCTTGAGCTTCGCCGTGGTCTCGCGGACCATCGCGAGGCGGCGGCGGGGATCGGGCTCGGAGACCGGCAGGTCGGTCATCCAGAGGGCGATGTGATTGCCGAGCGTGCCGCGCTGGTCGGCGGAGCGGATGCTGACGGGGACGCTGGCGCGGATCTCGAGGAGATCGCAGTTGATGCGGCGGCGCTCGAGGAAGCGGCGGAGCGCGCCCGCGACCGTGGTCAGCACGACGTCGTTCACGGTGCCGCCGAGGCGGTCCTTCACCGACTTGACGTCGGCGAGGTCGATCGCCAGCCAGTCGAAGCGGCGATGCGGGCCGATCGGCCGGTTGAGCGGCGTGTCCGACGCCGGACGCGACGCCGCGCCCAGCGTCTCGCCGAGCGCGACGACGTCGCGCCACGCCTCGGCGAGAACCGTGCACGGCCGCCGCACGACGCGCGGGAGATCCGCCAAGAGGGCCAGCGGCTCGCGCGCGCGGCGGACCATCTCGTCGCGGAAGAGCTCGAGCGCGGTCGGTGCCGGCCGCGGGATCCAGGTCGGCGCGTTGGTGAGCGCGGCTTCCGGATCGGCGCTCAGCAGCACCGCCAGCAGGTCGACGCCGGAGATGCCGTCGATCATGCAGTGATGGGTCTTCGCGATCATCGCGAACGCGCCGCGCTGCTCGAGGCCTTCGACGATCCAGATCTCCCAGAGCGGCCGTGAACGATCGAGCCGCTGCGACACGATGCGCCCCGCGAGGCGTTTCAGCTGCCGCGCATCGCCGGGCTTCGGCAGGCTCGTGTGCCGGACGTGGAAGTGGATGTTGAAGTGATCGTCGTCGATCCACACCCGGCGGTTGCCGAGCGGGACCGTGAACAGCCGCTGCCGGTAGCGCGGGATCAGGTGCAGGCGGGACGCGACGTGCTCGCGGATCAGCTCGATCTCGAGGCCGCCGTCACTGCGGACGGCCGGGCCGCCCTCGAGGAGCATGACGGCCGCCACGTGCTGCGGCGTGTTCGCCCCTTCGATCGAGAGAAAGGACGTGTCGACGACGGAGAGGCGGTCGTAGGCGTAGCGGCGCATGATGTCGGCGGGGCACTATAGCCCAAGGGCGCGCGGGCGCGTCCAGCGACATCTACGGCCGCTGCCGCCGGAATCGGGACGCCAACCCCGTGGCCGCGGCTCCGTGCAGGGCTCGCCCCGGTCGCCGCCGAGCCCTTCGATCTCACTCCCAGAGCTCGAGGCGGAGGTCGTAGTCGCCCGCTTGCGCCGGCGGGAACTCGCCTGCCTCGACGCGCGCGATGATCGACGGCAGCGCGCGCAGGAAGGCGTCGCCGTGGTCGGGCGTGTGCAGCGTCCAGGCGCGCGGCGACGCGACATCGGCGCGCAGCCTGTCGGTCGCGACCAGCCGGTCGGAGACCATCTTCTCCCAGCGCTCGAGCGCGCTTTCCCCGGTGACGAGACCGGTGAGAAGCCGCCAGCGCGAGACCGCGCACGACCGGAGCGGCAGGAACGCGTCGAACCGCCGGCGGTCGAAGAGGAACTTCCGCGACGTGAAATGCCGGAACGCATAGAACCCGTCGGGATCGAAGTCGTACCGAACCTTCTGCCGCAGGCGCCCGTCCGGCGACGGCGGGCCCGGGAGCGGCGTCACGGTCACGACCTCGCGGCGGGCGCGCAGCAGACGGATGCCCTCGTCGATCCAGCTGAAGTCCGGCGCCTGGTGCAGGAGGATGTCGGAATCGAAGTGCACGAAGTAGTCGCCGGTCGCGATCTCGTAGGAGTAGAGCAAGCCGTAGGTCGGGTAGCCGCGGAAATCGTGCGTATGGCGAAGCGGGCGGCCGAAGTGCTTGGTCGTGATCTGCCGGACGCGCTCCGGCGCGTAGTCGATCTCGACGACGCGATCGACGACGCCGCGCTCGCGGAGCTCGGCGCAGTGCCGGCGGAGGTCGTCGAGCGACGCGAGGCCCGCATGCCGGTAGCGCGGATGCGGCTCGGCGGGATCGACGACGAGCACGCGCTCGCGGAACGGATGGCGGCACATGCGGACGACGTGCGGCACCGTGAGCGAGAGAAACGGCACGTCGGGGCGCGAGACGGTGATCGAGAGCGCGGTCGTGGAGGCGGCGTCGTCGATTGCGAGGCTCCGAGCGGCCGGTCAGACGGCCGAGAACTCCGGGAGGTAGCGCACGACGCCCTCGCAGCCGCGGCGATCCCCGAGGACGACGGCGACCTCGGCGCATCCGAACGCCCGCTCCTCGAGGCGACGGATCGCCGCGATGTCGCCGTCGCGCTCGGGACGGATCGCCGCGGCGGCGTCGTCGATCGCCGGCGCTCCGGCGGCGCTCGGACGCCGGCGCGCCCGCGGGCGGCGCCGATCCCGATCGTCGGCGGAACGGAGCGGCGGACTCACGCGGCGAACGTAGCATCGCCCGCGGTCGCGTCCTATCGCCGTGGCGGTCGTCATTCGCTCGGCGTGACGAGCGCCCGCGGCTCGTCGCCACGTCGGGGCCCCCGCCGTGCGTCCGATTGCACCGGACGTGCTATCGTCGCGCCGGTGTCGGGTCTCCTCCGTCGTGCTCGTCTCCTCGCCGTGGCCTCCGTCGTTCTCGCGCTCGGGTCGCTCGCCGTCGGCGGCGCGGTGTCACCGGAGGTGCGCGAGTTCCAGGGCTCGTACCCGGAGCGCGCGCGGCCGAACGGGGTGGTGCGCGAGTTCAGCATCCGCGCCGCGCCCGCGCGAGATCCCGCTCATCGACGGGCGGCCGCTTCGCGTCTGGGCGTACGACGGCCAGGTGCCCGGCCCGACGCTGCGCGTGCGCCTCGGCGAGACGGTGCGCGTCCGCTTCACGAACGACCTGCCGCAGCCGACGACGATCCACTGGCACGGCGTGCGCGTGCCGAACGCGATGGACGGGGTGCCGAACGTGACGCAGCCGCCGGTCCAGCCGGGCGAGACCTTCGTCTACGAGTTCACGCCGAAGGACCCCGGCACGTTCTGGTTCCATCCCCACGTGCGCGCGAGCGAGCAGGTCGAGCGCGGCCTCTTCGGCGTGCTGATCGTCGACGATCCCCATCCGCCGCCGTACTCCCGCGACGTGCTCTGGGTGCTCGACGACTGGCTGCTCTCCGACCGCGGCGAGATCTACCCGCAGTTCAACACCCGCCACGACCTCGCCCACGACGGGCGCTGGGGCAACGTCGTCACGGTGAACGGCCGGACCGACGAGAAGCTGGTGGTCGCGGCCGGCGAGCGGATTCGTCTGCGGCTGCTGAACGTCGCCAACGGGCGCGTCTTCGCGCCCGACCTCTCCCAGCTCGACGCCAAGGTGATCGCGGTCGACGGACACTACACGGCGCGGCCGCTGCCGCCCGACGGCTTCGAGATCGCACCCGGCAACCGGCTCGATCTCGACGTCACCATCCCGCCGTCGCATCGCGGGCAGCGACTACTCGTGAGCGACGTCTTCACCGGCGGCCGCATCCATCTCGCCGAGATCGAGGTGAACGACGCCGTCGTCGAGACACCGCGCTTCCCCTCCCCCGCGGCCGCCCACGTGCCGGAATGGCCCGGCGCGCTGGCGGCGCCGGTCCGCGACGGAGTTCCGTCTGAACGCCCGTCCCGGCGGCCGCTTCGGCATCGAGTGGACGATCAACGACGAGGCGTACGATCACGACCACGGCGCCGCGGGTGCCGGCGATCGGACCGCCGGTCACGACCGCGGCGCCGGCCACGACGGCAGCGTGCACGGCGCGCACGGGAGGCGCTACGAGCTGCCGTTCGGCGCGTGGAGCAAGGTGCGATTCACGAACGAGTCGTTCCGCCTGCACCCGATGCACATCCACGGCGTCGTGTTCAAAGTGCTGGCGCGAAACGGCGTCCGCGTCGACGAGCCCTACTGGCGCGATACCGTCCTGCTGCACCGCAAGGACACCGTCGACGTCGGCGTGGTGCCGCTCGATCGCGGGACGTGGATGGCGCACTGTCACATCCTCGAGCACGCCGAGGCCGGCATGATGACCCTGATCGACGTGCGGTGAGCCGGCCGATGCGATCGTCGCGCTCGGCGACGTGAGACCGCCGCTCGCGTTCGGCGCCGCGGAACGCTAGAGACACGAGCCATGGGCGTCCTGCAACAGGGCCGGCGTCAGGTACGCCGGACGGTCCGTGAGCAGGTCGAGATCGACGGCGTCGACGTCGACGTCTTCTCCGCCGTGCCCGACGAGGCGGTGCGGGGCGCGATCGTCGTGATCCCGGACATCATGGGGCTGCGGCCGCTCTTCGAGGATCTCTGCCGCCGGCTCGCGACCCACGGCTTCGCCGTCTGCGCAATCGAGCCCTTCGCCCGCATCCCGGCGGCGGAGCGCGCGCTCCTCGACGTCGCGGCGCGCATGACGCGCGTACCGATGCTCCGCGACGACGACATCCTCGATTGGGCGAGCGCCGCCGCCGATCGCGCCGAGGCCGACGCCCCGCGCGGTCCGGCATCGGTCATCGGCTTCTGCATGGGCGGCTACTTCACGTTCAAGGCCGCCGCGAGCGGCCGCTTCGCGAACGCCGTCCCCTTCTACGGCATGATCCGCACGCCCGAGCAGTGGCGCGGCGAGCACCTCGCCGAGCCGCTCGCCACCATCCGCGACACCTGCCCGACGCTCGCGATCTTCGGCGCGAAGGATCCCTGGACGCCCGCCGCCGACGTCGCGGCGCTCCGCGCGGCGTGGGCCGGTCTGTCGGGCCACGAGATCGTCGTGTATCCGGACGCCGAGCACGGCTTCGTCCACGATCCCGATCGACCGGCCCACCGCGCGGTCGACGCCGCGGACGCCTGGCGCCGAGCGATCGCGTTCTGCGACGCGAATCCCGTCTGACGTCTCAGCGGTCGATCGGCCGCAGCGGCAGCATCGACCGCACCCCATGAGCCCGGCACCGTGTTCGCCGACGCACGTGCTGGTATCGCATGTTCCATACCAGCCGTGATCGAGAGAATATTACTATTGCGCATCGGTATGGTATGCGGACTTGATTCGGTGCGTGTCTTCGCCTATTCTTCGCCATCGATGCTCGTGGATGGCGGCAGCGAACGCCCAGAAGCGCGTCAAGATGCGCGACTCGCGAAGCCGGGTTCCGCGTCGCCATCGGCTCCAGCCTGCACCGACCCGCGGGGCCGACACCGAAGACGCCCGTGGTCTCGCGTGCGGCGGCGGCGCGGGAGGCTGCGTTGCCGCGACGTCTCGCCGCGGAGGGCGCCGGCGCCACGCAGCGCGCGGAACGACCCCGCCGGGGCGGAAGCGGCGCGCGTCCGCGCCGAAGAGCGGCGCCGGCTCGTGCTCGAGCTGGATCGGGGGTTGCGCGAGCTTTGTCACGCCGACGCGGCTGCTCGCCGCGCCCTCGGCATCGACGGCCGCGAGCTCATCCGTTGCCGCGGGTCTCAGCGTCTCGGGTTCGTCCGGCTCGGCGACTACACGACCGAGCGTCTCGGCATCGCGGCGCGGACGCTCGAGAGCGCCGCGCTCGTCGCCGATCGCCTCGCGAACCTGCCGGCGATCGCGGGCGCGTTCGACCGCGGGGAGCTGTCGTGGACCTGCCTTCGTCTTCTTTGCTCGGTTGCAACCGCGGAGAGCGACGCGCGCTGGCTCGCTCGTTGTCATGGCATTCAGGCCGCCGAGCTTCGGACCATCGTCGCCGCCGAGCGCCGACGCGCCGGTGCTCAGATCGACACCGATCCCGACGACGACGACACGATCGACGGCGAGCCCGCCGTGCGCCTGCGGATCGCGTGTCCGTCGCGCCTTCGAGTCCTCTGGCGCTGGGCGCTCGAGCTCGCGAGCCGGATGGCCGGCGCACGGCTTCCGAGCTGGCGCGCCGCCGAGCTGATCGCCGCGGAGGGCATCGCCGGCCGTCCCCCGGATGCCAACGTCGGCGACCGCGTCCTGCTGGCGTGGATACGGCTCATGCGCCCGCAGCGCAGTTGCGGCCGATCGTCCGAAGACGGCCCGACTCCTCGCGACGACGAGGTTCGGTCGCCCGCACGGAGCGGAGTCGATCTCGCCGATTCGACGCGTACGGCTGCGCTGGGGCATGCGGCAGACGAGACGGCTGCTCCGTTCGGTGCGGCGCAGCTCGCGGCCGTACGTGCCGACCCCCGAAGTAACGATCCGTTCGCGCTCGACGCGCGGCTCCGCGCCGCGGTCATCCTCATCCGGCACGCCGACTCGCGCGTCGGCGAGCTGCTCCGCCGCTTCGTGGAGCTCCGCGGCCACCGATTCTTCGGCTTCACATCGACGGAAACGTACGTGCGGGATCGGCTCGGCATCTCCGCGCGCAAGGCGTGGGCGCTCGTCAAGATCGACAGGCAATCCGCTCGCGCGCCGGAGTATGCTGCCGCGTACGAGCGCGGCGCGCTGTCGTGGATCCGCGCCCTGACCCTCCTGCCTGTCGTCGATCGCCGAAACGCGGCGGCGTGGGTCGCGCGTGCCGACACCGTCACGGTGCGCCGGCTCGCCGACGAGGTCACCTGGGCTCTCGATCGGCGCGACGTCCTCGGTCCCGACCTGCCGCTCGACCCGCCGCCGTCCGATGCCGTCCTCGAGCCGCTCGGCGCGCCGCGCGACCCGGCCGCATCGCACGAGGACCGCGGCGGCGTCGCGGACGACGGCCACAGCCGACTGCACGCGGCTGGACTGCAAATCGGTGCGACTCGCGCGCAACCCGATCCGGCGCTTCGTGCTCAGCCGGCGTGGACACGAAATGTCACCACGGCCGCGGCAAGCGAAGTCTGCGATGCGGAGATCGGCTTCACCGGACCGGCATCGGTCGTCGCGCTGTTCCGCGATGCCATCGACGCCCATCGAGCACCGGGCACGCCGCTCCGGGCGGCGCTCGAACGGCTTCTCTCCCATGTGGTTCGCGATTGGGAGGCGGAGCCGGGTCACCCCGATCCGGTGTTCGCGCGTGATTCATGGCGATGCGCCGTCCCGGCATGCAGCAGCCGGCGCGAGCTCCACGATCACCACATCGTGTGGCGGTCACACGGCGGCGACGACGAGCTCGAGAACCGCCTCGCCGTCTGCATGGCGCACCATCTGCGCGGCATCCATCGCTTCGTCATCCGCGTGACGGGCACGGCGCCGTCGAACGTCCGCTGGCAGCTCGGCCTCCGCGACGGCGCGCCGCCGCTGATGCGCTTCATCGGCGACCGCTACGACGGGCAATCGCCGTAGCCGGTTGCGGCCGCTCGGCACGCGTCGCTCACTCACGTACGCGTCCGCCGCGTTGTCGTCTCGGCCGCTCGCCGTGCGGCGCCCAGTGGCGTCCACGACTCGCGTGGCGGCCCGCCGATCGAGAGCGCGGGCCCAGGGACACGCGTGAGATGCGCGGACGAATCAGGTGAGCGCGCCGTGCGCGACATGGGAGTCGGGCATTTTCTCTTGACTGCGTCGCGACCGCGAACCAACGATCGCCCGCGACGACCCGGCCCCCTTCCGGTCCCGTCACCGCGACGATCTCCCGTCGCGAACGACCTCAACGGGCAGGTGACACGATGCGGAAGATTCCAGCCGTCGTCCTCGGTGTGCTCTTCGTTCTCGGTCTCGATCTCGCCTGGGCCGCGTTTCCCGACGATCCGCCGAACGATCCCGACTGGGACACGCAGTACTTCGCGCGCGGCGACAACGTGGGCATCGGCGTGCCGAACCCCGTCGCCGAGTACCCGCTCGCGACCGACGCCGAGGGCGCGAGCGGCATGTCGGCGAACCTCGCCTGGCGCGACGGGCGCGCCGCCTTCGGCGACGCTGCGCTCGGCCGGCCCGACGTCGTCGTCGCCTACATGGAAGGCGGCATCAACTGGCACAACGGCAGCTTCCAGGACCTGCTGCCGAAGATCTACTTGAACCGCCGCGAGATCGAGACCAGCCCGCAGTACGCCTCGTGCCAGCCGATCGACAACGGCGACCCCTGGTACAACTCGCTCGACTTCGCGCACTGCGTGCCGGACGCGAACGGCAACGGCGTGATCGACGCCGAGGACGTGATCGTCTTCTTCTCCGACGGCGTCGACGGCGACGGCAACGGCTACGTCGACGACATCTCGGGCTGGAACTTCTACGACGACCAGAACGACCCGACGACGGCGGACTCCGAGTACACGCACTGCAACGGCCAGATGCGCAAGGGCGCCGCCAACGCCAACGACGCGATCGGTCTCGCCGGCATCTGCCCGCGCTGCATGATCATGCCGGTCAAGGAAGGCGCCGAGGCAATCGACCGCTCCGACGAGATGGCGCAGGCGTTCATCTTCGCCGTCGACTCGGGCGCGGCGGCGTTCATCAGCGAGACCGCCGACATCGGCTACTCGAGCTTCATGCGGCAGGCGGTCGAGTACACCTGGAGCCACGACGTCCCCGGGAGCGTGTCGACCAACGACTTCGACTCGACCGACCACCAGGGCGGGATGTTCTGGCCGCACGTCCTCGGCTGCAACTCGCTCGTCGCCGACACCGCCGGCCTGCCGGCCGTGCCCGGCTTCCCCGAGAACCATTTCGCGACCAACTTCCGGCGACGATCCGGCGAGACGTCATGGGGCACCAAGCAGTGGGTGTCGGTCGAGACCAGCGGCGGCTCGACGTCGGAGTCGTGCGGCGTCGCGCTCGGCGTCCTCGGTCTCATGCAGTCCTGGTCGCGCGAGGCCGCCGACCGCGGCTACATCGCGCGCCCGCTCTCCGCCTCCGAGCTGATGCAGGTCCTGCGCGCGAGCGCGTCCGACGTCACGCCGTCCGACGATCCCGGTTGGCCGACGCAGACCGGCTGGGACCTCCAGACGGGCTACGGCCGGGTCAACCTCCGCCGCGCGCAGCAGATGATCGCCGCCGGCAACGTCCCGCCCGAGGCGTGGTTCGACGAGCCGCGCTGGTACTCGCTCTACGATCCGTCGCAGGGCGGCGCGATCGACGTCGCGGGCCACGTCGCGGCGCCGCGCGCGAGCTCGTACGACTGGGTGCTCGAGTGGGCGGCGGTGCCGGGCGGCGAGCCGACCGACGCGCAGTTCCAGACGGCCGCGTCCGGGCACGAGACCGCGCCGCGCGACGGCGCCCTCGGAAGCCTGCCGCTGTCGGCGATCCAGCAAGCCTTCTACGAGGCCGCCTTCGCCATCGACGACAATCGCAACTCGAACCAGAAGCACCTGCCGTCGACCGAGCAGTACACGGTCACGTTCCGCCTGCGCGTGAGCGACAGCAACGGCCGCCACGGCGAGGAGCGCCGGACGGTGTTCGCGCATCGCGATCCGACGTGGTTCCCGGGCTTCCCGCTGCGATCGAACGCGAACCGCGCCGACGCCGCCGGCGGCGTCGTCATGGCCGACCTCCAAGGACAGGGACACCTGGCGCTGATCTACGGCGACGCCGACGGCATCGTGCACGCGCTCGATCCGCTGACGCGCGCCGAGCTCCCCGGCTGGCCGGTCGCGACCGACCCGAACCTCACCGAGCGCGACCTCGCCGGCGACGGCATCGACGCCGGCCACGAGCCGATGCTCGCACCGCTCGCCGTCGGCGACCTCGACCACGACGGCAAGCTCTGGGTGGTCGCGACGACGACGACCGGCAACGTCTACGTCTTCGACGAGCACGGCGCCCGCCGGCCGGGATGGCCGCACGCGCTCGCGACCGGCGTCAGCGAGCCCGAGATCCCGCGCGTCCCGCGGCCGTTCTCGCGCCGGCCGATCCAGGGCGCGTTCACGAGCCCCGTCCTCCACGACATGAACGGCGACGGCACGCTCGAGATCGTACAGTCCGCGTGGGACGGCCGCGTCCACGTCTTCAAAGGAGACGGCAGCGAGCTTCCCGGCTGGCCGGTCAAGGTCGAGCTGCCGCCGAGCCACACGCCGCCGCCCGGCTACGTCGTCGTCGAGGACGAGAAGCTCGAGTCGGTGCCGGTGATCGTCAACCTCGACGACGATCCCGACTGGGAGCTCGTCGTCCGCACGCAGATGGCGGACACGATGGGGAGCGGCATCCAGCCGAACGGCTTCAGCCACCTCCTCGCCTACGACAACGACGGCACGCTGCTCTGGACGACCGACATGGAGAACGTGATCCATTACCACGGCAGCGCGCAGGAGTTCATCACCGAGGGCATCAGCTCGCCGGTCGCGGCCGATCTCGACGGCGACGGCAAGGACGAGGTCGCGGGCGACGGCGTGTTCTCGCTGAACGTCTACGTCTTCAATCCCGACGGCTCGCTGCGGAACACCTACACCGCGACCAGCGCGACCGGCCTGCCGCCGCTCTCGATCGGCGCCGTCCCGGTCCCCGACGCGCCGGCGTCGTTCACCACCAGCGGCGCCTTCGGCCGCTTCGGCGCCGGTGGCCTGCTGTCGTTCGCGCAGGGCGGCGCCAACGCGCTCTCGATCGCGACGACGCTCCTCACGACCGGGTCGGGCACGACGATCGTCAACATGGAGCGCGCCTTCAACGCGCTCAGCGGCGCGCAGCTCCCGGGCTTTCCCGCGATCGCGCAGGGCCTCAACTTCCTCGGCAGCCCGATCTTCGCCGACGTCGACGGCGACGGCCAGGCCGAGATCATCGACACCGGCGACTCCCAGGCGCTCCACGGCTGGAGCGCGACCGGCCTCCCGGCAGCGGGCTTTCCGAAGTTCACCAGCGGCTGGACGCTCGCGTCGGCCGCGGCCGGCGACCTCGACTCCGACGGCACCGTCGAGATCGCGGTCGGGACGCGCGAAGGGTACCTCATGGTCTGGAAGACCGCCGGCCTCGCGAGCGCGAACACCGAGTGGTGGCGCTACCGGCACGACGAGTGGAACACCGGCCGCTACGGCGTCGACGCGCGGCCGCCCGGCATCCTGCGCGCGCCGGCGCTCGACGTCGCGACCCGTACCCTGACGTTCACCGCGCCCGGCGACGATTGGTACGCGGGCCAGGTGACGAAGTATCGGATCGTCCACCCGAACGGCGTCGTCGAGATCGCCGCGACGCAGGCCGCCGGGCAGACGCAGTCCCTCGTGATCCCCGCGGGCATCGACCGCGCGACGGTGCAGGCGGTCGACGACGCCGGCAACCTCGGCCGCGCGCTCGACGTCGACCTCACGACCGGCGTCGTCGGCGGCGGCCAGCCGCTCTTCGGGAAGAAGCTCTCGCTCCGCGACACCAACCCCGATCCCGCGCGCCGCCAGCTCATGTGGCTCGCGAAGGACGCGTCGCTCACGATCCCGACGACGGCCGCCGACCGCCCGACGGCCGTCGGCGCGACGATCACCATCCGCAACCCGACGAGCGGCGAGAGCACGACGATGACGATGCCGGCCGCCGGCTGGACGCAGCTCTCGAACGGCGACTTCCGCTATCGCGACCGCCGGCGCGCGCTCGGTCCCGTGAAGACGGCGCTCCTGAAACGCGGACGCCTCGCGAAGGTGATCGCGAAGGGCGGCGGCGTCGGCTTGACGTTGAACGAGCCGTCGCAGGGAAGCCTCGGCGTGACGCTCGCGAGCGGCAGCCGCCGCTGGTGCACCGTCTTCGGCGGCACGATCGTGAAGGATCAGGCCGGCCGGTTCGTCGCGAAGAACGCACCGCCGCCGGCGGCGTGTCCGTGAGTCGCCGTCGGGCCTCCGCGATCACCCTTCGTCTTCGCGGTGATCCCCGGCTTTTCGCCGCGATCTAACGCGCAGTCGTGATTGTCGGCCGCGGGCACGCCCCGTACGGTGCCTGGCGCTCGTCACGCGCGGCGGCTCGCATGTGTGGCAGCTCGAGCGCCGACGTTCCGCCGAGCGTCACCGATCGCCGTACCGACAATCTGGAGGCCCATGATGATGACCGCCCTGTCGCGTTTCCGTCCGCTGCTCGTCGCGTCCCTCGGCGTGCTGCTCTTCGTCTCGCCCGCCGCCGCCCACAAGGAGCGGCCGATCACGAGCCCGCCGCGGCCGGGATCGGTGCCCAACGTCGCGCGCGTGCAAGCGAACCGGCTCGTCGTCTGCAAGCCGACGTCGAAGCCGACCGACGCCGAGCTCGCCGACATCGAGTCGCGCCTCGCGACCACGGTCGGCGACGAGCACGCGCAGGCGCAGCGCGAGCTCGACGCCTGGCACCGCAACACGGCGCTCTTCGACGAGTGCTGCTTCGAGCACATCCAAGCCGCGGTCGACGCCGCGGCCGACGGCACCGACATCCTCGTCCTCCCCGGGACGTATCGCGAGGAACCGAGCCGGGTGTGCCCGTCGACCACCAGCGGCGACCTCAGCGACGGCTCGTACTCGTACGAGTACCAGGCTGCGCACCCGCACGATCAGAGCCTGATCTTCATCAGCAAGAACAACATCACGATCGAGGGCACCGGGGCCAAGCCCGAGGACGTGCTGATCGACGTCGGCTTCGCGAAGGACGTCGGCGTGCGCTGCGACCGCTGCACCGGCTTCATCATCCGCAACCTCTGGGAGCGCGACGCCAACGAGCACGGCATCTACGTCGTCGACTCCGACGGCTACGTCTTCGACCGCACGATCGGCAGCTTCAACAAGGAGTACGAGCTGTTCTCGTTCGCGTCCGACCACGGCCTCTACACCGACTGCGAGGCGATCGGCGGCAGCGACTCGGGCGTCTACATCGGCGGCCAGCCGATCACGCCCGGGCGGTTCGCGGCGGAGCTCCGGCGCTGCAGGATGCACCACAACGCCCTCGGCTTCTCGGGCACCCAGGGCAGCTACATGTGGATGCACCACAACGAATTCTACGACAACGCGATCGGCATCTCGATCGACTCCGAGATGGACCACCCGAACTTCCAGGAGCGCTCGAGCCTCATCGAGAACAACGACATCCACGACAACAACTTCGACATCTACGCGGCGGACTCCGACGTGCCGCCCGGCGGCCCGGGCTACGACTTCTTCCACTACCCGCCGGGCACCGGCATCTGGCTCGTCGGCGGCGACGACAACACGATTCAGAAGAACCACATCTACGACAACGAGCGCTTCGGCTTCATCCTGGCGCGCAACCCGATCGAGGGGTCGTCGGTCGACGGCAACCAGACGCTCGCCAACTTCATCGGCGTCGACCTCGACGGCAATCCCGCGCCGAACCTCACCGCGTTTCCGCCGGGCGGCGACTACCCTCCGGGGGGCAGCGACTTCTGGTGGGACGAGACCGGCGACGACAACTGCTGGGGCCCGCAGGATCCCTCGTCCGGCCCGATCAAGACCGATCCGCCGAACTCGTTGAACCCGTTCGGTCTGCCGGGCCCGTGCCCGTCGACGAACACCGGCAATCCGAGCGGCAGCGCGCTCAAGCTCGAGCTGCTCGCGAACTGTCTCCAGGACGGCAGCGACCCGCCCCACACCAACGACATCACCTACCCCTGCCCGTGGGGACAGACGAACGACGCGCCCTACCAGAACCACGACGAGCAGGAGTGCGGTAACTGGACGATCGAGCGCGGCGAGGATTGCGACACCGGCTACGCCTCCTCATGGGGCGCCCCCAATCTGGACGGCGAGACCTGCGAGAGCCTCGGCCACGGGAACGGCACGCTCGGTTGCGCGCCGGATTGCACGTGGGACTTCTCGAGCTGCGAGATCGGCAACGCGCAGTGCGGCAACGAGAGCGCTTGCGGCTCGTACTCGCTCGTGAAGCTCCAGCTCGGCCATCTCGCCGCGCCGGCGGGCGATGAGTTCGCGACCTTGAAAGGCGACGCCCTCGACGGGTCCGGACGGGCGTTCGATCCGCGGACGGAAGCGGTCGCGCTGACGTTCCGCGATCAGACCGGCGTGATCGCGACCGCGGTCGTGCCGGCAGGATCGAGCGGCTGGGAGGCGCACCCGTCGAGCGGCACGCCGAAGAGCTACACCTACCACGATCGCGCGGGCGCCCACGGCGGCGTGACCAAGATCACGCTCCGCGCGCTGACGAGCGCCGGCTTCGACGGACCCTTCCGCGTGCTCGCGAGGGTCCGGAACGTCGATCTCTCCGCCGCCGCCGACGCCCGGGCCGCGACTGCGAACCTCCGGGTCGGCAACGACTGCTGGGAAGCGGAGAGCCCGTGCAAGAGTCGCTCACACGGGCGGACGGCGATCTGCAAGCCGGCGCAGCGGGGCTGCCCCGCGAGCTAGCCCGCGGTCGAGTCGCGCGGCGGTAGCGCCCGTCCGTCGGTCTGCAGCGACGAGCCTGCGTTGTCGCCGTGAACCGGTCGCGCCTATAGTCGCGCCCCATGGTCGCCGCGCTGCGCTTCGAGCGCCGTCCGCGTCGCATCGGCGTCGCGCTGCTCGGGTACGTCGCGTTCCTCGCCGGGGTGGCGGCCGCCGCGCCGCGGCCCGCCGATCCGACGCTCGTCGCCATCGACGGCGGCACGGTGCGCGGCGTCGCGTCCGCCTCGGTCGTCAGCTGGAAAGGCATTCCGTATGCGGCGCCGCCGGTCGGCGCGCTCCGCTGGCGTGACCCGCAGCCGGTGATCGCCTGGCCGGGCGTGAAGGACGCCGACCGGTTCGGACCGATGTGCATGCAGGCAGGGCCGGTTCCGAAGTCCGAGGATTGCTTGACGCTCAACGTGTGGCGACCGGTTGCGGCCGCGGTGCAACCGCTTCCGGTCATGGTCTGGATGCACGGCGGCGCGATGGTCGAAGGCGGGACGCCGCTCTACCCGCTCGGGGGCATGGCGGCGGAGGGCGTCGTCGCGGTGAGCATGAACTTCCGCCTCGGGCGGCTCGGCTACTTCGCGCACCCGGCGCTCGCCGCCGAGTCGCCGAACGAGGTCCGCGGCAACTATGGGTACCTGGACCAGCTCGCGGCGCTGCAATGGGTGCACCGCAACATCGCGGCGTTCGGCGGAGATCCCGACCGGGTGACGATCTTCGGCGAATCCGCCGGCGGCGGCGCGGTGCTGGCGCATCTCGTCTCGCCGATGTCGCGCGGCCTCTTCCAGCGCGCGATCCTCCAGTCCGCCGGCACGCCGGGCCCGCGCGCGCGCGTGATTCCCTCTTCCGACCTCGCGACCGCCGAGAGGATCGCCGTGGACTGGGCACGCTCGATCGGCATCACGGCCGACGGCGCCGCGGCGTTGACGGCGCTGCGCGCGCTGCCGGTGGAGAAGCTGGTCTCCGGAGTCGGCGGACTGGAGACGCTCGGGGCCTTCATGCACGGCACCGCGCCGCCGGGCATGGCGATGTCGATCATCGACGGCCGGTTCCTCGTCGAGCCGCCGGAGGCGGCGCTCGCCGCCGGCCGCCAGGCGAAGGTCCCGGTCATGATCGGCGCCACCGACCGCGACCTTCCCGTCGGCAGCGCCCGCAGCAAGGACGAGCTGTTCGCCATCTTCGGACGCCGATGCGGACACGGCGCGCCGGCTCTACGACCCGCGCGGCGACCAGCCGCTCGACGAGCTCGAGCAGCAGGTCTTCGCCGACCGCACGCTCGTCGAGCCGTCGCGGCACGGCGCCGACGCGATCGCCCGCGCCGGGCAGCCCGTCTGGCTCTATCGCTTCGCCTACGTCTCCGAATCGCAGCGCGGCGCGAGCATGGGGGCGCTCCACGCCCGCGACATCCCCTTCACCCTCGACGTGCCGGCGGGCCTGATCGGCACGAAGGTCACGCCGACCGACGAGGCCATGGCCGATCTGGTGAGCGCGTACTGGGTCTCGTTCGGCCGGAGCGGCGACCCGAACGGCGACGGCCGTCCGCTCTGGCCGCGGCACGACCCCGCGATCGATCGCCTCCTCCACTTCACCAACTCGGGGATCATCGTCGGCACCGATCCCCTGAAGCCGCGGCTCGACCTCTGGGAGCGTCACTGGAGCCGCCCGAGTGAGAGGCACCGTTGAACGCCGAGCCGCCGGCGGCGTCACCATCGTCGACGCCCGCGTGCATGCGCGGGCGGCGCCGGAGTCAGGCGAGCGTCAGGAGCTCGTGGGCGCCGATCATGCGCTCCTGGATCGGCACGCCGACGGGGCAGACGCCGAGGCACGGCGCGGGACACTCGGCGCAGACCGCGGCGCTCTTCTCGAGACGCGCATAGAGACGGAGCGCCTCCTTCTCCCAGCCGTAGTCCTCGAAGTACATCCGCTGGCGCAGCACGTCGTGGATCGGCAGCGCCTCGGGGCAGTGGTCGAGGCAGACGCCGCAGTGCGGGGCGCAGTAGCTGCCGAGGATCTCGCGGTCGTACTTCTCGAGGACCGCGACGTCCTGCGGCGCCGGCGCCTTCCCCGACGCGTAGAGGTACTCGTCGACGTGCTGGAGCTCGAAGAACGAGACCACGGCGCACGAGACGTTCGGGTTCGAGAGCACCCACTTGAACGCCGCCTGGGAGTAGGCGTCGGCCGCGTCGCGGAAGCCGGCGAGGTTCTGGTGCTTGGCGCCCTTGAGCGTCTTCATCGCGACGATCCCGATGTCGCGCTCGCGGTGGGCGCGCTCGATGATGCCGTCGAGCGGCGCCCAGATGCCGTGATGGTAGGCGAGCATCATCACGTCGAAGCGGTTCGAGTCGATCGCGGCGTTCGCGACCGCGACCAGGTTCGGCGTGTGGCTCGAGACGCCGAGGAAGCGGACCTTGCCCTCCTCCTTCAAGCGGTCGAACGCCTCGTGGACGTTGGGATCGAGCAGGCGCTCGATCTCGTCGCACGCGTGGACGTGGACGAGGTCGACGTGGTCGGTGCCGAGCCGGCGCAGGCTCCCTTCGAGCGCGCGCTTGTACTCGCCGACGGGCGTGCCGGCCGGGAGATGGCCTTCGGGGGTGCAGAACTTGGTCGCGATGAAGAGCTCGTCGCGCTTCCCTTTGATGGCGCGACCCATCGCCTGCTCGGTGCCGGCAGCCGGCGTAGTCGGGGCTGGTGTCGAAGTAGTTGACGCCGCGGTCGATCGCGAGGCGCGCGATCTGCTCGCCGTTCTCGCCCTGGATCGCGCCGGTGCCGAGGACGATGTCGGAGACCATCCATCCCGTCCGGCCGAGCCGCCGGTGCGCGCGGATGCGGCTCCCCTTCCAGGCCTCGCGCCACGTCGGGTCGGTCTTGACGACCTCGGACTCGAAGATCCCCTCGACCGGCCCGCGCCAGCCGCGCCCGCCGCGGCCGACGCCGAACCAGGCGTTCGACAACGCCGCCGCGCCGCCGACGGCGAGCGTGCCGAGCGCGGCGGCGCTGCCCGTCGCAGCGCCGGCGAGAAAACGCCGGCGGTCGGGATCGGCTCGCCGCCGATCGCGTCGCGCCGCCCGAGCCGTCGCGATGAAGGCGACGAGCGCGGTGACGCCGACGATCGTGATCGCGAGCGCGACGCCGGCGGCCGTGAAGCCTCCCGGCGGCAAGAGAGCCGTTCCCAGCTCCTCGAAGAGTCGTCCCGCGGGAAACGCCATCGGATCGAGACCGATGAACGCCTCGTAGAGGTAGCGCCCGGCAAGCGCCCACCCGACGACGAGCGAGAGCATGAGCCAAGCGAGGACGACGGTGCGAGCGCGGACGTGACGGGTCATCGCGGCGACCTCCGCGTGCATTCTCCCCGCCGGCAACGCCGGCGCAAGGTGGGTACGACGAGGCGGCGACCGGCGCGGCGGGATGGCGCCGCCGCGATCCGGCGGCGCCCGGGCTACGCGGCGCGCTTGTGCACGACGACCGGCATGCCCTCCGACGGCGCGAAGGTGATGCTCCGACGCACCAGCCGCACGCGATAGCCCGGCACCAGCGACAGCTCCACCCGCGACAGCACCTCGGCGAGCACCACCTTCATCTCGAAGAGCGCGAACATCATGCCGAGACAGCGGCGCACGCCGCCGCCGAACGGCAGGAACTCGTACGGGCTCGGCCGCGCTCCGACGAAGCGTTGCGGGTCGAACGTGAGCGGATCCTGCCAGACGTCGGCGCGCCGATGCGTGAGGTAGATCGCCGGCCCCACGGAGACGCCCGCCGGGAGATCCCAGCCGCCGATCCGCATCGGCCGTTGCAGCATGCGGCCGACGTCCGGGATGACCGGGTGCAAGCGCAGCGTCTCCTTGATGGTCGCGTCGAGGTACTCGAGCCGTCCGACGTGCTCGGCGCGGATGCCCTCGCCGCCTGCGACCGTCGCGAGCTCGGCGCGGACGCGCTCGAGGACGGCGGGGTCGGAGAGGATCCGGTAGAGCGTCCACGAGAGCGCGGTCGCCGTCGTCTCGTGACCGGCGAGGAGGAGCGTCATCATCTCGTCGAGGAGCTCCTCGTCGCACATCGCGTGCCCGTCCTCGTCACGCGCCGCGACCAGGAGCGACAGCACGTCCGTCGCCGCGTCGCCGTCGCCGTGCTCGCGCCGGCGCGCGATCTCGGCCGTCAGCAGCACGTACACCTCGCGTCGCACGCGCACGAAGCGCCCCCACGGAGAGTGGCGGCCGAGGTCGATCTGAAGCCGCGGCCAGAGCCACATCGGATTCATGCTCGCGCCGATGAGGCGCACGAGCTTGTCGCGCAGGATGGTCATGGTCGCGCCCTCGCGCACGCCGAACACCGCGCGCAGGATCACGTCGAGCGTGATCTGCTGCATCTCGCGCTGCACCGGGAAGGGCCGCGCGAACGGCCAGCGCGCGATCACCGCGGCGGTCGCCGCGCGCATGACCTCGCCGTAGGCGATCATCCGGTCGCCGTGGAAGGGCGGCAGCATGAGCCGGCGCGCGCGCTCGTGCCGGATGCCGTCGAGCAGCAGGATCGACTGCCCGCCGACGATCGGCCGGAGGATCTGCGTCGCCTCGCCGCCGTGGAGGTCGTCGGCGCCGCCGGTGAGGATCTCGCGCACCGCCTCGGGCACGCTGAAGAAGACGAACGGCGGCCCGATCGGGAACCGCAACGTGAACGCGTCGCCGTAGCGTGCCGCGCATTCCTCGAAGAACCCCACCGGCCGAAACGCGAAACGCGCGCCCTGGATGATCGGCGGGGCGCCCGGCCCCGGCGGAAGCCGCGACTCGCTCATGTCACATCCTCCTCGCGCATCGTCGCCGCGTAGGCTCTCGCCGCCCAGCGCGCGCGTTCATCGCCGCACCTTGAAGACGGCGCGCGCCACCCGCTTCAGCTCGGCACGCAGCCGATCGCGCGCGCGCCGCGACGTCGCGATCCCGCCGCCGAGCAACACCTGCTGCCCTTCGACGTCGAGCACCGCGCCGACGAACGCATTCGAGATCACCAGCAGCGCCGCGGGACCGTCGATCTCCACCTCGGGGAAGCGGTCGCGGAGAATCGCGAGGCCGAGGTCGCCCATGCCGCGGATCAGGCCGTGGACGGTCGGTGTCGCGAGACCGGCGGGCTCGAGCACCATGCGATATCCGATGCGGGCGGTGTTGGGGTTCGCGATCAGCAGCTCGAGGAACGCGTCGACCATGTTGTCGAGGGTCGCGCCGAGCGTCCGGCCGGGAACGAGGTTCTGGAGAACGGTCTCGCGCGTCCGGTCGCCGAGCCGGCGGACGACCGCCTCCCAGAGCTCCTTCTTGCTGCCCCAGTGGTAGTGCACCGCACCGAACGGCACGCCGGCCCGGCGCGCCATCTCGCGCGTCGACGCCGCCTCGTAGCCGTCGGCCGCGAACACCTCCTCGGCGGCGTCGAGGATGCGCGCGGCGGTTCCCGCGGGATTCTCGGCAGCCTTCTCGAGCACGGCGTCACGCATTGGTCACCTGACTTGGCCAATTGACCAACACGGCGCGTGAGAGTCAATGGGTTGCGCCGAAACCCGAGCACGCCGACGCTCAGGGCCGCCGAGCCGCGGGCCGCCGCCCGCCGCGACCGGCGGCGCCGCCGACGGAGCAGCGCGCGCCGGCGCAGGTGACGCGGACAGTGCGGAGTCGGCGGGCGCTGCGCGCCGGAGCGCGACGGCGTACCGTTGCGCTGCGCCGCCGGCCGGCGACCCGACGAAGCGGCGGCGCGCGCCGCGGCGCGGCGCCGCTCCGCGACGGCGTCGCCTCCGCGTCGTTCGCGTCGTCGGCCGCGAGCGCGTCGGCGATCGCGTTGACGTCGTCGGCGAGCGAGTCGATGTCGCCCGAGATGAAGTTGACGTTGCGGGTGAGCGCGGCGAGCTCTCCGGACACGTCTCGCACCTCGCGGGCGAGGCGCAGGAGCGCGGACGTGACACCCGCCGCGGCGAGCAGCACCGTCACGGCGACGACGATCGTCTGTCTCATCGGATTCACCTCGGGCGGGATTCTCGCCGATGCGACCGCCCGCGACAATCGGGCACGGCGACGCGCAGCCGGCGCGAGCGCGCAGGGCTTTGACTGACGGCGTGCGGCGGCGTACCACGCGCGCATGGATTTCGGACTCCAGCTCACGCGCGCTCCCGCGACCGACATCGTCGCGATGGCGAAGAAGGCCGAGGCGTGCGGCTTCGGCGCCGTCTACGTGCCGGACCACTGGGCCTACGAGCAGCGCGACGGCAGCGCACTCGACCCGACCACGCCGGCGTGGGAAGCGACCACGATCCTCGGCGCGATCGCCGCCGCGACCAGGCGTGTCCGCGTCGGCGCGCTCGTTCTCTGCAACCTCTTTCGCCATCCGGCGACGACGGCGCAGGCGACGACCACGCTCGACCACCTGAGCGACGGCCGCGCGCTCCTCGGAATCGGCTCGGGGTGGACGCGCGCCGAGTTCGAGATGATGGGCGTGCCGTTTCCGGACATCAAGCCGCGCCTCCGCATGCTCGAGGAGGCGGTGCGGGTCGTGAAGGCGCTCTGGACCGAGGAGCGTACGACGTTCGACGGCGAGTTCTACCATCTGCGCGACGCGTTCAGCGTTCCGAAGCCGGTACAGAAGCCGCACCCGCCGATCATGCTCGGCGGCGGCGGCAAGGGCCTCTTACGGATCGCCGCGCGCGAGGCCGACGTCGTCAACGTGGTTTCCGACTCGGGGCGCGCCGGCACGATCCTACGCAGCGAGGTCGCGAAGCTCACCGACGCGGCCTTTCGGCAGAAGGTCGAGCTGGTGCGCAGCGAGGCGCGCGCCGCCGGCCGCGATCCCGATGCGCTCACCATCTCGTCGACCATCTTCGTGCCGATGCTCGCCGATTCGCCCGACGCGGCCCGACAGTTCGCCGGCATGGTCGACGGCCTCTTCGGCATCGGCGAGGACGAGGTCCGGCGCATGCCGCTCGCGCTGATCGGCACGCCCGACGAATGGGTGGCCGAGCTCGAGCGTCGCAGCCGCGAGTGGGGCGTCGGACACTACATCCTCTCCGGTCTCGGCGATCCGTCTCTCATCGAGCGGTTCGCGAACGAGGTGATGCCCCGCCTCACCTGATCGCGCCCGCCCGACGGCAGGGACGTCGCCAGTGACCGGCCGGCGGGTCGTGGGGCCCCGCAGTCACCCACGCGCGGCCCGAGCGGTGCCGTCCAACGACTTGGGACAGCACCGCCCGAGCGTCGACCTTGACCTGCGGTCGGCGCGAACGGTAGCGTCGCCGGCACCATGCCGATCGAGCATCTTCCCGCCACCGCCGGCGGCGCCGACGTCGCCGCGGTCCTCGCGCGCGACGGCTGCGCGGTCGTCGACCGGCTCGTCCCGACCGCGCTCCTCGATCGCGCCCGCGCCGAGCTCGAGCCCTACATCGAAGCCACCGCGTTCGGCTCCGACGACTTCGCCGGCCGCCGGACGCGCCGGACCGGCGGGCTCCTCGCCCGCTCGGCGACCTGCCGCGACGTCGTCATGCATCCGCTCGTTCTCGACGCGGTCGGCAAGGCGCTGGCGCACGCGACCAGCTTCCAGCTGCACCTCACGCAGGTCATCGGGATCGGCCCGGGCGAGCCCGGGCAGCAGATCCATCGCGACCAGTGGGCGTTCGACTTCTTCCCGTTCCCGCCCGGCTACGAGGTGCAGTGCAACACCATCTGGGCGATGACGGACTTCACCGCCGAGAACGGCGCGACGCGGGTGATCCCCGGCAGCCACCGTCGCGCCGACCGGCTGCAGCTGACGCACGCGGACGCGGAGGCGGCCGAGATGCCGGCCGGCTCCGTGCTCTTCTACACCGGCGCGCTCTACCACGGCGGCGGCGCGAACCAGTCGAACGAGGTGCGCTACGGCTTGAACCTCACGTACGCGGTCAGCTGGCTCCGCCAGGAGGAGAACCAGTACCTCGCGGTGCCGCCGGAGGTCGCGCGCGGGTTCCCCGAGCCGCTCCTCCGGCTGATGGGATACGCACGCGGCGCATACGCCCTCGGCTACGTCGACGATCTCCGGGATCCGCTCGAGGTGCTGCTCGGCCGCAAGGTCGCCGACGACGGCCTCGGCGATCTCGAGGCCGCGACCCGGCAGTTGCAGTCGTCAGCGCGCTGAGGCTCGCGTCACTCCGGCTCGAGGACGACGACCGGAATGCGCCGCGACGTGCGCGTCTGGTACGTCGCGTAGTCGGCGTTCTTCGCGACGATCTCGTCCCACAACCGGGCGCGCTCGTCGCCGTCGGCCTCGCGGGCGCGGACCCGCAGCCGCGCGGCGCCGCGCTGGACCTCCGCGCGCGGGTCGGCGGCGAGGTTCAGCCACCAGTCGGGGTGTCGCGGCTCGCCCGCGTACGAGGCGATGACGACGCTGGCGTCGCCCTTCGGGATGTAGGTGAGGGCGCACGTCCGAGGCTGCCCGGTCTTCCGTCCGACGGTGGTGAGCAGCAGCACCGGCAGCCCGACGAGGCGGCCGCCGATCCGTCCGCCGCTGACGCGATAGATCCACGGATGGACCTTCCAGAAGAGCTCGACGACCGGCGTGCGTTTCACCGCGGGCATGCCGGCCGTTCTCGCATGAAACCCGACGCGAGCGCCAGACGCGGCGTGAGCCGCGGACTTCCGTCGGGCGCGCAATTGACGTAGCGGAGGGGACGATGACGCTCGGGATGACGGTCGTGGCGATGTTCTTCCTGGCGATGGGCGTCGCCGCCCTCGTCGCCCCGGCGCGCATCCTCGCGCCCTTCGGCATCTCGGTCACGTCGCGCGACGGCCGGAACGAGGTCCGCGCCGTCTACGGCGGGTACGGCATCGCGATCTTCGTTCTCCTCTGGATCGCCGGCCGCTCGCCCGGACTCCGCGACGGCATCCTGGTGTGCGTCGCGGGGAGCATGGCCGGGATGGCGGGCGGCCGTCTGGTCTCGGCCGCTCTCGAGCGCTCGATGAGCTTCGTCCCGATCCTCTTCCTCGCGATCGAGGTCGCGCTCGCGGTGACGGTGCTGCTCCAGGTCCGGAGGCTCTGGTGACGACTGCCAACCACATCGATTCCGGTATCCCAAGGAGGACGAGATGATCGAGCTCTTGACGGCGGGAACGCCGAACGGCTGGAAGATATCGATCGCGCTCGAGGAGATGGAGCTGCCCTACTCCGTCCGGCCGATCGCGCTCCAGAAGGGCGAGCAGAAGGAGGACTGGTACGTCGCGCTCAACCCGAACGGCCGCATCCCGACGATCGTCGATCACGACAACGGCGACTTCGCGGTCTTCGAGTCGGGCGCGATCCTCGTCTACCTCGCCGAGCGCACCGGCAAGCTCATGCCGCGCGACGACAAGGGCCGCTCGCTGGTGATGCAGTGGCTGATGTTCCAGATGGGCGGCATCGGCCCGATGATGGGGCAGGCGAACGTGTTCTATAGATACGCGCCCGAAAAGATCCCGTATGCGATCGAGCGCTATCACCGCGAGTGCCGCCGCCTGTTCGAGGTTCTCGACCGCCGCCTCGCCGGCAACGAGTACCTCGCCGGCGACTACTCGATCGCCGACATCGCGAACTGGGCGTGGGTGCGCATCCACCCCTGGTCCGGCGTCGAGGTCGAAGGCCTCGACCACCTGCAACGCTGGCTCGCGGCGATCGGCTCGCGTCCCGCCGTGCAGCGCGGCTGCGCCGTGCCGCAAGAGACGCGCCCGCCGGACCCCGAGGAGTTCGTGAAGCAGGCGCGGAAGATCCTGGCGTAGGCGCGCGGAGCAGCGGCGCGTTCGAAGTCGCCCGCGGAAGGATCGTCGCGGCTCCGCGCGGAGCAGCGGCGCCGCTTCGAAGTCGCCGCCGGACGACGGGTGCGACCGTCGTGCCGCGTCGCCGTCTCGCCGCCGCTCGCGGCCCGACGGCGAGCGACTCACTACGCCTCGGGCGGTTCCTCGGCCTCGCCGCTCGAACGCCGAATCGCCCGGCGGCCGAGCAGGTTGAGCTTGTAGCGCCGGATGGTCTCGGGTCCGACGCGGCGGCCGTCGGGGGCGGCGAAGGCGAGCGCGTCCTGCGGGCACTGGACGAGACAGGCTCCGCATCGGATGCAGCGGTCGTCGCGCACGATCGCGACCTTGTGGATCTCGGGACGCTTCTCGAAGACCGCCTCCGGACACACCGCCCAGCACGACCAAGCCCCCGCGCAGCGCTCGTAGTCCAGGACGACCTGGAGCTGCTTCTCTTCGAACAGCCCCGCGGGCGCGGTCGGCGTCGAGCCCGCGAAGTCGAACGTGAGGAGGCCGGTGCAGACGATCGCGGCGGCGCTCCAGGCGGACGCGGCGCCGAGCGTCAGCGTGCCCGCGGCGGCGAGCGCGATCAGGACGCACGCCGAGGCGGCGGCGGCGGTCACGACCTGGCGCCCGCGCTCGCCGAGCGGGAGGCGGTCGTAGCCGAGGAACACCGCGACGGCGAGCCCCCACACCAGTCCGACCGCTCCGCCGAGGTGCCGCCAGCCGATCACGGCGGCACCGAGCGAGATCGGCGTCGCCCACGCCGCGGCCATCTCGAGGCGCTCGCGGACGCCGAAGCGAACCAGCCGCATCGCCTCGGTCTTGTGGTGGTCCGCCGCGAGGTAGGCCGGGATGTCCTTCGCGTCCGCGGGCCCGAAGCGGACGATCCAACCCGTGCGCCGGCGGACCTCCTTCGCCTCGATGCCGGTCGCCGCGAGCTGGGGAACGATCACCTGGCGGTGGACGACGCGCGATTCGAGACGCGCGATCTTGAGCGCCGTCACCACCTGATGGGTCCCGAGATGGCCGCCCGATGCCGCGCACCAGACGTTCACGCCGTGCGAGTCGGCGACGACGAGCCAGGCGTCGACGCCTCGAAGCGCGCGCCGCACCCGCCGCACCGTGAGATCGTAGTTGCCCGTGAGCAGGACCGGGCTCGAACGGTCGGGGCGGCCGACGGCGCGCACGCCGGTTCTCGTCCGCAACGGCACCAGCCGGAACGCCGTCTCGAGGACCTCGGCCAGCCAGTCGCGCCACGACATCAGCCGCCCTCCTTCTCCGTCGGCCGCACGGCGACGACCAAGGCCGGACCCAACGACCCGAGCCGGCGATCCTCACGGACCGCGAAGCCGGCGGCGCGCACCCGCCCGGCGAGGTCGCGGACGGCGCGCGTCGACGTCTGGGTGAGGACGTAGGTCACCAGCGCGGCGGGCCAGCGCGTCGCGGCGTACGCGAGACGACCCCAGAGTCCCTCGGGCCGCACCTCGTCGGCGACGACGAGCACGCCGCCGGGTCGCAGGACGCGGCGGGCGGCGTCGAGCACGTAGGCCTGCTCGTCCTCGCTCATCTCGCTCAGGACGAGCGTACCGGCGACGGCGTCGAACCCCGCCGCCGGGAAGCGGTCGGCGATCTCGACCGCCGCCATCTCCTCGAGGGTCAGGCGGGGCTCGCCGCCGAGCTTCTCGCGCGCGACGGCGAGCATCTCCGGATTCTGGTCGACGGCCGTGACCGGCGCCCCGCGTGCCAGAAGCCGCGCCGTCAGGTTGCCGGTGCCGCAGCCGAGCTCGAGGACGCGCGGCGTCGTGCCGTCGGCGCACCGCGGCCGCCGCGACCGCGTCGTACATCGCGTCGACCCGCCCCAGCGACAGCAGCCGGATGCCGAGGTCGTAGCGATGCGGCGCCGATTCCAGGATCCGCATGTAGACGTACGTGCTCATCGCGCCTTCTCGCGGCGGAGCGCGGCGACGAGCATCTCCCGCGCCGCGCTCCGCACCGTGCCGCGCGTGATGCCGGGCTCGACGAGCTCCTCGAGGAGCAGCCCGTCGAGACAGCCGAGGACGACCGTCGCGAGCGCCTCCGGTGCGCCCGTGCGGAACGCGCCCGTCCGCTGGCCGTCGCGGATCAGCCGGGCGAGCGCGGCGCGGGCGCGCGCGAACGTCTCCCGCACCCGCCGGCGCCCGCGCGGCTCGCGCAGAAAGTCGACCAGGAGCGGACCGACGGCGGCCCATTCGTCGAGCATGCCGACGATCGCGTCGAGCAGCGCGCGCAAGCGCGCTCGCCGGCGGCGTCCCGGCGGCCGCCAGGACGTCGAACAGCTCCGCCTCACGCCGGAGCGTCTCGTCGGCGAGCGTCGCGAACAGCGCCTCCTTGGTCGGAAAGTAGTGGTAGAGGCTGCTCTTCCCCATCCCCATCGCCGCGGCGACGCGCTCGAGGCTGGTGCCGCGGTAGCCGTGGCGCGCGAAGACCGCGGCGGCCGCCTCCAGGATCTCGCGGCGCCGGGCGGGAATGTCGACGACTTTGGGCACGTTGTTTTCGACGACTCGGTCGACGAAAACCCATCGTGCCCGACGCGGCGGCCGCGCGTCAAGGACGCGGCGGCGCCCGATGCTGGCGGGATTTCCCGGCCCGTATCCGGCGCGCGGTCTACTCCGGCCAGCCCGGGCCGATGCCGGCGACGACGCCGCCGTCGGCGACGATCACCGCGCCGGTGACGTACGCCGCGTCGTCGGAGGCGAGAAAGGCGGCGACGCTCGCGATCTCCTCGGGCGCGCCGATGCGCTTCACGGGGATCTGGCGCTCGAAGGCGGCGCGGCCGCCGGGGAGCGCGTCGACGAACAGACGGAGCGGCGGCGTGTCGATCGAGCCCGGGCAGATCGCGTTGACGCGGACGCGGCGCGCGGCGCCTTCGAGCGCCGCGGTCTTGGTGAGGTTCACGACCGCGGCCTTGGCGGCGCCGTACGCGCCGAGGCCGATCACGCCACCGAGGCCGGCCGCCGACGCGGTGTTGATGATCGACCCTCCGCCCTGCCCGGCCATCACCGGCAGCGCGGCGCGCATGCCGTAGAAGGTCCCGTCGAGGGTGACGGCGAAGACGCTCCGCCACATCGCGTCGCTCATGTCCTCGATGCGTCCGAAGAGCGGCGCGGCGGCGTTGTTGAGGAGCACGTCGAGCGCGCCGAAGCGCGCGACGGCGGCGTCGACGATCGCGGCGACGCGCTCCGAGCTCGACACGTCGCCGGCGGCGGCGGCCGCGGTGCCGCCCGCCGCGGCGATCTCGCCGACCACCGCGTCGGCGGCGTCCTCGCGGACGTCGTTCACGACCACGCGCGCGCCTTCGGCGGCGAAGCGCAGCGCGCACGCCCTGCCGATGCCGGAGCCTGCCGCCGTCACCAGCGCCACCTTTCCGCGCAATCGATCCGCCATGTCGCGACCCTCCGCTGATTCAGCGCGGCAGGAACTCGCCGCCGTTGACGTCGAGCGCCGCGCCGGTCACGGCGCAGGCGTAGTCGGAGACCAGGAAGAGCGCCGCCTTCGCGCAGTCCGCGTCGTCGGGGATGCGGCCGAGCGGGATGCTCTGCGCGACCGCGCCGGCGAGCGCGTCGACGGTCGTCCCCTGGCGCGCCGCCTCGCTCGTGAGGTAGCCCTCGACGGGCGGACCCCACATCCAGCCCATGTACGCCGAGTTGACGCGGATGCCGTCGCGGCCGAGCTCGAGCGCGAGCTGCGCGACGGCGCTCGTGAGCGCCGACTTGGAAACCGCGTAGCCGCCCTGCGCCGGCATCGGTTTCCGCGTCACCATGCTGTTGATCATCACGATCGCGCCGCCGCCCTGGCGCTTCATCACCGGGATCACGGCCTGCGTCAGCGTCATCGTCCCGAAGAGGTTCACGTCCATCGTCGCCCGCCAGTCGTCGAGGTCCGCCGACTCGGCGAGCGTGAAGCCCCCCGGCACGTAGGCGCTGTTCACGAGCGCGTCGATCCGGCCGAAGCGCGCGACGGTCTCGTCGACCAGACGCCGGCACTGCGCGCGGTCGCGGACGTCGGTCGCGAGCTTCAGGACCGGCGTCCGGAGCCCGGCGGCGCGGATCGCCGCCTCGGCGTCGTCGAGCTTCGCCGGCGTCCGGGCGGCGACGGCGACGGCGCGCGCGCCCTCCTTGGCGGCGAGCGTCGCCAGCTCGATGCCGAGACCCGGTCCGATTCCCGAGACGATCACGACCTTATCTTCGAGGAGCATCGTCGCGCCTCCATCGCCATCGCACCGTTTCGAGAAGCATCGTCGCGCCTGCTACCGGCGTCCGAGAATGAATCGCTCGCGGTAGGCCGCGAAGTCGCGCGCGATCGTCGCGTCGCTGAGCCCGAACTCGGCGAGCGTGTACTGATGCGGCGGCCGCCCCTCGCGCGGGTTGGTGGCGAGAAAGCCGCGCATCGCGGACTCCGCGTCGGACGTGAGCGGCAGGTCGATCGCCGCGTAGATCCCCCGCACCGCGCCGATCGGGTCCGCGACCGCGTCGCGGAACCAGACGTCGATGAAGCGCTCGGGATGCCGCTCGCGCACGGCCATGCAGCGCCGGAGCGCGGCCGCCATCTTGGCGTTCCACTGCCGGCCCACGACCGTGGGATCGACGTCCTCCGACGAGAGCGCCCACAGCGCGCAGATCATGCTCGCGAGCGACGGGATCGACTCGAGCGGGTCGCGGTGCGTCTGGACGATCCGCGCGTCGGGAAGCTCGCGCAGCAGGAGATCGGCGAAGCCGAGGTGGTGCGGCGTCTTCAAGACCCAGCGCTCCGCCCGGTCGCCGACGCGCTCGCTCTGCCACGGCGCCGCACCGACGGCGCGCCGTCCTTGCGGCGCCGCGGCGGCGCGCCCCTCCGGCGGCACCGTGCGACCAGCGCGGCGCTTCTGCCACTGGAGGAGCTGGAGCAGCTTCTTCAAGTAGCGATAGGCGTCGCTCTGGTCCTGCTCGTCGAGCCAGCGGCCGTACGACGGCACGTTGGCCGAGGACTCGGGGACGGTGCTCATGAAGGAGTGCTCGAGGAGCAGGATCTCCTCGTCGGGCGCGAGGGCGTCGAGCGGATGGATCGCCGCGAGCGCCGGCGAGCCCTCGAGCATCGCCCGCACCTCGGCCTGCGCGCGCGCGACGCGCGGGTCGGCGGCGCGGGAGTCGGCATCGCCGCGCACGGCGGCGCCGACTGCGGGCGCGGCGGTCACGTCGCGACCGCCGTCGCCGCGCTCGGCGCTGACGCCGCTCGCACCCGCGTCCGCCGTCCCCGCGTCCGCGATCGGCGCGGGGTAGCGGCACTCGTACCAGAGGACGGCGTGAAAGCGCGGATCGCAGGCGATCGTGCGGTGGAGGAGCGTGGTGCCGGTGCGCGGCAGGCCGACGATCACCAGCGGCTCGCGGATCTCCTCCGCGAGAATCTCCGGGTGGCGCCGGAAATGGTCCTCGGCGCGCAGGCGATTCACGAGGAGATCGACGACGCGCTGGCGCTGCACGGCGCGCCCGACCGGCGTCAGCGACGCCTCGCTCGCGAGCGACGCGAGGAGCTTCCGCAGCGGCACCCGGAACGACTCGTCGCCGAAATCGTGCAGGCCGGCCGCCGCGCGCGCGTCGGCGACGATCGCGAGCTCGTCGAGGCTGGCGGCGGCGTCCACGCGAGACGTTGTCGGACTACTCGGCGATCGTTGCAAGCTTCGCGACCCGGACGCGCGGGTCGACGATCTCCGCCGCGCCGATCCAGCGAAAGCACATCGTGCCGTGGCCGTGCCCGGCCGTCTCCAGCCAGTTCGGCACGCCGGGGTCGCGATGCGCGACGACGATCGTGCAGCCGCCGTCGGGCGCGTACACCGCCGTATGCTTGTTCACGTGGATGCGGTGGTAGCGGTAGTCGAGCGACTCCATCCAGTCGTTGTTGAGCTGAAAGTTCCAGCTGTCGCAGCGCGGAACGCGCGGCACCGCGATCACCAGCGCCTCGTCGCCGGCGAGGCTCCAGTAGCCGTGGTAGTAGTGGATGCTCGGGTCGCCCCCCGCGGCCTGGTAGCGGCGCTGGTCCTGCGGCGGCAGGGCGTTCGGACGGCGTGCGAACTCTCGCGTCCACTCCGCGAACAGGCGCGCCGTCCCGCCGACGAAGCGCGTCGCGCTCTCGAGCCCGGTCGCGAGCGCGGCGCAATCGAGTGGCTCGGGCGCGACGTCGTCGCCGACGCGCGCGATCGTGAGCGCGGCCGGCTCCTCCGCGGCGCGATCGAGAAACGTCTGGCGGACGATGAGCATCGCGCTCGCCGGCGTCATCGGCAGCCAGTTGCCGGGACGCGGCGTGGCGCTGACCGCGACCTCGAAGCGGCCGTCGTCGCCGACCGCGAGCGCCGTGCTGTCGAGGAAGCCCGTCGGCGCGAGGCCGCCGGTCGTGCCGTAGCCGCCGGCCTTGGTGCTGAACGCGAGGTAGTGCACCGTCCCGCGCGTGCCGCGGATGCGGTACTCGAGCCGGCCGTCGACGCGCGCGTTCAGGTAGCGGTTGTCGGGGTTGTCGGCGCCGATCTTCAGCGTCTCGTCCGAGAGGCTGTAGAAGGCGGGAAAGCGCGGATCGGCGAGCTCGACGCACGACGTGAGCCCGGCACGCAGCAACCGGCTCAGGTAGCGCACGCCCTCCGCACGCGTGACGGCGTCGCCCGGGACGGCTCCCGCAAAGACCTCGTCGCCGACGCGCTTCAGGCGATCGCAGAGCTCCGCCCAGAGCGCGGCGGGCTCGTCGCGCGCGCGGTCGATCACGCGCTCCGCTGCGCCGGCAGCGCGAGCAGCCGCTCGAAGGCGCGCGCGAAGGTGTAGGCGTCGCCCGGCCAGCGCGCCGAGACGTAGCTCCCGTCGACGACGACGAACGCCGGGCTCGAATCGTCGTCGCGATCGCGTCGCGTCGGCGGCAGCTTGGGACCGCCGCGAAACTGCCGCGCCGGATCCCTGAGCGCCGACCGCACCTCGTCCTCGACGTAGGCGGGATACGTCCGGTAGTAGCGGCCGAGCCTCCAGAACGTCAGCAGGTACGCGGCGCGCTCCTGGCCCTTGGCGAGCGACGTCGTCTGCCGCTCGTAGAGGACGCTCTTCCCGGTCGACGGGTCCTTGCTGCGGGCGAGAAGCAGGACGCCGTGACAGATGGCGCCGACGGGGCGTCCGGTCGCGAAGAACGCCGCGACGCGCTCCTGCAAGCGGCTCGCGCCGAGGTATTGCCGCATCCCCGGCGCGTGACCGCCCGGCAGCAGCAGCGCGTCGAAGCGGGTGAAGTCGGTCGTCTCCCACGACAGCGGCCGGAGGAGCTCGGGCGCGCGCTCGAGCTCGCGGTAGAACGCGCACGCCTCCGGTTCGGCGCCGAGCTTTCCGAAGATCACGCCGGTCAGCAGGCGCGGGTCGGCCGCGGGCGCCGTCCCGGCCCGCTCGGTGCAAAAGACCACCCGATGCCCGTCGCGCGTGAGCAGCCGCCACGGCACCGCGACCTCGGTGACGTCGAAATCGCGATCGGGGAGCGGGATCAGAATCGTCGCCATGCGGACGTCCCTCCTCTTCGGCACCGCGTCCGGCGCTCGCCGGCGCCCGGCGACGCCGGGTGCCGCGCAGGTCAGAGCCGCGTCTAACACGGCGGCTCCGGACGGTCACGCCGATTCACGGGGGGGACTGTCCGGCTCAGACCCGGCCAGCACCCACGGTGCGGTGACGGCCGAGCCTGCGGCACCAGCCGGGCGACGGCGACCGAGAGCCCGCGACGCCGCCCCGCTCGGGGACGCTGCCGTCTCGAGATCGACTGCGACCGCGCCGGGTCGATCGAAGCAGAGACCGCGTTGTGCCGTCCGGCGCGATCGCAGTAGAACCCGCACGATGGTGGAGGCACGTCCCATCGGACACGTCACGGTCTTGATCGGCGAGCGCGGCGGCAAGTACCCGCACGGGAACTCCCTGGTCGTGGCCGGCGCCGAGGAGACCGTCGTGATCGACCCGTCGCTGTCGCTCGTCGGCGACGCCGGGGCGCGTCCGCGCGCGGACTGGATCCTCAACAGCCACTGCCACGAGGACCACGTCGCCGGGAATCATCTCTACCCGGACGTGCCGTGGCGCCTGCACGAGGAGGACGCCGCGGGGATCCGGTCGCTCGACGGGCTGATGGCGATCTACGGCTTCGATCCGGAGACCGACGCGGCTTTTCGGCCGATCGTCACCGAGCAGTTCCACTTCACCCCGCGCGCCGATCCGGCCGCGCTTCGCGGCGGCGACGTCTTCGACCTCGGCGGCGGCGTTCGCATTCACGTGATGCACACGCCGGGGCACACGCGCGGGCACTCGTGCTTTCACGTCGAGCCCGACGACGTTCTCTACCTCGGCGACATCGACCTCTCGAGCTTCGGCCCGTACTACGGCGACGCCTGGTCGTCGCTCGCCGACTTCGAGCGCACGCTGGCGTCGGTGCGCGAGACCGACGCGCGCTGGTACGCGACCTTCCACCACATCGGCGTGCTCGAGGGCCGGGCCGCGTTTCTCGCGCACCTCGACCGCTTCGCCGCCGTGATCGCGCGCCGCGAGGCGGCGCTGCTGGCGTTTCTCGCCGAGCCCCGCACCCTCGACGACGTCGCGCGCCACCGCTTCGTGTATCGCCCGGGCGACGCCGTGCCGTTCGCCGACGCCGTCGAGCGCCGCAGCATGGGGCAGCACCTCGCGCGCCTCCTGGTCCGCGGCCAGATCACGCAGGTCGAGCCCGGCCGGTATCTCGTCTGCGGCGCGTGACGCGAGACGAGCGGGCGGCGGGCGCGCTCCTCGCCCTCGAGACTTCGCGCGCGGCGCACCGTGAGCCGACCGCGCGACGCGGTCAGTCGGCGTCGCGGTGGACGGTGTCGGGCGAGAACGCGGGCAGGCAGACGGCGACGTACTCGGCGCCGCCCGGCTCCGGGCTGCCGTAGCGCACCCACTCGCCGGGATGCGCGACGACCGCCTCGCCGGCGCGCACCTCGCGCGACCCGCCCGCGTACTCGACCCGCAGCGCGCCGCGCAGGACGACCGTGATCTCCTCGAACTCCGGTCGCTGGCCGGGCTCGAGCCAGCCTTCCGGCGACAGCATCCGGGCGACGCTGACGTTCGTGTGCCCGGAGTTCACGCGTCCGGCGTACTCCTCGATCCGCTTCGGCTTGTTCCCCGCCGCCGCGATGACGGTCGGCTTCTCGATGAACGTCGGCATCGATCTCCTCCCCTGTCTTCCGTTGGCGCGCGCGAAAACCTATGACGCCCGAGGGATACGCCAAGGCGGTGCGCGCGGCGGCTACGGATCGTAGGCGAGACGAGGGAGTTCTCCAATGACCGGCGTCGTATTGATGACCGGCGGCAACTCCGGGATCGGCCTCGAGTGCGCGCGCGAGCTCGCGCGCGGCGGCGCACGCGTGCTGATCGCCAGCCGCGACCGGACCGCCTCCGCCGCCGCCGTCGAGCGTATTCGTCGAGAGACGCCGACCGCGGACGTCTCCGAGAGGGGTCTCGACCTCGGCTCGCTCGCCGACGTGCGACGGTTCGCGCGCGAGATCGAGCAGGCGGACGTTCCGCTCCAGGCGCTGGTCTGCAACGCCGGCGTGCAGGTGACGCGGGGTCTCCGGCGCTCGCCGGACGGCTTCGAGCTCACCTTCGCCGTCAACCACCTCGGCCATTTCCTGCTGGCGAATCTCCTCGTGCGACGCCTCACGGCGCACGCGCCGGCGCGGGTCGTCGTCGTCGCGTCCGGGGTGCACGACCCGACGCGCTGGACCGGCATGCCGAAGCCGGCGATCGGCGACGTCGCGACGCTCGCGGCAACCGGCGGTCCGAGGCCGTCGGAGTTCGACGGCCGCCTCGCCTACGTGAACAGCAAGCTCTGCAACCTCTGGTTCACCTACGAGCTCGACCGGCGTCTGCGCGCCGTGCGCGCGACGAACGGCCCCGCGCCGCTCACCGTCAACGCGTTCGATCCGGGGCTGGTGCCCGGCTCGGGCCTCGCGCGCGACTACCCGGTGCCGATGCGGTTCGTGTGGACCCGCGTGCTGCCCGGCGTCGCCCGCGCCCTCACCGCCGTCGTGCCCGGCATCAGCCCGGCGAGCAAGTCGGGCGCGGCGCTCGCCCGCCTGGCGCTCGACCCCGCCCTCGACGGCGTCAGCGGCAAGTACTTCTCGTCCTACACGCGCTGGCGCGAGGCGCCGTCGTCCGACGCGTCGTACGACCGCGAGCGGGCGCGGTCGCTGTGGGAGGAAAGCGTCCACATGGCGCAGCTCGCGCCCGACGAGTCGCCGCTCGCCGCCGCCGCGGCGTAGCGGCGGCGGCGGTCGCGCGCGTCGCCAACCCGATCAGCCGGGCGGCAGGCAGGCGAGCTTCAGGACGTCCTTGTCGCGCGCGCCGGCGGCGGTCGACGCCGCCGACTTGAGCGTGACCTTCCCCGGCCGGAACGGCGCGGCCTCGCCGCGCATCGGCACCACGACCTCGATCACGTCCGAGCACACGTCGCGCGCCGTCGCGCCGACCAGCGCCGTCGCGACGCCGGCGAACGCCGCCCGGATCGCGGCGAGCTCCGGGTGGCGCGCGGCCTGCGTCACCGACGGCTTGGTGAGCTCCCAGCTCGCGAGCTCCGCGGGCGGTGTGCAGCCGGCGACGTCGGTGTCGTCGGCGCAGACGGCGATGCGGAACGTGCAGCGACCGGGAACGCCGCCGTCGAAGTCGCAGCGCGGATCGTCGTCGACGCAGCGCTGCTTGGCGGTCACGTGGCCGTGGCGGTCCGTCAGCGGGACGTTCGTCGGGTTGTTCACCACCCACTCCGCGTAGCAGTCGGTCTTCGCGGGCCCGCCGCCCGGCACGCGCTCGATCGTGCACGTCGGCGCGCAGCCGTCGCCGGCGATCGCGTTGCCGTCGTCGCACTGGTCGGCGCAGCCGGCGACGAGGATGCCGTCGCCGCAGGCGAGCCCGCTCACCGGCTGGCAGCTCGCGTCGCAGCCGTCGCAGCTCGACGGATCGCCGTCGTCGCAGGCCTCGCCGGTGTCGACCGTTCCGTCGCCGCAGCGGGGCAGCGTGCAGGTCGTCCGGCACGCGTCCGGCACGGCGTCGTCGTTGGCGGCGCCGTCGTCGCACTCCTCGCAGCGCGGATCGAAGACGCCGTCGCCGCAGACGTGGACGTCGGGCGTGCACAGCGAGACGACGTTCGCCCATCCGCGCGGGCTGCCGGGTGTCGCCTCGGTCGACCAGGCGTTCACGAAGCTGCCGCTCTGGAGGCGCGCGGTCGCGACCTCGGCGGTGGGGTCGGAGGCGAGATCGAAGCTCGCCTCGAGCGGCGTGAGATCGGCCGCGAGCGGGCGGGCGCGCGGCGGCAGATAGCCGGTGAGCTGCGTGCCGTCGAAGCGACGACCCGCCCAGACGACGTGCCAGTTGCCGGCGCCGTCGGCGGCGATCACCGGCGCGACGCGGTCGGTCTGCGGCAGCGGCTCGACCTCGACCTCGTCGATCAGCGCGATCTGATCGCTGAAGCGCGCGACGCGGAGACTCGTCAGGCCGACGATGCCGACGGCGGCGAAGCCGCCGCCGGGCGCGCCGGCGATCGCCCGAACGTCGAGGTTGCCGACGCCGAGGAACACGGCACCGCCGCGCGGCGCGCCGTCGCCGTCGAACGCGCGCCCGAGAAACGTGTGCACGGACGGATCGTGCCACACGGCGACGAACCCGCCGTCGGCGAGGGCGGTCGCCGCGAGCGGAAAGCCGAAGCTGTTGTAGCCGACGATGAACGGATCGCCGGTCGGCACCGCCGTCGCGTCGTAGGCTCGCATCCACGCCTCCGACCGCTGCTGCCACACGAACGCGAATCCCGACGGCAGCCCCAGGACCGCCGGCAGCGCGACGTCGTCCGGCAGATCCGCGTCGACCGCAAACTCCGCGCCGAGCGGCTGACCGGCGCCGTCGAGGAGGCGCCCGAGGAGGTGCGCGTTTCCCGCGGCGACGCGCGTGAACGCGGCGACGTAGCCGCCGCGCGTGTCGGCGGCGATGCGGCCCTGCGTTCCGCCGCCGAGCGTGACGGCCGCCGCGAGCGCGGCGCCCGCCGGCGAGTACCATTGCGTCCGCACCGTCCCCGCCGCCCCCCAGAGCACGACCATCGTGCCGTCGCTGCCGGCGGCGACGCGCAGGCCGGACGCGTCGGCGCCGGCGTCGACGGGAAAGGCCGCGACCTCGATCGGCCGCGCGGCGCAGACACGCGGCGCGAGGACCGCGACGGTCGCGGCGAGCGTCAGCACGATCGAAAGTCGGTGGGAACGGCGCACGAGAGCTCCTTCGGCCGACGGCAGCGGCTCGGGGCTTCTACGACGGCCGCCGACGCGGCGGCAAGCGGAACGATGCCTGGTCGCGGCTGATGCCCCGTCCTCCGTGTCGCGAGCCGGACGGCACCGGTGCGCCTTCTACATTGCCCGAGCCCTGGCGGAGCGACGCAGCGTCGGGCTACGATGCGCGCCGCCGAAGGTCTTCCACGTGAACGCCCGCTGAGACACCGATCCGATGCGCGCCGCCATCATGCGAGGCTCGACGCTCGTCGTCGACACCGTGCCCGACCCGGAGCCCGGACCGGGCGAGGTGCTGGTGCGGACGCTCGGCTGCGGAATCTGCGGCTCCGATCTGCACGCGCTCCGGCACGGCGCCGAGCTCGTCGCGGCGACGCGTGATCTCGGGGTGGAGCGCGTGATGGATCTCGGCCGCGACGTCGTCCTCGGGCACGAGTTCGCCGCCGAGATTCTCGATCACGGCCCGCGGACCGAACGCTCGCCGGCGGCGGGAACGGCGGTCTGCAGCGTGCCGCTCCTGCCGCGTCCGTCCGGGATCGAGATGATCGGCTTCTCGAACGAGGTGCCGGGCGGCTACGGCGAGCTCATGGTGCTGTCGCGCGAGGTCCTGCTGCCGATCCCCGACGGCCTCGCGCCCGAGCTCGCGGCGCTCACCGAGCCGATGGCGGTCGGCGTCCACGCGGTCGGCCTCGCGGCGCTCGGACCGCACGACGTGCCGCTGGTGGTCGGCTGCGGGCCGGTCGGCCTCGCGGTGATCGCGGCGCTGAAGCTCCGCGGCGCCGCGCCGATCGTCGCCGCGGACTTCTCGCCGGCGCGCCGCGCGCTCGCCGAGCGCATCGGCGCCGACGTCGTCGTCGACCCGGCGGCGCGCTCGCCCTACGCGAGCTGGCAGGAGATCGCGGTCGCGACGACGCCGGAGCAAGCGGCCGCCGAGAACCTGCTCGCGCCGGCGCCGGCGCCGCTCCGGCCGGCGGTGATCTTCGAGTGCGTCGGCGTTCCCGGCGTCATCGATCAGATCGTCCGCGGCGCGCCGTCGTACGCCCGCATCGTCGTCGTCGGCGTCTGCATGGAGCGCGACGCCTTCCGGCCGGTGCTCGCCCTCGGCAAGGAGCTCAGCCTGCGCTTCGCGTTCTACTACACCCCCGCCGAGTACGCGGAGACGCTGGCGGCGATCGCCGACGGCCGGATCGACGTCGCACCGCTGGTCACCGGACGCGTCGGCATCGACGGCGTTCCGGCCGCGTTCGACGAGCTCGCGACGCCCGAGCGCCACGCCAAGATCCTGGTCGTCCCGTAGGCTGCCGGTCGCGCCGACGAACGCTCCGCTACGCCCCGCTGCCGCCGCGGGTCGCGGCGATCAGCTCCGCCATCTTCGCGAAGTCGACCGAGATGAAGACGCCTTCCGCGTCGGCCGTCAGCGTCCCGCCGACGAGCATCCGGCCCTCCGTGAAGATCTTCCTGCCGTCGACCCGCGAGACGCGGCCCTCGAGGTCGATCGCGGCGTGCAGCGGCGTCGGCTTGCGGTAGCGGACCGTGAGCGTGCCGGTCATCCCGGGGTGGCCGGTCATCGACTGCGCGAAGCCCAGCACCTCGTCGAAGGTCGCGGCGATCAGGCCGCCGTGCACGTGCCCCGGCGGGCCCTCGTACGCGGCGCCGAAGCGCACCCGGCCGCGCACGGTCTCGCCGTCGATGCGAAGCTCGACCGGCGGCGCCATCGGGTTCGAGAGGCCGATCAGCGGGCTGTAGTCGAAGAGCGCCGTGACGTCGCCGGAGTTGGCGGTCTCGGCGAATCCCGCGGGCACGAGACGCTGCGGATGCGTCGCGAGGCGCTCGGCGTAGCGCTCGAGCGCGTCGGCGGCGCGCCGCAGCTCGTCCTCCGGCGCGTCCGAGACGACGAGCCGGTCGATGACGGCGCGCATCGCCTTCGCGAGGCGCCGGCGCTCGGCCCAGGCGCCCTTCGCCTCCTGCATCGTCGAGAGCCAGTGCGGGTACTTCGGCGTCTTGTCCTTGGTCTCGTCCATCGTCGCTCCGGGGCGCGTCGTTCGTGGCCGGGCGCGCGAGTGTACACCAAATCGGCGCCGCGCGCCGGGAGCTCTGCTCCGCGGCGCCTCTGGTAAGTCACGCGCGCGGATGCCACTCACGGACGGCGATGACGCCGCCGACCGGAATCTGGGAGCCCCGCCATCGCCGCCTGAGCGCGGGGTTGACGCTGGTCGTGGCGGCGACCGCGTTCGAGGCGCTGGCGGTCGCGACGGTGCTCCCCGCGACCGTCGCCGACCTCGGCGGCATCGAGCTCTACGGCTGGACGTTCAGCGCGTTCATGCTGGCGAACCTGGTCGGCATCACCGTCGGCGGCGACGCAGCGGATCGGCGCGGGCTCGGCGCGCCGTTCGTCGCGGGCGTGAGCTTCTTCGTGATCGGTCTCGTCGTCAGCGGCTGTGCGCCGAGCATGCGAGTGATCGTCGGCGGGCGGACGCTGCAGGGCTTCGGCGCCGGCTTGCTCTCCTCGGTCGCGTACGCGGCGATCGCGCGCGGCTACGCCGCGGAGGCGCAGGCGAAGATGCTCGCGACCCTCGCGAGCGCGTGGGTCGTGCCCGGGCTCATCGGACCGGCGCTCGCCGGCACGATCGCCGATCACGTCGGCTGGCGCTGGGTCTTCCTCGCGCTGGTTCCGTTGCCGCCGCTCGCGGGCTCGCTGGCGTTGCCGGCGCTCCGCCGCCTGCGGATGCCCGACGCGCTCGCCAGCGACGGCGGCCGGACGGGCTCGGCGATGCAGCTGGCGGCGGGTACCGGCGCCGCGATGATCGGGCTCGGCCTCGGCTCGATCACCGCCGGCGCGGCGGTCGTGATCCTCGGCGGCGGCATCGCCGCGCTCGCGCTCCGACGTCTGCTGCCGCCGGGCACGCTCGTCGCGCGGCCCGGCCTGCCGGCGGCGATCGCGACGATGGCGCTGCTCAACGCCGCCTTCTTTGGCGCCGAGGCGTTCGTGCCGCTGGCGCTGACGGCGGTGCGGGGCATGCCCGCGACCGTCACCGGTCTCGCGCTCACCGCCGCGACCCTGACGTGGACCGCCGGCGCCTGGCTGCAAGTTCGTCTGGCGTCGCGCGTGGCGCGACGCCACGTGGTGACGGCGGGGCTTGTCGTCGTCGCCGGCGGCATCGCGGGGACGAGCACGATCCTCGTCGGCGCCGTCGCGCCCGCAGCCGCGATCGCGGCGTGGGGCGTCGCCGGTCTCGGCATGGGCCTCGCGTTCTCGACGACGTCGCTCGCCGTCCTCGAGAGCGCGCCGCCGGGCCGCGAAGGCGGCGCCTCCGCCGCGATGCAGCTGGCGCAGGTCCTCGGCGCCGCGATCGGCACCGGGGTCGGCGGCGCGATCGTCGCCTCGCCCTTCGCCGGCGAGCCACCGCGCCTCGGGATCGCCGTCGTCGACGCGCTCATGCTGCTCGTGACCGCGGTCGCGATCGCGTCCGCCCGCGGAGTCTCACGACCCGCCGAAGCGCGCCGCCGGCGAGACGAGACCGCCGCCGCGCCGGCGGAGGCGGCACCGTAGGCGTCGCCGTCCGCCGAGGCGATACGCCGAGGAGCGCAGCGCCGCCGGCGGACGCGAGACCGCGCGAGCCGCTGCCGGCCCGACCGCCACGGCCGTCAATCACCGGCGTCGCGCGCGAGGACGATTACGCCGTTCGCCGGAATCACGATCGCCGCCGAGGTCACGAAGCCGTGCATCGGCGGCCCGCCCGCGATGACCGCGCCGCCGTTGCCGGCGACCATCGGGTTCACCCAGTGATCGTAGACGTCGCTGTTGAACACCTCGAGCCAGTGGCCGCCGAACGGGAGGCCGATCTCGTAGCGCCAGTGCGTGCTCTCGCTCAGCGTCGCGACGACGACGACGTCGCGCCCCTGCCACTCGAGCCAGCGGTGGAACGCGAGGACGCGCGCGGCGGGGTTCACGTGGAAGGGATCGACGTGCTCGCCGCGCAGCGCGGGATGGCGGCGGCGGAGCGCGACGAGCTCCTGCGTGAACCGCAGGTGGTCGACCATCGCACGGTCGGCGCCGTCGACGCCGTCCCACCAGATCAAGCAGCCGGGATCGTGCACCGGATCGTCGCTCCAGGGTTTGTCCTCGAGGAACTCCTGGCCCATGAAGAGCATCGGGATGCCGGGCGCGGTGAGGAGGAGCGCCGTCGCGACGCGCGACCGGCTGCGGGCGTACCACGAGCGCGCGTCGCTGCCGTCGGCGAGGCGCGCGATGCGCGGCGCTCTCCCGGCCTTCACCTCGTCGTGGCTCTCGACGTACTGCACCGCCTTCCAGGCGAGGTCGAACCACGGCGCGCGCAGCGCGCGCGCCACGGCGGCGAGGTCGAGCGCCGCCCAGCCGCCGGCCGCCGCCTGCGCGATCACGTCGCGGATCGCGCGCCGCAAGCCGTCGTGCCAGGTCGCGTCGAAGCCGGCGCCGCCGTCGCCGGGCGACTTCACCACCCAGGGGTTCACCGGCCAGAACTCGGCGATCTGCACGGCGGTCGCGTTCGTCGAGCGGACGTCGTCGGTGAGTCGCTGGCAGAAGCGCCAGCCGTCGTTGGCGTTCTCGGTGACGAGGACGCTCACCTGGTCGTAGCGAAAGCCGTCGACGTGGTACTCGCGCGCGAAGAGCTCGGCGTTGTCGAGGAGGAACCGCCGCACCTCCTCCTTCCAGAGCGCGAAGACCGGACCGGTGTGGACGTGATCGGTGAAGTAAAGACTGTCGTTGGGGTCCGCGCCGGCGGCGCGGTCGAAGAACCACAGGCTCTCGTCCTGCTGCGTGACCTGACCGCCGGCGTGGTTGTAGACGACGTCGAAGATCACGCCGATGCCGTGCAGGTGACAGAGGTCGACGACGGTCTTCAGCTGCGCGACGTGCGGCACCAGCTGCGCGAGGGTGAGCGGCGCGTGACCGCCGCGCGCCAGCAGGGCGTTGACGCGCGGGAGGTAGGCGGCGATCTGGCCCGGCGGGACGGCATAGTCCATCTCGGGCGAGAACAGATCCGAGCCGTCGTAGCCGAGGCTCCGCGGCGAGGCGAACTCGACGATCGGCAGCAGCTCGATCGCGTTCACGCCGAGGGCGGCGAGGTAGTCGAGGCGGTCGAGGACGTCGAGGAACGTCGCGACCCGATGCGCCCGATCCGGCCCGGCGAACGTGCCGACGTGGAGCTGATAGACGACGAGGTCGTTGAAACGGGGCGGCCGCCAGCCCTGGTCGTGCCAGGTGTGGCGACGCGGATCGCGGACGACGCAGTTGCAGAGCGGGTACGGCGGACTCGCCGTCAGCTCCCGGGCGTACGGATCGCGCTTGTAGCCGGCGCCGCCGGTGCCGCGCACCCAGAACTTGTACTCGTCGCCGTCGGCGACGCCGGCGACGAAGCCCGCCCAGCAGTCGGCGCCGTCGCGCACCAGACGGTTCGCGTCGGTCGGCGCCCAGAGGTCGACGCCGCCGAGCGAGCCGGCGACGTGCACGTCGAGCGCGCGCGGCGCCCAGACGCGAAACGTCGCGCCGCCGGCGACGAGGTTCGCGCCGAGCGGCGTCGCGGCGCTGACGTGGTTCTGCGGAAGCGGCACGCTGCGCTCCGGGTCAGTGCGCGCGGGTCCGGGACTGCGGGCGCGCGCAGTAGTCGCGGTAGAGCTCGAGAAGCACGCCCGGAGCTTGCTCCCGTACCAAGCGGAGCGCCATCCCGAGCGTGTCGTAGCCCGAGTAGCTGTCGCCGCTCGCGGTCGACTCGGCGATGATCCGGCCCGAGCCGTCGGCGAGCGCGAGCGCGATCGTCACCGCCACCTCCGGCACGCCCATGAACGCGTTGAAGGCGCTCCGGCTGCTGATGACGCCGCGGAGCACGAGGTCGGCGCCGAGCTTGCGCGAGGCGGCGAGCGCCGCGTCGGGATCGTTCCGGAAGTACGCGTCGATCTCGGCTTGCGCGACCTGCGCGCGGATCTCCTCCTGGGTGTAGGTGCGGACGCCGAGCTGGCGGAGGGTTCGACTCAGCTCTTGGAAATGCGGGCCGTACTTCGCCTGCTCGGTGCGAAAGCCGCCGCGGTCGATGCGCTCGGCGATCACGATCGCGGTGCGATGCTTCGCGATCTCGGCCCGGCAGGCGGCGCCGAGGGCCGATGCGCCGTGACCGGGCGCGTCCTTCCGCGCGCGCTCCTGGTCCTCGCGATCGTGCTTCTCTTCCTCCGAGAACGAGAAGCCGGCGAAGACGGGCGCGGGTGCGAGGAGCGCGACCGCCGCACGGATCGTCGCTCCGCCGACGACGATGCCGCAGAGCCCGACGGCACCGAGCCGGCGGAGGACGGCGCGGTCGAGCCGGCGGCGTCGCGCGCCTCCCCGGAGCCTCACAGGTCGATCTTCCCGGCGTTCGGCTCCGCGAGCAGCGCCTCGCGTGCGAGCGGCAAGCCGCGCGCCGCGAGCGTGCGCACGCCCTCGGGATTCAGCACCGCGAGCTTCCGCATCATCTGCAGGCTGTGGGCGACGGCCGCGAGGCGCTCCGCGGGCGCGTCGCCGAGCGCCGACGCGGGCAGCGCCTGCAACCGCTCGGTGAGGTGGCGCGCGCAGTCCGGCGACAGCCGAACCGTCACCTGGTGCGCGCCGACGTCGCTGTCGACGGCGAGGCAGTCGTCGCCGAGCTTGCGGCGCAGCGGCGCCAGCACGGTGCCGTCGAAGCTCTGCTCGCCGCCGGGTCCCTGGTCGTACCAGCTGACGGCGAACCGCGCCTCGCCGCCGACGGGCGGCGTCATCGCGACCTGCATCACCGAGCGCAGGCCGACCATCTCGAGGCGCAGCAGGTCGGCGGCCTCGGGCGACGGCAGCGCGTCGATCGCGAGTCGGCTCCGCCGGCTGACGCGCGGCAGGTGCTGCGCGAACAAGTCGCGCGAGAACGCGTCGGCGATCAGCGTGCCGATCTCCTGCAGCGCGCGATCCTCGTCGGCCCACGACCCGGAGCTCGGCAGCCGGTTGTCGAAGTAGATGTCCTCGCCGGTCGCGCGCTCGGTGCACTTCACCGTCCACGAGGTGAGGACGTACTTCTCGATCGTGATCCCCGACGCCGGGAGCGTGTGGCGCAGCCGTTTGAGCTTGGCCTCGCTCTCGATCGCGAAATCCGCGGCCGGGCCGCGCGCGCTCGGCGCGCGGTCCTCCGGACGCGGGCTCGTCACCCGGAAGCCGAAATCGCGGATGCGCTCCTCGATGACGTTCTCGGCGAGCGTCGAGCGCTCGATCGGGCTGCCGCGCTCGGCGTCGCGGATCGACACCGCGACGCTGATCAGCGGATCGCCCTGCGCCCGGATCAGGGCGACGCGCTGCTCGCGCGACAGGCGGTAGACCTCGCGCCGCAGCTCCTCGAGGCGGACGTCGGCGGTGGCGGCGAGATAGACGAGACCGTCGTTGCCGACGCGCGGCCGCGCGTCGTCGGCGAGGTGGTCGATGAGCTCGCCGTGGCTGAAGACCTCCTCGAGAGACTCGTAGTGGCCGAGGAGGGCGTCGCGCTCGACGAAGATGCCGACGGCTTTCACGATCGCCTGCCGGCGCGCATCGGCGCGCAGGTCGGCGAGCAGCCGGTCCGGCTTCTGCTGGTAGCGCTCGTCGCTGGCGTCGACCATGCCGACCGCGCCGATCACGGAGTCGGACTCCTCCAGCTCGGGCTCGGAGACCCCTGCCGGGGCGGATGCGACCGGGCCGTCAGCGACGGCGCCGTCGGCAGCGCCGGAGTCGACGGAGCGTGACGCCGGGGGCGCGGCGCCGGGCGCGCTCGGCGGTGCCGTGGAGCGCAACGTCATGACCGCCGCCCCGACCGCGGCGACGGCGACGAGCGCGCCCGCGGCAACGACGACGCGACGACGCGCCGCCGCGGCCGGCACGCGGGTGACGCTCGGCGCCGGCACCGGCCGCGTCACCGTCGTCGCCGCCTGCGCGTCTTTCTGGAGCGCCTGCCGTTTTTCCTCGTCGCGACGTCCCGCGTCGCGGACGAGGTCGAGACCGGGCTCGTCGCCGCGCCCGCGCCGCCATTCGCCGACCGATTGCGGCCGCGCCGCCGCGTCGACGCGCAGGCCCCAGTCGATGCTGCCAAGCAGGCGCGGATCGTAGCGCCCCGCGCCCAGTGTCACGGCCGCCGGCATCGCCACGCCGCTCTGGCGTTCGACCGCGAGGGTCGGGCGCTTCAGCGTGACCAGGTGGTAGAAGACGGCTGCCAGCCCGTAGATGTCGGTCCAGGGCCCGAAGCCCTTGCCGATCCACATCTCGAACGGCGCATACGCGGGGGTATATGCCACGGACGAGGACGACAGGCCGTTTTCGATCGCCTGCTGCGAGCGCGCCGCGCCGAAGTCGAGCAGCACCGGCGTACCGTCCGCGCGCAGGAAGATGTTGCCCGGCTTGATGTCGAAATGGGTGAACTCCTTGGCGTGCACCGCCTCGAGGGCATCGAGGAGCGGCGCGACCAGCCGACGGACCCAGGACTCGTCGCGCGGCTCGCGCATGCCCTTGATGACGTACTCGAGGCTCTCGCCCTCCTCGTAGTCCATCACCATGAAGGCGGTGTTGAGCTTCTCCAAATAGCGCCCGACGGCGACGATGCTCGGGTGCTTGAGCTTCGCGAGCGTCTGCGCTTCCTTGAGGAATCGCTCGCGGCCGCGGACGAACGCCGGCTCTTGCGCCGTCGACCGCGGCATCACGCTCTCGCCCTCGAAGACGGCGACCTCGCGCGGCAGGTACTGCTTGATCGCGACCTGCCGTTCGAGGCGGGTATCGAACGCGAGGTAGGTCACACCGAAGCTGCCCTGCCCGAGGACGCGTTCGATCTTGTACTCCTCGAGGTCGTACCCGGGCGGCAGCGTGCCGCGGTAGTCGTCCGCCATCCGCGACGTCGGGCGGCTACTTGTACTTCGCGTCGATCTCCGCGACCGACTCCTGGACCAGCCGCTGGACGAGCGAGTCGAGCGTGAGCCCGCCCTCCTCGGCCGACGACACGCCGAGCGTCGAATGCCGCCTCGCGCCCGACCTCCATCTTCTGCTCGAAGTACCCGGTCGCCGCCTGCTCGGTCGTCCGCGCGTCGATCACCGTGTAGCGCATGCCGACGATCCATATGCCGGCCGACTCCGCGTTGTCGATCGATCCGACCCCGACGTCGGTCGCATACCCGGCACGGCCGCCGATCAGGGCGCCCGCGATGTTGCCGATCGCGCGGCCGTTGAAGCCGCGCTGCGCCGCCGCCACGGGCTCCGCCTTCAAGACGTCGAAGCGCACCACCCAGCGGGTCGCCTTGAACTTGCCCTTGCCGAGGAGCTTGCGTGCCGTGTCGGGGTCGCCGGCGAGGTAGGCGATCTGGAACTCGCGCTTGAGGGCACCGAGCGAGCTGCGCTCGAGCACCTTGAAGCTCGCCTTGCTGAGCTCGAGCTCGCCGTAGTCGGCGATGTTGTTGGGCGTGTACTTCTGCGCGAACGTCGCGTTGTTGCTCTTGATGTCGCCCTCGAGCACGACGACCGCCGGGCCCGGCATGGAGGCGTTCCGGTACGCGACCGGTCGATACAGGCCGCGATCCGCGGCCGCGTTCGCGCTCGCCGAGGCGCCGCTCATCGGCGCCGGCGAGTCGGCGGAGCCGCCCGACTGCATGGGGCCGCATCCCGTGACCGACCACGAGACGACGAGACCGAACGTGAGGGCGGCTGCGCCAGCCGCGAGCTCATGACGTACGCTCATGACGATTCCTCCTCCGAGTTTTGGCCGCATACGGCTAGAGAAATCCGACTCGAGCGTCAACGACAAATCCGGCACCGCCGGCGAAACTGTGCCGGAACCGGCGACACTTCGTGCACGGGTCGACGATCTGAATCATTTTGGATCGGGTAGCCACCTTGCCCTCGCGGTGGACACGCGGGTCATCATCGATCCGATACGAGACGAAGCGCGGCCGCAGTGCGGAAGGCGCGCCGGGCATTCATCAGGAACGAAGGAGAGGCTGCCATGCGGCTACGACGATACGTGGTTCCACTGCTGGCGTTCGTGCTGATCGGCTCCTGCGCCGCCGAGCCGCGACACGCCGTTCGCCCGGACCCGCCCGGACCGTTGGACCTGATCCGGAGCATCTGGGGCGACTACTCGAGCCGCTGCCCGCAGGACTACGACTACTGCGCGGCCCGCAGGCATGCGGTCTGTTGTCCGGTCGAGGACGGCTGCTGCGAGGACGCGGACGGACCGTACTGCTGCTCGCGGCGCCGCCGCGCGGAGCCCCCCGACGAGGACCGTCGCGTGTACGCCGCCTGCAACGAGAGCGAGATCACCTGCTCGCACGCGGGCCGCACCGTCTGCTGCGCGAGCAGCGATGGCTGCTGTGCGGGACCGGACGGCCCGTACTGCTGCGCCCTCGGAGCGCCGGAGGAACCGGATCGCGACGGCTACTGACGTCCGATTCCCCGCCGATGATTCCCCGTCAGCCTGCGGAAGGCTTGGCCGGCTTCGCCAGCTTCAGCTCGATGTGTGCTTGCTTGCGAAGCGCCAACGTGAACCGCCGAATGGCCATGTGCTTGCGGTCGCGGATCACGGCGTCGCGTATCCGCGCCCGCGCCTCGGTCTCGCTGCCGGCCAAGAGACGCTTCGTTCGCCGCGCGAGGATCGGGTCGGCCCCGTCGTAGGCCTTGGCGCTCTCGTAGGCGCGGTCGAACTCCTCGTCGGGAACGGTGACCGCCGCGGTGAGGCGCGCCTCGAGCGCGGCGCGTGAGACGCCGTGGCGGTGCGCCTCCTCGTCCAGGAGGATCTCGTCGATCATCTCCTCGAGCATCTCGCGCCGCGCCGCGTACACGACGTCCGGCGAGCCGCCGGCGACGTCGTCGCGCAGCTCGGCGTCGGCGGCGATCCGCGTGTCGACGTCGCCGACCGTGATGCTGCGGCCGTCGACGACCGCCGCGACGTCCGTCGGCCGTTGCGCCGCAACGGCTGCCGTCGGAGCCGCCGCGGCGCGGGTGCCGTCGTTCCGCCCGGGCGGTTCGTCGGGCGTCCGCGCACAGCCGAGCGCGAGGACGAGCGTCGCCGCGACCACCGTCGCGAGCCGCCGGTTGCCGCGATTCTCGTCGTTCCGAGGCGTCGTCACGATCCAGTCACTCCCTCACGCCGGAATTCCGGTGCTCCGCCGGTCTCGGCCAGTCGCATACCAAGACCCGAGCAGGATTGCGCCCGGCATGCATACCTGGCGATCGCATCCGATGCACGGTACGTTCCGCGAAGAGGCCGGGCGATGCGACCGAAGCTGATCTCGATGACGACTGTCGCGCTCGCAGGAACGGCCGGCCAGCGGCGCGCGCGGAGGATGCCGGCGGCGGCGTTGATCGCGGTCGTCATCCTCGCGGCCGGCGTGCGGCCGGCCGACGCCACGCCGCGGCTGACGATCTACGACGACGGTCTCGCCTGCCCCGGCGGCTGCGACGCGCACGTCGTCTTCCACCCGACGCTCAACGGCACCGCGTTCGCGCACGCGCCGGCGAGCAAGCCGGGCGCGTACGACAAGTGCGTCGTCGGCAGCGAATGCCGGATCTGCTTCGACGGCGCCAACGACTGCATGACGATCATGTATCGCGGCGACGGCCCGCACCCCAACGCGTTCGACTTCACACCGGCCTTCTACGAAGCGCAGTGTCCGCGGCCCGACGCGCCGGCGTCGGTCGCCGCCCAGTGCAAGATGCTGGAACGCGCGACCAAGCGGCTCGACGGCCGCATCAACTGCATCCGCGCGCCCGAACACCCGCAATGCGTCGCGCTGATCGCGGCCGCACGCGCGGCGCAAGCACGCGACCGTACGCGCTACGACGAATGCGTGCGCCTCGGTGCAACCGCCTTCAATGCGACCCGTCCGGTCGCCGAGCAACGGAGCGGAGACTGCGCCTACGAGAAGAAGGGGACCGGCGCGAACAGCCGGGGGAAGACGTGGAAGCGCCTGCTGCCGGGCGGCTGCCGCGACGGGACGTACGTCGGACCGAACGGCACCGACTGCTGCACCGGAAACGTCTTCGCCGACGGACCGCAGGGCGTGGAGTGCAGCGCCTTCTACCCGGCGCCGTGACGCCGGCGATCGGCAGCCGCGGGCATCACCGCGCGGCGCGCTTCAGAGCCCCGCGTCGGCGTGCGTGCACTGGCCGTCGCGGCGCCGGGCGATTGAGCGGGCCGTACCGCACGTTCCGGTGTCGTCCCGATCGGAGTCGGACGGCACCGGCGCTCCGGCTCCCGACGACCGATCCGCCGCGCCGCCTCGCTACTCGGGCAACGTCGCGGCGAGGAGCCGGAGCGCGTTGCCGCCGAGAATCCTTCTGACCGCGGCATCGTCGAAGCCGCCGTCGAGCAGCGCCTGCGTCAGGACGGAGAGACCCGCCGCATCGAACGGCGTCGTCACCGCGCCGTCGAAATCGGACCCGAGGGCGACGTGCTCGTCGCCGACGAGATCGGCGACGTGGCGCATCGCCCGCACGACGTCTTCCGGCGCGGTGCCGCAAACGGCGGTCTTCCAGTAGCCGATGCCGATCACGCCGCCGGCGGCCGCGATCGCCCGGACCTGGTCGTCGGAGAGGTTGCGGGCGTTCGGGCAGGTCGCCTTCACGCCGGTGTGCGACAGGAGCGGCGGCCTGGTGACGATCGCGAGCGCGTCGCGAATCGTCGCCTCGGACGCGTGCGCGAGGTCGAGAATCATCGCCCGCCGTTCCACCTCCGCCACCAGCTGCCGGCCGAGCGCGGTGAGGCCGCCCTTCGCGAGACCGTGCGCCGAGCCCGCGAAGTCGTTGTCGAAGAAGTGCGCGAGGCCGACGACGCGCACGCCGGCGTCGAAGAGGCGGTCGAGGTTCGCGAGCTCGCCGTCGAGCGCGTGCGCGCCCTCGATGCCGAGCAGCGCGCCGACCACCGCGGGATCCACGCGGCGCCGCGCCTCCAGCGCGCGCAGGTCGGCGCGCGTGCGCACGAGCGCGAGCCGCGGGTCGGCGGCGGCGAGGCGCTCGAGCTTCCGCGCCTGGTAGAGCGCCCGCTCGGTGAGGCTGCGATAGGTCGCGATCGGCCAGCCGTCCGTGAGCGCGAGCAGCGTGATCGCGTCGCCCCAGCGCGGGTCGCTGCGCTCGATGCTGGAGGCGATCGGGAAGCTGGTGACGATCGTGAAGACCTGAAGGCCGACGTTCCCCGCGCGCAGGCGCGGCAGGTCGACGGCGCCGACCGTCGAGCGCCGCGCCAGATCGCGGCGCCAGAGGAGCGAGTCGGCGTGGAGATCGACGATGAAGCTCGACGCGTGCAGCTCGGCGGCGTGCGGAGAGACCGCCGGCAGGGGACCGCCGGAGACGCGATTGACGAGACGCTCGACGCTACAGCCGGCGGCGAGAGCCGCGGCGGCGGCGGCGACCGCGGCCGCGGCGCCGATGCGGACGCCGACGCCCGGGCGTCGGCCGAGGATGGCCGGCGCGGTCATGCGAGGATCGCGCCTAGCGGATCTCCGCCGGCGCTTGCGGCACCGTCGTCCAGAGATCGGGGTCGTGCCCGTAGACGATCCGTGTCCCCGCCTCGCGGAGGACGCGGAGGGCGCGCAGCGACGCGAGCATCGCCTCGCGATCGTGGACGACCGCCGGCAGGTGCAGCTCGTCGAGCGTGCGTTTCAGGTAGCACGCGTCGCCGGCGAGGACGACGTCGCCGGTCGTGAGCCGCACGCGCAGCGACTGATGGCCGGGCGTGTGACCGTAGGTCGGAACGCACACCACCGAGCCGTCGCCGAAGAGATCGTGCTCGCCCTCCACCGCGAGCACCTCGTGACCGAGATCGTAGTCGCGCCGGTCGTAGGCGTTGGCCCGGCTGAGCGTCTCGTCGCGCCCGGCGTCCCACTCGCGCCGCTGCACCACGACCGTCGCGTTCGGCACCTGCGCATTGCCGCCGACGTGATCGAAATGCAGATGCGAGTTGACGAGAAACCGGATCTCGCCGGGGTCGACGGCGATCGCGCTCAAGCGCGCCGCGAGATCCTCGCCCGCCGGCAGCTCGACGGCGAAGAGCTTCGACACCCACCCGAGCCGCCCGGCGGGGTCGGTCCGCGTCTCGACGTGGAGGCCGCTGTCGAAGAGCACCTTCCCTTTGGGGTGGTCGATGAGGAAGCTCGGCACCGGGACCCGCAAATGCCCTTGCTCCCCTTCGAGGAAGCCGCCGAGCGCACCGGTCAGCCAGCCGCAGGTCATCGCACGGAGCCGAAGCATGCTCTCCCCCTCGTCGTGGCGGCACACTACTCGCGCCGGGGATCGCCGTCGAGGTCATCGCGCCGTCCCGAGGAGGCGCTGTACTCGACGCCGTGGAGTGGATCGCGAGCCGCGATCGAAGCGCGTTCTTCTCGTTCGAGAACGTGTGCGCCACGCTCGACCTGGACCCCGACGAGGTCCGCGCCGACGTCTGGCATTGGCGCGACGTCGAACGGTCGCAGCCGGCGATCGAGCGGCACGTGACGCGGAGCTTGTTCGCGTCGTCGGGCGGCTCCTACGACACGCGACACGGCGCAGCCGCCTAGTCGCATCGGCCGCGCGGAGAGGGGTCGTCGCGCCCGCGTGGCGACGACGCTAAGACGTCCGTCGTGACCGATCGGCGGACGTCGGCGAGCGCAGCGCCGTGGTGGAAGTCCGCCGTCGTCTACCAGATCTACCCGCGGAGCTTCTGCGACTCGAATCGCGACGGCGTCGGCGACCTCGAGGGCATCCGGCGGCGGCTCGACCACCTCGCATGGCTCGGGGTCGACGCGATCTGGATCTCGCCCTTCTATCGGTCGCCGATGAAGGACTTCGGCTACGACGTCGCCGACTACTGCGACGTCGACCCGCTGTTCGGAACGCTCGCCGACTTCGATCGCCTGCTCGCCGCCGCGCACGCCCGCGGCATCCGCGTCCTCGTCGATTGGGTGCCGAACCACACCAGCGACCGGCATCCGTGGTTCGTCGAGTCGCGCGCGTCACGGCAAGCGGCGAAGCGCGATTGGTACGTCTGGCGCGACGGCACGCCCGACCGGCCGCCGAACAACTGGCGCGCGGCGTTCAGCGAGGACCCGGCGTGGACCTGGGACGACGCGACCGGGCAATGGTACCTGCACCTGTTCCTGCCGCAGCAGCCCGATCTCGACTGGGCAAACCCCGCGGTCGCCGCCGCGATGCACGCGACGCTGCGCTTCTGGCTCGACCGCGGCGTCGACGGATTTCGGATCGACGTGGTGCACGCGCTCGGCAAGGACCCGGCCCTCCCCGACAACCCGCCCGAGCTCGCCGGCTTCTCGATGTCGCTCCTCAACGACCAGGCGTCGACGCACGCGATCGTGCGCGGCATCCGCCGCGTCCTCGAAGAGTACCCGGGCGAGCGGGTGATCGTCGGCGAGGTCTTCCTGCTGTCGACCGCGCTGGTCGCCAAGTACTACGGCCACGGCGACGGGCTGCACCTGGCGTTCAACTTCCCGCCGCTCTTCGCCGCGTGGGACGCGGCGGCGTGGCGCGCGCAGCTCGCCAGCGTCGTCGCGGAGCTCGACCCGCGCGACGCGTGGCCGACGTGGGTGCTCTCGAATCACGACGTCGTCCGCCAGCGCTCGCGCTACGGCTCGGAAGCGCGGGCCCGCGCCGCCGCGGTCCTGCTGCTGACGTTGCGCGGCACGCCGTTTCTCTACGCCGGCGAGGAGCTCGGGCTCGCGGACGCGCTGATCCCGCCCGAGCGCGTCCGCGATCCCGGCGGCCGCGACGGCTGCCGCGCGCCGATCCCGTGGACCGCGGCTCGCGATCACGGCTGGGGCGTCAGCGACCCGTGGCTGCCGTGGCCGCCGGACGCCGCGACCCGCAACGTCGAGACGTTACGGAGCGACCGCACGTCCATCCTGCACCTCTACCGCCGCCTGCTCGCGGCGCGACGCGCGTCGCCGGCGCTCCGGCTCGGCAGGTTCACCGAGATCGCCGCGCCCACCGGCGTCCTCGCCTATCGGCGCGAGCACGACCGCGATCGACGCGTCGTCGTCGTGAACTTCCGCGACGCGGCCGTGCACGTCCCCCTCGACGGCAGTTGGATCGTCGAGGTCGCGACCGACGTCGCGCGCGAGGGACGCCCGTTCGACGGCGTGCTCGCGCCCGATCAAGCGCTCGTCCTGCGCTGAGCGCGAGGCGATCGGTCGCAGTCGCCTCGCGTGCCTCGTTCTCTCGGTCAGTCGACGAACGTCTCTGCCGGTGCCCGATGCATCGGCCGCCGAGCACGTCGATCACCGCGGCAGGCAGGCGAAGTAGAACGCCTGAAGCGGCTCCTCGGTGTGGTTGATGAGGCAATGGCCGGGATCGGACGGCGCGACTTGAACCGCGGTGCCCGGCGTCTGGATGCACATCTCGCGGCCGACGACGTGGACGCCCGAGCCCTTCCACATGTACCAGACCTCGTCGACGTCGGCGGGGTGCGGATGCGGCTCGGAGGTCGTCATCGGCTCCATGCGGACGACGAGGACGGTGTGGAGCCTCGCCAGGCCGTCCTCGGGCCCGAACACCCGGCGCACGAGGTGGTGCCAGTGCGCCTGGTGGACGGCCGCGTCGCGATAGTTGCGGATCTTCACCGCCGGGCGCCCGAGCGCGACGCCGCTCGGGATCCTCTCCTCGACGATCAACAGCTCGAGCGGGTCGTCGGCGTCGTTCCGGAAGGCGTGCTCGACGCCGGGGGGCACGAGGATGCCGTCGCCTTCGCCGACGCGACGCTCGTCGCCGCCGGCGACGAGCGTCGCGCTTCCGGCGGCGACGAAGAACACCCGTTGAACGCCGCGGTTCGCCTGCGGCGTCGACACGGCCCGTGGCTCGAGGCAGGCGCGCGCGAACCACTCCGCATGGCTCAGGACTCCGGCGGCGTCGCCGGGCTCCGCGGCGCGCTTCCGGAAGAGCACGCGCTGGACGACGTTGCCGTGCGTGAGCGAAGGCGTGCAGTCGATCCAGTGTCGCGCATTCATGCCGGCGTCCAGGGAGCTGCGACCATCCCGCCAGCGTACAACGGCTTCTCGGCGATGCGTAGACCGGAGCGTGGCCCGGCGCCGTCGGCGGCGGCCGCGCTCATCCCGCTTCCCGCGACTCGTCGGTCGCGACGTTCGCCGACTCGCGCGTGAGCCGCCGGTACTCCGACGGCGTCCGTCCCATCCACCGCTTGAAGGCGCGGACCAGGGCGCGCGCGCCCGAGAGCCCGACCGCGGCGCCGATCTCCTGCAACGTCCCCGGACCGTCGAGCAGCTCGATGCAGCGGTCGCGCTGCGCGTCCTCGAGCACGGCCGTGAAGCTCGTGCCCTCCGCGTCGAGACGGCGCTGGAGCGTGCGCGGGCTCACGTGCAGCTCGGCCGCGATCGCGTCGACGACGCACGGGCCGCGCCGCGCGCGCAGTCGCGCCAAGATCCGCGCGCGCACGTCGCCCGCGAGCGTCGGCCGCTGCAGCCGCTCGAGCGACGCGTTCGCGGCCTCGTGCAGCGCGTTCAGGACCGCGGGGCAGTGATGCGGAAGCGGCGCCGTCATCACCACGGCCGGCACGATCAAGCTGTTCTCCGCCTGCGCGAAATCCACCCGGCAGCCGAAGACGCGCTCGTATTCCGTGACCGCGCCGGGCACCGGGAACGCGAACCGGACCGCCGCGAGGCGCCAGCGCTTGCCGAGCGCGAACCGCCCGAGCCGCATGAGCGCGGCCGTCATGAACTCGATCTCGTTCCGCGTGATCGGCAGGTCGCCGTCGACCGGGCTGAAGCGGATCGCGTAGACGTCCTTGCGCTTCTCCAAGGTGACGATGCGGCCGTGCGCGAGGACGCGCTGGAAGGGCAGCGCCAGGCTGAGGCCCTCGAGCAACGTCGGGCTGCTGATGACCATGTGCGACAGCAGGTTGTTGGCGGAGGGCGGAATGCGCTCACCCGCGTGCAGGCCGAGATGGCGATCGCCGGAGCGACGGGCGGCCTCGCGCCAGAGCCGTCCCGAGAGATCGCGGGCGAGTCGCGCGTCCGGGTCCGTGAGCTGGACGTACGGGAGACTCGCGGCGCTGCACAGCCGGCGCGCGTCGAGCCCGAGAACCTCGAAGCTCCGCAGCACCATCTGTGTCCAGCTCCCGGAGATGGTCAGATCGGGGCGCATGCGGTGGCGATCGTAGCACGCGTCTTGCCGAGGTCCTGGATCATCCATCCATCCCTGGGAGGGGGGCGGGTGTGGCATGGCCCCGGCGAGCGACCGGGCTGTCCGCAATGGACACGGACGCGGCGAGCGATTGGCGCGCACTGTGACCCGACTTGGCGCCCGCGGTCCTGCGCGAGCGACCTACCAATGGATCCCATGAACGACTCGACGACGACCGCCCCGACGAACCACACGACGCGACGGCCCCCGCACGCGGACGAGCCTGGCTCGGCGCGGGTCTCGCGATCTCCCTTGTCGCGGCGGCAGCGGCGCCGGCGCGTGCAGTCACGGCGGCGACGCCGATCGACGACAGCGGCACGCCGACCACCCTCCCCGCCTACAGCGGCGCGCCGGCCGCGGCCCACCGGATCTCCGTCCGCAAGCCGCCGCGAAACCGGTTTCTCGCCGCCAACAGCCGCAGCAACGTCCACGACGACGCCTGGATGACCGACGCCTACTGGCTGCACGGCCCGAAAGGGAAGCATCCGGAGACCTTCTCCGCCTTCCTCGGCCAGCGCGACTGCATCACGCTCACCTTCGACCGCCGCGGCCGCATCGTCACCGCGTGCAGCAACTTGACCTCGCGGAAGCTCTACCTGCTCGACCGGAAGACGCTCGACACGCTCGCCGAGATGGATCTGCCGTACGTGGAGCCGCCGCCGGGGCAGGACCCGTTCACGAACTCGGCCGGCGGCGTGTACTTCTACCTCGACGATCGCGACCGCGCGGTCATCGGCACCGCCGACGGCCACGTCTGGGTGGTCGCGACGGTGACGACGGCCGGGGTGCCGTCGTTCGTCGTCGAGGCCGACTACGATCTCAACGGCGCCCTCGCCGGCGACCGGATCACCTCGGTGCTGCCCGACTGGCAGGGTCGGGTGTGGTTCGTCGGCCGCTACGACGGCGTCGTCGGCGTCCTGAACCGCGACACCGGCGCCGTCAACTCGATCACCCTCGGCGAGGAGATCGAGAACTCGTTCGCGGTCGACGAGGACGCCGTCTACGTCGTGTCGGACGTCAGCATGTACCGCCTCGCCGCCGGCGCCGACGATCTCCCGGCCGTCGTCTGGTCCGCGCCCTATCAGAACGGCGGCGTGCAGAAGGTCGGCCAGTTCGACGCCGGCTCCGGCACGACGCCGACCGTGATGAACGGCGGCTACGTCGCGATCACCGACAACGCCGACCCGATGAACGTCGTCGTCTACCGGCGCGACGCCGTCCTCGCACCCGGCCAGCAGCGCGTGGTGTGCGCGGTGCCCGTCTTCGACGCCGGCACGAGCGCGACCGAGAACTCCTTGATCGCCGTCGGCGACTCGCTGATCGTCGAGAACAACTTCGGCTACGCGCTCGCGAGCTCGATGAACGGCACCGTCGCGACGCCGGGCATCACGCGCGTCGACGTCGACCCCGACGGCAGCGGCTGCCACGTCGTCTGGACGAGCAACGAGCGCGCCCCGAGCTGCATCCCCAAGGTCTCGACGAAGACCGGCCTGGTCTACCTCTTCACCAAGGACCCCGATCCGACCAACACGACGAGCGACGCGTGGTTCTGGACCGCCCTCGACTTCACCACCGGCGAGACGGTGTGGAAGCGCCTCGCCGGCACCGGCCTCAACTTCAACAACCACTACGCCGGCATCGTCCTCGGGAAGAAGAAGACGGCGTACGTCGGCGTGATCGGCGGCGTCGCCGCGATCCGCGACGGCCGCTGAGCGACGGGGGCGCGCCCGTCGACCGCACGCGCCGGCGTCGATCCGCGCGCTACGCCAGGTTGCGCTCGATCATCTCCATGACGTCGAGGGCGAGGACCTTGTCCTCGAGGTCCTTGTGCTTGATGCCGTCGCCGATCATCGTCATGCAGAACGGGCACGACACCGCGATGACGTCGGGCGACGTCTCGAGCGCCTGATCGGTCCGCAAGAGGTTCACCCGCTTGTCGGGATCCTCCTCGATCCACATGCGGCCGCCGCCGGCGCCGCAGCACATGCCGTGGCGGCCGTGGCGGGTCATCTCGTTCGGCGCGTCGCCGGTGACCGCTTTGATGACCTCGCGCGGGGAGTCGTACACGTCGTTGAAGCGGCCGTAGTAGCAGGAGTCGTGGTAGGTGACGGACTTGCCGTCGAAGCCGTCCCGCTTGAGCGTCAAGCGGCCGCTTTCCAGCAGTTGCTTCACGAGCTCGGCGGCGTGGATCACCTCGTACCGGCCGCCGAACTGCGGATACTCGTTTCTGAAGGTGTTGAAGCAGTGCGGGCAGTTGACGATGATCTTCTTGATGCCGGCGCCGTTGAAGACCTCGACCAGCATCTGCGCCATCGACTGATAGAGGTACTCGTTGCCGAGGCGGCGCGCGGTCTCGCCGTTGCAGAGCTCCTGCATCCCCATGATCGCGAAGTCGACGCCGGCCTTCTGGAGGATCTTCGTGAAGGCGATCGTCGTCTTCTTGTTGCGATCGTCGAAGGCGCCGCCGCAGCCGACGTAGTAGAGGTACTCGGCGTCGGGCTTGTCGGCGAGGAGCGGCACCGGCGTCTCGAGCGCCTCGGTCCAGGCGACGCGCTTCTCGGGACCGAGGCCCCACGGGTTCGATTGCGTCTCCATGCCCTTGAACGTGCGCGTCAGCTCGGCGGGGAAGCGGGCCTCCTCCTGGACCAGGCTCCGGCGCATGTCGACGATCTTGTCGACGTACTCGATCATCACCGGGCAGGCGTCCTCGCAGGCGCGACAGACGTTGCAGCTCCACAGGACCTCGTCCTTGATGACGCTGTCGTCGCCGATCAGGTTCTGCCCGAAGGGCTCCGCGGCGGCGCCGTCGCCGCCCGCCGCGGCGTCCGCCGTCGCGCCGCCGCCGCCGTTCGCCGACGCGCCGTTCTTTCCGGCCTTGGCGGCGACCAGCTCGCTCTGGTGATCGTAGAGGTAGTCGCGCAGGTCGAGGAGGAACTGGCGCGGCGCGAGCGGCTTGCCGGTCATGGTCGCGGGGCAGTTCGACGAGCAGCGCCCGCACTCGGTGCAGGTGTACATGTCGAGCACCTGCTTCCAGGTGAACTGATCGATGTGCGAGGTGCCGAACGAGGTCGCGTTCTCGAGGTCCTGCTTGGCGAGCGCGCCGATCGGCTCGAGCTTCCGGAAGAAGGTGTTCGGCAGGCCGGTGATGATGTGGAAGTGCTTCGAGAGCGGCAGGAGGTTGAGGAACGTGAGGATGATGAGGTTGTGCCCCCACCAGCCGATCTCGGAGACGACGCGGGCGTTGCCGGGACCGATCGGCGCGATCATCGACGACAGCAGCGACGCCGTCGGCACCCAGGCGCGCTCGGCGGCGACCTCGGGGTTCGCCGAGGCGTAGATGAAGCGGCCCGCCTCGAAGAAGAGGTCGGTCAGCATGATGCCGCCGATGAAGCAGAGGATCACCAGCGCCTCGCCGTGCGATTGGCCGGCGAGCCGGGTCTCCGCCGGTCGAAACCCGTAGAGCCGCGGCGGATGGGTGATGAGCCACCGGACCAGCGCGTAGCTGACGGCGACGAGGACGATGACCTCCATCAAGTCCTTGAGGAGGAGATACGGCCCGCCGAGCTGCCGCGCCCCGAGCAGCGGCAGGTGGAAGTCGAGGCCGAGCCAGCCCTGGCTGAACGCCGTGACGACGCGGATCGCGAGGACCATGAAGCCCCAGAAGATGAAGAAGTGCATCCAGCTCGGGCCCGGGTCCTGCCGGTCGATGACGAACTTCTTCTGGCCGAAGCCGTAGGCGAGGAGCGCGCGGATACGGTCGCCGATGCGGTCGAAGAGATTCGTCCACCGCACCGACTGCAGGACGCGGAAGCGTCCGTAGAGCGTGTTGACGAAGTACGCGAGCGCCGCCAGGACGATCAGGCTGTGCACGACGAACCTCGCACCGAACTCCATGTCTCCTCCTTCGTGTAGAGAGAGCGCGACCGCCGCGTCCGGCGTTCGCGGGAAGGCTCACGATCCAGCTCGAACCCGAGGTTTTTGTAGGATATCGGGTGGGGACCCGCAAGGTTGGAGGGTCGACGTGAGGCTGCGGATCTCGAAGACGTTCCTTGCTCTGGCGCTGCTGCTCGTGGCGGGCTCGTCGGCCTGCGCGAAGGAGCCGCGCGTGGTGCTCCACGGCGCCGGCGGCGACGTGGCGGTGACGGTGGAGGTCGCGGCGACGCCGCAGCAGCAGAGCCTCGGCCTCATGTACCGCAAGGAGCTGGCGCCCGACGCCGGCATGCTCTTCATCTTCGACGAGACCGAACCGCTGACGTTCTGGATGAAGAACACCGTCCTCCCCCTCGACATGATCTTCATCGGCGACGACCGGAAGATCGTCGGCATCGTCAAGGACGCGGTGCCGTTCACGACGACGCCGCGCAAGGTGGACGCGCCGTCGCGCTACGTCCTCGAGGTGAACGCCGGCTTCAGCGCGAGGCACGAGCTCAAGGCCGGCGACACGGTGACGTTCGAGAGCATCCCCGGCCTTTCCGGCTGAGCGCGAGCGCGTTCGAGATCGACCGCGGCAAAGGCACGAACACGATCATGTGACGCGCGCCGACAGAGCGGCCGGCGCGCGGCGCTCGTGCGGCGCCGTCAGCAGCGCGCGCTCACGCGCGCAGACAGCGCTGCCGCACGACGTCGAGCATGTGCTCGAGCTCGATCGGCTTGCCGAGCACCTCGGCGCCGCGAAAGCGCCGGCGGTCCGCGGCGCTGCCGTAGGCGGTCACGACGACGACCGGAATGTCGTTGAGCGCGGGATCCGCGAGCTGGCGCTGACGAAACTCCAATCCGTTCATCACCGGCATCATCAGGTCCAAGACGATCAGCGACGGACGCTCGCCGCCCTCGTGCAGCAAGTCCAAGGCGCGCTGCCCGTTCTCCGCGCCGCGCACGCGGAAACCGGCGCTCGCGATGAGCGCGAGCATCGCGTCGCGCACGTCGTCGTTGTCCTCGACGACGAGCACCGGACCGGCTGGCGCCGCCGCCTTCGGCGGTTTCGCGTGGGGACGCGGCGGAGCCTGCTCGGCTCCCTCGTCGACGTTCCGCGGCTCGAGGCCGAAGCAGCCGAGCGCCTCGATCAGCAGCGGCCCGCGATCGCGCACGCGCTCCGGATGGCGGGTGAGGACGTGATCGACGAGCAACGTCCGTTTGACACGGCCGGCGCCGGACGGTGGGATCGTCTCGTGACAGATCAGACAGGTAGCAGCCATCGTCGGACCTCGTGCCGCCGGGGGGTGTGGCGCACCAGACGATTGTGGATCGCGGCCGGCTTCGAGGCAACCGCCGTCCGGTTTCGTTGGAAGGCGCGGCGCCGCCGTGCATCTCGCTGCGCGCGCGCGAGTCGCACCGTCCCTCCCTCTCATGCGGCGCCGACCACCTTGAACTCGTCTTAAGCGCCCGGTATATCAAGCGGCTTCCGCACGGCAGGGTACGCCAGTCCATCCGCCCCCGACCGACGCCCCACCCACCGTGAGCGTCATCCTGGGGGCAGCAGCGGGTGGCACGCCTCCGGCGATCGCGGAGCGCACGACGCGGCGGAGCGCACAGCGAGGAGCACACGGAGCCTATGTCCCTCAAAGAGAATCTCGAAGAGCTGGAGCGACGACATCAGGAGGCCGAGCTCGGTGGCGGCGAGGAGCGCATCGCCAAGCAGCACGAGGGCGGCAAGATGACGGCGCGCGAGCGGATCGATCTCCTCCTCGACCGCGGCAGCTTCGTCGAGCTCGACAAGTTCAAGACCCATCGCTGCTCGGACTTCGAGATGGATCAGAAGAAGATCCTCGGCGACGGCGTCGTGACCGGCTTCGGCACCATCGACGGCCGGACCGTCTACGTCTTCTCGCAGGACTTCACCGTCTTCGGCGGCAGCCTCTCGGGCGCGTTCGCGGAGAAGGTCTGCAAGATCATGGATCTCGCGATGAAGACCGGCGCGCCCGTGATCGGCATCAACGACTCGGGCGGCGCGCGCATTCAGGAAGGCGTCGTCAGCCTCGCCGGCTACGCCGACATCTTCCAGCGCAACGTGATGGCGTCGGGCGTCATCCCGCAGATCTCGGTCATCATGGGGCCGTGCGCCGGCGGCGCGGTCTACTCGCCGGCGATGACCGACTTCATCTTCATGGCGAAGAAGATCAGCCACATGTTCATCACCGGTCCCGACGTGATCAAGACCGTCACCCACGAGGACGTCACCAAGGAGGACCTGGGCGGCGCGGTGACGCACAACTCGCGGAGCGGCGTCGCGCATTTCGTCGCCGAGATCGGGCAACGAGTGTCTGCGCATGGTGCGCGAGCTGCTCTCGTACATCCCGAGCAACAACCTCGAGGACCCGCCGTTCGTCCCGACCGGACGACCCGCCCGACCGCGCCGACCCGGCGCTGGCGACGATCGTTCCCGACAACCCGAACAAGCCGTACGACATGTACGGAGATCATCCGCGCGGTCGTCGACGATCGCAACTTCTTCGAGGTGCAGAAGGACTACGGCCGCAACATGCTGATCGGGTTCGCGCGCCTCGGCGGGCGATCGGTCGGCATCGTCGCGAACCAGCCCGCCTACCTCGCCGGCTGCCTCGACATCGACGCCTCGGTGAAGGCCGCGCGCTTCGTCCGCTTCTGCGACTGCTTCAACATCCCGATCGTGACCTTCGTCGACGTCCCCGGCTTCCTCCCCGGCACCGCGCAGGAGTACGGCGGGATCATCCGGCACGGCGCCAAGCTGCTCTACGCGTTCTGCGAGGCGACGGTGCCGAAGGTGACGGTCATCACGCGCAAGGCGTACGGCGGCGCCTACGTCGTCATGTCGTCGAAGCACATCCGCGGCGACTTCAACTTCGCCTACCCCACCGCGGAGATCGCCGTCATGGGACCGGACGGCGCCGTCAACATCATCTTCCGCGACCGAGATCGAGGCGGCGTCCGGCAACGGCGAGCGCAACCGCCTGGTCGACGACTACCGCAAGACCTTCGCCAACCCCTTCAAGGCGGCGGAGCTCGGCTACGTCGACGAGATCATCGCGCCGGAGGAGACGCGGCCGCGGCTGATCCGCGCGCTCGAGATGCTGCAGAACAAGCGCGACAAGAACCCGCCGAAGAAGCACGGGAACATTCCCCTCTGATGCTCAGCCGAGAGCCGAGCGTACGGAGCGGCGGCGGCAAAGCGCGGGGCGCGCGGGGGAACGCGTGAGCGCCGCGCCGGCATCGAAGCCGCTGAAACGCGTGCTGATCGCCAACCGCGGCGAGATCGCGGTACGCGTCATGCGCGCCTGCCGCGAGCTCGGGATCGAGACCGTCGCCGTCTACTCGGAGCCCGACCGCGCCGCGCTCCACGTGCAGGTCGCCGACTACGCGTATCCGGTCGGCCCGGCGCCGACGTCGCGAGAGCTACCTCGTCGTCGACAACATCCTCGAAGCGGCGCGCGCGAGCGGCGCCGACGCGATCCATCCGGGGTACGGCTTCCTCGCCGAGAACGCCGCGTTCGCGCGCCGCTGCGCCGAGGCCGGCCTCGACGTTCATCGGCCCACCGCCGAACGCGATCACCGCGATGGGCGACAAGGTCGAGGCGCGCAAGCGCATGATCGCGGCGGGCGTGCCGGTCGTCCCGGGCTCGAAGGACACGCTCGACGCGACGACGCCGTCGCGGCCGAGGCCGACCGCATCGGCTATCCCGTGATGCTGAAGGCGTCCGCGGGCGGCGGCGGCAAGGGCATGCGGATGATCCCGAGCAAGAACGAGCTCGCGTCCGCGCTTCGCGCCGTGCGCTCCGAGGCCAAGTCGTCGTTCGGCGACGACCGCCTCTACGTCGAGAAGTTCGTGCTCGGCCCGCACCACATCGAGGTGCAGGTACTGGCGGACGCGCACGGCAACACGGTCCACGTCTTCGAGCGCGAGTGCTCGGTGCAGCGCCGCCACCAGAAGGTCGTCGAGGAATCGCCGTCGCCGTTCATCGACGACGAGATCCGCCGCGCCATGGGCGAGGTCGCGGTCAAGGCCGCCGCGAGCGTCGGCTACGTCGGCGCGGGCACGATCGAGTTCATGGTCGGCGCCGACAAGAACTTCTACTTCCTCGAGATGAACACCCGCATCCAGGTCGAGCACCCCATCACCGAGATGGTGACCGGCATCGACCTGGTGCGGGCGCAGATCCGGATCGCGGGCGGCGAACGGCTGCGCGTGGACGCAGGACGACATCCGCCAGCGCGGCCACGCGATCGAGTGCCGGATCTACGCCGAGGACCCGGTGACGTTCTTTCCGTCGCCCGGCAAGATCACGCTCCTGCGCGTGCCGTCCGGGATCGGCGTCCGCGACGACTCGAGCGTCTTCGAGGGCGCCGAGGTCACCGTGCATTACGATCCGATGATCTCGAAGCTCGTCGCCTGGGGCGTCGACCGCGACGAAGCGATCCGCCGCATGCTGCGCGCCCTCACCGAGTACCGCATCCAGGGGCCGACGACGAACCTGCGCCTTCCACCGCTGGGTGCTCGACCACCCGCGCTTCCGATCCGGGAACTACGACACCAACTTCATCCCGCAGGAGTACCACGGGCTCGCCGATCTCGAGCAGGACGGCGCCGACCCGCAGACGGTCGCGATCAGCGCGGCCGCGGTCGCGCTGATGGAGCGCCAGCACGACGTCGCGAGTCGCGCGAGTCGGCCGGCGGCGGCGCGCAATCCGTGGCGCGAGCAAGGCCGTCGCGAGGGCTTGCGTGGCTAGCAAGCAGCATCGCCCGCCGCTCAAGCTCGTCGCGCGCGTGGGCGGCGGCGTCCGCGCCGTCGAGGTCGTCGAGGTCGCGCCGCACCGCTACGACGTCACGATCGACGGCGCCATGCACCACGTCGACACGCAGATGCTCCGCTCCGGCGTGATGTCGCTGCTGATCGACAACCGCTCCTTCACCGTCGACGTCCGCAGCGACGGCGACCGCAACCGGGTCGACGTCGCCGGGCGCACCGTCGAGGTCACGCTCGTCGACGAGCTCCGCCACGGCGGCGTCAGCGTCACGGCCGAGCCGGAGGGTCCGCAGGAGATCCGCGCGCTGATGCCCGGCAAGGTCGTCACCACGCTGGTGAAGGTCGGCGACACCGTGGCGAAGGACCAGGGCCTCCTCGTCGTCGAGGCGATGAAGATGGAGAACGAGGTCAAAGCGCCCGCCGCCGGCGTCGTCCAAGAGCTCCGCGTCGAGCCCGGCCAAGCGGTCGAGGCCGGCGAGATCCTGGCGCGGATCGAGTGACCGTCGCGCGCCACCTCGACCGCTCGCAGTCGTAGGCCCGCGCGCGCAACGTCAGACCGGCGCGCCGGCCACGGGGCTTCCGCCTTCACGCCGGCCGACCGGGCTTTCTCCCGGGCGCTCGTCCGCGCCGCCGAGCGCGACGAGATTCGGCGTCGTCGCTCGAAGCAATACAGATGCAGGAAATCGAAATCGCAGAATTGAGTGAATGCGTTTGTCCACTCCCCGCCTGCGCTGTCCGACACACCTTCCAAAGCGATGTCTTCATGTGACGCACTCGTCCACGCGCCGCAGTCGCCGAAGTCGAACATGTCATACGTCCCATTGGCCTCGGTCGCGGTCCATACGGGCGCACCCGACGCGAGGACGCCGGCTTCGGTGCCGTCGATGGCATGGTCGAGAGAGCCGTCGGTGAGGTCGTCGAAATCGTCGGCGACCTTCGTACCGTCCACGAGGACGTACGGGATGCTCGCGTGCGTCAGGCGACTCGCGGCGCTCGTGGTCTGGGTGGAGAGCCAGGCTTTGTAGGACCCGAACAATTCAGCCGCGGCGGCGAGATCCTGGCACTTGGCGTCGGCGCCTGCGAGCCCTCCCAATCGCCGGTGTACGTGGCGCTGCTCACGAACACCCGCTTCGCGCTCACGTCCGTGAGCGCCGCGCTCACGAGCGCGTCGACCTCGCCTTCGACCGTCCCAGGCTCTCCGGCGCAGTCGGTCTTCTTCTCCGCCTTGGCGAACGCCTTCGCGAACGCGGCATCCGCTTTGGCCAAGCAATCCGACGAGACCGGCACGCCTTTTTTCACCGCCGTCGCATGGCAGTTGAGCTTCTGCTGCGCCTTCTTGCCGGCAGCTTTGAGCTTCGCAGCTCGGCACCCGAGGACCGGATCCTTCGCGGCAAGCGCAGAGGTGCTCGGGAGCACAGCGATCGCGACGATAGAGACGAACATGCGGAAAGACATCACGGGGTTCCTTCAGGCGAAACAGCCGCGCCCCTCATAGGACGAGCTTGAAAGATCACAACGGACAAACGTACCCGTGCGCGGCGACTCATGACGATCCCGTTCGGGCACTGTCGCGCTCCTTCTCGGTCGCGTCCAGCCGGTAGACGCGCGTCGCGGTGCCGCTGAAGAGCGCGGTCTTCTCGGCGGCGGAGCAGCCGGACGCGGTGCGCTTCAGCGCGTTCCACAACACGTCGTAGCCGCACGTGTAGCCGTCGACGGGGAAGTTGCTCTCGAACATCGCGCGCTCGGGACCGAAGGCGTCGATGCAGGTCGCGATGTACGGACGCCAGGCGGTCGCCAGCTCTTCCGACGACCGCGGGCGCTTCGTGTAGGACCACGGAAAGCCGGCGAACGGCATCGCGAGGCCGCCGAGCTTCACCACGACGTTCCCGCAGCGGGCGAGCGTCGTCATGTTGTCGCGCCAGATCGGAAAGCGCTCGTCGCGCTTGCCGTCATAGGCACCGATGCCGAGCGGCGTGCCGACGTGGTCGAGCACGATCGTCGTCTCCGGGAACGCGCGCGCGAGGTCGATGAGATCGGGAAGCTGCGGCTCGAGCAGCCACGCGTCGAACGAGAGGCCGAGCTTGCCGAGCACCGCGAAGCCTTCGCGGAACTTCGCGTCGCGATAGAGGCCTGCCGGCACGCGCCCGGCGAGCGGACCGAGGACGCGCGGATCGTCGTCCCAGGACGCGCTCTGTCGGATGCCGCGAAAACGGCCCCCGCCGGCGGCGACGTGGGCGCGGAGCACGTCCTCGGCGGCGGCGCCGGCGCGGAGATCCACGTGGCCGACGATGGCGGCACAGGCGCGCACCTCGCCGTAGATGCCGCTCGCCGTCATCGCCGCGACGCCGTTCACGAACTCCGTCTCGCCGACGCAGCGGAACGCCTCGGGACCGTCGGCACGGTACATCGCGCCGCACTCCAGATAGACGGTCCGTCGCACGTCGTGCCCGCGCTTCAGGTCGGCGAGCAGCTGGTCGAGGAGATAGCGGTCGACGCGCCGGATGATCTCCATGAACGGGTGATCGGACGGCGGCAGGTCGTGCAGGACCTCCGTCGGCCGGTCCCATAGGTGATGATGCGGATCGACGATCGGCAGATCCGGCTCGAGAATCGCCTCGGTCGCGTCGGTCATGCGTCCTCCCGGCGAGCGGCGCCGAGACTCCCCACGCGGCTCGCCGGCGGCGATACTGCGCGACGGCAGCCGCCGACGTCAACGAGGCCCCGCGGACACCGGCTTCGGTGAGCTCTTCGGCGTGATCGTCTGCGTTCCGCATCGCCCTGTGCTCCGCGGCGAAACGTATACGAGTATATATTAGATTTCGTGTTTACTTCTTGACGCGGCGCCGTTCTTCGCTTATTCTTCGCCTTGGAGCTTCCCGTGGAATCGGAACTCGATCCACCGATCGTTGGCGTGCGCGAGGAGCGCGCGGCCGAGGTCTCCCGGAGGAGGCGGACGTCGCGATCGCGGGGGGCGCGTTGGAACCGCCGCGACGGCGAGCAACCGGAGTCTCGACGCATCATCGGCCAGCGACATCGCGCGTCGCAAATGCATGCCAGGGACGCGACGCTCGATCGCTACGGCTTCGCGGCCGCCCTCGATCGCACGATCCACGCGGTCGCGTTCGAGGAGCCGCAGCTGCGCGCGTCGCTCGGCCGGCTCGGCGGCGAGCTCGTGCGCCGGCGGCTCTACCAAGAGCTCGGATTCGTGCGCCTCGGCGACTACTGCCGTGAGCGCCTCGGGATGTCGGCGCGCGAGCTCGAGAGCATCGTCCAGGTCGCCTCGAGGTTGAAAGACCTTCCGCGGATCGCGGCCGCTCATGCCGCGGGTGAGCTCTCATGGACGCAGACCCGCTTGATCAGCCCGCTCGTGTCGGCCGAGACCGAGATGGTGTGGCTCGACGCCGCGATGGGTCGGTCCGTCCGCGATCTCGAGTCGCTGATCCGCTCACACCCCGACGCGCGAACGCCGTCGGCACGGGAGGCGCTTGCCGAGTGTGCGGAGTCGGGGCCGCCCATCGACGGCGAGCCGGCGACCGCGTTCCGGATCCACTGTCCCGCCGCGGTGCGTGTCAGATGGCGGCACGCGGTCGAGCTCGCTCGGCGGATGGCCGGTGAGCCGCTGCCGGTCTGGGGCGCCGCCGACGTCATCGCCGCGGAGGCGTCGAGTGGTCCGCGCACACTCCGGAACGTGCGCGATGCCCACAGCGCGCGCGATCGCCGCGACGCTGAGGGCGACCGAGCCGCGCACACGCCGCCACATGCCGCGTGCGGCGCGCAGAGGCAGAGATGTCGCGACGTCGTCGGGGAGGCGCCCGCCGACGAACGCGCGTCCCCGCGCACGATCGCCCGCGACGCACGTCCTCACGCTGCCGGCGAAGTCGCCGCTGCCGGCGACGCCGAACTCGCCCGCAGCGCATCTCGCGACGATGCCGGCCACGTGAGACTCGACGCCTTCGAGCTCGACGCGCGGCTTCGGTCGACCGTCGCCGCCCTGCTCGCCATCGACGCGCGGCTCGGCGAGCTGCTCCGCCAGATGCTCGACCAGCGCTGGTACCGCGTGCTCGGCTTCTCGTCGCGTGCACACTACGTCCGCGAACGGGTCGGGATCTCGCTGCGGAAAGCGCAGGCGCTGCTGGCAATCGAGCGCGCCTGCATCCGCTCGCGCGCGTTCGCGGAAGCGTATCGGCGCGGAGAGCTTGCGTGGACCCGTGCGCTCGCGATCGTGCCGGTGGTCCGCGTCCAAGGCGGCGACCGATGGATCGAGCACGCGAATGCCGTCACGCTCCGGCGGCTCCACGACGACGTCGACGCGGCGCTGAACCGCCATGACGCGCTCGCGGCCGAGAGGGCGGCACGCGTCGATGCTCGAGAGGCGGGCCTCGTCGTCGGCGAAGCGCGCTGCGACTCGATCGTGCAATTGCGTGCGCGTCAGATGCAGCTCGCGTCGGTCAGCTGCGACGCCGATGTCCGTTTCACAGGCCCGGCGTCCGTGGTGGCGCTCTTCCGGGCAATGCTCGACGCCTACCATGAGGCGGAATTCCCCCGCTGGACGGCACTCGACCGCATGCTTCGCCACGTGATCGCCGAGTGGGAACGCATGCCGCGCCATCGCGATCCGATCTTCGCCCGCGACGGCTGGCGGTGCACGGTACCGGCGTGCAGCGCGCGCCGAAGCCTCCAGGACCACCACCTGCGGTGGCGATCGCGCGGCGGCGGCAACGCGCAATCCAATCGCACGGCCGTCTGCGCGTCGCACCACATCCACGCGGTGCACCTGAACCGCATCCGCGCCTCCGGAACGGCGCCGGCGGCGATCCTCTGGGAGCTCGGCGTGCGGCGGACCGGTCCGCCACTGCTCACGCTGATCGGCGATCGCTACGTCGATGGGTCACCGAGCTGCTCGAAGGCGACGACCGTGAGGTGACGTCGTCGGCCGGCACGCTCGCGCGCGGGAGCGCGCCGAGGTCGACGGCGCGCGCCGAGCGCTCGCGACACTCTCCGCCTAGACATCGTCTACGCCCCGGGATACTTCTCGAACCTTCGAACTTCTCGGGTCGTTTCTTCGTTCTCGATATTTCCGCGCGTCAGGAGGCAGCAGAGGACGTTGCAGAGAGTCGCGTCGTCGCACAAAGAGCTTCGCGCGTGGACGATCAAGGACTCGACTCGAGCTATACAACGTCAACGGCTGGGGTCGTGACTTCTTCACGATCAACGACGCGGGTCACGTCGAGGTCACGCCGGCGGGACCGGGCTCGACGCGGATCGACCTCAAGGAGCTGGTCGACGACCTCCGCAGCCGCGGGCTGAACCTCCCGCTGCTGATCCGCTTCTCCGACATCCTCCGCACGCGCATCCAGCAGCTCTGCGGCTCGTTCCAGCAGGCGATCGCCGAGAACGACTACCGCGGGCAAGTACCGCGGCGTGTACCCGATCAAGGTCAACCAGCAGCGCCACGTCGTCGAGGAGCTGGTCGAGTACGGCCGCCCCTACAACCTCGGCATCGAGGCCGGCTCGAAGCCCGAGCTGCTGGTCGCGCTCGCCCTCCAGGACAATCCCGACGCGCTGATCCTCTGCAACGGCTACAAGGACCGCGCCTACATCGAGACCGCGCTCCTCGCCCAGAAGCTCGGCCGCCAGGTGATCATCGTCATCGACCGGATGGGCGAGCTCGAGACGATCCTGCAAGCGTCCGCCGACCTCGACATCCGCCCGGTGATCGGCGTGCGCGCCCGGCTCACGACCAAGGGCGCCGGCAAGTGGGTCGAGTCGACCGGCGACCGCTCGAAGTTCGGCCTCACGACGGCCGAGATCGTCGCCACCGTCGACCGGCTCCGCGGCGCAGAGATGCTCGACTGCCTCCAGCTCCTGCACTTCCACATCGGGTCGCAGATCACCAACATCCGCGCCGTCAAGGACGCGCTCCGCGAGTCGAGCCGGATCTTCGTCGAGCTCTACCTGCTGGGCGCCAACATGCGCTTCCTGGATTGCGGCGGCGGCCTCGGCGTCGACTACGACGGCAGCCAGAGCAACTTCCACTCGTCGGTCAACTACACGCTCCAGGAGTACGCGAGCGACATCGTGAGCCAGATCGCCGAGGTCTGTAACGAGAAGAACGTCCCGCACCCGGACATCGTCACCGAGTCCGGCCGGGCGCTGGTCGCGCACCACTCGGTCCTGGTCTTCAACGTCCTCGGCACGAACGAGATCCTGGTCGGCCAGATCCCGGCGTCGCTCGCCGAGAACGAGCACCCGGTCATCAAGCAGCTCTACGAGACCTACGCGAGCGTCTCGCGGAAGAACTTCCTGGAGGCCTACCACGACGCGCTCCAGATCAAGGAGGAGGCGATCACCGCCTTCAACCTCGGCTACCTCGATCTCAAGGCGCGCGCCCGCGTCGAGCAGCTCTTCTGGGCGACCTGCGAGCGGATCCTCAAGATCGTCCGCGATCTGCCCTACGTCCCCGACGAGCTCGAGGGCCTCGAGCGCCAGCTCTCGGACACCTACTACTGCAACTTCTCGATCTTCCAGTCCATGCCCGACCACTGGGCCGTCCGTCAGCTCTTCCCGACGATGCCGATCGACCGGCTGAACCGCGGCGCCGACGCGGCGCGGCATCCTCGCCGACCTCACCTGCGACAGCGACGGCAAGATGGATCAGTTCATCGACCTGCAAGACGTCAAGCACTCGCTCGAGCTCCACCCCGCTGAACGGCGAGCCGTACTACATCGCGAGCTTCCTCGTCGGCGCGTACCAGGAGATCCTCGGCGACCTGCACAACCTCTTCGGCGACACCGACGCGGTGCACGTCCGCCTCGACGGCGACGACTACCGGGTCGAGCACGTCGTCGAGGGCGACTCGGTGAGCGAGGTCCTGACGTACGTCCAGTACTCGAAGACCGACCTGGTCTCGCGCGTCCGGCGCGCCGTCGAGGCGGCGCTGCGCGAGAAGCGTCTCACGATGGCGGAGTCGGGGCGCCTGCTGCGCCGCTACGAGGAAGCGCTCGAGGGGTATACCTACCTCACCTCGAACGAGTAGACGCACCACCATCCGGCGTTCACGCTCATCGCCGGGCCGCTCGCGCCCGCCTGTCCGACGAAAGACCCGCAGCGGCCGCCGTGCGCGCGCACGCGAGCATGCGGAACGAAGCGACCACGCGCCAGGCGACGAGCGTCGCGGTGCGGCCGAGGCCGCCTCGCCTTCGCGAGTCGGCCGCGCCGTGGCCACGCATCCGAACGTGCTCGCCGACGAGCTTCTCGAGCGCGACGCGCACGATCACGACCACCCCGAGACGCCCGACGACGTTCCGCCCCGCCTCCTGCGGTCGCTCGACGAAGCCGGCCGCCGGCTCCTGACCTTCGACGATCTGGTCCGCCACGGCCGTTTCGCGAAGGCCGAGCGGGTCTTCGTCGTGCGCGCCCTCGCCGACCTCGTCCGCAGAGGGATCGTCGTCGAGGCGAAGCGCGACCGGTACGCGCTCACCGCCCGCCAGCACCTGCGGGCCGGACGGCTGCACGTGCATCCCGACGGCTACGCCTTTCTCGTCGCCGAGAAGGAGGACGCGCCGCCGGCACCCGACGCCGAGTCCGCGCCCGCCCCTCGCGGAACCGAGGCCCGGGACCAGCGGCGGGGGCGCGGCAAAGGGCGCCGCGGCAGAGGCCGGCGGCAGGGCGGCGCCGGTGCGCGCCGTCGGGGCGGGAGCGAGGCGGATTCAGCCCTGCCGCTCGCGGCCGCCGCGCGCCAGGACCTCTACGTCGGCGGCGCCGGCGTGCGCCCCGCGATGCACGGCGACCGCGTCCTCGCCGCCGTGCTGCGCCGCGGTCGTGACGACGAGCGTCTCGAGGGCCGCGTCGTGCACGTGCTCGAGCGGCGCACGGCTCGGCTCGTCGGCGTCGTCCGCCGGGGCCGAACCGGCACGTACCTCATCCCGCAGGACCAGCGCATTCCGTACCGCGTCCACCTGATCGCAGACGGCGCGACGGCGACCGAGACCCCCGACGGCGACATGGTCGTCGCCGAGATCACCGTCTACCCGGACGCGCACCACGACATCGAAGCGCGGATCGCGGCCGTGCTCGGGCCGGCGCGCGACCCGCGCGTCGAGACCGAGGCGGTGATCTACGAGCACGACCTGCCGCAAGAGTTCCCCGAGGCCGTCCGTCGCGAGGCCGAGCGCGTTCCGCGGGCGGTGACGTTCGACGGAACGACGCGCGGTACGCTCGCCGATCGGCCGACGATGCCGGTGGCGGGCACGCCGAGCGCATCGACCGCGGACCTGCCGCCGCCGCCGTCCGGCACGCGAGCGTGGCGGGACACCGTCGCGCTCACCGCCCGCCTCGACCTCCGCGCCCTGCCGCTGGTGACGATCGACGGCGAGAACGCGCGCGACTTCGACGACGCCGTCGCCGTGCTCGACGGTGCGTCGGGCGGCGTGCGGCTTCTGGTCGCGATCGCCGACGTCGCGGCCTACGTCGCCCGCGGCAGCGCCCTCGATCGCGAGGCGCGGGCGCGCGGCACCAGCGTCTACTTCCCGGATCGGGTCATCCCGATGCTTCCCGAGGAGCTCTCGAACGGCATCTGCAGCTTGAATCCCGATGCCGACCGTCTCGTCCAGGCGGTGCTGCTCGACCTCGGCGCGCGCGGCGACGTGCTCGGCGCCGCGGTGTTTCCCGGCGTCATGCGGAGCCGCGCGCGCCTCACCTACACCGAGGTGCGGGAGATCGTGGCGGATCGGGATCTGGCGACGCGCCGCCGTCACGCGCCGCTCGTCGACGACCTCGAGCGCATGGCGGAGGTCGCCGAGCTCCTCGCGCGCAACCGCCGCCGGCGCGGCTCGATCGACTTCGACCTGCCCGAGGCGGAGATCGTCCTCGACCTCCAGGGGCAGCCGGAGAACATCGTCAAGGCCGAGCGCAACGTCGCGCACCGCCTGATCGAGAGCTTCATGCTCGCCGCCAACGAGGCGGTCGCCCAGTACCTCACCGCGCGGCGCATTCCGATGCCCTACCGCATCCACGAGCCGCCCGATCCGGACGGGCAGGACGAGCTCGCGCGCTTCCTCGCCGGCTTCGGCGTCAAGCTGCCGCGGGGCGACGCGGTCGCGCCGGCGGCGTTCCAGCACGCGCTCGCTCGCGTCGCCGGCCGGCCCGAGGAGCGCCTCGTCAACACGGTCCTGCTGCGCACGATGAAGCAGGCGCGTTACTCGCCGGTGAACGCCGGCCACTTCGGCCTCGCGGCGCCGATCTACACGCACTTCACCTCGCCGATCCGGCGCTACCCCGATCTCGTCCTCCATCGCATCCTCGCCGCGACGCTGCGTCACGACACGCGCGAGCTCGGCGCGATCGCCGCCGAGCTGCCGGCGATCTGCGAGGAGAGCTCACGCCGCGAGCGCGTCGCGATGGACGCCGAGCGCGAGGTGGTCCAGCTCAAGAAGGTGCAGTTCATGCAGGAGCGGGTCGGCGAGACGTTCGCCGGCTTCATCTCCGGGGTCGTGCCGTTCGGGTTCTTCGTCGAGCTCGAGCGCTACTTCGTCGAGGGCCTGGTCCACGTCGCGACGTTGACGGACGACCGCTACGAGCTCGTCGAGGAGCGCCATCTGCTGCAAGGGCGCCGTCGCCGTCGGGTGTTCCGTCTCGGCGATCCCGTCACCGTGCGGGTCGCGAGCGTCTCGGTCGAGCGCAAGCAGATCGACCTGGTCCTGACCGAGTCGAGCACGGCCGGTTGAGCGCGCCGTCACGCGGCTGCCGGAGCATCACGCGGCCTCGCGGCTCACCGGCCATCGCCGCGACCGAGCGAGTGGCGTCGGCGCGCGCCGGCGTCCCCGCTTCGCGTCTCAGGGCGCGGTCTTCGTCGCGGCCGACGGACCGTTGGGCGCGTCGCAGGTCTCGGGCGTGGTGCGCTCGACGGCGCCGAAACGGGCGAGCTGCGGCGCGACCGCGCGCGCGGGCCCCACGACGACGATCGCGGCGTCCTGCACCGGGACGTAGCGCCGTGCGATCGCCGCGACGTCGGCGTTGCCGACCGCGAGCACGCGTGCGGGCACGGTCTCGATGTCGCTGCGCGGCAGGCCGTAGGATTGCAGCTCGGCGAGCTTGCCGGCGATCGCGTTCGGCGTCTCGAGCTGGAGCGGATACTGCCCGACGAGGAGGCTCTTCGCGCGATCGAGCTCGGCGGCGGTCGCGCCGCCTTTGACGAACTCGGAGAGGAGATCGAGCGTGACGCCGAGCGCCTCGCCCGACGTCGCGACCTTGGTGAAGGTGCCGACGCGGAAGTCGCCGACGGCCTTGCGCGCCGCGAAGTAGCTCCAGGCACTGTAGGTCAGACTGCGCTTCACACGGAGCTCGTCGATCAGGCGTGAGCCGAAGCCTCCGCCGAGGATCGTGCTCGTCACCACCGCCGGCACGTACGCCGGATCGGTGCGCGCGATCCCGACGTTTCCGACGCGGATGTGGGTCTGCGTCGCGTCGGGCTTGTCGACGAGCAGGACCCGCCGTCCGCTGACGCGGGTCGGATCGGAGAGCGCGGTCGGCGGCTCGGCCGTGGAGCGCCAGCCGCCGAACGCACGCTCGGCTTTCGCCGCGAGCTCGTCGGCGGGCGCGTCGCCGATCACCACCAGCACGGCGCGCGCCGGTCCGTAGTAGCGGCGGTAGAACTCGCGGACGTCCGCGGGCGTGAGACCGCGCACCGTGCGCTCGGTCCCCTCGGCGGCGTGCCCGTACGGATGCCGGCCGTAGAGAAACGCCTGAAAGCAGCGGTCGGCGATCGCGCTCGGGTTCTCGCGCTCCGCGACGATCCCGGCGAGCGCCAGGCCCTGCTCGCGGCGGAACTCGTCCGGGCGGAACGCCGGATGCAACGCGACGTCCGCGAAGAGGTCGAGCCCGTGATCGACGTCCTTGGCGAGAAACTCCGCCGAGACCGTCGAGAAGTCGTAACCGGCGTCGGCGCTCGACCGAGCCGCCGAGGAACTCGATCTCGCGCGCCAGCTCCTCGGCGCCGCGGTGCTCCGTTCCCTGCTTGAGGAGATCGGCCGTGAGCTCGGCGACGCCCCCCTTGCCCGGCGGATCGAGCGCGGCACCGCCCTGGACCACGAGCTGGAAGACGACCAGCGGCAGCTCCCGGTACTCGGCGACGAGCACCGTGAGGCCGTTCGCGAGCTTCCGCTCCGAGACCGGGGGAATCTCGAACTTCGCCGCCGGCGGTCCCGCGGGCGGCGGCGTCGACGCCGACGCGGCGGTGCGGCCGCCGCGTTTCATCAGCGTCCCGCACGCGCTCGCGCCGAGCACCGCGAGCGCGCACGCGAGCACCGCAAGTGACGACAGCGGCCCCCTCGGCCTCGACGCGGCGCTGGGACGCGGCATCGCCGACCTCACTCGGTCACCGATCGGGACAGCACGCCCGGCCGACCGGTCGGCGGCGGCGCTGGCGGCGCGCCCTTGCCCGCGGCCGCGCCGCGCTCGGGCACGAGCTCGACGGTCGTCTTGTCGTCGTCGACGAGGTACGTCGCCGCGACCCGCTGCACGTCGGCGGCGGTCACCGCTTCCCAGCGATCCACCTGGTCGAACATCGCGTGGTAGTCGCCGAAGACGGTCTCGTAGAAGCCGATCTGGTTCGCTTTGCCGGAGACGGTCTTCAGCCCGCGCACGTAGTCGGCCTGCAGCACGTTCTTCGCCTTGCGGAGCTCGCGGTCGGCCGGTGGATGCGCGCGGGCGCGCGCGACGTCCTCGAGGATCGCGGCCTCGAGCGCGTGCGTCGGCTTTCCGGGACGCGCCTGCGCGAAGAGCCAGAAGAGCTCGGCGTCGATGCCCCAGTTGAAGTCGGTCTCGACGCTGGTCGCGAGCTGCTTCGCGCGCACGACGTCGAGATAGAACCGCGAGCTCTCGCCCTGCGAGAGGATCGTCTGCAGCACGTCGAGCGCCGGCCGGTCGGGATGGTTCGCCCGCACCGCGTGGTAGCCGATCGCGATCGCCGGGAGCTGCGCGACCTTGTGATAGACGACGCGCTTCGGGCCGTGCTGCGGCGGCTCCTCGTTGATGACCGCGCGCGGCGGCTCGTGCGCCGGGATCGTCCCGAAGTAGCGCTCCGCGAGCGCGAAGCCGGTCGCCGGCGTGACGGCGCCCGCCAGGACCAGCGTCGCGTTGTTCGGGGCGTAGTACGTGCGGAAGTAGCGCTGCGCGTCCTCGAGCGTGATGAGATCGAGGTCGGCCATGAAGCCGACGGTGTTCCAACGGTACGTGCTCGCGGTGTACGCCGCCAGGTAGAGCTCCTCGTACATCTTGGCGCCGGGAATGTCGTCGATGCGCAGGCGGCGCTCCTCCTTCACGATGCCGCGCTCCTGCTCGAGGTTCTTCGGCGTGATCGCGAGCGCGCGCATGCGGTCGGCCTCGAGCCAGAGCACGCGCTCGAGCGCCGGCACCGGGAAGGTCTCCATGTACGCGGTGTAGTCGCGCGTGGTGTAGCCGTTCGTCGAGCCGCCGTTGCCCTCGATGATCTCGTCGAACTTGCCGGTCGTGTGCTCGCCGCCGTTGAACATCATGTGCTCGAACAGGTGCGCGATCCCGGTGCGGCCCGGCCGCTCGTTCCGCGATCCGGAGCGGTAGAAGAGATACACGCTCACGACCGGCGCCGACTGATCCTCGTGCACGAGCACCGTGAGACCGTTCGCGAGCTGCGTCCGCGCGACCGGGATCTCGAGAACGGCCGACGCCACGCCGCAGGCGAGGAGCTCCACCGCGAGCACGAGGATCGCAACCGACGCGAGCCTCCTGCCGCGCCACCGCCGCCACGCACGTTCGAGCATTCGGGCGATCTTGCCCCGGCGCGGCGCGCTTTCCAACCCCACCGCTGCCGGCGTCGCGGGCTCGTCGCACGGCCGCCGGCGCGCGCGTCTCGCCGCCGCGACCCGGCTCACGGCCGCCGCGACGACCACGTCGCACCTGGCCGAGGGGGCGAACTGGCGAGCGCAGGTCGCACTCTGTATGTGAAGGCATGCAGAGCGGCGACCGCGCGGCGACGAGTCCGGCGAAAATCCGCGACGAGGTCGCCCGGCTGCGCGCCGAGATCGAGCGCCACAACCGGCTCTACTACGTCCTCGACGCCCCGGAGGTCTCCGACGCGGAGTACGACGCGCTCTTCCGCCGCCTTCAGGAGCTCGAGGCGGCGCACCCCGAGCTTCGCAGCGACGACTCGCCGACGCAGCGGGTCGGCGCGCCGCCCGCGGAGCGCTTCGCCCGCGTCCGCCACGCCGAGCCGATGCTGTCGCTGCAGAACGCGATGTCGGACGAGGAGGTGCTCGAGTTCGACCGGCGGGTGAAACGCGCGCTCCGCACCGACGCGCCGATCGCATACGTCGCCGAGCCCAAGCTCGACGGCGTCGCGATCGAGCTCGTGTACGAGCACGGCCGGCTCGTCGTCGGGTCGACGCGCGGCGACGGCACGACGGGCGAGGACGTGACCGCGAACTTGCGGACGATCAAGAGCGTGCCGCTCACGCTCGTCGCCGATCCCGCCGCGCCGCCGATTCCCGAGCGACTCGACGTCCGCGCCGAGGTGATCCTCTCGAAAGCCGGGTTCCGGCGCCTCAACGCCGAGCGCGCCGAGGCCGGCGAGCCGCTGTTCGCGAATCCGCGGAACGCCGCCGCCGGCTCGCTCCGCCAGCTGGACTCGCGGGTCACCGCGCGCCGGCCGCTCGCGGTGTTCTGTCACGGGGTCGGCGCGATCACGCCGGCGACCGGGGCAGCCGGCGCCGCGGGTCGGCGCCCGAATCGCGACCGCGAGCGCGCCGCGGGCGGCCGAGGCGACGGCGATGGTGACGGCGAGCGCCGCGCCGTCGAACGCGCCGACGCGCACGCGCTTCCGGCGGCGCACTTCGAGTTCCTCCGCACCCTCGCGCGATGGGGCCTCGCCGTGAACCCGCTGAACCGCCGTTGCGACGGCGTCGACGAGGCGCTCGCCCACTACCGCGAGCTCGCCGCCGGCGCGCGAGCACGCTGCCGTACGAGATCGACGGCGTGGTGCTGAAGGTCGACGACCGCACGCTGCAGGAGCGCCTCGGGCAGGTGTCGCGCTCGCCGCGCTGGGCGATCGCCTACAAGTTCAAGGCCGCAGCAGGCGACGACGGTCGTCGAGGACATCGTGCCGTCGGTCGGCCGTCTCGGCACCGTCACGCCGATCGCCGTGCTGCGCCCGGTCGGCGTCGGCGGCGTGACGGTGCGCAACGCGTCGCTGCACAACATGGACGAGATCGAGCGCAAGGACATCCGCGTCGGCGACACGATTCTCCTCGAGCGCGCCGGCGACGTGATCCCGTACGTCGTGCGCGTCCTCGTCGAGCACCGCACGGGCGATCCGCCGAAGTTCCGCATGCCGGAGGTGTGTCCCGTCGCTGGATGCGGCGGCCGCGTCGTCCGCGAGGAGGGCGAGGTCGCGTACCGCTGCATCAACGCCGCCTGCCCGGCCCAGCTCAAGTCGCGCATCCGCCACTTCGCGTCGCGCAACGCGCTCGACATCGACGGACTCGGCGAGAAGCTCGTCGACCAGCTCGTCGAGGCCGGCATGGTCGCGCGATTTCGCCGACCTCTATCGTCTCGACGTCGAGCAGCTGGCCGGCCTCGAGCGCATGGCGGAGAAATCGGCCGGCAACGTCGATCGCGCAGCTCGCGGGCAGCAAGCGCCCGCCGCTCGAGCGCTTCCTCTACGCGCTCGGCATCCGTCACGTCGGCGAGCATCTCGCGCGCGTGCTCGCGGAAGAGTTCCGCGACGTCCACCGCGATCATGGACGCGTCGGAGGAAGAGCTCATCGCGGTCCACGGCATCGGGCCCGAGGTCGCCGCGAGCGTCCGGCACTTCTTCGAGGAGCCGGCGAACCGCCGCGTCGTCGAGCGCCTGCTCGCAGCCGGTGTGACGCCCGTGCCGCCGCGCGCCGCGACCGGTCCGCTCGCCGGACGCTCGTTCGTGCTCACCGGGAGCCTCGCCGCGTTGACGCGCGGCGAGGCGGAGCGCCGCATCGTCGCCGCGGGCGGCAAGGTCGTCGGCGAGCGTCGCCAAGACGACCGACTACGTGGTGGTCGGCGCCGATCCCGGCTCGAAGCTGGCGAAAGCCCGGAAGCTCGGCACCGCGATCCTCGACGAGGCGGCGTTCTTGCGGCTCCTCGAGGAGGGCCCGCCGCCGTCGTCGCACGCGCGCGCGCCGGAGCCGACGACGGAACCGGCGACGGCGCCGGCGAAGCGCGCCGCCCGACGGCCGGCGAACCACGGCGCGACACCGTCGGCGAAACCCGCCGCCGCGCGCCCGAAGAAACGGTCGGCCAAACCCGGCGGTGCGTCCGCGAAGTCGGCTCCCGATCGTCCCCGAGCGAGCGCACGGCACCCTCGGGAGCGCACGCCGCCGGCGCGAAAGCCTCGACGCACGAAAGCTCGATCGTGATCGCGTGCGTGCGCCTCCGCATCACCGGCCGCGTGCAGGGCGTTTGGTTCCGCGGCTCGATGCAGGCGGAAGCACGACGGGCCGGCGTCGGCGGCTGGGTGCGCAATCTCGCCGACGGCAGCGTCGAGGCGCTCGTCGCCGGCGACCCCGCGGCGGTGCGGCAGCTGGTTCGATGGTCGCACGTCGGACCTCCCGGCGCCCACGTGCTGAAGGTCACCGAAACGCCGGAGCCCGAACCGGCCCCCGACGAGCTCCGCGACTTTCGCATCGCACACTGACGTCCGCCGGCGCCCGTCGAGCGCCGTGCACGAACGCCCGTCGCGCACCCAGGGCCCGTCTTGGCGGATCGCGCTCCGCCGCCGGCCGCGTGCGGCGCCGTCAGGGGGTTCGCGGCACCGCCGGCCGCGCCTCTCCGGCCGCAGGTGCGGGCGGAGCGGGCGCCGCTGCACCGGCGAGGTACGGCATCAGCGTCGACGCGACGTCGACCTCCGAGCCGAGCTGCTTGCCGATCCCGGAGAGCAGGCCGAGGACTCGGCCGATCAGGAGAATGTCGGCGGGCACCTGCACCAGCGGGTTGGCGCGCATGACCCGCGGCATCTCGGCGCCGAAGTACGCCGCCATCTCCGGGTCGGCATAGGCGCGGCCGGTGCGGAGCGCCCAGCCGAGGAAGGCCTCGCCGAGGACCCACAGGCTCTCGTCGGAGGCGTCGCGGGTGCGGAAGCCGAGGGCGCGAAACGCCGCGGCGACCTCGGCGCGGTCGCCCGCGACGATCGCCGCGGTGAGGCGCGCGATGCCGGCGCGAAACTCGGGCGCGAGGTCCTTCGCGAGGCCGAAGTCGAGGAGCACGATCCGGCCGCCCGGCTGCACCAGGATGTTTCCCGGATGCGGATCGGCGTGGAAGAAGCCGTGGACGAGGATCTGCTCGCAGAAGAGCGCGATCAGTCGCTGCGCGATCGCCTTCGGATCGACGCCGATCGCCCGCAGCGCGTCGACGTCGGTGATCCGGACGCCGGGCGCGTAGTCCATGACGAGCACGCGCCGCGTGCTGAGCTCGTCGACGACCGCGGGCACGAGCACGTCCGCGCGGCCGGCGAAGTTCGCGCGCATGCGCGCGGCGTTCGCCGCCTCGTGGACGAAGTCGAGCTCGAGCGGGACGTAGCTCTCGATCTCCTCGATCAGCACGCGGAAATCGAAGCCCGGCTCGAGACGCGCGAGCAGTCGCACGAAGAACGCGAAGTTGCGGAGATCGATCGCGACCAGCTCCGCGATCTCCGGGTACTGGATCTTGACCGCGACGTCGCGGCCGCTCGGCAGCCGCGCGCGATGCACTTGCGCGAGCGACGCCGATGCGAGCGGAACCGGGTCGAGCTCGCGCGAACGCCGCGCGCCACGCCGGCCCGAGCTCGCGGGCGAGCACCGGCATGAGCGCGCCGATCGGCCGCGGCGGCACCCGGTCTTGGAGCGCGCGACAGCACCGTCACGTACTCGGCCGGCAAGATGTCGGCGCGCGACCCGAGGAACTGCGCGACCTTGATCGGCAGGCCCTCGAGACGAGTCGCCAGGCGATACGCGGCCTCGGCGCTGCGCCGGTGGTGGCGCGCATACCGCCGGTCGGTGCGCCCGCCGATCTTGCCGATCGCCTGGATCAGCTTGTACCCGCCGTAGATGCGCGCGACCAGACCGGCGAACGCGAGAAAGCGACGGCTCCGCGGGCCCACCGTCCGGCGGCGGCGCGCCGTCACACGATCAACCGCCGTCGCACGAGAGCCACCGCGACCGCATAGCTCGCGACGCAGCACCGCGACCAGCGCCAGCACGTGCACCAGCGATCATCGGCCCGACGGCGCCGTGCATGCAGGCGCGGACGATCGTCACCGCGTGCGTGAGCGGCAGCAGCCAGGCCGCGAGTTGCGCCCACGGCGGCAGGCTCTCGATCGGGAAGAACACGCCCGAGAACAGGTACATCACCGTGATCACCAGCGTGAAGTAGTAGGTGAAGAAATCGTAGGCCGGCGCGCGGGCGGCGACGATCAGCCCCATCGCGCCGAAGACCAGGCCGATCAGCAGCGCGACCGCGGGCAGCACCAGCGCCCACGCGCTCGGGACGAGCCCGGCGAGCGCGGCGACGACGAGCACCGCCGTTCCCGAGAGCGTCGCCTTCGTCGCCGCCCACGCGACGTCGCCGGCGACGAGCTCGCGAATGCCGATCGGCGTCGCCAGGATCGCGTCGTAGGTCTTCTGCTCGGTCATGCGCGTGAAGGAGCCGAACGTCGACTCGAAGCTCGCCGCGTTCATCGCGGCGGCGGCGAGAATGCCGGGCGCGAGGAACTGCGCGTAGCTGACGCCCGGCAAGTCGACGAACTTGCCGAGGCCGTAGCCGATCGCGATCAGCGAGAGGATCGGCTCGCCGAGCGCGCCGACGAGCGACGAACGGTAGTACTTCCGCCAGCTCTCCATGTCGCGGCGCCAGACGCGCGCCGCGCCGCGGACGAGACCGAGCCGTTCCGGCGCCGTCACCGGGGCCGCTCCCGTGGGGTCATTCGTGCACGTCGGGCGCCGTCACTCGCGCAGCTCCCGTCCGGTCAGGCGCAAGAACACGTCCTCGAGCGTCGCGCGCCGGTGCACCAGCTCCTCGTCGGCGAGCGCCGCCAGCATCGCCCGTGCATCGGCGCGGCCGTCGAGGTGGACGACGACGGCGTCACCGACCTCCTCGACGTGGCCGCCGTGCGGACCGACGAGCGCCAAGATGCGCGCGCGACGCGACCGATCGCCCGCGGTGAACACCTCGACGACCTCGCGGCCGACGTGGCGCTCGATCAGCTCGTTGGGCGTCCCCGCCGCGATGATCCGGCCGCGGTCCATCACCACCAGGCGATCGCAGAGCTGCGCCGCCTCGTCCATGTAGTGGGTGGTGAGCAGCATCGCGACGCCGTTCCGCTTGAGCTCGCGCAGCCGTTCCCAGACGAGATGCCGTGCCTGGGGATCGAGGCCGGTCGTCGGCTCGTCGAGCACGAGCAGGTCCGGATCGTTGATGAGCGCGCGCGCCAGGACCAGGCGCCGCTTCATCCCGCCGGAGAGCGTATGGATGCGCGCGCCCGCCTTCTCGGTGAGCGCGGCGAACTCGAGGAGCGCCGCGACCCGCGCGCGCGCGGCGGCGCCGCCGATGCCGAAGTAGCTCGCGTAGAGCAGCAGATTCATCTCGACGGTCACGTCGGGATCGAGGTTCTCCTCCTGCGGCGCGAGGCCGAGCCGCGCCTTGATCGCGCGATGATTCGCCGGCTCGACCGGCAACCCGAGGACCTCGAGGCGCCCCGCCGTGATCGGTGAGAAGCAGGTGATCATGCGGATCACCGTGGTCTTGCCGGCGCCGTTCGGTCCGAGGACGCCGAAGCACTCGCGCGGCTCGACGCGGAAGTCGACGCCACGCACGACCTCCTGCTCGCCGTAGCGCTTCCGAAGTCCGGATGCGGAGATGATCGCCACGGTCACGCGAAGGGACGAGCTCGAGGTCTCGCGACCGATCGACTTTGCGCAGCGCGTTGCCGTCGCGCAACTCCGCGCCGGAGGCGAACTGCACTACTTTGGCGCATGCTAGACGAATTCGTCGATGGCGGAATCACGAGATCGAAATACTCCTTGACATGTCCTTCGGCACGGCAGTAACGGCTAGTTCACGTGACGGCGTCGACAGATCGCGAGCATATGTGCTCCCTTTTGCCGGAAACAGCACATCCTTCGCCGGTGTGCGATTCGAGTAGACGCGCCCGATGTGCCGCACCCCGTTCGTGAACCGGAACCATCGAGACCCAGAAGGAGGGGAACCATGAAGAGACACTTCGCAGTGACATTCGCGGCCGTGCTGGCAGTGGGAGTCGCCGCCCCACTCGCTCATGCGCAGGTGAGCGTCGACAGCTGTGGCTTCGAGCATCCCAAGTTCGGCAAGGAGACGCGCTCGAGTCTGGTGCAGGCGTTCGTCTCCTGCGGCAACGCGGGGGGCAACGCGTCCAACGATACGACCGACGGCGGCGTTCCGTCGTGCAGCCCTCCCGAGACGTACGCCGAGCAGAACGGCTCGCCGCCGAACCGCTGGATGTGGGACGAGGCGCGCAGCTACGGCACCGTCCAATTCCGATCGGTCCAGAGCCACATCAACAATGCGATCTTGGACCCGCCGAACGATACCGGTGACATTGCCGTCAAGCTCAAGCTGCGCGGCGTCGTCGATGCGGCCGGTCCGGCGAGCGGCACCGGCAACCTCAATACCGTCGGGCGCGCGACGATACGCGACCGCCAAGGTACGCCGAGCAACACGAGCGATGACCTCGACATGACCGTCGTCGACTTCCCGGCGGCGTTCGCGTTCACCCTCGACGACGGCAGCGCGAGCGTCAAGACGACGGTGAACACCCTGCTGAACGGCATCGGCCAGCCTGGGCTCCCCGAGTGCTCGAGCGTCACGCTGGTCGAGGTCGACGTGACGGACGAGAACGGCGACCGCTTCGCCGAGATGGGCTTGCTGCTCCCGTCGAAGCACGGCGCGCAGGACTGACGCGCGAGCGACGAACGGTCTTCGGTGCTCCCTCGAAGGCCACCCGCCGGATCGGCGGGTGGCCTTCTTTTTTCCCCGCTGTCGCGGTACGCGGCCTTCGATTCCTCCGCCGTGACCCGTCACGCCGTTCGAGACCGTCTCAGCGCTCGAGCGCGAGCGCGAGCCGATACAGCGAGCGCCGGCTGAGCCCGAGCTCGCCGGCGAGCGCGGCCGCGATGTCGCGCACGCTCTCGCCCGACGCGCGGCGCCTGCGGATCTCGGCCGCGAGCGCCGCGTCGCCGCCAAGAGCGACGTCGCGCGACGCGGCGCCGCCGGCGGGCGCCGCGACGTCCATCGACGCGCCGGCGTCCGCGGGTCGAGCCGCGTCGTCGGCGCCGGCAACCCCGATCACCACCTCGCCTTTCGTCGTCAGCGACTCGGCGCGCCCGGCGAGCGACACCAGGTCATCGCGGATGATCTCCTCGTGCAGCTTCGTCAGCTCCCTGCCGATGGCAGCCCGCCGGGCGCCGAAGGCGTCGGCCATGTCGGCGAGGGTCGCGGCGAGTCGCCGGCCGGCCTCGTAGAACAGCAGCGTGCGCCCGTCGCCCGCGAGCGCCGCGAGCCGCCGCCGCCGCGCCGCGTGCTTCACCGGCAGGAAGCCCTCGAACGCGAAGCGATCGGTCGCGAGGCCCGACGCCGGCAGGAACGCCGTGATCGCCGACGCGCCGGGAACCGGGACGACGCGGATGTCCGCCGCGATCGCCTCCTGCACCAGTCGATAGCCCGGATCGGCGATGCCGGGCGTCCCCGCGTCCGAGACGAGCGCGATGCTCTTGCCGTCCTGCAGCTCGCCGATCAGCGCCGGCGCCCGCGAGCGCTCGACCGCGTCGTAGTAGCTCCGCAGCGGCCGGCGGATGCCGAGGTGGTGCAGGAGTCTCGCGGTTCGGCGCGTGTCCTCGGCCGCGATCAGATCGACGGCGGCGAGAATCCGCGCCGCGCGCGCGGTGAGATCTTCCAGGTTCCCGATCGGCGTCGCGACCAGATAGAGCACACCGGCCGGCATCGACGCATCATCGCGCACTCCCGCCGCGGGAACCACCCGCGTCCGCCCTCGGCCCGCGATGATGCGGCGGCGGATGACGACGGCCGGCCGGTACCGGCCGTTCAGCCGAGGAAGAAGCGCGCCGAGCGGTCGGCGAGGTCGATCACCGGCGCCCAGTAGACGCCGAGGACGAGCGTCGGCAGCGCGAGGAAGTAGAGGAGGTAGCGCGTTGTGGCAGTCGAGCGACGACGACGCCCTCGTCGCCGGTCGGCAAGTCGAGGAACATCGTCCGCACGATGCGCGCGTAGTAGTAGAGCGAGACCACGCTGTTGACGCCAGGCCGACCAGCGCCAGGAAGTAGAACTGCTCCTTCACCACCGCGGCGAACAGATAGAACTTGCCGATGAAGCCGGCGAGCGGCGGGAGGCCGGCGAGCGAGAACAGGAAGATCGCCATCGCCACCGCCGGCACGGCGCCGCCGCGCCAGGCGAGGCCGCGGAAGCCCTCGATGTCCTCGCGCCCGGTCGAGTTGGCGACGATCATCACGACCAGGAACGCGCCGATGTTCATCAGGTAGTACGTGACCAGGTAGAAGAGCATCGGCGCGCAGGCCCTCGTCGCTCAGCACGACGAAGCCCATCAGCATGTAGCCGGCGTGCGCGATGCTCGAGTACGCGAGCAGGCGCTTGATGTTGCTGCTGGCTGCAGCGCGGCGAGGTTGCCGAGCGTCATCGTCACCATGCAGAGCACCAGCATCAGCTGCGGCCAGTCGACGCCGGCGAGCGAACTGCCAGTCGCCGCCGTCGGCCGAGCTGCGACAGCGCCGGGTAGAAGAAGCGCATCAGCAGCGCGAAGCCCGCCGGCCTTCGAGCCGACCGAGAGGAACGCCGTCACCGGAATCGGCGCGCCCTGTGTACACGTCCGGCGCCCACATGTGGAACGGCACCGCCGCGATCTTGTAGCCGAAGCCCGGCCAGGATCAGCAGCGACGCGCGATGAACAGCGTCAGCGGATTCGCGTGGCCCTGCGGCCAGGGCGGCGTTGATCTGGCGCGTAGTCCAGGCTGCCGGCGAGGCCGTAGATCCAGCTCATGCCGTAGATCATCGTCGCCCGACGCGACGCCGCCGTAGATGAGGTACTTGAGCGCCGCCTCGCCGGAGCGCCGGTTGTGGCGCAGGGAGCCGGTCAGCACGTACGAGGTCAGGCTGACGAACTCGAGCGACAGGTACGCCATCAGCAGGTTCGGCGGCCGACGCCATGAAGAACATGCCGAGCGCGCTCGAGGCGAGCAGGAGGCCGTAGTACTCGCCCTCGCTCGGTGCGCTCGCACCTCGTTCGAGCCGAGCGACATCCAGACGGTCGCGCAAGCGCGGCGAGCGCAGAACAGGACCTTGAAGAAGACCGCGAAGTCGTCGATGCACGATCATGCGCGAGTAGAGCCAGCCCTCGCCCCAGCCGAAGAGCCGTGCACCAGCCACGTGTCCGTCAGCGGCACGCGCAGGCCGATCGAGGCGACAGCGCGACGGCGCAGCCGAAGAGCGCGAGCGTCGCCGAGGCGCTCCTTCTGCGCGCACCACGCAGGTCGGCGAGGAAGATGCAGGATCGCCGTCCCCATGAGGATCAGCTCCGGGCAGGATGTAGCGCGAGGCTCTCGAGAGGTTCACGTCCGAGCTCCATCGGTTCCGTCACGCTCAGCGCAGCGCGAGACCGCCGGGAGTCGACGGCGCCGGTGAGGACGATCTTGTTGAGGTTCAGAGCGACGCGTTGATCAGATCGAGGACGGCGTGCGGATAGACGCCGAGCACGACGACGATCACCGCGAGCGGCACGAGCGTGAACAGCTCGCGGCCGTTGATCTCGGGCGAGGCCGAGCGTACTTCTCGTTCAGCTTGCCCGAGGTAGATGCGCTGCATCGTCCACAGCATGTAGCCGGCGGTCAGGACCACCGCGCTCGCCCGACGATGGTCAGCACCGGGATAGCGCTGCCAGGCGCCGAGCAGGACCAGCACCTCGGAGATGAAGGCGGAGAGCCCGGGCAGGCCGAGCGCCGCGAAGAACGCGAGCGCCGTCACGCCGGTGTAGACCGGCATGATCGCCGGCGAGGCCGCCGAAGCCGTCGATGTCGCGGTGGTGGGCGCGGTCGTAGATCACGCCGACCAGGAGGAAGAGCATCGCGGTGACGGTGCCGTGGTTGAACATCTGCAGCACGGCGCCGTTGATGCCCTGCGGCGTGAACGCCGCCATGCCGAGCATCACGTAGCCCATGTGGCTGACCGCACGAGTAGGCGACCAGCTTCTTGAGGTCCTTCTGCGCCATGGCGCAGAGCGCGCCGTAGACGATGTTCCAGGTGCCGAGCGACGCCGAGGAACCAGAACGCGAGATCGGCCGTCGCCTCCGGCAGGATCCGTAGTTGATGCGCAGGATGCCGTAGGTGCCCATCTTCAGCAGCACGCCGGCGAGGATGACCGAGATCGCCGTCGGCGCCTCGACGTGCGCGTCGGGCAGCCAGGTGTGGAACGGGAAGGCCGGGATCTTGATCGCGAAGCCGATGAACAGCGCGAGCCAGAGCAGGTGCTGCGTGCCGACTGGCCCCAGAAGACCGTGCGCAGTCGCTCGTAGGTGGCTGCTCTGGGTCGATCAGCTGCGGTCATGTCGAAGGTGTGCGGGCGTCGGTTCGTGAGAAGTAGAGGACGAGCATCGCGAGCAGCATCAGCACGCTGCCGGCCAGCGTGTAGAGGAAGAACTTGATCGCCGCGTACTCGCGCCGCGGCCCGCCCCAGATGCCGATGAGGAAGTACATCGGCAGCAGCATGACCTCCCAGAAGACGTAGAAGAGGAAGAAGTCGAGCGCGACGAAGACGCCCATCATGCCGGCGTCGAGCAGCAGGAAGAGCGCGAAGTAGCCCTTCACGCCCTTGTCGATGCCCCACGACGCGAGCGATGCAGATGGAAGCAGAGCAGCGCCGTCAGCAGCACCATCGTGATGCTGATGCCGTCGACGCCGACGAAGTAGTGGATGTTGAAGCTCGGGATCCACGGCACGCGTGCTGCACGAACTGGAAGCCCGGCGTGCGGTGCGGTCGAAGTTCGCGAAGAGCCAGATCGCCAGCAGCAGCGGCGGCACCGTCGCACGCGAGCGCGACCCGCTTGACCAGGCCGTGCGCGTCGCGCGGCAGGCAGAGGATCACCGCCACGCCGAGCAGCGGGATGAAGGTCATCCAGGTGAGGATGTGATCCATGCTCGAGCTCCTCCGACGTCAGCTCGGCTGCACATGAGCTGCGCGCGACCAGCACGACCGACGACGGCGACGACGATGACGTAGAGGTACGCGTTGATGCTGCCGGTCTGCAGGCGGCGCAGCGCGGCTGCCGAGCGAAGGTCCGGTTCGCCGAGCAGCCGTTCACCAGCGCCGTCGACGACGTAGTTGTCGAACCGGCCGTTGAGCCACGACACGCGCGGTGGTGACCGTGGCGCTCGCCGTTGACGATGCCGTCGATCGACGTCGCTGTCGAACCAGGCCGCCGAGCCGCGACAGCAGCAGCGTGCCGCCGACGAAGACCGCGCTGGTAGAGCTCGTCGACGTAGTACTTGTTGAGAGCATCCGGTACGAGCACGCCGCCGGCGAGCGTCGCCGACGCGATCCGGCGACGAGCGCTGCGGCGATGGTAGATCAGCCACGCGCGAGCAGGATGCCGAGCGACCGCGACCGCGACCGAGAGCAGCCATCAGGGTCGTACTCGAGCGCGCATCGACGTGCGTGGCGTGCTCGTGCGGCCTCGGCGCCGTGCGGCGACGGCGATGTCCTTGCCGAACACCGGCTGCGAGCCACGCCTCGAAGCGGTTCGAGCCGCCGAGGAACGTCCGGCACGCCGAGGAACCCGATGAGCAGCCAGCGACGCCGCCAGCCGGCGAGCATGACGAGCGGCATGCGTCATCGCCGGCGGCGACTCGTGCAGGTGGTCCTGCGTGTGGTGATCGGCGCGGCACTCGCCGTGGAAGGTCATGAAGACCTGGCGGAACATGTAGAAGGCGGTGAGCACCGCGACCGCGACGCCGATGCACCCAGAGCAACGCGATGCCGTCGGTCTCGCGAGACGCCTCCCAGAGGATCGCGTCCTTCGAGAAGAACCCGACAGGAGCGGCGATGCCGGCGATCGCCAGCGTCGAGATCAGGAAGGTCCAGAAGGTGATCGGCATCCACTCTTCAGGCCGCCCATCTTCCGCATGTCCTGCTCGTGGTGCATGCCGTGGATGACGCTGCCCGAGCCGAGGAAGAGGCAGGCCTTGAAGAAGGCGTGGGTCATCAGGTGGAAGACGCCGGCGCGCCTAGGCGCCGACGCCCATGGCGATGAACATGAAGCCGAGCTGGCTGACCGTCGAGTAGGCGAGCACCGTCTTGATGTCGTTCTGCACCGTGCCGATGGTCGCGGCGAAGAACGCGGTGAGCGCGCCGATCGCCAGCGACCACCGTCAGCGTCGTCGGGCGCCATCGCGTAGAGGAAGTTCAGGCGCGCGATCATGTAGACGCCGGCGGTCACCATGGTGGCGGCGTGGATCAGCGCGCAGACCGGCGTCGGCCCGGCCATGGCGTCGGGCAGCCAGACGTAGAGCGGGATCTGCGCCGACTTGCCGGTGGCGCCGACGAAGAGCAGCAGCGTCGCCAGGCCGACGAGCGCGGCGACGCCCCGCAACGGTGCTGGCCCTCGAGCTGCGGCGGCGTGGCGCGCGATCTCGCGGAAGACGAGCGTCGCCGATGGCCGATGCCGCGTCGAGCGTCCAGAAGAGCAGGAAGATGCCGAGCATGAAGCCGAAGTCGCCGACGCGGTTGACGATGAACGCCTTGTTGCCGGCCGCGGCGTTGTTCACGGTCGCTGTACCAGAAGCCGATCAGGGCGTACGAGCACAGCCCGACGCCCTCCCAGCCGACGAACATCAGCAGCAGGTTGTCGGCCGAGGACCAGCGTCAGCATCGCGAAGGTGAAGAGGTTCAGGTAGGCGAAGTAAGCGCCAGTACGCCGGCTCCTCGTGCATGTACGCCGTCGAGTAGATGTGGATCAGGCCGCCGACGCCGGTGACGACGAGGATCATCACGCCGAGAGCGGGTCGAGCTGGAAGGCGACGTCGGCGTGCAGGTTGCCGACGTCGATCCAGGTGAACGTCGGTCGAGCAGGAAGCGCTGCTCGGGCGCGAGCCCGAGCAGCTGCACGAAGCCGCCACCGACGAGCGCGAACGCGAGCCAGCACCGGCGTCACAGGCGAGCGACGCTGATGGCGCGCTTGCCGAAGCGGCCTTCTGGATCAGCGCCCCGCCGAGCCCGTTGATCGCCGCGCCGAACAGCGGCAGCAGCGACGATCCAGCGCAGGTACGGACGCACGTGCGCGATGTCGCATCTAGATCAACGCGCACGGCTGCGCCGAGACTCGCTCCATCGTGTCCGATTCGCGCTGAACGCATCTGCATCAGTACCCGCAGGGTGTCCGTCGCCTCGACGTCGATGGTGTGGAAGGTCTGGTAGATGCCGAGGACGATCGCGAGGCCGATCGCGGCCTCGGCGGCGGCGAGCATGATGACGAAGATCGCGAAGACCTGGCCGTCGTAGCTGGCGCCGCCGTAGCGCGCGAAGGCGAGGTAGTTGATGTTGGCGGAGTTCAGGATCAGCTCGACGCCCATCAGGATGCCGATGGCGTTGCGGCGCGTGAGCACGCAGAACAGGCCGAGCAGCGAAGACCAGCAGGCTCGACGACGAGGAAATGGTCGAGGCCGATCGCTTCCATGCGGTCAGCCCTCGCGTCCTTGAGCTCTTTGCGCGACAGCACGACGCGCCGATCAGCGCCGCCAGCAGCACGAACGAGGCGAGCTCGAACGGCAGCACGTAGCGGCTCGAGGAAGCCGTCGCCGATGCCGTAGGTCGTCGGCGCGTCGGGCCAGGGTCGCCACCAGCATGCCAGTCGGTGATCGCCGGAGCGCGCAGCCCATGACGACGCCGACCGCGGCGATGACCAGCAGCGCCGGCCAGCGGCCGACCGAGCGGTTCGAGATCGCGCACGTCGGCGATGCGGTGCGTGAGCATGACGGCGAACAGCGATCAGCACCAGGATGCCGCCGACGTAGATCAGCACCTGGATGACGGCGACGAAGTCGGCGGCGAGGAACACGAAGAGCGCCGGCCGCGCCGAAGAGCGTGCCCATCAGCGAGAACGCCGAGTAGACGATGTTGTTCGAGAACGCGACGCCCGCCGCCGAGACCACCGTGAACGCCGCGAAGACATAGAAGAGCACGATCGACAACGACAACGCGTCTACCCTCTCCTTCGGTACATCGATCGTGCGCCGGACCCGGCGCTGGACCTTCCGCGGGCGAAGCCGCCGAGCGGCGAATCCTTCGCGATCTCGGGGGAGTTAGCAAAGTCGAGGGCACACCGCAAACCACCCCGCGCCCGGGGTGCCGCGTCCGATCGACCGATCCGTCGCCCCCGCGGAACACGCGTCAGTGGCCCGTCTTGATCAGCTCGGCGATGGTGAACGCGTCCTCGGTGGTGCCGGAGCGCGCCCCCATGTTGTAGTACCAGCCCTCCTCGCCCGGGAAGGCGGGGCTCGGCAGCGCGGCCCTGGTGGCGTGCGCGAGCTGGACGTCGACCATCAGGATCGCCGGCGCGAACGGCTGCTCGAAGGGGTAGACGGCCGTCGTCGCGCTCGCGAACGGCTTGGTCGCGTAGTCGACGTCGTTGATCCAGATCTTCCACAGCTCGCCGCCGCGGTCGTACAAGTCGGTATACGGTATCGTGTAGTTGTCCTGATCGATGAAAAGGACGCGTTTCGAGTAGCCATACTCGGAGACCCTCGACACGCCCTCGACGACCCAGACGCGGATCTTCTCCCACACGTCGTCGAATGCCCAGTCGGCCGGCGGATCGGCCCATTTCACCGGAAAGTGCTCGGCGTGGCGGACGGCGAGCAGCTCGCGCTCGCCGAGGTACTTCCACTCCATCCAGCCGGGCTGGCCGCTGTAGCCGTAGTAGCTGTCGAGGTCGGTGTCCTGGGAGAGCAGCGCGTCCGAGCGCTGCGCGGTCGAGAGCCGGCGCACGCGCCGCAGCGTCGGGAAGTAGAGCCAGATCTCGTCCTGCTGCGCGGGGTCGAGGAAGCGGTGATAGGTGATGCCGACGCCCTTCAGATCGAACGGCTCGTCGAGCGGGTGGAGCGTCTCCTTGTAGGCGAGCCCTTCCGAGTTCGGCAGGACCGGCTTCGGCTCGACGTAGAGGCGGTTCACGTACCAGAGCCGGCGAAAGTGCTCGATCACGTAGTGACGCTCGACGTCCATCGGGCGGCGATCGGAGATCGACCCGGTGTCGGCGTCGAAGTTCCGCAGATCGAAATCGTCGTTGTTGATCGGCTTGTAGTTGTAGTCCCACACCAGCTTGGTCGCGCGCATGGGATCGCCGTCGTCGACGTGGGGAAACGGCGCGCCGGCGACGTACCCTTCGAGGCGGAGACCGTCCGCCGAGAGCTTCACCTGCGACGAGTACTTCTCGGTCGCCTCACGGTAGCGCGGCGGCCACGTGACCGGCTTCGTCGCGACGATCCGCATCGGCAGGCCGTGCTCGACGCACCAGAAGAGCGCCGGCGAGACGAGATCCCTCACCTGGGCGGCGTTCGCGCGGGTGATGACGTCGCCGGGCTGAACGTCGGCGACCGCAACCTCGCCGAGCGTCAGTGCGAGAAACGCCCCGAGTAATGCGAGCAGCCGCGTACGCTGGCGGATCATGCCGCTACACTTACGACGTACCGCGCGACCGCGTAGGTCCACATTAGCCGGCCGGTTCACTGATAGCACTTCGAAAGCGCTGGCGCGCATCGCGCGGCTTGATATGGATTATTGATCAACATAGGATGCCATCATGAAAGCTATACAGATCACCCTCGATGAGAAGCTGCTGGCCGAACTCGACGCTGACGCCGAGGTGAAGCGTGACGGACGCTCTGCCGTCATGCGGCGGGCGACCACCGAGTACTTGCGTCGCAAACGGCGCGCGTCGATCGCGGAGGCGTACCGGCGCGGCTATCGCGGCGGAGCCGGGCGCGAGCTCGAGGACTGGGCCGACGAGGGCGTATGGCCAGACGAGTAGCGCGTGGAGAGCTCTGGACTTACGTGTTCCAGAAACCGGACAAGCGCAGACCCGTGCTTGTTCTGAGTCGTCCCGAGGCGATCGACGTGCTGCGCACGGTAATGGTCGCGCCCGTGACCTCCACGATTCGCGGCATACCGAGCGAGGTCACCGTGGGAACGCCGGAGGGGCTCAAACACGATTCAGCGGTCAACCTCGACCACGTGCAGACCGTCGAGCAGACGCGATTGTCACGATACGTTGGACGACTCGAACCAGAGAAGATGCGTGCAGTGTGTCGTGCGCTTGCGATCGCGACCGGTTGTGCATGAGGGTGAACCAGGCATAGGTCGCCGCCAGCAGATCGCGGGGCCCGTCGCTCGCGCTCGCGCTGCCAGAGCGGCGGTTGGGCTTCCGCCTCGGAACGTGCGGCCCGACGTCGTACCCGCCGTCGCCGAGCACGTGTATCGTCACGCTGCGCGCGTCAAGATCGACGATCCAGCAACTCGCGTCGCCGCTCGGTGCATGTCGGTAGTCGGTAGGCGGCACTAGCGACGTGTTTCGTCTCGAGGCTCAGTCGCGGCGGCGGCGTGCGGATTGGTTGGGTCAGCTGACGATGCTGTCAGAGGAGCTCGTCGCGGAATCGCCGCGCCGAAGCCGGATGTGCCGGGCGGCGGTCGGGCTTCTCCCGGTCGGCGGCGCGCCGGCGGCGCCGCACGTTGCGGGGCGCGTCGAGGCGGGCGCCATCGGCCAACTCGGTCCGGACCGACTTGCCCGACACGGCGATGCTCTCTGCTCGCCGATGGGGCGTGTGCGCCGCTGAACTCGGTCCAGACCGAGTTCGATCCGATGGCTAGCCGATTGTGCCGCCTCCTGCAGCACGGGACCGCGAGGACACCGTGTCCGGTGGCGACAACGTCGCCTGACGGCGCGTTACTCTTCGGCGGGAACCGGCGCCGCGGACTCGGCGGCGGGCGCCGCCGCCGGCGCGCCGTCGTCGTTGATCGCGAAGTCGGTCAGGTACGCCATGCCGCGGTCGAGGATGGGCGCGATCTCGGGGTCGGTCTCCGGACCCTTCTTCGGCTTGTACGCCGCGACCGGCGCCTTCACGAACCGGCGCAGCATGCTCTCGAGCGAGTAGTCGGCGCCCTCGAACTCGGAGGTGTGATGGATCGATCCGGTCGGACAGGGCTCGCTGCACAGCCCGCAGTACATGCACTTCGCGATGTCGATGTCGAAGCGGTTGAGCATCATCTGCCGCGTCTCTTTGTCCTTCACCGCCTCGATCACGATGCAGTCGATCGGGCAGGCGCGCTCGCAGGCGAGGCAGCCGGTGCAGATCTCGAGGTCGACCTCGAGGATGCCGCGGTAGCGGAACGGCAGCGTGTCCTGGATCCGCATCGGCATCCGATCCGGATACTGGACGGTGTAGGGCTTCCGGACGAGGTGCGAGAACGTCACCGTCATGCCTTCGAAGACGGTCGTGACGGTGTCCTTGATGTTCTTGAGGTAGGCTCGCACGAATCGGGTCCTCGTTACGGAAAGATCGCTGCCGGAAGGCTCACGAAGCTCTCTACTTCTACCAGCGCCCTGAGCGAGAGAGCAACTCGCAGCGTCCCGTTGCCGCCGTCGCGGCCTGCCACGCGCCGACGCTCACGCCGAGCGGCGCGCCGACTCGCCGAGCGCGGGCTCGGCCGCCGTCCCGCGGCCGCGGAAGTGGTCCATGCTCTGGTTGACGCCGAGGAACTCCATGATCGCGTCGAAGACGGGCACCGGCAGGATGCGCGCGAGATACGTCGTCACGACCGTCCACGGCAGGACGAGCCGGCGGCGGTTCTCGCGGATCGCGCCCACGATGCGGTCGGCGACGTACTCGGGCTCGAGGATCGGCAGGAGCAACGGAAACCGCGTGCGAACGCCGGCGAACATCCCGGTGGCGACGTAGAACGGACAGACGACCGTCGTCAGGACGCGGCTGCCCTGGCGCTTGAGCTCGAGGCGGAGCGACTCGTCGAAGCCGACGGCGGCGTGCTTGCTCGCGCAGTAGTCGGTCATCTTCGACGTGCCGACCAGCCCGCCCGCGGAGGCGATCGTGACGATGTGGCCGCGGTCGCGCTCGAGCATGCCCGGCAGGAAGGCGCGCGTCACCCAGAAGAGCGCGAGCGCGTTCACCGCGAACGTGCGCTCGATCTCCTCGGGCGCGGCGGCGAGCAGCGTCTTTCCGGTGACGATGCCGGCGTTGTTGATCACGACGTCGACCGGCCCGACGTCAGCGAGCAGGCGCTCCGCCGTCGCCGCGATCGCGTGGCGATCGCTGAGGTCGACGGTGTACGTCGTCACGCCCGCGGCGGAACGCGCGACCTCCGTGCGCACGGCGTCGAGGCCCTGCGGGTTCAGGTCCCAGAGAACGAGCCGCGCGCCCTCGGCGGCGATCCGGTGCGCCACCAGACGCCCCATGCCGCTCGCGGCTCCGGTGACGAGGACGGTGCGGTCACGAAAGTCGGTCATGTCTCCTCCGGCATCGGCGCGGACCGCACCGGGCGTCAGATCACCGGGCTGTAGTAGTAGTCCGCCGCCGTCAGACGTGCGCGCCGCAGATGGAAGCGAACGCGCAGAAAGAAGTAGACGACGATCGCCACACCACCGAGGGTCATCGCGACGTGCACCACGCGGCTCACGCCGGCCGGCACGAAGGTCATCCACAGGGCCGTGCCGACGAGGTTCACGAGCGCGAGCGGCACCATGTACTTCCAGCAGAGCGACATCAGCTGGTCGACCCGCACCCGCGGCAAGGTCGCGCGCACCCACATCGCGACGAAGACCCAGAAGTACGCCTTCAGGAAGAAGACCCCGAACTGCGCGACCGTCAGGACGAAGAGGTTGTCGGTGAAGTGCGGCACCTGCCAGCCGCCGAGGAAGAGCGTCGTGACGATCGCGCCGATCACGTAGAGGTTGCCCCACTCGGCGAGGAAGAACAGCAGATAGCGCATGCCGCTGTACTCGGTGCAGAAGCCGGCGACCAGCTCGGACTCCGCCTCCGGCAGGTCGAAGGGCGTGCGGTTTCCCTCCGCCAGCGCGGCGACGAAGAAGATGAAGAACGCGGCGAACGTGAACGGGTTGTGGAAGATGAACCACTGGTGCGGCGCCCAGCCCTGCGCGGCGATGATCCCCTGCATGCTGAGCGTGCCGGTGAGGAGGACGATGGGAAAGACGGACATGCCGGCCGGGATCTCGTAGCTCACGATCTGCGCCGCGGAGCGGATGCCGCCCAGCAGCGACCACTTGTTGTTCGACGCCCATCCCGCCATCAGCACGCCGACGACGACGAGACCGGTCACGGCGGTGATGTAGAGGACGCCGATGTTGAGATCGGCGATGATGAGCTTCGAGCTGAACGGGATCACGACGAAGGTGAGGACGAAGCCGACGACCACGAGATAGGGCGCCAACGAGAACAGCACCGGGTCCGCCGCCGACGGGATGATGTCCTCCTTGAGCATGTTCTTGACGCCGTCGGCGAGCCACTGGAGGAAGCCCTGCGGCCCGACGCGGTTCGGCCCGATGCGCGACTGGATGCGCGCCCACACCCGCCGCTCGAGCCAGCTCGTGATCCCGGCGACCGGCAAGACGAAGACGAAGACGACGATCGCGCCGAACCCGAGCATCGCAAGCGCCGAAGCGAGCGGGTACGGCACGCCGGCGAGCGCGCCGCCGGTGCCGGTCAGCTGGAGGACGAGATCCTTCATCGATCGATCTCCGGCGCCACCAGGTCGAAGCTCGCCACCACCGCGATGAGATCGGCGATCATGAGACCGCGGCTCACCTTGTCGAGGATGCTGGTCGCGGTGAACGAGCCGGTGCGGATCCTCACCCGGTACGGGTACTCGCTGCCGTCGCTGACGACGTACCAGCCCATGTCGCCGCGCGCGCTCTCGAGGCGGACGTAGCAGTCGCCCGCCGGCGGCTTGAACTTGCGCGGCACCTTGCCGATCACCGGCCCCTCGGGGATCGCCGCCAGGCACTGGCGCAGGATCTTGCACGACTCCTGCATCTCGCGGATGCGGACCATGTAGCGGTCGAAGCAGTCGCCGACCGTGCCGCGCTCGCCGGTGCCGACCGGAACGTCGAAGTCGAGCTCGGGATAGATCGAGTACGGGATGTCCTTGCGCACGTCGAACTTGACGCCCGAGCCGCGCAGGTTCGGCCCGACGAGGTTGTAGTCGATCGCCTCCTGCGGCCGTGATGACCGCGACGCTCGCGAGCCGCTCGACGTAGATCTTGTTGAAGGAGATGAGCGCGTTGTACTCGTCGATCAGCGGCTCGAAGCGGTCGAGGAACCAGAGCCCCTTGCGCTGGAAGTCGGGCGGCAGGTCCCAGGCGACGCCGCCGATCCGCATGTAGTTGAAGGTGAGGCGCGCGCCGCAGAGCTCCTCCAGGAGGTCGTTGATGTACTCGCGCTCGCGGAGCGCGTGGGTGAACGGCGTGTAGGCGCCGATGTCCATCCCCATGCTGCCGACCGAGAGCAGGTGGCTCGAGATGCGGTTGAACTCGGTCGCGATCACCCGGCAGTACTCGGCCCGCTTCGGCACCTCGATGCCGGCGAGCTTCTCGCACGCCATCGCCCAGCCCTGGTTGCACGGCATCGCCGCGACGTAGTCGACGCGGTCGGTGTACGGCATGAACCCGTGGTAGCCGACCTTCTCCGCGATCTTCTCGATCGAGCGGTGCAGGTAGCCGACGTCGGGGATCGCCTCCCGCATGACCTCGCCGTCCGCCTTGACGACGAAGCGCAGCACCCCGTGCGTGCTCGGATGCTGCGGCCCCATGTTGAGCGTCATCTCCTCGGTCGCGAGGCCCGTTCCGCCCTCGCGCACGACGTCGACCGCGAATCCGCCGAGACTCATCTCGATACGCCCCCGTTCAGCGCGCGCATCACAGCATGCTCTCTCGCTTCGTGCTGATGCCGTGGTACTCGGTCGGCTCGACGAAATCCTTGCGCAGCGGATGGCCGACCCAGTCCTCGGGCAGGAGGAGGCGTCGCAGGTCGGGATGGCCCTCGAAGGCGACGCCGAGGAGGTCGAAGATCTCCCGCTCCTGCCAGATCGCCGTCGTCCACACCCCCGCGACCGTCGGGACCGACGGGTTGTCGCGCGCCAGGCCGACCTTCAAGACCGCGGTGTGACGCAGCGGGTACGAGAAGAGGTGGTACACGACCTCGATCTCGTTCCGCGCCGGGTAGTCGACGCCGGATTGATTGGTGAGGCAGTCGAACTGGAGATCGGGCGCGGTTTTCAGATGCGAGCAGATCTCGACGATCGCGCTCGGCTGCGCGACGCGGATCGCCGGATCGTGGCCGGCCTCGAGCGTGCCGATGCCGCCCGCGAACCGTTCCGAGAGGCGCTGGTGCAGCGCGGTCGCGTCCACCGGTGCCGGTTACGCCGCGGTCGCGCCGGAGCGATCGCCGTCGCCGCGCCGGACGAGCCACTTCTCCTGCATCATCTTCTCCTGCAGCTTGAGCAGCCCCTCGGTCAGCGACTCGGGCCGCGGCGGGCAGCCCGGCACGTAGACGTCGACCGGGATCACCTTGTCGACGCCGTCGCACACCGAGTACGCGAGCTGGAAGAGCCCGCCGCAGTTGGAGCAGCTCCCCATCGAGATGACGTACTTCGGGTCGGGCATCTGGTCGTAGAGCACCTTCGTCCGGAGCGCCATCTTCAAGGTGAGCGTGCCGGCGACGATCATGAGATCGGACTGGCGCGGCGTCGCGCGCGGCACGGCGCCGAAGCGGTCGAGGTCGGAGCGCGGCCCGCCGGTCTGCATCATCTCGATGGCGCAGCAGGCCAGGCCGAAGAGCATGTACCAAAGCGACGACTTGCGGGTCCAGTTGAGCATCTCGTCGACCTTCGTCGTCACCATGAACTCGGGCATCGTATTGAGCATCGACACGAGCGATTCTCCTATGCGGCGCGCCGCACGTCGTCGGTGCGCTCGACGGGCAGGCGCTTCACCCACTCGAGGTCGCGCTTCGCCCAGACGTAGACCAGCCCGACCGCGAGCACCGCGACGAAGAGCAGCAGCTCGAGGAGCGCCGTCCGGGCGCGGCCCTTCGCGAGCCAGTCGCGGTACACGGCGACCACCGGGTACATGAACGCGAGCTCGACGTCGAAGACGACGAAGATCAGCGCCACGAGATAGAAGCGAATGTTGAAGTTGATCCACGCGCTGCCCGTCGGCGGCTCGCCGCACTCGTAGGTCGCGAGCTTCGGCGCCAGCGGATTCGAGGGCCGGAGCAAGCGCCCGAGGCCGAGCATCATGCCGGCGAGCCCGATCCCGAGGATCAAGAAGACGAGCACGTTGCCGAAATCGAAGTACATCTGGGCCTTGCCTCGCTCTTTCGCCCTGGGGTGGTTCTCGTTTGGCTATGCGACGGGACGGTTGGACCTTCGCTGATGTAACCGCATCCACGCGGAAAACGCAAACCAGTATCGGTGTTTGAGCGCTTCCGCGCCGCCGGCGCCTCAGGCGCGCCGGCGCGGCAGCACCGCGACGACGCCGTCGGCGTCGCGGACGATCCGGACGTCGGCGTCGAACACGGCACGCACCGTCTCCTCGGTGATCGCGGTCGCGCACGGGCCGTCGATCGCGAGGCGGCCGTCGCGGAGGAACGCGACGCGATCGAAGTACATCGACGCGGTCGTCAGGTCGTGGAGCACGGCGACGACGGTCACGCGCTCGCAGCGGTTGAGCTCGCGGATGAGCTCGAGGATCTCGATCACGTGACGGAGGTCGAGGAACGTCGTCGGCTCGTCGAGCAGGAGCAGGCGCGGCTCCTGCGCCAAGGCGCGGGCGAGGATCACGCGCTGGCGCTCGCCGCCCGAGAGCTCGCCGATCGGACGATGCGCGAACTCGAGGATGCCGGTCCGCGCCATGGCACGCTCGGCGACCGCGAGGTCGTCGGCGCTCTCGAGGCCGATGCCGTGGAGATGCGGCGCGCGCCCCATCAGGACCATCTCCGCGACGGTGTACGGGAAGAGCACGCTGGTGTCCTGCGGCACCACCGCCACGCGGCGCGCCAGCGCGCGCCGCGGACGGCGCCGCACGTCCGCCCCCTCGAGACGGACGACGCCGGACGTCGGGTGGCGGATTCCCGCGAAGAGCGCGAGGAGCGTCGACTTGCCGGCGCCGTTCGGCCCCGCCAGCGCCAGCATCTCGCCGCGTGCGATCCGGATGGTGACGTCGTGAAGGACGGGGCGCGTGGCGTACGCGAAATCGACGTGCTCGGCGGCGAGCATCGGCTCTCCGGCGCCCGCGGTCGCCGCGGTTCCCGGCGCGGCGTGCGGGGTGTCGGCGGCGGGCGTCACACCGGCGGTCCGAGCCGCACGGTCGCGGCGAGCAGGAAGGCGACCTCGCCGAGCTCGATCGCCGCGCCGTAGACGTCGCCGGTGAGGCCGCCGAGCATGGCGCCGACGCGCCACGCGAAGAGGAGCGCGACCGCGAGCGCGGCGAGGAACGGCAGCGGCGCGCCCAGCCAGAACGCCAGCGCGCCGACGACCGCCGTCGCGACCGCGAGCTCGACGGCGCCGCGTCCGGTGCGAAACGCGATCCCGAGCCCCTCGCGCCGCGCGTACGGAAAGCACGCCACCAGCGGCACGACCGCCCAGCGCGCGGCGGCCGGGAACACGACGACGGCCGGCAGGCCGGCATGCGCCAGCACCTCGGCGAGCGCCGCGACCTTGGCGATCAGCACGAGCGCGACCGCGACGGCGCCGTGCGCCCCGACGCGGCTGTCGCGCATGATCGCGAGCATGCGCTCGCGGTCGCGGCGGCCGCCGCCCCAGGCGTCGAACACGTCGGCGAGACCGTCGAGGTGGAGTCCGCCGGTCAGCGTCGCGAGCAGCGCCACGATCGCGACCGCGGCCAGCGTGGGCGTGAGGACGCCGCGCAGCAGCCACGCGACGGAGCCGAGGGCGGCACCGAGCCCGAGGCCGACCACGGGAAAGAACGCGAGCGCCCGCGCCAGCTCGCCCTCGCGCGCCGGCGCGACCCCGAGCGGCACGCGCGTCAAGAACGCGATCGCGAGAAGGAAGGCCCTCAGCATCGGCCCGCCACCAGGCGATCGATCCCGGCGAGGCGCGCGATCGCCGTCAGGTCGAGGTGCGCCGCGACGATCGCGGCGAGCCGGTCGTACTCCGCCTCGCGATCCGCGCGCCACGAACGCGGCGTCGGCACGACGCCGGGCGCCGCCTCCTCGGTGGACGCGAGGACGGCTTTCCGCCGCCGCAGGCACGCCAGCAGGTGGGCGCGGATCGCGTCGTTCTCGAAGAGCCCGTGCAGCATCGTCCCGACGACGACGCCGTCCGCAGCGACCGCGCCGTCGAGCGCGGGCTCCCGCCTGCCGTTCCGCCGCCGGACCTCGAACGCCGGCGGCGCCCCGCCGATCCGCGCGACGGTCCCCATGTGGATCTCGTACGCCGCGAGCTCGCCCGCACCCGGCGGCGCGAGAAAGGACGGCGCGCCCGTCCTCGCGACGACGCGCGCGACCTGCTTGGTCGTCGCGAACCGGGTGCGGACGGGCAAGAGGCCGAGGCCTTCGGTGCCGCCGGCCGGCGACTCGACGCCCTCGGGGTCCTCGATCACCTGACCGAGCATCTGACAGCCGCCGCAGATGCCGACGATCGGCCCGCCGTGCCGCGCGCGGGCGCGGAGCGCGTCGCCGAGGCCGCGGGCGACGAGCCATGCGAGATCGGCGACCGTGCTCTTCGATCCGGGCACCACCACGAGATCGGCGGTGGCGAGCGCGCCGGCGTCGTCGACGAAGCGGAGCGCGACGTCGGGCTCGGCGTCGAGCGGATCGAAGTCGTCGAAATTGGCGATCCGCGGCAAGCGGAGCACCGCGATCTCGATCTCGTGCGCCGCCGCCGCGCGCTCGCGGCGCTCGTCGAGCGCGACCGAGTCCTCCGACGCGAGACGGAGATCGGGAATCATCGGCAGCACGCCGAGCACGGCCACGCCCGTGCGCTCCTCGAGCATGGCGAGGCCGGGCTCGAGAAGCCGGCGGTCGCCGCGGAACTTGTTGATGACGAAGCCCCGGATGCGCGCGCGCTCGCCGGCGTCGAGCAGCGCGAGCGTGCCGACGAGCGCCGCGAACACGCCGCCGCGATCGATGTCGCCGGCGAGCAGGACCGGCGCGCCCGCGAGACGTGCGACGTGCATGTTGACCAGGTCGCGGGCGCGCAGGTTGATCTCGGCCGGGCTCCCCGCCCCTTCGATCACGACGAGCTCGTGCTCGCGACGGAGCGCCGTCAGGGCGTCGGCGATGACCGCGCGCAGATCCGGTACCGCCGGCGGGTAGTCGGCCGCCGCGACCGTCGCCACCGGCCGGCCGCGGACGACGAGCTGCGCCCGCGCGTCGCCCTCCGGTTTCAATAGGATGGGGTTCATCTCGACCGACGGCTCGACCCGCGCCGCGGCGGCCTGCGCCGCCTGCGCCCGGCCGATCTCGCGGCCGTCGGCGGTCACCCAGGAGTTGAGCGACATGTTCTGCGCCTTGAACGGCGCGACCCGCACGCCGCGGTCGCGAAAGATGCGACAGAGCGCGGTGACGAGCAGGCTCTTCCCGACCGACGAGCCGGTGCCCTGGATCATCAACGTCGGCGCCAGGGCGGCGCTCACGGCGCGTGACTCCCGGCGCGAGGGACCGCCACCGGTCGCGGCGCGCGACGGCTCATGAGCACGGTCGTACCGCTCACGGCGTTCCGCTCCCGACGCTGCGCCGGCCGCTCGCCGCCGCCTCGGCCGCGAGCGCGTCCCTGATGCGGGCGTTCTCGTCCTGCCGGCGGGTCGCGATCCGGACGTGAGCGGGCAAGCCGAACGACGCGCAGTCGCGCACCAGCACCCGGTGTCGCACCAGAAGACGCCGGCGCAGCTCGGCGCCGTCCGCCACCGGCACGAGGAAGTAGAAGGTCGAGGTCGGCTGCGGCGCGAGACCGAGCGCGCGCAGGTCCTCGACCAAGCGGTCGCGGTCGGCGAGCAGCGCGTCGCGGCTCCACGCCACGAGCTCGGCGGCGTCGCAGGCGGCGACTGCCGCCGCCTGCGCCATCGCGCTCGTCGTCCATGCCGGCCGCGCGCGCTCGATGCGTGCGACGAGGTCCTCGGACGCGAGCGCGTAGCCGACGCGCACGCCGGCGAGCGCGTGCTCCTTGGTGAGCGACCGGACCCGCACGGCGTTGGCGGGAAGCGGCACGCCGGCGTCGCGCCAGCGCTCGCTCAGCGAGAGGAACGCCTCGTCGACGACGAAGGTGACGCGGCCGTGGCGTCCGGCGAGCTCCGCGACGTCGCGCGCGCGCAGCGCCTCGCCCGTCGGATTGTTGGGGGCGCAGAGATACACCACCTCGGCGCGGTGCTCCTCGATCGCGGCGGCGACCGCCGCGAGGTCCGGCAGCGTGTCCGGCCGCGCTCCCCGGCACGGGATCACGACGCCGCGCGCGGCGTCGACCGCGGCGCCGAACTCGACGAACGTCGGCTGCGGGATCAGGACACGCGTGCCGGCGGCGACGAGGACGCGCGCCAGCGACCACAAGAGGTCGGCGGCGCCGTTGCCGAGGACGATGCGCGACGGCGTCGTGCCGCACAGCCGGGCGAGCGCCGCTCGTGCCGCGCTCGCGTCGGGATCGGGGTAGGCCGCGAGCGGTGCGGCGCGCACCGCGGCCGCGACCGCCGGCGCCGGACCGTGAGGATTGACGCTGATGCTGCAATCGACGACGTCGCGCGCCGCGATCCCGAGCGCGTCGAGCTCGGCCGGCACGATGCCGCCGTGCGCCCGATCGGCAGAATGCGTCCACACCGACGCGGCGCTCGGATCATGCACCGGCATCGAATCCTCACGCGCCGGCATGCGCCGCCTCGATCGCGAGCGCGATCACTGCGACCGCGGCGCCCACGGTCACCACCACGAGCCGCCACGCCCGGTCGATCGCCGCGGGCGCGAGCGCCGCGTCGCCGTCGCCGAGCCGGTAGTCGCCGGGCTTCTCGAGGACGACGCCCAGCAGACCCGCCATCGCCGCCATCGGCCGTCCGGCGTTCGGGCTCGCGGTGCGGCCGCCGTCGCGCTCGAGGATGCGCCAGCCGCTCCGGACGTCGAGGCCGACGAGCCAGCCGGCGAGCAGCAGCCCGGCTGCGGTGAGCCGCGCCGGCACGAAGCTCGCGACGTCGTCGAGGCGCGCCGCGACCTTGCCGAGGTACTCGTAGCGGCCGCGATAGCCGAGCATCGAGTCGAGGGTGTTGATCGCCCGATAGAGCATCGCGCCGGGAACGCCCAAGAGCGCGTAGTAGAAGAGCGGCGCGATCACGCCGTCGGAGGCGTTCTCGGCGACCGACTCGACGGTGGCGGCGACGAGCGCCGGCTCGTCGAGCGCGCTCGCGTCGCGGCTACACAGGCTGCGGAGCGCCGCGCGCGCATCTGCGAGCGAGCCCCGCGCGAGCGCCCGGCGGACGACGGACGCCGCGCTCCCGAGCTCGCGGATCGCGAACGTCGAGGTGAGGAGCAGCGTCGCGGCCGCGAAGCGCAGCCACGGCGCCGGCGCCAGCGACGCGAGGAGCCACCACGTCGCGGCGGCGAAGAGCGTCGGGATCGCGAGCGCGAGGACCGCCCCGAGCACGAGCTGCGCCGCCGGCGCGCGCCCGTCGCCGGCGCGCTCGCCGACGGCGATCACGCGTCCGATCCACACCACCGGATGGACCCGCGCCGGCAGCTCGCCGGCGAGCACGTCGACGAGGACGGCCGCGACCAGCACCGCGACCGACGGCGATGCGCCGTCCGCGAGGCTCATGCGCCGGCGTCCGTCACGCCCGCGGCGCCGAAGGTCGCCATCTCGTGCAGGATGCGGAGCGCGGCGTCGACGAGCGTCATCGCCAGCGCCGCGCCGGTGCCCTCGCCGAGGCGGAGCTCGAGGTCGAGGAGCGGCGTCAGGCCGAGGCTCGCCAGGACGCGCTGGTGGCCGACCTCGACCGAGCGGTGCGAGGCGATCAGGTAGTCGACGGCGGCGGGCGCGAGCCGGGTCGCGACGAGCGCCGCGACCCCGGCGATGAACCCGTCGACGACCACCGGCACCCGGCGCGCCGCCGCGCCGAGCACGACCCCCGCCAGGCAGCCGATCTCGAAGCCGCCGACCTTCGCGAGCGCGCCGAGCGGATCGTCGGCGCGCGGGCAATTGCAGGCGAGGCCGCGGCGGATCGCGTCGACCTTGCGCGCCAGGCCGGCGTCGTCGACGCCGGTGCCGCGGCCGGTGACCGCGGCGGGATCGGCGCCGGTCAGGACCGCCGTCAGCGCGCTCGACGCGGTGGTGTTGCCGATCCCCATGTCGCCGGTTCCGAGAAGCGCGACGCCGTCGTCGACGAGCTCGCGCGCGAGGCCGATGCCGGTCTCGAGCGCCGCCACCGCCTGCGCCGCGCTCATCGCCGGCCCGCGCGTGAAGTTCGCGGTGCCGGGGCCGAGGCGGTGCGAGCGGATCGCCGGCGACGGCGCGATCGCCTCCGCGACCCCCATGTCGACGACGACGACCTCGGCGCCGGCGTGGCGCGCGAGCACGTTGATCGCCGCGCCGCCGCGCGCGAAGTTGAGGAGCATCTGCGCCGTCACCTCGCGCGGGTAGGCGCTCACCCCTTCCGCGCTGACGCCGTGATCGGCGCCGGCGACGACGATCGCCTTCCGCGCCAAGGCCGGGGCCGCGGTGCCGCGGATCGCGGCGACGCGGCAGGCGAGGTCCTCGAGGCGGCCGAGGCTCCGGCGCGGCTTGGTCTTGGCGTCGAGGCGGCGCTGCGTCTCGTCGGCGACGCCGCGATCGGACGCGACGATCGCCGCGCAGGTCTCGCGAAGGCCCGCGCCGGTCATGCGACGTGCTCCGCGCCGACGAGCGCGACCGGCGCCGGCCGCAGGCGCAGGATCGCGCCGAGCGCGCCGAGGTAGATCTCGTCGGCGGCGCGCGCCGCGCGCTGGTGCGCCGCACCCGCCAAGTCGACGAAGGCGCGGCCGAGCGGGTGCTCCGAGACCAGGCCCATGCCGACCTCGCTCGTGACCACGATCGTCTCGACGGTACGGCGTGCGATCGTCGCGATCACGCCGTCGATCTCGCGCTCGACCTCGCCGGCCGGCGTGCCTCGCAGGAGCAGGTTCGCGATCCACAGCGCCAGCGAGTCGACGACGACGACCTCCATCCCCGGCTGGGCGCAGGCGCGCTCGAGCGCCGCGCGCAGCGCGATCGGCTCCTCGATCGTCGCGAAGTCGGCGCCGCGCTCGGCGACGTGGCGCACGATGCGCCGGTGCATCTCGTCGTCGCCCGGCTCGCCGGTCGCGATGAACGTCCGGCGCGCGCCGCGCTTGCGGCCGAGCGCTAGCGCGAAGGCGCTCTTGCCGGAGCGCACGCCGCCGCCGACGAGCACGACGCGGCCGGTCACGGGCACTCCGCGCTTCGCTCACGCCGTCGCCAGTACCCCGACGGCCGGTTCCGTAGACGATCGTCTCGGCAGATCTTCACTGGCACTCCTGATTCCAGCGCGCGATGCCTTCGGCGACCGCATCGTAAACGACGGCGCCGATCAGATGGCCGACGACGGTGTGCTTGCCGGCGAACCGGATGCGCGCGCCGGCGCTCGTCGCGTCGCCGAGCGGCGCGGCGATCACGATGCAATCCGTGCCGGTGCCGCTCGACGGCGCGCCGCTCCGGCGGCTCGGCACCGCGGCGGCGAGCAGAGCCGCCGACCGCGCCTCGGCCGCGAGCGCGAGCGCTTCGAGCATGGCCTCTTCTCGCATCGGGATCGCGACATGACAAAGGAGGTTGATGGTGCCGGCGTGCCGTCCAGCGGGCCCGTCCTCGTCCGGCGGGTCGCCGGCGCGGAGCGCGTTGGTGAGGCCGACGGTCGCGATGCAGCGCGCCTCGAGGCCGGCGTGTGCCCGCCGCCGGTCGCTGTGGGTCGCGAGCGAGCGGCTGGTCAGCAGGCCGACGGCGCCGGCGAGCCCGGCCGCGTCGAGCACGTTCCGCAGCAGCGCCTCCGGATCGCCGTCGCGGCCGAGCGCATCGTCGTCGACGTAGTGCCACGCGACGGCGCGGCCGCGGGCGTAGCCGCCGTTCACGATCGCCCAGCTGACGAACGTCTGCTCGGCGGCGAAGCGCACCGCGAGCAGACGCTCGTCGCGCGTCAGCTCGACGTGGAACGCCGCGCCGGTCACGACACGCCCCTGGCGCGGATCACGAAGCCGAGCGTCCTTCCATGACGACGCCGACGCGCGCGCGCCGCAGCGAGCGCGCACCCCGGTCTCACGACGCCGGTGTCAGCCGCATCGACGAATTGCGAGCCCCCGTCCCTCACGACGCGACCGTCCGCCGCGTCGACGAGCTGCGAGCCTCGTCCCTCACGACGCGAGCCTCCGCCGCTCGCGGCGCAGGAGATAGGCGAAGAACGGCCCGCCGCAGAGCGCGGTCACGACGCCGACCGGGATCTCGGTCGCGCCGAAGAGCGTGCGCGCGATGGTGTCGGCCCAGACGAGGAAGATCGCGCCGACGAGATACGTCGCCGGCAGCACCAGCCGGTGGTCGGCGCCGACCGCGAGCCGCACCAGGTGCGGCACGACCAGACCGACGAAGCCGATCATGCCGCTCACCGACACCACCGCGCCGACCAGCATCGACGCCGCGACGAAGATGACGAGGCGCGCCCGCTCGACGGCGACGCCGAGCTCGGCGGCGCGATCGTCGCCGAGGCTCAGGCGGTCGAGATCGCGGGCGCGCAGCACCAGCACGCCGAGCCCGGCGAGCGTGTAGACCGCGAGCGCGCCGACCAGGCGGTAGTCGCGCGTGACCAGGCTTCCCATCAGCCAGAACAGGATGCCGTGCGCCTGGTAGAAGTCGACGACGGCGTTGATGAACATCAGGAGCGCGCCGGCGAAGGCGTTGTAGATGACGCCGATCAGGAGCAGCGTGTATGCCTCGAGGCGCCCGCCCACCCGCGCCAGCTGGAAGACGATCCACGTGCTCGCGAGCGCGCCCGGCAAAGGCCGCGAGCGGCACCACCACGGTCTCGCCGAGGACGACGCGGCCGCAGCACCAGGCGCACACGCCCGCCAGCGCCGCGCCGCTCGAGACGCCGAGCAGATGCGGGTCGGCGAGCGGGTTGCGCAGCAGCGCCTGCAACGCCGCGCCCGCGGTCGCGAGCGCGCCGCCGACGACGGCGGCGAGCAGGATGCGCGGGATCCGCGTCTGGAACAGGATCACCGAGTCCGGCGTCGCGGCGCCGTGCCACGCCAGCGCCCGCGTCCAATCGATGTGGACGGGGCCGACCGCGGCGGCGCCGGCGACGGTCGTCACCAGCGCGACCAGCAAGGTCGCGTTGACGCCGACGAGGCGCGACCACGTGAGGTGCGCGACCGCGACCGACCGCCGTGGACGCGCTATCGCCATCGCTCGGGGTGGATCAGCCGTGCCAGATCCTCGAAGACGGAGACGAGACGCGGCCCCGGTCGCAGGAGCTTGTACGAGCGGAAGCCGTGGACGCGATGCTCGCGCACCGCGGCGAGCGACGGGTATTGCGCCCACCACTCCTGCGGCGGCGTCGGCTGCTGGTTCGCCATGCCGGCGCTGGCGTCGATGATGACCTCGGGATCGGCGGCGATCACGTACTCGAGGCTGACGCGCGGCCACGCCGTCGTGCCGGGCGCGACGTTCGTCGCGCCCGCCGCGTCGACGAGGTCGCCGAGAAAGCTGTCGTGCCCGACCGCGACCAACGGATTCTGCCCGACGACCATCAGCACGCGGCGGCGCGGCGCGCCGTCGAGGCGGGCGCGGATCGCGCGCATCTCGCTCTGCATCCTCGCGACCAGACGCTCGCCCGCGTCCGGCACACCGGCCGCCTCGGCGATCGTGCGCATCGCCGGCCACACCTCGCCGAAGCGCTCGGCGTCGACGACGACCACGCGGAGGCCGAGGCGCTCGAGCGCCGCGACCGCGTCGTGGTTCGCCGGGCTCGGCGTCCCGATCACGACGTCCGGACGCATGCCGATGATCGCCTCGACGCTCGGCGTGAGAAACGAGCCGATCTTCGGCAGCGCCAGGACCTCGGGCGGGTAGTCGCAGTAATCCGAGACGGCGACGACCCGCGGGCCGGCGCCGAGCGCGAACAGCGTCTCGGTGACCGAGGGCGTGAGCGAGACGATCCGCGCCGGCATCGTCGCCGCGGCCGCGTCGCCGAAGCAGGCGCCGGCGAGGAGCACGATCCATGCGAGCGCCGCACCTCGGCGTAGACGGGATCCCAGGACGCTCATCGTGGACGACCGTCGGCGGTCGCCGCCGCCACCAGCGCCGGCGCGAGCCCGGGCGCGCTCGCGAAATGCAGGTGGACGTAGCTCGCGAGCACGCGTCCGACGCTGAAGCCTTCGCGCGCGGTGCGACCGCTCCGCGGATCGCGGACCGCGTAGACGCGAGCGAGCGTCGCCGGCACGGTCGCCTCGTCGAGCGTCGAGTGGTGGAACTCGTGGCCGCGCGCGTCGAGCCGCGGCAGCCACGACGAGCCGGCGATCGTCACCTCGCGATACCCCAGCGTCATGCCGCCCGCGTGCATGCGCGTCGTGAACGGCAGCACCCCGGCCATGCGGTGCACGGCGCCGGCGGCGTCGACGAGCGTCGCGGCGAGGAGCATGAGGCCGCCGCACTCCGCGTAGACGACGCCGCCCGAGGCGGCGAACGTCCGCAGCGCCGCGAGCATCGCGACGTTGCGGGCGAGCGTCGCCGCGTGCAGCTCCGGGTACCCGCCGCCGAGGTAGAGCGCGGCGGTGCCGCACGGCAGCGCCGCGTCCGCGAGCGGGCTCCATTCGACGAGCGTCGCGCCGGCGCGCGCGAGCGCCTCGAGGTTCTCGCGATAGTAGAAGGAGAAGGCCTGGTCGCGCGCGACCGCGACCAGCGGCGACGCGGCGGACCCGCGGGCGATCGCCGGCGCGACCGACGCCGAGCGCTCGTGCGCGCCGGCCGCGCCGGCGACCGTCGTCGCCGGTGCGGAGCGCCGCTGCGGGTCAACATGGGAGCACGCGCTGACGCGATCGAAGCCCGTGCCGGCGGCGGCGCGCGTCGCGGTGGCCGGTGCGCCTGCGCCGTCTGCGGCGTCACCCGCGGTGCGTCGGCGCGTTCGCGCGAGCGCGAGGATGCGGTCGACGTCGAGGTGGCGCGCCGCGGTCTCCGCCAAGCGCGCGAGCGGGATCGTCGCTTCCGCGGCGGTCCGCAGCCCGAGGTGGCGCTCCGGGATCTCGCACGCGGCGTCGAACGGCAGGCCGCCGAGACACGCGACGTCGATCGTCGCCAGCGCCTCGCGGAGAAACGCGAGGTGACCGGCGCCGCCGATCCGATCGAAGACGACGCCGGCGAGCCGGATCGCCGCGTCGAAGTCGCGGAAGCCTCGAACCAGCGCCGCCACCGAGCGCGCCATCGCGCCGGCGTCGACGACGAGAATCACCGGCAGGTCGAGCCACTTGGCGATCTCCGCCGTGCTCGCCGTCTCCTCGGCGCCGGCGAGGCCGTCGTAGAGCCCCATCATGCCCTCGACGAACGCGCAGTCCGCGTCCGCCGTCGCCTGCGCGAAGCTCGCGACGCTCGCCGTCCGGCCCAGCATCCAGCCGTCGAGGCAGCCCGCGGGTCGCTCCGCCGCCCGGCTCAAATGTCCCGGATCGATGAAGTCGGGACCGACCTTGAAGGGCTGGACGACGAGGCCGCGCGCGCGCGCCGCGGCGATCGACGCCAGCGTGACGGTCGTCTTGCCCGCACCGCTCGCCGGCGCGGCGACGACGACGCCGCCGGACACGCACGTGTCGTCGTATCCGGTCACCAGCGCGCGCTCCTCTCTCCCGGATCAGAACGACGCACGCACGCCCGCGAGGAAGTTGATCGGCGGCGACTCGAAGTCGAGCGCTTCCTCGTAGCGCTCGTCGAAGAGGTTCTCGATCTTGCCGAAGAGCGTGAGATCGCCGCGCCCGGCGACGGCATCCTCGAACGTGTACGACGCCGCGAGGTCGACGCGCGCGTACGCCGGGTTCGTCGACGTCACGAACCCCTGGTCGGGATCGACGTCCGGGCGATCGCCGACGGCGTTCACGGTGAGGTTCGCGTGGTAATGCGTGCGCGGCAAGCCGAGGTCCCGTCCCGCGACGTTCACCGTCACCGCGCCGCGGTCCTTCGGCCGGCGCGTCAACGGCTCGCCGCTGACGGTCTCGAGACGCGTATAGGACGCGCCCACCGTCACTGCCGGCTCGCGCCAGACGAGGATGCTCGGCGCGATCTCGACGCCGCGCACGTGCACGTCGCCGAGGTTCTCGGCGAGAAAGAGGCCGCTCTCCTGCACCGCGCCCTCGATCAGGTCGTGGACCTTGCGGTCGAAGAACGTGACCTCCAGGCGCGCGCGGCTCTGCCACACGGTTTCCACGACGCCGACGTTGTATTCGCGGCTGGTCTCGGCGTCGAGGTCGGGGTTGCCGAAGTTCGGGAAGAAGAGCTCGTTGAACGTCGGCGCCTTGAAGCCCTCGCCGTAGCCCGCCTTCAGGCGCAGGCCGGGCACCAGCGGCACCCGGTACGACGCCGATCCCGCCGGGCTGACCTCGGTGCCGAAGGTGTCGTTGCCGTCGACGCGCACGCCGCCGATCGCCGACGAGGCCGCCGTCGAGAAAGCGCAGCTGCTCCTGGAAGTAGCCGGCGACGTTGCGCTGGCTTTCGTCGAAACGATTGCGGAACTCGAACGTCGGGTCGAGGGTGTCGGAGCGGACGTTCGCCATGCGCTCCTCGACCTCGATGCCGGCGGTCGTGGTCGCGATCTGCCGCCAGTAGTGATTGAGCTGCACCTCGCCGGTGACGATCTCGGACGGGATGTCCGAGAGCGTCAGGCTGGTCTCCGCGGGATCGGGCGGGTCGCGGAACTTCTGGTCGTCGCGGGTGTAGCTCGCCGCCAGCCGGAGCTCGAGGTCGGGAACGAGCATCTGCTCCCACTCGCCTTTCACCAGCAGGAACTGGTCGGCGATGCGCGCGTTCGGATCGCGCGCGTTGGAAATGAAGTTGTTGCTGTTGAAGATGCCGGCGGCGCTGTCGGTGTAGCGGAAGAAGAAGCGCGCCGTCGCGTTCTCGGTCGCGTCGTAGTCGAGCCGCAGCGAGGCGGTGCCGTTGCGGGAGTCGTCGTTCACCGCGCGGAAGCCGTCGGTGTGGAGGTAGGCGCCCGCGACCGAGTAGCGCAGCTTGCCGTACTGTCCGGCCGACGAGATCGTGCCGCGTCCGGTCGCGCCGTTGCCGCCCTCGCCGGAGATCGTCCCGCCGGGCGCGCCCCGGCCCTCCTTGGTGATGATGTTGACGACGCCGCCGATCGCCTCGGAGCCGTAGAGCGTGCCGCCGGCGCCGCGCAGGATCTCGATGCGCTCGACGTTGTCGGTGGTGAGGTTCGCGAAGTCGAAGGCGCCGAGCGTGACGCTGTTCACCTCGACGCCGTCGATCATCACCAGCGTCTGATCCGCTTCGGCGCCGCGGATGAAGAGCTCGGTGTTGGTGCCGCGCGAGCCACCCTGCGCGACGTCGACGCCGGGAACGGTCCGCAGCGCGTCGAGCACGGTCTCCGCCTGCCGCGCCTGGATGTCGCCGTCGTCGACCACGGTGAGCGACGCCGGCGTCTCCGCGAGCGGGGTCGCGGTGCGCGTCGCGGTGACGACGATCGTCGCGAGCGGCTCGCCGCTCTCCTCGGGGCCGACGCGGGCGGGGCGTGACGCGGTCTCGTCGTTCTGGTCGGCGGTCGACGCCGATCCCGCGGACGCCCCGGCGCGCTCCTCCGAGTCCGTTTGCGCGTCGACGGCCGTCGCGAGCGCGACGGTCAGCGCGACGGCGATCGCCAGCGTTTCGTAGCGGAGCTTCCTCATCGATCCTCCTCTCGGCGTCACAACGAGCCCGCCGGTGCGTCTTCCAAGACGAACCGGTACCGCAGCGATCCGCGGATGCCGCTGCGCTCCGTCACGTGGAAACGACTCCGGCGCGCGACCGCGACCGCCGCGGCGTCGAGCGCCGCGTATCCCGACGAGCGTCCGACCTGCGCGTCCTCGACCCCGCCGTCGGCGCCGACCTGGAGCGCGACGTCGACGGTGCCCTGCCATCCGAGCCGGCGCGCCCGGCTCGGATACACCGGTGACGGACAGCTCGCGCACGACGCGCGCAGGTCGCCGCCACCGCCAGCGCCCGAGCCACCTCGGCCGCCAGAGCCGCGGCCGTCCGGGCCCTCACCGCCGCCGGAGGCCGCACCGCCGCCGGCGGCCGCCGCCGGCGGCAGCGCTGCGAGCGTCGCCGGTCGTCGAGCCGTCGCCCTCGCTCGAACCGCGGCTCGCCGGCGCCGCGCCGAGCGCGGCGTTAGTGTCCGCCGTCCGCGCGACGGCGTCGTGGTCGCCGTTCACCGCGGCGACCGCCGGCGGAGCGGCGAGCGCATCGCGGGCGTCCGATCGCGCGACGTTTGCTGCGCGCTCGCGGCGGTCGCGTCGGCGACGCGATGACGCCGTCCGCGACCAGCGCTCGTGCCGCACGTCGCGCGTCGCGAGCGCCGTCGCCGGCCGCGTGTCGTGCACCAGACCTCGCACCTCTTTCCGTTCTTCGGTCGCGCGCTCGTGGGAGACCGCGTCGCCGTTGGCGGGGCGCGGCTCGTCGCGCCTGCCCGCCGCGCCTGCGGCCGGCTCGCCGCCGCCACCCGAGCCGGATTCGCCGCCGCCGATCCCCGCGTCACGAATCGTGACCGAGATGCGCGGCGATGCGGCCGATCCCGTGACGAGAATCCGCGGCAGGATTCCGAGCACGACCACGCCGTGGCACAGGATCGAGACCGCGAAGGCCGACCCGTAACGCTTCAGCGATGCGAGCGACGCTGCGCCGTTCAATGCCTGCCCCGGTCCTCCGAGGGAGAACCGGCGCGACGGACGGCGATGGCGATGCGTGTGTCGGTCAAGCCCACCCTCCCCCTCGGAAGGTCGTCGTTGTTGGCCCTTCCGTCCGGGGCAGATGTCCTGGCTCGGGGATCGTCCTCACGCGGTCGCCTTCCCAGGTCCGACTCGACCTAGTGGCCTACGGGCCGCGCTCGTCCCCCCTCACAGTTGCGGGGCAGCGCCGGTGTCGCACCGGCTTCCCTGCACCAGACGGGCGAATGGCGCTCCGCATAGTACGTCGGCCGAATCGCTGTCAACGGCCGCTGACGTTCGAGGAGCCGATCGTCATCGACGCCGCCGCCGAGGGAACAGTGCGGATAGTCGCCAGCTCGTCGAACGTCTTGCATCGCTCGGCGTCGCGCCACCCCGCGAACCGGGAGCGATCGCGAGCTCCACGCGGACCGCGGAACTCCGCGTCCACAAAGCAGAACCTGGCACCTGTGGACGGATCGCGGTATGACCGCCGTAGCCCCGCAGCCAAGGAGCAGCCGATGACCACCGTGAAGACGATGCCTTCGCCAGCCAAGACGCACCCGCTCGCCGGGACCGAGCTCAACGGCGCGGACATGATCGTCCAGGTGCTCGCGGACGAGGGCGTCGACACCATCTTCGGCTACAGCGGCGGCGCGATCCTGCCGACCTACGACGCGATCTTCCGCTACAACGCCAACCACAAGGGCGAGGAGATCCGCCTGGTCGTGCCGGCGACCGAGCAGGGCGCGGGCTTCATGGCGGCGGGCTACGCGCGCTCGAGCGGGAAGGTCGGCGTCTTCCTCGTGACCTCGGGTCCCGGCGCGACCAACTCGGTGACGCCCGTCCGCGATTGCCAGGCCGACTCGGTGCCGGTCGTGCTCATCACCGGGCAGGTGCCGCGCGCTGCGATGGGCACCGACGCGTTCCAGGAGGCGCCGGTCTTCAACATCATGGCGGCGTGCGCGAAGCACGTCTTCCTCGTCACCGACGAGAGCAAGCTCGAGGCGACGATGCGCCGCGCCTTCGACATCGCGCGCAGCGGCCGGCCCGGGCCCGTCGTGGTCGACATCCCGCGCGACGTGCAGCTCGCGAAGGGCCTCTTTCAGGGCTCCGGCCTGCTGCCGCTTCGCGGCTACGAGGAGCGCCTCGAGGGGCTCGAAGCACACGAGCATCTCGCCCGCCGAGGGCGAGGCGTTCTTCAAGATGCTCGCGGCGTCGGAACGGCCGCTGATCTACGCCGGCGGCGGCGTGATCAACGGCAACGCCGCGCCCGAGCTGCGCGCGTTCGCCGAGCGCTTCGGGATCCCGGTCGTGACGACGCTGATGGGGATCGGCGCGATGGCGACGACGAGCGAGCTCTCGCTCCACATGCTCGGCATGCACGGCACCGCCTACGCCAACTACGCGGTCGAGGACTGCGACTTCCTCTTCGCGGTCGGCTCCCGCTTCGACGACCGCGTCGCCGGCAAGGTCAAGGAGTTCGCGCCCGGCGCGAAGATCGCGCACCTCGACGTCGACGCCTCCGAGATCCACAAGGTGAAGCACGTCGACTGGGCGCACGTCTCGGACGCCAAGCGCGGCCTCGCCCAGCTCCTGAAGGCGGGCGCCGGCTTCAAGAAGGGCTTCGCGCGCTGGCGCCAGCACGTGCACGAGCTCCGCACGCGACATCCGCTCGACTACAATCGCGAGTCCGATCAGATCCAGGCCGAGTACGTCCTCAAGACCCTCAACGAGATCACCCGCGGCGAGGCGATCGTCGCGACCGGCGTCGGCCAGCACCAGATGTGGGCGGCGCAGTATCTCGATTTCACCAAGCCGCGGACGTTTCTGACGTCGGGCAGCATGGGAACGATGGGCTTCGGCCTCCCCGCCGCGATCGGCGCCCAGCTCGCCAATCCCGGCGCGCTCGTGATCGACGTCGACGGCGACGGCTAGATCCGCATGAACCTCGGCGAGCTCGAGACGCTCACGACGTACGACATCCCCGTGAAGGTGCTACTGCTCAACAACCTCGGCGACGGCATGGTCCGCCAGTGGCAGGACCTCTTCTACAGCAGCCGCTACTCCGGATCGGACAAGAGCCTCCACAAGAAGGACTTCGTCCGCGCCGTCGCGGCCGACGGCTTCGGCTTCGCGAAGCGCGTCACCAAGAACGACGACGTCCGCGCGCACCTGGAGGAGTTCGTCAAGTTCGACGGCCCCGCGTTCCTCGAGGTCATGGTCGACCAGACGCGCCCACGTCTACCCGATGGTCGGTCCCGGCCTCGGCTACAAGGACATGATCACCGGCAAGTACATCCCGAGCCGCGAGAAGCCCCCCGAGGGCGGCACGCAGGAGCCCGAAGGGTACTTCTGAGCGCGATGCGGGGACACGGCTGACGGTCGGGACAGCTCGATCGGTGGTCGGTACCAAGCGATAGCTGCATCGTCGACATCGGGCTCTCACCGGACGTGTCTCTCCTCTGCGTCGGCGAGGCGCGAGGGTTCGCAAGGAAGAGAGCGCGCGCGATGGAATGGCTGCTCGTGCTGGTCGGGTTGGTCATCGCGGCCGCGATCTACCGCAAGATCGTGCACGTCGACCAGCGCGTCGGTGAGGTCGGCAGACGGCTCGAGGCAGCGATTGCGAAGCAGTTCCGTCAGATCGAAGCGCTGCAGGCATTGTATGTCGAGCTTCAACCGCCTTCTTCCTTGCCGGCGACCCGCGGCTGGGCGGGTTCGCCGGATTTCCTCCTCGCGCTCGCTCGCCACGTGTTGGCGGAAAGACCGCTGGCGGTTCTCGAGTGCGGCAGCGGCGTCACCACGGTCGTGATTGCGCGAGCGCTGCAGAAAAATGGTCACGGGCATCTCTGGAGCCTCGACCACGACGCACGGTTCGCCGACGCCACTCGACGCGAGATCACGCGGCAAGGCCTCGACCGCTGGGCGACGCTGATCGATGCGCCGCTGGTTTCCGTAGGCTGTGAAGCTGGAGAGCAGCCCTGGTACGATCCCGCCGCCCTTCCCGACGGGCCTTTCGATCTTCTCGTCGTCGACGGACCGCCAGGCGGTGTGGCTCCGCTGGCGCGTCTCCCTGCGGGCGAGCGCTTGTTTCCGCGCTTACGTCCGGAAGGCGTCGTGTTTCTCGATGACGCGGGACGGTCCGACGAGCGCGAGATCGTGCGGCGATGGACGACGAGATGGCCAGCATGGACCGCGACGTCCCACGCGACCGAGCGAGGGTTGGTGGTCCTACGGCGAGTGGAGAAAGGGATCGATCTCGCGACGTGAGCTCAGTGGTGTCATTTTCTCGCCGCGATTTGATTCATACTGATCGAGCACAACCGCACACCCCCGCATCGATCACCATATGATTGCGCATCATGTAGCGTGGCGAATTTGCCACAATACGTTTTTGCGTACGACGCGACGGATCGTTAATGTCGATCGTGTCGTTAAATGATTTCCTCGACCAAGGAGGTAACGTGATGGCGGACGAACGTCGACAGGCGGGACAACAGCAAGGCGGACAGCAGCACGGCGGACAGGGCGGCCAGCGCCAGCCGGATCAGGGCGGGCAGCGGCCCGGCCAACAGGGCGGAGAGCAGCAGCAGCGCAATCAGCCCGGGCAAGCCGGCCAACAGCAGCAGGGTCAGCGGCCCGACCAAGGCGGCGGGACGCAGCACCGCTGAGCTGAAACCATCGAGGCGCCGCAGCGTGGCGCCGGTCGCCGACGGAGCGCGCTGCACAAGGCGCATCGTCGCGGCCTTCGCGCTACGCTCGGCGGCTCGACTGCACGCACCCGTTCTCCCCGCTTCCGATCTCCTCCAAGACGAACAGCACGATCAGCGTTGCGTCGCCTTGAGTGACGTACGCTTCGCGTTCACCCGGATGCGCTCGCCGGTGAAGCTTCCCTCCCAACAGATGCCGGCGCCGTTCACGACCTGCACGACGAGCGTCGCGCCGTCTGCGAGCGGCAGCATCGGCATCTCCGACGGCGAGCCGCCGATGCGATCGCCCTGCAAGACGAACTTCAGCTTGGTGCGCACGGCATCGACGCCGCCCTTCAGCAGCACCTTCTTCGCGCCGTCCGCGTGGTACGGACGGCGGTCACCGTAACGGAAGCCTCGGCTGACCTTCCGCCAGCACGGCCGCCGGCGACACGTCGCGCCCGCCGGTACGGTCGCGCTCAGCACGATCGCCGGCGTCGCGTCGTAGATGCAGAGCGCGTAGTCGGTGTCTCGATCGGGCCTGCCGAGCTCCTCGACCGCGGCGTCGCCCCCCGCGTACTCGAACAGCACCCGGTCTCGGATGTCGACCTTCTCGTCGCTGACGAGCAAGGTGCTCGTGCGTGACGGCCGGCACCCAGGCCGCGGCGTGGCACCGCACAAGCCGGGCAACGGCGTCGCGCTGTCGGTCGGCGTGTCCGTCGCCGCCTCGGCGGTGGACGTGGACGTCGGCGTCGGCGACGCAGGCATGGTCAGCCCGGCGAGCGTTGGCGGCGCCGCCACCGTCACCGCCAAGACGATCGAGAAACCCGCCGCGGCGGCGATCCAACGTCGCCCGAACAGCGAGAACCCACGTCGGCGCGCATCGCTCATTTTTCCCCCGCCGTCCACGGCCCGTGGTGCTCCGATGAGTCCGCCCCAGAGTTTTATCATCGCCGCCATGTGCCGAGGGATTCACAATCGCGATGTTCATTGGGATGTTCATTTGGACGGCTGCACGACCTCGCACGGCACGCCGCACATCAAGGCATACGCGCCGGCGCCGCAGTCGAGCTCGAGACGCGACATCCGTCCGAAAACCCCGTCGCTTGCGTGATCTCGCCGGCGGGGCAAGAAGCGGTCTCCGACCGCGCAGCACCGGAGGGACACGATGACCGACGAGAGCACGACCACCGACGTATTCGAGATCATGCATACCTGCCGCGCCATGCGACGGCTGAAGCCGGACCCCGTTCCCGAGGACCTCCTCGTGAAGCTCGTCGACGCAGCGATTCACGCCCCGAGCAGCAGCAACGCGCAGAACTGGCGGTTCGTGATCGTGCGGGAGCCCGAGCAGAAGCGGCGCATCGCGCAGCTGTGGCGCAGCGGTGCGGCCTGGTACCGCGACACGATCGGCGCCGCCGCGCACCGTCCCGGCGAGGACGCCGCGCAGCGCGTGCGCTCCCAGCGCGCCCTCCAGTACATGCTCGACCACATCGAGGACGTGCCCGCCCTGGTGTTCATCGCAATCCAGAAGGACGCCGTGATCGCGAGCGCGCTCGCCTCACCGCGGACCATCACGGCGGCGCTCCGCCACCTCGGCGCCGCCGGCACCGCTCGTCTCTTGACCGGCGCCGGCAACGCCACGTCGACCGGCATCCACGCGACCGCATACCCGGCAGCGCAAAACCTGCTTCTCGCCGCCCGCGCGCTCGGCCTCGGGGCCGTGCTGACGACCCCACACCTGTTCCATCCCGGCCAGTACGAGCGGGTGCTCGGCTTGCCGTCGGACGTCACGCTCACCTGCTGCATTCCCGTCGGCTATCCGATGGGACGGTTCGGGCCGGTCGCCCGCCCCGACCCGCGGTCCCTGATCCATTGGGACCGCTACCGGGCGTGACGATGCGAACGACGCCGACTCCCGCGCGCGCGACGCCCGCCCCTCGTCCTGATGTGATTCTTCGGTAATCACCTCGACACTATGAGGTGATTCCTCTACGATCGCTTCATGATGGCCGCCGCCGACCGGGTGCGGGCGCTCGCGGACCGGCGCGGCGAGGTCCAGAATCGCGACGTCGCCGCCGCGCTGCGGGTGTCGCCGGCGACGGCGCACCGGTTGCTGCAGGCCCTGGTAGTGGGAGGCGTCCTCCAGCGGCACGGCCGGGGGCGCGGTGCGCGCTACCGCCTGCGAACTCTGCGCCGGCGGTTCCGCCTCGAGAGCCTCGACGAGCATCGGGCGTGGGACGCGCTCGCCGCCGACATCGCCCGCATTCGCCCGCTCCAGACGGACGCGGCGCGAAGCCTCGCGTATGCCGCGTCGGAGATCTTGAACAACGCCGTCGAGCACTCCCGCGGCCGCACCGTCGAGGTCACCGTCGCCTTCGAGAAGGGCCGCGCGACGGTGACCACGGTGCAGGACGACGGGATCGGCGTGTTCCGGCGGCTATGCGAGGACTTCGGCTATGCGACGCCGCAGGACGCGATCGTGCAGCTCGAGAAGGGGAAGCTCACGAGCGATCCGGCGCGACACAGCGGCGAAGGGCTGTTCTTCTCCTCGAAGGCCGTGACCCGCTTCCGGCTCGAGAGCCAGCGCACCGCCTGGATCGTCGACAATCAGGTAGGAGACAGCGGCATCGCGCCGAGCGAGGTACGCCGCGGCACGCGCGTCCGCCTCGCGACCGTGCCGGGGCACGTCCCGCGCCTCGAGGACGTCTTCGCGGCCTACACCGATCCCGAGAGCCTGCGCTTCACGCGCACGCGCACGACGATCAAGCTCGCCGGGATCGGCACGGTTCTGATCTCCCGCTCGGAGGCGAAGCGCCTGCTCGCTCGGCTGACGGCCTTCCGGCACGCGACGCTCGACTTCGCGGGGGTCGAGGTCGTCGGCCAGGGCTTCTGCGACGAGGTGTTCCGCGTCTTCGGCCGCGCCCATCCGGAGGTGACGCTGGAGCCCGTCGGCATGAACGACACCGTCGCCTTCATGGTCGGACGTGCGCGCGCCGCGGCGGCGGCCGAGCGGCGCGACCCGCCAAGCTGATCGGCCGCCGGAAGAGTGACGGACTCGGCAGCGCGTGCGCCGGCGCGCGAGCGCGTCTGCGCCGGCGCTACTCGAGGTCGAGGACGAGGTTGTACTCGCGGCCGATGTCGAGGACCGTCGTCTTCTTCGGCGCGACGCTCGCCGCCAGACGCTCGACCTCCGGGCGCGAGTAGAAGCGCACGAAGCACTTGAAGAGCGTGTAGCGGATCCAGCGCTGGGGGGTGAGGACGTGCCAGCGCTTCGGCAGCGAGATGAAGACGCGCCGGCGCGCGGCGCGCGCGAGCGCGGCGAGGGCGGCCTCCGGGTCCTGCATGTAGTCGAAGAAGCCGATCGCGATCGCGTAATCGAAGCTCTTCGGCTCGATCGGGTAGGTGAGGAGATCGCCGTGATCGAACTCGCAGACGCTCGACAAGCCCTCGGCGGCCGCCTTCTGGCGCGCGAGGTCGAGCATGCTGTCGCTGAAGTCGATGCCGAGGACGCGCGACGCGCCGGCCTTCGCCGCGGGAATCGCGTAGCGGCCTCCGCCGCAGCCGGCGTCGAGGAGCGAGCGGCCTTGCATCGGCTGGAGCTGCGCGAAGGTGTTCTCGAACCGTAGCCGCATCTCCTTGCGGAGATTGGTGTCGATGTAGCGCGCGATCGGGCCCTTGCCCGTGTCGTCGTAGATGTGGTCGAAGTCGCGGGCGTAGCCCTCGAAGAAGTCGCGCGCGCCGCCGTCCGACCCGCGCACCGGTTGCTTGATTGCCGTCGTACTCGCCATGAGATGCACCCCGTGGAGGAAGAAAGTCGGGGTAGCACTTATCAGGTTTGCGGCGCGGCTTGTAGGCGGAACTTCGCAGCCGGCCCGCTCGCGCCTGGACGCCGGGCCGGACCGCGCACGGAAATGCGGTCCGCGGCGGAAACACGTCGGCCGCGGAGCGCAAGCGCTACATGCTCTGCGATTCCCCCCTCAGTTCAGCTCGCACATGCGCTGCCGCCGGCGGTACTCCTCGAGCAACGCGAGCGCCCGGATCTTGTCCTCGTGGACGTCGAGCCTGAGCGCCATCAGCTCGCGATCGAGTTGCATATCCGACAACGACTCGGGCTCGGTACGCCCGTCCCCGTGATGCATCATCTCGGCTCTCCTTCACGAAGATCTTCGGGCGCATGTCAGGCAAGTCGCGTGCCGCTCGTCGTCGCTCGCGATGTCGCGGCGTTCGGCGGTCCGCGCACCCGGCCGGTGTCGTACGGCGCGACAGGTGGCGGTGCATTTCGCGACGCGCCGCCGCGTTCCGGCGCGGCGCGCCGGCTCTTCGATCACGAGGCGCGGGGGGATTCCATTGCCGAGTGCGCGGCAGAAGAATGGCGGGCGTGCATCGCGTCGGCGTCGTCACCGTCCTCCTCCTCGCCATGGCCGCGCCGGCGCGGTCGGAATCGGCGACCGGGTCGCGCGCGATCGAGCGGGCGCTCCACGCGGCGAGCGTGATCCTCGATCGCGGCTGCTCCGGAGTCCTCGCCGAGAGCTCGGGCATCGTGCTCACCGCGCGACACTGCGTCGACGACGCGGGCCAGGAGCTGCACGTGCGCTTCACCGACGGCGAGACGCGACTCGCCTGGGTCGAGGCGATCGACGATCGCGCGGACCAGGCGCTCCTGATCCTCGACGAGCCGGTGGCGATCGAGCCGCTCGTCGTCGTGCGGCGGCCGCAGATCCCGGGAACCGTCCTCTATTTCGAAGGCAATCCCAGCCGGCCGCGGTTCCAGCATGCCCGCCTCGACCACGTCGGGCGCTGCCCGTCGCTCCCGGCGTTGCCGAACGCGCTCTTCACGAGCATCCACGGGGTGCCCGGCGACTCCGGCGCACCGCTCGTCGACGGCGCGGCGCGCGTCGTCGGTCTGGTCCACGGCGGCGCGCGATGCGAGATCGCGACCCCCGCCGACACGCTCGGCCGCCTGATCGACGCCGTCCTTTCGGACTAGTCGACTGCGTCTGGCGCGCACGCGTCGCCGGTCGCACCGTTCGAGCGCATCCGTCGCTCGACGCCGCGCCACGGCGACGGCCTGCTGGAGCCCGCACGCAGCGTCAGCCGGCGACCGGCCAACGATGGACCGGCTCGCCGGTGCTCGCACAGACGAGATAGCGCTCGAGCATCGCGCGGAGCGCCTCACGCCCGTCGACGCCCGTCTTCAGCGACGCGAGCACGTGCCGCTGCCAGCGTGCGCCGGTCGTGCGACTGGCGACGCGCGCAGCGACGACGTCGAGCAGACGATCGACCTCGGCGCCGTCGACGCCGGCGTCGACCAGGCCCTCGCGCGCCAGGGGAAGCACCCGACGCACGAGATCGGCCGCGCGGACGGGCCGCGGCGACGGCGCAGCCGCCGACGGCCAGAGCAGCTCGGCATCGAGACCGAAGCGGGCGGCAGCGTAGAAGTTCCGCCGCGCCTGTCCGAAGGTCATGGCGATCACGAGCTCGTCGGCGTCGCGCGCGAGGCGAAGCGTGAGGCCGACGAGAAAGGCGGCGTTCGCCAGCATGTCGAGCATCGACGGTCCGGCGGGGAGCGCACGCAGCTCGATGCGCACGTGGCCGCCGCCGGTGGGATCGTACACGGCGCGGTTCCACCGCCACACGGTGCCGTGATGGAGACGCAGCTCCTGGAGCGCGGGCACGCCTCCCGACGCGACGCACGCCAGCGGATCCTCCTCCGCGACGACCGGCAGCAGCGGCGGATGGTGCGCGACGGTTTCCGCCAGCAGCTCGAACACGCCCGCACGCACCCAGCCGTGGCCGAACGAGACCCGCGCCGGGCGCCAATCGGCACCGGGCTCTCCGCGGTCGTCGACGGCCTGCCGGAAGAGCGCGATCCGCGTCTCCTCCCACAAGCGGCGGCCGAGAAAGACCGGCGAGTTCCCCGCGGCCGCGAGCACCGGCGCGGTGGCGATCTGCGCCGCGTTGTAGCTGCGCGCGAACTCCGACGGCTCGACGCGCAGGTGCACCTGGAGCGAGGTGTTCGCGCCCTCGAGCGTCACGTCGTCGCACCAGAGCTCCAACGGATCGTCGCCCTCGATCGCGACGTGGAACGGTCGATCGCGGAGCCGGCGGATGCCCGCCGAGAGCGCGCGGAAGCGTCGCAGATCGGTGAGCGAGCTCGATTGCAGGTCGGCCTCCTCGAGCGTCGGCAGGATGCCGATCATCGCGACGCGACCCCCGAACGGCGCCGCGGCGCGTCCGATCGCCGCGATCGTCTCCTCGAGCTCCCGTTGCAGCGCGCTGAACGGCCGCCCGGCCAACGGCACCGGCCGCGTGTTGCACTCGAGGTTGAAGCGGTCCACCTCGACGGTGACGCGCGAGTCGAAGGTCGCCGCGCGCACCGCGCGGTTCAGCGGCAGCGAGCGTCCCGCGCGATCGACGAGGAAGAGCTCGAGCTCGGCGCCGAGCGAGCGCGGTCCGAGACCGAAGCCCGGCCGCGCCAGGACCGCGCGCAGCGCGGCGAGCGACGCCTGGAGGCGCGCCGCGAACCGCACGTACTCGTCGTCGTCGAAGCGATCGCGATCGATCTCGAGGCCCATCGCGTGCTCGCTAACCTCGGGCCTCGCGGGAGCTCATCGCCGCAAGAGCATATGCGCTCCCGCCGCAAAGGGCATGCTGCAAAGACGCCACCCGCGACGGAGCGCGGCGGTCTCAGCGCGCCGCAGCGGTGCAGCACGTGTGACGGCGGGCGATCACTCGGCCCCGAAGCGACTCGATGAGCCGACGGAGCTTGCCCGGGCTAGTAGACCGGGGCCAAGAGCGCGTAGACGAGGTAGCCGATCGCGACGGTGCTCAACGAGCCGAGCGCGGCGAGGACGTTGGCGGCACCCCAGCTGACGCGTCGGGGCGGTCGTCGCACGACGCTCCGCGCCCGCACCGGGGTGACGGACGGGAGCGCGATGAGCGCGGCGAGGACGTCGCGGTCGGTCGGTCCGATCGGCGGCTCCAGCCGCGAGACGAAGTCGCGGCGGGGCTCGCAGCTGATGACGAAGTTCGCGTTCGCCGACATGTACCGTCCCGATCGACAAAGCGATTTCTAGCGACATCCATGCCAGCGAGCGCGGCCGCTGAACGACGGATTGTCTGTGCATTTCGGCCGGGAAACCCGCGAAAGACGGGCCTTCAGATCGCGGCCGTGATGAAAGAAGAGCCGGTGTGGGCAACTTCTACACACACATTTGTCCGGGTCGGACAGACAAATCCTTCACGATCGTCACTTCTTCGATCACGCACGGGTCCGCGGCCGGTCCGGCGTCGCCGTCAAAATCCTCGAGGAGCCCATCACCCCGGCGCAACCGCCGCCTGCGCGGCTTGTTCGAGCCGTCGCGCCCCAATTGACGCCCCGGAACAATCGGCGTTAGCTGCGAGGCGCTTCACTTTCCGCGCGCGTCGCAGCCGACGGGCGCAAACGGGGGAGGTCACATGGCGGTGAGATCGACGCGCGCGGCGCGTTTCCTCGCGGGATGTCTGTTCGCGCTCTTCCTCGCGAGCGCGCCCTTCACGGCCGTCTACGCGGGCGGCTACGACGACGATCGGTATCAAGAATCCGACCGCGGCTATCACGGCGAGCAGCCGTACCGTTACGAGCGGCGGAGCGAGACGCGGGCGCTTCGCGACGAGGACGAGCCCTACGTCTTCGCGACCACCCGCATGGTGAACGACTGGGACGTGCCGGCCGCGATGAAAGTGCCGCTCTTTCCGCCGGCGGTCATCATCGATCTCGTGTTCCTTCCGGCGGAGCTGGTCGCGGACGCGGTTCGCTGATCAGCCCCGGCGGCGCCGATCGGCACGCGGCTCGCCGATCGACGCCGCCGGTCGCCGGCGCGTCGGCCCGCGTACCCGCGCTGACGTCGCGTTCACGGACAGACGTCCCCGACGCAGACGGTGGTCGGCAGACGCAGGGTCGCCGGCCCGGGCACGCCGGCCGCCATGTTGACGCTCGGGCTGCGCGTCGCGCCGACGCAGAAGGCGGCGACCTGCACCTGATCCGTCTGCCCCGGCGTCCCGGTGCGCGCGAGCGGCCCCGTCAGGACGCCGCTCGCGTCCGTCGGCCCGGCGCATTTGCGCTTCGTCGGACTCATGACGCACGTGTCGCCGGCGAGCGGGCAGTCGGCGTCGGTGACGCACGAGCGGAACGGCTGCATCTCGCACATCGAATCTCGGGGTCCCGCCTCGCAGACGCCTTCGCCCGTCGCGTCGACCGTGCAGACGCCGTCGGTGCAACCGTTCGGCTGGAGCTGTCCGGTGCAGTAGCACGGCTCGCCGCTGGCGGGCGCGGGGCCGGCGCAGGTCGCGGTCGGCTCCAGCGAGCGGGTTCCGGTCGTGAGATTCAGCGGGATGTCGAGGTCGCCGATGTTCGCGCTCGGCTCCGGCGGACAATCGAAGCTGGTGTTGCCGAAGCTCGCGCTGGTGCCGTGCACCGTGCAGGCCGCACCGTCGCGCGAGCCGCCGCTGCACGTCCCCATCGTGTCGAATCCCGCTCCGCTGCACGTCGGGCAGGGCTGATCGACGGCGATGCCGCTGTGGATCGACCAGACGGTGTTGAAGGTGCTGGCGCCGCTTCCGGCCTCCGGACTGACGGTGCCGGTCACCATCCCGTTCACGCGGTTGGCGACGCACACGGCCACGCCGCCGGCGGAGACCGGAGCCGGGGCGCCGAAGAAGAACACACAGGCGCTCCCCGGGCAGTCGGCGTCCGTGGCGCAGACGCGCTCGCTCGCGTCCTGACAGCGACGGTTGTTCACGACCGTCGTGCTCTCGATCGGGCCGCTGAGCGCGCATTCCCCGCAGGACCCGAGGAACGATCCCGGGCACGCGAGGTCGAAGCTCAACGAGCCGAACCCGACGACCTGCTGATCGAAGTAGATGCCGGTCGAGCCGACGTCGAGGTCGGAGCCTTCGGCGCGGCCGGTGTACGTGAGCTTGGTCGGACACGGGATCTGCGGCGGGGCGGTCGCGGTCGGCGCCGGCGTCGTGGTCGGCGTGGCGGCCGGAGGACCGCTGCCGTTGTCGTTTCCGTTGCCGTTGTCGCCGCAGCCGAACGCGGCGCAGCAGAGTACCGCCACGAGCGAAGTTCTCAGCGCAGTTCGCATCGTCGACCCCCTGGCGTCGGCGCGACGAGATGATCGTCGCGGCGATCGTCGCTTCGCGACCGCAGGCACTCGCGGCCATCGCAAGTGTATTAGCCTTGCCAATACGATCGCCAGTCGTGAAGCGCATACTCGGAGTCTTTGTTTCCCATCTGTCATTTCGATGACACTCTGCCGGATGGATGCACGGCGCGAACGCACTCACGGGTTGTGGTGATTGACCGCCGATCGGCTCACCGCGTTTCCCGCAGACGCGATTCACACGCGGCCCCGGCAGGTTCTCGCCGTTGCGTTTCCACAGCTCGGGCGATTCGGGCGATCGCGGCGCCGCGTGCTCGCCGGTCGCGGCGCAGTGACATCAGCGCTCGCGCTGTGCCACTCGCGACGCTACGCGCGCGGATAGTCGGCGAAACTCACCGCCAACACTGCGCCTTCGCGCCGGCATCCGGCTTGCTCCGTCGAGCATCGTGCATAGCACCCGACAGCGGTGCCGCAGCGTCGCGCGGTCGGCGCCGGGGCGGCGCGCGGCGACGACGCCGCCGCGAGGAGAGCGACCATGGAGAAGCCCGTGAGCAGCGAACGTGCGGAGCCGGCAACCGTCCTCATCGTCGACGACTATCTCACGGTCGCCGAGATCGTGGAGCGACGACTACGCTCCGCCGGCATGCGGACGCGCACCTGTGCGGGCGGCGCCGAGGCGATGGAGGTGCTGCGCAGCGAGCACGTCGATCTCGTGATCCTCGACGTGATGATGCCCGAGGTCGACGGCTACGCGGTGATGCGGTTCATCCGCGAGCAGCCGCGCACCAGCACGCTGCCGGTGATCATCCTCACGGCGTGCACCAACGAGGAGGACGTGAAGAAGGCGACCGACCTCGGCGCCGACTGCTACGTCACCAAGCCCTTCAACGGCGGCGAGCTGGTGGGCCACGCGAAGCGGCTGATCGCACGGCAGCGGCGCGCCGCGTGACGCCCTCGCGCGCCCCGCGGAGCGCCCGCCGCCTCCTGTCCGTCGCCTCGTGGCGACGCGATACCGGATCTCCATTCTGCTCATGAAGGACGCACACGTCGCCTGGCGGCCCGTACGACTCCAGTCGACGCGTTCCCGCCACGAGGAGGACCGGCCTCGAGATCTGATCAGAAGCTCTCTTTGAAGGGCCGCAGGTCGAGCTCCTGGGTCCAGGCGCTCGGGTGCTGATGCGCCAGGTGCCAGTAGCTCTCGGCGATCGCCGCCGGATCGAGCATGTCCGGTTTCTCCAGCTCGGGACGGAGCTGCCGGATGAACGGCATGTCGATCGGACCGTCGACGTTGACGTACGCGACGTGGATCCCGCGCGGGCCGAGGTCGCGCGCCATCACCTGCGCCAGACCGCGGAGGGCGAACTTCGCCGGCCCGAACGCCGCCGAGGTCGCGAACGGCTTGCTGCCCGCGGTCGCGCCGGTGAAGAGGATCACGCCCTGCCCCTTCGCGAGCATCCCCGGGACGACGGCTTGCGACCAGACGAACGCGCCGAACGCGTTGACGCGCCAGGTGTTCTCGAAGGTGCTCGGCTTGGTCTCCAGCAGGCGACCGAACGGCCGCATCGCGGCGTTGTAGAGGAGCACGTCCGGATCGCCGAGCGCGTCGCGGATGCGCGCGACCGCCGCGGCGTCGTCGTCCGCCTTGGTGACGTCGGCGGCTACCGCGACGGCGCGGCCGCCGCCGGCGGCGATCTCGTTCACCAGCACGTCGAGCTTCTCCCGGTGCCGTGCGACGAGCGCGACCGCGTAGCGCGCCGCGAACCGCCTGGCGAGCGCCGCGCCGAGACCGGCGCCGACGCCGACCACGACTGCGACCGGGCGGCGCGCGTCAGGCATCGTTCGCTCCCGGACGGCGGCGCACGCGAGGCCGCGGCGGCCCGCCGGTAGCGCGGCGCGGCGGCGCGGCCGCGCCGCCGCGCCGGGTTGCGGGCTGCGCTCTCACGGCTCGCGGAGTCGGCGGGGTTGCAGGCTGCGACCGGACGGCCCGCACGCGGAGCCGCCGGACGTCGAGCCGGGCGCCGGTGTGCTCGTCGACCACGAGCGGGCGCACCTCGCGCTCGGTCTCGCGGTCGACCAGCGCGACGGGCGGCCGCTTCGCCTCCCAGAGCCAGTCGCTGCCCCAGCGCCACATCGCGGCGAGCACGTCCCAGAAGGCCCGGCCCTTCTCCGTCAAGCGATACTCGTAGCGAAGCGGCCGTTCGGCGTACGGCACGCGGCTCATCAACCCCTCCTCGACGAGGCGCTCGAGGCGCTTGGCGAGGACGGCGCGCGGGATGCCGAGGGCGCGCTGAAGTCCTCGAAGCGACGCCGGCCGGCGAAGGCCTCGCGCAGGACGAGCGGCGTCCACCAGTCGCCGATCAGGTCCGTCGCGCGGGCGATCGGGCACGGCCGCTCGATCGAAGCGCGTGCGTCGCATGCAGCGCGCCCGTCCTCAGCCGGCGAGCGCTTCGATGCGCGCGGGCACGTGCTTGTGCCAGGGAGTGCCGGCGAGCCAGTCGCGGTCGTCGGAGGCGGTGAGCTCGTTCGGCGCGATCCCGTGCACGACGTGGCGCCGTCGTCGTCCGGGTACGAGAGGCCGAGGCCGTTCGGCAGGCTCACGTGCCCCGGCTGCATGCACGCGTTGACCTCGACGACCGCCTCGGCGCTGCCGCGGCGGGTCGTGATCGCGCACGCGGCCGCCGTCGGCGACGCCGAGCGCGACGCGCGTCGTCGGGGCTTCATCCGCAGCGCGCCGGCCGCGTCCTTCTTCCGCCAGGCCGGATCGCGGAAGATCGTGTTCGCGGTCGACGACCGACGCTCGCCGGCGGAGAGCACGAACGGGAACTCGCGCATCGCGCTCTGGACGCTCGTCGCGCAGTCCGTCGAAGCTCCGTCAAGCAGCTCGGGGATCGTGAGGTTGATCTGCCGTCGGGCGTCGTCGAGCCGCCGCCAGGTCTCGTCGTAGTCGTCGACCGTGAACGTGACGCCCGAGCGGCTCGTCGAGGATCGCGTCGAAGAGCGCGTCGCCGAGGGCGAGGCCGTCGCCCGCGAAGCCCGCGCGCCGCACCGAGTCGGGGTAGCTGAGGGCGCAGGTGTGCGCCAGCGCCCCAGAGCAGCGCGGCGCCCTCGTTGCCGGCGCCGAGCGTCGGCCCGAGCGTCTCGTAGAGCACGACCGGGATCAGCGCCGCGAGGTGCGGCCGCTCGGTCGTCGAGGCGGAGAAAGGCTCGGCGTAGGCGGCCCGCCCTGCTGCCGCCGCGGCGTGCAAGCGGGCGAGGTCGTCGTCGGTGAGCGCGCCGATCGCGCGCACCAGGCGCGCGATGGATCTCGGGCTCGGGCAGCGTGCCGGGCAGCGGGTCGAGGATCGGCGCCCGCAGATGGAAGACGTTCTCGGGGAACTCGAGCGTGAAGAACGTCGCCTCCCACTTCTCGTACTGCGACGAGCGCCGGCAGCACGTAGTCGGCGCAGCGCGGCGGTCTCGGTGAGCGCGACGTCGATCACGACGACGAGGTCGAGCGCGTCGAGCGCCTCGCGCATCCGCGCGGCTGTCGGCGAGCGAGTGCACCGGGTTCGCGCTCTCGACGATCATCGCCCGGAACCGCTTCGGGATGGTCGGTGAGGATCTCGTCGGGGATCACGTTCGCGCGGGATGAGGCCGGTGATGATGCGATGGCCGCCGACGGGGCTGCGTCGCGCCCGCCCTCCCTGCCGCCGCCGAGGCTGGCCATACCGGGTGTGGATGTTCATCGCCCCGGGCCGCGCGAAGTTGCCGGTGAGCAGGTAGAGGAGCTTCTCGAGGTACGAGTTCAGCGTGCTGTGCGGCGCCTGCTGGATGCCGAGGTCCTCGAAGATCGAGACGCTCGACGCCGCCGCGATGCGCCGCGCGACCGCGCGCACGAGGTCCTCGGCGACGCCCGCGACGCGCGCAATGGTCGGCGATCGGCAGCTCGGCGCGGAGCGCGGCGACAGCTCGCTCGAGACCGTTGGCGGTGTGCTCGCGCAGGAAGTCGTGTCGACGAGATCCTCCTCGACGAGCACGCCGAGCAGCGCGGCGAGGCAGAACGCGTCGGTGCCGGGACGCACCTGGAGGTGGAAGTCGGCGAGCTCGGCGGTCTCGCGTGCGCCGCGGATCGATCACGATCAACGAGCGCGCCGGGTCGGTCGGCGATCTCTGCAGGACGGCGCGCGCGCGCGGGAAGCCGTGCGACTGCCACGGGTTCTTGCCGACGAACATCGCGACCTCGGCGTGCTCGAAGTCGCCGGTGGTGTGGCAGCGCGGCCGGCCGAAGAGCTGGCCGTCGACCCAGAACTCGCCGGTCTTCTCCTGCGCCAGCGCGTTCGACGAGTAGACGAGCCGAGCGCGCGGCGGGTCGCGCCGCCGTAGCCGCCGCCGAGGTGGTTCCCCTGCCCGCCGCCGCCGTAATAGAAGATGCTCGCGCCGCCGTGGGTGTCGCGCACGCGTGCCGAGCCGCTCGGCGACCTCGCGGATCGCGGTGTCCCAGTCGATCTCCTCGAACGTGCCGTCGGCGCGGCGGCGCAGCGGCGTCGTCAGCCGGTGACGGCCGTTCTGGTAGTGGTCGAGCCGCTGCGCCTTCTCGCAGGCGTAGCCGCGCGACGCGGGATGCGCGCTTGTCGCCGCGCACGCGCGCGATCCGCCGGCCGTCGAGCTTCACCTCGATGCCGCAGTTCACGCTGCAGAGGATGCACGCGGTCTGCCGCCACTCGTCGCTCATGGGAGACCTCCGTTCAACGAGTGAATGGACCAGGGGGAGAGCCGATGCAAGGCGAGGCGCGGGGCGGCCGGCGCCGCAGACCCCGCGCGGCCGGCGGCGACGGTCGGCGCTCGGTCACCCGTGACGGCGCAGCTCCCACGCCGAATCCCGCGGCGCCCGACGCGTCCCGCCGCGGGCCTATGCCCGAATGACGCGTCCCGCGCGCGCGGCGGGATCGTACGTGGCGCCGTCGAGGACGTGGCGGCCGTTGATGAAGACGTGCTCGATGCCGGTCGGGAAGCGCGCCGGCGCCTCGAAGGTCGCGGTGTCGCGCAGCGTGCGCGGAGTCGAGCACGACGAGATCCGCGGCGCAGCCGGCGCGCACGTAGCCGCGGTCGGTCCAATCGAGGCGCGCGGCGGCGGCGCCGGTCATCTTGTGCACCGCCTGCTCGAGCGTGAAGAGGCCCTCGTCGACGTAGGTGCTGAGCACGCGCGGGAAGGTTCCGTAGCTCGCCGGGTTCTGATGGCCCCGCGGCGGTCACGAAGGTGTCGGTCTCGATCGTGCAGAGCGGATGGCGCAGCACGGTGCGCAGCGCCTCCTCCTCGCCGCGGTCGCCGCTGTAGGTGTGGATCAGGACGCGCGCCATGCGGCCGCTGTCGACGACGAGCCGACAGTAGAAGCCGAACGGGTCCATGCCGGCGCGCTCCGCGGCCTCGGTGACGCGGAGGCCGTCGTACTGCGTCCAGCGCCGCGGCGTTGGCCGTCATGATCTGGATGTCGGCCAAGTCGAACCCGAGCGCGGCGAAGACGCCGTCGGCGAAGCTCTGGAGGTCGGCGCGCTCCTGCGGATTCTCCAGCACCTCCTCGAGCCGCGGCAGGATCCACGGCGGAAACAGCACGCTCGCCGTGGTGTTTCCCGCGGTGTAGGGGAACGCGTCGAACGCGACGTCGACGCCGTCGGCGCGGGCCTCGTCGATCAGCGCGATCGCCCGCGCGCAGGTCGGCCAGGTCGCGCGGCCGACGAAGATCAAGTGGCTGATCTGGAGCCGCGCCCGCGCGCCGCGCGCGACGCGCAGGATCTCGGCGATCGCGGCGAGGTTGTGCGGCTCCTGCGTCGGGTCGCTCGCGAAGGTCGGGCTGATCCAGCTGTACGCCTTCAGGTGCGACGTGAAGAGCTTGCCGGCGCCGGCCGCCCACGACGCGAACGCGGTGAGCTCGTCCTCGTGCGCGAAGATGCCCGGCGGATAGCCGAGCCCGCTGCTGACGCCGACGCAGCCGGCGTCGAGCGACGCCTTGGTGAGCGCCTCCATGCGTGCGAGCTCGTCGGCAGTGGGCGCGGCGGGATTCAGCGCGCCGGTCACCGCGGCGCGTACCGAGCCGTGACCGACGAGCTGCGCCACGTTCATCGCCACGCCCGCGCGCTCGAGCGCGTCGAGGAACTCGGCCATCGAGTGCCAGCGGAACTCGATCGG
>CAWCPU010000003.1:0-935020 GCA_963797545.1 uncultured delta proteobacterium
TAGTCGGAAGTTTTTGAGGGTTTGAGACCCGATCCCCAGTGTTTGTGGGGGTCGGGCTCATTTATGCCGGTTGGGTGTAGCCAAAGTCATGACTGTTATCCGTCCGAGGTATGTTCTATATTGTTGGCATGGCGAAGCGTGGTGGTTCGGCTCACGTAGCCACAATCAAGACGAAGGGGAAGGACGGGGCGGTCTACACCTCGCATCTCCTTCGTCGCTCATACCGCGAGGGCGGCAAGGTCCGCCATGAGAACCTCGGCAACCTCTCGCATCTACCGGCGGAGATCATCGATGTGATCCGCGCGATGCTCGCCGGCCGTCGACTGGTTGATCTCGACGAGGACTTTGAGATCAAGCGATCGCTGCCGCACGGCCACGTCGCCGCGGTGCTGGGGGTGCTACGCGACCTCGATGTGGAGCGGCTGATCAGCCGCGATCGCTGCCGTGAGCGTGATCTGGTTGTCGCGATGGTCGTTCAGCGGCTGATCGGCCCGGGATCGAAGCTGTCGGCGACCAGGCGCTTCTCGCAGACCACACTGGGCGATGAGCTTTCGCTTGGCGAGGTCACCGAGGCCGAGCTGTTGGCGGCGATGGACTGGCTGGTCGAGCGCCAGCCGCGGATCGAGCGGACGCTCGCGCGTCGCCACCTGCCCGGCGAAGGGCAGAGCAACGCGTTCGTGCTCTATGACCTGTCCTCGAGTTACATGGAGGGTCGCTGTTGTCCGCTGGCGACGCTCGGCTACTCACGCGATGGCGTAAAGGGCAAGCTGCAGGTCAACTACGGGCTGATCTGCAGCCCGAACGGCCGCCCGGTCGCCGTGTGCGTGCACGAGGGCAACGTCACCGACCAGCAGACCGTTCCCGAAATCGTCACCGCGGTGTGTGAGCGGTTCGGGATCGAGAACGTCGTGTTCGTCGGCGACCGCGGGATGATCACCCAAGCCCACGCTCAGAGCCTCAAGGAGCAGGGCGTGGACTTCATCAGCGCGCTCAAGAGCGTGCAGATCCGCTCGTTGGTGAACTCAGGCGATCTGCAGCTGTCGCTGTTTGACGAGGTCAACCTCGCGGAGATCACCTCACCCTTGTTCCCCGGCGAGCGGCTGGTGGTGTGCCGCAACCCGGCCGTCGCCGCCGAGCGCGCCCGCAAACGCGCAGAGCTGCTCGCTGCTACCGAGGCCGAGCTCGAGAAAGTCAAGGCCAGCGTCGAGGGTCCGCGCGGCCGGCTACGCGCAGCTGACGCCGGGAAGATCGGCGAGCGCGCCGGCAAGATCTCAAACAAGTACAAGGTCGCCAAGCACTTCACCCTGCAGATCACCGACGGCGCGTTCGCCTACGAGCGCAAGACCGAGGAGATCAACAGCGAGGCCGCCCTGGACGGCCTCTACGCGATCCGGACCACCCTCCCCGCCGACACGCTCGGTGCGCCCGCCGCGGTCCGCGCCTACAAGCAGCTCAAGATGGCCGAGCGCGCGTTCGGAACGATGAAGGACACAATCGAGATCCGCCCGATCCACCACCACCTCGAGACCCGCGTCCGCGCGCACGTGTTCCTCTGCATGCTCGCCTACTACGTCTCCTTCGAGCTCCAGGCGCGCCTCCCCGAGCTGCTGTTCACAGACGACACGCCGCTCACCCCAGCCGACCCCGTCAAGCCCGCCGCCCGCTCAGCATCCGCCCGCGCAAAGGCCGGCAGCGCCACCACCCCGACCGGCCACCCCGCCCACACCCTCCCCGACCTACTCGCAGACCTCGGGACACTCTGCCGCAACACCGTGCGCATCGGCCACGCCGAGCACACCTTCACTCGCCTCACGACACCCACCCCACTACAAGCCGACGCCCTCGAACTACTCAACGTTAAACTCCACCAGTAGCCAAAGCCAAACCCGTCAGCAGCACCCGAATCCCGCACCACCACGCGGGATTCAACATCTCAACCGTGAAAACTTCCGGCTAGTAGCTATCGAATCGCCAGCGGAAGCCCGTGGGGCTCCGCGGTCGCGACGCCGAACGCGGTGCGGAAAGTGAAGCGGTACGGGTGCCACGGCGGGGGCCCGGCGCTCGGTGCGCTGTAGGGCGCCGTGAACGCATCGGCCGTCGACCTCCGCCGGCCAGCCGCCCTCGCGATATTCGTTGGCGAGCCGCTCCAGCGTGTCGGCGTCGGTGACCCGCTCGGCGCGGCCTTCGAGCACCACGTCGATGCCCGGCAGCCGGCACGAGATCGTGCACGCTGGGTTGGCGGCGAGGTTGCGCGCCTTGCGGGTTCGCGGGCCGGTCACGAACCACAACGTGCCGTCCGCCCAGACGGCGCCGATCCCGGCGGCGTGCGGCGTCGCGTCTGGGCGCACGGTGCCGAGGAAGAACGTGACTCCGGGGCCGCGGCTCGCCGCCAACGCGTCGCACGCGCGGCTCCACGGGATGGGCGCGGAACCGTAAATGTCGAGGTTCTTGGTCTGCACGCGAGTTCAGACCGGCACCCGAGGCCCAGACTAATCGGTCACCACCGCGCGCCAGGGGTCGTTGCTCCACTCCGACACGAGCACAGACCGCCGATCTCGCCCAGTAACGCAGCGCTGGCACCTTGCCAACGAGCAGTCCCCAAGCTCTGCTAGACCCTATGGAGGATGATTCGCCGGAACGTTGAAGGCCGGACCTCGAACGCATTATGCGGGGGTTTGACTGGCCGGAGAGTGGCTCCGGCTGACCCCATACGAAGGAGGTCCGGCCGTGACCGGAACGATGACATGGGCCGCGATGGATGTCCACGCGCGCTCGACCTACGCCGCGTCGCTGGACGTCATGACCGGCGAGCTGTCGCGCCAACGATTCGATACCGGGGCGATCGAGCCGGTCGTTGGGTGGCTGACCGGGCTGCCGGGGCCGGTGCGCTGCTGCTACGAGGCGGGCCCGACCGGGTTTGGCCTGTACCGGGCGGCGGTCGCTGCCGGTGTCGATTGTCAGGTGATCGCACCGTCAAAGACGCCGCGTCCGTCCGGGGATCGCCACAAGTCCGATCGCCGCGACACCGACCTGTTGTTGCGGCAGTTGATGGCCGGCGCGTTGACAGCGGTCGCGGTCCCGTCGGCGACGTTCGAGGCGGCGAGGGACCTGGCCCGCGCGCGCGAGCAGGTCCGGGTCGATCTGATGCGTTGCCGGCACCGGCTGTCCAAGCTGCTGCTACGTCACGGCCGGGTGTGGGATCGCAGCACGTGGACCAAGGTGCACCGCCAGTGGCTTCACGCGCAGCGCTTCGAGCAGCAGAACACCGAGCTGGCGTTCATCGACAACCTCGCCGCGTGCGACGGGCTGAGTGCCCGCAAGGACGCTCTGGACGAGCGGCTCTCGTGGGTCGCGACCGACCCGGAGTTCTCGCCGCTGGTCCGCCGGCTGCGCGCGTTCCGTGGGATCGACACGCTCTCGGCGCTGATCATCGTGCTCGAGGTCTCAGACTTCACCCGCTTCCCGCGCGCCGCGCAGCTCGGGTCGTGGCTGGGGCTGGTGCCCTCCCGCGAGCAATCCGGCGAGACCGATCGGCACGGGTCGATCACCAAGACCGGCTCGCGCTACGCCCGACGGATCCTCGTCGAGGCCGCCTGGCAGTATGCCCGCCCACCCGGGCTCGGCCGGGCGCTGTACGAGCGCCAGGAGGGGCTGCCCGACCACGTCCTGCAGATCGCCGCGCGCGCCCAGGCACGCCTCTACCGGATCCACAAGCGGATGCGCGAGCGCAAGAAGCCCGGCAACGTGATCGTCGTCGCGTGCGCGCGCGAGCTCTCCTGCTTCCTCTGGGCCGCCGCCATTGCCCCATAGCCCGATCTGACAGCCCGCTCCCGCTCGGGTGGGGAGGCGCCGGGCCCCGAAGTCCGCTGGTACGCGCGATGAAACTATGGGCAGCCCTCACCAGGCCACGCCCGCTCCTAGACACGCGTCCGCCAGCGACGAAACCAGGGACCTGGGGTAGCCAACCCCCGCATATGAGACTGACCGACGTCGAGAACTTCGCCCGGCGCCTCCCCACCCGAGCAACCCTTCCACCAACCACCGGCGGCAACGACGGCGGAACAATCAACGCTGCCCACTTGACAAACGTTCCTCCATATGAGTTTAGCGCCGCCGGTCTCACTTCTCGCGCGAAGCAGGGCGCTTACGCTGCGCACCGAGCTGCGCGTCCTCCCTCGAAGCGACAGTCCGTCGCCATCGTCGCAGCGTCTGACAAGCACAGCGCTATGAAGCCAGCGTCCCGTCGGCTTCCGCCGTCAGGCCCATGAACCGGTGTCGAGCGGTGCGCCGCCGAACCCCAGCTCGTTACCGTCAGGATCGCGGTAGAGCGCCTTGCGTACGCCGTTGGAGTACGTCTCGCGCTCGTCGGGCTTGAGCCCACGGGCAGCGATCGCGGCCACGTGCGCATCCCGATGGTCGACGAAGATCGTCACCACGGAGTTCGGGCGGGCGGCGGTCAGGTGGACGGTCCGACGGTCCAGGCTGGTCTGGAGGCCGTGGCACGGTCCTGTGTCCCGTTCTGTTTGCAGGCCCGTCCGGCCTGGCGCGACGGCGCCGCGGCGATCGCCGCCGCTCGCGGGATGGTTGCCCAGCGGGAGATCCCACTCATGGCGGCGGCCAGCCCGATTGCTGCCCCGCCGGCTGACGGGCTCAGTATCCGTTTGCTTGGATCCAGCGAGGCGTGGCTGCACTGCGCGGTGGCCCGGCCCGCGTTCGGCGCGCCACCGGATCTGTTTGCCGAGGTCATCACCACCGAGGTGCTCGGTCTAAGCTAAGCGAGGTGCGGGGCTATGTCAAGCTCGTGAGCACCCGCCTGAAGCAGCTCGGCGCGTGCGAGAAGGCGGTCGCCGACTGCGTCCAGCTGAAGCCCGGCGATGGCGCGTGCCTCACCAAGGCGCAGGCGAAGTGCACGAAGGCGCGGACGGCGCTGTCGGGTGGCGAGGCGAAGCTGACCGCCGGCATCGTGAAGACCTGCGGCGAGCCCACGGTCACGACGGCGAACCTCCGCGCGGCGGCCGGCCTCGGCTTCGACGGTGAGGCGAGCGCGTGCGAAGGGCTCGGGGTCGCCGGACTCGGCACCGTCGGCGACGTCGCCGAGTGCGTCCGCCAGGGACAGCAATGTGCCGCCGAGCGCATCCTCGGCACCGCGGTGCCGCGGGCGCGCGAGCTGCTCGTGCTCGGCGGATTCGATCCCGTCAGCCAGTTCCGCTGCCTCGAGAATGGCGCGCTCGGCGGCGGCTCGGCGATCGCCCTCGACAAACGGAAGGCCATTCGGAAGTGCGATGCCACGATCCAGAAGGCCGCGACCAAGCTGGTGGCGGGCCGCGCGAAGGCCGCACAAGCCTGCGGCGCCGCCGTCTTCACCTGCCTTCAGACGAAGCCCAGCGATTCGGCGTGCGTCGGCAAAGTCGGCCGCACGTGCACCAAGGCGGTTGCGGGAGTTCCGAAGCTAGAAGCGTCCTTCTCGACGGCCGTCGCAAAAGGCTGCGGCGCAAGCCCGCTCGCCGCGGCCGATCTGTTGAGGGTCGACGGCCTCGGCGCGTCGGCGCTCGGCGAGCGCTGCGCGAAGCTCGGGGTCCCGAGCCTCGCGACCGTTGCCGACGTCACTGCGTGTCTCGAAGCGCAGCTCACGTGCCACGTGGACCACCTGCTCGAGAGCACGACGCCGCGACTCGGGGAGCTGCTCGATCTCGGCGGCGTCGCGCTCCCCTGAGCCTCACATCAGATCCATCTGGATGACCGCTGGCCGTGATGGTGGACGTCGAATCTGTCCGGTGAACGCGACGTCGCGGGTTCGACCCCGGTCGCCCGCTCTCAACGAAGGCCCCCACGCGTCGGGGCTTTCCTCGTCGTCTCGAACGTCGTCTGCGTCGCCGCGCAGGATGGTTCCGGGTAGTTTCGGGGTGTCGACTCGCGGGCGTCGGAGATGAGCGCATCGAGCTCCGGCGTCGCGCCAAGCCGTGACTGCGGCGAGACGCTGACCGGAGCATGACGGCAGGTCTCGGCGGACGCGATTGCTCTGTACCGCCAGGCAAGATTTCGACCATTCGACCGATCCTGGTACGACTCGCTGGTGCGCTTCCGACACGCGGCGATCATGGGCGCGCTCGTGGCGCTCATCGTGGTGGCCTACGCGCAGGTCGGCGGGCACGCGTGTCTGAGTCTTGACGACGACGTCTACGTCACTCGCAACCCGTGGATCCGGGATGGCTTGAGCTGGACGTCGGTGCTCCTCACGTGGCGCCAAGTTTCCTACTGGGAGGATAGCATCACGCTCTTCGCGCACGCGGTCGCCGTCACCAACAATCTGGGCGAGGCGCTTGCCGCCGCCGGCCGCACCGAGGAAGCGGCGACACATTATGCAAAGGCCGCGCGCATCCATCCCGGCTATGCCCCCGCGCGCAACAACGTCGGTCTCATCCTCGCCCACCAAGGCCGGTACGCCGGAGCCGAGCAGGAGTTCCGCGCGGCGCTCGCCTGCAGTCCGCGCTCGGCCGTGACCGAGAGCAATCTCGCGACGATCCGTGCCCGCCTCGGGCCTGATCGATCGCGACGCCGCGACTCGCGAGGGCAGGGAAACTCGCCTCTCGCGGCCGGCCACTTCGCCTTTCTCATGGTGCCGGTTGAGCGGCGAAACGACGCGAAAGTCAGTGAATCTCAGTGAAACCGAAAATCCGCCAAGCGATGGACGTCACGAGATTTATCCTGACGCGCCGAAGCCTTCGGGGTTCGCCTTTCCCAGCTTCCCAAGCTGGACGTCGCCGGTTCGCCCCCGGTCGCCGCTCTTGTGCTTCCGCGCCTCGTCCTTGAAGAGCTCGCCGCTACGTCTGCTCAACGCGATACGTAGATTCGCTTGCCCCTTCGCCAGTAACCGGCCGCGAAGATCCCGATCACGTCGTCGCGGTATGTGAAACGGACCGTCGAGATGCCGCCTTCGACCTGCGCGAGCGAGAGCGGCACTACGACGTCGAGCGCTCTCGATGACGCTTCGGGACAGACGCCACATCAAAAGCTGGCGTCGCGGCTGGCGCCGAAGGGCGATTTCGGCGACCACGGAGGACGGACAAGCACGTCAACGACGGCTCACCTCTTGACCGGCAACTACCGCTTCCTCGATTGTCCCGACGGCACCGGGCGCCTCTCGCCAACCTATTGGAGAATCCATGCTGAGGCATTGCATTCTGGTCCTTCTCGTCGCGCCGCTCCTGGCCCTTCCGGCTCTCGCCGAGGAGATCACGCTCACCGTGCACGGCGACGCCACCGCTGGCACGCTGCCCACCTACTTCGAGCCCTCCGCCTTCTTCGGCTGGACGAGCACCCCGATGAAGCAGGACTTCGCGGCCGACGCCGGCCTCTCCCACGGCCTGATCGTCGAGTCGACACAGCTGCTCCTCGGCCCGTCGACCAGCCTTGCCGATTACCAGGCCCGCCTCGAGCAGAGCGGGCTCGCCACCGAGGCGGCGCTCGTCGCCGACGCCGGGGCTCAGTTCCTGCTGCAGGTGCACGGCATGCCGCGGTGGATCTCGAAGTCCTCGGTCACCACCATGCCGCCGGGCTGTGAGGAGGAATGGCCCACCTACCAGACCGTCGCCCCGGACCCGGCCAAGTGGGCCGACTGGGAGGCCGCGATCGCTGCCACGGTGACGTACTTCAACGTCACTCACGGGCTCAGCAACGTCTGGTACCAGCTCTGGGAGGAGCCCGACGCGTCCGTGCTTCTGGACCGACACCCAGGCCAACTTCCTCGAGACCTGGCGTCACTTCGTCGTGGGGGCGCGCAGCGCCGATCCCGCGGCGCGCGTCGGCGGTCCCGAGCCGGCGGGCGGCCCCGAGAGCATCAAGTCGGGTGAGACGGTGCCGCTCATGCAGGCCTTCATCGAGTTCTCGGCGGCCCAGGGGATCCAGCCGGACTTCATCAGCTATCACCTGTTCGGCAACGCTCCCGAGCAGGACCGGCGCGCCAACCGGCAGGTGCTCGATCTGCTGAGCGCCAACGGCTTCGGTCCCCTCCCCATCATCGTGGGCAGCTGGAATCCCCTCGATGCCTGCTACGAACCCAACGACCAGCGCGACGACCCGAGCTGGCCGTCGCCGCCATCGGCGCTCGGCTGCTGGCAGACCGACAACGAGATGGGCGCGAGCTATTCGTTGGCCTTCATGGCGCACCTCGCCGAAGGCGGCGTGGTCGGCTACCAGGCGATGTTCCAGCTCGACGACGCCGACTGGGGCGGGAGCGAGGAGTTCCCGCACGACTGGGGGCTGCGCACCAACAAGAACAAGCACGGCGTCCGGAAGGCCATCTATCACGCCCAGACCATCGTCGGCCGCATGCCGCGCACGCTCGTGTCGGTCAGCGCGGCGCACGCCAACGGAGCCGACGAGTACTTCCCGCACCTGTACGCGATGGCGGGCGCCGAGGGCGACCGCCTCAGCGTGCTCCTGTGGAGCTACGTGACCAGCCCGGGGCGTCAAGCCGTCGAGGTGCTCAGCGACATGGGGTACGGCAGCGCCGACTTCGCGCGCTGGGGCGGGCAGACGCGCATCGCCGCCTTCCTCAGCGACGCCATCGCGGTGAGCGCGCTCACCTCGGTGGCCTCGGAGCAGACGGACCTCGAGCGCATGAAGGCCGTGTTCTACCGGCAGCGCGCCCTCGTGACCGAGACGAGCCACGTGTCGCTCGGGATCGACGGCTTCGCTTCGACGGGCGGCTATCGGGTGAAGCGCTGGCTCATCGACGCCACGCACAACAACGCCTACGGCACGTACGTCGCCTCGGGGCTGAACGCGGCGATCGCGGCGCGAGGGTTGCAGCAGCTCGATACGCAGCTGGCGACGGAGCTCTCGCAGATCCCGGACGTCGACCTCGCGCCCTATGCGGTGATGCTGCTCGAGATCGAGCGGGTCGCCGGCACGAACGGCTGCGCCAGTCCGTCGACCGTCGGCGACGCGCGCCTCAAGCTACGCAAGCTGCAAGCGCCGTCGGGTGACGATCAGCTCACCCTCGGCGGCACCGTCGTCGTGCCGACGAGCCCGCCGATCGATCTCGTCGCACACGGCCTGCGCGTCGTCGTCACCACCAACTCCGGCGTCGTCCTCGCCGACCTCACTGCCCCCGCGGGATCGAAGTGGTCGGCGAACGGCGCCGGCACGACGTGGAAGTATCGCGACCGATCGGCGTCGAGCGGCATCCTCAACACCAAGGTGAAGGCGATCAAGCCGGCCGGCACGCTGCGCGTGAAGCTGAAGGCCCGCGGCCTCGCGCTCGGCGCCGCGCCGGCGGGCACGCCGCTGGTGGCGACGATCGCGTTCGGGGCGCCGACCGCGGCGCCGGAACAGTGCGGCGTCACGGAGTTCGCGGCATGCCGAACAACGGCGAACGGGGCGACGGTACGGTGTCCGTGAAGGGGTTCTGAACCGAGGCGCGTGTGCGATTTGGCAGTGCCCGCCAGGCAGGCGGTGAGCAACGGCAAGTCGCGGACCCCTGGAGGCGGCGGTCCTGCACGCGCCGGTTCCCGGCCGTGAGCGCGTGGCGTTTTCCCTCACGGTGCCCCCGGCGCCCCGAGGCGAAGACGCTTGCCGGACGTGCGCGATCAGTCCGTGCAACCTGGAGTGGTGTTCAATGTGCTCCGACGACGCGCGTGGCGACGCAGTGCGCCGACGACCGGCACCTCATCGGCAGAAACTCTCGTGATCGGTCGCAGGCGCGCGTCCCGATGCGTCTCACTCGTCCGCACGCGATGCGACGTCGCCGGTCCCACCGCCGCTCGGCAGCTCTGAGCAGACTCCGAGATCAGCGGTCGCTCGTTGTGCCATACGACTGAGCGAATCCGGGGCGTGCCGTCGTCGCGTCTCGCACGCACGCGACCCCTCGCTTTCGTGTGCGCCGCTCGCCTGTTATCCGCCCGGAGTACACTCATCTCGATGTCTCGGTGTCGGTGCCGCGGGCGTCGATGGCGGAGAGGGACACGTGAGGATCGCAACCTGGAACGTGAATTCACTGAAGGCGCGGCTCGAGAAGGTGACGTGGTGGCTCGAACGGGCGCGGCCGGACGTGCTGCTGTTGCAGGAGACCAAGCTCGCCGACCGCGATGCGCCGGCAAAGGCGTTCCGCGAAGCCGGCTACGAGCTCGCGCATCACGGAGAGGGACGCTGGAACGGCGTCGCGATCGCGAGCCGCTGCGGGATCACCGACGTCGAGACGAATTTCGGCGAGCCGCTTCGCCCGGCGCGAACTCCAGACGTCGGCGACGACGAGCCGCTCGCCGAGGCGCGGATGCTCGCGGCGACGTGCGGCGGGGTCCGTCTCGTCAGCGTCTACGCGCCGAACGGCCGGGTCGTCGGCTCGCCTTTCTACGAGGCCAAGCTCGTCTGGTTCGACCGCCTCGCGCGCTGGCTCGGCGAGGCCGCCGCGCCGACCACCGCCCTGGTGATCGGCGGCGACTTCAACGTCGCGCCCGAGGACGTCGACGTGTGGGACCCGCGGCTCTGTCACGGCGGAACGCACGTGTCGCCGGCCGAGCGGGAGGCGTTCGCGAGGCTCTGCCGCTGGGGACTCGTCGACGTCTATCGCAGCAAGCATCCCGAGCCCGGCCGGTACACCTGGTGGGACTATCGCGCGGGCAACTTTCACAAGAACTTCGGAATGCGCATCGATCACCTGCTCGCGACGCGCGCGGTCGCCGCGCGCGGCGTCTGGGCGGAGATCGATCGCGAGGCCCGCAAGGGGAAGCCGGTGCCCTCCGATCACGCGCCGCTGGTGATGGACGTCGACGAGCCGGGACACGCCTTCGACGCGGGCTGGGCGTCCGCCGAACGTCGGATCAGCGCGCGACGCGCGGGTGCGAGATGACGAAGAGGAAAAAGGCGGGCGCGGACGAGGGCATACACTCGCCGCCGCACCGCTCATTTCCGATCGAGCCGCCGATCGAGCCGATGCTCGCCAAGCTCGCGGCGGAGCTGCCCGCCGGCGACGGTTGGCTCTTCGAGCCGAAGTGGGACGGCTTCCGCGCGATCGTGTTCCGCGACCGCGAGCGGTTCTACATCCAGAGCCGCGACCTGCGGCCGCTCGACCGGTACTTTCCCGAGCTCGAAGCGCTGCTTCCGAAAGAGCCTGCCCCAGCGCTGCGTCGTCGACGGCGAGATCGTGATCGTGACCGATCACGGCCTCGACTTCGACGCGCTGCAACTGCGGCTGCATCCCGCGGCGTCGCGCGTGAAGAGGCTCGCCGCCGAGACGCCGGCGGGTTTCGTCGCATTCGATCTGCTCGCCTCCGGCGACCGCGACCTCCGCGAGCGGCCCCAGGCCGAGCGCCGCCGGCACCTGGAGCAGCTGCTCGGGCGGACGACCGACGGGCGTCCACGTCACGCCGTGCAGTCGCGAGCGGCCGGTCGCGCGAGACTGGTTCCATCGCTTCGAAGGCGCGGGGCTCGACGGCGTCATCGCCAAGCACGAGAGCACGACCTACCAGCCCGGCAAGCGCGCCATGGTGAAGGTCAAGCACGTCCGCATCGGCCGATTGCGTGGTCGCCGGCTTCCGCTGGCACAAGCAGGTCCCGGGACGCTCGTCGGCTCGCTGCTGCTCGGCCTCTACGACGCCGCCGGCGCGTTGCACCACGTCGGGGTGACGTCGTCGTTCTCGAATGGAGATGCGCCGGCGTCTCGCCGAGGAGCTGAAGCCGCTGTGCAAGGACGCGCTGGCGTCGCATCCGTGGCGCGATTGGGCGGAGGTGGCGGACGGCGAGCGTTCGGATGCCGGGCGCGCAAAGCCGCTGGAGCGCGGGCAAGGACCTCTCGTGGGAGCCGCTGCGGATCGAGCGCGTGTGCGAGGTGAAGTACGATCACCTGCAGGGCAATCGCTTCCGCCACGCAGCCGTCTTCCTGCGCTGGCGTCCGGACAAGCGGCCGGGGGATTGCCGCTACGATCAGCTCGAGGTCACGCCCCCCGCCGAGCTCGCCGAGATTTTCCGCCTCGACCGCGAGTAGCACCTGCCCACGGATCGTAGTCCGGATCGAGCGGCTCCTGACGCGGGCGCAAAGCCTCCGGCACGTGCTCGAGATTCACGCGCACGCGCGTCCAGGTCGAAGACCGTCCGCGCATCGCATCCACGAGGACGTCGGCCGGGCCGAGATGCGAGGCGGCGCTCGCATGGCGCGCCTTCCAGCGCTCGAGGCCGGCGAGCGCGTCATCCTTCTTCGCGGCGCGGGCGACCTCGATCAGCGGCTTCGACGAGACGCGCCGGCCGCTCGACGCTCGCGGACCGCGGTCGCGAGCGTCCGGCGCAGCCTTCCGTCGCGACGGCTGCACGCGCGGCGGCTCACCGGCCTGTTTGGCATAGTGCGGCGGCCAGGGCGCGTCGCCGAGACCCGCCGCTTCCTGCCGCGCCGAGAGCTCCAGCAGCGGATCGAGCGAGCACGGATTCTGGTCGATGCCGGCGTGTCGATCGCCGATCGCGGCGAAGCGCTCCGGCATCGTGCGTAACGTGAACTCGCCGGGCGCGCACGCGAAGAGCTCGTCCCAGGTCACGGGCGCGGAGACCCGAGCGTCGGGCCGGGGGCGCACCGAGTACGCGCCGGCGACCGTCCTGTCCTTGGCGTTCTGGTTGTAGTCGAGGAAGACGCCGTGGCGTTCCTCCTTCCACCACTTGCTGGTCGCGAGATCGGGCGCGCGGCGCTCGACCTCGCGTGCCAGCGCCAGGGCGGCGCGCCTCACCTCGGTGAACGACCAGCGGCGATGGATCCGAACGTTGACGTGGATGCCGCGCGAGCCCGAGGTCTTCGGCCATCCGGTCAGGCCGAAGTCGGCCAGCACCGCCCGCACGACTCTCGCCACGTCTTGCAGGTGGGACCACTCGACGCCCGGCATCGGATCGAGGTCGATGCGGAGCTCGTCGGGATGATCGAGGTCCTCCGCGCGCACCGGATGCGGATGGAGCTCGAGGCATCCGAGATTCGCCATCCACGCCGAGCGCGGCGGCATCGCGCGGGACGACTTCCTCCGCGGTGCGGCCCGAGGGAAAGCGGAGCGTGACAACTTCGACCCACGGCGGCCGCGAGGCCGGCGCACGCTTCTGGTAGAAGAACGCGCCGTGGATCCCGTCGGCGTAGCGGACGAGGACGTTCGGCCGTCCGCCCGCTCCGCGCAGCGCGCCCTCGGCGACGGCGAGGTAGTAGCGGACGACGTCGAGCTTGGTGATCCCCGCCTCCGGGAAGTAGATCTTGCTCGGATTCGAAATCGCGAGCTCGCGGCCCGCGACTTCGAGGACGATCCGTTCGCCCTTGCTCGCCACCGGACGACCATACGTCGTCCGCAAACTGTACGCGCCCGGGCGTGCGTACCTGCGTTCGGTCGCACACCCGTGCGCGGTTCGTCGACCGCGGATCAGCTGGCGGCCGAGCGGCGCTCCACCGCGACCTTGTCGGGTGGCCAAGCGACGGGCACGAGCATCCGCGCGCGCTTCATCTCGGCGAGCTGCGCGCGGGCGGACGCGTCCGACTCGGCCTCGCGGATCGCGCCGAGGCGACGATCGAGATCGGTGTCGGCGATCTCACGCGTGAGCTGCGTTTCCGCGACCAGACGATTGATGTGGTCGCGGACCTCGTCGAGCGCGCGGATGTCGGCGTCGGGCGCGAGGCCGTTGAGCGTCGCCTGGAACCGGAGCCGTGCCTTGGCGTTTGCCAGCCGGGCGAGCATCCACGTCTTCTCTTCCTTCAGGCGAGCGATGTCGGTTTGGAAGGTGACCAAGTTGGCCTTCGCCGTGTCGGCCTCCCCGGTGAGCTCGGTGAGGTCGCCGCTCAAGCGGGAGACCTCGGCGGTGAGCGCGTCACGCCGCTGGATGAGGACGAGCGCGGCGGCGTCGTCGTCGCGCTCGACGGCGATCGCCAGCTGACTGCGCGCACGCTCCAACTCCGTCGTGTTCGCGTCGAGCTCCTTCGCGAGCTTGCTCCGCATGTAGAGGATGCCGGCGGCGGCTTCCCGAAGCCGCACGTAACTCGCGAGACGCTCCTGAATGGCCGAGTCGTAGACCGCTTCCGGGTTCCGTCGTTCGCGTCGAGTGATCCAGCCGCCGAGCATGCCGCGTACGAGGTTTCTGAGCCGTTCCGTGATGTGCATCCGAGCCTCCTTCATTCCGAGTCGCGCGAGCCCGTTGCCGCGTCATCGGCGGAGATCCCGAGCTCGCGCATTTTCTGTTGGAAGTTTTGCCGGTACATCCCGATCTCTTCGGCGGCTTTGGTGATGTTGCCGCCGTGCCGCCGCAGGGCCTGGAGCAAGAACCCGCGCTCGAAGGCGGCGATCGCCCGGTCTTTCGCCTCGCGAAACGACGGGGCTGCCGGCGCGTCGGGCGCGGCTCGATGACTCACGGCGCCGCGGTCGTCGCTCCAGAGGTCGTGCACCTCGATCTCGTCGCCGGTCGAGAGCACCAACGCCTGCTCGATCGCCGACCGCAGCTCACGGACGTTGCCGCGCCACTCGTGCGCGACGCAGGCGCGCAGCGCCGCGTCGCTGAGCGGCTTGACGTCGCGCCTGAAACGCCCCGCGGCGTCCTTGAGAAACCGGTCGATGAGAAGCGGGATGTCGTCGCGCCGCTCGCGGAGCGCGGGCAGCGCCACCTCGACGACGCGGAGCCGATAGTACAAGTCCTCGCGAAACCGGCCGGCGCGCATCGCCGCCTCGAGGTCTTGATTGGTCGCGGCGATCAACCGCACGTCGACCTCGATGGGCGTGTTGCCGCCGACGCGCTCGACCTCTTTCTCCTGGACCGCGCGCAGCAGCTTCGCCTGGGTCTCGAGCGGCATCGAGCCGACCTCGTCGAGAAAGAGCGTGCCGCCGTCCGCCGCTTCGAACTTGCCCTCGCGCCGTGCGATCGCGCCGGTGAACGCGCCGCGCTCATGGCCGAAGAGCTCGCTCTCGACGAGCTCGCGGCTGAGAGCGGCGCAGTTCATCTTCACCATCGGCTTCGCTCTCCGCGGGCTGCGGTAGTGGAGGGCGCTCGCGACCAGCTCCTTGCCGGTGCCGCTCTCGCCGCGGATCAGCACCGTGAGATCCGTGTCGGCGACCTTGTCGATGGTCGCGAAGACCCGTTGCATGGCCTCGCTGCGGCCGACGATCTGCTCGAAGCCGTAGAATCCCTGAACCTGCTCGAGCAGCCGGCGGTGATCGCGCCGGAGCAGCACGGTCTCGATCACGCGGCGAACGACGACCCGGATCTCGTCGTTGTCGAACGGCTTCGGAATGTAGTCGACGGCGCCGAGCTTCATCGCCTGGACCGCGATCTTCTCCGAGCCGTGCGCGGTGATCATGATGACGGCGACGTCCGGGTCGACCCGGCGCGCGTGCTCGAGCACCTCCATCCCGCTCACGCCGGTCATGCTGAGGTCGGTGATGACGGCGTGAAAGCTCCCGGTCTCGAGCAGGCGGAGCGCTTCCTCGCCGGACTCCGCGGTCTCGACCTCGTAGCCTTCCTTGCGAAGGAGGCCGCGCATCGCGACGAGCATCGCCCGCTCGTCGTCGACCACCAGGACGCGGGCTTGCATCGCGTGCCTCAGTTCGCCGGCGGCGGCAGCGGCAGCCGGACCATGAAGTCGCTGCCGTGACCCGGCGTGCTCGTCACGTCGAGCGACCCCTGGTGCGCCTCGACGATCTTCTTCGAGATCGCCATACCGAGCCCCGTTCCGGTGTCTTTGGTGGTGAAGAAGGGATTGAAGATACGCTCGATCTGCTCGGGCGGGATGCCGCAGCCGTTGTCGCGGATGTGAACGGTGGCGCCCCCGGAGCCGTTCTCGATGAAGAGGTCGACGCGACGGTCCTCGGCGATCGCACCGAGCGCGTCGATGGCGTTGTCGATCAAGTTCACGAACACCTGCCGCAGCTTCTCGGCGTCGGCGAGCACGGTCGGCCCGGCGATGTAGTTGCGGGCGACGTGGACGTTCGCCGCGTCGAGCTTGGCGCGGAGCTGGGTCAGGGCGGAGTCGACGACGCTCGCGAGGTTCACCAACCCGAGCTGGTAGTCCTCCTCCTTCGAGTAGCGGAGCAGGTGCGAGATCCGGCGCTCCACGCGATCGAGCTCCTCGAGCGCGACCTTGGCGTACTCGACGTTCTCGACCGAGACCGGATCCTCGCCCATCTGTTGGACGAGGCTCTTCGCGGCGGCGATCGGGTTGCGGATCTCGTGCGCGATCGTCGACGAGAGCTCGTCGATGCTCGCTTGCTTCTCCGTCTGCATCACCGCGCGCTCGCGTCTGAGCTCGCGCTCGATCGCCGGATCGAGGAAACGTTCGCGGATCATGCGCGAGCCGAAGACGTTCATGAAGTGCGAGCTGATGCCGATGCCCCAGCCGAGCGCCGGCCAGAGGAACCAGGGCGGACCGCCCGTGAAGAAGTTCACCACCGCGAGAAGCGAGATGACGCTCACGTAGCTCAGCAGGTGAGCGTAGAAGCCCGCTTGCGCCTCCGCCCGCCGGCGCGCGCGCCGGCGGGCGTCCTCGGGACTGTCGGAGACGGCGTCGCGATCGCGGTCGGCCGTCAAAGCATCGACCGACCACCAATGCCCACAGGACGCGGGCACCGCCGTGCCTTCAGCCGTGCGCTCGACGAACCGACGTCGAGCCCGCGCGGCGCGACGATCGCGCCTCTCGTCCCAGTGACGATGCCGCTCGTGCCGGGAGGTCCGAACGTCGTCGTCGAATGACGACGCGCTTGTCACCGGCTCGTCATCGAAACGTGAGCGATGTGGAAAGCCGCAGAACCACATGACGTCCTCCGCGCGGCCCGCTGCGTGTTGCCGCATTGCCATGGTTTAGTGCCGACGCCGGCCGTCTCGCAATGCGCGTGCCGGAGATGAGAGCAGGATTTCCTCGCGAATTCGTGGGACACTGGCCGTCGCGATGCACGTTCCCGACTGCATTCGACGGTTCGCGCGCAGCGCCGAGACTGCATCGACGCGCCGCCGGCGATCACGACCGGTTCGCGCCAGCGACGTCGAGTGCGCTCTCAGCCGACGTATGGCCGCCGTCGGTCGGACGTGGCGGATGGTCGCCGTCGTATCGATGCTCGTCGCGCCGACCGGATGCGCGACGCCGGCGGCTCCCGGCGCGACCGGAGCGCCGCGCGCCGCGGCGCAGAGCGAACGGGCAGCGGTCACGTACTCGGTGCGCCAGCCGCGGCTCCTGCCGGATCGTGTGACGGTACCGCTCGAACGGCGAGGCGAGTTGCTCTTCGTGGATGCGCGCGTCGACGGTCGCGACGTCGGCGAGTTCCTCGTCGACACCGGCGCCGACATGACCTTCGTCGACCGCGCGGTCGCCGACGAGCTCGGACTTCCCGAGCTCGTCGACGTGCCGGTCGCGGGCGTGCACGAGTACGAGCGCGCGAGCCTCTGCACGCTCGAGACGCTGAGCGTCGGCGACGTGCAGCTCGACTCGACGGCGACGCTGGCGTTGCCGTTGGACGACCTGAGCGCGCGTGTCGGGCGGCGCGTCGCCGGCATCGTCGGGTTTCCGACGCTCGGATCGACGCCGTTCACGATCGATTTCGCGCAAGGCAGCCTCACGGTCTACAACGCGGACCGCTTCGCGCCGCCGTCGAACGTCGACTCGGAGCTGCTACGCATCCACGAGTACGCGCCGTTCGTCGAGGCGACGCTCGGAAAGGACGGGGTGGTTTGGCTGCTCTTGGATTCCGGATCGCTCGCGCCGGTCGTCCTCTGGCGTCGCTTCGTCAAGGATCACCCGGAGGTCCTGAGCGTCCCGCACGAGCGGTGGGCGCTCTCGGCCGGCGTCGGCGGCGGCACGCAAGTGATGATGTCGGAGGCTCCGTCGCTGCGCGTTCTCGGCCGGCAGCTCGAGAACGTCACGGCGCTGGTCCAGGAGCCACCGCCGAACTCGTGGGATCACCCGCGTGTCGCGGGTATCGTCGGCCTGGAGCTGCTGCGCGACCTTCGCGTCACGATCGATCCCGTGAAGCGGCGGATCTGGGCGGAGCCGAGCGGGTCGGCAGACAGGCGAGCGCAGTGAACCGCGATCGCGTCGTGCGTGGTTCGTTGCACGGACGCACGGCGGCGGCCCCGGCGCCGGTTCGGCGCACCTCGCGGGCGATCCTCGCTTGCATCCGCGACGGTTTTCGCCTCGACCGATCGATCGTGCGAGCCGGCGTGGCAATCCTCGCCTGCTTCCTCGCGGCGCTTCTCTGCGGGTCGTACGCCCATGCCGGAGAGCCGCCGCGCTTCTTCGTTGCGGGCACCGGACGGTTGGCGGTCGTGAACGGCCACACCGACGAGGCCGTCGACGTCAGGTATCGCCTCCGTGACAACTCGTACGACGGCAAAGCGCTCGCCCGGCTGCGGCACGCGTTGCGTTCGAACGGCGACGCGCGCGAAGCGCCGATCCCCGTCCGCCTCTTCGAGGTGCTGAGCCGTCTCCAGCAGCTCGCCGGCGGGAAGCCGCTCATCATCGTGTCCGGCTACCGCAGTCCCGAGTACAACGAGAGCATCCGCGCGAAGGGCGCGAAGGCGGCGGCGGGGTCGCTGCATACCGAGGGGCTCGCGGCCGACGTCGCGCTGCCGCGTCCGTCGCTCTTCGGTCTCTGGAAGCAGGTCCGTGCCCTCGATTGTTGTGGCGCCGGATACTATGCGAAGGAAGGGTTCCTTCACGTCGACGTCGGACGGCCGCGCTTTTGGGAGGCGGCGACGTCACGCGTCGACGAGAACCTCTCCGCATCGAACGCCCGTCTGTTCTCACGAACGGAGTTCGACCGCTACCGCATCGGCGAGGACGTCATGGTGACGCTCCACTCGCTGACGGTGCCGCCGGTGATGGTCGCACGGGCAGGCAGGCTCGTCGCCGACGCCGGCGGGACGACGCCGCTGACGGTGAGCGACGGAACGGAACGCTCCGGTGGCGGGTGCATCACGATCGGCACGACCGGCGCTGCGGTGCGCGTCCGCGGTCTCACTTCCGCGGCGCGAGGACGGGTCGTCCTCGAAACCTGCGAGCCGCGTCTCGGCGCGACACCGGAGAAGGTCGAGTCGAACCCGATCGAGGTTCGCTGAGACGTTCAGAGCCAGCGGCCGCGCGCTGAAAGTGTGACGCCGGCAGGTGTGCCGCGGCCGCGCGCCTGCGACGCACGCCTCACGGCGCGGGCTCGCTGATGCGACGTGCGGGGTCGATCGCCAGCCAGCACAGACCCGAGAGCAGGTAGAGCGCCGCGACGCTGAGGAGCGGCAGCTCCCACGATCCCCAGCGCTCGAGCGTCACGCCGACGACGACCGGGCTGATCGCGCCGCCGAGATTGCCGAAGGTGTTCATCGTGCCGCTCACGACGCCGGCATGGCGACCGCCGATCTCGAGGCACACCGCCCATGCGGGTGCGACGCCGAGCGCGGCGAGCCCGGCGGCGCTAGCGAGGAAGAGCGCCGCATGAACCGAGCTCGGGGTGGCGATCGCGGCGAGCAGGACGACGGCGGCGAGCGGCAAACCGATCAAGCCGGGGAGTCGCCGACCGGCTCGTGCGCCCCACCGGCGCGTCAGGTGGTCGCTCGCCCAGCCGCCGGCACAGACGCCGATCCCGATCGCGACGAGCGGCAGCGCCGCCGCCCAGCCCATCTGACGGAGGTCGAAGCCGCGCGCGCGCAACAGATAGGTCGGGAGCCAGGTGAGATAGAAATACCAGCCGTAGATCGCGCCCCCATACATGCAGCAGAGCGCGAGCAGCGTGCGGTTCGCGAGCAGCCGCGCCCAGGGTACGTGATGATGCCGGGCCGCACGGCCGTCCGGGACGGGCGCGACCGAGGCGGCGATGATCCGGAGCTCGGCATCGTTGACGCCGGGGTGCTCGCGCGGGTCGTCGCGGAACCACCGCCACCACGCAATCGCCCACGTGATGCCGACGAGGCCGAAGATCGCGAACACGCGACGCCAGCTCATGACCTCGAGCAGACCGACGACCATCGGCTGCGTCGCGGCGCCGCCGAACGCGCCCGTCATGATCGCGAGGCCGAAGGCGCGACCGCGTTCGCCGTGAGGGAGCCAGCGGGCGTAGACCCGCGCGCTCGCAGGGAACGTCCCGGCTTCGCCGATGCCGAACAGCAGGCGGATGCACAGCAACGACCGGAACCCGGTCGCGAGCCCGGTCGCCGCGGTCATGGCCGACCACCACACCACGATCCGGGTGAGGGTGACGCGCGCGCCGAACCGGTCGGCGAGCCAGCCGCTCGGCACCTCGAAAAGCGCGTAGCTGAAGGTGAAGGCGCTGAAGACGAGTCCCATCTGCGCATCGCTCAGGCCCAAGGCGCTCTTCATCGCCGGCGCCGCGGTCGCGATGCAGACGCGGTCGAGGTACGCGACCGCGACGAGCGCGAGCGTGAACGCCGTGACCGTGTGCCGAGCGTGCGTCGGCGTGGGGTCGCGATTCACGACCCGCCGCCGAGCTGCGGCACGCGCGGCGCCGTCGAGTCGGTCGCGAGCTGCACCGTGCTTCCGATAGCCGAGATCGTGCGCCGGCACCACGATCGCGAACCGGCGACCACCGCCCGGACGTCGCTCGCGGACACTACGACGTCATCGGCGTCACGGCGTGCGCGTCGCCGTCGTCAGCTGGACGAGCGTGCGCGGACGTGTGCATCACCGAGCGCGATGCTGGTGCCGCCCTCGAGCTTTACGTAGAGAAGCGGCGTGCATCCGACGCCGAGCGACCCCGAGACGGAGGCGACCGACGTCGCGGACTACCGCAACGCGCTGATCGCCAGCTTTCTCGGGTGGACGCTCGACGCCTTCGATTTTTTCCTGCTCATCTTCGTGTTGCCGAACATCGCTGCGGAGTTCGGGAAGGACGTCCCGGCGCTCGCGCTCACGATCACGGTGACGCTGGCATTCAGGCCGGTCGGCGCGTTCCTCTTCGGCCTTCTCGCCGACCGCTACGGACGCCGCTTGCCCCTCATCATCGACCTCGTGTTCTACTCCGTCGTCGAGGTGCTCTCGGGTCTCGCCCCGACCTACACGAGCTTTCTCATCCTGCGAGCGCTCTTCGGAATCGGGATGGGAGGCGAGTGGGGCGTCGGCGCGTCGCTGGTGATGGAGAAGGTGCCGGCACGATGGCGCGGTCTGCTGTCCGGCGTGCTCCAGGAGGGGTACGCGGTCGGCTATCTGCTCGCGGCGTGTTGCTACTACTTCGTGTTTCCGAAGTGGGGTTGGCGGCCGATGTTCTTCGTCGGCGGCATCCCTGCGCTATTGGCCCTCTTCGTGCGCGCCAACGTCAAGGAATCTGCAGTGTGGGAGAAGACGCGGCACGAGAGCTGGTCGACCCTGGTGACCGCGATCGTCACGCAGTGGCGGCTCCTTCTCTATCTCACCGCGCTGATGACGATGATGTCCTTCATCTCGCACGGGACGCAGGACATGTACCCGACGTTCCTCAAGCTGGAGAGGGGCTTCAGCGCTCAAGCCGTCGCGCAGATCGCGATCCTCTACAACGTCGGTGCGCTCCTCGGCGGCATCTTCTACGGGCACTTCTCCGATCGGCTCGGACGCCGCCGCGCGATGATCACGGCGCTTCTTCTCGCGATCGTCGTCATTCCCCTCTGGGCGTACGCGCCGTCGACGCTCCTTCTCGTCGTCGGCGCTTGCGCGATGCAGTTCATGGTCCAAGGCGCGTGGGGAGTGATTCCGGCGTACATCACCGAGCTCTCGCCGGACTCCGTCCGCGGCTTCTTGCCCGGATTCGCATACCAATGCGGCGTGCTGCTCGCAGGGAGCGTCGCGTACATCGAGGCGGCCTTCGCGGAGCACACCACCTACGCGAACGCGATGGCGCTGACGGCGTTCACGGTGTGCGCGCTCGGAGCCGTCGTCGTCGCGTTCGGCATCGAGAGGAAAGGCGCGGTGTTCGGACGTGGATGACGGCGATCAGCGCCAGCGGCGCCCGCCGCGCCAACGGCGATGACCGCGGCCCCGCCAACCATGTCCCCAATACACGCTGCCGTAGTATGCCGGCCCGTAGTACCTCGGCGGACCGTAGTAGTAGATCGGCGGCGGCGCGTAGTACGCAGGCGGCGCATAGTAGACGGGCGGTGAATAGGCGACTCGGCGGACCTGCGTAGACGGCCAACCCCGGAATACCGATGCCGATCGAGACGTGCGCATCTACGGGTCGAGGTGCGGCGGCGAAGACCAGCCCGAGAACGGCGGCGGCGACGAGCATCCGTTTGATCATCTCAGCACCTCCTTCAGGTCGCTTCTGAACGTGGGAACGCGGCCGAAGTTGCGTGCGGAGCTACGGGCGAGTCGTTGCTCTTGGCTCTCGATTCCGCGACGTTGCGTTCCCGTTGACTAGATTCGTGCTTGCCGGCGGTATGGGCAAGAGGGCGTCGCCGCACGGATGTTTGCAGCGAGCGGCCAGCGCGGTCCCCGCATGGACCTAGCCCGCGCAACCACGAACGGGTCACCTGTTTACCAACGCACCGAAAGCGTGCTCTACCGCGCCGCTGGTCACGAAGGAGCAGGAATGACGCACACACGAATCCGAATCCGATCTCTCGTCATCACGTGCATGGTCGCAGTTGCCGCAGTCGGAACGGCGCCGAGCGCGGGCGCGCAACCGGCACGCGCAGTCGGTCCCACGCCGCCGCGCATCGCATTCATCGACGGTGAGGTCTCATTCTGGCGTCCCGGCGCCGGGGACTGGGCGCCGGCGCAGGTGAATACCGCGCTCGCCGCGGGCGATCACGTCTATGCCGGCGAGCGCGGTAACGTCGAGATCGAGGTCGGCTCGCGCGCCTACGTCCGAGGGGCATCCGGGACCGAGATCGCAGTCGCGTCGCTCGAGACCGGCTATCTCCAGCTCGAGGTCACGTCGGGCTCGGCGGCGCTCGATCTCGATCGGTTGGCTGAGGGCCAGGAGATCGAGCTCGACACGCCGAAGGGCGCGTTCATCATCGACCGCGACGGATACTACCGCGTCGACGTCGACGACGACCGTACGACCTTCACCACCCGGCGCGGCGGTGTCGCGACCGTGATTCCGGGCGGCGGCGAGGAGACGGACGTCGGCGAGAGCCAACAGGTCGTCCTCGAAGGCGACGCCACGATCACCGTCGAGGCGAATCCTGCCCCTGCCGTCGATGCGTGGGATCGTTGGAACTACGATCGTACGGGCAGGCGTCCGGAGCGGCCGCGAGGCGCGGAGTACGTCCCGCCGACCGTCGCAGGCGTCGACGAGCTCGATGCCTACGGCGACTGGAGCGAGACGCCGGATTACGGCCACGTGTGGGTGCCGCGCGACGTCCCGGATGATTGGGCGCCGTACAGCACCGGCGATTGGGTCTGGGACCCCTACTACGGCTGGACGTGGGTCGACGAGGCCCCGTGGGGGTGGGCACCGTATCACTATGGTCGGTGGTGCCGCGTGCACGATGCGTGGGCCTGGGCACCGGGCCCGGTCGTGGCCACGCCGGTGTATGCGCCCGCGCTCGTCGCGTTCTTCGGACCGCATGCCGAGGTTTCGGTCAGCGTCGGCGCGCCGTTCGTGAGCTGGGTCGCGCTCGGATTCGGTGAGCCGGTCATTCCCTGGTGGGGTCCGGCGGGCTTCGTCGGCCGACCGTACTGGGCGGGCTGGGGCGGCCGGCACATCGTCAACAACACGGTCGTCAACAACACGACGATCGTGAACGTGACCAACATCCACGAGTTTCGGAACGTGCACGTGCGGAACGCCGTGCTCGGCATCGACCGCGAGCGTTTCGGACGCGGGCGAGTCAAACCGGTACGCTTGGCTCCGGCGCAGTTGACGCAGCTGCCGCTGGTGCGCGGTCGTCTCGGGGTGAAGCCCGTGCCGACGAGTCTCGTTCCGAGGACGGGTCGTGCGCCGCGCCCACCCGAGCAGGTTCGCAATCGGCGGGTGGTGGCGACACGACGGCCGCAGGATCCGGTACGGCGCCTCCGCGACGCCGGCATCGAGCCGCGCGGCACCGCGAAGACCGTCGAGCCGCGCATCGTCGAGCCGCGGCGCGGACGTGATCGCGGACGACGCGAGCGCGCCGGCGAATCAGGAGGAGGTGCGCCGCCGCCGGGGCGCGAGCGAGGGATCGGAACGGAACGACCCGGCGCCGCGGGCGCGGCGCCGGAGATCAACGAGCGCGGACGGAGGGGACGTGGCAGCCAGCCAGGCGAGAAGGAACGCAACGTTGCTCCGCCAGGCGCGGCTGGTCCGCGCGGGAACGTGCGGGAGCGCGGGCGCGGGAACGAGCGGCAGCAACGCGTCGAGCCGCCGGCACCGCCGGAGAGCGGCAACGTCCGGGAGCGGCGCGGCGGGGGTGAGCGGGGCGGACCAACCGGACCCGCGAAAAACGATCGCGGGATTCAGCGCGAGCCGCGGGGCCGAAACAGCCGACCTGAACAGGGTGTCGCGCCGGCACCGCCAGGTGTCGATCGGCGTGGCGTCGAGCCCGATCGTGACCGCAGTCGACGTGAGAAGGTCGCGCCGGCGCCGCCCCAGGGTGAGAATCGACCTGAGCAGGTCGCGCCGCCGGCGCCGCCCCGGGATCGGAATCGACGAGAGCAGGCCGCGCCCCCGGCGCCGCCCCAGGACCGAGGTCGACGTGAGCGGGTCGCGCCGCCGGCGCCATCCGAGGGCGCGCGCGATCTGCGAAGTCGCGGCCAGTCAAACGAGCGACGCGAGCGGACGGCTCCGCTTCCCGACGTGCGTGAGCGCGTCAACGCGCCCGAGCGCGGGCGCGGAAACGATCGTCGCGAACGTGCGATGCCGCCGGCGATGCCGGATGCCGGCGAGCGCGGCAACGTGCGTGACCGCGGAACCCGGCGGGAACGCGACGTCCAACCGCCAGCCGCGGTCCAGCCTCCGCGTCATGGCGGTGGACCGGCGCAGCCCGCGGCGCCCGAGTCGATGCACCCTCGCGAGCGACACATGGAACGCGCTCCGAGCGGCCCCAAGATCAATCAGCGCGCCGCGCGCGAAGCGCCCGTACCCGCGGCGCGAGGCGCGGAGCGACCCGCAGCGCCAGGACGCAACGAGCAGCGAGGGCGCCGGGGCGCGCGGGAATTCTGATCTTTTTGCGCCGCGGCTCGTGCGCGCCGCGCGGCGATTCACCGCGTGACACAGACATGCGGCCGAGGGTAGTGTCGGGCTCCATGCGTTTGCGACGAGGAGACGCCTTGCCATGGACGTGACCGAGCGCGCCTTCGACCCTGCAGCACTGGATCTCGTCAGCCCCGAGCACTACGAGCGGAACGGCTACCCGCATCCCGAGTGGACGTGGCTGCGCCGTCACGACCCGGTGTTCTGGTACGAGCGCCCGAACGTCGACCCGTTCTGGGCGATCACCAAGCACGCGGACATCATCGCGATCGGCAAGCAGCCCGAGCTCTTCCTGAATGCGCCGCGTCTGGCGGTGTTCACGCGCGATCTGCCGCCGCCGGAGCCTGAGGGTCGTCGCGGCACCTCCTCAACATGGACCCGCCGGATCACGGCCGGTACCGACGCGTGACCAGCAGCTGGTTCACGCCGCGCGCGATCCGCGCCATGGATGTCGAAGGTCGAGCGGGTGACGCGCGACGTGCTCGATGCGTGCCGCGGAGAAGGAGGAGGGCGATTTCGTTCGCGACGTGTCCGCGCAAGATCACGATCGCGGTGATCGCGGAGATGCTCGGCGTGCCGCGACGCGACTGGGATCTGCTGTTCCGCTGGACGAACGAGATCATCGCCCCGCAAGATCCGGAGTTTCAGCATGGCGCGACGCCGTACGAGACGCTCGACCGGTCGCGGGTCGAGCTCTTCACGTACTTCAACGACCTCGTCCGTGAACGGCGAGCGCGCGCCGACCGACGACATCGTCAGCGTGGTCGCGAACGGGCAAGTGAATGGCGAGCCGCTGCCGGTGCTCGAGCTGCTCTCGTACTATTTTCTCCTCGTCGTCGCCGGCAACGAGACGACGCGCAACGCGATGACCGGCGGCATGCTGGCGTTCGCTCGAGCATCCGGGCGAGTGGCGGAAGCTGCGCGCCGACGCCGCGACTGAATCGACGACGCGGTCGAGGAGATCGTGCGCTGGACGACGCCGGTGATCCAGTTCGCCCGCACCGCCACGCGCGACTACGAGCTGCGCGGCAAGACGATCCGCGCCGGCGAGTCCGTGTGTCTCTTCTACGCGTCGGGCAACCGCGACGAGGAGGTCTTTCGCCGAGCCGTTCGCCTTCCGCATCGACCGCGCGCCGAACCCGCACGTCGGCTTCGGCATGGGCGAGCACGTCTGTCTCGGCGCCCATCTGGCGCGTCTCGAGCTCCGGCACGCGTTCGCGCAGCTGCGCGAACGACTCGAGCGCTGCGAGCTCGACGGTCCGGTCGAGCGCGTGCGCTCGAGCTTCGTCGGCGGCATCAAGCGCGCGCCGATGCGCTGGCGCCTGCTGCCGTCGCGCTCGGCGGTCGGCGCGTCGCCGGCTGACTGAAGCGCGCGCCGGGAAATGCCCGGCCGCGACGAAGTCGACCGCCTCCGCCGCGAGCGGTTTCGGCGCCGCCGCCGATTACGCGACCTCGGCTGAGTTCCCCACGATGCCCGCCGGCGTGTAATCCATAAGCGCGAACCCACAAATTCTGTGTCAGAATCGTACAGCAAAATGGCTAGACGCTCGATTGCCATGTCATCGGTGCGTCGGGGTGATACTGCGGACGCCGTCGACGTAACATCCTGGAATCGTCCATCGAAACAGTGGAGCGATGATTCACGTCCTCGTGGCAGACGACCACCCGCTGGTATTGCGCGGAGTGCGGCACGTGCTCGCCGAGGCGGGCGACGTGGCCGTCGTTGCGGAGGCGGTCACGGGCCGTGAGGTGCTCGAGAAGGTTGCGGCGGTCGCCTGCGATGCGATCGTTCTCGATTTGAGGCTCCCCGACGTCGAAGGCATGGATCTCCTCGAGACGTTGCGTGAGCGCTTCCCGCACGTCCCGATCGTCGTCCTGACGCTCCATTCCGACGAGCACTTGGCGATCCGGGCGTTCAAGGCGGGAGCAGCGGGGTACGTGACGAAGGACAGCGCCGCCGAGACGCTGGTCGACGCAGTTCGGGCGGTGGTCGAAGGCCGCACGTACGTCACGCCCGCGCTCGCGGACCGTCTCGGCAGCGAGCTGCGGCGCGGCGCGGAAAAACTGCCGCACGAGAGCTTGTCGGAGCGTGAGCACCAGACTCTGCGGTTGATCGCGTCCGGCCGCACGGTGTCGGAGATCGCGGCGGAATTGGCGCTCAGCGTCAAGACCGTCAGCACCTATCGCACCCGCATTCTCGAAAAGATGCGGTTGCGAACGAACGCCGAGCTCACTGCGTACGCGATCCGCCATCGCCTGACCGACTGAGCGGAGCATCACGTACGCGCGCGCCTTGCACGCGCAGCCGTGACGACTCCATCGATGTCAGTGTGGCCACGTAGAAATCACGCGCGGCTGCCCGAGGTGCGGTCGGCGTTTCCGGGAATCGCCGCGACGGGGCAGTCGTCGGCTGGCGGCTGTGCTACGTTTGCGAAATGCTGCGCTGCGCCGTCCTCTTCGTGTTGCTCAGCTGTGTCGTCGCCGCGGCGCCGCTTCTCGCGATGCCGGGTCCCGGTCCCGGGATGCCGTTTGGCGGCGACGACGCCGGCTGCGTGCCGGCGACGCGTGATCAGCTGCGATGCTCGGAGAAGGTCGGCAAAGCGGTCGCGAAGCTCGTCGGCGCCGTCACCAAGTGCCACATGCGTCAGGCGGACGCGCGATTCTCGACGGTCGTCAGCGGTCGCCCGCGGAGCCTCGACGAGGAGGCATGCGAGGGCACGGCGCGTGCGAAGCTCGATCAGACGCTGGCGGCGCTCGCGGCGAACGGACGGTGCACCGACGCCGCCGTCGCTGCGGCTGCCGCGCACGTCGACGTGCTGCTCGCGGACGCCGGCGAGCCCGGCTCCCTCGATGCGCTGAACGGCGCGTTCTACTGCGACCCCACGACCGGCATCGCGATCGATCCGACCGGCGAGGATGCCGGCGTCGTGCCGAGCACCGACGGCAACCTGAGGTGCGGCGACCAGGTCGGACGCCTGATCGCGAAGCTCGAAGGCGACGTCGTCAAGTGTCATGCGAAGGCGGCGAAGCTCGGTCTCGCCCTCGCCGATCCGCCGTTCGACGAGGAGGGCTGTGAAGCGAAGGCGGTCGCGAAGCTCGATCGTACGACCGCGCGTCTCGTCGCGAGGGGCGGGTGTCCGCCGTGTCTCGACGCGACCGCGCAGCATGCGCTCGCCGTCGACGCCGTCGCGCGTCGCGACGGCGCCAACGGCAGCGTTCATCCGTGCCCCGACCTCGTGCTCCACCTCGGCGCCCTCGAGGTCGATCGCCCGACGCTGGTGACGCTCGGGGTGCGGCTGCTCGTGAGCGGCGACGCCGATCACGACGCGGTCGTCTCGGTCCGCTATCACGTGGTCGGCGCACCGGCGTGGAAGGACGCGCTGCCGCTCTTCCGGGTCCGGCCCGAGACCGTCGACGGCCGCTCGGTGCCCGAGCAGTTCGCCGGCAGCATCTTCGACCTCCGCCCGGCGACCACCTACGAGATCGAGCTGCACGCGATCGACGCCGACGGCCCCGTCGACGAGACCCGCACGGTGACGGCGACGACGCGCAGCGTGCCGGCGGACCCGGCGACGCCGAACGTGCGACCGGTCGCGAGCGCCGCCGGCCTGGTGTCGGCGCTTGCGAGCGCGGCGCCGGGCGACGTCATCGCGCTCGCCGACGGGGTCTACAACGGGCAGTTCGCCATTCTGGCGAGCGGCACCGCGGCGAATCCGATCGTCATCCGCGGCGCGAGCACGAACGGCACCATCCTCGACGGCGGTGGCTGCGAGGGCTGCAACGTGCTCGAGGCCTACGGCAGCTTCGTGCACGTCGAGCGCCTGACGTTGCGGAGCGCGACCCGCGGCCTCCGCTTTCAGACCGCCGGCGCCGAAGGCAACGTCGTTCGCCGCGTCTGGATCCACGACGTCACGCTCGGCATCGGCTCGCGCGAGGACCAGCGCGACTTCTATCTCTGCGACAACGTTCTGGAAGGCCCGCTCGTCTGGCCCCACGTCTACAGGGACGACGCCGGCGCCTTCGCCGACGACGACGGCATCCACGTCGAAGGCGACGGCCACGTCGTCTGCCACAATCGGATCGTCGGCTTCGGCGACGCGATGAAGACCGAGCAGGACGGCGCGCGCGCCCTCGACTTCTACGGCAACGAGGTGCTGTCGGCGTACGACAACGGCGTCGAGCTCGACGTGAGCGAGGGCAACACCCGGGTGTTCCGCAACCGATTCACCAACACCTATTCGCCGATCAGCTTCCAGCCGATCTACGGCGGGCCGGCGTACGCGCTGCGGAACGTCGTCGTCAACGTCGCCGACGAGCAGATGAAGTTCCATGGGCTCGGCGGCGGCTCGGGTCCGAGCGGCGTGCTCGTGTACCACAACACCTTCGTCAGCCCGGCGATCGCGCTTGACGGTCGCGACGTCGGCGACGAGCCACCAGTTCGTGATCGAGAACAACCTCTTCGTCGGACCTTCGATGCTCGCCGGCACGCGCACGGTCGACTGGACCGGCCCGATCGACGCCGGACGGTTCGACTACGACGGCTACTTCCCGGACGGCGGCTTTCGCTTCAATCTGCTCGCGTCGGGGCTGGTGAGCTTCGCCGATTTCGCGGCGCTCCAGGCGGCGGGCATCGAGACCCACGGCGTGCTGCTCGCCCAGCCGATCTTCGCGAGCGGACTCAGCGCTCCCGCGAGCTACACCGGGACGTTGCCGCCGCAGGACGTGACGCTCGACCCGGCGTCGAACGCGGTCGACGCCGGCCGGGTGCTGCCGAACCTCAACGACGGATTCACCGGCGGCGCACCCGACCTCGGCGCGCTCGAGCGCGGCTGCCCGCTGCCGATCTTCGGCGTCCGGCCGGAAGGCATCGACGAGACCAACGAGCCCTTCGGCTGCGCCTCGTAGCCCTCAGGGGTGCGTCATCTCCTCCGGGCGCACCAGCGCGTCGAACTGCTCGCCGCTCAGATATCCGAGCTTGAGCGTCGCTTCGCGCAGGCTCGTGCCGTCGACGTGGGCGGTATGCGCGATCTTCGCGGCCTTGTCGTAGCCGATCACCGGCGTGAGCGCCGTCACCAGCATCAGCGAGTCGGCGACGTGCGCCGCGATCCGCTCGCGGTCGACCTCGATGCCGGCGATCAGGTGGACGACGAAGCCATGGCACGCGTCGGCGATCAGCCGCACGGAATGCAGGAAGTTGTAGATCATGACCGGCTTGAACACGTTGAGCTCGAAGTTGCCCTGCGAGCCGGCGAAGCCGATCGCGGCGTCGTTGCCGTGCACCTGCACGCAGACCATCGTCATCGCCTCGCACTGGGTCGGGTTCACCTTGCCGGGCATGATCGACGACCCGGGCTCGTTCTCGGGAATCCGCAGCTCGCCGAGTCCGCAGCGCGGACCGGAGGCGAGCCAGCGGATGTCGTTGGCGATCTTCATCAACGACGCCGCGAGGGTCGCGATCGCGCCGTGCGCGAAGATCAGCTCGTCGTGGGCGGAGAGCGCCGCGAACTTGTTGGGGTGCGAGCGGAACGGCAGGCCCGTCAGCTCGGCGATCTTGGCGGCGGCGCGCTCGGCGAACTCCGGATGCGCGTTCAGGCCGGTGCCGACCGCGGTGCCGCCGATGGCGAGGTCGTAGAGCCCGTCGAGACCTTGCTCCAACCGTTCGACGTCCCGCACCAGGAGGCTCGCCCAGCCGGACATCTCCTGCCCGACCGTCAGCGGCGTCGCGTCCTGCAGGTGCGTGCGGCCGATCTTGACGATCCCGGCGAACTCCGTCGCCTTGCGTGCGATCGCGTCCGCCACCTGCCGCACCGCCGGGATCAGCCTCTCCCTCATGACCGTTGCCGCCGCGATGTGCATCGCCGTCGGAAACGTGTCGTTCGAGGACTGCGACATGTTGACGTCGTCGTTCGGGTGGATCGGCTTCTTCGACCCGAGCTCGCCGCCGGCGATCTCGATGGCGCGGTTGGCGATCACCTCGTTGGCGTTCATGTTGGTCTGGGTGCCGCTGCCGGTCTGCCAGACGCGCAGCGGGAACTGGTCGTCGAGCTTGCCGGCGATCACCTCGTCGGCCGCTTGCACGATGAGCCGCGCCTTCTCGGGCGACAGCTTGCCGAGATCCTGGTTCACCAGCGCCGCCGCCTTCTTCAGAATGCCGAGGGCGCGGATCAGCTCGCGCGGCATCACCTCGCTGCCGATGTCGAAGTGGATCAGCGAGCGCTGCGTCTGCGCTCCCCAGTACACGTCGGCCGCCACGTCGATCTTGCCCATGCTGTCGGATTCGACGCGCGTCTGCGGGAGACTCGTTGGACGGGACATGCTCGCTCCTCGATTGCGGCGCGGCGCCGCGCGCCGGCTCGGAATGACGGGCCGCTTTTATAGCACTTCGACCGGCGGTGCGCCGCCGGCGACGCTCGCCGGCGGCGGCTGCGGCAACGGCTCGCGCGCGCCCGTGCGCGCCGTCCTGCGCGCGGCCCAGCGCTCGCTCGCGCCTTGAACGACGACGTAGAAGACCGGCACGAACAGCACCGCGAGGAACGTCGACGTGATCATGCCGCCGAAGACCGCCGTGCCGAGCGCGCGCCGGCTCGCGGCGCCGGCCCCCGACGCGACCACCAGCGGATAGACGCCGAGGATGAACGCGAACGACGTCATCAGGATCGGCCGGAAGCGCAGGCGTGCCGCCTCGACCGCCGCCTCGGCGACGCTCTTGCCGTTCGCGTGCTGGTGGCGCGCGAACTCGACGATCAGGATCGCGTTCTTGCTCGCGAGCGCGATCAGCAGCACGACGCCGATCTGCGTGTAGACGTTGTTGTCCATGCCGCGGAGCGCGACCGCGATGACCGTGCCGAGCAGCGCGAGCGGCACGACGAGGACGACCGCGGCCGGGTTCGTCCAGCTCTCGTACTGCGCCGCGAGCACCAGGAAGACGAGCAGGACGGCGAGCGCGAAGATGATCGTCGCCTCGCCGCCGACCTTGCGCTCCTGGTAGGCGATGCCGGTCCAGTCGTAGCCCATCGACGGCGGGAGCTTCGCCGCCGCCATCTGCTCCATCAGCGAGAGCGCCTCGCCGGAGCTGTAACCGGGCGCGGCCTCGCCGTTGATGGTCGCCGACGGGTAGAGGTTGTAGCGCTGCACGATCTGCGGCCCGACCGTGTCGTGCACCGTGACGAGGGTGCCGAGCGGCAGCATCGCGCCGCTGGCGTTGCGGACCTCGAGCCGCGCGATGTCCTGCGGGTCGCGGCGGAACGCCGGCTCGGCCTGCGCACGCACCTGGTACGTGCGGCCGAAGAGGTTGAAGTCGTTCACGTAGACCGAGCCGAGATAGGCCTGGAGCGTGTCGAAGACGGTGGTCAGCGGCACGCCCAGCGTCTTCGCCTTGGTGCGGTCGACGTCGAGGAAGAGCTGCGGCACGGCGGGGCGGAACGTCGATTTGAGCGCGGCGAGGCCCGCTTGGCCGCTGCCGTCGTGGATGATCTCCTGCACCATCGGCTGGAGCGCCTCGAGACCGACGCCGCCGCGGTCCTCGAGCTGCATCTGAAATCCGCCGGCGACGCCGAGACCGCGGATCGACGGCGGCGGAAAGGCGAACGTCGTGCCGTCCTGCAACTCGCCGAGCTGCCGGCGGAGTCGCGTCAGGATCGCATCCTGGCTGAGGTCCGCGCTCGTCCGCTCCTCCCACGGCTTGAACACGATGTAGAAGGTCGCCGCGTTCGACGCGGTGGTGCCGTCGAGGAACGAGTTGCCGCCGATCGCGTTCCAGGCGGCGATCCCCGCCGTGCCGCCGATGATCGCGTTGATCTTCTCGACGGCGGCCTTCATGCGCGGCTGCGACGCGGCGTCCGGCAGCTGGATGCCGGCGACGACGTAGCCTTGATCCTCGACCGGGAGGAAGCCCGTCGGCAGCGAGCGGAAGCTCGCCAGCGTCACGGCCATCAGCACCGCGAAGATCAGCATCATCGCGCGCGGCCGGTGCACCATCCTGGTGATCACGCCGGTATAGGCGTGCTCCGTCATGCCGTACGACCCGGTCGAAGCCGCGGAAGAACGCGTTCTTCCGCGCCGACGGCGGCCGCAGCCAGGCCGCGCACTGGGCGGGCTTCAGGGTCAGCGCGTTGATCGCGCTGATGATCGCGGTGATCGCGATCGTGAGCGCGAACTGCCGGTAGAGCTGGCCGGTGATGCCGCCGAGGAAGGCCGTCGGCAGGAACACCGCCATCAGGACGGCGGTGATGCCGATCACCGGGCCGGTCACCTCGTCCATCGCGCGAATCGTCGCCTCGCGCGGCGGAAGGCTTCTCGGCCTCGATGTGGTGCGCGGCGTTCTCGACGATCACGATCGCGTCGTCGACGACGATGCCGATCGCGAGCACCAGGCCGAAGAGCGTGAGGAGATTGACCGTGAAGCCGATCGCCGCCATGCCGGCGAAGGCGCCGATGATCGTGACCGGCACCGTCGTCGCCGGCACGAGGACCGCGCGCCAGTCCTGGAGGAAGAGCAGGATCACGATCAGCACCAGGACGCCCGCCTCGATGAGCGTGCGATACACCTCGTGGATCGCCTGGCGAACGAAGCGCGTGGTGTCGAAGGGGATGTCGTACACGAGGCCCTTCGGGAAACGACGGCTTCAAGCGCTCCATCATCGCGCGGACGTCGTCGGCGACGTCGAGCGCGTTGGCGCCCGGCAGCTGGAAGACGGCGATGCCGGCGGCGGGCGTGCCGTTCTTCTGGAAGAACGTGTCGTACAGCTGGGCGCCGAGCTCGACCCGCGCCACGTCGCGCAGGCGCGTCACCCGGGTGCCCTCGCTCTTGACGATGATGTCCTCGAACTGCTCGACGTCGGACAGGCGGCCGAGGGTGTTGACGGTGAACTGGAAGGTCTGATCGGTCGGCACCGGCGGCTGGCCGAGCTGGCCGGCGGCGACCTGGACGTTCTGCTCGCGAATCGCCGCGACCACGTCCTCGGTCGTCAGCGAGCGCGCCTTCATCTTCTCCGGATCGAGCCAGACGCGCATGCTGTACTGCGAGGCGCCGACGACGGTGGTGTCGCCGACGCCGGCGATGCGGCTGAGCTCGTCGCGCAGGCGGAGCGTCGCGTAGTTGGCGAGGTAGAGGCTGTCGTAGCGGCCGTCGGGCGACGTCAGGACGACGAACATGATGATGTTCGTCGAGACCTTCTTGGTGGTGACGCCCTGGCGTTTCACCTCGTCCGGAAGCAGCGGCTCCGCGATCGCGACCCGGTTCTGCACCAGCACCTGGGCGGTATCGAGGTTGGTGCCGACCTCGAAGGTGACCGTGAGCTTGTACGAGCCGTCGCTCGCGCTCGTGGAGGACATGTAGAGCATGCGCTCGACGCCGTTCACTTGCTGCTCGATCGGCGCGGCGACGGTGTCGGCGACCACTTCCGCGTTCGCGCCGGGGTAGCTCGTCGACACCTGGACCGTCGGCGGCACGACCTGCGGGTACTGCTCGACCGGCAGCCGCGAGACGGTGACCAGCCCGAAGATGATCGTCACGATCGCGATCACGTTCGCGAAGATCGGCCGGTCGATGAAGAAGCGCGAGATCATGCGCCGCCCTTCACGGCGTCGCGGCCGCCGTCGGCGAGCTGCCGGCGTCGAGGCGTTGCGACGCGGCACCGTCGCGACTCGCGTCGTTCGGCGCAGCCGGATCAGGCGCGGCCGCGTCGCCGCCGGCGGGCGTGCCGTCGGTCGCCACCGTGGTCGTGCCCGGCGCCACACGCGTCGGCTTCACGACGCTGCCGGGCCGCGCCCGCTGGATGCCGTTGACGACGACCCAGTCGCCGCCGTGGAGACCGCCGTCGACGATGCGCATCTGGTCGACGACGGTGCCGAGCTTCACCCGCCGCTGCTCGACCGTGTCGTTCGCGCCGACGACGAGCACGTAGCGGCCGCCCTGGTCGGCCGCGACCGCGACGTCCGGGATCAGCATCGCCGGGCCGCGCGTGAAGGGCAGCCGCACGCGCACGAACAGGCCCGGCAAGAGGACGCCGTCGGGATTCGGGAAGATCGCGCGCAGCTCGATCGTGCCGGTCTCGGGGTCGACGCGGTTGCTCGCGTAGTCGACCTCGCCGACGTGCGGGAACCCGTCCTCGGTCACGAGACCGAGGTAGGCCTTGTTGCGCTCGCCCTCCGCCGCCGCGGTCTCGCCGCGCCGCCGCAGCGCGCGATAGCGCAGCAGGTCGCGCTCGCTCGCGTCGAAGTAGGCGTAGATCGGCTGCTGTTGCACGATCGACGCGAGGAGTGTCGCCTGGCCGGCGCCGACCAGGTTGCCGACGTCGACCAGGTTGCGATCGATGCGGCCGCTGATCGGCGCGTAAATGTGGGTGTACGACAGGTCGAGCTTCGCGGCGGCGAGGGTGGCGCGCGCCTGATCGACCGCGGCGTGCGCCTGATCGCGCGCCTGGGTCCGTTGCACGAGCTCGGTCTTGCTGCCGGCGGCGCGCTCGAAGATGGCGCGCGTGATCGCGAGCTGCGACTCCGCCGCCTGAGAGGCCGCTTCCGCGTTCGCCAGATCGGCCTCGGCTTGCTGCACGCGCGCTTCGTAGAGCGCGGGCTCGATCACGAAGAGCAGATCGCCCTGCTTCACGTCCGATCCCGGCGCGAAGTTGATGCTCTGCAAGAAGCCCTGCACCCGGGCGCGGATGTCGATCGCCTGCACCGCGACGGTGTGGCCCGTGAACTCGGAGTAGGTCGTCACCTCGCGCTCGACCGGCTGCGTCACCGTGACCTCCGGCGGCGGCGGCGGCGCGTAGGTATTGCGGCGGCACGCGCCGAGCGCGACGGCGACCGAGAGCAGCAACAGGGCGCCCGCGACACGCGCGTCGCGGCGGACACTCCGCGCGTCCAGCGCGAGGTCGTCGGTCCGGCGGCGGACCGATCCCGCGATGCGACGCGCCGCTACCATTTCGGCAACCACGACCGCCAGCGGAACCGACCGCGCTCGCCTTCGGCTCCGGTCGCCGCGGCTCGAGCGTCGCCCTGCCGGTCGCTCGCGCTCAGCGCGCCGCTCCACCAGGTGCGGGCGCGCATCTCGCGCTTCGTCGCCTCGGGCACGAAGTCGTCGCCGTCGCGAAGCTCCCATCCGCCGCCGAGCGCCTTGTAGAGGGCGATGACGCTCAACGTGACGTTGCCGCGCGTCGTCGCCAGCGCGTCCTCCTCGCGCAGCTTCGCTTGCTGGGTCGTGACGACTCGCGTGTAGTCGGTCGCGCCTTCGCGGTACTGGATCAGCGAGAGCTCGACGGCGCGGTTCGCGGCGGCGACGCTCTCGCCCAGGCGCGCGACCTGGTCGGCGCCGCGCACGTAGCCGACGAGCGCGTCGTGGACGTCCTGCTGCGCGCGCAGGACGGTGCTCGCGTAGTTCGCGGCGAGCTCTTGGAAGGTCGCGTCCTGGAAGCGGACGTTGTTGACGAGGCGGCCGTAGTTGAAGACGTCCCAGTCGACGCTCGGCCCGCCGGTGGCCTCGAGCGCGCGGCCCTCGACCAGCCGGTGCGCGTCGCGCGCCCGCAGCCCGACCGAGCCGACGAGCTGGACGTGCGGCAAGAGGTCGCCGATCGCGACGCCGATCTGCGCGCTCTGCGCCGCGAGCTGGCGCTCCGCGCGCCCGACGTCGGGCCGCCGGCGCAGGAGGTCGGCGGGTATCCCGACGCTGACGTTGGCCGGCGCAGCCGGGATGCCGTGCGACGCGCCGAGCAGGTTTCCCAGGTCGCCCGCGGGCATCGCGAGCAGGACGTTCAACGCGTCGCCGGCCTGCCGGAGCCGGATCTCGAGCTCGGGAATCGTCGCCTCGGTGTCGCGCAGCAGCGTCGTCGCCTGCTGCACGTCGAGCTCGGAGGTGCCGCCGGCCTCGTAGCGCACGCGGGCGATCTCGAGGCTGTCGCTCTCCACCTTGACGTTCTGCCGCGCCAGCGCGAGCCGCTCCTCGAGGACGCGGATCCGAACGTAGTCGGTCGCGACCTCCGCGATCAGGCTCACGAGCACGTCGTCGTAGTCGTCGACCGCGGCGAGCAGGCGGGCGTCCGCCGATTCGACGTCGCGTCGGAAGCGGCCCCAGAGATCGAGCTCCCAGGCGGCGTCGAAGCCGGTCTGCCACGAGGACACGTAGCGATCGACGACCGGCGTGCCGGTGTTCAGGCTCTCGACCGATCGCGAGTACGACGCGCCGACCCTCTGCGTCTGCGGATACAGACCGCCGATCGCGATGCCGCGCAGCGCTTGCGCCTCGAGGACGCGGAGGCCGGCCGCGCGAAGCGTCAGGTTCTCGCGGTAGGCGAGCTGAACGAGACCGTCGAGCGCCGGATCGTCGAAGATCCGCCACCAGCCGACCGTGGTGACGTCCTCCTCGCTGACGCGCGCATCGGCGGTAGCGGTCCAGCGCTCGGCGACCGGTGCCGTGGGACGCCGGTAGTCCGGGCCGACCATGCAGCCGGCGAGTGCGAGACACGTGAGCCCGAGCACGACCGCCCCCCGGCGGACCGTGCCAGGGCGCAACGTGTGAGGCTCCGTCGATGGGACCACCACGAGCAATTCCCGTGCAACCAGCCGAGCGTTCTGCTTATGAGAGCGCCACGACTAGCGCCAGTCGCGCGCACGGCCGCGGACCCGCGACTCCGGAGTGGTTCCGCGCCGCCGGCTGCGCAGCTGGCAGAAAGGAAGAGGCCATGCGTGTTCTAGGGATCGCCGGCAGCCTTCGTGCCGGCTCGTTCAACCGTGCGCTCCTGCGCGCCGCCGTCGAGCTCGCGCCGCCGGAGCTCGAGATCGCGATCTTCGAGGGCCTCGGTGCGATTCCTCCGTACGACGGCGACGTCGAAGCCCAGGGCGATCCGGCTCCGGTCGTCGCGTTCAAGCGCGCGATCCACGACGCCGACGCGCTCCTCATCGCGACGCCGGAGTACAACTACGGCGTGCCCGGCGTCCTCAAGAACGCGATCGATTGGGCGTCGCGTCCGCCCGGCAAATCCGTGCTGAACCGCAAGCCGGCGGGGATCATCGGCGCGTCGATGGGACCGCAGGGAACGGCGCGCGCCCAGCTCGCGCTTCGTCAGAGCCTCGTCTTCACCGAGACCTACGCGATGCTTCGTCCGGAGGTGCTGGTCGCGCGCGCGCACGAAAAGGTCGATGCCGGCGGTCGTCTCACCGATGAATCGACGCGGACCCACCTGCGTGAGTTTCTCGGGGCGCTGAGCGTCTGGGCCGCGAGGTTTCACGCCGCCGGCTGAGCGTCGTTCCGGAGCCGCGGCCGGAGCTTTGCCGCCGCGCGATCCACGGGTAGTGCCCGGTGACGGCCAGTACCGATCGACGCCGCTCTCAAACGTCGTCGCGGATCGTGCTACAAGCGCCCGATGGCCGACGCCGGCGCCGCGCCGCTCGCACGCGTTTCCGATCGGAGCTTCTACGTCTTCGCCGCGAGCGTCTCCGCGGCGGCGCTGGCGTTCATCGGCTACATCCTTCTCGTGCGGCGGACGGCGCCGGGCGCCGGCGTCGACCTGCGATTCCTGCCCGCCGTCGACGCGTGCCTGAACGCGCTGGCCGCGAGCCTGCTCGTCGCCGGCTACGTCGCGATCAAGCGCGGCGCGCGGCAGGTCCACAAGTACTGCATGGCCGCCGCGTTCGTCGCGTCGTCGCTGTTCCTGGTCTGCTATCTCACCTACCACTACGTTCACGGCGACACGAAGTTCGCCGGCGCCGGCATCGTCCGCGTCACCTACCTCGTCATCCTGGCGACGCACGTCGTGCTCTCGATGACGATCGTGCCGCTCGCGCTCACGAGCTTCTTCTTCGCGTTCACCGAGCGCTTCGCGCGACACCGGCGCATCGCGCGCGTCACGCTGCCGATATGGCTCTACGTCTCGGTGACGGGCGTGGTCATCTACTTCATGCTGCGAAGCTCGACGGGCGGCTGACGCGCGACCGCCGCGCGCTCACAATGCTCAGGTGATCGAGACGATCACCTTCAACGCGACGAGGATCTCGTAGACGAAGTAGGCCGTCGCACCCACGCCGATCGCGATGATGGCGAGGATCACGTTCGTGGTCGCATGGTACGGAACGGTCTCAGCGACGCGCGTCTTCATTGCTTCTCCTCCGAACACTCTCGCGGCTTCGTTGATGGCGGACGCCCCGAGACGCGACGACTCTCGCGAGCGTCGCGATCGTTTGCTTCGTGCGCGATTCGAAGTCAACGCAAAAATTTCGACGGTCGCGCGGCGAGCCGTCACAAATTCGACGCGATTGCAGCGATGCGGCGAACCCGGCGCACGAGCGACGCGCGCGACCTTCGGCTCGAGCACGAGCGCCGCCAGCTCGAGGCGCGCCTGCACATCCTCGACGCGCTGCTCGACACCCACGCGTTCCTTTGGTGGGTCGGGGATGCCGTTCCCTTGTCGCGTCGTGCGCGGCGAGCCATCAGTGATCGCCGCAACGAGTGCTTCGTCAGTCTGGCGTCCTCGTGGGAGATCGCCATCGAAGTGAGCCTCGGCAAGTTGCGCTTGGGCACGCCTCTCGAGCGTTTCGTTCCCGACCACATGGCCGCCAATGGGTTCCGCATGCTCGGAATCGAGCTCGACGATGTCGCGCGGGTAGCGTCCTTGCCCTTTCACCACCGCGATCCGTTTGATCGTCTACTGACCGCGCAGGCACTGCGTCGCGATCTCGTCATCGTATCGCGCGACCGATCGTTCGATCGATACGGCGTCGAGCGCGTTTGGTAGACTGACTCGAGCACCCCGAGCGGCGCTCTCAGCTGCGCGACCAGAAAAACTGACCGCCGGCCATCCAAGTGCCAGACCGTCACCGAGCGGTCGATAGCCGACATCAGCGGGCTGGTTGACGGTATACTGCTTATCGGACGCGGCCACATACGCCGCCGATTCGCTCAAGACGGGCAACGCCCAGGTCATCGCGCTCTGGGCCGAGATGACACTCAGAGGCGACGACATCGACGTCAGCGGGAACGCCGGGAACGGAATCTTCGCCGTCAAGATCAAAGCGCAGAACGTTGTCGCGAGCGCGAACGGCGGCGACGGAGCCGAATCGTCCAGGCGGATGCGCATCAGCGGCGGCGAGTTGCTCGGGAACGGCAGCTGGGACGTCTTCGCGCCGGAGGCGACGTTCGAGAGCGTCACCTGCGGGCGCAGCGCGAAACTCGGCGCTCCCGGCGAGACGCTCGGCGTCTGCACGAACGACTGATCGCGCCGAGCGGGACCACGCCAGCCCCGACTCCGGCGTCGTCGCCGAAGTCGGGGCGTACGGCACGGGGCGTGGGGGGGACGGATCAGCGATCGTCGGCGTCGCGGCGTACCGAGGCCGCGACGGCCGGGCTCACCGGGACGAGCGACCCGGTCAGCACGACGGCGCGCTGGCTCGGGGCGAAGCGCGGCGCGAGCAGCCCATCGTTGAGCTCGCGCGTCACCTGGAAGCGATTGAACTGCGTGGCCGGCAAGTACAGACGGTCGTTCGACTGGCCGCCGTCCGACGTCCCCTCGAGGTCGGCTTCCACGAACGTGATCACCCCGTCGACGACGCCGCCGTCGTTGCCGTCGATGAGGGCGACCTCGGCGGCGTACGCGTCGAAGAGCCGCTGCGAGAGATCGCCGACGCCGGGCTCGAACGACGCGCGCCGGACGTAGGCGTCGAGCAGGATTTCGTTGGCGAGGCCGCTCGGGATGAAGCGCAGACGGGTTTCTTTCTGGTCGTCGTCATTGGTGGTCGGGCGGTCGGGATCGTCGGGACTGGCGTTCGGCCCGCGATCGGGGTCGCGCGGGTTGTTCGGATCGTCGCCGTACGTGGTCTTGGCGTTCGCGACGCCCGCTGGTCCGGATCCGGGGATGAGCGACAGCCGCGCGTATTGCTGGCCCGCGGCGAACGTGCCTGGCACGCCGCCGGTGAACGGCGTCTCGTAGAGTGGATAGACCCAATCGGTGTACTCGTTGAACTCCCAATACGAGTGGCAGTCGCTCTGCTGCAGGCAATTGTACGCGCCCATGCTGAGGAAGAGCGGCACCAGGTTCGTCTGCGTGTCGGGGAAATGATCCGCGGCGCTCGGCGGACGCGGCGGCTGGCCGTCGACGGTGAAGAGGTGGCCGGGCATGTTGTTGCCGCTGAGCGCCGCCGCGTCGCCGGCCGTCATGGTGCCGAATGCCGCACGGCCGTTCGCGCGCGGGCTCGCGACCTCCGGCACGACCAGGTCGTGGATCATCCAGCCCTCGTACCAGCCCGATTCGTTGTTGATGACGAAGAGACCGGAGATGTCCGTGAAGATGTCGATGAAGGCGCCGGGATCGTTGGGATCGGTCGGCAGGCCCGGCTTCGGCTCGAGCGCGATGCGGACGGCGCCGATCGTCGGCAGCTGGTGATTCGCCGCGTTCGCCGCGGTCGGGATCGCGTGGTCGTTGACGCCCGGGATGATCGCGGTGAACACGTTGGGCTCGATGTCCATCCCGTCGAGCAGGTAGTATTCGAAGAGCTGACTCGGCTTGTCGGCTTCGGCGAAGATGCGCATCGGCGTGTAGGTGTGCGGGCGGTTGGCGAGATCGACGAGGCGCTCGCGCAACGGGTGCGGCAGGCCGTGGATGTCGCCGCGTCCGGCGATGTGCTCGTGGTCGGTCCGCGGCGCGCCTGACGATCCCGTCGCGCCGCCGAGCACGCCGACGAGCAGCACCAGCGCGAGCAGCGCGCCTCCGATCGTTCTCCTGGTTGCCTTGCTCGATCTGCCGTTCATGAGCGACCTCCTCGCGTGTCTCGTGGAAGGGAAATATTCCCTTTCCTAATCGCTGCTACGCCCCGGGCTCGATCGAGTCAACCAGGGAGGGAAAATGTCCCTTTTCCGTTGAGCGGGTGCCCCGGCGCGGGCTACACTCGCGCTCGTCGATGACGCCCCTGCAGGAAGGCCTGATTCGCGCCACCGCCGAGGCGGTACGGCCCTTCGTGAGGCGGCTGCTCGCGAACGGCGTCCCGTTCGGCTGGGTCGAGCGGCGCGTGCGTGAGCTCTTCGTCGAGGTGGCCGAGGCGGAGTTCGCGCTGCCGGACCGGCGCCCGACCGACAGCCGGATCACCGTGCTGACCGGCATCAATCGCAAGGAGGTGCGGCGGATCCGGGCTGCGGAAGCCCGCGCGCCCGAGCCCGGCACCTTCGGCATGAACCACGTGACGAGTCTCGTCAGCCGGTGGATGAGCGATCCGGCGACGGTCGATCGGCACGGGCGGCCGCGTCCGATCCCCTACGGCTCCAAGCGAGGGCCGAGCTTCATGAAGCTCGCGCAGCGGGTGACGACCGACGTCGCGCCCGGCGTTCTCCTGGAGCAGATGACCGCGACCGGCGCCGTCGACGTGCTCGAGGGCAACGTCATCGCGCTGCGAACGCCCGCGTTCGTGCCGCCCGCGGGCAGCGCGCAGCAGCTCGAGATCCTCGCGGAAGATCCGCAGGAGCTGATCGAGACGATCTTGCGGAACGCGCTCGGCGAGACCGGCGAGCGGCTGCTGCAGCGCAAGGTGTACTTCGACAACTTCGGCGGCGACGCGGCGGCGGACATCCGCACGCAGGCGCGCCGCGAGGGCGAGCGATTCCTCGCCCGGATGGAGCGCCTGCTGGCGCGTTACGATCGCGATCGCAATCCGAGGGCCGCCGGCGGCGCGAGACACTACGCCGGCGTCGGCGTCTACTTCTTCGAGCGGACGGACCCGCCGACGCGAACGCGCGCGCCGGCGCACCGCACGCGCCCGCGCGGGCGTAAGGAGCACGACTGATGAATCGGGCACGAATGCTGCCGCTGCTGCTGGTCCTCGCGCTCGCCGGCTGCGGTCTCGACGGTGGCCAGCGCGGCAGCGGGATCACGAGCGCGGAAGGCAACGTCGCGAGCGTGCAGAACGACGGCATGCTCGGCGTCGGCGGCATCCATGTGACGATCGAGGGCCAGGATCTCGCAACGGACACCGACGCGAAGGGGCGCTTCTCGGTCCGCGGTCGGTTCGATGGTCCCACCGTGCTGCGCTTCGAGCGGCGGGCCGACGGCCTGACGGCCCGCCTCGAGATCAACGCGCCCGCCGGCGGGATGATGACGCTCGCCGACGTGCGCCTCGATGCGCAGTCGGGGGCCGCGACGGTCGCCGTGCTCGCGGTCGTCTTCGAAGGCGACATCGTCGGTCTCGATTGTGCCGGGGGTCGGCTGACGCTCGCCAGCACGCAGCGCGAGCCCGGAGACAGCGACACCTACGTCGTCGACTTGCGGAGCTCCGTACTGCGCGACCGCCGTCACAGGGCGGTCGAGTGCTCGGCGCTGCACGTCGACGATCGGGTCGCGGTCGATGGTTTCTTCGCCGAGGACGGGACGATCGGGAATGCCGACGTGATCGTCGAGTAGCGGGGTACCGGTCGGCCCTGGCGAAGCGCCGCCGCCGGAAGTCTTCGGAGCGACGTCAGCGCGCGGCGGCGCGCTGAAACGCGGGACGCTGCCGCAGGCGATCGAGATAGCCGCCCGCGTTCGGTCCGAGCAGGTCGCCGAGGCCGACGCACGCCGCCCCGCTCGCCGTACTCGATTCGAACCGGAGACGGATACAGCGATGCCATCACATTGACACCACTGCGAGATGATGGCACATTGGCGGTATGACGCGGACGCAAATCCAACTGCCCGACGACATCTACAAGCGCGCCAAGAAGGTCGCCGAGACTCGAGAGATCTCCCTCGCAGAGCTCGCCCGGCGCGGACTCGAGTACATACTCAGCGTCTACGCGCCCGAACCGCCAGGCGACTGGCAACCGCCCACACCGCGCCGTCTGGGCTGGAAGGGTCTGAGCGACGCGCAATTGAAGGCCCAGGCGCAAGAGTCGTCCGCGGAGGCTGCCGTTGCCCGCATGCCCAAGCGCCGCCGCTGAGGTCATGCTCTCCCTCGACACGAACATCCTGCTCCACGCCTTCAACGAGGACTCGCCCAGCCACGCGAACGCGTTCCGCTGGCTGTCCTCGATCCAGCGCGATGAGGAGGTGGCCATCTCAGAGATCGTCCTTGCCGAGCTGTACGTGCTGCTGCGCAACCCCGCCGTGCTCACCAAGCCGCTAGCGGCGGATGAAGCCGTGGAGATCATCGAAGTGTACCGCAGCCACCCGCGCTGGCGTCTCATCGGTTTTCCCGCCGAGAGCCGTCCGCTCCATGACGCTCTCTGGGAACGGGCGCGCGCCAAGACGTTCGCGTTTCGTCGCGTCTACGACACCCGCACCGCCCTCACGCTCACCGCCCAGGGCGTCACCGAGTTCGCAACCGTGAACGTGAAGGACTTCGAGGGCCTCGGCTTTGCGAAGGTGTGGAATCCAATCTCTTGAGTGGGCCCGTCAATCGCTCGATCGGATCTCGCCGCTCGACGTCGTGGCGTCCGCGGTTCCTAACCTGACTACGTCCCCGGTCGGTGCATACCTGTCCCAGCCATGCAGACGCTCTGCCGGGGGGAATTAGCCTAAAGGGTGATCCGATGCTCGAATCTCTCCGTTTTCGCGGGCTCCCATCGTCGACGGCGAGGCGGTGCCTCATCGGGATCACGCCGCCTTGGGTCGCGCCGTAGTGCTGACCGCGGCGCGGTTGCCCACGGCGACGAGTGATCCGCCGCCGGTTTGCGCGGCAGAGTCCAGTTATGCGTGGTGTCCATGACGGGGGGAGCTTACGGCGGGACCACTCGACATTTCGCCACACTTAGCCCATCATAACGCCGCCCGCAATTTGGCCGAACGTCCTCGCTGAGTGAGGAGTGTAGATCTGTTTCGGGGAGTCGCGCAGCCACTCGCCTCGCCGAGCGATCATGCCACATCATCGGGCATTGCCTTGATTGCCATCGGGCCTTGCGGAAGTTTGTACGTGAGGACGTACGATTCTGCTCCGTTCGGGTTTTCGTCCTTGATGACGAGGAAGGAGGAACTCATGCACAGGTGGAAGTTAGCGATCGTAACGGGAATCACGCTCGGGATGTGCAGTGTGAATGTGCCAGTCCGCGCCGAAGGCGGTGCCGCGGAGCTGGGTGCGAACGTGGGAGTGGCAGTGCCGCTGAAGGACTACAGGCACACGGTTGAGGGCGTCGGTGGGACGGCGGGCGTGTCCGCCGGATACCGGTTCTATCTGACGGACAATGTCGCGCTCTCGGTGCTCGGCAACCCGCAGTTCTCGTTCTTCGGCACCGAGGAGGGTTGCTGCAGGGGGCCCGGCGACGCCGATGACATCGGGGTGGTGGCGTCGATGACCGGTGGCCCGAAGCTCACCGTGATCGGTGATCCGGCCGAGTTCTACGTGCAGGGACAGGGCGGCTGGTACTGGGATCTGTCGCGGCCAATCAACGACGACGGGCCCGGGTACAACATCGGCGCCGGCCTCGACTTCCATCTCGATCCCGCGAACATGCTCGGCGTCTTCGGGCGCTACGACGTCGCGTACATGACGGCCGAGCCCGAGTCGGGCGACACCCAGCGTAAGTGGGTCTCCGGTGGGCTCGCGTACACCCACCTCTTCCTGGCCGAGGAGCGCGTCGAGGCGGCGCCGCCTCCCCCGCCGCTACCTCCGCCGGCTGCTCGTCCTGCGCCGGCTCCTGCGCCTGCGCCTCTTCCTCCGCCTACCCAGCGGCGCGGTGGCTGAGCGAGACGATCGGTCTCGGTTTCCAATCGCAAGTGGGCGGCGAGGATTCGCGTTCCTCGCCGCCCATCATCACCGTCGGTCTGTCTGAGTGTCATCGTCGCATCGGGACTGATCGGCTGCCGGCCGATGGTGCCAGAGCCGACTCGCAGCGCGGAAACTCCGGCGGCGGATCGAGCGCTCCCGAGCGAGCCGGCGTCTCCCTATAGCGAGCGGGCGTCTACCTATTTGGTGCTCCGATTGAAGGAGCGGCGTCTCGACATGATGAGGGATGACGCCGCGACGCCGCGCGAGTCGTTTCCGATCGCGGTCGGTCGCGCAGGTCACGAGACACCGACGGGACAATTCCACGTCGAAGAGATGATCGAGCATCCGGACTACGATCAAATCGATCCCAACGATCGTTGGCGCGTCCTCAAGCGGATTCCCCCTGGCCCCGAGAACCCGCTCGGTGAGCGCTGGATCGGGTTCGCGCACGGCGACGGGTGGACGGTCGGAATCCATGGAACACCACAGCCGAAGCTCCTCGGTCAGGCCGTCAGTGGCGGGTGCATCCGCATGCGGAATGCCGACGTGATTCGGGTCTACGACAGCGTCAAGGTCGGCACCCCCGTCATCGTGTACCCATAAGCGCTGCCGCTAGGCTGCTTCTTACCTAGAAGTCGGAGCGCTACTCGACCACCACCACGGTTCCGATCTTGACCCGCTTGTAGACCTCGACGATGTCGGGATTCGACATGCGCACACAGCCGTGGCTGACGGCTTGTCCGAGCACCGAAGTCTTCGCGGTGCCGTGAAACCCTACCTGCCAGCCGTGTGCAGACGCGAAGCCTATCCAGCGAAGGCCGAGCGGGTTCGTTAAGCCGGGCGGGATGCGTCCGCGATCGCGCGCCTTCGGATTGTTGAAATCGAAAACGAGGAAATCGGGATTTTCGATCATCTCGTTGATCTGAAAACGTCCCGTCGGCGTCGGCCATTTCGGCTGCCCGATGGCCACCCGGTATCCCTCTGGCGGAGACTTGACGTCGTTCTCCACTACGTAGAGGCGCCGCTCGTCGAGACGCAGCAAAAGATACGGTTCCGGGGTCGCGGTCGGCTGCGGAGTAGGCACCGAGGTGGGTGGGGGCGCTTCGCGATGCTGCCCGAAAACCCCGCAGCCGGCGGCCGAGACCGAGAGCAGAGCAACGAGGATGGCCGCCAACCTTCGGTACGAACGGCGATCGGGTCGCATGTCACCAATGTGCCAATACCGCGCTCACTTTTGAAGCCCGGCATCTGGCGGAGGCGTGTGAGCGCGGCGAGGATCGGCTGCTCGACCCGTTCCTCGCGATCTTGTTCCGCCGGATGCCGTCCGGCTCGTCGCCGAGGCGATCGCCGAGCTTCCGGCTACGCCGCAGCTCGGCGAGATAGCCACCGCGCTCGACAGGCACGTCTGGATCTGGTCGCAGGAAGACCCGGACCGTCTCGGACCGCGAGCCAAGCGCCTCCCCGAAGCTCTGCATAGATCATCGATCATCCTTGCTGGGTCGTGTTTTCTGTGCAAAAACGACTTCTGTATCCACGACTGATCAAGGCCCCTGCGCACCAGAGCTTCTTTCTCTTCGGGCCACGCGGAACGGGCAAGACCGCGTGGCTTCGGCGGCGATCCTGGCCACGTCCAAGCGCGACGGCGACCACTGGCCAACCCGTCACGCGGGAGAAATCCGGGGGAATCCTCGTGAGACGCCACATCGTGACCATGCCATGCGACGCCGCCCCGATTCGGTCGCTATTCCTCACGACGGATCGGACTCGTTGACGGCCGGTACCACGGGTCTCCCGCTCAGACCGCAGCTCGTACGCGCCGACGGCACCGAATGCTGGGAGGCAACGTACTCGACGCCGATCGAGAACGACTCCCGTCAGGTCAAGGCGAAGGGCAACTGATGGAAGTGACCGTCGACCCGGATCCCTGAGCGGCGGCCGCCGCCGGCAGCGCACACGCGTTCGTTTCCGCCACCCGCAACGAACAACTCCACGTTTGTCCGCGCTGCGCACGCGAGACGAATCGCCGGTGCTTGACGCCCTACGTTGACTGCGCGGGCAGAGCGTGGGAGAACTCGATCTCTCGCCATCCGTTCGCGTCTTCCAAAGAGGAGTCCGTCGATGCTCTACCGCAGCGCCCGCCGCACCGTGCGACGCTTGATACTGACGGCTGTGGCCGCCGTCGTGGTCACGAGCACCACCGTGTTCGCGGCCAACGTCGTGCCGCCCGGTCTCGTGAATCCGCCCAACCGGCCGATGCAGACCGTGCACGCCGCCAAGTGCCAGGCGATCATGAACAATCTCGTCGGCAAGTATCTCGTCCGCTGGTCGAAGATCTACGGCAAGTGTGTTGGCGCGATCTCCTCGTGCGTCCAAGCGAAGGCGAGCGACCCGGCGTGCCTCTCGAAGGCCGTTACGAAGTGCAATGCCGACATTCCCCCGCTCGGTGACGACCTCGATACCGATGCCGGCACGACGCTCGAGAACGCCGCGACGGACTTCTGCGGCTCGCTCAGCCCGAGCGAAGCGTTCGACGATGCCGGCGGCCCGCAGTTCGGGCTCCTCGACAGTGCCTGCCACGACCGGTTCGGTTTCCACCTGAGCTTCATCCAGAACTACGCGCGGTGCCTGTTCCTGCAGACGAGCTGCGTCGCCGAGCGCCAGTTCTTGGTCGGGTTCCCGCGGGCGCGCGACCTGCTCACCTCGGCGGGCATCACCGTCGGCCACGCCCTCGACGCGCAAGACAGCTGCTTGACCAACGAGAACGGCTCGGGTGCGCTCAGCAACGCGAAAGCCGGGAAGGCGCTCACGGCGTGCGAGGTGAAGGCGGCGAAGGCGGGTGTCGCATTCGCGAAGAATGCCCGTAGCGCGTTCTCGAAGTGCGCCGATGCGGTGATGACCTGCGCGCAGCTGAAGCCGACGCAGAAGTGCATCGACAGCGCGGCGAAGAAGTGCGCGAAGCAGGGCACGGCGGTCGACAAGAAGCAGGCAAAGCTCGCGGACTCGATCCCGAAAGCGTGCGGCAAGATCGCGGTCGACGACCTGCTCGGCACGAGCGGCGGCGACGTCGGCGCCCTCGGAACGCTCTGTGCCAGCGTCGGTCTGAACTCGGTCGCGACGGCCGACGATTACGGGATGTGCCTGGCGAGATACGAGCGTTGCCAGGTCGAGGATTCCATCAACTTCACCGTGCCGCGCATCCAGGAGTTCTTCACCGCGACGCAGCAGCCGAATCCCTTCAACAGCAGCTTCTGCCCGGCGCCGTAGCGCCGCACCCGGACGCAGTTGCAGCGCGGCCCCGCCATCGAGCTGCAGGGCGCGCCTGGAGACTACTTCGTCTCCGGAATGGTCACGAGCGTCTCCCCATCCGCTTGCCGTACCATCGGCGAACGTCGGCGAACCGCGTGGCTGACATGACGTCGACGATGCCGTACATCGCGGACGATGGCACGAGCGACACGAGCCCAGTGGGCGACGCGCATCGCACGATGGGAGCGGAGCGGACTGACGGCGGCGCGGTTCGCGGAACGTGAGGGCATCAATCCGGGCACGCTGAGTTTCTGGAAATGGAAGCTGCGACAGCGGGCGCAGACATCGAGCGCGCAGCGGGCGCGTGCAGACGCGGTCACGTTCGTCGAGGTCCTTGGAACGGCGCCGACGACCACAGCCATCGAAGTGGTCCTGCCCGCCGGCTATCGGATCGCGGTGCCGTCGGGATTCGACGCGGCGACGTTGCGGGCGCTGCTCACCGTGCTCGAGGCCGCGCGATGATTCCGGCGCACGTGCGGATCTTCGTTTGTACCGAGCCGGTGGATCTGCGCCGGTCGTTCGACGGCTTGGCGCTCGCGGCGCGCGAGCGCCTCGGCCAGGACCCGCGCGCGGGCGGTCTCTTCGCGTTCGTCAATCGGCGCGCGAACCGGCTGAAAGTGCTCTGGTTCGACCGCAACGGGTACTGCCTCCTCTACAAGCGCCTCCATCAGGCGGTGTTTGCCCTGCCGCGCGCGACCGACGGGGTCGCGGTGCGCATCGATAGCAGCGCGCTGGGCCAGCTCTTGGCCGGGGTCGCGCGCCCCGCGCGCGCCGGGCGCGGCACGCGCTAACAATTCTCTAGATTCTTCTTGCTATTGAATTTGTTATGCGCTACCGTCGTGCGCCGTGGTGGAGGAAGCGGCGGCAGCGGCGACGACGAGCGAGACCGTGGCCGCTCGTCTCCCGGCGCTGGAAACGGCCCTCGCGCACGCGGAGGCCGATCGGGAGCGCTACCGGACACTCTAGCACGGCCTGCTCGAAGCGTACGAGAAACTCAAGCGCGGCCTCCTCGGCCAGCAGGCGGAACGGCTGCCGCCCGACGACCGGTCGACACGCAAAAACCGGGGTCATCGCGCTCGTCTCGAACCTCAAGCAGCTGTACTGCGGGACCATCCACTCTTCGGGCTCTTGCCCGTCGATCGGCGGACGGGTTCCGGGTCAGCCGCGGATCGGCAGCTACGGTCTCGACAGAGGGCGGACGCGCGGTACGAGCTCGCGGAGGCGGTCGACCTCTTCGTGTAAGCACGGACGCTCCTCGCGACTTCGAACTGGCTGACGATCTCGAGGCGTACGCGTAAACGACACGCGTTCGGATGCGGCGGACAGCGTCGATGCTCTCCGCTCTTGCGGTCTCGAATCGGGTCCGAACGTGTGAGGGCATCCAAGTGTCGGTAGACCGCATGAGGGACGTGTTTCGTCGCTCGTTGACACTCTACCCGTCGGACGCTCCGCTGTTCGCCGGCCCATTCGCCCCATTCGCCTAATACGGGGCGGATGAAGCGGGCTCGCCAGGCCCCCGCCCCCGCCGGACGGCAGCTACACCGGGCACGGCAGTGACGCACTTCGCTTCTCCCTGCTGAATCGCGAAACCAACTGTCCCGGGTGTCTGGTTACTCCCCTGTAGTCCCCAGATCGCAAGCTCACACATCGGCCGTGTTACGTAGCTCAGCGCCACGGGCCACCGTTCGATCGGAACGTTGCGGTGAACGGCGTAGGTGCCGTCGGCGTTCGCGACCATCGGGGCGTAGACGAGTAGCCAGCTCTTGCCGGGTACGGGCGTCGCGATCGACGCGAGGTAGTATCGAGCGAGGGCGCCGAGCGGTGTTGGTTCTACATAGATCGGCTCAGGAGCCGATGGCGCCGGCCGGTGCTGGCAGCCGACAACGACGAGACAGATCGCGATGATTGCGCCGCGTGTCATGCGCCGCACGGTTGCCCGAGCACGGCGCAGACTTCAACTGCGCCGCCCGGTTCCCGCACCGCGAGCTCAACTGCTCCGGAAGCGCCGGCGACTAAGACCGGTTGACAAGGAGTGCGACAGTGCTACAGTGCGACTATGGCACTTGTACGAGTGAAACCTAAGTTCCAGATCACGATCCCTCAAGCCGCCCGTTCGACGGTCGACGTGAAGGTGGGCGACTTTCTCGAGGCGGTGCCGCAGAAAGGCGGCATCCTGCTCCGGCCGAAGATGGTGGTAGACAAGGTCGAGATCGACAACCGGATTGAGGCGGCGGTGGCAGATGTGAAGGCGGGCCGGGTACTCGGCCCCTTCAAGACAGCAAGTGCAGCCATGCGTGCCCTCAACAAACGGGCACGTGCGCGTCGTACTCGCTGACAAGTTCACGCGCGCGTTCGCCTCGGCGCCGCCGGCAATCCAGAAGAAATTCGGCGATCAGCTCGCGCATCTCTTGCAGAGCCTGCAACACCCCTCGTTGCGCGCGAAGAAGTACGACGAGACGCGCGATATCTGGCAGGCGCGCGTCACCGACGACTGACGTTTCTACTTCAAAATCACCGGCGACACGTACGAGGTTCTCGAGATCATCCCGCACCCGAAGTGAGTGTTGGTAGTCCGCATCAGGGACGTTTTCGCGGCTGGTTAACGGTTTACCCGTTATCGGACGCTCCGCTGTTCGCCGGCCCATTCGCCCCATTCGCCATTCGCCTAATAGCGTTATCGTTGGCGGATGCATCGTCACTGTGTCATCTGTACAGTTCACTCAGTAGCACGGAGAAGAAACAGGCAATTACTATCTTACCTACCGAGCAATATTTCTGCGGTCTGCGTGTATTGGAGCGTGCAGCAGTGGACTCAGATCCGTGGCTCAGGACAATCGCGGCAGGTAAACTGTGGACGTTTGGGGACAATCTTAGAGTGTTGAAGATCCTCGAAGACCTATTGAGTGACCCAGAGCGGCGTGTACGCACCACGGCCCGGCTCGCGTTGCGAGAACTCGCGCGAGCGTTCCCGGATGCGACGGAACTAACCGCACAGATTCTCGCAAGACACCCAGGGGGGGATAGAAACGTAGAGTAAGGGTCCCGGTGTGAATCTGCAGGTTTGTGGGTGGCCGCATGTACAAGCTGAGTGAAGCTGAGTAAGCTGAGTAATTCTCCAACACCGGTGTTTCGGGTGTCGGTTATAATGGCCTAGGCTGCGATCGGTTGACATCGTGGACTTGACGTCGATTCAATTCAAGATACGGGCAGCCGGACACTCGTCGTCGGCGCGACCACGACCCGGCGGTAGACGGTGGGCCAGCAAGGACCGAATTCTGTTTGTTTGCGGCGACACCAACTCCGTAAATGCTCGCCGGGCCCCGTCTGGACAGGCGTGACGACGGCGCCGAGACTGGCGCGCGATGCGAGCGCGGCTACGCGGCGAGGAGTGCGGCGGGGAGCGTGACGGTGCCGGGCGTCGCGAGCGCGCGGCGCGTGGCTTCGGCGAGATACGCGCCGGGCTCGAGGCCGACGAGCTTGGCCGATTCGATCAGGCTGTAGAAGAGCGCGGCGACGCGGGTGCCGCGCTCGGAGCGCGAGCCATAGTGATTTTTGCGGCCGACGGCGAGCGCCCGCATCCCGCGTTCGACGTGATTGGTGTCGAGGGGCAGCGCGGGTTCGGTGAGGAAGGCGGTGAGGCCCGGCCACAGGTCGAGCGTGTAGCGGATGGCCTTACCGAGCGCCGACTCGGGGAGCACCGGATGCGCGACGCACCAGGCCCGGATCGCGGCGACCAGCGCCGTGCCCTCCGCCTGCCGGCCGGCGTGCCGTTCGGCCGTGCGGGCGGGCTCGGGCAGCGCCCGGCGTATCCGTTCGCCGAACCGCGTGGCTGACACGCACGTCTCGGTGCCGTACATCTCGACGCACCGATGGCACGCGAGACGAGAGAGGTATGGGCCGAGCGCGATCGCGCGCTGGCAGCGCAGCGGCCTGACGGCGGAGCGGTTCGCCGCACGCGAGGGCGTCAATCCGCGGACGCTGACGTTCTGGAAGTGGAAGCTCGGCCGCGCCGCTCGCGACGCACGCGGCGCGCGCGCCGGGCAGCAGACGAGCAGCCGACGGTCGCGTTCGTCGAGGTGCTGCGGGCCGCGGCGCCGGCCGCAGCACCGGGCCGCGCGTTCGAGATCGTGCGTGCCGGGCGGCTACCGCGTCGGCGTCGGCGCCGGGGTTCGACGGCGCGACGTTGCGCGCGTTGCTCGACGTGCTCGAGGGGCGGCGATGATCCCGGCGGACGTCCGGATCTTCCTCTGCACCGAGCCCGTCGATATGCGCCGATCGTTCGATGGGCTCGCGCTCGCCGCGCGCGAGCGGCTCGGGCAGGATCCGCGCCAGGGCGGGCTCTTCGCCTTCGTCAATCGCCGTGCGAACCGGCTGCAAGATGCTCTGGTTCGATCGGAACGGGTACTGCCTCCTCTACAAGCGCCTGCACCAGGCGCTCTTCTGCGTGCCGCGGGCGACGGACGGGATCGCGGTGCGCATCGACGGAGCCGCGCTCGTGCAGCTCCTCGAGGGCGTGGCGCGTCCGCCGCGACGCGGGCGCTCACCGCGGCGGCAGAGCGAACAAATCCGTAGATTATACTTGATATCAGAGTCACGATCCGTCTATATAGCTCGTCGTGGCAGGAGTGGCGGCAGCGGCGGACGTCGCGACGCTCACGGAGCGCCTCGCCGCCCTCGAGCAGGCGCTGGCGCGTACCGAGGCCGAGCGCGACCAGTACCGCACCCTCTATCTCGGCCTGGTCGAAGCCTACGAGAAGCTCAAGCGGGGCCTCCTCGGCCAGCAGGCCGAGCGCCTGCCGCCCGAGGACCGCCAGCTGACGCTCGCCCTCCTCACCGCGCTCCTCGGTGGGTCCGATTCGCGCGTCCCCCGCACCCCAGCCCGTGCGGGCCCATGCGCGCACGAAGCCGGTCGGGCGCAAGCCGCTGCCCGCGCATCTGCCCCGCGTCGACGTCGAGCTCATCCCGCTCGAGGTCCAGCAGCAGGGACTCGACCAGTTCGAGCGCATCGGAGCGGAGGTGAGCGAGGTGCTCGAGCGCCGGCCCGCCTCCGCCGTCATCGTCCGCGTGATCCGCCCGAAGTTCGTCCCCAAAGATCGGCTGCGGAACGCCCCGACGCCCGTCCTCATCGCCGCGCCGGCCGACTTGCCGATCACGCGCGGTCTGGCCGGGCCCGGGATGTTGGCCGACTCGATCGTCCGCCGCTGGCAAGACCATCAGCCGCTCCATCGGCTCGAAGGCATCTACGCGCGCGACGGCCTCGCGCTCGCCCGCTCGACGCTCTGCGGCTGGCACGCGGAGCTCGCCGCGCTCGCCCGGCCGCTCGTCGACGCGATGCGCGTGGACGCGTTCGCCCAGCCCGTGCTCTGCACCGACGCGACGGGCGTGCTCGTGCAGGCCAAAGAGAAATGCCGCCTCGGGCACTTCTGGGTCCTGGTGGCGCCCGCGCGGCACGTGCTCTTCGGCTACTCGCCCCGCCACGATAGCGCGGGGGTCGACCATCTCCTCGCCGGCTACCAGGGCTATCTCGTCGCCGACGCCCACGTCGTCTACGACCATCTCTATGCGGAGTCGATAGTCGACATTAGCCGCCTGGTTAACACTTTACCGGTTATGGGACGCGCCGCTGTTCGCCGCCTATTCGCCTTCATACGGAGGCCGCTGTGGCCTTCAGGAAACACTACGCCCTGGGCACCCGGAACTTGATAGTTTTCGTGGCTGCATATCCCACGGCCCACACGCTCGCGTGCCTTCGCTTCGCCGGTCGCGTTACCGTGACCGTCGCCAGGCTCGCTACCGGCCGGGCGGGCTCACCCCTGGCCGGGCGGGTTTCGCACCCGCTGGACGATGAACGAAGTTTCATCAAGTTCATCGCATAACTTGACTCCTCTCCGACCAGCCTCGCCTGGTCGCACAGTGCCGCCTACCGACTTGTCGGACGCGCGCCCAGATTCGCGGCTATTCGGCTCAAATACGGCTCTTGCAACGTCACAGGCACTTGATTTCGACCGTGGCGGCGGCGTCACCGATGGACGATTCGAGATCGACGAACGGAACTGAAGTTACCACCTTCATGTTGGTGAGCCGACCGGACACGATGATCGAACTGCAACTGCGCACCGCGCCGGTCACCTGGGTGATGCAGGTCGAGCACCCCGCTCCGGCGTGATCGAGCAGGTTGTTGTCCGTGTTGTTGGCATCGAACACGGTGGCACGCGCGACGCCGGTCGTGAGGAACGCACGGACGTCGGCCGGCGCGCTGTAGGTGTCGTCGGCGGTGCACTGCTGGCCATCCGGACCGACATCCGTCACGAGCTGCAACGTCAGGTACTCGATGAGGCGCGCGCCGCCGATCGGGAAGGTGCCGCTCTCGACGTACTCGACCGGGCTGTTGCAGACGCCGGGGTGGAGGTTGTTCAGGTTGCACGTCCCGACCGACGACTCGAGGCAGGCGTCCCCGATCGTGCCGTCCGGCCGCGTCCGCGTATCGTCACACTGGGGATCCTGCGGCAGCCCCCCAGTCGAGCCGGCGGGTTGTTGGTGTTGTGGTCGATCTGCGTACGGACGTCGATGCCCGCCTCGCCGCCGTCGCAATCGATCTTCCCACTGCCATCGACGCCGGTCGGGAATATGCACGCCCTGACCTCGGTGCCGAACGCATTGAAAACGACCGGGTCGAAGTGGATCAAGCTCGCCGGGATGCTGACCTGGCGGACGCCGTTCGCATCCTGGGATCCGAACAGCAAGGTCTGCGAGCCGCTCAGACCGTCCGTGAGTCGGACGTCGCCGACGCCGGGGAAGTTCTTGATCTGCAGCGCGATCTTGCTCTCGCTACCGCCGAAGGTGCATGAGCGTGCCGCGGGCGTGACCGTCGGCGTGGGAGTCGGGGTGCGCGTCGGCGGCGGCCCGGTCAGCGTCGGCGTTGCGGTCGGCGTCGGCGTTGCGGTCGGCGGGCTGGCGGGCACGGAGGTCGGGGTGCGCGTCGGCGTCGGCACGGTCAGCGTCGGCGTTGCGCTCGGTGGCGGATCGCAATTGCACGACGTCGGTGCCGGCGGACATACGATCGGCGCGGCGGCGTCCTTGGCGCTGAACTGTCCCTTGCCGCCGGTGATCGGTGGGTCCGTGCCTGAGTCCTGCTTCACGAAGCCGCCGAAGCTCGCGCAATAGGTCGTCGCGCCGCTGCTGAAACGGACCGCGACCGCACCCTGGCTCGGCTCGTCGAGGGAGTAGCCGATCGGCTGCACTTTCGCCTGACAGACGATTTCAGAAGCTTCGCGTCCTTCACCGCGGCGACATTGCAGGGGCCGTTCGTGAAACGGGTGTCCTTGTACTTGAAGCCCAGCCTTGGAGGCGCGCCGCTTGCCCGCCAACTGCCTCCAGCGCTTGGGAGGCAGAAGCAGACCGCCTCATCGCTGCCGCTCGCATTGTACACCTGGACGGTCGCGCCGTTGGCAACAGGATCGATGCCGGTGCTCGGGGTCGTGTCGATGGCGGTGTCTTTCGAGAGGAATATGACCTTCCGTTTCGTGTGGTCGGCGTTGTCTTTGATCAAAATCTTCTTGCCGCTGATCAGTGCCGGTATAGGTGTATCAGTCGGGGTCGGCGTCACCGTTGCCGTCGGAGTGGGAGTGACGGTACTTGCTGGCGGAGAACACGTGCAATCGGAAAGACATCGACCCGGACACGCGGTGTCGGCTGATCCGTCGCACTGCTCTCCGCCTTCGAGACTGCCATTCCCGCATGTACCGCCAAGGTAGCGCACCACCGCGACCCGGTAGTCGGAATACCCCGCCGCTACGATCTTCCCATCGGGCTGGACCGCGACACCAGCGGAGGAGTTCGCCCAGGTTTCGGGTATCGAAGTCCTCACCTTACCGCCGGAACCGAACGTGCCGTCGAGGGTTCCATCGCTCGTGTAGCGAACGATGGCGAAGTCGGTCGGCGGCATCCAGGCGAACTCTTCATCGGACGCTCCACCCACCACCACGATCTTTCCGTCGGATTGCAGGGCCGCTCCCTCGACGAAGTCCCACGTCGCTCCCACACCCGTGGTCACTATTCCACCGGTCCCGAAGCTCCCATCGATTGTCCCGTCCGGATTATAATGGGTAACAGCGAAGCCGTTGGGCACGCCGTTACCCGCCGCGAGAAACTTGCCGTCCGATTGAAGGAGGAGAGCCTCGTTACCGATCGTTGTTGCCACCCCTCCGCCTATTCCGAAGGTCGTGTCCAGGCTCCCGCTGGCGTTATAGCGGAAGACGAAACCGTCCGCTGCTCCAACGAGGAGCTTGCCGTCAGACTCGCAGACTACGACGTCCGCGCCACCGCTCGGTCCGATAACCTTACCACCCGTGCCGAAGCTGGCGTCAAGACTCCCGTTGGCGTTGAACCGGACGAGTGCGAGATTGAACGGCCCCGCAACCGACGAAGGTCCCGTCCAGCCGGCGGCAACGAGCTTCCCGTCGGGCTGGCGAATTACGGCCTCGGCACCCTCGTGTCCACTGAGCGCCGTGGTGACCTTCCCGCCATTGCCGAAAGTGCCGTCGAGGCTTCCATCACTATTGTAGCGGCTCAACGCGAAATCAAAGGCGCCGCTCGTATCCGTCGCCCAGCCGGCCGCCACAAGCTTCCCGTCTGGCTGGCCAGGAGCGCACGGGCCTCACTGTCGAATGTGAAGGCAGTCTCCACCTCACCACCGCTGCCAAACGTCCCGTCAAGAGTGCCATCGGTATCGTAGCGGACAAGCGCGAAATTGTACCCCCCCCCCGCCACGACAATCCTCCCGTCTGGCTGAAGTACTACAGCCCACGCTGTCGCCGAGTTTACCGTAGTCGTCACCACCACACCGTTCGTTCCGAATGCGGGATCGAGGTCACCCGGGCTCGCCCTCGTCACTTCAGGGAGTGCGACCGCCGCCAACGAGAGCAGAGCGAACAATCCGCGCCATACCGCACCGCGCGTCGGCTCACCGCTCAGGGCTGCCGCAGGCACCGGTGCTGGGCCAGAGTCGGCTAGGTGGCGGTTCGACCCGTTATGCCCGCACGTGCGCACGTTCCTGCTCGTAGAGTGCTTCACCATCGTGTCCTCCCGTTGCGGTGTTCACGGGCCGCACCGCACGCGACGCGGAAACCAGTCGTCTGCTGCCAGAGCAAATACGGTGCCCCATGGCATGCGGCTGATTTCAGCGTGTCGTGTTCCGAGCGCTGAGAATGCGCGCCGCGTCACCTTCGCGGGGATGCGACGCCGCGACTCCGTGGAAGCCGCAGCCACACATCGCTCAGCGCCAACGCGATCGAACGGGGGTCGATAGTCGACATTAGCCGCCTGGTTAACACTTTACCGGTTATGGGACGCGCCGCTGTTCGCCGCCTATTCGCTTCATACGGCCTCCGGCACCGCGCGGAGCGGCAGAGAAGCGTCGGCCATCGCGGGTCGGGCTCTAGTCCGCCTCGTCGTTAGTTTGCGTGGGATTCCATCTCCCCATCCGAGAGAAAGATCGAGAAGAATCATGCACTAGCGATCGGCGGGTACTGTGAGCAAAGCGCTGGATCATGTCGCCGAGACTTTGCGCATGCACGAACGGCTTGCGCGGCACGGTGATCGACGTTGGCATGGCACGGTCGCTGCTTGAAGTCCGCGTGCGCCAGGACTCGTAGACGCACGACGAGACGGTGGCCTGTCACGCCGCGTGTTGCATTCTTCTGTCGGCGGACCGTCCACACGGACGCCAAACGAGGGAGATGTCATGTTCGTATCGAGCAGCGGGATTCGGATGCGATTGATGATGGCGGTCGCAACAGCTCTCGTCTTTGCCTGCGGGTGCGGCGAGGGGGACGAGAACAGTCGCACGCTGACCGCCGCCACTATCGCGAGTGGCATCCATGACGCCTCGGTGATGCGGAGCGGTGAATCGGTCGCGAGCATCGCCAACGTGCTTCGCAACGCCGACAGGGTTTCGATCCTCGTCTATCTCGACCCCTTCGCGAACCTTGACTTCGGCGGCACCGTCACGGACGACGGCATGGTCACGGCTGCTGGCTCGCTCTTCACCGGTGACGTCGGGGTTTCGGGAACTGGGACGGCGACGTTCCGTAGGGGCGACAGGGGACAGATCGTCTCGGGTTCGTTCACGGTCGGCGCAAGTCCGGACACCACGACGTTCACGTTGACGCGGTCGGACGACGCCGATGCAACCACGTTCAGCGGCACCTACCGCATCCGACTGACAACAGCCCAAGGTGCGATTGTGCGTCCACGTTCGAGCTGGTGTTGACATTCGACTCGGCCGGAGGTGCGGTGTTCGAAGCGACGACGGAGCGTCGCGAGACTGGTGCGGCGCTCGGTATGATCTCCCGTGGCGTAGCGTTGGTGTCGCCCGACGGCCGGATCCGCGTGACGGCGGCCTACGAACCCCCGACGGATACGCAGCTACCCGTGGAGCTTCTGTTGATCGGCCAAGCGGTCCGATCAGGACGCAACGTGACGGCAACGGGTGACGCGTTTACCGTCCGCCTTGGCGCTACCGCCCCGTTCCACCTCGGCCCGTGGAACGGCGAACGAATCGATTGACGCTAGACGACGTCGTGAATGCGGTCGAGCTGCTACGCCGGCGGACAAGAACGCCGAGGGCGTTGGCGACCCCGACACTCACCTGGTCGCGTACCAGACGCTGGCCAGCCCAAGCACGCTCCACGAATCGGCGTCTTGGTCGCCAACCAGTTCGGGAATGCGAGACTCGATACGCAGAAAGAGCTCGAGCTCTGCTGTAGCGAACGGCAGGACAGGCGCGAACGTCCGAGTGTGCGAAATATGTCAACCCGCCAGAGCAAACAGCCCGCTAAAAAGTCTCGTTAGGGAAATAGGGAAGAAACTCGGAGGCGGTGGACGTCCGATAAGGGGAATACTGTCACCCAAGACGCTTAGGGACTGCTAAACAATGAAGTTTACAAATCGTGTGAGTAACGTTCGAAGGCCGATGGTCAATTCGGCAGCAGGGTGTAGTTCCAATCGGGATGGAACGAATGACCTCGCAGTCGCAGCTCCTTCATTTCATTGGCAGACACTTCCTGGCCGGTCTCGTAGTCCCGCGTGTCGAGCAAAGCCTTGACCGTGAGCCCGCCGCGGGTCCGAGTGCTTCCGATCAGATTCACGACCGTCTCGTAGCTCACCAACGGTGTGCCACGCCAGTTCATGCTGATGAACGAAAACAGCCGATGCTCGATCTTGTTCCATTTACTCGTGCCGGGTGGATAGTGCGACACCGAAACCGGAATGCCGATCTCGTTGGCCAGTCGCTGCAGGTGAAGCTTCCACGCGCGAAGGCGGTTCCCGTTGCTTCCCCCAGCGTCGGCGCAGATCAAGAGCCGGCGCGCTCGAGGATAGCTCCGCCGGCCGAGCATCCGCCACCAGCGCCGGATGCTCGCCACGGCGAACTCCGCCGTGTCGTGGCTCACCCCGACGTTCACCAGCGCTTTGTCGAGGGCGACATCGTAGGTGCCGTAGGGGATCGCCTTTCCGCGCCCAAGCTGGGGGAAGTCATGCACATGGACCTGCGTGGCGTCTCCCTGCCGCTGCCAGCGCCGCCCCGCGTTTTTGAAGGCTCCCACGAGTTCTTTCTTCTTGGTGTCGACCGACACCACGGGATCGCGGCGCCGCACAAACGCCTTGACCTGGGCATTGATGTACCGGAACTGAGCGTCTCGGTCCGGATGCTGGGCACCCTCGATGGTCTTCACGTTGGCCTGCAACGAGTAGTCCATGTCGTGCAAACAACGACCCACGGTCACAGCGCTCACCGTATGGCCGCGGCGGGAGAGTTCCTCGGCGATGGTGCGGGTAGATTTGCTTGTCCATTTGAGCAGGCTCATCGGATCACCCGCCGTGGTCTCCTCAACGATGCGAGTGAGCTCACGCTTCAATCTGGGCTCCACTTCCTCCACGCGCTTGCGCCCAGATCCGGCGCGCCGAATCCGCCCAGCCTCCGCCGTCGACATGCGCCGTGCCGATCGCAGTTGCGCGGTGCCCTTGTAGATGGTGGGTCGCGACATCCCTGTCAGCTGCGACACCCGACTGATTCCGCCTCGACCCAGCGCGAGCGCTTTCTCTGCGACGAACAGACGCGCCTGTGCCTCGTTGAGCGTACCAAGCACCCTCAACCAGCGCCGCTCGGCCGGCGATACTGCACCCTCCAACGCCACCCGCCCATACTCCCGCACTCATATGGCAGATAGCAAAAGCCCAACTATTTGTAAACTTCATTGTTTAGCAAGCCCTTAGCGCGTCCTATCGACCCTCTCGACTCGACCCGCCTCTTCGGTGCCCGCGCGGCTGCCCATGCTCTTCCGCTGAGGGCGCGGCCCACCCACTCGGCGACCGGCACGGCAGCTACTCGGACATGGTGGCGCACGCGATGGGCGAGATCGAAGCGAGGCCGCCGATGAGGGGCGCGTCAGAACGAAACGAAGTCGATGGGACGCTGAAAGTCGGGTGGTGGCCTTGTGCGACGAGGTGCAGTCACGCGAGGAGAGCGGCCGGCGGCGTCAGGGTGCTGTCGCCGGGTCGTGCCTCGCGATCCGCGCGCGCGTGGTCGCTGTCACGCCGCCGGAGCCGCCGCGGAATCGTAGGTGGGCCTCAGCTCCGCGTCGCCCCAGCGCTCCAGATAGTCGCCTCGGACCCCGAGGCAGACGCCGTGCTGGTACCGGCAGCCGTTGCACTTCTCGGCATAGGTGTTCGGCGAGATCTTCGACTCCCAGAGCGCGAAGGTCGCGCGCGGCGTCACGACGAGCACCTTGTCCTCACGCAGGTCGACGACGTGGTCCTCGTACCCCGGCAGCATGCAGCGTGGGATGTGCCGGGAGCGCACGGTGACGCCCAGCCGCTTGCCGCGTTCGAACGCCGCCACGATGCCGTCACGCATCTCCGAGACCGTCGGCAGCGACTCGAGATTGCCCCGGTTGCGGTCGCTCAACGAGACCAGCCAGAGATTGAAGGTGTCGATGCCGCGACCGGCCCAGTGCTCGACGATGTCGGCGAGATGCATCCACGTGTCGTGCTTGATGATGAGCTCACCGGTCGGCTTGCGGCCGAGCGCCTTCAAATTGCGCACGCCTTCCGTCACCAGCGACAGCGCGTCCGGCCGCCCCATGATGCGCGCGTAGAGCTCGTCGGTTGGTAGTCCGCATCAGGGACGTTTTCGCGGCTGGTTAACGGTTTACCCGTTATCGGACGCTCCGCTGTTCGCCGGCCCATTCGCCCCATTCGCCATTCGCCTAATACGGGGCGGATGAAGCGGGCTCGCCAGGCCCCCGCCCCCGCCGGACGGCAGCTACACCGGGCACGAGCTCGGCGTCAAGACACACTGCGGCCGCACGGCTCGGAGACGCGTCGCGGCAGTCGCTCAGGAAGGGAAGTCGAACGACAGTTCGGGTCCCCGCGGCGGCGGGCGCGCGGGAGCGGCTTCGGGCATCGCGGTCGACAATCCGAGGTGGCGCAGAATCCGCTCAACCACTGGCGGCTCTTCGATCGTGGCGATGAAGCGCAAGCGGCCGCCGCAGCTACAGGCAAGAATATCGATTTCGAACACCCGGCGAAGAAGCTCGGCCCACGAAAAATAGTGGCGCGGTGGCCGTGGTGGGCGGCTCGATGGCGGCGCCAGCGCGGCGTCTGTCGCGGTGCCGGCGGGTGCGGACGGTATCGACGACGTCGCGGGGATCGGGGACGAGGCGGACGCCAGCAGAAGCGCGGGCGTGGCGGTCGACGGAACGACGGGCGCTCTCGAGGTGCGCGCCGCGATCGGCGCCGCGATCGGCGGCGCGGGCGCGCGCGGGGCGGGCAGCGCGCCCAGCACCGCGGCACGATGGCGCGCGCGCGCGGCAAGAAGCCCATGGTACACGACAAGATTCACCCGCGGCTTCGGAATCAGGACGGCGAGCTTCTCCAAGAACTCGACCGGGGTGAAGACGAGCGCCTGCGTGCCGTCCGCCCACGGTCGCGCGAGCGTGAGGCCGACCCGGCCGTCGGGAAGCAGCTCGAGGCGTTCCTGCGCGAGCGGCGGGCGTAAGAGATAGTGCGCCAGCCGTTCGAGCCCTCCGCGATCGTCGGCGCGCACGGTGCGGCCGGCGTGGAGATCGAAGCTCGCGTGGCGCGCGTGCCAGGGCGTCTCGGGCTTCGGCGTGTACGCGTCGGGATCGCTGCCGAGCCGCGCGACGCGCGCCTGCGGCGCGCGCCCGAGGAGGCTCCGCCCGGCCACCGACGCGGCGCACAGCGCCGCCAGCGCCGGCGCGTCCTCGGCGAGTGGATCAATCGCACCATCATCATCGGATGCGGCGAGCGCGAGCCCGTGACGCGCGAGGAGGCGCTCGATGCGGCGCGCGATCGCGGCGACGAGCCGCGCGAGCTCACGCGCCGTCGGCGGCGGTGCGGGCACGAAGCGCCACGCGTTTCCGTCGCGCGTAAAAACACCGTCGAGACAGAGTGTATGGAAATGAATATTGAGATTAGATACCAACGGCAGGCTCAGCACCCATTGTCGCATGGGCACGGCGGGCAGCACGCGGTCGACGAGGTGCGCGGCGCGTTCGGCGCGTCTCGCAGCGCGCGTCATCCCGCGCCGCGGCCATGACCGACGGCATCGCATCGGCATCACCCGGCCGGCGTGGTCACGCATCGGTACGAGTAGACGGCCTCCGAGTGGTCCTCCTGTGCCCGTCGACCGGCGATGCGCGCTGAACGGGCGCGCCATCGACATCGACGTCACTCATGGCAATGCGCGGACGATGAGCGTCGTACTCCTGCGCCCGGCCTGCTACGATGCGCGGCGCGTGGCCGCGGCACCTCTCGCGAGGCGCGGGCGCGACGAACACGGGAGGATGAGGAGGCCGCATGGCTCACCCCGCACCGATCGACGCCGATCTCCGTGATGCCGCCGAGGAGCGGTATCTCAACTACGCGCTCTCGGTCATCACCTCGCGCGCGCTCCCCGACGTCCGCGACGGGCTGAAGCCGGTCCAGCGTCGCATCCTGTACGCGATGTTCCAGAACCTGCACCTCACCGCGGGGTCGCGGCCGCGGAAGTCGGCGGCGATCGTCGGTGACGTGCTCGGGAAGTTCCACCCGCACGGCGACCAGGCGGCGTACGAGGCGATGGTGCGGATGGCGCAGCCGTTCGCGCTCCGCTACCCGCTCGTCCACGGCGAGGGCAACTTCGGCTCGCTCGACGGCGACGGCGCCGCGGCCATGCGCTACACCGAGGCGCGGCTCACCGCCCTCGCCGAGGAGATGCTCGCCGACCTCGCCGCCGAGACCGTCCCCTTTCGCGACAACTACGACGCGACGATCGAGGAGCCGATCGTCCTGCCGTCGAAGATCCCGCAGCTCCTGATGAACGGCTCGACGGGGATCGCCGTCGGGATGGCGACCAACGTCCCGCCGCACAACCTGCGCGAGATCGTCGGCGCGCTCACCGCGATGATCGACGAGCCGGGCCTCGACGTGAAGGGGCTCCTCAAGCACGTGAAGGGCCCCGACTTCCCGACCGGGGGCGAGATCCTGAACTCGAAGAAGGAGATTCGCGCGATCTACGAGAGCGGCCAGGGGCCGATCCGCGTCCGCGGCGAGTACACGCTCGAGTCGCTGCCGCGCGGCAAGCGCCAGCTCGTCGTCACCTCGATTCCGTACGCCGTCAACAAGGCCGAGCTCGTCGAGGAGATCGCGCAGCAGATCATCACCCGCAAGCTGCCGCAGATCATCGACGTGCGCGACGAGTCGACCACCGACATTCGCGTCGTCCTCGAGCTCAAGGCCGACGCCGCACCGGAAACGGCGATGGCCTACCTCTACAAGCACACCAATCTCCAGACGAGCTTCCACGTGAACCTGACCTGCCTGCTGCCGACGACGAACCCCGGCGTCGGCCAGCCGTCGCGCGTCACGCTCCGCGACCTCTGCCGGCAGTTCCTCGACTTCCGGATGGCGGTCGTCACGCGCCGGCTCGAGCACGAGCGCCGCCAGCTCGAGGCGCGCCTCCACATCCTCGACGCGCTCGCCAAGATCTACGACGACCTCGACCGCGCCATCCGCATCATCCGCAAGGCCGAGTCGCGGGCCGAGGCGGCGCGCGGCCTGATGGACGCCTTCAAGCTCGATCAGATCCAGGCCGACGCGATCCTCGAGATCCGCCTGTACCAGCTGGCGCGGCTCGAGATCGAGAAGATCCGCGCCGAGCGTGCCGCGAAGCGCAAGCGCTTGAAGGAGGTCGAGGCGTTGCTCGCGAAGCCGCGCGAGCGCTGGAAGCTGATCCGCACGGAGCTCGAGGAGGTCGCCGAGAAGTACGGCGACAAGCGCCGCACCAGCTTCGCCGCCGGCGAGGAGCTCGAGTACGATCCCGAGGCCTACGTCGTCCACGAGGACGCGACCGTCGTGCTGTCGCGCGACGGCTGGCTGAAGCGCGTCCGCGAGGTGAAGGACCCGGCGGCGACGCGGCTTCGCGAGGGCGACGCGCTCTTCGCGGTCTTGCCGGGCTCGACGCGCGACCGCCTGGTCCTGTTCTCGACGCACGGCACCGTGTACGTGCTGCGCGTCGCCGACGTGCCGGCGACGACCGGCTACGGCGAGCCCGTCCAGTCGCTCCTCAAGTTCGGCGACGGCGAGCGCGTGATCGCGGCGCGCCTGCTGAAAGACGTCGGCAAGGCGGCGGAGCCCGCGGGGGGCGACGCCCAGCCGACGTTGCCGGGAATCGTCCAGCTGACCGAGGAGGTGCTCGCCGTGATCGTCGCCAGCGCGAAGGGCTACGGTTTCCGCGCCGTCCCGGACCTCTCGGAGACGACCCGCGCCGGGCGCCGGCTCGCGCGCGTCGCCGAGGGCGACGAGATCGTCTCCGTCGAGACCATCGCGGGGCCGCAGGTCGTGGTCGCGACCGCGAAGGGCAAGATGGTGCGCTTCGCGCTCGACGAGGTGCCGGAGCTCGCCGGCGCCGGCCGCGGCGTGATCCTGATGCGGCCCGACGCCGACGATCGCGTCGTCGGCGCGCTGGCGTTAGCCGAAGGACGCGACCTTCGTCGCCCGCACCCCCGACGACGGTGAGCGGACGCTGAAGGTCACGGACGTGCCGGCCGCGCGGCGCGCGGGCAAGGGACAGAAGGTCGTCAAGCGTGGCGGCGTCGTCGGCTTGAGCGCGGAGACGTCGCGGAGCTGACGGCATTGGAGCACTCGACGTCGATGGCCGCCGACGTGTGTCGTCGGCCATGCTTCGCCACCTCAGTCGTGCCCGTCCCGATGGCTGTTTGCGATACAGCGCCCTGCAATTCACGGGCAATCCGTGTTTCGGATCGCCGAGTAGATGCTACAGGGTCGGTAGGTCGGTAGACCGCATGCGAGGCATCAAGACGCACCGCGGGGCGGCCGGGACGGTGGCCGGGGTCGCACGCCGCGATTGACGATGTGTCCAGATCTGGCCATATCGAGGCCATGAAGCAAACGAACGTGTCCGGATTCAAGGCCCGGCTCAGCGAGTACCTGAATGCCGCGCGCAATGGAGAGACGGTCGTGGTGCACGATCGTAAGACGCCCATCGCTCGTCTGGTCCCGTTCGACGAGCACGTGGACGATCTGTCGATCGCCGAGCCGAGTCGGTCGCCGCGTGACCTCACGAAGATCAAACCGGTTCGGCTGCGCCGCCGTGTGGACGTCGTGGGGTTGCTGCGCGCGAGTCGGGACCAGCGGTGATCGTGTACCTGGACACGAGCACTCTGTTGCGGGTGCTCTTGGGCCAGCGGCCGGTTCTGGGTGGCTGGGGGAAGTGGGAACGGGCCTACACCAGCGATCTCGCTGCCGTCGAGGCACGCCGCATCATCGATCGCCTGCGTTTGGACGGAACGCTCGACGACGGCGGCGTGGTCGCGGCGCTCGAACAGCTCGCACGGATCATGGGGAGCATCGGACGCATCGGCCTCACGCGCGTCGTGCTGCGCCGCGCCTCGCTGCCGATGGCGACCGCGGTCAAGACACTGGGCGCATTGCACCTCGCGAGCGCGCTGCTCTTTCAGGAGCGCCGAGGTGTGTCGCTGGTGTTCGCCACACATGACTCGCAGCAGGCGACGGCAGCACGGGCCCTTGGCTTCGAGTGCGTCGGCTCGTGAGGCGCAGGCGCCCGATGGGACCGGCGCGATCGAGGTCGACGCGAGGTCGTAGGACTTGACGGCACGAGCGCCCTCATCGCCTTCCTGCCCGTGACGGTTGCGAGGATGACCCTGGCGCCGCCCACCTCGACGAGCGCCGACGCCGCGTCCCGCGCCTGACTGTCGATGTAGTCGTGGGCCCCGGTCCGGTTGGGCGCGGGCGCGCGCGGGCGGGCTCGGGGATCGCGGTCGGGAGCCCGAGGTGACGCAGGATCCGTTGGACGGTTGGATCCCTCAGCGCCACGTGCGACGACTGAAATGTTTCGCACCGGTGGCCGTCGCATGGCAGATCTCCGGCACCGGAGAGCCACCTACGGCTCGCCGAGGAGCGACTCGCCGCGTACCGCAGCGAACCGCACCGCGCTCGGCCGGCGCACGACGTCCTCGCTCGTCTGGCGAAGCAGTCGTCGTGACGACCTACCGGTTCGTCGCCGAGCCGGCTGCCGACTTGGACGTGGAGGCAGCGTTCCGCTGGTATGAGAACGAGCGTGCCGGCCTCGATATGGAGTTCCTGGACGAGCTGCGGGTCGCCTACGACCGGATTGCTGACTGACCTCTGACATATTCTGACCATCGGTCGGGCGTTCGAAGAACGCTGCTTCGTCGCTTCCCTTCCCAGGGTACCCACCACCTTGAGGGGTTCACGGGCACTGCTCTCTTTTCGCGCCCCGACGCTCGAACGCGCTTGTCCCCTTTTAGGCGCAAGTGCAGTAGAGAGCTGACGCCACGCAAGGGAGGAATGTCGATGGCTGATCACGGGTCCTGTCGGTCCGCTTCGAGCGCGCGCACGTACCGCCGTCGCTGGTGTGTCTCGTTCACGATCGCGATGATGCTCGTCGCGGGTGGTGTCGCGGATGCCAAGACCACGTTCAAGCCGAAGTCGCCATACAACAACTTCTATTTCCACGCCAACTGCTCGAGCGTGCAATTCGATCCGGCGGCGGCATTCGGGATCCAAGTCTACAATTGTGCCGACGGCACGATGCCGACGTCCGGTAGTGACGGCGCGCACTCTTTCGTCTACTGCTCGAACGACCTGCACGTTCTCGCCCAGCTCGTCTACCAGGTCGATATTCCGGCCGGGAAGTGCGTGCAAAAGGGGAACTCCTGCTTCTTCCGCGACCACACCGTGCCGAAGAATCAAGGCGTACCAAATCCGGGTCCGCCTTTTCCGCGTGCGCTACCCGAGCGCCGCTTTTCCCGGCAACAAATTCTGGCTCGACTACTACGGCGGCGACTTCTCCGCGGTGAACCAGGCCAACATGCTCCTCTCGATCACGTTCAACGGCTCGCAGGGGTGCACTCTGATGGACACGTTCACGGCAGTGCGGCACGGGGGAGGGTGGAGTAAGTTCTGACCATCACGCGATGCGGTACACGCTCCGCGACGCCTGCCAGGGACGGCTGCCGGAGCGCAGCTTCGGTTCGAACGAGATCCTGATGCCGAGGCGCCGCCGGCCGGGGCGCTCTTCGTCCTGATCGATGGCAGCGTCGACGGTTCGCACCGACACCTGCGCGATTCTCTACTCACCCCATGCCGCAGCGGTCGTCGCCGGCAACGGATAGAGAATCGCATCCGGACGACCGCCGCGTCCGCGATCGGGCGGACGAACGGTCGTTCGGGACGCACCGTTACGGTGCCGGGCAGGCTTCGTACGGGCCGGTCGACACGACCGTGTCGATGCGCGCGGGGTTGAAGGTCACCCCCGAGCCGATGATCGGATTCTGGCCCGAAGGGTGCACGGTCTCGACGGTGCCCGCTCCTTGAGCCAGGTACCGGGAGTTGGCGTTCAGCGACATCGCGGTCCGCGAGATCAACGTCACCGCCGACCCGCCTGCCGTACCGGCATGTCCGTCGATGTGGAGTCCATTGCTCACCGTGAGGCCGCAGCCCGAGAGCGTGATCGCCTGGCCCGCGGCGTCATTCGCGCCGCCGTATGCGAGCACGTCCGCCGCCACGGTGAGCAACCCGTTCTGCTGAGCGGCGCCGGTGCGGACGTCGACCGAAACCCGGGTCGCCGGTGGCGGAGGTGGCATAGGCGGAGATGGCGCCATTCAAGGAGGTGTCCCCGCCCGCTTCTCCGATCATATCGCCGCCTCCGTCCTTTCCGGTCAGGTTGCATGCGGACACATGAGCCCGGTTGCGGCGAAAACCATCGACCACACCAATGGCCGAAGATCGGCGATCGAGGATCGCAGCGGTACGCGCATCTTTCTCCTCCTGCCTTCCGGTGGCGATGAGATGAAATGAGCCGGACGCGCTTCTTCGCCGCCTGTGTGCGCGCATTCACCACACACTCGACGATCGTGTCAATGAAATTGATCGGTGGCGGAATGCGAGCCCAAAGGCGCCGGTAGGTCCGACCGGGCGTGGCGGGCATACGGATATGGGATGCGAACGGCTTCGACCGTAGCGACGTCGCGTCCGGCGGGTCGAGAACGAGAGACGCTCTCGGGCGGCGCGGCAGTCAGGGGAAGGCGTCCTTGAACTGCCGCGTGTCGTTGCGACGCGCGGGTGCGGCGTACGACTGCGACCAGCAGCTACCGGCGCTGCTCTTCAGCTGGACCGTCAACGTCGGATTCTGGGTGAGCGGCAGCATCGGGACCGCGAGCGCTGCGCCTTTACCCTTGACGATCAAGCGGGCCTTGCCCGCGGCGCCCGCCTTCAACGTCGCGACGGTGAGTCCGTCGGGCGCGGCCGACTTGCTGCGATAACCGAAGCCGCCCGGGCCGCCGAGTGCCTTCCAGGCGCCGGCGCCGGGCGGCATGCGCGCGCTCAGGACGAGATGCGACACCGACGCCGCGGTGTCGTAGGCGCAGAGCGCATAGCTCGTGCCGCCGCCGAGGGGGTTGCCGAGATCGGCGCTCGTCGTCGGCGCGCCGTTCAGCCACTTCCACACCAGCTTGCGGCTCTTGCCGTCGAGAACCAGCGAGCCCTTCGCGGCTTCGCGGCAACCGGTCGCGGGCGCCTCCGCGCCGACGCAGCTGCCTGCGCCGTCGCAGGCGTCGGCGATCGTGCAGAGCTCGCCGTCGTCGCACGACGCACCCATCGCCTCGACCTGGCACGAAGCGGAGCAGCAATCGCCGCCGGTCGTGTTGCCGTCGTCGCAGGTTTCACCGCCGGTGGTGATGCCGTTGCCGCACGACGTCGGCGTGCAGTTCGAGTCGCAGCCGTCGCCGTCGACGGTGTTGCCGTCGTCGCACGCCTCGCCGGGATAGGCGGTGCCGTCGCCGCAGCCGAACTCCGTCGGACCGATCTCGTTCAGGTACTCCTCGAGGTTGGTGTAGCCGTTGCCGTCGGAATCATCGTTCCGATCGCCGGGATCCGCGGGCGAGAGGCCGTGCGCGAGCTCCCAGTCGTCGGGGATGCCGTCGTGATCCGTGTCCGCCGGCGGTGCCGTCGCGTCGAGCGTCGGGTAGCCGCTGCCCTGGCCGATCGCGCCGGTGCCGGCGAGGACGTCGGCGACGATGCGCGCGTCGACCTCGTCGCGCGCCGGCAAGCTCGCGCCGACGTTCGCGAGCACGATCGTCGTCAGGTCGCTGGTCGCGTAGGTCGTGACCGGTGGCACGGCGAAGGGCGCGGGTGCGCGGTAGATCGACGGGTCGGCGGGACCGTGGCTGCCCATCTCACTCAGAAACCCGAGCTGCCACTCGTCGCCGCAGCCGCTCGGACAGAGCGGTCCGTAGTTGCCGAGCGCGAAGACCTGCGTGTTCGGGTTCAGCCAGGCGACGTCGTCGTACGTGGCGTAGGTGCTCGGGCCCTTCTTCCAGATGTCGTTCACGAGGTTCACCTCGGTCGGCTTGGGACCGGCGGGAAAGCCGCCGTACGGGCCGAGGAGCGTGCTGTTGTTGCCGCCCCAATCGAAGACGACGTTGTTGCGGAAGTCGGTGGTCGCGTAGGCGATGCGCGGATTGCGGTCGGGGTTGTGCGCGAAGAGGACGTGATGGAACGAGAAGCGATCGGGCTTGGCGTCCGACGACTCGGCGCCGATGAGGACGCCTTTCGCGTAGTCGTGATCCTGGCCGTCGACCTGGGCCTCCGCGATGATCGTGCGCTGCACGGTCACGTCGGTGACCTGCGCCCACGCGCTCATGTTCTCGTCCATCGCCCACTCGAGCGAGCAATGGTCGATGACGATGTCGTGGACGTGGCTGCCGTCGCTGCCCCAGAGCTCGACGGCGTCGATGTCTTGTTTGTAGTCGCCCGGACCGGACGACGGCCGGATGCGGAGATATCGCAGCACGATGTCGTGGGCGCCGGCGCTGATCTGGATGCCGTAGTTCATGAGCTGGATGCCGTCGCCCGGCGCGGTCTGGCCGGCGACGGTGACGAAGCTGTCGCTCTCGCCTTGCATGCGGATGTGGCGCGACAGCGCGATCGTGCCGCTGGTGCGGAATACGACGGTCCGCGGACCGGTCGCGTCCTCGAGCGCGGCGCGCAGGGTTCCGGGCCCCATGTCGGCGAGGCTCGTGACCTCGACGACCGCGCCGCCTCGACCGCCGGGTGTCGCAGCGCCGAATCCCTCGGCGCCGGGAAAGGCGGGTAACGCCGCGGCGGGGCGCGGCGCACAGGTCAGCAGCAGCACGACCAACGGCAGCGTCGGGACAGGGCGGGTCATGGGTCCTCCGGAATCGTTACTATCCCCCGGTTCGCGACGGGCCGCCAAATGAAATTCTCGCCCTGCGATCGACGGACGCAGGTTGGTCGCGGGCCGACGAGGCTGAAGTGATTGAAGGAGCGTGGCCTCGCACCCGCACCGTCGTCCTCGCGTTTCCTTCCCGGGACGACGCCAAGCGATGGTACGCATCACCGAGCTGCGAGGCGATCGCCCAACACGATGCGGCGAGGCGTCCATGATCGGCTACCTCGTGCTGGATCGAACTGTCGTCGCTGAGCGAGGATCCGATGCGTTATCCCGAAAGGGAAGCTCAGCTCCCTTCCCGTTCGTCGAGCTTGCTGCGGGTCACGTAGAGCAGCAGGCGCTCGTGCAGCCCCTCTCCTTCGTGCACCACCGTCGCACGCCGATCCAACGCTTCGTAAAACGCGGCCGGCTCGGGGAGGACCGCGCGATTGTAGCCGATGAACTCACGATTTTGTGACGACGCCAGGAAATACACGTCGTCAGGCTCGAGCAGCGTCGGATCGTAATTGTACACGGCGGCGATGAATTGGCATTTGATGATCTTCTTGACGAAGCTCGGGTGGGCTTTCTCGAACGCCGCCTGCAGCCCATCCTGAAACCGGCTGTCGCGGTCGCCGCGGTCGTAGATGACCTGGAGCAGCGGCATGGTGTCCGACTCGATCACGAGCGTGGCGGAAGCGGGCACGTTCGCTTCGATCCAGGCGAACATCTCCCGGCGGTAGTCCGGATGCGAATTCTCACTGCCGGGGAGCTCGCGTTCGAAGCCCACGGCCGCCGACCACAGGACCAGCGGGACCGCGACCAGCACGACCGTGGTCGCCAACCAGGGGCGAATGCGGGCGAGCTGCGCGCAGAGCCACGCCGAGCCGACGATACACAGGAGCGCGATCGCGGGCAGAACGAAGCGGTCGTACTGCGAGCGCATGAGAGAGAAGGCTGCGAACTGTAGGATTCCGTAAACGGCCAGCGCCCCCGCCGGTTTCCACGGAGCTGTTGCCGCCCACACCGCCGCGGCGCAGGCGGCCATGGCGGGCACGGCCTGATCCCGCAAGACCGACACATAGTACATCACACTGGGCTCGTCGGCGTGCGGATGCGTGAGCAACGCGACGTTCGCTTGAAACGTGAACCAGCGCCAGAAGAGCGGGAAGTCGAGGACGACGTAGGGATCGAGAACCAGGAACGCCGCCAGCGCGACCGCGGCGGCCTCGATGAGTGAGGTGCGCCGATCGTCCTCGGCGGTCGGACCGCGCTCCCGCCACCGGCAGACGTACAGCCATCCCAGCAACGCCAGGAGCAGAGCGGCGGGGTAGTTCGCCGCCGTCGCGACCCCGATACCGGCGCCGGCGAGCAACGACGATCGCCGACTGGGAGCTCGATACCACATGACGATCAGGGCGGCCGCCCCGGTCATCGTCGCCAGTGCGATCGTATCGACGCGAATGGTGGTGCCGAGCCCCTGCAACAGGGGCAGCGAGGCGACGATAAGCCCGGCCAGCAGGCCGCCGCCCACCGTCGACAGCAGCGCGCCGAGCCAGACGGCTGCCGCCACCGCCAGCGCCCCACAGGCGGCCGAGGCACAGCGCGCCAGATCGAGAAGCTCTCCCTGATGATCCAAGAAATAATCGAGGTAGCCGATGCCACCGCCCACGGCACCGCTGATCCACAGCCCCAGACGGTGAAGCCCGTAGAGCAGCGCGAGGAGATCGTAATAGAGCGCGGGGTGAATGAAGTACGCTGGATCGAAACGATCGTAGAGCGCGCGCAGCGCGCGGACGGCGTTGTACCACGCGTCCTGCCCGGTGCCGGTGACCGGCCCCCAATGCATCCGTGGGATGGTGAGTGCGAGAAACACCGCGGCCGACGCGACGGCCGCAGCGGCCACACGCCACCGGCGCGGAGCCGATGCGTTCTCGGCTCCCACCGACGTGCTCGGCACCTGGCGGCTCAGCTGGTCGCGGACGGCATGCACGCCGCACGCTACGGCCATTTCCGATGACGGTCAAAATCGCGCGGGACAACGATGCGACGGCGAGCCGCAGAACGCGTCGGGCAAGCGCGGCGGCGGGCCCGCTTTCAGCCGGCACTGCACGCCGGCGTCCGTTGACAACCTCGGGGTCTGCGTCGCAATTCACCGGGAGGGAAAATCGGCCGTCGAGTTGGGCGCTCGCCCTCGGTGTCAGCGCCTTCACGTCGATCGTCTGCAGGTGCGAATGGTCATGAAATGCTTTCCGGGAACGCCGGTGTCCTTCGGTCGGGACGCGTGCGCGGCCGCCATCGCCGCGGGGATGCAGGGGAAGTTCTGGGAGATGCACGACGAGATGGTGCGGGAGCCAAAGCTCCTCGCGGGGAAGCGAGACGCGGTTCTTCCGCTTGCGGCGAAGAAGATCGGTCTCGACGTCGCGCGCTGGGAGGCAGACCGAAGATCGCCGGATGTCGATCGTCGCATCGATGCGGACGTGACGCTCGGCAAGTCGGCGACCGTGAGTGGATCACCCACGATCTTCGTGAACGGCATCCGGCTCGCGGGCGCGCGGCCCATCGAGGACATCCGCAAGGTCGTAAATTCGGAGCTTGGGCGCTGAGGCGCCGGCGCGCGCGCTCGCATCGATGGCTCGTGATCGATAGATGGTCCGCCGTCGAGCACTTTCCGCAACGACGGCGTAGCGTTTGCTCGGCGCGGCGTCTTCCGGTCGCCTCGATCCTAGCCGCTCCACGGGGAGACGCGTCAGCGCGCGGGGCGCAGCTCGCGGAAAAACGCCCGAAGGTCGTCGATGAGGAGCGCGGGCTCCTCGGCTGCGGCGAAGTGCCCGCCGCGGGGCATGACGGTCCAGCGGCGCACGTTGGCGTGCTGCTCGGCGACCCGCCTCGGAACCAGGATGACGTCCTTCGGAAACACCGCGAACGCCGTCGCGGCTTCGATCGCGGGTGTTCGATCGTGGCTCGGCCGCCACGGGTGACGCACGTTCTCCGCATAGAACCGTAGGCTCGTCGCAACCGTCCCGGTGAGCCAGTACAGCGCCACGGTCGTGATGAGCTCGTCGCGCGTGAAGCAACGGAAGACGTCGCCGTCGCAGTCGCTCCACGCACGCCGCCGTTCGAGCATCCAGGCCAGCAGCCCGACCGGAGAGTCCTGAAGCCCATACGCGAGGGTCTGCGGGTCGCGCTGATGGACGGTCAGATGGCTCACGATCTTGCCGCGCATCTCGCGGACGTGCGTGAACCACCCGGCTTCGTCGTCGGCGTAGTCGTCGGCGCGCAGCGCCGCGTAGTCGCATCCCGGGATGCCGGCGATGCTCTCGTGGATGCCATACACGTGGTCGGCGAAGCGATGGCCGATCTCGGCGGTGACCCACGCTCCCCAGTCGCCGCCGTGGGCCGCGTAGCGCTCGAAGCCGAGGACCTCGCGCATCATCCGATCCCACAGCTCGGCGACGCGTCCGTAGGTCACGCCGGCGCGAGTGAGCGGAGAGGAGAATCCGAAGCCGGGGAGCGACGGGACGATCACCTCGAAGGCATCGGCCGGATCTCCGCCGTACGCGGCCGGGTCCGAGAGCGGAGTGCGGCCAGCGATTCATCGCCGCTTCTTGCGCGCGCCAATCGAAGGCGTGGCGCCAATGCTCGACCAGCGCGCGCAGCGCGGGCTCGGCGACGCCGTAGCGCCAGTCGTCGTTCGCGAAGTCGCCGGGCCACCGAACGCGATCGAGGCGGGACGCCAGGTCGTCGAGCTGCGCCTGCTCGATCGCGATCTCGAAGCGCTCAGGTGTCACGGCCGCGACTTCCAGTCACCAGCGCGGGTGGCACCACGAGCGAACCGGAGATCCGAACGTCGTCGCGACGTCGCATCGTGCGACGCGGCCCTCGCGTTCGCTGCAAAGCTTGCTACGATAGACCGTCAGCAGCTCGTGACCGGGTGGAGGGGGGGCCGATGAATTCCGCCGCAGCACGTCCGAGCGCCTGAATCATGGCGCCCAGCTCGAAGACCTACACCGCCAAAGACATCATCGTCCTCGAAGGGCTGGAGCCCGTCCGCCGCCGACCCGGGATGTACATCGGCGGCGTCGACTCGACGGGGCTGCACCACCTGCTCTGGGAGATCGTCGACAACTGCGTCGACGAGGCGATGAACGGCCACGCCGACCGCATCAACGTCACGCTGCACGCGGACGGCGACTCGGCGACCGTCAGCGACAACGGCCGCGGCATCCCGGTCGACCGGCACGCGCAGTACAAGAAGCCGGCGCTCGAGCTGATCCTCACGACCCTGCACGCCGGCGGGAAGTTCGAGGCGAAGAACTACTACCACTCGGGCGGCCTGCACGGCGTCGGCGCGTCGGTGGTGACCGCGCTCTCGGAGTCGCTGGTCGCGCGCGTCCGGCGCGACGGCGCGGAGTGGGAGCAGAAATTCGCGCGCGGCAAGGCAGTCGAGCCCGCTCAAGAAGGTCGGCGCGGCGCGCGGCAGCGGCACGACGATCTTCTTCCGCCCGATCCCAAGATCTTTCCGAGCGTGCGACTTCGATCCCAAACGGATCGCCGAGCAGCTCGAGGCGAAGGCGTATCTCCACCGCGGCCTCACGGTCGTGTTCCGCGACGAGTCGACGGGCGCGAAAGAGACCTTCCACTACGACGACGGCCTGACGGCGTACCTCGCGAAGATCATCAGCGAGCGCGGCAAGGCGCCGATCGCGGGCGAGATCTTCACGATCGAGAGCAAGAGGACGATCTCCAGCTCGACTGCGCGCTCGCCTGGACCGACGCGACCGAGGAGCGCGTGCTCTCGTTCGTCAACGGCATCCCGACGAGCGCCGGCGGCGCGCACGAGAACGGGCTGCGCGCCGGCCTGGTGAAGGCGGTGCGCAACTATCTCACGGTCCACAACGCGATCCCGCGCGGTCTCACGATCACCGCCGAGGACGTCCGCGAGGGGATGGTCGCGATCCTCTCGATCAAGATCCCGCAGCCGCAGTTCCAGGGGCAGACGAAGGAGCGGCTCAACAACCCCGAGGTGACGCCGGCGATCGACGGCATCGTCCGCACCGCGCTCGAGAACGCCCTGCAACGAGAACCGCACCGCCGGCGACGCGATCGGCAGCCGGGTCGTCCTGGCGTCGCGGGCGCGGAGCGCGTCGCGCGCGGCGGCCGAGCAGGTGCAGCGCAAGAGCGCCGTCTCGCACCGCCTGAACCTCCCCGGCAAGCTCGCCGACTGCAGCGTCGACCGACCCGTCCGAGAGCGAGCTCTTCATCGTCGAGGGCGACTCGGCCGGCGGCTCGGCCAAGCAGGGCCGCGACCGCGACGTTCCAGGCGATCCTCCCGCTGCGCGGCAAGGTGCTGAACACCGAGCAGGCGTCGACCTCGAAGGTGCTCGGCAACAAGGAGCTCGCCGACATCGTCTCGGCGCTCGGCTGCGGCGCGGGGAAGGACCTCGACGCGAAGAAGCTCCGCTACCACAAGATCTGCCTGCTGATGGACGCCGACTCCGACGGCCACCACATCTGCACCCTGCTGCTGACCTTCTTCTACCGCCACCTGCTCGACTGATCCGCGAGGGCTACGTCTACATCGCCCAGCCGCCGCTCTACCGGATCGACGTCGGCAAGGAGATGTACTGGGCGCTCGACGACGCCGAGCGCGACCGGCTGCTCGCCGAGCGCAACGGCAAGGGCGGCAAGGTCCAGGTGACGCGCTTCAAGGGCCTCGGCGAGATGAACCCGACGACGCTCAAGGAGACGACGCTCGACCCCGGCCGGCGCGCGCTGCTGCGCGTCGCGATCCGCGACGCCGACGCGACCGAGCAGACGATCCAGACGCTGATGGGCCGGGACGTCGCGCCGCGCTTCGAGTTCATCATGGAGCGCGCGCCCAAGGTCGACGAGATCGACGTCTGAGCCGACCGGCGCGGGCGAGCCGTTCGGCTCGGCTCGTCGCGATCAGGGCTCGGGATGCAGCGCCCGGCGGAGGATCGCGCAGAGCGATCGCAGCTCCGCGTCCGACAGGCGGGCGATCACCTCGGCGGGGACCGCAAGTCCCGCGACGATGCGCTTGCGCGCCTCGACGCCGCGGCGGGTGAGCGCGAGCGTCTTCACGCGCCGATCGTGATCGGGGGTACGGCGCTCGACCAGGGCGCGCGCCTCGAGACGATCGACGATCCCCGTGATGTTGGAGGCGTCGCACCCGAGCGATTCCGCGAGCGCGCGCATCGCAATCACCTTCCCCGGCTCGATGAGCCGCAGGACGTGGCACTGCTGCGGTGACAGCTCGAGCTCGGCCGCGAGCTCCGGCATGCGGTCACGGACGGCGGCGCAGAGCTCGGTCACGAGCCGCCACGCCTCGCACACCGCAGGTCGCTTGCCGGCGCCGCCCCCGTGCACGACCGCACGATAGTCGAGGACGTCAATGGTTGACAACCTCAAGGACCGATCTTACCTTCGACCGCATGACCAAATTGAGGCTGATCCCCCTCGACGAGATCGTCGTTTTCCCCAACATGGACGTGACCTTGCCGGTCGACGTCGGCGACGAGAAGCGCGTCTTCCTGGTCCCCCGCCACGGCAGCGACTACGCCAACGTCGGCACCGTCGCCGACGTCGTCAAGAAGGTCCGCCTGCCGGGCGGCGGCCGCGCCTTCGCGGTCGCGGGACGCCATCGCGGCGTCGCCGGGGCGGCGTCGTCGGACCCCGACGGCGCGCTGCGCGTCGAGGTCGAGGAGCGGCCCGACGCGACGCCGCCGCCGAGCCGCACGCGCGAGCTCGAGCGCGAGTACCGCGCCGTCGTCGAGGAGATCCTCGAGCTGCGCGGCGACGACGGCCGCGTCAGCGCGTTCGTGCGCTCGATCACCGAGCCCGGCGCGCTCGCCGACACCACCGGCTACTCGCCCGACGTGTCGTTCGAGCAGAAGGTCGAGCTGCTCGCAGACGCTCGACGTCGTCGAGCGGCTCGAGATGGCGCTCGCGATCCAGCACGAGCGCCTGGCGGAGCTGCAGGTCCGCAAGCGCATCCGCGAGGACGTCGAGTCCGGCGCGCAGAAGCAGCAGCGCGAGTACTTGCTGCGCCGGCAGATGGACTCGATCCGCAAGGAGCTCGGCGAGGACGACGCGTCGGTCGTCGAGGAGTACCGGAAGAAGATCGCCGACGCCGGCATGCCCGAGGCGGTGCGGGCGCAGGCCGAGCGCGAGCTCGGGCGCCTCGAGCGCATGGGCGAGCAGAGCGCCGAGTCGTCGATGATCCGCACGTACCTCGATTGGCTGATCGCGGTGCCGTGGTCGCAGCGCTCCGAGGAGCGGCTCGATCCCGTCCACGCGCGCGAGGTGCTCGACGCCGATCACGCCGGCCTCGAGGACGTGAAGACCCGCATCACCGAGTACCTCGCCGTGCGGAAGCTTCGCGCCGAGCGCGGCGTCGCCGACGACCGCCGCTCCGGCGTGATCCTGACGCTCATCGGCCCGCCGGGAACCGGCAAGACGTCGATCGGCGAGTCGATCGCGCGCGCGACCGGGCGGAAGTTCGTCCGCATGTCGCTCGGCGGCGTGCGCGACGAGGCGGAGATCCGCGGCCACCGGCGCACCTACATCGGCGCCCTGCCCGGGCGTCTGGTGCGCGCGCTGCGCGACGCCGGCACCATGAACCCGGTCATCATGCTCGACGAGGTCGACAAGGTCGGCGCCGACTGGCGCGGCGATCCGTCGGCCGCGCTGCTCGAGGTGCTCGACCCGGCGCAGAACCACTCGTTCCGCGACCACTACCTCGACGTCGAGCTCGACCTCTCGCACGTCCTCTTCATCGCCACCGCGAACGTCGCCGACACCATCCCCGGCCCGCTCCTCGACCGCATGGAGGTGATCCGCTTCGACGGCTACACCGTCGAGGAGAAGGTCGCGATCGCGCGCGGCTACCTCTGGCCGCGCCAGGTCGAGCAGAACGGCCTGCGTCCCGAGGAGGTCACGGTCGAGGACGCCGTGCTGCGGACGGTCGTCGACGAGTACACGCGCGAGGCCGGCGTCCGTCAGCTCGAGCGCGAGCTCGGCAAGGTGCTGCGGAAGACCGCGACGAAGATCGCGTCGCGGGCGGCGACGCCGACGCCGACGGCGCGGCCGCGTCGCCCGTCGTCGTCGACATGGCGGCGGTGCGCGAGGCGCTCGGCCGGCAGAAGTTCTTCCAGGAGGCGGCGATCCGGACGGCGGTGCCGGGCGTCGCGACCGGTCTCGCCGTCACCGGCACCGGCGGCGAGGTGCTGTTCGTCGAGGCCGCGGCGATGCCGACGAACGGCCACGGCGCCCTCGTCCTCACCGGCCAGCTCGGCGACGTCATGAAGGAGTCGGCGCGGATCGCGCTGACGTACGTGCGCAGCCACGCCGACACGCTCGGGATCGACGCGCACGCCTTCGACGGCCGCGAGTTCCACGTCCACGTCCCCGCGGGCGCGATCCCGAAGGACGGCCCGAGCGCCGGCATCACGATGGCGACCGCGATAGCCTCGCTGCATGACCGGCCGGCCGGTGAAGTCGACGTTCGGCATGACCGGCGAGGTCACGTTGCAGGGCCGCGTCCTGCCGATCGGCGGCCTCAAGCAGAAGGTCCTCGCTGCCCACGCAGCCGGGCTCACCGACGTGATCCTGCCCGACCGCAACGCGCCCGACCTCGACGAGGTCCCGCGCGAGGTTCGCGACCGGATGCGCTTCCACCCGGTGGCGACGATGGACGAGGTGCTCGCGCTGGCGCTGCCGCCGGACCCGGTCGCGCTGGCGGCATAACGAATCGACGGGCGCGGTGCGCCGAGCACGGTGCGCCGCGCCCGGTGACGCGGATCCCCGAAACGTTCCGCTGCGGTGCGGCCTAGATGTGGCTCGAGATCAGTCGCGCGCCGCAGTCGACACAGAACGCCGCATGAGAGCGGCGCGCAGCGGCGTGGCTGCTGTCGGTGCACGGCTGGGGACGAATGTCGTCGTTCACGACGCCGCCGCATTGGGGACAATGACCGACAGGTGCATTCGCCCGCCGGTGATTTCGATTGTCACACGGGTTTGCTGATCTCGATTGTCCGATCATACTCGGATTCCCTCTCCAATCTCCGCCGGACATAACCGGCGTCCATGCCGAGTGCGTCGCACAGGTTCTCGAAGCTGAAGGGCCATGCGCGGTCGGTGCTTGCCATGTACGCGATGGCTTTACGTGCGCCGCCCGCGTTGACCGGCGCTTCGGGATGCACCTTCCGGCGGTAGATGCTGCCGCGACAATCATCGACGACGGTCTGCAACACCGCGGCCATCAGCTTACGGTGCGGATCGACCCGGCGTATGCGAGCGGCGTCGGTATCCTTCGTCGAAACCATCATTGGAAGCTCCTATGCCGGCGACGTGTTCGGGACGCGTCCGCCGATCAGCGTGGTGGAGCGCTGCGCGCGCTTCGTGCAGCAACGTGCAAGAGGTGAAGCGGAGGGAGCACGGCATCGCCGGCGCGTCGTCGCGCCGGCGTCGCGATCATGCTCCCGGCCGCCGACGCGCTTACGCTCGTGCTTTTGCTTCGTTGACCCGGATCGCGCGACCCTTGAGATCCGTGCCGTCGAGCTGCTGAATTGCCTTTTGCGCGTCAGCGCTCGACGACATCTCGACGAAGCCGAATCCGCGGCTCTGGCCGGTGCCGCGGTCCGTGACCACCGCGACCGAGTCGCAGGCACCGATCGCGCCGAACACTTCTTGGAGCTCTTTGTCCGTGACGTCGAATCCGAGATTGCCCACGTAGAGTTTCTGGCCCATTGCATACCCCCTTGATCATTGCAGCGCGTTCAGACGCGGACGATTCCGCGCACCAATAGGCGCTGATGTGATTGGCTGCTGAATGTGAGGGCGGGATGCGAACGGAAACGTGAGATTCTCGCGCCGGACAGTCAGGTTGATGTCGCCGACCGTACCAGCTGCGGGTCGTCACTACAATCGCAGACCCCGATGAGAATGCGAGTCGCCGTCGCGGGCGGCGTTTGTCGCATGCGGCGAATTCTCCATTTAGCGGTACGTCTTCGTGTACTTACGTGTGAGTTGAAACGTACGCCGACGCGGGAGATCATGCGCCGTGGCCGACATCGTCGACGTCCCGTACACCGCGCTCTCTCCTGGTGCGCTCGTTCGCCTCGTCGAAGAATTCGTGACCCGTGCCGGAACCGACTACGGTGCCCATGAGCGGGCGGTGGACCAGAAGGTTGCCGACGTCATGCGTCAGCTCGCGCACGGCGAAGCGCGGATCGTCTACGACCCGGAGACGGAGACCGCGAACATCGTCGCCATCGCGTCATAGCCGCGCCCGCCCCGCACACTCTCGGCCATCGCCAAGCGAGTTCCTGAAGCAGAGCGCAAGGAACGGGGCCGAGCGCCGTTCCGGGGACGCTTCGCAGCGATCCCGGCGTGAATGCGGAGCGTATCGTCGGGCGCGTACGCGCCAGTCGCGTCCACGAAAACTCGCACGACCGATGCCCGCACCGTTGTTAGGCATGCTACGAGGATGCTATTGGCATCCCATGGCAAACCTTCAGGTCAAGAATGTCCCGGCCGCGCTCCACCGCCGCATCCGCGCGTACGCCAAGCGGCGCGGCCGAACGGTACGCGACGTCGTGCTCGAAGCGGTGAATCGCGAGATCGAGCGCGACGAGTTCCGCGCTCGCCTCGCCACGCGACAGCCGGTCGATCTCGGCCGGCCCGCGGCGCGTTCGCTCGAAGAGATCCGCGCCGAGCGTGAACGCGAGCTCGGGAGTTGATGTTCGTAGTCGACGCGTCGGCGGCAGTCGAGTACCTGCTGCTGACCACGCTCGGCGAGCGCGTGTCGGGGGTGCTGGGTGACGCGGCGCTGGCAGCGCCGGAGCTTCTCGACGCGGAGGTGCTCGCCGTGCTGCGCCGCGAAGTCCTGGCCGGCCGGCTCCGCGAGCGCAGGGCCGCCGAGGCGGTCGACGACCTGCACGACTGGGGAATCGAACGCCTTGCGCATCGGCCCCTGCTCGATGAGGCATGGTCGTTGCGTGGCCACGTCACCGCGTATGACGCGCTCTACGTCGCGGCGTCGCGCACCCGCGATGCACCGCTGATCACGGCCGACGGGCCTCTCGCGCGCGCTCCCGCGCTCGGGATCGTCGTTCACAACGTGCGGATCGCGTGAGCTCGGACGTACCGGCTTTCGCAGCGGTTCGCCGGCACATGGGGACGCCGCAGCCGTTCGCCGCCGACCTCAACCCGTCGACGTCTCTGCGCGTCCACGTGGACCGATGAGTTCGGCCGGCGCGTCGGCGCTACTTCGCGTGAGCCGAGCTGCTGCGGCGCGTGCGTGGTGCTCGAGATCGGTGATGACGGTCGAGCATTCGACGCCCACGCATACTTCCAGATGCCGCCGGCCTCAGCGGGGCTCGACCGCGAAGGCGGTGCGCTCCACGCCTCGGGTTCGGTGACTTCGGCGTGGCGGTTCAGTCGAGCTTCAGGGACGGGACGCACAGCTCCTCGAACGCCTTGACGCTCAGCACCTCGGAGCCGAACTGGTCCGTCGTCGAGACGGACTGCCGCGCGAACTTCGGCTGCGCGGGCTTCTGCCTCGTCAGCTTCGCGAGATAGCAGACGAGGTGCATCTCGTGCGCCGGGGCGTCCGGCGCCTCGCCGTTCTTGTTTGTCGGGGCGCACAGGAGCTTCGGCCGCTTGAGGTCGTACGTGAGCGGGCCGCCGAACTCGTCCGTGAGGGTCACCCTCGCCGGCATGAACTTCGGGAACGGCCGCTGACCCCGCTTCGCCTTGGCAACCGTGGCCCGGTAGCACGTGAAATGGTCGACGGTCGTGCCGCCGAGCGGTGGCGTGCCCTCCGTCCCGAGTGCCTTGGCTGCGGGGACGAGCAACCGGTCGACGGCAGTGACCTTGAGCTTGAGCAGACCGATCTGGTTCACGACCGTGTGGACGCTCGGCGTGAGCTTCGGCTGACGCGGATCGGTCTTCGTGAGCTTCGCCTGGTAGCCCGCGAGGTGCGTCGCGTGTCCCGGTGCCGAGGCGTCCTCGTCGTTCTTGTTTGCCGGGTTGCAGATCACGAGCGGCTTCTTGAGGTCGAGCTCGTGCTGGTCGTTCGGCTCGCCCGTGCTGAACTGATCGACCGCGGTCACCGTGGTCGGCGTGAACTTCGGAAAGGGCGGCGTGCCCCGCGACGCTTTCGCAGGCGTCGCTTTGTAGCACGCGAAGTGGTCGAGCTCGGTGGCGATGGGCGCGAACAGGGCGAAGACGGCGGAGGCGTCGGCGGGCGCGTACTGCGCGTCGCCGGCGAAGCTCGCCGACAGCGTCTCGATCCCGATCGCGCCGCTCGGCGTGAGCTCGCAGCTCGCGATCCCCGTGCCGTCCGTGACGCCGTCGCAGCTGCCGCCGCCGACTTCGAAGTGGATGGAGACGCCGCCGACCGGTGCGGCGGTCTCCTCCGAGACGTCGGTGAGCTCCGCCATCACGGTGACCGACGTGTCGGGCATGGCGCTCGTCGGGCTCGGGTCGAGCGTCAAGAAGGTCACGTGCTTGCCCGCCGCCCAGTCGATCCGTGCCGTATTGGACTCGAGGGCACCCTCGCTGATCGTCGTGGTCGCGACGATGCTGTCCGTTCCGGTGTGGATGCCGAGGTGGCTGAACGAGGCCGTTCCGTCGGCCTCGAGCTGCACTTGCCTGATCTCCGGATTGGCGCCGCTCACGCGGAAGATGACGCCGGTACCGGGAGCCGCGGCCGCGTTGAGGAGGCGAGCGGTGAACGTCTCTGCGGTGCCCTGCGCCGGATCGGGCACGATCGTCCCCGGCGTCAGCGTGAGCGCGGGCGCGGCATTGCTCGGCACGAAGCTGCAGCCGCCGTCGGGATCCGTGACCCGGTGCACGGCGACGCCGTTGTCCGCGTAGAGGCATCCGTCCGGACCGATCACGCCGCCGCCGAGGTCCGTCGCGATGGTGATCGACGTAGGTGGGTTGGCGGTAATGTCGGTGAGCTTGAGCCCGTCGGTGGCGAAGGTGACGAGCGATCGCGCTTCGCCGTCCGGATCGGTCTCGCCGACGTTCACCCAGAAGATCGAGCTCACGCCGGTGAGCGGCGTGACCGTCGGCGGCGACGGCTCGCTCGTGCCGCTCACGCGGTAAACGGGCGGCGAGGGGCTCGTGTAGCCGGAGACCACGTACACGCTGCCGTTCGGAGCGAAGGCAAGGTTCCCGTTCGGCGTGTTCGGAAGCGTGGCGTAGACCTCGACCGTCGGATTCGCCGCAGCCGGGTTGCGGATGCGATGAATCGCGGGGTCGTCGGACCCGGCACCGAAGCAGCCGTCGTCGTAGAACAGGTCGCCGCTCACGGGGTCGACGGCGAGCGTCAACGGACAGCGGAGGTTGGCCGCGACCGTTCGCACCGCGGCGCCCGTGGCCGGATCGATCTCGAGAATCGCGCCCGTGTTGAAGTTCCCCGTCGTCGCCACGCGGGACGCGTAGATCCGACCGTCCTTCCCGACGACCGGGGCGCCGAGCGTCGGGCCGAGCGTCGCGAGACGGTTCCCGGTCGTCGCCACGCCGCCGCCGGCCCCGAGCTCGAAGACGTCGCCGCTCAGGAAGTTCACGACGTAGACGTCGTCGCCGCGAAACCCGGGCGCGGTCGCCCCGCGGCAGCCGCCGAAATTGACGCCGCCGAAGCTCAGCGTGCCCGTCGTGAATCCCGTGATGAACGGTGTGACGACGTAGCCGTTCTGTCCAGCCGGCGGCACGATGCTCGCGGCGCAGGCGGTGTTCGGGCCGCTGCTGAACGTCACGACCGCGCTGCCGGGAACCGGGAGATCGCCGTCGGTCACGTCGACGGCGGTGTAGGTGACGGTCTCGTTCACCTGATCGCTCGCCGTGAACTGGATCTGACCATTGGCGTCGGTCACCTGCGGGTTGGGTGCGACGATGATCGAGTGGCCGTTGCCCTGGGCGAGCATGACCTGCTTGCCGGCGGTAGGACGGCCGAGGGTGTCTTGCAGCGTCACCGTGATCGCGGTCGTGCTCAAGCCGTCCGCCGTGACCGTCGTCGGGCTCGCGTCGATGCTGGCGCCCACCGCCTGTGGGACACCGAACGTGATCGTCGCCGTTTGCTGGATCGGGGTACCGTCCACGCTGGCGCTGAACGTCACGTCCTCGGGCGTCAGGTCGGTGACCGTGAAGACGGCGGCGCCGTTGGTCTCCGAGCTGGTCACCGATCCGGGAGGCGAGATCACGGCGTCGCTCCCGGCGTTGGCCGCGAGCGCGACGCTCTTGCCGCCGACGGTGTGCTCGTTGGCGTCCCGCACGATCACGGTGACCGTCGCTGCGGCCTGACCGTCAGCTGGAATGACCAGGAACGGCGGGGCTTCGAACCCTTGGGTCAGCGCCGTCGAGTAGAAGACCTGCGAGGCGGCGGCGTCGGGCGCTCCGAGCGGGACTCCGGCCAGCAAGCGGTCGAGGGCGTCGAGGTTGGGCGTGCCGAGCCCGACATGCGCAAAGTCGGTGCCGAGCAATGCCGACGAGTGGAAGGCTATGGTGCCGGCGAGCGGATAGATCAGCGGGTTCAGGGCGCCGAGATTCGCGCCGAGAGACGCGTTCAGGCCTGCGGCGTACGCGGCCCAGACCGGCGCCGCCAGACTGGTGCCGCCGTAGACGAGTCCGTTTGGACATCCGCCGTGGCTTGCCTGGCAGATGAGCATCCCATTGAGCGGGTCTGCGAACGCCGACACGTCGGGAACCGAGCGCATGGACGAAGCGACGAGGCCGTCCTGGTAGGCGGGGCGCGCGAACCGACCGGAGACGCCGAAGCCTCCTTTCCCCTGCCACCAGGATTCCGAGCCGTAGACCCACCCTGCGGCATTGGCCATGGACGTGCCGCCGACGGCGGTGGCGTGCGGCGAGTCGGCCGGCACCCCGACCGTGTTCGGGCTGCCGCCAAGGCAGGTGCTCCCGGTGTCGCCCGCCCCGTTGAACACGCTCACGCCCGAGGCGGCGGCGGCCTGCAGAACCGCATCGATGCTCTTGACGTCCGCGAGGGAATGCTCGTTCTCGCACGACGTCCAGCTGTTCCCGATCACCGTCACCCCGTGATCGAGCATCGCGCTGAACATGGCCTGCCAACTGGTCGCTCGGGGCGCGGAGAAGACCACGACCTCGGCGGCGGGAGCGAGCGTCATCGCGACGTCGATGTCGAGCAGCACCTCGGCTTCCCCGGGCCCCGGGACGGCGACGCCGCCGTTCACGGCGACTTCGCTCAAATTGTCGATACGCGACGCCGGGAAGCCGGTCAGCGCGAGAAAGTCCTCGATGTCGCTCCGATGAAAGGTATCGAACTGCACGAGGCCGATCTTCTGTCGGATCCCGTTCTTGACCCCCGCCCCCGGCGGGACCACCCAGGCGAGGGGTGGGTTGTACGGATGATTGATGTAGGCCTCCGGCGCGGATCGGCTGCGCCCGTCGCCCCGAAGTATGAATCCGAGAAGGCACGCGCCGAGCACGGCGAGCACACCGCCGCTCAAGCCCACTACCGCTGCAAAGAGCGGGGCAGTCCACAGGGCCCAGCCGATGAGCGCCACGACGAGCCCGAGGGCCACCAAGCAGAGCACGAAGGCCAGCTCGACCGTCTGCGGCTCTCGCCGCGGCACGCCGAGGTCGGAGAGGCCGGCGATCGCGTCCACCTTCGAGGCGATCTCGGGCGGCAGCGCCGGGTCGGCGTCGTTGGCGTGGAAGGCGCGCCCGTCGAGGCCGTAGTCGCTGATCGTGACCGCGAAGGCCTGCTCCGCCTGTGTTCGCGTCCCGCGCACCGTCAGCGTCAGACGGTTCTCCGAGCCCTCCGCCACCGAGAAGCCCTGCTTCTCGAGGTACGTCCGCACGGCATCGTAGGTCTCCTGCGACGGCCCGAACCGGTCCGAGAGCTGTCGCGGCGTGAGGAACTTCCGGAACTGCGACGAATTCGGGTCGTAGACGTCGGCGAGGAACCTCGCGAACCCGTCTTCGTCGTCGCGCCGAAGGACGACCGTCAGCGTCAGCGGCTCGCTCGCGGCGGAGATGGCGCCGCGCTGGCTCGCGCGCGCGGGTGACACGCGCACCGCTCGCGCGAGCGCCGGGACTACGTGACCGGGAATGCGAACGCCAGGCGCTGCGACCGCGGAGCCGCTCGCGACGGATGCGGTGGCCGGAGCCGCCCAGCAGAGGGCGGCGAGAAGAACGACCAGGAGGTGCCGGTGTGCCACGTGATTGGCTGACGCTGACTCGGGAGTCGGGGCGAAGTGTTCCCCAGGTGGCGTCCGCCCGTCAAGCGCGAGTTGAAGCGATCGCCGCCGTCGGGGCGGGCGGCCGGCGCGCGGACCGACGAACGTGGCGAGGTTCAGAGCATCCAGTGCACGCAGCGGCTTCATGCGTGGGATCTGGCCACGAGCGGCGTGAAGCAGGGATCCTTTGATCGCGAAGCTGCGTCCGCGAGTGCCGCCGGCGGCGTGGCGAGCACCGGCACCTGCTGTAAGAGAACGGCGGCTAGAGGTTCTCGAGCAGATCGCGAGCGCGGTCGCCGTGGCGCTCGACGACTGCCTCGCGCACGAAGAGGTGCGGCGCCTCCGCGACCGCCTCGCCGCCGAAAACTCCTATCTACGCGAGGAGATCAAGGGCGATCACCCGTTCGACGAGATCGTCGGCAACGGGCCCGAGCTGCGGCAGGTGTTCGCGTGGATCGAGCGAGTGGCGCCGACCGACGCCACCGTGCTCATCCTGGGCGAGACCGGCACCGGCAAGGAGCTCGTCGCGCGCGCCATCCACGAGCGCAGCGCGCGCCGCGAGCGCTCGCTGGTCAAGCTGAACTGCGCCGCCATCCCGGCGGGCCTCGTCGAGAGCGAGCTGTTCGGACACGTGCGCGGCGCGTTCTCGGGCGCGCTCGCCAACCGGGTCGGCCGCTTCGAGCTCGCCGATCGGGGCACGATCTTTCTCGACGAGATCGGCGAGCTCGCGCTCGACGTGCAGGTGAAGCTGCTGCGCGTCCTCCAGGAGCGCGAGTTCGAGCCCGTCGGCAGCAGCGAGGCGCGGCGCGTGGACGTTCGCGTGATTGCCGCGACCAATCGCGACCTCGAGCGCGCCGTCGCCGAGGGTCGCTTCCGCGCCGATCTGTTCTATCGCTTGAACGTGCTGCCGATCAGGGTGCCGCCGCTGCGCGAGCGCCGGGGCGACATTCCCGCGCTGGTCCGTCATCTGGCGGCGCGCGCCGCGCGCGAGATCGGCAAGCCGCTCGAGGGCGTGTCGCGTGAGACGCTCGAGCGCCTGACCGCGTACGACTGGCCGGGCAACGTGCGAGAGCTGCAGAACGTCATCGAGCGGGCGTTGATCGTCGGCACCAGCCCGCTGCTCGAGGTCGCCCCCGAGCTGATGCGCGTGGACGGCGCGACGACGCCGATGACGGGCGCCGCGCCGGCGCCGCCGGCGTCCGACGAGGCGCGCGAAGCGTCGGGCGCGAGTCTGGGGGACGTCTCGCGGGAGCACATCCGGCGCGTCCTCGAGCGTTGTGCGTGGAAGATCGAGGGCCCGAGCGGTGCCGCCGCGTGGCTCGGCCTCAAGCCGAGCACGTTGCGGAGCCGCATGAACGCGTTGGGGCTGCGGAAGCCCGCGAGCGTGTCGTCGTAAGGCCGCCCTGCGGCTTCGGGCTCGGCCGCGCAGAGGAGGCGCGGCTCCGAAGATGACGCCGGCGCGCGCCAGCGACTGCGCTCGGCGCCGTCCCGGCAGCGGTGCCGTCGCCGGCGACTCGCGCTATCCTGCGTCCGTGGACGGCAAGCTTCGGACCGGCGACGCGTTGCTCGTCGTCGACGTCCAGCGCGACTTCTGTGCCGGCGGCGCGCTCGCGATCGCGGGCGGTGACGAGGTCGTTCCGGTGCTGAACGACTGGATCCGCGCCGCGGCGGACGCCCGCGTGCCGGTCTTCGTCTCGCGCGATTGGCATCCGCGCGGGCACCCGAGCTTCGCCGAGCGCGGCGGGCCGTGGCCGGCGCATTGCGTGCAGGACACGCCGGGCGCCGCGTTCCATCCCGAGCTGCGCCTGCCGGCCGACGCCGTCCTCGTCAGCAAGGGCGCGCGCTTCGACAAGGATCAGAGCTCGGCGTTCGACGACACCGGTCTCGCCGCCGAGCTCGAGCGCCGTGGCGTTCGGCGTCTGTTCGTCGGCGGTCTCGCCGAGGACGTCTGCGTGCGCGCGACGGTGCTCGACGCGCTCGGCGCGGGCTTCGAGGTGCACGTCCTCGAGGACGCGACGCGTCCGGTCGACCGCGTCGGCGGCGCGAACGCCCGCGCGGCGATGCGCGCGTCGGGCGCCGTGATCGAAGGCGCGGCGTGACGATCTCCGGCACCCGCGCGGGCGTGAGCGCCGCGCTCCTCACCGACCTCTACGAGCTCACGATGGTGCAGGCCTACGTCGAGGAAGGGATGACGGAGCAGGCGACCTTCAGCCTCTTCGTCCGCACCCTGCCGCCGCGGCGGAACTTCCTCCTCGCCTGCGGCCTCGACGACACGTTGCGCGTCCTCGAGGAGCTCCGCTTCGACGACGGCGACGTGGCGTACCTGGCGTCGCTCGGCACCTTCTCGGAGCGCGCTCTGCGATACCTCGAGCGCTTCCGCTTCGCCGGCGACGTGTACGCGGTTCTCGAGGGCACGCCGGTGTTCGCGGGCGAGCCCCTTCTCGAGATCGTGGCGCCGCTGCCGCAGGCGCAGCTCGTCGAGAGCATCGTCATCAATCAGATGCACCTGCAGACGGTTCTCGCGTCCAAGGCGGCGCGCGTGGTGCTCGCGGCGCGCGGCCGCGGCGTCGTCGACTTCGGTCTCCGCCGGATGCACGGGATCGATGCGGCGGTGAAGGCGCCGCGGGCGTTCTTCGTCGCCGGCGTCGATGCGACGTCGAACGTCGCCGCCGGCGAGCTCTACGCGATGCCGATCCGCGGCACGATGGCGCACAGCTACGTTCAGGCGCACGACGGCGAGCTCGAGGCGTTTCGCAGCTTCACGCGTCGCAATCCGGAGGGCGTCCTGCTCGTCGACACCTACGACGCGCTCGAGGGAGTGCGCAACGTGGTCGCGCTCGCCCGCGAGCTCGGGCCCGAGTTCCGCGTCCGCGCGATCCGCCTCGACTCCGGCGATCTCGCCGGGCTCGCCGCCGCGGCGCGCGGCATCCTCGACGACGCCGGTCTCGGCGCCGTCGAGATCTTCGCGAGCGGCGGTCTCGACGAGGACGCGATCGACGCGCTGGTGCGCGGCGGCGCGCCGATCGACGGCTTCGGCGTCGGCACCGAGCTCGGCGTCGCGAGCGATGCGCCGGCGCTCGACGTCGCCTACAAGCTCGTCGCCTACGCCGGCCGAGGCCGCCTCAAGCTGTCGCCGGGGAAGCCGACGTTGCCGGGACGGAAACAGGTATTCCGCTTCGAGGAGGACGGTATCGCCGTGCGCGACGTGATCGCGCGTCACGACGAGGAGCATGCCGCGCGCCCACTCCTCCGGCAGGTCATGCGGGACGGCGTGCGCCTTCCGGCGGGGCGCGCGCCGCTGACCGCGGCGCGCGAGCGCGCGCGGGTCGCGATCGCGTCGCTGCCGGTGGCGCTCCGGGGTATGGCGCCGGCGGCCGTGCCCTACCCGGTCGAGGTCAGCGCAGCGCTCGCCGTCGAGCGTGACCGGCTTGCCGCCGCCGTTCGCGGCGGGTCGCGCCCGTGACGCACTCGCGGATGCCGTCCCTTTACCGGGACGTCACGCCCGGCTCCCCGATCAGCCGCGCGCCTGCTTGCGCGCGCGCGTCCGCGCCGCCTTTCTCGCCGCGGCGGATCGTTTAGCCGGACCTTTCGTCCTCGCGGCTTTCTTCGCCGCGGCGGAGCGCGCGGCGGCGCTGCGACGACGAGCCGCGGAATGCGCCTGCTTCGCCAACGCCGATCGCGAAGCCGCCGAGCGTCCTTCACGCCGGAGCGCGCCGCTGATCGCCCGAGAACGGCTGCGCGACACGCGCTTCCTGCCGCGCCGACCCGCGCGCTCCGCGCGTTCGGCGCTGCGCCGTGTTCGCTCGGATACGGTGCCCTTCTTCGGCGGCGAGAGCTTGACGCCGGCACGGCGGGCTTTCGAGAGGCCGATGGCGATGGCCTGCTTCGTCGAGCGGGCGCCGTGCTTGCCCTCGCGGATGTGCTCCATCTCTTCGCGGACGAACTCGCCGGCCTGCGTGCTCGGTGCCTTGCCTTCGCGCTCGTCCTGCTCGGCACGCTCGAGGGTTTCGTTCTCAGGCATGATCGTCTCCCTCCTCTGGGTTGTGCTCGTTCGAAATCAGCAATCACCATGCCGCCAGTCGGGACGCCGGAGCGCCGAGTCCGCGCCGGCGCGCGCGCCGCGCGCGCCGGCGGATTTGGCCGTCGCTGACGCCCTCGGTGTCTCGCCGGCTGTCTACGTACGGCGACGCGACGCAAGCGCGCGCGTCGCGACGCCGTCCGGCACGTGAACGGTCGCTAAAGGGCGGTTGTACGCTTTGCAACGCGCGCTCATTCGAGGTCGGCGATCGTCGCACCCGCGCCGCCTTCGTTCGCTGGCGCTTCGTGGAACGCCGTGCAGTAGGGCGAGGCGGCCAGGTAGTCGGCGACGGCGCGTTTCAAGGCGCCGGTGCCGACGCCGTGAACGACGCGGACCCGCGCCGCGTCGCCCTGCTGCGCGCGATCGAGGAAGCTCTCGAGACGTTCGAGGGCGTCACGCACGCGGAGGCCGATCAGATTCACCTCCGCGGTGGGCGGGGCAAGCGGCTTGGCGTCCTCGAGACGCTCGACGGCGCGCTCGCGCCGGCGCGGTGGTGCCGCCGGCGCATCCGCGGGGACGACCGCGCGGATGCGATCGGCGGGAACCTCGAACGTCAGCGCGCCGCGACGGATGCGCGCGCGTGCCCCCGCGAGGTCGACGAGCTCGCCGCGAATGGCGGAGTCGCGGAGCTCGACGGTGTCGCCGACGGCGGGCGGTCGCGCCGGCGTGTCCTGCGGCGCGTCCGCGAGCGCCGCTGCGCGGCGCTCGATCTCCTCGTGCTTCTCGCGAACGAAATCGCCGAGCGTGCGGGCGGCGTCGGGCGGACGGCGGCGGATCACGTCGAGGAGCTCGCGGCCCTCCGTTTTGAGCGTGCGGACGAACTCGCGTGCTTCGTCGAGCTCGCCTTGCCACCGCGTCCGGCGGCGATCCCGCAGCTCGGCGACCAGCGCCGCATGCTCGCGCTCGAGCTCGGCCAATGCCCGCCGCTCTTCCTCGATCGCCGTGCGCTCGTCGTCGTGCCGGCGGCGGCTCGCCTCGAGGCGTTCGATCGCGCTGGCGAGCTCGCGGGTCGACGCTTCTTGCCGCCGTTCGGCCGCGTCGATGACGTCGGACGGCAGCGTGAGCCGTCGCGCCATCGCGAGGCCGAGGCTCGCGCCGACCGAGCCGTAGATCAGCCGGAACCGCGGCTCGAAGGTCCTGGCGTCGACGTCGACCGAGGCGAGCTCGATCCGGGGCTCGTTCAGCGCGTAGAGCTTCACCGGGGCGTAGTGGGTCGCCGCCGCGACCAGCGCGCCGGCCGCGAGCAGCCGGTCGACGAGCGCGACCGCGAGCGCCGCGCCCTCCTCGGGATCGGTGCCGCTGCCGGGCTCGTCGAGCAGGACCAGGACGGGGCACTCGAGCGCGCCGAAGATCTCGACCAGGTTCACGACGTGCGCCGAGAAGGTCGAGAGGTTTCGCTCGATGCTCTGGTCGTCGGCGAGATCGGTGAAGAGCGCGCGTACGAACGGCACGCGGCTGCCGTCCTCCGCCGGGATCAGGATGCCGGATTGCGCCATCAGGACGAGCAGGCCGAGCGTCTTCAGCGCGACGGTCTTGCCGCCGGTGTTCGGACCGCTGATCACGAGCGCGCGCTTGGCTTCGCCGATCCGGATGTCGACCGGCGTGACGTCGGTACGCGTGAGCAAGAGCTCCGGGTGGCGCGCCCGGCGGAGGTCGAAGGCGTCGGCGAGCGCCGGCCGAATGCAGCGGAAGCGCCGCGCGAAGGCGGCGCCGGCGGCGAGGCGGTCGATCTCCGCGAGCGCGGCGAGCGCCGCCGCGAGCTCGTCGTGCGCGCTCCCCACCTGTGCCGTCAAGAGCAGCAGCAAGCGCAGCTCCTCGATCTCCTCCTCCTTGGCGAGCAGGAGCAGGCGGTTGTTGAGCTCGATCGCGAAGAGCGGCTCGATGAAGAGCGTCTCGCCGGATACCGAGCGATCCTGGACGACGCCGGCGACGCGGCCGGCCGCGCCGGCTTTCACCGGGACCACGAAGCGGTTGTTGCGAACCGTGACGTAGCGGTCGGCGAACCCGTCGGCGCCGCTCGCGTTCGTCATGCGCGTGAGCCGCTCCTCGATCTCCTGCCGCAGGTCGCGCAGGGCGCGGCGGAGCTCGGCGAGACGCGGGCTCGCGCCGTCACGCAAGAGGCCGTCGTCGTCGAGCATGCGCGAGAGCGCCGCCTCGAGCTCGGGAAACGCGTGCAGCCGTGCCGGCAGGTCGGCGAGCGCCGGCCACTCGGCGACGCGCGCCTGCAAGAACCGACGCAGCGTCTGGACCTGGCGCAGCACGGTTCGGACCTCGAGCAATTGCTTGCCGGTGAGGATCGCACCGTCGTGCGCGGCGAGCGCCAGCGACTCGCGGACGTCGGCGAAGGCGGCGAGCGGCAGCGCGGCGCCGGTCTCGAGCAGGCGAAAGAAGCTCCACTGGCGCTCGAGCGCGCGCTCCGCGCCGTCGCGATCGCGCGCCGGACGAAGCCCGCGACACGCGTCGGCGCCGAGGGTCGAGACGGCGAGCGCGGCGAGCGCGTCGAGCAGCTTCGGAAATCCCAGCGCCTCGAGGTCGCGCGGACGCATGCGTGCGACCTACTGCGGTGCGCGTGCCGTGGCAAATCACGGGTACGCGAGCGAGAATGACGCATGGAGATCGCGGATAGGGTCGCGCTCGTCACCGGCGCGTCGAGCGGCATCGGCGCCGCGCTGAGCCGGGACCTCGTCGCCGCCGGGGCCTCGGTCGCGATGGTCGCTCGCGGCGAGCGCCGGCTCGCCGACCTGGTCGGCGCGCTCACGCCGGCGCGGAGCGCGGCGTTTCCCTGCGACGTGCGCGACCCCGAGTCGGTCGCCGAGACGGTCGAGGCCGTGCGGCGCCGTTTCGGCGCGATCGACCTGCTCGTCAACAACGCCGGCATCGGCCGCTATCGCGCGTTCCTCGACACGCCGCCCGAAGACGTGGCGGCGGTCCTCGACACCAACCTCCACGGCGCGCTCCACTTCACGCGTCGCGTCCTGCCGGAGATGCTCGCGCGGCGCCGGGGCCACGTCGTCAACGTGGCGTCGATCGCGGCGCGGATCGGCTCGCGCAATCACACGATCTACTGCGCCTCGAAATTCGCCCTCGCCGGGTTCAGCGAGAGCCTGGCGTACGAGCTCGAAGGCACCGGCGTCGGGATCACGCTGGTGAATCCCGGCGTGATCGACACGCCCTTCTTCGATCACGAGTCGTTCGCGGCGTTTCCCGCCCACGCCCGCGCGCGCGCGATCCCCGCGGCGGCGGTGTCGGCGGCGATCATCCGCGCCGTCCGGCGCGGCGACGCGGAGGTGACGATTCCGCGCAGCTATGCGCTCGGCACGCTATTGAAGACGGTCGCGCCCGGTTTCTTCCGGCGGTTGATGCATCGCTACGCGTGAGCGCCGGTCGACCTTGTCTGCGTCGGTCGCCATTGGTACGGGAGTGCGGTGAGCGGGTCGGTTGGACGAACGCGGTCCGGCGGCGTCGAGGCGGATCGCGTCGCGATCGATCGCAAGCGCTCGTCGCTTCGCCGCCATGACGTCGTTCGGCGCGACGAATCGGCGGCCGCACCGACGCCCGATCCGTCCGACGACCGAGCGGAGGTCATAGGCGCGGCTCACGCCCGCGCCGCCGCCACGGTTGCGAGCCAGGGCGCGGCCGGCTCGGCGACAGACCGCGCCGATGTCGGTGCGCACGAGCCGGAGGGCACGGCATCCGAGGCGACCACGGATCGACAGGCGACGACACGCGCCCGTCGCCGTGTCGCCGCGCGGACCGCGACGGGCGCGTCCGCTCGCCGAGAGCCCGACGAGTTCGGTCTCGACCTCGAGTTCCGCGAGCGCGCCAAGCCGCTCTTCCAGCTGCTCTACGACCGGTACTGGCGGGTCGAGACGCGCGGCGCACGGAACGTTCCGCGGACCGGGCCCGTGATTCTCGTCTCCAACCACTCCGGCGCGATCCCGTTCGATGCGACGATGATCGCCTGCGCGCTCGACGACGCCGGCCATCCACGGCCGGCGCGGTTCCTCTACGACCGTTTCGTCGACCACCTGCCGTGGATCCCGCGCTTCTATCAGCGCGCCGGCGCCGTCGTCGCGACACACGAGAACGCCTCGCGCCTGCTCGAGAAGGGCGAGCTCGTCGGCCTCTTTCCGGAGGGCGTCGGCGGTCTCGCGAAGCTCTACTCGGAGCGCTACGTCCTGCAGTCGTTCAGCACCGGATTCGTCCGCCTTGCGATCCGCCATGGCGCGCCGATCGTGCCCGTCGCCGTCGTCGGCGCCGAGGAGATCTACCCGTTGATCGCGCGCGTGCAGGGGTTCGGCAAGCTCCTCGGGATCCCATACCTGCCGATCACGCCGTTCTTCCCGCTGCTCGGGCCGCTCGGGATGATCCCGCTGCCGACGAAGTGGATGATTCGCTTCGGCAAGCCGCTGCGGCTCGATCCGCCGTCGCGCCGGCACGCGGACGGCCTCGCGGTGCGCGCGCTCGCCGATCAAGTGCGTGGTCGTGTGCAGAGGATGGTGCGTGCGCTGCTGCGCGAGCGCGCCAGGATCTCCGGCGCGACGCGCTGAACCCGCGCTCACGATCGACGCAGTTTGGCGCCGTGTGACACGCGTCGTTCGTCCGCGGTGACACAACGTTGCGCGCGCGCGGCACTCACCGGCGGCACGTGCGCGGTTCCGCCTCGTGATCGCGGGCGTGCAGGCGTGCTCGCCCGCGGCACGACCGTTGCTCCCGCCGTCGATGTGACGTTCCGCCGGCGCACCATGATCTGGCTCCAGCTCTCGGCGGTCGCCGCTGCGGCGGCGGGCCTGGTCGCGCTGCAAGTGCTCAGCGGCGCCGCGCAGCTGCTGTTCGTTCTGCTCGCCCTCCTGACCGCCGGCAGCCTCGGCGTGATCTCCCTTCGCGGCCTCGAGAGCGAGGAGGTCGCGCGCGCCGACGCGCGCAATCTCAAGGCTGAGCTGCTGCGGAACGTCTCGCACGAGCTGCGGACGCCGCTCAACGCGATCCTCGGCTACGCCGAGATCCTCGACACGATGCCGGAGCTCGCCGGCGACGAGCGCGACCAGATGGTGACGCGGATTCTTTCGAACGCGGTCACGCTCACCTGCGCCGTCAACAACCTGCTCGCGTACTCGGCGGTGGTTGCCGGGGACGCCGCGCTCAGACCGGGATCGGTCCTGTTGAGCGAGCTCTTCGAGGAGCTCGAGCCCTGGGTCGGGCGCTTGATCGACGAGAAGCCGATCGCGTTCGCGTGGGCCGTCGACCCGAGCTTGCCGCCCCTCCAGACCGACCGCTCGAAGCTTCGTCAGATGGTGTTGAACGTGCTTGCCAACGCCGCCAAGTTCACGCTCGCCGGTGAGATCCGGCTGTCGGCGCGGCGCGCCGGCGTGCGGGCCGATCTCGAGCTGATCGAGATCGCGGTCGCCGACACCGGCGTCGGCATGAGCGCCAGCGAGCAACAGAAGATCTTCGAGGACTTCCGCCAAGTATCCGGCTCGACTACCCGCCCGTTCAGCGGCATGGGACTCGGCCTGACGCTGGCGAGACGATTCTGCGAGCTCTTGGGCGGCTCGATCGCCGTCGAGAGCACGCCGGAGAAAGGGACGCGGGTGGCGTTGCATCTGCCGGTCGCCATGCCGGCAACTGCCGCGCTCGTCACCACCGCCGGGGTACGGACCTGACGGACCGCTACGCTTTTGCCATGGCGAGCCACCGATTCATCGTCGTAACTCTCAGTCCTGGCACGTGGTTGGTGCCCTTCGCCGGCACGATCGACGCGGGCATGACCCTTGCTGAACGCGATACAAACGTCCGGGTTCACGGGCGGCCGTTCGGAGGTCGAGATGGAAACGCAAGCTCAGCTCACGTTGCTGGATCTGATCGAGGTCGTCGCCGAGGTCACCGATTCCGAGGCGGAGCTCGTCAGCGTGGTCGCGCATCTCGTGAATAGCGGCCGGGTTCGTCTGATCGGCAATTTCCGCGGCGCGCGGATCGAGTAGCGGCCTGGCCGTCACGCCTCCGGCGCGGGGTAGATCCGCCGCGCCGCCACGGTGACCTCGATCGCCGCGCGTCGCACGCAGCCGACCGCGCGTCGGGCATCGACCTCACGGCGCATGGCCGCCCCAGCCGAGCGCGCGGCGACGTCGCTCCGAGCCGCCCGCTCAGGCCGATCGACCCAGGCCGAGCTCCTCGGCCATCAGCTCACGCATCTTGAATTTCTGGACCTTGCCGCTCAACGTCATCGGATACGCGTCGACGAAGCGGACGTAGCGCGGCACCTTGTAGCGAGCGACCCGCTCGCGGCAGAAGTCGCGGATCTCCTCCGCGGTCGCGCTCGCGCCGGGCTCGAGGCGCACCCACGCGGCGACCTCCTCTCCGAGGCGCGGATCGGGAATCCCGAACACCTGCGCGTCGCGCAGCTTCGGATGGGTGTCGAGCAGCGCCTCGATCTCCCGCGGATAGACGTTCTCGCCGCCGCGGATCACCAGCTCCTTCATGCGGCCGGTGATCCGGCAGTAGCCGTGCTCGTCCATCGTCGCGAGGTCGCCGGTGTGGAGCCAGCCGTCACGATCGATCGCCGCCGCGGTCGCGTCCGGCATGGCGTAGTAGCCGCGCATCACGAGGTAGCCGCGGGTGCAGAGCTCGCCCTGAGTCCCGCGCGGCACCTCCCGGCCCGAGGCCGGATCGACGACCCGCACCTCGACGCGCGGCAGCGCGCGGCCGACCGTCGCGACCCGGACCTCGAGCGGGTCCTCGGCGCGCGTCTGCGTGATGATCGGTGATGCTTCGGTCTGCCCGTATGCGATCGTGAGCTCGGGCACGTGCATCTGCTTCACCACCCGGCGCATCACCTCGGCCGGGCACGGCGCGCCGCCCATGATGCCGGTCCGCAGCGACGAGAGATCGACCTCTGCGAAGCGCGGGTGCGCGAGCTCCTCGACGAACATCGCCGGCACGCCGTAGACCGCGGTACAGCGCTCGCGGGCGATCGCGTCGAGGGTCTTGCCGGCGTCGAAGGAGTCCGCCGGCACGACCATCGTCGCGGCGCGGCTCACGACCAGGAGCGTCCCGAGAACGCAGCCGAAGCAATGGAAGAACGGCACCGGCACGCACAGGCGGTCGTTCCGGGAGAAGCGCATGCATTCGGCGACGTCGTGGGCGTTGGTGAGGATGCTCCGGTGCGTCAGCTCGGCGGCTTTCGCGAAACCGGTCGTCCCGGAGGTGTACTGAATCGTGGCGGGGTCGCTCGGATCGACGGAGTCCTGACGGCGGCGCAGCAGGTGGTCGGTGATGCCGGCGCCCGCGGCGAGCACCTCGGGCCACGCGAGCATCCCGGGCGCGGCCAGGCCGTCGAAGAGCGCGACGCGCTTCAGCCGCGGGAAGCGCTTGCTCGCGAGCCGGCCCGGCCGGGCGCGGGAGAGCTCGGGGCAGCATTCCGCGATCAGGTCGAGGCAGCTGGCGTCGCGAAAGCGGTCGATCAGAAACAAGGTCGTCGCGTCCGATTGCTCGAGCACGTAGGCGAGCTCGCCGGCGCGATACGCGGGATTCACCGTGACGAGCACCGCCCCGATCTTGGCGATCGCGAGCTGGAGGAGGACCCACTCCGGCCGGTTGGTCGCCCACACCGCGACGTGATCGCCTTGCTCGACGCCGAGACCGAGCAGGCCTTTCGCGAGCTGATTGCTGCGGACGAGCACGTCGCGATAGGTCCAGCGCACGCCGTGGTCGGGAAAGACCAACGCCTCGCGATCACCCGCGCCGTGCGCGACGCGATCGAAGAGATCGCCGATCGTGATCCGCTCCATGGGGGACGTCTAGCATCCATGCTACGAGACGCACCAACGTGGAGGACGCGCTCTATCGCCTGCTGCGGACGCTGATCGCGCCGGCCGCCGACGTGTACTTCCGGCTGCGCGCGAGCGGCGCCGATCAGCTGCCGGCGGGTGGGTTCATCGTCGCGGCCAACCACTCGTCGCTCCTCGACTGGGTGTTCGTCGCGCGCTTCGTCGATCGGCCGGTGCGCTTCGTCCTGACCCGCGACTTCTTCGACCAGCCGCGCTTGCAGTGGGCTTACCGGCGGCTCGGCGTGATTCCGATTCGCGACGGCGCGATCGAGCTCTCGGCGGTCCGCCAGCTCTTCGCAACCCTTCGCCGCGGCGAGATCGTCGGCATCTTTCCGGAAGGGCGCATCACCCGCGACGGGAATCTGCTCGCCCGCGCAGCCGGGCGTCATCGCGATCGCCGCGCGCGCCGCGGTGCCGATCGTCCCGGCGGGCGTCGCCGGCGCCTTCGAGGCGTTTCCGCGCGAGGCGCGTTTGCCGCTGCCGCGACCCGTCCGCGTTCGGTTCGGCGCGCCGCTGCCGGTGTCGCGTGCCGCCGCGACCGACCGTCTGTTGCAAGCCGAGCTCGCGAGCGAGCTGATGCGGCGCATCGCGCGACTGCGCGACGAGGCGTAGGCCGCCGCCGCTCGAACGGTCGCGGCGGACGATCAGCGGACGTAGGGAACCGGCGCGCCGCTCGCGGCGTCGGCGATGCGCACGCGGTGGATCGGCATCAGCTCCGCCGGCAACGCCGCGGGATCGAACCACGCGAGCGCCGCGGTTTCGTCGCCGAGCGTGAGGGTGCCGTCGGCGCGGTCGCACTCGAAGCACACGCTGACGAAGTGGATCACGTTGCCGTCCGGGTAGGTGACGATCTGGTGATGGACGGGGTCCGAGTAGATGCCGACGACGCGCCCGACGCCGATCGCGAGGCCGGTCTCCTCGCGCACCTCGCGCTCGAGCGCCGCGAGCACCGACTCGCCGTACTCGACCGCGCCGCCCGGAAGGCCCCACAGATCGTTGTCGGTTCGGCGTTGCAGGAGCACGCGGCCGCCGGCGTCGCGGATCACGGCGGAGACGCCGGGGCGGATGGTGGGCGTGCTCACGTCGAGGGCGGCGGGTTGCGGGAGCACATGTCGCCGACGACCGAAGCGACACCGGAGGCCGGCCGCCAAGGATCGGTCGCGATCAGCGCGCCTCGATGCCCGCGGCGCGCTCGGCGAGCTGCGTCTCGATCGCCGCGGCGACGTCGAAGAACGCGCGGCTCTGCGGGTGCTGGGGATCGGCGGCGACGATCGGCATGCCGCGGTCGCCGGCCTCGCGGATCGCGGTCAGCAGCGGGATCTCGCCGAGAAAGGGCACGCCGCTCTCGCCGCGCCATCGCCTCGCCGCCGCCGTGGCCGAAGATGTCGTGGCGGCGGCCGCAGCCGGGGCACAGGTGATAGCTCATGTTCTCGACGACGCCGAGCACCGGGGCGTTGACCTGCTCGAACATGGTGATCCCGCGCTTCACGTCGAGGAGCGCGACGTCTTGCGGCGTGGTGACGATCACCCCGCCCGCGAGCGGCACCTGCTGGGCGACGGTGAGCTGGGCGTCGCCGGTCCCGGGCGGCAGGTCGAGGACGAGATAGTCGAGCTCGCCCCATTCGACCTTGCGAAAGAACTCGGTGATGAGCTTCGTCACCATCGGGCCGCGCCAGATGACCGGTGTGCGCTCGCCGAGGAACATCCCCATCGAGATCGTCTTGAGGCCGAGCTTCTCGACCGGCACGATGCGGCGGTCCTCCTTGAGCTCCGGCTTGGCATCGACGCCGAGCATCATCGGGACGCTCGGGCCGTAGACGTCGGCGTCGAGAAGTCCGACGCGGCGGCCGCGCGCGGCGAGCGCGCACGCGAGGTTGACGGCGACGGTCGATTTGCCGACGCCGCCCTTGCCCGAGGCGACGGCGACGATGTGCTCGACGCCGGGAATCGGCGCGCGCGCGCGCGGCACGCCCGCCCGCGGCCGGTCGCGGCGCCTGCTCGACGCGAACCTCGACCGGGAGCGCCGCGAGCTTCTCGACGATCGCGGCGACCTCGCGGCGGATCGCGGCGACGATCTCCTCGTTGGCGGAGATCGCGCCGAGCTCGACGGTGACGCCGCGGGCACCGATCTGGATGTCCTTCACCAGGCCGAAGGAGACGATGTCGCGCGAGAAGCCCGGATACTTCACTTGCTTCAGCGCTTCGAGCAGGGACTGCGGCGTTGCCATCCGCAAGCGCATAGCATGCGCGCAATGGCAGGGGAAATTTCGCGCCGCGCGGGGCGCTCACGGCACCCCGAGGTGTGCCACTGGCGCGCTCGCGCATGCGGTTGCCGCGCGAAGACGCCGTATCGGCGCGGCGTGACGGGCGTCCGAGTCGATGGTCCGGCGCTTGCTTTCCGTCGCTATAGTTCCGGCGCTACGCGCCACTATGAGACGGAGGATAGGCCATGAGCGAAGAGAACGTGCATCAGAGCATTCGGGAGCTGCGCATCCGGCTGGGGATGACGCAGGAGGAGTTCGCGCACGCGGTCGCGGTGACCTTCTCGACGGTGAACCGCTGGGAGAACGGCCACGCCAAGCCGAGCAAGCTGGCGCGGCGTGCGATCGAGGCGCTCGCGCGGCGCGGCGCGCCGCGACGGGACGTGGTGCCGAACATCGGCGGCCCCGAGCGCATGGAGATGTTGGCTGCCGAGTCGCAGTGAACGCGTCGCGAGCGACCGCCGCGGACGCCGTGGTCCCCGGCGGTCCGCTCGATCGACGCCGCCGCATCGGCTCGCCGCCGAACGAGCTGCCGCCGCCTGACCGCCGTGGCGTCGCCGCAGGCGGTCGCGTCTTTCCGTCCCAGCCCCGCGCCTGACTCACCATCGTTCCCGGACGGCCGCCGCCGGCGGCCGTGGCGGCCGCGACGACCGCGCCGCGACCTCGGCGTCGCCACCCGGTGCGCGACATCGACGACGCGGTTGCCGACCTCTCCGGGAGCGCCTATTCTCGCGTCGGCTCGACGTCCGGTCGCGCAGCTCCATGAAGCGACGGCGATCACATACTCCGGCGGGCCGCACGGCCACGCCGGCGCCTTTTCACGCGCCCTTTCGCGACCTCGGCGGTCGCATCGCGGTCCGGACGGATGCGCTCCACGATCGAGCAAAGAACGGCGGCACGACCCAGGCGCGGGCGCGGGTTCCGCCGCTGCCGCGCGTCGCGACCGACGGCGCGCCCGATCGCGGCGGCCCCTCCCGTGACGGCCTGGCCGCGGACGCGGCGGCCGAAGACGACGTGACGTCGTTTCTCCGCGCCGTCGCCGACGTGCGCCGGCTCGACGGTGACGCGCGCATCGATGCGCCGTCGCCGGCGGTCGCCGTCGCGCCGCGGGCGGCGATCGACGAGGAAGCCGAGGCGCTCGCCGTGTTGTCCGATCTCGTGTCGGGCGCCGGCGGTTTCGACATCAGCGACTCCACCGAGTACCTCGAGGGCAGCGTCGTCGGTCTCGATCCGCGCATCCTCCGGCGCCTGCGACACGGCGAGTTCCCGTATCACGCGATCCTCGACCTGCACGGGATGAGCGCCGCGGCGGCGCGCGCCGCGGTCGAGGCGTTCGTGGTCGACGCGTTTCGCGCCGGCCGGCGCTGCGTGCTGATCGTGCACGGACGCGGCCGCAACTCGCGCGACCGGACGCCGGTCCTGAAGGAGGGGCTCAAGAGCTGGCTCGCGCACGGACGGGTCGGCCGCTCGGTGCTCGCGTTCACCTCGGCGCGTCCGGCGGACGGCGGCACCGGCGCGCTCTACGTCCTGCTCCGGCGCCGCCGCGGCGTGAAGGAGCCGATCGCGGTTTACGAAGGCGCGAAACGCGAATGATCAGCGCCGCCGACGCCTGCACGCTCTTGCGCGTCGTCCTGGCGCCGGTCTTCGTGTCCACCTTGGCCGCGGCCGGAGGACGCCCGAGCTTCCTGCCGGTCGCCGTTTGCGCCGTCGCGATGGCGAGCGACTTCGCCGACGGGCGTCTGGCGCGGCGTTTCGGCAGCGCGTCGGCGTTCGGCCGCTTCTTCGATCACGGCGCCGACGCCCTGTTCCTGTTTCCGGGTCTCGCCGCGCTGGCGGCGCTCGGGCTGGTGCCCGCCCTCCTGCCGGTCGCCGCGACGGTTGCCTTCGCGCTCTACGTGGTCGACGGCTGGCGGCGGGGCGGCGGCGGGCGCGTCGTGCTCTCCCCGAGCCGCACGGGCGCGCTCGCGGGCGTCGCCAACTACGGCGTCGCCGCGGTGGGAGCGCTGGCCGTCGGCTTGCGCGTGCCGCATCTCGCCCCAGCGGTCCATGCCGGCGCGACGATCGTCGCGCTGCTGAACGTCGCGGCGGCGGCCGACCGGGTCTGCACGATCGTGCGGGAGAGTCGTCCCGCGGCAGCGTGACGCGATCCGCCGTCACGGCGCGTGCCCGGCGGGTGACTCTGCGAGGCGCAGCGGCGCGCCGCGGGTTTCGTTCGCCTGCTCACGCGTCCGCGCGCGCGCGCGGCATCAGCTCGCGCGACGCGCGCGGCAGAAACGGAATCCCGAGCGACGCGTTCATGATCATGAAGATGAAGTGCGTCGCGAGGCTGAAGGCGAGCAGGGTCGCGGCCGGCGCCTCACGCGAGAAGAAGTACAGCCAGAGCGCCTGCGGCGCGCCGAGGTGCGCGACGCCGATCGGCAAGGCGGCGGAGAAGAAGATGATCGGCAGACACACCAGCAGGTCGCCGTACGCGAGCCGCATGCCGAAGCAACGGACCGCGACGTAGTAGACCACGGTCGCCATCAAGAAGTTGGGGCTCTTGTAGAGCAGCAGCAGCAGGTAGTGCGACGGCCGGGCGAGCCGGAAGCTGCGGAGGATGGTGCGGTCGCGAAGCCAGCCGATGCGCTCGGCCGCCCACCGGAACACGATCAGGTGCACGACCAGGTAGCCGTAGAGCGCGAGGAAGACCGGCCCCAGCGGCAGATCGGTCGCGCCGGGCGCCAGCGCGAAGCCGATGCTCGAGAACAACACCAGCTGGTAGAGCTCGACGAACATCATGAACAGCACCGAGCTCGCCGCCTCCAGGAACGGCACGCGCTCGCGACGATTGAGATAGAGGGCGATGCCGCCCTGTCCGAGCTGCGAGTTGATCAGGGTGAGGAGGTAGGTCGTCGCGCGGATCGGCAGCACGTCGCGGTAGGCGACCCGGCAGTTGAACCAATTCACCACGCGCGTGATGCAGAAGGTGTCGACGAGCAGGTACATCACCGAGTACGGCACCATGATCGCGACGTACGGCGCGAGCCGCGCGCCGGCGAGGGCGTGCCAGACCAACGCGAACGGCACGCGGCTGAAGATCACCGCGAAGATCGCGGCGGTGACCGCCCACGGCAGCAAGCGGATCGGGAGCGGCGGCCGGCGAGAGGGCACGCCGTCGTGCGGCGTCGGCGCGCGCGCTGCCGGGTGCGTCACGCGCGGACCATAACGGCGGCTCGTGACCGTGACAATCGCGCGCGAGCATCGACCGCGCCCGCCGGTCGCGCGCGGCGAACTGCCTTGACTTGCAGCGAAACCGGCTCTTAGAACCGACTGCCATGTCGTGCCGCCGCTTGGTCGTCGCGCTGGTCGTGATGTCGGCGTGCACGTCGATGCAGGAGCAGTACACCGTCCGGCGCAGCAACATCTCGTGCGACGAGGCGAACCGCTACGCGTACCGGAGCATGCAGACGCTCGGCTACGACGTCACGGAATTCCAGGTCGCATCGGTCGGGGAGCGCGGCGGGATCAAGGGCGTCAAGCACGACGATCACGGCAGCACGCACAACGTGCACGTCGAGCATCGACTGCGAGCCGAAAGAGGTCGTGGTGGCGGCGTCGGAGGAGCAGTTCCTCAAGCAGGACCTCACGTTCACGCGCGGCTTCTACCTCAGCTTCACGAGCCTCGCGGATCACGGCGCCGAGACCCAGGAGTGGAAGAATCAGCAGTCGGGCGGAACCGCGAGCGGCGGCGCCAAGGTCGAGATCCGCCCGCAGCTCGGGCTCGAGAGCAAGCTCGACTTCGGCGAGGACCTCGCGGCTGCCGGCATCCTCGCCGTCAAGGTCGTCATCCAGAACGGCAGCGACCGGACCTACGAGCTCGACCCGGCGGCGATCGAGCTGCGACCGGCCGAGGGCAGCGGCAAGATCGCGCAGATCCCGCTGCGCGACGCCGCCGCGGCGCTCGCACGTTCGGCGGCGGCGGATCGCGGCGAAGGCGCGCCGTCGCCCGACGCGACGCAGATGGAGAATCTGCTCCGGCAGCGCGCGCTCGGCGCACACCGGCTCCGGCCCGGCGAGCGCGCCGAGGGCTTTCTGTACTTTCCGGTCGGCCACTACGCGCGGGCGCGGGCGACGCTCGTCGACGTCGCGACCGACGAGGAGGAAGGATTCCTCGTCGAGTTCTGAGGAGGCTCCATGACCGGTCGTGATGCGCTCCTGCAGGCGTTCGATCGCCTGTTCGCCAAGGCCTCGAAGAAGCTCTCCGTCGAGTGCAGCGCGGAGGAGAAGGACGAGGCGAAGCGCCGCTTCCAGGAGCGCTTCTCGATGCTGCTCGACGCGTTGAAGCAGCTCCAGCTGCGGGAGCTGCCGGAAGAGGCCGTACAGAGCATGGAGGAGGGAATCGAGAAGCTCTCGCCCGCGGAGCTCGTCGCGCTCCTCGCGTCGGTGCCGCTCGTGACCCACGCGCAGGAGATGCTGCGGACGCTCGCCTACCGCGCCGCCGAGCAGCGGCTGCTCGAGCACTACATCCGCAACGCCGACGACCGCTACGGAGGCAGCTGACGAGCACGCGAGGCGCGCCCGTCAGCTCGGGGAGATCTTCGGCGGATCGAGCGTCAGACCCGGCGGAACTTCGGCAGCGCGACGTCGGCCGACACGCGCTCGAAGACCACCGTGACGGGCATCCCGATCCGGATCTCGCCGGGCGGGCAGTCGACGAGCGCCGACGTCAGCTTCACGCCTTCCGCGAGCCTCACGACCACGACGGCGTACGGCACCTCGGCGGCGAACGCCGGGTGGTAGACCTGGTGCATGACGTTGAAGCTGAAGACCTCGCCGCGTCCCGACACCTCGACCCACGTGCTCGCGGTGGAGAGGCAGCCGCTGCAGAGCTCGCGCGCCGGGAACCGCAGCAGCGCGCAGTCGCTGCAGCGCTGGACGACGAGACGGCCGTCGCGCGCGGCGGCGAAGAAGGGCGCCATCTCCGCGGTGATCTGCGGTATCGGTTTCGCGGCGGCGGATGCGCCGGCCGCGGCCGCCCCGCCATCGCCGGCGGCCGATGCTCCGCCGGACGCGAGTCGTCCGCTCGCGGCACCGGCGCCCGCAGGTCCAACGGCACGCTCTTCGCCGCCGTCGGCCGTCATGACGGCAGCGGGCTCAGGACGAGCGTCGAATGCGTCGAGAGCAGGCCGCCGTTGCCGCTCACCAGGACGACGTCCCGATGCGGCACCTGGCGCTCGCCCGCTTCGCCGCGCGTCTGGAGAACCGCCTCGGCGACCGGCGTCATCCCCCACATGTAGAACGACGACAGCTGACCTCCGCCGGTGTTGACCGGCAGCGATCCGCCGGGCGCGGTGCTCCCGGCGGCGACGAAGTCGCCGGCCTCGCCTTTGCCGCAAAAGCCGTAGTCCTCGAGCGTGACCAGGACCGTGAAGCTGTAGCAGTCGTAGAGCTCGCAGAGCTCGACGTCGGCCACGTCGATGCCCGCCATGCGGAACGCGGTCGTCTTCGCGATCGGTGCGCCGGAGGTGAGCGTCTCGCTGACGTCGCCTCCGGGGTGGCCCTGGCCCATGCCCCAGACGTAGACCGGCGGCTTGCGCGCATGCCGCGCGCGCTCCGCCGACGTGACGATCACCGCAAGACCGCCGTTCGACACCAAACAGCAGTCGAGCACGTGGAACGGCTCCACGACCCACCGCGATGCGATGGTAGTCCTCCATCGTGAGCGGTGTGTCCCGGAACTGCGCCATCGGGTTCATGTTCGCCCACCGGCGCTGCGCGACCGCGACCGCGCCGAGATGATCCTGGGTGGTGCCATACGCGTGCATGTGCCGGCGGGCGACCATCGCGTAGAAGGCGTTCATCCCGAACTGTCCGTAGGCGCCGTCGAGGCCGCGGGCGAAGGCGTACGGGGCCGCCGATCCCGAACCCGCGCCGCGGTCGCGGCGCTCGTCCGGCGGCTTCAACGGGCGATCGGAGAACACGCAGGCGACGGTCGAGCACATGCCGCCGGCGATCGCGAGCGTCGCGTGCTGGATCATCGCGGCAGCGGTCGCGCCGCCGAGATTCATCGTCGCGGAGAGCCGGAGATCGCGAAGACCGAGGGCCTGTTGCAGCATGAACGAGCCCATCGCCGCGTCGCCCCACGCGAGTCCCGGGTTCACCAGCAAGCCGTCGAGGTCCGAGCGCCGCATGCCGGCGTCCTCGAGGGCGAGTCGCACGGCTTCGACGGCGAATCCGACGTGCGTACGATCGTACACTCTTCCCTGCGGGGTGACGCCGAGGCCGGCAATCGCGATCTCCCCTCTGCGCGGCACGTCGTCTTCGTAGGGGAGACGTCAACTCGCGTCAACGCCGGGTGCCGTCCCAGTAGAACAGCACCCGACGCCGGGCCGGACGCCGTCTGTCCGTCCAGGTTCGCGCGCTCCACCGATGCAAAAGATGCCGCCGCATCGCGAAGGCGAGCGCGCGCCGTCGTGACCGCGCGCTCGACCACGCACCGCCGATGAGTTTTTCGTTGACGGTCTCCCGGGCACGCGTGATATGGACTCCCCGTTTCCTGTTAGGTGCCGTCCCGCCCGTCACGATGTCCATCGAGCGGATTTCCATTGCGCGGATGCCGGAGGAAACGCCGAGTTCGCATCGGAGGTGCATCACAATGGCGCGGGTTTCCCATGGCGCTTTCATGGTCACGGCAGCGGCACTGGCGGTGCTGCTTTCATCGGCGTTGCAGGCGTCGGCGATCGTCATCGGCGGCGGCGGCAGCAGCAGGACCGACTGCTTGGTCGTCCTCGACGCCCCGGTGAATCAGCCGGAGCGCAGGCCCCGGAACATCCGCTGCACCGACGGCGATCCGTGCGACGCCGACGGGATCGTCAACGGCGTCTGCGCGTTTCCGGTGAGCGTCTGCGCCAACAGCACCTACAATCCGCAAGCGTGCTCGCTCGTCGGCGTCGACGACATCACCGTCGACCACGCGCTCGACAACGGTGACGAGAAGTTCGACCCCAACTTCCAAGCGCTCCAGCAGCGGATCGACAGCGACATCGCGCCGCCCAACAACGACCCCGACGCCTGCACGTCGTCGCCGGCGATGATCCACATCGCGATCGAGGGGCCGTTCGTCGGCGGCAGCGGCAACGTCTGCAAGAAAAGGGTCAAGAAGCTGAAGATCGTCTCGACCGGCATCATCGCGGGCAAGGTCTACAAGGACACCGACAAGATCAAGATGACCTGCGAGCCGGCGCCGGCGGGCTGCGACCCCTTGACGCTCTTCATGGGCACGTACGATCGCATTCAGCGGCAGGTCTTCGATCAGAGCTGCGCGGTGAGCGGCTGTCACGATTCGCAGAGCGTCAGGGGCGGTCTGCTGCTGGAGACCGGGGCGTCGTACGACAACCTGGTGAACGCGTTTCCGAACAACCCGGAGGCGGCGGCGGCGGGGTGGAAGCGCGTCGCCCAGATCGATGCGATGACGGGCGATCCGCAGACGAGCCTCATCTTCCACAAGCTGACGGGCGATCTCGACAAAGGCTTCGGCGCGCGCATGCCGTTCGGACGCCGCAAGCTCGACCACACGTTGATCGACGTCATCGAGGCGTGGATCAGCGCGGGTGCGCCGCCGGCATGTCAGCCCGGTGACGATATGCAAACCTGCTGGGTCCCCGGCACGTACTAACCACGCGACGCATTCGGAGGGAATCATGGGGAATGAGAGCTCAGTCCTGACCGAGGCGGAGGCGCGGCATCTGCTGCGCCGCACCGGCTTCGGCGCGACGCGAGACGACGTCCAGGAGATCCTCGACAACGGCGAGACGCGCGGCGCCGCGGCCGATCGCCTGCTCGACTTCAAGCCGAAGGCGTTCAAGCCGGGCGGCAAGGATCTTCGAGCCGCGCCACAACAAGTGGGTGAAGTACATGATCAAGACGAAGCTCCCGCTGCAGGAGAAGCTGGTGCTCTTCTGGCACGACCACTTCGCGACCGGCTTCTCGAAGGTGCTGGACGCCAAGCTCATGGCGAGCCAGATCCAGCTCCTGCACAAGGACTGCAAGGGCAACTTCCGCGACCTCGTGAAGGCGATGAACAAGGACGCGGCGATGATGGAGTTCCTCGACACGGTCGGAACTTCAGCGACATCCCCAACGAGAACTACGCGCGCGAGCTCCAGGAGCTCTTCACCCTCGGCGTCGTCGACAGCGCCGGCAACCCCAACTACCTGCAGGCGGACATCGTGCAGATCGCGCGCGCCTTCACCGGCTGGGATTACAGCGCAACGGCAAGGCGTTCCTCCGCGGCTACGATCACGACTTCGACGAGGACTTCCCGGAGCGCGGCCTCCCGCTCGGCGCCGCGGACCCCCAGGGCACAAGAAGATCTACCAGCACACCGGCAATTTCGGTCCCGACGGTCGCAGACTTCGCGGCGAACGGCGAAGGTGAGGCCGAGATCGACACCGTCATCGACATCATCTTCCAGCACCGCGACAGCGGATCTGAAGAACACCGTCGCGCGCCGCACCGCGCGCCGGCTGATCGAGTACTTCGCCCACCCGAATCCGTCGCTCGCGTTCGATCGACGAGGTCGTCGCCACGTCCGGCTTCGACGCCAACTTCGAGATCGGCGGTCTGCTGCGCGCGATCTTCGTCCACGACGACTTCTATCTGACCGGCGCGGCCGGCGGCGTCGCCGTGCCGTGGGGCGCGGCCGTCACGAACTCGGTGAAGTGGCCGATCGACTACATGGTCAGCACGCTGCGGCTGCTCGGCATGAAGCTCAAGAGCAGCTACCAGTTCGTCGACGGCGGCAGCTTCAACGAGCGCCATCGACGCACCTGTCCAACATGGGGCAGATCCTCCTCGACCCGCCGAGCGTCTTCGGCTGGGACTGGGAGACCAACTGGCTCAGCAGCGCGACCCTGCTGGCGCGCTACAACTTCGCGGTCGACGTGACCTCGGCGCGCGGCGGCGGCAAGACCGCGTTCCGGCCCGACAAGTTCAGCACCTCGACCGGCGCGAGGTTCCTCGACCTCACGGATCCCGATGCGATCGTCGACGAGGCCGCGCTGATGCTCGGCATCAAGGACCACCTGACGTCGGGCGAGCACGGACGTGCTCGGTCGACTACCTGACCGACAACGGTGCTCAACCCGCCGCTCGACCTGAACGACTACGACACCCGGAACACGAAGCTCAACGGTCTCTTCGCGCTTGCTGCTGCAGTCGCCGGCGTACCAGCTTCACTAGGACGGGGAGGAGAACTCGATGGCGATCACACGACGGCAGTTCCTCAAGCGGTCGGGCGCCGCGGCGGCCGGCGGCATTCTCATCCCGAGCCTCTTCGGCAACCCGCTCCTCCGGCGCGCGCTCGCGAGCACGATCGGCGATCGCTACTTCGTCGTCCTCTATCTCGACGGCGGCAACGACGGCCTCAACACCGTCACGCCGGCCACGAACGGCGGCGGCACGCTGCGCCACGATTACGACGTCGCGCGGACCAACATCGAACCTCACGCCGGCGCAGCTCGGCGCGACGCTGATCGGCACCGACCCGAACACCGGCGCGCAGCTCGCGCTGCATCCGGGCTTCGTCGGGACCGGCGCCGGCCTCGGCGGGCTGAAGGCCCTGTACGACGCCGGCAACGTCGCGGTCATCCAGGGCTGCGGCTATCCCGATTACAGCCTCTCGCACGAGGAGTCGCGGGTGATCTGGCAGACCGCGAACCCGCTCGGCAACGGCGGCTACGCGGCGACCGGCTGGATGGGTCGCTTCCTCGCCGACGCCTCGCAGATGTACAGCGGCTCCGACATCCCGGCCGTCAACATCGACGACTCCGTCGTCGGCGAATACAGGCAGAGCCAGACGAGCGTGCTCGCGCTCCGGCGCCTCCGCGACTTCGGGTTCCCCTACGACGACTATTCGAGCTTCGACGTGCAGCCTCCAAGCGCGGCGCGTTCGAGGCGCTGCATCAGGCCGCCGCCGGGACGTCGCAGCCGACCCTCGCGTACCTCGGCAACACCGGCGTCGCGACCCTGCTCAGCAGCGAGAGCTATCCGCTGCTCCACAGTCTCTACCAGACCGACCGCTCGACCTACAGCCAGCTGTACAACGACGTCGGCACGCAGCGTCTCGCGCGACCTGCGCGAGGTCGCGAAGGTGATCTACGGCGTCGCGACCGGTCAGCCGAACGTGAACGCACGCTTCTTCCAGCTCAGCAACGGCGGCTACGACACCCACTCCGACCAGGGCGGCGCCACCGGCCAGCACCACGATCTCCACAAGGAGGTCGGCGACTCGCGTCCGGGTGTTCTTCGAGGACCTCGCCGACATGCCCGGCAACGTCGCCGACAAGACCGTGCGTCGTGGTGTGGAGCGAGTTCAGCCGCCGCATCCATCAGAACGGCAGCGGCACCGACCACGGCTCGCAGGGGCCGATGTTCGTGATCGGCGGCAAGGTCCAGCGGCGGCGTCTACGGCAACCACCCGAACATCGCCGCGTCCGCGCAGGACAACGACGGCAACACCGTCTACACCCAGAGCACCGGCGTCGCGCCGAACGACTTCCGCTCGACCGACTTTCGCGACGTCTACGGCACGATCCTGAAGAACTGGCTCAACATGCCGGTCGGCGCGATCAACGGTATCCTGCCGTTGGACGCCGGCGATCCGCAGTACTTCTGGACGACGCGCAACTACGACGTCTTTCCCTTCCTGCCGTAGCGGAGGCGCGCGGCGCTGACGCCGCATGCGGCTCTCCGAGTACTATCTCGGCGACCCGCGGCTCATCCTCGTTCCGGTCGAGCACCTGACGACGGACGGGATGAGCCGCGAGCTCGCCGCCTTCCTGCAAGACGGCGGGCGCTGGGACGCCGCGCGCGTCGCCCTCTTCGATCGGGCCTTCTCGCTCTACTGGACGCGGTCGAGCGCGCTCGCCCGGCGGACGCGGACGTGGGTCGCGCCGCGCCTCCGCCACGTCGCGATCATCACGCAGCCGGCCGCCGTGCGGCCGTACGCGCAGCTCCTCAACACCAGCGCGTGGTCGCTCTACGACGGCGACTTCGATCCGGAACGCTCGCATCCGGAGCTCGCCGCCTACCTCTTCGTCCACGGCGATCGGCTCGCCGTGGTCGGTGACGTCGCGCTCGCCGCGTTGCACGCTGCCCCCTACTGGCTCGAACGCAGCCCCGACGAGTGTGCCGCCTTCGCCGCCGCCGCGGCGCGCGCGACGCGGCCCGACGGCGACGTCCTGCGCGCGATCGCCGCGGGGCTCCCGTGGCTGCGCGAGCTCCGGCACGAGGACCTTCGTCCGGTCGCGCGCGAAGGCGCGCGCGCGGTCGCCGCGAAGCCGGCCGGCGGTCCGGCGTATCGGCCGATTCCGGGAACCGGACTCCTGGTTCCGGACGCGATCGTCGCGGAGCCGCCGAAGCTCGTCGACGCCTCCGCCGCAGCCGCGCGCGCGACGCTCGCCCGCTATCACGCGGCGTGGCGCGCCGAGCCGCGCGCCGCGATCGCCGCGCTCTGCGACTGGCTCACGGCGGATGCGCCGCGCCTGCTCGTCACCGCGCAAAACGGCCGTGTCGTCTGGGAGCCGGACGCGCCGGCGCGACTCGGTGCGCTCCGCGCCGAGCTCCGGCAGGGCGACCCGGCGGCGGTCGACTCGATCGCCGAGGACTTGCGGGTGATCGACCGACACACGCGGCGGTTTCTCGGCGCGCTGGTCGCGCCGGACACATTGCCGCGGCCGGCGCCGGAGACCGAGCAGCAGGGATACAGCTACATGCATCGCGACCGCGCGCTGATCGCATACAACCTCCGCGAGCCCGGAATGGAGCGACTGCACGGGCCCGCCCTCCCCTACGCGCGCGCGATGCTCGGCGCGCGCACCGCCCACGAATGGTCGCACCTCGTCGCCGACGCGGGTTGGGTGCCGCTCGCGGTCGCCGGCGAGCGCCTCGCCGAGCTCCAGGCGCGCTTCGCCGCCGAGCTCGAGTCGGTGGTCGCCGCCGCGCCCGAGCCGATCCGCAGGATCGCCGCCGCCGATCTCGAGGAGATCGCGGGCACGTACCCGGCGAGCGCCGCGCTCGCGCGGCTGCTCCTCGAGCGCGTGCCCGACTATCAGGCGAACCTGGTGGCGATGCGGTTTCTCGACGAGAGCGAGCGCGAGACTTACGTCCGCCACAACGTCCGTACGCTGCGGCCGTTCTATTCGGCACCGCGAGTCTGGCGGATGCTGATCCGTTATCTCTACGAGTACCAGTACCTCCGCTTCAGCGCCGTCACCGATCCCGCCGCCTTCTTCGTGAGGAGCACGTGGTTCGACGAGGACTTCTTCGCGACCGGCATCCTCGACGCACGTCGGTTCGACGCTCTGACGGAGGCGGTCGCGGCGCTCTGCGCATGCTGGGCCGTCGACGAGCGTCGCTTTCGTGCGCGCGACGCCGGCGCGGAACCGTCGTCGCGCGCGTGAATCCAGCCCGCGCCGGCTAGCGCGACGTGATGATGAAGCGCTTCTGGAGCGCCTGAAGCTGGTCCTGCACCGACGGCAGCCGACGCGATTCCATCAGCACCTGGAAGATCTCGCCCTCGGGCGCTTCCTTCCGCACCTCGGTGAGCTCGTGGACGGCGTTCAGGATCTCGTGAATCACGCGCGGAATCTCGCGCTGCGGAATCACCAGGTCGCCGCGTCCGAGCGTACCGCTCCAGTTCGAGGCGTACGGCCGCAAGACGTGCAGAATTCGTTCGGTCACGCTCTTGTCGGCAGACATGATCGCGCACGATACCACAGAGTCTCCACGCCAGGGAACACGCGCGTGCGCCCACGACCGCGGCGCGCCCCGGTGCGTGGGGCGTTCGGCGCCGTGCGAAGCCGATCCGTGAATTGCCGCTCCGCCAGGGCGATGGTATAGCCGCAACATGGCGACGGTGATCACGAGCGAGTGCATCAATTGCGGCGCGTGCGAGCCCGAGTGCCCGAACACCGCCATCTACCAGGCCGGAGTCGAATGGGAGCTCGACGGCCAGATGCATCCCGCGATCTCCAGCGATTACTTCTACATCGTGCCGGAGAAATGCACCGAGTGCGTCGGCTTCTTCGATCACGAGGCGTGCGCCGCGGTGTGCCCGGTGGATTGTTGCGTTCCCGATCCCAACATCCCCGAGTCGGAAGCGGTGCTGATCGAGCGCGCCAAGAAGCTCCACCCCGACACGACGTTCGCGCCCGACTTCCCGTCGCGGTTCCGCAAGGACGCCGCGGCCGAGAGCGCGCCCGCGGCGGCGAGCGCCGCGGCGCCGGAGGCGCCGGCGCCGGCCGCGGTCGCTGCGGCGCCTGCCGACGCGTACCCGATGGAATCCGAGGCGGCGAACGCGCTGCCGGCGGTCGACGATTGGGAGATCCCGATCATCTGCCGCGAGTGCGAGGGTGAGTACACGGTCGCGTTCCAGTTCCTGCGACCGGGCGTGGTCTTCTACTGCCCGCATTGCCAAGCCTCGTTCGTGCCGCTCCGCAGCACCTACCTGGAGCTCGCAAAGGCGCTCGAGCAGTTCTCGGGCCGCTGGCAAGCCGCGTTCGACGACTTTCAGGAGAAGCGTCGCCGCGAGATCGATGCGTTCGAGGAACGCCAGCGCCGCGAGCTGGCGGAGTTCGAGGATCGCCTGCGCGAGTTCACCCGCGCCGGGCAGAAGGCGACCGGCGCGTCGCGCCGCCGCTGGTTCTCGTAGCACCGCGACGGTCTCGGCGGGCTTCGGCGCTTCACGGCCGCGCGCGCGGGCGGCGCACTTTCTCCTCTCCACCCGCTCGAGGGGTATGCGGGAAACGGCCGCCGGAGCGCCCCCCTCGATGGTGCCGTTTCCTCGTCTCGCCGCGTCGACTCTCGTCCTCGTCCTGTGCACGCTCCGTCCGGCGTGCGGCGGCGCCGGTGCGCGTCTTCGCGGTCGGCAGCGAGGTGCGTGTCGAGGACGCGGTGTCGGTGCAGACCTACCGCGACAAGATGTTCGCGCTCATGGACGCGACCGTCCCCAACCGTGGCGACCTCGTGCAAGCCGCGTCGACGATACCGGCACGGGCGCGAGCGCGCAGACCGCGCCGTCGGTCGCGGTGGCGCCGACCAGCCTCGGGGCGCGCTGCTACGTCGTGTGGGAGGACACCCGGCTCGGCAACTCCGACGTCTGCCTCGCGAGTCGGATCATTCCTTGAGCGCCACGCTGACGCGCGGGTGCAAACGCGGTAGCAGCGCGAGGCCGAGAAGGCTGTAGCCGATCTCGCGCACCCGCTTCAGCAGCATCAACGTGAGCCCGAGCTCCGGGGCGAGGCCGAGCAGCTCGAAGATCAGCATCCCGCCGGCTTCCTGAACGCCGAGCGTGGCAGGGACGACGAGGCCGACGAGCCGCGCGGGCTGCGCCAGCGCCTCGATGACGACCGCGGTCCGCCAGCTCACCGGGTGTCCGATCAGGGTCATGATGGCGAACACCTCGGCGGCGCCGGCGATCCATCCGAGCAGGTGGAGCAGCACCGACTGCAACGCCGCCGCGCGTCGATCGCGGTAGAACGACCGCAGGCGGGCGTCGATCGCGGGCGCGCGCTCCTGAAGGCGGACGAGGAACCGCACCCGCGGCAGCAGCCGACGTATCAACCGCACGACGCCGGCGACGAGGCCGCGTCGCTGCCAGAGCACGAGCAGCGCGGTGATGGCGCACCCCACGAGCACCGACGCGACGAGGATGCCGACCTCGCCCGCGGTTGCGCCGCGCGCGGCGAAGAACATCGCCATCCCGAGGATCACGAACGCGATCTGCGCGATCGTGAGCGCGGTTTTCGCGAGAATGACCGAGGTCGCGCCCTCGGTGAGCGGCACGCCGAACCGGTTGAGGACGTAGGCCTTGATCGGCTCGCCGCCGACGTAGGCCGTCGGCGTGACGCTGTTCAGCGCCTCGCCGACGATGCGCACGATGTACAGGAGCCAGAACGGCGGCGGCGGCGGCAGAAAGGTCGCGCGCCAGCCGGCGGCGTCGAAGGCGGCCGCCAGCGCATACGGCACGAAGATGATCGGTGCGAAGAGGCCGAGCGCCGCGAGGTGGCCTGCGAGGCGCCGTGGCCCCGCCTGGTAGACGAGCGCCGCGAGCAGCAGGAGCCCGAGCGCCGCGAGCATCCATTGAACCAGGCTGCGGCGCGGCGTCGCCGCTGCCGGATGCGCGGAAGGCGCTTCCGCGCCGATCGCGAAGACGTCGGCAGATTGCGGTCGCGGGCTGGCGGGTGACATGGCGATCACGCTCGATGCCGCGGCGTGGCCGCGTACCCTAACAGCCGACCGAACCGCGAGCAATGAATCCGACCGACGATCGACCTACGCCCGTCGCCGCCGACGCGCGGCGACGCGGCCGCGGCTCTTCGTGGCGACGAACGCTCGCACGCGGTTTTCTTGCATATCGTTTTGTCGGCACGATATCTGAGTCCACCGATGGCCTTCGTCAGAGCGTTGGAGCGTGCCCTCGTCGCGCTGGCGATCGCCGTGTCGGTCCTCGCCACGCCCGCGCACGCGCTCCAGAAGAGCATCATCCCCCTCCCCGAGATTCTCACCGACCCGAACGAAGGGAACACCTATGGGTTTCTCGGGGTCGTGCTCTTCCTCGACGAGCAGAAGGTGATCAAGTACATCCTCGCGCCCGACGTGCGGTACAACAAGATCACCGGCGTCTATCCGACCTTCCGCCTCTTCGGGTATCCGACCATCGACAAGAAGTGGAGCATCGTGCTCCGCAAGTCGCAGAACATCGACGAGGACTACGACCTCCGCTACGAGGACAACGCGCTCTGGGGCGGCCGGATGCGCCTCTTCGGCAACTTCGAGTTCGAGCAGGACTCGACCGAGCGCTTCTTCGGCTTCGGCAACAACACCTCGGAGAGGGCGGAGTCCGACTACACCGCGCGCGAGACGACGGCGATCCTCTGGCTCACCTACCGCCTCCAGCCCGCGCTCGAGGTGACCTACCAGTCGCGGCTGCGCGTCTTCGAGGCGAAGCGCGGCGGCGTCGACAACGTGCCCGACATCCGCGAGCTGCACCCCGACACGCCCGGTCTTCGCGGCACCACCACGATCATCGGCCAGCAGCTCGGGCTCCTCTACGACACGCGCGACGACATCAGCATCCCGACGCGCGGCGGTTTCGGACTGCTCACCGCCGAGGCGATTCCCCGCATCATCGGCAGCTCGGTCTCGATCGTGAAGTACGCCGTCGACGTGCGGAAGTTCGTCCCGTTCCGTGAGCGCTTCATCCTCGCCATGCACGGACGGCTCGACTACATCGGCGGCGACAAGAACGTGCCGTTCTTCGAGCAGAACGACATCGGCGGCCGGCACTCGCTGCGCGGGTTCGGCAGCGGCCGGTTCGTCGACCGCGATCGGTTCTTCGCGTCCGCCGAGCTCCGCACGCGCGTCTATCGCCGGCACATCTTCGGCGTCAACGCCGAGCTCGAGCTCGCGCCGTTCGTCGACTTCGGCCAGGTGTTCGGCTCGTCGCACGACATCCCGTTCGACGACCTGCATGCAGTAGGCGGCCTCGGCTTCCGTGGCGTCGTCCGGCCGCAAGTGGTCGGGTTCGTCGACATCGGCTACGGCGAGCAGGGGCTCGCCGCGTTCACCGGGCTCGACTATCCGTTCTGACTCGGCGGCGCGCTCGCCTGGTCCCGGCCTCGACCGCATCGAACGGTGCGGCGACGCTCGATCGGAGAAGGCGATGAGCGGGCGACGTTCGGCGCCGAACGTCGCGGTGCCGCCGCTCAGCGGGTGCGGGCGAGGACGAGGTGCTTGCTGCCTTTGGGGTCGGTGCCGGTGCTGGTCGCGAGGACCTCGAGGTCGGCACGCTGGGCATCCGACAGGCGCGCCAGCTCGACGTCCCAGATGAGCAGGTAGCTGCCCGGCGGGACCGGCACGTCGCGTGCCGGCGACGCGTCGGCGACGCTCTCGTCGTCATCCGACTCGTCGTCGGCGTCCGGCTCCGCGTCCGCCGTCGTCTCGGCAGCGTCGCTCTCGGGGTACTCGATGGCGGGCGCATAGAACGCGGCTCCGAAATCGAAGGTGCTGCCGTGGAAGCGTACCGACGCGCCTCCGGTCCGGCGGCTCACCTCGGCGAGGAACGGCCGCAACGTCCGGGCGCGCGCCAGCTCCGGTTGAAAGATGCTGAAGACGAGCGTCCAGAGCATGACGGCGAAGAGCGCCGTGGCGCTGAAGATCCCCGTCACCCGTCCGTTGACGATCGCCGCGCGGAGCGCGAGCAGGATGCCGAACATGAAGGCGAGGATGAACAGGATCAGGGCGAGGTGACGATCGAGGATCATCTGCACGAGCGGGAGGTTGGCGCGGTCCTTCGGATGGAGCAGCGGCGCGATCGACGCGAAAGGCTGGAAGCCCATGCCCTCGAGGACCACGAGCGCGAGCGGCGCGACGACGACGGCCAGGCCGATCGCGGCGATCGCCTTGGCGGCCGCGCCGTGCAGCCACCGCGGCGGTGCGACCGTGTCGCGCAGCCGCTCGCACCACCACCCGGTGAGGAGCGCGGCCGCGGGGTAGAGCGCGAGCAGGTAGACGCTGCGTTTGGCGGAGGCGAGCGAGTAGAAGAGGAACACGACCGCGCACCACACCAGGAGAAAGCCGATCCGCGGATCGCGCCGGATCACGCGCCGGCGCGACGCCGCGACGACCGCGCCGATCACGAGCGGCGTCCACGGCAGGAAGCCGGCCGCGAGCGCCGGGAAGTAGTAGTAGAACGGGTGCTCGTGGCCGCTCTTGAGCGTCGACGCGGCGACGTAGCGGAAGACGTTCTCCTTCAGGATCTGCTTGCGGACGAAGGCCTCGCCGCCTGCGTACGAGGCGGCGACGTACCAGGTCCCGACGAGCGCCAGCACGATCGCGGCGCCGATCGCGGGTCGCAGCCTCGGCAGGAGCCCGAGCTTTCCGTGCGCCGCCGCTGCGACCACCACGACCAGGCCCGGCAGCACGACGCCGACGGGCCCTTTCACCAGCGCCGCCGCGGCGACACAGAGATAGGCGGCGACCGCCTCGCGCGTCGACCATCCGTCACGGACGAAGGCGCGATAGAACAGCAGCAGGCCCGCCGTCATGAAGGCCGTGAGCGCGGCGTCGACGCGAGCAGTCGAGGCCGCGCGCAGCCATTCGAAGCTGGTTGCGAGGACGACCGCCGCGACCAATGCCGCACCCGGAGCGAGCATCGTGCGGCCGACCGTCCACACCAGGACGACCGTCGCCGTCGCGAGCGCGACCGACGGTGCCCGTACCGTCAGCTCCGTCGTCCGTCCGGCGGCAACGGAGACCAGCGCGCCGAGCCAGTGAAACAGCGGCGGCTTCGACGCGATCGCCAGTCCTTCGCCGGACGCGCGGCGCGGCAGGATCCATTCGCCGTTCTCGACCATCCGCCGGACGACGAGCGCCTCGCGCGGCTCGCCCTTGGTGAAGAACGGCGTCGCGGTCGCGGGCGGGACGTAGAGGACGGCGCACAGTGCGATCAGCGCCGCGACCGCGTATTGCTCCAGCGGCGCGGGCGAGCTACCGGCGCGCACTCCGGCGGGGTTCACGCCAGCGCCATAGCGCGGATGGCCGGCGAATGCGATGCGGGGTCAGGTGGTTACGCCGGCGACCGTGCGGTTTGACGGTGCGTCCGCCCTGATTCGTCGCGCATCGGGCGGATATATCTTTCGGAAATCCAACTGTTGAATTTGGCCGCATTATTTTCTACGATTCGTCGCTCGTGTTGATGATGACGTGGAGGTGTGGATCTGCCGTCGCGCCGGCGTATACGTCCGCCGCTCGAACTTCGCCGCACGATCGTCACGGCCGCGGCGCTCGTGATCGGCATCGGGTCGGGATTCGCGCTCGCCGAGATCGGTGCGCGCGCCCGCTGCGACGCGCTCGCGTCCCGAGCCGAAGCGAGTGCGCATGAGGCAGACCGCCTACGAAACGAACGCGACGCGCTCGTCGCCGAGCTCGCGCAGAGCCGGCGCGACGCTGCCGAGCTGCTCGCGGGCTCCGAGCAGGCACGAACCGCCGTCGAAGAGAGACTCGGACGACTCGAGCAGCTGGTTGCGGCCCTTGTCGGTACCCGCGAGGGCGCCGGCTCGAGTCCGACGCCATCGCGAACCCCCGGTGAAGGAGGTGGTGAGAGCGGGTGATCGGTAGCGAACGTACGCGATCGACCACAGGAGCCGGAGCAGACAGCAGGGGACCCTGAACGGGTCTCGACGACACAGTGCTCGCAATCCCTTGGAGGAGGAATGACGATGAAGAGAACATGGAGATCGTTGCCGATGCTGGTGACGGGTGCGTTGCTCGTGACGAGCGCGACGGCCCTCGCGGGCGGACTCACGCTCGAGGAGCGCGTCCAGCGCCTGGAGCGACAAAAAGAGATGGCGCCGGCGCCGGCGCGTCCGGTGGACACCTCGGGCTTGAGCCAGAGGATCGACGCCCTCGAAGCCGCGCTCAAGAAGGCGCCGTTCGGGCTCAAGATCGGCGGCATGGTGGTGACCTCGTACCTCTACGACTTCAACAATCCGGATTCGCGGCTGGTGTCGCTGCGATCGTTCGATCGCAACGACAACACCTTCAGCTTGGATCTCTTCCAGCTCCAGGTGTCGCGTGAGCCCGGCGACGACGGCGTCGGTTTCGTGACCAAGGTGAACTTCGGCAAGACCGCCGAGCGCATGGCGTCCGATTGGGACGGCGACGGCTCGGTGGGCAACGTCGTCGAGGAGAACAACTCGATCGAGCTCGAGGAGGCGTACATCACCTACAACTTCCCCGGCCTGCCGGAGCTCGGCTTCAAGGCCGGCAAGTTCGTCACCCCGGTCGGCGCCGAGGTGATCGAGTCGCCGCTGAACTTCAACATCAGCCGCTCGCTGGCGTTCAGCTGGGCGATTCCCTTCACCCACACCGGCGCGCTCGGGACCTTCAAGACCGACTACGTCAGCGGCATCCTCGGGGTGGTGAACGGCTGGGACAACGTCATCGACTCGAACGACGGCAAGAGCGTCATCGGCAGCGTCTCGGTGACGCCGGTCGACGAGTTCGGCATCACGGTCGGCGGCCTGTACGGTCCGGAGCAGGCCGACAACGGTCACTCGAAGCGCGGCCTGATCGACGTCGTCGCGACCGTGAAGCCGGTCGAGACCTTCACCCTCAGCCTGAACTACGACTACGGCAACGAGAGCGACGTCGTCGGCGTGCGTGATGGCACCGCCGAATGGAACGCCTTCGCCGGCATCGCGGCCGTCGACGTCCCCGACGCGTTCGTGATCCCGGTCGGCTTCGCGCTGCGCGGCGAGTACTTCGACGACAGCGACGGCACGCGGCTGCCGAGCGGCCTCGACGGCAGCACGCCGACGTTCAACGTCGGCCAGTACCAGAACGCTTGGGAGGTCACCGGTACGCTCAAGTTCGTGCTCGCCGAGGGCCTGATGTTCCGCACCGAGTATCGCTACGACTCGGCCAAGCACGACATCTTCGAGAAGGAGCTGCACCGCACCGGCAACTTCCAGAACGATCAGCACACGATCGCCGGGGAGCTGTCGTACGTCTTCTAGCTGACCCCACCGGCTCGGAGCGCGGCCGCTCGCCGGCCGCGGTCCGGGCTCAGCTCGCCTCGTCCTCGATCCAGCGAATCTTCCGGTAGTCGAAACGCGTGTCCTCGAGGAGATTGAACTTGATCACCTCGAAGTACGGCGACAGGTCGAAGTCGCGCGGCGTGGTGAGCGCGAACTTCGCGCGGCGGAAGAACGCCGCGGGGCTGAGCGGCCGGCGCGCGAGCCATTCGAGCCAGCCGCGATCGTCGGTGTCGTCGGTGCCCATCACCTCCGGGAGAATCGGGTAGCCGACGCTGGCGAACGCGCGCGCGAGCATGCTCGAGCAGATCGTCTGCGTCGGCAATCCGCTGCCGACCTCGAGGGCGGTGCGGCGGAAACGGCGCGGCACCAGGCTCACCGGCAGGAAGTAGCGCGCCAGATCGATCAGGTTCTGCACGTCGTAGCGGTAGCCGATCTGCGCGATCACGTCGTCGAGCAGCGTGTCGAGGTCGTCGCGGCGGAGGTTGTACGGCCGGCAGACCCGGATGTTGAAGTCGATGTACTTGGAGAGCGGCGACGCGACGACACCCTCCTCGACGAGCGCCTCGACGATCAGGTGCTGCGCGTCGGTGCCGAACTCCTCGCTCAGCACGTGTCGCATCGCCGGATTGCGCCGCCAGAGCTCGTCGCCGATGTAGATCGCCGAGTGCGACCACGAGCTTTGTGTCAGGTACTTGATGACCTCGCTGACGCGTTGATCGCCCTCGACCAGGACGACGTCACCCTTGCGGATGTGCTGGCGCAGGCTCGCGAGGTCGTTCGGAACCCGGCGTTGATACCGTCCGAGGGGTTTCGTAAGCAGGTGCGTCGCGAGCGCGATCAGGTGCGGGCGCAGAGGCGTGGGCATCTCGTCGAGTCCGTGGCGTCATTGTACTGACGGCCTGCCTGCGTGAGAAGCAAAAACGCCACGATGACCCGCAACGCTCCGCGTCGGCGCCGCTCGCGCGCGCCGCGCCTCGACTCCGCGCGCCTCGCGGGTTTCCAGCGCCGCCTGCTCCGCTGGTATCGCGCGCACGGCCGCGATCTCCCGTGGCGGCGGACGCGAGACCCCTATGCGGTCCTCGTCTCCGAGGTGATGCTGCAACAGACCCAGGTGCGTCGCGTGCTCGACTTCTACCCGAGGTTTCTCGCGCGCTATCCGACCGTCGAGGACCTCGCGGCGGCGCCGGCGGGGGAGGTGCGCGAGGCATGGGACGGCCTCGGCTACTATCGCCGCGCCGAGAATCTGCACCGCAGCGCCCGGCTCATTGCGGAACGCCATGGCGGACGCTTTCCCTCCGACCCGGCGGCGCTCGTCGCGCTGCCGGGCGTCGGGCGCTACACGGCGGGCGCGGTCGCGTCGTTCGCCTTCGATGCCGACGCCGCGATCCTCGACACCAACGCCGCGCGCGTGCTCGGCAGGGTGTTCGGGCCCGGGCGGCCGCCGCGCCGCCGCGCCCGCCTGTGGGCGATCGCCGGCGCCGCGATCCCGCCGCGCCGGGGGTATGCCTTCAATCAGGCGATCATGGATCTCGGCGCGATGCTCTGCACCGCGCGGCGGCCGGCATGCCCGCGCTGCCCCGTGGGGCCGGTCTGCGCGACGTTCGCGCGGGCTCGCGTGCCGCGCGGGACGAAGACGGGAGGGACTCCGCCCGCTCAGAGATAACCGTCGCGGCGGAGCGCCTCGGCGAGCAGGACGGCGCCCTTCGCGGCGCCCATCTTGGTGTTGTGGGACACCAGCACGAATCGCAGGCCGTGCGTCCAGAGCTCGTCGGGACGCAACCGGCCGACCGACGTCGTCATGCCGCCGTCGGCGTCGCGATCGAGCCGCGGCTGCGGCCTGAAGGGATCGTCGAGGACGGTGATGAACCGGCGCGGCGCCGAGGGCAGCGCCGCGATTCCGGAGTCGTACGAGCGCATGGCTTCGGCGGCGTCGGCCGGCGAGCACGGCTTCGCGAGCGAGACCGACACCGCCTCGGTGTGGCCCTCGAGAACCGCGGCGCGCGTGCACGTCGCCGACACCACGCAGTCCGCGGACGTGATCGTGCCGGCGGCGAGCGTGCCGAGGATCTTGCGCGTCTCGCGCGCGACCTTCTCCTCCTCGCCGACGATGTACGGCACGACGTTGTCGAGGATGTCGAGAGCGAGGACGCCGGGCGAGCGGCCGGCTCCGGAGATCCCCTGCATCGAGGTCATCGCGACCTTCTCGACGCCGAAGACGTCGTGCAGCGGCTTGAGCGCGATCGCCAGCCCGGTCGTCGTGCAGTTCGGGATCGGCGCGATGAAGCCCTGCCAGCCGCGTCCCGTGCGTTGCGCGCGCAGCAGCGGGGCATGCGCGAGATTCACGCCCGGGATCAGCAGCGGAACGTCCTCCTCGTAGCGGAACGCCGAGGCGGTGCTGATGACCGGCCGGAGCCGCGCCCAGCGCGGCTCGAGCTCGCGGGCGGGCTCGCTTTCGATCGCGGAGAAGACGAGGTCGACGCCCGCGAGATCGACCGCGTCGCCGGTCGTCACCGGGAGCGCGAGGATCGCCGCCGGCGGCGCCTCGTTGCACCACCAACGGAGCGCGCCGGTCTTCGCGTCACGCAGGGCGTCGCCGTAACGCTTGCCCGCCGAGCGCTCCGACGCCGCGATCGCGGCGATCTCGAACCACGGATGATCACGCAGGGCATCGACGAACTGCTGGCCCGCGATGCCGGTCGCGCCGACGATGGCGACGCGCATCTTCGAGGTCGGTGGCACGATGGTCTCCTCCCCAAGTCTTTACCATTCGGTCGCGGTGCCGTCACCGTGAGGATGCCGATCGAAGGCGGCGGCACGGCACGCCGGCGCACGCCGGACGGAGCGGCAGCGAGCGTTGGTCGCCGCCGGGCGTGTGTGCTCTAATTCCGCCGCCGCTTGCCGTACTGACAGGCGAGAGGACGAAAGCCTGGGAGCCCGTCAGGATGCGCTGCGAGGAGGAACGATGAGCCAGGACGGCAACCGCGTGGCGTGCGGCCTGTTCTTTCCGCAGGTCGGGGTCGATTTCGGTGCGCTCGAGGAGCGGGCGCGCGCATGCGAGGAGCACGGGTTCCACTCGATCTGGCTCGCCGACCACATGTGGGCGCGCGGCATCCGCGACGTCGACCACCTCGAGATCTGGACCGCGCTCAGCGCCCTCGCCGCCCGCACGACCCGCGTCCGTCTCGGCTCGCTCGTCCTCTGCAACTCCTATCGAGCGCCGGCGCTGGTGGCGAAAATGGCCGCGTCGCTGGACCAGATATCCGGCGGTCGCCTCGAGCTCGGCATGGGCGCCGGGTGGATGGAGGAGGAGTACCGCGGCTACGGGTATCACTTCGGTCCGGTGAGCGGCCGGATCGAGCAGCTCGATGAAGGTCTCGAGGTGATCCGACGGCTCTTCACCGAACGCCGCGCGACGTTCCAGGGCAAGTACTACGCCCTCGACGACGCGCCCAACAATCCGAAACCGGTGCAGAAGCCGCATCCGCCGATCACGATCGGCGGCGCCGGCGAGCGCCTGCTGCTGCGAGTCGTCGCGAAACACGCCGACCGCTGGAACTGTCCGATGAACGTCGCGGCCGACATGCCGCACAAGCTCCAGATCCTGCGCTCGCACTGCGCCGAGATCGGCCGCGATCCCGCGACGATCACCGTCTGCGAGCAGACGATCGTCGTCCTCGGCAAGGACGAGGCGGACTTCAAGCAGCGCTGGTCGATGGCGAAGCAATTCCTCGGCGGCTTCGCCGATCTCGACGCGGTCGCGGTCCGCGGCACGCCTGAGCAGGTGGTCGAGGGTCTCCGCGCCAAGGTGGAGCGCGGCGTCCGGCTCTTCACCATCATGTTCGGCGACCTCGCGCCCGCGGAGACGATCCGTCTCTTCGGCGAGCAGGTCCTGCCGCACCTCGCCTGACCGCGGTCCGCGTTCTCGACGACGACGCGGCACGGGCCCCCTGTTGATCCGCGGGCCTCGCGCTTCGTCGCTCACTCTGCGGCGTCCGCACCGGTGGAGGGCGGGCGGCACCCTCGCGGGCGCGCGGCGGACGGCACGTAGTGATACCGATCTCAAGTCTGGCACACGGCCGAACGGATACACGCCGTAGGAGGCCGTCCGATGCGCGCCCGCGAGGGCGCCGCCCGCCCTCCACCGGTGCAAAGTCGGAGCGGCGTGACGGATCAAACGCCACGCTTGCACCGACGCCACCGTTTCGGCAACGCAGAAGCCGCCCCCTCGCGACGGCAACGGCCTCTTCGGATTTGCGACGTGACGAGAGAGACGACGTCGACAGGTGCGGCGCGGGCGGCGTCAGCGCAGCTCGGCGATGAAGCGCTCGACGGCGGGCGAGAAGTGCTTGCCCTGGCGGTGCACGATCCCGAGCGGACGGCGCAGCGTCTCGTCGGTGAACTCGAGCGCGCACAACGTGCGGTTCTTCACTTCCTGCGCGATCGTCGGCTCGGGCACGATCGCGACGCCGGCACCGACCTCGACGACGCGCTTGATCGTCTCGATGTTGTCGAGCTCCATCACGTAGCGCACGCCGACGTTCTTCTTGCGTAGAATGCGATCGGTCGCACGTCGCGTCGGGATGTCGCGCTCGTAGCCGACGAAGTCGTAGCCTTCGAGGTCCGCGATCGGGATCGCCTTGCGGCGGGCGAGGGGGTGGTGGGTCGCGCAGACGAGGACCAGGCGGTCCTCGCGGAACGGGATCACGGCGATCTGCGGCCGGTGCGTCGGGTAGGCGACGATCCCGAGGTCGATCGTCCCGCTCAGGACATCCTCGAAGATCTTCGTCGAGCGGCTGTACTCGAGGTGCACGTTGACCTGCGGGTACGCCTTCAAGAATCTCTTGAGCGGCTCCGAGAGCTCGTAGAGGCCGACGCTGTGCACGGTCGCGAGCCGGACGCTGCCGCCGACGACGCTGCCGAAGCTCTGCAGCTGCTCGCGCAGCTCTCGATACCGTCCCGTGATCTCCTTGCTCGCCTGGTAGAGGATCTGACCCGCGGGAGTCGGTTGCACGTGCCCTTTCGTCCGCTCGATCAGCGGCAGATCGAAGCGCGCCTCGAGCGCGCGGACCTGCTGGCTCACCGCCGATTGGGTGACGAAGTTCTGCGACGCGGCGGCGGAGAAACTGCCGCTCTCGACGAGGTCGCAGAAGACCTGCAAGGTTTCGAGGTGCATCGCCCCTCAATAAGACGGCCTGATCGATCACGATCGGCCCACTGATCCGCTCTTATAGGTGCCGTCGCGGCCCCGCAAGCCGCCGGGCGCGTCGCCCTTGAGGCCGCCGCGGGCGGGCAGTAGCATGCGCGGCCGTGCCGTCGCTCGACTACTACGAGACCGACGCGCTCTTCAGCGAGGACGAGCGGATCACCCGCGACACCGTCCGGACATTCGTCGAGCGCGAATGCCTGCCGCTTCTCGAGGGCTGCCACAGCCGCGAGGAGTTCCCGCGCGAGGTGATTCCGCGCATGGGCGAACTCGGCGTCTTCGGCGCGAACCTGCGCGGCTACGGCTGCGCCGGCCTCAGCAGCGTCGCCTACGGCTTGATCATGCAGGAGCTCGAGCGTGGCGACAGCGGCCTGCGATCGATGGCGTCGGTGCAGGGCAGCCTCGCGATGTATGCGATCTACGCGTACGGCAGCGAGGAGCAGAAGACCCGCTGGCTGCCGGCGATGGCGCGCGGCGAGGCGATCGGCTGTTTCGGCTTGACCGAGCCCGACCACGGCTCGGATCCCGGCGCGATGGAGACGCGGGCACGCGCCCGGGGCGGCGACTACGTCCTCTCCGGGTGGAAGCGCTGGATCACGAACGGCAGCCTCGCCGACGTGTCGATCGTATGGGCGAAGACGGACGACGGCGAGATCCGCGGGTTCCTCGTCGAGCGCGGCGTGCCCGGCTTCAGCGCCCGCGACATCAAGGGGAAGTTCTCGCTCCGCGCCTCGGTCACCTCGGAGCTCATCCTCGAGGACGTGCGCGTGCCGCAGAGCGCCCTGCTGCCGAACGTCGTCGGCCTGAAGGGGCCGTTCGGCTGCCTCAATCAGGCGCGCTACGGCATCGTCTGGGGCGCCGTCGGCGCGGCGATCGCGTGCTACGAGACCGCGCTCGACTACGCGCAGCATCGGGTGCAGTTCGATCGTCCGATCGCCGGCTTCCAGCTCGTGCAGCAGAAGCTCGTCGACATGGCGACCGAGATCACCAAGGCGCAGCTGCTGGCGCTGCGGCTCGGTCAGCTGAAGGACGCCGGCCGCGTTCGCGCGCAGCAGATCTCGCTCGCCAAGCGCAACAACGTGAGTCAGGCGCTGCACATCGCGCGGCTCGCGCGCGACATCCTCGGCGCCAACGGGATCGTGAACGAGTACCCGGTGATCCGGCACATGCTGAACCTCGAGACCGTCAACACCTACGAAGGAACGTACGACATGCACACGCTGATCGTCGGGCGCGACCTCACCGGCCTCGACGCCGTGCGAGGGTGATGCCGCTGCGCGCCGCCACTGCGATCGCGGCCGCGTGAGCCTTCCGGCCCTCGCGGCGATCGTTCTCGTCTGGCTGGCGCTCGGCTACCGCGTCTACGGCCGGTTCATCGCCAGCCAGTACCGGCTGAACGACGATACGGCGACGCCGGCGGTGACGCTGAACGACGGCGTCGACTTCGTGCCCGCCGGGCGCTTCTACCTGCTCGGCCAGCACTTCAGCGCGATCGCGGCCGCGGGGCCGATCGCGGGCCCGATCCTCGCCTGCCAGCTCTTCGGCTGGCTCCCCTGCATCCTCTGGATCGCGCTCGGCGTCGTCTTCATCGGTGCGGTGCACGATTTCTCGAGCCTGGTCGCCTCGGTCCGCCACCGCGCCCAGTCGATCGCCGAGATCGTGCGCGAGTACCTCGGCGAGCGCGCCTGGCTCGCGATGATGGGGTTCATCTGGGTGGCGCTGGTGTACGTCATCGTCGCGTTCACCGACATTACCGCCAACACGTTCGTCGGCCGCAGCGAGGAGCTCGCGGGCGGCTCCTTCACCTTCAATCCGGGCGGCGCCGTCGCCGCGGCGAGCGTGCTCTATCTGCTCCTCGCGCTCGCGATGGGCGTCGTGCAGCGGCTCTGGGATCCACCGCTGTCGTTGCTGACGGTGATCTTCGTTCCTGCGACGCTCGGCGTGGTGTGGCTCGGGACCGCGATCTCGACCTGGCTGATCTTCGACGCCAGGGTCTGGGGGATCGTGATCCTGCTCTACTGCCTGGCGGCGTCGGTGGCGCCGATGTGGCTACTCCTCCAGCCCCGCGGGTATCTCGGCGGCTTCGTCCTGTACCTCGCGCTCTTCGTCGGCGTCGTCGGCATCTTCTTCGGCGGCTTCACGATCCGTCAGCCGGCGTTCGTCACCTGGCATGCGCCCGGGCTCACCGGCAGCCTGTTTCCGTTCTTGTTCGTGACCATCGCATGCGGCGCGTGCTCCGGCTTTCACGGGCTGGTCTGCTCCGGCACCACCTCGAAGCAGATCGCGCGCGAGAGCGACTGCCGGCCCGTCGGCTACGGCGGCATGCTGCTCGAGGGTTTCGTCGCGTTGATCGCGCTCGCGACGATCATGATCGTCTCCTCCGCGGAGATCGCGAACCGCGCGCCGGGCGTCATCTACGGCGAGGGCATCGGCCGCTTCCTCACGGTCATCATCGGCGAGCAGCACCTGCGCTTCGCGGTGACCTTCGGCGCGATGGCGTTCTCGACGTTCGTCTTCGACACGCTCGACGTGAGCGCGCGGCTCGGCCGCTACATTCTCGAGGAGCTCTTTCAGCCGCGCACGCTGCCGATGAAGTTCGTCGCGGTCACGCTCACCGTGCTCGTGCCGCTCGTCTTCATCGCGATCGGCGGCGAAGCGACGTACCGCGTCTTCTGGACGCTCTTCGGCTCGAGCAATCAGCTGCTCGCGGCGCTCACGCTGCTCGCGATCACGACCTGGCTGCGCGCGACCGGGCGGCGCTACTGGTACGCGCTCTGGCCGATGCTGTTCGTCATGGCGGTCACCATCAGCGCGCTCGTCATCCAGGCGCGCGCCGGTCTCAGCGCGTTGGGCCTCAACGCCGCGACCATGAACGCGGTCGTCGCGACGGTGTTGATCGCGCTCGCGCTGGTTCTGATTCGCGAGGCGATGCGCGTGTTCCGGCGTCTGCCGGTCGCCGAGCCCCCGCCGGGCGCCTAGCAGCGCCGCCGCGGCGGCCGCACTGCCCACCGCCGGCACGTCGGTCGCTGCCGCGGACGGGGGGGACGTCGTCAAATCGGTTTGCCTCGTCGGCTCGATTGTGCCTACATGGGCGGTCGCCGCTTTGCCGGAGCGGCCCCGCGTGCGCCGATGAAGACGCGTCGACTCATCCAATCCACACTCCCGCTCGCCGTCGCGCTCTGTCTCCACGTGATGGCGACCGGCGCGCACGCGATCGTGCCGCCCCTGCGGTTCGGACCGCAATTCCCGGTGTCCGAGGCCATGGAAGCGCGGGTGCGGTTCTGGGTGCGGGTCTTCACCGAGGTCTCGCGTACCGAGGCGGTGCTGCACGATCGCGACGATCCACGGATCGTCTACGACGTGGTGCCGGTCGGCCCGAGCGGCAGCGGCGGTCCGCTCGAGGCGGTGCGAGCGAGCTACGATCACCTGCTGACGTCGATCGCCTTCGCAGGCCCCTCGCATCTGCTCGCCGCTCCCGATCCGGCGCGGGTGCGCGTCGCGGCGCTGTTCGACGATGTCGGCACGCCGGCGCGATCGGTGGCACGGTCCATCGGCAACATTCGCGCGCAGCGCGGCCTCCGCGAGGTCTTTGCCGACGGCCTCGAGCGCGCCGAGCTCTACATGCCGGAGATCAAGAGGATCTTCCGCGAAGCCGGTCTGCCGCCGGAGCTCGCGTATCTCCCGCACGTCGAGTCGTCGTTCAATCCGCATGCCGTCTCCAAGGCGGGCGCGGCGGGACTCTGGCAGTTCACGCGCGACACCGCCGCCCGCTACATGAAGATCGCGGGCCGCCGCGATCCGCGCTTCGATCCGGTGCGTTCGACGGAGGCCGCCGCCGCGCACCTCACGCGCGCGTACGACGTCCTCGGTACCTGGCCGCTCGCGGTCGCCTCGTACAACCACGGCGTCGCCGGCATCGCCCGCGCGCGGGCCGAGGTCGGCAGCGACTCGCTCGACGACATCATTCGCGGCTACGCGGGCGCGAGCTTCGGCTTCGCGTCGCAGAACTTCTACGCCGAGTTCTTGGCGGCGGCCTACGTCGCGCGCAACGCCGAGTACTATTTCCCCGAGCTGAAGCGCGCGCCCGTTCTCCAGTACGTGGTCCGACCGGGCGATTCGCTGTGGAAGATCGCCCGCAAGCACCAGGTCAGCGTGCGCGAGCTGACGGTCGCGAACGATCTCGACGGCAACCGCCTCCACGAGGGGCAGCGCATTCTCATCCGGCGCTCGACCACGGCCTGATCACGCGCGGCGGATCAGCGCGTGCGGCGGATCGCCTCGGCGTATGCGCGCAGCACCCGCAGCCCGTCGGGACAAAAGCGCTCACGTGCGATCAGCCGCTCGACCTCGGCGAGCGCGTCGAATCGGCCTTCGGCGATCTCCTCCGCCTGCAACGCGAACGGGCCGTCGTGGCGGGCGACGAACGCGCGCCCGATGATTCGGGTCGAGTGGTCGGCGTAGCGCATCGGCCCGAGCGGCTCGAGCTCGACGTCGGCGACGCCGAGCTCCTCGCCGAGCTCGCGGACCGCGGCGCCTTCGTAGGACTCGCCCGCCGCCACTACGCCTCCGATGGTCACGTCCCAGCGACCGGGGTGCACGTCCTTGGTCTCGGTGCGGCGGTGAACGAAGAGCTCGCCGCGGCGGTTCAGGACGAGCACGTACACCGCACGGTGCAGCAGATTGCGGCGACGCATCTCCGCGCGGCTCACGCGCTCGACGACGCGGTCGTCGCCGTCGACGACGTCGACGATCTCGCGGCCCGCGCGGGCCTCGTCCTCAGGGCTCACCCGGCTCCGCGCCGGCGATTTCTCGCCGCCTCACGACGGTGTTAACGTCGCGCTCGTGCGTCGCCGCGCCACCCTCTACGTGACGACCGGCTGTTCCCGGTGCGACGCCGCGCGCCGCGCGCTCGCCGAGCGCGGCGTGGATTTCGTCGAGGTGAACGTCACCGTTCATCCCGAAGCGATCCCCGAGCTCTTGAAGCTCACCAAAGGAATCCGGCGGGTGCCGGTGATCGTCGAAGGCGCGCGCATCACCGTGGCACCCGACGGCGGCAGCGACTTCTGAGCGGCGCGCGGCGCTACGGCCGCAGACGGCTACGGCGGTCCTCGGCATACATCCCGCGCAGCTGTTCGGTGAGGGCGGCGGCGCGGTTCGAGAGCTGAGTCACCTCCGCCAACTCCGGACGGCTCGCGTTCACCACCGCCCGCCGTGCCGCATCGAGCCGGAGGTTGATCGCGCGCGCCCGCACCACCAGGTCGCGGAGCTCGTCGATGTCGGCCTGGTGCTGGGTCACGAAATCGCGGTGACGCTGCTTGAGCTTCTGGATCAGCGCCTTGCGCTGGCTCAGCAACGTTTCGAGCTCGCTGACGGTCTGCTTCACCTGCGACGAGGCCTTCGGGTCGCGCTCGATTTGACGGAGCACGCTCTTTCCGCGCCGGATCTTCTGCTCGTGCCGCGTGAGCTCGCGGCGCTCGGCGCGGAGCGCGCGCTCGGAGCGCTCGGCAGGCTGATCGGCGCCGGGCTGTTGCGCCGATGCGCGGTCGGAAAACGAGGCGCCGTTCACGAGGAGAACCACTGCCGCCGCGATCGCCAACACACGGAGCGTCGTCATCGGAATACCCCCCTCGGCACCCACGGCTGCCAGAACGCCTCGGTACGCTGATACACGGTCAGCGACGGCATGCGCGCGCCGCGTACGCCGGGCGGAAACACGTACGATTGGATCATCATGTCGTCGCGGAGCTCCTCCTCCATGACCGCGAGCGGATCGTTGACGTCCACCGGTCGCTTGCGGCCGATCTGATCGACGACGATCTCTTGGACGACGGAGGTCGTGCCGGCGGCGCGGGCCGCGATCGAGCGACGAGGGCGCGGGCTGGCCGCGACGTGCATCTCGACCGTCGGCGACGGACCGGCGCTCGGCACCGGATGCCGCGACGGTACCTCTCGGACGATCAGCCATCCGGCGACCGCCGCGACGAGGATGATTCCTGTGAGCACTCTCCAGTCGGGCATCAACGAGAACGCGAGCGCACGATCGCTCGGGCAATGGAGTGTGGGTGCCACCGACCCGCGAGTCAAGCCCGGTGGAAATCGGCGCATCGTTCCGGTAACGTGTCGTGACTGGTGACGGTGCATGCTCGATTCGGAGAAGCGGCTTTTTCTGCGCTTGGGAGACCGGGTCCACCACGCTTCGCGCGACCTGTGGGGTTTCGGCGTCGTCGTCGAGGTGATGACGTCGATCGTTCCCGGCGGCACGTGTCTCGTGAGAATCCTCTTCGAGGACGGCCAGCAGCGGACCTTCAACAACGACATGGACAGCGAGCTGTGCTGCTGTTACCTCGGCCTCCGCAAGAATTGGCATTTCGATTTGGGCGACATGCGGCGCGTTGCGCGCGGCGGCCCGCGACATCGAATGATCGGGAACCGCTGAGCGCCCTGATCGAGGCGATCGCCGCGAGCTCCCGTCGTTGAACTCTCCAGCGGAAGACGGTTTCGTCCGGGTGGACGCGCGAGAGCGTTCCCGACGCCGCGCGGGTCGCGGAGCCCACAGGCGATGACGAAGTCCGACGCGGCCGATTTCAAGGCCACGCTCAACCTTCCGGCGACCTCGTTCCCGATGCGCGGCAATCTCCCGGCGCGCGAACCGGAGATCCTGGCGCAGTGGGAGCGTGAGCGGATCTACCAGCGGATGGTCGAGGCGCGCGCCGGCCGGCCGCCATACGTGCTGCACGACGGTCCGCCGTATGCGAACGGCCGCATTCACCTCGGTCACGCGCTCAACAAGGTCATCAAGGACGTCGTCTGCAAGTACAAGAGCATGGCGGGGTTCTACGCGCCGTACGTGCCCGGCTGGGACTGCCACGGCCTGCCCATCGAGCTCGAGGTCGAGAAGAGCCTCGGTCGCGAGAAGAAAGCGAGCCTCGGGAAGCTCGAGGTGCGACGTCTCTGCCGCGAGTACGCGCTCCGGTTCGTCGCCGTGCAGCGCGACGAGTTCAAACGCCTCGGCATCACCGGCGACTGGGAGACGCCGTACCTCACCACCGACTTCTCCTACGAGGCGGCCGAGCTGCGGGTGCTCGCCGAGCTCGTCGAGGCAGGCGCGCTCTACCGCGGGAAGAAGCCGGTCCATTGGTGCGCGTCGTGCCGGACCGCGCTCGCGGAGGCCGAGGTCGAGTACCGCGACGTCACCGACGAGTCGATCTACGTCGCGTTCCCGCTGGCGCGGCCGCTGCCGCCGCCGCTCGACCGGCTCGGCGACCTGGCGGTTGCCGCGATCATCTGGACGACGACGCCGTGGACGCTGCCGGCGAACCTCGCGATCGCGGTCCACCCCGAGATCGAGTACGCCGTCGTGACCGGCCTCGGCGGTGAGGGCGCGTGGCTGGTCGCGAAGGCGCTGATTCCGCGTTTGGCGACGCTCGTCGGCCGCGAGCCGCACGTCGTCGCGACCGTCCACGGGCGCCAGCTCGAAGGAGCCCGGGCGCGTCATCCGTGGATCGAGCGCGAGGTGCCGCTGATTCTCGGCGAGCACGTCACGCTCGAGGCCGGCACGGGCCTCGTGCACACCGCCCCGGGTCACGGTCAGGAGGACTACGACGTCGGGCAACGCTACGGCCTCGAGGTCTACGCCCCCGTCGACGACGGCGGCCGCTTCACGCCCGACGTCGCGCACTTCGGCGGCATGCGCGTCTTCGACGCCGACGCGCCGATCATCGACCATCTCCACGCCGCCGGACGCCTGGTCGCGACGGAACGGTTGACGCACGCCTATCCCCACTGCTGGCGCTGTCATCGTCCGGTGATCTTCCGTGCCACTGAGCAGTGGTTCATCTCGATGACGACCGGCGACCTCCGGCAGCGGGCCCTGGCCGCGATCGACACCGTGCAATGGATCCCGTCCTGGGGCCGCGAGCGCATCCGCGGCATGACCGCGAACCGGCCCGACTGGTGCATCTCGCGCCAGCGCGCCTGGGGCGTGCCGATCGTCGCCGTGCGCTGTCGCGGCTGCGGCACGGCGGAGACCAGCACCGAGCTGCTGGCGCTCGTCGCCGAGCTGTTCGCGCGCGAAGGCTCCGACGCCTGGTTCGCGCATCCGGTGAGCGAGCTGGTGCCGCCAGGCCTCGCCTGCACCGGTTGCGGCGGCCGGTCGTTCGAGAAGGAAGAGGACATCCTCGACGTCTGGTTCGACTCGGGCGCGAGCTTCGCGGCCGTCGTCGAGCGACGCCCCGAGCTCCGCGGCCACGCCCACCTCTACTGCGAAGGCAGCGACCAGCACCGCGGCTGGTTCCAGGCCGCGCTCATGCTCGGGGTGGCGACGCGCGGCCGCGCGCCGTTCGACGCCGTCCTGACGCACGGCTTCATCCTCGACGAGGACGCGCGCAAGATGTCGAAGTCGGTCGGCAACGTCGTCGCGCCGCAGGAGATCGTCAAGGCGCACGGCGCCGACATCCTGCGACTGTGGGTCGCCGCCGAGGACTATCGCGACGACGTGCGGATCTCGCGCGAGATCCTCGAGCGCGCGGTCGAGGCGTACCGACGGATTCGCAATACCGCGCGGTTCCTGATCGGCAACCTCGCGGATTTCGACCCGGCGCGCGACCGGGTGCCCGCGCCCGCGCTCCTCGAGATCGACCGCTTCATTCTCGATCGCCTCCAGGACCTCGTCGACCGCTGCCGCCGCGCGTACGACGCGTTCGAGTTCCACGCCGTCTACCACGCGCTCAACAACTTCTGCAGCGTCGACCTCTCGGCGCTCTATCTCGACATCGTCAAGGACCGCCTGTACTGCGAGGGCAAGACCTCGCCCGAGCGCCGCTCGGCGCAGACCGCGCTGCACGCGATTCTCGACGCGCTGGTGCGGTTGATGGCGCCGATCCTCTCGTTCACCGCCGAGGAGATCTGGAGCTACATGCCGGCGGACGGCGCGCGTCCCGCGAGCGTCCTACTCGCGGACTTTCCCGCCGCCGACCCGGCGCTGCGCGATCCGGCGCTCGCCGCCGACTGGGATCGCCTGCTCGACGTACGCGGCGCCGTCACCAAGGCCCTCGAGGAGCTCCGCAGGCGCGGCACGATCGGCCATTCGCTCGAGGCCGACGTGACGATCAGCGCGAACGGCACGCTGTCGGCGCTGCTCGCATCCCGGCGCGACCTGCTCGCGGACGTCTTCATCGTCTCGCGCGTCGAGCTCCGCGACGCCGGCGCGCTGCCGGCGGACGGCGCGGCGGACGTCGCGGTCGACGCGAGGCGTTCCGAGGGGACGAAGTGCGCCCGCTGCTGGACCTATCGGCGCGACGTCGGCGCCGACGCGCGGTTCCCGGGCGTCTGTGGGCGTTGCGCCGGCGTCCTCGGCGCGAGCGCGCCGCGAGCCGCGCCGTGAAGTGGGTCCTCGCGCTCGGCGTCGCGTTCGTCGTCGTCGTCCTCGATCAGCTGACGAAGACGCTGGTCACCGCTCACATGGCGCTCCACCAGTCGATCCCGCTGATCGACGGCTTCTTCTCGCTGACCTACGTTCGGAACACCGGCGCGGCGTTCGGTTTTCTCGCCGGCCGGATCGAGGAGCTGCGGGTGCCGTTCTTCCTGATCGTGTCGAGCGGCGCCGTCGTCGTGCTGCTGTGGTTCGTGCGCAGCGTCCCGGCGGATCGCCGCTGGATGATCGCGGCCTGCGGCGCCGTCCTCGGCGGGGCGGTCGGCAACATGGTCGACCGGCTCGCCTTCGGCGAGGTGATCGACTTCCTCGACGTGTACGCCGGCTCCTACCACTGGCCGACCTTCAACCTCGCCGACAGCGCGATCACGATCGGCGTCCTCGTCCTCACCCTCGACGCCCTCCGCCAGCCGTCCGTCCCCCACCAGTCGGCGTCCCCGTCCCACGAAGAACGCTGAGACCGCCGCGCCGCCGCCGACGCTTCAGTGCGGCGTCCGCGCCGGGTGAGCGCGTGCGACGCGCTCCGGGACGCGCGTGCCGAACGTAGTGATACCGTTTGCAGGTCTGGCCCACGGCCGCCTCGATACGCGCCGAAGGAGGTCGGCCCGATGCGTCCCGGAGCGCGCCGCACACGCTCACCCGGCGCACACCTCGAAACGGCGAGACGGCGAGACGGCGGCGCGGCTCGCAGCGATGCGGTGCGAGCCGAAGCCCGCTTCGCGGTGAGCGATGGCCATTGCCGTGCGACGGGCGGCGCAGGGGGCACCGTCGCCGCCGCGTTAGGACGACCAGCCCGGAATGTCGTCGCGGCTGCAGCAGCGTGTGCAATCGACGTCAGCACGAGACGCGGAGCCCTCCGCGGCGGCGACGGTGCCCCCTGCGCCGCCCGTCGCCCGATGGCAACGGCCTCTCGTACTCCGCGCCGCGCGGCTCGGACGTCGCCCAAAACGAAACGGGCGAGCCCGTGGAGGCTCGCCCGTTCGGTGGTGCGTCCGGTGAAAGGTGGCGCGCTCAGGCGTCGTAGTAGAGCGCGAACTCGTACGGATGCGGCCGGAGACGGAGCGGGTCGATCTCTTTCGTGCGCTTGTACTCGATCCAGGTCTCGATCACGTCCTCGGTGAACACGTCGCCCTTGAGCAGGAACTCGTGATCCTTCTCGAGCGCGTTCGAGCGCCTCCGGCAAGCGAGCCCGGCACGGACGGCACGTCCTTCAGCTCCTCGGGCGTGAGCGCGTAGATGTCCTTGTCGAGCGGATCGCCCGGGTTCAGGCGGCGCTCGATGCCGTCGAGGCCGGCCATGAGCATCGCCGCGAACGCCATGTAGCCGTTGCAGGACGGATCCGGGAAGCGCACCTCGATGCGCTTCGCCTTCGGCGACGGCGAGTACATCGGGATGCGGCACGCCGCGGAGCGGTTGCGCGACGAGTACGCCAGGTTGACCGGCGCCTCGAAGCCCGGGACCAGCCGGCGGTAGCTGTTGGCGGTCGGGCGCGACGAAGGCGCAGAGCGCCGGCGCGTGCTTGAGGATGCCGGCGATGTAGTGCATGCCGAGCTCGCTCATGCCGCCGTAGCCGTCACCGGCGAAGAGCGGCTTCTCGCCCTTCCAGATCGACTGGTGGACGTGCATCCCCGAGCCGTTGTCGCCGAAGATCGGCTTCGGCATGAAGGTCGCCGTCTTGCCGTGGCGGCGCGCGACGTTCTTGACGATGTACTTGTACCACATGAGCGCGTCGCCCATCTTGACGAGCGGCAGGAATCGCAGGTCGATCTCGGCCTGACCCGCGGTCGCGACCTCGTGGTGCTGCTTCTCGACGCGCAGCCCGACCGTTCTCCATCTCGAGCACCATCTCGGTGCGGATGTCCTGCTAGCGAGTCGATCGGAGCGACCGGGAAGTAGCCTTCCTTGTACCGCGGCTTGTAGCCGAGGTTCGGGCGCTCGTCCTTCCCGGTGTTCCACCGGCCCTCGATCGAGTCGACGTAGTAGTAGCCGGAGTGCTCGTTCTGATCGAAGCGGACGTCGTCGAGGATGAAGAACTCGGGCTCCGGCCCGAAGTAGGCGGTGTCGCCGATGCCGGTCGACTTGAGGTACGCCTCGGCCTTGCGGGCGATGTTCGCGCGGGTCGCGCGAGTACTCCTCCTTGGTGATCGGGTCGACGATGTTGCAGATCAGCGACAGCGTCGGATGCGGCATGAAGGGGTCCATCACCGCCGTCGTCGCGTCGGGCACGACCAGCATGTCGGACGCGTTGATCGGCTGCCAGCCGCGGATCGACGAGCCATCGAAGCCGAGCCCCTCCTCGAAGACGTGCTCCTCGAGCTCGCTCGTCGGTGTGGTGAAGTGCTGCCAGATGCCGAGGAAATCGAGGAACTTGAAATCGACCGCCACCGCTTTCTGTTCTTTCGCCAGCTTGATGGCGTCCTTCGCCGTGCTCATTCTCGTGCCCTCCTGTCGAGCATTGATTGACCGAAGCGACTGCCGGCACGCCGCGGCGGGCGGGCCGTGATCGTCTCCTAGCCGTTGAGATTCAGATGGCCTGCTCGCCGCGCTCGCCGGTACGAATGCGGACGACCTCTTCGATGGTCATCACGAAGATCTTCCCGTCGCCGATTCGACCGGTCTTCGCCGACTTCTCGATCGCGCCGACGACGTTCGCGACCATGTCGTCCTTGACGATGATCTCGAGCTTCACCTTGGGGAGAAAATCCACGACGTACTCCGCGCCGCGATAGAGCTCGGTGTGACCTTTCTGGCGGCCGAATCCCTTCACCTCGGTGACGGTGATGCCTTGGATTCCGATCGCGGAGAGGCTCTCTTTCACCTCGTCCAGCTTGAACGGTTTGATGATGGCGTCGACTTTTTTCATTGGTACCTCCGCGGACCGGCGGGAATTTCGAACTCTCTAAACCGCATTCGTTCGGGGATGTAAAGCGTGGGTTTCACGAGTTGTACCCGACCTCGCCGTGCTGCGCGAGGTCGAGCCCGGTGATCTCGTCTTGCTCCGCGCCACGGAAGAACGCCGTCGCGATCGCCCCGCTACGCCCACACGTCGTCGTACCTTCATTGGTAGTCTCTTCCGCTGCTCGATGGGTTCCCCACTGCTCGCAAGGACGCCACGGCCGCGCAGCGGGGCAGTTGGATACCGCCGGTACTAAAGCAAACCCGGTGCCGATTTTGCGTGCACACCGTTCGTCTAACTCGCGCTTTGGTTTACCCGCGCGAATTCTCGGCGCGCCCCGTGCTGCCGGTTGATGAGGCACTGCTCGTTTCTCACGCAACGCCAGAGTCGGCGGCAGACGTGCGGCGCACGCCGACGCGCGCCTCGGTGCCGAAGCGGAGGCGACGAATGTTGTCGCGATGGCGCAGGATGATGAGCGCGGCGATCATCATCCCGACGACGACGATCGCGCCGTCGTAGTCGAGGGCGACGAGGACGATCGGCGTCGCCGCGGCGGCGAGCATCGACCCGAGCGAGACGTAGCGCGTGAGCGCGATCGCGCCGAGGAAGAGGGGCAGGACGATCGCCATCGCGGCCGGCGCGAGGCCGAGCAGAGCCCCGAGAGCCGTCGCGACGCCCTTGCCGCCGTCGAACCGAAGGAAGCACGAGTAGAGATGGCCGAGGAACGTCGCCAGCGCCGTCAGCGCGAGCTCGGGCGCGGAGTACCCCGCTCGCTTCGCGATCAAGATCGGCAGCAGGCCCTTCGTGAGGTCGCCGGCGAACGTCACGACGCCGGCGGCGAGACCGGCGGCGCGGGTGACGTTGGCGCTGCCGATGTCGCCGCTGCCGACGTCGCGCGGGTCGACGCCGTGGCGACGCGCAGCCAGCACGCCCGTCGGGATCGCGCCGGTCAGGTAGGCGAACGCGAGGAGGAGGGTCAGCCCGAGCACGCGCGCTCCGGAGACGGCGCGCCGGCGCCGATCCATGCGGCCGCCGGCGACCCGGCGGGAGGCACCGCCGCGCGCCGCAGCCACCCCGCGCGTCCGCGACACCGCGCCGGCGGGCGCGGTGCACGTCGATGGTCGGACGTCGCGGGGGTGTTGCGGGAGAATCGGGGTGACTGGATTTGAACCAGCGACTCCTGCGTCCCGAACGCAGTGCTCTGCCAGTCTGAGCTACACCCCGCCGGAAAGATCGACGATCTGCCTACCATACCGTGGCGGACGACAAAAGACGAACCGAACGGGGCGGCGACGGCTCTGCTTGCGCGGCGTCGGCCGTACGGCGGTGGAGGTCGGCGAGGCGAACGAACGGCGTGACGACACGACGGCGGGACGGCACGGCCAGGCATATACGACCGCCGCTTCGACCCCGCAACCCTGAGAGCAGGGCGGGGGTGGCGCTCGAGGGTGCCCGCGAGGCTCAGTCGATCCGCCGCACGCGGACCGCGTAGAAGCCGTCGAGCCCGTCGCGATGCGGGAACGTCCGCAGCGCGCCGGCGTCGTCGACGAGCGATGCCGCGGCGGGTGGCAGGTGGGCGTCGGCGGGCTCGATCGCGAGCTCGGGGTGCGTCGCGAGCCAGCGCCGGACGACGATCTCGTTCTCCTCCGGCATGATCGTGCAGGTGGCGTAGACGAGCACGCCGCCACGCGCGAGCAGCGGCGTGACGCCCTCGAGAATCTCGCGCTGGAGCGCCGCGAGGCGCGTGACGTCGCCGGGCGTGCGCGTCCAGCGCACCTCGGGGTGGGCGCGGAGCGTGCCGAGCCCGGAGCACGGCGCGTCGACGAGGATGCGGTCGAATCGGCTGCGGAGCGCCGCCGCCGCGGCGCGCGCGTCGAGCCCGGCGATGAGGACGTTCCCGAGACCGAGCCGCCGGATGACGCCTGCCACCGCGCGGGCGCCGCGACGGCGACGATCGAGGGCGACCACCCGTCCGCCGCCGCCGACGAGCTCGGCGAGGTAGCCGGTCTTGCCGCCTGGCGCCGCGCAGGCGTCGAGGACGCGCATGTGCGGCTCGGCGCCGACCAGCAGCGCCACGAGCTGGGAGGCTTCCGATTGCACGCTGACCTCGCCGCTGCGATGGGCGGGAAGCCCGTGCGGCGCGACGGCGTCGGCGCGGAGGCCGTCGGGGGCGAAGCGGCACGGCTCGGCGACGACCCCCGATTCGCGAAGCGCCGTGACCACCGCGTCGCGCGTGCCGCGGCGGGCGCGTAGAGTCGTCGGCGCCGCTTCGTTGTCGGCGGCGAGCAGCGCCCGCAGCTCGCCTTCCGCGAATCGCTCGCGCCAGCGCTCGACGAGCCAGCGTGGGTGCGAGAGGGCGACCGCGAGGTATTGCAGCGGATCCGCGGCGGCGTCCGGCAGGGCGAGCGCGTCGCGCCGGCGCGCCGCTCGACGCAGGACCGCGTTCACCAGACCCGCCGCCGCCGGGGCGAGCCGCTTGGCGAGCGTGACGCTGGTGTCGACCGCCGCATGCATCGGCACGCGCGTCAGCACCAGGAGCTGGTAGAGACCGAGCCGCAGAATGATGTGGACGATCGCGTCGAGCGCTCCGGGGTCGCGGTGCGCGAGCGCGGCGAGATGCCAGTCGAGACGGCCCTGCCAGGCGAGGGTCCCGTACACGAGCTTCGCCGCGAGCGCGCGGTCGCGTGCGTCGAGGCCGCTCGCGGTGAGCGCCGCGTCGAGCGTCACGTCGGCGTAGGCCCGATCGCGCTCGACGCGCTCCAGCACCGCGACCGCGACGTCGCGCGCGCCGGACGCTCGCGGCGGCGTCATTCGGGCCAGTCGCGGGGACCGCGCGCGCCGGACGGACGCCGCATCATTGGAAACGGTCGCCGACGGCGAGTCGCGCGCCGCTCGCGAACGCGCCCGCGCTCATCGCCTTCCTGCCCTGGGCTTGGACGCGAACGACGTCGACGATCCCGTCGCCGGTGGCGACGCGGATCGTCGCGCCGACGCCGACGATCGTGCCGGGCGCCGCGTCGATCCTTCCGCCGCCGTCCGCGCCGCGTCGACGTCGTCCGCCCGCGGCGGCCGGCGCCGGCACGGCGGCGCCGGTCCGCCCCGGCGCGCGCGCGCGTCGAGGATCTTCACCGTCTGGCCGCCGAGGACGGCGAACGCCGAGGGCCACGGCGTGAAGGCGCGCACGCGCCGCGCGATCGCGGCCGCCGGCTCGTTCCAGCGGATGCGGCCTTCCTCCTTGGCGATGCGCGGCGCGTAGGTCGCACGTCCCGAGTCCTGCGGCGTTGCCGCCAGGCCCTCGCTCCGGAGCCGCGCGAGCGCGTCGACGAGCGTCGCGCCGCCGAGGACGGCCAAGCGCTCGGTGAGCGTCGCGGTGGTGTCGTCGGGCGCGATCGGCACGGCCGACTGCAGGAGCACGTCGCCCTCGTCCATGCCCTCCGACATCAGCATGATCGTCACGCCGGTCTCGTCGTCGCCCGCGAGAATCGCCGCGGCGATCGGCGCCGCGCCGCGATGGCGCGGCAGGAGGGAGGCGTGGACGTTGATCGGAGCGAGCCGCGGCAGCGCGAGGATCGACGGCGGCAGGATCTTGCCGTACGCCGCGACGACGAGCACGTCCGGCTGCCAGGCGCGCAACGCCGCGCAGCGACGTCGGGGTCACGGAGCTTCGCGGGACGGAGCAACGGAATGGCGCGCGCCAGCGCCGCGGCCGAGACCGGCGACGGCGCCGTGCGAAGACCGCGGCCCTGCGGCTTGTCGGGCTGCGAGACCACGCCGACGAGATCGGAGCAGCCGGCGAGCGCCTCGAGCGCCGGCACGGCGAACGCGGGCGTACCCATGAACACGGACCGCAGCGGCCGATCGGCCGGCCAAGAGAGACGGCGCGTCAGGTTAGATCAAGGTGCGGGGCGGCGCGGGCTCGCGGCCCTCGCGCTCGAGCTTCTTCAGGCGGCGTTTGTAGAGATCGCGCTTCAATCGGCTGAGCCGGTCGATGAAGAGCTTGCCGTCGAGGTGATCGATCTCGTGCTGCAACGCGACCGCGAGGAGATCGCCTGCCTCGATCGCGACCTCCTTCTCGTCGGGGGTGTAGGCGCGCACCAGGACGCGTGACGCGCGCTTCACCTCGGCCACGTAATCGCGAACGGAGAGGCACCCTTCCTCCCACAGCACCTCGCCTTCCGATTCGGCGATCACCGGGTTGATGAGCTTCAAGAGCTGTTTGCCCTTGTTCTCGTGATCGACGTCGAGGACGATCACGCGCTCGCCGAGGCCGATCTGGGGCGCGGCGAGCCCGACGCCGGGCGCGGCGTACATCGTCTCGACCATGTCGGCGATCGCGCCGGCGATTGCGCCGTTGATGTTGGCGACCGCGACGGCGGGCTTTTTCAAGACCGGGTCGGGATAGGTAAGGATGCGACGAATCACGACAATTTCATAACATGCTGACTGGATCGACATCAACGACGAGACGGATTCCGCGCGTCGCCGAGGCCGCGCGCGCCGTCGAGACGACGTCGCGAATCACCCGATGCAGCGGCCCGACGTGCGGCGACGTCAGCATCACCTGCCAGCGGTAGCGATTGCGAAGCCGTTCGAGCGGCGCGGGCGCCGGCCCGCGCACGACGACCGCGTCACCCGCGCGATCGCGCGCGCGGGCGGCGACGGCGGTCGCCGCACGCTCGGTCGCGTGCGCATCCTCCGCCTCGAGACGGAGAACGGCGAGCCGCGAGAACGGCGGAAACGCGACCTCGCGCCGCTCCTCGAGCTCGCGCTCGGCGAACGTGTCGTAGTCGTGCGCGGCGGCGGCACGGAGACTGTGGTGATGCGGCCGGAACGTCTGCACGAGCACGGTTCCCGGCAAGCGGCCGCGGCCGGCGCGCCCGGCGACCTGCGTCAGCAGCTGGAAGGTGCGCTCCGCCGCGCGGAAGTCCGGCATGTTGAGCGCGAGGTCGGCGAGCAGCACGCCGACGAGCGTCACGCCCGGAACGTCGTGGCCCTTGGTGATCATCTGCGTCCCGATCAGGATGTCGAGCTCGCCGGCGTGGAGCGCATCGAGGATGCGGCGCTGAGAGCCCCGGCGCGCCGTGGTGTCGCGGTCGAGCCTGCCGACGCGCGCGTCCGGGAAGAGCTCGGCGACGTCCGCCTCGACACGCTCCGTCCCGTCGGCGAACGATTGCAACGGCCCGCGTCCGCAACCCGTGCACGCCTCCGCCGCCGGCCGCGCGTAGCCGCAATGGTGACAGAGGAGAATGCCGCGGCGCCGGTGGTAGGTGAGGCTGACGCTGCACGACGGGCACCCGGCGGGCTCGCCGCACTCGAGACATTGCAGCGAGCGCGCGAATCCCCGGCGGTTGAGGAACAGCAGGGTCTGCTCGCGGCGCTCGAGGGTCGCGCGGATCGCCTCCACGAGCGGCGGCGAGAAGAGGCCGGTCATGCGGTTCGCGGGCTGGCGGACGTCGACGAGCGTCACCGGCGGCAGCGGTCGGTCCTCGACGCGGCGCCGGAGCCGCAGCAGCCGGAACTTGCCGTCGAGGGCTTGGCGATACGCTTCGACCCCGGGCGTCGCGGACCCGAGGATCGCCGCGGTGCCGGCGAGCTTGGCGCGGACGAGCGCCAGGTCGCGGGCGTTGTAGCGCAGGCCTTCGTCCTGCTTGAAGGCCGGGTCGTGCTCCTCGTCGACGACGACGAGCCCGAGGTCGGCGAGCGGCGCGAAGACCGCGGAGCGCGCACCGACGACGAGCCGCGCCTCGCCGCGCGCGCAGCGCCGCCATTCGTCCCATCGTTCGCCGGGCGTGAGACCGCTGTGCAGCAGCGCCACACCCGAGCCGAATCGTTGCTGCACGCGCAGCACCAGCTGGTGCGTGAGCGCGATCTCCGGAACCAGGAGCAGGACGCTGCGTCCGGCGGCGATCGTCCGCGCGGCGGCGTGCAGGTAGACCTCGGTCTTGCCGCTGCCGGTGACGCCGTGAAGGAGGAACGGCTGGAAGCCCGAGCTCGCGACGATGCCGTCGACCGCCGCCTGCTGCTCCGCGGTCAAGACCGGCGGCGGCGACGCTGCGCTCTGGCGGAGCGTTCCGCGATAGCGCTCGGCGTGCACGCGCTCGAGGATGCCGCGGCGGACGAGCGCGTCGGCCGCGACGCGCTCGGCGGCGCCGAGCGCGTCGCGCTCGATGCGCGCCTCGGGCGCCGCCGCGATCCGCGCGTGCAGCGTGTGCTGGCGCGGCGCGCGCCGGAGCGCCCGCTCCTCGTCGGCGGTGAGCGCGCGGGTCGCGGCGAAGAGCGTGACGAGCTTCGTCTTGGCGGCGGGAGCGCGGAGCGCCTCCTCGACGACGACGACGCCGATCTCCGCGAGCCGGGCGAGCGCGCGCTCGACGCGCCTGCCGCCGAGCGCGCGGGCGATCCGGCGGGTCGACGCCGGACCGTGGACCCGCAGCCAATCGAGGATCGCGGCCTCGGTCGCGTTCGCGTGCGGTGCGCCGGCCGGCTCCGCCGCGATGCGGACGACGCGCAGGCCCGTCGCACGCAGGCCGCCGGGTAACGCCGCCGCCAGGACGTCGGCGAGCGACGTCATGTAATAGTCCGCTGCCCATCGGCAGAGGGCGAAGAGCTCCGGTGTGACGATCGGCTCGTCGTCGAGCGCGCGCTCGACGCTCCGCAGCCGGAGATCGGCCGGTGCGGTGGCGCTCAGCGCCACGACGATGCCGGTCTCGCGGCGACGCCCGAGCGGCACGACCACGCGCACTCCCGGCCGAAGCCGCGCCCGCAGCGCGTCGGGCACGCGATACGTGAGCAGATCCTTCCCCGGCACCGCCGGCAGGAGCGCGACGCCGGCGTAGGCGCGCTGCGCGTGATCGCGCGCGCCGGCCGCCGCCGAGTGCGACCGTGCGGAAGCGGTCACGCGCGGCTCACCGAGCGACGCAATTGCCACGCGGGCGTTATCGCCGCCGCCTTCCGGAGTGTCAAAGCGGATGCGAGCCGCGGGCGCCGTCCGGCGGGGCGAGTCAGCGCCGAGACGTTGCCAGTGGCACACGAATGATCAGCATGTGCCGACGCAGTCTCCCGGCAGTGTGCGTACGAGGCACACCAGAGCCGCGTCCACACGGCCGAACGTGAGCCAGCGTGCGTGGAATAGCGCTTGCTGTCTCGCAACGGGAAGATACCAAACATGTCGCACTCCACCAGCACATTCGATCGCATGAGACGAACGCTTCACGGCGCGCGGGGCTTCTCCTTGATCGAGCTCCTGACCGCCATCGGGCTCATCGGAACGCTGAGCGCGATCGCCGCGACGAACTTCGTCGCGTTTCGGCCGACCTATCGCGTGCGCGGCGCGGCGCTGACCATCGGCGGCGACATGAACATCGCACGGCTCTCCGCCGTCAAGGAGGGCCGGATTTGGCAATATCTGCCCTCGGGCGACGGCTATCAGATCCGCCGCGCCGATCTCGCCGGCGGGTGGGAGGTGATGAAGCAGGTGACGATCGCGAACGAGTTTCCGTCGGTGACGTTCGGCTACAGCGGGATCACGACCGACCCCTACGGCGTCGCGATCACCTCCGCGGTGCCGACCGGAGCAATCACCTTTCATTCGAACGGCACCGTGCAGAATCCCGCCGACGTCTTTCTTCAGGTGTCGACGTCGAAAGGGCTCTCGCAGCAGGCGGTGTCGGTGACGGCCGCGGGCCGCATCCGCGTCTGGAAGCGCTCGGGGACCACGTGGAAGTGATGCGGCCATGTCGACTCGCCGACGAGCGCGGCTTCACCCTGGTCGAGCTGCTGGTCGCGGCGACGATCGCCGGGATCGGCTTTCTCGGCCTCGCGGCGACGCACGTGACGGCGCTCCGCGCGACCGCGGTCGGACGGAACACCACGGTGGCGACCAACCTCGCGCAGGATCAGCTCGAGCAGATGCGACGGCTTCCCTACGAGCAGCTGGCCTCCTCCGACCCCGCAAACGTGACCGTCGGCGCGAAGGCGTACGCGGTCAGAGCGACCGTGACCGCGGCGCCGGGCGGCACCTCGAAGGCGATCACCTCGCGTGTCGACTGGAGCGATCAGTTCGGCTCGCACACGGTTCAGCTGTTGACGGTGATCGGCCCATGACGCGCGCGCGAGCAACCACGACGACGCGGCTGCGCGGCTCGACGGCGGGCTTCACGCTGATCGAGATGATCGTGTCGATCGGCATCGCCGCCCTCGTGCTCGGCGTCCTGGCGAGCGCCGTGAGCAACCAGGGACGGAGCGCCGTCTACCAGATGGGCGCGGCCGACATGCAGCAGAACGTCCGCGGCGCGCTCGACCTCTTCGGGCGCGAGGTGCGGATGGCGGGCTACGGCCTCTCCGCGGTCGATCCCGCGGTCTTGCCGGCGGTCGAGGTGTTGGCGCCGGGCGCCAACCTCGCCTTGCTGAAGGTGCGCGGCAACTACTTGAACGTCCAGGGACGCGGGTGCTCCGGCGGCGGCGGGGCGTGCGGCACGGCCGCACAGATCGTGCTCAGCGGCGCGCCGTTCCCGGCGTTCTCGGTCGGCGAGCAGGTCGCGATCGAGTCGGCTCTCCTCGGCGTCGCCGAGGTGCGGACGATCGGCGCCTACAACCAGGCGACGGGCGTCATCACCGTCACCGCGCCGTTCGCCAATTCCTACTTGGCCGGCTCGCCGGTGAATCAGATCAATACCTACCAGTATCGCCTCGACACCCAGGGCGTGCTGTGGCGAAGCAACGACCCGATCGCGGACCAGATCAACCTCTTCGATCTGCGGTACGTGCTCGCCGACGGTACCAAGGTCGCGAATCCGGCGGCGCAGATCGCGTCGCTCCGCGGGAGCACGATTCAGATGCGCTCGGCAATGCCGCCGCGCGACGGGCTGACGCCGCAGTCGCAGCTCGGCAGCGAGGTGCGCATCCGAAATCTCGGCATCGTCCGCGACGCCGGAGCGGGTGCATGAGCTCGACCGCCAGCGAGCGCGGTGCGAGCAACGGCCGGTTCACGCCGGCGGAGCGCGGCGTCGCGTTGCTCTCGGTGTTGGCCCTGCTGGCGATGCTGCTGGTCCTCGCCGCGATCGTGGCGAGCGGCTCGCGGGTCGAGTCGGCGCTTTCCGGGAGCACGATGCTGAGCGCGCGCGCGTTCGCCGCCGCCGACGCGGGTCTCGGCTACGGCCTCGCCGACGCCGACAACTTCGTACAGCTCGGCACCCGCTGCACCGACCTTCAAGAAGCCGGCCTGACGATCCCGAGCGACGTCTGCGTGCGCTACGACCACGAGGGCCCGCCGCCGCCGAGCATCCGCGTGAGCGCCATCCGGTTCAAGGCGTTCAACTTCGCGTTGAATGCGACGGGCACCGCGCCCGCCAACGCCCAGAGCACTCTGGAGATGCAGGCGGCCCGCCTCGGGCCTGCGCAGTGAGGCATGCCATGGCGACCGATTCGGCGCCGTTTCGGACTCTTGGCCGCGGTGGCGGCGACGATCCTCGCGACCGCGGGGACGTCCCGGGCGGGGAGCGATCTCGACGTCTTCGTCGCCGGCAACACCGTGCAGCCGAACGTCATGATCCAGTTCGACAACTCCGGCAGCATGAACGACGGCGTGGCGTACGACCACAACATCACGTACGCGGGGCCGTTCAGCGCGACGACGGTCTACGATCGCTGCCAGACGTTCAACACCAACTGCACCTGCAAGCGGACGCAGGTGACGTGGAAGGTGCACACCAGCTCCTGCGGGTACGTCGACGACGACCTCGACGGCCAGGACGACCGCGCGCCGTCGTACGTGAAGATCGGCAACCGCCGCAACTACGAGGCGACGGCGACGGTCGCCAAGCTCCAGATCGCCAAGTCGGTCATCGACGGCTTGCTGCAGGATCCGGCGAACGACCAGGTGCGCTTCGGCTTGATGGTCCTCAACGGCAGCTACATCCCGTCGGACTTCAGCAACGCGTCGCAGGTGGCGACCTACCACAACGACAAGTCGGTGCTGAAAGCGGTGATCGGTACGGCCCACGGCTCCTTGCGGACGATCGTGAGCGGTCTCACCGCGAACAGCGGCACACCGCTCGCGAACCGCACGATCGCGGCCGGGCGCTACTTCAAGCACGACGGCTACTTCAGCGGCGCCGACCCGATCCAGTACACCTGCCAGCGCAACTTCCTCGTCATCATGACCGACGGCCGCCCGCAGGCGGAGGGCGACACCGCGCTCGGCGGATCGCCGTTCCCGCTCGGCGGCTCGAACGCGATCGGCGAGTTCAACTACATCGAGAGCTGGCTCGGCCAGCCCTACGACAAGAACGGCGACGGCCTCGAGGCCGATCCCGCGCACTTCAACCCGCCGCCCGGCTGCGACGTGAACTCGCCCGACGCCGAGCCGTGCGAGTACCAGAACGGCGGCTCCGACTACCTCGACGACGTCTGCAAGGTGTTGCTCGACCAGGACCTCCGGCCGGATCTCGACGGCGAGCAGGCGCTGATCACGTACACGATCGGCTTCGACGTCGCGAACAGCCTGCTGCAACGCTGCGCCGCCCAGGGCGGCGGCAAGTACTTCACCGCCACCACCGCCGACGAGCTCGCGGACGCGTTCCGCCAGACGCTCAACGCGATCGTTTCGGAGACCGAGTCGTTCGTCGCGCCGGTCGTGCCGGTGAGCCAGACCACGCGCACGCAGAGCGGCGATCGCCTGTACATCGCCCTCTTCCGGCCGCGTGACGGCAGCGTGCGCTGGCCGGGTAATTTGAAGAAGTACCAGGTCGCGGAGTCGGGACAGCTGCTCGACGCGAACCAGGCGCCGGCGACGAACGCCGACGGCGACATCCTCAAGACCGCGAAGTCGTTCTGGGACACCGACACCTCGGGCTCGACCGTGACCCGCGGCGGCGTCGGCGAGCTGCTGAAGACGCGCACCGCGCCGCGCAAGATCTATACGAATCTCTCGGGCTCGGATCTCACTGCCACCGGCAACCTCTTCACGATCGGCAACAGCGCGATCACCGCGGCGACGCTCGCCGTCGGGTCGGCGGTCGAGCACGACCAGGTGATCAACTACGTGCACGGTCTCGACGTCTTCGACGACGACGAGGACGGCATCGTCACCGAGAAGCGCGACTGGATCCTCGGCGACATCATCCATTCGGTGCCGCTGGTCGTGAACTACACCTCGAGCGACGCGGCCGTCCTGATCGGCTCCAACGACGGCATGCTGCACGCGTTCGACGATCAGACCGGAGATGAGCTCTGGGCGTTCATTCCCAGCGACTTCCTGCCGCGGCTGAAGGAGCTGCTGCCCGGCGGCAGCGGGTCGCATCCGTTCTTCTTCGACTCGTCGGCGAAGCTGCGCGTGATGCCGAACGGCCAGAAGATCGTCGTCTTCGGTCTCGGCCGCGGCGGCCGCGCGTACTACGCGCTCGACGTGACCGACAAGACCGCGCCGAAGTTTCTCTGGGAGACCACCAACGCCTCGGCGGGCATGAGCGAGCTCGGGTTCACGTTCTCGGAGCCGACGTTCATCAAGAGCGCGAGCGGCACCGAGGTCATGATCGTCGGCGCCGGCTACGACACCTATTTCGACGACCCGTCGCACACCACGGCCCACGGCTCCGGAGGCATGGGCCGCGGCGTCTACGTGCTGAACACCGTCACCGGCGCGCTGGTCTCGTACCTGCGGCCGACCTACATGGACTGGGCGATACCGAGCAACGTCGCCGTGCTCGACGTCACCGGCGACGGCATGCTCGATCGCGCCTACGTCGGCGATCTCGGCGGCCAGATGTGGCGCATCGACGGCGATCTCACGGCCATGCGGCTCTTCTCTGCGCCGTCCGGCCACAAGATCTTCTACGCGCCCGACGTCGTGCGCGACCGCGGCTTCCTCTCGGTCTTCTTCGGCACCGGCGACCGGTCGAACCCGCTCGAAACCAGCGTCGTCGACCGCATGTACGGCGTGAAGGACGACGGCACGCTCAACCTGACCGAGAGCAACCTCGTCGACGTCACCACGCGCCTCGAGCAGAACGGCTCGACGGCGGAAGCGACGCTCAAGGACGAGATCAAGAACGCGCACGGCTGGTACATCCGCTTGACCGCGCAGCCCGGCGAGAAGGCGCTGGCGTCGCCGACGGCGTTCTTCAGCGTCTTCTTCTCGACGTTCACCCCGGTTTCCGGGGTGTGCAACGCCGGCGGCGACGCGCGCCTCTACCAGCTCAACTACGAGACCGGCGGCATTCCCGACAGCGGGTACGAGCAGAAGCAGACCGACGACGGTAGCGGCGGTCACGTACCGCAGATCGTGACCATCACCGATCGCTTCGCGACCATCGGCAAGAGCATTCCGACCGAGCTCACCGTGACGCTGCAAAAGAAGAAATCCAGCGGCTTCGTCGCGTCGAGCGGCGCCGTCGACCAGGTCCCGCTTCCGGCGCTCCCGGCCAACGTCACCCCGCTCACCTGGCGCGAGTGCTCGACGGAGGCGCCCTGCCCATGAGCACATCGCTCGCCCGCGCCGGCGTGACGCCCGTTGCATCCGTGAGGGACGGTCAACGCGTGTACTGGCCCCTCGTCGTCGCCGCGCTCACGTGGGCGGTGCTGCTGATCGCGATCCCGGCGTTCGCCGACCCGATTGCGGGCGTGATCGACGAGGCGAGCGCGACGTCCATCAAGGTGAGCGGCGCGACGTACCAGATCGACCGGGACACGACGCTCGAGGACCAATCCGGCAACCGCGTCGCCGTCCGCGAGCTGACCCCCGGTACGCGGGTCGAGCTCGAGCTCGACGACACGCGCCGCCTCGTCGACGTGCGCGCCTTCGTCATCCGCTGACGCGGCGGCGGCGTCGTCGTCGTTCCGTCGTTTCAAGAGCGTCTCCGAAAGACGCGGGACGGGGAGCGAGGGCCGCGTCGCCTCACACGGACCGGGCGCGCTGAAGCGCGGACCCGAGACGGTTGCACGTTGCCGGCCGCGCCGCCCACGACGACGGCGGCCCGAACGTTCGGTGACGCGGCCCTCGCTCCCCGTCCCGCGTCCCACGCGGACCTCCGAGCACGCCGAACGAAGGACGCGCACGAAGAAGCGCGGGAGGAAGAGTACGGATGACGGTGGGCGCGGCTTTCTCGTTGGCCGCGGCCGCGGACATGGTAACGACCGGCACGCGACGGCGATGCTTCGCCTTCTTGCGAACGTCCGCGTGGGGGCCGGCGCGTCGCCGAAGGGCGAGCCGCCTCGCCGCACGTTCAGGCCGCCGTCATCGCGGGCGGCGCGGCTGCCGTCATGCAACCGTCTCGAGTCCGCGCGCCAGCGCGCTCGGTCTGCCGTGCGCCGAGGCGGCTCGCCCTTCGGCGACCCGCCGGCCCTTGCCGCGACGTCCGCAAGAAAGGCGAAGCGTCGTATCCGGACGGGAACGATGACGACGAGTCCGCGCCGCAAGCTTCGGCGTCAATTCTTGGTCACTGTCAGCTTCGCTCGTACAGTTTTGTGTCCCATTTGTACGCCGGTGCGCCGGCAGACGTGGTGAGTCGCGGGGTTCGGGGACGGGAGGGCGAGGCATCCGAATTGCTGGGACGACGGACAGCCCCTCCTTTCTGCACGGGAAGAGGCCCGACCCGACTGTCGGGTCGGGCCTCTTCACTTTGGGAGTGGCAGCTGACTTGCACGCGGAATCGCCGGGCGTGAGCCCGTCACGCTGGACGAAGACCGGGCCGCGTCGCCAAGGAGGGTACGCGAGATGAGAGTGAGTGCCGCGGCAGGCGCCGCGAAGGGACGCCGGTGATGCGGGGGCTCGGTTCCATTTCACGCTTGCTGTCGCGCCGCAGCGGCTCGCTGCTGGCGCTCGACATCGGCTCGAGCTCGGTGAAGCTCGTCGAGACCGACGGCGGACCGGGAAGCATTCGGATCGTGCGCGCGGGCATCGCGCCGCTGCCGCCGACCGCCGTGCAAAACAACCTCATTCAGGAGCCGGCCGAGGTTGCGGCCGTGATCCGCGATCTCGTGAAGAGGACCGGTGCGCGCGCCACGCAAGTGGTGACCGCCGTTCCGGGCCCCGCGGTGATGATCAAGAAGATCCAGCTCCCGCAGGTCGAGGAGGGACGTCTCGAAGAGCAGATCTTCCTCGAGGCGGGAAGCGCGATCCCCGAGAATCTCGAGAACGTCACGCTCGACTATCAAGCGCTCGGCTACACGGAGCGCGAGCAGCTCGAGGTGCTGCTGGTCGCGGTGAAGAAGGACATCATCAACAGCTACACCGCCGTGATCCGTGAGGCCGGCCTGACGACGCAGATCGTCGACGTCGACTACTTCGCGCTCGAGAACATGTTCGAGCTCAACTACGAGATCGACGAGAACCAGGTCGTCGGCCTCGTCAACATCGGCGCCCGTTACTGCTCGATCAACATCCTGCGCGGCGGCCGCTCCTCCTTCACCGGTGACATTCCGGTGGGCGGCGCGGAGTTCAGCGACGTCTTGATGCGGACGCTCGGCGTCTCCTCGGAGGAGGCCGAGCTGATCAAGACCGGCGGCACCGCGCGCTCGCTCTCGCGCGAGCAGATCGAGGCGGCGCTCACCCCGGCGGTGCAATTCCTGATCGACGAGATCCACCGCGCGCTGAGCTTCTACTGGCGCTCGGAAACCGAAGAGCCGCTCTCGGCGGTCTATCTGAGCGGCGGCATGGCGCGGACCGAGGGGCTGGCGGCCTTGCTGAGCGAGCGCCTCGAGACGCCGGTCGAGCTCGCCAATCCCATCGAGCGCGTCGCCTTGGCGCGGACGGTCGACGCGGACTTCGTGCGCAACAACGCCGCCTCGTTCGCGGTGACCATCGGTCTCGCGTCGCGGCGCGCAGGAGACAAGCCGTGATTCGGATCAACCTCCTCTCCGTTCGCGAGGCGAAGCGTGACGCCGGACGGCGAAACGACACCCGCTTGCTCGCCCTCGGCGCCGCCGGCGTGGTCGCGCTGCTGGTCGTGATCGAGGTGGCGAGCCGCAGGCAGCTGGCGCCGATCGTCGCCCAGCACGAGCAGCTCGAGGCGCAAGTCCAGGCGCTCGAGGCGAAGACCAGCGAGCTCACCAAGCTCGAGAAGCAGCGCGGTGAGCTCGGCGAGCGGCTCAAGACCATCGCGCTGCTCGAGCAGAAGAAGGTCGGCCCGGTGCACATCCTCGCCAACTTGAGCGACGCGACGCCCGAGCAGGTGTGGCTCGTCGAGTTCACGGAGAACGGCGGCGCGGCGACGATCACCGGCTTCGCGCTCGACAACCAGACGATCGCGACTTTCATGCGGAACCTCTCGGCGTCGGCGTTCTTCAACGACGTCGATCTCGTCGAGACCACCCAGGCGGACCAGGACGGCGTGCAGCTCAAGCGCTTCGTCGTCCGGGCGCGGCTCAGCTACTCGGGCAAGCCGCTCCCCACGGGGCCGTCCGGAGTGCTCAAGTTCCCCGAGCCGCCACGGGCCGAGCCCCCGGCGAAGCGGAAAGCGAGGGGCGCATGAACGACCTCCTCGAACGCTACCTCGAGCTCGACGCGCGCAAGCGCGCGCTCGTCGCCGTCGTCGCGGTGCTGCTCGTCGGCGCCGTCTACTGGAACTTCGTCTATTCCGGCCGGCGCGCGTACATGAACGACCTGATCGCGAAGAACGAGACGCTCCGCCAGTCGCGCGACGCCAAGGAGAAGCTGATCACCAACCTCGACACCGTCCGCTCGGCGGTGCGCGACCTCGAGGCGCAGGTGCACGAGGCCGAGGTTCGGCTGCCCGATCAGAAGGAGATCCCCGATCTCCTGAGCAGCGTGTCGTCGGCCGGCCGCGCGGCCGGTCTCGAGATCATGACCTTCCGACTCAAGGCGGAACGCTATCAGGACTTCTACGCCGAGGTGCCCGTCGAGGTCGTGGTGCGGGGCAACTATCACCAGGTCGCGAAGTTCTTCGACCGCGTCAGCCAGCTCGATCGCATCGTCAACGTCAGCGACATCTCGATGAAGACGCCGCAAGCCGAAGGCGACTCGGTCACGATCGACACCTCGTGCTCGGCCGTGACCTTCCGCTTCCTCGACGCCGCCGAGCGCGAGCGCGTCGCGCGCGAGCGGGCGGAAGCGGAGAAGAACGGTAAGAAGGCACGCCGATGACCCCTTCACTCACCAGGCTCGGGATCGCCGTCCGGGTGGCGGCGGTCGCCGCGATCGCGTCGCTCGGCGCCGCGGGCGCGCCCGCCGTGCACGCGGAGTCGCGCGGCCCGTTCGTCGCGCTCGACGCCGCGCATGCCGCGGCCGGCAAGGAATCCGATCGTGCTCACGCGGAGGACGCGACGGCGGCGACGCTCGGCGCGGCGACCGCGTCGGAGGCGGTCGCGCCGAAGCCGATCGCCGAAGGCGCCGCCGGCGCCGCGGCGCCGGCGAACGCGGCGGACGCCGTCGCGCATCCGGTTCCACCCGATGCGGCTGCCGCGCAGGCTGCCGATGCGTCGCCGAAGGCCGCCGGCGGCCAGACGGGTGCAGCGCCCGACGGCGCGACGCCGCCCGCGAATGCCGCCGTCGCGACCGCCGAGCCGTTCACCTACGAGCCGTCACAGCACCGCGATCCCTTCCGGCCACCCGGTCTGACGGCGCCGGTCGCCGACGCCACGCCGCGCACGCCGCTCGAGCGCTACGAGCTCGGACAGCTGAAGCTCGTCGGCGTCGTGAGCGCCGCCAACGGCGGCGCCACGCGGGCGATGGTCGAGGACTCTTCGGGGCTGGGGTACATCGTCACGACCGGTACGCCGATCGGATCTGCCGGTGGCGTCGTGACGCGCATTGAACCGCGACGGGTACTGATCGAGGAGCACGTCATGAACTTCTACGGCGAGAAGGAGCCGAAGGAGTTCGTCATGGAGCTTCCGAAGGAGGATCGTTCGCCATGAGAGAGACGGGGCAGGATGCGCAGTGGGGGGTGGCGGTGGTTGGGGTCCTGCTCCTCCTCTTCGTCGGATGCACGGCGACGCTGGATCGTGAGCCGGCAACGCCCTCGGTCGACGCGTGGGCGGCGACGCCGGCGCTAGGCGACCGGTCGCAAGCTCCGAGCATCGAGCCGTCGGACTCGAGCGCGCAGGCGCTCGCGACCGACCCGGCGTCCGCGGCGTCCGAGCACGAGCTCGCGTCGGCGCCGGAGTTCGCCTCGGAGGACGGCGCCCGGGCCCCCGACGACGGCACGCTGCGCGTCGAGGCGATCCACCTCACCGAGCGCGACGGGCGCACCGCGGTCGTCGCGCAGCTCTCGCAGCCGCCCGACGACGTGCAGCACTTCACGCTCGCGTCGCCGCACCGCCTGGTGATCGACCTCGCCGGTCGCATCTCGCCGGCGATGCGCGCGACGGTCACGCCCGCCGTCGATCCCGACGTGTCGGCGGTCCGCGTCGGCGTGCACGGCGGCAAGCTGAGGATCGTCGTCGATCTCACCGACTCACCAGGGAACTACGTCATCGAGCGCGGCGAGCGCTCGGTCGCGGCGCTGCTCGGTCCGAGCTTCGCCGGCCGCGTTGACGAGGTGCTCTACAGCGCGGCGGAGAGCGCGACGTCCGTCGCGGCCAGGTCGCACCCGATCGAGGTCGCGAGCGAGGACGGCGGCACGGCCGACCGCAGCCGCGGCTTCGAGGACGACGCCGACCCGGCGACCGATGCGCCGGCTGCCGAGCCCGCGGCGCCGGCAATCGAGGATTCGTGGCGCCGGCAGACGGCGTCGAGCGCGCCCATCGCCGGCGATGCGCCGCGCGAGGAGACCGCGTCGAGCGCGGCGGACCCGTCGTCGGCGTCCGGTTCGCAAACGGCGTCGGCGGCCGCCGCCGATCCGGTCGCGCCGGCGCAGGCGTCGGCGGCCGATCCGGCGCCCGAGGTGGAGATCGTCTCTCCGCACCCGGTCGCCGCCGAGTCGCGACACGAGGTCGAGATCGTCGCCGACGAGCCGCGGGTGCATCCGGTCGCCGAGCGCCTCGCGCGCGTGGACGATCCGGCGCCGCGCGCGAGCCGTTCCGATCGCACGCCGACCGACGCGGACCTCGACGCCCTCGCCGCCGGCGAGCCGACCGCGTACGCGCTGCCCGTCCGGGCGACCTCGAAGTCGGCGTCGCGGACGTCGGTATCCACCGCCGGCGAGCCCTACCTGCCCTCCACCGACCGCGGGCCGCACGAGTACACCGGCCAGAAGATCTCGCTCGACTTCAAGGACGCCGACATCCAGAACGTGCTGCGCATCCTCGCGGACGTCAGCGGTCTCAACATCATCACGACCGAGGACGTCGCCGGCAAGCTGACGATGCGCCTCGTCGACGTGCCGTGGGACCAGGCGCTCGAGTCGATCATGCGGGCGAAGGGCCTCGACATGGTCCGTGAGGGCAACATCATCCGGGTCTCGACCGTCGAGCAGCTGAAGAAGGAGCGCGACGCGCAGCGCGCCGCCGACGAGGCGCAGAAGCAGGTCGAGCCGCTCGGCGTCCGCTACGTCAAGATCAACTACGCGAAGGCCGACGAGGCCTTGGTGAAGAAGGTGCAGGAGGTGCTCACCGACCGCGGCAGCGCGACCTGGGACGAGCGCACCAACACCATCGTCGTCCGCGACATCGCCCGCGGCCTCGACGACGCCGCCGAGCTGATTCGCGCACTTCGACACCCAGACGCCGCAGGTGCTGATCGAGTCGAACATCGTCGAGGCGCAGGAGAACTTCCTGCGCGACCTCGGCATCCAGTGGGGCTACAACTACCGCGCCGGGCCGGGGACCGGGAACGCGACCGGCGTCAACTTCCCCGGGCCGCGTCACCACCGGCGGCGTGCTCGAGCGGCGGTACGAACTCGCCGGCGAATCCCGCGGTGCCGTTCATCGCGGATTTCCCGGCGGCGATCGCGCCCGGCGCCGGCACCGCCTACGACGTCCTGCTCGGCTCGCTCGACGGCACGAACTCGCTGGCGGCGCGCCTGACCGCGCTCGAGACCAAGCGCAAGGGCAAGATCATCTCGCGGCCGCGCGTCGTGACGCTCAACAACGTGCCGGCGAAGATCGAGAGCGTGGTGATCGTCCGCATCAAGACGCCCGCGAGCGGCACCGTGCTCAACAACGCGACCGGCTCCGCCGGGGTCGCCGGCTCCTCCGCGCAGGCCGCCTTCCAGGAGTTCCGGACGGGCATCATCCTCAACGTGACGCCGCAGGTGTCGTCGGACGGCTACATCTTCCTCGACGTGCACGCCAAGTCGAGCAACCTCGAGGGTGCGCAGACCGACCCCGGCATCATCCCGAACGAGATCAGCCGCGAGGCCGAATCGCACGTGCTGATCAAGGACGGCGAGACCTTCGTGCTCGGCGGCATCTTCCGCAACATCCTCAACCGGAGCGACCGCGGCATCCCGTTCCTGCACAGCATTCCGGTGCTCGGGATGGGCCTTCAAGAACAACGAGGCCGACGAGGACCGCCAGGAGCTGCTCGTCTTCATCACGCCGCGCACCATACGGACGCGCCCGAACGACGACGTCGCGAGCCTTCCGTCCGCGCAATCGCTATGGCAAAATCGCGGGAATCCTTGAGTCATTCGAGCGGCGCTCTCACGAGCCCCGGTGGCCGCGGGGCAACCCGCCATCCATCGAGCACCGCTTTCGGAGCGATCACACGTGCTGCGTTTCTTGACCGCTGGTGAATCACACGGTCCGTGCTTGACGGCGATCGTCGAGGGCTGCCCGGCGGGTTTCACGATCGACATGGAGCTCGTCAATCACGACATGCGCCGACGGATGCTCGGCTACGGGCGCGGCGGCCGGATGAAGATCGAGACGGACACCGCCGTGCTGCGGTCGGGCGTCCGCTTCGGCGAGACGCTCGGCTCGCCGATCACGCTGGTGATCGAGAACCGCGACTGGAAGAACTGGGAGCGGAAGATGTCGTCGCGGCCGGAGGATCGCGACCCGTCGCTCAAGGTGACGCGGCCGCGGCCCGGCCACGCCGATCTCGCCGGCGTCCTCAAGTACAACCACGACGACGTGCGGAACGTCCTCGAGCGCGCGAGCGCGCGCGAGACCGCGGCGCGGGTGGCGATCGGCGGGATCGCCAAGGCGCTGCTGCGGCCCTTCGGCGTCGAGGTGCGCGGCTGGGTCGCCGAGATCGGCGGGATCGCCGCCGACCACGCCGGCAAGGACCCGAGCGCGATCTTCGAGGCGGCGGAGCATTCCGAGACGCGGATGGCCGACGCCGAGGCGGAGCGCAAGATCATCGCCTACATCGACGAGTGCAAGGCGCGCGGCGACACCCTCGGCGGCATCGTCGAGGTCGTCGCGACGGGGCTTCCGCCCGGGCTCGGCAGCCACGCGCACTGGGACCGCAAGCTCGACGGCCGGCTCGGCCACGCGCTCATGAGCTTGCAGGCGGTGAAGGGCGTCGAGATCGGGCTCGGCTTCGAGACGGCGCGCCGTCCCGGCTCCGCCGTCCACGACGAGATCTACTTCGACGAGCGCGCCCACGAGTTCACCCGCCGCAGCAACAACGCCGGCGGGACCGAGGGGGGGATGACGTCGGGAGCGCCGCTCGTCGTGCGGGTCGCGTTCAAGCCGCTCTCCACCTTGATGAAGCCGCTGCACTCGGTCGACATGAAGAGCAAGGAAGAGGCGCTCGGCGCGATCGAGCGCTCCGACGTGTGCGCGATCCCCGCGGCGGCGGTGATCGCCGAGGCGGTCGTCGCGTTCGTGCTCGCCGACGCCTTCCTCGAGAAGTTCGGCGGCGACTCGCTGCTGGAGATCCGGCGGAACTACGAAGGCTACCTGGAGCAGATCAAGAGCTTCTGAAGGGATGCGTGCGGTCGTGCTGACGGGGTTCATGGGGACGGGGAAGAGCGAGGTCGGCAGGCGGCTCGCGAAGCGGCTCGGCCGGGCGTTCGTCGACACCGACGAGCTCGTCGAGACGCGCGCCGGCAAGCCGGTCGCCGCGATCTTCCGCGACGACGGTGAGCCGCGGTTCCGGGCGCTCGAGCGCGCCGCGGTCGTCGACGCGACGGCGCGCGCGGGCGCGGTCGTCGCGCTCGGCGGCGGCGCGGTCCTCGATCCCGAGAACCTCGCGTGCGTCCGCGCGAACGGCGTGCTGGTCTGCTTGACCGCGCGCCCGGAGACGATCCTCGCGCGGATCGGCGACGTGCGGCGGCGGCCGCTGCTCGCGAGCGGCGATCCGCGCGAGATCATCGAGCGGCTGCTCGCCGAGCGGCAGGAAGCCTACGCGGCGGCGGACCTGACGGTCGACACCTCGGAGCGCAGCGCCGAGGAGGTGGTGGAGGAGATTCGCGAGCAGCTCGCGGAGGTCGAGCGCAGCGGACGATGGAAACCGTCGACGTAGACCTCGGGACGCGGTCGTACCCGATCTACGTCGGGGCGGGATGTTTACGAGAGCTCGGCGAGCGGCTGGCCGAGATCGGGAGCGGACGAAGGGTGGCGGTGGTGACGAACTCGACGGTGGCGGCGTTGTACTTGGATCGCGCGCGCGACTCGCTCGCGGCGGCGCGCTTCGATCCGCTCACCGTGCAGATCCCCGACGGCGAGGAGCACAAGAACCTCGCCTGGCTCGCCTTCGTCTACGACAAGCTCATCGACGGCGGCGTCGACCGCAACGGCAGCGTGATCGCGCTCGGCGGCGGCGTCGTCGGCGATCTCGCCGGCTTCGCGGCCGCGACCTATCTCCGCGGCGTCCGCTGCGTGCAGGTGCCGACGACCTTGCTCGCGCAGGTCGACTCGGCGATCGGCGGCAAGACCGGCATCAACCACGTCGCCGGCAAGAACCTGATCGGCGCCTTCGCGCAGCCGCGGTTCGTCCTCGCGGACGTCGACACCCTGCGCAGCCTGCCGCGGCGCGAGCTGACGGCGGGCCTGGCCGAGGTGATCAAGTACGGCGCCAGTCTCGACGCCGACTTCTTCCGCCTGCTCGAGGACCGGCTGCCGACGGTGCAGCGGCTCGATCGCGACTTGCTGATCGAGATCGTGCGGCGGAGCTGCGCGCTGAAGGCGCTGGTCGTCGCGACCGACGAGACCGAGGGCGACTATCGCGCGGTGCTGAACTTCGGCCACACCATCGGCCACGCCATCGAGAGCCTGACCGAGTACAAGCAGCTGCTGCACGGCGAGGCGGTCGCGATCGGCATGGTCGCGGCGGCGCGGCTGTCGTGCCGGCTCGGGCTCTGTCACGAGGACGACTACCAGCGTATCCGGCGACTGTTGCAACGCAGCGGCCTGCCGACCGAGATTCCGCCCGACGTGCGCGGCGAGCCGCTCGCGCTCGCGATGCGGACCGACAAGAAGGCGCAGGACGGCATGATCAAGTTCGTCTGCCTCGAGACGATCGGCAAGACGCGCTTCGAGCGGCTGACCTGCCAGGAGATCGCGCGCAGCCTGGAGGCGCGGCACACGTAACGCGAACATGACTCCCGCCGTGGGTGGGCGGGGCGGAGATGGGAGGAGTAGCCATGGTAAGAGGACGAGTCGTGTTGGTGGCGGCGTGCATCGCCGTCATGGGGTGCGGCAGCGGAGGAGGGTCGAACGACAACGGCGTGTCGTTCCGCGCGTTGGGCGTCTTCCAGGAGCAAGAGATGATCGCCCCCGCCGTCGACACGTTCAACGCCGACGCCCCGATGGGGGACACCGGGCGCATCGTGAGCTTGAGCGCGTCCACGACGATCCCGAACGACATCAACGGCGACGGCGACCTCGACGGCGGCTACATCGGCGTCCGCAACGAGCTCGACTCCGAGGGCATCAACGTGCAGGGCATCCACGTCGAGATCTTCATCCCGGGCGCGACCCTGCCGAATCCGGTCGCGCGCGACTTCGTGCCGCTCGCGATCTCGCTCGGCCCGCGGGTGGTCGCCGAGGGCGAGACCGCGACCAACACGTTCTACGCCCAGACGATCTTCGTCTCCTCGGACGTGATGGCGTTCCTCAATCAGAACCGGACCCTGCTGCCGACGCCGCCCTTCAACATGAACATCGTGATGACGGTCACGGGCATCAGCGACAGTGGCGACAGCTTCGATACCAACGAGATCACCTACAACGTCGTGGTGGAGCCGTAGCGTGGCGGGAGGCGGAGCGATGACGATGACGAGATACGGGGCATGGATCGCCGGCGCGTTCGGCGCCGCGGCGCTCGCGCTGGTGTTCGCGAGCTGCGGCGGGACCGGCGGCGGTAGCGGCCAAAAGGGCAGTCCCGACGAGCAGTTCGTGCTGAACGGCAACAACGCCGGCCGGCTGATCCTCAACGTCAACCCGACTGAGGTCGACGCCAACAAGTCCGATCGTATCGGTCTCGTGGCGACGCTCACCGATCGCCTGGGGAATCCGATCGCCAACATCACGATCGTGTTCAGCTCGGACATCCCGGACATCTCCTTCCTCCCGGGGTCGGTCGATCCGACGTCGGGACGGAACCTCGGGTTCGCGACGACCGACGCGCACGGCAACGCCACCGTGATCGCGATCGCGGGCAGCACGCCGACCGGCACCGGCGACATCATCGGCTCGGCCGCGATCTTCGCGGTCGCGCCGCCGGGTTTCGGCTTGAGCGCGCAGCAGCAGCTGACGCTCTTCGACGTCGGCTTCATCAACGCCGACGCGTTGACCGTGATCCCGTCGATGATCGACCTCGTCGAGCCCGCGCCGGGATCGGTGGTGTTCTTCAACATCATCGGCGGCACGCCGCCGTACGAGCTGAAGAACGAGAACGCCGCGCTCGGCTTCGCGACCATCGGCCAGCACTGCGCGCCGGGGTGCACGGAGAACAGCAGCACCGTCGCCGGCTTCCTCGGCGAGCTCTGCGTCGGCAGCCCGTGCCAGTCCGACGGCGACTGCAACGAGAACGGCTCGTCGGTTCCGTCGGACGTCTGCATCGGGCCGATCAAGCGCTGCCTGGCGAGCTGCCAGGGGACCAACTGCGGCGGCTCGCGCTGCGACACCGACGCCGACTGCAACGACGGGTCGTCGTCGCCCGCCAACGTCTGCCGCGACTCCGGGCAGTCGATCGTCTACGTCGTGCGGACGGATCAGATCTCCGGATCGCACATCTTCACGGTCGAGGACTCGGCGGGGAACTCGCAGGACATCACGGTCAACGTGAGCTTCGTCTGCGGCAACGGCGTCGCGAGCGGCGCGGAGCAGTGCGACCTCGGCGACCTCCGCGGCCAGACCTGCGAGAGCTTGGGCTTCCCGGGCGGCGGCGTCCTCCAGTGCAACAACGTGAGCACCGCCGACGACTGCAACTTCAACGTCGCGAACTGCCTCGTGACCTCGCCGTCGCCGGGAACGAGCCCGAACGAGACCGCGACACCGAGCGAGACGGCGACGCCCACGCCGACGCCGACCGAAAGTCCGACGCCGACGGCGACGTCGACGCCCTGAACCGGCGTGCGAGGGGAGCCGCCCGTGCGGCTCCCCTCGCCGTCCGCGTCGGCGAGCAGGCGCCGGCGCGAGCTGCCGCTCGACCGCGCCGCGACCCGCGCGCGGTGCCGTCGTCCCGCCCGCCGCCCGCGCGCGCATTCGCAGCTTGACCGTTCGACGGGCGTCCACTTACACTCGCGGCGCGTCGAGTGGAGAGACGACGAGCATGAGCACACGCGGGGTCGAGGATGCGCGGGCGCGCGGCAAGACGGTTCTGGTATTGCACGGCCCGAACCTGAATCTCCTCGGCACACGCGAGCCCGAGGTGTACGGCGGGCTCACGCTCGACGACATCGACGCCCGGCTGCACGCGCTCGCGGTCGAGCTCGGCGTCGACCTCGAGATCTTCCAATCGAACCTCGAGGGCGAGCTGGTGACGCGCATCCAGGAGGCCGCCGGCGCCGCGCACGCGATCGTCATCAACCCGGCGGCGTACACCCACACGAGCATCGCGATCCGCGACGCGATCCTCGCCGTCGGCCTGCCGGTCGTCGAGGTGCACCTCTCGAACGTCCACCGGCGCGAGGAGTTCCGGCATCGCTCGCTGATCAGCGACGTCGCGGTCGGGCAGATCATCGGCTTCGGCGCCGACAGCTATCTCCTCGGGCTGCGCGCCGCGGTGCGTGTCATCGCGAGCAATCGCGCCCGCTCGCTGAAGACGCGACGCCCGCTGAAGGCGCGCCGGCCGGCGTGAACGATCGCTCGCCGGTCGACGCTGCACGGCTCGTCGCGACCGCGGCCCGCGCGATCGTCGCCGCGCGGCGCGCCGCGAGCGCGGCCGGCTCGCCCGCAGCCGTGCGTCGCGCGTCGGTCTCCGTCGTGCGCCTGGGTCTCATCGCGGCGCTCGTCGCCGCCGCCGGCTGCGCGGAGTCGTCGCCGCCGCAACTCGAGGTGACGCGCCTGTCGCCGCCGCCGCCGGCGGCCGCCGGCGCGACCGACGACGTCCTGCGCGCGCCCGCGGGCGCGCGCGTCGAGGCGCAGTTCAGGATTCGCAATACCGGCGGGCGCGAGCTCGTCGTGCACGGCCTGGTGCGCGATTGTGATTGCCACGTCGCCTCCGACGTGCCGGACACGCTCGCCGCCGGCGAGGACGCGACCGTGACGGTCGCGTGCCGCGCGCCGCGCAGTGAAGGAACGACCGTGCGCGAGCTGCGGATCGTCTCCGACGACCCGGCGCACGCCGTCGAGCCGCTGCGCATCGCGATCGCGGCCGACGCCGCGCCGGCGCGCCCGTCGGCGGTGTACTTCGGTTACGTCGCGATCGGCGCGTCGGCGGCACGCGACGTCGCGGTCGACCGGCCGGCGGAGAATTCGCCGGCGCCCACGGTCGCGCAGGCGGCGCCGCCGCTTCCTCGGCCCGGCGCGGGCGCGGTGCCGGTGGCCACGAGCCCGGCGGTCGCGATCGAGGCGAAATCCGCTGGGACGGCGCGCGGCCGCGGGTACGTGCTGCGCTTCACGCCGAGGGCAGCGGGTCCCGTCCACGCCGACGTCGACTTCGGCGGCGGCGTGCACGTCGCCGCGACCGGCATCGGCTTCCGCACCGTCCTCGCGTACCCCGCCGAGGTGCGCCTGCCGAGCCCCGCGACCGCGGGCGGGCCGCCGCCGATCGCGCTCAAGGGGATCGGCGACGAGCCGCTCGAGATCACGCACATCGATTTTCCCGCCGGGCTCGCCGGCGACCTCCAGGCGGTGACGCCGGGTCGCGAGTACCTGCTTCGCCTGCGCGCCCGCGGCGCGGCCGTCGTCGCACCCGGCGCGATCCGCATCCGCACCAGCAGCGCGACCGAGCCCGAGCTGACGATTCCGGTGGTGCGCGAGGACCGCCTGTGACGGTTCCCGGCGTGACGCTCCCGGGCCGCAAGCGCTTCGACGTCGTCGGCGTCGGGCTGAACGCGGTCGATCACCTCTGCACCGTGCCGTCCTTTCCCGGTTTCAACACCAAGCTCCAGATGACGGGCTACAGCTGCCAGCCGGGCGGGCAGGTCGCGACCGCGATGGTGGCGTTGCAGCGTTGGGGCTGCCGGACGGCGTACGTCGGCAGCTTCGGCGACGGCATCATCGGCCAGCTGTCGCGCCGGTCGCTCGGCGAGGAAGGCATCGATCTCGGCGGCTCGATCCACCGCAAGGGCGTCGGCAACCAGATGGCCGTGATCCTCGTCGACGAGGGCTCCGGCGAGCGCACCGTGCTCATGCACCGGCCGCCGGCGCTGATGCTCCGGCCCGAGGAGCTTCGCCGCGACATCGTGCTCTCCGGCCGCGTCCTCCACCTCGACGGCTACGACCTCGACGCCGCGGTCGCCGCCGCGACCTGGGCGCGCGCCGAGCACATCCCGGTCGTCGTCGACGTCGACACCCGCTCGGGGCCCGTCGAGCGTCTGCTCGCGATCACCGACATCGTGATCGTCTCACAGGAGTTCGCCGCGTCCTTCACCGGCGCCGCCGATCCCGAGGTCGCGATCGAGCGTCTCGCCGAGTCGACGAAAGCGCCGCTGGTCGCGATCACGCTCGGCGCCGACGGCGTGATCGCGCATACCGCCGGTCAGGCGATCCGCGCCGCCGCCTATCCGGTCCGCTGCGTCGACTCGACCGGCGCCGGCGACGTCTTCCACGCCGGCTTCATCTACGGTCTCCTCCACGGCTGGGAGCTCGAGCACACGCTCCGCTTCGCGAACGCCGCGGCGGCGCTCAAGTGCACGCAGGTCGGCGGCCGCTCCGGCATCCCGAAGGTCGCCGCCGCCGAAGCGCTCGTCGCCAAGGGATGATCACGCGAGCGAGATGGCGCGACGGTTCTTGCGGCATCCCGCGCGCGAATCGATGAAGTCAGATGCTGCTGTACACGTTTCTAGCGGACGTCTCGATGTCGTCGCAGAGCCCGCCGTTGCCGACGGTCAGGCAGTCCGCCGGGTACTTGGCGTCTGCCTTGTCGAAGGCGGCGAAGCACTTCGCCTTCGCGGTGGCGATGCATGCATTGTGGTCGAACGCGGGTTTCCCGAAGTTCTTCGTCAAGCACGCCATGCTCTTCGCGAAAAGCTTGCCGGCGGCCGTGCTCTTCGCCTTGTCGCACTTCGCCGTCTTCGTGATGGCATGGGCGGGACTCGCCAGCATGAGCACGATCGCGATCAGGCCCAGGCTACGGATGATTCCTCTCATGGCTCGGTCTCCTTCAGCCCGATGGTCGAGCGCGCTCGGGCAAGCGCGAATGTCCCTCGAGCCGCTCGAGGGCGGGCGGACGCTGCCACAGTCGATGCCTCGCCGTCCAGCCCGCTGGTGACGCCGAGCGGCGGTCGGCGAAGTGCGCAGGAGGGTTCCGGCTTGCCGAATGCGTCGCGGCGTGCTCGGCTCGTCCGACGGGAGGAGCAACCCATGACGTTCCGCCGCTTCGGTGCATGCCTCGGATTCGTCCTCGCCGTCGGCCTTGCGACCACCGTCCTGGCTGCGGATACGCGGCACCCGATCCACGGCAGCCGCACGCACCGCGCTCGACACCACGCTGCGGCGCGCGCCACGGGCAAAGTGTCGGCGGCGGCGCGGCAGGAGCGCGAGCGACGTCAAGATCTGGAGCGTCGGATCGAGCGCCTGGAGCAGCAGTACGAGATCAACGAGCCCGCCGCTCCGAGCGCGGACGGTCCAGCGGCGGGACGTCCATCGCCGTGAGCCGCGCTCAGCCCGCACGAGAACTCCTCCTTCTCGGCGAGCTCGAGCATCCGGGGCGCGGTCTCGCGTTCGGCGGGTCGCGGATGGCTCGCGGCCGCTCAGCCGGGGCGGCGGCAGCGCCGTAGGCGGACCGGCTCCGACTCGCCCGGCGGCGGCACCCGCCGCGCGACCGCGACGCCGTAGTCGGCGGCGCGTGCGAGCAGCATCGCCGACGCGCGCTCGGCGAGCGCCGCGATCGTGAGCGACGGGTTCACGCAGAGCGAGGTCGGCACCGCCGAGGCGTCGGTGACGAAGATGCCGGGATGGCCCCGGAGCTCGTGGCGGTCGTCGAGCGCCGAGGTCTCGGGGTCGTCGCCGATCCGGCACGACGCCAGCGGGTGCGCGCTCTGGATCTTGGTCGTCGACTTCCAGAGGTGGTGCGTGCCGAGGCCGTCGCGCTCGACGATCGACCGCGTTGCCGCGTCGGAGGTGGTGAAGCCGTGCACCGTCTCGGGCGCGACGTCGTACTGCAGCTGGCCGAGCGCCGCGGCGGGCGCGATGCGCGTGAAGTTGCCGGTCGGAGGCGGCGTTCCGAAGACGCCCTCGTTCGCGTCCTCGGTCATCGCGAGCACCGTCAGCCACGAGCGCCAGCGCGAGGTGAGCGCGCGCTTGTCGAGGCCGAACCACACCGGCGGGCCGTCGACGCCGTCCTCGGCGAGGATGTTGGTGATCGGCGGGAAGTAGATCTGCTGGAGCGAGAAGCGCGAGAACTCGGGCGCGCTCGGGTCGAGGTAGTCGAAGCTCATCGAGCCGATCGGCTTGCCGATCGGAAAGGCGTCGTAGGCGACGCCGGGCGCGCGCTCGAGGCCGAGGAGGTCGCGGATCTTGCCCTCGTCGAGGAGCGCCAGGGTCACGTGATCGCCGTTCGGCGAGAAGTAGCGTCCGACCGCAGGCGGCATGGCGCCGAGGAACGTCGCCGAGCGCTGGAGGATGACCGGCGTTCCCATCGCGCCGGCGGCGACGATCACCAGCTTCGCCTCGATCGTGCCGCCGCCGACCGGGACGCGGTAGTCGTTGGCGTCGAGCTGGAGGTAGGAGACCGCGTAGCGGTAGCCCGGCGTCGACGCCGGCTCGATGCTCTGCACCTCGTGGAGCGGGCGGATCTCGGCGCCGCACGCCTCGGCCGCGGGGATGTAGTTGAGGAGCATCGAGCGCTTGGCGTCGAAGCGGCAGCCGTTCAGCATCCAGTTGCAGTTGGTGCAGCGCTCGAGATCGACGGCGACCGGCACCGGGTTGCAGGTGTGGCCGGCGCGCGCGCAGGCCGCGGCCAAGACGCCGCCGGGATACGGCACGTCCTTCCAGCTCTGCTGGGCGACGGGCAGGGTGCGCTCGACGCGGCGATACCACTTGTCGAGCGAGCGTCGCGTGATCGACGCCGGCCACAGGCGGCGGCCGAGCGTGCCGGTGCGCTCGAAGATGAAGCTCGGCGCGCGCAGCGAGGCCGCGTAGTAGATGACGCTCGAGCCGCCGACGCAGTTCCCCGCGGTCACGTCGACGCCGGTGCCCTGGATGTAGTCGACGATCCGGGTGTAGCCGCCGATCTGGAGACTGTGCGCGAACTCCTCGGTCGCGAGCCGCGGTCCGCGCTCGAGCATCAGCACGCGGGCGCCGCCGGCGGCGAGATAGTAGCCGGGGATCGAGCCGCCGAAGCCGGTGCCGATGACGAGGACGTCGGTCGTCTCAGTCGCCATCGCCGTGCTCCTGGTGAACGGCGTCGCCGCTCGAGTGCGCCGGCGTCGTCATGCCGGGCTCCCTCGCTTCGAGCGCGGGTGCCGCGGCGCGAGGGCGAGGCGATACGAGAACTCGGGGAAGCGCCAGAGGCCGTCCGCCTGCGGCGGCGGGAAGCCGATCGCCGCGAGACCGGGATGGCCGTCGCGAATCGCCTCCGCGGTCGGGAGGTGACCCGCCGTGTGGTAGGCGAGGAACGGAATCGCCGCGAGCGCGTAGAACGCCAGCTGATCCGGCGTGGTCGCGTCGAGGATCTCGACCAGGAGCGCGGTCCGGTCGACGAAGTCGAGCGCGACGAGCGGCGGCACCGTCGGGTCGAGGAGGATGAGGTGCACCGCCGCGTACGCGGTCGCGCGCGCGTTGAGGGCCGCGGCGAGCGCGGGAAGCGCCGGCTGCAAACCGACCGGCGGGAAGCTCATGAGGTCGAGCGCGCCCGCCTGCACCGCGCCCGCGCCGCTCGCGACGCCGGCGATCGCGCGATCCGCCGGCGAGCGCTTCGCGCCCGGGATCAACGTGTCCGCGAACGCCTCGAGCGTCGCGACCGTGACCGGATCGTCGGGCAGCGTCTGCGCGAGCGCCTGCGGGATCGGGAATCGCCACGGCCGGACGGACCAGAGCGCCGCCAGCGCCGCGGCGCGCTTCAGAAGCGCGCGCCGCGTGACCGCGGGATCCACGCTGCGCCGGCCGTCGCGCGCGTCGAGTCGCGTCCGGTCGTCGTCGGGGGCGCGCACGTCAGCCCTCGGTGCACGCCGGCGGCGGCCCGGACGACGCGCAGCCGCTCGCGGTGCACGCGTCGCAGCAGCTCGAGTGCGCCCCGGCGCAGGCACGGCCGCCGCGCGGCGCGCGGCAGCGGCCGTCGCGCTTCACGTGGCACTTCGTCTTGCCGCGCGCGTCGGTCCGGCAGCAGGTCGAGAAGCCCGGCTTGCCGCACGTCGACTGCGACGCGCACCGCACGACGGCGCCGCGGCACTCGCGCGGCAGCCGTCCCGCCGCGACCTCCGCGTCGGCGACGTGCGAGACGCACTGCACGTACGCCCCGTGCCTGCTCGCCGCGGTGCAGTCGCACTGCGCGTCCGCCGCGGCGCGCGTCGACGCCGCGCCGCAGGCGCACGGGTCGTCGCTCTCGCACGGCGGCGGCGAGCACGACGGGTCGCCGATCTCCAGGCACATGCTCGCGCCGCCTCCGCCACTCGGCCCCTCGCCGTACATGCGGATCACGGCGGCGAGCTCCGGATCGAGCGGTGCGATCAGGTTCGCGACGTCGTCGGGGCCGCCCGGCTGGCCGGCGATCGTGAAGTTCCGGAGGCGCGCGCCGCCGGCACCGTCTCCCTTGTCGAACCAGTAGCTGCCGTCCCAGCCGATCAGCGCGCTGCCCGGCACGAGCTGGATGCGCCAATGGTCCTGCTGCCAGTAGCGGCACTTCGGGATCGCGATCGCGAAGCGCGCCGGCTCGGCCGCGAGGAAGCGGATCGCGCCGCCGTTCGACGCCGTGATGTCGCGCTTCTCGTACTCGACGCAGAGCGGCTCGTCGGCGAAGGCCGCGAGCGGCGGCGCCTCCGCCTCGTCGAAATGACGGACGGTGCACAGTCCGGCGAAGGGCGGATCGACGTAGGGCGCGATCGGCTGGCCGAACGCGAGCCCGTCGAGCGCGAGCCACAGAGCAATGCCGAGGATGCACACGAGCCACCGCGCTGCCCTCATGTCGACCTCCGTCGAGCCGCGAACGTGATCAACGAGAAAGCCGCGCGGTCGTCCGCGGGTCAATCAGGGATCGGGGTGAGATCGTCCCACTGGAATGCGGGATGGCGGGGTGTCGAGACGGGAGCGGGACGGGCTCAGCGCCGCGTCTCGATGCGACCGCCGGCGATCGTGAGGACGACGTCCGCCTGCGCTGCGACCTCGCGGTCGTGCGTGACGATGAGCTGCGTGACGCCGGTCGCCTGCACGGCGCGCGCCGTGGCGACGACCTCCTGCTTGAGCGAGGCGTCGAGCGCGCTCGTCGGCTCGTCGTAGAGGAGGACGCGCGGCGCCATCGCGAGCGCGCGGGCGATCGCGGCGCGCTGGCACTGCCCGCCGGAGAGCCGCTGCGGGTGCGCGCCGGCGTGCTCGGCGAGACCGAGCCGCGCCAGCAGCGCCCGCGCCCGCGCCTCCGCGTCGGCGCGCGCGACGCGGGCCGCGTGCACCGGCGCGAGGACGCAGTTCTCGAGGACCGTCAGGTGCGGAAAGAGCTCGAGCGTCTGGAAGACGATGCCGACGAGGCCGTGCAGGCGCGCGCGCTCGCGGCGCCCGTGCCGCCCGGCGTCGGCGGTGACGCGCACGTCGCCGACGTCGATCGAGCCGCGCTCGAACGGGTCGAGCCCCGCGAGGCAGCGGAGCAACGTCGTCTTCCCTGCGCCGCTCGGCCCGACGATCGCCGCGAGCGCGCCCGCCGGCACGTCGAACGAGACGTCTCGGAGAACCGGCGCCGGCGCGCCGGCGTGGCGGCGCTCGAGGTCGCGGACGCGGATCACGCCGGCACGCTCCGCAGATGGCGGCCGAGCCGCGTCTCCGCCGAGCGCGCCAGCCAGGCGAACGGCAGCCCGATCGCCAGGTACCAGAGCGCGACCACGACGCCGAGTCCGAGGTGGTCGCGCGTCGCGCTCGCGAGGTTCATGTACGTCTTGGTGAGCTCCGCGAGCGTCACCAGCGACACCAGCGAGCTGTCCTTCAGGAGCGCGATGAAGTCGTTCGCCATCGGCGGGATCGCGATGCGAATCGCCTGCGGCGCGATCACCAGCCGGAGCGCCTGCGCCGTCGTCATCCGCAGCGCCCACGCCGCCTCGAGCTGCGCGACCGGCACGCTCTCGAGCCCGGCGCGATAGTTCTCCGCCTCCGCCGCCGCGTAGTTGAGCCCGAGCGCGAGCACGCCCGCGACGAACGGATCGAGCGTGATCCCGAGCTCCGGCAGGCCGAAGTAGAGCATGAGGAGCTGTACCAGGAGCGGCGTGCCGCGCACCACTTCGATGTAGCCGATCGCGAGCCAGCGGAGCGGCGTCGGCCCGTACTTGCGCGCGAGCGCGAGCATCGCGCCGAGCGGGATCGCGAGCGCCATCGCCGCGATCGAGAGCGCGAGCGTCAGGAGGGCGCCGCGCGCGAAGAGCGCGAGCATCCGCGGGTAACGGCTCGTGAGACGCTCGGTGAACGGCGGGATTCGCCCGACCGCGGCACGCCACGCTTCGTACGCCTCGGCGACGGTGGCGCGCGGCGGAGTCGTGTCGCCGAGAAGAGCGGCCGTCTCCGCATTCCACAGGCCCCAACGCTCGTAGATGTCGCGGAGGCGCCCGCTCCGCGCGAGGTCGCCCAAGGCCGCATCGAGCGCGGCGCGCAGCGACTCGTCGTCGCGCCGGACCGCGATCGCGTACCGGACCTCGCCGAAGGACCCGGGGACGGTCTCGAGCGCCGGCTCGACGTCGCCGTAGTAGAGGCTGATCGGCCCGTCGAGCAGCACCGCGTCGGTCCGGCCGAGCCGCAGGTCCTCGTAGATGTCGTTCTGCCCGCCGTCGTAGGTGCGGACGTCGGCGCCGGCGCGGCGCAGGATGCGCTCCGCGAGCGAGGCCGGCAGCGTCCCGGCGCGCCGTCCGGCGAGCGCGGCGAGATCGCGCGGGGCGGTTGCGTCGTTGCGGCGTACCGTCAGACGTTCCGGCGCGACGTAGTACGGCCGCGTCAGCGCGCAGACGCGCCGCTTCTCGTCCGTCGCCTCGATCCCGTTCAGCGCGACGTCGAAGTCGCCGCGGTTCAGCAGCTCGAGCAGCGTGTCCCACTGCCCCTGGACCGGCCGCGCGCGCACGCCGAGCGCGCGCGCCAGCTCGGCCGCGAGGTCGACCTCGAACCCGATGAGATGGTTCGGGTCCATCGGGTCCTGGAAGACGTAGGGCGCACCGCCCTGCGCGTCGGCGCCCCAGCGGAGCTCGCCCGAGGCGCGGACGCGCGCGAGGGAGTCGTCGGTCGGCGCGGCGCCGTTCGCCGTCGTGACGGTCGGAGCTGCCGTCGCCGGCAACGGGGAGCCGATCGCGATCAGGGCGAGGAGGATGCTGAGGATACGGACCACGGGCGAGCGCTTAGGACGCGCTCCGCCGGGGTGTCAACGCAAGGTCGACGGCGTTCCGGAAGTCGCGGGCGCGGGTTTCCCGTGCCAATGCGACACAGCCGCGGACCGCGAGCGACACGATCCTCGGTTTCCGCTTGCCGCGCCGGTCGGAATCCTTTTACTGATGCGCTTCGTGCGAGCCGTGCATCGCAACGTCAGCCGCCCCGAGAGCCGCTCGCCGATCGTCTCGGTGCCGCGGGCCGACGTCCCGGAGGCGTTGCGAACGGCGATAGCTTGCGGCGCCGCGCAGGCTAACACGGCGGGGTGCTGCCGGCGTGAGCGCCCACAAGTCAAGATCAGACTTGACGAATCTCGAACAGTTCAAATGCCGCGGCTCCGCGCTACGCTGCGACGCACGCAGTGTCGCGCGTGCTGTGCAGAACCGTCCAATTACAGTAGACCCCCACGAGCAGCTGGGGCGGCCATGGACTCGGAAGCTTGATGGGCCCGGGCTCTTCCGAGTAGGCTTCCGAGCGTGACGGACCTGGTCGAGATCCTCAAGCGTCCCGAGGGCAAGACGCTGGAGTTCAAGCGCGACCTCTCCTCACCCGACGGGGCGCTCAAGACGATCGTGGCCTTCGCAAACACCGCGGGCGGGACGCTTCTGATCGGTGTGGAGGACCGGAGCCGGCACGTGCGGGGCGTGCCCGACGCGCTCGATCTGGAGGAGCGCGTGGCCAACCTCGTGAGCGACCGCATCAGCCCTCGGCTCGTGCCGGAGATCGAGATTCTCCCCTGGCGCCGGACGCAGGTCGTGGTGCTGCACGTCCATCCGAGTCCTTCCCGCCCGCACTCCCTCTCTCGTGAAGGGCCAGCCGGTGGCGTCTACGTCCGGGTCGGCTCGACGAACAGACGAGCCGACGCCGAGCTGATCGAGGAGTTGCGGCGCTTCGCCCGGGGCGAGGGCTTTGACGAGCAGCCGATGCCCGGGCTCGACTCGGAAGCGCTGGACTTCCGAGCCGCTTCCGAGTCGTTTGCGGCCATCCGCCGGCTCGTCCGCCGCGATCTGGAGACGCTGCGGCTCCTCACCGTCCACCAGGGCCGCAAGGTGCCGACGGTGGGCGGAACGATCCTGTTCGGCAAGGACCGCGCGCGCCACTTCCCGGACGCCTGGATCCAGGCCGGCCGCTTCGCCGGCGCCGACAAGAGCCGCATCGTCGATCGCGGCGAGATCCGCTCGCATCCCGTCCGCGCTATCGAGGAGGCGATCGCGTTCGTCCAGAAGCACAGCCTCCACGGCGCGGAGATCGGCGCGGTGCGCCGGAAGGAGCGCTGGAACCTGCCGCCGGCGGCGGTGCGCGAGGCGGTCATCAACGCGGTGGCGCACACCGACTACGCGCAGCGCGGCGCCCCGCTGCGCGTCTCGATCTTCGACGACCGCCTCGAGGTGGAGAACCCGGGCCTCCTGCCCTTCGGGCTCACGCTCGAGGACCTGCCGCGCGGCGTGTCGAAGCTGCGCAACCGGGTGATCGGCCGCGTCTTCCACGCGCTCGGCCTGATCGAGCAGTGGGGCAGCGGCATCCAGCGCATGACCGCCGCCTGCCGCGACGCCGGGCTTGCAGCACCGGTGTTCGAGGAGCTGGCAACGCGCTTTCGCGTGACGATCGCCACCGCGCGGGTGGGCCGCCCCGTACTCGACGAGACCGACCAGGCGATCATCGCGTGCCTCGCCGGCGGCAAGGGACGCCTCACGAGCGAGATCGCCGAGGCGATCGGTCTCACGTCGCGCGCCACGCGCACGCGGCTCGCCCGCCTGGTCGGGCGCGGGCAGGTGCGCGAGATCGGCACGGGGCCGCAGGACCCGAAGCGGCGGTACTTCAAATCGGAATGAGAGGCGCCAGACCCGCGATGGCAAGACGCAAGAAAGACGCGAAGGCGGCGACCAACGGCGGCGCCACCGTCGGCTACGAAGCCCAGCTCTGGAAGATGGCCGACGCGCTGCGCGGCAGCATGGACGCCGCCGAGTACAAGCACGTCGTTCTCGGCCTCATCTTCCTCAAGCATTTATTTAGTTAGCTTACGCGGTCGAATGGGGCGCCGATTGAAGCCATTCTCGATCGAGTGGTGTCTCCAGCCGCCCTGAGCGGCGCGCGGTGTCGAGACGTCGATCACCCTCGATGCTGACCGGTACTCCTGCTCGTCTCGACTATCCCGCCGGCGCCACCCCCAGTACGTCGGTCGGCACGCAGAAGCTGCGCAGGCGATTGGTGTCGAGCAGCCGCGGAGCCGGGAACAGGTTGCCCGGCGTGACGAACAGCGGGGTTCCGGAATGGACGGTGCGCTTGGTGTGGCGGGACTGGCGCGGGTCGAGGCGGGTGTCGACGGGGAGACCGATCAGGCTCGCGGCGGCGGCGTTCGTCACGCGCGACGCGAGGCGCGCCTGGTAGCAGAGGAGGCTGCGCGTGCTCGACGGCGTCGAGCCGGCGATCACGGCCGAGGTCTTCCGCGGCGGGACGACCGGCGTCTTGGTGATCGGGTTGCAGAGCGCGAACGGCTTCTTCACGTCGAAGAGACACGTGCCGGCGACCGGCGAGTCGGTGAAGCTCGGATTGCCATCGCGGTCGACGACGCAGTCGGCGAACTGATCGCGAGCGAACGCTTGGAGGTCGCGGCGGAACTTGCCGCGGGTGGTGCCGGGGGTCTGCTCCCTGACGTCCGTCGTCGGCTTGACGCCGTAGCAGACGTAGTGCGTCGCGTCCGGGGGCGCGGCGGGCGCGGCGTCGCTCGCGACGGCGGCGGGCACCAGCAGGCTCTCCACCCGGCGAGACTCGACGGCGATGGTGCCGAGCTGGTTGTCGAGCTCCCACACTCGCTTGACGTGCTTGGCGGGTTTCGGAAAGCGGCCGTTGACGGCGTCGGCGACGCTCTCCCTGGCGAGGCGCAGCTGGTACTCGAGGTAGGACTGCTCGGGCAGTAGCGGGCCGCCCTCGCCGTTCTTCTCGGCGGGGTTCAGCACGCCGACCGTCCGCCGCACGACGAAGTTCTCGGGGTCGTCCTCGGCGGCGTTGTCGATGCGCGCGTCGTCGACGGTGATCACCCAATCCTTCGGCAGGCGATTGCGGCCGGGGAGGCGGTCGCCGTTGACGTCGCGGCTCGGCTCGCGGACGCGGTAGCCGACGAGGTGGTCGACCCCCTCGACGATCTCCAGCGCGGCCGTCGCCGGACCCGCGACTCGCAGGCCGTCGGCGAGGAGATCGCCGGTGGTGTTGGGATAGCTGCCGAGCGCGGTGCCGATCGGGACGGCGAGGACGACGTCGAAGGTGCAGGACTCGCCCGCGGCGAGGCTGCCGCCGGTCAACGTCAGGACGGACGTACCGGCGAGGGTCGAGCCCTCGCCGCAGACGTCGCTCGCCGGGAGACCGGTCGCGACGAGGCCGCTTAGCACGGCGTCGAGATCGTCGACGAACGCGAGGCCGCTCACCGAGTCGGTGCTCAAGTTCTCGAGGGTGAAGCGCAGCGTCGCGTGGCCGCCGGCTGCGGCCGGTCCCGTGAACGTCTTGCCGAAGGCGAAGAAGTCGATCCGGAGGTCGTCGGTCGCGGGAGCGCCGCTCGCCTCGACGGCGCCGACGGTGCCGGTCACCGCGCTGGTGGTGTTGGTGACCGTGGTTCCGACGGAGACGTCGCCGGGCACCGCCACGGTGACGCTGAACGTGCACGACGCGCCCGGCGCGAGACTTCCGCCCGTGAACATCAGCAGGCCGGTGCCGCTGATCTCGGAGCCGGCGCCGCAGACGTCGCTCGCCGGGAGACCGGTCGCGACGAGGCTGGTGAGGGCGGCGTCGAGGTCGTCGGTGAACGCGACGTCGGTCGCGCTCTGCGTCGTGCTCAGGTTGCTGACGGTGAACTCGAGGGTCGCGGTGCCGCCGGGCACGACGGGGTCGTCGGTGAAGGACTTGGTGAGCGCCAGCGGGGCGGCGACGATCAAGGTGTCGTGTGCCGGCGCGACGGTCATCGGCGTGCCGTCGACGTCGCCGCTGACGGCGCTCGTGACGTTCGTGTACTCGCCGCCGGCCGCGGCGTCGGGCACCTGGAGCGTGACGCTGAAGATGCAGGACGAGTCCGGCGACAGGGTGCCGCCGGTGAGGGTGAGCGTCGTGGTGCCGCTCAGCATGGAGCCGGCGCCGCAGACGTCGCTCGCCGGGAGGCCGACGGCGGTCAAGCCGGGCAGGATGTTGGTCAGGTTGTCGGTGAACGCGACGTTCGTGATCGTCGAGCCGGTGGTGAGATTGCTCGCCGTGAACTCGAGCGTCACGGTCGCGCCGGGCACGACGGGATCGTCGACGAAGGTCTTCGTCAGCGCCAGTCCGGCGATGTCGAGATCGTCGCTCGCCGCGGGACCCGTGGCCGGCAGGCCGAGCATCGTCGCGGTGACCGTGCTCGTGGTGTTGGTGAGCGTGCCGGGCGGCGTGCCGCCGGGCACCTGGAGCATTACGGTGAAGGTGCACGACTCGCCCGGGCCGAGGCTGCCGCCCGTGAAGCTGAGCGTCGTCGTGCCGCTCAGCTGCGAGCCGGCGCCGCAGACGTCGGCGGCGGGGAGGCCGACGGCGGTGAGCCCGGCGAGGGTCGCGCTCAGGTCGTCGGTGAAGGCGATGTCGGTGCCGGCGGCGGGTGCGCCCTCGTCGTAGCTGAGGGTGAACTCGAGCGTGACGATCCCGCCGGCGAGGACCGGATCGTCGACGAAGGTCTTGGTGAGGCGCGGCGCGGCGACGACGACGAGGTCGTCGCTCGCCGGGCTGCCGGTGACGGCCATGGCCTCGACCGTGGCGGTCACGACGCCGGTCGGATTCGAGTAGGTGCCGGCCGCCGCGCTCGCCGGGACCTGCAGCGTGGCGCTGAAGGTGCACGACGCGCCGGGGCCGAGGCTGCCGCCGGTGAAGGAGAGCTGGGTCGAGCCGGTCGCGTGCGAGCCGGCACCGCAGAAGCCGTCGGCCGGCAGCGCGGTCGCCGTCATCCCCGGGACGAGCGCCGTCAGGTCGTCGGTGAAGGCGATGCTGGTCGCGTCCGAGTCGGGATCGCTGTTGGTGATGCTGTACTCGACCGTCACCGTGTCGCTGGCGGCGACCGGGTCGTCGGTGAACGTCTTGGTGAGGATCGGCGCCGGCTCGACGGTGAGATTGTCGGTCGCGGGGTCCTTCACCACCGGGACGCCGCCGAGATCGGCGGTGACCGTGCTCGTGGTGTTGACGTAGGTGCCGGTCGCCGCGTTTGCCGGCACCTGCAACGTCACGCTGAACGTGCACGAGCCCTCCGCCGCCAGGCTGCCGCCGGTGAGCGCGAGCAGGCTCGTTCCGCTCAGCTGCGAGCCGGGTCCGCACGGGTCGCTGAGGGGCAGGGCGATCGCCGTCAGGCCCGACAGCGTCGCGTCGAGATCGTCGGTGAAGGCGATGTTCGTCAAGTCGTCGGAGCGGTCGAGGTTGATGAGCGTGAACTCGAGGCCGACGGTGCCGCCGGGCAGGCCCGGCTCGCCGGTGAACCGCTTGCGAAGCAGGTTCACCGAGACGGTGAGCGCGGCGCTCGCCTTGCCGCTGCTGCCGAGATTCGAGGTCAGGTTGCCGGTCGTGTTGGCGAACGTGCCGGCGGTCTCGGTGGTGACGTCGACCGTCACCGTGCAGGTCGACATCGCCGCCACCATGCCGACGATGAGCGACACGCTGCTGCCGCCCGCGGTCGCGTTCAGGATCCCGCCGCAGTCGGTCGCGGCGTTCGCGGGAGTGGCGATCGTCAGGCCCTCGGGGAGCGTGTCCGTGAACGCGAGGTTGAAGGCGTCGGACGCGTTGGCGCTGTTGTCGATGGTCAACGTGAGCGTGCTGGTGCCGCCGACCGCGATCGCGCTCGGCGCGAAGCTCTTGGTGAAGCCGGGCACGCCGGTGCTCACGGTGAGGTCGGCCGTCGCCGTGCCGCTGTTGCCCGCGCTCGACGTCAGGTCGCCGGAGAGGTTCGTGTGGACGCCCGGCGCGTTGCCGACGACGTCGACCGCGACGGTGCACGTCTCGTTCGCGCCGAGCCCGCCGCCGTCGAGCGCGATCGTGGTGCCGCCCGCGGGCGCGTCGAGCGTCGCGTTGCAGGTCGTCGACGCGTTCGCCGGCGTCGCGATGACGAGACCCGCCGGGAGGTCATCGGTGAACGCCAGCGACGTTGCCGGAGTCGCCGAGCCGGCGTTCGAGATGGTGAAGGTGAGCGTACTGACGCTCCCGGGGCCGACCGTCGACGGGCTGAAGGACTTGGAGAACGACGGCGGCACTTGCGCGTGCGCGGACGAGACGAGGATCAGCGCCAGCACCGCCGGCGCGACGGTCCTCGTCAGCCGCCCCCTCGAAGCGGTGACCTCGACCAGTGTGCCCCCCTTTGTTTCCGACCCGCTGCTTCCTGCGACGCTCTCTCTTTGGTGCCGCGGGGCGCGCGCCGCTGTCAACTCGATAGATGGCATGTCACTGCGCACGCCGCGGAGAGCTCCAAATGGCGCACTCGATCATGTGGAACCCGGACACTGGATGCGCGGCAACCCCGACGGCGCACGGTCGCTCGCAGGCGACAGGGCAACCGGCCGCCAAACCCGCCGAGACCAGGCGGACTTCACGCTCGCGATGGCGAAGACCCCGACGAGTCGGTGAACGCGCTCAAGATGATCGGCCAGTACGTCCCGGCGTCGGCGCTGCGGGTAGCGTCGCCGAGCCCGCGCGAACGCAAGCGCCGACAACGCGGTTCGCGTGTGCGAGCCGTCATTCAAGCGAGGGGCCTAGCGGATTGAAGTCCGCTTCTGCAAAAACCGCCCAAGCGGATGCCGCGAGGCCTACGCGCTCCGGAATGCATTGAAACGGTGTCTTCAAGCATTGGTCTATGGGCAGCGGAACCTCTCCGTCGATCGTTGCTGCGACGACGCCTCGTCCGTCCGCGAACGGCGCACTTGCGTGGGCGCGGCGAATCTCGGCGAGGTACGCGTCCGCGCTCGTGGCGAGGTCCGGCGCGGAGAACTCGCGGTCGACCAGCCTCATCGCGACGACCATCTGGCCGGTGAACTCCCATGCGATTCCACGGTTCGGCGCGTCCGACCCGGCGATGATGTTGAATCCACGGAACTCCTCGCCGTCGACCTGAGCGGTGGTTGTGAAGCGCTCCGCCGCGTGCCGGATAGGCCGCCGCCAGTCGATCGCATCGCGATACTCGGGGGAGGGCGCGAGCGCGAGCGTGGTGAACGTCTGACTGTCGACGAAGTCGAACGTGTTGATGACATCAGCTTCTCTTTGCGCTCCGTCGGGCGAGATCCCGGGTGAAGGGCCAACCCCGGTGGGGTACGGTTCCCGCCGAGAACCGGCCTTCGTCCGCGTCGAACATGGCGATCACGAAGTCACCCGCGTGCTTCGCATGAGCAAGCCAGAACGCGGCATTCGTCGGGTCGCGGTCAGCGAGCGAGGTGAACGCGCGAAAGATGTCGGCGTTGTTCTCGACGCTCTTGCCGAGGACTTTCGTCTCGGGACCCCGCGTCGCACCGCCATCGGGATAGCCGAGGAAATAGCCGCCGAAGCCCGCGCCGCTGTCGTCCTCGAGGCTGCCGACGATCCAGCGGCCGAGCTCGATCGCAGCATTCAGGTATCGCGGCTCTCCGAGCCGGTCAGACGCCTCGATGAGCGCGAGTATTGCGAACGCGTCGTTCCCGCCGGTCGTTCCGTCGAGTACGAGACAGAATCCCGACGGCGCGCACAGATCTGCCGAGAAACCGGCGAGCCGCACCTGTCCCGCTTCGACCGGACCTCCTTGGCCGTTGTTGAGACCGAGATCGCCGCTCGAATAACCCGAATGGAGACCGCGACTCCCGTCGGGAGCGAGCGGGATCGGCAAGCCTTGATTGTCGTGGGCAAGTGCATACGTGAATGCGTCCGCGATGCGCGCGATGCTGTCGCGATCCTCCGCGTTCGCGCGCACGCCGAGCGCTTGGGCCGCGATCGCCGACTCATAGATCGTGGTGAGTATTTCTGAGCACCTGGTCGGAAGTAAAAGGTTCCTCGTTGCGCTTGACGGAGCCGAAGACCGCGGTGCCGACCGGGAAGCTCACGCGGCCTCCGCGGAGCGTTGCCGGCTCGGAGTCGGAATGAACTGGACGTTGTCGAGGAAAACTGTCGCCCCGTCCGGAGCATTCACGTCGTTCGAGACGACCGTGAAGAGCACGTGCACGTCGGTGAGGTCCTTCGGAGGACAGGTGAGCGTCGATCCCGGAGCACGCTCCAGCGAGGCGAGATCGATCACCCGGTGCTGGAACGCGCCTCCTCCTTCCACCTGCTCGAAAGGCGCGACGATCCCGGCGTCACCGAACTGGCACCTCGCGCTTGCCAGAGATGCGACGTCGAACTCCACGCGACGCGCGCCGGAAAGGTCGTAGCCGGTACCGCCCGCGCCGACGAACGCTCCCTCCGGCTCGACGAAGCTCAGGCCGGCGAACTCGCCCGGCGCCAAAGGGTCGAGCGATACACGGAACACGGTGCCACGTGTGACGTCGAGCACTGCCTTCGTCTCGGCTGCAGCCGTCGACACTGCCGGGATCGAAGATGCACGCCGCGTCGATGTGCACCTTGGCGATCGTGCCGAAGAAGCCGGACGGGAATCCCTTGTTCAATCCATCGTCCGCATCTCGATAGACGAAGAAGACGTCGCCGTTCGCCTGGGTGCGTTCCTGAATGAGGCCGAGCGTATTCTCGGTCAGGCTCGAGCCGCCGCCGCCCTTGCTGGTGCTGCCGTTACCGCCGCCGCCACCACCACCACCGCCGCAACCGCTGAGACTCGACGACCACAAGAGGCACCAGCCGAACATTAGAACAAGCGCTCTGTTGAACCCGAATCGTGACGGTTCGATCATGTGGGGCCCTCCGGGGGTGCCGCTCGTCACACAGTCGTGCGGCGGCAGTCAATGCCGGAGGGAAACGCTTGCCGTGGAATGCGTCAGATTGGCTCAACGAATCGTCCGCGCGATTCGTTCGGCGAACCTCGCGTCGTTTCGTCGTGTGCCTGGGTGTGAATGATGCCGAGCGCCGAGTGCGCCTGTTCGTCGCCGTCAGGCCGACAGCGCGTCGTCGATCGCCTTCCGCAGCGCGGGATCGGCGGGAGCGACGTTGCTCGGAAAGAAGGCGCGCACCTCGCCGTCCTTGCCGACGAGGAACTTGCAGAAGTTCCAGCTCGGCGCGTCGCCGCCCTTGGTGAGGAAGGCATACACCGGCGACTGGCTCGGCCCTGGTTTGGTGGCGAGCTTCTCGAACATCGGGAACTTCACGCCGTAGTTGCGCTCGCAGAACGTTTGGATCTGCTCCGCGGTGCCCGGCTCCTGGCCGCCGAACTCGTTGCTGGGGAAGCCGAGCACCGCGAAGCCGCGGCCGGCGAGCTCGTCGTGCAGCGCCTGGAGACCTTTGTACTGCGGCGTGAACCCGCACTCGCTGGCGACGTTCACCGCGAGCGTCACCTTGCCGCGGAACCGGCCGAGGTCGGCGGGCTTGCCGTCGAGAGTCTTCGTCGTGAGGTCGTAGAGCGACATGCCGCCGATATGGTCCAATGCCGGCTCGATCGCAAGCCGGTCACTTCGTCAGACGGTGTCCGCGCGGGTCGCGACCGCGATGCCGCGGTTGACACCTCGCCAGCCGGTCGGTACCCGGACGCGATGGCGCGTAGAATCTCGATGGCCCTCCTACTGATGATCCTCTCGGTGCCCGCGTGGGCCGGCGACCGCGACGACAAGGCCGCAGCCGAACGTGCCGAGGTAGCCGCCAAGCGCTCCGAGAACGCCGCGGTCCGCGCCGAGAACGCGGCCGCGCAAGTCGACGCCGCGGCGGCGCGCCTCGAACGGCTCGCCGAGGAGCTGGAGCGACAACAAGGACAGCGACGGCGTCGCCAGCACCCATGACGTCGTCTCCGCGAGATTGCGCGGCCCGCTGACGTTCCCGCTTCGCGCCGTCGCCGATCTCTTCATCGAGCGGCAGCAGCTCGATCGCCCGCGCGGCCGGCGACTCACCGCCGCGAGCCTCGCGCGCTTCGCGGAAGCGACCGGCGGCATCCAGCTCGACTCGATCAACGTCGTCGAGCGCGCGCACCTCCTCACGTTGTGGAGCCGCTTCGGCGCGTTCGACCGCCGCACGCTCGAGCGCCTCGTCTACCAGCGGCGCGTGCTCTTCGAATATTGGGCGCACGCCGCGTGCCTCGTCTCGACGCGCGACCTCCCGGCATGGCGCCGCGCGATGCTCGACTACTCGCTCGAGCACCGCGGCTGGTCCGATTGGCTCCAGCACAATCGTCGCGTGGTGCGCGCCGTCGAAGCCGAGATCGCCGCGCGCGGCCCGCTCTCGAGCGCCGACTTCGCCGACCCCCGCACCGACCGCGGCACGAGCGGCTGGTGGAACTGGAAACCCGCCGCGCACGCGCTCGACTATCTGTGGATGACCGGCCGCATCCTCGTCCACTCGCGCAACGGTTTTCAGAAGCGCTACGACGTCGCGGCGCGGGTGCTGCCGGAAGCCGCGACGGTCGAGGCGCTCTCGGCCGACGCGTTCCGGCGGTGGCATCTGGTGAAGTCGCTGCGAGCGATGGGCGCGGCGACCGAGATGGACCTCCGTCTCTATCTCACGTTCCCGCGCTTCGGCGCCTCCGAGCGCCGGCGGATGCTCGACAGCGCGCTCGCGAGGCGGGACGTCGTCGAGATCGCCGTCGAAGGCGAACGCGGCCGCTGGTTCGTTCTCGCCGAGGATCTACGCGCGCTCGAGCGAGCGCTTCGCCCCGCGCGCCGCATAGCGGCGCGACGTTCCTCTCCCCGTTCGACTCTCTTCTCTGGCATCGCGGCCGCACGCTCCGCCTCTTCGGATTCGACTATCGGATCGAGGTGTACACGCCTGCGGCAAAACGGCGGTTCGGGTACTACACCTTGCCGATCCTTTGCGATGGCAGCCTGGTGGGCCGAGTCGACGTGAAGCACCATCGCGCCGAACGCCGGCTGGCAGCTTCGCCACGTCGCGTTCGAGCCGGCGTTGCGGGATGCGGAGTCGGCGCTCGCGCGGGACTGTCGAGTCGGCGCGATCGCTGGCGGTTTCGTCGGCGCCGCCGACGTATCGATCGGTAGCGTGACGCCGTCGCGTTTCGCGGCCGCCCTACGGCGCGCGCTGTAAAGCTGCCGCGGGTGCGCTGAGCAAGGCCTTGCCAGCGAGCGGCGACGGGTCTGTGTCATTGCGATGCAATCGTTGCGGGCATTGGAAGGCCGCCACGCAGTATCTTCTTGCAGCGGCCGTCGAAAGCATCTTAGAAGGAGCGCTTCATGTCGGTTTCTCTGTCTTCTCCGGCGCAGTGGTGGCGCGGGATGTTGGTGATTCAGCCACGCCCTGCGGTGAACTGCCGGACGGTGTTAGCGCGCGGCGCTAGAGGCTGGATAACGCGGCGAGGTTGCAGGGCCAGTGATCTCAGGACTTCGCATGCGCGTAGGTGAATCTCGCCAGCGCCAGACGTGCACCGCCCACGTTACACTGCAGCCGGCTGCAGTGTCGCGTGTGTCATGCAGACCTGTTCAATTGTAGTGGCCACATGAGGCAAGGAATGACGTCTCCAATCAACACGGCGTTACTAAATAAAGCTGTCGCGGCGCGCAGAGGCCACGGCGCGCGAAACCCTTATCCATACATTTGTCGATGTCGGACCTCTCTTCACACTTCTGAGCAGCCACGACCATCAAGTCCTCTTCGGAAGAAGGGGAACGGGTAAGACCCATGCACTAACGTATCTCGCCGATAACCGCGAAGAGGCCGGAGACGCTGTCGTCATGGTTGATCTTCGGAACGTTGGGTCCAACGCCGGGCTGTATGGCGATGCAACTCGTCCGCTGGAAGAGCGAGCTACAGGCTTATTGGTGGACGTCCTTTCGGCGATCCATGAGTCCCTTTATCGGTTCTTCGTCGCCAAAGCGGAGACGCTGAACCTGGCCGAGGCCGGGCCTGCGCTGGACGCACTTGCAGAAGCGATCACGCAGGTCCGTGTGTCAGGTTCCATCGAGCGGGAGATTACGGCGAATGCGTCGATGAAGGATGAAGGTGTCTGACTCTGCGAAGGCCTCAATTGCCGTGGGTCCTTCTGGCGTCGATGTTGCATCCGGGCACACCACCCAGCATGCCAAGTCTCGATCCGTGGCTGCGTCCGAGCGGCGAACGGGCAGTGAGAGGCTCTACGTCAACTTCGGCGCTACGGGGGCTGCGTTTCGACGGATCGTGGGCCTTCTGGCAGAGCGCCGGCTCTGGGTTCTCCTAGATGAGTGGAGCAGCATTCCCGTAGTCCTACAGCCCTACCTCGCAGACCTGCTGAGACGATCGCTCTTCCCGATCCAAGGTGTAACCGCAAAGATTGCGGCCATTGAGCAGCGGTCCGAGCTCCAAATCCGTCACCCGGGTGGCGACTGCGTCGGCATCGAATTGGGCGCCGACGCGTCAGCCGATGTCAGCCTCGATGATTTCATGGTGTTTGATAACGATGAGGAGCGCGCGACGGATTCTTTCGCAGCTTAGTGCATCGCCATCTCGAGGCGGCCGTCGAAAAGACAGAACTCGCGGATGCGATTCCCGACGATGCTGTCGAGCTTGTACGCCGAGCGTTTACTGAGAAACGCGCATTCGAAGAGTTCGTAAGGGCGTCGGAAGGTGTGCCGCGAGACGCGATCAACGTCCTGGCGCTTGCAGCCCAGCGGGCACTTGATGACCCGATCTCAGTGCAGCACGTGCGGGTCGCGGCGAAGAACTGGTACCAACGCGACAAGGACAATGCCGTAACGGCCAACCAAAACGCCCGCCGGCTTCTTCATTGGGTGATCGATACGGTGATAGGTCAGAGACGAGCCCGGGCGTTTCTTCTCCGAACCGACGTAGCGGATCGCCTTATCGATGCGCTCTACGACGCGCGGGTGCTACACGTGCTCAAGAGGAGCGTTTCTACGCACGACCAGCCGGGGGTTCGGTACGACGTCTACAAGCTCGACTACGGGTGCTACGTCGATCTGATCAGCACGGCCAAGGCCCCTGCAGGGCTCCTTCCATTTGATGACGAATCGGGCGAGGGTCGCTTCATCGACGTCCCTCCCGACGACTATAGATCGATTCGGAGGGCGATTCTGACGCTTGAGGACTTTTACGCGGTCGAAAGTGGCTAACAAGGCGATCCAGGAGGTCGGCGCTTCGCGCCGCCGCTGATCGCAGAGCCGTTATGTGGCTCGTACGAAGGAGGCATAGATGAGACTCGCATTGATATTGACCGTCGTATGGTGTGTGATGGCGTGTAGTGCCGTTGTTGATGCGGATGCAGCCAAGCTGGAGATAGCCATCTCGACGCCGGCAGACGGATCGAGCGTAGTCGAGCGCCCCATCGTTGCTGGTACGGTAACTCGTCCCGATGCAGCCGTATGGGTCGTTGTGCACCCTCTGGCGGTTTCCGACTATTGGGTGCAGCCAGCCGTCAGCGTCCGGAAAGACGGTACGTGGAAGCTGCAGATCTATATCGGTCGACCGGGAAACGTCGACCTGGGCAAGCACTTTGAAATACGGGCTGTCGCAAACCCGAATGCACCCCTCCGTGAAGGCCTCGTGCTCCCAGGATGGCCTGAAGCCGAGGCGATGTCTGACCTAGCCGAGGTCGTGAGGAAATAGAGTTGTGTTCGGCATCCTCCTGGCACTGCTACAGGGAGTTGGCGTGGTGCTCCTCACGATTGCGGGGATGCGACTGGGCCGCGACCGTTGGGTCTTCCTTGCCCTGGGGGCGATTCTGCTTCTTGCAGCAACAGGCTTGGACCGCCTGGCGGCACAGCGGGAAAACGCGGAGCTCGAAATTAGAGTCGACGAACTCTACGAGAAGCTCAGCCACGTCGTGATGATTGTTCCAAAGGCCCAGCAGCGTTCCAGTGTTCCAGAGCCGAGTGGGAAGATTCAGATACTCGAGCCCCTCGACAAAGCCCTGGTAGGGCCCCGACAACTGGTGACAATCGCGGACGGACCCGAGCGACAGGTGCGCATCGTAGTCCACCCGCTCGATACCGGGGCGTATTGGGTACAACCAATTCCAACGCTTCGAGAAGACGGGCGCTGGAGCGTGCTGGCGTACTTTGGCAGGTCGGGAGACCTCGATACCGGAAAGGTCTTCGAGGTCATGGCGATTGCTGATCCTGATCAGCCGCTTGAGGAAGGGACTGTGCTTGAAGGATGGCCGAAAGCAGGACAGCGCTCTTCTACCGTCACGGTAACTCGCCGATAGCAGTGGGTATGCGAGTCCGCCTAACGAACCGCTGCATCGGGCGAGCTATACTGGCTGCCGAGCGCTGGTCCTCCCGACGACGTTGACCGCATCCTTCGGGCGTTCGGTCTCGTCTATGGATGCTTCGCGAAGACCTTCCCCTCGACTGGTGGCATTCGATGAAGATCAAGGGAATCGCCCGCGAGCTCGAGATCAAGATGCGCACGTGGGAAGGCAAGGCGGCAAGCTACAGAATGAAGCTGCGTGCCGGTCGCGTGGTCGCCAAGGAACTGTGAAGGACCTGAACGCCCAACAGGCCGCTGAAGCTGACGGGCGCGGCCTTCGGACACGCGGGTGTCTTCGCTCGACACGAACCAGGGTAGTCTCGGGCGCGGCCCCAGCGTCTGACCCGTCGCTGCAGCCGACGTTCGGTCGCTCGCAACGGCAAGAGCCCGTTCGAATCGACCTCCTTCATTCGCACCGGGTGTCTTCTGGGTCGCCGGGCGCTACGACCGGCCGTGGGAGCCCGAACGGCCGAGCTTCGGCACCGTGAAGCGTCGTGCGGCGGCGACGGTCCGCGCGGCGACGGTTGCCGACGCGGGAGCCATCGCGAAGGTTCATGTGCTGTCGTGGCAGCAGGCATATCGCCACCTGCTTCCCCGGAAGCTTCTGGCGGGACTATCCGTCGAGCGACGTCAGGCCATGTGGGAGGGGGTACTTGCCAACGGAGAGCCTTCCCTTCTCGTCGCCGAGGTGAATGACGAGATCGTGGGCTTCTCGGCCTTCGGTCGCTGTCGAGACGACGGCTCGCGGAACACCGACCGTGAGCTCTGGGCGATCTACGTCACGCCCAGTCAGTGGTCCACCGGCGCTGGCCGGGCGTTGTGGTTGAAGTCGAGGGAAGCGATGGTCGCGGGAGGCGCGACGAGAATCAGCCTCTGGGTTCTCGTCGGCAACGAGCGCGCCATCGGCTTCTACACGGCTGCCGGTTTTCGTGCGGAGCCGGATTCGATCAAGCTGGTCGAGTTGGGAGGGCTGCAGTTCCACGAAATGCGGTATGTGCTGAACGTGGTGGCTGAGTAGTCGTCGATCAGGCGGACGAGCCGCAATCGGAGACAGCATGAGATATCCATCTCCTGGCGCGCGAGCGCATACGACGAGCACGCCGATGGCAGTACGGTGACGCGCGCCGCATGAAGCTCGTCGCGGTCAATGTCGGAGGTCCACGAGACGTCGAGTGGCGAGGCCGCGTCGTCCGTACATCGATCTTCAAGACGCCGGTCGCGGGGCGGGTGCGCGTGAGCCGTCTGAACGTCGAAGGGGATCAGCAATCGGATCTCTCCGTCCACGGAGGTCCTGAGAAGGCCGTGTATGGCTATCCGTCGGAGCACTATGGCTTCTGGCGTCGCGAGCTGCCGGATGCCGAGCTGGCGTGGGGTGCTTTCGGGGAGAACCTCTCGACCGAAGGCTTGCTCGAGAACGAGGTCTGCATCGGAGATCGCTACCGGATCGGGACGACGGAGCTCGTCGTCACGCAGCCGCGGACGCCCTGCTACAAGCTCGGTCTTCGGTTCGGCGATCCGGCGATGGTGAAGCGTTTCCACGAGAGCGGCCGAAGCGGCTTCTATTTCTCCGTCGCGCGCGAAGGCGAGCTCGCGGCAGGCGATGCGATCGAGCTCGTGGCGCGCGACGAGCGTGGTCTCACGGTCGCCGACGTGGTGAACCTCTACGCGATCGACTCGGCGAATCAGGCTCTCTTGGAGCGCGCGGTCGGACACCCGGCGCTGCCGGCGGCCTGGCGTGACTACTTCAAGAAGCGCCTGTGGACGCCCGACGTGTGACCGCCGATCACTTGGCGCCGAGGAGATCGTCGGCGGACAGCTGATGGCGTACGTCGTGACGGTGCCAGTGGGCGAGGAGCGAATCCCTGACGCTGATCGGTGTCGCGTCTGACGTCTCGCGCGTGAAGCTCCCGTCGTCGTGAAAGATCGTGGCGGCGGCGTCGACGGGCGCGCCGAGCGCCCGTGCGTCGGCCGACGCGTGATCCAGCTCGGCCGCCATCTCCGCCAGCACGGCGTCGCCGCGGGCGGTGAGCCGCGCATGCCGGCGGAGCTGCATGATCGCGACGGCGCATTGCACCGGGATCCGGGCGAGCTGATCGAGCGCGTACGATCGCCGATCGTCCAAGACGGCGCCGGCACGAACGACGTCGATCCAGAAGCGCAGGACCGGCAGGTAGACGAACGCGCCGTGAAAGAGCCCCTGCAACGGCCGGAGGTCGTCGCGCCACGGCGAATAGAACGCGCCCGCTTCGGCGATGCCGTCGCGCTCGCCGGCGAAGAGCGGCGCCTCGTCTTGTAGGAAGAAGAGGCGGTTGTGGTGCAGCTCGTGGACGATCGAGTCGGCGAGGACGTACGGGTCGGCGGTCGCGGTGCAGACGAAGGCGCCGGGGAGGTCGGACTGCGAGACGTTCGAGTACTCGCCGACGCTCCGCGGCTTCATCGCCGCGACGCGCATCATCGCGCGCAGCTGGGTGAAGCTCGCGGGCTGGTGCCGACGGATGAGCTCGAGCGCGGCCGAGACGCGCGGCGCCTGCTCGTGCTGAAAGCTCCGCGGCAGATCGCGTAGCGGCGCGGCGATCGACACGCCGGGAAGATCGAGCGCGGCGGGCTCGAGAACGAGCGTGTAGTCGGCACAGATGGCTCGCGCGGACGGCTCCGAGATGACGCCACCGACCGGCAGCGCCTTCTCTTCGGGACGCACCCGCGATCGTCCACTCGGCGTCTCGACCTCGAGCGCTCCGGCGTGCACGCCGAGTATCCGCGCGTCCGCTGCGCCCGTGAGGACGAAACCCGTTCCGGGGAGCGCGAAGGGGAGTTGCGCGTCGAGCGGCCGCTCGAACGAGCACGTCGATCGGTCGATGAGCGCCACGCCGAGCGCGATGCGCTGGAGCTCGTCGACGTGACGGACGAGCGCGTCCGAAGCACTCCGAACGCCGAGCGCGGCTGAATGGGCGCTGGCCTCGGGCGACGGCTCGTCGGGGTGCAGGCACGCGCCGACGAGATGCCACGCGAGAACGATCCACCACTGGCTCGACGGCTCGCGCCACACGAGGCCGAAGCCGTGCGGGGTCGCGGCTTCGAGCCCGTCGAGCAACGCGAGCGCTTCGGCGTCACGGCCGGCGAGCGGCCGTTTGCGCTCGATCACGCTGCGGATCGCGAGCAACGCGGCCGCGCTCTTCTCGTAGCGGCGCCGGAACGGGGCAGCGTCGGTCCACAACCGTGACAGCACGTCGCTCAACGTCGGAGACGCGGTGGAGGAAGCGGCAGCGTGGCTGGAATCGGCGGTCCGGGCGGACGGCGTGGACCGCCGGTCGATCGAGTCAGCGCGGAGCGGGAACGGCTTTCCCCGATGCGACGAACCGCCGCTGCCACGCGCTCCGGCCCGTGACGGCGCTCTGGCCGGCGCGCGGGTTGACGCCCGCGGCGCCTTTGCCGGACGCGACGAACCGCACTTGCCAGCCGGTCGCGCTCGCGGAGGTGTCATTCGCGCCCGAGCATTCCAGCTCTTCGCTCATCGCGGCGATGTCGGCGGCGAGGGTCTTCTTCAGGGATGCGAGGTCGATGGACTGGTCGTCGCTCATCAGTACTCCTCCGGACCGGTTTCTTACGTCGCCGGGACGCGACGGTGCAAGGGGAAAGACCGTCGGGCCAGTGGCTGTAAGACGGACAGTGCAGGCCGTCAGCGCGACGACGAGCCCGGCGCGCCGACCTCGACCGGACCCTGCCAGGCGCAGAGCCCTTCGACGACGTTGAAGACGTCGCGACGCCCGCGGGCGGAGAGAAAATGCGCCGCGCTCACCGAGCGCACGCCGTGCTCGCAGTGGACGACGAGCGGCCCCGGGAGATCGAGCACCTCGTCGACGCGCGCCTCGAGCTCGTGGAGCGGAACGAGCGTCGCGCCCGGGATCCGCCGCGCGTTCCACTCCGGCTCGGTGCGCACGTCGAGGATCGTGCACGCCCGTCCCGCGGCGAGCCACTCGGCGAGCTCGGCGCAGCGGACGTTCCGGGGCTCGGCGCTCACGTCGTTCGGTCGATCGGCCATGGAATCACCCTAGCACCACGCCGACGTCGTCGCGCGTATCGGCGTCAAGGCCCGCTCGACGGACCCGCGTTGCGGGTCCGTCGAGCCGTTGGTAGCTTGGCGGACTCCCCATCGGCGGCCCGCCGGTGGGGGTTCGTGTATGCAGCAGGTCGCAGTCGAGCAGCCGGCGATCTCGGTCGCCGAGGCGGTGCGCCGTTTGCTCTCGGTCGAGGCCGGGCGCGCGCTCCGCGTCGAGGGGTTGCGAGGGGGAAGCCGCGCGTTTCTCATCGCCGAAGCCTATCGCACCCGTCCGTCCGCCTCCCTCGTCCTGACGCCGACCGCCGCCGACGCCGAGTCGCTCGCGGGGGACCTGGCGCTCTTCGTCGGCGAGAGCGCCGCGACGCCGCCGCTCGAGCGGCGCGTGCATCTCTTCCCGGCGTGGGACGTGCCCGCGTTCGAGCCGCTGTCGCCGTCGAGCACGGTCGTCGCCGACCGGATGTCGGCGCTCTTCTACCTCGTCGAGGGGCGCGACCCGATCATCGTGACGACGCCCGACGCGCTCATGCAGCGCGTGCTCGCGCCGGCGGTGGTGAAGGCGGCGACCCGCTACGTCGTCGAGGGCGATCAGCTCGATCTCGACGTCCTCGCCGCGCACCTGACGGCGTGGGGCTACCAGCGCGTGCCGATCGTCGAGGACCGCGGCGAGTTCAGCATCCGCGGCGGCGTCGTCGACGTCTTCCCGCTCCTCGAGAACGAGCCGCTGCGGGTCGAGCTCGACGGCGACCGCATCGAGAGCATCCGGACCTTCGACCCCGACACCCAGCGCTCCAAGGATAGTCGCGAGGAGATGGTGATCCTCCCCGTCCGCGAGGTCTCGCTCGCGCACCTCGCCGCGCCGGAGGCGCGACGCGCGGTCGAGACGCGCGCGATCGAGGTGGGGATGCCGCGGCTCGACCGCCACGCGATGAGCGACGCGCTGGAGAACGGGCTCTTCTTTCCCGGCGTCGAGTTCACGGCGCCCTACGTCTACCCGGACGGGCTCGCGACGCTGTTCGACTACCTGCCGAAAGGCGCGCGCCTCTGGATCGACGACCCGGCGCAGAGCGACTCGGCGTGGGAAGCGAGCTGGGAGGCCATCGCCGACCGCGCGCAGGAGGCGGAGTCGTCCCGCCGTTTCTTCGCGCCGCCGGAGAAATTCTACTCGACGCCGCACGACGTCCGCGCCGCGCTCCGCCCGCTGGCGACGATCGAGCTCGATCCGCTGATCGGGATCGCCGGCGCGCCCGACCGTCTCCAGCTTCCGGCGTACGTCCTGACGGACCTCACGACCGCCCGGCTCCCACAGGCGGCGCCGACGATGAAGCCGCTCGCGGATCGCATTCGGGAGTGGACGGCGGAAGGCCGGCGCGTGTTCCTCGTCATCCCCAGCGCGGGACAGCGGACGCGTCTCGCCGGCCTGCTCTCGCAGCACGATCTCGAGGTGCCGATCTCGGAGCAGCCGCTGGCCGCGCTGCTCGGCCCGCCACGTTCGAGCGGCGCCGCGGTCGAGACGGCGCCCGCGTCGCGCGCGGCGGCCGGCGCTCCGGTCGAGACGGCAACCGCGTCGCGCGCCGCTACGAGCGCGCGCGACCGCAAGCCGGTGATCGTCGACGGCGCGCTCTCGCAGGGGTTCCGCTTCGCGTCCGAGCCGCTGGTCGTGATCGGCGAGGAGGAGATCTTCGGCGAGCGCCGCCAGCAGCGGCGGACGCGCAAGGTGAGCGCCGCCGACGTCCTCTCGAGCCTCGCCGAGCTCAAGGCCGACGACTACGTCGTCCACGTCGACCACGGCATCGGCCTCTACCGCGGCCTCAAGCACCTCACGGTCGCGAGCACCGAAGGCGACTACCTCCACCTCGAGTACCTCGGCGGCGACCGTCTCTATCTGCCGGTCGACCGCATCAACCTGGTGCAGAAGTACGTCGGCGGCGGCGACGCCGCGAAGCCCGCCCTCGACAAGCTCGGCGGCGCGTCGTGGGAGCGCGTCAAGGCGAAGACCAAGGAAGCGCTGCTCTCGATGGCGCGCGAGCTCGTCGAGATCGGCGCCAAGCGCCAGGTCGCGCAGGGCAACACCTACGAGGTCGCGGGCGATCCGCTCTACCAGGAGTTCGAGGCGCGCTTCCCGTTCGACGAGACGGCCGACCAGCAACGCGCGATCGACGACGTCCTCGCCGACCTCGGCCGCGAGCGGCCGATGGACCGCCTGGTCTGCGGCGACGTCGGCTTCGGCAAGACCGAGGTCGCCCTCCGCGCCGCGTTCGCGGTCGTGATGGCGGGCAAGCAGGTCGCCGTCCTGGTGCCGACGACGGTCCTCGCGCAGCAGCACTTCGACACCTTCAGCACGCGCTTCGCCGGCTACCCGATGCGGATCGAGATGCTCTCCCGATTTCGCACCCCGGCGGAGAACCGCGCAGTGCTCGACGGCCTCATGAACGGCACCGTCGACGTCGTCGTCGGCACGCATCGCCTGCTCCAGAAGGACGTCGCGGTGAAGGACCTCGGCCTCCTCGTCATCGACGAGGAGCACCGCTTCGGCGTCCGTCACAAGGAGAAGATCAAGGCGCTGCGCGCGATCGTCGACGTCCTGACGCTGACGGCGACGCCGATCCCGCGGACGTTGCAAATGGCGCTGACGGGCATCCGCGACCTCTCGGTCATCGAGAGCCCGCCGCTCGACCGCCTGGCGATCCGCACCTACATCACCAAGGCCGACGACCACGTCGTCCGCGACGCGATCGTCCGCGAGATCCGCCGCGGCGGCCAGGTGTTCTTCGTCCACAACCGCGTCGACTCGATCGACCGCCAGGCGGCGCACCTCCGCCAGCTCGTGCCCGAGGCGACGGTCGTCGTCGGCCACGGGCAGATGGGCGAGCACGAGCTCGAGCAGGTGATGGACGACTTCATGCACAAGCGCGCCAACGTCCTGGTGTGCTCGACGATCATCGAGTCGGGGCTCGACATCCCGAGCGCCAACACGATCATGATCAATCGCGCCGACACCTTCGGCCTGGCGCAGCTCTACCAGCTGCGCGGACGCGTCGGCCGCTCGAACGTCCGCGCCTACGCGTACCTCTTGATCCCGGGCGAGCACATGATCGGCAAGGACGCGCACAAGCGGCTCGCGGCGCTGCAGGAGCTCGACGAGCTCGGCGGCGGCTTCCGCCTCGCGGCCCACGACCTCGAGATCCGCGGCGCCGGCAACATGCTCGGCAAGCAGCAGTCGGGGCACATCACCGCGGTCGGCTTCGAGCTCTACACGCAGATGATGGAGGACGCCGTCCGCGAGGTCCGCGGCGAGACCATCGAGACCGAGGTCGAGCCCGAGATCCAGCTCGGCTTCCCGGCGTACATCCCCGAGACCTACGTCCAGGACGTGAACCAGCGCCTGATCCTCTACAAGCGACTCGCCGGGGTCCGCCGCGTCGGCGACCTGCCGGCGATCGTCGACGAGATGCACGATCGCTTCGGCCCGCTGCCGCCGCTCGCCGACTCGCTGGTGAAGGTGATGGAGCTCCGCCGCGTGCTGAAGGATCTGCTGGTGACGTCGCTCCGCGTCCGCGGCGACGACGTCGTCTTCGAGCTCCACCCGGACACCCCGGTGCGGCCCGACACGGTGCTCGCGCTCGTCAAGAAAGAGAAGGGCCGGGTCCAGCTTTTCCCCGACTCCCGCCTCAGCTATCGTCCCGCCGAGCGCGACGCGGACGGGCTGGTCGCGGAGCTCAAGTCCTTCTGCGGGAGATTGTCATGAGACGCTTTCCGATCGTCGTGCTGGCGGTGCTGCTCGCGAGCGGCACGGTCTCGGCGGAGACCGTGGACAAGATCGTCGCCACCATCGACGGCGAGCCGGTGACGCTCTTCGAGCTCGATCAGTTCCGCGAGCAGCAGAAGACGCGGCCCGGCGCCGAATCCGACGGCACCGGCGATCCGCACGCCCTCCTCGACGAGCTCATCCTCGAGAAGATCATGCAGAAGCAGGTCCAGTCGCAGGGGCTCACCGCGACCGAGGCGCAGATCGACAGCTACATCAAATCGATCCGCGAGCGGAACAACCTGAGCGACGAGCAGCTCCGCGAGGCGCTGACGCAGCAGGGGCTCACCTGGGAGCAATACCGCGCGCAGGTGAAGGCCGACATCGAGCGCGCCAACCTGATCAATCGCGAGATCCGCGCCAAGGTGAACGTGTCGCCCGAGGAGATCGAGCGCTACTACAAGGCGCACCTCGACGAGTACGGCAAGCCGGCGAGCGTCCACGTGCGGCTGATCTCGTTGCTCGTCCCGGCGGAAGCGACCGCGGAGCAGAAGGCGGAGCTGAAAGCGAAGGCGGAGAAGATCCGCGCCGACGCCGCCGGCGGCAAGGACTTCGCCGAGCTCGCGAAGCAGTACTCGCAAGGACCGGGCGCCGCCGACGGCGGCGACATCGGCGAGCTCGCGCGCGGCCAGATGCAGAAGGACTTCGAGGACGCGGCGTTCAGCCTGAAACCCGGCCAGGTGAGCAACGTCATCGAGACCGACAGCGGCTACCACATCCTCAAGGTCGAGGAGATCGCCGGCGAGGCGCACCGCGATCTCAAGGAGGTCTCCGACGAGATCCGCGAGCGGCTCTATCGCGAGAACATGGAGCAGCGCTACGACCGCTGGCTCAAGCAGGACCTGCGCGCCCGCCATCACGTCGAGATCATGCTGTGAAGCCGCGGATCGCGATCACCCTCGGCGACCCGGCCGGCGTCGGGCCCGAGGTCACGGTGCGGGCGCTCGCCGAGAAATCGGTCGCGCGCGCGCTCCGGCCGCTGGTGATCGGCGATCTCGAGCTGTTGCGCGAGACCGCGGCGCGATTGCGCCTGCCGTTGCGCTTCACGACCGCCGACGAGAGCCCGGCGTCGCGCGGCATGGTCTCGGTCGAGACCCTCGACGACGCGCTCGGCGCCCGCGCGCGCCGGCCGGGAAAGCCGACGCTCGAGGGCGGCCGCGCCGCGTATCGCTACGTCGAGCGCGCGACCCGTCTCGCGCAGGCGGGCGTGATCGACGGCTTCGTGACGGCGCCGATCAACAAGGCGATCGTCACCCGCGCGGGATTTCCGATCAGTGGCCACACTGAGCTCTTGAAGGAGCTCACCGGCGCGCGCGAGGTGCGCATGATGCTCGCCGGCGCGCGCCTGAAGGTCGTGCTGGTGACGACGCACGTCGCGCTCGCCGCGGTCGCCGGCGCGCTCACCATGCGCGACGTCACGCGCACGATCCTCGTCACCGACGAGCACCTGCGGCGCTATCACCGGATCGCCAAGCCGCGGATCGCGGTCGCGGGCCTCAATCCGCACGCCGGCGAGGGCGGCCTCTTCGGGCGCGAGGAGCAGACGACCATCGCCCCCGCCGTCGAGCGCGCCCGTCGCGCCGGCGCGACGGCGTTCGGTCCCTTCCCGGCGGACTCGCTCTTCTTCCGCGCCGCCGAGGGCGAGTTCGACGCCGTGATCGCGATGTACCACGATCAGGGCCTGATTCCGCTCAAGCTCCTCCACTTCCACGACGCGGTGAACGTCACGCTCGGGCTCCCGGTCGTCCGCACCTCGCCCGATCACGGTACCGCTTACGACATCGCCGGCCTCGGCCGAGCGAACCCCGGCAGCATGACGGCCGCGCTGCTGCTCGCGGCGCGGATGGCGGCGGCGGACCGCCGCGTCACGAGCGATCCCCGGACGGTCGCTTCGAAGAAAGGAAAGGCGATGCACGCAGATCTCGAAGGAAGTCACGCGCGGGCGGTCGGCGCGCGACGGAGCGCTCGATGAAACCCAATCCGCAGATCTTCCGCGAGTACGACATCCGCGGCATCGCCGACAAGGACTACGACGCCGACTTCGCGCGCGAGCTCGGCCGCGCCTACGCGACGCTGGTGCAACCGACGGGCGCCCGCCGCGTGTCGGTCGGCCGCGACGTCCGCCTCACCTCCGACAAGTACGCCGACGCGGTGAAAGAGGGCCTGCGCGAGAGCGGCCTCGACGTCGTCGACATCGGCATGTGCCCGACGCCGCTCTCCTACTACTCGCTCTTCCACCTCGACCTCGACGGCGGCATCCAGGTGACCGGCAGCCACAACCCGCCCGACCACAACGGCTTCAAGATCTCGGTCGGCAAGTCGACGATCCACGGCGAGCAGATCCAGGAGATCCGCAAGATCATGGAGGCGCGCCGCTATTCCACGGGCGCGGCGCGCGGCGGCGAGGAGCAGTATCCGATCATTCCGCCGTATCAGGAGGAGCTGATCGCGCAGTTCGGCAAGCAGCCGCGCCGGTTGAAGGTCGTCATCGACGCCGGCAACGGCGCCGCCGGACCGGTCGCGCCCCGGATCATCGAGGCGATGAACTGCGACATCCACACCATGTTCTGCGAGCCGGACGGCCGTTTCCCGAACCACCACCCCGATCCGACCGTCGAGGCGAACATGCGCGACATCATCAAGGCCGTCCGCGACGACCACGCCGACCTCGGCGTCGCGTTCGACGGCGACGCCGACCGCCTCGGTCTCGTCGACCACACCGGCAGGATTCTCTGGGGCGACGAGATGCTGGTCGTCTTCGCGCGCGACATCCTCGCCAAGAAGCCCGGCGCGACCATCGTCTCCGAGGTGAAGTGCTCGCAGCGGCTCTACGACGACATCGAGCACAAGGGCGGCAAGGCGATCATGTGGAAGGCCGGCCACTCTCTACTGAAAGCGAAGATGCGCGAGACCCACGCCGCGCTCGGCGGCGAGATGAGCGGCCACATCTTCTTCGCCGACCGCTACTACGGCTACGACGACGCGATCTACGCCGCCTGCCGCATGATCGAGATCGTCGCCAAGGCCGGCCGCCCGCTGGCGTCGATGCTCGCCGACCTCCCGCCCGCCGTCAGCACGCCCGAGATTCGCGTCGAGTGCCCCGACGCGCTCAAGTTCCGGATCGCCGAGAAGGCGAAGGAACGCTTCCGCGCCATGCACTGCGACATCATCGACGTCGACGGCGTGCGCGTGAAGTTCCCCGAAGGCTGGGGCCTGATCCGCGCCTCGAACACCCAGCCCGTTCTGGTGATGCGTTTCGAGGCCTCGACGCAGGCGAAGCTCGACGAGTACCGCGGCATCGTCGAGAAGGTGCTTGCCGAGGCGAAGCGCGAGGTCGGCGCTTGAGCGCTTGCCGGACTGCGGCTGTGTTGCGGAAGGGCGTCGCACCCGCCCTCCTCGTCGTAGTCGTCGTCGCCTCTGCAGCGATCGTGTTCTCTGAGGGAGGCAAGCCACTTGCAGAAGCCGATATCGAGAAGCTTCTCCAGGCGGGCGTGACGGCGGGCAGGATCGCGGCCCTCGTCGAGCAGCGCGGCGTCAGCTTCGAAACCTCGCGAGACGTCCGCGAGAAGCTCCGCGCCGCGGGCGCAACCGATCAGCTGCTCGGCGCCGTCGAGCGCGCCTCGCTCGAGCTCGAGCGCCGTCGCGTCGAGGAGGATCGGAAGAAGCTCGACGAGGAACGGAAGGCGCGCGCGGCCGCTCCTAAAGAGACGCGGGAGCCGCCCGCGGAAGCCGAGACGAAGGGAAAAGCCGGCAAGGAGCGCGCGCAGCGCGAGAAGCCGAGCACCGCGGCGGGACGAGGCTCCGAACCGCCTCGTGCCAAGGAGGACTCGGCACACCCTGGGATGGTCTTCGTTCCCGGCGGTCCATTCTTCATGGGATGCAACGCCTCCGTCGACACGGAATGCGACGACGATGAGAAGCCCGGGAAGACCGTCGACGTCGGCTCGTTCTGGATCGACAAGACCGAGGTCACGGCCGCCGCGTACAAACGGTGCGCCGACGCGGGCTCATGCTCGAGCACGGGCCTCTCGATGCCGTTCTACGATGACAAGGAGCAGCCAGAATTCGCGGAGTTCTGCACGTGGCAGAAGCCGGGCCGCGAAAACCACCCGATCAACTGCGTCGACTGGAACCAGGCGGTCGCCTATTGCGCGTCGGTCGGCAAGCGCTTGCCGACCGAGCCCGAATGGGAGAAAGCCGCGCGCGGCACAGACGGCCGGAAGTATCCGTGGGGCAATGCCGGCTACGGCTCCAGTGGCAAGGTCGCGAACATCGCCGACGAGAGCGCGAAGCGCCGTTTTGCGAACTGGACAATCGCTGCCGGATACGACGACGGCTACGTGGGCACCGCGCCCGTCGGTTCGTTTCCGGCGGGCGCATCACCGTACGGGGCACTCGATATGATCGGCAACGTGTTCGAATGGACCGCGGATACCGTTGGAGGCGGTCGCGCCCTGCGCGGCGGGTCCTGGTACCACCTCCCGAGGGACGCCCGTGCGTCGTACCGCGGCTGGGTCGATCCGGCGGGCCGCATCCCCTACCGCGGGTTCCGGTGCGCCCAGTAGTACTCTTCTGAATCCTGATTCCTGAAGTTCTGTGTTCTGATTCCTGTCCTCGGCTGAACGGCGGCGAGTAGGCGATTGCAAGAATCTCCGATTTTTCTGAAAACCTTCGAGCTCCTGATCTGGCTTCTCGATCACACGCGGAAGTACCCCAAGCACCAGCGCTTCGTCATGGCCAAGCGTATCGAGGACGCGGCGCTCGACTTCCACGACAATCTCGTCTGGGCGACGAAGTGCCCGGGCGCGGAGAGGCTCGGACCATTGCGCGAGGCCGACTTCAATCTCGAGCGGCTCAAGGTGTACAACCGGATCGCGATGAAGCTTCACCTGTCGAGCTTCGCGCAGTACGAGTTCTTGGCAAGGCAGCTCGATGAGATCGGCCGTCTGCTGGGCGGATGGCAGCGGCGGCTGAAAGGTTCCGCCTCCGGCGGAAAGGGTACGGGGGAATCGTGACGGTCGCGCCCTGCGCGGCGGGTCCTGGAACAACAACCCGAAGAACGACCGTGCGTCGAACCGCGACAGGAACGATCCGGCGAACCGCAACACCAACAACGGGTTCCGGTGCGCCCAGTTGCTCCCACGCCGAGGGCACTCTCTCGGGCCGAGATGCCGCTCGACCACGGTCGCGCGGACAGGTACCGGGAGCTACACCCCGCATCCTGGCCCAGTAGCCCCGCGCCGGGCGACCGGCCGAAAAGCGCAGACCCGCCCCGGCCTGTGGTAGCCTCATGGCGAAGCCGGCCGGGGCGCAATCATCCACGGGCGCTGAGGCGACGACGTCCGCGAGGAGAGGACCCCATCCTGATGCGCCGAATCGGTCATCTCTGGCCCGCGGTGACCTCGTTCGCGAACCTTCACCGGGCCGCCACCGAAGCGCTGCGCGGCAAGCGCCATCGCCCGTATGCCACCGCCTTCTTTGGCGATCTGGAGTCGAACCTGCTCGAAATCCAAGAGGAGCTTCGATCGCGCCGCTACCGTCCGGGATCGTATCGCACCTTCTGGATTCGCGAGCCGAAAGCCCGCCTCATCTCCGCCGCACCGTTTCGCGATCGCGTCGTGCACCATGCGCTCGTCCGCGTCATCGAGCCGATCTTCGAGCGGCGCTTCATCCTCCACAGTTACGCCTGCCGTCCAGCGAAGGGCACGCACCGCGCGCGGGCGAGGTTCATCGAATGGGCGCGCTCTTCGCGCTACGTGCTCAAGCTCGACGTGCACAAGTTCTTCCCGAGCGTCGACCACGCGATCCTGAAGGCGGCGCTCCGGCGTGGTCTCAAGGATCGCGACGCCCTCTGGCTCTGCGACCTCATCATCGATGGGTCGAACGACCAGGAGCCGGTGACGCAATACTTCGGCGGCGACGACCTCTTCTCACCGTTCGACCGTAGGCGCGGCGTGCCGATCGGGAACCTCACGAGTCAGTTCTTCGGCAACGTCTATCTGGATTCGCTCGATCACCACGTCATCGATGAGCTCGGACATGGGCGCTATCTCCGGTACGTCGATGATTTCTGCTGCTTCGGAGACGACAAGGCCGAGCTTCGCGATCTCAGGGCGCGCGTCTCGGCCTTTCTCGCGACGCGGCTCCGCCTGCGCCTGAATGAAGGCAAGAGCCGCATCCGGCGGGTCGAGGAGGGCGTCGAGTTCCTCGGCTTCGTCGTGCTGCCGACGGAGCTTCGTCTCAACCAGACCGCCGTGCGCCGGCAGCGCCGGCGCGTGCGAAAGCTGCGCCGCGCGTTCGCGACGGGCACTTCGACGCTGGAGGCGGTCGCGGCGTCGCTGCGCGCGTGGCACGCGCACGCCGCTGCTGGTACGACGTGGCACCTTCGCACAGACGTCTCTCGCGCCGCGCGCTTCGTGCGCGGGTCAAGGCACCCCGAGGGCGGCGGGCTTCAGCTTGACGGCGTCCGCCGCGGCGGTCTACGTGCCGGCAGAACGAATGGCTGAACGCGTGGAGCAAGGTGCCCGTGTGGATCACCTCGTCGGGAAGGTAATCCAGGGCCGTTGGCGATTGGTCGAGAAGCTCGGCGAGGGCGGCATGGGTGCGGTGTACCGCGCCGAGCAGCTCAGCATTCGCGGTCGCGTCGTGGCCGTGAAGCTGCTGCGCCCGGAGTTCTCTTCGAGCGACGAGTTCGCGCGGCGTTTCGAACGCGAAGCGGAGCGCGCCGCCGCCGTCAGCGATCCGCACGTCGTGATGGTGCTCGACTTCGGGCGCGACGAAACCGGCGAGCTCTTCATCGTGATGGAGTACGTCGCCGGCGACACGCTCTCGACGCTCATCCACGCGGGGCCGCTGCCGCTCACACGCGCGATCTCCTTCGGTGCGCAGCTCGCCGACGCGCTTCAGTGCGTGCACGAAGCGGGCTTGATCCACCGCGACGTCAAGCCGGCGAACGTCATCATTCGGAAGGGCACCGACCATTTGAAGCTGATGGACTTCGGCATCGCCCATACGATCGACGACGAGCGGACGCACCTCACGCAGTCGGGCGTCATCGTCGGCACGCCCGCCTTCATGGCGCCCGAGCAAATAGAAGGCGGAACGATTTCGCCGCAGACCGACATCTATGCATGGGGCGTCGTTATGTACGCGATGGCGACGGGCCGCAGACCCTTCGAAGCGTCGAGCCCGACGGCGGTGCAATACAAGCACGTTCACGAGCCGCCGCCACCGTTGCGCGGCATCCGCGCCGACGTACCGGTGGAGCTCGAGCGGATCATCCTTCGCGCGCTCGAGAAGAGGCCGGAGGATCGCCAACCCACGATGTCCGAGGCGGCGGCGGAGCTGCGCGCTCTCCGCATCTCAGCGTCCGTGGAGACCGTCGTTGTTCCTGATCGCTCGCCTGGCAGGAGCGACTCCGAGGCTGCCGGCGGAACGCTCCCGAAGCGGCCGGTGTCCATGCGGCTCCCAGTCATCGCGGCCGCGAGCGCATTGGTCGCGGCGGTGATTTTCGTCCTGCTCGCGACGAGGTCGAACTACGGGACCAGTGCCGGCGTCGCGGGCACACGCCCGCCGGCGGCGGTCTCGCCCGGCGCAAGCGAACGCCATACGACCGGCGAGACCGTCACGCGGGCTTCGGCAGACACCGGCTCCAGCTCGGCCGTCGACGCCGCTGCCGACAAGGGGGCGGCCGCGGTTCGAGAGTCGCTGACCCTCGCGCGCTTCTTCCTCGATCGTGGCGAGTACGACAGCGCGATCGAGGAGCTCGAAAGCGCGCTGCAACGTGCGCCCGACGATGAGGAGGTGCGTTCGGCTCTGGAATCGGCGAAGACGGCCCGGGCGGCGGAAGCGAGCGTTCTTGGAGGCGAGTAGCGGTCGCGTAGCGGGCGTCTCCACCCGTACCCTTCGGCCGTTTGACGGATCGTCAAGGTAGACGCCCGCCGGCGACGCGCGAGTCGACGTGCGCATGTGTTTCTTGTCGCGCGGCGACGAAGCTGCTAGCTAAGGACTTAGCTATGAGCGCGCGCCGGCGGATGACGTACAACATGCACGAGGCGAAGACGAATCTTTCGCGGCTGGTCGACGCCGCCTGCCTCGGCGAAGACGTCGTCATCGCCAAGGACGGAGAGCCCGCCGTGCGTCTGGTGCCGGTCGTCGTCAGGCGCCGCCAGCGACCCGCCGGCCTCTATGCCGGCAAGATTCGGGTCGGGGACGACTTCGACGCGCCGCTGCCCGAGGAGCTGACGGGAATGAGCGCCGAGCCGGCGACGGGCGCGAGGGACCGCGAGCGGACGCGTCGAGGCACGCGCCGAGCGCGGACGCCGCGTGGCAGGGCTCGGCGCGGGTGAAGATCCTGCTCGATACGTGTGCGTTCCTGTGGTGGATGACGAGCCCGGAGCGCGTCCCTCGGCGACTGCTCGACCGGCTGCGCGATCCATCGAACGACGTTCTCCTGAGCGCGGCGACCGGTTGGGAGATCTCGGTGAAGCGCACGCTCGGCCGGCTCGAGCTGCCGACGCCGGTGGCGGCGTTCGTTGCTCGGGCCGCCGCCGAGCACGCGCTCGAGATCCTGCCGATCTCGATGACGCACGCGATTCGTTCGGGTACGCTCCCCCTCCACCATCGCGACCCCTTCGATCGCCTTCTGATCGCTCAAGCCGAGATCGAGCGTATGCCGATCGCCACGTCCGATCCGGTCTACAGAACGTACGGCGTCCGCGTTCTCTGGTGACGACGTGTGTACGCGCTACGGTTGCAGACGCCCGGCGGGTCGATGTCCGCAGCGAGCGGCGCCGTCGTCCTAGAGGCTAGGAGCTGCTCGCGCTCACGACCGCGAGCGTTCCGCGCGCAGCCGATCGATGCGCCGCTGCACCCACGCGTCGCGTTCGCGGTTGGCCTCCTCGATCGTCCGAAAGCGCCTGACCCCTCGCGGGATCTGGCGCGCGACGAGCTTGGTCGAGAACGCCCACAACGCCGCGATGCGCTCGGGCGGCGCGGGGTCCTTCGGGTCGACCCACAGGGCCCGCCGCGCATCCTCGAAGCTGTGAAACCGTCGCACCGGCACGTCAGTCGTCGTCGAGCCCGAACTTGTCACAGAGCACGATCGCGTCGGCATGATCGACCGGCCGGAGCGTGTCCCGCTTCATTCGGTAGAGCATCTTCGGGGTTGCGAGATGCACCTCGATGCCGTGGACCTCGACGAGCTCCGCTTCAATGTCTTCGTAGCGGAACGCTTCGCCGAGCGAGGCGAGCAAATCGATCACGAAATCCTCGCCGGGAGGACCGAGCCGTCGCCGTGGTCCGGAACGAGTACCGCTCGCGTCCGGGCCCTGCTAGCGTCGTGAGCGATGCCCGACCGCATCGTCGTACGGGGCGCGCGCGAGCACAATCTGAAGAACGTCGACGTCGAGATCCCGCGCGAGCGGCTGGTCGTCATCACCGGGCTCTCGGGCTCCGGCAAATCGTCGCTCGCCTTCGACACGCTCTACGCCGAGGGGCAGCGGCGCTACGTCGAGTCGCTGTCGGCGTACGCGCGGCAGTTCCTCGAGCAGATGGAGAAGCCCGACGTCGACGCGATCGAGGGGCTGTCGCCCGCGATCGCGATCGAGCAGAAGACGGCGAGCCGGAACCCGCGCTCGACGGTCGCGACCGTCACCGAGATCTACGATTACCTCCGGGTCCTCTTCGCGCGCGCGGGGAGCGCGTTCTGTCCGAATTGCGGGCGGCCGATCACGTCGCAGACCGTGCAGCAAGTCGTCGATCGGCTGATGGCGCTGCCGGAGGGGACGCGTCTCCATCTCTACGCGCCGGTCGTGCGCGGGCGGAAGGGCGAGTTCCGGAAGGAGCTCGACGACCTCCGACGCGCCGGCTTCGTTCGCGTGCGCGTCGACGGCGTCGTGCGCGAGCTCGCCGACGAGATCCCGCTCGCGCGCACGACGGCGCACACGATCGAGGTCCTGGTCGACCGCCTCGCGATCCGGCCCGGCCTGGAGAAACGTCTCGCCGACTCCCTCGACACGGCGTTCCGCCACGGCGACGACGTCGTCGAGGTCGAGCGCCGCGACGGTGGTACGCTCGGCGACGTCGTCCGCGACGGGGAACCGCTCGTCGAGCGACCGCTCGTCGCCGACGGCGTCGCGGAACGGATGCTCTTCAGCCGCCGCTTCGCCTGCGCCGTCTGCGGCATCTCGCTGCCGGAGCTGAGCCCGCGGCTCTTCTCCTTCAACAGCCCGCAAGGCGCCTGCCCGGCGTGCAACGGCCTCGGCGAGCGGCGCTGCGTTCGACGCGGATCTCTTGATCCCGGACGTGCGCAAGAGCCTCGCGGCGGGCGCGGTCGCGGCGCTCGATCGCAAGGCGGCGGCGCACCTGCGCGACGTGTTCGCGGCGCTCGCTCGCCACTACGGCTTCTCGATGGAGACGCCGTACGCCGAGCTGTCGGACGCGGCCCGCGAGGTGATCCTGCACGGCACCGGCGGCGAGGAGATCGCGATCGAGTTCCGCCGCGGCGCGAAACGCGAGACCTTCCCGCGCGCCTGGGAGGGGCTCTGCGCGTTCTTCGAGGCGCGCTACGCCGAGACCGACTCGCCGTGGCATCGCGAGGAGCTCGAGCGCTTCATGAGCGCGAAGACCGTGCGAGCTCTGCGGCGGCGCGCGCTTGCGAAAGGAGAGCCTCGCGGTCCGCATCGGCGGCAAGACGCTGCCGGAGGTGACGGCGCTCGCGATCGGCGCCGCGCTCGGCGTTCTTCGAGGAGCTCGAGCTCGGCGCGCGCGAGGCCGAGATCGCGCGGCCCATCCTGAAAGAGATTCGCGATCGGCTCGGGTTTCTCGTCCACGTCGGGCTCGACTACCTGACGCTCGACCGCGGCGCCGCGACGCTCTCGGGCGGCGAGGGCCAGCGCATCCGGCTGGCGACGCAGATCGGCTCGAGCCTGAGCGGCGTGCTCTACATCCTCGACGAGCCCTCGATCGGCCTGCACCAGCGCGACAACGCGCGGCTCCTCGACACGCTCCGGCGGCTCCGCGACCTCGGCAACACGGTGCTCGTCGTCGAGCACGATCGCGACACGATGCTCGCCGCCGACCACCTGATCGACATGGGGCCGGGCGCGGGCGTCCACGGCGGCCACGTCGTCGCCGAGGGGACGCCGGCGGCGGTGATGGCGAACCCCGCGTCGACTCACGGGGCGGTATCTCTCGGGCGAGCTCGAGATCCCGGTGCCGCGTACGCGCCGTACGGGCAAGTTCAATCTCGTGGTCCGCGGCGCGCGCGAGCACAACCTGCAAAGACGTCACCGTCGAGTTCCCGATCGGCGCGATCACCTGCGTCACCGGCGTCTCGGGATCGGGCAAGAGCTCGCTCGTCGATCGACACGCTCTACCCGGCGCTGGCGCGGAAGCTTCTCGGCAGCCGCGAGCACGCCGGCGCGCACGACGCGATCGCCGGCGGGCAGCTGCTCGACAAGGTCATCGACATCGACCAGGCGCCGATCGGCCGGACGCCGCGCTCGAACCCGGCGACCTACACCGGTCTCTTCGCCCTCATCCGCGACCTCTTCGCGCAGCTTCCCGAGGCGCGGGCGCGCGGCTACGAGCCCGGCCGCTTCTCGTTCAACGTCAAGGGCGGCCGCTGCGAGGCGTGCGCCGGCGACGGCGTGATCCGGATCGAGATGCACTTCCTCCCCGACGTCTACGTCACGTGCGAGGTCTGCGGCGGCACCCGCTACGCGCGCGAGACGCTCGAGGTGCGCTACCGCGGCAAGAGCATCGCCGACGTCCTCGACCTCACCGTCGCCGAGGCGGTCGAGTTCCTCGCGAACGTTCCGGCGATTCGCGCGAAGCTCCAGACCCTGCACGACGTCGGCCTCGACTACGTGCGGCTCGGCCAGTCGGCGACGACGCTCTCGGGCGGCGAGGCGCAGCGGATCAAGCTCGCCAAGGAGCTCGCGCGCCGCGCGACCGGCAAGACGCTCTACATCCTCGACGAGCCGACGACCGGTCTCCACTTCGAGGACGTGCGCCGGCTGATCGGCGTCCTCGAGCGCCTCGCCGACGCCGGCAACACCGTGATCGTGATCGAGCACAACCTCGACGTGATCAAGAGCGCCGACAAGGTGATCGACCTCGGCCCCGAGGGCGGCGACCGCGGCGGCCGCGTCGTCGCGAGCGGCACGCCCGAGGAGGTCGCGCGCGCACCCGAGTCCCACACCGGCGCCTTTCTGCGGCGGCTGCTCGCGGACCGGCGGTCGCGTCCGGCGAAGGCCGCCCGCGAGGTGGGCTGAGGCGCGGCGGCTCAGGTCTGCGCGAGCGTTTTCTGAAAGGCGGGCCGGGCGCTCAGGCGCTCGAAGTACGCGTTCACGTTCGGGTACGCGTCGCCGAGGACGCCGAGCATCCTCGCCACCATCAGCGTGTAGCCGAGCATGATGTCGGCGCCCGAGAACTCCTTGCCGAGAATGTAGTCCTTGCCCGCGAGCGCGGTCTCCAGTCTCTTCATCGAGACCGCCGCCGTCCGGCGGGCGTCGTCGACGACCGCGGGGATGCGCTCCGATTCGGGTTTGAACATCGTATGGAACGCGATCTGGGCGAGCGGCGGAAAGAGAGAGGCCTCGGCGAAGTGCACCCACTGGAGAAAGCGGCCGCGCTCGGGTGTGCCGGGAGCGGGGGCCAGGCGACCGGCGCCGTAGCGCTCGAGGATGTACTCGAGGATCGCGCCCGACTCGAACATCGTGAGATCCCCGTCCTGGATCGCCGGGAACTTCCCGGTCGGCGTCGCCTGCGAGTAGGGCGTCGCGGGCGGCACGAACGCGACGTTCTCGAGCTCGTAGGGAACCCCGAGCTCCTCGAGAAGCCAAAGGATGCGGACCGAACGGGTGAGCGGTGCATGGTAGAGCTTGATCATCTCGGCGACCCTCCGTCGGGTCGTGGTGCCTCAGGCCGAAGGCCGACGCAAGGGCCGCAGGGGAAAGCACGGCCCGGCGCGATACCGCCCATGTGGGGAGCAATCATGGAGATTGCCACGAGCGCATTACTGGGGTTGACGCGCCTGGCGAGCGCCTCTATATCAGGTCTTACCGGTCGGAATTGGTCGTATCCGGGACGGGTGTGACCAGCCTCTGGAGGAGAACCCATGAGCCATCGAATCTACATGGACAATCACGCGACGACGCGGACGGATCCGCGCGTGCTCGAGGCGATGCTGCCGTACTTCACGGAGCAGTTCGGCAACGCCGCGAGCCGGAACCACTCGTTCGGCTGGGAGGCCGAGGCGGCCGTCGACCGCGCGCGCGAGCAGATCGCCAAGCTCGATCAACGCCAAGGCGAAGGAGATCATCTTCACCAGCGGCGCGACCGAGGCGGACAACCTCGCGCTCAAGGGCGTCGTCGAGTTCTACAAGGAGAAGGGCAACCACATCATCACCGCGCCGACCGAGCACAAGGCGATCCTCGATACCTGCAAGGCGCTCGAGCGCAAGGGGCTCGCGCAGGTCACGTACCTGCCGGTCGACGAGTTCGGCCTCGTCGACCCCGACGACGTGCGCAACGCGATCACCGACAAGACGATCCTGATCTCGATCATGCACGCCAACAACGAGATCGGCACCATCCAGCCGCTCCACGAGATCGGCAAGATCGCCAAGGAGAAGGGCGTCCTCTTCCACAGCGACGCGACCCAGGGCGTCGGCAAGATCCCGGTCGACGTCGAGGCGATGGGCATCGATCTCATGTCGCTTCACGGCGCACAAGATCTACGGGCCGAAGGGCGTCGGCGCGCTCTACGTGCGCGCCCGCAATCCCCGCGTGCGCCTGACGCCGATGATGGACGGCGGCGGTCACGAGCGCGGCATGCGATCCGGCACGCTTGAACGTTCCCGGTATCGTCGGCTTCGGGCGCGCCTGCGAGCTCGCGGGCGAGCTGCTCGAGTCGGAAGGCGAGCGCGTCCTCCGCCTGCGCGAGCAGCTCCGCCAGGCGATCATGGGGAAGCTCGACGAGGTGCTACTTGAACGGCCATCCGCTGCATCGCCTGCCCGGCAACCTCAACATCAGCTTCGCCTTCGTCGAGGGCGAGTCGCTGCTGATGGGGCTCAAGGAGATCGCGGTCTCCTCGGGGTCGGCCTGCACCTCGGCGACGCTCGAGCCGTCGTACGTCCTGAAGGCGCTCGGCATCGGCGACGAGCTCGCGCACACCTCGATCCGCTTCGGCCTCGGGCGCTTCAACACCGAGGAGGAAGTCGAGTTCGTCGGCGGAGCGCGTCGTCAGCGAGGTGAGCCGGCTCCGCGACATGTCGCCGCTCTACGAGATGGCGAAGGAAGGCGTCGACCTCAAATCCTACAATTGGGCACGCGACTAAGGCCGGAAGGAGAGAAGCCATGGCATACAGCGACAAAGTGCTCGATCACTACTAGAACCCGCGCAACGTCGGGAGCTTCGCCAAGGACGAGCCCAACGTCGGGACGGGCATCGTCGGCGCGCCGGAGTGCGGCGACGTGATGAAGCTCCAGCTCAAGATCTCCGAGGACGGCGTCATCGAGGACGCGCGCTTCAAGACCTTCGGCTGCGGCAGCGCGATCGCGAGCTCGAGCTACGTCACCGAGCTGATCAAGGGGAAGACGATCGACGAGGCGTACTCGATCAAGAACACGCAGATCGTCGAGGAGCTGAAGCTGCCGCCGGTCAAGATTCACTGCTCGGTGCTCGCGGAGGACGCGATCAAGGCCGCCATCGGCGACTGGAGGAATCGCAAGCCCGGCGCGGAGCAAGCCGAGAAGAAGGTCGGCTGAAAGGAACGAGGAACGCGACGTGGCAGCGATCACCGTCAGCGACGAGGCCGCGAAGAAGATCCACGCGCTGGTCGAGTCGATGCAGAAGCCGGATCACGGCCTGCGGCTCAAGGTCGTCGGCGGCGGTTGCTCGGGCCTGCAGTACAAGATGGACGTCGACACGCCGCGCGACGGCGACAAGGTCTTCGAGAACGACGGCGCGAAGGTGCTCGTCGACCGCAAGAGCTTTCTCTACTTGAACGGCACCGAGGTCCACTACGAGGAAGGACTGATGGAGTCGGGTTTCAAGCTGCGGAACCCGAACATCAAACGCGCGTGCGGGTGCGGAGCATCCTTCACGGTCTGAGCAGGTGCGAATGCTCCTCATGTGCTTCACGGACGTGACCAACGATGGCGACGACGGACACTCATCTCTGTATGAATTGCGGCAAGCCGGCGGCGGGCCAGCTCGTCTGCGAGGGATGCGGTGTCGTCCGCCCGCTCCAGGCTGAGCCGGACTTCTTCTCCCTCTTCGGGCTCGCCCAGTCGCTCGCCGTCGATGCCGCGGATCTCGAGCGCCGCTACTACGCGCTCTCGCGCGAGCTGCATCCGGACCTGTTCCACGATCGCTCGCCGGCGGAGCAGGCCGCGAGCCTGCAGACGACGGCGCTCGTCACCCGCGCGTACCGCACGCTGAAAGATCCGGTCCAGCGCGGCCTCTACTGGCTGTCGTTGCACGGCGAGTCGCTCGGCCGCGACAACGAGCGCGTTCCGGCGGAGCTGGCGTCGCTGGTGTTCGAGGTGCAGGAGAAGCTCGAGGAGCTGCGTCGGGCACGCGGCGGCGGCGGTGGCGCCGCCGCCGAGGCGGACGAGCTGCGCGAGATTCGCGCCGAGCTCCGAGTCCGGCTGGACGGCTTCGAGCAGAGGCTGCTCGAGACCTACGCCCGCGACCGGAAGGACGGCGCCCGTGCCGACGAGCGCCGCGGAGCGGGTGCCGGCGGCGGCGCCGAGCGTGGCGCTCGCGACGGCGGCGCGGCGCTCGCCGACATCAAGCGGATTCTCTCGGAGCTGCACTACGTCCGGACCCTCGCCCGCGACGTCGACAAGGAATTGGAGCCGCAGTGGAACGCATCGTAGGCATCGATCTCGGCACGACGAACAGCCTCGTGGCCGTCCTCGAGGACGACGCGCCGCGGGTCATCGCCGACGTCCGCTCGGGGCGGAAGATCGTGCCGTCGGTGGTGTCGTTCCCCGCCGGCGGCGAGGTGATCGTCGGCGACGAGGCCCGCGCGCTCGCCGTCACGTCGCCCGCGACGACGATCCAGTCGGTGAAGCGGTTCATGGGTCTCGGACGCGAGCACGTGAGCGACGTCGATCGGCAGCGCTACTCGTTCGCCGACGAGCCCGGCGTCGTGCGGTTCCGGATCGGCGCGCGCAGCCTGACGGCGCCCGAGATCTCCGCGTTCATCCTGCGCGAGCTCGAAGCGCCGCGCCGAGGCAGCGCTCGGCGAGGAGGTGCGCAAGGCCGTCATCACCGTTCCCGCGTACTTCAACGACAGCCAGCGGCAGGCGACGAAGGACGCCGGCCGGCTCGCCGGCCTCGAGGTGCTGCGGCTGGTGAACGAGCCGACGGCGGCGGCACTCGCCTACGGCCTCGATCGGAGGAGCGCGGGCGCCGTCGCGGTGTACGACTTCGGCGGCGGCACCTTCGACATCTCGATCCTGAAGCTCGAGCGCGGGATCTTCGAGGTGAAGGCGACGAACGGCGACACCCGGCTCGGCGGCGACGACGTCGACGAGGCGCTCGCCGCGTGGTTCCTCGACGGCAGCGGCCTCGATCCGGCGCTCGCGGCGAGCCGCGAGGTGCGGGCGATCGTCCGGCGGGCGGCCGAGGACGCCAAGTGCCGGCTCTCGAGCGTGCGAACGCGACGGAGATGACGGTCGTCCTCCCGGACGGCACGCGGCGGAGCCGCACGCTCGACGCGCGCGGAGCTCGAGGCGCTCGATCGCGCCGATCGTCGAGCGGACGCTCGGTCCCTGCCGTCAGGCGCTCGCGCGACGCGGGGATGACGCCCGCCGAGATCGACGCGGTCGTCCTCGTCGGCGGCAGCACGCGGATTCCGCTGGTGCGGCCGCGCGTCGCGCGAGCTCTTCGGCCGCGAGCCGCTCTGCGAGCTCGATCCGGACGAGGTGGTCGCCCTCGGCGCCGCGGTGCAGGCCGGCGATTCTCGGCGGCCGCCGCAAGGACATGCTGCTGCTCGACGTCGTCCCGCTCTCGCTCGGCATCGAGACCATGGGCGGCGTGATGACGCGGCTCATCGAGCGCAACACGACCATCCCGACGAGCGTCACCGAGACCTTCACCACCGCCGTCGACAATCAGACCGGCGGTGGACGTCCACGTCCTCCAGGGCGAGCGCGAGCTCGCCGAGGACTGCCGGAGCCTGGCGCGCTTCGCGCATCCCGATCGAGCCGGCGACCGCCGGGCTTCCCGCGCGTCGACGTGGTGTTCATGATCGACGCCAACGGCATCTTGAACGTCACCGCGCGCGACGTCCGCACCGGCAAGCGAGCGCTCCGCTCGACGTCAAGCCGTCCTACGGCCTCACCGACGAGGAGATCGAGCGGATGCTCGAGGAGTCGATCGATCACGCCGAGGAGGACGTCGCGGCGCGCTTGCTCGCCGAGGCCCGCACCGACGCCGAGACCCTGATCCGCCAGATCGAGCGGACGATGCGCGAGCGCCGCGAGTTCGCTCGACGCCGGGGAGCGGGCGGCCGATCGAGCGCCGCCATCGCCGCGCTCCGCGCCGCGATCCGGGAGACCGACTACAACCGCATCCGCGAGCTCGACCGACCGGGCTGAACGAGGCGTCGACGCCGTTCGCGCAGCGGATCATGGCGGCGTCGCTCAAGCAGCGCGCTCGAGCAGAAGCGCGCTCGGAGGTGGCGCCGTGAGCACTCAAGTGGGACGACGCGGAGGACATCGCGATCGCGCTCGCGGACGCGCACGACGGGCGTCGATCCGCTGAGCGTCCGCTTCACCGACCTCCACCGGTTCGTGACCGAGCTGTCGGAGTTCGACGACGATCCGAAGGCGTCGAGCGAGGCGAAGCTCGAGGCGATTCAGATGGCGTGGCTCGAAGAGCACCGCGAGCGGCAGGACTGACAGGAGCCGACCATGGCACTCATGCAGGTGAGTCGAAAGATCGATTACGCGCTGCGGGCGGTGATCTACCTCGCGCTCCAGAACGAGCGGCGGCCGTGCTCGGTCGCGGAGATCTCGGCGCGCGAGCGGATCCCGAAGAAGTTCCTGGAGAAGATCATCCAGGACCTCATCCACCACGGGCTGGTGCGCTCGACGCGCGGCGCGCAGGGCGGCTATACGCTGGCGCGCGCGCCCGAGACGATGACGTTCAAGGACGTCATCGAGGCGATCGAAGGGCCGGTGTCGCTGAACGTCTGCGTCGGCGACAACGGCGAGAGCTGCGAGTGCACGCTGCTGCCGAACTGCGCGATGCTGTGGGTCTGGCGCGAGGCCCAGCAGCGCGTGATGGAGGTCTTCGCGAAAACGACGCTCGCCGACGTGCGGAAGAAACACGCGGCGATGCCGCCGGCGATCGACGCCGCCACGGGTTGACGGCGAATAAATCGGAGCGAGATTCGTCTAACGTTGCATTGGCGACGGGGTACATACGATGACAGACACGACGCTGGATGAACGATTCACCGGCCTGGTGCCGGACACGGTGTTGCCGGATCAGTACTTCGGGGCGATGCGCCAGAACGCGCAGCTCGACGGTGAGCGGCGCCTGATGCTCGCCGTCCTGGAGGACGCCGTCAACGTCTTCAAGAAGCAGGTGCTCGCGACCGATCCCAAGGCGCGTCAGCTTTTCGTCGAGGCCGAGGAGTGGATCACGCACGACGATCCCTCGTGGTTCTTCTCGTTCACGAACGTCTGCGACACGCTCGATCTCGACCCCGAGTACATCCGCAACGGGCTGCTCCGCTACAAGGAGAAGGTGCTGGCCGCGCACGCCAAGCGGGAGCCGCAGGACGACGCCGGCGAGGAGCATCGATCGCGCGACGGTGAGACGGCGCTCGACGACGACACGGTTCTCCTGAAGGCGAGCGGGGCCTGAGCGCCGTGGCCGGCGCGACGACGCGCGAGCGGCAGGCCGCCGAGCGTCCTGCCGCTTTTTTTTCAGCCGCGGGCGCGCCGCGCGCCGGCGGCGTCCGCCGTGCCCTCACCGTCGCGTGGCTCGCGACGAGGGCCGGGCTGCGACGCCTCCGGCGGCAGCGGCCGTACAACGTGCTCCGGATCGAGCTCAGCGGCGAGCTCGCGGAAGGCGAGCCGGGCGGCATCCGTCCGTCCGTCTTCGGCGGCGGCGGCGCGCCGATGGATCTCTTGACCTTGATCGCGACGCTGCGGACGGCGCGCGAGGACCCGATGCTCGGACTGGTGCTGCTCGACGTCCACGGCCTGCGCGCCGGATGGAGTCGCCTGCAGAGCCTGCGGCGCGCGTTGCTCGCGCTGCGCGCGTCCGGGAAACGCGTGTGGGCATACCTCTCCGACGCGGGGATGCCGGAGTACTACCTGGCGAGCGCGGCCGACCGCGTCTTTCTCGCGCCGACCGCGACGTTCGACGCGACCGGCCTCGCGAGCGAGGTCGTCTTCGTGAAAGGCGCGCTCGACAAGCTCGGCATCGAGGCGCAGCTCGCGCGCGCCGGGCGGTTCAAGTCCGCGGGCGAGCCGCTCACCCGAACCAGCATGTCGGCCGAGCATCGCGCGATGCTCGACGAGCTGCTCGACGATCTCTACGCGCAGCTCGTCGGCGACGTCGCGACCAGCCGCCACGTCGACGCGGAGACGGTGCGGAGCGCGTTCGAGCGCGGCCCGCTGCTGCCGGCGGACGCGGTCGCACGCGGTCTCGTCGACGCCATCGCCTATCCCGACGAGGTCGAGGACGCCCTCGCCGAGCGGTTCGGTGATCCCGCGCCGATCGATCTCGGCAGGTATCAGCGCCGCCGCGCGCTCGACGTCCGTCGCGCCGCCGTGGGTGCGCCGCTCGTCGGCCTGCTGTCCGTGACCGGCGCGATCGGCGTCAGCGCCGCGCTTCCGGCCGGACGCACGCCGCAAGCGAGCAGCTGGCGCGCGTTCAAGCGCGAGCTCGCGGCGTTCGCGGAGGACCGTCGCGTTCGCGCGATCGTGCTGCGCGTCGACTCGCCGGGAGGCTCGGGTCTCGCCTCGGATCTGATGTGGCGTGAGGTCGTTCAGGCGCGGCGGCGAAAGCCGGTCGTGATGTCGATGGGCGACGTCGCGGCCTCGGGCGGCTACTACCTCGCCGCCGCCGCCGACCACGTGACCGCCGAGGGCGCCACGCTCACCGGCTCGATCGGGGTGCTGGCGGGAAAGCCCGTCCTGCGCGGTCTCTACGACCGTCTCGGCATCACCAAGGAGCTCGTCGTCCGCGGCAACGCCGTCCGTCATTCCGACTACCTGCCGCTCGACGACGTCGAGATCGCGCGCCTGCGCGACGAGGCGGAGGCGTTCTACGCGACCTTCGTCACGAAGGTCGCCGACGGGCGCCACCTCACCCGCGACGCCGTCGAGCACGTCGCCGAGGGTCGCGTGTGGAGCGGCCGGCAAGCGCTCGCGCGCGGCCTCGTCGACGCGCTCGGCGGCGTCGAGCGCGCTCTCGAGGAAGTGAAGCAACGGCTCGGCATCCCGCTCGACTCGCGCGTCGCGATCGACCGCCGCCCTCGCGCCCGCTCCTTGTGGCGCATCGCGCGCGCCGCGACGTCGCCCGCCGGCGCGCTTGCCGCCGAGCTCGAGCTCGTCGCCCCGATCGTCGCCGGCGAGCGCCTGCTCGCCGTGATGCCGTTCACCGTGAGCCCGCCGAGCAGCGCGAGCTCCGCTCTCGACGCGGTCTCGCGCTACGTCGAGGCGTCGATCGCCGAAGCCGTCGCAGCTCCACGCTGGTCCGTCGTGATCGAGACGATCGCGTCCGCCGTCGCAGGTGTGTTCGCGTCTCGTCGCCCGCTCGTCTTCTGAGAGCCCGCGGTGCCGCTCGCGATCCCCGTCGACTGCCCGGCGTGCGGCGTCCGCCTCCACCGCAAACCAGGCGGCCGCTGCCCCGAGTGCGGTGCCGACGTCACCCAGCACGTGACCACGACCCGCACCCGCGAGGAGCGCATCGAGCGCGTCGTCGCCGTCGTGAGCACCGTCCTAGTGCTCGCCGTCCTGCTGCTCGGCGGCGGTATCGGCCTGGCGGAAGGCGTTCTTGCCTACGCCATCGGCGGCGCCCTCGTCTGGTTCCTCGCGAAGCGGCTCTTCTTCTGATCGCGCGAGCCGCGGCGTTCCGTGACGGTTGGTCGTGATCCGGCGTATCCCCGCGCCGCCACGGGGGACCGCTCGACGTAGTGATACCGAGGTCAGGCCGGATTCACGGCCGTCACGATACCCGCCGGAGGGCGGTCCCAACGCGGCGGCGCGGGGACACGCCGGACCACGACCAACCGCGGCAGCGCCGCGGTACGCTGCAATCGGAAGAGAAAGCTATTCGGGAGACGCGACGCCGATCGCCGTCGCGATCGCCGCGAGGGCGTCGCCGGCGCCGCCGTGCAGCGTCACGGTCGCCTGGTCGTCGTACGGCGTCGGCTCGCGGTTCACGATGACGAGCGGCGCGCCGTGCTCGAGCGCGACGCCGGGCAGGCTCGCCGCCGGGTAGACGACGAGCGACGAGCCGATGACGAGGAAGGCGTCGGCCGCCGCCGCGTCCTCGAATGCCTGGGCCGTCTCGCGCTCCGGCATCGACTGCCCGAACGAGATCGTCGCGGGCTTCAGTAGCCCGCCGCACTCGCAGTGCGGATCGACGTCGCCGGCCGCGAAACGCGCCTGCACCGGCGCGCGATCCGAGCGCGCGCCGCAGGTGAGGCAAGCGACCTCGAGGGCGGTGCCGTGGATCTCGATGACCTTGTCGCGCGAGCTGCCGGCGCGGTGATGCAGGCCGTCGATGTTCTGCGTGATGATCCGCCGGAGGCCGCCGCGCCGCTCGATCGCCGCGAGCGCGAGGTGCGCGCGGTTCGGCCGCGCCGCTTGCAGGGCCGGATACAGGCTCGCGCCCATCTCCCAGTACAGACGGCGCGTCGCGGCGCTCGCGCAGAACTTCTGAAAGGTGAGCTCCCGCGGGTCGTAGCGCGACCAGAGCCCGCCCGGGCTGCGGAAATCCGGGATGCCGGATTCGGTGCTGATCCCGGCGCCCGTCAACACGACGAGCTCGCGCGCCGCGGCCACGCATCGGGCGGCGGCGGCGACGGCGCCGGAATCGAACGGCGTGTCTTCCATGGCGCGCGATCCTAGCGAAACCCGCGGCGAACGGCACGCGGTGCGCGCGCCTTCGTGGCGACGTCGTCAGCGCAACGCGTGCCGCAGGTACGCGACGGCCCATCGATACACGCCGGGAGCGGTGCTCTCGCGTGGGCCGGCGACGTTCAGCACCGCGACGGCGTGGCGCTCGATCCAGGCTCGGACGTCGGCGGGATCGAGGGGCGCCTCGGCGTCGACGACCAGCGTCGGTTTTCCGTGGCGCGCGGCGAGGTCGCGCGTCAGCTCGGTGCCGCCGACGAGCGGCCCGCGGCAGAGGATCAGCGTCCCGTCCGAGTCGCGTACGTTGCGCTCGGTCCGGACCGCGTGCTCGGCGGTCTCGGTCTCGACGAGGCGGTAGCGCTCGTCGAGGACGCCGTCCTCCGCGAGCCGGCCGCGCGGACACCAGCCGCCGTGCGGGATGCCGAGCGCGATCGCGACGTCGAGAGCGGCGCGGTCGACGCCGGTCTGGCCGCCCGAGACGATGCGGTGAGGGAGCATGGCGTGGCTCGACATCGGCGAAGGTGCCCGCCAGGATCTCTACGCCGCTCGGCGGGCGAGATCCATTGCGAGGCGGCAATCGACGATGGCGACTCCACGACGGCGGCACCGATGAAACCCCGACGACGGCCGCACGTGCTCGGCATCGACGATGCGCCGTTCGCGAAGCGGGCGCGCGCCGCGGTGCCGATCGTCGGCGTCACGACCGCGGGCGCCGACCTCGTCGAGTCGGTCGCGGTGACGCGCTTTCCCGTCGACGGCGACGCCGCGACGGAGTTCCTCGCGGCGTGGATAGCCGGGCTGCGCATCCGGCCGGCGCTTCAGGCCGTCGTCATCGGCGGCGTCACCATCGCCGGTCTCGGTGTCGTCGACATCACGACGCTCGCGGAACGCGCCGCCGTTCCCGTCCTCGCCGTCAGCCGGCGCGACCCGGCGCGGAATCGCGTCGCCGAGGCGCTCCACGCCGCGGGACTCGCGGCGCGCATTCCGCTCGTCGAGGCCACGCCGCCGGCGTTCGCGGTCGACGGCGGCTTGTACGTGTCGACGGCGGGGACGACGGCCGCCGACGCCGCCGCGATCGTGCGCGCGACGCGCGGCAAGGCCGCGGTGCCGGAGGCGCTGCGGATCGCCCACTTGATCGCGCGCGCCCTCGTGCTGGGGGAGTCCCGCGGCAGAGTCTGATCGCTCCCCGGCGGCGGAGTGTGCTCAGTCCTCGCGCGGCGCCGTCAGGCGCTGGCCGAGCGCCCGCGGTGCATCCTGCGAGCGGCTCGCGAGCGCCAGCAACGCCAGCGTCGCGACGTAGGGGATCATCAGCAGCAGGTGGTACGAGACGTCGAGCCCCGCGGCTTGCAGCTGAAACTGGCCGGCGTTCGCGGCACCGAAGACGAGCGCGCCGACGAGCACGCCGGCGGGCCGCCAGCGGCCGAAGACGACGATCGCGAGCGCGATGAATCCGCGTCCCGCCGACATGCCTTCGACGAAGGTGTTGGAGTAGGCGAGCGAGAGCGTCGCGCCCGCCATGCCGGCGAGCACGGCGGCGATCGCGACGCCGGCGGCGCGCACGCGACTGACGCGGATGCCGAGCTCCGCCGCGGCCTGCGGCGACTCGCCCGCGGCGCGGAGCTCGAGCCCGAAGCGGGTGCGAAAGAGCAGCAGCGCCGCCGCCGGCACCAGCAGCAGCGCGAGGTACACCGGAGCCGGCTGGCGGAGCGGCGCCAGGATCGGCGACGCCGGCGTGACCAGCGGCGCGAAGGTGGCGACGGTGAGCGCCGAGCCGGTGACGCCGAAGAGCGCGCGGTAGACGACGCCGGTCGCGCCGAGGGCGAGCACGTTGATCGCGGCGCCGGCGACGATCTGGTCGGCGTCGAGGCGCACCACCCAGAACGCGAACACCGCGCCGAGCGCGAGCGCCGCGCCGCAGCCGGCGAGCATGCCGATCGCCGGCACGCCGGTCGCCCAGCTGCCGACCATGCCGCCGAGGGCGCCCGTCAGCATCAATCCCTCGACGCCGATGTTGAGGACGCCGCCACGCTCGCTCACGAGCTCGCCGAGCGCGGCGAGGAGGAGCGGCGCCGCGAGCGTCAGCGTCGAGGCGATCATCGCCGCGGTCGCCTCGATCACGGCGCGGATCCCTCCGGCGGCGCCGTCAGGCGCGACTCACGCGCGAGCTGCGGCGTCTCCATGCCGAGAAGCGCGAGGATGGTGAGTCCCTGGATCACGGCGGTCATCACGGCGGAGACGCCGGCGGTCCGTTGCATCGCGCCCGCACCGGCGGCGAGGCCGCCGAAGAACGTCGCGGCGATCACGACGCCGCCGGGGTGCAGTCGCCCGAGGAGCGCGACCGCGATCGCGGTGTATCCCTGCCCGGCAGAGAACTGCTCGTAGAGACGCCCGGTCACCCCGAGAAGCTCGACCGCGCCCGCGACGCCGGCGCACGCGCCGCTCATCGCCATGACCGCGATCAGCTCGCGGTGGGGACGAAAGCCCGCCACCGCGGCGGCGCGCGGGTTGTCGCCGATCGCTCGCCAGCGGAACCCGCGCGCGGTTCGGAAGAGCAGCGCCCACGCGCCGAGCGCGGCGAGCGCGGCGAGAACGACGCCCCAGTGAACGCGGCCGGCGAGGCGCGGCAGCACCGCCGCCGCCGGAATCGCCTCGCTCTGCGGATATCGTCCGCCGGCTTCCATGAGCGGCCCGTGCACCGCCCATCCCACCAGGCGGAGCGCGACGAAGTTCAGCATCAGCGTGCTGATCACCTCGTTGACGTTGCGCGCGATCCGGAGCGCGGCGGCGACGACCGCCCACAGCGCTCCCGCGATCGCCCCGCCGGCGAGCGCCGCGACCAGCGGCAACGGCCACGGCGCCGCGCCAGTCGCGCGCGCCAGCGCCGTCGCCGCCAGCGCGCCGACGAGGAGCTGGCCCTCGGCCCCGATGTTCCAGGTCCCGCTGCGAAACGCGATTGCCACGGCGAGCCCGGTGAGGACGAGCGGGCAGGTCTTCACCAGGGTGTCGCCGACGGCGTATCGATCCCCGAGCGCGCCGCGGGCGAGCGCCGTGAGGGCGACGACCGGATCGGCGCCGACGAGCAGGATCACCAGCGCGCTCGCGCCGAGCGCGATCGCGGCCGCCGCCGCGGCACGGGCCGCGATGCGCAGGCGCGCCGGACTCATCGCCGCGGCAGCCGGCGAGCGGGGCGGAAGCGGCCGAGCGCCGTCACGCCGCGACGCCACCCATGAGCGCGCCGATGCGCGCGCGTTCCGCCGCGCCGACGGGGCCGAGGAGGCGCCCGCGGTAGAGCACGAAGGCGTGGGCACAGAGCGCGGCGAGCTCGTCGAGGTCGGTCGAGATCAGCACGATCGCGACGCCGGCCGCGGCCGCGCGGCGCAGCAGCGCCTGCACGTGCGCGGTCGCGGTGATGTCGAGGCCGCGCGTCGGATTGACAGCGATCAGGACCGCCGGATCGACGGCGAGGGCGCGGCCGATCACCAGACGCTGCTGATTCCCACCCGAGAGCGCCGCGGTCGCCTGATCCGGATCGCCGCGGCCGACGCGGTGCTCGCGCGCGAGCGCGGCGGCGAACGTTCGTGCCGCGGTCCGCGCGAGCACCCCGGCGCGCGAAAAGCGCGCCAGCAGCGGCTGCGCGAGAATCGCGTTCTCCCAGACCGCCAGCCCGAGCGCCAAGCCGTCGCGTCGGCGATCCGGCGGGATCAATGCGACGCCCGCCGCTTGCGCCCCGACGACGTCACCGCTTCGAAGTGTCCGGCCGCCGACCGCGACGACGCCCTCGCGCTCGACCGTGCCGCAGAGCGCGCCGGCGAGCTCCTCCTGCCCGTTGCCGTCGACGCCGGCGACGCCGCAGATCTCGCCGGCGTCGACGGCGAAGGCGACGTCGCGCAGCGCCACGCGCGCGTCGCTCGCCGGCGTCGCGAGGCGTTCGACGCTCAGCGCGATCCGCGGCTGCGGCGTGCGTCCACGGTGCGTCGTGTCGTCGTGTAACCGCGCCGGCGAGTTGGCGTCGACTCCTTCCGTGACGCCGTTGCCCGGCGAGGAGTGGGGGATGCCGAGGCGCGCGTCGGGATGCGAAGCATCCCCGCGCGAGGAGGCATCTCCCACTCCTCGCCGGGCGCTGGCGTCGCCCACCATGAGGGCGGCGAGCTCGTCGGTCGACGTGTCACGCGCGGCGCACGTCGCGACGACGGCGCCGTGGCGGAGGATCGTGATGTCGTCGCAGACCGTCAGCGCCTCGGCGAGCTTGTGGGTGATGAAGACGACGAGCACGCCGCGATCGCGGAGGCGCCTCAGCGTCGTGAAGAAGGCGTCGGTTTCGTCGGGTGTCAGCACTGCGGTCGGCTCGTCGAGTAGGAGAACCTTTGGAGCGTCGCGGACGGCGCGGAGAATTTCGACGCGGGCCTGCGTGCCCACCGGACGCGTGTCGCAGCGCGAGGCGGGGTCGCCGATGTCGAGCTGGTGCTCGCGCGCGGCGGCTCGGGCTTCGGCGATGAGATCGGCGGGCGCGAGGAATCGCCGTGCCGGCTCCGGGCGGCCGAGGCGGAGGTTCTCGGCGACGGAGAGGGCGCCGATCAGGGCGAAGTGCTGGTGGACGACGCCGATTCCGCTCTCGTGCGCGGCGCGCGACCCCGACGGGAGCGGCCGGCCGTCGACGCGAATCGTCCCGGCGTCGGCGGGGATCGCGCCGGCGATGATCCCGACCAGCGTCGACTTTCCGGCGCCGTTCTCGCCGAGGATGCCGTGGATCGTTCCGCCGGGGAGCGCCAGGCCGATCGAGCGCAGCGCCGGGAGCGCGCCGAAGCTCTTGCGGATGCCGCGCAGCTCGAGGCGAGAGGACGTCACCACGTCACGGTCGCCGGGCGCGTCCCCGGCGGCGGCGTCGAGCGGACGCGGTTCTGCGCCTGCGGGTTCGCGTGCGGCTTGTCAACTCAGAACTCCGCGGTCGGTACGTGCAGCGTTCCCCGGCGGATCGCGGACTCGGTCGCGGCGACGGCGGCGCGGACGTCGTCGGGTATCTTCGCGGCGAGCGCCGGATTGTAGACGACCGAGATCGTGCCGTCGGCGATCGTTCGTTCGAGCACGCGCGCGGTGAACGTCCCGTCCTTCACCTCGCGGGCGACGGCGAGGAACGCGCCCGGGATGTCGATCACCGCGCTCGCCAGAACCGCGGTCGGTGCGATCTCGTGCTGCGCGCGGTTGCTGCCGAACGCGAAGATCCCGCGTTCCGCCGCCGCCTGGAAGACGCCCGGCCCGGCGGCGTCGGCGTTTTGCAGGACGAAGCGGCAGCCGCGGTCGGCGAGCGCGAGCGTCGCCGTTCGCGCGGCGCCGACGTCGTCCCAGCTGCCGATGTACGAGGTGGTGACCGGGTACCCCGGATGGGCATGCGCCGCGCCCGCGGCGAAGGCGACGAACGTGCTGCGCACCGACGGGATGTCGATCCCACCGACGGCGCAGGCCTTCCCGTCGGGCGCCATGCGCGCCGCGAGCTCGCCGAGGAGGAACGTCGCCTGCTCGAGGCGGAACACGATCGGCGCGACGTTCGGCCGAACCGTCGACCCCGACGTGGTCACGAAGACCGTGCGCGGAAAATCGGGCGCGACGCGCGCCGCCGCGTCCTGGAACTCGAAGCCGTGGCCGATCACCAGCGCGAACCCGCGGCGCGCGTAGTCGCGGAAGGCCTCCTCGAACTCCGGCGGCGTACGGGTCTCGACCTGGCTCACCTCGGCGCCGAGCCGATCGCGGATCGCGAGCAGACCCTCGTAGGCCGCGGCGTTCCAGCCGCCGTCGCTGATCGGTCCGGGACTGAGAAGCGCGACGCGAAACCCGTGCGACTCGTGACGGGCGCAACCGGCGAGCAGCAACACGACGGAGCACACGAGCGAGATGCGAGGCGCGCGCATCGGTCCACGGCACATAACGGGCACCTGCACGCGCTGCAACCGAGCGGCGTGCGCGCTAGTGGGACGAAATCCGCCACGACGTGTTGCGCTGCAACCGAGCGCGGCGCTACGCGTGCTCTCAGACGGCGCGGCGGTCGCGCCGCGTGGAAACGATGGTCATCCACGATCGCGGTTCGCGTTGACGCTCCGGTTCGAACTCACTACAAGCGGCGCGGTGAAGATTCGCGTGCGCGCCGGCGACGCGAGCTCGGCGGCGGCCGAGCTGACCGTCCTCCCCGTCGTTTGCGGCGAGCTCGACGCAGCGACGCTGCGTGCGGCGCTCGGGGCGCGCGCCGCACGGGCGGCGGCGCGGCGCCTAGCCGCCGCAGGGTTCCGCGGTCGCGAGGGGGAGGTCCTCGCGATGCCGCTCGGCTCGGAAGGGCCCGCAATGCTGTGTCTCGTCGGCGTCGGCGAGCGCGGCGACCTCGAGCTCGACTCGTGGCGGCGGGCCGCCGGCCGCGCCCGTCGTCAGGCGGACGAGCACGGTGCCCGGCGGGTGGCGTTCGTCTGCGAGGACGATCGCGAGGCGGCGCTCGTCGCGATCGTCGAGGGCTTCGGTCTCGCCGGCTATCGCTTCGAGAAGTACAAGTCGCGGCCGAACGGCTCGTCGAAGATCGGCGAGCTGGTGTTGCTGACCCGGAACGAGCCGCCCGCCCGCCGCTCGCTCGAGCAGGCGTGGCGCACCACCGACGTCGTCCTCGAATCGGTGACGCTCGTCCGCGATCTCGTCAACGAGCCGGCGGCGGTCAAGACCCCGACGTATCTCGCGGCCGAGGCCGAACGGCTCGGCGCCGAGTTCGGGTTCGGCGTCGAGGCGTGGGACGCGGACCGCATCGAGCAGGAAGGGCTGCACGGATTGATCGCGGTCACGCGCGGCAGCGATCAGGAGCCGCGTTTCCTGCGGCTCCGCTACGAGCCGGAGCGCGCGACCACGCGCGTCGCGCTCGTCGGCAAGGGGATCACCTTCGATTCGGGCGGGCTCTCGTTGAAGCAGGCGAAGTCGATGGAGACGATGAAGATCGACATGGCCGGCGGCGCGACGGCGCTCGCGGTGATCGCCGCGGCGGCACGGTTGAGCCTGCCGGTCGCGCTCGACGGCTTCGTGCCGCTCGCCGAGAACCTGCCGAACGGCGCGGCGCAGAAGCCCGGCGACGTCATCCGTTTCCGCAACGGCAAGACCGTCGAGGTCCTGAACACCGACGCCGAGGGCCGCCTCGTCCTCGCCGACGCGCTGACGCTCGCCGTCGCGGCGAAGCCGCGACGTCGATCATCGACGTCGCGACCCTGACGGGGGCCTGCATCATCGCGCTCGGCACGGAGGTCGCCGGCGTGTTCGCGAACGATCAGGCTCTCGCGGAGGAGCTGATCGCGGCGGGGCGCACGCAGGGCGAGGGCCTCTGGCAGCTGCCGCTCGTGCCCGAGTATCGCGACGATCTCAAGAGCGCGGTCGCCGACTTGAAGAACGTCGGCGGCGGCAACGCCGGCAGCATCACCGGCGCGCTCTTCTTGCAGGAGTTCGTCGGCGCGACGCGGTGGGCGCATCTCGACGTCGCGGGGCCCGCGTTCGCCGACAAGGACCGTCCCTACATCCCGCGCGGCGGCACCGGCTTCGGCGTCCGGACGCTGATCCGCTACTTGCAGAACGCCGCCGGCACGGCAGATGCCGCGCTCGGTTCGCACGGTTCGCGAGCCGGCGGACCCGCCGACGTCTCACCCGCGAAGGCCGGCGGCGAGGGCCGCCGCCGGCAGCGCCCGACCCGCAGCGGTCGACGACGCTGAGCCGCGCCGCATGGCAAGGCTGACCCGCGCCGGCCAGCAAGCGTGAGCCGCGCCCGCCGTCGTCGGATAGCTGGGCGGCGGAGGATCCGCAGCTCAGCCGTCGTGACGAGCGGGAGTCGACGCCAGGGCAGGCTTCTCGCGTCGCGACGGCGCCGCGCGTCGGGCCGTCCTGGACGGCTCCTTGCTCCGGCGGGTGCTGTGGCGGCGTGAGTCGGCCGCTACCCGCACGGCGGACCGTTTCGGGTGATCGGCTCGCGCGTCACGGCGCTTCGCACGATCGCGGCCGCTGATCCGAGACGAGGGCTTCCGCCGTTGCCGCGCCGCGACCTTGCGCGTCGTCGAGCGCGAGTTCCTCTTGGCGAGGCGAGTCCGAGCGGTCGCGCGTCGCGCCACCCGGCCGCCGACGCGCGAGGAGCGCGCCACCGTCGTTCCGCGCCGGCGGCTGCGCGTCGTGTGGGCGACGGAGCGCGCCGGCGCGACGTAGTTCGCGAGCGCGAGCCGGAGGGGCTCGGCGGCGCCGGTCGGGACGCGGAGCGCGTAGCCCGAGGGCGTGATGCCTCGGCGGAGCTCCGGGTTCAGGTCGGCGAGCTCGGACGCGGAGACGCCGCACAGCCCGGCCGCGGTTCGCAAGGAGACCTGACGGTCGACGTTGACGAGCTCGAAGCGGAGCGGCTGGTGCGTCGGCGCCTCGAAGCCGTACGACTCCGGCGCGGCGGCGATCCGCACCGCGGCGAGAAAACGCGGCACGTACTGCTGCGTCTCGGTCGGGAGATAGCCGCGCTCGCGCATGTCCCAGTAGTCGTCGGCGTCGGTCTGCGCGAGGATACGCGCAACCCGGTACTCGCCGCTGTTGTACGCCGCCAGCGAGAGCTCCCAGTCGCCGAACATGTCGTGGAGGTCTTTCAGGTACTGCACGGCGGCCTCGGTCGACTTGATGGGGTCGCGGCGCTCGTCGACGAGCGAGTCGATACGGAGCCCGTAGCGTCGCCCGGTCTCCGGGATGAACTGCCACGGCCCCACGGCGCCGGCCGGCGACACCGCCAGCGGCCGATAGCCGCTCTCGATGAGCGGCAGATAGGCGAGCTCGGCCGGCAAGCCCTCGCGCACGAGGATGTCCGTCATCGTCGGCAGATAGCGCGCGCCGCGCTCGAGCGCGTGATCGAAGAAGTCTCTGAGGTTCGTCTGGAAGTCAGCGACGCTGCTTTCGACCCCCGGCTTGTGGAGGTCGAAGGAGTCGCTCGGAGATCCGGTCGCCGCAGCTTGGATCGTGCCGTGACCCGCGGCAGGCGCGTCGGATCGCGACGCGCGCGCGGACGCCGACGCGGGATGCGTCGGCGTCGAGGCTCCCTGGGCGACGATCGGTGCGCCGCTCGTCATCGACTGCTTCACGCTCGGAGCCGCGTGGAAACAGCCGCTGGCCAGCATCGCACCGGCGAGCATTGCGAGACGTCGCACATGCCGAGCCGTTGCCAGACGCTTCATCATCTTCAACCTCCCAAGATTTCGACGCGCGCGCCGCGACGAGCCTGAGATGACGAGCCGCTGCCTTCTTCGCGCACACCGACGACGCACCGGACGCTGGCCCGGCGTGGCGTACTGCGGATTCACCGCCCCTCCGATGATGCTGGCAGGGTTCTGATCGACGATTGATGCCGAGGTCCGCACACCGCCACCACCCCATGAACACCGCGGTCGCCCTGCGACCGCCTTCGAGACCCGACGCGTTATACACGCAATCAGGCGTGCTGCAAACAAAAAACCGCCGCCGCGGCGCGTGCGTCAGGTCAGTGCGCTGCCGTCAGCGCGCGCGCTTCGTCAGTTGGCGCAGCACCATCTGGAGAATGCCGCCGTGGCGGAGGTACTGGACCTCGATCGGGCTGTCGACGCGGGCGATGGCGGCGAAGGAGGACTCGGTGCCGTCGCCGCGACGCACGCCCACGACGAGCTCCGCGCCCGGACGGAGGTCGTCGGAGAGCCCGACGACGTCGTAGGTCTCGCTGCCGTCGAGGCCGAGCGTCATGCGGCGTGTCGCCCGGCTTGAACTGCAGCGGCAGGACGCCCATGCCGACGAGGTTGCTCCGGTGGATGCGCTCGTAGCTCTCGGCGATGACGGCCTTGATGCCGAGCAGGAGCGTGCCCTTCGCGGCCCAGTCGCGCGAGCTGCCCGGAGCCGTACTCCTTCCCCGCGATGACGAGCAGCGGCGTGCCCTCGCGCTGGTAGCGCTCGACGCGTCGAAGATGCGCATCTCCTCGCCGCTCGGCAGGTGCTTCGTCCAGTCGCCCTCACGGCTCGGCACGAGCTCGTTGCGCAGGCGGACGTTGCCGAAGGTGCCGCGGATCATGCACCTCGTGATTGCCGCGCCGCGCGCCGTAGCTGTTGAAGTCGCTTCGGCTGTGACGCCGTGCTCGACGAGGTAGCGGCCGGCGGGGCTGTCCTTCGGGATCGAGCCGGCGGGCGAGATGTGGTCGGTCGTCACCGAGTCGCCGAGCATCGCCAGCACCCGGGCGCCGCGTGATGTCGTGGAGCGGCGCCGGCTCGGGCGTCAGGTCGTCGAAGAACGGCGGCTCCTGGACGTAGGTCGACGACGCGTCCCAGGCGTACTGGCCGCCCTCGGGCACCGGCAGCGCGCGCCACCTCTCGTCGCCCTCGAAGACCGTGCCGTAGCTTTGCGCGAAGAGCGCCGGCTTGAGCGCCGACGCGAGCACCGTTCGCGCACCTCCTCGCTCGTCGGCCAGATGTCGCGCAGGAAGACCGGCTTGCCGTCGCGATCGGTGCCGAGCGGCTCGTGTGGTGAGGTCGATGTCGACGGTTCCGGCGAGCGCGTAGGCGACGACCAGCGGCGGCGAGGCCAGGTACGACGCCCGCACCTGCGGGTGGATGCGGCCCTCGAAGTTGCGGTTGCCGCTCAGCACCGCCGCGACGACGAGGTCGTGCTCGCGGACGGCCTCGGCGACCTCCTCGGGCAGCGGCCCGCTGTTGCCGATGCAGTTGTGAACGGCGACCGTCCCCGCGACGAACGCGTGCGGGTCTTCGACCGCGAGGTCGAAGACCGGCCGCTCGCCCGCCGGGCGGCGATCCAACACCTGAAGCGCGAACATCGGCAACGTCGCGGAGAGCTTCTCGACGCAGTAGCGTTTCGCGTAGCTCCGTCTCGACCCGTGCCCGCAGCGGCGCGAACCAGTCTGCGCACTCCGAGCTGGTGAGCAGCTCGACGGGCGACGGGAAGCCGCAGCTCTCGCGGTGCAGCGGCCGGAAGCTGCGATCTGTCCGGCTTCGGCAAGCGGCGTGAAGCGATCGTGCCCCTCCAGCAGCGAGTAGTGTGGAAAGACGATGGGCTCGCGCGCCGGCCAACTCGGTCGCCGCCACCGAGCGGGCTTCGCGGGAACGACAGCTCGGGACGCGCTCGATGCAGATCTTCGATGCGCGCCGCCATCCACAGCCGCTGGCGGTCGATCGTCCCGACCGTGCGCCAGTAGACTGCCGCCGCGCTGACCGCAACTGCCTTGTCGACGCAGTAGCGGAACCCCACGCGCTCCACGAACGACAGGCCATCCGGCAGCTGCAGGCGCACTTCGACTCGGGGTTCACCGTCCTGCGCGGCTGGGTACGACGAGGCGGAGCGGCGCACCGGATACTTGTAGACTTTCGCGTCATCGACGTCGACGCCACAGCGACCGAGCAGATGGATCAGCTGATCCATCATGTGCTTGAGATCGTCTGACGTGCTCCGGCTTGGCGCTCTGCGCGTAGGCGGGCGCCTCCAAGATGGCGTCGTCCTCGCATTCGCTCAGGCGCTTGAGGATGGGTGCCGTGCCGTCGGCGCCGAAGTGCCCTCCCAAGAACTCGCGCACGACGGCGACGGGGCAGCCGTCCTCGAGCACGAATGCCGGCAGCACGGGCGTCTGCGCGATTCGCCGACCGACGCGCACGCCGGGCAGCGCGATGATCGCCTCGGTCAGCGGCTGCGGCAGCACGATCGTCCATTTGCGTTCGTCGTAGCGTGTCGCAGCCGGGCGTTTGCCGGTGACGATTTCGATGTCGTCGAGGACCGTCTCACGGTCCATGGCTTGCCCCACCGTCATTCGCCCCTGTCGTGCTGTGCTGATCGAGCCGTCACCGAGCAGGTGGCCGAGCAAGCGCGCGAACGCGAGGGTGCGCAGGCGAGCCTGCGGCGTGCTCATGTGGAGCTCGATGTCGCCCGCACGGAGCGTGTAGCGCGCCTCATCCGCACCGGACTCGTCGATCGGCGCTTCGAGACCGACGACGATGCGATCGTGGCCGGGCATCAGCGCGTCGGCGCGCACCCAGCGACCGTCCGCGCGCAGGATCTCGTGATCCGGCGTGCAGACCAGCTCCCGACCATCCTGCAACACGAGCGAGACGCACTCGCGGACACCCTGGCTCATCGCCTCGGCCTGGAGCGCCGACGCCGAGCCCGCTATCCGGAGTCGGAGCGAGAACCACCGCGCCGCCGGCATCCGGCAGCTGCTCGATCGGGCGCGCGGTGCCGTTCGCGAGGAGCACGGGCGTGCCCGCGGCGATGCACGTGGTGCAGCCGTAGCCGACGACGTTGAACTTGAGCGCCTCGAGCGCGGGCAGCAGGCCTGCGTCTTTCAGGTAGTCGCGTCACGACGCGCGATCCGGGCGCGAGGCTGGTCTTCACGTACGGCTTGGTCGTGAGGCCGCGCTCGACGGCCTTCTTCGCGAGCAGCCCGGCGCTCACCATGACCGACGGGTTCGAGGTGTTGGTGCAGCTCGTGATCGCCGCGATCACCACCGACCCCGCTGTCGCTGCGAGCTCCGCCGCGCTGCCGTTGCCGCTCGTCGACCGCTGCCCGCTCTCGCTCGGCGTGCCGGCGGCGACGAACTGCTTCGCGGAAACGCGTCGTGCAGGGTCTTCCGCACGCCGCTCAGCGACGTGCGGTCCTGCGGCCGCTCGGTCCCGCGAGGCTCGGCTCGATCGTGCCAGGTCGATCTCGAGGCGCTCCGAGAACTCCGGATCCGGCGTCGCGTCGGTGCGGAAGAGGCCCTGCGCCTTGGTGTAGCGCTCGACGAGGTCGACGAGCGCCTCGTCGCGGCCGGTGACGCGCAGGTAGCGCAGCGTCTCGTCGTCGACCGGGAAGAGGGCCGCGGTCGCGCCGTACTCCGGCGACATGTTGGAGATCGTCGCGCGGTCGGCGAGCGACAGAGTGGCTCAGGCCCGGCCGCAGAACTCGACGAACTTGCCCGACGACGCCGTGCTTGCGGAGCGTCTGCGTCACCGTGAGCACGAGATCGGTCGCGGTCGTGCCGGGCAGGCAGCGCGCCGTCGAGACGCGCAGCCGACGACCACGCGGCGCGAGCAGATAGAGCGGCTGGCCGAGCAGCACCGCCTCCGCCTCGATGCCGCCGACGCCCCAGCCGAGGACGCCGAGGCCGTTGATCATCGTCGTGTGCGAGTCGGTGCCGACGAGCGTGTCGGGAAACGCGACGACCTCGCCGTCTCTCCTCGCGACGCTGCACGACCGTGGCGAGGAACTCGAGGTTCACCTGGTGCACGATGCCCGTCCCGGGCGGAACGACGCGGAAGTTGCGGAACGCCTTCTGGCCCCAGCGCAGCAGCGCATAGCGCTCGCGGTTGCGCTCGTACTCGAGCTCGACGTTGGCGCGCGAAGGCGGCCGTCGAGCCGAAGCGTCGACCTGCACGGAGTGGTCGATGACGAGATCGGCGGGCACGAGCGGGTTGATGCCGGTCGGGATCGCCGCCGAGCCGCGTCACCGCCGACGCGCATCGCGGCGAGGTCGACGACGGCCGGGACGCCGGTGAAGTCCTGGAGGACGACCCGCGCCGGCAGGAACGGGATCTCGCACGCGCTCGCCGCCCGCGGGTCCCAGCGCGCGAACGCGAAAAGGCCGTCCTCGGTCGCGAACCCTCGCGCCTGATGCCGCGCGACGTTCTCGAGCAGGATCTTCACCGTGAACGGCAGCCGCGCGAGATCGGCCCCGGCGCGCCGCGCGAGCGCCTCGAGTGAATGGTAGCGGACCGTCGAGCCGTGGCTCGAGAGCGTTTCGCGAGCGCCTTTCGATTCCTGCATCGGTCACTCCTTCGCAGCGAGATCCGTGTCCGCGAACGTACCAATCGCGTCACGGCGCTGCCAGCCGGGTGCCGGCGTCGGACCCCCGCTGCCGGCGGCGCCGGGAGGCGGTATGCTAACGGCCGTGACCAGAACCGCAACCGTCGCGACGCTGATCGCGGTCTCGCTGCTCGCCGCATGCATGCACACCGACGCCGTGTCGGCACGCGCGCCCGCCGCGCGCCGCGGTCGCACCGCGGAGGCGACGTCGGCGCGCCGCGCGCCCGGCAAAGCCGTCGAACGCACGCCGGAGCCGGGCCGAAAGCCGCCGCGCGGTTCCGCCGCCGCCGCCGCGGAGCCGATCGAGGGCTTCGGTGCCGGCGCCCGCGGCGGCGAGGGCGGACGCGTGATCGTCATCGACGACACCTCGGAGGACAATCTGCGGAAGATCCTCAACGACGTCGCGCGCACCGGCAACGCGACCGTCCGTTTCGAGGTCGACGGTCCGATCGAGATCACCCGGCCGCTGCCGCACCTGACGTCGCCGCACGTGACGATCGACGGCAACGGCGCGACCCTCGACGGCTCCGGCCTGCAGAAGCAGGTCGCGCTGATCGACATCCGCACCAACGACGTCATCGTCCGCAACCTCCGGCTGCGGAACGGCTACGACAATCTCCGCCTGAACGGTCCCGACGCGTACGACGTCGCGGTCTCTCACGTGTCGTCGACCGGCGCGATCGACGACGGCATCTCGGTCGGGTACGGCGCCCACGACGTGACGGTGCAGTACGCGTTCGTCGCCGGCAACACGCGCTCGTTCTTCTGCAAGTACGACGGCACCGCCGAGATCTCGCTGCACCATTCGTGGTTTCAGAAGGGGTGGATCCGCAGCCCGCTGATCTCCGGCGCCGTCCGCGCCGACGTGCGGAACGTGATCGTCGAGGACTGGGCGGAGTGGGGTGCGCGCTTCGAGAACGGCGCGTCGGGCAACGTCGTGAATTCGCTCTTCACGCTGTCGCCCTACGCGCGTCGGATCGGCGGCAAGCCGGCGGCGGCGCTCCGCTTCGTCGAGTCGGGCCCGGTCTACGCGAGCGGCAACGTCGTGCGCGGCGAGGCGCTGCCGATCGCGCGCGGCACGGCCGATGCGCCCGTCAAGGTCCCGCCGGTGCGCACCGCCTCGGTTGCGGAGATGGAGAAGGACGTCCGCAGCCACGCCGGCTGCCTGCCGCGCGACGAGGTCGACGACGCCTACATCATGCTCCAGACCGGCTGGCACGTGAGCGAGTCGGAGCCGCTTCGCAATCCGCCCCCGGAGAAGAGCCCGCCCGTCATCGAGCGGTCGCCGCGCGACGCGCGCTGACCCCCGCGCGGCTCATCGCATCGCGCCGAGACGCGCGACGATCGCGTCCGTCATCTCGCGCGTCCCCGCGTTGCCGCCGAGATCCGCCGTCAGGTGACGACCCTCGGCGAGCACGGCTTGGATCGCGGCCGTGATCCGCGCGGCGGTCGGCGCGCAGCCGACGTGGTCTAGGAGCAGGAGCGCGGCGACGAGGAGCGGCAGCGGGTTCGCGGCGTTCTTGCCGACGAGAGCGGGCGCGTCGCCGTGGATCGCCTCGAAGACCGCGACGTCGGTCGCCGAGGCTGGCGCCGCCGCCGACGCTGATCCCGCCGGCGAGGCCGTTGCCGACCGCCGAGACGAGAGGTTGGCGGCTGGAGGTCCGCTTGACATCTCCGCCGGGCCGGGCGGAGAACGGTGCGTCCGATGCGTCGACGGGTAAGCACTCTCGTTCAAGTCACTCTGCTCGTCTGCCTCGCGCTCACGCCAGTAGTCCTCAGCGGCCACACGCACCCTGCTGCTCACACCGGCATCGAGCGGCCGTGCGCGCTCTGCGTCGTGGCGTATCACTCGCCCGTCGCGGCCGTGGTCGCACTGGTCTTGTTTTTCCTCGTTTTGGTGGACCAGCGCCGTCGCGTCGCGGCGCGCGCCTCGCTCCGCGAAACACCTGCCGGCCGACACCTCGGCCGCGGCCCGCCGCTCCCGCAGTAGTCGCTGTCGTCGGTCGCCCGGCTCAGCGGCGCGTCTGCCGCTGCCGCTTCGTCTTCGGCGACTCCCGATGAGACGCGCCTCGAACGCGGCGCGGCAGGGCCGCATTCGGCGGTGAATCTCTCACTCGAAGGCCTTCGCGATCGAATCCACTACCGTACGAATTCGCGACGCGGCTCCGGCTGCGCGCAGGACCCGACTATCGATGCGTGACTACGAGCTTCTTGGACTTCACGGCGTACACTGGCGGCGAGGTCACCTGTGACACGCCTGCCGAGCAGCATGCAATTCCTTCGCGGCGTCGGCCCGCTTCCCACATTCGTTGCGTCGGTCGCGGCTCTGCTGGCGACGCTTGGGGTGCTGATCGTCGCGACGGTATCGGCCGGCTACCCCCCGGAGGCGGTCGGCCCAGGCGTCTTCGCGCTCGAGTGGGCGGCCATCTGCGGCATGGCCGCGGTCGTCATCTGGGCCCGCGAGGCGGGCATCTGGAGTGCGAAGCCTCCGACCGTCCCGCCGATGCTTCGAGAGACGCTGGCGGTGACGTTCGGGCTCGCCGGTTTGTGCGCCCTCGGCGCCGCGTCCGCCGGCGAACCACATCCTTCGCCGCCCGCGGTGATGCTTCTTCCGGCCGCGCTTGCCGGTCTCGCGTGGCTGCTCGCCCGCCACTTCTCGTCGATGTCGCCCGTCGACCTGCCCGAGGCGCCCGCCCTCGCGCGCTGGGGCAGGATCGGGGTGTGGTTGGGAGGCGCCGCCGTCCTGAGCGAGGCGGCACGCCGCTGGGATCCCGCCGCGCCGTGGGCGCCCGCGATCGATTGGGCGGCCGGGCTGATCGTGATCGCGACGGCGTGGGACGTGTATCGCGCCGACGTGAAGCGATGGACCGGCGACGTCGCGCGGCCGTTGCCGCTCGTCGATCTGCCGACCGTTCGTGCGCTCGGCAGCCGCGCGAATCCAATCTCGAGCGTGCTCGACGCGATCGAGGGGTTCCTCGGCGTGGACCTGCGGGGATCGTGGGCGCTACGGGTCGTACGCGACGCCGCGGAGCCGCTCGCCATTGCCGCGGTGTTTCTCGGCTGGCTCGGCACGAGCTTCACGCAGATCCATCTCTACGAACAAGGCGTCGTCGAGCGCTTCGGCCGACTCCTGCCGGGGGCGGTGCTCGAGCCCGGACTGCACGTGCACTTGCCGTGGCCGTTCGACCGCGTGCGCAGGCAGCCGACTGCGCGCGTGCTCGCCATCACGGTCGGGCACGAAGGCGCCGAGCCCGCGGGTGCCGGGCCCGAGAACGTCTTGTGGGCGCGCGAGCACGAGAGCAACGAGTTCATGTTCCTGCTCGGCGACGGGCGCGATCTCGTTACCATCGACGCGGCGCTGAAGTACCGGGTGCGCGACCTCCGCGCCTATCTCACCGCCGCCGCCGATCCGCCGGCGCTGCTCCGCGGCATCGTGTACGCCGCCGTCACCCATCGCACCGTCGATCGCTCGCTCGATCAGGTGCTGTCGGAGAATCTCGCCGCGTTCACGCGTGACATCGCGATCGCGGTGCAAGCCGACGCGGATGCGCTCGGTCTCGGCATCGAGATCATCGACATGACGGTGAGCGGCATGCACCCGCCCGTGAGCGTCGCGGCACAGTACGAAGCCGTCGTGAGCGCGCAGGTGAAACGAGACGCGCTCGTCATCGGCGCGCGCGCCGACGCCGAGCGGAACATCCCGGCAGCGCAGGCGGCGGCGCTGGACGCAGTGTCGGCGGCTCAGGCGGATGCGGCGAGAAAGATCGCGGAAGCGAAAGGCGACGCCGAGGCGTTTCGCGGCGTGCGCGCTTCCTTCCACGCGGAGCCGGAGCTGTTCCAGTACCGCCGCCGTCTCGAAGGTCTCGAGTCCGGGCTCGGCGGACGGCGCATGGTGATCGTCGACGACCGGCTGGAGCGGGACGGAGCGAAGTTATGGCTGACGGAATGAGAATGACCATCCGGCGCACGCTGCGGCTCGCGCTCGGCGCGGCGGCGATCCTCGCGATCCTGTGGTCGGCGTGCACCCACGTCACGCGCCAGGGCGAGACGGCGCTGGTGCTGCGGTTCGGGCGGCCCGTCCGGGTCGACCGCGATCCCGGACTCCATCTCAACTTGCCCTGGCCGATCGACGTCAAGGTGCCCGTCGACATGCGCCGCCAAGTCCTCGAGACCGGGCCTCACCGAGATGCTCACGCGCGACAAGAAGAACATCGTCGTGATGAGCTACGCGCTGTGGCACGTCGAGGATCCGCTGCGGTTCGTCCAGGCGATCGGCAGCATGGATCGCGCGCCGTCGGCGCTCGAGGGACTGCTCGCCGAACGCGGCGATCGGCGTGATGGGGCACTACGATCTCTCCGCGCTCACGTCGACGACCGCCTCCGACCTGCACACCGACGACATCGAGCGCGATCTCCTCGCGGCAACGGCTCCGATCGCATCGCAGAGCTACGGCATGATGATCGATCGCGTCGCGCTCATGCGCCTGTCACTGCCGGAGCAGAACATCTCGTGTCGTGTTCGACCAGATGCGGGCCGAACGACGGCAGTACGCGGCGCGGTTCACGGCCGACGGCGCGAGAGGAAGCGTCGCGCATCCGGCGCCGAGACGAGCGTGGAGGTGGCACGCATCCAAGCGGGCGCGACCGAGGACGCGGCCCGGACCCGCGGCGAGGCCGACGCCGAAGCCGCGCGCATCTACGCCGAAGCGCATCGCGAGGATCCGGAGCTGTACCGCTTCACGCGCGGGCTCGAGAGCCTGAGCAAGATCGTCGGCGACAAGACGACGCTGGTGCTGCGAACGGACGCGGAGCCGCTGTCGCTCCTGAAGAGCCAGAAACCGTGACGGCCCAAGCCGTCGGGCGCCGCCGCGAACAGAGCGTGTGGCGTCGCGTCTTGCAGCCACTCGTCGGCCTCGCCGCCGCGCTCATCGCGAGCCTGCCGCTGTGGGTTATCGTGATGATTCTGCTCTATCTCGGCTCGGGCATCGCCGTCGTCGGCGCGGACGAGGTCGCCGTCGTGCGCAGGCTCGGCCGAATCGTCGGAGCGGGCACCGGCCGCGGCGATCCACAGCCCCGGGCTGCTCTTCGCGCTGCCTCGGCCGTTCGACGAGGTGGTGCGCATCAACGTCAAGAAGGTCTACGACGCCGATCTCGGGACGCTCGCACCGCCGCCGAACCGGATCGGCCTGTCGGGCTCGGCCGTCCTCGACCCCGTGCGCGTCGGTTACGCGTTGACCGGCGATCACAACATCATCCACGCGTGGTTCAAGGTACATTACCGGGTGAGCGATCCCATCGCCTACCTGGTGGGATGCAGCGAGCCGGAGCGGGTGCTCCTCGACGTGCTGACGGGCGAGGCCGTGCGCGCCGCCGGCGAGCGCGACGTCGACCACGTTCTCGCCGAAGGGCGGCTCCGAGTTCGTCGACACCGTGCGCGACCGGGCGCAGGCCCGCGTCGACGACGCGGGGCTCGGCATCACGATCGTGTCGTTGGAGCTCACGTCGCTCGGCCCGCCGACGGCGGTCGCGCCCGCATTCACCGCGGTGCAGAGCGCGGTCATCGCGGCGCAAACGGCGAAGCAAAACGCGCAGACCGAACGGGCGAGCGCGGTCCCCGGCGCCGAGGCGGGCGCGGCGAGCCTCCGTTCGGCGGCGGCGAGCTACGCCGTGAGCACGGGCGCGGCCGCCGAATCCAATGCGACCACGTTCCGCGCCTTGGCATTGGAGTACCGCCGCAACCCCGCCGTCGTCCGCGAACGACTCTATCGCGACGCGATGACCCGCGTCGTCGCGAGCGCCGGCAAGTGCGAGATCGTCCCCGAGCCGGCGGGGAACCGCTACAACGGGCTCCGCATCACGGTGCCGACGGGGAAATCGCCGTGATCGCCGAGGCGGCGGAGAGCGGCGCCCCCGCGGACACCCTCGATCTCGGGCTCACGACCGAGCGTGACCGCCGGGCACTGACCATGCGTCTCGGTGCGACGGTCGCGGGCGTCGCGCTTCTCGGCGTCGCGACGGCCATGGGCGTTCTCGTCCCCGACCAGATGCAAGTCGCGGAAGCCGGCAAGGCGCTCGCCGCGCTCATCGTCGGTGCCCCGGTGCTCTGGCGCGGCCTGCGAGCGCTCTTCGACGTCCGCGCGCCATCCGCGACGGAGCCGCTCGTCGCGCTCGCGGTGCTCGCGGCAATGGCGGGCGGAGCGTTCGGTACGGCCGTCCTCATTCCCGCGGTGATGGAGATCGGGCGGCTCTTCGAGGAACGGAGCTCGCTCGGCGTCGTCGCGGCGCTCGAAGGCATCCGCCGGCTGCGCGCCGTCACGGCGCATCGCGAGAGCGCGTCCGGCGAGGAGGTGGTGCCCGTCGGCGCGATCGCGGCGGGCGACGTGATCGTGGTGCGCCCCGGCGAGCTGTTCGCCGCGGACGGGGAGGTGCTGACGGGAATGTCGACGGTCGACAGCGCCGCCGTCACCGGCGAGTCCCGCCTCGACGACATCGCGCCCGGCTCGAAGGTGTTCGCGGGCACGCGCAACGTCGGCGGCCTCGTCCGGCTGACCGTGGTCGCCAGCGGTGCCCGCTCACTCCTCGGCCGCGTGGTGCAGACGCTCGCGGAGGTGGAGCAGGCTCGGGTGCCGTTCCTGCGGCTCTTCGACCTAGCGTCTCGCGATTACCTGCCGGTGGTGCTCACGGTCGCCGCGACGGTATTGTTCTTCACGTCCGACCTGCCGCGTGCGATCGCGGTCCTGGTCGTCGCCTGCCCCACTGCGCTGCTGTTGGCGGGACCGGCAGCGATGGTCGCGGCGATGACGGCGGCGAGCCGCGCCGGCATCCTTCTGAAGAGCGCCCGTTTCCTCGAACGGATCGGCGAAGTCGACACCTTGCTGCTCGACAAGACCGGCACGGTGACGCGAGGCGTGCAGGCGGTCCGCGCGATCGTGCCGGTGGGCGGGGTGTCCGAGGAGACGGTGCTCGCGGCGGCGGCACGCTGCGGGCACGGATCGATCCATCCGGTGTCGCGCGCCGTCGTCGGCGGCCGCGGCCGAGCGCGGCATGACGATCGAGTCACCGGACGTCGTGCGTGAATATCCGGGCCTCGGTGTCGCTGCCGAGACCTCGAGCGGCACGCTCGGACTCGGGCCGCGCCAGCTGGCTCCGCGACGTCGCGGGGGTGCCGGAGGTCCCCGAAGTCGACGCCGGCACGGTCGTGTGGGTCGCGCACGATGCACGGCCTGCTCGGCCACTTGGAGCTGTACGACCCGCCGCGTGGCGAGGCGCGCGCCGCGATCGACGAGGTGCGCGCGCTCGGCGTCTCGCGAGTCGTCCTGATCACCGGCGATCTGCGCTCGATCACCGAGGAGGTCGCGACCGAGCTCGAGCTCGACGACTGGGAGGCCGAGATCCACCCGGACCACAAGCTCGCGCGCGTCCACGCCGAGCAGGCGGCCGGCCGTGTCGTCATGATGGTGGGCGACGGCATCAACGATGCGCTCGCACTCGCCGGCGCGGACGTGGGCGTCGCGGTCGGCTCAGGAGGCGGGGTCGGCGTCAACGAGGTCGCGCTCGGCGGCGCCGACATCGCGCTCCTGCGCACCGATCTCCGCGCGCTTCCACAGCTCATCCGACTCGCGGATCGCGTCCGCGCGGTCATGACGTGGAACGCGGCGCTCGCTCTCGGCGTGAGCGTCGCGAGCGTCGCGCTCGCGGCGGCCGGATGGCTGAGCCCCGTCGCTGCCGCCGTCGCGCAAAGCGCTGGCGTGCTCGCGGTCGTGCTCAACAGCGGCCGGCTGCTCCGGACGCTCATGCCCGAACCCGTCAGCGAGCACCTCACCGCCGATGCCCCGGCGGCGTGAGCGCGATCGCGACGACAGACACATGTCGCCGCGACAAATCCCACTGCACGGTGATCGGGACGCGGGCGATCAGCGATCCGAGCGGCCGCGTCGAACACGGTGCGCGCGAGGTCGCGCACTGCCGCGTCGACGCTCCCGAGCGGCTCGAGCCCGAATCGATGCTCGATCGTCGCCAGGATCGACGTCGTGTCGTGCGGCTCGTGGTCGACGACGAAGTCCGCTGCGAGCAACGGCGCACGGCACGGAGCGCCGGAACTGGGTGCCGCGGCCCGAAGGCGTCGTGGGGACCCGGAGCGCCCGCTTGTCCCGGCGGCGGCACGTGGTCCCATTGCCCGCCGAACTCGTCGTAGGTGACGACCACCGAGGGTATCGCCGGCGCAGGCGCTCCCTTCGATTGCGCGCAGCAGGCCGACGATGATCGCTTCCTCCGGCTCGCTCGAGTAGCCGGGGTGCTCGTTCTCCTCGCCGAGCGGTTTGACGTAGCTGACGCCCTTGAGACCGCAGTGATCCGACGAGTGCCCGACCAGCTGCACGAACTCCTCCTCGTCGCGGAGATGCGCAGGCGCGATTCTCTCTGCCCCGCCGCCGTCGCCGGGATCGAACGCACGATAGTGAGTCGAACGGCTGGTGGTCGGATCTGGAAGAGCGCGTCCGGGCGATGCGTCCAGCTCGCCGCCGCGTGGAGATGAGGTGCGGAGCACGGCGCCGCCGTACCGTTCGTCCAGCCCGGCGCGCCAACGTCCCGTTCGCGTTCGACCAACCTCCCGAGTACCACGCCCACTCGACACCCTTGCCGTCGAGACGGTCGCCGATCGTCGAGCCATCTCGAGCGGCTGCCAGGCGCGTGCGGTTATCGAACGGGGGAGGCGGGCTGCAACGTGTTCACGACGAAGTCGCCGCACAGGACGCCGGGCAGGACGCCGCGCCGCACGCGACGGTCGAGCGGGGCGTCGCGCAGCGGCAACGCCGACGGCGACACGTACTGCGGCGGTTGCATCAACGGCATTCCGTTCGCGTCGACGATCGAGTGCAGGTCGGCCCGGCCGTCCGCGCTCGGGTATCTGGAGACACGGTGTCCCGAGCCACGATCAACGCACTGGTGATTCAGAGAACGATCCGCCGAAGGCCGCCTGGAAGAATCGGTCGGCGATGCAGTACCTCGGATGCCCGGCGGGCAGTGCAGGTAAGTGGTACACGCGGGAGACGCTGCGTATCGTACACGCCCATCGCCAAGCCGCCAGGCGTCGCTGCCCGTGACGTAGCGGTCCTGGCGCCTGTGATCGATCTGGTACTGCTCCTGGTACAAGACGGTGGACGAGATCCCGCGTGCAGACCGCCGACCTCACCGTCGCCGGCGCGCGCGCCATTGCCGAGCGGCAGTGCCGGGCCGGGGACACGTCTCGCCGCCGGCGCGATGAACGTGTCGACGACGAAGGGCGTATTCGGAAATGGCTGCCGAACGACATCGCCGAGGTGCGATGCGGTGCACGTCGCGGCAAGCGCCGGCGACGCGAGATTGCAGCGTCGTTTTGCGCCAGACAGCTCCACGGCAGGCCGCGTTGGACGACCTGCACCGTGTGGCGAAAATCAGCGCGATCGAGACCGTCGACGCCCTCCCAGCCACCGTACAGGTTGTCGAAGCTGTGGTTCTCTTCGTAGATCACCACCAGATGGTTGATTCTGCTCAGTGCGTCGGCGTTCGATTTCTTCGCCGGCACCGGCGCCGGTCGGAGTGCCGATACGACGAGCATGACGGCGACAGGCGACGCGCCCGCATGTGCGTGCGGCGGCGCTCGTCGCGGACAGTTGGACGGCGTGCTGCCAAGGATGTTTCGGATCATTTTCGAAACGATCAGCAACGCGACGCCGTCGCCACGAGCCCCGCGTCGTCCGCCGCCGGTGAAAATCGAGCGTAGCCAAATCATCGCTCGACCGCGCGCCGCTCAGCGCCGCGCGGAGGGCCCCGGCGCCGACCTCCGCGAGATCGTCCGGTCGCCGCCACCGCCCGAACGCCGCCGCCACCTCGTCGGCGCCGAGTCGCAGGTAGCGTGTGCCGGCGCGCACGGGCTCGTCGAGCGGCAGGTCCTCGGCCGAACGGTAAGGAGACCGCGCGCGATCTCGTCCTCGCTCGACTCGTCGAGCGGAATGCTGCTGAGGAGGAGCCGGCGGGCCTGCAGCAGCTCCACCGGCTCGAACCGGGCGTCGTTCGCATCTCGCGAAGATCGCGCTCGATGATTCGCGCGGCACGCGCAACGTTCTGGAGGTCAGCACGCATACTCGAGCTCGATCATCCCGCGCGTCTTGGTCATGCGCAGCGCCGAGCCGACGTGATAGACGAGGCCGCGGCGCTCGCGAAGGTCGCGATAGAGGCGCGTCGCGTAGAACGCCCCGGCGAGGACATGGTTCCCGAGCTCGAGCGCGGAGTAGTCAGGGCTCGATCGCGTGATGCCGACGGTCTCGGCAAGCCGCACGTCGTCCTGGACGCGGGTCGCGTCGGGGACGTCGAGCCGCGCCGCGCCGTTCGGGGGTACGGGGGGAGATCGGTCTCCGGTCTCTCCCCGCCGGCGGTCCAAGTCACCGAACGATGCGCGTAATAACGGCGCGTGCCTCCTCGGGCGTGATCGGCGCCGATCACGACGATCGTCGTCAGGTCGGGGCGGAAGACGCGGCGGTGGTACGCCGTCGGACGTCCTCGAGGCGGAGCGACTCGACTGTCGACGGAATCGCCTGGCGGAGCGTGGGATCGTTCGGCGGGAGGAGCGCCTCGAGAAGCGCCCGCTTCGCGCCAGGTACTCCGGGCTCGCGAGACGGCTCCGGGAAGCTCCGCCGCGAGCTGCGCGCGCACCGTCCGAAAAGCGTCCTCGGGCAGCGCGGGGATGCAGTTACGTGATCCGCGAGGAGCGGCGACGGCGCGCGCCACGTGGTCGCGCAGCACCTGGACCGAGAAGTCCGTGGTCGCGGCCTCCTCGGCACCGATCTCGTCGAGCGCACGCTCGAACGAGAGCCGATCGAGCGAGCTGGTGCCGTACCGGAAGAGCCTGTCCAGCACCTCGTCCACGCCTTCCTGCCCCTGCGGCGTCTCGAGGTCCGGCTCATTGCCTGCACGTGTCCGTAAGATGCTCACCGTCCGACTGACCGACGTCAGGCTGGACGAGGAGGCGGAGGCCGTTCGGAAGCGTCGTGACGACCGGATGCACCGCCGAGCGGCGGCAACGTCGGGCCTGCACGCGCGCTTTCCGCCCACGGTCGGCAGCGACACCGACGCCGCATGCTCCGGAGCGAGCGACTACGGCGCCGGCAGGACGCGCGGCGCGGGCGGCCGGCTCGCCGGACGGCCGCGGCGTGAGGACGGCGACGACGGCGTGCTCGGGATCGAGGAACCGTGTGCGCGACCCGGCTCGACGTCGGCGACGGTCACGGCCTCGACCGCGCGCACCACGTCGTCGGGTGATGTCCGTCCTTCGACCGCCAGCGCCCGCGACCAGGCGATCGCGACGCCCTCGACGGAAGTCTTCTGCGAGCTCGGCGTTCGCGATCTCGCGCCGCTTCGCCGCGGCGACGAGGTCGGCCGGCACGCCGTCCCTCGTGTCTCGATGAGGCGCGCGCCGCACGTCCGCCGCGACCACCGTGCCGTTGGCGCCGCGCGGGAAAGGCGGCTTCCCCGAAGGCGAGGCCCGCCGTCGGCATGCCCTCGATCGAGAAGTCGGTCGTCGAGCGCCTTCGCCGTCCGCGACCAGCGCGAAGACGGTCGCGCGACGGCTCGTCGAGCACGGCGGCCAGCACGCGCGCCGCCGCGAAGTCCGGCCCATCGAGCGCCGGGCATGCGGAAGGCGAGGAGCACGAGGCCGTAGGGTCGATCGGTCGCGAGCTCGATGCGCTCGGGGATGACCGGCGTCGAAGTGGAACGCGGGCCTCGGCGGGCAAATCCTTGCGCGGCAGCCCGCCGAACAGGCGCTCGACCGGTGGCGAGCGACGGCCTCCGGATCGACGTCGCCCGCGATCACCAGGATCGCATTGTTCGGCGCGTACCACGTGTCGTGGAACCGGCCGGAGCATCGCGCCCGTCGTCCGCTCGAAGGAGGCCCGGGTGCCGAGGGCGTCGTGCTCGTACGGCGTGCCCTTGAAGACCGCCGCGAGGAGTCTTCGCGTAGGCGACGTACTCGCGGGTTGGACAGGTCCTGGGCGACCTCCTGCTCGATCGCGCCGCGCTCGTGCCGCCCAGAGATCTGTCGCTGGCGAGGATGCCTCGCATGCGCGATCGCCTCGATGCGGAGCGGCGACCTCGAGCTCGTCGGCTGGCACCGTGAAGTAGTACTGGGTCACCGTCTGCTGCGTATCGGCATTGAAGTCGCCGCCCATCGCCGCCGTGATGCTCGCGAGCTGGTCGGCCGAGAGGCCGGGACTGCCGCGGAACATCATGTGCTCCTTGGCGTGGGCATCCCCGGGAACCCGGCGGCGCCTCGATCGACGCCAACCAGGTAGTTCATCATCGTCGTGACGACCGGCGCGAGCGCGCTCGGCACGACGGTTACCTGGAGGCCGTTGGCGAGCGTTCTCCGGATCACCTGCTGGTGCGCCAGCGGCGGAGGTGCGACGGCTGCCGGGTGCGGAGCGCATGCCGACAGCGCGAGCACGAGCACGATGGCTTCGCGCGACATCTGCACCGAGAAAGTCGTTTGCCTCGTGGGCCTCATGTGGGCTTGTCCTTCGCGCGCTGCGCGGTCTCTCGTGCGGGCGGCTGGCCAGGCAGGAAGTAGATCGGATTGCGCGCGATGTTGTCCTTCCGGATCTCGAAGTGGAGATTCGGCTCCGACGTCCGCCCGCTCCGGCCGAGGCGGGCGATGGTGTCGCCCTGGTGCACGTGGTCACCGGCATGCACGAGGTTTTCTTCGTTGTGGGCATACACCGTCGCGTATCCGCCGGCGTGCTGCACGATCACGACGTTGCCGTACCCGCGTAAGACGTCGGCGTAGATGACGTGGCCGTCGCAGGCGGCATGCACGGCCGTCCCCGGACGCGCAGCGATATCGATGCCGTCGTGGAAGCCGCGCCCACGCGGGCCGAAGGGCGAGGTGACGATGCCGCGCGCGAGCGGCCAGATGAAGAGCCCCGCGCCACGCGGGAAGTCGTGTGGTGTGGGGACGTCCGGCACCGCCTCCTTCGGCGTGACGATATTCACCGGCACCACATGTGTGCCGCCTGGAATGAAGAGAGGTTGACCGACCTCGAGGCGGTCGGGAGTGGCGAGCTCGTCGATTTGCGCGAGCGCCCGCGGCGAGATCCCATACGCTTTTCCGATCCGGTACAGGTTTTCTCCCGCGCGCACTCGATGCACGATCCCCGGCCCACGGCCGTGTGGTGCCCGGGGCGCCGCGCTACAGCCAGCCGCGGCCACCATCACGAGCGCGATCCATCTCGCGCTGCCACGCCGTCGCCGTCCTACGACTCCCGGCGCGTTCCGCCGGCCCCGCTCCACCGCCACACCCTCCCCGCTGCCCGGCAGCGCTTACCGCTCACCTCGTGTTCCTGCACGTCACCGCCCGCGAATTCTCAACCCTCACGCGCCGCGTAGCAGCGCGACGATCGGAGTGAGCTCATCGCATCGCGCCGAGACGCGCGATGATCGCGTCCGCCATCTCGCGCGTGCCCGCCGTGCCGCCGAGATCCGGCGTCAGCTGACGGCCCTCGGCGAGCACGGCGCGGATCGCGGCCGTGATCCGGGCGGCGATCGGCGCGAGCCGACGTGGTCGAGGAGGAGGAGCGCGGCGACGAGGAGCGGCAGCGGGTTCGCGGTGTTCGTGCCGACGAGAGCGGGCGCGTCGCCGTGGATCGCCTCGAAGACCGCGACGTCGATCCCGAGGCTGGCGCCGCCGACGACGCTGATCCCGCCGGCGAGGCCGTTGCCGACCGCCGAGACGAGATCGCCGTAGAAGTTCTGCATCACCATCACGTCGAACTGGTACGGGTTGATGACGAGCTGCATGCAGGTGTTGTCGACGATCAGCTCCTGGTACGCGATCGCCGGGAACTCCTTCGGCGACCCGCCGGCAGCACTCGAGAAAGAGGCCGTCGGAGAGCTTCATGATGTTCGCCTTGTGCACGGCCGTCACCTTGCCGCGGCCGGCGCGCGCCGCGTACTCGAACGCGAAGCGCGCGATCCGGCTGCAGGCGCGCTCGGTCGTCACCTTGATGCTCTCGACGACGCCGGGAACGATCTGGTGCTCGAGGCCCGAGTACTCGCCCTCGGTGTTCTCGCGGATGACGACCAGGTCGAGGCCGGGATAGCGCGTCGGATGGCCGGGAAGGTCGCGGATCGGCCGGACGTTGGCGAAGAGATCGAGCTCCTTCCGGAGGGCGATGTTGGGGTTCTCGAAGCCGTCGGCGGCGTCGAGACGGGCCTTGAGCGCGACGCCGTTGCGGCGGATCGACGCCAGCGCGTCGGCCGGCAGCGGCGTGCCCGCGCGCGCGAGCGCGGCGGCGCCGGCGTCGACGCGCTCCCACGCGAGCGGCGCGCCGGCGGCGTCGACGATGCGGACGGTCGCCTCGGTGATCTCCGGGCCGATGCCGTCGCCCGGAATCAGCGTCACGGTGCGGCGCTCGCTCACCGGGGCGTCTCCATCGCGGCGTCGGCCGCGTCTCGACCGCTCACCGCGGGGCCTCGAGCGCGGCGATGATGGCGTCGCGGACGTCGGTCGTCGACGCGGTGCCGCCGAGGTCCCGCGTACGCACGGTGCCGGCGCCGAGCACGGCGAGCGTCGCCCGGGTCAAGCGGTCGGCCGCGTCGGCCTCGCCGAGGTGGCGCAGCATCAGGATCGAGGAGAGGATCAGCGCCAGCGGGTTGGCGACGTTCTTGCCGGCGATGTCGGGCGCGCTCCCGTGCACCGCCTCGAAGACGGCGGCGGCGCCGCCGATGTTCGCGCCGGGCACCACGCCGAGGCCGCCGACCAGCCCCGACCCGAGGTCGGAGACGATGTCGCCGTAGAGGTTCTCGAGCAGGATCACGTCGTAGCGCGACGGATCGAGCGCGAGCTCCATGCAGAGCGTGTCGATCACGACCTCCTCGTAGACGACGTCCGGGTAGCGCTTCGCGACCTCGCGGCAGCAGGCGAGGAAGAGCCCGTCGGTCATCTTCATGATCGACGCCTTGTGCGCCGCCGAGACTTTGCGGCGGCGGTCGCGACGCGCGACCAGGAACGCGTACTCGGCGATGCGCGTGCACGCCTTGGCGGTGAAGACCTTCAGGGTCTCGACGACGCCGGGCACGACCTCGTTCTCGATACCCGAGTAGAGGCCTTCGGTGTTCTCGCGGATGATCACCAGGTCGACGCCGTCGTAGCGGCTCGCGACTCCCGGGAAGCTCCGGACCGGACGGACGCTGGCGTAGAGGTCGAGCGCCTTCCGCAGCCGGACGTTGACGCTCGTGAAGCCGGTGCCGATGGGCGTCGTGACCGGGCCCTTCAGGGCGCAGCCGGTGTCGCGGATCGCGGCGAGGACCGACTCGGGCAGCGGGTCGCCTTCCTTGGCGATCGCCGGCGCGCCGGCGTCGCGGACGAGCCAGTCGATCGCGACGCCGGTCGCGTCGACGACGGCGCGCGCCGCGCCCGTCACCTCCGGGCCGATGCCGTCGCCGGGAAGGAGCGTCACGCGATGGGTCACGGGCGCGCCGGTCCGATCGGATGCGGGCTCATCGATGCGCCCGGATTTTGCCGTGCCGACGAAGGATTGCTAGCCTCACCCCGTTGCGTCGATTCAGATACACCGCGGACCACGCGAGCGCGAGGCGGGTGTTCCTGCTCGCCGTCGCCGGCGTCCTCGCGTCGGCGTGCGCGACCGTGCCCTACACCGGGCGGCATCAGCTCGCGATCGTCTCCGACTCGTCCGAGGTCGGCGAGGGCGAGCAGCTCTACGGCGTCATCCGGCGGCGGACGTTGATCTCGCCGGATCGCGAGGCGCAGGCGATCGTCCGCGAGGTCGGCCGGCGCATCGCTGCCGCCGCCGGCGAGCCGGACTGGGAGTGGGAGTTCACGCTCTTCGCCGACGACCGCGAGGCGAACGCGTGGGCGCTGCCCGGCGGCAAGGTCGGCGTCTACACCGGCATCTTTCCGATCGCGCGCGACGACGCGGGTCTCGCGACCATCATCGGTCACGAGGTCGCGCACGCGATCGCGCACCACAGCGGCGAGCGCGCGAGCCAAGCGCGCGTGCTCGCGTTCGTCGGCGACGGCCTCACCCGGGTGGCAGGGCTCGTCCTGCCCGGGAGCGCCGACATCGTCGGGCACGCGTACGATCTCGGCACCGAGTACGGCGTGACGCGGCCGTTCAATCGCGCGCAGGAGTCCGAGGCCGACCAGATCGGGCTCATTCTCATGGCGAAGGCCGGCTACGACCCGCGCGCCGCGGTCGAGGTGTGGACGCGGATGGCCGACCTCGAGGGCGGCGAAGCGCCGCGTCCCGAGTTCCTGTCGACACACCCCGCCTACGGCAAGCGCCTGGCGCGGATTCGGAAGAGCCTGCCGCGCGCGATGAGGTACGACTCCGGCGACCGCCGGCGCCGGCCGCTTCCCCGTCTCGCGGCGCTCGCGCGGCCGGATCCCGCCGAGGTCGCGATGCTCGACGCGCTCGATCGCGTCGACCGTCTGGTCGTGCGCGCGCCGCGCTCGACCGCGGTCACCTCGGCGATCGCGCGCGCCTACGACACCACGCCCGAGCACGTCAGGCGCCTGGCGGACGCCGGCAACCTCACGCCGGGCGAGACCGCGCTCGCCCTCGCGATCGCGCGCCAGAGTCACGCCGACGTCCGGGCGATCGCCCGCGACGCCGAACGGCGCTCCTGGTACGCGGTCGCGCGCGCGAACCGGGCAACGCCGCAGCCGCTGATCGCGCAGCTTCGTGACATCGCGAGGCGTGCGCGGGCGGCCGGCGCGCGCCCGTGACGCGCGCGACGCTCGCATGCCCGCGCGGGCCGCAAGCGCGCTGAGGCGGCGGGCGAGAAAAGAGCCCCGACGCGTCAGCGTCGGGGCTCCGTGGTGGAGCCGGTGGGGGGGCGGCTCCTCGCGGGACGAGAGGGGGGAGGGTCCTCGCGTCCCGCTCAGGCGGGATTGCAGGTCAGCTGCAGCTTGTCGGTATCGGTCTTCTTCTTCGTCGGCTTGCTGGGCAACGTCTGCAGGAACGTCGCCTTGAGCTTCACCTTGTACTTCGTGCTGCGGAAGGTGGCGCCGCTCTGCTTCATCGGGACGACGATGGTCACGGGCGCGCAATCGTCGTCGCGGCCGTCCGGGAGCGCCAGCGCGACCTCCGTCACGCCGGTGAGCGCGTCGCGGTTCGCGAGGTCGGCGGCGGTCTTGGTCGCCTGCTTCGCGGACGGATTCTTCACGTCGAGGATGTTGACCTGATCGACGTGGCACGCCGGGAACCGGTCGTCGACGGTGTTCAAGCACACCGCCGCGTGGAACGTGCACTGGCCGACGACGTCGTCGAAGTCGCAGTTCGTGTCGCCGTCCTGGCAGGTCTGCTTCGCGGAGGGGTTCCCGGCGCCGTCGAGGACGTTCGCCCCGTCGGGGTTCGCGAGCAGGAACTCGAGCGCGCACTCGAGCGTCGAGTTGCCCTTGCCGGGAATCGACACCGGCTGCGCGAACGTCGACTGATTCACCACGCCGAAGGTCGAGAAGGCGGTCAGGCCGGTCGTCGAGATCTCGTTGTTGACGACGTCGACGCTCGACGGCAGCAGGTTCACGCACGGTCCGTCGTCCACGGAGCCGAGGACGCAGTTCGCGTTCGTCGCGCAGGCGGCGTCGTCGCGAGGCAGGTTCCCGGGCCGCCGAAGCGGGCGATCTGGAGGTTCATCTCCTCCGGCGAGTCGTCGACGATGCCGGCGAGCGCGAGATCGTCGGCGGTATATGCGATCGTGAGCGCGGCCGAGAACGAGCCCTGGGGGTTCTTCTGCACGGTCGTGAAGAACGGCAGGACGCCGTGCGCCAGCGTGCCGATGCCCGGCGGCATGTCGTCGGCGTTGGCGAGCGAGGTGGTGCCGAGGATGGAGCGGTCGGCGCTGACGCGCGCCGCGACCGAGTTCGACGTGAAGTCGACGGTGACGTCCGACGTCGGCTCGCTGAACGGCACCGCGCTGCCGGCGCTCACCGTGCGCGCGAAGAAGGTGTGGCTCGAGGCGCCGGTGGCGACGGTCGTGCTCTCGATCGGGTTGAAGGTCGGCGGCTCGACGTAGTCGAACGTCCCCGGCGTGCCGTTCGCGACGATGTCGTTGAACCAGGCGAGGACGTTCGGGAGCACGAACCGGTTCTGGATGCGCACGCCGCGCGTGTAGCTCGGGAACGCGTTCGGCCACTCGGAGACGATCGCGTGGCCGGGGATGAAGCCGAGCTGCCCGACGAAGGGCGTGATCGTCGACGCGTGCGTCGCCGTTCCCTGCTGGAGGTAGAACGCGGTCACGCCGCCGGGGCCGTTGGCGCTCACGGTGCCGACCGTCGGCACCAGCGCCAGCGACTCCGGAGCGATCAGGAGGTTGCGGACGTAGGGCACGAAGATGTCGAGGCCGGCGGCGATCCCGAGCGCCTCGTTCGCCTGGTTCGGTACGACCTCGTCCGACTCGTCGCTGATCTGCATGATGTTGCGCGGGCCGGCGACGACCGGGCTCTGCACCCACGCCCCGCCTTCCGCGAGCGGATCGGCGCGATCGAGCAGCGTCTGGCCGAGGTTCGCGAACAGCGCGAAGTGGTCCTCGACGTTCGCCGGATCGAGGGTGAAGATCGCGTTCAGGCTCGAGAGCGCGCCGGCGCCGATCGAGGAGTTGAGCAGCAGCTCCTGCGTCAGGCCGCCGCCGGTCGCGTTCACCAGGTATGCCTGGACGTCGGGCTCGAAGGCCGCGAGGCACGAGCCCATGATCCCGCCCAGCGAGTGGCCCATGTAGAAGATCTCGTGCTCGTCGATGTCGACGCCCAAGAAGCCGTCGATCGTGTTCGACTGGATCAGGCGGACGAGCTGCATGAGATCGGCGCACGTCTGGCGGAAGTTGTCGCCGGCGCCGACGATGTTGGTGAAGCCCTGGAAGAAGCCGAGCTGCGTCGAGGCGGTGCCGATCGGGAAGATCAGGAAGCCGCCGTCGGCGAACCCGTCGGGCACCGCGGTGCCGCCGAAGTTGTTGGCGTTGTCCTGCTGGTTGGGACGATGGGTGCCCGAGGGGTCGCGGTAGCGGTAGCCGTGGGCGACGGCGTCGATGCCGATCGACGCGAAGCCGCTCGCTGCCAGCGGGTCGGCGAGGTCGGCGACGAGCTTGCGGTCGCCGCCGAGGCCGTGCTGGTTGATGATGATCGGATAACCCGTCGGCGGCGCCGGTGAGCTCGGGATCGCCACCGTGAACGGAATCTGCACCGCCGCGTCCTGGATGATCGGCGTCTTGTCCGTCGGGCTGGTGTAGACGAAGACCTCGTCGTTCGGCTCGCAGGCGGTCGCCGGCGGGCAGGCGGCCGCGAGGTTGCCGATGTTCGGCAGATCCTCGACCGGACCGTTGCCGTTCGGATCGTTGGTCTGGAAGCGCGGGCTGTTGAAGTAGCCGGTGGCGACGATGCTCAGGTTGGTGTGCGCGACGGGCCCGTAGAGGTCGTCGAGGTCGTTCTTGGTGCCGTTCCGGAAGACGAGCGCGGGGTTGCTCAAGTCGGCGCTCGGCATCGGCAGGCCCGGCAGCACGTCGACCTGCACCCGGCGCAGCGACTCGAGCGTCGATTCCGTGGTGTAGACCGCCATGCCGGCGATGTCCGACACCGCGGGTCCGCCGTTGGTCGCGACGAAGCTGGCGGCCGCGCCGTAGATGTCGTTGGCGTCGGTGTTCGCCGAGGTGGCGCGTCCGGGCGGCGATGAAGTCCGCCGTCGCCGTGACCGCCATGCCGCCGCCGGTGACGCCGCCGGCGCCGCCGTTCACGACGCACGCGTAGCGCGTTTGCGGCTTCAGCGACGTGGCCCGGCAGCGGCAGCACCGCGAGGACGTTCGGGATCCGGGTATCGACGGTGTTCGCCTTGAGCTCGATCGGGACCAACGACGCGTCGGTGAGGTTCATCATGAAGACCGAGTCGCTCGCGCTCGGCGTCAGGTTCACCAAGGACGGGCCGCCGGGCAGCGAGCCGACGTCGATCGGGCCGGTGAAGAAGAAGAAGCACGCCGTCGTCACGCCGAAGCCGTCGAGCACGTCGAGCCCGCGCTCGATGGTCCCGGTGAAGTTGGTGTTGCGGATGACGTCCGCCGAGAGGCCGATGTCGGCGCCGACGTTGAGCAGGGTTCCGTCGCCGTCGAGGACGTCACCCTGATCGAAGTAGAGGTCGCTCGGAAAGGGCACGCTGCCGAACACGGTCGGGTTCACGTTCTCCGCCGGCAGCGTGAACTTCACCGCCGGTCCCGCCGCCGCCGCGGAGCCGACGAGCGCGACCAGCAGCGAGGCCGTGAGCACCGCCGAGGGCACCGCTCCGAACCGATTCGAACGCATGAGGACTCCTCTCGAGCTGCCGCTGAGGTCGCTGGGCCGGGGCAAAACGGGACGGCGGGGGAAGCTACGCCGTCCCGATTTCAGGTGTCAAGGCAAATCACGCCTTTCCCCTGCATCTCCGTGAAAAATTCCCTACGTGGGTACGCGGGTACGCGATTCGACGAGAGCGTTCGGGATGCGCTCGGGCAGGGGGCAGGTCGGTGCGGCATCGGCTCCCTGGGCACCGAAGCCCGCGCTCGGGACCTCGGCAACGGCGGCGACTCTCGGCGCTTCCCGCCCGTGCCCGCCGTGGTCAGTCGGTGCCGAGGCCGGTGAAGAACTCCTCGCGGAGCTTTGCCCAGTCGACCTGCGGCGCGCCCGCGGCGGAAGGCCCGCCCATCTCGCGCAGCCGGATCAGCTCGGCCTGGTACCATTCTACGACCGGCTTGCCGATGCGGAGCGCGGACAGCTCCCCGGGCAGGTCCTCGGGATCCAGCGAGACACACCCAATCGCCGTAGTACGGGCTCTGCCCGAGACGCGGGTCGCGCGCGCAGCGCCGCGTTCACTTCCATCGACCGTTCCGGAGAGCGGCGCCGGGAAAGCGATCGTGGCGCCGCCCCGGCGCAGCGTGACGACCGGCTCGCCGCGACGAACACGGCGCCGGCGGCGGGGAGGTCGAGGTTCTCGATCGCGCCGAGCGCCTTGCAGGCGAAATCGTCGAGCGCCGACCCGGACGTGGCCGGCATCCTCGATGCGCGCCCAGGTGTGGCCGTCGGAAAGGAACGCGCCCCCCGGCACGCAGAACTCGTCTGCGGGTACGTCGTCGGCGTACGCCGGCGTGACGACGCGCACGCGCGGCAGCCGCTGCGCCTCGAGCGCGAGCCTGCGCGCTTGATGAGCAGGCGCCTGGCGAAGGCGGTGAGCTCCTCGGCGGTGAAGGGCTTCTGGACGTAGTCGGCGGCGCCGTCGCGCATCGTCTCCACGGCCGACTCGATGGTCGCGTAGCCGGTGACCACGGCGACGTCGGCATCGGGTCGCAGGTGCTTGACGCCCTTCACCACCTCGACGCCGTCCATGCCCGGCATCTTGAGGTCGGTGAACACGAGATCGTAATCGTTCCGCTGCACCAGCCCGAGCGCCTCCGGTCCGCTCTCGACCGTGTCGACGCTGAAGCCGTCGAGGACGAGGATCTTGCGAAAGGCAGTCGAGGACGACGGGCTCGTCGTCGACGGCGAGGATGCGCGCGCGGGGTGCGGGACCTCGGCGCGCTTGAGGCTCGGCGCCTCGTGGCGAACGTCGAGCCGGAGGCCGACATGGCGAGCGCCGCCTCGCGCTCGCGCCGGACGCGGCGCGCGTCGAGGCGGCGGCCGACCGTGCGGACGAGCGACGTCGGCTACGACGAACGCGATGAACATCAGCGACGACGATCAGAACGGTCATTGTACGCGTTCCTCCTTCGCCGCCCGCGTGGCGCGAGCGCGCGGCGGACGGCGCTCGAGAAGCTCACCCGCCTCGAACGGCTTGGCGAGGAAGGCGGCGGCACCCGCTCGCGCGCGCGCGCGACGTGGTCGGGAGTGGCGTAGCCGGTGATCAACATCGACCGGCAAGTCGGGACGCCGGCGCGATGATCTCGTGGAGAACGTCGAAGCCCGAGCCGTCGGGGAGCATGAGGTCGCAGAGCACGAGCCGGCAGTCGCCAGCGCCGGATGCGCGAGGCCCGACGGCGGCGTCGCCGGCGGTCGCGACGCCGAAGCCGTGCGCCGCGAGCACGCGGCGCACGGCCTCGCGCACGACCGGCTCGTCGTCGATCACCAGCACGTCGAGCGCTCATGCCGCGCTCCGCTCTCGCGCCGCCGCGTCGAGCGGCAGGCGCACCGTGAACCGGCTTCCCGCGCCCTCCTCGCTCTCGACCTCGATCGTGCCGCCGTGGCTCTCGACGATGCCCCAGGTGATCGCGAGCCCGAGAGCCGGTGCCGTGCACGCCCTTGGTGGTGAAGAACGGCTCGAAGAGCTTGGGGAGATTCTCGCGCGCGATGCCGCGGCCGTCGTCCTCGACCGCTGAGCTCGACCACCGGTGCCGGCCCGCGGCGCTCGCGCCCTTCCCACCACGTGAAGTGGCAGCCGGTGCGCGTGCACCAGCGGATCGGCTCGTCGTCGGCGGTCTGCACCGCGAACGTCGGCGCGTCGCAGCGCTCGCAGCGTCGCCCGGGCTCGACGAGGCTCGATGCGGCAGCGCGGACAGGACGGCGGCGGCCACCAATCCCTTCGTCGCACGCGTCGCCGGAGACGTGGTTGAAGCGGCCGTAGATCGGATCGAGCCAGAACGCCGAGGCGCGCTGTGCGGTGCTCGCGCAGGACGCGGATCGCCGGCAGGCCGGCGACGCGCGTGCCGGCGTCGCGCAGATCGCACCCGTTCGGACACCTGGCGCTGCGGATGGGCTCGTGGCCGCGCGGCGCGAGCTCCGCGTGCCGGCTGACGAGACGAATCGTCCCGCCGCGCTCGCCGACGGCGGCGGCGGCGTTGAGGAGGAGGTTGACCAGCACCTGCTGCATCTGATTCGGGTCGGCCTGCGACGGGCGGCAGGCCGTCCGCGAGATCGAGCGACGAGGGAGACGTGCCCGAGGTGGAGCTGGTTCAGCACGACCGCGGCGGCGCGGCGGGCGACGTCGTTCAGGTCGGTCGGTTGCCGGCGCGGCGGCGTCTGGCGCGCGAAGTCGAGGAGGCCGCGGACGATCTCGCGGCAGCGCTTGGTCTCGCGCACGATGACCTCGAGATCGGCGCTGCAGCTCGGCGTCGCTCGCGGGCGCGATCGAGGAGGAACGAGGCGTAGGTCAGCACCCCGGTCAGCGGATTGTTGATCTCGTGGGCCACGCCGGCCGCGAGACGGCCGACGGAGGCCAGCTTGTCCGCCTGCGCGAGCTGCCGCTGCGCGTCGGAGAGCCGCGCCGTCATCGCGTTGAACGCTCGACCGAGCTCGCCGAGCTCGTTTCGGCCGTCGCCGGAATCGTGGTCGTCAGGTCGCCGGCCGCGACGCGGCGCGTGCCGTCGATCAGCGCGTCGACCGGCCGGCTGACGAGCCGCGAGCTGAGCAGCAGAGGAGCAGAGACCGGCGACGACGACCGCGCCGATCGGCGAGCTCCGACGATCCGGCTGCGGCTCGTCGCGATCTGGCGGTCGACGTCGTCGAGAGGCACGGCGACGTCGAGGACGCCGAGCACCGTCTCGTCGGGCGCCGTGGGCGTGGCAGGCGGCGGTCGTGCACGAGGGCTGGTTCAGGATCGGGCTCACGACCGCGAGCACGCGATGGCCGGACGCCGGTGTGAAGATGCGCGCGCGCTCGTGGACCGGCGGCTTCTCGAACGGACGGTCCTGGGCGTGGCAGGCGACGCAGCTCTCGGCTTGCTTGTCGAGGCGTGGTTCCGATCTCGCTCGCATCCGAGGAGAACGACGATGCTGCCCGAGCTTGTTGAACACGCGCACGCGCTCGATCTGCGTCTGGTGGCCGATCGCCTCGATCTGACGGCTGCAGGTGGTCGCGCCGGTTCTCGAGCATGTACTCCTCGGCGCTCCGCTTGACGGTATCGCTCAAGAGATCCGTGCTGCGGGTGAGCTGCGCGATCATCTCGCGGCGGTGCGTGCGCAACGTGACGGTCGCGAGCAAGCGCGATCCCGAGCGCCGTGACCAGCCCGACCGCGGCGACGATCTGCAGCCCGATGCGTGTCCGCATCGCGCTCACCTCGCGCGCCGGCGGGCGGGCTCCGGAAAGACGGGGAGGTAGCGGACCGCGAGGGCGAACGCCGCGAACCCGAGGGCGACGAGTCCGAGCGAGACGGTGATCTCCATCCACGACGGCACGTAGCGCACGCCGGCGGCGCCCTCCATGCCGGTGACGCTGACGTTCAGGCGGTTCATGACGAAGCCGACGACCGCGAAGAACGCCGCCACGACGAGACCGGTCGGGTTCGTCCGCAGCCGCTCGGAGAGCAGCAGGCCCACGGGAACCACGACCCCGACGATCATCTCGAGCAGAAACATGCGCGCCTCGTAGCCGGGATGCCGCAGCATCGCCACGGCGCCGTTCTGCGAGATCACGATGACGCGCAGGAGGCCGTAGATCCCGAGCGTGACGACCATGCCGCGCGCCAGCGGCTCGAGCAGGTCGAGCTCCAGATGGCGGCCGAACGCGCGCTTCCCGAGGTACGACTCGAGGATGACCATGCCGATGCCGGCGCCGATCGCCGACACCAGGAAGAGGTAGGGAAGGAGCGGCGTGTACCAGAGCGGGTGCAGCTTCGAGGGTACGATCAAGTAGAGCGAGCCGAGCGAGGACTGGTGCAGGGTCGAGAGGATCACGCCGGTGATCACGAGCGGGGTGGTGAGCGCGTGCAGGATGCGTCGCGGCCGCTGGAGGCGCAGGTGCTCGAACACGACCGGCGAGAACTCGAGTGCGAGGACGGTGGTGTAGAGCATCACGCACCACGCCACCTCGAACATGACGGAGTGCGGATTCCAGAACACCAGCGCATGCCAGATCCGCCACGGCTGGCCGAGGTCGAAGAAGAGACCGGCGATCACGAGAAGATACCCGAGCAGGCCGGTGAGGACCGTCGGACGGACGATCGGCTCGAAGCGGCGCAGGTTGAAGATGTGGACGATCGCGGTGAGCGTGAACGCGCCGGCTGCGAGCCCGACGCCGCAGAGCACGTCGAAGCCGATCCACAGCCCCCACGGAAACCGGTCGCTGAGGTTGGTGACCGCGCCCAGGCCGCGCGAGAAGCGCAGCACGGTGACGCCCGCGAACAGCACGAGGACGACGGCGAACACCGCCTGCCAGAACCCGACGCGACGCGCGGCCGCACGCACGGCGACGGTGGTCATCGGTCCTCGCTGCGTTTCCGGGTCTCGTGCTCCCGGACCTCGTCGCGTCGCTTGGTGATCCAGTGGATGCCGAACAGGCATGCCCCCCACACGCCGACGAACGAGGGGATCTTCGACAGCACGTGCCAGGTGAGGAGGGGCAGGGGCTGGCGGGGCACGTCGGTGTTCATCCCGAGCTGCTCGAACGGCACTGCCGACAGCATCAGCACCGACGTGCCGCCGGCTTCGTTGACGCCGTAGACGTGATCGACGTAGCCGTCCGGGTTCTTCGCGATCCGGTGGCGCGCCTCGCGGAGCAGCATGTCGCGCTCGCCGAAGAGGGTCGCGCCGGTGGGACAGACGGCGGCGCACGCCGGCGACTTCCCGTCGGCGACGCGCCCGGCGCACAGAATGCACTTGCCGACGATCGGCACGGCGCGGTCCCACTGATACTTCGGCACGCCGAAGGGGCACGCCATGATGCAGTAGCGGCACCCGATGCAGCGCTCGGCGTCGTACACCACGGGCCCGGCGGGCGTCTTCTGGAGCGCCGCGACCGGGCACACCGAGGCGCACGTCGGCTCGGCGCAGTGGAAGCACAGGCGGCGCACGTGCGCTCCGCCGACGTCCTCGACGACGGTCCAGGTGTACGCGCTGGTGTGGTCCTCGATCGGCAGCGGCAAGCCGTTCGCTTCTTTGCAGGCGGCGCTGCACGCGCCGCAGCCGATGCAGCGCGTGGAATCGAAGAGCAGGCCGACGCTCATGAGCCGTCTCCCATCCGATGGCAATGCGCGCAGTCGTCCTTCACGCCGACCGCTCTGGTCCCGTCGTGACACGCGCCGCACTTGCGCCCCGCCTCCATCTCGTCGTGCGTGATGCGCGTCGTCGGTCCGAGGATCGAGAACAGGGCCGGGTGACACGAAATGCAGCGGGAGTCGGCGAGCGGAACGTGGGTCGTGTGGCTGAAGACGACGGGTCCCGGCGACGCCTCGCTCCGCCCGTAGGTCACGTCGGGCGGCAGGCGGAGGGGCGGCGACGGCGCGTCGGCGGCGAACACGCTCGGTCCGCACAGGGTCGCGACGAGGAGAACGATCCCTGGAACGATATGGATGCCTGACGCTCGCACCGTCGCTTCACCACGTGCACATGGCAAGGAAGCAACGCCTGTGCCGCGCGCCGCCGTCGCGCCGTGGCCGCCGGTACGGCGGCGCCGGGCGCAGGTTCCCATTTCGAGCACCGCGGATTCGCATTTTCGCGAACCCGCGCCGATTGTCCGAGCCATCCCCCGTCGCCGGTCGGTGCCTCGTGCGTTCGCCGTTCATTCGCTACGGGCCGCATCGACGTTTCCGGGGCGCGTCGCGGATCGCAGATGCACACGATCGACGCCGTATCATCTCGCACTTGTCCCGCGACCGGGCCGTCGCCGACGCTCGAGGCGGCTGCGGCGGCACGGTCGGCCCGATCGGCGCCTGAGGGCGACACGTCGACCGACGGATCGCCGGCGACAACGGTTTCATCGGCGAAAACCCGGGGACCCGCGGCGCGCCGCTCGCGCCCGACTGCGCCGTGGTCTTCGCCCGCATTTCCGACCACGAGACGAGTGCCGCCAGCCGCGTGCCTCCCTCGTGGCCACGTCCCCGCAGCCCGGCTCGCGCGGCGGGCGGCGCGACGAGTTGCGCAAGCGCCAGTCGGATAATAGAGGTGCCGGCGCGATGAGAGTTTCGACCGTTCGACTACCCGACGCGCTCGTCGCCGACAGCGACGTTCCGTCGGGCCCGCGACGCGCTCCCCTGCCGTCGACGACGGACGACGATTTCCGGATTCAGCGGCGGCACGGCCGGCACGTCGTTCCCGGCACGACGTCCTGATCGAGCGGCACGCGACCGGCTACGACACGACGATCCATGCAGCTGCCTTCGTCCGCGAACAATCGCCTCTCGATCGTCGGCGCGACGATCGCCGTGATCGCGCTCATCGTGTTCGGGTTCCTGCTCGTCCTGCACACGTTCATGGGCGCGCAGCAGTCGCCGTATGCCGGGCTGCTGATGTTCACGGTGGTGCCGGCCTTCCTGCTGTTCGGTGCGACGCTGGTCCCGCTCGGCATGTGGCTCGAGCGCCGGCGCGTCCGCCGCACCGGGATACACTCGCTGCCGCGGTGGCCCGTGATCGACCTGAACGACCCGCGCTATCGCAACGCCACCATCATCTTCACCGGCGCCGCGCTGCTGCTGCTGTTTCTCTCGGTGTTCGGCAGCTTCCAGGCGTACGAGGCGACCGAGTCCGTCGCGTTCTGCGGCCTGACGTGCCACTCGGTCATGGCCCCCGAGCACACGACCTACCAGAACTCGCCGCACGCGCGCGTCCGCTGCGTCGACTGCCACGTCGGGCCGGGCGCCGACTGGTACGTGAAGTCGAAGCTGTCGGGCTCGTACCAGGTGTACTCGGTGCTCTTCCACAAGTACCCGCAGCCGATCCCCGCCCCGATCCACAGCCTGCGGCCGGCGCAGGAGACCTGCGAGCGCTGTCACTGGCCGGAGCAGTTCTTCGGCGGCAAGGAGAAGACCAACGTCCACTTCCTGCCCGACGAGAAGAACACCCGCTGGACCGTCAAGCTCCTCGTCAAGATCGGCGGCGGCAATCCCACCACCGGACAGACGGAGGGCATCCACTGGCACATGAACATCGGCAGCAAGGTGGAGTACATCGCCACCGACGCGGCCCGCCAGCAGATCCCGTGGGTGCAGATGACCGATCTGACGACCGGCAAGGTGACGGAGTACATGTCGACGAGCAGCCCGCTCACCAAGGAAGAGATCGCCGCCGCCGAGCACCGCCGGATGGATTGCATGGACTGCCACAATCGGCCGTCGCACAAGTTCCGCTCGCCGGCCTACGCCATGAACATCGCCATGAACGATCGGCGCATCGACACGTCGCTGCCGTTCATCAAGCGCACCGGCGTCGAGCTGCTGTCGCAGCAGTACGAGTCGCGCGACGCGGCGCTGCTGGCGATCTCGCAGGGCATCCAGAGGTTCTACCGGGACACCTACCCGGAGGTGGCGAAGAAGGACGCCGACCGTCTGGCCGCCGCCACGGCCGAGATCCAGGCGATCTACGGGCGCAACATCTTCCCGTACATGAAGGCGCGCTGGGACGTGTACCCCGACAACGTCGGCCACATGATCTTTCCCGGCTGCTACCGCTGTCACGACGGCGAGCACCGCTCCGCCGACGGCAAGGTCATCACCCGGGAGTGCACCGCCTGCCACACCATCCTGACGCAAGGCGCGGACGGCGGCGTCCAGTACTCCGCCAACCCCGAGGGTCTCGAGTTCAAGCACCCGGAGGACATCGGCGAGGCATGGCGGGAGATGCCGTGCAGCTCCTGCCACACCGGCGGCGCGCCGTAGGGCTCCGGTAGCGGACGCCGCTACTTCTCGAGCTCCTCGCGGATCGAGTACATCTTCTGGCGCGCCTCGGTGATGTACGCGTCGAGGTTGCGGCGGTGGTTCGCGAAGATCCCGGCGGGTCTGCCGTCGAGGACGACGAGCGGCTTCAGCGCGCGCCGCCGCGGCCAGCGAGCGCGCCACCTCCTCGAAGAGCTGCGCCAGGATCGGGCGGTCGCCGATCGAGACGGCGTACTCGCGCTCGAGCGCGCGCATGCCGTGCGCCATCACGTGGGCGTAGCCCTGCGCGTGATAGAAGAGGTCGTCGCTCTCCCAGGGACGAATCGGCCGCTCCGTCGTGCTCGCGCGGTAGAGATTCGCGTGCGCGTCGCCGAGGAGATCGCTCCACGCTTGGAAGAGCCGCAGGAGCTCCATGTGGCGCGTGTTGAGCGGCTTCGAGGTGCCGATCGCCGGATCGAGCCCGGCGACGTAGGCGCGGAGCTCGCGGACGCCCGTCCGATACCGGCTCTCCGCCGACGGCAGCCAGAGGCGGAAGGCGTCGTTCCGGAACATGGTGTCGGCCTCGACGAGGTGCGGGTCGTATTGATCGCTCGACACCTTCGTGAGGTGGTCCTTCATCACCCGCACGGTCTCGCGCACCGCCTGGAGGATCCCGAGCTGGCGATTGGCGTTGTTGTCCGCCCACAGCGTCGGCCCCCAGAGGATGAAGTCGTTCGGGCGCCAGCCGAAGCCGTCCGTCAGCTCGTGATCCATGACGGCGGCGATCGTGGTCGCGAGCACGGTGCCCGGCGGCGCGGGCTGGCCGGCGGGAAACGCCGTCGCGACGTCGAACGGCAGCCGATCGTGTCGGATCTGTCCGACGTGCAGCGCGACGATCGCCGCCAGCCAGACGACGACGACCGACGTCCACGTCCACCGGCTCACGATCACGCGTCGCATGGCGCCGGTCTCCTGCTCGGGGACGATCGAAGGCTGAGTTGCATCGTGGACCTCACGGGCGAATGAAGCGTTGATAGATCTTCGGCAGCTCGCGCGGCAGCGAGGTGATGTCGCCGATCACGAGGTAGCGCGAGGCATCGCAGATCTCCTTCAGGTAGTCGTGACCGGCCTTGTCGACGGTGATGCAGAACGGGGTCACGCCGGCGCGGCTCGCCTCCTGGAACGCCATCATCGTGTCCTGGATGCCGTAGGCGTTCGAGCGCCGGTCCTCGCCGTAGTCGAGGTCCTGCGGGAAGCCGTCGGAGAGCAGGATGATGTGCCGCGAGCGCGCCGCGACCCCGCGCATCTTCGTCACCGCGTGGCGCAGCGCCGCGCCCATGCGCGTCGATCGCTTCGGCTCGATCGCGCCGACGCGGCCCTTCGCGGCGCCCGTCAGCGGCTCGTGGAAGTGCTTCACCAGATAGAACTCGACCTCGTGCCGGCCGTGGCCCGAGAAGCCGTAGATGCCGTAGGTGTCGCCGATCTCCTCGAGGGCCTCCGACATCACCACCAGCGCCTCCTTCGTGACGTCGATGATGCGGCGGCCCGGCTCCGTGCCCGGTACGGGCTCGTCGGTCGACGCGCTCATGTCGACCAGGAAGAGCGTCGCGACGTCGCGCTCGTCGCGTTGCCGCGACTGGTAGAGCTTCGGCGACGGGGCATGACCGGACCGGCGGTCGGCGCGTGCCGTGATCACCGCGTTCAGATCGAAGTCCTCGCCGTCCTCGAGGCCGTGGACGATCCGGTACAGCTCGGGCGGAATCCGCTGGAATTGCCGGCGCACCTCGGGAAGCAGGTCGGCGTGCCGGGCGAGCGTCTGGTGAAAGAAGTCGCCGGTGTCGCTCTCGACCGGCAGCTCGATGACCCGGCACCAGGCGCTGCGGTAGTCGCCGATCCGATGGTCCCACTCGTCGTAGAAGAACTCGCTCGCGCCGTCCGGCTGCTCCCGGCGCGCGAGCCGTCCCGCCTGGCTCTGCCGCAGGAGGCCGTGCAGCTCGGCCATGCGCTCGCGCGGCAGCTTGCCGCGGAGATCCGACACGTAGAGCCCGAGGGCGTCGAGGTCCTCGCCCGTCTGCTGGCGAATCGCGACGTCGGCGCCTTGCTCGAGGAGGCGCAGCAGCTCGGCCGGATCGACGGGGATCCCGCGCGACGGCGTGCCGCGCTCGGGCGCGAGGTCGAGCGGGAACGCGGTCGGTTGCGATCGGCGGCGGCGTCCGGCCGTCGTCGTCGTCGCCCGCGGGGCCGTCCTCGCCGCCCAAGCCCGCGGCGCCGCCGTCGAGATCGAAGAACGCGTCGTCGAGCTCGCCGGCGAGCTGCTCGTCGTAGCGATCCGGCACGAGCGCGAGCCGGGCGTCCGCGGCGCCGCGCATGAGCTCCGCGTAGACCAGCCGCGTCGCCGCCGCGCTGTCGGCGACCGAGGCCGTGGGCGACGCCAGACGCTCCGCGAGTCGCTCGATCTCGGCGCGCAGGTCGGCGCGGCCGGTGCGCGTCAGGACGGCGGCGAGATGCTCGATCGTGCCGAGCACGTGGGTGTCGTGGCGGGCGAGGTCGGCGGCCGTGGCGCGGAGGTCGGCGGCGAGGCCGCGATACGCGCGCGCGATCGCGCCGTCGATCCGCGTGCTCTCGAACGCGCTGAAGAGCCGCTCGGCGATGTCGCGGTGGTCGAAGCTCGCGAGGAACTCCGGCAGCGGCGGCGTCAGCGCGGCGGTGCCGAACTCGAGCCGCCCGGCGTACTGCGCCGCCATCAAGCGGTAGAGGCGCAGGTTCGCTTCCGTCGTCGCGAAGAGATCGACGTGCGGCGGGAAGGCCGCCTCGAGCGCCACGGCCTCGCCTCGCGGCGGGTCGATCGTCGCGCCGTCCGCCGTCCACTCCCCGGTTTCGACGAACGGCGGACGGAACCCGACGTCGCCACGCTGGCCGACGCGCCACGTGCGGCCGCTCACCATCGCGAGATAGCGCTTGAGGAGTCCCTCCACCTCGGGAAACGCGACCGACGTCGATCCCGCGGCGAGCACGGCGCGGCTCGTCCGCGACTCGAGCGTGAAGTAGGCGACGCCGGCGTCGGCGTTCTCGGCCGCGACCGCCAGTCCCTCGGCGATCCAGCGCTCGATCGCGTCGACGCCGGCGCGCTCGCGGACGCGCGGCAGCACCCGGTAGAACGGCACCACGCCGGCAGGGAACGCGTCGGCGACCAGACCCGCGAGCCGGATCGCGTCGGTCCGGACCGCGGGCGGCGTCTCCTCGAGGATCGCGCGCAAGACCGGCAGCAGATCGCCGAGGGCGGCCGGCGCCGCGCGCGTCACCGGCGCGAGGGTGGCGATGATCGCCGCGCGGTCGGCCGTCGCCTGGAGCGCCGCCGGCGCCGTGAAGTAGAGCTCGAGCGCGATCGCGGGCGCGCGCTCCGCCGCCGTGACGGCGAGCTCGAGGACGGCGCCGCGCTCGGCCTCGGCGAGCGTGTGCAGGGCGGCGGGCACGCTGGTGAAGAACTCCGAGCGGCCGGTCGAGAGCCGCTCCGCGGTCGCCGCGAGATCGGCCCAGCGCGGGTAGTCGGCGGGAGAGAAGAGCGGCGCGGCGAGGCTCGTCGCCTCGAAGAAGCGCAGGGCGAGGAGCTCCGACTCCCAATCGCCGGCGGCGGCGATGCCGAGGCCGACCTCGACCCACGCCGCGAGCCGCGCGCGCCGGTCGTCGAGCTCCGCGAGGATGGCGCCGCTCTCCGCGACGAACACCTCGCCGAGCCGCCGCGAGGCGGCGAGGACGCCCGTCGCGAGCGCGTGCCAGGCGTCGAGCTCGGCGTCGTCGACCGCCGCGAGCGCCGCGGGCGCGAGCGCGAAGTACGCGGAGGCGGCGTCGCGCGAATCGGCTTCCCCGGTCGCGAGCGCCTCGCCGCGCGCGACCCAGCGCTCGAACCAGTCGGCGCCGATCCTCCACGCGGCCGGCGCGCGACGGCAATACTGCTGCGCCAACGTCAGCGACACCCCGGCGAGCCGGTCGCCGATCTCCAAGACGTGCTTGCGCGCGCCGCCGTCGAGCGCCCCGAGGTCGGCGAGGAGCGACGGCGCGCCGGCGGTCAGGTGGCGGCTGTCGAACCACAGGGCGCGCAGGCGACTCATGTGGAGCCCGCGGCGCGGCTCACGGGAAGATCGAGCCGACCATCTCGTCGAGCGCCCGGCGGAGCTCGAGATCGTCGGTCAGCGAGCGGCTGATCGCGGCCGTGCACGCGCGCCGCGCCGGAATGCCCGACTCGATGAGCTGCGCGGCGTAGATCAGGAGCCGCGTGCTGACGCCTTCCGAGAGCCCGCCGCCGCGCAGGTTGCGGATCTTCTCGCCGAGCGTCGCGAGCTCGAGCGCGGTGCGCATGTCGGTCGGCCCCTCGTGGGCGACGATCTGCGCCTCCTTGTCCCGCGCCGGGTAGTCGAACTCGAGGCTCACGAAGCGCTGCCGCGTCGACTGCTTCAGGTCCTTGAGCACGCTCTGGTAGCCGGGGTTGTACGAGATCACCAGCAGGAAGTCGGGATGCGCCTCGAGGATCTCGCCCTTCTTGTCGATCGGCAGGATGCGGCGGTGATCGGTGAGCGGATGGATGAGCACGATCGTGTCCTTCCGCGCCTCGACGATCTCGTCGAGGTAGCAGATCGCGCCCGTCTTCACCGCCTGCGTCAGCGGCCCGTCGATCCACAGCGTGTCGTCGCCCTTGATGAGGTAGCGGCCGACGAGATCGCTGCCCGTCAGGTCCTCGTGGCACGCGACCGTCACCAGGCGCGGGCCCTCGGAGCCGGCGGCCTTCAACGTCGCCGCCATGTACTCGACGAAGCGGGTCTTGCCGCAGCCCGTCGGCCCCTTGAGCAGCACCGGCAGCCGCTTCTCGTACGCCGCGGTGAAGACCTGCACCTCGTCGCCGATCGGCAGGTAGTAGGGCGTGCGCATCGAGCCGTCGAGTCTAGGGTCGAGGGGGGAGTGAAGCAACCTGAGATCGCGGCCGGCCGGGGCGGTCGGATGCTGCCGCGATGCGCCGCCACCGGCGTCGCGTGCGACGCGCACGGGCACGATCCGCGGCGTGCCCATCATTCCCCGGCGCTGCCGAGCACGTCGTGCTCCCAGAAATCGCGCGCCCGGCCAGCGCGAGCGGGGTTACGCTACCTGGCGCCGTTCGCTCCATCGCCTGCGAGACGACCCACCTCGATCTCCTCAGTCGCCCCTAGAGGCGTACGAACGGATTCACGCCTGGCTCGCGCGCTGATGCGGATCGAGAGCGTGTCGTCTGACGGCAGGGCGAGACGCGACACGATTCGATGCAGCCGGGCGCGGACCGACGTGACGGGGCCGAACTGTGGCTCGCTCAGCCGGCGAACGCGCTTCGGAAACGCTCGATGACCGCTGATGCGGTCATACGCGCGTCACGCAGGATCGAATCGGCACCGTCCTTGAGCTCTCGCCAGGAATCACCGGCGGCGGCCGAGAGGCTCTTCAGTGTCCGGCCCGCTTCACGTTGCTTCGCGTGCAAGGCGCCGAGCTGAACGCGCGCCTCTTTGCGGAGCTGGCGAATCCGCGCCCGTGCATCGGTCTCGATCTTCCGCTCGGCGCTGAGCGCGGTCCGCCGGATCTCGGCGATTGATCGCTCCAGGTGCTTCACGGATCGTTGAATGTCGGCGTACGCCGCCCGCGCTTCGTGCGTCATCGCGGTGCGCGTACGTCGGATCGCGTTCGTCGACGTGGAACGCCTCCTTGCTGCCTTGGTCGCCATCGTCTCCTCCCTTCGTGCAGAGGATGAGCAATTGTCGTCGCCGGAGATCGGCGAAGACCGCATAGCTGAGATCGGCCTCGAGCGGAAAGCGCGGAACCCGGTGCCCTGACGTATTCGAGGAGCCGCCTGCCCCGCGAGCTTCGGCTCCGTGGCAAATGCCCTTGGCCGGTAATGGGGGAATGAGCGGCGCCCTCGACCCCGCGCCGGATCATCGATGCGCCGACCGGCGACTGCCTGGCGAGCGGTCATGATCGCAGTGCCGAACCCCTCGTCTTCTGGTAGTCATGCCCGCCGTGACCAACGCCAGCGGCAAGGTCGTGCTCGTCACCGGCGCCTCGTCGGGGATCGGGCAGGCGTGCGCGCGGCACCTGGCGGCGTGCGGGTATCGGGTCTTCGGGGCGCAGCGGCGGGTCGCGGCCGAGCGTGACGGCGGCGTCGAGATGCTGACGATGGACGTCACCGACGACGAGTCGGTGCGGCGCGGCGTCGCGACCGTGCTCGAGCGTGCCGGCCGGATCGACGCCGTGCTCAACAACGCCGGCAATGCGGTCGCGGGTGCGATCGAGGACACCGCGATCGAGGAGGCCCGCGCCCAGCTCGAGACCAACTTCTTCGGCGTCCTGCGCGTCTGTCGCGCGGTGCTGCCGCACATGCGCGAGCGGGGCGGCGGGTACGTGATCAACGTGAGCTCGCTCGCGGGCGTCCTCGGGTTGCCGTTCAACGGCCTCTACAGCGCCAGCAAGTTCGCGCTCGAAGGCATGACCGAGAGCCTGCGGCTCGAGACGCGCCGGTTCGGGATTCGCGTCGTGCTCGTCGAGCCGGGCGACTTCAAGTCGAACCTTCCCACCGCGCGTCGCGTCGCCGAGGACGCGCTGCGGAACCCCGCCTACCGTGACGCGTTCGACCGCTTCAAGGCGCAGCAGGACCGGGACGAGGGTGGCGCGCCGACTCCCGAGCCGGTGGCGCGGCTCGTCGCGCGCATCCTCGAGACGCCGAACCCGCGCTTGCGCTACACCGTCGGCATGATGTCGCAGCGGGTGGTCTCCCCGTTGAAGCGCCTGCTGCCGCAGCGGCTGTTCGAGTCGACGCTGGTTCGCGTCCTCGGTCTCTGAGTCGGGATCGTGTCTTCCGAGCAGCGCCCGCCGCCGCCGACCGCCTGGACGATTCGGAAGAGCACGTCCCTCCTACGGGACGTGAACGGCGGAACGAGCGGCGGCGTCGCTCGCAAACACGAGAGCCAAGCACTCGGGCACGAAGCCGCCGCTTCGACGACGGTGTCGCCGTCGACCCGATCGCTCAGTCGCTCTTGCCGCGGAAGCGGGTGGCGTTCTGCTGGAGAACTCCCGCGCCCGAGAACTGTGCCTCCCAGCAGGGGCCGTGCGTGCCTTGGAACTGGACGGTCAGCGGCACCGGGAGCGTGTCGAGAGGCGGCATGTCGATGAGGCCGCTCTTCCCTTTGAGCTTGATGGTCGCCCTGGCGCTTCCCTGGGCGATGTCGAGGGTCTTCGTCCCCGCCGCGAAGAGCTGCGGGTCGCGATACTTGTAGCCTTTCGCCGTGTAGTCCCAGCACGACTTGCCGTCGCAGATGCCGGCGGCCAGTGCGCCGCCCAGAAGACGCGGACTCGCCGCACCGGCGTAGAGGCAGAGCGTGTAGCCGACGTCGAGCGTCGGCAGGCCGAAGTCGGTGCCGGCGGCGCCTTGCCAGCGCCACGTCACCTTGTCGCCGGCGTCCGGCGTCCGGTCGCGGAGGTCCAGCCTCGATCCTCCGGGCGATGCCGCCACCGCACAGCCCGAGCGCGGCACGGCGTCGCAGGCGAGGCCCGGGACGGCGTCGAGCTTCCAGACGTCGGCGACCGGCGTGCTGTCGATGATGCTGCCGCCGACCATCCAGAGCGCATCGGCGAAGGGGAACACGTGGGCGGCATGCCGCGGCGCCCAGGGCGTGCCCTGAAGCTCGCGCCAGTGGGTGCCGTCGGCCGACGACCAGACGTCGCCCAGGTTGCTCTCGTTGTAGCCGGCGAGCACCCACATCCGTCCGTCGAAGACGGTGATGCTGTGGTACTCGCGCGGCGTCCACGGCGCGTGGCTGGTCGCCCGCTCCCACGACACGCCGTCCGCGGAACTCCAGACGTCGCTGTAGTACTTCCGCGGATCGTTGTAGGTGCCGCCGCCGACGACCCACATCTTGCCCGCGAACACCACGGCACCCTGGATCTGCCCGCGCGGCGACCAGGGCGCGTGCTTGGTGACGAGCGTCCACGTGGCGCCGTCCTCCGAGGACCAGACGTCGTCGTAGACGGCCTTGCCGCCGTTGGGATCGAAGTAGGTGATCTGCTGGCCGCCGAGCACCCAGAGCCGGCCGGCGAACGCGAGCACGTACTGCGTCACCCGATCGCGCCACGGCACGTCGGAGGCGACCTCGGTCCAGTCGACGCCGTTCGGCGAGGACCAGACGTCGTTCTGGTAGTGATAGCGATTGTTGTCGCCGCCGACGATCCACATCTTGTCCTGGTGGACCGCGTAGCCGGCGCAGTGGCGGCCTTCCCACGGCGCCACCGTCTCGAGCTGCCAGTCGAGGCCGTCGGCAGACGACCATACTTCACTGGTGGTCGCGGGGCTGTAGATGGCGGGGTTCCAGCCGCCGAGGAGCCACATCCGGTCGTGGAAGACCAGGGCGCCCGCGCAATCACGCGCCGGGAAGCCGGGCGCATCCGTCACGAGCTGCCATGCGCCGTCGATCGGGATCTGCGCGGCGGCGGGGATCGCAGCGCCGAGGATGATCACCAGGACGGCGAGAGCGCGCATCATATGAGTCCCATAGCACCGTGACGTCGAGGTAGCGACCGTCGCGAAGGCGCCGTCGACCGCGTCTCGCGCAGCGACCGCCGTATCGTGTGCGCCCTCGCCGGGCACGGGCACATCGCGAGTGAAGGTCGGTCTTGCATCGACGTCGACCCGCGGTCGCGTCCTATCGACGCACGCCGCCGACGACGGCCTGGACGATCCGGAAGAACACGTCGGTATTGTCGAGGACGCCGCCGAGCGACGCGGCGCCGCGGCCGTACGCCGAGAGCGGCACGTCGGTGGCGGTGTGCGCGGCATAGCCGCCCGGCACCTGGCCGGTGACGGCGAATCCGTTCCGCTGGTCGCGGATCGGCCGTGCCGACGCGGGATCGGCGGCGTTCAAGCGCGGGTAGGTGCCGAGCGGCGGGACGTCGTCGAAGGGTTGCTGTCCGTCGTGCAGCGGGCGGCGATCCGACCGCCAGTCCTCGAAGTGATCCGGGCCCGCGGCGTAGCCGACCAGCATCTCGAAATCCACGTCGAGCGTCTTCGGATAGCCGTCGGCGAGGATCTCGTAATGCGGGAAGCGCGCGCGCTCGTAGGTGCCGACGGCGTCGTCGCGGAGCGCGAGCTTGGATTTCGCGGCGAGCTCGGCGTCGGGCAGCCTCGAGCCGCCGATGATCGCGGCGCCGCCGCACTCGTGATCCGCGGTCACGATCACCAGCGTGTCGTCGTGCTGCGCGGCGTAGTCGCGGGCGACGGCGACGGCGCGATCGAACTCGATCGTGTCGACGATCCAGCGTGCCGTGTCCATCGCGTGCGACTGCTTGTCGATCGACGCGCCTTCGGCGAGGAGCACGAAGCCGTCCGGGCTCCGGGCATCCAGGACCGCCAGCGCCGCGCGTACCATCTCGTCGAGCATCGGCTGATCGGGAAAGCCGTAGTCGTCGACCACCGACGACTGCCCGCGCCGCCCTTCGATCTTGTCGAGCGCGACGTTCATGTTGGAGAGCGCGAAGAGACCGAGCAGACGCTCCGGCGTGCCGGCGCGCTCGAGCCCCGTCCGGCTGCCGACGTAGCTGAAGCCCGCGGCGCGGAAATCGCCGATGAGGTCGCGCCCCGGGTCCAGCAGACCGGGTCGCACGCCCCAGCCGGCGACGACGTCGGGCGGGAGGACGTAGTCGCTCGCCGCGTCGCGCGCCGAGCCGGCCGCGCCACGCGGCAGGAACCACTTGCGCCCGCCGCCCATGAGAACCGTGAGGCCGGTCGCGGCGGCATCGTCGAGATACTGGTCGACGATGCCGGTACCGGCGCCGCGATCGGCGGTGTGGACGGCCATCGACGCCGGCGTCGCGTCGAAGACGTCGGCGGTCGTGACGATCCCGAGCTTCTTGTGGTCGAGACGGGCGAGGTACTCGCTCAGGTACTCGACCCGCGGGTTGTCGAACGGCGACGTGGTCTCGTCCGGCCACACGCCTTCCTCGCCGTTGTCGGACTTGTTGCCGGTGACGTAGCTCTGCATGCCGGGCGCCGAATCGGTGACGAGCGCGTTCAGCGACGAGGTCGTCACCAGCGCCGTCACCGGGAACGTGTCCATGGCGAGCCAGCGCTTCGCCTTTCCCTGCGCGACGCCGTTCAGGACGACGCGCGCGGCGGTCCGGTGCGCGGCACCCATGCCGTCGCCGAGCATGATGATGACGTTCCGCGCCTTCGGCCCGCCGGGCGCGATCTCGACGACCTCGAAATTGCCGCGCCTCACCGTGCGCCGGCCGTCGTCCTGCGACGCCTCGACGGTCAAGACGTGCACGCCGGGGCGCGTCGCGGAATAGGCCCGTCGCGTCGCGACGGTGGTGCCCGGCGCGGGCTTCCCGCGCAGTCCGGTCGTGGTGAGGGTCACCGTGCCGCCGACCGGCTCGTCGTCGACGCGGAACGCGACCGCGGCGATCGCGCGGCCCGGCGCCGGCACGACGGTCGCTTGCAGGTCGAAGCGCTGCCCGGGAACGAAGCGCGCGATGTACGGCGGATCCGGATCGCCCGCCGCGAAGAGCTCGCTCGGCGGCACCAGCGTCGTGATGATCGGCGGCGCACCCGTGGTCGCGGCGGCGTCCAGCGGCGCCACCAGTACGGCGGTCGCGATGACGAGCGTTCTTGCGGCGACGAAGAACGAGCCGCCGACGAGCACACGGAGCCTTCGACCGACCATCACGTGTCTCCTCGGCCCTCGACGGCAACGGCGCCATCGTCGCAATGCAGGCGTTCGCGCCGCCGAGCGGCGGCAGGGAGCTGCTTCATGATCGCGGAGTATGGCGCCGGTGCAAATCGTCATGCGGCGTCGCACGACCGGGCAGTCTTGCCGTGCGCTCCTCCACGACGCCGCATGTAAACCCTCGCCGTCGTCACTGCCTCGCGGAATGTAACTTGCTGTCGCGGTCTTCGCCGCGTCGATCGTTTTAGTCGCCACGCTTCTACCGAGAGACGGAGGTTGCATGCGGAAGGGACATCGTGAGCGCCGCATTCCGAGCGTCGTCGCGCTGACGGCGATCATGGCGACGACCCTTGGCGGACGGACGGCGGTGAGCGTCGCGGCATCCGACGTGAGTCCAGGGACGGCGACGCTCCTCGCATGTCAGAAGACCATCGCGGACGCGTCGCTGAAGCTCGGCAGCGAGGTGCAACGCCGCGTGAGTCGCTGCATCACGCGTGCACTGCCATGCCTCTTGGAGCCGACGAAGGACGGCTGCTGCGCGTCGGCGGCATCGCGCTGCGACGACGACCTGCGAGCGATCGCGGCTGCCGAGCGGCGCTTCGAGCGGCTCGTGACCACTCGCGCGTGTGATCGTGCCCCTCTACCGCAGGTGCTCGGCTCCGGTGGCCTCGGCCTCGGCGGCATCGCCGGCGCATGCGGGTGCCTGGTGCCCGCCGTAGAGGTGTCCGACGTCCGGAGCCTGAGCGTGTGTCTGCGGCGATTGGTCGTCGAGGACCTCGAGCACGTGCTCGCGTTCCAGCAGCCGCGGCTGCGCGACGCCGTCACCTGCATGGGGATGGCGAGCCAATTCACGGGCGCGTTTCGCGAGCCGCCGGCGACGTGCGCGACTTGCCCGGCGCCGTCGCCGTCTTCCAACGGTGGGACGTCGACGCCCGCCGGCGGCCTCACCTGCCACGAGGGCGACCAGGTCACGATCACGGTCGGCATCGCCTTCGACGACGTCGAGTTCCCGGACGTCGCGGGCGTCACGACGACGCTCGCCCGTCCGCAGAATCTCGACGTTCCCGGTACCGGCAGCAGGACCGATCAGAGCCGGGCGTCGAACCTCACGGGGAAGGCCGGGTTCTTCGGCGTCTCGGATCAGGATCTCGACTTCGACGGTGTCGACGACCACGTCGCGATCGGCCTCGTCACACAGCAGCTCATCCCACCCGGAGACCTCGCTACCGTGAGGTTCGATTGCGCGCCGGGCACCCCGGCGCCGACGGCCGCCGATTTCCCGTGTGCGGCGGACCTCGCGACGAGCGCCGGCACCGATGTGCGCGGGGCGTCGTGCAGCGTCACATCCGTGATCGGTCCCTGAGCTCGCCCGGCGTTTCGCCGCGATCCGCGTCCCAGGCGTGACAGACGCGGGACGTCCGTGCTCTGACGGTGGCGATGGAGAACGTGCCGCACGCGCGGTCGCCGAGCTCGCCGCAGGCGCAACGCGAGCAGCTGCGTCGCGCCGAGGCCGTCATCGTCCGGCTGCGCTGGCTCGCGATGGCGTCGTGGCCGCTCATCCTCGCGACCACGCCGCGCACCGTTCCGGAGCCGCTGGTGTGGACGGCGTACGCGGTCGCCGTCGCCTACACCGCGACCACGCACTGGCTGAACCACGGCGGTCGCGCGGTCCGGGCGACCGCTCTCGTCACGACGTTCCTCGATCCCGCCATCACGGCGCTCGCCTGCGCCGTCACCGGCGGCCTCTCGAGCCGCCTGTATCCGTTCTTCTACGCGACCACGCTCGCGACCTCGATTCGCTTCGGGATGCGCGAGACGCTCGCGACCGTCGGCCTCACGGCGGCGCTCTCCGCCGTCCTCCTCGCGGCGCCCGGGTCGCGGGCGACGGCCGGCGATCTCGCGCTCGCGGCGTTCTTCGTCTTCTTCGTCGCGCTCGAGGGTGGCCTGCTTTCGCGCGCCGCCCGTCAGGAATCGCGTCGCCGTCAGCAGCTGCTCTGGCGTCTGATGGGCGCCGAGGAAGAGGAGCGGCGGCGGCTCGCGAGCGAGATCCACGATCGGCTCGGCCATCGCTTCTTCGAGCTGCATCACGCGATCGAGTCGGCGCGGGGCCGATGCGGCGCGCCGCGACCCGACGAGCGAGGCGACGCTCGCCGGCATCGGCGACGCCGCCCGCGCCTGCGCCGACGAGATCCGCAGCATGACCAACGCGCTCCGCCCGGCCGTCCTCGACGACTTCGGTTTCGTCGAGGCGCTGCGGGAGCACGTCGCGAGCCTGGTGGGACGGGGCGAGCCCGCGGTGACCCTCGTCGTCGACGCGCCCGAGCCGCGCGAGCAGCCCGCGGTGCGGGTGATGCTCTTCCGCGTGCTCCAGGAGGCGCTGCTGAACGTCCGCAAGCACGCCCACGCCGCCCACGTCCAGGTGTCGTTCACCGCCTCGAACGGCACGACGGTGCTCGCGATCCGCGACGACGGACGCGGCTTCGATCCGCACGCGGTGCGGCGCGGGCATCTCGGCCTGGTCTCCATGCGCGAGCGCGCCGGAGGCGTGCGGCGCGCGGCTCGACGTCGAGAGTCGGCCTGGATCGGGCACCGAGATCCGGGTTAGCGTCCCGAGTCGATGAGCCGGATCACGCTCTTTCTCGTCGACGATCACACCGCGGTCCGCGCCGGCGTGCGGGTGATGCTCGAGACCGAGCGCGATCTCGCCGTCGCGGGCGAGGCCGGCGACGGCGCGGAGGCGCTGCGCGAGATCGCCGTGATCCGTCCGGACGTCGTCCTGCTCGATCTCGCGATGCCCGGCATCGGCGGCCTCGACGCCATCCCGGAGATCCGCGCCGCCTCGCCGCGCACGGCGATCCTGGTCTTCACGATGCACGCCAACGCCGCGTACGTCACGGCGGCGATGCGCGCCGGCGCGCGCGGGTACCTCCTGAAGAGCGCCCGCCAGGCGGATCTGATCGCGGCGATCCGGGCGGTCCACGGCGGCCACGGCTACTTGCAGCCGGAGATCACCGGCCCGCTTCTGCGCCGCGTCGTCGCCGACGAGCGCGTCGCCGCAGGGCAGGGCGCGCTCACCGCGCGCGAGGTGCAGGTGCTCGAGGCCGTCGCCGACGGCAAGAGCAACAAGGAGATCGCCGCCGCGATCGGCATCGCCGAGGACACCGTGAAGACGCACCTCCGCCGGCTCTTCGAGAAGCTCGGCGCGTCCGACCGCGCGCAAGCGGTCGCGATCGCGCTCCGCCAGCGCATCATCGCCTGACGTTCACCCGTTCGGGTGACGGCGCGTTCACGCGAATGCGCGGCGGCGGCGCCACCACCGGGCGATTGCGGAAGGTGGCCCGGGTTCGGCATTCGTCACGCCGTGACGGAGAACGGTCGGCGCGGCTCGACGAGCGGCTTCGGCGGCGGACGTGCCGTCGTCATCGGCGGCAGCCTCACGGGCCTGCTCGCCGCCCGCGTGCTGTCGGATCACTTCGAGTCGGTGACCGTCGTCGAGCGCGACGGCGAATCCGTGCCGAGCGCGGCGCGGAAAGGCGTTCCGCAGTCGCGTCACGTGCACGTGCTCCTCAAGCAAGGCGAGCGCATCCTCGCCGCGTACTTTCCCGGCATCTGCGACGAGCTCATGCGCGGCGGGTCGGCGCGCGTCGACATGGCGGCCGACACGCGCTGGTTCTACTTCGGCAACTGGAAGGCGCGCTTTCCGAGCGGCTGCGAGATGCTCTGCCAGAGCCGGCCGTTTCTCGACTGGAACGTGCGCCGGCGCGTCGCCGCGCTCGACCGCGTCCGCATCCTCGACGACCGCGACGCCGGCGACGTGGTGATCGACGAGCGCGGTCACGTCGCCGGCGTCCGGGTGCGCGGGCGCCGCGACGGCGGCGAGGAGGAGACCCTCGCCGCCGACCTCGTCGTCGACGCGAGCGGGCGGGGATCGCGCATGCCGCAGTGGCTCGCGCGCGCCGGTTGGCCGGCTCCCGAGGAGACCGAGCTGCGCGTCGACGTCGGCTACGCGAGCCGCTGCTACCAGCACCCCGCGGGTCACGACGCCGACTGGCGCGGTCTCATGATCTACCCGACGCCGCCGCGCACCCGCCTCGGCGTGCTGTTTCCGATCGAAGGCGACCGCTGGATGGTGACGCTGGTCGGCTGGTTCGGCGACCATCCGGGCGGCACCGACGAGGCGTTCCTCGAGTTCGCGCGGAGCCTCGACGCGCCGGTTCTCCACGACGCGATCCGCGACGCCGAGCCGGCCTCGCCGATCGCCCTGCACCGCTTCCCGTCGAATCGCCGGCGTCGCTACGAGCGTCTCGCGCGCATGCCCGAGGGGCTCGCCGTCCTCGGCGACGCGTTCTGCAGCTTCAACCCGATCTACGGGCAGGGCATGACCGGCGGCGCGCTCGGCGCCCGGACGCTCGATCGCGAGCTCGAGGCGCAGCGCCGCCGCCACGGCCGCGGCGAGCTGCGCGGCTTCAGCGCGGCGTTCCATCGCCGGCTCGGCGCGCGTGATCGACTCGCCCTGGCTGATGACCACGACGGAGGATCTACGAAACCCCGCGGCCGAGGGCCGCCGGCCGGCGGCGGTGCGGCTTCTCCAGTGGTACACCGCGCGCGTCCAGCGTCTCACCTGGACCGATCAATTCGTCGGCCGCCGCTTCCTCGAGGTCATGCACCTCACGCAGGAGCCGCGCTCGCTGTTCCACCCGTACATCGTCTATCGTGCGCTCGCTCACGGCGGCGCCTGAGGAGGAGAAGGGATGTCGGACGTGTGGCTCTCCGAGGAAGCGCTGGCGAAGACGATGCCCGCCGAACGGCGCGGCGGCGCGAGCCCGATCCCGTCGCAGGTGGTCTCGAACGGCGAGTACCTGCCGTGGGCGCAGACCGAGAGCCAGCGGCGCGTCGAGCGCGAGGTCGCGGCGCTCGCCGATCGCTACGGCCGCGCCCTCGGCATGTCGCGGCGCCGGTTCCTCCGAACCAGCTGCGGGATGGCGGCGGCGTTCCTGGCGATGAATCGCGTCTTCGGCCCGCTCTTCGCGGTGTCGCCTGCGGAGGCGGCCGACCCGGCCGCGGCGGGCGAGCGTCTCGCCGCGCTTCGCCGGCAGTTCGTCTTCGACGTGCAGACGCACTTCATTCGCGACGACTTCGCCTGGGACGGCATCCTCGCGCTCGGCGACTACGCCAAGCGCTGGAACCCGGTGCTGCGCGAGGAGGGCGTCACGCTCAGGCGCTACAAGCTCGAGAACTACTTGAAGGAGATCTTCCTCGACAGCGACACCACGCTGGCGCTCGCGAGCTCGGCGCCGGCCGACGATCCGGCGCACACGATCGTCGACGAGACCGACATGACCCGCGCGCGCGCGCTGGTGAACGGCATCGCCGGCACGCGCCGGATGTACGCGCACGGCATCTTGAGACCCGGCCAACCCGGCTGGCTCGACCGCATCGACGAGGTCGCCGCGCGCTACCGGCCGGACAGCTGGAAGGGCTACACCGTCGGCGATCCGCTGGCGCCGTCGCGCTACCCGTGGCGCATGGACGACGAGCGGCGCGTCTACCCCGGCTACGAGCGCATCCGTCGCTCCGGCATCCGCATGATCTGCGTCCACAAGGGCCTCGTGCCGCCCGACTACGAGAAGACGTTTCCCAACTGGGAGTACGCCAAGGTCGACGACGTCGCGCAGGCCGCGCGCGATTGGCCGGACCTGACGTTCGTGATCTACCACTCCGGGTTGAAGCCGCTTCCTCACCTCGCCCGACGAGAGCCTGGCGCGAGTTCGAGCGCACCGGCCGCATCGACTGGGTGAGCGACCTCGCCGACGTCCCCGAGCTCTACGGGGTGACGAACGTCTACGCGGAGCTCGGCACCGCGTTCGCGAGCTCCGCCGTCACGCACCCGCGCCACTGCGCCGCGATGCTCGGCATCCTGATCCGCGGCTTCGGCGCCGATCACGTCCTCTGGGGCACGGACTCCGTCTGGTACGGCTCGCCGCAGTGGCAGATCGAGGCGTTCCGCCGGCTCGAGATCCCCGACGATCTGCAGCGGAGCGCATCGCTTCGCGGCGCTCGGTCCCGCGGACGGCGCGGTGAAGAGCGCCATCCTCGGCGCAACGCCGCGCGCCTCTACGGCGTCGAGCGTCGCGGCCGGCGTCGTGCCCGAGTCCTTCGCCGAGGACGGCATCGCGACGGCGCGGCGCGAGTACGTCGCGGCCGGCGGCGAGCGCAGCAACCTCGCGTACGGCTTCGTTCGGGTGCGCGACGTGAGCGCCGAGCGACCTGCGGGCCGGCGCCCTCGCGGGCCGGACCGCGCTCGTCACCGGCGCCGCCTCGGGCATCGGCCGCGCCGTCGCCCTCGGCTTCGCCGCGGCGGGAGCGCGGGTGATCGTGTCGGACGTAGCCGACGCGTCCGACACGCTCGCCGCGCTTCGCGCGCCGGCGCCGACGCCGAGCTCGTCCGCGCCGACGTCACGCGACAGACCGACGTCGACGCGCTCTTCGCGCGCGCCGCCGAGCGCTTCGGCCGGATCGATTGCGCCTGCAACAACGCCGGCATCGAGGGCGTGCTCGCGACCGACCGCCGACTATCCCGACGAGGTCTTCGAGCGCGTGATCGCGGTCAACCTCATCGGCGTCTGGCGCTGCATGCGCGCCGAGATCCGCGCCATGTCGGCGGCCGCGGCAGCCGGCGGCCGCGGCGGCGCGATCGTCAACGTGTCGTCGGTCGCCGGGCTCGTCGGCGCCGCCGCGTTCTCGGCCTACGTCGCGAGCAAGCACGCGGTGGTCGGACTCACGCGCACCGCCGCGATCGAGTACGCGCAAGGACGGCATCCGCGTGAACGCGGTGTGTCCCGGCGTCATCGACACGCCGATGCTCGACCGCCTCGCCGGCCGAGCGGCCGGAGGTGCGGACGTGCCCTCGCCGCGAGCGCGCCGATCGGCCGGCTCGGCACGCCCGAGGAGGTCGCGGCCGCGGTCGTCTGGCTCTGCTCGGACGCGGCGTCGTTCGTGACGGGCCACGCGCTCGCCGTCGACGGCGGCTACGTCGCGCAATGAGCGCCCAGATCGAAAGGAGCGTACCGATGAGCACCGATGCCGAACGCCTCGTCCGCAACTTCCTCGCCGCCTGGCCGCGGAAGAACGTCGACGAGCTGATGAGCTACTTCGCGCCCGACGCGGTCTACCACAACGTCCCGGTCGCGCCGCGCGTCGGCGACCGCCGCGATTCGCGAGGCCTTCCAGGGCTTCTGCGACATGATGGACGAGGGCATCGAGCTCGACGTGCTGAACGTCGTCGCCGACGGCAGCATCGTGATGGCCGAGCGCATCGACCGCTTCCGCTGGCAGGGAAAGAAGCTCGACCTCCCGGTGTGCGGCGTCTTCGAGGTGCGCGACGGGAAGATCGTCAACTTCCGCGATTACTTCGATCTGCCGTCCTGGCAGGACGCCACCGGCGCGCCGCTCTGAGTCCGCCGTCGACGCCTTCCGCGACACGGCGTCTCAGCATCCACGGGTCGGCGGCGGGCTTCCGCCGGCAAGGTCGGGATCGCCACCCGCCCGTCACCGGTGCCTCGACTACCAGCATGACCATCGCGGGCCGCCAAAGACCCTTCCGGGCAGCTCCATCGTGCGCGATCCTCGGTGCGTTGTTGGCGCTCGCGTCGCCGGCGAGCGCCGCCGGCGCGCAGAGCGACGTCGCCAATGCCGTCGACGTCGGGCGTGCACGGGCGCAGACCGACACGGCGAGGACCGTCGTCGCCTGTGAGAAGACGATCGCGCGCGCCAGCGCGCGGCTGCTGATCGCCAAGCTCAAGAGCCTCGACCGTTGCGTCAACAAGCTGTTCGCCTGCGTGCAGGAGAAAGCGGGCGCGCAGCGATGCGTCGACGGGGCGCGCAAGGCGTGCGCTGCCTCCTTCGGCGTCGGCGGAGTCCGGCCGGCGACGGTTGCGGCGGCGGAGGTCGCGCTGACGCAGAAGATCACCGCGGATTGCGGCGGTCTCCCGACGGAGGCGCTTCTCGGCAGCGATCATCTCGGATTCGCCGCCGTCGCCGGCGCATGTCGCACGGCCCTCGGTCTCGATCCCAGCGCCCCGCTCGACGTCGGAACCGTCGCTCGCCGACCTGCCGCTCTTCCGCGGTTGTGAGAGCTGCTCCTCGTCGCCGGCGAGCACCGGTAAAGCCGTCAGCAAGTGCGCCGCCAAGTCCGCGAAGGCAGCGTCGCGTCTCGTGGGCAAAGCGACCGAGCGGGTCCTCGCCTGCGCGACGGGCGTGCTCGCGTGCCTCGAGGGCGATCCCGCGAAGCTCGAGGCCTGTCGCAAGCGCGCCGGCGATCGCTGCGCAAAATACGCCGGCACGATCGCCGCGGCGCGGGAGAAGCTCGGCTCCGACGTCGGGAGAGCGTGCGGCTCCGTCGACTTCGACGTGCTCCGCCAGCCCTCGGGCGCGTTCCTCGACGCGCTGGTCTGCGAGTGCGACGCGGTCGGCGTCGGCGCGCTCCAGAGCCTGGACGCGTACGGGCAATGCCTCGATCGGCAGGAGGAATGCCGGATCGCCGAGCTCGTGCCGTTCGCGGTGCCGCGAGTCGCGGAGGCCCTCGCCGCCATCTCCCCGCCGTTGGACGTGCAAGACCTGCTCTGCGGCGACGTCGCCACGCCGCTTGCCGCCGCGCGGATTCGGTTTCCGGCGGGCATCAAACGCTTCATCGCGAACGTGCTGCGGGCGCGCGATCGAACGACAGCCATCTACCATGCCGGCGGCGCGCCGGTTTCCGGCCCCGGTGCGCCGCGCACGATCTCGAGCGTCTTCAGCAGGGGGCGCGTGGTCCCGGGAGCGTCGGGTCGCTTCTTGGTGCGCTACTCCGCGGGCGGCGGGGCCCGTGACGCGCGGGCGAACGGCAACCCGTCGTTGATCGTCGCGATCCGCCGACTCGAGAGCTCGCTCGCCGACGACTTCTACGAGCTCGCGCTCGATGCGCCGGCGGGGGAAGTCGAGATCGAGACGCAATATTCGGCGAGCCTTCCCAGCTGCGCCTTCGAGCTGGCGTTCGCCACCCGCGACGCCGACGGGGTGGTGAGCGAGTACGTCGACTCCGAGGTGGTGCCGGTCGGCTGCCACGGCGCACCGAACGGCATCGTCGAGGCGGGCGAGCAATGCGACGACGGCAACGCGATCGACGGCGACGCGTGCACCAACGTCTGCGCGCCGGCGGTGTGCGGCGACGGCGTCGTCCGGACCGGCGTCGAGACGTGCGACGACGGCAATTTCACGACCGCCGACGGCTGCGAATCGGATTGCACGCCGACACCGCCATGCACCATCCCGACCGTGATTCCCGCGGCGGGCGGCACGTTCAACGGGATGACCATCGGAACCAGCACGCTGATGGGCAGCTGCGGAAGCGGCGCGACCGGTCCCGAGCGCGTGTTCCAGTGGACGCCGGCGTTCACCGGGACGGCGCAGATCGAGACCTGCGGTGGCGGCACGAGCTACGACACCGTCCTCTACATGCGCCAGGGAAGCTGCACGGCCGGAGCGGAGGTCGCGGGCGGCTGCAACGACGACGCCTGCACGAATGCGATCGGCGCCAACCGCGCGTCGCGCATCACGCCCGTCGTCACGGCCGGGCAGACCTACTTCATCGACGTCGACGGCTTCGGCGGCGCGCAGGGCAGCTTCAGCCTGAAGGTCGCGCCGTGCGGGAACGTCGGGACGATCGGCGCCGGCGGCAGCGCCTGCGGGATACTCGGGTCGACGGTCGGCAGTCCGGACCTGCAGGACGGGACGTGCCGTCCCTCGAGCGCGCCGGAACGCGTCTTCACGTGGACGCCCAACTTCTCGGGCGACGTCGAGATCAGCACGTGCTCCAGCTCGACCAACTTCGATACGGTCCTGTACGTGCGGCAGTCGACGTGCGCCGGCACGGAGATCACCTGCAACGACGACATCGCCTCGAGTCCGGGAAGCCCGACGTGCAGTGTCGGCAGCGGCAGCCTCACGTCGCGCGTCCTGTTGACGGTGCAGAGCGGCACCACGTACTTCGTGTTCGTCGACGGATTCAGCACGGCTCAGGGCACGTTCAACCTGATCGTCCGCAGGACCGGCGACATCTGCATCCCCTGACGCCGACGACCACCTCACCTGAGGCGGCCGACGCAGGCATCACGCTCGCCGTCGGCGCATCACCCTCGGCGAAATCGGCTCGCGCCGACGCACGCCGCACCGACGGCGATCCCGAGCGCCGCCACGGTCGTGAGACCGCGGGAATCGCGACGGCCGCCGAGCGTCCGCGCCGCGTCCCGAATTTCGTGACGGGTGCGCTCGGCGACGCGCAGCAGGCGCTCGCCGCCGCGACGGCCGATGCGCGCGGCCTCGCGCCATGCCGGGCGCGCATACGATCCCGGCTCCGCCGCGACGTCGCGCGCGAGCTGCTCGATCCTGCCGCGCCCGACCCGCGAGCGCTGGCGGGCGCGCTCGAGCACCGCGGCAACGAGCGCCCACGTGCGGTCGAGGTCCTCCTGCGCCTGAAGCCGCCGGCGCTGCTGCGCGCCCGGCCGCAGCGCGAAGCGCAGCCCGATCAGCAGCGCGGCGGCGGCGATCGGAGCCGGATGACGCCGTACCGTCGCGCCGGCGCTGGCCGCGAGGTGGCTGAAGCCGCGTCGCATCGATCCCACGCCCCGATGTAGCAGCTGCTCCGGAGAGAGCCGCTGCTCGAGGGCCGTGAGGGTATCGTCCATCTCGCCACGCGTGCGCTCGATGTCGCGCTGGATCTCGCGGGTCCGGTCGGCGGGCTCGATCGTCGCAGCCATCACGCACCTCCCCCGGCAAATGCTCCTGCAGCAGCTCCTTGTCCCGGCGTAGCGATCGCAGCGTGCGCTCCGGCGCGAGGTGCGCGAGGTTCCGCCGGCCGAGCGCGAGGAGGACGGCGCCCACGAGGACGACCGCGGCGCCGACGATGAGCGTCGAGAGCCAGAGCGCGTGAAGCGCGAGGTCGATACCGAGCACGGCCGCCGCGAGCAGGAACAGCAGCCCCATGCCGGCGACGCCGCCGCCGAGCGCCATCGACAGCAGGCCGGCCTCGAGCCGGGCGACCGCATTCGCGGTCTCGACGCGTGCGAGCTCGGCCTCCTTGCGAACGAGGTCCGTCGTCTCGTGGGTGAGATCGGCGACGAGCTTGCTGATCGACGGCTCACGGCCGGCCAGCTCGGTCGCCATCGTGCGTCCGCGCTCGATCGGTCTCGGTGGGGATATCGACGCCATTGGATCTTCCTCCTGTCGCGCTGAAAAAATCAGCAAGGCGCATACCAGCGAGCTACGCCCGTCTGCGGCCGTCGTCGCGCTCCACGCATGTAAGATTGCCGCGCCGTCGAAGCAGCTTTTGCATCCCGGTCGGCCGCCGCCCGCCCGCACACGCGGCGCTTCGTCGTCGGCGGCGAGCGAACGCTGCACGACGAGGTCGGCGTCTTCGACGACGTGCTGGCGGCTGGCCGGCGCTCGCCGTCTACCGGACGGCGCTCAGGATCGCGGAGGGCCTGGGATTTCCACGGCTCTTCTGATCCGAGCGCGGGCAGCGCGAAGACTCGACTGCGACGGCTCGGGCGCGAGCGCGCCGGCCTCGTGGCGCCGACCGTCGAGCGCCGGCGCGAGCACGTTGACTTTTCGCCTGGGCGGCCCTTAGCTGCGACGCCAAACGCCGATGCGCGAATACACCGGCCCTCCGAAGCAGGCATCCGTTCGATCCGGTCGCGCTGGCGCGGCGCTCGTGATCGCTGCCGCGACCCTCCTCTTCGCGCGGCTCGCCGTCTACCGGCTGCGGAGCTTCAGCTACCCGCTCGATCTCGGCGCGGCGCTCGCCGGCATCGAGGCGACCACCCGCGCGACGGTGCCGGCGGCGCTCGCGACCTGGTCGATGCTCGCGATCGCGGTCGCAGCGGCGACGCTCTGGGTGCGGAGCCGCGATCCGGAGCTGCCGACGCCGTACGCGGCGGCGGCGGCCGTCGTGGTGCTCTGGACGGCCGTCTACCTGAGCCTCCTGATCCTCGGGCCCCTCGGGCTCTATCGCCCGCTGGTCCTGCGTGCGCTGGTGGTGATCACGATCGCGGTGACCGCGGCGATCGGGTGGCGCCGGCGTCCGACGACCGTCGCACGCGGCGCGCCGCCCGGTCGTGCGGTCGTCCCCGGCTGGTGGCTCGCGCTGCTCGCGATCCTGCTGGCGATCGGTCCGCTGACGCTGATGGAGCTCGGCTCGCCGGTGTCGCCGTTCATGGACGTGTTGCCGCTCGTCGCCGGCGTCCAGAAGATCGTCACGTTCCAGTACTACGATCCCTTCAAGAACGACGCGTCCGGGCTGATCGCGCTTGGACGAAACGCGATCGGCTACGACGCGCCGCTGTCGTTCGTGTCGCTCGTCATCGGCGCGCCGGCGTATCTCGGCGTCACGTCGCTGATCGTTCCCGCGGCGCTGCTCTTGGTGTTCGCGACCTACCTGCTCGGCCGCACGGTCGCGGGCGGCCTCGCCGGCGGCTTCGCCACGCTCTTCCTCCTCCAGACGTTCGTCTGGCGCCGCACGCCCGACATCCGCGGCACCGCGCTCGCGTTCAGCCTCGTCGCCATCGGCCTGGCGTTCTTCTTCGGCACCCGGCGGGTGCGGCCGCGGATCGGACTCGGCGGGCTGGCACTCGGCCTCGCGGTGACCGTCAATCCCCTGATCGGCGCCGTCGGCATGCAGACGGCGTCGGTCGCGACGGTCGTGGCGGCGCTCGATCTCGGCCGGAGCTTCATGGCGCCGGTCGCGGCGCTGGCGGCGGGGTCGCTGCTGGCCTCGCCGCAGGTGCTCATCGGCTTGTCGTCTCGGGTGCCGCTCGCGGCGCTCGCCGTGAGCGCGATCATCGGCCTCGGGTGCTGCATCGTCGTGATCCGCTCACCGCGCGCCCGCATCCGCGACCAGTGGGCGAGCCCGTATGCCCGGCTCGCCGCGATCGTCGCGCTGCCGATGGTCGCGCTCGCGGTGCACGGCTACCAGCAGAACGAGTTCGTGAACGACAAGTGGTTCGGCTACGGGATGCTCACGCTCTTCGCCCTCGGCGGCCTCGCGGTCGCCGCCGAGCGCGCCTGGCGGGACCCGGCGCACGGCTTCGGCGCGGCGCTGCCCGCGCTCGCGATCTGGGTCGCGTTCGTCAACTTCACCGTCGCCGACCCGCGGCGCTTCGTGCCCGACATCGAGATGCGCTCCCTCGCCTCCGAGGTGGTGCCGAAGATGGTGAGCTACTGCGCCCCGTACTGGCTGTGCCTCGCGAGCGGCATGTGGTTCGCGCGCGTCGCCCGCGCGACGGGCGTGGTGCCGACGATCGTGGTCGCGCTGCTGCTGGTGATCTATCCCGTGCGCCTCGCCGATCCCGCGCTCGACTACAGCGGCGACGAGATGTCGGTCGCCGAGACGTGGGGCTTCCATCTCACGCACGCGGCGCGCGGCTACTGGGCGGGGTACGCGGACCGCCGCTGGGTTCTCGACGACGACTGGCGACGGCTCGCCGACGTGCTGCGCGACGAGAAGCGCGCGGGGCGGGTCACGTACGACACCCACCTGCTCCACATCGCGCCCGGTCTCAACAGCGTCGAGGTCGCGCTCGCGACCGGCGTGTCGGTCGACCTCGTCACCTCGCAGTACAACGCCCAGAGCATCTGGTTGGTCGGCACGCGCGCGCGCGGTCCCGAGTCGTTGGCGGCGGCGTTCGCGGAGCGGCCGCCCTACGTCCTCGTCGACCAGGCGAATCCCGCGCTCTACCCGCAGCTCCGCGACTACGACGAGATCCTGAAGGTGCCGCGGTTCCATCTCTATCGCCGGAAGGGCTACGCCGGACCCGGGTCCGCGCCCTAGCGGCGCCGGGTTGCCGGCGCCTGCATCCGGTCGCCGTCGCCGACGACGAACGAAGCAAGTGGACGACCGCCGCGGCGCCGATCAGTCGCCGTTGACGCGGAAGACGCTGATCGCGTTCGAGCTCGCGCCGGCGACGTAGACGTTCTTCCCGTCCGGGCTCACGGCGACCGAGCGCGTGCACGCGATCGCCCAGGCGCCGTTCGACGCGTCGTGGGTTTCGACGAACGTGAGCGCGCCGGTCGCGGGATCGCGATCGAAGACGACGAGCGCCTCCGACGAGGAGCCGGTCGCGTAGACGTAGGTGCCGTCGGGACTCACGACGACGCCGTGCGCGCCGTAGAGCCCGGTCACGCCGTCGGCGCCCTCGCTGTAGACGTCCGCCAGCGAGAGCACGCCGGTGACGGAGTCCGCCGGAACGCGGCGATCGAGTCGTCCGACTGACCGGCGACGTACACGTGGGCGCCGTCCGGGCTGATCGCGACCGTGTGCGCGCCGCGGATGCCGAAGCTCTCGACGCCTTCCTTCAGCACCTCGATGAAGGTGAGCGCGCCGGTCGCGGCGCTCCGCCGGAAGACCGCGACCGCGTTGTCGTTGAGACCCGCCGCGTAGACGAAGCGGCCGTCGGGGCTGACCGCGACCGCGACCGCGCTCGTCAGGCCGTCGACGCCGCCGAGGCCGTCGATCTCCGCCTCGACGTAGGTGAGACCGCCGGTCGTGGTGTTGCGCATGAAGACGACGACCGCGTTGTCCGACTGACCCGCGACGTAGACGTTGCGCCCGTCGGGGCTCACCGCGACCGCGCGCGCGTAGGTCAGCCCCGCGATGCCGTCGCTGGCGTTGTCGTGACGCTCGACGAACGTGAGCGCGCCGCTGCGGGGGTTCCGGCGAAACACCGCGACGGCGCCGTCGCGCTCGCCGGTGACGTACGCCGAGGCGCCGTCCGGGCTGAGCGTCACGGCGGTCGCGCCGCCGAGACCGTCGACGCCGCCGACGCCGTCCTTCTGGGTCTCGACGAAGCGCAGCGTGCCGGTTGCGGCGTCGCGCGCGAAGACGGCGACCGCGTCGTCGCCCGGCGCCGCGGTGTAGACGTACGCGCCGTCGGGGCTGACGGCGATCGAAAGCACGCCTGCCAACCCCTCGATGCCGTCGGTCTCCTTCTTCACGACCTGCGCGAGATCGAGGACGGCGGCGTGCGCCGCCGTCGACGCCACCAGCGCCGCGACCAGCGCGGCGGCGATCACCAGCGCGTACGGCCGCGCGACTTCGCACGCGGTACCGCGGCGCCACGGTCGAGCCGATGCTGCGACGTTGGAGCCGAACCCGAAGCAGGCGGACGAGAGCCGGAGAAGGTGGACGGCGTCGCGAGTGGACACGGTGGGGATCCTCCGCTCGTCTTCTAGCAGCGCTCGATGCCGTTGACCATCCAAAATGCTTCGCCGAAGCATGCGATCTCACGAGGACGACGGCCTCCGCGGCTACTGGCTCGTCGGTGCCCGTTTCATCGTCCTCAGCGCTACCCCGGTCTCGGTCTCGGCGGGAACCGCGTGCACCGCGTCGCCGTCTCTGCACCTGGACGGGATCGAGCAGGTCGCGTGCGATCCGAAGAAGGTCCCGGTGCCGTAGCCGGGCGGCCGCGACGGTTGCGCACGTCGAGCGACTCGGCGTCACGATCCGCTCGTCCGTGTCTCACCGGTCTTTGCAAACGGCAGCGAAATCGCGGAGAGATGGGCGTGCGTCTCACAACCGACGTCGCATAGGAGAACCCGATGCTCCGGACACACGGCCTCTCGACTTTCGCGGCTTCCCTCCTCGTCTTCACGGTCGGCGTCAGCGGGCCCGCGCGGGCGCAGCTCGCCGACGCGGACGCCGCCAAAGCCGCCGACAAATGCCAGAAAGCGGTGCTGCAAGCCGGCACGGTGTTCACCGCCGCCACCTTGAAGAGTCTCGGCGCGTGCTTCGACGGCGTCTTCAAGTGCGTGCAGACGAAGCCCGACGACGGCCGCTGCGTGCCGAAGGCGATCGCCCGCTGCGACAAGGAGAGCGGCGCCTCCCGCGCCAAGCGGCTCGCGAAGCTCGCGCGCAGCATCACGAAGAAGTGTTCGAGCCTCGCCGATCTCCTCGCGTCGGACGGTCTCGACTTCACGTCGCTCCAGGACGCGTGTGCCGATGCCGGGACGCCACTCGTCGACGTCGGCTCCATCGCCGCCTGCGTGCGCGAGCTGCTCGAGTGCCGGGCCGAGCGGATGTTCTCGGTCGCGATGCCGCGAGCGCAGAGCCTCGCGAGCGAGCACGCGATCGCGACGCGTGCAGGGTCGTGCCTCGACGACCTCGGCGGCGCCGGCAACGTCGCCGATCCGAAAGCGGTCGGGAAGCCGCTCGACAAGTGCCAGCACGTCGTCAAGAAGGCGGCGGCGGCGTTCGTGACGAAGAAGCAGAAGAGCCTCGCCAAGTGCACGTCGGCGATCTTCGGATGCGTGCAGAAGAAGCCGGGCGACACCAAGTGCACCGACAAGGCGCGGGCGACGTGCGCGAAGGTGCTGACCGTCGCCGTCCCCGCCGCCGAGGCGAAGATTCAGGACGCGATCGCCGCCCGCTGCGCGGCGATCTTCCCGCAGGCCGGCGCGGCGAACGCGATCGACGTCGACGGGCTCGCGCCGGCGTGCGCACAGGTCGGCGTCGCGGCGCTCACGACCTCCGACGACTGGGGACGGTGCGTGATGCGCCAGCACGAGTGCGCGATCGAGGCGGCTCTCTCGATCATGGCGCCGCGCTTCACCGAGCTCCTCGCGGGCGTCGGGCAGTCGGCGGCGAGCGGTTTCTGCGCGGGCATCCCGACGCCGACGGCGACCGCGACGCCGACCGCGACGCCGACGCCGACCGCTACGCTGAGCCCGACGCCGACACCCACCGCGACACAGCCGCCGAACGTCGTCTTCGTCTCGTCGCAGCAGTTCGCGACCGACCTCGGGGGCGCGACCGCCTACGACACGCAGTGCAACATGCTGGCGACGAGCGCCGGCATCAACAACATGACCGACGACGCGTTCGTGGCGTGGGTATCGGACTCGAGCTCGAACGCGGTCACGCGCCTCGGGTCGGCGCGCGGCTTCGTGCGCGTCGACGGCGAGCCGTTCGCCGACACGGTCGCGGATCTCACGGCCGGCAAGCTCTTCCATCCCCTGAGCGTCGACGAGAACGGAGACGCGCAGCTCGACTCGGCCCCCCTGACCGGGACGCTCCCGGACGGCACCGTCGCCTCGTTCACCTGCGCCGACTGGACGACGGCCGTCGCCGGCTTCGGCGGGGTCGGCCTCAGCCAATCGGGCCCGGAGCAGTGGACGTCGTTCACCATCGCCCAGTGCGTCAACACGTTGCGGATCTACTGCTTCATGAACACGCGAACCACGATCGTGCAGCCGGAGCCGGCGAGCGGCAAGCGTATCTTCCTGACCGCCTCGCCGTTCGTGCCGGGCTCCGGTGATCCCGATGCGCTCTGCGAGGCCGAGAAGCCGGCCGGCACCGGCAGCGTCGTCGCGCTGCTCGCGCGCACGACGGCGGCGGCGTCGACGCTGCTCGATCCGACCGCGACCTACGTCCGTCCCGACGGCGTCGTCGTCGGCACCGGGCAGCAGATCATCGACGCCGGCGGTGCCGATCCGAACGGCAAGCTCGCCAGCGGCATCTGGCAGACCGGCGCCGGGACGTACGTCGACACGCTCGCGTGGACGGGGTCGACGGTGACCTCGACCGTCCCGGTCTCCGATACGTGTACCGACTGGACCTCGAACATGGGGACCGGCATCGCCGGCCGAAGCGGCTTCTCGCTGGTGGGCTTCTGGAACCGCGAATCGGACGACTGCGACGTCGGCACGGCGCGCCTGTATTGCGTCGAGCAGTGACGCCTCGATGAACGGTGATTCACACCCTCGAATCCGAGTCGAAGCGTCGGCGTTCGGTTGACACGGAAAATCGTGCGTCGCTACATCCCTCGATCGAGAGGGATGAATCCATGCAAACTGTCGGCTGGGAGATCGTCGATCCGGTCTACTATGGGCGCTACGGGTACCCACACGCCTCGTGGGCCTGGCTTCGCCGTTACGCGCCCGTCGCGCGTTTCGAGCCGCCTGGCATGCTGCCGTTCTGGGCGATCACCAAGTACGAGGACTGCGGCGCGATCCTACGCGACTACAAGCGCTTTCAGATCGCGCCCCGCCTGGCGGTCTTTCCCGAGGCGCAGTTCAAGACCGACGAGTTCCCGTTCCGCCACCTCCTCAACATGGACCCGCCGGAGCACGGCAAGTATCGCACCCTGCTGAGCCATCAGTTCACGCCGCGGAGACTCGAGAGCAAGCGCCCTGCCGTCCGGCGGATCGTCGACGACCTCTTGGACGCGCTCGTCGACCGGCCGGAGTTCGACTTCGTCGAGTCGGTGGCGGCGATCCTGCCGCTGGCGGTGATCGCGGAGATGCTGGGCCTGCCGCGCGAGGATTGGGACCATTTGTTCCATCTGTCGAATGCGCTCCTCGGCGCCTCCGACCCGCGCTACCAAGAAGGGACGAGCACCGAGGAGACCGCACGCCGTGCGACGCAGGAGATGTTCGACTACTTTCGAGCGATCTCCGAAGCCCGCCGGCGGTCGCCGCGCGACGACATCACGACCGCGCTGGCTACCGCCCAGATCGACGGCGCGCCGATCCCGGAGTGGGAGTTGCTGTCGTATTTCGCGCTCCTGATCGTCGCCGGCAACGAGACCACTCGGAACGCGACCTCAGGCGGACTGCTGGCGTTGATGGACAACCGCGCCGAGCTCGAGAAGCTCCGGAACGACCCCACGCTGATTCCGGCTGCGGTCGAGGAGATCGTCCGCTGGGTGAGCCCGGTCATCCAGTTCTGCCGCACTCCCGTGGAAGACATCACCATTCGCGGCACGACGATCCGTGCCGGCGAGTCGTGCTGCATCTTCTACGCGTCCGCCAATCGCGACGAGGACGTGTTTGCCGATCCCTTCGGGTTTCACGTCGATCGTTCGCCGAACGATCACTACGGCTTCGGTATCGGCGTCCACTTCTGTCTCGGCGCCAATCTCGCGCGTCTCGAGCTGCAAGAGGCGTTCCGGGGGCTGGTCGAGCGGCTCGAATCCATCGAGCTCGCGGCTCCCGTCGAGCGCATGCACTCGAGCTTCGTCGGCGGCATCACCCGTCTCCCGGTGCGATGTCGGATACGGCCGAACGGCTGACTTCTCGTCAGCTCATTCGGTGAAGGGCACAGAGCTTGTTGCCGGACGGATCGCGCAGGTAGGCGAGATACATCTTCCCCAAGCCGCCTTCACGCACGCCCGGAGGAGCGTGGGTCCCCGCAGTTGTATCGGGGCGCCGGCCACGAAGCTCGGACGCCGTACCCGCCGACGCGCGATGCGTGGCCCGACACCGGTCACGGCCGGCTCAAGGCCTACCTCGAGGCCGATGTCGAACCGCGCCTCGAGAAACCGTGTCGCCCACCGCGGCGCTGGCCGAACTGCAGCGGCCGCGGGCGCCCTGAGCGCGCGCCGGCGTTGGAACCGGCGCGCGCCCGCGCGTGATCAGTCGTTCTTGTCCTTGAACTGATCCGGCGTGTTCTTGATCGCTGGAGCCGTCATCGTCGTCTCCCAGCAGACGCCGTCGCTGTTCTTCAGCTGCACCACGATCGGCTGGGCGACGGGCATCGACGGCATGGCGATGTTGACGCCCTGGAGCTTGAGCTGGATCGTCGTCTTGCCCGCGGCGCCTGCCTTGAAGATGCCCTTCGTGAGACCGCCCGCGTTGGCGGTGCGATCGGTCCAGCGGTAGCCGGTGCTCTGCTCGCGCCAGCACGGTGCGGTGTTGCAGAACGACGCACCGGGGAAGGCCGCGCTCGAGATCAGCGTGCCGTTGGCGTAGATGCAGAACGCGTAGTCGGTGCCGCCCGGCGGGTCGCCGAAGTCGGCCTTCGTGGTCGCGGCGCCCTTCTTGTACTTCCACTGGATCTGATCCTTCGAGTCGGGCGTCTTGTTCTTGATCTGCAACTGCGCCTTACCCGCGGCGACCGGCGGACGGCAGCCGACTTCCGGCGTCGGCTCGCAGAGGAACTCCGTCTGACAGGCGTTCGAGCAGCCGTCGCCGCTCACCTGGTTGCCGTCGTCGCACTCCTCGAAGCAGCCGGCCTGGATGATGCCGTCGCCGCACGTGTTCGGGTCGCCGACGCAGGTGCCCGACTCGCATTGATCCTGGATCGTGCACGTCTGGCCGTCGTTGCACGACGTGCCGTCGGGCTCGAGCGTGTCGGCCGGACAGCTCGCGCTCGAACCGGTGCAGTTCTCGGCGACGTCGCAGTCGCTCGCAGCCGGACGGCACACGGTGCTCGCCGGCTCGAACGCATCCGCCGGACATGCGGCCGACGAGCCGGTGCAGTTCTCGGCGTCGTCGCAGACGCCGCCCGACGCACGGCACTCGGTCGACGCCGGCTCGAAGGCGTCCGCGGGACAATCGTCGTTCACGCCGTCACAGCTCTCCGCGACGTCGCACACACCGGCCGAGGCGCGGCAGAGCGCCGTGCTCTTCGCATCGCTCGGGCAGAGCGGACCCGTGCCCGTGCAGTTCTCGGCGACGTCGCACTGACCCGCCGAAGCGCGGCATTCCGTCGACGCCGGCTCGAAAGCGTCTGCCGGGCAGTCGTCGTTGACGCCGTCGCAGCTTTCCGCGACGTCGCACACGCCGGCGGAGCCGCGGCAAACCGCCGTGCTCTTCGCGTCGGCCGGACACGCCGCGCTCGACCCGGTGCAATTCTCGGCGAGATCGCAGGAACCCGCCGAGGCGCGGCACTCGGTGCTCGCCGGCTGGAAGGCGTCGGTCGGACAATCATCGTTCACGCCGTCGCAATTCTCGGCGACGTCGCAGATGCCGGCGGAAGAACGGCACTCGGCCGTGCTCTTCGCGTCCGCCGGGCAGTCGTCGTCGACGCCGTTGCAGAACTCGTCGAGGTCGCAGACGCCGGCGGCGCTGCGGCAGAGCGCCGTGCTCTTCGCATCGGACGGGCACGCCGCACCGGTCCCGGTGCAGTTCTCGGCGAGGTCGCAGGTGCCCGCCGACGCGCGACACTCGGTCGACGCCGGCTCGAAGGCGTCCGCGGGGCAGTCGTCGCTGACGCCGTCGCAGGTCTCTGCGACGTCGCACACGCCGGCCGACGCGCGGCACTCCGCCGTGCTCTTTGCATCCGCCGGGCAGTCGGCGCTGGAGCCGGTGCAGCTCTCGGCGAGGTCGCAGGCGCCCGCCGACGCGCGACACTCGGTCGACGCCGGCTCGAAGGCATCGGCAGGGCAGTCGTCGCTGACGCCGTCGCAGGTCTCGGCGACGTCGCAGACGCCGGCCGACGCGCGGCACTCCGCCGTGCTCTTCGCATCGGCGGGACACGCGGCGCTGGCTCCCGTGCAGTTCTCCGCGAGGTCGCACACACCCGCCGACGCGCGGCACTGCGTCGACGACGACACGAAGCCGTCCGCCGGGCAGCTCGGGCCGCTGCCGGTGCAGTTCTCGGCGACGTCGCAGACGCCCGCCGACGCGCGGCAGGTCGTCGATGCCGGCTCGAAGGCGTCCGCCGGGCAGTCGTTGCCGACGCCGTCGCAGGACTCGGCGACGTCGCAGACGCCGGCCGAGCCGCGGCAGACGGCGGTGCTCTTCGCGTCGCTCGGACAGAGCGGCCCGCTGCCGGTGCAATTCTCGGCGAGGTCGCACACACCCGCCGACCCGCGGCAGGTCGTCGATGCCGGCTCGAAGGCGTCCGCCGGGCAGTCGTTGCCGACGCCGTCGCAGGACTCGGCGACGTCGCAGACGCCGGCCGAGCCGCGGCAGACGGCGGTGCTCTTCGCGTCGCTCGGACAGAGCGGCCCGCTGCCGGTGCAATTCTCGGCGGGGTCGCACACACCCGCCGACGCACGGCAGGTGGTGCTCGCCGGTTCGAACGCGTCGGAAGGACAATCATCGTTCACGCCGTCACAGCTCTCGGCGACGTCGCAGGTGCCGGCGGAGGAGCGGCACTCGGCCGAGCTCTTGGCATCGGCCGGACACGCGGCACTCGACCCGGTGCAGTTCTCCGCCAGGTCGCAGACGCCGGCCGACGCGCGGCACTCGGTCGACGCCGGCTCGAAGGCGTCCGCGGGGCAGTCGTCGTTCACGCCGTCGCAGCTCTCGGCAACGTCGCAGACGCCGGCCGACGCGCGGCACTCCGCCGTGCTCTTTGCATCCGCCGGGCAAGCGGCGCTGGAGCCGGTGCAGTTCTCGGCGAGGTCGCAGACGCCCGCAGACGCGCGGCAGGTGGTGCTCGCCGATTCGAACGCGTCGGAAGGACAATCATCGTTCACGCCGTCGCAGCTCTCGGCGACGTCGCAGATGCCGGCGGAGGGCCGGCACTCGGCCGTGCTCTTGGCATCCGCCGGGCAGTCGGCGCTGGAGCCGGTGCAGTTCTCCGCCAGGTCGCAGACGCCGGCCGATGCGCGGCACTCGGTCGACGCCGGCTCGAAGGCGTCCGCCGGGCAGTCGTCGCTCACGCCGTCGCAGGTCTCGGCCGCGTCGCAGACGCCCGCCGAGGCACGGCACTGGGCAGTGCTCTTCGCGTCCGCCGGACAGCTCCCGCTCGATCCGGTGCAGGTCTCGGCGAGGTCGCACGCTCCTGCGGAGGTACGGCACACCGTGCTGCTCGACTGGAACGCGTCCACGCATGCGTTGCTGGTACCCGTGCAGTGGTCGCTCGCGTCGTCGTCGCACACCGCTCCCTGCGAGCTGCCCGTGCAGCTCGTCGACGAGGAAGCGAAGCCGTCCGCCGGACACGCGCCGCTCGACCCCGTGCAGGTCTCCGCCACGTCGCACTGACCGGCCGAGCCGCGGCACACGGTGCTGCTCGGTTCGAAGACGTCCACGCACGTGTTGCTGCTGCCCGTGCAGTGGTCGGCGCCGTCGCACGCCCCACCTTGCGAGCTGCCCGTGCAGCTCGTCGACGACGAGGCGAAGCCGTCCGCCGGACACGCGCCGCTCGACCCCGTGCAGGTCTCGGCCACGTCGCACTGACCGGCAGAGGAGCGGCACACGGTGCTGCTCGGTTCGAAGACGTCCACGCACGTGTTGCTGCTGCCCGTGCAGTGGTCGGCGCCGTCGCACGCCCCACCTTGCGAGCTGCCCGTGCAGCTCGTCGACGAGGAGGCGAAGCCGTCCGCCGGACACGCGCCGCTCGACCCGGTGCAGGTCTCCGCGACGTCGCACTGGCCGGCCGAGCCGCGGCACACGGTGCTGCTCGACAGGAAGACGTCCACGCACGTGTTGCTGCTGCCCGTGCAGTGGTCGGCGCCGTCGCACGCCCCACCTTGGGAGCTACCCGTGCAGCTCGTCGACGAGGAGGCGAAGCCGTCCGCCGGACACGCGCCGCTCGAGCCCGTGCAGGTCTCCGCGACGTCGCACTGGCCGGCCGAGCCGCGGCACACGGTGCTGCTCGACAGGAAGACGTCGACGCACGTGTTGCTGCTGCCCGTGCAGTGGTCGGCGCCGTCGCAAGCCCCACCCTGCGATGATCCCGTACAGCTGGTCGCGGACGATGCGAACCCGTTCGCCGGACACGTGTCGCTCGAGCCCGTGCAGGTCTCCGCGACATCACACTGGCCGGCCGACGAGCGGCACACGTTGCCCGCGCCGCGGAACCCGCAGGTCGAGGTGCAGCACGACGTCGACGAGCCGTTCGCCCCACCCAGATCGCACGTCTCGGCGCCGAAATTCGTATCGACCGTGCCGTCCCCGCAGCTGGAGCTGTAGAACGCGAGGTCCACGTGCGACCTGGTCAGCTCGCTGCTGCCGGTGCCCCGGCGGTGCGTGCCGCCGCTGCCGAAATACGTGTTTGCCGCCGTCCACGGCCCGCTGGCGCTGTCGCTCGCTTCGATGAGCACGGTGACGCTGAGGCTGCTCACCGTCGGCGCGATGCGCCACAGTGTGTGCACCGAGCCGTTGATGTTGGAACCGGTCAGGGACTCTGTCGTCGTGTCGTCGACGATCGACCCCGAGCCGCTGAAGGTGAGCGTCACCCGCGTGAAGACGGTGCCGTAGCCGGTCATCGAGCTCGACCCCGTGTATTGGATGGTCGTCGAGCCGTTCGTCGACCACGCGAACCGCTCCGCGCCGCTCGGCTCCGACCCGCTGCTGCTGTTCATCTTGTTGCCGAAGGGAAGCCCGGTCGCGGCGTTGATGCCGAGGTAGAGATTGGAGAACGCGCCGGCGGTACCCGAGCAGCTGAAGCTCCCGCCGCTGCCGGCCTTCTCCGACCCGGCGCTCGGCGCCGAGCAGCTCCAGCCCCCGCCGGGCGAGTACGACGGCCCGCTGCCGATGATGATCGCTGCGGCGACGGGCGACGCCGCGATCAGCAGTCCGAGGACCGCGAAGGTCGCGAGACGAGCGACGGCCGAACCGCAACGCCGTCCGCGTGCAGATGTCGCCGTGCCGCGCACCGCACGAGTCTGCGCAGCCGAAACTGTCCCCTGTGGCCGAGCTAGCGTCATCGTGAACTCCGTTCCGGCTGAGGTGCGCGCTGGCACCGAGATTGTCACCACGATCCGTGCGAGCCGTGACTGCCGTGCGACCCGTGGCTGCCGTGCGACCCGTGGCTGCCGTGGGAGCCGTGCGATCCATGACTGCCGTGCGAGCCGTGGCTGCCGTGGGAGCCGTGGCTCCCGTGGCTGCCGTGCGACGCGTGCGACAGGTGCTGCGCGAGCAGCAGGTTCTCGCTGTTGGGCTCGGAGCGAACCGCCCGTGCGGCCTCCGAAGCGTCGAGCGCGACGTCCGGCTTCATCGCCTGGCGGGCTTCCTCTCGACTGAGGAAATCCACCGGCGTCTTGCGCAGCAACGGCAGCCCCTTCTGTTGGTCGCTCATGTCCGCTCCTTCAATCCGTTAGCGCAGCTTGCCGTCCGCCGAGGACCCCGCCGCCGCCGCGAAGCGCTGCACGCGCTCGGTGTGGGGCAGAAGGTCCGCGAAGACCCGGTCCGGCACCTTGGCCTCGTTGGCGGCCACCGCGTGCGCCAGCGCCGCGACGGCCTGCGCCAGATGCTCATCGGTCGGCAGCTCGCCGTACCCTTCGTTCATCACCACGAGATCCACTCGACGCGTGTAGACGAGGCCCTGCGGGGTGCCGTCATTGCGACAGAGATGCACGCGGTGCGCGCGTCCACGCGCGTTCCGCAGCGTCGCCACGCACGACCCGTCCTGCACCGCGCCGAGGTCGACGAGCTGCCAGCCGTGCGCGAGCGCCGTGCCCGCGGCGAGCGGGGTCACGAGCTCCCACGGCGGCGGCGACGCGACTGCCGCGGACTCGGCCGGCGGCGGTGTGTCCTTGTCGAGGCCACGCGTCTCCTCGAGCGAACCATTCTGCCCGTCACTCTGCTCGTCACGGTCCTGCGCGGGATCGTCCGTCGCGGCCCGAACGGCGCGCGTCGATGCACCGGCTGCCCGAGCGGCACCCAGCGCCAACGCTGCTGCCGCACCGACCGCCGCTTTGCCGATCACTGCCCGTCGCGAAATCATCGCGCACCTCCTTGTCGAGACCGAACCGAATGCGCCGTTCCAGATTCCTGCGCCGACATGCCGTGCCCCGAAGCGGAACGTGAACGGTGACCCTCGCGGAATGCCGCCACGGGCGACGTCCACTGTCCCACTGCGATCACGATGAGCGACGGATGCGACATTACAAGCCGGTGTGTGCTGGTAGCGCGGGGTACCACAGGTGCGGGGGTAGTCGTCAATGAAAAGATGGATGCGAGCAACAAATTTGTTTGACGCTCGCTCTACCGTGCCCATCCGCAAGACGGATCGCGCGATGCGTGAGCCAGAACGGCGCGACCGGCGATGGTCCGTGACGATGCGGTTCGCGTCGCGACGTCAGCGCGCGTCGCGGTCGATCGTCGTCGCGGTGCGGCAACGGTGAAGCGACGTACTCGTAGCGGCGGTGACGCGAGACGCTGCACGCCTGCGACACCCACGATCGCGTCGACGTCGCGATCGGTCGGTGAGGCGGCAGCGGCGCTCGCGGCGTGCGTGAGACGGGCGCTCGGACCGTCGATCAGTCCGATTTGTCCTTGTACTGCGGGGGTTCGTTCTTCTGTGGCGGCGGACTGAAGGCCGCCTCCCAGGAGACGCTATTGGCGCTGTTGCGCAGCTGGACGACGACGGGCTGCATCATCGGCAACGGCGGCACGTCGAGATTCGCCGCCTTGCCCTCGAGGCCGAGCCAACGTCATCGTGAGCTCCGTTCCGGGTGAGGTGCGCGCCGGCACCCGGATTCTCACCGTGAGATTCTCACCACGATCCGTGGGACCCGTGGCTGCCGTGGGACCCGTGACTGCCGTGCGACCCGTGGCTGCCGTGCGAGCCATGACTGCCGTGACTGCCGTGGGACCCGTGGCTGCCGTGCGAGCCGTGGCTCCCGTGGCTGCCGTGCGAGGCGTGCGACAGGTGCTGCGCGAGCAGCAGGTTCTCGCTGTGCGGTTCGGAGCGCACCGCCCGCGCCGCCTCCGACGCGTCGAGTGTGACGTCCGGCTTCAGCGCCTGGCGGGCTTCCTCCCGACTGAGGAAATCCACCGGCGTCTTGCGCAGCAACGGCAGCCCCTTCTGGTGATCGCTCATGTCCGCTCCTTCGCCTGTTAGCGCAGCTTGCCGTCCGCCGCGGGCCCCGCCGCCGCCGCGAAGCGCTGCATGCGCTCGGCGTGGGGCAGAAGGTCCGCGAAGATCCGGGCCGGCACCGTGGCCTCGTTGGCCGCCACCACGTGCGCCAGCGCCGCGACGGCCTGCGCCAGGTGCTCCTCGGTCGGCAGCTCGCCGTGGCCCTCGTTCATCACGACGAGGTCCACCCGGCGCGTGTAGACGAGGCCCTGCGGCGTCCCATCGTTGCGGCAGAGGTGCACGCGGTGCGCGCGCCCGCGCGCGTTCCGCAGCGTCGCGACGCACGCCCCGTCGTCCACGGGGCCGAGGGCGACGAGCCGCCAGCCGTGCGCGAGCGCGGCGCCCGCGGCGAGCGGGCTCACGAGCTCCCACGGCGGCGGCGACGCAAGCGCCGCGGACTCGGCCGGCGGCGGTGCGCCGTCGTCGACCGCACGCGTCTCCTCGGCCGACGCCTGCGGTCCGTCGCCGCCGTCCGCGGGATCATCGGTCGCGGTGCGAAGCGCGCGCGTCGACGCACCGGCCGTCCGAGCGGCCCCCAGCGCCAATGCCGCGGCCGCACCGACCGCCGCTTTGCCGATCACTGTCCGTCGCGAAATCATCGCCCACCTCCTTCTCGAAACCGAACCGACCGCGCCGCTCCGAATTCCTGCGCCGACATGTCGTGCCCGAAGCGGAACGTGAGCGCCGGCCCTCGCGGAATGCCGCCGCGGGCAACGTCCACTGTCCCACTGCGATCACGATGAGCGACGGTTGCGACACGTCGTGCCCGACATCGTGCACAGGCGGCTACCACATGCGCGAGGGTAGTCAACGAAAAATGCGGTGAAAATGAAACGCGTTGCACCGCGTCGCCACGCGGTGTGCGCGCGCGCATGGCAACGACGGCGATCGACGGCGACGTCGGCAGCAGCACCGGCGGCGATAGGAAGGAATTGGGGAAAGCGTATACGTTTGATGTGCGGCGAGTGTCACATCTTGGATCATCGAAGATGTGACAGGCTGCCGTCGAGGCATGCGAGGAACGAGGCGCCGATCCGCGCAACCCGGAGCCGCAATACGGCGCCGCTCGGCGGAACGCGGGCGAGTTGCCGCGCCCGCGTTCCGCCTGCCGACGAGCCGACGCTAGTCGGACTTGTCCTTGAACAGCGCCGGGTCATTCTTCATCGCCGGCGCGCTGTAGACGGCCTCCCAGCAGATACTGTTCGTGCTGTCCTTCAGCTGCACCGTGACCGGTTGGGTCAGGGGGAGGGTCGGCATCTGGAGGTTGGTGCCCTTGCCCTTCACGAGGATCTTCGCCTTCCCGTCGGTGCCCTCTTTGAGGAGGATCAACGTGATGCCGTCCGGCGAGGCGTCCTTGTCCTTGTACTTGAATCCTTTGGGACCAGTCGCCTTCCAGCACGGCTTGCCGTGGCAGACGCCGGCCGCGGGCGCGAGGGCAGAGAGCTTGAGGACACCGGCGTCGTACACGCAGAGCATGTAGTCCGTGGTCGTGATCGGGTTGCCGAACTCGGCCACGGTCGTCCGAAGCCCCTTCAGCCACTTCCATCCGAGCACATCGGAGGTATCGGGCGTCTTGTCCTTGAGCTGGAACGACGCCTTCCCGGGGACGAACGGCCGGCGGCAATCGACGAGCGGAGTCGGGCTGCAGATGAACTCGATCTGGCACGTCGCCGAGCAGCCGTCGCCGCTGGTCGTGTTGCCGTCGTCGCATTCCTCGCCGCAGCCGCCTTCGACGGTGCCGTTGCCGCAGAGCATCGAATCGCCGATGCAGGCGCCGCTCACGCACATGTCGTCGAGCGTGCAGGTCTCACCGTCGTCGCAGGTCGTCCCGTCGGGCAGGTAGTCGTCGGCGGGACAGGCCGGGCTCGAGCCGGTGCAGTTCTCGGCGACGTCGCAGAAGCCGGTCGCCGGGCGACAGACCTCGGAGCTCGGCAGCACCTGATCCGCGGGACAGGCGTTGCTCGAGCCGTCGCAGGTCTCCGCGACGTCACAAACGTCGGCTGCCGCACGGCAGACGGTGCCCGCAGGCTCCGGCTGATCGGCAGGGCAGTCCGCACTGGATCCGGTGCAGCTCTCGGGCGCGTCGCAGCCGTCGCTGGCCGCGCGGCAGATCAGAGTTGCCGGCTGGAACTCGTCGGGCGGACACGCAGCGCTCGAGCCGGTACAGGTCTCCGCGACGTCGCAATCGCCCGCCGCCGCGCGGCACACGACCGAGGACGGCTCGAGCTCGTCGGGCGGGCAATCGTCGGCGACGCCATCGCAGCTCTCGGCCGCGTCGCACGCGTCGCTGCCGGGGCGGCAGACGGCCGTGCTCTTGGCGTCCGCCGGACACGTCGCCGACGATCCGGTGCAGCTCTCGGCCGGATCGCAGACGCCCGCCGAGGCGCGGCACTCGAGCGTGTTCGGCTGGAACGCGTCCGCCGGACACGCGGCGCTCGTTCCCGTGCAGCTCTCGGCGACGTCGCAATCGCCGGCGGACGGGCGGCAGACCTCCGAGGCCGCGAGGAACGCGTCCGCCGGACAGGCGGCCGAGGAACCGTCGCAGCTCTCCGCAACGTCGCAATCGCCGGCGACGCCACGGCACTCGGTGCCCGCCGAGACCTTCGCGTCGGCCGGGCAGCTCATGCTCACACCGTCGCAGTTCTCCGCCACGTCGCACGTCCCCGCGGCGGGACGGCACGTGAACGTGCTCGGCCGCGGCTGGTCGGCCGGACAATCGTTACCGACGCCGTCGCAGCTCTCCGGCGCGTCGCAGAGATCGGACGAGCCACGGCACACGGCCGTGCTCTTCGCGTCCGCAGGGCAGGTCGCCGACGACCCGGTGCAGTTCTCCTGGAGGTCGCAGACGCCGGCGGCGCTGCGGCACGGCATGCTCGACGACGCGAAGCCGTTGGCGGGACACGTCCCGCTCGAGCCGGTGCACGTCTCGGCGACGTCGCAGACGCCGCTCGCCGTGCGGCACACGTTCCCCGCGCCACGGAAGTCGCACGTGGAGGTGCAGCACGACGTCGACGCGCCGTTCGCGCCGCCCTGATCGCAGTCCTCGGCGCTGAAATTCGTATCCAGCGTACCGTCCCCACAGCTGGACGTGTAGAACGCAACGTCCACGTGCGACTTGTCCTGGTCGGTGGCTCCGGTTCCGCGCCGGTGCGCCGTCGTGGTGCCGAAATACGTCGCCGCCGGCGTCCAGGGGCCGGCGGCGCTGTCGCTGGCCTCGATCAAGACGTTCACGGTCATGCTGCCGACGGTGGGCGCGAGGCGCCACAGCGCATGCACCGAGCCGTTGATGTTGGTGCCGGTCAACGCCTGCGTCGTCGCGTCGTCCACCACCTGGCCCGAGCCGCTGAAGGTGAGCGTCACCCGCGTGAACACCGTGCCGTACGTGGTGATCGTGGTCTGCCCCGTGTAGCGGATCAACGTCGAGCCGTTCGCGGACCACACGAACCGTTCCGCGCCGGTCGGCTCCGACCCGCCGGCGCTGTCCATGTTGTCGCCGAACGGCACCGTCGTGGTCTTGTGGATGCCGAGGTAGAGATTCGAGAACGCGCCGGCGGTGCCGGAGCAGGTGTACGTCGCGCCGCCCGCGACCTTCTCCGATCCCGCGGACGGCGTCGTGCAGCCCCATCCGCCGCCGGGCGAGTACGTCGGGCCGCCGGTGATGACGATCGCCGCGGCGGGCGACGCCCCGATGAGCATTCCGAGGAACGCCAGCGTCGCCAGCGTCGCCACCGCCGAACCGCGTGCCAATGTCGCCGCGCCGTGCACCGCGCGGGTCTGCGCCGCCGAAACTGTCCCTTGAGGCCGAGCTAACGTCATCGTGAACTCCGTTCCGGGTGAGGTGCGCGCTGGCACCCGGATTCTCACCGTGAGATTCTCACCACGATCCGTGGGACCCGTGGCTGCCGTGGGACCCGTGACTGCCGTGGGACCCGTGGCTGCCGTGCGAGCCATGACTGCCGTGACTGCCGTGGGACCCGTGGCTGCCGTGCGAGCCGTGGCTCCCGTGGCTGCCGTGCGAGGCGTGCGACAGGTGCTGCGCGAGCAGCAGGTTCTCGCTGTGCGGTTCGGAGCGCACCGCCCGCGCCGCCTCCGACGCGTCGAGTGTGACGTCCGGCTTCAGCGCCTGGCGGGCTTCCTCCCGACTGAGGAAATCCACCGGCGTCTTGCGCAGCAACGGCAGCCCCTTCTGGTGATCGCTCATGTCCGCTCCTTCGCCTGTTAGCGCAGCTTGCCGTCCGCCGCGGGCCCCGCCGCCGCCGCGAAGCGCTGCATGCGCTCGGCGTGGGGCAGAAGGTCCGCGAAGACCCGGGCCGGCACCGTGGCCTCGTTGGCCGCCACCACGTGCGCCAGCGCCGCGACGGCCTGCGCCAGGTGCTCCTCGGTCGGCAGCTCGCCGTGGCCCTCGTTCATCACGACGAGGTCCACCCGGCGCGTGTAGACGAGGCCCTGCGGCGTCCCATCGTTGCGGCAGAGGTGCACGCGGTGCGCGCGCCCGCGCGCGTTCCGCAGCGTCGCGACGCACGCCCCGTCGTCCACGGGGCCGAGGGCGACGAGCCGCCAGCCGTGCGCGAGCGCGGCGCCCGCGGCGAGCGGGCTCACGAGCTCCCACGGCGGCGGCGACGCAAGCGCCGCGGACTCGGCCGGCGGCGGTGCGCCCTCGTCGACCGCACGCGTCTCCTCGGCCGACGCCTGCGGTCCGTCGCCGCCGTCCGCGGGATCATCGGTCGCGGTGCGAAGCGCGCGCGTCGACGCACCGGCCGTCCGAGCGGCCCCCAGCGCCAATGCCGCGGCCGCACCGACCGCCGCTTTGCCGATCACTGTCCGTCGCGAAATCATCGCCCACCTCCTTCTCGAAACCGAACCGACCGCGTCGTTCCCGATTCCTGCGCCGACATGCCGTGCCCCGAAGAGCGCCGTGAATGACTGCCCGGGTGGAGTGCCGTCGTGGGCGACATGCACTCTCCTCTCGAGATCATGAGCGACGATTGCGACATGCAGGGCGATGTATGCTGGAAGCGCGGGGGTACCACAGGTGCAGGGGTAGTCGTCAATGAAAAGATGCACGAGGCCGTTCACGAGACCGGTCGCGCGATGCCCCCACGCGGCCGGCCGATCCGGCGGACGTGCGCATCCGGACGATCCGCGGTCCCGGACGTTGCTTGCCGGAGGACGCGGAACTGCGCTACATCCGGGCATCGCCCGTAAGCAGGCGGCCCGCATGGAGAATGAGGATCGGCGGGCGAAAGGAAGGCCCGTGGCACCCGGTGAGCATGACGTTCCGTCCGAAACCCTCGAGTCGCGTCTCGGCTTCTCGGTGGGACGCGATCACGTGGCGTGCGACGTCGACGAGACCGTCTATCCGCTCGAGGCCGTCTACGGGGCGGCGTATCTCTTCGTCGACCGTTGCTTCGTCTTCCTCTCCCGGCCGCGCCCGCAGGTCGTGAACGTCCGCTTGACGTCCCGTGGGCCGGCGACTCCTGCCGAGCTCGACGTGCTCGCCGGCGAGTTCGTGAACGAGCTCCTCTCGCAGGCGACGCGGCTGCGCCTGTCGCAGGCGACCGCGCGCCTGCGCGAGTACTACACGGCCGCGGCGCTGCGGGCGGCGGCGTCGGCTCCTTCCGTCGACGACCTCCTCGCCGAGCTCGACTCGGAAGAGCTCGGCGACGACCCCCTGGAGATCACCGTCCCCTGGGAAGGGAAACACGGCGACAAGGGAACCGAGCCGAAGTAGGTTTCGAACCCGGATGGGCCGGATCACGTTCGACCGATCGCTCTACGTTCCCGAGGCCGTCGAGGCGGCCGCGGCGGCTTACGCTCCGTACGCGGAGATCGCGCTGGATTGCTCGGGAGATGCGCTGGTCGCGGTCGTTGGCGCCGTGACCGGTGCCGATCGCGAGACGATCGAGAACTCGTTCTGCAACCTCGTCTTGCAGGAGACGATCGTCCGGATGCGCCGGGCCGACGACGAGGAGCAATAGTGCCCGCGAGTGCGGCGATGCCTTCGCCATCGTCGGTCGCAGTCGACCGGCTGGGATTCTTTCGCTGGGGCCGCATCGGGGGGAAAGTCCTGATCAGCACCGACGGCGGCGATTGGGCGCTACTGAGCGAGCCGGAGTTCGCGCAGTTGCTGGCGGGGGAGATCACTGAGGGCCACGCGCGCTTCGCGCAGCTCCGCGACGCGGGTGTTCTCCGCGACGGTCTCGATCTCGACGCGCTCGCGACCAGGCTCGCACGGCGGATAGGCCATGTGGCGCAAGGGCCCGAGCTGCACGTCGTCACGATGACCCGCCGCCGCGACGACGCTGATGGTGCGTCGTCGGCGTCTGCCGACGTTCCCGTGGACCTCGACCGGGAGACGGCCGAGCGCATCGTCGACCTCGCGCTCCAGAGCACGTCGCCCTCGGTGTCGTTCGAGCTCCAGGCCCATGCCGGCGAGCCGCTGCTCAACGTCGACGGCGTGCGGCATCTCGTCGAGTTCGCGCGCACGACGAACAAGCGCGCCGCGGGCAAGACGCTCCGCTTCACGCTCGTCAGCAACTTGAGCGGCATGACGGAGGAGACGGCGGAGTGGCTGGTCGCGAACGACGTCGCCGTCCGGACGTGGCTCGACGGGCCGGCCGAGGTCCATGACTGGAACCGGAGATGCACGGTGGCCGGCGCGCACGCCGACGTGGTGCGGTGGCTCGAGTGGTTCGGCCGCCGGTACCGCGAGCTCGGGCGCGATGCCGACGTCCGGCACGTCGACGCCAGCGTGACGACGACGCGGCGGACGCTGTCGGCGTGGCGCCAGGTCGTGGACGAGTACGTGACGCGCGGGCTTGCGGTCCATCCACCTGCGCCCGCTCAGTCCCCTGGGCCGCGACGCCGACGCGTGGCAGACGGTCGGGTACAGTGCCGAGGAATACATTGCGTTCTACGAGCGCGCGTTCGGCTACATCGTGGAGCTGAATCGCCGCGGTACCCACCTCGTCGAAGCGACGGCGGCGACGTTCCTGAACAAGATCCTTCCTTCCGGCGACCCCGCGGTCGGGGAGATCCGATCGCCTTGCTCGGCGGGGACGAGCGAGCTCGCGTACGACGTCGACGGCCGGGTGTTCCCGGGCGATGAGGCACGGCGCGTCGACGCGTTCGGGGATCCGATGTTCGCGCTCGGAAACGTGCGGGAGCTGACGATCCCCGACATCGTGCGACATCCTACCGTGCGGGCGATCGCGGCGGCGTCCCTCCTCGACGCGCAGCCGATGTGCGCGGACTGCTGGAACAAGCCGTTCTGCGGCATCTCCCCCGTGTCGAGCTACGTCCGCGAAGGGGACCTGTTCGGACAGCGACCGCGTTGTTTCGAGTGCAAGGAGCACATGGCGATTGCCCGCGCCCTGTTTGCCTTGCTGGCGAACGAGAGCGACCGGGAGACGAGGACGATCCTCGAGCGGTGGACGGAGGAAAGCGGGCGGCTGCGTTAGAAACCGCTCGGTCCGGAGAAACCGCCCGGTCCGGTGAGCGGCCTCGTTCACTTCGAAGCCGCGGGGGGAGGGGGCGACGAGAACGCCGCGCACCTCGAGGAGTCGGACCGGCGCCGGCCGGCCGGGCGTGCCGGCACGGCCCGCGCAGAAAAATCCTCGCGAATCGGCCACCTGATGTGCTAACCGTCCGGCGGGACGGACGTCGCCAGATGAATACCACCAGCCATTGTCCGACGCCGTCGAGCGAAGAGCGCGAGCGCGGCCGCGTCCCGGGAGCCTCGCTCGGGGGCATCGATCTCCGTGTCTCGCTGGTTCGCGGTCCGGCCCGGCTGCCGTGGCGAGCCGGTACGGCCGACGCCCGCGACGAGCTTCCGGCGAGCGACGTCCTGCGCGTCGCGCGCGCCGCCGCCGGGAGGCCCGGCGCCTTCCTGGTCGGTGGCGGAGACCCGCTTCGCCGCGCCGACCTCTCGACGCTGCTCGACGATCTCTCCGGGCTGCGGCCCGAGAACGTGGGCCTGAGCACCGCGGGTGCGGGCGTCACGAGCGCGGCCATCGACCGGCTCCGCTCCGCGGGCGTCCAGCGCCTGACCGTGCCGTTCCACTGCGCTCGCCGCGACGCGCACGACTGGCTGGTCGGTCAGCCGGGCGCGCTCAGAGCGGCGCTGCGCGCGATCCGCACGTGCGTCGACGCGGGCATGCCGGTGACGGCCGAGGTCGTCGTCACCCGGCCGACGATGCCGCATGTCGCGGAGACGATCGACGTCCTCACGCGCGTCGGGGTACGCACGATCTCCCTCCGCCGTCTCACCGCCGTCGACGTCGACGCCCCCGAGTTCGTCCTGCTCTCGCCGCGCCTGTCGCTGCTCGCCGAAGACCTGGAGCGCGCGGCGACGATCGCGCTCCAGCGACGGGCCCGGTTGGTCATCCGGGACTTCCCCCTGTGCGTCGCGCCGCGGCTGCGACGGCTCTTCGCCCGGTCCGACGCCGAAGTGTGGCTGACGGCCGACGGCGCGCCCGGGTCGCGCGTCGACGCCGGCCCTGGATGCGCGGGCTGTCCCGGCGCGCCGGCGTGTGCCGGAGCACCGGCGGACTACGTGTCGCGCTTCGGCTGGGAGGAGCTCGCCGACCCGGCACCGATCGCGACACGCGTACAGGAGAGCGTCGCCGCGCAGCAGAGCGTCCAGCCGTCCGGGACGATGGCGCTCTCGTGGCACGGGCCGCGCCGCGTGAGATGCCGCGCGTGCGCGGACGAGCATCCGACGGCAGGACCCGAGTCGACGCGCGCAGTCCGCGCGAGGCTGGTGGAGGCCGCGCGCTTTCGGCCGGCGGTGTTGCGGCTCGTCGGCGCCGAGCTGCTCGCCCATCCGAGCGCGGCCGCGCTGCTCTTCGACGCCGTCCGTCTGTTCCCGCGCGTCGAATGCGCCGGCGAGGCGAGCGCCGTCGTCAAGTGGAGCGACGTCGAGCTGCGGCGGCTGAAGGATCTCCAGCGGATCGACGTGGCGCTCTACGGGCCGGACGCGACGAGCCACGACGCGCATTGTGGGATAGCCGGCTCCTTCGCGGCGACCCTGCGCGGCGTCGAGCGGCTACGCGAGCAGACGTCGATCGCGATCGGCGTGTACGCGATCATCCACGAGGCACGCGCGGTTGTCCGATTCGCGGACGCGTGGAGCCGCGGCGAGCTGCCGGGACAGCCGCGGTTCCGTCTCGCGGCGGAGGGATCTTCGCTGGAGGACCTCGTCGAGTGCGCGCGCCGATTGCCGCCGGGCGAGGCGCGGTCGGCATTGTTGGCGGTACTGCCGCACTGCCTGTGCGTGCAGGCCGGAGTCGCGATCGAGGACCGTACGACGCCCGGATCGGCGGACGGTGAGCCGCAGCCGTTCGGCGTCGCATTCGGTCGGCGCGTCGAGCACGACTCGTGTGGCTCCGATCCGGTCGGCGCCTTCGCGAGCTGCGACGACGACGGATACCCGTGTACCGTGACCGGCTGCCCTGGAACCGCGCGCGGATGGCAACGGAACGCGAGGTCGGAACGATGGATGCTGGACAACTGACGGAACGGATGTTGGACCGCGAGCGCGCGGCCAACGTCCGGAAGCACTGGGTACGGCTGGTCACGGCGTGCAACAGCCGCTGCGTGTTCTGCCTCGACACGGACACGCCGCGGAACGTCTATCTGACCGAGGACGACGTCCGTCGCGAGCTCAGGCGCGGGCGCGAGGAGCTCACCGCCGACAAGGTCATCCTGTCCGGCGGCGAGGGCTCGATCCACCCGAAGTTCATCGACTTCGTCCGCTACGCGAAGGAGATCGGATACAGCCGCGTCCAGACCGTCACCAACGGCTACATGTTCTCGAAGCGCGACTTCTACCTGGCGGCCGTCGAGGCCGGGCTCGGCGAGATCACGTTCAGCCTGCACGGCCACACGCCCGAGCTGCACGACCGCCTCACGGGGGCGGAGGGCGCATTCAACCGGCTGATGAAGGGCATGATACGCGCCGTCCGCGACGGACGGATCATCATCAACGTCGACGTCTGCATCTGCAAGCAGAACGTGCCGTACATCGACCAGATCGTCGCGCTCTGCCTGTCGGTGGGCGTCCGTGAGTTCGACCTCCTGCACGTCATCCCGCAGGGCGCGGCATTCGAGAATCGCGACGAGCTCTTCTACGATCCGATCGAGCATCTGCCCCGCCTGCAGAAAGTCTTCCGCCTGAACCGCCACCCGAGCGTGGTAGTTTGGACGAACCGGTTCCCGGTCGAGTTCCTCGAGGGCCTCGAGGACTTGATCCAGGATCCGCACAAGATGCTCGACGAGGTGAACGGCCGCCGCTTCCAGGTGCGCAAGTACCTCGACGAGGGCGAGCCGCTCGAATGCCGGCAGCAGGAGCGCTGCGTGCACTGCTTCATCGAGCCGTTCTGCACCACGGCCGATCGCGTGATCGAACGGCAGAACCAAGCGAGCTGGGACGTGTGGTGGATCGGCGCGACGAACGGCACCACGCCTTCGGCGAGCGAGCTGCCCTTCGGGTGCCGGTTCATCGGCCTCGACGTCGACGACCTGCCGGACCTAGAGGATCTCGGCGTACATCCGGACGTCGGCATCTACGTCCGACCGAGGCGCGCATCCCGACTGGTCGATCGGGCGAGCGTTCCGAACCGTCTCCTGCTCGGTCTCCGCGAACCTGAGCAGCTCGACGTCGTGCTGAGCGGCACGCCGCTGCCGGCGGGCGTCGAGGTCGAGATCGAGCTCAACCAGCGTACCGCTCCGTGGCTCCTGTCGCGGCGAGAGCGCGTTGCGGACGTACCTCGACGTCGTTCGCCTGCATCAGCCGAGCTACGAGTTCCTCAAGGACGCGGTCGCCAACGACGTGCGTGACCTGAAGACCTTCTTCACCGAGCTCGCGCTGCCGATCCGCACGAGCGGCCTGACCGCTTGTCTCGCCCCGGGAACGCAGCTCGTCGAGGCGCCCAAGGTCCTCGAGCGGAAGATGTTCGACCCGGAGACCGGTCGCATCGCCATCCGCGAGCTGGCGCGCACGCACGTGATCCACGGGTACCAGGCCAAATCGCTCCGCTGCCGCGACTGTGTCGTCACCGAGCGTTGCGAGGGCGCGCACATCAACTTCATCCGGGATCAGGGATTCGGGGAGCTCCAGCCGCTGCACGAAGGCGCCTGGGCGGAGAACGCGGCGGCGCAGCTGCTCGCTCTCCGGCCGAGGCCGTTGCCGCGCGTGCGCGACGGCCAGCCCCTGCAGCCGGTCGGCCCGAGCCTGCCGGGATTCCCGCCGCCCAACGCGGCGCCCGTCGAGCCGTTGATCGAGTTCGCACAAAAGACGCGCGAGCTCCGTGAGCGCGCCCGTCAGGAGGCCGCGCAGCGGCGCCGGGTCTCGCTCGAAGGGTGACGATCGACGATGGCGAACCTCGGCTACCTCCAGCTCACCCGGAATTGCTACCAGAAGTGTCACTTCTGCAGTAACCCGCCGACCGGCGTGCATCTCGACGAGGCCGAGATGCGGCGCAACATCGATAAGCTCGTCGAGATGGGCTACGACGGCGTGATCCTCACCGGCGGCGAGCCGAGCACCTCGGAGCTGCTGCTCCCCGCGCTCTCGTACGCGCGCGAGAAGAAGCTCTTCAGCCGCATGATCACCAACGGGCAGAAGCTCGCCGACAAGGACTTCTTCAAGCGCTGCGTCGACGCCGGCCTGACCCACATCCACGTGTCGCTCCACAGCTATCGGCGCGAGGTCCACGACTTCATCACCCAGTATCGCGGCGCGTGGGACGTGCTCGTGCGCTGCCTCGAGAACGTCCCCGATATGGGCATCACCTCCGACATCAACACCGTCATCAACGTCTGGAACGCCGACCATCTGCACGAGAACGTCCGCTGGATCTGCGAGAGCTTCCCGTTCATCCGCCACTTCGTCTGGAACAACATGGACCCCGACGGCAACCGCGCCGAGGAGAATCCCGACTGCATCCCGCGGCACTACGAGTTCCAGGTGTCGCTCGAGAAGGCGATGGACTACCTCGTGAGCACCGGGCGGAGCTTCCGCGCCGAGCGGGTCCCGCTCTGCTACATGCGGCGGTATGCATGGGCATCGACCGAAGCGCGCAAGATCATCAAGGAAGAGGAGCGCTGCATCCGCTTCCTCGACTTCAAGGGCTTCATCCACCAGAAGGAGTTCCTGCACGGCAAGGGTGACGCCTGCGAGGCGTGCCGCTTCGACCCGATCTGCGCGGGCATGTTCTCGATGGCGAAAAGCTACGACGAGCGCGAGCTCTCGCCGATCTTCGACGATCCCACCCCGGTGATCGCAAAGGTGCTGAGAGGCGAGCCGTCGCCCGAGCTCGTGGCGCGGCTCATGGCGCGACGCGGCCGGCGCTCGCAGACCGAGCAGCCGTCGCTCGAGCGCCGGCAGCAGGCGATGGAGCGGCCCCTGTAGCTGCCGCGCGCATGCTCCGCTTTCTCTTCATCAATCCCCCGCTCGTCCTCGAGGACGACTTCATCGACTACCCGTACTTCGCGAACCACGGGTTGCTCGCATGTGCGGGGCTCGCGGCGCGTTCGGGCGCGGACGTCACGGTGCAGGACGCGTTCGCGTTGCAGGACTCGGGACGTCATCGCCGCGCGGACGGGGGATGGGTGCTCGGCGTGCCGCACGACGACTTCATCGCGTCGCTGCCGCGCGGCCGGTACGACGTCGTCGTCCTCGGCGGTCCGGTCTTCCTCCGCATCGAGGCCGTGCACGCGGAGACGCGCGCGCTGATCACCGCGCTCCGCGAGCGCTTTCCCCGCTCGGTCCTGCTGCTCGCCGACGGCTACGTCGGGGGCCAGCACTACGCCGACTACGACGCCGAGCGGGTCCTCGCCCAGTACCCCGAGTTCGACGCAATTCTGAAATACCCCGGCGAGCGCTTCTTCGCGGAGCCCGACTACCTCGCGAGCCTCGGTGACGCGCGCGTCGTGCTGCAGGACGCCGATGGGCGCGGCGCCGATCCGCTCGAGCCGTTCTACTTCCTCGACGGCATCGACGTCGGCAACTTCGATCGCTTCCTCGAGCGCTGCTTCGACGACGGAGCGTGGCAGAACACGTTCGGCATCGCCGCGGGGACGCGTTCGTTCGTCACCAGCATCGGCTGCCCGCATCGGTGCATCTTCTGCACCAGCAATCCCGGCTGGCGGCGAACGGGACGCAAGCTCTACCGCCCGATCCCGCTCTCGCGCCTGAAGCACTGGGCGTACCTGCTGCGCACCGTGTTCGGGGCGCGGAAGCTCATCGTCCTCGACGAGATGGTGAACGTCCGGACGGACTTCGAGGCGATGCTCCGCATGCTGAACGAGCTCGACTTCGCCTACGACTTCCCGAACGGCATGCGCGCGGACCATCTCAGCCGCGAGGCGATCGCGCTCATGAAGGGGCGCGTCTCGATGCTGAGCATCTCGGCCGAGAGCGCGACGCAGGAAGATCTGAACGGGCCCATCGGCAAGGGGCAGCCGCTCGACGCCATCCGGCGCGTCGCGGAATGGTGTCGCGAGCTCGAGGTGCCGCTGATGAGCCACTACATCATCGGCTTTCCCTGGGAGACGCCGGCGCACGTCACCGCAACGCTCGACATGGCCTGGGAGCTCTACGATCGCTACCGCGCGTGGCCGTCGATGCAGTTCGCGACCCCCATCCTCGGCACCGCGCTGCACGAGCAGTGCGTGTCGATGGGTCTCATCCCGCCGGAAGGTATCGACCTCAAGAATGGCGCGCTCTTCCAGCACCGTCCGTGCTTCGATCCCCCCGGCCTCCCCCTGGGCTACCTCGAGAAGGCACGCGCCGCGTTCGACATGAAGATCGCGGCCCGCGAGGCGCACAAGCTCATCATGAACATCACGTACAAGTGCGCCAACCGCTGCGTGTTCTGCGCGACCGGCGACCGCATCTCGGCCGCGCTCGGGTGGGACAAGATCGAGGAGATCCTCCGGCAGCACCGCGAGAACGGGACGGACCAGCTCGACATCGACGGCGGCGAGCCGACGACGCACCCGCGCCTCGCGGATGCCATCGGCCTCGCCCGCGAGCTCGGCTATCGGTCGATAAATCTCACCAGCAACGGCCGTCTGCTGCGCGACCGCGCGCTCGCCGACCGCCTCGTGAACAGCGGCATCACTCATCTCCTCATCTCGCTGCATGGAGCCACCGCCGACGTGCACGAGGCGGCGACGGACGCGCCGGGCAGCTTCGCGGAGACCGTCGCCGGCATCGACCACGTGATGGCGCTCCGTCCGGCGCACGTCGAGACCGGGATGAACGTCACGATCGTGCGTGCGAACGTCGACCACCTCATGCCCCTCACCGAGCTGGCGGTGGCGAAGGGGTTCTCCAAGATCAACTTCCAGTTCACGACCCCGTTCGGCCGTGCCTGGGAGGACGTGGTGCCGCCGCTGGAGGAGGCCGCGAACGCGGTCATGCGCATCATCGATCGCTTCGCGAACGAGATCGACATCCACGTCATCAACGCGCAATTCTGTGTCTTCCCCGGCTACGAGCGCTGGGTTGCCGGCGATCTCCAGAAGATGGGCCGGACGATGGTCTTCGCCGCCGATCCCCGTTTCCCCGAGCAGGTCAACCTCTACGAGTGGCTCGGCGCGCGGCGGGAGAAGCAGGCGGTGTGCCTGGAATGTCCCTGGACGACGGTGTGCGAGGGCTTCCAGGTGTTCCGCCACGACAAGCCCGACATGCGCGTCGAGCGGAGCCGGCCCCTGGTGGCGAGCGCATGACCTCCACCCTCGTCAAGCTGCGCGACGAGTGGTTCGAGTACGCCGACGTCCTGGTCGACGTGATGATCGGCTACGCGTGCAACGTCCAGTGCGACTACTGCTCGATCACCGACGAGATGCGCACGGAGAACATGGCGACGTTGCCAGTCATGGCGGCGCTCGCGGAGGCGCGGCGCCGCGGCGCGACCAAGGTCGCGTTCGGCGGCGGCGAGCCGACGATCAGGAAGAGCCTGCTTCCGCTCGTCCGCTGGTGCCGCGACCGCGGCTACACCGCGATCAAGATCCCGTCGAACGGCTTGATGTACTCGTACGAGTCGTTCGCGAAGGAAGCGGTCGACGCGGGCATCACCGACTTCCACATCTCGTTCATGGCGCACACCGAGGAGCTCTACGCGCGCATCATGGGGCGACCGGACGCGCTGGCGCTGGTGACGCAGGGCGTGCGGAATCTCGAGGCGCTCGGCCGCAAGCCGACCGGAGAATTGATCATCAAGCATGACACGTGGATGCATCTCGCCGACATCGTCGAGCACTGGGCCGGCTTCGGCGTTGACACGTTCAACCTCTGGCTCGTCTCGCTGAGCGACCGCAACCGCGACAACCTCGAATCCCTGCCGATGGTCTCGGAGATGCGTGAGGGCATCGTCGCCGCCTTCGATCGTGGCCGGCAGCTCGGCGTCACCGTCCGCTCGCGGCACATCCCGCGCTGCATGCTCCCCGGGTACGAGGATCATGTGGTCGACCTGCGCGACGACAAGGTGCTGGTGGTGACCCCGCGTGCGACCTTCGCGCTCTGGGAATCGAGGATCTCGCCCAACACGTATGCCGAGAAGTGCAACGGCTGCCGGTACCAGCACGGCGCCTGCCTCGGCGTGCGTGGTGACTATCTGGAGCGCTGGGGCGATGGGGAACTGCGGCCGGCGTACGACTCGGCAGCCGCTCCGGCGGCGTGACGGCGGTCACGCGCGGTGATCGCGAGAACGTACCCCGCAACGGTGACCTGACACCGTCTGACACCGTCGGTAGGAGACACTACCCGGCTGGTCGACAGACTGCATGGTGATCGGACGCTCCCAGAGTCGCCGGCCATTCGCATTGAACGTCGCCGCGGAGGCAAGGGACATGAACCTTCCCGGTCTGGACCTTCACCCGTTGAAGGGAGCTCAGCGTGGGCGCTGGGCGGTGAAGGTCAGTGGGAACTGGAGGGTCACGTTCGGGTTCGCCCGGCACGAGACCGAGAAGGTCGACTACGAGGACTCCCACTGAGGTTCGCCATGAAGATGCACGATCCGCCACATCCGGGAGAGGTGCTGAAGAAGCTCTGCCTGGAACCGCTGGGCGTCACCGTGACCGAGGCCGCCAAGGCGCTCGGGGTGAGCCGGAAGACTCTGTCGGCTATTCTCAACGGTCGTGCCGGGATCAGCCCGGAAATGGCGGTCCGACTCTCGATCGCGTTCGACACGACCGCGGAGAGCTGGTTGAACCAGCAGGTGCAGTACGATCTGTGGCTGGCGGAGCGGAAGCGCAAGCGGCTGCGGGTGAAGCCGCTTGCCGCATGAGGCGGTCCACCCTGACAGCTGGAAGCCGGCGCTTCCACCCAGATCGGCACTGTGTGCGCGGTACGCGGACCCGCCGGATTGGACGGGGCGTCGACGCCCCGCGGCTTGGTCGGTAGGAGACGCTACCCGGCTTGCGACGCCGAGGTCCTATTGATGGGTCCGGCACTCGACGCGGCGCTGGTTCGCGTCGTCCCGCACGTGGTCGTTGAAGTGGTCGCTCCTCGTCCGCGCGACGCCCGGTTGACGATCGACCTCGACGAGCTGTGGGAACGTGTCGCGGAGGCAGAGCGAGCGAACCGGCGTCGGAATCCCGCCCGGCGCCGCCGGTCCTGACACAGTGTAAAGCAGGCGGCCGCCGCGTCGTCCGAGGCCGAGGTCTGCCCTCGGCGCGTTGCGCGAAGTTGCTTGCCGGCCCAGAAGTTGCTTGCCGGCCCAATCGGAGCTGCGCTACATTTCGTCGCTGCCTGTGGGCCGGCATGGCACCCTGGGCAATGAAAGCGCCGACATCCACCCCCCAATTGGTGGCGGCTCCGGCCGCGTGAGGATCGTGCCCAACAACGTACACATCGAGACTTTGGATCCCGCAACGGCGACGCTGACGCTCTCGCTCGACGTCGGCCTCTACCCGCGCGACGTCCTGTATGCCGCGGCCTACGTCTTCCTCGACCGCGCGTACGTGCTGCTCGACCGGCAGGAGTCGCGGTTCATCGTCCGTTTCCGCAGCAAGCGGCCACTCGACGAGGCGACGTTCCGCGCGATCGCGGGCGAGTTCGAGAACGAGCTGCTCGCGCAAGCGCTGCGCCATCAAGTCGTCGACGCGAATCAGCGCATCATCGAGGACGTCGTCTCGATCGCGATCGCCGGCGCGTCGGCGGGCGTCGAGCCCGACCCGGGTCCCACGGCGGAGCATCCACCGCTCATGGCTCCGGAAGACGAGAAGGACGGCTTCCTCACCGACCCGCAAGGCATCGCCCGACCATGGGAGCCGGAGAAACCAGGTACCGAATGACGTCGAGCGACACGGACGGGGTGACCGTCCGGCTCCACCAGGCCCTGTACACGGCAGAGGCGATCGCAGAGGCGGCGGCCACGTTCGAAGGCCTCGCGTCGTTCGCCGTCCGGAGCGACGGCGAGCACCACGTCGTCGAGCTCAGCGGGATCGCGCGCGACGTCGACGGTGACGTCGTCGCCGAGTTCTGCAACTTCGCGCTCGCGAACTCCGCGCGGGGGAGGCGGATCGGCGATGCTTGACGGCGAGCTCCTGCCCCGCGGGCATCAGGTCGACTTCACGCAGCTCGCGCCGGAGCGCTGGAAGCCGGGGTTCGCGACACCCTTCAGCCAGCGGATGATCCGCGGAAAAGTCCTCGTCACGAACGACTTCGGGGACTGGTTGCTGCTCACCCCCGACGAGTTCCGATCCTTCGTCGAGGGGCGGCCGCTGCCCGGCGAGCCGCTGTACGAGCGGCTCCGGCAAGCGAACCTCATCGCACGCGAGATCGACGTCCGGGCGCAGGCGACACGCTGGCGGCGGAAGAAGCGCTATCTCTTCCACGGGCCGACGCTGCACGGCCTCGTGCTGACGCACCGGTGCAACCACGGGTGCCAGTACTGCCACAGCTCGGTCGTCGGCATGGAGCGGACCGACACCGACATGTCGTTCGAGGTGGCGGAGCGCGCCGTCGACGTCGCGTTCCAGTCGACGGCATGGGCCATCACGATCGAGTTCCAGGGCGGCGAGCCCACCGCGAACTGGGACGTGCTGCGGCACGTCGTCGAGTACGCAACTCGGAAGAACCGGGACGCCGGGAAGATCCTCTCGTTCGCGCTCGTCACGAACCTGTCGCTGATGGACGACGACCGGCTCGCCTTCCTCCTCGACCACAAGGTCCAGATCTGCACCAGCCTCGACGGGCCCGCCGACCTCCACAACAAGATCCGCGTGTTCAAGAACGGCAACAGCCACGAGCTGCTCGTCGGGTGGATGAAGAAGATCAACGAGCGTTACCGCGAGATCGGCCTCGACACGAACCACTACCGCGTCGAGGCGCTTCCCACGATCACGCGGCCGAGCCTCACCCGCTGGAAGGACATCGTCGACGAGTTCGTCGCGGTCGGCTGCCGCGCCATCTTCCTCCGCAAGCTCGATCCGTTCGGCTTCGCCGCGAAGAGCGCGAAGACGCTCGGCTACTCGATGGACGAGTACCTGGAGTTCTACGCGAACGCGGTCGACTACATCATCGAGCTGAACCACCAGGGCGTCGAGGTGATGGAGCGGCACGCGGCGATCATGCTGAACAAGATCCTGGTCGACGAGGAGCCCAACTATCTCGACCTCCGCACACCCGGCGGCGCGTGCATCGGCCAGCTCGGCTACGCCCCGGACGGCGGCGTCTACTCCTCTGACGAGGGACGGTTCGTCGCATCGATGGGCGACGACATGTTCAGGATCGGCACCGTCGGCGACAGCTACGAGCAGCTGATGACGAACGCCGCCACGCGCGCGCTCGTCATGGCAGGCCTGAACGACGCGCAGCCGGACTGCGTGACGTGCGTGTACAAGGCGTGGTGCGGCCAGCAGGTGGAGTACAACTACAAGACCCAGGGAAGCCTGCACGGACACATGCGCGACTCGACCTGGTGCAAGAAGCACAAGTCGATCTTCGATTACCTCATGCACAAGCTCGAAGCGGCCGACGAGCGGGACATGGAGATGTTCCGCAAGTGGACGACGAACCGCACGCTCGATCACTTCATCGTCCAATGACCGGGCAGCACCTCGTGCTCTGCGACGGCGCGGTCGATGCGGGTGCGTTCCGGGCCGCCTACGCGCGCTACCTCGCGACGTCGTGCCGGGAGTTCGCGTCGCTCGGGTCGGAGCTCCCGACGGCGCTGCGGGGCGCCCATGGCCGCGTCGTCGATCTGATGCACCGGGCCCTCGCGATCGACGAGGGCCGGCTCCTCCACTGCTTCGCGGCGCCCAGCGTCGGTACGCCGCTGCAGTGCATCCGGCTGCGCGACGACCTGCCGGAGTTCCGGACGCGAATCGACGACGCCGCGGCCGCCATGATGCCGCATTTGCTCCTCGAGATGGCGCTGCGCGGCCTGATCGCCGACGGCGAGACGTTCATGTGGCAGGGAGGCGCACCGCGTCTCGCCTCGTCGGCCGTCGGAGGGGAAGTCGTCCCCCCCGAGGCGGCGACCGGCTTGGCGTTCTCCGCCTCGGGCGTCGCCGCGGTCGCCGGCGGCGCCGAGATCGCGCGCCTGGCGCTCGACGAGGATGGCATGCGCACCGGCTGCGAGGCGCCCGGCGGCTTCCGATTCGAACGCCGCTATCACCCCGTCGGCAACGTCACGCACTTCGCCACGGTCGACCACAACCCGATCGCCGCGTTCGAGACGCACCCGAACAAGGCGGGGAATTCCGTCGACCTCGGCGGCCGGCCGGAAGCGGAGTGGATCGGCATCCTCGACCAGGCGTTCGCGCTCATCGAGGAGTTCCTGCCGCAGACGTTCGCCGAGATGCGGCTCGCGCTGCACGAGGTCATCCCGGTCGGCTACGACGCCGAACGCCACCTCTCCGCGTCCTATCGCGAGGCCATCGGCACGGTGTACCTCACGCTCCACCCGAACGTCATGACGATGACGGAAGCCGTGCTGCACGAGTTCCAGCACAACAAGCTCAACGTCGCGTCGTACGGCACCGACTTCCTCGTGAACGCGTTCCACCCCCTCTACCCGAGCCCGGTTCGCCCCGACCCTCGCCCGCTGTGGGGCATTCTCCTGGCCGTGCACGCGTTCCTGCCGGTGGCGGAGCTCTACCGCCGCATGCGGGACTCCAAGCATCCGCTCGCCGCGCAACCCGGTTTCGAGGGCCGCTTGTCCGAGATCGACCTCAAGAACCACGAGGGCATGGAGATGCTGCGTGCCCACGGGCGGCTCACACCGGTGGGCGCCGCCCTGTTCGCCGACCTCGACGCTCTCGAGACGCGCCACCTGGCGGAGCGGACCGCGCGCGGTCTCTCGAACGTCGCGACGGAGGTGCACCTCGCGTGAGGTGCGCGGACTCGTCGTCCCGCCGCCGCGACCGGGCGAGCGGGCTACGCGCGGATCGCTTCGCGTTCGTCGGGCGACGCCGGTCCCGCCGGGCCGCTCGCGCAGGATCTCGACGAGCGCCGCGATCACGGCCTTGACGTTGCCGTCACCGGTCGGATCCGTCGGGCGGAACTCGACGCCGACCGTCGACCGTCTCCCGCGCGCGCCGACGGTGAATCGGACCTCGACACCCGCGTCGCCGGGGCCGTGCACTGCGAGCACGGCGCTGTCCTCGGCGGGCCAACGGACCGGCTCGACCCGCCAGCCCGGCACGGCGAGCTCCAGCGCCACCCGCGTCGCGAGCAGCGTGACCCGCTGACGGCCCCGGAGCACCATCGGGTCGCTCGCGGCATACGGGGCGATCACCGGCGCGGAGGCGCCGTCCGATGCTTCCGCCAGCCGCGCATGGAGCCATTTGAGCAAGGTGGCGAAGTCGTCCTCCGACGCGCCGGCGCTCACCTCGACGTCGAGGTCGTAGGCGTCGCACGTGATCATGGGGGCGCGCCCGCGGCCGGGCGGGACGAGCACGAAACGCGCGCGGGCGCCGGTGTCGTGCAGGAACGTGATGTCGACCCGCCGCCGCCGGTCCTCGCTGCTCTCGCGCTCGGTTCGCCACGACGGGGGGATGTTTCGTGCCGCAACGGCCGCGCGCAGCGCGCCGCAGATGCGGCTCGACGAGAAGGACGAAGTTGCGTCGCTCGGGATCGAGAGCGAGGAGCGCCGCGCGGCTCACCGGCTTGAACTCGTCCTCGCCGTGCAGCTGGAGATAGACGCGAAATATCCCGGTGCACCGCGACCGGAACACGCAATCGTCGCAGCCGGGGAGGTAGGTACGCAGTGACCCGTGCCACTCGTACTTGTTCATCGCGTCTTCGAGCCCGTTGGCGTCGGCCGACTTCGTCACCGTCTCCTGGCCGCCGTGATGGATGCGCGAGCCCCACTTCGGGAGGATGCAGTAGGGGAGATTCCCGACGTTCACGTCGAAGTCCGGATCCCAGCGATCGAAACCCGCGAGCATCTCGTCGTAGTACGGCGCCATGTCGGAGTACCGCGGCATGATCTCACGGAGGTACTCTTGATCGCGCTCCCCCGCGCTCTCGGGCCGGACGATGTCGATGTGCAGCTGGCGGACGCCGTACTGCGCGAGCAGCGCGGGATACTCCGGCAGCGACCGGTAGCTGCGCTCGTTGACGCACATGTTCGCGGTCACGAGCTGCCCGCGACGCTGCAGCTCACCGAGCCCGTGCAGGATTCGTCGGAACGAGTCGGCGCGCCCGGTCGTCGCGACGTGCGCCGCGTCGGTCGCACCCTGGATCGAGATGCGCCACTCGAATCGGCCAAGGGCCACGACGGAATCGATGAATCCCGCTTGCGGGAACATGACGCCGTTCGTGAAGATCACGATGTGCTCGAAGCCCAGCTCCACCGCCTTCCGGAGCGCGTCGAGGAAGCGCTTGTGCGTGGTCGGCTCGCCGCCGAGGAACGTGAGATGCCAGGCCCCCGCGGCGCGAGCCGCCTCGAGCGCCTCGAGGATCGGCTCGAGCGGCACGGCGCGGGCGATCTTCATCGCGGTCAGCTGACCGCTGGAGCAGAAGACGCAGCGGTTGTTGCAGAGGTGGCCGAGCTGGATCTCGAACTTGTGCCCGGAGCCCGAGGTGGTGACCGTGGTCGCGGCGCGACGATCTTCGTCGCTGATGTGCGTGCCCATGGTCATGCCGGAGGGGGATCGTAGTTCGCCATGGCCGTTGCTGGCAAGGAGTTTTCGCGGCCGGCCGCCCCGCGGCTCTTCAAGAAGAAGGTCCCGGACGACGAGCCCGTCACGCCGCGCAGCGCGGCCCTCTTTCGTTTCGGGGAGCAGTGCAACAACGACTGTCCGATGTGCAGCAACACCGGGGAGGCGTCGCTGTTCTTCCATCCGACCGAGACCCTTCTCCGACGCGCCGATTTCCTCCATCGGTACGGCTTCCGGCGGGCCGTCGTGACCGGCGGCGAGCCGACCATTCATCCCGGATTCTGGACGGTCGTGGAACGGCTGGCCGCCGACGGCTTCACGTGGGACATCAACACGCACGGCCGGAGCTTCGCGAAGGACGGATTCGCACGCCGCGCCGCCGAGCAGGGGCTGAAGCGGGCGATCGTCTCGCTGCACTCGCATCGTCCGGCGACGAGCGCCGCCATCTTCGGCACCCGGGAGGACGCGCATCACGAGACCGTCGCCGGCATCGACCGTCTCGTCGATGCGGAGGTCGAGGTCACGCTCAACTGCGTGCTCACGCGGCTGAACCTCGGGGAGCTCGAGGAGTACCTGCGCACCGGACATGCGCGCTACGGCGAGCGCGCGGCGGTCAAGTTCGTCTTCCCGTCGACGACTGGGAAGGGGGGCACGTGGGCCGGCATCGCGACCTTGCGATATGCCGACGTCCGCGAAACCGTGCGCCGCCTGCGCTCGACCGCGCGCGAGCTCGGTGTTCGCGTCTACTTCGAGTCGTTTCCGAGCTGCATCCTCGGCGATCCCGACGCGATGAACCTCGGGCGGTGGGCATTCGGAGAGACGCACTACCTCGACGACGCCAACGGCGAGCAGGTGTACTCGATGCGCCATATCGAAGCGGAGCTGTCGGCATTCGGGGAACCGTGCCGGCGTTGCGCGGCGCTGCGTTCGTGTCCGGGCGTCTCGCGCCAGTACGCCAGACGCTACGGCGTCGACGAGCTCGTCCCGTTCGGATCCGGATGCGGCGCGGCGGCGACGACGCATCCCGACTCGGCGGCGCCGACGCGCGCCAATTCCTTCAACTACGCTCGCACCGAGACGACGGTCCCGCGGACGGTCCATGCGGACGAGTGCACCGCGCACGAGCGCAGCGGCAGCCTGGATCCGGTCCGACAGCTATGGCTGGTCGAGGCAGATCGGCTCACGCGTTACGTCAGCGACACCGGCGACTTCGCCGACGCGGAGCTCGCGCGCGTCAAATCCGAGCTGAGCCATCTGTTCATCGATCGCGCGCCGCCGGGCGTTCTCGACGATTTCAAGAACGGCATGCATCGGGTCCTTCCCGATGCCGTCTGCGGCTCGTGTGCGAACCGCCTCGGGTGCGGGCGACGATACCACGTCGTCGACGGCGAGCCGTTCGCGCGCGAGGAGGGGCGAATTGCCGACCAGATCAACCGCCTACGCGGACGGGTGCTCGACGTCGGCTGCGGCGAGCAGCTCTATCGGGACGAGCTCGCGGCGCTCCTGCGGTCGGGGGGGATCGCGTACACCGGCCTCGATCCCGACGCGGAGAGCCTCGCCCGCCTGCGCGCGGCGCTCCCGGAAGCGCGCCTGCACGTCGGCGACATCGAGCACTTCACCGGCGAGCCCGCGAGCTACGATCACGTCCTCTGCTTGCGCGCCTTGAACCACGTGCGCGACCTCGACGAGGCGCTGTCGCGGATGGCGCGGCTGCTCGAGCCCGGTGGATCGCTCCTGCTCGTCGAGATGACACCCTTCGCAATGCTCCGCCGGACGGAGCAGATCGAGGCGGCGGACCGTGCGCCACGCGCGGGCCACCAGCATTTCCGCAACCTCACGAGCGACGACGTGCTCCCGTTGGTCCGGCGCCATGGCTTGCGTGTCGTCGAGCATCATCCCGCGACTCGCGAAACGAGCAATCAGTGGATACTGCTCCTCGCGCGAGAGGCGGTGGCTGAACCGGCGGTTCACTTGCCAGCCCGGTGATGACGGACGCCGAGAACGCGGCGGTCGCCCGTGGCGGACGGCGGACGCTCCGCGATCTTCGATCGCTCGCCTCCACCACCGACTGATGACGTCGTGGACGAGCCCAGACGCGTTCACGTGGCTGGCCGCGACCGGCGTCGCCGTCGTCCTGCTGGCGGCCGTCCTCGGCGAATGGGCGCGGCAACGCCCGGCGGTGCGGGGCCGCGTGATTGCCGGCTGCGCGTGCGCGCTCCTCGGTGGGTTGCTCGCCGTCGCGCTCGTCGAGCCGACCGAGATCCCGACGGGATGGATCACGGTCCTGCAGGAAGGCCGCAGCATCCGCAACGTTCAGCAGCTGTACGGAGCCGGGACGCACGCCGGCCCGGGATTCTACGCGCTCGTCGACTGGCTGAGCGGCCACGGACCGACTACGTTGCCAGCCGTCGTCCGCGCGAACCTGTGTCTCGCCGTCGTCAATGTGATCGTCTTGTTCTTCCTCGCCAGCCACGTGCTGCGCTCGTGGTGGGGCGGCTTCGCGTTCGCCGCGGCCTACGCGTCCAGCCTGAACACGATCAACGCCGCTTTCTCGGCGATGCCCGCGATGGCTTGGACGATCCACCTCTGGGTCGCGTGCATCGCGGCCGCCGTGATCTCCGACCACGGCGCTTCACGCCGGCTGCGTCATCTCGCGGTCGTGTGGCTCGGATTGCTGGTGCTCCTGGCCGCGTGGCTGCGCATCGAGGCGCTCGTGCTCGGCGTTCCGGCGCTGGTGATCGCGGTCGCGGACGTGGTCGGGGCGGAGGAGTGGATGCAGCGGGCGGTTCGGAGGGCGGGGCGGCACCTCCGTTCGATCGTCACCGGGCCGCTGTCGGTCTTTCTCCTCGTCAGCGCGGGACTGCTCGCCCTGGAGTTCGTGCCGATTCCGGAAGACTTGCGATACGCGGTCGCCGGTCTTCGCCCGCTCAACTTGTCGTTCTTGACGTGGTTGCAGGCGATCTCGTTCTTCTTCCCGTTCGGGATCATCGTGCTCTTCGTGCTCGGCGTGATCCACGGCGTGCGGCGGTGGTTCGCCTTTTTCTTGCTGCCGATCAGCTTCTTGATCCTCCTGAAGGTCTACGCCAGCGGCTCGCACGGCGCGTTCCTCGACAAGTTCCGGTACTTGGCGTTCGTCACACCCGTCGTGCTGTTTCTGGCGCTCTTCGGGTTTCGCGAGCTGTCAGACTGGGCGGCCCGACTCTCCTGGCCGGTGTGGTGGAAGCGTGCCGCCGTGCTGCTGCTCGTCGCGACCGTCCCCGCATGGAACCCCTGGCCCAGGGAATTCTTCGGCCGCCGGCAGCAGTTGCCGGGTGTGCCGACCGGGGAGGCGTTCCTGGCACGCAACCAGCAGACCGAGGTTCGATACCTGCTGGATCTCGTCGCGCGGTATCCGCGCTGCGTCTTCATCGCCAAGACGCCGCAGGCGTCTCACGCGTCCGACACCAGGACCGGCTACCGCTGGGCGGCGTTCGGAAGGCCCCTCCGCCGCTTGATCGAGAAGGAGGATGCCGGCGGCGGCCTCGAGCAGCTCGCCACGGAGCTGGCTCCCGAGTCTCCGTGCGTCCTCTTCTACCGCAGCCTGGATTGCGATCTCGTCGGCCTCGACGGCTGCAGAGCGGAGACGAACGGGCGGACGCCGCTCGAGGAGCGGGTCCTGGAGAACCTGCCCTATAGCGAGATCTACGAGTACGGCGCTCACCGACCGGAGATCCGGCTCGGCGTCTACCCCGTCCTTCTGCAGGACCGCAGCGCCCTGCCCGGCGCGGAAGCGCAATCTCGTTGAGCCGGCCCCGCTCCTGACGTCCGAAGCGACGGACGACGTTGACGCCCCCGGCCCGCCTGTGAGACGCGGAAGATGACCATGCAAGACTCTTCTCGCCGCCGCGCGTCGACGTTCTCGGCTGAGTCGCCCTCCGCGCCGCTGGATGCGCACTCGGTCGTTCCCGCGGCCGACGGTCCGCGCCGGCGGGAGTTTCTCCCGCTCTCCCGCCCGTCGATCGGCGACGCCGAGGTCGAGGCGGTCGTGGCGTGTCTGCGGTCGGGCTGGATCACGAGCGGGCCTCGCGTCGCGGAGTTCGAGCGGCTGTTCGGCGAAGCCGTCGGCGCGAAGCACGCCGTCGCCGTCAGCTCGGCGACCGCCGGGCTCCACCTGGCGTTCATCGCCGCGGGGCTCGGCCCGGAGGACGAGGTCATCACGTCGCCGCTCACGTGGGCGTCGACGGGGAACATGATCCTCGCCGTCGGAGCGCGGCCGGTGTTCGCAGACGTCGATCCGTCGACGCTCAACCTGGATCCCGCCGCGGTCGAAGGTGCCGTCACGGATCGCACACGCGCGATCGTCCCGGTCCACTTCGCGGGGCAGCCGGTCGACCTGGATCCGCTCCGTGCCCTCGCCTCGCGGCACAACGTGGCATTGATCGAGGACGCGGCGCACGCGCTCGGAGCGACGTATCGTGGACGGCCGATCGGCGGCGGCAGCACCGCGGCGGTGTTCAGCTTCCATCCCATCAAGGCGATCACCACCGGCGAGGGCGGCATGGTCACCGCGGACGACGCCGACTTCGCGGAGCGCCTCCGTCTCCTGCGCTTCCACGGCATCACGCGCGACGCGTGGAAACGGTACGGTAAGCACGGCAGCCCCGACTACGAGATCGTCACCCTCGGCTACAAGTACAACCTGACCGATTTGCAGGCCGCCCTCGGGATCGCGCAGCTCGCGCGCCTCGAGGAGTTCGTGGCGGCACGCAGCCGCGTCGCCGCGTGGTACGCCGAGCGGCTCCGCGACCTTCCCCGAGTCGCGATGCTCGCCCCCGTGCCGTACCCGACGCGACACGCCTGGCACCTGCTCGTCGTGCGGCTCCAGCTCGACGCGCTCCGCGTCGACCGCGACGACGTCATGAGCGATCTCCTCGCTGCGAACATCGGCGTCGGGCTGCACTTCAAGGCGCTCCACCTCCATCGGCTGTACCGCGACCTCGCGGCGGCCGCCGCCGTCCCGCATGCGACCGCGGCGTCCCATGCCATCCTGTCGCTGCCGCTCTTCCCCGCCATGACCGAAGACGACGTCGGCGACGTGGTCGATACCCTCGCCGACGTGCTCCGTCGCCATGCGGCCTGAGGCGGCCGAGCCGGACGGGATCGCCACCGCGGCCGACGCGGAGGCGCCGGCCGTCTCGATCGTCGTCCCCGTGTTCAACGAAGCGGCCGGGCTCGCGCACTTCGATGCGCGCCTCTCCGCGGTCTGCGACGACCTCGGCCGCTCCGTCGAGGTCGTCTACGTCGACGACGGCAGCCGCGATCGATCGCTCGAGATCCTCACCGAGATCGCGGCGCGCGACGCGCGCGTGACGGTCGTCGCGCTCGCCCGGAACGCCGGGCAGCATGCCGCCGTCCTCGCCGGCTTCGCGTACGCGCGCGCCGACGTCGTCGTCACGATCGACGCCGATCTCCAGAATCCGCCCGAGGAGATCCCGCGGCTCCTCGCGGAGATCGACGCGGGCTACGACGTCGTCGGCACACGGCGCGACGGGCGCGTCGACCCGCTCCTGCGCCGGGCGATGTCCGCCACCGTCAGCCGCCTCGCATCGGTGGCGGTCGGCGTGCCGATGGCGGACTGCGGCTCGATGCTGCGCGCGTATCGGCGGCCCGTGGTCGATGCGGTCGTGCAGCTCGCCGATCGGGCGCTCTTCATCCCCGCCCTCGCCGCCTGGGTGGCGACACGGCCGACCGAGATCCCGATCGGGCACGGGCCACGCGTCGCCGGGAGATCGCGCTACTCACCGCTGCGGTTCATGCGCCTCGGCTTCGATCTCATGACGGGGTTCTCGCTGGTGCCGATCCAGCTCGTGTCGCTCGCGGGGATCGGCGTGTCGCTGCTCGGCACCGGCTTCGGCGTCTATCTCCTGTTTCGGCGCCTGGTGCTCGGTCCCGAGAGCGAGGGGCTGTTCACGCTCTTCGCGATCCTGTTCGTCTTTCTCGGGCTTCTCATCTTCGCCGTCGGCCTGGTGGGTGAGTACGTCGGCCGCATCTACGCCGAGGTGCGCCGCCGGCCCTCGTACGTGGTGCGCGCCGTGTACGGCGCGTCGCGAGAGCGAGCATGTCCGTCGTCGTGATGGCGTACCAGGACATCGGCTGGGTGTGCCTCGACGAGCTGCTCGGGCTCGGCGCGGAGGTCGCCGCGGTCGTGACCCATCGCGACGACCCCGCCGAGGAGATCTGGTTTCGCTCCGTGGCGGCGCGGGCGCGCGCCGCGGGGGTTCCGGTGCGCGCGCCGGCGGACGTCAATGCCCCCGAGGTCGTCGCGTGGATCGCGACGCTCGCGCCTGAGTTCGTGTTCTCGTTCTACTTCCGGCAGATCCTGAAGCCGGCGCTCCTCGCGATCCCGCCGCGCGGCGCGCTCAACCTGCACGGCTCGCTGCTGCCCCGCTACCGCGGCCGGTGTCCCGTGAACTGGGTGCTCGTCCACGGCGAGACGGAGACCGGGGTCACGCTGCACTACATGGAGCCGACGCCCGACACGGGCGACATCGTGGCACAGCGTAGCGTCCCGATCACGGACGACGATACGGCGCTCGCCCTCAATCGAAAGCTCGGGGAGGCCGCGCGCGAGCTCCTGCGTGTCACGTTCCCCGCGCTCCTCGCCGGGACGGCGCCGCGGACGCCCCAGCATCACCCGCGCGCGACGACCTTCGGCGGTCGCGGGCCGGAGGACGGCCGCCTGGCATGGCGACGTCCGGCGCGCGAGCTCTACAACCTGGTGCGCGCCGTCACCCATCCGTATCCCGGCGCCTTCACGACGTGGAGCGGCACGAAGCTCCTCGTCTGGAAGGCGAGGTCCCTCGACGACCCGGCGAACGCAGAGCCGGGAAGCGTCGCCGCGATCTCGCCAGCCGGGATCGTCGTCGGGACGGGAGATGGCGGCCTGCTGCTCGAGCAGCTCCAGCTCGACGGTGGAGCGGAGGAGCGCGCGGTCGACTTCGCGCGGCGGCGTGGCGTGCGCACCGGCGACCGGCTGGGAGAGGGCGCATGCTGACGGTGCTGATCACCGGGGGTGGAGGGTTCCTCGGCTCGCACCTGGCGGACGGCTTCCTGGCGCGCGGCGACGCCGTCATCGCGCTCGACACCGGGTCGCAGAGGAAGGTCCGCCATCTCCTCGCGCACCCGCGCTTCCGCCTGGTCGTCGACTCGGTCATGAACCCCGACATCCTCGATGCGCTCGCGGCGCGCGCCGACCTCGTCTACCACCTCGCCGCCATCGTCGGCGTCGAGCACTACGTCGGCGATCCGTACGAGGTGCTGAACGTCAACATCAACGGCACGCAGAACGTCCTGCGCGCCGCCCTCAAGCACGGCCGCCGCGTCGTCTTCGCCTCGACGTCGGAGGTGTACGGGCAGAACCCCGCCGTCCCGTGGCGCGAGGACGACGACCGCGTGCTCGGACCGAGCACCATCGACCGCTGGTGCTACTCGACGTCGAAGGCCGCCGGAGAGCACTTCTGCTTCGCCTTTCGCCGTCTCGGGCTGGCGGTCACCATCCTCCGCTACTTCAACGTCTACGGTCCGCGCCTGGACCGGCTCGACGTCGGCCGGGTCATCACGATCTTCATGGGCCAGCTGCTCCGCGGCGAGCCGCTCACGGTCATCGGCGACGGGAAGCAGACGCGCTGCTTCACCTACGTCGCCGATGCCGTCGCCGCGACGATCGCGGCCGGCATCACGGCGGCGGCCGAGGGTCGGGTCTTCAACATCGGCTCCGACGTCGAAACCTCCATCCGAGCGCTCGCGGAGCGGATGATCGCGATCGGCGGCGGCTCCTCGACCTTGCGCTTCGTCGCGCAGGACACCGTGTACGGCGACGGCTACGAGGACGTCGCCCGTCGTGTCCCCGACGTCACCCGGATGGCGGAGATCCTCGGCACGCGGGCGAAGACGTCGCTCGACGAAGGGCTCGCGCAGACGATCGGCTGGTTCCGCCGCGAGCCGCGCGACGGCGCGCCGGCCGGAACGTGAGCGGCGCGAAGCCGACCCGCGTCGCACTGAAGGTCGACGTCGACACCCACGACGGGCTTCGCACCGGCGTGCCGGTGATCCGGGACCGTCTCGCCGTCTACGGCATTCGCGCGTCGTTCTTCGTCGTGTGCGGACCCGACACGATGGGTCGCCGGCTTCGACGGCTTCTCTCGCCGCGCTTCATCGTGAAGCTGATCCGGACGCGCGCGCCGTCGGTGTACGGCTGGCGGACGCTCCTCTCCGGAACGCTCCTGCCCGCCCGTCCGATCGCCGCGGCGTTTCCGGAGCTGCTGCGCGCGCTCGCGCGCGAGGGCCACGAGGTCGCCGTGCACGGCCACGACCACGCCCGCTGGCAGGACCGGCTGCCGGCGCTCGACGCCGCCGCGGTCAGGGCGGAGGTGGCGCGCGCATGCGCCGTCTACCGGGAGGCGCTCGGCGTCGACCCGCGCGGCTTCGGCGCACCCGGCTGGCGCTGCACCGCCGCGAGCCTCGCCGCCGTCGACGACGCCGGCTTTGCCTACCGCAGCGACACCCGCGGGGTCGGGCCGTATCGCCCGGCCGTCCGCGGCCGCGCCTTTCGCATCCCGGAGCTCCCGACCACGCTGCCGACACTCGACGAGACGTACCGCGTCGTCGGCCGCGATCCGGCCGTCCTTGCCGACGATCTCGTCGGCCGGCTCCGGCCGGGCGCGCTCAACGTGCACACGATCCACGCGGAGCTCGAGGGCGGCCCGCACGTCGACGTGCTGGACGCCTTCCTTGCTCGCGCGGTCCAGCGCGCCCGCTTCGTCCGCCTGTGCGACGAGGCCGACGCGCTCGACGTCGCGGCGCTCCCGATCTGCGAGGTGCGCGAGGGGACCGTCCCTGGGCGTCCCCTTCCCGTCGCCGTGCAACAGCCGCCGAACACACGCTGACGAGGCTCGCGGATCGGGCGGGATGCCTTCGACGGTGAGCGTCACGCCGACACCGAGCATCGTGACGCCGAAGTCCGCTCCCCCGGGCAACCAGAGAGCCCGTTCATCCGCGCTGTCGTTGGGAGAAGGGCGAAAGTCCGATGAAACCAGGTTACGTCACCGGAAGGGCGGTTCATGCCGGCTATGACCTCACGCCCACGCACGACGCCCTCCATGCGCACGGCTGACCGCGCCCGTCCTCGGCGCCGACGAGACGCGCTGGCCGCTGCTCGGCCTGCCGGGGGCCACGGAGCTGGCACGCGTGGGCACTCGCCGCCCCGGCCGCGGTCTGTTACCGCATCGCGGGCTCGCGCGGCGTCGCCGCGGCGGCCGCCGGGCTGCCCGACTACCAGGGCTGGCTCGTGACCGACGGCTACAGCGTCTATCCGGCGCTCCGCGCGCAACGGGCGACCGCGGGCGTCCCCACGTTTCAGCTCGCGCATTGCTGGGCGCATGTGCGGCGGAAGTTTGTCGAGGCCGCGCCGCATGGCCGCGGCGCGCGGCGGAGGTCGTGCGGCTATCGGCGACCTCTACGCGCTCGAAGCGCGCAGCCGGGTGCTGCCCGAGCCCGCCCGCACGGCGGAACGGCACGCCGGCCGGCAGACGGAGGGCACGGCGCTGGTCGCCGCGATCCGGGCCTGGTGCGTCGCGCATCCGGTGCTCCCCGAGTCGGCGCTCGGCAAGGCCATCCGCTACACGCTCGACCTGTGGCCGGGACTCACCGCCTTCCTCACCGAACCCGCGCTGCCCCTCGACACCAATCACGTCGAACGCGGGATGCGGGCGCTCGCCGTCGGTCGCAAAAATCACTACGGCTCACCACTGCTGTCCGGCTTAGAAATCCCGACGCGGGAAACCCTGTGCGGCGCGGCTTGAGGGGTGTAACCGGGGCGGGAATATCGTTTCGACGGGCCGGCTTCGAGGACTGTTCCACCTCAACTGAAGACGCGCCTGCTCTCGAATGCGGAAGCGACGCGGATCTGCGAAGGTGTGCCGCCGCAAACCCTTGGGGCACACGGATGACAGCGACGCGCACGGTTCTGAGCCAGATTCTGAGCCTCGTCCCGCGCGGCGAGTTCGAAAAGCTCGCCCGGGCACATGGGGGCGACAAACGCGTCCGCTCCTTCTCCTGCTGGACGCAGTTTGCGTGCCTCGTCTACGCGCAGCTGAGCCGGCAAACCAGCCTGCGTGATCTGGAGCTCGCGCTCGAGACCAAGCGCGTATTCCTCTATCACTGTTTTGCGACGCGCGAGGTGTGTCGCTCCACCCTGGCCGATGCAATGAGACGCGCCCGTATCAGATGTACGAGGCGCTCTTCATTACGCTGTATGAGCAGTGTGCGATCCAGGCCCCGGAACACCGGTTCCGATTCCGCAATAAACTCTACTCCTTGAGCACCAGCGTCATTGATCTGTGCCTCAGCGTCTTCCCGTGGGCCAAGTTCCGGACCACCAAGGGCGCGATCAAACTCCACGCCTGCTCGACCACGACGGCCACATTCCCTCCTTCGTGCGGGTCACCACCGGCGCGACGCACGACATCCACCAGGCCCGACACCTCGTCCTTGAACCGGACAGCATCGTGGCCTTGGACCGGGGGTACGTCGACTACGCCTGGTTTTACCAGCTCCACCTCCAGCAGGCGTTCTTCGTCACAGACTCAAGCGGGGCGCGGCTTCCGCGTCGCGGCATGCCGGGATCCTCGCACTTGCCGGGGTACGTTGATCAGACGATCGGATACGGGCCGTAAAGCGGACCGTATCCCGAGAGATTGCGACGCATCGAGGTACGTCGATGCGCTACGGGCCATCGCTACTTCTTCCTCACGAACCTTTTTGCGTTGAGCACGAAAACGATTGCGGAGATCTATCGGGCGCGCTGGCAGGTCGAGTTGTTCTTCAAATGGATCAAGCAGCATCTGCGCATCAAGACGTTTCTCGGCACCAGCCCCAACGCCGTGATGAGCCAGATTTACGTGGCGATGACGACATATCTCCTGCTCTCGTATCTGAAGTTCTCTTCTCGCTCCCCACTCACCTTGTATGCCTTGCAAGCGCCTCGAGGTGAGTCTGTTGATCGCGTGGACATTCGTTCGTTGCTTGCCAAGGACATTCCCGTTCGGCGCGCCCCCCAAGGACATCAAGCGACCCGCACAGCTATCATTCACCTGGGGCCGCGCACTGCCGGACCGGCAACATGTCATGCGGCACGTCACACTGACGCGCCGAGCACCGGAAACCCTTGCGGCACAAGGTCCGTAAGCCGGACAGTCGTGACGGCTCACGCTCCGAACGCGGCACCCGCGTCGCCGCGCTCTTCTACAGCTTGATCGAGTCGGCGAAACTGGTCGGTCTCGAGCCCAGTGCGTATCTCGCCGAGGCCACGCGCCGCGCGATTGCGACGCCCGGCACCGTCACACTGCCCGCCGCACTCCTCGCCGATAGCCGCGCCGCATCGCGCGCCAGTGTCGACATTGACGTCACGCCTGTCCAGACGGGGCGCGGCGAGCATTTACGTCCTCGCCAAGTCGAGCGCGCTTAGATCGTCGAGCGCACGCACGCTGGACTGCGGCGTGCACGCGCTCAGGGCAACAGACGTCTCGGCCGTCCACCTGCCGCCGTCGATACCGCTCGCGTCCAGCAACTGCTTCGCCAAGGTCTCTCGCTCCGAGAGATCTCTCGCCAAACGGGCTTCTCGCGCGCGACTCTCGCGCGGCGTCTCACCGGCCCACAATCCCATTCGCAGTAGCTGTCTGCGGCCCGCGACTTCGCGCGCCTTTCTCGCTCATCCGACCCGGACCAGAACCGGAGGTTTTTGCTTGCACGCTAGGTTCGCCCCGCATCACGGAGGAGGAGCATCTTGGCGCTCACACATCCAGTCCATAAAGTTGCTTGAGCGCCTGAAGCATGAGGGTTCGTCGCGCCCGCCAGAACTCGCCGACATTGCCATATGCCCAGATTGGCTCTTCGACGTCCATCGTCGGCAGAAAGTCATAGTGCTGCACAAGAACATTCTGACGCGAACGGAAGTACCCCTGCGGCATCTTGTGCAGCTTCTCGCCGTTTATATCTCCCGGTACTCCGAGTTGGAGATTCCATAATGCATACTTGTCGACCCCATATATCTCCGGCAAGTACACGGTCTCTCGGGTTTAGTGGGAAAATGTGCTCTAGCTCTGGGTTGAGTCGACCTCGGCTTTCGATGTATGTGTATGCTTTCTTGGGCAGAAGCACTTTCAACGCAAACGCTGGCATTCCGCGCAGCCCTTGCTCCGTCACGATCGGTGATCGTGTTGTCGTTCGAACGATCGCTGTGATTTGCTCGAGTGGGAACTCCGTGCCGGCTTCGATCAACGCGGCCGCTCGCGAAACAATGCCCTGGATCGACCAGTCGTTGATCTGAGAAATGATGAAGTATTGCTTCAGTCGCATAAGGTCTTCACCTCGCGCGCTGCTCCGGATGCCCCGCCTGTGGAAGTGCAGAAGAAGCGGCAATAGTGCAACCTGGCTACGGTAAATAGATGAGGAGGTGATGTTGAATTCATCATGGAGGAAGCGTTTGTAGAACGCCTTGATGGGCTCTTCCAGCTGACCGAGCAGCTCGCTGAACCGACTTACGTCCCCCCGCCGGATGCGGTCCAAGTCTATTGAGGGGTGTTGTACTCGACGAAATTGAGAATCTGGAGGACATCATAGATTGACACTTCGATATGGGTAGCTGCTTGGATCTCTTCTGTCAGGTCCTGGATGCGCGCCTGAAAATCATGCGCTTCGGTGTGGATCATGGAGAATACGAGATCTGCCTGAGAAGGCTGGATACCACCGGAATTGAGACGGACGAAGATCTCCTGTACATCTGCTCGGCCGAGATCGCTCGGTATAGTAAAATACCCGCAGATCTGGTTCGTTTCGTCGTTGAAGAGCCGCCAGAGCTTTTCGATGTTTCCCGACGACGCGGCCGAGTGCTTATCCGGAGTGTGAGTGTGCTGTTGGATGACGCGACGGCGAAGACGGTATGGCGTCACGACGGCACGCCGGTAGGCTTCGTAGAGCATGTTGAGCCGGAGGATGTATCGCGAAACAGGAGCATTGGCCGCATTAAACATGAAGCCAAAAGTGTCGGGGTTCTCGGAGAGTCAACTCGAAGGCTAGGTCGAAGCAGAGAACTTCAGGGCGAACGGAAAGCTCCCTGGAGACACGAATACAGCGACTGAAGACGCTGCTGGCCGTCGTAGATAAGGGACTTTGGACGCGCCCATGCACCTTGCTCGACAGGCCGCGGCGGGGGCACTTCCGGATCGAAGTTCTGGAGAAACTCACGATAAGGAATCTCTTCCGTTGTATCCCAGAGCAGAAACGTGCCGATTGGATAGTTCCGGTAGAGCGAGTCGAAGAGCCGGTAGATACCTTTCTCGGACTGGTAGCGATCGCCCCATACGTACGGCCGCTGCGTGACTGGCAGAATCCAGTCCTTGTTCAATCTTGTTCATCGCTTCGCGGACGGAAATCGACAGGTATCCCATCGGGATCGTCCTCCTTGTTTTGTTTTCTATGTCACGAAAAAAAAAAAAAAAAAAAAAAAAAAAAAAAAAAAAAAAAAAAAAAAAAAAAAAAAAAAAAAAAAAAAAAAAAAAAAAAAAAAAAAAAAAAAAAAAAAAAAAAAAAAAAAAAAAAAAAAAAAAAAAAAAAAAAAAAAAAAAAAAAAAAAAAAAAAAAAAAAAAAAAAAAAAAAAAAAAAAAAAAAAAAAAAAAAAAAAAAAAAAAAAAAAAAAAAAAAAAAAAAAAAAAAAAAAAAAAAAAAAAAAAAAAAAAAAAAAAAAAAAAAAAAAAAAAAAAAAAAAAAAAAAAAAAAAAAAAAAAAAAAAAAAAAAAAAAAAAAAAAATATACACCGTTCGAGGTGATCGCGGATCCGGAGCTGCCGACTCCTACGCCGACCTCCTCGTCAACTACCGCCTTGACCCTGTTTTTTTTTTTTTTTTTTTTAAAAAAAAAAAAAAAAAAAAAACACCCGCCATTACGTCGACCTCGATTGCGACGCCGACGCCCACCGTGTCAACACGGCTATCTTTTTTTTTTTTTTTTTTTTTTTTTTTTTTTTTAAAAAAAAAAAAAGAAACGCGCACTTCGACACCGACACCGACGCCAACACCGACCGCGACGCAGAGGAGACGCCAGTGCCGACAATAACCGCGACGCCTACGGCGAGCGTCGAACCGTCTGTCACGCCCACGCGCACCAGCACGCCGACGTTTTTTTTTTTTTTTTTTTTTTTTTTTTTTTTTTTTTTTTTTTTTTTTTTTTTTTTTTTTTTTTTTTTTTTTTTTTAAAAAAAAAAACAACCGCGACAGCAACGGCTACGGAGACGCACAAGGCCACGATCGCCTCCGTCACCGGTTACGGCGACGCCAACATGACGGCGACCGCGTCTCTTTTTTTTTTTTTTTTTTTTTTTTTTTTTTTTTTTTTTTTTTTTTTTTTTTTTTTTTTTTTTTTTTTTTTTTTTTTTTTTTTTTTTTTTTTTTTTTTTTTTTTTTTTTTTTTTTTTTTTTTTTTTTTTTTTTTTTAAAAAAAAAAAACCACGCGAACGCGAACGCCCACGCCGATCCTTACGCCAACCGCGACCGCCACGCCGCTGTGCGGGTCAGCGATGACGGCCAGCGGCGTCGTCATCCAATCGGATCGCAAGATCGTCGTCGGGGGCACCTGCACAGGCACGGGAACCGTGGTCTGCGCGCTCTCCTTCCGGAAGGGGGCTCGATTCCACGTTTGGGACGGACGGTCTGGTGTTGTCGCCCGGAGGCGCTGCGTCGGCCCTGCTCGTACAGCCGGACGACAAGCTGGTTGCCGTCGGCAGCGCCAACAACCAAGCCCTGGTCGCGCTCTACAACGCGAATGGTTCTCCTGACCAATCGTTCGGCACCGACGGCGTTTTTTTTTTTTTTTTTTTTTTTTTTTTTTTTTTTTTTTTTTTTTTTTTTTTTTTTTTTTTTTTTTTTTTTTTTTCGCAACGACGACCACGGGCGAGGGTACCTCGAGATTTCGCGGTGTCGCCCGACAGCCCGACGGTCGAATCGTGGTGGTTGGGCAAGGCGGAAGCACGGCGCCGTTCGCCCCCCCTTTTTTTTTTTTTTTTTTTTTTTTTTTTTTTTTTTTTTTTTTTTTTTTTTTTTTTTTTTTTTTTTTTTTTTTTTTTTTTTTTTTTTTTTTTTTTTTTTTTTTTTTTTTTTTTTTTTTTTTTTTTTTTTTTTTTTTTTTTTTTTTTTTTTTTTTTTTTTTTTTTTTTTTTTTTTTTTTTTTTTTTTTTTTTTTTTTTTTTTTTTTTTTTTTTTTTTTTTTTTTTTTTTTTTTTTTTTTTTTTTTTTTTTTTTTTTTTTTTTTTTTTTTTTTTTTTTTTTTTTTTTTTTTTTTTTTTTTTTTTTTTTTTTTTTTTTTTTTTTTTTTTTTTTTTTTTTTTTTGTTTTGTTTTGATAAAAAAAAAAAGGCAAAGTGGTTCGCTTCAAGACTGACGGGATGATCGATACCGACTTCGGGCTCAACGGCATCTTCAGTACCAGCGGACCACGGTCGTTCGCCGCAGTGGCGGTGGAGCCGGAGCCGGAGTTAAGGATCGTTTTTTTTTTTTTTTTTTTTTTTTTTTTTTTTTTTTTTTTTTTTTTTTTTTTTTTTTTTTTTTTTTTTTTTTTTTTTTTTTTTTTTTTTTTTTTTTTTTTTTTTTTTTTTTTTTTTTTTTTTTTTTTTTTTTTTTTTTTTTTTTTTTTTTTTTTTTTTTTTTTTTTTTTTTTTTTTTTTTTTTTTTTTTTTTTTTTTTTTTTTTTTTTTTTTTTTTTTTTTTTTTTTTTTTTTTTTTTTTTTTTTTTTTTTTTTTTTTTTTTTTTTTTTTTTTTTTTTTTTTTTTTTTTTTTTTTTTTTTTTTTTTTTTTTTTTTTTTTTTTTTTTTTTTTTTTTTTTTTTTTTTTTTTTTTTTTTTTTTTTTTTTTTTTTTTTTTTTTTTTTTTTTTTTTTTTTTTTTTTTTTTTTTTTTTTTTTTTTTTTTTTTTTTTTTTTTTTTTTTTTTTTTTTTTTTTTTTTTTTTTTTTTTTTTTTTTTTTTTTTTTTTTTTTTTTTTTTTTTTTTTTTTTTTTTTTTTTTTTTTTTTTTTTTTTTTTTTTTTTTTTTTTTTTTTTTTTTTTTAAAAAAAAAAAAAAAAAAAAAAAAAAAAAAAAAAAAAAAAAAAAAAAAAAAAAAAAAAAAAAAAAAAAAAAAAAAAAAAAAAAAAAAAAAAAAAAAAAAAAAAAAAAAAAAAAAAAAAAAAAAAAAAAAAAAAAAAAAAAAAAAAAAAAAAAAAAGCCTACCCGGCCTATGCGCGCGGCGCAAGACGCGGCGCTGCATGTGATGTGAAAGCGCGGTGAATCGCTCAGCCGGGGAAGTCGAACGCCAGGGTACGCCCGGTCGGAGGTGGGCGCGCGGGGGAAGGTTGCGGGATCGCGGTCGGGAGCCCGAGGTGGCGCAGGATCCGCTGAACCACGAGCGGATCCTCGATCGTCGCGATGAAGCGCAGACGGCCGCCGCAGGCGCAGGCGAGAATATCAATCTCGAAAATGCGCCGGAGCAACTCGGCCCATGAAAAGATAGTGCCGCGGCGGCCCTGGCGGCCGGCTCGGCGACGGCGCCGATCGGGCTTCGGTCGCGGTGTCGGTGGGCGCTGGCGGTATCGGCAACGCCGCGGGGATCGAGGACGACGAGGGCGCCAGCGGAAGCCCGGGCGGGGCGGTCGAGGGACCGACAGGCGGTCCCGAGGTGCCCGTGGCGATCGGCGGCGCGGGCGTGCCCGGGGCGGGGAGCGCGCCCAGCGCCGCGGCACGATGGCGCGCGCGCGGCGCAAGAAGCCCATGGTAGAGCAGCAAATTCACCGCTGCTTTCGGAATCAGGTACGGTTAGCATCTCGAGGAACTCAACGGGCTTTATCACGAGCGCCTGCGTGCGCCTCGCCCACGGCCGCGCGAGCGTGAGGCCGACGCGACCATCAGGCAGGAGCTCGATCCTTTCTGCGCCAGCGTTGGGCGACAGGAGATAGTTCGCCAACCGCTCGAGCCCGACGCTATCGTCAGCGCGGATCGTGCGCCGACCTGAAGATCAACTCGCTTGGCGGGACTACCCCGGGAGCCTCCGCTTTCGTGCGTACACGTCGGACGCTGCCGATACGCGCGACGCGCGCCTGCGGCGCGCGGCCGAGGAGGCTGCGCCCGGCCACCGACGCGGCGCACAGCGCCGCCAGCGCCGGCGCGACCCTCGGCGAGTGGATCAGTCGCGCCATCATCATCGGACGCGGCGAGCGCGAGCCCGTGACGCTCGAGGAGGCGCTCGATGCGGCGCGCGATCGCGGCGACGAGCCGCGCGTGCTCACGCACCTCGGCGGCTGTGCGGCCACGAAGCGCCACGCGTTCCCGTCGCTGTAACAAACGTCGAGACAGAGTGTATGGAAATGAATATTGAGCCCGGCTTATTCACCGACTGAGGGCGCCTGAAACCATTCCGCGCCTCGCTCAGCCGTGCTACGAGCGGGTTTGCGAAGACCGAGCGTAGGCGGTGAGGAGGCGCGGTATGGGTGAAACGAATCTCTCTCTTTTCCGGGCGGAGTTCAACCAATCGCTGCGGCTGGAGAGCCGCCCCGAGCGGCTGACGTCGGACGCGGGCTCGGTGGTGCTGCGGGAGGTCAGGAGCGGATCGGGATCGTCGACCGCATGACGAGACGGCTGAGCGATTACGCGCGCGCCTCGACTTCCTCACCCAACCGCTGTCGGAGTTGCTGCGCACCGCGCTGTTGCTGCTCGGGCAGGGGTGGCGGGACCACGACGAGCGGTCTCGGCTCCGGGACGACGCGGTGTTTCGACTGGCGGCGTCGATCGTCTGGGATCCGACCGCTGGAAGTGCGGCCCCGGACGGACGGGACCATCCTGGACCGGAATCCCGCAGTGCCGGACGGCATCGCCTCGCAGCCGAGCTTTCGCGCTCGTGGGGATGCTCGGCGTCGACGGCAATCGCGCGGTCGTACGCCGCGCGCTCGTGGAGTTCGCCGCGCGACGCCACCGCGTCGGACGCCACGGCCATCGCTTCCGCTACCTGACGGTGGACCTCGATTTACTGCCGATCGAAGATCGAGGGGCAGCAGCCGGGATCGGAATACAATGGGCACTACCATACCCGGATCTTCCATCCGCTGATCGCCAGCGTCGGCGAGACGGGGGATCTGCTCGACGCGAAGCTGCGCGCCGGGAATGCGCACACCGCCGCGGGCGGGGCGGACTTCCTCCTGCCGCTGCTCGCCGAGGTGGAGCAGAAGCTCTGCCAGGTGGCGGCCGTACGGATCGATGCCGGGTTCCCCGAGGAGGGGCTGCTCGCGGCGCTCGAGCAGCGCGGGACACCGTACGTGGCGCGGCTGCGCAATAACGCGGTGCTCGACCGTCTGGCCGCCCCGTATCTCAGCCGCCCGCCGGGGCGGCCCCCCGCCGAGCCGCGGACGTGGTGCTACGAGCTCGCCTACCTGGCTCAGCCGTGGTCACGCGAGCGCCGGGTCGTGCTCGTCGTGCTGGAGCGTGCCGAGGAGTTCTTCCTGCACCACTTCTGGCTGGTCACGAGCTGGACGCCCGAGGACCAGGACGGCCACGCGCTGCTCGATCTCTATCGCCAGCGCGGCACCGCCGAGGGGCACATGGGCGAGCTCATGAGCGTGCTCGATCCCGCGCTCTCCTGTTCGCCCCGGGCGAAGCGCCACTACCGCGGCCGGCCGCTCGCGGCGACGCTGGTCGCGGAGATTCCTTCGCCCACAACGAGGTGCGGCTTGCTCCTCAACGTGCTCGCATACAACCTCGTGCACGCCGCGCGGTCCGCCTGGAGAAGGCCACCGGTCAGGGATGGGGCATCGGCCAATTACGCCAGGTAATCGTGCGGGTCGCCGCCCGAGTGCTCGGCACGGCCGCCGTGCCGTGCTGGACCTCAGCGAAGTGCTCCCGCGAGCGATCTGGCGCACGCTGTGGACACGGCTCCACGCCCTCCACTACACGCCGTCCTGACGAGAATTTCCCCGCGCGCTGTGACCGGTGATTCCCGCGGCGCGTCGACGCGCTGAGGTCACCGGTGTGCCCCGCGCGCTCCTTCCATGCCCTTTCCACGCTCCCACTGCAGTCGCTCGTTCCCCGCTGTCGCCATCGTCAACCAATCCGGTCATGATTCTCCGCCTCCCAACCCGTTCAGTCGTCAGTCGGTGAATAAGCCGGGTTGAGATTAACGCCGCTCCCGAACCGCTGGATCGCCGTGACGGCACCGGTCTCCGCGTCGGTGACGCCGCCGCGCCGGGCACGGCGGCGGTAGAAGCCACGAAGCGCCCGCACGTAGACGGCGAGGACGTCGCGGCAGAGCGTGTGATTCCACGCGAGAAGATAGCGGAGGCGAAACGGCAGGCTCAGCACCCATTGCCGCATCGGCACGGCGTGCAGCACGCCATCGACGAGGTGCGCGGTGCGCTGGGCCTTTCGCCGTCTGTCGTTGGGAGAAAGGCGAAAGTCCGATGAAACCAGGTTACGTCACCGGAATGGCGGTTCATGCCGGCTATGACCGTGAAGGCGGTAGGCGAGTTGTCGAAGGCTTTCGCACTGGCCGTGCCGCACGAGAAGGCGTTGGAGATTCGGGATGACGTGGCGTTCTTCCAGGCCGTGAAGTCTGTGCTGACCAAGAGCACCGGCGATGGCCGACGGAGCCCCGAGGAGATAGAGCTCGCCATTCGACAGATCGTGTCGAAGGCGGTGTCGTCGGATGAGGTGATCGACATCTTTGCTGCCGCCGGGTTGAAGAAGCCGGACATCTCGATCCTGTCCGACGAGTTCCTGGCCGAAGTTCGCGGGATGCCGCAGCGGAACCTGGCCGTGGAGATGCTGCGAAAGCTGCTGGAAGGCGAGATCAAGACGCGCGGCCGCAAGAACGTCGTGCAGGCACGTTCGTTCGCCGAGCTGCTGGAGAACTCGATCACCCGCTATCAAAACCGGGCCATCGAAACCGCTCAGGTGATCGAAGAACTGATCAAGCTGGCCAAGGACTTGCGAGAGGCCAACCAGCGCGGCGAGGAACTCGGCCTGACCGAGGATGAAGTGGCCTTCTACGACGCGCTGGAGGTGAATGACAGTGCGGTGTCCGTGCTTGGCGATGAAACGCTACGGCTGATCGCCCAAGAGTTGGTGAAGTCCGTGCGGAACAGCATCACCATCGACTGGACCGTTCGTGAAAACGTCCGCGCGCAGTTGCGCGTGATCATCAAGCGCATCCTTCGGAAGTACGGGTATCCGCCTGACAAGCAGGCACGCGCTACTGAGCTTGTCCTTGAGCAAGCGGAAGTCCTCTGCAGGGATTCGTCTGGTAACGATCAGTGAAACGGAGCCGAATGTCATGAGCTACATCCAAGACCCAAATAAACAGGTCGGATACTTACAGCAATGCCTGTCCAGCGACAAGAAACCTCTCGGCCTTTTCCTCGGCGCAGGTTGCCCAATGGCTGTAAAAGTGGGCAATGATGGGAAGTCTCCGCTTATCCCCGACATCGCTGGGATCACCAAGATGGTTCGAGATGACTTGGCGAAGTGCAAAGACTGCGACCCTCTCCTCAAGATAGTGGAGGAGCACTTTAAGAAGGACGGACGCAACGACACAACTGTGTGAGGGTTGCCGGGATCCCTGACGGAGGTTTCCCAGTCTGATAAGGGGAGCTATGATGCCCTGAAACAGCTTTCATGTTGCCTATGATCCAACGGCCGCACGCTTGTGGACTGGTGGTCCACTCTTATGGGTACACATACGTCCGCGCAATGGGAAGCCTGCCGGAAAGGAGTGCAGCCATGAAGATCGCGATCAGTGGCGCTGGAATCGCCGGAACCTCGCTGGCCTATTGGTTGAAGCAATACGGGCACGAACCGGTCCTGATCGAAACCGCCCCGGCCTTGCGCACCGGCGGCTATATCGTTGATTTCTGGGGGCTTGGCCTCACGGTGACCGAGCGGATGGGTCTTCTCGATAAGGTCCTTGAGCGAGGCTACCATGAACGAGAAGTCCGTTTTGTCGGCCGCGACAATTCCCGTGTCGGCGGGTTTTCGACGGACGTCTTGCACGAACTGACCGATGGACGCTTCACCACAATACGACGCGGTGCTCTCGTAGAGATGTTCTTCGACGCACTCAACGGTGAAGTCGAGACGATCTTCGGAGAACGGATCACCGCGCTCAAGGAGCAGCCGGAAGGCGTGTCAGTCATGCTGCGGACTGGCGGGGAGCGAATATTTGATCTCGTGATTGGTGCGGATGGCTTGCATTCTGCCGTGCGCGAATTGGCCTTTGGTCCCGAAGACCAATTCGAAGCCTATCTGGGTTATGCGGTCGCGGCCTTCGAAGTCACCGGCTACCGGCCGCGCGACGAGGGAATCTATGTCATACACCCGACCGCCTCGCACCAATTGGCTCGTTTCGCCCTTCGCGACGACAGGACCCTGTTCCTGTTCATTTTCTCGTCCGATTCGGACAAGGCCGATATCCGGCTGACCACTGATCAGATCCGTGACCTGCTTCGGGCCGAGTTCGGTGATGCCGGTTGGGAAGCAGACAACATCCTCGCTGCAATGGACCACGCGGATGATATCTATTTCGACCGCATGAGCCAGATCCGCATGCCCTGCTGGCACAAGGGTCGCGTTGCGCTTGTTGGGGACGCGGCTGCCGCCGTGTCGCTCATGGCCGGGGAAGGCACGGGGCTCGCCATCATCGAAGCCTACACCCTTGCGGGAGAGATCATGCGGGCGGGCGGCGATCATGCAGTCGCTTTCGAAGCTTATGAGAATCGGCTCCGTCCCTTTCTGGAAAAAAAGCAGAGAACCTCTGCCGGCTCCGCCTCGACTTTCGCTCCGTCTACGGAGTTCGGGGTCTGGGCGCGCAACCAGGCAACGAAGCTGATGGGCATTCCCGGCGTCGCGTCGTTCTTCCTTGGCCGAAGTCTACGGGACGATCTGGACCTGCCTGAGTATGATGCATGAGCAGAGACGCCGGAACGCGAAAGACCTTGCTGTTCGCTCCGGCGGCTTTCAGCCTCGCCGAAACGACACGGATGATTGAAATCGCGAAAGGCGTTCGCGATCACGCTGCTGCAAGCGCGGTCTTCGACATTCATTTCATTTCCGAAGGCGGGAAGTTCGAGAGCCTAATCGAAGATCTCGGTTTTCCGCTTACCCGCGTCGAACCACGCCTGACGGAGGAAAAGATCGCCCATCTTATGGCGGTCAACGACGAGGAGAAATTCGCCGCCGTCTACTCGAAGAAGGAGATGATTGCCAAGGTAAACGGCGATATCGCAGCGCTGAAAACACTTTTGCCGGCTGCCGTCGTCACAGGGTCATATTTGAGTATGCCGCTGGCTTGTCGGCTGCAGAACATCCCGCTTGTCTGGGCCGTCCAATCAACTTGGCTGCCGAGCTTTTTCGCTTCGGGCGCGGGATTGACTGATGGAATGAGGCCAAAAATACTCAAGCGGATCGTCGATCTTCCGATCTACTGGATGATCCGAACCTGGATGTGGTACGGCTTCATCCATTCGGTCAATCAAGCGGCCCGACATTTCGGCGTCGCGCCTTATAGACCCGTTTTCGCGTTCTTCCGGGGTGATATCTCGCTCGTTGCCGAGCCGCCTGGCTTCTCGAACGTGGTCTTGCCGCCAGCTCATTTTTACATTGGTCCGCTGATCCCGGAGCAGACCTTCGATCTGCCTGACGAGGTGGCGCGCATCCCGAGGGACAAGCCGCTGGTCTTCTTCGCGATGGGCAGTTCGGGCGTAGCGCATATCGTCAAAGATCTGATCGAAGGCTTTCGGGGCAAGCCCTATCGGGTCGTCGCGCCGGTGCGAGCGCTGATCACCGATCTCGAGGTCGATGTTCCCGACAACGTGACGGTCACCGGCTGGTTGCCGGCGCTGGAAGTAAACCGGATGGCCAACATCGCCCTCATTCATGGCGGGATCGGAACGGTGATGACGGCCGCCCTCGCTGGCAAGCCCGTCGTCGGAGTCGGCATGCAGCCCGAGCAAGTGGCGAATATCGCCTGCCTCGAACGCAAGCGGTTTGCGATCCGTGTTCCAAAATACAGGCGGTCCAATCGGCTTGTCGCGGAGGTCCATCGGGCGCTGGAGCGGCTTCTCGCCGACGATGACGCCAAGCGCCGGGCTGCCGACTACGCCGCAGACATAGCGAAGTGGCGAAATGCTCCGCATCGCGCGGCAGAGCTGCTGTTGAAACGGTATGGCAGCTAGTACGACGTAAATGGCTCAACTGGTAGCGCCCGAAACTGTAGTTCGTTCAATGTGCCTTCGCCGCCAAAGAGTGTTCGTCGGACTCGCTGTTGCTAGGCAACAAAACGAGCGCGCCCGTGTCGATTGAGTTTAGACATCTGCGATATGCTGAAGTGGCGGAGCGTTGCGGCAGCTTTCGCAAGGCAGCGGATTTGCTCTCTCTGTGGCGTCATCTCAGAACTGGTCCTGCGGGAAGCTGCCGCGGGCAACCCGGGCGCTTCGGCCAAGCGACTCAAGACGCTGGCGGGTCTGCCGGTTCTGCGGGTGACAGACGAGTCGACAGACCTGGCGGCGGCGCTGATTGTCGGCGGCGCCTTGCCGGAGCGGGCCGCCGTCGACGCGTTTCATATCGCCGTGGCAACGGCACACGGCGTCGACTACCTCCTCACGTGGAACTGCACGCACATCGCGAACGCCACGATGCGTGGTAGCATTGAGGCCATCTGCAAGGCGGAAGGCTTCACACCACCTGTGATCTGTACGCCCGAAGAGCTTCCAGGAAGGATCGAAGAATGAAGCGCGCAGACCCCATCGTCGACGAGATCCACAAGATTCGTGAGAAGTTCGGTCGTGAGCACGGCTTCGACGTTCGCCGCATCGCACGGGCGCTTCAGGAGCAAGAGGCTGAGCATCCGCAAAAGCTCGTCTCGCGTTCTCCGAAGCGTGTTCCCCGCAAGAAGGCGTCGTGATTCAAATTTGCTGCCCACTCCGCGTTTCACCTGGCGAGGCCATCGGTTGCGCTCCGGCCTTGCAGGTGACCGCTGATTCGGTGGACGGCGAATAGTCGGCTCCGAGATTCCATCATGGACGCATCTCAGATCGGCAAGCGCGCGTGGAGTTACGCCGGCGTGCTGCAGGACGCCGGGCTTTCCTGCTTCGAGTACGTCGAGCAGTTGACGCTGCTGCTTTTCCTCAAGATGGCGGACCAGCTCACCGAAGAGCCCTACAGCCGCGCGCCCATCGTCCCGTCGGAGCTCGGCTGGAAGGCGCTCTTGCCGCTCGACGGCGCCGCGCTCGAGGACCAGTACCGCGCGAGCTTGGAGAAGCTGGGGGTCAAGCCAGGCATGCTCGGCGTGATCTTCAAGGGCGCACGCTGCGAGATCCACAATCCGGCGCTTCTGAAGCAGCTCATCGTCAACCTGCTCGACAAAGTGGACTGGCTGTCGCTGCCGGTCGACGTGAAGGGCACCATCTACGAGGAGCTGCTCGCCCGCTCGGCGCAGGAATCGTCACGCGGTGCAGGCCAGTACTTCACGCCGCGCCCGGTGATCCAGACCATGTGTGAGGTGACGCGACTCACTCCGGAAGACACCGTCTGCGACCCGGCGGCGGGAACCGGCGGCTTTCTTTGCAACGCCTATCAGTACGTGCTCGATCGGTTCGCGGCGGACCTCGACCGCGACCAGAAGCGGGTGCTCCAGGAAGACCTGGTCGAGGGCATGGAGCTCTCGCCCAAGGTCGGCCGCATGTGTGCGATGAACGTCTATCTTCACGGCATTGGCGGCGAGAAAGTCGTAGTCCATAGCGGGCACGACAGCCTGGCTGCGCCGTGGAGCCGTGAGTATTCGGTGGTCCTCGCCAATCCGCCCTTCGGAAAGAAACAGAGCCTCTTGTTCGTGAACGAGGAAGGCGACACGGAGAAGGAAGACCAGGTGATCGTCCGCGAGGATTTCTGGACGTCGACCAGCAACAAGCAGCTCAACTTCGTTCAGCACATCTATACGTTGCTCAAGATCGATGGCCGCGCGGCGATGGTGGTGCCAGACAACGTGCTCTTCGAGGGCGGCGCCGGCGAAAAGGTGCGCCGCAACCTCCTGCAGAAATGTCGCGTCCACACGCTCCTGCGCCTGCCGACCGGCATCTGGTATTCGCCCGGCGTCAAGGCGAACGTCATTTTCTTCGACAAGAAGGAGGGACGTGCCAAAGCGTGGACCGACAAGCTCTGGGTCTACGACCTGCGCACCAATCAACATTTCACGCTGAAGCAGAAGCCGATCCAGCGCGGTGACTTCGACGAGTTCGTTGCCTGCTACAAGCCCGGCCGGATGCACGATCGCCAGGAGACCTGGAGCGACGCGAACCCGGAGGGTCGCTGGCGCTGCTACGACTACGACGAGCTACTCAAGCGCGACAAGCTGAGCCTCGACCTCTTTTGGATCAAGGACAAGAACCTTACCGACACGGATTCGTTGCCCCCGCCCGACGTCATCGCCGCCGAGATCGCCGACGATTTGGAGGCGGCGCTGGAGCAATTCACGAAGATTGCGGCGCGGCTCGCGACGAGAACATGAGAGAGTGCCGACCCCTCGGGCGATCCGATGGCAAACGATCTGTTACCCATGCGGATGATGTAGAAACAGTGAGCACGTCGAGGTTCAACCCCACTCCCGTCGATTTGTTGGCTCCGTCTTTCGAATGATCGCGCGACATCGTTGAGGTCTGCAGACATTGGCCGTGGAAAAGCGCCCAGCGGCAGAGACTTCCGAGCTGCTCGAGAAGCTTCGCCTCGATCGAGGACCGACGCGCGCGTCGCGCTCCCGGATGCGACCCTTCGTGATGACGGGCGGTGCACTGCTCGCCCTCGTCGTGGTGTCGTGGGTGTTTCTCGCGCGGACTGGGACGCCCGTCGTCCATACTGCCGTCGCGCGCGCGGCGACTGACGCGCCGAGCGAGGGATCCGTCCTCGACGCGAGCGGCTACGTCACCGCGCGACGCCAGGCGACGGTCTCGGCGAAGATCACCGGCAAGGTGACGGAGGTCTTGATCGAGGAAGGCATGCGCGTCGAAGAGGGCGCGGTGCTGGCGCGACTCGACGCCACCGAGGCCCAGGCCCAGCTCGGGCTCGCGAATGCACAGCTCGTCGCGGCGCGGTCGCAAACTGCCGAGGTCCGCGCGCAGCTCGATCAGGCGGAGCGCGACTTCGTCCGCCAGCAGGCGCTGTGGCAAACGGCAGTACAAGGGGCAGTACAAGGGCGAACGTCCGACTTTGGCGCCCATGAAGACGGACTGTCCAGGGGTGGGGATCTTACCTGTGAACGGATGCCGCGGCGGCCCACGTCGCGTTGCGGGCTGCCGGTAGTGCGCGGGTGATGGTCATCGCTCACCAGCCGTCCATTCGGGGTCGACGCCCCATGTTTTGGCTACGGGGAGCCCGGCCCCATACGAAAATATGAGCTGTGAGCTCACCGCCAAGACGGGGTCACGGGCTCGTGTGGTGAGCATGGCCAACGGGATCACGAGGGGTGGATCACCGGGCGTGTACCAACCGCTTGAGTCGATAGCGCTGGGTGACGGTGCGACGAAATGGGCCCTCTTCAATGCCGACCTTCCGCACGTCGAAGACCGCGCCGTCCCGCAGCAGCGCGGACAGGATGCGGCAGAGGCGGTGGGCGAGTGCCACGACGGCGCGTTGGTATCCGCGGCGCGCGCACAGCGTTGCGAAATAGGGATTCAACGGGTTGGTCGTGCGCCGCGCGTGGTGCGCGGCCTCGCAGAGCATGGTCCGCAGTTCGGCGGAGCCGCGCTTGGTGATCCGTCCGTGACGATCGTACTCCCCGGACTGATAGGTGCGCGGTACGAGCCCCGCGTAGCTGGCAGCGTGCTTCGCATCGGGAAATCGGGTCACGTCGGACAAGACCGCCAGCGCCGTGAGCGCGACGATCGGACCGACGCCAGGGACGGTCTCGAGGCGGGCGAGCTCATCCGTAAAGGATCTCCGCTGGTCGGCGAGACACCGTTCGAGGCGAATCACTTGCGCGCGGGCGCACCGCCAGAGCGTGTGGTGGTCCTCGATGTAGCTCCGGAACAGCGGGTCGGGTGGGAGCGCATCGAACAGCCGTGTCCATGCCGCATCGCTCCCAAGACTCCGACTCAGGTGGCCGAGTCCGGCACTGCGCAGCAGCCGCTTGACGGCCAGCACCTCGGACGTTTGCTGGCGGACGAAATGGCGGCGCCGCGACAGCGTCTCGCGCAGCGCGCCGATCGGGAGTGGGGGCACGTGTACGATCGATCGATAGATGCCACGCCGCAACCCGTCGCAGAGTTCGAACGCATCGCGGCGATCGCTCTTCTGGGTCGGGCGCTGCGCCTTCAGTCGCACCTCATGCGCATCGATCACCACGGGCACGAGCTCGAGCGCTTGGAGCTGCCGCGCGACGTAGAACGCGGTCGTGCCCGTCTCCAGCGCCACCCGCGTGCCGGGTGCCAGCCGGTGCGCCGTCCCCAGCGTCGCCAGGCCCGCCGGCGTCGTTGCCACCTCGCCCCGTGCGGTCACCGTGCCCACGTCGTCTTGGATCACAAACACACTGCGCTTGCTGTGCACATCCAATCCCACGTACGTTTCCATTGGGCTGTCCTCCCTTCGCTGGGGCTCCACAGCGTGGATGACCCCGTGGTCTGCCGCGAACCTTATCGCGGTTGCGGGGGGACAGCCCGTCTTCATCAATACGAATATGTCAACCAGCGAAAGCAAAAAGCCCACTAAAAAGTCCTATCAACACAAACGCACAGTTGCCGAATGCGTGGGCGACATCGTCACAAAGCTCAAGCCGTTTTGCGTTTGATTCAGCCAAAACTCCAAAACACTATGGATATCCTCGTCGTCGTCACAGAATCTCATCGAAAGATGTTCACCGAGTTTTTCCTCGCCTCTCTTCCCAAAGACGCGGTAGTCGTGGAGAAGAAGCTAGGGGAACTTGGGGACGGTGCATATTCATCTCCGGGGTGGCAAATTGGCGTGGTCAGTAAACTGCGATGGGCACTCGAACACGCTGAGAGCCATATGGACTCCATATTCGTTGTCAGCGACATTGACATGCAGTTTTTTCGTCGTTTCAGTTGTAATGAGTTGGAGAGCTTGCTCTGTCGTTCTGGTGCGGACATTTTGTTCCAAAGGGAATGGGCTTGGTCTCATAAGAACGTGAACACCGGGTTCTATGTGGCTCGTAGCACACCTTATGTATGCGACTTATTGCGGAAAGCGATCTGCCGATGCGAAGTTGACGAAACGCCAAACGACCAATCAGCGATGAATGCGGTGCTTGCACCCAGCGACTATGGTAGCCGGTGGGGGACCTTGCCTGTTGAGTATTACGCCCGTTCACATGGGTTTCCACCCCATCCAGACATCTTGCTTCACCACGCCAATTGGACTTGGAACGTAAGCGAGAAGGTCGCACAACTCCAAAGAATACGGAAACTGATCACCGGGGGTTGCATCGGACGATATTCAGCCATTGCAGATGAATTCGTGAGTAGTGCCCTTTCAGGTCGCCTTTCCGGGATACTCCGGAGTAGACTGCGTCGGATTACGAGTCTAGCCACGTGCGCTCTATTTCGTTTTAAAGTAATCTCTTGTGTCTTGCCAAAGAGTCGGCGTAGATAGAGAGTCAGACGTTCTTAGACTGAGCGCCCGTCTCAAAAAGGAATGGGGCGGGCCATTTGATCGCTTCCGGTGCAACACCAACCGCCGGAGATCGCTGTCGGCTGCATTTTGTTGTCTCAAAAAGATCGCACTGTCAGCAACGGCCGGGGAAATTCACGCGCGGGCAGGGTTTGGGCGAAAGACAATATCCCGAAAATAGGAACCTGTCGTTGGGAGAAGGGCGAAAGTCCGATGAAACCAGGTTACGTCACCGGAATGGCGGTTCATGCCGGCTATGACCCATCGGTGTGCGGGTAGACGGCGCGATCGGATCGGCTACCCTCGACAACAAGTCGGAGCTGGAGCTGTGCGCCCCGGTGACGGGGGACGGTGCCGGGGAGTTGACCCACCTTGAAATCTGAACGCGGATAGTTCAGATTTCAAGGTCACGTGAATACGCCACGCCCCCGCCTCGTCGGCGAGATCGAAGCGCGACTCCGCGATTATCCCGTCGTCGCCCTGATCGGTATGCGTCAGTCGGGCAAAACGACGTTGGCGCGCGAGATCGCCGGGCGGCGGCGCGGCCCCACCCACGTGTTCGACCTCGAAGACGATCGCGATCTCGCTCGCCTGCGCGAGCCCATCGCTGCACTCGAATCGCTGCGCGGCCTGATCGTCCTCGACGAGATCCAGCACCTTCCGGACGTCTTTCGCAGCCTGCGCGTCCTCGCCGATCGCCCACGAACGCCGTGCCGATTCCTGGTGCTCGGCAGCGCGTCTGGCGACCTGCTCGGCCAGAGCGCGGAGAGCCTAGCCGGACGGATCGCCTACGTTCACGTCGGAGGTCTCACCCTCGACGAGGTCGGACCTGCGCGCCTCGACCAGCTCTGGTTGCGCGGTGGTTTGCCAAGAGCGCTGCTCGCCCGCACGGATGCGGCCAGCCGCGAGTGGCGCCAGAACTACGTCCGGACCTTTCTCGAGCGCGACGTCCCCCAACTCGGCATCGGCATTCCCGCCGCGACGCTACGCCGCTTCTGGACCATGCTCGCCCATTGGCACGGCCAGATCTGGAATGGCTCGGCCTTCGGGAGCTCGTTCGGTGTCTCGCACACCACGGTGCGGCGGTACCTCGATGCGCTGACCGACGCGCTCGTCGTGTTCCAGCTTCAGCCGTGGTCGGAGAACCTCGGCAAGCGTCAGGTCAAGGCTCCGAAGATCTATCTGAGCGACAGCGGACTGCTGCACACGCTTCTGCAGATCGATTCGCGGGTGGCACTCCTCGGTCACCCCAAGGTGGGCGCCTCGTGGGAGGGCGCCATGCTGACCCAGACGGTGCAGCGCCTCGGTGCGGAACCGGAGGAGCGGTTCTTCTGGTCGACGCATGCGGGGGCCGAGCTCGACCTCTTCGTCATCCGCGGCCGGCAGCGGATCGGCGTCGAGCTCAAGCACACGTCGATGCCAGCCCTTACGCCGAGCATGCGAATCGCGATGCGGGACTTGCGGCTCGACCGCCTGTACGTCGTCCACGCCGGCAAGGAGACCTTCCCGATGGGCGATCGCGTGACGGCGGTCGCAGCGAGGCGTCTTCTCGAAGATGTCCCGCCGCTACGACATGGGCGAGAGCGCCGACAGAGCCGCTGACGGCTCGTCGACGATTTGCCCCCACTACCTACCCCCAAGGCTGCCCCTGCTCGACAGTGGCTACGGTGTGGTGTCGCGTATATGGCTATGACGGCCCATGAATTCAGGGACTTGCGGGCACGCCTTCATCTATCTCAGGCCCAACACCATCGCCCGCTGGGAACGAGGTGAGTCTGCGATCTCCGCCTCAGCAGAGAAGCATCTCCGCCGCCTTGTCGAGTCGGGAACCGTGGCGGTCGCGAGTGTTGGTTCAGCCGTCGTTCGCGATCTCCATCATCGCGCCATCATCGTCGCACTGAACGACCCGCTCGACCCAAGCCTCTTTGAGTTATGTGCGGCTGACCTGCTCCGCAAAAATTGGGGCACCCTGGTTCCGGTATCAGGCGGGTCTGATCACGGCTTCGATGGAGCCGTCGGTTCGTCCGGAAACGCGCCTTTTCCACTAATCACCGCTACCGCGCATCGCGGCGCTCGAAGCGCGGTTGGCCGCGGTGGAGCGTGAGCGCGACGAGTACCGCAAGCTCTACCTGCTCGCGCGCGAGGAGAACGCGCAGCTCAAGCGCGGGCTGCTCGGCCAGCAGGCGCAGCGGGCGCCGTAGGTCTGACGCGGAACCTCGTTAGAAGTAGGTCTCGAGCGTGCCGCGACGCCGGATGTCGAGCGTCGCGCAGTGGAACGAGCCGCCGAACGGCTTGTAGTTCATGAACGGGCACGGCACCGGGGTGAGGCCGTGTCGTTCGAGGAGCCGCATCATCGACGTCTGCGACTGCTCGACGACGACGCGGCGCGGATCGAGCATGAGCACGTTCATGCTGATCCATTTGCTCACCATCGAGAGATGGACGTTCCGCCAGCCGCGGATGGGATCCGGCTCGGGGGCGACGAGGACCTCCCAGCTGCGCAGGATCGGCGGCAGGTCGGCGGTGTCGACGTACTCGGGATTGACGAGCACCTTTCCCGGCGCGAGCGGCATGAAGGTGGTGTCGATGTGCAGCGGCTGCGGGCATCGGCTGCGGATCTCGTGGATGCGGAAGCGCGGCCCGAGGTGGCGTCGCAGCCACTCGATGCCGGCGCGGTTGGTCGCGTTGCTGCGGGTGACGAACAGGTCCGTCCCGCATCGGACGAAGTCGGCGGCGTCGAAGACGGGCTCGTGCTCGTTCGTGATGTAGCGCACCGGCTCGCCCTTTGCCGGCGGCACGAAGCCCGGGTCGTAGAGCTCGTCGCGCAGCTCGGGCTTCGGGGCCGAGACCCAGCGCGCGCCGCGCGCCCAGTAGTCCTTGAGCAGCGTGCGGTAGGCGTGCACCTCGAAATAGCGCGAGCGCCATGCCATCGGCGTCTCGATGATCTCGTCGCCGATGATCAGGATGCCGTCCCGCGGGCTCGCCGTGCAGAATCCGTTCGACCGCCAGTGCGGCGACGCGAAGCGGCGCGTGAAATCGACGACGTCGGGCCGGCGGACGACGACGCCCTCGCCTTCGAGGAGGCGCACGAAACCGTCCAGCTCCCGCTGCGCGGCCCGCACCAGGAGCCGCGGATAGCGGCGTCCCGCGAGGAGCGGATAGAGCCGGGCCGCCCGCGCGGGGAGGTTCCCGACCATCGTCACGTGCGCCGGCGGCGCCGCCGCGCCCTCGAGCCGGCCGACGACGACTTCCTCGAGCGGGTCCCACTCGTTCCAGGAGTGGACCGCGCATCCGGACGCCGGGTCGATGGCGGGGCTGGACGTCGTCGTGGTGGAGGCCGACACGGGAGGCACCGGTTTTCGTACGTGGAGCGGCGACCGGTCAATCGGACACGGCTCGGCCCGCGATCTCGGAGGCAAGCGGTGTCGCGAATCTCGCGCGCGCGGGGCGCCCGGATGGTCCTGACGGACTTCGGCGGCGTCCAGGAGGAAACCACCTACCTCGGCGTCCCCTGCCTGACGCTGCGCGACAACACGGAGCGCCCGGCGCCGTCGCGGCGGGCGGCGCCGACGTCGGCAGCGCGTTCCGTTCGGGCAACGCTCGGAAAGCGTCTCGGAGATCACCTCCCCAGCGCGCGGGTCGCAGCAGCGACGCCGGCACGCCTGGGTTCTGTCACGATTTCCTTGACAGGCTTGCATCAACGGCGTGACAATCGCGCGCCGCTTCGGCGAGGAAACGTGATCGAACGTCGCATGCCCAGTTTGTTCGGAGGCCAGCAGGCCGCGAGGACGGGCAGCGCGACCAGCAACCGGACCCGTTCAACCGAAGGCGCCGGAGTAACCCCTGATTGATCGATCACGCAGCTCGGCATTCCACGCGACGGCACAAGGCGCTTTGGCGGGCTCGCCTCGAGCGATCGACGCGATAGAGCACGCCGTTCCGGCCGGCTCTCCACTCCTCGACCTGCTTCGTCTCTTCCGGGTGCGCCAGTGGTTGCACGTCCTGCCGCTTCCGCTGGCGACTTTCGATGCCACCGTCCCGGTCGACACGGCGCTGCTCGCCGTCGCGCGCGGGATCGTGAACGCATTCGCCATCCTCGCGTTCGGCTTCCTGGTCAACGCGATCTCCGACCGGCACGTCGACCGCGACGCGCGCAAGAATCCGTTGCTCGTCCCCGGCCGCGATGGCTACAAGGCCTCGCTGGTCACGCTGCCGGCCGTGAGTATTGCGCTCGCCGCTTTCAGCCCGTGGCCCGTCCAGCTTGCAACCGCGTTCTCCCTGATGGTCGGCATCGTCTATTCGGTCGGGCCACGCCTCAAGATCATCCCAGTCGTGGGAACCCTGACGAACGCGGCCTGGTATACTCCCGTGCTGTTCCTCGGCATGGCAGGTCCCTCGCTGCCGGCCGGGTTCGCCACCATCGCGATCGCGTTCATGACGCTGTTGCTGCAGAACCAGCTGATCCACGAGGCAGGCGATCGGCTCGAGGACGAGGCGAGCGGCATTCGCACGACCTGGCTGGCGCTCGGCCCACGGTGGACGGCGCTCCTCGCCGCAGGCGTCGGCGCGGTGGCGACCGTCGTGGCGGCGCCAGCTCTCGGAGGGTTCCGGTACGCCGCCGGTACGGCGTTCATCGTGGTATTTCCGCTGCTCCTCGCCTGGAACGGGCTGACGGCGGATCGTGCCGCGCGCCTGCGCGTCGTTCATCGCTGGTGCGCGGTGCTGTTCGGGGCAGCGGTGTACGCCGCGTGGCAGCAATGGGTGTGAACGCCGAAGACACGACCGCGGAGCACACGGTGCGCGGATCGGCGGGCGTGCTCCGTCGAGGCACGGCGTTCGCCATGCCGCTGCTGAAGCTCGGCGTGCGGCGGGCTCTGCACCGAAAGAGCCCGTTCGCGATGAGCTTGTCGCTCACCAACCGGTGCAACTTCCGCTGCACGTACTGCGAGATTCCGCTGCAGCACCGCGAGGAGATGGACACCGCGGCCTGGTTCGAAGCAATCGACCAGCTGCGGGCCGGCGGCATGGCTCGCGCCAGCATCATGGGCGGCGAGCCGTTGGTGCGGAAGGACGTCGGTACGATCGTTCGGCACTTGAAGCGGCGCGGGGTGCACGCATCGATGAACACGAACGGCTGGCTCGTGAGCGAACGTCTCGACGACGTGGCAGAGCTCGACCTCGTCTGCGTCACGCTCGACGGCCCCGAGGCGATACACGACGGGCAGCGGCACCCGGGCTCCTACGCTCGCGTCCTCCGGGCCATCGACACGCTGCGCCGCCGCCACGTCGCCGTCGTCACCATGACGGTCGTCACGCCCGCGGGAATCGATCACATCGAGCACGTCCTCGAGATCGCGAGCGCGTACGGCGTCCGCGCCTACTTCCAGCTCGAGCACGAGAAACACATGGACGTGCAGCAGCAGATGATCGCGCCGGAGCTCAGCCAGGCACGCGTCGCCGAGCTCGCGCGTCACCTGCAGGACCTCAAGCGGCGCGGACTGCCCGTCGGCAACTCCTATCCTTCGCTCCGGCGGCAGGAATCCGAGCGGTACCTGCTCACCTGCGATCGGTGCTGGGCGGGCACGTACTTCGGCTACGTATTCAGCGACGGCACGGTTTCGCACTGCTTGTTCACCCACGCGCAGGCGGAGCGCGCCGGCGGCCGCACGCGCGGCTACGTGACCGCGTTCAACGATCTCGCCCCGCCGCTCGGGCGGGGCTGCTCGTGCGTGCCGACGTACGAGGTGAACCACATCCTCGATTTCGACGCGCGCGTGATCTTCAGCGCGCTCGAGACGACGCTCCAAGCGCCCCACTGACGCACCGCCCATCGACGCCGGGAACCGGGCGGACGGCTGCGAGCGTCGCCTGCGAGCGGTGCGTCACCGCCTCGTGCCGGTGAGGAACACGACGCGGCGGTGCCGGCGGATCTCGAGGCAGCACCGTGACGACAGATCAGTTGATGCTGTGAAAGCGCGCGTGGTAGGCAGCCTGGATGCGCGTTGCGTTCGTCACCAGCGGACTCGAGCACCTGGGCATCGAAGCCTTGTCCGCCTACGTCAAGGCGCACGGCCACGAGAGCGTGCTCGTCTATGAGCCGAAGCCGTTCTCGTCCAACAGCGGTCCGGACAGCGCCCTCCTGGCGCGGCTGCTCGAGCCGAGCCCCGACGATACCGCCCGGCGGGTCGCCGACGCGCAGCCCGACGTCATCGCGTTCAGCTCCTACACGATCACCCATCGCTGGTCGGTCGAGGTGGCCCGCGCCCTGAAGCGCATCGCCCCGACGCCGATCGTGTTCGGCGGACCGCACGTCAGCGGGGCGCCGGCTCACAGCATTCGCGAGCCCGCCATCGACGCGGTGGTCGAAGGCGAGGGCGAGGAGACGCTGGTCGATCTGCTGGCGTGCGCGGAGACCGACCGCTTCGGGCGCACCGACGTTCCGAACGTGTGGTTCAAAGGTGACGGCGCACCGATCCGCAACCCGGTGCGCCCGCTCATCCAGGATCTCGACACCCTCCCCTGGGCGGACAAGACGATCTTCTACGAGCGGATGCCGGCGTTCGAGCGCGAGTTCTACGTCATCTCGAGGCGCGGCTGCCCGTTCCGATGCAGCTTCTGCGAATACAGCATCTTCCCCAAGCAGTATCCGGGCGAGAAGCCGGTCCGCCGCCGGTCGGTGGAGCACGTCATAGCCGAGCTGCGGCACTGGAAGGCACGCGGGCGCGCTCGCAAGGTCTTCTTCTGGGACGCGATCTTCACCCTCGACGTCCACTGGATGCGGGAGTTCGCGACCGCGTACCGCCGCGACGTCGGGCTGCCGTTCGAGTGCTACACGCATCCGCACGCGATGTCGCGCGAGATGGCGCGCGCCCTCGCCGACGCCGGTTGCAGCATGGTGCGGGTCGGCGTGCAGACGGTGAACTCGGACACGTTGGCCGAGATGGACCGCAAGGGCGACCGGGGACGGGTCCGAGCGACGGTCGACCACCTGCGAGAGCACGGCATTCCGTACTCGCTCGACCACATCCTCGGCCTCCCCGGCGAGGGTCCTGAGGACCAGCGCGCGGCGCTGCGCTTCTACAATGAGGTGCGGCCCGGCCGCATCGTGCTGCATTGGATGACCTACCTCCCGGGGACGACGGCACTCACTCGCGCCCGCGACGACGGCATCCTGACGACGGACCAGGTGGACCGGATTCTCCGCGGCGAGCAGACCGAGGGCTTCGAAGCCCCGCGGCTCGTCGGTCCGGGAGCCCATCAGGAAGCGCTCGACGAGATGCGGCGCCTCGAGGTGCTGTTCGATCTGCTGCCGCTGTTACCCCGGCGTGCGATCGGCTGGCTGCTGGAGAGCGGCACCTATCGCTATCTGCCGCGCGGCATGGCGGTGCGGCAGTTGCTCGCGCTCACGCTCGCGATCGTCGGGGACGCGGCCACCCGCGAGCGGATCTTCACCATCCTCGGTGCGACGGCCCGGGGAGTGGCGACCGCCCTGCGCCGACGGGTTGCCGGGGCGGGCCGCCGGCCGAAGCTCGCCAGCGCACCCTCCGCCGCCCGACTGGCGCTGCCTGCGGAACCGGAAGCCTCCAACTAGCTCTCGAAAGGGCACGATGCGGATCGCGTTCATCTGGCCTCACGCCAACACGGTCTATCAGACGTTGCCGTTGTCGCTCGCGATCCTGCGGTCGACGATCAAGGACCAGAATCATGACGTCCGGCTCTTCAATCTGCCGCTCGAGGGGTGGCACGCCGATTCGCGGGAGTTCCACGAGGCGATCGGACGTTTCCAACCGGATCTCATCGCGGTCTCCGCATGGGCGGTCTCCTTCCGGAGTGCGGTCGCCGCGGTGCGCGCGGCGAAGGCGCGCTGTCCGAACGCGGTGACGCTGTGCGGGGGGATGTATCCGACGCTGAACGCGGACCAGGCCTGGACGCCGGGCGCGTTCGACTACCTCATCATGGGCGAAGCTGAGCACACCTTCCCCGAGTTCGTGCGGCACCTCGCCGCGGGCGACCGTGAGGCGATCTCGTCGATTCCCGGCATCTACTACCGCACGCCCGACGCCACCCTGGTGCGCAACAGGCCGGTGATGCACGACGACCTCGACGACTGCGCACGGGTCGATTGGGAGTTCCTCGACCTCGAGCGCGCCTTCGCGCGTGGCTACATGTCGACGATCATGGGCCCGAAGCGCAAGGTCGCGATGTTCGCCTCGCGCGGGTGCGAGTACGCCTGCCACTTCTGCGCGGCGCCGCTGCTGAACGGACACGCGCTGCGGCACTGGTCGGTCGATTTCCTGACGCGCGAGATCCGCCACCTCTACGACCGGTACCGCGTGCGCCGCATCTATTTCATGGACGACAACGCCACGCAGGACCGCGCCTTCTTCAAGGACCTGTGCCGCGGCATCGCGGATCTCGGGCTGAAGCGTCTCTCCGTCGAGCTGTACCGCGGTGTGCGTCTCGAGAACCTCGACGAGGAGATGCTGCACCTGATGCGACGCGCCGGGTTCGACATGGCGACGATCGCGCCGGAGAGCGGCTCCGAGCGCGTGCGCAAGCTGATGCACAAAGACATGGCGGATGCCGACATCCGGCGAGCCGCGAAGATGATCCGCGACGCCGGCCTCTCGCTCCAGGCGTATTTCATCATCGGCTATCCGGGCGAGACCGCCGCCGAACGCCGCGACAGCTACCGGTACATCCACGAGCTGGGGCTCGACGTGTTCAGCCTGCACAAGTACATGGCGCTGCCCGGCACGCCCGCGTTCCTGAAGCTGGTCAAGCAAGGGCGCATCCCGCGCGATCACACCGATGCGTCGCACCTCATCGGCGAGGGGCTGCCGAATTACAACGGCGATCTACCGGCGGAGATCGATCGCGAGATCCTCTTCGCGTACATGAAATTCTACGCCCGTCACCCATGGAAGATCGTCCACCTCTTGCGGATGGCTTCGGCGGGCGGTCTGTGGCGCTCGCTGAGCGGGACGGCGCGAGCGGGCCTGCTCTCGATGGTCGGCCGCGGCGACGCGAGCATGCCGGTGCCCGCGATCCGCGAGCTGATGTGAGCGGATCACGGTCCACCTAGGCGATGCGCCTCCTGCCATTCCGCGTCCGGATGCAGTACGTCCGGATGGCGCGCCGCGCGGTCCAGGAGGGGCGCCTGGCGTGGCTGGTCGCGACCGCCGCGAAGACGGCGGCCGTGCCGCTCTCTCATCGTCTCGGCCGCCCGCTGGCCGGTCCGCTCATGGCGAACCTGGTGCCGACCTACCGCTGCAACAACGCGTGCTTCATGTGCGACCTGCCGAAGCCGTCGCTCTACCAGGCGCGCGGCGATCGCGAAGCGAGCACTGACGAGCTGAAGACCATCATCGACGACATGGCGAAGATCGGCGTCGCCGGCCTGAGCCTCGCCGGCGGCGAGCCGACGGTGCGTCACGACTGCTTCGAGCTCCTCGCTCACGGGCGCCGGCGCGGTCTCTTCGTCCACCTGAACACCAATGGCTACAACCTGCTGGCGCGGCCGGCGCGGATCGACGAGCTCCTCGCCAGCGGCGTCGACTCGATGAACTTCTCCCTCGACGGCGCCACCGCGGAGACCCACAATCGGCTGCGCAACGCCGTCCTCGGGTTCGAGCGGATCGAGAAGGCGACCGAGCAGATCCTGGCTCGACGGCGGCGGGGCCGGCCGGCGGTCTCGTACACGTTCGTGCTCGGGCCGGACAACTGCCAGGAGGTGCCGGCGTTCGTCGAGCTGGCGCGCCGCCGCGGGGTCAACGCGGTCAGCTTCAATCCGCTGACCGCCTGCTACGCCGACGCTCAGGCCACCAGCCCGGAGAAGCTGCGCGCGATGGACGACACGGTGTCCTGGCTACGCGCCGAGAAGGCGCGCGCGCCGGATCCAGAGTTCATCGACAATTCGGATGGATACCTCGCGCTGTTTCCGAGCGCATTCCGCGCCATCCCATCACCGCTCCGCTGCTACGTCGGGTACCACAACATCGTGGTCGACACGTACGGCAACGTCTTCCCGTGCACGATCCACTACCAATTCGGGCGGGCGATCGGGAACGTGCGTGACGTCCCGCTCCGCACGTTGTGGCACACGGCTGAATATCAGCGCCGGCGTGAAGAGCTGACGGGGTGCACCGACTGCTATTGGAACTGCCACACGGAGATCAATCTGCTCTACCAGCGCCCGGCGAGCGGCAGCGCGTGAACGTCGCCGCTTTTCTTCCCGACGTCGTCGAGGCGCCGCTCAGGGCCGACGTCGAACGGATCCCTCCGCCATCGGCAGAGGAATTCCGGCGCCGCTACGTCGAAGCGCGGAGACCGGTGATCATCGTCGGAGCGGTCGAGGACTGGCCGGCCCGGCGCTTGTGGTCTGCTGAATACCTCGCCGCCAACTTCGGCGATCGCTCGGTTCCCGTCGCGAGCGTCGCGAGAAGGCGCGTCGAGAACTACGGCGCGACCGGGATTCCGTACCGCGAAGAACCGCTCCGCGAGTGTATCGAGCACTTGCAGGCGGTGACGACGGACCACGGCTACGCCATGTTCCTTCTCGCCGAGACCTTGCCGGAGCTGCAAGCGGATCTCCGGACGCCTGCCTTCGCGCCGCCGACGCCGTGGTCGATTTACAAGTTCTGGATGAGCGCGGCCGATACCCGTACGCCTCTGCACATGGACCTGCCGCACAACCTGTTCATGCAGTTCGTCGGCCGCAAGGAGGTTCGCCTCTATCCTCCCCGGCAAGAGTGGGGGATGTATCGCCATCCGCCGTGGTCGCGGCTGCCGCAGGTCAGCAGGGTCGACGCTTACGAGCCGGACGTCGCGCGCTACCCTCGGTTTGCTCGGGCGCGTGCGCTCCAGTGCCTGGTCGAGCCGGGAGAATTGCTCTTCGTCCCGCGTTTCTGGTGGCACCAGTTTCGATCGTCGAGCTTCAGCATCTCGGTCAATTACTGGTGGGCAACGGGCTGGGTGTGGCAGATCGTGCGTCTTGCGTTGGCCTATCAGCGGATACGGAAGCTGCGCTTCTGATGCGTCAGGCGGTACCACTCTCCCAGCGCACGGAATCGCGCGCACGCCGCCACATCGGCGCATGAGCGCGCCGGCGCGCCTGTCGCTCGAGGAGTCTTCCGGCTCGTCGCCGTCGCTACGCCGCCGCGCGTGGCTGCCGACGGTCCTGCTGTTTTTCGTCGGCGCGTTCCTCTGCTTCTCGTACCTGTTCAGCTCCTCCTTCGGGCCCAAAACGATGGCGATCGTCGCGATGACATGGACGGGCCTGTTCGTCACGCAGCAGCGGGCACGATCGCGCTTGGCACGCTGGCCTGCCGCGGCGTGCTCCGCCACGCTGTACGCGGGGGCCATCTATGCCGCCGTGCTCTTCGCGAGCGTGCTCGGCTGGTCATTGCCGGTCTGGGCAACGGCCGTCGTCGCCGTGACGTCGTTGGCGGTGCTCACGACGTCCCGTGGCGCATGGGGCGAGCTGCGCGTTCCGCTCGTGCTGCCCCTCGGGCTGCTGATCGCGACCGCGCTTTCGGGATGGTGGCGCGAGGGAGGTCGTGTGCGCTGCGACGATTTCCTCGCGCTCGAGCGCCAGCCGGACGTGGCCGTGATGATCCCGTCGCTAAAAAAACTCGCCGCCTGCCGAGCGGGCGCGATGTTGCCGCTGCGCCGCTATCCGCGCCACATATGGCAAGCGACCGATCAGAAGACGCTCGTGTTCACGACCCAGATGGAGCCGTTCGCGGGTGAGCCGGACGATGGATTCGACGGCTCGGTGTGCTCGGCGGAACCGGAGAGCGGTCGCGTGCGCTGCATCGGGACCGGCAAGGGCGAGCAGGTCGTGGAAGTGGGGAACGACCGCTTGGTCGTGATGAACGCCGAGGGCGAGGAGGGGGCGCTCTACGCCTTTCGGCGCGATGACCTCTTCGGAGAACCCACCGTCGTCAAGATCGGCCGCGCCGGCACCGGTTTCTACGACCCGGCGTTCGACGTCGTCTACGTCATCGGTGACGATGCGACGATGCTCACCCCGGTGCGAGCATCGGACTTGCAGGCAGCGGCTCCCGTGTCGCTCGGTACGATCATCCTCGCGGACATCGGGCCGTACGACACTGAGCGCCATATGGGACTGCTCTGCGGCGCCGCCGGTCCGGTCGGTGCACTCTTCAACGGCGGCCGCCCGTATCTCGCGACCAAGTTCCACGCCCGGCCCCTCGGCGTCGAGAGCATGGGGGACTCCCTGCTCGCGTGGTTTGCCTTCTCCTTCGGCTGCGACTGGGACCTCGCCAGCGGTCGGGTGTTCGTCGCCCTGCCGAACCTCGCGGCGATCGCCGACGTCGATTTCGACACCGGGCGATTGTCGAGTATCGCTCGCGCCGAAGTCGGACTGCGCATCCTACGGTTTGATGCCCGTCGCCGCCGACTCTATGCCGGCAACTTCCTCCGCGGGTATGTCGTCGAGCTCGACGCCGACAGTAAGCAGGAGTTGCGGCGTTGGTTCGTCGGTCGGTTCGCCCGCGACGTCCGCCTCACGCGCGACGGTCGAGCGCTGCTCGTCGCATCGAACTTGGGAATCGTCCGGATCTCGCTGTGAGGGACGGATGACCGACGTCGGCATGATCGAACGCATCGCCGAGCCCTCGCCCGAAGAGTTCCGCGTGCGATACGTGAGGCCCGGTCGCCCGGTCATCATCACCGGCGCGATGGACTTCTGGCCGGCCCGGCAGAAATGGTCGATCGAGTACTTCCGGACGCAGTTCGACAAGCGTACGCTGCCGGTCGCTCGCGTGGTCGACCGGATGGTCGAGTTCGGGGACTCCGGCTTCGCGTTTGACGACGGCGCCGGATTCGGCGCCTTCCTCGATCGCTTGCTGGAGGCCGAGTGCCGCGGCGTCCCCGCCGACGGCTACGTGACGGTGAACCCGCAGGTGCATCTTCCGGAGCTGCTGGACGACCTCCCCGTTCCCGAATTCCGGCCCAAGGCGCGCTGGTCGCTGCGCGGCTTCTGGCTGAGCGGACGCGACGTCCGGACGCCCCTCCACATGGATCTCCCCGACAACTTGTTCGCGCAGATCGTGGGGCGCAAGCGCGTGACGCTCTTCGCGCCGCGAAACGAACCATGGATGTACCGCTGTCCGCCCTGGTCGTCGCGCCCGCAAATCAGCCGCGTCGACTCGGAGAGCCCCGACTACGACCGCTTTCCGCGCTTTCGGAACGCGCACCCGATCCGATTCGTCCTCGCCCCCGGCGAGCTCCTCTACGTGCCGCGCTACTGGTGGCACCAGATGCGGTCGCTCGACGCGAGCGTGTCCACGAACGAGTGGTGGGCGACTGGTCTGTCGTACGTCGTCGTCCGCCTCGGTCTCTTGTTCCGGCACGCTCGCAAGCTGCGATATTGACTGTCACCCTTTCACGGGGCGACGTTCCAGCAGCTGTTTCGCCGGCGAAGCGAGGCCCCGGAAGAGATGGTCGTAGGGGCGGCGCTCTTCCGTCGCTCGATCGCATTTGGGGTGTACGAGCCCGGTCTGCGGATTCGCACTCGTGATCGTCTCGCCGCCGAGGTTGATCCACGACGCCGGCGAACTCATGAATGCCTCCAGGAGCTCGGGACGGCCCCGCACGAGCTGCAGGGCCTGCCCCTGCGACATCGCGCGGTCCACGAGGGCGCGGCTCTCCGCGACGCGCCGGTTCCACTCCTGCCTCGTGAGCGCCGTCTTGGGTGGTGGCGGGCACGAGAGCTGTTGGCCGAGTAGCATGATCATGAGGCCGTCGAAGCTGAAGGAGGGGTCGCCGGTCGCGTGACGAGCGTTGGACTCCTCGTCCCACGGGCCGGTGGCGCGAAATCGGTCGAGCAGGGATTGCAGGCCCGATACGTCGACGCTCTCGCGACAGTCGCGCCAGAACTGCGTGTCGCTCTTGTGATTGAATTTGTAGTGGATCCCGAGGAACCAGCGCAGAAAGTCCCAGTGCGCGGCGACGCTTCGATTGGCGAAGGAGCGATCGGGACTCGCCGCCCGCAGACCGCCGACGAGGTATGCGATCTCGACGATCACCATGTGAAGGGCGGTAGACTGCAACGGCTCGACGAAGCCGTACGCGTTGCCCAAGGCGACCGTGTTTCCCCTCCAGAACTCCTGATGCCGGCCGCTGCGGAAGCGGACGGTCCATGTGTCGCCGAGTCGCGGGTTCTTGGCGCGCATCTCCTCGCGGGCATGCTCCACCGTCAGGTGCGCCGCCGAGTGCACATACCCGCGATGGTCTGCCCCTTCGACCGGGATGCGCCAGCACCACCCCGCGTCCATCGTCTCTGCCGTCGTATACGGCTGAATGGTGCCTGTCTGCGGCAGCTCTCCGACCAAGGCGGTATCGCAGAACAGCGTCGACGCGAAGCTGATGAACGGGGATCCGAGGGCCTTCTCGATCAGCAGGGAGCGGAAGCCGCTCGCGTCGACGAACAGGTCGGCGCGGATCTCGCGCCCATCGTCGAGAATGAGCCGCTCCACGCTGTCGCGATCGGGCGTTATCACGACATCCTTGATCTCTGCATCGATGTGGCGAAGACCCGCCCGCTGGCCGAGCTTCGTCAAGTAAGCGACGAAGGACTTGTTGTCGAGGTGATACGCGAACTTCATCTGTGGCAGCAGCGAAAGGGGCCGACCGTCGTCGCCGACAGTGATCGGCGCGCGGTCGGCCGCCATCATGAGCGCGGCCACGGATTGGTTCCCGATGTGGCCGTCGTGCGCGAAGGCTTCGATCGGGCAGGTGACGCCGAAGGGGTAGGCGAAGTCGTACTCGCCGGGCTGGCCCCAATCGAACTTGATACCGAGCTTCCACGTCGGGCGCACCTCGCGGTAGAGCTCGATGATGTCGATGCCCAACTGCTGGTGCAGGAAGGGAGGCATCAAGGTCGTCGTCGCCTCGCCCACCCCAATGATGGGAATCTTGCTCGATTCTATCAGCGTGACGTCGAGGCTCGGGAACTCGCGCTTCAACGCCAGGGCCGCGAAGTAGCCTGCGGTGCCGCCGCCGACGACGACGGCGGTGCGAACGGGACCTCGGTTCTCCTCAGGCACGATGGCGACACCCTCCGGCGCGCTTTGGATCCCTAAGAACTTACCGCGGGTGAGGTTCAGGCGACGCTGGGGATGCGCTCTTCAGCGATTCGACTCGGCCGAAACCACGAGGTTCCGTCGAACGGGACTCTTGCGCTTGGAGCGCCGCAGCGTGGCAGCCTTGCGGCGCAACGCACCACGGGTGGCATCAATCGTCGTCGCCATGATGTGCCGCACGTGCTCGCGGGTCGCCGGCTCACCGCGGATCGCCAATGCCAAGGTGCCGAGCTGCCGCATCAGTCCAGCGCCGCGCATGTGACGATAGCGCCGCTTGTCGAGCAGCCATTCGGTTGCGCCGCGCGGCAGCAGCGGCAGCAGGTCGAATACGCCCGAGAGCCGCCGCAGCTCGTCGTGGTCGCGGTATTCCTTGTTGCCGCCGAACATGTAGCCCGGTCCGACGTCGCCATCGAGGATGCGGTCGATGTCGGCGTCGTCGAGGATGCCGCGGGCGCGGGCCTGCTCGAGGATCGTGGTGCCCGGAAAGTACGTCATCCAGTGGGTGACGATCCGCTTCGGCTCCACCGCGGCATAGAAGCGCAACGCGTCCAGCTGGTCGGCCGCGCCCTCCCCGGGCAACCCGATGATGTGATCGACGGAGTACGGCACGCCGTACTCACCGAGGTGGCGGAGGGTCTGCAAAACCTTTTCCCGGTCGCCTTTGCGATCGACGGCGGCCAACGTGTCCGAGTTCACGCTCTGGACGCCGACGCGCACCATGATGCAGCCCGCTTCCGCGAGCAGGCGCGCCATGTCGCGGGTCATCGTCTGCGGGTGCGTGTAGCACTCGAAGGGAATCCCCACCTGGTCGCGGTACGCGGCGGCGAACTCCGCCATCCACTTCGCGTCGAGCGTGAAGATCGCATCCCAGAAGAAGACCTTGCGGACGCAGCCGCGCGCCTTCCACAAGGCCAGCTCTCCGATGAGATGCTCGACGGAACGCCGCCGCACCGGCTTCTCGCCGGGATACTGCTTGGGGAACGTGCTGTACTCGCAGAAGCTGCAGCGGAACGGGCAGCCGCGCCGCGACACGACGTAGAACTCGTGCTCGAACGCCGGCACGGCATCGTAGAAACCATGCTTGTCGGCCCACGGCAGCGCATCGAGGTCTTGCAGCAGCGGCCGCACGGGGTTCCGTATCGGACCGCCGTTTCCCTTGAAGGTGCAGTTCGCCACGTTGGTGCGTCCGAAACGACCGCGCTCCGCGCACTCGATCAGGTCGACCAGCGCGCCCTCACCTTCGCCCTCGACGACGGCGTCGATCGACCACTCGCGGATCGCGCGTTCCGGCGCAGCCGACACATGAGGGCCGCCGAACACGATCGGCACGTTACAGACCTGCTTCACGGCGCGCGCTACTTCGATGGTCCAGCGATGGGTGACGCTATACGACGTGAACGCGACCACGTCAGGCCGCGTCGCTGCGACACGCTCGGCGGTCTCCTCGGGTCGCGGATCGAGGAGACGCGCCAAAATCCTGGAGTCGGTGCCGGACCCCGACGAGAACGGACGCGCCTCGTACACCAACGCGGGCTCGTGACCCGCCTGCCGCACCCATGCCGACAGCGCCTCGATCCCGAGGTGCTCGAGGCCGCAGGTGACGAAGGTGACGCGCACTACGCCGCTTCCACCTGCGCGCGCGCCGTCGCCAGCCGCCGAACGAGGTTGCCGAACGACATCTCCATCCGCGACTCGTAGCGTCGGGTCGCGATGTTGTAGAGCGAGCGCAGCGGGCGTGCCGGATGCGTGAGATAGCTGGCGCCGTAGAACAGGAGGAGCCCCGCGACGCGGTAGCGCTGGAGCTGCCGTGAATCGAGCGCTTCCGCGTACGAGGCAGCGCCCGAGACGTCGGAGTAGGAAAGCAACGACGCATAGTAATCGTCGTCGAGGCGCGGCAGCCGGCCGGAGGCGCGCAGGCGCTCGAACAGCTCGGAGCCGGGGTACGGCGAGAACGTCCACACGGAAGCGTCGTGCACGCCGAGGCGCGCCATGCGCAGGATGAAGCGCAGCGTGGCGCGCAGGTCCGCGACGTGCTCGTCGGGGAACCCGATCAGGATGTTCGCCTTCACGTTGAGCCCGGCGCGTACGGCGGCAGCCATGGAGGCCTCGAGGCGATCGAGCTTCACCTTTTTCTTGATCGCGTCGAGGGTACGCGGCGAGCCGCTCTCCGGCGCGTAGGACACGTTCCGGCAGCCGCTGCGGTACATGGCGCGCAGCGTTTCTTCGTCGAGCGCCTCGGACCGCGTCCCGCTCGGCAGCTGCCACGTGACGCGCAGCTTACGAGCCTCGAGGAGACGACAGAACTCGAGGATCCAATCCCGCTCGATGATCGCGGTGAGGTCGTAGAAGTCGATGGCCTCGGCCCGGTAGCGGTGCACGAACTCCTCGATCTCGTCGACCACCAGCGCGGGACTCCGCGTGGTGTACCGCGTCGTCCACATCCGCGGGCTCGAGCAGAACGTGCAGCTGTACGGGCACCCGCGCGTCGCCAGCAGCGGCATGGTGCGGCCGCGATCGACGCCGAAGCTGAACCCGCCGTCGAGATAGCGCTCGATCGGCGTCGAGTCCCAGCGCGGCGCGGGAATCTCGTCGATGTCGCGGATGCGCGCTCGCGGTGCGCTGCGGATCGGTCCATCCGGACCGCGCAGCACGATGCCCCTGACGGTGGCGAGTGCTCCAGGAAGGTCCCGAAGAGCCGTTCCGGCGCACGTCTCGACGAGCTCGACGATCGTTTCCTCACCTTCGCCGACGGCGCAGGCGGTCAACATTGGCGCATCCGCGAGGCACAGCTCGGGCACCGCGGTGGCGTGCTCGCCGCCCAGGACGATGGGCACGGCGGGAAAGCGCACGGCGATCGCCGCGATCAGCTGCCGGATCACGGGCCATTCGTGGGAGAAGAGACACGAGATCCCGACGAACTGGGTGTCCGGGCGGATGCGGGCGACGATCTGCGCGACCGAGAGCCCGTTGATCAGGATGTCGGCCCGATAGCCCGGGTGCATTGCGTGCAGGGCCTCGCCGACGGCGTCGATGACCTGCACCTCGTGGCCGGCGACCGTGAGGCTCCCGGCGAGGTAGGCAGCGGAAAGCGGGGGCGTCCCGTTGAGCGTCAAGGCGTAACGCGCCACGACGCTCGGCGGTCGGACCAAGGTTGCGATAGCCATGAACGATCCGGATTTGCTAGTAACACCTCCCGTGCCTCCGAGTCTACCTTTTCCGGATGCCGGAGAGACGCCGCGGCGCATGCTCGTCACGGGCGGGGCGGGGTTCATCGGGTCGAACCTCGTGCGCGCGCTGGTCGAGCGCGGTCACCAGGTGACGGTCGTCGACAACCTGGTCTCGACCTGGTCGATGCGGCTGATCGAGGACGTCGCGGACCGGATCGATTTCGTCCACGGCGACGTTCGCCTCGCGGAGGACCTCGAGCGCGTCCGCTCCGGACCCTTCGAGCGCGTCTACCACCTCGCCGCCTCCTTCGCGAACGAGCTGTCGATGGATCATCCGACCATCGACATGCGTTCGAACATCGAAGGTACGTCGAACGTCCTCGCGATGGCGCGCCGCACGGGGTGCGGGCTCTTCGTCTACACGGGCTCGTCGTCGTCGTACGGGGACGTGTCCGTCCCGTTCGACGAGGACGGCACCACGCGACCGTACACGCCGTACGCGATCAGCAAGCAGATGGGCGAGACCTACGTGCGTGCCTCGGGGCTCCCGTACGCGATCTTCCGCCTGTTCAACGTGTACGGGCCGGGCGATCCGCCGGGCCGCTACCGCAACGCCATTCCCAACATGATTCGCGCCCTCGACGGCGTCGACGGTCGCATCCGGATCTTCGGCAGTGCGGCAACCCGCGACTTCACCTACGTCGACGACGTGGTGCGCATACTGCTGGACGCCCGGCGGGCGACGGGTCGGGTGGTCAACGTGGGCACCGGGCAGGAGACCCCGATCGTCGAATTGGCGCGCCACATCCTGAGCCTCTACGACCTGCCGGAGAATCGGCTCTGCTTCGAAGAGCCACGGAGCTGGGATCGCGTGGTCCGGCGCTGCGCCTCAGTCGAGCGCCTGCGGGAGCTGTTCGGCTGGGTACCGTCGACACCGCTGGCGGAGGGACTCCAGCGGGCAGCCGCGTGGATGCATGACGCCGGCTACGTCGCACGGCAGCCGTGACGCTCGCCGAACGGATCCTCTTCGTCGGGGCCCATTGCGACGACATCGAGCTGTTCGCGGGCGGCCTGCTCGCGCGGGCGTGCTTCAGCGCGCGCCGCGTCGGCGTGCTGGTCTTCAGCGATCACCGCGGCGTTCTCGACGTCGAGACTGCGGCCCGCGCGCGCGGTGAGTTCGCCGAGAACCTCGCGTGGTTGCGCACCGCCTCCGGCGCCGATGTCCGCGATCATTCGGGTGAGATGCTTCCAGCCTGCGACGGCGCGTTCCAGGCGGAACGCGGCGCGCTCTATGCGGCGATGGAGGCGCTGCGCGACGACTACGATCTGGTGGTGACGCACGCGCCGACGGATACGAACCAGGATCATCGTCAGGTCGCCGAGGAAGCGGCACGCGTTTTCAAGGCGCACCTTTCGCTGCTCGGCGGCGAGTTCCCCAACAACGATCTCGGCGGCTTCGCTCCGCAGGTCTACGTGTCCCTGTCGGCGCAAGAGCTCGACGCGAAGGTGCGGATGGTCGGTCGCTACCGGTCACAGGACTTCGGCGGTCGCCCCTACCTCGACGCCGAGCTGGTGCGGGCGCTGGCACGGCTGCGCGGCTCGCAGATCCGAGAGCCGGCGGCCGAAGCGTTCACCGTCGTCGGTCGCCTGGTAGTGCGGTCCAGCACCGACGCGCGGTGATGCGCGGTCAGGCGCGCGTCAGGCCGGCCGGTTGCGGACCCGTGCCGATTGCCAATTTGCGGACGGCGGGCGATAGACGTACGCGTCCATGCTGTACACGGCCGAGATGAGCGCTCCGTCGCCGTCCATCACGGTTCTGGTCGCTGCCTACAACGAAGCCCCGGTGATCGGCACCGTGGTGAGCGAGGCACGGCGGGCGCTGTCGACGGGGGAAGTTCTCGTCGTCGACGACGGTTCGACCGACGGGACCGACCGTGCCGCCGCGGATGCGGGAGCGCGCGTGCTCCGATTGGATGCGAACGGCGGCAAAGGATCGGCGATCCGGCGAGGCTTGCCCGAGGCTCGCGGTGACGTGATCGTGCTGATCGACGGCGACGGTCAGGACGACCCGGCTGAGATTCCCACGCTGGTGGAGGCCCTCCGTCCGGACGTCGATCTCGTCGTCGGGTCGCGCTTCATCGGCACCTTCGAGCCCGGCGCGATCACGCCCGTGAATCACTTCGGCAACCGCTTCCTCACGTCGGTGATCAACCAGCTGTTCGGCACCCGGCTCACTGACACACAGGCCGGATTCAAGGCGTTCCGCGCCGAGCTGCTGCGGCGCGTGGACCTGCGCGCGGACCGCTTCGACATCGAGGTGGATCTGCTCCTGGGCGCGCTGCGCGCCGGGGGGCGCGTCGTCGAGGTGCCGGTGCGGCGCGCAGCGCGGCAGCACGGCACGAGCCGCCTCAACAGCCTCCGCGACGGCATCCGCATCTTCCGGCGCATCGTCGCCCGGCGCCTCGGCGCCGATCGCGGTGCCGGGTCGTTCAAGTCCGCGCCATGATCGGGCGCGTTCCAGCGCCGCGCCCCGAGATCCGACAACGACACGTCGAGAAAGACGAGACGCCCATGGTCGTTCGCACTGCATCGTCGAGACGCCGCATCCTCGTGTTCGCCATCGCCGTGACCTCGGTCGCGAGCTGGGTGCTTCCGGAAGTCGCGGTGCGTGGTCAGACGTCGCCACCAGCGGCTCCCGCCGTACAGCCGGAGCACGCGACGCGCCCTGCGGCCGAGAATGCCGGCGAACCCGCCGCGTCCGCGTCACCGTCCGCCCGGAAATCGACCGCGAGTCGCGCGGACTGCGAGCGGTATGCTCGCGCTCTGGCGGGCCGCGAGAAAAATCCCGGCGTGCTGAAGCAGCCGGAAGTCAAAGCGATGGCGGCCCGCAGTGCCGATCTGGTCACGTGCAGCGCCGTGCTCGCGGACTCGGACGAACCCTGCAAGCATCTGCCTGAAGACAGAGCCGAGGATTGCCGCAAGACCCGCGCGGTGTTCCACGAGCTGCGCGCGTATCCGAACGGCCGCTCCTTCATGTTCGACGAACGCAAGTTCGAGGAGTGCAAGCAAAATGCAGCCATGGCGCCCCTGTGTGACGCCTTACGGAAGGCGCTGCGGTCCGGCGATCCCAGTCAGTGCGTGCTCAAAGCCGATTTCGAAGCGATTTGCCGTGCCGCCGGCGACATCGACGTTTCCAAGTGCGCCATCGAAGCACCGCGACTCAAGCAGCTGCTGGAAGGGCAATGTCGGGCGATGGTCACTCTCGACGAATCGGCGTGCGACATCCCGGGTCCGCGCCACGACGAGATGGCCAAGCAATGTCGCGATGACATCCGCGCCGCCAAAGCGTATGGAAAGGGCCTCGAGGAGATGGCCAAGAGCGGTTCGCCCCGAGAGAAGGAGCTCGCGGAGGCAGCGCTCGACGCCCCTGACGCCTGCAAGGCATTCACGCAGTCGGCGGTCGACGCATGTCTACAAGCGAACGCCGCCCCCGCCGCTGCACCCGTACCCGCGGGCAGCCCCGGCACGGCGGGCACCGGGGAACCGGACGCCACGACGTCCTCACCGCCTGGCACGAATCCATCGGCACGATGATTCGACGCCCACCGCCTCCGGTGCCGTCGCCTTCCGAACGTCCCTGACGTCGCGAGTGACAACTCCCCGGTGGGTGCGTTCCCTCGCCCCACCCGCGCTCGCCGTGACGCTGTGGAGCTTGCAGGCTCTGAGCGCCGCGTACTGGATGCTCGCGTATCAGTATGCCGACGACGATACCGGGCTCGCGGTTCGTCTGGCGCGGACGTGTTTGGAGCGCGGCACGTGCGCATCGGCGGGCATGCCGACCTCGGGGCTCGGACTCTCGCACGGCGCGTCGTGGATCCGGCTCATCGGCTACTGCCTGACCACCGTCGGAGGACTCCGCACGCTGCAGCTGATCGTGCTCGCCTTGCTCGTCGCCGCCACCGTCGTGTCGGCCGCCGTCGTCTGGAAGGCGACGTCGTGGCGGGCGGGGATGTTCGCGTCCCTTCTCGTGCTCCCCGCGACGATGGCGACGCTGCGCTTCGACGACCTCACGAACGGAACGATCACGCCGCTGCCCTTTGCGCTCTACTACGGGTGCACGGCGTGGTTCGTGCAATCGGGACGGCTGCTGCCGGTGCTCGGGGCTTCGGTGTCGTTGGCCGCGGCGATGAGCACGAGCCTTTCGTCGATCGTGCTGGCGCCGCTCCACGTCGCACTCGTCACGCTGACGGCGAGACAGCCGGTGTCCGCGGCACTCCTCGCCGCGCTCGCGGTCGCGGCGCCCTTCGCGATCGAATCATCGACCGCCGCCGCGCAGCTCGGGCGACTGCTCGTCTGGCCCTCCGTCCTGGGCCTCGGTCTGCTGCTCGTCCTGGGCATCGCAGCGGCGGTCTGGCAATCCGCGCGCACACTCGTCCGTCGAATCGCCGCAGGTGCGCAAGGGTGGCGGCGCCGATTCCTTGCCATGCCCGCATCGGTGCGCCTGCGCGTCGCCATGAAGCTGGCCGCGATCTACCTGATCACGACCGGTTGGACGGGTTGGGTGATGGCTGGCGGCATGCGCATTCCCGACGCGCACTATTTCGCAGCTGCGGTCTTTCCGCTCGTGTTCCTCGCTGCGGATGCCGCGCAAACGATGTCCCGCCGAGGCGCAGCGAGTCTGATCGGCGTGCTCGTGCTCGCGCTCGGCTCTCTGCTCTTCGCCCCGCTCGCGGTCGCTTCGGGCAGCGTGCTCTGCGTGATGACGGCCGGGGTCCTGTTCCTCCTGCTCCTCGCGCAGGCGCTGCGATCGCGCCGCGACGTCGCCGGCGTCCTCGAAGCGCCTTCGTCCGCGCGCATGGCCGTCGTCGGCGCGGTGCTCGTCTGCCTCATGAGTGCCCCGGACGCGCTGCTCTACCCGCGGACACGGCAGCTGTGGCCGGTGGCCACGGCGGAGACGATGGTACGTGGGTTGTACGCTGCCGGGTTCACGTTCTCGCAGCTCATGTGCGCGCTTCAGGGACAGGCGCCGTACACGCTCCAGGCGATGATCGCGAGCCTCGACCCGGACGTCTTCACTGATCCACCGATGGTCGACGATCCGACGCCATCGCTGCTGGCCATGATCGTCGATCCGGTGGTCGCGGCGCGTGCCCGCGACGTGCTGATGCGCGTGGACACCCCAGCGGACCAAGCGGCGATCGCCGTCCGCTCCACGTCGGTCCTGGACCGTGCGCGTCTGCGAACCTGCTATGCCAGATCGTGCGATGAGCCGATCGACCCGCGCCGCTGCACCACCCGGGACCCCCAGGGTCTCGTGCGTCACGACCGGCCGTACTTCCCCGTCGACAAGGCCGAGCCTCCGCCCGGCCGTCTGTCGAGCTTCCAGCCCCCGGATGCAACCTACTGCATCCGATTCTTCGTCCCGGTGCGGACGTCGGGCACCGGCGATCCACATTGGCTGCGCGTGCCGGAGCTCTGGCCTCTGGACCTCCGGATTCGGCAGGTGACCGGCGTGTCGTTCGAAGGCGCGCTTCCGGGCCCCGAAGTGCGCCTGAGGAACGACCGGCGCGAGACCGGAACCGTCGAGGTGGAAGCCTCCGCCCATGGCATAGGCCCCGAGTCGGATTGGCTGGAGCAGCCCCCGCTGATCGAAGTGGGCACGGCGAACGAGATGCTGCTCGAGCTCTATCGCGATGGACGTGTGACACTCCGATGATCGCCGACCGTTCGTCGGCCGCACGAACGGCGCGCGCCTCACCACCGCCACAGCGCATCATCCACCCGCGTACCGCTCGCGCCGTCCTGGCGACCGCCGTCGTCGCCTTCATCGTCCAGGGATGGTTCCTCTCCGGGGCAGTGATGGATTGGAACGAAATGCTGGCGCAATTCGCCGCCCCAGTGCCATTGCAACTCGTGATGACGGATGGGACCGCGCGTATCGACGACCCCTGCGCCGGGCGCCGGCTGGTCGTGACGGAGTCCCGGCCGTCGGCGCTGTGGTGCGCCGCCGGACTGGGATGGCCGATCCAGGTGACCCCGTACGTCGGCGGCATCCACTATTGGCCGTTGCAGCTGTTGCGGCCGCTCCATCACGGCGATCCGGTCGCGCTCCGGCGCGTGTCACTGGCCGCCGGGGTCGTCGCGCTGATCGTCGTCTTTCTGCTCGTCGAGCGGCTGAGCGACCCGAACCGCGCGGCGACGTCGGTGGCGGTGGCCGCCGCGCTTCCCGCGGTCCTGATCCTGCACGCCCTGCCGGCGTTGTACGAGCTGATGCCGTCGCTGCTGATCGCCGGCGCAGCGTTGGTGATCGCCAGGCGCGACGACGTCCACGCACCGCCGACACCCCGGCGCGCCGCCGTCGCGGGACTGCTCGCCGGACTCGGCGTGCTGGCGAACGTCAAGGGCACGGTGATCGCCGTGCCCGCTCTGGCCTTCGCGTGGCACCATAGCCCCGTCCTGCGGCGCACCTCGCGCCGTGCGTGGCTGGCCGCGCTCGTCGCGGCCTCTCTCGGGGTCGCCCCGATGATGCTGGCGGCAGCGATCGATCCGCAAGAACGCTTCGGGCACGAAGTCGTCTGGCGGCTCTCGATCGCGCTCTCCCGGCTGCATCCCTCCCTGCTCGCCGAGGAGGCGTTCAATCTGGTCGCCAACGCCGCCGATCTCGGGTCGTACTTCGACGTGGCACTCGGCGGAAACGGCGACGTGTGGCTGGTGACGCTCGTCCCTTACGCGGTCGCGCTCGGCTATTGTGTTGCCGCCCTGTGGCGCGCCCTCCGCGGGCTGCCGCATGATGCCGTGGCCGCAGCATGCGCGGCGCTCCAGCTCTCGTATCTCGTGTTCGTCTGGCTGTCGTACAACCAGATCGCCGCGAACTACTCTCCGATGACGTACGTGTTCGCGGTGTCCCTGGGCTGTGCGGTCGTCGCCGCGGCCGGTCGGCTCGGCAAGTACACCGGGGCACCACGCGCGTCGTTGGCGATCACGCTCGCCGTCGCGGTGGTCCCGTTGATCGTCAATACGTACCGGCGCGATCAGCGCGACATGCCGCTCTCGATCAACCTGCACGCCGAGCGCACGCTGGGTGCGTACCTGCATCGCGTGCCCGGCGGTCCGGTGGTCGTCACCAGCAATGCGCTCGTCGGCGTCCCCGAGGCGTTCGCGGGTCTACGGTCGGTGCGACTGGACCTGGCGCTCGGCGAATGCGGCGGCACCGAGACCGCGGCGGACGAGTGCCGTCGCCGCGTTCTCGTCGCGACCATGCGAACGCTGCCACAGGCCCGCTTCGTCGTCCCGGTCGCCACCGGCGTCGTCGACAAGAGCTGGGAACAGCACATCGCTGCGGCGCTGGCGAAAGCGGCGCGGACGTTGCAGGCGCACCTGGAGGAGGACGCCCGTTTCACGACGCGCGACGGCAAACCCGTTCTGGCGCTGATGCGCGTCGCCGACCGCCCGAGCCGCTGACGCCTTCGGTAGAGCGCGGCGCGTCAGAGGCCGTGGGTCGGGCCGGTGCGCATCACGGCGAGGCGATGCCGAGCACATCGTGCCGGATCGGCGACAGGCGACGGTTGCACCGGGGGCCGGCGTCGTGGCGGGAGCCAAGCCGGGGGGCGAGACCTCCGGTCCGTGAGAAAAGGGTTCCGTTCTCGCCGCTCGATGAGGTAGAAGCTGGGCCCACCCCGTACGAACGCCGATCCGCGTGGATCATGACTGGACGACCCGAACCGTCGAACCGCTGGATCACCGGAGCGCCGTCGCGATCCGCTCGCACGGTGGACCCGCCGTGAGGTGCACCCTCGTCCGCTGCCCCCAGACGTTCCACGCGTACGTCTCGGCAGCGCCCGCGGTGCCGCCGATCGGCCTCGCCTACGTCGCGGCGAGCCTCCAGCGCGCCGGCCATGAGGTCCAGATCATCGACGCCACGGGAGAAGCCATAGACCATCTCGTCGCCATCGACCGCTCCGGTCGAACGCTCCGACGGGGACTGACGGACGACGAGATCCTGAACCGGATCGGGGATGCCGACGTCATCGGCTTCAGCCTGATGTTCTCGCAGGACTGGCCCGTGACGCGGTCGCTCATCGGCAAGGTGCGCGCGCGTCATCCGAGGAGCATCCTGATCGCGGGTGGAGAGCACTTCACCGCCGAGCCGGTCGGCGCCCTGCAAAGCACGCCGGGCCTCGATTACGTTCTGGTCGGCGAGGGCGATCGGGTCGTCTGCGACCTGATGGAGCACCTCGAGGGCAGGCGAGCCATCGAGGACATACCGGGCGCGTATTTCCGGAATGGGCGTGACGTCCGGGCGAGCTCCAGAATGGCCCGCGTCCGGAACCTCGATGCCCTGCCTTGGCCGGCGTGGGATCTGGTCCCGCTCGAGAACTATCTTGCCCATGGACATGGCTGGGGGGTCGATCGCGGCCGGAACATGCCGATCAACGCGACGCGCGGCTGTCCGTACCAGTGCACCTTCTGCTCGAGCCCGAGCATGTGGACGACGCGTTGGGTCGCTCGCGATCCGGCGGATGTGATCGCGGAAATCAAGCACTATATCGCCAAGTACGGCGCGTCGAACTTCGACTTCCAGGATCTGACCGCCGTCATCAGGAAGACCTGGATCGTCGAGTTCTGCCGGCGCCTGCTCGCGGAGGGGCTTTCCATCACCTGGCAGCTCCCGAGCGGGACGCGATCCGAAGCGCTCGACGAAGAGGTGCTGCGCCTCCTGGTCCGATCCGGGTGCACCAACATCACCTACGCGCCCGAGAGCGGCAGCCGACGGACGTTGCGGCGAATCAAGAAGAAGGTCGACCGCGATCGGATCGCCCGGTCGATGCGATCGGCGGTGAGGGCCGACTGCAACGTCAAAGCGAATTTCGTCTTCGGATTCCCCGGTGAGACCTATCGCGACCTCCTGGCCAGCTTCCGCTTCCTCGTCAGGATCGCCGCCATCGGCGTGCATGACGTGTCGGTCGCGCCGTTTCGTCCCTACCCGGGCTCCGAGCTGTTCCGCGAGCTGCAGGCGCAGGGCCTCGTCCCGAGCCCGCTCGACGACGCCTACTACGAGGCGCTCGCGACGGCGGCGGAGAACGTGCCCGGCAGCTGGGGCGGCGCCCAGAGCTACTCCGAGCACCTCTCCGGCGCCGGGCTCGACCGGATGCGGGCGGCCGCACTCGCCTGGTTCTACCTGGTGTCCTGGACCATCAGGCCCTGGCGCGTGCTTCACCTGATTCACGCCGTCTGGACCGAACGGCAGGAATCACGGCTCGACAAGTCGCTGATCGAAATGAAGCGTCGCCTGCGCCAGCGGTGGAAGGGTCAGCCCGGCCTGGCTCCCGGCGTCGCTCACCCGTACTGATGCCTCGATCCGGCGCTCGGCGCCGGATTCCGCTACGGACGCGACGTTCCCGACGGGCCCACGTCGAGGCGAACGTTCGTCGCGACGAACGTCGCGACCGCGTCGGCGACGAACAGGTTACCGGCGGGGGGCATGTGGCCGTTGAACAGCTTCTCCAGCTAGCGGCTGATGCGCCGGACGCGCTTCACGTAGTCCGCCGCCTGCGCGAGCAGCCGGCGCACGCCGTGCGCCCACCAGAAGTTGACCGAGATGCTCAGGTCGAGGGTGCGTACGTGATGCCACCAGCCGCGCGGGATGTAGATGACGTCACCGGGACTGAGGTCGGCGACGAACGTCTCCACCTCGCGGAGACGGGGAAATCGCGCGTAGTCGGGGTGCTCGATGTCGACGCGGCATCCGTTGGGGACGCTGTCGAAGAACGAGTTGGGGTACACGGACGCACTCTGCCGCGGCGCCACGAGCGTGAAGCGTTTCCTCCCGGACACCTGCGCATGCAGGTTGTCCGCGAGATCGCGGTGCAGGCTGGAGACGATGCCGGACGGTCCGATCCACACCTTGGCGTTCTGCAGCGTCGTGCCGTTCAGGTATGCCGGCGGCGGCGCGTCGGCGCGTAGCGCCTCGGGAAGCTCGCTGATGGGCGTCATCATGTAGCGGTCCCGCGCGCCCGCATGCAGCGCGCCGACGAACGCAGCGAGCTTCTCCGGTCGATGAATCAGGCCGCGCCGCCGGTCCATGACGACGACGCCCGCCGCCACCTGCGCGGTCGTAATCGAGACGGAGGGGTACGCGTCCCGGAAGAAATCCACGCTCCACCGCCCCAGGGCGGGCCAAGCGCTGACGAGACCGGCGAACACCGCGGGATGCCGCAGCGCGACGTACCGCCGGCGAAACTCGCTCGACGACGGCTCCGCGATGCGCGGCAACCGCCGAACGGCAGGGTCGGTGCGGCTGGCACTGTCCTGCGGGACCGTGTGGACGTCGACAGCCGAACCGCGGATCAAGTGCGCACGCCTGTGAGCACCCACGCGGCACGCGCGAGCGCGAGCCCGGGCGCCAGCCGTTTCGTGACCCAGAAGAAATTCATGGCGATCGCGTTTTCCAGCGAGGCGAAGTGGTGCCACCAGCCCTTCGGGATGAACAGCAGCTCGCCGCGTCCGATCTCGACTTCCACCCGCCGCGCGCTCACGAACGCCGGGAAGCGCTCGAGATCCGGCGCCTCGACGCGGATCGGACTGTGGTGCCAGGACAGGGTGCGCAGGGGATACGGATACAGCCGACGGGTCTCCTCGGGCGCGAACAGGACCACGCGGCGTCGTCCGACGACCTGCGCGACGACATTGTGCATCATGTCGTAGTGCAGTCCCGACGATGCCCCCGCGGAGCCGACCCAAAGATTCTTCTTCATGAAGATGCGCTTCCGGCAGTAGATCGGCGTCGCGTACTCGTCGGCGAGCAGATCGGCGAACGGTCCTTCCAGCGGCAAGCGCAAGTAGTGGCGCACGTTGCCGCTCTCGATCTCCGCGCGATACGCCGTGAAATGCATCTCCTCCGTGCGCATGCCTTCGCGGAGATCGACGGACCAGAGCCCCAGGTGCGCGATCACCGGGCTGATGCGCCGGTTGCCGATGGCGCGCCCAATATGGTCGAAGTCCCACCGCCGCATCGCGGGCCAGCCGTCGAGCGCGCCCGCAATGAGCACGGGCAGACGCGGTTCGAGATAGCCGTCTCGAAACTGCTCGTAGGTGGGTCGTTCGATCCGGTCGACGGTTCCGAAGGTCGCCATGCGTGGCCCGGGGAGTGGAGGAACCTACCACACGCGGCTCCGAGCGTGTCAATTCACTTCTCCATTCCCCTCCCGGCCGTCTCGTCGGCCTCGACCCGGAGTAATGTGGTTGCGGCTCACACCTCGCTCGGCTAGGGAACGTCGATGCGACCAGCCGGGGCCGCGCGCGCGCTGCTGTGGCTGGCTTGTCTCGCGCTGCAGCTCGCAGCCGTCCGCAACATGTGGATCGACGCGCGGATCGCGGATGGGCAGATACTGCGCGCCAGGTTCGAAGATCCGCGAGGCCGGCCGGCGCTGGCGCTCACGGAATGCTGCGGTGAGGAGTTCTTCCCCGGACCGGGGCTCGACGCGAGCGGCGCCGTCGCGGTCTCTCCCGGCCTCATTGCCGTCGCGGTTCTCGGGCGCGACGAAACCGTCGTCGTGCACACCGACGAGACGGCGCCGGCGCCGTACGTCGTGTTCGGCGCCAACCGCGCCGCGGCGGGCGCCAACTGGTTGTCCGAACCGCGGCGCCTCGACGCCGCCGACGCGGGTCTCCACCTGGTCGCGTGGGACAGCGGGCAGTCGTGGCGCGCAGACGCGCGATGGCTCGCCGCGCTGAGCGAGCACTGCGGCGGCGCCGCGACGCGCTCTTTGCGGATCTCGAGCGGCGTGGATCATGCCGAAGTACGGCTGGGTAGCTGTCCACCGGCGACTGTGCCGATCAGCGAAGGACAGCCTTTGCTGATCGCGGTGGTGGCGGGTCCGAGCTGGGTCAGGATCAGCCGCGAGGGGCCGGGGTACCGCGTCGATCGGCACGTGAACACCGGCGCTCTCGTGCCATTGCTGCTGCTCGGCGCCATCACGGTCGCGGGGCTCGGCTTGATGGGCACGGGAGCGCTCGTCGTCGTGTCCGCCGGTCTCCTGGTCGGGAGCTTTGTCGCGCCCTTCGCCGCGTGCGTGGCGTTCGTCGTCGTCCCGCTCCTCGTCGTGATCGCCGCCATCTTGCGGCTGTCGGTGCGCGTCGTCCCGTTTCGGCGGCGCTGGATGCGCCTGTGCGTCGGGTTCATGTGCGTGGCGATCGTGCTCCTGACGATCGTCGTCGCCGTGCAGCGCGCGCTGCGTGGTGGATTCGCGGAACGACATTGGACGGAGGCGAGCGGCGAGTCCGGCGCGCGGTGCCGATTGGTCGGGTACTCTCCGGTGGACAATTCACAGCTGCGCGACGGCGGCGGCGTGAGCAGCATCCTCGCACACTGCCCCGCATGCTCCGGTGGCCTGGAGATCGCGGCGCGCCACGGCGGGCGTCTGGATTGGACGCGCCGGCAAATCTGTTCTCCGGAACCGGGATCATTCGCAGGGACGCAGGCTGTCGTCGCGATCGGCGGCGACAACGACGACATGCTGTGGGCGCCGCGTCCCGCAGATTACGTGAGAGACATCCGCGCCGCGTTGCGTTTCGGGACGGCCGTGTATGCGCGCACCGTGCGCGCCGATTATCTCTCGCGGACCGTCGAAGCGTTCGCCGAGTCGGCGACGCACGCGGCCGATGAACAGGCGGCCGCCCTCAGGGCGGCGGCGCAGTGTGCGCACGATCGCGGCGCCCGCTTCGTCTTCGTGCACGATCTCTTCATCGAAGACCTCGCGGCCGGACGCTCCGCGACGCGGCAAGCGCTGCTGGAGCTGCGCCGCGACGCCGTCGCGCCCGATGGGCGTGAGCGGTTCTTCGTCGACGCGCTGGAGGCGTTTCCCGACATGGGTGTCTCCTGGTTCAACGACATGCGGCATCCGTCGCTGATCGGGCATCGGAAGATCGCGGAGCGCGTCTGCGACATCCTGCAGCAGGCGCCCGCGGCCGCGACGGCCGCGGGCGTGTCGTGAACGCCGCGTCGATGCGCCCCCCCGTCGCCAGCGCGCCCACCGCGGGACGTACTGCGCCGCGCACGGCTGCCACACGCACGGGTACCGTCCGTCAGCCGGTGCCCACGCACGGTTTCCCTTGACGCCGCCTTTCGTCGCGGCGTAGCGTCCGACTCACTCACGCGGCGTCGCGTGGCCACTGACGCGGGAAGACTCGACGACGGGATCTCGCGGCATCTGGCATCGCGACGTCCGAATCGACGCGCGTCCTCGGCTTTCGTTCCGCCCTAGCGGCCGTACGGGAAACACGATGAAGATCACGCTGGTGCAGCCGCCCATGACCGTGAACGACTTGAAGTCGATGCCCCAGGTGCAGCCGCCGCTCGGGCTCGGCTATCTCGCCGCGAGCGTGCGCCAAGAAGGCCACGTCGTACGCGTGGTCGACGGGGTCGGCGAAGGCATCGGTCGGCACTCGAAGTTCCGGGACGACAGCTGGATCTACGGATTGCCCATCGACGAAGTGGTGGATCGGATCGACGACGACACCGAGGTTCTCGGCGTCGGGATCACGTTTTCGAACTTCTGGCCGATCTCGAAAATGCTCATCCGAGCGCTGCGCGCACGGTTCCCGCACGCCGTCATCGTGTGCGGTGGTGAGCATGTCAGCGCCCTTCCCGATTTCGTCTTGAACGAGGCGCCGATCGACTACGTCGTCATGGGCGAAGGCGAAGAAACGCTCTGCGAGCTCCTCGCGCATCTCGGGAGCGCTCCGGGCAGCTTGCCCGTCGAACGGATCGCGGGGTTGAGCTGGCGCTCAGACGACGGCGCGATCACCCGGACGCCACGGCGGCGACGCCGCCGAACGCTCGACGAGGTTCCCTGGCCGGCGTGGGACCTGTTCCCGATGGATCGATATTTCGACGGCGGGCTGTTCGCGTCGATGGCGTTCGAATCGACGGGACGCGCGATGGTGATCATGGGAACGCGCGGGTGTCCGTATACCTGCACGTTCTGCTCGAACGAGCAGATGTGGGGCATCAACTACTTCATGCGCGATCCCAAGGACGTCGTCGACGAGATGGAGCACTACGTCCAGACGTACGGCGCGACGGATTTTCACTTCCAGGACTTGACGCTGATCATCAATCGGCGCTGGACCCATCAGCTCTGCGACGAGATCCTGCGGCGCAACCTGGGCATCACGTGGAAGACCACCTCCGGCACCCGCAGCGAGGCGCTGGATCTCGAGCTGCTGGAGAAGATCGCCGCCTCCGGCTGCGACGAGTTGACGCTGGCGCCGGAATCCGGATCCGCGGAAATAACGAAGGTCACCCGCAAGCGGGTGCAGCTCGAGAAAGTGCTGACCCTCGCACGGCTGGTGCGCGACCACCGTTTGCCGATGCAGGTCAAGGCGAACGTGATCATCGGGTACCCGGAGGAGCGGTTGTCAGACGTTCTGCGAACGTTCGCCTACATCGTTCGCATGGCGCGCGGTGGGTTCTCCTACGTGTCCATTCACCGCTTCACCGCGTATCCGGGGTGCGAGTACCACGACGTCGCCGTGAAAGCCGGCAAGATCACTCACACCGACGAATACTTTCTGAGCCTATGCATGTTCTTCCCGTTCAACCGGGTCTCGTGGCATCCACGGTGGAGCGGTAGGTTCATTTTTCTGCTCGTGACGCTCGCCTATTGCCTCTTTTTCGGCGCCTACTACCTGTCGCGACCGGTGTACGCCCTCTCCGCATTGTGGGCCGTGCTCTCGAAGCGGCCACAGTCACGGCTCGAGCGATATCTGGCGTACCGCCTGTGGGGCGCCTCGACGGTGCGCCGGGACGGCACTCCAGGCGCAGCCTCGGATTTGGGTTTCTCCCGCACCCTCGGGTAGCGGCGGGCGATCGCCGGCGCGCGACTCCGCGCGTCTGCCGCGCTACGAGCCGCGCCGGCGTTTCGTTCCGCGGCTCAGAACAACGAATAGATCAGCGGCGCGAGCGGCGCGATCGCGCTCACGAGCCACAGCACGCCGGCGCCCAGGAACAGGATCGCGACGAACGGCACGAAGGCGCCGAGATCGCTGTTCCGCAGCATCGAGAAGGTCCGCGCCATCGTGAGCGGCACGACGACCAACCCGCCGTACCGCCGCCGCTTCCCAGACCGTCGAGAGACGTCAGTTCGCATCTTTCCACACCAACGTGTTGCCGAGCGCCAGCGCGTCCATGCCCGTCCGGGCGAACATCGTCAAGGCTTCGACCGGGGTCGACACGATCGGATAGCCGCTCGGGTTGAAGGACGTGTTGAGCAGGGCCGCGAGCCCGAAGCGCTCCCCGAACGCGGTCAGCAGGCGGTGATAGCGCGGGTTCTCCGACGCGCTGCAAACTTGAGGACGGGTCGTGTGGTCGACGTGCAGCGCTGCCGCGACCTTGTCCCAGTACGCCGAGCGCACGGGCTGCGCGTACTGCATCCACCGACAGAACCGGACGTGCTCGGGCGCGACATCGAGGACCGCGAGCGCGTCCTCTTCGGCGACGGAGAACGCGTAGGGCCGGAACAGAGCGCGATCCTTCACGTCGCGCGACAGGCGGTGCGCCAGCTGGATGTCGTCCGGACGCATCAGGATGGAGCGATTCCCGAGCGCGCGCGGCCCGATCTCCGCACGCCCCTGGAACCAGCCGACGATGCTGCCGCGCAGCAGACGGCGCGCCACTTCGTCGACCAGGTCGTCCGGGTTCGCGAACGTGGCATGGCGAAACCGCATGCCGGGCAGCGGCGCCAGTCCGCGCTTGAGATAGCGCGTCACGTGCTCGGGCCGCACGTGCTCGAGCATCCGGATGTCGTCGCTCTCCTCGTACTCCGCGCCGAGATAGGGATCGTAGCGCGCGGCGCGCGGGTCGACGCGCTCGTGGAGCGCATCGTAGTAGAGGGCCGTCCCGACCGCCGTTCCGCCGTCGCCCGGATCGGGCGGGATGTAGATGTTCTTGAACGGTCCCTCGGCGAGCAGCCGGCGGTTGGCGACGCAGTTGAGGCTGACCCCGCCCGCGAAGCAGAGGTTGTCCGACGGACACTCGCGGTGCAGCCGTTGCGCCAGCGCCAGCAGCCGCTCCTCGACGACCGTCTGCACCGCGTACGCCGCGTCTCCGAAGCGCTGCACCTCGGGTGACTCCTCGCACGGCGCGCCGAAGCTCCGGAAGGGCAGCTTCTGCGCGAACCCGCGGGGCTCGCCGAACAGGCGGGTGAACCGGGCAGTCACTACGCCTTTGTAGAAGTTGGCGAAGTTGAAGTAGCCCTGGTCGACCCGGTAGGTGCCGTCGTCGAGCTCGGCGACGATCTCGCGCACGGCGTCGACGTACACCGGCCTGCCGAACGCCGCGAGCGCCATGGTGCTGCACTCGCTGTCGTTCGGGTTGAAGCCGAGAAACGCCGTGAAGGCCGAGTAGACGAGGCCGAGCGAGTTCGGGAACGGAATCTCGAAGATCCGCTCGACCAGCGGCCGGCCGTCCTGCCAGCGTCCACGGAAGAGCGCGGTCGACGCCCAGTCGCCGACCGCGTCGACGATGAGGATCGCCGACTCGTCGAACCCCGATCCCACGAACGCCTGGACGGCGTGGCTGAAATGATGGCTGAGGTAGCTGATGCGGCTGGCGGGAACGTCGAGACGGCTCGAGACCGTGTTCAACGCCCAGAGCTTCTTGCCGAGCCACGACTTGGTCGAGTTGACGAACTCGAGGCGCGAGCGCGGGAACGGCGCCAGCGCGGTGGTGAGGACGCGGGCGAACTTGGCGTGCGGGTCCTCGTGGAAGACGATCTGGTCGACGTCCGCCGCGGACAGCGCACCGCCGTGCCGCAGGCAGTATTGGATGGCGAAGGCCGGGAAATTCGAGTCGTGCTTCTGGCGCGTGAACCGCTCTTCGGCCGATGCCGCCACCACGCGCCCGTCGACGACCAAGCTCGCGGACGCATCGTGATAGCCGTAGGAGACGCCCAGGACGTTCATTCCACGAGCTTCTTGATGCGGTTGTTGTCGTACGTCACCACCCGGCGCGACAGCCGGGCCCGGGCGGTGCGGTACAGCGCCGCGCCGATGATGAAGTAGCCGACGCTCAGCACCAGGGTCGCGAGCCGATCGATCACCAGCCGGCCGCTGCGCAACCAGCCCTCCCACAGGCGCCGCACACGCACCCGGCGCAGCTCGGAGCGGATCTCGGCGTGGGTCGCGCCCATCCGCACCAGGAGGTCGTGGGTGAGCCCGACGTGCCCTTCTTCGTCGGTGACGACGCGCGCGAGTGAGTCCTTCAGCAGTCCGTCATCCAGCACCTCGCGGAGGAACCGGAAACGATGCGTGGCATCGACTTCCCCGACGTTGAAGAACGCGAGCGACTTCCAGGTCGGCTGATCGGCTTCGTACAGCTCGCGGCGCTCGAAGTTGGCGGGCGCGAGCGGACGCTGGCCGTAGTGCGCGTAAGCGACCGTGAACTCTTCGGCGTGCGACTCCTCTTCGAGGCTGTGGGTGAAGAGGATGGCGCGCTGGCGCGGGTCGTCGAGTCGACCGAGCGCACGGTGCAGGTGCCAGACCCCGTCGGCTTCGGTGGCCTGAAAGCCCCGGATGGCCTCCGCCATCTTGCCGTTGAGACGCCATCCCAGCTTCACCGCCAGCCAGATCTTGGCGCGTTCGATTGCCTGCCCAGCGATCATCGATCCGGAAATTGCCTCAAGCGGAGCGGAACTATCACACACCGCCGGTCGAGCCCGCAAGCCATTTGAGCGCGGGAAGACCGGCGTAACTGCATGACTTCGTTGACCGTGCCCTTGTCGGCGGCCGCGCCACCGATCGGCGACGCGCGCCCCGATCGGGCCGCGGATCCTGGGGCTGCGTGCGATCAGGGGACATCCGGGAAACACGCCGCGTACGTCGCACGGCACGCACCCAGCGCCTCGCGGCTCGGCGCTGCCGTGAAGTCGGGACCCGCGCCGTCCCCCCGGGCGAGGAAGTCGCGCCGCATGCCGGCCCAGAACGCGTCGTCCGGCGGATCGGCGATCTCGCAGGACGGACGGCCGATGCCGCGGTGCGCGTGCAGCCGCGTCAGCGCGTCCCCGAACACCAGGCATTCGAGTCGAACCGCCGCGCGGCACTCCGCGGCGAGCGCGGGGTCGTCGAACTCGGCGCAGTCGCGATCGTCGCCGTAGCGATGCGTGCCGTAGTGGTACGCGTACGCGCGCCGCTCGGCGGCGTCCAGCGCCGCGGGCGGGGCGCCGGGGACGTGCCCGCCGGCCCGCCACGAGATCTCGCGCGCCATGCCGCCCACGCAATCGAGGACCTGGTCCCGCTCCGAGAGCGACCGGCACCGGGCGATGACGTGCGCTTCGCGGGAGCGGGCGGCCGGCGCGCCGCCGTGATCGTACTCGCGCCCGAATCCTTCGGCGAAGCGCCACGAGCACGCCGCGCCCGCTCGATCGTTCCACAGCCGCCGGACCGTGTCGGCGCTCGCGTTCACCGTCGGCGGTCGAAGGACGGCCGAGACGAGGAGGAGCGCGCACGCCACCGCGGCGGCGGCGAGACGCGGCGCCCGCGCGATCGCCCGCTCGGTGGCGGCGACGACCGTGATCGCGAGGAGCACGGAGATCGTCGGATGGCCGTAGAGGACGTAGAAGTCCATGAAGTCCCGCGCCATCACGCACAGCGCGGCGAGATGGACGCACGCGAAGCCCGCCACGATCGCCAGCGTGGGCGAGCGCGCGCGCCACGCGAGCGCGATCCCCACGGCCAGGGCGAGCGCCCAGGCCGCGAGCAGCTCCGGACGATGGCCCGCCGCAAGGTCGATCGAGCGCAGCACGTTCTGCGGGAACCCGACGACGTCGCGATCGGCCTTCCCCATGATCGCTTCCCACCCCAGCCCCGCGCGCGTCGCGATGACGGTCAGCTCCGGAATCGACCCGAGCGCGAAGCCGCCTGCCGCGGCCGCGAGCCTCCGGGTACGCCGGTCGCGCACGGCGAGCTCCGCGACGCCCAGCACCGGCAGCACCAGCAGCGTGCCCTTGTTCACGTACAGCGCGAGACCGACGAGAGCCCACGCGAGCGCGGTGCGCGCGGCCGTCCGGCGGTGCGCGCCGGCGGCGAAGATGGCGAGCAGGACGACGTCGATCGCCGTCCCTTCGGGATGGTTGCCGACGCCGTACGTCGACATCGCCGTCACGAGCGGCGGTGCGAGCGCGAGCGCGGCGAGGAGGACGGTGGTCCCCAACCATCGCGCACGCCGGCCTTCGAGCGCGAGCTCGCGCAGACACCGGCGCAGCAGGTAGAGCGCCGCCAGCGCCCCGGCGCTGACGATGGCGTGCGTCACGAGCCGCAGCACCAGCACGTTGCGGCCGATCACCGCGTACCCCATCGCCACGAGCAGCGCCTGGAAGAAGGTCCCGTTGTCGTACTCGTTCGGCGCATACGCGGCGAGGGGAAACCGGATGCCGTGCGCGAGCACGTCGACGGCGATGCCGCCGAGGTGGCACTCCTGATCCATCCGGATCACGAGGTCGCCCAGCACGACGAAGCGCGCGACGAAGAGCAGCGCGAACACCGCGACGTACTGCGCGGCAATCGCCGCGATCCGCCGCAGAGCGGTGCGGTGCCGTTCGCCGACCGCAGATTCGCGTGTCGCGGCGGCCATCGACGCGATCAGATCTCCGGCCGCTCGAGCCGCGGCGAACGCCGCCGGACGCGATCGACGTCAGCGGACGCCGGCGCGCGCCGCCGCCGACCGATCAGAGGGGATCCAGCTCGTCGTCGGTGCACAGCCGGACGACGAGATCGCTTTTGGCTCGCGCCTGACAGAGCAGCACGTACCCGTCGCGCTGCTGCGCCTCGGTGAGGAAGAACTGACCGCTTTGGTCGACCTGCCCTTCGAGCAGGCGCGCGCAACACATGCCGCACGAGCCCATACGGCAGCCGAACGGCAGCGTGTACCCGCGCTCGAGCGCCTCGTCGAGCATCGGGACGCGGCCGCCGGAAGCGAACTGGAAACGATCGCCGGTTTCCGACATCCGCACCTCGACCCAGTGGCGGCCGTCGCGCGGCCGCTCCTCCGCCGTCTCCAGGGGCGGCCGGCGTCGCGTCTCTTCGCTGCGGATACGGCCGTACACGTTCTTGACCCGGTTCTGCTCCGTCTCGACGTGCGCGCCCGCGAAGAGATGCTGGCGCGAGAAGCCGTACGGTTTCACGGTGGCGCCGAGCCCTTCGGTATGGGCGAGGAAGGCGTTCAGGTGCGGCAAGATCTCGTCCTCGCCGATCTCGAGCAGCGCCTTCCGCTCCGGGTCGAGATTCATCGCCCGCACCGGCTGGACGATGAAATGGCGGACGCCGCGGTCGTAGGCGGCGTGGAAGATGGCATCGAGCGCCGTGACGTTCAGCCGCGACACCACGATCTTGTGCGTCACGCTGATGCGCGTCCCGCGCGCCTCGGCCAGGGCATAGAGCACCGCGAGCCCCTTCAACGCCTCGTGGAGCGACGCTCCGCCGTCGCCGATCGGGTTCACCGCCAGCTGGCCCTCGGTGTCGGCCGCGTGCAGCGAGATGTCGAAGTACTCGAATCCGGCCTGGAGGACGCGCAGCGCGAAGACCGGGTCCGCGAACGTGCGGAAGTGGGAGGACATGCCGAAGCTGGTGAAGCCGACCGTCCGCGCCAGCTCCACGTACTCGAAGAGCTTGGGATGGATCGTCGGCTCGCCGCTGGCGAAGAAGAGCATGTCGAACTGGCCGGCGTTGTCGAGGATGAACTGCCGGGTCGCGTCGGCCTTCGGCATCGTGCGGTGCGCCGGGTCGAACTTCTCCACGCAGAACACGCAGTCGCTGTTGCAGGCGCCGGTTCCGCGGATGTTGAGCACCCGCAGACCCTCGTGCCCCGGACCGCGCTCCGGCTGGTACCCGAGGCCGACGGTCGCCGCATCGGCCGCCGCGAGCTCGCGTACCAACGCGTCGACGCCGGCCGCGTCCCGTCGCCGCAGCGCCGGCAGCCCGACGCGGCCCTCGCCCGCGGCGTGGCGGCGCACGACGCGATTGAGCGCGCGCGTCAGCTCGGCGGCGAGCGCCTTCAGCGTCTCGGGCCCTCGTTCGCCGCGCCCGCGTACACGGAGCGCGATCGACTGCGGACCGGACCGGCTGAGAAAGATGAAGCAGCGATCGGCGAAGCGCAGCGCGGCGTCGTAGAGGGCGAGGCGGCTGACGCCGGCCTCGTCGATCGCGAAGTCGATGGTTCGCTCCGCGAGGTCGATGCGCGGCGCGATCCGGCGCCCCGGCTCGGCGCCGTCGCCGCGGAGCGTCTGGGGCGCCTGCATCTCCGCGTGCGGCGTGAGCGCCGCGAGCGACGGTAGCGCGCCGGGAGGCACGGGCTGCGCGCCGAGCGTACGCGCTAGGGCGGCCACCACGCGGCCGGCCGATTCGTCGGTCCGCGTGCCGCCGCTGCCGCCGTTCATGAGCAGGAAATCGAGCGTGTCGGTGTGCGCGACGCCGAGAGGCGCGCCACCGTTGCGGCGGATGACGACGCAGGCGCGCCCGCGCTCGGGATGCGTGAGCACCAGGGTCGCGGCGCCGCCGCGGATCGGGCTCAGCGACTCGATCGACCAGCCGATCGCGAGTCGCGAGCCTTCGCCGAACGGCGCGAGAAGCGCCCAGGGCGGCTCGTCGGTGTCGCCGGGCTCCGCGGACCGCGCCTCGGCGGGCGCGCTGCGCATCTGCCGCGCCGTCGCCGAGAACACCTCGTTGCAGAACTCGTCGAGCAATGCCCGGAGGCCCGAGTCCGCCTCTGCGCGCTGCGCGTCGCCGGCGGTGCCGGCCGACTCCTCACCGCTCCCGGGCTCGCGAGCCAGCGTGTCGAGGCTGACGACGACGTGCGGTCCGGATTCCGCCACCAAGATGTTCGCGCGGCTCCCGTATTTCGCCGCCGCCAGCTCGACCGCGTCTCGGCGGTAGAGGTCGGTGTGGAATCGGATCGGCTCCGGCATCGTGCGGGGGCGTGGCGGGCTGTCGGACGCACATCCCTCCGGGAAGACACGCGTTTCCGACGCGGTCCGTGAACGTACCACCTCGGGACGCGCTCCTTCAAGGAGAAAGTGGGCGCGGGGGGACGGGGGCCGCCGCGTGTCGGTCCGGCCGGACGCCGTCGTCGATTCGATCGAACCGCTCGAGAGCCAGCTCGAGATCCTGCGGGGGTGCATGGGGGAACGCGTGCATCGCCCCGGTCGCGTCGTACCAGGTGAAGAGCCACGATGAAGCATTGCCGCGCATGGCGGCGCGCAGCGAACGGCAGCGTGCGATGGCCGCATCGCGCTGGTCGCCGGCCGCCGGATCGTTGATCACGTTCGCGAGCGCGAGCGGCCCCTCGGCGTCGCCCAGGCCGGGACACATGGCGGCCGCGTCCAGGAGCGCCGCACGCCCCGCCGCGCTGTCGCCTCGGAGCCAGGCGAGCTCGGCCGCCAGAAGGCGGGCGCGCAGCCGCGTGGGCCTGGCGTTCAGCACTCCCCGCAACAGCTGGCCGGCGACGTCCAAGCGCCCGGCTCCGATCGCGACCTCGGCGCGATAGACGAGGGACGCTTCGCCGGGGAGCGCGCCGTGGTGGACGCGCAGGCCGTCGTCCCAGACGCGCTCGGCCTCCGTGGTCCGGCCGAGCGCCGCGAGCGCGGCGCCGAGACCGACCTGCGCCCAGCGATTGACGCTGGTGCGCCGCACCTCGTCGAACCCCGCCGCGGCCTCCTCGTAGCGGCCGGCCCACAGCAGCAGCTCCGCGCTGTACGTGCGGAAGACCACCAGCCGCGGCCACTCGGCCGCGAGCTCGGCGAACGCGCGGACGGTCGCGTCGAGGCCCACGTGTCGCAGGCGCCGCTGGATCTCGACCGCCTCCTGTCGCGCCGTGCGCAGGGCCAATGCGCGAAGGCGTCCGTCCTCGACGACGCTGCAGCTCTCGCGATTGCCGCCGAACAGCTCGACGATCTTCCAGAGCGTCGTCTCGTCGCCGCCGCGGCGCCACTCCGCCACGAGGGGCTCGATCCCGGCGACGCGCTCGCGCACCAGGCCGGCGATGATCCACTCGTGAAAGTCACGCACGAGCTCGCGCCGGCCTTCGTCGCGCTGCCGCAGCACCGCGATCCAGTGCACCAGCCGGAGCACCGGATGGTCGCTCGCCTCGCGCAGCGCGGTCTGCGCCGCCGACCCGCTTCGGTGCCGGAGCAGCGCGTCCACCAGCGACCGCCACCGGGATCGATCGCTCGCCGACCGGCGGTTCCGGCGCACCTGGAGCTCCGCCATCCAGCGGCCGGCGACATCGCACAGCGCCGGGCTGCCCCGCATGCGCACGGCCGCGAGCGCGGCGAGCGCCGCACCGGTATCGCCCGCGACGCCGCGGGCGATACCGGTGAGCAGCGCGACGTCGCCCGCGCCGGCGCGGTCCGCCGGCGCGCCTTCGAGATGCGCGCGCAACACGTCGTACGCTCCGGCCCAGCACGCGGCCCGCGCGTCGAGCAGCCAGCGATCGGTGCTCCCGAGACGCTCGCCGGCGTGGGAGCCGCGGATCGCGTCGACGAGCTCGAAGTGACCGGCCGTCTGCAGCGTCCGCACGAACGGCCCGAGCCGATCGCCGCCGGGCCCGGCGAGCGCGTCGGCCAGGCCCAGGATCCAGGACCGATGCGCGAGCGCGGTCGCCGCCGGCACGCGGGGAACGACCCGCGGCGCGATCGAAACGGCGTGCTGGCCTGCGGGCGGGAAGCGGACGAGGATGGCGAGGGACTCGGCATTATACTGGAGCACGGCCAGCACACCGGCGGCCGGCAGCGCGACGTTCGCTGGCGCCCCGGGCAGCGGCGCGGGCGGCACCGCGGCGATCTCGCCGGCGAGCACTCGCAGCACGAGACGCCGGGCATCCTTGGCAGGCGACGCGGGCTCCGCGGCGACGCGGCGAACCGCCGTCGCGAAGCGCCGCACCAGCGCCGCGTCGCGAGCGTCCGATCGTGGCTCACCGTTCATGGCGCCGCGTTACCGGATTCCGAGTGAACGCGGCAAGCGCTGCGACGCCCCTCTTCGAGCCTCGCCGTCGCGCCCCGGGCGACGGATGGGGAGCGCGCCGTCAGCTCGTGAGCTCGTAGAGAAGCCACCGGACCGGGCGCGGCAGCCACGGCCCGGACACGATCCCTTCGATGCCCGGGTCGCCGTGCGTCTCGTGGTATCCCTGCCAGATCCCCGGACACGACCGGTCGTACACGCAGGACCGGCAGGCGTCGAACTTCACGTGGTTCTCGGGGTAATCGGTCGCCCGCCGGCGGGTGATCTCCGAGAACCACTCGTACGGCCGGAGCAGGCACGGCGGCAGGCCGCAGTAGCCGACCATTCCGACCCGGAGACGATGCGCCCGCGCGTACGCCAGGGCCTCGCGGATGCCGGGGAGCGTCTCGTGGAGGGGAGGCACGAACTGCGCCGTCGCATCCGCTGCCCCGCCCGTCGGGGCCACGAACGCAAGGCGCACACGCACGCGCCGCCCCCACCGCGCGTGCACGAACTCCATGAACCGCGGCGTCTCCCGGTGGTTCGCCCGGTGCACGACGTGGCTGATCTCGACGGCGAGCCCGCACTCGAGCGCGTTGTCGATCCCCGCGACCGTCCGCGCCCATGCGCCATCGTGGAGCGTGATGTGCTGGTCGCTCAGGCTGGGGTCGCTCGCGTGCAGCGAGATGAGCACCGTGTGCACGCCCGCGTCCCGCAGCCTCCGCGCGTACGCCGGGTCCGCGAGCGCCATGCCGTTGGTCTGGAGCTCGACGAGCAGCCCACGATCGGCGAGTATCTCGAGCAGCTCCGGCAGACCGCGCAGAAGCGTGGGCTCGCCGCCCGACACCGTCGTACGGTACACGGGCATCCCCGCCCACGCCTCGATCCCGTCGCGCAGATCGTCGATACCGTGGGTGACGTTCTCGATGGTGCGGTCGACCGAGTTGCAGAACCCGCAGTGGTGATTGCACGCGAGCGTCGGCCGGAGCTCCACACGCAGGTCGTTGGGATAGACCGTGACCTCGGAAGCGCTTCGATCGAGCAGGACCCCCGGGAACCCTTCGGTGCCGCGCAGCGCGGTCTCGCCCCGCTCGATAGCGGCGACCACCGCGCGCACGAACGCCTCGTCTGGACCGAGCTCGCGCGGTCCCCGGTAGCTCACCGCGAACGTCTTCGTGCGCGCGAAGGCCTGCGGCTCGTTGGGACGATGGAGCTGCACGATCAACGCCCGCCCGTCGGCGTGATCGAACACGAACCCCGGCGGGTCGAGCTGCACGTCGCGGAACGCCCAGTCGTCGGAGGTGCGTGCCCCGCCCGTGAACGTTTCCGCGAGGCGGAGGAGCATCGCACGACGGCGGCGACCGTGCGGCGTCGGCACGGCGACCGTGTACGAGAGATCGTTGCGGAAGAGCGTGCGCGCGACCGCGCCGACCACCCGGCGGGCCCGCCGCGCGAGCCGTATCGCCCGACGCCTGGCACGCGCGACCCGCCCTCGTTCCTCACGCGACGCGACGGTCTCAGCTACGGACATCGCCGGTCCCGTCGTCATGGCGCACCGACGAACGGGCGGATCTGGACCTGTTCCTCGTCGAACGGGAGCGGTGCGAGCGGTTGCCCGTCGCGGAACGGGAAAAGCACGCCGCGGCCGATCCGCACTTCGTCGGCGTTGGCGAGCACGTCGCACCAGCGTTCGTGCTCGCCGGGATTCTCGTGAACGGTCGTCGACCGGTAGACGTATCGATCGTCGCCGGTGGCACGCCCGTCTCCGAGCCGCAACGCTCCACCCTCGCGGAACAGGATCACCACGCCCTCGAGAGAGCGGGACAGCTCTTTCGCCCGCGTCGCGTCGACGCCGGCCACCGCGTCCAGCACGGCACGCGCGTACCGGAGCGACGCCGCGCAGTCGTACCGGCAGACGAAGTGCGAGACGAGCGAACGACGCGGCTCGAGGTCGTTCAGCAGCGCGAACGCCGATGCGCCGGTACGCCGGAGCGCCTCGAAGCGCAATGCGGCATTCGGGAGATCGCAGCGCGGGCCGAACGAGGCGATGCAACATTCGGGATAGCCGAGCGCGCGCCCGAGCGCGGTATTGAGCGTGGCCGTCACGGGCTCGCCGCGCCCGACCGCGGTGATCATCGCGCGCTCCGCGTCGGCTGCCGCCCGGACCGCCGCCGGCGTCGCGCCCACATACAGAATCGTCCGGCAGCCGGCGGCGTCGCCGGTGGCGAAGTCCACGAGGTACTCGGGTGCCTCCACCGTGATGGCGTGCAAGCCCTGCCGCCGGGCAGCCGCGACGAGCTCGTTCCCGACGGCGGTCCCGCCGGGCACCTGTCGCACCGCAGGTTTCACGCCCGCCCGAACCGCGAGCCAATCGATCGGGATCGGGAGATCCGTTCGCGCGGCGGCCGCGTGGTCGCCCATCGCCGCGCGCAGCGGCGGCGGAAGTGTCCCTTCGCGGCGCACGATCTCGCCGTGCAATTCGTCGAGCAGCTCGAGCGCCGCCCTGTCGAGGGAGTTCCCCGTGTGCCCGACGAGGAAGTGAGCGGTCGTCCGGTAGGCACCGCCCCCAGCCGCCCGGAGCCTGATCCATGCCGCGGCGGATACGCCGTCCCGCTCGATCACGAGCCGCACCGCATCAGCCTCCACGGCGACGGCGACGAGGCGCGCGCCCCAGGGAAGAAGATCGCCGGGGCGCGCGCGGTCCAGGAGGAATGCGACGAGGGACGACGGCCAGCCTGGCGTGCGCGCGGCGCTCGATTCCGTGACGTCGGCCACGGTGCGCTCGGTCGAGTGCGCCGCCGCTTCCAGATCCTGTTCCGTCGTCGAGCTCACGGCGCGTCAGGGACGGGCGTCGTCGAAGTGCGGCACGAAGGCGAGTGGCGACGGCCGGCCCTTCGGCCGCTCCGCGAACGGCACGATTCCACGGCCGCCGAAGTGCCGGATGTCTCGCTCGCGCGGCCCGACGCAGGCATCGCGGAGGGCGCACGGCGCGCACACGTCCGGCTTCCGGCGCGAGGCGAAGTGCTCCGGCGCGAGACGATCGAGGGCGAGCGGCACGACCATCTCCGGCACGTCGCGCAGCACGCACGGCGGAAAGCCGCACGAGCCCACGGCCTGCACCGGGATGCCGGCGCCAATCAGGGTGCGCACCGCGACGGAGAGCGGACCCGCCACCTCGTCGAGCGCGACGGGATCGCCGTCCGCCGGCTCATGCGCCTCCGACGGATTCGAGAACGAGACCGCGAGCCCGTGCGACGCCAGCGGCAGGAACTCCGCGACGATCCGCGCGGCCGTCGACGGCAGGTGCGGGAGATTGCGCCGTCCGACGACGCAGTTGAGCGCGAGGCGCATCCCCGCGCGCAGGCTCGCGCGAATGCCGGCCTCGGTGCGCACGTGCGTGCCGGGCGCGCGCGTCAGGAGGTCGGAGAGCGCTGAATCCCCAGCGTGGTAGGAGACGCTCAGCCCGCGGACACCGGCATCGACGAGGGCATCGGCGAAGTCCGGCTTCGCCATCCGGATCGCGTTCGTCTGCAGCCACGGCTCGAGACCGGCCGCGCCCGCGCGCCGCACCAGATCGAGCAGCTCCGGATAGACGGTCGGCTCCCCGCCGGAGATCATCAGCTGACGGACGCCTCCCGCCGCCATCTCGTCGATCCATCGCTCGAGCACGGCGCGCGGCGCGCCCGGCCAGTCGCGGCCCTGCCAGCAGAACCCGCAGTCCTGGTTGCAGCGAAAGCCGACACGGACGATGGCCTCCGTGTCCGACACGTTGCGGAAGTCGGTGTCCTGCATCCCGGCGAACGGTCGCCACGTTTCCAAGGCCGCCACGAGCGCATCGACCGGCGCACCGTCCCGCTCCGCATGACGCAGCCGCCGAACCAGTGCTCGCAGCAGCGGCGGGTCCGCCGAGCCGCGGTAGGCGATCGCGAGCCGCTGGCCCGCGAACAAGGCGGGCTCCGACCCGGGGTCATGGAGCTGCAGCGCAACGTCGCCGACCGTCAGCTCCATCCGCCACGGCTTCACTCCCTTGTCGTGCCACGCGAGCGGCAGGTGCGCGGGGATACCGAGAAGCTCGCGCAGCGCTGCGGCCACGCCGTCCGCGAGGGTAGGGACGAACGGGCTCAGCACGACCGACACGGAGTTGGAATGCATCGCTCTGACTGGCCGCCTCAGCAGTTCCTACCGCTATTGGCCGCGGCGCGTCCACCAAAAGCTCCGCCATCATGGCGGCTCCGCAACGCGCGTCCTGGGCCGCACGAACGCACATGCTGTGCGGCCAAACTCCGTTGACGTCCCGGACGAGCCCGGCTAGCTATCGGCCCGCCTCTCGTGCGCATGCCGTCTCCTCGTATCGTCGTATCGGTTCTCGCTGCGATGGCCGTGCTCGCGACGGCGTATGCGAGCGCCGCGGACCCGCCACCGCCCCCCGTGGATGCGGCGCGGCAGAACGAGCGATACGTCATCGAAGCGGGGGCCGAGTCGCTGCTCGCCGAAATGCTCGGCCGCGGCGAGACCCTGCCTGGCGGCTGCACGCTCACCGACGGGAAGATCGAGCGCACCACGGTGCTCGCAACCTACTCCTGCGGCGACAGGCAAGTCGTCCTGCAGCTGCTCCACCCCGCGCTCGCGCCTTCCCGCGCCGTTCGCACCGGCCGTTTCGCCATCGCGACGACGAGCGGTCCGCCGCCCGCCGGACTCGTCGAGGCGGTCGCCGAAAGGATTCGCGCCCGCGAAGCGGCGTTCGAATGGACCGACGTCGGCGGCGCCCGTACGCCGACGAGGCGCTGGCCGGTGCTGCTCGGCGGCGGTGCGTTGGCGGCGATCCTCGCATTGTGGGCTTTGCGCCGTCGCGCCTCGAGGCGCACACGCTCGGACTAGCCGCGCTGCGGCCGCGCGACGCGGATCGCCGTCAGCGGCCGGCGCTTGGTCTCGTGCTGGCGCTGCTCGTCTGCGCGGCGGCGGCATGCGCGACCAGAGCCAGAGAGAGCGCGCCGATCTCACCCGAGCTCGCGCAGGCGTTGTACGCCCGCGTCGGTGAGCTACGCGAGGCCGACGGTTGCCGGGTCACGCGCTTCGACACGGCCAGCTACCGCATCAGCATCGGCCTCGCGGCGCCGACGGGCACCGTGCATGTCTTCGACGTTGCGACCGCGCCGGGGCTGATCCCGGGGAGTCGAACCGCGGGTGAGTGGGCGATCGCGGTGCCCGCGCCGCTCACCCGCGACTGTCCGGCGACGGTCGCCGCGATCGCGCGTATCCTCGGTGAGACGGCCGTACCGACCCGGGGTGGAGGTTGGGGCGTGGGGGACGCCGTGCTTTCGCCGCCCTCGCACTACGTCGTCCTTGCCGTGACGTTCCTGCTGCTCCTGCTCGGGACCCTTCACGTGCTCTATCGCGAGGTGACGGCGAGCAGGCCGACCGCCGGCGCGATCGCGGCGCTGGTGCTGCTCTCGGCCGTCGCGCTCGGGCTGCGCCTCTGGCTGTCGCCGCGCACGTTCCTCCACGAGTACTACCACATCGCGGAAACCGTGCCCGCGTACCTCGGCGGCGAGGCCTTCCCGGGATACGGGAAGACCGGGGCGGCGCTCTTCCGGCTCGTCGGCCGCGCGCTCGGACGCGGCCAGGACGTTCAGATCATCTTCCTGACGAATGCGGTCATCTCTTCACTCGCCATTCCCGCCGCCGCGATGCTCGTGCTGGCGGTGGTCGGCAGCTGGCCGCAAGCGCTGTGCGCCGCGCTGCTGCTCGCGGTGCTGCCGCAGCACCTGCGGTTCTCCGCCGCCGAGGACATGTTCGTGCAAGCGATCACGTTCGGGATGTGGTCGCTCGCGTTGTTCGCGTCGTACAAGAGGACGCACCGCCGCGAGGATCTCGTGCTGGGCGTCCTCGCCGCCTCGCTCGCGACGCAAACCCGGCCGGAGATGATCTTCTTCCCGGCGGTGGCGGTGGCGTTCCTCGTCTGCGTCGAGCCGGGAGGCTGGCGCCTGCTGGTCGCATGGCCGACGGCCCTCGCCGGCGCGGCGTTGGCAGTCCTGCTCGTTCCGCACGCGCTCGACGTGCTGCACGCGATCCGGGAGGCGCGTTCGCCGGCGTCGCACGTGCCCTCCGCAGGCCGCTACCTCCAGACCCTGCTGTTCCTCGATCCGGGGGTCACGCCGGTGATCTATCCGCTGATGGTCGCCGCCGGGGCGGGATGGGCGGCGATCCGCCGCCCCGGCTGGCTGCTCTGGATCGCGGCCGTGTACGTCGGCTTCACGGTGCTCGGCCTGTCGATCTTCGACAACCCACCATGGCATCTCCGGGTGCAGAATCTTCCGATGAGCTACCTCGTCCTGCTCGCGGCTGGCGCCGTACCGGTGTGGACGGCCGCCTGGCGCGGCGACCGTCGGACCGGCGCGGCGGTCGGCGTCGCCTTGCTCGTGCTGTCGGCGGTCGGCATCGTCGTCGGCTGGCGCGGCTTCGTCGGCGAGCTGAAGGATCAGCAGCTCGAGTGGGCGTTCCTCGAGCGCAGCGTCTCGTCGCTACCCAGCGAGGGCACACTGCTCACCGCCGCCGACGCAGGCGGGCGCGACCTCGATGCATTTCCGCAGTTCCTGCTCACGCGCAGCGGCCGGCGATATGCGCTCGTCGACGTGCGCCGCGCCGCCGAAGGCGCCGTCCCCTGGCCCGAGCCCGGCAAAGACCTCCTCTTCTACCAGGGCATGTTCTGCTACTTCGCCTTCGACGACGAGCCCGCGCCGGAGCCGATGACGCAACCGTGCCTCGCCGTGCACCAGCGCTACGCCGCCGAGCCGCTACTGGTGGAGGACCTGCACACCGAAGGCTACTCCGCGCTGCGCTATGCCCAGAGCGGACGGGGCGTCTATCGCATCGGCTTCTATCGACTGGCGCCGCGGACGTGACGGCCGTCGGCCTCCGGCGCCTTCAGATAGTGCGCGAGCAGGAACTCCGCGAGATGCACACCGATCAGACGGTGCCCTTCGGCGTTGAAGTGGCACCCATCGATGCGAACGGCCGCAGCCGGGGCGCCGTCGAGCCATTCGCCGAGGTCGACGACCTCGAAGCCGTGCGATACGTCTTCGCGTCGTCGCTCCAGTAGTGGAGCAGCACGACGTTCGGCGCGAGCCGATCTCCGAGCTCACGATGGACGGCGTTTTCCTGCAGCGTGTTGTAAACCCTGCACGGCGAGATTGAGGACCTCCACCGGGCGGCCGGCGCGGTCCGCGAGCGCGCGCCGCATCTGCTCCAGGTAAGTTTGCTCCTTCGTCTGCTTGAACCCGTACATGATCGAGTCGCCGAGCCCCAGGACCGTGAAGGCGTCGTGGGCCGCGGCCGCGCGCGCGATGTCCTCCGGCCGGGCACGCGGGTCGTCGTCCTGCCAGAGCACGATGCCGTCGACGGTCCGCAGCGGCGTGTCGCCGAGGGCGAACCGTCGGCCGTAGCCGGGGTCGATCCCGAGCAGGCGGGTGAAGCCCTCGGCGACGAGGAGGCTGATGACGATCGCCGCCGTCGCGAGCGTCAGGTTCAGCTTCACGGCGCGGTGGAGTCGCATCGCTCCCAACGGTCTACCGGACGAAGAGCCCGGACGAAGAGTTGCCGCGACGGCGCGAGAGATACCGAACCGCCGCGCCGCGGTCGCGGCGTCGCATTCATGCCGACGTCGCCAGCCCCGTCGACCGCGCCGAACTCGACTGCGACTGGCCCCCACTCGTCTCTTGCGCGCCGTTGGCGCCGGTCACGCGCCGCAACCAGCGTGATTTCCAGAGCATCAGCATGGTGAGATTCCAGATCGGCTTGCGGAGGTTCGCCTCGCCGCGACGATGGCGCGCCAGCAAACGTTCGACGGCGCGCCGTTGGATCAACCCATCGGTGTACCCGGACGGGTCGAGCAATATCTCGTCGAACCAGGCGCGCAGCTCGCCGTTGATCCACCGCACGATCGGAACGGAGAACCCCTGCTTCGGGCGCCTCAGGACGGCGCGTGGGATGTCTCCGGCGAGTGCGCGACGGAGCAAGGACTTCCGCGTCCAACCGGGGAGCTTGAGAGCGCCGGGCAACGAGGCGGCGTAGCCGGCCAGCTCGTGATCGAGGTACGGGCTGCGGATCTCGAGCCCATGCGCCATGCCGGCGCGGTCGACCTTGCACAGGACGTCGGACTCGAGAAAGAACCGCGCATACTGCCGCAGCGCGACGTCGAGCGCGCCGCTGCGGAGCGGAGCGGCCGCGGCCCGCGCCTCCTCGAGCACGTCGTCGCACGGCATGCGCCCGAGCAGCGCGCCGATCTCGTCTTCCGACACCCCCACGATGTATGCCGCGGGCCGCGCCGCCTCGTCGTAGGTGAACCCGCGAGCCAGCTGCCGCACGCGGAGATCGAGGCTGAAGTGGCGCTCGCGCACCGGCAGGACATGCGCCAACGCTTCGAGGCCCCACCGCCGCAGGCGGCCCGCGGCGCGCGTCGCAGCGTCGAGCTTGGCGGCGAGAAACACGTCGTAGCCGGCGAACAGCTCGTCGGCTCCGTCGCCGCCGAGCGCGACCTTGACGTGCCGGCTCGTGAGCGCGCTCAGCGTATGGACGGCCAGCAGCGACGGATCGGCGAAGGGCTCGTCCAGCCACTCGATCACGTCGGGCAACGCGGCATGGAGGGACCGTGCGTCGAAGCGCGCCTCGTGATGCGGCGTCCCGAGCCAGCCGGCGACGGAACGCGCGGCCTCCGATTCGTCGAATCCCGGCTCGTCGAAGCCGAGCGAGAACGTCTCGAGACGGGCGCCGAGCCGCCGCAGCGCCGCGCCCACCAGCGTCGAGTCGAGGCCGCCCGACAACAGCAGCCCCACCGGGACGTCGCTCATCAGCCGCCGCGTGACGGCGGTCTCGAACAGCTCCCGGATGCGATCGATCGCTTCCGCGAGCGGCGGAGCGTCCGCCGTCGGGACCGGCAGTTCCCAGTAGGCGGACAGCCGCGCATCGGCCCCCGCCGGTCGCTCGAGAGCGTGCGCCGCCGGCAGCTTGTGGACTCCCTCGAAGATGCACCACGGGGTCGGCACGAAATCGAGCGCGAGGTAGCGCGCCAACGCGCGCGGCTCGACGGCGGGCGTCGTCTCGAGGGCGGCGAGGATTGCCTTGACCTCCGAAGCGAACAGGAAGCGGCCGCCGACCTCCGCCCAGTACAGCGGCTTCTGACCGAGACGATCGCGCGCCAGGAGCAGTGATCGGCGGCGGCCGTCCCAGATCGCGAAGGCGAACATGCCGTACAGCCGCTCGGCGACGCCCGCACCCCAGGCGCGGTAGCCGTGCAGGATGGCCTCGCAATCCGACCGGGTACGGAACGCGAATCCTCGCCCCTCGAGCTCGCGGCGCAGCTCGGCGTGATTGTAGATCTCCGCGTTCGCGACCAGCGTCACGTCGTCGTCGGGATCGTGCATCGGTTGCAGGCCGCCGGCGACATCGACGATGGCGAGGCGGCGGTGCCCGAGGACCGCGCCGCCGCAGTCGCGGATGCCGGTGGCATCGGGTCCGCGCCGCGCCAGCGCGTCGGTCATCCGCTCGACGGCGCGCCGCGTCTCGGGACGCGGCGCCACGTCGACGATGCCGGCGATGCCGCACATGTGATCCCCGCCGACTCAGCGCGACGCCGCGGCGTCCGCGACGTTCGTTCGCCAGCCGGTGATCTTCGACAGCACCAGCGACTGGGCGGGGTCATAGAGTGGCGGATCGGCCAGGTCGGGGCGCGTCACCAGCCGGTGCGAGATGTAGAGGATGCTGCGGGCGAGCATCGGCTCGAGCAGCGCATCGCGCTCGAGCTCGGTACACGCCCGCGAGCCCCGGCCGAAGAGGCCCGTGTAGCAGTAGGACCCGCGGAAATAGTACCAGCACGCCGTCCCCGCGCGATCGCCGTCCGGCGCAGCCGTCGACGGCAGCGGCGGCACGGCGCGATGCTCGGCAGCCGAACGCAGAAACGCGGTCACGCCGATGATCCGCTCGGGGTTCACGCGGCTCTCGCCACGCGCCGCCGCTTCCTCGGCGATGTACAGGTAGCGCTGCAAGATCTCGATCGTACCGCCGCCCTGGTCGTCGGAGTCGTCGTCCGGCACCACCAGCCCGCACTCGCCGGGGACGTGTTCCAAGACCTCCCGAAACGCCTCCTCTTCCACGCGCGGGCCGTACTGCCGCGCGAGGTAGCTCCGAAAGAAGAGCGGCGTCGCCATGCAGACGGCGACGATCGTCGCCTGCGCGGCGAGCTCGACGTGCCGCGCACGTTCCGGACCGACGCGTGCAAAGCGACGCACGACGAATGCGACGGCGGCGTCCATTCCTTCCGCGGCGACGAGCACGATCCACGGGAGCGCCCACGTGCCGTACCGGAAGTACTCCATGTAGCTCCGGGTCGGATCGCCGTTGCCGACCGGGCTGAGGGACAGCGGCACGAGCCCGGCGGCGATGCCGACGCCGACGACGGCGAGCCGCCAGGGATCGCGTCTGAGGAGATGCGCGACGCCGAACGGCAGCGGGAGGAGCAACCAGAATGGCACGACCTCCTGCAGTCCGACGAACCGCAGCACCGGGAACCCGCGCCACAGATGCGGCGCAAGGTGGCTGCCCGCGCCGAGCGCGTGTGCGCCGGCGAAGCTCGCCGCCGCGTTCACCGCGAACCACCCGAGCGCGGCCACCAGCACCGGCTGCCCTCGCCAGCGGCGCAGCGAGGGCAGCACGATCACCAGCACCGCGGCGCCGACGATCGGTGCGTCGGGCCGGCCCCAGCACGTGTAGCCCAGCACCGCCGCACCTGCCGCGGCCAGCTCGGCACGCTCGCAGCGCACTGCGGCGGCGATGAACGCGAGGCCGAGGAGACTGAAGCTGAGCAGCGGCCCGAACTCGAAATCGCTCGAGTACATCGCCGCATGGAGCGGCAGTGACGCGAGCGCGACACCGGCGAAGAGCGCGCGAGCGCGGCCGAAGCCGAGGGCGCGGCCGAGCAAGAGCAGCAGCGGCGGCGCGAGCGCCGCGAGCACCCACGGCACCCGGATGATGGTCCACATGAAGCGCGGTTCGTGGGGGTACAGGCCTTCGATCAGGACCGACAGGCCCTGCCATCCCCCTACCGACTGCCGCCACAGTCGGCCGTAGCCCGATCCCCCGTCGGTGAGGATGTTCGGCTGCGTCAGCACGAAGCGGACGACGGCGCTCCAGGCCAGCACGCCGACGGCGTCGACGCTGACGGCGGCTGCGGTCGTGAGCCGCGTGCGGGCTTGCGTGGTCGCGGCTCGCACGAGCGTCACGATCGCGGCGGCAGCGCACGTGGCCGCCGCGACCCACAATGACGATCTCGCAAATTCCCGCTGTAGCGCCTCGCGGAAACGGAACGACGCGTCCAGGTGGCCGATCCCGCCGAGGGGCGACTGCGTGACGAGCCACGCCACGTACGGGACGGCGACGGCGGCCGCGGCCACCGCGATCGGTGCCGCCCAGCGGCGCCAGACGTCCACGAGAGCTCGTACCGGAGCGCGCGAGCGGATGGCGATCGCGCCGAGCACCACGAGCAAGGCGCCGATCGCGACGAGCGCCGCGCGCGGCGACGGCGCGACCCGCGGCAGGACGGGTCCTCTTGCACCCTCGGGCGCGCCGAGGACCCGATCCCAAAACGCGCCGTCGGCATTGTGCGCGACGATCTCCTTCAGCTTGGCGGCGGCACGCCGGGCGGCCGGACTCTGCCGGTCGTCCGGCGGGTCGACGGACAGCTCGTACGGCTGCCGCAAGCCGAACGCGGACCCCGCGCTCGAGCGCAGCGTCAGCGCGATCGTCACGCGCTCGGCCGGCGCGTTCTCGGCCGCGAGGGTCAGGTCGATGCGGCGCTGCCCGATCTGGATGCCATCGAGACGGAACCCGTCGGCGATCTCGTCACCGAGCCGGTAGGGTGCGACCATCTCGACGACCTCTGCCTCCCGGCCGGCGGGGATGACGAGGTCGGCGGCGCGCACGGACGCGCTCCAGCCGCAGACGGCCGCCGCCATGACCGCGCCGATCGCCAGCCAACCGGGAGGGCAGCGGAGGCGCGTAGGCTTCGACGACCGGCCGATCACCTGCGTCGCTGCGCCCCCGAGATCGCTGCCGCGGTCATGCCGATGGCGAAGATCAGGCAGCTCGTCGCGAGCGCCGTCACGATCGCGATCAGCTTCACGCCGCTCGAGAACGGCAGCAGCGCGACCACGCACGCGAGGACGAGAGGGACGAAGGCGAACGCCAGGAAGGCCTTCAAGGGATTGTAGTGCAGGATGACCTCGAGCATCCCCTGGCCCGCCCGCAGGGCGTCGAGGAGGAAGCGCACCTTCGAGGACCCGATGCGTGCGCGGTATTCGACCGGATGGAAGTGGATGAACGCGCCGTTCAACGTGAGCACGAGAGACAGCGTGGTGGTGAACGAAAATCCGTTCGGCAGCCGATCGAGGAGGGGCAGCACGTCCGCCCGTCGGAAGACGCGGAAGCCGGAGTTGGGATCCGGCAACCACTTGCCCGTGACGAAGTTGGCCAGCAGCGAGAACGTCGCCTGCGTGGGGGACAGCCGGACGCGGCGGAAGTGCGGCCCGGTGCGCGCGCCGACGACCATGGCGAAGCGTTCCGCGAGCTCGACGAGCGCCGGCAGCTCCTCGACCGGGTACGTGCCGTCGGCGTCGATGATCGCGATGAGATCGTGCGACGCCGCCGCGATGCCCGTCTTGAGCGCGCGCCCGTAGCCCGCCGATTCGGGATGCGCGCAGACGCGCGCGCCGGCCTCCGTCGCCACGCGGCGCGTGGCATCGCGCGAACCGTCATCGACGACGATGATCTCGAGCGGCCGGCCGAGGCGCGGCTCGACCGCACGCACCGCCGCGAGCGTGACGGCGAGCCCGTGCTCTTCGTCACGGGCTGGAATCACGAGGGTCATCCCCGACCCTCCTGCCGGCCTCGCCTCCGCGGGGGCCGTCACGCGCCGAACCGCCCTGGGCGATGAGGCGGTGTGGAGCCCCACAGGAGGAGGAGGCCTCCGGCCAGCGCAGCGCCCGTACCGACGATCACGGCAATCGTGCGTGGTTTGCTTACGATGGTCGGCTGCACGCGCAGCGGGTGACTGAGACGTCTGACGCATTCCTGAAACGGAGCCGCCTCGAACGCTTCGTCGATTGCACGTCCGAGACGCGCGACGTCGGCCGGCGTGGTCCCTTCGCCGCCCTCGATGTCGAAGTACCGCGAGGCTGCTCGACGAGAGTGCTTGAACGTCAGCACGAACGTCTGGTTCGGTGGAGGACCGCGCACGAGTTCGACGCGGGCAGAGCTGCCGTCGATCGCGATGTTTGCGTTCACGACCTCCGGGCCAAACGCGCCGGTCTGCGCCATGTGCATGAGCCGCCGAAATCCATGCTCACTGTCGCGCGTCAACACTGGACCTTGCGGGCCGACGCAAGCTCCCCAAAGGTCCAACAGTAGAAGTGCGGTCGCTATGCCGGTCATCTGGCCCGACGGGTGAAGTATCTCACGCTGCACCTTCAGGTGAACCGTCCGAAGGAGAATCGTCGGAAGACTCGAACAGGCACGGTGGATAGCCTCGATCGATGTCGCCATTGCCTTGGCACAGGATCGTCCCGAATGGCTTCTCGATGACGAGCACGCCTGGGGCGCCGCTCTCCGAATGCAGGCGCACGTGCCGAGCCGGAAGTGGTCCATCGATCTCGACACCGTCGACGCGCGTGATCTGCCAGCCACAATCCGGCGCAGCGCTGTCGTGGACGTTGTCGTTTCGCTCGAGGCGCAGCTCGCGGCTTTCGCCGGCGGTGGGTACGAGGGGAATCGTGTAGCGCGCGATGTACGGCGGCGGCACATCGAGGCCGTGAATGCCGGTGTCGGAATACAGAGAGATCAAGACGCGCTCGGGCGCCGTTCCCTCGGCGCCCCTCTTCGTCGTTCCCGCGCACACCTCGCCGCGCCCGTCCGTCGGCGTGCGACAGGCGATCAGCCGATCGGTATCCATCCAGGACTCGATATCGCGCAGAGCGGCGACCGTTCCGTCCGACAACGGCACGAGCGTCGCCGCAGCCGAACGCGGACGGCCGTCATCGGGTAACCGCGTCACCCGCAACTGGCGACGGCGATCGGCGTGGGAAGCGAGATTCGTCGGCGGTGCCGCATAGATCGACATTCCGATCAGCAGCTCCCAGCAGCTCGGACCTTGAAGATGGAACACCAAATCGCGGAACGTATAGCCCCGACGCTCTGCGTGGGTCATGAGTGCTTGCGCATCCTGCAGCGCCCACAACTGCGGATACGGCGGTGACGGGCTCGAGACGTAACTCGATACGAGCGCAAGCGCGGCGACACTGGGGAGCCATCGCAGCACGCGTAGCCACCGCGCGGTCAACTCGAAGGGAACGCACAGCATCGCGGCAACCAGCGTCGCGCCCGGCCCCAAGATGGGATGCAGGTACATCACCTCGAAGTGATGCTGTGCGGCACGCACCAGCCACAACGATGCCAGGCCGAACGGAACGACCAAGCCGAACCCGATCGTCCATGCCCGCGCATACCAAGAGAGCCGGCGAAAGGGAGCGCCCGCTGCTTTCGCGAGGATCATGAGGAGCACACCGGCGACCAGGGCAGGCACGAGAGCGCCACGATTCGAGAGCGCGACCACGTTCACCGCGAATGCCGCGCGAGAGGTCGCGACGATGACGATCCACGAGGCGAGCGCGGCCGTGAGGAGATCGCCCCACGGCCGGGGCCGGACGAGAATAGGGATGACGAGGAGTGCCGGCGCGAGGCTGACGGATCCCAGGTGGACGTTGATCGCCACGCCCCACGCGAACGCCGCCAACACGAGAAACCGTCGCTTCGCCGAGAGACCGTAGCAGAGGATCCCCGCGGCGGTGAGCACGTCCACGAACGCCGATGCACACGGGTTGGTGAGCAGGCTCGGATATTGATCGAGACTCAACGCGGCAACCATGCACACGGCCGCCGGAAGGGCGCATGACGGGCGAAGCCAGCGCCAGACGACGACGAACACCGTCGCGACGCTCAACGCCAGGAGAGCCATCACGACTCGACGATCCGTCGAGGTGTCGCCGCCGAGCATCCGGACGGCGACGAGCAGGTCCAGCCAGGCGGCGCCCTGGTAGAACCCGGAGAGCGAAGTCTGCGGGCCGGTCAGGTGGCAGCGTCCGAGCTCCGCACAATCGCGCGCGAGAAGCTGATCCCGGACCCCGTCCTCGTTGATCGGGACCTGCGCGTTGAGGCGGCTGAGCCACACGAACGCCGCCACCGCGACGGCCATGCCCAAGATGATCGGCGCGAGACGCCGAAGGTCCGCGCGCAGCTCGCGCGAGGCGGCGATGGAGACCTGCGTGCGGATCCAGCTCATCGGCTCGCATCGCACCTCAGGTATGTGTGTCGAAGGCCGCACGCAGCACGCTGCTTCCCTGGCGCGCCAGCGTCGACCAGGGCGTACAGCGCAGCAGCCGCCACACGTGGCGGGGACGAAGATAGAAGGACGTGACCCCCCAGCGGAGCACGCCGCGCAATTCCTCGGCCGTCATGTCGGCGAACCCGTTCGCCTGCGCCGAGACGTCCTGCAACCCGAAATCGCCGTCGTCCACCTTGCCGAGCGCCACCAGCTCGCTGCGCAGCGACGTCCCGAGCCTCGGGGCGTAGAGGTTGAACGAGGCGTAATCGAGGGGCAGCGCGCGGGCGTACCGGACGGTCGCGACCGCCTGCGCGCGCGTCTCGTGCGGGCTGCCGAGGACGAAATGCCCGCAGCTGCGGATGCCGAGCGCCCGCGCGTGCGCCAGGACGCGATGCGTGCGGCTCGCCTTCACCGCTTTGCCGAGCCGGCCGGCGACCTCCTCGTCGCCGGTTTCGATCCCGACCAGGATCACCTCGCATCCGGCGCGACGCATCGTATCGAGGAGCGCCTCGTCCAGGACGTCGATGCGGCATTCGGCCGACCACCGCAGCCGGATCCCGGCGGCGATCATGGCGTCGCACAGCTCGTGCCCGCGCTGCCGGCTCGGGCCGAAGGTGAAGTCGCGTACGTACACCTCGCGCACGCCGAGTGCTTCGACCTCGGCCAGCTCCGCCACCGCATCCGCGATCGGGCGGAGCTGCTGCGGCAGGCTGCGCGACGCGCAGAAGGTGCAGGGAAACGGACAGCCGTTCGCGGTCAGCACGGTGGTCGTCTTCTCCCAGCGCGTGAACGGCATCCGATAGCGATGCAGAGGAAACAGCGCGTGCCGCGGCATGCCGTAGCGCATCGGCTCGCCGCCGTGGACGGGCCGCACCTCGACTCCTTCACGGCGGCGCAGCGCCACACTGCGGACGCCGGCGTCGTCGCCGCTCGCCAGACGCGTCAGTGACGGATCGGCGAAGTTCTGTATGAGCCCGTCGAAGGCGGGCACCTTGCGCAAGGTTTCCTGCGGAGCAAACGAGGCGACGTCGCCGAGACCGTAGATGCGAGCGCCGGTCTCGGCCGCCACGCGGGCCAGAAACGCCGCGTCGTCCGCCAGCGACACCGCCGCGGTGAGCGAGAACACCGCGTCGGGCCGGAAGCTGCGGGCGCGCGCCAGTGTCTCGGACGGCGGGCACGACTCGGCGACGGCATCGATGACGTGCAGGTCGTGGTCCGCGCCGAGCACGCCGGAAAGCACGAGCAGGTCGATCGGCGCCCAGTAGTAATCGGCCTTCGAGGACTCCCCGCAGGCGAAGTCGCGCAGCACCGCCCGCCCGTTCGCGGGCGGATTGAGCAGCAGGACCCTGGCCATCAGCCGATCCCGATCGTATCGAGCTTTGCAATCACGGTGCCCAGAAGCCCGCGCACAGCGCGACGTACGGTGTGTCGGAGGCGGACGCGGAGTATCGCACGAGCGAGGGGGTAACCCGCAAGATCGCGGTAGCGCCGATCGCGACTTTCCGACTGGTGAAACGCCGCCGATTACGGTCCCGAGGCGACGAAGAATCACGCCGCCGGCAGACGATCGCGCGCCGAAAACGCTGCACGACGGCCGCCGAACGCGCCGCATCCAGGCGTGGCGTCGCCACCCGCAGCGCGCGCCTCGAGCGGCCCGTTCACGCCGTCGCCGCCGTGAGCGACGGCGGCAGGTCACCCTCCCATATCGTCACGCCGTTGCGCGCGAGCGCGGCGGTGAGCGCCGCCGCGCGCTCGCGTTGCCAGTCGTCGGTGGCGGCCGTCCTGTAGCTCGCGTCCGCGAAGTCCGCGGCGGCGCCCTGCACGCCGTGCAGGACGTCGATGCTCACCGACGAGACGCATTCGGCGAGGGCGTCGGCGAAGGCCTCGACGGGACCGGGCAGCACGGGCTGCACGACCGCGAACGTCTTCACGCCCGCGGCACGCAGCGTTCGTAGCAGGGCGAACCGATCGGCGATCGGTGCCGCGCGCGGCTCGAAGTGACGGCGCACCTCGTCGTCGAACGTCGGGATCGAGGCGCCGACCCAAGCGGCGGGCAGCGACGCGAGGAGCTCGGCGTCGCGCTCGGCGAGGCGTGAGCGCGTCAGCACGAAGACGGGGCGCGGCAGCTGCCGCGCGGATCACCTCCAGACACGAGCGTGTCACCTCGTACCGCGATTCGACCGCCTGGTAGGGATCGCTGAGTATCGGACAGAACTTGATCGGCCAGCGGGGTGCGTCCACGAGCTCGTGCGCCAGGACGTCGGGCAGATTCACGCGGACGTCGACGTAGCTTCCCCACGGCACGACCGGCGCGCGAGCGAGGCGTCGCATGTGGCCGATCGGCGCCTGAGCGTAGCAGAAGCGACAGCCGATCACGCACCCGACGTACGGCGTGATCGTGAAGAACGGTGCCGGGCTGTCGAGGGCCGGCTCGAGCGCCGCCTCGACCTGCACCTCGCGGACGCGCCGGCCGGCCGGCGACGCGTGGTCCTCGGTCGCGGCCTCGCGCTCGATCGCCGCCAGGACGGCGTCTTCGTTGCGCGCCACGATCGGCACCAGCGCCTCGCACAGCGCCTTGCCGGCACGCGACCGTTCCGCCGTGTTCGTGAGCGCACGATAGCTCAACGCGAGCCGTGGCGTGCGACGCGGCGAAGCGCTCGGTGTCTGCGAGCGAGGGCCACCTCGACGTTGACGTCTCCCTCTCCGCTACGGAAGCGCCATCCAAGACCGATTTCCAGCAACACGCCGACGAGGCGGGCACCGGGCACGACCTCGTCCCCCGGACGAAAGGGCGCGAGCAGCTGCAGGAGATGGGTGTGGAGCCTCAAGGGGCCAGGAGTAGTCGCGGCGCGGCCGCCGGGCAAGGATCGCGATCGAGCGCATCGCCAGGATCTCGACCTCTCGTCCGGCTGCGAGCCGCCGACCCGACTGACGACCGCACAGGCGGTCACGTCGGCGCTACGGCGGCGATTCGTCGCGGCGAGCGCGGCCCGCGCCGCCGGTCACCCCGGCCTCGTTTGGGAACGACGAGCCGACGTCAGCGGCGACGCTTCCGCGACCCGGGTGCGCGGGCTTCCTTCCGTTCGGCAGAGCGCTGGGCGCCGTCGAACTTCCGGGCGAGGGCCTCGCGCAGCCGATCGGGCGTGCCGCCCTCCGATCCGCGCCGGCGCTGGATTTGATCTTCGACATCGAGGCTCGCCTCGATGTCGGCCAGCAGCTCGTCGGTCGCCATCCGCGCCAGCCGCGTGATCGTTTCGCCGAAGCGCTCCCGGAGACGGGCCTTCGCGGCGTCCAACAGGAGCTCCCGGAAGGCCTGTTTCGTAACCCCTTCGGCCTCCGCGTACAGGACCCGCGACATCTCCAGCTGGAGGAAGCGCGTGTCCGGGCCCTCGCCCCGACGCTCACGATCAGTCTCGGAGCGGCCGTGCGGGTGGCCTCGATCGTCACGGTGCTGCGGGTCTCGGTCGGTGGGACCGTCACTCATGCGATCTTCCATTGCGTCCCCCTGTCGCAGCGGAAGTAGCAGATGTTCGCGTCGCGATGCCAGCCAGGACAGCGGGCGCAAGCGCCGGCTCTCCAGGCTACGACGAAGCAGTCGAGGATCGACGAAGCCATGCGGCACTGCGGCCGCGCTCCGACCGCGTCGCGCGCCCTCGGCCTACGCCCCACCGGGCGACGATCGGCGCAGGCCCTCGAGCGCGTCTCGTACGATCTCCGCGATCACCCGGTTCCCTTCGGGCGAGTTGTGGCCCTTCCCGCGGAAGAGCGCCTCCCGCCGCGCGGCGGGGAGCGCGGCGACGGCGGAGATGGCATCCACGACCGGCAGCCGACGCCGCTTCGCGCAATCGATCACGATCGACGCGAGCTCCGCATCGGAACGCGGATCGCCGGGATCGGACGGATACCGCGAGTCGGCCGGCAGCGGCGTTTGCGGTTGCGCGACCAGGACGACCATCGCGCCACGGTCGCGCCCGAGCGCCGCCAGGCGATCGAGGAGCAGGCAGGCAACCTCCTCCCCGCGGCGGTGCGCGAACGTGTCGGGGCCGTCGCTGCGAAGCGCGTCGTGGAACAGGGAGTCGATCAGCACGCTGCGCGACAGCGTCGGCGCGATCGCCTGTCTCCACACGGCGTACCGGCTCATCGGGTGCGCGCGCAGTCGTCCCGAGTCGACGTCGAACCACGGCTTCGAGTGGTGCGACCAGATCGACATGGCGCACCGCCGCACGTCGTGCGGTATGAAGCTGACGAGGACGCGATCCGGATCGACGACCGGTGCCAGCCGTTCGGCGCGCAGCACCGACTGGTCGAGCCCGAAGCCCGGAATCGCGGCGTTGACGACCGGCGCGTCGATCGCTCGCTCGAGAACCGCCGGCCAAGACTCCGAGTCGAGCACCTCGTCGCCGAACGCGAACGAGTCTCCCACGACGAGCGTGACCGGCCGCGCGCGCCCGGGACGCTGGTCGCCGTTGCTGCGAATGCCGTCCTCGCGCGTGTGCACCTCGAACCCTTCGCGCACGCGCACGGAAAGACCCGCGCGTGGGACGTAGCCGAGCTCGGGGTCGGCGATCGATTCGGCGCCGACCTCTGCCGCGGGGCCCCAAGACGCGAGCGATCCAGTCACGACGCGGGCGCCGAGCTCGAGCACGAGGAGCGTCGCGCACGTCGAGATCGCCACGGCGCGGAGCGTGTGCGCGCGATCAGCGGCCATGCGGAGAACGGCCGGCGTCGGCCGACGGCCGCCGCGCGGCCCGCTTCGCCGGTTTCGGCACGGCCCCGTGAGTCGCTGCGCCATGCGCGGCCATCTTCGTCCCGAGCAGCGAGCTATCGGGCCTGCGCTTCGACGCGAACGCGTGGACCGGTGGACGACCGTGCCCTCGTGACCGCCGGCCGTTCCGGTACGGCGAGAGCGCCGCTACCCCGAGGGACTCGAAACCACTCGGCGCGAACGCGACGCGCACTCTCCCCCATCGCTCGTGACGAATTCGTCACGATTACCGGGCTCTTGCGACCGTAGCAAGGCGGAACCGCGGGCGGGTAGTGGCTGGCGACGGTCCGTACCTGCGGGCGACGAAGACGCGGCCGGCGCCGTCTCGTCGCCGACCGTGCCGGCACCGACTCGCGGAGCGCGGGCGGCGCCGTTCCGAAGAGCCCATGCCGGCACTCGACGCTGCGAAGCAAGGGGCTGCTGGATCGCAGAGATCCCTTGAGCCGAGTCATCGACCGTCCCGGCCGTCGACGCGCTCCACGCGCGCGAGGATCGTCTCCACCGTGTCGCCGTCGTGCGAGAACGTCTCGATCGCCGGTTCGGCGGCGAAACGACGCCCGGGCGATCGGGACGAGCGTGAGCCGGCGCTCGATCGCCTCGCACTCCGGCCGGCCCTCGGCCGTCGAGCACAGCGAGCTGTGGACGTAGTAGAGGCACGGCGCGGGAGCGAGCGCCGCCTCGATCGTCGAGGGTCGGCGCGGGTCCATCGCCACCGCCGTCCTCGCCGGGCCGACGTAGGTCGGCAGCGTGAGGACGCGTTTGCCGGCCGACGGCCAGATGGACGACGCGGCACTCGGGCGGAAGCCGGCGGAGCTGCTCGCGGAGCCAGCGATACTCGAGATGCTCCGCGGTACGGGCGGCGGATGATCGGCAATCCGAAGCGGCCCCAGGCGAGGACGAGCGACGGCGGCCGCGGCGACGCCGACCCGCGTCGGCGGAGCAAGGCCGGCGGGACGCAGGCGACGGCCGCGATGACCGGCAGGGTCAGGTAGAGCCGGAAGTAGGACTGCTGCCAGATCCAGCTCGCGTCGAACGCGTGCCGCGTCATGACCATCGCCGCGACGGAGATCCCGGCCGGCACGGCCAGCCAGCGTCGCGGGGCGAACCAGCGCATAGACGGCCGCGCCCAGCGCGATCCAGACGAGCGGCGACGGCGACGGCGAGCGGAGGCCTGAACACCGTCCCGGCGCGGATGTTCCCGAAGACGTCGAGCAGGACGCTCGCGCTCGTGAACAGCAGCACGCCGGCGCGACCGCCGCCGCGGCGACGAAGCACGAGCATGCGCCGCCGCCAGCTGCCTGCGTCTCCGGCCAGGACGACGAACGGCACCGTCGCCATCAGCACCCACGCACAGGGGTGGATGCGCGCCGCCTGGGAGAGCAGCAATCCCGCGGCAACCAGAAGCGCAGCGGCGTGCCACCGGCCGCCGGCTTCCATCTCGCGCAGGGCGAGCAACATCGCGGCGCTCGCGCTCGTGCAGAGGAAGGCGATCGCCGGGAAGTAGGCCTCCGTCGCACCCATGCGGATCGCGATCGGGTCGATCGCGAGGAGCATGGCGGCGACGAAGGCGGCGCTCGCCGACAGACCCGTCATTCGGCCGATCGCCGAACGCCAGCGGGACGATGAGCGCCGAGAACAGCGCGTTGCACGCGAAGATCGCCCAGTCCGGGCTCGACGGTGCGAGGGCGGCGATCGGAGCGAAGATTTCGCTGTAGCCCGGACCATACGCGGCGATGTCCGCCGGGTCATGCACGGCACCGGCGACGAAGCGGGCGCCGTGACCGTTGACGTGCAGCGGTCCCCACGGCCCGAGCGCGAGTCGCAAGACCAGTGCGGTCGCGGTGACGGCCAAGGCCGGCAGGAGGCCGGACTCCGCCGGGTACGCCGGCCGCGCAGCGCGAGGAGAAGCAGCGCGGCCGCTGCCGGCATCGTCCAGATCGCGCCGATGTCCGGCCGCAGCAACGGTACACCGATCAGGCGCGCGCTCAGATCGGCGACGCCGAGCGCGACGCCCGCGCGCGCCAGGCCCGGCGAACGGCAGATGGCGATGAGCGCGAACAGGCCGAGGCTCGCGCCGAACAACATGCCGCGCACGCCGCGCAGCATCTCGAGCCACCAGGGAAGGGCGGTGGCATCGCCCGCGCGCAGTGGAATCGCGTCGGGTGACGGTAGACCATGGTCGCGCGATCGGATCGTATCGGCGAGCAAGGCAGTGACGAGCCCGCGTTCGGGAGCGGGCGAATGCGGGAGCTCGTAGTCGATCGTGAAGCTCTGCGATTCGTGTGACGCTCTTCCAGCGGCCGCGTTCGACGACGACGACTTCGATCGTCGCGCCGTCCGCGGGGCGTCGAACCTCGATGAGCACGTCATTGGCCGACCCGCGCCGTATCTCCTGAATGGCGAAATCATCGGGGAGTGGCGCGCCGCCACTGTAAGGAGCCAGCAGGGATTCCCAGGTCAGGCGCTCGGTGAACGGTTTCGGCGACGCGGTGAGCGCGACGATCCCCAGGAGAAGGGCCAGGGCTCCCGCGCGCTCCCAGCCGTACGGCGGTCCTGACGGCACCGGCCGGAATCGCCGCACCGCCGCCGCGCGCGTCATCGTCGGCACCGGGTCGCTGCGAGGCTTCGAGCAGCCCCCACCGCTGCTCGCGCCAGCGATCCCCTGATCGATCGGGTGCGTGCGCTCACGTCGGGTCGCACCGGCCCGTCAGCGAGAAATCGAAGTCGTTGCACGACGCGGGGGCCGCGTCGGTTGCGCGACGCCGCGCGCGCGGCCGTCGAGACGCGCGCCGCGTCGGCGATCGGCGTCCGATTCACAGGTGCTTGAGGATGCGGCTCACGAGGCGGTCATCGATCGGCGTGTAGCGCTTCAGCATCGTGTACACCGCGACCGCGACGCGATCCGCCCGTACGAGCAGGCGCCGGGCGACGCCGTCGGTCGGCAACGGCATGTAGCGCGTCGGGCGGAGCGACAGCATGCGTGCCTCGTCGCGGAAGTAGTAGAGCGCGAGCGAGCGCCGCGAGCGGCCCTCCGGACACGCGACGCCGCCCGGCACACCGTGGAACGAGGTCTCGCTCGTTCGGAAGACCACGCAGCGATTGAAGAGCGGCGCGATCCGCCGCTCGCAGCGCTGCACGTGTGCGTCCCAGAACTCGAGGTCGCCGCGATACGCCGCCGGCCAGTCCTCGTTCAGGAAGAGCAGCAGGTTCAGCTGCCGGCTCCACGTCCGCCGCACCGCGTGCGACAGGAAGTCGGTGTGGACGTTCAGGTACCCGTCCGGACGCGTCTCGTGCAGGCCGCCGCCGTCGAGATCGGGATCGGCGAGCAGCGACGCGAGGCCGGTGAGCGACTCGAGCGCGGCGATGAACGCCGGCGCGCTGAGGTCGGCAATGACGGCGCGGCTCACCGGCCCCATGCAGCGTCGGTCGGCGAGGCCGCGCTTCTTCTCGTTGACGTGGTGGTAGGAGATCCAGGCGCCGTCGGGCGCGTCGAACTCCGCCGCCATCGCGGCCGCCGCGTCCGGGCGAATGAAGTCGTCGAGCACGACGTGCGGGAACGGCCGCGCGCATGCGAAGTCGTGACGCGCGGCCGCGAGCCGCCGCGTCACGATGTCGAGATCGATCGTCTGCACGAGTGGTGGATCGTCCGCCCGCGACGATCGGCGCGCCGCGGTCGTCGAAGCGTAGCGGGCGGCCGGGCCGGCTGTCGAGCGGGACGACGCCGGCGGGGTGCTGGCGTATTTCAGAGCACCGCCGCCGGGTTTCGAGTGCCCGCGGCACGAGCCGCGCGGCCGTGCGGGGCTCCTCGACCGCGGCGTCGGTGCGGCCGCGACCGGCGAGCATCGCGCCGAGATTGAAGAGCCCGCGGTGCCCGGACGGACGTGCCATACCGGCTTTCCGTTGCTACCGCCGGCCTCCGAATTCACTCGCGTGATACGCGTGAGTGAGATACGGGCTCGCGACGACGTCGTTCCGCAGCGGCGGATCGGTGCTCACGCCGTCGAGCGCGACCGACGAGACCAGGTACGGCCCATCGACGCCGTGGCTCCGAAGGATGCTGCCGTCGTAGGTGAGCGGGATCCAGTGCGTCCCGGGCTGGAGCTGGACGATGGCGTCGCCCCACGCGACCAGCTTCCCCTGCTCGTCGGCGATGGTCGCTTGCACGTCGAACGTGCCCGCGTCGTCCACCTCGACCTCGATCGAGAGCCTGAGATCGCCGTTGACGAGCTCGTCGCGATACCCGCCGGTGAGCCGCGCGGCGACGATGCTGTAGAGGAACGACGTCGTCGCCGTGCGCTGCTCGCCCTTCTGCGACGTCGCCTGCACGACGAGCGTGAGCTTCCCCAGATCGACGTCCTGCTCCGGCGACGGCAGGTACTGCACCGTGAACACGTCGTCGCCGGCCCGCGCGTCGCCGCTCTGCCCGTCGTCGTGGAAGGTCAACGCCGCGAGGGCGTCGCCGTTGCGGTTGCGCAGCACGGCCGTGATCTCGCGCGCCGGGACGCGTGGCGCGTCCTCGACGCTGCCCCGCTCACCCTGCTCGTCCTCGGCATCGACCTCCGCCAGGTACGCGTACAGCAGCACGGCGTTCGGCGCCTCGTAGCTGCTCGCCGACGGGAACGTGACCAGCCGCAGGTGGCGTGAGCCCCGGCCGCGGCTCTCGCCGACCTCGACCGCGCGCTGCTGCTCGATCGGATCGATCGCGTCGGCGATCGCCATCGAATACGACTGCGGCGTCGGGGTTGCCCGCACCGTCGGCGTCAGCGTGCCTCGCGGCGTCTCGGAGGCACGAGCGGTTGCCGTTGCGCGGCTCGCGGCGGTCGCGGTCGCCGCGGGAGCCCGGATCGCCGTCGTTGCCGTCGGCGCGGCGACCTGCGTTGCGCGCGCGACCGGCGCCGGCGAACGCGGAGGCTCGGAGCCGCGGGTCGACAGCCAGAAGACGACGGCCGCCACCGCCACACCGATGGCGGCGATCTGGCTACGCGACATCCAGCGTTCCTCCCGAGTCGACCGCTCTACCTACTTCCTTCCAGGCGACTTCCGCGACTCGTCTTCCTTGGCGGGCTCGAGCACCAGGAGCACGACGCCGTGCGCCTCGACGTCCGCCGAGACGCTTCCCTCCAGCGCGCCGAGCGAGCGTCTGCGCCCAGACGTCGATCGCGCCGGCGCGCCCGTCGATGCCGAGCTCGGCGAAGCTCGCCTGGACCTTGGCCGGCGCCGCGCCGCGGTTGAAGAGCGCGACCGCGGTGCGCTTGCCGTCGAGCGGCCGTGTCCAGACCTCGAGCGGCCCGCGCTGCACGACGCGCTTGGCCGGCCGGCCGAGCGGATCCTGATCGATCGCGATCACCTCGCGATTGGTCAGCAGCGCGAGCGTCTCCGGCGACGAGCTCCGCACGTCGTGCCCGGCGATCAGCGGCGCCGCGAGCAGGGCCCAGAGGCTCATGTGCGTGCGGTACTCGGCCGCGGTCATGTGCCCGTTGCCGACCTCGAGCATGTCGGGGTCGTTCCAGTGGCCGGGACCGGCGAACGGCGCGAGCTCGTCCTGCGCGAAGCCGATCGTCGACATGATGTCCCAGCGGTCGGCGATGTCGCCGGTCGTGCGCCACAGGTTCCCGCCGGCGTCGGCGCCCCATTGCCAGACGTCGGCGCGGCCGTACTGGCAGAGGCTGAAGACGATCGGCCTGCCGGTGGCGCGGATCGCCTCGGCCATCTTCAGATAGACCGCCGGCATCTCGGCGTCGTCGTAGATCAGCCCGGCGCTGCACCAGTCGTACTTGAGGTAGTCGATGCCCCACGCGGCGAACGTCCGCGCGTCCTCGGCCTCGTGGCCGTAGCTGCCTTCGAATCCGGCGCAGCTCTTCGGGCCGGGCGAGGTGTAGATGCCGAGCTTCAGGCCGCGCCCGTGCAGGTAATCGGCGAGCGCCTTCATGTCGGGAAACTTCGCATTCGCACGCAGGATGCCGTGCTCGTCGCGCTCGCCCTGCCAGCCGTCGTCGATGTTGACGTAGACGTAGCCGGCGTCGCGCATGCCGGTCGCCACCAGGGCGTCGGCGACGTCGCGGATGGTGCGATCGTCGATCTGCGTCTGAAAGTGGTTCCAGGTGCTGAACCCCATCGGCGGCGTCCGTGCGAGGCCGTTCGGGGGCAGCGCCTTCATCCCGGGGACCGGGAGCTTCTCGGGCGCGAGGCGCTCGAGCACTTGGAGCTCTTCCGCCGAGGGTCTCCGCAGCATCGTCGGCGGATTGGCGCTGCCCGCCACCGTGATGCTCAGGTGATCGGCCGTGAGCGTGCCCTCGAGCGGCGTCTCCATCCCGCGCGCCATCTGGATCGCCAGTCGGACGTGGTCGCCGTGTTGCTCGACGGCGACGGGAACGCCCGCGAGCGACGGCACGATGAGCTTCCCGATCAGCCCGCCGCGCGCCTCGCGAATGGTGAGCACGCGGACGTTCTGGGGCTGGCGCGTGAGGATGTCCGCAGTCACCTCCTGCGGCACCCACGTTCCGGCGAGCTCTTGCGCCGCGGCCGCGTCGACGAGTGCGGCGACGGCCGCGAGCGCAACGAGCGCCACGCATCGATTGCAGCGCACGGTGATCTCTAGCCCGGCTCGCGGCGCGATGGGAAGCGCGCGCCGTGGCGGCGCTGGGTACTGGCCGGGCTCCGCCCAGACACCCGGCGCGGCATGCCTCCCGTCTCGAGCCGCCGGCGACACCGCGAAAGACCGTGCGACGCATCCCCCATCTCGGCACGCGAAATCCCGGGATCGTCGATTGACCCGACGATTGCGCCGCGGGCACCGTAACGTGCCGGAGGGAGCGACATGAGGGACATCCGTATTCGAAACCGCGGTGCTCACGGAAGGCTGCTGCGTCTGCTGCTCGTCACCGTCGCCGGCAGCGCGTTCGTGCTGTCCACCGCCACGGCAGCGCACGCCAAGACGTTCAGGTACAACCCGGTCCTCTTCGTGCACGGCATCGAGGGCTCGGGCGCGCAGTTCGAGTCGCAGGCGATGCGCTTCGAGAGCAATCACTACCCCGCGAGCTGGATCGACGAGGTCGACTACGACTCGACGCGGGCGGTGGGTGACACGAGCGAGGTCGATCAGCAGATCGACGACGCGATCGCCGCGCTGAAGCTGCGGACGGGGAAGGCCCAGGTCGACGTGGTCGCGCACTCGCTCGGGACCTCGGTGATGTACGACTACCTGACCAACGGCGCCATGGCCGCCGCGCGCCGGGCCAACGTCGGGCACTACGTCAACGTCGACGGCCAGGACCAGAATCCCGGGGTGCCGACGCTCGCGGTCTGGGCGGGGCGGGGGACTCCCGGCCGGAACATGGACGGCGCGGAGAACGTCACGATCCCCGACCAGACCCACGTGCAGACCTGCACGTCGGCCGAGTCCTTCGTTCGGTACTACGCGTTTCTGACCGGCCGCCGCGCGCGGCGCGACATCCGCAGCAAGCGCCGGATCGAGGTCGCGGGCAAGGCGCTCGACTTCCCGCAGAACTCCGGGCTCGCCGGCGCGACGGTGCAGATCTGGCCGGTCGACGCCAACGGGCGACGGTCGACGGTCGCGCCGCTGGCGTCGATCGCCATCACCGACGGCTCGATCGGCGGCGGCAAGTGGGGACCCGTCTCGGTCCAGCGCCGCCAGCGCTACGAGTTCGCGGTCGTGCAGACCGCCCTTCCGACATTGCACATTTACCGCGAGCCGTTCGTGCGAGACGACCACACCGTCCGGCTGCTCGCGTCGCCCGCGATCGAGGAGTACGCCGGCGGCCGCCCGGGCAGCGTGTCGGCCGCCATCCTCCGATACAAGGAGCTCTGGGGCGATCAGGACGGCGAGAACGACCAGCTGCTGATCGACGGCCTCGACGTCTGCACGGCGACCCTCTGTCCGATCAGCAAGCAGGTGAATGCGTTCTTCGCGTTCGATCGCAACCGCGACGCGCAGACCGACCTGAGCCAGCCGGATCCGGTCCTCAGCGCGCTGCCGTTCATCCAGGGAGCCGACGTCTACGTCCGCGGCAGCTCGCCGCCCGACGACACGGTCGCGTTCCAGCTGATCTCGCGAGGCGGCGGCGGCGTCCGGACGCTGAACGTTCCGAATTGGGACGCCGTCACCGACGGCGTCACGATTCAATGGGATGACTTCGACAAGCTGACCTTCTGACCGAGACGGATCGCGACGTCGGCGCCTTCGGCGACGAGGTTCTGCCGCTCGTCGGACGGCGTCAGGCTCACCCGCGGCTGCGGACGCTTTCGCCCTCTCGATGGCGAGCCGCAGTCGCGGATTGCAGTTCGCGTCGTCGCCGCCTATCTTCGCCGCAACGGTCACCTCCTCATCGCCTGCGCGAACACCTGCCGGCGCATTTCCGATCACGAATCAAAAGGAAGTCCGATGATCTCGCCGCTCCCCGTCGCCAAGGCCGACAGCACCGAGCTCGTTCTCCTTCCCGGGTTCGCCAACCGGCACGGCCTGATCGCCGGCGCCACGGGCACCGGGAAGACCGTCACCCTCCAGGTTCTCGCCGAGCGGTTCTCGTCGATCGGCGTCCCGGTGTTCATGGCGGACGTGAAAGGCGATCTCTCGGGGATCGCGGCGGCGGGCACGCCGACCGAGAAGATGAAGCAGCGTCTCGAGAGGATCGGATTCGCCGAGCCCACGTGGGCCGCCTGTCCGGTCGTGCTCTGGGACGTCTACGGCGAGCAGGGCCACCCGATCCGCGCCACCGTCTCGGACATGGGGCCGCTCCTCCTCGCCCGCATGCTCGATCTGAACGATACCCAAGAGGGCGTACTCACGCTCACCTTCAAGATCGCGGACGACAACGGCCTGCTGCTCCTCGACATGAAGGATCTGCGCGCGATGCTCGAGTTCGTCGGCGAGAACGCGAAGACCTTGCAGACCGGATACGGCAACGTCTCGGCGGCGTCGATCGGCGCGATCCAGCGCGGCCTGCTGCAGCTCGACCGGCAGGGTGCAGACCGGTTCCTCGGCGAGCCGATGCTCGACGTCGCGGACCTGATGCAGACCGCCGACGGCCGCGGCGTGGTGAACATCCTGGCTGCCGACCAGCTGCTCGACTCGCCCAAGCTCTACGCTACGTTTCTGCTCTGGCTCCTCTCCGAGCTCTTCGAGCACCTTCCCGAGGTCGGCGATCCGGAGAAGCCGAAGCTCGTCTTCTTCTTCGACGAGGCGCACCTCCTCTTCGACGACGCGCCCAAGGCGCTCCTCGGCAAGATCGAGCAGGTCGCGCGGCTGATCCGCTCGAAAGGCGTCGGGGTGTACTTCGTGACGCAGAACCCGCTCGACATTCCCGACGCGGTGCTGGGCCAGCTCGGCAACCGGGTCCAGCACGCGCTGCGCGCTTTCACGCCACGCGACCAGAAGGCGGTCAAAGCCGCGGCGCAGACGATGCGCCCGAACCCGAAGCTCGACACCGAGAACGCGATCACCGAGCTCGGCGTCGGCGAGGCGCTCGTCTCGCTGCTCGACGCGAACGGGCGTCCGAACGTCGTCGAGCGCGCATTCGTCTTTCCGCCGGCCTCGCAGATCGGTCCGATCACGCCCGAGGCGCGTAAGAGGCTCATCGCCGCCTCGACGATCGCCGGACGGTACGCGAAGGCCGTGGATCGCGAGTCGGCCTACGAGATGTTGAAGAGCCGGGCCGCAGAGCATGCAAAGGCCGTCGAGCCGGCGACGCCTGCGTCGGGCGCCGAGCCCGGCGTCGGCGGTGCGCTGAGCGACATCCTGTTCGGCTCGACCGGGCCGCGCGGCGGCAAGCGCGAGGGGCTCCTCGAGGCCGTCGCCAAGAGCGCGGCGCGCTCGGCAGGATCCCAGCTCGGCCGCTCGATCCTGCGCGGCGTGCTCGGCTCGCTGCTCGGCGGTACGTCGAGGCGGCGCTGATCGTCGGCCGCACGACGCCGACGTGTCGGATGCCGCGCCGACTGCGACCGCGGGCGAGGCGCGCGCCGCCCGGTGCGCGCTACTGGATGCAGGCGACGCTCGTCCCGGTGAAGGCGTTCTGCTTCCAGGTGTTGCCGTCGCAGTCCGGATTGCCGTCGCTCAGGTCGAAGCCGTCGTTCACGAAGGCGGCGTTCTTCTGGATGACGTTCCCGGTGCTGCCGGCGGCGACCGCGATCCCGAAGCCTCCCGCCGGCCCGTTGTTCGCGTGGGCCGTGCACTTCTCGATCCTGTTGCCGCCGCCGGGCGCGTCGAGCTGAATGCCGGCGCCGTTTCCGTCGGCGCGGACGCTCTTCACGGAGTTGCGCGTGCCCATCAGCTGCAAGCCGATGCCGGCGTTGGCGACGAAGGCGCTGCGCGTGATGCGCGCGCCGGTCGCGTCGACGCCGGAGAAGACGGAGATCCCCCCGCCGCCGTTGCGGGTCGCGGTGGTGTTCACGATCTTGGTGCCGACGAGGTGGAACGACGCGCCGATCCCGATGCCGCGCCCGCCGTTCCCGTTCGCGACGACGTCCTTCAGCGTCGTCGCCGCGAGCGTCCCGCCGGCGTCGACGATGATGCCTCCGCTCATGCCGTTCGAGGCGACGGTGGAGGCGATGGTCGTGGCGCTCACGTCGCCGGTCGAGCTGACGACCAGGCCGAAGCCCTGGTTCCGCACGACCGTGACGTTCGTCAGCTTGGTCTTCGCCGTCTGCTGGTCGGATTGAACGGCGATGCCGAGCCCGCCGTTGTGCACGGCGGTGGAGTCGACGACGACGGCGCCGGTCGCGGCGACGCCGGCGTGCAGGATGATTCCCGGCTTGCCGAAGATCCCCGCGCCGTTGTCGCGCGCCGTGCAGCGCTGGACGCGGGCCGCGGTCAACGCCTGTGAGGCCTCGACGTCGATTCCGCTCCCGGCGTTGTCGGCCACGACGTCGTCGATCAGCCGAGGCCGGACGACGTTCCGGCCCGCGATCCTGATGCCGGAGACGCCGTTCCCCGTCGCGACGACGTTCTGCACCGTCGGCTTCGAGACGTCCTGGTCGCAGCTCGGGTACTCGCCGCCGCAGATGACGATGCCGGTGCCGGCGAAGTTGCGGACCGCGACGTCGGCGACGGCGACCGCCCCGAGCGGCACGCCTGGCCCGCTCGCGAACACCAGCGGGTCGGCCGACGGTCCGATCTGATTGGCCGCTTCGATGACGACGCCGGCCCCGCTCCCGTCGAGGACGGTTCCGGCGGGGTCCGCGATCACCGGCGTCGCCTGGAAGAGGGCGATCACGCCGGGCATGCCCGGCGGAAAGACCGTCGGATCGAACGCGATGGTGTCGCGCCCCGGCGTCGCCACCGCCGCCGCGATCGCCTCCGACAGCGTGCACCCGCCCGGGACCGCGCTGCTGCACGTGCCGTCGTCGGTGTCGGCCGTGCTGTTGACGGTGAACGTGGTCGCGTGCGCGGCAGGCGCGACGGCGGTGAGGGCGAGCACGGCGACGCCCGCGAGCACGAGGCTCGCCACGTTCGACGGCGAGCGCCGGCGCGGACCGCGCATCAGTGGATGCACGGCTGGCTCGCGGTGCGGAAGACGTTCCGGACCCATTGGTTCCCGTCGCAGTCGAGGTTGCCGTCGAACAGATCCGTGTCGTTGCCGAGCGCGGTGCTCTGCTGCACCACGTTGGCGGTGTCGCCGAGGGCGATCGCGATGCCGCTCGCCTGGTTCGCCGGCGCCGCGCTCTTCTTGATCGTGTTCCCCGAGCCGCCCTGGACGACGAGGATGCCCGCGTCCTCGTTCACGGCGGCGAGGACGCCCTGCGCCGTGTTGTGCGTGCCGACCAGGAAGAAGACTCCGTCGTTGTTGGCGACCGACGTCACGCGGCTCACCTTGGCGCCGGTCACCGGGGCGAAGAGTCCCAGGCCGGCATCGCCGTTGGCGACGGTCGCGACGCCGCTGATCTTCGGGCCGCTGGTGATGCCGAAGAGCGCGACGCCATGGACGTCGTTGCCGTCCGCGACGACGTTCTTCAGGGCGTGCCCCGCGTTCGTGACGTCGCCGGAGACCTCCATGCCGGTGCTGCCGTTGCCGGACGCGACGACGTTCGTCACCTTCGCCTTCCCGTTGTCGCGGCTCGCGTGGATCTGGACGCCGACGCCGTCGTTGTCGGTCGCGACGAGGTTCGCCAGGCTCGCCTTCTCGACGTCCTCGGCGTCGATGCCGATCCCGACGCCGGCGCCGCGCGCCGCGAGGGAGTCGACGACGGTCGGGCCGACGATGCGTCCGAGCGACCTGAGGAGGATGCCGCCGCAGCTGCCGGCGAAGAGCACGCTGCTGCGCTCGACCCGCGCCCCGACGATCGACGTCTCACCCAGCACCTGGATCCCGCACCCGGTGACGTTCGTCGCCATCGAGTCGACGATCCGCGACTTGCTGACGGTGCGGCCCTCGATCCTGATGCCGTCACCCGCGGCCGCCGACACGGCGACGTTCTGCACCAGCGCGCCCGAGACGTCGCCCGGGCATTCCGGCGGCGAGCCGCCGCAGACGTACACGGCCACGTCGCTGAACCCGAAGACGACGAGGTTGGCGACGGTCACCTTGGCGAGCGTCACGCCCGGCGGGCTCGCGAAGACGAGGCCCTCGTTGACGCCGACATCGCCGGCGAGAACGGCGCCGGCGCCCGCGCCGTCGACGACCGTCCCCGCCGGGTCGAAGATCAACGGGAGCGGGGTCGAGACGAAGATCGGGTTGACGTCGTGCCGCGGGAAGACGGTCGGGTCGAAGCGGATCGTGTCCCGTCCCGGCGCCGCGACCGCCGCCCCGATCGCGTCGCGCAACGTGCACTCGCCGACCGCGGCGCCGCAGACGCCGTCGCTCGTGTCGGCCGCGTCGTTGACGGTGAACGTCGCGGCCGATGCGTCGAGCGCCGTCGCGACCAGCGCGACGACGACCAGCGCGACGAGGACGGGGCGAGCGGCGGCCCGCTTCGCGGCCGTCACGCGGACGGTGGTCGGACGGATCCTCACGACGTGCCCTCCCTCTCGCTCGCCCGGCGTCTCAGCCGGCGGGAAGCGAAGCGTAGGTGGTGCCGTGGTCGGATGCGAGCGGTGAACGGTAAGGATTGCGGTAAAGATTCCGCGAAGGCGCCGACGCTCCCGGACGGTGGTCGCGGCCGATCGCCGTCGGGATTCAACCCGATCGTGAGCGCGTCGACACGGTTGCTCGTGCTCCTACCACACCGTCTGCAGCGCCTCCGGTGTCAGCGGCACGAGATCGAGCCGGGGCTCCGTCAGGGCGCCCTCGACCCAGTCGAGCAGCTCACGATCGAGATCGATGCGTTTCTTGCGAACCAGCATCGCAAGCTCCCACAAGCTGATCGCCGACAAGCGCAGTCGTTTCGCGCGGCTGATCTCCTTGGCAGCGCGCCGACTGAGCCGCGCCGGATCGCTGCGCCACCAGATCCACCGCGTGGGTATCGAGGACGGTCACGACTCGACGACCGTCGTCATGCGGTCACAGACGCGGACCGTCCGCTATCTCCACACCCACCCACCACTTCGACTTCAAGCCGGTCTACTCGACCATACGGAACGACCGGCCTGCGCCACGACGTTTCCGTCAGGGGCACGTGCAGCTGCCGCTGCACTCGACGGCCGCCTCGCTGGCACAGAGGGAGTCCCACCCGAGGTTGCAGCAGACGAAGTCGAGGTTGCAGACGCACGTTTCGCACGTTGGATCGCCGCAGCCCAATCCCCCGTTGCTCACGCAGCAATCGCCGGACGATGCCGGCGTGGAGGTCGGCGTCGGCGTGGGGGTCGCGGTTTGCGTCGGCGTGGGTGTCAGTGTCGGTGTGTCGGTGGGCGTCGCCGTCGCGGTCAGCGTCGGCGTGGACGTGACGGTCGGTGTCTCCGTGGCGGTTCCCGTCGCGGTTGGCGTCGCGCTCGCCGTCGGCGTTGGCGTGATCGTGGCTGTAGGGGTCGGCGTCGGAGTGTCGGTCGGCGTCGCCGTCGCCGTGGGGGTGGCGGTCGGAGTCGGAGTCACGGTCGGCGTGGGTGTAGTCGTCGGTGTGGGTGTCGGGGTCGCGGTCGCCGTGGGCGTCGCGGTCGCCGTGGGCGTCGGCGTTGCGGTCGGCGTGGGAGTCGCGGTGGTCGTGGGCGTCGGCGTCGGGGTGGGTGTCGGTGTCGGCGTTGCCGTCGGGCAGGAGCTCGCCAACGACCTCCCGGCCGCGGCGAGGAGCTCGTCGGCGCGCGGCACCTCGAACCGGAGCAGCTCCGCGACCGTGCAATCGTGCTGGGCGAGCAGACATGTCTCGTAATCGTCGAGAGAGGCGAGCGATGGGACGCCGAAGGCGTCACAGCGGTCTGCGAGCGCGTCGAGATTCGCGGCCTCGGGCGCGCCGAGCACGGAGAACGGAATCGTCGTATCGGAGCATCGCCGCCCGAGCGCGGGGCCGAGCCTCTCTCGGTCACGTGCGATGGCGGCGAACGCGCTGTCGCACGCGCCGGTCGCTCGGGTCAGGCAGGCGTCGCTCCCGGGCCGGCGCTGGATGCACACGAAGACGCGATCGGCGCAACGTTGCAGCGCGTTGAGCTGCTTCGTCGCCAGACGGCGCGCGGCGAACTTGACCGTGCTCTCACATCGCTCGATCGCGACGCCGACAACCGGATCGGCGACGCTGGCGCCGCTACCGCCGTGATCGGCGAGGCACGACCCCGGCGGGACGCTCTCGCCCGCGACCTCGATCAGCTCGCGTGCGCGTGGCTCCTGGGCGTCGAACATCTCGTCGCTGCGACATGCGTGATGGCGGAGCATGCAGCGCGCGAGCGCGTCGAGGTCGTCGAGCGGCGTGTCGAAGTCGGAGGCGCACGCGCTCGCGAGCGCGCCGAAGTCGAGGCCGTCCGGCCCGAGGAGATCGCCGAAGTCGAGGCCGTCGCATGCCCGTACGATGCGCTGCTCGAACCGGGTCTCGTCCGCCGTGATGCGGCCGAGATCGATGGCGCAGAGCGGGCCGATGCGGTTGCGACAGCCGCCGTCCGACGGCTCCGTCTGAATGCATCGGAGGACGCGATCGCCGCAGGCGTCCAATCTCGCGAGTCTGCGGGCGACGAACGCCGCGCTCGCACGCTTGATTGCCGCCTGGCATCGCACGGCCTTCGTCGCCGCAGAGCCGGGGAGCTGCTGACCCGCCGACGAGCGCGCGAGCACCGCGGCGGCGACCCCGCCGACCGCTGCCGCCGAGATAAGACGTACCGTCAAAGCGCGCATCACAACCTCCCATCGCGCGTGTTGGGACCGCTCATCGCGCATCCGCCGCGCAGCTCCAAACAAACAGAGTACAGGGGCGCATAGCCGGACGTATACAGTCTATTGCGCGCGAAATATTTGACGGTGTCAGATTTCCGGCACGGTTTTCGAGGGCGACGCAAGAGTGGGCTCGACTGAGTCGTGGGCGGGGGCAAGTCCATCGAAGTCCGCGCCAATGCGAACCAGCCATTCGTCGACCATCGGCGGTTCGGTCCCAGCCCCCAGAACCGTTCGCCGTCGACGAACACCCAGGGCGAGCTGAAGACGCCGCGGGACACCGCCTCTTCCGCTCTCGCCTTCGCCAGCGCCTTGATGTGGGGATCGGCCAGGGCCTTCAGCAGCTCGTCGGCGTCGGCCCCGCCCTCACCTCCTCGCCCACCCGCGCGACCTCCTCAAGAGTGGCGACGTGGCAACAAGAAGGGGCGCCGACACGCGAGAGTAAGAGCATCGGCCTAGGCGGCGCGGTGTCGGCTCAAAACCTGAACTCGTCGATCGGAACCGCGCGCGCCTTCTCGCATTCGGCTTTGAAGTCGTAGGGAACCTCATCCACGCAGTCGGGCCATTTGCCCGTCGCCGACCAGAACTCGACGAGGCCGAGTCGCGCGCACAGGCGCACGAAGCGCGGATCATCGCGTAGCTCGGGCATGCCGGCGTGGAACAACAGTCCGGTGCGGTAGCCGTCCGGACCCATGCTGTCGTCCGCGGTGCCGCGCGGACCGAGGTACGCGGTCTCGGCCGTCCGGTAGGCTTCCTTGACCAGACCGAGGTGCGCGGCGTACACGAGCCGCGAGAGGTCGACGCATCCCGTCCTGGCGTAGTGGGCTTCGAGCGCGTCGCGAATGGCGCCGACGTTCTCCGGCGTGGGATCGCGCTTGGCCCGGATGAACGCGAGACCGTCCTGAAACTCGCGCAGGGGGTGTCGCGCCGAAGGATCGAGCAAACGGTCGACCGCCTCCCAATTCCCGAGGAAGGCTTGCGCGCGCAGCAGGTTCGCAACCGGGAAGCTCATGTCGGGCACGCGCGCCATGAGATCCTCGAAAACCGGCACGGCTTCCGCGACGCGCCCCGTCGCCATTCTCGAGAGCGCGACCGCATTCGCGGACATCGGGTTCAGGGCGTCCAACAAGAAGGCGCGCTCCGTCGCTTCGGCGCTTTCGCGAAGCCGTCCGATTTGCCGGGTGTACCACCCGACGTAGACTCCTTCGGCGCCCAGGCCGGGCGCCCGCGCCAGACGCCGCACGGCCGTGTCGGCCTCGACGAACCGTCCGAAGGGGGCGATGACGAAGAAGTGGGCAAACAGGGCGTCGACGTTCTGCGGATCGAGAGCCAACGCCCGCGCTGCTTCGTTCGCCACCAAGGCGGCGCTCGCCGCGCGATCGGCAAAGGGCTGATAGACGCGCAGCCAGGCCCGCAAATAGGCAAGCCGACCCCAGGCTTCGGCGAAATGGGGGGCGCGCCGCGTGGCGACCTCCAGCAGGCCGACGTTGGTCCGTAGCTCTTCGGGCGCATAGGACTTGGGGCTGGCGTGCAGATAGAGGTCATAGACCGCCGGATCGATCGCCTTGGTCGAGAAGCTCGTGAAGGTCTGGTCGAGGGCGGCCGCGATGTGCTCGGAGATCTCGTCCTGCACCGCGAAGATGTCCTCGAGGCTGCGGTCGTAGCGATCCGACCACAGCGTCGTCTGCGAGGCCGCCTCCACCAGATGCGCCGCGATCCGCACCCGCCCGCCCGCGCGGCGGATGGACCCGTCCAGGATGTGCGAGCACCGGAGCTCCGTCGCGACGTTGCGGGCGGTCTTGTCCGCGCCGCGAAACTGAAAGCTCGACGTGCGCCCGATCACTTTCATCTGCGCGCCGCGTGAGAGCCGTTGAATGATCTCCTCCGACACGCCGTCCGAGAAGAACTGCATCTCCCGGTCGTCCGACAGGTTGTCGAAGGGCAGCACGGCGAGCAGCGGCTCGACGCTCGGCGGCGGCGGCGGGACGGAGACCGATGCCGCCGATCCGAGTGCGAAGGCCTCGATCGTCTCCGCCATCTTGTCGAGCGTCAGGCTGCCGCGCGACACGAGACGTTCCGCCAACGGGCCCCGGATCGTGCGGCGCACGTCGGCCGACACCAACACCGAACCGGGATCGCTGCGCGCCATCAGGCGGGCCGCGACGTTGACGCCGTGGCCGAGGAGGTCGCCGCTCGGCTGCACCACGACGTCGCCGAGATGGACGCCGACCCGCACCTTGGGCTCGCACCGCTCTGCGAGGGCGAACGCGGCCTCGACGGCGGCGAGGCTCGAGCCGAACTCCAGCATGAAGCCGTCGCCCGCGGTGTTGAACACGCGTCCGCCGTGCGCCGCGGCGATGCCTTCGATGACGCGCCGGAGCGCCGCCACCTCCGCGGTGGTCCTCGCCTCGTCGGCTTCCGTGCGCGCGGAATAGCCCGCGACGTCGAGCGCAACGATCGTGGTGAGTCGGCGGGACGGCGGATCGGCGGGCATACGGCCTTTCGCGTGGGAAACCCTCTACTGCCGTTCACTACACGCAGGCAAGCATGCGGTACGTGCGCGGTCCTGGAGATGATCGTGTCCTGCTTCGCAGCTCGAGGCGGGCGTCGACACCGCGAGCGCGACTCCAGAAGAAAAAGTGCGCGGTGTCGGCGGCTATCTTATCTATCTACTCTACTCGGAGCCGCGGGTGCCGCGGAGCTCGTCGACCACATTCTCCCGCACGTCCCGGTGCGCCAATGGGTGCTCTCCCTGCCGCACGCGCTCCGCTATCGCTTGGCGTGGGATCATACCCTCTGCGGCGCCGTGCTCACGATCTACACCCGCGCGCTCCTTGGCTTCGAGCGGCGGCGTGGGCGCCGGCGGGGAGTCGTCGAGGGCCGGAGCGGGACGGTCACGGCGATCCAGCGCTTCGGTAGCGGCCTTCAAATGATGTGATGCGCACAGTACCTGGCATCATCACCTCCGCAATTTCATTGGAAGAGTTGGCGCTGCTTGTCTGACGGATCCCCGATCAGGAGCCGGCCGGTGCACTTGAGATGATCGACGATCGCTCGCACCGGCTCGGTCTCAAGATCCGCACGGCGAATCTCCCACGGGGCGAACGGTACCACCTGCCGCATCGGCAGGACGCCAGCGTCGACCAGTTTCTTGATCGTCGTGTCGCTCGTCGCGGTGTAGCGCGCCGCCGCCTGCAGCGTCAGCAGCTCGGCATCCACGAGCGTCTCGCTCCGACCTTCAATCGTGTGATTACGACGCGCCGTCTTGACCGCGACGGAACTCCACGGTTTGCCCTTGCCGGTCCGGCGACCGAGCTTGTTCAGGACACGCGCAATATCGGCGTCGCCGTAGCGCGGTGCCATCTTGCGGACCACCTCGAGATCCGCGTCGGTCGTTCGGCTCATGGTCTTCGAGCCCACCTTCGCCATCGTGAACGCGGTGTGGCTGCCCCCTTTCCAATGCACGATGAACGACAGCGTCCCTGGCGGGTCCTCGTCGACCAGGGCCTCCTCGATGACCGTCCGGGCAATCTGCTTCTTGAGCTCGATCGGACACGCCGGGTGGTGCCAGAGATCCGCCATGCGCTCGCCGAACGCGAGCAGCCCCGCGCGCTCCTCGGCCGACGGCGGCTGGCGCCGCTCATCCAGCTCCGCGAGAGTTGTTCGCACGCGTTCCATCTCTTCGAGCTTGGCGTTCCAGCGCCGTTCCAGCTCCGCGGCTACCAGACGATTGCGGGCGTCGACCGCGTGGTACTGTTCCGCCGCGCGCGCCGTCTCATACTCCAGCTGCTCAAGCTGGCGCGCGCATACGTGCCGCCGCTCGTCATCCTGTGCCCCCAGCTGATCGAGCGCGTGCAGACTCGCCTGCATCCCGAGCGGCGACAGCACGCGGACGAGCTCCTCGCCGAAGCGCCGGTCCACCAGCGCGCCTCCGAAGCCGACGCAGTAGCGGCCGCCGGCGGCGGCGAAGTCGCCGAGACACAGATAGCGCGCGGCCGTACCCGCCTTCCCCCAGTAGCGCACGTGGAGGCGGCGCCCGCAGCGCCCGCAGCGCAGCAGCCCCGCCAGGAGGCCGTGGCCGGCGCGCACGGCGCCCGCCGTCTCGTCCGCGTCCCCGCGCCAGTAGTTGCGCCGCATCATCCGCTGGTGCTCCTCAAACGTTAGCCAGTCAATGTATCCGTCGTGGTGGTCGCGGATGAAGATGCGGGCCTGCTCGGGTGCCGCCACCGCCGTGCGACGTTTGCTGAGCACCCCCGCGCGCCACACCGGCTCGGTGGCGTGCCGCCCCCACGCGTAGGCCCCCGCGTAGAACGGATTGTGCAGGACCGACGCGATGAAGCTCGGCCGCGGCACCTGGAAGACGACGGTCTGCGTCGTGCCGACCACCTTGGTCACCGGGAGCGCCACGTCGTTGTCGCGGAACCACTTGAAGGTCTGCCGAATGCTCCACGTCTCCCGGAACTTCGCGAAGAGGAGCGCGATCGCCTCCTGGACGCGGACGTTCGGATCTTTCGCGACGGTCTCGGGCGCCTCCCACACATAACCGGGCGGCAGCCGCGGCTAGAGCGCACCGCGACGCGCCTTGTTCTCTTTGCCTTGCACGAGGCGGAGCCGGAGCACCTTCAGCTCGACGACGCTGATGGTCGCCTTGATGCCGAGGACCAACTGGTCGTCCATGCGGCTGGTGTCGTAGATGGTCTCCTCGTCGCCCAGCAGCGTCCCGAACAGCTGGCACAGCTCCACGAGCTGGCAGAAGTCCTTGTCGGTGCGCAGCAGCCGCGAGAGCTCGCGATTGAGGATGAGGCCGACCTCGCTGAGCGCGACGCTCCCCAGGAGGCGCTCGAAGTCCGCACGGCGCTTCGCCCCGACCGCTGCGCTCGCCCCGAGATCGGCGTCGAGAATGTCCACGTGCGGAAAGCCGAGCGCGCGGGCCCGGTCCGCCAAGGCATACTGCAAGCGCTGGCTCTCGAGGTTGTGGCGCACCTGGCCCGGCGACGACTGGCGCAGATAGACGACCGCGCGGCGCGCGCGATGCGCCGCCGTGATCTTCTCCTCACCGCTCATGGTCGGTCTCCGCGACGGCGCGCACGACGGCGAGCAGCGCGCGGGCGAGCAACCCGATCGCCGCCGTCGTCGTCGCGGGATCGAGCACGACTTCGGGCGCGTCGCGACGCACGCCCGGCGCGGCCCACGGGAACTCTCGCTGCCTCATGTCCTCCACAGGTCTCCTCCTCTCCCGACGCGGGCGTCGGCAGCGCAGGATCTGTGAGGGCGCGGGTCGCCGGCAACTGCTCCGCGGGCGCGAGCCGCTCCGCGACGGCGCGCAGGACGTCGAGGGGCAACACCGCCACCGCCGCGATCTCAAGGCGCCCCGCGGCGGGGTCGGTCATCCAGCGCGGGATCTTGAGATCGACGTCGTCCGGTCCGCGGACCGTGATCGGCAGCTGGGCGTTGCGGGACGCCGACACCACCAGGAGGTCTTGGCCGGCAAGCGGATGGTAGCGGTAGTGGACCGTGATCTTCGACGACAGGGTATCGTGACGTACTGTTGATGAACGTCCACTTCCACACGCTGGTGCTCGAGGATGTCCTTGCCGCCGCACCGGACGGTACCACCCGCTTCGATCGCGCCCCACCTCCGACCGATGCGGCGAAGCTTCTGGCCGTCCTTCCACACCACTGCTGTCCGGCTTAGAAATCCCGAAAACGTAGGAAACCCTTCTGCCGAGCGGCGTTCAGGGGTATGCCCGAGGCGGGAGATATCGTTTCTGAGGGGGGCGGGTTCGTGGCCTGTTCGCCCGCATTGAAGTCGCGCCCCGACGTTCGGATGCCGAATCGACGCGGATCTGCGAAGGTATGCCGCCGCAAACCGTTGGGGCACACGGATGGCAGCGACGCGCACGGTTCTGAGCCAGATTCTAAGCCTCGTCCCGCGAGGCGAGTTCGAAAAGCTCGCCCGGGAGCATGGGGGCGACAAACGCGTCCGCTCCTTCTCGTGCTGGACGCAGTTTGCGTGCCTCGTCTACGCGCAGCTGAGCCGGCAAACGAGCCTCCGTGATCTAGAGCTCGCGCTCGAAACCAAGCGTGCATTTCTCTATCACTGTTTTGCGACGCGTGAGGTGTGTCGCTCCACCCTGGCCGATGCCAATGAAACGCGCCGGTATCAGATCTACGAGGCGCTCTTTGGACGAAGCCGCTTCGCGGCAGCCTGCGAGGCGTCCCTGATGATCTCGAAGACGGTGCCACGCAGCGCGCACGTGTGAATCGCTGACAGACGCAGCATGGTTCTCCGGCGTCACTTCCGACGCCACCAACCACGGAGGGGAACCCATGGCTCGTCCATCGCCGATCGAGCGATCGCTGCAGCGGCTGCAGAACTGGATGGCGCTGCGTGCCCTCGCGCCCAATACCGTCCTCGCCTACGTGCGGTACGCGCGACGGTTTCTCCTGCACGTCGATCGGCCGCTGGCGGCGGTCACGCGCCAGGACATCGAAGCGTACGTGCACACCTTGATTGCCAAGGGCCGCAGCCCGCGCACGCGCAACGTCCAGCTCGGCGCGATCCGCAGCCTGTTGCTCGCGACCGGCCACCGCGACCGGACGGCCGCGATCCCGCGCGCAAAAGTCCCGCGCATCGTCCCGGCGCTCTTGAGCGGGACCGAGGTCCAGCAGCTCCTCGCCGCGACCACCTCGCTGAAGTACCGCGCCATCTTCATGCTCGCGTACGGCGCAGGGTTGCGCATCGGCGAGATCACCGCGCTCGACACGACCGACATCGACAGCCAGCGCATGCTGATCCACGTGCGCCACGGCAAGAGCGGCCCGCGCTACGTGATGCTGAGCCCGCGCGTGCTCACGGCCCTGCGCCAGTACTGGCAAGCGTATCGGCCGCCCGACACGGCGCTCTTCCCCGGCTACAAGCACCCGCGCGCGGGCACGCGCCTCACGCGCAACTCGATTCACCGCGTGCTCCGGACCGCGGCCCGCGCGGCGGGCATCCACAAACGCCTCTCGCCGCATACGCTGCGCCACTGTTTCGCGACGCACTTGCTCGAAAGCGGCGCCGACATCCGCCGCGTGCAGCTGCTGCTCGGCCATCGGAAGCTCGACACGACGGCGCACTATCTGCACCTGACGACCGCGCAGCTGCGCGAGGTCCCGAGCCCGCTCGATCTCCTCGGCACCCCGCGGGGCGCGGCGCTCGGGTAGCCCCGTCCGATGCCGTGTGCCCGCTCGGCGGCGGGCCACGCGGCGCGGGACGCGGGCCTCGACATCGCCGCGATCTTCGCGCGGCACTTCGCCGCCGTCCGCGCCCGCGATCGCCCGCCGCCCACCTGCGAGCGCGTCGCCCGCGATCTCATCCGCTGTCGCACCGCCGCCCTCGGCGGCCATGTCGACGTGTGCACCGCGTGTGGCTTCACGCGCCCCGCCTACAATTCCTGTCGCAATCGCCATTGCCCCAAGTGCCAGGCGCTCCGCCAAGCGCGCTGGGTCGAGCAGCGCCTCACCCGCCTCGTGCCGACGCATTACTTCCACGTCGTCTTCACGATCCCGGCCGAGCTGCACGGCCTCGTCCGCCGCAATCGGCGGCGGCTCTACGCGCTGCTCCTCCAGAGCGCCGCGGCGGCGCTCGCGACGCTCGCCCGCGATCCCCAGTGGCTCGGCGAGTCCGCCGAGCTCGCGATCACGACCGTGCTCCACACCTGGACGCGCGAGCTCCACTTCCATCCGCACGTCCACTGCCTCGTCTCCGGTGGCGGCCTCTCCCGCGACGGCACGCGCTGGGTCGCGGCGGCGCCGAACTTTCTCTTTCCCGTCCACGTCCTCGGCGCGCTCTTCCGCGGCAAAGTCCTGGCGGCGATCGCCGCGGCGCGCGCCGCCGGCGCGCTCGACGACGACGCACACGATCGCGCCGCCCGCCGGCGCCGGCAACGCCTCTACGACAGCGCTGGGTCGTGTACGCCAAGCGCCCCTTCGGCGGACCGCAGCAGGTCTTTCGCTACCTCGGCCACTACACGCATCGCGTCGCCATCACGAACCACCGCCTCGTCCACGTCGACGACACGACCGTCGTCTTTCGCACCCGCGGCCAGCGCGCGACCGCCTGTGCGCCCGGCGAATTCATCCGCCGCTTCCTCGAGCACGTCTTGCCGCCGCGCTTCGTCAAGATCCGCCACTTCGGCCTCTTCGCCGCCGGCCACGTCCGCACGCGCCTCGCCCAAGCCCGTGCCTGCTCACCACGCACCGCGACCGCCCCGACCACGACCGCCGCCACCAAGGACGCGCCGCCCGCCGCGCGTCCGTTCGCCGCGCTGCTGCTCGCCCTGACCGGCATCGACCTCGCGCGCTGCCCCGCCTGCCACCGTCGGACGCTCGTCCGCCGTCCGCTGCTCCGCTACGACCGCGGCCCTCCGCGCGCGTGGGAGCGGTCGTGAGCCTCGGCGTCATGCCCCGCCGATCGCCGCTCATCGGTGCGACGGAGACGTGTCACGCCCGTCGCCCCCGCACGCGCGCCGTCACGCGTCTCACCGGCGTCCCACGCTCACGGTGTCGATCCGGTGCCCGCATCCCCCCGTCGCGTCCCGCCGCGCCGACACCTCAAGCCTCGGGCGACACCCGCACCGTCCCCGTAATGTCGCCCATAGGCGACCGCCGCTGCCACGGCTGCCGCGAAGGCTTCGTCCAACCCGCGTTTCCGTGCATGCGCGCTCGCTGCGAGGGCTCGCCTCGCTCGCCTCGCGCTCGCCCGACGCACGGAAACGGCTACTCTTTATCATACTCTTCTGGGGGGTGAGAACGAACCCGAGGGGGAGGAGGAGGGCCACCCCCACCCCCTAGTGTTTCGTCATCATAATTCCAAGCATCACGTGCTTCCATGTGCTTATACCCGCCGCCTCCTCCCGGCCGCTGGATCGCACTTGTGGTGAGATCTATTCGGTACGCTCAATCCCCTCTCAAGAGACAGCCCACCAGGCACTTCCGTCACGACATGGGCCTCTTTTCTGCAACTGGCGGGATATGTCTCCAGGATCGCTGAGCGAAGAACTATCCAGGAGACTGGAGACTTTGCCGGGAGCGGCATGCTTTCTGGAACTGTGCTGAAGATGATGGAGAGGTTGACGCATAAACCGGGCAGAACGACGATCGCCGAGCGTAGTACTCGCGAGGTGGTACTTTTTATTTATTTACCCTATTCTAGTGAACGAATGTTCACCTGAACATGGTGCGTTATCCACACCCTCGCCGCGAGAGGCGTATATTATTGACCTACGGCCTCCGCTGGATCAGTCGCCTTCGTCCCGAAGGTCTGCGATCGTGCTCAAGACCCACGCATTGGACCGCAGTACAGCTATTTGCGCTCTTCGTCACACGAGAACGTGCACGCGCACCGTCCTGCGCGAGATGTAAACGTTTCGCCGACCTTCGCAAACGGCAAGTACAATACCCGCACACACCCGCCGGCACCCTCGTCGAGCGCCACCGCACACTTTTCTGAGCTCACGCGCCAGACCTTGACAGTCCTCAAACTGCGGACTCTCCACTGCGAGTAGCGCTCCTCCAGCGCCCGTTCGAGTTCATCAGCTCGGACGCTGGGATCATAGACCGCAGCCAGCCCAGCGACCCGTCCGTCTTCGCCAAAGTCTACGATAACTTGCACCGGGCGGCGGGTCGTATTCTCTCGATTACCATGTGATAGTAAATAGTGAGCTTTGCCCAGAAGCTTCGGATCAAGCAACGCGACTGTAGAGTCCCGTGCTATTGTCCGCGAGCAAGACAACGCCATAAGGCCGACGAGCGCAATCATTCGCATTGCTTCACCGGAGGCTCTGGCGTTCTACATGCTTTATCGCATTGGGTGCCGCCGTACACCTTACAGACGCACTTACAGATGTCTTGCGCCGACATTTTCGTATTCAACTCACATTTCTCACAATCGCTCTGACAGCTGGACCCTTCGCCCTGATATACACAATGGCAGGTACAGCGATCAGTAACATTCGGCTCTCGAGGACACACTTTGGTGTGATACTCGTCAGGCGAAGTAAACAATCCGGTTAGATCGATCGCATTCACAGGGTCATTCAGTACGTACGCGTACAGGTTCGTGCTGCCGCCATCGAAACGGATTGGATCTTTGCTAGTCCACCGCCCGACGCGCGCGTCGTAATCGCGCTCGCCGAAGCGTGTAAGCCCTGTATCAGGATCGTACAGCCCACCGGCGAACCCGAATGGTTGGAAGCCCGGATTCGAATCGCCCGTGACACGACCGAACTCATCATAATCGAGTTGTTGGGCGATCGACCCTGTGACCACGTCGACGACAAGGCGCGGACTTCCCAAGTGATCAGCAAGCACTCGATACGTCGACCCACCTTTGATGAAGTAGTCCGGTACGTTACCTAAGCTACCATACACGAAGCGTGACGTCACCGTCCCGCTGCCATCTAGCTCCGCGATTGGGCGCAGCTGTCCGTCGTAGAGCCATGCCTGCGCGAGCACCCCATCGACTCGTTTTCCAACCCGACGGTTCATCGCGTCGACAACGTACTCGATGACTGTGCCGTTCGGAAGCGTTACAGATCTCAAGTTCCCGAAGACGTCGTACGCATAGGCGGTCACTGCGCTGCCGATGGCTTTCCTCACCAGTTCAGTCGATAGTCGACATTAGCCGCCTGGTTAACACTTTACCGGTTATGGGACGCGCCGCTGTTCGCCGCCTATTCGCTTCATACGGCCACACCAAATGAAACTTCGCCCTCAGCCCCGCCACACTGCCCATGGGAGGCAGCATAGCAATTGTTACCCAGCAGGTGCTACCTTTGTTTGCTTACGCTGCCTTACCTTTCATAACAGCCGGGGGGGCGTGCTTCCAGACGGTACGACACCTTCGGAGGTTGCCGAGCACATCGTAGTCATAGTCGGTCACCGCGCTTCCCACGGGTTTCCGCAGGAGCTCGCCGTTCGCAGCGTAGTCATAGGTGACGTCATTGTATATCCGTATCTGACCTCTGGCGGTTCTGCCCGTGCCATCGCAGCCACAGTTGCGAGAACACACGTCTGATCCGCGTCGCATACCCGTATTTGCGCCGCATCGCCTCGACTGCGCGCCAGATGCACTCGTCGCATATCGCTGCATTTGCAGATATCAATAAGATCGCTACTTGCGCTTCCGTTCGTGCACAGAAGGTACACCGGTCGCCAGGCGTATGGCCATGACTCTCTCTTATATAAGCACGGAGCGCGGCGCGCAACGCCGAGACCGCCTCCTCCAACTCGCGGTCGTCACACTCCGAATGCCGTAATGCCGCCTTAAGGCTATTCACCCGCACATCGATATCTGCCCACTTGCGCGTCTCTTCAACGAGCGCACGGATCATTGCCACGGCCATCATTCACCCGAAACACGGCACCGGCTCGTCCTTATCTGGGTCGCTCTTCGTCTGATTGTCGGGATCGAACGGGCAACCAAATTGCCCCGGATATGCCGAGCAGAACACCGGTCGTGGCATAATTAACGGTAGCAATTCTGTCGGGACAAACGGCACGGGCTCTGGGGGTATGGGGAGACGCGTTACAGTCGGATTCGGAGGCATCCAATATGGCCGCGGACCACTACGGCCGCCCGGCGGAAACGGCAAGACCTGCCCGTATCCCCACGGATCGATCGCATTGATGGGATCCTGGAATACATAGCCGTACAGATTCGTGTCACCTCCAGCGAACGCCACCGGGTCCTTGCATGTCCAGCGACCGGTCACGCTATCATCCCGGCTTATTCACCGACTGAGGGCGCCTGAAACCATTCCGCGCCTCGCTCAGCCGTGCTACGAGCGGGTTTGCGAAGACCGAGCGTAGGCGGTGAGGAGGCGCGGTATGGGTGAAACGAATCTCTCTCTTTTCCGGGCGGAGTTCAACCAATCGCTGCGGCTGGAGAGCCGCCCCGAGCGGCTGACGTCGGACGCGGGAGCGGTGGTGCTGCGGGAGGTGATGGAGCGGATCGGGATCGTCGACTGGATGACGAGTCGGCTGAGCGATACGCGCGCGCCCGACCTGATCACCCACCCGCTGTCGGAGTTGCTGCGCACCGCGCTGTTGCTGCTCGGGCAGGGGTGGCGGGACCACGACGACGCGGATCGGCTCCGGGACGACGCGGTGTTTCGGCTGGCGGTGTCGGATCGTCGTGGGATCCGACCGCTGGAGATGCGGCCCCGGACGGACGGGACCATCCTGGACCGGAATCCCGCAGTGCCGGACGGCCTCGCCTCGCAGCCGACGCTGTCGCGGCTCGTGGGGATGCTCGGCGCCGACGGCAATCGCGCGGTCGTACGCCGCGCGCTCGTGGAGTTCGCCGCGCGACGCCACCGCGTCGGACGCCACGGCCATCGCTTCCGCTACCTGACGGTGGACCTCGATTCGCTGCCGATCGAAGTCGAGGGGCAGCAGCCGGGATCGGAATACAATGGGCACTACCATACCCGGATCTTCCATCCGCTGATCGCCAGCGTCGGCGAGACGGGGGATCTGCTCGACGCGAAGCTGCGCGCCGGGAATGCGCACACCGCCGCGGGCGGGGCGGACTTCCTCCTGCCGCTGCTCGCCGAGGTGGAGCAGAAGCTCTGCCAGGTGGCGGCCGTACGGATCGATGCCGGGTTCCCCGAGGAGGGGCTGCTCGCGGCGCTCGAGCAGCGCGGGACACCGTACGTGGCGCGGCTGCGCAATAACGCGGTGCTCGACCGTCTGGCCGCCCCGTATCTCAGCCGCCCGCCGGGGCGGCCCCCCGCCGAGCCGCGGACGTGGTGCTACGAGCTCGCCTACCGGGCCGAGCCGTGGTCACGCGAGCGCCGGGTCGTGCTCGTCGTGCTGGAGCGTGCCGAGGAGTTCTTCCTGCACCACTTCTGGCTGGTCACGAGCTGGACGCCCGAGGACCAGGACGGCCACGCGCTGCTCGATCTCTATCGCCAGCGCGGCACCGCCGAGGGGCACATGGGCGAGCTCATGAGCGTGCTCGATCCCGCGCTCTCCTGTTCGCCCCGGGCGAAGCGCCACTACCGCGGCCGGCCGCTCGCGGCGACGCTGGTCGCGGGAGATTCCTTCGCCCACAACGAGGTGCGGCTGCTCCTCAACGTGCTCGCCTACAACCTCGTGCACGCCGCGCGGGTCCTCCTGGAGAAGGCCACCGGTCACGGCTGGGGCCTCGGCCGATTCCGCGAGGTGATCCTGCGGGTCGCCGCCCGAGTGCTCGTGCACGGCCGCCGTGCCGTGCTGGTCCTCGGCGAAGGCTCGGCGGCGCTCTGGCGCACGCTGTGGACACGGCTCCACGCCCTCCACTACACGCCGTCCTGACGAAGAATTTCCCCGCGCCCTGCGACCCGTGATTCCCGCGGCGCGTCGACGCGCTGAGGTCACCGGTGTGCCCCGCGCGCTCCTTCCATGCCCTTTCCACGCTCCCACTGCAGTCGCTCGTTCCCCGCTGTCGCCATCGTCAACCAATCCGGTCATGATCTCCGCCTCTTCTCCGCCTCCCAACCCGTTCAGTCGTCAGTCGGTGAATAAGCCGGGATAAACTCTATTCCTTTGATGCGAGCGTCGTCGATCTATGCCTCAGTGTGTTCCCGTGGGCCAAGTTCCGGACCACCAAGGGCGCGATCAAACTCCACGCGCTACTCGACCACGACGGCCACATCCCTTCCTTCGTGCGGGTCACCACCGGCTCGACGCACGACGTCCACCAGGCCCGGAACCTCGTCCTCGAACCGGACAGCATCGTGACCTTCGACCGGGGGTACGTCGACTACGCCTGGTTCCACCAGCTCCATCTCCAGCAGGCCTTCTTCGTCACGCGGCTCAAGCGGGGCGCGGCTTTCCGCGTCGTGGCGCGCCGGGATCCGCCGCCGCTCTCCGGGGTCACGTCCGACCAGACGATCCGGATCACCGGCAGTAAAGCGGACAGCATCCCCATCGATCTGCGCCGCATCGGGTACCTCGATCCCGCCACCGGCCACCGCTACTTCTTCCTCACGAACCTCTTTGCGTTGAGCGCGAACACGATCGCTGAGATCTATCGGGCGCGCTGGCAGGTGGAGTTGTTCTTCAAGTGGATCAAACAGCATCTGCGCATCAAGACGTTTCTCGGTACCAGTCCCAACGCCGTGATGAGCCAGGTTTACGTGGCGATGACGACGTATCTCCTGCTCTCGTATTTGAAGTTCTCTTCCCGGTCGCCACTCACGTTGTATGCCCTCGCCAAGCGTCTGGAGGTGAGTCTGTCTGTTTGATCGTGTCGACATTCGTTCGTTGCTTGCCAAGAATATTCCCGTTCGGCGCGCGCCCAAGGAAATCGCGCGACCCGCCCAGCTATCATTCACCTGGAACGAAGCACTGCCAGACGGGCGCAATGTCATGCGGCATGTCACACTGGCGCGACGAACACCGGAAACCCTTGCGGCACAAGCTCCGTAAGCCGGACAGTAGTGCTTCCACACCTTCAACTTGGCAACGTTCAAGTCCGATATGGAGGAGACGACAATTGGAACGGCGGTGCCGTTCTTTATTGTCGCAGTCAGTACGGGCACCTCGGCGAGGCAGTAGGTGAATTTATCAGACGTCGACATTAGCCGCCTGGTTAACAGCTACTCTTTATCAGACACGCCCCGGTTCGGTCCTATTCCCTCACGACGGGGCGGATAAGCCGGCGCCGCGGCGTCCGGAGTGCGTGGCGAGGCCCCTTACGCGGCCCATGAACGATCCGTGTCCGCGCGGGGCCGGACGGAAATACAAGAAGTGCTGCCTCGGCACCTCAGCATAACGGAGGGAGCGCTCGATGGATCATGAGCGCGCCCGAAGTGAATCGAACACCCAACCTACATCTGTCCACTACCTGCGATGGGACCGCTTCTTTGTGCTGCTTGCGACGCAGGGGCAGCATCGCTTCTTTGAGGATGAGCGGGAGAACGTCTTCGACGTTCACCGGTCACCCATTCGAGTTGCTGGCTACGCAGTCAGCGTCCGCCAGGGGCATTCGCACGTCCGGCTCGACGCCGAGCGTTACCGAGAACTGAAGAACTACTTCATCGAACGCTCGACGCATCGAACGGCAGCGGAGATCGCTGAGGAGCTACGTAGTTTGCCGTTTGAGCCGTACGCGCCGGTTCGCCAGCAGCTGTTCATCATCTTACGGGCCGTGAATCGAGCGCGGAAAGCGGCGGGGTTTCAGCAAGTACCGTGGACGGCCCTCCGACTTCGCCGGCGCATCGTGCGACGACCGAGAGCCCTGCTCCGCTTCGGCTCAGTTGCTCCAATCGCTCCAGCCATGGTAGCATTGAATTCACATGGTTTTTGATGTGGAGGATACAATGGTCAGTCTAACAGACATTCATTCACTTACGGATTTTCAGCGGAATGCGAAGGCCTACCTCAGACGGATCAAGCGTTCGGGTCGGCCCGTGATTCTCACGGTGAACGGCAAGGCGGCCGCGGTGGTTCACGATGCGGCCGGCTACCAGAAGCTCCTCGAAGCGGTCGAGCGTGCCGAAGCGATCGAGGGGATACGACGTGGGCTCGCTTCCATGAAGCGAGGGGAGGGTCGGCCGCTCAAGGAAGCGCTCGAGGATCTCGGCCGGAAGTATGAGGGAAGGAAAAAGAATGGTGCGGAGGGGCATACGGTACGAGGTCGTCGTACAACCCGTGGCCGAGGCTGAACTCGAAGAGGCCTACCGCTACATCTGGAAGGACTCGCCGGAACGAGCGATGCGCTGGCGAATGCGCCTGCTCGTGAAGGCTGAGAGCCTGAGCCAATTGCCGGAGCGCTGTCCGCTCGCTCCGGAGAACGACGCCTTTCCCGAGGAGATTCGATACCTCGTGTTCGGGAGTTATCGGCTCCTGTTCACCATCCTCGAAACGAAGCGCGAGGTTCACGTGGTGCACATTCGGCACGGCAAGCGCCGCTGGCTCGGCGAGGAGGCAGGATGAGTGACCCGCACGCGCTTGCGCCACTCCTTGCTGCCGAGCACGCCGCCATGGAGGCGTGGCAGGTCCGGGCGCTCTTTCTCGGAGCACTCGCCTCAACGAACATGCGTCTTGGACCGCAGCATCTCTTTCCGCACATTCTCGGAGAGGACCATACCTTCGAGAGCATGGAGAACGTGCAAGCGCTCATGGGCGGACTCATGGCCCTCTGGAACGAGCTTGCCGGGACGGTGCCTCATTGGCGGGCGAAGCTGTCAGCCATCTCGCTCGGGACTCAGCCAAGCCGACCTGCGCTTCTCGACTACGCGACCCGGCGTGAGGAGGAGCTCCGCTGCTTCGTGCTTGGGCTCGATACCGGCGGTGATGATCCGGCGGAGTTCGGGGACGAAGGGAAAGAGCTCTTTCAGCGTCTCGGCGAAGCGCGGGGGTTCTACCGCGGGTACCGTGACGCACTCGCGAAAATCTCGGCCGGCGAGACGGTAGAGGAACGCGCGAAAACCGGGCGCGTCTTGGATGAGCTCACAGCGACCGTCGAGATGCTCCTCACAGATCTCCTTCGCGTCGGCCAAGCCGTTCGGGCTCAAGCGATCGCGGCGTACGAGGAGCTCTCTACACGCGGGCAGACCGACGACGGATTCGTATCTCGGAGCGAGAAGGTCGGACGAAACGCGCCTGTCCCTGCGGGAGCGGGCGGAAGTTCAAGAGGTGCTGCGGAGGAGAGGGGCCGCCAAGACACTGAAGAGAAATTCGGATTTCCTCAACGAGCTGTTAACTGAGGTCAGAGTCACAGGAGTCGAGCCTGGCAGACCTTTCACTCCTATCATGCGCCTCCGATCAACCGGCATCCCACGTTATCTTCGTGCACGGTCTCTGGGGCAGCCTGCGGACCACTTGGATCGCAAAGACGAAGCCAGCGGGAGCCTGGCCATTGTGGCTAGAGTCCGATGTTCCAAACATCGCTATCTGGAACGTCGACTATGACGCCGCTCCGACTCGCTGGCGAGGCTGGTCCATGCACCTCCTCCTTCGCGCCGAAAACGTTCTCGCTCGACTACTTGCAGGGCCGCGCCTGCAACATGGCAATCTGATGTTCGTCGCCCATAGCATGGGCGGGCTCGTAGTGAAGCAGATGCTGCGGAGTGCCGACGCGAAGCATCTCACGAACCCAATCGCAGCTGACTTCTTGAGACGCGTTCGCCGCGTCGCGTTTTTGGCCACACCTCATCAAGGAAGCGGATTGGCGACCATCGCTGACTGCTTTCGAATTCTCATTTTGCCGTCATCGGCCGTGGCCTCAATGGTAAGAAACGATCCGGGGCTTCAAGACATCAACCTCCCGGCGGCCGTCACGAAGATCCTCGCCCACCTTGGTCTCCCCACCGAGGGGCCCGCCCTGACCCCCGCGCCTCCGCCGCCGCAACGAGACGGGTTCGACTTCACCTGACGCGCGCGCGGGCGGGCGTCCGTCCGCGCGCCGCGCGCGCTGGCCGCGCTGCGGCTTGACGCCGCGTCCGGCGTCTGCCATCCGGCTCCCTCGGCCTCGCGGCGGGCCGCCATTCGCGGGTTTGTCTGCGTGTAGCAAACGGCAATACAAGGGCGAACGACAAGGGCGAACGTCCGACTTTCCGCTGATGATGGACCTGGGCACAGCGCGGCACCTCACGCCCGATCTCCTGGCTGAAGCCGACAGCCTCGGTAACGAGCTTTTAAGGACCTCCCGGATCGAGTAGTCAGACGCAGAATCCGCGATCACCTCGACATGGCCCGTCGCCGTTTGGGCCCGATCGCGAACGCTGGCGTCGGAGAGCTTGATGATGAGCTTGTGGTGTAGTCATGAAGCGGCGCAGCAACGGCATGCAGCTGACAGCGCTTCGCGCCGCAGCTGATGCTGAGCGTTAGACCGCGTGAATGGGTCGGATGATGCCCAACCGAAGTCCAGTACGGCTTGAAGGGTCGCTCGCCATTGCGGCCGTCGGGAGCATCGCGGCCTTCAGTCTCACGAACTACGCCTATCACTACGACATCCTTCCGCTGCAAGTCAGTCGATCGGCGGCCGGCTACTTCCTCGCTGTGCAGCTGCCGTTTGGTATCGTCCTTCCATCAGCCGTGCTCGGCCTGTATGCGCGTGGGCCGAGCGCAACGCTCTCAGACATTGGGGTGTGGTTGAGCGCGCGCGATGTGGTCGGTGCGGCCGCTGCCCTGATCGCGGGTGCCCTCATGGTCGGGCTTGCACTCGGCGGAAACCTTGCCGGCATCGGCGCGGCCCGCATAGCGACGCTGTTCGCCCAATTGCTGGTAGCTAGCACCGCGGAGGTGTTGATTTTCACGGGTCTGCTGCTCGCGCTCGCTCGTCGATGGTGCGCCGGGCTCGGTCGATGGGAGGTGCCAAGCGCGGTGCTAGTGTCAGCCCTTGGATTCGGCCTCTTTCACTTCACCTACCCACCTCCGTGGGCGACGTGGAGTGTCGCCTTCGGTCTGGCGGTGGTCTGGCTCGCCGTCAACGTCGTCTTTCTGCTGACGCGTGCGCTCTTGGCGGCGATCGTATTCAACAACTGCATGGCAGTGATCGGATTCGTTCAGAACGATCTGACGCTTCCGGGCGGGCTGGCGTTCAGTCTCGCGAGCTGGGCGATCGCAATCGCGGTCGACCTGAGTCTGCTTATCGCGTTTTCGCGCGGTCCCGAGGCTGCAACGGTCTAATTTAGCTTCCTCCTACCTGTCGTAATGCCGCACGACGGCGGTTTTCGTGGCTGGTTGACGTCAATTGTCGCGCTCATTGCGACAGCGCAGCTGCATCGCGGGCATCCGCGAGTCTGCCCCACTCCCTTACCGCCGTGGTTGACGTCTTGTCCCTACCGGACTGCCGTTTGGCGCAGCTTCTCCCTCGTTTGCCGCGTCCCTCGAACCCCGAGTCGGCCGCTGGCCTCCCCGGCCACCGGAGTGTTTCGTTCGAGCGGCACGGCCCCCGGGGCCGCCTCCGGCGAGATCACCGTCGGGACGACCCGATGGGCTGACGTGCAGCTTCACGTGATCCATCACGCGCGTGCAGGCGGCCTTGAACCTGTCCTCGAGCGCGGCCGTCTCCTCGCCGGCAGGGCGTACGATTCGCCGCCACGCTTCCTGCGCCTCTGCGACCGTTTTGCCGGCGGCGCGCCACTTTGCCTCGTCGGGGCGAACACCCATCGCATTGTTCGCGAGCGCTGATCGCAGCCGCTCCGCGAGCAGCTCGGTGGCGGACTTGTTCGCCGCCGCGACGGGCGGTTCTTCCCTGACGAGGGACTCGACCTTGGCGATGAGCCGTTCCATGCGCTCACGGTTCGCGGCAGGGTCGAGATCCGTGCCCGCGAACGCGGCCGGCGACCGTGAGACCAGCGCGGCAAGGGCGGCCGTCCATCGTTCGTGCAACGCCGTCGCCCCCGCTCCCTCGACGCGCGGCGCGTTCGAGATCGTCGTCCGCAGCGCTTGCACCTGAGCGGCGAGATCACTCGGTGCCTCTTCGAGCGCGGCGAGGGTTTCCAGCGCGACCACCAGCGCCTCGCGTTCAGCAAGCTGTTCGGCGGCAGCGACCTTGTGCCGATTGTGGTACCGCTCGAAGAACTTGTCCGCGGCGGACCGGAACCGGTTCCACACGACTTCACTCTTGTCGCGACGGACCGGGCCGATGGTCTTCCATTCGGCCTGCAGGTTCTTCAACGCGGAGGCGGTGGTGTCCCACTCCGTCGATTCCGTCAACTGTTCCGCCCGCTCGCAGAGGGCTTCCTTGCGCGCGAGGTTCTCGTTCCACTCCTCCTTCTTGGAGCTCAGAGCGTCGCGGCGACGGCTGAAGAAAAGTATTGCATGCGGCGCGGAAGCGCTGCGCCAGCTTGCGCGCCTGATCGCCCGGCACCGGCCCGGTGTCCTCCCAGGCTTTCTGCAGCGCCTGGAAGCGTGCGGCCGTCTTGCTCCAGTCGGTCGAGTCGGCCAGCGCTTCCGCCTCCGCGATGAGCGCGGCCTTGGCGGCGAGGTTCGTGCTGCGCTCCTGTCGTACCTGGGCGAAGTAGATCTCGCAGCGGCTGCGGATGAAGTCGATCGCCGTCTTGAACCGATCCCATAGCCGCCGCGCGCTGTGGTGCGGCGCGTCCGCGACCTTCTGCCATCGCGACTGGATCTCGCGCAGCGCCTTCGCCGTGGCCGCCAGATCGCTCGCCGCGCCCGCCTCCTCTTCGGCCTTCAGCGACGCGACGATGGCTTCCGCCGCCGCGATGAGCTCTTCTTGCGGCTGGACGTTGGCAAACCTCCGCCACTCGTCCAGGTCGCGCAGCTCCTTCACGCGATGCGCGATCTGGTCCTGCAACGTGCGCAGGGCCGCAAGGGCTGCACCGATCTCCTTCGTCGTCTCACGCTTGCCCGCGTTCTCGACGGCGGTCGTGATGTCGCGCAGCAGTCGTTCGCCTTCACGCAAGGTGACCGTGCCCGATTCGGCCGTGCGCTTGGCACGGGCCACCAACCGCGTGAGCTTCGCGACCTGGTCCAGTGTGGCCTTCGCCGCCGCCTCGCGTGCCGCCGTCTCACGCGCCTCGAACACCTGTGAGACGACGGCCAGGCGCTCCAGTAGATCGGAGGCCGGCCGCGACGCATCGTCCAGCGTGGCCGCCAGACGCCGCGCTTCGCGCGACAGCGTCCGCCAACGGTCGGCGGCGCCTTTCCCTTCCTGGGTCGAAAGGGCGTCAGCCTCGGTGACGAGGGCGTCGAGCGCGGACCGGGCTTCGTTGAGCACGGTGTCGAGCGCGAGACGTTTCCGGTAGGCCTTCGCGGTCGCTGCGAATCGCGCAGCGAGCTGCTCGCCTTCCCGCTCGTAGTCGACGAGCGGTGTGAGCTGAGCCCACTCCTCTTCGAGGGAGCTCAGTTGTTCGAGAGCGTTCTCGCCTTCGATCGTTTCGATGCGCCGGCAGAGTGCCTCGCGGCTCGCCAGCTCTTCGCCGCGCCGGCGTGCCTCTTCGAGCGCGGCGGCGATCTCGCTCCGGCGCTGGGTCACGCGCATGCGCGCAGCATCGACGCCAGCGCCGAATCGCCGCGCTGCCGCCGCGTCCGTGCTCGCCAGCGTGTCCCAGGCCGCAGTGAGGCGCGCAAGATCCGCCGCGATACGATCGGGATCCGTGACGTCGGCGAGGCTCTCGACGGCGGCACAGAGCGACGCTTCCTGCTTTCGCCGCTCCTCTTCGGCGAGGCGACGGGCATTGTCCGCATCTTCGATCGCCTGCAGCATCGTCTTCGCGCGCCGAGCCACGGCCTTCTGCTGCGTACGTGCTTCGATGGTCCTGAGGAGCGCCACGTCCGCGCCGGGCATCGGTCCGCCAGCCACCACGCGATCGAACGCGGCCAGCGCAACGTCCCGGTGCTCGCTGTTCAGCGCGGTGGCGAGCAGCTCGTCGGCCGCGACCAGGCGGGCCGCAGCGGCGAGCGCCGTGCTCTCCACTTTCGCGTGACGAGCGACGCTGCCGAGCGCACGTTCATCCGTCAATCTGGCGAGTGCGATCCCGCGCGCACCATCGCCAGCCGTGCTCTTTGCGATCACCGACAACCGCCGCACGTCCGACAACAGGCCCGCGGCCGTCGCGGCGTCGGGATTCGACGTGTCGAGGGCCAGCGTGAGCAATCGATCCGCCGCGGCATCCCGCACGCCCCGGTCGGCATCCGCGGTGGTCACGCGTCCCAGAACGACCGGGTCGACGACCTTCGCAAGCGCCGCCGTCCGGACCTCGGCATCAGGGTCGTGCTCCGCCAGCGCAGCGAGCGCGATGGCGTCACCGAGCTCGGGGATCGCCTGCAGTCGAACGACCGCGTCGGAGTGCTTCCAGCGGGGTTGCGGCTTGAGTCTGTCGAGAATTCCCATAGGAGGACTAGCGCCTTTGGCTGCAGTGAGTGACCGCCATGCGTAGCACGGGCACTCCGTCACTGACCATCGCGTCGTCGCGATCCGCATCGCCGGGCGTGTGCCCCCCGCCTGCCGACGTCGCCTCGAGGCGAGTAACATAAATTGGGGAGCGTCTGAACGAGAATCGCTACGATGCGGAAGGGCCGCGTCGCCGGTGCCGCGATCGTTGCGCAACAAGCAGGAGATCGACTCGCAACGGCCGCTCACGCTTTCTTACCGATCTGTATACGGACGGCGGTGTTCTACCTCGCCACCTCGTTTCGGCCAGACTCCCGCTGTGCTACGCAGGTCATCCGCGCTGAACCACGCGCGCTGCGCAAGCGGACTCGCGAGAGTCACCCGTGCTCGCATCGCTGTGATAAAACCGTAGACTCTTTCCTGGAGGATTTCGGTATGCGGTTGCGGTCCCTGCTTGCAATGCTCTCGATCACGCTGCTCGCCGGCATGATGCATGCTGGCGACCTGCTTCAACCCGGCGCGCCGTTCCCATCGTGGGAGCTCGTGGACCACACGGGAGCGAAAGTCACTTCACAGACGATGGCGGGGAAGCCGTACCTGCTCTGGTTCTTCCCGAAGGCGATGACGCCGGGTTGCACAGCGGAAGGCCACGGCTTGCGTGACCAGGCGGCCGCGTTTCAAGCGCAGGGTGTCGAGATCCTGGGTGTGTCGTTCGATGCGCCGGCCGACAACGCGACCTTCGTCCGCGCCGAAGGATTCCCTTTCCGTTTGCTCTCTGACCGCGACCGAAAGCTCGCCGTTGCAGTCGGTGCGGCATCGGATGCGAGCCAGCCGGTCGCGCGCCGCATCTCGTATCTCGTCGGACCCGATGGCAAGGTCGTCAAAGCGTATGCGCAAGTCATTCCCGCTACCCACGCGCAGGATGTTCTCGGCGACATTGCGAGCAGGCCCTTGCCGCGGCCCGAGCGAATAGAGAGCGCACGACGTCCTCGCGCTGCACGGTATCGTCGGCGCCGCGCCAGGACTCCGGTCGCGAGCGAGTAATGCCCGAGTTGAAGCCGTCGTCCGTGATCGGCTGGCCGGCAATCCCAGTGATGAGGGTACACGCATGGATCTCGCCTGACCGAGGCTGCCCACCAGCTACTCACAGGCGCTGCTACCGACAGAGGAGGAGCCGCTGATGTGGAACGCGCATGACGATGTAGACGACTACGACGACGATGACCTCGACGACGAAGACGATGATGGTGAGGACGCGGCCGACTACGACGATGATGACGACGAGGACGGGTACTGACGTGCCGCGCGTCGTGACTGGTCGACGCATCCACCGCCGACGATGGACCCCGCAGCTACAATGGCAAAGGGGCGTTCGCCTCGCGGGCCGGTCCTCGGTGGACACCCAAAACCGGCCCACGGTAGCGCGCCCAGCCATTGAGCGGGTGGGGATCGCGTGATCCCTGCCAGGATGGCCGATGTCTTGGACTTGCCCCGGCCGGGTAGGCGCGCATCGACCGCGGCGACGACGTGATCGCGCCGCGGTTCTCGGCGCGAACGACGGCATCGTATCGACGGCGAGCCTGATCGTCGGCGGCGCGGCGGCCAATGCGACCAGCCACGACATCGTGGTCGCCGCGCTGGTCCTGGCTCCATGTCGATGGCGGCGGGCGAGTACGTCTCGGTCAGCTCCCAGGCGGATACGGAAGAGGCCGACCTCGCTCACCGCGAGACCCGTACAGGCTGCGCTCGCGTCGGCGGGTACGTTCGCCGTCGGCGCCGCCATGCCGTTACTGGCGGTCGCGATCGTTCGTCATGCCGCTGATCCCCGTCGTCGCGGGATCCTCACTGATGTTCCTCGCGATCCTCGGCGGTCTGGCCGCCTTCGTCGGTGGTGCAAGCGCGACCAGAGGCGCGGTGCGCGTCACGTTCTGGGGCGCGCTCGCGATGGCGCTGACGGCAGGCGTCGGGGCCCTGTTCGGGACGGTCGTATGAGGCCGGGGGCCGTGCCGGGTCGCGAGCCGGTGATAGCCATCCGCTTCTCGAGGCGGCACGCTCTCGCGTCGCCGCCTACGACCGGATCGCGAGGTAAACGCCATGGGCAAGCCGCTGATGCTTCAGGAAGCGGTGGCGGACGGCAGTACAAGGGCGAACGTCCGAGATTGGAAAATATGTCAACCACCGAGAGCAAAACGCCCACTAACAAGTCCTATCAACATGAATTCGACGGGCGGACAGGCGGTGTGCGCGCGGCCGCGGGTGCGAAAGACGACGGTCGTATCGTCGACGTGGACGAGGCGGTGGTTCGTGATCGCGACGCGATGGGTGTACTGGTCGAGATAGCGAAAGACCTGCTGCGGGCCGCCGAAGGGACGCTTGGCGTACGCGACCCAACGCTGAGCGTAGAGGCGCTGCCGGCGCCGCCGCGCGGCGCGATCGGGCGCGTCGTCGTCGAGCACGCCGGCCGCACGCCAACGCGGCGATCGCGGCCAGACGCCGGATGACGCCGCCGCGCCGGTCGGGTACGCTCGGCGTTCCGTGACTCACCGGTCGGATGCGAAGCGTCTTCTCCGCGACCCAGCTGGCTGCGACCAGCATTCCCACGACCTCGTCGCGGAGTGCGGCCTGGCCGAGCGCCGACTGCGTCCGGCGCGGCGCCCGAGAGGTCGCGAGCGGCGCTGGCTCGACCCCGAGCACGGCGGGTTCAAGCGCGTCGAGCGGGCGCTCGATCGCTTCACTGCGCGCTGGATCTATCCGCACCTCTTCGGGCTCTGGCACCCGTACTGCTGGCTGCTGCCGCGGCGGGTCGCGGTCGCGACGGGCACGATCGCCCCGCGGCGCTGGCCACGGCACGCCGACGGCCTGCGGATCCTCCACGTGAGCGACATCCACTGTGGACCGTTCCTCCGTCCTGACGTGCTCGCCGACGTGCTCCGCCGCCTCATGATGCTCCGCCCGGACGTCGTCGCGATCACCGGTGACGTCGTCGAAGGACGGCTCGACGACCTGGACGGCTTTCTCCCGGCGCTCGGCACGCTCACGGACGCGCCGCTCGGCGCCTGGTACTGCCTCGGCAACCACGACTACTTCACGCGCGCGCCCGAGGTCGTGCTCGAGCGCCTGCGCTCGACCGGAATCCGGACGCTGCGGAACGAGTCGACGGTCGTGCGTGGCGAAGGCACGGAATTCGTGCTCGGCGGGCTCGACGACCGCACGCTCGGTACGCCCGATTGGCCGCGCCTACTCGCGCCGCACGGGCCGCCGCATCTCTTGCTCGCGCACCAACCGGACGACTTCTACGAGGCCGAGCGCCGCGGCGTCGCGCTCGTGCTCGCGGGCCACACGCACGGCGGCCAGATCCGCTTTCCCGGGCTCGGACCGATCGTGCGGCAGAGCCGGTTTTGTCTCGACGAGGGCGTCTACCTGCACGGAGGCGGGATGCTCGTCGTGTCGCGCGGGCTCGGGGCGGTCGGGTGCGCTGCCCGAGGCGGTGCTGTTGAGGGTGCGCTCTCTGCCGTCGTGAGCCGCTACATCACGGTGCGTCACGCTCGTCTCGCGCCGCGGGCTGTACCGCCGCTTTGACGAGCTTGCCGACGCGATCGCGCGCGACGTGACGGTGCCGATCGCCGTCGTCGACGGCGAGATCGGGGAAGAGGGAACCGTCTACTGCCGTTCACTACACGCAGGCAAGCATGCGGTACATGCGCGGTCCTGGAGATGATCGTGTCCTGCTGTGCACCTCGAGGCGGGCGTCGACGCCGCGCGCGCGACTCCAGAACAAACAGTGCGCCGCGTCGGCGGCCATCTCATCTACTCGGAGCGATGCCGACTCCCATCGCGGCTGTCATCGCCGTCTCGTACCTCCGCCTCGCGAGATCGCCGCGCGCGACGGCCGCGTCGCACCCGTCGCGTCACTGGGGTACACGCCCCGGCGTTCGGCGACCGCGCGGGCACGCCCGTTATGGGCGTCTTCGACATGCTCCGGCAGATCGGCATTGCCTGCCCGAAGATCGGGAACGGCTCAGCGACTCGAGCGTAGCAAACGGGCACGCGTTGTGCCCTGACTTGACCGCGGCCCGCGCCGCGTCATAGATACGTATGATGATGTCCCGTTCTACGTATTCCGTATCTCAAGCCCAAAGCGCCCTGCCGCGTCTGCTCCGCGAAGCCGAGAGTGGCGCGCCCGTGGGCATTACCCGTCGAGATGAAACGGTCGCCTACCTCGTTTCACGCGATCACCTCGAGGCGATCATCGAGACCATGGAACTGCTGGCCAACCCCAAGGCCCGCAAGGCCATTGCCGATCATCGAGCCGGCCGAACTCGATTCGCGCCGCTGTCAGTTTTGGACGACGAATGAAGGTTCTGCTGGCGACACAGGTCGTCAGCTTCGTTCGTAGGTTGCCGCCCCAGCCCAAAGCGCGCCTGCGCCGCGCGCTCCGCGACCTCGCGCGTGAACGGGGCGACATCAAAGCTCTCGAGCCTCCGCTCGAGGGGTACTGCCGTCTTCGGGTCGGCGGCTATCGAGTCGTCTTCAGCTACGGCAAGCGGGGAATCATCGAATGCATCTTCGCCGAGCAACGGAGCGTGGTCTACGAGCTGCTGCTCGAGCGCCTGCGCGATCGCCTTTCGAGCGGCGAGGACTGAGCACGGCCAGGACAGCAGCGCGTCCAATACGCGATGCATTGGTGCGTCGACCATCTGTGGCGAAACGGCAGTACAAGGGCGAACGTCCGAGATTGGAAAATATGTCAACCACCGAGAGCAAAACGCCCACTAACAAGTCCTATCAACATGAATTCGACGGGCGGACAGGCGGTGTGCGCGCGGCCGCGGGTGCGAAAGACGACGGTCGTATCGTCGACGTGGACGAGGCGGTGGTTCGTGATCGCGACGCGATGGGTGTACTGGTCGAGATAGCGAAAGACCTGCTGCGGGCCGCCGAAGGGACGCTTGGCGTACGCGACCCAACGCTGAGCGTAGAGGCGCTGCCGGCGCCGCCGCGCGGCGCGATCGGGCGCGTCGTCGTCGAGCACGCCGGCCGCACGCCAACGCGGCGATCGCGGCCAGACGCCGGATGACGCCGCCGCGCCGGTCGGGTACGCTCGGCGTTCCGTGACTCACCGGTCGGATGCGAAGCGTCTTCTCCGCGACCCAGCTGGCTGCGACCAGCATTCCCACGACCTCGTCGCGGAGTGCGGCCTGGCCGAGCGCCGACTGCGTCCGGCGCGGCGCCCGAGAGGTCGCGAGCGGCGCTGGCTCGACCCCGAGCACGGCGGGTTCAAGCGCGTCGAGCGGGCGCTCGATCGCTTCACTGCGCGCTGGATCTATCCGCACCTCTTCGGGCTCTGGCACCCGTACTGCTGGCTGCTGCCGCGGCGGGTCGCGGTCGCGACGGGCACGATCGCCCCGCGGCGCTGGCCACGGCACGCCGACGGCCTGCGGATCCTCCACGTGAGCGACATCCACTGTGGACCGTTCCTCCGTCCTGACGTGCTCGCCGACGTGCTCCGCCGCCTCATGATGCTCCGCCCGGACGTCGTCGCGATCACCGGTGACGTCGTCGAAGGACGGCTCGACGACCTGGACGGCTTTCTCCCGGCGCTCGGCACGCTCACGGACGCGCCGCTCGGCGCCTGGTACTGCCTCGGCAACCACGACTACTTCACGCGCGCGCCCGAGGTCGTGCTCGAGCGCCTGCGCTCGACCGGAATCCGGACGCTGCGGAACGAGTCGACGGTCGTGCGTGGCGAAGGCACGGAATTCGTGCTCGGCGGGCTCGACGACCGCACGCTCGGTACGCCCGATTGGCCGCGCCTACTCGCGCCGCACGGGCCGCCGCATCTCTTGCTCGCGCACCAACCGGACGACTTCTACGAGGCCGAGCGCCGCGGCGTCGCGCTCGTGCTCGCGGGCCACACGCACGGCGGCCAGATCCGCTTTCCCGGGCTCGGACCGATCGTGCGGCAGAGCCGGTTTTGTCTCGACGAGGGCGTCTACCTGCACGGAGGCGGGATGCTCGTCGTGTCGCGCGGGCTCGGGGCGGTCGGGCTGCCGTGGCGCGCGGGTGCGCTGCCCGAGGCGGTGCTGTTGAGGGTGCGCTCTCTGCCGTCGTGAGCCGCTACATCACGGCGCGTCACGCTCGTCTCGCGCCGCGGGCTGTACCGCCGCTTTCGCCTCGCGAGACCGCCGCGCGCGACGGGCGCGTCGCACCCGTCGCGTCATTCGGATACACGCCGCGCGCCGCCGAGCGCACCGTCCCTCCACCAGGTGGTGCGCGAGCACTTGGAGACCTTCCTCGCGATCACTGCCCGTGCCGATCCCGCCGGACTCCCCGCCTTTCTCGAGCAAGAGTTCCGCGGCTTCCTCGACTGCGGCATTTGGTCCCGCCGCGGCCGGTCGGCGTTCGGCGACCGCGCGGGCACGCCCGTGCTGGGCGTCGGCCGCGCGCCCGATGCGCCGTGGGTGTGGACGGTCGGCCCGCGCCACGCCCACCTCGAGCGTTTCGACCTCCACGGCGATCGCGCCGTGCGAGCCGACGACCGTGCCGGACTCGAGCGCCTCGCCCGTTACCTGCTGCGCCCGCCGCTCGCCCAAGAGCGTCTTACGCGGCTCGCCGACGGCCGCGTCCTATGCACGCTCCTCCACCCGTGGCGCGACGGCACGCGCCGGCTGATCTTTACCCTCATGAATTCCTCCTCCCTCACCTTGAAGGGGCACGGCCGGCGGTATCGCGCTCGGCGATCATTTCAACGTCAGCCACGCGACGATTTCGTTCACGACGATCACCGACAACACCGCGGCGCGCGCCGGCGGCATCACGGTGGGCGACTTCAGTGGCGCCGCCGAGCCACGCGCTGCTCATCGGCAGCCCGGCGATCGACACCGCCGCGTGCGGCGGCCTCACCCAGGACCAGCGCAAGCGCGGCCGTCCCGCCGGCGCAGGTAGCGCGACGGGCCGATCTGCTCCTCGCGACCGGCGAGTGCTGGGAGAGCACCTTCGTCGAGGCGACTGACGGGGTGCAGAACACCGGCACGCAATAGAAGGCGAAGAACCCGCAGCGGAGGCAACGATCTCCCGCACCGCTCTCACGGCCATGGCCGTCGTTCTCGTCTGCGGCGCGACGCACGCGAAAGCGGGAGTCTTCACGTCCGCCACGTGCCTCGCGCTCAAGCGCAAAGCGTGGAGCGTCCGCCGGAAATGCGAGGGGACACGGGCCGCGAGAGAGATCCGGGGAAAGGTCGCGAGCCTCGACAAGTGCGAGGCGAAGTTCGACGCCAAGCTCGCGAAGATCGACGAGAAGGCCGCGCCGAGCTCCGTGCCGGAGGCGCGCGCCGGACAATACGTCGTGATCCTCTGCCGTTTCCAGCCGAACGGCGACGGCACCGTCACGGACTACGACACCGGACTCATGTGGGAGCAGAAGACGGACGGCAATGCGAGCGAGGAACAGCCGTGGACCGACGCGATGTCGGAGGGCATATCCGCGCTGAACGTCACTCCTCGATCGCATCCCGCAGCGCCGGCTCGAGCATCACCGCGTGCGACACGCCGACCGTCGCAAACACGCGCCGATGTCGGTCGAGCGCGGCGGTCAGCCGACGCAGCATGTGCTCGTCGCGCAGGCGGTTCGACCGTCGCGAGATCCGCTGCGTCGGCAGCTCGTCGCACATCGGATCGGTCTCGACCGCGGTGACCCGGTGAGGGTCCAGCGGACGCCCGAGCACGCGCAGGTGCTCCTTCTCGATGAGCGGCCAATCGATCGCGAGCTCGAGCGGCGGCGCGATCAGGTCGAAGAAGTCGGCGAAGTAGCCGTCGAAGTCCATGCGCGCCGTCTTGCGGTTGTACGACGCGAGCTGGCGCACGACGAGGTACACCAGCGCCTCGCCTCGCGGCAGCTCGCGGCGGAGGAGGCGCGCCTCCTCCGCGAGCGGGATGTCCATGCTCGCCGTGTCGATGTCCGCGCGCGCCGCGAGGTGTCGCACCAGCCCGGCCTCGCCGTGGCGGCGAATCGCAATCTCCCGGTCCACCTCGACCGCCGGCGGCGTTCCTTCGTGCAGTGCGAACACCGGCGCGAGCTTCGCGAACGCGGCCTCGATCTGGTCGAACATCGGGTCCGCGGGGTCCGAGCTGTGACGGCCGCCGAAGAGCACGAGGCGTGCCTCGTCGCGCGCGAGCTCCACGACGTACGGAATCCGGTGCCGGATCGCGGCGTACTCGGCAAAGCTCAAGATGTGGCGGGACGGCGGCATCGGCATGAGTTTCGCGTGGCGCGGGGCTCGTTCGCTCGTATCACGAACCTCTCCAGCAGAGGGTACGACTTCGAGTCGAACTTCGACGGTGCTATAGCCCCGCGGCATGCCAACGCACACATCGATCTTCGATCTCACGGGGAAAGTGGCGATCGTCACCGGCGCGAGTCGCGGCATCGGGCGCTCGATCGCCCTCGCGCTCGCCGATCACGGCGCCGACGTCGCGCTCGCGGCGCGTAAGCCGGACACGTTGGAGGCGGCGCGCGCCGAGGCCTCCGCGCGCGGCCGGCGGGCGATCGCCGTACCGACAAACGTGCGCCGGAACGAGGACCTCTGCGCGCTAGTCGAGCGAACGGTCGCCGAGCTCGGACGCGTCGACGTGCTCGTCAACAACGCCGGCACCACGGTGCACTTCGGACCGATCCAGGAGATCGAGGAGAGTGCGTTCGACGTCACCATGAACACCAACGTCAAGGCGGTGCACGTCCTCTCGTGCCTGGCGCGCGAGGCGATGCTGGCCGACGGCCACGGCGGCTCGATCGTCCACGTCGCGTCGGTCGGCGGCCTGCGCGCCTCCGACGTGATCGGCGCCTACTCGGTATCGAAGGCGGCCGTCATCATGCTGACCGCCGTGCAAGCGAAGACGTGGGGCTGCGACGCCATCCGCGTCAACGCGATCGCGCCCGGCCTGATCAAGACCGACTTCGCGAAGGCGCTGTGGGACAACCCCGAGATCCTGCGCACGACGCTCGAATCGTCGGCGCTCGGTCGCATCGGCGAGCCCGACGAGATCGCCGGCGCCGCGGTTTTCCTCGCCAGCAACGCGTCGTCGTTCATGACGGGCCAGACGATCGTCCTCGACGGCGGCCGCATCATCTGAAAGAGCGTCACGCGTTGCGCGCGCACAGCTCGTTCGGCGTCCGATCCGTGCAGCCGTTGCGCCGTTCCCGGGTCAACCAGAACCGAACGGTCGAGATTCGTCTAGACACGCCGACGCGTCACGCGCTTACGACGCTGAACTCGGCGTGTCGAGTGCCACCAACGGGCTCGTCGAGGAAACGGAATGGGCCGACGGAGGATCGAACTCCGAACCCGCTGATTAATGAACCCGACGGCGCAGGGATCCTGGATGGCCGCGCCGCCGCAGCACGGCGGCGTAGTCGACGAGAGCGCGCGCGAGAAACGGCCGCGCGCCCATCGCGCGGTGGAGGCGCAGCGTCGCGTCGTAGTGGCGCTCGGCGTCCTCCCACTGCTCGACTGTGGCGAAACGGCAGTACGAGGGCGGTGAACTCCGAGATTGGCGAATATGTCAACCAGCGAGAGCAAGAAGCCCACGAAAAGTAGACCTGGGGGAAAACCGGCGCGTCGGCTCGACCTTCGTCAGTCACCGGGTTGCCATTGGCGGCGAGGACGCCGATGAGCGTCACCGGAAATGCGGGCCCCGCCGGCGGTTAGCCCGGCATCGGAACGAACGCGTCTCGTAACGAGTACGCAAGGCAGGCAGTGCCAGATGATACCTCGGCGGCCAACCCGCCCGTTGAACGTCCGCGCCGGATGGTGAATCTTGGCCGCTTATGGCCCACCCCAAGACGCCCGCCGACCTGAAGCGCCGGACCGAGCTCGCCATCAAGGAACGCAAACGCAAAGATCCCGCCGACCTCGTCCGGCACACCCCCGAAGGCTGCGACGTCAAGCCCCTCCACGGCGGAGCCGACGTCGAAGGCGCGGGCGCATCTCATGGGGCGAAGCTAAGCCGCGTGCGGGTCATTCCGGAGAGCATCCGTACGCGGCGGTTGGCGCGTGCAACGTCGCGGGTCGTCCGTGCAGGGACGCCGGCCGCCGTAGCGCTCGAGCAGACCGATGACGCATGGTGGGAGACGCTCTCCACGCGCGATCGCGTTCGGCTCGCCTTTCGGCTGAGCATCGAGCAGTGGAGGTTGCATGGCTGGCGCGAAGAGTCGACTCGCGAAGGACTTTCGCGATCTGTTGCGCGTGTTCGTCGCCTACGACGTGCGGTTCATGGTCGTCGGCGCGTACGCGCTCGCGATCCACGGTCGACCGCGCGCAACCGGTGACCTGGACGTTTGGGTCGACGCCACGTCGGAGAACGCGCCGCGGACGTTCGCTGCGCTGCGCGACTTCGGGGCGCCGCTTCACGAGCTCGGCGTCGACGACCTCTCGCGGCCGGGCATCGTCTATCAGATCGGCCTGCCGCCGCTACGCATCGACGTCTTGACGGCCATCGATGGCGTCGCCTTCCGAGCAGCGTGGCCACGCCGGATCACGGCGGACTTCGACGGCGTAGACGTTCCGGTCATCGGACGGGGAGACTTCCTCGCCAACAAGCGGGCGACGGGAAGAGTCAAGGATCGCGCCGATGCCGAAAGGCTGGATCGCCGGGCTCGAAAGCCGCGGAAGAGAGGCCGCTAGCGCCGGCTTGGCCGGTTGAAACCCGGACGCGGATGGTCAAGTCCTATCAACTCTCGTGACTGCTCGCGCGCCCGGATCTACAGCCGGTCGACGAGGTCTCGCTGCACGCGAAGACGCGATCGTGCGAACGAGCGCGAGCACGGCGTAACATGTTGCGGGCCGGCGCGAGAACTCGGTACCATGCACGATCGTGTGAACGGCAGCCCATGCAGCCCTCTGCACTGACCCACCAAGAGTATCTCGACGTTCTCGCCTGCATCCATGAGCTGCACGCATGCCGGTCGTTCAAGCTCTCGCTGAAGAAGCGGACGCTCGTCGCGTCGCTGACGGCGGAGGCCACGATCACCGTCGGCGACTTCTGCGTCGACGTCGAGTTCGCGAGCGCCGGGCGGAGCTGCGTGCTCAAGAGCAAAGGCAAGTCGCTCGCGTGCAAGGCATCGCCGCCACGATAAACGGCTGACCGATCGGCCGAACGCGCCGCCGTCAGCACGCCGGCCCGACTTGGCGACCGCGCTCACCCTTCGTCGCCGGAACGTGATGTGGCAACGTTGAGCGCGACCCTGCCGGCGCCGCATCCCGTTACGACGCACGAGCTCCTCGTCAATGGAGTCGCGCGCTCGCCGCGATCGGCGGCTCTCGCGATCTCGATCGCCGTCGCGATCGATGAAGGCGCGGTCGCCCGGAAGCGCGGCGCGGAAGCCGCTGGCTAGACGGATCAGCTTGCGGAGCGTGCCCGGCGCTAGCTCGCGATGATCCGGGATCGAGAGCGACGCTACGCTGCCGGGTTTCGTCGCGCAGTTTCCTGAGGGTCACCATCGCCTGGAGGCTGGCCCGCGACTGGTCGCCGGCGCGAAGGGTTTCACTCTGCTCCCGGAGCGGCGCGAGCGCCGACGCTGACGAGCAGGATCGCGATGCCGAAACCCACGAGGACGCGTGGAGCGATGGACGAGCGCGAGTGCTTCGTACGATCCGAATCGTCGACGAGCGGCGCGATCGGCATGCCCGGGACCGCCGATAGCACAGAGCGGCCGCGTCGTGCACGGCACCTCGGCCCGCCATGCTCGCCCCGGACTCGTGGGTTGCGAGCGATCACCTTGGGCACGTTGGCGAGCAGACGCTGCCTGCGGGCGCCGATTTCACGAATCCCGCTCGTCGGTTCTCTCAGTCGGGCGGCGGACAGAACGCGCTACGGAGCTCACGGCCGACGAGGCCGAGCATCTCGACGGCACGGGGGGTCTCGAACGCGATCAGCTCCTCGACGAGACACGCGTGTTGGCGGAAGAGGCACTCTTCGTAGTCGGCCAACGACGCGAGCGAGTCGACGCCGTGTGCCGTGCAGACGGTCGTCGGCGCATCGAGGTCGAGTCCGCTGGCATCGAGAAGCCCGGTGCCGATGCCGCCGCATTGCTTGTCGATCGCGGGCCCGATCGCGGCGGCACTCGCGGCGATCTTGGCGAACCCCTTGTCGCACGCGGCGCGCGCCTTCGTGAGACACGCGGGGAAGGCGGTGGCGTCGCTCTTGAGCTGCACGCAACCGAACACGCCGTCGATGCACTTCTGCAGACCCTGGCGTTCCTTCCGGGCAAACGCGAGGCCGGATTTCTCGACCGCCTTGTGGCACTTGACGAGCGTCTTGCCGACCTTGGCATCATCGGCCCCGAGGCCCGGGCCGGCGGCGCCGTCGAGACAGGCCGGGAGGCCGACGCCGGTCAGCGTGAGCAGCTCGCGCGCGCGCGGCAGCTCGATGGCCAACAGGGTCGCCGCGGTGCACGCGTGGTGGGCGCCGACGCACGCCGCCACGTTCGCGGCGTCACTCGCCGGTGTCCCAAATCGACTGCTGCACTCGGCGCTCAGATCGCCGAACCCGACGCCATCGGGGCCGGTGAGATCTTGCGTGTCGAGCGCGCCGCATTGCTTGCCGACCGCGGACGGGAGACGGCTTTGCTCGGCGTCTGCCTTGGCGAGCGCCGCGTCGCACTTGGCGCGCGCCTTCGCCGTGCAGGCGTCCCGCTTGGCCCCGAGCTCTTTGGTCTGGACGCAGGCGAAGAGCCCATCCGTGCACTTGGCGAGGGCGGCGAGCTTCTTCTCGACGAATTTGCCGGCGGCTTTCGCGATGCCGGCGGCGCATTTGTCGGCAGCCTTCGCGCCCTCCCGGTCGGCGACGTGCGGCGGTACCACGACCGTCGGCGTCGGGGCGACCGTCGGGGTGGCGCCGCCGGGCGTGACCGTCGGCGTCGGAACGCCGTCGAGGTTCTCCCGCGCGCGCAACCACGGCTTGTACAGGCCCGCTCCGTCGCCTTCCGAGAAGGCCGCCAGTGCTCCGCCGCTCGGGTTGACGGCGATCGCGATGAGCTGCGGATTCTGGTGCCCCGCGGGCACCTCGTACGATTGTGCGATCGAGACCGGCCCGTCGAGCTCGAGCTCCGTCGCGCCGGACACGCCGGTTCGTACGAGGATCTCGTCGGTCTCGTCGGCGGCCGTGCATCGGGTCGCCGTGCTGTGTCGGGTGAAGAACGCGATCGCGACGTAGTTCCCCGCGGAGGCGACGCCTTCGACGCCGCTCACGTTCGGCCACGCGGTTCCGCCGAGCGGCGTCGGCGCACTCCAGGCCCCGTTTCGCCCGCTCGCATAGTAGGCGCCGGCATCCTGGTCTCGCGCCGGCGAGCAGGGCGACTCCGAGTTCAGTTGGGTCCACGCCACGACCCCGTCGCCGCTGGCGGTGACTCCCGGCAATACGTAGACATTGTCTTCCACCGGGGTGGTACCGATCGACACGGGAGTGCCGAAAGCGCCGCCCGGTGCGCGCGTCGCCGCGACGATGGTGTCGCCGAAGCTGGTCGAGCTCGGCGAGGCGCCGAGCCACCCGAGGACGGCATGGCCCGACGGGTCCGCGGCCATGCGCACGCCGTACTCCGACGGGCCGAGTCCCGGCGCCACGATCGCGGTCGGGGTCGCGAAGGTCGTTTCCCCGACGGCGCGCACCGCCTGCAAGAGCATGTTGCCGTCGTCGAAGACGACGACGCCGCCGCCGTCCGGGTCTTGAACGACGCCGATCAACGTGCCGCTGCCGAGCGTCTGGGCGTTCGCCAGATCGACCAGCGCCGCTTCCCCGGACGGACGGGACGCGACTTCGACCGGGCCGGTCGAGGCGAGGAGCGCGTCCCCGAGGGCCGCCGGCGCGATCCCGGCCACTCCGAAGCCGCTCAGGATCTGGAGGGTTCCGATCGACGCCGCGGCGCCCGCAGGGCGGAACGCGACGTGCGAGCCCTGCGCCAGAAGCGCGGACCCGTCGGGGAACCAAGCGACGAGGGACGCGGAGAAGCTGTCGTTGAGGCCGAGGGGAAGAGCCTGCGGTGCGCCGAGCGGCCCGCCGACGGGCCGCACGATGTACCGCTTGCCCCCCGCGTTGAACCCGAAGAGCAGGCCGACGCCGTCCGGGCTCAACGCGAGACTGGTCAAGCCCGTCGGAAGCTCCTGGCGCGGATACCATTGCAGCGCCCCATGGGCTGGGCCGGAGACGAGTAGGGAAAGGAGGAGCGGAACCACGGCGGCGGAACGCATCGAGGGTCCCATTATGCTGGCCGAATCGTCGCGGACTCCATATGCCGATCGGCATATGAAGCCCCCCTCGCGATTGCGTAGCAGCCAACCCCATGCGCCGTGCCCGCGCTCTGCTCGCGACCGCCCTCGTTCTGGTTGCCGCCGTCCCCGCATTCGCAGCCTCGTTCGCCGAGACCTTCGACGACGCGAATCTCGAGCCTTCGCTCGCAGCTGACCAGGCACTCCGGCTACACCTTCGACGTGCAAGGCGGGATGTTGCGATACACCGCCGCCAAAAACGCCGCGGATCTCGGCGCCAGCCTCCGCTCGAGCGTCAAATTCGGCGACCTCCTTCCCGCCGCAGGCGTGCAGGTGTGCGTCGTGATCAGTGCTTCTGCTCGACGCGCGCGGGCCACATGCGGCGGACGAAATCGCTGACGCCGAGTCGGTGCCAGTCGACGGCGGTGTCGCCGTTGGCGCCCTTGCCGTTCCCGTGGTCATGGCCGCTGCGCTGCCGCGGGCGGGCGGCTATCCAGGGCATGGCGGGCTTCACGTCGTCCTCGCCGCGCACCTCGCGCTCGAAGCCGGTCGCGATGACGGTGACCTTGACGGCGTGCCGCAGCTCCTCGTTGGTGACGATGCCGTAGATCACGTTCGCCTCGGGGTGCGCGGCCCGGGTGATGAAGCTCGTCGCCTCCGACGCCTCGGCGAGCGACAGGTCCGGGCCGCCGGTGATGTTCACGACGATGCTGCGCGCGCCTTGGATCGAGCCGTTCTCGAGGAGGGGGTTTGTGATCGCGCGCTGCGCGGCGGTGAGCGCGCGGAGCGGGCCCTCGCCCATGCCGATGCCGATCACGGCGTCGCCTTTGCCTTTGATGACGGCGCGCACGTCGGCGAAATCGACGTTGATCTGGCCGGGCAGGGTGATGATGTCGGTGATGCCTTGCACCGCCTGGAGGACGACGTCGTCGGCGGCGCTGAAGGCCTCGCTCACCGGCGTATTGCGCGGCACCTTCTGCAGCAGGCGGTCGTTCGGGATGACGATGACCGAGTCGACGTGCTTGCGGAGCTCGGCCAGGCCCTCGCGCGCTTGATCCATCCGCCGCTTGCCTTCGAGGCCGAACGGCAGCGTCACGACGGCGACCGTCAACACGTGATCGTTGTCGTCGTCGTTGCCGAGGCGACTCGCGATCGACGCGACGACCGGCGCGCCGCCGGTGCCCGTGCCGCCGCCGAGGCCGGTCGTGATGAACAGCATGTCGGCGCCTTCGATGGCCTTGCAGATCTTCTCGGTGTCCTCGGCGGCGGCGCGCCGGCCGACGTCGGGGTTGGCGCCGGCGCCGAGACCGTTGGTGAGCTTCTCGCCGATCTGGATCTTGGTCGGCGCGCGATTGCTCCAGAGCGCCTGGACGTCGGTGTTGATGCTCACGAAGTTCACACCGTGCAGTCCGGCGTCGATCATCCGCGTGACGGCGTTTCCACCGCCGCCCCCCACTCCGATCACGGTGATGCGGGCTTGGCCTGCGCGCTCCTCGGCGAACGGAATGCGATTTCCCAGCATAGACGACCTCCTTGGCTCGGCGCGTGCGCGATCGGGCGCACGTCGATCGTTGATGTCCACGACGCCGCCGTATGCGGCGCGTTCAGGCCGAGATCAGTGCACGTGGCGTGCCCGGCGACGGGCCGCAACGACGCGGGTCTCGCGCCGCTGCGCTCGCAAGTTCCTACGAGCGCGTTGCGAGCCTCGTCGACCGTTACGAGGCGGCGGCGCGCTTCGCCGTCGTGATGCCGGCGCGACGCAGGCGAAAGCGGAGCGTGCTCTCGTGGAGGCCGAGGATACGCGCGGCACGGCTCTGGTTGCCTTCGGCCGCCGCGAGCGTCCGAAGCAGGAGCTGGCGCTCGTGCTCGCGAAGCGTGGTGGCCATCGAGGGCGGACGGACCGTGTGGCGGAGCTCGCCGCCGTCGTCGCCGAACGACAGGTCGGCGACGTCGACGAGGCCGTCCTTGCAGACGAGCACCGCGCGCTCCATCACGCTGCGGAGCTCGCGCACGTTGCCCTCCCACGGATGCGTCTCGAGCGCGAGCCGCGTGCGCTCCGGCATGCGCGCCGGCTCGCGCCCGAGATCACGGGCCGCCCGCCGCAGAAAGTGCTGCGCGAGCGGTACGATCTCTTCCACGCGCTCGCGCAACGGTGGCAGTCTCACGACGAAGACGTTGAGACGATAGAAGAGGTCGCGCCGGAAGCGGCTCTCGCGCACGAGCTGCGCAAGGTTCTGGTTGGTCGCCGAGATGATCCGTACCTCGACGGGACGCGGGCGGTCGGCGCCGACCGGGGTGATCGTCCCCTCCTCGAGGACGCGAAGGAGGGCCGCTTGTAGGCCCGCGCTCGCTTCCCCGAGCTCGTCGAGGAAGAGGCAGCCGTGATCGGCCGCGAGGAAGAGGCCGCTCCGGGTAGCGCTCGCGCCGCTGAAGGCCCCGCGCACGTGGCCGAAGAGCTCGCTCTCGCGGAGGCTGTCGCAGATGGTACCGAGATTGACGGGCAGGAACGGCGCGTGCCGGCGATCGCTGCGTGCGTGGATCGCGCGTGCGACCACCTCCTTGCCGGTGCCGGTCTCGCCTTGGATGAGGACGGTGACGCTGCTGTTCTCGAGCTCGCGCAACGTCTGGACGACCGCCCGCATCGCGCGGCTGCGGTAGAGCAGGCCCTCGTAGCGCTCGAGCCCGTCGGCTTCCCGCGACTCGGACCGATGCCGCGCGGGTGCGGTGTGGTGGTTGCCGTGCGCGCGCTCGAACGTCCGGAGTCGCCGGCCGAGCGCCGCGCGCTCGAGGGCGAGCGTGCAGACGGTCTTCAAGGTCTCGACGTCGACCAGCTTCGGAAGGACGAACAGGCCGTCCTGGCCGGCCGCGGTCGCGCCCGCGGCGGAGCTCGCCAGCAGCACCCCGACCGGGGCAGCGCGACCGCGGGCGGCCGAGGCGAGCAACGAGCGTCCGTCGGTCGTGCCGACCCATTCCTCGGCGACGACGAGATCGACGTCGGCGCGCGCGATCAAGCGCCGCGCCTCATCGCCGCTCGCGACCGTGGTGTCGGCGAGCTCGCGCAAGACTTGGAGCGCCGCCACGATTCTCGGCGTCATCGGATCGCTGCAGGCGAGAATGATGCTGGAGGCGCGCAGGCGCGGCGCGCCCGGCCTTTCCGCGGCAAGCAACGCGCTGCGCATGAGTCGACTCCTGTCCCGGGGGAGGGTGAACGTGCGGTCGAGGTGTGGTCGATGATGGGAGCGGGACCGCGCGTCGGCAATCCCGCAACCAGGGTAGTGTCCCTGCCCGGTTTCACTGCCACTGCCGAGACGAGCACGAGGCTCTTCGATCGCTCTCGACGCTCGACGCGCGTCGCGGCGCCGTCGATCGTCAGCGGACGAGGTAGCCGTCTCGCTGCCGACCCGGCTCACGCCCTCGCGATCGAAGCTGCCCGGCTGCGGCGCCGAGCGCGCGGCTACCTGATCGTGACGTCGATCGTGACGGGAGCGCCGAACGTCTTGTCGCGCTTCTTCGCGCCGCAGCCCTTGTCGAGGAGCTTGCCGTCGGGGAACGGGTCGATCGCGCCGGGCGGCGTGACTTGGCGCGGGCAATCGTCGTCGGCGGCGTGGGAGTCGATCTCGCCGAGCGCGGTCGTGTCGACGTGCGCGCTGACGGTGAAGTCCTCGTGGCCGGCTCCCTTCGCGGGGTCGTTCGCGCAATCGAACGTCGCGTCGAGAAGGACCGTCAGCTTCCTCTTCGATTTGAGGATGAACGGCAGCTTCTTTTTCGGCTTGCCCTGATGCGCGGCCGCGACCGGCGCGATGCACGAGCCCGACGAGGTGAGCGTCGCGTGGACGAGGGCCGCCAGCGTCGCGGCGCTGGCGATCATCTCGGGGCCGGGGCCGCGATTTTGAATGGTCACTTTGATTTGTTTGGTCACGCTCGGCTTCTTCGCCGACAGCGTCACCCTGCCGGCCTTGATCGCGGTGATTGCGAGATCGTGCGGCCCGCTCGCGGCGCCGACGGCGGTTCGCGTGTCGGGTGTCGCCGGCGCGGGCTCGACGTTGCCGACGGGATCGCGGGCGACGCTGTAGAACGCGTACACGTGGCCGGTGACGCCGGGGAACATCGCCGAGGTGTCGGTGGTCTCGGTCACGAACGGCGTGAAGGGACCGCCGTCGTCCGAAGCGAACACCGTATACGCGGCGACGCCGGCGCCCGCGTCGGTGCCCGACCACTGCACGAGAAACGTCGGGTTTGCCTGCGTGCTCGCGAGAGCCTGCACGCTGCTCGACGGCGGCGCGGTGTCGATCGCGTTGCACCAACTCTCGGTCGCGAGCGGATCGTTTTGATCGAAAACGATGCTCGCCTGGTTGCAGATCTGCGTCCCGGTCGCGAGCGCGGCCTTCGGCTTCACCGAGAACGCGACGACGCCCTCGCCGGCGGGCGGGTCCGTGTTCGGCGGCAGGAAGCCGACCGACGGATCGTCGGTCGACGCGCCGGTCTCCGGATCGATCGTGTCGAAGCGCCACGTCACGGTGCCGGTCGCCTCGTCGAGCTCCGCGTCGACGGTGACGATGATGTCTCGCGCCGGCCGCAAATCGACGCTCCCGGTGTACCCGATCATGCCGGGCGACGGCGTGAGCGTGACGTCGCCGAACGAGATGGCGCCGAGGCTGAAGGTGTCGAGGTCGAGGTGCTCGGTATCCAACGGATCGGTGACGACGACGGTCGCGGCGGGGCCGGTCGCGGTGTCGAGATTCTCGAAATGCACCACGTAATCGAAGGGCGTGTCGCCGAGGACGAACTGTGATCCGCCGGCGCCGAGCGAGCCGGCCTTGGCGTTCGGATCGTGCGCCTGCATCGGATCGATCGGGAAGCTGCGGCAATGCGAGGTGTTCTGGTAGCCGTCCGCTTTCGACTCGTCGCAGCCGATCGGCTGGCAGATCTTGCCGCCGCCCGGGAGCGTGCGCACGACGTGGTTCGCCATCGCGTTGCAGTCGCTCTCGGTCGGCGAGCAGTCGGGCCGCGGATTGCTGAGCGGGTTCTCCGCGTAGTGTCGCAGCGCCTCGAAGCTGCATTTCGGGTTGTCGGGCGCCTTGGGCGAGATGGTATCGCCGGTCGAGGTGCAGGAATGTCCTTCGGGAAGGACGCCGCCCGTCTTGCACGGGTCGCCGCTCTGCGTTTGCGCGAACGCTGCCGGCGGCTCGAGGCTCGCGAGCCACGGCGCGACGCGCGACCCCGCATGCGCGAGCAGCCGCAGCAGGTCCATCGGCGCTGCGCTCATTTGAAGCTGGAGGGCGCGGATCGCGCCGAAGAGCGCGACGTCGAACTGCAGCTGCGCGAGACTGTAGACCTGCGACGACGCGCCGACGTCGTCGATGAGCGCGGCACGGCCGTCCGCTACGACCTGCTCGAGCTGCGCGGTCACGTAGTCGCTGAGCTCGCCGTCGAGACTCGACGGGATCGTCACCTGGAACTCCGACGCCGCGTAGTCGCGCGCGCCCTGCACCATGGTCGCGACGACCTGCGGGTCGGGCGTGGGCGTGAAGAACGGCGAGCCGACGTCGGCGACGAGGCGGCCGACCGGCGCGTTCTGAAACAGCGTGAGCTGGATCTGGAGAATGCCGCTGAAGCCCGCCGGGATCACGGGCAACAGCAGCGGCACGTTGGTGAAGCCTTCCGGTGCGCCGGTCGTGACGGTGATGGGGACGTCGGCCCATGCGCCCTCGCCGATGCGCTGCGGGATCGCCGGCGGCAAGGTGATCGGGAAGAAACGCGCCAGGCCGTACGGGCTGTCGGCCGCGATCGTGAGCGGCACGGCGTCGGCGTCCACGTCGCCGCGGTTGCCGTAGAATAGGAACAGGCGCGCTGGATGCCGCGTGAGCACGCCGATCAAGTTCACCCACGGGTCCGCGGGATGCCCGGTCCGGATGGTGAAGCCGGCCGGCAACGTCAGCGTCGTCGTGTCCGGATTGGTCACCACGATGTCCCACGCGCCGAGCGCTTTCCCGGCGAGATCGAACCGCGTCGAGATCGCCGAGCCGCCCGGGTCGACCGTCGGCGTCACGCCGTCGATGTCGGGCTGGCCCGCGCGCGTGAGCGTCACGCTCGCGCCGTCGACGAATCCGCTGCCGGCAACGACCGCCGACACCAGCCCGATGTCGCCGCCGACGTTCGGCGTGATCTGGGTCAGCGCGAACGCGCCGGTGCGCTCGACCGCGCCGATGTCGCAGTGATCGCCGATCGGGCGCACGAACCCGCGCTGATCGGTCGCGGCGCACGCGAGCCCGCCGCTGCCGGGCGCCGCCGGATTCCCGGCGTCGACGACGGGACTATCGGCGGCGGGCGCATTGGTCGGCGTCGGGCCGCCGTTGTTCAGCAGCGCGCCGAGCTTGGGGTCTTGCCCGATGATGTTGCCCGTCATGTCGCCGGCGATGTCGCAGTGAGCCGCGTTGCCGACGAGATTGTAGCCCTCCGACGTCAGCGCCGACGAGAACCCCGTCCGCGCGTCGCAATCGGGCGTGGGCGGTGTCCCGGACAGGTCGGTGTTCCCGGCGATGATCGTGTTGCGGAACGTGAAGGCGTGGCCGAGCGAGTTGTCGAGGCCGCCACCTTGCCCGTTGTGCGCCGTCCCGCTGGTGTTCGCCGTGATCGTCACGTTGTTCAGATGCGTCGTGCCGTTCTGCGCGTTGGTGAGCCCGCCGCCGCTGCTGCCGCTCTGGTTGCCGCTGATGGTCGAGTCGATCATCGTCAGCGTGCCGTCGTTGTACACGCCGCCGCCGAGCCCGCCGGTTGCCGTGTTGCCGGCGATCGTGCTGCCGATGATCGTCAGGATGCCGGCGGGCGCGTTCGCGATGCCGCCGCCGGTGTCGCGGACGGTGTTGTTCGAGACCAGGCTGTCGATGATCGTCATCGACGCGCCGCGGAAACCGTCGTTGTAGATGCCGGCGCCCGCCGCCGCGATCGGCGCGAAGTTCCCGCTCACCGAGCAGCGCACCAACGTCGCGACGTCGAAGTTGTCGATGCCGGCGCCGGCGGCGCCCCCCGAGCCGTCGGGCGTCGTGTTGCCGGTGATGACGCTGTCCGTGAGACGCAGCGTCCCTTGGTTCTGAACGGCGCCGCCGAAGATGTCGACCGCGTTCGTGAGCGTGACGCCGGACACGTCGGCGGTCGCGTGCCAGCCCACGAGGAGCACGCGGTGCTGGCCGTTGCCGTCGATGATCGTCGACGCCGCGCCCGCGCCCGCGATCGTCACGTCGCCGCTCACGCAGAGCGCCGGCACGCTTAACGTCTGCGGCGCGTTGCTGCCCTTGCTGGTGTAGGTGCAACTGGCGGTTTGCGTGATGACGTAGGTGCCCGCGGGTACGACGACCGTCGTCGGCGCCGCCAGCGCGTTCGCCGCGATGACGGCGCCGCGGAGACTACAGTCGTTCGGCGTCGCGTCGTCGCAGGTCGTCTTCGCAGGATCGTCCATCGTCGTGTCGACGGTGAACGTCGCGGCGTGGGCGGCGGGAGCGAAGAGGACGACGAGCAGCGCCACCACTGCGCCGACGCGAGGCATGGACCGCCGCATGATGATACCTCCTGGATAGTCCGCCGGTTTGTTGCTCGTCGCCGGTGACGGTGACGGTGACGTCATGCAGCGCTCAGGGGCGGCGCTGCGCCAGCAACGCAGACACTCCCGCCCTGGTCAAGCATTCATGCGGCGCATTCGACGGCGCCTTGCGTGTCCACACGCCCGCAACGGCGCTCTCGGTGCGGCGGTGCCGGTTGACGTCGGCGGAGCGGCGGCATCATGATTCCGCACCATGACCGACGTCGAGTACGAGCTCTACTACTGGCCGATCATCCAGGGCCGCGGCGAGTTCATTCGTCTCGCGCTCGAAGAAGCCGGCGCACGTTACGTCGACGTCGCGCGCGTCTCGCAGCCGCAGGGCGGTGGGATGGCGGCGATGATGGAGTTCCTCGACGGCGGTGGCGATCGCGGCCTCGAGCCGTTCGCGGCGCCGTTCCTGCGCTCGGGCGACCTCGTGATCGCGCAGACGGCGACGATCCTCGCCTACCTCGGTCCCCGGCACGGCCTGGTGCCGGAGGACGAGCCCCGGCGTCTCGCCGCCCAGCAGCTCCAGCTCACGATCGCGGATCTCGTCGGCGAGGCCCACGACACCCACCATCCGATCGCGGGCGGCCTCTACTACGACGACCAGAAGCGCGAGGCGCGGCGGCGCAGCACCGACTTCGTGAAGGAGCGCATCCCGAAGTACCTGCGGTATTTCGAGCGCGTCCTGCAACGCACCGGCGGCGCGCATCTCGTCGGCGACGCCGTGTCGTACGTCGACCTCTCGACGTTCCAGGTGCTCGCCGGCCTCGCGTACGCGTTCCCGAACGCGCTGGCGCGACTGGCGCCGGAGATCCCGCTGCTCCTCGCCTTGCGCGACCGCGTCGCAGCGCGGCCGCGGATCGCCGCCTATCTGGCGTCCGACCGCCGGATCCCGTTCAACGAGATGGGCATATTCCGCCATTACCCGGAGCTCGACCTGCCGGCGCCCGGGCGGCGCGAACGGCCGACGGCGAAGCGGCGCTCGGTCCGCAGCCCGCGGCCGCGCCGGACGGTGGCGAGACGACCGCCGCGGAAACCTGCCGGACGAGGTCGCCGACCGAAGAGGTGACGCCCGGCGACGCCGGCGGCCGTGGTCACGGTTACGACGCCGCCCGCACCTCGCGAACGACTTCGAGAAACGCCGGCAGCACCGTCGAACGCTCGTCGCGGCGGTACGCGATCGCCATCTCGACGTACGGCACCGGCGGCGCCAGATCGCGGTAGACGACGCCGTCGCGCCGCAGGCTTCGGATCGACGCGGGCAGCATGGTGACGCCGAGACCGGCGGAGACCAGGGCGAGGTTCGTCTGCATGCTGCCGGCGTGGAACACCCGCGGCGTGAAGCCCGCGCGCCCGCACGCGCTCATGAAGACGTCGTAGTACCCGGGCGCGACGTGGCGCGCGAAGATGATCAACGTCTCGCCCGCGAGATCCGCGACGCGGACGCGTGCCGCGCGCGCCAAGCGGTGCCGCCGCGGGAGCACCGCGAGCAGCGGCTCGCGACGAATCGATTTCACCACCAGACCGCTCTCGTCGACGGGGAGCCGGACGAAGCCGACGTGGATGCGCCCGTCGCGCAGCGCCTCGATCTGGGCCGCGGGCAGCATGGTGTAGAGATCGATCTCGACGTCCGGGAAACGGGCCCTCCAGAGACGCAGCACCCGCGGCAGGACGTCGAGGTCGGCCGACGGCACGAAGCCGATCGCGAGCTGGCCGATTTCGCCGTGGCCGGCTCGCTGCGCGGTGCGGACGGCGCGATCGGTCTGCACCAGCACGCGTTGCGCCTGGTCGAGAAACGCGCGGCCGGCGGCGGTGAGCTCGACGCGGCGTTTCGTGCGGTTGAACAGCGAGACGCCGATCTCCTGCTCGAGCCGGCGGATCTGCTGGCTCAGCGCCGGCTGCGCGATGTGCAGGCGGGCGGCGGCGCGGCTGAAGTGCAAGTCCTCGGCGACCGCGACGAAGTAACGGAGATGCCGGAGCTCCATCAGCCGAGCCCATACACGAGACGTCTCAATCGCTCCACGAAAATGTATTAGACCTATCAGCGCCTCCGGGTTACGGGTGCGACAGCCGGACGCGTCGCGGCTCGCCGTGACGACGTCGCGTGAGTGCCGCCCGCAAGGAGGACCCCATGCCGAGCTTGCTCGCAACGATGCGTCACCTGATCTCGCTCGTCGTCGCGCTCGTCGCCGCCGTCGTGCTCGCGTCGCCGGCGCTCTCCGCCGATCGCTGCCACACCGGCGCATTCGCGATCAGCGACGCGCAGGACATCGCCGCCGTCCGCGGCGCGATCGAACGGATCTGCCCGTGCGCGGACTACGACGGCTCGTCGGTGACGAAGAGGCACTCGACCTACGTGCGTTGCGCGCGCAGCGTCATCAACGACGCGAGCGACGGCTCGCCGCTGCTCGGCGCGTTCACTCTCCGCCGGCAGTGCAAGAGCGAGGTGAAGAAGATCGCGCGCAAGGCGGCATGCGGCTACGCCCCGGCGCGGGTGGTGTGCTGCGAGGCGCGGATCGGGAGCGGCAAGACGTCGGCACGGACCGTCGAGCCGGCGAAGTGCGTCGACTCGTCGAGCGGTCAGACCGTCCGGCACGCGTGCTATGCCTCGCCGTTCGCCGTCGACGCGTGCTCGTTCGACGCGCTGAACGACTGCTCGACCCTGGTCGTGCAGGAGACGATCGACATCCCGAGCGCCGCCGAGCCGGCGAATACGCCCGGCAGCTCCGGAGTCGTGGTGACGAATCCGAAGCTGCTCACCCAGTTCGGCGGCGGCAGCTTCAGCCTCAACAACGCGCGCTACACCCGCCATCACCTCGCCGGTCCGTACCAGCAACCGGACGCGATCCTGATCCTGGTGCCGGGATTCGAAGGCGGCGCCGGCGACTTCAAGATCCTCGCGGAGAACGCCATCACGCGCGCGATCGGCCAAGGCTTCGTGCTCGAGGTCTGGGCGTTCGATCGGCGCACGAATCAGCTCGAGGACATGGTCGGTCTCGACATCGCCGAGGAGTTCTCGAGCGGCTACATCGCCCTCGACTGGCTCTACGGCGGTGAGATGAGCTTGCCGCTGCACCCGCTGCTCGCCGCCGGCCCGAACCGACGCGCGGAGTTCTACGACGCGCAAGCCGACGTGCCGTTCATCGCCGACTGGACGAACCTGGTGTTCACGCAGGACATCGACGCGGTCGTCGAGGCCGCGTTGCCGCTGGCGCGCAACCAGAACGTCTTCCTCGGCGGCCACTCCGCGGGCACCGGTTTCACCGCGCGCTACGCCGCGACCGACTTGAACCTGACCGGCGTCGGCCCCGCGAGCCCCGGCTATGCGAAGCTCCGTGGTCTCGTGCTCCTCGAGGGCGGCGGCGGCTCGACGGGGGGCGCGCCGCTCACGGCCGACACGCTCGACCGCATCGAGGCGAAGTTCGACGGTGGGCTCTTCGGCGCCGTCCGCGACGGCGCCGACCGGTGCGTCGACGGCGTCACGCCGTGCACGATCGGCAACGAGGCCGTCGACTGCGCGGGGCAAGTGCCGCCCAAGTGCACGCCGACGACGAGCGCCTACGCGATCGTCCCGGGACTCCTCAACCCGCGCGTCATGGCTTCCGGCGAGGTGTCGGCGCTGCAGAGCCTGACCGATCCCGACACCGGCGAGAACCTGATCCGCGTCGACCAGGGCTCCGCCGGCAACAACGCGATCGCCAAGGTGCCCGACCTCGCCATCCTCGGCGCCTTGCCGCGCGCGACCGCCTACGGCGGGCTCGGCGGCTTTCTCGACGACGACGGTCCCGTCGCCGCCCTCGCGACCTTCGTCGCGACCTCGCTCGGCGCCCCCGGACCGGTCGTGAACATGCTGCAGACGTGGCAGGGGATCGACGAAGGGCCGTTGCCGGCGAGCGTCCTTCCGAACAACGGGCCGCCGCCGACGTCGCTGCCGGGCATGCGCTGGGGGCAGGAGAAGGAGGTGACGCGCATCGACCGGATGGCGAGCGCGTTCTACAAGGGCCGCACCGGCTTCACCGACCTCTACTATCCGAGCTCCGGCACGAGCGTGACCTCGGTGAGCGGCGTGTGCACCAGCGGCACCTGCTCGGCCGGCGACGTCGGCGCCTCGTGCAGCGCGGACGCGCAGTGCTCGCAAGCGATCAGCCTCGACTCGTCGGCGCTGTCGATCGGCCGCGGGCGGCGCGACATCGAGAACCTGACGCAAGCCGCGAGCATCGACATCCCGGTGATCGCGGTCTCCGGGACCAACGGCGCGGCGCCGGTCCCGGGCCTCTACACGCCGTTTGCGAGCAGCATCGGCGTGTGCACGGCGCCGAGCTGCACCGGCGCACCGCGCGTCGTCGACGCGTCGGTGCCGAACCCGGCGTTCCCGACCTTCGGCGGCGTCAACGGCGGCTTCGAGGTCGTCGTCGCCGAAGGCTTCGCGCACGTCGACGTGCTGACCGCGGAGGACGACGCGAACGACCCGGTGCCGGCGGCGCTGGTCTCGTTCCTGGTGCGGAACGCGCAGTAACGCCGCCCGAAACGGTCGAAGCGCAGCGGGAGGTCGCGGCCGCGGTCCTCGCTAGAGGACTCTTCGGCGAGCCGCGTCGTTCCCGCCGCTCGCCGCCGCTCGCGCGCGGCGCGGGCGGCGGCGCCGGATCTCGCGCCGACGGCGGCGGCGGCGCGTGTCGGTGCCTTGCAGCCGTGGCGGGCGTTGAGGCAGGGTGAGGACCGCCGACGATCCTGCCGAACGGGCAGACGCGCACGCAGGCCGACGGTCGCGGCATCCGAACGGAACGACATGTACGCGTTCGCCGAGCAGCTCGCTCATTACTTCAGCCGCGCTCACGTCCGACCGCTCGAAGCACCGCTGGGCGGCGCGGCGGCGTGGAGCGGGCGCGAGCTCGCAGGCAGCGACGACTGGCGCGTTCAGCTGGAGCCGGAGGAGATCCAAGAGCTGCGCCGCGCCGTCGAGACAGCGAAGAATTCCGGGCGGGCGACCCGCGAGCTGCGCGCCGACGATTTTCCGCTGCCGACGCTCTCCGCCGAGATCGCGAGCTGGCGCCGCGAGCTGACCGACGGACGCGGCTTCGTTCTGATCGGCGGCTTCCCCGTCGAGCACTGGTCGACCGAGGAGGCGGAGATGGCGTTCTGGTCGCTCGGCCTCCACCTGGGCGTTCCCGGGGCGCAGAACGAAGAGGGCGACCTTCTCGGCCACGTCACCGATCTCAGCGCCACGTCGCGCCATCCGGACGAACGCCTGTATCGCACCAACAAGGCGATTCGCTTTCACTGCGATGCCGCGGACGTGGTCGGACTCCTCTGCCTGAGCACCTCGTCCGACGGCGGCGCGAGCCGGCTGGTGTCCTCGGTGACGGTCTTCGATCGCCTGGTTGCGACGCGGCCCGAGCTCGCCGCGCGCCTGTTCGAGCCGATGCTCCTCGACGCACGGCGCCCGGCCGGCGCGCCCGTTCAGTACGTCCCGGTGCAGCCGTGCATGTTCGACGGCCGCCGCCTGCGTACCTTCATGCATCAGGACTACTTTCGGTCCGTCGAGCGACACGAGGGCGTGACCCTCGACCCTCTGACACGCGAAGCCCTCGACGCTTGGGAAGCCTACGCGGAGCGCGCGGGCGTCCACCTCGACATGCAGCTTCGAGCGGGCGACGTGCAGCTGGTGAACAATCACACCGTCGTCCACGCCCGCACGCAGTACGTCGACGACCCGCGTTCGCCGCGCCACCTCCTGCGCCTCTGGCTCTCTCTGGTGTGAGCTCGCGGCGCGAGCCACCGCGCCGATCGCGCTCGGTGTCGGCTCGTCCGCCTACGGCGCGGAGCAGAATGCGCTGCCGAACGGCTGCGGTTGCTGAGTCGCGGTGAAGAACTCCGCGATGCGCGGCGCCGTGAAGCGGATGGAATCCTCGACCTGGCAGCGCGCGTGCTGCGCGACACAGTCGGCGTAGTCGGCGAGGGTGGCGAGCGGCGCGACGCCGACGCCCTGACACACCGTCTCGAGCGCTCCGACGTCGCCGCCGTTGGCGTCCAGCAGGTCGGCGAGCGGGAGCTTGGTGCACCCCTTCGCCACCGCGTCGTGGACCTTCACCTGCGCGGTGTCGACAGCGGCGATCTGCTTCGTGCACGTCTTCGTCGCCGCGTCGACGCACTTCTGCGTGCGCGTGAGCTGCGCACACGTCATGACGGCGTCGGCGCACTTCTCGAGCGCGGCGCGGGCTTTCACGACGAACTTCGCGCCCGCGGTTACCACGCGTGTCTGGCAGCCGACGAGCGCCTTGCCGGCCTTGGCGGTGGGAATGGCCCCAGAGCCGTTCTCGAGCGTGAGACAGCTTTTCGGCGAGGTGGCGGCGTTGCCGATCGTGACGTTGGCGCTCGCGAGGAGGTCGCGCGCCCGCGGCATCTGGACGAGGAGGAGCTTCTCGGCGGCGCAGTTGGTCTCCTGCAGCAGGCAGTTCGCGATCCTGCTGCCGCCGGTGTCGAGGCTCGGGATTCCGAACCTGTCGTTGCAGTCGTCCTGGAGCAATCGGAAGCGCGGGCCGCCCACGTCATCGAGTTGCTGGTTCGGAGTGAGCGATCCGCAGAAGCTGGTCACGAGATCGCCGAGCACCGAGCCGGCGTCCTTTCGGTGTCGTCCCCGAGCGGCGGGATTCCCTTGTTGCAGCCGGCGGCGGCTTTCTGGAGGCATTTCGGGTCGCTCGCCTTCGTCTGGACGCAGGTCGCGATCGCTTTGACGCACTTCGCGTACGTCTTCGCTCAGAGCTTCAGGAATTTCGTCGTCGCGACGCCCGGGATGCTCTGGCACTTCGCCGCGTGTGCCGCTTGCCCGGCGCTGGCGAGGCCGGAGGGGACGTCGGCCCGAACCGGGCCGGCCGACACGGTGAGGGCAAGCACCGCCACCGCCGGCCAGACCAGCAGTGAGGCGAAAGTACATCGAAGGGCACGGCCGCGAGCGTACATCGGATACCTCGGAGGGCGGATGCGTAAGTTGCATCGGCGGGTCCGTCGCGGCTTGTAGGTCGCATCTCCCGACCGGTCGATGGGCGCGGTGGTCCCGACGCTCGCGCCACGCTCGCGACGGCCGCCGCGCCGAACGCGACCGGTCGCAGAGACGCCGGTCAGTGCGGCGATCGCGGCCGTCTCGAGTGGGCGTCGCGCGCTCCCGAATCCCGCGTTCGCGGTCTCCTTCACCGCGCCAGGATCTGCGCGAGCGCGGCGCTCAGCGCGGTGGTCACGGGAGTGCCGCCGGCGCTGCGCCAGGCCACGTGTCCGTCCGGCCGCACGAGCACGGCGCCGTCGCTTTGAATTCCGTAGGTCCGGGTGAAGTCGCCGCGGTCGTTCAGGCCGGGGCCGCCGACGAGATAGCTGTCGACCCGAATCCCAAGCTCGCGCGATGCATCGAGCGCGGCGCCGCGCCACGCGCGGCCGCCGGGCGCGGCAAGAAGCACGAACGCGGTGCCCATCAGGTCGAGGGTCGACAGCCGCGCGTCCGGCCGGCCGAGCCAGACGTGCGGCGCTCGACAACCGGGCGTCGCCGACTGGACGTAGTCGGAGTAGGCGTCCGCGACGGCGGGAGGGCGAGTGCCGTCGGGGATCACCGCCGCCGACGTGTACGCGGCGCCGAGCTCGACGCCGAGGTGATTGCCGTATCGGCGCGACGCGGCGACGACGTCCTCGGCGCCGAGCCCGGTCTCGCCGCCGGCGGCCGCGGCGGCATTGATGCGGGCGACGTTGATCGAGTTCTGAAGCGACTGGCTGGTGATCGCCTGCGCGACGCCGCGTCGCTCGTGATCGTACGTCTCGACCAGCGGCCAGCCCGCCTGGCCGTCGACGGAGTAGGCCAGCTTCCACATCGCGTTGTGCATCCCTTGGAGCCCGGTGTTGACGCCGAGCCCGCCGGTCGGCGGGAACTGGTGCGCGGCGTCACCGCAGAGCAGCACGCGACCCTGGACCAGCCGTTCGACGACGGTGGAGTTCAGCTTCCACAATCCGAGCGAGAGAATCTCCGGTTCGAGATCGTCGACGCCGGCGGCGGCGCGGATCCATTCCCGTGCTCGTTCTCTGGTGAACACGTCGAGCGACCAGTCGTCGGGGTGAACGCTGATCTGGCAGAGCCAGCGACCCGCACCGTCGAGCGGTTGCAGGACGCCGGCGGCGCGCTCGTTCGACACGAAGAACAACACGCCCTTGCGGTCGCCGAGGTGCCGCTCGATGTCGGCGCGGAAGTAGCAGTTGACGATGTGGGACAGGCTCTGTGGGCCTTCCAAGCGCAGTCCGAGCTCGCCGCGGATGAGACTCCCCGCGCCGTCGGCGGCGACCAGCGCCGCGCCGGTGAGCGTCTCGGTCGTGCCGGTGGCACGCGATCTCACCTCGAGCGCGACGCCTTCGGCGCCGGGACTCCCGCCCGCGAGCAGCTTCGTCGCCTCGGTGGCGAACCGGACGTCGACGAGTCCCGACGCGCGTACGGCGTCGAGAAGTATCTGCTCGATGAGCTCCTGCGACGACATGATGGGTCGGGCGGGGCTGACGTCGGGACCGGGGCCCTCGAAGCCCTTCGACTCGATCATGCCGAGCTGCTCGCCGGTGGCGGTGCGCAGGAAGCGGATCGGACTCTTCCAACCGTCGGGCGCGTCGATGCTGCGCAGGCGCTTGTAGACCGCCGGGCCCCACGCCCTCGCGATCTCCATCGTGCGCGTGTTGAAGTTCCGGGTCTTGGGATGCCACGAGGTCGCTTCGTGCTTCTCGATGAGCACCGTGCGCACGCCGAAGCGTGCGAGCTCCAACGCGGCGCCGAGGCCGACCGGCCCGGCGCCCACGACGAGGACCTGCGGCGACGTCGGAGCGCTCATGGGTTCGAGTCACCGGACCGGAGCGCCGCGGTCACCTCCTCGCCGACGAGCGCGTCGAGCGCACGGCGTTCGTCGGCGGCGAGGCGATGATACTGCTCGCGCAGCGCTCGAAGACACTTGCGTTGGTAGGGAAACGGTCGCTGCACCCACGGGCGACCGTCGATCGTGCACGCGACGCGGTCGACCCCGGCCGCGACCGCCGCGGCGTTGGCGACGAGAAACGGCAGGTACACGTCGCCGATCTCGGCGAGCAGATCGCGCAACGTCTCGGGCACGCGGTCGCGCGGCATCCATTGATCGCAGGTCGGCTCGAGGCCGGAGAGATCCTCCATCACGCCGACCCACGCAACGACGCGCGGCGCGACGTCGAGCGCGATCGCCGACGGCGTCGGATCGAAGCCGACGAGCTGCGTGAGCTGGCCGTACAGCGCGAAATCCGACGCGCCCGGCCGCCCGCCGGTGACGAAGCGTGAACGGGCGAGGTGCCGATCGAGCAGGCGCAACAGGCGCCGGTAGCTGTCCTCGATGACGGGCGCGGTGGTCGCGTTCGAGCCGACGACGGTGAGCCGGCCGACCTGGCGCTCCGCGAACGTCTTCCCCGCGGCCACCGCTTCCTCGTCGGCGATGTCGGTTCGCGACCAGCGCGGCAGGATCGCCGAGGCGCGCGCGATGTCCGGTGCGAACGCCCAACGGTAGTGGAACATCGCCTTGGTGAGCCACTCGTCGGCGTAGTCTTCGATCAAGGCGTCGAGGAAGGCGACGACGGGATCGGGCGGGACGACGTTGCGGCCGGAGTACGTCGCCTCGAGACGACGGATCAGCGGCGTCGAGTCGATGACCGCCTCCTCCGTGCCGTCGGCGCCGCGCATCACGAGCTGCGGCAGCAGCGGAACGCGCGCCCGCGGCAACCTCCGGCTCTCGGGCGAGTCGAGGACGACCCACGCGTACGGAATGCGCCGGTAGCGCAGCACCGCGCGCATCTTCCGACTGTACGGGGACGCGGGAACGCCCACGATCCGCAGCGGTTCTTCGCTCATGCGCGTGCCTCCTCTGCGCGGCGCCGCTCTACCGAGGCTCACCGCCGCCGGCGACCGCAATCTCTACGGAGCGCCGGCGCCGAGGCGATAGCGGACCGTGAACACGGCGCACGCGAGCTGGCGGCCGCCCGGCGCCCGTTCGAACGCCGGCTCGACCGCTTTGAGCACGGTCGCCATCCAGTCGGGGCAGAAGAACGGCACCAGGCCTGCGTAGGCCTCGCGCTCGATCGTGCCGCCGAGCTCGCGGATCCAGCGGCGGAGCGACGGCGGCGAGTACGACTTCTCGCCGTGCTCGCGGTGGTACTTCGAGAGGCGCTCGATCGCCTTCAACGTCGGGTTGTAGCCGTTCGGCTCGATGACGAAGACCTCGGTCGCGAGCCGGCTGATGCAGCGGAGCGCGCGCGGCGCGTCGTCGAGGTGGTGGAGCAGGCCGCGCACGATCGCGATGTCGAAGGTCTTCGGCTCGAACGGCATCGCGTAGACGTCGTGGGCCTCGAAACGGAGCGCCGGCGCGGCGGCGGCGTACTTGCGGCTCGCGACCGCGATCGCCTCGGCGGCGGCGTCGACGCCGATCATCGCCGCCGGCGCGCAGCTCGCGAACAGCTCGTACGCGTAGGTGCCGTCGCCGCAGCCGACGTCGATCACACGCCGGCCGCGGAGCTCGACCATCTCGCGCGTGATGTCCGTCAGGCGCGCGTTGGCGAGGACGCTGCTCTTCCGCGCGTTCGTCGTGTAGAGGTAGCCCTCGTTCGCGCGGACGTCGCTGTCGAACTTCTTGAAGACCGGCTCAGTCACGGCTTGCTCGTGGCACCGGCGGCTCGCCCGCGATCTCCTCGGTCCGCGCGCCCTCGTCGGTGGCGGCCGTTGCCGCCTGCGAGCCGGCGGCGAGGAGCTGCCGGCCCGGCACCGCGTCGGCGGCGGTGCGACGGCCGCCGGCGCTGGGATCGTTCAGGATCGACTTCACGATGAAGTGCGGGCGGTGCTTCACCTCCTCGAGGACGCGCGACACGTAGTCGCCGATGATGGCCAACGAGAACAGCTGGATCGCGCCGATCAAGAGGATCAGCGTCAGCAGGGTCATGAAGCCGCTCGGCGCGCGCGGCATCCAGAAGTAGAAGCCGGCGTAGACCACGAGCGCGATCGCGGCGAGGACGCTGAAGCCGAGGCCGAGATAGAAGATGATCTCGAGCGGCACGAACGAGAACGAGAAGATCCCCTTGCGTGCCCAGGCGATGTTCTTGCGGAGGTTGTTGGTGGTGACGCCGAACATGCGCTCCGGGCGGACGTACGGCACGCCGACCTGCTTGAACCCGACCCAGGCGCGCAGGCCGCGCAGGAAGCGGTCGCGCTCGGGGATCGAGTTCATCGCGTCGATCACCCGGCGGTCCATCAGCGAGAAGTCGCCGGCGTCGCGCGGCACCTCGACGTAGCTCATCGCGGCGAAGACCTTGTAGAAGAGCTTGTACGCGACCTGGAGGAAGCGCGTTGCCTCGCGCTTCACGCGCACGCCGTAGACGACGTCGTAGCCCTCGCGCCACTTCTCGAAGAGCTGCGGGATCATGCGCGGCGGGTCCTGGAGATCGCCGTCCATGAGGACGACCATGTCGCCGCTGCAGATGCTCATGCCGCTGGTGAACGCCGCCTGCGAGCCGAAGTTCCGGCTGTGGTTGATCACGACCACCTGCGGGTCCTGCGCGGCGAGCTCGCGCAGCACCGACTCGGAATCGTCGGGACTCCCGTCGTTGACGAAGATCATCTCGGGGGTCACGGGCAAGCCCGCGAGCGCCGCCCGCAGCTGCTCGTACATGTGGGGGATCGCGAGACCGTCCTTGTAGCACGCGATCACCACCGAGAGCGTCGGCGGCGCGCCGCCGAGCGCCCGTGGTGTGACGGCGCTCGTCACGATGCGACCCCGCGCCGGTACGCTGCTGAGGCGCTCGTCACGACGACGCGACGAGCGCGGCGACCTCGTCGGCGACGTGCGCGACGTCGAGGCCCTGCGCGCGGCGATGGAACTCCTGGTCGCCGCAGATGTGCGAGAACTCGTCGGCGGCGGCGAAGCGGCGAAAGCGCGGCCGCAGGCCGCGCTCTGCGAGGTACTCGGCGACGCTGCCGCCGAAGCCGCCGACCAGGCTGTGCTCCTCGAGCGTGACGACGACGGGCGTGTCGCGCGCGGCGTCCTCGATCGTGCCGCCGTCGAGCGGCTTCACCGTCGGCATGCTGACGACGCGGCAGTGGACGCCGCGCTCGGCGAGACGGTCGGCGGCGCCGACCGCGGTCGCGAGCATGTTCCCGGTCGAGAGCAAGGTGGCGTTGCGGCCGTCGCGCAGCGTCAGGCTCTCGCCGATCGTGAACGCGACGTCGCCGGGATGCACCATCGGCTCGCCGGCGCGGCCGAGCCGGAGGTACGCCGGACCGCGGTGCCGCACCAGCGCGCGGACGGCGGCGACGGTCTCGCGCGGATCGCCGGGACAGACGATCGTCATGTTCGGCAGCACGCGCATCACCGCGATGTCCTCGAGCGCATGATGGGTCGGGCCGTTCGGTCCATAGCTGTAGCCGCCGCCGACGCCGACCACGGTCACGTCCATGTCGTGATAGCAGATGTCGTTTCGGATCTGCTCGTAGCAGCGCAGGGTGACGAACGGCGTGATCGAGTAGATGAACGGCTTGCGGCCCTCGAGGGCGAGCCCGGAGGCGACGCTCGCCATCGTCGCCTCGGCGACGCCGACGTTGAAGAAGCGGCCCGGGTAGCGGCGTGCGAAGTCGTCGAAGAGCTTGAAGCCGAGATCCCCGGTCAGGAAGACGACGCGCTCGTCGGTCGCGGCGACCTCGGTGAGCGCGCTGATGAAGGCGTTCCGCACCGGCTCAGGCGCCGATCTCGCGCAGCGCGCGCTCGAGGTCCTGATCGTTCGGCGGCCGGTAGTGCCACTCGAGATCGTCCTCCATGAAGGAGACGCCCTTGCCCTTGACGGTGTGCGCGACGATCGCGCTCGGCCGCCCCGCCTCGAACGGCAACGCCTCGAGGACGGCGACGAGCCGCGCCATGTCGTGGCCGTCGATCTCGACCGTCGGCCAGCCGAAGGCGCGCCACTTGTCGGCGAGCGGCGCGAGGGCCGTGACCTCGTCGGACCGTCCCATCGCCTGGAGCTTGTTGTAGTCGACGATCGCGATCAGGTTGTCGAGGCCGCGTCCCGCGGCGAACATCGCCGCTTCCCAGACGCTGCCCTCGTTGCACTCGCCGTCGCTGAGCAGGACGAACGTCCGGCCCGGCTTGGCGGCGAGCTTCCGCGACAGCGCGGCGCCGGCGGCGACGGCGAGGCCGTGGCCGAGCGAGCCGGTCGCGATCTCGATGCCGGGGACGCCGGTCAAGCCGGGATGCTCGGCGAGCTTGCCGCCGTTCTGCGCGTACTCGGCGAGGAGCGCCGGCGGAAAGTAGCCGCGCGCGGCGAGGGTCGCGTAGTACGACATGCAGCCGTGGCCCTTGCTCAGGACGAAGCGGTCCTCGCTCTCGCCGGCGGGGTCGATGCGCATCGCGTGGAAATAGAGCGCGACCAGGATGTCGGCGCAGGAGAGCGCCGAGCCGACGTGCGGCGTCTTGCCGTCGTGCGCCATCCGCACGGTCGCGGCGCGCACCCGTCGCGCCGTCGCTTCGAGCTCGGCGACGAGCTGCGGGTCGGCGCTCGTGCTCGTTTTCGAATCGCGCGCCGAGGTCATGCCGCCGCCTTCATCGCGATCAACCCGAGGTTGCCGGCGCTCAACGTCACCGGGATGCGCCCGAGGCGCGAGCCGTTCAGCGTCGAGAGCAGCGGCACTTTGACGGCGTTCGGCAGCGGCACGAGCTTCGTCCAGTAGGCGATCGGGTAGGTGTTCTTCACCGCGAACACGTCCCGCACGACCAGGCCGCCCTTCTCGAACATCTTCCGCATCGTGCGCTTGTCGTAGAGCGCGGTGTGCTCGACGTCGACGATCGGGCTCGCCTCGCCGAGGAGCCGCGCCGAGAGCGCGCCGGCGTCGTGGTTGATGAAGAGCGCGATGCCGCCGGGCTTCAGGTCCTTCCCGCAGGAGGCGATCAGCGCGCTCGGGTCGGGCGCGTGGTCGAGGACCTGGAAGCCGCAGATCACGTCGAACTGGCCGGGCGGGAAGGTCGCGTCGGTGTAGAGCTCGCGCTTGATGAACGGGCGCACGCGCTCCGACGCCTGCGCGATCGCCTCGGCGCTCGGCTCGACGCCCCACACCTCGCGGAAGCCGAGGTCGAGGGCCTCTTGCAGGAAGAAGCCGTTGCCGCAGCCGATCTCCATCAGGCTGCCGCGCTCGCGGACGTGGGCGAGCGCCTTCACCAGGTACCTCTGGTAGGTCTTGCGCGCGAACTCCGCCTCCTCGGCGTAGGTGAAGTGGCTGCTCTCGTAGAGGCGCGCGAGCTCGCCGGACGAGAGGATCGGGTCCGAGCGTAGGACGCCGCACTGTCCGCAGCGCACCATCCGATAGTGGAGGCGGTCGGGCAGCCGGCGCGCGGAGAAGACGACCTCGTTCAGCGCCGCTGGGTCGAAGTTCGCCGCGTAGACCTCACGGTCGAAATCGTTGGTCTCGCAGATCGGGCAACGCGTCGGCTCCATCGGAAAGATCGCGGCGCGGCTCAGCCGCGCGCCGCCACGGCGGCGTCGCGATGGCCGCGCACCCACGCGATCGTCTGCTCGATGCCGTCCGAGAGGCTCGTCTGCGCGCTCCAGCCGAGGAGGCGGTTGCTCTTGGTGCAGTCGCCGACCCAGGTACGCGTGTCCCAGATGCGCGCCGGCATCGCGCCCCAGTGGCACTGCACGCGCGCGCCGGTGTGGCGCAGCACCTGCTCGACGACCTGCTTGATCGTGCTGCGCACGCCGGTGCCGACGTTGATGATCTCGCCCGACATCGCCGCGAGCTTGTCGAAGCGCAGGTAGGCGTCGACGACGTCGTCGACGTAGACGAAGTCGCGCGCGATCTCGGGATCGACCAGGGTGAGGTCGCTGCCCTCGAGGCACTGGCGGATCAGGGTCGGGACCAGGCGCGACGGCTCCTCCAGCGGGCCGTAAACGCTGAAGAGCCGGAACGTCGTGATCGGCCGGCTTTCGGTGTTGGCGACGTGCTGGCAGAGCAGGGTCTGCGCGCACTTCGCGACCGAGTAGTAGCTGTTCGGCTCGAGGAGGTCGGTCTCGCGCATCGCGTACTCTTTGAACCCGTACTCGGACGAGCTGCCGGTGTTGACGAAGACCTCGTAGTCGACGCGCGCCGCCGCCTTGAGGAGGTTCCAGGTGCCGAGGATGTTGGTCTGGATGATGCCGTCGGGATCGGTCTGGAACGGGTACGCACCGTGCGTCGCGAGGTGGTAGATCACCTCGGGACGGATCTCGCCGACGACCGCCCGCAGCGCCGCCTCGTCGCGGAGGTCGGCCTCGTGGCAGCGCAGGTCGGCGACGACGTCGGCGATCCGCCAGCGCGGCGTCGTCGACTTCATCAGCGCGTGCACCTCGTGCCCGTCGGCGACGAGCCGGCGCGCCAGGACGGCGCCGACGAATCCCGTGGCGCCGGTGATCAACACGCGTTTGCGATTCATAGGAGCTTCGCCGGGCCCACCGCCGGCGCGAAAAGGTGTGCTGAAACGGCTACCATGGAGGAAGGAACCGAGGCAACTCGTGATCTTGCGACGGTCGTGGCCTGCCGTTGCGGAGAGCGGCGGCGGCGCGAGCGCGCGACCCGAGGAGCGCCGCTAGTCGCCCGGAACGGGGCCGAAGAACCGACCGAGGGTCTGGTTCGCCAAGCCGAGCACGGCCTTCCTCGTGAGCGGGTCGGCACCGCCGAGCGGCGTCGCGCTCAGGTTGCCGCGGCCGTCGAACTCGAGCGTCGTCCCGAGCTGCTCGCGCTGACGAAGGTCGCGCCGGCCGCGCCGGCTCACGCCCTCGGCGTGTTGGCCGACGAGGCGAAGCGGCGGAGGTTCAGCTGCTCGGGCAGGTCACCGGTCATCGCCTGCATGACGTCGTCGAGCGGGATGCCGGTCGCGTCGGCGACGCGATCGACGACGTTGAAGGCGGCGATGATCGCCGCCGCGTCGACGAAGCATTCGGCGCCGAGCGCGGCGCGCAGCTCGTCGCGCTCGCGCGCGAGCAGCGCGTCGTCGTCACCCATCACCGCCTCGGTGAAGGCGAGGAGGCGCTCACCGTGCGCGACGCCGCCGTCGGTCTCGCCGGCGCCGTTCACGATCGTGAGGTCGACGTCGGTCCCGCTCGTCTGCCCGCTCACCCGGAGCATGGTCGCGTGGGCGGTCGTTCAATAGAAGCATTGGTTCAGCGCCGAGACGCGCGCCGCGATCAGCTCCATCTGCATGCGGTCGAGGGCGCGTCGCGCCGTCGGATCCGGGATGCTTGCGACCGGCAGGTAGTGGGCGCTCGTCGAGCCCTGCAGCGCGCGCGACTCCGCGGGAACGAGGCTCAGCGCCCGCATGATGTTCGGCGCGAACGCGGCGTTGCCGTAGAGATCCGCCTCGGGACCGGCGGCGTCCTCGGGCGCGATCATCGGCACCCAGGCGGTGCCGCCTGTCGCGGAAGACGGCAGGTAGCGCGCCGGCTCACCGGGCCGCGGCTCGGGGAGCGCCCGCGGCGCGACGCCGAGCGCGCGCGCGAGGTAGTCGACGCCGGTCACGAGCGCCAGCACCGCGATCAGCTCGACGTACGCGGGGACCGCGACGCCGCCCGCGATCACGGCGTCGAACCAGGCGCGCGAGAGGCGGCCCGGATCGGTGCGCACGCGATGAATGACGTCGACGACGTTCGCCGGCAGCGAGCCGAGCGCGTCGTGCGCACCGGCGACGGCGCTCGGCGAGAGCGCCGCCTTGCGCTGCCGGCAGAGCGCGCAGCTCGGCGCGCGGCGCGTTTCCGCGGCGATCGCGACCCGCTCCGCTCCGGTCCACCACGTCCCCGGCGAGCGGACGTGCTCCCAGAGGAAGCGGTGAGCGTTCCTCAAGTCCTGGCGGACGTCCGCGCCTCCGAGCGCGTCGTCATTCGGACCGATCGGAGACTGCATTCCGCGCCTCCGTCAGGGCGGCGGGATCGACGGCACGCAGGAGCCGTTGCTGCCGGTCCTGAAGAACGGAAGGAAGCCGAAGCACAAGCTTTGCGGCAGCTCGACTTTCGCCTTCAGCTTTCCTTTGGCGTCGACCGTGGCGCAGGGCACTTCCGTGCCGCCGGAGAACACCGCCTGACAGAAGTAGCCGCAGACGACTGCCTCGCCCGGGTTCAGGCCCTTCCCTTTGAACTTCAAGGTGAGGATCGCGTCCTTCGCCGTCACGGCGATGCTGCCGTCGACGGGCCCGGACCCGCCGCAGACCAGCGACTTGGCGTTCACCACCGACTTGGCGGCGGCCGGTTGCGCCGCGAGGATCACGAGAGGGAGGGCGAGTGTCGCCAACCGGCGCAGGTAGCTGCTCATCGATGTCCTCGTCTTTCGGCGCGTCCGCGCCGAGGCTCGGTGTCACTCGGAATCGCGCCTCGTCAGTACCAGCGGCTCCGCGGCGACGCCAGCTCTGCGGCGATGCTCTCGTGCCGCGGGCGTCGTTGCGGTGACGGCTCGGACGCCGCGAACGGAGGGACGACGCTGCTGCACCGCGGGCGCTACCCTTTCGCCGCGGTGGGCTCGAGCGGGTATCCCGCCTCCCGCCATCCCTTCATCCCGCCGTCGAGCGCGACCGCCCGCACGTAGCCCATGGTGCGCAGGGTGTCGGCGGCGAGGGTCGAGATCTTGCCGAACTCGCAGCAGGTGACGATGCGCACGGTCGGGTCGGGAAGCGTCTGGTCGATCCGCAGCTCGAGCTGGCCGCGCGGCACGTGCCGCGCGCCGGGGATGTGCCCCGCGTCGTAGGCGTCGCGCTCGCGGATGTCGAGGACGACCAGCTCGCCGGTGCCCGCCGAGACCCGCTCGCGCAGCTCCTCCATCGACATGAACGCGATGCGGCTCGCGGCCTCGTCGAGCAGCTGGGCGACGGTCTTGCCGCCGGTACGGTTGGTCCGCAAGCGCCTCGGTCAGATGATCCGGCATGCCGAGACTGAGCGCGCGCATCTGCTCGACGAAGGCCGCGCGATCGCGCTTCTGGAGGCGGGGGTTGTCGGCCTTCTCCTGGCCGATCGTCGTCACCGGCGTGTTCTTGTAGTTGTGCCCCGGGTAGACGGCGAGCGCCTCGTCGAGGCGCAGCAGCTTCGCGAACAGGCTCTCGTGGAGCGCCTCGGGATCGCCGGTCGGCAGATCGGTGCGCCCGGTGGCGCCGCGGAGCAGCGTGTCGCCGGTGAAGACGCGGTCGGCGAGCACGAGCGAGATCGAGTCGTCGGTGTGACCCGGCGTGTAGACGGCGCGCAGCCGCAAACGGCCCGCGATCAGCGTCTCCCCGTCGTCGATCCGCACGTCGATGTCGGGCGCGACGCTCGCGCTGTGCATGACGCGCGGTACGCCGAGGCGGTGCGCGAGCTCGCGCGATGCCGAGAAGTGATCCGCGTGCGTGTGCGTGTCGATGACGTAGTGGACGCGGACACCGTCTCTGGCGAGGAGGGCGAGCGTGCGATCGATCTGCGACAGCTCGGGATCGATCACCACCCCGGCGCAGGTGTCGCCGCACGCGATCAGGTACGAGCAGCAGCCGCCGCTGCGGATCTCTTCGAAGATCATGCGAGCGTCTATAGCGCGGTCGCCGGGCGTGACACCACGGGCCCCGACCCCTGCGGCGGGCGTCACACCACGGGCGCCGGACCGCGCGCGGCTACTTCGCCTTGAAGACCTCCGGCGTGTTCATGCGCGCGGTCGTGTAGGTCGCTTCCCAGCAGGCGCTCGTCGTCTGGAGCTGCGCGACGACGGGCAACGCGAGCGGCAGGGTCGGGAAGTGATCCGAGGTTTCGAGGTTCTCGCCCTTGCCCTTGACGGTGGCCGAGCCCTTGTTCTCGCAGCAGAGACGAGCGTGTCCGCGGCTGTCAAGGAAAATCTCTCGGGTGAGAACCGCAGACGAGTTCACTCGGGCATCGCCGTTGTGGCAGGAATGGACGCGACCGTGTCCCCCGACGTAGCGCTGCGTCTCGAGCTCCCGACGGATTGGCTCCGTGTGATCGGGACGTTCGTCGCGCTGGCGGTCGCGGTGTTCGGCGTCTACGCGCGCGCGATCGACGCGCCCTTCATCTTCGACGACGTGCCGGGCATCGTGCGGAACCCCTCGATCGAGCGGCTCTGGCCGCTGATCGGCGACGCCGAGCACCCCGGGCCGTTCGCTCCGCCGGCGCTCGCGCCGACCGCGCGCCGACCGCTCTCGAACCTGACGTTCGCGCTGAGCTACCGCGTCGGCGACCTGCACCCCGCCGGCTATCGGATCGTGAGCCTCCTCCTGCACGTGCTCTCGGCGGCGCTCCTGGCGGCGATCGTCCGGCGCACGCTGCGCCTCCCGTACTTCGCGGCGCGCGAAGGCGAGCGGCCGGCGCCGGACGTGTGGCGGCGCGCGGCGTGGCCGCTGTCGGTCGCGGTCGCCTTCCTGTGGGCCCTGCATCCGCTCGCCAGCGAAGCGGTCACGTACGTCACCCAGCGCACCGAGCTCTTGGTCGCGCTCTTCTATCTGCTGACCCTGTGGGCAGCGCTGCGGTACTGGACCGCCGCCTCCGCACGGGCCCGAGGTGTCTGGCTCGCCGTCGCGCTCGTCGCCTGTCTCGCCGGCGCGGCGTCGAAGGAGGTCATCGTCTCGGCGCCGCTCGTCCTGCTGCTGTTCGAGGCGACGTTCCTCGTCGGCTCGCCGCGCGTCGCGCTCCGGCGCTCGTGGCCGCTCTACGCGACGTTGACGCTCGCATGGGCCCTGCTGGCCTTCCTCAGCTACTCGGGCGTCGGAGGCCTGTCGGACCCGCGGCACCGGGTTCCTCTCTACGTGTGGTGGATGACCCAGGCGAAGGTGGCGCTTCTCTATGCGAGGCTCGCGGTCTGGCCGTGGCCGCTCTCGATCCACTATGCGCCGGCGTTCCTCCGGACCTTCGACGCGGCGTGGCCCTGGCTCGCGGCGGCGGCGCTCGCCGCCGCGGCGACGATCGTCCTGGTGCGGCGCCGGCCCGCCGCGCGCTTCGTCGTGCTCGCGGCGGTGTTGATTCTCGCCCCGACGTTCGTGGTGCCGCTCCCCAAGATGGTGGCGGCCGAGCGGCGCATGTACTTGCCGTTGGCCGGCCTGGTCGCGCTCGCGGTCGTCGGCGGATTTCGACTGCTCGCGAGCCGTCGCCGCCCGCCGAGCGCCGCCGTGTCGGTGCTCGCGGCGACGGTGGTGATCGCCGCCGCGAGCGCGGTCACCGTCCACCGCCTCGCCGCGTACGAGTCGTCGGAGGCGATCTGGCGAGACGCCGTCCGGCACCAGCCCGACGATCCGATGGCGCACTACAACTTCGGCGTTGCGCTCGTCGAGCGCGGTCGACCGCAAGAGGCACGGGCGCAGTTCGAGGAGACCCTCCGGCTCGATCCGGCGCATACCGGCGCGCACGACAACCTCGGCATGGTCCTCGAGGACGCGGGTCGGCCGCAGGAAGCGATCGAGCAGTTCGAGGAGGCGCTGCGGATCGATCCCGGCGATGCGACCGCCCACAACAATCTCGGCGCGGTTCTCACCAGCGTCGGCCGGCCGCAGGACGCGATCGCGCACTTGCACGAGGCGCTGCGGCTCGCGCCCGACGAGCCGAAAGCCAAGGTTCACCGGAACCTCGGCAACGCGCTGCTGGCGACCGGTCGCACCGCCGAGGCGGTCGCGCAGCTTCGGGAGGCCGTGCGGCTCGCGCCGGACGACGCCGACGCGCACTACGGCCTGGGTACGGCGTTGATCGCAGCCGGACAGGCGGAGACGGCGGTGCAGAGCTTCGAGCAGGCGCTCAGCCTCGATCCCGGCGACGCCGAGGCCGAGAACGCGCTCGGCGGCGCGCTGCTGCGGACGGATCACCCGCAGCAGGCGATCGACGCCTACCGGCGCGCGCTCGAGCTGAAGCCGGACTACGCCGAGGCCCACAACAATCTCGGCGTCGCGCTCCTGCACCTCGGCCGCACCGACGACGCGATCGAGCAGTTCGCGGCGACGCTCCGCGTGCAGCCCGATCACGCCAACGCCCAGTTCAACTTGGGGAACGCCTTGCTGCAAAGCGGACGGCCGCGAGACGCCGTCGAGCATCTGGAAGCGGCCGTGCGGCTCGATCCCGAGGACGCGCAAGCGCGCCTGCGATGCGCGATCGCCTACGCGCGGAGCGGCGAGCCGCACAAGGCGTCGGCGATGGCGGAGGACGCTCTCGCCCGCGCGCGCGCGCACGGCGACGGCGCGCTCGCCGACGAGATCGCGGCGTGGCTCGGCGCGCCCCGCTAGCGGCAGCGCCGGCGCGAGACGCTAGTGCGTGACGCGCTCCATGGTCTTGCCGGTGGCGGCGTCGACGAGCTCGATGGACGTCTCGTCCGTCACGTGGTGCGCGGTCTTGGCGTCGTCGAGGATCGTCTCGAGGCGCCCGCGGAAGAGATTGCGCGCGAAGTCCGGCATCGAGTCCATCGGGAAGTCCGACAGTGACACACGCGCGGCGGTCGGCGACGGCCATTCGATCGCGCTGATCTTCGGGCCGAGGATCTGATGGCCGCGGAGCGCGTTCTCGACCGCGCTCTGGAACGTCGCGCCCGCCGCGCCGCCCATCGCGCCGGCGCCGCCGGCGGCGACCTGCGGTGCGCCGGCGGCGGGACGCTCGCCGCCCGGCGCCGCGCCGGCTGCCGGGCGGAGCCCCTGCGGGCCGCCGGACGGAGCGTTCTGCGCGCCCGTGCCGGCGCCGCCCGGTGCGCCGGCCGCGCCGCCGACACCCTGCACCGCGCCGCCGGCGCCGGGAACGCTCACGCCGCCCGCTTGCAGCTGTGTGGTGACGCGGTCGATCCGCGCGCGCGTCTGGTCGTCGTCGGCGAGGCTCCTCGCCTTGGCGAGCGACGCCAGCGCTTGCTGGCGCTCGCCTTTCGCCTCGAAAGCGAGACCGAGGTTGAAGTGCGCCTGCAAGAAATCGGGGTGCGCAGCGATCACCGAGTTGTAGCTCTCGATCGCGCGGTCGACCTGGCCTTCGTAGAGGTAGGTGGTCGCGAGATCGGTGCGGACGCTCGGATCGTCGGGCTTCGCCGCGAGGTACTTCTCGTACTGCTCCGCGGCGTGCGAGTAATCCTGCTGATCGTAGTAGAGGTTGCCGATGCCGCGGACGGCGTCGGGATCGTCGGGCGCGATCGTCAGCACGTGCCGGAACGATTCGACCGCCTTCGGCGCGAAGCTCGGGTCGATCTCGGAGGCGCGCGCCTGCACCTGCCCGAGCGTCCGCCATGCGTCGGCGTCGTTGGGCGCGGCCTGGGCGCGCGCGACGAGCGAGTCGATGAACTTCCGTGCCTCGTCCGGGAGCTGCATCGGCGGGTGGTTCGGAGGCAGGTTCGCGCCGTCCGGCAGTGCTCCCGCCGCGGCGCCGGTACCGCCGCCACCGCCACCGCGCGGTGCCGTGGGCGTTTGGGCGCCGGGCTGGAGCACCGTGATCCAGATGGCGAGCCCAGCGGTCAGGAAGAACGCGAGGACGACGAGCCCCGGCGTCTGCTCGCGCCACGAGCGCGCCGTCGCGGCGGTGGCGCCGACGGCGACACCGCAGCCGGGGCAGAAGCGGGCGCTCCCCGGCAGACGCGCGCCGCACTGCGAGCAGAATCGTTGCGCCGCATCCGTCGCCGCCGCCCGTGCTCCCGCCATCGCTACCGCCCCCCGCTCACTTGTGGCCCGTGACGAGCATCGAGATCAAACCCGGCGGCAGGACGTCGATCTCGACGCGCGCGAAACCCGCGTCGAGCAGCCAGCCGCGAATCTCGTGATACGCGTAGTCGCGGCCGGGACCGAACGAAAGCATCGTGATGGAGAAGATCGCCGCGGGCGCGGGGCTGGTGCCGGACTCGTCGGTGACGTGGTCCTTGATCAGGACGCGGCCGCCGGGCGCCAGCACCCGGTGCACGCTCCGCAGCAGCGCGCGATTGGTCGCCTCGTCCTCGCCGTGAATCACGTTGGAGAGGAAGACGACGTCGTGGCCGTCCGGGAGCGGGTCGCGACGGTAGTCGCCGGCAACGAGCCGGATGCGGTCCTGCATGCCGCTCTCGGCGACGTGCCGGCGCGTGATCGCGAGCGTGGCGGGCAGGTCGAAGATCGTGACCGCGAGCTCCGGGTGGCGGCGGCAGAGCTCGATCGGGTACGTGCCGGGCCCGGAGCCGACGTCGAGGAGACGCCGGACGCGAGAGAGGTCGAGCATCTCCGCGAGCACCCGTGCGTCGCCGCGCGCTCGCACGAGGCTCGCCATGCCGTCGATGAAGCGGGCGGTCTCCTCCGGATCGTGCTGGAACATATCGGCCGGCCGCGTCCGGCGCGCCGCGCCGGACCGTCTCCGGGAGCCGTTCCCATCGCGACCACTGTGCGGCCTCGAACCGGACCATCGCCGCGTACGAGGTCGGCGAGTCGCGCGTGAGATACGTGCGCGAGACCTCGGTCTCCTTGAACGCGTCGCGGTCCTTGCGGACGAGGTGCATCGCGACCAGCGCGTTCAAGAGCAGCTCGGTCGCGCGCGCCTCGGTCCCGAGGCGCCGCGCCAGCTCGGCGGCGTCGCGGCCGCGCGCGTCGAGGGCGTCGAAGACGCCGAGGATCACGGCCGTGTGGAGAATGCGGGCTTCGGCGTAACCGCCGCTCAGGCGCGCGAGCTCGCGAAATTCCATCCACTGCGGTCCTATCAAGACATGGTCAAGCGCGCCAGGCAGGACGCGCCCGACGACGATGCCGCGATCGAGAGCGGCCGCTCGCCGGCGCTCGCTGCGCTGGAAGCCCTGTAGTAAAGGACGCGCGTGCAGCGGCCGCCCACGCTGTCGGTGATCGTGCCCGTCTTCAACGAGCGGATCACCGTGCGCAAGCTCCTCGCGCGTGTCCGCGCCGTGCCGATCGCGAAGCAGATCGTGATCGTCGACGACGGCTCGACCGACGGCACGGCCGACGTCGTGCGCGCGGTCGTCGCCGAGGGCGACGACGAGCAGAACCGGGTGCATGCGCTCTTCCACGCCCGCAATCTCGGCAAGGGCGCCGCGATCCGCACCGCGCTGCCGCACGTCAGCGGCCAGATCACGCTCATCCAGGACGCGGATCTCGAGTACGACCCGTCGGAATATCCGGCGCTGATCGCGCCGATCCTGAGCGGCCAGGCGGACGTCGTCTACGGCTCGCGCTTCCTCGGGACGCCACGCCGCGTGCTGCTCTTCCGCCACGCGCTCGGCAACAAGTTCCTCACCTTCCTCTCGAACCTCTGCACGGATCTGAACCTCACCGACATGGAGACCTGCTACAAGGTCTTCCGCACCGACGTGCTCCGCCAGATCCGCCTGGTCGCGAACCGCTTCGACGTCGAGCCCGAGCTGACGGCCAAGATCGCGCGTCTCGGCTGCCGGCTCTACGAGGTGCCGATCAGCTACCACGGCCGCGAGTATTGGCAGGGCAAGAAGACCAACTGGCGCGACGGCCTCGCCGCGGTGTGGACGATCCTCAAGTACGCCTACGTCGACGAGCGCGAGAACGCCGACGAGGGCTACACGACGTTGCAGCGGATGCGGCACGCGCAGCGCTACAACGCCTGGGTCTGGCGCCAGCTCCAGCCGTACGTCGGCGATCGCGTCCTCGAGGTCGGCTGCGGCGTCGGCAGCTTCACGCAGTTCCTCCGCGACCGCGATCGCGTCCTGGCGACCGACAGCAACGAGCGCTATCTGCGACGCCTGCGGACGAGCTTCGAGCGCTTCGACAACGTCGAGGTGCGGGCGATCGACTGGGAGGGTCCCGACGTCGAGGCGCTGCGCGAGCGCTTCGACACGGTCGTCTGCCTGAACGTGCTCGAGCACATCGCCAACGACGACGCGGCGCTCGACACCTTCGCGTCGCTGCTCGAGCCGGGCGGGCGTCTCGTCTTGCAGGTGCCGGCGATGCGCGCGCTCTACGGCGCGATCGATCGCGCGATCGAGCACGTCCGGCGCTACGAGCTCGACGAGCTGACCGCGCAGCTCCGCCGTCACGGCTTCGAGATCGTGACCGCGCGCTACTTCAACTGGCCGGGGATGGTCGGCTGGTACCTGAACTCGGTGCTGCTCAAGCGCCGCGCGGTGCCCGGCGTCCAGGCCCGGCTCGCGAACCTGCTGGTGCCCTGGCTCCGCCTCGAGGCGCGGCTCGATCTCCGGCGTGGCATGGCGCTGCTGGTGATCGCCCGCAAGACCGCGGGCGCGGGCGCCGCCGAGCCGTTCGTCCTGCCGGCGCGCGCGGCTCACTGAGCTCCCCCGCCGCATGGTTGCGACGACGACGCGGGACCGCGCCGCGCTCGTGATCGGCGTCGCCGATCGGCCGGTGCTGGCCGTCGCCGTCCTCGTCGTGCTCGCGGCGATCTTCTACTTCGCGGGCGTGGCGTCGGTGCCGCTCGACGGCGACCCCGCGATGTATGCGACGATCGCGAAGACGATCGTTCGCACCGGCGAGTGGACGCATCTCACGTTCAACGGCGAGCCGTACTTGAACAAGCCGCCGCTGCACTTCTGGTTGAACGCCCTCGTCTTCCGCGTCCTGCCGCCGACCGCGTTCACGGCGTCGCTGCTGCCGGGCCTCCTCGGGATCGCCGGAACGCTCCTGGTGTACGCGCTCTGTCGCGCCACGCTCGGCGATCCGCGGCAGGCGTTCGCGGCGGCGCTCGTCTACCTGACGACGCCCGAGGTCGTCCACTGGAGCCGCGGCGTGCACCTCGAAACGCTGGTGACGCTCTGGATCCTCGTCGGCCTGCTCGCCGCGTACTGGGCGGTCGCCGACGCGCGCGCGATCGTGCTCCTCGGCGTCGCGGTCGGCGCCGGCTGGCTCGCGAAGGGGCCGCAGGGCGCCTTCCCCGTCGCGGTCGCCCTCGTGCTCTGGTGGTACGAGGGCGTGCTCCGCGCCCGCGTGGTCTCCAGGTGGACGGTCGCGGCCGCCGCGATCGTCGTCGCCGCGGTCGCGCCCTGGCTCTGGGCGCGGCTCACCGAAGGCAGCGGCTTCGCGCGCGCGTACTTCGGCGGGCAGATCGGTGCCACGCTCTTCGGCGCGCGCACGCTCGGCCGCGGGCCGCTCTGGTACGTCACCAAGCTCCTGCGCACGTATTGGCCGTGGCTGCCGGTCGCGGCGGCCGGCATCGTGATGATGGGGCGGCGCTTCTCGTCGTCACGCGGAGCGCGGCTCTGGCTCGTGTATGCCGCGACCGTGATGCTCGTGATCACGCTCGCCGCGAGCAAGAAGAGCCGCTACCTCTTCCAGCTCTATCCCGCGCTCGCCGCTGCCGCCGGCGTCGCGATCGTGTGGATCGCGGCGCGTCGTGCGCGGCTTCTCGACGCCCTCGCGCTCGGCGCCGCGATCGCGGCGCTCGTCGTCGCCTGGCAAGGGGGCGAGCGCGTATCGGCGCGTCAGGCGGCGCACACCCGCGACGCGCTCGACGTCGCGGCGCGCCTCGAGCCGTCGCGTCCCGCCCGCCTGACGCACGCGGCGGACAAAAGGGGAGCCGCAGTTCGGCAAGATCGTCGCGTTCTACGCGCGCGCCGCTGCTGCACGCGTGCCGCGGCCGCTGCGCGGGGGAGGCCGAGCCCGGGGCGATGATCGTGGCCCGTGCCGAGGAAGCCGACGAGGTCGCGAAGCTCGTCGGCGGCACGGTCGTGCACCGAAACGCGAGCCTCGGTCTCGTCGTCGTCGACGGCGCGCGGTGAGCCGCCGGGTTCGCGACGGACGGTGTCTGGCGGTGCCGCGGCCGCGCTGCCTCGCGGCCGTCTCCTCCAGCTCTTCGTTGACTCCGGGCGTCGGGCGAACCTAGAAAGGCGGCGACACTTCGGCACGACAGGCGGCGACACGCCAAGGAGGGATCCATGGGTCACGCGCTCCGTGTTTTGACGGTCGTCTTGACGCTCGGCCTGGCAGCGAATTGCCGTCGCCGACGTCGTTCCCGGGGACATGATCGACAAGACCAACCTCGACAAGGCGAAGGACCTGATCTCGCCCGCGGTCGAGTGGTGCGTCACAGCAGGGCCTCACGATGAAGATCATCGCGCCGAAGCCGATCGGCTGGCCGGCGGCATACAAGGAGGCGACCGAGAAGTACGCGAGCCAGGTGAAGCTCGCCGAGAACGGCCTCTCGCTCGACGGCTACGTCGCCGGCGCGCCGTTCCCGAAGGTCGACACCGCCGATCCGCGGGTCGCGATCAAGGTGATGTGGAACTACGAGTACCGGCCGTATCCCGGCACCGACGATTTCGTCGAGTACGATTTCCCCGCCGAGACCGGCGCGCTCGGCAAGGAGGGCGATGCAGGTCGAGCGCTACTACTGGATCGGCGAGTCGCGGCGCCTCTACTACAACGGCCGGCTCTACGTCGATCCCAAGCCCAACCTCCCGAACCCCGAGGGGATCCGCTTCAAGGAGGTGCTCGGGCCGCTGGTCGCGCCCTTCGACCTGAAGGGCATCGGCGCCCTCGAGTACCGCTACATCGATCCCGCCAAGCAGGACGACACCTGGCTGTACGTGCCGTCGCTCCGCCGCGTCCGCCGCCTCTCGACCGCGCAACGCTCGGACGCGCTCTTCGGCCAGGACACCGATCCCGATTCGTACTGGGGCTACAACGGCCACATCGCCTGGTCCGAATGGAAGTTCCTCGGCGAGAAGGAGATGCTCGGCGTCCTCCACGGCGAGCACTTCCCGCAGAAGCGCTGCGAGGCGCCCGCCGACTACATGTTCTGCGACTCGTGGGAGAAGCGGGACATGTACGTCATCGAGGGGAAGTCGAAGCTGCCGCAGTACGCCTACGGCAAGCGGGTCATCTTCATCGACAAGGACGCCATGGTCGTCGCGTACTCCGACATCTACGACCGCAACAACGAGCTCTGGAAGGTCTGGATCGACAACCACCAGTTCAGGACGACGGCGTTCCCGGGCGCGACCAAGTACGACGAGGAGCGCGACTTCTACGCCGGCCTGACGATGGTCGACATGCAGCTCGGCCACGCCACCTACGTTCCCCATCCGGGCGACACGCCGGCCGGACACGAGGGCTGGTACTTCAACAAGGGCGCCGAGTCGCGGACGAAGTACAAGCCCGACGGCGCGGTGCCGGAGTCGTTCACGGTCGCGAAGCTGATCGAGCAAGGACAGTAGTCTCGCCGCTCGTGCTGCACGAAGGGGCGCCGCGCGGCGTCCCTTTTCGTTTGTGCCTGCGGGAGGGCCTATGAGCGCAGACGTCGTCCTCTACGAGCGTCGCGGCGTCGCGGCGCTGCTCACGATCAACCGTCCGCACGCGCGCAACGCGGTGAACGGCGCCGTCGCCTCGGCGCTACTCGAGGGCTACCGCCGCTTCGAGGACGACGGCGACGCCAAGGTGCTGGTCCTGACCGGCGCCGGCGAGCAGGCGTTCTGCGCCGGCGCCGATCTCAAGGCGATCGATTCGGTCCGCGATCGCGCCGAGGGGCCGCTCGGGTTCACGCGCGTCATCCCGACCAAGCCGACGATCGCCGCGGTCTCCGGCTGGTGCGTCGCCGGCGGCATCGAGCTCGCGCTCTGGTGCGACCTGCGGATCGCCACGCCGACCGCGACCTTCGGCTGCTTCGAGCGCCGCTTCGGCGTGCCGCTGATCGACGGCGGCACGCAGCGCTTGCCGCGCGTCGTCGGTCTCGGGCGGGCCCTCGAGCTCATCATGACCGGGCGCGCCGTCGACGCCGAGGAAGCGCTGCGGATCGGCCTCGTCAACGAGATCGTCCCGGCAGGAGGGCACGTCGTGCGCGCCCTCGCGCTCGCCGAGACGCTCGCGGCGTTTCCGTGGCCGACGCTCCTCGCCGACCGCGCCGCCGCGCTCGCCGGCTCCGGCCTGCCGTTGGAGCACGGGATCGCGATCGAGGCGCGTCTCGGCCGCGCCGTGCTCGCCGAGGCGCGTCGCGGCGCGGCGCGCTTCGCCGGCGGCGAGGGTCGCAGCGGCGCCGGGACGGCGAAGCGCTGAGATCCCCGCCGGCGAGCCGGCGACGCTCATCCAGGAGGAGGCCGGCGACGTGACGAGGGTGCTGGACGGTTCCGAGCGATTGCGAGACGGCGCGCTCGCGGAGCGTCCGACGCGGCCGGACGCGGCCGCGCGCGTCAGCGGCAGGTCAGCGTCGTGCCGCCCGCGCAGGAGGCGTCCGCGCTGAAGCACCGGCCGCCGGCGAGGAGCCGGACGGTCACCGACGCCGACGACGGCGCGGCGAGCGTCACGTCGCGAACCGTGGTGCGCCACTGGAGCGTGCTTCCATGACGGCGGAGCCGGAAGGCGCGCACCTCGTCCGGCGCGCTTCGGCGGTCGGCGAGCTCGAAGCGGGTACGCGCCGCGTTGGCGTCGAGGCTTCCGGCCGGAAGATCGGCGCGGAAGATCGATGACGCGTCGTCGTCGACGAGGACGGCAGCCGGCTCGCTCTCGGGCGTGAAGCTCCCGGGCGGTACGACGAGCGTGCCCCGGAGCCGCAGGCGATCGTGCCCCGGCCGCCCGATCCTCATGCGGGTCGCGCCGAGACGCATCGCGATGCAGTGCACGCAGCCGAAGCGCTCGACACAGCCGTCGGCCGTCGCGGCGTCGGCGTCGTCGCATGCGGCCGGCGGCAGCGGCGCGCCGGCGCACACACCCCCGCCGCACGCGTCGCCGGCCGTGCATTCGTGGTGATCGTCGCACGGCGTGCCATCCGGCTCCGCCGTCCCGGCCGTGCAGCCGAGCGCCGGATCGCAGCCCTCGACGCCGTTGCAGCTCTCGCCGTCGTCGCACACCAGCGGTGGGCCGGGCTGGCAGCCGAGAACGGGACTACAGTACTCGGCGCCGTTGCAGACGTCGTCGTCTTGGCACTGGCGCTCGAGCGCGAGGAGACCGGGGATGCACATGTCCGGGTCGCCGACGAGATCGACCGACGGCAGGCAGCCGTCGCGCGTGCAGATGTCGCCGTCGCCGGCGCACGGCGTGTAGTCGGCGACGAAGCCGTTGCAGGTCGCCACGCACGGCAGCGCGTCGGCCTCCTCGGTGTGGACGCAGCCGAGCACCGGATCGCAGCCGTCGCGCGTGCAGCCGTCGCCGTCGTCGCAGGCGACGGCCGCGCCCGCGATGCACGCGCCCGCTGCGCACGCGTCGCCGCGCGTGCAGACGCTGCCGTCTGCGCAGCGGGTCCCGTCGGGGAGACCGGTGCAATCGGCCGGGCACGCGTCCTCCGGATGCACGCAGCCGACTCCGGTCTCGCAGCGGTCGCTGGTGCACGGATCGCCGTCGTCGCACGGGACCGGCGCCCCGGCGACGCACGCTCCGTCGACGCAGCGCTCGATCCCGTCACACGGGTCGTGGTCGCCGCACTCGAGGTCGAGGATGCAACCATGCGAGCCGCCCGCGCCCGACGCGGTCGCGACGGTGGCGAGAAGGATGAACGAGCACAGCGCGGCAGCAACTCGCGGCATCGAAATCTCCGCCGCGTCCGTAGCGCACGCGGGCGTCCCGCCGCAAGTCGCGGCCCGGCGGAACCTCAGGCCGTCCTGGCTGTCGACGCAAACACGGCCGCTCCGTCAGCGGCGTTGACGCGTGTGTGGCGATGCGAACGGCACGACCCGTTGCAAGGTCTCCGCGTCGACCGGCTTGCCCTCGGTGAACGCGCCGATCGCGGCGTCGACGGCGGTGAAGAAGAGGCGGAGCGCGCCGAGCCGGGTCGTCACGAACGTCGCGTCGGCGTCGCGGGCGCGTGCCGGCATCTCGCTCGCGGCGCGCTCGGTCTCGGTGAGCGTCGCCAGCACCTGGCGGACCGTCCAGCGGAAACGACGCTCCATCACCTCCTGCATCACCCGCCAGAAGTTCGTCGCCGCCTCGTAGTGATCCTTGCGAGAGCCGCCGACGGGCGTGCGACGCACGAGGTGCCACTCGACCAGGCCGCGGATGTTCACGGAGATGTTGCTCTTGCTCTGCTGGAGCTCGGCGGCGATCTCCTCGAGCGCGAGTGGCTGCTGGCGAAGGTAGAGCAGCGCGAAGATCCGGCCCTGGAGCTGCGAGAGAATGCCGGAGGTCGCCGCCGCGGTGCCGACGCCGTCGACGAAGATGCCGGTTGCGCGGTCCATCGTCCCGGCTCAGCCGCGCGCCGGCCGCGGCCGTGCATCGGCCGGACCACCGGGTCGCGCCGCCTGGCGATGGCAGTACGCGGTGACGATCCCCGCAAAGAACGCGCTCAACGCGAACACGTGGAACTCGCGGTGCAGCACCGCGGTGGTGACGACGAAGAAGACGCCGATGATCGCCGCCAGGAGCGAGAACGGCACGACGGGAAACGGAAACAGCCGGAGCGTACCGCCGAGCAGCACCAGACCCGATGCGATCGCGAACAGGCCGACCGCATGCCAGCCGACGGGGCCGCCGAGAAACGCCGGACCCCACGGGAAGATGATGCGCCCGGCGACCTCGTGGCAGACGCCGATGAACGCGATGAGCGTCGCTCCGCACGCAGCCAGGGATTGATACCGCGCCGCTTCCTTCGACATGGCTACCTCCCGCCGTGCTCGCGCTGTCTGCCGCGGCCCTTGCCGGCCGCCGACGGCGACGCGAGAAGCACGATAAAATGCTTGTTACGAACGTTTAGAGTATTGCGAACGCACAGTCAATCGGTGCTGGCGGCAGGTGGCGGCCGAAGTTGGGCAAGCACCCGGCGCCGACAGGATGGCGCGCGCCGGTACCGGTCGCGAGATCGCGGAGCCGCGCCAGCGCGAGGCCCGCGTGAACGATGGTGGAACTCGGGCGCCGCGCTCGAGGTCGCGTTACAGCGTCTTCAAGTACTCGATCAGCGCGGTGCGTTCGGCATCCGTCAGGACGTCGGTGAACTCGTGGCCGCTGTTCGACTGGCTGTACATGCGCGTGTTGTAGATCTTCCGATCCTCGATCTGCGCGTTGGTGAGCGTCGGCGCCATGACCGTGCCGAAGAAGTTCCACGCCAGCGAGCCGTTCGCGAACAGGACGTCGAGCCACGATTCGACGAGCGGCGTGGCGTAGGGATCCTGCGGATCGCACTTCAGGTACGGCGTGACCGCGAGCGATCCGCAGTGCAGCTCGTCGTATTTCCACCCGAGCGCGCTCCGGTCGTAGGCGCGCGCGAGATCCGTCTCGTAGCCCATGACGACGCCCGGGCGGCTGAGCTTCGACATGCGGCGCCAGAACAGCGGGCGACTCGACGACTTCAGCACGCCCCACACCGTCGGCACGGAGCCGTTGTGGAAGTAGGGCGCCGACGCCCACACGCCGTAGAGCGGCTGCGCGAGATAGCCGATGCCGTTGTACTTCTCCGCGCAGCCGTCCTGACCGTAGTAGGCGAAGAAGCTCGCGTCCGCCGCCTGCTTGACGGCGGGGCCGTTCGCCGTCATCCGCGCGGGGTCGGTGTCGATGATGTCGATCGGCGTCACGTTCGCGGCGATGCCCGCGAGGAGCGGCGTCGCGAGGAAGCGCCGGTCGTTGGCGTAGCGCGACGCGTAGGCGCCGTGACAGCTCGCGCAGGAGCCGTTGCCGCCCTCGGGTCGCCGTACCGGGTTGTGCCGCTCGGGCGCCCACAGGTCGAGCGTGTGGAACAGGACCGCGCCCTCCTTGGCGAGCTTGGTATCGATCGGGAACGGGTAGCGCGGCGCGCGCAGGCTCAGCATCCAGGTGTTGGCCTCGTACTCGTGGTCGAGGATCCAGTCGTAGCCTTCCTGGTACTGCGGCGTCGCGGCGCCCGGCATGTACCACGAGAGCTCGATGCGCGTGGAGTCGCTGCTCATGCCGGCGTCGTAGAACTTCGCCGGCCGGTGACCGAGGTTCCACCAGTTCGGCGGGTCCTCGCTGCCGGTGGTCCCGGAGGTCCACAGCCCGGGGTTGAGCACCATCGCCGGCACGGTCGTCGCCGGATCGAACAGGGTGAGGAGGCCGAAGAGCTGGAAGTTGGTGATGTTCCCGCTGCCGCGCACCCGGTTCAGGCTGACGACGGCGAAGCCGTTGTTCGCGCCGCCGAGCTCCGTGAGCAGCAGGTTCACGTCGGCGAGGCCGTTGTTCCCGAAGAGCGCGCCGAGCCCGGGTCCGTCCGCGGCGGTGCCGACCTGGCCGCTGTGGCAGATCGAGCAGGTGACGCCGATGTTGCCGCTCCAGCTCCCGTCGGCGTTGCGCGTCTGCGTCAGCGCTATCGGCAACTGCCCCGACCCGCCGTCGGTCCGGTTCGGGTCTTCGCCGGGCCGCGGATACGGATTGCGCACCGGGCTGAGCGGCGTGCCGTAGCGTTCGGCGACGAGCTGATCGAAGTCCGAGGGACGCCAGAGCAAGCCCCAGCGCAGCCACAAGGCGTTGTACTGGGCCGCCGTGATCGAGAACATGCTCGACGGATGGCCGCTGCTGAATTGCCATCCGGCGTCGGGATCACCGTTGCCGCCGAGCAAGCGGCCGCCGGCGGCAGTCAGCGCGCGCAGCTCGCCGCACGTCGCCGGTTGCCGATCGAGGCACGAGTGCCACGCGACGTTGAACGCGACTGCCTTGTCGTAGGTGGGAGTCACGAGCGATCGGGGATCCGCCGGCAGCGGCGTGTCGTCGGGGCGGCCCTCGCAATGGCGGAACCAGTAGTGACCCCCATGATCGCTGTCGAGCAGATCCGACGACGGCGCGGCAGACGCGGCGGCGACGGCGAGCAACAGCAGCGCGGGCACGACGAGACCACTCAACGGATGACGGATGTCCACGGCGTCTCCTCCGAGCAGAGTAGGGGAGCCATCGGCGTATCAGCGGAGCCGCGCGTAACGCGCTCACGCGAACGGACGAGCACGCGCCGAAAAGCAGAGTACGAACGCCGCGGACATGGGTGAGCGCGGAGGAGCGGAAAGGACGAGACGACCTCGCACATGGTCGAGACGTCGATCGTTTCGGGGGGCGTCGCCGGCCGGCGAGCGGCTGAACTGGTCGACGAGGACGGCCGTCAACGTCTCGCCGACGATGCGGCCCGGGAGGTCGTCCTCGGCGAGCAATCCGACGAAGGCGTCGATGTCGCCGACGTCGCCCGAGTGGGCGCGGCGGTGGTGGTCGTCGTCATCCGTGCGCGCGGCGTCTCCGTCACGCCCGCCGCTCGACTATGGTCCAGGCGAGCGACGCGAGCGCTTCGCACGCGGCGCCGTACATCATCGCCTGGTCCGAGCTGGCGTTGCCGTCGAGGCCGCGCTTGTAGACGCCTTGCGCGATCGACGCGAGACGGAAGAGCGAGAAGGCGACGTAGAACTCCCAGTCGTCGACGCCGGCGCGGCCGGTGCGGCGGCAATATGCCTCGACGTACTCTTGCTGCGGCGGGATGCCGGTCGCGGCGAAGTCGACGCCGACGAGCGACCCGGACGGCAGCTGCACGTAGTACGGCAGGCAATTGTAGGCGAGGTCGGCGAGCGGATGGCCGAGGGTCGCGAGCTCCCAGTCGAGGACGGCGACGATCCGCGGCTCGCTCGGGTGGCAGATCATGTTCTCGAGACGGAAGTCGCCGTGCGCGATGGCGGTCTCGTCGCCGGCCGGCACGTGGTGCGGCAGCCACGCGATCAGGTCGTCCATCGCCTCGACGACGCCGGTCTTCGCCGCCTCGTACTGTTTCGACCAGCGTGCGATCTGGCGCCCGACGTAGTTGCCGGGCTTGCCGAAGTCCTCGAGGCCGACGGCGCGGTAGTCGATCGTATGGAGCCGCGCGAGCACGCGGTTCATGTCGTCGTAGACCGCGCGCCGCTCGCCGGCGGCGAGGTCGGGGAGCTGCGGGTCGCGGAAGATCCGCCCGTCGACGTGCTCCATCACGTAGAACGCGCTGCCGATCACGCCGTCGTCCTCGCACAGCGCGTGCATGCGCGGCACCGGCACGCCGCTCTCCGCGAGCGCGCGCATCACCCGGTACTCGCGGTCCACTTGATGCGCCGACGCGAGGAGCTTGCCCGGCGGCTTCTTTCGTAGGACGTAGCTGCGGCCGCCGGCGGTGAGCAGGAACGTCGGGTTCGACTGCCCGCCCTTGAACTGCCGGACGGTGAGCGGTCCCGAGAAGCCGCCGACGTGACGCTGCATGAACGCGGCGAGCCGCGGCACGTCGAAGGCATGCGCGGCGCGGACCTCCGTCGTCTCGGCGGCGGTCGCGCTACTCGTTGCCGAGGGCTCGGCCACGCGCCACGTACGGCGGTTCGCTGGGGTGAGAGGGCGTCACGCGCTAGGCAATCGGCGCCCCGTCGGCGAGCGCCGGCCTGAACGTCTACGTCGCGCCTCGAGCTCTCGTCAACCGCGAGCCGGGCGCGGTCACGCCGCCGACAAGAACGATTCGAGAAGCGCGCGCAACCGCGTCAGCTCCTCTTGGGCACGCGCCAGCAGGTGCCGTCCCCGGTCGAGCCTGCCGAGCTTCGCGTCCTGCTCGAGGTCGCCGCACGCGGCGCCCAAGGCCTTGGCGCCCAGCATCAGCGAGTGTCCTCGGAGCGCGTGCGCGGCGGCATGAACGGCGGCGACGTCCGACGCCGCGAGCGACGCGTCGATCTCGGCGAGCGCCCGTGGCGCGACCCGCAAGAGGTCCGTCACGAAGCGACGCTCGAGGTCGTCCTCGTGCATGCAGATGTCGTGAAGGCGCTGGAACTCGAAGATGTCGTCGGTGTCGGTCACGTCGGCGTCACTCGCGTTCGGCGGAGATCAGCACGAACCGTACCGGGACGTCATCGCACCGCAGGGCGCATGCGCGTCACGGTGCGGTGACGAGGGCGGGGGCGCGATTCGTCTCCGCCCGGGAGCTCCGCGGCCGCGATCGCAACCGGGCAGCGTGGCGCGGATTCGTCGCGACGGCGGGTGTCCCTTCGCGTTGGCATGGCGTTCGCGACCAGCGCGCGCGGCGGGCCGGCATCGGCGCAACGCCGACATCACATGCGAATCGGCATCGCGCCGCAGCCCGCGTCGCGACGTTCCTGCTCGCGTCGAGCCCCGCGTCGCAACGGTGGTGGATGCGACGTCGGCGGCCGCCGCCGCAGATCACATCGGCGGGACCACCGGCGGGTCGGCGCCGCCGCCGAGCTTCGCCGTGAATTTCCCGGTGATCGCCGCGTCGCCGAGGTCGACGGTGTCGTCGTCCTTGCCGCCCTTGATCGCGAGATCGCCGCCGAAGACCGTCCCGAGGTCGGTCGTGAGGACCGAGTTCGAGCCGTTGCCGAGCGTGAGGCTCGCCTTGCCGCCGATGCTCGTGAAGGCGAACGTGATCGCGTCGTTTCCGTCGCGCCCTTTGTACGTGAGCTTCCGGTCGAAGGTGCCGTTGGTCGCGTCGAGGGAGTTGGCGCCGTCGCCGAGCGCGAGCTTGACGTCCTTGCCGATCGTGGCGCCACCTTGCTCGATGGTGACGGCGTTGGGATCACGACCGGCCCGCGGTGAGAACGGCGGCGACGGCCGGCGGCGCGACGTTCGCGGCGGCGATCGTCGTTCGATCACGACGCCTGCGCACCGCGCGTCGCGAGCTCACGGATCGCCGGCAGCCGGCTCAGGAGCCGCGGAGCAGCCGGACGCGCATCGCGCCGTCTTCGCCGTACACGTCGGGCTCCGGCGACGCGCTCGCGACCCAGCGTGCGCCGTCGGCGGCGAGCCAGCGCGGGATCACCTCGCGGAGCACGCCGCGCCCGCCGGGACTGCCGCGCCCCTTGCCGTACACGATCCGCACCTCGTCCACGCCCTCCGCGGCGGCTTCGCGGAGAAACCGCTCGGTGATCGCGATCGCGTCCCGCACGCCGTACCCGTGCAGATCGAGCACCGGGACGGCGCGCGAGTCCACGCCCACCGCGCTCCGCAAAACGCGGCCGAGCAAGCGGTCGAAGAGCGCGGCGGTGCGGCTCACTCCCACCGCAACGCCTCGATCGGGTCGAGACGCGACGCCTTGTACGCGGGGTAGTAGCCGAAGAAGACGCCGACCGCTCCCGAGAACAGGAACGCGCCGGCGATCGCGGTCGGCGACAGGACCGTCGGCCACTGCGCGAACGTGGCGATCAGGTAGTTCACGAGAACCCCGAGCCCGATGCCGATGAGGCCGCCGGTCATGCTGAGCACGGCGGCCTCGGAGAGGAACTGCATCAGGATGTGCCGGGCCTTCGCGCCGACGGCCATGCGCAAGCCGATCTCGCGCGTCCGCTCGGTGACCGAGACCAGCAGGATGTTCATGATCCCGATGCCGCCGACGACGAGCGAGATCGACGCGATCGCGAGCAAGAGATTGCCCATCACCTTGCTCGCCTCGGCGCTCGCACCGGCCATGTCCTCGAGCGTCCGCACGGTGAAGTCGTCGTCCTGGCCGCGGCCGATCCGATGCTGCTGGCGCACGGCCGCGGTGATCTCCTCGACGGCCACCGGCAGATCCGCGGCGCTGCTCGCCGACGCGTAGATCATCTCGACGGTGCCGAGGATCTCGGTGCCGAGCACGCGCCGCTCGGCGGTCGAGAACGGAATGAGGATGACGTCGTCCTGATCCTGCCCCCACGACGACTGGCCCTTGGCGGCGAGGACGCCGATCACGTGAAACGGGACGTTCTTGATGCGGATCGTGCTGCCGACCGGGTCCTGCCCCGGCGCGAACAGGTTGCGGACGACGGTGTGCCCGAGCACCGCGACCTTGGCCGCGCTCTTCTCCTGCCGCTCGTTGAAGAACGTCCCCGACGCGACCGGCCAGTCGCGAACCTGCTGGTACTCGGGCGTGACGCCTTGAACGACGGTCGACCAGTTGAGGTTGCCGTAGATCACCTGCTGGATGGCGCGCCGTGAGTGCGTGACCGCCGTCACCGCCGGCGCCGCGCGGCGGATCGCTTCGGTGTCGGCGGTCGTCAACGTCGAGGCGCCGCCCCAGCCGGAGCGCGCGCCGCCGGAGGTCACCGCGCCGGGAATCACCAGGATCAAGTTCGTCCCGAGGCTCGCGATCTGCTCCTGGACGAAACGGTCGGCGCCTTTGCCGACGCTCACCATCGCGATCACCGCGGCGACGCCGATGATCATCCCGAGCATGGTGAGCGAGGACCGCAGACGGTTTCGCCAGAGCGCGCGCGCCGCGACGCGTGCCGTCATCACGACGAGCTTCTGCGCGGGCACCCGCGTCGCGATCGGCCGCCACGCGGCGGCGATCGTCGAGGCGGCGGCCGCCGCGTCGCTCGATGCCGTCGCCGCGGCGGCGTCCGACTTCGAAGCCGCGCTCGACGGCGCCGCGGCGCCGCTCGAGGCCGCGGAGTCGGCCGCGGCGCCGTCGTCCCGCCGCGCGGCCCGGCTGGCGGCGTCGCTCGCCGCCGGGTTCGTCGGCGTGCGGTGCGCCGGCTCGCTCATGGCTGACCCGCCGAGCGTGGCGCGCCGCGATGCCCGCCGTCCGCGGCGGAGTCGTCGGTGATCCTGCCGTCACGGACCGAGATGATGCGGTCGGCCGCCGCCGCGACCTCGCGGTCGTGCGTGACGAGAACGATCGTCAGGTGATCGTCGCGATTCAGCGCGCGCAGCATCGCGACGAGATCGGCGCTGGTGCGCGAATCGAGGTTGCCCGTCGGCTCGTCGGCGAGCAGCAGCTCCGGCTCGCCGACGAGCGCCCGCGCGATCGCGACCCGCTGCTGCTGCCCGCCGGAGAGCTGACTCGGGACGTGCCCGGCGCGGTCGGCGAGGCCGACGCGCACCAACGCGCGGCGCGCGCGCTCGTGCTGCTCCGAGAGCGCGAGCGGACCGTAGAAGAGCGGCAGCTCGACGTTCTCGAGCGCCGTCGTCCGCGGCAGCAGGTTGAAGTTCTGGAACACGAAGCCGATGCGGCGATTGCGGATCTCGGCGCGGGCGTCGCCGTCGAGGGTCGCGACCTCGACGCCCGCCAGGCGATAGCTGCCGCGCGTCGGCCGATCGAGACAGCCGAGGACGTTCATCAGGGTCGACTTTCCAGAGCCCGACGGTCCGGTGATCGCCACGAACTCGCCGCGCCGGATCGTGAGCGTCGCGCCGTTCAGCGCCGCCACCGTGTCGTCGCCGATCTCGTAGCTCCGGCTGAGATCGCTGATCTCGATCAGCGGCGCGCCGTCGCCCGCGACCCGCGGCGCGGCGCGATGCTCGCGCCCCTCGTCGCCGGCCGCCCCTGGGGCTGCGCCGCTCAATGCCGCCGTCCGTGGCCGCCGGGATGCGAAACGAAGCCCGGCGGCTGGACGCTGGTCGCGGCGGCGCGATCCTGCGACCGGTCGAGCGCCACGATCACCGGATCGCCGACGTGCAGCGGTCCGTCGACGACCTCGGTGTATTGATCGTCGCTGAGGCCGGTCGTGACGGGAACCCGGTGCGGGTCGCCGTCGCGCAGCACCCAGACGCGGCCGTTTCGCTCGTCGCCTCCGCCGCTCCCGGCACCATCTCCGCGCTCGCCGGCGCCAGGCGCGACCGTGCCGCCCGCGACCGCCGCCGGCGCGGCTGCCGCGGAGACTCCGTCGCGCCCGCGATCCTCCGCTGCTGCGCTCGAGGCTGCGCGTCGCCCGGCGCCGTCGCCGGCGGCATTCCGTCGCGACGCTCCCGGCGGCCGGAAACGCAGCGCCGCCGTCGGGACGCGCAGGGCGTCGTCGCGGCGGCCGGTCTCGATGACGATGTTCGCGGTCATGCCCGGTCGGAGCGCGAGGTCCTCGTTGGTCGCGGCGATCACCACGTCGTAGGTGATCACGTTCTGCACGTTGAGCGGTGCGTTCCGGGTCTGCACGACTCGGCCTTCGAACGTCCGGTCGGGAAACGCGTCGACCGTGAAGCTCGCGCGCTGTCCGTCGGCGACCCCGCCGATGTCGGCCTCGCTGACGTTGGCGTCGACCTGCATCTTCGTCAGGTCCTCGGCGATCAGGAAGAGGGTCGGCGTCTGAAAGCTCGCGGCGACCGTCTGGCCGACGTCGATGTTGCGCGAGACCACCACGCCGTCGACCGGCGACAGGATGTCGGTGTAGCCGAGGTTGACCCGCGCCTCCTTCAGCTGCGCCTCCGATTGCTGGAGCGCCGCCTCCTGGAGCGCGAGCTCGGCGCGCGCTTGGTCGACGTCGCTCGCGATCGTGTCGAGCTGGTCCTTGGAGACGATTCCCTGCGTCGCGAGCGCGCGGGTGCGCCCGAGATTCGTCACCTTGTATCGCAGGTCGGCGCGCGCCTTCGCGACGTGCGCATGGGCGTTCGCGAGCGCCGCCTCCGCCTGGTCGACGCGCAGCTGGAACGGCCGCGGGTCGATCTTGGCGACGCGCTGCCCTTCCTTCACGGGCGAGTTGAAGTCGACGTCGATCGCCTGCACCGGGCCGGAGACGTAGGTGCCGACCTGCACCGTCTTGACCGGGTTCACCGTGCCGGTTGCGGTGACGCTCGCGACCAGGTCGCCGCGCGTCACCGGCTCCGTCCGAAAGCGCACGTCGCCGGAGTCTTTCGCGAGAAACGCCCGCGATGCGACCGCCGCAACCGCGACGAGCGCGACCACGACGACGATCGTCCACCAGCGCGAGCGCATCACGTCACTATAAACCCCGATGGGCCTCACGCGTAGCGGGGGCGCCGTCACCCTCGCCGCGCCGTCGATCGTCGGCACTCTCATCGAATCGAGTCGCGACGCCGGCGCCACGCCGCCGCCGTGCGGCAGCCGCGCGCTCGCAGCGCCGCGTCCTAGTGCTGCCGGATGCGGCCGTTGCCGTTCGCGGTCGCGACGCGGCCCCGCACCCACTCGCCGGCGTGGGCGAAACGGCGCCGCAGCCGCGCCGTCATGTGCAGGCGGCCGGCGTCGTCGAAGAGCGAGTACGCGACCGGCGTGACGAGGAGGCTCAGCAGCAGGCAGAGAGTCTGGCCGCCGATGATCACCTTCGCCATCGAGGCGCGCGAGCCCGCGCCCGGGCCGCGGCCGAGCGCCATCGGCAGCATGCCGAGGACCAGCATCACGCTCGTCATCAAGATCGGACGGAGGCGAGCGTGGTTCGCCTCGAGGATCGCGGCGTCGCGCGCCATGCCGCCCGCGCGCAGCGTGTTCGTGTAGTCGACCTGCAGGATGCCGTTCTTCTTCACGATGCCGAAGAGCATGAAGAGGCCGAAGATCGAGTAGATGTCGAGCGGGTTCCGCAGGACCACCAGCGAGAGGATCGCGAACGGGATGCTGAGCGGCAGCGCCAGCATGATCGTGATCGGGTGGAGGAAGCTCTCGAACTGGGCGGCGAGCACCATGTACATGAAGATCAAGCTCAGCAGGAACGCGGTGAGGAAGTTGCCGAGCGTCTCGCCGAGCGCCTTGGCGCGGCCGCTGAACCGCACCTCGTACGTCGACGGCAGCTCGAGATCCGCGACCGCCTGCTTGACGGTCTGCATCGCGACGCTCAGCGGGATGCCGTTCAGGTTGGCGAAGATGCCGACCTTGCGCTGGCGGCTCTCGCGCTCGATCTGCGCCGGGCCGATCTGCTCGTCGAGGTTGAGCACGCTGTAGATCTTCACCAGCTGCGCTTGCGGCGACCAGACCGTGAGCGCGTACACGTCGGCGGCGTCGCTGCGCTGGTTCTTCTCGGCGCGCAGCCAGACGTCGTACTGCTCGTCCTCCTCCTTGTATTTCGAGACCGGCTCGCCGCCGACGAGGATGCCGAGCGTCTCGGCGATGTCCTCGACCTTGATCCCGAGCTCGGCCGCGCGCTCGCGGTCGATCGTCGCACGCAGCTCGGGCTTGCGGACCGAGAGCGTGGTGTCGACGTCGACGAAGCCGGCTGTCGACTTGAGCTTGGCGGCGATCTCGTCGGACGCGGTCGTGAGACGTTGCAGGCTCGGCCCGAGGAGGCTGAACTCGATGTCGCTCTGGCGCGTGCCGCCGCCGCGGAACGCGGAGACGCCCTGCACGCTGACGCGCAGGTCGGGATACCGCGCCAGGAGCTTGCGGGCGTCCGCCATCACGTCGAACTGCGTGTAGTCGCGATCGCGCAGGTCGACCAGCCGGACGTAGATCGAGCCGCTCGTGACGTCGCCCTGGCCGGGACGCGTCTTGCCGGTGGTGTCGCCGATCATCGTCTGGATGTCCTGCACGCCGCGCAGCGCGCGGAACTTCGTCTCGAGCTCCTGAAAGAGCGCGTCGGTGCGCTCGAGCGTGTAGCCGCCCGGCGTCTGGACGATCGCCTCGAACTCGCTCTGATCGTCGTTCGGAATGAACGAGACGCCGACGATCTTCATCAGCGGCACGGTGGCGAGCGTCGTCACCAGCGCCAGCAGCATGATCACCCAGCGGTGGCGGAGCGACCACCGCAGGGTCGCGCCGTAGAACCGGTCGATCGCGGCGTAGAACCGGCCTTCCTTCGCCGAGTGCTCCTTCGTCTTCGGCTTCAGGAAGCGCGACGACAGCATCGGCGTCAGCGTGAACGACACCAGCAGCGAGACCGCGATCGAGAACGCGACGGTCACGCCGAAGCTCCGGAAGAAGCGGCCGATGATCCCGCCCATGAAGGCGATCGGCAGGAAGATCACCACCAGCGACAGCGTCGTCGCCATCACCGCCAGCGCGATCTCGCGGGTCGCCGTCGAGGCGGCGCTGAGGGGCGGCTCGCCGCGCTCCTCGACGTGGCGAAAGATGTTCTCGAGGATGACGACCGCGTCATCGATCACGATGCCGACGGCGAGCACCAGGCCGAGCATCGTGATGTTGTTGAGCGTGAAGCCCATGTACCGCATCATCGTGAAGGTCGCGATGATCGAGGTCGGGATCGCGACCGAGGCGATCAGCGTGCTGCGCACGTCGCGCATGAAGAGCCAGACGGTGAGCGCGACCAGGATCGCGCCGAGGATCAGGTGGTGCTGCACCTCCTCGATCGTCCGCTTGATGAAGCGCGACTGATCGGTGACGACCTCGGTGGCGATGTCGCCGGGCAGGTTGGCGCGGATCTCCTGGAGCTTCGCCTTCACCGAGTCGACGACGGTCACCGTGTTGGTGCCGGACTGCTTCTTCACGATCAGGCTGACGGCGTTCTTGCCGTTCAGGCGCGCGAGGCTGCGCGGCTCGGCGACGCCGTTCTCGACCCGGCCGATGTCGCGGATGCGGATCGGACGGCCTTGGTAGTATGCGACGATCAGGTCGGCGAAGGTCTCGACGTCGGCGATGCGGCCCATGGTCCGCAGCACGAGCTCGCGGTTGCCCTGGTCGACGCGGCCGCCCGGCAGCTCGATGTTCTGCTTCTGCAGGGCCTCGCGCACCTGCGGGATCGAGATCTCGTACGCCGCCATCCGCTCGGGATCGACGTAGACGTTGACCGCGCGCTCGCGGCCGCCGACCATGATCACCGCGCCGACGCCGCCGACGGTCTCGATCACCTCCTTGATCTGCTTCTTGGCGATCTCGGTGACCTCGCGCAGGTTGCGGTTCCCCGCGACGGTGACGCTCATCACCGGCTGCGCGTCGACGTCGAACTTCTCGACGATCGGCGTGTCGGTGCCGGTCGGCAGCTCGGAGACGATCGTCGAGACCTTGTCGCGCACCTCTTGTGCCGCAACGGCGCCGCTCTTCTCGAGCAGGAACTGGACGACGACGATCGAGACGCCTTCCTTGGTCGTCGAGCGCAGCACGTCGATGGCGTCGATCGTGTTGACGATCTCCTCGATCGGCTTGGTGACGCCGCTCTCCATCTCCTCGACGCTCGCGCCCTTGAGCGTGGTCGTGATGGTGACGGTCGGAAAGTCGACGTTCGGATAGAGGTCGAGGCCGAGCTGGCGGAACGAGAAGAAGCCGAGGACGACCAGCGCCATGCTGAGCATGGTCGCGAACACCGGCCGCCGGATGCAGACGTCGGCGAGGCTCACGGCGTCGTCACGGCGACCGGCAGGCCGTGCTCGAGCTTGTCGAGATTCGAGGTCGCGACCTGCTCGCCGGCGGCGACGCCGTCGGCGATCTCGAGGCGGTCGTCCGGAAGCTCGAGGCCGGTGCGGACGACGCGCTCCTCGGCCTTGCCGTCCTTGACCACGAACACCTTGGAGACGCCCGCGAACGTGGTGAGCGCCTTCTCGGGGACGACCAACGCCTCGCCGTGGCGGTCGTAGACGAGGTCGCCCTTGGCGAAGAAGCCGGGCTTCAGGATCCCCTCGGGATTGGGGACCAGCGCCTCGATCGTGATCGAGCGGTTCACCGCTTCCGACGTCGGGTTGATGCGGGTGATGTGGCCGGTGAAGGCGCGGTCGCGATAGGCGTCGACGGTGACGCGAATCTCCTGACCGAGCTCGAGATATCCCGCGAAGCGCTCCGGGATCGGGGTGCGGAACTTGAGCGGGTCGTCCTCGACGAGCTTGAAGAGCGGCCGGCCCGAGGTCACGACCTCGCCGACCGAGACGGTGCGCGCCGCGATCGAGCCGGTGAGGGGCGCGCGGATCACGGTGCGGTCGATCTTCACCTTCAGCACGTCGCGCTGCGCCTCGAAGACCGCGGCCTCGGTGTGCATCCGGTCGGCCTCCTCGTTCGCCATGATGCCCTGGCTGCGCAGCACGCGGGCGCGCGCGTCGTCGGCCCGGGCCTTGGCGAGCCGCGCCTCGACCTCGCGCAGCATCGCTTGGAACTCGGCGTCGTCGAGCTCGACGAGGACGTCGCCCTTCCGGACGTGATCGCCCATGTCGGAGTGCAGCGCCTCGACGCGGCCGTCGATCTGCGCGGCGATGGTGACCTCCTCGTTGGCGAAGAACGCGCCGACGAGGGGCACCGTCCGCGGCACGACCGCGGTGACGACCGGGGCGACCGTGACCGTGACCGGCTCGGTCTCGGGCGGGGTCGCTTCGGCGTTCGTGGTGCCGCGTGCGCAGCCGTTCGCCAGCAACGCCGCGGCGACGACGAAGGGCACGAGCACGCGCAGGCGCGCCGAGACGGAGCGCGAGACGCGCGACCGGCCGTCGCGCCGCGCCGCCGGCGCACGCTCGACCTCGACGCCGGTCGCCGCGTCACGGCCGCCGCCGTTCGCCGGCGCGCGCTCGAGATCGCGGCCCGTCGCCGTCGCGGCGCTCTCCTTTGCGGCCCGCGTCGCGCCCGCGTCGGTGCGGCCGAGGCCGTGGAGGAAGAGATCGGTCACGAACGCAGCGGCGCGGTCGGGACGGTCGCCCTCGTCGTGGTTCAGCACCGCGGCGCGCACGAGGCCGAGCAGCATCTCGGTCGCGAGCGACGCGTCGGTGGTCACCAGGCGCTCGGCGCGCATCTCGCGGTGGACGAGCGCGCGGATGATCTCGACGATCGCGACGCGCCGCGCGCGCCACTCGTCGCCCTCGGGCTCGAAGCGCTTGTGCTCGTAGCGGTGCATCAGGACGGCGAGCGGACGGCGGCGCCAGAAGAACTCGAGCATGCGGCTCACGAACGCCCGCAGCGCCTCCTCGCCGTGGCGGCCCCGCACCGCCTCCTCCAGGTCGTCGGTCAACGCGTCGAGCGCCTCGATGATCGTCGCGTAGAAGAGCTGCTCCTTGGTGGGGAAGTAGAGGTAGAGCGTGCCCTTGCCGACGCCGGCGGCGGCCGCGACGTCGTCGACCGGCACGCTGTGGAACTCGCGCGCGGAGAACACCTCGGTCGCCGCCCGCAGGATCTGCGACCGTTTGCCGGGATCGGGCTTTCGTCCTGCCATCGGGCAATTCCAGAACTGACCGGTCAGTTTTAAGGGCGCCGGGGGGATGAGTCAACGTTCGACCGCGCGCGTCGGCAGCTCGGCGTTCCAGCTCGAGTGTCTCAGCGGTGGGATGATGATCAACACCTGGTGGTTTCCTCACGGTCTCAACCCCGCCGGCGCGGGCCCTCACGCCGTGTTCGAGTACAAGTGGACGATCCCGGCGGCGACACCGCTGACACCGGGGCTCGACCCGGGAGCCCGCGCGCGGAACCCGACGACGGTGGCGCCGTGGCGGACGGAGACGTCGGACCTCGTCGTGCAGGCATCGCTGCGCGCGGCGTGGTTCCTCCCCGCCGACCGCGGCGACGTGCCCGGCTCGCCGGTCGCGCAGCTGAGTTTGGTCGTCGTCGTGATCGATCGCACCAGCGGAGAGCAGATCCCGTTCGTCGTGCTGGCGTACGACGATCGGCCGGGCGAGCTGTTCGCCGAGGCGGTCGGCTGCGATGCGAGCGTCTCGCCGTGCACGCCCTTCGTGTCGACGCGGTTCCTCGACGACGTGCCGGATCCCGACACCGGACTGCCGCGGCCGGGGCGCCGACCCGCGCGACGTCGACGCGCGGGACAACCTCTCGTTCGGCGTCTCGTTCTCCGCGCTCGGCGCCTACGAGGCGCGCTGAGCAGCCGCCCGGCCGAGTCCGGCGCCGCCGGTCGCGCCGCGCCGGTCGTGCGCGCGTGCGCTGCTACGCCGTCGACGTGGTGGTGTCCGCCTGGGTCTCGCGGCGGATGCGCTCGAGGTCCTCGCGGGTGACGGCGCGGATCTCGGGGTCGCGGCGAAGGAGCAGGATCAGCCCGCCGGGCACCGAGAGCGGCACCTTCTCGATCCAGAAGCCGATGTTGCCGATGAGGAACGCCTTGGCGGCGCCGGCTTTCGAGCCCAGCAGCCAGACGAACACCAGCTCGCGCACGCCCTCGCCGGAGGCCGACGGCGCGACGAACGTCCCGAACGTCATCACCGCGGAGGCGAAGAGGACCTCGGTGACGCGGACGTTCTGCGCCGCGAGCGACATCGCGTTCGCGAAGTACATGAGCGTCGTCGTGATCTGGCCGACGATCGCGAGGCCGAGGGCGAGCAGGAGGTAGGCGCGATGGTGCGAGTACGCGGTCGCGGCGTCGATGACGTTCTCGGCGAACTTGCGCGCCCGGGCGCCCGGGACGAGGCGCAGCATGCCGCGGAACCAGGTCGGCTGCAGCAGCACCAGCACGCTGAGGAGCGCCGCCGCGGCGAGCGGCACCTTCATCGCGCCGATCAGCTCGCCGAAGGACTGACCCTGGGTGATGCGCCCGGCGAAGGGCATGAAGAGCAGGATCACGAACAGCAGACCGACGAGGCCGATCACGCGCTCGACCGCGATCACGGTCGTGCATTCCACCGGCCGGCGGGTCAGGCGAATGGTCTCGTAGAGGCGCCAGGCGTCGAGGCCCATCGTGCTCGGCGTCACGATCCCGAAGTAGCGGCCGATGAAGTACGTGCTGCTGAGAAACCCGAAGCGCAGGTCGATGTCCTGGCCGCGGAGCAGGACCTGCCAGCGCCAGACGTTGGCGAAGATACCGACGAGCTTGATCAGGACCGCCGCGAGGAACCACGGCAGGAAAATGGCGAGGTCGAGGTGTCGGATCTCGGCCCAGAGCTCGGAGAGCTCGGCGGGCACGAGCTGGAACCCCTGCAAGCGCACATACGCGACCGGCGGCGCGTCGGCGAACGGCACCGGCTCGAACTCACCGGCGGCGTTGCGCACGTAGAGCGTCGCGAAGCCGTCCGCGCCACAGTGGCGGATCGGCTTGAAACGTCTGTAGGTGCCGGCCTCCGCCGACGCGCTGCCGCCGCGGTGATCGTCGAGAACGCGGACGAAGACGTTGCGCTCGGACGCCGCTTCGCAGACGTGCTCACGCGCGATCGGAACGATCGGCGGCGGCAGCGGGCGGCCGCTGAGCTTCGCACGCACCCGGCCGACGATGCCGGGGTACGCCGGGTTGCTCACCCCGAACGCCTCCGGGCTCGAGAGGGCCCGCGTGTCGACCGGAGCGTAGCCGCCGCCGAACTCGAGGAAGATCGCGACGAAGATGCCGATCGTGACGCCGAACTTCAGAAGGAGAACCAGGGTGCGCTTCATGCAGCCAGCGAACATATGCGGACGAAGGGCGGCAAGTCGATATCCAAAGCTACGGCCGCGCTTCGTCGACGCGACGCTCGGAGCGCGCGCTACGGTTTGACTTCGGTGCGCACCGCGCCCGGGGCCTCCACGGGACGCCGAATGCGCAGCAGGAAGTTCGGCTCCGCACGGCTGACGAGCGGCTCGCGGCCGTACTCCTCGGCGGCGCGCATCACGTTTGCGTCCGGCGAGAGCTTCAGGACGTACGCGCCGGGCTCATCACTCCGCGGCGTCAGGCTGGTCGCGCGATACTTCACGTTCAGCCGATCGAGCGACGGCACGCCGAACCGCAGTGCTTGCACCGGCCGGCCGACGACGGACGCGACCGCGCGCTCGCCCTCGGGGGTGAACCGAAGGACGAGCTCGCCGTCGACGAAGCCGTGCGGGGTGATGCCTTGCGCCTCGACCGCGGAGGGCGCCGCGACCGGCGTGCGCACGGTGCCGAGCGACCGGGTCGCGCACGCCGCCAGCACCAACGGCAGCAGGGACGCGGTCGCCGCCGCGACCGCCCGCCGCGGCGAAACGGCCGCCCCGATCAGCGCCGGGGCGCGCGGAACGCGGCGGCCGTCCACCGTCGAGGACGAGTGGTAGAGGTCGAGGTCAGCCCTTCTTCTTCTTGAGCTCTTGATCGATCTGCGCCTTCATGCCCTCGACGGAACGGTTCTGCGCGATCTTGCCGTTGATGAAGAGCGTCGGCGTGCCGCGCACGTGCACCTTCTGGCCGAGGGCGAGATCCTCGTTGATCTCCTTCTTCACGTCGTCGGAGTCCATGTCGGCTTCCCACTTCTTGACGTCGAGGCCGATCTTCTCGGCGATGCCCTTGATCGTCTCGGGCGAGAGGTTGCGCTGGTTCTTGTAGAGCTCGTCGTGCATCTCCCAGAACTTGCCCTGCTTGCCCGCCGCGACCGCCGCGCGCGCCGCCGGATCGGCGTTGGGATGGATCTGCCGGAGCGGGAACTGCTTCATCACGAAGTTGACGTCGTTCGGGTAGGCCTTGAGGACCTCCTCGACCATCGGCGCCGCTTGACCGCAGAACGGGCACTGGAAATCGGAGAACATCGTGATCGTGACCGGGGCGTCCTTCGGACCGCGCACCTTCGAGTCGCCGACCGGGATCGTGTAGACCGTGTTCGGGTCGGCCTGCGCCGCCGCGGCGGCGGCCGGCGCGTTGATCTTGGCGAGCAGCTGCGCCTGGTCCTTCTCGATCTTGTCGAGCTTCGCGAGAATCTCCTTCTGGCTCGCCTGCACGGCCTCGACGTCGCTCTTCTGAGCACAGCCTGCCGTAACGACGGCGACAGCAGCGATCGCGATCGTGACGATGTGACGCTTCATGACGATGTGACGTTTCATACCGGGCCTCCTCGAATTCGATTGGATTGAGTTTCAGACAAACGAACGGGGCGCCCGTGCGGGCGCCCCGTGACCAACCAACGAATCGAAAGGCCCGACGGCAGGCGTCAGCCCGCTTTCTGACCTTTCTCTTTCATTGCTGCGTCGATTTGCGGCTTCCAGGCGTCCAAGCTGCGACCCTGCGCCAGCTTGCCGTTGATGAAGAAGGTCGGGGTGCCGCGGACGTTCGACTTCTGTCCGAGCGCGAGGTCCTCGTCGACCTCCTTCTTCACGTCTTCCGAGCTCCAGTCGGCCTCGAACTTCTTCACGTCGAGGCCGATCTTCTCGGCGATGCCCTTGATCGTCTCCGGCGACAGGTTGCGCTGGTTCTTGAAGAGCTCGTCGTGCATCTCCCAGAACTTCCCCTGCTTGCCTGCTGCGACCGCCGCGCGCGCCGCCGGGTCGGCGTTGGGATGGATCTGGCGCAGCGGAAACTCCTTCATCACGAAATTGACGTCCTTCGGGTAGGCTTTCAGCACTTGGTCCACCAAACTGGTGGCCTGTCCACAGAAGGGTCATTGGAAGTCGGAGAACTCGACGATGGTGACCGGTGCATCCTTCGGTCCCCGCACGTGCGAGTCTCCGATCGGCAGATCGTAGACCTTGTTGAGATCGACCTGCGCCCTCTGGGCGGCGGCAGGCGGAGCTTGCACCTTCGACAAGAGCGTCGCCTGATCTTTGGCGATCTTGTCGAGCTTCGCGAGAATTTCCTTCTGGCTCGCCTGCACGGCCTCGATGTCGCTCTTCTGCGCGCACGCGGGAAGCGCGAGCGCCAAGGCGGCCACGGGCAGGACGACCCAACGTTGTCGATGCATGCGTTCCTCCTCTCGACCGTCGGCTGGACGGACCATCCGTCCAGCCGGGTACACTAACTATCGGTCGACGCAGAATTCAAGCGGGGTGATGTCCGTACGGTCGGCGCTGGCGCCGCAAGTGGGCGCCGTTCGCGCGCTTTTGCCTTGACCCGCGCGACGCCGGCGCGGTATCGATCCCGCGTCCAGCGTCGCCGCCGACGCCGGAAGCCTTGCCGTGGGGTGCCGCCACGGATCGCATCACATGATCACCGTACCGCCGCCGCTGCTGCCGTGTCGTGGCTGCGCCGACGTGTGCCGGGCGCGCCGGACGGACGAGGCTCGCCGACGTTCGGCGCTCCTCCGTCGATCTGCGGGGCGTCGAACGTGTAACGGCTGCCGGTGATGCGGCGTATGCGAGGAGGATGAGTCAACGAGCGGCCCGCGCCGCCCACGAGGAGGAGAATCCAATGCGCCCTACGGATTTCAGGCCGGCGGCCGTCGCCGCCGCCGCGATGCTCCTGGTGCTGGCGTGCGCCACGCATGCCGCCGCCGATCCCGTCAAGTGCAAGCGCGCGATCGCGAAGGAGTTCGGGAAGTACGTCGCCGCGACCTCCAAGCTGCTCGACAAGTGCAAGAACGCCGCGATCGCCAAGGGGACCGGCACGGTCGCCGGCTGCAAGACGGACCCGGCGGTCGCTCAGAAGATCGCCGACGCCGCGCAGAAGATGCGCGACAAGATCGCCGGCGCCTGCGGCGGCGCGGACAAGACCTGCGGCACGGCCGGCGACGACTCGCTGGCGTCGATCAACTGGAACGTCCCGCAGTGCATGGGGCTCGAGGGGGGCATCCCGCCGCCCGCATGCGACAATGCCATCGCCGACTGCGACGACGTCGCGACCTGCCTGCTGTGCATCGGTGACAAGGCGGTCGAGCAGAGCGTCGACACGCTCCTCTACGACCGGTTCTTCCCCGGCCCATTCGCCACCAAGAATGCCGAGAACAAGTGCCAGATCGCGATCGCGAAATCCGCCGTCAAGTTCCTGCAGGCGAAGAGCAAGACCCTGAACAAGTGCGTCGACGCCAAGCTCAAGGGCAAGACCGGCTTCACCGCCGGCGTGGCGTGTCCGGCGGCCGACTCGTCGGGCAAGACGGCCGCGGCGATCGCGAAGGCGGAGCAGAAGAAGGTCGCGGCGATCTGCAAGGCGTGCGGCGCGGGCGGCGACGCCGACAAGAACTCGCAGTGCGACTCGCCGGGTACGGCCTTCGGCCTCGCGACGATCGTGAACACGCCGTACAGCTGCCTCGACGTGACCGTGCCCGGCGGCGAGGACTGCGGCGCGATCGCGGTGAGCGACCTCGCGTCGTACGTGCACTGCATCGACTGCGTCCTCGAGTACAAGGCCGATTGCACGTCGGCGGCCGGGTCCGGCGACACGGCGCCGGTGAACGACTTCGCGTATCCGACCGAGTGCAACCCGCCGACGCCGACGCCGACCGCCACGCCCACGCCGACCCAGACGGGCCCGACGGCGACCCCGACCGGCTCGACGCCGCAGCCGACCTGCACGCCGAACCCGAACTGCGGCAACGGCGTCGTCGACGCCGGCGAGGAGTGCGATCCGGCGGTCTTCAACTCCTGCCCCGGGAACGCGCTCTGCGCGCCGGCGGACCTCTGCGCCGACGCCTGCACCTGCCCGACCGGCTCCTTCAGGCTCGATGCGACCGCGGGCGCCGATCTCGACACCGGCTGGACCGGAATCGCCCACGACCAGGCGGCGCTCGTCGGCCATCTCTTCGACGCCAGCACGTACGGCTGCTCGAGCGGCGGTCCCGACCAGCAGTGCAGCTACGTCGCGCAGTACTCTGTGCCGTTCTTCGGTCCGCCGCTCCCGCTCTCGTCCGGCGGCGTGCCGGTCTGCGTCGTCAACGAGCTGGTCGGCACCGCCGACGGCACGCTCGATCTCGGGACCGGTGAGTTCCACTACGACTACGACTTGATCTCGCGGGTGCACACCGGGTTGACGGTCGATCATCCGTGCCCGACGTGCGACGGCGACCCCGGCTTCGACGACGACGTCCTCGGCGGGACGTGCAACGGCGGTCCGTCGAACGGCGCAGCGTGCGACGCCGACGGCATGAGCTCGGTGTTCGGCGACACCTCGTTCAACTGCTTTCCGGACGCGGCGGCGAACATCGGCAACCTGCCGATCAGCTTCAAGGACGCCAACACCGGGACCAAGACCGCCGCGATCACCGCGGCGAGCCCGAGCTGCACCGCGTTCGGCTTCACCGGGTTCCAGTGCTTCTGCGACACCTGCGACACCGCCGCCGCCGAGCCGTGCACCTCGAACGCCGATTGCCCGGCGGGCCACACGTGCGGCGGCCTGCGCTGCCTCGTCGACGCGCCGACGCCCGGCGCCCAGTGCTCGTCGGAGGGGACCGGCTCCGATCCCGCCTGCTGCGACGAGCCGACCTGCACGACCGGCACGATCGGCACCTGCGGGCATCCCGGCGAGCCGACGAAGCCGAACGCGTGCAGCAACGGCAACTGCGTCGTGAGCGGACTCGAAGGACCGGACGACGCGCGCTGCCAGGTCGCGCCGACCGACAACCTCTGCTCGGTCGAGTCGTTCCGCGGCTGCACGTCGAACTCGGACTGCCGTCCGCCTGCCGAGGGCGGCACCTGCGGAAGCTGCGCGCCCGGCATGCAGACCTGTACGACGAAGCGGCGCGAGTGCTTCCAGAGCACGGTGACGAAGCACGGCACCCCGGGAATTCCGAACGGCGCCTACGTCGGCAACTTCTGCATCGCGCCGACGGGCTCGGCAGGGGTGAACTCGACCGCGGGGTTGCCGGGCCTCGGAACCTTGCGCCTGCCGTACGCGCTGACGATCAACGTGCCCTGACGCCGCACCGGTGGAGCGGCGCGCCGAGCGCGCGCCGCTCCACCGGCGTCAGGCGTTCGACGTGCGGCGCGCGCTCGGCCGCGGCTCAGACGGCCGTCGGCCGCGGCGGACCCGCCGCCTGCCGCGCGGCGATGATCTCGCGTACGCGATCGCGGAGCATCGTGCGGTCGTCGTAGCCGAGGCCGGCGGTCGGGATCGGCGGCTCGACGACCACGTCGACGTCGCCCGGCACGATCGACAGGTAGCCGCCCTTCGGCATCACCGAGAAGGTGCCGAAGCAGACCACCGGCACGATCGGCACCTGCATGTGGATCGCGGCGATGAACGGGCCCTTCTTGAAGGGCAGCAGCGCGCCGTCGCGGCTGCGGGTGCCTTCCGGGAAGATGATCAGCGACGCGCGGTCCTTGGTGATCACGTCGCTCAACAGCTGGATCGCCTCGAGCGGGTTGTCGCGGTCGACCGGGATCATGCCGAGCGTGCGGAGGACGAGCCCGAGCACCGGCTCCGAGAAGAGCTCCTTCTTGGCGACGAACCGATTGTGGCCGGGCAGGTAGCCGAGCAGCGCGGCGATGTCGAAATGGCTCTGATGATTCGGCGCGAAGACGTACGGCCCGGGATCGCGCAGAAGGTCGAGCCCGTGCACGTGGACGCGTACCCCACAGAGCCGGGCGAGATTGCGCGCCGAGATCTTGGCGAACTCCCACGCCGGGCTCTTCCACGGCAGCGCGCGATGGAGCACCACCGCGATCGATCCCATGCTGAAGAGCATCGCGCGAAAGATGAAGCGATTGAGCGCGCTGCGGTCGACGAGCGATTCGGCGCCGGCGCCCGGCTTGGCGGCGACGGCGCCCGGAACGACGTCGGCGTTCGAGTGTTCCGATGACGTGGTCACGGCACGCGCCTCGTCGGTTGCCTACCCGGGTGCTGCATCGTAAGTGAGCGGCCCATGCGGATCTACTTCGTGTCTCCGACGCACTACAATGCCGACGGCACGTTGCACAAGACGACCCGGTATTGGACGAGCGCGCTCACGCTGCCGTACCTGAAAGCGCTGACGCCGCCGGGGCACGAGGTCGCGTTCGTCGACGAGCTGATGCACGACGTCGACCTCGAGCACGAGTGCGACCTCGTCGGCATCACCGCGATGGGCCCGCAGATCGCCCGCGCCTACGACCTCGCCGCGGAGTTCCGCGCGCGCGGCCGCCGGGTCGTGCTCGGCGGAACCTGGGTCACGCTCACCGCGGAGGAGTCGCTGAAGCATTGCGACGCGGTCGTCGCCGGCGAAGCGGAGACGGTGTGGCCGCAGCTCCTCGCGGACTTCTCCGAGGGCCGCACGCGCGGCATCTATCGCGCCGACCGCTGGATCCCGCTCGGCGGCCTGCCGGCGATCGACTACGCGACCCTGCCGCTCCTGAAGCGCGAGGCGTTCCGCACCAGCAAGCTCTACCGCATGTACTTCCACTGGCCGGTGGTGTTCTCGCGCGGCTGCCCGCATCCGTGCGAGTACTGCGCGGTCCAGACCTACTACCAGCGCTCGTACCGCACCCGTCCCGTCGACGACGTCCTGGCCGACCTCGAGGCCATCCGCTCGTACGGCGGCAACCGCATCCTGTTCCTCGACGACAATCCGGTCGCGCACCCGGAGAAGGCGAAGGAGCTCTTCCGCGCGATGATCCCCTTGAAGATGAAGTGGGCGTCGCAGTCGACGATCAACATCGCCCGCGACCCCGAGCTCCTCGACCTCGCCGCCCGCAGCGGGTGCGTCAGCCTGTCGATCGGCCTCGAGAGCATCAACGAGGAGAGCCTCGCGTCCGTCCGCAAGGACTTCAATCAGGCGCAGCGCTTCTCGCGCGACATTCGCGCCATCCGCGAGCGCGGCATCCAGGTGATCGCCCTCATCATGGTCGGCCTCGACGGCGACACGCCCGACACCTTCGGCCGGACCCTGTCGTTCCTGGTCGACAACAAGATCTCGTTCCTGAAGCTCTTCACGCCGTGCCCGTATCCGGGGACGAAGTTCTACGACGACCTCGCCAAGGCGGGACGCATCATCGACGGCAACTGGGCGCGCTACGACTACGGGTCGGCGCTGATTCGACCGGCGCAGATGACCGCCGACGAGATGCTCGACGGCTTCAAGACCGTGTATCAGGGGTTCTACTCGGCGCGGAACATCCTGCGGCGGTTCAGCCCGCCGCCGACGGGGCAGCTGATGGAGAGCCTCGCCTACGTCGTCGCCAACCTGAAGGTGAACCGCTACCTGCGGAGCAACGAGCGCGCCTGGGCGACGATCTCCTGACGGCACCCTCTCGCGACCCTGGTTCGCTCTGCGCCGAGGCGGCGCGCACGCCGGCCGCGATCGCGTCGCCGCCCGCCGCATCCGGGTCGCGTCGATCGCGACCGCCGCGGTCCTCGTCGCGGGGTGCGCCGTGAGCATGCTCGACAACCTGGTCTTCTTCCCCGAGCGCGCGATGCCGCCGCCGCCGGACGGCGTCGAGGAGCGCTGGATCACCACCGAGGACCACGTCCGCCTGCACGCGTGGTTCGCGCCCGCCGCCGGGCGGCCGGCGCGCGCGCCCGTCCTCGTGTGGTCGCACGGCAACGGCGGCAACGTCGCCGATCGCGCCGACGTGATCGTCGCGCTCGCCGCGCGCGGCCTCGACGTGCTCGCGTTCGACTACCGCGGCTACGGCAAGAGCGACGGCCGGCCGGACGAGCCCGGCGTGTACGCCGACGCCCGGGCGGCGTACGACGGCGAGCGGCAGCGCGGCGTCGGCGCCGAGCGTATCGTCTGCTTCGGCGAGTCGCTCGGCGGCGCGGTCTCGATTCAGCTCGCGCGCGAGCGGCCGTGCGCGGGCGTCGCGGTGGTCTCGACGTTCACGTCGCTCCGCGACGTCGCGCGAGTCCACTACGGGCCGCTCGCGGCTCTGGCGGGCGACCGCTTCGACTCGCTGGCGCGCGTGCGACGCCTGTCGGTCCCGCTCTTCGTCGCCCACGGCGACCGTGACGAGATCGTTCCGTTCACGCTCGGCGAGCGGCTGTTCGCCGCGGCGAACGAGCCGAAGCGCTTCTTCCGCGCCGCCGGCGCGCATCACAACGACGTGTTCGGGAGTCCCGGCTTGCTCGACGCGATCGCGACGTTCGCCCGCGCCGTCGCCGGCTGAGGCGATCGACGATCGCGGCGGCGGCGTCGCCGATCCTCAGCCGGCGCGCGTTCCGTCGACGCTCCAGATCCCCGGGCCGCGCGCCGAGATGTAGAGGAAGACGAAGCAGTAGACCACCGCGAGCTCGCCCTGGTTCAGGATCGGGAGCAGCGCCCGCGTCCCGTGTCCCATCCAGTACGCGAACGCCATCAGGCCGCTCGCGAGGAACGCCGCCCGGCTGGCGAAAAGCCCGAGCATGACGAGCGTTCCGCCGACGAGCTCGATCGGGCCGGCGATCCAGATGATGAACGCCGGCACACCCGGCGGCATCGCGCTCGGAAACCCGACCAGCTTCTGCATGCCGTGCCAGAGGAACAGGAATCCGATGACGATCCGGAGGACCGCATACGCCTGCGGCTCGTAGCTGCGCATGAAAGTCGCCATGGGGCTCCTTGTGATCGAGTCGCCGCCCGCGATCAAGGGTCTCGCGGCGCGCGGTGCGCGTGATCGAGAGATGCTCGCGGGTCTGGCCGCGAGCCCTCTCCTGGGTGGCACGGTCGACGCGCGGCCGACCGCTTCGGTCAGTCGCTCGGTGCGCGCAGCTGGATGAGCTCGATCTTGTACCCGTCGGGATCCTCGATGAACGCGATCTCGGTGCCGCCGTGCTTCATCGGCCCCGGCTCGCGGACGATCTTGGCGCCCCTGCGGCGGAGCTGCTCGCAGGTGGCGTAGATGTCGGCGGTGCCGAGCGCGACGTGACCGAAAGCGTTCCCGAGGTCGTACTGCTTGGTGTCCCAGTTGTGGGTCAGCTCGAGGACCGTGTGGTCGCTCTCGTCGCCGTAGCCGACGAACGCGAGCGTGAACCGCCCGCTCTCGTAGTCCTTCTTGCGGAGCAGGCGCATCCCGAGCACGTCGCAGTAGAACGCCAGCGACCGTTCGAGGTCGCCGACCCGCAGCATCGTGTGCAGCATGCGCATGCTCATCTCCTCGCCTCCCTGACGGCGCGACGGGCGCCGCGCGACGCGGCGCCGCGCGTCGACGCCGAGCTCGCCTCCGCCGGCGGCGCCGCCGCGGCCGGCGGCGTGAACGACAGGCGGCGGCGGGCGCGCGACGCGTGGCGCGCGAGCGCGAGCGCGATCAAGCGATCGAGCAGCTCGGGAAACGGCACGCCGCTCGCCTCCCACAGCTTCGGGTACATGCTGATCGCGGTGAAGCCCGGCATCGTGTTGATCTCGTTCACCAGGACGCGCATGGTCTCGCGCTCGACGAAGAAGTCGACGCGCGCGAGACCGGCGCAGTCGACGGCGCGAAACGCCCGCACCGCCAGCGCCCGGATCTCGTCGGTCATCGCCGCCGGAATCGCCGCCGGGATGATCACCCGCGCGCCCGCGTCGACGTACTTGTCGGCGTAGTCGTAGAACTCGTGCGAGGGCACCAGCTCGCCGACGACCGACGCCTCGGGATGCTCGTTGCCGAGGACGGCGCACTCGAACTCGCGACAGTCGATCGCCTCCTCGACGACGACCTTCGGATCGTAGGCGGCGGCTTCGGCGACCGCGGCTGCGAGCTCCGCGGCGTCCGTCACCTTGGTGATGCCGACCGACGACCCGAGGTTCGCCGGCTTCACGAAGCACGGGAAGCCGAAGGCGCCCTCGATACGCCGTCGCCGGGCGTCGGCGTCTTCCGCGAGCGTGGTCACGAGCCAGCCGCAGAGCGGCAGCCCGGCGTCGCGGAACACCGATCTCATGATCGCCTTGTCCATGCCGACGGCGGACGCCAACACGCCGGCGCCGACGTACGGCAGGTCGGCGAGATCGAGGAGGCCCTGGATCGTGCCGTCCTCGCCGTAGGTTCCGTGCAGGACGGGGAACACGACGTCGAGGGAGACCGCGCGCGCCGCCACCAGCTGCTCGCCCGCGGGCGGCGACGGGGTCGCGGCGACGGCAACCTGCCGCGTGCGCCCGCGCCGAGACGCCCGCGCTGCCGCCAGGCGAGCCGTCGGGGACGCGCCGCGGTCGGCGGTCTCGATCGGCAGCAATGCGGCGCGGGTCGGGTCCGCCGTGATCGTGACGGCGGTGCCGTGATCGGGGAGCGCCGAGAGCGTCCGCTGCGCCTCGTCGAGGACCGCGAGGCTCTCGGGACCAGTGAGCCAGCGGCCGTCCTTGGCGATCGCGATCGGGACGATCTCGTAGCGGGCTCGGTCGAGGTGCGCGACGATCGCCGCCGCCGAGCGCAGCGAGATCTCGTGCTCCCCCGAGCGCCCGCCGTACACGACACCGATCCGCAGCCGTCTCGCCATGATTCATCCTCCGCGCGTGCGCGCGATCGTCGCGCATCGATCGGGGTCTCGCAAGCGGCGCTGCGCGTGCATGCGCGATGCGGTTCGCGGCGCCGAGCTCTGCGCCACGCTCACGGGCGACGCGCCGCCAGCAGCACGTTCGAGAGCGGCACGCCGCCCGCGCTCGGGACGGTCGTCACTACCAGGCCTTCGGCGAGCAGGACGGCGCGGATCTCGGCGATCGGCCGGAACGCCAGGGTGCCGCCGCGGTTCAGGCCGCCGGCGCAGCCGATCCGCTCTTGCCAGCGATTGACGCGTGCCCGCCAGCCGGCGGCGGCGTCGATCTCGCGGACGTAGAGCACGCCTCCCGCCGTGAGCGCGCGCGCGGCCCGGGCGAGCATCCGGTCCTGAACCTCGACCGGGTTGTAGTGAAGGACGTCGATCAGCAGGATCGTGGCCGCGGAAGGGTAGGGCGCATCGCGCACGTCCTGGCGCTCGAAGCGCACGCCCGCGATGCCCGCGGCCGCGCGTCGCGCGACGGCGAGCTTGCGGTCGTCCCAATCGAGACCGACGCCGGTCACGCCCGGGCGATCGAGCGCGAGGAGGAGCAGCGTCTGGCCGCGGCCGCAACCGACGTCGAGCACCGGCGAGGGCAACGGCCCTGCCGCTGCCAGCTGGCGATGGACCGGATCGTAGGCGAGCTTGCCGTGGACGTAGCGGCCGTCGAAGCGGCCGTGCGGCAGGTAGCGCGCGGCGATCTCCCGGAAGCGCTCCGCCGTCGGATCGAGCGGCAGCGGATGACGCCGGCGATAGGCGCGCGCGAACGCGTACGTCGCGAGCCCCGCCGGGATGCCGAGCGCGGTTCCGAGGACCAGCGACCCGAGAAGCCACGCGCCGCCGAACGTCCACGGTCCGAGCTCGCGGAGCGCCGCGACGCTCAACGGCAAGGCTTTCCCCGTGAGCAGGACGGTGCCGATCTGGATGCTGGCGAACGCGAGGAACGGCGCGATCATCGGCAACGAGACGTTCGCCGCCAGGTAGGTGATCGCGCGATTCAAGCGGAGCGCCGTCGCGACCACGAGCGTGATCCCGAGGTGCAGCCCGTAGAACGGCGTCGTGCCGATCAAGACGCCGAGGCCGACGGCCCAGCCGAGCCGCGCCGGCGTCGCCCGCTCGCGGACCAGCCGGACGATGAGCTCGCGCACCACGCGCGCCGGCCTGCGAAGCCACTCGCGCGCGTCCACGGTCGAGTGTGCCGTCATGCCGTCGCGTCCGTGCGACGAGAAGGAGGCGGCGCGAGATTCCGCGCGATCTCGGGCCGCGGCCTCAGATCGTCGACCGTCGCGCCTCGTCCCGCCGCACGACCTGGCGCGCCGTCGGCGGCCGGACGTCGGACGCCGCGGCGATCTCGCCGGCTGCCGGCCAGAACGGTTGAAACTGAAACCACTGCTCGGGGTACGCGCGGACCAGCGCCTCGAACTCGGCGACGATCGCGGCGAGCGTCGCGTCGATCTCGTCGTTGGTGGCGTTCCGCGGCACGTGGCGCTCGGCGCCGAGGACGATGCGGTACCGTCGCGGTCCCAAGCGGACGATGAACACCGGAAGTACCGGGGCGTCGGCGAGCCGCGCCAGGCGAAGCGGCCCGGACTGGAAGAGCGCCGGCGCGCCGAAGAACGGCACCGGCCGCGCGCCCTCGCCGCCGACCGGGCGATCGAGCTGCATCGCGACCACCTCGTTGGCGCGCAGCGCGCGTAGGATGTTGAACGTGCTGTAGACGGACGTGTCCGAGAGCAGGATCCGCACGCCGGCTTCCTCGCGCGCCTGTCGCACGTATTCCGCCGTCGTCTCGTTCGCTTCGCGCGCCATCACCAGGTTCAGTCCGCGCCCGTAGCCCGAGATCTTGCGGGCGGCGACGTCCCAGTTGCCGAAGTGGCAGGTGACGAGGACGGCGCCCCGGCCGCGGATCATCGCGCCGCGGATCGGATCCGACGGATCGTCGTCGCTGGTCGGCGGATCGGTCTCGACCGAGAGCGGCTGCGGATGCGGGCTCAGGTACTCGAGAGCCTCGTTGAAGCAGTGCGCGAACGCGATGAAGACGCGGAGCGCGTTCCAATGATCGCGCCACCAGCCCTGCGCCCCGAGCACGCGCCGCATGTTGGCGACCGCGCCGCGCCGGTTCGCCGGCACGCAGATGAAGACGATCGCCGCGATCCACGGCGGCGAGTACCGCTTCCACCACTCCGGCCCGTGGACGCTGCCGAGATAGGCGAACTTCCGCCACCAGAGCCCGTCGAACCGGAGCGCACGTCGCAGGAACTCGAGCTTCGGACGGAGGGTCAGCGCCGGCACGTCACCAGCCGCGGGCCGGCGCCCCGTGTGTGCGATGCGATGACGACCGATACCGACATGCCGCTGGAATTATAGACGATGCGCCGGGCTGTCTACGACGGCTCGGTTCGCAGGACGATCGCGAGATCGGTGACGCCGACGTCCGTGCCGAGCCGGTCAACTCTCGCCCGAGTCCGCGGCGTCGAGGACCGCCTCCGCCTCGATCTCGACCAGCATCTCGGGATCGATCAGCGCGCGCACCTCGACCATGGTCGTCGCGGGCCGCACGTCGCGAAAGAACTCTCCGTGCGCGCGTCCGACGTCTTCCCAGCGCGTGATGTCGGTCACGTAGATGCGGGTGCGGACGACGTCCTCGACCCGAGCTCCGAGCGCACGGAGCGCGGTCGCGACGTTCCTCAGCGCTTGCATCGCCTGCGCGTGCGCATCGCCGACGCCGACCAGCTTGCCGTCGCTGCCCGTCGCGGTCGTCCCGGAGACGTGGACGACGGTGCCGGCGCGAACCGCGCGCGAGTAGCCGACGACGGGCTCCCAGGGCGTGCCGGTCGCGAATCGTCGCCGGGTCATGCGCGGCATCGTAGCGGACCGTGCCGTCGATCCAAGCCGCCCTCGGGGCGGCTCAGCTCTTCGGGCCGAGCTTGCGACTGATGATCGCGTCCATGGCCGCGATCGAGGCGCGGAGCTGCGCCAGGTGCGCTCGGCCTTCGCTGCTGAGCGTCGTGGCGACCTCCGACTCGAGAAGATTCAGCCAGAGCCGCATCGCGAACAGCGGTTGCCGCAGGTCGTGGGCGGGCGAGGCGGCGTCCGGCGCCGGCAGCGGGGCGTCCGCGATCGGCAGAGCGGAGGCGGCCGCCGTCACGAGCGGCACCGTGACGTTCGCGGCGAGGCAGGCGATCACGTGCACCAGCTCGCTGACGTCGACGGGCTTTGCGACGTGCATCTGAAACCCGGCGGAGAGGAGACGGACGCGATCCTCGCTCAGGACGTTTCCGGTCAGCGCCACCGCGGGGATCCGGCCGCCCGCTCTGCCGCCGAGCGCCCGCACCTGACGGATCAGGGCGTAGCCGTCCTCGCCCGGCAGCGACACGTCGGAGATCAGCACGTCCGGCTGCCACGCCCGCAGGGTCGCGAGCGCGTCGGCGACCGAGGCCGCGACCTTCACCTCGCTCTCGTAGCTCGCCAGCACGGCGGCGAGCGCCTCGCGCGTGTCCGCGTCGTCGTCGACGAGCAGGAGACGCACGTTCCTGAGCGACGGTTCGCGGTCGCGCGGCGTCAGTCGTGGCGGTGCAGTGCCGAACATGCCGTTTCACTCCCCCTGCGGTCATGCGTGACACGCCGTGACACCGGTATCGACGACGAGAGGGGCGCCGTCGATACCGCGAATCGGATAGACGCACGTTCACACAATGTAAACGGCAACGTCAATCGAATTTGCCGGCGCGCGGACCGTGTGAGATCTCTACCCGATGCTCGGCCGCGAGTTGCGGAGTGCTGTCGCATGCCGCACACCGGCGTTCGCCCGCGACCTGCTGGCGTTCGCCGCGATCGCCGCCGGCACCGCGACGATGATCGCCGGCGCGGCGCCGGCGGCCGCCGGTGGGGCTCCGGCGACCGCCGCTCGTGCGGCGACCGCTGCCGACGCCGCCGCGACGGCGCCCGTCGAGCGACGCTACGTCGTCAGCGCGGCGATCGACCCGGCGGCGCGGACGGTGAGCGGCACCGTCGAAGCGCAGTTCCGAAACACGTCCGCCGTCGACGTCGACGAGGTGGACTGGGTGCTGTACGCGAACAGGTTCGCCGGCGCGGAGCCGGGGGTCAACGACGCGAACCGCCCGTTCATCTACCCGCGCGACGATGCGCTCGCCGGCGGTGGGATCAGCATCGAAGAGGTCGAGGCATGGGTGGCGGCGGTCCGCGAGCGCGACGCGGCTCCGGCCGCGCGGGCTTCGCCCGAACGCGGCCCTCGCCGCGCCGCGCTCGCGGACCGCCGCCACGCCGACGGCCGCGACGACGCCGGGAGCGACGCGGCGGGCACCGGCGATCCCGGCACCGGCGATGCCGGCGGCCACGGCACCGCTGCCGAACGCGCCGGCGCGCGCGGCGCCGGAACGTCCGACGCCGGAGGCTTCATGCGGGTCGAAGACGTTCGCTACGAGGCCGTGGGCGAGTGGCCTGCGACCTCGATGAAGGTGCGTTTGCCGGCGCCGGTCGCGGCGGGGCGATGGGGCGTGATGCGGCTGGCGTTTCGGGTGGCGCTGCCCGAGCGGTTCGGGCCGTTCGGGGTCGTCGACGGGCGGATCACGGCGCTCGGCGGCTGGTTCCCGACGCTCGCGGCCTTGACGCGCGACGGCGGCTGGGACCCGGCGGCGCTGCCGCCGCCCGGCGACGTGCGCGGTGAGCTGCGGGCGCCGCCGGCGACGACCGTCGCCGTCGGATCGGCGGTCGTCGAGGCCGGGCACACCGAGTCGATCACGCTCGCGCTCTCGGGCGCCAGGTGGCCCGCCCTGCTCGCGAGCGACGCCTACGTCGTCGATCGACGCGACGTCGACGGCGTCGAGGTCGTGCTGCTCGAGCTGCCGCCGCGGTATGGACGGCGGTTCCCGCCGGGACGATCCCACGCGGCGATCATGCTCGACACGATCGCGCGCGTGCTGCGCGAGCGACCCGCGGGCGTCCCGGCGCTTCCCGCGCGGCTCGTCGTCGCCGAGGCGCCGCTCCGTCTCGAGCTGAGCGCGCCGTCGCGGCCGGGGGTGGCGATCGTCTCGGATCGCATCCTGCGCGTGCATCCCCTGGTGCGCGTGTTTCACGAGCGCGAGCTCGCGACCGCGGTCTACGCGGCGGTTCTCCGCGACCACGTCGACCGTCGCGAGCCGCCGGGCGACGCGGCGTGGGTCGGCGACGGCGTCGCCGCCGAGCTCGCGGATCGCTGGGTGGCGGCATCCTACCCGCGCCAGCGGACGGTGCGGGACTGGATCGCGCTCTTCGACGTCTTCGCGATCGTCGACCGCTTCGAGTCGGCGCCGAAGATTCCGTTCGCGGACGCGTTCTTCCCCGAGCGGCGCCGCGCGAGCGAGCTCGGCGACGGCATCGAGACCTTCGCCCGCGACCGGCCGCCGGGCCGGACGATCCTCGGGAAGCTGCGGAACGAGATCGGCGACGCGGACTACGCCCAGGTGATCGGCCGCTACCTCGGGGGGGACGAGCACGATCGCGCCGACCGATCGCCGCGGCTCACGGAGCCGCCCCTCCGCGAGGTCGCGGCGGCGGTGCACGGCACGTCGCTCGAGTGGCTCTTCGCGCAATGGCTGGCGCCGTATCCCGACCTCGACTACGCGCTCGGCGCGACCGCGCTCGACCGGCGCGCCGCCGCCTCTTCGCCGCGGGCGGATGCGCCGTCGGCGACGGGCCCCGCTCGCTACCGCCAGGTGGTGCCGGTGACGCGCCGGTCGTCACGGCCGATCCGCGAGGCCGTCGACGTCGAGCTCGTCGGGCCCGGCGGGCGGCGGGCGCGCTATCGCTGGCCGGGACATCGCGACGAGGCCGAGCTGCATCTCGCGACGCCGTGGCGCGTGCGCCGCGTGATCCTCGACCCCGATCGCCGTCTCCTCGAGGACACCCGGCGGAACGACGAGCAGCCGCCGCCGCTGCAACTCGTGCTCGACAGCGCCGACGTGACCATCACGTCGAGCGAGTTCGGCCTCTCCGGTCTCTTCGTCGCGCGCCAGCGTTACGACTACACCAAGGACCTCGGCCTCATCGGCTTCGTCTCGGACCGGAGCGTGGGTTTCGACCTCGGGCCGCGCTGGCATTTCGGAACGCCGATCGACCCGACGCTCTACCGGCACAACGTCTACGCCTTCTACACGCTCGCCACGCTGCGCGGCGATTTCCGCGATCGCTCACGACCCGGGCACGGCGACGACGGCCTCCTCGGCGGGCTGGGCTTTCGCTACGACTACACGGACGAGTTCGCGTTCGACAATCCGACCGACACGACGAAGGTCCGCCTCTTCGGCGACTGGTTCAGCGGCGCGCTCGGCAGCTCGTTCGACTACCTCGACTGGGGCGCGCGCCTGAGCGTCGTCCGTCCCCTGCTGTCGCGGCGCACGCTCGGCGCGCTCCAGGTCCTGAACGCCTTCAGCGCGCCGACCGGCGGCGACCGGGTGCCGAACCAGGGCCGCTACAGCCTCGGCGGCGACCTCGCGATCCGCGGCATCCGCGTCGACGAGCGCCTCGGCGAGAACGTCGTGCTGGTCCGCGCCGAGCTGCGCCAGACGATCTATCCCGAGACCGACTTCAACCTGCTCGACTGGCTCGTCGTGCGCCGCGGACAGCTCCGCCTCTTCGTCGACTCCGGACGGGTCGAGGACCGCCGCAGCTCGCTCTATCGCATCGGCGACTTCGCCGTCGGCGTCGGCGTCGGCGCGGCGATGTTCTACGACTTCATGGGCTTCTACCCGGCGGTCGCCTACGTGGCGATCGCCGAGCGCGTCGACCGCTTCGCCGGCGTCGACAACCGGGTTCAGTTCCTCTTCGGCACGCGCCAGGCGTTCTGATCGGGTCGCCCCGTGATCACGTCGTTCATCGACTCGTACGACGGTCTCGCTTCGCGTCTGTGCGGCAGGGTGGCCGATTGGTCACCGCGACCGTGTCGTACGGTGAAAGTGCGCGAGGAGAATCCGCGGACGGGCACCTCGTCGGGCTCCGCGCTGACCGGTCAGCGGACGTAGCCGAGCGCGCGCAGCTTCTCGACCTCCTGGCGGTTCCACTGGCCGCTCTCCGGCGCGCGCTCGACCGCGGGCTGCGCGCCGGCGCCGCGATAGGTCGCAATCGTGCGCACCGGATGCGCGGCGACGAAGGCGTCGTCGAGCGCGGACGTGAGCACCTTGCCGGCGCCGTCGGCGGGCACGGGGAGCCCGAGGAGGTGCAGCACCGTCGGGAAGACGTCGTAGACGTGCGCGTCCGTGAGATCGGCGCCGGCGCGCACCGGACCGCCGTGCAGGATCACGATCCCCGGCGGTCCGTGACGATGGTCGGTGTACGACCCGTGCTTCACGATCGACGGGCTGTGGCCGTGATCCGAGACCACGACGAGGACCGTGCGCTCGTCGACGCGCGCGAGCAGCTCGCCGAGGAACGCGTCGATGTCGCGGTACATCCCGGGGATCATGTCGGCGAAACGTGCGAGGTCGGCGGGATCGGCGCGGCCGAGGTAGAGATCGGGCTGGTACCATCTCCAGAAGCGATGCTGGCGGCTGTCGGGCTCGTGCGCGTAGAGCCCGACGAACGGCGGCTGCGGGCGCGCCGCGCAGCAGCCTCAGGAGCGTCGCCGCTTGCCAGTAGAAGTCGGGGCGCGACGCGAACGGGGCGACGTCGGCGGCGAGCCGGCGCGGGACCACGAACGCGTCCGTCTCCGGCGACTCGGCGGCGGCGCCGCCGGCGCGGCGCACGTAGTCCCGGCGCCGTAGGCGATGAAGAAGCTCGCCGGCTGCGACGGCACGAACGCGGGCCGGGAGTAGAGATAGCCGTCGACGACGCCGATCGGCAGCCCGGCGGCGTCGATGACCTCCCACAGCGGCGGCGACGCGAGCAAGCGGCGGTCGACGAAGTGCCACTCCGCGAGACCGAGCGGCGCGGCCGTCTCCACGGCCTCTTTGAAGAACGTCCGGTGGACCGGGAAGATTCCCGGACCGCGCATGCCGGGGAGCGTGATCCGGTAGAAGTCGAGGACGCCGTGCACGGCCGGCTGCTGTCCGGTGAAGATGCGATGCCCAGATGACCGCGGAGTTCGCGGGGGCGAGCGTGTGGAGGGGTCCGCTCGCCCCTTCGCGAACGAGCCGCGCGAAATTCGGCAGCGCGCCGGCGGCGAGGAGCGGGCGCATGACGCGCCAGTCGGCGCCGTCGATCCCGATCAGCACGACGTCGAGGCCGGTGTCGACTCGCTCGATCGTCGGCGGTGCGGCGCCTGCTTCGGCGCGACCCGGCCGCCCTCGGTGGACGAGCGGCAGCGCGACCGTGGCGACGACCAGCACCGACACCGCCGCGGCGAGCGGCCGACGCGCCGACGCGCGCCGGCGCGATACGCCGGAGGGCGATCGACACCGCGATCACCCCCGCCGTCGCGATCAGGACGTGCGCGCGAGAAGGACCGCGATCATGCCGGCGAGACCGGCGCGCACCCCGAACGGGACCTGATCGTACGTGAGCCCGTACGTGGCGAACGGAACCCAGAAGAGCAAGTTGAAGACGGTGACGCCCGCGAGGACGACGCGGCTCGACGCCCGGCCCTCCGCCGCCGCGTCCCGCCGGCGGGCGGAGAGCGTTCGCGCGACGGCGGCGATCAGACCGCACGCCGCGAACACCACCGCGGCGGCCGCGCCGTAGAGCGCCATCAAGGTCGAGAGGACGACGAGCGCGTCGCCGACGCGATCCACCGTATTGTGCACCAGGTGCGCGACGGCGATGCCGCCGCCGTAGACGATGGCGCCGTAGACGAAGCCCGCGCGGGCCGCGCGAGAGGCGGTGGAGATCATCGCGCGCCGAGCTCGGCCGCGAACACCTCGCGGATCGGGCCGAACTCGAAATCGGCGAGCAGCCGGCGAAAGCTCGGCAGCGTCCGGCGGCGGCCGAGTCGTTTCCAGAGGCGCACGTAGCGCGGCGTTCCCGGCAGCGCCCGCGCCGACGGCTCGAGCTCCCACGGGTGGACGTAGACGACGGCCGAGCCGACGTCGTCCGCGTAGCGGCGGAGAAACCGTCGCAGCGTCTCGTAGCGCAGGAAGCGCAGCATCGGGCCGCCGCCGGCATACGGCAGATTCCAGCCGCCGTACGCCTCCGCGACCGGCAGCGGGAACTCCCAGACGCCGCACGCGTGGCGGTACGGCGCGCGCGGCACGTCACGGCCGAGGTAGGGCGCCCAGCGCAGCGGCACGTAGCTGGCGTCGTAGGCGAAGCCGAGCTCCGCGAGGACGTCGACCGCCCAGAGCTCGCTCGCCGCGGTGATGAAGTAGGGCGCGCGGTAGCCGCGAACGCGCGTTCCGGCGCGGCTCTCGAGCTCGCCGGCCGAGCGCCGCACGTCCTCGGCGAACTCGGCGCGGCTCTGCGACGCCACCTTGCGATGCGTGTCGCCGTGGCTCGCGAGCTCGTGCCCGGCGGCGGCGATGCGGCGGATCAGCTCGGGGTGGCGCCGGGCGACGTCGCCGACGACGAAGAAGGTGGCCCGCACGTCGCCCGCGGCGAGCAGCTCGAGGACGCGCCCGACCTCGGCCTCGACCGTGCTCGGCAGCCGATCCCAGTCGACGCCGCGGTCGGGACGCCAGTCGTCGTGAAACCACTCCTCGACGTCGATCGTGAGCGCGTGCTGCATCGCGAATGCGGCGGATACTACGCGATTGGTCCGCGGCGCGCGACGCGCGCCGCCGTCGTGGCGCCGACGCGCGGTGCCGACGCGCTCTACCGCTCTACCGCGAGAGACGACGATCGGCGCCTGCCGCGGCGTGCGCCGCCGGCGTCCCCGCTTGTCGGACGGGTCGTCAGCGGGTACCACGAGCGCCGTGACGGCTCGACGCGATGACTACGACGTCGTCGTGATCGGCGGCGGTCCGGCGGGCTCGACGGCGGCGACGCTCCTCGCGCGCGCGGGCCGTCGGGTGCTCGTCTGCGAGCGCGACCGCTTCCCGCGCTACCACGTCGGCGAGTCGCTGCTCTCGGCGACGCTCGCGATCCTGCGGCACAGCGGCGCGCTGCCGGCGGTCGAGCGCGCGGGGTTCGTGAAGAAGCTCGGCGGAAGCTTTCTCTGGGGAGAGAGCGCCGACGTCTGGAGCTTCTGGTTTCGCGAGGACCCCGGCGGCTACGAGCATTCGTACCAGGTGCTGCGCTCCGAGTTCGACGCGATCCTGCTGCGTCACGCCGCCGCCGAGGGCGCCGAGGTGCGCGAGGCCTGCATCGTCGAGCGCGTCGACGGCGCCGGGCCGTACCGCGTCCACGCGCGCGCCGCGACCGGCGACGCGCTCGCCGTCGAGTGCGCGTACGTCGTCGACGCGAGCGGCCAGCGGGCGCTGATCGGCCGGCGCGAGCGCCTCCGGGAGCTCAATCCCTTCTTCAAGAACCTGGCGCTCTGGAGCTACTTCGCCGGCGCCGGCCGTCTCGACGGTGCCGCGGCCAACAACATCCTGACCGCGGCGCACGCCGAGGGCTGGTGCTGGTACATCCCGCTCCACGACGGGACCGTGAGCGTCGGGACGGTCGTCGACGCGGGGCGATGGCGCACGCACGCGCAGGGCGCGGCGCTCGACGCGACGTTCGCCGGTCTGCTCGATCGCTGCGCGTCCGTCCGGGCGATGCTCGCCGGCGCGCGACGAGTCGCGCCGGTGCGGGTTATTCGCGACTATTCGTACTCGAGCCGACGCTTCTTCGCCGACGGCGCGCTCCTCGCCGGCGACGCCGCCTGCTTCATCGACCCGGTGTTCTCGACCGGCGTCCACCTGGCGTGCCTGGCGGGGGTCCTCGCCGCGGACTGTCTCGACCGGACGCTCGCCGGCCGCGGCTCGGCCGAGGCCAACTTCACCGCCTACGACGCCGGCTATCGCCGTGCGTTCGAGCGCTACCGGAGGTTCGTGACGTTCTTCTACAACCACCACGCGTCGGCCGACTCGTACTTCTGGCAGGCGCGCAAGCTCGTCGATCCCTCCGGGGACCTCGAGCTCCGCGAGGCGTTCGTGCGTCTGATCGCCGGCACCGGCGACCTTGCCACGGCCGCCGAGCAGATCGCCGACACGGACGCGCGCTGGCGCGAGAGCCTCGCGACGCGACGCCCCGAGATCGCGCCCGGCATGAACATGATCCGGGTCGCGACCACCTTGCACGAGATGCGCCGGAACGGCAGGAGCGGCGGATGAGGCACGGGCGCTCGGGCGGCGTCCGCGGAAGCGTGCGCGCCGTCGTCGTCGTCACGCTGCTCGCGTCGCTCGCGTGGTGTCCGGTCCTGGGCGCCGAGGACATCGACGAGAGCGATCTTCCCGGGTCGCACTCGATCTGGAAGGGCGCCAACGGCGACGAGGTCCGGAGCGAGAGCCCGAGCGACGACCCCGGCGAGGTGCAGCGCCAGCGGCAGAACGACGACGACGAGGAGAATCCGGATGCCGTCGAGAACGACGAGCGCGACGAGGACGACGCGGTCGCTCGCCCGTCGGATCGCGACGACGTCTCGGACGACGACGAGTCGGAAGCGGATGGCAGCGATCGCGAGCCCGACGGCAGTGCCGGCGCCGCCGTCGAGGACGGCATGAATCGCGCGGGCGCGGCGACCCGCGAAGGCCTCGACGCGGCCGGCGACACGACCGACCGGCACCTCGACGGCAGCGTGCCGCCGGTCGGTCGCGGTCTCGATCGCGCCATGGATGCGACCGGCCGCGGCCTCGACCGCGCGCTCACGGCGACGGGTGACGGCATACGCCGCGCGCTCGATTGGACGGGCGGGGTCCTGCGGCGCGCCGGCAATGCGCTGGGCGGCGAGCGCGCTCCGTAGCTCGGACGCGCGCCCGTGAGGACGCGCACGACAACACGCATGGCAGGCGTGTGCGCTGGCGTCCCGTCCAGGCGGCAACCGGCACGCGGTTCCCGTCACGGATGCGACGTTCCGAGCGCCTCGTAGCGCGGGGGCGTCGGGCAGCCCGAATGGCGGTGCGGGGCGCGCTACGGCACGCGCGTTGCTCAGTGACCCCACGGGCAGCATGGGCACTGCGCAAGAGAGCTCGGGCGTTCTCCAGGGCGTCGTCGACGACGTCGTGCAGGCGCTCGCATTGGCGCTCCATGCGACGCGCGCCGCCGCTCTCGTGCTCGATCCCGGCGGCCAGAGCTGCCGCGCGATCGCGACCTGCGGCTTGACCGAGGCCGAGGGCGAGCGCGTCGGCAGATGGTTCACGATCGGTGACGAGGCGCGCCCCTACTGGGAGCGTCTCGCCGCCGAGGCGCGACCGCTCTACGTCACCGGCTTCCACGGCACGCCGAGGGTGCCCTGGCGAGGCGTCGTCGAGGTGCCGCCGCATCTCGCGATGCCGCTGCTCGACAGCGACGGCGCGCTGATCGGCGGGATTCTTCTCGACACGGCGGCGCCGACCGACGGCGACATCGCGATCGCCTCGCGGATGGGGAAGGTCGCCGCGGTCGCGATCGAGCAGACGCGGGCGGCCGACACCCGCGCCGCCGAGCTCCGGCGAAACGCCGTGCTCCTCGACATCGTCCGCGAGGTCGATCGCCGGGTCGAGCTGCCGGAGGTCCTGGCGGCGATCTGCCGCAAGACCGTCGAGGGCTTCGGCTCGCGCCAGGCGACCGTCTTCTTCCACAGCCGCAAGCACCGCGCGGCGCTGCCGCTCGCCGACTACGGCACGCCGCCGCACGTCGCGGCGCGCTTCGCCGGCGGCCGCTACATGCGGGGCAACATCCCGCACGAGCTCGACGTCGCCGAAGGGCGGACGATCGTGCTGAAACGTGACGAGGTGTCGGGGGACGACCTGGTGTTGCTCGATACCGTCGAGGTGGACGCGATCGTCATGGTGCCGCTCCGCGACGACGACGGCACCGCGCGCGGCGTTCTCAGCGTCGGCTTTCCGAACGCGCGCGCCTTCGCCCCGGCCGAGCTGCGCGCGCTCGAGATGGTCGGCCGCCACGCCGCGCTCGCGATCATGCGGGCCCGCTTCCTGCACCGCACCGCCGAGTCGGCGCGCTTCCGGGCGTCGGTGTCCGCGCTCGCCGTCGAGCTCAACGGCGCGACGACGCGCGCCGAGACGCTGCACGCGCTCTGCTCCGGCGGCGCCGGGATCTTCGGCGTCGACACCGCGGCGATCTTCCTCGAGGCGGGCGACCGTCTGATCGTCGCGGCCGCGACCGGCGGCCTGGAGATCCCGGACGATCTCGTGGTCGCGTTCGACGGCGCCGACTCGCCGGTCGCGAAGGCGTTCGCGACCGGCGCCGTGGTGCTGCGCCACGACGGCCCGCGCCGCGACGAGGGCGAGCCGCTCGAGCGCCTGCGGTCGCTGCTCGCGATCCCGCTGATCGAGAGCGAAGGCCCGATCGGCGTCCTCGTGCTCGGCGCGCTGCGCCCGCGGCTCTTTCGCCCGGAGGCCGTCGACGAGGCGCCGATCGTCGGCGCGCTCGCCGCCTCCGTCCTCCGCAACCTCGAGCTTCTCGGGCAGCTGCACGAGAGCAACGACCGCCTAAGCCGCTTGAGCGCGGTCAAGGATCAGTTCCTCGCGAACGTGTCCCACGATCTGCGCACGCCCCTCAACGTGATCATCGGCTTCGCGCAGCTGGCGCTCGAGGACACCTTCGGCGAGCCGGCGCCGGAGCTGCGGCAGATCCTCGAGCGCATGCTCGCGAGCGCGCACCAGCAGCTCGCGCTGGTGCAGGACCTCCTCGACGTCTCGCGCCTCGAGCTGCGCGGCCTGACGGTCAAGCCGGCGCCGGTGGCGCTCGCGCCGGTGTTCGCCGACATGGAGTTCCTCGCGACGAGCTTGGTGCGCGACAAGCCGGTGCGGGTGAGCGTCGAGATGCCGCCGGCCGAGCTCTGGGTGCATGCCGATCCCGACCGCCTGCGACAGATCCTGACCAACCTCCTCGGCAACGCCGCCAAGTTCACCGACGCCGGCACCATCGGGATCCGCGCCGCCACCGCCGGCGATCGCGTCCGCGTCGACGTCGTCGACTCGGGCATCGGCATCGCCGCCGACGAGATCGGCGCGATCTTCGAGCCGTTCCGTCAGGTGGACGGCGAGCGCGCGCGCCTCGGCGCCGGGCTCGGTCTCGCGATCGCCCACCGCCTCGCCACGCTGATGCGCGGCACGCTGAGCGTCGCGAGCCGCGCCGGCGAGGGATCGACGTTCACCCTCGAGCTTCCCGCCCTGCGGCCGCCGGTGGACCTGCCGGCCGCGAGCGCGAGTGTCAGCGCAGCGCCGACCGAGCCCTGAACGGCACCACGGCGAGGTCGGGGCGCGGCGCGTCCCCGCGCCGGCTCGCGGCGTCAGAGCGGTGGCAACACGTCGGCGACGGCGATCGTCGCGCCGCCCGGGACCGTGAGCGTCTCGCCGTCGCGCGCGCTCGACTCGCGACGATAGCGGGCGCTCGCCACGTCGGGATCCGATCGGATCTCGATCGTGCGCGCGTCGACGTCGACGATCCAGTACTCGGGGATGCCGCTCGCCGCGTAGGCGGGACCCTTCTCGCCGCGGTCGTAGCCGAGGGAGGAGGTCGCGACCTCGCAGACGAGCAGGAGGTCGGGCGCTCGTGGATGCTGCCGCGTGTACTCGTACGGGTCGAGCTTGCAGACGGCGACGTCGGGCTCGGGCTCCGACCAGTCGTCGAGCACGATCGGCAGCAGCATGCGGACGACCGCCGTCGTGCCGAGGGCGCGAACGAGCACCCGGTGCAATCGATGAGCGGTGCCGGCGTGCAGGCTGCTCTGCGGGCTCATGCTGACGATCGTTCCGTCGAGGAGCTCGACGCGCTCGTTCGCGAAGAGTCCAGCGTCGCCCATGCGGTGGTACTCTTCTCTGGTGAACCGATGAGGTGACGGAGCGTGTGGCGCCGGCCGGGACATCACGAGGAACGTAGCTCGACGAAGAGCGCGATCACAAGAGCGGAGCAGGGATACGCGTAGCGCACGCGCTCCGCGGCCTATCGCTCCGCCGCCGCGCGTGCGCGCGCCGCGCGCTCCGCCGCCGGGCTCTCCGGCGCGAGCGCGAGGACGCGCTGCCACGCCGCCCGCGCGGCGCGCTCGTCGCCGCGCCGCTCCTCGAGCTCCGCGAGCGCGCGCCAGGCGACGTGGTCGTCGGCCCGCAGCGCGATCGCGCGGCGGTACTCGTCGGCCGCGGCATCGAGCCGGCCGGCGGCCGCCTCGACGCGGCCTTCCTCGTGCAAGCGCTCGCCGATGCGGAAACGATCATAGGTGCCGTCGCGCAGGATCGGGTCCTCCGGCAGGTCGGCGGCGGCCTCCGACCGCGACGCGTCGTCGCCGCTCGCGAGGCGGGCGCCGAGATCGATCAGCCGATAGCTGCCGAGCGCGTGCGGGCCGTCGGAGACCCAGAGCCGTCGCGCGGTCAGATCGGCGACCACCGAGTGGGGCGCGATCAGCGCGTTCAGCGCGTTGCGGTTGCCGAGCGGCAGCGGCGCGTCGCCGGCGCCGGCGCGGTCGCGCAGGATCGTCGTCGCGACCTCCGGATCGATGCGCCCGGCGTGACGGGCGACGAGCTCCCGCATGCGGGTCTCGCGTGCGACCGTCGAGGTGACGTCGCGAACGGACGCGTTCTTCGGGTCGGCGGCGAGCGCGGGTGTGTGGAAGTGGTTGGCGACGATCGAGATCGTCGGATTGCGGATGACGCCGAGCTCGCGCTCGGGCGCCACCTCGACGACGGCCGACTCACCGCTGTTGCCGTCGGCGAGGAGAAAGATGTGCGACGCCATCGGCGGGTCGCGGCGCACGATCGCGATGGCGTCGTCGAGGGAATGCGCCGCCTCGAGGACCGCGCGCGCGGTGAAGACGACCGGCACGCCGGCGGTGTCGAGGTCGCCGGCGCGGCCGCCGTTGACGCTCACCCAGATGCCAGCGTCGTTCATGCCGGTCACCGCGCCGGTCATCCCCGGCCACGCGACCGACACGAACGGGATGCCGCCGTCCGGCGCGACGACGTCGACGAGCTTGTCCTCGTCGAACCAGGGATCGGCGTCGAAATCGAAGTTCCGCCCGACGATGGTGTGACCCGGCGTCGCGCCGTCGCGCGTCGCCGGCCCGGACGCCGCGAACGCGGTGCAGCCGAGGAGCGGCGAGTGCTCGAACGCGAGCGCGACGTCGTAGAGCGCGTGCAGCAGGATCAGCCGGTGATAGCTCGGCAGGGAGAAGGCGAAGCGGTCGGCGTAGCCGACGCTCTCGCCGAAGATCTCGGCGCGCCGGCTCTCGGGGATGCCGCGATCGAGGGCGCGGTAGCGCGCGCGCACGACCGCCGTGATCGCGGTGCGCAGCAGGCGCGACGGCACCACCCGCTCGAAGAGCGCGAGCATGCGGGCGTCGCCCTCGGTCATGAGCGGCGTGGTGAGCCGGGCGTTGCGGTACCCGAGCTGGACCGGCTCGCCCGAGAGCTGCATCACCCAGACGGCGCCCCGCCGCGCGAGGTATGCCGGACCGACGCGTACGACGCCGTCGCCGCTCTCGATCGGCTCGACCGCGGGCGCGGGCAGCGGCGGCGGCGTGATCCGCGTCGCGAGATCGAAGCCGTGGAGCGCGAGCCAGACGACGACGATCGCGGCCGCGACGCGGCGGCCCCAGCGGACGAACCGCCGGCGCGCCGCCGTCGGGCGGTCGCGCGGTGTCGTCATGCGTCTCGTGAGCCGGCGCCGCTCGCCGGCGACGGCCGGGGGATCGCGATCCGGCGATCGCTCGCGGCCGGCTCCCGGCCGGGCGACGCGTCGGCGAGCGTGCGGCCGCCGAGCGCGAGAAACGCCGGCAGGAGAACGATCGCGGCGACGAACGTCAGGCCGATCGCGATCGCGGCGAGCCAGCCGAGGCCGGCGAGGCCGGGGTAGCGCGAGACCGAGAGGAAGCCGAACCCCGCCATCGTCGTCAGCGTCGTCAAGGTGATCGCGCGGCCGGCGAGCCGCACCGCCTCGCCGATGCGGCGGCCCTCGCGGAACCGCTCCGTGAGGTACACGCAGTTGTCGACGCCGATCCCGAGGGTGAGCGGCAGGACGATCAAGTTGAGCGGCGTGAAGGCGACGTGCGCGAGATGCATGCCGCCGATCAAGGCGCCGACGATGACGGCGGTCGGCGCCATCACCACGAGCGCGAGGCGCAGCGAGCGTACCTGCGCCAGGACGATCAGGAGGTTGAGCGCGATCGTGATCAGCGTGAACGCGATCAGCTCGCGCGCGATCACGGTGCCGAGCGCGTCCTGCATCAGCTCCCGGCCGGTGACGATCGGCGGCGGATCGATCTCGGCGCGCAGGCGGTCGCGGACGGCGGCAAGCGAGACCCCCGCGGCCGGCTGGAACGGCACCGCGAGCATGACGGCGGCGTCCGGACCGTCGTGCGATCGCCCGCTCGCGCGGCGGGCGCCATCCACGATCACGCCCCGCAGCGCGGCCTTGCCGACGTGGCGGCGCAAGAAGGGCGCGAGCGCGCTGGTCTCGCCGTCGTCGTCGAGGCGCGGCCGCGGCAGCGCCGCGTCGCTCGGGGCGAGCGCCCGCTCCGCGTCGGCGAAGGCGGCGACGCGGAAGCCTTGGCGTGCGAGCTCCTGCTCGAGCGTCTGTCGCGCACGGGCGAGCGGCAGGGCGGCGAACGCCGCGCGGCGCGCGTCCTCGGTCGCGCGCGACGGCAGGAACGTGCTGAGCGCCTGGTAGCCGGCGATCAGCGCATCACGCCCCGTGCGCTGCGTGCCGCGGCCGTCCGCGCTCGCGCGCCCCTCGTCGTTGCCGGCGGGCCGACCGTCGTCGCCCTCCGCACCGGCGCGCTCGCCGCCGCCGTTCGCGCCGGCGCGATGCGCCTCGAGCCAGGCGACGACGCGCTCCTCGCGTCGCAGCGCCGTCTCGAGATCGGCGCCTTCGACGACGACCACGCCGCGCGGCACCAGGGCGCCGAAATGCGCCTCGATCGCGTCCTCGGTGATCGTCGACTCGACGCCTTCCGGCCGCAGGTGCACGATCTCGGCGTCGACCGGGATCGTCGGCGAGGCCACGACCCAGGCGAGCGCCGCGACCGCCGCGCACGCCACCACCGGGTACCGGTGGCGCGCGCTCGCCGCCGCCACGGCCGCGAGCCACGGCGCGTCCTGTGCGCGCGCCGGCCGGCGCTCGAGCGCGCCCGCGGCCGCCGCCGTCAAGGCCGGCAGCAGGACGAAGGTGTGCACGACGTTCACCAGCATGCCGATCGCCGTCAGGACGCCGATCTGGCGGATCGCCGCGATCGCCGAGAACGCCACCACGGCGAACGCGGCGGCGGTCGTCGTCGAGGCGACCACGTTCGCCGCGCCGATGCCGTCGCAGGTGCGCACGACCGCCTCCTCGAGCGACGGCGCGGTCCGCCGCTCGATCAGCAGTCGCGAGTAGAAGTGGATGCCGGAGTCGATCGCGAGCCCGAAGAAGATCGCGGTGAAGCTGATCGAGAGCGCGTTCAGCTGGTGGTAGATCAAGACCGACGCGGCGAACGCCAGCAGCGAGCCGGCGATCAGGAGGTAGCCGATCAGCGGCAGCATGAGCGCGTTGCGGTAGCCGATCTGAAAGGTGGCGATCACGCAGATCAGGGTGAGGAGGATGTAGCGCGCGACGTCGCCTTCGATGAGGCGCGCGTCCTCGTCGGCATGCGCGTAGGCGCCGGCGTGCCGGATCCGCATCGCGGCAAGCTCGGGGTCGCTCGCGCGAGCCTCGGCTTCGATCGCCCGCAGGCGCTCGAAGAGGCCGGCGGTGAAGTGGGCGTCGAAGGGCGAGCCGGTCGGGCTCACGATGATCAACGCCGCAGTGCCGTCCGGCGAGAGAAAATGCGAGTCGGCCCTGCCGGCGAACGGGTCGGCATAGCGGTCGCGGATCGCCTCGCCGGCGACCGCCGACAACCCGAGGGGATCGCGCCGTATCCGCTCGGTCGCCTCGGGGCCGAGCGGCAGCGACAACGCCGCTTTCGCGCGCGCGAGCGCGGCGGCGATCGCGTCGGGCTCGAGGCGCGCCCTGAGCTCTGCGAAGCGCTCGGCCGGCACCAAGGCGGGTGCGTGCAGCGGATCGAGATAGGTCGCCATCGCGGCGAAGTCGACGCCGGCGGTCACCGATTTCACCTGCGGGAGCTCGCGGTAGCGCGCGGCGAGCAGGTCGACGGCGCGCGTGAGCGCGTGCGTCTCGGCGGCTCCGGCCGGCGCCGGGTTTTCCTCGGCGCCCTCACGCGTCGGCGCGGCGTCGCGCGCCGATTGGGAGCCGTCGGCGCGGCGCGAGTCGGCGCGTTCGACGTGCGAAGGGCCCGCGGGATGCGAGTCGGCAGGCGCGGCGCTCACCAGGACGAGGAGCGTCTGCGTGCCGCCGAAGGCCTCGAGGTAGTCGGTGAACTCGTCGAACGCCGCCTCGCCGGACGGCAACGTGCTCAGGACGTCGACGTCGAGGCGCATCTGCGTCAGCGACAGTAGCGACAGCACGCTCAGCGCGAGCGACCCGCACAGGATCGCGCGCCGGTGCCGCATCGCGAGGCGCGCGACCCGGCCGGCGAGCGTCGATCTCAATGGATCCGTAACGCCGTGGGGTCCTTCTCTCCCAAGCTGTGCTCGCACATGAAGCTCAGGAGGCCGAGGCTGTAGCGTTTGGTCGTCGACTCGCCGGTGAAGACGCGGGGGAAGTGGGTCTCGAAGTGCGGCGCGATGAGCCGCCCGAAGAACGTCTCTTTCGCCTCCTGCCCGACTTTCAGCAGGGTGAAGAGCCGGCCGTCGTAGAAGTAGCCGACCGCACGGCGCCAGGCGGCGATGTGCGACTGCACGTGTCGCTCGTAGCGTCTCATCGCGCGTGCCGTGCCGGTGCGCGCCGCGCGCGCGAGCTCGCGCGCGCCGTCGAGCGCGATCAAGAGACCGCTCGAGAAGACCGGATCGATGAATCCGAAGGCGTCGCCGACCAGCGCCCAGTTCTCGCCGCGGCCGCGCGTCGAGACCAGCTGGTAGTTCGTGTACTTCACGACCGGGGTCAGGCGCCGGGCGCCCGCGGCCCACGGCGCGGTCGCCGGATCGCTCCGGAGGTAGGCGTCGAACTGTTGCTCGATCGTGTCGCCGAAGGTCCGGAGGTGCTCGCTGTCGACGACGATGCCGACCGACACGCGGCCGGGAAGCGGAATGCGCCAGGCCCACCCGCGATGGAGCCGCTCGGTGTGGACGTTTCCCGGCAGCACCAGCGGAACGCCGTCGAGATGCGCGAACAGTGCCGTGTCCTCGCGGTCGCCGCGCTCGAAGGGCAGCTTCAGCAGATTCGAGACCAGCCGGGCGCGGCCGGTGGCGTCGACGACGAGGTCGGGTTGCGTCGCGCCGCGGCCGGCGCCCCGCGGCCCGTCGTCGAAGAGCCCGTCGGTCGCGGCGAGCGTCTCGTCGGCGAGGCGGACGCGATCGGGCCCGGCGATCTCGAGACGCGCGGTGTGCTCGACGATCGCGGCGCCGGCGCGGGCCGCGGCGCCGGCGAAGGACGCGTCGAAGAGATCGCGCGGCACGTTGTAGGCGTAGCGATGCTTCGCCTTCCGCACCCGGGCGAACTCGAAGCTGACGTCGTCGCCGGGGTTGAAGATCCAGGTCGCGCCCGGCTTGTGGACCGCATAGCGCCGCACCTCGTCCTCGATCCCGAGCTCGCGGAGAAAGGGAACGATCGCCGGCACCAGCGACTCGCCGATGAGGAGCGGCGGCCGCTTGCCGCGGACGAACACGACGACGCGCATCCCGGCGCGCGCGAGCATCGTCGCGAGGTAGCATCCCGCGGGGCCGCCGCCGATGACGGCGACGTTTCGACGATGCGAGCGCGACATCGCCGGCAACGATAGACGAAACGTCATGGGCGGCAAAGTCGGCGTCGCCGCCCTGCACGGCCGCGCTCGCGGTGACTTCCCGGACGTCCGCTCGGTCGGCCGTCGTCGCGCGCGGGCGCGTTCGCTCGATTGACAACCCGGATCAACTTCGCAAATCGATCGACGAGTGACGAAGGAGTGGACTCAGGCCGAGCTCGTCGAGTGCGTGCTGCACGCGATTCGCGAGCTGCTGCGCGTCGGCGACGACTTCACCGCCGAGACCGATCTGATCGCGTCCGGACTCGACTCGCTGACGCTCACCCAGCTGCTCCTCGCGGTCGAGGAGGCGACCGGCATCTGGGTCGACGAGCGGCACCTCACGCCGCAGAACCTCGCGAGCGCCGCGAGCCTCGCGGCCTGCGTCCACGAGCAGATGAGGGACGGCACCGCGACGTGAGCGAGCGCTTCGACGTCGTCGTCGCCGGCGGCGGCACGGCGGGAATCGCGGCGGCGCTTTCGGCGGCGCGGCTCGGCGCCCGCACGCTGCTCGTCGAGCGCGGCGCGGCGCTCGGCGGCAACGCGACTCACGCCCTGGTGCACACCTTCTGCGGCCTCTTCCTTTCCGCCGACGTCGCCGGGGGCGGTCCGGTCCACGCCAATCCCGGCCTCCCGCGCCGCTTCGCGGAGGGCCTCGGGCGCGCCGGCGGGGCAGCGACACCCGAGCGTGCGGGGAAGGTGTGGGTGCTGCCGACGTTTCCGCCGGCGCTCGAACGCTACGCCGCGAGCCTGTGCGACCGGGCGGCGGGGCTCGCGTGGTGGGCCGAAGCCGAGGTCGTCGGTGCGACGCTCGCGCCGGCGGTGGGCGCGAGCGCGCTGGTCGTCGCGCGCCGCGGCGCGCACGTCGACGTCGAGACGCGGGTCGTGATCGATGCGACCGGCGACGCGAGCGTCGCCGCGCTCGGCGGCGCCGCGACGACGATCGCGCCGCCGTCGGAGCTCCAGTGCGCGTCGTTCATCTTTCGCGTCGGCCGCGTCGGCGGCTGCGTCGCCGAGGGATTCGCGCGGCTCAAGGTCAGCGTCGCCGCCGCCGGCGCGGTCCGCGCCGGCGCGCTGCCGTCCGGCTGCGAGTCGGTGATGCTCCGGCCGGGTGCCGCCCCGGACGAGGTCTACGTGACGCTCAACATGCCGCGCCTCGACGGCCGGCCGTTCGATCCGCTCGACGCGGCGTACACCGCCGAGCTCGAGCGCCTCGGACGCGCGCGCGCGCATGCGCTGCTCGCATACCTGCGCGCCGCGCGCCCGGAGTTCCGCGATGCGGAGATCGTCGCCTGGCCCCGGCGCGTCGGCATCCGCGAGACGCGGCGCCTGGTCGGCCGCGCCGTCGTATCGGCGGAGGACGTCCTCCGCGGCAACCGCAGCGCCGACGAGGTCGCGGTGTCGAGCTGGCCGATCGAGCTCTGGAACGACCACCATCGCGCGACCTTCGAGCATCCGAGCGCGCCGTGCTCGATTCCCCTCGGCGCGCTCGTCAGCGCGACTCATCCGGCGCTCGGGACGGCCGGTCGCTCGATCTCGTCGACTCACGCGGCGCTCGGCTCGCTGCGCGTGATCGGCACCGCGCTCGCGACCGGCGAGGCGATCGGTCTCGCGGCGGCGCTCGCCGCCGATCGCGGCTCCGACCTCGCCGCGGTCGCGGCCGCCGACGTGCGGAGCGCGATCCGCGAGCTCGCCGACGCGGCATGACCGTCGTCGACCACGTGCGCGCGCACGCCCGCGCGACGCCGAGCCGGCCGGCGCTGATCATCGACCGCGGCCCGGCCGGCGACGCCGTCGTCTCGTACGCGCGAGCTCGTCGGCCGCTTCGAGGCGATCGCGGCGTCGTTGAAGCGCGACGGCGCGGGCGTCGCGCGAGCGATGCGGCCTGGTGGCACGGCAGGGGCGCGGGTTCATCGAGGCGGCGCTCGGCATCCTCGCCGCCGATTGCTGCCTGGTTCCGATCCCCCACGACGCGACGCCGGCCGCACGCGCGCGGCACGTGAAGGAGGCGGGGCTCACGCGGCTTCTGGTCGAGGCCGAGGGCTTCGCGGCCCGTGCGGTCGACGACGGGCGCTTCGACGCTGCGATCGAGAGCGAGCTCCGCCGCGTCCGCGCCGCGTACTTGCGCTTCACCTCCGGTACGACGCACCGCCACCGCGGCGTCGTCATCGGTCACGACGCGATCGTGGCGCGTCTGGCGGCGGCGAACCGGGCGCTCGAGATCGGCCCCGACGATCGCGTCATGTGGCTCTTGCCGATGGCGCACCACTTCGTCGTCTCGATCCTGCTCTACCTCCGCTACGGCGCGACCGTCCTTCTCCCCGGCGGCTCGCTCGCCGCGAACGTCCTCGCGCTCGCCGAGCGCGCCGGCGCCACGGTTCTCTACGCGTCGCCGTACCACTACGGGCTGCTCGCCGCCGACGACTCCGCGGCGCGTCTCGAGCGGGTGCGGCTCGCCGTTTCGACCGCCGACGGCCTGCGCCGTGACGTCGCCGAGCGCTTCGCCGGCCGCTTCGACCGGCCGCTCGTGCAGGCGCTCGGCATCATCGAGGTCGGCCTGCCGATCGTGAATCGCGCCAGCGCCGCGACCAAGCCGACGGCGCTCGGCCGGCCGCTGCCCGACTACCAGGTCTGGCTCCGCGCCGACGACGGCCGCCCGGCCGAGGCAGCGTCCGTCGAGGCACCCGGCGAGATCTGCATCCGCGGGCCCGGCATGTTCGACGCCTACCTCGATCCGTGGACGCCGGCGCGGGCCGTCGTCGAGCCGGACGGGTTCCGCACCGGCGATCTCGCGTGGCGCGACGGCGACGGCGATCTCCACCTCGCCGGCCGGCGCGCCAACCGCATCAGCATGGCCGGCATGAAGTTCTTCTGCGAGGAGGTCGAGGCGGTCCTCGATGCCCACCCGGCGGTGCGCCGGAGCCGCGTCGTCGCGCGCTCGCACGCGCACCTCGGCGAGATCCCGATCGCGGAGATCGTCCCTGCCGACCCGGCGCGTCCACCCGTCGCGCGCGATCTCACGGCGTACTGCGCCGAGCGCCTCGCGAGCTACAAGGTGCCGCGGCGCTTCGAGGTCGTCGAGACCTTGCCGCTCACGCCGACCGGCAAGGTCGTCCGCTGGCGCGACGAGCCGGACCCTCCGTAGCGGCAGCAGCCTCGCGCGGACGCACGCTCAGCGGCTCGGCGGACCGGGCTTCACGAACTCGAGGACGAAGCGGTCGCTCGTGCCGCGGCGCTCACCGGCGGCGCGCGGCGAGGCGTTCCAGTCGCGGGAGTCGTCGGGATTGCGGAGGAACGCCGCCTCGCCGGCGAGACGGAATCCCGCGGCCTCGATCTCTTCGCGGACCGTGCTCTCCTCGATGCGATGCAGCGTCTGGGTCTCGGTCGCGTCCGTGCCGGGACGGCCGCTGTGATCGATCACTGCGTACACGCCGCCGGGCCGGAGCGCCGCGAACACGGCGCGGTTCATCCGCTCGCGATCGGCGTCGAGCCAGACGGTGTCGTGGTAGAAGAGCACGATGAAGACCGCGTCGAGGTCGTGGACGTCGGGCGGCAGTGGCTCGTCGAAGTCGCGCACGACGGAGACGACGTTCCGCATCACCGGCTTCGCGAGCCGCTCGGTCCACGGCTTCTCCGCGAAGCGGTCGAGGATGAACCGGCTGTTCTGGGCGTAGACCAGGCCGGTCGGCGCGACCGCACGGGCGAGGAGCTCGGTCGTGTAGCCGCCGGCGGCGCCGAGCTCGGCGACGTGCATGCCGGGCGCGACGTCGAAGAACGCCAGCATCTCCGCCGGATGGCGGCCGGCGTCGAGCGCGCGGTCTTCCGGCGCGCGGTCGGGCGCGTCGACGACCGCCTGCGCACGCGCGGAAGCGGCGGCCGCGGCGGCGCGCATGGCTCTCGCGTGAAGGGACGTGCAGCCGGTGCCGGCGAGAACGGCGACGAGCGTGAGCAGGAGCGCAGGCGCGCGCACGATCCGTGTCATGCCCCGCGGTGCTACTGGAACGTCGCTCGCGACACAAATCAACGACCCGGTCGCGTACGACAAATCGCATCGCGACGCGCAAGTGGTCGCGTTGACGGCGGCTCGTCGTCGCGACCCGCGTGTGATCGCTCCCCCGGCGCCTCGCCGGCGGCGGCACAATGCGCTACGAGTAGCGACGATGCCGCCGTCCGGGCGAGATAGTCGACGAACCGTGAGCGTCACGTTCACGCGCGTCAAGCTGTCGAATCCGCGCCGGCCGGATCTCGCTGCGATCGAGATCGAGCTCTTGGTCGACAGCGGCGCGCTCTACAGCGTCGTGTCCGCGAGCGTGCTCGAGGCCCTCGGCATCGTCCGACTCGAGCACCAGGAGTTCACGCTCGCCGACGGCTCGCATCGGTCGTACGATGTCGGCGAGGCGTTCTTCGAGGTCGGAGCGCGGGGAAGAACGTCGCAGGTCGTTTTCGCTCCCGAGGACGTGACACCGCTCCTTGGCGCGCTTGCCCTCGAGAGCCTGGGCTTGATGCTGAACCCGGTCACCCGCGAGCTCTTGCCGATGCACCTCATCCTCGCCGCGGCAGCCGCGCGACCGAGCCCGCCGTCGCCGCGGCGCGTTTCACCGACCGTCGCGTAGGCCCAGGAGGCGCTCGCGGACCTGCGCGATGCGCTCGTTGCCCCAGAAGAGCTCGTCGCCGACCAGATAGCTCGGCACGCCGAAGACGCCCTTCGCCTCCGCCTCGGCTCGGATGCGGTCGTGGAGCGCGCGCCCTTCGCCGTCGAGGAAGGCGGCGAACCCGGCGGTCTCGACGCCCGACCCTGCGAGCTCGCGCGCGATCGCCGCGGGGTCTTCGATGTCGAGCGCGCGCGTCCAGAAGCGCGCGAAGACGCGGTCGTGGTACGGCCGGATGCGGCCCGCGCGCGCCGCCCACAGGAAGCCGACGTGCGCGACCGAGCTGTCGAAGACCTTGCGCGGCCCGCGGATGACGAGCCCGCGCCGCGCCGCCTCGCGCCGGCAATCCATGTACGCGTAGCGGACGCGGCGCCATTGGTGGGCGTTGCGCGTGCCGACGACGTCGTGGCCGCGCTCGTCGAGACGCGCGTCGCCGAGGTAGCTCGGGACGTCGAGGGTGTAGGGCAGGCGCTCGATCGCGATCCCCAGCTCCGCCTCGAGCGCGTCGGTCGCCTGCTGGGCGAGGTAGGCGTACGGGCTCTTGTAATCGAAGTAGTGGACGACGGCGCGCATCGCTCGCCTCGGACCGGCAACCGGTCAGACGATCGGCCGGTTCATCATGAAGCTCGCGAGCGGCAGCGGCGTGCGCGGCGTCGCGGTGTCCTCGAGCAGCTCGAGCGCGCGGCGGCGGATCGCGTTGAACGCGTCCTTGGTGCGGGCGAGGATCTCGTCGCGGCTGCGCGGCGTGCCGACCTGGCGGGTGTACTCGACGGTTGCGAGCGGCTCCGACAGCTCGCCGAGGTTCGCGCGGAAGAACTGGCCGCGCGCTCGCAGCGTCGCCTCGACCTTCCGGAAGAGGTCGGCGAAATTGGAGAGCGTCTGGAGGACGTAGGGCTGCTCGCGCAGCTGGCGGTCGAGGAGACCGGCGTCGAGGTGCTGGTCCTGCATGTAGGGATCGACCCAGAGGTTGTAGTACGAGGTGATGTCGAACTCCCATTTGAGCTTCAGGAGCTCGTAGCTGCCGAGGGTCGAGTAGAGGCCGCGGTAGAGCCGCATCGCCGCCTCGTGGCGAAACAGCATGAAGCGGTCGTAGAGGTCGGCGCGCTCGGCCAACGATGCCGCGCCGTCGCCGCGGACGTCGCGCGCGATCAAGTCGGTCAGAAAATCGTTCTCGAGCGCGATGTAGTCGCTGCCCGGGCTGTAGAACGGATCGGCGAACGCCGCCGAGTCCCCGCTCAGGCCCCAGCGGTCGCCGCTGAAGTACCGGCGGGTGGCGTACGGCAGGTGGCCGTAGCTGCCGAAATCGAGCAGCTCGGCGCGCGCCAGGATCGCGCGCAGCGCGCCGTGTCCGTCGAGGAAGGCGCGGAAGCCGGTGTGCGTCCGGCACGAGGCGTCGACCGCCGTCTTCTCGCCGACGACGCCGACGCTGATGACGCCGTCGCGGAGCGGAATCAGCCAGATCCAGTAGCCGGGGTAACAGAAGTGCACCGTCGAGAGCATCCGGCTGGTGTGCCGGACGCGGGCGCGGAACGCCGCCGGACCGAGGTCGTCGAGGTCGGCGACGCCGGTGAATCGCCCCCAGGCGGCGGCGATCGTGTGCTCGGGCTCGGCGACGCGGAGATCCTGGAGCCGCGCGAGCAAGCTCGTCCGGCCGGCGGCGTCGACGAGCCAGCGGCTCTCCCAGCGCTCGTCGCCGCGCTCGTCGGCGACGACGAAACGGTGGTGGGCGCCGGCAGCGCCGAGCTCGACGTCGCGAACGCGGACACAAGTCCGCACCGTGACGCCGTCGGCCGCGTTGCGCTCGCGGAGGTCAGATTCCAGGCGCGCGCGGTTGATCTGGAAGCTCGGATGGTAGGGGAGGGAGAGCGTGCCGATCTCGCTCATACGCTCCAGCGCGGCGTCGCGCGCCGGGGTGTCGAAGAAGAACCGCAGGCCGTTCTTCGGCAGGTGGCGCTCGTAGAGGTACGTCGAGAGACCGAGTCGCCGGACGAGGTAGTTGCTCGCGATCTCGACCATCGACTCGCCGACCTTGAACGAGGACTCGGTGGCGCGCTCGAAGAGGCCGACCGAGAGCTCGGGCAGCGTGCGTCGGAGCTGGCGCGCGAGCAGCGTCCCGGCGAGGCCGGCGCCGACGATCGCCACGTCGAGTCGCCGTGCGCCGATCATGCCGGCGCTCCGGACTTGACCGCGTGGTACTCGCTCGAGACGCCGAAATAGACCCTGCGCCAGGCGCGATCGAAGCCGGCGCGCCGCAACGCCGCGACGATCGCCGCCGGCGGCACGCAGGTCGCGATCGTCTCCCAGTAGTAGCGGATCATCGCCGCGGCGGCCTCGCTGCGGGTGGCGAGCCTGGTCACGCGCGGCAGCATCCGGGCGAAGTAGAGGCGCGCGATCCGCATGCCGGTGGGTGACGCCGGCCGCGAGATCTCCAGGATCACGAGCCGGCCGCCGGGACGCAGCACGCGATGGAACTCGCGGAACGTGAGCTCGAGCTCGCTCACGTGGCGAAGCGCGTAGCCCATCGTCACCAGATCGAAACGCGCGCTCGCGAAGGGCAGCGATTCGGCGACGCCGCGGACGAAGGGGACCCGCGTGAGCTTCCGCCCCTCGGCGATCATCTCGCTGCTCGGCTCGAGCGCGATCACGCCGGTGTCGCCTCGCAAGACGTGCGTCGCCGCGCGCGCGAGCGGGCCAGTGCCGCTCGCGACGTCGAGGACCTGCATGCCGTCCCGGAGCCCGACGCGCCCGAGGACGAAGCGGCGATAGAACCGGCCGGAGCCCATCGACAGCAGCTGGCTCGTCCGCTCGTAGTGGACCGCGGCGCGATCGAAGAGGTCATCGAGGAAGCGGCGCTTCGCCGACTGCGTGTCGTAGTGGGGAGCGATGTGCGCGTGCGGCTCCAAGAACCCGGCCGTCCGTCGTCGATGCGTGTGCTCGTGCGGATGAAGCGAGCGCGTGGTTACCACAGGGACGTTCGATCGGGCAATCGATCGCGCTCGCGCGGTAGCGGCCGATAAGCGGCCGGCATCCGCTCTCGGGGCTGCAGCTGCAATACGGCGCGTCGACAGCACGGCCGTTGGGGACGTATGGTCGCGCGGCTCCGCTGCCCGATGGACCCGATCGCCGCGAACGTCCCGCTCACCGGATGCGACTGCTTTCACCTCGCGCTCGACGCGATGATGCGCCGGACGGGGCAAGGGCGAAATCTCGGTCAGGCGGTCGTCGAGCTCGACGGCCGCGTCGATCTCGCGCGTCTCCGCGACGCGGCGGCGCGCCTCGCGGCGGCGCATCCGATCGTGCACGCGCGGCTGCGTCGCGGCCTCGCGGGCGCGCCGGCGTGGTCGCTCCGCCGCGCGATCGGCACGGTCCCCGTCTCGCTCTGGCGCGAGCCGGACGTCGCGAGCCGAGACGATCGAGACGGCACGGTCGTCGAGACGGCTCAGCGAGCGTTCGAAGCGCGTCTCGACGAGCCGCTCGAGCCGGAGGTCGGTCGCAGCCTGCGGCTCGACGTCGTCGACCGCGGCGACGGCGGCAGCAGCGTCGCCGTCACGTTCGCGCACGTGCTCCTCGACGCGCTCGGCGCCGACTCGTTGCTGGTCGAGCTCGATCGCCTTTCGCACGCAGGCGGCACGTCGCGTGCGGGCGGAGAGGGCGCCGGAGGCGAGCGTCGCGACGGCGACGCGCCGCCGTCGATCCTGCCCGCGGAGCGCGACCGGCCCGGATGGCGCGCGCGGCTCCGCCGCGCCGCCCCGTCGGGACGGCGCCTCGACGAGCTCGAACGCACCGGGTTCCGCTCGCTCGCGGACGCGCAGACGCTGCCGGGGAGGGCGCGCTATCGCGTGCTGACGCTCGACCGCGCGTGCGCGGCGGTCGCCTTCGCGCGCGCCGAGCGCACCTGCGGCCCGGTCGCGACGATGCCGTTCTTCCTCGCATGCGCGCTGCGGGCCCACGCGCGCGTGTTCCGCGCCCGCGGCGTCGATCCCGGCGGCTACGTGCTCAGCGTCCCGGTGCAGACCCGGCCGAAACGCGCCGCCGGCGCGATCTTCCAGAACCACGTCAGCATCCTCTTCTTCCACGTCACGTGCGCGGAGGCGTCGAGCACGGATGCGATCGTCGCGACGGTGCGGTCGCAGCTGGCGTCGGCGATGCGCGCCCGTCTCGACCTGGCGTTCTCCGCCGGCCTCGAGCTCGCGCGCCGCATCCCGTCGCGGCTCTACGTCGCCGCCGTGCGGCGCCGGTTCCACGGCGAGATCTGCTCGTTCTTTCACTCCTACACGGGGCCGTTCGCGCCCGCGCTGGCGACCTTCCTCGACGTGCCCGTGCGCAACGCGTACCACGCGCCGGCGGTCGCGGCGCCGCCGGGGACCGGGTTGTTCGTCGGCGAGCGACACGGTCGATTGAACGTCACGCTCGCCTGGCGCGAGCCCGCGCTCGGCGACGGCGAGGCGACGCTGCTCCTCGATCAGGCGGTGGCGGCTCTCTGCGGCGACGACCGCGCGTAGCGTGTCGTCGGCGCGGACGCGCAGGCATCGCGCGCGGCGGTCTCGTCGGCGCGCACGCGCGCGGACATCGGCGGTCGCGCCGCTCGCGGCCGAGGATTCCGAGCGTCGACGCTACCGAGAGGCGCCGCGTGCGGTGCGCGCGCGCGTGATCCGCGCGGTCATCCGCGTGCCGCTCGCATCGTCGGTGATCTGGAGGCGGCCGGGGACGATCGCGTCGGCCGTCGCGTAGTCGGCATACGCCGCGGTGAAGAGCGCCCGGCCACCGGCGGTATAGCGCTCGCGAACCGGCCGGCGATCCGCGTCCATCTCGAGGTGCGCCACGACCCCGTCCTCCACCGGACAGCTGACCGTCCGCGTCGTCTCGACGTCGCATTGCGACGCGCTCTTCGGCGTGAAGAGCAGAGCCAGAGCGACGATCATGCGGTCGCCGGCGCCGACGTCCGGCGCCGTCAGGGCGGCGAGGTCGACGCGTCCGCGCTTGGTCTCGTTGGCGAGCGGCAGCGTCAAGACGTACTCGTCGCCCGCGATCGCGAGGTCGAAGACGGTCATCCCGAACGGCGACAGGACCTGCAAGCGAATCGCACCGGCCGCGTCGACCGCGAGATACGCCGGCGACGACAGCAGCGACGGGCGTTCGCCGGCGCTGATGCGGACGCGCATCGACACCCGCAGGCCGCGGATCGCATGCTCGCGCGCCGCGAGCGCGGCGCGTAGCGACGCCACCTCGGCGGAGGTCGCCGGACGCGGCGGCAGCGCGCGATGCGCGCACGCCGCGAGCGCGGTCGCGAGGACGACGGTCGAGACCAGTCGGCGGCTCGACGGAGCGCGCCGGAGGCCGACGGGCGGGCGCGGCGCGCGCGCCTCAGCTGCCAACGCCGGTCTCGACGTAGGCGAGCGTGATCGTCGCGGTGACGCACAGCCGGTCGCCGACGCGCGCGCGACCCGCGACCCGCGCCATCTCGCCGTAGCGCCGTACGACGGTCGTCTCGATCAGCAGGAGATCGCCGGCGCGCACCGGGTGAAGCACGTCGCAGCGGTCGATCGCGGCGAGAAACGCGCTCCCGCGCCGGTGCAGGTCGGGCTCGCGAACCATGAGCACGAGCCCGGCGCCCTGCGCCATCGCTTCGATGACGAGCAGCGGCGCGAGCCTGCCGCTCGGCGCCGTCAGCGGATCGTCGATCGTCACCGCCTTGCTGAAGCAGCCGCTCGCCGGGTTCAGGTCGAGAATGCGATCGAGCATGAGGAAGGGCGCGCGATGCGGGAGGAAGTCGGCGGCGAGCGCACCGACGGCGGGGCTCGACGTCGCGGCTTCGCGGCCCGCGCCGGTCGCGCCCGGCGGCCGACCCGAACGTCCCGATGTCGGGGGCGTCACGTGCGGCGGCCTCGCGCCGTCGCCGCCGCGCCGTCTCGCCGCGGTCGCACCTCGAGGGCGTTCAGGCGGATCGTGGTGCGATCGCCGCCGCGCTCGTGGAGCACGATCTCCTCGGGCAACGGTCGGTCGGGCGGAAAGCGCATGGTGATCTCGGTGAACGGCGCCGACGCGTCTTGCGGCACCAGCGTGACCGCATCCGGACCGTGCCACTCCTCGTCGAAGCGATCCGGCGCCTTCCGCCCGAGCATCAGCTCGTTGAGCGCACGGCCGAACTGCGCGAACCCGGAGACTTCCGCCGGCAAGGGCACCGGTTTGCCGTCGGCGTCGAGAACCGTGACCGTCGCGCCGGCGGTCATGATCGTGATCCGCTCGGGCTCGACGAGGTCGAGCCGCATCGAGTCCGGAGCGGTGAGCGCGATCGTTCCGCGCGCCCGCAGGATCTCGTCGACGAGCGAGACCTCGCGCTCCTGAACGAACTCCGCGCGTGCCGACGCGACGGCGGGAAAACGGGCGGCGCGGCTCGCGAGCGAGTACGTCGCCGCGGGCGCCGCCGCGGCGGTCGCGACGCGGGACGGGGCGCCGGACGGCGCAACGGTCACGACGGCGGTGCCGCCTGGCGGCGCGGCAGGCGCGCCGGCACGCGCGGCGACGCCGGGCGCCGGTATGACGGACGCCGCGACGCCGAGCGCGAGCGCGATCGACGCTCGCGCTCGCGTCGCCATCCGCCGGATCGCGGAGGTCGGGGCGTGCATCACGCGGCGCGGAAAAGCAGGGTCATGCAGGCGCCGCCGCGCGGCGAGACCGTGACCAGCGCGTGGCGGAAGCCGCCGCGCGGATCGGGCGTTGCCGGCGTCGCCAGCCGGAGGACGTTCGCGTCCGGCTCGCCGAGCGCGCCGAGACGCGGCAGCGCGCCGGAGTGGAGCGCGAGCGCGGCGACCGCGGCGCTGAAGGCGCCGGCGCCGCCGAACTCGCCGATCGCGCCCTTCACCGACGTCACCAGGGCGCGCGACGCGCCCTCGCCGAGGAGTGCCGAGAGCTGCGCCGCCTCGAACGCGTCGAGCGCCGGCGAGGAGTTCGCGCACGACACGATGAGGTCGAGCTCGGCGGCGCGCCCGCTGCCCGCGGCGTCGCGCGCCCGACGGCCGCCCTCGCCGCTGCCGGGACGGCGCCAGCCGAGGTCGACCAGCTGCCGCGCCAGGGCCGCGGGCGCGGCCTCCGCGGGACGCGGCCAGTCGTGCGGCGTCGCCGGCACCGTCTGCGCCGCCCAGCCGGCCAGCTCGGCGTAGACGCGGACGCCGCGCGCCCGCGCGCGGTCGGCGCGCTCGAGCACCAGCATCGCCGCGCCCTCGCCCATGACGTAGCCGTTCCGCCGCCGGTCGAACGGGCTCGACCACTCGTCGCGCGCGGCGCCGGCCCGGCGGCGGCCCGCGAGCGGCGAGAGCACGCCGAGATCCCTCTGGATGTGGAACAGCACCGGCGAGATCTCGTCGCCGCCGCCCGCGAGGAGGACGTCGGCTTGGCCGGTCGCGATCGTGTCGTAGGCGAGCGCGATCGCGGCCTCGCCCGACGCATCGGCGCGGCAGACGGTGTAGTTCGGGCCGCGCATGCCGAGCTCCATCGCGACGTAGCCGGTCGCGGCGTTCAGAACGAGGTTGGGAAACGTCAACGGGTTGGCGAGCGCCGGCCCCTTGGTGATCAGACCGCGGAGGAAGTCCTCGGTCTCGACGATGTCGCCGTAGGCGGTGCCGACGACGACGCCCGCGTCCTCCGCTTCGGCCGGCGTCAGCGCGAGCGCGGCGTCGGCGAGCGCGCTCCGGCAGGCGCTCACGATCATCTGCGAGAGCCTGTCCATGCGGCGCAGCGCCGCCGGCTTGATGTGCGCCTTCGGATTCCAATCGCGCACGCGGGCGCCGCGACACGGCGGCGTCGGTCCGGTGTCGAACCAATCGATGGTCGTGATGCCGCTTTCGCCGCGTTGCACGCCCTCCCAAAACGCCGGCAGCGGTCCGAGCGGGCTCACGACGCCGATGCCGGTGACGACGACGCGCGGCAGCTCAGGCACCATTCAGCACCCGCCTCACGTTCGACGCTCACGCACGGCCGAGCACCAGCGTCGTGTTGTTGCCGCCGAAGCCGTAGCAGTTCGAGAGCGCGAGCCTCAGCGCCGCGGGCCGGCTGCGGAGCGGGACGCAATCGAGATCGCAGCGCGGATCGGGCTCCTCGAGGTTCACCGTCGGCGGGACGAAGCCGTCGCGGAGCGCGAGGACGGTCGCGAGCGCCTCGATCGCGCCGGCGGCGCCGAGCGTGTGGCCGACGGCGGCCTTCGTCGAGCTCACCGCCAGGCGCGCGGCCGCGGCGCCGAAGACGGTCTTGATCGCCGCCGTCTCGACGGTGTCGTTGAGCGGCGTGCCGGTGCCGTGCGCGTTGATGTAGTCGACGTCCTCGGGCGCGACGCCGGCGCGCGCGAGCGCGCGGCGCATCGCGAGGATCGCGCCGGTGCCGTCCGGGTGCGGCGCCGTCAGATGGTGCGCGTCGGAGCTGTTGCCGTACGAGAGCAGCGCGGCGTGGATGCGGGCGCCGCGACGCTCGGCGCGCGCCCACGGCTCGAGCACCATGATCGCCGCGCCCTCGCCGAGCGAGAGGCCGTTGCGGCGCCGGTCGAACGGCCGGCAGGGCTCCGCCGACACGGCGTGGAGCGCGTTGAAGCCGGCGTAGATCATGCGGCAGAGCGACTCGGTGCCGCCCGCGAGCACCGCGTCGGCGCGGCCGAGGCGCAGCCAATCGAGCGCGGCGCCGAGCGCGGTCGCGCTCGAGGAGCACGCGGTGCTGAGCGTGAGTCGCGGACCGCGGAGCCCGAAGGCGGCACCGACGACCTCGGCGCTCGTCGAGATCGGGCTGCCGACGATCGCGCTCGCGCGATACCGGCTGCTCCGTCCCTCGACGCGGTCCGCGAAGCACGACTCGGCGCGCAGCATGCCGCCGGTCGTGCCGCCGAGGACGACGCCGATGCGCTCGGGATCCGCCGTGACGTCGAGCCCGCCGTCGCGCAGCGCTTCCGCGGTCGCGGCGAGCGCGAAGAGATCCGAGCGCGACGCCCGCCGCCGGAGCGCGGGCGCGATCGCCGTCGGCTCGGGCGGCGGCATCACCTCGGCGGCGATCCGGCTACGATAGCCGGTGGTGTCGAAGACCGTGAGCGGGCCGATGCCGCAGCTGCCGGCGCGGAGCGCCGCCGCGAACTCCTCCGCGGATCGCGCGAGCGCGTTCACCGTCCCGAGACCGGTGATCGCGACCCGCAGCGGCGTCCTAGCCGCCACGACCCTGCTCGGCCGCCACGAACTCGGCGAGCGCGTTGATCGAGGCGAACGCCTTCTTGCCGACCTCCTCGTCGGGAATCGCGATGCCGAAATGCTCCTCGATGAGCACCACGAGCTCGAGGGCGTCGATCGAGTCGAGACCGAGCCCCTCGACGAAGATCGGCTGGTCGTCGGCGATGCCGGCAGGCGCGACGTCCTGCAGCCGGAGTCCGGTGATCAAGAGCTCCTTCAGCTTCGCCTTCAGCTCCTCGCGGTCCTGCGTCATGCCATCACCAGCCCGCCGTCGACCGCGAGCATCGCGCCGGTGACGTACGACGCCGCCGGCGAGGCGAGAAACACGATCGCGTCGGCGATCTCCTCCGGGCGGCCGGTTCGTCCGAGCGGGATCTGCGCGATCATCTCGTCGCGCACGTGCGCGGGAAGCGCCGCGAAAAGCGGCGTGTCGACGATCCCCGGGCAGACCGCGTTCACCGTGATGCCGAAGCGCGCGACTTCGCGCGCGAGTGATTTCGTCAAGCTCAAGAGGCCGCCTTTCGACGCCGCGTAGTGCGCGGCGCCCGCCTTGCCGACGAGGCCCGCCGGCGAGATCACGTTGACGATGCGCCCGTAGCGCTTGGCGATCATCGCGCGCAGCGCCGGCCGGATGCAGAAAAACGGGCCGGTGAGGTTGGTTGCGAGCACGTCGTTCCAGGCGTCGTCGGAGAGCAGCATCAGGTGCGCGTCGCGCGCGATCGCCGCGTTGTTGACGAGGATGTCGACGCCGCCCGCCGTCTTGAGCTCGGCGAAGAGCGCAGCGACGGCGTCGCGGTTGCGGACGTCGCACTGGCGGACGGGGTCGCGGGCGCCGAGCGCGACGAGGTCGGCGCGCGCGGCCGCGGCGTCGGCCTCGGCGCGGGCGTAGGTCACGACGACGTCGGCGCCGGCACGCGCGAGCGCGATCGCGACCGCATGCCCGATGCCGCGCGTGCCGCCGGTCACCAGCGCGCGCTGGCCGGCGAGCGCGTCGGCGGCGAAGGGCGGCTGCGACGCGACCGTCGCGACCGTCTCGGCCGTCATCGGCGCGTGGGCTCGTTCGTCACCGTGATCTCCTCCGTCGTCGAGCCGTGATGCTCCTGCGCTGATCGTAGCTGGCACGTGTGGGCGTATCGACGTGATCTGGTATCGCGCTGCGCAGAGGCTCCGGTCCGCGGTGCCGAGGCCCGCATGACCGCCGCTTGTGTAAACATCGCGGCGCGCAGCCTGTCAATTCCGGAACTTGCGACGCGCCGGCGATCACACCGTGGCGCCGCGCCGCCACATCACCGTCGCCGCGCCGGCGTCCTCGAGCGGCTACGGGCCGCCGAGGATCTCGTCGACCGCCGCCTCGCCCGGCGCGCCCGCCGGCAAGGCGGCGCGAAATCGGAAGAGCCGCGGGATCTTGTACGGCGCCAGCCGGCTGCAGCAGTGGACGCGCAGGGTCTGCTCCGAGCACGGAGCGCGGCGAACCACGACGGCGGCGACGATCTCGTCGCCGTGCGGCGCCGCCTGCCCGAAGACCACGACGTCGCGCACGGCGGGATGCGCCCGCAGCACCGACTCGACCTCCCGTGGGTCGACCTTGTTGCCCGCGGCGTTGACGAAGGCGCTCGTCCGGCCGGTGATGAAGAGCTCGCCGCGCGCGTTCAGGCGACCGAGGTCGCCGGTGCGAAGCGCCGACCCGACGCCGCCCGCGGCGCTCGCGCTCCGGACGACGACCTCGCCGCTCTCACCGCGCGGGAGCGGATGACCGTCGCCGTCCTCGATGGCGACCTCGACGCCGGGCAGCGGTGCTCCGACGCTCTCGGGATCGAGCTCGTCGATCGGCGCCAGGTTCGCCGTGACGTCGCCGGCGGCGGTCAGACCGTACAGCTGCCGGAGCGGCACGCCGAAGCGCGCCGTGAACGCATCGAAGACGTCGCGCGCCAGCGGCGCGCCGGCGCTGAGACAGAGCCGGAGCGCGCCGAGGTCCCAGCGGCGGCGTCGGTCGGTGGTCTCGAGCATCCGCGCCATGAACGGCACGGTCGGGAACACCGTGACGCGCCTCGCGGCCAGAGCGTCGAGCGTCTGCCGTCGCAGGAAACGCCGACGCACCACCAGCCGGGCACCGGCGCGAACGCTCGCGAGCAGCGCGTTGCCGAGTCCGTGGGCATGCGACAGCGGCACCACCGCGAGGCAGACGTCGCCGGCATGGAAGCCGGTCGTCGACGTGAAGCTCTCGGCCTCGTGCCAGAGATTCTCGTGCGTGCGGGAGACGAGCCGCGGCGGCGAGCTGGCGAACGAGTAGGCGACGACCGCGGTGTCGCGTGGCGAGGGTCCTCCTGCGGCCGACGTCGCGCGACGACTCCCGGCGGCGGTCGCACGGGCGATCGCGATGCCGCGCGCGCCGCACGTGAGCCGCGCGACCGCCGCCGGTGCGTCGGCCGCGTGATCGTCCGGAACGACCAGGGCGGCCGCGCCCGCGTCGGCGACGACGCGATCCACCTCGCACGACTGCGCGCCGAAGCCGATCGGCACGGCGGCGGCGCCGCACGCCAGCGTCGCGAAGAACGCTTCGGCGAACCCGATCGAGTTCGGCAGCAGGAGCGCGACACGATCGCCGGGTCGGATCCCGGCCTCGGCGAGCGTCGCCGCTCCGGCGGCGGCGCGCGCCGCGAGGTCGGCGTAGGAGACCGCGTCGCGTTCGTCCTCGATCGCGGTGCGTGCGCCGAACGTGGAGACCGTATCGGCGAGCAGAGCGGTCAGCGTGCGGCGCGGCTCCACGGCGCGACCCGCCGCGTGCGCGCCGTTCCGGGTGATCGTCACGACGCCTCGGCTCGCAGCTTGCCGATCAACACTTTGCCGAGCGGCGACCGCGGCAGCGCGTCGAGGAACGTGAACAGACGCGGAACCTTGTAGGCGGCGAGCAGCGGACGACAGTGCGTTCGCAAGAGCTCCGGCGAGCAGGCGCATCGCAGGACGATCGCCGCCGCGACGATCTCCTCGCGGTGCGCGGCCGCCACGCCGTAGACGGCCACGTCCGCGACCGCCGGGTGCAGCCGCAGCGCCGCCTCGACCTCGGCGGCGTCGATCTTGTTTCCGGCGGCGTTGATGAAGAGGCTCGTCCTGCCGGTCACGAGGAGCTCGCCGCGTGCCGACCACCGGCCGACGTCGCGCGTGCGGAGCGGCGTCGCCGCGCCGCCGGCGGCGGCGGGGCTCCGCACGACGATCTCGCCGGAGCCGCCCGCCGGCACCGGATCGCCGTGCTCGTCCTCGATGGTCACGCGTACCGTGCCGAGCGGCGTTCCCGCGCTCCGCGGGTCGACGTCGCCCGCGTCGGAGGTGTTGAGGGTCACGCTGCCCGCTTCCGTGAGACCATAGAGCTGGCGGACGGGAACACCGAAACGCGTCCGAAAGCTCGCGAAGAGCTCGGGCGGCAGGGGCGCGCCGGCGCTGAAGCACCATCGCAGCGCGCCGAGGTCCCACGAGCGCCGGCGATCGGTGGCCGCGAGCATCCGCACCATGAACGGAACGGTCGGAAAGACGGTGATGCGCTCGCGGCTCAACGTGTCGAGCGTCTCGCGGCGCAGGAACCGCCTCCGCAGAACGAGCCGCGCTCCGGAGCGGAGGCTCGCGAGCAGCGCGTTCCCGAGACCGTGCGCGTGCGACAGCGGCGTCACGCCGAGGATCGCGTCGCGCTCGTCGAGCTGCGTCGTCCTCCAGAAATTCTCCGCCTCCCACCAGAGGTTCTCGTGGGTGCGCACGACGGCGTGCGGCCGCGCAACGGTGCCGGACGAGAGGGCGATCAATGCGGCATCCGCGCGTCCCGGCGGCCTCGGCGTGCCGGTGTGGGGCGTCGCGCGCGCGACGGTCGCGGTATCGCCGTCGTGCGTGAACACGGTCCGGTCGTCGCGCGTGACGGCGCGCGGATGTGAGGGCGGCACCACCACGGCGTCGGGCACGGCGTCGTCGAGGTTGCGCCGGATCTCCGCGGCCGGCGCCGCGATCGCGATCGGGACCACCGCGGCGCCGCACGAGAGCACCGCGAGGAACGCCTCGACCCAGGCGGCCGAGCTCGGAAGCAGCAGCGCGACCCGCCGCCCCGGACCGATTCCCGTGCCGGCGAGAAGCGCCGCGGTTCGCCCGACCCGCTCGCCGAGCTCGCGGAACGTCACCGTCGTCGCGTCGTCGCTGACGGCGGCGCAGTGGCCGACGCGCTCGACGGTGGATGCGAACGAGGCGGCGACGGTGCGCGACGCCGGCGACGGCCGCGCGCTCACGCCGCGAGCGAGCCGGTCCCCGTCGACGTCCGTCAGCGGCGCGCGCGAGGGCTGCGTGAAACGCATTGCCGGACGGCTCTACCGTGCGCGCTCGCGCCTGCCAAGCTGGCGGCCGGCGCCTCGATGCGTGATCGCATAGCATCGTGCCGCGAACGATTCTTCGTTCCCGCTCGGTTGGACCGCATGCTACCGTCACGGCGTGGCGGATCTCATCACGAGCAAGCACGCGACCGTTTCGGAGGTCGCTCCCGGCATTCACCGCGTCGCCGTCTACCACGAACCCTGGCGTTGCTCGGTGAACCAGTACCTGATCGCGGACGACGAGCCGGCGCTGATCTCGACGGGTCTGCGCGCGCACTTCGAGACCTCGTGGTCGCTGATCGCGCGGGTCCTCGATCCGAGCACCCTGCGCCACATCGTGGTGCTGCATTTCGCGGCTCACGAGTGCGGCGCGTTGAACGACTTCCTGCAGCGCGCGCCCGGCGCGACGGCGCTCGCGTCGACGCGGACCGTCCTCGCCTCGCTCGGCGATTTCGCCGCACGCGCGCCCCGCGGTCTCGCCGACGGTGAGCTGATCGCGACCGGCGCCCACGGCCTGCGCGTGCTCGAGATTCCGTACATGCATGCATGGGACGGCATCGCGCTCTTCGACGAGACCGAGAAGCTCGTCCTCAGCGGAAGCGTGTTCGGGCAGCCCGGACAGTGCGAGCCGATCACGATGAGCGACCGCTCGGCGCTTTCCGCGGAGCTCTATCGGACGTTCTTCGGGCTGCCGCCGGAGAGCTACCTCTTGCGGGCGCTCGATCGCATCGAGGCGCTGGCGCCGGTGGTGCTCGCGCCGAGTCACGGCTCGGCGCTGACGGGCGTGCTGACGTCCTATTTCCGCGCCTACCGCGCCCTGGTCGGCGACGGGCGCTCGTCGCGAGCGGCCGAAGCGCTGGTCGCCTACCGCTGAGCGACCGCCGGCGTCGCGCGGAGGGCCCTCCGTCGCGCGCCTGCGTGCCCGATCGCCGGCGGTGCGGCCGTCACGACGCGTCCGCCGTCGCCTTCCTTCCGCTGCGCCGCTTTCACGCCCGGTGACGCTGCGCTAAGCAGGCGGCGATGGAACGCTCCCGCGGCGGCCGGGGCGCGCTCGCCGTGCCGTTCGCGCTCGCGATCCTCACCGCCGCGCTCGCGCTCCATCCCCTCGACGATTTCGACGTCTGGTTTCACTTGGCCGCCGGACGCCTGATGTGGGCGGCCCGCGCCTGGCCGGCGTCGAACACCTTCGGGTTCACCGCTCCCGATCATCCGTGGATCGATCTCCACTGGCTCTTCCAGTTGCTGCTCTACGCGACGTACTCGCTCGCCGGTCCGAACGGCTGCGTCGCCTTGGTGGTCGTGCTGCTCCTCGCGACGGTCGGCGTCCTCTACGAGACCGCGCGTCGCTACGTCGCGCCGGCGGCGGCGGCGCTGCTGCTCGCCGTCGCGCTCGCGATCGCCAGCACCCGGTTCGTGCCGCGCCCGGAGCTGGTCTCGTTCCTCTTGCTCGCGACGTACCTCGCGGTCCTGGAACGCTACCCCGAGAACGGGCGCTGGATCTTTCTGCTCGTGCCGTTGCAGGTCGTCTGGACCAACTCGCAGGGGATCTTCGCGATCGGCCTCGCCGCGATCGCGTGCTACTGGGTCGGCGCGACGGCCGCGTTCCTGCCGTTGCCACGCGGCTGGCGCGACGAGACCGCCTGCACCGGGCGCCAGTGGCGCGCGCTGACGGCGGTGCTCGTCCTCGCGACCGCCGGCGCGCTGGTGAATCCGTACGGCGTCGACGGTCTGCTGTTTCCGCTCGAGCTGCTGCCGCGCGTGACCGGGCGACGATCTTCACGCTGCGGATCGGCGAGTTCCGCGGACCGTTGGAGTCGGGGTACGCGCGGCCGCTCACCTACGCGTGGATCGGCCTGCTCGTGCTCACCGCTCTGAGCTTCGTCGCCGCCTACCGCCGCGTGCACCTCGGCCGCCTCCTCGTCGCGACGGTCTTCGGCTACCTCTCGACGCAGACGCTCCGCAACATGGCGCTGTTCGCATGGGTCGCCGTGCCGGTGATCGCGGCGAACCTCGGCGGGGTCGCGGCGCGGCTCCGCGCGCGGCGCGGTCCGACACGTGCGGGGGCCGGGCGGCTCGACGCGCGCCGCTGGCGGCTCGCGGCCGACGCGACCACGATCGCGCTGCTGCTCGCGCTCGCCGCCGCGGTCGCGACCAACCGCTTCGCGAAGTTCCTCGGCCTCGAGCATGCGTTCGGCGTCGGCGTCTCGCGGCTGCGCTTCTCCGAAGACGCGCTCGGGTTCGCGCGCGAGGTCGGCATCGCCGGCCGGCCGTTCAACTGTCTCGCGATCGGCGGCTTCCTCGTCTGGCAGCGGCCCGGCGAGACGGTCTTCGTCGACGGGCGTCTCGAAGCGTATCCCGAGTCCGTCTTCCGCGAGTACTTCCGGGTCATGGACGACCCCGGCGCCTGGAGCGAGATCGCCGCGAAGTACCGGCCGGACTACGTGCTGCTCTACCACATCTGGCCGAACCGGCTGCCGCTGGTGCAGTACCTCGCGCGCGGGCACGGCTGGCAGCTCGTGTACTACGACGAGTCGATGTCGCTCTTCCTGCCCGTCGACGACGCGCACGCCGAGGTGCTGGCGCGGGCGCAGCAACGCTTCGCGGAGATCCTGGCGCACCGGCGCGCCGCGCCGCCGCCGGCGCCGTCGGCGTGGGACGCGGTCGTGCTGCCGCTCGAGGACCTCTGGCGCGCGCGCGCGTACGGCGCTCTCCTCGGCGCGATCGCCCGCTACGACGACGCGGCGGCCGCCTACGAACGGGTGCTCGCGATCGATCCCGACGACGCCGACGCGCGTTTCAAGCTCGGCCTCGCCGACTGGTTCGGCGGCAAGACGGCGCAAGCCGTGCGTGAATGGCGCGACGTCCTCCGGCGGACGCCGGGCTACAGACCCGCCGAGCGCGCGCTCCGTGAAGCGGGCACGAATGCCGCGCCGGCGCGCTGACGATGCCGGCGCGGCTGCTCACGCCGCTCAGCCGCGCGGCGGCGAGAGCGTCAGGAAGATCGTGCTGTCTCCGCGCCGGACCAGGAGCAGGACGGGCGGATCCGCCGCGGCGATCGCGCGGCGCGCGGCGCGGCCGGAGTCGACGTCGTGGCGGTCGACCTGCATGATGATGTCGCCGGGACGAAGACCGGCGTCGTCGGCCGGGCTGCCGGACTCGACGCCGGTGATCAGCGCGCCCTTCACGTCGCGCTTGTAGCCGAGCTGCCGCCGCGCGGCGTCGGTCAAGTTGTCGAGCGAGAGGCCGAGGTTGCCGACGACCTCGCCGCGCCCGCCTCCCGGCGCCCCGCGCCCGGATCCGAGCTCCTCTTCCCGCTCGAGCGGGCTGCGGTTGTCGTCGAGCTCGCCGATGCGGACGTCGACGCGTGCGCTCGTGGCCGTCGCGGATGACCGCAGCTCGACCTTCGAGCCGGGCTTCATCATCGCGATCTCGCGGCTGAGCGCGCCCGGCTCGGCGACCTTCTTGCCTTCGAGCGCGATCACGACGTCGCCGCGCTTCAGGCCGGCGTGCTCGGCCGGGCTGCCCTTCGCTGCACGTCGGCGATCAACGCGCCCTCCTGCTCGCCGAGGCCGAGCGCCTGGCGGAGATCGGGGCCGAGCGGTTGGATGCTGACGCCGAGACAGCCGCGCACGACCTTGCCGTGCGCCCGCAGCTGGTCGACCACGGCGCGCGCGAGTTGATCGGGGTCGCGAAGCCGATGCCGATGTTGCCGCCGGTCTGGCTGAAGATCGCGGTCGCGATGCCGACGACGCGGCCGTGCTCGTCGAACAGCGGGCCGCCGGAGTTGCCGGGATTGATCGAGGCGTCGGTCTGGATGAAGTCGTCGTAGGGGCCGGCGCCGATCACGCGGTCGCGCGCCGAGACGATGCCGGCGGTGACGGTGTGCTCGAGGCCGAACGGGTTGCCGACCGCGATCACCCAGTCGCCGATCTGGAGCGGTCCGAGTCGCCGAGCGTCGACGCTCGGCAGCTGGCCGTCGGGCTTGGATCTTCAGCAGCGCGACGTCGGTCTTGGCGTCCTGCCCGACGAGCTTCGCCCGGTACTGCTTGCCGTTCGAGAACTGCACCTCGATGTCGTCGGCGCCATCGACGACGTGACGGTTGGTGACGATGTAGCCGGCGTCGTCGATGACGAAGCCGGAGCCGAGGCTGCGCTGCTTCGACGGGCCGCGCTGTCCGCCGAAGCGCTCCCAGAAGTCCTCGCCGAAGAACTGCTCGAACGGGTCTTGTCCGCGCGGGTACCGGCGGCGCGGCGTCGCGCGCGACGATGGTCTTGGTGGTGTTGATGTTGACGACCGCCGGCATCACCTGGCGCGCGAGCGGGGCGAACGACGGGATCGAGCCGCCGCCGATCTGCGACTCGAGACGCGTGGGCATCGAGATGGCGAAAATCAAAGCGCCGACCGCGCCACCGACGATGCTCAACATCGCGAGCTGCCACGGGCGGACGCGTAACTCCTTGCTCATACAAACCCTCCTCTACGAGCTGACGGTCAACGCGATATTGTTGCGCAGCGTCGCAGAAACGCAATGAGGGTCGACGAGTCGCGGCGTGCGCGGCGCGCGGTCGCGCGCGCCGCGCACGCGCCGGTTCAGGGCGTGATGCGGAAGGGCTTGCTTTCGCCGACGTGCCAGCCGGAGTGGGTGTCGATGTATGCTTGATCGACGGCGTCGCGCGGCATGCAGCCGGCGTGCTGCTCGACGACGTCGACCATCTCGTCGGTGCCGAGCGTCGTCACCGGCGGCGCGTTCAACGGCGCCGGCGCGGAGCGCTGGTCGCGTTGCTCGGTCGCCAGGCCTTCGTAGACGTTGCCGGCGCTGAAGACCTCGCCGCTCTGGATCAAGTTGAGCGCCTTCGGCTTGCCGCCGATCGATTTGGCGTAGGCGCCGAGCCGGAAGAGCGAGTTGACGATGTTGCCGCTCGAGTTGGCCTCGAAGCGCGTGCCCCAGAGAGCCCAATCCTCGACGATCAAATTGCGAAGGTCGGCCATCACGCCCGTCGAGACCAGCGGACCGCGGATCCATTGCTTCATCACCCACGTGTGGTGGATCGAGACGTGGGTGGTGGTGCCGTACTTGAGGAAGAGCGAGCGGGTATTGCCGGCGAGGAAGCAGTACTGAACCGTCACGTCGTGCGCGCCGTAGCCGATCGAGATCCCGTCGTCGCCGGCGCCGCTCGACGAGATGTGACTGAACACCACGTCGTACGCGCTGCTCGTCTGGGCGCGCAGGTTGTCGCCGCCGTTGCGCAGGCGCATGTTGCGGACGATCACGTCGTGGCCGCGGACGTCGACGAGCGCCGCGCTCGGGTTGCCGTAGGTGCCGACGAGCGAGACGCCGTTGCCCTCGACGGTGAGGTAGTTGCCGCTCAGGATCGGGAGCGGGCTGTCGATCGGTATCGGTCCCGCGACCTCGAAGACGATCACGGCGCTGCCGCTGGCGGCGTTCTTGAACGCCGCGCGCACCGCGGCGTCGGTCGGCTCGGTGATGCGGATCGTCCGTCCGCCTTCACCGCCGCGGGTCGTCGCGCCGAAGCCCTCGAGCGGCTCGTCGCCGCCGCCGTCCGACGGCGGCGCCGCGGTCGGCTGCGGCGTCGGCGCCGCGCTCGACGCAGGGCCGCCGTCGCCGACGACGATCGTCAGCGACGCCGTCGCCCGCTGGGCGCCGTCGCTCACGGTGACGCGCGCGGTGAACGCCCCTGCCGATGCGTAGCGGTGGACGATCACGGGATCGCCCGAGGTGCCGGCGACCGGGAACATCGGACGTGGCGGCGGGATCGGGCAGCCTTTGTCCGTCAGCTTGGTGGTCGCCGTCGCGATGTTCTTGGTGGTGCCGTTGCTCGCCGGCAGGGCCGGGAAGCCGCCGGCGATCGCCTGCGCTTCCGACTCGCGCGAGTACTGGAGCGCCGTCGCGTAGCGATCGCAGGTCGAGAGCCCGACGCTGTGCGAGAGGTACATGCCGCCGAGATCGTGGCCCGTCTTCTGGAGATACCAGCGTGCCACGCGGTCGATGCGCTTGGTGCCCTGCGCTTTCACCGGCCCGTCGATCGCGACCGTGGTGAGCGGCACGAGCAGGTCGACGTTGACGAGATATTGGGCGGCGGCATCGTCGTAGTGCCCGGCGTTGCGCGTCGCTTTGGCGTCGCCGTACCCGCGCTTCGCGGCCGTGATCGCCGCCGCCGGATCGTCGGGGACCTCGCCGCCGCCGACGCTGCCGTCGCCGAAGTCCCAGCTGAAGCTGAGCGGGTCGCCTTGCGCGTCGACGGACGCGCCGGCGTCGAAGCGCACGGTGAGCGGCGCTCCGCCGCTCGTGCGGTCGGCCGAGAGCCGCGCGACGGGCGCGCCCGGGGCGGCCGGCGCCGGCGTCGCGCCGCTCGAGGGCGCGGGAGCCGTCGCCGTCGGCCGCGGGGTCGCGGTGGCGGTCGGCTTCGGGGTCGCCGTCCGCGGAGCGGCGGAGGTCGTCGCGCCCGGCGTCGCCGCCGGCGCGACGTCGAGCTGGCGGACGAACGCGGGGACCGCGGGCCCCGAGCCCGGATCGGGCACCGTCGTGCGCGACGGCGTCCAGCCGCTGCCGGTGTTCGTGAGGATCGTCGTCGCCGCGAGGCCGTTGGTGACGAAGAGATCGTCGCGACCGTCGCCGTCGGCGTCGCCGAGGGCGACCGCGATTCGGGTGTCGTCGAGCGCCGGCTCCCATTGCGGGCGGCGGACGAATGGTGCGGACGGATCGCCGGTGCCGGCGAAGGCGTGCACGGCGCCCGACTTGTAGGCGACGACGAGGTCGACGCGGCCGTCGTGGTCGAAGTCGCCGAATGCGGGTCGCGCCTCGGCGTCGAACGCCGCGATGCTCCAGGCGTCGTGCTCGCGCCAGGCGGGCGCGGCCGAGCTGCCGACGTTCTCGAACGCGCGCACGACGCCGGTCTTCGCGCCGACCAGCAGATCGACGTCGCCGTCGCCGTCGAGATCGGCGAGCGCCGGCGCCGGGCGGTCGGCGAACGAGAGTCCGGCCTCCCACGACGTCTGCCGCACCCAGATGGGCGCGCCGTCGCTGCCGGTGTTGACGAACGCGCGCACGTGGCCGCCGGACTCGCCGACGAGGACGTCGCGGTCCCGGTCGCCGTCGAGGTCGGCGAAGGCGGGCGCGGCGCTCGAGCCGACGTCGGGGAGGTCCGCGTTCGCGGCGCGGACCCAGCGCGATCCGTTCTTGGTGAACGCGACGCTCGTCCCGCCGGGCAGCCCGAGATACAGGGTTGCCGCCTCGCTCGCGCCGACGAAGCCGATCAGGGCGAGCGTCAGCACGCAGGTACACCACACCTGCTTGCGCATGTTTGGAGCCTCCGTTCGTTGGTGCGCTGCGAGAGGACGGCGATGGTCGGGCCGCGTTCGCCCTAACGCGCAGGCGCTAGGGAGTGCAGCGGGCGTGCCGTCGCGAACGTCCGATGAACGCTGCGAAACTCCGGCGCGGGCGCGGCATGCGAGTGTTGAGCGTCACGGAATCGACTCCGGGATGCGCTGGCAAGCGACGTGGCGCATGCAACTTGCAATTTTCGCCGGTGCGGACGACTGTGCGCGCGCGCGTGACGACTGCGGAGAAGACCGCACGCGGCCGCGGATGGCGGACGCTCCTGCAAGTGACGATCAGCGCCGTCGCGGTGCTACTGATCGCGCGCAACGTCGACCTGCGCCAGACCGCACACCTGCTGGTGGCGGCGCGTCCCGGGTACGTGGCGGCGGCGCTCGTGCTCTACATCGTCGGGCAGGTGATGAGCGCGTTTCGCTGGCGTCTCATCGGCGTGTCGGTCGGTCTCGCCGCGCGCTTCGTCGAGTACGTGCGGTTTTACTTCATCGGCATGTTCTTCATGTTCTTCGGGCCGAGCACGCTCGGCGGCGACTTCGCGCGCGGGCTCTGTCTCGCCAGCGCCACCAAGCGGCGCGCCCGCGCCTTCAACTCCGTCGTCTTCGACCGCTTGAACGGGCTCGTCGTCCTGATCGCCGTCGGCGCGGCGGCGTTCATGCTCTTTCCGCAGTACGTCCTGCCGGCGCTGCTCTTCTACGTCACGGTCGCGTTCGGCTCGGGGCTCTTCCTGGCGTGGTGTCTCGCGCCCTTGCTCGTGCGGCTGATGCTCTCGCCGCGTCATCGCATCCGCCGCTTCATCGAGAACGACCTCGGTCCGTTCTGGAGCGACCGGCGGATGCTGCTCGGCGCGTCGGCGGTGTCGCTCGCGTTCCACCTGCTGCAGATCTTCATCCAGTGGGTGGCGAGCCGTGCGCTCGGCCTCCCGGTACCGTTCAGCTACATCTGCGTCTTTCACCCGCTGGTGAGCGCCTTGAGCGCGATTCCGATCAGCCTCTCCGGGATCGGGCTCCGCGAGGGCGGGTACATCTTCTTTCTCGGCGAGATCGGCATCGACCGCGCGAGCGCGGTCGCGTACGGCAGCCTGTGGTTCGTCGTGATCGTCACGAGCAGCCTGATCGGCGGGGTGGTGTTCCTCGCCAGCGGCGCCAGCCTGCCGCGCCTGCGTGACGGGCAGCGGTAGCGGCACGGCGTCGATGCGCCCGTCGTCGACGCCGATGGCGCGCACCGACGCGCGCGGCGGCGCACGAGCGCCGCGGCCGTTCAGCCCGCGGCTTGGGCGTGCAGGCGGAGCATCTCGGCGATCACCTCGGCGGTGCGCACCATGTCGCTCACGCGCAGCCACTCCTTCACGGTGTGGATCTCCTGCATGCCGGTGCCGAGATTCGCGACCTCGAGCCCGCGGCGGTTGAGCACGTTGGCGTCGCAGCCGCCGCCCATGGCCGCCGTCGTCACCGCGTGTCCGAGCGCGGCCGCGGCGCGGGCCGCCAGCGCGACGATCGGTGCGTCGTCGGCGACCTGCATCGCGTCGTAGCTCCGGTGGATGCGGCTCTCGACGCGCGCCGCGATCTTCCGCCCGTCGCGCGTCAGGGTCCGGCGCGCCGCTGCTTCCTCGAGACAACGCCGCATGTGGTCGGTCTGGCTCGTCAGCTTGCCTTCGTCGTGACTGCGCGCCTCGGCGCGCAGCGTGACCGTCTTCGGGACGACGTTGGTCGCGACGCCGCCCTCGATGACGCCGACGTTGGCGGTGGTCTCCGCGTCGATGCGGCCGAGACGCATCGCCGCGACGCCTTCGGCGGCGACCTGGATCGCGCTGATACCGCGCTCCGGCGCCATGCCGGCGTGCGCCTCGAGGCCGTGCACCACGAACTCCATGTGATTCGCCGCGGGCGCGCGCGTCACCAGGAAGCCGGGCGCGTCGCTGTCGAGGACGAGGCCGGTCCGGGCCGTCAGGCGGCCGAGGTCGAGGTGGCGCGCGCCGAGGAGCCCGACCTCCTCACAGATCGTGAACGCGATCTCGACGGGCCCGTGCGGCACGCCGCCGTCGCGGAGCGCGTGCAGCACCTCGCAGATGATCGCCAGGCCGGACTTGTCGTCGCCGCCGAGGACGGTCCGGCCGTCGCTGCGGACGACGTCGCCCTCGACGATCGGGCGCACGCCTTCACCGGGGACGACGGTGTCCATGTGCGCCGACAGCAGCAAGGGCGCGGCGCGTGCGACCGTGCCGTCGACGCGCGCGAGGAGGTTGCCGGTTTCGCCGCCGACCTTCGCGCCGGCGTCGTCGAACCACGTCTGCGCCCCGAGCGCGTCCAGCTCGCGAGCCAGGCGGAGCGCGACCGCGCGTTCCTTCCGGGAATGGCTGTCGATGCGGACCAGGTCGAGGAAGAGCGCGAGCAGGCGCTCGCGGGAGATCTCGACGCTGCCGGACATGTCCGGCGGACTCTACACGGCGGTGCGGCTCGGCGCGACGCCCGTCGCGGATTCGCGGCGCTGCGGCGGCCGGGTCGGGGGCCGCCGCAGCTCGGGGGGGTGGATCGGGGCGGGGGGCGTCGTCAGTTGCTGCTGATGAAGTTCGGCTCGCCGGGTCCGGGATCGCTGACCCAATCGTAGTCGTGACCCGCGCCGGGGTGGCTACCGTGAATCTTGAACGAGGAGTTCAGGTTGCCGCTGTTTCCGGCGCTGATCGTGATCTCGACGTCGTCGAGCACCATTCCCAGCAGGTCGCCGACGTTGCTCGTGTAGACGCGGTTCTCGGCGTAGTACGCTTCCTCGCCCGTCGCGACGTGACGTACTGCCGCTGCAACCTTCGCATCGAACGCGCGCTGGCGATACGCCGCGTACTGCGGAATCGCGAGACTCGCGAGAATGCCGATGATCGAGGTCACGACCAGCAGCTCGATCAATGTGAAGCCGGCGTTGGAAGGGCGCAGTGTGCGAGCGGACATGTCCGGGGAAAAAGCAAGCGGGATGCCATGGAGATCCCCGGACCGGATCGTCATCGCCGTGACGCCGAGCGACGAAGAAGCCGAGTGATTTCACGACCCGCTCGTTCGACGGTCGATCATCTGCGGTGGCGTCTGTAACGCTGTGGCCAAGTTTTGTCGGTCGGCGATTCGGGGTGCTGGCCAGAAGTTCGTGCTCACCTTCCGAAAATCGTCGATCGCGACCACTTCGTGGCGGCCCCCGATCCACGAGCGCGAAACGTCACCGGCCCCGGTGGCGGGGTATGCGCCGCGCAGACGCACAGCACCCGCGGTGGACCCCGGTCCCCTTGGGCCGTCTCGTTCCGCGCGCCGGATCGCCGAACGCGGACGTCGACGCGCGACCGAGAGACCCGTGACCCCCGCCGCGTGTCGGCGACGCGAGTCGCGTCGAGGCCGCACGACGGGAACGACGTCGCCTCGCGTGCGGTGGCTAGACGCGCGCGCGCAGCAGCTCGCGCTGCAGCCGGAGGGACGCGGGGAGCGTGCGCGAGAGCTTGTCGTAGAGCTCCGCCTGCGACGCCAGCTCCGCCTCCCACTCCTCGACGTCGACGGCGGTCGCGGCGCGCACGCGTCCCGGATCGACCTCGAGACCCTCCAGGTCGAGATCGCCGTCGCGCGGCACCCAGCCGAACGGCGTCTCCGCGGCGCCGACCGTGCCGTCGGCGCGGTCGAGGATCCACTTCAGCACCCGCATGTTCTCGCCGTAGCCGGGCCACAGGAACTTGCCCTCGGCGTCCTTGCGGAACCAGTTGACGAGAAAGATCGGCGGCGGCTCCTGGAGGTGCGACTGCATGCCGAGCCAGTGCGTGAAGTAGTCGCCCATGTCGTAGCCGCAGAACGGCAGCATCGCCATCGGGTCGCGGCGAACGACGCCGACCTTGCCCGACGCCGCGGCGGTCGTCTCCGAGCCCATCGTCGCGCCGAGATAGACGCCGTGCGTCCAGTTGAACGCCTGGAGCACGAGCGGCACCGTCGTCGCGCGCCGGCCGCCGAAGATGATCGCGGAGAGCGGCACGCCTTCGGCGTCGTTCGCATGCGGCGACAGAATCGGATTGTTGCTCATCGGCGCCGTGAAGCGGGAGTTCGGGTGCGCAGCCGGCTCGGACGAGCCGCGTTTCCACGGCCGACCTTGCCAGTCGGTGAGCTCGTCCGGACGTCGCCGTCCTTGCCTTCCCACCACACGTCGCCGTCCTTCGTCACCGCGACGTTGGTGTAGAGGCTGTCGCGGCGGATGGTCTCCATCGCGTTCGGATTCGACTTGTAGTTGGTGCCGGGCGCGACGCCGAAGTAACCGGCCTCGGGGTTCACCGCCCACAGGCGGCCGTCGGATCCGACCCGCATCCAGGCGATGTCGTCGCCGACGGTGCGGATCTTCCAGCCCTTGAAGCTCTTCGGCGGAACCATCATCGCGAAGTTCGTCTTGCCGCAGGCGCTCGGAAACGCGGCGGCGACGTAGCGCACGCGGCCGTCGGGATCTTCCGCCTCGAGGATCAGCATGTGCTCGGCGAGCCAGCCTTCGCTGCGGCCGAGGAACGACGCGATGCGAAGCGCGAGGCACTTCTTGCCGAGGAGCGCGTTGCCGCCGTAGCCGCTGCCGATCGACCAGATCGTGTTGTCCTCGGGGAAGTGGCAGATGTAGCGGCGCTCGGGGTTGCAGTCGCGCGACCGAGTGCAGGCCGCGGTTGAACTCGTCGGAGTCGCCGAGCATCTCGAGCGCGACCGATCCCATGCGGGTCATGATCCGCATGTTGAGCGCGACGTAGATGCTGTCGGTGAGCTCGATGCCGACTTTCGCGAAGCGGCGAGCCGATCGGGCCCATGACGTAGGGCACGACGTACATCGTCCGGCCCTCGCATCGCGCCGTCGAAGAGCGCGCCGAGCTTGGCGTAGGCGTCCTTCGGGTCCATCCAGTTGTTGTTCGGGCCCGCCGCCTCCTTCGTGCGCGTGCAGATGAACGTCAGGTGCTCGGTGCGCGCGACGTCGTTGGGATTCGAGCGGTGCAGATAGCAGCCCGGCAGCTTCTCCTGATTGAGCGGCATCAACACGCCCGCCTCGACCGCCTGGCGCGTGAGGCGATCCTTCTCCTCGGCGGAGCCGTCGCACCAGACCACGTCGTCGGGCTTGGTCAGCTTCGCCATCGACTCGACCCAGGCGAGGAGCGCGGAATTCGTGGTGGGAACCTCGTGGGGGACGGCGGCTCGATTCTTGATCATGTCTCAACCTCGCTCGTGCAGGAGTGGGTGCGGCGGAAAAGCAAGCATACTAGCAACAGCGGCCCCGCATTCCAACGCGCGAGCGCCATGGCGAGCGCCGAGGCGGGCCGACAACGGGTGGCGACGGGCTGCCTCCCGGAATATAGAACCGGCCCGATGTCGCTTCGCCTCCTCGTCGCGGGCGCCGGAGCGCTCGGCTCGGTCTTCGGCGGGTTCCTGGCGGACGCCGGGCATCGGGTGACGCTTCTCGGACGGGCACCGCATCTCGCGGCGATCGCCCGCGACGGGCTCACGATCGAAGGCTTGTGGGGGACGCGGCGGGTGCGCGACATCGAGACGATCGTCGACGCGGCGATGCTCGACGGCGCCTACGACGCGATTCTGCTGACCGTGAAGTCGTACGACACTGCGCCGATGCTCGCCGCCGTCGTCCGCGTGCTCGCGCCCGACGGCTGCATCCTCTCGTTGCAGAACGGCCTCGGGAACGTCGAGCGCGTCGCCGCCGCCGTCGGCGCGGCGCGTGCGATCGCCGGCCGCGTGATCTTCGGCGCCGAGATCCCGCGGCCGGGGGGCGCGCGCGTGACGGTGTGCGCCGACCCGGTCGCGATCGGCGCCGCGGAGCGCGGCGTTCGCGAGGCCGAGGCACACGCGCATGCGTGGTCGGCGTACGTCGCAGCGACGCCGATCAGCGCGGAGTACACCGCCGACGTCTCGGCGCATCTGTGGATGAAGGCCTTCTACAATGCCGCCTTGAATCCGCTCGGTGCGCTCTTCGGGGTCCCCTACGGTGCGCTCGCCGAGGACTCCAACACGCGGGAGGTCATGGACGCCGTGATCGCGGAGGGCTACGCCGTCGCGGCGGCGCGCGGCGTGGTGCCGGTCGTCGCCCGCGCCGACGAGTACCGTGCGCTCTTCTACGGACGCTTGGTGCCGGCGACGGCCCACCACCGGTCGTCGATGCTTCAGGATCTCGAGCGCGGCCGGCCGACCGAGATCGGCGCGATCAACGGACGGATCTGGAGCTATGGTCGCGACGCCGGCGTCGCGACGCCGGTGAACGCCACGTTGACCCGGCTGGTGCGCTGGCGTGAGCGTCTGGCCGGCGCCGCCGAGAGGGCATGATGCTGGTGATCGACGCCGCGGCGCTCGCCGAGATGCGGGCGCACGCCGAGGAAGCGTATCCGGAAGAATGCTGCGGCGTCGTACTCGCGACGCCGTCGGGTCAGCTGGTGCGGCGCATGACGAACGTGCAGAGCCAGCTGCACGCGCAGGACCCGGTCGCGCATCCGCGTGACGCGCGTACCGCGTACGACTTCGATTCCCGGGAGCTGCTCGAGGTGATCCGGATGGGCGATCGCCCGGGGTGGACGATCCTCGTCTTCTACCACTCGCATCCCGACCACGGCGCGACGGCGTACTTCTCGGCGACCGACAAGGCGCAGGCGCTCACGCCGTGGGAGCCGGTCGAGCCGGCGTATCCGGGGACGGTCTACGTCGTGTTCGCGGTGTGCGAGGGCGCGGTCACCGACGGCAAGGCGTTCACGTGGGACGAGCGCGCGCGCGACTTCCTCGAGACGCCGTTCGAGAGCGCCTGAGTCGATGGCGACGCTGCGGCGCGACGGCTTTCACCTGCACTACGACGTCCACGGCGCCGGGGAGGACGTCGTCGTGTTCACGCACGGGCTCGGCGCGAGCGGCGACACCTGGGCGGCGCAGGTGGTTGCGCTGGCGCCGTACTATCGCGTCGTCACCTGGGATCTGCGCGCGCACGCGCGTTCCGGCTCGTGCGACGACCCCGTGACGCCGGCGGTGCTCGCGGCCGATCTCGCCGCGGTCGCGCGCGAGGTCGGCGGCGGCCGGCCGGTCCACGCGGTCGGCCACTCGGCGGGCGGCGTCGTCGCGATGCGGTTCGCGCTCGATCAGCCGGCGCTGGCGCGGACGCTGGTGCTGGTCGGGACCGCCAGCGAGGCGAACGCGCGCGCGGCGGCGTTCTACGAGTCGTTGGCGGTCACCGCCGAGCGCGAGGGTGGGGCGGCGGTCGTCCGCCGGCTCGGCGCGCGCGACGAGAGCCCGTGCGATCCCGAGCCGCACGGGTTCGCGCGGCTCGCCCGTGCGATGGGCAGCCTGCACACGACGCCGATCACGGCGGAGCTCGGCGCGATCCGGTGCCCGGTGTCGATCATCGTCGGCGACAAGGACTTCCTCGGCGTCGGCGGCTCGGTGATCATGAGCCGTTGCATTCCGGGCTCGCGGCTCGAGATCGTGCCGGAGCGGGGGCACGCGATCTTTCGCGAGGACCCCGCCGGTTTCAACCGGCTGCTGCTGGATTTTCTACGCGCCCACTGAGCGCGCGCGCCGTCGTCCCGGGCGCGGCGACCCCGCGAAGCGTGTGCGCGGTCGCGGAGACGACCGTCGCGTGGACGAGCGCGCCCGGGGCGGCGGCGCTCTCGACGATCGTGGTGACGAACTGCGGGGTCTTGCCGGCGACGTGACCGGGCGGCCGTCGCGCCGGCCCCTCGACGAGGATCTCCACCCGGCGGCCGATCCAGCGGCGGTTCCGTTCGGCGCCGATCGCCTCTTGCAGCGCGATCACCTCGGTCAGCCGGCGGCTCTTCTCCTCCTCGCTGACGGTCTCCGTCCACTTCGCCGCCTTCGTGAGGCTCCGGCGCGAGTACTTGAAGAGGAACGCTTGGTCGTAGCGCACGTCGCCGAGAAGGCGGCAGGTCGCGTCGAAGTCTTCCGGGCTCTCGCCGGGAAAGCCGACGATGACGTCGGTCGAGAGCGCGAGATCGGGTACCGCGTCGCGCAGGCGGACGACGAGGTCGCGATACGCGGCGACCGTGTAGCCGCGCTCCATGCGCGCCAGCACCGCGTCGGAGCCGGACTGGACCGGCAGGTGGAGCTGCGGCGCGACCTGCGGCACGTCGCGCACGGCCGCGATCAACCCCGGCGTGACGTCGGCCGGGTGCGGCGAGGTGAAGCGGATGCGTGCGATGCCGTCGATCTCCGCGGCGCGTCGCAGCAGCTCGCGAAGTCGCAGTCCCGGTCGCGGTAGGCGTTGACCGTCTGCCCGAGAAAGACGATCTCGCGGGTGCCGGCGGCGGCGAGCGCGCGCACCTCGTCGAGGATCGCGTCCGCGGGCACGCTGCGCTCGCGTCCGCGGACGTAGGGCACGACGCAGAAGGTGCAGAACTTGTCGCAGCCGCGCATGACCGTGATCCAGGCGCGCACCGCGCCGTCGCGACGTGCCGCCGGCAGGTCGGCGTAGGTCTCGTCCGGATCGAGCCGGACGTCGACCAGCGGATCGATCGCGCCGGCGCCGGGCCGATACGGACGAACGCGCTCCTTTGCGGCGTGCGTCGCGGCCAGGAGCTCGGGCAGCCGACGATACGCGTCCGGACCGACGACCAGATCGAGCGCCGGCACGCGAGACGTGAGCGCGGCGCGATGATGCTGCGCCATGCAGCCGCACATGCCGAGGACGAGGTCCGGTCGCATCGCCTTCAAGCGCGCGAGGTCGGTGAGTCGTCCGACGACGCGCTCCTCGGCATGCTCGCGGATCGCGCAGGTGTTGAGCAGGATCACGTCCGCGGCGGCGGGATCGGTCGTCGGCGCGTAGCCGTGCCCGCCGATGTGCCCGAGGATCAGCTCGCTGTCGGCGAGGTTCATCTGGCAGCCGTAGGTCTCGATGTAGACCGCGCGCGTCACGAGCCGCGAACTATAACGGCAGCCTTTTTCGCCGGCAACGCGCGGCCGGGCGAAGCGCGCTCGCGGAGGTCGAGCGTCGGCCGGCGCTCCGGGCGGCGTCTACGCCGCTCCCTGTAGACCCCGCGCAGCGGAATTGTGCTACCTCTTCGCCATGCGCGATCCCTTCGCTCCGCCGGACGACGATCCGCGCCGGCAATTCCGCGATCTCGAGGCGACGTTGTTGCGCTGCCCGCGCTGCAACGACGTCGTTCCGGTCCGAAAACGCCTGCTGCTCGTCCTCCCGGAAGGCGACAAGTTCGAGTACGTGTGCCCGCGGTGCTCCTCGACGTGCGGCACCAAGATCGAGCGGCCGCCGCCGATCGGGTTCGTCCGCTGATGCGGATCGTCTCGCTGATCCCGAGCGCGACCGAGATCGTCTGCGCCCTCGGTGCCCGGTCCGAGCTCGTCGGCGTCTCGCACGAGTGCGATTTCCCGCCGGACGTGCGCCGGCTGCCGGCGCTGACCCGACCGAAGATCCCGCTCGACGGCGCGAGCGCCGCGATCGATCGCAGCGTCCGCGGGCTCGTCGCGCGCGGGCTCGGCGTGTACGACATCGACGTGCCGCGGCTCGCGGCGCTCGCGCCCGACGTGATCGTCACCCAGCAGCAGTGCGAGGTCTGCGCCGTCTCGTACGCGGACGTCGAGCGTGCGGCGCGCGACGTCTTGGGTCCGGGCACCGCGATCGTCTCGCTCGCTCCGAACGCGCTCGACGACGTGTGGCGCGACGTCGGCGCGGTCGGCGCGGCCCTCGGGCGCGCGTCGCAGGCCGCGGCGCTGGTCGCGCGCCTGCGTCGGCAGCTCGACGACGTCGCCGCCGCGGTCGCGGACACGGAGCGCGCGGTGACCGCGTGCATCGAGTGGCTCGATCCGCTCATGCTCGCCGGCAACTGGATCCCGGAGCTCGTGGCCGTCGCCGGCGGGTCGTATCCGTTCGGCGTCGCCGGCGAGGCGAGTCACGTCGTCGAGTGGGACGTTCTCCTTTCCGCCGAGCCGGCGGTCGCCGTCGTGATGCCGTGCGGCTTCGGCATCGAGCAAACCCGTCGTGAGCTCGCCGCGCTCACCGCGCGAACGGAATGGCGCGCGCTGCCGGCGGTTCGCGCTCACCGTGCAGCGATCGTCGACGGCAACGCCTACCTGAATCGCCCCGGTCCCCGTCTGGTCGAAAGTGCCGCCATCCTCGCGCGGCTGATCCATCCCGAGGTGGACGCCGGCCCGCTGCCGCCGGCGAGCTTCGAATACGTGGCGCCATAGCGTCGCGCCGGCGACGGCGGCGTCGAGGCGCGGTCGTCCGCCGCCGGCGCGACGGCGGTCGATCGTGGCGGCCCTCATGTGCCGTCCTGCTCCGGCGTCGTGTGGACCGGTGCGGTTTGACAGTGCGAAATGAACGGCAGTAAGCGTCGGCGCGTGCGGACCGCCTCGACTGCTCGGTCGATCGTCGCCGCCGCGAAGGTCCGCGTCTCGTCAGCCGAGGTGCACGGGGATCGCCCGCGGCGCCGCGCTCGCGGCAGTGCCGAACGGCGCCGGCTACCGCGCCGCTCGCTCGGTGACGAGTCGCTCTCGATGATCGCGGCGCTGCTCGACGCGGCGGGGGAACCGCGGCTCGGACCGCGCGTTCTCAATCGGCTGGCGACGCAGCTCGCCGGCGCGCTCGACGCCTCGGTGCTCACCATCCGCCTTCTGGATCGCACCGGCCGCTCGCTCGATCTCAAGGCGGGCGTCGGGCTCACGAAGTCGATGCGGCGTCGCATTCGGCGACTGTCGGTCGCGTCGCAGGTGGGCAGCGCTCTGGTCGGGCGCGGCCGGCCGATGCACTCCGGACAGTGGGGCGGCGTGGAGGTCCCATGGCCGGCGAACGTGCTGCAACGGTTCCGCAGCGGCGCCTTGGTGCCGATCCGGTCGGGGACGACCGTGCTCGGCTCGCTCGGCGTCGCCTGGTATCGCCGCGCCCCACCTCCGGCGTCGCGGATCCGGTTTCTCGATGCGCTCGGGCGACAGCTCGGTGCCGCGCTCGCCGTCGTGCGCGCGCGCGAGGCCCGGCGGAAGTTGCGATCGGAGACGCAGCTGCTCCGCAAGATCACCGCCGCCCTGAGCGTCAATCTCGAGCAACGCGCGATGCTCGACATGGTGACGACGGCGGCGTGGCGTCTCACGCGCGCCGCCGGCGCGCTCGTGATCCTGCAATCCCGCGATCGGACCGAGTTCGAGATCGCGAGTCAGAGTCACAGCCCGGACCAGCGGCCGCGCTCGAAGCTCGCCGGCATGCGTTTCCCCGCGGCCGGAAGCCTCGCGGCACGCGTGGTGCGAAGCGGACGCTCGATCCGGATCGCGGACACCATGAGCGTCTCGCCACCGCTGCGGCACGAGCTCGTGAACGCGGCCGACGTCCGCGCGCTCTTGATGGTGCCGCTGCGAGGAGCGCGCGGACCGATCGGCGCACTCGTGGTCTCGACCGCGACGCCGCGCGAGTTCTCCGACCACGATCGCAGGATCCTGACGCAACTGGGACAGCACGCGAGCATCGCGATCCAGAACGCGCGGCTGTTCGCGTCGGTGCGCAATCACCGCCAGCTGCTGCGCCGCCTGTATTCGCAGCAGTTCGCGATTCTCGAGGGCGAGCGCAAGCGCATCGCTCACGAGCTCCACGACGAGATGGGGCCGACGCTGTCGGCGATCCTCATCAACTTGCAGCTGCTCAAGGACGAGCGGCGTGCGGACGCGGCGCTGCCGCCGCGCGTCGTCGAGACCGAGCGACTCCTCACCGGGTTGATCGACAAGATTCGCGAGCTCGCGTACGGCCTCCATCCGCCGATGCTCGAGAACGTCGGGTTGGCGGAGAGCTTGCAGTGGATGATCGAGACCTACTTCAGCGGCGGCCGCCTCGCGATCGACTACCGGTTCAGCGGGATCGTCGACGGTCTGAACGCCGACGTCGCGCTCGCGCTCTATCGCATCGCGCAGGAGGCGCTGACGAACGTCGTGAAGCACGCGCAGGCGAGGCGCGCGCGTGTGCGTCTGCGGTCGTCCGGCTCGCTGATCGCGTTACACGTCGACGACGACGGTCACGGCTTCGATACCGCTCGCATGGAGCGCAAGGCCGGTTTCGGTCTCGCGAGCATGCGCGAGCGAACCGAGCAGCTGCGCGGCCGCATGGCGCTCCGGTCGGGGCCGGGTAGAGGCTGCCGACTGACGGTATCGTTCCCGGTGGAGGTGCGCGGTGCGCGTGCTGTTGGTTGACGATCACACGCTCTTTCGACAGGGACTTCGCACCTTGCTCGAGAAGCACGGTGGGTTCCAGGTCGTCGGCGAGGCCGAGGACGGCCGCACGGCGGTCACGATCGTCGAGGAGCTGCACCCGGACATCGTCGTCATGGACATCGCGATGAAGGGACTGAACGGCATCGAGGCGACCCGCCAGATCCGTCAGCGCTTTCCCAATACGCAGGTGGTCGTCCTCTCGATGCACCTGCTCGAGTCGTACGTCCGGCAGGCGCTCGAGTCCGGCGCCTCCGGTTATTTGCTCAAGAGCGTCGCGGGCAGCGAGCTCGTCGCCGCCCTCGAGAGCGTGCGGAACGGCGGCAGCTACTTCAGCGGTCCGGTGTCTCGGATGATCGTCGAGGGGTATCTGGAGACGAGCAGGGCGGCGAAGGCCGAGAAGGTTTCCGTGCTGACGCCGCGTGAGAAGGAGGTCCTCCAGCTCATCGCCGAGGGCAACAGCTACAAAGAGATCGCCTCCGCGCTCAAGATCAGCCCGAAGACCGTCGGCCAGCATCGGGATCGGTTGATGCAGAAGCTTCATTGCCGCCGGACCGCAGAGCTGGTGAAGTTCGCCCTGCGAGAGGGGCTGACGCCCGCATCGGAGTGAGCGTGCACGTCCGCACTGTTGGACCGCGGCCGTGCGAGAGAGCATCCCTCCGTGTCAGGGCCGGTCGGCGGCGGGTGGTGCGTCGCTGGGTGGCAGGGCCGGGACGATGCTCCTCATCCGGGGGCCTCTCGGCGTCCCCTGCGGTGCCATGCGATCTCTCACATAGTGTGAATACGAATAGGGAATTTTTCCACAACGCGTAGGGAACTGGATCTCTTTACATACCTTCGGAAGCGCGAAATAAGGAAGGCGTCGTGGGGAGGTGTGTTCGGGCATTCCTCAATGCCTTTTCCAGAACACCGAGTGCCTCATGGCTTATCCTCCTTCTCTCTGAGGGGCGGCGGCTTCGGACACGGCACCCGGAGTCGCAGCCCCCAGAGGGGCTCACCGCGTAGCTCCCGTTCCTTCTGAGATGTCTCTACCCGCGTAGCCGTTCCGGCGCGGCCCTTTGCTCAGTCGACCGCGTCGGCTACTTCGCTGCCGTGGGCCATCACGACCGCGACCGGACGCAGATCGCGTGCGCGATCATCACCGTGACCGACAGTCGCGGCGTGGCCGACGACACCAGCGGCGCGACGATCCGATCGGCGATCGAAGCGACGGGCCATCGGGTGTGCTGGTCGACGATCGTTCCGGACGAGATCGAGACGATCCGATCGGCGGTACTCGCGGCGACCGCACGTGCCGACGTGACGGCCGCGCTCGTCACCGGCGGAACGGGCATCGGTGCTCGCGATGTGACGATCGAGGCGCTCGAGACCCTATGGACGAAGCAGCTCCCCGGCTTCGGCGAGGTGTTCCGGGCCTTGAGCTTCGCGGAGATCGGGCCCGCGGCCATTCTGAGCCGTGCGTCGGCCGGCCTGGTGGCCGGGAGGCTCGTCGCGGCGCTGCCGGGCTCGCCCGCCGCGTGCCGGCTCGCGATGGAGCGCCTGATCATCCCGGTGCTGGGACACGTCGCGGCGCTGCTGGAACGGTGACGCGTGCTCGTCCGGGTGCGACTCTTTGCCTACCTGCGCGAGCGCTACGGCGCGTCGGCCGAGGTCGAGATCCTGGAGGGCGGCACCGTCGGTGACGTGTGGGAGGCGCTGTGCCGTCGCTGGCAGGCGCTCTCCAGGGAGCGCGTGCGTATCGCCGTGAACCACGGTTACGTTGACAACGACTATCCGCTTCACGAGAATGACGAGCTTGCATTGATCCCGCCGGTCAGCGGCGGCGGAGCCCGGCCGGTGTATCGGATCAGCGAACAGCCCATCGATCTCGCCGCGTTGTGGAGCAACGTCGCCGACCCGAGCGCCGGGGCGACCGCGGTCTTCGTCGGCACGACGCGCGACCGCAACGACGGGCGGACGGTACTACGTCTGGAATACGAGGCGTACCGGGAGATGGCGGTCGCGCGAGATGGCGGAGATCGGTCGGCACATCGAATCACGGTGGGTCGTGAGCGCGGTTGCGATGGTTCACCGCATCGGCATCGTGCCGATCGGCGAGGCGAGTGTCGCCGTCGCCGTCTCGGCGCCGCACCGCGACGCCGCCTTCGCCGCGTGTCGATACGGCATCGATCGGTTGAAGTCGACGGTCCCGATCTGGAAGAAAGAGCACTACCTGGGCGGCGAGATCTGGATCGGCGCCTGCGATGGCGGCCATGCCGCCGTCGGCCACGAGAGGAGCGGATGAAGATACGCAAAGCGGTTCACGCGGGATATTGCTGGGGCGTCGAGCGGGCGCTCGACATCGTCACCGAGACCGCCGCCGAGCACCCCGGCGAGACGGTTCGAACGCTCGGCCCGATCATCCACAATCCGCACGTCGTTCAGTCGCTCTCCGAGCAGGGCGTTCAGTCCGTCAACGGCCTCGACGAGATGAGCGAGGGAACCGTCATCATCCGCACCCACGGCGTACCGCCGGAAACCTACGAGCAGGCCCGCGCCAAGGGCTTGAACGTCGTCGATGCGACCTGCCCGCTGGTCACGTTGGTCCAGAACAAAGCGAAGCAACTGGTTCAGGAAGGCTACCACCTCGTCATCTTCGGCAACCCGAAGCATCCGGAGGTGATCGGCACGATCGGCCACGCCGGCGGCAAGGCGACCGTGATCGAGCATCCGGAGGACGTCGAGACGGTGCACCTACCGAAACGCGTGGGGGTCGTCGTGCAGACGACCCAGGAGACGGAGCTGCTCGCGGCGTTGCTCGCCCATCTCGCGCCACGCTGCAAAGAGGTGAAGATCTTCAACACGATCTGCAATCCCACGATCGAGCGCCAAGAAGCCGCGCGCGAGCTCGCGCGCGACGTCCAGGTCGTGATCGTCGTCGGCGGCAAGAACAGCTCCAACACGCGCCATCTCGCCGAGGTGTGTCGCGAGGAAGGCGCGACCGCCTATCACATCGAGGACGCTTCGGAGCTGGATCCGACCTGGGTGCGCGGCATCGAGAACGTCGGCGTCACCGCCGGCGCGTCGACGCCCGGCTGGTTGATGGATCAGGTCATCGATCGGATCCAGCACCTCGAGTCGGACGGCTGACGCGCGGCGCGCGCGACGCCGCTCCGCGCGGGACCGGTACGGTCGCGTCGGTCGACTCGGCTTCGCCTCGGGTCGCCCGCGCGCAAACCTCGCGTTGACGGTGCGAGAAAGCTCCGATACCTTTTCACCATCGTCATGCATCGTCACCTCCGCGTCGGCCTGCTGATCGCGGGACTTCTCGTCGCCGCCGGATGCGGACCTGCCCGGCGAGCGCTTCCCGGGTCGCCTCGGCACCTCGACTGGGATCCGAACGTCGTCCGGCTTCCCGGACGTCATCCCGACGTACCTCCGACGGTGGCCGCGATGGGCGACTTTCTCACCGGCGAGATCGCGCTCAACGACGGGAACTACGACGTCGCGCTGAGTGCCTTTCGCTCCGCCGTCGAGCACGATCCGTCCAGCGCGCTGCTGCGGCTGCGGCTCGCGACGCTGCTTGGTACGCCGAGGCGCGCTCACCGATGCGCTCGAGCACTGCCGCGCGGTCGACGGACACCGAGCCGAACAACGTCGAGGCGCGCCTGCTGCTCGCCGGCATCCTGTCGGCGCTCGATCGGCAGGACGAGGCCACAGCGGAGTACCGCCGCGTGCTGCAAATCGAGCCTGCGAATCAGGAAGCATACCTGTACCTCGGCGCGCTCTACGGGAAGCAGCGCAGGTTCGACGAGGCGCTGGCGACGCTCGGTGAGCTCATCCATCTCAATCCGCGCTCGGTGCTCGGCTACTACTATCTCGGACGCGTGAACACCGCGGCGGGACGGTTCGCGGAAGGCGAGCGGAATTTCCGCGAGGCGCTCAAGCTCAATCCACGTTCCGAGCTGATCCTCATGGATCTGGCGACGCTCTACGAGCTGCAGAAGCAGTACGGGCGCGCGATCGAGCATCTATCAGCACATCCTCGCGACCAACCCGAACAGCGCGCTCGTCCGCAAGCGTCTCGGCGGTCTCTACATCGGGCAGAAGAAGCTCGACGAGGCGCTGCTCCAGTACCACGCGCTCGAGAAGATCGAGCCGGACCCGCAAGAGACGCGGATCAAGATCGCGCTCATCTACTTCGAGAAGGGGGAGTACGACCGGGCCGCGACGGAGCTCAACCTGGTGCTCGCGGCCGAGCCCGAGAACGAGCGGGTGCGGTACTATCTCGCGAGCGTGTACGCGCAGACGAAGGAGTATCGCGAAGGCGATCGACGAGTTCGAGCGCATCGGCCCCGAATCCGAGTACTACGTCGACGCGCGTATTCAGACCGCGGCCGTCTACCAGAAGCAGGACCGGACCGACGACGCGATCCGCGAGATCCAGCATGCGCTCGCGGTCAAAGGACGCGTCCCCGAGCTCCTGACGTACCTCTCGGCGCTGCACCGCGATCGCAAGGATTTCCGCCAGGCGATCAGCAACCTCGAGGAGGCGGTTCGCCTGGAGCCCGAACAACGATCAGCACGTGTTCGCTCTGGGCGCGGTCTACGACGAGGCGAAAGACAAGGCGAAGGCCATCGAGATGATGCAACGGGCGATCGCGTTGAACCCGCAGAACGCCGCGGCGTTGAACTATCTCGGGTATACCTACGCCGAGCTCGGCGAGCGTCTCGACGAGGCGGAGCGGCTGATTCGGCGCGCGCTCGCGATCGAGCCGGACGACGGGTACTTCATCGACTCGCTCGGCTGGGTGTACTACCAGCGCGGCGACTACCAGAAGGCGGTCGATCATCTCGAGCGCGCCCTCGAGCGCGCCGGCGACGACCCGACCGTCACCGAGCATCTCGGCGACGCGTACGACAAGCTGGGCAAGGTGCGCGACGCGGTACGCGTCTACCAGGAGGCGCTGCGGAAAGCGAAAGAGCCGGAGCAGATCAATCGGCTCAAGGCCAAGCTCGACGCGCTCGGAGCGGGAACCCGTACGAGTGGCGCGGGTATCTAGTCGAGCCGCTGGTTGCTGCTCCGTCCTCCTCGCCTGCGCGATTGCATTCGGCTGCCGCCCCGCGCGCCTCGCACCGGCGCTGCCGTCGACGTTGCCGACGGCGCACGAGCTGCTGGCCGTCCTTGCGCGGCGCCGGGCGGCGACTGCGTCCGTCCGGGGCTTCGCTCGCGTCGCGTACGACGTCGGCGGCAAGACGATCGGCTCCCGTGACGCGGTCGTCGCGGCGCGGCCGGCGCAGCTTCGCCTCGAGGTGCTCGGGCCGCTCGGCGCGGTCGCGGTGCTCACGTGTGACGGACGCGAGATCGCCCTCTACGTCCGGCGTGAAGGCCGGGTCTATCGAGGACCTGCGACGGCGGAGAGCGTCGCCGCGTACGTCGCGGTGGCGATCCCGCCGCCGGACGTCGTTTCGGCGCTCTTGGGATCGCCGCCGGAACGGTCGCTCGCCGGGCCGGCGATCGTCACCGCCGATCGCAGGGCGGGCCTCATCCGCTTGAGGCTGCCGCTGACGCGAGGACATCAGGACGTTTGGTTCGTCCCCGGGTCGCTTGCGCCGGTCGCGAGCGAGACCCCGCTTCCGGACGGCAGCATGTTGCGCACCGACTTCGCCGATCTCCGTCCGCTCGGGATCCTCGAGTTCCCGTTCCGCATCGATCTCCGGACGACGCCGGGGGAGCGCGCGATCCACGTCCGATACGCGACGCCGTCCGTCGACGTTCCGACCCCGAGCGAGCTGTTCGCGATTCCGACCCGCGAAGGCGTCGAGGAGCGTGCGATCGCCGCCTACGCGGCGGACGCCCCGCAACGGTGAAGGCGACATCGACGTGCCTCGGCACTGCCCGTGATCGCGGCGTGCCCGTCGACTGCATCGCGCCGCCCGCTGCGACGGTGGGCCGCGGGCCGCGGCTTCCGGCGGGGGCGTCGTCCCGTCGACGGTCGACGGGCGGCGGCCGCGCCCGCCGCCCAGCGTCTCCGTGCGTCCTGCTCATCTGCGTCGCGGTCGCGACGAGCGCCGCCGTCGGCGGGTGCAGCCGGCGCAGCGGAGAGGACCGGTTGCGGCACGGCGACAGTCTCGTCACCGCGACGATCAGCGATCCGAAGACGTTCAATTCGTTGATCGCCATCGACAGCGCGTCGGCGGAAGCCACCGGCAAGATCTTCGACCCGCTGCTGCGCCTCGATCCGCGCACGACGCTCCCCGAGCCGATGCTCGCGGAGCGCTGGGAGCACGACGAGGCGGGGACGACCTGGACCTTCCATCTGCGCGACGGCGTCCGCTGGCACGACGGTGCGCCGTTCACCGCCGACGACGTCGCCTTCACCTTCGACGCGATCTATGACCCGGGCGTTCCCAACAGCTTGAAGCACGTCCTGACGATCGGCGGCGATCGCATCCGGACCGAGGTCGTGGATCCGCTGACGATCAGGCTGCATCTGAAGGAGCCGTTCGCCCCGCTCCTGAACAGCATCGGCTTCGAGGTGCTGCCCAAGCACCTCCTCGGCGCGGCGCTCGCGAGCCACACCTTCGTCCAGCAATGGGGGATCGACACGCCGCCCGAGCAGATCGTCGGCACCGGCGCATATCGGATGACCCGGTACGTGCCGTCGCAGTTCCTCCAGTACGAGCGGAATCCGCAGTACTGGATGCGCGACGAGCACGCGATCGGCTGCCGCGCCTCGCGCACCAGACCCTCTTGATCGTGCCCGACCAGAACACGATCTACCTCAAGTTCCTCGACGACCAGCTGCACTACTACGCGCCGCGGCCCGAGGAGGTCGACGACGTCCGGCGCCGCAGCGACCGGCTCGGCGTCACCGTGGAGCGCATCGGTCTCGATACCGGGATGCTGTTCCTCGCCTTCAACCGCAACCCCGCGCACTACGTCCACGGCGACCGCCGCGATCCGCGCCTCGATTGGTTTACCGACCGCGCGTTCCTGACCGCGATCGCCCACAGCGTCGACGCGCCGAGCATGGTCCGCAACACGTTCTTCGGGTACGGCCAGCCGGCGGTGTCGTTGATCTCCCCGGAGAACAAGCTCTTCGCGGATCCGAACCTCGCGCCGTACGAGTACGACCTCGCGCGCGCCAAGGCGCTGCTCGAGGAGGGCGGCTACGTCGACCGCGACGGCGACGGGGTTCGCGAGGACGCGCACGGCAACCCGCTGTCAGTTCGATCTGTCGACGAACGCCGGAAACCAGGTGCGCGAGCGGCTGTGCTCGATCCTCAAGGAGGACTGGGCGAAGCTCGGCATCCGGGTGAACTACCGCCCGCTCGAGTTCTCGACGCTGGTCGAGAAGCTCTCGTCGAACTTCGACTGGGACGCGATGGTCATGGGATTCACCGGCGGCGTCGAGCCGCACAACTCCGCGAACCTGCTGCGCTCCTCCGGGAACCTGCACCTCTGGCAGCCGAATCAGCCGAAGCCCGCGACCGAATGGGAGGCGGAGATCGATCGCGAGCTCGACCTCGGTGCCCGCGAGCTCGATCTCGAGGCGCGGAAGCGGCACTACTGGCGGATCCAGGAGATCCTTCATCGCGAGCTGCCGTTGATCCAGCTGGTCCGTCAAGAGCGCTTCGTCGCGTTCAAGTCGTATCTCGAGAATTTCGAGCCGACCGTCTGGGGCTTGTACGAGCCGGAGCGGATCGCGATTCGACCGTGAGCGGCTGCGTCGACAAGCCGGCGGGATCGCCGCCGTTCCCGGTGGCAAGACGGCGCCCTCGGGTCTCGATGCGCGCGACCCGGCACCTGCGGCGCACGACGATCGGGAGGCCCTGAGCCGTGCTGCGATTCATCTTGCGCCGGCTGCTGCGTGATGATTCCGCTGCTGATCGGGATCACCTTCCTCTCGTTCGTGGTCGTCGACTTGGCGCCGGGGGATTTCTTCGCGACCCTGCGGTTGAACCCGTCGATCTCGCCCGACCTGATCCGGCAGATGGAGATCGAGTTCGGTTACGGTGAGCCGCTGCTGGTGCGGTACGGGCGCTGGCTGTGGCGCGTCGTCCATCTCGATCTCGGGGTCTCGATCGCCTACCGCGTCGCGGTTCTCGACCTCGATCGGCTCGCGGGCGTTGAACACGCTGATCCTCGCGGTCGCGAGCATGCTGTTCACGTGGGTCCTCGCGATTCCGATCGGCATCGTCGTGGCGCTCTGCGCGCGGCTCGCTCATCGACCGCGCGTTGTCGTTCGCTGGCGTTCTTCGGCATGTCGATGCCGAACTTCTTTCTCGCCTTCTTGCTGATGTACGTCGCCCTCGAGACCGGTTGGTTTCCCGTCGGCGGCACGACGTCGCTCGACTACCCCTTGCTCGGTCCGTGGGAGCAGGTCGCCGACCGCGCCGCCCACCTCGTGCTGCCCGTGATCGTGCTCGGGACGAGCGGCATGGCGAGCCTGATGCGGCTCATGCGCAGCAACATCCTCGAGATTCAGAACGCGGAGTACGTGCGCACGGCACGCGCCAAGGGCCTGCCGGAGCGCGTCGTCGTCGGGAAGCACATCCTGCGGAACGCCCTCAACCCGTTCGTCACCCTGGCCGGCTACGAGCTCGGCACCCTGCTCGGCGGCGCGGCGCTGGTCGAGGCCGTGATGAATCTCCAAGGGCTCGGCACCTTGATGCTGGATGCGGTGCGGTCGCTCGATCTCTACCTCGTGATGGGCTCGGTGCTGATGGGCTCGCTCCTGCTCCTGTTCGGCAATTTGCTCGCCGACGTGGCGCTCACCTTCGTCGATCCACGGATCGACTTCGCCCGCCTCGAGGCCGCGCGCTAGCGTCCGGTGCCTTCGGCGGGGGCAGGTGTCGGGACGGCGACCGGCGTGACGCGACGAGCTCGCGGCGCGGCGTCGCTGCGCCGCATGAGCTGGCCGGTTCTGGCGAGCATCGTCGCGCTCACGATCCTGTATGCGGCAGCGCTCTTCGCGCCCTTCGTCGCGCCCTACGACTACGCGACGCAGAATCGCGAGTACCCTCATTGCCCGCCGTCGCCGCTCCACCTGAATCCGCCGTCGCTGTGGCCGTCCGAAGGCGTGCTGTACACGCAGCGCTACGAGCTGCGCGGTGCGTCCGGACGCGTCTACACGCCGGCGGCGGGGAAGGTGCCGCTCGCATGGCTCACCCGCGGCAGCCTGCTCACGACCGCGCGTCCCGCGGACCGGGTGTTCCTTCTCGGCACCGACGGCCTCGGCCGCGACCTGTTCTCCCGGATCGTGTACGGCGGCCGCATCAGCCTGACGGTCGGCGTCGTCGGCGTCGCGATCAGCTTCGCGATCGGCATCCTCGTGGGCGCCGTCGCGGGCTACGTCGGCGGCCGCACCGACGACGTGGTCATGCGCGCTCACCGAGGTGATCATGTCGCTGCCGTCGTTCTACTTCCTGCTGGCGCTCGCCGCGGTCATCCCGGCGTCGCTCAGCTCCGCGCAGACGTTCTTGATGATCGTCGTGATCATGAGCTTCATCCGCTGGGCCGGCTTCGCGCGCATCATCCGCGGCATGGTCGCGTCGCTGCGCGAGCTCGACTACGTGCAGAGCGCACGCGCGCTCGGCGCGAGCCGGGCTCGCATCATCGTCCGCCACGTGATCCCCGGCACGTTCGGCTACACGATCGTCGCGGCGACGCTCAGCATCCCGGGCTTCATTCTCGGCGAGAGCGCGCTGTCGCTGCTCGGGCTCGGCATTCAGGAGCCGAGCGCCAGCTGGGGAAACCTCCTCGCCGACGCGCAGAACGTCCAGAGCATCGCGCAGTTTCCCTGGATCTTGACGCCCGGCCTGTTTATCTTCGTCACGATCATGGCCTTCAACTTCCTCGGCGACTACCTGCGTGACGTGCTCGATCCTCGCAGCGTCGGGGTACGTGGGTGACCGTCACCGCCGGAACGATCCGGCCGGACGCGACGGAGCCGCTGCTCGCCGTCGACGATCTCCACACCCACTTCGAGACCGACGAGGGCATCGTCGCGCGCCGTCGACGGGGTGAGCTTCGCCGTGCGCCACCGGCCGCACGCTCGGGGTCCTCGGCGAATCGGGCTGCGGCAAGAGCGTCACCGCGCTCTCGATTCTTCGACTGGTCACACCCCCGGGGCGCATCGTCTCCGGCGACGATTCTCTACCGAGGACGCAATCTGCTGGAGCTCTCCGAGCGCGCCATGCGATCGGTCCGCGGCGGCGAGATCGCGATGATCTTCCAGGAGCCGATGACGTCGCTGAACCCGGTCTTCACGATCGGCAGCCAGATCGCCGAAGCCGTCCGTCTCCACCAGCGCCTCGACCGCGCCGCGAACGCGCGCGAAGGTGATCGATTCGCTGCGGCTGGTCGAGATGCCGGAGCCGGAACGACGGGCGGACAGCTATCCCCACGAGCTCTCGGGCGGGATGCGCCAGCGTGCCATGATCGCGATGGCCCTCGCCTGCGAACCGAGCCTGCTGATCGCCGACGAGCCGACGACCGCGCTCGACGTCACGATCCAAGCACAAATCCTCGATCTGCTCCGTGGCCTTCGCGAGCGGCTCGGAATGGCGATGATGCTGATCACGCACGATCTCGGCGTGATCGCCGAGCAGGCCGACGAGGTCGTCGTGATGTATGCGGGACGCATCGTCGAGCAGGCGACGGTCTTCGACCTGTTCGAGCGGCCGCTGCATCCGTACACCGCGGCCCTGCTGCGGGCGATGGGCACTCTCACGGCGAGCCGGCGGGCGTCTCGAGGCGCTTCCGGGATCGGTGCCGAGCATGCTGGCGCTGCCGAGCGGCTGCCGTTTTCGTGACCGCTGTCCGCGAGCGATCGACGAGTGCGCGCGCGTCGATCCCGCACTCGAGGAGAAGGCGCCCGGCCACTGGGCGGCGTGTATTCGCGTATGACCGTGCCGCGACCGGCGGACGAGCGATCGACCGGCGCTCGGCGTGCAACGGGAGCGTTTCTCGTCGAGGTACGCGATCTCCGCAAGCAGTATCCGGTCGGGCGCGGCTTCTTCGGTCGCGGCCGGCTTGCGGTGCACGCGGTCGACGGCGTCGACTTGGCGATCCGGTCCGGCGAGACGCTCGGGGTCGTCGGCGAGTCCGGTTGCGGCAAGACGACCCTCGGACGCTGCATCCTGCGCTTGATCGAGCCCGACGCCGGCGAGATCGACTTCGACGGACGCGATCTGCGCGCGCTGTCACCGCGGGCGCTGCGGGCGATGCGTCGTGAGATGCAGATCATCTTTCAGGATCCGTACTCGTCGTTGAACCCGCGCATGCGCGTCGGTTCGATCGTCGCCGAAGGGATCGAGGTGCATCGGCTGGCGCGCGGTCCGGAGAAGCGCCGTCGGGTCGAGGAGCTCCTCGGCAAAGTGGGTCTCCGGCCCGAAGCGTACGATCGATATCCGCACGAGTTCAGCGGCGGTCAGCGGCAGCGCATCGGGATCGCGCGCGCGCTCGCCGTCGGACCGCGATTCATCGTCGCCGACGAGCCGGTGTCCGCCCTCGACATCTCGATTCAGGCGCAGGTCTTGAATCTACTGGGCGATCTGCAGCAGGAGCTGGGACTCACCTACTTGTTCATCTCGCACGACCTGCGTGTCGTCGAGCACATCAGCCACCGCGTCGCCGTGATGTACCTCGGCAAAATCGTCGAGCGCGCTCCGCGTGACGAGCTCTATCGAAACCCGCTGCACCCATACACCCGTGCACTCCTCGCGGCGGTACCGGTGCCGGACCCGCGACGTCGCAAGGAGCACGTGCGGATCGGCGGCGACGCACCGAGCCCGATCGCTCCCCCGCCTGGATGCGCCTTCCACCCGCGTTGCCCGTACGCCGAGGAGCGCTGCCGGCGCGAGACGCCGGCGCTCATCGAGGGTGCGAACGAACATGCGGTCGCATGTCACGTCTTTCCTGCGTCGCCGAGATGATCTAGAGGGAGAGTCATGCGGGAACGGTTCCGCCGCCGCGCCACTGCCCCCCGACCGGTCGCACCCAAGCCGCTGTTGGCGCGCTCTCCCGAAGCCGGGCTCATCGGCTGGCACGAGATCCGCACCTTCCTCGACCCCGGCACGCAGGTCAGCGGCAAGCTCAATTTCACGACGCCGACGCGCATCGAGGGCCGGCTGCGCGGCGAGGTCCGCGCCAACGACCTTCTCGTCGTCGCCGTCGGCGGCTCGCTGCACGGCACGATCTGGCCGCGCACGCTGATCGTTGCGGGCGAGGTGCGCGGGCAGATCCTCGGTGCCGACAAGGTCGAGGTTCAGCCCGGGGGTCGCGTCGTCGGTATCATCGAAGCGCGCGAGCTGATCGTGCCCGAGGGCGCCCACGTCGAAGCCGACTGCCGTATCGGCTCGGACGCCGCCCACACGCTCGACGAGTCCGCGCGCGGCTGACCCGGCAATCGGCGCCCGCGTCGGTCGAGCTGCGGCTCGGGGTCGTCGCGTCGCGCCGCGAAGCTCGTGGGGCGAACACGAGCTCGTCAGCGGCCCGAGGTGTCTTCCTCGATACGCGCCGCTTTGCCGGAAAGCTCGCGCAGGTAGTACAGCTTCGCGCGGCGGACCTTGCCTTTGGCGGTCACGTCGATGCGGTCGATCCGCGGTGAGTGCAACGGGAACGTGCGCTCGACGCCGACGCCGTACGAGGTCTTGCGTACCGTGAACGTCTCCCGGTTCGCGCCACCGCTCCGCCGGATGCACACGCCTTCGAATACCTGAATCCGCTCCTTGTCACCCTCGACGATGCGGACGTGGATCCGCAGCGTGTCGCCGGGACGGAAGTTGGGCTGTGTGTCTTTGAGTTGTTGGCGCTCGATGGTCTCGATGACGTTCATGTGCGTGTCTCCCCCTCTTCTCGCGCGCCGCAAGCTCGGTCGAGAATGATCGCGGCGGCGGTGCGGACCGACAGGTGGTTGTACGATCCCTGCCCCTCGATGGCGGGCAGTCGGTGATCGGCCCGGCCGATGACTTCTTCCGTGAGCCCCCATCCGGTACCGAAGACGAGCAGCAACGGCCGCTTGCCGTGGCGTACGAGCGTACGCAGGCCGGCGTAGCTGAGCGTCGGATGACGGGTGCGCGCGGAGGTCACGAGCAGCAGGGGAGCGGCCCCTGCGTCGTGCTCCACGTCGACGATCGTTCGATCGAGATCCTCGCTGAGCTTGACGATCGCGAGCGCTTCTTTGCGCGTGCCGTTGTACGTCGCGCCGTAGCCGGTGCTCCAGTGATCGATGATGCGCGCTGCGAGCTCGCGGAGCGCGGCGACCGGTGTCACGACGTAGAACCAGCGGACGCCGTACGTGCGGCCGGCGCGCGCGATGTCATGGATGTCCATGTTCGTGATCGCGGTCGTCACGACCTGCTGATTCTTGTCGTAGACCGGGAAGTGGAGCAGGGCGACGTAGAGCGGGGCCATGCTAGTCGCTCCCGCCGGACGGTTCCGCTCGGACGAGTAGATCGGGCCGGACCCGGCGCGTGACCTCGTGCGCCGCCTCCACGCGCCAGCGCGCGATGGCACCGTGATCGCCGGAGAGCAGCACCGCCGGAACGTCGCGGCCGCGGAACGACGGCGGCCGGGTGTACTGCGGGTACTCGAGGAGTCCCGCTGCGAACGACTCGGCGACGGGCGACTCGGCGTTGCCCAGGGCGCCCGGCAGCAGCCGCGCGACCGCGTCGATCACCGCGAGCGCCGCGATCTCACCGCCGGAAAGCACGTAGTCGCCGATGGAGATCTCCTCGTCGACGAAGTCGCGAACGCGCTCGTCGATTCCTTCGTATCGGCCGCACACGAGCACGACGTCCCGCACCCGCGACAGTTCGGTGACGCGCGCATGGTCGAGGCGCCGACCGCGCGGCGAGAGCAGGACCTTCTGGGCTCGCGGGACGGCGGCGGTGATCGCCTCGAGCGCTTCGACCAGCGGCTCGGCCTTCATCACCATGCCGCTGCCGCCGCCGTACGGGGCGTCATCGGTGGTCCGGTGGCGGTCGTGGGTGTATTCGCGGAGATCGACCAGCGACACCTCCAGCACCCCCGCGTCGCGCGCGCGCTTCGGGACGCCGGTCGCGAGGGGCGACGCGAAGAACTCGGGAAAGATCGTGACGACGTGGACACGCATGGTCAGTCGAGCAGCCCCGGCAACGGGTCGATGACGATCCGGCCGCCGGCGACGTCGATCGAGCGGATGACATCGGCGATCACCGGCACGAGGTGCTCGTTCCCGCCGTCGCGGACGACGAGTACTTCGCTGCTGCCGGTGTCGAAGGTCTCCTGCACGCGGCCCAGACGCTTACCGTCGAAGGTCCACACCTCGAGACCGGAGAGCCGATACGCGTAGATCTCTCCCGGCGCCGCCGGTGGCAGATCCTCCTCGTCGACGGCGAGGATGGTCCCGAGCAGCGGCGCGGCGGCCTCGATGCTGTCGATTCCGGCGACGCGGAGAAGCATGACCCGTCCGTGCGGGCGCGCGGACGTCAAGCGCACCGAGCGTGCGGTGCGCGCGTCCGGGGCATTCCCCGGTCCAGTCGCGCACCCGTGCGGCGCCTTCGGTGTCAGGAAAACGTGCTGAACGGCGGCGAGCGCCGCACTGCAGTCGCTATACGGATGGAGACGAAGAAGCCCGCCGACACCGTGCGTGCCAACGATCTCGCCGAGCTTCACCAGACGGCTCGGCGAAGCATTCACCGCTTCGTCGTTCATGACTCTCGTGGCGCGCGATGGCGCCGCAAACTATTGCACCCGCGGATTGGGAGCGCGGGCCGTGCTGCATGCAGGGGCGACTCAACGTCATGCGACGGTCGCTATTTGTCCTCGACGATCTCCAAAACCACCTTGCGATTGGTGCGCGACGCTGCGGCGTTCAAGATTGTACGGATTGATTTCGCCGTGCGGCCTTGCTTGCCGATGATACGACCGAGGTCTTCGCGCGCGACTTTCAGCTCCAGGACTGATGCCGTATCGCCCTGCGTTTCTTTCACTTCGACCGCGTCGGGATTGTTGACGAGGCAGCGGGCCAGATACTGCACCAATTCCTTCATGACGTCTCCCCCCCTGGCCCCTCACGCGGCGACTCCGGCACGATGCCCGCCTTCTTGATGAGTTGCGCGACAGTCTGCGACGGGAGGGCGCCCCGACTGAGCCAGTCATGGAGTTTTTCTTTTTTGAAGTCAATACGCGGAGGGTCGGGGAGAGGATCATACGTGCCAACCTGATCGATGAATCGTCCGCCGCGCGCCGCGCGCTTCTCGGCGATCACGATACGATAGAACGCTTGCTTCTTGGCGCCGCGCCGGGCGAGTCGAATCACGACACTCATGGTGCTCCTTTCGCGTCCGCTCAACCCGAGAGCAGTTGACTGAACGGATTGCCACCGAGACGGCCACCGCCGAGCTTGGTGAGTTTTTTCATCATCTTTTTCGTTTGCGCGTACTGCTTCAGGAAACGATTCACCTCGGCGACGCTAGTCCCGCTGCCGAGCGCGATGCGACGTCGCCGGCTGCCGTTGATGAGTGCGTCGTTTCTGCGCTCCTGCTTCGTCATCGAGTTGACGATCGCCTCGATGCGCTTGAGCTCGGTGTCGGCGACGCCGGGATCCATCTTGGCGCTGAGCTTCCGCATGCCGGGGATCATCCCGAGCAGATCCGCCATCGAGCCGAGGCGCTTCACCATCTGGAGCTGGTCGCGAAAGTCCTCCAGTGTGAACTCGTCCTTGCGGAGCTTGCGTTCGAGCGCCTCCGCCTGCTTGCGATCGTAGGCCTTCTCGACCTTCTCGATGAGCGACAGGACGTCGCCCTTGCCGAGAATGCGGGAGGCCATGCGGTCCGGATGGAACGGCTCGAGCGCGTCGAGCTTCTCGCCGACGCCGACGAAGAAGATCGGCGCGCCGGTCATCGCTCGGATCGAAAGCGCCGCGCCGCCACGGGCGTCGCCCTCGAGCTTGGTCAGGATCACGCCGTCGACCGCGAGACGCTCGTGGAATCCTCGCGCGACGTTCACCGCGTCCTGGCCCGTCATCGCGTCGGCGACGAGGAGGACGTGGCGAGGCGTGACCGCCGACTTCATTCGCGCGAGCTCGGCCATCAAGTCGTCGTCGATGTGCAGGCGTCCGGCGGTGTCGACGATCAGCGTGTCGTATCCTTCGCGGCGCGCCGCCGTGAGAGCGTCGCGTGCGATGTCCACGGGATCCGCATCGCACGTGGGACGGGTGGACGGGAACGCCGAGTTCGCGCCCGAGGGTGGTCAGCTGGTCGATCGCGGCGGGCCGGTAGACGTCGGCGGGCACCAGGTACGGCCGGCGACTGCGCTCGTCGCGCAAGTGCCGCGCGAGTTTCGCCGCCGTCGTCGTCTTGCCGGAGCCTTGCAATCCGACGAGCAGGAGGACGACCGGCGGCGTGGCAGCGAGATCGAGCGCAACCGCGGTCTCGCCCATGACGCGCGTGAGCTCGGCATGGATGAACTTCACCAGGTGCTGCTCGGGCGTGAGGCTCTGCAGCACCTCTTTGCCGAGCGCATGCTCGCGCACGCTGCCGATGAACGTCTGAACCACCGGGAGCGCGACGTCGGCCTCGAGAAGCGCCATGCGGATCTCCCGCAGCGCCTCGTCGATGTGGCGCTCGGTGATCTTTCCGTGGCCGCGGAGCCGCTTGAAGACCTGCTCGAGCTTGTCGCCTAAGCTTTCGAACATGTGATCGATCCGTCGCCCGTCGGTGAAACCGCGCAAGCTATCGGAGGACGGCAGCTCGAGTCAACGCTGCGCCCAGGGGCGCTCGCGGCTGGTTTCGTTGGATCCCGACCGTCGCCGTTCCCGAATCCGACCATCCTCGAAATCCTAGCAGCGCGAGAGGTGGCGTGCATCACACGCGGCGACCCTTGATGACGCGGCTCGGTCGGGCGGATGATGGCGCTGCGCTCGTCCCCACACGCGCCCGTCGCATCCCGGTGCCGCGCGTAGCCTCGAAGACGGTCAGAACCCCAGGACGGGGCAACGCCAAACCGGCTGAAACGACGAAGCCCCTCGGGGCGCATGCTCCGAGGGGCTTCATGTGTCCGTCACGACACGCCGCCGAGACCGGGCGCGTCGCGAGCAACCCGGGGGCTTACATCATGCCGCCCATGCCCCCCATGCCCCCCATGCCGCCGCCCGGAGGTCCGCCGGCAGCCGGCTTCTCGTCCGGCTTCTCCGCGACGGTCGCTTCCGTCGTGAGCAGCAGTCCGGCGACCGACGCGGCGTTCAGGAGCGCGGTGCGGACGACCTTCGTCGGGTCGATGATGCCCGCCTTCATGAGGTCCTCGAACTCCTCGGTGCTGGCGTTGAAGCCGAACGCGCCTTTGTTGTTCTTGACCTTGTCGAGGACGATCGAGCCTTCCCAGCCCGCGTTGTTGGCGATCCAGCGGCACGGCTCCTCGACCGCGCGTCGGACGATGTTGATGCCGACCTTCTCCTCGTCGTTGGCCGCCGCGAGCTTTTCGAGCGTCGCCGACGCGCGGATCAGCGCGACTCCGCCACCGGGAACGATGCCTTCCTCGACCGCCGCCCGCGTCGCGTGGAGCGCATCTTCGACGCGCGCCTTCTTCTCCTTCATCTCGACCTCGGTCGCCGCTCCGACCTTGATGACGGCGACGCCGCCGATCAGCTTCGCGAGCCGCTCCTGGAGCTTCTCGCGATCGTAGTCGGAGGTGGTCTCGTCGATCTGCGCGCGGATCTGCTTGATGCGTCCCTCGATGTCGTTCCGCTTGCCGGCGCCGTCGACGATCGTGGTGTTGTCCTTGTCGACGACGATCCGTTTGGCGCGAGCCGAGGTCATTCAGCGTGATGCTCTCGAGCTTGATGCCGAGCTCCTCGGCGATCACCTTGCCGCCGGTGAGGATCGCGATGTCCTCGAGCATCGCCTTCCGGCGGTCGCCGAAGCCGGGAGCCTTCACCGCGACGCACTGGAGCGTGCCGCGGATCTTGTTGACGACCAGCGTCGCGAGCGCCTCGCCCTCGACGTCCTCGGCGATGAGGATGAACGGCCGGCCGGTCTTCGCGATCTGCTCGAGCATCGGCAGGAGGTCCTTCATCGCGCTGATCTTCTTCTCGTGGATCAGGAGGTAGGCGTCCTCGAGGACGACCTCCATGCGCTCGGGGTCGGTGACGAAGTACGGCGAGAGATAGCCGCGGTCGAACTGCATGCCCTCGACGACCTCGAGCGTCGTCTCGAGGCCCTTGGCCTCCTCGACCGTGATCACGCCTTCCTTACCGACCTTGTTCATCGCCTCGGCGATGATCTCGCCGACGGTGGAGTCGTTGTTGGCCGAGATGGTGCCGACCTGGGCGATCTCCTTCTGGTCCTTGGTCGGCTTCGAGAGCGACTTGAGCTCGTCGACGATCGCACCGACGGCGCGGTCGATGCCGCGCTTGAGGCTCATCGGGTCGTGGCCGGCGGCGACCATCTTGATGCCCTCGGCGAAGATGGCGCGCGCGAGAACCGTCGCGGTGGTGGTGCCGTCGCCGGCGACGTCGGAGGTCTTGCTCGCGACCTCCTTCACCATCTGCGCGCCCATGTTCTCGAACTTGTCCTCGAGCTCGATCTCCTTGGCGACGGTGACACCGTCTTTGGTGATGTTCGGGGCGCCGAAGGACTTCTCCAGAACGACGTTACGACCCTTGGGCCCGAGCGTCACGGTGACGGCGTCCGCGAGGATGTTGACGCCGCGGAGAATCCGGTCACGCGCGTCCTGGCCGAATCGTACGTGCTTCGCTGGCATATCTCGTTTCCTCCTTCGAGTTACTCGACGATGCCGAGGATGTCGTCCTCGCGCATGATGAGGTGCTCTTCGCCGTTCAGCTTGATCTCGGTGCCGGAGTACTTGCCGAAGAGGATCTTGTCGCCGACCTTGACGTCGAGCGGCGTGAGCTTGCCGTCGTCGCTGACCTTGCCCTTGCCGACGGCGATCACCTTGCCCTCCTGGGGCTTCTCTTTCGCGGTATCGGGAATGATGATGCCGCCCTTCGTCTTCTCCTCCTCTTCGATGCGCTTCACGATCACCCGGTCTTGCAGTGGCCGAATCTTCATCGCAAATCTCCTTTCCCTCCTTGAACGCAGCTGAATGTGGCGCCCGACCGTTGCTCGGGTTGGGGCCGAGCGGCGGCGCGGGGATGAAACCCGCGGCGCACGATAGACACGATGCGGACCTTGTCAACGCTTGACGGGTTCAGCGACCCAGTTTTTTCTTCTCTTCGTCGAGATACTGCCGGTAGAGGATGTTCCACTCGGCGCTGCCCTCCGGCACGCGACGCGAGAGGCTCTCGATCTTGCGGCGCACGCGCGCATCGAGCGCGTCGTCGACCTGCAAGAAATCCGCGAGCACGGCCTTGATCTCGACGAGGGTCACGCGATCCGACCGCAGCTCCGCGCCCGGCGCTCTGCCGAGCGTCTCGAGTACCAGGTGCGCCAGCGCCGAGATGCGGCCGTCGGAGACGCGGCTCACAAGGTGAATCCTCTTTCCTTCGCGAGCCGAGCCTTTACCAGCTGGACGACCTTGTGGCGGTCCATGCCGACCATCTCGCGGCTGTGTGATTCCGCGAAGCGCTCGGCCTCCGCCTCGAGCTCCTCTTCCGCGCGCACGTTCGCCCGCAGGACGTCGACGATCCGTTGCTCGAGCGCGGCGCGATCCCCGGTCTTGACCCGCAGAAGCTCGCTCTTGTCGAGTCGGACGAGGATCGCGCCGGCGATCCGGCGCATCTCGGGTTCGCGCAGCTTCACGTCGTACAGGTAGAATGCGGCCGGCGCGCACGCAAGCAGCACTCGGAGCGCGCGGTTCGCGCCACCCGGGATCGTGGTTCACGTTGACCGGTTCCGCCAATCCCGGTATCAAAATTCTCGCTCCCGAGCCGCGAACCGCTGCCGTGGCTGGGCCGAGCATGGGCGTTCGCCACCGAGGTCTTCTTCGATGATCATCAAGATGTCGTCCGTCGCGACGGCCCCGGAAATCGAGGCGATCGAGACGAAGCTCCACGCCCTCGGCTACAAGACCGGGAAGATGATCGGCGAGCAGGTGACGCTGATCGGCGTATACGGCGACATCTCGCGGCTGCCGCAAAGCGAGCTTGCGCAGATGCCGGGCGTGGACCGGCTGATCCCGATCTCGCGGGCCTACAAGCGGGCGGCCCAGAAGGGCGATCCGCTCCATCCGATCCACGCGACCGTCGACATCGGCGCGGTCACGGTCGGTGGCGAGGACCTGGTCGTGATCGCGGGTCCGTGCTCCGTCGAAAGCGAGCCGCAGATGCTGGAAGCGGCGCGCATGGTCAAGGAGGCGGGTGCTCACTGCCTTCGCGGCGGCGTCGTCAAGTACCGCTCCAGCCCGTACAGCGGTTGGGAAGGGCTCGGATCGTCGGACCACGAGTCGTTGCGTCGCGGCCTCGACTTGATCGTCAAGGCGGGCCGCGAGTTCGCCATGCCGACCGTCGTCGAGATCCTCGATCCCGCCGACGTCACGGTCTACGAAGACTCCGGCGTCGCCTGCCTGCAGGTCGGCGAGCCGAACAGCAAGAACCAAGCGCTCCTGAACCGGCTGCGCGACACGCCGCTGCCGGTGATTCACAAACGCGGCAACTCGCTCGACACCGAAGCGTACCTGCTCTGGGTCGAACGGGTGATGGCGTTCGGCAAGGAGAACGTGATCCTCTGCGAGCGCGGCATCACGAGCTGCAACCGCTACACGCGCAACACGCTCGACCTCGGCAGCGTCGCGGCGTTCCACTACCAGCTCTCCGGCCTGCCGGTGGCGGTCGACGCATCCCACGGCACCGGCGTGCGCGATCTGGTCTTTCCGCTCAGCCTCGCCGGCGTGATGGCGGGGGCGTCCGTGGTGCTGGTGGAGGCGCATCCGAATCCGCTGATCGCAAAGTCCGACGGCTTTCAGGGGCTGTTTCCGGAGCAGCTGCGCGGGTTGGTGCGCGCCGCGCACGCGGTGTGGCGCGCGCGGAAGTCGACCGACCGCGAGTACATCGCGACCGTCGCGCTCGAGCGCGAGTACGAGGCGCGCATGCGCGAGGACCGCAGGCGGTTCTTCGGCGACGCCTGACGTCGCGCGGCGGACGCAGCTTCCATGATCATTCCCCCACCGGTTCAGGATCGCGCCGTCATCGGCGTCGTCGCCCCCGCCGGCGCCGTCGACCCCGCCGCGCTCCAACGCGGACGCGCGGTGCTCCACGATTGGGGCTTCGTGACGCGCGTCGGCGAGTCCGTTCTCGCGCGTCGGCGCTACTGCGCCGGCGAGCCCCGCGCGCGCGTCGCGGATCTCGAGGCGATGTTCCGTGACCCGGAGGTCGCGGCCGTGATCTGCGCCCGCGGCGGGTTCGGTACGCGCCCAGGTCTTGCCGCTGCTCGATCCGGCGATCTTCGCCTCCAATCCGAAGCTGCTGTGCGGCTACAGCGACATCGCGCCGTTGCTGGGATTCCTCGTCGAGCGGTGCAACCTCGTCGCCCTGCACGGGCCGATGGTGGCGATCGACCTCGCGAAGGGGCTCGCCCCTCGAACCGCGGAGCGGATGCGTCTGCTCCTGCGCGCGCCGGCCGCCGTCTGGCGTGAGCCCGTCACCGAAGTCCTTGCCCCGGGCGTCGCCCAGGGACGGCTCGTCGGCGGCTGTCTGTCGTCTTTGATCGCGCTTCTCGGGACGCCGTTCGCCATCGAGACCGACGGCGCAGTGCTCTTTCTCGAGGACGTCGCCGAGCGGCCGTATCGCATCGACCGGATGCTCACCCACCTCCGTCTCGCCGGCAAGCTCGAGCGCGTCGCGGCGGTGGTCCTCGGCTCGTTCGCGAACTGCGACGGCCGCAACGCCGACGATCTGGCGAGCGACGTGTTCCGCGAGTTCTTCGACGGCGTCACCTTCCCCGTGGTCTCAGGCTTTCCGGCCGGCCATCTCTCCGACAACTTGCCGCTCGCGCTCGGCCTGCCGGTTCGCGTCGACGCGGAGCGCCTGATCGTGGAGGCGCGCGCGGCGTGAACTTCGCGGCCGTCGAGCAGCGAGATGGATGCCGCCGTCGCGCGCGGCGTATTTCCCGGCGTCGTGGTTCTCGTGAACGTCGCGGGGCAGCGTGGTGTTCCACCGCGCGGCGGGTCTGCGCTCGCTCGAGCCGGAACGCTCGCCGATGCGCGAGGACACGATCTTCGATCTGGCCTCGCTCACGAAACCGCTCGCGACCGCGGTCGCCATGATGGTGATGGTGCGAGAGCGCAAGATCGCGCTCGACGACCGGGTTTCGCGTTTCTTCCACAACTTCGGCGTCCACGGGAAGACGCACGTCACCTTCCGCCACCTGCTCGCGCACACCTCGGGCCTGCCGGCATGGCGGCCGTACTGCAAGGACATCCTCAGCATCGAGCGCGAAGGTCGGATCAACTTCACGGCGAGCCACGGGGCGAAGGAGTTCGTGTACGAGGCGATCCAGCGCGAGAAGCCCGAGGCCGCGCCCGGCGCCCGCACCGTCTACAGCGACCTCGGGTTCATGCTGCTCGGCGCGGCGATCGAGGAGGTGAGCGGAATGTCGCTCGATCGGTATTGCCACGAGAAGATCTTCAAGCCGCTCGGCTTGCGCTCGACATCGTTCATCGATCTCTCGTTGCTGCGTACGCGCCGGCTCGAGCCGATCGCCGAGATGATCGCGCCCACCGAACGATGTCCGTGGCGCAAGCGCGTCCTGTGCGGCGAGGTGCACGACGACAACGCGTACGCGATGGGCGGCGTCGCCGGTCATGCGGGGCTGTTCTCCTCGGCGCGTCGAGGTCGATCGGATCGCGACCCTTCTCCGCGAGTGCTACCAAGGCCAGAGCGTCTTCCTTCCCGCCGCGATCGTGCGCGAGTTCTGGCGGCGCGACGATACCGTCGGATCGCTCGACGCTGGGCGCTCGGGTGGGACACGCCGTCGGCGAGCGACTCGACTGCGGGCGCGGAGTTCTCGCGCCACGCCGTCGGTCACGTCGGCTTCACCGGGACGTCGCTCTGGATCGACCTCGATCGCGCAGCTGCACGTGATCGTGCTCTCGAACCGCGTCCACCCGAGCCGTGACAACGACAAGATCCGGGAGTTCCGGCCGCTGATCCATGACCTCATCGTCCGCGCCGTCAACGCGTCCTGAGATCCCGGCGCGGCCGCGCCACGTTCATCTGACGGCGATCGCCGGCGTCGGCATGGCGTCGCTCGCGGGAATGTTCCGCGAAACGGGCCACCATGTCACCGGCTCCGACGCCGGCATCTATCCGCCGATGAGCACCCTGCTCGCCTCCCTGGAGATTCCGGTGGCGGAGGGCTTCCGCGCCGAGAATCTCGAGCCCCGGCCCGATCTCGTCGTGGTCGGCAATGCGATGTCGCGCGGCAACGCGGAGGTCGAGGCGATGCTCGCGGCCGGGATCCCGTACTGCTCGATGCCGGAGGCGCTGATGCGGTTCTTCATGGCCGATCGGCGCCGCGCCGTCATCGTCGGTACCCACGGCAAGACGACCTCGAGCGCGCTCCTCGCGTGGGTGTTGCAGCAGGCGGAAGCCGACCCCGGCTTCATGATCGGCGGCGCCTGCCGGGATTTTCCGCGGAACTTCTGCATCGGCGGCGGCGATTGGTTCGTCGTCGAGGGTGACGAGTACGATACCGCTTTCTTCGACAAGGGTCCGAAGTTCCTGCACTACGACGCCGACGCGCTCCTCGTCACCGCCGTCGAGTTCGACCACGCCGACATCTACCGCGACTTGGAGCATGTGAAGTGCGCGTTCGTGCGGCTCCTCGAATCGACGCGTCCCGCGGCGGCCGTCGTCGCGAGCGCCGACTATCCGGAGGCGGCGAACGTGGTCGCGACGAGCGGCCGGCGCGCGATCTCGTTCGGCGTCCGGGGCCGCGGCGACTGGCGGGTCGAGGACGTCCGCGACGACGGCTCGGTGACGAAGTTCGTCGTTTGTAGCCCGGACGGCCGGCGTCTCCCGGCAAGCTGCCGTGCGCCGGGCGCGATGAACGTCGCCAATGCGCTCGGGGTTCTGGCCCTCGCGGATCGGATCGGCATCGGTCTCGAGGACGCCGTCCGCGCCGTCGGCACCTTCAACGGCGTCCGCCGCCGCCAAGAAGTGATCGGCGCCGGTCGCGGCCTCGTGGTCATCGACGATTTCGCGCACCACCCGACGGCCGTCGCGGCGACGCTCGACGCTCTTCGCGCGCGCTACGGCGCCCGGCGGATCTGGGCGCTCTTCGAGCCCCGCTCGAACACCAGTCGACGCCGGGTCTTTCAACAGGCGTTCGTCGACGCCTTCGCTGGCGCCGACCGCGTCACGCTCGCCGGGGTGCACCGTCGAGAGCAGCTGCCGGAGTCGGAGCGGCTGTCGACCGAAGCGGTCGCGCGCGGTCTCGCCGCGCGCGGCGTCGCCGCCGAGGTGTGCGAGGACCCGGCTGCGATCGAGGCGCTGGTCGCGCGGGAAGCGGCGGCCGGCGACGTCATCGTGCTGATGTCGAACGGTGGCTTCGGCGGCTTGGCGCAGAGGCTTCCGCGTACGCTCGGCCTCGACGCGTGATGCCCTGATCCGTGACCGCCGTCGGAGCGAGCTGACGGCGATGTTCCGTCGCGACCGGTGCCGGTGCCGCGCGACGCCGCCGCGGCGGCCGGGCGCGACGTTCGCGCGCCGCCGTGGTTGGACGCGCCTGTCGGGGATTCGCGCCGGCGCACCGTGGGTCGCTCACGGGAAGGCTTCGGAACGGCCGGACGCCTCGGCGCCCGGCGGTCCGGCAAACTGCAGCGCGCGTTCCTCGCCCGGCGCTCCGTACAGTCGGCGATAGCGGCGATAGTTTCCGAGCACGGCCTTCACGTAGCGACGCGTCTCGCGGTAGCTGATGGTCTCGACGAACTCGTCGGCCTCGGCGTCGGGTGCGCGAGCCTCCCACTTGCGGACCGCATCCTCGCCGGCGTTGTACGCCGCGAGCGCCTTGCACGGGTTGCCGTCGTAGCGGTCGAGAAGCTCGCGCAAATACTGCGTACCCAGGCGGACGTTCGTCGCAGGGTCGGTGAGCGCGGGGCGACCGATCTCCGCGCCGGCAAGCCGGCTCGCAGTCGGGACGAGGAGTTGCATCAGCCCGAGCGCTGCCGCCGGCGACGCGGCGTCGGGATCAAACGAGCTTTCCTGCCGGATCAACGCCAGAACGAGGTACGGATCGAGACGGCGCGCGGCTGCATGCTCGGAGACGAGCCGCCAAAACGCGCGCGGATAGAGGTACGGCGCGAGCGTCGCCGGCGGGATGGCGGCGCGGCGCTCGAACCGGGTCGCGAGCCGCAACGTGCGGCTCGTCGCATCGACGCGGCGGTAGGCCTCGAGCAGGTACGGCTCGGTCTCGCCTGACGCGGCGAGCTCACGCGCGATTGCGTCCAGCTCGCGCGCGGCGAGGCGGTCGAGCCCCGCGCGTCGGAGCTCCTCGCTGCGGCTCCAGTGATACGTGCGCAGCGCGATCGACGGTGGTGGGTCGCCCGCGAGCGGTGCGGGCGACGCGGGCAACTCCGCCGATTCGCCGCTGCGCTCTTCGCTGAGCTCGGCATAGTAGCTCTCCGGCGCCTCGGCGAGGACGCGCCTCAAGTCGGCGGCCGCCGCTTCGTCATTCCCGGCGCGCGCCTCGGCGCGCGCCTGCCAGTACAGCCCCGCGGCGCGATCGAGGTCGCTCACGCCCGCCAACGCCGCGAACGCTTCCGCCGCTTCGAGAAAGCGTCCGGACCGGTACGGCATCCATGCGACGCGCCAGCGTGCATCGCGGACGAGATCGTCGTCGCCGCCGGCGGCGACGACGCGACGGTACTGTGTCGTCGCCGCGCTCTCGTCGCCCCTGCGCTCGGCGATCCGCCCGAGCGCATAGCGGATCGCGTCGCGCTTGGGGTGCGCCGGCGCGTCCCGCAGCAGACGCTCGAAGAGCGCGGCGGCTTCGTCGTCCTCGTCGCGGTTCCACAGGATCGTCGCCAGATCGAACGCGGCCATCCCAGGGGTGCCCTCATCACGCGCAGCATCGCGGTACGTCGCGATCGCTTCGTCGACGTGACCGAGAAGCTGCTCGGTCCGCCCAAGCGCGCGCAAGGCGCTTGCGCGACGGCCGACCTCGACGGATGCGGCCGCCGCGGCGAGGCGTGTGGCGGCGAGATCGAGCCGTCCCTCGCCCATCAGCACTCGTCCCTCGGCGAGGAGAGCATCGGGGTCGTCCAGCAGCTGCGGCGCCGATTCCTCGAGCGCCGCCGCGCGCTGGCGGGCGACCGACGCGGCAGGTCCGCGGAGCCGTCGCACACGTTGGTAGAGCGTATACGCCGCGGCCGGCGACTCGGCCGCGCGCACGTCGCCTTCGACGAGGAGAGCATACCCGCGGCTTTCCTCGTCGCTGCCGGCGACCTCGAGCGCCTGCGCGGCGAAGCTCGACGCGCGGGGATCACCGAGCACCAGGGCGACGTGTGCCCGTCGCGCGAGCGCGCGTGCGATCCAGACGCTGTCCGGATGGTTCGCGATCAAGCGATCGTCGAGGTCCGCAGCTTCCTGGGGACGGCCGCCACGCTCCGCGAGCGCGGCGAGCCACGCGAGATGATAGTCCTCGAGCGCCGGATAGCTCGAGAGCAGCGCGGCGAAGCGCGTCCTCGCCTCGTCGTCGCGATGCGCGCGTGCGAGCGCGATCGCTTCGGCGAAGACCGTGCGCCGCTCGGCCGGATCCTGCATCGAGAGTGGGGTGCTCGCCGGGGTGGCGACGACCGGGCGCGGCAGTGTTTCGTGCGCGCACGCGCTGGCGACGACGAGCATGACGAGCGCGGCGCGCCGTGCGGCGCTCTCGCCACCGATCCGCATCGCCTGTCGGGTACCATTGCGATGGCAGGGTCGCAATGCGGCGTGGCTCGCGCTGCGGCGAGTGCGTGCGGTCGCTGCGCACCGCGCTGGCGCCTCGCCGCTGGCGGTTGCAGCGTCCGCGCCGCGACATCGCCTTGACACGCCGGAAGGGCTCCGGCACGTCTACCGCGATGTCGGAGCGCACGCGGCCCGTTTCGGAGCGCTCCTCGCTCGTGCTCGTGTCCGCTTCGCCGCGTCGCCGGTGGCTGCTCGCAAAGCTCGGCGTCGCCTTCGAGGTCTACGCGGTCGACGTCGACGAGACACCCGCGGCGAGTGAGCGGCCGGCGGCGTTCGCACAGCGTATGGCCGACGAGAAAGCAGCGGCCGCCGTCACCAGCCGGCCGCATGCCTGGCTCCTCGCCGCCGACACGGTCGTCGCGGTCGACGGGACGAGCTGGGGGAAGCCACGCGACGCGCCGGAAGCGATCGCGATGCTGACGACGCTCTCGGGGCGGCGCCACACGGTGTACACGGGAGTGACGCTGCTCCGTCCCGGCGGATCGGCAGCCGTGCGCGAGGTGATCGCATCGGACGTCGTCTTTCGGCAGCTCACTCCCGAGGAGATCGCCGCGTACGTCGCCACCGGCGAGCCGTTCGATCGCGCGGGCGCATACGCGATCCAAGGAGAAGGAGCGCACCTGATCGACCACGTTACGGGGTCGTACACCAACATCATCGGCCTGCCGCTGCCGGAAGTCGCTCGTTCGCTGCGCGCATGTCGGATCCTCTGAGCGTCCGCTACGCGACCGTGTGCGCCCGTATCGAGGCGGCCTGTCGCCGGGTCGGTCGTTCGCCACAGGAGGTCCGGCTGGTCGCGGTGACCAAGGACGTCGACGCGCCGCGAATTCGTGCCGTGATCGCTGCCGGCGGACGCCGGTTCGGCGAGAACTACGTCCAGGAGTGGCAGGCGAAGCGCGCCGATCTCGCCGACGCCGGCGACGTCGAGTGGCACTTCATCGGGCGTATTCAGCGCAACAAGGCACGGGCGGTCGCGGGCGCCGCTCTCGTGCACTCGGTCGACGGTCACGAGATCGGCGCCACGCTGGCGCGCGAAGCGCTGCGCGCCGGTGCTCCGCTCGCGGTGCTCGTTCAGGTGAACCTCGCAGGCGAGACCAGCAAGGGCGGCGTCGCCCCGGAAGCGCTGCCCGCGCTGCTTGCCCGCTTGCGCGACCTCGAAGGGCTGCGTGTGCGCGGCCTGATGACGATCCCGCCCGCCGTCGACGCCGAAGATGCACGGCGCTACTTCCGCGCGCTGCGGGCGCTCCGCGACCGGCAGGCGGACGCCGACGAGCTTCCCGAGCTCTCGATGGGCATGAGCGGCGACTTCGAGGTTGCGGTCGAAGAGGGTGCGACGTTGGTACGCATCGGCACCGCCATTTTCGGACCACGCAAGGAGGCGACGTGAAGCAGGTCCGCAACGACGTCAGAAAGCTCGGCTTCGTCGGCGCCGGCAACATGGCAGGGGCGTTGCTGAAAGGTCTCATCGAGAGCCGGCGGTATCGCGCGCGTGACGTCTGGGCGAGCGACAGCGAGCCGCGCCAGCTCCGGCGGATGCGTCGCCGATTCGCGATCGGAGGCGCGCCCGACAACCGCGCGCTCGTGCGCGAGAGCGCCGTGGTCGTCCTCGCGGTGAAGCCGCAGGTGATGGACGCGGTGCTCGCCGAGATGCGGCCCGCGGTGAAACGCCGCCAGCTGTTCGTCTCGATCGCCGCCGGGATCACCCTCGCGCGCCTCGAGCGTGGCCTCGGTGCCGACGCCAAAGTCGTGCGGGTGATGCCCAACACGCCGGCGCTGGTCGGTGCCGGCATGTCGGTGCTGGTGTGCGGCCGGCGCGCGACCGTGCGCGACGCGCAACTCGCCGCCGGTCTGTTCAGTGGAGTCGGCGAAGTCGTCCGTGTTAAAGACGAGGCGCTCATGGACGCCGTCACCGGTCTCTCCGGCAGCGGGCCGGCGTACGTCTACAGGTTCGCCGAGGGTCTCATCGCCGGCGCGATCGCCGAAGGCCTCGACCCGCGGCTGGCGCGCCGGCTCACGTATCAAACCATCCGCGGCGCCGCGCTCATGCTTCAGCAGACGGGACAGTCACCCGAGGAGCTCCGCGCCATGGTCACCTCGCCGGGCGGAACGACGCTCGCCGGCCTGCAGGCCCTCGAGGAAGCCGGCTTCGCGGCGGCGGTCGCGGGTGCGGTCACGGCCGCGACCCGCCGCTCGCGCGAGCTCGGACGCGGTTGAGGAGGATCGGATGTTCGTATTCGCGAATCTCTTGCTCGGTCTCGCCAAGGTCATCGATTTGCTGCTGTGGTTCTACATGTGGATCCTGATCGCGCGGGTCGTGATCTCGTGGGTCAACGCCGATCCGTACAATCCGATCGTGCGCGCGATCGTCAGCGCGACCGAGCCGTTGCTGTACCGGATCCGCCGATCCTTGCCGGTCTTCGCCGGCGGAATCGATTTCTCTCCCCTGATCGTCTTCGCCGGGATCTACTTCCTGCAGATCTTCTTGGTGCAAAGCATCGTCGATTTCGCGCTCCGCATGCGGTGACGGCGGCGCGTGCGAGCATCCGTGTCCGCGTGATCCCGCGCGCCACGCGCGCACGGCTCGTCGTCGACGACCGCGGCGTCCTGCGCGTGTACGTCACGGCCCCGCCAGTCGACGGCGCCGCCAATCGCGCCCTGATCGCTCTGCTCGCGGAGCGGCTCGAGGTCGCGAAGCGCGACGTCGTCATCGCGCGCGGCGCGCATGGACGCGACAAGGTCGTCACCGTGGTGGGGCTCTCGGAGGCCGACGTCGCGCGCCTCCTCGCCCGCTGATCCCGTTCCGGCGTTGACAAGGCAGACGGTGATGGCTAGACGTGGGGCTGGTAAAAATCCGGAGGAATCATGCCTATTTACGAGTACAACTGCAAGAAGTGCGGCGACTTCGAGGTGATGCAGAAGATGAGTGACAAGCCGCTCTCGGAGTGCCCGACGTGCCACCGCAAAGTGACGAAGCTGATCTCCTCCACGTCGTTCCAGTTGAAAGGCAGCGGCTGGTACGTCACCGACTACGCCCGCAAGGGAAACGGCGGCGGCAAGTCCGGGGACAAGAAGTCGACCGAGAAAGGCGCCGACGCGAAGACCGAAAGCAAGGAAACGAAAGAAACCAAGACCGAGAGCACCAGCGCCGGCAACGAGAGCAGCTCGTCGTCCACCAAGAGCGGTGAGAAGGCGGCCGCAGCCTGACGCCACGTCGACGGTGTTGGAACATACCGCAGGGCCGCGGCTCCTGCGGTATTTTTTTGCTCGCCGCGTGCCGTGCGCCGCGCAACGCCGGCTCGTGCCGAAAGCGTGAAACGTCGCGGTAGGCCGCATGGGCGCCGCGCGAGCTCGGTGCGCGGCGGCGGTCGGCAGGTGGCCGGGGCGGTCGTCGGCGTCGATACGGGCGGCACGTTCACCGACTTCTTCGTCGTCGACCGCCGCGGCCTTCGCGTTCACAAGGTGCCGTCGACGCCTCACGATCCCGCCGTCGCCGTGCTGAGGGGCTTGCATGAGCTCTTTCCCGACGACGTGCCGGCGCGGGTGACGTACGGCAGCACCGTCGCGACCAACGCCCTGCTCGAACGACGCGGAGCGCGCGTCTGCTTGGTGACGACCGCCGGCTTCGAGGACGTCGTCGAGATCGGGCGGCAGGCGCGTCCCGACCTGTACGCGCTCGAGCCGCGCTTGCCGGTACCGCTGGTGACGCGGGCGAACCGGATCGGCGTTCGCGAGCGGAGCACGTTCGACGGCAAGGTCCTGGTGCCGTTGACGCGACCGGCGCTGCGCCGTCTGGTCCGGTCCGTGCGCGCGCGGCGGCCGCAATCCATCGCCGTCGCGCTGCTGCATTCCTACGCGGCACCCCGACACGAGCGCGCGGTCGGTGATGCGCTGGCGGCGCTCACGGTCCCGATCACGCTCTCGCACGCGATCGCGCGCGAGCACCGCGAGTACGAGCGCACCAGTACCGCGGTCGTGAACGCCTACGTCGCGCCCATCATGGGCCGCCACCTCGACCGGCTTGCCGCTGCGCTTCCGGGGCGCCGGCTGCGCGTCATGCAATCGAGCGGCGGCGTCGCGCGCGCGGCGCTGGTGCGTCGCGAACCGGTTCGGACGATCCTCTCCGGGCCGGCGGGAGGCGTCGTCGGCGCCGCGCGGGTGGTCGCGCGCGCCGCGATCGCGCGCGCCGTCACGATCGACATGGGGGGGACCTCGACCGACGTCGCGCTGATCGACGGCGACGTTCCCCATCGCAGCGAGTGGTCTCTCGCCGGGATTGCGGTCCGCGTGCCGGTCATCGACATTCACACGGTCGGCGCCGGCGGCGGGTCGATTGCGCGCCTCGACGCCGGCGGCTCGCTGCGGGTCGGGCCGGAGAGCGCCGGCGCGGATCCGGGGCCCGCGTGCTACGGCCGTGGGTCGGCGGCCACCGTGACCGATGCCAACGTCGTCCTCGGCCGGCTCGACGCGGGCGCGTTTCTCGGCGGCCGGATGCAGCTCGACACCGGCCGTGCCGCGACGGCGGTCGACCGTCTCGCGCATCGACTCCGGATGAGCCGGGTGCGGGCAGCGGCCGGAATAGTCGAGGTCGCGAACGCGGCGATGGCGCGTGCCGTGCGCGTGATCTCCGTCGAGCGTGGGCACGATCCCCGCGATTTCGTCCTCGTTGCGTTCGGCGGCGCGGCCGGCGTTCACGCCTGCGAGCTCGCGCTCGCGCTCGGCATGCGCGACGTCATGATCCCCTCTCATCCCGGCCTGCTGTCGGCGATCGGCATGGCCGAAGCGCCGATTGCGCGCGACTACACACTGACGGTGCGCCGTGTCGGACCGGCCGCCGAGGAGCTTCGCAGGATGCTCGCGACGCTCGTGCGGCGCGGCACGGGCGAGCTTCGCCGCGAGGGCGCGCGGGACGCGACGGTGGCCGCCGTCGTTCAATTGCGATACCTCGGCCAAGCGCACGAGCTCGAGGTGCCGCTCGTCGGCGACTACCGCCGCCGCTTCGACGCTGCGCACCTGCGATCGTACGGCCACGCGGCGCCCGAACGTCCCGTCGAGGTGCTGGCGCTCCGCCTCACGGTGTCGAGCGCGGTCGCGGCGCCGCGGCGGCGCCGCTCGACGGATCGACGCGGCCGCGCGCGGGCCGGCGCACCCCATCGCGTGTGGTGGCGCGGGCGCTGGCTCGACGCGGTTCGATGGGATCGCGACGCGCTCGCGCCCGGCGATCACATCGACGGTCCGGCGCTTGTCGTCGAGTACAGCTCGACGACTCTCGTTCCGCCGGATTGGCGGGGCGTGGTCGACCGGGATCGCAACCTTCGACTCCTACGACGCGACGCCAGGGCCCCGGCGTTGCCGCTCGCCGTACTCACGCGACCACACGGGAAATCGCACCGCGGCCGACTTGTGGCGCGATGAGCGGGATGCGGCCCTTCGATCCGATCGCGCTCGCGGTGCTGCACCATCGCCTGGCGGCGATCGCCGAGGAGATGGGCGTGCTGCTCGGTCGCACCGGGTTCTCGCCGAACATCAAGGAGCGGCACGACTACTCGTGCGCAGTCTTCGACGAGCACGGAAGGCTGGCCGCGCAGGCGGCCCACATTCCCGTCCACCTCGGGTCGACGCCGCTTTCGGTGCAGGCGGCACTCGCGGCCTGCCGGCTCGGCGCGGGCGACGTCGTCGCGCTCAATGACCCATTCGCCGGCGGCACGCATCTGCCCGACGTGACCCTCGTCGCGCCGGTGTTGGCCGCCGGCGGCCGCGTGCTCGCCTACGTGGCGAACCGCGCACATCACGCCGACATCGGCGGGATGACGCCGGGATCGATGGCGCTCGCGCGTGAGGTGTACCAGGAGGGCCTGCGCATCCCGCCGATCCGCCTGATCCGCGCCGGCGTGCTCGACGCCGATCTCGCGGCGCTCTTCCTCGCCAACACGCGCGTGCCCGCCGAGCGCCGGGGCGACCTCGACGCGCAGTGCGCCGCGCTTCGGATCGGGAGCCGCCGAATCCTCGCCCTCGCGGACGAGATCGGACGCCTCCGGCTCGGGCGTGGCATGGCGGAGCTGCAACGCTACAGCGCACGGCTGATGACGGCTGCGCTGAGGCGGCTGCCGCGCGGCGTGTACCGCGGCGTCGACGTGCTCGACGACGACGGGATCGCCGCGCGCCGCATCCCGATCCGCGTCGCGATCACGATCGGGAACGGTCGTGCCGCCGTCGATTTTCATGGCACCGCGCCGCAGGTCGAGGGCAGCGTCAACGCCAACTATGCCGTCACCCTCTCGGCGGTGCTCTACGCGTTCCAGGCGCTCGCCGCGGAGCCGATCCCGCCCAACCAAGGCGTGCTCGAGTGCATCGACGTTCGAGCGCCGCTCGGCAGCGTCGTCAACGCCGTCTTTCCCGCCGCGGTCGCCGGTGGAAACGTCGAGACGTCGCAGCGGATCGTCGACGTCGTCCTGCGCGCGCTCGCCCGCGCCGCACCGGGTCGGGTACCCGCCGCGAGCGCCGGATCGATGAACAACGTCGCGGTCGGCGGGTTCGATCGGCGCCGCGGACGCGCATTCTCCTACTACGAGACGATCGCGGGCGGTGCCGGCGCCGGGCCGCTCCGCGCCGGCGCATCGGGCGTGCACACGCACATGACGAACACGCTCAACACGCCCGTCGAAGCGCTCGAGGCGTACTATCCGTTTCGGGTGACCGAGTATCGATTTCGGCGCGGCAGCTCCGGCCGCGGGATCCATCGTGGCGGTGAGGGACTCGTGCGCGAGATCGAGTTCCTCGAGCCGTGCGACGTCACCCTGCTGACCGACAGGCGGCGCGTGCGACCGTACGGGCTCGCGGGCGGCGGTGCCGGGCGAACCGGCCGCAACTATCTGCGGCGTGGGAAGCGATTGGTCGCGTTGCCCGGAAAATGCAATCTGCGAGTCCGCGCCGGTGAGGCGGTACGACTCGAGACGCCCGGCGGCGGCGGCTGGGGAGGACGGCGTCGTCGCGTGCCGCGACGATGAGGCCGGCAAGCAGCGCCGTTCGTCGGGATCGCTCCACGCTCGTTCGCGAGCGTGCCGATCGGTGAAGCGGTCGACCAGGATCAAACGCGAGCGGCGAGCGAAGCGTAATCGCTTCCGCTCGCCGCTCGAATCAACTTGCCCGCCGGCAGCCGCTCGTCAGCGGCCAAATCTCGTCCAATTCGAGACCCTCCCCCTGCCGGTGGGCAAGCTCGAAAGCGAGCGGCGATCGACGGCTCGCCGACCGCGGCTCGCCAGCTCAGGCAGCCTTGCTGCTCGCCATCTCGTCGAGGCGCTTCTCGATGTGGGCAACCTTCTTCTTGAGCTTGTCGAGCTCGTCACGGGTCGCCATGTTCAGGCGGCGGACGATCGGCTCGACTCCTTTCTCGGCCTGCTTCTCGATCGCGGAGACGAATTTCTGTCCGCGCTCCTCGATGTCCTTCACCGCGCGCTCGGCGCGCTTCTGCAGATCGCTGCGAAGCTTCTGCGCCTGCGAGATCAGATCTTGTACGGCGCGCTTGCGATCCTTGCTGAGGAGATCGGTGGCGTCCTTGCGCAGGCGTCCCACGACCCGCTCACCCTCCCGCTGGACCCGCCGGAGGGTGCTCTGGACCTGCTCGAGGCGACCCCGCAATCCACTCTGAGTCTTGGTCTCGGCCATTGGCTGTTACCCCCTTCTTTGTCGGTAGCCTGACGTAAGCGAGGGGGTAACACGGCGCGTCAAAGCCGTCAAGCGCACCTAGTCGTCATCAGTCTCGACCAGCACGTCGTACTCCTCGGAGCCGGTCAAGCCTTTGGAATCCTTTACGTTCACCGTGGCGGTGTACTCGCCCGCCTTCTGATACACGTGCGTCGGGTTCGCTTCGGTCGATGCGGCGGAGCCGTCGCCGAAGTCCCACGAGTAGGTGAACGGCGGGGTACCGTCGTCGACGGAGCTCGTGAACTTCACCGTCAGCGGCGGCGCGCCTTCGTCGGGCTCGGCTTCGAGATCCACGTACAGCTCATCGGTGTCCTCGTCAGCCGGCGGTGCCGCGGCTTGCGGGACCGGCGTGGCGCGCACCATCACCGTGGCGGTCGCGTGCGCGGCGGGACGGTCCTCCTCCCGCGTGCACCCGATCTGCGCAAGGGCCACCACGAGCAGGGTGAAGCCACACAGCGCGAGCGTCGGTCTCATGATGTCCTCCTCACCGTCTCTGCAGCGATTCGCCGGGTGTGATTACCAGAGGGCATACCCTCTGGCAATTAAACCCGCCCAGCGCGTTCCGCGCCATGAGCGCCCAAGCGCAAACCGCGCTCCGCGCGACGCACGTGCGGGCGGGGACGGGCTGCGTGCGTTGCACGTGCGACCAAACGATGTAAGGTCGCATGCGATCGCGGTCGCGAGGAACGATGCCACTGCGGAGACGGAACTTCAGCGCCGCCGACCAACGGACATACGAACGCAGCAACGCGATCAGCGCGATTCGCGTACCGCCGCATCCGGCGCTCGCGCCGCGTGCCGTGGCGGTGGCCGACGCGCTCGGGACCGGGGAGCGCCGTCGCGTCCAAGCGGCGAGCCAGGCCCTGCTCGACGCGCTCTGCCTTCTGCTGCGCGTGCCGCCGTTGCGCGTCGAGGTCTGCGGCGTTCGGCCGGCCAACCATTACGGCGAGCTCCACGGCCTCTACACGCCGGCGGCCACGACGGAAAGGCGTGACCGCGTCCAGGTGTGGATGCACACGGCGAAACGACGGCAGGTCGTCGCGTTCAAGACGTTCCTGCGAACGCTGCTTCACGAGCTCTGCCACCACCTCGACTACGAGCACTTGAAGCTCGCGCGTTCGTATCACACCGAGGGATTCTACAAGCGTGAAAGCAGCCTCGTGTACGCGATCTTGCCGCGCGAATTCCTCGAACGCAGTTGAGCGCCTTCATCGCTTCGAATATCTAGCTCCTTTCGATGTGCGAGCTCCTCGGCATGAACTGCAATGTGCCGACCGACATCACCTTCTCGTTTTGCGGATTTCGGCAGCGCGGGGGTGGCACCGGTCCGCATCAAGACGGGTGGGGCATCGCGTTTTACGAGGGGCGTGGGGCTCGGCTCTTCCACGACGTCCACCCCTCGGCGAACAGCGAGATCGCTCAGCTCGTGCAGGCGTATCCGATCAAGAGCAAGAACGTCATCTCGCACATCCGTCGCCGCACCCACGCCCGCGTCTGCGTCGAAAACACGCATCCGTTTCAGCGCGAGCTCTGGGGGAGGACGTGGGTCTTCGCGCACAACGGATACCTGCGGGGGATCAAGCGGAAGCGCTTGCGGTTCTACCGGCCGATCGGCACCACTGATTCCGAGCATGCGTTCTGCTACCTCCTCGACGCCGTCCGCGCGGCGTTTCCGACGCAACCGCAACCCGAGAAGCTGTGGAACCTCGTCCACGACGTCTCCGGCGAGCTTGCGACGCACGGCAAGTGCAACTTCCTCTTGTGCGACTCGCGCCATCTCTACAGCTACTGCACGAGCTCGCTGTGGTGGATTCAGCGCCGGGCGCCGTTCACCACCGCCGCGCTGGTCGATGCCGAGCTCGAGGTCGACTTCAGCCAGCACACGACGCCGAACGACAAGGTGGTGGTGATCGCGACGCAGCCGCTCACGCGCAACGAGCGCTGGATCGCCTATCAGCCGGGCGAGTTTCGCGTCTTCGGCGAAGGCGAGCCGCTCGAGATCCGTCTCGCGTCATGACCGCGCCATCGGACGCGACCGCCCTCGCCGGCAAGGTCTGCGTGCTCGCCGGCGGCAGCGGCGGGATCGGCGCGGCGTGCGCGCAACGGCTTCATGCCGAAGGCGCTCCGCTGGTGATCGGCTATCGCCGGAACCGCGACCGCGCCGAGGTGCTCGCGGATACGCTTCGCGCTCGAGGCGCGGCACCGGTCGCCATCGTCGGCGGCGACCTTCGCGACGCGGCGACCCGCGCCGCGCTGATGGCTGCGGCGCGCGCTCTCGGCGTGCCCTACGGGCTCGTCGTTCTCGCCGGAGATCCGGCGCGTCCGGCGGGGAGCACCGCGACAGCCGAGGAGATGGAGCAGTCGCTGCGCGACAACTATCTCGGGCCGATGCTGCTCGCGCGTGAGTTCGGCGCCGAGCTCGCGCGCGGTGGCGGCGGAGCGATCGTCCTGCTCTCGACGATGCAAGCCGTTGCCCTGTTCGAAGGCAGCCACGGCTACGCGGCACCGAAGGCGGCGCTCGTCCATGGCGCGCGTCTCCTGGCGCGCGAGCTCGGCGGCGCGGCCGACGTGCGGGTGAACGTCGTCGCGCCGGGTGTCACGGAAGCCGGGATGGCGCAGGCGAGCATCCGGCGGGGGAAGTACGATCGATTTCTGGAGTGTGGGGTGATTCAGCGATTCGGACGCGCCGACGACGTCGCGCGCGCGATCCGGTTTTTCTTGGAGCCCGACAACTACGTCACCGGTCAGGTCCTCACCGTCGATGGCGGACTCACCCTGCGCCGTGACGTCGTCGTCAAGTGAACGGGCCGTGCGCCGATCTATGACGCCTGCGCGAGCTCGGCCTCGACCAGCTCGATCTCGTTGGGGAAGACCAGCGTCGCTTTGCCCATGTCCCAATCCACGAGCACGAGCTGTCGTCCGAGGTTCTCGAGACCGTAGCGAATCGTGCCCAAGCTGTGACGCTGTATCGATCCGCCTGGATAGGGGACGTGGCGCAGAATACGGCAACGGCTCCCAGCAAAGATACGGTCGATCACATGCGTTCCTCCTGCGCCCTGCCGTCGCAAGGACCGTGCCGTGCCGCAGGGGCTCGGTCCGGTCGAAAATCATTGAATTCTTGCCGGGCGCGTATCATCGCAGGTGCGATGATCGCATGACGCAGTGCCATTCGGATGAGCAGCAATTTCAAAATGCCGCCGCATGATGCGGCAACCGATCCTCGAGCACGCGCCGTCTTTGCCGGCCCTCGGCGCTTCGCTAGGATGCAGCGCCGGAGAGCAGCGATGATCAAGGCGATTTACCTGATTCGGCGAAAGGCCGGCATGTCGCCCGAGGATTTCCACCGGTACTGGCGCGAGGTTCACGGCGCCGATCGCGGCGCGGATTCCCGGTCTGCGGCGGTACGTGCAGTGTCATGCGATTTCGACCGATCCTGCAGGGCTGCCCGAGTACGACGGCGCCGCCGAAGCCTGGTTCGATGATCTCGACGCGGTCCGTCGCGCGGTCGCGTCGCCCGAGTACGCGGCAGCCCGCGAGGACGAGGCGCGCTTCATCGATCTCGCCCGAACCACCCTGATCTTCACGGAAGAGGTGCCGGTCATTGCCTGAGGTCCACCCCGACCGGGCGCCGCGTGATGACGATCTCGGCGTCTCGCACGCGCGCGCATGGATGCAGGAGCGTTGGGTCCTGATCGCAGGACTCGCGTTGTTTCTGCTCGTCGTGTGGTTCGCCTCGGGCGAGCCGCGGCGCAACGGCCGCTACGTGCTGGTGAAGGACGACGTCCCGTGCGAGACGCGCAAGGACGACGAAAGAGCCGGCGCTGGTGCTATCTGGTGCTCGACACGCAAACCGGCGCGATCGAGGAGCGCGCCCGGAAGGTGCGACCGCGCGATCATTGAGCGGCTGGATCGAGCTCCTGCGCGCACCGGTGCACGTGGCTGCTCCACCGGGGAACGGCGCTGCGCGCGCCGATGAAGCCACGACGCAGAATTCGCCTTCGCGGAGTCGGGCGGCGGCGTGGCACGCGTCGTGTCGGTGTGGTACGAGCAACGTCTCGCCGCGATCACGGTCGCATAGCTCAGCTGGTTAGAGCGCCTGCCTCACATGCAGGAGGTCCCTGGTTCGAGTCCAGGTGCGACCACTTCGTGTCAGGAGACCACGGCGTCCGCCGCCGCGGCGGTGTCAGGAGGTCCGGCGATGCGAGCGGACGTGGCGATGCGAGGAGATCCGCCGACCACCTCGCGCGGAGAAGGCGATGCGAGTGCGCGCGGCGAGCCGCGTGCGCAGCACGTCGCCGCGGGCGCGTGGCTGCCCCGCGCCCGCGGCCTACACTCAGTCCGGCTCCGTGCGTCCGGCGCCAGCGCGTGGCGCGCACTCCCTCTCGCCGTCCTCATCCTTCCGGCGGTTGCGGTGGCGTCGACCTGGGACGTCGATCCGGCGCACACGACGGTCGAGTTCAGCGTCACGCACATGATGGTAGGCACCGTTCATGGCCGGCTCGGCGACGTCACGGGAACGGTGGACGTCGACGAGAAGGAGCCGACTCGCGCGGCGATCAGGGCGTCGATGAAGGCCGCGTCGATCGACACCGGCAATCCCGAGCGCGACGAGCATCTTCGCGGGCCGGACTTCCTCGACGTCGAGAAGTATCCGACGATCACTTTCGCCTCGACGCTGATCGAGCAGCTTGCGGACGACCACTGGAAAGTGACGGGCGATCTCACGCTCCACGGCGTGACCCGCGAGGTCGTCCTCGACGTCGGGGGACCGACGCAGCCCGTGAACGATCCCGCCGGCAAGACGCGATCGGGTGCCCACGCGACGACCAATTTCGACCGCAAGGACTTCGGGATCGTCTGGAGCAAGCTCTTCGATGCGGGCGCTGCCGTGGTCGGCGACGAGATCGTCGTGACGATCGACGTCGAGGTGGTCCGCCGGTCCGGCGGGGGCACGTGAGGCGGGTCGCACGGCTCTCAGCGCGATCGCCCGCGACGCGGCGGTGGTGCGTGGCGGCAGTCTCCGGCGACGAAAAACCGACGCTGCGCGGGGCGGATTCGCGCTCGCCGGGCACCCGACCGTGCGACTTTGCGTAAGCGCGGCCCAAACGGGACAATAGGCCCATTCCCCCTAATACGAGACCGGAGAGGACGAACGTGGAACACATGGAACATTTCGACAAGAAGCACGTGTTGATCGTCGGCGGAGAGAGCGATGAGCGACGACAGCTCGTCGATTTCCTTGCGAAACGTGCGGCCGACGTGGTCGAGGCCGGTGACGTTGCCCAGATCTGGCCTCTCGTGCGCCGCCGCCCAGTCGACCTGGTGGTCGCGACGTCCGACGTTCTCACGCATGAGCCGGAGCAGCTCGTTGCCGGCGTCAAGGCGTTCGACGACTCGATCGAGGTCGTGGCGATCGTCGATGCGCCCGAGCGCGGTCACGGTGCGCTCGAGCAGGGGGCGTACGATTTCCTCGTGGCGCCGATCGATTTCGCGCGATTCGGCGTCGTGTTGGAGCACGTCGCCGAGATCGCCGAACTTCGAGAAAAGAGCGAGGTGCTGACGCGGCAGATGGCGGGGGTCGTGCGGTTCGTCGATCTGCTGACCTGCGATCCGCGCCTGATCCAGCTCTTCACCCGCGCCAAGCGCCTCGCCCGTTATCGGGCGCCGGTCCTGATCACCGGTGAGCGCGGGACCGGCAAGGAGACTCTGGCGCGCGCGCTCCACGCGTCCAGCACCCCGAACCGTCCGCTGATTGTCGTCTCGGGCAGCACCGCCTCCGTCGACGAGATCGACCGCGGCTATGCCGACGCGCGCGGCGGAACGCTGCTCATCGTCGATACCTCGACGATGTCACCGCCCGTTGCAGATCGGGTGACGTCGCTCCTCGACCGCGCGGGGATGAACGGCGACGAAGGCGAGGGCGTCCGGATCGTCGTGGCGCGCGAGGAGCCACGCGACGCGCCGGCGCGCGACCCGCTGACCGACGAGCTCGAGCGACGGGTCGGCGCTGCGCGGCTCGCGATTCCCCCGCTGCGCGAGCGGCGTCACGACATCCGGGTGCTCGCGCGTGAGATCGCGAAGAGCAACGGTCAAGGAGCGGACCTCGCTCCCGAAGTCGAGGAGGCGCTCGTCGGATACGATTGGCCCGGGAACGTCGACGAGCTGCGCGACGTCTTGACCGCGGCGACGCGTACGGCCGGCGGCCGTGCCATCGAGGTACAGGACCTGCCGCCGATACTCCGGGGGAGAAGCGACAGCGGCCGCGGCCACGCGGCGGAAAGCCGGCTGCTTCGCGACATCGAGGTGCAGCACCTCCGGCAAGCGTTGCTCGAGACCCACGGCAACAAGGCGCGCGCGGCGCGCATTCTCGGCCTCAGCCGCTGGGCGTTGCAGCGTCGCATGCAGAAGCATGGGATCCGGATGGAGGACGTCGTGCCGGGAAGCGGAGGTCAGGGCATGAGGGACAATGGGGACTCGTGACGATCTCTCGTCCTCGACTCCGTCACGCTCCCCTTCACAGAACCGCCGGCGCTCGCAGCTGATCGCGCTCGGCGTTCTCATCGCGCTCGGCGTCGCGGTACGGGCCGCCGCGTTCGAGAACGACCTCGACATTGAGAACGACGTCTCGGACTTCTTGCCGCGGCGGCCGAGCGCCACCGCGCCCGAGCCCGGGACGCACAAAGGCGGCTTGCCGTTCGCGATCCTGCCGCAAGCGGGGTACGGCCCGGACACCGGTCCGCAGGCGGGAGTGAAGTTCAAAGGACAGAACCTCTTCGCAGGGCACACGTTCATCGACGTCAACTTGCTGTACGCGCTTCGCCTCCAGCAGAAGGGGTACGTGACCGTCGGCAACCCGCACCTCGGTGACTTCATGCTGTTTGCGACGCTCAACTACAAGCGCGACCCTGCGATGGAGTTCTTCGGGATCGGCAACAACGACGTCGGGCCGACGGCACTGTCGGTCGAAGACATTCGTCGCGCCCGGGCGGGCGTGCTCGTCGCCTATCGGCTGCTGCGGCGCTTCGCGCTCACGTTCAGCGCCTTCTACCGAGAGACCGACATCAAGAACAGCCACGACGACAACCGCGTCTCGACGCGGCGGTTCGCGCCAGGGCTGCCGGGAATCGGCGGCGCTCGCGCGAACTATCTATCGCTGGCGTTGGTCTACAACTCGCGCGACGAGGTCGTGCGGCCGACCCGCGGCTGGGAGGTCATTTTCAAGTACCTGAACGCCGATCACGCGCTCTTCAACGACGACGCCGATTTCTCGAAGCTGATCCTCGACTTCAGCTACCTCGCCCCGCTCGTGTGGCGTCGGCAGGTGATCGCGGTGCACGCGAACGCCGAGGTGATGTTCGGCGACGACGACGACATTCCGTTCTTCGAGCTCAGCTCGCTCGGTGGCGACGATACGATGCGCGGCTACTTCCCGTACCGGTTTCTGGGTAAGGGACGGATGGTGTTCAACGCCGAGTACCGCCTGAACCTCTTCGACTTCAATTTCATGAAGCTGTGGGACGTGAACATCGACGGCGTCGGTTTCGGGGACGCCGGCCGCGTCTTCACCAGCGGCCACGATTTCCGCGACAACTTCTACGATCAGCTGCGGTACAGCTACGGTGCCGGCGTCCGTGTCGGCCTTTCCTCGGGGCTCGTGGCACGGATCGACGTCGGGTTCAGCCCCGAAGAGCACGGGCTCGTCTACCTGACGTTCGGCCACACCTTCTGACCGGCCGGGTGGCCGGCTGACGGACGACGGCCGCCGCGAGACGCGCCGTCGACGCCGAAGCGATGCGATAACGTGCGAGTCCAGGCGATCGATCCCGGCGCGCCGCCGTTCGTCGTCAGCGGCTCGCCGCGATCTTGCTGCGGCGCGTATCGGTCGGCGTGACGCGCCGATGCGAGATGCGGAACTGACGCACCGGCAGGCCGCCGTCGCGCCGCGGACCGTGGGTCCGCCAGGCGAGCAGCCCGCGCGCGAGATACGATGCTTCGATGCCGAGCGCGTCGCAGAGGTTCCGAAACGAGAATGGGGAGTCGTTGCCGTCCTCCCCGCGCACCCACTGCTCGGCTTCCGCCGCGCCGACGCTGTTGCGGCGCTGCATGTTGATGACCGCGTCGAGAAGGACCGCGAAGAGCAGGCGCTTCTCGGGAGTATCCGAAGCGCGCGCCGCGAGGCGGTCGAAGTACTGCTCCGGAAGCAGCGCGTCCGGTATCGATGCCTCCGCGCTTCGCATCGGCTTACGCTCGATCTTGTTCGCTTTCATGTGTTCCCCTCCCGTCATCGCGCGTTGATCCGAGCTCCACTGACGAGCAACCGACGTGCCGCAGTGTGGACACTGTCTCCGCCTCGGTGAACGCATCCCCCATCTCGCTCTCCGACATTCCGCCGCGCATCCGTACCATCGATCGTCGCGACTGACGAACACGATCGTTCCGAGGCAGAACCCTCCGCGCTGACGATCGACCCTAACACGACCCCTTTCGCGCAGCGTCCCACGAAGTGGTGACATTCGTCGTCACGCTCATTGGGGATACCGGCGATCGTATGTCGGGCCGGCATACCACACATCGCGCAACGGTCGCAGCGCTCGCGACGTATGCATTCGCGCCCGCAAACACCACGTCGCGTCGCCATTGCGACGCGATCGCGGGCTCGGGACGCCGATTTCGCGAGGTCCGGCGGACTTGCTATACGAGGCCGATGGTGGACCCGCGCGCGGAGCGCATCACCACGCTTGGCTATTTGATGCAGCAAGACGTCGCTCCGCTGACGGGCCTCGGAACCGACCGCTATCTCCTCGGTACCCTCGGGAGGGCGTCGCGTGCACGCCGCGGCGTCCTCCGCGTCTCGAGCTTTCCGGGCGACGTGCTCGCGGTCGGCCGGTGGCATCTCACGCCGCCGAGCGCTGCCGATGCGGGCGACGGCTTCGTCCGGCGACTCACCGGCGGCCGCGCCCTGGCCCTCGGCGAGGGATACGTCGGTGTCTCCCTCTTGCTGCCGCATCGCTCGGCGCTCTTTGCCGACGATCCGCTCGCGCTCGCGCCGTTCCAGGTGCCGAACCGCTACGTCCGGGGGCTGTTGCGTGCCCTCAAGACGTTCGGCCTCGCGGCGTTCTATCCGGGGCGCGATCTCGTCACCGTTAACCGGCGTCCGATCGCGGCAGTGTCCTTCGAGACCGACGACGAGGGACGTCTGGTCTTCGAGGTGGTCCTCGCCGTCGGCCGCCCGCTCGGCGCGGTCGTGCAGCTGCTCGATCGCTGGGATGCGAGCGGCGTGATCAAAGCGGATCTCCTCGCCCTCGAGACCGGCACGTGCCTGCGCGACGAGATCGGCGAGAGCCTCGCCGTTCGCGATCTCGCCCCGTTGATCCGCGACGCCTACGCGGAGCAGTACGGGATCGCGATCGAGGAGATGCCGCTCTCGCCGCTCGAGGACCAGGCGATCGCCGCCTGGGCAGCGCGCGAGGGACGCGCCTGGATCCACGCGCGGCAACCACGATCCGATCTGCCGCTCACCGCGTCCTCGGGAATTCAAACCGGCGTGCTCGAGGCGCATTTCGCGCTCGAGCAGGAGCGCTTCATCAAGGAGATCCTCTTCGCGGGCGATTTCATCGCCAATTCGCCGGCGATTGCCGAGCTCGAGTACCGCCTCCGACTGTGCCCGGCGGAACGCGGCGCGATCGCACGTGTCGTCGACGGCGTCTTCGAGAATCCGACGAATTATCTCCTCGGCGTCGGGCGGCTGCGGACGGTCGCGGACACCATCGTGAAGGCGCTGCCGACGTGACGAGCGATCGCGACGCCGAAGCGGCGCTCGTCGACGCGCTCGACTCGGGCGAGGTCGAGCGCCGGCGTGCGGCGCTCGAGATGCTGATCGCGACGCCGCGCAGGCTCTCGCCCGGGCTCGGCCGAGCGCTTCTCCACTGCCTCGGCGATTCGTCGAAGGCAGTGCAGCGCCGCGCCGCCGACGCGCTTCGCGCGAGCGGCGCAGCCGCCGAGCCGGACCTCCTCGCGGCGCTCCGGCAGGCCGCGGTCGCGCGACGATGCGCCCGACCGATGGGGAGCGACGTTCGCTCTCGGGCGACTCGCGATCGCCGAGCCTTGGATGCTCCCTGCTCTCCTCGAGGCGATGGGCGCCGAGGACGGCGACCGGCGCTGGGCCGCGGCGTCGATCGCGGTCGCGTGTGCGGGCGCGCATCCGGACGCTGTCCTCCCGGTCCTTCTCGACACTCTCGCGTCCGGCGGCGCGGCGCTGCGGAAGATGGTGCTTTACGTGCTTCGCGATCTTGTGCCCGGCACTCCGGAAGTGGCGGCGGCGTCGATCGCGTCGCTCCATGACCCGGACGTTGGCGTCCGGCTGGCGGCGCTCTCGGCGCTCTGCCGATTGCAGCCGCTGCCGCCGACGGCCTGCGACCTGGTGCTCGCCCTTTTGCGAGACGATCCCGACCCCGGTCTTCGCCGCGCCGCGACGAGCGCCCTCGGCTGGGTCGGTCGCGGCGTGGCCGCCGTTCGTGACGTGCTGAACCGCGCGGCCGCCTCCGACGATCCGGCGCTCCGCCGTGCCGCCGAGAGCGCACGAGCGCGCCTCGACGCGCCACGTCGGACGTGACGAGGAAGTCGGCTCGGTGGCGCGGCCGATCGTCAGCCGGCGCTTTGCCAATGATGCCCGGTGGCGATCGTGATTCGGACGACGGGGTGGTCCGGACCGTCGAGGGCCATCGAATGATACTGCGGGTACTTTCCACGTAGCAGCGCGAGCGCGGCCGCGCGCTCATCGGCCGACGGTGACGACGGCCGCGGTGCCGCGCACCAGCAGGTACGCGAGCGCCGACCAGTCCTCGCCGTAGTCGTCGACGACGAGCGCGACGGCGGGGTTCTCGGCGATGTTCCGCATTCGTTTGATCGCGGTACCACCGCGCCGTTTCGGCTTGGCGTCGATCACGAAGTAGATCGTGTCGCCGTCGCCGAGCGCGAAGCAGAGCGGGACGACGTGCGGCGCACCGCTGCGGTCGGCGGTCGCGAGGTGGCCGACGCGCTGCCGTCGGAGGAACGCGCGCGCCGGCCTCGCTGAGCGGCGACGGCACGGATCAGCGGGCCGACGTCGCTCGAGAGCGCGCCGTCGGCAGCAGCTCCGGCGACCCAGGACTCCTCGTCCTCGAGGCGCGTCTCGCCGATGAACTCCGCGCGCGCCTCGACGTGAAACGCCTGCGCCATGCCCTGGTACCGTGGCGAGAAATGGAACACCTCGAGGCGGCGGACACCGGCGGCGCGCGCGAGAAAGCCGGCGTGGCGCGCGGTCAGGTGAAAGCGCTTGTCGGCCTCGTCGCGATCCGCATCGAGAAAGCGCGCCTCGCAATAGAGCAGGTCGGCGTCCTGCGCGAGCGCGATGATGCGCGCCGCGTTCTCCGGATCGAAGCGGGCGTCGACGACGTACGCGATGCGCTGGCCCGGCTGATCGACGATCAGCGCGTCCTTGAGGTCCGCCGCCGTGGCCGCCGAGACGCCGGTCGCGGTCGGAACGATGAATCTCCTCGGCGTCGCGGCCGTCGCGTACCGCGGCCTTGAGCTTCGAGAGCCACGGACCGGGCTGCCACCGGTTGGCGTCGAGGACGTCGGTCCGCACGTTCAGATGCCGCGGCTCACTGACGCGAAACGCGAGGCACGGAATGCGGTGGTCGAGCGACCGTCGTGTCGATGCGGAACGCGCGGGCGCGTCGACGAGCACGTGCGGCGCTGCCGGCGACGTCGGGCAGCGGCTCACGCGCGAAAGCCGGTGGACGGCGCGGAAGGACGCACGCGCCAGCCGCTCGGCGTGTCGCTCGACGACGATGATCCGGAACGTGTAGCTCTCGGTGAGGTTCCAGGCGTAGCCGGCGAGCTTCCCGGCGACGTTGTCGATCAATCCCGGAGGTCCGCAGAACGTCAGCTCGCGGTCACGCGGCGAGCGTCAGCCGGAGCAGCTGGTCGAAGCCCATGAAGTGGTCCATGTGCGCGTGCGACACGCACACGTGCGTGAGACGGAGGCAGTTGACCGGGGCTCAGACGGTCGATCCGCCCGAGGTCGAAGAGCAGCGCGTCGCCTTGCCAGCGCAGCGCGACGTAGAGGGCCGGGATCTTGAAACGGGCCGTTGACGAGATTCGGGACGGAAGCTCGATTTCACGCGCGCATCCTAGCGAAAGGATGCCGGCGGGGCGAACGAGCGCAGGCGCAGCGCGCCGTACGCGCCGGCCCGGACCGGTGTTCGCTCGTCGCAGATCGCGACTAGCGCCGCTTCCGCCTGCCGTTACGGCCGACCGAGCTGCTGGAACCCTCGTATGCGTCGAGACCTTCGTTCAGGAGCGCGAGCACCAGCGCCCGCATGCGGATGTTCAGGGTGCGTGCGACGTCACGAATCTCGTTCATCGTTTTTCCGGGCAACCGGACGGCGAGCAGTGCGGTCTCGGTGGCCGCGCGCTGCTTCAGGTCCGCGAGTTTCAGCTTCCGCTCCTTCATTGCTTCCTCTCTCATCGTGAGTCCTCCCCGGCTTTGGAACCTGAACGGAGACTGCACGGCGGACGAATTCGTTTACAGAAGAGCTGCGTCAGAAAAGTTACAACCTGAAAGGTAACGGAACCGAGTACTGCTGTCAAGATTATTTGATATAGCTGCCCGGCATCGACAATCTCGCCGCCGCCGGCGCCCGAGACGAAGAAGCCGCGCTGGACGCGGTCGCCGAAGCCCTGGGGAGGGCGCTGCCGGGCGACGCGACCACACGGTCAGCGGATCGGAGGTGCGACTGCGCTCGGCCCGCCGACGCCGACCGATGCGGCGCCGAGCGCTGCGCTCCCGTCTTCGACGGCGATGGCGGGATCGCGACGGCCGCAGGAGGCGGCGGGGACCGTCGCCACGGTCATCGCGATCATTGGGAGCACGGCCGCGCGGCCGGCGCGCCTACGGATCGCTCAGCCGGGCGGCCACGCGAGCGGCCTGCCGCCGAGCACGTGCACGTGCAGGTGGAAGACGCTCTGCCCGGCGCCCGCGCCGCAGTTCACGACCGCGCGGAAATCGTCGAGCCCCGCGGCGCGCGCGACGCCGCCGGCGACGCGATAGAGGTGACCGACGAGCGCGTCGTCCTCCGGCGTGAGATCGGCGAGGGTGGCGATGTGCTTCCGCGGCACGACGAGCAGGTGCGTCGGGCGCGGCCGGATTGATGTCGCGGATCGCGATCGCGTGCTCGTCCTCGTGGACGCGGTCCGCCCTTGCCTCGCCGGAACAGATCCGACAGAAGAGGCAGTCGGCCATTCGCCTCGCATAACGGGTTTGACATTTCGCCGCAACTCGCAGTGGCCGCGCGCGATCGATGGACTTCAGTCCGACCCCCGAGCAGGAGCTTCTGCGCCGTACGTCGCGTGAGGTCCTCGCGGCGATCGCCCCGATCGAGGCCGTTCGCCGGCAGATGGCGGATGCGCGCGGCAGCACGGTGGAGGATTGGCGTCGCATGGCGGCGCTCGGGTGGCAGGGTCTGCTCTTCCCCGAGGAGTACGGCGGCGCGGCGCTGTCGCTCGTCGAGCTCGCGATCGTGCTCGAGGAGATGGGCCGCGTGCTTCTGCCGGGACCGTTCCTCGGCACCGTCGATCGCCGGTCTCGTGATCCTGCGCTGCGGCAGCGACGACCAGCGACGGCGATGGTTGCCCGGGCATCTGCGACGGCTCCGATCGTCGCGTCGCCGGCGGTGATCGAAGAGAGCGCGAGCTGGAGTCCCGACGACGTCCGCGCGGCCGCGCGACCGGCGCCCGCCGGGTACTTGCTCGTCGGGCACGAAGCTCTTCGTTCCCGACGCGGAGATCGCCGACGTCGTCGTCTCGGTCGTTCGCCTCGAGCGGTCGGTGCTCGGGATCGCCGGTCGTCGAGCGCGCCGCGCTCGCCGGGATCACGCCGCTCGAGAGCGTCGATCGTACGCGGCGCCTCGCCGCGGTCGCCCTCGACGGCGTCGGCGTCGACGCCGACGCCGTCGCGCCGTGCGACTCCGCCGCGCTCGGCGCCGTGCTCGACGAGGGGCGCGTTGCGATCGCCGCCGAGATGTGCGGCGGCGCCGAGCGCGTCCTCGAGCTCACCGTCGACTACGCCAAAGTGCGCCGACAGTTCGACCATCCGATCGGCAGCTTCCAGGCGATCCAGCACAAGTGCGCCGACATGCTGATCGACGTCGAGTGCGCGAAGACCGCGACGACGTACGCGGCGTGGGCCGCGGCGAACGGCGTGGCGGACGCGGCGGTCGCCGCGGCCGGCGCAAAGGCGCTCGCGAGCGACGCCTATCGGAGCGTGACCGCGGAAGCCATCCAGGTGCACGGCGGGATCGGGTTCACCTGGGAGCACGATCTCCACCTCTACTTCAAGCGCGCGATGTCGAGCGAGGTCACGTTCGGCGACGCGACCTTCAACCGTGAGCTCGTGGCGCGGCGTCTCGGTCTCTAGTGGCGACCAAGATGCACGGCGTCTCGTGCTCCCGCCAGAGGATACGGCCATGACGCGACATCCGATCCGGTTCGGCATTCAGACGGGGCAGCAGGGCGTGCAATGGTCGGAGCTGCTCGACCTCTGGCAGAAGGCCGACGCCTGGGGCTACGACTCGCTCTGGGCGTTCGATCACTTCTACCCGATCTTCGTCGACCCGGCGGGCCCGTGCCTCGAAGGCTGGACGCTGGTCGCCGCGCTCGCGCAGGCGACGCGACGCGCGCGCGTCGGCCACCTGGTGACCGGCAACACCTACCGCCACCCGTGCGTCACCGCGAAGATGGCGGCGACCGTCGACCACGTGAGCGGCGGCCGGTTGAATCTCGGCATCGGCGCCGGCTGGTTCGAGCTCGAGCACCGGAGCTTCGGCATCGACTTCAAGAGCGTCGGCGGCCGGCTGGCCGCGCTCGACGAGGCGTGCCGGATCATCCGCGGGATGTTCACGCAGGAGAAGACGACGCTGCACGGAAAGCACTACACGGTCACCGACGCGATGGGCCTGCCGAAGCCGATCCAGCGCCCGCATCCGCCGATCATGATCGGCGGCACCGGCAGGAACGTTCTCTTGAAGATCGTCGCCGAGCACGCCGACATGTGGAACGCGACGAGCGGGCCGGAGGAGATGGCGGGGCTCATCGAGATCATCGCGCGCCACGGCGACGCCGTCGGACGCGACACCAGCGAGATCGAGAAGACGGTGATGCTGCCGCTCTGCTACAAGGCGCCGCGCGAACGGCAGGAGTTCATGTGCAACCTGATCGTCCACATGCGCGCGGCCTCGCCGTCGGGCGCCCGGACGATCACGCCCGAGCAGGCACGGCGCGAGATCATGATCGGCGACAAGCAGGAATGCCTCGACACGGTCGAGCGCTATGCGCAAGGCCGGCGTGACGCACTTCATCTTCATGACCTTCGCGCCGTACTTCCTCGACGAGATCCAGGCGTTCGCCGAAGAGGTGATTCCGGCGACGCGCTAGGACGCGGCGCAGGCGCAGGCGGCGTTCCGGCCGTGCGTCCGGGTCCGAGACTCGCCCGTGGGTGCGTGGCTCGGCTGTCGGGTCGCTTCACGCTGCAACGGGGGCGTGCTAGCCCGTCTCGCCGAAGGAGAGCGCGCATGGCGGAGCGATTCGAGATCACGGACGAGATGCGGGCGGTGATCGGCAAGGAATGGCCGCCGTGGACCTTCGAGGTCACGACGACGAACGTCCGCGCCTTCGCGCGCGGCGTCGGTTACACCGACCGCGTCTACTACGACGTCGAGGCGGCGCGTTGCGCCGGCTATCGCAGCCTGCCCGCGCCGCCGACCTTCCTCGGCACGCCGATCTTCGTCCCCGGCGAGTCGAGCGACACGTTCAGCACGCCGATCAAGAGCCAGCCGAGCGTGAACCACGGCCTGCCCGGTCTCCTCGACGGCGGCACCGAGACCGAGTACTTCGACCAGGTCTGCGCCGGCGACACGCTCGTCGCGGTCAGCACGCTCACCAACCTCGACGTGCGCGAGAGCAAGGCGCTCGGCAAGATGCTGATCACGAGCGCCGAGACCCGCTTCACGAGCCAGGCGACCGGCAAGGTCGTCGCCGTGCAGCGCGGCCAAGCGATCTTCTACTAGGAGCGCACCATGGCGATCAGCTGGGAGAGCATCGAGGAAGGCGACGAGCTGCCGCGGGTCGAGAAGCGCGCGACCCTCACGCAGCTCGTCAAGTACGCCGCGGGCTCCGGCGACTTCAACCCGCTCCACTACGACTACAACTTTCGTCAGGCGAAGCAGATCGGCTCGATCATCGTCCACGGCCGCTTCAAGTACGCGACGCTCGGCGAGTACGTCTCGAATTGGCTCGCGCACGGCGGCCGCATCAAGAAGATCTCGTGCCAGTACCGCGGGATGGATTTCCCCGACCAACCGATCGTCTGCCGCGGCAAGGTCGCGCGCAAGTGGCAGGAGAGCGGCGAGAAGCTCGTGCAGCTGACGGTCTGGACGGAGAACGGCGAGGGCAAGCAGACGACGCCCGGCGAGGCGATCGTCGCGTTCTCCTGAGCGGCGGCCTCGGCGCTCGGCTCATCGGCAGAGCGGCAGGAATCGGCGCAGCTCCTCGACGAGCCCGCGCGGATTGTCGCCTTGAACGGTGTGGCCGGCGGTCGCGACGCGCACCCACCGGCCGTCCGGCAGCGCCGCCGCGAAGCGCGCGGCATCCTCGTCGCGGAACACCTCGCTCTCGGCGCCGCGGACGACGAGCGTCGGCGCGGTGATCCGATGGAGATCGGCCCAGAGCGCGTCGAGTCTCCGCGCCATGTCGTCGAGGTCGGGGCGGACGCCTGGATCCGTCTTCCACGTCCAGCGGCCGTCGCGCAGGCGGTGGAGGTTGTGGCGCAGGCTCCAGCGGAGCAGGCGCGCGTCGCGGCGCGGATTGAAGCGCAGCGCGTGCTCGACGTAGGCGTCGAAGGAATCGAGGGTCGCCGTCGCCCGACGGAACTCGATGATCGGCGCGCCGGCGGCGACGCGGACCGACGGGCCGGCGTCGACGGCGACGAACCCGGCGACGCGATCGGGCTCGCGGAGCGCGTAGTGCAGCCCGTTGATGCAGCCCATCGACATGCCGATCACGACGAAGCGCTCGAGACCGAGATGATCGACGAAGGCGGCGACGTCGGCGGCGTGGGCGTCGGGATCGTAGTCGAGAGTCGGCGACCACTCCGAGTCGCCGTGGCCGCGCTGATCGAGCGCCAGGCAGTGGTACTCGCCACGCAGCGCGAGGCAGATCAGGTCCCAGGTGTGCGCCGTCTGCCCGCCGCCGTGCAGCAGCACGACCGCCGGCCGGCTGGCGGTTCCCCAGTCGAGGTAGTGGAAGCGCATGCGCCGGAGGATCACGTGATGCTCGTCGGGGAGCGTGATCGCCGGCAGCGCGAGCCCGGCGAGCCGAGCGCCCAAAGCGTAGTGCGTGAACGCGTCCATCGCTCCTCCGTTGCTGAGACTAGTCTAAGTAGCTATGGGACGCGGCCGTGAGTCAAGCGCCGCGACGACCTCGCCTGCGCGGCGTGCCGCGGCCGTCTGCGGGCCGGACGACGCTGCCACCGCCGTCGGCCGCACCTCGCCGGCGACGGCGAGCCGACGCGGGGACCGTGCCCCGCCGGCGGCGCACCCGCGACGAGGCGCGCCGCGCGATTCTCGCCGCCGCCGAGCGACGGCTGGTCGCGGAGGGGCCGGCGTCGATCCGCGTGCAGAAGCTCGCGCGCGAGCTCGGTCTCAGCGATGCGGCGCTCCACTACCACTTCGGCAGCCAGCGCGGCCTCCTCGAAGCGCTCCTGCGCCATGCCGGCCGGCAGCTGAAGGATCGTCTGACGGCGGCGATCGCCGCCTGGGACCGCGACGGCTTCGAGATCGCACGGCTGATCGAGCTCTTCGCCGACACCTATGCCGAGCGCGGCTACGCGCGCGTCGCGGCGTGGCTCGTGCTCGCCGGATGGCAGCCGCACGGCGCCGGGATGCTTCGCGGCGTCGCCGACGCGATCCACGCGCGCCGCCGGCGCGACGCGCGCGCCGCCGGCGTCAGCCCGCCGCCGCTCGAGGACACGCTGCACGCGCTGACGCTGGTGAACCTCGCGATCTTCGCCGAAGCGCTCGCGGGCGGTCCGTTTCGGCGCGCCGTCGGCTTGCCGGCCGATCGGGCGACCGCCCGCCGCTTCCGCCGTTGGCTGACGGATCTCGTCGAGACCCGTCTTCGCTGACCGGCGCCGGCAGCGGGGCCGACGAGCCATTATCGACGCGCCGGTGTCGGTCGGACCGGCCACCATCGACGCGTCGCCGGGGTTTACCGGCGGAAGAGGCGGCGCTATGAGGCAGGCCCACCCCGAAGAGGAGGATCGCCGATGCGCGCCGCCGTGTTCGATGGAGTCCGCAAGCCGCTCGTCGTCCGTGACGTTCCCGATCCGATGCCGACCGCCGACGGCGCGCTGATCCGCGTCGAGGCGAACGGCATCTGCCGCACCGATTGGCACCTCTGGTCCGGCGACTGGTCGTGGCTCGGCATCGTGCTTCCGGTGCCGCACGTCTTCGGCCACGAGTTCTGCGGCGTCGTCGAAGAGGTCGGCGCCAACGTCACCCGCTGGACGAAGGGCGACCGGGTCCTGATTCCCTTCAGCCAAGGCGAGGGCACCTGCGAGTGGTGCCGGACCGGACATCAGAACGTCTGCGACACGCCGCTCGTGCCGGGCGTCGCGTACTGGGGCGGCTTCGGACGCCGCGTCGCGGTGCCGTTCGCCGACGTGAACCTGGTGCGCTTGCCCGAGAGCGTGGAGTTCGTCGACGCCGCCAGCATGGGCTGCCGCTACATGACGGCGTTCCACGCGCTCGTCGATCAGGCCGACGTGCGCCCCGGCGAGTGGCTCGCGGTTCACGGGTGCGGCGGCGTCGGCCTCTCCGCGGTGCAGATCGGCGCCGCGATGGGCGCGAACGTGATCGCGGTGGACGTGTCGGACGAGAAGCTCGAGGCCGCCAAGGCCGAGGGCGCCGTGCGCACGGTCAACGCCGCGAAGGACGAGCCGATCGGCGCGATCATGACGCTCACCGGCGGCGGCGCGCACGTGTCGATCGACGCCCTCGGCGTCGCCGCGACCTGCCGCAACTCCGTGATGTGCACGCGCAAGCGCGGTCGGCACATTCAGGTCGGTCTCACCTCGGGAGCGGAGAAAGGCGAGATCGCGCTGCCGATCGACGTCATCGTCCTGAAAGAGGTGCGCATCCTCGGGTCGCTCGGCATGCAGGCTCCGAACTTCGCCGGCATGCTGCAGATGGTCGAGGCCGGACGGCTCAATCCCGGGAAGCTCGTCCATCGTCGGATCAAGCTCGAGGAGGCGAGTGGCGTCCTCGAGGCGATGGACAAGTACGGCACGGTCGGCGTGACGGTGATCACCCAGTACTGACGTGAAGCGCCTCCGCGCGCCGGCGTACGCGCGCGGGCGCGGCGCGGCGCTCGCCGCCTTCGTGATCGGCGCCACGGCGATCGCCGTCTGGGCCGCGCTCGTCCCGCACGCCGGTCTGCCGCGCATCGAGCGGCTGTCACATTCCTCGACCGCGGCGTTCTACCTGAGCCCGGTCTTCTGGCTGGCGATCGCGACGATTCTCGTGCTCGAGCGCCGGCTGCCGGCGCGGCGCGACCAAGGGATCCTCTCCCGTGGGCTTCGCACGGATGCCGCGTACGTCGTCATCACCCACGGCTCCGGCTTCTTGATACAGCTGCTGTACGTCTCCGTGCTGCGATCGGCGTATGAGTGCTGGCTCGGATTTCTCACCGTCGACGCCGCCGTCGCCTGGCCGTTCGCGCTCCGGGTCACGCTCGGCATTCTGCTCGGGGACCTCGTCGCGTGGTTTCACCACTGGGTGCGCCACCGGGTTCCGCTCTTCTGGCGCTTCCACGCGGTTCATCACGCGCAGCGCGAGCTCAATCTCTTCACCGACCTGCGCTACCACCCTCTCGAGTACCTGGTGACGACGACCCTCGGCGCACTGCCGCTGTTCGCCCTCGGCAACGCGCTGCCGACGGTCGCCGCGTGGAGCGTCGTCGGCAACTGCTACACGAAGTTCACGCACGCGAACGTCCGGACCCGACTCGGCCCGCTCCGCACGTTTCTGGTGACGCCGCAGTCGCACCGCATCCATCACTCTTCCGACGACGCGCATCGCGACACGAACTACGGCGTGGTGTTCTCGATCTGGGATCGCCTGTTCGGGACGCAGTCGCCGGACGAGGTCGCGTACCCCCCGACCGGCATCGCGGACCCGTCGTTTCCCGACGAGTGGAGCGTGCGCGGCGTGAAGGCCCTGCTCGTGCCGATCGGCCACTTCGCGTACCCGTTCGTGGCGGTCGGGCGCGCGCCGCGGTCGACGCGCAATTGACGCCCGCCGGGCTTCGTGCGTAGAGCCTTCGCGATGGATCTCTCCAACCTCGACGCCCTCGCCCAGGCCGATCTCGTGCGCCGGCGGGAGGTGAAGCCGATCGAGCTGGTGGACGCGGCGATCGCGCGCATCGAGCGCGTGAACCCGAAGCTCAACGCCGTGGTCACGCCGATGTTCGACCTGGCCCGCGAGGCGGCCGGGGCGCCGCAGCTCGCCGGGCCGTTCGCCGGCGTGCCGTTCCTGTTGAAGGATCTGTTCGCGCAGTACGCCGGCGTTCGCCTCACGTTCGGCGCGCGGCTCCTCGCCGGCTACGTCTCGGATCACGACACCGAGCTCGTCCGCCGCCACAAGCGCGCCGGGCTCGTCGTCGTCGGCAAGACCAATACGCCGGAGTTCGGCATTCCGCCGACGACCGAGCCGGTGCTCTTCGGCGCGACCCACAATCCGTGGGACGCTGCGCGCAGCCCCGGCGGGTCGAGCGGCGGCTCGGCGGCGGCGGTGGCGGCGCGCCTCGTGCCCATGGCGCACGCCAGCGACGGCGGCGGCTCGATCCGCATCCCGGCCTCGTGCTGCGGGGTCTTCGGAATCAAGCCGACGCGCGCGCGCAATCCGCTCGGCCCCGATGCCGGCGACCTCCTGGGCGGGTTGGTCTGCGAGCACGCGGTCACGCTCTCGGTCCGCGACAGCGCGGCGCTGCTCGACGCCACGTCGGGGCCCGACCTCGGCGACCCGTATTGCGCGCCGGCGCCCGCGCGGCCGTTCCTGCAGGAAGTCGGCGCCGGCCCGGGACGGCTCCGCATCGCGTTCACCACCACGGCCGCGACCGGCGCCGCCGTCCACCCGGACTGCGTCGCCGCCGTCGAGGACGCGGCGCGACTCTGCGCCGACCTCGGCCACGAGGTCGTCGAGGGCGCTCCGACGTACGACGCGCCCGCGGGCTTGGGAGCGTTCGTCACGATCTACGCGGCAGGTGCCGCGAGCAATCTCAAGCTGATCGAGACGACCTTGGGCCAGACCCTCGCGGCCGAGATGTTCGAGCCCATCACCTGGGGCCTCGCCGAGATGGGAAAGCAGGTCGGCGCGGCCGAGTACCTCCTGGCGCTCGGGCAGATCCAGCGTATCGCGCGGGACGTCGCACGCTTCTTCGTCGAGCACGACGTGTGGCTCACGCCGACGCTCGCCGAGCCGCCGCTGCCGCTCGGCACCCTCGACGCGGGCTACGACGAGCCGCTCAAAGGCTTCATGCGTGCCGGCGAGTTCGCGCCGTTCACGCCGATCGTCAACGCGACGGGGCAGCCCGCGATGTCGGTGCCGCTCTACTGGAACGCGCAGGGACTGCCGATCGGCGCACACTTCGTCGGCCGCTTCGGCGACGAGGCGACGCTCTTTCGCCTCGCCGCCCAGCTCGAGAAGGCTCGCCCCTGGGCGGAGCACCGGCCGCCCGTCACGGCCTAGTACCGCTCGAGGTCGGTGCCGCGTTTGTCCAGTGCACCTTGGATCGCGGGGCCGCCCGAGACCGAGAGCGCGTCGTCCGGCGTCGCGGCGAGCGTCGAGGCCGCGAGGTCGATGGCGAGCGGAGTTTCGGTGTTCTTCCGCACGTCGCGCATCACCAGCGCAGCGGACTTCTTCTTGCGCAGGGTGTCACCGGTTCCGGCGAGCGATGGCCGGGCGCCCATCGCCACCAGGGCGACGAGCGCCGCGGCCGCGAGCACGTGCTTTGCGAACTTCGTTATGACGTCAACTCATCACTCGCCGCTCACGGCTGTGCTGTCTCGGCATCAGAAGGGCGCGGCAGTTTTGGGTGCGCCGCGATAAAACGGGCGCGCCGCCACATCACTCGCCCGCTGTCGCGGGAATCACGAATAGGTATCTGGTCATGGCATCGAAGTGACCGTACCGATTATATTGTCCTCGATTATATTGCCCGCAAAACTCCACGTACATGACAGGGGACCCCACGTATCGGTGTGGGTGCGCGCCTTGAGAACGAGTCGGCTGGTCGTCTTGAAGGTCTCCGTCGTCACGGTGCAGATAACGGTGAAGTTGGGTGTCTCGAAATCGAAGCGGCGGTTATCTCTTTTGCGGATGCCGGTGAGCGGGCCAGTGTCGAGGATGTATGGTCCCTCTCCCGTCATGATTCGGACCAAGTAAGCGCCACTCGTGCCCCCGTGCCCGGTGAATCCGGTCATCTCGAGCGTCTCAGACAGGTCGCCACCAATGGTGACGGCAGCGTGCCAGTATCGGGCCTGTGCCGGGACCGGGAGCAGTAGTACGAGTAGTAGTAGGAATACTGGGGTTTTCATGACTATCCTTTCACTTCACAGTAACTCGTAGTCGATCACCCAACTACAACCCGAGCCGAACCATACGGGTGATCCGTCCTCGCGGACCATTTGCCACGAGAATTCCAGGAGACCGGGGGTGGACGCGGCACTCAGGGGGTTGAGGACGAAGGTAAACGTGTCGCCAGGCACGATCGGGTGATCGAGGGCGACCCGTGTGATCGTCCAGCGTGAAGTCTCGGCCAGAGGTCGATACGAATATGCGATGTCGCGCGCTCCCAACCGGTAGGTTCCCGGTTGCCACGTGGTCGTGCCGGTGTTCCGCATGGTGACTGTCGCGGAGAAGGGCACCGTCAGGATTGGGAAGGACGTCGGCTTGAAGAGGACGGCGGGCGCCTGAACATCAACGCACTCGGCGTTGTCTCCGTTCGCGGGAGCGACCGGGGGTTGTCCGATTGCGAGGTCGAGCTCCAGTGGCGCGGACCGCTGTGCATTGCTCGCCAGCGGATTGGTTTGATCAGCGCACAAGAATGCGCCCAGGTTGCTCATCGGTGTCGCCCATGTCGTCGGACAGGAGGCGCTCGGACAATCGATGAAGCCCTGGGGGGAGACCGCGAAATAGCCGTCGCCGCCGCCCGTCATGCCACTGAAGTAGCAGGAGAGAGCCCCTTGGCTCGTCCAACTCAGACGGTGTGTGGTCAGAGCGGGGATCGTCATGAGCACGTGATCGCAGACCCACCCATGCAGCCCACCCGCCAAGTCCACCGTCTGGCACTTGCGCGGCAGGATTTCCGTCGAAGTTGCGGGCTGTCCGTCGAAGGCAAGTGTGAGGTGAGGTGGGAACGCCGCATGGACCTTACAGATTCCCGAATAGCCGAAATCCTCCATTCCTACCCCGATGTACCAGTCAGTTGGCTGACCGGAATTGTCGGGGATGAATGCGGCATGATCGCGTGTGAATTGGCGATCATCCGTACCAGGAGGGTCGGAATATGCACCGCCCGGTTCGAGCCAATGGAACGGAGGGGTACCGCCCACGACGTGGAAATGCACCACGCTGTTAGGCACGATGACCTGCTCTGCCGGTTCGCATCGCAGAGGCACCGCCGTCGGTCGTGGCGTCGGTGTCGGGAATATCGGCAGTTGTGGCGTCCGTGTCGGGATCGGTGCCTTGGCTGTGGACGTGGGCTGAGCAGTGGGCGTGGGCGGCGGCGCGGGCGGCACGAGGGCGACATGGATGACGCTGGGGGTAGCCCCGACGTAGATGTAGTACCCAGAGAGCTGATCGTAGTACGGCGGGTCCCCGACGTGCAGCATGACGTGGGACGTGTCCTTAACGTCGGGCCATGGGGACGAATCGGGGGTGGTGTCGACCACGAAACTCCCGTGTGGGGAATTAGGGTGCTGATATACGGGAAAATTCTCCGGTGTCGGAAAGTCGATGTGGATCAGCACGCCGCCTTGTCCAGCAGCCGACTGATCGAATCCTGTGCCGTCCACGCGCTCAACGTAGATCGCGTCGCCCGTCAGGTCACCTCGAGGAATCTTCAGTGCCTTGGGGCCAGGCCCAGGGGTGGTTCGGTTATCGATCTCATAGGTACCGGGCTGGGTCACTGTCAGCAGCGTATGTTGGGCGTCATAGAACCCGAGCTGCTCCGAGAACACGGCGCTCGGAAAGCCGACCTGCGTTAGACCCATGACGCTGAAGTAGTCGCAGTATTCGCAGGAGTGACAGATACCAAAGTGCCACGGGTCGGGGTCTTGAGGGGGCGTGGTGTTCTGACAATACGCCTCGTTCGCATGGGGCAATCGCAACGCGTGCCCCAACTCATGCGCGAATGCGCCCCAGAAGTCGTCGGAGCGTAGATAGTTGATGAGCATGTCGAAGCTGGGGTGCCGGGGCGTGGAGAAGTGACCTGCAGTCATGTACCCGATCTGTCCACAGTCTTCTTGGCCGTGGGAATCCGATTCAGGGGTAACGAGGACCATGGTGTCGATCTGCGACCAGTCGATCTGGTTGTCGGCCAATCGGAACGCCGTCCTGAACATGGCGGACTGATCGCACTGGTACGAGGCGAAGGTCCGATCCGCCACGATCCAGTCGGTGATGGTCGTCTGGATGGTCAGTTTGCCATAGGACGCCTCGGACCAATAGTCGGCGACCGTTTGCTCGACACCCACGAGGTTCTGGCGCGTGTCCGTCGGGAAGTCGCGGTCTGGGAATCGGAGCATCACTACCCCGACCCGCCAGACGGGAGGCGGGGGAAAGAGGATCGCTCGTTTATTGGGCTTCACCTTGACGCCCTTGGAGCCGGGGTCGGCGACGAGCTGTCCGCTCAGGGCAATGCCCCGCACCGTGCCCTTCCCTGCCGGCCCGACGGCTCGAACGCGAGGATCGTTGACGTCGTAGGCTGCCCCCTTGGTAGTCAGGATCCGTGAGGATGTCCCCGCCCAATCGTGTCCATGACGGTAGGTGGCGATGACCTTGCCATGGGCCACGACGTGTTTCTCAACGAGTCCTTGCAGCTCGGTAGGCACCTTCGTGCCCTTGGGAAGCTGAACCTCCCACGCCTTGGCGGGGTTGGTCGCCATCAACGCCTGCATGGTTGCTGCGCGTTCGGTCAGAAGCGTACTGAGATCCGCCCTCGCGCCTGCAAGCGCAGTCAGCACGGCGCGATTCATATCATCCGGGGTTTGCTGGCTGTCAATCGAATTCAGGTAGAGCCGGGTCACTGGCCCTACCATTCCGGGCTCGACGGTGATCCCATGGGCGTCCTGGAAGCGACTCACCGCCGTTCCCGTTGCGGTGTCCCAGACGCCAGTCACGCGCCCTTCAGGATAGATCGCTGACCCTGCGCGGGTGAGTATGTCTTGCAGGGTGCTCACCTCGGCGCCCGCGCTGTCAGGGCCAAGGTCCTGAGTAATGGCTGCCAGAACGGACGTCGCCGCCAGGCAAGCGAGCATCAGACCGAATGCGGCCATACTGATTAACTTCATTGTTTGGTCCTTTCTGGAGGATCGTGGGGGCGGTGCGGATCGGAAGCGTCGGGTTCAGGGCGGAGCCCATCGGGGCGCGACGCGCGATCGTCGTGAACATGTCTGTGTGTGAACAACGCGCCTCAGTTGCCACAGGCTGCGCTCGCCGTTCAAGTCGAATATGCATACACATGTGACATTTCATTTCGGCGCGAATATCGTGCGTACGTTACGGAATGACTGTATCTCGCGACGAATTAGGATAGTCCAAGACGGACTGCCTGCCGGGTGCCGAAGTCGACGCGAGGAGCGGTGAAGTGCGAGCTTTGCGATGTACGGAGTTCGATATTGATTCAGAACGATCCAGCTCTGCGGGCGCGAGGCTCCGTTCGCGCTCCCGAAGTGCGCAGCACACGGAGCGATCGCCCATGCGCTCGCTGCCGAGCGGCATTCCGTTCCGAAATAGCTCCGGCGCGCTGATCGCCGTTGACAGTGAACTTGCGTATGTGCGAGCGTTGCACCGCCCTAGCGACGCTGCGGCGGCGACCGTGCCGCCGTGAGAGGAACCGCCTATGCGCCAGCCCGACGGTCTCCGGTACGCCCTACTCGGCGTCGTTTCCCGCAGTCCCCGCGGTATTCACGGCTACGCGCTCCGCCGCCAGTGAGCGGCTGCTCGGGGGTTTCTGGCAGGTCAACTTCGGCGAGGTCTACCGTATTCTGGATCGTCTCGGCGCGGAGGACCTCATCGAGCAGGTTAGCCGCGGGGGTGCGAAGAGCCGAAAAACCTATCGCATCACCGATCGGGGCCGGCAGAGCCTCGACGCGTTCATCCTCGAAACTCCCACGGACGCGCCGCGCCCCCTTCGCCACGACCTGGCGGTAAAGCTCCTCTTCGCGACCCCTGAGCAGCTACCGGACGTCCTGGCCCTCATCCGGCATCAGCGCGAAATCTACGCCAAGCAGCTACAGAACGTCGGACGCGAGCGCAGGAAGCTTGAGCGGCTCCGAGGCGACGGGTTCGTCACCGGTTTGCTCATCGACGGCGTCGAACTGAACGTTCGAGCGGAACTCGCGTGGCTTGAAGAGGTCGCTGCGAAGCTAAAGGCGCGGTATGCTCCGCCGCCCGCAGCATGATCGAGTTTCAGAACGTTACGAAGGTCTTCGGCAGCGGCGCGACGCGGGTCGCTGCGGTGAAAGGCCTTTCTTTCGTCTGCCCGAAGGGGTCGTTTTACGCGCTCACCGGCCCTAGCGGATCGGGCAAGAGCACCGTTTTGCACTTGGTAGCCGGCCTCACGCCGCCGACCGAGGGTACAGTCCGTGTTGACGGCATCGATATCGCCAAGATGACGGAATCGGAGACAGCTCTCCTGCGTCGGCGGCGGGTCGGTTATGTGCTCCAGACCTTCGATCTCATGCCGTTCCTCACCGCGCGCGCGAACATCGGGATGCCGCTCGTGCTCGATGGCGTTCCACGGCGCGAGGTGACGGAACGCGTGGATGAAGCGCTCGCGCTCGTCAACATGGCCCACCGCGCGGCGCACGATCCCACGGAACTATCGGGAGGCGAGCAGCAGCGGATCGCGATCGCGCGGGCGCTCGTCATTCGGCCGGCGATCATCCTCGCCGACGAACCAACTGGCAATCTGGACCGCACGGCGGGTCGAGCCATCATGGACCTCTTCCTCGACGTCAACGAACGTACCCGCGTTACGGTTCTCCTCGTGACTCACGACCCGAGCTTCGCATCATACGCCCACCGCATTCTGCATCTCGTCGACGGCGCGCTCGATCAAGAGATCAATCTCGATCCGGACGAAAGTATGCGCACTCGCCTCGACCTTGTGAAGTAGCCTTGTCGTTGTTCCGCCTCGTCGCTCTAGTCTCAATACCGCAGCTTCGCGCGAGTTGGGGCCGAACCCTGCTCGTTGTCGCGGGTACGCTCACCGGCGTTGCCCTCATCGTGAGCATCAACATTATCAACACTAGCGTTCTCGCGAATGTCCGCGACACCATCCGCCTCATCGCGGGTCCCGCCGATCTCGAAGTGACTCTCGGCGTCGGCGAGATTGGGTTTGATGAGTCGACAGTCGACACCGTACGCGCCGAGTCTGGCATCCGGCTCGCCGTGCCGCTGGTCCGAGGAACCATCTCACTCGCGAGCAACGCGGAGGAGACGCTGCAGCTCTTCGGGGCCGATCTGACCGCCGAGGACGATCTACGACGCTACCAAATCGATGCGGTGAGCCGGCGAAGTGATCTCGTTAAGGCGCTTGAGGGTCAGAACTCGCTTCTCGTGACCGAGAAGTTTGCCGCGCGACAGAATCTGCGCGTCGGCGACGCCGTCGATCTCTCCACCCCTCAAGGCGTCCAGCGCTTTCTCGTTCGTGGCCTGCTCCGCCCAGAGGGTCTCGCCGCAGCGTTCGGCGGTCAGCTTGCCATCATGGACATTACCGCAGCGCAGCGCTGGCTCGGCAAGGAAGGTCGAATCGACCAGATAGATGTCGTGCTCGCGGACGGCGTCGACATCGCGGACGTTGAGCGGCGATTGGGCGCTGCGCTTCCGACGACGCTCACAGTAGGGCGCCCCGAGTACCGGGGCGTTCAATACGAGAGCATCCTCGCCTCGTTTCAGGCGATGTTGACTGGGCTGAGTTTGCTCTGCCTCGTGGCGGGCGTGTTCATCATCTACAACACGACCTCGACAGGAGCGCTCAACCGCGCGGTCATCATGGGCGGGCTACGTCGGATCGGAGCCACACCACGCCAAGTGTTTTGGCTCTTCATGTTCGAGGCCGCCGTGCTGGGCGCGGTTGGGACGGCGCTCGGTATTGGCGTTGGCATCGTACTCGCCCACTTTCTCGTCGGCATGGTGACGAACTCGATGGGCGTCATCTTCCAGCTTCGCTTCAGCGCAGGCACTCAAACGATTGACCCGCGCGATCTCGCCATCATCACCGTCGGCGGGATCGCATCGACGCTGTTTGCATCGTGGTTTGCAGCGCGGCGTATCGCGCTACTGAACCCACTCGACGTGTTGCGAGCCTCGCGTCGCCCCATCGTCCAGAAGCCTCCGCGTGGGCTGCTCGTGTGGTGGGTCGTGCTCGTCCTGATTAGCGCCGGTGCCCTCGTCGGTGAGCAGCGATTCAAGTCGATCGCATGGGGGAACTTTGGTGCGACGCTGTGGAACGCATCTGTGATTGTGCTGGCGATTCCTCTCGTCACTGCCCTCGCGGGGCTTGTGTCGGACGTGCTCTCGAAACGGTTCGGCGCCGAAGGCGAAGTCGCCGCAACGAGCCTGTTTCGGTCCGCTGTCCGCACGGGAGTGACGGTTGCCGCCGTCGCGCTCGTGCTGACGGTTGGCATTAGCGTGTCATCGGTTGAGCATAGCTTTCACCGGACGACGGCGACGTATGTCCAAGGTTTTCTTGGCGGCGATCTGATCGTGAGCGCCGTCGCAACCGAGGGGGGGTGGCTTGAAACACCGATTCCCGAAAGTGTCGCGAGTGAGCTTCGCGAGATAGAAGGTGTCCGTCGTGTCGAGACGGTTCGGGCATTGCCGGGTGTCATGTACCGAGGTGAGCGCATCGCCGTGGGTGCGGCGAGTGACGGCTTCATCGTGCCATCGAGGCTGCGGCCCGGATGGTATAGAGAAGGCGATGCTGCAGATGCCGCGGAACGCGTGAACACGGGTCGGGCAGCGAACATCTCGACAGGGCTCGCCGATCGGTTCGATCTTCACGTCGGCGATACGATCGAGCTCGACACACCGACCGGCAAGCTCAGCTTGCCAATCGCGGGCGTCGTCCCGGACCTCATCTCCGACCGGGGCAGCGTGCTCATCAGCCGCCGCCTGTTCATCGACCGTTGGGACGTGACCAACGTGAGCCGCATCATGCTGTCTCTCGATCCCGGGAAATCGCTCGATACCATCCGCCGGCGGATCGCCGAGCGCCTCGGCGATCGCTACCGCCTGAAAATGCTCTCGATGCGCGACGTGCTCGACTACCATCATGAGAAGGTGAGCAGCGCATTCGCATTCACCAAAGCGATTCAGCTCTTGATCGCGATCGTCACGGCGGCGGGCATCTTCGACCTGCTACTCTCCGCGATCATCGAACGACGGAGGGAGTTCGCTGTGTGGAGACTGATTGGTGCCGATGAGCGAGCCGTGCGTCGTTCTGTCGCCATCGAATCTGCCACCGTGGGCGTTCTCGGTGCCGTGTTAGGGGTCGTGGTCGGCGCTGTGACCGCCTGGATTTGGCTCGCGTTCAACTTTCGTTACCTTCTTGGCTATCACCTCGAACATCACCTCGCGCTCGTCCCAACAGTCTGGTACGTAGTGCTGGTGATGGTGATGACCGTACTCGCCGGCTACGGTGCGGCGCGCCGTGCGACGCGCCAATCAATTCTTGACGACATTCGGACCGAGTAGCGGGGGCGCGATGCGAGTCCGTATCGCGGGGACCGGGAGCTACCTTCCGGGGCCGCCTATCGACGTGGCCTCGATCCAGGCGTTCTTGTGCCGTTATCCTGATGGGCTTACGGAACACGAGCACGCGCGTCTCATCGCGGAGACCGGCATTCGCACTCGGCACTCCGCGATCGACCTCAGCGACGAAACGCGGCGCGAATCCAACACCTCGATGGCCAGTGCGGCGGGTCGCCGCGCGCTTGCCGCAGCCGGGTGGGAACCGAATGCCGTTGATCTGCTCGTCGTAACGACCGTCGTCCCCGACCAGCTCATGCCCCCAACGAGCACGCTCGTGCAAGAGGCGCTCGGAATCCGACGATGCGCGGAGGTCGAGATCAGCGCCAACTGCACCGCGCCCTACAAAGGTTTGCTCTTTGCGGCGAGCCAGCTCGAGCTCGGAACCTACCAACGCGCGCTTGTCTGCTCGTCCCAATACTCAAGCTGGCTCGGCCGCCCGCCGTGGACGAATCCCGCGCAACTCACTGCCGATCAGGGCTCGCTACTCTGGATTCTCTCGGACGGCGCCGCAGCGCTTGCGCTCGAACGCACCGAGCATGACACAGGCCTGCGCATTTGGCTCGAATCGACGGGCGTCGGCAAACGTTGCGGCATGTCACTCCGCTTGGGCGCGGCGCACCCGGATGTGGTCGGCGCGTTCGAGCGTGGGGACCAACACGTCACCCAACCAACCCGGTACGCGTTGCGAGAAGGATTCGCACTCGCCGGCGCCGCGTTCGAGCGGATGTTGAAGGAGCTCGACCTGGACGCACAGTCGATTGATCACTTCCTCCCGTCGGTGTCCTCGATGCAGGCGGTCCAAAAGCTGCAGCCGATTTTCGAGAGCCGCTTCGGCCTTCGCGCCGATACGTGGCGGATCAACCTCGACCGCGTCGGCTACCTCGGCGGTGTCACTTTTCTAGCGATCCTTGACGAAATGGCTCGCGGCAACGCCCTGGAACCGGGCGATGTGGTGTGCTCGTTCGCCGAAGAATCGAGCAAATGGATGTGCGCAGGGGCCGTGCTGCGGTGGGGCGCAGTCGGTTCGCATTGGGCTGGCGAGAGCCAACGCTCAACGGGTTGGTCGTAGTCGCCGTCGCCTCCTCCCGGCCCCACCGCCTTGGCATCAGAACAAGCAGCTCATGGTCGATGCTATCGGTAGTTGCGTCCCCGAGATCGTATGCGCGCCGCGACCTCGACCGTTGACGTCCAACGGCCGGTTGAACAGCCGGGGCGAATGGTCAATCCTCGCCTCATGGCCGACCCGAAACAGCCCGCAGATCTGACGATCTGGCAAGAGCTCGCCCGCAAGGAACGGAAGGGCGCCGATCCCGCAGGACTCGTCTGGCACACGCCCGAAGGCATCGACGTGAAGCCGCTCTACACGCGCGGCGGACGTCGCCGACCTCGACTTCGCCGACACGTCACCCGGCGTCTTCCCGTTCCTCCGCGGCCCGCGGGCGACCATGTACGCCGGCCAGCCGTGGACGATCCGCCAGTACGCCGGCTTCTCGACCGCCGAGGAGTCGAACGCGTTCTACAGAGCGAACCTCGCTGCCGGGCAGATGGGCCTCTCGGTCGCGTTCGACCTCGCGACCCATCGCGGCTACGACTCGGATCACCCGCGCGTGGTCGGCGACGTCGGCAAGGCGGGCGTCGCGATCGATTCCGTCGAGGACATGAAGATCCTCTTCGACGGCGTGCCGCTCGACAAGATGTCGGTCTCGATGACGATGAACGGCGCCGTCCTGCCGGTGCTCGCGAGCTTCATCGTCGCCGGTGAGGAGCAGGGCGTGCCGCGCGCCAAGCTCACCGGGACGATCCAGAACGACATCCTCAAGGAGTTCATGGTCCGGAACACCTACATCTACCCGCCCGGACCCTCGATGCGGATCGTCGCCGACATCATCGCGTACACCAGCCGCGAGATGCCGAAGTTCAACTCGATCTCGATCAGCGGCTACCACATGCAGGAAGCGGGAGCGACGTGCGACCTCGAGCTGGCGTTCACGATCGCCGACGGCCTCGAGTACGTCCGCGCCGCGCTCTCGAAGGGTCTCGACATCGACCAGTTCGCCGGCCGCCTCTCGTTCTTCTTCGCGATCGGCATGAGCTTCTACATGGAGATCGCGAAGCTTCGCGCCGCGCGGCTGCTTGTGGGCGACGCTCGTGAAGAAGCACTTCGGACCGAAGCAGCAGACGTCGCTCATGCTGCGGACGCATTGCCAGACGTCGGGCGCGAGCCTCACCGAGCAGGATCCCTTCAACAACGTCATTCGGACCACGATCGAGGCGATGGCCGCCGTCTTCGGCGGGACGCAGTCGCTGCACACCAACTCCTTCGACGAGGCGATCGCGCTGCCGACCGACGCGTCGGCGCGGGTCGCGCGCAACACCCAGCTGATCCTCCAGCTCGAGACCGGCATCCCGAAAGTCGTCGACCCGTGGGGCGGCTCGTACTTCATGGAGTCGCTGACGCACGCGCTCGCCGCCAAGGCGCTCGGCATCATCGACGACGTCGAGAAGCTCGGCGGCATGACCAAGGCGATCGAGGCCGGCATGCCGAAGCTCCGGATCGAGGAGACCGCGGCGCGGCGGCAGGCGCGCATCGACCGCGGCGACGACGTGATCGTCGGCGTCAACAAGTTCCAGCTGCCGGAGGAGCCCGAGATCGACACCCGCGAGATCGACAACACGGCCGTCCGCGAGGCGCAGATCGCGCGCCTGAAGCGGATCCGTGAGAGCCGCGACGGCGCCAAGGTGCGTGAGACGCTCGCCGCCCTCACGCGCTGTGCCGAGACCGGCGAGGGGAATCTCCTCGCGCTCGCGGTCGAGGCGGCGCGCGCGCGGGCGTCGGTCGGCGAGATCTCGGACGCGCTCGAGAAAGTGTGGGGCCGGCACGCGGCGGAGATCCGCTCGATCTCCGGCGTCTACGGCGCTGCCTTCGACGACGACGCCGCGTGGAAGGCGCTGCAAGCGGAGGTCGCCGACTTCGCCGAGGCGCACGGCCGCCGGCCGCGCATGCTGGTCGCGAAGATCGGCCAGGACGGGCACGACCGTGGTGCGAAGGTGATCGCGACCGCGTTCGCCGACCTCGGCTTCGACGTCGACGTCGGCACGCTCTTCCAGACGCCCGAGGAGGTCGCCCGCCAGGCTGTCGAGAACGACGTGCACGTGATCGGCGTCTCGACGCAGTCCGGCGGGCACAAGACGCTGGTGCCGCAGCTCATCGAAGAGCTGAAGCGCGCCGGCGCCGGCGACATCGCCGTCACGGTGGGCGGCATCATCCCGCCGAAGGACTATGCGTTTCTCGAGCAGGCGGGCGTGAAGGCGATCTTCGGGCCGGGCACGCAGATCCCGAAGGCCGCGCGCAAGGTGCTCCGGCTCATCGCCGAGCAGCCGGCGACGGCGGCGGTCGGGGCGTAGGGCCTCGCAGACCGGGCGTGCGCCGCGAGCGATGAGCGACGCGCAGGAGCCGGCCTCGCGTCGGGTTCTTATGTTGCGTTCAACTATTCTTAACTTGACGGCACGCGCACGGTGGCACTACCGTGCCGCCGCCCGTGGCGGAAACGCGTAGCGGGTGCGACGCGTCGACATCGCCGAACGACGCGTCGGGAGACGCGAGGCAGTGCGCGCGGGCGCGGCCCACGTCGATCGAGAAGCGATCCGACAACCTGAACCAGAACGCCCCGACACCGGAGGACCCGTTGGACCGCCGTGGAACCGCGCCGCGCGGCCATTGAGCGAGAGCCTCCTCGAACAGGAGGAGACATGAAACCCCCGATGAGCCGCTCGCGTATCGTCCCGATCCTGATGTCACTGCTCGTGCTCGGCGTCGCGGCGCCGGCATTCGCCGTCCCCATGGACTGGGGCTACGGCGAGCCGGGCGGCAAGCTGGCGCCCGAAGAGTGGGACATGATCAGCGCCACGTGCGGCACCGGCCAGCAGCAATCGCCGATCGATTTTCAGCAGTCGCGGCTCTCGGACACGCATTCGCGGGTCCGGACGTCGAACCTGCCGGACATCGCGTTCGACTATCACGCGACGGAGATCGTCCTGAAGAACACCGGCCACAACATCGAGGTGGAGTACGAGAGCACGCCCGAGAGCGCCATCACCGTCGGTCGAGGGACCCCCTTCGACGTGGTGCAGTTCCACTTCCACGCTCCCGCCGAGCACACGTTCGAGGACGGCGCCGCCTTTCCGATGGAGCTGCACATCGTGCACCGGAGCGCCGACAATCGGCTCGCGGTCGTCGGCGTGATGATCCGAGAGGGCCAGGAGAATGCCGTCCTCGCGGACCTGTGGGACCTGTTGACCGACGCGGCCAACCTCGTGCCCAACGCGAACGACGAATACGACTCCGGCGAGGAGATCGACATCGGGGATGCGCTCCCGGCAGACCGGCGCTACTTCGCCTACGACGGGTCGCTGACGACACCGCCGTGCAGCGAGGGAGTGGAGTGGCGCGTGTTGCGTGAGCCGATCGAGATGTCGAGGGAGCAGATCCACGCCTTCAAGGACATGATCGCGACGCACCCGGCGCTCGACTTCACGTTCGGCAATGCGCGTCCCGCGCAGCCCTTGAACGGGCGCAAGATCAAGCTCGACCACAGCCCCAAGCCCTCGAGGCACTGAGGCCCGCGGCCGCGAAGCGTGACCACCCGCCGCGGGCATCGACGATGTCCGCGGCGGGAGCGCACGACGCGACGCGCTCGCCGGTCAGCTCGCGGAGCGCGCCGCCGTCTCGACGGCGGATGCGAGCTGTGCCGGATCGAAGGGCTTGGCGACGTGCGCGTGAAAACCCGCGGCGTGGACCCGGACGCGGTCGCTGGCGGCGGTGTACGCCGTGAGCGCGACCGCCGGAACGCCGCCGGCCGCGCGCAGCTGGCGAACGAGCGCGTAGCCGTCCTCGCCGGGCATCTCGAGGTCGGTGACCAGGACGTCGGGATGCCACTCGCCGGCGATCACGAGCGCCTCGCCGGCCGACGTCGCCGTGCGTACCTCGGCGCCGAACGACGTGAGGAGTGCGCGCACGACCGCATTCGAGTCGGCGTCGTCGTCGACCACGAGCACGCGCAGGCCGGTGAGCGTCACCGGCGCCGCTTCGGGGACCGCGCCCTCGCCGGCTCGCGGTCGGTCGCGGTCCACGACCGGCAGCTCGACCGTGAAGACGGCTCCCTGGCCTTCGCCCGCGCTCTCCGCGCGCACCGTCCCCCGTGACGTTCGACCAGGCTGCGGACGATCGCGAGGCCGACGCCGAAGCTGCGGCGTTCCTGCCCCGTGATGATCGCCTGACGGAAGAGGTCGAACACCTCCGGCAGGAATTCCCGGCTGATCCCTCGGCCGGTGTCGCGGACGACGATCTGCGCGACCGCGCCGGAGCGGACCAGCGTGACGCGGACGCGCCCGCCAGGCGGGGTGAACTTGACGGCGTTTGCCAGCAGGTTCCAAACGACTTGCTGCAAGCGTTGCGCGTCGCCGAGCACCGCGACGGGGTCGGAGGGGATCGCGGTCTCGAGGACGATGCCCCCGGTCGTCGCGGTCGCACGCACGATCTCGACCGCGGCGCGGACGACCGGTGCGAGCTCGATCGCCTGGAGGTCGAGCCGCCACTCGCTGGTGAGCGCGCGCGAGACGTCGAGCAGGTCGTCGATCAGCGCCGCCTGCGCTTGCGCGTTGCGCTGGACGGTATCGAGCGCCACGCGCGTCTGCTCCGCGCCGAGCCGGCCGCCGCCGATCAACGCCGACCAGGCGAGGATCGACGACAGCGGGGTGCGCAGCTCGTGCGACACCGCGGCGAGGAACTCGTTCTTGGCACGCTCGCGCGCGACCTCGGCGCGCTTGCGTTCGGTGATGTCGTGCACCAGCACCATCGTGTGATCGATCACGCCGCCGGCGCCGGGAAGACCTCGGACCGAGACGATCACCTCGACCGGCGCACGATCGTTCTTGAGGCAACGGAGCTCGCGCTGCTCGGGCATCGCCTTCGGGTCGGTCGCGCGCGCGAGCAGCGCGGCGGCGGCGGCGCCGTCGTCGGAGGCGACCACGTCGATCCACGGCCGCCCGAGCAGGTCGTTGCGGTCGTAGCCGAGCATTCGGCAGAGCTCGTCGTTGACCTCGACGCATCGACCCTTGGCGGAGAGGATCGCCGTTCCGACCAGCGCGAGGTCGAAGTAGCTCTGCAACCGCATCTCGCGCTCGGCGAGCGCCGCGGTGAGCTCGAGGTCGGAGCGGGCGTAGCTCGTGAGCAGCGCCGACGCGAACACGGCGAGGACCGCGACGATCAGGAGGTAGGTCGCGCCGGCGCCCCAGACGAGCGCGTCCGTGTTGCCCACCATCAGGTGGACCGGATAGGAGAGCAAGGTCCCGGCCGAGGCGAGCATCTGGTGTCTCGGCCGCCAGGGCACGATCACCGCGCTCCCGGCGAGCAGACCGGTCAGGGTCCAGACGCACATCGCGACCGGCGCGCCGACGATCGCGTGATACGCGTTCAGCGCGATCCCGACGACGCCGACGAAGGCCACCAGCACCTGTGCGCTGCGCGCGGAATGCGTCCGGATGAGACGCCACGCGATCACCGTCAGGAGCAGGAAGCCCGCGGCGAAGCCGAGCATCCACGAGCGGCGGGCCGGAAACCGCAGGACCTCGAACGAGGTGCTCAGGGCGACGCACGTCAGGAAGACGGCGAACGCCAGCGGGGCGCGCGCGGCGACCTGTCTCGCCATCGCGACGTCGTAGCGGTTGGTTCGGGCGGGCCGCGGCGGCATCTGGAGCTCCGGACCGCGCGTAGCATGGTTCGGGCGCGACGAAAAGAAAAACGATCCAAGCTGGCGCAGATCAGCGTCGTAACGGGCTGCGAGGTCGCCAACTCCGTGCGATTCAGCACGTACTGCGCGCAGCCGGGTCCCGTGACCGGCTCACGACCCCCAGGACGAGAGTCGACCGGCGAGAGAACGATCGACGCCGGCGGCTAGTGCCGCCGGCCGCGGTGGAGGCGGAAGAAGTCCAGCATCGTCTCCGTCCACAGCGCCGGCCAGCGTGTGTGATTCTGCGTTCCCTCGGTAAAGCCGCGCGGGTTGTCCTCGATGCTCAAGTCGCCGTCGGGATTCGTTCCGCACCCCGGGTCGCACATCGCGACCTGATGCTGCGGGCCGTCGATGATCACGTCGGTGATCCGCGCATGGACGTCGAGCAGCTGCGCCAGGAGAAGCTCGCCGTTCGGGCAGATGCCGGCGATGTCGCAGGCGTTGTGCACGTGAAAGACCGGCAGGCGGCGGTTGGAGACCCGGAGCTCGCCGTCGTTGCGTGCCCGGCGGCCGACCGGCTCCTGCGGGCAGGGATCGTTGAACGCCTCGAACGGATCCGGGCCGGTGTACGGCGCCGCCGCGGCGATGCGGCGACGGTTCAGCCCGTAGAGCACCGCCATCGCGGCGCCGTTCGACCAGCCGGTGACGTAGATGCGCCGGGTGTCGACCTTGCCGGTCGCGACCTCCTCGTCGAGGAAGTGGTCGATGGTGGCGGCGTCGATGTTCTGCGGATACGTGACGCCGCGGATCTCGACGTCACGCCCGCGCTTGTCGAGCTGCCGGTACCAGTTGTCCCAGCCCGTGCCCTGATCGTCCGGTGTCGGATAGAAATGCGTGGTTGCCCGCCCTTCGGGGGCGACGACGATGAAGCCGGGCCGCTCGGGGTCGCCGCTCACGTCCGCCGTGTCCAGGTAGTCGAGGATGTTCGTCGCGACCGCCAGCGTGTCGGCGGTGAAGAGCGACGGATGCAGATAGACGATCAGCGGCAGCGGCTTCGTCGGCGACGCCGACGCGGGCTCGTAGACGCAGGCGCGGCGCGCCGTGCCGTCCGCGTCGGACCAGGGCGCCATCATCGCTCCGCCGACGCACGTGAGCGGCGTCACGTCGGTCACGATCGGTCGCGGCGCGTCGCCGAACGGGCTGCACCCGTCGGCTGCTGCCGTCGCGGGAATCGCGACGACCGCGGCGATGCACCAAAAGGCCATCTCTCGCACTCGTGGGAGTCTCGTCATCGTGTCCTCCATTGGCGGCGTGCGACGCCCCTCGATCGGCAGCGGCTGCGACGCGCGCGGCAACCGACCACCGCGCGTATCGCGCGGGATCGAGAAAGGCACTGCCGTGTTCGGGGGATCGCCGTCGCGACGACATGTGAGACGGGGGTGAATTGATGCGGGGGCGGGCTTCATCGAAATGGGGTGGCGCGCTACCGGAATGCGATCGGAGGCGCGTGGCGAGATGCGTCGATCCCGGCGGAAGCTCGTCGAGCCACGGACCGGCGACGGCTGATCGCGCGGGGAGCGTCGAGCTATGGATCGGCGAAGGCCAATCCAATAGAGCAGGCGAGCGTTGGACGGCCGGACGACGGCCGGCAAGCGCGGCGCGCGCGTGGAGAGGCAATCTTGGTCGCAACCGCTTCCGCTACGATGCCCTGCGACGCATCTATCGCCGTCCGAGTGACGCGATGACGCGCACCGTTCTTTTCTTCGGCGACAGCAATACCCGCGGGTACGGCGTCGGCCGCGACCGTCGCTACGCCGCGCTCATCGAGGCGGGGATGAGTGGGGGACCCGGCGGTGACTGGCGGTTCGCGGTCGCGACCACGCAGAGCGACTTTCGGCTGATCCCGGCACGCCTCGATGCGGCGCTCGCCGAGCACGATCCCGACGTCGTCGTGTGGTCGTGTCCAACGGGTCCGCTCGCCTATTTCGTCCGCGAGCCGAAGTGGTACGCGCGCCTGCGGCGCCGGTGCCGCGTCGTGCTCCGCGCGGTGAAGGAACGGCACATCCGCGCCGACATCGCGCGCGGCGGCGGCGAGGAGCGGCGGCCGCGTCGCGACGCGCTCTACGAGGGGCGCTATCTCGACGATCTCTATCGCTGGATGCCGCGGACCTGGCCGGGGGTCCGCCAGCTGCGGCGCTTCTTTGCCGCCCGCTACGGCACGGTCGTCAAGGCGACCGAAGGACAGTATCTCGAGCTCATGCGGCGGAACCGCGAGCGCCTGCGGAGGACCGGGGCGACGCTGCTCTTTTGCAGCGTGTTCCCTCACAGCGAGAGCGCCTATCCGGGGTTCCACGCGCGTGCCGCCGCGTGGAACGGACGTTTGGCGACGCTGCTCCATCAGCCGGACGCCGGCAGTTTCTTCGTCGACGTCTACGGACCGCTGACGCGACGCCGCGTCGATGCGAACCTGCTGCGCGACGGCATGCATCTCTCTCCCGGCGGCCATCGCATCGTCGCCGACGCGCTGACGCCGCACCTGCTCGCGTTGATGCAGGCACGCGCGAGCCGGTCCCAGCTCGTTCTGCGCCCGGACGGCGATCGAGCTCCATCGAGCTCGAACGGGAGCGCGGCCGCGGCGATTCGACGAGCCGCCGGATTTGAAACTACCGTCGGTAGGGTAGTGTCCTAAGGACACTACCCACGGCGGAGGGCGTCGCAGTGCGTCTTGATTTGGCGTCGGTCGGCGCCTAGCGAGAGCGGGCCGTGCGCTCGGCGAAAACGCCGGCGGGCTCGACGATCTCGGAAATGTAATCCACCGACGCGCGACGCAGGCGTAATCCGACGAATCGCCGCACGTACGTATCCTCGACAGCTCGCGCGCCGTCGCGAGGAAGCCCAATCGAACCAGCGAGGTGGAAGATGTCGATGCGAAATTCGATTCTCGCGAGCACCGCCGCCGTGAGCCTGATCGTCGTCGTGAGCGCCGCCGGTGCGTTCGCACAGCAGAGCTCCGCCCAGCAGAAGTGCTTGAACGGCATCAACAAGGACGGTGCCGGGGTAGCCAAGACGCAGAGCAAGGAGAACGTCGGCTGCCTGAAGGACAAGGGCAACGGCAAGCTGATCGGCAGCGCGCAGACCTGCCTCAGCGCCGATGCCAAGGGAAAAGTCCAGAAGGCGAAGGACAAGACCACCGCGCACGAGACCAAGAACTGCGGCACGCCGCCGGGCTTCGGTTACACCGGCGCCACGACCGCCAACGACGGCGCCGTTCAGGGCGAGCTCGACCTCGAGCAGGACATCTTCGGCACCGACCTCGACGCCGCCACGATCAGCTGTAGCGCCAACAAGCCCGCTTGCCAGTGCCAGCAGAAGGTCCTGAAGGACGTCGAGAAGCTCGCCGACACCAAGCTGGCGGAGTTCGTGAAGTGTAAGAAGGCCGCTCTCAAGGCCGGCGCGACCTCGATCGCGAGCCTTCGGGATTGCGTCAGCGACGCCGGCACGCCGGGATCGATCGCCGCCGACACCAAAGGGAAGATTCAGAAGGGTGTCGCCAAAGTGGGAGGCACCATCGCCAAGAGCTGTGTCGGTGTCGCCGTCGGCACGGCCTTTCCGGGCGACTGCAACGCCGCGGCCAGCGGTCAGCTCGCCGACTGCCTCGATCAGAAGGTCGAGTGTCGGATCTGTCAGATCCTCAACGACATGGATGGTCTCTTCGTGAACTGCGACCTCTTCGACGACGGGACCGCGAACGGGAGCTGCGTCTCCGGCACCGGACCGACGCCGACCCCGACGCCGACCTTGACGCCGACGCCGACGCCGACGGCGACCGCCGCAGCCGGGCTCGTCTTCAAGGGGTCGCTGCCGGCGACCGTCGGCCGCTTCAACTACAACCTGACGCTCGGCCTTCCGGGAGCAAACGCCGCCTGCAACACGAATTTCCCCGGGACGCATGCCTGCACGTACCCCGAGCTGCAGAGCGCGCAGACGGCGGGCGACCTCGTCGGCGCGCACGACGTCAACGGGATGCTCATCACCTCGTTCTGGGCGATCGATTCCTCGCAGCCCGCTCTGCAGCAGTGCCAGGACGACGCCCTGGGCGGCTCCAACCTCAATTGGGAGTACGCGACGGCGCACACCGGCTCGCGCGGCCAGCGGGTCGCTCTCACCAACGCCACCGGCGTGCTCGGCTCGCTGCAGACCAGCGTGCAGTGCAACCTCAGCGGATCGAGCTGGGTCGGCTGCTGTCAGTGAAGTATCCGGCGTCGCCGGCATCGAGGTGCCGGCGACGCCGACTCTCCGCTCTGTTCGCCGTCGCCGCCTTCCTCTGCTGCCCCGAGATTCCTGGTACGGCGTTCGCGCGCACCGCGCGCGCGACGCCGTCCTGCTCTGCTCGCGGGGCGGGCTGGTGCGTCGCTCGGCGTATTGCCGGTGATGTCGCGCAAGGTGAGCTGGGGTTTCGCTTCGGCGAGCCGCTCGACGTCGACGGCGACGGTCACGCGGACATCGCCGCCGGGGCGCGCTTCAAGCTCCAGCAGAAGACGCTCCAGAACGGGAGCGCGACCGTGTGGTCGGGTGCGAGCGGTGCGCAGATCCGCGCGTGGGACGGCGAGTGGCCGGACGGCCTTTTCGGTCACTGGGTGATGCCGGTGCCGGACGTCTCGGGCGACGGGCTCGCGGACGTGATCATCGCGGCGCCGCACGCGCGTCGGGTGCGGGGTATCGTCGTGGCGCGCTCTCCGAAGACCGGCGCGGAGCTCTGGCGGCGGGCGGAGACCGAGAGCGAGAACCTCGGGTGGGACCTCGCGCTCGCCGGCGACCAGGACGGCGACGGGCACGCGGACGTGTTCGCGGTGCGCCGGGGGCAGACAGCGGCCGGGTCTATCTCTTGAGCGGCAAAGACGGCACGGTGCTGCGGACCTACTCGCCGCGCGAGCCGGCGGTGTCCTTCGGGTGGTACGTCGCGCGGCTCGACGATCTCGATGGCGACGGCCATGCCGATCTCGCCGTCGGGGCGCCGTTCGCGGCGGACGCCGCTGGCGCGATGCTCGGCGGAGCCTGGGTCCTCTCCTCGGTCAGCGGCGGCGAGCTGTACCATTGGAAGGGAACGGATCGCCGGGGCGGCTTCGGCGGCGTCGTGGCGGCGCTCGGGGATCTCGACGGCGACGGCAAGGGCGAGATCGCAATCGCGGCGCCGGGAACCGAGGACCAGACGCGGACGCTTCCCGGCGAGCTTCTCGTCTATTCCGGCGCGACCGGGAAGGAGCTACGGCGCTGGACGGGGAGCCAGCCGGGGGAGCTCTACGGACGCATGGTCGTCGCCGCCGGCGATCTCGACGCGGACGGCGTCGACGACGTCGCCATCGGTGCGCCTTGGTATCATCGCGAGAGCGCGAGCCGCGTCGGCCGCGTCGAGCTCCGTTCCGGGCGGACCGGCTCGGTTCTGGGCGAGCTCTTCGGAGACGGCGCCGACTGCTGGTTCGGGTGGCACATCCGCCGGGCGCCCGATCCCGACGGACGAGGCCGTCCGGCGTTGCTGATCGCCTCGCTCCGCCATCCCGTCGGCGGCAAGCTCGGCGTCGGCGTGCTCGATGTCTACGTGTTGCGCCGCGCGCAGGACGTCGGGCGAACGACGAGCCCATCGCGCGGCGCGAAGCCGGCGCGACGTCACGGCACGAAGACGCGCGGTACGCGGCGGAGCGACATCAGGTAGACGCGAAGCGGGCCTTTCTCCTCGAAGGGCAACGCCGCGAAGGCCGCGCGCGCGGCGGCGCCTTCGCCGCCGTGCCCGGCGATCGCGTAGTCGAAGCTCGGGGTGCGGCCGTCGTGGAGGTAGGGCGCCGAGTCGGCGACGCCCCAGAGGCGCGGCGTGAGATAGTCGTTCACCGCGACGCCGCGCTGCACGTGCTGCGCGGCGTCGCCGGTTCCCATGTCGTGGCGCTTGAGGTCGCTGAACAGCCACACGGGATAGCCGTGGAGGGTCGGGTCGTAGGCGAGCGCCGGCCGCCGCATGTCCCGCGACAGGTCGATCGGCGGCATGCCCGCGACGTCGACCACGGGGCTCTCCAGGACCAGCATCGGCACGTGGCACGACGCGCACCCGAGCGTCGTGGAACTGCTCGCGGCCGCGCGCGAAATCGTCGGCGAAGCTCGTCGTGGTCGGCGGAGAGACCACCCGTGCGGCGGCCGGCAGCTGACGGTACTGGAGCAGCGGCTCGACGATCGGCAGCTCGAGGAGCGCGAGGTAGGCCATCATCGCGGTGAACGGCCCGCGCCCGAGCTCGTTCCGCACGCCGTCCCCGTCGGGGTCGGCGGGATCCTTCCCGTCGCCGAGCAGATCGCGCGAGCCGGTCGCGAGCAGGGCGTCGCTCTGAATGCCCATGTGCATCTGTAGCGCCTCGCTCGCGAAGTCGGCGAAGTCCGCCGCCGTTCCCTTCCAGCCGAACGGCTTCACCACCAGGTCGGCGTCGACCCCGCGAATGCCCGACGCATCGACGTCGCCGTTCGGCGTCGCGCGCAGGACGCCGAAGTCGACGCCCTTGCTCGCGAGACGCGCCTCGCGATCGGCGCCGGCGCGTGCGGCGTCCCGCACGAGGTCGGCGCGCTCGCGCTGGAGGTCGCGGCTCATCTCGCGCGCGAGCGCCTGGACGACGCCGAGCGCGATCAGCGCCGGCGGGTTCCGCTGGTCGCCGCTTCGGGTGCGCTCGCCGTCGCCCTGGAGGAACGCGTCGTCGGTCTCGGCGCCCGCGCCGTTCGGCCCGCCGACCCAGTGGCACGACGGACAGGAGATCGTCTCCGGACCGCCGAAGAGCCCGCGATGCACGCGCCGAAACGGTCCGCTCGGCGGCCGCCGGGCCGCCGCCGAGCCCGTCGGCGAAGTCGTACTCGTGCTCGAAGAGGAGCTGGCCGCGATCCGCGAGCTCCGCGAGGCAAACCTTGCCGGCGGCGACGCGGCTCGGGTCGAGCGCGGCGTCCATGGCGCGGAGGAACGAGCCCGGCGCCGCCGCCTCGCGGACGCGGAGCTCGTGGCGGCGCTCCGCCCAGCGATGCGCGTCGCGTGCGGCCTCGAGGCTGAGCGGTGCCGGCCGCTCGGACGGCGGGCAATCGGCTCGCCAGCTCGCGGTGTGCTGCGGTGCGCTTCGCGCCCGGCAGCCGGCGATCGCCAGGCAAACGGCGAGCACCGCCGCCGTGCGCCGCGCGGCGGCGCGCGAGAGCCGAGCGATCGGAGGGCGCGGCGTCATGGGACGAAGAGCTTCGGCTGGCGCGAGAGCGACGCGAGGAAGACGCGGACGCTCGCACGGGCGTCGTCGTCGAGCGCGAGGTACGCGTCGCGCGCCGCGGCGGCTTCTCCTCCGTGCAGCACGATCGCGTCGTGCACCGTCGGCGCGCGGCCGTCGTGGAGGTAGGGAGCGGTCTCCGCGAGACCCCAGAGCGGGCGCGTGAGGAACACCGACGCGGGAATCGTCCCCTGCGCGGCCGGGCTGGCGAGCGCCGCACCCATGTCGTGGCGCTTCAGATCGCTGAAGAGATGCACCAGGTAGGCGGTGTCGCTCCCGGCGTACTTGGGCTCGATCTTCGGACCGTCGCCGTCCTTGCGCGACGTCGACGATGAACGGCGGCCGGTTCTCACCGGCGGGCTGCGGCGCGCGAGCGTCGAGCTTCGAGTCCTCGAGCTCCAGGGTCGGCACGTGGCACCCGGAGCACCCGATCGTCGTCGAAGGTCGACCGCCCGGCCGCGAACGCGTCGAGCAATCCCGGGATCGTGCGGCGGACGGACGATCGGCACCTCCAGCTGCGCGAGGTAGGCGACGACGGTCGTCAGCATGCCGCCGTCGATCTCGAGCGAGACGCCGTCGTCGTCGACGTCGTACCACTTGCCGGCTCCGTACGGGCGCGGGATCGAGGGTGCCGTCGCGCACCGCGAGCTGAATGCGGCTCGAGAGCAGGCCGCGATGGATGTGGAGCGACTCCTCGGCGATGCCACGCAGCGTCGCCTGGTGTCCCTTCCAGCCGAAGGGCCGGACGGTCAGATCGCGATCGACGCCCTCGACGCCGCTGGTGTCGAGCGCGCCGTCGGGCTCGGCGGCGACGCGGCCGAAGGCGACGCCCTTGGTCGTCAGCGTCGCGCTCGACGCGGCGGCCTTCCGCACGGGCGCGCTCGCTCGCCGCGGCCGCCTCGGCGCCGAGCTCGGCGCTCATCTCGCGCGCGAGCGCCGCGATCGGACCGACGCCGAGGAGATGCGGCGGATTGCGCTGGTCCGCGCTCGCGATCCGCTCGCCGTCGCCGCGGAGGAACGCGTTCTGGGTCTGCGTCCCGGCGCCGTCGGGTCCGCCCTTCGAGTGACAGCTGAAGCACCCGAACGAATCGGGCCCCCCCGCGGCGCCGCGATGCACCCGGCGCAGCTGCGGCGTGTAGTCGATCGCCTTGCGGTCGGCACTGCCGCTCCCCCAGCCGTTCTCCGGGCGGAACAGGTAGCCGAACAGCTCGTCGCCGACGACGAAGAGCGTGTCGGCGCCGAACGCGTGGTGATCGAAGTTGACGTCGGTGAGCGTCGCGTGCTCGATCAGCTCGCCCGGCTCGCGCGCGTCGAGCACGCGGTCGAAGTGCTCGCGACGGCGGAGCTCGATCGCCTTCTCGAGCTGCTCGCGCAGGACCGTGTCGTCGGGGAGCGCGCTGTCGTCGACGTCGAGCATCGCGCTGCGATCGAGCGCGTCGCGCGGGCTCGCCGCGCCGTAGCTCGAGGTGTCCTCTCGCCGCGTCGCCGCCTCGCTTCCCGCGTGCTGTGCGCGCAGCGCGCTCGCGAGGGTGACGACGGCGATCACGACGGCGCCGCCGAGCATCGCGACCCGTCGCGTCGATCGCGGTCGTTGCGATGTCTCGCGTCGCACTCGCACGGACGCGTTTTCTAACAGGAACCCTTGGCTGCATCGACTGATTTTCCGAATCCCGTGCGCCGACGGCCGTTTCTTGCGGCCGCCACGCCAGGTGGCCCATCGTGTCATTCGTCGGAAGCGATGCCTTCTCATTCATGCGACGAGCCGTTCCGCGGGCGCTGAACTCGCGGTACGACCTACGATCGCGCCGCGGCCCATTCGCGCGTCGATATGCGTTGCCAGCGTCGCGGGATGGCATGCGCGATGCTTCTTCGTCGGACGAGTACATCGACGGGCCGAATTCACGGCGCGCGTGCGGGTGACCGCGTCCGTCCGCGCTTCGTCGTACGACCGCTGCGGGCGACCGACGAGCGCGTGGACGCCGCAAAGGCGGTGCGACACCGGGTCCCGCTGCGGCGCAGAGGAGGGCCGAGTCATGCGGCGCGGTCTCACGTTGGCAGCCTCGATGTGGGCGATCCTGATTGCGTTGCCCGGACCGGTCGCGGCGGCCGGCTACACGATCGTGGGATGGAACAACCTCGGCATGCACTGCATGGACGCCGATTTCTCGGTCTCCTGTCTGCTCCCGCCGTACAACACCATCCATGCGCAGGTGATCGACCCGACCGGCAAACGGGTGCAGGACCCGATCGCCGCCGGCATCGTCGTCACATACGAGGCGATCGCGGACGGTACCGGGTCGATCAACACCACGTCACAAGGCAAGACCAACTTCTGGCAGTACGTGCTGGCGCTCTTCGGTGGCGGCGCCGCCCGTCGACGTCGGCCTCACGGGCGTCGCGATGCCCGGCGCGGGGAACAGCGCCGCGGCCGATGACCTGGGACGCGGCGGCCGGCTGGTTCGTCGCCGAGGGCATCCCGCTCACGCCCTACGACGACGCGCACCAGAAGAATCCCTACCCGATGATGCGGCTCGTCGCTCGCACCACGGGCGGCGCGATGCTCGCCATGACCGACATCGTGCTGCCGGTGTCGGACGAGATGGACTGCCGGACCTGTCATTCGCCGGCAGCGGGGCCGTCGGCTCCCGCGATGCCGGCAGGCGGCTGGGTGACCGATCCGGATCCGCAGCGCGAGATGCGCCTCAACATTCTGCGGAAGCATGACGAGCTCCAGGCGGCGGATCCGGTCTTCGCCGCGGCGCTCGCCGCGCGGGCGGCGGTCGGCTACCGCAGCGACGGTCTCTATCCGACCGCGATCGTCAACGGACAGCCGATTCTCTGCGCCGGCTGTCATGCGTCCGCGGCGCTCGGCACCAGCGGCGACCCCGGCGTGCAACCGCTCACGCAAGCGATGCACGGCGGGCACGCGGGCGTCACCGATCCGCTGACCGGTCAGATCCTCGACTCGGCCGACGATCGTGCGGCCTGCTATCGCTGCCATCCGGGCTCGCTCACCCGCTGTCTTCGCGGCGTCATGGGCGCCTCGGTCGCGGCCGACGGCTCGCTCGCGATCCAGTGCCAGAGCTGTCACGGCACGATGAGCACGGTCGGCGACGCGAATCGCCTCGGCTGGCTGAACGAGCCGACGTGTCAGAGCTGCCACACCGGCACCGCGACGAGCAACAACGGCCAGATCCGCTACACCTCGGTGTTCGACGCGCCGGACCACGTCCGCCAGGCCGTGAACCAGACGTTCGCGACCACGCCGGACGCGCCGGCCGTGGGTCTGTCGCTCTATCGCTTCTCCGTCGGCCACGGCGGCATGACGTGCGAGGCGTGTCACGGCTCGACGCACGCCGAGTTCCCGTCGATCCACGCGAACGACAACGTCCAGAGCATCGAGCGGCAGGGGCACGTCGGCATGCTCGTCGAGTGCGGCTCGTGTCACGGCGGGGTCCAGCCGTCGACGGTGAGCGGCGGCCCGCACGGGATGCACCCCGTCGGCCAGACGTGGGTGAACCGCCATCCGCGACATCGTCGAGTCGACCGGCTCGACGCAGTGCCAGGCGTGTCACGGCGCCGACTACCGCGGCACCGTGCTCTCGCGCGCCAAGGCCGACCGCACGCTCTCGGGCGAGGCGGGCACGAAGACCGTGTGGCGCGGCTTCCAGATCGGCTGCTACACCTGCCATCTCGGCCCGCACAACGACAATCCGAACCCCGACCACGGAGCGGTCGCCACCGACACCTCCGTCACGACACCGGTCGACGTCCCGGTCGCGATCGTGCTCAACGCGCGCGATCCCGACGGTGAGGCGCTCACGCTCCGCATCGTCTCGCAGCCGGACCACGGCACGACGGGCCTCGTCGGAACGCGCGCGACCTACTTCCCCGAGCAAGGATTCACCGGGACGGATCGCTTCACGTTCGCCGCGTGGGACGGGTCGACCGATTCGAACCTCGCGACCGTCACCGTCACCGTCGGCGGCAGCGGCGGCGGCGGCAACGGGACGCCGATCAGCGGCAAGAAGATCCTGATCAGGGACAAGGCAGTCGGTCCGACGACGAGCGTGATCTTCCAGTCGCGTGATCCGCGGGTCTCGCCGGCGGCGATCAACCCGACGGTCGACGGCGCCTACCTCCACGTCTTCAACAGCGCCGGCGGTCGCGACTCGGCGTGCTTCCGCCTCGCCGCGGCGAACTGGCGGGTGTCGAGAGGCGTGTTCCGGTATCGCGACCGGGCGCTCGTGGCGTCGCCGGTGAAGACGGCTCTGCTCAAGGCCCGCAATCTCCAGGTCACCGCCAAGGGGAACGGGCCGATCCCGATCACCTACCGCCTCGGCGAGCCGTCGCAGGGAAGCGTCGGCGTCGTGTTCACCAGCGGGTCGACGGTGCTGTGCGCGAACTTCGGCGGAAAGGTCACGAAAGACTCGGGAACGAATCCGCCGAATCCGGGCGGCAAGGGTCAGTTCATGGCGAAGGACGCACTCGCGCCGGGCGCGTGTCCGACGGCGCCCGATACCTGCCCGTGACGCGATGATGGGCGGGCGCCGGTAGGGTCGGCGATCACCGGCTTCGGCGGCGCGCGTACCCCGAAACCCGCCTGCGAAATACCCGAAGATTTCCTCGTCAAATGACGATCTCCTGGAATTCTCGACGCGTTTGCTCGGCTGATAGTCCATAGCGCGTCAGTCGGGGACGACGTCGACCGCGGCAATCAGCTCGATCCCCGCAATCCAAATCGATTCGAAGGAGCACGATCATGCGAAGAGGACGTCATCTCGCGACGACGACGATCACGGTGGTGATCGCGACGGCAGCGCTCGGGCTCGTCGCTCCGGCACGCGGCCTCGCTGCGACCACGACGTACGACGTCGTCTCCGACGTGCGCATCGCGATGCCGGACGGGGTGCTGCTCGATTCCGACGAGTACCTCCCGACGACGGGCTGCCCGTGCCCGACGATCCTCATCCAGACGCCGTACCGGAAGTCGGGCGCCGGGGTGGGGGAGGCCAACACGGTCTTCCCGTCGAACGGCTACGCGATGATCGTCGTCGACGTGCGCGGCACCGGCTCGAGCGAAGGCATGTGGGACTCGTTCGGCGCCAAGGAGCAGGCGGACAGCGTCACGCTGGTGCAGTGGGCGGCGTCGCGGCCGTTCTCGAACGGGGTGGTCGGCCTCGCGGGGGTGAGCTACTCCGCGATCAACCAGCTGCTGACGGTCGAGCAACCGGGCACCTCGGCGGTGCGGGCGATCTTCCCGATCGTGCCGATGTCGGACGCGTACCGCGACGTCACCTGGGCCGGCGGCAACACCGACGCCGGCTTCATCCCGCTCTGGCTCGGCCTGGTGAACGGGCTCGCGATGGTGCCGGCGCAGGACGCGCAAAGCCAGCCGCAGATCGCGCTCAACGCCGAGTCGCAGCACGCGATGGACGTGGCGCAGTTCGGCGGCCTCGTGCTCCTCGACGCGGCGCTCGGCGGATACGAGATGATGCTGCCGCCCGCGTTCCAGACGTACCCGGACCAAGCGTACGACGGTCCGTTCTCGCAGGTGCGGTCGCCGATCCGGAAGATCGAGCGCGTGAAGGTGCCGACGTTCATCGTCGGCGGCACGTACGACATCTTCCAGCGCGGCGAGCCGCTGCTCTATCGCGCCCTCAAGCTCTCGCACTCGAAGAAGAAGCTGATGATCGGCCCGTGGTACCACACCACCGCGGGCCAAGGTCTCACCGCCGCCGACGGCTCGTCGCCGGTGTTCGACGTCGACGGCAACCTGCTGCCGAGCCTCGACGACCTCCAGCTCGCGTGGTTCGACCGCTGGCTGAAGGGCGTCCGCAACGGCATCGACAGATTCCCCAACGTCGAGACCTACTACCTCGGCGCCGACGAGTGGGTCCCGGATCGCAGCTACCCGGCGTCGCACACGCGCTACCGGTCGTGGTACCTCGCCGCCGGCTCGGGCGGCGGGAGCTCGCTCTACGCCGGCTCGCTCGCGCCCGCGCCCGACTCGGCGGAGTCGACGGCGACGCTGCCCTGGCTGCCGCTCAACGGCACGTGCTCGCGCTCGACGACGCAGTGGACGGCGGGACTCGTCTCCGGCTGGTGGTGCGAGAACGACGACCGACCGACCGAGATCCTCGGCGCGACCTTCACGACGCCGCCGTTCGACGAGCCGTACGCGATCTCCGGCCCGATCGACGCGACCGTCTGGGTGAGCTCGACGGCGCCCGACACCCAGGTCGTCGCGACGATCTCCGACGTCGACCCGAGCGGCGCGTCGAGCCAGCTCACCGCGGGGACGCTGGTCGCGTCGCTGCGCTCGTTGACCGTGAAGCGCTGCCGGTCGAAGGTCGCCGACTGCTCGGTCTACGAGAAGGGACGCGTGAGCGAGCCTTGGCACCCCTACACGCGCGCCTCCCAGACGTTGCTGACGCCCAACACGCCGACCGAGCTCCAGATCGAGATCTTCCCGACGAGCGCCGTCATCGAGCCCGGCCACGCGCTCCGGCTGACGATCACGACCGGCGACTTCCCGCACGAAGTGCTCACCGCGTCGACGTTGATCGGCTCCGCCGGCGGCATCGACACGCTCTACTTCGGCCCCGACCATCCGTCGGCGATCTACGTCGGCGCCGTGTCGCCGGCGCCGACGAGCTGACGGCGAGGCGCGAGCGCTACCGACGGCGCGCGCCGGCGCACCTAATCCGTGGCGTGCGGCGAAGGGGCTCTCCCTAGAGCGCCGGGAGTCCTGGAGTCGAACGCGCCGCCGGTGACGTTTTCTCTCGCCGAGCGTGTGCCGGCGGACGCGCGACCAGGATCTGCATCGGCATCGCGCCTCGTGGTGCCTCGCGCGTGACGGTGAAACCGGCCGCGCGCAGGAGGCACGCGAGACCGTCCCCGACGACCTCGCGGGCGTGTGCCGGCTCACCGAGACGCAGGTAGGCGTCGGTGAGCCAGCCGAGCCTCGGCGGCCGATCGAGGTCCGCGACGACGAGGGCGCCGCCACGCCGGAGCACCCGCTCGGCCTCGTCCACGGCCCGCTCGCGGACGCCGGTCGGCAGCTCGTGGAGACCGAACGACACCGTCACCGCATCGAAGGTGGCGTCGGCGAACGGCAACCGTCCCGCGTCGGCGCGAACCAGCGCCGCATTCGCGCGGGCGGCACGACTGAGCTTGCGCACGCCCATCGCGAGCATCTCCGGCGAGAGATCGAGGCCGACCACGAAGAGCTCCGGGTGCGTCGCCAGCACCGCCGGCACCAGCGCCGTGCCGGTACAGAGGTCGAGGACGCGCCGTGTACCGGGCGGCAAGCGGCGCTCGATCTCGTGATGCGGGTCCATCGGCACGACGCGATAGAAGCCGTCGTAGATCGGGCTCAGCAGGAAGAACTTCACCCGGTTCCGCGCCGCGGGCGGGTCGCCTGTGACGAGGGCGATCGCGGTGCGTGCGACGGCGCGAAGCGCGCGCGCCGCCGGAGCCGGAAGGCGCACGGTTCGGCTAGGAAGGAGGCGGCGCGGCGGCGCTCCGCGACGGCTGGTAGCCGCACCAGGGATCGGTCGCGGCGAGACTGCCGGTCAGCGCGTAGGCGCGCGAGCGCGAGCCGCCGCAGATGACGCGATACTCGCAGCGCCCGCACCGGCCGCGGAGCGCGCCGGGATCGCGCAGCGTCCGGAACACGGGCGCGTCGCGATAGATCTCCGCGAGCGGCCGCGATCGCACGTTGCCGGCGGCGATCGGCAGGAATCCGCTCGGGAAGACGTCGCCGACGTGCGACACGAACGCAAAGCCGTTGCCGGCGTTCACCCCGCGGGGCGCGAGCCCGACGGTGTGACCGGGGCCTTCCGAGCGCGTCAGCAGCTGCGGCATCGTCGCGGCTCGCGATGCGCCGTCGGGGTCCGCCGACCTCGCCGCCTCACGCTCGGCGACGTAGCGCCGGTAGTGCTGCGCCTCGGTGATCTTCACGATGAACGGCGCGCGCTTCTGGACGCGGTAGAGCACCGCGAACGCCGCCTCGCAGTCCTCCGGCGTGAGGCCGCCGAGCGCGACGCCGCGCCCGACCGGCACCAGGAAGAACACCTCCCAGAAGACGATGCCGAGCCGCTCGACCAGCGCCGCCATCTCCTCGAGGTACGGCACCGAGCGCGCGCAGAGCGTGGTGTTGATCTGGAGCGGCAAGCCGTGCCGGTGCGCCGAATCGATCGCCGCCATCGTGCGGTCGAAGGCGCCCGGTACGCCGCGAAACGCGTCGTGCAGGTCGGCGCGCGGGAAAGTCGAGGCTGAGGGCCATCTGGTCGAGCCCGCTGTCGCGGAGCCGACGGACGAGGTCGTCGGTGAGCATCGCGCTCGCGGCCGGAATCGTTCCCATCCGCAGGCCGACGCCCTTCCCGTGACGGATCAATCGACAGAGGTCCGGACGCTTCACCGGATCGCCGCCGCTCAGGATGAAGACCGGCGTGCCCATCTCGGCGGTCTCGGCGAGCAAGCGCTCGGCCTCGGCGGTCGTCAGCTCTGCCGGATGCCGCGCCGGTTGCGCGCATGCCCGACAGTGACTGCACGCGAGATCACAGGCCTGCGTGGTCTCCCAGATGACCAAGAAGGGTGCTCGTGTGAAGTCGACTGCGTGTCCCGGGTGCATCGCTCCTCGGCCGGCTCGCCGTCCTGCCGCGCCGGCTCATCGTCGATGATTGCAGCCTTTCAGCAGGTGACGTGCCACGTTCGATGGAGGCCGCGAAGCGCGAACTCGTCGATTTCCCGGCGCACGGCGGACGCGATTCATACGCTCAACCCGCGGCCTGCCGGCGAGCTCTCGCATGAATCGGAATCCGGCCCGTGCGATTCCCACGGCTGCGGAGCGTCAGGCCGCCCGCCGCCGGGCGCGTCCGGCCTCGAGCTCCGCCAAGCACGCTCGATCGCAGCCCTCGTGCTCCGGCCAACGTGTGCAGCGCGCGACCTCGATGCGCGGCGTGCCGAACCCCGCCGTGATCGCGGCGGCGCGGGCGTCGAGCTCGACGCGGGCCGCAGCGCCGGTCTCCGGGCAGGTGACGAGCTTCACGCCGCGATACCGGCGGTACGCGTCGAGCGCGACCGGGACCGCAACGTAGGCGACGCCGAGCGCGATGATCGGACCGATGATCGGCTTTTCGCAAGACCGTGAAGCGCCGACGGCGGCGTGTCAGCCTTGGGGGATCGCACCCACCGCGACGCGAAGTTGAGGGCGGGCGACCGGTCGCGTATGCATCCGCCGAGGATCATGGGATCGCGCACGCAACCCGACGTGGCGCCGACGCGGCCGAGCGCGCCGGTCGAGAAGCTCGCGGCGGACGTGCGCGCCGGCGACCGCCGCGCCCTCGCGAAGGCGATCACGCTCGTCGAGAGCACGCGCGGCGATCACCAGGAGCGCGCGCAGCGCCTGCTCGAGACGCTGCTCCCGCACACCGGCAAGGCCGCGCGCGTCGGCATCAGCGGCGTCCCGGGCGTCGGCAAGAGCACGTTCATCGAGGCGTTCGGCCTCCACCTCGTCGACGACCTCGGCAAGCGCGTCGCGGTGCTCGCCGTCGATCCGTCGAGCGCCCGCTCGGGCGGCAGCATTCTCGGCGACAAGACCCGCATGCCGCGGCTCTCGGCGCGTCGCCGCGGGCGTTCATTCGGCCGAGTCCGTGCGGCGGGATCCCTCGGCGGCGTCGCGCGCCGGACCCGCGAGGCGATGCTCGTCTGCGAGGCCGCGGGCTACGACGTCGTGCTCGTCGAGACCGTCGGCGTCGGCCAGAGCGAGGTCGCCGTCGCCTCGATGGTCGACTGCTTCCTGGTCCTGATGCTCGCCGGCGCCGGCGACGAGCTGCAGGGCATCAAGAAGGGCATCCTCGAGCTCGCCGACTGCTCTCGCGGTCAACAAGGCCGACGGCGACAACGTCGCCAAGGCGGAGCGCGCCGCCGCCGAGTACGCCGGCGCGCTCCGGCTGTTCCGCCACACCAGCCGCGAGCTGGGACCCACCGGTCGTCACCGTCAGCGGTCTGCACCGCATCGGCATCGACCGCGTCTGGGCGATCATCGAGGAGCACCGCCGCGTCCTCGGCGCATCGGGCGAGCTCGAGGCGAAGCGCCGCGAGCAGCTTCAGGCGTGGTTCTGGAACATGATCGACGGCGGCCTCAAGCGACATTTCCTGGCGCGACCCGACGTGAGGCGCGTCCTTCCGGGAATGGAGAAGGCGATCGCCAACGGAACCCTGACCCCGACGCACGCCGCGCGCCGGCTCCTCGACCTGCTCGACGACTGATCGATGCGCAGTTCCCGCCGCATGGAACGCGAGCGCGGCAGCCGTCGCTCGATGGTGCTCGCGCGCGGCGGCGTGGTCGCGACCAGCCAGCCGCTCGCGGCCTTCGCCGGCGCGGAGACGCTGCGCGCCGGCGGCAACGCGGTCGACGCGGCGGTCGCCGCCGCCGCGGTGCTCGCGGTCGTCGAGCCCTACAACACCGGACCGGGCGGCGACTGCCTGATGCTGGTGTGGAGCGCCGCCGAGGGGAAGCTCCATGGGTTGAACGGCAGCGGGCGGGCGCCGCGTCGCGCGACGATCGATGCGTGCGTCGCGCGCGGCCTCGCCGCGATGCCGATGCACGGCATCGTGCCGGTCACGGTCCCCGGCGCCGTCGACGCCTGGGCGACCGTGCTCGCGCGCTTCGGGACGCGCTCGCTCGCCGACCTCCTCGCGCCGGCGATCGCGTACGCGGAGGACGGCTTTCCGGTGTCGGAGGTGGTCGCGGCGGAGTGGGCGTTTTCCGCGGCGCTTCTCCAGAGCGACGAGGGCCGGCGCGTGTTCGCGCCGGCGGGGCACGCGCCCCGCGTCGGCGACGTCGTCCGCTTCCCGGACCTCGCGCGCACGCTCCGCGCCGTCGCGGCCGGCGGCGCCGACGCGTTCTACCGCGGCGAGATCGCCGAGCGGATCGCCGCCTTCGCGAAGCGCGCCGGCGGCTTCCTCGGCGCCGACGATCTCGCCGCGCATCGCTCGGACTGGGTCGAGCCGATCGCGAGCGATTACCGCGGATACACCTGCCACGAGCTGCCGCCGAGCACGCAGGGTCTCGCGGCGCTGGTCGCGCTCAACGTCCTCGAGTGCTTCGCCGTGCCGCGCGATCCCGCCGACGCCGCGTCCGCCCTGCATCTCCGCGATCGAGGCCGTCAAGCTCGCATGCGCCGACCGCGAATGGATCGGCGACCCGGAGCACGTCGCGCGTTCCGGTCGCCGAGCTGCTCTCGAAAGAGTACGCGGCGGGGCGCGCGAAGCTCGTCCACGAGGATCGCGTCGCTCGCGGGCGCGGCGCGCGGCGCTCCGCGACGCGGCGACACCGTCTACGTCGCGACCGCCGACCGCTTCGGCAACGTCGTCTCGCTGCTGAACAGCCTGTACCTGCCGTTCGGGTCCGGCCTCGTCGTCGACGGGACGGGCATCGTCCTCCACGACCGCGGATTCTCGTTCTCGCTCGATCCGGCGCACGCGAACGCGCTGGCGCCGCGCAAGCGGCCGTTCCACACGCTGGCGCCGGCGATGCTCTGCAAGGACGGCGTGCCGCTCGTCGTCTTCGGCGTGATCGGCGGCAATCTCCAGGCGCAAGCACACGTGCAAGTCGTCTCGAATCTCGTCGATCGCGGCGACAACGTGCAGGAGGCGCTCGATCGGCCGCGCTTTCACGTCCTCGACGGCGCCCGCGTCGCGCTCGAGCGTGCCGTCGTGCGAGCGCGTCGCGGCCGAGCTCGCGGAGCGCGGTCACGCGGTCGAGGACGAGCTCAGCGCGATTCCGTACGGCGGATTCGGCGGCGGGCAAGCGATCATGATCGACGCCGAGACCGGCGCGATACTGGGGCGGCTCCGACGACCGCAAGGACGGCTGCGCGATCGGCTTCTAGCGGCTCGGTACGCGCCCGTTTGCCGCATGCGATGGCGCGTGAACGCGACGTCGCCGGGCGATCGCGCACGCGGTCGATCCGCAGGCGCCGAGGCTCATTCCGGTGCCGTCGCCCGACGCCGATCCCGTCGCGCGCATCGTATCGTCGGGCGGCTATCGCTACCTGCAGGCTCGGGACGTTCGGCGCACCCGGCGGACGCGAAGCGTTGTCATGCGCCCGCGCGTAACCCGCGAATCCGACGGCGGCTGCGGCCGCGCCTGGCGGCGCCTTCGAGAGCGCGGCCGTCGGCACCGGCCTTGCTTCGTACCAGGCATGCGTTCAATCCTCGTCGTCGATGACAGCCCCGCCATCGCGCTGATCTTGGCGCGTCACCTCCGCGATGCCGGATACGAGTGGAGTGTCGCTATGACGGTATCGACGCGTTGAATCAGGTGTCGCGCAAGCCGGCGGATTGCATCCTCCTCGACCTCATGATGCCCGAGATGACCGGGGTCGAGATGCTGCACCACTGAAGCAGAACGCGCGACGGCGAAGATCCCGGTCGTGCTCGTGAGCGCTCGGGTCGGCGAGGGCCGCACGCACGTCTCGGCGGAGTGGGACGCCGACCTACTCGGTCGGAAAGCCGTTCACCGCGAGCAAGTCTGAAGGCCGTCGGTGCCGTGATCCGCAGGGTACGAAAGCCGCCGAGAGGCAGCTGCGTCGCCGTCATGTCGTGGGTGGCTCTCGCGTACGCGCGGCCCGCGTGAGCAGCTCGTGGCGCGGCTCGAAGTCGAGACTGCCGTCACCGCATGGCAGCGAGCGGCGCGGCGAGATCGCGACTCGCGAGTGGGCGGGACGCGGCGACGTTGTCGAGTGCCGGCGGCTCGCGTAGAGACGCGGGCAGCGATGCTCCGGCTGTACGACTACCTCCCTTCCGGAAACGGCTACAAGGTGCGGCTGCTGTTGTCGCAGCTCGGGATCCCGTTCGAGCGGATCGAGATCGACATCGTCGCCGGCGAGACGCGCACCCCAAGTTCCTCGCGCGCAACCCGAACGGCAAGATCCCGGTTCTCGAGCTCGAAGACGGCACGTGTCTCGCCGAGTCGAACGCGATCTGCTGGTATCTCGCCGAGGGTACGCGGCTCCTCCCAGGATCGTCTGCGAGCGGGCCCAGGTGCTGCAATGGATGTCCTTCGAGCAGTACAGCCACGAGCCCTTCATCGCGACGTCGCGATTCTGGATCCAGCATCTGCCGATGACGCCGGAGCGCCGGGCGGGGATCGAGCAGCAGCGTGAGCCGGGCCTCGCGGCGCTGCGCGTGATGGGCGAGCCACCTCGGCACCCTGCAGTGGTTCGTCGGCGACGCGTACAGCATCGCCGACATCGCGCTCTACGCGTACACCCACGTCGCCGACGAAGGCGGTTTCGATCTCGCGCCGTTTCCGTCGATTCGCGCCTGGCTCGATCGCGTCCGCGTCGAGCCGGGCCACATCCCGATCACCCAGGAGCTGACCGCGGTCCCCGGGTCGGGATTGCACGCACGTGACCGTGGAGGCTGCTCGGGCGGTCACGCCGAGAAACGATGACGGAAGGTCCGCGAGACGACCCTCAAGCTCTACGCCGAGACGCTCTGGATCAGCCCGTACGTCTTCTCGACGTTCGTTGCGCTGCGGGAGAAAGGGTTGCCCTTCGATGTCCAGGAGGTCGCGCTGATTCACGATGAGCATCGGCGTCCCGAGTACGCCGGCCGTCGATCACCGCGAAAGTGCCGGCGCTGGCGCACGGGGACTTCTGGCTCGCGGAGTCGAGCGCGATCGCGGAGTACCTCGACGACGCGTTCGCGGCGCCGTCGTGGCCGCGGCTCATGCCCGGCCGACCGCGCCAGCGTGCCCGCGCCCGGCAGCTGATGGCGTGGCTCCGGTCGGACCTCGGCGCGCTCCGCGAGGAGCGGCCGACGAGCACGATGTTCTACGACCGTGCGAGCGAGCCGCTCTCTGCGGCGGGAACGAAGGCTGCCGCCGAATGCGTGCGCGTCGCCGGAAGCGTGGTCCCGGAGGACGGCGGATCGTCTCTTCGGCGCGTGGAGTCTCGTCGACGCGGAGCTGGCGTTCATGCTGCACCGTCTCATCCTGAACGATCACGAGGTGCCGGAGCCGGTGTTGCGCCACGCAAGGCGCAGTGGCGCCGTCCGTCGGTGCGGGAGTTCGTCGAGCACCCACGGCCCGCGACGGTGCCGGACGAGTATTGGGCCTTCAGCAGGCTCCGACCGCCGCGTCCGGCGCGGCGTCGCCGTCGCCCCCCGGCGAGGCGCCGACGCCACGAGCATGCGGAGCGCGGCGGCGGCGCCTGGCGGCGAGTCGTCGTCGCGACGCCGGCGCCCGGGCAGGCGCGACCGAGGTTAGGGCGCAGGCCGTGCGTCCGAGGATCTCGCCGCGCTTCAGGCGGCCGGTCTGTACGATCCGAGCTGCCGCCAACGCCGCCGAGCGGCTCGCGCTGCTCGAGTGGTTGTTCGCGCGAGGCGCGACCGTCCGCAGATACTCGAGGCCTTGCGGCATGGGTCGACGCTCACCGGACTCATCGGGGATCTCGCGCTCCGTGGGACCGGAGATCGGCTGACGCTCATGCAAGCGGCCGACGCGGACGGGCCTCGCCCGAGCGCGATCGAACACCTGCGTCTCGCCCAGGGTTGCCGCCGGTCGATCCGAACGAGCCAAGTTCAGCCCCAAGGACGCGGCCGGATTCGCTGCGTTCGCGCGTGCGGGCGAGGTGTTCGGGGAAGCCGCGATCCTCCAGCTGGTCCGTGTGCTCGGCACGTCCCTCGCGCGGATCGCCGAGGCCACGATCTCGCTCTTCCTCGTCAACATGGAGGGACCGATCAGGGAGGCGAAGGGCGGCGACCTTGCGTTGGCGCAGGCGAATCTCGACGCGATGCGCTCGATGCAAGTCATCCCGGCTGGCGATGCAGTCGATGTTCCGGCACCCAGATGGAGGTCGCGATCCGCCGCATGCGGACCGCGCGGGAAGCGCGGTCGGTCGATCTGTGCGGATGGCGGTCGGGTTCGTCGACCTCGTCGGCTTCACGAGCCTGTCGAGCAAGCTCAGCGCGCGCGAGCTCGCCGACGTCGTGGAGGAGTTCGAGGAGCGCGCCCACGACATCGTCGCGGCTCGCGACGGCCGGCTCGTGAAGCTCATCGGCGACGAGGTGATGTTCGTCGCGCACGACCTCTCGACCGCGTGTGACGTCGCCCTCGACATTGGTCGAGCGCTTCGCCGACGACCGCGCCGTCACGCCGCGCGGCGGTCTCGCCGCGGGCCCGCTGCTGATGCGGAGCGGGGACTACTACGGCCCGATAGTCAATCTCGCCTCGCGGATCGCCGAGCTCGCCGTACCCAACGAGATGCTGGTGACGGCCGAGATCGCGACGCACGCCGCGCCGGAACGGTTTCGCTTCGAGCCGGCGGGGAAGCGCATGCTGAAAGGCTTCGAGGAGCCGGTCGTGCTCTACGCCGCGCAGCGCGCCTGACGTCGACGACGCGCGGCATGCTGCCGCGGGACCGTCGGCGATCCGCGGCACGTGGTCGTGCAGGAGCGCGTCGGCGCCGTCGAACGGCCGACGCCGCTCACGGCGCGTCGGTCTCGGCGGCGCTCTCCGCGAGCGCCCCGGCGGTGCGGCGGTCGGTCCTCAGGACGACGTTCGCGATCGCGAACAGGACGACGACTCCGCCGAGCGCCTGCAAGGCGGTGACCTGCTCGCCGAGGACCAGGGCGGCGCCCGTCGCCGCGACGACTGGGACGCCGAGCAGCAGCATCGAGATCGCGAAAGCCGAGACGTGGGCGTGTGCCCAATTCGTGAGCACGTGCCCGAGCGTGCCCGGGAAGACGGCGATCCCGAGCAGGATCAACCAGTCGGAGCCGCGCGGTGACGTCAGGTCCTGTCCGGTGGCGAGGCAGACCAGCAGCATCACGATCCCGGAGACGGTCGTCATGCCGAGCACGTAGGTCCAGGCGCCGGTGGTGGCGCGGATGCGCTTCGAGGCGAGGAAGTAGGCGGTGAACGCGAACAGGTTGAGAACCGCGACCGCGTTGCCGAACGCGCTCGCCGTCGGCGCCGCTCGTGATCCCGCGAGGACTAAGACCGTGCCGGCGATGGCCGCGACCGACCACACCGCCGCCGTGGCGGTCGCGCGCTCGCCGAAGATCGACGCCGCGATCCACAAGACGAGCACCGGCTGCAGCGCGCCGATCATCGTGATGTTGGTGACGGTCGTGAGCTTGAGGCCGCTGAAGTAGAGCACCTGATGCAGCGCGAAGAGGGTGCCGCCGATGACCGAGCCGCGCAGCCAATCGCGGTCGAGGGCGGCGCGGACCCGCGGCGCCAGCGCCGTCGACCAGAGCAGCGGGATCGCGAACCACAGGCGATAGAGCGCGGTCACCAGACCCGAGGTGCTGGCCGCCTTGATCGCGACGCTGCTCGCGCCCCACATCAGGACCGTGGCGAGAACGGCGACGAGCGCGAGCGTCTGCCGCTTCGCTTCGTCTTTGTCGGTCGATCCGCCGACCGATGCGCTCTGGCCCTCCGGAGCGGTCGCTGCCGAGGGTGCGCGCTCGCGCAGCGGTCTCATGCTCTTCGATCCCTCCTCGCGTCTCGCCCGCGGGCCGGTGCTCAATTCGTGTGCGGCCGCGGCTTACTCTTTGGGCAACGGCGCGGGCGCCGGCGTCGCCGTGCGTCGGCCGCGGCCGTGTCAAAAATCGAGCGGTCATCACCGTTTAACGGTACCCCTCACGTCAGTCGAGGTCGGGTGGCCTTCCGATTGCACTCTGCGTCGCCGAGCCGCCGCAATTTGTATTGCTCGCGAAGACCTACGACGACGCTCGCCACGGACGAGTGGCGATACTCGGGAGGAAAAGCCGCCATGGTGAAATTGAACGAGATGAGAATCAAAATCGTTTGCGCCGTCGCGCTGGCGTTGGTCACGGTCGCCCCGTCGCTGCGCTCGGGCAGGGCGCTCGCCGACGATGCAGCCCCGGAGCTGCCCGGCCTACTTCACCGGCGACGAACGCCGACGAGGCCAAGCCGACGTGGCCCGATCCGACCGGCGGAGCCGCCGGCGTCTGGGCGGCGCCCGCCGGCGACGCGCAGGGCGACGTCCCGAGCTCGCTCGCGCGTCACCGACGTCTACGACCGCATCGTCCACAACCTCGTTCGCGATCAACTTCGTGTGGGCGCTGGTCGACCGGCTTCCTCGTCATGTTCATGCAGGCCGGCTTCATGTTCGTCGAGACCGGCCTCTGCCGCGCCAAGAACGCGGCGCACACCGTCGGCGATGAACTTCATGATCTACCCGCTCGGCTGCCTCGGCGTTCTGGGTGTACGGGTTCGCGCTCGGCTGGGGCAACTGGTGGAACGGTCCCGTCGCGCCGGGCTGGTATCCGTCGCTCGGTCCCGGCCTCTCGGTGCTGAACAGCGGGTTCGGGCTCGGTGCCGCGACCGACGCCGCCGGCAACGCGACCGGCGCCTTCACGTACGGGCTGTTCGGGCCGAAGGGCTTCTTCCTGAACGGCGCGGTCGACGACGTCAGCGTGATGGTGCTCTTCTTCTTCATGATGGTGTTCATGGACACCACCGCGACGATCCCGACCGGTGCGATGGCCGAGCGCTGGGCGTGGAAGAACTTCTGCCTCTACGGTCTGTGGGTCGCGCTTCCCTACTGCATCTACGCCAACTGGCTCTGGGGCGGCGGCTGGCTCGCGCAGGGCGGGCATCAACTGGGGCCTCGGCCACGGCGCGGTCGACTTCGCGGGCTCGGGCGTCGTCCACGCGATGGGCGGCATCATCGGTCTCGCGGGCGCCATGGTGATCGGGCCGCGCATCGGCAAGTTCGACGCCAAGGCAAGCCGCAGGCGATCCCGGGGCACAACGTCGCCGATGGTCGTGCTCGGCACGTTCATCCTCGCGTTCGGCTGGTTCGGCTTCAACCCGGGCTCGACGCTCTCCGGCACCGACCTGCGCATCAGCTTCGTCGTGGTGAACACGATGCTCGCGAGCATCACCGGTGCGCTCGCCGCGATGGCTGACGCTCAGCATGAAGGGCCTCAAGCCCGACCCGACGATGATGTGCAACGGCATGCTCGCGGGCCTGGTGGCCATCACGGCGCCGTGCGCCTTCGTCGATCCCGTGGGCGGCGGCGATCATCGGCGCCATCGCCGGCGTCCTGGTGGTCTACAGCGTCTTCTTCTTCGAGGCGCGTCGGCATCGACGATCCCGGTCGGCGCGATCTCGGTGCACGGCGTCAACGGCCTCTGGGGCGTGCTCTCGGTCGGCATCTTCGCGACCGGCGAGTACGGCGCGGGCTGGAACGGCGTCGTCCGCGACTCGATGGTCGCAGCAGTACGGCTCCGACGGCGTGCGCGGCCTGCTCTACGGCGACTTCTCGCAGTTCGTCGATGCAGTGCATCGACTGCGCCGTGGTCGCCGTCTTCGGCTTCGCGATGGCCTACGTCTGGTTCAAGTTGAGCAACCTGATCACGCCGATCCGCGTCCGCCGAGAGACCGAGCTCGAAGGCCTCGACGGCCCCGAGATGGGCACGCTCGGCTACCCGGACTTCCAGATCCATCCGTCGAGTCAGCGTATGGCCGGCTGAGGAACCCTCCAACAGTCGGCGCTTGGGTGACGGGCCGGCGGGGAAACCCGCCGGCCCGTCGCTTTTTCCGGAGCGTGCTCGCGTATGGCGAGCGGCGGATTTCGCAGCCGGGCGATCAGCGCGTCCCGGCGTCGGCCGGCGGCGCGGCGTCGAACTGCGGCAGATCGTCGGTGATCACGAACCACGGCGCCTTCGAGCCGACCCAGACGTGCGCGAGCGGCCGGCGCCCGGGATCGCCGTCGATCGAGCCGAGACGGATGCGAACGAGCTCCGGCTCGCTCGTCCGGCGGCTGTACATCGGCGATCCGCAGCGCGAGCAGAAGGCGCGGAACTTTCCGGGCGAGGACTCGTACTCCCTGATCCGCTCCTTCCCGGCGAGCAGCCGAAAGTACTTCGTCCGGACCGGCGCGTTGGCGGCGAACGCGGAGCCGCTCGCGCGCCGGCATTGCGCGCAGTGGCAGTACCCGGCCGGTCCGAGCTTGCCGTCGATCTCGTAGCGGACGTCGCCGCAGAGACAGCTTCCGTTCAGCATCGATGTCCCTCCACCCATCGCCGAAGTTCCGATGGATCTCTCGATCGCGCTCGGTCAGCGCGCGCGCAGGAACTTGAGCGCTTCACTCCAGCCGCCGAGCTCCCGGCGGCGGAAGTTGAACTGTCGCCAGGCGTCGCCGACGCGGTAGGCGGTCATCTGAAGCGTGGAGAGGCGGCGCGTCGGCAGCTCCGGGTACTCGCGCTCGTAGTCGAGGTCGACGAGCAGATCGCCGGTCACGCCCTCGATGCTCTTGCGCAGCTCCGGCGGCATGATCCGTTTCCATTTCTGGCGGTTCTCCGGGACGATCCGCGCTTCGCCCTTCGCGGAGCCGTAATTCTCGGGGACCCGAAGAAAGCGGCCGGCGTCGGGCGGCGTCGCGACGCCGAGGAAGCCGAAGACGCGCTCGAGCACGCCGCGCACGTCGTCGATCAGATCCTCGTAGCGGAGCTCGTGGTAGCGCTCCGGGCCGAGGCTCCGGCCCGCCGCCCGGCAGACGCGCGTGCGGTCCGCCCAGCGCTGCGCCGCGCGCATCGGCGAGTCGCCCCACGTCTTCTCCGACGAGAGCGCGCAGTCGCGCGGATCGCGGATGATGTGGACGAAGCGCGCATGCGGAAAGAGCTTTGCGAGGAGCGGGATCTCGATCATGTAAACGGGGGTCTTGTCGCCCCAGACGATCTCGTCCCACGGCCGCGGCGGATCCGGGATCTCCTGCGAGTGGACGTAGTGAAAGAGCGCTTCGAGGACGCCCGGCCAATCACGCGAGCGGCAGAGCGCGTACCAGCGGTCGGTCTCGATGGTGATGCCGCGGCGTGACCAGTACCAGACCGCCCGCGATTTCCCGAGCGCGTCCGCCAGCCGCGCGAAGTTGGCGCGATCGGCGAGGTCGCCGAAGCGCGCGATCGTCCGCGTCGCGTCGGGGATGAAGTGCGACTCGATGTCGGAGATCCAGATGTCGGGGCTGTTGTTCAACAGCTCGCGGAGCATCTTGGTTCCGGAGCGCGGGTTTCCGACGACAAAGAACGGCGGCTCTGCTCGCGTCACTATCGGAGGAATCTACCAGGCGCGCCGACGACCCGACAGCGGCGATCGCTCGCCGGCGGCCGCCGCGTCCGACGCCCGGCGCACGCCCATCGCCGTCATTGCGCGGTCTCGCGCGCGAGCGCCCGGCGCGCGGCGTCGAGGTTACGCTCGACGAGCGGCCGATGCGGCCAACCGGGTGGCGCGATCAGCAAGGCGCGCGCGTAGTCGACGAGCGCGCCGGTGAGGTCGCCCTGGCGCTGGCGGACGTAGCCGCGGTTGTTGAGCGCCCGTGCGTCGGAGGGGTCGAGCTCGATGACCTCGGAATAGTCGTCGGCGGCGCCCTCCAGGTCGCCACGGTCGTCGCGCACCGTGCCGCGATCGTAGTAGGCGAGGGCGTATCGCGGATTCGCCGCGATCGCCCGACCGTAGTCGGCGACCGCCGCGTCGAGGTCGCCGGCGAGCTGCTGCGCCCAGCCCCGGTTCGTGTAGGCGATGTAGTTCGACGGATCGAGACGGATGGTGTGGTTCCACAGCGTCATCGAATCGTGCCAGATCCGGGTCTGGTGAAACGTGAGCGTGCCGAGAGCGATCAGCGTCGTGAGCGAGATCGTCGCCACCAGCCGCATCCGTCGCGTCGCGGTGGCGGCGATCGCCGCGGCCACGAGGACGGCGAACGGAATCGTCGACAGGTACGTGTAGCGGTCGGCGACGAGCTGCGGACCGGCCTGCGCGAGCCCCAGGACCGGCGACACGATCACCGCATAGGCCGCGCATGCCGCGAGCGCCCAGGGCGCGCGCCGGCGCCATGCGAAGACGGCGGCCGCGACGACCAGCACCGCGAGCGCGCTCACGACGAATCGCGGCGCCGTCGGGTCGAGCGGCGTCTCGAGGAGATAGGCCGGCGAGAGCCGGAGCGGCAGGATCGTCTTGCGGACGTAGAACGCGAGGCCGTACGCGGCTTGCGCGAGCCGTGCCGCGAGACCGTGCTGCGCGATGCTCCGCATCTCCGGCGTCCGCGCCTGCGCGAGGAAGGCAATCATCGCCGCCGCGAGCGCGAGCAGCGCGTAGGAGAGCTTCTCGCGCACCAGCGCGCGCAGGGACTCGCCGCGCTCGAGCCGGCGGAGCGGGTACAGGTCGATGACGAGCAGGACGACCGGCAACGTCATGCCCCAGGCTTTCGAGAGCAACGACAGGACGAAGCACGCGAGCGAGGCGCGCGACCAGGCGCGTCCCGTGGCCGCGAGCGCCGCGGTTCGGGCCCGGACGTACCCGAGGATCGTCAGCAGGAAGAAGAGCCCGGACAGAACGTCGCGGCGCTCGGACACCCAGGCGACGGATTCGACGCGCAGCGGATGGATCGCGAAGAAGAGCGCGCCCGCGACCGCCGCGGCGCGATCGACGGATGCGTGCCGGCGCCGATCGGCGCTGGGCGCGACGCGGATCAGCTCGAGGACGAGGAAGTAGCAGCAGACCGCGGTCGCGGCGTGGAGCAGGAGGCTCGTCAGATGATAGCCGCGCGCGTCCATGCCCCAGAGCGTGTAGTCGAGGCCGAGCGTCATCCAGGTGAGGGGGTGGTAGTGGCCGCCGAGGATCGTCGTCAGCATCCAGCGCAGCTGCGCGGGCCCGAGGCCGCGGTACCGGGGATTGTCGGTGAAGTTGAGGTCGTCGTCCCAGATGACGAAGTCGCTCGACAGCGCCGGAAGAAACGCGATCAGGACCGCCGACGCGATGACGGCGATCGCGACGAGATGGACGCCGCCGTCGGCGCGGCGGCCGGCAGCGCGCCGTGATCCAAGCGTCGGCGCCGGCGAAACGGGACGTTCACGCGACATTCACGGCAACGGTGTTGCCTCAGCTCCGCGCGCCCTTCAACGTCATCCTCGTTTGGAGGTGATCGAGTGCGTTGCGCATCATGCGGTTCGAACGGCGGCGCTCCGGACTACGGCCCCGAGTTCGACGTCCCCTTCGTGGATTACCTGCTGCTGATCACGTTTCTGCTCGCCTGTCTCGCCCCGGCGTTGCTGCTGCGCTGAATGGGGCGCCCCGCGGCGGCCGGGAGTTCTGCCGCGCAGCCCTCCTGAATCGGACTCGGTCGGGCACGCCGGTGCTGTGCGCGACCGCGGCCGTTCGCGGTAGCGGAGCCCGCGCCGCCTACCGGCAGCGGACCGCGTGCGCGTCGCTCGTGCAGCCGGACGGTACGCTCGAGAACGTCGCCGCGCCGCACTGGCCGGTTTCCGCAGTCGGCGGGTCGAGGACGAGCAGGGCGGAGAGCGGCAGCCCCGCGGGATCGACCGGATAGGCGCCGCGCTTCCCCTTCACGTTGACGACGACGATGAAGGAACGGGTCTTCCGCGCGAGCACGGTCCTCCGGCAGTACACCGTGCTTCGAGAGACCGTCAAATTGCGCTTCACGCGGCCGGCACGCCGCCGTCACCGTATCGTCAAGGTCCGTGTGCTCTCTCATCCGGCGAACAGGAGGATCGAGAATGGAAAGCGAGAGACACGGCGCCCCGATGGGCGACGGCGGTACCGGCGATGTGCTGCTCCCGAGCCAGTTGGCGTCGTTGCGTGCGCGCCTCGACCAAGCGCCCGAGGCGCGGTTGGCGTTGGCCGTCCTGGAGGATGCGGTTCTGACGCTGCAACTCGCGGCCCGGGTGCGTACCGCACGCGCCCGCACGCTCGCCGGGTACGCTGCGGGGTGGTGCTGTCGAACGACACGTCGGAGCCGTTCGGGTTCGTCGCGCTGTGCGACTACCTGGGTATCGATCCCGCGTGGCTCCGCGCCGGCTTGCGCAGGAGCGGCGTCCTCACCGTCGTGCTGCCGTCGCGGTGGTCGCGGCGCTCGAGGCGGTCGGCCCGCCGCTCGGCCGCTTGAGCGGGCAACGCGAACGCACGCGAGCTCGCCAGTAAGCACGTCGACCAACATCATCAGCGACCACCGGCGGCGAGGAGGTACGATGGCGGCGGCGAGCGGCGCACCGATGGATCCGATCACCAGACGCGGGCTCACCGACGCGGCGAACGCCGCCTGATCGGCAACCCGATCGGCCGTAGTGCCGCGGAACGTCAGCGCCTTACGGCGGTGCCACTTCGACCTGTTCCGTTTCGGCGCATCGAATACGGCACGGTTGTGCCGTGCGTATCAGCGTACTGTCTAAAGATTTGCTGTTGAATTTCATTGACAGCGTCGCTGCGATGCGGCGATGTACGGTCGATTCCGGCGTCGCGTCGACGATGGCCGTCGAATCAGAGGAGGATTCGATGAAAACGACCCGCGTGGCTCTCATCGCCGGCTCCGCGCTGCTCATGTGCGCCGTGCTCCACGGCAGCGCCGACGCCGACCCGATCAAGTGCAGCCGGACCATCGCCAAGGAATCCGCCAAGTACCGCGCGACGGTCTCGAAGGTGATCGCGAAGTGCAAGACGAACGTGATTACGAAGGTCGGCGGCAGCCCCGGCGGCCTCTGCCCGGACGGCCCGGGCGCGCAGAAGATCGCCGACAGCGCGCTCAAGATGAAGGCGAAGATCGCCGGCGCCTGCGGCGGCTCCGACAGGGTCTGCGGCACGCCCGACGGCGACGACGGGCTCGCGTCCATCCGCTGGAACATCGGTACCTGCATGGGCTTCGAGGGTCAGTGCCTCGGGATCGCGATCAGCGATTGCGGCGGCATCGGCGACTGCCTCGAGTGCATCGGCAACGAGCAGGTCGAGCAGGCGCTCGACGATCTCCTCTACGATCAGTTCGAGAGCGGGGACTTCTACCCCAACAACGGCGTCGAGCCGCAGAAGACCTTGAACAAGTGTCAGGTGACGATCGCGAAGAGCGCCGCCAAGTTCCTCACGGCGAAAGAGAAGATCCTGAACAAGTGCTGGGACGCGAAGCTCAAGGGCAAGGACGGCTTCAATGACAGCGTGAAGTGCCCCGACACCGATCCCAAGACCGGCTCCGGCAACCCACCCGCGTCGCCCGGCGACGTCAAGACGGTCGAAGCGATCAAGAAGGCGGAGCAGAAGAAGGTCGCGGCGATCTGCAAGGCCTGCGGCGCCGGCGGCGACGCCAACAAGGACGGCCTCTGCGACGTTCCGCCCGGCTTCCTCCTCGACGACATCGTCGCGACGGTGCCCTTCGACTGCCCCGACGTCCAGGTGCCGCCGAACGCGGTCCATCCCGCCGGCCTCGATTGCAACGCGATCACCGTCACGGATCTCCAGTCGTACGTCGACTGCATCGACTGCGTCCTCGAGTTCAAGGCGGACTGCGCGACCGACGCGGGCGTCGGCGACAGCGCGCCGGCGCTCGGCATCGACTACCCCGCCGAGTGCAGCGGCGTCGGCGGCGCTTGTCCGACGACGTACTCGTTCACCGCCAACGGTCCCGCCGCCGATCTCGACTACGGCTGGTCGGGCATCGCCCACGATGAGCACCTTCCGAGCAACGCCACGCTGACCGCGACGGTCAGCGGCTGCGCGTCGCCGACGGTTCCCTGCGGCTCGTGCACGCTGAGCGGCCCGATCACCAACGGCGCCGGCCCCGCGCTCGACAACCGGCGGTGCCGCGGCGACGACACGGGCAACAACGGCAGCTGGATCGAGTGCACCAGCGACGCGCAGTGCCCCGGCGCCGGCAACGCCTGCACCTACTTCTTCGGTCCGCCGCAGCCGATCTCGACCGGCGGTGTGAGCTTCTGCCTGACGAACGAGATGAGCGGCGCGATCGCCGGAACCGTGACGCCGCAGACCGGCGCCGCGACGTTCACGCTGCCGATGACGATCAAAAACTACGCCGGCGGCGCGGTCGACGATCCGTGCCCCAAGTGCGTCGGCGGCTTCTGTTCGGGCGGCCAGCGGAACGGCATGGCCTGCACCGTCAACGGCACGAGCGCGCTCTTCGCCGACGACGTCAGCCTCGACTGCCCGCCGTCGTTCGGCCTCCAGATCGGCGTGACGACGTCCGCGCTCCCGCTCACCACCGGCGTCGAGACCGCGACCTTGAGCGCGGCGAGCCCGAGCTGCACGGCCGTGGGATACACGTCGTTCCGCTGCATGTGCGACACGTGCAACAACGCCGCCGCGACGCCCTGCATGTCGAACGCCGATTGCACGGCGGTCGGCGCGACGATCTGCGGCGGTCTTCGCTGCCTCGGCGGCGTGGACGCGGGGACGCCGTGCGCGAGCGGCGCCGGGTGCTCGTCGTCGATGTGTGCCCGCGCGGGTGAGCCGACGAAGCCGAGCGCGTGCAGCAGCAACGACTGCGTCGACAACACGCCGCCGGACAACGACTCGGTCGACGAGGGGCAATGCCAGACGGCGCCGAACGACAGCGTGTGCTCGACGGACACCTATCGCGGCTGCTTCTCGAACTCCGACTGCCGGCCGCCGGCCGAAGGCGGCAGCTGCGCGACGTGTACGCCGGGGCTGCAGACGTGCGTGACGGTGCGGCGGCAGTGCTTCACGGCGAACGGCGCCGTCGGCGACGACGTTGCCGCGGGCGGCGTCGCGAGCCCGACGGCACCGACGCTCGCGGGTCTGTCCTGCGGTCCGGTCACCGCATCCGGTGCCGTGAACACCGTCTGGGGCTTACCCGGCCTCGTCCGCTACACGATGCCGGGCACCTCGACGTTCAACTGACGGTCGGCGCGGCGACGCTCCCGGCACGCTTGGCCGGGAGCGTCGTCGCGCGCGTCGCGTTTGCGAAAAATCACTTGGCGTGGAGCTCGGACGACGTGGTACACGCTCCGTGCGTCGTCGCGCCTTGCAGGTCGGTCCGGCGCGAGCGACACCCACCCAGGAGGCCGATCCATGGGCGACGAACACACTCTTCTCGACGAAGCGTCCGCGCGCCATCTGTTGCGTCGTACGGGATTCGGCGCGCTTCGTGACGAGGTCCAGGAGATCCTCGACGACGGCGAGACGCGCGGCGCCGCCGCCGACCGGCTGCTGTCGTTCAAGCCGAAAGCGTTCAAGCCGGGCGGCAAGTCGCTCGAAGATCTGCACAAGAAGTGGATCAAGTGGCTGCTGCAGACGAAGTTCCCGCTGCAGGAGAAGATCGTCCTCTTCTGGCACGACCACTTCGCGACCGGCTTCGGCAAGGTCGCCCAGAACGGCGGCCCGAAGCTGATCTCGAACCAGATCCAGACGCTCCACCGCGAATGCCGCGGGAACATGAAGCGCCTGGTGAAGATCATGAACACCGATCCCGCGATGCTCGAGTGGCTGGACACCTACCGCAACACCAAGGAGATCCCGAACGAGAACTACGCGCGTGAGCTGCAGGAGCTCTTCTCGCTCGGCGTCGTGGACGCGGCCGGCAACCCGAACTACACGCAAGCCGACATCGTCCAGATCGCGCGCGCCTTCACGGGTTGGCGCTACATCGGCACCAAACCCGCATTCTACGACTACTTCCACGACTTCGAGTCCGAGTTTCCCGCGCGCGGTGCGAAGCAGATCTACGCCAGCACCGGAAATTTCGCGGAGCCGCAGGACTTCGGGTCCGGCAGCACGGCAGGCGAGGGGCCGGCGGAGATCGACACGATCATCGACATCATCTTCCAGCATCGCGACACGCACCTGAAAAATACCGTCGCGCGCCGCACGGCGCGGCGGCTCTGCGAGTACTTCGCGCACCCACAGCCTTCGCAGGCGTTCGTCGACGACGTCGTCGCCGCCTCCGGGTTCGCCACGTCGTTCGAGATCACGCCGCTGTTGCGCGCGATCTTCGTGCACGACGATTTCTACCTCACCGGCGCGCCGGTGCCGTGGGGCAGCGCGGTGAAGACTTCGGTGAAATGGCCGATCGACTTCTTCATCGGCACGCTTCGTATGCTCGGCATGAAGCTCAAGAGCCGCGAGGAATTCGTCGACGGCGGCAGCTTCACGAGCGCGTTCACGCAGCTCACCAACATGGGCCAGGTGCTGCTCGAGCCGCCGAGCGTCTTCGGCTGGGACTGGGAGGAGAACTGGATCAGCGGCGCGACCTTGATGGCGCGCTACAACTTCGCCGTCGACGTCACCTCGGCACGCAACGGCGGCAAGACCGCGTTTCGGCCCGACAGGTTCTTCGATCTGGCGCTCATGGGTCCGGACGCGATCGTCGACGAGGCCGCGACGATTCTCGGCATCAAGGACAATCTCACGAACGGCGAGCACGACATCCTCGTCGACTACCTCACGGACAACGGCCTGAACGCGACGCTGAACCTCGAGGACTACGAGGTACGTAACACGAAACTGCACGGACTCTTCTGCCTGCTGATGCAGTCGCCGGCGTACCAGCTTCACTGAATCGCCGGGCGCCATGCGTCCAGCTCCTCACCGTCTCGCACGCGGTCGTCATCGGCGGCAGTGCCGATAGCGACTCCTGGTTGCGTTCGGCGCGCCGGTCACGTCGACAGACTCGTCACACATTTGCCAATCGTCGGAGCGTGGGCGTCGGATCACGGGCCGTGACCCCTTCCGACGCGGACGAAATGATACGCCTCGTCGGGTCGATCCGCTCATGACATGATTCCGGGCGCGGCCGGGCACTACCGAGAACTTCGCAAGCAGGTTTCGGTCCCGTAGCGGTGGAGCTGTCGGATCGGCATGCCTCGAAGACGCTCGCGAGGACACTCGATATCTTGCACGTTGCTGCACTGATCGAGATCGGGTGCACGACCCTCGTCTCCGGCGACGAACGGCAGATCGTCCTCGCGAAGAAGGAAGGTTTTTCTGCGGTCGACATTCGTGGCTAGCGTACCTTCGAGATCACGCCGTCGGCGAAGCGGCGGATGCCGTCGCGCATCTCGTCGAGCTTCGTCGAGTCGCCGCCGTAGAACAGCCACGGCATCGTGATCACGTCGGTGATCCCGGCGTCGGCGAGGCGGCGGAAGCCGTCGGGGTCGAAGACGTCGGTGCAGCCGACCTTGATCTCGAAGGGGTCGCGATCTCGGCCGTACTCGGTGCGCAGACGCTGCAACTCGGCCACGAAGCCGCGGATCTCGGCCTCGCTGTTCATGACCGAGATCCAACCGTCGCCGAGACGGGCGGCGCGCCGGAGCGCGGGCTTCGAGAGGCCGCCGACGTAGATCGGGACGCGTGCGGTCGGCGCGGGGCTCATCTGGAGGCGATCGAAGTCGTAGTGCTCGCCGTGATACTCGACCATGCCGCCGCCGAGGACGAGGCGGATGATCTCGATCGCCTCGTCGGCGCGCTTCCCGCGGGTCGCGTAGTCCACGCCGCACCAACGGAACTCCTCCGGAATCCAACCGAGGCCGACGCCGAGCGCGACGCGATTGCCGGAGAGCACCGCCGCGCAACCGACGGTCTTGGCGACCAGCAGCGGCGTGCGAATCGCGAGCTTCAGCACGTCGGTGTAGAAGCGCAGCCGCGTGGTGACGGCCGCCATCGCGGGGATCGCCACCCACGGCTCGATCCACGGCGTCTCGGGTGCCCAGAAACGGCTGCCGTCGGGCGTGTACGGGTAGGGCGCGGATACCTTCTCGGGGAAGAAGACCGAGTCCGGCACGGCGATCGCGTCGAAGCCACACTCGTCGGCGGCGCGCGCCAGCGGCACGTAGTGCGCCGGGTCGAGCATCGCCAAGATGATCGAGAACTTCAGCACGTCGCCCTCGTCTCCATGTCGCGCCGTGGACGTCTACCACGGCGCGGCCGACGCGGCACGCGGCGTCGGATGCGAGGAGCCGGAGGATCCGCTTCCCGTGCCGGTGGTGGAGAGTCTGCGCTCGGTGTGCGCGACGACGACCGGCGACACGCCGGTCGTCTCGGACGCCGGCACGATCTGCGACGAGGGTGCGTCGACCGTCGTCTGTCGCCACTTTGCCGGTCGATGAGACGGCGGAAGGAACGGCTAACGTCCGAAAACGAACGTTCCCTCGACCAAGGCGGCCGCTAGGAACGCCGATCTGTACAGGCCCGTTGGGCCGTCACGCATGGCACGAGCGTTGCGAGCGTTGCACCACCAGCCGGACGGGGCGCCGGACCGCCTATGGAACGACCCTATGAACCGCTCCGACGCCGAGCGCGGACCATCTGCATGCATTCGGTCGAATGATCATAGCTCATTGGGCGAGCACGGAGGTGCAGTATGAGAAACACCCTGAAGGCACGTTGGTCGGTTTTCGTAGTGGCTGCTCTCATCTGCGCGGCGGCGAGCCCCAGCGCGTTTGCCGCGGACGCAGCCGAGAAAGCGGTCGGCGAGACGGCGGCGCGGTTCTACTCGGCGCTGAATGCCATGTTCACCGGCGACGTCGCCCCGATGAAGGAGGTCTGGTCACACGCGGCTGACGTCACGTACATGGGCCCCGGCGGCGGATTCGAGGTCGGCTGGGACAAGGTCCTGCCGATCTGGGAGAAGCAAGCGGCACGAAAACTCGGCGGGGCGGTCGAGCCGCGAGAGATGCGGATCACCGTCGGCGACGAGATCGCGGTCGCCAGCAACTATGAAGAAGGAGAGAACAAGGATGCGGCCGGCAAACCGGTGAAGGTCTCGATCCGCGCGACCAATCTCTTCCGCAAAGAAGGCGGGCAGTGGAAGATGATCGGCCATCACACCGATTTGCTACCGTATCTGGCGAAGTGAAACGCAGCGGGTGCTCTGCCATCCGCGTGGTGACCGACGCACGAGTAGTTGCGACGTTCTCGAAACCGCAAATGGGACCAACGCATACGATGCGCGGCGGTCGATGGCGATCGCCGTCGGCCGACCGCACGCCATGCGGCTGCGTTTCGCTGCGGGCGTAGACCGGTATCGAGACCCCGTCGCCCGGGCCGCGACGCGGTCCCGGCGCTCGCGTTCAGCTCGGTACCGGTAGTGGCCCGACTCGTACGGACCCTCGGCTGGCACCCCGATGTAGTCCGCCTGCTCCTTGGTGAGCTCGCTCAACGTCACGCCGAGGTGGTCGAGGTGCACCCTCCTCGTCGAGGTGCGTCGGGAGCATGTAGACCTTCTTTCTCGTTGTCGAAGCGGCCGATGTTTGGCGACGGTCGCTTTGTCCTTCATGCGTGCCACCCAATGAAAGCTTATTTCGTTGACCGCAGCGAGACGTTGGGATACCGTCCGCACGCTCGGAGGCGGGACCACCGGCCTCACTTACCGACCGAGGGAAGGGTTCTCCGCAGCAAGGAGGACACCTATGTTGAACGGTCGTTTGCGCGCTGCCCTGCTACTGGTCTGCGCGCCGCTCTCCGCAGCCATGCTTCTCTCGCCCGCGTCGGCCCGCGCCAACACGATCATGGTCGACAGCACCGCCGACGTCGCCGCCGACGACGGCCAGTGCACCTTACGGGAGGCGATCATCGCCGCCAACCTGAACGCTGCTTCGGGAGCAATGGCCGGCGAGTGCGGGGCCGGCGCCGCAGGACTCGATACGATCGCTTTCAACATCGCCGGCGGTGGCGTCAAGACCATCGCTTCGACCTCGGCATTGCCGGCAATCACCGAGGCGGTTTTCATCAACGGCTACACCCAAGGAGTGGCGAGCGCCAACACGAACGCGCTCGACGCCGGCATCAACGCCGTCCTGCTCGTCGAATTGAACGGTGACACGGCCGGGGGGCTGACCGTCAATGCCTCAGGGTCCGCCATTCGAGGATTGAACATCCACGGCGCCGGCGACGAGATCACGATCAACGCAAGCAACGTGACGATTGCGGGTAACTTCCTCGGGACGAATCCAGCCGGCACGGCGGAGGGGTCTGCCGTTGGAGGCTTCGGCATCCGGCTGGTTTCGGGGGACGACAACGTCTTCGGCGGCACCGCGGCTGCGGACAGAAACCTCATCTCCGGCGACAAGCAGGGAGCGATCGCGCTCAACTCGGGCGATGGAACCCTCATTCAGGGCAACTACATCGGGACGGACGTCACCGGCACGATGGCGATAAATGGCATTGGGATCCGTGAGGGCGTACGGGGCACCACGCCTTCGAACACGATGGTTCTAGGAAATCTGATTTCGAGTAACAGCGCCGGCGGCATTTTACTAAGTGGCGGCGGCATCGTGCAGGGAAACCTCATCGGAACTCAACGAGATGGCATTTCCGGACTGGGCAACAACTTCGGCATTCAGGTGGCAAGCGGCTTCCTCGTCGGCGGCACGAGCCCGGGACAAGGCAACACCATTGCCTTCAATCAGAACTATGGCGTTCGCATTACGAACAACCAGACCGGCGATGGTATCCTGGGTAATTCCATCTTCTCCAATGGCCTCTTGGGGATCAGCCTTTCCTCCGGCGCGCCGTTGGCCAACGACTCCTGCGACACCGTTACCGCTCCGGCGGGTAATCACGGGCAGAACTATCCGGCGATCACATCGGCTCCGATCGCGGCCGGGAGCGTCATGATCTCCGGCACGCTGAACAGTGCCGCCAACACGCTTTTTCGTGTGGAGTTTTTTTCGAACGTCGCGTGCGATCCGTCCGGCAACGGCGAGGGACAGACATTTCTCGGTTTCGCCGACGTGATGACCGATCCGACCTGCGACGTGACCTTCGGACCGCTCACGTTCGCCGTCCCTCCCGGCCAGACCATTTTTACCGCGACGGCGACTGACCCGAGCAACAACACCTCGGAATTCTCGCCCTGCTTCCCCGGCGGCGTGCCGCCGACACCCACGAGCACGCCCACCCAGACGGCTACGCGAACCAACACACCCACGCCGACGAGCACGCCGACCACGATCCCGCCGAGTGTCACTGCGACCCGCACCACGACTCCCACTCCGACGGCAACCGCCACGCCCACACGGACCGCGACGCCGACCGTCACGGCGACCCCGACGACGCCCGCCTCGCCGACGCCGACGTCGACTGCCGCGCCGGGCGCACTCGGCAGCTTCGAGTGCTACGCGGTCGACCGCGAGAAAGTCGCCGCGATTTCCGGCGTCAGCATCGGCGACGGCTTCGGAGATAGCGGTACCGCCGACCTCCGTCGTCCGACCCGCCTGTGCGCGCCCGCGGACCGCGCCGGGACCGACCCGAGTGCCCCCGACGCCGCCGGCCATCTCCTCGGCTACGAGCTCCAGCATCGGAAGCCGCGCTTCCGCACGCTGAAGCACGTCCACGTCACGGCGGTCGGATTCGGAGCGATCGAGGTCGACGTGATCCGCCCCGTCCTGCTGTTCGCGCCGGCGCGCAAGAGCCTCAGCGCCGACCCGGGCGTCCCTGCCGGTCTCGGCCTCGATCATTTCCAGTGCTACGTCGTCAAGGGCGCCAAGACGCGCGCCGACGGCGTCCACGTGCGCGACCAGTTCGGCGAGCTCACCGAGGACGTCAAGCGGCCGTTCCGACTCTGCGTCCCCGCCGACAAGAACGGCGAGGGCATTCTGCACCCGACCCAAGCGCTCATCTGCTACACGATCAGGCCCGCCCGGCGCCCGCGATTCACCGGCCGCGCGCCGCTCTTCGTCCACGACCAGTTCGGCGCGCGGACGATCGGCATCAAGCGCCCGACGGAGCTCTGCGTGCCAGCGACCGTGACGACCCCGTGAGTTACTCGTACGATGAGTACCTTGCTTACGAGCGCGACAGCGATCGAAAGCGCGAATACGTAGCCGGCGAGATCTTCGCGATGGCAGGCGGCTCACCGAGGCACAGCGCGCTCGCCTCGCGCGTGAGCGCCGCCCTCGAGAGCACCCGCGGCAAAGGCTCCGTCGCCTTCCAGTCCGACCTGCGGGTGCGCGTGCCGGCAACCGGCAAGACCACGTACCCGGACGCGTCCGTCGTGTGCGGTCCGATCGAGCGCGACCCAGCCGATCCCTCCGGCGCGACGATCACGAATCCGACCCTGCTCGTCGAGGTGCTGTCACCCTCGACCGAGGAGGAGGATCGCGGCAACAAATGGCATCCGCGAGAGGATCGGGCGCACCCGAAGTCGGACGCTCGCCCTGCTATTCCTTCCGAGCAGAACCAGGGAAGCGAGGGTGGAAATGCCGCTCAGCCGAGGGCGACGCGGAACTGCTCGACGCTCACCCCCGCCAAACGGATCAGCTTGCGGAGCGTGCCGGGCGCCAGCTCGCGGTGATCGGGGATCGACAGCGACACGATACTGCCCGGCTTGGTCAGGATCATGTGGCTGCCGGCTTGGCGGCGGAAGGTCCATCCCAGGCGCTCGAAGGCGCGGCGCGCCTCCTGGCCTGAGACGACCGGCAGCTCAGGCAACGACTACATCCACCTCGACCGTGCGTACGGTGAGCGGCATCCCCTCCTCGGCCCGCACTTCGAGGCACCCCACGATGGCCTCCCGGATGTTGGCGATCGCCTCGTCCTCGGTTCGGCCCTGGCTGACGCAGCCGGGGATCGCGGGGCACTCGGCGACGATCATGCCGGTCTCGTCACGTTCCAGGATCACGGGGAGTTTCATCGCGCGCCCTCTCTCTTGCCGGTCTGGGGGTGAATCGCCCTACGAGCCGGCAGGTCGCAGCGTATTCCGGCGCCCTGGCAGCGTCCAGTCTACGAGTACATGCGGGTTTCGGTCCGATTGTGAACGCCGAGATCGGCCGATCGCGAACGCGAAGATCGGCGCATCGTGAACGGCAACGTCGGACATCGTGAACGCGAAGATCGGGATCGTGAACACTCAGATAGATTCGATGAAGTGGCTGGCCCCTGTCGCGACGAGGTGGCAGATCGTTGCCCCTCACGTACGAACGCGCTCGAAGCGCAAGCGAGAGGAGCCAGCCATGGAACACATTGCCATCGATCTCGGGGGAAGAGAATCACAGGTGTGTGTACGGCGCAGCGACGGCACAGTGCCGGAGGAGCATCGCTGCGCGACGGGCACGCTCAAGACGTATCTCGCTCGACGGCCGAAGTCGCGCGTGATCGTGGAGACGTGCGCCGAAGGGTTCGCGATCGCCGATGCGGCGCGGGACTGTGGGCACGAGGTGCGGGTAGTCCCGGGACCCTGGTGCGGTCGCTCGGGGTGGAGCGCGGGGTGTGAAGACCGACCGCCGCGACGCGCAAGTCCTCAGCGAGGTGTCGTGTCGGATCGATTTGCCGTCCGTGCACATTCCCTCCCACGAGGCACGGCAGCGCAAGTCGCTCTGCGGGATGCGAGAGGTCCTGGTCGGGTCGCGCACCCGGCTCGTGAACAGCGTGCGCGGCTGGCTCCGTACGCAGGGCAAGCGGCCGCGCACAGGTGGGGTCGAGACGTTGCCCCGGCGTGTGCGCGCTCTCTGTGCACGCGAGCTGCCCAATGTGCCGCCCTTCGTCGAGCGGCAACTCGCAGCGATCGAGTACCTCACGACGCAGATCGCGGCGGCCGACGCGGAGCTGGCGGCGATCGCCAAGGCCGATGCGGTCTGCCGCCGACTGATGAGCGTGCCCGGTGTCGGACCCGTCACGGCGGTACGCTTCGTCGCCGCCCTCGATGGCGTCGCGCGTTTCCCGCACGCGCACGCGGTGGAATCCTATCTGGGTTTAGTACCCGGGGAGCACTCGAGTTCGGATCGACGGCGACGCACCACCATCACCAAGGCGGGGGCGCCGCAGGTGCGCTGGGCGCTGGTGCAAGCAGCGCTCTGTGCGCGCCGTCGTCGCCAGGACGATCCGATGGTCGTGTGGTCGCGTCAGGTCGAGCTCCGACGTGGCCGCCACATCGCGGTGATCGCCTTGGCCCGCAAGCTGGCGGGGATCCTCTACGCGGTCTACCGCGACGGCTCTGTGTACAGCCCTACGCATCAGCGTGTGGCCGAAACGGCCGTGCCGCAGACGACGAGCCCCGCGCCGTTGGTGTAGACGCTCCCGCCCACCGCGTTCCCACGTGCCTGCTGTCCACGGAGGGTGATCGCGGACGATGACCTCAGCCGAGTGCGTTGGGCTGCTTGCCACCTCGAGCTCGTCAGATCGATTGCGACCCGTCCACGGACTTCAACCTATGCGCCGTTGAGCGCGGATACTCGATTGAGACAGCTCGGCACGTGCGGTGTTGGGTCGCCGGCCGGCGCACGCGCGGTCGTGGAGACGAACGTCCGATGACGGAAGAACGAAAACGCGCTCTGTTGACAGGGAGGCCACTTCATACTCGGTTATCGTGACCACGCCGTAGTAGGTTCTCGTCCCGAACTGGGAGCGGCCTGAGCGGAAGCGACGGGGGCCAGCGCCACCTCCGCCTCCCCGAGATCAACCCAGGCGCCTACAGCGAGCGCGTGTACGCAGACACTCCTCGCCGCGAAGCATATTGGGTCGACTACGTCGACGAGCTCGATGGCGCTGATGGACGCTCCCACGGCGGCCGTATCGAGGTACTGCGGAGTCTCACACCGGCGCACGAGCTCGAGGTGCTAACCCACGAGCTCGCGCACGAAATGTTCCATCACGGCGAAGGAGCGGCCGTCCCGCGAAGACCGTCCGCGAGACCGAGACCGAAGCAGTGGCGTTCATCGCCTGCGAAGCCATCGGCCTCGAGACGGTACCGCGGCGAGCAACTACATCCAGCTCTAGGCTCGCTTAGCTAGAACGGTGACCGACTTCCGGGATCCACGAATTCAAATTGTGACACGTGTCACAAATGTGCCCGAAAGCCACGGTCCGCGACGGTTCGCGAGGCTGGTAACCCTTTAATTTAATTTTCAGGTTCCTCCAAGAGTTCGAGTCGATAGTCGACATTAGCCGCCTGGTTAACACTTTACCGGTTATGGGACGCGCCGCTGTTCGCCGCCTATTCGCTTCATACGGCGCCTGTCCGAGTCCCGATTCCGGCCACGCTGACCACTTCCGCCGAAAGGTGCTGTCCTAAATAGGGTAACCGCATTGTTCTAGTCTGCCGTGCCCTTCATTGCATTGGGGCTCGAATGCCAGCCAGAGAACGGGCATTGGGCCGAACGCTCAGCCAGAGAACGGCGATAGCGATCAGCGACACGATCACTGACGATGATCCAGTCCCTCCGGCAACATCGAGTCCATCACCGTCGGGGTTTCTTCCGCGCGCTATGGCGGCCTCGACTCTGGCTCGGCCCTGACTGGCGTCGGCGCGGTCCTGGCGTCTTTGCTCCACGTTCCCGGGCGAAGTTTCCTCCCAACGCTGTAGGTTACGCTCGCGCCTGGCCCGATCCTCTTAGGCAACGCTGTTCTTGCTTGAGCCTGCTTTGTTCCGCGAGCAGGCGTACGCCTCTGCCATTTCTTGCTCTCGTCGCCGAGCTATCTCATGAACCTGCTCTCATCGTAGAGCTTCCGTTTCCAGCTTCTCGCGTAGCGCGCGCTCGCCGGGCGGTCTCTTGTCTACGTGCCGGTCTCTTGTCTACGTGGCGGGCCTGAAACCGAATAGTAAGCCGAGCCACTGCGTGGCCTGCCACAGACTCGCGGCAGCCGTACGAAGGTATCGGGTGTTCTTTTCGGCGGAATCACCATACGCGTCGCTCCAGTCCACTAGTAACTGGCGGAGCCGTTGCCAAGCAATACGCGGATAGACGCGCCTATTTTGCCGCCCTTCCCGCCCTTGATGATGTAGAGCTTGCGCGGTCGTCGTCGGGGGCTCGTGTCGCCCTTCGCCTTCGCCGCGCTGATGAACGGCAGCGAGCCTTGCGGATCGGTGACGAGTGGCGGCGGCTCTGGAGTCGATAGTCGACATTAGCCGCCTGGTTAACACTTTACCGGTTATGGGACGCGCCGCTGTTCGCCGCCTATTCGCTTCATACGGGGCGGATTAGCCTTCCCCTCGGTTGCCTGGCGCCGGAGGCGTGTTCGTAGAGGAGGGAGAGCGACGCGTCAAGACGGACCGCGGCAGACGGACCGCGGCAACGCCCCGGGGACAGGTCAGCGGGAGCCGCTCAGGAGGGGAAGTCGAACGCGAGCTCGGGTACGCGAGGCGGCGGGCGCGCCGCGGCAGGCTCGGGCGTCGCGGTTGGCAGGCCGAGGTGGCGGAGAATCCGCTCGACCACCGGCGGGTCTTCGATCGTGGCGAGGAAGCGTAGGCGGCCGCCGCAGGCGCACGCGAGAATATCAATCTCGAAAATGCGCCGGAGAAGCTCGGCCCACGCGAGATGGCGACGGGAGGAACGCGGCGGCGGACCCGCCGAGGACAGCGGCGTTGTTCGGCTCGCGACGTTGGCGCCAGCGGAGTCCGGCGTCGGCGATGCGGACCCGTGCGGGAGTCCCGGCGCTACCACGGCGGCAGGAACGGGCGACGCGGGCGCGACGGCACACGATGCAGGCGCGGCTAGCGACGCTGGCAGGGGTATGGCGCGGAGCGCGACGGCGCGGTGACGGGCGCGGGGCGCGAGCAGGCCGTGGTACAGGAGAAGATTCACCCGCGGTTTCGGAATCAAAACGGCGAGCTTTTCCAAGAACTCGACCGGAGCAAACACGAGCGCGCGCGTGCCGTCGGCCCAGGGGCGCGCGAGGGTGACGCCGACGCGGCCGTCGGCGAGGAGCTCGATCCGCTCCTGCGCGAGCGGCGGGCGCAGGAGGTAGTGACACAAACGTTCGAGTCCCGCGCGGTCGTCGGCACGCACCGTCCGCCCGGCGTGCAGATCGAAGCTTTCGTGGCGCGCATGCCAGGGTGTCTCGGGTTTGGGCGCGTACGCGTCGGGATCGTTCCCGATGCGCGCGACGCGCGCGCCCGCGGCGCGGCCGAGGACGCTGCGCCCGGCGACCGAGGCGGCGCAGAGCGCGGCGAGCGCCGGCGCGTCCTCGGCGAGGGGATCGCGGGCGTCGGGGTCCGTCGCGCCGAGCGCGAGACCGCGGCGCGCAAGCAGACGCTCGACCCGGCGCGCGATCGCCGCGACGAGGCGCGCGAGCTCGCGCGCCGTCGGCGGCGGCGCGGGCACGAAGCGCCAGTCGTCGCCGTCGCGCGCGAAGACCCCGTCGAGCGCGAGCGTGTGATAATGAACATTCAAATTGATCCCGCTTCCAAAACGCTGAATTGCGGTGACCGCTCCCGTCTTCGCAGCGGTGATGCCGGCACGGCGCGCACGGCGGCGATAGAAGCCGCGGAGTGCGCGGACATAGACGGCGAGGACCTCGCGGCAGAGCTCGTGGTTCCACGCCAAGAGATAGCGGAGCCGGAATGGCAGGCTCAGCACCCATTGGCGCATCGGGACGGCGGGCAGCACGTGATCGACGAGATGCGCGGCCCGCTCGGCCATCCGCCGCCCGCCGCAGCTGGGGCAGACCGCGCGTGCTTTGCAGGAGAAGGGTACGAGCCGCTCCGCGTGGCACGCGTCGCACTGAAAGCGTGCGAACCCTCGGCTCCAGACGCCGCAGCCCAAGAACTGGCGGAACTCTCGCTCGACGAACGTCGGTACCCCGCCCGCGGCGTCCGCCGCGCGGAGAAACGTCGCGAGATGCTCCCGCACGATCCGATGGAGTACCGTGTGCTCGGCGGCGCGGGGGCGATACGCCTCGACCGGTGGCCGTCGACCGCAAGATGCGGCCCGCGAGAGGGCAGCGCCCGACGACATCGCCTCGGCATCGCGCCGCGCATGTCGCTGCGCATCGATACGAGTAGATGGCGACTGTCGTCGGCCGGCCGCGCGCCACGCGCCTGCGCTTCACCGCGGATGGCGTAGACCGCGGCGTTGAGACTGAGCGCCGGGGCCGCGTCGCGGTCCCGGCGCATGGCAATCAGCTCAGTACCGGTAGTGGTCCGACTTGTACGGACCCTCGACCGGCACCCCGATGTAGTCGGCCTGCTCCTTCGTCAGCTTCGTCAGCTTCACGCCGAGGTGGTCGAGGTGGAGACGGGCGACCTCCTCGTCGAGGTGCTTCGGGAGCATGTAGACCTTCTTCTCGTACTTGGCGTTGTTCTGGTGCAGCTCGAGCTGGGCGATGACCTGGTTCGAGAAGGACGCGGACATCACGAAGCTTGGGTGCCCCGTCGCACACCCGAAATTCAATAACCGGCCTTCCGCCAACACCATGACCGAGTGGCCGTCGGGGAAGCGCCACTCGTCGTACTGCGGCTTGATGTTGATGCGCTCGATGCCCTGGACCTTCTTCAGGCCCGCCATGTCGATCTCGTTGTCGAAGTGGCCGATGTTGCCGACGATCGCCTTGTCCTTCATGCGCGCCATGTGGGCGACGGTGATGATGTCGAGATTACCCGTCGCGGTGACGAAGACGTCGGCGCGCTCGACCATCGCGTCGAGGGTGTTCACCTCGTAGCCTTCCATCGCGGCCTGGAGGGCGCAGATCGGGTCGATCTCGACGACGACGACGCGGCAGCCCTGGCCGCGCAACGCTTGCGCGCAGCCTTTGCCGACCTCGCCGAAGCCGCAGACGACGGCGACCTTGCCGCCGAGCATGACGTCGGAGGCGCGGCAGATGCCGTCGACGAGCGAGTGGCGGCAGCCGTAGATGTTGTCGAACTTGCTCTTGGTGACGGAGTCGTTGACGTTGATCGCGGGGAAGAGCAGCGTCCCGGCTTCCATCATCTGATAGAGGCGATGCACGCCCGTCGTGGTCTCCTCGCTGACGCCGCGCAGGTCGGCGGCGACGCGCGTCCAGCGCTTCGGATCGCGCTGCTGCTCGGCGCGGAGCAGCTCGAGGATGACGCCCCACTCCTCGGGGTCGGCCTTGGCGTCGAAGGCGGGCACCGCGCCGGCCTTCTCGAACTCGACGCCCTTGTGGACCAGGAGCGTCGCGTCGCCGCCGTCGTCGACGATCAGGTTCGGGCCGCTGCCGTCGGGCCACATGAGCGCTTCGCCCGTGCACCACCAGTACTCCTCGAGCGTCTCGCCCTTCCACGCGAAGACCGGCGTGCCCTTCGGGTGCTCGGGTGTGCCGCCGGTCTCCGGACGGCCGACGACGACTGCGGCCGCGGCGTGATCCTGCGTCGAGAAGATGTTGCACGAGACCCAGCGCACGTCGGCGCCGAGCTCGACGAGCGTCTCGATCAGGACCGCGGTCTGAATCGTCATGTGGAGGCTGCCCATGATCTTGGCGCCGGCGAGCGGGCGCTTGCCGGCGTAACGGGCGCGGAGCGCCATCAGGCCCGGCATCTCCTGCTCGGCGAGCCGGATCTCCTTGCGGCCGAAATCGGCGAGCGAAAGGTCGTGGACCTTGAACGGCGGGCGGCCGCTCTCGGTCATCGCCTCCATCGTTGCGACTCTGCGTGCGGTGGTCGTCGTCATCGGGTGTCCTCCTCAATGAATGCCGTTGGTGGTGTCGCCGCGGCGGCGCGCGCTCGCGGCGAAGAGCGTCGGGCCTTGGGCTTTCGAATCGGCCGGCAGCGATCGCACGCGACAGCGCTCGAAGCCGGCGTCGGTCAGGTAGCGGACGATCTGCTCCTCCGCGAATCCCAGCCAGACGTGTCCCATCTGCTGGCGGTACGCCTCGCGATCGTGCGGCATCATGTCGGTGAGCAGCAAGCGTCCGCCGGGGCGGAGGACGCGCGCCGCCTCGGCGAGCGCGAGCTCGGGCGCGGGCACGTGGTGCAGGACGAGGACGCAGGTGGCGGCGTCGAGCGCGGCGTCGTCGATCGGCAGCCCCTCGAGGCGGCCGCGCCGCACCTCGACGTTGGCGAGCGCGCGGACGCGCCGGCGTGCCGCCTGCAGCATCGCCGCGGAGTCGTCGACGGCGATCACGCGCTTCACCGCCGGCGCGAGGGCGGCGGCGACTTGGCCGGTGCCGCAGCCGAGATCGCCGACGGTCCAGGTCTCGTCGAGCAGACCGAGGAGCGCGAGCAGGTGGAAGCTCTTGCCGAAGAGCTCGTCGCGCAGACGGTCCCACTGGCCGGCCGACGACGTGAAGAACTCCTGCGACTTGGTTCGTCGCTCGGCGAGCACGGTTTCGAGGCGGCGGCCGTCCTGGATCGCCGCCGGCACCGCCGCGACTTGCTCGCGGACGAGCTGCCAGAGCCGGCGCGCCGCGGGCTCGATCTCGCCGCGCGGGACGCTATAGAGGCGGCTCGTGCCTTCGGCGCGGCCGGCGATCCAGCCCGCGTCGCCGAGCGCTTTCAGATGCCGGCTGACGGTCGACTGCGGCGCCTGGAGCACGCTGCACAGCTCCGCGACGGTGAGCTCGTGACGCTCGAGGAGCAGCAGGATGCGGCTCCGGGTCACGTCCCCGAGCACCGACAGGTGATCGAGGATGGCGGGGGTGGCGACTGCGACCATCAATCCGTCAATCCGGATTGAGTGCTACAGGCGGCGTCGGGCGGTGTCAAGGCACGATTGCGAGCCGCGCAGGGCGGCGCTCGGTCAGGCCGTCAGCAGTCGCAAGCCGCCGACGCGCGCGAAGTGCCGGAAGTCGCCGTCGCGCGTCACCAACGCGACGTCGTGATCGAGGCAACTCTGCGCGATCAGGGTATCGGCGAGACGCGCGTGGCGAGAAAGGCGATCCACGAGCTCGCGTCGACTGCGATCAACACCGCTCCGCGCGAAGCGTCCGCCAATCGATCGAGAAGCGCACCTTCCCTTTGAGCTTCGTCAGCTCGTCGTACGCCGCGCCGGCCGCTACCAGCTCCAGTCCTTTGCGGATCGTCGCCGTCAAGCTCTCGCCGGTCGAGCGTTGGGCTTTCTCGAGCAAGTCGGCGGGCAGCTGAACCGTGATCTTTCGCGCTGCGCTCATGACGTCGAGCGTACCATCACGAGTGCCATACACCAATATGGCATGACGACCCGGTGCGCCGGCGGCCGCGCGCTCACATGTCTGCGGCGCTCACCTTCGACGACGGAACCGGGACGTCGATCGCGAGGTCCGGCGCGGCGATCCTGGTGATGCGTGCGAGCAGCAAGTAGCCGGGCGCGAGGAGCAACAGGACGGTCGCGGAGACCGTCCACGCGGCGGGGATGCCGTGCGCCCGCGCCAGGACGCCCAAGCTCAAGAGGCCGACGGCGCCGCCCAGCGTCAGGAAGGTCGAACGCACCGACAGCACCGTCGCCCGCGCGCTCGCGTCGACGTGCTCGTTCGTCCACGCGATCAGGACGGGCTCGGTCACCGCGCCGGCGCCGTGGAGGAGAATGCCGCCGATCAGCATCGGCGCGCCGCTCGCCGCCGCGGCGACCGCGATGCTCGCCCCGCGCCAGAGCGAGGTGAACGCCAGGACCGGCGCCCGGCCGAAGCGGCCGACGAGCCGCGGCACCGCGGTGTTGCCCGCGAACCCCAGCACGTTGATCGCCGCCAGCACCCAGCCCATGAGCCACGGTCCCTGCCCCGTCAGCGCCTGAAGGCGCGGTTGCCAGTAGTGGTAGACGGGAAAGACGGCGAACGCCCCGGCGAGCGTGAGAGCGCAGAGGAGCAGCAGCGGCCGGCTGGTCGCGACGGCGGTGAGCGCCTCGACCGTCGTCGCGCGGAGCGACTTCCGGGACGCGTGCTGCGCCACGTGCGGCGGGTCGCGCATCGTGAGCGCGCCGACGACGCCGGTCACCGCGAACACGGCGGCGGCGACGTACCACGGCAGGGTCAAGTCGCGCTCGCCGATGTAGCCGGACGCGACCGCGCCGACGATCATCGCGCCGTGCGCGATCGCCTGCACCCGCGCGAACATCCGGTCGCTCGGCCGGTGATCGCCTTCGGCGCGCGCGCCGTCGACCGCCCAGGCGTCGAGCGCTCCCATCGCGAGCGTCGCGCCGATGCCGTCGAGGATCTCGGCCTCGATGCAGTCGCCGATCGTGCGCGTGCGCGTGTAGAGGAGAAACGCCGCGGTGCGGACGGCGCACGCCAGGACGAACGACGTCTTCCGTCCGAATCGGTCGGCGATCGCGCCGGTCGGGATGTCGAAGAGAAACGTCGTGAAGAGATACGTCGCGAACACGGCGTTGATCTCGAAGAGGTCGAGGCCGCGACTCAGCAGGAAGAGCGGGTAGATCGGCGCCAGGAAGAACTGCGCGAGGTTGTACCCGCCGGCGACGAGGTAATACGTTCGTTCGGTGCGGGTCATCGTGAGCCAACCTCATACGCGCGAAAATGGACGCTGACGGGGTGCCGGTGATTCCGGTGCGTCTCGGCTTCGTCGGCCTCGGCCGTGCGGCGACCCGCGCCCACTTGCCGGCGCTCGCGCCGCTCGTCGCGGCGGGCGAGGTCGAGCTGCGCGCCTTCTGCGACGTCGATCCCGAGATCGCGCGGACGCAGGCAGCCGCGTTCGGCGCGCGCGCCGTCTACGCCGACGCCCGCGAGATGCTCGCGAAAGACCGGCTCGACGCGGTCTACGTCTGCATCCCGCCGACCCTGCACGGCGCCGAGATCCTGCTCGCCGCCGAGCGCGGCGTCGCCGTCTTCGCGGAGAAGCCGCAGACGCTCGACATGGCGCGGGCGCTCCGCTTCGCCGACGCCATCCGTCGCGCCGGCGTCGTCTCCCAGGTCGGTTTTCAGAGCCGCTACTACCCGTCGGCGGAGCACGCGCGCCGCCTGCTCGCGCGGCGGACGCCGCGCCACGCACAGGTCCAGCTCTTCTACAGCGGCGTCCCGGTGCATACCTGGACGAGCCGCTACGCGCTCTGCGGCGGGTCGTTCGTCGAGCACGCGATCCACATGGTCGATCTGCTGCGTTGGTTCCTCGGCGACGTCGCCGCAGTCTCGGCGTTCTACGTGCAGCGCCGGCCGCGCGAGGGCCCGGCGTCGATGGACCTGCCGCACGTCTACAACGTGAGCTACCGGTTCGTGAGCGGCGTCACGGCGAACGTCGCGGTTGCGCGCGTCCTCGACACCGTCGACGTCGAGCGCCGCGAGCTCGTCGTCGTGAGCGACGATTCGCTGCTGGAATGGCGGCCGGAGAAGGTCGCCGAGAACGGCACGACGGTGTGGGAAGGCCCGCCGGAGGCGGCGGAGGAGGCGTACGCGTTCGGCCTCCAGGCGCGCGCGTTCATCGACGCCGTGCGTGCCCGCGACCCCGGCCTCGTGCGCAGCCCGTACGACGCCGCGCTGAACAGCCTCGCCGCCGTCCTCGCCGCCAACGCGTCCGCGGAACGCGGCGGCGAGCTCGTCGAGATCGAGCGTTTCGTCACCTCCGCGTAGCCGCGCCGCCTGCGCCGCTGCCGGCTCGACCGTGGCCGCGCGGCGCGGGCGACCGGGGAGCGCATCGCATCGCCCGCCCGCTCACCGTCCCCGCGACCATCGACCGCCGGGCGGCTCACTTGCGGCGGCGGATCAAGCCTTCCTGCGCGACCGAGACCACGAGCGTGCCGTCGCGCGTGTAGAGCGTGCCGGTCGTGAAGCCGCGGGCGCCCGACGCCGACGGGCTCTCCTGCGCGTAGAGCAGCCACTCGTCGGCGCGGAACGCGCGGTGGAACCACATCGCATGGTCGAGGCTCGCCATCTGGTAGCTGTCGTCGTACCAGGAGACCGCGTGCGGCAACGTCGCCGTGTCCATCAGCGTCATGTCGGACGCGTAGGCGGCGACGCATTGGTGGAGGAGCGGCGAGTCGGGGAGCCGGCCGTCGGCGCGGATCCAGACCAGCTGGCGCGGCTCGTGCTTTTCGGGATGCAGATAGTCGATCGCCCGGACGTGCCGGACGTCGATCGGCCGTTCCCGCTGAAGCCAGCTCTTGAGCACCGGCGGCGCGCTCGCGAGCAGGGGCTCCGTCCGCTCGCGAAAGCTCGGCAGCGACTCCGGCGGCGGCGCCTCCGGCATCGGGAGCTGGTGCTCGAGGCCTTCCTCCGGTCGTTGAAAGGACGCCGCGAGATGGAAGATCGCGTGGCCGTGCTGGATCGCGACGACGCGGCGGGTGGTGAAGCTGTGGCCGTCGCGGATGCGGTCGACCTGGTAGATGATCGGGACGCACGGGTCGCCGGGCCGGAGGAAGTACGCGTGCAGCGAGTGCACGATGCGATCCTCGACCGTCCGTCCGGCGGCGACGAGCGCCTGGCCCGCGACCTGCCCGCCGAAGATGCGAATGCGATCCTCCTTCGGTGTGCGGCCGCGGAAGATGTTGATGTCGAGCTCCTCGAGATCGAGGATCGAGACCAGGAGATCGAGCGCGTCCTGCGGCGCCGTCACGACGAGCGCTCCATCGCCGCGGCGGCCTGCGCGCGCGCGGCGGCGAGGCGGGCGATCGTCGCATGAAAGCCGTCGACGGTCTCGTCGATGATCTGCGCGACCGGCTTCACCGCGTCGATGCGGCCGACGACCTGGCCGCCGAGCGCGATCGAGGCCTCCATGTCGCCGCCGAAGTAGAGATCCATCGCGCGCGCCGAAGACTCGAAGCCGACGTGCTCCTGGCGCTCGAGCGCCGTCGCTGCGCTTCGGTGCGCAGCGCGCGCAGGCCGGGGCGGCGAGAAGCGGTTGAGGAACACGGTGTCGGTCTCGGCGGCGTCGAGGATCGCGCTGCTTCCAGTTCTCGTGCACCGGCGACTCCGCCGCCGACACCATGCGCGCTGCCCATCTGCACGCCCTCGGCGCCGAGCGCGAACGCGGCCGCCATCGATCGGCCCGTCGCAGATGCCGCCGGCCGCGATCACCGGCACGTCGACCTTCGAGCAGACGAGCGGCAGGAGCACCATGGTCGCGACGTCGCGGGGGTTCTTGAAGCCGCCGCCTTCGCCGCCTTCGACGACGAGCCCGTCGACGCCGGCGTCGACGGCCTTCAGCGCCGCCGCGAGCGTCGGCACGACGTGGAAGACGGTGAGCCCCGCCTTCCTTGAGCTGCGCGGTGTACTTCGCGGGATCGCCCGCCGACGTCGTGACGAAGCGCACGCCCTGCTCGACGACGAAGTCGACGATCTTCGGGTCGCGCACGAAGAGCTGCGCGATGTTGACGCCGAACGGCTTGTCGGTGAGGTCGCGCATCTTCGCGGATCTCGACGCGGACGGCGTCGAGCTCGCCCGACGAGGTCTCGATGATGCCGAGGCCGCCTGCGTTCGAGACCGCCGACGCGAGCTGCGCGCGGGCGATCCAGCCCATCGGCGCCTGGACGATCGGATGCGGACGCCGAGGAGGCGGGAGACGCGGGTGTCGATCGGCGCGGGATGCGACGGCGTGCCGGGTGCGTCGCGACGACGCTCCGCCGTCGCCGTCATGGCCGGGTCGCGGTGACGACCCACGACGCCGAGCTCATGCGGACCCCGCGCGGCGTGTGGTACGGCTCGAGCGCGGCGCGCACCGCACCCGCGACCTTCTGGGCGGCGCCCTCACCGGCCTCGCGGATGATCGCCGCCGTCGGTCCCATCTGGAGCAGGAAGTCGGCGGCGCGATCGAGGTTGGCGTCGCTGCCGCCGACCGTCAGCACCTCGTCGACCGGCTCGATCGCCGGCGCCGCGAAACCCGCCGCGGCGAGGATCGCGCGGACCTTGTCCGGGTCGGCGAAGCGGAACGGGCCGGGGGCGTCCGGATCGCGGATCGGCAACGGCGGCAGGTGCGCGAGCGCCGCCGACAGCGGCACCGTCACCCAGGGATTCTCCTGCGGCGCTCGCCAGCAGACGAAGACGACGCGCCCGCCGGGACGCAGCGCCCGGGCGAGGTTCGCGAACCCCGCCGCCGAGTCGGCGAAGAACATGATGCCGAAGCGCGAGAAGACGAGATCGTACGACCCCGGCTCGAACGGGTGCGTCTGCGCGTCCGCTTCCGTGAAGCGCACGTTGCGCACGCCGCCCTCGCGGGCACGCGCGCGGCCGCGGTCGAGCATCACGCTCGAGACGTCGATGCTGGTGACGGCGCCGCTCGGGCCGACGCGGTGCGCGAGCTCGATCGACGTCTGGCCGCAGCCGCAGCCGACGTCGAGGACGCGCTCGCCCGCGGCGAGCGCGGCGCGATCCATCGCCCGGCGGCCGAGCGGCTCGATCTGCTCGTCGATGAGCGCTTGCAGCGTCACCCACTTCGGCCCCGACTGCTCGTTCCAGTACTGGATCTGCTGCGCGTTCGGTCCTTCGTATGGGAGCTTCGCCATCGTGGTGTTCCTCGAATTCCGGTCAGCCGTCGTGCAGCGCGCGGAGGAACGCCTCGCCGTAGCGCGCGAGCTTCGCCGGACCGACGCCGGCGATCGCGAGCAGGCCAGCCTCGTCGCTCGGCCGCGCCGCCGCCATGCGGGCGAGGACCGCGTCGCTGAAGACGATGTACGCCGGCACGTTCTCGGCGTCGGCGAGGGCGCGGCGTACCGCGCGCAGGCGCTGAAAGAGCGCCTCGTCCTCGGCCGCGACGACCGCGGCCGACGCGCTCGGGCGCCGCGACGTCTCCGCTCCATCGCGTTCCGGCCGGTCGAACGGGGACCGAGCGTCGGTGTGCGCGCGCAGCGGCCGTATGCCGTTCGACGAGAGCTCGTCGCCTCCACCGACTCGCAAGATGGCCTGGGTCGTCGTCCGCAGCAGGTCGACGAACGTCAGGTCTCGGCAGCGGTCGCACGACGCGCCGCACGGCTCGATCGTCTCGTCGAAGTAGCGCGACGAGCGCCTGGTGACGGCAGCCCGGCGCGTCGGCGAGCGCGAACATCGCGCGCGTCTTCTCGCGCCGTCGCGCGCCGGACGTCGCGCGTCCTCGATCGAGTCCTGGAACCGCTCGTGGCGCGATCACGTCGGCCCACGAGTAGAGCAGGATGCAGTCGCTCGCGAGACCGTCGCGGCCCGCGCGGCCGATCTCCTGGTAGTAGCCCTCGATCGAGCGCGGCATCTCGCGGTGGATGACGTAGCGGACGTTCGACTTGTCGATGCCCATGCCGAACGCGATGGTCGCGACCACGACGTCGACCTCGTCGCGCGCGAACGCGTCCTGATGGCGCGCTGCGCACGCGCGTCGTCGAGGCCGGCGTGGTACGGCGCCGCGCGCACGCCGCCGGCGCGCAGGAACTCCGCGAGCGACTCGACGTTCTTGCGCGTCGAGCGAGTAGATGATGCCGCTCTCGCCGGCGCGCCGGCGGACGTAGGCGAGGATGTCCTTCCGCGAGCCGCGGCCGTCGCCCTTCTTGTGCGCCGCGGAGGCGCAGGTTCGAGCGGAAGAACGAGCCCTTGAAGCCGTCGGGCTTCACCATGCCGAGCTGGCGGATGATGTCGCCGGCGACGCGCCGGGTGGCGGTCGCGGTGAGCGCGAGGATCGGCACGCCGCCGAGCTCCTGCTTCAGGCCGCGCAGCCGCCGGTACGCGGGCCGGAAGTCGTGGCCCCACTCGGAGATGCAGTGCGCCTCGTCGACGACGACCAGCGAGACGCGCACGCCGCCGAGGAAGCCGCGGAGGCCGCCCTCGAGCCCCTCGGGCGCGACGTAGACGAGCTCGTACTCGCCGGCGCGCAGCGCGCCGCAGGCGCGTCGCGGCGGCGTCTCGAAGTCGAGCGCTCGAGTTGAGGAAGGTCGCGCGGAAGCCGTTCCGCGCCAGCGCGTCGACCTGGTCCTTCATGAGCGAGATGAGCGGGCTCACGACGAGGACCGTGCCGGGCAGGAGGCGCGCCGGGATCTGGAAGGTGAGCGACTTCCCGGCGCCCGTCGGCATGACGCCGATGCAGTCGCGGCCGCCGAGGACGGCCGCGATGATCTTCTCCTGTCCCGGACGGAACTCGTGGTAGCCGAACACGTCGGTGAGCACGCGCCGAGGCGTGAGCGCGGATGCGAAGGAGAGCTGGTCGATGCGCGCTATATGTCACGCGCGTCGGCGATTCGGAAGGCGGCGAGTAGCTCTCCTCTCACGCGCCGGTCGCGCCTCCCGACCGATCACGGCGGGTATTTCGTGCGGTGCCGCGGCCCCGCAAACGGACGCTTGACTTCGCCGCGGCGTTCGCTGCACCGTGATGCGCAACTCGCGATGGCCCGTTCGCTCGAACCCCACGTTCTCGAGGCGTTTCGCGCGGAGACCCGGCGTGTCATGGCGCGTCGGGGACCGTTCGGAGTCAGCTTCTTTCTCGGACTCGTCGCAGCCGCGGGTTTGATCGAAGTCGCGTACTATCCCGCGCGCGCGCGACCGCTGGTCTGGAGCCTGGTGCTCGAGCTGGGACTGTGCGTGACCGGTCTCGCCGCCCGGCGGATCGCGAGGCTGGAGCGATACATCGTCGGCATCGTCACGTGCATGACGACCGGCATCGCGTTCTGCATCACCGGCTACATGGTGACGGTCGGCGGCAGCGGTGACGCGTTGGCGTTCGCCTTGATCATTTTCCTGACGGGCGTACCGCTGCTCTATCCGTGGGGCGCACGCGGACAGGTCCCGCTCGCGTGTTTCACCTTTGCAGGCTACCTCGCCGCGCTCGCGCTCGGGGTGCGCGGCGGGTTGCCGCCCGCCTACGGGATCCTCAGCGTCGCCGGCGCCGCCGCGAGCTCGATCGTCGGCGCGGTGTTCCTCGAGCTGCACCGCCGCGCGATCTTCCACCAACGTCTGCTCCTCGCGCGCACGCGCGATCAGCAGATGGCCGTGCTCTACGACGTCACGCGCACCGTCGCGGCGACGCTCGAGCTCCAGCAGGTGCTGCGGCTCGTCTGTCAACGGGTGCTCGACGCGCTCGAGCTCGACCGATTGTGGCTTTTCTGGCGCGAGGCGCCGGATTCCGTCCTGCGCGGACTCAAGGCCGTTCGTCTCGGCGAGCGCATCGCGGTGGCCGACCTCGCGGGCGACGCGTCGCGATGGGAGGCGCTCTTCGACGGTGCGGCGAACACGACGCCCGCGGTCCTCGACGCGACGGCCGAGCAGCAAGCGATGCTCGGCGGCGACGACGTCCCGGACCGGCTGCTACGGCTCCCGCTCACCGTGCAATCGGAGCTCGTCGGGATGATCCTCGCCGCGGGCGACGTCGAGCGCTTTGCGACCGAGGCGAGCCTGTTGGATTTCGCCGCCACCCTCGGCAACGGCGCGGCGATGGCGATCGCGAACGCGCGCCTGCACGCGATCGTGCTCGCGCACCGCGCCGAGCTGCTACGGCTCTCGAACAAGCGGATCGACCTCGTCGAGGAAGGGATGCGCCGGATCTCGCGCGAGCTCCACGACGGCATCTGTCAGACGCTGATGGCGATCAAGCTCGACCTCACGCTGCTGCACCGGCACGTGCCGGCGGAGCTGCGCGGCAGCGTCCACGACGTTCGCGCGCAGGTGATCGACGTCGTGCAAAGCGTTCGGCAGATGTCGCACGTCCTCCATCCGCCGGTCCTCGACGACTTCGGCCTGGTCGCGGCAATCGAGTCGGTCGCCGAGAAGTATCGTGCGATGTCGGGGCTCGAGATCCGGGTGACGGCTCCGGACCCGACGATCCGCTGCGCTGCCCCGCTCGAGCTGATGCTCTTCCGGGTTTTCCAGGAGGCGCTGATCAACGTCGTCAAGCATTCGGGAGCGCCGCGAATGACGGTGCGCGTGGCTCTCGACGATGATGCGGTGGTGCTCGAGATCGGCGATGACGGCACGGGATTCGACTCCCACACGTACTTCCGGACGCCGCCGGCGTCCGCCGGGCTCGGCCTGATCGGGATGCGCGAGCGCGTGGCGCATTTCGGCGGCGTCTTCCGCGTCACCTCGCGCATCGGCGCCGGCACCCGGCTCTACGTCAGTGTTCCAGCCGAGCCGATGGTGGTGGAGCCGGTCGCCGCCGCCCTGTAGCGCACGCGTCGACGGGCCGACCCGTCACCAGGCCACGGCCGACGTTCACTGCGAGAACGCGGACCCGATGCATCGTCGGTCGATCGTCGGTTGTGAAGACGGCTCCTTTGTGCCACAAGACACGTGATTGTGACACAAGGAGCAGCGACATGAAGACCCTCAGCATCCGGGAGATGCGCGCGGTACTGCCGCACCTCGACGAGGTCGTTGCGGAAGCAGGAGAGATCATGATCACCCGGCGGGGACGTCCGCTGGCCCGCGTGCTCCCGGCGCGACGGCGCGCGTCGATGCCGACGCACGCGGATCTCCGTGCCTCCATGCCGCGGCTCGGGCGGCGTAGCGAAATCTTGATTCGCGCCGATCGCGACGCCCGGTGACGCAGTCCGCGTACGTCGATACCAGCGCGTTCGCGAAATGGTACTTGAACGAAGCACGCTCCGACGACGTCGAGGCGTTCATCAGGGCACGCCGCTCGGTTGCCGTCAGCCGGCTCACGGCTCTCGAGCTCCGATGCCTACTGGCGCGCAGGCGTCGCAACCGAGAGATCGACGGACGCATCGAGCGAAGAGTGCTCGAGGCGTTCGAGAGCGACGTGCGGCAAGGGTTCGTCGCAGTTCATCCTCTGGAAGATCGCCACGCCCTCGCGGCAGTCGGTATCTTGACCCGGCTCGCGCGACACCCGCTACGTACTCTCGATGCCTTGCACCTCGCGATCGCACTCGACGTCGACGCTCGGGTCCTCGCCACCGCGGACGCCGTCATGGCGGCTGCCGCGAAGGCGCTCGGAATGACGGTCGAGTCTTTTCACTAGAACCCTGCTCCCTCGTCGCTGCCTTCGAGAAACTCGACCGCTCCACGCGACTCGGAATGCGGCGAGTCGGTTGTCACGAGCGGCGCGGTCCGCGTCGCGGTCGGTCGGGCGGCGCGACGGCAGCTCAGCTCAGCTCGTCGCGGTGCTTCGTCAGGAGGTACGCGGCGCCGCTCGAGACGCCGATCGCGACCGCCGCGTAGACGAGGCCGAAGACCGGTCGGCCCCACGCCTCGACGCTCATGCGGACGGTGAACAGCACGAGGTTCAGGATCACGTAGCCCGCGTAGACGTAGCTCATCGGCAGCGCGATCCGCTTCATGCGCAGCACCGCGACGCCGTAAACCGCGAGGTAGAGGCCGAAGATCGGCGCCAGGATCAGGTTCGGCGTGCCGCGCAGGCGCTGGCCGAAGAACACGAGGCCGACGTGATCGTTCATCTCGAGCGGCTTCGAGAAGTTCGAGACCGCGAGCACACAAAAGAGAATCCCGAAGACCCGCAACAACGTCCGGTCGTTCATGGCGTTGCGCCTCCTCGTCGCCGGGAGACGTCATCACACGTCCGCGCGGCGACGGCAACGAACCGCCACCGCCGCGCCACGCCGTCACTGTGGGCGCGCCGTCCAGAGGTGGACGGCGTCGTCGGGTCCTTGGACTGCCTGATTGAGGCTCAGCTTGAGGAGCGGCCCGCCGGCGGTCGACCCGAGCATCGTGCCGTCGGGCGACCAGGCGACCGCGGTCACGATCTCGCCGTGGCCCTCGAGGGTGTCGGCGAGCGTGCCGTCGGCGGCGTCGAAGAGGTAGACGCGATGGTCGGCGGCGCCGGCGGCGATCAGCGTGCCGTCGGGACTCCAGTCGAGGCCGTGCAGCGGCGTCGGCGACGGCGCCGTGACGCGGTAGAGCAGGGTGCCGGTCTCCGCGGCGAAGACCGAGAGGACACCGTCGGCGCCGGCGGCGGCGACCTGCGTCCCGTCCGGCGAGTAGCGCGCGTTCCACACCTGCTTGTGGCCGCCGTCGGTCCACAGCGGCGTGCGGGTCACGAGATCGCGATTGGCGGAGAACCACGCGGGCTGGCCCTTCCAGCCGAGCTTCGCGAAGCGCGCGATCGTCGCGTCGTCCCAGCGATCGGCCGCGGGATCGAACGACCACTCGGCGACGCGGCCGCGCCGGTCGCCGGTGACGAGGCGCCGGCCGTCGGCCGACCAACGGATCGAGAGCAGATTCGTCGCGTCGCCGACGTACCACAGACGGACGACCTTCCATTGCTGCGGGCCGGGCGCGAGCTGCCAGATGCGGATCGCGCGATCGCGGCTCGCGGCGGCGAGGTAGCGGCCGTCGGGTGAGAAGTCGAGCGACGTCACCCAGCCGTTGACGTCGTAGAGCGCCTCGATGCCGCCCTCCGCCGTCCGAAATTGTCCGGGGTCGCACGACGTGCTGCCGCTGCCGTTCGCGTCCCAGAGCTTCACCGCGTGGTCGCCGGCGCCGTCGGCGATGACCTCGCCGAGAAACGGATTCATCGTCCACGCCGTCGAGACGACCCACCAGTAGTGGCAATCGAAGCTCGCGGCGCGGAGCGAGCGCGACGGCACGTCGACGACCCGGGTGTCGTACCGTTGTCCCGTCGCCTTGTCCTTGAAATGTCCGCCGGCGGCGATCGCGTCGCCGGTCGGCGACCAGGCGAGCGTCAAGCCGCGCCCCGGAAGGGCGATGGTGCCGGCGGGCGCGAATCGCACGTTGACGGGCGCGGCCGGCTCGCCGGCGCTCGGCGTCGAGTGCACTTTCGGCGCGCGCGGTTTATGCGGATTGTGCGGCGCACGCGCGTGCGCCGCCTGCGCTCCGCCGAGAGCGATCGTCAGAGCCAATAGTGTTCGCCATAGAGCACGCATCGGGAGCCCATCGAGCAAGGCGCATTCCAGCGATCGCGCGACGTCCGGCGGAGACGGATGCGAACCGCGAGCGGCAAAATTTGATCGCGACGACGCGATTCGCGACGCGACCGATCTGCTCGCGACGGCGACCGACGTGAGCGCATGGCGGGTCCGATGCGAGCGCGCTCGCGAAACGCCGTCGCTTCTTCCGTCAGCATCCGGAGAAATGATCCGCGCGCGTACGGGCGCCGATCGGCCGCAGTGATTCGACCCCCGTCGCGGACGCCGATCGGCTCAGAGACGTTTCTCGTACCAGGCGACGTCCCAGTAGCGGCCGAGCTTCCGTCCCACCTCGTGCATCACGCCGGTGCGGACGAAGCCGAAGCGCTCGTGGAGCGCGAGCGACGCGGGATTCGGCAGCGTGATGCCGGCGACCGCGAGCCGTACGTCCTGATCGCGGACGGCCGCGAAGAGCGCCGTGTACAAGCGACCGCCGATCCCGCGGCCGACTGCATCGGGCGCGCAGTACATCGTCGTCTCGATCGTCGTGTCGTACGCGGGCTTGGCGCGGAACTGGTGCGTGCCGGCGTAGCCGAGAACGACACCGTCCTCCTCCGCGACGAGCAGACGATGGCGACCGTCGGGCGTGAACTGATCGAACCAACCGCGGCGGTCGTCGGTGCTGAAGCGAGCGATATCGAACGTGATCGGCGTGTGAACGACGTAATGATTGTAGATATCGGTGACGCGCGCGAGGTCGGCGAGCGTCGCCGCACGGATCAGGATCTCAGCCATGCGATCTCCGTCGGAAACCAACTTTTCAGTTCCGTCCTACGTAGCCCATTGGTAGAGTTCCGCTCGTCAGTGCCGTCCGCCGCCTTGGCGGAGATGTCGGAGCCATCCGACGAACCCATGGGAGGACACGATGCACGCTCAACGAACGTTCGCGCTGGTTTCATTCGCCGTTCTCACGCTCCTCTGTGCAGGATCGACGGCTCGCGCCGCGAATCCGTGCCTCGTCGACGCGAAGCAGGAGTACAAAGACTGCAAGGCCACGTGCAAGGAAGACTTCCAAGCGGCGAAGGACGCCTGTCTCGACCGTGATCACGCGTGCGTCGAGGTCTGTCGCGCGGATCGCTCGGAGTGTCGCGAGGAGACCGGCTTCGACGACGCGATCACGGCCTGCAACCAGACGTTGGACGATGCGCGGCAGAGCTGCCGCAACGCGAACCCGCCGGGTCCGGATCGCGACGCGTGCATCGACCAGGCGCAAGTCGTCGCGTTCCAGTGCCGCGACGATGCGCGTGAGGCCGCCAAGAAGCCGCTCAAGCAATGCCGCGCCGATTTCAAGACTTGTGCGCGAGCATGCGGTCCGAATGAGCCGCCGGATCGCGCCGGAAAGAAGCAGTGCAAGGCGGACGCCGTGGCGGCATATCGCTCGTGCCAGGCGACGTGTCGCGAGGACAAGCAGGTCGCGGTCGACGCGTGCAAGAACCGCGACCACGCGTGCGTCGAGGACTGCCGCTCCAACCGCACCGATTGCCGGCGCCCGATCATCGAGCAGCGCGAGGCCGCCGTCGATCAGTGCAACGCCGACCGCGCCGACGCGGTCGACAACTGCAAGGCGCTCTACGGCGAAGGCACGCCCGAGCGCGATCAGTGCATCGACAACGCGCAGGTGGTCGCGTTCCAGTGCCGCGATCAAGCACGCGAGGACGCGCACCCGGGGCTGAACGAGTGCCGCGCGCAATTCCGTCAGTGCGCGGAGGCATGTCCGCCGCCGGCGCCCTGAGCGACCGGGACGGCGACACCTCGACGTTCTCGCGGGGCGCGGCGACGATCGGAGCCAACACCGATCTCATCCGCGGACGCGGGGGCGTCGCGCGAGCGACGTAAGCGCCAGGAAGAGGGCTGCCGGGAATCACCCGGCAGCCCTCTTCGATCGCGGTCGCGCACGGCGGAGCGGTCAGACTCTGCTTCCTCCCCGGTCGGCATCGCGCGCGGCCGGAGGCACTCCATGCCGGCTGATGCGCGCAGCCGTCAGCCGACGCAGCGGTTCACCAGCACGCCGACGTGCTCGATCGTGCTGACGATCTCCTCGCCCGGGCGCAGGTAGCGGCGCGGCGTGCGCGTCGAGCCGACGCCGCTCGGCGTGCCGGTGAAGATCAGATCGCCCGGCTCGAGGGTGCAGAAGCGCGACAGAAACGCGACCAGCTCGGCGACGCCGAAGATCAGGTCGCTCGTCCGGGCGTCCTGCATGCGCTCGTCGCCGACGTCGCAGGTGAGGCCGACGTCGTTGGGATCCGGAAAGGCGTCGAGCGAGACCAGCGCCGGTCCGATCGGCCCGAAGGTGTCGAGCGACTTCCCCATCGAGAACTGCGGCGGCTTGTCGGCGAATTGCAGGCGGCGGTCGGAGACGTCCTGCCCCACGCAGTAGCCGGCCACGTGATCGAGCGCGCGCTCCGCCGCGATCCGGCGCCCGCCGCGACCGATCACGGCGACGAGCTCGACTTCCCAATCGACGTACGCCGAGGAGAGCTCGACGTCGGCGCGCGGGCCGACGAGACAGCTCGGGAACTTGGTGAAGACGACCGGCGCGCTCGGAATCTCCAGTCCCGCTTCCTGCGCGTGCGCGCGGTAGTTCATGCCGATCCCGAAGACCTTCGCCGGCCGCGGGATCGGCGGTCCGAGGTCGGCGGAGATCTCGGCGAGAAACGCGGGCGGCTCGGCTCCGCCGTCGAGGTCGCGGCGACCGCGCGCCCACTCGACGAGCGCCGGCCAGTCGCGGAGCGCGAGCATCGGATCGGGCGAGAACCGGCCGCCGGATTCGCGCTCGACGTCGACGAGGCGGTCGGTCGCGACGAGCGTCGCGCGTCCGGTCGCGTTGGCGAGCCGGAGCGTCACGAGGTGCGAACGCCCGGCGCGAGCTCGCGGAGCGCGGCGATCGCGCCGTCGACGTGCTTGTTCGCGTTGAGCTCGCTCGCGATCACGCGGCGGACGACGCCGTCGCGGTCGATCACGAAGGTGACCCGGCGCGGCGGCAGCCACCCGCCGAGCCGCGCGACGCCGTAGGCCTTGCAGATCGCCGCGTCGCGGTCGGCGACCAGCGGGAAGCCGAGGCGGTGCCCGGCGCTGAACTTCTGGTGCGACGTTTCCGAGTCCATGCTGACGCCGATCACCGCGCCGCCGGCGTCGGCGATCTCGCCGGCGTGGTCGCGGAAGCCGCACGCCTCCTTGGTGCACACCGTCGTGTTGTCCTTGGGATAGAAGAACAGGACGAGCGGCTGCTTGCCGCGATAGTCGGCGAGCGAGACGCGGCTGCCGTCCGCGGTCGTGCCGCTGAACTCCGGGGCTCGACTGCCCTCGGTCACCATCGTCGACCTTCCTTTCCGGCGCGTCGGCCGTCGCGCCGCACCACGACGTTTACGTGTCCGGGCTGCGGTGGAACTCTCGCGGGTCCCGGCTGGCGAAGATCCGCGGAATGGCGGGGTTTAGCGGTGGGGATCGCCGCCGGCAAGGCCCATCGAACATTGTTCGCCCGCTTCGAACGCCTCTCCGTCGTGCCCTGCGACCGCTCGGCGGCTTCGGATACGGGTCCGGACCCGGCCGCTGCCCGGCTTTGCGTCGCCGGTTGACAGGGCCGCCACTCTCATGGCCTTCGGAGGAACGCATCTGGTCGCGACCGTCCGCACCGGCATCTTCTGCTCCTACACGCCGGACCCGCGCCTGCCGCTCAGCTGGCAGCTCTGAGCCGCTGAGACGCCGGCGGCGCGACGTCGCGCTCCCGTCGGTCGACCGCGCCGGTCACCCGCCCCGCGCCTCGCGTGCCGCCGCGCCGCCGTCGCCGGCGGAATCGGGCAGCTCGATCGGCGGCCGCTTCGCGTTGGCGCGAATGCGGTCGATCGCGCGCCGGACCGTATGGATTCCGACGATCCGCAGCTCGATCGTTCGTTTGCCGGGGACGTCGAGCAGCGACACGCCGACGAGGATCAGCAGCACGCCCTGGCCGGGCGTGAACAGCATGATCGCGCCGAGACCGACGAGCAGAATCCCGAGCGCGTTCTTCAGTACGGTCGCGAGGATGCGCATCGCTGCGTGGTCGCCGAACCAGTTTGCGCCCCGCCGATGATCGCGCAGGAAGTAGTCGGCCGGCATCCGGATGATCAGGTACCGGAGCGCCAGCAGGCTGCCGATGAACATCAGCACCGAGACGCCGCTCAGCAGCACCCACACCGACTCGGGGATCGCGGTCACATCCGGCATCGCTCCGTACTGACACGGCGACGCTCCGAGGTCGACTCCCCTGCCGTTCACCCGTCGGTTGAACATTGTTCGCAGTCATCGAACGCCGGAGGTGTGCACGAGCCCAATCGAGGCGGAAGCCTCGAGAAACCAAGACCCGAGGCCGGTACGCCGGCCTCGAAACCGCAGCCGCAGACCGGCTGCGCGAGAGGAGAGTCGAATGGAAACGATCGGGAATCGGAAGGCGTCGCGGATGATCGCGGCGGTGGCCATGGCGATGTGCGTCGGGGGTGCGACGTCGGCGCACGCGAACAGCTACGTCGGCGCGGTGACGATCAGCGGCACGCGCTACGTCGACGGCGTCGCGACCAAGGTGAAGTGCAGCGCCGCGGAAGGAAGCTTGGTCGACTCGAGCGCGTTCGGTGCGCGGGTGTTCACGGTCACCCACGGCTTCCACTGCGACCTCTGGTACGACAGCGACGACAACGACCAGCTGAAGTTCGACGGCAAGGAGAACTACATCGTCAAGAGCGGCGTCACGACCGAGACCCTCGCGTTCAGCGGCGTCCAGACGGCGGCAGGGCCCAGCGGCAGCGATCCGGCGCACGGCGCGGCGAACGGCATCCTCAAGTGCCCCGCGGCCGTCGGCTGCAATTCCGAGAAGGGGTTCATCACCTACTCCCGGCACGTCCCGGGTTTCGACGTGATCTTCATCGGCACCTACAAGGCGCACTTCTAAGCTCGCCCGATGCCCGCCCGAACCCGCCGCCGGCACCGACGACGCTCGCGATCGTCGGCGCCGGCGGCGCGTGTCTGATCACCTCCGCAGATCGATCACCTCTCAGCCGATATTGATTTGCTCCGTCGATTGATGCGCTGCGCGTGCGGACGTGCACGTCGATACCGTGCGCATCCTCACAGTTGGTGGAAAAAGTGAAGCGCCCTCACCCCGATCGGGGTTGCCATCTACGCCGCATGAGAACACTCTGGACGTGACGGACACCGGACCGATCCGACCGTCGACTAATTGCCCCACGGTCCGCCCGCCGCGCGTTTCGGAGCTGCCCTTTGCGGTTCCAGTCGCCGTGGCGCCGCCGTGGCCACTGCCGAAAGGAGGGCTTCCTCATGATCAGATCCGCATTCGTTCTCGTTCCCCTCGCGCTCGCGCTCGCCGCGGGCCCGGCGCTCGCCACCGTTACCGTTACCGACTGCTCGTCGGCGCCGCTCCAGGTCGTCAACAAGAAGACGGTCCTGAACCTCCCCTCCGACGACGTCGTCATCCAGTGCGCGCTCATGCCGCTCCCGGGCAGCGACGTCGTGAACGTCGTCGCGCGATCGATCTTCGTCGACGGCGGAAACGGTGGGTCGGTCAGCGCCGGCGGCAAGAACAAGGCGATCGTCCTGCAAGCGACCGGCGCCGATGCCTCCGACGTCAGCGTTCGGCTCGACGGTACGAGCCTGAGCGCGCCGAACGGCAACGGAGACGTCGAAGTGCTCGGGCCTCGCAACGTCGTGATCGCGAGCACGAGCGTCAGCGCCGGACAGCGCATCACGCTCCAGTGCACCGGCTCCGGGTGTCTCGTGAACGCGACCGATCTCACCACCGCCTCGAAGGAGATCGAGATCCTCGGCGACGGCACGGTGACGATCCTCGCGTCGCGCATCTCGACCGATTGCCCGCGGGACGAGATCACGATCGTCTCGTCGACCGGTGACGTCATCCTCTCGCCGGGCAACGGCCTGCCGCTCGGAACCACGTGCGTCATGGACATCATGAACAACTGCCCCGGGCCGAACTGTCCGCTGCCGATCGTGATCGACACCGTCGACAAGGCGAAGGCGCTGTGCGCCGACTGCCTGCTCACGCCGAATCGTTTCCAGGGCTGCATCGAGGCGAACCTCCACATCCTCGCGCCGCTCGGAAAGGTCGACCTCTCCGGCATGACGGTGCACGTCGGCGAGGCCATCGACATCGTCGCGCGCACCGACGTCGATTTCAGCAACGCATCGGTCGACAACTGCGGGCCGAAGGAGGGCAAGTTCACGGTGAACGCCCAGACGTGCATCGTGTCCGGAGCGACGCTCCTCGACGACCAGCCGGAGACCGCGCCGACCCTGAACTGCGCCGTGACCGGCGTGGCGACGGAGCTCGGCACCTGCTCGTCGCAGCGCTGACCTCGTGCTGAGCACGGCACGCGCCGCGCGCGGGTACGGCAAATGACGCCGTCCCCGCGCGGCGCGCGCCGCCGGCGCGACCGTCAGCTCACGGGACGCACTGCTGGCACGCGAGACAGGTCTGGAGCAGGCCGCAGCCGATCTGCGGCAGCTCGCACGCCTCGCCGGGCTCGATGTTGCGGTTGCCGCAGACCGCCACCGGGACGTCGACGCATTGCTGGCAGAGCAGGCACGCTTGCAGCGGACCGCAGCCGAGGGCCGGCAGCTCGCACGCCTCGCCGGGCTCGATGTTGAGATTGCCGCACACCGGCAGCGCCGGCACGCATTGGGTGCAGTTCAAGCACAGCGTGCCCGGCGGACAGCTCTGCGCCGGCAGCTCGCAGACCTCGCCCGGCGTGATGTTGAGGTCGCCGCACACGCCGGTCACTCCCGGCGGGACGATGTCGGGCGGCGGGAAGCAGCTCGTGCAGCCGGGGAGGCATACCTGCAGAGGGCCGCAGCCGGTTGCCGGCAGATCGCAGGCCTCGCCGGGATCGAGGACCTGATTGCCGCAGGCGGGAAGCACGACCGGGCACTGGCACGCCGCGACCACACCGCATTGACCCGGACACGCCGCGTCGCTCGCCGGCGCGCCGTTCATGCCGCCGGGATCGCACTGCTCGGCGGGACCGACGAAGCCGTCGCCGCACACCGGTGGACACGTGCACTCGTTCGGCTGCCCGGCGGGAACGCAGAGGCCGGGGCACGCCGCGTCGCTCGCGCCGTCGCATTGCTCGCCGAACTCGACCGCGCCGTTGCCGCACTGGCTGTTGCACTGACAGTTGAGGAGGCACGCGCCCGGACAGTTGCCGTCGTCGGCGCCGTCGCACTCTTCCTGCGCGCGGTTGACGATGCCGTCACCGCAGCGCTTGATGCTGACGTCGGTCGCGAACGTGATGGCGCCCGGTCCCGGCAATCCCGCCGTCGTGTTGATCGCGGAGCCGCTCGTCGCCGCGACGCAGAACGCGCCGGCGAACGAGTTCACGGTGGTGCTCGCGACGCCCTGGCGCACGATCGGATCGAGGAAGCAGCGCCGCTTGTGCGAGGCGCACGGACCCTTGCCGCTCGGGCAACCGCCGTCGTTGGTGCAGGTGATCTCGGGCGCGCCGGCGCAGGTCTGGTCGACCGGTCCCGCGGTGCATTCGGCCTCGCCGACGGCGTCGCCCGGGATCTGACGGCAGAGCTGCTTGCAGGCGCCGGCGGGCGCACCGGGACAGTCGGCATCGGACGAGCACGCCTGCCCGTCGCGTGAGCCGCCGTCGCACGCGGCGTTGCATGCGCTCGGCTGCGTCTGGCCGTCGCACCAGCAGCTCGCGTTCTCGAATCCCGAGCCGTCGCACGGCTGCGACGACGGGAACGTCACGGTGCCGGTCGTGAGCGGATCGGGCGTGAGGACGAGGCCGTCGCCGGTGACGTTCAGGGACGAGCTCGGCGGGCACGAGTTCGAGGTCGGGCCGAGCGGACCCGTGCCCTCGACGGTGCACGGACCGCCGAAGACGACGCCCGAGCCCGCGCATGTGCCGGACTCGCCGATCTGGCAATCGTGCGGGTCGGCCTTGCCGCAGTCGCAGATCGGACACGGCTGGCTCACGTCGATGCCGAGAAAGACGGCGGCGTTGAACGTGAGGTGCAGCTCCGCGGCGCCGCTCTGGAGGTTGAAGCTGCCGGTCGCGTCGGTCGCGAAGCGGATCGAGACGCACGCCGGCACGCCGCCCGCGGAGAGCGGCAGCGGCGGACCGAAGGTGCTGATCATGCACGTCCCGGCGCCGGAGCACTGGTTGTCGTTGGTGCAGCTGCGGCTCGGGTCGCCGGAGCAGAACGAGCCGATGTTGCCGAAGAACGCGCAGTCGTCGTCGGTCTGCCCGTCGCACCCGGAGATCTCGCCGCGGATGATCGAGCCGGTTTGCAGCGGGAAGTTGTCGGCGACGCCGGTCCATCCGGCATCGAGATCGGCGCCTGGCCGAACGGAGAAGGTCACCTCGCCCTGGCTCGGACACGTGCACGCGGCGGAGCACTCGCCGGGACAGAGCGCGTCGTCGGCAGGCGTCGCCGGTGGATTGCCGGGATCACAGAGCTCACCGGCCTCCGCGACGCCGTCGCCGCATCGCGCGGCACAGGTGCAGTCGCTCTGGCACGAGCCGGCGCACGCACCGGTGCCGGTGCCGTCGCACTCCTCGCCGGGGTCGATCTGGTTGTTCCCGCAGAACGGCCCGCAGGTGCAGTCGGGCTGGCACGCCTGCGGACAGGCGCTGTCGTCGCTGCCGTCGCACTGCTCGGTCGGTTGGTTGACGTCGCCGTCGCCGCAGGTCGCGCAGACGCAGGTCCCGAGGCAACGCCCGGGACACGCGGTGTCATCGGCGCCGTCACATTCCTCGGCGCCGTTCACGACGCCGTCGCCGCAGAATCCGCCGCACGTGCAATCGGCCTGGCAGCCGCCTGGGCACGCGCCGTCGTCGGCACCGTCGCACTCTTCCGTGCCGTCGACGACGCCGTTGCCGCAGCCGGTTCCCGGGCACCGACAGTCGAGACGGCAGGTGCCCGGACACGCGCCGTCCATCGGCGGATCGCACTGCTCGCCGGCGTCGAGCTTCCCGTCACCGCATTGCGCCCCGGCGCGATAGATGTGAATCGGTTGCACCGTCGCGCCCGCGCCCGGCAGACCGGCCGCCGCGTTCACCGACGAGCTCGAGCTCGGCTGCACGCAGAACGTCGAGGCGACCACGGCGTCCTGGACGCCCGGCGTGCCCTGCCGCGTGATCGTGTCGAGATAGCAGTCGCGCCGTTTGAGCGTGCACGTCTGACCCGGATCGCACGTCGTGCAATTTCCGGAGGGCGGCGGATTGCAGTCGGCCGTCGCCGCGCAGCCACGAAAGGTCTCGATCGAGCAGACTCCGTCGCTCGGGCCGTTCTGGCAGCGGCCGTCGTTGGGATTGGCCGGGTTGCTGGCATCGGGAACGCAGACGCCGTTCGAGCAGGCGTTCGGCCGCGTCGCCTCGCCCGGACGTCCGCAGCTTCCGCCGCTGCATTCGCTGTCGTCGGCGCACGGCGTGCCGCTGCTCGCGCCGCCGATGCAGCGCAGCCCGCCGCACTGCGCGCCGCCCGAGCAGTCGGCGTCGCTGGTGCACGGCTCGCCTCCGGCGGTCGCGCAGGTGTCGCAATGGCAGAGCAACCCCGCGGTGCCGAACGCGGTGCACGGGATGCCGGCGGTCAGCTGGCTCTGCCCGGTCGTCTGGTGGAACTTGATGTCGAGATTGCCGATGTTCGCGGCCGCCGCCGGCGGGCAATCGAAGCTCACCTTGCCGAACAAGACGTGGTTCGCGGCGACGTCGCAGGGCTGGCCGTTGCGCGGCCCGCCGTTGCACGTGCCGCCGCGGTTCCCGTCGTCGTCGACGGGGTCGTTCTCGCAGAGCGGACACGGGGCATCGAGGCGGATGCTGTTGTGGGTCGCCGCCTCGAGCCGAATCGAGGCGATGCCGGTCCCTGCGGCCGGTCCGGAGTCGGCGACGTTCGCCGTGCCCGTGATCGGCTCCGTGAAGCGGCGGGTCACGCACACCGGCACGCCGCCGGCCGCGATCGGCAGCGGCGGTCCATAGAAGCACTCGCAGGTCTCGCCGGGCGCGCCGCAGGTCGACGGCATCTCCGGATCGCATTCGGTGAGCGAGCTCGCGTCGCGATCGGCGAGGTCGAAGCAGCGGCAGTTCTTCGAGGGCCCCGTGAAGACGATCGGACCGTCGATGTCGCACTGGCCGCAGGTCGGCGACTGGAGGTCGGTGTCGCAGTTGCTGGCGCGCACCGTGGCGATCGTGCTGTCGTCGGTGCCGAACCCGTCGTGCGAGATGCCGGTCCAGCCGATGTCGAGATCGAGGCCGGGCTTGGCGATGTAGCTCAGCACCTCCGGCAGCGGGTTCGGCAGGACGCAGGTGGTCGACACCGGCGTCGGGGTGCGCGTCGCGGTGAGCCCGCCGCCTCCCGGTGTCGCGGTCGGCCCGCCGCCCGTCGGCGCCGGCGTCCGCGTCGCCGTCGGCGTGGCGCCGCTCGGGGCGGGCGGATACTGGAGATCGAGCATCTCGTCGGCGTCGAGCTCGTCGACGCTCTCGATGCAGTCTTGGAGGTTCGCGGCGCTGAACGGCGCGCCGTCGGGATCGGGACACGATCCCGGAAAGCCGAGCTCCTCGAGCGCGACCGACGAGCACTTGGCGCCGATCTGGTCGCGAACCTTGACGATCGCTTTCCCGAGGCGGGCGTCGGTGCCGGCGTTGCCGGTTCCGGGGCCGTTCGGCGGCACCTCGGCGCGGCAATTGACCGACGGCGCGAGCTTGCTCCGGAGCTGAAGCTCGCGACAGCGCTGCCGGTACTTGAGCTTCGCCGCGATGAACTTCTCACCGGCGACGCCGATGCGCTTCTGACAGCTCTGCGCCTCGGCGCCGAGCGCGCCCGGGCTCGTCGGATATTCGGTCGCGATCGCATCGTCGACGCGCGCCGCGTGGGAATCGCGGACGCACGCGAGGAGATCGTCGGCGCTGAACGGCGGCCCGCCGGGATCGGGACAGACGCCCGGGAACCCGAGGCGCTCGAGCGTGATCGGCGCCCCGCAGCGGGTGCCGAGCTTCTGCGCGAGCCGCGCCTCGGCGCCCGCGATCTGCCGATCGCGTCGTGCGCCGTCGCAGGGCCGGCCCGTTGCGCGTGCATCCGCGCAGGCGCGCAGCGCCTTGTGTCGCAGCTTCGCGTAACGCGCCGCTTCCTTGCCGATCGTCTGCTGACACTTGATCTCGACCGCCGAGAGCGGCTCCTGCGCGTCGGCCGGGAGCGCGCCGAGGCACAGGGCGGCGACGATCGCGCCGACGATTCCCACGCGATGGACGGGGTTCATGGGGTCCCCTCCTCGTTCTGACCGTGATGGGTCTTCCGCCGAATGATGCAGGGGGAATGCGTGACGCTGACGCGCAATAGCTACGAAGCGCGTCGCCGGAGCGTCAATCACGCATCGGGGGTAGCTTCGAGACGGAGATCCAGGAGGCGAGGTGCCCATCGACGGTAGGCGCAGGGGTGCCGACCCTCTGGCGCCGCACGTCTCGCGCGACCGACATCGCTCGCGTGGCGTCCAACGGCAACTCGATCGTGAGCCATTTTGGAATACGTGATTTTGAACAGGCGGAGAGATTTTTTCCTTGTCGCGAGAGGTGCATCGATGCTAGCGCTGCGGCACGAGAACGCCGCGGGTGCCGTGAAATCCGACCCGCTCGCCGAGCTCTCTCTGTTTCGCCGCGGACGTCCTCGATCGAATCCAAACGGGCGACAGCCGAAGACGAGCCGAAGGAGACGATTCCCATGCGCATGAACGTGACGCTGGCGTTCGTCGTGGTCGCCGCGGTCGCACCGCTGCGCGGTACGGCGGCGGCCGCCGACGGCGGCGCCGCGGCGGTCGAGTACCGTCGCACGGCCGACGCCCTGATCGTGAGGCTCACCGAGATGCCCGGCGAGATGGACGTCAGCGAGGGCAGCCCGACGCTCGAGATCTACGGTGACGGCCGCATGGTGGTGCATCGCCCCGCCTACATGCGGAACGCCGGCGACCGCACGCTCCGGCTCGGCGCCGCGGAGCTCGACGAGCTGCTCGCGTCGCTCGCCGACAAGGGCATCCCGACGTTCGACGCCGAGCAGGCGCGGGCCGCCAAGCGCGGCGCGTTGCAGGCGCGGCTGGCGCGGCGCACTGGCGGCGAGGCCGTCAGCCTGCGCTACGTCGCCGATGCGCCGACCACCGTGATCGAGATCCACCTCGATGGCTACCGCGCCGCGGGCGCCCGCGCGGCGTCGCCGGTGGACCGGACGATCTCCTGGTACGGCGTCGCGGCGGACGCCGAGCAGTACCCGGCGATCGACGCAATTCGCGATCTTGCGGCGGCGCGTGCCGAGCTCCTCCAGCTCATGAAGCGCAGCGATGCGACCGCGAGCAACTGAGCGCAACGGCGGGTCTCCCGCGCTGCAAAGGAGGAGCTGACCGTGAACTCCACACGCACCCACGTCGTCAGGCTCGGAGTTCTCGGGCTGATCCTCGCCGCGGCCGACGCCTCGAGCACGTACGCAGGCACGTTCGATTTCGCGGAGCTGATCGCTCCCGAGACCATCGTCCACCCGATCGGCTACACCGGGACGGGCGGCACGCTGACGGTCACCGTCTGCATCGACCCGACCTCCGCCAACGCCGCCGACATGGAGACGCCGGTCAGGAACATCGTCGCCACCTGGAACGCGTTGGTGCCGACGACCCCGAACCTCTTCTTCGGCGCCGGCAACGACATCCCGACCGGCGACGTCGACTTCGAGTCGGCCGCGCTCCACGAGCTCGGGCACTGCATCGGCCTCGGCCATCCGAATCTCTCGAACGAGTCCGGCCTGCCCGCCGCCGATCGCAACTACACCAAGACGACGCTCGGCTCGAACGGCATGTACGATCTCGACGACGGCGTCGACGACATCAAGGGCTCGGCCGACGACGTGCGCGGCGACGACGTCAACGTGCACTGGTTCCGCATCTCCAACAACAACCCGATCACGATCGCGTCGACGGTGGATGCCACCACCTACAGCCGCGACCTCGCCGACCTGCCCGTCGGCGATCTCTTCGCGGCCAACGCCGACCGCGACGTCGCGGCGGGCCTCGGCTTTCCCGACACCGAGGCGGTGATGCAGCAGGGCCAGTTCACCGACGAGGACCAGCGGCACCTCAATCACGACGACGTCGCGACCCTCCGCCTCGGCATGAGCGGCGTCGACGAGACCGCCGGCACCGCCGACGACTACACGCTCGTCCTGAGCTACGCCGGGATGACGAGCTCGTGTGACGTCGTCCTCGACTTCGACGACAGCATGACGAGCCTCGCGACCTGCGACGCGACGGTCTCGCCGCTGAGCGGCGACCACTGGGTGCTGGTCGACGCCAACATGTTCTTCAACGGCACGATCGCCTGGTACTTCAACCCGGTGCTGACCGCGTCGACGCCGACCCCGACGCCGAGCGCGACCCCGACGCTCAGCCCGACGCCGACGCCGACCGTCTCGCCGACGCCCACCGCGACGCCGACGCCCACGGCGACCGCGACACCGACCGCGACGCCCACCGCCACCCCCACGCCGACGGTCAGCCCGACGCCGACCGTGTCGCCGACGGCGACGCCGACGGTCACCTCGACCGCCCCGACGCCGACGCCGTTCCTCGACCACTACGTCGTCTACAAGGCGAAGCGCTCGGCCCTCGATCTGCCCGACCAGAACAAGTTCCCGCAGAACTGGAACGTCAGCCTCGACGACGTCCTGTTCGCGAACGCGCCCGCGAGCCTCTTCCCGGACGATCCCGAGAACTACCTGGTGAAGCAGGAGAAGGGCCTCGCGAACCCCGCGATGAAGGACGACGAGGCCGGCCCCGCGTATCCCGACCTCCATTACATCCGCTACCAGGTGAAGGAGGCGACGCAGGGCATCGGCCCCGACGACCCGCCCGCTAGCGGCCACTTCCCGAAGGCGGTGAAGGCGCCGGCGCGCCTGTGGGAGGTCTCGAACCAGTTCGGCAACCTCTTCCTCGAGACCAAGAAGGTGACCGCCCTCTGGGTGCCCGCGGGCAAGGCGGAGAACCCCGGCACCCCGACCGATCCCGGCGACGCGACCCACTTCGTCTGCTACCAGGCGAAAGCGTCGAAGATCCCGAGCGCGCAGGCGCCCGACAACGGCTCCGGCGTCGGCAAGTTCCGCAAGGACCTCCAGCACTACTTCCTCGATCAGTTCGACGACTGCGCCGTCTTCAAGGACGGCGTCACGGTCGCGTTCGAGGGCACCGCGGTCGAGGGCGAGTGCCTCTTCGACTTGAAGAAGCCGAAGGAGATCTGCGATCCGGTCGACAAGAGCGCGGTCGTCCCGCCGCGCACGACCAGCGCCGTCATCACCGGGTCGACGGCCGGCATCCGCGACCAGGCGCTGCTCTGCTACCAGCCGAAGCTGTCGAGCAAGGTGCTGAGCGCGAGCGCCGCGGCGCTCGGCGGCGTGCAGGTGAACGACACGCTGTCGCAGCGCAAGCACGTCAAGCGCTCGCTCGCGAGCGGCACGCAGCTGAACCTCTTCCCGGGGAACGGCTTCACACGGCCCGCGGCCGTCGACACGACGAAGCAGGACCTGATCTGCGTCCCGACCGACGTCCTCTCGGTCGGGCCGCTGCCGTAGGGCGCCGGCAGAGCCTGCGGGCCGAGGGCGGTACTCGCCGCCGCGCATCGTCTCAATCGAGAAGGCAGACAAGATCGGCTACCCCGACGCGGACTTGATCTGCACGTCCTACGTCGAGCGGCAGAACCTCACGATCCGGATGCAGTGCCGGCGTCTCACGAGGCTCACGAACGCGTTCAGCAAGAAGGTGGAGAACCTGCGCGCCGCGCTTGATCTCCACTTCACGCACTACAACTTCGTGCGGTTCCACCGCTCGATCCGCTGCTCGCCCGCGATGGAGGCGGGCGTCGCGCCTAGGCGCTGACCGTCAGCGACTTGGTCGAGATGGCCGCGTGAATTACCAGGCCCCTGGGGGACCCGCTACTCGGCGAGATTGCGCCTCAAAACCGGCCGACCTACTGTTCCCCCGTGACGCCGTACTCACCGCATTCCGTCGCGAACTGGTTCCTGAAGCGTGAGCAGATGGACCAGATGAAGCTTCACAAGCTCGTCTACTTCGCTCACGGCTGGAACCTTGGACTGTTCGGGGAACCGCTCATCAACGAAGAGATCGAGGCCTGGAAGTATGGCCCTGTAGTGCCGAGTTTGTACCATCAGTTCAAGAGCTTTGGCAGTGCGCCGATCACGCGGCTGGCGTCCAAGTGGAAGGTCGAGGAAGGCCGAAGAATCATCCCCAAGATCCCCGATGCGGCGCTGCGACCGCGGCGCTTGCTCGACAAAGTCTGGGGGATCTACGGCCACAAGTCGGGAACGCAGTTGTCGGCGCTCACGCATCTTCCCGACTCACCCTGGTCCGAAACGCGCCGGTTGAAGGGCGACATTTTCGGCGCTGGGATCTCCAATGAGCTGATGAAGATCTACTTCCGGCGGCTCGCACTGAACCAATGAGATGGTGGACAGCGGCGACGCGGACCTTGACCGCATCGTGGCTCCCAGCGGGGACGTTGAGGATCACGAAGCACTCAAGAAGGAAGCTCGGCTTTTCGAAAGGAAGCGGCGTGAGCAAGAGCTCGCGCGCGGGAAGCAAGAGCTAGAACAACGCGAGCGGTACGCAGGCCGCGTATATCGGATGATAGTTGCGTGGCTGGTGTCTATCCTGGCGATCACGCTCCTTCAGGGCTTTCGCGGCCTCCACGGATTTACGCGCGGCCGTTTCCACCTCTCTGACAGCGTAGTCCTCGGACTGATCGGCGGGACAACCGTGACGGTGCTCGGCCTGTTCGTGATCGTCGTCCGTAACCTCTTTCCGCGAAGGGATACACAAGGTGAGTGAAATGGCTGGTTCCGGAACGGACAAGCTGCGACAGGTGATCCGTGACCAGCACGGGCTCACCTGCACGCCCGTCCGCTCTGAGCCCGTACTGGAGACGTTCAACGGCGAGACGGTGTGGGACGGAGTCGTCGAAGTATCGCCGCTGAACATCGCGCGCGTAGGTAATTCCGCGTAGCGTCGTCGCACGACGACGCGGGTCGGCCGCTCCTCAGGGTTGATAGCCCCTCACCGTTGCGTCCGTGGCCGCTTTTCCCACCAAGTACTTACGGCTGCATTCCTGCCCCGCGTCGCCGGGACCGTAAGCGTGCCCGCCTCGATGCCGCCGGTCAAAGGACACTACCTCGGGACCCGCCGCTCGGAGCGTGTTTTCGTTGACCGGCGGGCGTTTCCCGGCGTAGGACGTCCGCGCAAGTCGAAGGTCCCCGTACCTTGGCGGGGGAGCGCCCATCCCGGACGCCTCCTCGTGGCAGCCCTCGAGGAGGTCGGTTCGCGATGTGGACTCCGAAGATCCGCGGTGCGTTGGTCGCAGCCTTCGTCGCCGTTCTGGCGTGCGTCGCGACGGCACGCGCGCAGCCGTCGTTCATCAACTTCGAATCCGGCCAGGTGCGGCCGCTGGCGCTCTCGCCGGACGGCGGCCTGCTGTTCGCGGTGAACACCCCCGACGACCGCCTGGAGATCTTCACGGTCGGGGTCGGCGGTCTCACCCACACGACGTCGGTGCCCGTCGGTCTCGAGCCCGTTGCGGTCGCGGCGCGCAGCGCCTCCGAGGTGTGGGTCGTGAACCAGCTCTCGGATTCGGTGAGCATCGTCGACGTCGCGTCGAGCCCGCCGCGCGTGACCCGCACGCTGCTCGTCGGCGACGAGCCGCGCGACATCGTGTTCGCCGGCCCCGGCGGCAACCGCGCCTTCATCACCACCGCCCATCGCGGACAGAACACGCCGCTCGAATCGACGAGGAAGTGCGCAGGCGGGGCCAACGACGGCGCCATCTGCACGAGCGTGACGGAGTGCACCGGCGGCACGTGCACGACCGCGGACCTGGCGAAGCCGGGCGTCGGCCGTGCGGACGTGTGGGTGTTCGACGCGACGAATCTCGGCGCCTCGCTCGGCGGCACCCCGCTCACGGTCGTGACGCTCTTCGGCGACACCCCGCGGGCGCTGGCGGCGAGCGCGGACGGCAGCCGCGTCTATGCCGCGGTCTTCTACTCGGGCAACCGCACGACCACCGTGTCGGAGGGCGCGGTCTGCAACGGCGGCGCCGGCGCCGGCACGTGCAACGTCAGCGGCTTCACCATGCCGGGCGGACTGCCCGCGCCGAACGCCAACGCGCAAGGCGTCGCCGGACCAGAGACCGGCCTGATCGTGAAGTTCGACGCCGCCTCGTCGCAGTGGCGCGACGAGCTCGGCCGCAACTGGAACAACGCCGTCCGGTTCTCCCTGCCCGATCTCGACGTCTTCGCGCTCGACGCCGACGCCGCGACGCCGGCGCAGGTGCAGACCTGGTCGGGCGTCGGCACGACGATCTTCAACATGGTCACGAGCCCGACCGATCCGAACAAGGTCTACGTCAGCAATACCGAGTCGCGAAACCAGGTCCGCTTCGAGGGTCCCGGGATCTTCGCCGCGGGGTACAAGCCGATCGGCGAGCCGCCGACCGTGCGGGGGCATCTCGCCGAGAGCCGGATCACCGTCCTCGACGGCGCCAGCGTCCTGCCGCGCCATCTGAACAAGCACATCGACTACGATCAGCGTCCGAGCCCGCCGGGGACGATCGCCAAGAGCCTGGCGACGCCGCTCGGGATGGCGGTGAGCGCCGACGGCGCGACGCTCTACGTCGCCGCCTTCGGGTCGAGCAAGGTCGGCATCTTCGATACCGCGACGCTCGAGGACGACACGTTCGTGCCGGACGCCGCGAATCACGTGATCGTGAGCGGCGGCGGCCCGTCGGGCCTCGTGCTCGACGAGGCGAACGGCCGCCTCTACGTCTTCACCCGCTTCGACAACGCGATCTCGACCATCGACACGGCGACCCGCCAGGAGATCGGCCACGTGCACGTGTACGACCCGGAGCCGGCGGAAGTCGTCGTCGGCCGGCCGTTCCTCTACGACGCGGCGATCTCGTCGAGCAACGGCGAGGCGTCGTGCTCGAGCTGTCACGTCTTCGGCGACCTCGACCAGCTCGCCTGGGACCTCGGCAACCCGGACGACGTCGTCACGTCGAGCCCGATGAGCATCAAGCTGTCGATCGCGGCCGGATCGGACGTCAACGGCGGCGCCGACGTCGACGAGTTCCATCCGATGAAGGGCCCGATGACGACGCAGACGCTGCGCGGCCTCGCGAACAGCGGCCCGATGCACTGGCGCGGCGACCGGTCGAACGGCTTCTTCGGCATCGGCACCGACGAGGCGCTCTCGTTCGACAACTTCATCGTCGCGTTCGAGGGGCTGGTCGGGCGCGAGTCGATCATCGATCCGAACGACATGCAGGACTTCACCAGACTTCGCGCTGACGATCACGCTGCCGCCGAACCCGATTCGCGCGCTCGACAACTCGCTCACCCCCGACCAGCAGGCGGGGCACGACTTCTTCTTCGGGAGCCGGCGCGCCGACGGCATCTCGTTCGGCACCGGTCTCGGGTTCAACTGCAACGGGTGCCACAACACCGATCCCAGCCAGGGCTTCTTCGGCACCAACGGCGACGCGAGCTTCGAGAACGAGGAGCAGATCGTGAAGATCGCGCACCTCCGGAACCTGTACCAGAAGGTCGGGATGTTCGGCATGCCGGCCGATCTCGTTCTTCAACGCCGGCAACAACGGCGGCATGGGCGATCAGGTCCGCGGCTTCGGGTTCCTCCACGACGGCAGCGTCGACACCGTCTTCCGGTTCCTGAACGCGACCGTGTTCAACAACCAGAACGGCGTCGGCTTCGACGGCGCGTCGAACGGCGACGTCAAGCGCCGGCAGGTGGAGGAGTTCCTGCTGGCGTTCGACAGCGACCTGGCCCCGATCGTCGGCCAGCAGGTGACGCTGACGGCGACGAACGCGGCCGTCGCCGGGCCGCGCATCGACCTCTTGCTGCAACGCGCCGGCACCTCGTTCACGTCGAAGATCCTGGGCGGCGCCGTCACCGAGTGCGACGTGGTCGTGAAGGGCACCGTCGCCGGCCAGGCGCGCGGCTGGCTGCGCACCGCCGCGGGCACGTTCATCAGCGACCGCGCGGTCGGAGCCGGCGCTCTCGGACGCCGCGCTGCGCGCGCTCGCGGCCGTCCCCGGGCAGGAGCTGACCTACACCTGCGTGCCGCCGGGCTCGGGCACGCGGATCGGCATCGATCGCGACGAGGACACGTATCGCGACCGCGACGAGCTCGACGCCGGCACCGATCCGGCGAATGCCGGCGAGCTTCCCCGGTGCCCCGACGCCGACGGCGACCGCGACCGCGACGCTGACGCCGACCGCCACCGCCACGCCGATGGCGACCGTCACGCGGACGGCGACACCGACCGCGACCGTGACGCCGACCGCGACACCGACGTCGACCCCCACCGCGACGGTCACCGCGACCCGGACGCCGACGGCGACCGCGACCGGCACGCCGAGCGCGACCCCGACGGTGACCGTGACGCCGACCCCGACCGAAACCGCGACCGCGACCCCGAGCCCGACGCGCACGCCGACACGGACCGCGACCCCCACCGCGACCGCGACGCCGACCGCCACCGTGACCGCGACCCCGACGCCCGTGCCGACGGCCACCGCGACGCCGACCGCGACCAGGACGCCGCCGCCGTTCGTTCTCGTCGGCACGACGAAGCTCAAGATGAAGGACCGCAGCACCCCGCCGCCGAACCCCGGCCGTCGCAAGCTGACCTTCAAGTCGGTGACGAAGAAGGCGCCGCTCGCGAACCAGATCGTCCTCATGGCGCCGGGCAGCGCCGGCGACCCGACCGTGTCCGGCGCGGGCGGCGGCGGCGCGACGCTCGTCGTCTACAACTCGAACGGCAGCGGCGAGGTCGCCACCTTCTTCCTGCCGCCGACCGGCTGGACCACGCTCCGGGGCCCGAGCTACCGGTTCAAGTCGGGCGATTCCTCGGCGCCGATCACCGAGGTGCTGGTGAAGGCGAACCAGCTGAAGATCCGCGGCGGCAAAGCCGCGTTCCCGTACACGCTCGACGAGCCGTCACAGGGGCGCATCGCGGTTCGCCTGACGCTCGGCACCGGCTCCGCGTGGTGCGCCGACGCCCCCGCGAAGACCAGCGGCAACCCGCCGTCGACGGCCAGGTACGATCGCGTCGACAAGTTCATCGCGAGCAACGCGCCGCCGCCGGCCGCATGCCCGGAGGTTCCGGCGCCGTAGAGCGGCTCGCATGCGAGCGCGCCGCGCTTGACGTCGCCTTTGCACGGCACCTAATCTGCCGGCCGTTCGGATCGAACGGTCGCCGTGCGGAGGTGAGGTGTGAGAGTCTCTTTCGTATTTCCGCCCGCGTGGGCAGCATGGGCTCCGAGCTACGGGATGGCGCTGCTCGCCGGTACGTGCCGCCGTGCCGGTCACGAGTTCCACGGATTCGACCTCAACATCGACATGTACCGCGCGGCCGATCCGTCTCTTCATCCGCTGTGGAAAGACGACGGCTCGCCGTCGTGGAACGAGCCGGCATTCATCGACGGACTATTTCGCGACTACGCGGGGTTCCTCGACGGCTACGTCGACCGCATGCTCGCGCCGCGGCCGGAGATCCTCGCGGTCAGCGTGCAGTCGGCGTCGTCGCTGTTCGCGCTCGAGCTCGTGAAGCGCGTGCGCGCGCGGGCTCCGGGGATCTTCGTCCTCTTCGGCGGTCCGGATTGCTTCCCGTCCGAGCGCGGCTCGAGTCTTCTCGGGAATGATCGGATCGATGCGCTCTGCGCCGGCGAGGGCGAAGAGGTGCTGCCGGCCTATCTCGCCGCGATCGCCGCCAACGGCATGCGCCCGGTCGAGATGGCGGGGTTCTGTCACCGGCGCAACGACGGGACGATCTTCGACGGCGGTCAACCGCGGCCGGTCATGAATCTCGATGCCGTTCCAATGGCCGATTTCAGCGGGATCGACTTCAGCCGCTACACGCTCGACAACCGCATCTGCATGATGACGAGCCGCGGCTGCATTCTCCGGTGCTCGTTCTGCAGCGAAGGCGAGAATTTTCTTCGCTATCGCTATCGGTCACCCGAAAGCCTGATCGCCGAGGTCTCGCGACACGCGAAGATGCTGCGACGAGCCTCGTCGAAGCGGCCGCACATCAACTTCAGCGACTCCCTCATCAACGGGCGTCCGGAGGCGCTCGAGCGCTTCTGTCGTCTCATTCTCGAGCACCGCCTCGATTTCAGCTGGGGCGGGATGGCGCTCCTGCGGAAAGAGATGACCTACGACCTGCTCGCGCTGATGCGCCAGGCCGGCTGCGTCGAGCTGATGTGGGGCATGGAGAGCGGCAGCCACGCGACGCTCAAGCTCATGCGGAAGAAGCTCTTCGATCCGGATCTCGCCGAACGGATCGTCAAGGACGCCAACGGCCTCGGCATCGATCAATACACCAACGTGATCGTCGGCTTCCCCGGCGAGACCGACGAGATGTTCGAGGACACGACGCGGTTCGTGCGGAAGATCCGGCCGTACTTCCGGAGCATCGGCTTGCCGATGATGGAGATCCGCCGGAACTCCCACGTCTATGCCGACCCCGAGCGGTACGGCGTCCTCGACAAGGACAACGTCGTGGAGTGGCAGACCAAGGACGGCTCGAACGACATCCACGTGCGGCTCGCGCGCCGGAAGGTCCTCTCCGACATCCTCGCGGAGCAGTTGTTCGAGCAGGGGCGCTACCGCGAGCTCCGCGCCTGACGGAGGTAAGCTCGGCGGCTGCAGCAACGATGCGGCCGTCGCGACGCGCGTTGCTTCAGACCCGCGTGCGCTGCAGACGGAGCCGATGACCGATTTCGTCAGTCTCACGAGCGCGCACAGCTTGCCGGGGCTGCGTCTGGCGATGGTGCGTCACGTGCCGAGCCCGTGGAGTCAGGCCGCCAAGGGCATCTTCGAGATCAAGCGACTGCCGTTCGTCCTCGCCGCGCGCGAAGCCGACGATCCCGACCCGCTGCTGCGCGAGTGGACGGGGCAGGAGAGCTTTCCGGTCGTCGCCTACGAGAGCGAGCGGCCGCGGACCGGCTGGGCCGAGATCCTGTTCCTCGCCGAGCGCCTCGCGCCGTCGCCCGCGTTGATCCCGCCGGATCCCGAGCGGCGCACGCTCCTCTTCGGTCTCGCCCACGAGATCTGCGGCGAGATGGGGCTCGGATGGTGCGGGCGCCTGCTGATGATCGCGGCAAGCCTGAAGGCCGATCCGGAGAACGCGTTCTTCACGAGCTTCGGTGCCAAGTACGGCTACTCCCAAGCCGCGGCGGCCGCAGCGCCGGGGCGCTTCGCCGCCGTGCTGCGACAGCTCGATGCCCGGCTCGCCGAGAGCCGCGCCGCCGGCGGCCGCTACCTGCTCGGGACACGAGCTCACCGCGCTCGACGTGTACTGGGCGACGTTCTCGAACGTGATCGAGCCGCTGCCGCCCGAGCACTGTCCGATGCCCGACTTCTTCCGCGCGATGTTCACGGCTTCGAGCCCGGCGGTACGCGCGGCGCTGACGCCGGCGTTGCTTGCGCACCGCGACTTCGTCTTCGCGGAGCATCTGACGCTGCCGATGCAGCTCTGAAGCGCGATCGGAGACGCGCGACCGAGTCGCGGTCAGACGGCCGCGTGCTCGAGGGCGAGCGCGGCTTGAACCGCGAAGAGATGTAGGATCGGCAGCTCACGCTCGGAGATCGGCGGCTCGGCCGTTCGCCCGGCGGCGAGGACGCCGATCGCGGTGTCGCGCACGACGATCGGGTGGATGACCCATGAGCACAGCGGCATGTTCGGCGCCGGCGTGCCACGCGCCACGAGCTGCGGCGTGCGCGACAACACCGTCGTCGCCAGCAAGCCGGCGCCCTCACGGACCGGCTGGGACAATGCCTCGAGCCGCTCGCGGATGTGGTCGCCCAAGCCGAGCCGGCCGATGAGGCAGTCCTTGCGCGGGTTCATGAGCGCGAAGAACACGGTCTCGAAGCCGCCGGTGCGCGCGACGCCTTCGACGACCATCGCGAGCGTCGTGTTGATGTTCTCGTGCTCGAGCACCGATCGCGTGATCTCGCTGATCATGTCGAACGTGGCGGCGCTCGCGCCGTCACCTGCCGCGACCGGTGCGCCGGCCGCGCCGGCGCGCTCGTCGTCGTCGGCGATCCCGAGGCCGTCCGCCGCTTCCGCGCCGATCTCGGCGGCGATGCCGAGGGCCGCCGCACGCGCGCGCAGGCTCGCGTTCGCCGCGGCCACCGCCGCGCCGAACCGCTCGGGGGCGAGCCCGAAGATCGTGCTGAAGCGCGCCGCCAGCTCGCCGACGCCGTCGCCGTCCTCGGCCGCGGTCCGAAGATCGACCGCCGCGGTGTAATCGTCCGCGAGCTCGACCAGTGCCACGAGCCTGCCGCTGGCGGACGTCGCCTGGCGCTCGCCGGGCACGCGGCGGAAGTAGCTCGTGTACTGCGACGGGAATCCCCAGTGGTCGAACATCGCGGCAGCGACGTCCGCCGGTCGCACGCCGAACGTCTCGGTCAGCGCGTCGGCGAGCGCGAGTCCGCGCGCCGCCGCGAGCTCCGTCGCACGCTGGTACTCGTCGGGCCAGTAGCTCGCCACGCAGAGCGTTCCGAGATCCGCGAAGAGGCCGAGGAGGTACGCTTCCTCGGTCTGCGCGTACCCCACCTCGTGCGCCAGCGCTTCGGCGAGCAGCCCACAGTGGAACGAGCGGATCACGTGGCGACCGATGCCTTCACGCGACTTCGCGTCGCGCAAGATCGCCTCGAGAACGACGACACTCGTCGCGAGATCGCGGATCGCCTCGAAGCCGAGCAGCAGCACGGCGCGGCTGATCGTCGACACCGGTCCGGAGCGCTGCACGTACTGCACCGAGTTCACGAGCCGGAGGATTTTCGCGGATAGACCGGCATCGGACAGGATCACGCGCGCGACGTCGAGCGTCGAGCAGGTATCACTGCTCACTGCAGAGTGGAGTCGCTGGACGATGCGCGCCGCCGCCGGCAGCTCGCCCTTCGCCGCGACGTGCGCGATCAGCTGCTCGATGCGCCGTACGTGCCGCGGTTCCTCTACGCTCGCCATGGGTCTGTCATGCGCAATCTCGGCAGAATCCGGCCCTTTCTTGAGCCGCCGCATCGCGACTTCGCCTGCGCGGAGCGCCTTGGCGCCGACGATGCAGGTCCGGGTCCGCGATGACGCCGGCCCGGTCGGCGGCCGGCGTCTACGGCAGGGCGATCAATCGCTTTGCCCGGCCGAAGAATCGCTGGGCGCGCGTTCCGCGACCGCGAACGGCTGCGGGAACCATGTCCAGCCGCCGTGATCGATCCCCGCCGCCTCGACAATAGCGGCGACGTGGATCGAAACGCGCCGGCGCCAGCGAACACGGCGCCACGGCGTTGACAGCGGAATGACGGCTGTCCTATCGCTCGGGCGCGCCAAGCGTCCGCCCGTGCCGCCGACGCTCCTTCGCCACGTCCGACTCCGCTGGAGGGATCCGATGAACCGCGCTCTCGTCTCCGCTCTCGCCGTCGCGTTTTTCGCCTCGATGCCGACCTTCGCCGCCGCCGGCGGACGGCCCGTCGGCGACACCCGCGTCCTCGCGCACGTGCCGCCGCCGGGATACCCGGAGGGGGTCGCCGTCCGCGGCCACCGCGCGTACGTGTCGATCCCGTCGCACTCCGGGACGGCTGGCTCCGGGCCGTCGCAGATCGTGGCGTTCAACGCGACGAACGGCAAGGTCGTGCGCACCTACGACCTCCAGGGCGAGAATCTCGCGCTCGAGCACGACGTCACCGGAATCGCGTTCGACCGACGGCACCGGCTGTACGTGCTCGCGAGCCAGCTCGGCGTCGCGCGCGTCGACGTCGTCAACGGCGCGCAGGACGTCCTACGCGCCGCCGGTGCCGGACCTGCCGCCGTGCGCGACCGCGCCGCCGGGAACGCCGTGCTCGCCGACCGCGACCGACCTCCCGCCGCTGCCGAACGACATCGTCTTCGACCCCGCCGGCAACGCCTACGTCACCGACTCGTTCCAGGCGACGATCTTCCGCATTCCCCCGGGCGGCGGCGCGCCGCAGATCTGGTTCCAGGACCCACGGCTCGACGGGATCGTCGGCGCGAACGGCATCCGGCTGAGCCTCGACCGCCGGCGCATCCTCGTCGCGGTGACGTTCACGGCGTCGTCGACGGGATTCGTCTACAGCCTGCCGCTCGTCGACGCGCCGACCGCGGCGGACCTCACGGTGTTCCACCAGTACGGCACCGAGGGTCCCGACGACTTCGCGCTCGGCCGCTCCGGCCGCGTGTACGTGTCGCTCGCGGTCTCGAATCAGCTCTCGGTCCTCGATCCGAGCGGCGCCGAGATCGCGCGCTACTCGGGGCCGGCGACGGACGGCACGCCGATGGACAGCCCGTCCGGCGTCGCGCTCAAGTCGCGCTCGGTGCTGCTCAACAATCACGCGCTCTTCTCCGGCAACCAGGCCCACATGGCGGTCTTCGACATCCGGGTCGACGATCGTCCGGATCGGCTCGTGCTGCCGGCGCTTCCGTGATCCGTCGGCGCGGCGCGCGGTGGCGATGAGCGCATGGCGCGTGCTCGCTGAAGGGCGCTCGTGGCGACGACGCAGAGCGGGGAAGCGCGAACCGACGGTGCAATAGGCCGCGCTCCCGGCCGGAGCTTCACGGAGCTCGTCCGCGCCGGCTGCGAGCAGTACGTCCTCGAAGGCATCGGGCTCCCGGTTGCCGCGTACCTCTTCCACGCGGTGAAGCTCGCGCTCTTCGTCCTCGGCTGGATGTTCTTCGTCGGCTTCACGCCCGGCCTCGGCGCGACGTCGGCGGTGGGCTCATGGTGGCGCGAGGACGTCGCGTTCCAGAAGGCGTTCCTCTGGGCGTGCCTGGTCGAGGTGCTCGGCTTCGGCTGCATGAGCGGGCCGCTCGGCTTCCACATCTGGCCGCCGTTCACTGCGTTCCTCCACTTCCTCCGACCCGGCACGATCAAGCAGGCGCCGTTCCCGGACGCGCCGATCGTCGGCGGCAGGACGCGCGGCTGGCTCGACGTCGCGCTCTACGCCGCGTTCGTCGCGGCGCTCCTGCGCGCGCTGGTCGCGCCGCGGATCGGCGCCGCCGAGCTCGCGCCGGTCGTCGTGCTGCTGCCGCTGTGCGCGCTCTGCGACAAGACGATCGCGCTCGCGGCGCGCGTCGAGCACCACTTCGCGATGATCGTCTGCTTCCTCTTCGGCGGGAGCTGGATCGCCGGCTGCAAGGCGGTGCAGCTCGCGATCTGGTTCTGGGCGGGCGTGTCGAAGCTGACGGTCGCGTTCGGCTACGTGATCCCGGTGATGGTCGTGAACAACCCGCTCGTCCGCAGCGCGGCGCTGCGGCGGCGCATGTTCGTCGCGTATCCCGACGACGTCCGGCCGTCGCGGCTCGGGAAGACGATCGCCCACGCGGGAACGTTCCTCGAGTTCGCCGCGCCGCTGACGCTGCTCTTCGTCACCCGACCCGGCCCGCTGCTCGTGATCGGGATGATCCTCGTCGTGCTGCTGCACGGCTTCATCCTCGGCAACATGCCGGCGGGCGCGGTCTTCGAGTGGAACCTGGTGAGCCTCTATGCCGCGTGCTTCCTCTTCGTCGCGCATCCCGGGGTGACCGTGCTCGACGTCGACTCGCCGCTGCTCGCCGCCTCGCTCGTCGTCGCGCTCCTCGTCGTGCCGCTCGTCGGCAACCTCGTCCCGAGCCGGGTCTCGTTCCTGGTCGCGATGCGGTACTACGCCGGCAACTGGGCGTGGAACGCGTGGCTCTTCCGCGGCGACGCCGAGAAGCGGCTCGCCGCGATCAAGCGCGCGTCGCCGCTCTTGCGCGAGCAGCTCGAGCGCTTCGCGCCCGCCGAGGCGGCGAGCATGGACGCGCGCGGCGCCGCGTTTCGCTCGCTTCACCTGCAGGGCCGCGCGCTCGGCCTGCTCCTGCCGCGCGCGCTCGGCGGCCGACCGTTCGTGGAGTACCGCTACGTCGACGGCGAGACCGTCGCCGGGTCCGTCCTCGGCTGGAATTTCGGCGAGGGCCATCTCTGCGACGCGCGACTCCTCGCCTGCGTCCAGGAGCAGTGCGGGTTCGAGGACGGTGAGCTGCGCGCGATCACGGTCGAGTCGCAGCCGCTCCTCGGCTCGACGCTGCACTGGAAGATCGTCGACGCCAAGCGCGGCGTCCTCGAGGAGGGCGACGTGCACCTGGACGACCTCGCCAAGCGGGCACCCTGGGATTACGGCGAGACCTGAGCCGGCATGGCCCGACGCAGAAGGCGCGTGACGCAGGAAAGAGCTCGGCACTCTAGTGCGCGATGCAGGACACGCCGTGCGCGATCGCGTTGCAGTCGAGGATCGCGCCGAGGCGGTCGATACCGACGATCGGCAGCGGCGGGCTGTCGATGATCCGGACCATGAGGCCCGGCGCGATCGGTCCCTGGATGTCCTGGTGTTTGAATTTCAGGAGGAACCGCACGCGTCCGGGCATCGCCGTGAGCAGCTTGTTCTCGATCTTGAACACGCCGTCGGGGGTGACGCACGTGATGCTGCCGCTCCCGTGGGTCTCGCAGCTGTCGGCGTCCCAGTGGAAGGTCATGTCCAGGATTGCGCCGTCGGTGATGCGGAAGTCGAGACCCTCCGCGGCGTCGAGGACGTCGTCGAGCGACGCGAGCACGATGTCGCCGCGGACGAGGACCTCGCCGTTCGGCCGGTGGGCGCTGCGGTTCTCGCGCACGCGGGCGCGGCGGATGTCGAGGACGCCGTCCTGGTCGTCGCAGACGTTGCCGATCCCGTCGTTGTCGAAGTCGAGCTGGTCCGGGTTGACGACCCGGGGGCAGTTGTCGGCGACGTCGTCGACGCCGTCGCCGTCGTCGTCGGGGTCGCAGACGTCGCCGAGGCCGTCGCCGTCGAGGTCGGCCTGATCGGGGTTGGCGAACATCGAGCAGTCGAGCGCGGGATAGCAGCCGCCCGGCGGCGTGGGAAAGACCGGGTCGTTGCTCTTGTCGCAATCCGCGAGCAGCGCGATCTGGTCGGGCGGACACACGCAATTGTCGGCGGTGTCGGCGACGCAGTCGTGGTCGAGATCCTCGCCCGGCTTCAGGTCGAGATCGCAGGTGTCGCAGGCGTCGCCGATGCCGTCGCCGTCGCTGTCCGCCTGGTCGCGGTTGGGGACGTCGGGGCAGTTGTCGTTCGCCTGGCAGTAGTCGGGCGCGTCGGGCGTGCCGAGGTTCACGCCGCAGAGGGCGATCTCGGCGGTGCACGAGTGCTCGTCGATGTTGAACGGCGTGTACTCGTGGACCTCGTCGTCGCACTCGCCGAGAGGGCAGGTGAAGATGCCGTCGCCGTCGCGCTTCATGTCTTCCAGGACCAACGCCTGGTAGATGAAGGCCTGCTGCTCGAACGGACAATCCGTACCGACGATCGAGCCCAAGCCGCACTCGATCCCGTACTTGCAGATGAAGTCCTTGAAGCCCTCGCGGCGGTACTGCAGCACGTGGACGAGCTCGTGCGCGAGGACCGCGAAGTGGGTCGTGTCGAAGCCGTCCTTGCAGTCGCACGATTCCGGACCGGTGCAGGTCGGAGCGTACGCACCGGGCCTGAAGTAGATGTTCTCGCCGAACGTGATGGCCGCGCGCTCGACGGCGAAATCGCAGTCCTTGTGGATGCGCACGGAAGAGAGGTCGGAGTGGAAGTAGTTCCCGAGCTTGGCGAGCACGTCCGGCTCGATCGGCTCGGACGCCTTGCAGTCGTCGAAGAGGGTCTGGGCGACGTCGGACCCGACCTGAAGGGCGAGGAACTCGGTGAACGTCGTCGACGGTATGCCCGCGCCGTCACAGACGATGGTGTCCTCGGCGATGTCGCCGAGATCGTCGAAGAACTCCCCGGGGTCGAGGTTGACGACGTCGATGACGAGCTCGGCGACGCCCTTGACGAGATCGTGGATGACGTCGAGCGCCTCCTCCACCCAGCAGAGCGGGTTGAAGAGCGAGCATGCCTGCGCCGGCCGGGCGCCGTACAGAAACGCCGTCAGCGCCAGCGTGGTTGCCATCGTGGCGGCGCCCCAGCGCAGCCGCCGCGAGCGGCGTCCGGCCCGAGCCTTGCCCTTGGTTACGGTGTGCTCCGTTTCGGTGGTCATCTCCGTCTCCTTTGTGTGCGGCCGGAACGTTCCGGCGTGACGGCGGGCGCGAGCCACGTGTCCGTCTGATGCGATTGCGACGATGTGGGTCCGATCCTGCGCGTCGGTCCTGGCCCGTCCCCGAGCGAGCGAGCCGGCGGACGCTCGACTAGCGGGCGCAGCGAAAGCCGATGGTCACGTTCGGGTTGGACAGCGGGTTGGTGGCGAGGATCGCGAGCGGGCCGGCAAGCGAACGACTGAAGAAGCCGCCGCCGCGCAGCAGCGCCGCGGGTTCACCGGTCGTGGCGGCACCGGCGAGGCACTGGTCGTCACCGGTCGGGCTCACGCCGGGGCTCCAGCTCGCGCACGTCGTCGCGTGCGGCACCCAATCCGCGACCCACTCGTAGAGGTTCCCCACCATGTCGAACGCTCCGCGCGACGACACGCACGCCGCGCGCGATCCGGTGGCGACCGCGGCGAACGCGCTCGCCGTGTTGCAGTCGGTCGTGCCGTCGTCGTCGCCCGGATCCGGCGTTCCCGTAACCGCCGCCTGCCACTCCGCGTTCGACGGCAGGCGCTTGCGCGTGTTCGCGCACGCCGCCTGGGCTTGGAACCACGTGAGGTTCGCCGACGGCATCACGCCGGGCACGCTCACCGCGTAGACGTCGTCGCAGCTCTGCCCGCTGTCCGCGCACGGCGCGTAGTCGTCGTTGTGGCCGATGCCGAGCTGCGTCGCACCCGCCGCCGCCAGCGACGCCGCCGTCGCCTTGCCCTGCTGGATCCTCCTCACGAGGCTCGCGTTCGTCGTGGTCGGATCGGGCACCCGCCACGCGCTCGCCTCGTACCTGTCGATGCACACCGTCCCCGCGACCACCGCGTCGGCACCGCACTTCGTCACCGGAAGCGTGGGGAAGGCCGCGACCGCGGCGCTCGCGAGGCCCGTCACCAGCGCCGCCGCGAGCAACACGTTCATCAGGTGTCGTTTCATTTTCGTCTCCTCCAGTGGATGTCGTTTCGCGACTCGGACGTGATCAGTGGGCGGTGCGGACGGCCCGAACGAAGGCGAGGGAACCCTTGCCTTCGAAGCTCTCGTGACCGTTCTGGAAATTCATGAACCAGGCGAGGCCGCTGCTGCTCACCCCGGTCATGGCGGACCAGTAGAAGCCCGAGACGTTCGCCCCGAAATCCAGGAAGAGGCACGGATTCGTGCCTCCGCAGTTCGGCGGGACGATGGTCCGCAGCTCCTCGACCGTCGGCAGACGCCAGTCGCAGTACCCGGCGAAGCCACCGCCAACCGGGTCGACAGTCGCCGTCGACAACGTGCAGTTGTTGAGCCGCGCCAGGAAGCTCGTGAACACCGTGCCGTCCGGCAACGAACCGGTGGCGCTCCAGGTGTACGTATTCGACGGGTTTTGCGGGTCGGCGGGATTCGGCGGGCTGTTGAAGGGATGCTTCAGCTCCCACATCAACCCGGTCTGCAGATCAGTCAGCGTGCCGTCGGCGTTGTTGAGGAACCGCAGACCGGTGAGCTTCAACGCGACGGAATTCGCGTCTCCGAGCACCTGCAGGCGCATGGCCGTCTCGTCGCCCGACGTCGGGCACGCGCCACCGCTTCGCGTCTCGGCGCTCAGCCAGCGCTGGGTGAACTTCGTATTGCACCTCGTGAAGTCCAGCGGGCGGCCGGTCTTGGTCGCCAGTCCTTCCGCCTTCAGCAGGCACGCGTCGTACTCGCCGGCGCGCTGGAGCTTCGTGCCCTCGCATGTCAACGCCGCGCTCCCAGCCGCGGCGGGTCCCGCTGACGACGCGATGACCATCGACGACAGCGTGCCCGCGAGCAGCCATACCGCGGTTGCTCTCGCAGTCTCGTTCGATCCGAGTTTCATCATGGCTCTCTCCTCTCGCGTCTCCGACGCAGTTCGAATTTGGGTGGCCGATACGTCGGCTGGCGTGGCGGGTTTCGCTGCCTCGTCCGCGACCCGTGTGTGCGTCTGGTTCGTGTGCGCCTGTGCGCGAGGATGCGGCCGGTCGCAGGAGGGCGGACGCCGCCTGGTGCCACGGTGATGTCGCGGGACGACGCGATGCCGAAGATTCCTCGCCGAGCACGCGCCTACGACGACGCGGACGTCGTCATGAAGCGAACGCGCCAGCCACCGCGGCGTACGAGTCGAGGCGCGACGAGCACCTCGACTCGGACGCGCACGCGGCGGCGGAGAACGCGGCCTGCCAGGCCCGGGGCCTAGCGCACCGTGTTCGGCGCAAACACGCCCTCGACCACGCCCCCGGCGCCGGTTGCAGTGGCGACCGCTGGGTCGAAGTTGGCGATGGTGTTTCTCTTGACCAACGCGTTCCGGATGAAGGCGTGGGCCGTGTCCGACCCGACGGCGATCAGCACGATGCCGCCGTCGGCCTCCGTTCCCGTGTTCACGACCTTGTTGCCGGTGATCTCGTAGTCGTCTGCGTGAACCAGGTCGCACTCGTCATCCGCTTGGACGAACACGAAGATGCCGTCCCCGCCGTCGTTGGTCACCCGGTTCCTCGTGATCCGTGTACCGTCGACGCTCGCGCACCGGCTCGAGACGCCGATCCCCGCGACGAAGTTCAGCGTCGTGTTGCCGCTGACCACGAACGGGCCGCTCCTGCTGATGAAGATCGCGAATGCAACAGTCTCGTCTGAGGACCCGGTCACGCTCAGCTTGTTGCCGCTGATCTTGCCGTGCGGCGAGGTCGTCGCGGACGGCTTGATGTCGATCCCCGTGACGTCCTGGACGTCATCGAGGGTCGTGCTGATGACGTTGCCGCTGATGGTGAGCAGCGCGCCCGCCTCCACGTCGACGGCGGTACCCTGGAAGCCGGTGATCGTGTTGCGCTTGACGGCCACAGCCAAGCTACCGCCCGCGAGGATCCGAATGGCGGCGATGTCCTCGGCCTCGGTCGCCGAGTCGGGCGTGGTCCAGTTGACGACGGTGTTCTTGGCGATCGTCCCGGAGGACTCGCTGTAGAGGATGCCCGTCGCATCGACGTCGGGGTTCAGCGTCCCGCGGCCGTCGATGGTGAAGCCCTGGAACGTGACGTTGGTCGAGTTGGCGACCTCGACCAGGTCCCCGCTGAACGCGTCCCCTTCCGGAACGATCGTCGCGCCCTTCTGACCGATCAGCTTGAGGTTGGTCTTGTCGGTGACCAGGACCTTCCCCGCGTACGTCCCGGCGCACACCGAGATCGTCGCGTCGGTCGCCGCAGCCGCGGTGACGGCGGCCTGGATCGAGGTGAAGGTCGCGTTACGGCAGGTAGGCGTGTTGCCCACGATGATCGTGTGGCCGGCACCCGCCTTGGCGTCCGCGGCCTGCGCGGGCTGCATGCCGCCCAGGGCCGCCACCACCAGGAGCGGTACGATGCTCGCGCCGACGTTGATGAGACATGATTTCCGATTCACCATGATGCTCTCCTTCTGCGTCTCCCGACGCGGTGTTTCGTCGCGGATACGTCGGGCGACGCGTCGGGTTTCGACGGTGCGGCCGCCCGCTCAGGAAGGAGCTGTCGCGCGGCAGCGTACGGGGCTCGGCCATGGTGTCCGACCCCGCCGGGCACTGATCGCAGACGTGCTGGTTACGACGGTGTCTTTCCCGCCTTCACCGATCGCCGTGTGCGAGCCCGTCCGGCAGCGAGGCGCCGAGCGTCTCGAAGATCGGCCGTGTCGAAGCCCTCGGTGAAGGTGGCGAGCAGCGTCGTCGAGCCGAGCGCGCACCTGCGCACCCGCCGTTCCCCGCGCGTTGACACGCGCGAGCGTCGTCGTCGCGCGCAGCGCGAGCGTGCGGGCGTTCTGGCGGGTGGCGCACGCGATGGCAGTCTCGAGCAGCTCCGTCGCGCGCGCGCGGGCGGCCGAGGGCGCGCGGCCCGCGCCGCCGGCCTCGGCGACGACCAGCTCGGCGTCGAGGCGGTGGATCTCGGCTTCGTAGTAGCGCTCCGCCGTCGACGCGACCAACGCCTTCGTCCGCTCGATGAGCGCGCGCGCGTCGTCGAAGCGTCCGGCGCGCACCATCGCCGGGACGAGCTGCGCATGGTACGTCGTCTGCCCGAGGCGCGTTCCGAGCGCGGCGAGCGACGCGAGCCCGCGCTCCATGTCCGCGATCCCGTCGTCGAGGGCGCCCCGTTCCGCGAGCGCCCAGCCACGCAACAGGAGGCCGCGCGCGATCCAGTACTCCAGTGCGTGCTCCGTCGCGTAGGCGATCACCGCCTCGGCCTCCACCGCGCACGCCTCGGGCTCGCGGCGCAGCACGCGGAGCCAGCCCGCGTGGACCAGCACGTAGGCGAAGCTGACGGGATGCCCGAGCGTCCGCGCATGCTCGACGGACCGACGGTTCACCTCGAGCGCCTGATCGACGTGGCCGAAGTTCCACAGGAGCAGCGAGCGGACGGACATCGCCGTCGCTCTCGCGTCGTGCAGATAGACCAGCGCCGACGTCCGATCCGCGTCGGGATCGTAGAGCGGCTCCCCCTCGTCGATGTGCTGGAGCGCCTTCGCGAAGTCGCCGCGGACGTAGTGGACGGTCCACAGGGCGTGGTGCGCCTGCAGTCGCATGAGGCGGTCCCCGCTGGCTTCGGCGATCGTCTGGATGCGCTCGGCGAGCTCCAACGCGGAGTCGAGCTGTGCACGCGTGATGTGCAGGACGTGGTGGCCCCAGAGGTCCGGGAAGGCCGACGCCTTCTGGGGGCTCCGGCTCCAGAGCTCGAGCGCGCGCGTGTAGGCGTGCTCGACCTCGGGCGCGGCGTAGCCCCGTGTCGTCGTCAGCACCGCACCGAGCGCGCTCTGCAGCGACAGCTCGAGACGATCCCGGTCGGGTGAGGGAGCGACGTCCGGCAGGAGCGCCAGACCCTTCTCGAGATGCGCCTGCGCCTCGGCGAAGGCATAGCGGGCGGCCGCGGTCTGCGCCGCGGCGCGCCGATAGCGCGCCGCGCGGGCTGGATCGCCGCCCTCCTGGAAGTGCACGGCCAGCTCGGCCGCGAGGTCGGACGAGCGCTCGCCGAACGCCTGCTCGAGCACCTGCCCGATGCGCAGGTGCAGGTGCTCCCGTCGATGTCGAGGCATCGCGCCCGCGAGCGTCTCCCGGTACAGCGGATGCCGGAAGGCGAAGCGGCCGACGGCCGTCCCGTCGGGCCAGGTCGCGCGACCCGCGTTGCGCACGAAACGACCGGCGCCCGCCAGGCGAGCGCAGCGATCGTCCGCCTCCGCCGCCGAGCACTCGCCTCCGATGGCGGCGAGAACGGACGCGAACTCCACGCCCGTCAGGCTGGCCCCCTCGAGGAGGCGGCGGTCCTCGACGTCCAGACGATCGAGCTCCTGCTCGATCGATCGAGCGCAGGCTCTCGGGCACGTCGGCCAGCTCACGCGGGAGGTCGGCGGTCACCGTCCATTGCCGGGCACGCTCGACGATCGCTCCGCGCGCGACCAGATGATCGACGAGGGTCACGAGGAAGAGCGAGTTGCCGCCGGTTCGCTCGCGAAGCAGCGCCGCCAGGTCGGGAGGGAATCGACCTCGGCGCGAAGCGTTGGCGCAGGTACTCCGCCACCGCTTCGACCGCGAGGTCGTCGAGCGCGATCACGGTGCAGCGCCGACCCGCGGCCAGCCGTCGGGCGACCTCGCGCAACGGGTGACGCGCGAGGATGAGGTCCACGGGCCGGTAGGTGGCGAGCACGAGGAGCCGAGCCGGTTCCCGTCGTACGGCGAGCAGTCGAGAGCAGGTCCACGGTCGACGGGTCGCTCCAGTGGAGATCCTCGATGACGAGAACCAGCGGGATCTCGGCGCTCAGCGCCTCGACGAACTCCGCCATCTCACGCAGCATGCGCTCGCGGGTGGCGCCGAGCAGCTCGCGTTCGAGCCGGCGCGGTCGTGCTCCTCGATCAGCCAGGGCAGCTGCGCGAACCACGTGGGGGCATAGCGGCGGAGCGGCGCGCCGACCGCTCCGTCTTCGCGCACAGCCGGCCGATCGCTTCCAGCACCGGCATGTAGGCTTCCGCGGAGCCGAACTGCTCGAGACACTGGCTGCCGGTGATCGCGAGGGTCCGGCCCTGCGCCGCGCCGGCGACGAAGTGCTCGACGAGCGCCGTCTTGCCCGCGCCGGGCTCGCCCGTGACGAAGACGACTTGTCGCTCGCCTTCGAGCGCTCGGCCGAGGCGCTCGGCGAGCAGATCTGGAGCTCCCGGTTCCGCCCCACGAGTGCGGCGGCCGCGTCCGTCGCCGAGCTCGGCGGCCAGGCGAGCAGGGAGCGCGTGCCGGACGGGCGCGGCGATCGGCGCGTCCCGCTGGAGCTTCGTCCGGGATGCACCGACGGTGAGTCGTCGCGACGAAGCGATAGCCGCGGCGGTGGACGGTCTCGATGAAGCGCGGCGCGGTCGCCGAATCGCCGAGCGCCTTGCGGATCTCGGCCATGCAGACCTTCAGCACCCCGTCGGCCACGTGCGTCCCGGGCCAGACGCGATCGAGGAGCTGGTCCTTCGAGACGAACTGCCCAGCGCGCTCGATGAGCGCCAGCAGCACGTCGAAGGCCTTGGGGTTCAGCCGGATCGCGCACCGGCGCCCCCTGGAGCTGCCGGTTCGCACCGTCGAATCGGAAGCGGTCGAAGTGAAGGACCATCGGGTCGTCGCCGGGCGTACCCACTTCTAACCGACCTCTAACCGAGCTCGAAGGACTGCCCGCGTATCGCGCGCTATCCCACGCAGCCAATGAGTGACGCAATCCGACGAGCCGCGATGATCGAGCCTTCGTCGTTCAGTTCGAGCGAACCGAGGGCGGGCAGAGAAGCCTGCGCGGACGGGTGGAAGCGGTGGCCTCGGGCGAAGCCATCCGGTTCCGCTCTCTCGAGCAGCTGGTCGACTTCATGGTGACCGGCTGCGCAGACGGTCGAGCGAGCTCGAGCCGTAGCACCCGACTTGACCTTCGCGCCAGGGACGACGGTACGACCGCAACGAGGGAGCATGCGACGCACATCGAGCGAGCGCTCTCCGCCTTCCTTCGCGGCGTGCGGTCGCCGGCGTGGTCGCCCCGGCGGGCGCTCGCGAAGCCATCGCCGGCGATCGCACGTCGTGGCTCGCGGAGCGGTCGCGAGGTCGGGTCGAGGGCGCCCGATCATGAAGGCCAGGTCTGGTGATCGTGCGATCGCGTCGGCGATGCGGCGCCGATCGTGGCGAGGACGCGCGCGCCGCGACCGGCGGCCAGGACGCGCGCGACGCGAACGGCACGCGGACCGCGGCCGACCTCGCGATGGAGCGGTACGCCGTCGGTGACGACGACGCGTTCGAGCTCGTCTACGACGCGCTCGCGGCGAGAGTTCGCGGGTATCTCCGTCGCCACGTGTGGGACGCGCAGCAGTGTGACGACCTCGTCCAGGAGACCTTTCTGCGTATGCACCGGGCACGTGGGACCTTCGTGACGGGCGGTGCCGTGCTGCCGTGGGCGTTCGCCATCGCGCGACGCCTCATGCTCGACCAGTTCCGCCGCGACCGCCGCGCTCCCCGGGTCGTGAGCGACGCCATGCCCGGTCCGCCGCCAGCCGTCAGCCCCGCCGCCCGCCCCGACCAGGTCATCGAGGCCCGAGAGCTCGCCGATCGTCTGGCAGCCACGCTCGCACGATTGCCGGATTCGCAGCGCGCCGCCTTCGAGCTGCTCAAGCGCGACGGATTGACGCTCGCCGAGGCGGCGGCGATCCTCGGCGTCACCGTGACGGCCGTCAAGCTGCGAGCGCACCGGGCATACGTGTCGCTGCGCGGCACCGTCCGAGACCACGGGGGCGATCTCCAGGAGACCGCACGCTCATGACATCCGTCGGACCGTCTCACGATCCAGCGCACGCGCTCAGACGGCGCGTGTTGGCGGCGGTACGCGCCGAACCGGCGCCGACCCGCCAGACGATGCGGCGGCGCGCGTGGTGGCTGATCGCCTCGGGAGCACGGTCGCCCTCGCCATCTTCGTCCAGCTCGGGGGCATCAGGCAGTACGACCGGCCGACGATGCTCGTCGTGGCATCCAGCCTCGGCTGGAGCGTGATCGCGAGCGCCGCCGTATGGATCGGGGTGCGCCGGGGAGGCTCGATGCTCGGGCGATCGACGGCGTCGCTGGTCACGCTGATCGTCGCCACTCCGCTCGTGCTCCTCGCGTGGAAGGTCGGCGTCACGGTCCTGTTCGGTCCGCAGATGCTGGCGCCGTGGCCGACGCGGCCGGGCTTCCGTTGCCTCGGGTTGTCCCTGGCGATGGCGGTCCCGTTGCTCGTGGCATTCGTCGCCGTCCGTCGCCGGAGCGATCCGGTGCATCCGGGGATGGCGGGCGCCGCGCTCGGCGTCACGGCGGGGGTCGCGGCGGGCACGCTCGTCGATCTGTGGTGCCCGGTGGCGTTCGTCCCGCACGTCCTGCTCGGGCACATCCTGCCGATCCTCGTCGTCGCCGCGCTGGGTGCCTGGGCGGGACGGCGATTCCTCGAGCCGTAGCCGGCGAGGAACGGTCTCGCGGAGACGATCGCCGCGTCAGCCGCCGTCGGCCGCGTCCCGGCCGCCGTCCGTCGCCGCCTCCCACACCGGCAGCGCGAACGAGAACCGCGATCCGCGCCCGGCCTGGCTCTCGAGCTCGAGCATCGACCCGTGACTGTGGAGCAGGGCGCGACAGACGCGCAGGCCGACGCCGTAGCCGCCGGCGACGGACTTCCCGGCGCTGGTCCGATAGCTTCCGTGCAGCACCGCCGCCTGCTCGGTTGCGTCGATGCCGATGCCCGTGTCCGCGACCGAGACCGTCAGGGTGGCACCGGCGGTCCGCTGCACCCGGATCGTCACGCGGCCGCCCGGCGGCGTGTACTTGATCGCGTTCCCGACGAGGTTGCTCAAGACGAGCGCCAGCGCGTCGGCGTCCGCCTTCGCCGGGACCGGCTGCGACGGCGTCTCGAATCGGACCTCGACGTGCTTGCGATCCGCGAGCGGCTGCATCAACGCGAGGATCTCGTGCACGAGCGTGGGGACGAGCGTCGGTCTCAGGTCGAGACGAAGCCGCCCGCCGTCGAGGCGCTCGAGATTCAGGAAGTTCGCCGCCGTGGCCGTGAGATGCCGCAGGACGGCATCGATCGCGGCGTAGGACGCCGCATGATCAGCGGTCGCGCCGGCGGGGTCCGAGTCCGACAACAGTGCGACGGCGAGCTTGAGCGTGTTCAGGGCGTTCATGAACTCGTGGCTGACGAAGGACATCATCGAGGACTTGAGCGCCGACGCCTCGCGCTGCACCTGGAGCAAGCGGTGCACCGCCACCAGCAGCTGGGACACGATCACGAAGAAGCCGAGGCGGACCAGGGCGTTCCAGTACACCACCGCGGGGTGCGCGTAGAGCCGGCCACCCTGGAGCTCCGCGACCAGCCACAGCACCGCGCCGAGCACTGCCATCAGGATCGCGGCCCGCGTGCCGAGGTGCCAGGCGACGATCGCGATCGGGATCAGATAGAAGATCGAGAAGCTGATCTCCGAACCCGTCAGGAAGTCGAGCGCCCAGACCGCGGCCATCATCGCCAGCGCGAAGGCCAGCATCGTCGCGCGCCCCTGCCGGGCGCCGAGGGCGTCCAGGCGGGCGAATGCCGATCCTGCCGGAGCCGTCGGAAGTCGCGGCGTCTTCCTCCTCTCCTCGTCCTTCGCCACTCGCTCCTCCGGCGGGGCCGCCGACTCGGCGCGGCGCCGCTCCGCGCCCGAATCGTTCCCAGATGCACGGCGCGAGCGCAACGCCGCCGTGCGATCGCCGGACCGCATCGGGCTTCTCTCTTCCTCTCCACGAGCTCCGACCGCACCTCTCGGATGAGCGTCGCCGTTTGTCGGCGCCCGCATCGCGCGCGCACCTGTCGCACTGCGGCGTGACGGCACGCTCGGACTCGAGTCGTCGCTGCGGCGCAAGCGCCCTCACATGTTCCGGTAATTGACTGACTGCTGGCACGAGCGCGGAGTGATGTCTGGTCATGGCGGCGTCGGGACGCCGCATTGAGGGCCGTCGAGCACCGGCCAAGCCGGTCTTCGGCATCGCTCCAGGAAAGGAATTCCGCCATGTCGCGATGGACCGCGCTCGTTGCCGTCACGTTCGTCACCTGCGTCGTGAGCTCTGCGTCGACCGCGCGGGCGCTCACTGCGTCGGAGATCGAATGCCAGAGTACGATCGGACGCGAGGCGCGTCGGTTCGCCGGCGACGCGTTGGACGCCGCGATCGACTGCCACGACGCCGTCGTCGACGGAGAGACCTGCGACGAGAGCCGGCGCGATGCGCTGACGGCGCGCGCCCAGAGCCGTTTCGTCCGCCGCGTGACCCACGACTGCACCGGCGTCACGCTCGCCGATCTCGGCTTCCCCGACGGCTGCGCCGACACGACCGGCGGCGAGTTCGGCGTCGAGGATCTGACGCAGTGTCTCGCCGACGCGGTTCGCGCGCGCATCGCGCAGGTACTCGCCACCGCCTATCCGCAGCTCGGCGCCCACACCGGCGACGTCGATCGGTGTCAGACCATCATCGGCCGCCAGGCGGCACGGTTCTTCGACGGCAAGCTGCGCGCCCGGTCGCGCTGCCTCGAGCTCGCGGTCAAGCACGCCCAGGACCATGCCGGCGTCGCGTGTCTCGCGGAGCCGCCGCCGGCCGGACCCGGCACCGGCGACCGCAAGACGGATCAGACGATCCTGAAGTTCAGCCGCCGTCTCCAGGACAAGATCCGCCGAGCCTGCGACGGCGTCGACCTCGCCGAGCTCGGATTCCCGGGCGACTGCGCCGACGCGAGCGGCGCGTTCAGCCTCGACGACCTGCAGACCTGCCTTCTCGACCGCGTCGAGACGGCGGTCGACCGGATCGCCGCGCTGGCGTTCGCCGAGGGCGGCATCACGCCGAGCCCGACGCCGTCGGCGACGCCGACCGCGTCCGGGGTCAGCGCCTCGCCGGAGAGCCCGACGCCTACGACGACGACCACGGGCAGCCCGAGCGGCCCCTGCGTCCTGCCGAGCCCGATCCCCGAGATCCTGAGCCTGGTCGCGAACCCCGGGACCGACCTCGACACCGGCTGGACCGGCATCTCGCACGACCTGCGCGGCGTCGACAACGCCTCGCTCACGGCGCTGCGTCTGACCGATTGCGACCTCGATCCCGACTCGCCGAGCTGCGGCCAGTGCAGCGTCGAGGGTCCGGTCGCGTTCCCGGGCAGCCGCGACAACTGCTTCTGTTTGAACGCCGCGAACCGCGACGCCAGCTCGCTGACGGCGTGCGATCCGGAGATGCCGTCGTCGTGCACGGGTGGCGGCGAGTCGTGCGCATGCTTCTACGGCCCGCCGCTGCCGATCTCGTCCGGCGCCGTCCCGGTGTGCGTCCTCAACGTCTACGACGGTCCGGTGACCGGCACCGTGAACATCGCCGATTCCGGACCGGCCGCCGGCACCAGCAGCACGCTGATTCACCTGACGTCGATCGTGCACAACGGGCTCACCGTCGATCGGCCGTGCCCGATCTGCATGCCGAACCCGAACGCCGGCCAGGACGACGAGCCCGCCAACGTCTGCAGCGCCGGCCCGCGTGAGGGCGAGGCGTGCGACGTCGCGGGCGTGCATCCGTTCTTCGGTCCCGTGAGCTTCACGTGCCCGCCGCCGGCCGCGGCCGACGTCGGGGCGCTCGACGTCACCTTCAACCCCGCGACGACGGGAACGACGACGCTCGGCACGGGACCGAGCTGCACCGCGTTCGGCGCGACCGATCTGCAATGCTTCTGCGACACCTGCGCGACCGCCGCCGCCGAGCCGTGCAACAGCGACGCCGACTGTCCGAACGGCGTGACGTGCGGCGGGCGGCGCTGCATCGGCGGCACCGCCTCGGGAACCCCGTGCGCGAACGCCGAGGATTGTCCCGGGGGTGGCGTCTGCGATCGCCCCGGCGAAGCCAGCCGCCCGAACGGCTGCTCGAACGGCGTCTGCGTCGCCAATCCGGCCGACCCCGACAACCCGAACGAGGGCCGCTGCGAGCTCGGGCCGAACGACAACCTGTGCAGCATCGAGACCTTCCGCGGCTGCGTGAACAGCGCCGACTGCAACCCGCCGCCCGCCGGGAACTGCGCGACCTGCGTTCCGAACCAGACCTGCACGGTGCGGCGCCGCGAGTGCTTCCTCGATCCGATCGTCCGTACCGGCATGGCGGGCACGCAGGACGCGGTGCTCGCCGCGACCTTCTGCATCTCGCCGACGCGCAGCCCGGCGGTGAACAGCGTCTCGGGCCTCCCCGGACCGGGCGCGCTGCTGCTGCCGGTCTCGATCTTCCGCGGCAGCGAGATGTGCGGGAACGGGACGCAGGACGCCGGCGAGGAATGCGATCCGCCGATGGACGGCGCGTGCCCGGGCGCCTGCCAGCCGGACTGCACCTGCGGCCCGTTCTGCGGCGACCAGATGATCAACCAGCCGACCGAGCAGTGCGACGCTCCGCAGCTCGGCACCTGCACCGCCGGTTGCGAGGCCGACTGCACGTGCACCCCGGTGTGCGGCAACGGCGTCAAGGAAGGGGCCGAGGAGTGCGACGACGGCGACGACGTCGCGTGCCCGGGCGCGTGTCAGGGCGACTGCACCTGCGGGCCGTTCTGCGGCGACAATACCGTCGATCCGGGGGAAGAGTGCGACGGCACCGGCTCGACCGCGTGCCCACCGAGCGCCTGTCAGGCCGACTGCACCTGCGGGCCGTTCTGCGGCGACGCCAACATCGATCCCGGCGAGGAGTGCGACGCCACGTCGACCGGCAGCTGTGCCGGCACGTGCGACGTCGACTGCACCTGCGCACCCTTCTGCGGCAACGGCGTGCTCGAGGGCAGCGAGCAGTGCGAGACCGGCAACGACGCCGCGTGCCCCGGCAACTGCACCGACTGCACCTGCGGTCCGGTCGTCGGCACGGTGTCGTTCGTCGCCCGGCCGGGCAGCGATCTCGACAACGGCTGGACCGGCCAGTCGCACAACGGCACCATTCAGGCCGGAGCGGCGATCACCGGCCAGATCGCGGCATGCGACGGCATCAGCGACTTCGAGTGCACGTTCCTGGCGAACGTCGGCTCGTTCTGCTCGGGCGACCCGAGCCGCAACTGCACCGAGACCTCGCAGTGCGTCGCCGGTCAGACCTGCGTCGTCAACCGCTACGGCGCGCCGCAGCCGCTCTCTTCGGGCGGCGTTCCCGTTTGCTTGATCAGCCGGTTCGCGGAGGACGTCACCGGCACGTACAACATCGCGACCGGCGCGGCGAGCATCCGCATCCCGCTCAACACGCTGGTGTACTTCTCGCCGGACGTGAGCCAGCCCTGTCCGGTCTGCAACTGCGGCGCCGCGAACCTGCAGGACTGTCAGATCGGCCAGACCGGCACCTGCGAAGGGTTCGGCGCCAACCCCGGCGGCGCGTGCCGGGTCGACGCCACCGGCCCGTTCGGGCCGACGTCGAACGACTGCGAGCCGGTGCCGGCGGCCAACGTCTCCGGCGGCGGCGTGCGCGCGTTCTACGACCCGGCCACCACCGGCGTGGTCAGCTTCCCGTCGAGTCAGCCGTGTGACGCGCCGGGTTTCGAGGGCCAGAGCTGCTGGTGCGATGGACAGCTGCGGCCGAACGCGTGCGTGAACGCGTGCGACGGCGGCGATCGCGACGCGCAAGCGTGCAGCAGCGACGCCGAATGCCCGAACGCGCCGGCGGGCGCCTGCCGCCCGCTCTGCCGGCAGATCACCGGCGAGCCTCTGGGTGAAGGGTTCTGTCCGGCCGGTCCCGCCGACCTGCGGTGCGCCGGAGCCGAGGAGATCGGCTGCGTGATTCTCTCGAACCCGGGGACGCCCGAGCAGACGGACACCTGTCCGACCGGCACCGGGCCCTGCGAGTCCGGCCTGCGGCGCTGCTTCCTCGATCCGATCCAGCGCGAGGGCACGCCCGGCACCGACACCAACGTGCTCGCGTCGGCGATCTGCCTGCCGGCGACCGGCGCCGCCGCGATCGACACCAATACCGGCCTCCCCGGTCCGGGCGCACTGCGCCTCTTCAACACCGTGGTCACGCAGTTCTGCGGCAACGGCATCGTGTCGTTCCCCGAGGAGTGCGAGGTCGGCGACGACGCGAACTGTCCGGGCGCCTGTCAGGCCGACTGCCGCTGCCCCAGGACGTGCGGCAACGGCACGATCGAGTTCGGCGAGCAGTGCGAGGCGGGCAACGACGCCGCGTGTCCGGGGCAGTGCGCGGCGCCCGGCGGCGCCGGCGAATGCACCTGCCCGGCGATGTGCGGCGACGGCTTCGTCGGCCCCGGCGAGCAGTGCGATCCAGGCGGGACGGGCGGCAGCCCGCCCGCAAGCGACGCGGCCTGTCCCGGCGCCTGCGGCGTCACCTGCCAGTGCCCGGCGGCGGTGTGCGGGAACGGCATGATCGAGGCGGGCGAGACGTGCGAGCTGCCGGCGGTCGGATGCGGACCGCTCCAGCAGTGCAGCGGGTGCACCGCCTGCACGCCTTAGCAGGCGGTTGCGACGTCACCCTCCGTTCATGCCCGAGCGGAGGGACATGCAGCGCGGGAAAGGTTCCCCGTGTGCCGCCTCGACGACATCGTCGTCAGCAAGGAGGCCACAGGGCGCGTCAAAGATCGCGAGCTGCTACCCGGCCCATCCGAGAGCGGGCGCGACGCTACGCGTCCTTGTGGAGCGTTGTCAGATCAAGCCGCTGCGGTAATCGACGAGATGAAGCGGACGCCGCACCGCGCCGCCGCGCGCGACGGCTCGAGACGAGAGGAGCGCGCATGACGGTGGCCGGCCCGTTGTCCGGCGTCACGGTCGTCGATCTCACGCGCGTCCTGGCGGATCCGTACTGCACGCTCGTGTTGAGCGACCTGGACGGGCGGGTGATCGAGGTCGAGTACCCGGACGGCGGCGACCTGTCGCCCTCGCTCGGTCCGTGGTTCAACGGGACGTCCGGCTACGCGCTGTCATCAACCGCGGCGAGGAGAGCATCGCGCTCGACCTGAAGCACACCGGCGACCTCGCCATACTGCACTCCCTGCTCGCGGATGCCGACGTGCTGGTCGAGAACTATCGTCCCGGGGTGATGGAGAAGCTCGGCCTGGGATGGGACTGGGACGCGCTGCACGCCCGCCATCCGCGCCTCATCTACGCCGCGACCTCGGGCTTCGGGGCATTCGGGTCCGTATGCCGGCTACGCTGTGGAGGGGGAGAGCGAAACCCGGAGGTCCGAGAATGACCGTCAACTGCGCCGACATCACAATCGGAAGTGCTTGCCTATGGTCAGATCGCGCGACCGATCGACCGCACCGAAGAGCGCCTGGAGACGGCGAAGGAACTCGATGAACTCGTCGATGTCGCGCACGCGCCGGGGTGGACGAAGCGTCGCCTGTTCCCGGACCGCCGGCCCGATGATGAACGTCCGGTCCACGCATCGAGGCTAGCGCTTCTTCGTCTCCTTGAGCAACCGATGGAGATCGGCCTCCCGATCGAACATACGGTAATACTCGCGCAAGATCTCGACGTTCAGATGCGCCGCCCGGGCCGCGAAGAGTCCCTGAATATCGGCCTCGTCCTGGATGCGATGTGGCTGATTGGCGAGCGCCTGGAGCTTGAGGCCGATCAGCGCCTCCGCATCGACGACCGGCACACGCACTCCCTGGGAGCGTAACGGTCTACGTTTGGCCCGCCGCAACATCTCTCGCGCTTTCTCGCGGCGGGCGAAGATGAAGTCGACCGGGGCCAGACGCGACGATCCGGTTCCGTAGTTGGCCGCATCCGCGCTGCGGTGGAGACATCGTGCTCCCGCGGCGAGAAGCGCGTCGTGCAGCATATCGGCGCCGGTGGCGTCGACGAGAAAGTCGACGTCGCCGGTCGCACGCTGGACGCCGTGGAACGGAAGCGCGAACCCGCCGATCAACGCAGCCCGGAATCGACCGCGCCGTGCGGCCGAGAGGACCAGCACGATCGCGTTGACGAACGGATCTCGAGGGCGGACCATACGGCCGTCCTTCTCGCACCGAAACGCGGCGCCCCTCAAGCGCCATGGCTACCAGTCGATCGCGCCCCTCCGCTCCAGTCTCATTCGCAAGGGCATGATCTACAGTCCGGCGCACGGCGATACCGCGTTCACGGTGCCACGGTTCGACGAGTTCATGTTGCGAACGATGCCGAGCTGGTCGCACTGAAGTCTCGACCGAATGCCGACACTTTCGCTTTGTTCGCTTTGAAGGTTCTTTGAAGGTCCTGAACGTCACGGGACGCCCCTGGGCGTCCACGTCGCTCGCGCAAGTCGTGATCGGAACTCCGAACGGGCGTGCTGGTTGTATCAATGAAGACGGGCTGCCCTTCGCCACGATGGGGTTCGCGGCGGGTACCGCGCTGGAGATCGCGTTCGCGACGACCGACGCACCGAGGGCGCGTCGGTGCCCGCTACTTCTTGCCCTTGGCGCCGAGGACGGGCGCTTGGCTGTAGCTCTGTTGCTTGGACCGTGCCTTCGCTTCGCCCTCCACCCTCGCAGTATCCTTCTGCTTCAGGTTGCGCTGCTTCGACTTCGGTGACTTGTCGCCCATCGTTCGTTCCTCCTTCGGTTGCGGCGCTACGATCGCGCCCGCGAACGAGCCTCGGCTTCCTGCTGTCCGGCACGCATCTCTTCCCAGAAGCGTGCGCGCGAGAGAGACCGTTTCCGCTCGGGCTCGGTCTCGGAGGCGACGCGACCGCGCAGTCGGCCGTTCCGCCGGAGCGATCGCCAACAGGCCGCTAGCGCGTCACGGAGACGGGTCGGCATCGTCATCACCTCGCGGCCGCGGGATCGCGCTCGCGGCCGCGAGGAACTCGGTCGCCTCGGCCTCGCGCACGAAACGGTCGTGGACAGTCATGCTCGCGTCGACGCCCAGGCGTTGCGCACGCGATCAAACGAAGCCGTCGCCGACCGCGAGCAGCCGTGGCATCAAGGCCCCGACGCGGTCGGGGGTCGCACGCGCGGATGTGCCAGCCCGCGTCATGGGCGATGCGCCTCGTGGGCCGACGCGCGTCCCGGTGGCACACGACACCGGCGGCTCCGAAACCTCGACGGCGTTTTCGATGACGATCTCCTCGGTGTGAGGGCTCGGAGAGAGGCAGCGGCGCGCGGTGCGTCGCTCTGCGGTTCGGTCGTGGGAGCCGTGCGCGGCGAGCCACAGAGCTTGAGCTGTGGGAGTGTACACCTTCGAGCCTGCCGTACATACCAGGCAACGTGCTCGCGCGGCCGTCGCGTCGACGATCGAACGAGGAAGAGCGACCTCCGTGGGGAGGTCGGCCCTTCGCACCTCGTGACCTCGCGCGGAGGTCGGAACGTCCGGTGTGGCGCCGTGATCAGAGCCCGTCGCAGGCGGTCGCCGTAGATGCTTGCGGAGAAGGACAAGGACTTGGCCGAGCAGTACGGGGAGCTTCGCCACCGCGATACGTACCGCGTGAAGTCGGGATGGCTCTGCGCGCGCCCGACGGCGGCGCCGATCTCGGCTGCGGCATGACGGGCGAGACCGTCTCCTTTTCGGATGGCGTCGTCGTCCTTCGTGAAGAGGTGCAGATCGTCGGTACGGCGGTGACGAAGCACCGGTGCGCGAGGACGGGCTTCTGCACCCCGTGTTTCGCCTCGAGCTTGGCGCCAGGCGCCTTCTCGCGGCAGCGAACTACAGCGCGGAGCTCAGAACCCGTACGCCTGCGCGAGGTCCTTGTCCTTCTCGGCGAGCATCTTGGCGAGGGTCACCATCACCCGGCACTGCTTCCAGGTGGCGTCGTCCTGCATCTTGCCGTCGAGCATGAGGACGCCGCGGCCGTCGGGCATCGCCTCCAGCACGCGCTTCGCGAACTTCACCTCCGCGGGCGGCGGCGAGAAGACCTTCTTCGCGATCGCGATCTGGCTCGGGTGCAGCGACCAGGCGCCGACGCAGCCGAGGAGGAAGGCGGCGCGAAACTGGTCCTCGCAGCCGAGCGGATCGGAGATGTCGCCGAACGGGCCGTAGAAGGGCAGGGCGCCGGTCGCGGTGCAGGCGTCGACCATGCGCGCGATCGAGTAGTGCCACGGGTCCTGCTGCGCGGTCGCGCGCGGCGCGTCCTTGTCGCGCGGGTCGGGATCGTTCCGGACGAGATACGCGGGGTGGCCGCCGCCGACGCGCGTCGTCTTCATACGGCGCGACGCGGCGAGGTCGGCGGGCCCGAAGCTGATGCCCTGCATGCGCGGGCTCGCGGCGCAGATCTCCTCGACGTTGGCGACGCCGAGCGCGGTCTCGAGGATCGCGTGGACGAGGATCGGCCGGCGCACCTGGTGCTTCGCCTCGAGCTGCGCGAGCAGGCGGTCGACGTAGTGGATGTCCCACGGCCCCTCGACCTTGGGGATCATCATCACCTCGAGCTGGTCGCCGATCTCCTCGACGAGGCGGGTGATGTCGTCGAGCGCCCACGGGCTGTCGAGCGAGTTGACGCGCGTCCAGAGCGGCGTGTCGCCGAAGTCGACGTTGCGGCCGATCCGCACCAGGCCCTCGCGCGCCGCGAGCTTGTTGTCGGCCGCGATCGCGTCCTCGAGGTTGCCGAGGAGGATGTCGGCCTGCTTGGCGATTTCGGGGAGCTTCGCCTCCATCTTCGGGTTCGACGGGTCGAAGAAGTGGATCATCCGCGACGGCTTGATCGGGATCTCGGTGACCGGCGGCGGCGCGCCGATCGCGAGCGGCTTGAAGAAGTCTCGAGGGCTACGCATGCGGTGTTCCTACAAATCCCGCGGGGAGATCGCAAACCGGTCGACGTCGCGCAACGGCATCAGCTGCGCTGTCACCCGGCGGGCGCGCTCACACGTTCACGAGGCGCATCATCGGCTCGGGGTAGCGGAGGCCGGCGGCGGCGCCCGGCGGCAGGATCTCGTCGATGCGGGCGAGGTCGTCGCGCGTCAGGCGGACGTGCAGCGCGCCGACGTTCTCCTCGAGGTACTTGCGCCGCTTCGTCCCCGGGATCGGCACGATGAGCTCCGCCTGGGCGAGCACCCAGGCGAGCGCGAGCTGCGCGGGCGTGCATTTCTTGGCGCCGGCGAGCTCCTCGATGCGATGGACGAGCGCGATGTTCTTGTCGAAGTTCTCGGGCTGGAAGCGCGGCGCGAAGCGGCGGTAGTCGTCGGGCGCGAGGTCGTCGTAGGTCTTGATCTGTCCCGTCAGGAACCCGCGGCCGAGCGGGCTGTAGGCGAGAAAGCCGATGCCGAGCTCGCGGCAGGTCGGCAGCACGCCGTCCTCGACGTCGCGGCTCCACAGCGAGTACTCGCTCTGCACCGACGCCAGCGGGTGGACGGCGTGCGCGCGCCGGAGCGTCTGGGCGCCCGCTTCGGAGAGGCCGATGAAGCGCGTCTTGCCGGCGCGCACCAGCTCGGCCATCGCGCCGACGCTCTCCTCGATCGGCACCGTCAGGTCGACGCGGTGGAGCTGGTAGAGGTCGACGTGGTCGACGCCGAGCCGGCGCAGGCTCGCGTCGCACGCGGACTTGATGTAGTCGGGCGTGCCGTTCACGCCGCGCAGCATCTTGTTCGTCGGGTCGCGGACGATGCCGCACTTGGTCGCGAGCACGACGCGCTCGCGCTTGCCGCGGATGGCGCGGCCGACGAGCTCCTCGTTGGTGAACGGCCCGTACACGTCGGCGGTGTCGAGCAGCGTCACGCCGAGCTCGAGCGCGCGGTGGATCGTCGCGATCGACTCGGTCTCGTCGGTCGGACCGTAGAACTCGCTCATGCCCATGCAGCCGAGACCGATCGCCGACACCGTGAGCCCGCCGAGCGTGCGTGTTTCCATGACGACCCTCCTTCACGCCTGCTCTACCACGCGGGCACCGTGGAGGAACCGTGCCGCGCGACGGTACCGTCCTACTCGGGACAGCACCCGCGCGGCGAGTACCGATGACCGTCGCGCAGCGCTCGTGCTAGGTTGCACCGCATGACCGCGAAGCGTCGCGCGACCTATGACGATCTCCGGAAGGTTCCGGAGTATCTCGTCGCCGAGATCATCGACGGCGAGCTGGTCACGACCCCGCGTCGCGCGTCGCCGCACGCGCTTGCCGCGTCGGGCGTCGGAAGCGTGCTCTTCGATCGCTTCAACGGTCCTCCGGGTGGTGGTGACGCCCCCGGCGGCTGGTGGATTCTCGACGAGCCCGAGTTGCATTTCCGCGACGACGTCCTCGTCCCCGACGTCGCCGGCTGGCGGCGCGAGCGCATGCCGGTCCTGCGGGACGTGCCCGGCTTCACGCTCGCGCCCGACTGGGTGTGCGAGGTCTTGTCGCCCTCGACCGCGAAGATCGATCGGACGCGGAAGCTGTGGATCTACGCCCGCGAGCAGGTCGCGCATCTCTGGATCATCGATCCGCCGAATCGCACCGTCGAGACGTATCGACTCGACGAGGGCCGATGGATCGTCGCCGGAAACTTCTCGGGCGACGATCGCGTGCACGCCGAGCCGTTCGAGGCGGTCGAGATCGATCTCAGCCGCTGGTGGATGCCGGAGAGCGCGGTCGCGGGTCGGAAGTAGCCGGCTCGTCGAGCGCATGGCAGAGCGGCGGCGCGACGTAGATCGTCGCCCCACGCTCAGCGCCAGCCGTAGGCGTCGACGAACCGCCGCAGGCGCGGGTCGTCGAGCGAGAGCGGCGGCAGCCACGTGCCGACGAGCGTCCGCGTCCACCAGGCGCCGCCGGGCGTGCCGGGCGGCGCGAAGTGGTAGCGGTAGAGCAGCGCGCGGATGAAGCGCGGCGGCGCGTCGGGGAACGGGTCGTTCGCGAGCAGGCCGAGAGCGTGCCGCGGTCGCCGTGCAGCAGCTTCCACACGAGGTGGAGCGTCCACGGCGCGCGGTCGGGCGTCGTCATCGCGGCGAACCAGATCTGCCAGTCGAGCCGCGGCTGGTAGGGCGCGATGACGCACGGCCGGCGCATCGGGTCGCCGGGCTTGCAGGGGAACTCGTACGCGCGCCACTCGGCCGTGTCGGCTCGGCGTCGCGTCCGCGGTGCCCTCGAAGACGATCTCGTCGCGCTCGCGGCCGACGCTGCCGAACGCGCCGTAGGTGTTGACGAGGTCGAGCGGGTCGAACGAGGTGTTCATCATCTGCGCGACTCGAGAGCAGGTTCGAGACCGGCGCGATGCTGAGGACCGCGACCAGCGCGACGAGCGCGGCGACGGCGACCTGCGCCGCGCGCGTCGGCGGCGCAGCCTGCGACGCGGCCGCGCTCGGCGCGCGCGACGAGCCGGCGCGGCAGCACGCGCCGCAGCAGGCCGTCGTCGAAGCACGCGAGCATCGGCACGATCGTCAGCCAGTTCAGGAACGACAGGTTGCCGCTCAGGATCAGCGTCAGCTGGAAGAGCGACCATCACCGCGCCGCCGACGTGGCGCGCGAGCCGCGGCCGTCGAACGCGAGCCACGGCGCGACCAGCTCGGCGACGTGGTTGAAGAGCGACGCCGGCGCGGTGCACCCAGCGCGGCAGGAAGTGCAGCCACCAGCTGAGCGGATTCGGGATCGGCTGGGTCTCGTAGTGGTAGTAGAGGCAGGTGAGATCGCGCCAGCACGGATCGCCGCGCAGCTTGATGAGCCCGGCGCCGAGCATGATGCGGAAGGCGAGCCAGCGGAACAGCCAGATGACGGCGAGTCGGCGGCGGCCGCCTGCGGGAACGGCCGCGGGTCGAGGAGCGGGCAGAGGAAGATCGCGAGGAAGCCGGTCTCGCAGAGCTGGATCTCCCAGCCGTAGCCGTACCAGAGCTGCCCGACGTGGACGAAGGAGAGGTAGAGCACCCAGAGCGCCGCGAGCAGGAGCGCGTTCGCGAAGCCGAGCAGCACCGCCACCGACAGCGCGAAGCCGAGCCACGCGGCGCCGACGAGCACGCGGTCGGACGCGTTCAGCCAGAAGAGCGACGGCACCGCGCGGAACGCCGCCGCGCGCGAGCCGAAGTGCTCGGCGACGCGCGCGAGAAAGTCCGGCGGCCGGCAGCAGGCCGTCGTGGCCGATCAGCGGCAGGAGCTGCGTCGCCAGCGAGAGGAACGCGGCGCAGTAGACGAAGCCGAGCAGGCGCAGGAGGACGAAGCGCGTGAGCCAGTAGCTCGGACGGCCGCGCCCGCCGTCCGCCTCGCGCGCGTTGGTCGGGCGCGGACGATCGCCTGCGGTCTCGCCGGCAGCGCTCGGGGGCGCGACGTCGTCGACCGCCGGCGCGGCCGTGGACGCCGCGCTCGCATCACGCGGGCCGGAGGTCTCGGCGAGAGGCTCGGCGTCCATTCTCGAGGAGCCCTCCGCGACGCCCGTCCGATCCGCGTCTCGACCGCGACGCGGAGCTACGCGCCGACGAGCGTCGCCGAGCGTGTCGACGAAGCGCAGCATGTCGTCGACCGACGCGGCGGCCGGTCCAGAAGATCAGACGCTCGACGCCGACCTCGGCGTAGCGCGCGACGGTCTCGCGCGTCGGCGAGCGGGCGGCGTCACCGACAGCTCGACGGCGCCGAGCTCGGCCGGCCGGTCGCCGCGCTCGACGTACTCGCGAATCCAGCCGCGCATCTGCGCGGTCTTCGCGGGATCGGTCGAGGAAGCCGTACCAGCCGTCGCCGTAGCGGGCGGCGCGTCGCGCGGCGCCGCGCGTCCTGCCGCCGACGACGATCGGCGGGTGCGGCTGCTGCACCGGCCGCGGCTCCGCGGCGATGCCCGCGAACGAGAAGAAGCGGCCGCGGTACTGCGGCTTCTCCATCGTCCACAGCGCCTTCAGCACCTCGATCGCCTCGTCGGTGACGGCGCCGCGCTGCTCGAAGGGCGCGCCGAGCGCGCGGAACTCCGGCTCGAGATAGCCGGCGCCGAGCCCGAAGATGAGCCGGCCGCGCGACACCACGTCGACGGTCGCCAGCTCCTTCGCGAGCACGAGCGGATTGCGCTGCGGCAGGATGATGATGCCGGTGCCGAGGCGGATGCGCGTGGTGTGCGCGGCGACGTGGCGCGAGCGCGACGGCGGGATCGAGGAACGGCGTCGCGCGGCGGCGACGGCGACGGCGGCGCCTGCGGGATCGGGCAGCACGACGTGCTCGCCGGTCCAGAGCGACTCGAGGCCGGCGCTCTCCGCCGCTCGCGCGATGCGGATCATCGCGTCGAGATCGGCCGCGACGCCGAAGTTGATGCCGAACAAGGCGATCTTCATGCGCTCGGGTCTACTGCTCGGCGGTGGAAGATAGGCAAGCAGGGTCCGGCGGTGGTTTTCCACCGCGCTCGCCGGCGCTAGGATGCGGAGCAGATCGTTCCTCAGGAGGTGGCCGCGATGTTTCACGCTCGAGAGAAGCAGCTGCGGGTTCCCACGCGTGACGAGGTGCTTCCCGGTCGCGCCGAGGCGATGCGCGTTCCGGAGCGGCACTTCGTGAACGGCCATCCGCTGCGGGCGCCCGTTTCCCGACGGCATGGAGGTCGCGGTCTTCGGCATGGGCTGCTTCTGGGGCGCGGAGCGGAAGTTCTGGGAGCTGCCGGGCGTGTACACGACCGCGGTCGGCTACGCCGGCGGCCCCACGCCGAACCCGACCTACGAGGAGGTGTGCTCGGGCGGACCGGCCACACCGAGGTCGGTGCGCGTCGTCTTCGACCCGAAGGTCGTCCGCTACGAGGACCTGCTGCGCGTCTTCTGGGAGAGCCACGACCCGACGCAGGGCATGCGGCAGGGCAACGACGTCGGCACCCAGTACCGCTCGGCGAATCTACGTCTACGGCGACGCCGCAGCGACGCGCCGCCGAGGCGTCGCGCGACGCCTACCAGGCGCGCGCTGACGCGACGCCGGGTACGGCGACATCACGACCGAGATCGCCCCGGCGCCGGAGTTCTACTACGCCGAGGAAGTACCACCAGCAGTACCTCGCGAAGAACCCCGGCGGGTACTGCGGCCTCGGCGGCACCGGCGTCGCCTGCCCGACCGGAGTCGGCGAGCACGCCGGCTAGGTCGCGCTCCGAGCGCCGAGCCGCCGCGCGTCGCGGTGGTGAGCGGACGATGGCGGCGCGCCGGTGGCGCCGGCTCAGCCGCCGCCGTCGAGCTCGAGCGCGACGTGGACGCTGCCGTCGGCGAGATTCGCCTCGATGTAGCCGATCGCGCCCGGATCGGAGGCGACGTACCGCTTCACCGCCTCGCTCGAGGACAGCGTCGCGGGGGGCAGCACGCCCAAGAAGTACTGGCGGTTCCAGTAGGCGGCGAGGGCCGCGCTCGAGAGTCCGAAGACGCGGCGGGAGAACGCGTCGCGCACGGGGCTCTCCGCTTCGTGGTTGAGCGCGATGATCGGAGAGCCGTCGTCCCAGAAGCGTTGCTTCTTGAGAAAGATCCGCGCCACGTCGTCGACGCTCAAGCTGACGGCGCGGCTCGGATGGACGATCACCACCAGGCCCCGGACCTCCGGGCGCGTCTCGGCCGCCGACAGCAGCACGAGCAGCGCGCACACCAGGCTCGCGACCACGCGCATCGTCAGAAGAGCAGCGACGCGGACGCCCGCACGCCGGCGGGGTCGACGCGCGACCGGCGATTCGCGAGCAGGTAGTCCGCCTTCAGGATCAAGAACGACAGCGGACGCCAGGCGACGCCGACGTCGAAGAGATGCAGCGACGGCTCGTGCGCTCCGGGATCGTAGTACTCGTAGCGGGCGATCGCGTGCACCTCGCTCGTCAGCTCCACCACCGGCTGCACGTACAGGCCGACGATGCGACGGCCGTCGGGCTCGCCGCGACCACCGAGCAGCTCGCCGCTCACCTCGAGACGCTCGCTCTGCCACAGCCCGTCGACGCCGCCGAGATGGTTCCACTCGCCGTGATGCCTGAACGAGAAGAAGGACGTGCCGACCGACCAGCTGCGGAGCGTCGAGAAATCGAGGCGCGCGCCGGCGCCGTCTTGCGCCCGCGTCTGCTGCTCGCCGGGATCGAAGGTCTCGCTCGAGCCGCTCGCGCGGGTGGCGAAGTCGTCCAAGAAGTGGCCGAAGACGGTGTAGGTCAGCGAGCCGCGCGCCGGGAACACGCTGCCCCAGAGCGCGGCGCCGGACACGTGCTCGCCGAACGGCCGCGCCGTGACGAGCGGACGCGACGTCGTCCACACCAGCGGCTCGGCGGGCAGCTGATTCCAGCGGCCGACCGGCGTGAGGAACTTCCCGAGCCGGACGTTCAGCTGGTCCCTGAGACTCAGATCGGCGTACAGGCGCTCGACCGACACCTCGGCGCCGGAGCTGTCCTCGCGTCCGCCCTCGTCGAGCTCGATCAGGCGGTCGAAGCCGACGTCGGCGAACAGGTGCAGGTAGGCGGTCGGGTCGAAGAAGACGAAGAGGTCGAGGTCGTCGAGACGGAAGCGGGCGCGGTCGCCCTCGAAACGGCTCATCGCGACCGTCGAGAAGCCGCCGAGGGTCAGCCCGGAGTCGCCGATCTTGAGGCCGCGTCCGGAGCGGTACTCGACGTCGCCGATCGCGGTCGGCGCGATCAGCAGCGGCGCCTGCTCGGGCCGCGGCAGCTCGGGGCGCGGCTCGTCGGCCAGGATCGGCCGAGCGCCGAGCAGCAGCGCGCAGGCCGCGAACGCTGCGCGCCAGCGTTTTCCCCGGCGGCATGTATTCTGCTTGGATGCGGTCATCGATGGGATCGACGAGCCGGCGGACGATAGCGTTTTCATCCCTGCGCCCCAAGCTGCTCGCGTCCTCACTCGTCCTGGTGCTGGCGCCGGGCGCGGTCTTCGGTGCGATCGCGATCTCCGACGGCCGCCGTGCGCTCGCCGAAGCGGTCGGGCGGCAGTTGAGCGAGCACGCGCGCAGCGTCGCCGACGCGCTCGCCGCCGGCGTCGGTGCGCGCTTCGCGGACCTGCGCACGTTCGCGCGCCAGGACCTCATGCGCGAGATTCGCATCCGCGACCTCGACAAGCGGATCTCGGCGTTTCTCGTGTCGGTGCGCGGCGGCGACGACGCGGTCGTCGAGCTGCGCGTGGTCGACCCCACCGGGCGCGTCGTCGCGGCGACCGACCCGGGGAGCATCGGCGCGATCGCCGAGCTCGACGTCGGCCGCGGCGCGATCGGCGACGGTGCGTCGTTGCGCGGTCCGCTCGCGCCGGCGGCGGGGACGCGAAAGGTGCTGGAGCTCAGCGTGCCGATACCCGATCCGGACCGCGCCGACGTCTTTCTCGGCCGCCTGACGGCGCGCTACGACTGGGCACGGGAGACCGACGCGGCCGCGCGCAGCCGCAGCGACCTGCTCGAGATCGGTCTCGCGGCCGACGTGCTGATCGTCGACGCCGGCGGCGTCGTCATCGGCGGTGCGACGCGCGAGGACAGCGCCACGCCGGTCGGCAGCGACCTCCACGCCGCGCGTTGGGCGACGGCCGACGCGTCCCGCATCACCGCGGGATCGGGATTCGTGGTCGAGCGGTCGCCGCGCACCCTGGTCGGCTACAGTCGCCTGCGCGAGGGCGGGCCGCCGTGGACCGTCCTCGTGGCCGAGCCGCTCGCGCGCGCGCTCGCGCCGGTGCGGGCGATGACGATCCGGCTCGCGGTCGCGCTCGCGGCGGTGCTCGCGGTCGCGTTGCTGTCGGCGGGCGTGCTCGCCGACCGCCTGGCGCGGCCGCTGCGCGCGCTCACGCGCGCGACCGAGGATCTGTCGCGCGGCCAGCGCAGCATCCCGATCGTGACGACGCGCTCGCGCGACGAGATCGGCCAGCTCGCGACCGCGTTCAATCACATGGCGACGGAGCTGCGACGCGCCCAGAGCGAGGTGCTCGAGGCCGCGAAGTTCGCGTTCGTGGGCGAGCTCGCCGCCGGCGTCGCCCACGAGGTGCGGACGACGCTCGGCGTGCTGCGCAGCTCGACGCAGATCCTGCAGCCGTCGCTCGGCGCGCGCGACGCCGAGGCCGCGGAGCTGATTCAGATCATGCTCGACGAGATCGATCACCTCGACGGCGTGATCACTCAGCTGCTCGACCTCGGAAGGCCGCGCGAGCTGGTGATCGAGGCGGTGCGTCTCGCGGACGTCGTCTTCCGCGCCGCCGACTTCGTCGAGGCGCAGGCGCGCGGCAAGCAGGTCACGATCCGGCGCATCGCGGCGTCGGCGGACGTCGTCGCGCTGTGCGACGAGGGGCAGATCTACCAGGTGGCGCTGAACCTGCTGGTGAACGCGGTGCAGGTGCTGCCGCCGGGCGGCACGGTCGAGATCGCGCTGCTGCCGCGCCGGGGCGACGCGGTCGGGTTCGAGGTGCGCGACGACGGGCCCGGCATCCCCGAAGCGATCCGCGAAAAGATCTTCCTGCCGTTCTTCACGCGCCGCGAGGGCGGCATCGGGCTCGGGTTGACGTTCGTGCGGCGGGTGATCCAGGAGCACAAGGGCCGGCTCTCGATCGAGAGCCGCGTCGGCGCGGGCAGCGTCTTCCGGGTGGAGCTGCCCGCGGCGGACGTGTCGCGATGAAGCGCGCGCTGGTCGTCGACGACGAGCCGCGGATGCGGCGGGTCTTGCAGATCCTGCTCGAGAAGATCGGCCTCGAGTCGCGGGTCGCGGCAGGCGGCGAGCAGGCGCTCGAGATCTTCGGCGCCGAGCAGATCGACCTCGTCCTGAGCGATTTGAAGATGGCGCCGATGGACGGCCTCGAATTCCTGCGCCGGCTCCGCACCGTCGACGCCGAGGTGCCGGTGATCGTGCTCACCGCCTTCGGCACGATCTCGACGGCGGTCGAGGCGATGAAGCTCGGCGCCTTCGACTTCGTCCTCAAGCCCTTCGACCGCGAGGCGCTCGAGGTCGTCATCCGCAAGGCTCTCGACCTCACGCGCTGCCGTCTCGAGAACCGCTTCTTCCACGAGCAGAGCGGCGCTGCGCCCGGGTTCGCGCACCTGGTCGGCGGCGCGCCGGCGATGCAGCCGATCTACGAGCTCATCCGCCAGGTCGCGCCGACGAAGAGCGCCGTCCTGGTGACCGGCGAGACCGGCACCGGCAAGGAGCTCGTCGCCCGCGCCATCCACGACTCGAGCCCGCGCGCGGCGAAGCTCTTCGTGCCGCTCAACTGCACGGCGATCCCGGCGGACCTGCTCGAGAGCGAGCTCTTCGGGCACGTCCGCGGCGCGTTCAGCGGCGCGCACGCCGACCGCATCGGCAAGTTCAAGATGGCCGACGAGGGCACGCTCTTCCTCGACGAGATCGGCGACATGGACTACCCGCTCCAGGCGAAGCTGCTGCGCGTACTGCAGGAAGGCATCATCGAGCCGATCGGCAGCAATCGACGCGTCGGCGTCGACGTGCGCATCGTGTCGTCGACCAACCGCGACCTGCGTGCGGCGATCCGCGACGGGAAGTTCCGCGAGGATCTCTACTACCGCTTGAACGTCTTTCAGGTGGCCCTGCCGCCGTTGCGCGAGCGCCTCGAGGACGTCCCGGCGCTGGCGAACGCGTTTCTCGGCCAGTTCGCGCGCGAGCTCGGGAAGCCGGCGCTGACGCTCTCGGCCGACGCCGCGCCGGTGCTCCAGGGCTACGCGTGGCCCGGGAACGTGCGCGAGCTCCGCAACCTCATGGAGCGCGCCGCGGTCCTGAGCGCGTCGCCCGACATCGGACGCCGCCTGGTGCGCTCGCTGCTGCCCGACGATCTCGAGCCCGCCTCCACCGACCTCAACCTCGACCGCGCCGTCGCCGAGACCGAACGGAGGCTCATCCTGCGTGCGCTCGAGCAGGCCAACGACTCGAAGGCCGCCGCCGCCGGACTGCTCGGGATCGCCGAGCGCACGCTCTGGACGAAGCTCAAGAAGTACGGCGTCTGAGCGGCGGACGTCCCGGGCGTCCATCGTGTGCGGTCCGAACGAGCGCGACCCAGCCGACACCTCCGCCGTCCGGGCTCTGCCGATTTCGGCGGAGGTCCGCCGATTTCTGCAGGGACGCGCGAGCAGGAACGACGCCGCAGCCGCGACGGCGCGGCGTTCCGACGGTGCGCGGCGTCGGGCGCGCGTCTTGCTGACGCTCGTCGTCGATGCTGCGTCCACGACCCATCGCTGCCGACGAGCCGGAGTACGACAGGTACGTCAACCCGCAGTGGGTGCGACTGCTCGACGTGCTCGGCATGAACGTGCGCTACGTCGCCTGCCGCGGCGCCGAGCTCCTCACCGACGACGGCCGGCGCATTCTCGATTTCAACGCCGGCTACTGCGTCCACAACGCCGGTCATAATCACCCGCGGATCGTGCGCGCGATCAAGGACGAGCTCGACCGCGGCGGGCCGGCGATGCTGCAAGGGCACGTGCCCGAGCTCGCCGGCGCGCTCGCCGGACGTCTGTGCACCCGCGCCGGCGGCCGCCTCGGCAAGGTGTTCTTCGCGAGCTCCGGCAGCGAAGGCATCGAGGCGGTGATCAAGTTCGCGCGCGCCCACACGCGGCGCTCGGACATGTTGTACGCGGCGGGTGGCTTCCATGGGCTCACCTGCGGCGCCCTCTCGTTGATGGACAACCCGTTCTGGACGGGGGAGTTCACGCCGCTCCTCGAGGGCACGCGCGCGGTGCCGTTCGGGGCGATCGACGAGCTCGCGGCCGCGCTCGCGACCGAGCGCTACGCCGCGTTCGTCGTCGAGCCGATCCAGGCCGAGGGCGGCGTGCGCATCCCGAGCGCCGAGTATCTCCAGGCCGCGCAGACGCTCTGCCGGCGTCACGGCACGCTCTTCGTGCTCGACGAGGTGCAGACGGGCCTCTACCGCACCGGCCAGTTCCTCGCCGCTCAGCACTTCGGCGTCGATCCCGACATGGTCGTGCTCGCCAAGGCGTTGAGCGGCGGCCTCGTCCCGGTCGGCGCCGTGCTCATGACCGACGACGTCTACGACTCGGTCTACACGTCCTTCCGCCGCGCCATCATTCACACCTCGACCTACAGCGAGAACGCGCTCGCGATGCGCGCCGGGCTCGCGACCATGGACGTGCTCGAGGAGGAGCACCTCGGACCGCGCGCCAGCGCGCTCGGCGAGCGCCTGCGCAGCCTGCTCGAGGCGCGGCTGTCCGGCTATCCGATGGTCAAGGAGATTCGCGGCGTCGGCATGATGTCGGGGATCGAGTTCCAGGCGCCGTCACGCCTGCGCCTGCGGATGCCGTTCGAGGCGTTCGCCCGCGTCCATCCGGCGATGTTCGGCCAGGTGCTGGTGATGCGGCTCTTTCGCGACGGCGCGATCTTCAGCCAGATCTGCGGGAACGAGTTCATGGTGCTGAAGGTCGCGCCGCCGCTGGTCGTCACCGACGCTCAGCTCGACGAGTTCGTCGACGCGATCGACGCCGCGGTCCGGCTCGTCCACACCTCGCCGCGCTTCTGGAGCGAGGCGCTCGGCATGGCGCGCCGAGTGATCAATGTCATCTAAGTCCGCCGCCGTCGGGCTCGCGCTCGCGGTCGCGACCTGGACGGCGGCGCCGCATGCCGCGGGCGCGGCGACCCGGAGCGGGACGCTGCACCTCGATCCCGCGGCGACCCGCATCACGTTCGTCCTCCCCGGTTCGCTGCACGACACCCACGGCACGTTCCGGCTGTCGCGCGGCATCATCGCGGTGGACGGCGCCAGCGGCGCCGCCGGCGGCGTGATCGTGATCGACGCCGCCAGCGGCGCCAGCGGCAACGGCCTCCGCGACGACCGCATGAAGAAGATCGTCCTCGAGGTCGAGCGGTACCCGGACATCCGCTTCATTCCCGCCCGCATCGACGGCCGCCTCGGCGCCGACGGGGCGTTCCATGCGATCTTGCACGGGACGCTGGCGCTGCACGGCGGCGAGCACGCGCTGGCGCTCGACGTCGACGGCCGCCTCGACGGCGACGAGTTGAGCGCCGACGCGCGCTGCGCGATCCCCTACGTCGCCTGGGGGCTCGCCGACCCGAGCGTCCTCTTCCTCGAGGTGGCGAAGGAAGTGCGCCTCGCGATTCATGCGGCGGGGCGTGTGACGTGGGAGGACGCATGACCTGGCAGCGCGTCCTCGCGGCGCTGCTGGTCGTGGCGGCGCCGGGATGCGCGGCGCGGAACACGACGCCGGCGAGCGTCGCGCCGCCGCCGCCGGCGACCGCCGACGCGAGCGCGGCGGCGCCGCCGGCGCGAATCGCCGACCCGAGCGCCGCCGCGGCGCCGGCGGCCATCGCCGACGCGAGCGTCACGCCGCTGCTCGCGCGCGCCTGCTTCGGCTGTCACACCAACGAGGCGCGCCGTCCCTGGTACGCGCATCTCGCGCCGTCGTCGTGGGACCGCGGCGCACTCGACGACCTGAACTTCTCGGCGTGGTCGACCTACGACGAGGCACAGCGGCGGGCGGCGATGGCGGCGATCGCGATGACGGTCCGATCGGGAGCGATGCCGCCGCGCGACTACACGTTCTTCGACCACGCCGCCGCGCTCAACGACCAGGAGCGGGACGTGCTGGTGCGCTGGGCGTCGGCGTCCGCGGCGGCGCCGTCGGCGATGCCGTGACGGAGGAGGACCGCATGCGTCGAGAGGGCGAGGTTCCGGCGCTGCGCGCCATCGGGCGCGCGCTGCCGGCGCACTACTACGAGCAGGAGGCGCTCTCGGAGGCGCTGTGGGAGCACTGGGGCGGCGACGACGGCGGCCAGGCGCGCTTCGAGCGCCTGCATCGCGCCGTCGGCGTGCGCGGCCGCCACCTCGCGCTGCCGATGCACGAGTACCGCGAGCTCGGCACCTTCGCGCGCGCCAACGACGCATGGGTCGCCGCGGCGACCGACCTGAGCGAGACGGCGCTGCGGTCGGCGCTGTGCCAAGCGGGCCTCGAGCCGCGCGACGTCGATCACGTCTTCTTCACCACTGTCACCGGGATCGCGTCGCCGAGCATCGACGCCACGCTCATCAACCGGCTCGGCATGCGCGGCGACGTCAAGCGCACGCCGCTCTTCGGGCTCGGCTGCGTCGGCGGCGCCGCCGGCGTGGCGCGCGCGGCGGACTACCTGCGCGCGTTCCGCGGCGACGTCGCGGTGCTGGTCGCCGTCGAGCTCTGCTCGCTGACGTTGCAGCTCGACGATCGCTCGACCGCGAACGTGATCGCATCGGCGCTCTTCGGCGACGGTGCGGCGGCGGTGGTGCTCGCGGGCGCGGCGCGGCCGCACGGCGCGCTCGGACCGCGCGTGGTCGCGTCACGCTCGCTGTTCTTCCACGACACCGAGGAGCTGATGGGCTGGCGCGTCGTCGACGGCGGCTTCCAGGTGATGCTCGGCCCCGGCGTTCCGGACCTGGTGCGCCAGCAGCTCCGCCCGGCCGTGGACGCGTTCCTCGCGCGGCACGGCTTGGTGCGCGGCGACGTCACCCACTGGCTGGCGCACACCGGCGGTCCGAAGGTGCTGCGTGCGATGGAAGCGTCGCTCGAGCTGCCCGCCGACGCGCTGGCGCGTTCGTGGCGATCGCTGCGGTCGATCGGCAACCTGTCGTCGGTGTCGGTGCTGCACGTCGCGGCCGATCTCCTCGAGTCGCGAGCCGCGCGGCCGGGCGAGTACGGCATGCTGCTGTCGATGGGCCCGGGGTTCTGCGGCGAGCTCGTCCTGCTGCGATGGTGAGGCCCGACGTCGCCATCGTCGGCGGCGGACCCGCCGGGCTCGCGGTGGCGATCGTCGCCGCCGAGCAGGGCCTCTCGACGCTCGTCCTCGAGCGTCGCGACGGCCCGCCGGACAAGGCGTGCGGCGAAGGCCTCCTGCCGCCGGCGGTGCGTGGGCTGCACCGTCTCGGCGCCGACGCGTATCTCCCGCCGCGCGGCTCGCGCTGGTTCACCGGCATCCGCTTCATCCAGGAGGACGGCTCGACGGCGTGCGCGCCGCTCCCGGGGCGCGGCGGCCTCGGCATCCGGCGGACCGTTCTCGCGGAGGCGTTGACGCGCCGGGCGCGCGCGCTCGGCGCCGAGGTGCGCTTCGGATGCCAGGTCCTCGGGTTCGGCGCGACGGCCGCGGGCGCCGAGCTCCGCACGACCGGCGGCACGGTACGAGCGCGTCTCGTCGTCGGCGCCGACGGCCTCCACTCGGCGCTCCGCCGGCAGGCGGGGTTCGAGGCGCCGGCGGGCGAGCACCGGCGCTTCGCCGTGCGCCGGCATTTTCGCGTTGCACCGTGGACCGACTGCGTCGAGGTGTACGTCGACCGCCTCGGCGAGGCGGTGATGACGCCGGTCGCCGACGATGCGGTGAACGTCAACGTCGTGTGGGCGCACGGCGCCGTCGAGCGGCCGTCGCTGGAGCGCCTGGCGGCGCGGTTCCCGTCGCTGGAGGCGCGGCTCGGCGGCGCTCCGGCGATCTCCTCGATCATCGGCGCGGGCCCGATGGCGCAGCGGGTGTCGCGGCGCACCGGCGAGCGCATGGTCCTGGTCGGCGACGCCGCCGGCTTTCTCGATTCGATCTCGGCCGAGGGCCTCTCGACCGCGTTCACCTCGGCGCTGATCCTCGGGACGCACCTGCGCGCCATCCTCGCCTCCGGCGCCGGCGAGGCGAGCCTGCGGGCCTACGAGCGCGCCGCGCGGCGCGTCTTCCGCAACTACTGGACGGTGACGAGCGCGCTGCTGCTGTTGGCGCGCCACCCGCGCTGGCGGGAGGCGGTGGTGCATCATCTCGGGCGGCACCCGGCGCTCTGCCGCATGATGATGCAGGGTGCGATGCGCATGATGCTGTCGGCCGCATGACGCTCGCACGCCCGCTCGAGCCTGCCGTCCTGGAGGCGATCGGCGTCGCCAAGGCGTTCCACGGCCGGCCGGTGCTGGCCGACGTGAGTCTGGCGCTCCGGCCCGGCGAGGTCGTCGGCCTGCTCGGTCCCAACGGCGCCGGCAAGACGACGACGCTCTCGATTCTCGCCACGCTGCTCCGCCCGGACGCGGGCCGGGTCCTCGTGTGCGGCCGGCCGGCGGCGACCGAGCGCCGCCGCCTGCGCGGCGTGATCGGCTTCGTGCCGCAGTCGCTGGCGCTCTACCCGACGCTCGGCCCGGAGCAGAACGTGTGGCACTTTGCGCGGATGCAGGGCCTCGGACGGCGCGAGGCGGCGTCGGCGTGCGCGCGCGTCCTCGCCGACGTCGACCTGGTCGAGCGCGCGCGCGACGCGACCGCGTCGCTCTCGGGCGGCATGCAGCGGCGGCTGAACCTCGCCTGCGGGGTCGTGCATCGGCCCGCCGTCCTGCTGCTCGACGAGCCGACGGTCGGCGTCGACCTGGCGTCGCGGGCGCAGATCCTGCGCCTCGTGCGCCGCCTGCGCGACGAGGGCTCGGCGGTGATCTACAGCACCCACTACATGGAGGAGGCCGAGCAGATCTGCGATCGCGTGCTGCTGATCGATCACGGTCGGTTGATCGCCGACGGCAGCGTCGAGCAGCTGATCGCGCTCGCGGGCGGGCGGCCACGCATGACGCTCACCTGGCGCGGGACGCCGTCGCACGGCTGGTGGCTCCGCCTGTCGGGGGTGCGCGAGCTCGAAGGCGGCGAGGACGGCCACGTCACGCTCGAGATGGCGAGCCTCGCGCAGGTCGGCCCGCTCCTCGATCACGCGCGGGCGTGCGGCGCGGCGGTCGTCGACTTCAGCGTCCACAGCCCCAACCTCGCCGACGCCTTCGTGTCGCTGACCGGACGTCACCTGCGCGATCATCTCGACGCCTGAGTCGATGGTGCTGCGGACGATCTGGCTCACGGTCCAGAACGAGGCGAGGCTGCTGTTCGAGGACCGCACCGTGCTCCTCATGTTGCTGCTCGCGCCGGTGGTGATCATCACCGTCGCCGGCTACTCGCTGCGCGATCTGTACGGCGGCAGCCGCGACGGGCTGCGGGTGCCGGTGGTCGACGAGGACGGCGGCGAGATCGCGGCCGCGGTGCTGGACGCGCTCCGGCGCGACGGGGCGGTCGCGGTCGAGCCGGCGGCGAGCCTCGACGAGGCGCGCGCGCGGGTGCGCGGCAGCGATCGCGCGCCGCTCGCGCTCGAGATCCCGGCCGGCACCAGCGCGGCGGTCGCCGCGGGCCGTCCGGCGCGCCTCGTGCTCTACGTCGACCCGGCGCGCCGGATCGAGATCGATGCGCTCGAGGTGCAGCTCGGCCGCATGGCGCGGGCGATCGCGGAAGCGACACGCGCCCGCGCCGCGGACGCGATCGCGGCGTCACACGACGCGCTCGCTCGCGTCGCCGGCACGATCGAGCGCCAGCAGGAGGATGTCCGCGCGCAGGCGACGCAGGCGCGCACGGCGGCGGCGACGGCGGCCCGCGCGCGGCTCACGCGCACGCTCGCCCGCGCGGTCCGCGAGCTCACCTCGCAGCTGCGCGCGCGCCGGCAAACGGCGCAGGCGGAGCTCGAAGGCGAGCTCGCGTCCCGCCGGACGAGCCTCGAGGGCCTGCGGCGGTACCTCGAGGCGCTGCGCGAGAGCCAGCGCGCCTTCGACGTCTGGCTCGGCGAGCTGCGCGCGCTCGCGGGACGGCGCGCGGCGATTCCGTCACCGCCGGCCGCGCCGCCGCCGCCGTCCGACGACGACCTCGCGGCGCTGGCGCGGCCGATCACGATGCCGGCGATCGAGGACGCGCTTCCCGTGCCGACGCTCGACGCCGTCGCGATCGACCTTCCCGAGCCGTTGCTGCTCGACACCAGCGCGCTCGCGGCCGAGCTGGCACGCCTGCGGACGACGCCGGCGCCCGCGCTCCCGAGCGCGCTCGAGATCGTCGAGCAGGCGACGACGCCCGGGACGACGGTCGCGGTGAACGCCTTCGATCAGTACGTGCCCGGGTTCGGGGTGACGTTCCTGATGATCGGCATGATGCTCGGCGTCGCGCTCACCCTCTTCGACGAGCGCGACTGGGGAACCCTGCGTCGTCTGCGCGCCGGCGGCGCCTCGCTCACGGGCGCCGTCCTCGGAAAGCTGCTGGCACGCTTCCTGGTCGGCCTGGTGCAGATGGCGGTGCTGTTCGCGATCGGCTGGGCGCTGTTCGGCATCTCGCTCGGCCGCGATCCGCTGGCGCTCGCGCTGCCGACGATCGCGATCTCGTTCGCCGCCGCCGCCCTCGGTCTCGTCGTCGCGGTGGTCGCCCGCGCCCACGACTCGGTGATGCCGCTCGGCACCATGACGAGCATGGCGATGGCCGCGATCGGCGGATGCTGGTGGCCGCTCGACTTCGAGCCCGGCGGCATGCGCGCGGTCGCCGCGTGGTTGCCGACGACGTGGACGATGCAGGCCTACAACGACCTCATGATCCGCCACTTGCCGGCGTCGGCGGCGGTGTGGCCGTTCGCGGTGACGATCGGCCTCGGGGGGGTCTGTCTGGTGGTGGGACTGCTCGGAACGGTGCGACTCGAGGAGTAGCGACCGCCGCCGTCTCAAGGTCGGCTTGCTTCATTTTCGCGGCCGTGGTCGCCTGAGCGGCCATGACGCCGCGGGTGACCTCGACCGACGACGCGACCCAGCCGGGCGTCTGGTACTTCGCCTACGGCAGCAACATGCAGCGCGCGATCTTTTGCGAGCGCCGCGGCATGCGCCCGCGCGCCGCGCGCGCCGCCCGCCTCTTCGACTACCGCCTCTGCTTCAACCTGCCGATCGGCCCCGGCGAGCGCGGCGTCGGCAACGTCGAGCCCGAGGCGGGCGCATGCACGTGGGGCGTCGTCTACCTGCTCACGCCCGACGAGCTCGCCCGGCTCGATCTCACCGAAGGGGTTTCGAGGCGCGTCTACCAGCGCATCGTCGTCGACGTCGTCACCGCGGACGGCGAGCGGGTCGCCGCCCACGTCTACCGCTCGACGCGCACGCGTGAAGGACGGAAGCCGTCGGCGCGCTACCTCGGGCTCCTGCTCGACGGCGCGCGCGAGCACGGCTTGCCCGTCGAGTACGTCCGTCTCCTCGAGGCGTTCGAGCTGGCGCACGACGAGCGCGAGGACGCGGTGCCGACGACCGCGGTGCCGCCGATCGACTGATCACCCCTCGGCGGGTGCGCCTCACGGGAGCGCCACGGCGGGAGCCGCCCGCGGCTCACTCCGTCCGCGCGTCGTGGCGCTCGGTCAGCGCCAGCAGCTCCTTTCGGACCGCCGCCAGGGTTTGGATCGCCGGGATCTCCGGAAACGCTCGCGCGTCGGCGTCGAGCCCGGTCCACGTGACCCGCCGGTCGACTCTCGTGAACGTTCGCGCGTGCGCCGCCTGGTACCGCTCGAGGTGGATCTCGATCGTCGTCGTCACGTCGCCGGCGGGAGGCGTCGCGATCGGGAGCGCGTGCGCCGCCCGCGCCGTCCTTCGCACCTCGAGCGCGGCGCGCTTGGCGGTTCGCGCGCCGTCGGCATCGAGGAATGGAATGCCGTCGTCGACGAGCGCGCTCACGACCGCGTACACCTCGTCGTCGGTCAGCTGAAACGTCCGCTCGTGCGGCTCGCTCGCGGAGCCCGGCCGCCGAACGACCGCACGCCCGTTGCCGTAGAGGGCGAGCGTCAGGCGCCCGCCGGCGCCGTCCGTCTCCGAGAAGGACACGACGACCGTGTCGCCGGCGCGGCGGTAGTCGAAGGCCGCGCGTCCGTCCGGCGTGGCGGCGGTGGCTGCGGCGCCGGCGGCGGCAACCGCGATCATCGCCACCGAGAGCGTCCGCGCGAGTCGCATGGCGCGTTTCTTCTTTCGTGCAATCGTCGGCGCGTCAACGAGACGCCGCGGCCGGCTCCGCCCGACGCCGCGGCGCGCAATCGAGAAAGCAGTCGACATCGCTCCCACCGTCGGATATCGGCCGAGTGCAGCCGCCGACCAGGCGCAACCACTCCCCAGGAGGTGTCGCAATGGGTCTCCCGAACGGCGTCCATCATCTCGCGATCGCCACCCGTGACGTGAAGAAGCAGATCGAGTTCTTCACCGAGGTCTGCGGCATGGAGCTCGTCGCGCTGTACTGGATGCACGGCGTCGAGAACACCGTCCACGCGTTTCTCCGCCTCGGCGACAGCTCGTCGATCGCGTTCGTGCAGGCACCCGAGATGCGCGCGATCGAGCCCGCCCTCGGCGTCTCGCATCCCGGGTTCACCGCCGGGAACGTCGCCGGCGGTGCCATGCAGCACGTCGCGCTCAACGTCGACTCGGAGGCCGACCTCCTCGCCATGCGCGATCGCCTGCGCACGCACGGCCACTGGGTCATGGGCCCGATCGACCATGGCATGTGCCGGTCGATCTACGCGACCGCGCCCGAGGGCCTGATGATCGAGTTCGCGACCTCCGCCGCGGCGATCGACGCCGACGAGTGGATCGACCCCGAGGTCGCCGCGCACTGTGCGATCGGCGCCGCCGACGTCGCGCGCTACCGCCGGCCGGCGCCGTTCGCGTCGCGCGGCGGCGCCGTCGCCCAGCCGGATCCGCACGCGAAGCCGAACTTCGTCTTCCCCGAGGAGTGGAACGAGCGCGGCGCGGCGCTCCTGCGCATGACCGACGCCGAGCTGGCGGCGGCGCTCAGCGAGCCGACGCCGCCGGTCCCGAAGAAGCACGTCGTCAACGAGTGAGGGCGTCGATCGACGCTGCCGTCCGGCCGTGACGGCGTCAACCGCGGTGCTGGAGCACGCGCAGCAGGTGCCGATTGAACACGTCGGGGTGCTCGCGGTGCATGAAATGGCCGCCGGGCATGCGGATCACCTCGTAGGGCCCGGTGAAACGCGACGCCGCCCGCTCGTAGGCGGCGGCGGGCATGACGTCGTCGTCGCCGGCGAAGCTCACCGTGGGTACGCCGATCTTCACGCGGTGTGACGCCGGCAACCAGGGTCGCAGCGCACGGTAATACCCGAGCGCGGCGTCGAGCGAGCGCGGGTCGCGAAAGACGGCCTTCACGGCGTTGCTCTCGTCCCGCGGCAGGTTCCACGTCGGCGACCAGCGGCGGACGAGCTCGTCGATGTACGCGAAGTCATGCGCCGCCACCCGCCGCACGGCGCTCTTGCGGCGAAGCGCGAAGAAGTGGCGGACGGCCCAGATCACCCGCGGCGTCGGTACGATCGCGGCGGGATGCGGAATGGCGACGGTCACGAGGAGCTCGACGCAGCGGGGCTCCAACGCCGCCGCCGCGTACGCCGCGCTCGCTCCCCAGTCGTGGCCGACGATCACCACCGATTCCGCGCCGAGCGCGCGAACGAGCGCGATCAGGTCGCGGCCCAGGGTGTCGGCGTCGTATGCCTCCGCGGACGGAACCTCGGTCGGCGCGTAGCCGCGGGTGAAGGGCGCGACCGCGCGCCAACCGGCGGCGGCGAGTGCCGGGCGCGTCGCGTCCCACGAGTGCGCGGTGTCGGGAAAGCCGTGCACGAGGAGGACGAGCGGTCCGCTCCCCGACTCGAGGTACCCGAAGCGCAAACCGTCGGCCTCGACGAAACGGACGGGATCGTCGCTCATGGTCCGTGAGGACGTCACCGCCGTACGCGTGCCCGCGGATCAGCGGTCGAGCGTGCCGCGGATCTCGTCCTCATACTCGGGAAAGTAGCGGCCGATCACCGGCAGCGCGAACGAGCTCAGGATCGATTCCTTGGGCTCGCGGTCGAGCAGGAACTCGAAGGACCGCCGTACCAGCTCGGCCGCGGCGATCTTCCCGCCCGTCAACGTGCGATGGTACGCGTCGTCGACGCTCACGGTGTGGGTGCTGCGCGAGCCGCGGTCGGCGACGGCGACGCGGAACTCGCCCGGCCGCAGCTCGTCGACCTCGATGGTTGCCGGCATCTCGGACCTCCACGAAGGAATTGCCGACGGCATAGCACGCGGGCGACGTCAGCGCGCCTCGCGCAGGCGCGTCAGGAGCGTCACGCCGGCGTAGCCGTCGGCCGGCGCCATCCCGATCTTCCGCTGGAACTCGCGCACCGCGCGCATCGTGTCGTTGCCGACCCGGCCGTCGGTGCCGCCGGTGTCGTGACCGAGCGCGGTCAGGCGGCGCTGGATCTCCTGCACCTCGGCGAGCGTCGGCGGCCGTTCGCTGCCGGGGAACGTCTGGACGAACGGCGCGCCGCCGGCGACGCGGTCGCCGAGGTGCACGATCGACAGCGTGTAGTTCATCGACGGATTGTACGCGCGGATCGCGTAGAAGTTCGGGCCGAGGAGGAACGCGGGGCCGCCTTTGACGGGCACCCAGAGCTTCGCCGTCGCGCTCGGCCGCGGGAACTCCCCGCCGTCGGCGCGCGCGACGCCGGCTTTCCGCCACGCCGCGTAGCTGCGCGACGCCTCGCCGGCGTGCAGACCGGCGGGCGCCCGCACCTCGTAGCCCCAGTGCTCGCCGCGGCGGTAGTTGCCGCGCCGGATCAGGTAGCGCGCCGTCGAGCCGAGCGCGTCGTCGGGCGCCCCGAACGGCGACACGCGGCCGTCGCCGTCGTAGTCGAAGCCGACGTCGAGCCAGACCTCCGGCATCCACTGCGTGTGGCCCATCGCGCCGCTCCAGGAGCCGATCATCTCGGCCGGCGTCGCCCACCCGCGCTCGACGATCACGAGCGCGTCGAGGAATTGGTGCTCCCAGAACGTCCGCCGGCGCGGCTCCCCCCAGGCGAGCGCCGCGAGCGCCGGCAGCACCGGCCGCATGTGGTTCCGCTGCACGACCGGGTCGCCGTACGCCGACTCGATGCCCCAGAGGCCGAGCATGACCGAGCGCTCGACGCCGAAATCCCGCTCGATGCGCGCGAGCAGCGCCGCGTGCTCCTTCAGCTTTTCCTTGCCGACGTCGATGCGCCACTCGGAGACGCGGCGATTGAGGTACTGCCAGAGCTGCTCGTTGAACTCCGGCTGATTGCGAACCGCGGCGAAGACGGTCATGTCGGGCTCGAGGCCGTGCGTCGCGCGCGTGTAGGTCGCGTCGGAAACGCCGCGCGCGAGGGCGCGTCCGCGAAAGTGCTCGAGCCACCGGTCGAACGGCGGGCGCGCGGATTGCGCCCCGGCGGTTGCCGCGCAGACGAGCGTCGCGACAAGGATCGCGAAGGCGCGGCGACGTGTGGACCCGGCGGCGGTCAGGTCGCGGCCGTCACGATCCATGGCGCGGACAGTAGCAGCTCGCTCCGATCGGAAGAACTGCCGGAGCGGCACGACGCGGCACGCGATCGGTGATCGTCGCCCACGGACGGCGACCCGGTCGTCCTTTGCGGTCGAACGCGGTATGAGCCCGCGATGAAGCGCGGCGCGCGGGCCGACCTCGCACTCCTGCTGATCTCGACCGCCGTCGCCCTGCTGGTCCTCGAGGGCACGGCGCGCCTCCTCGTCAGGCCGTCGCCGATCTCCTCCGGCAGGCTGCTCGGCCGCGAGCTTCCGCCGCTGCGAGTCGTCGCGCCCCGGCCACCCGCCGCGCCCGCGGCCGCGACGGCGAGCGCGACCGACGCCGAGGCGATCACCTGGGACGACCTGCAGGGTCCGCTGCGTGAGGATCCGCGCTTGGGCTACGTCACGCGCGAAGCCACTCGCTCGCCGCACGGCTGGTGGGTCGCCAACAACATCGGCGCGCGGTCGGTCACGGACACGTCGCCGGCGACGCTCCCCGGACGCACGCGCATTCTGATCTTCGGCGAATCGTTCGCGAGCGGCAGCCGCGTCCGGCAAGAGGAGGCCTGGGCCACGCTCCTCGGCGCCGGCCGCGACGACCGCGAGGTCGTGAACCTCGCGGTCGACGGCTACGGGATGGGTCAGAGCCTGCTGCGCTTTCGTGACACGACGGCGCGCATCGACTACGACGTCGCGGTCCTGGTGTTCGCGCCGAGCGTCGATCTCTGGCGGGACGTCAACACCGTCCGCGCATTGGCGAAGCGCTCGTGGAACTCGTACACGGTCATGCCGCGCTTCGTGGTGGAGGGCGACCGCCTGGTGCTGGTCGAGAGCCCCTACGAGATCGGCACCGACGTCTACCGCGACAACGCCGACGGTCTCAGCGAGACGCTGCGCCGCCACTTGCGGCAATACGACCGCTTCTATTTCCCGACGCAATACGAGCCGGTCCCCGTCGTCGGCAGGCTCGTCCTCGGCAAGCTCGCCTTGTCGGCGTACTTCTGGTGGCGGAAGTCGAGCCTGCTCCACAGCGTCGGCAGCGGCCACGTCGATCTCGACTCGGAAGCCATGGAGGTGACGCGAAAGATCTTCGAGGCGATGCGTGCCGAGACGCGCGCGCGCGGCAAGCAGTTCCTGATCGTGATCCTGCCGGACCACCACGCGCTCGAGAAGCTTCGCAAGCGGCGCGGCAGCGCCGAGAACTGGGCACGGATGGTCGCGACGTTGTGCGCCGGCGGCATCGACTGCGTCGACCTCGGCGCGGGGCTGCTCGGCACGCCCCGCGAGGACCTCGACCACGGCTACGACGGCTCGCACTACGGGCCGAGGATGAGCCGCGTCGTCGCCCGGCTCATCGAGCCTCGCCTGCCGTGATGCGGCGAACGCCCGTGCCGCGACCGGTGATGCCGCCGCGCTCGGGCGGGCGGCTCAGGGGGAGAGCGCGGCGAGCACGCCGAGGTACCGCGAACGCGTTTCCATGTGTCCTCCCGGGCGAGACGGCACTCCGTGTGCACGCCGTACTGGTTCGGGACGTCGGGGGTCAAGGAAAATCGCCGGCGTGCCGTCCTGCCTGGGACGGCAGCCGACGGCGGACGTGCGCTCGTCGCGATCTCGTCGACGCCGGTGCGCGTGGTTGACGCATCGCCCGCTGTCGCGCTAGAGGCGCAGCCCTCACCGTGAACCATTCGGAGACACCGGCGATGCGAGGTGCGAGCAGGATCCGCCGTCTCATCCGCGGGCTCGTCGTGCGCCTCGCGATCCTCGCGATCGCGGTCGCGGCGACTAGCGCCGCCGTGCACGCGCAGACGTGCGGCAATCCCGACGGCGACTCGTCGATCAGCGACCTCGACGCCGTGATCCTGTTGCGCGCGGCCGCGGGGCTGCCGAGCGGCTGTACGAGCGCCGCGTGCGACGTCGACGGCGACGGAGCCGTCACCGACATCGACGCGGTGAACGTCCTGCGCGCAGCGGCGTCGCTGCCGGCGACGCTCAAGTGTCCCGGCACGCTCGGCGCGCTCGTGAGCAACGTCGAAGGAGCGGACGGCACGCCGGCGCGCTACAACTCCGGCGGCGCGCCGGTCGCAACCGCCGGCGCCGCCACGACGATCTCGGGCGTCGAGGGACAGTTCCAGAGCGACGACTCGGCGACGGTGCACGTGCCCTACGACGGCGGCGGCGCGGCCGCCGCGACCGCCGCCGCCACGACGACCGACGCCGGGCAGCCCGTCCTCCTCGTCGCCGCGCCCGGACCGGACGGCGTCTTCCTCGAGGGCTTCTTCGAGTTGCCGCTGGACGCGACGGCGGGAGCCACCGACATCCTCGTGCGGTTCGCCAACCCGCAGCAGGTTCCGGTTCTCCGGCTGGCGACGCGCATCGACGGCGTCGTCAGCGAGTACGTCTCGTTCTCGGTGCTCTTCAGCCTGACGGCCGATCGACCGCTCGCCGGGGTTCAGATCGACGTGTTCTACCCGATCGCCAAGGGCAGCTTCGCGGGATCGGCGGACAGCGCCGACTGCAAGCCTCGCGGCGCGCCGCACGCGATCTTCGTGGTCAACGACCGTGACGACGGCCGCATGACCTTCATCATCGCCGACGCGACCGCCCTGCCGTTTCCGATCGAGGTGGTGTGCATCTTCGACGCGAACCCGGGAGCGACGCTCACCGCCGCCGATCTCGACGTCGTCGTCGTCGAGGTCACGACCGAGCAGGGCGCCGTGGGAGATCCGAACGACCTCGACGTCGACACGTCGGTGTCGTTGCAGCTGTAGCGGCGCGCACCGGGAGGACGCCCCGTCATGCAGACACCTCGTCGAATGCTCTCCGCTCTCGTCGCGCTCACGCTGCTCACCGCGGCCGTCCCGGCGGCGCGGGCATACGAAGAGCCGCCGGCCGGCGACGCGTTCATGCGGCCGATGACGCTGACCGACGCGAAGCTGCGCGCGTTCTTCGACGCCGTCGACGAGCTCGGCGCGCTCGCGAGCGACGCGGCCGCCGGCAGCGTCGCTCCGACTCGGCCGGAGGCGTTCGCACAGGCGCTGCACGTGTCGGGCGCGTCGACGGCCATCCTCGAGAAGCACGGGTTTCAGGACGCGACGGAGTTCCAGCGGGTCGGCTACAACGCCGCGCTCGCCTACGGGGTCCTGAAGGACGGCGGCAAGGAAGCGGTCGCGAAGAAGATGGCGGCGGCCGAGGCGCAGCAGGCGGCGGCGATGGCGAAGATGCGCGAGCAGCTCCCGCCCGAGCAGGCGGCGATGATCGAGGCGCAGGCGAAAGCGGGCATGGCGATGGCGCGGGGGATGCGCGACGTGCCGGACGAGAACCTCGAGCTCATGAAGAAGTACCGCGACCGGATGGCGAGGCTCGGTGCGCGACGCTGAGGCGCACGGCGCGACGGCCGCGCGCCGTGCGCTGGCGGCGTCTCTCTGCGTCGCGGTCGTCGCGGCGGCGACGCTCGCCGGCGCCGCGAACGACGGCGATCACCCGCTCGTGGCGCGCTATCCCGGCTCCGAGATCGCCAACCGCGAGGGCAAGGACTTCGGCCGCTACCGGCTCGTCGTCGGCCTCGACACCAAGAGCATGACCTTCGAGGGCAAGGACCTCGAGGGAAAGCTCACGCGGATCGTCTACCGCAACCCCGCCGAGCGCTCGACGCTCGAGATCTTCCGCAACTATCGCGAAGCGCTGGAACATGCCGGCGCCGAGGTCCTCTACGCCTGCGAGCAGAACGCCTGCGGTCCCGCCTACGGCCGCAGCGCCTGGAACCGCTTCAACGGGCTCTTCGCCGCCGCCGACGGCGACCCGCGCTATCTCGCCGCGCGCGTCGCCGCCGGCGACGCGCAGGCGTACGTCGCCGTGATGGTCGGGAAGCAGCGGACGCAGCTCGACGTCGTCGAGATCCACGAGATGGAGCGCGGCCTCGTCGCCGTCGACCCGAGCGCGCTCGCGAAGGCGATCGAGCGCGACGGCGCGGCGCGCGTCTACGGCATCCACTTCGACGTCGACGAGGCGGAGATCCTGCCGGCGTCGAAGCCGGCGCTCGACGCGATCGCCGAGCTGCTGCGCCGCCAGCCGAAGCTCGCGATCTTCGTCGTCGGCCACACCGACGCGACCGGCGCCCTCGACCACAACCTCGAGCTCTCGCGCGACCGAGCGCGCTCGGTCGTGGCGGCGCTCACCGCCGACTACGGCATCGCCTCGGACCGCCTCGCCGCTCACGGCGTCGGCCCGCTCGCGCCGGTCGCGACCAACGCCACCGACGACGGCAGACGGCTCAACCGCCGCGTCGAGCTCATCGCGCGCTGAGCGCGATCGACATCCGCAGCGCCCCGTAGGCGTTCGACCCACGTCACCAATCGCGCGTCCGGCGACGACGTGTCGCGTCGGCAGCGCGTGTCTCGGGGAGTGGGCGCCGCGCCGGTGCGAGCGCCGGCGCGCTGGGTCATCCGTGACACTCGCGCGGATGGGGCGGCTTGTCGCATCGCCGTTGCGAACGACCCCGACACAGCAGGGAGCCGCGACCGCGTTGCGGTTGCGACGGATTCCGGGCCGCGCTCGCGTCGCCGTTCCGGCGGCGCCGGCGAGCGCGGGCATGTCCTTTGCATTCCCAGGCGTGTGGCGTCCGCCATCCAGCCCTCGATGCGTCGACGATGCTCACCGCTCGATCGCGGCCGGCCCGACGTGTCGCCAGCGGGCTACGCCGTCCTGCGCCACCGCCTGTCGTCGGCGCGCCCGATCACGTTCGCCCTGATCTTCGCGGCCGCGATCGGTTTCAAGTACACCGCCGCGCCCGACCTGCCCCTCGCACGGATCACGGCGCTCTGCCTGCTCGACACCGCGATGCTGGTGCCGTATCGCCGCTGGTTCGCGACGGGACGCCGACTGCGGTTGCTGTTGCTCGCCCAGGTCGTCGTCGACATCGGCTTCTACGCGATCATCTTCGCCGGCGGTCAGGTGCCGCCGTTCGCGCCGTTCATGCTCCTGTTGGTGATCGTCCCGGCGTCGCTGGTGTCGCCACGCGACGGCGTCGTCGTGACCGTGCTCGCGATCGCGACGCACGTGGTCATCGCGAGCATCGCACCGCGGGCGAGCGGGCTGCCGAGCGCGAGTCTCGTCCCGCCGGCTCTCGTCTTCATCGTGGTGGCGTATCAATCCATCCGCTACGGGCGCCAGCTCGAGCGCGCCGCCGCGGAGGCGCGCAGCGAGTCGGCGCTGTCGGAAGCGCTGCTGCACGCGGCCGAGGAGCTCGCCGCCGCGCCGACCAGCGATGCCGTCGCGGAGCGCCTCGCGTCGCTCGCGCGCGAGCTGACGGGCGCGGCGTGGGCGTGCGTCGTCATGCGCGATCACGGCGGCAGCGGCTACCGCGTTCGCGCGCTCGCAGCGGCAGGCACGCCGATCGACCTCGAGGAGCTTCGCGGACTCGAGATCGATTCGGGACCGCTCGAGCGATCGACGAGCGACGCCGACGTCGTCGAGTGCCCGTCGGCGGAGAGGTCGGTGCTGCCGGCGTGGCTGCACCAGCGCTGGCGGCTCGGCCCCGCGGTCGCGGTGCCGCTGGCGCGTGCGGCGGGCCTCGTCGGCGTCCTCGTGGTCGCGAACGACGGCGACCGCCCACTCGATGGCTGGGCGCGGCGGCTCCTCCTCGGCATCGCGCGCCCGGCCGTGCTCGCGCTCGACAACGCGCGCCTCGTCGAGGATCTCCGCGCCGCGAGCACGCTCAAGTCGCAGTTCGTCGGCACGGTGTCGCACGAGCTCCGCTCGCCGCTGCACGCGATCATCGGCTACCTCGACATGGGCTCGGAGGAGCTCGCCGCGAACGGCGAGGCGCCCGAGATCCGCGACATGCTGTGCCGCGCCCGCTCGTACTCCGTGCAGCTCCTCGAGACCGTCGAGGCGACGCTCGACGTCGGACGGATCGAGAGCGGCGGGATGGCGGTGCGCACGGCGGCGGTGTCGCTCGACGCGCTCGTCGCCGAGATCGCCGCCACGGTGCCGCGGGAATGGACGCGCGCCGCGGTCGCGCTCAGCTGGGAGCCGCACGGCCCGCTGCCGACGGTCGCGGTCGACGCGGCGAAGGTGAAGACGATCGTCCGCAACCTCGTCCACAACGCCCTCAAGTTCACCGACGCCGGCCGCGTGGTGGTGACGGTCGACGCCGCCGTACCGGACGAGCGCGCGGCGGCCGTCCGCGTGACGGTGCGCGACACCGGGATCGGCATCGCCGCCGCGACCCTCCCGACGATCTTCGAGATGTTCCGCCAAGGCGACGGCTCGTTCACCCGTCGCCACGACGGCGTCGGGCTCGGCCTCTACATCGTGCGCCGGCTCGTCGAGGCGCTGGGTGGGACGATCGACGTGGAGAGCGAGCCGGGGAAGGGCAGCTGGTTCACGGTCGAGATCCCGACCGTACAGGCCGCGTCGGAGGAGACGCGAGGCGAGGCGCCGCCGCCCGTGCAGGTCGCCGTCTGAGCCGCACCGCCTGACGGTCGCGTGGCATCGACGAGACCGAAGATGCTGCGCCCCGACCTATGCGCGCGCGGCGCCGTGCTCTCTGGAGATGGGCCGGCACCCGCCGCGCGGTGCTGTCCTCGTCGATGCAGGACAGCACCCGCCGCGCATCGTCGTTTCACGCGCCGGCGGCGCGGTGATACGACGTGACGACGGCGCATCCCTCGTTTCAGCGGTCGCTCTCCCGATGAAGAGCTCGGTACAGACCGTCGCCGCGGCGGCGACGAGAGCGCCCGCGAAGGCGACGGCGCGATGGCGCGGCCTCGCGGCCGGCGTCGCCGTGCTCGCATTGTGCGGAGCCGTCCCCCCGCCGGCGACGGCGACGCCGGTGAGGCGCGTCGCCGATCGCCGCGAGCACATCCTCTTGGTGAGGTCCGCGTCGCTCGAGGCGACGAACGCGCCGGACGGGCACCCGCTCGGGGCGTACGAGGCCGACGTCGAGTTCACCGAGCCGCATCTCGAGGCGCTGCGCGACGACGAGACGACGGCGGAGCTCAGCGTCGTCGACCGCGACGGCCACGGCGGCCGGCGGCTGCTCGAAGACCTGGAGGACTGTCGGCTGCCGGCCGACGGGTCGATGAGCTGCCCGGGCGGCGTCGTGTTCCAGCGCGTCGCGGGACCGTCCTCGCGCTGGAGGATCGTGATCGCCTTCCGGCGCCGATCGCCCGCCGCCGCATTCCACGGTCCGGTGACCGTCCGGTTCAGCTACTCCGTGTCGGGAGGCCCCGAGACCGTCCAGAGCGGGACGATCGCGTCGTGCGCGCCGGCACGCGGCGGCCCGACGTTGACCTGCAGGGCCAAGCGCAAGCCGCGACGCCGTCCGCCGTCCCGGCCGCGGGCATGAGACCCGCCCGAGGCGACGGAGCCGGCGGCCGCGGGAAGCGTGACGTCGACGACGGCGACGTCGTCGCGCCGTCGCTACGCGCGCCGGAGGACGGCGCCGGGATCGTAGAGCTTGTGCACCGTGACGTCGCCCGGCGGCGCCGCCTGGATGCAGAGCTCGCAGAGCACGCACTCGTCGAGGTTCTCCTCGACGATCCGCACCGAGCCGTCGGCGTTCTGCGCGAAGATGTTCACCGGGCAGACGTCGGTCAGTTTCTTCGCGAAGGCAGTGTCCTTCGCGAGCTCGGCATCGACCTCGACGTCGATGAACATCCCCGGCATCAGCGGACCTCCGCAGCGGCGGCGTCGCAGCGGGCGCGCATCAGTGGCCGGCTCCCGCGAGACGCTCTTTGATCAACCCCGGGATCTCCTCGATGCGCTCGGCGACCGAGATGCCGGCGGCGCGCATGCGCTCGATCTTGTCGGCGGTGGTGTCCGCCTTGCCCTCGACGATCGTGCCGGCGTGGCCGAAGCGCATGCCGGGCATCTCGTCCATGAAGCGGCCGGCCATGAAGGCGACGATCGGCAGGCGCGACTTGTGCTCGCGCACCCAGTCGGCGAGCTCGGCCTCCATGCGGCCGCCGGGCTCGGAGTAGATCGCGATCGCCTTGGTCTCCGGGTCGGCCTCGTAGAGCGGCATCAGCTCGGCGTAGGTGGAGCCGATGATCGCGTCGCCGCCGATCGAGACCGCGGTCGACTGGCCGAGGCCGGCGGCGGTGAGCGTGTTCGCGATCTCGGTCGTCATCCCGCCGGAGCGCGACATCACCCCGATCGGGCCCTTCCTGAAGGCGCGGCGGACGTTCACCGCCGGGCCGCCGAGGCCGCCCATCTTCGCCTCGTCGGGCGAGAGGATGCCGAGGCAGTTCGGGCCGATGATGCGCGCGCCGCGGAGCTTCGCGAGCTCGACCATCTGCGCGACCTCGCCGCGCGGGATGCGCTCGGTCACGATCACGATGAGCTTCACGCCGGCCTCGATCGCCTCGAAGACGGCGTCGCGCGTGAAGCGCGGCGGGACGGTGACGATCGAGCCGTCGACGTGCTCCTTCGCGGTGATGTCGCGGACGCAGTCGTGGACGGGCACGCCGTAGACGTCGCGGCCGGCGCGGCCGGGCGTCACGCCGCCGATGATCTTGGTGCCGTAGTCGAGGCCCTCGCGCGTCAGGTTCACGGCCTCGCGGCCGGTGATCCCTTGGATGATGACGGTCGTGTCTCGGTTGATCAGGATCGACATGCGTTCGGGTGAGCCGGCGAAGCCGCGAAGCGAGGTGATTTAGCGGCGGCCGGCCGAATGGTCAAGAACGGGTCGGGGTCCGTCGGCGCGCCAGGCGATGCGGAGCGGCGCACCGGGAGCGAGCCCGTGCGCGCGCCCGGCGACGTGCAGCGCCAGCGGCTCGCCGCTTTCGAGGCTCGCCTCGAGGACGGCGGCGGCGCCGTCGAGGCCGACGCGCAGCCGGCGGCCGCGCCAGTGCACCCGAAAGCGCAGCGCGCGCCACTCCGACGGCAGGTGCGGGTCGAAGGCGAGGCCGTCGTCGCGGAGCGTGAGGCCGATGAAGCCGAGCATCGCGGTCTGCCACAGGCCGCCGAGCGCGGCGATGCGGATGCCGCCGGCGCTGCCGCCGCGGGTGTCGGCGAGGTCGGTCGCGGCGGTCTCGCGGAAATAGCGCGCCGCCATCTCGACGTCGCCGAGACGCGCCGCGAGCACCGCGTGCATGCTGCGGCTGAGCGAGCTGCCGTGCCCGCAGCGCGGCTCGTAGTAGCGCAGGTTGCGCTCGCGGATGCGGCGATCGAAGGCGTCGGGCAGGAGGGCGAGCAGCGCGACGACGTCGGCCTGCTTCAGCACCTGCGATCCCTGCGTGCGCTCGCGGCCGAGGACGACGTCCATCGGCACGGTGCGCCCCTCGTAGTCGCGGAGGTCGAGGTCCTCGAGGCCGAAGTAGCCGCAAAACTGCTCGATCAAGCCGCTCGCGGGGGCGAGGCCGGTCACCAGCCGCGCCGCCACCTCGCGCCAGCGCGCGAGCTCCGCGTCGTCGAGGTCGAGGTCGCGCGCCAAGGTCTTCCATCGCTCCGGCCATCGCTCGCGCAGGAGCATGGCCGTCTCGAGGCCGCGCTCGAGGTTCCAGCTCGCCATGACGTTGGTGAAGGCGTTGTCGTCGACGTGCTCGTGATACTCGTCGGGCCCGATCACGTCGTCGATGTGGTACCAGCCGTCGCCGTCCGCGGTGACGCGACTCGCCCAGAAGCGCGCGGTGTCGAGCAGGATCTCGGCGCCGCTCTCGACCAGAAAGCGCTCGTCCGCGGTGGCCTTCCAGTACTGCCAGACCGCCCAGGCGACGTCGGCGCTGATGTGGTGCTCGTGCGTGCCGCACAGGACGTGCAGGATGCGGCCGTCGGGATCGATGATGTTCTCGGGCGTGGTCTCCTCGCCGGTGTCCGCCGACTCCCACGCGTAGAGCGCGCCGCGAAAGCCGAGCCGCGCCGCCTTGGCGCGCGCGCCGCTCAGCGTGTGGTAGCGGTAGCGGAGGAGGGCGCGGGCGGCCTCCGGCCAGGTGAAGACGTAGAACGGCAGCAGGTAGATCTCGGTGTCCCAGAAGACGTGGCCGAGGTACGCGTCGCCGGTGAGCGCGCGGGCGCCGATCGAGACGCGCTCGTCGCCGGGATTCGCGGCGGCGTTCAGATGGTAGACCGCGAACCGCAAGGCGCGTTGCGCCTCCTCGTCGCCGTCGATCTCGATGTCGCTGCACGACCAGCGGTCCGCCCACGCCTGCTCGTGCGCCGCGACGGCGCCGTGCCAGCCGAGACGCTTGCCGCGCTCGAGCGCGCCGCGCGTCGCCTTGCGCAGCGCCGTGCAGTCGCTGTCGTCCCGCGACACCGACACCAGGCGCCGGAAGCTCACGGTCTCGCCGGGCTGCGACGTCCACGTCCAGGCGCGGTGCAGCTGGTCGTCGCGCGCCGGCGCGACGACGTCGCCGCGCACGCGCAGCTCGTCGACGCTGGCGACCGCGAGGCACTTCCCCGAGCTCGCGGTCTGCCAGACGGTGAGATCCGGCTCGCGGGCGCGGAGCTCGAGCGCGGAGTTCGCGACCTCGAAGGCCGCGTCGAGCGTGACCTCGGCCTGCTCGCCGTCGATCGTGAGCTGCAGCATCTGCAAGCCGAGCTGGCGGTCGGCCATCGACACCATGCGCAGGGCGCGCAGGCGCATCACGCGCCCCTTCGGGTCGCGCTGGTGCCACTCGCTGACCAGCACGCCGCGCTTGAGATCGAGCGTACGCGAGTGCGCCAGCAGCTCGCCGGAGCGAATCAGCAAGGGCTCGCCCTCGAGCAGGATGCGCAGGCGCAGCCAGTCGGGCGCCGGCGCCAGCGCCGGCACCGGCGGCTCGGTGTTCGGCGTGTCGAACAGCCCGGCGACGAAGGTACGCGGCCACGACGCCCAGCTGAGCGTGTGCAGAAACGACATCCACATCGGTCCGCGGCTGATCGAGCGCGCGCCGCGGACGCCGAGGAAGCCGTTGCCGATCGTGAAGCGCGACTCGATGCCGGCCTCGCGGAGCGGCATGTAGCCCTGCTCGCTGAGGATCCACTCGGGCTCCGGCGACGGCCGCAGCGCGGCCGCGAGCCAGCGCTCGACCTCACCGTCGTGCATCGTCCGCAGGTCCGTCACGGTTCACCTCCTTGCCGTCGCGCCTGTCCATCGGTCGCGAGCCGGCCGTCGAGCAGCGCAGCGACGTCGACGTCGTCGAGCGAGGTGACGACGAGGTTCGCGCCCGCCGCGTCGAGGAGATCGCGGTCGCCGAGCCGGGCGACGCCGATCGCCGCCATACCCGCCGCCTTGGCGGCGAGCACCCCCGACGGCGCGTCCTCGACGACGACGCACTTCGCCGGCGCGATCCCGAGCTCGGCCGCGGCGAGCAGGAAGATGTCCGGGTGCGGCTTGCCGTGCGGCAGGTCGCGGCCGCAGACGTCGACCTCGAACACGTCGCGCAGGGTCGCCCCCGCCGGCACGACGCGCTCGCTCACGCCGCATCGCCGGGCGAGGCCGTCGATCCGGATGCGCTCCATGAAACGTCCGGCGTTCCGCGAGGACGAGGCGGCGGCGAGCCGCAGGCCGTCCGCCTTCGCCGTCACCACCAGCCGCAGCCCGTCGTCGAACGCGACGAACTCGCCCGCCGCGATCAGCTCGTCGATGCGACGCTGCTTGCGCGCGGCGTACTCCGCGGTCCGGCCGGCGTCTTCCGCGATGCCGAAGTGATCGAGCGCGGCGCGCGCGCCGGCGAAGCGCGCCTTGCCGGCGACGTGCTCCTGGTAGACGGCGGTCGTGAACCGCTCGGGCGCGTAGCTGCTCGCGACGCCGCGCCACGGGCCCGCCATGAGTCCCGCGAGCGCCTCCTGCCAGGCGCGCTCGTGCGGCGACGCGACCAGCACGCCGTCGACGTCGAACACGACGGCGTCGAACGAGCGGGGAGACGAGCGGTGCGCCGAGCCGACCATCGGTGCGGCTCCGCTATCGAGCGCTGCGCGGCGCGCGGGCCGGGTCACGCCGCGCCGCGCTCACCCTCCGCGATCATCGACTGGTAGATCGTGACGTAGTCGTCGGCCATGCGTTCGACGGTGAAGCGTCGCTCGAACACCGCGCGGCAATGCCGCCGGTCGATTTCGGCGAGCCGCCCCACTGCCTCGACCATAGCCGCCTCGTCGTCGCAGATGAAGCCGGTTTCTTCGTCGTCGATCACCTCCGGCACGGCGCCGCGACGGCGGGCGATCACCGGCGTGCCGCACGCGAGCGCCTCGATCATCACCAGACCGAACGGCTCGGGCCAGTCGATCGGAAAGAGGAGCGCGAGCGCACCACCGAGAAACGCCGTCTTCTCGTGCTCACCGATCTCGCCGACGTACTCGGCCATCCGGCTCTTCGCGAGCAGAGGCTTGATCACCGACTCGTAGTGCTCGACGTCGACGCGGTCGACCTTGGCCGCGATCTTGAGCGGGACGCCGACGGCGTCGGCGACGCGGATCGCGCTGTCGACGCGCTTCTCGGACGAGATCCGGCCGACGAACGCGAGATAGCCGCCGTCTCCCGCTCCCGGGCGGTGCAGGTCGCGAGGAATGCCGTGGTGGATGGTGGCCTGCCAGGCGATCTCCGGGAACGGCTCGCGCTGGGCGTCGCTGATCGACACCACGGCGGCGTCGGAGAAGACGCGATAGAGCGGCACCAGGTCCGGCAGGTCGAGACGCCCGTGCAGGGTCGTCACGACCGGCGTCGGGGAGCGCGTCGCGAGCAGGAAGCCCAGATAGTCCATGTGATTGTGGATGACCTCGAAGCTCGCGGCGCAATCGAGCACGGTACGCAGCTGCGCGACGTGGTGAGCGACCGGATCGACGACGGTCGGGTCGAACCTGAGCGAGCGCGGCGTCGACGCCGCGAGGCGGGCGCTGGTGACGGCGTCGCCGGCGGCGAACAACGTCACGGCGTGACCCCGCCGCACGAGCTCCTCGGTCAAGTAACAGACGATCCGCTCGGTGCCGCCGTAGAGTTGCGGGGGAACGCTCTCATGCAGCGGCGCGACTTGCGCGATACGCATCGCTCCTTCCTCCTCGACCCCGTGCCGCGGGACGCGCCGTCTTGGCGTACGAAACAGGAAGACACGGTCGGTATCGATTCTGGTGAGGTGCCACTACCTTCGCAATTGCACGGAGGCGCACGTTCGCGCTCGCGCGTGCGATGGCTCGCGGTCGCGCGTCGATCGCCGGCCGCTCTCGGGTGGCGACGATCCGCGGCCGTCGCCGACCGGCTCCTCGGGTGCTGCGCCGCTGCGACTGTGGCGTTCTGCCGCGATCTTGCGCACGTGCTCACTCGCGACGCCCAGCGCGTGAGCAGCGCCGACGCGCGCGCGGCCGGGCGCTCCCCGCGGCGCGTCCGCGGCGACGTCGGTTCTCCGCGTCGCTCCGCGGAAATCGCCGTGGTGTCGCTCGGGCGCGCAGCGGGCGCGAGGTCTCGCGCGCCGTGGCATCCGCCTTGCTCACCCATGAGCGCGCGGACGTCCGTCACGACCGCGCGTCGACTCACGGAAAGGGGATCGCATGGACGCGCACACCACCGGGAGGCGATCGTCGAGGACCGTCCTCGCTCTGCTCGCCGCCTCGTCGCTGCTGGTACTTCCATTGACGCGGGCCCGCGCGGAGCCGGGCATCGACGAGGAGCTCGGCGCGAAGATGATCGACGCGACCGCGCCTGCGGGACCGCTCCAGGGCAAAGGCGCGCGCACCAGCGCCCGGCGGCCGCCGCGCGAGGACCGCGCGTTCCACCTGCAGGAAGCGACGATCTTGGACATCCATCGCGCGATCCGAGACGGGAAGATCACCTGCGAGGGACTGGTGAAGCTCTACTTGGCTCGCATCGCGCAGTTCAGCGGCAAGTGCACGGCCTATCTCGACCAGAGCGGCATGCCGAAGCCGCCGGACCTCGTGATGCCGAGCGGGAAAGGCGTCGAGCTCGGCACGTTGACGCCGATCGCCGACGCCGGACAGGTGAACGCGTTCCAGAACCTGAACATCCGCGGCCAGCGCTCCGAGACCTGCCTCGGCGCCTGCGACAACGATCCGAACATGCCGGACGCGCTCGAGACCGCGCGCGCGTACGACGCCCGGTACGGAAAGAAGCCGCCGGTCGCGGACCTGCCGCTCTACTGCATCCCGATCGGCATCAAGGACCAGATGAACACCTTCGACATGCGGACCACCGACGGCGCGATCGCGGCGTACGCCGACGACCGCCCGCCCGAGGACGCGACGGCGGTCGCGAAGCTGCGCGCCGCGGGTGCGATCATCCTCGGCAAGACGACGTTGGGCGAGTATGCGGGCGGCTTCGGCCGCAGCACCTACCAGGGGCAGGCATGCAACCCGTTCGCAACCGAGCGCAACGGCGGCAGCTCGAGCAGCGGCTCGGCGGCGGCCGTGTCGGCGAACCTCGTCGTCTGCGCGCTCGCCGAGGAGTCGCTCGGATCGATCCGCGAGCCGGCAAAGAAGATGGGCATCGTCGGCTTCGCGGCGACGCGCGGCCTGGTGAGCCGTGAAGGGATGTACCGCGCGAATCTCCTGCGCGAGCGGCTCGGGCCGCATTGCCGGACCGTCGAGGACGTCGCCCGCGTCCTCGACGTCCTGAAGGGCTACGATCCCAGAGACCCGATCACCGCGGCGCAGGTCGGCGAGACGCCGTCCGACTCCTACGTCGAGTTCGCGAAGGGCAGGCGGCTCACCGGCAAGCGCATCGGCATCATCCGCGAGTTCATGGTCGATTTCGCGTCGCTCTACGGCGGCACGCCGATCGACACCGACTCAGTCGCGGTGATGAACCAGGCGATCGCCGACTTGCAGGCGGCGGGCGCGGAGGTCGTCGAGTCGATCAACACCCGGGACTGCGCGCTCTTCGGCGCCTGCGGCGACCCGAGCATCCCCGACATGAGCCCGAGCATCCAGGACGCGATCGAGCTCGTGCTGCCGACCGCGGAGCCGTCGTTGATCGGCCCGTCGACGCCGGCCGGCGCGTGGCCGACGACCGCCCAGCTGGTGCAGAACTTCCCGCTGCCGGCGCCGTTCTCGCGCTTCATCGACTACTTCGTCGCGATGTTCTTCGACCCGTCGCTCTTCCCGCACGCCGACGCCGAGACCTCGTCGGCGAAGGTGGTGAATCTCCGGCGCCTGAACGACACGCCGTCGGGCGAGTTCACCGAAGGGCAATATACGTTCCTCCGCTACCTCGCCGACCGCGGCGACGCGAACATCACGTCGATCGCCGATCTCCGCGACCTCGACCTCTCCTGCACGGCGGCGAAGCTCGACGCCGGCCAGTGCGCGATCCCGAGCGGCAAGGGCGTCGCGACCTACGTCGAGAAGATCCCGTCGCTGCCGTCGGACAACGGCACGCGGCTGGACGCGCCCGGCGAGGCGGCGCACCTCTTCCGCCAGGAAGCCCTGCGCGAGATCATCCTGAAGGTGCTCGCCGACAACCACCTCGACGCGCTCGCGTATCCGTACGAGACGGTGCCGTCGAACATCGTGACCGGGGTGAACGCCGTGACGGTGCCGGTCGTCGAGAGCCGGCCGAACCGCGGCTGGAACGCCTTCACCGACGCCAGCGGCCTTCCCGACATCGTGGTGCCGGGCGGCTACACCACGGAAGTCTACGACCGCATCCCGGGGACTCCCGGGCTCGCGCCCGCCGACTACGTGCGGCGCGAGGTCACGCTGCCGTTCGGCATCTGCTTCCACGGCCGCCCGTTCGACGAGCCGACGCTCCTCGAGATCGCGTCGGGCTACGAGGCATACACTCGCCATCGGATGGCGCCGCCGGGATTCACCGGCAAAGTCGCCGGCGAGCCGTAGCGCGCCCGCGGGTCGAAATCGCCCTCACCTACCGAGAGGATTGCCTACGCCGCGGTCGGGACGCAGACATACGAGGTTCCGCAGACGTCTCACGGAAGGAGCCCGGATGTACACTGCGTATGCCTCGTGGCGCTCCCCTCTCAGACAAGTCGACGGCGCGTCGTGCAATGCGATCGATTGGGTCGAGATCCCGCACGCGCGCGTCGTCATGCACACCGGCCTCTCGGTGATGTACCGGGTCGCCGGCCGCGACGTCATGCTCGCTCCGCTGCACGTCGGCCTGGTCTCGACCGCGCGCCAGCCGGGCGACATCGGCACCCTCGTGCTCCCGCGCTGGCTCGCGCACGAGCTCCGGCTCGTCGATCGACCTCCCGAAACGCGGTTCCTGACGGCGGATCGCGGCGCGGCCCCGGCCGCGTCACGCGCCGGCGAAGCGTGCCGGTAGGTCCTCGTCGAGGAGCCGGACCACCGCTGCCATGCTCGCCGGCCGCGGTGGTGCGTCGGGGAACACCAGCGCCCAGCGGCGTCGCAGGCCGGCGCCGCCGAGCGTGACGGCGCCGAGCGCGCCGGCGACGACCTCCCGGCGCACCGACCACCGCGGCACGACGGCGGTGCCGATGCCGGCCCGCACCAGGTCCTTGACGCTCTCCAGCTGATCGACCTCGACGGCGATCCGCGGGAAGACGCCGCTCTCGAGCAGGAAGCGCAGCATCCCCTCGGTGATCGCGCTCTGGCGATCGTAGAGGACCACCGGCTCGTCGACGAACGCGAGCGCGTCGACGCGGCCGCGCGCCGTCCACGCGTGGTGCGGCAGCGTGATCGCGACGAGCTCGTCGTCGCCGACCTCGACGATCCGCAGCCGCTCCGATTCGATCGGCAGCGGCACGAGCGCGATGTCGACGTCGCCGGCGGCGAGCCGCGCCATCGTCGCCGCGGGATGGCCGCTGGTGACGCACACGTCAATGCGCGGCAGCGTGCGGCAGAGCTTCTCGACCGAGCCCGGCAGCACGTACGCGCACACCGGATCGGGGGCGCCGAGACGCACGACGCCGGCGCTGCCGCCGCTCTCCTCCGCGAAGTGCCGCTCGATGCGCTCGAGGCGGTCGACGACGTCGCGCGCGCATTGAAAGAGCAGCTCACCCGCCGGCGTCGGTCGCGCGCCCCGTCGATGGCCGGGAGGGCATACCCGATCGGCGCGTGCTCGCGCGTGGTCGCGGCGACGGCGCCGCCGCTCAGTGACGGTGCGCGACGCCAAGCTCCGCGGTCGTCTGCCGGGCGATTCTTGCGGTATAAGAACGGCGATGGAGCCCACGCAGCGACTCATCATCGTCTCCAATCGGCTGCCCGTGACCGTGCGGCGCGTGCGCGGCCGCCTCGAGGTCGGAAACAGCGCCGGCGGGCTCGCCACCGGCCTGCGCACTCCCCACCAACGCTCCGGCGGCCTCTGGATCGGCTGGCCCGGCGCAGCCGAGGGCCTCGACGCCGGCGAGCGTGCGCTGCTCGCCCGTGAGCTCGACTCGCGCCACCTGGTCCCGGTCTCGCTCTCCCCCGAGGAGGTGAAACGCTACTACGAGGGCTTCTCGAATCAGGTCCTCTGGCCGCTCTTTCACTACCGTCTCGATCAGCTCCCGGACCACATCGAGGACTGGGACACCTACGTCCGCGTCAACGAGCGATTCGCCGACGTCGTCGCGACGCACCACGCGCCCGGCGATCTGGTCTGGGTCCACGACTACCAGCTCATGCTGGTGCCGCATCTGGTCCGCGAGCGCGTCCCCGACGCGCGCATCGGGTTCTTCCTCCACATCCCGTTCCCGTCCTCCGAGGTCTTCCGGACGCTGCCCGGCCGCGAGCAGCTGATCGACGGCCTGCTCGGCGCCGACCTGATCGGCTTTCACACGCCGGCCTACGTCCGCCACTTCGCTTCGACCGTGCTGCGGGTGCGCGGCCTCGAGGTCGACGTCGACCGCGTGCACCTCGGGTCGCGCGCCGTACGGCTCGGCGTCTTCCCGATGGGCATCGATGCCGCCGCGATCGCCGCCAAGGCCGCGGAGCCGGCCGTCGTCGCGCAGGCGCGGCGGTTCCGCGGCGCGGAGGACGCGATCGTCATGGTCGGGATCGACCGCCTCGACTACACCAAGGGCATGCCGCGCCGCCTGCTCGCCTTCGAGAAGCTCCTCGACGACGAGCCGTCGCTGCGCGGCCGCGTCCGGCTGATCCAGGTCGCGGTGCCGTCGCGGACCGGCGTGCAGGCGTACCGCGAGCTGCGCCACCAGGTCGAGGCGATGGTCGGGCACCTGAACGGACGCTACGGCACGCCCGACTGGACGCCCGTCGCCTACATCTACCGCACGCTGCCGCAGCGCGACCTGATCGCGCTCTACCGCGCCGCCGACGTGATGCTGGTGACGCCGGTGCGCGACGGGATGAACCTCGTCGCCAAGGAGTTCGTCGCGTCGCGCGTCGACGGCGACGGCGTCCTGGTGGTGAGCGAGTTCGCGGGCGCGGCGGCCGAGCTCGGCGAGGCGTTGCGCCTGAACCCGTACGACGTCGAAGGCGCGACCGCCGTCTACCGCCGCGCCCTCGCGCTTCCCGAGACCGAGCGGCGCTCGCGCATGGAGGCGCTCCGCAAGCGCGTCCTGCGCTTCGACGTGCACGCCTGGGTCTCGACCTTCGTCGAGGCGCTCGAGGCGTCGTCGGCGCTGCGCGGCCCGACGCCGTCCGAGGAGGCGGCGCGCGTCGAGAGCGCCATGAAGCAGATGCGCGCCGCCCGGCATCTCCTGCTGCTCCTCGACTACGACGGCACCTTGGTGCCGTTCGCCGACGTCCCCGAGCTGGCGACGCCCGACGACGAGATCCTCGATCTGCTGCGCGCGCTCGCGGCCAGACCGCGCACGGCGGTGCACGTGGTCAGCGGCCGGTCCTACCCCGTTCTCGAGAAGTGGCTCGGCGCGCTGCCGATCGGCCTGCACGCCGAGCACGGCCTCTGGTCGCGCGGAGAGCACGGCTGGACGCGACGTCCGATCCCGCCGCCGCACTGGCACGAGCGGGTGCTGCCGATCCTCGAGCACTTCACGGTGCGGACGCCGGGTACGCTCGTCGAGGAGAAGACCGCGTCGATCGCCTGGCACTACCGCCTCGCCGACCCCGAGTTCGGCAGCTTCCAGGCCAACGAGCTGCGCGCGCACCTCACCGAGCTGCTGAGCAACCTGCCCGTCGAGGTGCTGTCGGGCGAGAAGGTCATCGAGATCCGTCCCGCCGGCGTCAACAAGGGGATGATCGTCGCCGACGCGATCGCGCAGATGCCCGCCGATACCCTCACCGTCGCGATGGGCGACGACCGCACCGACGAGGACCTCTTCGCAGCTCTTCCGAGCGGCTCGCTCGCGATCCACGTCGGCACGCGCCCGAGCGCGATCCCGGTCCGTCTGAAGACCGTCGCCGACGCGCGCCGGCTGCTGCGCGCCGTCGTCGGCACCGCCCGCGACGCGCGAGCACCGCAGTCGCGCGCTGCCGAGCGCTGACCGGTCGTCTGAGCTTGCGAGTCACTTCATAGTAGGAAGATGCCCGCAAGCTCGTTCTTCTTCCGAAGGCGCGCCCGTCATCGAGCTTGCTAGGAAACTTCAGTTAGTAAGTTTGCTCGTAAGATGACCGACGGTGAACGGACGGTCGTCGTGGTCTACGCTACCGCGCCGAGGCCAGCGGTGTCCGCTATGCGAGGACTCGCGGCGCACGAAGCTTGGCGAAATCGCGATCGTGGGTCACGAGCGCATCAGCGCCGACGGCGAGGGCGCTCGCTGCCTGGATCGCGTCCGGCAACTTCAGCTTCAACGTCGCCCGCAATCGTGCGGCGCTCTCCGCGATGTCCACGGAGAGCTCGACGACGTGCCAGGATTCGAGCACTGCCCGGTACCGTCGGACCGCTGCTTCATCCCGCGCGCCAACCGGCCCGCTCAGGACCTCCGCGACCGTGATGGTCGTGACCGCGAACGTCAGCTCACCGCTCGCGTGCCGATCGAAGAGCGGCCGGAACCGCGATGCGAACCGCCGATGCCCCTCGAGGACGTAGATGATCGGCGCGCTGTCGACGAGCACCAGCGAGCCATGGGGAAGTGCGGCCGACTCTAGTCGTTCCATTCGTCGCGGAGCCGTCGCAGCGTGCTCCGGCTCTCCTTGCCCCAGTATCCCTTGCCCGATCCGGCGAGAGCGGCCAGTGATCGCTGCCTCGAGACTGCCACGTGCTGGAGCGGGACGATCGCGGCGACGGAACGCCCATGGCGGGTGATGATGGTGGTGCGACCCTTCTCGGCGTCCGCGAGCAACAGAGGCAGCTGATTGCGCGCTTCTTCTGCGCGCTTGCGCTGAGGTCTCGTCACGATCGCGTGACTGTACAGACTGTACGGATCGCCGTCAACGGAAACACGGCCTTCTCTGAACGTAGAAGCCGCGCCACGAGTGATTCGTCGAGCCGCAGACGGCGGCCTGCACCTTCGTGCCGTCGACGACGATCGTCTTGTTGTGCTGGAGCTTTCCGAGGTGCTCTCGCTTCACGTTCGCGGCGCCGGCCGACGTGGCGAGCCGTGTCGCTGCGAGCGTCTCGGATGATTTCGGTTTCCCGTGCGCGCCGTCGTCGTCGATGATGATCTTCAGGCGTGCCCCGAGCTTTTCGTAGCGGGACACGATGTGGGGTTCGTTGAGGTCGTAGACGACGGCGCGCACCTGGGCCGTCTCGTCGGCGATCGCCTGATCGAGCAGCTCGAGGATCGCGCTGCGCGCTTCGAACCCCATCCAAGCGAGAGCGTCCTCCGCGTTGGGAAGCGACGGCGTGAAGCCGAGTCCGAGGTCGGCTTTTGCCGGCAGGAGCTTCGGGATGGCGGCGGCGCCGTACTTGTCGACGAATGCTTGCGACGATACGAACCCGCGCGTGTAGCAGACGTTCAGCTGGCCCGGGTAGGTTTCGCGCCGAAGCTCGATCGCCGCCTGTTGCGGCTCGCCGTAGCTCAGCTCGTCGGAGGCGTTCATGAACACCGGCGTCACCTTGTACGTGAACTCGCCGGCCATCTCGACGTTCCGAGGAAAGTGCACCCAGCGGAACTTCTGGATCGGTGAGCGCCGCGTCGACAGGCGATTGGGATCGACGGAACCGTCGGCAGCTGGAAACGTCAGGCGATTCTTCAAGGCATAAAATCGATCGCCACCGGGTTCCCTATATTCGATCGCGAATCCGACGAAGTCGTCACTAGGCGTGCCTTTCTTCCAATTCATCGCGACGAGGCACATGCCATCGCCGCGGTGGAGCTTGAGCGTGAAGAGCGCTTCGTCGTTCGCGCCCGTGACCTCGAAGTCTCCCGCCATGGTCGCCGTCCTTCCCCGCGCGTAGTAGCGGGAATGTACCGGGGAGCGGATGCGCGGTCATGGGCGGGCAGACGGATGTTTGTAGCGAATTGGCGCAGCAATCGCTGCCGCACCGATTTTTAAACGGAACGTAACAGAGTGCCGGTTGCGCGCCGGCGTCGACGAGCGTGCCGAAGCCCGAGACGTCGTACGCGGCGGTAACCGTCGACGGCTGCCGATGCGCGAAGAGTCGTGCGCGGCGGTGACCGTCGGCGGCTCCGAGCCGTGAAAGCCGACCATCGGCGCGCTGAAGTGCGGCGTCTCCTCGGGCAAGCGGTCGTCCTCGGGGCGATCGTGGCAAGGCGCAGCGCGAGCATCGCAGCAGGAGCGGGCTTCCAGCGCCGGTGCCGACGCCAGGCGGGGTCCCCGCGACGGACTTCCGTCAGGTCGAGCCAGTCGCTACGGTGCGGCGCCGAAGGAGGGCTTCGAATGAGTGATGCACGAAAGAGCGGCTGCATCTGCGGCGCGGTCCAGGTCGAGATCTCGGGCGATCCCGTCGTGCAGTGCTACTGCCATTGCAGCTCCTGCCGCGGCTGGCTCGGCGCGCCCATCCACGGCGCCACCCTCTGGCCGACCCCGAACGTCAACGTCGTGAAGGGCGCCGACAAGCTCGGCGTCTACAAGAAGACCGAGGCGAGCCACCGCCACTTCTGCAAGGAGTGCGGCGGCGCGGTGCTGGTCCGCCACCCGTCGATCAACATGACCGACGTCCCCAGCGTGACGATCGCCGGCTTCGCCTTCCACCCGACGCTCCACGTGCACTACGGCGAGAAGGTCATGCAGGTGCGTGACGGCCTGCCGAAGTTCAAGGACTTCCCGAAGGAGTTCGGCGGGTCGGGGGAGACGTCGCCGGAGTAGCGGCGGCCGCGGACCGACGCGCCGCTACCGCGTCGTGCGCAGACACCCTAGGGGGCGACTGCGACGAGTACCCATTGTCCGCCCGTGTCCCACGGGGTATGAGGATTCGTCATACCGAGGATTCATCGGATGCCAGCGGCGAAAGTTGCGATCACGATCGAAGAACGGCTTCTCAAGCGCATCGACCGCCTCGTCGCGCAGCGCAAGTTCCCGAATCGGAGCCGGGCGATTCAGGAGGCCGTTCGTGACACGCTCGACCGGCTCGACCGCGGTCGGTTGGCCCGCGAGTGCGCGAAGCTGAACCGGCGGACCGAGCAGCGACTTGCCGACGAGGGTCTGCGCGCGGACCTCGACGAGTGGCCCGAGTTCTGAGGGGCGACGTCGTGTGGGCCGATCTCAATCCCGTGATCGGCCATGAGCAGGCGGGCCGCCGGCCCGTCGTCGTCCTGAGCGCCGACGTCTTCAACGAGCACTCCGGCACCGTGATCGCGATGGCGTTGACGAGCCAACCCCAGCGCGCTGGATTTCCTCTCGTGCTCGAGCTCGAGTCGTCGAAGCTCGGGAAGCGCGCGTGGGTGAAGATCAGCCAGATCCGCACCCTCTCGACTCGTCGCCTCGGCAAGAAGCTCGGTCGCATCTCGTCCGACGAGCTCGACCGGCTCGTCGAAGGTCTGAACGAAATCATCAGCGCGTAGCGGGGTTGCCGTCGGCTGCGTTTACCGGGCGACGAGCCGCTCGAGCGTCGCTTCGGGTGCACGTAGAGTCGCTTCTGCCCACGTGAGCACCTCGTCCTCCTGGCTGAACAGGATCTCCGCATGCATACGGGGCCGGCGACGCAGCCGAACGAGGTCGCGACCGTCCATGCCGCACGCATCGCCGTGAAGAGCTTTCCGCGACGAAGCATAACCTCATTGGCCTCGGCGATCTGCTCGGCCCGAACGCGAGTTGATAGCTCGACGCAAAGGCGTCGTCCCGCCTTCCAGCGCGGCGCGGCCCGCTGACAATGCGATCGCGACCTGCCAACGGCCTGCGCGACGCAGACGGCGGAGCAGTCCAAAGAAAGCGGATCACGCAGCTGTTCGTGAGACACTGGCCGTCTTCCACCGTGCCCACGTCGTCGCTGTTGCCGGTGAATCCCGGAGGCCAGATGGGATACTACCGCATCTTCGCGACGGCGCGCCCGGCGGCCTCGTACATCGACACCGTGCGGTCGCAGTACTCGACGCCGTACTTCTTGAGGATCTTGAAGCCGTCGTCCTCCCAGGCGCCGGGGATGCGGAAGATCGCGATGGTGTCGGCGGGGGTGCGGCCGGCCTCGACGACGCCCTTGATGACGCCGCGGGCGACGATGTCGACGCGGGTATTCGAGACGACGTTCATCATGACGGCGATCTTCTTCACGCCCGGCTTGGACAAGATCAGCTTCGTCAGCTCGCAGGCCTTCTTGACGCTGGGGTTGCCGCCGATCTCGCAGTAGTTGGCGGGCTTGCCGGCCGTTGCTGGCGGATGGCGTCGAAGAGCGTGAGCGAGCCGCCGCCGGCGCCGACCGATGCCGAGCTCCTCGAGGAGCTTCGCGTGCTTGTCGCGCGCGTCGCCTTTGTCGACGTGGCCGTCGAGGACGAGGAACTTGCCGTCGGCACCGAGGTCGATGCCCACGTCCGCGAGGAGACCACGAGAGCTCGCGTGGCCGCCCAGTAGCCGACAGACTTCGCTTGTACGGTCCTTTCCTCTGCCTCAGCCGCTCGACGTACCGCGCGAGCAGAATGTGACCGGATGATCAGATCCCGCGAAGTACGTGCGCCGATGAGACACGGCACGCGGCGACGTGGTTCGACGCCGCGCCGTGCTCATGTCCGTGCGCGGCACCGTCGGCGGCTGTTCCGGCAGGTCTCACGGCCCGCTCGAGAACGCCTCGCTGACCCAGCCCGGCGCGACGCCGACTTGTGCGGGCGGCAGCGGCTGCCCGCCGTATGTCACGTTGCCCGCCGCATCCTGGTAGGTCAGCCACGGGACCGTCCCTTGCTGGTCGACGCCGGGCATCGAGAAGTCGCAGACGCCGTCGGGGAAGATCGACTGTAGCGTGGCCCACTGGTCGTCCGTGAACGGGATCGGGCCGTAGTCGTCGCTGCGGTTCAGCGGCCGAAGCTGGCACTTGTTCGTGTCGGTCGTGATTGCGTCGCCGGCGACGGTCCGGGGCGTGCCGTACGTGGTCACCACCGCCTCGCCGCAGATGTCGTCCGAGACCTCGTTGCCGTTGCCGTCGTAGCAGCGGTCGGTGAGGTCCGACGGTTTGTCGTCGACGATCTTCTGGGCGAGCGGATCCTCGGACGGGTCCTGCTCCACCGCGCGGAGCCATCGGTCGATCGCGATGAAGCTGTTCTTCACGCATTGCGTGTCGGCGAAGAGGAGCACCGGCCCCTCCCAGATCAGCTGGTTGGCATGGCTGCCGTGCTCGCGATCGAGCCTCGCGCGGACCGCGAACGCGCGGTACGCGTCGTGGAACGCGCCGGGGTCCGGCCCGCGGCAGTCGATGATCGCGGTCTGATCGAGGTTGTTGGTCTCGTTGATCATCCCGCTGCGGTAGGCGTTCGCGAGCGCCGGCCTCGTCGCCGGGCTCCGGTCGGGGATCAAGTTGGTGTCGACGTCGAGACCGCCGATCTTCTGGTTGACGTCGACGAATTGCGCGGGTGTGATCTTCGTCTGTCGCAGCGCGCTCAAGCCGTACTGCACGCCGACGTTGTCGATCGGGACTCCCGCGAAGCCGTGCCCGAGCGCCTGCTCGTTGGCGGACCAGTCGGCGGGCGGGCGCGGGGCCAAGATGTTGATCGCCGCGTCCTGGATGTCGCAGCGCACGCCGCCGGGGTTGGTCTGCGGATCGTAGCGCTGCGCGGCGCTGACGCCCGCGCACGGGTCCGTCGGCACCGCCACGTGGAACTGGGCGCTGTCGCTGACCTGCGAGTTCACGATCGACACGTGGCCTTGGACGTCGGCCATCTGCGTCGGCGACCACGCGATTCCCGGGCCCCACTTCGACGGATCCATGAAGTAGGCGAGGGTCAGGTGGTAATCGAGGAATTGCGTCGCGGTGCCCCAGGCATCGGGGAACGAGCAGCTCGGCAGGATGCCCTGGTAGAAGCCCGGGTAGGCGTTGCCGATCCACTGAATCGCCAGCGAGCCGCCCGAGCAGCCGGAGCCGATCGTGTAGCGCAGCTCGCCGTACTGCTCGACGAGCCGCTCCTTCGCCATGATCAGCGACTCGGCCTGGAGCGCGACGTTGCAGTTGTGGCCGCTGTTGTCGAGCGCGGTCGACATCGTCGCGAAGCCCTGCCCGAGCGCGTACTCCGCGGTCCCCGCGGTGTCCGCGACGGTGCCGCCGGTGGTCGTGTCCGGAGCGCTACCGGTTTGATGGTCCACACCGCATGACGCGCCGTGGACGATCAGCATCTTGTGATTCCACTGTGGCTGCGGGGCCCACGGCGCCCACGGCTCGCCCGGCTGGTAGAGCGTCGAGATCTGATACTGATCGCGGTCCTGGTAGCCGCTCTCGACGCGCACGATGAACGGCACCGTCACGCCCTGGTCCGTGGTCGTGTTGGCGACGTCCGCGGGAGGGTTGCTGGGGTCGTAGGGCTGCAACCCCTGCTTGCTCGGATCGGTCGATTTGTAGACGAACCGGTAGGCAGGCGGCTGGTTGCACTGCGCATCCACGGCGCCGGATTGGCAAATCCACGGCTGAAGCTGCGGGCCGGAGAGGACGGGACCACCATTCGGGTGGTTGACGATGGTGATCTGGTCGTCGCCGCCGGGGCCATGCACGGTGACGACGTTCGAGCCGAGCGCCAACCCGGTCAACAGGCCCATGTACCGGCCGTTCGGCCGCACCGCGAACATGTTCGTGACGTCCTGTCCATCGACGTCGACCTGAACCGCCGACGGATCCGCGCCCGGCGACAATACGACTTCCACCAGCGCGTCCCCGGCGCTGATCAGATCGGGCCGGTTCGAGAGCACGCGGACGGCGACGGTGCCGCCGCCGCTACCCGGGCATGCAGCCGCGGTCGGGTTCTTGATCGTCCACTGGCGGCTATCGTTCCTCTTGGTGATGCCGCCCGCCGCGCCACCGAACCCGACGCAGTAGCTGTCGCCGCCGTTGATGCCGAGGACGCCGCCGCCACTCGTCCCGGGATTCGGTGGAACGATGGTCACGTTGCCGGCGGGGCCCGCGATCTTGACCGTCAGCCGAAAAGTGCCCCTCGATGCCTTCTTGACGCTGACGTGCTTGACGGGGTGGCCGCGATCATTGCGGTTCGACCACTTGAAGCCGACCGAACCGATGCGGCTCCAACCCGAGCTGGGCAGGCTGAACGTCTGGCGTGAATCGGTCCCGCCGTTCGCGATCACTTCGAGCGTGGCGCCGCTCGTGGTCGGGTCGCCCACGATCGTATTCGAGCTGCCGTGCTCCACCGCCACCGCCGTGACGGTCCGCTGCGCGGCGCCGGCCGTGATCCGGAGCTTCTTCCCGAGGATCGTCTGCGAAGCAGCGTCGGCAGAACCGCTCACGAGAAGCGAGAAGGCGAGCGCAAGCAATGTCCCTCGGATGATCGTGTGCATGTAATTTCCTCCCGCGAGCGACCGTCGATTGAGCACGTCTCGCAGCTGGGCTGCGTCGCCGCAATCCGGTCACTCCGGGAGTTCGAGCCGGAACATACGGGATTTGGCTGGAGCAATCCCTGTGAGGACGGTCACGCGGGTGCGAGCGCTCCCGACGGCAGCACGAGCCGCAGGATCTTCGCGACCGTCGTGCGGAACTGTCGGCCGAGCGACGCGGTGTCGTGCGGCAGGTCGTAGCGCGCTGGGCGTCGCAGTCCATCTTGCCGCCGTGACAGTGCCCCGAGAGCGGCTCGCAAGCATACCCGTGCAGAGGACCGTGTTCGTGGTCGATGCGGCACCAGGCTCCGCCCGGTGCCGCATCGTTGCTGACAGCTCGCTCGGGAGCGCGCCCGATGAAGCGGCGCCGCGTGGGCGGCGTCTACCGCATCTTCGCGACCGCCCGCCCGGCGGCCTCGTACATCGACACGGTGCGGTCGCAGTACTCGACGCCGTACTTCTTGAGGATCTTGAAGCCGTCGTCCTCCCAGGCGCCGGGGATGCGGAAGATCGCGATGGTGTCGGCGGGGGTGCGGCCGGCCTCGACGACGCCCTTGATGACGCCGCGGGCGACGATGTCGACGCGGGTATTCGAGACGACGTTCATCATGACGGCGATCTTCTTCACGCCGGGCTTCGACAAGATCAGCTTGGTCAGCTCGCAGGCCTTCTTCACGCTCGGGTTGCCGCCGATCTCGCAGTAGTTGGCGGGCTTGCCGCCGTGCTTGCGGATGGCGTCGAAGAGCGTGAGCGAGCCGCCGCCGGCGCCGATCACCAATCCCAAGTCGCCGTCGAACTCCTTGACGTTGCCGGCGACGCCGCGGTGGTCGGAGGCGTCGACCTGCGCGCCCTTGATCTCGAACTCGGTCGGCGGGCGCGCCTCGCGGGTCTCCGTCCTTGCCGATGCCGAGCTCGTCGAGGAGCTTCGCGTGCTTGTCGCGGGCGTCGGCTTCCATGTCGACGTGGCCGTCGAGGACGAGGAACTTGCCCTCCGCGGTCTTGCCGAGCGGGTTGATCTCGGCGAGCGTCAGGTCGTAGCGGAGGAAGATCTCGACGAGGGTCGCGACGATCGGCGTCAGGCGGTTCAGGTCGTCGCCGGTGACGCCGACGGCGGCGATCGCCTCCTTCGCGCGGTAGGGCGTGAACGGCACGAGCGTCGAGAGGTGCGTCCGCGAGACGTGCTCGGGGTGCTTCTCGGCGACCTCCTCGATGTCGATGCCGCCCATGTCGCTGAAGATGACGACCGGGAGCTTGCGGCGGCCGTCCCAGGTGATCGCGGCGAAGTACTCCTGCTGGACCGGCGCGCGCTGCTCGACGAGGACGCCGCGCGGCTTCTGGCCCTTGATCTCGAGCGCGAGGATCGCGGCGGCCGCCTTCTCGGCTCTCTTCCGGCGAGTCGGCGAACTTGACGCCGCCGGCTTTCATCCGGCCGCCGGTGAGCACCTGCGACTTCAGCACGACCCGGCCGCCGACCTCGGCGGCGATCTGCTTGGCCTCGGCGGCGGTCCTTGCGACGCGGCCCTTCAGGAGCGGCGTGCCGTGGCGCGCGAAGAGGGCTTTCGCTTCGAACTCGTAGAATCGCATGGGGTGACGGTGTGAGAGCGGCTTCGAATCGCACGGCGCGCCGCGACCGTCAAGCGACGCCTCGTCGGGTACTCGTCGCGGCGCCGGCGCGGTCTGCCCATGCTATGCTCGCGCCATGGCGAGCACGCGGAAACCCGCGACCTACGACGATCTCCGTCGCGTGCCCGATCACATGGTCGCCGAGATCATCGGCGGCGATCTCTACGTCACGCCCCGTCCGGCAAGCGCCCACGCGAACGCGGCGTCGGTCCTCGGCAGCGACCTGAACGGCGCCTTCCATCGCCCGCCTGGCGATCCGAAAGGACCCGGCGGCTGGTGGATTCTGTTCGAGCCCGAGCTGCACTTCGGCGACGACGTGCTCGTTCCCGATATCGCCGGCTGGCGCCGTGAGCGGATGCCGGTGCTCGAGAAGAAGGCCGCGTTCACCGAGACGCCAGACTGGGTGTGCGAGGTCATCTCGCCGAGCACCGGCACGCTCGACCGGACACGCAAGATGGGAATCTATGCGCACGCCGGCGTCTCGCACTTGTGGATCCTCGATCCGATACTGCGGACGCTCGAGATCTACGAGCGATCGAGCGACGGCCGGTGGATCGTCGCGACCGCGTTCGGCGGCGACGTCGCGGTTCGCGCCGAGCCTTTCGACGCGATCGAGATCGATCTCCGCCGCTGCTGGCTCGAGTAGCGGGGGGTCGCGACGATGCGCCGTCGAGCAACCTACGCCGACCTCGAGCGCGTGCCCGACCACCTCGTCGCCGAGATCGTCGAGGGCGAGCTCTTCACGTCGCCGCGGCCGGCGGTGCCGCACGCCCGTGCGGCGTCTGTGATGGGGTCCGTCCTGATCGGCGCCTTCGATGGGCCTCTCGGCGGCGCGAACCGACCCGGGGGTTGGTGGATCCTCGACGAGCCGGAGCTTCACCTCGGTGCCGACGTCATCGTGCCGGACCTCGCCGGTTGGCGGCGCGATCGGATGGCCGCGCTGCCGAACGCCGCGGCGATCGCCGACGCGCCGGACTGGGCGTGCGAGGTCGTGTCGCCGTCGACCGTGGTCCTCGATCGGACGCGCAAGATGCGCATCTACGCGCGGGAGCGAACCTCGCATCTGTGGCTGGTCGACCCGATCGCGCGCCGGCTCGAGGTGTACGTCCGCGACGGCGACGGATGGGCGCTCGCGAGCGAGCACGCCGGCGACGCGACGGTACGCGCGCAGCCGTTCGAGGCGATCGAGCTCGACGTCGCGCGCTGGTGGCTCTGAGCACGTCGACGCCGATGCGGCTTTCCATCTATGCTCGGGGCCGTGAGCGCCCGCGCGTGGTACTTCGCCTACGGCTCCAACATGCAGCGCGCGACCTTCTGCGGTCGCCGCACCATCGCGTGCACACGGGCGCTGCCCGCGCGCCTCGCCGGCTGGCGTCTCGTCTTCGACAAGCCGCCGCTGGTGCCGATCGGCGAGTCGTTCGCCAACGTCGTCCCGGATCCGGACGGCGAGGTCCTCGGCGTGCTCTACGAGATCACCGCCGACGACCTCGCCCACGTCGACCTCACCGAGGGCGTCTTCATCGGCAACTATCGCCGGGTGGCGGTGCGGGTGGCGACGCTCGACGGCGCGCTCGCGGTCGACGCGTACACGCTCACGTCGGACAGCCGTCTGCCGGAGCTGCGGCCGTCGACGCGCTACATGGCGTGCGTGATCGCCGGCGCCGAGGAGATCGGCCTGCCGCCGGAGTGGGTCGCGGCGCTGCGCAGCGTGCCTGCCGGCCACGAGACGGCGGCCGCGGCCGCGCTCCGCCCCGTGGTCGACGCCGTCTTGGGCGCGCGCCGGCGCTCGTAGCGCGCCGCGCCTCCACCGCCGTCGGTGCGTCGCACCGCCGTCACGGGCGCCGCTGCCGTCAGCGCGCGGCGCCGCCGTCAGTGGGCGCCGCCGCCGGCGGCCTTGCCCCAGAGCTCCTCCAGACGGCGGTCTCGCCCGCAGTTGTATCGGTAGAAGTGATATCGAATCGGATTCTTCTTGTAATAGTCCTGGTGATACTCCTCCGCCGGGTAGAACTCCGAGGCGGGGACGATCTCGGTGACGATCGGCGCGGGAAGCTGCTTCGACTCCTCGAGCTTCTTCTTCGATTCCTCGGCGAGCCGCTTCTGCGTCTCGTCGTGGTAGAAGATCGCGGTCCGGTACTGATGCCCGACGTCGCAGAACTGCCGGTCGCGCACGGTGGGATCGACGTTGTGCCAGAAGACGTCGAGCAGGCGCTCGTAGCTCACCCGCTTCGGGTCGTAGACGACCTGAAGCGATTCCGCGTGGCCCGTCGTCCCCGACGACACCTCCTCGTACGTCGGGTTCTTCTTCCGTCCGCCGGTGTAGCCGGACGTCGTCGACACCACGCCGTCGACGGCGTCGAACGGCGGCTCCATGCACCAGAAGCAGCCGCCCGCGAAGGTCGCCTTCGCAAGGCCATGGTCCGGTCCGGGCGCCGGCGTCTCGGCGCCGGCCGCGGCGGGAAGCGCCGCGACCAGCAGGGCGATCACGAACATTTTGAAGGCGCGCATCGGTCTCCTCTCGGTCGGTATCGTTTGGATGCTGGAATCACTCGTCGCGTCTCGCCGGCGACCCCTCGCTCGGCGGAAGCGCGTCGCGTGCCCAGAGTCGAATGTACGGCAGCGGCTCGGATTCGAAAACGAGCCGCCGGCCCTCGGCGGGGGACGCGACTTGGCGCCTCGGCCCCGCACCGGACGTCCCCGGCGGCAGCGAGACGTCGACCTCGAAGATCCGCCGGCCGGCGGCTATCGTTCGTCTCCAGCGCGCCTCGGCTGCCTCCGAACGTGTGTCGGAGCGTCCGCCGTGGGTGATCGCCGTCACCACCGGCGAGTCGGCGGCGGTCGCGAGACGCGCGTAGTGCCACAGCGGACGCTCGTCGAGATCGTGGACGTCGACCGCGTCTCCGGGCTCGAACATGCGGACGAGCGCCGCCGCCGCGTCTCGATAGTCGGGCTTCAGCATGCGCTCGTGATCGCGCGGCTCGACGAGCGTCCCGCACGCGATCGGCACCAGCGCGATCGCCGCCACGAGCCGTGCCGGCCGCGCGCGCACCAGCAAGAGCAGCAGCGCGGGAAACGTACAGAGCAGGTACCGCGGGTGGAAGATCGGCCGCAGCTCGGACACCAGCAGGACGGCGGCGAGCGAGCCGAACGCGATCGCGAGGAGATGCGGGCGGAGGTGCCGCGGCTCGTCGGGGCGGCGCGCCGCGATGCCGAGGAGGAGGAGCAAGGCCAGGGCGAGCGGGGCGCCGCCGACCAGCAGGACGTCCGCCGGCGACGCGTGCGCCGCGACCAGCCTGCCGAGGTTGTCGGTCGCGTACAGCCGCGCCGTCCGCACGATCGTGCCGAGCGTCGGCGGGCCGAGCTTCTTCAGCCAGGCGCGGCGTCCGTGGTGATTGACGATCGACAGCACGGCTTGCGCGGCGACGTAGGGTGCGCTGAGCGCGAGACCGAGCAGCTCGCCGCGCAGCAACGCTCGCACGCGCTCGCTGCCGTCGCGTCGCGCGAGCGCGTACGTCGTCGCCGACGCCAACGCGAGCGGCACCAGCGCGAAGTAGTGCGCGTAGACGGCGGCGGCGGCGAAGACGCCGAACCCCGTCGCGTCGCGCGCGCGGCCGCGGTCGAGCGTCCGGACGAGGAAGAGCATCGCGACCGTCGCCAGCAGCGTCGTGAGGGCGTACATGCGCGCCTCTTGCGAGTAGCGGAGATGGTACGGGTTGGTCGCGAGGAGGAACGCCCCGACGATTCCCGCCGTCGGTCCGAACGCCGCCCGCGCCGTGAGGCCCGCGACGACGACGGTCGCGGCGCCGAAGGCGACGGCCGGCGCGCGGATCGCCGCCTCGTCGGTCGCGTGCGCCGGCGCCCACCTCCTCGTCGCGCCGTTCCAGCCCCACGCGATCACGTCGTTCAGCGGCGGGTCGATCATGGTCCAGCGCTGAATCAGGAACGGCCGCAGCGGCTGCTGCGTCCACCAGAACTGGTACACCTCGTCGTACCACAGCGATTCGCGGCCGACGTCCTGCATGCGGAGCGCGAGCCCGAGCGCCGCCGCGAGCACCAACAGCGCCGTGAACCAACGCGCACGCATCGAGGTGTCGGCGCATAGCAGAGTCGCTGGCGTGCCCGGTAGTCACCTCGCGCGATCGCACCGAGCGCGCGAACTTTTGCTTGACACCACTGGCCGGAACCATGGTACGCGTGCGCATCCTCCTTGCTTGGTGACCTGATGAAGAACCTCCTTTCCTGCCTGTTCCTCCTTTCCTTCGCCGTCGTCGTCACGATCTCCGCGGCGCAGGCCGCGACCGACGCTCCGCTTCAGCTGGCGAGCGTCGCCGGCGACCATGCCGCCGTCGCGCCGGTCGAGCGCGTGAGCTCCTACGGCCTGGCACGCGACGACCGTCCGCCCGACGAGCTTCGCCTCAACCTCGACGGCCGCGACGTGGTCATCATCTACGCGACCGGGGAGGTCCAGCTGCCGGAAGGCCTCACGGTCGACGACGCGTCGCGCGCGTTCTGGAAGCGCGTCGGCGAGCTCGCGCCGAGCTTCTGCCGCGCCCGCGCCGCCGAGCAGGCGGCGAGCCCTCGGCGCTGACCTGACGTCCGCCCGCCGACCGCGCGCTCGACGCCGGTGGTAAGCGGTGCGCTCGACGCCTTCGGGCGGTCGGCCGGCCGCGCGCTCGAGGCCGGCCGCCAGCCCTACGTCCGACGCCGCCGCTCGGTCCGCCCAGGCGTGCGCGTGACCGCGCCGTTCAGTCCGCGACCGCCAAGTACGTGATCAGCGCGCGCTGATCGTCGCCGGAGAAGCGGGTCGCGCGGTCCACCCAGTACGGGTGGCCGATGCCGCGGACGTGCACGGCTTGCAGGTCGGCGTCCGCTTCGTTCGCGGCGATCACCTTCGCGCGCAGCTCGCGATCGACCATCGCCCGCAGCGAGTTCATCGGATCGGGCGGGATCCCTTTGAGCAGCGTCCCCGGCAGGCCGACGTCGGTGCGCGCGTCCGGTCCGACGGCGACGCCGCCGTCGTGGAGGTAGGGCGCGCTCCAGTAGACGCCGACCAGGCTCGGGACCTTGTAGCCGCCGCCCGAGCCGTTCCAGCCGAACGCGAGATCGATCTGCTCCGGCGCCGGCTGGTTCGGCACCGGGAGCACGCGCGGCGCGGGCGGCAGTGGCACCGGCTGATCGAACGCGAAGGCGACCGAGTCGACCATGATCGGCTGCAATCCCGCGAGCGCGTGGGCGCGTGCCGGCTCGGTGCCGATGTGCGCGGCGGGGACGACGAGGTTGTTGGTGCGCGCGGCGCCGGCGTGGCAGAACGCGCAGCCCGCGCGCTCGAAGACGTTCCGGCCGCGCGCGAGCGTCGCCTCGTCGGCGGCGATCGGCGGCTTCGGCGGAACCAGCGTGTTCTGCCATGCCGACATCGCGTTCACCTGCTCCCAGACGCGGTGCCCGCGCGTGCTCGCCCAGACGGAGTTCGGCGCGATCAGCGAGCCGTTGGGGAACGTCGGCAGCTCGACGACCTCGCTCGCGCCGACCGCGCCCGGCGTCGGATCGACGGAGGCGAAGAACTCGGACGGCCGGCGCTTGGTCGCCGGATCGAACCGGTACCGGCGGCTCGCCGCGTGCTGCAGCACGATGCCGACGTAGGTCTCCGGATCCATGTGGAAGAGCGTGCGGCTCAGGCCCGCGTTGGTGAGGGCGTCGGAGTTGAGCGCGTGCACGTCGTTGTTGAGGACGCTGAGACCGCGGAACGGACCGGCGGCGGCGAAGCCGCTCCAGCCGTACGGCTCCGCCCCGCGGGTGAACGACGACGGGATCTGCGTCGGATCCGCGACCAGATCCGTCATCGAGTCGAAGCTGCCGGGCGGCCATTCGAGGAGCACCGCATCGACCGCGTCCTCGAGCGCCTGCGGGTCGGGAAGCATCGCGCTGCCGCCGTCGGAGGTGACGACGGTCCGGCTCGGGTCGTGCGCGAACGCCGCGGCGTCGACGTCGGTGTGCACGAAGTAGGCCGCCGAGTTGCTCGCGAGCGCCAGCAGCAGCCCGGCGTTGAAGTCGTTGTTGGGCGCGCCTTCGATCACGCGCTTGGTCTCGGGGTCGACCGTGGAGTGGCAGACGGCGCAGGTGATGCCGGCGAGGAGCTTGCCGCCGGTCTTCCGCAGCGTCATGCCGAGGACGGCGTCGCTGCCTTTCGCGACGTCGAGCCCGGTGTCGACCAGCGTGCCCTCGGTGAAGGTCTTGCCGCCGACGGTCACCGTCCGCGCGAGCTCGACGCGCAGGTTGGTGGTGCCCTCGCCGTGGAGCTTCCAGATCGCCTTCGCGAACGCGGTCGGCGTGAGCGGGCCGTCGAGCATGCCGAGGATCTCGGTCAGGAAGACCTCGTTGCCGAACGACTCCTGGTAGAACGCCGCTCGGCCGAGGGCGAGCGTGTCGGGCGTGATCGGGACCGCGCCGTTGGCCGGGTCGAGGAGCGCGCGGCCGCGCTCGGTCGTCAGCAGATCCTCGGCTTCCGCGGCGGAGATCGGCCGTCCCCACACGTCGGCGAACGGCGACGAGGCGCCGCGCGCGTTCACGACCGCGTCGTCGGGTGGCAGGTAGGCGTAGCGGAGCGGGACGAGATAGAGCGCGACGGCGGCCACCAGCAACACCGCGAACGCGGCGAGCGCGAGCCGGCGGCCGCGACGTGGGCGCGGCGAGGGACGGTCGACGTCCGGCCCACGAGTCGGCATCGATGACGTCATCGCACCATCACGATGCAATGTCGCGCCGTGCGCAACAGCGCGGCGGCCGTCGCATGGTGCGCGACGACGCGTCGTCCGATCGTTCGTCGGGAGATCGTCGCGATCGGTGTCTTCAGAAGCCGGGGGGCGGCTCGAAGCCGCCGGTGATCTCGGCGAGCGCGTGGGCGAAGGCGATGGAGGTGCGATCCTCGAGGTACGGTCCGACGATCTGCAGGCCGACCGGGAGGTTCTCGCGCGTGCGGCCGATCGGCGCCACCGTCGCCGGCGAGAGCGTGACCGTCGCGATGCAGATCCACGCGAAGAGGTCGGTGTAGGGCCGCGCGGCGCCGTCGACGGTGATCCGCCGCGCCGAGAGCGGCTCGCGCGCGTCGTGGCGGATCGCGGGCACCTGGTTCACCGGCATCAGGAGGACGTCGTAGTCCGCGAAGAACGCCGCGAGCTTGGCGCGCAGGTGCTCGCGCGCCTCGTTGGCGCCGAGCCACTCGCGGTGGCGCAACGTCGCGTAGCGCGCCATCAGCGCGTCGGCGTCGCGGGAGGCGGGGTCCGCCGCGGCCGCTCGCTGGAGCAGTCCCTCGAAGACCTCGGGCGGCGAGTCGCTCGTCATGATCGGCCAGAACAGCCGGAGGTAGACGTCGAGCGCGTCGGCGAGGGCGAAGGCGGGACGGGCCGCGTCGTCGACGCGGACGCCGGCGGCGCGGAGCGCGCGAACCGCGTCGTCGAGCGACCGGCGGACCTCGGCGTCGACCGCGAACTCGGCGTCGTCGAGCCAGGCCGCGACGCGAAAATCGCGGAGCGTCTCGTGGCGGGGCTCCGGCAGCTCGAGACGCCAAGCGATCGCGCGGTCGGCGAGCGGGCCGGCGAGCAAGCCGAGCGCGAGGTCGAGATCGGCCGCGCTCCGCGCGAGCGGGCCGAGGACGGCGAGGTCGACCTCCGAGAGCGTGCCCGGCATCCCCGGGATGTGCCCGCGTTCCGGAACGAGGCCGTGCGTCGGCTTGTGGCCGAAGACTCCCGTCCAGTGCGACGGGATGCGAATCGAGCCGCCGATGTCGCTGCCGAGCTCGAGCGCGGAGAGCCCGGCGGCGATCGCCGCCGCGGCGCCGCCCGAGGATCCGCCCGGCGTGCGCTCGGGGTTCCACGGATTGTTGGTCGTGCCGAAGACCGGGTTGAAGCTCTGCCAATCGGCGGCGAGGAGCGGGGTGTTGGTCTTGCCGAAGACGACGGCGCCGGCGTCGATCAGCCGCGCCGCGCTCGGCGCGCTCGTCGCCGGCACGTGATCGGCGAGCGGCGGGAAGCCGGCGGTCGTCCGCAGTCCGGCGGTCTCGATCGTGTCCTTGATCGTGATCGGCACGCCGTGCAGCGGACCCCAGAGCTCGCCGCGCGCGAGCTCGGCGTCGGCGAGGTAGGCGCGCGCGCGGGCGCGCTCGACGTCGAGCGTCACGATCGCGTTCAGCCGCGGGTTGTGACGCTCGACGCGCGCGAGGTAGTGCTCGAGCAGCTCGCGGCTTGAGACCTCACGGTCGCGGATCGCCGCCGCGAGCTCCGTCGCCGACCCGAATCCGAGATCGCTCATGCCGCGTCCCTAGCACAATTCCGCGCGCGAGGACGACGGATGCGCTCGTGGCCGGCGCTGCGGCGCATTCGCGTCTCGGGGCCGCGGCGGCGCGCGACACGTCGCGGGCTACGCGGGTCGGCCGGCGGCGAAGCGCAGGCGGACGTAGTCGGCGGTCCAGCGTCCGCTCGCGTCGGAGAGCTGCGGCCGGAGCGCCTCGCACACCTCGGCGACGTACGCCGGCCGCTCCGCGGCCGGCAGCGCCGACGTGAAGCTCTCGGCGAACGTCTCGAGCCATCCCGTGATGTCGCCGGGAAGCGGCGTCGGCCGGGGGATGAGCGCGATGAACGGCACCGTGAAGCCGCGCGCCTCGAGGCGCCGGCGGTACGCGTCCGCCGTCGGAAAGTACCACGGGTGCACTGCCTTGCCGTCGACGCCGCGGCGCTCGAGCGCGCTCACCAGCGCCGACTCGATCGTTGCGACGCAGCCGTAGCCGCCGAACTCGCCGACGAAGCGGCCGCCGCGCACGAGCGCGCGCCACGCGCCGGCGATGACCGCGTCGGCGTGCTTCATCCAGTGCATCGCGGCGTTGCTGAAGACCGCGTCGAACTCGTCCTCGAAGCGCAGCTCCTGGCCGTCCATCACGTGCGCGTCGATGCCGCGCGCGCGGGCGGCGGCGACCTGCGGCGGGCTGCCGTCGACGCCGACGACCCGGCACCCCATCGCGACGAGCTTCTCGGTGAGCGCGCCGTCGCCGCAGCCGAGGTCGAGGATGCGCTCGCCGGGCCGCGGCGCCAGCAGCTCCACCACCGGCGTTCCGAGATCCGAGACGAAGCGTGCGTGCTCGGCGTAGCGAACGGGGTCCCAGCTCTGTCTGCCGTCAGTCTGCATGGTCGATGCGCAGAGCCGTCCGATCGGAAGCGTGCTCTGCCCTCCAGCCTGTGGGCGTTCGTTTCGATTGAACGATGTTCAGCCGGCGTCGACGTCCAAGTAGGCGATCTTACACGATCACAGCGACCAGCGAAGGGGGAGGCGGGGGTCGGGGGTATACGAGCAGAAGGTGCCGGTCCGCACGGCCGCGGCGAGGTGCTGGCCGAGGCCCAGGCTCTCGGCGCCGATCTTCTTGACGACGGAGTTGATCGCACGGCCGACGTTGAGCCGGGCCCGCTCCGCGACCGATCCCGCCTTGCGCGCCCGCCCGCCGATCCCGATCGCGCGGGCGAGCTCCTGGGTGAGGACGTCGATCTCCTGCTGCGCGTGCTCGGCGCGCGCCGGGTCGTTGAACTCGCGGGCCTCCTCGAGCTCCTCGCGCAAGTCGACGAGCCGCGCCTTGTAGGCGGCGCGCGCATCGGCGTCGAGCATCTCCCCGGCGTCGCCGAGGCCCGAGTCGGCGAGATCCCGGGCGCTCGGCGTCGCTCCCGACGCTTCACCGCCGCCGAGATCGATCACGTGGAACTCGCGTCCGGGATGTCGGATGAGCGTCGCCAGGTACGCGAGGCCTTTCGCGTCCTTCAGCCGGAACGACTCCGTGCCGTACTCGACCGTCCCGTACTCGCCGTTCTTGCGGAGCCCGGCGACGAGCGGCCCGCCTCCCGGCGGCGTGACCGCGGCGGCGCGCCGGCCGTCCGTCCGCCCCGCTGCCGCATCGGCGTCGGCGACGCCGGCCGGCGTCGGGGTCGCGTCGAGACGCGTGCGCAGGCGAGGCATCCCGAGCTCGTCCGCGGTCGTTCGTGCGCTCGCGAGCAGCGCGGCGGCGCGCTCGCGGTCGCTGTCGGCGCGGCGCGCGAGCAGCAGACGCGCGTAGTCGAGCTGGGTGTACGCGAGGAGCGTGCGGGCGCCGACGCGCGCGTTCATCGCGAGCGCGTCGTCGAAGTGGCGCGCCGCGTCCGCGCGCCGGCCGACGGTCGCGGCGAGCAGACCGGCGTAGCGCGCCGCCGATCCGTAGCAGCCGGCCGACGGACCGACGGTGACGTTGCGGTCGGCGAGCGGCGCGAGCAGCGGGTAGAGGGTCTCGGCGTGCCGGGGATCGTCGAGGAGGTGGATGAGCTCGGCGGTCAGCACGAGCGCCGGGACGAAGTTGCCGTCGCGCGGCAGGTCGTCGAATCCCGTGCGCGCGAGCCGCTCGAGCCCGGCACGCGCCGCCTCCTCGCGGCCGATCTCGAAATGCAGCAGCGCGAGACCGCAGCGCCAGACCGGGAGCGTCGCATACTCGCGGGCGAGCGCGGTGAACGGCTCCTCGAGGACCTCGAGGCCGCCGAGCTCGCGATGGACGATGAACATCTGGATGGCGTACGACTGGCCGGCCCGGGAGACGTAGCCGTCCTGCTTCCACGCCAGCGCCTCCGCCGCGAGCCGGACCGCGTCCTCGAAGTTGCCCGCGAGGAGCGCGCGCATCCCGCGCAGCAGCGTCGAGTGCCAGCGGTAGGTCGGCAGGCGCGTCTCCGCGGCCGCGCGCGCGTACGCTTGCAGCTCGAGGTTGGCGGCCGTCATCTCGCCGCGCTCCTCGAGATCGAGGATGCGCCAGCGGGTGATCTCGAAGCTCGGCTGCCGGTCGGGAAGCACGTCGGCGATCGCGCGCGCCTCGGCGGTGATCGCGAGCCGCTCGCCGGGATCGCCGGGTCCCCAGAGCATCAGGTGACGGGTGATCAGCGCCGCGACCAGCGCCGCCGGATCGCCGACCCGGCGGGCCATCGCGACGGCCTGCTCGCTGAGCGTGTTGCGCCGTGCCTCCTGGCGCGAGAAGTAGAGCGCCATCGCGAGCCGCGCGGTGAGGGCGGCGCGGAGCGCGCTGTCGCCCTCGGGAATCGCGCGCAGCGCTTCCTCGAGGAGCTGCACCAGCCGGTCGTCGAGCGCGCCACGCTCGGCGGTGACGCGTCCGGCGCCGAGCGCGGCGCGCGCGAACACCTCCCGCTCGCCGAGGGTCCGCGCGATCGCCGCGGCGCTCTCGAAGCTCTCGCGCGCGGTTGCGTTGTTGCCGGCGCGCCATCGCGCGTCGCCGAGGGCGAGCAGCAGGCGCATCCGCAGGCGCTCGTCCGGCGGCTGGAGCGCCAGCGCCTCGAGGCCGCGCTCGTAGTGCCGGACGGCCTCCTCGTAGCCGAGGAGCGCGACGGCGCGCTCGCCCGCGCGGACGGCGTAGTCGATCGCGATCGCCGCGTCGCCGAGCGGAGCGGCGTGCAGGAAGTGATGCGCGAGCTCGGCGAAGGGCAGCTCGCGGGCGCCGGCGTGCAGCTTCTCGAGCGCCACGCCGATCCGCCGGTGCAGGTCGGCGCGGCGCGCCGGGGTGAGGTCGCCGTAGAGCGTCTCGCTAATCAGCGCGTGCGCGAAGCGAAAGCGCGCGACCGCTCCGGCCGGCTCCTCGACGAGACCGGCGGCGCAGGCGTTGGTCAGGTGATCGAGGAGGCGGTCGGCCGGGAGGTCGGACGCCACCTGCAACGTCGCGAGCTCGAACTCGCGGCCCATCACCGCGGCGATCGCGAGCACCCGGCGGTCTTCCTTCCCGAGCGGCTCCACGTGACGGCGGATGACCTGGCGAACCTCCTCCGGGAGCGGCAGCGCGCCCGCCTCGAGATCACGGCTCGTGAGCCGTCCCTCCGTCCGCAGCATCCGGATCACCTCGCCGAGGAAGAAGGGATTGCCCTCGGTGATGCGATGCAGGTCGGCGACCAGCGAGTCGTGGGGGCGGACCGTGCAGGCGCCGTAGACCAGGTCTTGCACGTGCGCGCGCTCGAGACCGCGGAGCGGGATGCGGTCGACGACGCGCGCGACCTCGCCGAAGAGGCGCGGCATGCGGCGCATCTCGGGAGCGACGAAGCCGAGGAGCAGCATCGAGTCGTCGTCGGCCCAGTGCAGATCGTCGAGGATCAAGATCAACGGATCGCGCTCCGCGGCACGCTTCAAGAAGCTCGCGACGCCGTCGAAGAAGCGGAAGCGCGACTGCTCGGGACCGACGGGCGCGGTCGCGGCGGCGAGCTCCGGAAAGCGGTCGCGAACGGCGGGCACGATCTGCGCGATCTCGGTCGCGCCGCCGCCGAGCGCCGCCCGCAGCACCTCGGCGTCGGTCGTCTCGACGTACGTCCGGATCGCCTGCACCCACGGCCAGTATGCCGGCACGCCGTCGTGCTCCGGGCACCGGCCCCAGAGGACGCGCGCTCCCGCAACCGCCGGGCTCGAGAGGAACTCCTCGACGGTGCGGGTCTTGCCGATGCCCGGCTCGCCGACGAGCGCGACGACTCGGCCACGGCCGCCGAGCGCGTCGGTCATGCTCGCTTCGAGAGCGCGGATCTCCGGTTCACGCCCGACGAAGACGTTCCTGCGGCATAAGGGGGTGCTGTGGTTCACGTCGATCTCGGCGCTCGCCGCTCCGCCGATGTCGGTGCGGATTACCACACCCGGCGCTGTAGCGTCATCGCGCTCTTTCGCGTGGGGGACCGACGGCTGCGGCGGGTCTGCCGTGATCGCTCGTGGCTGCGCGGGGCAAGGATGACCCACGCCGGAGTGGGGCGTCGCCACGCCGGAGTGGGGCGTCGCCACGCCGGGGTGAGGCGACGCCGCGCCGGGCGCAATCGTTCCCGCCGGGGTCACGCGACGCCGCGCCGCGCGTGCTCGTCCCGAGCGGTCGAGGTCGGAGCTCAGCCGCGCGCGAACGGATCGTCGAGAATGAACCGCCAGCTGCCGTCGGGCTGTCGACGCACGATCTCGAGCGCCTTCCCGGAGAGCTCGATCGCCGCGCCGTCGGGGGCCGACGCCGCCATCCGCCAATCGTCGTAGAGCACGGCGAGGTCGTCGCCGACGCGGACGGTCTGCACCACGCGCATCCTGATCTGGGGTTTCATCGCGAGGAAACCCGCCAGGCCTTCGCGGATGGCGGCGTGGCCGGTCGCGATCGGCCCTTCTTGCATGACCAGGCTCGCGCCCGGCTCGTAGAGCGCCACGAGCCCGGCGAGGTCGCCGCCGTTCAGCCGCTCGGCGAAAAGCTCGTCGACTCGCTCCGGCGTCCGTGCTTCCGTCGTCGACCCTTCCTGCCGTGTCACGGGTGGTGATCTCCGTCGACCGCCAGGACGACCTTGCCGAAGTTGCGGTTCGCCGCGACGTGCTCGTGAGCGCGCGCGACGTCGGCGACGGGATACACCGAGTCGACGATCGGCTTCACCGCTTGCGCGACGAGGAGCGGCATCACCTGCCCCTTGAACGCGCCCGTGATCGCGATCTTCTCCTCGAGCGACCGGCTGCGCAGCACCGAGCCGATGATGCGCAGGCGTTTGCGGACGACGGCGGCGAGGTCGATCTCGGCGTGCGTGCCGCCCATCAGGCCGATGAGCACGAGGCGGCCGCGGATGCGGAGGATCCGCAGGTGCTGCGCGAGATAGCTGGCGCCGACGGCGTCGAGCGCGACGTCGATGCCGGCGCCGCCGGTGAGCTCGGCGATGCGCGCGGCGAAATCCTCGGTCTTGTAGTCGATGCCCGCCTCGGCGCCGAGCTCGACGCAGCGGCGGATCTTGTCGTCGCTGCCGGCGGTGATGAAGACCCGCGTCTTCAGCTCGCGCGCGAGCTGAATCGCGGCGGTGCCGACGCCGCTGCCGCCGGCGTGGATCAGCACGTGCTCGCCTTTGGCGAGGCCGGCCTCGAGGACGAGGTTCACGAACGCGGTGTAGAACGCCTCCGGGATCGCGGCGGCTTCCTCGAAGCCGAGATGCGGCGGGATCGCCAGCAGCATCTCCTGGTGGACCGCGACGAACTCGGCGTAGCCGCCGCCGCCGAGCAGCGCCATGACGCGGTCGCCGACGCGCCAGCCCGACACGTCCCTGCCGATCTCGGCGACGGTGCCGGCGGCCTCGAGACCGAGGACGTCGGACTCACCGGGCGGCGGCGGATACAGGCCGCGGCGCTGGAGGAGATCGGCGCGATTGACGGCGGTCGCGCGCACCTTCACCAGGACGTGCTCGGCGCCCACCTCCGGCGTCGGCGCCTCGCCGAGCGCGAGCGTGCGGTCGGCGTCGTCGCCGACGAGCACCGCCTTCATCGTCGAGTGATGATGCGGCGCCGAGCGTTTGGCGACCGCGGGACGGATGAGCGTCCGCGACAGCTTGCGCGCCATCAGGCGTAGTGGCTGCGGCGCTTCACCGCGAGCTCGCGCTCCAAGTAGAAGATGTCGACCTTCTCGGCCTTGCCGCTCTTCTTCTGGAACTTGTGGCCGCGCAGGATCACGCTCAGGACGCCGAGGTCGGGGCGCCCGGGGAAATCGCGCTTGTCGCGGATCTCGGTCGAGGCGAAGACGGTGTCGCCGGCGAAGATCGGCGCGGTGTGGCGGCCGGTCGCGTAGCGGATGTCGGCGAGCGCGTTGTCACCGACGTCGGCGGACGAGATCCCGAGGCAGAGGTTGAACGGAATCCCGCCGAAGACGATCAGCTGGCCGCCGACGTAGCGCTCGGGCTCCTGCTCGACCATCCATTGGTTGCAGTGCACCTGCGAGGTGTTGTCGAGGATGCCGGTCAGCATGATGTGGTCGGTCGTGACGACGCGGCCGCGGGAGTGCTCGAGGACGTCGCCCGGCGTGAAGTCCTCGAAGTAGGTGTCGGGGCTGCTGAGGTGCGCGAGCGACTTGTAGTTCCGCGTCGGGACGTAGGGCGGCAGGTCGAGCACGACCGGAATCTCGGCAGGCGCCTCCTCGCCGTCGGCGACCGGCGCGTTCACGTTCCGCTTCCACACCTGCACCTTGCGCTGGAACGTGAGCACGGTCTCGCCGTTCTGGTTGCGGCCGGTCGTCTGCACGTGGACGACGCCGAGGCTCGGGTCGCGCGTCGACGCGCGGACGCCGAGCACGCGCGTCTCGGCCTCGAGGGTGTCGCCGACGTACACCGGCACGCCGAACCGCATGTCGATGTACTCGAGATTGGCGCGCGCGTTCTCGGAGACGTCCTCGACGCTCTGGCTGAAGACGACCAGCATCACCAGACCGGGGTGCACGACGAGGCCGCGGAAGCCGTACGCCTGCGCGTAGCGCAGGTTCTTCGAGAGCGGGTTGGTGGTCAACGAGAAGTCGGCGAAGATCGTGAACAGGCCGTCGGTGACCGTCTTGCCGCGCTTGTGCCGGTAGACCGCGCCCGGCTTGAAGTCCTCGAGGAAGTGCCCGACCTGCTTCCGGATCGTCGCCATGGCGGCTTCCCTTAACACGGCGCCCGCACCGGTCAACCGGGCGCTGCACGAGCTGCCATGCGATTCGACCCGGTCGCGCCGCGTCCGGCGGCCCGGCGGCGCTTTCGCTCCGCGTCGCGCCGAGCGCGCGCGCCGCGATGTCATGTCGACCGACATGCAACGTCGTGCTGAGCATGCGGGCTCTATGGAAAAGTTCGCGCCGCGTTCGATCGGAATGATATAAAAACATATCGCTGCGTGCTCGGTGCGTGTCGGCCGAGCGCACGTGTCTCGGAGGTCGCCATGCACGCTCATTCCCCTCTCACTCGGCCCGCTGCGAAGCGGCGCGCGCTCGCGTCGCATGCGCTGGCGGTCGCGGCGGCGCTCGCTGCGTCGGCCGTGGTCGTCGCTTCCGTGTGTGCCGGCGGCGGCTCGGCGGACCCGGCGGCGGGCGCGACCAGCGAGACCTCGGCGGGCATGCGCGTCTACGTCGATCCCTCCACCGGCGCGCTGACGCCGGAGCCGAGCACGCAGGAGCTCGGGCAGCGGTCCGCGAGCTCCGCGGTGAGCACGAGCATGCAAGGGCTCGTGGAAGAGCCCGCGCCCGGCGGCGGCGTGATGATCGACCTGCAAGGGCGCTTTCAGAGCGAGATGCGCGCGACGATCACGCCCGAGAACGAGCTGCGGACCGAGTGCGTCGACGTGCCCGTGCCGGACGCGGCGGCGCGCTGAGCGGATCGATGGCGCGGGAGATGACCGCGGTGCGCCGCGCGGTCGCCGTTTGGGCGGCGGTCGCGATCGTCGCGTGCGGCAGCGCGGCCGCCGCGGCGACGATCACCGTCGTCTCCCTCGACGGCGCCAACGAGGGGTTCAACGATCCGACCGCGGCGGCGCCGGTCGGCGGCAACTCCGGTACGACTCTCGGCGAGCAGCGGCTCATCGCGTTGCAGTTCGCCGCCGACGTCTGGGGCGCGCAGCTGACCAGCGGCGTCGTCATCACGATCGGCGCGAACTTCGATCCGCTCACGTGCGGCGCCACGTCCGCGACGCTCGGCAGCGCCGGGACGACCTCGCTGCATCGCGACTTCGCCGGGGCGATCTACCCGAGCACCTGGTATCCGCAGGCGCTCGCGAACAAGCTCGCCGGCGTCGACCTCAATGCCGCGTCCAACGACATCGCGGCGAAGTTCAACGACGCGATCGGCACGACCTGCGCGTTCCCGCGGACCTGGTACTACGGCCTCGACGGCTCGCCGGGCGGGACCGAGATCGATTTCGTGAGCGTCGCGCTCCACGAGCTCGGTCACGGCCTCGGCTTCATCTCGTTCGTCAACCTCGCGACCGGCGCGAAGTTCAACGGCTACGACGATGCGTTCAGCCGCAACCTCGAGAACCACGCGACCGGCAAGCTCTATCCCGCGATGACCGACGCCGAGCGCGTCTCCGCCAGCACCGCGACCGGCGACCTGCACGCGGTCGGTGCGCAAGTCGTCGCCGACGGCGCCGGTCTCACCGCCGGCCGTCATCCGAGCGGGCACGTCGAGATGTACGCGCCGTCGACGCAGCAGCCGGGCTCGTCGGTCTCGCACTTCAGCACCTCGCTGTCGCCCGACGAGCTGCTCGAGCCCTCGTACACCGGTCCGAACCATTCGACCGGCCTCGCGCGCTCGATGATGACCGACATCGGTTGGGACGGTGCCCCGGTCGCGACGCCGACCGTGAGCCCGACGCCGGTCGTCACCGTGACCGCGACGCGAACCGCGACGCCGACGACGACGCCGACGACGACGGCGACGGCAACGGCGACACGGACGGCGACGCCGACGCTCACGGCGACGCGCACCGCTACCGCGACGCCTACGGTCACGGCGACGCCCACCGCTACGGCGACGCCGACGGTCACGGCCACGCCCACGCCGGCGCCGACTGGGACACCGACGCCGACCGCGACCGCGATGGTCACGGCGACCGCGACGCCAACGCCGACCAGGACCGCGACGGCGACGGTCACCGCGAGCGCAACAGGAGACGCGACGCCGACGAGCATCGCGACGGCGACGCCGAGTACGACGAGCACGCCGACGCCGGACGCGAGTGCTACGCAGACGTCGACGGCGACACCGACGGGCGCGGCGACGCCGACCGTCTCGCCGGCCGCGACCGCGACCATGACGGCAACGCCCGTCGCGACGCCGACTGCGACCATGACACCAACCGGCACCGCCACGCCGAGCGCCACCCACACCGCGACGCCGACCGTGACACCGACGGCAAGCGCGACGGCGACGCCGACGGCTTCGCGCACGCCCACGCCGACGCCGAGCGGAACGGCGACCGCAACCGCCACGCCGACGCCGAGTGCGACCGCGACCGCGACGGGCACGCGTACGGCGACGCCGTCGAGCACACCGACGCCGACGGTCACCGTGTCGCCGACGCCGGCGGTCACGCCGACCGCCGCGGCCGCCGCATGCGGCGCGACTCCCGACGGCGACTGCCGGACGCCGGCGGTCGGCGGCAAGGCCGATCTCCAGATCACCGACACGTCGCCGGACGACAAGGATCTCCTGACCTGGAAGTGGATCAGGGGATCGATCACGACCAAGGCGGACTTCGGTGATCCGACCGTCGCCGACGACTACCAGCTCTGCATCTACGACGCCGCGCCGAGCCTGATCCTCTCGGCCGCGATTCCCGCGGGCGGGCTCTGCGGCGCCACCCACCCGAAGCCATGCTGGAAGGAGAAGAAGACCGGCTTCAGCTACAGGAACAAGGCGCGCACGCCCGACGGCATCGAGCAGCTGCTGCTGACGCAGGGTCTCGCGCCCGGCAAGGCGAAGATCACCCTCAAAGGCAAAGGCGCGCTCCTGCACGCGCCCTCGCCGCCGCTCGCGCAGCCGGTCACCGTCGAGCTGCGACGCGTGAACGGCGCCTGCTGGTCCGCCGTCTACAGCGCGCCCGCGACGCGCAACGGCGGCGCGCCGTCGGCACGGTTCAAGGACCGCGCCGACCCCTGATCGATCCAGGGAAGATCGCGGGACGTCTTCGGCGCGCCGTGCGGGGTCCGTGAGACGCCGATTCGTTGCGCCGGTGTCGCCGCGCCACGCGCTGACGAGGCGCCGAGCCGCTACGGATCGCGGGGAGAGGGGCCGCTGCCGCGCGCCGGTGCGGCGTCACCCGCCGCCGGCTTGGTCGCGCGCAGCATCGCGGTCGGGAACGCGCCGCGGATCTCACCGTCCTTGCGGTACGTCCCCATGCCGAGCGCGTCGTCCGCCAGCGACGCCGCGAAGATCGCGGGGATCTTCTCGGCGTCGCCCGGCGCCGGGAACGAGCGCTCGAGCAGTCCCTCGAGCTCGATCTTGTTCCGCCCGTGCTCGACGTCCGGGTCGGGAAGGCCCGCGGCGCGGAAGAGCGCCATGAGCTCGCGAAGTGGCAATGCCCGCACGTGCGACGGATCGCGCAGGATCTCCATCGCGTGGAAGGCGGCGGCCTTCGCCGGATCGGCGGAGCCGACGAGGTCGTTCAGGACGACCCTGCCGCCCGGCGCGCAGACGCGCGTCATTTCCGTCAGCGCGGCGCCGGGGTCGAGCAGGTGATGGAAGGCGAACCGCGAGACGACGATCGTGAACGTGCCGTCGGGATACGGCAGGACACCGACGTCGCCGAGCCGCCACGTCACGTTCGCGAGGCCCTGCTCGCGCTGCACCACGCGCGCCCGATCCAGCATCGCCGGCGTGACGTCGATGCCGGTCGCGTGGCGTGCGGCCGCGGCGAACGCGCAGACGACGAGCCCGGGGCCGCAGGCGACGTCGAGGACCGTGTCGTCCGGACCGGCGCCGGCGAACTCGACCAGCCGGCGGAGCGCGTCGGCGTCCTTGATCGTCGGCGCCGTCGAGAACGGCACCGCCTGCTTGGTGAACTGCTCGCGGATGCGTCGTCGTGGGACGCGGTCATGTGCGCGGAGCAGGCGCGCACGGCCGTCGACACGCCCCGAGAAGCTCGCGGTGCGCGGCGTGTGGCGCGGAGGGCAGGGCGCGGCAGCGCGGGTCCGTCTTCGGCGCGCGTGGCGGCAGCTCGCGGTCGCGCGTCGCGAGCGTGTGCTCGAGGAGCGGTCTGCAAGTCGCGGTGTCCGGCTGCGAACGTTTCGGCATCGTACGAGGCGGCGCCTGATTCGGCACAATGCCGATGTCACCGCGTGCTGTAAACGAGTCCGCCGAAGGCTTTCGTGCGGTTGGGGGGCGCGTCGGCGACGGCCTCTGCGCCGCCTTCTACCTGGAGCTCGGTCGCGGCCCGAAGCTTCGCGTGCTCGACGAGGTCCAGGAGGCGAACGCCGGTCTCGTGACCGAAGCATCGACGAGCAGGATGATTGGGTAGCCGCTACCTATCACGCTACGGATTGCCTTTCGCTTAGCCTTCGCCTACGGTTTAGTGACGATGTCGCGATCAATCGTGGATAGGAACTCGTATCAGTGCGGGCCGTGCTTGGTCGAGCGCTTCAACCGTCGCGCGCGCGGGTGGCATCGGCGCGTGCGGGCGGGACGCGCGCCCGTCATCCGCCGGCCGGTCGACCCGGAGGCGGCGCGAGTCCGCCAAGCCGAGCGGGTGGAGCTCGCGGCCGCGCTCGACGGCGAGCTTCGGGTCGCATGCCGCAGCGAAGCGGCCGCGCGGTACGAGCTCGGCCGTGCCGCCCGCGCGCTGCTCGCGTGCCGCGGCTATCAGCGCCTCGGCTTCGTCCGGCTCGGCGACTACGGGCGCGAGCGCTTCGGCATCGCGGCGCGGACGCTGCAATCGGCGGCGTGGGTTGCGACACGCCTCGACGGGCTGCCTGGTGTCCAGTCGGCGTTCGATCGCGCCGAGCTCTCCTGGGCGCAAGTCCGGGTGCTCGCCGCCGTCGCCACTGCCGAGACGGAGGCGGCGTGGCTGGCGCGCGCCCGGCACGCGACCGCGCGGGAGCTCGAGGCGCTCGCGCGATCGGCCTCGGCAGACAGCGTGTCCGAAGCCGATCCCGATGCCGAGGACGGCGCGATCGACGGCGAGCCGGCGGTGCGCTTCCGGCTCACGTGCCCTGCGCGCGTCCGCGCGCTCTGGCGCCATGCGCTCGAGCTCGCGAGTCGGATGGCGGGCACGTCGCTCGTCCCGTGGCAGGCGGCCGAGGTCGTTGCGGCCGAGGCGTTCTCGGGCCGGCCGTCCGGTGTGCCGTTCGGCGACCGGGCGTTGCTCGCCGCCTTACGGCTCGCGCGACGCGCCCGGCGGCACGCGAAGGATGGTGCGACGAGCGTCGCTGCCGCGAACGCCCATCGCGCTGCTGCCGCAGACGCCGATACGTCGATGAACGCCGGCCGCGGCGGTGCCGCCGAGTCTGCCGCGGGCGCCGTCCCGGCCGCGGACGCCGTCCGTGCCCGTGCTTGTGAGGCTGCCGCTCGCAGCGAAGACGGGGCGGCCGTCGATCGTGAGACCGCCGCGCCTTCACGCGCGGCTGTCGCGGGTGCGGCGTGGGACCTGCCGTCGGCCGCTCCCGCTCCGTTCGCGGCTCCGGGCCGCGTGGCGCGCGATCCCTTCGCTCTCGACGCGCGGCTGTGCGACGCCATGCGCACGATTCGAACGGCGGAGCCCCGCATCGGCCAGCTGCTCCGGATGATCGTCGACCTCGAGCTCTATCGGACGCTCGGCTGCGCGACCGTCGACCGCTACGTGGTCGAGCGGCTCGGCCTCTCGCCGCGGAAAGCCTGGGCGCTCCTCAAGGTCGAAAAGACGGCGCAGCGCACGAGCGCATTTGCCGCGCGCTACCGGGAGGGACTCCTCCCGTGGACCCGCGCGCTCACGCTCCTGCCGGTCCTCGATCGCGTGAACGAGGACGCGTGGCTCGCGCGCGCGGCCGCGGTCACGGGACAGCGCCTCGCGGACGAGGTCGATTACGTCCTCGAACTGCGCGATGCGCTCGGGCCGAACGTTCCTCTCGATCCGCCGCTGCTCGATAGCCCGCTCGCGTCACCGGTCGCGGAGGCGCTCGCGCGGGCGTGCCGCAAATTGTCACCTCCGACCGCGGTGGCAACGTTGCCACTCGGGGCCCCCGGCGTCTCGTCCCCCGCCGGCGGACTGCAAAACGGTGCGCCCGCCTTCGAGGTGTGCGACGTCGAGATCCAGTTCACGGGGCCGGCGTCGGTCGTCGCGATGCTCCGCGACACGATGGACGCGTATGCGCGGCCGGGCGCGCCCCGCTGGACGGCGTTCGAGCGGGTCCTCCGGCACGCGCTCGTCTACTGGCAGACGAGCCCGCGGCATCGCGATCCGGTGTTCGCACGCGACGGCTGGCGCTGCGCCGTGCCGGCGTGCAGCTCGCGCCGCACGCTCCAGGATCACCACCTCCATTACCGCTCGCGCGGAGGCGGCAACGAGCGCGCCAACCGAGTCGCGATCTGCGCCGCGCATCATCTGCACGGCATTCACCGCGGCGCGCTACGCACGTGGGGCACCGCGCCGCGGCCGCTCTACTGGCAGCTCGGCGTGCGCCCCGGGATGCCGCCGTTGCTCGCGTACGTCGGTGATCGGATCTGGAACGACGGGTTCCACGACGACTCGCGGGCGTCGCTCCCCGGAACGTGATCGGCTCGACGAAGCGCAGCGTCGAGAGGCTCGGTGCACGTCACCTGGGTCGTGCCGTTGTCGGTCGTCGACGCCTCGGCCGCGCGCTCAGCGCGCAGCCCCGGCGATGCGTGGCGTGCCCGCGACGGCGGGCTTCGCGGGATCGGCCTCGATCAGCCCGCGCTTCACCAGATCCGCGACCGCCATGTCGAAGGTCTGCATGCCGGCCTGCTGAGCCGTCTGCATCACCGACGGGATCTGATGCAGCTTCCCCTCACGAATCAGGTTGCGGACCGCGGTGATGCCGATCAGGATCTCGCACGCGGCGACGCGGCCGCCGCCCTTCCTCTTGAGGAGCGATTGCGCGACGACCGCCTCGAGCGACTCGGCGAGCATCGTCCGGATCTGCGACTGCTGCCCTGACGGGAAGACGTCGATGATGCGGTCGACGGTCTTGGGCGCGCTCGAGGTGTGGAGCGTGCCGAAGACGAGATGCCCGGTCTCGGCGGCGGTGAGCGCGAGCGAGATGGTCTCGAGGTCGCGCAGCTCGCCGACGAGGATCACGTCCGGATCCTCGCGGAGCGCGCTCCGGAGCGCGTTGCTGAAGGAGCTGGTGTGGGCGCCGACCTCGCGCTGGTTCACCAGACAGCGCTTCGGCGGATGCACGAACTCGATCGGGTCCTCGATGGTCAGGATGTGCGCGTCCCACGTCGAGTTGATCACGTCGACCATCGCGGCCAGGGTCGTCGACTTCCCGGAGCCGGTCGGGCCGGTCACGAGGACGAGCCCGCGCTCCTTCGTGCAGAGCTTCGCGAGCGCCGGCGGCAGCTTGAGCGATTCGAGCGAGGGGATCTTGGTCGGGATCGTGCGAAAGACGGCTCCGGGTCCGCGGCTCTGGAGGAAGACGTTGACGCGATAGCGTCCGATGCCGTCCAGCTCCCACGAGAAGTCGAGCTCGTTCTCGCTCTCGAACTGCTTGCGCCGCTCCGGCGTGAGGATCGCACCGACGAGCTGCATCACCGCCGCGCCGTCGAGCGCCGCGTGGTCGGTGAGCACCAAGTCACCGTCGACCCGAATCCGCGGGCGCTCGCCTGCGCTCAGGTGCAGGTCCGACGCGCCCTTTTCCGTCGCCTCGTGGAGCAGCTGATCGATCGTGAGCGTCATGACGTCCTTTCTCCAGCCGAGCGTTTCGGCTCCGCGTCGGTGCAAGAGGTACGCCATTGCGCGGCTTCCGCGGAGCACCCCTCGAGGCGCGAGACTAGGCGCTCCGCAGCTGCCGGTCGCGTATCCGAGTGACCCTCCCGGTTTCGAAGCGTCGCATTTCGGACGCCGCGAGACGGCACGCGGTACGAAACGGTGCGGGCGCGCCACTCGCTTGACATCGCGCAGACGCTTCGGCTGAGTCGACGGAGTGCCCGCGAGACGCATCGCCGACGTTCAATTGCCGCGAACGCCGAGCGGGACGCGCGGCGCGCATCCAGGGTCGCGTCCGGGGTCGCGTCCGGGGTCGCGTCCGGGGGTCGCGTCCGGGTCCGACGAGCCGTTCCCGCCGAGCGACGCCATCGGCTGCAAGGAGGGTGGAATGAGACGGGGCGGAACGAGCGGCATTCGAGCGCTCGCGGCGGTGCTGACGATCGCGACGCTCGCGGTGGCGGCGGCCGCGCTCCAGTCGTGCGGCAGCAAGCAGGACAACGACGAGCGACGCACGATCGAGCGGTGCGAGGTCTGCGTCGACAAGATCGAGGGCGACTGCCTGCGCGAGTGCCGGCGCTTCTGCTTGCCGGACGACGCCGATTGCGACGACCGCTGCACGCGCGAGTGCGATCAGTGCAAGAAGGACCTGCGCTGCCAGCCGTGCGCGAGCGGCTGCACCGGGACGGTCCTCCGCTGCGCGCCGGTCGACGAGGCGATCACCTGCGACGACGGCGTCTTCGGCGTCGGGACGGCGCCGTCGCCGACGCCGTAGGACGGCCGCCGACTATCGCGTCGATCGCGTGATCGTTCGCGCCGGCCGCCGCTACGAGCTGAAGCGCGGCGCCGGGCGGTCGCGCCCGGCACAGTCGCGCGCGCGGCGGATCGCCTCGTTCGCCAGCTCGTCGCAGCGCTCGTTCTCGACGTCGCCGGCGTGGCCGCGCACCCAGTGCCAGCGCACGACGTGCCGCCGCGCGGCCTCGTCGATCTGCTGCCAGAGATCGGCGTTCTTGACGGGCTTCTTGTCCGCCGTGCGCCAGCCGTTGCGGCGCCAGGTCGCGAGCCACTTGTCCATGCCGTTCCGCAAGTATTGCGAGTCGGTGTGCAGGTCGACCTCGCAGCGTTCCTTCAAGAGGCGCAGGGCCTCGAGCGCCGCCGTCAACTCCATGCGGTTGTTGGTGGTCTGCGGGTCGCAGCCGCTGATCTCGCGCCGGTGACGGCCCGAGATCAGGACCGCGGCCCAGCCGCCCGGACCGGGGTTCCCGGCGCAGGCGCCGTCGGTATAGATCGTCACCTGCTTCGGCGGCCGGCGCTCGGACGCCGACGCCGACGCCGGCGTTGCGATGCGTTCGGTCACGCGGCGCTCACTCGCAATCGTCGTCCCAACCGGGATCGACGCCGGGCCGGTTCCGGAGCTTCGCGAGACAGCGCGCGGCGTTCTCCAACGTCTTGGCGTTCTCGTAGCGGTGTCCGTCGCAGGCCGGCAATCCAGCCGCGACGATCGACTCGAGCGTCGCGGCGGCGCGGTCGAAGTCGCCGGCGCGTGCCGCCGCTTCCGCGGCGATCATCCGATTCGAGACCACGCAGTCGAAGCGCGGCGCGCGCGCCGCCTCGTCGATCAGCCGGCGCGCGGCCGCGACGTCGCCGCCCGCGAGCGAGGGAGCGCGGAGCATCAGCAACACCTCGCCGCGGGTCGCCGCGCCGTCGTCGAGGTCCTCGCCGGGCGGCGCGCCGGCGCGGGCGGCGCGAAACTCGGCGAGCAGCGCGCGCGGCGCCGCGATGTTCAACGGGTTCCAGGTATCGCGCAGCAGCAGACCGCGGGTGATCGCGTGCCAGAGATGGCATTCGGCGTCGTTCGGCTCGACGGCGAGACAGCGCGCCGTCTCGTCGAGCGCGGCGCTCAGCCGTTCTTTCACCACCGGCTTCGGGAGCCCGGCGGTGTTGCTGCGGAAGCCGCTGAACCCGACGAGGGCACGCGCCCGGTCGCGCTCGCGGTCGGGAACGTCGTCGCAGGCGGCGAGGCAGCGCGCCCGCCCGTAGGTCTCGTCGACGCGCGCGCGATACCGGGCGCGCATCGCGTCCGTCAGCGGAAACGCGGCGCCCTCGCCGCGGCTCGCGAAGAGCGCGGCCGCGGCCGCGAGCTCGGGCGCGAAATCGTCGCAGCGGCACCCTGCGCCGTGCTCGTCGGCGTGGGGCAGCGGCGGCGCGACCGCTTGCGCCGCGACGCGTTCCGCGGCGGGCGACGTGTGCGCGCCGGCGACGAGCGCCGCCAGCGCGATCACCGTCGCGGCGCGGCGCGAGCGCCGGGCGCTTGACGGGTTCCCGGGACAGGCCATGAAGGGTTCTTACATGAAGGCGCGATCGACGACGATACGCTCGTCCGAGCTCGCGGGTCTCGCGTTCGCGGTGCTCTCCGCGCTCGAGGCGGCGCTCGTCCCGGGATTCGCCAAGCTCACCAGCGCACGCGCGGCGCCGCTCTTCGTGGCGACGGCGACGACGGTCTTCGCCGCGGCGTTCGGCGTCGCCGTGCTGGCGATGCGCGGCGAGCTCCGCGTCCTGATCGGACGAGCGACGGCCGTGCGGCTCGTCGCCGTCGGCACGCTCGGCACCGCGGCGGCGTTCGTCTTGCTCTTCGAAGGCACGCATCGGACGACGGCGATCGAAGCCACGCTCTGCCTGCAGATCGAGCCCGCGTACGCGCTCGTCATCGCCTGGGCGTTCCTCGGGCACCGGCCGACGCGCCGGCGCTCGCTCGCGATCGTGGTGCTGCTGGCCGGCATCGCGCTCGCGATCGAGACGCGGGCGTTCTCCTCCGCGGCCGGCATCGTGCTCCTGCTGGCGACGCCGCTCTGCTGGCAGGCGTCGCACGTCGTCGTCCTGCGCGGCCTCCCCGGGGTCCGCGCGCCGGTGCTGACCGCGGCGCGCTACGTCTACGGCGGCGCGCTGCTCACGCTCTACTGGCTGGCGCGGGGGGCGCGTGTCGACCTCGCCGGCGGCGACGCGGCCGAGCTGACGGCGCTGCTGGCGTTCCAGGGCATCGTCGTCTGCTACGCCGGCACCGTCGTGTGGTACCAGGCGATCGCGCGGCTCGACCTCGCCCGCACGACCGCGATCGTGGTGCCGCTCGTGCCGGTGCTCGCGTTCGGCGCGAGCTTCGTCCTGCTGGGCGAGGTCGCGACCCCCCGGCAGTGGATCGGCGTCGCGCTCATCACGGCCGGCGTGCTGGCGTTCGCGACCGCGCCGGACGCCCGGCGGCCCTCGAAGCCGCGCCTTCGAGAATGTGCTTGACTTGGACGTTCAGAATATTCTAAACGTACCGTAGGAACGCGAGAGAGCGGACGCCGCAATGGATAGGCAAACCGGAATCTTCGTCGACGGCCTCGGCGCGGTCGCGCGCGTCGTGCACGCGTGCTCGCCGTCGGCCGCATACACCTGGGGCTCGACGGCGGAGGAGCGCGCACGCCGCTATCCGTGCGACGCGTACGTCGCCGGCGCCGATCATGCGCTCTTTCGCGCCGTCGACGTCGACGCACCCGCCGCGGTCGTCTTTCGCTGGCTCTGCCAGCTGCGCGTGGCGCCGTACAGCTACGACTGGATCGACAACGGCGGCCGCGAGAGCCCGCGCCGGCTGACGCCGGGCCTCGAGCACCTCGCGTGCGGCCAGCGCGTCATGACGATGTTCGAGCTCGCCGACTTCGCGGTCGATCGCCACGTGACCGTGGTGCTCGCGGTGGCGTTCGCCGGCATCGCGCTCGGCGAGCTGGCGGCGACGTACGCGGTCGTACCGGGCCTCCATGCCCGCTCGCGGATCGTCGTCAAGCTCGTGGTGCGCTATCGGCGCGGACCGCTCGGCTGGGCGACGCGCGCCTTCCTGCCGTGGGGAGACCTGGTGATGATGCGCAAGCAGCTCCTGAACTTGAAGGCGCTCGCCGAAGCCGCGGCCCGCGGCTAGCGGCGCGCGACGGCATGACGGATGCCGCGTGACGGCGCCGCGGTGCGGGCGTCACGCGCGCGCGCTACTTCTGCTTCTTCCGCGACGCCGCGAGCAGGTCGGCGAAGGTGCCGAGGCTCTTGCCGCGCGTCTGCGACGCGATCGAGCGTGTCTCCTCGCGCTCGGCGGCCTCGGCGCCGTCGCGCTCGCGGCGGGCGTTCTCGACCATCGAGAGCGCGATGCGCCGCTTGTCGGACTCGATCCCGACGACCGTGACGTCGACCTCGTCGCCGACGTTCACGATCTGCTTCGGGTTCGAGACGCGGCGGTCGAGCGACATGCGCGAGACGTGCACGAGACCGTCGAGGCCGGGCTCGAGCTCGACGAAGGCGCCGAAGGGCTCGATCCGCCGGACCTTGCCGCGGACGGCGGTGCCGACCGGGAAGCGCTCGACCGCCGTCGACCACGGGTCGGGCGCGAGCGCGCGGATCGAGAGGCTGATGCGTCCGCGGCCGCCGTCGCCCGGCGGCTCGAGCTTCATGATCTGCGCCTCGACGGTCTGGCCGACTTGCAGCGCCTCGGAGGGATGCGCCGCGCGGCCGTGGCCGATCTCGCTCACGTGGATCAGGCCTTCGACGCCGCCGAGGTCGACGAACGCGCCGAAGTCGCGGACCGATCGCACGGTGCCCTGCACGACGTCGCCGACCTTGAGACGCTGCCATGCTTCGGCGGCCTGCTGCGCGTTCTCTTCCTCGAGGAGATGGCGGCGCGAGACCACGATGTTGCGGCCGCCGGCGATCTGCGTCACCCGGAAGCGGAACCGCTGGCCGACGTACTGCGCGGGATCGGCGCGGCGGAGGTCGATCTGCGAGGACGGGCAGAAGGCGCGCTGGCCCGCGACCTGGACGTCGAAGCCGCCTTTGTTCTGACCGGTGACCAGACCCTCGACCGGGATGCCGTGCGCGTGGGCCTGCTCGAGCTCGCCGGGCAAATGGCTGCCGCGTCCGAGCGTGCGCTTGATCACGACCGAGCCCGAGCGGCTGCCGTCGTCGGTGACGCTGCCCTCGATGCGATCGCCGACCGCGAGCGGGACCTCGCCGGTCTCGGCGTCGCGGAACTCGGCGAGGTCGATCGTCGCCTCGGCCTTGTCGCCGATCGCGACGAAGGCGGTCGTCGGTCCGATCGCGACGACGCGGCCGCGAACGCGCGCGCCTTCGGAAAGCCTCGGCCGCGCCGCCTCTGCCGCCTCGCTCGCCGCCAGCATCGTCGCGAAGTCTTCCTCGTGCGCCGGCGACGGATCGTCGGCGGCCTGACCCGCGTCGTGCGAGGCCGGCGACGGATCGTCGGCGGTCCGACCCGCGTCGTGCGAGGTCGGTGACGGATCGCCGCCGGCGGCACTCGCGTCGCGCGGCGCCGGCGCCGAGCCCGGGACGTCGGTGCCGCCCCCGGTGCCCGCCACGTACCGCCGTCGCGGCTCCGGAGCGCCGCTCTCGGAGGTCTCGCGCCGACCCGGCTGCTCGGTTCCGGGCTGCTCGCCGGTCCCGCCGTTCTGATCGATTGGATTGTCGCCGCCCGGACGCTTGCGGCGACGAACGATGACCTCGGGCGCCATCTTCAGCATGCCTCGCTACGCCGCGCGTGCGGCGCTGTTCGCGCGGGGGTCGTCGCCGGAGCCGGCGTCTCCCCCGCGTTCGGCGGCGAGGTGGTCGCGGTCGTCGGTAGCTCGCGCAGCATCTGGTCGAGGATACGACCGAGCGCGCGGCTCAACGCCGCCGCCACCGCCTCCGGGTTGCGTTTCTCGGCCGGCTCTCTTTCCGCGTACGAGCGCTGGAGGAGCACCGTGCCGCCACGACTCACTACGAGATCGATCGCCAGCGCGCCATACCATCGGTCGGTCTCGTCGACCTCCTCGATCCGGCGGATGTGGCCCTCCACCTCGAGCGGCGGAGTGCCCCCCGGCGACGCCGCGCGCTCGAGGTAGTCGCGAATCGCGGCGGCGACGATCGTCCGCGGGTTCCCGGCCCACCGGTGGTAGGTATAGTAGTCGAGCAGGTAGGGCGAGCTGCGGTACGCGAGCCGCTCGCCGGCGTAGGGCTGGTCGGCGGTGACGTTGCCGATGTGCACCGCGCTCGCGAGCCGGACCGGCGGCTCGCCCGGCACCGTCAGCGTGTAGTAGCGGGTCTCGAGCGTCGGCCGCGCGAACGAGCACGCCGCCAGCGCGCCGCACGCGAGCACGCTCGCCGCCGCGGCGACGCGCGCCGGCATCATCGCTCGAACTCACGGGGCTTCACCTGGCGACCGCGAATCAGGAGCGACGGATCGCTGCGGATCACGTCGAGCGTCTCCTGGAGGCGGTTGGTCGCCGTGCCGAGGTCGTTGAGCAGCGTCCCCACCGAGCCGCTCGTGCCGCTGATCTGCTGATTGGCGACCTTCACCAGCTCGGTCGTCTGCGTCACCATCTCGTCGACGTGGTGGAGCGTCGTCTCGATGCCGCCGAAGAGCTCGTTGCGGCGGCCGTAGAAGTCGGTGATGACCGCGTTCAGGCTCGTCGTCGCGACCGAGATCTGCCGCACCAGCTCGGCGATGTTGCGGCCGGTCTCCTCGGTGCGGAACGTCTCGAGCGTGGTGTTCAACGTCTTGGCGACGCCGCTCAGGTCGGCGACGAACGACGTCACCTGGGCGCTGGTCTCGGGCGTGAAGACCTGCTCGTCGAAGCGGCGCAGGATGTTGATCGCGCGATCGGCGATCTCCGTCACCTGGTCGCGGAACTGCTCGAGCGAGGTGACGTCGCCCCAGATGTAGCCGCCGGGCGCGAGCGGACCCGCCGCCTCGGTGCCGCCCTGGAGCTGGATGAACTTGATGCCGGTGACGAGCGACCCCAGCAGCGCGGCGATCGTGTCCGTCCGGACGGGCGTGTGCGGCTCGATGTCGATGATGACGGCCACTTTCGGCGGAATGTCGCTGGTGAGCTGGATGTCGCGAACCCTGCCGACAACCACCCCCTGGTATTCCACATTGGCGCCGGCATTCAAACCGCTGACCGACTTCTCGAACAGGACCGTGTAGGTGTCGACCGGGCGAAAGAAGCGGGAGCCCGCGATCCAGAGCAGGCCGGCGACGAGCACCGTCGCCGAGGCGAGCACGAAGACACCGACCCGGATCGCGTCGCGCCGGGTGCGTTTCATCCGCGCCACTCCAGCTCGTCGACGAGCGTCGGCCGCGAGTCCTTCGTCAGCAGCTCGCGCCGGAAGAACGCCCGCACGCGCTCGTCGGGGCTCGCCCGCATCTCGGCGAGCGTGCCCGCGGCGATCAGCTTGCCGTCCGCCAGCATCACGGCGCGGTCGGCGATCGTGTTGATGCTGCCGAGCTCGTGCGTGACCGCGACGATGCCCATGTCGCTGCCGCTCCTTCAAGGAGAGGATCAGGTCGTCGAGCTCCCGCGCGGTGACCGGGTCGAGACCAGCCGACGGCTCGTCGAAGAGGAGCAGGCTCGGCTCGAGGGCGAGCGCGCGCGCCAGGCCGGCCCGCTTGCTTCGTGCCCCCGGAGAGCTCCGACGGCAGCTTGTCGGCGACGTGCTCGAGGCCGACCTCGGCGAGCCGCATGCGCGCCAGCATCAGCGCGGTCGCCTCGTCGAGCCCGCGGTGCTCGACGATCGGCAGCGCGACGTTCTCACCCACGGTCATCGAGTTGAGGAGCGCCGCGCCCTGAAAGGCCATGCCGATGTCTTGCAGAATCTCGTCGCGCTCGGGGCCGCGCGCGGCGTTGACGTCGCGGCCGCGGACGAGGACGCGGCCGCGCGCCGGCGGCAGCAGGCCGACGATGCAGCGCAAGAGCGTGCTCTTCCCCGAGCCGCTGCCGCCGAGCACGACGAGGATCTCGCCGGCGTCGAGCGTGAACGAGATCCCGTCGAAGACGAGCTCGTCGCCGTAGCCGGCGGCGACGTCGTCGACGACCAGGAGCGGGGGGCCGGCGTCCCCTCGGGAGCGTCGCGTCTGCGCGTCCGCGCTCATCCGGTGTAGTAGAAGAACGCCGTGAAGCAGGCGTTCGCCACGATGCAGAGGATGATCGAGATCACCACCGCGGCCGTCGTCGCGCGCCCGACCGACTCGGGCCCGCCGTGCACCGCGAACCCCTTGTAGGTGCCGACGACGCCGATCAGGATCGCGAACACGACGCTCTTCACGAGCCCCGTCACCACGTCCGAGATGAAGAGCGACTGCACGGTCTGCGAGAGATAGGCGTTGCTGCCGAGATCGAGGCTGCCGATGCCGATCATGTAGCCGCCGAGGATGCCGGCGACGTTGCTCAGGACCGTGAGCAGCGGCAGCGCCACCAGCAACGCGACCATCTTCGGGACGACGAGGAAGCGCACCGGGCTGAGCGCCATGGTCCGCATCGCGTCGATCTCCTCCGAGACGACCATGGTGCCGATCTCGGCCGCGATCGCCGAGCCGGTCCGCCCGGAGACGATGACGGCCGTCATCAGCGGGCCCATCTCGCGGGTCATCGAGATCGCGACGAGGTTCGCGATGAAGATCGCGGCGCCGAACTGCCGGAGCTGCTGGGCGCCGTTCAACGCCAGGACGACGCCGACGAGGAACGAGATGAAGACGACGATCGGCACCGCGTTGACGCCGATCAGCTGCAGCTCGTGGATCGTGCGGTCCCATTTGATGCCGCGGCGGCCGAACGGCAGGCTGATCTCGACCGCGGTGTCGCGCAGCAGGCCGCGGATCTCCGCCGCCGCGTCGGCCGCGTCGAACGCGGCCTCGCCGATCGCCTGGAGAGGATTGCGCGCGGGCGGCACCGGCTCCTTCTCGAGGATCGCCGGATCGACCGACGCCAGCATGTGGCGCACGTCGTCGCTGAGGTGCGCGAGCTTCGTGTCGATGCCGGCGGTACGCGCCTCGGCGACCACGCGCAGGAGGCGGGCGGCATCGAGCGCGTCGAGGTGGGCGATCGCCGCGCAATCGAGGACGACGGTCGTTCCGCTCGGATGCCGGCACACCGCGTGTCGCAGCTCGCGATAGACGTCGTCGCCGAGCGGGGTCCGCAGCGGGACCATGATGGGCGCGTCGGTCACGCGCCCGGCATTATGGCGGAGTCGCACGGCGCGCGCGACCCGAGCGCGTCCTACCGACGAGTTGGACGATGAGCGGCGCGATGCGGTCGGACCGGACTCGGTGCCTGGCGCCTCTACCGCCGGGGGCCGTGCGAGGCCTTGTCCTCCGCCTGCTCGGCTGCCTCCTGGCGTGCGGTCTCGTGGCTCCGCGCGAGCACGTTCCCATTGATCGGGTCAACCATGACCTCCTCGATCCCCGACTTCCCGGGTACGCGAATGTCGAACGAGTAGACGAGGCACCCGTGCTCGACCTCGAGCCCGCCCTCCGTGACCCGTGCCGTGTCGGGCGCCTTGATGGTCTCGAGAGCGGTCTTCTCGGCATCCGCCCGTGAGACCTTCGCGAGGGCCGGCAGGTCGGCCGCGGGCGTGCCCTTCTTCGGGTGCATCGCGCACGGAAGCCCGGCTGCCTGTGCCGTCATCGAGGTGAAGAGCAACGCGACCACGGTGAGGAGTTTCATGGGCATTCTCCTTCGCCGGTCAGATTAGCGCGGGGCGAAGAGGTAGGCGACGGGTGTATGCAGCGCGCTGGGTCGGCGAAGAAGAGCTGACGAAGCCCGTCGATCGCCGGTCCCGTTGTCAGGGAGCCCCGGCAGTTCGCCGCGGCGGCGGTCCCCGCTCGGCGCCGTCGGCAAGCTATTTGCTTGCGTGGCGCTGCGACAGCGAAGGCTCGACGATGACAGACCGCACCGCTCATGACGACACGGCCGCGCGGCTGAGCAAAGTGCCCGCGGTCACGCTCGGCTTCTGGATCATAAAGATTGCCGCGACGACGCTCGGCGAGACCGGCGGCGACACCGTCACCATGACGATGAATCTGGGATACTTGACGGGCACGGCAATCTTCCTCACGCTTCTCGTCTTCCTGGTCGCCGCGCAGACGGCCGCTCGGAAGTTCCATCCGTTCCTCTACTGGGCGACCATCGTCGCTTCCACGACAGCCGGCACGACGATGGCCGATTTCGCCGACCGCTCGCTCGGGATCGGCTATACCGGCGGTTCGCTTCTCCTCGTCGGGTGCGTCATCGCTGCTCTCGGGTCGTGGTACTGGTCGGAAGGCACGATCTCGGTGAACACCGTCAGCACGCCGAGAGTGGAAGCGTTCTACTGGCTGACGATCACCTTTTCCCAGACGCTCGGGACCGCGTTGGGAGATTGGGCGGCGGACACCGGCGGGCTCGGCTACGGCGGTGGAACGGTCGTCTTCGGAGCGGCGCTCGTGCTCGTCGCGGTCGCGTACTACTGGACGGGCATCTCGCGGGTCGTCTTGTTCTGGGCCGCCTTCATCCTGACCAGACCGCTCGGCGCAACTGTCGGCGACTTCCTCGACAAGCCGCTGAGCCACGGCGGTCTTGCGCTCAGTCGGCCGATTGCGTCTGCGGTCCTCGGCGTCTTCATCGTCCTCTGCATTCTGCTCATACCGCAACGCGCGGGAGAGCATCCCGGAGCAGCGGCACGCGCCTGATGGCGCGTGCGGCGACGGCGCGCACGTTGCACAAAAACCTTCAACGTACCGTGCAAGGATCGGACTGGCTGCGCAAGAAATTGCGTGGATCCGACGCTGAATGTGGCTCGGGGCGTCGATCGGCAACGAATCGCGCTCGCTGCGTTGGTGCGTGATTTGCTGTGCGGAACGTCCACATCGCCGGAAACGACGCGACGCCGAGAAGGGTCAGAGGAGGGTCATCTGATGCGAATCCGACCGATCATGTTGCTGTCCATCATCGCGCTCGTCGCCGCCGCCCCGAGCGGCGCCGCAACCGACGCCTGCAAGAAGACCTCGAAGGCCGCCTTCGGCGCCTGCAAGGAGGCGGTGAAACACGACCAGCTGATCGCAAAGGGCACGTGCGCCAACGATCCCGACCGCGACGCGGCCAAGGCATGCGTCCAGCAGGCGTCCGCGGACGCGAAGGACGAGGTCCAGAGCTGCAAGGATCAGGCGGACTACCGCAAGGTCGTGTGCGGCCGTCTCGGCCCGGCGCCGTACGCGCCCGCGATCGGCCCGGCGAATTTCACGAGCAGCACCACGATCGACAATCCCTTGTTCCCGCTCGTGCCCGGGACGACGTTCATCTACGAGGGCCAGACCGCCGACGGGTTCGAGCACGTCGAGTTCGCCGTGACGCACGCGACCAAAGTCATCCTCGGCATCACCTGCGTCGAGGTTCACGACACCGCTGCGCTCGACGGCGTGCTGAGCGAGGACACCCGCGACTGGTTCGCGCAGGACGACGACGGCAACGTCTGGTACTTCGGCGAGAACACCGCGATCATCGAGAACGGTCTCCCCGTCGACTTGTCGGGCTCGTGGACGGGGGGCGTCGCCGGCGCGCAACCCGGCATCGTCATGGAGGCGAGCCCGGCGGTCGGCGACTTCTACCGCCAGGAGTTCTCGCTCGGGAACGCCGAGGATCTCGCCGAGGTGACGAGCCTTACCGCGTCCGTGACCGTGCCGGCCGCAACGTGCACCGGCGACTGCCTGGAGACCGAGGAGTCGACGACGCTCGACCCGGAAGACGTCGAGCACAAGTTCTACGAGTCCGGCGTCGGCAACATTCAGACCGTCGACGTCGCGACGGGCGAGCACTCGGACCTCATCGAGGTCACGACCGGCAATCCGGACTAGGCCACCCCGGGGTCACGCCACCCTGGATTGAGGCACCGAGGAGCCCCTTGCTCTGCGGGGGAATCGATCTCCTGCCGGTCCAAGGCACGTCGTTCGTGCCGCTTCGGAGAGAAGTCGACATCGCATGATCCGCGTTCTGCTCGTCGGTCTCGGCCGCTGGGGGCTGAATCACCTCCGGGTGCTCACGTCCTTGCCGGTCGAGGTTTTCGCGGCCGATCTCGACGAGCGTCGACTCCGAGCCGCGGCCGATACCGGGATCCCGCATGAACGCCTCGGCACGGACCCGCGTGTCATCGCCGCACAGGTCGATGCCGTGGCCGTCGTCACGCCGGCGCCCTCGCACTTCGAGCTCTGCCGTGTCTTCCTCGACATGGGCAAAGACGTGTTCGTCGAAAAGCCGATGACCGTCCGCTCGAGCGATGCGCGCGCGCTGGTCGACCTCGCAGCGAGACGCGGGCGCATTCTGCAGGTCGGCCACATCTTCCGGTTCGACCCCGCGTCACGGTGGCTGCGCGCCACCATCGAACGCGGCGAGCTCGGCGCGCTACGGTTGCTCCGCGGGCGATTCAGCGGCTTCAAGCGGGTGGTCGCGGGCACCGGGGTCGCGTTTGCGGACGCGATTCACTTCGTCGATCTTTTCAACTACATGCTCGGGGCTCCACCGGTTCGCGTTCATGCGCACTGTCACGACTTCCTCGGGCGCGGCACCGAAGACGAATGCCTGATCGCGATGCAATACGCGCCGGAGAATCGTGCGGGGACTCCGTCACCTTTCATCTGGGCGACGGTCGAAGCCGGATATCATTGTCCCGGGAAATCCCGCGAGGTGACGATCATCGGCGAACGATTGAGCGTCGTCTGCGACTACAACGTCGCGCAATACAAGGTAAAGACGTTCGACAACCGCCATGAACCGTCGGGCGCCGAGTTCGTCGCCATCGAAGGGCCGGTGCACCAGCTCGAGTTCTCGCCCGAGGAGCCGCTCCTGATCGAGTGGCGCGCCTTCCTCGACTCGATCGCGACGCGGCGTCGCCCGCTGTCCGACGGGAGATCGGCCATGGATGCCGTCGAGGTCGTCGAGGCGGCGCTGGAATCGGCACGCCGCGGGTCGGCGATCGAGTTGCCGCGTTGAGCCGGCATGCGTAGGGTCCCGCTCTCCAGGCCGTTCGTGAACGACGAGATCAAGGAAGCCGCGATCCGTGTCATCGACTCGGGGAAGTTCATACTGTCGCGCGAATGCGAGGCGTTCGAGCGCGAGCTTGCCGCGTATACCGGGAGAAAGCATGCGGTCCTGTGCTCGTCGCTCACCGCAGGCACGCTGCTGCTGCACAAGGCAATGCGTCTTCGCCCGGGCGACGAGGTGCTGGCGCCGTCACTCACCGCCTTCCCGTCGATCGAGCCGATGCTCCATTGCGGCGCACGGCCGGTGTTCGTCGACGTCGACGAAACGTTCTGCATGGACCCGGACGCGCTCGAGGCCGCGGTCACGCCGCGCACCGTCGGCATCGTCGTCGTGCACCTCTACGGCCATGCGGTCGACCTCGATCCCGTGTTGGCGGTGGCGCGCCGGCACCGGCTCTGGGTCATCGAAGATTGCGCCCAGGCGCTCGGCGCGAGCTATCGTGGGAGGCGGGTTGGATCGTACGGCTTCGCCGCCGGGCTGTCGTTTTTTCCGTCCAAGAACTTGACGGTGCTGGGCGACGGGGGCTGCATCTGCACGGACGACGCCGGCGTCGCCGACGAGATTCGGATGCTCCGCAATCACGGACGGCGCGACAAGCACATCCACGAGCTCGTCGGGTTCAACCTTCGCTTCAACGAGATCCAAGCGGCCGTCGGTCGCGTCGCGCTCCGGCACCTCGACGCGCTGAACGACGGACGACGGCGGGTCGCGGCGCGCTACCGAGACCACCTCGACGGCTTGGTCGAGCTGCCGATCGAGGAGGAGTGGACGAGGGCGGTGTACCACCTGTTCGTGATTCGCGTCGCGCGGCGAGACGACCTCGCGCGCCACCTCCGCGACTGCGGCGTCGAAACGGGCATTCACTATCCGGTCCCGCTTCACCAGCAACCCGCGGTTCGCGGCATCCTCGGCAAGCCGCCCGTGCTGCCGGCGACCGAGCGTGCGGTCCGTGAGATCCTGTCGCTGCCGATCTACGGCGACATGGCGGACTCGGACGTCGACCACGTCATCGGGAGCATCCGCGGATTCGCATCACGCCGGTGATGGGCGCGATCGTCGAGCTCAGCGTCGTCGTTCCGTGTCACGATGAAGAGGCGAATTTGCGACCATTGATCGACGAGCTGCGGACGGTGCTCGATCCGCTCGGCATCTCGTACGAGGTCATCGTCACCGACGACGCGAGCACCGACGGCTCGTGGCAGGTGTTGACGGAGCTCGCGGCCGACGATGCCCGCATTCGGGCGCAGCGCTTCGCGGCCAACCGCGGAGAGTCGGCCGCCAGCTGGGCCGGTATCCACGCCGCCCGCGGCCGGATCGTCGTGACGCTCGACGCCGACTTGCAGAACGATCCACGGGAAATCCCGACTTTTCTGCGAGCCCTGGAGCAGTGGGACTGCGTCTGTGGCACACGCGTCCAGAGCCGGCACGACGGCGACGGGATCGTTCGGATCGCGTCATCGCGGATCGCCAACTGGGTGCGCAACCGCGTCACGTCGGAAACGATCACCGACGCCGGTTGCACGTACCGTGCGTTCCGTCGCGAATGCGTCGCCAACGTCAAGTTCTTTCGCGGCATGCATCGCTTCCTGCCGACGCTCATCAAGATGGAAGGGTTTCGGGTGACGGAGATTCCCGTCGTCAACCGGCCGCGTCCGTCGGGCCGCAGCCACTATGGAGTTTGGGGTCGCCTCCGTACGTCGTCGATCGATCTCTTGGCGGTTCGGTGGATGCAGCGGCGCTCGCTGCGGTACCGGATTGCCGAGGTGTTGAACGTGCCAGGAAGCGCGCACCGAGAGCAACGCATCACAAGCGAGCGCGGTCGCGGGAGCGTCGTCGGACACTCGGATTCGCAGGGACGTTAGCGAACGGACCTTCGACGCGGCGTCGGCCGCCTCCGAGGTAGGTCGGGAGGGAACGCGCCGGTGCCGTCACCGTCGACCCACCGGGCGTCGGACGCATCAATCGATCACGACCTGCCAGCTCTCGCCGCCAGGCAGGCGGCGGACCTTCCGCGACGGGACGCCCCCGCCGGTGACGCGTAGGGCGACCGTCGTCGGCTCGGTCGCGTCGCTCGTCACCGTCACGCTCGCCGGAGGCGAGACACGCGCGAGTGCGATCTCGCCGTCTTGCGTCGCGCCGAGCCGGGCGCCGCGAAGGCGGAGCCGGAGGCGCCCCAACGCCACCGCGATCGGGTCGCTCCACTCGAGTCGCGGGCGGTTACTCATGATCCGGAGATACGGCGTCGATCGGATGGAAGCGGTTGCGACTTCGTAGAGCGGCGGCGGATCGCTCCCGAGCGCGCGGCGCAGGCTCTCGGCGTCGTGCACGACGACGTACGCCGGCGTCTCTTCGCGAAGCAACGCCGCGGCCTCACGGACGGTGACGGTCGGACGCATGGTGTTGAAGGTCAGTTGCAGCGCGAACGAAACGTCGTCGACGTACGTCAACGGGAAGTCGTTTCCGACACGATCGTGGACGGCGTGGCTCAGCTCGAGTATCGCGAGCGTCCTGCGGACGCGCTCCCCGCGATGCGCGAGGTAATGGTACCGCACGACGAAGATCGCGAGGGCGAGCGCCGTCACCACCGCGCATTCCGCCACTCGCGCGCGCGGCCGGAGCCGCGCCGTGAGCCGATCGAGCTCGCGCCCGGCGATCAGCGCCGCGGGCGGGATCACCGGATAGAGCAGCCGCGCGGGGTTGTGGGGAGACAGCGTGAACAGCACGAGCCCCCCGACGAACCAGCAGAAACAAAAACGCTCGAAGCGGCGCGGTTCGTCCTCGACGGGCGGCGACCGCCAGATGCGCCACAAGCCGACGATCGTGAGGACGCTCCACGGCGCGAAGTCGGCGAGGAAGTCGCTGATCGGCTTCCGGAACCGATAGCCGGGCGGGTGCATCACGATGTGTCCGAAGAGCTCGGTGCGGATGAGGTCGTCGTAGAGATGGGGCCCCATCTGCAGAGATGCGGCCGCGAACCAGCCGCCGACGATGAGGAGGAAGAGGGCGATGCCGAGCGCATGCGAGCCGCGGAGCGGCTGCGGATGCCCGGATCGGCGTTCCCAGACGACGGCGCCGAGACCGAGAGCGCCGAGCAGGATGCCGAGGGGTCCCTTGGTGAGGGTGGACGCCGCGCCGGCCAGCCAGAACGCGGTCCATCCACCTCCGGAATTCCAGGCGCGAAACGCCGTGAGGGCGACCAGCGTCACGGTGAAAGCGAAGAGCCCATCCCAGCGCGCGGTGGCGACCTGCTGCGCAGCCACGTAGCTCAGAAGATACGTGAACCCGGCGAGGAACCCCGCCTGCGAGCCGAAGCGGCGCCGTCCGGCCAGGAACAGCAGCCACGCCACTCCGAGCGTTGCCAGCGCGGTCGGTACGTAGAGCGTGAAGCGAGTGACGTGGCCGGTCGGCAACGATGCGAGCGCCGAGAGCCAGGTGAGCATGGGCGGCTTGTCGATGTTGCCGAGCGAGTCGTGCGGACTCAGCCAGCGGCCGCCCTGGATCGCGTTCAGCACGCAGGCACCCAGACGGTACTCGTTGTCGACGAGGTCCGGCAAGCCGGTCAGGCGGATCGCAAAGATCGCGAGCGCTATCGACGCCAGCACCAGCAGCGCGATCGGCGGCGACGGTGGCCATGACAGAGCTCGCCGGAGCCGAACTCTACCGGCCTCGGCGGCCGCCTGCGCGGCTGCTGCGTCACGGCTCTCCTGTGCGGAGGGCGAAGACACGATCACGTGGTGTGGCGGGGAGACGTGCCAACGTGGGCGTCCTGCCACAGCTGGAGCACGATGAGAGCCCAGAGCTCCCGTCGATTGTCGCGCCGTCCCGCGACGTGATCGTCGAGCGTGCCGCGTACCACGTCGGTACGAAAGACCAGAGGATCGAGCCGCGCGAGCGTCTCGCGCGCGAACGGGAGCAGCGGCCCCGCGAGCCAGACGGAAAGTGGCACCGCGAGGCCGCGCTTGACGCGCCGGAGAGTCGGTCCGGGTACGAGGTCTGCGACCGCGCGACGGAATACGCGCTTGCCGACGACGTGGCGCAGCTTGAGGTCGGCCGGGAGCCGACACGCGAACTCGACCAGGTGATGGTCGAGGAGCGGCGCCCGCCCCTCGAGCGAGGCGGCCATGGTCGCGCGATCGAGATTGACCAGGAGATCGTCGGGTAGATAGCCCGTGAGGTCGAGGGCGAGAAGCGCGTCGACCTCGGTGCGTGCCGCCGGCAACGTCGGCTCCGGCGACTCGACCAGCGGCCCGCCGGGCGCCGCAAGCGCCGTCAGCGCCTCGGCGCTGAGGCATCCGACCCACGCCCGGTGGCGAGCGGCCGGCGGCATTTCGGCGTCCTCGAGGAAGCGGCGGGCGAGGTACCGCAAGCTGTTGTTCCCGCGCGGCGCGCCCAGAAACGGTGCCGCGGCCGTGAGTGCGCGGCGCAGTCCGACCGGGAGACGGCGGTAGCGCTGCGCGAGAAGCCCGCCGACGTACGTCGGATAGCCGGCGAACAGCTCGTCGCCCCCCTCGCCGACCAGCACGACTTTGACGTGCTGTCGCGCGTAACGGGCCAGAAGGTAGACCGGAATCAGCGATTGGTCGGCGAGCGGCTCGTCGAGGAGCGGCGCCAGAGCGCGGAGCCCGTCGAGAAAGAGCTCGGGTGTGATCGTCAGCGTGCGGTGATGGGTGCCGATGAAGCGCGCGGCGAGCGCCGCGTGCGGCCGCTCGTCGAAGCTCGGGACCTCGAAGCCCAGAGAGAACGTGTCGAGGTCGGGTCCACGGACCTTCCGCGCGAGCGCGGCGATCGTCGTCGAGTCGAGGCCGCCGGAGAGAAAGATGCCGAGTGGCACATCGCTCAGCAGCGCCGCGCCGACTGCGCGCTCGAGGTGCGCCCGGAGCGCACGGGCGGCGGCGTTCAGGTCGTGCTCGCACGGCGCCTCCGCAAGCAGCGGCGCGACCTCCCAGTAGCGTTCGACGTGCACGCGCTCACCCTCGAGCACGAGACGACCGCCGGGCGGGAGCTTCCGGATCTCCGCGAACGCGCTCACGCCTGCAGGTACGGAGCCCGTCCGGAGATAGCCCGCTAGCGCCGTCCAGTCGGGCGTGCGCGTGACGTGGCCGGTCGCGAAGAGCGCCTTCGGCTCGGACGCGAAGCAGAAGCCGGCGTCCGTCGTCGCATAGTAGAGCGGCTTCTCGCCCATGCGGTCGCGCGCCAACACGAGCCGTTCGGCGCGCGCGTCCCACAGCGCCAAGCCGAACATGCCGTCGAGCGACTCGAGGAAGTCGAGACCGCGCTCCTCGTACAGATGCGGCAGCACCTCGGCGTCGCTGCGCGTGCGAAACGTGTGGCCGCGGGCCGCGAGCTCGCGGCGCAGCGCCGCGTGGTTGTAGATCTCGCCGTTGCAGACGGCGACGACGTCGCCCGCTTCATTCGCGAGCGGTTGTGCTCCGCCGGCCACGTCGATGATCGCGAGCCGCCGGCACCCGAGGCCGGCGCGGCCGGAGATCGTGTGACCGTCGCCGTCCGGCCCCCGATGCACGAGCGTGTCCCCCATGCACAAGAGCTCCGCGTGGGACGGCGGGGCCGCGCCGACTATTCCGTAGATACCGCACATCGCATCACGTCGCCGTTTTCGCGCGGCGCGCGCAGACCGCGTCGGCGCTCCCCCCACCGAAGGAGTGCGGGTGCCGCCGTAGGCGTCACGAAGGTGGGTGCACGTCCGATCGAGGGGCGTCGCTGCGGGGTGGCAGCATCGTGTCGACGCGGCATCCCCAGCGGTAATTTTCCTCGACCAGTCGAGCGCACCAGCATTCGCCGCACCCGTTCTTCGAGAGCGTCCTGAAGGCGGTCGCGACGCCGAGCTTCACGACGTCGTGCGAGCGGTCGCTGCGATCGACTTGACCGCACGGAAAGAGAACGCCCTCCGGATCCATCGTGCAGAAGACCCATCCCGCGGCGCACGGCGGTCGCGCCTCCTCCGGGAAACCGCGGAAGTGACGGAGGCTCGACCAACCGTTGCCGACCCCGCGTCCCTGCCGCTTGAGCACCTCGACGCGCGCCAGCGCCGCACGTGCGGCCGCCCCGTCGAGCTGCCATTCCGACCCGTCGCGGCGACTCCCGAGAAACAGGCTGTTGAGTGCCGGCTGGAACACCACCGGAATCTTCGAGGCATCGGCGATGTCGAGCAGCTCCTCGAGCGCATCGGCATTGTGTCGGCCGAGCGTACACGTGAACTCGACCTCGACGCCCGCGTCGCGCGCCGCGCGCGCGCCGGCGAGCGCGTGCTCGAACGAGCCCGCCCCGCGCATCGCATCGTGGCGTGCCCGGGGACCGTCGAGACTGATCTTCACCAGTGACAGCTTTCGTACCGTTGCAATCTTGCGCGGCACGAGGATGCCGTTGGTGTTGAGCGCGACCGTCACGTGCCGCCGCACGAGCCAGTCCACGATCTCGTCGACGTGGCGGTGCGCGAGCGGCTCACCGCCGTCCAGGCTCACGTCGCGCATGCCGAGTGCGTAGAATTCGTCCAGCGCCTTGAAGATCGCCTCGCGACCGAGCTCGTTCTTCAGCGGCGTGTGCCGATCGCAGTAGCTGCACGCGAGATTGCACAACCACGAGAGCTCGTACGTGAGGCCGAGCGGATACGAGCGGAGGCCGAGCCGCGCGACCAGGCCTCTCGCGATCACGGATGAATGCATCGTGCGCTACCCCCGCGGTCCGCGTTCGGGCATCGCCGGCCGGGCCGCGCATGCCGCGCCATCATCAGGTCGTCGGCGTGACGTCACAGGCGCGCTCGTCGCTCGACGCGACGGGGATGCCATCGGGTCGCGGCCATCCGGAGTCGTCCGACACTTCTCGCAGGTGTCCTTCCGGCCCGAGCCGATAGTAGCGGCCGCGCCACTCGATGGTGTTGCCGGTGAAGCTCGCGCACCAGATCGCGGTTGCCGCGAAGTCACGCAACGGCAGCAGCGCGATGGTCCATTGGAGACCGGCCCCGAGCGCCCACGTGCCCGCGGTCGCCGCCGCGAAGCGCAACGCGATCGCCGCGAGCGCGAGCGCGGCCAGTGCCGGATGTCGAGGCGCGATCGCGAGCGCGCACGCCGAGAAAGTCGTGCCGTGCGTCACGATGTTCGCGAAGTAGCCCCACGGCGCGCAGGCGCGAACGGTCCGCGCCCAGCGCACCTGATGGCGAAGCGCCGCGGCGAACGACTCCGGATTGGGCGCGCTCTCGACGACGCACGGCGCGAGCGCGACGCGGTCGCCGAAGGAGTTCACCAGCTCGCCGAGGCGATGGTCGTCGGCGAGATACTCGACGACCGCGTGGAATCCGCCGACGCGATCCAAGGTCTCGCGGCGCAGAACGATGCTCGCGCCGAGGGCGATGTCGGGCCGTCCGAGCGCGCTCGCGAGCAGGACGGACGGACAGAAATCGGTGTTGATGCACAGCGCTTCGTACGCCTGCGGCAACGAGCGCGTCCGCGGCGCCCGGTAGACGCACGAGACCAGTCCGACGCCCGGCCGGAACAGCGGCGGGAGCACGCGGCTGAGGTAGTCCGCCGGAACGAGCACGTCGCTGTCGATCACCGCGACGATCGCGTGGCGCGCGCGCGTGCTGAGCGCGGCGAGCAGCGACGCCTTGCGGTTCGGGCCGAGCGTCGCGGCGCCGGCGACGATCTCGAGATCCGCGGCCGGATACCGTCGCGCGACGAGGCGCGCCGTCTCGAGCACCGCGTCGTCCGGATCGAGGCTGCCCACCACGAGTTGGACGGCGCCGCGGTGCTCGAGCCGACAATACGCCGCGAGGTTGTCGAAGAGCTGGGGCTCGGCGCCGTCCAACGGCACCAGCACCGAAACGTCGAGCGGGTCCACGGCGCGCGGGTCCTCGGCGGCGACGCGCGCTCGGTCGCGAACGGTGCGTCGAAAGCGCTCCGCGACCGCGATCACCGCGAGGTTGTAGATACTCGACGCCACCAGCAACGCAGCGAGAAGCTCGATCACGACAATCATCGACCCCACGCGAGATGTGGCGCCCGCCCTCCACGCATCGCCGCCGCAGAGCAGCGAGCGTGCCACCGAAAGCGTCTCGGATTGCGTTTCGTGATCGCGGGATCAGACGCTGAGCGTCGGGACCGTGCAGGAATTTGCGCGGTCTTCGTAGGCGCCGTGTGCCGAGGGAGTGCCGCCTCGCCACGCGCGGCGCCGGATCGATGCCCGAGCAGCGTGCGCACGGGAGGATGACGCGTGCGCTCGGGTGCGCGTCGGTATCGCTCGAAACCAGACTGTCCCTGCCGGTCCAGCGTCTTGACCGTCACGGAACAATCGGCGACCGTACGTCGGCGCGAGCGCGTCGGCTCGGCCCCCTGGCCGCGTGCTTCATCACGTCCGCGACATCCGGGAGAGGGTAGCGAAATTTGGATGGCGAAATGCCCGCGGCCGCGTCTTTCGAACACGTGATGCTCGCCGTCGAAGCTGATCGCGACGCGCGCCCCGAGATCGTCACGCGCACGGCCGTCGTGCTCGCGCCCACGGTATCCGCCTTCCTCCGGATCGCGGGTCTGACGCTCGCCGAGCGCGCGGTGCTTTCGGCGTCGCGCGCCGGATTCGATCGCGTCGTGGTCGTTGCCGAAGACGTCGCCGCGATGCAAGCGCTCATCGGCGAGCAGTGCGCAGTCGGTCGCACGCACGTCGTCGTCGTGGACCACGTCGCCGTCACGACCGATCCCGGCGTCGAGCTCACGATCGTCGCGGCCGACGTTCTCGTGACCGCCGACGCCCTGCGCGCGGTCCTCGAGGCCCCCGGCACGCCCGCGACGTCGACCGTCGATGGGAAGCCGGCGATCGTGCGCTGCGACGGCCGCGCGATCGGCGCGGGTACGACGTTCCGCGCCGGCGACGGCCCGGCGCTCTTCGCGACGCTCGAGGCCGCGAAGCCGCGGCGTGCGACTCTCGACGACGTGACGGTATGCCGGCACGTCGCTGGTCCGGACGAGATTGCCGCGGCGGAGAACGCGCTGTGTGCGCGGCTGCGCGCCGACAGCGCGGCGACCGACGGCGTGCTGGCGCGCTGGATCGATCGCCGGTTGTCGTGCCGGCTGAGCCTGTGGATCGTGCGCCACACCGGCCTGCGGCCGAACCACGTCACCGCCCTCGGTACGACGATCGGCCTCGCCGGCGCCTTCCTTCTCGCGCGCGGCACCTACGCGGGCGACGTGCTCGGGACGCTGCTGTTCCTCGTCGCGGCGATCGTCGACGGGTGCGACGGCGAGGTCGCGCGGCTCACGTTTCGGGAGTCCGCTTTCGGCCAGAAGCTCGACGTCACCACCGACAACGTCGTCCACCTCGTGATCTTCATCGGTTTGGCGGTCGGCTACCACCGCCGCGTCCCCGGCGGTCACGCGGGGTTGCTCGCCGCGCTGCTCCTCGGCGGCTTCGCCCTCGACGGCGCGCTGTCGTACTACTTCCTCGTCGTCCGCACCGAATGGCGGCGCGCGGCCGGTGACGGCGCGTCGCGCGGCGCGCGCGTCCGCCAGCGCGTGCTCGCGGCGCTGGAAGCGCTGATGAACCGCGACTTCGCGTACCTCCTCGTGCTGCTCGCGCTCATCGGCCGTCTGCACTGGTTCCTCTGGGGCGCGGCGATCGGCAGCTACGCGTTCGCGGCGCTGTTCTTGGTGTTCCATCGCGCGGTCGATGCCCATGAGCGTCCCGTCGGCGCCTGACGGGCTCGACGAGGGGTCGCCGGCGGCGAAGCGTCGCCCCACGATGCGGCTCATCGAGATCGGCCTGATGGTGGCCGGCCTCGCCCTGCTCGTTGCGCTGGTGAATGGTCTCGGCGGTGCGGCGCTGGCCGCGAATCTCCGTCTCGTCGGATTCGGCATCGTCCTCATCGTCGGCCAGGAGCTCCTCGCCGTGCTCGCCAACTCGCTCGGCTGGTGGGTGGTGTTTCCGTCGCGCTCCGCGCCCCGATTCCGCCACGTGATCGCAGCCCGCATCGCGGGCGACGCGGTGAACTACGTCACGCCGACGGCGTCGCTCGGCGGCGAGCTGGTGCGCGGGCGCCTGCTGCGCGGCCGCGCCTCGCGGCTCGATCTCGCGACCTCGATCGCGGTCGCGAAGGTGAGCCAGACGGTCGCGCAGGCCGGCTTCATCGTCGCCGGGCTGGTGTTCGTCCTGGCGACGACCGCGCTCTCCCGGAGCCTCCGCGTCACCCTCATCGTGGCGAGCGCGGTCGTGTCGGCGCTCACCGCGATCGTCTTCGTCGCCCAGCGGCGCGGGATGTTCTCGCCGCTTGCGCGGCTCGCGACCCGCTTCGACCGCAAGCGACGCCTGGCGGACGTCGGCCGCTGGATCCGGCTCCTCGACGCCGAGATCGCGCGCGTGCACCGTGCGCGCGGGCGGCCGTTCCTGCTGTCGTGCGCCTGCTTCTTCGTCGGCTGGACGCTGGGTGCGCTCGAGATCTGGCTGATGCTGTGGCTGCTCGACGTGCCGGTGACGGTCGGGCGCGCGCTCACGATCGAGGTCCTGTCGGTGGCGATCGACGCCGCGCTGTTCTTCGTCCCCGCCAAGCTCGGAACGCAGGAGGGCGGCAAGGTGCTGATCTTCACCACGCTCGGTCTGAGCCCGACGCTCGGCCTCTCGGTCGGCGTGCTCCGTCGCATTCGCGAGCTCAGCTGGACGCTCGCCGGCCTGTTGACGATCGGCGGGTTCAGCATTTCGCGACCGGCGGCGCCGGTGCCGGCGGAGGCCCAGCCACCCGTGCCGATCGAGTGAGGAGCCGCTCAGGCGGGAGGCATCGCATCCGCCGCGGACGCGGCGGCGCGGCGGCGGCGCCACATCGTCCGAAGAAAATCGCGGCCCTCGCTCAGCATCCGGCGGCGCTCGCGAGGATCGCGCACCATCTTGCGGACGCTGCCGACGATGTAGGACGGGCGGAAGTAGTAGTTGCGGTAGAAGCGTTCGACGGCGCCGTAGATGTCCTCGCCGGAGAGCGACGGATAGCTGACGGCGCACTTCTGGTAGCCGCTGGGATCGACCATCTGATCGACGGCGAGATAGCCGTGGTCGCGCACCCAGTCGTAGAAGTGCGTTCCGGGATAGGGAGACGCGAGCGACACCTGAATCGTCGACGGGTTCATCTCGCGCGCGAAGCGCATCGTCTCGGCGATCGTCTCCCTGGTCTCGCCGGGAAGGCCGAGGATGAACGTGCCGTGGATCATGATGCCGAGCTCGTGGCAGTCGCGCGTGAAGCGCCGGGCGCGTTCGACGCTGACGCCCTTCTTGATGTTGCGCAGGATGTCCTCGTTGCCGCTCTCGTAGCCGATCACGAACAGGCGGAGGCCGTTGTCCTTGAGGACCTTCAGCGTCTCGCGATCGACGTTGGCGCGGGAGTTGGTCGACCAGGTGATGCCGAGCGGGCCGATGCGCTCGGCGATCGCCCGCGCGCGCGGCGGGTCGGCGGTGAACGTGTCGTCGTCGAAGAAGACCTCGCGCATCTCGGGAAAGAGCCGCGGCATGCGACGCACCTCTTCGTAGACGTTCTCCGGGGAGCGTGTGCGGTAGCTGTGGCCGGTCGTGACCTGCGGCCACAGGCAGAAGGTGCAACGCGCGGGACAGCCGCGGCCGGTGTACAGCGAGACGTACGGGTAGTGGCAGTACGGACTGTTGTAGCGCTTGTAGTCGAGGTCGCGCGCGTAGACGTCGGTGACGAACGGCAGCGCATCGAGCGCCGCCGCGTCGAGCGGCACCGCCTCTGGATTGTGAACGACGGCGTCGCCGGCCCGATGGCTCACCCCCGCGATCTCGGCGACCGGCCGTCCGGCGGCGAGCTCGGCGACGGCGTGGTCGAACTCCTTGCGGATCACCAGATCGACGGCGGGGGCTTCGCGCAGCGAACGCTCCGGCTCCGCGGTCGGATGGCCGCCGACCATCGCGACGGTGACGTCGGGGCGCGCCGTCTTGATCGCCGCCGCGGTCTCGGCGTCGACGCGGAACGACGGCGTGCTGGTGTGGAGCACGACGAGCTCGTACTCGCGTGCGATCGCGACGGTCTCGGCCACGCCGATGCCGAGCGGCGGCGCGTCGAGGACGCGGCTCCCGGGAATCAGCGCCGCCGGGTAGCACAGCCATGTCGGGTACCAGAACGACCAGACCTCGCGCGTCGCCTGGTAGCGCGAGCCGGCGCCGCCGTCGAAATCGTCGTACGACGGCGGATTCAGCAGCAGCGTCTTTTTCATCGTGCCCCCTCCGCGGCGCACAGTTACGCGCCCGCGATTCGACGGTCAATCCACGTGCGCGCGAAGGCCGCGTCCCCGGACGGTGCCGGCGCGAAGCCGTGCCGTCGGCGCGCCGCGCCGCTCGGCTGACGGGCGACATGCGCCAGCTCGCGATCACCGCCGACGACTTCGGGATCTCGCCGCGCGTCAATGCGGCGATCGTGCGCGCCGCGCGCGACGGCGTGCTCACCGGCGCCAGCTGGATGGCCGGCGGCGACGCGGCAGACGAGGCGATCGTGCTCGCCCGCGACCTGCCCGAGCTCGCGATCGGCGTGCATCTGACCGTGGTCATGGGCCGCGCGGTGCTGCCGGCTAGGCGCGTGGCCGAGCTGGTCGACGGCGACGGCCGCTTCCCGGAGAGCGCCGTCCGCCAGGGACTGCGCCTGGCGTCCTCGCGCCGCAGCCGGGCGCAGCTTCGCGACGAGCTGCGCGCGCAGATCGAGCGCTGTCTGACCGCGGGACGCGTCCCGCGCCATCTCGACGGCCACCTGCACTTCCAGGTGCACCCGTGGGTGTTTCCGCTGGTCGCGTCGCTCGCGCACGAGTACCGGATCGCGGCGGTACGCGTCCCGCGCGACCCGCTCGGTCCGGCGCTCGCCTTCGACCGCCGGCACGCGGCGAGAAAGGGCGTCGAAGCGGCGATCTTCGCGCTCCTCTGCCGCCGCGCGGTTCGCATTGCCGCCTCGTACGGTCTGCGCGTCGCCGACCGCGTCTACGGTCATCATCAGACCGGCGCCGTCGACGAGCGCTACGTCTTGCGCGTCCTGCGCGACCTGCCCGCCGGCGTGAGCGAGCTCTACTGCCATCCAGGCGCGACGGCCGGCGACGATCCCGAGCTCGCCGCGCTGCTGAGCCCGCGCGTGCGCAGCGCGGCCGACGCCGCGGGAATCGAGCGGCGCCACTACGACGACCGGCGTTGACGCTCACGAGTGACCCGCACGCCGGTTCGCGGCGCTCGAGCCGACGGCAGCGCCGGCGGCCGACCGCCGGCGCGCGCGGCGCTCGCAAAGAATCAGGCGCCGGCGGCCCGCGGTCACGGCGAGGACGGAACGGAACGTCGCGACGTCGCGATCGTTCAGCGCCGTCTCTTGCGGCATGAGCACGTATCCGGGAGGAGCAGCGCCGAGGGGGCCGGCGAGCGGCGGGACCGTTCGCGCCAGGTAGAAGAGCAACGCCGGGTCCGGCTCCGGACCGAGACCGTACGCGTAGAGCGCCTCGCCGCGCGGCACGACGGCGCCGATCGCGTCCGCGGCGGCGCGATACGATCCACCGCGGCAGGCGGCGATTCTGGCGTGCGGCAAGTAGAGCAGGTTGAACGTGATCGCGGCCGCTGCGGCGACGACGAGCGCGCCTTGGCTCCGCCGCCGGCGGTGCGAGTCGCGGAGCGAAGCGAGCCACCAGACGAGCAGGACGGTGCCGGGAATCGTCAGCGGCAAGAGATAGGCACGACGTTTGTAGGCGGCGATCGAGAATACGACGACGGCGGCGACCCAGAAGACCGCGAGAAAGCGCGGCGCGGTGCGGTCGAGCGCCGAGCGGAGCGTCGCGATCCGCTCGCCTGACTGGTCGGGCGAGCGGAGGGCGCGAGCCACGGCGATCGGCGCCAGCAGGCTGAACGGCACCGACGCCAGTAGAAGCGGCTTCAGGTAGTACCACGGCGGCATCGTGCCGAGCCCGCCGATGAGCCGCGCGAGGTTCTCGTCGCCGAGCTGCCGGTCGAGCACGGCGATGCGCCGGCGCCACAGGCAGGCGGCGTACCAGCTCGAGCTCACGACGAGCAGGACGAGCGCCGGACCCGGCGCGCAGAGGCGGCGCAGATCCCGCCAGCGCCGCTCGCCGACGAGGTACACGGCGATCCCCACCAACGGCAGAGCCATCCCGACGGGACCCTTCGCGAGCACTCCGAGCCCGAGCGCGATCGCGAGGACGAAGTGCGCGACCCGCGATTCGTGCGTTGACGCGCCGGCCCTCGCCGCCCGCGCGACCTCTTCGTCGCGCGCGTTCAGCCACCAGAGAAAGCTGAACAGGGCGAGCGCCTCGCAGAACGCGAGCGTCATGTCGACGCGCCCGAAGCGCGCCTGGTCGACGTACTGGTAGGAGGCGAGGAGCACGAGCCCGCAGAGCACGGCGGCGGAGAGGCCGAGCCAGCGGAGCACGAACGCCATCGTCACGGCGACGCCCGCCACCGCGTAGAGGACCGACGGCAGCCGAACCGTGAGCTCGGTCACGTCGCGCATGCCGAACGCGTAGGCGAGCGCCGCCGCCGTCCAGTGAAAGAGCGGCGGCTTGTACATCGCGTCCCGGCCGTTCGTCACCGGGGCGAGGAGCTCGCCGTGCTCGACCATTTGCTGCACCGCGAGCGCCTCGACCGCCTCGTTGCTCGAGCACACTTCCGCCGCGCCGAGACGATAGAGCATCAGCGCCGCACCGAGAGCGACGATCGCGACCATCGTGAGCGCGACGTCCGTTCTCTGCGTGCGCCGGCCCCCGAACGCCTCGAGCGCCGCGCCGACCCGGACGAGAGCGTTCTCGGCGCGTGCGGCACCCTGCCGATCGGCGATCGTCGTCGGCGCAGCGCCGGTCACGAGCGCCGGCGTCGATGCCGAGCCGGCTCGCAGAACCTTCGGAGAAGGTTGGCGTGGCGGCGTCATGTGGACGGCGAGGGCCGTGCAAGCGACGGGCCGAATGCCGAGGTCGCGCGGCGGCGGCCGCCACGCGCTCGCTGCGCCGCATTCGTGCTCGCGTACCGGTGACGACACGCCGTGCGCTGCGCGTGACGCGTGCAGAAATCGTCGTCACCGCGCAACGTCTTTCATGGTCGGGGACGCCCGCGGCGAGCCGCGGCTGCGACGACCGGCCGGCGTCGACGCTCGCGGACACGTTCGTTCCCCCGGTGCACTTCCTCGGCGGCGTGGCACGTTCTCTGCTCGACGATCGCGACAGTGGATTCCGGTTGCCGCATGCCGACTCGGGGACCGCCGTTCGTCCGATCCCGTCGCGTGCGCGCGTCGTCGGCGGTCGTCCTGGGCGTGCTGTCGCTCCTCGCCGCCGCATGCGACGGCAGTCGAGGTTCTGCGCCGGCGCTCGCATCACCGGCGGTGACGGCGTCGAAACGCCGCGCTCGATTCGTCGTGATCGGCGACTACGGTATGGCGGGCGAGAGCGCGGCCGGAGTCGCGGATTTGGTCAAACGATGGAAGCCGCAATTCATCATCACGACCGGTGACAACAACTATCCCGACGGCGCCGCCGCGACGATCGACGAAAACGTCGGCCGTTACTATCATCGTTTCATTTCCCCGTATCACGGCCGATTCGGCATCGGCGCGAACCGCAACCGGTTCTTTCCCTGCCTGGGAAACCACGACTGGCATGCCGACGGAGCGCGGCCGTTCCTCGACTATTTCACGCTGCCGGGAAACGAGCGGTACTACGATTTCACCGCCGGCCCGGTGCACTTCTTCGCGCTCGACAGCGATCCGCACGAGCCGGACGGCACGTCGAGCACGTCGCGCCAGGCGCGGTGGTTGCACGACCGCGTGCAGCACTCGGCGTCGTGCTGGCGCATCGCGTACTTTCATCACGCGCCCTACTCGTCGGGGTTCAAGCGGCCCGGCCGGTGGATGCGCTGGCCATACGGCGCCTGGGGCGTCGACGTCGTGCTCTCGGGCCACGAGCACACGTATGAGCGCCTGGTCGTCGGCCGCGTCACGTATTTCGTGGTGGGCCTCGGTGGCGCGCCGATCTACCAGTTCAAAGACAGCGCGCTCGACGAGAGCCGCAAGCGCTACAACGCCGGTCACGGTGCGATGCTCGTCGTCGCGGATCGCGGCCGGATCGATTTCACCTTCGCTGCTGCGACGGGTGCGGTGATGGACACGTATCACCTCGAGAAGACATGTCCGTGACGCCGCGGCATCGCCGGAGTCGCCGTCGCAATGCACGCCGCCGCGCCGCGGGAACGGTCGTTGCGGTCGTCGCCTTGCGGCGAAGGCGCCGACGCTGCTCGCGGCTCGGGCGCGTCCAGGGTCGCCTTCTCAGCGATCGATCACGAGCAGAACGCGACAGGATGCGTCGACCTCTGGCAAGGGCAAGTAGGCGATCGCGGCGGGCTCGATCTTCACGTATGCGCGGATCGCGGTGGCGGACGGTAGGACCGTCGGCGGTGTGATGCCTTCGAAGTACCGCGCGTTCCAGTATGCGATGAGGTCGTCGTTGGAGCGGCCGAGGATGGTGTGCGTGAACCGCTCCCGGACCGGATCGCCGGCCGGCAGATTGATGGGGATCGTGCGGGTACCGTTCGACCACAGACGCTGCCGTCGCAGGTACAGCTCCCGCAATTCGTCTTTCGTCACGGCGGTCACGAAGCTGTGCCGCCCGACGACGACCGCGATCGCCGTCGCCGGCGCCGGCGCGTCGCGCTCCTCGGCCGCGGCGTGCGCTGCGGCCATGAAGCATGCCGCGACCACCAGCGTCAGGGAGAGTCTGACGGCGGCCACTAAAAAAATAATCCGATCGACATGAAGAGGCCGGGTTCCAGATCGTCCTGGTTACGCCGATCGGCAAATTGGTAGTCCAACCTGAGAAGCAAGTACGGCAATGCACGCCAGTACACCCCGACGAGCTCACCGGTGAGGGAACGCCCGAGACGCCGGTGAAAATACTCGACGCGTGCGACCCCGTAGAGATCCGCGTGGATGGGAAAGACGTCCTGCACGTACCAGCCCCACTCGCGCGACACGTCGCGAGCATGTAGATGCTCGTAGGCAAACTCTCCCGTGAGCTCGTGACGCCAGAGCGACAGGTCGAGATCGACGCCACTCACGTCCGCCCATGCCTCGGTCTTCTCGTCGTCGAAGGCCGCGCCGTTGAGACCGACGGCGAGGTATGCCGGGCCGACTTCGTGGCCGGCGCTCACGCGGGCGCCGAACATCAAGCCGGACTCGCCTTCGCTGCGCAGCGGCAGCTCGTCCTGCGCGGGGCCGTAGCCGGTCGCGTCGAACGTCCAGCCGTGCCGCGTCGTCTGGTAGATCACCGCGAGACCGGTGGCGTGGTCGGGGAAGCCCTGTTCCGTGATCACCGGTCGGTCGATCGTCCAGGTGAGCGGCGCCCGCCAGATGACGTTCCACAAGCCGAACGGCGTCAGGAACTTTCCGACTCTGAACGTCAGGTTCGGGGTGAGCGCGAGGTCGGCGTACAGCCGCTCGACCGAGAGATCGCCGCTGCCGACGTGGAGGAACTCGCTGCCCTCGAGACGAAACGTCTCCTCCAGGCGAAGCTCGGTGAAGAACGACAGCCGCGGCGACGGCTCGTACCGAGCCAGCACATCGATGTCGTCGAGCTCGAGCGATGGTCGGCGATTCTCGGGGACGCTGCCGACGGCGGTGAGATCCCCGGCGAACCACAGGCCGAGGTCTCGGATCAGGTAGCCCTCGCCGCTCGGATCGCGCGTCGGGATGAAGCGCGCCATGCCGCTCGACGACGCGCACGCCCGCACCGGAATCGTCGTGGCGGACGCGGCTAGCAGCAGCGCGGCCGCGACGCGAACGATCGCCGAGGAGCGCCCTCGCCGGCCGCCGCGAACTCCGCTTCTGCTCGGGCGCGGATTCATCGCGACGCGCATGGTGCTGTTCGGCGTCATGCTGGTGAGCGTAACCGCCGTGCTCATGGGCGCGCTTTCATACACGCGAGCGCGGACGGCGTTGGAGGTCGAGGCGCGCGCCAGAGTGTCGCTGTTGGCGCACGACATCGCCGAGCACATCCGTATGGAGCTCGAGGACCGCGCGGCGGATATCACGAATTGGAGCCATCTAGAAGTCATGCGTGCGCTTCGCTATCACGACGTCGACAAAGAGCTCGCCGAGTTCGTCCGGCAGGTTCTGCAAGGGCGCGGCATCTATCGCGCGATCCACTGCACCACGATGGACGGTGAGCCGATCGCCGGCGCCGGCGAGGTCGACGCGGTGGTCTGGCATCCCGTTCCGCTGCGGCCCCGACTCGCGATCGTACGTCCCGCGCCCGGCGGAGAGGCGGGATCCGCCGCGGCCGGCGGCCTCCTCCAGATCGAGACCGCCGTGTTCGACCCGCAGCACCCGACGACGGCCATCGGCGGCTTGTTCGTGCTTCTCGATACGCGGGTCCTGCTCGAGAGTCTTCATGCCGCGGTGGCGCAGGCGGCCGGTGATACGTCCGTGCTGCTGCGCGAGACCGGCGGCGGCGTCGTCGTGGCGACGAGGACCATCGCGACCGACGACCGCAGGCGCATGCTCGCGGGCAGCGCCCCCGTCGGCCCCGTTCTCGGTCTCGAAGGTCCTCGGCTCGAGGTCCACGTCTCGGAACCGCTCGCGTCCGCGCTCGCGGCGGCGACGCGGCTCCGGCGGGCCCTCACGGCGATCGCGGCGCTCGTCTTGGCGCTCGGCGTCGCGACCGGCACGATCGTCGCGTGGCGGATCAGCCGACCGATTCGGCAGTTGACGGACACCGTTCGGCAGATCAGTGAACGGGGGCAGCTGCCGGCCGAGGTCGATTTTCCCTCCGCCGGCGGCGAGATAGGAGTCTTGGCGACGAGCTTCCGGACGATGATGCGGAGCCTCGCGGCCGCGCAGAACGAGGCGCTGATGCAGTCACGACTGGCATTCCTCGGTGAGATCGCCGCCAACATCGCCCACGACGTGCGGACGCCGCTCTCCGTCCTGAAGGCCTCGGCCCAGCTCATCTCGCGCGGCGAGCTTCCGATCGACGAGCAGCGTGAGCTCGCGGTCCGCATCGCCGCCGAGGTCGACCGCTTGAATCGCGTCGTGACGAGCTTCGTCGACCTCGCCCGGCCGGCGCCGGTCCACTATGCGACCGAGCAGATCGCCGACATTCTCGCGCGCGCCGCGGCGTTCTTCGGGCCGATGGCGGCGCAAGGCGGCATCGAGATCGTGCGGTCCGTAGAGGACGGCGCGTTCCGCATCCACGGCAGCAGCGAGCAGCTCTACCAGGTGTTCTTGAACGTCATCCACAACAGCGTCCAAGCAATGCGCGGACCAGGCACGCTGCTCATCCGCTGCATGCGCGACGACGGCTGGGTTCGGATCGAGTGCGAGGACACCGGGCCGGGCTTTCCGCCGGACGTGCTGCCGCGGGTGTTCGCGCCCTTCTTCACGACCAAGCCGCAGGGAACGGGACTGGGGCTCGCGATGGCGAAGCGCATCATCGAGGAGCACGGCGGAAGCATCGCGGCGGAGAACCACGCGCCGCACGGTGCGCGCGTCGTGATCCGCCTGCCGTCGAGGGATGCGGCATGAGGAACGGCACGATCCTGGTCGTCGACGACGACGAGCCGATGCGTCACACGCTCGGCATGCTGATCAAGACGCTCGGCCACGAGCCGATCACGGTCGGCGAGATCGCGACCGCGGAGTCGGTGTTGACGACGCGCGAGGTCGACCTCGTCATCAGCGACCTGCGCATGCCCGGCGGCAGCGGCCTCGACCTCTTCGAGTTCATGCGCGAGCGCGTGCCGGACGTGCCGCTGATCATGCTGACGGCCTACGGGACCGTCGAGACCGCGGTCGAGGCGATGCAGCGCGGCGCGTTCGACTATCTGTTGAAGCCGTTCGATGCCAGCGAGATGGAGCTTCGCATCGTCCGCGCGCTCGCCCTGCGGCAGTACCGGACCGAGAACGACTTCCTTCGCGAGCAGCTCGACGAGGGCAGCGGCCTGAGCGAGCTGATCGGCGTCTCGGCCGCGCTCCGCCGGGTGATCGACCTCATCACCCAGGTCGCGCCCTCCGACGCCGCGGTGCTCATCAGCGGCGAGACCGGCACCGGCAAGGAGCTGGTCGCGCGCGCGATCCATCACCGCAGCCCGCGTCACGAGCGTCTGCTGGTGCCGGTGAACCTCGCCGCGGTGCCGCTCGAGCTCCTCGAAAGCGAGCTCTTCGGACACGTCCGCGGCGCGTTCAGCGGCGCGGTCAGCGATCGCGCCGGCAAGTTCGAGCTCGCGGAGGGCGGCACCCTCTTCCTCGACGAGGTCGGCGACGCGCCACTGGCGTTGCAGCCGAAGATCCTGCGCGTCCTGCAGGACGGCGTCGTCGAGCGCGTCGGCGGCAATCAACGGCGGCAGATCGACGTGCGCATCATCTCGGCGACGAACCGCAGCCTCGAGGAGACGATCGCGGCCGGGCAGTTCCGCGCCGACCTCTACTATCGATTGCGCGTCATCCAGATCCACATGCCGCCGCTGCGCGAGCGCCGCGAGGACATCCGCTACCTGACGGCGCATTTTCTCCGGAAGTTCGGCAACCGCCGCGGGGCGCAACCGTTGCGGATCACCGAGGCGGCGCTCCGCGTCCTCGAGGAGTATCCGTGGCCGGGGAACGTCCGCGAGCTCGAGAACGTCATCGAGCGCGCGGTCGTCCTCTGCCGCGGCGATACGATCGGCGTCGGGCTGCTCGACGTTCGCGTGCCGAGCGCGCCGAGCCGCGACGAGCAGCAGGGTTTGCGGCTCGACGAAGCGCTCGACCGCCTCGAGCGCGACATGATCTTGCGCGCTCTCGACGAGACGCGAAACGTCAAAGCCCGCGCCGCGCGCCTGCTCGGCGTCAGCGAGCGCAGCCTCTGGTACAAGATCCGCAAGCACGGGCTTCTCTGAGCGTGCATGGGCGCCCGCGCCGACCGCGCAATTTCTTGCGCGAATCATTCGCTGCGCGTCCGTTCGGGCACCGTCTCGGTGTCACCGCGTTGGGAAACGTGATGGCATAGCCGGTGCTTCACCGAAGGATGCAACGGATTGCAGCCGTCTATCGGGCGCTCGGACACTTCGTCTTTCGGTATCGCGACTACCTCGCTCCGGTCGCGCTCGCGCTGATCGTCGCGTGCGCCCGTTCGTCCGACTTCGTGGTCCATCCGCGCGCGACGCGGTTGTTGGACGTCGTCGGCACCGGGCTTCTCGTCGCCGGGCTGCTCATCCGGATCGCCGTCGCGGGATACGGCGTCGTGCGCCGCTCGGGACGCGATCGACGCATCAGTGCGTCGCGGCTGGTGACCGGGGGGCTCTACGCGCATGCGCGGAATCCGCTCTACGTCGCCAACGTCATGATCTTGAGCGGCGTCGCCGCGACCTACCACTCGCGGACGGTCCTCCTCGTCGGCTTGCCGCTGCTCGTCGCCGCCGTCGTCGCCATGGTGGCCGCGGAGGAGAGGTTCCTGGCCGAGCGCTTCGGCGCGGAGTACGCCGCCTATCGCCGGCGCGTCCGCCGCTACCTGCCGAGCGTCGCCGGCCTCGGCGCGACGCTCAGGCGTACGCCGTTCGACGCCAAGCGCTCGCTCCGGCGCGAGTACGGCCCGACCTTCGCGGTCGTCGCCACGACCTTGCTGCTGATCACGCGCCGGCGGATCGCGCTCGCGGGCCTCGCGGCGGCGTCGCGCGACCTCACCGACGTCGCGACGGTGGGGGCGGTGTGCGCGTTGGCGTACGCGTGCGTCCGCTGGCTCAAGAAGACGAAGCGGCTCGAGACCGCCCCCGACGACGACGGCAGGCAGCTCGTGCCGGTGGCGGAGAACGCGGCCGGCCTCGGCTGGCAGGGAGATCGCCCCGCATGACGCCGTCGACCGATCCGGCGGAGCCGCCGGATCGGGTCGCCTCGCGATACGACGCGGCGGCCGTCACGACGCTGCTCGTCGCGGCGCTCGCTCTGCGCGTCGCCTACGTGCTCCGCTTCCGAATCGGCACCGACGAGCCGCAGCACCTCCACGTCGCGTGGGCCTGGACGCAGGGACTGCTGCAATACCGCGACGTATTCGACAACCACGCGCCGCTGTTTCACGTCCTGCTGGCGCCGGTCGTCGCGCTCGTCGGCGAGCGGCCCGACATCCTGATGTGGATGCGGCTCGCGATGGTGCCGCTCTCGGCGCTGACGGTCTGGTGCACCTATCTCCTCGGCCGCGCGCTGTTCTCTCGCGCCGTCGGCCTGTGGGCCGCGGCGCTGCTGGCGCTCGCACCGCGCTTCTTTCTCACCTCGGTCGAGTTCCGCGCCGACACGTTGTGGGCGGCGTTGTGGCTGGCGGCGCTGTGCGTGGCGTTGCGCGGGCGGATCACGCCGCGGCGCGCGTTCGCCGCCGGCTTCCTCCTCGGCGCCGACTTGGCGGTGTCCCTGAAATCGATCATGTGCCTGCTCGCGCTCGCGGTCGCGTGCGGCGTCCTCGCGTGGATCACGCGCGTCGACCTGCGTGCGCGGGCGCTCGGCGTGACCGCTCGGGCGGCGATCCTCGGGTTCGTGGCCGTTCCCGCCGCCGTGGTCGGCTTCTTCGCGGCGCAGGGCGCGCTGCGACCGCTTCTCTACGGCACCATCGGCCACAACGTCGTGCTCGGGTTCGGCACCGGACCGGGAGTCCTCGGCCGTGTCGCCATCGCGCTCGCGTTCGTCCCGCCGTGCTGGCTCGTCGCGCACATGGCGCTCGCGAGCACCTCGTCGCTCGCGCTCGGATGGCGCCGCGGCGTCCTCGCGATGACGGGCCTGGTGTACATGGCGCTCCTCGAGAGCGTGTGGCCGCTCGAGACCGCGCAGGACTACCAGGTGGCGTTTCCGATTCTCGCGGTCTTCGCGGCCGCGGTGATGGTCGACGGCCGAGCGTTCGTCGCCTCGGCGCTGGCGAAGCCGGCGCGCGCCCGGTTCCTGCTTCCCCTCGCGGCGGTCGCCGAGATCGCGGCGCTGCTCCACGGGGCGCCGCTCACGTCGCCGCGGATCCGGGTCGACCCCGGTCTGCTCGCCGACGTCCTTCGCCTGACCAGGCCGGCGGACCTCGTCATGGACCTCAAGGGCGAGACGGTCTTTCGCCGCCGGCCGTTCTACTACGGCCTCGAGTCGCTCACCCTCGAGCGGCTGCGCCGCGGGCTGATCGCGGACACGATCCCGGAGCGGCTGATCGCGACGCGCACGCCGGTCGCGGTGCCGGACTCGCCGAAGCTGCCGCCCCGCGGCCGCGCCTTCCTGCGCGACAACTACATCCCCGTCGGGCGCTTGCGCGTCCTCGGCCGCTCGTTGCCGTCATCCTCCGACGCGAGCGACATCGGCTTCGACGTCGTCGTGCCCGCCGCCTACGCGATCGTCTCGCCTGCCGGTGCCGTCACCGGCACGCTCGACGCCGAGCCGTACGACGGGCCGCGGTTCCTGGCCGCCGGTCGGCACGTCTTTCGGCCGCGCGCGGGCGGCGAGCCGCTCGCGCTGGTGTGGGCGCCCGCCATCGCGCGCGGGTTCTCGCCGTTTGCCGGCGGGAGTCGCTCGTGACGGGCGGCACCGTCGAGTTCAGCGCCGTCGACCGGGTTCTCGTGCTCGCGCCGCATCCAGACGACGAGACGCTCGCGACCGGCGGGCTCCTGCAGCGCGCCGCCGCCGCCGGCGCACGCCTGCGCGTGGTGTTCGTCACCGACGGGGAAAACAATCCGTGGCCGCAACGGGTCGTCGAATCGCGCTGGCGGATCGAGGGCGAGGGGCGAGTGCGGTGGGCCGCGCGCCGGCGGCGCGAGGCGCTCGGCGCGCTCGCCGCGCTCGGTATGCAGCCACATCAAGCGGTCTTCCTCGCGCTTCCCGATCAGGGCCTGACGAGCCTCTTGGTGACGGACCCGGCGCGCGCGGTCGCGTTTCTACGGTCGGAGATCGCCGACTGGCGCCCGAGCGTGATCGTGCTGCCGTCCGCGCGCGATCGACATCCGGACCACAGCGCGCTCGCCGTGCTCGCACGCATCGCCTGGTCGCCCGCGTACGCCGGCGGCGCGACGCGCTCGGAGGAGTCGTGGGGGCGCGGTATGCGCGCGGTGTCGTACCTCGTCCATTCGCCCAAGGCGCTGCTCCGTGCCGACGGCGACGTGCCGCTCTCCCTGCGGCTCACGGCCGAGGAGCGAACGCGGAAACGCTCCGCGATTCGCTGTCACGAAAGCCAGCTCGTGTTTCACCGCCGGTCGTTCGCACGGTCCGCCATCCACGACGAGCGTTTCGCGCCGATCACGCAGCCGGTCGCCCGCGATCTCTCGCATCCGGTTCGCTTCGCGGCCGTACGCGGCGATCGCCTCGAGGTCGAGACGGCCGCGCGCGCCGGTCTCGCGACATTGCGGCGTACGGTGGTGGCGGTGCTCGTCTGGCGCGCATCGTCGGGTCCCGTCGCGATCGCCGGCGGCGACGGCCGCCGCGGCGACGCGAGGCTCCTTCTCGGCGCGCCCGCGCCGGCGGTGACGAGCGTGCGCGTGCCGGTCGTTCGGCGCCGCGGCGTCGCGCTCCTGCCGCGACGGCCCGGTCGAGACTTGCACGCCGTGTTCGTCAAGCTCGAACGCCGCTTCGGCTGGTTCGACGACGACGGCTGGCGCGAGGTGTCGCTCGGCGACCCTCGCGAGCACGTGACGCCGTCGATTCGCCGTGAGCAGGACGTTTCACCGCCTCCGTTCGTGCCCGTCGCCGGCGACGACGCGGCGCGACCGATCGACTCGCTCGCCGAATGAGCAATCGAGGGTGGTCCGACATGCAAACTCGACGAGTGGGCTGGATGCTCGCGATCGTGCTCTCGTCCTCGTGGATGCTGCCGCCGTGCGCCCGGCCAAACCCTCTCGCTGGGCGCTGGGAGGTCACCCTCGGCACGCAGATCGGCGTCCCGCGCGGCTTCGTCAAAGTCGGCGAGTTCGACCGCTCGGGTGACCGTCTGCGCTTGCATCAGGACCTCGGGATCGACCACTTCGAGGTGGCCGAGATCGGCGCCGCGATCCACCTGACGGACCGTGACGTTCTGCGCGCGCGGTTCGACTACGGCTTCCTCTACGGCGGCACGTCCTTGAGCGACGACACCGCCTTCAACGGCGCGCTGCTCGCGGGCGGGACGCATCTCCAGACGCGCCCGGTCCTCGGTCGCATCACGGGGTTCTACGAGCATCGCTTTCTCCAGCTCGCGAACGGGGCGACCCTCGCCGGCGCCCTCGGCCTCACCTACGCGTACCTGCATTTCAAGCTGCACGGGACCCTCGCCGCGACCACCGTCGGCCACGAGACCCAGGAGGACTTCTACGCCCAGGAGCTTCCCGTCCCGCTCCTCGGGCTGCGCTTCGAGTATCCGCTGACGGCGAGGCTGCGAGCGAAAACGACGATCGCGGGCGGCTTCCTGCCGCGCGTCGACAGCCTTCGAACCGAAGGCGGTCACGTCAAGCTCTCGCAGGGGCACGCCGACGTCTTCGTCGGCTTGAGCTACGCGCTCACGCCGGCATTGAGCGTCGACGGCGGCTACGCGTACACTTACTTCACGCAGCACGAGATCAGCGGCGAGGACAACAACGAGATCGTGTTCCTCGGCCACGCGCTCGGCCTGAGCTTCACCTACCGCCTCTGAGCCGCGCCTCCGCGGCGCGCTCTCGGGGCGGAGGCGCGGCGTCGCATCAGGTGGCCGTCGCCGCCGGCGTGCGGCGGCGCGCCGGCGATGCCCCCGGCGCGCCGCCGCGGTCGGTGTGGTCCGCGGCGCGGGCCGAGCCCGCGGTCGACGGGTTGTTGTGCCGGGGAAGAGCGATGCCGTAGAACTCGCATCGGGACGGCGAGGCCAGAGGCGATGACGCCGGCGATACGGCAGATCTACGAGTCGAAGCGGCTGAAGCCGCCGGCGCTCGCGCGGCGGCTCGCGGACGTCGAGTCGATCGCGACCGGCCTCGCGACCGGCCAGGCGCGGGCGGTGCTGCGGGTGATCGGCGCGCGCGATCCGGCGCGCCCGCTCACCGTGTACATGGGGCTCCTGGCGGAGCCGTACGATTTCCTGCGCGATCCGCACGTGCGGACGGTGAGCGGATTCTTCGGGCCGATCGAGCGGATGGCGCGCGCCACCGGCTTCGCCGTCGAGTTCCTGCCCGCGGACTTCCACGGCCTCGAGCGGCTGACGTACGAGCTCCGACCGCGCGCCGTCGCCGCCGTCGTGACGCCCCCCGACGACGAGGGCTTCTGCTCGTTCGGGGTGCACGCCGGGGCGACGGCGGGGCCGTTCCGCGAAGCCGGCGCGGATCCGGCGCGGCTCGCGATCGCGGAGGTGAATCCCGGCATGCCGTGGGTCGACGGCATCGCCGAGCACGGCCGCAACCGCGTGCACGTCTCCGAGATCGATCTTTTCGTCGAGGACGACACGGCGCTCGTGACCGTGCCCTACGTCGAGCCGAGCGCCGAGGAGCGGCTGATCGCCGGCCACGTGAGCGAGCTCGTCGAGGACGGCGCGACCTTGCAGTTCGGGATCGGCGGCATCCCGAACGCGCTCGGCGAGCTGCTGGCGGGGCTGCCGCGCGGCGACTACGGCATCCACACCGAGATGTTCACCGACGGCATCATGCGGCTGCACCAGGCCGGCAAGGTGACGAACCGCAAGGGCGTGCACGACGGGCTCTCGATCGCGACCTTCGCGGCCGGGACCGTCGAGCTCTACCGCTGGCTCGATCGCAACCCGATCGTTCGCATGCTGCCGGTGAGCGCGGTCAACGATCCGTCGCGGATGGCGCAGACGCGGAAGTTCACCAGCATCAACGCCGCGCTCGCCGTCGACCTCCACGGCCAGATCGTCGCCGACACGATCGCGGGCCGGCAGTACTCCGGGATCGGCGGCCACGAGACCTTCACGATGGGCGGCCGTCAGGCGCCGGGCGGCAAGAGCATCCTCTGCCTGCGCTCGACCGCCACCGTCGCCGGCGAGCGCCGCTCGACGATCGTCGCCGCGCTTCCCGCCGGCACGATCGTGACGACGCCGCGCCATCAGGTGCAGTACGTCGTCACCGAATGGGGAGCCGCCGACATCGATCAGCTCACCGACGAGGCGCGCGCCCGCGCGCTCGCGGCGATCGCCCATCCCGACTTCCGCGACGAGCTCCGCGCCCGGCGCTGAGCGCGTCGCACGCGGGCGAGAGGACGGTTACGTCTGCGGTACCGTCGGCGCCTGCGGCACGATCGGCTGGTTGGGCTCCGGCGTCGTCGGCGGGGGCCCGAGCGTGCCGTGCCGGCACGGCCCCGCCGCGACGAGGCCGAGGAGCACGAGCACGTACACGATGATGCGAGCGCGCGGTCGCATGCCGTACCTGTACCGCCGGCCGTTCCCGGAGACAATCGAAGGCCGTTCCCGCGAGCGGGTGCGCGGAGCAGTCGCCGTGCGAACGAATCGGCGGTGCACGAGGCGTCGGCGACGCGGGGCCACTTGAATGAAGGTCGTCACCCGGCGCTAATCGCCGCGGGCCGCGGCGCCGTCGCGTCACATGCCGCGAACGCCGGCGCTGCTCCCGAGGGCTCATACGCAGCGCATGAAAGGAGCGATCGATGCCGAAGCTTCCCGCACTCGACCCTGCGACCGTCGCCGAGCGAATCGGCTGGGCGTACCCCGAGCAGGTGGCGCCGCCGATGCCGGGCCGGCGCAAGCGTCCGCTCGGCGACGCGCTCGGGCTCACGCACTTCGGCGTCAACCTGACGCGTCTCGAGCCCGGATCCTGGTCGGCGTTGCGACACTGGCACAGCGGCGAGGACGAGTTCGTCTTCGTGCTGGAAGGCGAGCTCGTCTTGATCACCGACGCGGGCGAGCAGGTGCTCGCCGCCGGAACGGCGGCGGGCTTTCCGGCGGGCGCCGCCGACGGGCATCACCTGATCAACCGTTCCGACCGGCCGGCCGTCTATCTCGAGGTCGGCGACCGCTCCGTCGACGACCAGGTGCGCTACCCGGACGTCGATCTCTTCATCGATCGCGGGGACATGCGCGCGCGCCACAAGAGCGGCGAGCCGTACTGACGCCGGCGTCACGCCGCGGGATCGAGGATCGACCGAAAGCCCGACGGCGCGTGCGGGCCGAGCACGAGCTGCTCGAGGACGCCGACGCCGTCGCGGCCGTCGAGCCGTGCTCGGCAGAGCTGTTGAACGTGGAGGTGGCGCGGATCCATCGGATCGAGGTCGGCGAGCGTCCAGCTCTCGCCGTCGACCGCGAGGTCGCCCTTCCACATGCCGTGTCCCCAGGTGGGGTGCAGATAGCCGAGACCGAGCATCTGGAAATCCAGGATCGGCTCGAGCGTGATCACGTGCGGCGCGCCCGCGAGCGGCGTGAGGCGGATCTCGGCCGACGCCGCGCGGCGGGTGCCGCGCCGCCACGCGATCCGCTGGCCGACCGCGACCATCGCGTCGACGGCGTCGGCGCCGCGATCGTCCGCGGCCGGCGCCGCAGCACTCTCGGCGCCGGGGCGTTGCGCCGCCGGCTCGCGATCGAGCGCGGGCACGACGACGCCGTTCTGGTGCCAGCGGCGGCCGTCGGCGTCCTCGTTGACGTCGAAGTGCGTGCAGACGTCGTCGAAGTGCAGCGGCGCCCAGAGCCAGAAGAATTGCGGCGGCATGCCGGGCGCGCCGGCTTCGGGCTCGCCGACGGGTCGAATGCCCCACGAGCGGTCGCGTGAGCCGAGGACGCGCGCGGGCTCGATCGCGAGGCGCCTCCCCGCGACCTCGAGCGTGCCCTCCCAGCGCCCGAACTGCGTCAGCCGCGTCGAGTCCATGAAGAGCCGGCCCTCCACGCGCCGGGTGAAGCGCGGCTCCTCGATCGCAGCCGTCCGGGCGCGAAAGACGAGGTCGCCGCCGATTCCGTGCGCGTTCTCCGCGATCCGCAGCCGCAGCGTCCGAAGCGGCTCGACGACCTCGATCGCGATCGGGCCGACGCAGGTCTCGGTGCGCTCGATCGGCGCCAGCCGCGACGCGCGCAGCACGTGCTGGCGCCCGTCGAGGACGACGCTGAACGCCGCGTCCATGACCCGGCGGTTCGGGTACACGCCGAGCGCGGCCGCGAAGAAGAGGTCGCCGTCGCGCGTGTAGCCGTTGAAGAAGTACCGGTCGTAGAAGTTCCGGTCGCCGGTCGCGGGCTGCGCGATCGGCTCCGCGGTCTGGTGGAGCGGGTAGTCGTCGAGTCGGGTCGGCATCGTCAGCCTCCCGAGATCTCGCGCAGCATCGAGGGCTTCAGCACCGCGGTGTCGCGCATCGCCTGCGCCGCGAGATGCCCGGCGATCGGCGCGCGCGCGGCGCGCGCGATCTGCGCCGGCAGCGCGTCGAGGCGCTCGAGGACGTCGACGAGCGCCGCGCGCAGCGCCGGCGCGGGCGCCCGTCCGCCGCCGGCTTCCGGCGCGCTCGGCGCGCCCGCGCCGGTTGCGATCGTCTGCGCCTCGGGTACGGGCGTCGTCGCGAGCGACACGACGACCTCGTCGATGTGTCTCGCCAGCGCCTCGATCGCGTGCGTCAGGCCGCCGCCCGCGACCGTGGAGCCGGCGGCGGTGTCGCCATGGTCGGCGCGCCGCAACGCTGCGGCGGCTCGGACGAGCGCGGCGCAGGCGGACTCGACCTCGGCGTCGCGTAGCGCGCGCTTCTCCTCGATGCGGTCGCGCATGTTCTGGAGCACGTCGATCGCGGCGTAGAGCTGCCCGCGCGCGAAGCCGGTCGGCAGCTCCGGCAGCACGGCGTCGGTGAGCGTTCGGACGACCCCGTCGAGCATCGTGTCGAGCGGTATCAGCATCAGGATCCTCCTGCGAAGAGATCGCGCAGCATCGCCAGCATCAGGTGGAGGTACGGCATCTGGTGATCGAAGATCGCCATCCGGAGGTCGCGGGTGCGGCCGTCGACGAAGGCGCGGATCCCGGTCAGCATGATCGCGATCATCTTGACGACCGCGAGCACGTCGTAGAAGCGCAGGCGGTCCTCGTCGACGCGCCGTCCGCTCGCGGCGGCGTACAGCGCGGCGAGCTCCGCCGGCGGCACCAGCCCCGAGGCGTGCTCGGTGCCGGCTCGCCAGAGCGGCGAGGCGCACCACGCGAGGTCCTCGAGCGGGTCGCCGAGGTGGACCATCTCCCAGTCGAGAATGCCGCTCAGCCGCGTGCGCTCGCCGACGCCGGTCACCAGGAAGTTCCCGAGCCGGTAGTCGCCGTGGACGAGCGTGACCTCGCCGGTCGCCGGCACGCTGCGTTGCATCCACAGCAATGCCTCGGCGACGATCGGGTCGAGCGGCAGGGCGCTGCGGCGAATGCGATCGGTCCAGCGCGCGAGCTCGTGCTCGGCGGCACCGCGGCCGGGCGCCGGAACGCCGAGAAACTCGAACCGCCGCGCGCGCCAATCGATCGCGTGCAGGTGGGCGAGGGCGCCGGCGACCTGCGGCGCCAGCGTCGCGCGGGTCGCGTCGTCGAACGGGCCGCTGCCGTCGAGCGTCACCGCCGGGATCGGCACCGCGCCGGGCAGGCGCTCCATCACGTAGAAGGGGCGCTCGAGGACGCCGGGGTCGCGCTCGAACCACGGCGTCGGCGGCGACGGCAGCGGATCGTCGGAGAGCGCGTGCAGGACCCGAAACTCGGGCTCGAGATCGTAGGGCTCGAGCAAGCCGGCGACCGGCTCCCGCTTCGCGACGTAGCCGCGCGTCTCGACCGTCCCGTCGCGCACGGTCTCGACGTCGAAGCTGAAGGTTTCCTGCGAGAAGCCCTCCGTGCTGCGCGTCAGGCGCGGCACCCGCACCGCCGGCGCGCCCGGCATGCGCGACGCGAGGAAGCGCGCGAGACGTTCGCGCAGGTCGTCGCCATCGGAGGCGACGGCCCAAGTCGAGCTCGACGGCGACACTACCCGGCGTCGGCGCGTCGGTTGCGGCGGCGTCGGTGTCGACACCACGCCATCACGGACGCTGCCGCTTTCGCAGCACGACGAGGCCTCGAGCGATGGTCGCAAGTACGCAAACTGGTGACGTACTACTATTATAAGTAATTACTTGCGAGTGTGAGTTCCCGCGATGTCCTCAGTCCCGTCGTGGCACGGCTTTTCCAGCGACCTTTATAATCCGGTCGAGCATATTCACGACGTCGGGATCTACGGCGTCATGTGCGACAAGGGGAGCTAACGTGTGATAATCGGTCTTGCGCATCAAATTCGGCAGGCGAAGTTTCTCGAAAAAGTTCTTGAATAGTGGATCCAAGAAATCCTCCGTTACTTTGATGTCAGGACTCCATGGAGACAGCTTGCCGAGAGCGCCGAGCGCCGACTCGATCTCTTCGATAGATGTCGCCATCGTGTCGCGCCATGGTTGGCCGAAGAGGTCACCATGCTGATCGCTGCCAAGACGTTCGGCATATCGGAGAAGCGTGTCTCGTTGGCACAAATAGTTCTCGATCTCCCGTCGCCCCCAGGTCGCGTGTGTGAGATATGGATCGTCGGGCGGCGACTGCGATAGGCGATCGTAGACGGCGATGCCGCAGAGATCCGCTTTTGCCTCACGCAACGCGTGGAAGTGCGCTTGGGCTTTGGACGGCAGATTGCCGACATACTGCACGAACGGCCGTTCGAGGACTGATTGCGCCGCGGTGTGGTCGATGCGCTTGGCGAGGGCGCGTAAGATTGCAAGGTCCGTTGATCCTTCGAGATACAGCACCCAGCCAGCTTCCTCAGCCAAAGCGTACTGCTCGAACCCGATTGCCTTCAAGGCCTTTGCGACCTGGCTCCCGCGATCGTCGATGCGGTGCGGCTTCCCGACGAACGCGATGACGATGTCGCGATCGGCAGCTTCGTTCAGGAGGACCTCTGAATGGCTTGCGGCGATGATTTGACTGCCTGTGCTCGCAGCTGTGTCGGTGAGGATCTGGTAGATCTGGCGCTGGCGGAGAATCTCAAGGTGCGCGTCAGGTTCGTCAAGCAAGAGTACCGCTCCCGGGTTCGCGGTCATGTGAGCGAGAAGCAGAAGGATCTGCTGCTGGCCGCGGCCGCTTGCTGACATGTCGAGTCGAATGTCATGCGCGCGATATGACATGACGATCTCGCCACGCTCACGGATGTACTCCGGCCGTTCGAGTGTGATGCCGAATAGCGCGGACATCTGATCGGTTATGCGGTTCCAGTCTGTGTCGCCGTGATTGCGCTGTAGGATCTGGAAGCAGAGATTGCGCAACACCTCGGCCGTCCGACCTTCACCGAGCCGCACGTTGATTGCGCCTTCGTCGAGACGCGTTTCCGAAGCCGCGAGGCCCGACATCGGTGGCAGATAAGCAATCGCCGTCCGGGTGGCGGCTTCCGGCACCGTCATGCGGCCCCCTTCGGGTAATCGTTGCGCGCGACAGTAAAATGACTCTTCATTAGCGTAATAGAACTCGAGGCCGCACCGCCACGGCTCGCCCGAAGACACTCCTTCGACAATCACGTCGATAAAAATCTTCTGTGTCCTGGATTCGCGGCTCGAGATCTGCGTGTGGAGGTCGCGCCAAAGAAGGTTGGCTGTGGGCACTGGAACGGCGATCAAATCTCGCCGGTTTATGGTGACGCCTGGTCGCTTTTCCGGGACGTCACCTGACCCGCGCTTCTCTGCCCAGCGCTTGACGCCTATGTTCCATAGCGCCAACGCCTGAAGGGCAGATGTTTTGCCGGCGTTGTTTGGGCCGATCAGCACGACTCGATCGCCGAGTTCGATCTCGACGTCGTTGAACAATTTGAAGTTGCGAACGGTAAGTTTCGTCAGCATGCTCCGGCCTCGCTACCGTCGACACACAGACCGCGTCATCCGAACTCCGGCGTTGATCGCCCACGTGACGACGGTGAGGTTGCCATAGCGACGCGTGAGCGGTCCTCAGCGCGCGGCGCGTGCCGCGTGCGGCTCGCGAACCTCGAGGCCGCCCTCGGCGTAGCGCGCCCGCAGGACCTTCTTGTCGAACTTGCCGACGCTCGTCTTCGGTACCTCGGTGATGAAGGCAAAGCGCTCGGGCACCCACCAGCGCGCGACGCGCTCGCCGAGGAACGCCTGCAAGGCTTCGCAGGTGAGCGCCCGGCCCGGCTTCAGGACGACGCAGGCGAGCGGCCGCTCCTGCCAGCGGTCGTCGGGCACGCCGACCACGGCCGCCTCGGCGACGTCGGGGTGCGCCATCAGCTCGTTCTCGAGCTCGACCGAGGAGATCCACTCGCCGCCCGACTTGATGACGTCCTTGGCGCGGTCGGTGATCTGGATGAAGCCGCGCGCGTCGACGGTGCCGACGTCGCCGGTGCGCAGCCAGCCGTCGTGGAACTTCTCGGGCGCGGGGTCGAGGTAGTAGGCGCCGGTGACCCACGGCCCGCGCACCTCGATCTCGCCCGCCTGCTTGCCGTCCCACGGCAGCTCCGCGCCCTGGTCGTCGACGATGCGGAGGTCGACGCCGGCGGCGATGCGTCCCGCCTTCGACCGCCACGTCATCTCGTCGGCGGGGTCGATGCCCTTCGGCGGGTGCGCGACCGACGCGAACGGGCTGGTCTCGGTCATCCCCCACGCCTGGATGATGCGGACGCCGTGGCGCTCCTGGAAGCGCTCCATCAGCGCGCGCGGCACCGCCGAGCCGCCGCAGACGACCAGGCGCAGCGACGACAGGTCGACCGGGCTCGACTCGTCGTGGCGCAGGATGTCGTTCCAGATCGTCGGGACGGCGGCGGAGATCGTCGGGCGCTCGGTCGCGATCAGGTGCGCGAGGGCCGGCGCCTGCAGGAACCGGTTCGGCATCAGGAGGTCGGCGCCGCAGAGCCACGCGGCGTAGGGCAGGCCCCAGGCGTTGGCGTGGAACATCGGCACGATCAGCAGAATGCGGTCGTGCTCCGCGAGCGCGTACGCCGCGCCGGTCGAGATCGCGAGCGAGTGCAGGTACGTCGAGCGGTGGCTGTAGACGACGCCCTTCGGGTTGCCGGTGGTGCCGCTCGTGTAGCACATCGCGGCGGCGGCGCGCTCGTCGATCGCCGGCCAGGCGAAGCCGGGCCGCTCGGCGGCGAGGAGCGCGTCGTAGTCGAGGACCGGCCGGCCGAGCGCCTCGGCGGCGGCGGCGATCGATGCGCCGGCGCCGGCCGCGCTCGCCGCGCCGTCGGCGCGCGTCGCGGAGATGGACCGTGCCGGCGTGCTCGCCGCGCGCTCGGGGACGACGACCACGTGCTCGACCGTCCGGAGCTGCGCGATCACCTTCGCGAGCACCGGCACCAGACACTCGTCGACGATGACGACGCGGTCGTCGGCGTGGTTCGCGATGTACGCGAGCTGCTCGGGGAAAAGCCGGATGTTCAGCGTGTGGAGCACCGCGCCCATGGCGGGGACGGCGAGGTACGCCTCGAGATGCTCCTGCGTGTTCCACGAGAACGTCGCGACGCGGTCGCCGGGTTCGACGCCGAGCCGCGCGAGCGCGGCCGCGAGCTGCTCGGCGCGCGCGGCCAGGGCGTCGAAGCGGATGCGGCGGACGCCGCCGTCCTCCGCGGTGACGACCTCGCTCGCGGCGTGCACTCTCTTGCCGTGCTCGAAGATCGACGCGATCGACAACGGGTAGTCCTGCATCGTGCTCAGCATGCGCATGCTCCTCGGCGGGTGTGCCGCCGGTTGATCTAGCGAAATCGTCGGCGCGGTGCGAGCATCGGCCTAGCGTATAGCTAGCCGCCGTGCTCGACGATCAGCGCGCGCAAGATGGCGATCGTCGGCCGGAGGGCCACCCCGAGGTCGCGGAGCTCGCCGTCGGCGATGCCGTCGGAAACCCGCTCGAGCGCGTAGAGCAGAACCGCGTGACGAGCGCGCGCCCGGGCGCGTGCCGGCCGGCCGCGCGCCGGTCTCGGTCCGAGCTGCGCCAACGTCTCGAGCTGGCGCCGGCGCTGCGCCCGGTAGAAGGCGCGGACCGTCGCGTCGCGCGTCACCAGCGCACGCAGGCTCGCCCGCAGGCCGCGCCAGCGGGCGTGATGGCGCAGCGTCGCGTCGACGATCCGCGCGACGCGGTCGCGCGGGCTCTGCGCCCGGCCGATCTCGCGCTCGACCCGCGCCCACTCGGCGTCGACCCAGCGCTCGTAGGTCGCGAGGAAGATCGCGCGCTTGTCGGGGAAGTGCTTGTAGAACGTCGCCGGTGCGTAGCCGGCGGCGCGGGCGAGGCGATTCGAGTCGGTGCCGTCGTAGCCGTCACGGTTGAAGACGATCGCCGCCGCGGCGATCAATCGCTCGCGCGTGTCCTCGGGCCGGCCGCGCCGCGGTCGCGGCCGGTCGCGGTAGGACTCCGGCTGTTCGCTTCGCGCCGGCTCGTCCGCTCGTCGGGGCATCGGGTTGGCTTAGCACGGTGGAGCACGTAGACACGATAGTGATACCAATAACACTAAGAAGCGCGTCGCCGTCACCGTGCGGCGGGCGCGTCGCGGCACGGCCGCGAGAGGAGAACACGACGACGCATCCACATCGGGCGGGGGATCTCGGCGAGCGCGACGGCGGCGTCGAGTCGGCGATCGTCGTCGATCGGGTACGGCTCGCGTACGTCGACGACGGCAGCGGACCGGCGGTCGTGTGCCTGCACGCGATCGGTCACGACGGCCGCGACTTCCGCCGCTTGCGGGAGCGCCTGCGGGGCCGCCATCGCGTGGTCGCGCTCGACTGGCCGGGGCAGGGTCGATCCGGCGCCGACCACGTCGCCGCGAGCGGCTGGCGGTATGCAGACCTCCTCGCCGGCTTCCTCGACGCCGCCGGCGTCGAGCGCGCGGTCATCGTCGGCAACTCGATCGGCGGCGAAGCCGCGATCCGCTTCGCCGCGCGCCATCCGGCGCGGGTGCGCGGTCTGGTCCTCGAGAATCCCGGCGGCCTGGCGCCCAACGACGCCGCCCTCGCGCGGATCGTGCTCGCCGTGATGGCGCGATTCTTCGCGGCGGGCGCGCGTCGCGCCCGCTGGTTCCCCCCTGCGTTCGCCGCGTACTACCGCACCTGCGTCCTGCAGCGGCGCGCCGCCCGCGCCGACCGCCGGCGGATCGTCGCGGGGGCGTTCGAGGTCGCGCCGGTCCTGCTTCAAGCCTGGCGGAGCTTCGCGGCGCCGCAGGCGGACGCGCGCGAGCTCGCGGCGACCGTCGCCTGTCCGGTGGTGTTCGCCTGGGCGAACGGCGATCGCTTCGTTCAGCTGCGGCGGAGCCTGCCGGCGATCCGGCGCTTCCCGCGGGCGCGCATCGAGACGTTTCGCGCCGGACACTCGCCGCACCTCGAGACCCCCGACGCCTTCGAGCGGCTGGTCGACGCGTTTCTCGAAGAGCTCCGTTGACCAGGGGCGCTGCGAGCCGGGCCCGGACGCACGCCGCCGCTCGTCTCTCGGCGTCGCCGACGCAGCCGCGTGCGGCCGGCCGGATCGCTCACGGCCCGGCCGCGCGCAGACGTTTGCCCAGGGCCGGCGCCGGCTCGAGGAAGTAGCGCCGCCGCAGCCAGAGGGCGACGTTGACGAGGCCGATCAGCACCGGCACCTCGACGAGCGGCCCGATGACCGCCGCGAAGGCGACGCCGCTGTGGATGCCGAACGTCGCCACGGCGACCGCGATCGCGAGCTCGAAATTGTTGGAGGCGGCCGTGAAGGAGAGCGTCGCGGATTGCTCGTACGTCGCCCCCACGCGGCGACTCAGGACGAACGACCCGAGAAACATCACGACGAAGTAGATCACCAGCGGCACCGCGATCCGCAGCACGTCGAGCGGCAGCTGCACGATGGTCTCGCCCTTCAGCGAGAACATGACGACGATGGTGAAGAGGAGCGCGACCAGGGTGATCGGGCTGATGCGGGGAATGAACCGCTCCTGATACCACTCGAGACCCTTCGCGCGGACGAGCGCTCGCCTGGTCAGGAATCCGGCGACGAACGGCACGCCGAGGTAGATCGCGACGCTCTTCGCCACCTCCGCGATGGTGAGCTGCACGACCGCCCCGTGGAGGCCGAGCCACTCGGGCAGGACGGTCGCGAAGAACCAGGCGTAGACCGGGAAGAAGAGCACCTGGAAGATCGAGTTGAACGCGACCAGGCCGGCGCAATACTCGGTGTCCCCCTTGGCGAGGTCGTTCCACACGATGACCATGGCGATGCAGCGGGCGAGGCCGATGATGATGAGCCCGAGCATGTATTCGGGCCGGTCGCGCAGGAGAAGGACGGCGAGCGCGAACATCAGGACCGGCCCGATCAGCCAGTTCTGCACCAGCGACAGCACGAGCACGCGTCGGTTGCGGAAGACGGTTCCCAGCTCCTCGTAACGGACCTTCGCGAGCGGCGGGTACATCATGAGGATCAGGCCGACGGCGATCGGCAGCGACGTCGTGCCGACGCTCAGCAGATCGAGCGTCGTGGTGAAGGACGGCACGAGATCGCCGAGCGCGATCCCGAGTCCCATCGCGGCGAAGATCCAGAGCGTCAAGTAACGGTCGAGGAAGGAGAGCCGGCGGATCGTGGAGGCGCCGCTCTCCGCGCCGAGAGCATGCGTCATCGAACACCTCCGGTGCGTTCGCGCTCGCGCACCCATGCTCGGACACGCGCGTCGACCTCGTCTCGCACGCGCCGGAACTTCGCAAGCTGCAGCTCCGGCGAGCCTTCGCGGGCGGCGGGGTCGTCGAAGGCCCAATAGAGCGTCTCGCCGGAGAACGGATAGAGCTTCGGACACTGCTCTTCGGTCCCTGCGCACACGATGATGGCGTAACGGACGGTGCGCTTGGCGAGAAACTCGCGCATCCCTTTTGCGTGGAGGCGGCTTCCGTCGATGCCCACCTCCGCCAGCACCGCGCGCGTGAGCGGATGGACGTCGGTCGGCTCGAAGCCCGCGCTTGCAGCCTCGAAGCGGTCGCCGGCGTGCTTGCGAAGCAACGCTTCGGCCATCTGGCTTCGCGCCGCGTTGTGCGTGCAGACGAAGAGGACGAGCGGTTTCTCGTTCACGGACCACCTCGGGCCCAGCGACGGCTCTGCACGAGCTGTGTGACGCGCTCGCGGATCTCGTCCCGGATGGCCCGCACGCGCTCGGGCGGCTGTCCCTTGGGATCCTCGAGGTTCCAATCGGCGCGCTCGAGACCAGGCACGACCGGGCAGGTTTCGCGGCACCCCATCGTGACCAGGAGCGCGGCGCGCGCGGCGAGCTCGCCCGTCAGCCGCCGCGGAACGGCATGCGAGAGGTCGACGCCCACCTCGCGCATCGCGGCGACCACTTCGGGGTGGACGTGTGCCGCGGGCTCGGTGCCGGCCGACACCGCGGTCGCCTGGGCGGGATCCGCGGCGGCATTGAAGAACGCCGCCGCCATCTGCGAACGCCCGGCGTTGTGGACGCAGGCGAAGACGACGGTCTTCATCGCCGTCCAGCGCGTCGCCAGCCGCGCACGTGGAGGCCGGCCGCTCCGCGCCCGGTCGCGGCCCATGCCCGTTTCGGGGTCCGCTCACGCGACGGTGTCGTTGCGAGCGCCGCGCACACGGCGTCGAGACGCGCAGGCACGACTCGATAGTAGACCCACGTCCCGCGCTTCTCCCGCTCGAGGACGCCGGCATCGGTCAAGAGCTTGAGGTGATGGCTGACGGTCGGCTGCGACAGCTCGACCGGACCGGTCAGGTGACACACGCACGCCTCACCCTCGGGTTGCGCCGCGATGAAGCTGAGCAGGCGGAGACGAACCGGGTCGGCGAGCGCTTTGAGCGCGGAGGCGAGCGCCTCTGCCTCGGTCTTGCCGAGCCGGCCTCGGAGGACCGGGGAACCGCACGGCACGACCTTCTTCGACAGCGGCATGGGCCTATATTCACATCCTTCGATGGATCGCGCAATCGACGCACATCGATACGGAGCTGGCGTCGACGTCGGCCACGATCTCGCGCACGGGCCCCGTTGATTTCTCGCGTCGGCCGAGCAAGGACGGAGGCACCGGAGGCGCATTCGGACATGCGTTTCTCGAACCGAACGGCCTCCACAGCTTTCTCAGCGCGGGAGCACGGCAACATCACCGTCACTACGCTCTACAACACCGTCACGATCGACGGCGTCCTGATGCGCGATTGGATCGGCGCCGCCATGACGTCCCCCGACACGTTGACCGACGCGGTCGCCACCGGGACGCTCGAGGCGGACTTCCCGGGCGTGCAACCCTTCCCATGTGCGCTGGAGTAGCGCCGTCGCAGCGTCGACCGGGGGGCGCATGACGACGCGCCTCTCGCGCCGCAGCTTCGTCGCGTCGGCGGCTCTCGTCGCCGGCGGCCTGGCGGCCGACGCGGTCGCGCTCGCGGCGGCGCCGCCGAAGGAGTCCGGGCTCTCGTCCGAAGGGCTTCTCGCGGGCCGTCCGGGATTCCAGCCGCGCTCCGTGATGCCGCTCCCTCACGACGAGCTTCCCGGCTTCCTCTCGCGCGGGCAGCTCGCGCGGCATCACGACGACTACCTCCGAGGCGTCGAGCGCCTGAAGACGACCGAGGCGGCGCTGCGCGCAGGCCCCGCGAACGACGGTGCCTACGCCGCGCTCCGAGGCGAGCAGGTCGCGGCGGCCAACGCCGTGCTCCTCCACGAGCTCTACTTCGGCGGCCTGGCGCCGGAGAAAGTCGCGCCGCCGCGCCACATCGAGGCGAACATGACCGAGCACATCGGCTCGTGGCAGAGCTGGCGCGACGACTTCACACGCTGCGCGCTCGCGGCGAAGTCCTGGGCGGTCCTGGTCTACGACCCGTACGACGACCGCTGGCACGACGTCGTCATGGACGCCGACGACGGCGGCGTGTGGATCGGCGCGAACCCGCTCGTCGTCTGCGACGTCGCCGAGCACGCGTTCTCGGAGGACTTTCGCAACCGCGAGGAGTACGTGGCGAGGTTTCTCGACCACGTCGACTGGGCGGAGGTCTCGCGGCGCTACCGCGCCGTCGATCGGATGTGACCTGATCCCGCCGCGGGCCGCGGCGTTCCGCGCGCGCCGTCGCCCGCGGCGCCGGCGGTCTCGGCGGCGCCGATCGCGCGCGCCAACGCGAGCCGAAAGGCGGCGCCGCCGAGGACGGAGTCGCCGACCTCGAGCTCACCCTGGTGGAGGCGCGCGATCATGCGCGCGATCGGCAGGCCGAGGCCGACTCCGCCCGGGCCGCGGGCGTCGTCCGCGCGCACGAAGCGCTCGAAGATGCGGGTGCGGTCGGCCGCGCCGACGCCGGGGCCGGAGTCCTCGACGACGATCACCGCGGCGCCGTTCGCGGCCTCGGCGCCGAGCCGGATGCGCGCGCCGCTCGCGCTGTGCCGGAGCGCGTTCTCGACCAGGTTGGCCACGGCGCGCTCGACGAGCCGGCGATCGGCGCGCACCTCGACCGACGCAGGCGTGAGCGTGATCGTCTTCCCGAGGCGCTCGGCGGCGGGCGCGTAGAGCTCGACCAGCCCTTCGAGCACCGCGCCGAGATCGATCGGCTCGCGTACCAGCAGCAGACGACCGTCCTCGCCGCGGGCGAGCAGCAGCAGCTGCTCGATCGTCCGCCGCATCGCCTCGGCGGTGTCGTGAACCGCCTCGAGCGCGTCGTCCTTGGCGGCGGGGTCGGCGGTCGTCGTGAGGGCGACCTCGGCGGTGTTGAGGACGCGGTTCACCGGCGTCCGCAGCTCGTGGGCGACGTCGGCGCTGAACGCGGACATCCGCTCGAACGCCCACTCCAGGCGCGCGAGGACGTCGTTGGTCGTGCTCGCGAGCCGATCGACGTCGTCGTCGGTGCCGCGCAGCGGAATGCGGGTGTCGAGCCGGCGCGGATCGATGGCGCGGATGGCGGCGGTGGTGTCGCGGAGCGGACGGAGCGCGCGGCGCGCGCCGGCGATGCCGAGACCGATGGCGCCGAGGATGCCGAGGATCACGACGCCGGTCGCGCGCGTCGCGAGCTCACGACGCTCGCGGACGAAGTGCCGCAGCGGCAGGGCTGCCGCGACCGTCCCGCCCTTCGCCGTGCGCCGCTCGCCGGCGATGTGCTCGTCCGCGGTCGCGCCGAGCGCGGCGCGCAGCGATGCCCCGTGCCAGACGGTGTCCTCCGGCGGCCAGACGCCGCTCTCCGCGACGACACGGCCCCGATCGTCCACGACGCGGTACGCGCCGCTGTGGCGGAGCGGCGTCGCCGGCGCGGGCGCGCCGGCCGCGGCAGCGGCTTCGACCGCGTCGAGCGCGTCGTCGAGGAACCGGAGCTGCTCTTCGAAGTCCTCCCTGATCGCATACGCCAGGAGGCCGCACAGGAGGAGCGAGGTGAACGCCGCGGCCGCGCCGGCGAGGAGAAGCGTGAGACGGACGTCGATCCGCGCGAGCGCGGATCGCAGGTCACTCACCGAGCGCATAGCCCACGCCGCGCACGGTGCGGATCGCGCCGGCGGCGCCGGCGATCTCGAGCTTCCGCCGCAGGCGCGCGACGTGCACGTCGACGACGTTGGTGCCGGGCTCGAAACGGTAGCCCCAGACCGTCTCCAAGAGGTCGCGCCGGGTAACCGCGCTGCCGGGCTGCTCCGCGAGCGCCAGCAGGATGTCGAACTCGACGCGCGTGAGATCGAGCTGCCGATCGCGCAGGCTCACGCAGCGGTGCAGCGGATCGATGTCGAGCGCCGCGACGCGCACCGGCTCGACGCGGCGTGTAGGCCGCCGCAGGATCGCCCGCAGGCGCGCCAGCAGCTCGGCGAACGCGAACGGCTTCACGAGGTAGTCGTCGGCGCCGCGCTCGAGACCGTCGACGCGGTCGGTGACGCGGTCGCGGGCGGTGAGGATGAGCACCGGCACGCCGTCGCCGGCGGCGCGCAGCCGCGCGAGGACGTCGTAGCCGCTCCCTCCCGGCACCATGAGATCGAGGACGACGGCGTCGAAGCGCGTCGCGCCGACCGCGGCGACGGCGTCGGCGCACGTCGCCGCCCAGGTGACCGTGAACCCCGAGCGCCCGAGGCCGGCGCGCAGGGCGACCGCGGTCTCGACGTCGTCCTCCAGCAGCAGGATGTGCACGCGTGCTCCCGAAACGCATCGTAGCGAGATCGGAGCGTGCCGCGAAGGGCGTGACGGACGGAAGCCCCTCGCGATGAAGAGTCCGTCATCTTCGGCTTGACGCCGTGTCGCTCGAATGCTGGCAGGAGACCACCCGCAGCGAACCTTGCGTCACGGAGTCAAGGCGACCACCAGCGTCGTGCTGCGCGCTGATTGGCGCGGCGGTACGTTGATGCAGGCGGATAACAATTCGCGCTCGTCGATCTCTCTTGCGGTTTGAATGTCGCAAAGCTCCGTCAAATGGCGATCGTCGAGCAGTAGAGTCGTCGCAGCGCTCAGTGCAGACGACTCCGGACCGGGACTGAACGTCGGCACGTTGCCCGCCTCAGCACTGCCGCCAACATGCTGCCGAAGCCGAACGACAGCATCGGCAATCTTCCCAAGCCGGTATCGCGGCGCCGAGCGTCCTCGGCGTCGGTAAAACGAAGCCGCGGCAAATCCCGCAGTTGCTGCCGTACCAGTCCCGACACCGTTTGAGCGCACGCCGCGTGCCGCCTACATGCGAGCGCGGGAGGAGGAGATTATATGGGCGACGATCGCACATGCCCGGTCTGCGCGGAGCCACTCACAAGACCGCGAGCGATGTCCCCCGATGGACCATTCCGTTCACGCGGGCCCGAGGCCCAACGGCAGTCCCACTCGCACGTGACCACCCCATGACGCAAACAGGAGCCGTTTATGTCAGTCAGTCGCGCCAGCGCGACGGTGAGCACCGCGACCGGACGACCGGTCAGCGCGGCAGAACGGCGGAGAAACCGAGCGCGCGTGCCGCACGGGCCTGGGCGCTGTCGTTGGTGAGAAGACGATCCAGGTCGAATGACTTCATCACGCTGAGGTGAAGACGGTCCAAGGTCGGACAATGAGCGCGGCGCGGAAATCGCCGGACCTGCCCCTCCGCCAGATCGATGATCTCCATCGGGGTTGGCACGACGTCGTAGGGATCTTGACGAAGGAGCTCGTCGAGCCGCGCGACGAGCAACCGCGCTGCGGCGGACGTGACGAGGCCTCCGACGGCTCGCGCGTGGATCTGCACGAGCGCCTCGAGACGCGCCAGGCTCGAGACGACGACGTGCTCCTCGCCGTCGATCAGCTGCATCACGCGGCTCGTCTCGGGCTCGGGAAACAGCACCTTGAGCAGGCAGCTCGTGTCGAGATACAGGCTCACCGTCCAGCTAGGACCGTCGGTCGCGTTGGAGCAAATCGTCCGTCGACGGACCGACCTTGCGGTTTCGCCAGAAGCGCTCGAGCCAGCGGGCGTGATCCGTTGGATCGAAGCGGGCGCGGCGCGCTCGTGGACGGGTTTCGTAGGGCACGATCCGGGCGACGGGTTTCGAGTCTCTGGTGACGACGATCTCCCCGACGCGAGCGAGCGCGCGCTCCGCCTCGGGCCACTTCAACCGGACCTCGCGCACCGTCATCGTCTTCATGAACGGCATGTTAACATGTTTCACACTTCTCCGCGATCCGTTCGTCTATCCACCGCCATGGCCCCGCCTATGGCATCCATCGACGCCTGCGCGCCGGCGCGTCGTCGCGACGAATTTTTTCTTGACTTCCGGGACCGTCGGCTGGGAGGTTCGTAGACGAGATCGAACCGATGATGGAGGTAGCCGTGCGTGAACTACGAAACGCGATCCTGGCGATCGGACTCGTCATTCCAGTCGTACTGAGCGCGCGCGAGGTCGGCGCGCAGGGCTGCGCCGACAAGACCGCGCCGACGGTCGCGATCACCAGCCCGGCGCGCGCCGAGCAGATCCAGGCAGGAGGATTGGCACCGTTCTCGTTGACCGTGACCGGCGAGGCCTCGGATTCCGAGAGCGCGATCGTCTCGATCCAGGTCGACGGCGTGGAAGTGCTCTCGAGCCCCGGCGGTCTGGTCGAGCCGTTCTCGGTCGTCGTGGACAGCCCCTGGGGCATGAACACCCTGGTGGTGAGCGCGGCCGACGCGTGCGGGAACCGCGCCGAGATCGTTCACTCCTTCATCCGGGGCGCCGCGAGCTCCGGCTTCTATCCGGCGGCGACCGCCGACGATTCCAACGCGCAGGCGGCCGGCGGGATCCGCGTCCGGCTCGGCCAGCAGGTGATCGACGACGGCAACCGCAACGATCTCGACGATCTCGCCACGTTCCTCGACAACGAGCTCGGCAGCCTGGACGTGAACAGCGTCATCCCGACCACGATCCAGGACGAGGACGTGCCGAAGTGCAACAACGTCACCGACAACTGGATCTCCGATAAGCAGAAGGAGCTCCGCATCACCCGCGGGACCATCACGGCGGGCGCGTTCGCGATCGATTCGATCATTCCCAGGAGCTCCGGCCTCGAGGTGAAGGGCAGCCTCGCGTCGCTCTCCATGCCGGTCACGATCAAGGCCTTCGAGTGCGTTGCCGGGAACCGCGACAGCACCGACTTCGACGGTACCTTCAGCTTGACGAATGCCCGCGTGACGATCGTCGGGACCGCCGCCGTCAGCGCCGGCAAGGCGCACGTCACGATCTCGAGCTCGACCGCGTCCACGGACTCGGTCGATTTCACCATGCACTGCGGCAGCTTTCAGTCCCTGTGCAACGCGGTCACCAACGACCTCGTCGACTCGTTCAAGGGCGCGATCGAGAACAAGATCGCGAACACCATCGAGAACAAGATCCCGGGCACGGTCGAGCCTTTCCTGGAGGCGCTCGACGTCGGCTCGGCGGTGTCGTTGCCGGCTCCACTCGGAACGGTGGTCGCGCTCGAGAGCGGGCTCGACGAGATCACGATCGGAGCCGGCTTCGTCACGATCGGCAACTTCACGCAGTTCCATCCGGATTCCCGCGGCGCCGAGATCCCCGCCGCCGCGCCCGGCTCGATTCGACGCTTCGGGGCGTCCCCGGTGTCGTTCACCGGCACTCGCGATATCGCCCTCTCCGCCAAGGACGACCTGATCAACCAGCTGCTCTGGTCGCTCTGGTACGGGGGCTTTCTCGATTTCGACGACGTCAGCAACCTGATCCACGTCGACGGCGTCGAGCGGCTGGCGCTGGTCGCGAACCTGCCGCCGGTCTGGATGCCGGGAGCCGCGCCGGACGGCGCGGTCGTGGGACTCGGCGAGGTCTTCGTCGACACCACGATCGACACCTCGAAGATCGACTCGGTCCCCGACATCGGCGAGCTGAGCCTGCGCTTCGTGCTCGGGGCGACGATCGACGGCGTCGTCGTCGCCGACGGAGCCAAGCAGACGTTCGGCTTCGACGCGCAGGGCGCCAACGTCGAGCTCCAGGTGCTCGACATCTCCATTCCCGGGCTCGGGCCGGCGGTGACCCCGTTTCTGGAAGGCATCCTCGAAGGGCTCCTGCCGGATCTCGTCGAGTCCTTCGTGGGTCGCCTTCCGTTGCCGAAGATTCCGGTCGAGTCCCTGGGTGGAACTCCCGGCTTCGCTCTCTCGTTGAGTCAACCGACCGCCGATCGGCCCGCGGGCAAGAACGGTACGCGCATCGAAGGCGACGTCGGACTCGTGCCCGTATGCGGCGACGGCCTGCGTCGGGGCTCGGAGCAATGCGACGACGGCAACCGGGTCTTCGGCGACGGCTGCGATCCGAGCTGCCTCGTGGAGAGCGGCTGGACCTGCGCCGGCGCGCCCTCCGCATGCGAGCTCATCTGCAGCAACGGACGCATCGACGCCGGGGAGACCTGTGACGACGGAGGACTCGTCGACGGCGACGGCTGCGATTCGAGCTGCGGCGTGGAGAGCGGCTGGGAATGCGCCGGCGAGCCTTCCACGTGCGCGCTCATCTGCAGCAACGGACGGATCGACGCCGGCGAGACCTGCGATGACGGAGGACTCGTCGCCGGCGACGGCTGCGACGACACTTGCCAGCGCGAGCCGGGGTACGCGTGCACCGGCGAGCCCAGTGCCTGCGTGGGCGTCGGAGCTCGCGTGCCGCTGAAGCGCATGGTGGTGCAGAACGTCCTGCCCGACGACCCGCGCAAGAACCGTCTGACCTTGGTCGCCGAGGACCCGGCGATCCCTCAGCCTCTCCCCGGCAGCGCGGACGATCCGCGCTGCGTGGCCGACGGCGGGTCGGGTGCGGGCGGGCGGATCGCCGTCCGCATGGCCCCCAGCGAAGAGTACGCGCAGGATCTGCCCTGCGAAGGCTGGAAGCTGCTCGGCACGGCGGACAGGCCCAAGGGCTTCGAGTACCACGACCGTCGGCTGGTGCACGGCGCGTGCAAGCTCGTCCTCGTCAAGCAGACCAGGCTCATCAAGGCCGTGTGCCTCGGCAGGGGCACGACACCGCTGACACTGGATCTCGTCGAGGGCGTGCCGCGAGATCCGGCGACGGCGCAGCTCGTCCTCGGAACCGAGCAGTTCTACTGCGCCGAGGCCGCCGGCAAGATCTCGAGAGACGGCTCCGACGGCCGGAGGTTCCTCGCCAGGAACCAGCTCTCGCCACCTACCTGCCCGTAGGTAGCGAGAGCTCGGATCAGACTAGTTCAGCGTGGCCGGGACGCACAGCTCCGTCGGGCGGAATATCCTGTAGACGTCCAACCCGAACTGGTTGTTGACGAAGACGTCTCCGGTCACACCCTTGAACCTCGGCGTGCCGGGCGTGGGGCGGACCTTGTAGCAGAGCAGCAGGGTATTCGGGTCCTTGATGCCTTCGCCTTCTTTGTCCACCGGTAGGCAGAGACGCATCGGCTTCTTGATGTTGACCGACATCGTCGTGAACTGGTCGTCGACCATGAGGCCGTCGAGCCGGAAGCGCGTGCGCGTCACCTTGTAGCACTTGAAGTGATCGATCGTGGGCGTGATCGGGTCGGGTGCACCGGTCAGGCTCTTGGAGGTCGGCACCAGCATGTAGTCGGGCTTCTTGATGTCCATCACGACGGTGCCGAACTGCGTCGTGACCAGCTGCTGGCGGATCGGCTTGAATTTCGGATCGAGCTGCTTGATCGGATAGCCGGCGAGGTGCTCGGCATCGGCCGGCGCCGTCGGGTCCTCGCCGTTCTTGTCCGCGGGATTGCACAGCCGGTGGGGCGCCTTGACGGTGACGGTGCTCGCGCCGAACGCGTCGACGAGGCTGAGGTCCGGGATGCTGAACGGGCCGTGGTGCGCCTCGTAGCACTGGAAGTGGTTCAAGCCGGCGGTCGGCGTCGCCGAGACGGTGGGCGTTGCCATGGCGGTGTCGGCCGGAGTGGGCGTCGCCGTCCGCGTCGCTGTGGCCGTCGCCGTCACGGTGGGCGTCGCCGTCACGGTAGGCGTCGCCGTCACGGTAGGTGTCGCCGTCACGGTAGGTGTCGCCGTGGCGGTCCGCGTCGGGCTGTTGCTCGGCGTGGCCGTCGTGGTCGGCGTCGCGGTCGCGGTCCGGGTTGCCGTCGTCGTGGGCGTTGCGCTCACCGTCGGCGTGGCGGTCTTCGTCGGCGTTGCGGTCAGCGTGGCGCGTCGGGTCGCGGTCGGTGCGTCGCCGTTTTCGTCGGCGTCGCGGTCAGCGTGGGCGTCGCCGTTTTCGTCGGCGTCGCGGTCACGGTGGGCGTCGCGGTCTTCGTCGGGGTCGCGGTGATCGTCGGTGTCGGGGTCTTCGTCGCCGTCGGCGTCGCGGTGGGGGTCGCGGTGCGCGTTGCCGTCTTGGTCGGCGTGGGCGTCGGAGTGCGCGTCGCCGTCTTGGTCGGGGTCGGCGTCTTGGTTGCGGTCTTGGTGGGCGTCGGCGTGGCCGAGATCGTCAAACACACGGAGTCACCCTTCGCTCCCGCGTGGGTCGTCGAAGGGTCGCGGAAGATCACCTTGAGGTACGACACGCCCGCCGGAGCCGTCGCGGAGAGCATGTAGGGGCCGCCCACGGCGCCGGTGACGTCGATGTCCGTGGTGATCGTGTGGATCGCGGGGGTTCCGATCTCGGTGTTCGCCGCGTTGTAGAATCTGATCTCGATCGTCGGGTGCACGGACGGGTTGTGCGTGCCGCTGTAGAAGGTCATGTTGTACGTTGCCCCGGCGACGGCGTTCACCTTCTGCGTCATCAGCCCGGTGTTGCCGGTGGCGATGCCCCACACGTAGCCCACCCATGAGCCGTCGGGCGGATTGAACGCCGTGGTGGTGCCGTCCTCACCGCTCTCGAGCACCCAGACCGTCGGGATCGGATCGCCGATGCTGTTGGTGCCGCCGGTGTGCTGCTCGAAGCTGCCGTTCGAGAGCAGGTTGCCCAGGCAGAACTGCGCATTCGCCGCCGCGCTCCACGTGAGCAGGATCACGCCGACGCTGAGGGCGACCGTTCCCCGAAGACGGAGGACGGCGCGCATCCTGCGGCGGATCAGTCGACGGTCGTGTTGCGAACCCGGCTCGTCATCGTGAGCAACGAGGGTCCGGGCGAGGGGGCGCGTTCGGGTCATGTTCAAGCCTCATGGTGGGGTGCTGTTCGGTCGAAGTTGTCGGTCGAAGTTGGTGGTGGCGCTTGAGCGTCCTGTGATCCGAGACGGTTCCCGGTCTTTCGCCCATCCGGTGTGAAATAGCAAGTCGTTTTGCCGTCACACGGCGTAAGCGTGCGATTGTGATGGGCGTGCGACGCACGAACAGTGACCCGCGGCGCTCCGCCGCTCACGCAGCCGTTCGGTCACGGAATCGGGCAGTCGCGTCCGCGCAGCGTGAGTCCCGCGAACGTCACCAAGCCTCCGACGCGTGGGGTCTCGTAGAGAAGCAGGTCCTCGGCGATGCATGAGTGCGCACGGCGCAGCATCTCGGCATACGTCTCGGCTGAGACGGCACCGCCGGAGAATGTCGATCCCAGTTGGTCCAGATCGAGGCCGCTCGCAGCCTCCAGGATCGGGAACGGCACCGACCCGCACTTCTTCACCACGGCAGCGATCAGTTTCGCGCCGGCCGCGTCGATCCGCGGACCGTCGCGACGACACCGCGGCTGCGCACGGGTGATGCAACGGGGATCCAGTGGCTTGCCGATGCGACAGGCCGCGAGAGCGTCGGCGCACTTGCCGAGGGTCTTCACCTCCGTCGTGACGAAGCGCGCGCCGGCCTTGGCAATCGCCGTCGAGCAGCGCGCCACGGGCTTCGCGAGCGCGGCGTCCGCGACGCCTGCGCCTCCGCCCGGGCCGGCGAGGAGACAGTCGTCGGTTCCGAGGCTCACTCCGAGCATGTCGAGCAGCTCGGCTGCCCGCGGCATCTCGAGACCGAAGAGTCGCTCGGCCCGGCACGCGTGCTGGGCGAGGACGCAGTGCGCGATCTCCGTGGCCCCGACGAGGGGCGCGGGAGTTCCGGAGTCGCAAAAGCCCCGTGTGAGATCATCGGCGTCGACTACCGTGAGGACGTTGCTGGGAGCGCGATCGTAAGCGAGCCCTTCCGGTCCGCGGAGATCCATCGGATCGACCGCACTGCACGCGGACTCGATCTTGGCGGTGAGTCTCTGCGCGGTCCGCTCGTGCTTCGCGAACGTCTTCACGCAGCGGGCCGCGGTCTTGGTGAGGCACGCGTCGTCGCCGGGCTTCGTCTGGATGCATGCGAGCGCAGGGCCGGTGCATCGGGCGAGCGCCTTCAGACGGTCCGCCACGAAGCGCGCCGCCGACGTGCGGAGGCTCCGGCCGCACTTGAAGAGGCCCCTCAGGCGCGCGCGATCGAGCTCCCGTGGCACGATCGGCGCGACGATCCCGTCGCTCGGGGCGGCGCGCGCGATCACGTCGATCACGGCCGAGCCCGGCGGAACGTCGGGCAGCGGCCGCGAGGTCAGGGCGGTGATCGACGACGCGGCCGGATCGAGGCCGAGCATGCGAATGTCGCCGCTGTCGAGACGGCGGAGACGGACGAGCGGGTGTTGCTGCTCGCTGCTGCTGGTCGTCCCGCTTCCGGCGGCGGCGCGCACCAGGAATCCCGCCCCGGTGGCGCTGATCGGCAGACCAGGCTCGAGCGGCACCGACAGCGAGGAGAGCACCGGCCGCGAGCCGGGATCGATCGGGAGGGCCGGGTCGTAGAGCTCCGCGGTCGCGAGCGGCATCTCGCTCACGGCCGCGAAGCCGCCGATCACGAGCACGCGGCCGTCGAGCAGCGTGGTCGCCGTGTGCTCCGCGCGGCCGTCGGCGAGATCCGCCGTCGTCGTCCAGGCATCCGTGGCGGCGCCGGCTGCTGGGTCGAAGATCCGTGCCGTGCTCGGTGCCGCCGCGCCGCCGGTGACCAACACCCGGCCATCGGCGAGCGTCGTCATCGCGCCGTCGCGGTGACTCTCGGGCGTGGATCCGTACAGCGTCCAGCTTTCGTCAGCCGGGTCGAAGATCTCGCTCCCGAGCATGGAGCTCGCGCCGATCAGGAGGCGCCCGTCGGGAAGCAGGGCGCCCTTCGGTTTGAAGTGCGGCAAGGTTCGGATCGTTCGCCGTCCGCGTCCAGGTGTCGGTCACCGGATCGTAGAGCTGCGATACCCCGAGCAGACTGCGGCCCGTCACGATCAGCACGCGGCCGTCGCGGAGGAGCTGCGCCACCTGGAACGCGCTCGCGACCGGCATCGAGTTCGCGGGGCTCCAGACGCCGGTCGCCGGGTCGTAGAGCTCGGCCGCGGCGATGTCGAAGGCGTCGTCGCCGATGCCGCCGGCGACGAGCACGCGACCGTCGGCCAAGAGCGTCGCCGTGTGCGAGAAGCGCGGGGTGGCGAGAGTGCCCGTCGGCGTCCACGTCGCACTCGCGGGATCGAAGAGCTCGCACTGGGTCACGCCCTTCCCGCTCCCGTCGCGACCGCCCGCCACCAGGACTCTGCCGTCGGGAAGCAACGTCGCGGTGTGCAGCTCGCGAGCTTGCTGGAGATCCTCGGCGGGCGAGAATTGTCCCGTCGCCGGATCGTAGCGTTCCGTGCTCGCCAGCACCGTGCCGAGCGCGGCGGCGCCGCCCGCCACGAGTACGCTCCCGTCACCGAGCAGCGTGGACGTGTGGCGTGCGCGTCCGACGGCGAGCGCACCCGTGGGTGTCCAGCTCGGATCGGCCGGGTCGTAGAGCAGCGGCGGGTCGAACGATCCGGCAACGAGCACGCGGCCGCTGGCCAGCAGCGTCGCCGTGTGCCCGCGAAATCGCGTCGGCCCGGTCGAGTCGAGCGTCCATTTGCCCGTGACGTGATCGTACCGTTCGGGCTGACTCCCCAGGACCAGCACGTCGCCGTCGGCCAACGCCGTCGCACTCTGGCCGGCGCGCGCAACGTGGAGGCTGCCGGTCGGCATGAACGCGTTCGTGGTCGGGTCGAACAACAGCGCGCTCGTGTAGTAGGCGTCCGACAGGTCCGCGGACCCGCCGCCCGCCACCAGCACCTCGCCGCTCGGCAAGCGCGTCGCCGTATGCAGCAGGCGCGGAGCGTCCAAGGTCGGCCCCGCGGTCCACAGATTGGTCGCCGGATCGAAGAGGGCCGTCGTATCCAGCGGTGCCGCGAACGACCCCCCGACGAGCAGCACGCGTCCGTCGGGAAGCAGCGTCGTCGTGTGCATCGTGCGAGCGGCCTGCGCGAGCGGCCCGGTCTGCGTCCACGTATTGCTCGCGGGGTCGTAGATCTCGGGCACCTCGTCGATTGGACCGCCGCCGACGACGAGGACCCGGCCGTCGACGAGGCGGGTCGCGGTGTGGCGGTAGCGCGCGCCGTTCATCGGCGACGCTGGGCTCCAGGCATTGCCTTCGGGATCGTAGATCTCGGCGGTTGCGAGAGCGCCCTGGAGGCCTGCTGCCGTCCCCCCGGTCACCAGCACACGACCGTCGGCGAGCACCGTCGCGGTGTGGTCCCGCCGAGGCGCCGACATCGTCGCGACCTCCGTCCACGTCCCCGCCAGCGGATCGTAGATCTCTGCGCTCGCCAGCGTCGTCTGCGGTGAGACCTCGAGCAGGTCGCCGCCGGTGACCAGCACGCGGCCGTCGAGCAGCACCGACGCCGTGTGCTGTCGGCGCTCCGGGGCCACGCCCGACGAGCGCGCCGTCACCCAGCTCGCCGCGTGTCCCCGAGGCGCGGCGAGCATCGCGGTCGCGACGAAGATGACGGCTGCCAGACCGGCTGCCGGTCGCGAAGCCATCGCCGCGACCATACAGACATTCGGTCAGTCGACAACCCACCTCGTCGTCGAACCAACCTTCGCCCGGCATGGGGCGTACCGGCTCCCTTCGTATGAATCCCGTTCGATTCGGAGTAACGTTCGACGTTGAGAACGGACGCTCCCACGTGAAGTGACCCCGGCCGAATCGTCGGCGGGAAACAAGAAAGGAGAGATGAAATGGCGCGGACATTGAGACGTGCGATGGCGACGGCCGCGGTGGTGGCGGTGTTCGGCGCGGGGTACGTGTGTGGTTCGCTCGGCGGGCGATCCGCCGATGCTCAGATGGGTGATCTCGGCGCCGCCGCCATGAAGAAGGCGGGGGAGTCCGGAGGCGTCGTCGGGAGCGCCGCCAAGCTCGGGACCGCGATCACCGACATGCAAGAGGAGGTGAACGGCCTCCAGAAGAACCTCGAAACGCTGAAGGGGATCAAGTCGGCCCTCGGCGGTTGAGGCGGCACCACCAAGATTTGATCCTCGAACGGGTACGCGCGCATGAACCGCTTGGCCGTGACCTTGGACCCGAAGCGGAGAGGGGAGGGAAGGCTGCGGCGATCTCGTGAATCGGCGCCTCGCCGCGAAACAGGTACATCGGGTTCTGGAAGGAGCTGCCGCCGGTGAGCTCGAGCGCGTCGAGCGCGCCGTCGGCCTCGAGCAGCCGAGCCACCTCGAGACTGTCGTCGAGCCACAAGCCGCCGGACACGCCGTCGGCCATGTTGAGCTTGGCGATCACCGCGGCCCGATCACCGACCGCGTCTCGCACCGCGATCGCGACCTGGCGGGCGAAACGCGCACGGTTCTCGAGGCTGCCGCCCCAGCGATCGGTGCGCTTGTTGAGCTTGGGGCTGAGGAACGCGCTGATGAGATACCCGTGGCCGAAGTGCAGCTCGACGGCGTCGAACCCAGCGCCCACCGCCAGATCGGCGGCGCGGGCGAAGTCGGACGTGACGCGGGCGATCTCGACCTCGGTGATCGCGCGCGTGAACCTCAGCGCTTGCGGCGCGAACACGCGCGACGGCGCCAGGGCCTTCCGCCCGGTGCCTGCCGCCACCGGAACGGCGTGGCCGAGCTGGATGCTGGCAGCCGCGCCGTGGGCGTGCAGAAACGTCGCGAGATGGGTGCGTGCGCTGCGGTCGAGGACGCGTGCTCGGCGCCTCCCCACGTACATGAAGAGTGCGTCATGTTCACCTGCGATCCCTTGTCGCTCGCATGGCGAGCTTGCAGTCTCTTCGACGTCCCATGCGGAAGACCGTGTTCCCGGTTCTCGTCGTCGCGAGCGTGCAGCTGCTCGCGTGCCAGCACATACCGCCACGACCGCTCTCGCCGGCGCGCACGGCGGCGGCGCTGGAGTCGCGCTCGCTCGACGACCCCGCGCTCGCGAGGTTCCTCATTGCCGCGCGCGGCGGCGCGCCGTCGGCGTGGCCGCCTCACCGGTGGGACCTCGACGCGCTGACGCTCGCGGCGCTCTACTTCGAGCCCGGCCTCGACGTCGTGCGCGCGCATGCCGAGGTCGCTCGCGCGGCCATCGAGACCGCCGGAGCACGGCCGAACCCGACGCTCGCGGTCGCGCCCCAGCTCAGCGCCAATCCCATGGGCGCCGTCTCGCCGTGGCTCACCACCGTGAACCTCGACTGGCCGATCGAGACCGCCGGAAAGCGCGGCCGGCGGATCGAGCGCGCCGAGCGAGCGGCGGAGGCGGCGCGCGAGGCGATCTGGGCCGACGCGTGGCGTGTGCGCCGCGCGCTCGCGTCGTCGCTGGTCGCGCGCGCCGCGGCCGAGCGGCAGCGCGACTCGCTCCGCGACGAGGTCGCGGCGCAGCAGCGTCTGGTCGCGCTGGTCGAGGGACGCGAGCGCGCGGGGGCGGCGGCGGCGGGAGACGTCGCGCCGTTTCGCTTCGCGCTCCTCCAGGCGACCACCGACGAGGCAGCGGCAGAGGCCCAGGTCGGCGAGGCGCTCGTCGGGGTCGCGGCGGCGATCGGCGTGCCGGCCGCCGCTCTCGACGGCGTCACGTTGCCTGACGGGTTCGATCCTGCCGAAGCCGACGCGCTCTCGCACCTGACGTCCGCCGAGGCGCGACGGCGGGCGGCGCTCGAGCGCTTCGACGTGCGGCGAGCGCTCGCCGAGTACGCCGCGACCGAGGCGACGCTGCGGCTCGAGCTCGCGCGGCAGTATCCGGACCTCCGCCTCGGGCCGAGCTACGAGTTCGATCAGGGCCAGAACAAGTGGGGCGTGACGCTCGCGCTCGACCTGCCGATCGTCGACCGCAACCAGGGCCCGATCGCCGAGGCGGTCGCCGCGCGCGGCGAGGCGGCGGCGAAGCTGGTGGCGACGCAGGCCGCCGCGCTCGCCGAGGTCGAGCAGGCGGTGGCGCGCCGCGACGGCGCGATCACGCGGCGCGCGCGCGCGCGTGCCGTCGCCCGCGAGCGCGAGGCCAACCTCGCCCGTGCCCGCGCCGCGGTTCGGCTCGGCGCCCTCGATCGCGTCGGCGAGCTCGGTGCCGCGGTCGAGCAGGTCCGTGCCGCGCGTGCGGCGGCGGACGCCGAGAGCGCGCTCGCGCAGGCGCTCGTCGACCTCGAGGCGGCGGTCGAGGGACCGCTCCCGGCCGCCGCGTTGGATGCGCCGCCGGCGATCGCGTCGATCGACGACGCGCCGGAAGCGGCGGCGTCGACGGACGCGAGCGAGGGAGCAGCGACGAACGCCGGCGCGACGCCCTCGCAGGACACGGGCGCAACGCCGCTCGGCGGATCGGTGGCCGCACCGTGATCCGACGCGTCCACGCTCGCGACGCGTCGTCTCGCGCAGTCCGGCGCGGATCGTGTTCACGCCGTTGCGTTCGCGCGTTGCCGGCGGGCCGTCCCTGCCGGCCGTGCCGCCTCGCGACGCTCGTCCTTCTCCTCCTCGCGGTTGCGGCGGCGGCGACGAGTGCCGAGGCGCCGGACGAAGGCGCCGCGGCGCGCGAGCCGGGACGCGTCGCCGACGGCACGGCGCGCGGGCCGGTACGGGTCACGCCCGTCGCCGACGGCGCGGCGCACGAGCCGGGGCGGGCCACGCCCGCGCCCGACGGCGCCGCGCGCGAGCCGGGACGCGTCACGCTCGAAGCCGACGCCGCGGCGCATGCCGGTATCGCGACCGTCCAGGTCGCGGCTGCGTCCGCGCCTAGCCGGCTCGAGGCGTTCGGGCGCGTCCTCGATCCGCTGCCGCTCGTCGAGGCGCTCCATGCTCGCGCCGCGGCACGCGCGTCGGCGGCCGCGGCGCGCTCGGAGTACGAGCGTGTGCAGCGTCTGCACGACGCCGATCGCAACGCGTCGACGCGCGATCTCGAGGCGGCGCGCGCCGCGCTCGCCCGCGCCGACGTGGAGCTCGGCAACGCGGCCGCGCGCGCGACGCTCGCCTGGGGCGCGGCCGACGCGTCCGAGGCCCTCGCCGACGACCTCGTCGGCGGCCGTGCCGCGCTCGCGCGCATCGATCTTCCCGCCGGCGAGCACCTCGCATCCGTGCCGCCGACCGTCGCCGTCGCAGCGATCGGCCGTCCCGAGCGACGGCTCGCGGCGCGCGTCCTCGGTCGCGCGCCGACCGTCGATCCGGCGGTGCAGGGCGAAGCCTACCTCGCGCTCGTCACCGGCACGCCGCCGGCGCCGGGCACGGCGCTCGTCGCCACCGTCGAGCGCCCGGAGGCGCCGAGCGCCGGCGTCTCGGTTCCTGCGGCGGCGGTGCTGTGGTCGGACGGTCGATCGCTGGTCTACGTCCAGTCGAGCCCGGCACCTTCGAGCGCCGTGTCGTGACGCTCGGCGCCCGGCTCGACGACGCCTGGATCGTGACCGACGGCGTCGTCGCCGGCGACGACGTCGTCACCAGCGGCGCGGCGCAGCTGCTCTCGGCGGAGGTCCTCGCGGCCCAGCCCGGCGAGGAGTGAGCGTGCGCGGCCGATGGTGCAGCTGACCGCGCGCGCCGGCCCATGCTGCAGCTGATCGTCGCCCACGCGCTCGCGCGCCGCGGGATCGTCGTGACGCTCGCGGCGGCGCTCGTCCTCTACGGCGTCTGGACGGCGGCGCACGCGAAGCTCGACGTGCTGCCGGACTTCGCGCCGCCGCAGGTCGTGATCCAGACCGAGGCGCCGGGGTTCGCGCCGGAGCAGGTGGAGCTGCTGGTCACGCTGCCGATCGAGGCCGCGCTCGGCGGCGTCTCCGGGCTCGAGGCGCTGCGCTCGGAGTCGATCCAGGGGCTGTCGGTCGTCACGGCGGTCTTCCCCGAGGACGCCGACGTGTACCGCGCGCGCCAGGTGCTCGCCGAGAACCTCGCCGACATCGGCAGTCGCGCTTCCGCAGGGGGTGCAGCCGCCGCGGCTGTCGCCGCTCACGTCGGCGACGATGGACGTGCTCAAGATCGGCCTCGTGTCGCACACGCGCTCGCCGATGGAGCTGCGCACGTTCGCCGACTGGACGATCCGCCCGCGGCTGCTCATGGTGCCGGGCGTCGCGCGCGTGAACGTCTTCGGCGGCGAGGTGCGCCAGCTCCAGATCCAGGTCGATCCCACGACCGTGCACGCGCACGGCCTGACCGTCGCCGACGTGATCGCCGCCGCGCACGCCGCGACCGCGCTTCGCGGCGCCGGCTTCGTCGAGACCGCGGAGCAGCGCCTCGTGCTCGACGTCGCGAGCTTCGCGCGCACCACCGCCGACCTCGGCGCGACGGTGGTCGGCGCTGCGTCGGGCGTCCCCGTGCGGCTCGCCGACGTCGCCACGATCGGCGAAACCGCCGCGCCGCGGTTCGGCGACGCGCTGATCCAGGGCGAGCCGGGCGTGCTGCTGACGCTGTCGTCGGCGTACGGCGCCAACACCATGGAGGTCACGCGCGGCTTGGAGGACGCCCTCGCCGAGCTTCGGCCGCTGCTCGACCGCGAAGGCGTGACGATGTTCCCGGCGCTGCACCGGCCGGCGAACTTCATCGAATCGGCGATCGCGAACCTCCGGCGCGCGTTGCTGATCGGCGTCGTGCTCGTCGTGCTGGTGCTGCTCGCGTTCCTGCAGGACACCCGCGCCGCGTTCGTCTCGCTCACCGCGATCCCGCTCTCGCTGCTCACCGCGGTGATCGTCCTCACCCGCTGCGGCGTGACGCTCAACACCATGTCCCTCGGCGGCCTCGCGATCGCGATCGGCGAGGTGGTCGACGACGCCATCATCGACGTCGAGAACATCGTGCGCCGACTGCGCGAGAACCGCGCCGCGCAGCGGCCGCGGTCGGCGCTGGCGGTGACGCTGGCGGCGTCGCTCGAGGTGCGCGGCGCGGTGGTGTTCGCGACCATGGCGGTGGTGCTGGTCTTCCTGCCGCTGCTGACGCTCGGCGGCCTCGCCGGCAAGTTCTTCGCGCCGCTCGCGGCGAGCTACCTGCTCGCGGTCGTGGCGTCGCTCGGCGTCGCGCTCACCGTGACGCCGGCGCTGGCGCTGATGCTGCTCGGCTCGGCGCCGCCGCGCCGCGAGATGCCGCGGCTCCAGGCGGTGGTGAGCGCGCGCTACGGGCGCCTGCTCGGATGGGTGTGGCGGCACGAGCGGCCGGTGCTCGCGGCCGTCGGCGGCGTCGCGCTCGCGTCCCTTCTCCTCGCGCCGTTCCTCGGCGGCGAGTTCCTGCCGGCGTTTCAGGAGCACCATCTCGTCCTGCAGGTGTCGGCCGCGCCCGGCACCTCGCTCCCGGCGATGCGCGCGATGGGCCGGCGTCTGTCGCGCGCGCTGCTCGCGCTTCCCGGCGTCGCACGGTCGAGCAGCAGATCGGGCGTGCCGAGCAGGGCGAGGATACCTGGGGACCGAACCGCGCCGAGCTGCACGTCGAGCTCGCCGCCGACGGCGACGACACGGCGACGACCGCGCGCGTGCGCGAGCTCCTCGCAAAGGTGCCGGGCGTCGAGTCCGAGGTGCTGACCTTCCTCGGCGACCGCATCTGCGAGAGCATCAGCGGCGAGACCGCGGCGGTGGTGGTGAACGTCTTCGGCGACGACCTCGACGTGCTCGACGCCAAGGCGCAGGAGGTGGCCGCGGCGCTGCGCGCGACCGAGGGCGCGGTCGACGTGCGGGTCGGCAGCGTCGCGCAGGCGTCGCACGTCGCGATCGCGCTCCGCCCCGAGCGCATGCAGGGCTACGCGTTTCGCCCGGACGAGGTGCTCGACCAGATCCAGACCGCGTTCGCCGGCGCGCCGGCGGGCCAGATCCATCGCGGCGAGCAGCCGATCGACGTCGTGGTCGTGCTGCCGCCGCGCGTGCGCGCCGATCCGACGCGGGTCGCCGCGCTGCTCGTCCAGAGCGCGGCGGGCAGCGTCGTGCCGCTCCGCGAGCTCGCCGACGTGCGCGTCGCCGACGCGCGCGACGTCATCCGCCACGAAGGCGGGAAACGCCGCCAGACGGTCACCTGCAACGTCGCGGGCGGCGACGTCGCCGCGTTCGTCGCCGCGGCGCAGGCGCGCATCGCCGGCACCGTCACGCTCCCGAGCGGGACGTACGTCACGGTCGGCGGCACCGCGCAGGCGCGCGCGGCGGCGCAGCGCGCGCTGATCCTGCACGCCGCCTTCGGGCTCCTCGGGGTCGTGCTCCTGCTCTCGATCGTCGCCGGCAACTGGCGGAACCTCGGGCTGCTGCTCCTCAACCTGCCGCTCGCGCTCGCCGGCGGCGTCGTCGCCGCGGCGGTCACCTCGACGGAGCTCTCGCTCGGCGCCCTCGTCGGCTTCGTGACGCTCTTCGGCGTCACGCTGCGCAACGCGATCATGATGATCGCGCACTATCATCGGCTGGTCCGCGAGGACGGCTTGCCGTGGAATGCCGAGACCGCGCTCCACGGCGCCACCGATCGCCTGGTGCCGATCGTCATGACGGCGCTCGTGACCGGCCTCGGGCTGCTGCCGGTCGCGCTCAGCTCGGAGCGCGCCGGCGGGGAGATCGACGGACCGATGGCGATCGTCATCCTCGGCGGCCTGGTCACGTCGACCGTCCTCAACCTGCTCGTGCTGCCGACGCTCGCGCGCCGCTACGCGCGTTTCGAGTGACCCGCGGTGGGTTCCGATCGGAGAGCGTGAAGGCGAAGCTGCGGACCCACGGCGTCGCGCACTTGACGCCGTCCTGCGCCGATGACACGCGATGCGCATGGCGCAGGACGCATCGGGTGTGGCGATCGTGACCGGCGGCGCCGGCGGCATCGGGCGCGCGATCGCCGCACGGCTTCTCGCCGACGGCTTCGCCGTCGGCATCGTCGATCGCGACGCCGCCGGCGCGGCCGCGGCGTGCGACGAGCTGCGCCGCGGCGAGCCGTCGGCGGCGCCGCCGCGGATCGAGTCGGCGGTCGCCGACGTCACCGACGACGCGCAGGTCCGCGGCGCGTTCGCCGAGCTCAGGGAGCGCCTCGGACCGCCGACCGTCCTGGTCAACAACGCCGGCTGGGACGTCTTCGAGCCGTTTCGCGAGAGCGCGCCCGCGACCTGGGACAAGGTGATCGCGATCAACTATCGTGGGACGCTCGCCTGCACCCACGTGGCGCTCGCCGACCTCTGCGCCGCCGGCAACCGCGGCCGCGTCGTCAGCATCAGCTCCGATGCGGGACGCGTCGGCAGCTTCGGCGAGGCGGTGTACTCCGGCTGCAAGGCGGCGATCATCGGCTTCTCGAAAGCGCTCGCGCGCGAGCTGGCGCGCGACCTCGTGACCGTCAACGTCGTCTGTCCCGGTCCCGTCGACACCGCGCTCCTGCGCTCGGTCGGTGCCACCGAGCGCGGCGGCAAGATCGTCGCCGGCATGTCGCGCGCGATCCCGTTCAAGCGCCTCGGCACCCCGGCCGAGATCGCGGCGGCGGTCGCGTTCTTCGCGGCGCCGAGCTCCGGGTTCATCACCGGCCAGGTCTTGAGCGTGAGCGGCGGCCTGACGATGGCGGGCTGACGGGTCGGAGCGGTTCGCCGATCGCACCTCTCTCCGCGATGCCGGCACGCGAGCTCCGAGCGGTCTTTCTCGACGCGGGCGGCGTCCTCGTCGACCCCAACTGGGAGCGCGTCGCAGCGGCGCTCGCCGCGCAGGGCGTGGACGTCTCACCGTCCACGCTCGCGGCGGCGGAGCCGGCGGCCAAGCGCGAGCTCGACGCGCCGCTGGGCGTGCGAACGACCGACGACCGCTCGCGCTGCGGCTTCTTCTGGGAGCTCGTCGCGACGCACGCTGGCGTCCGTGCCTCCGCGGAGCAGCTGACGCGGGCGTGGGCGGAGCTCGACGCCTACCACGCGCGATCGAATCTCTGGGACGTCGTCTTGCCCGGCGTCCCGGCCGCGCTCGGGCGGCTGCGCGCGCTCGCTCTTTGCACTGTCGTGGTGTCGAACTCGAACGGCACGCTGCGCGCGAAGCTCGCGCGCCTCGGCCTCGACGGCTTCGTCGACGCCGTCGTCGACTCGCAAGAGGTCGGCGTCGAGAAGCCCGACCCGCGGATCTTCGAGATCGCGCTCCGGTACGCCGGCGTCGATCCCGGTGCCGCCGTTCACGTCGGCGACCTGTACGAGGTCGACGTCGTCGGCGCCCGTGCCGCCGGCATCGACGCGGTGCTGGTCGATCCGGCCGGGCTCCACGGCGAGCGCGACTGCCCGCGGGTGCCCTCGCTCGCGGCGTTCGTCGACGGGCTCACGTCGCGCGGCTCGTGATGCTCGAGATGCGGCGGCGGCGGTGGTCCGGCCGCTACCGGCCGCGCTTTGGCGCTTGATTCGCCGGCGGCTCTCGCGCAACGTGCGGCGGGACGATCTCACGCCCACGGAGGAGCACGGCATGGTTCAGTTCGGCACGTTCGCGCCGCAGGGGTGGCGGCTCGAGCTGCGCGGCATCGAGGGCGGCGCGGCGCAATGGGCGACGACGAAGCGCGTGGCGCAGCAGCTCGAGCGCATCGGTTACGACTCGCTCTGGCTCTACGATCACTTCCACACGGTGCCGCGCGCCGAGATCGAGCCGACCTTCGAGTGCTGGACGGCGATGGCGGCGCTCGCCGAGGCGACGACGAAGATCCGCCTCGGTCAGCTCGTGACCTGCTCGCTCTACCGCAACCCCGCCTACCTCGCGAAGATCAGCACCTGCGTCGACGTCATCAGCGGCGGACGGGTCGACGTCGGGATCGGCGCCGGCTGGAAGCAGGACGAGTTCGACGCTTACGGCTATGGGTTTCCGAAGATCCGCGAGCGGCTCGACCGCATGGCGGACACGGCGCGCATCCTCAAGGCGATGTGGACCGAGGAGCGCGCGACGGTCGCCGGCAAGTACCTCGCGGTCGCGAACGCGGTGAACGAGCCGAAGCCGATCCAGAAGCCGCATCCGCCGCTGTGGATCGGCGCCCAGGGCGAGAAGGTCGCGCTCCGGATGGTCGCCGAGCACGCCGACGGCTGGAACCACAACCGCGGAACGGACGTCTTCGAGGCGAAGCTCGCGATCCTGCGCGAGCACTGCGCCCGCGCCGGCCGCGACCCGAAGACGCTGCGCATCTCGGTCGAGCGCACGTGCGCGATCTTCGCCGACGACCGCGAGCGCCAGGCGTTCGTCAAACGGCACTGGCCGACGGCGCGTCCCGAGCGCATCAACGCCTTCCTCGACGAGAGCTGCGTCGGCACGGCGGAGAAGGTCGCCGCCGAGCTCCGGTTCTTCATCGAGCGCGGCGCCGAGCTGGTGATCCTCTGGTTCCAGGACCTCGCCGACGTCGGGAGCGGCGAGTCGCAAGCGGAGCGTTTCATGCGCGAGGTGGCGCCGCGCCTGCGAGGGTGAGCATCTCGATCGCATCATTCCAAGTCAGGAGAGCCCGATGAACCCACACGAGTACGTGCAGCGCGGGTACGCCCAGCCGACGATGACGCTCACGCATGCCGGCGCGCTCGCGATCCTGAACGCCGCGATCCTGAAGGCGGAGGAGATCGGCGTTCCGCAGTGCATCGCGGTCGTCGACGCCGGCGGCAATCTGCTCGCCTTCGTGCGCATGGACGGCGCCAAGGTGCTGAGCCAGATCTCGGCGACGCAGAAGGCGCTCACCGCCGCGTCCTCGCGCGCCGCGACCGGCGGCGTCGCCGACGAGCTCGCGGTCAAGCTCGCGCTCGCGACCGGTGGGCAGGTGACGAACCTCAAGGGCGGCCTGCCGATCCTCGCCGGCGACCTGGTGATCGGCGCGATCGGCGTCGGCTCGGGCACCGGCGACCAGGACGTCGAGGTGGCGCGTGCCGGGATCGCCGCTCTCGAGGCGCACCCGCGATGACGGCGGCGGCGCTCGAGATCCGCGGACCGGCGATCCCCGGCACCGAGCGCGTCCTCACCGCGGACGCGCTCGCGTTCGTCGCCGAGCTGGCGCGGCGCTTCGAGGCGACGCGCCGCGAGCTCCTCGCGCGCCGCGCCGAGCGCCAGCGGGCGATCACCGCCGGCGAGCGGCCGACCTTCCTCGCCGAGACGGCCGCAATCCGTGCCAGCGAGTGGCAGGTGGCGCCCGCGCCCGCCGACCTCCAGGACCGCCGCGTCGAGATCACCGGCCCGGTCGACCGCAAGATGGTGATCAACGCGCTCAACTCGGGCGCGCGCGTCTTCATGGCGGACCTCGAGGACGCCAACTCCCCGACCTGGGAGAACAACGTCCTCGGCCACGTCAATTTGATGGACGCGATCCGCCGCACGATCGAGTTCGCCAACCCCGACGGCCGCAGCTATCGCTTGAACGAGCGCGTCGCCGTGCTGCTCGTCCGGCCGCGCGGCTGGCACCTCGTCGAGAAGCACGTGCTCCAGGAAGGCGAGCCGGTGTCGGCGAGCCTCGTCGACTTCGGCCTCTACTTCTTCCACAACGCGCGCGAGCTCCTGGCGCGCGGCTCGGGCCCGTACTTCTACCTGCCGAAGCTCGAGAGCCATCGCGAGGCGCGCCTGTGGAACGACGTCTTCTGCGCCGCCCAGGACCTCGTCGGCATCCCGCGCGGCACGATCCGGGCGACGGTGCTCATCGAGACCATCCTCGCCGCGTTCGAGATGGAGGAGATCCTCTACGAGCTCCGCGAGCACGCCGCCGGCCTGAACGCCGGCCGCTGGGACTACATCTTCAGCGCGATCAAGAAGTTCCGCGACCGCGACGACGCCGTGCTCCCCGACCGCGCGCAGGTGACGATGACGGTGCCGTTCATGCGAGCGTACACCGAGCTGCTGGTTGCGACCTGCCATCGGCGTGGCGCGCACGCGATGGGTGGCATGGCGGCCTTCATCCCGAGCCGCCGCGATCAGGCGGTCAACGACAAGGCGCTCGCGATGGTGCGGCAGGACAAGGAGCGCGAGGCCGGCGACGGCTTCGACGGGACGTGGGTGGCGCATCCCGACCTGGTGCCGATCGCGCAGGAGGCCTTCGACCGCAAGCTCGGCGATCGGCCGCATCAGAAGAGCCGCCGGCGCGACGACGTCGTCGCCGACCCGGCGACGCTCCTCGACCTGCGCGTGCCCGGCGGCACGATCACCGAGGCCGGCGTACGGAACGACATCAGCGTCGCGATCCAGTACGTCGAGGCGTGGCTCCGCGGCAGCGGCGCCGTCGCGCTCTTCAATCTGATGGAGGACGCCGCGACCGCCGAGATCGCCCGCAGCCAGCTCTGGCAGTGGGTCCATCGCCGCTCGCGGCTCGCCGACGGCCGCACGATGACCGCGGATCTCTACAAGACGCTGCGCGAGAGCGAGCTCGGCAAGCTGCCGCGCGCCGAGGGCGACCGCTTCGAGGAGGCCGTCGCGTTGATCGACCGTCTCGTCCTCAGCGACGAGCTCGCCGACTGCCTCACCGTCCCCGCGTACGATCTGATCGATTGACGGGCGGGTCGATCGCGCGCTTCGGAAAGGGGCGGCACGCGGCGGGGCTGAATCTCGGCGACTGCCTCACCTACGGCGTGGCGCGCTTGGCCGATCGCCCGCTCCTGTTCCGTCTCGGGGGGGAGCTCTACGTCGACGACCTGGTGACCGACTCCGCGGTCCGCTCACGAGGCGTCGGGCGCGTGGTCCTCGCCAGCCTGGGAAGCGAAGGCACGCTCGCTCGGTCTCGACACCCTGGAGCTCGACTCCGGCACGCAGCGGCACGACGCGCACCGCTTCGACTTCCGCGAGCGGATCGCGATCAGCGCGTTGCACTTCTACGAGCGGCTCCGCTGACGGCGCGTCCCGGGACGGGATCGCGCCGCCGAACGGAGCCCGCTCGTGCGATCAGAACTGCGGTCCGGTGCAGGGCGCCCCGGAGCAGACGTCGTCGACGTAGCCGCGGGAATGCCAGAAGGTGTCCTTCAGCGCCTGCGCGGCGGCGATCTTCGGGGTGTCGTCGTGCGGGTCGTGGCCGGCGCGCGGCGGCGTGTTCTCGAGCGGCGACAGCGGGCTGCCGGTGTCGAACAGGAAGTACGCCGAGTGCTTCCACGGGTAGCGCGGGATCGGCGTGATGCCGAAGCCGTGCTCGCCGCCGAACTCGCGGCCGGGAGCGACGTAGGGCACGTGACCGTCCGCGCCGATCGTGCGGGCCTCGACCTGGAGCGCGAACTCGCTGACCTGATGGTCGCCGACCGCGCCCAGCAGGAGCACCGTGTGGCGCGGCGTCCGCGGCAGCGGGTGTTTCGTGAGGTGCTGCGCATAGCCGTCGGTCTCGCCGCGGTCCCACAGCATCTGCGCGACGTTGAGGGCGAGGAGCTGGGTGAACGGATCGGGATAGCTGCCGTCGAGGATCAGCTTGTAGAGGTCGAAGTCGACGCTGCGGTTGAGGAGCGTCGAGTAGTTCATGCCCGCCTCGGCGAGGACGCAGCGGCGGAAGTCCCGCGCCACCGCGCAGAGCGCGCCGCCGAGGATCGCGCCCTGGCTGTTGCCGTCGTAGTACAGCTCGCGGCCGTCGATCGCCGGTGCGCCGCCGATGCTGAAGGCCGGGCTGCTCGCGAAGCCGTCGGGGTGCTTCACCAGGCGGCCGAGGAAGAGGACGTTCAGCAAGCCCTGCTGCAGCCGGTCGGCGAGCGTCGCGAACTTCGAGAGGTCCTGGAGAATCGCGACCGCGTTGGGGACGTCCTCCTCCGCCATGCCGATGAAGTCGGTGGCGCAGTAGGCGACGTTGTAGGTCGCCGCCATCGTCCGCGTGAGCGAGCCGTTGGCCTCGCTCTGGTCGCCGAGGAGCCCGTGACCGTAGAGGCTCACGCGCGCCGGGCCGGGAATCGCGCTGTTCGGCAGGTTGCAGGTGAAGGTCGCGGTGAACGGCAGCGCCTGGCGCCGCGGCAGGCCGTCGGGGCCGAGATCGAAGCGTTGGCCGGGGCTGCCGTCGCCCGTCAGGTAGAGCGGCACCTCGTAGGTGCCCTGGATGCGACGGCGGAACTGCGGCGACGGGTTCTCGATGATCGACGTGATGGTGAAGTTGGGCGCCTTCGCGCCGAGCGCTCTGAAGGCGTCGTCGCGGATGTGCAGCATGCGCGCGGAGAGGCTCTGGCGGCTCGCGACGGTGAAGTCCCACGCGAGCTGGAGGTCGCCGCGGTCGATGCCGGCCCTGCTCAAGGTCTGGAACGTTTTCTCCATCGCGGGGCGCCGCAGCTCGAAGACCGCGTCGGTGGTGCAGGTGCCGTCGCGGTACGCCGCGAACGCCGGCGACGGCGCGAGCGGGATGCCGCCGCCGTCGACGAGGTGGCGCACGCCGACGACGTAGTGATGCCCTTCGAGGAAGTTGACGGCCGGGCGCGCGATCAGCGACTGGCTGCCGGGCGCCGCGAGGAGATCCCGGTCGACCCACAGCGGCCAGCGTTTGCGGGTCCGCGCATCGACGATCACGATCGGCGAGTCGGCGTCGAGAGAGTGCGCGATGCTGTCGAGCTGGGGCACGTTCGAGAGCGCGAGGTCGGCGGCCGCCATCCAGAAGATCAGCGCCGAGCCCGGGCTGAAGCCGTCGGCGCGATTGAGCTCGACGTCGTCGAGCGGCACGTTCGAGGTGTTCTTCGGCAGGCCCTCCGGCGTGAAGTGAATGCGCCGGCGCGTCTTGGAGCTGCCGTCGGCGATCGTGAAGTAGTCGTTGGCGAAGGGCAGCATGCACTGCTCCGGCACCAGCGGGTCGCAGAACAGCTGCTGCGAGAGATCGATGCCGAGGGTGACGGGGTCCTGCGGATTGTCGCAGCCCGCGGCGAAGGCTCGACCGGCAGAGAGCGCGAGCAGCACGGCGACGACGGCGACAGCTGACGAGCGTACACGCATGGGGGATCCTCCGAAGGGTTGGTGGCGGAAGGACCCTAGCCGAATCGACCGTCGCCTGTCGATGAAAATCGTGGCGCGGGCGAACCGCCGGAGGCCGGCGGGCGCGGCGCGGCGTCGCGGGTTTCAGGGTTGACATCCTCTCCTCCCTGCGGCGAACTGGCGCGGTGCCGGCGGCGGATCGCCGCGCCGCCGCGAGTTCCGCGCCGTCGTGGCGGCAAACGGTCCAATCCCCCACGCCGCCTGCGACACCGCCACGGAGAGCGAACGCCATGACGACCTCGACGATCGACATCGAATCCGTCCTCAACGAGAAGCGCGTCTTCGAATGCGATCCGGGGTTCGCGCAGGCGGCGCACGTGCCGACGCTCGCCGACTACGAGCGCATCTACCGCCAGTCGGTCGAGGACCCGGAGACGTTCTGGGCGGGTATCGCCGCCGAGCTCGCGTGGTTCTCGCCGTGGACGCGGGTCCTCGACTGGAACCCGCCCGACGCCAAGTGGTTCGTCGGCGGCACGCTCAACCTCTCCTACAACTGCCTCGACCGGCACCTCGACACGTGGCGGCGGAACAAGGCGGCGATCATCTGGGAGGGCGAGCCCGGCGATCGCAAGGTGCTGACGTACGCGATGCTCCACCGCGAGGTCTGCCGTGCGGCGGCGGCGCTCCACGGCCTCGGCATCCGCAAGGGCGATCGCGTCGCGCTCTACATGCCGATGATCCCGGAGCTACCGATCGCCATGCTCGCGTGCGCGCGCATCGGGGCGACGCACTCGATCGTCTTCGGCGGCTTCAGCGCCGAGGCGCTCCGCGACCGCATCAACGACGCCGAGGCGAAGCTCGTGATCACCGCCGACGGCGGCTTCCGTCGCGGCGCCGTGGTGCCGCTCAAGAGCGCCGTCGACGAGGCGGTCGCCGAGACGCCGTCGGTCGAGAAGGTGCTGGTCGTGAAGCGCACCGCGACCGAGGTCGCGTGGAAGGACGGCCGCGACCTCTGGTGGGACGACGTGATGGCGCAGGCGGAGCCGAGGTTCGAGGCCGTGCCGCTCGACTCCGAGCATCCGCTCTTCATCCTCTACACGAGCGGCACGACGGGGAAGCCGAAGGGCGTCGTCCACACGACCGGCGGCTACCTCACGCACGTCTACCTCACGACCAAATGGGTCTTCGACCTCAAGGACACCGACACCTTCTGGTGCACCGCCGACATCGGCTGGGTGACCGGCCACAGCTACGTCGTCTACGGCCCGCTGGCGAACGGCGCGACGTCGGTCATGTACGAGGGCGCCCCGAACCAGCCGCAGCCCGACCGCTTCTGGGAGATCGTCGAGCGCTACGGCGTGACGGTCCTCTACACCGCGCCGACCGCGATCCGCACGTTCACCAAGTGGGGCGACGAGTGGCCGGCGAAGCACGACCTCTCGAGCCTGCGCCTCCTCGGCACCGTCGGCGAGCCGATCAATCCCGAGGCGTGGATGTGGTACCGCAAGGTGATCGGCGGCGACCGCTGCCCGATCGTCGACACCTGGTGGCAGACCGAGACCGGCGGGATCCTGATCACGCCGCTCCCGGGCGCGATCCCGACGAAGCCCGGCTCGTGCACGCGGCCGTTCCCCGGCATCGTCCCCGACGTCGTCACGCGCGAGGGCGAGCCGGTGCCGGCGAACCAGGGCGGGTATCTCGTGATCAAGAAGCCGTGGCCCGGCATGCTGCGCACGGTCTTCGGCGACCACGACCGCTACGTGCAGCAGTACTGGAGCCAGCTGCCCGGCATCTACTTCACCGGCGACGGCGCGCGCCGCGACGAGGACGGCTACTTCTGGGTGATGGGCCGCATCGACGACGTGATGAACGTCTCCGGCCACCGCCTCGGCACGATGGAGGTCGAGAGCGCGCTGGTGAGCCATCCGCGCGTGGCCGAGGCCGCCGTCGTCGGCCGGCCGGACGAGATGAAAGGCCAGGCGATCGCCGCGTTCGTGACGGTCGCCGCCGGCAGCAAGCCCGACGACGCGCTCCGCGAGGAGCTGCGCCGAGCACGTCGCGCACGAGATCGGCGCCTTCGCCAAGCCCGACGACATCCGCTTCACCGACGCGCTGCCGAAGACGCGCAGCGGCAAGATCATGCGCCGCCTGCTCCGCGACATCGCCGCCGGCAAGGAGAGCGTCGGCGACACCACGACGCTCGAGGACTACTCGGTGATCGCGAAGCTGAAAGAGGACCAGGAATAGCTCGGCGGTGGCGCTCGCGTTCCACAACACGCTCACCGGCGCGCTCGCGCCGTTCGAGCCGCTCCGTGCCGGCGAGGTCGGCCTCTACGTCTGCGGGCCGACCGTCTACGACCGCAACCACATCGGCCACGCGCGCTCGTTCATCTTCTTCGACGTGGTCGTGCGCTATCTCCGTTTCGCCGGCTATCGCGTGACCTTCGTCCGCAACATCACCGACGTCGACGACAAGATCATCAAGCGCGCGAACGAGGAGGGGATCGCCGCGCGCGGCGCTCGCGGAGCGCTACATCGCGATGTTCGCGCGCGACGTCGCGGCGCTCGGCTGCGTCGCGCCCGACTTCGAGCCGCGCGCGACCGAGCACGTCCCCGAGATGATCGCGCTGATCGCGCGTCCTCGAGGAGCGCGGGCTCGCGTACCGCTCCGAGGGCGACGTCTACTTCGCCGTCGGCAAGCTGCGCGACTACGGCAAGCTCTCGAAGCGCCGCCTCGACGACTTGATGGCCGGCGCGCGCGTCGAGGTCGGCGAGCGCAAGCGCGACCCGCTCGACTTCGTGCTCTGGAAGGGCGCCAAGCCCGGCGAGCCGGTGTGGGAGAGCCCGTTCGGACCCGGCCGCCCCGGCTGGCACCTCGAGTGCTCGGCGATGTCGACGAAGTATCTCGGCCAGCCGTTCGACGTCCACGGCGGCGGCGAGGACCTGATCTTCCCGCATCACGAGAACGAGATCGCGCAGTCGGAAGGCGCCGCCGAGAAGACCTTCGCCCGCTACTGGCTGCATCACGCCTTCGTCCGCGTCAACGACGAGAAGATGTCGAAGTCGCTCGGCAACTTCCTCACCATCGAGGAGATCCTGAAGCGGATGCCGGCCGAGGCGTTCCGCCTCTTCCTGGTGTCGACGCACTACCGGAGCCCGATCGACTTCACCGACCAGGGCCTCCTCGACGCGCAGCGCGCCTGCGGCCGCTTGCACGAGACGGCCGCGCGTCTCGAGGAGGCGCTCGGCGCCGACGCCGCCGCGGGTCGAGCGGCCGCAGCGGCGACGGCCGGTCGGTCCGGCAGCGGCGGTGTCGCGGCCGGGGTCGGCGCGGCGCAGCCGTTTCGAGATCAGTTCGTCGCCGCGATGGACGACGACTTGAACAGCGCGCGCGCGCTCGGCGTCGTCTTCGAGGAGATTCGCGAGATCAATCGTCTCCTCGACGCCGGTGCCGATGCCGCCGGACGCGAGGCGCACCGCGCTGAGCTCGCGTCGCACCATCGCAACGTGGTCGAGCTGACCGGAGTCCTCGGCATCGTTCGCCAGCCCGCGGCGGCCTACCTCGAGAGCGAGAAAGGCCGCCATCTCGCGTCGACGGGCGTCGATCCGGCCGAGATCGAGCGTCTGATCGGCGAGCGCACGGCGGCGCGCAAGGCGCGCGACTTCCGCCGCGCCGACGAGATTCGCAACGAGCTCCTCGCCCGCGGCGTCGCGCTCAAGGACGGCGCCGACGGCACGTCCTGGAGCATCGTCCAGAGCTGACCGCTCTGCACCCCTTCCGCATTCTCGCCTCTCCGCACGCGTCCAGTCAGGCTGCGCGTCGTCTCCTGCGCTCGAGCGATTCGGCGAGCAGTAGCTTGATCAACGCCTGATACGGTACGTCTCGTGCGGACGCGAACGCCTTGAGCTGGTTGAGAAGCGAGGAGGGGAGCCGGATGGACACGACCTGCGTCGGCGGAGCCTTCGGGAGCTCGAGCCCGAGGTCGGCCAACGCGAGGGGTCGCGCGGCGTCGATCATGGTCGAAGTCTCGTGTTCGTCGTAGTCGCGGATTTCCGTCGCTCGGCGCTTCTTGGTCTTACGAGCGTTTTTCATGAATCCGTCGCTCCCTTCGGGACGCGGGTCGAGCCGTGATCACACGGACCCGCTTTGCCCGTAGCGTGAACGCTACCATCAGGACCCTGCTCTCGAGACCGCGACCGTACAGGATGTAGCGTGCCTCGCGAGACGTCGAGTGCTTCTCGTCCTCGAACAACCGATGCCGGGGATCGTAGAAGGCACTCTCCGCTTCGAGCCGTGACACGCCATGCTTCAGCTCGTTCTTCTGGACGTTCCACTGGTCCCATTCGAATACGATCTCCGCCATCCACCCGCTCGTCGCCGATCTTAGGGGCGCGATCGTTGTAGCGTCAACCGCTACAGGGATTGGGTAGCAAGTGCGGCGGCCGCGGAGAGCCGGAGCATGAAGCGGGCTGGCAACCTGTCGGCGCGCCGAGGAAAGCTCGCGATTGCAGACCTCGAGGCAAGTCGGTGCTCGGTCTCGCTAACGTCTCATTGCTGCGCCACAAAGATCGAACCGGCAGATGGGCCGGGGATTTCTCTCCGGCCCGCGCGTTGTCAGCGCGGCCAAGGTGCTGTATGTGGAACCGACCCCGCCGGCCCGCGCGAATCAGCCCCCCACAAAATCCTTTCGCGCCTGACGTCTCCGAGGAGGATGGATGCGCGTATTCTTGATTCACGTCCGCGATCCGCAATTTTACGCGTTGCCGGCGGCGACGCGCGCGGCGAACGGCAACGTCCGTGTGATGGGGTTCCCGCCGATCGGCATCATGTCGCTCTCGGCGGTGCTCAAGCGCGGCCGGTCACGAATGCGTGATGTTCGACCAGGCCAATCCGGAGACGCCGAACGAGGTGATCATCGAGGAGATCCGCCGCCAGCGCCCCGCGCTGTCGGCCTCAGCTTTCTCAGCACGACGAGCTATCCGTACGCGAAGATCCTCGCGCGCCAGATCCGCGCCGCCGACGCGACGGTGCGCATCGCCTTCGGCGGCGTCTTCGCGACCCTGAACGCGCCGCTCGTGAAGCTCCAGTGTCCGGAGGTCGACTTCGTCTGCCGCGGCGACGGCGAGCAGCTCATCCTCGACCTCGTCGACCGTCTCGACGATCCCGCGAGCGTCGCGGCGGTCACCTGGGCGAGAGACGGCGAGGTCGTGCAGAATCCCGAACGCGGCCGATCGAGCGCGACCTCGATCAGTGGCCGTTCCCCGACCGCGAGAGCCTGCCGCTCGACTTCATCGAGTCGATGCCGCTCGACGTGCCCGGCGGTGCTCTCGATGGAGCGTTTCACGACCATGCAGACCTCGCGCGGCTGCCCGTGGCCGTGCGTCTTCTGCGACATCCCGATCTTCAACGAGGGCAAGTGGCGCTCGCGGAGCCCGCAGCACGTCGTCGCCGAGTTCGAGCACCTGCAGAAGCTCGGCTACGGCTCCGTCTACTTCGTCGACGACCATTTCCTTCTCCAGCCGAAGCGCATCGAGGCGATCTGCACGCGGCATCGACGACGCCGGCGTGACGATCCAGTGGGGCTGCGAGGGCCGCGTCGACTCGGTCGCGCAGCATCTCTTCCCCGCGATGGCGAAGGCGCACTGCCGGACGATCATGTTCGGCATCGAGAGCGGCAGCCAGCAGCGTGCTCGACCGCCTGAAGAAGGAGCAGACCCTCGCCGAGGTCGAGACCGCGGTCGATCAACGCGAAGCAGGCGGGCATCGAGATCGTCCACGGTTTCTTCGTCGTCGGCACGCCCGACGAGACCGAGGAGGACATGCGCGTCGACGTTCGACTTCGCGGCGCGGCTGCGCCTCGACACCTTCGCGTTCAACCGGCTCTGCGTCTATCGCGGCACGCCGCTCTGGCAGGAGTACGTGCGAGCGCGGCTTGGTCGACGACATCGACGATTGGTACAAGTACTTCAAGTGCTCCGAGATCGACCCGACCTGCCTCTCGGGCGAGGCGATCAACGCGCGACCGCAACGACGGGCTTCGAAGCGCCTGCTTCGGCTACAAGCTCACGCGCTACCCGCTGCAGACGTTCCGACTCCTGCGGCGCTTCCTGCGCTTCATGCCGCTGCGCGACGTCTTCTACCTGATCGTCAAGCCGTTCCTCGGCGAGAAGCCGAGGCCCGACCAAGAACGAGGTGCTGTCCCGCGCCGTCGAGCACGGCGCGATGAAGGACGCCGCGGCGGATCTCACCCGGGTCAGCGACGCGCACCTCGCGGAGGTGCTGCGTGTCTCGCGCGCCGAGCGTCTGACCGTCGACCGCGGCGGCGACGGCGACGCGGCGGGAGAGTCAGCGTCGGCGGTCTGAGCGATCGTCGCGGCGCCTAGCTCCACGTCGCGTCCGCATTCCGCGGCGCCGCGCCGCGGCCGACGAGCTCGATGACGACCCAGCCCCAGTCGGTGCTCCCTTGAAGGCGTAGCGGGAGCCTCTCCGGGCCGCTCGAGATCCAGAGGTCGGCCTCCTGGATGCGCGGCGGCATTCCACCGGTCTTCGAATCGTCGAGGCGGAGCGCGAGGTGGAGCTTCCGCGTCCGCCACGAGCGGCCGATCACGACGATCGTCTCGTCGCCCGCGGGTGTGACCGTCACCTCGTTGGTCTTCGTTCCGGTGAAGACGCGGTACGTCTCTCGTGCGTGCAGCTCGGGCCCGCGCGTGCGGATCAGGTACGCCAGGCTCGCCGGGTCGTGCACGTCGCGTGCGAGGGGCACGGTGGAGACGCGCGCCGCGCGCCCGTGCTTCTTCTTCGACCCGACCAGGACCCGTCGGGCCGGGTCCGCGGTGATCGACGTCTCACGGCGGCGCTCGTTCTCGTGCTGGCGCAGCAGGAAACGACTCGGCGCCGGCGGGCTCGTCGCGACCGTCGCTTCGAAGCCGTCGCGCATCCGCCAGAGGAGGTCGAGCGCCTCGTTGGTCTCGGCGCGTCCGGCGAGGTCGACCGCTCCGCCGTTCCGTCGTGAGGACGGCGTGATCGACAGCTCGGCGCGCGCGACCGGCACACCGTTCCACAGGGCCTGGTAGCGGAGCTGCTCCGGTGCGGTTTGCCGTTCCCGCGGCGGCGCTGCGTGCGCGCGGCCCGCGCGCGCGAGCGCGTCCTGACCGGAGGGCGACCCCGCGCCGACACCCGCGAGCGTGATCGAGACCGCGAGGAGAGCCGCCCACCGCATCGGGCGGTTCAACAGCTCAAAGCGCCGATGGTTCCGCACGGCGGGATGCCGGCGCGTTCGCCCGCGGGACGCTTGCGAGGAACCGCAGGCCGCAGGCCGCTCGGGTGCCGGCGAAAGAGCTCAGTCCGGGAAGACGGCGTCGAGGTGGAAGGTGGGGTTGTCGCACGTCGGCTTCTCGAAGAAGAAGCCGAGGATCTTGATCCCGGACCGCTTGTGGTAGTCGACCTGGCCGACCTCGTAGAGGTACCACTTCTTCTCTTTGTCGTCGGGGCAGGTGAGGTAGTTGTGGGTGGTGATGAACGCCGGGTACTCGCGGTTTCCTTTGACGGGGATCAGCCGCAGATAGCTGGCGACGTGATCGCCCTGATCCTGCCCGGCCTCCGGTTTCTCGATCTTGAAGTGCTTCAGCACCTGCGGTGACGCCTGGTAGTCGATGTCGAACGCGAGCGCCGTGCAGGGAAGCGCGAACAGCGCGGCGCCGAGCAGCAGTCCGATACTCTTCGATCCAGTCAAACGCATCGCCTCGACCTCGTGAAATTGGAGTGGCGGGGAAACTCGCCTGTCGTCGCACGGGAGTCAAGGGAGGTCGGTTTCCGGCGCAGGTTGCGCTGGGGACGGGACCGGTCGAGACGGCACCGGTCTCCCGCCGGGCGTGACGCCGTATGGGGTTTGACTCGGCCGGGCCGAGTATCGGAAGCTTGAGCGCGATCGACACCCGGCGCCATTTCGCCGCGGACCGTGACCGCGCACCAGGAGGCGACATGCTACGCGGGACCGCTCAGACGAAAGCAAGAGAAGACTTCGCGGCTGCGACGTCCGACGACGAGCCGCCTCGGCCGGTCGCGGCCGCCGACCTCGGCGGCGCGGCCGACGTCGCGCCGGCGCGTCGCCGCCGATCGGGTGTCCCGCCGCCGATCGAGACGCCGCTGCCGCTCGAGCGCCGCGAGGCGCTCCGCCAGAAGCTCCTCGACGAGACGCCGCGCTGGTACGTGCCGTGGGTCCACCTCGTCGTCCCGTCGATGTGCGGCATCGCCGGGATCATCTTCGCGCTCTCGTACATTCGGAACCTGAGCCCGTGGGAGCTCCTCACCGTTCCGCTCGTCTATCTGCTCGCGAACTCGACGGAGTGGACGATCCATCGCGAGGCGCTCCACCGCCGCCACCCGCTCGCGCCGCCGCTCTACGATCAGCACACCCCGAAGCACCACATGCTCTACCTCACCGACGACATGGCGATGCGCGACCCCCGCGAGTACCGCCTGGTCCTGATCCCCGCCTACGGCCTCTTCCTGATCTTCGCGACGACGCTGCCGATCGCCGCCGCTCTCGGCTGGCTGCTCGGCCGGAACGTCGGCCTCCTCTACGCCGCGACCGCGATCGCCTACGCCGTGAGCTACGAGTGGCTGCACTTCTCGTATCACCTGCCGGCGGATCACCCGGTCGGCCGCTCGCGCCTGATCAGCGCCCTCCGCCGCCACCACGCGATCCACCACGACCCGCGCCTCATGCAGCGCTGGAACCTCAACGTGACGGTGCCCCTGTGGGACAAGATCATGGGCACGATCGCCGAGTACCCGCCGAAGCGGTAGCGCAGTTCGTCGCGCTGGAGCGAGGCGGCGCGCCGTGCCGTGCTCTCGGCCGTGCGGATGCCGTGGCCGTTACGACGCGTATCGAGGGGTCTACAGCTCGCCGTCGCGGTTGCGCAGCACTCGCGTGCAGTGCGCGAGCCATTCGAGATGCGCCCGGAGTTGCGCGACGGCGGCTTCCGCGGCGAGAATTCGGAGCTCGCTCGGATCGTCGGGCGAGCGGCCGTTCTCCCTCGTCAAGCGGGCAAGGCGCTCGCGGCAGACGTCTTCCTCACGTGCCAGTTGCTCGAGTGCTGGCGCGGCGGGTCTGCTTTCGAGCGCGAGCAGGCGAATGAAGATCTCGTCGCGGCTCGGCTGCGGAGGACGCGGCGACCGGCGCAGCCAGGTGTCGAGCGCGCGGCGGCCGCGGCTCGTGAGCGTATACGTCCACCTGCCGATGTGACCGCCGGACGGTTCGAATCGCGCCTCGACGAGTCCCCGGCGTTTCAGGTCCTTCAACAGCTGGTAGATTTGACCGAAGTTCACCGACCAGACCGGTCCCAGTCGCGCCTCGAACGCCGCCTTGAGCGCGTAGCCATGCATTTCGCGTCCATCGAGCAGACCCATGATCGCATATCGCATCAGCACGCCGCCGCCTCCTCGACAACCCGGGTCGACGGCCCGGCGCCGGGAGGGTGGGGACGAGGTGCATGCGACCCAGCTCCGGCGTGGCGTCGGCCGTTCGTCGACCGTCGGTGTCTTCCGATCATGAACGTCGCATGTAGCGGGTCGCCGTGCATCGCGTAAGTGCGATCTATATATTTCATGGATTGCAGGTCGTGCGTCGGAGATATCTAGAACTAGCTATCAGGCAGTAGTGTCGCACACGCGATCTTCGCTTGACGGCTCTCCCGGGCGGGCACTACAGTCGCAGGCCCGTCAGCGAGGCGCCTGCCGCAACATGAAGGAGGCCGGGCGAATGTCGATCAAGTATGCCGTGCTCGGGTTCATCTCCGAGTCACCGAGTCACGGATACGCCGTTCATGCGGCATTCGAGGAACGCCTCAGCGACTTCTGGGAGCTCAACTACGGCCAGGTGTATCAGGTGCTGACGGTCCTCGAGCGCGAGGGCCTCGTCGAGATCATCCGCGATTTGAAACGCCACGCCGAACGCCGCACCGATCGCGTGGAACATCGTGACCTCGTCCGCAGCGGCCCCGCGAGCAGCGCGCCGAGCTCACACGCCAGCGCAAAGACGGACGCCGTCTTCTGCTGCATCACGCGGATCGTCCTCGACGCGGCGATCGTCGCGCGTGCGGTCGCGGCGGGCGCGGAGCTCATCACCGACATGCCCGCCGTCAGCGTGCTCGCCGGCGCCCAGTCGGTCGACGGCGTCGTCGTGCAGGGTCGGTCGGGTCGGCGCGGTATACGCGGCCTGACGATCGTCGCCGACGGAGCGACAGGTCGACTTGGGCGTCTTTTCGATCCGCGGCGGTCTCCCGCGCCGGCGCGGATGGGCGTCGCGGCACGGCAGTACGTCAGCGATCTCGAGCGGCGCGGCGATGCGTTCTTCGAAGTCCATTTTCCGCTGTACGTCGACGGCGATTTGCTGAACGGCTACGGCTGGGTGTTCCCGCTTTCGCAAACCGACGCGAACGTGGGGGTGGGGTTGATGGGACGGCCGCGGACCTGTCGCCTGTCGATCAACCGACTCGTGAGCGCGTTCGTGCGCGAGCTCCTTCGACGCGATCCGCGATTCGTACACGCACGCCCATCCGGACCGATCGAAGGCGGCGCGCTGCCGCTCCGGGTCGTCGATCAACGGCACATGCCGCGCGGCGCGCTTCTCGCCGGCGACGCGGCGGGGCTCGTCAATCCGTATTCCGGCGAAGGGATCGCCTACGCGCTCGAGAGCGGCGAGATCGCCGCTGAAGCGGCGGTCCGCGCCGCCAGCGACGGACGCGACGTACGTCGTTGGCACGCGCGCCGGATCAGGCGGCAATTCCCGCGTCTGTGGGCTCTTCGCGACCAGCCGCGCCACGCCCGTTGGCTTTGTAGGACCGTCGGCGCCGCGCGCTGCGGTGGTGAGGCGAGCGCTGTCGTGGCTGCGGCGGGCACGGTTGCGCTCGACTTGCACGGCGCATCCGACTCCGCCGATGTCGGCTCGCAGCCGCTGGTCGCTAGTCCATTGCGACGGCGGGCGTCGGTGGTGAAGGGCCGCATCGTTGCGCGCATGCGGCGGATCGACGCCGTGCTGGCGGAGATCGTGACCGAGCTGCTGCGCGACCCCTGGTTGCCGGCGATGTCTCCGGCGGTCGTCTTAGCCGCCGTCGGTGGTTCACGCGGTCCTAGAGTTGATCGAGAGCTCGTGGATGCCGTTGCGTCGCTCTCGATGTTCGGGCTCGCGCAAGAGCTTGCGTCCACCGTCGGCAGCTCGAGCAAATGGCCGTCCCACGCCGCGGACTCCGCGACGATCGTGCTCACGGATTGTCTCCTCACCGAGGCGACTGTTTTGATGTCGGGGCTGCCGAACGATGTCGTGCGTTCCATAGCGCACGCCGCCCGCCGCTCGGCGGTGGCGCGGCGCGATCTCTTGGAAGCGACCTGCCTCGGCGAGATCCGCCACGCGTATACGGGGCTGGCGGCGCCTGTCGTCTGCGCTGCGGACCTCGCGTGTCGTCGGGTCGCGCGTGACGACGCTGGGCGAATGCAGTTGCGGGCATTCGCGGAATGGTATGGCGTGACTCGTTTCGCCGTCACCGAGCTGGCGCAGCGTCGCGACAGGCGACTCGCCGGGTTCGTCGCCGCGCAGCTGGACGAACTGCGGGACGTCGATGCGACCGCTCACGGGCGCGATCGAGCGTGTTGCGATCTCGCGGCGCGTCTCCGCGACGAGGCGCACGCGGTGCTCCGCGGGACCGTCGCGTTGGACCGGGCCGTCGCCGCATCATGACGACGCTTCGCGCAGCGCTCTGGCTCTTCCACGACGTCGTCATCCCGTCGTGGCGAGAGCATCGACTGCGGACGATCCTGACGCTGGTCGGCGTCATCATCGGCGTGCAAGCCGTCGTCGGCATCAGCTTGATCAATCGAGCGACGCTCGCCTCGTTCGAGCGTACTGCCGAGGCGGTGGCGGGCAGTGCGGATCTCCAGATCGCCAACGGCAGTGCCGGCGTGCCCGAAGCGCTGATCGCGGAGGTCGGCGGCGTCCCCGGCGTCGAGAGCGCCGCCGGCCTGATCCAAGGCACCGTCCGAACCGATTGGGGATCGCTGACGATATTCGGCGTCGACCTCTTGGCGGATCAGCGGGTTCGTCAAACGCAGTTCCCCCGAGAACACGTCCACATCGCCGACGAGCTGGAATTCGTGAACGCGACCGATTCCGTCGCGCTCTCCTCGTCGTTCGCACGTCGAGTGGGGTGCGCGCCAGGGTGTGAGATCGACGTCGTGGCGCCTTCGGGGCGCGCGACGTTGACGGCGCGCGGCGTCCTCGACCCATTCGGTCCGGCCGCTCTGTTCGATGGTGCCGTTGCCCTCACGGATCTGCCCACGGCACAACGGCTCTTCGGGTTGTCCGATCGCGTCCATCAGATCGACGTGAAGCTCGCGGCGACTGCGTCACGTGACGCCGTTCGCGCGAAGATCTCGGCGTTGGCCCACGGCGCCGCCGACGTCGCACGGCCGCGACAGCACGCCGCTCGCCTCAGCGCGATGCTCTACGCGGTGCAAACCGTTCTGACGCTCGTCGGGCTTTCGGCGATCGTCGTGGGCGCATTCATCATTTACCACACGATGCACACGGCGATCCTTCAGCGGCGGCGAGACTTCGCCCTCGCGCGCGCGGTGGGATACTCGCGGTCGGACATCATCGTCCTCCTAGTCATGGAGGTGTGCACGTTCGGAATGGTCGGAGGCGTCGTTGGGACGATCGTGGCGCAGCAGGCGGCGCGCGCGGCGATCGACGCCGTGACGTCCGGAATCGGTTCAGTGTGGGCGCATATCGATCGACCTCAGCTTCAATTGATGCCCTGGGACTATTCACGGGCGTGCCTTATTGGCGTCACGATGTGTGTAGGCGCGGCGGTCTTGCCGATGCGCGAGATCATGCGGGTCCAGGTATCGGATCAGCTTCGGGGCGTGACGCGCGAGCGACTTCAAGCGAGCCGGATCATGGCACCGATGCTGGGATTGTTGCTGATCCTCGGGGGGATGGCGACATCGTGGATTGAGCTGCGCCCTGAGACGTTCGAGGTGCGCATCACGTACATCATGGCGAGCGTAGTGCTGGCGCTCTTTGGATACACGATCCTGATTCCGTACGTGGCCTATCCCCTCATGGAAATCTCGACGCGATTGTCGAGGCGGCTTTCGGGAATTGGGCTGGCGCTTGCAACCGAGCATCTCAGAAGCGACGTGCGCCGCAGTCGCGACGCGGTGGCAACTTTGATGCTCGCGTTCGCTCTCGTTCTGATCGTCGGGGCGTTCGTCGCGAGCCTGCGTGGTTCCATCATGGGATGGCTCGACCAGACCTTGACGGCGGATCTCGTCGTCACGTCCGGTTCTGGCACGCACCTCGACCTGCCGTCCAGCCCCACGATGCCGGGGGCGATGGCGAATACGCTGGAGAAGATTCCGGGCGTCGCCGAGGTGAGTCCCGCGCGCATGATCAACGTTCGAGTCGGCGAGTCGATGAGCGTCCTTCGAAGCGAACCGATCGGCGTCACGCGCCGGCGCGCGTATCCGGTCGTCGAGTCGATTGCGCACGATTGGCGCGAACGGTTTGCGATCGGAGAGGACGTGCTGATCAGCGAGAACCTCTCCTATCGAGACGGCTTGCATGCCGGTGATTCTCTGACGCTGGCAACGCCTTCTGGGCGGCGGGCATTCGAGGTTGCAGCGGTGATCGTCGACTACACGTTGGACATCGGAACGGTCGTGGTGGAGCGGTCGGCCTACGAGCGCATATGGCATGACCAGCTCGTCAACTCGTTTTTCGTTTGGCTCGATGGTCGCGATCCCGCAGCGGTGGCTGCCGATATCTCGGCACGGATAGCCCCCGCGCTTCCGGTGACTGTCATGACGACGGGGCAGTTCAAGGCGACGGTGAGCGATGCTCTCAACAACGCTCTCCGGATGACGTACGCCGTTCAGATCCTCGCGATCGGGATTGCCGTGATCGGCGTCTTCAATTTCTTTCTCGCCGACGTCGAGGACCGACGTCGGGAGATCGGGCTCCTGCGCGGGGTCGCCCTCGACGCGGGACAAGTGACGCGCGTCCTCGCGATCGAGGCTTTCATCATCGGGGCGTTCGGCGGCGTCATGGCTATCCTGTATGCCTGGCCGGTTTCGTTCATGTTGGTGACCCGGTCGACGCGGCTGATATCGGGATGGCGACTCACGTTCGTGTTTCCCTATCCGCTCGCGCTCGTCACGCTCGCCGTGGCGGGCGCCACGTCAGTGATCGCCGCCTACTACCCGGTCCGACGCGTGACGCGCATGCCGATCGGTGAGTTGGTCGTCGTCGAGTGATGATGCCGGCTCCCAGCGTCGCAATCGAGCTGAGCGACGTTACGAAGAGATATCACCGCGGCGCGCGGGACGTGCTCGCGCTCCGGAACCTGTCGCTCGTGGTGCCCACCGGCGAGTTTCTCGCAATCATGGGTCCAAGTGGTTCCGGCAAGAGCACGCTGCTCAATCTGATCGCGGGGCTGGACGTCGCCACGTCGGGTGAAGTGCGCGTGGCGGGACTCTCGCTCAACGCGATGGGAGACCGCGAGCTTGCGCGCATGCGCCGCACGCAGGTCGGTGTCGTGTTTCAGTTTTTCAACTTACTCACGCACCTCAGCGCGCTCGACAACGTCGCGCTGCCGCTGCGCGCGAGCGGGACGGCGAGGCGTACGATGCTCGAGCGTGCACATCGCGCCCTCGCCGCGGTCGGTCTCAACGACCGTGCCGATCACCGGCCGAACGAGCTCTCGGGCGGAGAGATGCAGCGCGTTGCCGTCGCCCGCGCGCTCGCGATCGAGCCAAAGGTCATTCTCGCCGATGAGCCGACGGGAAACCTCGACTCCGATGCCGGCGCCGGGATCCTCGCGATCCTTCGGTCGTACAGTCACGAGCAACGGGTCACCATCGTTCTCGTGACCCATAGCGCGCTCGCGGCGGCATACGGCGACCGCGTCATCGCGCTGCACGACGGTCAGATCGTCGAGGACACGATCAACCGGCCGGAAAAGTCACGGCCGCAGGCTCGGCCGTCCGCGTAGTGGCCCACGCGTGACAGGCGGCGGAGAGACCACCGCTCGTTCTCGACGACCGCGCTATTTGCCACAAGCCGGTTGCACCGGCGCGGTGCTGGTCGGTTGACGGCCAGTACCCGGCCGGGTGCAGTGGCACCTCGACCGATGATGTGTCAGAAAGTGGTCGGCGCCCGTAGCTCAGTTGGATAGAGCGGCAGACTTCGAATCTGTAGGTCGGGTGTTCGATTCACCCCGGGCGCGCTG
>CAWCPU010000004.1:0-101690 GCA_963797545.1 uncultured delta proteobacterium
GCACCAGGTGGCAGTGCGGCTGGCCGGCGTTGTTGCGTGCGGCGACGTCGACGCCGCCGGAGAGGTCGATGCCGATGGTCTCGGCGCCGGCCTGGTTGGCGACGTAGAGGTGCCGGCCGAAGCCGCAGCCGACGTCGAGGACGCGCTTGCCGCGCAGCTCCGAGACGTCGATCGCCGCCCCGAGGTTCCGCGCCAGGCTCGCGCGCCACTGGTCCGCGAATCGCGGGCTCGGCGGCGCGAGGTCGAGCCGCTGCCTCGTGAAGCTCTCGAGCGTCGCCGCGATGCTGTCGTCACGCATCGCCGCGCCGCCCGCGAACTCGGGGTGGCTCGCGAAGAACCGCGGATGGCGCCGGGCGAGGAGCGCCAGCAGGCTCGGCTCGAGCAGGCGGGGAATGCCGTCGACGACCGGAAACGCGGCGCCGCAGCGCGCGCAGCGCAGCGCGCCGTCGAGGATCTCCTCCGATCCCTGCGAGCTCCAGAGGGGGATTGCGCGCGCACGGAAGACCTCGAGCGCGAGATCGCCGCGGCAGCGCGGGCAGACGATGAAATCGAGGATGCGCCGGCGCACAGAGAGCGAGCCATAGGCGGCCCGGTCGCGCAGAGTCAAGGTGCACGCCCGCGCGTCTCGACGGCGCGGCCTTCCGGGCGCCGCGGCGCCGACCGCCCCGGCGAACGTCAGGGTGTCTCGTACGCGCCGAGGTCGGGCGCGCCGCCCGCGGGACGGCGATGGCCGAAGATGTCGTACGCGGGTGCCGTCGCCGCGTCGCCGGCGTCGATCGCGACGCTCCCCGCCTGCGGCGTGCCGTAGGCCGCGACCAGGCGCTGGAACGCCTCGCAGATCGTCGCCGAGCCGTCGGCGAAGCGCCCGGCGGCCGGGTTCCAGCGCGGCAGGACGACGTCGGTCGCGGCGCCGAGCCGCGGATCGCCGATCACCGCGTGGGCGTCGTCGGTGACGTTCACCAGGTCGTCGGTGCCGACCGGAATCGGCTGGCCGCCGTTCCAGTAGCCGTTGCGGTCGAGTCGAAACGACGTGGTCTCGCCGAACGTGCTGTCGGTGAGGTCGAGCATCGTGCCGCTGGGGTCCGACCACAGGTTGCCGAGCACGTCGACGTCGTGGTTCGGCGGCGCATCGACGGAGTTGAGCCGCAGGGCGAACGCCAGCGACGGCAGGTCGCCGGAGACCGTGTTGTACCGGAGCGTCACGCACTCGGCGCCGCGCACGCCGAAGGCGGCGCGGATCACCTCCGGCGAGTCGCCGAGCACGAGATTGTTCTCGACGACCACGTCGTGCGCCTCGTAGAACCCGAGGCCGTCCTCGCCGACGAGAACGAAATGCGCGCCGGGCTTCCCTTGCCAGTGCGCGAAGACGTTCCGCCGGATCGCGATCCGGCTGCTGCCGAGGACCGCGCCGGTCGCCGAGCCGGCGTCCTTCACGGCGACGTAGCTCGCGGTGTCGTCGCCGTTGGTGCGGCCGCTCCCCTCGAAGTCGTTGAAGAAGACGTTGTCCTGGATGACGACGTCGTGGACGCCGTTCACGTCGATGTGCTCGTCGTCGCCGTGCTGGTTGTAGAACAGGTTGCCCTCCACCGTGATCTCGCCGGCGCCGTTGTTGATCTTCAGGATGTCGTTGCTGAAGCTGTCGTGGAGCACGTTGTTGCGGAGCGTGATGCGCCGCACGAAGTCGGCGCCGCCCGGATCGCCGCGAAGGTCCTGGATCTGCACCACGAGCGGCGCGACCGCGGGCTCGGTCTGCGCGACGTCGAATCCCTCGAGCGTGATGCCCTGGCCGGTGAACGCCGTCACCACCGTCGCGTCGTTGCGCAGCCGCGCCTGGTAGGGCACCGCGGAGCGGACCGTGACGCCGTGCGCGAAGCTCTCATCGAGACGGACGTGCCCGACGTAGGTGCCCGGCGCAACCAGAATCGTGCTGCCGTCCGGCACCGCGCCGAGCGCATGGGTGATCGTCGCCCACGGCGCGCTCGCGGCGCCGGTGCCGGTCGCGTCGGAGCCGTCGGTCGCGACGTAGTAGACCGCGCCCGTGGGCGCGGCGTAGGCGCAGCGCGCGGCGCTCGGACCGGATTCCGCCGGCGTCTCGCCGCAGCCGCCGGCGACGGGGGTGACCGTCGCCGGCACGCACAGCTCGTCCGGACGCAGGCTCGTCAGACGGCACGCCCCGCCGTTCGCGGCCTCGAGCTCGTTGTCGACGTAGGTCCCGAGGACGCGCACGAAGCGCGGGTGACCGCTCGCGCGCCGGACCTTGTAGCACATGAGGTGCGCGCTCGGATGCTGGATCGGCGCGCCGTCGACGCTCACCGCGACGCAGAGCCGGGTCGTCTTCCTCAGCTCGACGACGGTCGGCTGGTTGAAGCCGTCGACGACCGCCGCTTGCGTGCCGCGCGCGATGCCGGCGGTGCGGTCCGCGAGCCGCGCGCGATAGCAGTGGTAGTGGTCGACGGCGTGGCTCTGCGGGTCGGGCGGCGGCACCGGCGCGACGAGGTCGATCGCGCTCGGCACCAGCAGCCGGTCCGCCTTGTTGGTGATCACCGAGCGCTGCCCGAACGCGTCGTCGACGACCACCGTGCGGTCCGCGGGCACGGCGGCATGGGCCGTCGGGCGCACGGCGTAGCTCTCGAGGCTGATCGTCGGGTCGAGGACGCCGGAGCCGTTCACGTCGGCCGGCCGGCAGAGGGCGCTCCGCTTGATCACGTCCCACGCGCCGCTCGCGAACGCGCTCGCGAGCGGCAGGCCGAACACGCGTGCGAACCGCGGCGAGCCCGCGAACGTCCGGATGCGGTAGCACAGGAACGCGTCGACGGCCGCCGCGCCGGCGCGCGGCGCGGAGACCGCCCGCCCCGGCGACGTCAGAAGCGCCGGAAACGCGAGAAGCGCCGCGAGCGCGATCGCGCGCACGCGCAGGAGGCGCCGCCGGTCACATCGGACACGGCTCGGCATCGCGTCGCCGCGCTAGTGCCGTGTCCAGGTGACCGCGTCGGTGGAGGAGACGATGACTGGGCCGGTGCCGACGGCGACGAAGGTTCCTGCGCCGAAGGTCACGTCGCGCAGGTACGCGGCGGTCGGCGAGACGGGGCTGGTGAACGTGATGCCGTCGGGCGACGTGAGGATCACGCCGGTCAACCCGACGACGACGAACTGTGCTTGCGCGAAGGTGACGCCGTGCAACGCGAACGTGCTCACGTCCTGCGGCGTCCAGGTCGCGCCGTCCGGCGACCGCGTCGTGACGCCGCTCGCGCCGACGGCGAGGTACGCGCCGGCGCCGAACGCGACGCTCCAGAGCGTGTCGTCGACGCCGGAGTCGACGGGCGACCAGGTCACCGCGTCGGTCGACAGGAGAATGACGCCGTCGTCGCCGACCGCGACGTAGCCGTCGTCGCCGACCGTGACGTGGTGGAGCGCGACCGCCGAGCCGCTCTCCCTCGGCGTCCACGACGCGCCGTCCGGCGACGTCAAGATCGTGCCTCCGAAGCCGACGGCGACGAACGTACCGGCCGCGAAGGTCACGCCTTGCAGCGAGAGCGCGGTGCCGCTGGCGGCCGCCGTCCAGGTCGCGCCGTCGGTCGAGTCGAGGATCGTGCCGCCGTCGCCGACCGCGACGAAGCGGCCGGCGCCGAAGGCGACCGCGTTCAGCGTGACCGTGACGCCGGACGTCGCGTCGTCGAAGTTCGCGCCGTCGCCCGAGGTCCTGACGAGGCCCTCCTTGCCGACGGCGACGAAGGTCGCGCCGCTGACGGTGACGCCCTCGAGTCCCTTGTCGGTCCCGCTGCCGTTACCGCCGCCGCCCCCGCCGCAGCCGGCGACGACCGCGAGCGCCGCCGCGGCGATCACCACGCGACCCAAGGCCGGCCAACTCCGATACGTCCTCATCGGCACCCTCCTCCACTCGAGGCCCTGCGCACGCCGCTCAGTCCGTCACCGCGCCGAGGCTGCTGCTCGAGACCAGCTTCGCGTACTTCGCCAACACGCCCGCCGTGTAGCGCGGCGCCGGCGGCGACCACGCGGCGCGCCGCCGCGCGAGCTGCGCCTCCGGCACGTTCAGCTGGAGCAGACGCGCCGGCGCGTCGATCGTGATCGAGTCGCCCTCCTGCGACCAGCGCGATCGTGCCGCCGACCGCCGCCTCGGGCGCGACGTGGCCGACGACCATCCCGTACGTGCCGCCGGAGAAGCGCCCGTCGGTGATCAGCGCCGACCGAGTCGCCGAGACCCGCGCCGATGATCGCCGACGTCGGCGACAGCATCTCGCGCATGCCCGGGCCCGCCCTTCGGACCCTCGTAGCGGATCACGATGACGTCGCCCGGCTTGATCGCGCCCGGCGAGGATCGCGTCGAGGCAGACCTCCTCGGAGTCGAAGACGCGCGCCGGTCCGGTGATGCGCGGCGTCTTGACGCCGGTGATCTTCGCGACGCCGCCCTCGGTCGCGAGGTTGCCGCGCAGGATCGCGAGGTGGCCCTGCGGGTACATCGGGCGGTCCCACGGACGGATGACGTCCTGGTCCGCGCGCGGCGCGTCCGGCACGTCGGCGAGCGCCTCGCGCGACCGTCTGGCCGGTGATCGTCAGCGCGTCGCCGTGCAGCAGACCCGCGCACGAGCAGCATCTTCATCACCTGCGGCATGCCGCCGGCGCGGTGCAGGTCGGTCGCGACGTAGCGGCCGGACGGCTTCAGGTCGCAGAGCACCGGCACGCGCTCGCGGATGCGCTCGAAGTCGTCGAGCGACGAGCGGCACCTCGGCGGCGTGCGCGATCGCGAGCAGATGCAGGACGGCGTTCGTCGAGCCGCCGAGCGCCATCACGACCGCGATCGCGTTCTCGAACGCCTCGCGGGTCATGATCTGCGCGCGGCAGCAGCTGGCGCGCGATCGCCTCGACCAGGACCGTGCGCCGAGCGCGCGGCGCTCTCGGCCTTCTCCGCGTCCTCGGCCGCCATCGTCGAGGAGGACGGCAGGCTCATGCCCATCGCCTCGATGCGCCGAGGACATGGTGTTGGCGGTGTACATGCCGCCGCACGAGCCGACGCCCGGACAGGCGTGGCGCTCGACCTCGAGCAGCTCGGCCTCGTCGATCCGGCCGGCGCTGTACTCGCCGACCGCCTCGAACGCGCTCACGACGGTGAGATCGCGTCCCGCGTAGTGGCCCGGCTTGATCGTGCCGCCGTAGACGAAGATCGCCGGGATGTTCATGCGCGCGATCGCGATCATCGCGCCCGGCATGTTCTTGTCGCAGCCGCCGATCGCGATCACGCCGTCCATCGCGCTGCGCGTTGCACACGGTCTCGATCGAGTCGGCGATGACCTCGCGCGAGACCAGCGAGTACTTCATCCCCTCGGTGCCCATCGAGATGCCGTCGCTGACGGTGATCGTGCCGAAGGTCTGCGGCATGCGCGCCGGCCTCGCTGCATCGCGCGCGGCCGCGGCGCGAGCGAGCCGTCCAGGCCGGCGTTGCACGGCGTGATGGTGCTGTAGCCGTTGGCGACGCCGACGATCGGCTTGTCGAAGTCGCGCGTCGCCGAAGCCGACGCGCGCGCAGCATGGCGCGGTTGCGGAACGCGCTGCACGCCGTGCGTGATCATCCGACTGCGGGTGTTGGAGGCCATGCGCCCTCTCCTATGTGCGATAGCCGTCCGATGAAAGCGTTGCGATCGGGACGGCGAGGGCCAGGACATCCAACAACGCCGCACGTGTCAACACACGCGCGGACAGGGAGGGAGGGATAAGGGGCTGCGAACGCTCGCGCCGCCGGCGGTGGTCGATGACGATGCCCCGCCGGCGGCGCGGTCGGCGATACCAGGAACGAGAGCTCAGCGTCTACCGGTCGCGCTGTCGCGTACCTTGTCGACGATCTCTTCGGTTTTGTCCTTCGCGCGTTGGGCCGCGTCCTTCACCTTTCCCGCGGCTTGATCGATCTTGCCTTCCCGGCGAAGCGACTCGTCGTCCGTGAGGGCGCCGGCAGCTTCTTTGACGCGTCCTTTGGCCTTGTCGGCGGTTCCGCCCATCTCACTTCCTTTCGGTTGTCCCACCTGCGACCCGTGCGGCCGCGCGGCAGTACGTTGGCTTCGGATCCGTCGGTGCGAGAGCCGTGCCACGGGGAAACGCCGCCAATCGGCCGTCGTGACCGCTCGTGCCGGCGCGCGCTCTACAATCGTGCGTCGGCGCTAAGAAGAAGTGACAAAATGTGAGATGTCACACCCCATGGCCGACGATCGACGACGACGCGCCCGCCCCGGATTCGCCCGACTCCTCGGCGGGCGCCGGCGGCGCATCCTGCTCGCGCTCGCGGTGCTGCTGATCGCCTTCCGCGCGGCGCTGCCGGAAATCGTCCGCCGCGTCGCGATCAGACAAGCAGATCAGGCGCTCGCCGGCCGGATCGAGCTCGACGACGTCGACCTCGCGCTCGTGACCGGCGGCATCACGCTCCACGGCCTGCGCGTCTTCGCGAACGAGTCCGCCGCGGCTCCCGTTGCGGGCGAGAAATCGCCGCCGGCGCGCCACGCCGGCAGCGAGGACGCACCGCCATCTCGTGAGGCCGCCGGCGCGGATGCGCCGGCCGATCGCAACGCCGGCGTCACGCACGCGGACGCGCCGGCTCCCGAACGCGAAGCCGCCGGGACGGCGCCGGTCTTCTCCGCGACGCGACTCTCCGTCGATCTCGGCCTCCTCGCCCTCTTCCGCAAGACGATCGAGGTTCAGGAGATCGATCTCGACGGTTTCGCCGTCGCCGTCGACCGGACGAAGAGCGGCACCGTGGTGCTGCCGCGGCCGGTCGCGACCGACGCCGAGCCGCCGCCGCAAGCGGAGGGCAGCGGCTGGGGCGTCCTCGTGCAACGGGTGACGCTGCGCGACGGGCACGTCGGCGTCCGCGACTTCGCGGTCGGCGACCCGCCGCAGCGGATCGACGTGCAGATCCCGACGATCGACGCCGCCAACCTCGCGTTGCAGATCACCGACCGCGGTCCCGAGCCCGGCAAGATGGCCCTCGACGCCGAGCTCGAAGACGGCGGGCTGCACGTCGACGCGACGATCGAGAGCCTCGCCGCGGGACCCGCCGTCGAGACCCACGTCGTCGTCACCAGCCTGCCGATCGGCGACGCGCGGCTCTACGTCCCGCACGTCGGGTGGAGCGATCTCGCGGGCCGCCTCGACGCCGACCTCGTGCACCGCTTCGAGTCGCAGGGCGCGCACACGCTGCGTGGCACCGTCGGCCTGCGCGACCTCGCCGTCCGCGTCCCCGGCCTCGACGACCCTGCCCTCTCCTGGCGCGCGCTCACCGTCGACGTCGGCGCGATCGACCTGGTGAAGCAGCACGCCGACGTCGACGCGGTGACGCTCGCCGGCTTGCGCGTGGTGGCGGCGCCGGCCGGACCGGATCCGCTGCCGGTCCTGCGCGGGCTGCTCGCCGCCGCGAAGCCCGACGTCGCACGAGCCGCGCCGCCGGCCGGCGCCTCGACCGGCGCGGCGTCGGTCGGCGCGGTGCGGCAGTCTACGAGCTCCCCGACCGAAGCCGACGCGGCGGCGTCCGGCGCACCGCCGCGCGCTCCCGACCGAGCCGACGCGCGTCCATCCGACACCGCTCCGGCACCGACGCCGGCGGCGCAGCCGTCCGATGCCGACCGATCCCCCGCCGCCGGCGCCGCGCCAGCCGCCGCCGCCGCTGCGCCAGCCGCCGCCGGCGGCACGACGCCGGTGAAGCCGTGGAGCTGGACGGTCGGCAAGGTCGTCCTCGACGACGCGGTCGTGAAGACGCTCGGCGGCGATGCGCCGCTCGAGGTCGCCATGCACGCCGACGTCGAGCGCCTGGCGAGCGCTCCGGACACGCACACCGCGCTCCACCTCTCGATCGCGCCGTCGAGCGGCGGCACGCTGGCGCTCGACGGCGACGCCGTGCTCCAGCCGATCGCCTTCGACGGCACGCTCCGCCTCGACGGCCTCGCGCTGGCGCCGCTCACGAGCCCGGTCGCGACCGCACGGACTCGGCTGCTTCGCGACGGACGCGCGAGCGCCGAGCTCACCATCGCCGTCGGCGCGACCGCGAAGGCGCCCGACCACGGCGCACGCGTCGCCGGCCACGTCAGCGTCGACGATCTCGAGGTCGCCGGCGACGATCCCAAGGCGTTCGCGCTGCGCTGGAAGGAGCTCGCGATCGTGCTCCGCGACGTCAGCGCGCCCGGTCTTCTCGCGAGCGATCCGGCGGCGGGGACGGGACCGATCGCCGCCGCGCTCGCGAGCGTCACGCTCACCCGTCCCGAGATCGTCGCGACGCGCACCGATCGCGGCATCGCGCTTCCCGACGCGATCGCAGCCGCGGAAACGCCGCGCGCCGCCGACACGTCGGGCCGGCCCGCGCCGGCGGACGCCGAGTCGTCCGCGACGGCAGCGCAGCCGGCCGCCGGCGTGGCGCCGCCGGCGCAGTCGTCCGCGGCAGCGTCGCCCGCGCCGCCGGCCGGCGCCGCACCGGCGGCGCCGCCGCTCGACGTCCAGGTGCGCGTGGATCGCCTCGCGGTTCGCCAGCTGTCCGTGAGCGTGACCGACAAGGCGGTGCAGCCGTTCTATCGGTCGACTCTCGACCCCGTCGACCTCACGGCGACCGACGTACGCTGGCCGGGGCCGTTCGCGCGCGACGTGAAGCTGGTCGCGAAAGGTCTCGACGGCGCCACCTTCGTCCTGACCGGCGACGTCGCACCGGCGGGCTCGCGGCTCACCGCCAAGCTCGACCGCCTGCCGCTCGCGCCGTTCAATCCCTATGCCGCCGCCAGCGGCTACGCGATCGGCGGCGGCACCGCGCACTTCGAGTCGCGGCTCGAGCTCCGCGGCAACGGCTACGATTCGACGAGCAAGCTCGTCCTCAACAAGCTCGACGTCCGCGGCAGCGAAGGCGAGTCGCTCTTCGCCGCTCAGTTCGGGATGCCGCTGTCGCTGGCCCTCTCGCTGCTCACCGACCTGCAAGGCAACATCGTCCTCGAGCTGCCGATCGCCGGCGACGAGGCCGGCATGCACGTCGCGTTCGGCACCATCATCGCGAACGCGCTCTCGCGCGCCATCCTGCATGCGGTGACGTCGCCGCTGAAGCTGATCGGCGCCGTCGCGAGCATCGGCGACAAGCCGGCGTCGCTGGTGCCGCCGCCGATCGTCTTCGCGCCCGGCCGCGACGTCTTGGCGCCCGGCGAGGCCGAGAAGCTCGCCCAGCTCGGCAAGCTGCTCGCGGCGGCGCCGGGCCTCAAGCTGCACCTGCGCGGCGAGACCTCGAAGGAGGATCGGCGCTGGCTGAAGGAGCAGGCGTTGCGCGCGAAGCTCGAGAGCGAGCGCGGCGTGATGGGAACGCTGCGCCACATCACCGAGCGCGGCGAGCGCGCCGCGGTGCTCGAGGTCCTCACCGCGCGCGCCGACGGCAAGGCCGCCGCCGTCCCCGAGGAGCACGCGCAGTGGTTCGAGGAGCAGGTCGACGCGCAGCAGGTGCCGGACGCCGTCCTCCACCAGCTCGCGGCGACGCGCGCCGCGACGCTCCAGGCAGACCTCGAGCGCGATCACGGGATCGCGAAGGGCCGCGTGCTGCTCGACGCGACCGAGGCGGACGATCTGGACGCGCGCCCGGTGGTCGCGATCGGCCTCGGCGCCGAGGCGGCGCGGACGCCGCCGGCGCCGCCGGCCTCCTCGGCTGGCGCTTCGCGGTAGCGGCTGAACCTCGGGCCGAGGGCGCGCGTCCGACCGCCGGACGTCACGCGCGGTTCGGGCGCTGCCGTCGCGATCGGCTATCGCCGCGCGCGGAAGCGAAACGCTCCGGGCGCCGTCTCGACCGACGGCTCTCGGAAGCCCGCCGCCGCGAGCCGCCGCGCGAACGTCCGCGGCTCGACCACGACCATGGTGTCGAAGAGGTGGGCGAGCCGGAAGAGCACGGTCGGGGTGCCGTCGGAGCCGACGAAGAGCGCGCCCGGCCGGAGCACGCGCCGGACCTCGCGCAGCAGCCGGTCCTGCATCGCCGCCGACGGCACGTGGTGCAGCATCGTGCACGCGACCGCCCCGCTGAAGGACGCGTCCGCGAACGGCAGCGCCGTCGCGTCGCCTTCGACGACGGTGACGTTCGTTCCCCGGGTGCGCGCGCGCAGCGCGCGCGCGAGCGCCGGATCGATCTCGATCGACGTCAGGCGCGCGGCGCGCGCCCGCAGGACGTCGGTCGTGAGCCCCGGACCCGGGCCGACCTCGAGGAGCGCGTCGCCGAGGTCGGCGGCCGCGAGGACCCATGGCAAGAGCTTCTCGCGCACGGTTCGCCGCCAGAGATCGCTGCGGCAGTACCAACGATGGAAGCCGATTCATGCGCCGACGATAGCGTTCGCGCGCCGGCGACGGCTTGCTCTATCCTGCCGATCGATGTCGCGAAGCGGACAATCGCCGCTGGTGACGCTCGTCGAGATGGTGCGGCCGCTCGTCGGCTGGGCCGGCGATTTCCCGAGCGGCCACCGGATCCGGATGCACCGCCATCCGTCGGCGCAGCTCGTCTACGCCGCCGCGCGGCGTGATGACCGTCACGACCGAGCGACGGCCGCTGGGTGGTGCCACCGCACCGCGCGGTGTGGGTGCCGCCGCGCGCGCGCCACGCGATCCGCATGACCGGCGACGTCCACATGCGGACGCTCTACCTCGAGCCGTCGCTCGCTCCGCGATCCGCCGCCGGCGTGCTGCGTCGTGCAGGTGACGCCGCTCCTGCGCGAGCTGATCGTGCGCGCGACGGCGTTCGCCCAGCCCTATGCGGAGCGCGGGCGCGAGGCGCGTCTCGCGCGCGTCCTCGCCGACGAGATCGCGGCGGCGCGGGTCGCGCCGTTCGCGCTGCCGGCGCCCCGCGACGCGCGCCTGCTCCGGATCACGCGTCGCCTGCTCGACGATCCCGCCGACGATCGAACGCTCGCCGCATGGGGGCGGGCGGCGGGAGCGAGCCCGCGCACGCTGGCGCGCCTGTTCCGGCGCGAGACCGGGATGAGCTTCGCGCGCTGGCGGCAGCAGGCGCGCCTGCTGCGCGCGCTCGAGCTCCTCGCCGCGGGCCGCGCCGTCACCGAGGTCGCGCTCGACCTCGGCTACGAGAGCACGAGCGCGTTCATCACGATGTTCCGCGAGACGCTGGGCTCGACGCCGGCGCGGTACTTCTCGGCGGCGCCGCCGGCCGCGCCGGATCGGAGCGGATCGTCGAGATCGCGGCACGCCGTCGTCCGCGGACGAGCCGCCGCGCGGCGGCACGCCCGTTCGGAATCCTCGCCGCGTGCCTCTCAGAGGCGGACGCCGAAGCTCGCGAAGGCATCCTCCCACAGCGACAGCACCGAGCCCTGATCCGGCGGCTGCTGGCCGGCGAGCACCGTACGGTACGTCGCCGCGACCGCCTCGGAGCCGCTCCCGTAGACGATCCGGCAGCGGCGCTCGACGTCGTCGAGGAATGCGCGCCACCCCTGTGTCAGCGTCGCGCCGAGCCGCTCCATGCCCCAGTCGTTCTGCCGCTGCGCGACCCATCCGGGGGCGAAGAAGAAGTGCGTGCGCTCGCCGGTCGCGCCGATGCCGCCCGCCTCCATCTGGTCCCAGTGCGAGATGCCGACGAGCACGGTCGCGCGCAGGTTCGCGCCGAACCGCTCCTGGAGCTTCCGCAGCAGGCCCGCGTCGCCGGCGACGTCCACGAAGACGACGCGCATCGCCGGCGGCAGCGCGTCCACGGCGCTGTAGGGGAGCACCCGGTCGTAGACGCCGAGATCCTGCACGAACTGCGCGTGGCGCGCCGAGGTGAGACCGATCACCTGCGTCCGCCGAGCGGGCCCGCGGCGCCGGCCGAGCATGAACGCGAGGCCGAAGGAGGTCTTCGACGAGGCGCTCGAGATCACGGTGACGTCGGCGCCGAAGTAGTCGTGGCCGTCCGCCAGGTAGTCGTCGAGCAGCAGGCTCGTGAAGAAGAGCGGCCGGAAGAGGAGCATGTAGTCTTCCTGCGCCGGGACGTAGAACGGGTCGAGCGCGAGCAGCGCGTACTGGTTGTAGACGGCGGCGAGCGAGCCGCGGTCGACCTCGAACCCCGTCGTGGTCATCCGCGCCGGCAGCAACGTCGCGTAGCGCGCGAGCGGGAAGTAGCCGTACATCCGCGTGCCTGGTTGCAGGTCGGGGTGGCACGAGGCGGCCACCGTGCCGATGCCCCACACCGGGACCTTGCCGCGTCCCTCCTCGCCCGCGGGAAAGAAATCGAAGTAGCGCATGCTGCGTCCGAGGATCGCGTAGGTGATGTTGTTGGCGCTGAAGCCGAACTTCTCGACGCGAACGAGAATCTCGCCGGGACGGAGCGCCGCCTCCGACGGAGGACTCGTCTCGACCAGCTCGAAGTCCGCGAGATGACCGTCCCGCACCAGTAGATCGACGTTGTCAGCGAGCGCCATCCGTGTTCCTCCGTCCGCGAGCAATAGGGAGCCGCGAAGTGTTATGGCAAGGTCCGTCGCCCGCGCCTGCCGGCGCCACCGCGGGGCGCGGCGCCGAGAGGAGAGACCCATGGACGTCGGCGCGATCCTCGCTCCCCCGCCGCGCAGGTCGGCGGAGCTCGCGGGCATGGCCGAGCATCTCGGCTTCGCGACCCTGCTCTATCCCGACAGTCAGAACCTCGCGCCCGACGTGTGGCAGCAGCTCGCGCTCGCGGCCAACGCGACCACGAGGATCCGGCTGGGACCGGGCGTGACGAATCCGGTGACCCGCGACGCCGCGGTCACCGCCTGCGCCGCGCTCTCGCTCCAGGTCGAGAGTGGCGGGCGCGCCATCTGCGGCCTCGGGCGCGGCGACTCGTCGGTGCAGCGGATCGGCAAGCGGACGGTCACGCTCGCCGAGCTCGAGCGCCACCTCGTGATGCTGCGCGCCTACCTGCACGGCGAGACCATCGACCGCGACGGCTTCCCGAGCCGGCTCGAGTGGCACGGCGCCGCCGGCGTGCCCCCCGTGCCGATCGAGGTGGCGGCGACCGGGCCGCGCGTGATCGCCGTCGCCGCCCGTCACGCCGACCGCGTCGCGTTCGGCGTCGGCGCCGATCCGGAGCGGATCGCGTGGGCGCTCGAGACCGCGCGCGCCGCCGCACGCGCCGCGGGACGCGATCCGCGGTCGCTGCGCTACGGCGCCTTCGTCAACTGCGCGATCGACGCCGACGTCGCGGTCGCGCGCGACGCCGTCCGCGGCACGGTCGCGACCTTCGCGCGCTTCGCGTCGCTCGCCGGGGCGCCGACGGCGGGACTTCCGGCGCCGCTGCGCGACGTCGCCGTGCGGCTGCGCGAGGGCTACGACATGCGCCACCACACCCGCGCCGGCGCCGAGCACGCCCGGGCGCTCGAGGACGCGTTCGTCGATTGGTTCGCGATCGCCGGTCCCGTCGAGACGGTGCTCGCGCGCTTGCGGCGCCTCGCCGCGCTCGGCCTCGACTTCTGTCACGTGGTGCCGGCCTCGACCGGCGCGCGCCGCGAGATCGCCGCAACGACGCTCCGCCTCGTCGCGACCGAGGTGATCCCGACGCTCGCGTCGTGACCGCGGGTCACGACCGGCGGACCCGCCGGCGTCGCGCGCTCGGGGCACCGTCGCGGTCATCGTGGCGCCGGCGTCGCGGTCGTCACGGCGCCGGCGCGCCGTCCTCGACGATCTTCGCCTCGATCAGGCGGAGTCGTCCGCCGCGGGTGCCGTGCTCGGTCGTGAGCCGCACCACGGCGCCGCGGCCTGGTGCGATCACCGCGCCGTCGGTCGCGACCACGACCACCTTCACCGGCGCGCGCGCGTCCGCCTGGTGCGCCACGACGTCGAGACCGGCGGTGCGCCGGGTGCCGCGAACGCGCTTCAGGCGCGCCGCGCCGCTCTCCGGCACCAAGGTGAGCTCGAGGCCGCGAACGCCGACGCCGCGATTGTCGAGGACGATCGTGTGGCCGTGCTGTCGGACCGAGGGATGTGGCGCCTCGCGGGTCGTCCTCGCGGCGGCCGCCGCGAGGCCCGGCGCCGCGTCGTTCGGAGCGGGGCACGCGAGCGGGCGCGGAATCCGTTCCAGGAGCGCGTCGACCTGCCGCACGACGTCGAAGATGTCGATGTCGCCGTCGCAATCGTCGTCGCAGAGGACGGCCTGCGTCGCCGTCGGAACGCGACGCTGGAGGACGACGTCGATCGTGCGCAGGACGTCGAAGAGGTCGAACCCGCCGTCGGCGAGGCAATCGCCGAGCTCGGCACCGCAGATCACCGCGCCGGACTCCACGCACAGCGGTGCGATCGGCGCGTTCGCGCAGTCGGCGATCATCACGTCACGGACGTCGAGCTGGACCGCGCCGCCGGCGACGCACATCGGCGGGTCGTCGGTGAGACATACGCGCGCGACCGGCCCGTTGCCCGGCGCGATGCAGCCGCCGCCGAGGTCGATGAGGACCAGGTGGATCTGATTCGTGCCCGCGATCTCGTTGGCGTCGCAGGCGAACCCGGCGGCGCGGCCGGTGCACTCGGCGCTCATGCTGGTGAGCTCGTCGGGGACGTCGACGATCGTGCCCTGGACGCCTTGGACCGCGGTCGTGTTCGCGAGATTGACGAGGACGCACGCCTGCCCGCCGTCCGCCGCGGCGCCGCCGCTCACCGTCAGCTTCGCGGCGCACGGTGAGCAGGCGCCGCAGCCCGGCACGCACTCGCCGTCGGCGCCGCAGCCCGACGGCTTGGCGCTCTTGTCGCACGCCTCGCCGGCGTCGATGCGCCCGTTGCCGCACCCCGGCGTCACGGTCGCAGTCGGCGTCCGCGTGGGCGTCGGCGTCAGCGTCACCGTCGGGGTGGACGTCACGGTCGGCGTCGCCGTCGGCGCGGTCGAGGTCGGCGTCCGGGTGGGCGTCGGCGTCGCGGTCGGCGTCGCGGTCGCGGTCGCGGTCGGGGTCGCGGTGCGGGTCGGCGTCGGCGTCGCCGTCCGCGTCGCGGTCATCGAGGTGCAGGGAACGCCGACGAACTGGAGCGTGAGCGTGTACGGGCCGGTCTCGTCCGCGCCGTTCTCGGACACCTTGATGGTGTAGGTCCCCGACTGCGCCGGCAGGGTGCGGTTCGCGGTCGCGCGGCAGGTGATGCCCCCGATCGCCGTCCCGTTGGGCGCGAAGAGCTGCCAGCACGCTTCGGGATCGAAGGTGTTCGGCACCGAGATCGTGACCGCATGGCTGCCGGTCGAGAGAAAGGTGTAGGTGTCGGTCTCGCCGACCGTGTCGAACGCCCCGCTCTTCACCTCGCTGCAGACGATCGGCTGCGTGCCGTCGGCGCCGCGCCGACAGGTCGGGTCCGGCGGACCGTTCGAGACGCCGTTCGCCGTCGACGACAGGGCGTCGAGGCTGACGGTGTAGGCACCGGTGTCGTCGAGGCCGTCGTCGAAGAGCTCGACGGTGTAGACGCCGGATTGCGCCGGCAGCGTCCGTATCGCGGAGCCGCGGCATTGAACGGCGCCGACCAGGGCGCCGTTCGGCGCATAGAGCTGCCAGCACGTCTCGGGCGCGGTCGTCCCCGGCACCGAGATCGCCACGGTCTCGCCGGCGGCAGCGAGGAACGCATAGGTGTCGGTCTCGCCGCGCACATCGAACTGCCCGCTCTCGGTCTCGCCGCACGCGATCGGCTGCGTCCCGTCCTCGCCGCGCGCGCACATCGGCGCCGGCGGCCCGTTCGACGACCCGTTCGCGGTCTCCGACACCGCCTCGATGCTGAGGCTGTACGAGCCCGCCTCGTCGAAGCCGGCGTCGAAAACGACCACGGTGTAGACGCCGGACTGCGCCGGGAGCTTCCGCGCCACCCTGCCGCGGCACTGAACGCCGCCGACCGCCGCGCCGCTCGGCGCGAACAGCTCCCAACAGGTCTCGGGATCGGCGGTGCCGGGGACGGCGATCGAGACCGTTTCCCCGGCGCTCGCCGTGAACGTGTACGTGTCGGTCTCGCCGGCGACCTGGAACTGGCCGGTCTTGGTCTCGCCGCAGGCGATCGGCTGCGTCCCGTCGTCGCCGCGCGCGCAGACCGGTGCAGGCGGACCGTTCGATCCGCCGTTCGCTTCGCCCGACACGAACTCGAGCGTGAGGGCGTACGAGCCGGTCGCGGTCGCGGTGCTGCCGAAGACGTCGATCGTGTAGACCCCGGATTGCGCCGGCAGCGTCAGCGCCGCGCCGCCGGCGCAGATGGCGCCGCCGACCGGCGTGCCGCTCGGCGGCGCCAGCACGTGCCAGCACGCCGACGGCGTCACCGTGTTCGAGGTCGTGACGAAGATCGTCTCGCCGCCCACCGCGGAGAACGTGTACTCGTCGAGCTCGTGGCCGGCGGCGAGCAGGCCGGTCGCGGTCTCGCCGCACTGGATGGCGACCGTGGCGGCGCCGACCCCGGTCGCCACCACGGTCACCGCCACGACCGCGACGATCATGACCGTCGCAGTCGTGGCCCAGCGCCCCCCCCGCCCGCAGCTGCAATCCATCGATGCTCTCATCTCGCGCTCCTCGCGATCACGGGCAGAACGGGCTCGCGAGATCGCGCCCGACGTCCTGGAGCAGCTCCGCGGCGCGTGGCGTCTCGAAGCGGAGCAGCTCGTCGACCAGGCATTCGTGCTGGCGCGCGAGACACGTGGCGTAGTCGCCGATGGTGTCGAGCGACGCGACGTCGAAGCTCGCGCACGTGTCCGCGAGCGCGCCGACGTCGATGCCGGTCGCGGCGGCGACGTTCGCGAACGGCAGCGTGCTCGCGCCGCAGGCGCGCGTGACCGCCGCCCGCATCTTGGCCTCGGCGATCGCGATCGCGCCGAACGCGGCGTCGCACTTGCTCCGGGCTCTGCCGACGCAGCGGGCGTCGCCGGGCTTGACCTCGGCGCAGCTGAACACCGGGGCGACGCACTTCGCGAGGCTCTTCAGCTTCACGGCCACGAAGCGGCTGCTCGCCTTGGCGATCGCCGCCGCGCACTTGACGACCGCCTTCCCCGCCGTGGCGGTGCCGCCGATGCCGGCGCCGTCGCCGCCGCCGTCGGTCGTGCACCCGAGCGCCGCACGGACGTCGGGAGCGACGCCCGCGATCCGCATCAGCTCGCCGGCGCGCGGCGCCCGCGCCGCGAGCAGCCGCTCTGCGCGGCAGCCGTGGTGGGCGGCGATGCAGCCGGCGACATCGAGGACGCCGTCGAGGGCGATGCCGTTCTCCGACTCGCACTCCGCCGCGACTGCCGAGTACCCGACGCCGGCGTCTCCGAGGACGTCGGCGAAGAGCGCCGGCGCCTGGCATTTGCCGAGCATGGCGGCGCGCAGCTTCGACTCGCCGGCGCTCGCCGCGGCGACGAGCTGGCCCGTGCACTTGGTCCCCGCCTTGGCGATGCAGGCGTCGCGCTTGAACCCGGGCGCCAGGGTCTGCGCGCACTTGAAGATCCGTCCAGTGCAGGTCTCGAGCGCCTTCAGCTTCTTGCCGACGAGCTGCGCGGCGGCCTTGTCGATCGACTTCTGACACTTGTCGATCGCCTTGGCGCGCGCGAGCGTCACCAGCGGCGTCGCGGCGGTGGACGGCGTCGCCGCCGCGCTCGAGCCGGGCGTGGGCGTCGCGGTCGCGCCGACCCCCGTCGGAGTCCCGGTCGCCGCGACGGTCGAGGCCGGCGTGGCGCTCACCGTCGGCGTCGACGGCGACGTTCCGCATCGCACCTTGCCGTCGATCGTCGTCACCGGCAGCGGCTGACCGTCGTGGTCGGCGACGGCGACGTTCGAAAGCTGGAGCCCGATGAACGTTCCTGCCGCGCACGGCGCGCCGCCGTCCTGGAGCCGGACCGTCATCACCGCGCCCGCGCCCGCCGCGATCTCGTCGGTGCCGCTGCTGATCACGATGACGTTCAGCGTGTCGCTCTCGCTCGGCTCGTTCGCGGGGCACGAGAAGCCGCTCGCGCGTGCCGCGCACTCCGAGGAGCCGGCGATCGCCGTGAGCTCGGGGCCGTCGTGGATCTTCGCGAAGAGCGCTCGCACCGTGACGTCGTTGGTGAGGACGACCGGAACCTCGACATCGCCGCCCGGCGCGATCGCGAGATCGTCGGGAAGAGCGAGGGTGACGGCCGCGGCCGCGGTGTGCGACGCGGCGCCGACGAGCATCGCCGCGATCAGCAGCAGCGCGGAGGAGCCGATGAGGCGCGAACGAGAGCGCGGCAGCGGGCTCCGTGAGCGGCGCGCGGTTCGCGCGCGAGTCGTCGAGGGCATCGGTCGTGGTCGGCGAGCGGCCCATGGAGGGCGGCCGTTCGGCCTACGACGAGCCGCAAAGCAACGCGCATACCATCCTCTACTCCCAAAACTCAGGTGATCACCTGAACGCGACGTCGCGCGACTGCGAGAAATCGCAGACGTGCACGGTCATTCGAGCGATGCGCGGCTCGGCGACGGCGGCGCCGCCGTCCATGCCGGGCAGGCCGATGTCGACGAGCATCACGTCCGGTGCGCTCTCGCCCCAGCTCGTTGACGACCAGGTGTGCCCGGGCCACGCTGGTCGGACGGCGAAGCGACGCCCCGATCGATCGCACCGTCGCACGGATGCGTCGCTCGTTCGCCGGATTCCCGAGGTCACCCGTGACGCGACAGACGCCCAGCCGTGCGATCGCCGCCGCCGTTCACCCGCCCGCGCTGCTGGTCGTCCTCGCGAGAAGGACGGGCCCTCGAAGAACGGTCAGCTCATCACCGTCGAGGCGGAGCACCGCAAGATCCGCATCCGCCTCACGCCCCTGACGCCGGCGCTGACCTCGCTCGAGCTCGTCGTCAAACGCAACTTCTTCGCGAGCGACAAGGCGACCGCGAGCGAGCTCCTGGCGCAGACGGAACACGTCCTCGCCGGCGGGCGGACCCTCGCGCCGCCGCTCGCGTCGGCGTCGAGCTGCCGGCGGCGTTGAGCGATCCGCCGGCGGCGGCTTCGCGCGTCGCCGGTCAGCCTCCGTTCGCCGCCGCGACGTACGTCCGGCATGGCTGACCGCGGAGCCCCGGACACGGCGGCAGGCCCGCCGGCGCCTCGACGTGGCGGACCACCGGCAGGACCAGCCGCGATGCATGGGTGTGCATGCGGGCGACGTCGTTCACCACCAATCCATCGGTCTCGAAGGTATTGAACGCCCAGCGGGTACGATCGCCGCCCGGAGCTTCGATGCTGATCCGGATGCGCGAGCCGGCGCGAAAGACGTGCGCCACCGCGAAGATCCCGACGCGCATCTTCGCGAAGTCGCCGAAGGGGAGCGGCTCGGCGTCGCTCTCGAGATGGGTCTGCACCGGCTCGAAGCGCGACTGCCGCTTGCGATCGAGCTGCCGGTGACTGGCGCGCAGCCAGCCGCTCTGCACGTAGGTCTCGAGGCCGTCGGGACGGATCTCGCTGAGCGTGACCTGCACGTCGGTATCCGGCGCGCTCGAGCGCAGCCAGAGGTCGACGCTGCCCGGTCCGACGATGGTGGTGTCCTCGTCGAGGGGCGCCGTCGCATATGCGAGGGCGGTGCCGTCGACGAGCGGCTCCCAATCGTAGGCCGGCATGACCGCCCAGGAATCCAGCTCGCCCTGGCCGGGGATCGTCTGCTGCGGACGCGCGTCGGGATCGGGCCGGTAGCTGTCGACGCCCTGCTCGGTCGGCCGTCTGCGCGTCAGCGTCCCGTTCGGCCCGAAGTACCACGCCGTCCGCCGCATGCCCGGCGGCGGCCACTTCCGAAAGCCGAGCTCGAAGCGCGGCGCCGGCAGGCCCGGCGTCGGCGAGCCGCCGCCGTTCTCCATGAGCACGCGGACGCGCGGCCGGGATTCGAAGAGCGCCTGCGCCTGATCGACGCCGAGCAGGCCGACGAACGGGTCGGCCGGCAGCGGAGGCGTCGGCGCGCCGGGCCCGAGGATCTGCTGGTAGATCACCGAGGCCAAGGCAGCGAGACGCGTCGGATCGGGGAACTTGTGCCACACGTAGAGATCGAGGAAGGAGATCCAGTCCCAGAGCTGCTCCGGCTCGAGCTGGCTCGAATGGACGCCGTTGGTGAGCGTGATCTTCACGTCGCGTCGCCCCGGCAGGTACTTCAGCATCGACGCGAAGCCGCTGCCGGTCTGCTCGTCCTGCCAGGCGCCGGCGAGATAGACCGGCACCTTGATGCGCGACACCCAGTTGATCGGCGACCGTTGATCCATGAGCGTCGGCACGTAGTACGGGTTCGAGGTCGTGAACTCGACGGGATCCTGCGTCTGCAGCCGGAGCTTCTGGTTCGCGAGGCAGGTCGTGTCGCCGCCGTTCACGCGCTGGATCGCCCACGATTGCCCGCCCTCGGGCGCCGGCTCGGCGTCGTGCTTCCGGTCCAGGAGCCAGGTCTCGGCGAACCCGTCGTTGAAGATGCCGCCGGGAAACCCGGGCGCGCGGTAGATGTCGGCGATCACCGAGAGCGGCGCGACCGCGGCGAGATGCGGCGGCTGCGCGCCGGCGACGAAGAGCTGGCTGATGCCGGGAAACGAGATGCCGATCATGCCGACCTTGCCGCCCGCGACCCAGGGCTGCGCCGCGACCGCCTCGATGACGTCGTAGCCGTCGGCCGTGGTCGGGTAGTCGAAGAGGTCGATCACGCCGCCCGAGCACCCGGAGCCGCGCATGTTCACCCCGACCGTCGCGTAGCCGAGCACCTCCGCGAGGAGCGTCGACGGCTGCGGGTTGTTGGGATCGGCCGCCGCGTAGCCCGAGTACTCGACCACGGTCGGGAACGGACCGTCCGCCAACGTTTTTCCGAGCGGCGGGCGCACCATCGCGGCGAGCAGCGTCCCGTCGCGCATGCCGATGTACTGGAGGCCCTCTGCGAGCGTCTGCGCCTGGTAGAAGGACGCCGCCGGATGGTCCTCGAAGACGAGGACCGTCGCCGTCGCGGTGCTGCCGCCGGTCTCGTGAACCGAGTACGTCGCGCCCTGCGCGAGGTCGCGGAAGATCAGGCTGCCGAAGCGATCGGCGAGGCCGCGGCCGACTTCCTGGTTTTGCGCGTTCTCCAGGACGAGCTCCGCGCCCTCGGGCGCCTCGGTGACGGCAACGAAGCCGATGCCGGGCTGGAGCTGGAACGCCGCCGCGGGGGTCGCGCAGAGTAGCGCGAGCATCGCGCAGAACACGATCTGACGCTGGGGTGTCCGCATGGGTCTCCTCGGGTGGGGCTCATCCACGAGCGGGGCCTGGTGCAGGGGCGCCCCTCCGGATGGCGGACAGTCCTTATCCGGAGGCGCGTTCGCGCGTCCAGCGAAATCGTCGCACGCACGCGCGGCCCGTCACCTGCGGCTCGGTCCGATCGGGCCGATCGGCGGGTCACGACGCGACGCGCAGCCGCCGCGAACCTGGCCGTCGGAGCTAGCGAGTTCTATGGTGGCGACCATGCCCGCAGCATCGCGACCCGAGCCGCCGTCGCACGAGACCCGCGCGGTCGGCGTCGCGCCCGAAGGCGCCGAGCGACGGAGCGACACGCGCACGCGAGGCCTCTTCGGCTGGGAGCGACGGACGCCGACCGTCGGGCGCGGCCACCTCTTCATGGTCGTGGTCGCGATCGTCTGCGGGCTCGGCGGCGGCTTCGGGGCGGTCGCGCTGCGCGGCGCTGATCCTGCTCGTCCAGGACGTCTTCTTCGGCCGCGGCACCAACGCGCTCGCGCTCCTCGAGCAGACGACCTGGTCGTGGCGGCTGGTCGCGCCCGGCGCTCGGCGGCGTCGTCGTCGGGCCGCTGGTGCACTTCCTCGCGCGCGAGGCGAAGGGCCACGGCGTGCCGGAGGTGATGGAGTCGATCATCCTGCGCGGCGGCGCGATCCGCCCGCGCGTCGTCGTCGTGAAGGCGGTCGCCTCGGCGATCTCGATCGGCTCCGGCGGCTCGGTCGGCCGCGAGGGACCGATCGTGCAGATCGGCGCCGCGCTCGGCTCGACGATCGGCCAGCTCCTCGGCGTCGACCGCGAATCAGCTGCGGACGCTCGTCGGCTGCGGCGCCGCCGCCGGGATCGCGGCGGCGTTCAACGCGCCGATCGCGGGCGCGCTGTTCGCGGTCGAGATCCTCCTCGGCGACTTCGGCGTGCCGCAGTTCAGCCCGATCGTCATCTCCTCGGTGGTCGCGACCGTCGTCTCACGGCACTTCCTCGGCAACTTCCCGGCGTTCGTCGTGCCCCCGTACGAGCTGGTCGAGCCCCTTCGAGCTGTTCCTCTACATTCTGGTCGGGATGGTCGCCGGGCTGGTCGCGCTCGCCTTCATCACCGTCCTCTATCGCAGCGAGGAGCTCTTCGAGCGGCTGCGCATCCCGGAGTACCTGAAGGCGGCGCTCGGCGGGCTGCTCGTCGGCGTCGATCGGTATCTGGCTCCCGCACGTGTTCGGCGTCGGCTACGACAGCATCAACGCCGCGCTGACGGGCCAGCTGCCGCTCGCGCTTCTCGGCATCCTGATCGTCGCCAAGATGGCCGCGACCTCGATCACGCTCGCCTCCGGGGGATCGGGCGGCGTGTTCGCGCCGTCGCTCTTCCTCGGCGCCATGACCGGCGGCGCGTTCGGCACGCCGTCCACCACTGGTCTGCCGACGTCGACCGCCGCTCCGGCGCCTATGCGCTGGTCACCATGGGCGCGGTCGTCGGCGCCGCGACCCACGCGCCGATCACCGCGATCATCATCATCTTCGAGCTCACCGGCGACTACCGCATCATCGCGCCGCTGATGGTCGCCTGCGTCATCAGCACGCTGATCGCCACCCAGCTGCGCCGCGACTCGATCTACACGTTGAAGCTGCGCCTGCGCGGCCTCGAGCCGTTCAAGGAGGACGAGCCCAACGTTCTTTTGACGCTCTACGTCCGCGACGTCGATCGATCGCAGCCCGGACGTGATCCCGGCGTCGGCGCCGCTCGACGAGGTGCTGCGACCTCGCGGTGAGCAGCGAACACGGGGAGTTCTTCGTCACCGACACCGCCGGCGAGCTCGCTCGGCGCGGTCCGGCTCTCGACGCTGCGAAGGCTGCTCTTCGAGCTCGAGACGCTGCGACCCATCCTGGTCGCCGCCGACCTCGCCGACACCGCGCTGCCGTGGGTCACCGAGGACGAGAACCTCGACGTGGTGATGCGGCTCCTGAGCGACAACGACGTCGAGGAGCTGCCGGTCGCCGATCCCGCACGATCCGCGCAAGCTGATCGGCAGCGTCCACCGGCAGGCCGTGATCAACGCCCGCAACCAGGAGATGCTGCGCCGCGATCTGGCCGGCACCTTCGCGAGCACGATCAGCCTCGTCGGCAAGGGCCGCAAGGTCGAGGTCGGGCGACGGCTACGTCGTCGAGGAGATGCGCGCGCCGCGCACGTTCATCGGGCGCGCGTTGCGCGATCTCGATCTGCCGGCCCGCTACGGCGTCCACGTCATCTTCATCCGCAGCGGGCTCGGCAGCGACGGCGCCCACCTCCGTGTCCCGACCGCGGATGACCGCGTGCGCGAGGGCGACTCGCTGATCGTCGCCGGCTCGAAGCAAACGATCGGCCGGCTCGAGCGGCTCTGACCGCGCCGCGAGCGGGTCCCGACCGCAGGACGACGCGCCCCCGCTACCGCTCCGACTCGACTCTGAAGACGGGAAACCAGGGGGCGACGCGGCGCAGGTCCTCGACGGGTGAATTGCGGCCCAGTCCCTCGAAGAATCGGCCGACCTCGAAGTACCAGCGATCGAGGTAGGCGCGCAGCACCGGCGCCTTCTCGTCGTCGGCGAGCTCCGTCGCCCGGAACGGCTCGCGCCGTTGTCCCAAGCGCAGCTCACCGGCGTGAGCCACGCGCATGTTCCGGACCCACTCGGTCTCTCCGCGCGGAGCGACGAGGTAGCGCTGCCCCTCGTGCGTCAGCAGGTTCACCGGCACGGTACGCCATTCTCCCGTCTTGCGGCCGCGCACCGCGAGGACGCGAGAACCGTAGACGCTCAGGCCGAAGGTCGTCAGCAGCCGGATCACCGCGTTGAAGCCGCGGTCGAGAGTCGTCGGCTTGATGTAGCGCATCGTGCTCATCGTTCGGTCACCTTAGCGTGTCGCACCGTTGGTCGCACGTTACGATTTGCGGTCGGCGCGCCGCGCGGACGAAGCGGCGACGAAGTAGTACCGGCGGTGCCGCTCGAATGCGTCGGCGCGATCGCGTCGGGTGACGAGCCGCCACAGATCCCGCACCGCCCAGTGCACGTACTCGTAGCCGCAAGGCTCGAGCGTGTAGCCGCGGTCTCGCCACGCCGCGGCGCGCGCCGGCGGAACGACGAGGACGCCGTAGCGTTTCAGCGTCGGGCGATCGACGTCGTCCGGAAGCGTCGCGAGGTCGAGCGTCCCGCTCGAGACGAGCCGGATCTTGCTCGCGAGATTCGGCGACACCCCGACGGTCGCCGCCCGCGTCGCCGGCGATCCGCGCGCGCGCAGACAGGCCGCGAGCGCGCGAGCCGGCGAGGCGTCGAAAACCGGCCGTACCAACGAGTCCGCGCCCGCGATCGCGATCATCGTCGCGACCGCCACGGCGACGAGCGGCGCGCCAGTAGACGCGCGCCCCAGGCGCACACCCGCGAGCCCGGTGCCGACCCAGAGCAGACCGGCCACCACGAGACGGCGATCGACGGCGGCGCCCGTGACCGCAAGCGCGGCGCCGGCGACGGCGAGCGCCACCAGCAGCACGTCCGCCACGGCGCGGAGCGTCCGGGCGACCTCGCGACGGCGGAGGGCCTCGGAGAGCACGGCCACGAGGAGCACCGACAGGATCGGGTACGCCGGCGCGAGATAGCGCGGTCGCATGAAGTCGTGCGTCGCGAAGAGCGCGACGAGCGCGAGCCACCAGCCGACGCCGAAGACGTAGAGCGACCGGCGCCGGCTCACGGCGCGGCGCAGGACGTCGCGGTCGCGGGCGACGACGACCGCGAGCAGCAGCGTCCACGGCAGCAGATCGACGGCGGTGCCGAGCAGATAGCTGCCGACGTTCGCGAGCAGGGCGCCGAACGAGGTCACGACCGGCCGGGCACCGATCTGGTCGACGTAGAGGACGTCGAGCGCCTGCCGGCCGTGCCGGAGGTACGGCGTCGCGAAGCCCGACGCCGCGACGGCGACGCCGAGCACGACGCTCGGCAGGTCGAAGAGCGCGCGTACGCGCGGCGCCTCCGCGGAGATCGCGACGAACGCCAGGCAATAGGCGACCGCGACCAGCCCCGGAGCGCCCTTGGTCGCGACGGCGAGGCCCGCGCCGATCCACGCCGCCGCGTACGCGCCGCGGCGGCGATCGCCGCCGAGCAGACTCGCGAAGCCGGCGAAGCTGAGCGCGACGAACAGCACCAGCAGGATGTCGGGTGTCGCGCGGGTCGCGAGGACGGCGAGCTGCGAGTTCGCGAGCACGATCGCGGCCGCGACGAGGGCGCCGGCGCGGTCCTCGAGCAGGCGACGACCGAGCCAGAACGTGACCGCCGCGAGCAGGCATCCCGCGGCGACGAACGGCAGCCGCGAGGCCACGACGCCGACGCCGAAGAGCCGAAAGCTCGCGGCCACGGCCCAGTACGTCAGGAGCGGCTTGTTGAAGCGCGGCTCGCCGTCCGGATACCGGGGCGTCGCGTAGTCGCCGGTCTCGACCATGCGAATCGCGGCATCGGTATAGAAGCGCTCGTCTCCGTGGTACTTCGCGAGGTCGGCGAGCGCGGGAAGATCGATGACGACGAAGAGCACGCAGAGCGCGAGCAGCACCACTGCCGGCGGCGCCGTCCACGGTCGCGATGTCGCCGTCGCGTCGTCCACGTTCCTCCTGGTTCACGAGCCGGCCGCGGGGCGCCGCTCGGCGCGCTCTCATAGCGCGCCTTCCCCACACCCGCGACACTCGCACCGCCCGCCATGAGGACGCGGCGGCGGTTCGTGCGTCCTCGCTGGTGCCTGCTCGCCCTGCTCCTCGTTGCCGCATGTCGCGCCGACGGCACGCCGCCGGCGCCGGTGCTCTCCGTCGCGCCGCCCGACGCGCGCATCCGGTTCGCGGTGATCGGCGACTACGGCAGCGCCGGTCCGGCGGAGGCGGCGGTCGCGTCCCTCGTGAGCGGCTGGGCGCCGGACTTCATCGTCACGACCGGCGACAACAACTACCCGCGCGGCGCCGCCGAGACGATCGACGAGAACGTCGGCCGGTACTACGCCGCCTTCATCGCGCCCTACAAGGGCCGCTTCGGACGGGGCGCGACCGAGAATCGCTTCTTCCCATCACTCGGCAACCACGACACCCACACCGCCGACGGGCAGCCGTATCTCGACTACTTCTCGCTGCCCGGCAACGGCCGCTACTACGAGTTCACCGCGGGTCCGGTGAGCTTCTTCGCGCTCGACAGCGTTCGCGGCGAGCCCGACGGCTGCACGCCGACGTCGAGGCAGGGACGCTGGTTGCGTGCCCGGCTCGCGGCGAGCCGCTCGTGCTGGCGGCTCGTGTACTTTCATCACCCTCCCTACGCGTCGAGCGGCAAAGAGGAGGTCCGGATGCGCTGGCCGTTCGACGCCTGGGGCGTCGACGTCGTGCTGAGCGGACATGAGCACACCTACGAGCACCTCGAGGTCGGCGGCGTCACGTATTTCGTCGTCGGGCTCGGCGGCGGTGAGATCAATCGGTTCGACGCTCCGTCGCCGGCGAGCGAGCGCCGCTACAACGGCGATCACGGTGCGATGCTGGTGACCGCAGACCACGGTCTGATGACGTTCCAGTTCTTCGCCAGCGACGGAACCATGGTCGACGAATACCGCCGCGAGAAGCGCTGCGGCGCTCTCCCGCGCGACGCGTCTTCACCTGCGGTCCCCCGACCGTCGCGCTGAAACGGTCGGGAGGGCGAACGCGTCTAGATTCTACATTGTGACGCGCGTCTTCGGGGTTCGAGCAGATATCGGCACGCGAAGCGCGACGCGAGCGAGTCCGCCGCCCGCCTCGCGGACGCTCGCAACGACGTGAGACGTCGACGCGACCCGCGGCCTTGCGGAGACCGACGCCGTTCGTTCCTCGCCTGCATCCCACCTCGTTCGAGGCATCGTTCTTGCTCCTTCGCATCGATGGCACGTCCGCCCTAGGAGGTAGTCCCATGGAACCAAGAATCGACTCCGTCAAAGTGGCGCCGGGCGCGGTGCACGCCATGCTCGGCCTCGAGAGGTATCTGGCCGAGAGCGCCCACGAGCCGGACCTGATGAATCTCGTGAAGCTCCGGGCGTCGCAGATGAACGGCTGCGCCTACTGCATCGACATGCACTGGAAGGACCTGCGGAGCGACGGGCAGAGCGAGCAGCGCCTCTACGGCCTCGACGCGTGGGCCGAGTCGCCGTACTACACCGAGCGCGAGCGCGCCGCGCTGACGTGGACCGAAGCGGTCACCCGTGTGGCTGACGGGCACGTCCCGGACCGGGTGTTCGAAGAGGCCCGCCGGCACTTCACCGAGGCGGAGCTCGCCGACCTGACGCTCTGCGTGGCCGCCATCAACGCTTGGAACCGTCTCATGATCGCCTTCCGCGCGCCGGCCGGCACCTACCAGCCCAGCCAGTGGTCCAAGGGGGCGACGGCGGATCGCGCATCCCAGGCGCACGCCTCGCACTGACAGCCGAAGCGTGAGCGCGGCGCACGGAAGGGAAGCGAGGCTCCGCCGTGAGGGATCTCGTCCGTCGGTGATCGACGAGTTGCGCGACCGGCTGTCCGCGATCGAGGACGCGATCGACGCGCGCACCTACCAGCGGGGCCGATGGACGGCGTGGCTGCGTGTCGCCCGTGCGGCGCCGGCGCGCGTGCGCCGCGCGCTGGCGGACGACGCCAGCCGCGTCAGCAGCACGCTGCACCACGCGCAGTACCGGCACAGATGTCCGCTCGCTATCGCGCTCGGCCTGGAAGTCGCCGCGACCGTCGCCGCCGGGGGCCTCTTGTGGCTCGGACGCGGCAGCGGGTCCAACCCGGCGGCGATCGCGGCGCTCGCCGTCGCGATCACCACGTTCGAGCCGCTGGTGAAGATCGCGGCCGGCGTCGTCCTCGGCGTACGCTACGAGGACGCGTATCTCCGCGGCGTCGAGCCGCGCTTCAAGATGCGCTACGGCAGCTACCTCGCGGCGCCGCGTCCGGCGCGCATCCTCCTCGGCCTCGCGGGCTGTCTCGGTTCCCCGCTCGCCGCGTTCGTCGTCGCCCGCCTCGCCCGGCCACGGCTGCCGATGACCGCGACCCTCGCAACCGCGCTCATGTGGATCATCGCCGCGGCAAACGCGGGGTTCTTCCTCGCGGCGCTCGTCGGGATCCAGCGCATCGGGAGGTTCCGCCTTGCGACGTCGAGCGGGGGAACGGCAGGCGCGGAGTTGCGCGAGATGCTGTCGCCGCGATCGTAGACGCGACGCCTGGTGCGGCACGATCTCGCGTCCGGCGCGGCGATCGGCGGCGCGGCGGGCTTCTCATCGCGCCGCGAACGCTCGGTGCTACTTCTCGATCTTCGCGTCCTCGACGATGACCGGGTAGGCGTAGCCCGCGCCGAAATCCTTGTCGAGGTGGACCACGCCACGCACGACGACGACGTCGCCGACCTGCGCGTCGTCATTGGTGGTGACCGCGAGATCGAAGTTCGACGCGTCGGGCGTGCCGCTGCCGTCCTGAACGTGCAGCCAGTTCCTGTTCATGATGCCACGGTTCACCTTCACGACCCTGGCGCGGACCGCGATCGGCTTGCCGTCGAGCGCCGGGCGCTGCGCCCAGATCTCCGCCACCGTCCGGCCGTCCGCACCCGTGAGCTTCGCGACCGCGGCGCCCTTCTGCATGTCGGGGTGCGGGGCCCCGGCGGCGCTCTGCGGCGCGCTCGGCGCCGGCCCGGCGAGGTTGCCGAAGATGATCCGATCGAACGTGCGACCGAGCGACCGGGCCTCGAAATTGGTCATCACGGTCGCGCTGACGACCGTGACCCGATCCCCCACCTTCACCTTGGCCGGCAAGACCGCCGCCCAGCGTTCGCCCTCCGGGGTCGCGAGCTTGAGGTACGTGTAGCCGCCCGAGTCCATCGTCTCGAGCACCGTTCCCGCTACCGTGTCCCCGCGACCGGAGTCCGACGCCGCGGCAGAGCTCGCGTGCGCCGCGTGCCCCTGCATCGGCACCGTCTGCCCGCACGCGCCGTGCACCCCGAAACCGAGCACGCCTGACACCGAGAGCCCAAGGGCAAGCAGAACCGTTCGCATCCGTCGACCTCGCGAGGATCGATAACCGAAATGGGCACCGCCGACAAACGTCGGAGCGCCGGCAGCGCGGCGCCGAGGTCGCCGGTGGAGAGGCCGGTGAAGTTAGCGAGCGACGGCTATCGTCTACGCTCGCGAAGCGCGAGCACGAATCCCGCCATCGCCTGCGCCTCGCCGCGGCTGCTGGCCAGGGCTGCGTTCGGCTCTGAGGACGAACTCCTCGGCGCTCTACTCACAGGTCGAGGACGAGGTTCTCGCGTGGCTGCGCGCAGCAGATGAGTGCGCTGCCGTCGGCGGGAGGTTCGACGGGCTCGGGGCCGTAGGCGACGTTGCCGGAGATGAGCGACGTCTCGCAGCTATGGCAGACGCCGGTGCGGCACGACCATCGAACGCGCACGTCGCAGGCTTCGGCGAGCTCGAGCAGGTTGGCGTAGTCGCCGCTCCAGCGGACGGAGAGATTGCTGCGAGCGAACTCGATCGTCGGCCCGCTTCCCGGTCGACCAGGGGGTTGGTGGGGAGTCCTCACCGGCATCGACGCGATGCCGGGCGTCTGCCCCGGCATCGGCCCGAATGGCTCGGTATGGATGCGGGAGGCGTCGATGCCGATCGCGACCAAGCCGACGCGCATCTCCTCCATGAAGGGTGTCGGCCCGCAGAGGTATGCCTCGGCGTCGCGGGGCGGCTCGAGATCGGCGAGCACGGCAGCGGAGAGATGGCCGGCGCCGTCGAAGTCGCGCCCTTCGACGTCGTAGGCGGCGGGACGGCTGTAGCAGACGTGGGTGCGTGCGTTTGGAAGCGACGCGAGGAGAGCGCGAGCCTCGACGGCGAAGGAGTGGTCGCGGCTGCTGCGTGCGCCATGCAGCCACCAGACCTCTCGCTCGGAACGCTCGGCCGCCAGTGCGTGAAGCATGGCGAGCAGTGGGGTAGCGCCGATGCCGGCGCTGATGAGAAGGACCGGCGCGCGGGTCGGGTCGAGGATGAAGGTGCCGCGAGGCGCGGCGACGTCGACCTGGTCGCCGGCCTTCAGATGGGTGTGCAGATAGCCGCTGGCGGTGCCGCCGGGTTCGCGCTTGACGCTGATCCGGTAATAGCCGGCGCCGGGTGGCCCGGAGAGAGAGTAGCTTCGGAGGACCGACCTGCGCTCGCCGTCGGGCGGGATACGCAGCGTGAGGTACTGACCCGGGCGCGCCGCTGGCAGCGGTGCGCCGTCGGCGCCTTCGAGGCGGATGGAGACGACCGCGTCGCTCTCTCGCTCGATGCCGGCGACGATCAGCGCGCGGAAGCCGGACCAGGCCGGCGGGGGCCGCTGCGCCGTCAAACCGGCGTTGCCGCTGCCGGCCTTTCGTTCGAGGAGGGCGCGAAACGAGGCTTGCCAGCCCGCGCTGAGGGCAGGGATTCGCAGCGCTCGGAGCAGCTGCTCACGCGAATGCCCGGGGAGATAGAGAAGCGCGTCGACCTCGGCGACGGTCATCTGTTCCGGACCCACGGCCAGCTTGACGATCTCGTCGCCCGCTTGCACCTCGCCCTCTTCGAGCACGCGAAAGTAGAAGCCCGGGCGGCGCCGTGAAACGAGCAAAGCCGGAATGCGCGGGTCGTTCATTCGAATCCCGACGCGATAGCAGGTCACCCGCGGTTGGGTGACCTCGAAGACCGCGCTCCCGATCCGGTACCGGTCGCCGATGCAGACCTCATCGTCACCCAGACCTTCCACGGTGAAGTTCTCGCCGAACTGCCCATGGACGAAGTCGCGTCGTTCGAGCTCACGTTCCCAGTATCGATAGGAGTCGATCTGGTAGACGAACACGGCGCGCTGCTCACCGCCGTGCCCAGCCCGATCGCCTTGACCGTCGCCGTCGACGTTGAGCCTGCGTACCCGGCGAGGGCCGGTGACGGCGTCCTTGAATACGCCGGTGAACACCGTCTTCCCTCGCCAGGAAACGTCCTTCGGCGTGCCGACGTTCACCGACAGCAAGGTGCCCACGACGTGGGCTCCGGCCTGGCTTCGGTCGGTCGGCGACGACGGTGCGCTCATTCCTGCACGTGCGCCCGAGACTCATTCTCGATCAGCCGATTGAATTCGACGCTCATTTGCGGCGCAGTGGCTCCGCGAAGAGCAGACGCTCGCGCATTGGGCTCGCCGTGAGAAACCTTCCATCCGGAACGGAGATGCTACCGTCGAGCCCTCGATAGACAAGGGGGCATCTCTCCCCGACGGTGGTTGCGATCAAACGCCGGCTTCGCGATTCGGATCGACGAGCGAAGCGTCCCCGACGGGATTTGTCCCTTAGTACCTTATTATTCCCGCCGTTTCACCTACTTGCGATCGTGAAGAGCGCTGCCTGACGACAACACGCCGAGAACGTGCTGGCCAGCAAGTGGGTTTCACGCCGCTTCGATGACCACCCTGCCGCGCCGTCTCCGCGGCGTCTTGTCGACGACGATTCGGACGTCGCGGTTCAGCGCGTTGACGAACCGCATCAGCCTCTCCAACGAGAACTCGCGGAGCCGTCCGCGATAGAGCGCCGATACCTTCGGCTGGTCGACACCGAGGAGCGCAGCTGCATCGGTCTGGCTGAGGCTGCGACCGTCGATGATGGCCGTGATCGTCGCCGCAAGCTGTGCCTTGGCGAGCATCTCTTCGGCGCCGCTCACGCCGATATCGGCGAAGACGTTTCCACTTCCCTTTTCTACTCGCGTGTTCTTCGTCATTTCTTCTCCGCGGTGCGTGTCGAATAGTCCTCTGACGCCATCAGGAGGCGCCGCCTGATGAGGTCGAGGTCAGGCTTCGGCGTCGCGATCCCCCGCTTCGACTTCTTTTGAAAGCAATGGAGCACATAAACGACACGAGCGAATCGGACAGTGTACACGCCGCGATACGTTCCCACGGCATCATTTTCAACGATCTCGAGGACGCCGGCGCTGTCGAGACCCTTGAGAGCCTTTGCTGCCTCGTGCTTTCGGCCTACTTGCGCCAGATACAATGCATACCCCATGACGTCCTTGATCGCCTCGGGAAAGGCCATGAGATCGCGCTTGCTACTCCCGATCCAGATCAGGGGCTTCGGGGTACCCGCTTCTGCCGCTTCCGGTCTATGCCAGCATTAGCATACGCCGTCAACTGCACACACGGCCGCACTACGGCGGCGCTGCGTCTACAGCTGAGGCTACGACGCTTTCCGGAACATGTCGTACCGTTCCGCCAGGAAGTCTCGATTCGGCCGTAGGTGGTCCGCCGTCGGCATGATGAGCGTCGCGCCGTGGAATCCCTGGAGGCCGTGCTCGAGCATCGGACCGTCCTCTTCTTCGAGAACGTCACGTCGAACCTCGATGCGCAGATCGGGCCGAACGCCCAAAACGAAGCGGTCGAAGGCAGCATGGTGAAGCATGCACAGCGCAAGCCCGTTCGGAACGACCGGCCGCCGGAGCGGATGCCCATCCGGAAGGATGTGCGCTGCATCGAGCAACGTTCGTTGGCGGAGCCGACAGACGGCGCAACGATCGCGATACGCCGCGAGAACGCGGGCGCGGAGAGACTGTTGGTGCAAGCGCGCAATCACTGTCCGCGTGGCGTACCGCCGCTCGGCGTCGTCCTCTATCGTCATCTCCGATACGCCGGCCGTCTCGGGCGACGAGCCGACGGCTCGGGACCCGGCGGCCACCGTAAACGTGAGCGTCCGCCGATCGTCGGCGACGACGTAGACCGGCCACGCTGCAACGTACTCGCCCGACGCGACGCCGTGAAAGTACACGAGTGGCACTTGCTCGAGCATCGCCTGTCGTAGCCCGACGTTTCGCGGTGGTTCGGGTCAGTTCCACGGTAGCGGTAACGGATCGTATCGTCGGAACCGATTTCGTCGTCGTACGGCCGGCCCTTACCGCGAACGACCGGGGCCGTCGTGATACTCAATGGGAGCCGAAGACCCGCAGGCCTGAAGATGCCTTGGGGACCGATCAGCGGAATCCGTCGGCCGTCGTAGACGAACCCCTCCGAGAGAACCTTCCACGGCAAAGTGTCCGGGAACGCCCTGCTCTGCCGCGCGAGGAAATCGAACGCGGCAACGCGGATAGCGTCTCGATCGGCCACGCGCTCCCTCTCTCTCGCCGATCGGACACCGCGGTCAAGCGCTCGGCCACGCCGATGATTTTCGAGCGTCCCCGACGGGATTTGAACCCGTGTTACCGGCGTGAAAGGCCGGTGTCCTGGGCCGAGCTAGACGACGGGGACGAAGGCGTGTGCGCGCGCTCGCGACGTGCGGCACGATTCGACGTCGCTGCCGCGAATGGACGAAGGCTTCTATCAGCGCCCTCGCGGAGCCGCAACAAACACGGCGAGCCGCGGTCGCGACGCGCGCAGCACGCCGAGGCGACGCCGCGAATCGAGACCGCGACGGCTGGCGCTATCGCGCGGCGGGCGTCCGGCTGATCGCGGCGGCGCTCTTCACGTCCCGCAGCTGACCGTCGACGCGACAGGCGGCCGGCAGCGGAGGCTCCAGCAGCGAGAGCAGGACTCCCGCGTGTGCGATGAGGTACCGCGGATCGCGCTCGCGAGCGACATCGAGGCGACGCGCCGAGGCGCCGCAGCGACCGGGATCGCCGGGGAGGTGCCGCGCGGCCGTCGCGCCGGGTGCGTCGCCGTCGTCGTACCCGAGCCGCGCGAGCAGCGCGGCGATGCCGAACTCGCCGGTCCAGTCGTACGGCTGGTGCGCGCCGCCGGCGGCCGCGACGCGCGCGCCGTGCTCGTCGAAGAAGACGCGGCTCGTTCGTGCCGACGGCGTAGAAGCGCGCCCAGCACCGTGGGCCGATCGCCGATCGCGCCAGCCACGCGACGGCGTCGGCGATCGGCGCGCAGTAGCGGTCGTCGCCGGTCGCGGCGGCGAGCTCGCCGAGCGCGTCGATCGCCAGACGCGATTCCCACGAGGCGAGCGCGACGCCCTCGAAGTGACGCGCGGGCGCGGGTCGGCCCTCGGCGTCGTACTGCTGCGCCCAGCCCGCCTGCGGCGCCGGCGCGCGAACGGCGACGAGCCAGTCGCCCGCGCGTCGCGCGTCGGCGACGAGGTCGGCCCTGCCGAGCCGCCGCCCGGCGTCGAGCAGCGTCAGCATCGCTTGCGTCGTCGCGCCGTCGTTCAGGGTCGCAAGGTCCTCGAAGGTCGGCCAGAGGTGCTTCCATGCCGGCCGCCAGAGGAGCGGCCACGCTCCGCCCGGGAGCTGGACGCGCTGCAGGAACGCGAGCCCGCGCAGCGCGCCGTCGCGGTAGCGTGCGTCGCCGGTCGCGTCCCAGAGCGCGAGCAGGAGGCGGATGCCGCCGGGCGTGACGTCGTCGTCGATCGTCGTCCGCCGAACGGTCGCCGCGAACCACGGCGCCGGACGGCCGTGCTCGACCGGCATCTCCGAGAACCAGCCTCCGGACGGCATCTGCAAGGCGAGCATCAGATCGCCGCTGCGCCTGGCGGCGGCGAGATACGCGGCGCGCCCGGTCAGGCGATAGGCGCGCAGCAGGACGAGCCCGGCCGCCGGCGTGCCGGGACTCCGCACGACGACGAGCTGCCAATCGGCGAGACCGAAGGGCGCGGCGATGACGCTCGGCGATGCGCAGCGGCGCCGTGAGCGGGACGGGCCGCGCGTCCGGCGCGTGCGCGAAGCTCCATCCGCCGTCCTCGAGCTCGAGTACGAGCAGCGCATCGAGGGTCGCGGCCAGCTCGTCGCGCGTCGAGGTGTCGGCGGCGGGCGCAGGCGACGAGCAGAGCGTGAGGAACGTCGCGACGACCAGCGCGGCAACGGCGCGCGCGACGCCGGCGATCATGCGAGGCGTGGGCCGGCTCAGGCTCAGGAGTACTTCGGCTTCCGCTTCTCGACGAACGACCGCATCGCCTCGCGGCCGTCGGGGCTGAGCGCGGTCATCGCCATCACCTCCGACGCGTAGGCGTACGCGTGCGGCTGATCGAGGTCGATCTGGGCGTAGAACGCCTGCTTGCCGACGCCCTTCGAGAACGTGCTGCCGCGGCTCGCGGCGCGGGCGAGCTTCTCGGTCTCCTCGTCGAGCCGCTCGGCGGCGACGACGCGGTTCACCAGGCCCCAGTCGGCGGCGGTGCGGGCGTCGATCTCGTCGCCGGTGAGGAGCATCTCGAGCGCGCGCTTGCGGCCGACGGCGCGGCTCACCGCGACCATCGGCGTCGTGCAGAACCAGCCGCCCTTCCCGCCCGGCGTCGCGAAGCGCGCGCCCTCGGCGGCGACCGCGAGGTCGGCGCTGGCGACGAGCTGGCAGCCGGCGGCGGTCGCGAGCGCGTGCACCCGCGCGACGACCGGCTGCGGGATCGCCTGGATCGTCGTCATCAGCTCGGCGCACGCGGCGAAGAGCTTCCGGAACCCCGGCAGGTCGCGCTCGACCATGTCGCCGAAGTCGTGGCCGGAGCAGAAGACGGCGCCGTTGCCGGCGAGGATGACGGCGCGCGCGTCGCTCTCGCCGGCGGCGCGAAACGCCTGGAGCAGCTCCTCGATGTGCTCGAGCGAGAGCGCGTTCCGGCGCTCGGGGCGGTTCATCGTGATGCGGGCGATCGTGTCGTCGCGGTCGTAGAGCACGTGCTTGAACGTCATCGCGTCACCTCCCGGCCACGCTACTCCGGCCGTTCCGAGGCGCGCAAGCGACGGGCGCGCGCCGCTGGCGGCTACGCCCGGCACGGCGACGATCGGTGGAAACGCACACGCGTGCGCCTGCCATCGGCGCGGCTCCGGCGCGTTTGACGGGCTTCCGCGAGTCGGCCATCTAATGCGGCCATGATCGGAATCGTCTCGTACGGATCGTACGTCCCCTATCGACGGCTGAAGCGCGCCGCGATCGGCGCAGGCGCTCGGCATTCCCGCCGGCAAGGGCGAGCGCGCGGTCGCGAGCTTCGACGAGGACAGCGTCTCGATGGCGGTCGAGGCCGCGCGCGACGCGCTGCGCGCGGCGCGGCGTCGCGCGACGTCCGGGCGGTGCTCTTCGCGACGACGACGCCGCCCTACGCGGAGAAGCTCAACGCGGCGGTGATCGCCGCCGCCACGCGGCTGCCGCTCGAGATCCGCGCCGCCGACGTGACGGGCTCGGTGCGCGCCGGCCTGACGCGCGCTGCTGCAAGCCGCGGACGCCGCGCGCGACGGCACGTCGCAGGCGCTGGTCGCGATCGCCGACGCACGGCTCGCGGCGCCCGAGGGCAAGGCCGAGCAGGCGGGCGGCGACGGCGCCGTCGCGTTCGTCCTCGGATCGCAGAACGTGATCGCCGAGATCGAGGCGTCGGCGTCGGTGACGCGCGAGTTCCTCGACACCTGGCGCGACGCCCGGCGAGCGCTTCGCGCGCACGTGGGAGGAGCGCTTCGCGACTGACGCAGGCGTACGGCCCGCTCCTCGGCCGCGCGATCCAGGACGTGCTCGCGAAGGCGAAGGTCGCGCCCGCGGCGCTCGCGCAGGTCGTCCTCGACGCGCCGAATCCGCGCGTCGCCGACGAGATCGCGCGCGGCATGAAGCTCCAGCCGGCGCAGATCGCCGACACCCTCGCGCTCACCGTCGGCCAGACCGGCGCGGCGCACCCGGCGCTCGTGCTCGCGAACGTCCTCGCCGGCGCGAAGCCGGGCGACCGCATCCTGGTCGCGGCGGCGGGCGACGGCGCCGACGCGATCCTCTTGCGGGTGACCGACGCGGCGGCGCGCTACACCCAGGCGCGCTCGGTCGGACGGCTGATCGAGTCGAAGGGCGACGTCCCTACGCGCGCTATCTCAAGTGGCGCGAGATCCTGCCGACCGAGCCGCCGCGGCGCCCCGATCCCGAGCGCCCGGCGGGTCCGCCGATGTTCCGCTCGGAGGCCTGGAAGTTCGGCTTCATCGGCTCGCGCTGCACGGCCTGCGGCACGCCGCAGCTGCCGCCGCAGCGGATCTGCGTCCAATGCCGCACGCGCGACCAGATGGAGCCCTATCCCTTCGCCGACCGGCCCGCGCAGGTCGCGACCTTCACGCTCGATCGCCTGGCCTTCTCGCTCAACCCGCCGACGGTGAACGTCGTCGTCGACTTCGAGGGCGGCGGCCGGTTCCTCTGCGAGATGACCGACTGCGAGCCCGAGAAGGTCGCGATCGGCGACGAGGTCGAGATGACGTTCCGCCGCATGTTCACTGCGGGCGGCGTTCACAACTACTTCTGGAAGGCGCGCCCGAAGCGCTAGAATCGCGAAAGGATCGACTCATGGCGAGCAACGGGATCAAGGACCGCGTCGCGATCGTCGGCATGGGCTGCACCCAGTTCGGCGAGCACTGGGACAAGGGCCCCGACGACCTGCTCATCGAGGCGGCCTACGACGCCTACGAGTCGGCCGGCATCGACCCGAAGGACGTCGACGCCTACTGGCTCGGCACCATGGGCCAGCTCTCGGGCCTGACGCTCTCGGTGCCGCTCAAGATCCCGTACAAGCCGGTGACGCACGTCGAGAACTTCTGCGCGACCGGCTCGGAGGCGCTCCGCCAGGCGTGCTACGCGGTCGCCTCGGGCGCCTACGACGTCGCGATGGCGATCGGCGTCGAGAAGCTCAAGGACTCGGGCTTCTCCGGCCTCGTGGTCTCCGATCCGCCCAACGACGGCACGCTCGGCAGCATGACCGCGCCGGCGTCGTTCTCGCTGCTCGCGCCCGCCTACTTCAAGAAGTACGGCCTCGATCCCGACAAGGGGAAGGACGTGCTGTCGCGCATCGCGTGGAAGAACCACCGCAACGGCGCCAAGAACCCGAAGGCGCAGTTCCGCAAGGAGGTGCCGATCGAGCACGATCAAGAGCTCGCCGAAGGTCGCCGACCCGCTCGGCATCATGGACTGCTCCGGCGTCTCCGACGGCTCGGCGGCGGCGATCGTCGTCCGCGCCGAGGACGCGCAGAAGTACACGCAAGCATCCGATCTTCATCAAGGCGCTGTCGTTCGTCGCCGGGCCCGGCGAGGGCCCGCTCGCGCAGGACTACGACTTCACGACCTTCCGCGAGGTCGTCGCGTCGGCGAAGGACGCCTACCACCAGGCCGGCATCACCGACCCGCGCGCGCAGATCAGCATGGCCGAGGTGCACGACTGCTTCACGCCGACCGAGCTCGTCCTCTACGAGGATCTCGGCTTCAGCCCGCGCGGCACCGCGTGGCAGGACGTGATGGACGGCTTCTTCGACCTCGAGGGCGAGCTGCCGGTCAATCCCGACGGCGGCCTCAAGTCGTTCGGCCACCCGATCGGCGCCTCGGGCCTGCGCATGATGTACGAGATGTGGCTCCAGCTCCGCGGCGAGGCCGGGCCCGCGGCAGATCAAGGAGCCGAAGCTCGGTCTCACCCACAACCTCGGCGGCATGCCGGGGAAGTGCGTGAGCTTCGTCTCGATCGTCGGCTGCGAAGGCTGACGCGGCGAGCGCCCGCTTCTCGAGGCGACGCGCGTGGAGCACGCCGGCGGCTGCTTCTGCAACGCGATCCGCTACCGCGCGAGCGGCAAGCCCATCGGCGTGGCCCACTGCCATTGCAGCATGTGCCGGCGCGTCAGCGGCGCGCCGGTCGTCACCTGGGCGGTCTTTCCCGCCGCGAAGTTCACGATCACGAAGGGCGAGCCGACCGAGCTGCGATCGTCCGAGCGCGCGACCCGCACCTTCTGCAACCGCTGCGGCACCGCCCTCACCTGCCGCACGGTCGAGCACCCGGAGCTCATCGACGTGACGGTCGGCAGCATGGACCACCCCAACAACTTCGCCCCGCAAGCCCACGTCTGGACCTCGAGCCAGCTCGCCTGGCTCCGCCTCGACGACCACCTCCCCCGCCACCCCCGCAACGCCGAGCCATCCTGAAGCGCCCTGCAGGCGACGTTCGCGCTGCGGTGGTGGGGCGGCGGCGTGGCGGCGGCGCGCCCGCGCGTGGCGTGGCGAGGGCCGCGTTCGGGCGAAGCCCGCGCGGCACGACCCACGTCACGCGCGGGCGCGCCGCCGCCACGCCGCCGCCCCACCACCGGTCCGCGCTCACATCGCGCGCACGGGGAGGATCACCATCGGAATCCCCTTGAACTGCAGCCGTCGCTCCAACGTCAGCGCCGCCTGGTTGTGCAGGTAGCGCGTCAGGAGGTTCTCCTCCGAGAAGACCAGCTTGCCGGCGAAGAAGACGCTCCGGCGAAACGTCTTGTGCACGCGCGCGCAGAGCTTCTCGAGCTCGTCGATGGCGTCGGTCCCGAGAGCGTACCAGTACTCGCCGTAGCGCCCGTGCCGTTTCACGAAGTCGACGTACTTCTGAAGCATCGCTTCCGTCGATTCCTTCAAGTTCTCCATCTCGGCCGTGCCCTTGAACCGGCTCGAGTCGATCACGCCGACCGAGATGAAGACGAAGTTCTCGAAGTGATTGCCGAAGAGGCTCGGCAGCGCCAGGACGCTGTGGAGGCCGATGCCGTTGTAGCCGCTCACCAGGATCACCGCCGTCGGCTTGGTGACGTCGCGGGCGAGGGCGCGGTGCTCGGCCTCGACGACCGGGAAGTCGACGAGCTCCTCGTCGAGCCGCCTGAGCGCGTGCTGGACGTTGCGATAGTGGCGGCGGATCGCGAGGCAGACGACGACGAACGCCGCGGTGATCACCAGCGTCAACCAGCCGCCGGCCTCGAACTTGAGGAAGGTCGTCGCGACGAGAATGCTCGACGTGAGCGCGAGCCCGACGCCGTTCACCAGGAGCCGCCGCCGCCACGCCCGCTCGGTCGCGCGCTCCTTCACCCAGTGCACGCACATGCCGAGCTGCGAGAGCGAGAACGTGAGGAAGACGTTGATCGCGTAGAGCACGACCAGCAGCCGCACCTCGCCGCGGGTGTAGAGCAGGACCGCGAGCGCGGCCGAGCCCATCAGCACGATGCCGTTCTTCGTCACCAGCCGGTCGCTCAACTGGTAGAAGCGGTGCGGCACCCACGAGTCGAGCGCCATGTTCGCGAGCACGCGTGGGCCGTCGAGGAAGCCCGCCTGCGCCGCGACGAAGAGCAGCGCGCCCTCGCTGACGAGCGTGAAGAGCAGGAAGCCCTGCCCGACGCGCAGCCCGCCGATCGTCCAGCCGCCGGCGATGCGATCGATCAAGGTGGCGTTCAACGTCCGCCCCGGCTGACGCTCGATGTGCAGCAGCAGGTACGCGAGGAGGATGCCGCCGGCGGTGAAGGCGAGCGAGGTCGCCATGTACAGCATCGTCCGCTTGCCGGTCTGCACCCGCGGCTCGCGCAGGATCTGGAGGCCGTTCGAGACCGCCTCGATCCCGGTGTAGGTGCCGCCGCCCATGCTGTAGGCGCGCAGGAACGCGATCGCGATCGCGGCGAAGCCGAGGCGGCCGATCTCGCGGTGGGTGTCGTGCACCGCGCTCGCGACGAGCGGCGGCAGGGCGTGCGCGTGGCCGACGAGCGCGGTCGCGATCACGATCGCGTGGGTCACGAGGAAGCCGACGAAGATCGGCACCAGGACCACCACCGACTCCTTCACGCCGCGCAGGTTGAGCAGGATGAGGCCGACGACGGCCGCGAAGATCGCCGCGAGCTTCCAGGCGTGCCACGACCCGGGAACGAAGCTGAAGATCGCGTCGGCGCCGCTCGCGATCGAGATCGCGATCGTCAGCACGTAGTCGAAGACGAGCGCGCAGCCGGAGACCACGCCGGGCAGCGGCCCGAGGAGCTTGGTCGCGACGAGATAGCCGCCGCCGCCGGTCGGGAAGAGCTCGATGATCTGCGAGTAGCTCGTCGAGATGACGAAGACGGTGAGCGCCATCGCGACCACCAGGTAGAGCGCGAGGAAGCGCTCCTGGCCGAGCGCGAGGTAGGCCTCCTCGGGCCCGTAGCACGACGACGACAGGCCGTCGGCGCCGAGGCCGACCCAGGCGAGGAACGCGATCAGCGAGACGGTGTGGAAGATGCCGGGAGAGAGCGGATCCTTGGCGCCGCCGAGGACGGCGCGCGCCACGCGCTCGCGGACGTCGCGCGGGCGCGGCGCGGCTTCGGGGTCCCGGCGGGAGGGAGTCGTCTTGAGCGTCGCCATCGTGACGCGGATCGCGCCAGCGCGGAACGGTAGGGCGAACGATACGAGAATGCAAATCGCCGAGCAGTGCAATTTGCAACGTCGAATTCTTTACTCTTTCGTCACGAGCACTTGCGCGGCCCGCGATCCCGGCGGCGCGCGGCTTGCCCGGCGGCACGCGACGCACTATGCCGTGCGCGGAAGGAGGCCGACCATGCCCGACGCCGCCACCCGCCGTGACGATCTCGTCCAGACGCTGCAAGCGCGCGCCCGCGAGATCCGCGAGAAGACCGTCCGTCTCGGCACCCAGTCCGGGTCGACGCATTTCGGCGGCTCGCTCTCGATGGTCGACATTCTCGTCGTCCTCTACTTCCACGTGATGCGCATCGATCCCAAGCGTCCCGGCTGGGAAGACCGCGACCGCTTCGTGCTCTCGAAGGGCCACGGCGCGACCAGCTACTGCCCGGTGCTGGCGACCGCCGGCTTCTTTCCCGAGAGCATGATGGAGAACATCAACCATCTCGGCAGCGCCTTCGGGATGCACATCGACATGCGGAAGATCCCCGGCGTCGACATGAGCACCGGCTCGCTCGGGCACGGCTTGCCGGTCGCGGTCGGGATGGCGCTCGCCGATCGCGTCGCCAAGAAGAGCCGCCGCGTCTTCTGCCTGATGGGCGACGCCGAGCAGAACGAGGGCTCGGTCTGGGAGGCGGCGATGGCGGCCGGCCACTTCGGGCTCGGCCGGCTCTGCGCGATCGTCGACCGCAACCGCTACAGCTCCGAGGGCGACACCGAGGAGATCATGGCGATCGAGCCGCTGCACGAGAAGTACGCCGCCTTCGGCTTCGCGGTGCACCGGATCGACGGCCACGACATCCCTGCCCTGCTCGACGCCTTCGCGTCGATGTCGGACCACGACCACGCGAAGCCGACCGTCGTCATCGCCGACACGATCAAGGGCAAGGGCGTGTCGTTCATGGAGACCGGCGCCACCTGGCACTACGGCGCGCTCAGCGAAGAGGACGAGGCGCGCGCGCTCGCCGAGATCCGCGCCGGCGGCACGGAAGGCACGGGCGGGGTCGGCGGCCGGCGCGGCGACGGAAAGGACGCCTGAGATGCCCTACGGCACGACCTACAACGTCGACACGCTCGAGCTGCTGACGAGCTACGAGAGCTACGGCCGCGTCCTCGTCGAGCTCGGCGAGGCGCATCCCGAGGTCGTCGTGCTGACGGCGGACCTGTCGCGCTCGACGCGCGCCGGCGACTTCTTCAAGGCGTTCCCCGAGCGCTCGTTCAACATGGGAATCGCCGAGCAGAACATGCTCGGCACCGCGGCCGGGCTCGCGGCGTCGGGCTTCGTGCCCTACGTCATCAACATCGCCACCTTCCAGACGATGCGATCCTTCGAGCAGATTCGCAGCGACTTCGGCTACCCGAAGCTCAAGGGCGTGATGATGTCGATCTGGCCGGGACTCTCCGGCGGCTACGTCGGCGCGACGCACCACGCGATCGAGGACCTGGCGTTGATGCGCCTCATCCCGAACATGGCCGTGATCGCCCCGGCGAACGCCGAGGACACCGCGGCGGCGGCGCGCGCCGCGTTCGAGCACGACGGGCCGGCGTACATCCGGATCGCGAGCGGCATGGACCCGAGCGGCAACGAGGGCAACGCGTTCACGCTCGGCAGCGTCGCGCGCACGCACGAGGGCGACGACGCGACCGTGATCGCCTGCGGACCCCAGGTCGCCGAGGCCAACCGCGCCGCACGGCGGCTCGCGGAGAGCGGGATCGGCGTCCGGGTGCTGTATTGCCACACGCTGAAGCCGCTCGACGGCGACGTGGTGCTCGCCGCCGCGCGCGAGACGCGCGCGATCGTGACCGTCGAGGACCATTCGATCATCGGCGGACTCGGAACCGCGGTCGCCGAGACGCTCGCCGACGCGGGCGCGGGCGTGAAGCTCCGTCGCCTCGGGGTGCCGGACGTGTACGCGCCGATCGGCTACGCGCCCGAGCTCTACGCCCACTTCGGCCTGGACGCCGACGGCATCGAGCGTACCGTACGGGCGGCGCTCGCCTGACGCCCGCCACCGCGCGGCGCGCGCGCGCCGCCGGCACGTCTCAGGCGACTTCCGGCGCGGGGTAGCCCTTCATCAGGTGGCGGATCAGGTCGGCCGCCGTCACGAATCCCACCAGGCGCCCCTCGCGCGTGACCGGGAGATGGCGGAGGAGCGCGTTCCGCATCACGCCGATGACCTCGTCGACGGTCGCGAACTCGTCGATCGAGATCGGCTCGGTGCTCATGACGTCGCGCGCGACGCGCTGATCGAGGCGGCCGCCCTCGTGCAGGAGGGTCACGAGATCGCTGGTCGTGACGATGCCGACCAGCCGGTGATCTTCGTCGACCACCGGCACCGCGCCGATCGCGTGGGCGGTGATCTCGCGCGCCACGTCGACCAGCGAGTCGTCCGGCCGCGCCGTGATCAAGTGGCCGCTCATGAGCCCCCGGACGTGCGCTTGCATGAGCTCACCCGCGCGCGGCGACATGCGCCGGACGGTACGGGATGCTGGTGGCGATCGCAAGCGTGCCGCGCCGGCGCGAGAACGCGCCCGCCGCCGAGGCTTCGCGCGAATCGGGCGCGACGGCCGGTTGCATTCGTAAACGGCCGGCTCTAACAAGGATGCCTCTGAAACCGCTACGCCGTCGAACGGGAGAGCTCATTCACACGCGCGACGCGACCACATTCGATGTCGTCGGGATCGGCGCGTCGGCCGGCGGCGTCAAAGCCCTGCTGACGGTCGTCAATGCTCTTCCCGCGCGATTTCCCGCCGCCGTGATCGTCGTGCAACACGTCGACCCGCGGCGGCCGAGCATGCTTCCCGAGATCCTCGCGAGGCACGCCAACCTGAAGGTCACCGACGCCGTCGACGGCGATCCGATCCGTTCCGGCGTCGTCGTCACCGCGCCGTCCGGCACCCACCTGATCGTCACCGGCGGGCACATCTCGCTGACGACGACGGCGCGGGTGCACTTCTCGCGGCCCTGCGTCGACGTGCTGCTCGAGTCGCTCGCGACGGAGTATGGCGCACGTGCGATCGCCGTCATCCTCACCGGCTCGGGGTGCGACGGCGCCGCCGGGTTGCGCGCCGTGAAGAGGCGCGGCGGCACGACGATCGTGCAGGACCCGGACGAGGCGGAGCACGCCGGCATGCCGCAGAGCGCGTGGCGTACCGGCTGCGTCGACTACAAGCTCCCCCTCGTCGAGATCGGACCTACGCTCTCCCGTCTGGTCATGGCGCCGGTCTCCGTGCTGGCATCGGGAAACTGATCGTCGCGATGGATCCGGAAGGTCCCCGTGGCGCATGACCGTGCGACAGGGGGCTCGTCCGGCCCCGGCGAGCCGTCGAGACACGGATGAACGACGAGCACGAGATCGACGACGCCGGCAGCGGCACGGGCGCCGTCGCGGTCGACCCGGCCTTTCGCCGGCTGCTCGAAAAGCTCTACGACGAGCACGGCTTCGATTTCCGGCAGTACAAGGAGGCGTCGTTGCTCCGGCGTGTCGAGCGCCGCATGAGTCAGCTCCACATCGACGACTTCGACGCGTACGTGCGGTACCTCGACGGCCACCCCGGCGAGCACGCCGAGCTGTTGAACGTCATCCTGATCAACGTCACCCGCTTCTTTCGCGATCCGGAGGCGTGGCGCGTGATCGCCGAGCAGGCGCTCCCGAATCTCGTCGAGGACGCCGCGCCGCAGGGCGTGCTGCGCGTATGGAGCGCCGGCTGCTCGTCGGGGGAGGAGCCCTATACCGTGGCGATGCTGCTCGCCGAGCACATGGGTCCGGCGGCTCACGAGCTCGACGTGAAGATCTACGCGACCGACATCGACGAGGACGCGCTCGCGACGGCCCGTCACGGCCTGTACCGCCTCGATCAGCTGAAAGACGTGCCGCGCGACCTGCTCGAGCGCTACTTCGCCGCGGAAGGGCAGCTCTACCGCCTACGCCGCGAGATCCGGAAATGGGTGATCTTCGGCCGCCACGACCTCGCCCAAGACGCCCCGCTCTCGCACCTCGACCTCCTGATCTGCCGGAACGTGCTCATCTACTTCGACAGCGAGCTGCAGAAGCGCATCCTGCCGCGTTTCCAATACGCCGTCCGCGAGCGCGGGTACCTGTTCCTCGGCCGCTCGGAATCGCTGCTCGCCCGCGCGCGGCGTTTTTTGCCGATCGACGTCAAGTGGCGGATCTTCCAGCGGGTGACGCCGCCCGATCTCATGGGCAAGCCGATCACCGCCGACGGCGAGTCGGCGTTGCGGCCGTCGACGCAGGGGGCGCGCCGCGAGAGCCAGCTCGCCGCACGCTACCAGAGCGTGATCGACGCGCACCCGTCCGCGTTGCTGGTGGTCGATGCCAGCGACGCCATCGTCACCTGGAACCCCGCCGCCGAGGCGCTCTTCGACATCCCGGCGGACGCCGCGGTCGGCCGGAAGTTCCGCGACCTCGACGTGAGCTACCGCGTCGACAACTTGCGGGCGCGGCTCGAGGAGGTGAAGAGCACGGAGAAGCGGGCGCGGCTCGCGGACGTCAAGTTCGCGCGCCGCTCCGGCGATCCGGTGCACATCGCGCTGACGCTGAGCCCGCTCTACGACGAGCGGCGGCGGCTCTCGGGCGTGTTGCTCTGCGCCGACGACGTCAGCGAGACCACGGCGATTCGCGAGGAGCTCAACCGCCTGGCCGAGCAGAGCGCCACCGCCAACGAGGAGCTGCAATCGACCAACGAGGAGCTCGAGACCACCAACGAGGAGCTACAGTCGACCAACGAGGAGCTCGAGACCACCAACGAGGAGCTACAGTCGACCAACGAGGAGCTCGAGACGACGGTCGAGGAGCTGCAAGCGGTCAACACCGAGCTCGGAACGATCAACACGGAGCTCGAGCGTCGCACGGCCGAGCTCAACGTCCTCGACGGCATGCATACGACCGTCGTCGACGCCGTCCGCGGCGCGATCGTCGTGCTCGACCGGAAAGGCTTGGTGAAGACGTGGAATCTCGGGGCGTCGCGGATCTGGGGTCTGCGGGCGCAGGACGCCGTCGGCCGGCCGTTCGCGACCTTGGCGATCGGCGACGTCACCGCGAAGACCGCGGACGCGATCGGAGACGCGGTGGCGAACCGGCGGTCGACCAGGGTGGAGGGCGTGACGTTCTCGCTACCCGCGGGAGGAACGCAGACTGCCGCCGTCGAGGTGGTGCCGCTGGTCGAACCCGGAGGGGATCTCGTCGGAACGATGCTGCGCTGCGACGATTCGACTAGCCGACGCTCCTAGGCCACGATCGAAACGAGCGGCGGCGCGGCGCGAGCGCGACCCGCCGAGCCGACTCGAGAGGAACACCCGCGATGCGACCGGAGCTCTTGACCCACGCGTTCGCACAGGCGCCGTTCGCGATGGCGCTGCTCGAGACCGCAGCGCCGTATCGGCTTCTCGCCGCCAACGAGTTCTTCGCCGCCGAAATCGCGGCCGGCGAGTCGCTGGAGACGATCCGCGGTCGCACCCTCTTCGACCTGCTGCCGTCGTCGTGCGACGGCAGCCTCGAAGGGGCGCTCCGTCGGGCGGCGGCCGGCACGTCGCAGACGCTGCTCGAGTTTCGCGCCGGGACTCCTCGCAGTCGCTACGTCGAGATCACGCTCTCCGCAGTCGCGAACGGCCACGGCGTCGCGGCGCTGCTGTATCTCAGCCGCGACGTCACCGATGCCGAGTCCGGCCGCCGACGCCTCGAGGTGACCAACGAGCGGCTGTCGGCGCTCGCCGCGGTCGCGCGGGAGACCATTCATCTCGCGCCCGAGCGCGTCACCGGGGTCGCGGCGCGGTCGGCGGCGACGCTGTGTGATGGCGCCGCCGCGGTCTACCTGCTCGACGCCCGCGGCGAGCTCACGCGCGCCGCGTCGGTCGGGATGCCGGCGACGGCATGCCTTCCGCAACGCGCGACGCGTACCCGTCTGCCCGCGGCATGGCGCGCCATGTATTCCGGCGACTCCGAAACATGTGCCTTCGGCCCCGCGGCAACCGCGGAGGACCGCGCGATCCTCGCGGCGGTGCGCGCCTCCTGGCTCGTCGCGACGCCGATCGCCGGGCGCGTCGGCGCGTGCGGCGCCATCCTCACCTGCTGGCGGCGCAGCCACGGCCCGAGCCGAGACGATCTCCGCTCGCTCGCGCTGGTCGCTGGGCAGGTCGCGCTGGCGATCGAGCACGCGGCGCTGAACGCGGTCGCCGAGCGCGAGCGGGCGCGGCTCGACTTGATCCTGGAGAGCATGCCCGAGAGCGTCTGGCTCGTCGACGCCGACGGCACGCTCGCCCGCACCAACTCCGCGGGCCGCCGACTGCTCGGGATCGACGGCGGCGCGCCGCTGCCTCGCGCCGACGCGCTCTCGCGGCGCTTCGCGCCCGATGTGGGCGCCGCGAGCGACGACGCGCTCGGCCTCCGCCGCGCGCTCGCCGGCGAGACCGTGCACCACCTCGCGTCGTTCGCGCGGCAATCGGCGCCGGCGCGGGAGATCTGGCTCGACAGCTCGGCGGCGCCGCTCCGCGCCGCCGGCGGCGCGGTGGTCGGTGCCGTCGGGATCACCAACGACATGACGGAGCGCCGGCGCGCGGAAGAGGCCGTCCAGCTCCTCGCGCAGGCGAGCGCCGAGCTCGGCGCGACCCTCGACTACCACCGCTCGCTCGCGAGCGTCGCGCGTCTCGCGGTGCTGCTCAAGCTCGCCGACTGGTGCGTCGTCGATCTTCTCGAGCCCGACGGCACGACGACACGCCTGCCCGTCGCGTATCCGGAAGCGACGGCGGCCGCCGTCGCCGGCGACTTGCAGCGGCGTCCCTCCGCGCCGGAGGGCATCTTCGCCGAGGTGCTCGCCGCCAAGGAGGTCCGCGCCTACTCGCGTCACGTCGACTGGATGCATGCCCCGTTCGCCGTCGACGCCGAGCAGCGGCGGATCCTCGACGCCTTGCAGCCGCGCAGCATGGTGCTCGCGCCGATCGTCGCGCGCGGCTGCGCGTACGGGGTGATGCAGCTCGTTCGAACCAGCACCGTGCGGCCGTTCGGGCAGCGCGACGTCGCGCTCGCCCAGGATCTCGCGCGGCGCGCCGCGACGGCGATCGACAACGTTCGATTGATCGAGGAAGCGCGCGCGGCCGACCGCCGCAAGGACGAGTTCCTGGGCGTCCTGTCGCACGAGCTGCGGACGCCGCTCACCTCGGTGATGGTGTGGGCCGGCATCCTCCGTCACGACGTCGAGCCGGCTCGCATCCGTCACGCCGCGGACGTGATCGAGCGCAACATCCGCATCCAGACGGCGCTGATCAACGATCTTCTCGATCTCACCTCGATCAGCCGCGGCAAGATGAAGCTCGACTTCACGCGCGGAGACCTCAGACAGATCCTCGACTCGGCGGTCGAGATCGTCCAACAGCAGGCGGAGAGCAACTCGATCCGGCTGGTGCGCGAGCGCTCTCCGCAGCCGCTGCCGGTCCGTGGCGACGCCAAGCGCTTGCAACAGGTCCTGTGGAACATCTTGACCAACGCCATCAAGTTCACGCCGCCCGAAGGCATCATCACGATTCGCGCGACCCGGGAGCGCGGCGAGGCGGTGGTGCGCATCCGCGACACCGGCGAGGGCATCAGCCCCGAGTTCCTGCCGCACGTGTTCGACATGTTCCGCCAACAGTCGAGCGGCGAGCGGCGGACGCGTCCGGGTCTCGGCATCGGCCTCGCCCTCGGGAAGCAGCTCGTCGACCTGCACGGCGGACGCATCAGCGCGGCGAGCGCGGGGCGAGGACGCGGGTCCGAGTTCACCGTGCGACTCGCGCTGCTGTCGCCTGCCGGCGAGAACGCGTCCGCGACGGACGACGCGCCGGAATGCGACCCGCTCGCGGACCTGGCGGTGCTCGTCGTCGAGGACGTTCGCGACATCACGATCGCAACCGCCGCGCTCCTCGAGTCTCACGGCGCGCGTGTCGTCACGGCCCGGAACGGCTTCGAGGCCCTCGAGAAGCTCCGCGCCGAGCGCGTCGACCTCGTGCTCTGCGACCTGTGGATGCCGGTGATGGACGGCTTCACGTTCGCGAGCGAGGTACGGCGCGACGGCGCGCGCGCGCATCTGCCGATCGTCGCGGTCTCCGGCCTCGCCGGAACGGCGGACGCCACACGGATTCACGCCGCCGGTTTCGACGCGTTCGTGCGGAAGCCGTTCGACGACGAGGGGCTGCTCGATACCCTTCGCCGCGTTCTCTCCGTGCGCTCGCAGGCCGGGTCTCGCGAAGCGGCATCGGCGTGCGCCCCCCGCCCTTCGACCGCCACCGAAAAGGCCGGCCGTGGCTCCGAACGCTGACGGGATCATGGCCCGCGACCTCGTCGTCATCGGCGCTTCCGCCGGCGGTGTGCAGGCGCTCGAATCCGTCGCCGCGGCGCTTCCCGCCGATTTCCCCGCGGCGGTGATGGTCGTGATTCACGTTCCCGCCGAGCCGCCGAGCGTGATGCCGGCGATCATCGCACGCGCCGGTCCGCTGCCGGCGCGGCACGCCGCCGACGGCGAGCCGATCGAGATCGGCACGATCTACGTCGCGCCGCCGGACCGGCACCTCATGGTGGAGCCCGGCCGCCTGCGCGTCGTGCACGGGCCGCGCGAGAACGGCCATCGGCCGGCCGTCGACGCGCTCTTCCGCTCCGCGGCACGCGCCTACGGGCCGCAGGTGATCGGCGTCGTGTTGACCGGCAACCTCGACGACGGAACCGCCGGGCTGCGCGCCGTCAAAGAGCGCGGCGGCGTCGCGATCGTCCAGGATCCCGCCGATGCGTTCGCGCCGGGTATGCCGCGGAGCGCGCTCGCTGCCGTCGCGGTGGATCACTGCCTTCCGCTCGAGCAGATTCCGCCGTTGCTCCGTCGCCTCCTCGAGCTCCCGCTCGATCCGGCGGCCGTCGAGAAGGTGCGGGGTCCGAACGGCGGCCCGCAGCGTGAGGACGACCGGCCGATGAAGGGCGAGCTGTCGACGCACTTCAGCTGCCCGGAGTGCAGGGGGGTGCTCTACCAGCTCCGTGACGGCGAGCAGTTCCGCTGCCGGGTCGGCCACCGCTATTCGCCGGAGGCGCTGCTCGACGCGCAGGGCGGCGCCCTCGAAGCCGCGCTGTGGGCATCGGTGCGGTCCCTCGAGGAGCGCGCCACGCTGGCACGCCGGATCGGCAATCGCCTCGGACACCGGCAGATGAAGCGGTTCGAGAGCCGCGCGCGCGAGTCCGAGGCCCACGCGGCCGCGGTACGGCAAATGCTCACCGGGGACGCCGAGGAGTCGCGAGACTAGCGCTTCATTTCGGCGCTCCGCTCGCATAGAACGGCGCGTATGAATCCACGTCTGACGGCGATCGTCGCCGGCCTGATCATGATCGGGCTCGGGATGGCGGGCCTGCTCTACCCCGACCGCGTCCTCGGCCTCCTCGGGTTCAACGTCCCGATCGCCTCGCACATCGCCGCCGCCTACGGCGAGGTGCGCGCGACCTACGGCGGCCTCTTCCTGGTCGCCGGGATCTTCACGGCGCTCGCGGCGATGGACCCGGTCGCCAACCGCTCGCGGCTGCTCTTCGTGGGATTGCTCTGGCTCGGCGCCTGCGGGGGCCGCCTCTTCGGCGTCTTCGTCGACGGCAATCCCGGTCTCTTCGGCTGGCTCTCGGTCGCCTTCGAGCTCGCGGTCGGCGGCGCGCTCTGCATCGCGTCGCAGAGCACCCCGGCGCCGGCCCAGGTCGCCGAGCCGCCGCGGCGCGCGCCGTCCGAGGTCGGCGGCACCGCGACGCCCGTCCCGCCGGCCCCGCCCGTCTGAGGACCAGCCAATGACCAAGCCGGAGAGCACGCGCACCCCCTGGATCATCCGCACCTACGCCGGTTTCGGCGACGCGGAGCAGTCGAACCGCCGCTACCGTGAGAACCTCGCGCACGGCCAGCGCGGCCTGTCGGTCGCCTTCGACCTGCCGACGCAGAACGGGTACGACGCCGACCACGCGATGGCCGCCGGCGAGATCGGCGGCACCGGCGTCTCGATCTCGCACCTCGCCGACATGGCGACCCTCTTCGACGGCATCGACCAGGCCACCATCAACACCTCGATGACGATCAACGCGACGGCGCCCTGGCTCTACGCGCTCTACGTCGCGCTCGCGGACGAGCGCGGCGTCGACCGCACGCAGCTCCGCGGCACGACGCAGAACGATCTCTTGAAGGAGTTCGTCGCCCGCGGCACGTCGATCTTCGACCCGAACGTCTCGCTCCGGCTCTCGACCGATCTCATCGTCTTCGCCGCGACCGAGACGCCGCAGTGGAACCCGATGAACAGCTGCGGCTACCACTTCATGGAGTCGGGCGCGTCCCCCGCCGAGGAGGTCGGCTACGCGGTCGGCAACGCCCTCCTCATCCTCGAGGCGATCCGCCCGGCCCTCGACGCCGCCGTCTTCGCCGACGTCGTGCAGCGCATCAGCTTCTTCATCAACTCGGGCATCGAGCTCGTGCCCGAGATCTCCAAGGTGCGCGCCTACAGCCAGCTGTGGACCGAGATCTGCCGCGAGCGCTACGGGGTCGCGACCAAGTGGCGCGCCGGCTGCCAGGTGCGGTCGCTGACGCTCACCGAGCAGCAGCCCGAGGTCAACATCATCCGCATCGCCTACGAGGCGCTGCCGGTGGTGATCTCGGCCTCGGCGCGCGTCGGCGCGCTGCAGCTGCCGGGCTTTCGCGAGGCGCTCGGCCTGCCCGATCCGAGCGAGCAGATCCTGTCGCTGCGCACGCAGCAGGTCCTGATGCACGAGACCGGCGTCGCCGACTACCCCGACATCTTCGAAGGCTCGAAGGTCGTCGAGCGCGTCACCGGCGAGATCAAGGCCGAAGCGCGGGCGATCATCTCGGAGATGGAGCAGCTCGGGTACGCGCAGTCGATCGGCTGGATCGCGCTCCGCTTGACCGCGGCGCTCGTCCGCTGGCGCCAGCAGATCGAGAGCGGCGAGCGGACCGTCGTCGGCGTCAACGCCTTCACGGGCGAGGTCGGCGCGTTCTCCGGCACGGCGCGGCTGCGCGAGGAGGACCGCGTCACCGAGGAGACGATCGAGCAGCGCATCGCGGGCCTCCGGCAGTGGAAGGCGGCGCGCGATCGCAGCGCCGTCGCGACCGCGCTCGCGGATCTGAAGGCGGCGGCGGCGTCCGGAGCGAACGTGCTCCCGGCGTCGATCGCGCTCGCCAAGGCCGGCGGCACCACCGGCGAGTGGACGGCCGCGATCGAGGACGCGCTCGGCAAGCGCTATCAGCCGCCGCTCGGCTCCGAGATCAAGGACGCGCCGGCGCTCAAGCTGCCGCGCGCGCCGCGCCGGATGCGCGTCCTGCTCGCGAAATCCGGCCTCGACGGCCACGTCAACGCCGTCAAGCTGCTCGCGTTCGCCTGCCGCGAGTCGGGCATGGAGGTCGTCTACACCGGTCTCAAGCAGACGCCCGAGATGATCGTCGCGACCGCCGTCCAAGAGGACGTCGACATCATCGGCATCTCGAGCCTCTCCGGCGCGCACCTCTGGATCGCGACCGAGGTCGAGCGGCTGCTGCGCGAGGCCGGCGCGTCGTCGATCCCGATCGTGATGGGAGGGATCATCCCGGACGCCGACGCGGCGAAGCTCCGCCGACTCGGCGTGCGCCACGTCTTCACGCCGAAGGACGGCGAGGTCGGCGCGATCGTCCAGGCGATGATCGACACCGTCATCGAGCAGGCTGCGTAGGCGCCGCCGCCGCGCGGCGCGCCCGTCGCGCCGCTCCTGCGCTCCGCCGGTCTCGCACGGCGCGCTCGTGTGCCCCGCCTCCGTGCGGCGTCAGTGGACCGTGCGCGCCGCGCCCGCGGCCGTGCCGGCGGCGACGCGGCCGATCAGCTCGGCGAGCGCGTCGAGATCGGGCGGCTTCACCATGTGGTGATCGAACCCGGCCTCGAGCGCGCGCCGCTTGTCGTCGTCGCGCCCGTAGCCCGAGAGCGCGACCAAGACCGCACGGCCGAACGCCGGCTGCTCGCGCAGCCGGCGCGCGAGCTCGAAGCCGTCGATGCCCGGCAGCCCGAGGTCGGAGAAGATGACGTCCGGCTCGAGCTCCGCCGCGGCGTCGAGCGCCGCGAGGCCGTCGAGGGCGAGGCGGACCTCGTGGCCCCAGATCTCGAGGACCTGCGCGAGACTCTCCGCCGCGTCCTGGTTGTCCTCGACGATGAGGAGCTTCAGCGGGCGTACCGCCGCGGTGTCGGCCGAACGGACGCGCTGCTCCGGCGCCGGCGCGTAGGTCGGCGGCAGCGCCGGCAGGTAGACCAGGAACTCGCTCCCCTGCCCGAGGCCCGGACTCCGCGCGTCGACGCGGCCGCCGTGCATCTCGACGAGCCGGCGGACGACCGTGAGCCCGATGCCGAGGCCGCCGCGCGTCCGATCGATCGAGCGCGAGCCCTGGACGAAGAGATCGAAGACGTGCGGCAAGAGGTCGGCCGCGATCCCGACGCCGGAGTCGCGGACGCGAATCACGACCTCGTCGCCGATGCGCTCGCCGGTGAGCCAGAGCGAACCGCCGGGCGCGGTGTACTTGACGGCGTTGCTCAGGAGGTTGCCGAGCACCTGCACCATGCGCGCGGGGTCGGCCTCGAGCGCGACGGTTTCCGGCGGCAGCGACACGGTGAACGCGTGGCCGCGCGCGTCGATCGCCGGCCGCACGGTCTCCACGGCGCGCCGCACTAGGTCGTCGAGCAGCACCGGCTCCTTGCGGAGCGTGATCTTGCCGCGCGTGATCCGCGAGACGTCGAGCAGATCGTCGACCAGGCGCACCAGCTGCCTCAGCTGGCGGTCGGCGACCTGCAACGACCGCTCGCGATGCGAGACGTCCATCCGCAGGAGATGCAGCGCCGTCGTCAGCGCCGCGAGCGGGTTGCGGAGCTCGTGCGCCAGCATCGCCAGGAACTCGTCCTTGCGGCGATCGGCGTCGGCGAGCTGCCGGGCGCGGTCCTCGAGCTCGGCCGCGAGGCGGCGCCGCTCGGTGACGTCGCGCCCGACGCCGATCATCGCGACCGCGCGCCCGTGCGCGTCGGTGATCGCCCTGCCCTGGCCGGCCATCCAACGCGGAGCGCCGTCCGGCGACACGATGCGGAACTCGACGTCGTAGCTGCTCCCTTCGTCGACGGCACGCGCGATCGCTGCGTTCACCTGGTCGCGGTCCTCGGGATGGATCAACGCCTGAAACCCGGCGAAGGTGCCGGAGAACCTCCCCGGCGCGAGCCCGTGGATCGGCTCGAGCGTGTCGGACCACCAGACGTCACCGGTCGCGATGTTCCACTCCCAGACGCCCATCTTGCCGGCCTCGAGCGCATGCCGGAGACGGCGCTCGCTCGCCTCCAGGAGGCGATACTCTTCACGCCGCCGGCGCTCGACGAGGTCGCGGTCGGTGATCGCGGCGCCGAGGAGAAGCGCCGTCACCGCGACGACCGCCATGAAGAGCTGAAGGATGACGAGGCTCGCGTTCACGGTCGCCATCACGAACGGTCCGCGGCCGTGCATCGTGCTCCAGATCGCGAGACCGGCAACGGCGAACGTGACGGCGGTCGTCGCCGGCTGGCCGAACCGCAGCGCCGCCCACGCGACGAGTGGGAAGATCATGTAGTGCAGCGGATAGCCGCCGCTCTGCATCCCGATCCCGCTCATGAACACCACGCCGCCGCCGACGACGACGCAGGCGCCGAGCGCGACCGCTTCGGCGGTGCGGCGCCGTCGCCCGACGATCACCGGCGGCGCCGACCAGACGAGGAGCAGCGGCGCCATGACGAGCGCGCCGAGCGCATCGCCGACCCACCACACCCACCAGAGCGCTCCCCACGCGCTCCACGGCTGCACCCGGCCGACGCACAGGCTCACGGTACCGATGGTCGCGCTCACCGCCGTGCTGAGCGTCGCCGAGAGCAGCGCGAGCGCGACCACGTCGCGCGGGCGCTCGAGCGAGCGGCGGAAGCCCACCTGCCGGAGCAGCGCCGCGCCGACGAGCGCTTCGAGCGTGTTGCCGATCGCGATCCCCGCCGCGGTCGCGAGCGGCTCGGCCGCGGTCGCATTGGCGAGGAACGCGCCGAGGAGAATCCCGGGCCAGACGCGCGGCCCGAGCACGAGCACGGCGGCGAGCGCGATGCCGGTCGGCGGCCAGACCGCGGTCACCTGATCGGCGATGAAGGCCATCGAGAGGCCGAGCTTCGCCGCCGCGTAGTACACGGCGGCGGTGCCGACGACGAGCGCCGGCGTCGGGACGGCGCTCGACGCCGGATGCACGTCCTGCGTGGACCGAACGTCGGCCGTCATCGGCACGCGCCCGCCGTTCCGCGTGTCAGTGGCTCGTCGGTCGGAGCATGCATCGTCGAGATCTGCGGCACCGCACGAGACGGATACGGACGAGCCCGTCGCTCGGATCGCGGCACGTGCGCGCGCTCCACGAGCGCGAACGGCGCGAGCGGGCGACGGTCGATTCGCCGCGTCCCAATCTCTGTACGCGCCGGCCCGCACCGCGACAAGTCGCAAAGTGCGTGCGTGGCCGTCGGCGACGGCGACGCGCGCGGACGTGCTTGCGCGGTTTCGGGCCTTCGTCCAGAGTGCTCGGCCATGACGACGCCTGCGCTCAGCGATCCCGGAGTGAATTTTCGGCTCTCGAAACGCGTGCGGCCGCGGCGATACGACCTGGCGCTGATGCTCGACCTCGAGCGCTGGCAGTCGACCGGCACGGTCGAGATCGCGCTCGACGTCGGCGAGGCGACGGACGTGATCACGCTCCACGCCCTCGATCTCACGATCGCGAAGGCGATGCTGAGCCATCCGCGCCTCGATCGGCCGGTCCCCGCCGCGCTCACGATGCACCCGCACGCCGAGGCCGTGAGCCTGGCGTTCGCGGAGCACGTTCCCGCCGGGGCGGCGACGCTCACGATCGATTTCCACGGCGAGATCGTCGAGAAGCTCCGCGGTCTCTACCGCTCGCTGAAGGACGGCGCGCGCTACGCCGCGACGCAGTTCGAGGCGGCCGACGCCCGCCGCGCGTTTCCCTGCTTCGACGAGCCCGAGTTCAAGGCCCGCTTCGCGCTCACGCTCAACCTCCCCGGCGACCTCACCGCGATCGCCAACGGCGCGATCGCCGAGGAGCGCGCCGCCGGCGACGGCCGCAAGATCGTCCGCTTCACGGAGACGCCGCCGATCTCTTCGTACCTGGTCGCGTTCGCCGTCGGACCGTTCGAGGCGACGGCCGAGACGCGCACGCGCGACGGCGTCCCGGTGCGCGTCTGGCTGCCGCGCGGCCTCGCCGACAAGGGCGTCTACGCCCGCGACGCGCACGCGCGCGCCGTCGAGTACCTGGCGCGCTACACCGCGATTCCCTACCCGTACGGCAAGATCGACGCGATCGGCCTCGCCGACTTCGAGGCCGGCGCGATGGAGAATCCCGGCGCGATCACCTATCGCCTGACCGCGATCGCCGCCGATCCGGCGCAGGCGTCGGTCGATACCCTGCAGGACATCTTTTACACCGCGTCGCACGAGCTCACCCACATGTGGTGGGGCGACCTGGTCACGATGGCGTGGTGGAACGACCTCTGGCTGAACGAGTCGTTCGCGACCTTCGTCGGCTGGAAGACGACCGCGGACCTGATGCCCGAATGGGGGATGTGGCGCGACTTCGTGGCGACGCTGGCGCGCCCGTTCGCGCTCGACGCCCTGGTGTCGACGCATCCGATCTCGTTCCAGGTCGAGAACGCGCGGCAAGCGGCCGAGCGCTTCGACGCGATCACCTACTGGAAGGGCGCCGGCGTCGTGCGGATGATCGAGGGGTTTCTCGGCGCCGATGCGTTCCGCGACGGGGTGCGGAGCTACCTCCGCCGCTACGCCGAGCGCAACGCCACCGCCGACGACTTCTGGCGCGAGCTCGGCGCGGCGTCGGGGCGCGACGTGTCGACCATCGCCAACGCCTGGATCACCGAGCCCGGCCACCCCGTCGTCGAGATCGCGACCCGCTTCGACCAGCGCGGCGTCCGCCTCGCCATGAGCCAACGGCGCTTCTACGCCGATCCCGAGGCCGCGCAGCACGCGGAGCCGCAGCTCTGGCCGGTTCCGCTCGTGATCAAGTGCGGCGGTGCCCGCGGCACGCGCGAGGAGCGCGTCCTCCTCACGGCGGCGCGCGACGAGGTCACGATCGCGGACGCGCGCTGGATCTATCCGAACGGCAACGGCGCGGGATTCTACCGCTTCGCGCTCGACGACGCGGCGATCGCCCGGCTCACCGACACGCTCGCCGCCGCGCTCGGTCCCGAGGAGCGCCTGAACCTGCTCGGCAACCAGTGGGTGCTGACGAAGGCCGCGATCGCCGGCATCGGCCAGTTCCTCGCGCTCCTCGAAGGGTACCGCGCCGAAACCGATCGCGCGGTCCTCGAGGCGATCGCCGAGCGCCTCGCGTGGCTCGAGATCCATGCGCTCGAGGACGCGGCGCGGCCGGCGTTCGCGGCGCTCGTCGAGGCGATCTTCCGCACGCCGTTCGAGGCGCTCGGCTGGGATCCCGCCGCCGGCGAGTCGAGCGACGAGCGCATGAAGCGCGCCGCCGTCATCGCCGCCCTCGGCCGTCTCGCCCGCACCCGTGCCGTCCTCGACGAGGCGCCACGGCGGCTCGGCCGCTACCTCGACGACCGCGCGACGCTCGATCCCAATCTGGTGCCGGTCGTCGCCAACCTCGCCGCGCGCGGCGGCGACGGCGCGCTCTACGACCGCTTTCTCGAGCGCAAGCGCGCGAGCAGCCAGGATCCCGAGGAGGAGGAGCGTTTCCTGTACGCACTCGCGAGCTTCGAGGACCCGGCGCTCGTCCGCCGAACGCTCGACCTCGCGTTCACCGACGACGTGCGGCCGCAGGACCGCGCCTTCGTGCTCGCGCGCCTGCTCGGCGGCCGCGCCTCGCGGCTCGCGGCGTGGGCGTTCGTGCGCGACAACTGGGACGCGCGCATCCTCACCATGGACCCGATGCTCCGCCAGTACGTCATTCGCGGCATGGCGGCGCTGACGCCGGTCGCCGGCGAGGTCGGCGAGTTCCTCGCCGCCCACGTGACCGACGAGACCCGCGAGACCACCGCGCAGGCGCGCGAGCAGCTCCGCATCGACGCCGCCGCCCGCGCGCGGATCACGCCCGAGCTCACCGCCGTGCTCGCCGCTCGCTGACGGCGGCGCGCCGCGGTTTGCATCAACGGGTGGCCGCGGCTACGTCACTGCGCAACGCTGACGCGGCGGCGATCGCGCCGTCGCCGGAAGGAGCTCCGATGCTGAAGATCTACGGCGCCCTGCTCTCGCCGTTCGTCCGCAAGGTCCGCACCGTGCTCGCGGAGAAGCAGATCGAGTACCAGCTCATTCCACAGAACCCGTTCGACAAGTCCGAAGAGCTCCTCAAACGGAGCCCGCTCGGACGGATCCCCGCGCTCGAGGACGAGGAGGGACGCCCGCTCGCCGACAGCTCGGTGATCGCCGAGTACCTCGAGGAGCGCTTCCCGACGCCGCCGCTCTTCCCGACGACGCCCTACGAGCGCGCACGGGTACGCTGGTTCGACGAGTACGCCGACGGCGGCATGGCGCCGAGCCTCACCGGCAAGATCTTCTTTCAGCGGGTGATCAACGCGAAGCTGATGCGGAAGACGCCGGACGAGGCGGTGGTGCAGAGCGCGCTCGCCGAGCTGCCGGCGTACCTCGACTACCTCGAGCGTGAGCTCGGTGCCGACGAGTACCTGGTCGCGAACGCCTTCACGCTCGCCGACGTGAGCGTCGCCTGCCAGCTGGTGAACCTCGGCCACGCCGGGGTCGAGGTCGCCGCCGCTCGCCATCCCGGCGTCGCGCGCTGGTTCGCGCGCGTCGCCGCGCGTCCGTCGCTCGCCGCGCTCATCGATCAGGACCGCGGCTTTCTCGCGCGCCTGGCGACGCCGACCTGACGGCGGCGGCGATCATTCGGCCGAGCTCCAATCGTTGCGGCCGCGGCGCTCCGCCTCGCGCGCCGCGGCGATCGCGGCGCCCGCTCGCACCGCGGTGATCGAGCGGTAGCCGCCGATCGCGACCCCGGCTCCCCACGCCCCCAGCAGCGCGGCCGCCAGCGGCAGCAACGTCGCCGTGTCGCGCGGCCGCCGCCACGACCACCGTTTGACGACGATCCAGAGCCGGTTCACGACCTCGAAGGGGACGTTGGCCGCGAACAGCACGGGCCGGTCGAGAAACCACCAGCGGCGGACGTCGTACGGCGCGTAGACACGGCGCACGTTCGAGCCCCAGCGCGCCGCGTGGACCAGCGCGTCCCGCATGGTCTCGCGGGGCCGGTGCGCGACGCGCGCCGCCGGCTCGAAGTAGACGGCGGCGCCGAGCTCGCGCGCCCGCCGGCAGAAATCGAAATCGTGGAAGCGGCGGATGGCGACGTCGAACCCGCCCGTCGCCGTCCACAGCCCGCGGCGGACCGCGAGCGCCGCCGACGGATGGAAGTGACGCTTCTCGGGCACCTGCGACGGCTGCCAGTTGAAGAAGGACACCATGTGGTCGGCGCGACCCCAGGCGGTCGTCGGCTCCTCGCACTCGATCGCCGCGCCGACGACGCCGACGTCGGGGTGGCGAGCGAACGCGCGCAGGACGTGGTGCAGGAAGTCGCGGCCGACGATCCGCGTGTCGGCGTCGAGGAACACGATCGTCGCCCCGCGCGCGCGCGCGGCGCCGGCGTTGCGCGCGGCGCTCGCTCCGCGCCGTGTCGAGCTCACCACCGTGGCGCCGCCGCGCGCGGCGACCATCGCGCTGTCGTCGGCGCTGCCGTCGTCGGCGACGATGGTCTCGACCGCGTAGCCCGGCGGGATCTCCTGGCTCGCGACGCTCGCCAGCAGGCGCGGCACGGTCGCCGCGGCGTTCCGGCACGGCACGACGATGCTCACGACCTCGGCGCCGGCCTCGTCGCACGCCGGCGACGGCACCCGCGGCGGAGCGGGCAGGAGAATCTTGTGGGGGTAGTAGCGCCCGTACGCGACGAGGGCGAACGCGGCACGTTCCAGACGATCGCGCGGCGTGAAGCGCACCCGCGCCCCCGCCGTCTCGGCGTCGCCGATGCGCATGCCGGTCAGTCGCCGGACGAGGTCCTCCGCGCCGCAGAGCGCGCTCCCGCCGCGCGGCGACGCCGGATCGCGGTCGTCGCTCTCGATCGCGGTCGCCGCCGCGAGCAGCGCCGCGGACGCGTCGAGGAAGCCGCGGTCGGAATCGACGAGGTGGAACGGCGACGCGCCGAGATGCAGGCGCGCCGCCGCGTGCCGCACCAAGCGGCGAAGCGGACGCGCGCGCCGGCCGTCGCCGTCGATCGTCCGGATGAACGTCCGCGCGCTGCGCTGGGCGCGCCGCGCGTCCCACGCGCCGTCGTCACCCGATTGCCAGGCGAGCGCGGCGGCGACCGCGGCCGCGGCGTCGGCGTCGAGCACGCCGCGAGCCGCGTCGAGGGCCGCCGCCGTCGCGTCGACGGCGAACAGGTCGCGCATCGCCAGGTCCGCGGGCTGCCGCGGACGGAGCCAGGCGCGAAACGCGGTGAGCAGCGCCTTCGCGACCAAGCGGTCGCCGTCGTCGGGCTCGAGCAGGCTCTCCAGCAAGTAGAGGTAGGCGGTCCGCAGCAAGTTCGCCTGCGGCGGCGCCGGCGACCCCGCGATCGCCGCCGCCAGGCCGGGGTCGCCGACGAGCACGCGGCCGTACACCGAGGTGCGGCCGCTTCGGACGAGCGCCTCCCACAAGACGACGAGCTCCGCCGCCGCCGCGAGCGGCAGCGCCTCGAGCGCGCGCCGCAAGTCGCGCGAGCGCAGCGTGCGCAGCGCTGCGCGCCGCGTGCGCGCGATCACGAAGAGGTCGATGTCGTGATTGCGGTCGCGTCGCGGCGGACCGTAGCGCGCCGACGCGACGCTGCCGCCGAGCACGATTGCGGCATCGGGCGCGCCGTCGAGGAGGGTCGCGACGAGAGCACGCAGATCGCGGGCAACGACGGGCGTCAGCTCGGGGATCGAGGAGATCGCGGCGTCAACGAGGGCGTCCGCGCGCACCGCCCGCTTCTACCCGCACGCGCGCCCGAACGCGAACGCGCGCCGGTCCCGATCCACGACCGCGGCGGCGGCATGGGCGGCCCGAGCGCCGGGAATTCACCCCGGCGCGACGTGCGTCACCAGCACCGCCGGCGCCGCCGTGTCGGGCTCGCTCAGAAGTCGAGATTCGGCTCGCGGCCGATGATCTTGCAGTGCAGGTACGCTTGCGCCGAGTCCTCGACGATCTCGGCACGGTTCAGCGCCTCGAGCAGCGTCGGACCGGTCGCGGCGAGTCCGTGGTTCGCGAGCAGCACGATGCGGGTATCCGGGTGGGCGCGATACACGTCCATGATCAGATCGCGCAGCTTCTCGGAGCCGGCGTCGGCGTAGGGCACGATCTGGATCTTTCCGAGGTGCACGCGTGCCTGCCCCGTCAGGTGCGGCGGCACCAGGCCGACGATCCCGAACGCCATGGTGGCAGTCGAATGCGTGTGAACGACGCCGTTCACCTCCGGACGCAGCGAGAGGATGCCCGCGTGCCAGCGGTACTCTTTCGAAGGCTTGAGGTCGCCCCCGCGTTGATTGCCGGCGAGGTCCATCTCGACGACGTTGTCGACGGCGGTGTCGCGGAACGTGACGCCGGTCGCCGTGCAGAGGTAGCGATCCGTGCCCGGAATGCGGACGCTGATGTTGCCGCCCGATCCGGCGGTGAGCCAGCGATCGTTCGCGCAGTGGCAGATGTCGACGAGCTCTTTCTTCAAGTCCTGAACGTTCATGTATTCGCTCCTGTGGAGATACGAGGGTACGCGTCGGGGGCTTCAGTTAAGCATCGATCCGGCGACGCCGAAACCGGCAAAAGGCGCCGCGACCGCCGCCGGCGCGGACCGACGGCGCCCCGCTTCGGGCCGGCCGCCGTTCTCAGCCGCGCTCGTCGGCCGGCACGTAGGCGCGCGGCTCCGGGCCGTCGTAGAGCTGCCGCGGACGGTACGTGCGCTGCGCCGGATCGCGCATCATCTCGTCCCATTGCGCTGCCCAGCCGATGAAGCGCGGGATCGCGAACAGCACCGGGAACATCGCCGCCGGAAATCCGATCGCGTGGTAGACGATCGTCTCGTAGAAATCGACGGTCGGGTAGAGGCCGCGCTCGACGAAATACGGATCGGCGGCGGCGGCGCGCTCCAACGCCAGCGCGACGTCGAAGATCTTCGGGCGTCCGGTGACGGCGAAGACCCGCGCCGCATGGTCGCGCAGGATCCGCGCCCGGGGATCGTACGTGCGATAGACGCGGTGCCCGAAGCCGGGCGGATCGGTCTTCGCCGCCCGCATGCTCGCCAAGAACGCCGGCACCGCATCCGGCTCGCCGATGCGCGTGAACATCGACAGCACCGCCTCGTACGCCTCGTCGTGGAAGCGTCCGGAGAGCGCGGCGGCGGCGGCCGCCGCCGCGCTGAAGGGATCGGTTTTCGCGCTCCCGACGCAACGCATGGTCGTCGTCGAGCAGGCTTGCTCGTGATCCGCGTGCAGCAGGAAGAGCACGTCGAGCGCGCGCGCGATCACCGGGTCGGGGCGGTACGAGAGCTCGGTCATGCGGAACATCATGCTCAAGAAGTTGCCGATGTAGGAGAGCTCGCGGTCCGGATAGACGAACGGCAAGCCGCTGCGCTTGCGGTGCGCGAACGCGGCGAGCGTGGGCACCTGACCGATCAGCCGGAGGATCTGCCGCCGGCGCACCGCCGGATCGCCGACCTCGACCGCGTCGGGAAAGAACGTCGCGAGCGCCGCCACCGACGAGATCAGGACGCCCATCGGCGGCGCGTCGTGGCGGAACCCGTCGATGAACTGCGTGACGTTCTCGTGGACGAGCGCGTGCTCGCGGACGTCGCGTGTCCATCCCTCGAGCGCGCTCGCGCTCGGTAGCTCACCTTCGAGGATCAGGTACGCCACCTCGAGGTAGGTCGCGTGCTCGGCGAGGTCCTCGATCGCGTAGCCGCGGTAGCGCAGCTCGCCGCTCTCGCCGTCGACGTAGGTGATCGCGCTCCGGCACGTCGCCGTGTGGCGGAGGGCGGGATCGTACGAGATCAGGCCGCGGTCTTCGGGCGCGAGCTTGATCTCGCGAAGCTGCGCCGCGGAAATCGCGTTCGCGACGATCGGCACCGTGTAGCTGCGGCCGGTGCGATTGTCGGTGATGGTGAGAGTGTTGGTCGCCATCCTCGGTCCTTTCGCATCGACGGCCGTGTCACGGCCGTCGATGCGCGCCAGGATGCGCCTAGACGCGGAGCGGCGCAAATCCGGCGGCGCCACCTCGTGCCCGCGGCGGATCGCACGTGCCGGCGACGGCCGACGGTCGCGCCGACGCGCGCGATGCGCGGGTGCGCGCGAGCACCGCGCGCACCCGCGCATCATCGGATCGTCAGCGGACGCGGGTGGCGTTGCCGCGGAAGCAGGCGCCGCCGACGTTCAACGTGACCTCGGTCGTGGTCTCGTCCTCGTCCGCCTTGGGCGGCGTCCAGCCGTCCTTCACCTTGATCGTCACCTTGAAGATGCCGCCCGAGTTCTTCTTCTCGCGCACCACGACCTTGGTGACGCCCGTCGTGTGGCGCGGCGCCGCGTAGCGGAAAGCATGGCCCTTGGGGACGATCGACGCCCCCGGCACGCTGCCGGCGAAGATCGCACCGCCGCCGTCCTGCGCCGAGACCGCAACGGCCTCCTGCGCGTACGTCCCGAGCGCCGCGTCCGCGTTGAGCGACAGCTGGCCGCGCTCGTCCCTCAGCGTGGCCCTCTTGAACTCGACGAGAGTCAGCGAGGTGCAGATCGGAATGCCGCCCGGGGGCACGCTCGCCGCGTCGGCCGGATCGCTGCCGGCGTCGAGCTCGTCGCGGTCGCCGAAGCTGTCGCCGTCGCGGTCGATGCCGATCCGCGCGCCCGACCCCGGCGGCACGCAGGTGTACGTCAGCTCCTGGCCGGCGGTGTTGGCGAGCGCGCGCAGCGTCGTGTCGCTGATCGGCGCATCGCCGGCACGGTCGGTCACGAACTGGCTCCCGCCGACGTAGAAGGCGCCGCGGTCCTCGCCGCCGATCCGCCCCTTCACGACCAGGTCGCACTCCCCGGCGTCGGCACGCTGGCGCAAGAGGTCGAGGCGCGGGTTCGCGACCCCGGCGTTGCTGCCGGTGCGCGTGATCTGCTGCCCGACGATCGGCGCGAGGTTGCTGTCGAAGGCCATCATGAAGGCCTCGAGCTGACGCCGCAGCGGATCCCCGGGCGCGCCGGCGGGAATGCCGGCCGGGTTGATGCCGTTCTGGTTGAAGACGATGGCGTTGTGAAAGCGGAACAGCGTGTCGACGCTGCCGTCGTGAAGAAAGCCGAAGCCGCGCACCTGATCGCCTTTGAATCCGTTGTCGCCGCCGTTGAAGAACGGCACCGCCGCCATGCCGAACATGCCGACCTTCTGGTACATGTTCCGGAGGTGCGGGACCTTGAGGATCTGGGTCTCGTTCTCGAAGCTCGAGCGGCCGTCGGTGCCGAAGAACCCCGGCGCGGCCTCGCCGGGGTTGGCGCTCGGCACCAAGCGGTGGCAGCCGTCGCAGTTCTGGAAGGTGTCGGAGATCGGGCCCATGAAGAAGTTCCGCCCCGCCTGCTGCGCCGGCGTGAGCGAGTTGTCGAGATTGCGGATCGGGTTCGGCGGATACGTCACCTGCAGCATGAAGTCGGTGAATGCCTGCATCTCCGCCGCCGGCAGCTCCGCGCTCCGCCCGACCAGCCCCGGAAACGCCACGTTGAACTTCTTGAACGCCGCGTCCTCGTTGAACGTCCCCGTGTTCGGCTGCGCGCTCCCGTTCGGCGGCACGTCGTTGCCGCCCGTCCGATCGCCCCGCCAGTGCATCGGCCCGTGGTTCGCCATCCCGCGCAGGCTCTGCGTCGTCATCGGGCCCTTCATCGGATGGAAATCCGGATCGATGAACGGCCCGACGGCAAACGGCCCCGGATTGTTCACCACCGTGTCGTCGGGATCGCCGAGGTCCCACGCCAGGCTGTCGAAGTCGCCGAAGATGTGGCAGCTCGCGCACGCCGAGTCGCCGTGGCTCGAGGTGTGGCTCGCGTCGTAGAGGAACGGCCGCCCGTTCACGACGCTCGCCGGCTCCGGATTGTGCAGCGCCACGTGCGCCGGCTCGTCGCCCGTCCCCGTGCTCAGCACCGAGATCCGCGTCGTCGAACCGCGTCAGCACGTAGAGCTGGCTGCGCGCCTCGTCGAGCACGAGGCCCGTCGGCCCGCCGCCCGACACCGGGATCTGGTCCGCCGCGTCCGGCACGAACGTGTCGGCCTCGAGCGCCGCCGTGTCGTAGACCCCGATCTCGCTCGTCCCGAGCGCCGCCACGTAGAGCGTCGCGCCGTCGCTCGAGACCGCCATGCCGAGCGGAAACGCCAGGCTGGCGTCGTTCTCGGCGTTCGGCGTCGCCGCGCAGCACGTGCCGTAGTCGATGTGCTTGTTCAGGTGCCGCGGCAGCACGCTCGCGCCGTCGAGCACCGTGATCCGGCTCTCCGCCAGGTGCCCGCGCACCGACGCCGGCTCGCCCGGCGGCTTGAAGCCCGCGGAGAAGATGCCCGCTCCCTCGAAGCGATGCTGGTTCAGCGACTCGAGGTTGGTGACGTAGACCTTCCCGCTCACCGGGTTCACCGCCATGTTGAAGAGGATCGTGCCGACGCCGGCGTAGAAGCCGCCCGGCCCCGCGACCTGCACCGGCGGGTTCTGCGTCGGCGTCGATCGCGAAGACGTCCTCGTCGGGCAGCGAGAATCTCACCTTGCTCGACCAGTTGCGGCCGAGCTCGTCGACCCACTGCGAGCCGTTGAACTTGACGATCAGCCCGACCTCGGGACCGGCGATCCCCTGGAAGTTCGTGTTCGGCTCGGGCAGCCCGCCGCTGCTCTCGCCACCGTCGGGGACGACGCCTTCCGACAGCGTGGTGGTGCGGTTGCCGGAATGGAATGCGGCGGCGTAGACGGTGTGGCCGTCGGGCGTCACCGCGAGCGCGCGCGGCGTGTCGCTGAAGAGCGTGACGATCGTCTGCGGCGTCCCGCCGAGCGTCGCCCCGAACGCGTTGGCGTCGAACACCCACACGTCGGCGCGGCCGATCCCCGGCGTCGTCAGCACGCTCTCGATCGTCGCCTGCAACGGCGTGTTCTGCCCGCGGTGCGCGGTCGTGATGAACGCGCGGTCGTGCGCCGGCCCGCCGAAGACGATGTCGCGCGGCTCGTCACCCACCAGCAGCGTGCGCACCACGCGCGCCGTCGCCGGATCGCTCACGTCGACCACGCTCACGCTGTCCGAGAGATGGTTCACCACCCACACCTCGTCGTTGGTCCGCGCCGCCACCGCCAGCGGCTCGAGGCCGACCGGCACCGAGCCGACCTTGGTCAGCGCCCCGACGGCGACGTCGAAGATCTCGAGCCGATTGTCGGGCGTGTTCACCGCGAACAGCCGCGCCCCGTCCGGCGACAGCGCCAGCGGCCGCACCTGCCCGGTCTCGAACTCCGTGAAATCCGACGCCGCACGCGCCGAGCTCGACCAACACACGACAAGCAGCAGCGCCGCCGGCATGAATGCCCGCAACGGCGTCCGCCAATTCTGGATGAGCGTCATCGACTGTCTCCTTGGAAGGGCCGAGATGGGACGCGCTCGCATGACGGCACGCATGCGTGACGAGCGCTCGCCATCGTTCACAGACCTTGCGGATCTAACACGCTGTAGTATGTCTGTACAAGTGAAAACACGGCCCGTCACACGTGAATAGCCGACGATCCAACGGTAGTGTCGACCGGGCCGACGATCCTGCCAGCCAGGCGCGTGCGCATCCGCCGCGCCGGCGCGCGCGAGCACGCGCGCGAACGCGGTCCACGTCGAGCGCACGCCGCCGCGCCCTGACGGCCGCGTCGAGCTCACCGCACGCCTACCGCGCGCACGGTGCCGCCGAAGCCCGGCGCGGCGAGATCGTCGCCGCCGCCATCCGCGTGATCGCCCGCGACGGCATCCGCGCCTGCACCGTCACCGCTCTCGAGCACGAGACCGGCTTCGCGCGCGGCCACTTCAGCTACCATTTCGCGGCCAAGGAGGAGATCATCACCCTCGCCTTCGCGACCGTCGCGAGCGACTGGGCGACGACGCAGCTGACCGCGCCGCTCGGCATCGGCGCGCGCGCCGCGCTCGAGTACCGCGTCCGCGCCGCGGTCGAGTGGGTCGTGACTCACCCGGAGTATTTCCGCTGCCTGATGAACTTCCGGGTCGAGATGATGCGCAACCCGGCGGCGTTCCCGGACGCGCCGCGGATTCGCCGTCAGCTGTGGGAGTTCACCGCGCAGCTCATGCGTGCGGGCGTCGCCGAAGGCGACTTTCGCCTCGCCGGCGATCCGGCGGTGGAGGCGCGGCTCATGTTCGCGACGATCGACGGCCTCGTGATGCACGCCGCGATGGATGCGGTGTTTCACCCGCGCGCCGATCTCCCCGATCACGTCTGGCGGGTGGTCGCCGACCGGCTCGGCGTCGCAGCCGCACCCGCCTCCGCACCGACGCGCTAGCCGACGTTCCCGGACCGGTCCCGACGTCGCGGGTGCGCGCGGCCGAACCGCACCCGCGACGCTGGACGCGATGGATCCTCAGCGAACGCGGGTGGCGTTGCCGCGGAAGCAGGCGCCGCCGACGTTCAGCGTCACCGAGGTCGTGGTCTCGTCCTCGTCGGCCTTGGGCGGCGTCCACGCGTACTTGGTCTTCAGCGTCACCTTGAACGTCCCACCGCTATGCTTCTTCTCGCGCACCGTGACCTTGGTGATGCCCGTCGCACCCCTCGGCGCCGAGTACTTGAAGCCGTGGCCCTTCGCGACGATCGACGCCCCCGGCACGTTGCCGCTGAAGATCTCGCCGCCGCCGTCTTCGGCGACGACGGAGACCGTCTCCTGCGCGTACGTCCCGAGGCTCACGTCGGCCCGCAGCGACAGCTGGCCGCGCTCGTCCCGCAACGTCGCGCGCCGGAAGGTCGCCGCGGTGAGGGTGCGGCAGACCGCGGCGCCGCCCGCGGGCGTGCTCGCCGCGTCGGCCGGATCGCTGCCGGCGTCGAGCTCGTCGCGGTCGCCGAAGCTGTCGCCGTCGCGGTCGATGCCGATGCGCACGCCCGACCTCGGCGGCACGCAGGTGTACGTCAGCTCCTGGCCCGCGGTGTCGGCGAGCGCGCGCAGCGCCGCGTCGCTGATCGGCGCGTCGGCGGCGCGGTCGGTCACGAACTGGCTGCCGCCGACGTACAAGGCGCCGCGGTCCTCGCCGCCGATCCGGCCCTTCACCACGAGGTCGCACTCGCCGGCGTCGGCGCGCTGCCGCAAGAGATCGAGACGCGGGTTGGCAACGCCGGCGTTGCTGCCGGTGCGCGTGATCTGCTGCCCGACGATCGGCGCCAGGTTGCTGTCGAAGGCCATCATGAAGGCCTCGACGTTCCGCCGCAGCGGATCGCCGGCGGCACCGACGGGAAATCCTCCGGGTTCCCGCCGCTCTGATCGAACACCTGCCCGTTGTGGAAGCGGAAGAGCGTATCGACGGAGCCGTCGTGGAGGAACCCGAAGCCCCGCACCTGATCGCCGGTGAAGCCGTTGCCGCCGCCCGGCCCGGCCCGCAAGCCGAACATGCCGACCTTCTGGTACATGTTCCGGAGGTGCGGGACCTTGAAGACCTGCGACTCGCCCTCGAAGCTCGCGCGGCCGTCGGTGCCGAAGAACCCCGGCGCGGCCTCGCCCGGGTTGGCGCCCGGCACCAAGCGGTGGCAGCCGTCGCAGTTCTGGAGCGAGTCGGAGATCGGGCCCTTGAAGAAGTTCCGCCCCGCCTGCTGCGCCGGCGTGAGCGAGTTGTCGAGATTGCGGATCGGGTTCGGCGGATACGTCACCTGCAGCATGAAGTCGGTGAACGCCTGCATCTCCGCCGCCGGCAGCTCCGCGCTCCGCCCCACCAACCCCGGAAACGCCACGTTGAACGCCTTGAACGCCGCGTCCTCGTTGAACGTCCCCGTGTTCGGCTGCGCGCTCCCGTTCGGCGGCACGTCGTTGCCCCCCGTCCGATCCCCCCGCCAGTGCATCGGCCCGTGGTTCGCCAGCCCCCGCAGGCTCTGCGTCGTCATCGGCCCCTTCATCGGATGGAAATCCGGATCGACGAACGGCCCGACGGCAAACGGCCCCGGATTGTTCACCACCGTGTTGTCGGGATCGCCCAGATCCCACGCCAGGCTGTCGAAGTCGCCGAAGATGTGGCAGCTCGCGCACGCCGAGTCCCCGTGGCTCGACGTGTGGCTCGCGTCGTACAGGAACGGCCGCCCGCTCACTACGCTCGCCGGCTCCGGATTGTGCAGCGTCACGTGCACCGGCTCGTCGCCCGTCCCCGTGCTCACCACCGAGATCCCGTCGTCGAACCGCGTCAGCACGTAGAGCTGGCTGCGCGCCTCGTCGAGCACCAGCCCCGTCGGCCCACCGCCCGACACCGGGATCTGGTCCCCCGCGTCCGGCACGAACGTGTCCGCCTCGAGCGCCGCCGTGTCGTACACCGCGATCTCGTTCGTCCCGAGCGCCGCCACGTACAGCGTCGCGCCGTCGCTCGACACCGCCATCCCCGTCGGAAACGCCACGCTCGCGTCGTTCTCCGCGTTCGGCGTCGCCGCGCAGCACGTGCCGTAGTTGATGTGCTTGTTCAGGTGCCGCGGCAGCACGCTCGCGCCGTCGAGCACCGTGATCCGGCTCTCCGCCAGGTGCCCGCGCACCGACGCCGGCTCGCCCGGCGGCTTGAAGCCCGCGGAGTAGATGCCACCTCCTTCGAAGCGATGCTGGTTCAGCGACTCGAGGTTGCTCACGTAGACCTTCCCGCTCACCGGGTTCACCGCCATGTTGAAGAGGATCGTGCCGACGCCGGCGTAGAAGCCGCCCGCCCCCGCGACCTGCACCGGCGGGTTCTGCGTCGCGTCGATCGCGAAGACGTCCTTGTCGGGCAGCGAGAACGCGACCTGGGCCGACCAGTCGCGGCCGAGCTCGTCGACCCACTGCGTGCCGTTGAACTTGACGATCAGCCCGACCTCGGGACCGGCGATCCCCTGGAAGTTCGTGTTCGGCTCGGGCAGCCCGCCGTGGCTCTCGCCGCCGTCCGGCACCAGGAACTCGAGGATCGTGGTGGTGCGGTTGCCGGAGTGAAAGCCCGCCGCGTAGACGGTGTGGCCGTCGGGCGTCACCGCGAGCGCGCGCGGCGTGTCGCTGAAGAGCGTGATGATCGTCTGCGGCGTCCCGCCGAGCGTCGCCCCGAACGCGTTGGCGTCGAACACCCACACGTCGGCGCGGCCGATCCCCGGCGTCGTCAGCACGCTCTCGATCGTCGCCTGCAACGGCGTGTTCTGCCCGCGGTGCGCGGTCGTGATGAACGCCCGGTCGTGCGCCGGCCCCCCGAAGACGATGTCGCGCGGCTCGTCACCCACCAGCAGCGTGCGCACCACCCGCGCCGCCGCCGGATCGCTCACGTCGACGACGCTCACGCTGTCCGAGAGATGGTTCACCACCCACACCTCGTCGTTGGTCCGCGCCGCCACCGCCAGCGGCTCGAGGCCGACCGGCACCGAGCCGACCTTGGTCAGCGCCCCGACGGCGACGTCGAAGATCTCGAGCCGATTGTCGGGCGTGTTCACCGCAAACAGCCGCGCCCCGTCCGGCGACAGCGCCAGCGGCCGCACCTGCCCGGTCTCGAACTCCGTGAAATCCGACGCCGCACGCGCCGGCGGCGCGGCGCCGCCGAGGATCAGGAGCGAAACGAGTACGGCTGCCGTCAGCCCTCGCGCGTGGCGACAGATCTCTTCGACGACCATGGTATTCTCCTCGACGACGTTTGGTCCCGGCTTCACGGCACGATTGGGACGTCGGACGGAATATTCGCGGCTTTACCACTGCCTAGTATGTTTGTACAAGTGAAAAATGCCGGCGGAAGCACGTGACCCGCGCGAGTGACGGCGCCACGCGGCGCCCGGCGGCGCGTGGCCACGACGAGCTCGCCCGTCTGCGCGGGATGCTCGAGACGTTGCTCGCGCCCCGCGGCACACGCGGCCAACCGCAGCCGACGAGCCTGGCGCGGCGCGCGGACATCATCGCGGCGGCGATTCACATCATCGCGCGCGACGGCATCCGGGCCTGCACCATCACCGCCCTCGAGCGCGCCACCGGTTTCGCGCGCGGGCACTTCACCTACCACTTCGATTCGAAGGAGCAGATCATCGGCTTGGCGTTCGCCGCGGTCGGCAGCGACTTCGCGATGAGCCAAGCCGAGGCGACGTTCGGCGGGTCCGCGGCGGAACGCCTCGAGCACCGCGTCCGCGCCGCGGTCGCGTGGGCGCAGTGCCGCCCGACGTACTTTCAGTGCCTGATGAACTTTCGGGTCGAGATGATGCGGAACGCCGACGCGTTTCGGCCTGCCGCCCGTATCCGCTCGCAGATGTGGGAGGTCGCCGCGCAGATGATCCGCGACGGCGTGGCCGAGGGATCGTTCCACGTCCGAACCGATCCCCTCACCGAGGCGCGCGTCATCTTCGCGGCGGTCGACGGGATGATGATGCACGCGGCGATGGACGCGGGGTTCGGGTCTCCGGACGCGCTGGCGGATCTCGCGTGGCGGGTCGTGGCGGATCGGCTCTCCGTCCCGCGCTGAACCCCCCGGGAGAATCGGCGTAGCGCCCGCGGTGGCGACGCGGCACGGGTCACACTCGAAGGATGATCGCTTCGGTCGGTTGGTTCGTCGCTTGGGCGATCGCGGCGGCGTAGAGGGCCGCTTGGGCGCGGTACTCTCGCTCGCGGATCGCGAGCTCGACGTCGGTCTTGAAGTCGATGACGGTCCAGCCGCCGTTGGCGCGGAACGCGACGTCGACGACGCCCTCGACGAGGTCGCCGCTCGTCAGGCGGATCGCGACCGGCGTCTCGCGGCGGCAGTCGCCGGTTCGCGCGGCGTCGGCGGCGCGGCGGAGGAGCGGGTGCTCGAGCGCGCGGATGGTCGCAGCGACGGCGGCGAGCCGCTCGTCGTCGGGCGCGCCGAGGAGCCGGGCGTGGAGCGCGCCGACGGACTCGACGCCGCTCCGCCCGGCTTCGAGATCGACGGTCGCGAGCACGGCGTGGACGAGGGTGCCGAACCGCCTGCCGTGCGGGCGCGGGCCCGCGGCCGGCGCGCAGGACTCGACGCGGACGGCCGTGGCGTCGAGTCCGCTCGCGACGGCAGAGGGCGGCAGCGCGCGCTGCGCGTCGTCGCGCGCCGCCCACTCGGTCGCGGCGACGACACGGACTCTCGGTGTCCCGCCGGCCGCGCGCACGGCGGCGCGAGCGCGCTGCCACTCGTCGTGCGCGACGACGCCACGCTCGGAGACGGCGCCGTCGGCGTCGGCCTCGAGGAGCCGCTGCTGGCGCAGGCCGACCCTCTCGGCGACGCCGAGGTCGAGGACGGCGGCGTCCCACCAGACGACGTCGGCGCCGCCGATCTCGGGTTGGTGGAGCCCCGGCGCGACCGAGCGCTCGCGTGACGGCGCACGCGCCGGCCGCTCGACGACGCTGTCCAGGCCGAACGCCGGGCAACCCACGGGCTCGCGGGTCGCGGGACGCCGGCGCCGCTCGTCGGGCGGATACAGGACGGGGTTCAGCGCCGCGACCCAGCCCTCGCGGCGCTCGTCGCCGATCGCCGGCACCACCAGCAGATCGCGCGCGCGGGTCGCGGCGACGTAGAGGACGCGCGCCGACTCTTCGCGCTCGCGCTCGAGCTCCTCGTCGCGATGCTCGAGAAGCTCCGGCGGCGCGGCGCTCGGCGAGGCGGATCGCGCACAGCTCGCGCGCCGGGTCGGTGTAGCGCGCCGGCTCGCTCGGCGTGTCCTTGGCGGTGAGATCGGCGAGCACGACGATCGGGAACTCGAGTCCCTTGGCGCGGTGGACGGTCATGATCCGGATGCCGCCGGTTCCCTCCTCGATGATCGGCGCGTCGCTCGCCTCGCCGCGCGCGGCGTCGTCCCCGAGCCGCTCGACGAAGCGGCGAAACGAGGTGATGCCGTGGCGCTCGGCGCGGCGCGCGAGATCCATCAGCCGGGTCACGTTGGCGAGCGCCTGCTCTCCCGTCGGCCAGTTCGCCAGGCCGGCGTGGGCGCGGGTCGCGGCGAGCAAGCGGCCGATCGTGTCCGGCAACGGATGCCGGTTGCGGCCGCGATGCAGCTCGCGAAGAATCGCGAGCGCCGCGCCGACCTCGGCGAGCGCCGGCGGCAAGTCGGCGGGGAGCGGACGGAACGGGTGCAGGCTGCCGAAGCGCTCGCGAAACGCGAGCAGCGCGCCGTCGCCGAGCGCGAAGAGCGGACCGCGCAGCGTCGCGAACACCGCGAGATCGTCCTCGGGTCGCTCGATCGCGGCGAGCGCGTTGCGGATCGCCTCGACCTCCTCGCGCTCGTGGAACGCGCTGCCGCCGATCAGCACGTGCGGCAGCTGGCGCGCTTCCAGGGCTCGGACGTAGAGCCGGGTCACGTCGCGCCCGTAGGAACGGAAGCGGCGGAAGAGGACGCAGACGTGGCGCGGCTCGATCGGGACCCGACGATCCGGCCGCTCGCGCTCGGTCACCGTCCAGCCGCTCCGGTGGATGAGCCAGTGCGACGAACGCCGCCGTCGCATCGGGGAGCGAGTCTTCGATCCGCCAATCGACGACGCGGCCGTAGTCGCCGTACGGCGCCGGGACCGGCAGCGCGACGATCGCCGGCTGCGTCGCACCGCCGCACCGAAAGGGCGCGAGGGGCACGTACGCGGCCTGGCTCGGCGACTGCCCCCGCATCCGCGACGCGAACGCCGCGTTCACCGCCTGTTGGATCTCGGGAACCGCGCGGAAGCTCACCGGGAGGTACACGACCGCCGCGCCGGCCGCGACCAGCCGCCGCTTCACCGACTCGTAGAGCGCGACGTCGGCGCGGCGAAAGCGATAGATCGACTGCTTCGGGTCGCCGACCAGAAAGAGCTTTCCCGGAATCGGCCGCGCCTGCCTCCAGTCGGTCGCGCCGGGATCGTCGGACGCGAGCAGGAGGAGGATCTCGGCCTGGAGCGGATCGGTGTCCTGGAACTCGTCGACGAAGAGGTGCGTGAAGCGCCGCTGGAGCTCGCCGCGGACCGACGCGTCGTCGCGCACGAGGTCGCGCGCGCGCAGCAGCAGATCGAGGAAGTCCAAGCAGCCGGCGCGCTCCTTCAGGCGCTCGTACTCCTCGATCACGGTCCACAGCTCGTCGCGCAGCCGCGGCGCCAAGTCGGCGCCGGCGGCGTCGACGAAGGCCCGCAGCCGCGCCCGCAGCGCCTCGCGGCGCGCTTTCAGCTCGGCCTTCGGAAAGCCGGCGGGGTCGCGTTGCGGAACCCGCTCCACTCGCCAGTGCCGCTCGCGGCAGAGCGCGCCGAGCTCCGCCTCGAGCGCCGTCGTAGTCGCGCGGCGCGGCCGGTCTCGCGGCGGCGCGTCTCGTCGACGAAGCGGGCGAGCGCCAGCAACGAGCGGGTGAAGTAGTCGTCGGGGTCGCCGGCACCGGCATCGGTCGCGCGAGCGCCGCCATCTCGTCGAGAATCGCGTCGATCGCGGGCTCGCGGGCGAAGGGCTGATGCCGCCACGGCCGCGGGAAGTCGCGCCGCTCGGCGAGGGCCAGCGCCGCCGACCGCAGAACCCCGCGCGGCCCGTCCTGGTCGCGCGCCGACCGCCGCAGGACGCGGCGCACGCCTTCGGGCGGATCGGCGAGCGCGCCCTCGAACCAGCGATCGAACGCGCGCCGGAAGAGCTCGCCGGCGACGTCGTCGGGTGCGACCTCGAAGAGCGGGTCGACGCGCGCCTCGACCGGACGCTCGCGCAGCAGGTCGCTGCAGAACGAATGGATCGTGCCGATCCGCGCCTCCTCGAGCTGCGGCAGCGCCTCGTTCAGACGGCGGCGGGCCTCCGCCGAGGTCTCGGGCGCTTGCCGGGCGCGCTCGATCTCGGCGCGCAGCCGAAGCTTGAGCTCGCCGGCCGCCGCCTCGGTGAACGTCACCGCGACGATCTGGTCGAGACGCGCGCGCCCGGCCATGAGCACCGCGACCATGCGGGCGACGAGCGCGCGTCGTCTTGCCGGTGCCGGCGGCAGCCTCGACGACGAGCGTCGCGTCGAGATCGCGCGCAGATGCGCTCGCGCGCCGGCGCGTCGGCGAGCGCCTCGCCGGGCGTCGCGCGCGTCTCGACGCCGGCGGCGTCCGCCGGCCGCGTCCTGTCGTCGTGCTCACGGCAGCGCCCGGAGCCGCTCGAGATCGCCGAGCCGATGCGCGGGCTTCCGCCGCGCCCGCTCCTCCTCGTACGGACCGCACACCGCGTCGGTAGTCGCAGTAGCTGCACGCGCGCTGGCGCGGGCGCCGCCGGCAGGAAGCCCGCGACGAGCGCGCGGTCGACGATGGCGAGCGACGTCGCGGGCGGCGTCGCGGCTCGTCGCATCGAGCGGCACGACGCGCTCCTCGTAGCCGCCGGCGGCGGTGCAGTAGTAGAGGCGGCCGGCCTCGACGCGGCTCGGGGAGCATCCGCTCGCAGGCGAGCGCGTAGAGCACCGGCTGCAGGATCTCGCCGCCGCCGACGACGACGCCGTTCGCCGCTCGCACCTTGCCGGTCTTGTGGTCGGTCACCCGCAGCGTGCCGCGGGCGTGGCGCTCGACGAGGTCGATCGAGCCGCGCAGCGTGCAGCGCTCGGTGATCGCGACCCCGGCGCCGACGCTCGCCGGATCCGCCTCGCCGCGCTCGCGGCCGGCGAGGCCGAACGACAGCTCGAAACGATACGGCACCCAGCCGCTCGCCGCCGCCGCCTCGCGGCGCAGCCACTCGCGCAGGTCGGCGCGGATGGCGTCGATCCGTCGTCCCAGACGCGCGGGATCGCCGGCGCCAGCTCGTCGCGGTAGCGGTCCGCGACCTCGTCGAGCGCAGCCGTCGACGGCGTCGAGCGCGCGCCCGAGGGTGTCGCGGTCGACCGGCAGATGCGCCGTCGGCGCGCAGACGCGTCAGCGTCGCGAACTGCACCTCGTGGAAGAGCGCGCCGCGCGTCAGCGGGTCGATGCTGCTCGATCGCGGCCGGCTCCTCGCGCGGCTTCAGGCGATGGATCGCCTGCAGGAAGAAGCGATACGGGCAGGCGGCGAAGTTCTGGAGCGCGGTCGGCGAGAACGACCGCGCCGCCGAGCTGGTGACGGGCGAGCGCCGCGCGTCGCGAGCTCGTCCGGCTCGACGAGGCCGTCGGCCGGCGTCCAGCGCTGCAGCCAGCGATGCGCCCGGGCGCGCAGCGCGCGCGCGAGATGCGGGTTGGCGCCGAGGAGATAGCGCGCGGCGCCCTTGGTCGCCTGCGGGTCGGCGTCGAGCAGCGCCGGCAGCAACGCCAGGTCGTACTCGGCGTCGTCGATGGCATCGGCCGGATCGCGCGGCGCCGGCCAGCCGAGCCGCGCGCCGCCGTCGCCCTGGGCGCGGCGTCGCCATCTCCTCGAACCCCGGCAGCGATCCTTCGGCGGCGCGCAGCGCCTCGAGCGTGTAGAACGACGGCACGCGCGGCCGCGCCTGCTCGACGTCGATGCGCGGATACGAGAGGTGCACGCGCCGGCGCGCCGCGCCGACCGCGAGGCGGAGCGCGAGGCGCTCGGCGGCGACGCGGCTCGGGCTGCGTCGCGAGCGTCCGGGTGCGCGAGCGCGAGCCGCGCCGCATCGAGCAGGATCGGATCCTCGACGATCTTCCGCGGGAAGAGCCGCTCGGCGAGGCCGGGGACGAAGACGACGTCGAACGCGAGCCCGCGCGCGGCCTCGGCCGGCGCGACGAACACCGCACCGTAGCGCCGGCGCGGCGGCGCGCACGCGCAGCGCCCGCAGTCGCGTGCCGAGCACGAGCCGCACCTCGTCGAGCTCGACCGGCCCGACCGGCGCCATCGGCTCGAGCTCGGCGAGCGTCCCGAGGAGGGCCGCGGGGTCGCGCAGAGCGACGGCGGCGAGGGCGCGGAGCTCCGCCAGCCATTCACCCCACGCCGCGCGTTTCGGCAGCGCGGCCGAGCCTCGCGATCAGCGGCAGCGCGAACTCGCGGAGATGGACGAGGTCGGCGAGCTCGTGATCGGCGAGGGCCGCGCGCGCCTCGTCCTCGCCGCCGAGCTCGCGCCGGCGTAGGCGGAGCTCGCGCTCGAGCCCGGCGAGACGCCGCGCCCAGCGCTCTCGCCGCCGATCACCGCGGCGTCGACGAGCAGCTGCTCCCAGCGCCACGGCGCGCGCACCGACCCGGCGACGACCGCCGCGCCGTCGGGGTCGCGCGGCAGGGGCTCCACCTCGGCGGCGGCGGCGTCGAGCGGCGGCCGCGCGAGCGGCGCCTGCTCGTCCGGCGACGGCGGGGCGAGCTCGTGCTCGGGAGGCGCCACGATGCCGCCGGATCGCGCTCGCGCGCGCGCCGCTCCTCGAGGTCGGGCACGCGCGCGAGCGACAGGTACTCGGCGAACCGGCGCGCCGAGAGCCCCTCGGCGGCGCACGCGAGGAGCGCGAGCAGCGCGCGCCCGGTCGGATCGGGACGCCGCGTCCCGCCCGCGAAGAAGGCGGGAATCGCCGCGCGCCGCAGCGCCTCCTCGAGGTGGGCGTCGTACGCCTCGGGCGCGTGCAGGAAGACCGCGATGCGATCGAACGGCACGCCGCGCGCCGCCTCGAGCTGGATCGCCCGCGCGATCTCGACGCATTCGCGCGCCTCGCCCGGCCAGCACTGTAGCGAGACGCTCGCGTCGAGCGGTGCGGGCGCCGGCGCCGACTCCTCGAAGAGGTGCGTCTGGAGCGCCGCCAGCGAGTCGCGCGCCGCGGGCAGCTGCGAGCTCGCGTCCGCAGCCGAGCGCGCGCTCGAGATTGTCGATCGCCTGCTCGTCGCCGCTCGCGGCCGTCGCGAACACCCGCGGCGCGCGCGCTGCCAACGCGCGCACGAGATCGACCTCACGGGCCGACGGGAGCGGCAGGTCGAAGACGAGGAGCGCCATGCCGATCCACGGCGGCGCCGGCTCGCCGCGCGCCGCGCTCACCGCCGCGTCGTACACCGCCGCGCGGTCGGCGACGCCCGCGGCGGCGAGCTCGCGATCGATCGTCGCCGACAGCATCGCGAGGTCGCGTCCGGCGCCGCCGAGCCGCTCGAGCTCGTCGTCGCGGATCGCGTTCATCCGGAGCTCCTGCATCGTCCGCGCGACCGCGCGGGGAAATCCCGGCCGCCGGGCGACCGGTCCGAAATAGCGGAGCTCGTCGCGCGAGCAGGTGGATCGCCCGCGCGGCGATCGCATCGAGCGAGAGGCCGCCGGCGGGGGCGCGGCCCGCCGGTGCGAGCGTCGACGCGGCGAGCAGGCCCGCGAGACGGCCGAGGGTGAGGCGGCTCACGCCGAACAGCGCACCGGCCTCGAGCGCGCGCTCGCGGACGACCTCGTCGCCGGCCTCCCACGAGGGTGCGAGGACGAGCACCTCGGTTCCGTTCGGGAGCCCGCGCAGGAACTCGCAGGCGCGCTGCAACCGCGTCGCCGCGTCGGGAGCGACGACGAGCCGGGGCGACCCCGGAGCGAGCGCACTCGTCTCGCCGCTCAGGCCGCCGACCCGTTGGCGCTGCTCATGCAACGCGGCCATCCCCGCTTCTCGTCCGCCCTTCCCTTCGCTGGTGCAGCGCGATCGACCGCTCACCGCGCGTCGTCGTCGCGCTCCAACGCGAGCGGTCATAGCACGAAGCGACGGAATGCGTGCAGCGCGAGAAACCTCGATGCGGGCGCCGCGCCGTCGCTGGGACACGCGCGCGGCGTGCGTGGGCCCGGCGCCGCCGCAGCCGTCGCCGATCCCGGCGCGCGCGCCGTCGCGCTATGCCGTCTGGCGATCCTCGCGGCGGCGCAGAAACTCCGACAGGATCTCGAGCGACGGCCCGACGGCGCCGAGCGGGCTCGCCATCGCGTGCGACACGGTTCGCACGCAGCCGACGGCGCACCCGGCCTCGCACGGCTTGTGGACGTTCGCGAGCGCGAGATCGTCCGCCGTCGAGCTCCTCGACGCTCCGCCGCGCGCCCGGCACCTGGCTGCAGTACTGCGGTGCGCCCGTCGGCGTTCACGTAGAGGTACTTGAAGCCGCCGAGGCACTTCCACGGACGGCTGAAGTCGCCGACCAGCATCTCGGCGGCATGCCGCCGGAAGAACGCCATCCCGGGAAACAGCTTGTGATGCCGCAGCATCTCGGCGAACTCGGGGCCGCGCACGCCGATGCGCCCGGCGCCGTCGTGCAGCAACGAAAAGCCGAACTCGAAGTCGAACCGGCTCAGCAGCTCGCGGAACTCGCCGTAGCGGCGCCAGCTCTCCTCGGTGAGCACGGTCTGGATCTTGACGGCGAAGCGGGCACGCTCGGCGAGCAGCTCGAGGCGCGGCAGCACCGAGCGCAGCGACTTCGGGAGCCCGTCTTCCGGCTCGATGGTGTCGACGCTCACCTGCATGCAGTCGAGCCCGGCGTCGTTGAAGCCGTCGACGAGCGCCGGGGTGAGCTTGAACGCGTTGGTGATGACGGTCGCGAAGTTGACGCCCCGGCGCGTCGCCTTCGCGTGCGCGACGATCGCGACGATGTCCGGATGGAGCAGCGGCTCGCCGCCGAGAAAGTCGAAGACGAACGTGCCGAGCGCCGCAAGGGCGTCGATGCGCCGGGCGATCGCGTCGAACGGGACGAGCGGTGCGCCGTGCGTGTACTCGTGGCAGTACCGACAGGAGAGATTGCACTCGTACGTGACGACGACCTGACCGTGGACGGGGCAGCCGTCGAGGAGCCGCTTCATTCCGGTCAAGACGAAGAGCAGGTTCCGAAGCGGGCGCGCGAGGCGCGCTGGCGTCGCCGAACCGGCCGGTCGTGCTGGCGCGGATCCGCTCGCGACGGGAACGCGGGGACCAGCGATCACGTACGCTCGACCGTCATTCGACCGACCCCTCCACGATTGCCTCGCGGGGAGCGTTAGCGCGGAGGCCGCACGGAGGCAAGGCAAGCCCGTTCCGGCGGCAGTTGCTCACCGCGCGGGCAGCCCTCGGCCGCGTGACTATCGACGCACCGCATGGATGCGGGCCTTTTTCGTCGGCGAGCGGTGGCATCGCGGTTGCTCTGAGCAAGGTCGGTGGCTGCGACGGTTCAGATTTCGAGAATGACGGTCTCGGGTCTGACCGTCGAATCGGGCGGCCGCACGACCGCGGAGTCGATGCCTCGCTGTATCCGTGGCCGGGCGGCCATCCTCCTTGGGAGCGAGTGGCGGGCGATGCGTGGGGCATCGCTCGCCGCTTTGCTGCGACTCTCGACACGATCGCGCTCCGCGGCGCCTTCTGCGGACGGTGGGGAGCTTTGGTGATCGGCGGATCGACGCAACTCATCTTCGCGAGCGTCCTGCTCTCCGCCACCGTCGTCATCCTCTGGTTCAACGCCCCGCCCGTTCCCGCCCTGGTCGGCGCGCTCGCCGCCGGCATCATCTTCTACCGCCGGCGTTCCTGACACCGCCGGGCCTTCGGCGTTCCGTCCTCTCCCGCTCGCGCTCCCGACACCGGGTTCCGCTCCCCCTTTCGGGACTCGGCGCACGGTCCGTTCGCGCGTTCCGATTCGATCGGCGACGTCGGCGCGGGTCGCGCTCCATTGATTGCCGGCCCGCGACGATGGATACGTCACTCGAGCACGACACTCGAACGAATCGGGGAGGAGCGTGATCGATGAGCGGCGCCGTGGTCGACGCGGAAAAGGTCAAGAGCCTGATCGAGCAGGTCTTCCGGTTTCTCGGCGGTGCCGTCGTGTCGGGCATGATCTACTTCGGCGACCGCCTCGGCCTCTACCACGCGCTCCGCGACGCGGGACCGATCACCAGCGACGAGCTCGCCCGCAAGACCGGCCTGCACGAGCGCTGGGTGCGTGAGTGGCTGCGCGGGCAAGCAGCGGCGCGCTTGATCGACTATCGCGGCGACGGGCGCTTCGAGCTCTCGCCCGAGGGCACGGCCGTCCTCGCGGACGAGAGCAGCCCGTTCTTCTCGGTCGGCGGCTTCGCGGGGCTGCCGCAGCAGCTCGCGGTCCTCGAGGAGCTGCCGGCGTCGTTTCGGACGGGCATCGGCCTGCCGTACGACGCCCGCGGGCCCGAGGGCACGAAGGCCGTCGAGCGCATGCTCGCGCCGTGGTTTCGCACCACGCTCGTGCCGTTCGCGCTGCCGCAGCTCGACGGCGTCGTCGCCAAGCTCACGCGCGGCGCCAAGGTCGCCGACGTCGGCTGCGGCGCCGGCGTCGCGTTGATCGAGATGGCGAAGGCCTTCCCGCGCTCCGCGTTCCACGGCTACGAGATCTCGCAGCACGCGCTCGACCGCGCCCGGGCGAACGCCGCCGCGGCCGGGCTCACGAACCTCACGTTCCACGACGCCAGCGGCGACACCCTGCCGGCCGACGGCAGCTTCGACCTGGTGACGAGCTTCGACTGTATCCACGACATGACCCACCCTGCCGAGGTCATCGCCGCGATCCGTCGCGCGCTCGAGCCCGACGGCACCTGGTTCGTCGCCGACATCCGCAGCGCGCCCACCTTCGAGCAGAACCTCGCGGACAACCGGGTCGCGGCGATGATGTACGGCTTCTCGATCCTGAGCTGTCTCTCGTCGGCGCTCTCGGAGCCGAACGGCGCCGGGCTCGGCACGCTCGGCTTCACCGAGCCGGTGGCGCGTGCCATGGCCGCCGCGGCAGGGTTCACCCGTTTCGCCGTCCGTGACCTCGGAAATCCGCTCAACGCCTACTACGAGATCCGGCCGTGACGACGCGCGCGCTCGCCGGCGAGCGCGTGTCGATCGGCGGTGCGCTCGCGTGCGCCCTTCGGGATCGCGGGCCGTGATCTCGCGCCGGCCGCGGCGACCGAGCAGCGCGCCTGGTGCGGCCGGCGCCGGCACGCGCCGAGCCGGACGGCGCCGGCCGCGGCCGAGACCGGCGTGAACACGCCGGGCCACGCGGTCGTGAATCTCGCCGTGCTCGGCCGCCGCGACCGCCCGGCGCTCTCACGATTCGTCGTCGCGGGGGCGATCCTGCCGGACCTGCCGATCGTCGCCTTCTACCTCTGGGAGCACGCCGTCCGCGGCGCCTCCGAGCGCGCGATCTGGACCGCGCTCTACTTCGACGCCTCCTGGCAGCGGGTCTTCGACGCCGTGCACTCGATTCCGCTCGCGGGCGCGGGCGCGGTCGTGAGCGTCGGCTCCGGGAGCGCCGCGGCCGTCGCGTTCTTCGCGAGCATGCTCCTCCACGACCTCTGCGACTTGCCGCTCCACGCCGACGACGCGCACCGGCACCTGTGGCCGCTCAGCGACTGGCGCTTCGCGAGCCCGCTCTCGTACTGGGACCCGCGCCACCACGGCGATGCGGTCGCGCTCATCGAAGTGACGGCCGTCCTGATCTCGACCATCCTGATCTGGCGCCGCGGCGCGCGCGCGTCGGCGCGGGTCGCGCTCGTCGTGGTCGCGCTCCTCTACGTCGTCGCGTACGGCGCCTTCTACGTCGCGCTCACGAGGTGACCGGCCCGAAACGACGAAGGCCGCCGGAGCTTCCTCCGGCGGCCTTCGCCCCGATTGGCTCCCCGGGCCGGACTCGAACCAGCGACCATTCGGTTACACGTGCTCCCACCGTTTCCGACGGGCGTGGACTATCTCATCACCGTATCCCGAGCGGGACGTAGGTGGCGGGCGCTCGTGGGGAGATTATTCTTTCGTCACTCCCTAGTCTCTGCACCTTCCCTCCACCCTGCCGGCGCGCGCCGGGACATTGGAGGGCTTGGCTCAGGGTTCCCATATGCATTGCAGCACTTAGGCTTCCCTGAATTCACCCGCTTTTCACTCGCCGGTTTCCCGACGAGGCTGCGTTCAACACAGCCGAACGCTCTACCGACTGAGCTACCGGGGATCAGGAACCGAGACTCTATAGACGAGGGCGACGCGACCGCAACGCGATCACGACCGGCGAGAGAACCCGCGATCACGATGCGACGTCGGCGACCGCGAGCACGTCGACGACGCCGGCATGCTGCCGCCCGACAGCGCTGGCGGTCGATCTCCTCGGCGCTCACGGTGCGGCACGAGCCCCCACGGCTCTCTGCCGACCGTGTCGTTGAACGGCGCGAAGAAGAGCGTGCCGCCGACGTTCGTGAACGCCGCCGGCTCGGAGCTGCCGCGTCCGGGATTGATGTCCTCGACGCGGACGGTCCCGGCCTCGGTCCCGTCGCTCTGCCAGAGCTCGGTTCCCGTGAACGGGTCCTGGGCTCGGAAGAAGAGCTTGTCGCCGATCGCGAAGAGCTCCTCCGGCAACGACGAGAACGAGCCCGGATAGATGTCTTTCACGAGCACCGTCCCCTCCGGGGTGCCGTCGCTCCGCCGAGCTCCGGGCCGTGCGCGGCGTCGTCACCGCGGAAGAACAACGTGCCGCCGAGCGCGGTGAGGTCGAAAGGCGGAAACCCGTCGAACGTCTTGACCAGCACGGTGCCGGCAGGCGTCCCGTCGCTCCGCCACAGCGCCGAGTGGTTGACGCCGTCGTCGGCGACGAAGAACAGCGTCCCGTCCACGTTCGTCAGGTCGATCGGAAACGACTCGGCCGGGCCGGGGTTGATGTCCTTCACCCGCACGGTGCTCGCGAACGTGCCGTTGCTTTTCCACAACTCGATTCCGGACTGACCGTCGTCCGCGGCGAAGAAGAACGTCCCGTTCACGTTCGCCGCCACCGGGCGCGTGAGCTCGGGGTCGATCGCGAACCCCAACGCCGGACCGGGATTGATGTCGCGGACGAGCATCGTTCCCGCCGGCGTGCCGTCGCTGCGCCAGAGCTCGGCGCCGGTGCCGCTGTTGGTCGCCGAGAAGAAGACGATGCCGTTCACGTCGGTGAGCGCGCTCGGCAACGAGCCGTCCGGACCGCTCTCGACGTCCAGGAGGCGCTGCGTGCCGGCCTCCGTGCCGTCGGTCACCCACGGCTCCTCGCCGGTCGCGCCGTCGTCCGCGGAGAAGAAGACACGGCCGTTGCTCGCCGTGAGATGCCTCGGATTCGACGACGCGGGCCCCGCGTTGATGTCCTTCACGCGAATCGTGCCCGCGGTCGTCGCGTCCGATTTCCAGATCTCCCGACCGCTGCTGCCGTCGTCGGCATTGAAGAAGACCTCGTCTCCGCTTCGCGTCAACTCTACGGGGAACGACGTGTCCGCACCCGGATTGATGTCCTTCACCAGGCGCGTCGCCGGCGCCGTGCCGTCGGTCGCCCACAGCTCCGTTCCGCTCGCCCCGTCGTTGGCATCGAACAGCAGCGTCTGGTCGGAGACCGCCGCAAGGAAGGGACGATCCTCGAAGTCCGAGAACAGGTCGACGTCATCCAGCGAGCCCTGCGTCGCGGGATCGATGTCACGCACGAGGGCGGTGCCGCCGGCCGTGCCGTCGCTGCGCCACAACTCGCGGCCGCTGGTCGGATCCGTGGCCGAGAAGAACAGCGTGTCGCCGACGACGGTGAGCAGGGTCGGCGACGCGTCGGCGGGACCGGGGTTGATGTCCAGGATCGGAACGGTCCCGGCGGCGGTGCCGTCGCTCCGCCACAGCTCCTCGCCGCTGACCCCGTCGTTCGCCTGAAACACGAGCTGTCCATTGAAGCTCACGAACGGCAGCGAGACCTGTCCGACCGAGCTCGCCGGTCCCGGTCTGATGTCCTTCGCCTGCACGGTGCCCGCGGCCGTTCCGTCCGTCTTCCAAATCTCGCCGCCAGATGATCCGTCGTTTGCCTCGAAAAACACCAGCGATCCCACGACAGTGAGCTCGCTGGGGAACGAGTCGCCAGCGCCGGGTCGGATGTCGCGCAGACGAACCGTTCCCGCCGGCGTCCCGTCGGTACGCCAGAGCTCGTAACCGGTGGTCGCGTCGCGCGCCGAAAAGAGCAGCGCCCCGTTCAGCACCGTGAACTCCCCGGGGGAGGAGTCGCCGGCGCCGGGATTGAGGTCGAGCAGACGCGTCGTTCCGACCTCGGTACCGTCGGTTTGCCATGGCTCGAAGCCGCTCGTGCCGTCGTCGGCCTCGAAGTACAGCACGCCGTTGAAGCTCGTCGGAACGCCGTACGCGCCGTCGTCGGTTCCGGGATTGATGTCCTTCACCATCATCGTGCCGGCGGTCGTTCCGTCGCTCCGCCAGAGCTCCGATCCGTGGCTGCCGTCGTTGGCGCTGAAGTAGAGCGTTCCGTCGACGTTCGCGAGCCGCGCGAAGAACGGCAAGAACCCGCTCGCAGGACCGGGGTTGATGTCCTTCACTTGCACCGTCCCCGCCGCGGTGCCGTCGCTCTTCCAGAGCTCGAAGCCGCTCGCGTCGTCGACGGCCGAGAAGAAGACCGTGTTGCCAACCGCCGTCAGCGCGTTCGGAAACGAGGCATCCGGTCCGAGGCGAATGTCCTTCACCAACGTCGTCCCGGCGTCGCTGCCGTCGCTCTTCCAGAGCTCGAATCCCTTGTCCGGGGCACTGGCCGTGAAGAACAGCGTACCGTTCACGTTGGTGAGCTGGTCCGGATACGAGCTGTCGGGTCCTGGTACGATGTCTTTTACGCGCACGGTGCCGGCGCTCGTGCCGTCGCTGCGCCAGAGCTCCTCGCCGGAGATGCCGTCATCGATCGTGAAGAACAAGGTGCCGTTCACGTCGGTGAGGTGTTCGGCGCCGAAAATTTGACTGGGCGTGGTCGCGACGTCCTTCACGAGGAACGCCTTCCCCGGGAGCTTCACGATCGGCGTCTGGTCGACGTTCGCGTAGTCGCCGACCTCGCCGCCGTCGCGGGTCGTGACGGCGAGCTCGAAGTCGCAGGCGCGCAGCTCGGGCTGATACTCGACGACGACCTCCGCCTCGCGCTCCTCGTCGCCGTTCGGCGCCTCGACCGGCAGCTCGATCATGTCGTCGACGAGCGAACCGTCGCCGCCGCGCACGGCGAAGAGCACCGTCGGCGACGACGCGGCGGAGCCTCGCGGCGCCTCCGCCTGCGGCTCGCGACCGCCGTCGCTCCCCGCGCCGCGCGCGAACGCGCCGCCGGCGCGGCGGTAGCGGACGAGAACCGTATCGAGACCGCCCGGAGCGATGCGCCGGCTGCGGATCACGCTGCTTACGGTCATGGATGCGCCGCCGGACGGAACCGCTGCGCCGCCCCGCACGTAGATGCCACGGTTGCCGGTGAACGGCCGGACGATCGCGCGGATGAACCGCAGCAGGCGCGGTCCGCCGGTTCCGCGCGCGGCCGCCGTCGACGAGTCGCAGAGCAGACTCTCGAGCGCCGCCGGACGTTGCAGCACGTCGCCGAGCACCGCGTCGACCCGCGGGAGCTCGAGCCGCGACAGCGCGGCCAGGCGACACTCGTATTGACGGCCGAGACAACCCGCGTAATCGGCGACCCCGCCGATCGCCGCGAAGCCGGCGTCCTCGCAGGCGCAGTCGAGCGCGGCGACGTTGCCGCCGCTCGGCGCCAGCGCCGCGTCGAACGGCACGGTCTGCGGGCCGCAGCTCTTGAGGATCGCGTTCGTGAGCTTCTCCCGCTCGCCACGCGCGCCGCGGATCTTCGCCGCCGCTCGCTCGCAGACCGCGACCGCCTTCGCGCGGCAGCGCGCGTCGATCGCGCCGCCGTCGGCGACGCACGCGAACGCGGCCGCAGCGCATTGCGCGACCAGGCTCTGCGTCCGAAACGCGAAGGCGCGAAGCGCCTTGCCGGTGGCCGCGGCACAACGCTGGAGGACGGCGCCAGCGCCGCTGGCGTCGCCGCAACCATCACAGCCGGGATACACCGGGAGATCCGGCGCATCGAGAAACTCGATGCCGGCGAGGTCGAGGAGCTCGCGGCTGCGAGGCACGCCGAACGCGAAGAGCCTCTCCGCACCGGCGGCGTGCCGCCCGCTCAAGCATGCCCCGAGACTCGCGGCGTCGACCACGTCGATGCCGAGCTCGGACGAGCATTCCGGCGCGGCGCGCGCGAACCCGAGCCCGTCGTCGCCGAGAAGCGTCGCGCGGTCGAGCTTGCGGTCGCCGCATTGCGCCGCGACGCGCGCCGCGAGCGCGAGCTCGGCGCGGCGCAAAGCCGCCGGTTGCCGCGCGCACCGAAGCCGCGCCTTGTCGATGCAGCGCGGATCGGCGCTCTTGGTCTCGACGCACGCGAACAGCGGTCCGATACAGGCGTCGAGGCCCTGGAGCTCGGAGCGGAGAAGCTTGCCGCCCATCCGCGCCGCCGCCTGGGCGCACCTGGCGATCGCCTTGGCCCGCGGGCTCGCCGCGCGCGCAAGGCCGGCCCAGGTGGCTGCGATCGCGATGATCGCCAGCACGAGCGTGACTCGCCGCATGATTGATCCGTGTCGAGATTGCGGAATGCGAAGCGCCGCACCATAGCGAATCGGAAACAGCTCCGCGAACGCTTTTGCGGCGCCGAGGACCTGCCCGTCGGCCGCCGCCCGACCGCGATCCGTGCCGAACGCGCGTCGACGGTGATCACCGCCGCCGCCGGGTCTCGTCACGGCGCTGCCGGACCCGTCTCGCGTTCGAGATCGCCGGCCGCGATCGCCCGCCACCCGTCGCGCGCGCTCGGGTAGCGCGGCGTCCAGCCGGTGACGGACTTGAAGAGCTTGTTGGCGACGCGTTGCGACCGGAGGAGCGACGGGGCCGGCGCGCCGACCAGCACGTCGGCGAGCCACGCCGGCAGGCGCCGCGGCGGCGGGCAGTGGAACAGCTCGACGATCGCGGCGACGTACTCGCGGAACCGCAGCGGCTCGTCGTCGGCGACGTTGTAGATGCCCGCCGGCGCGTCGAGCGCGGCGACGACGGCGCGCGCCGCGTCCTCGACGTGGATCGACGACAGGAAGCGCTCGGGGTCGCCGAGGATCGGCAGCAGCCGGCGGCGCGCCAGCCGGATCGTGTCGCGCGTCGAGGCGGCGTCGGGTCCGTAGAAGGTCGCGAAGCGCAGCACGATCCCGCGGCCGCCCGCCGCGGTGAGGCGCGCGGTCTCGCGCTCCGCGTCGAGGGCCGACGCCACCGGACCGACGGCCGCGAGCGGCGCCGTCTCGTAGAGCCAGCGCTCACCGCCCTCGGCATAGACGAAGGTGATCGACTCCTGGACGTAGACCGCGGCCTCGATCGCGAGCGCCGCGTTCATCAGCCGCTCCGCGCCCTCGCGGCGCAGGCGGTCGTTCGCGCGCCAGGCCCGCCTCCAGCGCATCCGCGCCAGCGGCGGGATCTTGGTCGCGAGGTGCACGACCGCCTCGCTGCCGGCGACGGCACGATGGAGGGCGCGCGGCTCGAAGAGGTCGAGATCCACCACCGGCTCCGCGCCGAGGGCGCGGAGCGCCGCGGCCTTGGTCTCGCCGCGCGCGGTGCCTCGCACCTCGTGGCCGGCGGCGACGAGGCTCCGCACCGTCGGTCTGCCGAGCACGCCGGTCGCGCCGGCGACGAAGATCCTCATCGCGTCATGCGATCGGGCGGCAGGTCGCGCGGACGCGACCGCGGCGTCATCGCGCCGGCGGCTCGAGCGACGCCGCTGTGAGCCGCGGGAGCCAGCGCGGCACGAGCCGGCAATAGCGCTCGTACTGCGATCCGAAGCGGCGCTGCAGCGTCGGCTCCTCGTTGAGCACGACGAACAGATGGAACCCGAGCGCGAGCGCGGCCGCGTACACCAGGACCTGCGTCGAGCCGAAGACGAGCGCCTGCCCGAGGATCATCGCGAGCACCGCGACGTAGCCGGGGTTGCGAACGAAGCGGTACGGGCCGCCGACGACGAGCCGCTCGGTGGGCGCGATCGGCACCGGGGTCCCGCGGCCCTCGCGCACGAAGCGGACCACGAAGTCCCCGAAGAGCGGCAGCGCGGCGACGATCAGCGCGACACCGACCCAGCGCAGGAGACGGATGCCGAAGAACGCCGGCGCGACGTGCCAGCCCGAGAGCACGTACGGCACCACGATGATGACGTTGCCCGGAACGAGCACGACGAAGAGAATCGTGCCGAGCGCCGCCGAGCTCACATGTCCCGCCGGCCGTCGAGCGCGCGGCCGAGCGTCACCACGTCGGCGTACTCGACGTCGCCGCCCATGGGAATGCCGTGCGCGATGCGGGTCACCCGGATGCCGAGCGGCTTGATGAGCCTCGCCAGGTAGAGCGCGGTCGCCTCCCCTTCGACGGTCGGGTTGGTCGCGAGGATCACCTCGTGCACCCGGTCGCCGCGCAGCCGGTCGAGGAGCCCCCGGATCTGGAGGTCCTCCGGGCCGATCCCGTCGAGCGGCGAGAGCGCCCCTTGCAGCACGTGATAGCGGCCGCGGATACCCTTCGAGCGCTCGATCGCGATCAGGTCCGCCGGCTCCTCGACGACGCAGATGACGTCGTCGGCGCGCTCGGGGTCGGCGCAGATCGGGCAGGGATCGGACTCGGTGAGGCCGTTGCACGTCGAGCAGAGCCGGGTGTGCTCCTTGAGCGCGCGCAGCGCGTCGGCGAGACCGACGGCAAGCGTGCGGTCGGCGCGCAGGACGTGGAACGCGAGCCGGGCCGCGGTCTTCTCGCCGATCCCGGGAAGCTTCGAGAGCTCCTGGATCAGCCGATTCATCGAAGGGGTGTACGCCATCGCGACGTCCTCGAGCGCGCTGCCGGGTCGGCTCAGCCGAGACCGGGGATCTTGAGCCCGCCGGTCGCCTTCGTCATCTCCTCCGCCACCATCTTCTGCGCGCTGCGGACGCCCTCGTTCACCGCCGCGAGGACGAGGTCCTGGATCAGCTCGACGTCCTCCTTCAGCACCGACGGATCGATGGTGAGCGACAGCAGCTCGTGCTTGCCGTTCACCACGACGCGCACCATTCCGCCGCCCGCCGACGCCTCGACGGTGCGGCGCGCGACCGTGTCTTGGACCTGCGACAGCCGCTCCTGGAGCTCCTGCGCCTGCTTCATGATGCTGCCGAGATCACCGAGACTCATCGGTCTCCTCCGCGGTGCGACGCCGGGGCCGCACGTCCGTGATTTCGCCGCCGAGGATCTCGACGGCGGCGCGAATCGTGTCGCTCGCGGTGGCGCGCTCCGTGAGCTCGCGCCGCCGCGCCGCCTCCGCGGCCTGGCGCATCGCGATCTCGGCGGGGCTGTCCTTGACGACGCTCACCTGAATCCGCTTCGCGATCCCGTAGGAGCGCGCGGCGATCTCGTGCAGGACGCTCAGGTTGTCGCGCTGCGAGAGCGCGCGGTGGGCGAAGTCGCTGGCGACCCCGATGTGCAACAGCATCGGCGCCGTCGTCGACGAGGCGGCTGCCGCTCAGGCACATCTTGAGGCTCACCTTCGCCGACGCCGCCGCGAGGAACGCCGGCCAGCCGCTCGCCTCACGCACCGTCGCGGCGCCGTCACGCCCGAGCGCGGCGCCGTCGGGCGCCGGAGCGCCGTCACGCCCGAGCGCGGCGCGCGCGCCAGGCCGGCTCGTCGCGGCGACTGCCGAACGTCCCCCGCCGTCGGCGGGTTCGGCGTCGGCGCTCGCCGCCGGCGTCGACCCGCGCGGCCGCGCCGGCGCCCGGCCCGCTTGGCCGGCGCCGGTCGCGGCACGCGGCGACCCGCCGCGGTCCAGTCCCTGGGCGCCCGGCGGCTCGCCGCCGCCGCCCAGGCGGCGCTCCATCTCCTCGAGGCGCGCGATCAGCGCCGCCACCGGCTCGGCGTCCGGCATCGTCGCCATCTTGAGGAGCGTCATCTCGAGGACGAGCTTCGGCAGCACGGACTTCCGGACCTCCTCGAACCCGGACTGCACGATGCGAAAGAGGCGCTGGAGATCGTCGGGCGAGCGCAGCGCCGCCTGGCGAAGCGTCTCCTGCACCTCGTCGTCGGGCAGGTCGGTGAGCAGCGCCGGATCGCGATAGAGGCTCGCGACCGTGAGATTGCGGATCTGGCGCACGAGGTCGCGGCAGAACTGCGCGACCTCGTAGCCGTAGCGGTAGAGCTCGTCGACCGCGCGCAGACAGGGCGCCGGATCGCGGCGCAGGACCGCCTCCGTCACCTGGTGGAGGACGGAGCGATCGGCGACGCCGAGCGCCGTCCGCACCTCGGCCTCGCCGATCGACTTGCCGGCGAAGACGATGACCTGGTCGAGGAGCGACTGGGCGTCGCGCAGGCTGCCGTCGGCCTCGCGCGCGAGGTCGAAGAGCGCCGCGTCCGTCGCCGCGATCCCCTCGTCGGCGACGATGCTCTTCAAGCGCTCGAGCAGGGCCGCGATCGGGATGCGCTTGAACTCGTAGCGCTGGCAGCGCGACACCACCGTCTGCGGCAGCTTCTGCACCTCGGTCGTCGCGAAGATGAACTTCACGTGCGGCGGCGGCTCCTCCAGCGTCTTCAGCAGCGCGTTGAACGCCGCCGTCGAGAGCATGTGCACCTCGTCGATGATGTAGATCTTGAAGCGCGCCGACGCCGGGCGATAGCGGACGTTCTCGTTCAGGTCGCGGATGTTGTCGACGCCGGTGTTCGAGGCGCCGTCGATCTCGGCGACGTCGAGCGCGCTGCCGGCCGCGATCTCGACGCAGCTCGGGCACACGCCGCACGGCTCGGCGGTCGGACCGTCGGCGCAGTTGAGCGCCTTCGCCAGGAGCCGCGCGACGGTGGTCTTGCCGACGCCGCGCGGACCCGAGAAGAGGAACGCGTGCGCGATCCGCTGCTGCGCGATCGCGTTCCGGAGCGTCGTCGTGACGTGCTCCTGCCCGACGACGTCCTCGAAACGCTGGGGGCGCCACTTCCGTGCCAAAACCAGATACGCCATCGCTGCTGTCCGCTCCGCCCCCGGCCGATGCTGTGCCCGGCTCGCGACGGAGGCCGTCGCGCCGCGCTCGTCGCTCACACGCCGTCCGCTCGAGGTGGCAGCCAGGCGCCCCCGCGGCACAGAGAGGGAGTCGGTACCGCTGCTTCCTCTCGGACCTGACGGAGTTCGCGACGCTCTCTTGCGCGGGACCTAGCCACCACCTGAAGCGGACGACCGTCGATTTGCAGGAACTCTCGACTGCATAGCACGCCCCGTCGCGGAGGCGCCAGCATGCCGGCGAGTCGCCACGTCTCGGGAAGACCGCTCACGGATCGGCGAGCAGGTACTGGAGGTCGTCGCGGGTGAGCGAGCGCGCGAAGCCGTCCTCGCCGAGGACGTCGCGCGCGAGCGCCGCCTTCCGTTGCTGCAGCTCCCAGATCTTCTCCTCGATCGTCCCGAGCGAGAGCAGCCGGTAGGCGATCACCGTCCGGTCCTGCCCGATCCGGTGCGTCCGATCGATCGCCTGCGCCTCGACGGCCGGATTCCACCACGGGTCGAACAGCACGACGTAGCTCGCGCTGGTGAGGTTCAGGCCGGTGCCGCCGGCTTTCAACGAGATCAGGAAGACGCACGGGCGCGGGTCGCCAGCGAACGCCGTGACGACGGCCTCGCGGTGGACGGTCTCGCCCGTCAGCAGGTGCGTGGGAACGTCGCGGGCGGCGAGGTCGGCGCGCAGCAGCTTCAGGCACTGCACGAACTGCGAGAACAGCAGGACCTTGTGCCCCTCGGCGAGGATCGGCTCGAGCAGCTCGACGAGCGTCTCGAACTTCCCCGATCCGAGCGCCGTCTTGCCGCCGGCGAGCGCGGGATGACAGCAGATCTGCCGCAGCCGGGTCAGCGCCGCGAGGATCACGATCTTGTTCTGGCGGAGCGTGGCGGCGTCGCCGCTGAGCTTCGCGACCGCGCGCCGGCTGCGCCGCAGCTCGGCGAGATAGAGCTGGCGCTGACCGGGCGTGAGCTCGCAGTCGCGGCGCTCCTCGATGCGCGCCGGCAGATCGGTCGCGACGTCGCGCTTCATGCGGCGGAGCAGGAGCGGCCGCAGCTTGGCGGCGAGCAAGGCGCGCGCGTGCGGCGGCGCGTCGAGGCGATCGAAGCGCGCGGCGAACCGGGCGCGCGCGCCGAGATAGCCCGGGCTCACGAAGCTCACCAGGCTCCAGAGATCGAGCGCGCGGTTCTCGAGCGGCGTCCCGGTGAGCGCGACCCGATGGCGAGCGCGGAGCGCGAGCGCCGCCCGCGTGACGACGGCGTCGGGATTCTTGATGTTCTGCGCCTCGTCGAGGATCACCGCGCGGAGCTCGAGCTGGCGCCATGCCTCGACGTCGCGTCGCAGCAGCGCGTACGTCGTCACGATCAGGTCGTGATCGGGAATCGCGGCGCGGAGCGCGTGCCGGGTCGCGCCGCGCGTCAGGAGGAGCACGCGCAGGCCGGGCACGAATCGCTCGGCTTCGCGCGCCCAGTTGTGCACCACCGACGCAGGGCAGACGACGAGCGCCGGGCCGCCGTCGCGGTCGGCGCACCTGAGGTGCTCCAGCCAGGCGAGCGCCTGGACGGTCTTGCCGAGGCCCATGTCGTCGGCGAGCAGCGCGCCGATCGCGAGCGACGAGGTGTACGCGAGGAAATCCAGCCCGCGGCGTTGATACGGTCGCAGCTCGCCGGCGAAGCCCGCGGGCACCGGGACCTCCGGCAGGCCCCGGAAGCGCCGGACGCGCTCCCGCAGCTCGGCGAGCGCCCGCACCGTCTCGGCGCCGCCGCCGATCCGATCGAGCGCCGCGAGCGTCTCCGGTCTCGCCCCCGCGAGCTGCCACACCGTGACCCGTTGCTCGCCCTCCCCCGCCTCGACGCCGAGATCGGCGAGCATCGCGTCGAGCTCGTCGTGACGCTCGACGGCGTCGCGGCGCACCCAGCCGCGGTCGAGACGCACGAGCTTGGTCGTCGCGCTCCGCAGCTTGGCGAGGTCCGCGTTGGACAGTGCCGCGCCCTCGATCTCCCACTCCGCCGAGACCGCGAACCAGTCGACGCCGCTCGCGTGCACGCGGACGCGCGGCGTCGCCAGCGGCGCATCCGTGAGGAGCCGCCGCATGCGCGCGTTCCCGAAGTACGCGACGCCGTTCGGACGCTGCTCCCAGGCCTCGGCGAACGCTCCCATCTGGCGGCGGCTCGCGCGCATCCACCACCCGCGGTCGCGGTCGCCCCACTGCAACGCGTCCATGCCGGTGGCCGACGCGTTCCCGGGCCGCGCCGGCAGCGAGCGCAGCCAGGCGACGAGCGGCTCGACGGCGTCGGGCTCCGGCGCTTCGAGCCACGTCTCCGGTGCGATGTCGACGCCGGACGGACCGCCGGCCGTAGGACCGCCGGCGTCCGACGGTCGCGATGACGGCGTCAGCGTCGTAACACCGCCGGACGGACCACCGGCGGCATCGTCACCGCCGGCGTCGTCGCCGCGCGGAACGCCGGCGCGATCACCACCGTCGACGATGAGCGCGAGGTCCGAGGCCCCGGCAACGTCACGGTCCGCAGGCTGTTCGCGGCGCTTCGCAGCGCCGCTGACACCGGCCACACCGTCGGCGCTTCCGCCGCCGGCCGCGGCCTCGCCGCCGCCGCGCACCCATCGCCCATCGGGGGCGTACTCGAAAACCACGACGTCTTCGCCGCTGGGTCCCGGCGGCGTCCACGGCTCCGCGCTCGTGTGCGCGAACAGCCGGACCTGCAGCCAATCGTCGTCGCGGAGGTCCAACACCACGGCGGAGCGGACGCGGTGGACGCGCGTGCGCACGCGAATCGTCTCCGCGATGTGCGGGAACCGTGCCGCGAGCAGCGCCAGGAGCTCGGTGCGCCGCGCGGCCGGCAGCTCGATCGTGCCGAGCTCCGCGAATCGCTCCACCAACGAGTCGGGCGGCTCCTCGACCACGAGCGAGAAGGCGCCGCTCGCGAGGATCATCGACGAGCCGGCAGGACCATAGCGCGCTCGATGAATCCACAGCGCGTCGTCGATCGGCATGTCGCGGCCGTCCGGCCACACGAAGCGCCACGCGAGAGCCGGAGCGCCGTCGACCGCCACGCAGACCGGCACGAGGCGAACCGCCTCTCCGGAAAAGACGGTCGGCCCTCCCGGCGCGACGCCGCCGCGGGCCGCAAGGTCCGCCGGCAGCTCCGTCGACCAGGTCGCGAGCGCCGCGAACGCGGGATTCGCGAGCCTGCCGAGAAACGACGTCAGCACCGGACCCGTCAGCGGGCGCCCCGAGCCGAACGACCCGCCGTACGGCGATGCAACCGCCGTATTCGTCAGCCACTCGAGCAGCGAAGCCTGCGCCGGCGGCAGGAGACCAGGCGTCCGATAGAGCTCCGAGCGCAGCTGCTGGAGCTGCGTCGGGTTCCGCACCGCATCGATGAGCTTCGCGCTCGTGAGCCGCGCCTCGATCGAGACGACGACGCCGCCGGCACCGTCTCGCTGAAGGCCGAGGACGGCCCGGAGACTCCGCGCCGGAGCGTCGCGACGCGCCGCCGCCCAGCGCGTCACCTCGTCGAGCAACGCATCGCGCGCCTCCTCGACCGCCCGCGCCGCGAGGTCCGCACGATCGCGATACGGCGTCAGCGCGCCCGGCAGCCACCCGCCCGTTCGGCGCTCGACCGCCCGCGCGATCCGCCAGCAGCGGAGATCGGCGTCCCGCTCCTCGACGAGCGTCTGGAACTCCGCATCGTTGCCGAGCCACGCGACGGGTGCATTCGTCAGCAGCTCGGAGAGCGCGCCGTGCCGTTGCCACGCGGACTCCGCGTCGCGCAGCCGGCTGAGCGGCGACGGCGGCTCGCGCCGCGCCGCCGGCCGTCGCGGCTCCGAAGTCTCCGGCGCCGTGAGCGACGCGGAGGCGCGCCGTGTCGGCGCCAACCGTCGACCCGTGCCGTTCCACGCCGGCGCCTCCGGTGCGTTCGCGCCGTGATCCTCGAGCACGCACGCGCCGACGGCGAACGCATGCTTGCAGTAGCCGCCGATCGGACAGGTGCAATCCGACGCCCAGTGCGAGCCGTTCCAGAGCCACGCGGTCTCGTAGAGATCGCTCCCGAGCACCGTCGCGCGCACGACGTCGTCGTCGTACGCAAGCGACTCGACGCACCCGCTCTCCGCGTACCGCCGTCCACGCTGGATCGTCGGCGGTGGAAACGTCGCGAGCTCCCGCGACAACGCGGCGAGCTGCGGCCGAGTGAGCACCTGTGATGAAGCGTCGAGCGGCATCCGTGTCGCGCGAGCACCGTGCCGAAGAATCGCGCACGTGACAAGAGGGCGCGCGTGTGACGTCGCGATCAGTCCGGAGACGTCGCGAGGCGATCGCGATCGAGCGCGACGAAGTACTCGACTGCGGCGATGTCGGCCGTCTCACGGCCTTGCGCCTGCGACCCGAAGACGCCGAGCATGACGAGGTCGTCGCCGAATCGCGCTGCGAGCGCGTCGCGGAAGCCGCCGAGGTCTCGTTCGAGCTCCGGCTGACGTATCCGCCATACCGCGGCGACCCGGCGGCGACCAAGCTTCGCCGCCGGTCGACGCCGACTCGCTGCTACAGATCGCGCGTCAGCGGCGAGCGGTCGTAGATCTCGTCGACGGAGAGCACGGCTGACACGGACGGCCCTCGAGTCCGCGCTCGAGCGCGAACAGCACCGCCGCTTGCAGGCGCGCGTGGGCGGATGCCGCCGGGCTTCGCGAGGATGTGACCATCGACGTACTCGTGGCGGGCGGGAGTGCCGTCCTCGAAGCGGCGATACTCGTCGTAGGTGTACGCGGCGAGCTTGCTTGCCGGACGGCTCACGCGACGATGTCTACCACCGAGAGGGACGTGGCGCCTATCGGAGGCCTGGAGTCCGACACTGGCCGCGCAGGAGCCATTCGTGCGTGATCGCAACGCGCATCCGTCACAGGCCGAGCTCGCGTCCGAGGATTCTCGCCACGAACCCGCCCGGCGTCTCGCCCGCGGCGAGCTGCCGGACGCGCTCGCGTCTCCGCGACGCTGCCGCTCTGTTCGGCGGCCTTCAGCGTCGCGCGAGTAGCCGCCCACACGTCGGCGCCGGTGATCTCGTAGCCGTAGCCCTGCACGAGCCAGTGGAGCGCGAGCAGGCCGGCGCCGACGGCGAACGCCGGCTCCTCGTCGGCAAGTCGCGCGCGGCGCGCGTGAGCGTCTTCGGGTCGCACGGCGTGCGGCTCGCGAGCGCGAGCGCCTCGTCGTAGAGGCCGGCCTCCTTCGCGGCGGCGAACCACTTGCCCTCGTCGCCCGGCGTCGTCTTCACGAGGTCGGCGAGGATCTCGCCGCGCGGTCTTGTGCGGGTACTTCCTCGCGACGGCGCGGAAGGTCGCGAGGTAGGTGCCCGCCGCGGTTCGCGCGTGAGCCCGTAGCGCCGCGTAGGCCTCTTCGACGAGCCCGGAGGAGAGGAGGATCTCCTCGCAGACGCGCGTCGACGTCGCCGTCGCGTCGTCGACGGCCCTCGGCACGACTCGGCGTAGCCGGATGGCCTCGGCACTTCTCGCCCATGGCGGCGAGCGCCTTCACCGCCCAGCGCTTGTAGGGCCAGATCGTGTCGACGCGGCGAGCAGGTCGACGATCTCGTCGTAGCGCTCGGCGCGGTAGAGCGCGCTCAGGCAGGCGGACGTCCCGTGGAAGTGGCCGCGCAGGTTCTGGTCGGGGCTGAGCGCCATGCGCGTGATGCCGAGCAGGCGGTCGGCCCACGCCGAGGCGACCTCCTTCGAGGCGCAGAGCTCGCCCCAGTGGTCGCCGAGCTGCTCGATGTAGGGGATCTCGTCCGCCGCGTGCGCCTCCCACAGCCGCTCGAGCCAGGCGTCGCGCGTCTTCGCGTCGGCGGGCGCGCTCGCGATGATCGGCGACGAGCTCGGCGATGGCGTTGTTCACCGCGGTGCCGATCGCGCCCGAGGAGCTGTCGACGTGCTCGAGCGCGGGCGACAGGCGCTCGAGGAACGCGCACGGCGCCCTCGGCGGCGAGCACGGGGTCCTTGCGTCGCGACCTTCTTGATCTCGCGCGACCGCCTGCTTGATGCGCTGGATGGCGGGCTGCGACTTCCAGCCGAAGGCGTGGCGGCGGAAGCGGGCCTTGAACTCCCACGGGTGGGGCTCGTTCTTCCGCATCGTGCGACTGGTGTCGGTGATCTTGCGCAGGGTTCCGCGCCAGGCACGGATCAACTATAGACGCCATGCGCGATTCGCCCTAGCACGTCCTCGACCTCGCGGGCGCCGATCTCGGTGTCGAGATCCCTCGAGCGGCACGGCGTTGGCGAGCGCTCGGTTCGGCCGGCGCAGCCAATCGACGGTGCGCGCTCGGTCATCAAGCGCTTCTTCCGCAAGGGCCGCGATGCGGGCGACGCGCAAGACCCGATCCGATTCGTCAGGGCGGAGCCGCCGCTGCTGCTTCCGGCGCGCGAGCGTGCGCGCGGGAATGGCGACGATACGAGCGAGAGTCGCGACGTCGATATCGTAGGTGCGAGCAAGCGCGGTCAATGACGTGTACGGAAGTCCGCGCCGGACACGGTCACGGAGGTCGTCGCTTCCCGTCGTCCGTGCGCCGAGCGCTCGCGCGCCGCCGAGCGTCGTGACCAGTCGACGCGCGGCACTGTGCGTCATGGCGGTCATGTGGCAGGGAGACTACGGCCATCTTGCGACGTCGACAAGCTGCCGACTCGTAATCGCCTTCCTCGCTGGCAGGGTCTCTGCCGATCGCAGGGTGCGATCGGCCTTCTCCAGGAACTTTGCGGCCTCGTCCTTCATACGGACGACGGCTCGTCTCGAACGTTAGGAAGAGTTGCGTCCGGTCGGTCAGCCAGCGGTGTTCCGACACGAACACCCGGCTGATGGTCGTACCGAGCTCCAAAGAAAGCTCCGGAAACCGCCTGCCGTCCGTTCGATCTCTACGGAATGTCGTCCACCCGGTCCAAAACGATCAGCACGTCCACATCGGATTCCTCATCCGCTTCGCCGCGAGCATGGGACCGAAGAGGTACATGCCTTTCAGCCGCTGTCCATAGATCTCGGTGAGTTCGGACTGGCAGCCGCCGCAATGCACATCTTCAACGCGAGTGTTCATCTATCTCCCGAGATGACGTCACTGATTCTCTTGCAGCCGTTCACCAAGTGTAGGAAACGACGGCAAGTCTGCTCTCGGAGGTCGACAAGCGTGAGCGGCCGTGCTCCACAAGCCATCGAACACGCTCTCCGAGACGCGATCAAATCCGTGCGCGAGGATGGACCGGTTCCGTGCGATCAAAGGGGACTTCACCCCGTTGAGCGCAGCGGTTCTGAACCTTTCTCCCAGCGAATCGTTCAGACCCGCCAGGAGCGCGTACGCGTCCTGCAGGCCAAGCGCCACGACGCCCTGTTTTGCCTTCAATGCCCAGTCGGGCCGAAGCGCTGCGGGAATACGATCGAGCGGCACCTTCTCGGAACCGGCGCAGCATCAGGACCTTCTGAGCAAGGTGGGTCCTCAATCGCTCTTCCGGCTACGCGACGACTACTCCGCTACTTGGCGGACGGGCCGACCGAGCGACTCGCTGGGCGTTTGGAAGTCAGACCAACCGACCGACGAGCTGTACGTGTGGCTCGGCGATAAGCGAAAGAGGGTTTCCTTCTACGGCGACCTGCGGCGCGACGAGGAGGCACGCAGGACTGCGCCCGCCGATTTCCTTCGTGCGTTCGACACCATTGTCCGCTTTTCAACCCAGGCGCGCCCGTGGCTGCCCGAACGGATCGAGATCCTTCTGTGGCCCTACGACTATTCGCCTGAGCAGCCCGCCCCGTGGCCCGATGGCTGGCCGGACTTTTCTCAGGCACGACCGATCGGGAACGGCGACATGCGCCAAGTCCTCTTGCCGTCCGCACAGCTCACGGCGCTTCGCGCCCTGCTTGGCTCCTTGGGTGAGAGGCAGGCCGTTGCACTTGGCGGCCACAAATGGGCAGTCGCATACCGCTTCCCGTTTCCTCAAGAAGATGCCTGGATGCGCTGAGCCTAGAGCCCGAGGAGGACGGCGAGCTTGGCTCTGACTTCCGAGAGGAATACCTCGCCCGCGCGGGCGGCCTTTTCGGCGCGACGGAGCCGCCAATCGAAGCTCTTGACTTGATCTGCCAGGACCACGCCCGAGATTGGCAACCTCTCCGGAAGCACAACTTCGAAGGGATAGCCCTTCGGACGGCTGGTTATCGGACACATGAGAGCAAGTCCGGCGCTTCGATTGTACCGCAACGGGGAGAGGATAAGCGCTGGGCGTCGACCCGCCTGCTCACGGCCAAGCTGCGGATCGAAGTCGATCCAGACGAGGTCAGCCGCTTCAGGGATATAGGGGCGCTTCACCACACCTCTTTGCCCACCGGACGCCCCAGGTCGATCTCCTCGTGACGGTTCTCAGGCGTGATGCCGGCGACGAGCTCATCCAGGGTGTAGCGCCTTCGGGTCTTGCTGAGGATCACATCGCCGGCCTTCGACACGCTGACCTCGAGCGGCTCGCCTTCGCTGAGGCCGGCCTTCTCCGCCACTCCCTTCGGCAGGCGGACCGCGAGGCTGTTGCCCCATTTTGCGACATTTGTGCTCATCGCCACTCCAGGGCTGTCACGTAGATACATTTACTATACGATACCGGGTGCATGGCGCAATGGCTCGTGGTGAGACCGTGCTCGATGGGAACGGAAGGCGGCGTGCAGAAGGCTGCGGTCGTGATCGGCGTCACCGGCGGAATCGGCGGCGCGACCGCGCAGGCGCTGTGCGCCACGGCTGGACGGTGCGCGCGCTGCACCGCGATCCGGACGGGGCGCGAAACGGTCGCCGGGCCGGGGCCGGTGGAGTGGGTGCGGGGCGACGCAATGCACGCGCCGACGTAATCGCGGCGGCCGCGGCGCGGACGCTCATCGTGCACGCCGCCAACCCGCCCGGCTATCGGCGCTGGCGGGGGCTGGCGCTGCCGATGCTGGCGAACTCGATCGCGGCGGCGCGGCAGGCGGGGGCGCGCCTCGTCTTCCCGGGCAACGTCTACAATTTCGGGCCGGATGCCCTGCCGCTGGTCGACGAGGATTCGCCGCAGAAGCCGCGGACGCGCAAGGGCGCGGTGCGCGTCGAGATGGAGCGGATGCTCGAGGCGGCGGCGGGGCGAGGGCGCGCGCGTGCTGATCGTGCGCGCCGGCGACTTCTTCGGGCCACGCGCGCCGGCTTCGTGGTTCCAGGCCGTGATGGTGAAGCCGGGCAGCCGGTGCGCTCGATCATGTATCCCGGCGCGCCCGGCGTCGGGCATGCCTGGGCCTATCTGCCCGACGTCGCCGAGACCATCGCGCGCCTCGTCGAGCGCGAGGCCGAGCTCGCCCGTTCGCGGTCTTCCATTTCGGCGGCCACTATGTCGAGCCCGGCGATCGCCATGGCCGAGGCGATCCGGCGCGCGGCCGGCGTCCCGAGCGCCGATCCGGCGCTTCCCCTGGCCGGCCTGCTGCGGCTGCGCGGCGCCCTTCGTGCCGCTCCTGCGCGAGCTCGGTGGAGATGCGCTGGCTGTGGCAGGAGCCGCTGCGGCTCGACAACGGCATGCTCGCTGGCCTTCCTCGGCGCCGAGCCGCATACGCCGCTGGACGAAGCCGTGCGCGCTTCGCTCGTGGGCATGGGC
>CAWCPU010000005.1:0-155000 GCA_963797545.1 uncultured delta proteobacterium
CCGCGTCGGGGAACCCGGCGGACAGCGCGGTCCCGTTGCTCGAGGGCCGCGTGGCGGTGGATGGCCGGCCCACCGCCTACGTCTGTCGGGGGTTCGTCTGCCGACTGCCGGCCACGGACCCCGAGACCCTGCGCCGGCAGCCCCCAGGAGGCCGCCGGTGCCCCCTGAGGTCGAGACAGCGCCCGAAACGCGGCCGCTGACCGTCCGCCGGGCCGAGCCCGGCGAGTTCGCCGAGGTCGGCGAGCTGACGGTCCGCGCCTACGCGACGGTCGGGGATCCGCTGCAAGGGAGCCGACCTATGCCGCCTACGAGGACGAGCTGCGTGACGTCGCCGGCCGAGCCGAGACCTGCGAGGTCCTGGTCGCCGTGGACCCCACGGGAGGGCTCCTCGGCGCCGTGACCTACGTCCCGGGTCCCGGGGACGCCCCGGTCCGAGACGGAGCGCGAGGGCGAGGCCGGCTTCCGGGTGCTGGCGGTGGACCCGGTGGCCGGCGGCGGGGGCTCGGCCGGGCGCTGCCGAGGCCTGCATCGCCCGGGCGCGCGCGTCGGGCCGGCCGGCGTCGCGATCTACACGCGACCGTCGCGGACCGTGGCCCATCGGCTCTACCGGTCGCTCGGCTTCAGCGCGATGCGCGCGACTGGGAGATCCAGCCGGGCGAGTGGCTGTGGTCGTTCACGTCCTCGACCCCGGGTGGCCACCGGCCCGGTGGACCCGGCCGGCCGCGACCGTCGTCCTGCTCCGGCCGGGCGCGGCCGGGCTCGAGGCCCTGCTCACCCAACGCCCGGCGACCATGGCGTTCGCGCCGGACGCGCACGTCTTCCCCGGCGGCCGGGTGGACCGGCCGACGCGGCCCGGGGCTCGCGGTGCGGTCGGTCTGGTCGCCGGCGGACGGCGGCCGCGGCGCTGGGCGGCGACATCGCGCCGGCGGTCGGCACTGGCGGCCCACGTCGCGGCGATCCGCGAGCTGTTCGAGGAGGCGGGGGTCCTGCTCGCCGACCGGCGGGCGACGCGCCCGTCGCCGAGGGCTGTCGGGGGCACGCTCCGCGCTGGTCCGCGGTGACGCCACGTTTCGGCGTCGTCGCGATGAGCTGGACCTTCGCCTGCGGACGGACCTGCTCGTGCCCCTGTCGCGCTGGGTCACGCCGCGACCCATACCCGCGCCGCTTCGACACCCGGTTCTTCGCCGCGGCCCTGCCCGACGGCGCCGGCCCGGCCTTCGAGGGCGAAGAGGTCGCCGGGCACGCCTGGCTACGCCCGGCCGACGGCGCTCGCGGCGATGGCGGCCGGCCGGCTCGGGCTGTGGCTGCCGACGAGCACGACCCTCCAGCAGCTCGAGCACGTGACGTCGCTCGAGCGAGGTCCGCGAGCGGCTGGCGCCGGGCTGCTCGGCGCGGTCGACGTGAAGGCCGTCGCATGACGGGATCACCCGGATCGTCATGCCGGCCGGTGGCGGCGTCGCCGGCCAGCCGGTGTGCGCCTATCTCGTCGGGCGCCGCCGGTTCGTCCTCGTCGACCCGGGCGACCCGACCGGGCCCGGGCTCGACCGGGCGCATCGCCTCGCCGCCGAGCGCGCGGGTGCGATCGACGGCGATCGCGCTGACCCACGTCGACCCCGACCACGCCGCGGGCGCCGGAGGCGGTCGCCGAACGGCTCGGGCATCCCGGTGCTGGCCGGCCCGGGCGGCGGTCGGCCCCTGCCGTACGCCGTCCGCGAGCGTCGGACCTCGACGGGCTCGAGCCGGCGACGTGCCGCTCCGGGCCGTCCCGACGCCCGGACCGCGGCCCGACCACCTCGCCTTCGTCGTCGGCGAGCGGCCGGTCTCGTGATCGGCGGCGACCTCGACGGCCGGCGCGGCGCCCGCTCGGTCGCTCGCGCCCTGGGACGAGCGGCGGCCGTCGCGTCTCGCGACGCCTCCGCGCGCCGCGCCGGCGCGACCTGGCTGCCGGGGCACCCTGCGCCGGCGACCCGCCCGCGAGACCGGTTTGACGTGACGCGCCCCGCGCCCGACCCTGCCCCGATGGAGCGACGACCTCGAACCGGCCGACGAGCCGGCCCGTGGCGAGCCGGTCCGCGAAGCGGCGTGGCCGAGCCCCCGGTCCGCACCTGCCGGCGGTCGTTCGCGATCCTGCCCGTCGGCTGGTTCTTCGTCCTCCTCGCACTCGTTGCGGCTGGTATGGGGGCTCCGGAGGCAGCCTTCGGTGGCGTCATCGACCCGTGGCTGTCCCCAAGTGCCTCCTGTGGCTGCCCGTCGGTCGTCGCGATCCTCCTGCCGGCGGCCCTCCTGGCCCGGCACCCGGATGCCCGATCGCGATGCCCGGACGCTCGCTCGTCGGCACGGTCCTGTTCGCGGCCGTCGAGGGCCTCCTGATCCTCGGCACGCCGCTCCGGGCCTCTTCGAGAAGCTGACGCCCGGCGACCGAGACCTGACCGTTCCTCGTCCCGTCGGCGCTCGCGTACCAGGCGTGATCAGCCTCGTGAGCCGGCGCGGTCGCGGCCATCGCCCTCGGCCTCGCGCGGGCGCGCCGGTACGAGGACCGATCCAGCTCGTGGCCCGTCGCCGCCTGCTGGCCGCGCTCGTCGTCGTCGTCGCCGTGACCGGGATCGTCGTCGATCAGCCGCCTGCCGGCCGAGCAGTTCCGTTGACGCCGACGGTGGCGGTCTACATCCTCGACGGTCGTGCTGAGCGTCCTGTCCGCCATGGCCTTCGGCTACCTCGCGGCAACGACCACGGCCGGCTGCGCCGGCTCGGCGAGGATCCCGCGCCGGCTGGGGATTGGCGCGCCGGTCGCTGGCTGCGTGCATCGGCAGCCTGGCGGCGCTCGGTCCTGGTCGGGCTCTGAGCGTCCGTCACCGGCCACGGCCGATCTCGCGAACGACGTCCTCCGGGTACGTCAGCGCGGTCGTTCTCCGGCGGGTACGTCTGGCTGCTGGCTCGCGTTCGCCCTCGGCCTGCCGGCGCTCGACCGGGTACGTTGCGAGCACGACCCGGTGAGCGAGGACTGCCGACGAGGCCGCGGTCCGGACGTCGATCCCGGGACGCGGTCGAGCCTAGGCCCGATCGACCGGCAGCGCCGCCGCCAGGTTGCGCAGGAAGTTGAGGCCCTGGTCCACCTGCTCGACCGGGGCGTACGGCCCGGGCATCAGGAAGCACGGCCGGCCGGCCAGGGCGCCACGCCGGCGAGCTGGCCCCACGGCTCGGCCAGCGGCTCGGCCGGCGCAGATCGTCGGCCGCGCGCTTGTAGACGAAGACGACCGCGGCCGGTCGCCAGAGCGCGATCTTCTGCCAGAGCGGCCGACGCCGGCGGTCAGCTCCGCGTCGCGTCGCGTCGTCGCGCGGGGTCGGCAGCTTGATCAGGTCGGTGATGCCATGTCCGGCGGCCATCAGCGCGTCGTCGGCGGTCTCGATCGGGGTCGCCGGCGGGAGGACCCGGCCAGCATCAGCCGTCGCCAGAAGGTCCGGCCGAGCCGGCCCTGGTGGTAGTGGCCGGCCTCGACGCTGACCGGCGACGGGTTGAGCCCGACGAAGAGCAGGCGGTCGCGCAGCGGCGGCAGGTCGGCGAGGGTCTCGACGGTCGATCCGTCGACGACGATGCGTCGTCCGGTGCGGACCCGGACCCGGCCGGCGGGTCAGCGCCTCGAGCTCGTCCGGCGTCATCGCCGGCTCGCCTGGCGCACGCGCGTAGCGCCGGTTCAGGTCGGCGTCGGTCTTGCCGCCGGCGTCCGGCTGCGTCGGCGTCGCCCACCCGGCCTGGATCTCCGTCCTGGGCCTTGGCCGCCTCCGTCTTGGCCTCGCGGACGCCCGCGCCCGAGGGCCTCGCCGAGCTTCGGGCAGCGTCTTCGGTCCGCGCCACATGACGGCGAGGACGAGGATGACGATCAGGATCAGAGCAGATCAGGCATGGGCGGATGGTACAGCGCCCGGGCAGGGCCCGTCGGCGACCCGGGCGGGTATCGTGCCCTCGGATGCTGCTCGTCTACGGGCCCGCGCTCGGCGAGCTACGACTTCGGGCCCGGCGCATCCCCTGACGCCGCGCCGGTTCGGCCCGGGCATCGACCTGCTGCGCGTCGGTCGGCGCCGAGCCGGGCCTCGCGCCGGACCCGGCGACCGACGAGGAGCTGCGGCTGATGCCACGAGCGCGCGCTACATCGAGGTCGTCAGGCGCTTCTCCGCGACCGTTCGGCAGCGCCGCGAGGCCGGCATCGGCGAGGGCGGCGACGGCCCGCCGTTCGCCGGGATGCACGACGCGGGCGCGCTGGTCGCCGGCGGCTCGATCCGGGCGGTCGGAGGCGGTCCTGCGCGGGACGTCGAGCATGCCTTCCACCCGGGCGGCGGGCTCCACCACGCGATGGCCGGCACGGGCGTCCGGGTTCTGCATCTACAACGACCCGGCGCTCGCGATCGCCCGGGCCCGCCGCGACGGGCCTGCGGGTGCTGTACGTCGACCTCGACGTCCACCATGGCGACGGCGTCCAGGCGATCCACTGGGACGACCCGGGGGTGCTCACGGTCTCGTTCCACGAGACCGGGCGGTACCTCTTCCCGGGCACCGGCGAGGTCGGCGGGAGCTGGGCGGGCGGAGCGCTGCCGGGACCGCGGTCAACGTGCCGCTGGAGCCCGGGACCGGGCGAGGACGCCTGGCTGGCGCGCGGTCCGGAGCGGTGTGCCGGAGCTGGCGGCGGCGTTCGGCCCACGACCTGGTCGTGTCCAGCACGGCTGCGACTGCCATCGCCTGGGACCCCCTGGCGCACCTGCGGCTGACGACCGACTGCGTATGGGCGAGGCGGCCCGCCTCGTGGACGCGGTGGCGCACCGCTGGGCCGAGTGGGCGCTGGCTGGCGACAGGCGGTGGCGGCTATGACGCGTACCGGGTGGTGCCGCGGGCGTGGGCCCTGGTGTGGCTGGCGCGGCGCGCATCGGGAAGCGCCCGGCGCGACTGCCGGCGGCGTGGCGCGAGCGCTGGGCGGCCGAGGCGGCGCGCTACGGGCAGGCGCCCCTGCCCGCGGGGTTCGAGGACGCGCCGAAGCGGGCTGGCGATGCCGGCAGCCGCCGCCGGGGTCGCGGCGCGCGAACCCCGGCGCCGTCCGCCCTCGTCGTGCCCGCGGCTGCTCGCGAGGCCGGTGACCCGGCTGGGGGATCCGGGGCCCTGGCCGCGGCGCCGCTGGCCCGGCGCTCGGGCGGGCGCCGGGCCGAGGCTCCGGGCCGCGCTACCACCAGCAGCGGCGACCACCGAGCGCGGCGGACCGCCAGCAGCGGCCGACCCCGAGCGGCGGACCACGGCAGCTGCGCTACCGCCAGTCGCGATGATCGCGCTGGACCCGGCCGCGGTCACGGTGGCCGTCGCCGCGGGACGCGGCGTTCATCCGGCTAGCCCCGGTCGAGCCGCGCGGCTGCCGATCGGCGGGCGCGCATCTGCGCGCACGTCGGGATGGCACCGCCGCGGACCGTCGAGCGGTCCCCATCCCTGGATAGCTGAGCCGTCTCGCCTCCCGCCGACGACATCTCGCCGACCGGTAGCACGTTCCACGCCAATCGGTCGCTATGACGCAGTGAGCAGGTTGACCCGGTGACCTCCGGGAAGCGGGCGAGTCACGTCGGCCGACGCGAGCGCCAAGCCGTGCTCGATGGCGAGCTGGTCAGCCAGCCGGGACGTCCAGTGACGAGGTTGCCGCCGGCGTCGTGGCGTCGCAACCGATCGCCCCGGACCTCGGCGGGCGCGCCGTCTCCAGCGGGCCAGCCGGCCGGCTGGTCGAGCCACGCTCGACACGACTGGTGCCCATGCCTGGGCGGCTGTCAGGGGCCGGTCCAGTGCCCGGGGGATGCTGGTCACGATACCGCACGAACGCGGCGCTCGATTGCCACGGCAGCCCGATCCGGCCGGGCCGTTCGAGCCGGTCGTCGAGCCAGCTTCGACGAGCGGTCATGGACCCGGAACGCGCTGCCGACCGCGTAGAGGAACAGGTCCGTCGACGATCGCGGGGCCGGCGGGCCGTCGAGGTCTTCCAGGGCGTCCGCCACGCTGGTCACATCGATGCGGATGCCGAGTCTCGCCGTCGGCTGCACGCAGCGGCTTGCGAGTGCGAGCGCCGATGCGCACCAGCCCGGCGCGTACCAGCGCGGTTGACCGCCTATCAGCTCGGGCCGACACCCTCCTCGTCGGCGGTAGGCGGTCCACGGCCGCCTGGACGTCGTCGTCGAGCGTGATCGGTCGTCGCATGCGCCGCCGCATCGAACATCGTGAGCGCTGACCGACCATCGCGCTGCGCTCGACGGTCCGTCCCCGGGCCGCGTGGCCCAGGTCCACGACTTCGAACGGGTGTTCTCAAACGAGGACGACGCCTGGGCTAGGTACTTGGCGGCTCCATCGTGCCCCGTTCGCAGGCCGGCCAGCGGCCGTAGCCCCACCCCGACGACCCGCTGGCGGCGTTCCACCCCGCCGTCCGCGCCTGGTTCGAGGGAGCCTTCGAGGCGCCCGACGGCCGCCCAGGCCGGGGCTGGGCGGCGATCTCGGCCGGGCAGCACACGCTCATCCACGCACCCACCGGGAGCGGCAAGACCCTGGCCGCGTTCCTGTGGTGCCTCGACCGCCTCGTCGCGCGAACCGGCCCGCCGCCGACCCCACGGCACGGCTGTCCGGGTGCTGTACGTCTCGCCGCTCAAGGCGCTGGCCCACGACGTCGAGCGGAACCTGCGGGCGCCGCTGGCCGGGATCGGCCTGGCCGCCCAGCGGCTCGGGCGAGCCGCCGCCACGGATCATCCGGTCGCGATCGCGGACCGGCGACACGCCCGCCGAGGAGCGACGCGCAGATCGCCCGCCACCCGCCGGACATCCTGATCACGACCCCCGAATCGCTGTACCTGATGCTCACCGCGCCGGCGCGCGAGGTGCTCCGGGGCGTGGAGACGTGATCGTGGACGAGGTCCACGCGATCGCGCGGCACCAAGCGCGGCGCACACCTCGCCCTGTGCCTGGAACGGCTTGAGCGGCCTGCGGCGCCCGACGCCGCGCCCCCCAGCGGATCGGGCTGTCCGCCACGCAGCGGCCGCTCGAGGCGATCGCCCGGTTCCTGGCCGGCGTCGGTCCCGGCCGCGACGTCCGATCGTCGACGCCGGCGCGCGCAAGCCGCTCGAACTCCAGGTCGTCGTGCCGGTCGAGGACATGGCCGCGCTGGGCGAGGTCCTGCCGCCCGACGAGCAGCCCGGCGGGCCGGCCGCCGGCGCGGCGACCTGCGGACCAGCATCTGGCCGGCGATCTACCCGCGGATCCTGGAGCTGATCCGGGCGCACCGCAGCACGATCGTGTTCGTCAACAGCCGGCGCCTCGCCGAGCGGCTCGCCCAGCGGCTCAACGAGCTCGCCGGCGAGGAGCTGGTCCGGGCCCACCACGGCAGCATCGCCCGGGAGCAGCGGCTGCGCGATCGAGGAGGAGCTCAAGGCCGGGCCGGCTCCCGGCCATCGTCGCCACGCAGCTCGCTCGAGCTCGGGATCGACATGGGCGCGGTCGACCTCGTCATCCAGGTCGAGAGCCCGACCGAGCGTCGCCCGCGGGCTGCAGCGGGTCGGCCGGGCCGGCCACCAGGTCGGCGCGCCGAGCAAGGGCGTCATCTTCCCGAAGTACCGCGGCGACCTGCTCGAATGCGCCGTCGTGACCCGGCGGATGCACGAGGGCGCGATCGAGACGACCGAGATCCCGCGCAACCCGCTCGACGTCCTGGCCCAGCAGATCGTCGCGATGACGCGTCGATGGACCGCTGGACCGTGGACGAGCTGCTGGCGACGGTCACCCGGCGCCGCGCCGTTCGAGACGCTGACCCGCGAGGTGCTCGAGGGCGTGCTGGGCATGCTCGCCGGCGCCTACCCGTCGGACGAGTTCGCCGAGCTCAAGCCGCGCGTCGTCTGGGACCGCGTGACCGACGTGGTCGAGGGCCGCCGCGACGCCCGGGTCGTCGGCGGTCACGAGCGGCGGCACGATCCCCGATCGGGGCCTGTTCGGCGTCTTCATGGTCGGCGAGGCCGGGACGCCCGGCCGGCGCGTCGGCGAGCTCGACGAGGAGATGGTCTACGAGCTGCGGGCCGGGATGCACGGCGACGTCGTCGTGCTCGGGGCCAGCAGCTGGCGGGTCGAGGAGATCGGCCACGACCGGGTCACGGTCAGCCCGGCGCCGGGCGTCCCGGGCAAGCTGCCGTTCTGGCACGGCGACGCGGTCGGCCGGCCGGTGGAGCTCGGCCGGGCGCTGGGGGCGTTCGTCGGCGAGATCGAGGCGGACCTGGCCCGCGGCGACAAGGGCCGCGCCGGCGCCGACGACCCGGCTGCGCGAGCACCACGACCTCGACGAGCGGGCGGCCGACAACCTGCTCGCCTACCTCGACGACGAGCGCGAGGTCGACCGGGCACCCTGCCGACCGACCGGCGGTCGTCGTGGAGCGGTTCCGCGACGAGCTGGGCGACTGGCGGCTGTGCCTCCTGACGCCCGTTCGGCGGCCGCGTCCACGCGCCCGTGGGCGCTGGCCATCGAGGCGCGGATCGGCGAGCGGCTCGGGATGGAGGTCCAGACGATCTGGTCCGACGACGGGATCGCGATCCGGCTGCCCGAGGGCGACGCGCCGCTCGACGGCATCGAGGCGCTCCTCTTCCCCGATGCGGACGAGCGTCGAGGACCTCGTCGTCGGCCAGCTGGCGACGCTCGGCCCTGTTCGCCAGCCGGTTCCGGGAGAACGCCGCGCGGGCGCTGCTGCTGCCGCGCCGCCGGCCCGGGACCCGCACGCCGCTCTGGCAGCAGCGCCAGCGGGCAGCCGACCTGCTCGCCGTGGCCTCGCGCTACGGCTGCTTCCCGATCCTGGTCGAGACCTACCGCGAGTGCCTGTCGGACGTGTTCGACCTGCCGGCCCTGCGCGAGATCCTGGCCGGGGTCGCGCGGCGCGAGATCGTGGTCCACTCGGTCGAGACCGCCGGCGCCTCGCCGTTCGCCAGCAGCCTGCTGTTCGACTACGTCGCCGCCTACATGTACGACGGCGACACGCCGCTGGCCGAACGGCGCGCCGGCGCGCTGACCCTCGATCGCGAGCTCCTGCGCGAGCTGCTCGGCCAGGAGGAGCTGCGCGAGCTGCTCGATCCGGACGCCCTGGCCGACCTCGAGCTGAGCCTCCAGGCGCTGACCGAGGACCGCCAGGCGACGACGCTCGACGGGGTCCACGACCTGCTGCGGCGGCTGGGCGACCTGGCGGCCGACGAGGTGGCCGCGCGGACGGACGGCGGCGCCGGCCGTCGCCGACCGTGGCTGGCCGAGCTGGCCGCCGCCCGGCGGGCGGTCAGGACGCGGATCGCCGGCGAGGAGCGCTGGATCGCGATCGAGGACGTGGCGCGCTACCGCGACGGCGTGGGGATCGCGCCGCCGGTGGCGTACCGGCGGCCTTCCTCGGCCCGACGGTCGGCGCGCTCGACGGGCTGCTCGCGCGCTGGGCCCGGACGCACGGTCCGTTCCTGGCGCCCGAGCCGGCGCGCCGCTGGGGTCTGCCCGGCGGCGGTCGTCGGGGACGGCGCTCGAACGCCTGCTGGCGGCCGGCGTCGCTGCTGCGCGGCGAGTTCCGACCGGGCGGGGCCGAGCGCGAGTGGTGCGACCCGGAGGTGCTGCGGCTGCTCCGCCGGCGTTCGCTGGCCCGGCTCCGACGCGAGGTCGAGCCGGTCGACCCGGCGCGCTGGGGCGATTCCTGCCCGAGTGGCACGGGGTCGTGGGTCGGTCGCGGCCCGCACCGGTCGCGGACGCGCCCTGAACGGCTGGCCGAGGTCGTCGAGCAGCTGGCCGGGCTGGCGATCCCGGCGTCCGTGCTGGAACGGGACGTGCTGCCGGCGCGCATGCCCGGCTACCAGCCGCGGCTGCTCGACGAGCTGGGCGCGCTCGGTGAGGTGACCTGGGTCGGGCGGGGGAGTCGGTCGGGACGACGGGCGGATCGTGCTCGTCCGGCCGGGGCGGGAGGTCCTCCGGCCGGTCGGCGTCGCCGGACGGGGCGACGCCCGCCGGACCGGTCCGACGCCCGCCGCATCTCCACGTGCGCGATCGCCGACCTGGCGAGCCGCCAGAACCAGAGCAAGGTGAAGGTCTGCGGCGTCGTCCACACCTTGAAGCTCAAGAACAACAAGAAGGGCGACCGCTACGCGACCTTCAACCTCGAGGACAAGAGCGGCACGATCGAGGTCATCGTCTGGCCCGAGGCCTATCGCCGCTACGAGGCGCTGATCGCCTCCGACGACCCGCTGTGCGTCGGCGGCATGCTCGAGGTGAGCGAGGAACGCTGCCAGATCATCGCCGACGAGGTGAGCGCCCTCGCCGCCGTCCGCGAGCGCACCGTGAAGGAGCTCCGCCTGCGCATCGACGAGGACGCGCTGACGGCGGAGCGTGCCGAGGAGTTGAAGCGCACGCTCGCGGCGCACCCCGGTAACGTCCCGGCGTCGCTCGACGTGATGACGCGCGACTACGTCACGATGGTCCGGCTCCCGAACGTGAAGGTCGCCGCCACCGAGAAGCTCGTCGACGCCGTCGAGCGCCTCGGCGCCCGCGTGACGTACCTCCAGTAACGCGCGCCCCCCGAGCTCGCGCCGTCAACGGTCTGCGGCGGACGCTTCGAGCGTCTTCTTCATCGTGCGCATGCCCTGCTCGATCATGCCGCGGACCGCCTCGGCGACGTCGTTCGGCAGGAGGTCGGCGATCCAGACCACCCGCGCGCCGCCTTGGCCGCCCTCGAACACCTGAAGCGACGCGTTGTGGTGCGTCATCCGTCCGCCGACGACGGACCACGCGAGCCGCCGGGCCTCGTCGTCGAGGTCGACGATCAGCTCGCGCGCGACGATGCCGTTGCCGAACGTGACGACGCGCGCGCCGTCCTCGAGCCGCGTGTCGGTGACGAAGCCCGGGGCGAGGCGCGTGTGGATGGCGCCGACGTCGCGGATCGCGTCCCAGACCGCCGCCGGCGAGGCGGCGATCGTGATCTCCTCGTGAATGGAAGCCATGAGTCGAGTCTCCTTGTGCGACTCGAGATCTACCGACGAACGGGTAGCACGCGCGACGGCGCCGGACTTGGAGAAACTTGCGCGCCACCCGGGCGTACGTCGTTGACGGGCGCGCGAGTCGTATCGCGTGCCCGAGGGATGCCGACCGGCGCGTTTGCGGGCTTCGCGGCCTGCGCGTCCCGGCGTGTGGCGGCTCGCGAGCCTTTCGTCAGAGCGGCCTTCTGTGACACTCTGGACGGCGTGAAGCGCGGGGGACACGAGGTCGCACGGGCGGCCGAGCGGGCGGTGCTGGTCGGGATCGCGCACGCGTCGCGGCACGGCCAGGAGGGACCGGCGATCGGCGCGGAGGAGTCGCTCCGCGAGCTCGAGCGGCTGGCGCGGAGCGCCGGCGTCGAGCCGGTCGGCGTCACCAGCCAGATCGTCCGGCGCATCAGCCCGGCGACGTACGTCGGCAGCGGCAAGATCGAGGAGATCGCCGAGCTGCTCGCCGAGACCGGCGCGACGGTCGTCCTCTTCGACGAGAGCCTGGCGCCGGCGCAGCAGCGGAACCTCACCGAGCGCCTGAACGCCAAGGTCCTCGACCGCAGCCAGCTGATCCTCGACATCTTCGCGTCGCGCGCCCGGAGCCTCGAGGGCAAGCTCCAGGTCGAGCTGGCGCAGCTCGAGTACATGCTGCCGCGCCTGACGCGCGCCTGGACGCACCTCTCGCGGCTCGGCGGCGGCGTCGGGACGCGCGGTCCCGGCGAGACGCAGCTCGAGGTCGACCGCCGGCGCGTCCGCGAGCGCATCCAGCGCTTGCAGAAGCGGCTCGAGGAGGTCGAGCGGACGCGCGAGCTGCACCGTCAGGAGCGGTCCGCGGTCCCCTACGTCTCGATCGCGCTCGTCGGCTACACCAACGCCGGCAAGTCGACGCTCATGAACGCGCTCACCCGCGCCGGCGTCCTCGTCGAGGACAAGCTCTTCGCGACGCTCGACCCGACGGTCCGCAGGCTCGACCTTCCGGGCGGCGAGCGCGCGCTCCTCGTCGACACCGTCGGCTTCATTCATCGTCTGCCGCATCAGCTCGTCGAGGCGTTCAAGAGCACGCTCGAGGAGGTGCGGCGCGCCGATCTCCTGCTGCACGTCGTCGACGGCACGAACCCGGAGGTCGAGGAGCAGATCGCGATCGTCGACAAGGTCCTCGACGAGATCGGCGCCGGCGAGACGCCGACGATCATCGCCTGGAACAAGATCGACGCCGGCACGGCGCCGCCGCGCCTGCTCGCGACCGCCGACGCGGCGGGCATCGTCGGTATCCAGGCGATCTCGGCGGCGACCGGCGCCGGCCTTCCCGAGCTGCTGGCGGCGATCGAGCGCTGGCTCGACCGCGGGCGCGTCCGAATCGAGGTGGAGGTGCCGACGGCGCGTGGCGACCTCGTCGCCTGGCTGCATCGCGGCGCCAAGGTCGTCGACGAGCGCTACGAGGACGGCGCGGCGCGCATCGTCGCGCTCGCGACGCCGAAGATGGCGGGGCAGATTCGGAAGCGGCTCGAGGAGAGCGCGTGCTCAACCTCCCGAACTTCCTGACCGTCCTCCGCATCCTGTCGATTCCCGGATTTCTCATTCTCCTGGTGAACGGCTATCCGGCGGCGGCGCTGGTGGTCTTCGTCGCCGGCGGCATCACCGACGCCCTCGACGGCGCGATCGCACGGCTCACCCACACCCAGACCGAGCTCGGGGCGATCCTCGACCCGCTCGCCGACAAGCTGCTGCTCCTCAGCTCGTTCTGCGTCCTCGCGCTCATGGCGAAGGTCCCGAACTGGTTGACCGTCCTCGTGATCATGCGCGACGTCATCCTCCTCGCCGGCTACTTCACCCTGTTCTTCGTGAGCGGCGAGCGCATGGCGGTTCGCCCGAGCGTCATCGGGAAGGCGACGACGTTCTTTCAGCTGGCGTCGGTGACGGTCGTGCTGCTCGGGGTCGCATGGCCCGACGCGACGTCGGCGGCGGTGCAGACCACGCTCTTTGCCGTGACCGGCGCCGCGACCGCGATCTCGGGCGTGCAGTACATCGCGCGCGGTCTCGCCTGGCTCCAGCAGCCGGCGCGGTCGGCGACGCTCGCCGACGAGGACGCGCGCCGGCGGGCTGCTCGCGGCTGAAGCCGGCGGCGGAAGCCATCGCGCGGCGGACGGAGAGCCATGCGCTCCCGCAGGAGGGAGGTGCCGGCCGAAGGGGAAAGCGGTCACCGCCGGCACGGGTCACGACAGCGTCCTCCGAACGCCCCGGCGCTACGCTCCCGTAGCCTGACGTGGTACGTGGTGACGATGCCTCGCGGGTCGTGGTCTCCATGGCGCGCCGACCGGGCGGGTCGCTTCGCCGTTTTCGCGGCGCTGGTCGTCACGGTCGCGTCGCTGCGGGTCGCGGCCGCGCCGCACGTCGCGCGTGCCGAGTCGGCCGCCGACGTCCTCGGCCGCGTTCGCGCCCTCGACGAGGGCCCGCGCAAGTGGTCCGACCGCACGGAGAAGGTTCGGCTCACGATCGTCGACGCCGGCGGCAAGGAGCGCGTCCGCGAGTTCGAGAGCTTCAACCGCCGGCTCGGCGGCGGCGAGGAGAAGGCGCTCGTCTTCTTTCGGGCGCCGGCCGAGCTCCGCGGCACCGGCTTTCTCCAGTGGGCCCACGCCGCGCGCGAGGACGAGCAGTGGCTCTACCTGCCGGAGCTCAAGCGCACACGACAGATCAGCGCGCGCGCGAAGAAGGAGAGCTTCGCGGGCACCGACTTCTCGTTCCGCGACCTCGAGATCATCAACGAGATCACCCGCTGGACGGACGACGAGGCGACCGTCGCGCTCGCGGGCGAGGAGACGGTCGGCGGCGAGCCGGCGTACGTCCTGCGCTTCACGCCGCACGATCCCGATACGATCGGCTACGCCGCGATTCGGTTGTGGGAACGCAAGCAGGACGTGCTGCCCGTCAAGATGGAGTTCGCCGGCACCGACGGACCGCTCAAGGTCCTCGAGCTCGGCGATTTCCGCACCACCGACGGCATCCCGACGCCGTATCGGCTCGAGATGAAGAACCTGAAGACCGGCGGCCGCACGGTCGTCGACGTCCTCGAGCTCTCCCACAACCGCGGGCTCGACGACGATCTCTTCACGCAGCGGACGTTGGAGCGCGGCGGGCCGTAGACGGCGCAGCCGTAGCAGAAGGGAGGGGCAGATGGTGAAGCGGATCGTCTTGGCGGTCCTGGCGCTGATCGTGCTGGCGGTGGCGCTGCTCGCGGGCGGCGTCATGGGCAACGACCTTCCGCTGAACGAGCCGCCGGGCTCGTTCGTCCGGCTCTACACCTACTTGAACACGCACGTCGCGGAGACCCGCCCGGGATCGCCGTTCCCGGAGCTCCGGCCGCGGCACTATTCGCTCGCGGCGGACGAGCTCTACGGCAAGGTCAAGGAAGCGATCGCGCGGCTGCCACGCTGGTCGATCGCGGAAAGCTCCGACGACAAGCGCGAGCTCCATGCCGTCGTCACCAGCCGGCTCTTCCGTTTCAAGGACGACGTCACCGTGAGCGTCGCGCCCGAGCCCGGCGGCCGGCCGGCGGTCCTGGTGAAATCCGTGTCACGCGTGGGCCAGGGCGACCTCGGCGCGAACACCCGCCACGTCCTCGACCTCTACGCCGCCCTGGAGGCGGTCGGCGCGCACGGCGAGGTCGAGCGCATGAAGTAGCGCGCCGCGCCCCGCGGGCCGCCGGCTCGGGGACGCGGTCGCGATCCTCGGCCTGGGAGGCCTCGGTCGTTCGCCGGCCACGGCGCGCGCCGTCTCGCCATTCTCGACGCGACGCCCCTCCGCTATGGTGGCGTGGTGACGCCGTCGATGCGCGACATCGCGCCGATCGTGATCGAGGCCGGGGAGCTCGCGCGCGGCTATTTCCGCAACGTCACCGCCGAGCGCAAGGCCGACCGGACCCTCGTCACCGAGGCCGATCGCGCCGTCGAGACGTTTCTCGCCGCACGTCTTCCCGCGGTGGCGCCGGACGCGCGGCTCCTCGGCGAGGAGTTCGGGGCCGTCGGGCGCGACGACGCGCGCTGCACCTGACGCTCGACCCGATCGACGGCACCTCCGCGTTCGTCTCGGGCTTGCCGACCTGGTGCGTGACGGTCGGCGTGCTGTGCGACGCGCAGCCGTCGCGGGCATCACGCATCTGCCGATGACCGGCGAGACCTACGTCGCCGAGCACGGCACCGCGCAGTGGAACGGCCGCCCCATCGCCCCGGCCCGCGACCCGCGAGCGACGCGGATCTCTTCATCGCGAGCCACTCGGATCTGCATCGCAGCGGCGGCACCCGATTCCCGGGCAAGGTGCGCTCGCTCGGCTCGACCGCGTATCACATGGCGCTGGTCGCGCGCGGCGCCGCGGTCGCGGCGTTGCTCGGCCGGCCGCGCATCTGGGACATCGCCGCCGGCGCGGCGATGCTGTGCGCGGTCGGCGGTGAGCTGCGCTACGTGTCGGGCGCGCCCGTCGAGCTCGCGGCGCTCCTCTGCGGCGAGCGCGCGCCGGAGCCGATCGTCGCCGCCGCGCCCGGCAAGTTCGACGAGATCGTCGCGCAGCTGGTGAGGCGATGAACCTCGACGGTCGCGTCGCGCTGGTGACGGGCGGCGCCCGCCGTCTCGGCCGGGCGATCGCGGAAGGGCTCGCCGCGCGCGGCGCGCGGGTCGCCGTTCATTACCGGCGATCCGCCGACGAAGCCGCCGCCGTCGTCGACGGCATTCACGCCGGCGGCGGCAAGGCCGCGGCGTTCGCCGCGGACCTCGCCTCGCTCGACGACACCGAACGCTTGGCCGCGGCGGTCTCGGGCCGGTTCGGCGGCGTCGACGTGCTCGTCAACAATGCCTCCGTCTTCTACCCGACGCCGGTCGCGACGCTCGCCGTCCACGACTGGCAGCAGGTCCTCGCCGTCAACCTCACCGCACCCTTCGTCCTGGCGCTGCGGCTCGGGACCGCGATGCGCGCGCGCGGCGCCGGCAAGATCGTCAACATCGGTGACAGCGACGCCGACCGGCCGTACCGCGACTATCTGCCCTACGCCGTCTCGAAGTCGGGCATCGTCGCGCTGACGCGCGGCCTCGCCAAGGCGCTCGCCCCGGAGGTGCAGGTGAACTGCGTCGCACCCGGCCCGATCCTGATGCCGGAAGGCGCGACCGACGACGAGCGCGCGCGGGTCCTTCGCCGGACGCCGCTCCGTCGCTTCGGCGACCCCGGCGACGTCGCGAAAGCGGTGCTCTTCCTGATCGAGGAGGGCGACTTCGTCACCGGCGCGACGATCCCCGTCGACGGCGGCCGCGCGATCGGCTGAGCGGCGTCGGGACGGTCACGCCGCTCCGCCGAGGAGCCGGGTCCCACTGCAGGGCGGCAGCCGAGAGGCGCTTCGCGGAGACGGCGCGCGCGGTCCTCAGCTCGCGGCGCGCTTCGGTCCCGACGGCGGCTCGTTGCGGGTCGCGTCCTTCGCCGCCTGCTCCTCGGCGTGCTGCGCGAACATCTGCTGCGCGGCGGCCATCGCCGCCCCCATGAACTCGCCGATGTTGGCGCGCGTCCAGCGGAGCGAATCCTCGCGGTTGACGCTGGCGGCGCGGAAATGCGGCGTCACGTGACGCGCCCACAGCTCGTAGGACTTCTTCGTCTGCTCCCAGTCGGCCCAGTTGTGGGCGAGCTGCAGGAAGCAGCCGAAGCCGCCCGACTGCTGCTGGAGGCGCTCGATCTGCTGGATCGCGTCGTCCGGCGTGCCGATCACGGCGCGCCCGGACTCGATCATCGCGCCGACCGGATCGTCGGCGCCGAGGTCGAGACCGGCGGCGGCGGGATTGAAGGTGCCGAAGTAGTCGATCCACTGGTGGACCCCGAACTCGACGTTGCGGCGCGCTTGCTCGCGCGTCTCGGCGAGGTGCACCGGGCCGACGAGACGCAGGCGGCGGCGGTCCATCGTCCGGCCGTGCTCGGCCGCGATGTCGCAGGCGATCTGCCAGTTCGCCCCGAGGACGTCGTAGCCCTCGATCGTGGTCGCGGCGACGCAGAGCATGCCGAGGTCGTACTTCCCCGCGAGCCGACCGCCGGACGGCGTGATCGTGCTCGCGACGCACACCTCCGGATGCGGCTTGCTGTAGGGGAGCAGGTGGGCGCGCGCCTCCTGGAGCGTGTACCAGTCGGTCTTCTCGCTCACGACCTCGCCTCCGAAGAGGCGGAGGATCACGTCGAGCGACTGCGCCATCCGCTCGCGCTGCTTCGCGACCGGCACGCCGAGCATGAAGGCGTCCGACGGCAACAGGCCGGGGCCGGCGCCGAACATCACCCGCCCGCGCGTCATGTGATCGAGCTGAATGATGCGGTTCGCGACCGTCAACGGGTGATGGTAGGGCAGCGACACCACGCCGGTCCCGAGCTTGATGCGCTTGGTGCGCTCCGCCGCCGCCGCGATGAACAGCTCCGGCGAGGCGATGATCTCGAACCCCGCCGAGTGGTGCTCGCCGATCCACGCCTCCTCGTAGCCGAGGCGATCGAGATGCTCGACGAGCGCGAGATCGCGATGGATCGCTTCCGTCGGGTCCTCGTCGAGCGGGTGAAAGGGAGCGAGGAAGATGCCGTTTCGAAGGTCGTGGTTGGGCATGCGCGAACCTCTCCGTGGCACGGCAGACGCGGACGCGGCGGTCGCCGCGACGTCGGCGAGCAGCGGCGCAGCGTACCCGCCGAAGCGCGGCGAGTCCAGCGAGACGCCGCGGAGGTGCCGTCCTGGCCGAGGCGCGACGGCGCGCGTGAGACGCCGGCCGCTTCCCCGTGCTCGGCCGAGCTACGGCGCGGCGCTGGTGCGGACCGCGTTGCGGTCCGTGCCGGCGACGAAGTCGCGGAGCTCGTCGCGGCGGCCCCAAATCACGGCCTCGGCGAAGCGCGCGCCGTCCATCAGATGCACGCCGCGCTCGTCGCGATAGAACGCCTTCAAGGCAAAGAGCCGGGTGCCGAAGAGCGCGAGGCCGTACAGCCGATGCGGCGCGAGCGCCGGAACGGGACCGGATGCGGGCTCGATCCGCTGGAACCCCTCGGGCGCATCGCCGTACGTCAGCTCCGAGATCGTCCGCGGCGGCGTCGCGTCGAGGCACGCGGACGACCACGTCGGGCAGACGCCGACCGCCCACGCATAGAGCGGTGAGCCGTCGGGCGGAACGAAGGAGACGTGCGCGTCGCGGCTAAGGGCGTCCTGATAGTCGATGAGCGCGACGGCGCGGACGTCCGTCGGCGGAAAGCGGAAGACGAGCGGCGCATCGCCGGCGACGTCGACGGGGCGTTCGCTCTCGCGCAGCAGCGACAGCAGCACGCGCTCGCGCACGCGCTGGCATCCCGACGGCACGACGAGGACGAGCAGCACGACGGTGATCGCGGCATAGACGAGGGCGCGTACCACGACACCCGCGCCTACGGCAGCCCGGCGGGACCGTCAAGCGCGCCGCGGGGAGCCCGATGGAACCGTCGCATCCGCCGTGGTAGCTCGCCCCCGTGCGCTATCTCGTGGGGCGGCTGCTGTGGGCGGCGGCGATTCTCGCTCGGGACGACCTGGATCACGTTCGCGATCGTCTTCCTCGTGCCGGGCGATCCCGCGCGCGTCGTCGCCGGACCGCGCGCCGACGCGCAGACGATCGCGCTCGATCCGCCGCGAGCTCGGCCTCGATCAGCCGCTGCACGTGCAGTACGGGCGCTATCTCGCGCGCCTGGTGCACGGCGACCTCGGGCGCTCGTACGCGACCCGCCAGCCGGTGCGCGAGATCCTGGCGCGGCGCCTGCCCGCGACCGCGACCCTCGCCGGCGCCGGGCTCGGCGTCGCGGTCGTCATCGGCCTCGCGGGCGGGCTCGCGACCGCGCCGGTCGCGGGCGGCGTGCGTCGATCGGCGCCGCGCTCGTCGCCTCGCTCGCCGTGCTCTCGGCGCCGGTCTTCTGGCTCGGAATGCTCGCGCTCTACTACGTCGGCTTTCGCTGGCGCCTGCTGCCGCTCGGCGGCGCCGGCGACCTCCGGCACCTGGTCTTGCCGGCGCTCGTGCTCGGCGCTCGGCACCGGCGTCTACTACGCCCGGCTGCTGCACACGAACCTGCGTGTCGGTGCTCGGCCTCGACTACATCCGGGCGGCGCGCGCGCGCGGCGTCGGAGCGGCTCCGGCTGGTGCCGTGCACGCGCTGCGGAACGCGAGCCTGCCGTTCATCACCGTCGTCGGCCTCGACCTCGCCGCGCTGCTGAACGGCGTCGTCCTGACCGAGACGGTCTTCCACTGGCCCGGCCTCGGCCGGCTCGCCTTCGACGCCGTGCTGAGCCTCGACGTGCCGGTGATCATGGGAACGGTGCTTGCTCGAGCGCCGCGCTCGTGGTCGTCGCCAACCTCGCCGTCGATCTGACCTACCGGCTGGTCGATCCGCGGATCCGGCTCGGGTGACGGCGGCGCGCGCGGGCTCGCGCTGGCTGCTCGCGTCGGGCTCGCGATGGGCGCGGTGCTCGTCCTGGTGGCGGTCGCTCGGTCCCGCGGTCGCGCCCTACGACCCGACGGTCGCCGGTCGCGCCGCAGCTCGCGGAGCCGATGCCGCCGGGCGCGCCGTTCTACCTCGGCACCGACGACCTCGGCCGCGACGTGCTGTCGCGGCTCCTCCACGGCGCGCGCATCTCGCTCCTGGTCGGCCTGGTCGCGATGGTGGTCACGATGACGATCGGCACCGCGATCGGCCTCGCGGCCGGCTACTTCGGCGGCGCCGTCGACGTCGTGCTCATGCGCTTCACCGACGTCATGCTGGCGTTTCCCGGGCTCCTGCTCGCGGTGGCGCTCGTCGCGGTGCTGCGTCCGAGCGTGTGGACGATCTTCGTCGTGATCGGGCTCGTCAGCTGGACGGGCGTCGCGCGCGTCATCCGCAGCGAGGTGCTCGTCGCAGCGCGAGCGCGACTACGTCGCTCGCCGCGCGCGCGATCGGCGCGCGTGCACGGCCGCATCCTCCTGCGGCACGTGCTGCCGAACGTCGCTGCCGACGATCGATCGTGATCGCCGCGCTCAGCACCTCGGGCACGATCCTGCTCGATGCCGGTCTGAGCTTCCTCGGCCTCGGCGTGCCGCCGCCGACGCCGACCTGGGGCCGCATGATCCAGGAGGCGACGAGCTACTACCGGGTCGCGCCGTGGCTGATGCTGTTTCCCGGGCTCGCCGTGCTGTTCGCGGTGCTGACGTTCAACTTCATCGCCTACGGCCTGCGTCGGCGGAGGGAGGGGCGCCGGTCGCGTGAGCGCGGCCCGCGCGCGCTTTCCTCGCGCTCGTCCTCGCGCTCCTCGGCGCGTGCATCGCGCGGCGACCGCTCGAATGGCCGGCGCGCGCCCGGCGACGCGGCGCGGCGGCGTGCTCCGCCTCGCGACCAGCGACGACGTGCCGACGCTCGACCCCGCGCTCGGCTACGACACGACGCTCCTGGTTCTTCGAGCAGCATCTCTTCGAGACGCTCTTCACGTACGACGACGCCCTCGGTCTCGTCCCGGCGCTCGCCGAGCGCTGGGAGCGCTCCGACGACGGGCTGCGCTACACGTTCGTCCTCGCGAACGGCCTCGTCTTCTCCGACGGCACGCCGCTCACCGCGGCGGACGCGGTCGGCAGCCTCGAACGCGTCCTCGATCCGAAGACGCCGCTCGCAGGGCGCCGAGTACTACCGCGGCATCCGGGGCGCGCCGGAGTTCATCGCCGGGACGAGCGAGCACGTCGCGGGGCTCGCGGCGCCGGACGCACGGACGCTCGTCGTCGAGCTCGTCGGCGCCCGACCCGCTCTTCCTCCACAAGCTCGCGCTGATGTTCGCGGCGGTCGTGCCGGCGTCGCTCGCGCGTCGGCTCGGCGACGACTTCACCAACGCGCCGATCGGCAGCGGGCCCTTCGTGCTCCGCGAATGGCGGCGCGGCGAGCGCATCGTCCTCGGCGCGCAACCCGCGCTATCGCCGGCCCGACCGGCCGTACCTCGACGGCGTCGTCGAGCAGATCGGCGTCAACGACCAGCTCACCTGGCTGATGTTCGAGAGCGGCGAGCTCGACGTCGCCGGGCATTCCGCCGGCGGACTTCCCCGCGGTCATGCGCGATCCCGCGCGCGCCGATCAGATCGTCCACGCGGCGACGCTCACGACCCAGTACGTCGGCATCAACTGCCAGATTCCGCCGCTCGACGACCGCCGCGTCCGCCAGGCGCTCAACTACGCCGTCAACAAGGCCGACGTGATCGCGCTCCTGAACGGCCGCGGTATCGTCGCCAAGGGGCATCGTGCCGGCGAACCTGCCCGGCTACGACGCCGGCCTCGCGGGCTACCCGTTCGATCCCGCGAAGGCGCGGGCGCTGCTCGAGAGCGCAGGGCAGGGCGGGGGATTCAGCGTCGAGCTCTGGACGCGCGGCGCCGGCGACATCGAGCTCAAGATGGCGCAGAAGATCCAGCAGGACCTCGCGCGCGTCGGGGTCAGCCTCGCGATCAAGAGCGTCGCGTGGAGCTCCTTCCTGGAGGCGATCCGCCAGCCGCGGACGGTGCCGCTCTTCGACCTCGGCTGGTCGGCCGACTTTCCCGACCCGAGCAACTTCCTCGACATCCTCTTTCACACCGGCCAGGAGAACAATCACTCGTTCTATTCGAACCCGGCCGTCGACCGCCTGCTCGACGCCGCGCGCAACGTCACCGAGCCGGCCGCGCGCGCCCGGGCCTACGCCGCGATCGAGCGGATGATCGTCGAGGACGCGCCGGTGATCCTGCTCTACCAGCCGATCACGTACGTGATTCACGCGCCGCGCGTCCACGACTACCGCATCCATCCGCTCCTGCCGGGGCGCCTCACCGACGTCTGGCTCGAGCCGGAGCCGCCATGACGGCGAGCTCCGCGGCGGCGGAGACTACGCCGGAGCGATGCCGAGAACCTCGGCGGCGTCGCGAATGGCGACGTCGTCGACGCCGAGGGCGTGGACGTCGCCGACCCGGAGACGGCGGGCGGCGCGGTCGAAGACCGTGACGTTCGCCCACAGCGACTCGAACGTCGACCACCAGCGGATCGCCGCGGCGCCGCCGCGATAGAGCGCCAGCGCCTGGCGCTGCGTCACGTCGCGCCGGCGGGTCGCCACCAGCGACGGACGAAGCGCCTTGGCCGCGAGCACCGCGGGGTCGTCGAGGTCGACGACGCGCGCCCCGTCCGGGAGCTCGAGCGTCGCCAGCGCGAGCGGCAGCCCGCGGCGCTGGAGGATCTGCGGCACCAGCACGCTGCCGCGAAACCGCGCCAGCTGCTCGACCACCGCCGAGAGCGCCTGCTCCGCGACGTACAGGCAGCCGTAGACGTCGGGATTGTCGTGGCGGCCGTCGCCTTGATACGCGCGCGGGAAGCACAGCGCTCCGCCCGGATCGCTCGTCGCCGCGGCGCGGTCCCAGGCGAAGCAGCGGTACAGGATCACGCGAACGATTCCGCGCGCTCGGCGCGGATCGCTCGCAGCAGCTCCTCGGCGCGTCCGGCGCGCACCAGATCGATGGGGCGGCGGTCGCCGAGGTGCGGGTTCAGGCCGAAGAGCCACGAGCGCGCGGCCTCGGGCGCGTAGAGGCGCCGCACGCTCGACCACACGAGCTCGAGCAGATCGATGCGTTCCGCGTTCAGCGGGTCGATGCCGGCGCCGCGCAGCCAGCGCGTCACCTGCGAGCGGTTGACGCCGAGCAGGTCGGCGAGCGCCGCGCCGCTCTTGAAGTCGCGTTTGAGGGCGGTGATCTTCGCGGCGGTGGCTACGGGCATGCTCCAGAGTTAGCGCAACAGATTCTGTTGCGCAAGAGCGACCCGGGGGCGCTTGCCGGCCGTCACGGCACGAGCGCCTCGACGTACGGCGCGGCGCAGGGCGGACCGTCGGCGAACCAGTGGCGCCAGCGCGTCCCGCCGCCGCCGCGCGTTGCCACCAGCATCGACGAGCAGCGGGTGCCGAACACCGGCGTGTGGACGCAGAGCGCGCCGAGCGCGTCCGGAAGACGCGGGTCGAGCGCGACCGTGTGGTCGCTGAGGATCGCCCGGAGCGTGGCGCGGAAGCGGCCGTCGTCGCGATCGGCCGCGAACGTCTCGCCCGCCGACTGGAAGAGGCGGTGCGAGCGCGCGATCTTCGGACACGTCGGGTCGTCGACGTCGAGGTTGGTGATGACGTGGACGCCGGGCTCGAGGGCGACGACGTGCATCGCGCCGTCCTTGTTCTGTCCGACCCACGCGCGCTCGCCGTCGGCGACCAGCAGATTGAACGGGTTGTAGCGATCGCCGTCGAGGCCCGCGAGCGCGCGCGCCGCGGCGTCGGCGGCGCCCGCCGCCAGCATCTCGAGGAGGAGCACGCCGCGCGAGCGTTTCGCCGGGTCGGGCGCGGCGTCGGTCCGCCGGTTCAGGAGGCCGGCGACGACGCCGTGCTCGTTGATCCCGAGCCAGCTGCCGCCGGCGCGAAGATCGCGGCCGCCGACCACGCGCGGGCTCTCCGCCAGCACGACGGGCACGGTCGCGGGACGGTCGAAGAACTCGTCACGGTTTGCGGCGACGACGAGCGGCACTTCGGGGAAGCAGCGGACGTAGACGGCGAGCGTGCACACGGCGCCGCAGTATATACGAATTGTGTGATCCCACCCTGCATGGTAGCGTCGTGGACCATTGTTCGCGCCGCAGGATCCTTCCCGTCGGGCTCGGCGCCGCAAAGGACCGCGCAATGTTCTCCTCCATCGACGACGTCATCGAGCGCTTCGCCGGCGAGCGCTACATCTGCAATCGCACCATCGCGACCGTCGTCTACCTCGCGAGCCGCCTGAACAAGCCGATCCTCGTCGAAGGCCCGGCCGGCGTCGGCAAGACCGAGCTCGCCAAGGTGCTCGCCGGCGCGCTCGGCCACGAGCTCATCCGCCTGCAGTGCTACGAGGGCCTCGACGAGGCGAAGGCGCTCTACGAGTGGGAGTACGCCAAGCAGCTGCTCTACACCCAGATTCTGAAGGACAAGATCAGCGAGGTGCTCGAGGGCACCAAGGCGCTCGCCGAGGCGGTCGAGCGGATCGCCAAGCAGGACGACGTGTTCTTCTCCGAGCGCTTCATCGTGCCGCGGCCGCTGCTGCGCGCGATCACCTCGGCGCGAGCCGGTCGTGCTGCTGATCGACGAGATCGACAAGGCCGACACCGAGTTCGAGGCGTTCCTGCTCGAGGTGCTCTCCGACTTCCAGGTGAGCGTCCCCGAGCTCGGCACGTTGAAGGCGCGGCACATCCCGCTGCGTCGTCCTCACCAGCAACAACGCCCGCGAGATGTCCGACGCGCTGAAGCGCCGCTGCCTGCACCTCTACATCGACTTTCCCGACCGCGAGCAGGAGCGCGCCATCGTCCTGCTCAAGGTGCCGGGGATCGCCGAGCGCCTCGCCGAGGAGGTCGTCGGCGCCGTGCAGGCGATCCGCAAGCTGGATCTCAAGAAGGCGCCGAGCATCAGCGAGACGCTCGACTGGGCGAGGGCGCTGACGGTCCTCAACGTCGACACGCCTCGACGGCGAGCTGGTGAACGACACGCTGAGCACGATCCTCAAGTACGAGGGCGACATCCGCAAGGCGCAGCAGGAGCTCAAGGACCACGTCGCACGCCAGCGCGCCAAGACCGCGGCACCGCCGGCGGGCAGCGCCCGCGAAGGACGTCCTGCACTGAGCCGGCGGCGCGCGTGGACGCCAAGCTCATCGAGTTCGCCGACCTGCTCCGCCAGAACGGCGTGCGGGTGTCGTTCGCCGAGAGCATCGATACCTTCCGCGCGCTCGAGGTCGTCGGCCTCGGGTCGCGCCGGGCGGTGAAGGACACCCTGCGCGACGACGCTCGTCAAGCGCGCCGTCGACCTGCCGGTCTACGACACGCTCTTCGACCTCTACTTCTCCGGGATCGGCGAGCTCGTGAAACGCAGCGAGACGGCGTCGATGGACGCGCTCGAGATGTCGCCCGCCGAGTATCAGCGTCTCCTCGACGAGCTCGCGCGCATGCTGCGCGAGCAGGGCATCGAGCCCTCCGAGCTCGCGCGGGCGCTCCTCGAGCAGGACTCCGGCCGGCTCGAGCGCCTGCTGCGCGACGCCGCGAACCGCGCCGGCGTCGAGCGCATGGAACGCTCGTTCCAGGAAGGGCAGTTCGCGCAGGCGATGCAGCAGGCGCTCGGCGTCGGCGACGTCGCCCGCGAGCTGCAAGCGATCAGCCAGATGATCGCCGGCGAGGGCGAGCAGGACCCGCGGCGTCGCGAGATGGGCACGCTTCATCGACCGCCGCCTGCAAGAGCTTCAGGAGATGATCCGCCGCTACGTCCGCGGCGAGATGGAGAAGCGCGACGTCACGCCAGCGCGACGCGCTCCGCATGCAGGCGCTCGCCGAGAAGAGCTTCTACTATCTCTCCGAGGACGAGATCCGCCGCATGAAGGAGGCGGTGACGAAGCTCGCGCAGCGTCTGAAGAACGTCCTCGCGGTGAAGCGGCGGTCGGCGCGCCGGGGCAAGTTCGACGTCAAGGACACGCTGCGCACGAACCTCCAGTACGGCGGCGTGCCGTTCAAGGTGCAGTTCGACAAGCGCAAGCGCGTGAAGCCGCAAGTGGTCGTCCTGTGCGACGTCTCGGACTCGGTGCGCAACGTGTCACGCTTCATGCTCCAGTTCGTGTACTCGCTGCAGGACCTGTACTCGAAGGTGCGCTCCTTCATCTTCGTCGCCGAGATCGGCGAGATCACCAAGCTCTTCGAGGAGAACGAGATCCACCAGGCGATCGATCAGGCGATCCGCGGCAACGTGATCAACGTCTACGCGCACTCGGACTTCGGGCGCGCGTTCCGGCTCTTCCACCGCGACCACCTGCCGGCGATCACGCGCCACACGACCGTCATCATCCTCGGCGACGCGCGCAACAACTACAATCTCGCCGCACGAGTGGGTGCTGCGCGAGATCAAGCAGCGCGCGAAGCAGCTCATCTGGCTGAATCCCGAGAACCGCATGACGTGGGGATTCGGCGACAGCGAGATGGATCGCTACCTCCCGCACTGCGACGTCGTCGAGGAGTGCCGCAACCTGAACCAGCTCTACAAAGTGATCGACCGACTGGTGCTGACGTCGACGCGCCGCGCGCGATGACCGCTCGGACCGACGCGCGACGCGCCGCCACGCACCGAGCGCGCGTTCGGGGATTGACCTCACGGACCCTTTTGGCGACAATGCCGAACGTTCGGAGCACGGATGAGCCGCGAGAACTTCATCGAGATGACCGTCGGCGGCCTCACCCTCGATCCGGTCACCAAGACTCCCATCGTCATCCTCAAGGATCCCGACAACAAGCTGAACCTTCCCATCTGGATCGGCTTGCTCGAGGCGACGGCCATGGCGACGGAGCTCGAGGGCATCAAGATGGCGCGTCCGATGACGCACGACCTCTTGAAGCGGATCATCACCGACCTCGAGGCGACGGTCGAGCGCGTCGAGGTGACCGACCTCAAGGACAACACCTACTTCGCGCTGATCTACCTCCAGATCGGCGACCGCGAGGTCATGATCGACTCGCGGCCGAGCGACGCCATCTCGCTCGCGCTGCGTACCAAGAGTCCGATCTGGGTCGCCAAGAAGGTGCTCGAGGCCTCGAGCGTCCTGCAGCAGATGGAGGAGGGGAAGGAGACCAACCTCTCGAACGTCTCGCGCGACAAGTGGGCCGAGATCCTCGAGAAGATGGCGCCGGAAGATTTCAAGTACAAGATGTGACCGCGGGTCGTCCTCCGACCCGCATGCCTGCGCGCCCGCTCGACCGTTCCCGCGCGCTTTGATACCGGAGAGCCGTGGCGCGTACTGGGCACATCCGTCGAAAAGACCTGCGTCGGCCTGACGAGTTCGTCACCTGGAGCCGTTGGGCGCTCGCGTACGCCGAGGAGAACCGCACCACGCTCTACCTGGTCGCCGGCGCGATCGTCGTCGTGGTCGCCGCCACCGTCGCGTACCGCGCCGCGGTCGCGAGCCGCGAGGCGAGCGCCGGCCGCGCGTATCGCGAGGCGCACGCGCTCCTCGACCAGAAGAAGTACACCGACGCCGCGACGGCGTTTCAGCAAGTCGCTGACAGCTACGGCAGCACGAGCTACGCGCCGCTCGCGCGGCTCGAGGCGGCGAACGCGAATCTCCTCGGCGGCCAGCTGGACACCGCCGCAACGGGCTACCAGCGATTCCTCGATGCCAGCCCGCCGACGACCGACCTGCGCCAGCTCGCGCTCACCCGTCTCGGCAACGTCAAGGAGCAGACCGGCGCCGTCGACGACGCCGAGCACGCGTATACCGCCGCCGCCGACATCCAGGGTCCGTTCGCGCAGGAGGCGCTGCTCGGCGCCGCGCGCGTCGCGGAGCAGCGTGGTGACACCACCAAGGCGAAGGAGCGCTACGAGCAGTTCCTCGCGAAGTACCCGACGTCGGATCAGCGAGGCCTCGTCATCGCTCGGCTCGTCGCGCTCGGCTGGACGCCGGACGCCGAGAAGGCGACGCGAGCCGCCGAAGCGACCGAGTAGCCGCCGAGGCACGAACGGCCGCAGCCGCCGAGTGGCGGCGGCCACGCACGCGCCCCGAGCCTTGGCACCGCGGTCGCCCGCAACGCGGCCGGATCCTCCGGGCGGCGCACGCCGGCCACTACGCGGCGGCAGTCGCGGCGGCCCGCTCGAACGCGAGCTCGAACCAGAACGTGCTGCCGCGGCCGGACTGGCTCTCGACGCCCATCCGGCCGCCCATCAGCTCGATCAGCTGGCGGCAGATGGTGAGCCCGAGCCCGGTGCCGCCGTAGCGGCTGGTCGTGCTGCAATCTTCCTGCGCGAAGCGCTCGAACACCGCCGCCTGGCGCTCGCGCGAGATGCCGATGCCGGTATCGACGACCGCGAAGCGCATCGCGACCTCCGCTGCGGTCTCCCGAAGGACGCGCACCTCGACCGTGACGCCGCCGCTGTCGGTGAACTTGAGCGCGTTGCTGACGAGGTTCGTGAGAACCTGGCGCAGGCGGCCGGGATCGCCTTTCACCCGCGGCGGCAGATCCGGGGGCAGGGCACAGCCGAGGCTGAGGTGCTTGGCGCTCGCGCTCGGGACGAGGAGCGCGACGGCGTCCTCGATCGTCGCGCGGAGATCCAGCTCGACCTCCTCGAGCGTCAGCTTTCCGGCCTCGATCTTCGAGGTATCGAGGATGTCGTTGATGATGGCGAGCAGCGCCGTCGCCGCCACGCGGACCCGCTCGAGACAGTGCCGCGATTCCGCCGGAACCTCGCCGTCGAGCACGATGTCGGTCATGCCGATGATCACGTTCATGGGGGTGCGGATCTCGTGGCTCATGTTCGCGAGAAACGCCGATTTGGCGCGCGTCGATGCCAGCGCCTCGTCGCGTGCATGCGCGAGCTCCCGTACGTAGGCCGCTCGCTCGTCCTCGGCGCGCTTGCGCTCGCTGACGTCGCGCCAGTTGAAGACGACGCCCTCGACGCTCGCGTCGCCGAGCAGGTTCGTCGCGACCACGTCGATGTGGCACCACGATCCGTCGGCGCGCCGGCAACGGCACTCGAACGCGGCAGTCCGTCCGGCGTCGAAGCTCTGCCACAACGCGGCGCGCACCCGCGGATGATCGTCCGGATGCACGAACTCGGCGACGTGCCGCCCGATGAGCGCGTCGGGATCGAAGCCGAGGACGCGGGCGACCGACGGACTCTCGTAGCGGATGACCGCGTCGCGATCGATGATCGTGATGATGTCCGAGCCGTGCTCGATCAACGATCGGAAGCGCTCCTCGTTGCGACGGAGCGCTCCCTCGGCGGCGTCGCGCGCGCTCCGATAGCGCTCGAATTGGTACGCGATGTAGATCGACGACAGCATCGCGACGGCGATGCCCGCGACCGTGTGCGCGGTCAGACCCGTGAGGGTCCCGTAGTGCATCCGAGCGCCGATCGTCATCGAGATACCGGCGATCACGACGCAGACGAGCTGCGGCCATGCGCCCCACGGCAGCGTCGCCGCGGTTCCGAGCGCGAGCGTCACGCCGGTCACGACCTGCGTCCGCGGATCGTTGCGCAGGTAGCCGATGACCGCCGAGGTGACGAACACCATGCCCACGACGCCGATCGTCGGCACGGTCAGCCACCGCCGGCTCACGCGCTCGGTAAGATAGGAAGCGATGCCGATCACCGAGAACTGCACGAGTCGGATCAGCTGCAGCCAGTAGCGCGCGCTCTGCGGCTCACGAAAGTCCGACAGCGCGAACAGCACGACACACGACAGGATCACCCAGTTGCCGATTCGCGTGCGCACGCGCAAAGACCCGCGTCCTTCGTCATCGTGGCGCGTGGCATGCGAAATCACAGGAATCGTCGCGCTCGTCACGTCGGCGCAGAGAGTGAGCAAGGCGCGTGCCCGTACTGTCGATGTAAGCGCGCGATCAAGGCACGGCGCCGTAGTGCTCGGACCGCGAGATCCCGCTGCGTTCCGCGGGTCCAGGACGTGGGAATCCCGGCGCCGTCGCTTCGCAGAGGTGGGATGTCACGCGGCTACTGCGCCAATCGTGCCCACGCGTCGTGACGCGGGCGCCCAGTCATACGACGTGCGTTCGAGGGCGCAGACGCGGACGCGAGCCGCGGAAGCCAACGTCGCTCGAAGGCTCGGCGGAGGGGCTCGCGAGCGTCGTCCAGGTGAACCTCACCGCGCCGATCATGCTGACCCGCCTTGCGCTTCCGCATCTCCGAAAGCGCCCGCGCGGCGCGATCGTGAACGTTGCGTCGATCGCCGGCAAGATTCCGGTCGGCCACGAGGCCGTTTACTCCACGACCAAGTTCGGTCTTCGCGCCGTCACGTTCGCGCTCGTCGAGGAGCTCCAAGTGATGGAGAAGCACAGGCCAACGTCCGATAAGCGGGATTATGTAAACCAGCCGGGCGACTATGCTTCTGTTGACGACCGCACCGCAAATGCGCTATCTTTTCGGGGCATGCAGACCATCCAAGGAATTCGACGCGCCAGTTTCCCGACTGACGACGCCTGCAAGCGCTACCTCGTGGCGAAGCGCTGGCCCTGGCAAGGCCGCGTGCGTCCGGTGCGGCGACGGAGCGCGTGTACGAGCTGAAGGCCCGGCCGTTCCACTGGCTCTGCAAGAACGAAGGATTGCGGCGGCCGGAACGGCTACCGTTTCTCCGTCCTCACCCGGACCATCTTCGAGGACACCAAGATCCCGCTGAGCAAGCTGGTTCAAGGTCGGCTACCTCATGATGACCGTCCAAGAAAGGCATCACCGCGTTGCAGGTCCATCGCGTCATCTTCGGCGAGGACTCCGGCTCGGCTACCGGACCGCCTGGTACATGTGCCACCGCTGGCGTGCGGCGATGCGCGGCGATGCCTTCAAGCTCGACGGCATCGTCGAGGTCGACGAGACCTACATCGGCGGCAAGGAAGGCAACAAGCACAAGTCGAAGCGCCTACAAGGCGGCGGCGGCACGGGCGGCAAGGTCGGCGTGATCGGCGCCATTTCGCGCAAGGGCAACGTCGTCGCCAGCGTGATCGAGCACATGGACGGCCTCACCATCGAGCGCTTCGTCAACGACACCGTCAGCCGAAGAGTCTCGCTCGTCGCACCGACGAAGAACCAGCATCTACGAGTTCATGTACTACGGGCCGAACGCGAAGCACGAGGCCGTGAACCATTCCAAGGGCGAGTACGTGCGCGGCATCGTCCACACCGGCGAACCTCGATCAGTTCTGGTCGCTGTTGAAGCGCGGGATCATGGGCAAGCTTCCACAGCGTCTCGAAGAAGTATTTGCCGCTCTACCTCAACGAGTTTTCAGCTTCCGCCACAACATGCGGAAGACCCCGACGCTTCGGGGCGCTTGTAACAACGTGCGGCTAGTGATCGCGTCGACCGTCACCGCGTCAACCTATCGCCCGTCGGAGCAGCAACGCGGCAAGGTGATCGCCGCGCCGCCGCATCAAGCACAAGCGTAAAGCCGTAGATCGTTCTGCCGCGCGACAAGCGACCACATCGCCGCTCGCCCGCGGCTCGACATAGACGCCATGCACATTCGGCGGAAACTTGACGACGCCCGTTTTCTAGCAGCGTCGCCGCGACATCAGGAGGTCTGTCCATATGGCTCTCCTCGACAACATCATCCGTGCATTGGAGCTATCGCCGGAATGGAAGAAGCTGCGCGGCACAGCCGGCGAGAGTGGACGAACTAGAGCGGCGGATCGCCGAGCTTGAACAACGCCTCGAACGGGCGCCTGGCGAAGCGTGTCCACGCTGCGGTGCCCTGGCGTTTCGCATCGAGAAATCCGTGCCGACGACCAACGTTCACGAGCAAGTTTTCGGATCGCGCGACCATCATTGGAAGTGCCAGGAATGCGGCTATGCCGACGTGAAGACGCACCCGTGATTGTCCGATCTTAGGGTCGGCATGCTAGTGCACCGGCATGAAGAAGAAGCCGGACAAGCGCGCAAAGCCCGTCCTCAAAGAAAGCACCCGCGCCGCCGACGACGCGCTCCGTGAGAAGATGCGGAACTTTGACGTGCGGAAGCTGGATGACGCGCTCGCCAAGGCTATTCGCCCCCCGAAGCATTAGTGGCGCTTCGACGAGACCGCCCGAGAGGAGCGTTAATAGCTTCCTGGACGGCCTCGATGAAGACACGCGTATCTAAGAAGTAATTGGGATATGCACGCTGAAGCGCGGTAAAGGTGTCGACAGATACTAGAACTGCATCAGTAGAATGGCTCCCCTGCGTCTCGCGCTCGATGGCAAAATAATCAGCATGGGCCTTCGTGCGCTCTGCTGAAGTGTAAGCGCTGATTCGTACTTGCTGCGCATTCGAGTCTAGAACCAAAAGAAAATATCGGGCGCGGCGGTGTCGTGGATTGATCCGCTGAATAGTGGCTACGTAATGCCGGAGCCTGTTCACGACATTCAGTTCAGTCGCCAGCTCTCGCAGTTCGCCTACTAGCTCGATGTCGCTCGTTGGCACGCCCGGGATCGGCGCCGTTTTTTCCCTGAGGGCCATTACCCCGCCCATGAGAGAAAAGAAGCGCCGCCACTGAAGGTCCCCCTGACTCGACTTTAGCGCCTGGCGCGTGAAGGTTCCGACTGTTTCGACGGCGGTAGCCCACGCATGTTGAAGCGGAGAGCGGAATTGCAGTTCAATCTTTAGTCCGTTCCATGATTGCGACTGCTCACGATCGCTCTTGTACTCGTAGATTAAATGGTACCCGCGGTAGCCGGATGGTTTCGGCTCTACGATGTAGTCGTCGTGGTCGACAAGGTCATGCCGCAGATTGCTATCAAGATAGAGTTGAACGAGCCGGTAGACTGCCGTTCTGGAACGTAGGACTGCGCGACAGCCACCAATGTCCTGCATCTGCGATAACTTTACCGTGCTGAGTCTAGGGACGCGCTTGAACATCCTCAACTTCGTAGCAATCGAGCTTAGCCGCTTGATCCGTTGCGAGACGATGCTCCGAGCGTTCACGGAATGCGCCTGTCGTCGGAGGGTTACTTGAAACGTGTTGAGGGGATAGTGATGCGCCGCGCGCCAGTTGCCGATTATCATCAGTGCGCGGTCAATTTCCCGCCATGGCCGCGCTGGCCGGGCGACGAGCACGTCACCGGCCCAATCGACCTTCCCAAGTACAAAGCGCGGCGCTGTCCAGCGCATCCCATCGACCTCGATCTCGTCCGGTGATCCGGGCGGGAAGTCCGCACATTTCTCGGCGGCTATGCCGATCATGCCGCACCCCCATGCCGGGTGTCAACAGAAGCATAGTCGCCCTGGTGCCGATTATGCTGCTGTTGACACCTAGTCGGACAACCTCGCCCTTCCGGCCTTGGCTGATTCGGTCCTGGTTGCGAATCGAGAGTCTGGCGTGACCGACCGCCGGTATCGTATCGCCGCCGGAGAGCGGCACGCGCACGTGCTCGGCGTCGGGTCTCGGGAGCGCGCGTCGAAGCGGGCCGGGGTTGCCGGGTCGGTTTGCTCGGACGCTGTGCTGCGCACAGTCGGAGCGCGCTTTGAATCGCGTCGCGTCGAATACGGAAGCACGCCCTGCGCTGACGCCCGCGCCGGCGGCGTCGCGCCCGCGCGCCGGCGGTGCGCACGGCACCCTACGCGCTTTTCGCCGCGCCGCACGCTCCCGGGCGCCGTCAGCGCGCCTGAATCGCCTGCTCCCAGTTCCGGCCGTCGAAGCGCGCGATCGTCAGCGCCGCGACGTCGACGTCTTCCAGGCAGCGGGCGTTGACGTCGACCTTGTCCGGATCGGAACGGGGCACGTAGAACGGATGGATGCCGCAGTGGCGGCAGAACGTATGGCGAGCGATGCGGGTGTTGAACTGGTAGGTCGTGAGCTCGGACTCGCCGGAGAGCAAGCGGAACCGCTCGGGCGCGACGATGACGTGCACGAAGCCCTTCTTCGCGCACATGGAGCAGTTGCAGACGGTCGCGCTCGCGAGATCGGTCGTGACCTCGAAGCGCACGCGACCGCAGTGGCAGCCGCCGTGGTAGGTGCGCACGTCAGCGGGTCCGCGTGCGTGGGCGCGGGAGCTCGCGGGCCCGGCTGGCGCCGCGCTCCTCTGCCGCCGCCCGGAAGCGGCTCGCGACGCGCTCGCGCAGCTGCTCGAGCGCGTTCACTGCGGTCTCGTCTTTCGGATTCGAGGCGACGGCGCGCTCGAAGTAGGCGACCGCGCTCGCCTCGCGGCCCTCGCGCAGCGAGATCGTTCCGAGGGCGCGCAGCGCTTCCCCGTCCTCCCGCAGCACCTCGTTGGCACGGACGAAGAACGCCGCGGCGGTGGTGTAGTCGGCGCGCCCGTAGCACGCGCGTCCGAGGCTCTTCAGCGCCGTCCCGTTGAGCGGGAAGATCTTCAGCGCCTCCTCGAGCTGCCCGAGCGCCGCTTGCGGGCGCGCGCGGCTGGAGAGGTCGCGCGCCAGCCGGACGAGATTGTCGCTCTCGGCCTGGAAGTCCGGCACCTCGACGCGGACGCGCAACCGCTGCCCGTCGACGGCGGCCGCCTTGATCGTGACCTTGGCGCCCAGGTACTCGCGCAGGATGCGGCGGGTCTCGCGCTCGTCGTTCGAGTCGAGGAAGAGCCTCCCCAAGCTGTCGTGCTTGTGGTCGTCGAGATGAATCAGGAGATCCAGCATTTTCTTCATGTGCTCACACCCGTTCGTAAGGATCGAAGAGCTTCTTGTACTCGTCGAGCGCGAAGCGATCGGTCATGCCGGCGATGTAGTCGGCGACGACGCGCGCGGTCGGCTCCCCCGCCTCGATCCGTCGATGGACGTGCGGCGGCATCTGATGCGGCTCGTCCATGTAGGTCTCGAAGAGGTCGGTCATGATCTTCTGCGCCTTCACCGCCATGCGCGTCGACGCGGTAGTGGCTGTAGAGGCGCTGCATCAGGACCGCCTTCAGGGCGCGGTTCTGCGCCGCCACCGCGGGGCTGAAGCCGGCGAGGCGGATCGGGCAGCGCCGAACGTCGTCGAGGCTCCGGATGCGGTGCTCGTCGACGCGCGCCAGGATCGCCTCGATCATGTCGGTCGCCAGGCGATCGATGATGCGGCGGACGGTCTGGTAGCGCCGCACCGACGGGCTGGCGTCGCCGTGGCGATCCGACACCCACTCGTGCGCCTCGCGCCACAGGTCGACGTCGCCGAGATCGTCGTGTGTCAGCATCGCCGACTTGAGGCCGTCGTCGATGTCGTGGCTGTTGTAGGCGATCTCGTCGGCGTAATCGACGATCTGCGCCTCGAGCACCGGCTTCACCTCGGGCTCGAACTGCCGCACCAGCGGCCGGTCGTAGTCCGACGAGTGCTTGACGATGCCCTCGCGCACCTCCCACGTGAGGTTGAGGCCGGGGAAGTCGGGATAGCGCTCCTCGAGCACGTCGACGATGCGCAGGCTCTGCGCGTTGTGCTCGAAGCCGCCGTGCTGCTGCCATCAGCCGTTCAGCACGCGCTCGCCGGCGTGGCCGAACGGCGTGTGGCCGAGGTCGTGCGCGAGCGCGACCGCCTCGGCGAGGTCCTCGTTCAAGCCGAGCGCACGGCAGAGCGTGCGCGTGATCTGCGCCGCCTCCATCGTGTGCGTCAGCCGCGTGCGGTAGTAGTCGCCCTCGTGGTTGACGAAGACCTGCGTCTTGTACTCCAGGCGGCGGAAGGCCGTGCTGTGGATGATGCGGTCGCGGTCGCGCTGAAACGGCAGGCGGAACGGGTGCTCCGCCTCGGGGTGGACGCGCCCGCGCGTATCGGCGCTGCGCATGGCGTAGGGCGCGAGCGTCGCGGCCTCGCGGCGAAGCAGATCGGTGCGCAGACTCGAGGAATTCATGCCGGATCCGAGGGATGTCGGATCTTACCCCAGCAGTGCGCGCGGGGCCAATGAAAACGCCGCGTTTCACCGAGAAACGCGGCGCTGAAACGGTGCAACGGCGGCGGACGGCGCGTCGGTGCGCGTCCGCCGAGCGACTCGCTCAGGGCGTGAGGTCGGTCGCCTGCGCGGGAACCTTGATGATCTTCTGAAACGTGAGCGTGCGGACGCTGGAATCGATCGAGCCGTCGCCGTCGGCGTCGATCGAGCACGTCGCGTTGGCGTGCGCGCCGATCAAGGTGGTGAACGCCTTCACCTTCACGCGTTGGCCGAGGATGATCTCGGGAATGTTGCCCGCGAAGGTGGCGATGTAGTGCAGCGTGACCGTGCCCTCGGGCAGGTTCTTCACGTCGGCGAACGAGAGCTGCATGCCCATGCCGTCGGTCAGCACGATGTGCCCGGCAATCGGCCCCGCGGCAAACGAGCCGAGGCAGGTGTCCACGACCGAGTGGTTCGCCTCGTCGAGCACCTGCCGGGCGACCACGACGTACTTGCTCTTCTGCTTCGCGCTCAGCTCGACGACGATGCTCGCGAGCGTCGGTGAGGCTCTCCGGTTCGTCAGCACCAGCGTGCCGGTCACCACGTAGATGGGAGTCACGGTCTCGCCGCACGGGCAATCGAAGAGCGAGATGTTCGCTCCCGCGCGTACCACGGAGCACGGGTACGCGACGCCGCTCAGCGTGCAGAGGCTGAGCGCGATCACCAGCGCGTTGAGACCGAGGACGGCAACACGACGCATGACGCCTCCTTCGACAGGCATTGTCACCGGCAGGAGAGCAACAGAAGTGCCATGCGGATCTGCGCGCAGTCTGTCAGCGCGAAGTCGGCGGACGGTCGTGGGAATTGGAGAGTTTTCCGATCCTCTGTCATGCTGTTCTCTCGGGCGGCCCGCATTCGAGCCCGGGTCGCGGGGCTGCATGGTCGTGCAACGACGCGGTCCGGGTCCGAAACGGTGGCGGTACTCTATCCCGGCTGCTTCGGCCGAGACAAGCGGGAACGCGGTGGAAAGAACCGCATCACTCGACACGTCGAGTACCAGCGAAAGGCCGATGCGATGAAACGGGGCGCGAACGCGATACTGATATGCTGTGCGATAGGCTTTGGCGTCGTCGGCGTATCGACGGCCGGCGGCGGCGACGCGCCCGGAACCCCCGCCCGCATCCCGCACCTCGACGGCAGCGGCCGCGCGACGATCGTCGAGATCCAGCCGGGGGTGCCCGGGCGCGCCGAGTTCTTGCGGGCGACGCCGCAACCGATCCCCGCGCCGGGCGAGCTGATCGTCCCGCCGCGGGCGGCGCCGAGCCCCTCGCCGCGCACCCAGGCCGACCGCCTGAGCGGTCAGGCGCCGAGGGCGTCGATCGCCTTCGGTACCGTGTCGTTCGGCCGGACGCCGTACCAGGCCGCGAGGATCTTGCCGCGCTCGTCGACGAGGAACGACGAGCGGGTGATGCCCTCGAAGGTGCGGCCGTACGCGCTCTTCTTCCCCCAGACGCCGAACGCCTTCGCGACCGCGTGATCTTCGTCCGCGAGCAGCGGGAAGGCGAGGTCGTACTTGCCGTCGAACTTGAGCTGCCGGTCCGAGGCGTCCGGGCTGATGCCGACGACGGCGACGCCGCGGCGAGCGAGACCCGCCCGGGCGTCGCGCACCGCACACGATTGCGTCGTACAGCCCGGTGTATCCGCTTTCGGATAGAAGTAGACGAGCAGCTTGCGGCCCGCGAAGTCGCGGAGCTTCACGGTCTTCCCATGCTGGTCGGCGAGCGCGAAATTCGGCGCGCGGTCTCCGGGCTCGAGCTTCGGCATGTCCCTCTCCTCCTCTCGTTCGGCGGCGCCGCGCGACCGGACAGGCGGCGGCGACCGGCGGTCGCGTCGCCCGGCCGGTGCCGGCGGACCCGTGCCTGTCAGGTGCTCGGTTCGGTCAACCGGTCGATGAGCGCGTCGAGGCTGCGCTCGACGCCGGGCGTCTGGCCGCCGAGCTCGAGGAAGCGCGCCATGCGCGCGCGAGCGGAGGCGGTCGCGAGCGATTGGTTGAAGCAATGCGCCTCCTCGAGGAGGCCCTCGAGCGTCGGCAGCTCGGCGGCGTCGACCGCGGCCTTGGCGAGCGCGATCGCCTCGGCGGGAAACGACGCGATCCGATGGGCCAGACGGACGACGAAGGGACCGAGCTCCGCGGGCGGCAAGGCGCGGTTCAAGTAGCCGTAGCGCTCGGCGACCTCGGCCGTGAGATCCTCGCAGCCGAGGATCACCTCGAGCGCGCGCGCGCGGCCGATCAGCCGCGGCAGCCGCTGGGTCCCGCTGCCGCCAGGGATGATCCCGAGCGCGACCTCGGGTTGCGCGAGGATCGCCCGTCCGAGGGCGCCGAACCGCATGTCGAGCGAGAGCGCCAACTCGCTGCCGCCGCCGCGCGCGCGCCCCTCGATCTGCGCGATCGTGGCTTTCGGCATGGTCCGGAAGCGATCGACCATCGCGTGAAACAGCCCGAGCTCCGTCGGCTTCGACGGCACGTCCGCCGGCAGGCGCTGGATCAGCTCGACGTCGGCGTGGGCGATGAAGAAGTCCGGGTTCGCGCTCGCGACGACGACCACGCGAATCGTGCCGTCGGCCTCGAGCTCGGCGCCGACGCGCGCCATCTCCTGGATCAAGGCGAGATCGAAGAGGTTGATCGGCGGGTGATCGATGGTCACGAACGCGACGCCCCGGTCGCGACGAACCCGCAAGCATTGGTAGCCGTCGTCGACGCTCACGGGTTCCTCGGGGCGGTCACGGGCCGCGCCGCGCTCGCGCCGCGGCGGGTGCGCGCGGCACGGCGCAGGCCGCCGCGTCGGCCCGTCGGCGTCACGCGCTTCCCCGCTGCTCGCCGAGCAGCGTGTCGACGTAGCGCGCGACGATGTCGGTCTCGATGTTCACGGCGTCGCCCGGCCGCTTGCGGAGGAGCGACGTGTGCGCCTGCGTGTACTGCACCAGCGACACCGCGAAGGCGTCGCCCGTCTTCTCGACGATCGTGAGGCTCGCGCCGTCGATCGCGACCGGTCCTTTCACGACCATGTAGCGCAGCAGCTCCGGCGGCGTCCGGAAGCGCGCGACGATCGCGTCCGCCTCCGGCTCGAACGCGGCGATGATCGCCGTGCCCTCGACGACGCCGCGCACGATGTGGCCGCTCAGACGATCGACGGGCCGCACCGAGCGCTCCAGGTTGACCGGGTCGCCGCGACCGAGCGCGCCGAGATTCGAGCGGCGATAGGTCTCCGGCATCAGGTGCGCGAGGAAGGTGTCGCCCTCGAGGCCGGCGACGGTGACGTCGACACCGTCGACGGCGATCGAATCGCCGAGCTTCGCGTCGTCGAGAAGCGTGCCGGCGCGGATGCGCAGCATGCCCGGCTCCGCCTCGACGATCTCGCCGACGGTCTCGATGATCCCGGTGAACACCGCGCGCACGCTAGCGGTTCGGGAACGCCCCGGCAACGGAGCGCGGCCGCGCCGTCGCCGAAGCGGCGCGGCGGCGCGGCGGCGCGCCGTTCTGCGCTCGCCGGCCATGTGCTAGCGTGGTCGGGACGTGACGCGCGCCGCCGATCAGACTCTCGGGCGTACGCTTCGCCGGCCGATCGCACCGCTGCCGTCCTCCCGTCGCCGCAATCACGTCGGCACCGCCTCGCTGCTCGTCGCGGTCACCGGCGCGGTGACGTGTCAGGTCGCGCTCCACACCGGACACTTCGTCGACGACGCCTGGCTGCGCCTGGCGGCCGCGGGCTTCGAGGCCGCGATGGTCGGCGGCCTCGCCGACTGGTTCGCGGTGACGGCGCTCTTTCGGCATCCCCTCGGCATCCCGATTCCCCACACGGCGCTGCTGCACGAGCGCCGCGACAAGATCGTCGACAGCATCGTGTCGATGGTGCAGGACGATTGGCTCTCGCCGGACGCGATCCTCGCGCGCCTCGACCGGGCGGCGCCGAGCACGCTCGTCGTCGACTGGATCCGCGACCCGGCGCACCTCGAGCGTATCGGCGGACCGCTGCGCGACCTCCTCCGGGCCGTCGCCCGCATGCTGACCGAGGGCGAGGTGACGGAGTTCGTCGAGCGTACGATCCAGCGCGAGCTCCGCGAGCTGCCGATCGATCCGTCCGCCGGCACGTGGCTGATCGCCGCCGCGGACGGCGAGAGCGCGCACGCAGCCTTCGAGATGGTGGCGACGTCGGTGGCGAACATCGCCGAGCGACCGCGGACGGCGGTCGAGCTCACGACCTTTCTCGAGCATTCGGCGCGGGCGCTTCGCAGTGAGGGCAAGCGTCTCGTGCCGCTGTTCCTTCGGCGCAAGATCGTCCAGCGGAAGATCGTGGAGGCGACCTGCGCGTACGCGTCGTCGGAGCTTCGCCGCGCCGCCGCCGACGCGCGCCATCCGCTGCGCGACGTGGTGTTCGGCGCGCTGCGCCGCTTCGGCGAGCGCCTCGCGGCCGGCGACCAGCAGGCGCTCGATCAGACGCGGCAGCTGCGGCAGGCGATTCTCGAGAGCCTCGAGGCGGGCCCGGTCGTCCGCGACATGCTGGCGGGTCTGCGCGGCCAGCTCGAGGACGACCTCGACGACCCGCAGAGCTATCTCTCGGGCCTCGTCGACCGCAAGCTTCGCGCCGGCATCCTCGAGCTCCTCGACGATCCCGAGCGTCGGGCCTCGTTCGACGCATGGGTCCGCACGACGGCGCACGACCTGTTGTGCCGCCATCACCACGAGATCGGCGTCACCGTCCGCGAGAACCTGATGAAGCTCGACACCGACGCGCTCGTCGCCCAGATCGAGGAGCGCGTCGGCGGCGATCTCCAGTTCATCCGCCTGAACGGCGCCGTCGTCGGCGGTCTCATCGGCGTCGCCATCGCGCTCACCCACTGGCTCGTCGGCTGAGCGCGCGCGGCGCCCGCGGTTGACGACGTGCCGGCACTGCCGCACGATGGCCGAAGCGCGTGTCGCTGCGCCGCGGCGACGAGCGTCGTGAGGATCACGATGGCGGACACGATGAACGTTCCGGAGGCGATGGACGACGAGCGCGAGCTGCTGCGTCAATCGATCGAGCGCGACGAGGCCGAGCTGCGCGACGCCGTCGACGAGCTCAAAGCGGCGGTGCAGAGCGAGTTCAGCCTCCGCAGCCAGATCAGCACGCATCCGCTGCCGTGGCTGGTGGGCGGCTTCATGCTCGGCGTCTGGCTCGGACGGCGGCGCGACTGAGAGAAGACGGCGATGATCGATGCCGAGACCGATGCCGCGTCGCCGCGCCTCACCGGAAGCGACGGCGAGAGCGAGCCGTTCGGCGGGGAGCACGAGCTCGTCGCCGAGCAGACCCGCGCGCTCGTTCGCGATCGGCCGTTCGTCGCACTCGCCGCCGCCGTCCTCGCCGGCTTCCTGGTCTCGCGAATCCTGACCCGGCGCTGAGCGATGCGCCCGGTGCCGCGCGACCAGCATCAGGACACGTCACCGACGCCCGCGCAGCAGGACACCAACGAGCGCGGCGAGGACCGTCTCGGTGCCGCGATCCTGGCGCCGGTGAAGAACCGGGACCATCCGCTGCGATCGCCGCGGGTGCTGTGGGCACTGCTCACGCAGACCTTCGCCGAGTGGAGCGACGACAACGCGCTCCGTCTCGGCGCCGCCCTCGCCTACTACACGATCTTCTCGCTCGCCCCGCTGCTGATCGTCGTGATCGCGATCGGCGGCCTCGTCTTCGGCCGTGAGGCGGCACAGGGACAGATCATCGGCCAGATCAGCGGCTTGATCGGCCGCGAGGGCGCTCAAGCGGTCTCGGCGATGATCGCGAAGGCGAGCAGGCCCGCGTCCGGTCTCTTGGCCTCGGCCGCCAGCCTCGCCGCGATCCTGCTCGGCGCCACCGGCGTCTTCGGCGAGCTGCAATCCGGTCTGAACGCGATCTGGGACGTCCGGCCGCAGTCCGGCGGGTGGCGCGGCATGGTGCGGCGCCGGCTGACGTCGTTCGGCATCATCATGGGGATGGGATTTCTCCTGCTGGTGTCGCTCGTGATCGGCGCGGTCCTGTCGGCGCTCGACACCTGGTTCGCTGCGCACGTACCCGTCCTCCAGGTGATCCTCGAGGCGCTGCACGTCATCGTGTCGTTCGCCGTCGTGACGCTGCTGTTCGCGATGATCTTCAAGGTCCTGCCGGACGTGCGGATCACCTGGGGCGACGTCGCCGTCGGGGCGACGGTGACCGCCTTGCTCTTCACCATCGGTCAGCTCTTGATCGGCCTCTATCTCGGCCGGACCACGATCGGCTCGGTCTACGGCGCGGCGGGCTCGCTCGTCGTCATCCTGGTCTGGGTCTACTACTCGTCGCAGATCCTGTTCTTCGGCGCGGAGTTCACCCAAGTGTACGCCCGCCGCCACGGCTCGCATCGCAACCTCCCGCACGCTTGAGGTTTCCTCGCGTGACGTCGCCGTGCTTTGGCGGCCGGTGCGCGTGTGCTACAGCGAGCCTCGGAGGATCCGTGGGAGGACGTCACATTCTGATCGTCGAGGACGACGAGACCAACCGCGAGGGGCTGCGAACGCTCCTCGAGCTCTGGGGTCATCGCGTCGACGAGGCGGCGACGGGCGAGCGCGCGATCGAGCTCGCGCTCGCGCGCCATCCCGAGGTCGTGCTCGTCGACATCGGCCTCCCCGACGTCAGCGGCTACGAGGTCGCGCGCCGCATCCGCCACGCCCCGGACGCGGCGCAGCCGTTTCTGATCGCATTGACCGGCTACGACGAGCTCGCGGATCAGCCCGCGGACGCGCGCTTCGACACGCACGTGAGGAAGCCGGTCGACTGCGACCGCTTGAAGGCGCTGATGGCCGCGATGCCGCACGGGAACGGCCGGCGCGCGTAGCGCCGCGTCGCGCGCCCCCGGCGGGAGGCGTCAGCGCAGGGCGCGCGCGCCCTTCCCCGCCCAGTCCGCCAAGCTGCCGACGACGGCGACGAGTTCGGCGGGCTCCACCGGCTTCGGGACGTGCATTTGGAAGCCGGCGGCGAGCACGCGCAGGCGGTCCTCGATCCGCGCGTAGGCGGTGAGCGCCAGCGCGGGGATCATGACCGCCGCGCTCCGGCGGCCGGGCACGCACGCGGCGGATCAGCTCGTAGCCGTCCTCGCCCGGCATGCCGATGTCGGAGATCACGATGTCGGGCGTCCACTCGTCGAGCGCGGCGAGGGCGGCGCGCGCCGAGCCGGCGGTGCGAACCTCGGCGCCGCACTTGCTGAGGATCGCGTCGACCGTGTCCAGGGTGTCGGGCTCGTCGTCGACGACGAGGACGCGGACGCCGGGCAGCGCGTCGGGCGGCACGTTCGGCAACGCGCCGCTCGTCGTCGGGTGGCGCGCCGTCGGACGCGACCGCCGGCCGCAGCAGCGAGATCGGCAGCTCGACGGTGAAGGTCGCACCCTGCCCCTCGCCCGCGCTCGCCGCGCGCACGCGGCCGCCGTGGAGCTCGACGATGTGGCGCACGATCGCGAGCCCGAGGCCGAGACCGCCGTGGATGCGTTTGCTGGTGCTGTCCGCCTGCCGGAAACGGTCGAACACGTGCGGCAGGAAATCCGGGTTGATGCCCTGGCCGGTATCGCTGACCGATAGCTCGGCGTGCGAGTTGACGCGGCGGAGCTGCACCTGCACCCGTCCGCCGCGCGAGGTGAACTTGATCGCGTTCGAGAGCAGGTTCCAGAACACCTGCTGGAGGCGCTCCGGGTCCGCCGCAACCAGGCCGCGCGCCGGTCGAGCAGCGCCTGCATGCGGATGCCCTTGGCCTCGGCGGCCGGCCGCGTCGAGTCGATCGCGGCTTCGATCAAGCGGCGCCAGCTCCACCTGCTGGATGTCGAGCCGGACCTTGCCGGCGATGATGCGCGAGACGTCGAGGAGATCGTCGATGAGCTGCGCCTGCGAGCGCGCGTTGCGCTCGATGCTCTCGAGCGCGCGCGCGCGTCGACGCCTCGTCGAGGTCGCCGCCGGCGAGCAGGCGCGTCCACGAGATGATCGGCGTGAGCGGGGTGCGGAGCTCGTGCGAGACCACGGCGAGAAACTCGTCCTTGGCGCGATTGCCGGCCTCGGCCTCGTCGCGCGCGCGCTCGAGCTCGCTGTCGCGGGTCTGGATCTGCGCCAGCATCTCGTTGAAGGTCTCGATCAAGAGGCCGATCTCGTCGTGGCCGCCGGGTTGGGCGCGGATCGCATAGTTCTTGTCGTCCGAGACGATGCGCGCGGTGTCGACGAGGTGCAGGATCGGCTCCGAGATCACCCGTTGCATCGCCCACGCGATCAGCAACGAGCCGAGAATCGCCGCCACGAAGACGAAGCCGGCGATGCCGACGTAGCCGGCGAGGCGCTCGTTCACCTCGCTCAGGTCGGTGAGGATGGCGACGCTGCCGACGGCGTCCTGGTCGACGATGATCGGCCGCGTGACGTTCAACCGGTTGCGCTCGAAGCGATAGCCTTGGTGGTGCCGCTCAGGCGCGGCGCCAGCTCGCGGCTCGCCGTGCCGGTACGATCCAGGTCGCGAAGCGCGTGCCGTCCTTGCGATAGACCGCCGCGGCGAGCACGTTCGGCTCGGCGCGCAGGGCGGCGAGCGTCTTGCTCGCGGACGTCGGGATCGTCGAACACCAGCGCCGACGCGCTGTTGTCGCCGACGATCTCCGCCTGCGACGAGATCCGCTGCAGGGTCGACTCCGGAAGGTCGCCGAGCTCGTAGGCGACGAAGGCGGTGCAGGCGAGGAGCAGCGTCGAGGGCGCTCGTGAGCAGCTGTCACGATCATCAGCTTGCGGCGGATCGGGCAGGTCGCGAAACGACGCCACTCAGGATCGGCGTGCGCACGATGCCCGGGTCGCGAGCTTCATGAGCTGCGAGCTGATCTTCAGGCCGGCGCGCTCCGCGGCGTCGGCGTTGATCTCGAAGCGGAGCCGATCTCTGCTCCATCGTGAACGCCGACCATCCCGCCGCGGCGCAGGAAGTCCTCCGTCTCGCCGACCGTCAACATGGCGGAGCCGTCGGGCGGCGCGACAGACGCCGCAGCCGGCGCTCGCTCGGAGCGCGCTCACGAAGAGGACGTGGCAGCCGCCGGTGTCGCTCATCAGCGCCGGATGGCGGATCTCGAACGGCCGATCGTGGACCGTCTTGCCCGGCGAGGGTCTGGTCGAGCACCGCGCCGAACGGATCGTCGCCGAGGACGCAGACGCGCACCGCGCTGACGCTGGACTCGAGCGCCTCCGGCGGCCAGTCGACGAACTTGGCGAAGTTGTAGAGGAACGCGGCCTTGAGCTCGTACTCGGAGGCGGCCGGTTGCGCCGCGCGTGCCGCCACCGGCGCGAACGCGGCAAGCGCGATCAGGAGCGTGGCCGCGACGCTGCGCCTGCGCGTCGCGCGGGAGGCGCCCGGCGATGTCGTGGCCGCTACCACCACCATCGGAATTGCCCGTAGATGCTGCGCTCGACTTCCGTGCCGCCGTTGAACTCGCGGTGGTGGTCCTGGAGGAGATTGAGGCCGACGACGGAGAGCTCGAAGCCGGTGCCGAAGCGCTTGGCGAGACGCAGATCGAGCGTCACGTAGCCGCTGACGTCCGCCACCGCGATGTCGTCGACGTAGCGCAGCACGGCGTCGAAGTCGGCGCTCTCCGGCAGGCTCATCGTCGAGCGCGCGGTGACCTGATGATGCGGGCTGGTGTCCTCGGCCTGCTCGCTGCTGGTGTCGCGGCTGCCGGGATCGCGGATGCAAGTCGACCTGAAGAAACGAGTAGACGCCGTGAACGCGCCACCAGCTCGCGAGGGCGGCGTCGGCCGCCGAGCTCGAAGCCGTAGGTCGCGCCGTGCAGGCGGTTGCGCGAAGAAGAGCGGCTGGATCGTGCGCGTGCCGCCGTCGGCGGCCTCCTCGAAGGGCGCGCCGGGCTCGATGGTCAAGAGGTCGTCGTAGCGATTGTAGAACCCGGTGACGTCGAGAAAGAGCGTCTCCAGCGGCTGCACCCGATACCCCGCCTGGTACGAGAGGACCTTTTCCGAGCGGAAGCGATCGTCGCCGATCAGCCGGCCGAAGCCGCTCGGCGGCGTCACGAAGTCGACCTCGAGATCGTGCTCGATGCGTGACGGCGTCCGCACCGCGCGCGCGATGCTCGTCCAGAGCAGCTGCCGATCGTCCGGCACCCAGGCGATCCGGCCGCTCGGTTGCGCCTCGAAGCCGCTGTAGTCGTTGTGCTCGAACTTCGAGCCGAGCGGTGACGCGCACGGCATCGTCGAGGAAGCGGACCTCGTCCTGGACGAAGCCGCTGTAGAGGTCGTCGGCGCGGCTCGCCGGATCCAACCGCAAGGTCTCGATCGTTCCGGTGTGGTCGCCGGTGTGGCGGTACGCGAGGCCCCAGATCAGCTCCTGACTCCAGGGCAGCACGAGGCGATGCTGGAAGTCGAGATCCCAGGTGTTGCGGCGCTCGTGGAAGGTCGGCTCCTGGCGGAAGGTGTTGTCGTAGTAGACCTGGAGCGCGGTGTGCGACCACTCGCTGAACGCGTGCGTCCAGTAGCCGACGACGTTCGCGCCCGAGAGCTCGGCGTCCTGGAAGACGGTGCGGCTGAACGGCTCGCGGAGCTGCGTGATCTGCGCCTGCTGGCCGGCGTCGCCGTCGTAGACGTCGCCGGAGAGCCGTAGACTGTCCCGCGGCGTCGCGTCCCAGTCGGCGCGGAAGCCCTCGCGCGTCATGTACCAGTCGTCGTACGACGGGCCGTCGGGGTTCCGGCCGCCGTCCCGATTGAAGTACTTGCCGTACAGGCGGTAGTGAAACGTCTCACCGACGCTGCCGCCGTAGCGCACGGCGCCGAATCCCTGATCCTCGTTGCCGCCGCCGCCGGTGACGAAGAGGCCCTGGGTGTCGCGCGCATGCTTGGTGATGATGTTGATCACGCCGTTGACGGCGTTCGCCCCCCACAAGGTGCCGCCCGGACCGCGGACCACCTCGATGCGCTCGATGTCCTCGAGGAGCGTGTCCTGCACCTCCCAGTACGTCCCCGCGAAGAGCGGCGTGTAGACGCTCCGCCCGTCGATCAGCACGAGCACCGAGCGCGCCAGCCGGCTCGCGAATCCGCGGATGCCGATCGCCCACTTGTTGGCGTCGATGCGTGCCACCTGCACGCCGGGCGCGAGGCGGAGCGCGTCGGGAATCGTGCGGACGCCGGAGCGCCGGATGTCCTCCCCGGTGATGACGTAGATCGCATCGGCCGCCGTCGCGCGCCTCTCCGGCTTGCGCGAGACCGACGTCACCTCGACGTTCATGAGCTCCTCGAGGCTGAGCTCCGTCAGGTCGGGCGGCTGCGCGCGCTCCGTCGCCTGCGTCGCCGGTCGGGCGGACGCGACCATCGCGAGGTTCGACGCGAGCACGAGTGGCAAGACGACTCGGCGCTGCAACGACCGTCGCCCGGCAGCTGCCTTCACTCGCGCCTCCTCTCCCGTCCTCGCGACCGATTCGGTGTTGGCGACCGAGCACCCGCGCTCGACGCGTGACCCGAGACCCCCGATCCGTGCTGCTTCCCGACTGCCGCGGCCATGCCGGCGCCCCCGCCTTCGCTCGCTCGCGCCTCGTACGGCCCCGTCGAAAGGATCTCATATCCGAGGCTCGGACGACCGCGAAACCCCCGATTTCACTCGGTACAGGGGGGATCGGTCACGAAATTCCTGGGATATCGCCGCCCGCGATCCAGTAGCGAGCGGCCGCGATCGACGCCAGTGGCGGCAGCATGCGCGCCGCTGCGCTCCGACCTCCAGGGCTCGGCGGCGACCGGTCCACCTCGTCAGCGCGGCGCGCCGGCGCCGAGCGTCTCGCGGAGCATCGATGCGTAGTCGCGGATCGCCCGCGCGCCGTCGCCGACGAACGTCGAGCCGTGCATGGTCGCGATCCGTGCCGGCGCCAGCGCGCCGAGCCGTTCCAAGGTGGCGGCCGTCTGCGGGGTGTACGGCATCGAGGCGGCGAACGGGCTCGCCTCGAACTCGACGAGCGTTCGATGCGCGCGCTCGACCACGTCGTCCTCGGTGAGCGGGGCCGGATCGCCGCCCTGGAGAAAGAGGTCGGAGCAAAGCAGCGTGCGGTCGGTCTCCTCGAACAGCAGTCCCGCCTCCCAGCAATGGGGCACGTGCGGCGTGTGGAGAAAGCGAAAGCGCTTGCGGCCGGTCTCGAGCACCTCGCCGTCGGCGAGCGGGCGCGCCGGGCGGAGCGCGACGTCGTTCACGCTGACGAGGGCGCCGACCAGGCTGCACACCGCGGTCGCCGCGGGCGCGGCCGTCAACCAGTCGTTCAGCGTGCCGCACTCGTCGGCCTCGTAGTGGCTGAAGCCGATCCAGCAGAGCCGCTCCGGTGCGATCAGCGACTGCACGGCCTCACGAACCGCGGGGAGGAGCTGCTTCAAGCCGGTGTGGAAGAGCAGCGGCTCGTCGTCGCGCGAGAGGAATTGCACGAACTGGAGATTCGTCGCCGGCACGAACGTCGAGATCCGGAAAAGCTCGGGCGCGATTTCGCTGATCGTCGTCGCCATCGTGGCCTCCTTCGGATGAGCCGCGACAGCTAGTCCGACTTCGTCGCAAGGGCAACCGCCTTCACCGGCGGCGTTCCACGCCGCGATGCCGGAAGCGGCCTCGTCGACGATGCGTGCGACCCGGACACCGTCACGGCGGGTCGCGCGTCCGCGGCGGCGCGTGAATTCGGCGGCCGCTCGCCGCATCGCCGGGAGGCCGCCGCGTTTTTCACGTGTTGCCCTTCGCGGAATCACCCGTCGCCAGGATTGAGCGCGGTTCGTCCTCTCCGATACGTTTTCGCGACACCGGCGCTGCGTCGAAGGACGATCGCCGCAGAGGAGGAGCAGCATGAAGAACGCGGGAATCTCACGACGCCGTTTCATCGGGACTGCCGCCGCCGGCGCCGCGATGGCGACGCTGCCGTTTCCCCGCCGCGCCGACGCGGCGGTGCGACGCCACGCGGACGTCGTCGTCGTGGGCGCCGGGCTCGCCGGGCTGACGGCGGCGCGCGCGATCGTCAGCGCCGGACGGTCGGTCGTCGTGCTCGAGGCGCGCGATCGGGTCGGCGGCCGCGTGCTCAACCACACGCTCACGCCCGGCGGCTACGCGGAGCTCGGCGGGATGTTCACGGGGCCGACACAGGACCGCATCCAAGCGCTCGCCGCGTCGGTCGGCGTCGGCACGTTCCCGACGTACAACACCGGCAACAACGTCTTCTACGCCAACGGACGGCGCGAGGAATATCCGAACGACACGCCGCTCGGCACCGCGCCGCCCGACCCGATCGTCGCGCCGGACATCGCCGTCGCCGTCACCCTCCTCGATGAGATGTCGCAGCGCGTTCCGGTCGACAGCCCGTGGACGGCGCCGTCGGCCGACGACTGGGACCGCCAGACGCTCGACGCCTGGCTGCGCGCGAACACCAGCGGCAGCGCGGAGTTCCTCGCGGTCACGTCGGCGGCGACCGAGGCGATCTTCGGCTGCGAGCCGCGCGAGCTCTCGCTGCTCTACACGCTCTTCTACATCGCCGCCTCCGGCAACGAGCAGAACGCCGGCACCTTCGAGCGCAACTTCAACACCACCGGCGGCGCGCAGGAGACCCGCTTCGTCGGCGGCGCGCAGACGATCCCGTTGCGCGTCGCGGAGCAGCTCGCCGGCAGCATCGGCCTCGGCAAGCCCGTCACCCGGATCGAGCAGACCGCGACCGGCGTCACCGTCTACTCGAACCGCTTCAAGGTGCGCGCCCAGCGGGTGATCGTCGCGATGCCGCCGACGCTCACCGCGCGCATCGCGTACGACCCGCCCCTGCCGGCGCTCCGCGATCAGCTGACGCAGCACATGCCGCAGGGCACTCTCATGAAGTTCGAGGCGATCTACGACACGCCCTTCTGGCGCGCGAGCGGACTGAACGGCCAGGCCGTCAGCGAGAACGGCCCGATCAAGGCGACCTTCGACACCTCGCCGCCGGACGGCAGCGTCGGCATCATGATGGGCTTCATCGGCGGGCACGAGGCGCGCACCTGGGGCGACCGCCCGGCCGCCGACCGGCGCGCCGCCGCGTTGCAGAACCTCGCCGACTACTTCGGCAGCGCGGCGCTCAACCCGCGCGACGTCGTCGAGTTCAACTGGTCCGCGGAGCCGTGGAACCGCGGCTGCCCGGTCGCGGTCCTCGGTCCCGGGACGCTCACCGATTTCGGCGCGGCGCTGCGGACGCCGGTCGGGCGCATCCACTGGGCGGGCACCGAGACCTCGACCTACTGGAACGGCTACATGGACGGCGCGGTCCGCTCGGGCGAGCGCGCCGCCGCCGAGGTGCTGGCGTCGCTCGTCTGATTCCGGCCGTCGCCGCGGCGCGCGAGCCCCGCGGCGCCGGCAGCGTCCTCACGCACCGCGGACCGCACCCCGCGGCGACGTGATTTGACTGACCGAAGGCGTCTCGGCAACGTCGATATCGTCCGTTTCGTGAATCGTATGCGGGTCGGTGCTGCTCCGGCGCTCGACGTGATCGGAGGCCGGGACACGCACGATCGAAGCGTGCGAGCGCCCGCGATGAGCAAGAGCACGGAATCCCAGCAGGAACACGCTCACGAAGACGTCAGCGATACCGGTCAAGGATTCTCGGCGGGCTTCGAGCCGCGCTTGTTCGAGCGCTTCCAACAGGCGGACAGCAGCACGCGTCGCTCGCACGGGGGTTTGGGTCTCGGTCTCGCGATCGTGCGCCACATCGTCGAGCTTCACGGCGGCAGCGTGCACGCCGAGAGTCCGGCGAGAGTCGGGGCGCGACGTTCACGGTGAAGCTGCCGCTGCGGACGTTCCGGCGCAGCGCCGGCGAGGTGGAGCGGCGCCATCCGACCACGGCCGATCTGCCGGAGCACGAGGACTATCCGACGCTGAGCGGCGTCCGGGTCCTCGTCGTCGACGACGAGGCCGACTCGAACGAGGTCGTGGGCACGTTGCTGGGCTCGCGTGGCGCCGACGTCCGCGGCGCCGGCTCAGCGGCGCAGACGCTCGCGGTCCTCGGCAGCTGGTCGCCGCCCGTCATCGTCACCGACGTCGGCATGCCGGACCAGGACGGCTACGCCCTGCTGGCGCGCGGGCGCGCGCGCGCATTCCGGTAATCGCGCTCACCGCGTACGCGACGCGCGACGACCGCGTTCGTCTCCTCGACGCCGGCTTCCAGATGCACCTCACGAAGCCGATCGATCCACTGGAGCTCGTCGCCGGCGTCGCCAACGTCGCCGCGACGCTCGCGACCGCTTGAGCCTCCGCGCCGCGCCCCGAGGCGTCGCGCGGCTTCGACTACGGAGCTCCGAGCGTCCGGCTCGCCGGATCATCGCCGGAACGCGAGGTCCACTCATCGGACCTAGCGCTCCACGACCGTCCTCCTCCTGATGTCGCGGGTCGATCGTCGACGCTGTCGCTCAACCGCGCGTGGATCTCGAGCAGCCGATAGCGGGCCTGTGGCCCGACTTGGGTCGTCATTGCCAGCACCTTCGCTCGTAGCTCGGTGATGTCGTCCGTCATGGCGGCGGATCGTCGCAAGAATCCTGCCGGCAGTCGAGCCTCCGCCGCGACGCCGAACCCCACAGGATGACGTGCTTGCAACCCCAACATTGCGAACGCCGTGCGCATGTCTTTCGCAATTCTGCGATCCGTTCGGCAACGCACCCGCGAGAACGAAGCGAGCGGGCCCGCCCGCTCGTTCCCGGACGCAGGCTTCGCACCCCCGCGGACGGCGATCGACGTTGCTCGGCCGGCGGCATGGAAGTTGGACGTTCTCTCCACGTGACGGCGCACGTCCCCAGAGCCGGGATCGCGGCGGCGCCGCCCGCCGCGGAGAGCGGCGTCACGCTGCATGCTCTCGACGGCGAGCTCGCCAGGATCGAACGGCATCTACGGAGCGTCGAGACGCGCCTCGGGCGGTCGCTCGCGCTCGTCGATCCCGATTGGACCGAGAGCGCGCGCAATCTGATCCACTACACCGCGCTTCGCCAGCTCGACCTGCGCGAGCTCCAGCTGCTGTTGCAGCAGCACGGCCTGTCGTCGCTCGGCCGCTCCGAAAGCTTCGTCATGGCGTCGCTTCTCGAGGTGCGCCTGCGCATCGCCGAGACGCTGCGCGGACGCTCCGGGGCCCGATCAGCGGAGCTCGCGCAGCTGACGAAGAGCCGCGCCGGCGCGCTTTCGTGGCAAATGGCGGAGTTCCTGCTCCACGCGCATACCCGCGCCGCGTTCGGGCCGAAGCCCGCCGGCCGCCACGTCGCCGTCATGGTGACGGCTCCGAGCGCGGCCGAGACCGACCGCGCCTGGCTCGCGCGCTTGCTGCGGGCCGGCATGAACGTGCTGCGCATCAACTGCGCGCACGAGGGACCGGCGGAATGGAAGCGCATCCTGGCCGCGCTCGTGGCGGCGCGCGGCGACACCGGCCTCGAGTGCCGGGTGCTCATGGACCTCGCCGGCCCCAAGATCCGGACCGGTCCCATCGCCGAAGGCGCTCGCGTCGGGACGTGGAAGATCGCCCACGACGCACTCGGCAGGGTCGTCGCCCCGGCGCACGTCGTCCTGCGACCGGCCGCCCGTGCGGCGGAGCTGTCGGACGAGCCGGTTCTCCTGCTCGAGGACGCATGGTTCGCAACGCTTCACAAAGGCGACGTGCTGCGCTTCAGCGACGCCCGCGGCAGACGGCGGCGCTTCACGATCCGGCGGGTCGGGTGCGACGAGGCGGTCGCCGAGGCGCGCCGCCGCGCCTACGTCGTCGAGCGGACGCGCTATACGCACCGTAGGGGCGACCGCGTCCTGCGGCACGGACACGCGCGCCTGGGCGGCGTCCCGGGCGCGGCGATCGAGCTCGCCGTGGGCGACGCGCTCGTCCTCTCCGGCCGCGACGTCGAGGGCCGTCCGGCGCGCGGCTCGGCGCCCGCGGTCGTCGCCTGCACCGCGCCGGCGGCGCTGAGGCGCGTCGAGGTCGGTCACCGCGTGCTCTTCGACGACGGCAAGATCGAGACCGTCGTCGAGCGCGTCGACGGTCTCGACCTGCACCTGCGCGTCCGCCAGACGTCACGGCCGGTCGTCAAGCTGCGCGCGGAAAAGGGCGTCAACCTCCCCGACAGCCCGCTGCCGATCGCCGCCCTCACCGACGAGGATCGCGCGCACCTCGGTTTCGTCGCCGAGCACGCCGATCTCGTCGGCCTCTCGTTCGTCCGCAGCCCGACGGACGTCGCGGCGCTGCACGACGCCGCTCGGCCAGCGAGCGATCGGCATCGTCCTCAAGATCGAGACGCGCGCCGGCTTCGAGCAGCTCCCGCGCATCCTCTTCGAGGCGATGCGCCGCCCGCCAATCGCGGTGATGATCGCGCGCGGCGACCTGGCGGTCGAGCTCGGCTTCGAGCGGCTCGCCGAGGTGCAGGAGGAGATCCTCTGGCTCTGCGAGGCGTCGCACGTCCCGGCGATCTGGGCGACCCAGGTGCTCGACACGCTGGCGCGCACCGGCGTGCCGTCGCGCGCCGAGGTGACCGACGCCGCGGCCAGCGTCGCCGCCGAGTGCGTGATGCTGAACAAGGGACCGTACGTCGAAGACGCGGTGCGCGCGCTCGTCGACATCCTGCGGCCGGATGGAACGTCACCACTACAAGAAGCGCAGCATCTTTCGAAAGCTGCGCGTCTCCGGCTGGACGGAGCCGCGCCTCGAGAGCGCCCTCGGCAGCTGACGCAGCGAACGTTCCGCGGACGCCGGAACACACGGCGTCCAATACCGCGTCAGACGACGGACGTCCGGACGACGATCCTCTGCGTCGACGCTGGATGTGTGAAGTGCCCCCGGCGCGATTCGAACGCACGGCCCCAGGATTAGGAATCCTGTGCTCTATCCACCTGAGCTACGGGGGCGAGAAGTCGCGACGACGCTTACCCGACTGCTGGTGATTCGTCCACAACGCGAGTCGATTCGCACGGCGATCTCGACGCGCCGAATTGTTTGAACTATCGTGTCGCGATGCTTCGAAGACGTTTCCTGCTCGCTGCCTGTCTCGGCCTGGTCGCGATCGCCGCGTCGCAACCGAGCGTCGCGCAAGATCATGCGATGCAGATGCCGCCGCCAGCATGGATCAGCGCAAGCCGCTGCCGCTCTCGGCATGATGGCGGAGCACCAGAAGCAGAACATGCGTGATCACCTCGCCGCGGTTCAAGAGATCGTCGCCGCCCTCGGCCGTGACGACCTCGACGGCGTCGCGAAGGCGGCGAGCCGGATGGGCTACTCGGAGGCGATGGGCCGGATGTGCGAGCACATGGGAGCGGCCGCGCCCGGATTCACGCCGCTCGCCCTCGACTTCCATCACCGGCCGACACCATCGTCGAGGCGGCCCGGGGCGGCGACCGCGCCGGCGTCTTGACCGACACTCGACCGAACGCTGCAAGCGTGCGTCGGCTGTCATGCGACGTATCGGCAGGAGGTGGTCGACGACGCCAAGTGGCGGGCGCTCACCACGTCCTCTCGGCCCGCTGCCTCGCCCTGAGCGTCGCGAGTCGTCGTGCCGTCGACGGCACCTCCGCGAGCACGCTCGCGATCCGCGTTTCGTTCCGTTCGTGCACGATGATCGCGCACGGCGCGGGCGGACCCGATGCCTGAGTCGTTCGGCGTCGTCTTGGCCGTCTCGGTCACCGCCGGCTTCGTCGGCGCGATGAGCGGCATGGGTGGCGGCGTCGTCCTCGTCCCCGTGCTCACCCTGCTCGGCGTCGACATCAAGCGCGCGATCGCGATCAGCGCCGTTTCGGTGATCGCGACCTCGAGCGGCGCGGCATCGGCGTACGTCCGCGACCGGATCACGAATCTCAAGATCGGCATGTTCCTCGAGATGTTCACGATCACGGGCGCGCTCACCGGCGCCGCGCTGACCCTGGCGTCGACGCGCCGGCCGCTCTTCGTCGTGTTCGGCATCGTTCTCCTGGTGTCGTGGGCGGCGGTGTGGGTCGGGCGACACGAGGCGTGGCGGCCGGTCGCACGCAGCGATCCGCTCTCGTGCTGGCTGGAGCTCGAGGGGACGTACTGGGACGAGGCGATCGGCAGCGAGGTGCGCTACCGCGGCACGCGCGCCTACCTCGGCGGCCCGTTGATGTTCGGCGCGGGGTTGATCGCCGGCCTGCTCGGGATCGGCGCCGGCGCACTGAAGGTGTTGATCCACGATCTCGTCATGGGCTTGCCGCCGAAGGTATCGACGACGACGAGCAATCTCATCATAGGCGTGACGGCGCTCGCGGGCACGAGCGTCTACCTTCGCGCCGGGCTCATCGACCCGGCGGTCGCCGCGCCGGTGATCCTCGGCGTCACCGCGGGCGCCGTTCGGGGGCACGCGCGTGCTCGTGCGCCTACGGAACGAGACCGTGCGGCGTGTGTTTCTCGTCGTCCTCGGCGCGCTCGGTCTCGAGATGCTGATCCGCGGCCTCCGCGGCGGCTGAGCCGATGGACGCGACGTTCCGCCGCCGCTGGATCGCGATCGACATCGAGACGCTCGTCGGCTCGGTCCTTCTCGTCGGTCTGCTGTGTAGCGTCGCGCTGATCGCGAGCGGTCTCTCGTGGTGCTACCTGAGGACGGGCACGTTCCGTCTCGACTACCTCCTCCCGGCGACCGACGTCGGCACGTTCATCGTCGGCGACATCCGTCAGGCGGTGCCGCTCGCGACCGGTCTGCGACGCCCGGTCGATCTCGGCATCGGCGACCTGATGATGGCGCCGTACGTCCGCGTGCTGGCCTCGAGCTCTACTTCGTGATCGCCCGGAACTGGAAGTACTCGGTCTTCAGCGCGTTCGTCCTCGCGACGCTCACGTACAGCTTGTTTCGCTGACCGATGAACGAGCATCCGCCGTCGCCGCACGTGCGACCGCGCGCGAGGCGGCTCGTCGACGAGCTTCCGCCGGCCGCTTCGTCGCGGGTTCCGGAAGATGCACGCGTCGCATTTCCCACGGGCGCGAAAGTCCGATGGTCCGGCGTCGTCAAGCCGCGTTCGATTCGGCCCTCGATGGCCCGCGCAATGGTCTTTTTCTTGCTGCCAAGTCTCGGGATGCTCGGATCTCGCACGGCGTGCGTCGTCCTAGTCGTCGTGCTCGCCGGCTGTCTCCAGCGGAGCTCCTTCGTGCCGCCGCCGCCGCCCGTGGCGCTCGGCGGCACATCGTCCGCGGCGCCTCCCCTCGCGGACGTGCGACTGACGGCGAGCGAGGCGGTGCGGCTGGCTCTCGCTCGGAATCCCGATCTCGGGCGGCCGCGGCGCGAGTCGCGGACGCACGCGCGCGGCTCGTCGACGCAGAGGCATCCTTCTGGCCGCGGCTCGTCGCCGACGTGTCGTTCCTCCGTGGCGACGCGCCGTCGGCCTATCTCTTCAAGCGCATCGACGCGCGCGCGCTTCCCGCCATGGTCGACTTCAACGACCCGCCGGCCGTTCTCCAACCTCGAGGGCGGCATCACGCTCGACTGGAACCTGTGGCGCGGCGGGCGCGATCAGCTCGGCCGCTGGGCGGCCGATGCCGGCGTCGGCATCGCCGAGCGCGCGGCGCGCGACGCCGCGCGCGAACGCGCTGGCGGCGGCCGTGATCGCGGCACGTATCTCGACGCACGCGCCGCCGAGCGAGCTCCTCGCCGCCGACGACGCCAGCGTGCGCACCGTCGAGGCGCAGGTCGGCCGAGAGCAGGGTCAAGGTGGAAGGGGCGGCGCGCTGCGCTCCGACCTGCTCTCGCTCGAGGTCCGGCTCGCGGAGGCGCGCCAGCAGCGGGTGCGGACCGGGGTCGCGCGCCGCCTGGCGCTCGCGACCTTGCGCGAGCTGCTCGGCGTTGCCCGCCGACGCGACGATCGAGCTCGCCGATACCGGATACGATCGCCGGACCGCTCCCGGAGAATGCCGCCGCGGCGCTCGCCGAGGCGTACCGGCGGCGGCCCGAGGCCCACGCCGCGCGCCGCGCGGTCGAGCGCGCCCGGCTCGAGCTCGCCGCCGCCCGCCGCGCCTACCTCCGCAGCTCGACGTCGAGAGCCGCGTCTACGGCGACGACGCCGAGGCGCGCCTCGAGCCCGGCGACCCAACTGGACCGTCGCCGTCGCCCTCTCGCTCGACCTCTTCGACGGCGGCAAGCGCGGCGCCGCGATCCGCCGCGGCGCGCGCCGTCCTCGACGAGCTGACGAGGTCGGACCGACGAGACGCTGCTCGACGTCGCGCGCGACGATCGAGACCGCCTATCTGCGACTCGAGGAGGCGCGCGCGCGCTGCGCGGTGGCCGGCCAGGCGGTCGGCGCGGCGGAGGAGACCCTCGACCTGGTCGTCGACGCAGTACCGCGGCGGCGCCGCCGACGATCACGCGCTACCTCGAGGCCGAGACGGCGCGGACCCGGGCGCGGCACCGCGCGCATCCGGCGCGAGCTCGACTGATCGCGCCGCGGTGGAGGTGCGGCGCGCCATCGGGTCGCGCTCGCCGGCACCGATGCGACGGAGGCAGGCCGGGAGGCGCCGCGGATGCGAACGACGTGCGCACGGTCGGCTTCCTCGCGCTCGCGCTCGGCGTCGTCCTGTACGCGGCAGGCGCGTTCGAGCGGGCCGCGTCGCGTCCCGCCGGGTCGCGCCGCCGGCCGCGGCCTCCGGAGCCGCGCCGGCGACGGCCGGGCGCGCGGACGCGTGCGCCGGTCATCGAGGAGGCCGTCGGCACCGTGCGGTCGCGGCGCCGGGTGGCGGTCGCGGCGCAGGTGACGGCGCGCGTCCCGCGGTTGCCGCCGACGTCGGCGACCGCGTCGCCGCGGGCGCGCCGCTGGTCACGCTCGACGACGGCGACTTCGCGGCGCGCTTCACGCGGGCGCAGAGCGCAGTACGAGCGCGTGCGCGGCTTCCTCGCGCGGCAGGCCGCGACGGCGGAGCAGCTCGAGGCGGCGGAGGCCGAGTATCGCGAGGCCAAGGCCGCGATCGGGCACACGCAGATCCGGTGCCGATCGACGGCGTCGTCGCCGAGCGCGCCGTCGAGCCCGGCGACCTCGCGTGGCCCGGCCGCGCCGCTCCTCGTCGTGCTCGACCCCGCGGCGCTGCGCCTCGAGGCCGCAGGTGCGCGAGGGCCTGATCGCGCACATCGCGCCGTGGCAAGACGCTCGAGGTCGCGCTGCCGGCGCCGGAGCGACCGTCACCGGCACCGTCGCGGAGATGCTGCCCGGCGGCCGACCCGCAGAGCCGCACGTTCCCCGTGCGCGTCGACATCGCCGCCGCTGCCGGGCGTGCTACCCCGGCATGTTCGGGCGCCTCCGCTTGCCGTCGGCGAGCGCGAGATCGTGCGCGTGCCCGCGGCCGCGATCGCTGCGCGTCGGGCAGCTCGAGACGGTGATCCGTGCGCGAGGACGGCGCGCTGGGCGCGCCGGTCTGGTGACGACCGGGCCGCCGCGCCCGACGGCACGTCGAGGTGCTCTCGGGGCTGCGCGGGCGGCGAGACCGTCGGCCTGTCCGACGCCGTGACGTGACGGCGCCAGACCGCGACGAAGGTCTGGTCCAGCGCATCGTCCGGGCCTTCCTCGACGGGGCCGCTCGCGCCGCTGCTGCTGCTCGTCGCCGCCGCCGCGGGCGTGGTCGCGGTGCTGGCCGACGCCGCGCGAGGAGGAGCCGCAGATCGTCGTGCCGATGGCCGACGTGCTCGTCCGCTATCCCGGCGCGAGCGCGGAGGAGGTCGAGAAGCTCGTCGCGACGCCGCTCGAGAAGCTGCTCTGGCAGATCGACGGCGTCGAGCACGTGTACTCGATGTCGCGCCGCGACGGCGCGGTCGTGACCGTGCGCTTCTTCGTCGGCGAGGACCGCGAGCGCGCGCTGGTCCGCATCCAGAGCCAGATCGACGCGCACACGCGACGTGGTCCCGCCGGGCGTCACGCGGCTGGGTGGTGAAGCCGGTCGAGATCGACGACGTGCCGATCGTCACGCTCACGCTCTGGTCGAGGACCGCGGACGACGCGCGCTGCGGCGCGTCGCCGAGGAGCTCGCGGCGCGCCTCGACGCCGCTGCCGCGACCTCTCGCGCACCGAGGTCGATCGGCGGGCGGCCGCGCGAGGTCCGCGTCGAGCTCGACCCCGAGGCGCTCGCCGCCCACGGGCTCTCGCCGCTCGAGGTCGCCGCGCGCGCTGCGGGCGCCGACGCCTCGCCTCGCCGCCGGCGCCTTCGACCGCGCCGACCGGCGACTCCGGTCGTCGCCGGGCCGTTCGTCGGCGAGTCGCGCGAGGTGGAGGAGCTCGTCGTCGGCGCCCACGAGCGGACCGTCCGGTGCACCTCGCGCGACGTCGCGACGTCGATGGACGGGCCCGCGAGGCGACGTCGCTACATCCGGCTCCGCTTCGGACCCGCCGAGCGCGCCGGACGGCGTCGCGCCGGGAACCAGCCTGCCGGCGGTGACGCTCGCGGTCTCCAAGAAGCCGGCACCAACGCGGTGCGGGTCGCCGACGGATCTGGAGCGCGCGCTCGACGAGCTCGCGCGCGAGATCCTCCCGGCCGGCGTCGAGATGCTCGTCACGCGCGACTACGGCGCGACCGCCGACGAGAAGGTCAACGAGCTGCTCGCGCAGCTGGCGCTCGCGATCGTCACCGTGATCGGTCTGGTCGCCTTCGCCCTCGGCTGGCGCGAGGCGCTCATCGTCGCCGCCGCCGTGCCGGTCACCTTCGCGCTGACGCTGCTCGTGAACCTGCTCGCCGGCTACACGATCAACCGCGTGACGCTGTTCGCGCTGATCCTCGTCGCTCGGCCTGGTCTGCGACGATCCGATCGTCGACGTCGAGAACATCCACCGCCACTTGCGCGCGCGCAGGAAGCCGCCGCTCGAGGCCGTCCTCGCCGCGGTGAACGAGGTGCGGCCGCCGGTCATCGTGGCCACGCTCGCGGTCATGGTCTCGTTCCTGCCGATGTTCTTCATCACCGGGATGATGGGCCCGTACATGCGGCCGATGGCGCTCAACGTGCCGCTCGCGATGCTGATGAGCCTGGTGGTGGCGTTCACGGTCACGCCGTGGATGGCCTACCACCTCGCTGCAGAGCGCGCCGTACGGCGAGGCGGACGAGCACCGAACGAGCCGAAGCCGGCCCGACGTCTCTCGCGGTCTACCGCGGCGTGCTCGGCGTCTTCCTCGACTCGCCGGTGCCGCGCGTTGGGCGATGCTCGTCGGCGTCCTCGCGCTGCTCGGCTCGCGGCCGCGTCGTGCTCTCGCGTCGGGCACGTGCCGCTGAAGATGCTGCCGTTCGACAACAAGAACGAGCTCCAGGTCGTGCTCGACCTGCCCGAGGGCACGACGCTCGAGGCACCGACGCCGCGGTCCGCGACGTCGAGCGCGTACCTCGCCGACCGTGCCCGAGGTGACCGACTTCGAATCCTACGTCGGCACCGCGAGCCCGATCGACTTCAACGGCCTCGTGCGCCACTACGACCTGCGCGGCGCGCGCCGAACCTCGCCGACATGCGCGTGAACCTGGTCGCCAAGGACCGCCGCACGCCAGCAGACCCACGACGATCGCGCTGCGGCTGCGCCACGACCTCGAGGCGATCGCGCGAGCGCGCCGGCGCCGCGCTCAAGATCGTCGAGGTGCCGCCCGGGCCCGCCGGTGCTCGCGACGCTCGTCGCCGAGGTCCACGGTCCGGCGAGCCGCGTCGTACGCGCGACCTGATCGCGGCCGGCGCGCGAGCGTCGAGCGCGCGGCTCGCTCGCGAGACCGGGCGTCGTCGACGTCGACGACTGCGCCGAGGCCGATCGATCGCGGCTCGACTTCGTCCTCGACAAGGAGAAGGCGGCGCTGCACGGCGTCGCGACGGCCGAGGTCGTCCGCACGCCTGCGGCTGGCGCTCGCCGGCGCCGACGCCGGCGACGGTGCACGATGCCGCGGCGAGCGCGCGCCGCTCCGCGCTGCGTCTCCGCCTCGACCGCGCGCAGCGGAGCGGGGCGGCCGAGCTCGGCGCGCCTGCAGGTCGCGAGGCCGGCGCGGCGGCCTCGTCCCGCTCGCCGAGCTCGGCAGCTTCGGCGAGCGTCGACCGACGACAGCCGATCTATCCACAAGGACCTGGAGCGCGTCGTCTACGTCCTGGAGCGGACGTGGCGGGCCGCGCGCCGGCCGAGGTGGTGCTCGCGCTCGAGCGCGCCCTCGCCGCCAGGCCGCTGCCGCGCGGCATCGGCGCGCGCCTGGGCGGGCGAGGGCGAGTGGAAGATCACGCTCGACGTGTTCCGCGACCTCGGCCTCGCCTTCGCGGCGGCGCTCGTCGGCATCTACGTGCTGCTGGTGATCGAGACCGCGCTCGTTCGCGATGCCGCTCCTGATCATGCTCGCGATCCCGCTCGGCGCGATCGGGATCATGCCCGGGCTTCTGGCTGCTGAACCTTGCGACCGGCGACGTCGGTCGGCGGATCCCCGACCCCGTCTTCTTCACGGCGACCGCGATGATCGGCATGATCGCGCTCGCCGGCATCGTCGTCCGCAACTCGATCATCCTGATCGACTTCATGCGCGTGCGCGAGCGCGCACGGCATCCGCTCCGCGAGGCGATCGCTCGACAGCGGCGCGCGCCGGCTGCGCCCGATCGTCCTGACCGCGGGCGCCGCCCTGCTCGGCGCGTGGCCGATCACGCTCGATCCGATCTTCTCCGGCCTCGCGTGGGCGCTGATCTTCGGCCTCCTCGCCTCGACGGCGTTCACGCTGGTCGTCGTGCCGGTGGCGTACTTCGCGCTCCGCCGGCCACGAGACTGACGGGGCCGATCGCCGTCGACGACGACCCGTCGGCGGCGTGTGCGGTCGCCCGAGGCCGACGCCGTCGCTTCCCGCAAGGCCCGCCGCCGCACGCGCGCGAAAATTGCCCGTTCTCGTGCATGAGAACGCCGCGCGTCTTCCATGCGAACGGAGAGAATGCCAGGCGCCGTTCGTCGCGAACGGCCGTACCGATCGCGACTTCTCGAGCGGCACGGACGATGCAGTGAGCAGATCCCGTCGGGGACCGCGTGATGACGAAACGCATCCTGATCGTCGGCGGTGTCGCGGGCGGTGCCTCGTGCGCCGCACGGCTGCGCCGTCTCGACGAAGACGCCGAGATCGTGCTCCTCGACCGGGGACCGCACGTCTCGTTCGCGAACTGCGGGCTGCCGTACTTCGTCGGCGACGTGATCGCCGACGAGCGCAAGCTCTTGGTCGCGTCGGCGGCGCTCTTTCGCGAGCGCTTCGACATCGAGGTGCGGACGCGACACGAGGTCGTCGCGATCGACCGCGCGCGGCGGACGATCCGCGTGCGAGACCTCGACGCGCACGGCGGGCCGCGAGAATACGACGAGGCGTACGACGCGCTCGTCCTCTCGCCCGGCGCGGCGCCGATCCGGCCGCCGCTCCCGGGGATCGACCTGCCGGGCATCTTCGCGGTGCGCACGATCGCCGACAGCGTCCGGATCCGCGGCTGGATCGCGGAGCGCAGGCCGGCGCGCGCCCTCGTGATCGGCGGCGGCTTCATCGGTCTCGAAATGGCCGAGAATCTCGCGCATCGCGGGCTCCGCACGACCGTGCTGGAGAAGCTCGCGCAGGTGATGCCGCCCCTCGATCCGGAGATCGCCGAGCCCGTCGCCGCGCACCTCGCCGACCACGACGTCACGCTCCATCTCGGTGACGGGCTCGCCGGCTTCGAGCGCGGCGCCGGCACGGAGGTGGTCGCGGTCACCGAATCCGACGCGCGCTTCCCCGCCGACCTCGTGATCCTGGCGATCGGCGTCCGGCCGGAGACCGAGCTCGCGCGGGCCTGCGGACTGCCGCTCGGAACGCGTGGCGGGATCGCCGTCGATGCCCAGATGCGGACCGCGGACCCGTACATCTGGGCCGTCGGCGACGCCGTCGAGATCCGCGACGTCGTGACCGGACAGGAGACGATCCTGCCGCTCGCCGGGCCGGCGAACCGCCAGGGACGCGTCGCGGCCGACTCGATCTGCGGCCGGCCGCGCGGATTTCGCGGCGTCCAAGCGACCGCCGTCGTCGGCGTGTTCGGGCTGACCGTCGCCTGCACCGGCGCCAGCGAGAAGGGTCTTCGCCGAGCCGGCGTCGGCGCGTTCGAGAAGGTCTACCTCCACCCCGGCCACCACGCGGCCTACTACCCGGGCGCGAAGCCGATTCATCTGAAGCTGCTCTTCGGCGTCCCCGACGGCCGCATTCTCGGCGCGCAGGCCGTCGGTCTCGAGGGCGTCGAGAAGCGCATCGACGTGATCGCGATGGCGATCCAGATGGGCGCGACCGTGCATGACCTCGCCGAGGCGGAGCTCTGCTACGCGCCGCAGTTCGGCGGCGCCAAGGATCCGGTGAATCTCGCCGGCATGATCGCCGCGAACCACCTCGACGGCCTGATGCCGCTCGCCGATTGGACGGCGATCGCCGCTGGCGAGACGCTCGTCGTCGACGTACGCGAGCGCGACGAGTACGCCGCCGGACACCTGCCCGGTGCGCGCAACGTCCCCCTCTCGGAGCTCCGCAGCCGCCGTCACGAGTTGCCGTGCGACCGCCCGCTCGCGCTCTACTGCGGCGTCGGTCAGCGGGCGTACTACGCGACCCGTTTCCTCCTCCAACACGGGTACCGGGCCGCCAACCTGTCCGGCGGGTACGCGACCTATCGCGCGCTCCGAGACGCGGGCCTGCTCCGTGGCCCGGTCGCTACGCGCTGACCGCGATCTCCGCGCTCCCCAGCCGGACCCCCGCGCGAATCTCGAAGCGGCTCCCCTTCCCCGGCGCGCTGTCGACCGCCACCGTAGGGAAGCATCATCACGGGAACGGAAACTGTTGCTCTCTCGGGATCGGCTCCGGTAAGTACGCCGTCCATGAACGCGTTCGCGAAACGGACGTTCGAGCCGATGCGGCTCACGCCGTTCGCACGCGCCTTCGACCATCCCGAGTGGATGTTCGAGATCAAGCTCGACGGCTTCCGCGCGCTCGCTTACGTCGCGCCGCGCGGCGTGACCCTGGTCTCGCGCAAGGGGCATCCGTATCGGTCCTTCGCCGACCTCGCCGTAGAGATCCAACGGACGGTCGGCGCGACCGAGGCCGTGCTCGACGGCGAGATCGTGTGCCTCGACGAGGCCGGCCGTCCGGCCTTCACCTCGCTCCTCCACCGCCGCGACGTCGCGAGCTTCTACGCCTTCGACGTCCTCTGGCTCGACGGCAAGGACCTCCGCGACCGGCCGCTGACGGCGCGCAAGCGGGTGCTGCGCTACCTGCTCCGCCGGCCCTCGCCGCGAGTGCGCTACGTCGATCACATCGCCGGCTGCGGCGCCGGCCTCTTCGATCTCGTCCGCACCCACGACCTCGAAGGGATCGTCGCGAAGTGGAAGGACGGGCCGTACCGCGGCGGCACGCCCTCGAGCTGGCTCAAGATCAGGAACCGCGACTACACCCAGGCACGCGGCCGTCACGAGCTCTTTGCCGCGCGCCGCCCGAGCCGGCCGCTCGGCTTCGCGTCCTGACGCCGCCGGCCCGCCGCACGCACGCCGGCGCTGGCACGTGCCCCCGCGCGGACCGCACGCGCGTCAGGCCGTCGAGGAGCGGGTTCCGAGCCGGTACAGCCACAGCAGGATGATCGAGCCGATCACCGCCATGACGAACCCGACCGGATCGCCCGGGCGGTACCACCCGAGCGCGCGGCCGAGGAAACCGCCGATCAGCGCGCCGACGATGCCGATCAGGATCGTGAGGACGAACCCGCCCGGGTCTCGCCCCGGCATCAGCAGCTTCGCGACCACGCCGACGATCAGGCCGAACAGGATCCAGCCGATAACCCACATCGTGACCTCCTTGCGATCGCATCCAGCGTACGGGTCGGGCTCGGGAATCGTCAACGCCGCCGGCCGGCATCGTCCTTGCCGACCGCGGAGGGAACCGTTACCAGGTCTCAGCCGACGTACGAGGAGGATTCCGTGGCCGAGATCATTCTGCATCAGTACCCGACGTCGCCGTTCTCGGAGAAGGTTCGAAAGATCTTGGCGTTCAAGCGCGTGCCGTGGCGCGCCGTCGAGCAACCGATGTGGAATCCGAAGCCGAAGCTGACGCCGCTCACCGGCGGCTATCGCCGTATTCCCGTGATGCAGATCGGCGCCGACGTCTACTGCGACACCGCGTGTATCGTGCGCAAGCTCGAAAAGCTGCATCCGTCACCGACGCTCTACCCCGCGGCGCAGCGCGGCGCCGCCGAGATCATCGCCTGGTGGTCCGACCGCCAGCTGTTCGGCATGATCGCCGGACTGGTTCTCGCCGGCATCGGCCAAAGCTTGCCGGCGGAGTTCAAGGCTGATCGCGAGGCCATGGCTCCCGGCCTGCGGATCGACGCGCTGCCGGCGCTCGCGCCGCACGGGCTGACGCAGCTTCGAGCCGCGTGTCAGGCAATCGAGCGGCAGCTCGCGGCGCGTGCGTTTCTCCTCGGCGCCGAGTTCAGCCTCGCCGATGCCGCGTGCTTCCACTCGCTGTGGTTCGCCCGCATGGATCCGAGCACGTGGGCGATCCCGTGCGCGCTGCCGGCGCTTCAGGCGTGGTTCGCCCGCGTCGAGGCGATCGGCGACGGCACGTCGCGCCCGATGGCTCCCGACGCCGCGCTTGCGATCGCCGCCGAGAGCACGCCGGACACGGCGCCCGGCGCCGAGGCGCCGGACCCGAGCGGCGCACGGCCGGGAGATCGCGTCACCGTCGCGGCCGACGACTACGGGTGCGATCCGGTCGCCGGCGAGATCGTCGGGCTCGATGCCGACGAGGTCGCGATCCGCCGGCACGACGCCCAGGTCGGCGACGTCGTCGTACATTTTCCTCGTGCCGGATTCAGGATCGCGGCACGCTGAATCGACGGGCACCGCCGGTGACGCGCGCCCGGTGGACTCCGCGCCCGCCGCGTTTCGGCCCGCCGTGCTCATCCCGAGCTACGAGTGCGCGGCGACGATCGCCGCCGTGGTCGGCGCGGCGCGCGTTCACGTCGCGCACGTGCTCGTCGTCGACGACGGCTCGGGCGACGCGACCGCCGAGCAAGCGCGGCAAGCGGGCGCCGAGGTGGTCCGCCACCCGGTGAATCGCGGCAAGGGCGCGGCGCTGGTCACGGGCATGCGCCATCTGCTCGCCGCGGGCTTCACGCATGCGGTCAGCATGGACGGTGACGGCCAGCACCTCGGGGCGGAGATCCCGAAGCTCCTCGCCGCGGCGCGCGCCGAGCCGGCGGCGATCGTCATCGGCCGCCGTACGATCGGCACGCAAGCCGTCGCCGCGGCGAACCTCGTCGGCAACCGCTTCGCGAATCTCGCCACCGAGCTCGCTGCGGGTGTCCCCGTCGGCGACACGCAATCCGGATTTCGCGTCTACCCACTCGCTGCGACGCTGGCGCTGCCGATCGCCGGCGACCGCTTCGAGTACGAGACGACGGTGATCATCCACGCGGCGCGTGCCGGCCTGCCGATCCGCTCGACGCCGGTCGACGTCTACTACCCGCCGGTCGCGGAACGCCGCACTCACTACCGCAAGGTCGCCGACACACTCCGCATCATCCGTGCAGTCGCTCCGCTCCTGTGGCGACGCTGAAGCGGCAAGCGACACTTTTGCGGCGCTGAAAACTGCACGAGATCGCGCGAAATCCGCGTACGCAGCTGCGCGTGCCGGTGGCATTCGTCTTGCTCCCAAAGCCGTCCGGAGGAACTGCACTAGTGGAAAGACTCGCTCCCGTGATTCGTGATCTCCGCAATCGTCTCGGCTTGACCCAGGAAGAGTTCGCCCACGCGCTCGGCATCACCGTGAGCACGGTCAACCGCTGGGAGAAAGGCCACTCCGCGCCCAGCAAGCTCGCCCGTGCGTCACTCGCGCGATTCGCCGGACGGCGCGGCGTCGCCGTCGAGAGCCTGCTCGACGACGGCACCTCGGATGGCCTCGGGCGCTCGCCGATCAACTGAGCCGCGAACCATCGAAGCGCTTCGACATCGGCCGCCTGCGATCCGGGCAGCCCGTCCCGCGGCGCGCGAGCTCAGCGTCGGACGAGTCGCGTCGCGCGGCTCGACGGCGCGCGTGCCATGGCGCGGCGTCCCTCGAGCGGCTCCTCGCGCGCGCCGCTGCTGAGCCGCGCTCCTTCCGCCCGCAGCCTACCGACGCGTCGCTCGACGAGCTCGTCGGCGCGGGCCAGCAACACCTCGTCCCGCGTGTACTTCTCGATCATGAAGCTCAGGTCCCCGAGGTCGTGGATCAGCATCTGCACCGCCTGATCGCGCCAGCGCCGATCCTTCACCACCTGAAGCAGCTCGACGACGACGTCCTCGAGCTCCGAGCCCTCGATGTCGAGCGCCATCGCGAGCGCGCGGTCCACCGTGACGCCGCGGCGCGCCTCCTTGATGTACGCGCTCAGCAACGCCCGTAGACGCGCGACGGTGGTGTCGTCGAACCAGACCTTGCGGTCGCCGGCGAGCGAAGGGTCGCTCTCGACCAAGCTCTCGACCAAGGCGAGCGCGCCGCAATGGCCAGCTTCGTGCCGGGCCATCGCGAACCAGAAGCCGCGGAGCTCGTCCTGCTTCTTGAAGACGGTGACGAGCGCCGTGTAGAGCTGCATCGTCTTGCGCTCGAGCTCGAGCGCGGTGTCGAGCACCTCACGAATCGTCGCCCGCCGGCTGCGCGCGCGCATCCGGCGGCCATAACAAGATCACCCTGGGTTGGAAAGCTCGCACGCCGCGACGGCGACACGGAATGCCGGCGATCGCGACGCGCGTGCCGGCCAGGCGGTCGCCGGCTGCCAGCGCCGCGATCGTGAGCGACGTCGTCGACGCAGCCAGCTGCACACGAGCGACGGAGCGGTCAACTTGCATTGCACGGCGGCCGCCGTGTGCTCGCAGCTCGGCAACGCCGACGGCGCCAGCACGTCGCGACCTCGCCGCACTGGTCCTTGCCGGGAGTCGATCCCGGCGGCACTGCGGTGTCGATTCAGCTCGACGGTCACCGTCATGCGGCTCGTTGCCCGGGATCATGGGGTAGTCCCCGCCCTTACCCTTGATCAGCAGCCCGACGCGGTTCGGCGCGAAGCGCGAGAGATCCTTGATGATCATCTTCCGAATGCCGTTGTGAATGCCGAAGGCTTCGTCTTGTCGATGATAGATGCCACTTGTGCGGCGAGCCGGCCGATCGTCTTCCAGCCGACGCCGTTTCGGAAACTCCGCCCGCGATACGTGCTCGTCGACGATGATCGGTCGGTTCGTGTCGATGATGCGCAGGTGGATGCCGTTGACCTGCGGCCGAAGCAGCGGCGTCTTGCTGCCGAGAGCGAAGCTCCCTTGATGCGCATCTTTTCGTCGCCGGCTGGCGGAGATCGAGCTTGCTGAACAGCGCCGACGGCTTGATCCATGCCGCCGCGACCGCCAGGTTGCGCGAGCACGGGTCGTCACCGCCGATCGCCGGCGGATTGAAGGCGTGGCCGATGCAGAAGCCGTCGCTGTCGCTGTCGTTGTCGGTGTCGTCGGGCAGACGTCGCAGGCATCGCCGAAGACGTCGCCGTCGCGTTGAGCTGCGCGGATCGCTGATGGTCGGGCAGACGTCGTCGCGGATCGCAGATACCGTCGGCGTCGGAGTCGACGCGCTGGCAGGTCGCGGAGCAGCAGACGTCGACGCCGTTCGCCGCGCCGTCGTCGCACTGCTCGCCGGCCGTAACGATGCCGTTGCCGCAGCGCGGTCGGCGTGCAGTTCGAGTCGCAGCCGTCGCCGTCGCGAGGTTGCCGTCGTCGCACTGCTCGCCGGCGCCGACGACGCCGTCGCCGCAAACGCCCTCGAGTCGTGCACGTCGGCGCTGCATCCGTCACCGGCGGCGAGATTGCCGTCGTCGCACTGCTCGCCGGCCGTGACGATGCCGTTGCCGCAGCCGGTCGAGCGTGCAGTTCGAGTCGCAGCCGTCGCCGTCGAGCGAGGTTGCCGTCGTCGCACTGCTCGCCGGCATCGACGGACGCCGTTGCCGCACGAATCGTCCTTGAAGACGTAGACCGCGCCGGCATCGAGCTGCGCGAGGTATCGTCGAGCGGCGCGCCGACGAGGACCTTGCCGCCGCCGCGCGAGGCGACCGCGCGGCCGAAATCGTCGTTCGCCGCCGGCGCCGCTTTCTGAAATCTCTGCAGCAGCGCGACCGATGCCGGCGCTGAAAAAGATAGGCGGCGCCGGCGTTCGAGCGCCGCCGGTGTCGTCGAGGAGCGCGCCGACGACGATCTTGCGAGTGCCGAGCGCGGCGACCGCGTAGCCGAACTCGTCGTTCGGTTCGCGGGTGCGGCTTCTTGAGGACGCGCAGCAACGCGCCGGTGGCGCCGTCGAAGAGATAGACCGCGCCGGCGTCGGGAATGCCGGCACCGCATCGTCGCCGGGGCGCCGACCAGCACGTCGTAGCCGATCGTCGGCGACCGGCGTGCCGAACTGTCGCTTTCCTCCGGGCACCGGGCTGAGGAACGTGCGGAGGAGCGGCCGGCAGTGCGCCGTTGAAAAGGTAGACGGCGCCGGCGTCGGGCGCCGGCGGGAATGAAACCGACTGGCAGGGATGTCGTGGCGCGGCGCGCCGATGACCACGTCGGCGCGAGTGCCGCGACGCTGCGCCAAAATCGTCGTCGGCCGCCGGAGACGGGTTGAGGAAGACCTGAATCAGACCTCCGGTGGTGACGTTGTAGAGGTATGCGGCGCCGCCGCCGCCGCGTCCGGTGTGGTCGAGTGGCGCGCCGATCAGGAGCTTGGACCGACCGCCGCATCCAGCGCCCATCCGAAGTGGTCGTTCCTCCGGGCCGGGATTCAGGAACGTGCGTACCAGAGCGCCACTGCCGCCGTCGAAGACATACACGGCGCCGGCATCGGTGCCCGCGGTGTCATCGAACGGCGCGCCGACGATGACGTTCGAGCCGATGGTCGGCAGTGCGAATCCGAACTCGTCACCCGGCGCGGCGCTCGGCTTCTGGAGGGTCCGAATGACCGCGCCGGTCGCGCCGCTGAAGAGGTACACGCCGACCGGTGTTGATGCGCGCCCGGCATGTCGTGCTAGCGGCGCGCCGACGACGACGTTCCCGCCGAGCGATGCGACGCTCGCGCCGAAGTGATCGCCCGCGCCGCGGACGACGGGTTGAAGAGCTCGCGCTGGCACGTCGCTCGAGCAGCCGTCGCCGTTGACGAGGTTGCCGTCGTCGCAGTGCTCGCCGGCGGTGATCGACGCCGTTGCCGCAGCCGGTCACGGTGCAGTTCGCATCACAGCCGTCGCCGTTGACGAGATTGCCGTCGTCGCAGGCTTCGCCGGCGGTGACGATGCCGTTGCCGCAGCCGGTCGGCGTGCAGTTCGCGTCGCAGCCGTCGCCGTTCGACGAGGTTGCCGTCGTCGCATTGCTCGCGCCGCGGTGACGATGCCGTTGCCGCAGCCGGTCGGCGTGCAATTCGTGTCGCAGCCGTCGCCGTTCACGAGGTTGCCGTCGTCGCAGGCCTCGCCCGACGTCGACGACGCCGTTGCCGCAACCGGTCGGCGTGCAGTTCGCGTCGCAGCCGTCGCCGCTCACGAGATTGCCGTCGTCGCAGGTCTCGCCCGTGGTGACGACGCCGTTGCCGCAGCCGGTGGCGTGCAGTTCGAGTCGCAGCCGTCGCCGCTGACGAGTTGCCGTCGTCGCAGGTCTCCCCGGCGGTGACGATGCCGTTGCCGCACGCCGTCGGCGTGCAGTTCGAGTCGCAGCCGTCACCGTCGACGAGGTTGCCGTCGTCGCAGGTCTCCCCGGCGGTGACGACGCCGTTGCCACAGCCCGTCGGCGTGCAATTCGAGTCGCAGCCGTCACTGTTGACGAGGTTGCCGTCATCGCACGCCTCGCCGGTGGTGACGATGCCGTTGCCGCACGCCGTCACCGTGCAGTTCGAGTCACAGCCGTCACCGTCGACGAGGTTGCCGTCGTCGCAAGCCTCTCCGACGTCGAGCGTTCCGTCGCCGCACGCCGCAAAGGACTTCGTCGCGGGGCCCAGGATGAACACGCCGACCAAAAGCGCACAAAGCGCGCTGCGCCAGAACGTCATTCACAGTCCTCCTACCGAGTGATCGTGCTACGCTCTCAGGTGAGTCGATCGCTGGCTCGGGGTCCGGACCTGGGCGGGGGTCATTGCCAGCAGGCGGCGGAACAGCAACACATGTGCCACGATGCATACGCAATTATGCAGCACATGCGGGTTTCACCAATGCACGGATTTGCGCTCGTGCAACAGAGATTCCCACGCGTGCAAGCGCTCGGCGCCGACTCCGAACGGGACGAGGAGCATCCGGTGTTTCGCCTCCTGATCGCGGTTCTGGCGCTCGTCGTCCTGAGCGCCTGCTCGCCGGCTCCCCCGCGCGATCCGGCGGTGGTGCAGGACGTCCTCGACTATGTCGCGCACATCAAGAAGTGGGAGCCGGTCGAGGCGGAGGTGCTGAAGGCGATGAGCGACGTCCGCCGCTCACAGTACGTCGACGACGACTACGTGATCGCGACGCTCGGCGGCGTCATGGACGACGTGCAGCTGCACCTCGTCGAGATCGACCGGTATCACCCCCGCACGCCGGCGGTGGCGGAGGTGCATGAGCGCTATCGCCACGCTTGGCACGACCTGCACGACTCCTTCGCGTCGATCATCCACTCGATGGAGCGCAAGGACTACCTCCAGCTGTCGCACGGGACGGAAAGCATGGAGCGCTCCCGCGGCGAGCTTCTCACCGTTGCCGCGGCGCTCAACGCGCTGCTCGAGGACAGCGGCCTCTCGGATTCGAATCACGGACCGGCGAGCTCTTCGTGAGCGATGCGCTCGCGCGGATCGCCGCCCGGCTCACCGAGATCGGCGAGTGCTATCAGCTTGGCCGGCGCTACCGCGCGATCGCCGCCGTTTGCGAAGAGCAGTTCCTCGAGCACGCGCTCGAGATCGGCAGCGACGTACGTGCGGCCGGCCGGCGCGCGGGACTCGATGCCGCCGCCGCCGACGCGATCCTGGCGCAGTTGGCGGAGATCTCCGCCGCGTGCCGGAGCGCGATCGTCGGCGCACAGGCGAGCGCCCTCTACCGACGCGCGGTCGCCGCATGGGAGGCCGCCGACTGGGCGGCGGTCGGACGGCTTGCGCCGGCGGTCTTCGCGGCCGTCGAGAGCCATTCCGGCGTGGATCGCTCTACCATCCGGTGCCGGTCGCGTCCGGGCGCCGCGGCGCGGAGCACTTCGTCGAGCCCTCTGCATGCGCGACGCGGATCGCCGCGACCATCGCCGAAGGCCTGACGCCACCGCGGACGCCGCCGGATCTCGGCGCGGACGCGACGCTGCGCGCGATCGCGTTGACGGACGATCCCGAGCCGCGGAGAGTCCGATCGCGCTCGAGATCGACCCCGGGGCGATCGGCCTGCCGATCTGCCGGATCGTCCCGGTGGGCGACGTGCTCGTCTACACCGCGCGGCTGCGGATCACGATGCGTGTCCGGTGCGCCGCCGGCGTGAGCGACGAATGGTGGACGGTGAGGCCGGACGCGTACCCGCGCTTCGTCGACGCCCTCGAAGCCGAGCTCGGCGGGCGCGGCGTTGCGCTCCGCCGCGCGCAATCGGAGTGATCAGCGCCGCTCGTCGGCGGCGCGCAGAGACCGGCTACTCGACCTCGGCGCCTGCTCCTCGACGGCGTGCTCGTGCGTGTCGCCGTCCTCGAGCTCCTCCGATTCGAGGTCGCCCGGCTCACCGCTACCGTCGTCGTAGCCCTCTTCGGTCGTCGAGCCGCGCGTATCGACCATCTCGTGCACCGTGTAGCGTCCCTGGAACACCGGGTTGGTGTTCACGGGGCGGAATGGCTCGGCGCCGTCCAAATGGCCGGGACGCATGAAGTAGTCGCCTTCGACGGTGGGCCGCCACAGGGCTTTCGCCGTCCGGAGATCGCCGCCGGTCGCCCAGCCGCCGAAGCCCCCGAGCTCCGCCCCGATCACGCCGAGCACCATCCGCGGCGGATGGTAGATCAGGCTCAGCACCGTCGACGCGAGGCCGAGGGCGAACTCCGCGCCGGCACTGTGGTACTCCTCGACCACGACCTCACGCGACGCCGCGGGAGGCGGCATCGTGCTCTCGACGTCGCCTTTGCTGCGCTGGTCCCGATGCTCGCGCAGCTCCTCGTCGTGGGTGATGCCGCCCGCGAACGCCGGTCCCGTCATCGCCACCATCACCACCATTACCGCCACGAGGATCGCCCGCATCACGTCACCTCCTATCGGTGTGACTCATGTTGCCAGGCGGCCTCCCACCCGCGCAATCGCGAATCTGCTCACCGAGATCCGGGCGATTGGCGTGCTCCGCCCCACCCTGCACCGTCCCGCGCCACCCCTCACAGCCTCTCTTCCAGCGCGCCCACCAATCGCCGGACCTCGGGATCGCACGTCCGTCGCGCCTCGATGACGCGTACGGCATGCAAGACCGTCGTATGGTCTCGGTGGTAGCGCTCTCCGATGACCCCGAGGGACAGCCCGACCAACTTTCGCAACAGGAACATGACGATCTGCCGCGCGAGGACGACTCGCCCCGTGCGACCGCCGACGAGCTGCGAGGCTCGATTGCGAGCTGCGCGCACACCAGGGCCTCGACGCGCTCGACCGAGACCCGATCGCGTGCCTCCGGATAGAGCGGGTCGATCAGCTCCTGGACGAGCGCGAGGTCGACGCCACGGCTGGTGAGCGACGCGACGGCGCGAATCCGTGTCAGCGCGCCCTCCAGCTCGCGGACGCTGACGGCACGGATGCGATCCGCGAGGTAATCGAGCACCGGCTCCGCGAGTACGAGCCCGGCGGCGGCCGCCTTGCGTCCGAGAATACGGCGGCGGGTCTCGCGATCGGGCGCGGTGACCTCGGCGATCATGCCGCCCTCGAAACGGCTGCGGAGCCCGTGCTCGAGGTTGGCGATCGTCGCGCGGCGCCTTGTCCGACGAGAGGACGATCTGCTTCCCGGCGGCGCACAGCAGATTGAACGTGTGCAGGAACTCCTCCTGCGTCCGCTCCTTGCCGGCGATGAACTGCACGTCGTCGACGATCAGGGCGTCGATCCCGCGGTAGCGGTGGTGGAACGTGCTCCATCTGCCGCCGCCGCAGAGCGCTCACCATCTCGTTGGTGAACGCCTCGGATGCCGATGCTGAGGACCCGATAGCCGCGAAACCGGCCGCGGATCGCATGCGCGATCGCGGTGAGGAGATGGGTCTTGCCGAGCCCGACGCCGCCGTGGACGAAGAGCGGATTGAAGTGGTGGCCCGGCGATTCCGCGACCGATCGCGCGGCCGCGAACGCCGAGCTCGTTACATGGGCCGACGACGAAGGATTCGAAGGTCAGCGCTTGTGCGCCGACGGCGCTCGCCCCTGCCTCGCGGGCCCCGGCGGGGCCGGCTTGGTTCGGCGGCGCCATCACCCTGACCGGCTTCGCGGTTCCGACCGCCACCACGACGGGAACCGGCCGGCCCGCAACCGTCGCGACCGTGCTCCGAATGCGCTCGAGAAAATGCTTCTGTACCCAGTTGCGATGGAACGTGCTCGGAGCCTCGACGGTGAGCGCGTCGCTCACGTCGGGCGCCATTCGCAAACAGGAGATCCACGCGACGAAGTCTTGGCTGGGCAAGTCGTGCCGCAACTCCGCCAGAGTCTCGTCCCAAAGCGTGCTCATGCTTCCAATCCCTCCCTCGAAGCGTCACCCCGCGGACCCCCCTTCCCGACCTCGTCGCCCCCGCCCTGTCGGCCCAAGCCAACGTCACTTCCCCCACTGTCCACAGCCTGAGGATAACCCGCGCACGACGTGTGCACGCACGGTTGCGAGCTCCGTGCACCGTGCGTGCACAGCGTGCGCGCACCGACCCCCCCGCCCCGACCTGAGAAGCGGCGCCATGAACAGCTATGGCTAGCATATCGTCTCGGATTCTATCTATTCGAAGTGTTACTGCGCATCTGAGGAGAGCGATCACTTACTCTTGGCGGAATCGAAACGCAATAGAAAAGTGCAGGCATGCGTGCAAGCCTTGCGGCACATGGACGAGAACGCGACGGCAGCGCCTTCTCGCGCGCGCGACGCGGCACGAATGCGGTCGCGCGCGGCGTCGTTTCCGACGTGCGACGCGATGCGTGTCGATGTGGCGCGATTCGGTCGGATCGGTCGCGGTGAACGCGCCGCCTTTGCTTGACATTGACGGAGTACTTCCGTACGGGATGTCGTCCATTCATCGCAGTCGGCACGCGACACGGGGCGAGGGTCGGCGCGGCATGCCGGCCCGCCCTGAGTGCTAACCGAGAGAAGGAGGTGGCTGATGCGAGTGGGCATGCGTTTCGCGGTGACTTCCGTTCTGCTCGTGGCGTTCGCGGTCGGGTGCTCGTGTCTACAGAAGCCCGTCGGGCTCGGAACGCTGACGGGTGCCGGAGTCGGCGCCGTCGCCGGCGGCATCGCGACCGGCGCCGCGGCGAACAACAGCGGCGCCTTCGACATCGGCAACGACAACGAGGACAAAGCGCTTGCGATCGGAACCGGCGCCGTGTCGGGCGCGATCCTCGGCGCGCTCCTCGGACACTGCTTCTTGGATCAAGCAGTGATCGAGCAGACCCCCGTCGTCAAAGCGCCGCCGCCTCCGCCACCCCCGCCGCCGGTGCAGCAGAAGATCGTGCTCCGCGGCGTGAACTTCGACTTCGACAAGGCCAACATCCGTCCGGATGCCGCTTCGATCTTGCGTGAGGCTGCCTCCATCCTGAAAGAGAACGCGAGCGTGCAGGTTTCCGTCGAGGGTCACACCGACTCCGTCGGCAGCGATCAGTACAACCTGAAGCTCTCGCTCCGACGTGCCGCCGCCGTGAAGGCGTTCCTCGTCGGCGAAGGCATCGCGGAGTCGCGCCTGACGACCCGCGGCTTCGGCGAGTCGCAGCCGGTCGCGAGCAACGACACCGCCGACGGACGCGCGCAGAACCGCCGCGTCGAGCTCAAGGTCAGTCAGTAAGCGGCACTTCGAATCCGAAGCGGTCTCATCGCGGGCGGAGCCCCGGGGTTCCGCCCGCACCCGCCGGCTCTCCGCGCGCCCGCCCTTGCGTCGCTCTCACCCCGCAAAGTCGTCGGATCTGACGCCGACGGCGACGCCGCGAAGCCCCTGAAGTCCTGCATAGCTGCGACCCCGCGCACGCGCACGGCGACGTCTATGGGCTGAGAGACAGCACGTCACCTTGCATTCCCGCAAAACCGTGCATTAGTGAAATCCCTCCGTACTCCAAAATAGCTCACTTTTCGCGGCACAAGCCTTGCTATCTGCGGTGCCGAAGCGTCGGTTGACCGGCCATGTGCCCGATCGTTATGCGAGCTGTCAGCGAGGGACTCTCGCTGGAGCTCCGTCACGATGTGGTGGCGGTACGCACGCGAAAATGCCGCAGCCTGAAAGCGCATTCACGGCCTCACCCTCAAGGAGAACTGGTACATGGCGGCTGCTTCAGGACTTACCCGTCTGCGTCAAGCGCGTGAGGCTCGTTTCGGTGTCGACACGATGGGGAGTCGTCGTCGCGGATTGCCGGCGGTGGTTCGCGGATCTCCGATCGATGTCCACCGCGCTCGGCGTCGCGTTCAGCTTGCTCGTAGTCGCGAGCCCCGTCACGGCTCAGCGCCATCGTATTCGAGTACCAGAACTTCTCGCTCCCGGTCGGCGCGAATCCTCAGAGCGTCAGTGCATCCGACTGTAACGGCGACGGACTCCCCGACATCACCGCTCCAGGTTTCGACTCGAACACGGTGAACGTCGTTCGAAAACACGCCGGCGAAGGCGTTCGACATCGCGCACAGCTTCGGGACCTTCATTCATCCCAGCGGGTCCGACTGCGGCGACTTCAACGGCGACGGCTTGAGCGACGTCGCGGTCGCGAGCTGGGACAACGGCACCCTGACCGTACTACCGCGGCGAGCCCGGCGGTGCCGTGACCAACATCGGCACCTACAACGTCGGAACCAATCCCGTTTGGGTGACGGCCGGCGACGTCAACGGCGACGGCAAGCTCGACCTCGTCGTGGTCAACGCGCATTCGAGCGACTTGACGATACTGTTCGGCAACGGTTCCGGGACGTTTCCGGCGTCGGCCACGATCCGGCTTCCGTCCCTCAACCAGGAGAACCGACCCCTGGCGGCTCAGCTCGTCGATTTCAACCTCGACGGCTTCGTCGACATCGTCGTCGTCAGCCAAGGCTCGCCTTCGGTTCGCATCCTTCTCGGCGACGGCGTCGGGTTCCACTTCTCCGACGCCCCGCTCCCCTCCCCGACCGACGCGCGCGCGCTCGCCGCGGGCGACTTCACCAACGACGGCATTCCGGATCTCATGATCGCCCAGAGCAACTCCGTCGTGACGCTCTATCGCGGCACCGGCAGCGTCACGTTCGTGCAGGACCACGCGTTTCTCATCCGTCCCAATCCAACGGGTCTAGCCGCGGCGGATTTCAACCAAGACGGTCTGTTGGATCTCGCGATCTCGTATTCAGACATCGATGTCGCCGAGATTCTTCGCGCGACCGCGCCCGGTGTGTTTCCCAGCGAAGACGCGCCGGCCTCGAAATCCGACGACATCGTCAACGCCTTCGGCCCCGGCGCGATGCGGACCGCCAGCGACCAGTCGCCGCAGCTGATCTATTTGGATCGCGGCTCGCGGGTCTTGAACCTGGTCCAGGCGCTCAACCTCGGCACGCTGTCGATCGCGCCGCTGCTCAGCGTCGTCGACGATCCGGAGTCGCTCCTGATGGCCGACATGAACAACGACGGGATTCGTGACGCCATCGTTTCGGTCAAGTCGGGCCGCAAGTTCGCGTTGCGTGTGCTGCTCGGCAACGATTCCGGCGGATTCAACCCGCCGTTCTCCGGTCCCGCGATCTGCGGCAACGGCATCGTGGAAGGTGCCGAGCTCTGCGACGACGGCAACTCGAAGTCTCGCGATGGTTGCAGTCGGACGTGCACGCCGGAGATCAAGAAGTCGATCTTGTCGATGGCGGCCGGAGATTTCGACGGCGACGGCAACCAGGATCTGGTCGTAGCCGATGCGCGCGGAATCCTGCTGCTCCTGATGGGTGATGGACAGGGTCGCTTCGGCTCCGTCCGGCCTCTGCCGAGCGTCCACGCGAAGACACCGATCGTCGTCGGCGACTTCGACAAGGACGGCGACCTCGATCTTGCCGTCATCCCGAAGTCTCGGCGGGTCGGCGGCTTCGTGGTCCTACTCAATGACGGTTCCGGTCACTTCTCGACCGGCCCCTCGGTGGCGGGTCGATTTCTAGGCCCGATGTTGGCGGCTGATTTCGACGGCAATGGCTACCTCGACGTCGCGATCGGCACCAAGGCGAGACCGGCCGGCCTCACCGTCCTCTTCAACGACGGCGCTGGACCCCTGCGGCTCGGGCCGACGACGATCGTCCCGAAGGGCATGCAGTCGCTCGACGCCGCGGATTTCGACGAAGACGGCCGGCTCGACGTCATCGCGGAGTTCGCTTCGAAGAAACCGAAAGCGCCGATGCTGTTGACCGGCAGCGCCTCCGGTCTATTCACGTCGAGGGGAACGATCACGACGAACGGCGCGCTGCCGAGCTGCACGATTGCCGACATCGACGGCGACGCGCACCAGGACATCCTAAGCTGCGCGAGCGGCGCGAACCCGTTGTGCCGGGTTCTCTACGGCGACGGCAACGCGCAGTTCTTTCCGCAGCCGGCCTCGACGGAGAAAGACATCGGAACCGACGTGTTCGGCGCCGGTGCGGCCGATTTCGACGGAGACGGCTTCATGGACTTGGTCGGTATCAGCCGCGAGGACAACAGGAGTCGGGTGTTGTTCCGTAGCGACATCCGCGCGAACAGTCTCGCGATGGATTTGCCCGCCGGCAGCAAGCCTGCCGCCCTCACGATCGCCGACCTCAACAACGACGGAAAGGCCGACATCGTCGTGGTGAACGAGGGCTCGCGTGACATCAGTGTGTACACGAATGCCGGGAACCGGCAGTTCAACGCCAACGCTCCCATCAAGCTGCCGCAACCCACCACCGCGCCAGGACCGGCGTTCGGGCCACCGGCGCTCGATCTCGGCGACATCGACGGAGACGGCAGGATCGACCTGGCAGTGAGCTCGGCCGGTAGCTCCACGGTATCGCTCTTCCTCAATACCGGTGGCGGCCTGGGCGCTGCCGGATATTTCGCCACCGGTACCGAACCCCGCGGCGTGGCGCTCGGCAATCTCAACGGCGACGGAACGCTCGATTTCGTCACGGCGAACCGCAGCGCGAATACGATCTCGGTGTTCCTGTCGCAGCCTGGCGGTGGATACGCCCGAACCGATTTCGGGAGCCGTGGTTTCCGACCTGCGGACGTCGTCGCGGCGGACTTCAACAGCGACGGCCTCGACGATCTCGTCGTGATCAACGAGCTCAGCGACCTGAATTCCGTGGTCGGCAACACCGTCACGCTGCTCAACGACGGCGCGGGCGGCTTCGCTGGCGAGCCCGCGGAAGTGGTCGTGCGAGGCCAGAAGACGCCGGTCGACATCTGCGTCGGCGACTTCAATGGTGATCATCTCCCGGACGTCGCGATCGGCAGCGTCGAGTCCGGAGACGTCATGCTGCTGCATGGTTCGGGAACGGGTCTGTGGAATCCGGACGAACGAGCGTTTCCCGCCGGCTTCTTCGTCCGTTCGGTGGATTGCTTCGACGGCAACAACGACGGTCTGACGGATGTGGCCTTCTCGCGGCGGACCGCGGGCGACATCGGCGTCGTGCTCAGCAGTGGGAAGTAACGGCTCGGTGCCGCGAGCCGTGCGGCCCGCGACTACATTCTCCGGAGGACTCGTTCGATGAAGCGACGCGGTGTACTGCTATCCATCATCGGCGCAGTGATTCTCACCTGCGCTCTCGTGCAGACGAGCATGGCGCTTCATCGTCAGACGCCGTCGCTCGTCCAAATCACGACCGCGCCGTCTCAAGACGTCGGCGGCGCGAGCTTCGTCGGCAATTCCAATCTCGTGATCTTCCACTCCGATGGCGATCTCCTCGGCAACGGAAACGCCACGTCGAACATCTTTCTCTTCGACCTCAAGCTGTTTTCGAAGAACCACTTGCCGGGGTTGTTCCAGCTGACTCACGGCGTCCAGCCGAGCCGCCGGCCTACCGCCGCTCGCCGCGGCCGCACGATCGCATTCGAATCGACGGGCGATTTGCTGAACAACGGCAGCACCGGTCTGCAACTCTTCGGCGCGCAGAAGGTCAAGGTCCGCAAGGGGATCGTTCCCCTCTTCCAGATCACCAGAGCAGCCGGTAGCAGCTTCGATGCGCATCTGAGCGAGAATGGGCGCTTCCTCGCGTTCGCGTCGACCGCGGACATCCGGAACGAAGGACTGTCCGCCGGGACGCACGTGTACCGTGCCGATCTCAAGAAGGCGAAGCTCGGTGAGCCCTCGTGCCCGTACTATCCGTGCGGCTTCAACCCCGGCCTCGAGCTGCTCACCCGTGCCGTGGCGACCAATCCGGCGATCGACAAGCTCGGCCAGGTCGTCATCTTCGATTCCGCCGGCGACGTGCTCGGACCCGGCACGTCGAACGGGTCGTCGCAAATCTACGTGCGCGACTTCTCACTCAGCAGCATCCGAGCCATCACGAACGGAATCGGTAACAGCAAGCAAGCGGTGATTGCACGCACCGCCTCGAAGGTGTTCTTCTCGTCCGAGGCCGATCTCGCCGGTACCGGGAACACGCGGTTCAACATCTTCGAAGCGGACATCTCGGTCGATCCAGCCGAGATCACGCAGCTCACCTTCGGTACCGATGGCGACTCGACCGCTCCCTCGGTGACCGGAAGGGCCGACAAGATCGCGTTCTCGTCCACTGCCGATCTGACCAATACGGGGCAGACGGGCACCAATCAGCTGTACTATCTCGAGTTGAAGGGCAATCGGCTTACGAAGATGACGAGTGGCGCCGACGACATCAACGAGTCATCGACCGAATTCACGTTCTTCGTCTTCCCCAGCAGCTCCGACCTGGCCGCGAACGGCAACACGCATCCGCAGCTGTTCCTCGGAAACGCATTCAAGATTTTGAACGCCTTGCTCCCGACGCCGACCGTAACGCCGACGCCGACGCAAACCGCGACGCCGACGCCGACGATCACCGCCGACGCCGACGCCGACGCCGAGCCCACCATGACGCCCGGTGCCGGGCGAGCCCGCGAACGTCGGGCTCGCGCTGCTCGTCAATCTCGCCGCCGACAACGGCAACGACACCCTCACGACCGTGATCGCCGGGACGGTCGGCGACTACTTCGGCAACGCCGGTTCCCGACGGGACGTTCGTCAACTTCCAGGTGCGCGGACCCGACGGACGGCGCCGTCGTCACGAACGGCTTCACCAACATGGATCCGGATCCGTCCTGCGACATCAGCGAGTTCACGGCGGCGACCGGCCAGACGATCACGAACCAGCCCGGCGTCGCGAACGCTTGCGTCACGTACCCACGCGCCCAGGCCGGAACGGTGCGGACGATTCGCGGCGTATCGGGCGAGGCGTCCGGCGACGGACCTATTCACGTTGCCGCAACCCGCAGCCGACGGCGACGCTAACGCCGACGCCGACCGTAACGCCGACTCGCGACGCGCAAGCCGTCCCGCCGCGAGAGCGCCCACCGAACCGAATCGGCGTCCGCTCACGCCGAACTGCCGTGGAAACGTTTGCGATTGCAGGCTTGCGACTGTCGACATCACGTCGTCGAACCTCTCAGAACGCCGCGATGGCCATCGCGCGGCGCGGAATGCCCCGCTCGAGCCGATTTCGCGCGAACCGTGGGTATTCACGCGACGGAGCGTCTGCTAGACTGAGCCGCAGAAATCTTCTACGTCACCTGTCGGAGGTACCCAGATGACTCTGCCGTCCTGCTCCTCCGCATCGTCCGCCGTCCCCTCTCTCGCTCGCCGGCGCCGCGATCGTCGTATCGTCGCGGTATTTGTCCGCGTCGCCGCCCACGCGCTGCACCGTCACACGCCACCAGTCGTGCAGATCACCAACGCGGCGGGCCAGCAGATCGGCGACGCGTCGTTCATCGGTACGTCGAACCTGATCCTGTTCGACACCGACGCCGACCTCGTCGGAACCGGCAACGCGGCGCCGAACCTGTTCGTGTTCGATCTGCGCTACCGCGTGAACAAGGGCCAGCCGGGCTTCTATCAGCTCACGTTCGGCGACAAGCCGTGCCGGAACGCGATGGCCGTCCGCCGCGGCCGTGAGCTCGCGTTCGAGTCGACCGGCGACCTGCTCGGCAACGGCAGCAGCGGCCGCGAGGTCTTCGCGTCGCGCAAAGCCAACGTTCGGAAGGGCATCGTGCCGCTGGTTCAGATCACCAACAGCGCCGGCGACAGCTTCACGCCGATGCTGAGCAGCAACGCCCTGTACATCGCCTTCGCGTCGACCACCGATCTTCGGGGCGACAGCCTCGGACCGGGCGTGCACCTCTATCGCGCGCCGTTCAAGAACGGCGCCGTCGGCACCGTCGCGTGCCCCTCGTACCCCTGCGCTGGCAATCCCGGACTCGAGCTGCTCTCGAGGGCGAGCATCGGCAAGTACGCGATGGACTCCTCGGGACGATTCGTCGTGTTCGAGTCATCGGACGACGTCCTCGGCACGGGCGTCAACGGCTATCAGCAGCTCTACCTCGAGGATCTCACCGTCGGAACCGTCGAGGCCTTGACGAACGGCGTCGGCGATTCGCGGAATCCCGCGATCGAGCGCAAAGCGGCCAGCATCGTCTTCGAGTCCGACGCCGACCTGCTCGGCGCCGGCGCCGGTCATACACAGATCTATCGCTGGAACCGTCAAAAGCGACCGCCGCTTCTCGAGCAGATCACCGCAGGAACCGACGGCGACAGCACGGCCCCGACGCTGACGGCGAAAGCCGACAAGATCGCCTTCTCCTCGACCGCCGACCTCACGGGCGTCGGCTCGCCCGGAACCAACGAGCTCTTCCTCTACGACGTGCAGAGCGCGCATCTGGTACAGCTCACCACGGGGAGCGAGAACTTGACCGGCGTCGTCACGCAGTTCGTCTTCAGCGCGTTCGTCGCCAGCTCGGATTTCGCCGGCACCGGCAACACCCAGCCGCAGCTCTTCCTGGTGAACGCCTTCCCGCTGCTCGACCCGCGGCGCTGAGCCTGCGCCGCGCGCGGCGGCCGTGCCGCCGACGCGCCTCGTGACGTCGCCGCGGCGCGCGGTCGTGGCTGACGGTCGGCGCGGCTCCCGCACCGCGTCGTTCAGGTGACGGCGGGCGCCGCTGCCGCGGCGCTGGTCGCTCGCACCCGCGACGCGTCCTGACCGGGTGGCACCGGCACCCGCAGATGCTGCTTGTTGGTGAGCCGCAGCAGCACCTTCATCGAGTTCTCGAACTCCTCGATCGGCCGCACCTCGAAGACGCCCTCCGCCACCATGCGGTTGAAGAGCTCCTCGCCGCGCGCGGTGCGGAGGATCGTGATCGTCCAATCCATCGCGCCGACGCCGCCGCACGAGATGTCGGCGAGCTCGGCCGAGAAGTCGCCGCAGTGGTGGCACTCGGGACGGGCGTACTCCTGTGCCGCCTTGAGCTTCATCTCGACGAGGCTGCCGTCGTGCTTGTAGATCAGGACCTTGCCCTTGACGTTGAACTTCTTGATCTCGGTGAGCGGGATCCCCATCTCGCCCTGGATCTTGTCGACCATGAGGCCCTGGTAGGTGAACACCTCGGTGCAGAGGAGGCCGACGTTGAGCGCGACGCGCGCGCCGTACCCCTTCAGAAACTTGCTCTGGCGCTCGATGTGCTTCTCTTTCTTCCGCCCGTTGTCGAGATACGTCGCGTCGACGAGCTGCATCTTGCGGACGGGCGTGATCTGGCACGGCACGCCGACGAACGCGACCTTCTCGAGGCCCAGTCGCTCGGCGTCGGCGAGCGCCAGGTTGTTCGCGCAGTAGGTGTACCAGGAGCCGGCGCTCGCGAGCAGCTCGTCGGCGCTCGTCACCATCTTCGGCATCGGCTGCGCGGGACGGTCCGGATCCGGCACCGAGACCGCGGCGCCGTCGATGATGCCGCGCTCGAACGCCCAGCGCAGCATCGCGGTCACCACGCCGCCGTCCTGGGCGCGTCCCTGGATCTCGGGGTCGACGCAACGGGCGGCAAGCACGCGCCGGTAGACGCCGAACGCGCCCTTGTACGGCTGGTCGGCGCCGTAGAGCAGGTCGGCGAGCTCGAACTCACGGGGATTCAGCCGCGGGCACACCTGCGCGCACACGTCGCAGCCGATGCCCTCGCTGATGCCGCAGTAATCGAAGGCGGCGCGCGCCTTCGCGACCTGTTTCGGCTTGCCGTCGATGTAGTCGATGACGTTGTGGGGGCAGACGAGCACGCAAGAGCCGCACTCGCAGCAGCTCCCGTAGGCGACCACCTCGTTCATCATCGCTCTGAAGCTCGGGTTGGCCGGCACGCGAGGACCATAGGAGGGACCGCGGGGCAGTGTCAATTTGCGGACGTCACCGGCGTCGATACGAGGGCCGCAAGCGCGCGCCGCAGCCATCCGCGCCCGACGGTGATCGCGGCCGACTCAGTCGCCGCGAGTCAGGAGACGCTCGATCATCGCCGTCGTCGTCACGTCGACGGTCCGTCGCTTCCACGCCGCGATCACCTGCTGGGCACCTTCAGGGGTGCGCGAGCCCGACGCGTCGAGGGCGACGTGCGTCCGGATGCGCCGGCGCACGAGCGCGTCCACCGCGCGGTCGATTCCGTGCTCGATGCCCGCGCCGAGAACGACCGCGTCGCGGATACCGGCAGCGACGTGGTCGAAGATCCGCAGGAAGAGTGGCGGCGCGTCGGGCGCGTCGCGGCAGCCGACGGCGAGGTACTCGCTGTGCTCGCGGTCGAGCGCCGGCCGCCCGCATTCGCCGGCAGCCATCGCCCAATACCGCGGCGGCCGTGCCGGGTCGCAGCCCGGAGCGCGGGCTGCGCCGGCCGAGCCGACGCGACAGTGGGCCGGCGGATCGTCGAGGGACGCGCGGTCGATCGCGACGTCCGCTGCGTCGCGCTCACCGCGTGCACCGGCGCCGAGGCGCGCGACGCCGCCGGCTGCTGCCCCGGCGATCCCGGCATCGTCGTGCGCGCAGATGCTTCCCGCCTGACGAATGCCGAGCCGCGCCGCGAGCGCGAACAGGCGTGCGACGTTCGCGGCCTCCTCGGCGCCGACGAGCGGCCAGGCACCGCCGGGCCAGCAATCACGCTGGGCGCCGATGTCGAAGAAGAGCGTGGACCGCGCGTCCACCGTCTCGCTCAGTGCGCCGGATGCGCCGGTTCGGCGGTCAGCCGGTCGCGGCACTCGAGCTGGATCGTGACGTGGGTGATGTCGAAGCGCGTTGCGAGCCGGTCGGTCATCTCGCCGAGGACGTGATCGCGCTCGTTGCCGTCCTCGACGATCGCGTGCGCCGACAACGCGTATTGACCCGTCGTGAGACTCCAGACGTGCAGGTCGTGCACCGCGCTCGCGCCCGGGATCTCCTCGAGCGCGCGCCGTAGCTCGTCGAGATCGATGTGGCTCGGGACCGCCTCCATCAGGATGTCGACGGCCTCGCGGATCAGCGCCCAGGAACTGAAGAGGATCAACCCCGCGATCACCGCGCTCGCAACCGCGTCGGCGCGCGTCCAGCCGGTGAGTAGAATGACGATCGCCGAGACGAGCACGCCGAGCGAGCCGAGCAGATCCGAGATGACGTGCAGCCAGGCGCCGCGAATGTTCAAGTTGTGGCTTGCCGAGCCGCTGAGCAGCCGTGCCGCCACCAGATTGACGACCAGACCGAGGACCGCGACCGCGAGGACACCGCCGCCGTGCACCGCAGGAGGCGCGCTGAACCGCCGCCAGGCTTCCCAGAAGATCGCGAGCACGACCACGCAAAGGACGATGCCGTTGACCAGCGCGATCAAGATCTCCGCGCGGTAGTACCCGTAGGTCTTGCTCGGTGTCGCCGGCCGCGCCGCGATCCAGACGCCGAAGAGCCCGAGGCCGAGGGCCATGACGTCGGTGAACATATGGCCGGCGTCGCTCAGGAGCGCGAGGCTGTCCGTCCACACGCCGCCGACGATTTCGGCGCCGAGATACGCGAGCGTCATCAGCAGCGCCTTCAACAGCGCACGCCGATCCCGCTCGCTCGAGGAGATCGTCGCCCCCGCCGCGCCGGAACGGTGCACGATGCGAGCCTAGCGCAGCGGCGGCACCGCGCTCAACGCCGCGGCGGGCTCACTCGCCGTCGTATTGGATCAACGAGAAGACGTCGGGCGTGTCGAGGCGGCGGCGGCCGTTCAGGAACGCCAGCTCGATGATGAAGGCGCAGCCGACGACCTCGGCGTCGAGCTGCCGAACCAGCGCGATCGCCGCCGACGCGGTGCCGCCGGTCGCCAGCAGGTCGTCGACGATCAGCACCCGCGTCCGGTGCACGAACGCGTCGCGGTGGATCTCGAGCGTGTCGGAACCGTACTCGAGCTCGTACTCGGCCGCGTAGCGATGGTGCGGCAGCTTGCCCGGCTTGCGCACCAGCGCGAGGCCGAGATCGAGCCGGTATGCGACCGCAGCGCCGACGATGAAGCCGCGCGACTCGATCCCGAGGACGATGTCGATGCGGCCGCGATAGCGCTCGGCGATCCGCTCGACCACCTCGTGGAACGCCGGTCCGTCGGCGAGAAGCGGGGTGATGTCCTTGAAGATGATGCCGGGCTTGGGGAAGTCGGGGATGTCGCGGATGCGGCTCTTGAGGTCGTCGAGCGTCATGTCGGGTTGTCCTTTGCGCGCTGGGCCACTTGGCTGGGCAGGAAATAGATCGGGTTGCGGGCGATGTTGTCCTTGCGGACCTCGAAGTGCAGGTTCGGGCCGGAGGTGCGGCCGCTGCTGCCGACCCGCGCGATCGCTTGCCCCTGGCGAACGTGATCGCCGACCTGCACGAGGTTCTCCTCGTTGTGGGCGTAGACGGTGGCATAGCCGCCGCCGTGCTCGACGATGACCACGTTGCCGTAGCCGCGGAGCGTATCGCTGTAGATGACGACCCCGTCACGCGCCGCGGTGACGCGCGTGCCCGGGGCGGCGGCGATGTCGATGCCGTCGTGGAAGCTCTGGCCGCGCGGTCCGAACGACGACGAGAGCGTGCCGTGCGCAACCGGCCAGATGAACACCGCGTTGCCGTCGTCGGCGAGAACCGGGTCCTCCGGCGCGCTGCCGACGGCGCGCTTCGGCGTGATCAGCGAGACCGGCAGCGAGCGCTTGCCGCCGGGCACGAAGATGCGCTGCCCGACCTCGAGGCGGTTCGGATTGCGGATGCCGTTCACGCGCGCGAGCTCCAGGTGGGAGATGCCGTAGGCTTTGCCGATTCGGTACAGATTCTCGCCTTGCGTGACTTGGTGATAGATGCCGCCGCTGCGTGTCGTCGCGGGACCGCGGGCGGCGCTGCAGCCCACAAGCCAGCTGATCGTCATTGCCGCGAGCGCGACGCCTCGCGTCCTTCGCCACCCGACCACCACCACGCCTCCGCACCCACCGCGGCTCGTCGGGACCGACCGGCTGCGCTCGTCAGTCCTCCCAGCCGTACCGCCCCACGAGCTTCACGAAACGGCAGTCACCGAAGTACTCTTCGGATAGCCCCGCCTCCTCCTTACGAATTCGCACCAGAGTTTGCAATTCTTCTTCGCCGATCGGGAACACCAGGCGACCGCCGAGCTTCAGCTGCGCGACCAGCGGTCGCGGAACCTGCGGCGTGCCGGCGGTCACGACGATCGCGTCGAACGGGGCGGCCTCGGACCAGCCGAGCGTGCCGTCGCCGACGCGGATCGCGACGTTGTAGTAGCCGAGCACGTCGAGGAGCTGGCGCGCGCTCGCGGCGAGCGACGAGATCCGCTCGATCGAGAAGACGTTCGCCGCGATCTCGGCGAGGATCGCCGTCTGGTAGCCGCAGCCGGTACCGATCTCGAGGACGCGTGTCGCCGCCGCCGAGGTCGAGCGCCTCCGTCATCAGCCCCACCATGAACGGCTGCGAGATCGTCTGCTGCTCGCCGATCGGCAGCGGCTTGTCGTCGTACGCGCGGCTCTGAAGCGCCTCCTCGACGAAGCGGTGGCGCTCGACCTTCGCCATCGCCGCGAGCACGCGGGCATCGCTGATACCGCGCGCGACCAGCTGCTCGTCGAGCATACGGGCGCGCGCCTTCTCGAAGTTCACGGCCACTCGACCTCGAGCGTCTTCAGCGCCTCGAACGACGGATAGTGCGTCAGATCGAGGTGGATCGGCGTGATCGAGACCGCGCCGTCTCGGATCGCAGCGAAGTCGGTCCCGGGCTCGTCGACGAAGCCGAGCTCGTCGCCGCCGATCCAGTAGTACTTCTTGCCGCGCGGATCGATCTTCTCGACCAGCGCCTCGCCGTAGCGCCGCTTGCCCTGCCGGGTGATGCGGAAGCCGGCCATCTGATCGCGCGCGACCGCCGGGCACGTTGACGTTGAGGAGCGTGCTCGCGGAAAGCGGCCGCGCCACCACGTGCGCCGCGAGCCGGGCGGCGAACTCGGCGGCGGCGCCGAACTCGAACGGCCCGCGCCCGTCGACCGTCGCGAGCGAGATCGCGATCGACGGGATGCCGAGCAGCGTGCCCTCCATCGCCGCCGACACCGTGCCGGAGTACGTGATGTCGTCGCCGAGATTCGCGCCCTTGTTGATCCCGGAGACCACCAGGCCGGGCCGGCCCGGAAGGATGCCCGAGACCGCGAGATTCACGCAGTCGGTCGGCGTGCCGTCGACCGCGAACTGCCGCGGCGCCGGCGTCCTCGACGCGCAGCGGCCGGTGCAGCGTGAGCGAGTGGCTGACGGCGCTCTGCTCGCGGTCGGGCGCAACGACGTAGACCTCGCCCAGACGGCTCCATGGCGCGGGCAAGCGCCTGAATGCCCTCGGAGCGAATGCCGTCGTCGTTGCACACCAGGATGATCATGGAGTGGGAGCGGACGGTCCGCGCGTCGATGTCGCGCCGTGCTCCCGCGCACCTCCGCAAATCGTCATCGGCCGAGCACCCGGCGCACGCCGGCGGGCCAGCTCGACGCGACGCCGTGTCCAAGTCGGGGCGGCCGGATTTGAACCGGCGACCACACGCACCCCAAGCGTGTGCGCTACCAGGCTGCGCCACGCCCCGTCAGCGGAGTCACGCGAGCATCGCGAAACGAGCGACGCGTAGCATGCTCCGTTCGACCGCGCAACGCGACGCGCGGCTGTCAGGAATCTGACGACGCGCACAACTTCGGGCGTCGCGCCGTGCGGCGCGCGCGGCCGAGGCGACGGCAATCGGCGATGTGTCACCGTAGCGTCAACTTTGTGCTCACGCGGCACTGCGCGAGTGTCAGGTTTGTACCGTTGCAGAGTGCTGTGCCCTTCGAACAAGCGCGGCAACCCGCGACGGTGCTGCGCTTCGCGCGCGCGCGCGTCGTGGCCTGACGATTGCTGTTGCCTCACCAATCCCGACGCTCGGGTACAGCAGCCGTCCTCGCGAGGAACGGCGGAGGAGTCGCGCGATGATGAAGAGCCAGGCAGGCGAGCAAGCACGCTCGAGTCGTTGGCGGAGAATCTCGGCGCCGCGCGCCGCCTGCCGATCCGCGACAGCCTCACCGATCTGCTCGGACCCGACGTCATTCTGCCGCAACAATTTTTCGACGGTCCGCGCGGCGACAGTGACTTCTCCCCGGAGAAGGCGCTGATGCTCGCGGTCCTCGAGGACGCGATTCGTTGCTTCCAGGAGTACTTCCGCACGACGCGCGCGCGCCCGCGCATGCTGTCGCGCCAGGCCGAGCGCTGGATCCGGACGCGCGACTGGAATTGGCCGTTCTCGTTCAACAACGTCTGCGACGCGCTCGGGATCGATCCCGATTGCATGCGCGACGCACTGTTGCGGATGAAGTACGAGCGGCTGATGGCGGAGTCGCGGCCGCGCAGCAGCGCACCGCCGCGTCCCGCGCGCATCGTTCGACTGAACGCGCGCGCCAAGGGCGGAAAGCGCTGAGCCGACTCGACGCCGATCGGCGCAGTCGGGATTGATCGTCTTCTTCAGAACCTGACTCGCTTTGAACGTCAGCACCTTGCGGCCGGTGATGATGATCTCCTCGCCCGTCTGCGGATTGCGGCCCTTGCGCGGCCGCTTCTGATTCACGACGAAATTGCCGAACCCGGAGATCTTCACCTTGTCGCCGTGCTCGAGCCGCCCCTTGATGATCTCGAAGATCGACTCGACGACCTCGGACGCCTCCTTCTTGGAGAACCCCACCTTCTCGTAGATCCGCTCGACGATGTCCGCCTTGGTCATCGTCGTGCCCTTCGCGGCCGTCTGCACGGCGTCGTTCACCGGCGCACCTCCAACGGTAAGCGCTGCAGCAAGCGCGCGACGATCTCCTCGTGCACGCGTTGACCTCGTCGTCGGTCAGCGTGCGATCGGCCGCGCGATACGACAGCGAGTAGGCCAGGCTCTTCTTCCCTTCCGGGATCGGCGCACCCGTGTACTGGTCGAACACGCGCACTTCCTCCACCAGAGGATGCGCGATCTCCGCGATTTCATCGAGAACCCGTTGCGCCTGGAATCCGCTGTCGACGATGACGGCGACGTCCCGGCACGTCGCTGGAAACCGCGGAAGTGCCCGAAAAATAATGCGGCGCGGAACAGTACTGAACGATTCTCATCAAGTCAAGTTCGGCGAGCCAGGGCTCGACCTCGAGTCCGCGGTCGGCGACGAGGTCGGGATGGAGCGCGCCGGCAATGCCGCACAGGACGCCCGCCATCGTGATCGCCGTCGACTTTCCCGGGGTGGAGATAGGCGGCGTCGGCCCGACCCGGCTCCCAGCGGCGGGCGTCGAGATGGAGCCGCGCGAACACGTGCTCGATGGCGCCTTTCAAATCGGCGAAGGTCGCGGCCCGCTCGGGCTCGCGGATCGCGGGCGCCGGCCACGCGCCCGGCAATGACGAGCCCCAAGCGACTCACGCTCGTGGTAGTTGCCGCTCTCGCGCGCGTAGACGCGCCCGATGCGAGAAGCCCGCGACGAGCGGCTCACCGTGCCGCAGGTTCTCGTCGAGGGCGCGCAGCGAGACCGGGCAACAGGCTGCGCCGGAGCTCGGCGACTCCCCGGACGGTGGATTCGCCAGGGCGACGGTCTCGCCGCTCATCTCCGGAAGGCCGGGGAAGACGCGGTTCTCCTCGGCAGCGACGAGTGCGATCGTGACCATTTCGCTCAATCCGGCGGCGCGCAGGCGCGTCTCGCACGCGCTCCTCCGACGCGCGCTGCGTCCCCGCCCCCGGGCCGCCAGGCGTGATCGCCGGCAGCGTCACCGCGACCCGGTCGTAGCCGGAGATGCGGGCGACCTCCTCGACCAGATCGATCTCCTCGCGCAAGATCGAAACGATGGGACGGCGGCAGCACCCGGCTCGCCGCCCGCCCCGCCGAGGTGACGCGCGCGCCGATCGCGCGCAGCGGCCGTTCCACCTCGGCGTGGGTGAACTGCGAGCCGAGCAGCGCATTGACGCGCGCGGTTCGCAGGCGAATCGCACTCCGGGCGCGACGGCCCGACCCGCGCCGCTCGAGGATGCCGCGCGCGGCCGTGCCGCCGGCGGTCGCGAGGATCAGCTCGGCGACGCGGTCGAGCGCCGCCGCGGTACCCTCGGGATCGACGCCGCGCTCGAACCGGTACGACGAGTCGCTGGTGAGGCCCAGCCGGCGCGCCGTGCGACGCACCGTCTCCGGCGTGAAGAACGCGCTCTCGAGCAGCACCTCGGTCGTCTCCGCGCGGATCTCCGAGTTCTCGCCGCCCATGATGCCCGCGAGCGCGACCGGGACGCGTCGCGTCGGCGATCACGAGGTCGTCGGCGACGAGCTCGCGGGTGACGCCGTCGAGCGTGGTGAAGTGCTGGCGGCTCGCCGGCACGGCGTGCGCTGACGCGCGTGCCGTCGAGCCGCGCGAGATCGAACGCGTGCAGCGGCTGGCCGCGCTCGAGCATGACGTAGTTCGTCGCGTCGACGACGTTGTTGATCGGCCGCAATCCCGACCATCGCGAGCCGCGTCCGCATCCACGGCGGCGACGGCGCGATCACGGAGGCCGCGCAGCACGCGGGCGCAGTAGCGTGGACAGAGATCTGGCGCCTCGACCGCGACGCGCGCCAATCGCCCGGCGTCGATCTCGTCCTCGGCGACGGCCGCCGCTTTGAGGCGAAGCCGGGCGCCGGTGAGCGCCGCGACCTCGCGCGCGATGCCGAGGACGCTCAGGCAGTCGCCGCGGTTCGGCGTGACGCCGAGGTCGAGGATGGTGTCGTCGGCGCCGAGGTATTCCACCAGGCGCGTCCCGAGCGGCGCGTCGGGGGGCAGAATCAAGATGCCATCGCCGTCGTCGTCCGCGAGCGCCGAGCTCGGCGGCGGAGCACAGCATGCCCTCCGACGCGACGCCGCGGATCGCCGTGCGCTCGATGCGTCGCTCGCCGGGCAGCACCGTTCCGGGCGGGGCGAGCGCCACCTTGTCACCGACCTGCATGTTGCGCGCGCCGCAGACGACGGCGCGCTCGTCGTGTCGCCGTCCGTACGCGGCAGAGCGTCAGACGGTCGGCGTTCGGGTGGCGCTCGAGCGCCGCGATCGCCGCGATCTCGACCGTCTCCCAGGGCGGGTGGCGATCCTCGACGCTCTCGACCTCGAGGCCGGCCATCACCAGCGTGTCGCACAGCTCGCCCGTGGAGAGGACGACCTCGACGAGCTCCCGGAGCCAGTTCAGCGTGATCTTCATCGCCCGCCAGCGCGTCGTGACACCGTCGGCGTCACGCGTGGTCCGCCTGATCGCATCGCTCGCCCGGTCAGAACTGGCGCAGGAAGCGCAAGTCGTTCGCGAAGAAGAGTCGGATGTCGTTGATGCCGTACTTGAGCATCGCGACGCGCTCGACGCCGAGCCCGAACGCGAATCCGGAGAACGCCTCGGGATCGTAGCCGACGGCGCGGAACACCGCCGGATGGATCATCCCGGCGCCGAGGATCTCGAGCCAGCCGGACGCCTTGCATACGCGGCACGGCTCGCCGCTCGGCCGTGCGGCGCGCTGCCGCCGCAGATGACGCAGCTGATGTCGACCTCGGCGCTCGGCTCGGTGAACGGGAAGAAGCTCGGCCGGAAGCGCAGGCGCGGCGTCGTCGCCGAACATGCGCTGCACGAACAGCGCGAGCACGCCCTTCAGATCGCCGAACGTCACCGCTCGTCGACGAGGAAGCCCTCGATCTGGTGGAACATCGGCGCGTGCGTCACGTCGTCGTCGTGACGGAACACGGCGCCGGGCACGATCGCGCGCGATCGGCGGCTCCTGATTCTCCATGACGCGGATCTGCACCGGCGACGTGTGCGTGCGGAGCACGTGACCGCCGGACCGACGAAGAAGGTGTCGTGCATGTCGCGCGCCGGATGGTCGGCGGGAATGTTGAGGGCTTCGAAGTTGTGGTACTCGTCCTCGATGTGCGGGCCCTCGTAGATCGAGAAGCCGAGGCTGACGAAGACCTCGACGGCCTCCGCCATGCACCTGCATCAGCGGATGCGCGATGGCCGTGCGCGACGATGCGTCCCGGCAGCGTGACGTCGATGCGATCGTGCGCCAAGCGCACGCGCCCGGCGCTCCGCCTGCCACGCGTCGCGCAGCGCCTGCATGCGGTCGTCGGTGCGCCGCTTCAGCTGGTTCGCGAGCTCGCCGATCGCGGGCCGCTCGTCGGCCGGAAGCGCGCCGAGGCCGCGCATCACCTCCGTGAGGCGGCCCTTGCGGCCGAGGAACGCGATGCGCACGCGCTCGAGCTCGTCCTCGGAGCGGCACGCGTCGAGCGCCTGCTGGATCTCGAGATCGAGCGCTTCGAGCGCGGCCCTCACCGACGGTCGCCTGGGCCGTGCGCCGGCCCGCGTGCGTCGCCGCCAACCCGTGCACGACGCGCGCCCGAGCCGCGCGCTCAGGCGGCGGCGATGCGCGCGAGATCGCGCGAAGGCCGCGGGATCGCGCGACGGCGAGATCGGCGAGCACCTTCCGATCGAGATCGACGCCGGCGAGCTTGAGGCCGCTGATCAGCCGGCTGTAGCTCAGGCCGTGGACGCGCGCCGCGGCGTTGATGCGGACGATCCACAAGCCGCGGAAGTCCCGCTTGCGGACCTTGCGGTCGCGGTACGCGTAGGTGAGCCCTTTCTCGACCGTCGACCGGGCCTGCCGGTACCCCTTGCGCCGGCCGCCGACGTTGCCCTTCGCGAGCTCGAGCAGCTTCTTGTGGCGGCGGCGCCCCTTGGTGCCTCGTTTGACCCGTGGCATGTGCCCTTCCCCTTCGCGCGCTCACATGTACGGAATCAGGCGCGCGATGTTCCGCGCGTCTCCCGGCGTCACGATCGCCGCGCTGCCGCAGCTGCCGCTTGGTCTTGCGGTTCTTGGTCGAGAGAATGTGTCGCCGAAACGCCTTCGCGCGTTTGATCTTACCGGTGCCGGTCTTCTTGAAGCGCTTCGCCGCCCCGCGGCAGGTCTTGATCTTCGGCATCTGCTGGAACCTTTCGGAAGGAGCCGCCTCAGCGCGGCTGCAACAGAATCGACATGTTGCGGCCTTCGAGCCGCGGGCTGACCTCCATATTGCTCAGATCCTTCACTTTTTCAAATACCCGCAGTAGCAGTTCGCGCCCGATCTCCGGATGCGTGATCTCGCGACCGCGGAAGAACACCGAGACCTTCACGCGCTGACCGCGCTCGAGGAACTTGCGCACGTGCCCGACCTTGAAGTCGATGTCGTGCACGTCAGTGCGCGAGCCCATCTTCACCTCTTTCATGGTGACGAAGACTTGCTTCTTCTTCGACTCCGCCGCCTTCTTCTTCTTCTCGTAGCGAAACTTGCCGAAGTCCATGATCCGGCACACCGGCGGGTCGGCGGCGGCGGCGATCTCGACGAGATCGAGCTCCTTCGACTCGGCGATGCGGAGCGCCTCCGACGTCGGCAGGACGCCGAGCTGCGTCCCGTCCGCATCGATGACACGCACCTCGCGACCCTGAATTTGATAGTTGATGCGAGTCTGGGCCTCTTTAGTCGCTATCGGACACCTCCCGTGCCGCGGGCTGCGCCTCGCGCAGCGTCTCGCGGATGAACGTCGCGACGTCGATCGACGGCAAGCCGCGCGGTGCCGCGGCGGCGTGGCGCGACCGTCGCCGTCGCCACCTCCTTGTCGCCGATCACGAGCACGATCGGAATCTTTCCCAGCTCGGCCTCGCGGATCTTGAAGCCGAGCTTCTCGTTGCGGAGATCGGCCTCGGCGCGCAGGCCGGCGGCACGAAGATCGGCGAGCACCCGCCGCGCGTACTCGTCTTGGGCGTCGGTGATCGTGACGATCCGCGTCTGCACCGGCGCAAGCCAGAGCGGCAAGTCGCCGCCGCAATGCTCCAGCAGGATCGCGATGAAGCGCTCGAGCGAGCCGAGGATCGCGCGATGGATCATCACGGGGCGTCGCCTCGCCGCCGTCCGAGGTGACGTAGCGCAAGCCGAACCGCTCCGGCATCGCGCAGTCGATCTGCACGGTCGCGAGCGTCCACGACCGCTCCAGCACGTCGCGGACGTCGAACCCGATCTTCGGCCCGTAGAACGCTCCTTCGCCCGGCAGCAGCGTCACGGCGTAGCCGGCGTCCTCGAGGGCGCGACGGAGCGCCGCCTCGGCGGCATCCCAGCAGCTCGATGCGGCCGAGGAACTTCTCCGGGCGGGTCTGGAGCGTGACCTCGATGCGGTCGAAGCCGAAGGCGCCGTAGACCTCGCGCGTCATCGCGATGAACTGCGAGAGCTCGCCGTCGACCTGCTCCTGAGTGCAGTAGATGTGCGCGTCGTCCTGCGCCATCGAGCGGACGCGCGTCAGGCCGGTGAGGGTGCCGGAAGGCTCGAAGCGATGCAGCCGGCTGAAGTCGGCGTAGCGGATCGGCAGGTCGCGATACGAGTGCTTGCGGGTCGCGAAGAGGTAGCAGTGGCCGGGGCAGTTCATCGGCTTCACCCCGTACTCCTCGTCGGCGATGCTCATGAGGAACATGTCCTCGCGGAAGGCGTCGTAGTGTCCCGACGTCTTCCAGAGGTCGGTCTTGTAGATGAGCGGCGTGATGACCTCGGTGTATCCGTAGCGCGCGTAGAGTCCGCGGATGTACTCGACCAAGGTATGGTAGACGATCGCGCCTTTCGGGTGGAAAAAGGGCGAGCCCGGCGCGACCGGATGCAGCGAGAAGAGATCGAGCACTTGACCCAAGCGGCGATGATCGCGTTGCTTCGCCTCCTCGATGCGGCGCAGGTGCGCCTCGAGCGCCTTCTCGGTCGGCCACGCGGTGCCGTAGATGCGCTGCAGCTGCTCGTTGCGCGCGTCGCCCCGCCAGTAGGCGCCGGCGATGCTCGTAAGCTTGAACGCCTTCAGCCTACCCGTCGACGGCACGTGTGGTCCGCGACAGAGGTCGGTGAAGTCGCCTTGCGTGTAGAGCGACACACGCGGCTCCGGAATTCTCTCGATGATCTCGACTTTGTAGTGCTCACCGATGCTCCGGAAGTACGCGACCGCCTCGTCGCGCGCCATCTCGCGCCGCGACACCGGCAGATCCTCTGCCGCGAGCTCGCGCATCGCACCCTCGATGCGCTCGATGTCCTCCGGCGTGAACGGCTGGTCGCGCTTGAAGTCGTAATAGAAGCCGTGCTCGATGACGGGACCGATCGTCACTTGCGTCTCCGGAAAGAGGCGCTTCACGGCATGCGCCATGAGGTGCGCGGTCGAGTGGCGGAGCACCTCGGTACCTTCCGGCGACTCCGCCAACACCGGCGCGACCACGGCGTCACCGAGCAGCGGACGCGACAGATCGACGACCGCGTCACCGACGACGGCAGCGAGCGCGTCGCGCGCGCGCGGCGCGCCGAGCGCGCGCAGCGCCTCGCCCACCGGTGTGCCACGCGCCAGGTACACGTCCGCGCCGCCGCGCAGGGCGACGCGAATCTTCTCTTCGGTCATGCGGTGAGGTGGAAGTGACGGGTTGGTAGGCACGGGCGGGATTGAACCGCCGGCCTCTTCCGTGTCAAGGAAGCGCTCTCCCACTGAGCTACGTGCCTGAGATCGGATAACAGGTTGATCCGCCTATCAATGCCGTTTGGGGGTGTCAAGCTGTGACGCCGCTCGGGAGCGCCGCCGACGGCCTGGAAACGTGATCGCGTGCGCGTGCTTCTCGGGATCGCGTTGCTGTGCGCGGCGCTCGCGGCCGGCTTCGTCGTCCACCGCGTCGTGTCCTCGCCGCGGCGCCGGCATGCATCGTCCGCTGTGACGAACCATGCACGTGAAACGTTCAGCGTGACGTATACCGTCACGATCGAGGCCGACGATCCCAGCACCGCGGCGGTCGAATGGGACCTCGAGGGGATCGACGAGGTCGAGCGCATCCGGCTGAAGTACGATGCGGCACGCTTCGACGACTTCGACGGCAGCGGCACGATCGAGCGACGGGACGGCGAGCTCGTGTGGCACCCCGGCGCGCCGTACGCGAAGCTGCACTACCGGGCCCACGTCCTGCATCGGCGCGCGCCGAACAAGGGGTTCGACGGGTATGCCGGCGCCGACTGGATGCTGACGCGGACGAGCAGCCTCTTTCCGCGCGCCAGCGTCTTGTTCCGCACGTCCGTCGAAGCGTCGCCGGAGTCGCGCGCCCGCCTGGCGTTTCGGCTGCCCACCGGCTGGCGCGTGGTGACCGCGATGCCGAACGACGGGCCGCGCCGCTTCGTCGTCGAGAGCCCCGGAAGGCTGGACCATCCCCACGGCTGGATCTTGGCCGGACGCTTCGCACGCGCCGACGCCACGGTCGGCGACACCGCCGTCACGGTCGCGTCGGCGGGCGGCGCCGCCGTCCCGGCGCGCGACGTGCTCGCGCTCGTCGAGCAGGCCCTGCCGTCGATGAGCGCCCTGCTCGCGCGCACGTTGCCCAAGCTGCTGATCGTGCGCGGACCCGACCCGATGTGGCGCGGCGGCCTCAGCGGCGAGGAATCGTTCTACATGCACAGCGACCGTCCTCTTCGCACGCCCGATCGGACCAGCCCGTATCTCCACGAGCTGTTTCACGTGCTCGCGCCCTTCCGGCCCGCCGAGGACGGTCATTGGGTGACGGAAGGTCTCGCGGAATACTACTCGGTCGAGATCCAGCGCCGCATCGGACGCCTCGCGCCGGCGGACGTCGCCAGGGCGCTGCGCCTCTTCGCGCGCTACGGCGCGTGGGACGTCGACTTCACCCGCAACGGCGGCTCGCGCGTCAACAACAACAGCGCGCCGCTCGTGATGTACGTCCTCGACGGGCGCATCCGTGCCGCGACGGCGGGCCAGCACGGTCTCGACGACGTCGTCGGGGTTCTCGCCCGCGAGGGCGGCGTGGTCACGACCGCCCGCTTCCTCGGCACGATCGAGCGTATAGCGGATCGACGGTTCACCGCGTTCTTCCGCCGCCACGTCTACCGGGGCGAGCAACCGGAGGTCCATCTCCGGCGCGACGGCCGATAGCCCCAGACCCCGCCGCCGAGCGGGCGCCCGCGGCTCCGAGCCCCGGGGACGAGCCGCTTCGGCAGCACCGCCCCTCGCCTGCCGCCGGCCGGTCGGGAATCCGCCTGCCGACACGAGGCCCCGACTTAAAGGCCGGCCTGGCGGGTTGTATGATGCCGAAGATGCGTTTCGTGCCACGATGGGCGTCCGATCTCCTGCCGCGTCTCACCGCGCCCTGGCGGTCGCTCCGGCTCCGTCTCATCGCGCTGCTGGTCCTGACCGTGATCTGCATCCTCACCGCCGCGACCGCGCTCGAGATTCGACTCTCGACGAGAATGGCCGAGCAGAACCTCCGGGAACGGGCGCTCACGCTCGCGAAGGAGATCGACATCCTCCTCGGCTCGCTGTGGGGACGGACGGATCTGCGGAACTTCCATCATCGGCTCGGCGAGCTCGCCCGCACGCATCGGAACGTCGCCGACATCGAGATCCTGCTGCCGATCCAGAACGAGTGGCACCTTCTCGGCAGCTCCGGGCGCGCACGTCCGACGCAGCCGATCGCCCTCGACCGGCTCGCGATCGAGCTCGACCGCCCGATCTGGCAGCTGCTTCCCGGCAGCTCGCATCTCGGTCTCGCCGTCGCGCCGTTTCATCTCGGGCCGCGCGTGATCGGCTCGATTCGGGTGAAGGCGTCGCTCGCGGAGGTCGAGCGCATCAGCAAGATCCAGGCGCGACAGGCGATGCTCCTCGCGCTCCTGTCCGTGTTCGGCATCTCCGCCGTCCTCGGCATCATTCTCACGCGCACGATCGCGCGACCCGTGCGGTCGCTGGTCGTCGCGATGAACGCCGCGCGCGCCGGCCGGCTCGACACCCGCGTGAATCTCCGCGGCAGCGACGAGCTTCAGCAGCTCGGCGGGCATTTCAATCGGATGCTGGCAACGATCGCCAACGCCGACCGCGAGAACCGGGCGCTGGTCGAGCGTCTGAGCCAGTTCAACGACGAGCTCGAGAGCCGGGTCGCGGACGCGACCGCCGACATCGCGGCGAAGAACAGCGAGCTCCAGCAGATCAACGAGCAGCTGTGGCACGTGCAGAAGCAGCTGCGGCGCGCCGAGCGCCTGGCGGCGCTCGGACAGATGACGGCGGCGATCGCCCACGAGCTCGGCACGCCGCTCAATTCCGTTCTCGGCTACACGCAGCTTCTCGGCCGCGAGGTCACCAGCGCCGCCGGCCGCGAGAAGCTCGCGATCATCGAGTCGCAGGTACGGGTGATGAGCCAGGCGATCCGCAACGCCCTCGACCAGACGCGCACCCCGTCGCTCGAGCGCCGTCCGGTCACCGTCGTCCCGCTGATCGAGGAGACGCCTCGCGCTGCTCGACCCGATGCTGCGCACGAAGGGCATCGACGTCGCGCGCGAGCTCGGCGAGGCCCCGCCGATCATCGCGGCCGACGCCCGCGGCCTGCAGCAGATTCTGCTGAACGTCCTCACCAACGCCGTCGACGCGATGGATGACGGCGGCAGGATCACGATCAGCGCCGCCATGCATCGCGACAACGGCGGCCCGCCGGGCCTCGTCCTACGGATCGGCGACAACGGCAAAGGCATCTTGCCGGAGGACATCGAGCGCGTCTTCCAGCCGTTCTTCACGACCAAGGGCGTCGGACGCGGGACCGGCCTCGGCCTCACCATCATCCAGGACATCGCGCGCGCTCACAGCGGCAGCGTCCGGGTGTGGAGCACCCCAGGCCACGGCACCGTCGTCGAGGTCACGATCGGCGGAGGTGAGGCGGCGTGACGCCGAATCTGCTGGTCGTCGACGACGACCAGATCACGCGCGAGCTGTTGACCGAGGTGCTGCAGGGCGAAGGCTACACGGTCGCCGCGTGCGACAGCGGCGCGCGCGCGCTCGAGCGTGCCGCGAGCGAGCACTTCGACATCGCCGTGACCGACGTTCGCATGCCGGAGATGGACGGGATCGCGGTGACGCGCGCGCTGAAGGCGCAACACCCGCGCATGCAGGTGATCGTCATGACCGCGTTCGGCTCCGTCGAGACCGCCGTCGAGGCGATCCGGCACGGCGCGTTCGACTACGTCAGCAAGCCGATGAACCTCGACGAGATCAAGACCACCGTGCGCCGCGCGCTCTCGGAGCGGGGCCAGAGCGAAGGGCCGCGGAACGGCGACGGCGCGATGGCCGACGACGCCGCGATCGTCGTCGGCCGGAGCCCGGCGATGGTCGAGGTGTACCGCACGGTCGCCCGCGTCGCCGCCTCGCGGAGCACGGTGCTGATCGAAGGCGAGAGCGGCACCGGCAAGGAGCTGATCGCCGCGGCGCTGCACCGCCACAGCGGCCGCCCGGCGAACCGCTTCGTCGCGGTCGACTGCGGCTCGCTCACGGACACGCTGCTCGAGAGCGAGCTCTTCGGCTACGTGCGCGGGGCGTTCACCGGCGCGGTCGGCGAGAAGAAGGGCCTCTTCGAGGAGGCGAACGGCGGCACGATCTTCCTCGACGAGATCGGCGACATCGGCGCCACCATGCAGGCGAAGCTCCTGCGCGTCCTGCAGGAGTACGAGATCAAGCGCGTCGGCGGCCAGGAATGGATCAAGGTCGACGTGCGCGTCGATCGCCGCGACCAACCGCAACCTCGAGCAGCTCGTGCAGCGCGGGACGTTCCGCGAGGACCTCTTCTACCGTCTGAAGGTCGTGACGATCCCGCTGCCGCCGCTGCGCGAACGGCGCGAGGACATCCCGCTCCTCGCCGAGCACTTCCTGCGCCGCTACGCCGAGCGCAACGACAAGCGGATCTCGCACCTCACTCCCGAGGCGATGACGCTGCTGACCGACTACAGCTGGCCCGGCAACATTCGCGAGCTCGAGCACTGCATCGAGCGCGCGGTGGCTCTGGCGAGCGGCCACGTGCTCGGACCGGAGGACCTCGCGCCCGAGCTGCGCTCGACCCTGGAGGCGACGCTCCATCGCGGCTCGCCGACGCTCGAGGAGGTGAAGCGACGGTACCTCGCACACGTGCTCGCGGAGACCGGCGGCAACATCTCGCGCGCCGCGAGCATCCTCGGGGTCGATCGCCGGTCGCTCTACCGGATGCTTCGCCGCTACGGCCTGCGTTCCGCCTGAGGCTTTTCGCCCCAGCGGCGTCGCCATCCGACCTCAGCATCCAACCGACTGAACTATCTCGTGTTTCTTGGCGATCCGTCCGCCGGTTGGTGCGAACGTGTCGTGCCGCCGCGAGCGCATCCCCCGCGTTTCCTGGCCTCGTGCGATGGCATTGCCGTTGCTGAAGACCGGCGTGCGCGTCCTGATCATCGACGACGACCCGACGTTCTGCCGCTACCTCGTCGAGGTGCTGGAGAACGACGGGCATCACGCGGAGTTCGCGAACGACGGCCTCGTCGGATTCGAGCGCTGTCTCCGCGAACGCTACGATGTCGTGGTCTGCGACGTCCGCATGCCGCTGATGCTCGGCACCGAGTTCGTCGCCGAGCTCCGGCGTGACCTGCCGCATCAGCCGGTGATCCTGATCTCGGCGTTCGCCGACGAGCACCTCGCCGCGGAGGCCGCGCACTGCAATGCGCGGCTCCTCTCGAAGCCGTTCGACGCGACGACGCTCGAACGAGCGCTCTCGGAGATCATCGCCGCACCCGCCGCCGCGTCCGTGGCGGCGCCATGAAGCAGTGACCAAGGAGTGAAGATGGAAAAAATCGAGCCCCCGTTTCCCCTCGAGCGCGAGCGCCGCCTCGTGCTCGCGATCCTCGAGGAAGCGGTCCGCAGCTATCAGCACTACGCCTTCGCCACCAATCGTCGCGGTCGTCGGCTGTTCGGCGAGACCTGTGAATGGTTCGACGCCCATGACGATCCGTGGATCTTCTCGTTCGAGAACATCTGCTATGCGCTCGACCTCGACCCCACGTACATTCGCGAGGGTCTCGAGCGCTGGCGCCGTGAAGAAGCCCGCCGCCGTCCCGCGGTCGTCGCCGGTGCATTCTCCTTCCGCCTATCGGCTGCGGCGCGCCGCCGGCTGACCGGAGTCGCGGCCGTCCCGGCGCCGTGGCCTCCGGCGCCGGGACCCCTTCGCGCGACTCCGCCAAAAGCGCCGCCGCCCGCTTCCACTCGGCGGCGGCGCCGTCCGCCTCGATTGCCGCGGTCGACGGCTCTCGCTCTACAATGCCGTATGCCTTCAAGAGCTCAGGCGGCTCGCGGCCGCTCACAACACGCGTCGATCCGCCGTCTGCTCGTCGTCGACGCGCTGACCTCATGGGTGATCCCGACGGCGTCCGTGGTGGTCCTGGCCGTCGCCATCCTCCTCAACGCGCTCGACATCTTCGACAACGCCGTGGCTGCCGCGGCGGTGCTCGTCGCCGGGCTGGTCCTCGCCGCGTTCTACGCGGTGTCGCCGGCGCTGAAGGGCGACGGCGGACGACCGCGGGTCGCGTGGCCGGCGCTCGTGCTCGGCGCCCTCGCCTGGATCGGCGTCGTCTACTTCCCGTTCCATCGGCGGCTGTTTTCCGGCGCGGCGCTCGCGGTCACGTGCCGCTCTCCGAGCGGACCGTGCTACCGGTACGCGGTCAGGGCTCGCGGTTCGATCTGCTCGTCGAGGGGCATTGCCGATCGTCGAGCGAGCAACACGACCGCTTCATCCAGTACGCGATCGACATCGTCGACGATCAGGGCACCGTGCACCCGATCGAAGGCGAGCTCAGCGACCGCTGGCGGACGCGCCGCCTCGGCCGTCGCGGCACCGCGCCGATGCACCTCGAGCATCTCTCGGCGCTGAACGTCGTCGACGATCCGCCGGGGGGTGACCTGCAAATCCAGCACGTCGACCCTCGACCGGCGAGGAGAACGGCACCGTCGTCGCGACCGTCTATCGTCATCGCGCGCTGCCGGTGGCGGCGCTGATCGTCGGCGCCGTGCTGCTCACGGCCGGAGCGTTCGCGTACGACCGCTGGCTGGACCCCGACGAGACGCCGCTCGCGACGCTGCTCACCGCGATGGCGACTGCGGCCGCCGTGACCTTCACCGCGAGCGGCGCCGGCCACCCGGGCATCCGCGACCTGGTCGGTGCCGCGCTGCTGGGCGCGATCGTCGGCGTCCCGCTCGCGTGGGTCGTCGGTCGAGCCGCGCAACTCGTGGCGCGCGCGCCGGCATCGCCGCGCCGTCGAGAGGCGTGACCGCAGGTCTCGATCGCCGGCCGGATCCCGAGCCGCCCGGGGCGATCACCGCGGCGCTCGCCGGCGACGTCGATGCCGTCGCCGGTCCGCATCTCCGGCACCGGCGGTGGGTCGTGGTCGCCGTCCTCGCCGGCGTCGCGATCCTCGTCTTCGTCGTCACCCGCGCGGATCTGCGCGACCTCGCCAGAACGGCGCACGAGATCGATCCCGTCCTCCTCCTGCTGCCGGCGTTGGCGACGGTGGGCAGCTATCTGACGATGGCGCGATCCTACGAGGGCATCGCCGCCGCGGCCGGATGGCGCGTGCGGTTCTTCGACATGCTGCGGATCACCGTCGTCGCGAATACCGCGAACTACCTGCTCGCAACCGGTGGTCTCTCCGGGTTCGCGCTGCGCATGTACCTGTTCACGCGCCGCGGGATTCCCGCCGGCAGCGCCGTCCTGATCTCGCTCGTGCAGACGGTGCTGACGAACCTGATTCTGCTGATGTTCGTGATCGGCGGCTTCATGCTGCTGTTCCTCTCCCACAGCTTGATGGGCCGCGACCTGGCGGTCGCCGGCACGATGCTGGTCGCGTTCACGGCGCTCGTCCTCCTCACGTTGACCGTCATCGTGCACGCCCGCTGGCGGCGCCGGGTCGTGGTGAGCGCGACCAAGCTGATCCAGCGCAGCCTGCGTCGCTTCGCGCCCCACCGCAAGACGGAGCGGCGGCGTCTCCTCCAGATGCAGCGGAAGCTGCACGCCGGTCTCGACTTTCTCCTGGCGCGTCCCCGCGCCATGCTGGCGCCGACCGTCTACATCGTGCTGGATTGGGTGTTCACGTTGCTGGTGCTCTACACCGCCTTCGTCGCGATCGGCCACCCGATCGGCGTCAGCTACGTGATCGCCGGGTTCTCGATCGGGATCTTCTTTTCGATGGTGTCGCTGGTGCCGGCGGGGATCGGCGTCCTCGAGGGGTCGATGACGGCGGTGTTCGCGAGCCTCGACGTGCCGCTCGAGCACGCGGTGGTGGCGACGTTGATCTTCCGCGTGGCGTACTACGGCCTGCCGGCGCTCGCGAGCCTGGTCTTCGCGCGCGCGACGGTCCGATCGGTCCGCTGACGGGAGGCGGGCGCCACCCGTCGCTGCCTGAGCAGCGACGCGCGCCCCGCGCACCTCACGCCGCGCGCAGGTTCTTCAGCTTCTCGGCGACCGTGTGCGAGAGCTCGTCGTACGAGTCGTTGAATTTCTTCACGCCCTCGTCCTCGAGCTCCTGCGCCACGCGCGAGAACTCGATGCCGAGCGTCCCGAGCTCACGCATCGCGGCGTGGGCGGCGTCGCAGCCGTCGCGGATGCGGACCTTGGGATCGCCGTGGTCGCGGTACGCGTCGACGGTCTCCGGCGGCATGGTGTCGACGCTATCCGGTCCGACGAGCGCCTCGACGTAGTACACGTCGGGCAGCGTCGGGTCCTTGGTCGACGTCGATGCCCAGAGCGGGCGCTGGACGCGCGCGCCCTTGGCGGCGAGCGCAGCGAACCGCGGACCGTGCCGCATCTCCTCGAAGGCCTCGTAGGCGATCCGCGCGTTGGCGATGGCGAGCTGTGCGCGCAAGGAGCGGGCGCGCCGCTTCTGATCATCCGAGCCGCCGGCGATCAGCGCATCGAGCTTCTTGTCGACGTTGGTGTCGACGCGGCTCACGAAGAAGCTCGCGACCGACGTGATGCGCTCGAGCGGCTGGCCCGCCGCGGCGCGGTGCTCGAGCGCCGTCAGCCAGGCGTTCATCACCTCGCGATAGCGCTCGACCGAGAACAGCAGCGTGATGTTGATGTTGATCCCTTCAGCGAGGCAGCGCTCGATCGCCGGCAGCCCCGCCCGCGTTCCCGGGATCTTCACCATCACGTTCGGCCGGTCGCAGGTGCGCCACAGCCGCCGGGCCTCGTCGATCGTCTGCGTGGTATCGTGCGCCAGCGCGGGACGCACCTCGATCGAGACGAAGCCGTTCCGCCCGTCGGTCGAGTCGTAGAGCGGGCGGAAGATGTCGGCGGCGCGCCGCACGTCCTCGACCATGATCGCCTCGACGACGGTAGCCACCTCGGCGCCGTCGGCGACGCGACGGATGTCGTCGTCGTAGTGATCGGCGGTCGCGATCGCCTTCGCGAAGATCGTGGGGTTCGACGTCATCCCCTGCAGGCCGTCCTCGCGGATGAGCTGCGCGAGCTGCCCGCTCGTGAGGAGCGTGCGCTCGATGTAATCGAGCCATACGCTTTGACCGAGATCGTGGAGCCGCTGCAATGGGTTCGCCATGATCGTTCTCCCCGCGCGTCAGCTGCGCGCCCTGACAGTCTGCATCTACGCTATCACGTCCGTCGTCTGGACGAACACCACTGGAGAGCGGTACCCGCTGGGTCTCGCAGCAGCCGCGAGAGCCGTTACCGCGCGGCCCGCCGCGTCACCGTCCGGAGCGCGTCGGCGACGTGCTCCGGCGTGAAGCCGAACTCACGGAGGTTCGTCTCGCCCGGCGCCGACGCGCCGTAGCGATCGATGCCGATCGCGATACCCGCGTCGCCGATCCACCGATGCCATCCGAACGTCACGCCGGCCTCGACGGAGACCCGGGCGCGCACCGCCGCCGGCAGGACCGACTCGCGGTACTCCGGGCTTTCGGCTGCGAAGACCTCCCAGCAGGGCATCGACACCACCCGCGACGCGCAGCCCCTCCTTGGCGAGCGAGGTCGCGCGCCGCGACCGCTAGGTGGACCTCGGAGCCGGTCGCGATGACGATCGCCTCCGGCGTGCCGCCGGCGTGCGTCTTCGAGGACGTAGGCGCCGCGGGCGACGCCCGCCGTCGCCTCCGCTGGCGGTGCGGGCGAGCGTCGGGAGCTTCTGCCGCGTGAGCACGAGCGCAACCGGCCCGCCGCGGTGCGCGAGCGCGAACCGCCACGCCGCCGCCGTCTCGTTGGCGTCGCCGGGCCGCACGATCACGAGCTGCGGCATCGCGCGCAGCGACATCAGATGCTCGATCGGCTGATGCGTCGGCCCGTCCTCGCCGAGGCCGATCGAGTCGTGCGTCCACACGTAGATCACCGGCAGCTCGTTCAAGGCCGCGAGGCGGACCGCGGGACGCATGTAGTCGGAGAAGCAGAAGAACGTCGCGACGAACGGGCGCACGCCGCGGTGGTAGGCCATGCCGTTGGCGATCGCGCCCATCGCGTGCTCGCGGACGCCGTAGTGCACGTTCCGGCCGGCGCCGGTCTTGCGCGTCGAACGAGCCGCCGTCCTTGATCTTGGTCTCGGTCGAGACCGAGAGGTCGGCGTCCCCGCCGATCAGCGACGGCACGCGCGCCGCGATCGCGTTGATCGTCTTGCCCGACGCTTGCCGGGTCGCGAGCGCCTCGCCGGGCTTCCAGCTCGGGAGCGCCGCATTCCCATCCGGCGGGCAGCTCGCCGGCAAGCGCGCGCCGCCATTCGTCGGCGAGATCGCGGATGCGCGGCGGCGTAGGCGTCGAATCGGCCCTGCCATTCGCTTCTCGAGCCGGCCGCCGCGCTCGACCGCCGTCGCGGAAATGCGCGAGCGCGTCGGCGGGAATCTCGAACGAGCGCTCGCGGGTCGAAGCCGAGCGCCTGCTTCGCCGCCGCGACCTCGTCGGGGCCGAGCGGGCTGCCGTGCGCCTCCGACGTGTTCTGCTTGTGCGGCGCGCCGTAGCCGATCGTCGTCTTGACGACGATGATCGACGGCCGCGCGGTCTCCGCCTCGGCCGCCGCGATCGCACGGTCGATCGCCGTCGATGTCGTGGTCGCCGTCGGCGACGTGCTGCACGTGCCAGCCGTAGGCCTCGTAGCGCCGGCCGACGTCCTCGGTCGAAAACGCGAGCGTGGTCGGCCCGTCGAGCGAGATGTGATTGCAGTCGTAGAGCCAGATCAGCTTGCCGAGGCGCAGATGGCCGGCGAGCGAGCTGGCCTCCGCGGAGACGCCCTCCATGAGATCACCGTCCGAGACGATCGCGTAAGTACGGTGATCGACGACCGTGTGTCCCGGCCGATTGAAACGATACGCGAGCGCGCGCTCCGCGATCGCCATGCCGACCGAGTTGCCGCAGCCTTGGCCGAGCGGGCCGGTCGTCGCCTCGACCCCGGGCGTGAGCAGCGTCTCCGGGTGGCCCGGCGTCCGGCTGCCCCACTGCCGGAACGCCTTCAGGTCGTCGAGCGCCGAGATCGTAGCCGGTGAGATGCAGGAGGCAGTAGAGCAGCATGCTGCCGTGGCCCGCCGAGAGCACGAAGCGGTCCCGATCGGGCCAGAGCGGATTTTTCGGATTGTGGCGCAGGTGGCGCTGCCAGAGGACGTAGGCCATCGGCGCCGCGCCCATCGGCAAACCGGGGTGCCCGGAGTTCGCCTTCTGCACCGCATCGATCGCGAGGACGCGGATGGAGTTGATGGCGCACTGCTCAAGTGAGGTATCGACGACGCTCACGGTGTCCTCCTTACGCTGAAAACGACTACCCGCCGCGCGACGGCAGGTAACGCATAGACGGCTCCGCGGTCGATCTCAATCGGCCGCCGCCCGGGGTTCGTGGCTGCGGGAGGGAGCACGATCGGCGTCGGCCGCGGCGCCGCCGTCCCCGGGCGGCAGCGGACGCACCTTGGAGAGCTGCCGAGCCAGCACCGCAGGATCGCCGGTCGGGAGCGCGCAGACGCCTCGCTCGCAGACGTACGCGGTCGCGGCGCCGCCGATCGCGACCTTGCTCTCCACCAGCGGGATCAGCTCCCGTTGGCGGGCGAGCGCTCGTCCTTCGGCGGCCGCGACCAGCACGCGATTCGGCAGATAGCGGCGGCGCGCGACCTCGAGCAGCCGTTGCGCTCGCGGGTCGGCCGCACCGGCGCTCACGACGACGATCTCGAAGGGCTGGTCGAGAAAGAACTCGACCGCACCGAGGAGTCGCGGCGCGCGCGTCGGCGCCCGCTCGATCGCCGGCGCGAACGCCCGCAGCGTCTCGGCCGCGCGGCGGCGGTAGCCGTCTTTGCCGGTGAGCTCCGCGAGACGGAGGAGCGAATCGACCGCGATCGCGTTCGCCGACGGCAACGCGCCGGCGTCCGCGGGCTTCCAGCGGACCAACAGCGGCTCGTGGCCGCCGCCGGTGAGAAAGAAGCCGCCGTCCGTCTCGTCCCAGAACTGCGCGGCAAGCCGCTCGTGGAGCCGGATTGCGTCGCGCAGCCAGTCGGTCTCGAACGTGGCGTCGTACAAATCCAGGAGACCCGCCGCGAGAAACGCGTAGTCCTCGAGGAACCCCTCGGTGGGACTGTCGTCGCTCCGCCGCAGCCGGACGCCGTCCCACATCGTCTGCATGACGAACTCCGCCGCGCGACGTGCGTGCTCGAGGAGATCCGGATCGCCGAGCGCCGCAGCGCCGTGGGCGAACGCCGAGATCATGAGGCCGTTCCAGCCGGCGAGGATCTTGGTGTCGACGCGCGGCGCCGGACGCGCGGCGCGCGCCGCGCGCAGCCGGGCGCGTGCGCCGGCCAGCACCTCGTCGAGCGCCGCCGGCGTCGTGCCGAGCTCGGTCGCGACGTCCGCCGGCGCGCCGGCGACGTGCAGCACGTTCGCGCCGTGGAAGTTGCCTTCTGCGGTGACGCCGTAGTACGCGCGCACGGCCGCGAGCTGATCGGGATCGAGCGCCGCCGCGAGCTCGGCGCCGTTCCAGACGAAGTACCTGCCTTCGCCGTCGGCGCTGTCGGCGTCGCTCGCCGCGTAGAAGCCCCCGCTCGGCGCCGTCATGTCGCGCGCCACCGCCGTCAGCGTCTCGCGTGCGATGCGCGCGAACGACCCGTCACCAGTTGCCTGGTAGGCCTCCAGGTACACGTCGGCGAGCTCAGCGTTGTCGTAGAGCATCTTCTCGAAGTGCGGGATCTGCCAGGCGCGATCGGTCGCGTAGCGATGGAACCCGCCGCCGACCTGGTCGTAGATGCCGCCGGCGGCCATCCGCGTCAGCGTCTGCGTCACCATCGCGAGCGCGGCGGCGTCGCCGGCGCGACGGTGGTATCGCAGCAGGAAGTCGAGCGCCGCCGGCATCGGGAACTTCGGCGCGCCGCCGAACCCGCCGTAGGTCGCGTCGAAGGACGATCGGTACTGCGCGAACGCACGGTGAAGGACTGCCGCGCCCGGCGCGCCCTCGCCGCGCGCGACCGTCGCGGCCCGCTCGATGCGCGCGGTGAGCTCGGTCGCCTGTCGGGCGACGGTCAGAGGATGGTCGCGATACGCGTCGCGCAGCTCGTGCAGGACGGAAAGGAAGCCCGGGCCGCGTTCGCCGTCGCGCGGGGGAAAGTAGGTGCCGCCGAAGAACGGCTGTCGGGCCGGCGTCAGCCACACCGAGAGCGGCCAGCCGCCGTTTCCAGTCAGCAGCTGAACCGCCGCCATGTACGTTTCGTCGACGTCGGGACGCTCCTCGCGATCGACCTTGATCGCGACGTAGTGCTCGTTGAGATAGGTCGCGATCTCGAGATCCTCGAACGACTCCTCTTCCATGACGTGGCACCAGTGACACGTCGCGTACCCGATGCTCACGAAGACCGTCTTGCCTTCGCTGCGCGCCTTCGCGAACGCCTCGTCGCCCCACGGGTACCAGTTCACCGGGTTGTGGGCGTGCTGCAGGAGGTACGGGCTGGTCTCGAGGATCAGGCGATTCGTGTAACGCGGCGAGCCGTCGGCGCGCCGGTGCCGCGTGCGCGGCGCGTCGCTCGCGGGCTCGGCGTCGAGGGCCTGGCGCAAACGGGCGCTCAGCTCCGGCGAGAACTCCTTCGCGCCCGGAGGCGATTCGATCGGCTGCGCCCGCGGACCTCGGTCGCACCCCGCAGCCCACGCGAGGAGCGCGAGGGCCGCCGCCGCGACGACACGTGCCGGTCTCACCGGGCGATCATAGGCGCTGCCGAGCACGAGCGCAGCGGCGCCGTCGACGCGCCCTCTCCTCAGGGCCGCTGGCCTGCTTGGGCGTTCAACGTCCAGTCGTACGCGCGGTACGGGAACCGATCGCGCCGCGCGCGCAGCAGCGCTCGTTGCGCGTCGGTCGCGACGTAGCGGGCGACGAACGCGCCGACCGAGCCGGCGTCGCGCACGAAGTCGTCGGCGAACCATTCGAAGATCTCCGACAGCTCGACGGTTCCGCTCGCGGCGTCGATGCGATTGCGGCGCGGGTCGTTCACGAATCGCCGCGCCTCCTCGTCGAGCGCCTGCTCGACGCTGGCGGGCTCGTAGGCGCCGCGGCGGAGCCGCGGACAGCTCGACGACGCGCAGACCAGGACGAAGTGGGTACGCGCATCCCGCAGCCGCGGACGAACGATCCGGTGCTCGATCTCGTCGAGCGTGCGTCCGCGCCCGGCGACGGCGAACGTGAACCTCTTGAACAGCGCGTGGCGGCGAAGAAGACCTTCCGCGCTGTAGCCGTCGAGCACGGCGCTGACGACGCCGGCATTGTAGGCGTTGATCCAGAACGCCTTCGCCTCCGCGGACCCGTCCGGCGGCGCCTCGGCGTCCGCGAGGGCGCGCAGGTAGCCGGCGAGCGCCTCGCGATCGCGCGCGCGCAGGTCCGCGTACGCGACCGTGCCGTCGTCGTCGACGTATGTCCGTAGCAGCCGGTCCCACGGCGCGTGGTCGACGGTCGCCGCCGGCGACGGGCGGCCCGCGACGACGCCGATGCCGACCGCGAGGGCGAGCGCGCCTGCGATGCGCTGCCGCCGGCTCGCGTCACGGCGACGCGAGCTCGAGAATCGCATCGTCGATCCACCGCGCCAGCAGCGCCCCGGCGCGCGCCGGCGCCTCGTCCATGCCGACGCGCTCGGCCAGCCGGTCGCACAAGACGCCGAACGGCTCGCCGCCGGCGATCACCGCCAAGGCCTCGCGCTCGAGCGCGTCCATGCTCGCCTGGTAGACGGTGTACGCCTCGCGCCACACGCGGATCGTCGTCGGCGCCGGCAGCGGCGGGCGTCGATCGAAGCGGGGCGCGGCCGCGGCCGGATCGACCGGCTGGAGGCGTGCCCACAGGTCATGCACCGCGAACCCGGCGTCGAGCGTTGCGGACGCCTCGATCACGCGAAAGCGCAGCCCGCCCCAGTCCGCCGGCGGTGTAGCCCGCAGCAGCGCGAGCGTGACCGGCCGCGGATCCGGGGCGTCGAAGACGGCGAGCCGCGTCCACTCGAGACGCGCCAGATCGACGACGAACGGCAACGCCCGGCTCGCGCGCACGGTGGCGAGAAACTCCGGGAAGCGGGCGCCGAAGAAACGCAGCGATGGATGCGTCGACGGATGGCCGGCGACGTACCGGCGCGCGAGCGCGCCGAAGCGCGTGCCCAGCACCCGCGCGGTCGCGGGAAAGTCCTCTTCGAGAACCTCGACCAAGCGCGCCCGGTACATGTCGCGATAGACGCCGAGACGCGCGCCCGCGTCGAGCGTCGCCGACGGGGCGATGCTCGCGAGAAGGCCGCGATCGCCGCCGCGGGCCGGCTGGCCCAGGGCAGCGAAGAAACGCGTCTGCAGCTCACGCAAGGGAAGCATGCGCCTCCCAGAGCTCGCGCTCGATCGAACGCGCGTGCTCCGCCTCGGCCAAGAGCACCGGCAGCTCGGGAATCGCGGCGTCCCATTCGACCAGGGTCGAGACGCGGCCGAAGCGCCGCAGCGCCGATCGGTAGAGATCCCAGACGGCGTCGATCACCGGCCCGTCGTGGGTGTCGAGGAGATGGGTGCCGTGGTCGCTGTGCCCGGCGAGGTGGATCTGCGCGACCCGTCCCGCGGGCACGCCCGCGAGGTACGCCTCGGCGCTGAAACCGTGATTCACCGCGCTCACGTAGACGTTGTTGACGTCGAGGAGAATGCCGCAGTCGGCGCGCTCCGCGACCGCGCCGAGGAACTCCCACTCGGACATCGTCGTGTGCGTGTACGTCAGGTAGCTCGAGACGTTCTCGATCAGGATCCGGCGCCCGAGACGCTCCTGGACGGCGACGACCCGCGCGACCACGTGGTCGAGCGCTTCGTCGGTGAACGGCAGCGGCAGCAGGTCGTGGGCGTAGTGGCCGCCGGCGCTGCCCCAGCACAGATGGTCCGACACCCACGCCGGCTCGACGCGCGCGATCAGCGTCCGAAGCTCGTCGAGGTAGGCGAGGTTCAGCGGATCGGTGGAGCCGAGGGACAGCGAGACGCCGTGCAGGACGACCGGCGCGATCGCACGGGCACGGTCGAGAACCGCGAGCGGCCGCCCGCCGCGGATCATGAAATTCTCCGAGATCGCCTCGAACCAATCCGGAGCGGCCTCGCCGGCGAGCACCTCCGGGAAGTGCTTGGTGCGGAGTCCGATTCCGTGTCCGAGGTATGGAACGTCGCAAGCCATGATCGTCAGTGCGTCGCGACGAGGCCGAACGCCGGGTCCGGTCCTCGCCGCCTGCGCGCTTCGCTCAGTGCTCCTCGGGCTCGATGACCTTGCCGCCCTTCTTCACGCATTCGTCGGCGCTCTTGGTCTCGACCCAGCCTTTGCCCTTGCACGCGTTCTTCCCCTGGCAGGCGTTGCCGGCGCCGTCGCACGCGCCGTGCCCTTTGCACTCGTTGATGCCGGCGCAGCGGACGACGTCGCTGCCCGCCTTGTCGGTCGCGTGCGCGACGACACCGCCCGTCATGACGAGGCTCGCGGCGGCGCTCGCGATCAAGAGACCCTTGCTGAAGCCGTTCATCACCGTCCTCCCGTTCGTCGCTGGCATGTTCGTTCGGTGCGCATTCCGCCGCGCCGATCGTCGTCGCTACGGTGTCGAGACGCGCCGGACGTGCGCCCGTGCGGCTTCCATACCACGGACGGAGATCGTCATGCAGGCATGGCGAGCCCGTCACCGTCCTTCGATGCGCACCGCCGGCGGCGGTTACGGCACGCGCGCTTGACAGGCGCGACGGCGACGGGGACTGTGACGGCGCGCCGGGACCCCTCGCATGGACGGCGGGACGACTCCCCAGCCCCGCCGCGGGCGTCGTCGTCGTGTAACCTGGCCGCGCGGCTCGCGTAATGAGCAGACGAAGCAGTGCGATACGAGAAGAGCGGAGTCGACGGCGCGCCGCATGGATGGCGCGCGCGCAAGACGGTGACGCCGAAGCCTACCGGGCGTTGCTCGACGATCTCGGACCGGAGGTGCACGGATTTCTACGCCGCTGGATCGCGGAGGCGCACGACGTCGACGACGCATACCAGGAGACGTTCATCGCGCTGCATCGGGCGCGCCACACGTATCAGCCTTCCCGTCCGATCGAGCCGTGGCTGTTCGCGATCGCGCGCAACATCGCCGTCGATTTCGCGCGCCGGCGCCGCACACGCTCCCTGCACGAGGTGCAGCTCGCTGCGGCGCCCGAGCACGTCGTCGAGGGCGAGCGCGATCTGCGTGCGCAGCTCGAGCAGGCGCTCCGCCGACTGTCGCCGCGCCAACGCGAGGCCTTCGAGATGCTCCAGATCCAGGGCTTGACGGTCGCCGAGGCCGCGGCGCGTGCCGGCACTACGACCGGTGCGCTCAAGGTGCGGGCACATCGCGCGTACGTGGTATTGCGCGCGCTCTTCCGGGCATGATGAGCGGTCGCATCGCATGAGCATCTCGGATCTCCATTCGAGCCTGGCGCGCCGCCTGGCCACGGACGCGTCTCCGGTGCGGCGTCTGTGGCCGTTCTCGGCGCGGTTCGCGCTCTGGGTCGCGTACGTCCTCGGTCTGTGCGCTGTGATCGTCACCACGAGCTGCCGGCCGGACATCGCGTTGCAGCTGCGACGCCCGTGGTTCCTGCTCCATGTCGCGACGTTGCTCGCCGCCGCGGTGGCGCTCGGCGGCGTCGCGCTGCGGGCATCGGTTCCCGGCGACGAGCCGACGCTGGCGACGATGCTCGCGGCGGGAGCGCTCGCCGGCGCGGCGTTGCTGCTCGGATTCGCGGTACCGGCGGCGCCGGCGCCACCGGGCGAATTCCTGGCGCGGGGACTCACCTGCGTGCTGTGGACGGCGGTCCTCGCGGCGCCGCCTTGGGTCGGGTTGGTCGTCGCGATCGGACGCGGCGCGCCGCTCGCGGCCGGCGCCGCGGCGGCATTCGCCGGCGCCGCGCCGGTGCTGCTCGCCGCCGGCGTCCTGCGGACTGCGTGCCCGATCGAGGAGCGCATGCATCTCCTCACCTGGCACCTCTTCCCCGTCTGCGTCGCGGCCGGGCTGTCGGCGCTCGTCGCGACCGCGTGGCTTCGCCGCTGGCGGACGTCGTAGGGGCGCGGTGACGGCCTCCAGGGGACGGCCGTGACGGCGCACGCTGCCGCTCGCGAGAGCTTGCCGCTCGACGCGGCGTGCTCCGCGGCGAGATTCCCCGCGACGCTCGCCGCGCACGGTCTCGAGCCGCTCGCGCGCCGATCGGTCACGACCGTCCAGGTCAACGTCGGGAAGCTCTGCAATCAGGCGTGTCATCATTGCCACGTCGACGCCGGGCCGGCGCGAACCGAGCGCATGCAGCGCGCCACCGTGGATCGCCTGCTCGCGGTCGTCGCGGCGAGCCCGTCGGTCGCGATCGTCGACGTGACCGGCGGCGCGCCGGAGCTGAACCCGTGGTTCCGCTTTCTCGTCGCCGAGGTCCGCCGCCTCGGGCGCCGTGTGCAGGTGCGCTGCAATCTGACGGTCCTGTTCGAGGACGGCATGGACGACCTGCCGACGTTCTACCGCGATCACCACGTCGAGCTCGTCTGCTCGCTTCCGTGCTACTCGGCGGAGAACGTCGATCGGCAGCGCGGACGCGGCGTCTTCGATCGCAGCATCGATGCGCTCCGGGTGTTGAACGCCGCCGGCTACGGCGTCGCCGGATCCGCGCTCGCGCTCGACCTCGTCTACAACCCCCTCGGCCCCTCGCTGCCGCCGCCCGAAGCGGCGCTCGAGGCGCGCTACAAGCAGGAGCTTCGCGAGCGCTTCGGGATCGCCTTCCATCGCTTGCGGACGATCACGAACATGCCGATCAAGCGCTTCGCCGACATGCTCGTGCGCACCGACGGCGCTCGACGCCTACATGGGCCTGCTCGTAAACCACTTCAATCCCGCGACCGTGCCGGGCCTGATGTGCCGCTCGCTGGTGAGCGTCGGCTGGGACGGGGCGCTCTACGACTGCGACTTCAACCAGATGCTCGAGCTGCCGCTCGCGGGGTCGCCGACGGCGAGTCTCTGGTCGATTGCGTCGTGCGACGAGCTCGCGGGGCTGCCGGTCACGACCGCCGCGCACTGCTTCGGCTGCACCGCGGGGGCCGGCTCGAGCTGCGGCGGCGCGCTCGACGCCCCCGCCCGCTGAACAGCGGGGCCGCTGCAGCCCTGCCCGCTCGACGGGCCTCCGCACGACGCCCGGCCATTCGTCGGCCGGCTGCGCCCGGCAACGGCGGACTACCGTCGCCCGAAGGGTGAATTGATCACGTTCGACCAACCTGGTAGCTCACGCGACGCAGAAGCCAAGGAGTGACCATGGTCCGCACAGCCCGGAACGATCACGTGAAGCTGCTGCTGATGCTGCTGGCGATCACGGCCGTCAGCATCGGCACGATGATGAGCTGCGGCGACAGTGGGGGCGGCGGCTCCGACCATGGGCTGTGCGCGCAATGCGGTGACACCGACGGTCCCTGCCACGATAGCGTCACGATCACCGAAGAGCCGCGCCCGCAGAACGCGAACTGCGCGATGCTCCCCTGCACCGTGAACCTCGTGTGCACGCGGAAGCTCGACAGCGCGCAGCGCCGATGTTACCCGGCGCGCGGCAACGGTCTCGCCGACCTCGACCTGACGTTCGAATGCGACGGGGCGCGCCCGAATCCCAACACGGCGACGCCCCGTCCGACGTCGACGCCGACGGAAACGGAGCAGGCGACCCAGACGCCCGTGCCCACCGCCACCCTGTTCCTGTAGCCGCACGAGGGGCGCGGCGACATGCCACCGCAGCCGCGGTTCGACGCACGCCGCGCACGCGTCGCCGGTTCGACGTAACGTCCGCGGGCCGGGCACTCTGACGCCGCGCTCCGGTCTCGTTTCGTTCTACGATACGCCCGCCGAATCATCGATGATCAATGGATCGCGATGACCGCACCGCAGCGATTCGTATCTGTGTAGCGCCGTACCGATCGTATTTCGACCGCACCACACGCGCAGTTCGCGCCTTGATCTTGGCGGGATCGGTACGGTATCCTCCCTATCTTCGAGGCGCTTGGAGTCGAAAAGGAGGCGTGGAGATGGAGCTGCCAAAGTGCCAGAAATGCAACGCTGGGCTGTTGATACCGCTGTCCGATTACGGCCAGGAAGGCGCCTCGGTGATGTTCAAAGCGTGGGTGTGCACCAACCCGGATTGCGGCTTCTCGTTGCGCGTCGACAAGGGCGACGTGACCTACGGAAAGAAGATCGAGCACAAGCACTGATTCGCTTCGCGGTCTCCGACGGAAGCGCGACTCGCGCGCTTCCTGCTTTTCTCCGCTCTCCTCGCTTTTCCTCGCAGGCTCCTCAAGCTGATCGACCGTCGCGGGCGACGCGCTCCCCTGCCCTCTTCGCGCGCCGACGTCCGGTCCTAGAGCGCCGCCGCGACCGGCTCCATCACGACCGGCTCGGCAGGAACGCTGACGTAGAGCCGCGTGCCGTGCGCTCGGTCGGGAGGTGACGCGGAAGACGCCGCCGAAGTGGGCGACCCGCTCCCGCATGCCGATCAGACCGAGACCGGCAGACGACGGCGGCATGCGAAAGTACGCGTGCGCGTCGAAGCCTTTGCCGTCGTCGCTGATCTCGAGCACGACCGCGTCGTCCTCGAGCGCGACGCGCACCGCGACCCGCCGCGCGTCGGCATGCTTGACGACGTTGATGAGCGCCTCCTGGAAGACCCGGAACAGCATCAGCTCGAGCGGCGGCGCGAAGCGGACCGCCGGGTCCGGGGCGGTCGACGCGAATCTCGAGCTCGGAGGTCGCGCGGTATTTCTCGGCGACCGACTCGATCGCCGCGACCACGCCGAAATCGTCGAGCACCGGCGGATGCAGCAGGTGCGACATCTGCCGCACGCCTTGCACCACGTCGATGACCTGCGCGCGCATGTCTTGCACGGTGCCGCGTAGCTCCGGGCGGCATCTGGCGGTTCAGCAGCGCGAGGTCGAGCTTGATCGCCATCAGCGCCTGACAGATGCCGTCGTGCAGCTCGCGCGACATCCGCCGCATGCCTTCCTCGAGGAGGTCGAGGCGCTTGTTCGAGAGCTGGAGCAGCTCGGCACGATGCTGCAGAACGAGCGCATGGAGTCGCGCGTTGGCGATCGCCATCGCCGCGCTGTTGCCGAGCGTCGCCGCGAAGTCGAGGAAGCTCGGCTCCGCGCGCTCGGCCGGACGCGTCGCGTCCGCGAGGATGATGCCGACGAGCTCCGACTGGAAGACCAGCGGCAGGCGCAGCAGCTGCACGGGAACGCGGCTCGTCGCTGCCGCAGAGCACGCGGGCCTCGTCGGCGCCGGCGTCGACCACCGCAGGCCGCGACTCGGCCGCGCGCTCGCAGAGGTCCTCCCAGCTCGCCGGCTCGCCCGCCACCTCGGCGACGCGCACGCGCGTCGCCGTCGCGATGCGCGGCGAGTCCGCGCAGGTCGCCGTCGGGCGCCTCGCGCCAAAGCAGCCACAGCCGCTCGAGGCCGAGCACGTCGAGCACGCGCTGGCACACGAGCCAGAGGACCTGCTTGCAGCTCGAGCGTCGCGGTGACCGCGCGCGTGACGTCGTAGAGCGTCGCGAGCTCCTGGTCGCGCCGGCGCTCGAGCAAGAGCCGCTGGTGGAAGATCGCCCGCCGGTGGAGGTCGAGAAACACCGCGCCGATGACCGAGCGTCACCGCGCCGCCGGCGACGCTGAGCACGCCGTACGGCAGCGGCAGCTCGCCGCGGACGCCGACGCCGAGCGCGCGCGCAGTAGGCGAGCGGTCGTGCCGACCGCGAGCGGCACTTGCCCGCGCGCGCCCCACGGGAAGATCAACGCCGCGCCGGCCAGAAACACGATCAGCGCGAACGCGAGCGCGTCGCCGCTCGCGCGCACGCGCGACCACGTACCCGACGACGAACAGCGCGATGCCGAGCGTCGTCGCCGCGCACGATCGGCAGCAGCGCCCGCCGCAGGCGGCCGCTGCGACTCGCGGCGATCGCGGCCAGCGCACCGAGCGCGATCTCCAGCACGAAGCTCGTCGCCAGCGCGCCGAGGCGGCCCGGGAAAGTACGCAAGCTCGAGCGAGCCCGCGACCGCCGCCAGCACGAGGCAGAAGCTGATCGCCGAGCGGCACCCGGCGCGCCATCAGGCGACGGGTCTCCGCCTCGAAGGCGGCGTGCACGTCTCGTTCGCCGAGTCGCTCGGGCATGGCTCGAGAAACGTCCGAAACGGTCGGGGAAACCGTCGTGGAAGTCAAGAATCATACTGGCTCGACGCGCTGCTCGCGAACGCAGCGAGCGGCGACGCCGGGGTGCTTCGCGACCAGGACGGCAGCGACGCCGGCGATCGCTTGCGCGGCCCGCGCGGGCTGACCTATCGTGCGCGCGATGAATTTCGACCTGACGCCCGGAGCAGGAGATGCTTCGCCGGACCGTCCGCGAGTTCGCCGAACGCGAGATCGCGCCCCGCATGCTCGAGCTCGACGAGAAGGAGGAGTTCTCGTGCGAGCTGACCCGTGCGATGGGCGAGCTCGGCCTCTTCGGCATGACCGTGTCGCCCGACTACGGCGGCCACGGCCTCGACTACCTGTCCTACATCATCGCCGTCGAGGAGATCGCCCGCGTCAACGGCTCGCAGGCCGCGACGGTCGCCGCCGAGAACTCGCTCGGCATCGGACCGCTCTACTACTACGGCTCCGAGGCGCAGAAGCGCCGCTACCTTCCCGACCTGTGCGCGGGCAAACGCGCTGTGGGGCTTCGGGCTCACCGAGCCGACGGCGGGATCGGACGCGGGCGGCAGCAAGACGACCGCACGCCTCGACGGCGACGATTGGGTGATCAACGGCAGCAAGATCTTCATCACCAATGCCGCGACGCCGATGACCGCGGGCTCGACGGTGCAATGCGTGACCGGCACGCGGCCGGACGGCAGCAAGGAGCTCAGCTGCATCATCGTCGAGCAGGACACGCCCGGTTTCACGGCGCGGACGCATGCATCGCAAGATGGTCTGGCGGGCGTCGAACACGGCCGAGCTCTACTTCGACAACGTCCGCGTGCCGCGCGACAACCTCGTCGGCGAGCGCGGCCGCGGGCTTGCGCCAGATGCTCGAGACCCTCGACAGCGGCCGCCTCTCGATCGCCGCGATGGGACTCGGGGGCGCGCAAGGCGCGTTCGACGCCGCCCTCGCCTACGCCCGCGAGCGCGTCCAGTTCGGGAAGCCGATCAGTCAGTTCCAGGCGAACGCCTTCAAGCTCGCCGACATGGCAACCGAGATCGAGACGACGCGCAATCTGCTCTACAAGGCGTGCTGGCTGCGCGATCAGCGCCGCGCGTTCCGCAAGGAAGCCGCGATGGCGAAGCTCTGGGCGTCGGAGGTCATGCGACGAGTGACGCATGCGGCGGTGCAGATCTTCGGCGGCTACGGACTCATGGAAGAGTATCCGGTCGCCCGCCTCTATCGCGACCAGCGGCTGCTCGAGATCGGCGAGGGCACCTCGGAGGTGCAGCGCCTCGTGATCTCGCGTCTCCTCGGCTGCTACGACTGACCGGCGCGCCGCCGCGCGTGCGGCCGACGCGCGTCAGCGAATCAGCCGCTGGACGGTCTTGAACTCGGGCGCGTCGGCGGTGCGCAGCAGCTCGAGGAGCGCGCTTTCGACCGTCGCCGGGACGACGCCCGCGCCCAGCATCTTCTCCCAGCCGATCGCCGCGTCGTCGGCGCGGCGTGACGACGTCGCGTCGTGCGGGACGTGCACCTGGAACTGCGCCGCGAGCAGATCGTGCGCGGTCTGGCTCACGCACGCGTGCGTCTCGATCCCGGCAATGATCACCTGATGGCGCCGACAGGCCACGAGCGCGTCGAGGAAGGCCGAGGTGCCGCAGCAGCTGAGCGTCCGCTTCTCGATCGGAACGAGCTCGGCGGGAAACTCGCGCGCGACTGCTGCCACGGTGCGACCGAGGCCCTTCGGATATTGCTCGGTCGCGACGATCGGCAGGCCGAGCACCGCGGCGCCGCGGACGAGCGTCGCGACCGCGCGCGCGACCCGCTCGTACTCGTGGAGCACGGCGCGATACGCCTCTTGGACGTCGATCACCACCAGGACCGCGGCGTCACGATCGAGAAGCCGCGGGTGGCGTGGTGCCGGGGGTGCCGCCATGCTCAATGACGCGTCAGGCTCGACGTCGTCGGCGTTGACGCCGAGCAACGGGCCGAGCGCCTCACAGGCGTCGCTGAGCGGGCCGTCGACGGTGTCGCTGACGAGCTGCTCGACCGCGGCGATGTCGTCCGGCCCGGGCGGCTCGGACTCGTGATGCATGCCATGGAGGGCCCACGCGACGGTGCTGAGACGGTTCCGCACCTCGTTCAGCAGCCCGAGCACCTTCTCGGGCGACATCTCCGGCGATTCCTTGCCCTTCTCTGCCATGCATCCTCCTTGCGCGGGCATCTCGTCGGCGGACGGCGCCGACGAGGCACGTGCGACCGGCGGCTCGACGGCGACGCCACTCTAAACCGGCGGTTCGAAACCGGCAATCCATCGATCGTGCGGGGCGCCCGCGGCGATCTCGGCCTCCGCGCCGGCGCGGAGCGCACGACGGCTCACTCGCGCGGGCAGCCGCCGCGCGGCATCGTCCAGGTCTCGCCGATCGTCACGGATCACGATCCGGTCGGCCTCCGGACCGGCGGCCGGCGATGAGGCGCGCGATGGCCTCGCCGATCGGCTCCTTGCCGAGCCGGAACGTGTCCCAGTGGCACGGGCAGCAGAAAGCACGCGCCGCTCTCCTCGAACATGCGCCACGCCTGCTCCGGGTTCGCGTGGTTCATGATCCACGGATCGTACGCGCCGGCGCCGAGGATCGCAGCGGTGATGCCGGCGCTCACGCCCGAGCCGACCGATCGCCTCCGTGTAGGCGGTGTCGCTCGCGAAGAGCACTGCGCACGTCCGCCTTTGGTGAGGAGATAGCCGTTGTAGCCGCGCCACGCGTCCCACGGCCAGCGCTTCCCCCAGTGGTGCACCTCGACCGCCTCGATCGTCACGCCGCCGGCGACCGTGCGCTCGCCCCAGCCGAGCTCGACCACCCGGGCAAAGCCGAGGTCGTCGACGAGGTCGCGGGTGCGCGCGGGAACGACGAGGAGGGGCGCGTCGGCGACGGCACGGAGCGACGGACGGTCGAGGCTGTCCATGTGCGCGTGCGAGACCAGCACGGCATCGAGGCGCGGCAGCTCGTCGGGAGCGAGCGCCGCCGCGACGCGCCGTTTCGGTCCGATCGTGACGCCGCCCGACGTCGACGCCGATGCGGTCGAAGAAGGTCGGATCGGTGAGGAGCATCGTCCCTTCGAAGTCGATGAGCATCGCGGCGTGACCGAGGTAGGCGATCGTGACGTCCGCCGGCGCCCACTGCTGCGGCGCCGGCTTCATCGGGGCGGCGAGCGGCCGGCTGCGGGCGCTCGCCCAGACCGATGCCACGACGAAGACGCCGATCGCGACCGCGGCCCATGCCGCGATCCGCCGCCGGCGCCGGCGCGTCGTGCTCAGCGCGGGCTCACGTGCGCGCCGTGATGCCCTTCCGCCGGCAGCACGATCCGCGAGACCAGCCTCGCGGCGCTGCCCCGGACGCGCAGGCACGAGCGATTGTAGACGCCGGTCGCGATCGCGACCCGCTCGACGCGCACCTCGGTGAGCAGCGTCGCTTCCGGCACGCTCGCGACCGCGCGCGCGATCGCCTCCTCGAGACGCGGCGCCCGCAGCGGCACGAAGAGCACCGACGATCCGCAGTCCTCGCCGGTGACGCCGGTCGCGAGCACCATCGCCGGCGGATAGGCCTCGGGACCGAGGATCGCCGCGACCTCGCCGAGTCGCGCCGTGCATCCGCCGGCGGCGATGACGACGACGGCGCCGACGACGCTCGCCAGCGGCACGGCGGCACGCCGGCCGCGACCGCACGCGCCCACGCGCATCGCGGTCAGTGGCGCGCGAGCAGCCGGGCGCGAACCTCGCCCATCTGGCGGCGCGCGGACTCGGAGAACCACACGTCGAGGAAGTCGCGGTCGAGGCGCTCCCGCGTCTGCGCGATGCGATCGAGCGCGGGCGCGACGAGGTGCGTCTTGATCGTCGCGAACGCCTCCAGCGAGTCGCGCGCGATGGTGCGCGCGACCGCGACCGCGCGACTCAGCAGACCCTCGGCGTCCACCACCTCGTCCACGAGCCCGCGACTGTGCGCTTCCGCGGGCGTGTACAGCGCCCCGGTGAGCATCACCTCACGGATGCGCTCGGGCGAGACCACGTGGCGCGTGATCTCGAAGGGGACGCCGGGAAACGGGATGCCGACCTGCACCTCGTTCAGTCCGAGCTGGACGTCGGCGTCGGTCACGATCCGGAGATCGCAGCTGAGGGCGAGGACGCAGCCGCCCGCGATGGCATGGCCGTTGATGGCGGCGATCGTCGGGCGCGGCAGCGAGAACCAGGCGAGGATCGTCTCGCCGAGGCGGTCGACGAAGGCCGCGAGCGTCGTGCGGTCGAACTCGTAGAGCTCGAGGAGGTTGAGCCCCGCCGAGAAGCAGTTGCGGGTCCCGGTGAGCACGATCGGCAGTGGCTCGCCGCTCTGCAGCTCGGCCATCGCCGCCTGGAGATCGCTGAAGAAGTCGTCGTTCATCGCGTTGACCTTGCTCGAGGTCATCGTGACGACGCTGACGTCGTCGACGCGCTCGATGCTCCAACGCGGCACGGCGTTCTCGCGGCGCTACTGCACGAGGCGCGCCGACTCGATCACGACCGGCGTCGTCGGCACGTTTTGATGCGGCCCCTTGGTCGTGGTCGGCACCGCTTCGATCTTCTTCAGGACGTCCATCCCCGAGACGACCTTGCCGAAAACCGCGTAGCCGAACCCCGACGGGGTCTCGTCGCGGTGATCGAGAAAGGCGTTGTCCTTGGTATTGATGAAGAACTGCGAGGTGGCGCTGTCGACGACGCCGGTGCGCGCCATGGCGATCGTGCCGTTGGTGTTCTTGAGGCCGTTCCCGGCCTCGTTCTTGATCGGCGCCTTGGTCGGCTTCTGCTGCATGTCGGGTGTGAAGCCGCCGCCCTGGATCATGAACTGGGGGATCACGCGGTGGAAGATCGTCCCGTCGTAGTGCTTGGCTTCGACGTAATCGAGAAAGTTCTTGACGGTGATCGGCGCCTTGTCGGGATAGAGCTCGATCTTGACCTCGCCCATCGAGGTCTTGAGCACGACGACCGGCGCTTTCTCCGGCGTCGGACTCTTCGGTGGATCCGCCGCCTGCGCGAGCGCGACCGAGATGAGCGTCATGGAGACCGTTGCGAGCAGCGCCGTCATCGTCATGCGGTGTCCTCCAGAGCCGAATTGGCGAGGCGCCGACGTATTCCACGAGGTCGGAGGAGGGTCAAGGCGGCCGCGCGGCCGGCACCGGCTCGAGCAGGCGCGCCGCCGCCCGTAGGGCCGGCGCCGGCGGTCGCGACCCTCCGGCGGCGTCGCCGGGAGCGATGACGCCCGCATCGTGCGCTCGTCGCTGGCGTCGATGCGAGACTTTGCCTAGAGTCGCGACACTCGGACCCGCGGAAGGAGCTCGCATGCGCACGATCAACGGCATCGAAGGACTGAAGGAGCTCGTCGGTCAGGAGCTCGGCGTGAGCGACTGGCACCAGGTGACGCAAGAGGAGGTGAATCTCTTCGCCGACGCCACGCACGACCACCAGTGGATCCACGTCGACATCGAGCGCTGCAAACGCGAGTCGCCGTTCGGCGGACCGATCGCCCACGGCTACTACACGCTCGCGCTCGGGCCGGCGCTGCTCGCCGAGATCATGCGGGTCGACGGCATCCGCATGGGCGTCAACTACGGGCTCAACAAGATGCGCCTTCCGAGCCCGGTGCCGGTCGGCGCGCGCGTCCGCCTGCGCGCCAAGCTGAACGGCTTCGAGCCGACGCAGGGCGGCGGCGACGGCACGATCGCGCTGACGTTCGAGCTCGAGAACCAAAGCAAACCGGCGTGCGCCGCCGAGGTGATCTTCCGCTACTACGCGTGACGCGATGGACACCGGCGATCGCGGTAACGCTGGGCCGCGGCCGTGCGCCGACGCGCGGCACGTGCGCCCGCGGAGCGTGACGCGCCGACGGCGAGCGCTCGCCGGCCGGCAGCGGGGTCGCGTGTTACGGGTGCTGGTCGCGATCGTCCTCGCCACGATCGCGCTCCCGGCCGCCGGCGCGGCGGCGGTGTTCGCGTGGCGGGACGGCGCGACCCTTCACCTGTCGAACGACGCGGCGAGCGTGCCGCAGGACGGTCGCGCCCGGCGATTCGAGTCGCGACCGCACCGGGACGCCGGCCAGCCGCCGGCGGCGGACGTCGACGAACGGCCGTCGACGGGTAGCGCGGTGCCGTCGATCGCCGCCGCGGCGCCGCGTGGCGTCGAGCCGGCCGCGGGCACGAACGTCGCCCTGCCGCGCGCACCGGCCGGCGCGATTCCTGCCGCGTGGCGGGGTAGCGCACCGCCAGTCGACGCCGTTCCCGGACGGGGTCGCGGCGGCGTCCCGTCGATCGTGATCGCGCCGACGATCGTCGTCTCCGGCCCGCAGGTGACGGTCGTCACACGTGAGACCTCGTACGGCAACGGCTACGCGTATGCCGGGTGGCCGTTCTTGCAGACGGGTTTCATCGGCCACGAGCATCCGCAGGTGCCGTTCCTCGCCGGCAGCCGTCTCGTCCCGCACTCGCACTTCTTCGCGCATGGACGTCCGGGCTTCTTCACGCCGTGGGGACACTTCGCCTCACACGGCCTTCTCGTCTCGTCGATCCCGTCCGAGTGACGCCACCGATGCGCTTCGGAGTCCACGCCGGACCGCAGCACTGCTCGATGGTCGAGCTCCAGGCCCTCTGGCGTCTGGCCGACGAGGGTCGCTTCGATTGGGTCTCGGTCTGGGATCATCTCTACCCGGCGGTCATCGGCGAGTCGCGCGGCAGCTGCTTCGAGGGCGTCGCCGCGATGACGGCGCTCGCCGCGGCGACGACGAACGTCACCGTCGGGTGTCTCGTCTTCTGCGTCCTCTATCGAAACCCGGGCCTGCTCGCGAAGGCCGCGGTCACCGTCGATCACGTGAGCGGCGGCCGGATGGAGCTCGGGCTCGGGATCGGCTGGCATCAGACCGAGTGTGACGCCTTCGGGCTGCCGTTTCCCTCGTTGCGCGAGCGACTGGATCGATTGGAGGAGTCGGCGGCGCTGATCCGGCTGCTGTGGGACGAGGACGAGGTGACCTTCGACGGCCGGTACTACCAGCTGCGGAACGCGCGCTGCGACCCGAAGCCGATCGGCGCGCGGCCGCGCCTCTGGATCGGCGGCACGGGCGAGCGCCGCATGCTGCGCATCGTCGCGCGCCGCGCCGACGGCTGGAACGCGCCGTTTCTCGCACCCGAGGCGTTCGCGCAGAAGAACGCTGTCCTCGAGCGCTGGTGCGAGCGCGAGCGTCGCGATCCGGCGGCGATCATGCGGAGCGTGAACGTCGGCCTCGCGATCGCGCCCGACGAGCGCGCCGCGGAACGGGCTCGCGCCGCCCTGCCCGAACAGTTCGGCGCGATGCTGCCGTTCGTGCTGCCGGGCATCCTGATCGGCACGCCCGACCAGGTGATCGAGCGGGTGGCGGCGTACCGCGAGGCCGGCGTCGAGCGCCTCGTCCTCGCGCTCCGCGCGCCGTTCGACCTCGCCGGCCTGGCGCTCTTCCGCGAGCGCGTGATGCCGGCATTCGCCTAGGCGCCGGCCGGCGCACGCGCCACCGCGGCGGCGGCGCGCCGACGGCCGATGTCGCAGGCGCCGCCTGATCGCGGCCGCACGCAGGCGACGCGGTACGGGTGGGCGCCGCGCGAGCTCAGGACGCCGGCGGCGGCGCGAGCGTGCGGCACGGGCCTGCTGCGGTGCCGGCGTCACGAGCCGCGTCGCCCTCGTTCGACGCCGCGTCGGCCGGGGCGCCGACCTCGACCTCGGTCTCGACCGTGAAGCCGAGCGACGCGATCATGTCGCGGGCCGGCTCCGCGGCGAGCCCGGCGGTCGTGAGATAGCCGTCGATGAAGATCGAGTTCGCCGGGTAGAGCGCGAGCGCCTGCCAGTCGCCGAAGCTTCGCTCGCGGCCGCCGGCGGCGCGGATCTCGCTTGCCGGATTCGCGAAGCGGAACGCGCAGAGCGCCTTCAGCCCCTTGACGGCCGTCACCGACGCGCGCCCCGCGAGCGGCGTGCCGGCGATCGGCAGCAGGAAGTTCACCGGCAGCGAATCGACCCGGAGCTCTCGCAGCGCGAGCGCGAGCTCGACGACGTCGTCGTCGGTCTCGCCCATCCCGATGATGCCCCCGCAGCAGGTCGAGAGCCCCGCGCGCTGGACGGCACGCACGGTCGCGACCCGGTCGGCGTAGGTGTGCGTGGTGCAGATCTCGGGATGAAAGCGCTCGCTGGTGTTGAGATTGTGGTTGACCCAGCCGACGCCCGCCGCCTTCAACCGCCGCGCCTGCGTCTCGTCCATGAGACCGAGCGAGACGCAGATCTCGAGGTCGGGATGCGCGGCCTTGATCGCCCGCGTCGCGGCAGTGAGGTGATCGATGTCGCGGCCGCTCGGACCGCGCCCGCTCGTCACCATGCAGTAGCGGCGCGCGCCGCGCTCGACCGCAGCACGCGCGCCCGCGACGAGGCTCTCGTGCGGCTGCAAGCGATAGGTGGCGATCTCCGCCGTCGACACCACCGACTGCGAGCAATAGTGGCAATCCTCCGGGCAAAGGCCGCTGCGCGCGTTTCGCAGCAAGCAGAGCTTGACGCGCCGCCCGAAGAAGCGCTCCCGCACCCGGAAGGCCGCGAGCAGCATGTCGCGGAGATCCTCGTCCGGGGCGCCGAGAAGGGTGCGGAGGTCGTCGCGGCTCGGCGGCGCGCCGGCGAGCGCTCGCTCCGCATAGCGGGTGTAGGCCGTCGGCGCGTCGTGGCTCGCGCTCGCGCCGATCGCGAGCTCGTGGTGCGTGGGAGCGTTCATCGCGTCTCGCGGCGGCCTCAGGACCACCCGTGCTCGCGCGCGTAGAAGAATGGGCCGCCGAGGTACATCGCGAAGCCGATCGCGTAGACGAACCCCAGGTCGGCTTCCTCCTCGCTCGCGACGATCCCGCGCTCGAGCAGCGCGCGCGCCTTTCGCCAGAGCGCCCGGACGCAGCGCTCCTCGATCTCGTCCGCGCTCGCGGCCCGATCGCCGCGCGTGCCCGCGAGACCGGCGAGCCCGGCATACGGCGCCGACCGCTTGCCGTCCGCGTAGTCGTAGAACCCGCCCCCGGACTTGATCCCGAACCGGCCGCGATCGCGCAGCAGGACGACGAGCGGCGTCTGCTCGGGTGCGCCGTCCCGCGCCAACACGTCGAACATGCCCGCGGCGACGTCGACACCCGCCTGATCCGCGACCTCGAACGGGCCGAGCGGGAAGACGCGCGTGCGCATTACCTCGTCGATGGTCTCGATCGGCGTCCCTTCGCGGTAGAGCGCCTCGGCCTCGCGGAAGTACTCCGCGAGCGCGGCGTTCACCAGGAACCCGGGCGAGCCGTCGCGCAGGAAGAGCGGCACCTTGCCGATCTTGCGGACGAAGCCGTGGACGGCCGCGAGGACCTCCGGGGGCGTCGCGTCGGTGCGAATCACCTCGACGAGCGCCCGCTGCGGGTGCTCGGCGGGACTGAAGAAATGCAGGTTCACCAGGTTCGCGGGATCGCCGCCGCCCTCGCGGAAGAAGGCGCCGAGGAAGCCGGGACCCATCGAGCTGCTGTTCGAGCTGACGATCGCGCCGCGAGCGACGACGCCGGCGAGCGCGCGGTAGAAGTCGCGCTTCACGTCCGGGTCTTCCTTGCGGGCCTCGATGACGAGATCGCACTCGGCGAGCCGCGCGAGATCGGTCGCGATCTCGACCGACCCGACCTCGCGCTCCGCGGTCGCGGCGTCGACCCGGCCGCGCTCGATCAAGGGATCGTACTTGGCGCGCAGGCGGACCGGCGCGCCGGCGGCGAGCGACGCGACCGGGACGTGGCCGACGACGTCGTAGCCGGCGCGGCGGCAGAGGAACGCGATCGCGTTTCCCATGTACCCGTCGGCGCCGTCGACCCCGACGCGGCGTATCGCCCGCGCCGAGGCGCTCGCGAGCTCGCGCGGCAGCTTGTTGACCCGCTGCTGCGTGAAGAAGAACCGCATGCCGGCCTTCGCCTCGCTCGAGGCGGCGACCTCGAGGAAGCGGTCGCGCTCGAGCCGGATCGCGGCCGGCAGCGGCAGGCGGACGCCGCGGGTGATCACGTCGAGCGCGACGTACGGCGCGCGCGGACGGTCGCGGCCCTGCGTCGCCTTGCGAATCGTCGGCAGGACCATCGGCACGACCTGCGCCGCGATCGTGAGATCGGGCGCCGGGTCGGCGAGCACGGGCAGGTCCTCGCGCAGGAACCGCGCGGCGAAGTCCTGGAGCTCCACCCCGTCCGGCACGAGCCCGTCGATCATGCGAATCGCGAACGCGCGTTCCGCGGAGACGGACTTCCCCTGCAGGATGATCGACAGCGCGGCGTCGCCGTGGACCGGGTCGGTCGGGTGGACGAGGCCGCAACGCCGCGGCAGGCGCTGCGTCCCGCCGAGACCCGGAAAGATGTTGAGCAGGATCTCCGGAAACCCGAGCGACGAGCGGCGGGTCGCGACGATCGCGCGGCAGGCGAGCGCGAGCTCGTAGATGCCGCCGAGACACACCCCGTCGACGGCGGCGACCCAGGGAAACGGACTGGCCTCGATCCGGGACAGCACCTCGTCGCCGCGGTCGATGAGCGCCGTCAGGTCGGCGGCGCTTCCGGCCATCAGCTCGCCGATGTTGGCGCCGGCGCCGAGGCCGTAACGATTGCCGGAGAGCACGACGCCGTCGAGCGGCGCCGTGCGGTGCGCCTCGCGGAGCGTCCGCTCGAGAGCGTCGAGCTCCTCGATCGCCGCGCGTGAGAGGGTGTTCATGCCGCCCTGATCGAAGGTGACGAAGGCGACGCGCTCGCGAACCGTGTGGGTGAAGCTCGCCATGACTCGCGACCTTCTTCCGAGCCCGAGCGCCGTTGTCAACTCCCGGCGGTGACCGGCGTTCACTACCGGCCGCGGCGCCGAGAGCCGCCGGAGGCGCCGGCGGCGGCCCGCGACACATTGACCGCCCGTGGCCTTCCTGCCATCGACGGCGCGATGGCGGCTCGCAGGCGGCGCGGCGCCCGCGTCCTCGCATGGACCGCGGCGCTCACGGTCCTCGCGCTCGCCGCCGTCGCGGTCGCGCCGACGATCGTCGCGCCGCTCCTCTCGGCGCGGCTCTCGGCCGAGACCGGCGCTGCCGTGCACGTCGGCTGGATCAGCTGGAATCCCTTGCAGGCGAGCATGGCGTTCCACGACGTCACGATCGCCCCGGACCGCGCGCAGCCGCCGATCGTCACCGTCGCCGGCGTGCGGCTCGACGTCGGGCTGCGACGCTGGCTCGCCGGCGAGCCAACGCTCGACGCCGTCGTCGTCGACCGACCCTGGATCGCGCTCGAGCGCACGGCGAACGGCGATTTCAACGTCACGGCGCTGTTTCGCAGGCCCAGGGACGCGGCGGCGCACGGCGGCGCCGCGAACGCTCCGCCCCAGGAGCGCGCGCTCCGCGTCGCGACGCTCCGGATCATCGGCGGCAGCGTTCGCTTTCGCGACGAGAGCACGACGCCCGCGCTCGAGACCTCGCTGCACCTCGACGACGTCGCCGCGCACGACCTCACGATCGCGGGCGGCGGCGCGACCGCGATTCACCTGACGATCGCCAGTCGGCTCGAGACGACGCCGCTGACGATCGATCTCGATTACAGTGCGAAGGACGGTGAGTCGGACCTACAGGCGCATCTCGCCGCGACCGGCGCGTCGCTGTCCCGGACCCTGCTCTACGTGCCGGTCGGCTGGCAGAAGGTCGCCGGCACGCTCGACGTCGACCTCAGCTATCGCCGCACCGTCGCGCACGCCGTGCTCCGGACGCACCGGCTCACTGCGGAGGCACGGCTGCGCGACCTCGCGATCGGCGAGCCGTGGGCGCCGGAGCCGAGCCTGCGCGCCGCGCGCGTGCGACTGGAGCGGATCGCCGTCGATTTCCTGGGGCGGCGGACGGACATCGGTGCGGTCGCGGTCGAGGACTTCGCGGCGACCGCCGCACGCGACGCCGAGGGCGTGCACGTCCCGCTCGCCGGCTCGTCGGGCCGGCCGCCGAATACCCGCTGGCAGACGTCGTTGGGCGCGGTCACGCTCGGCCGCGGCGAGATCCTGCTGCGCGGCATCGTCCCCGGCGCCGACCCCGAGATGCGCATCCCAGTCGACCACGGGCGCATCACCTTCGCGAAGGACCAGGTCGGATTCACGATCGCCGCGGCGCCCGCCGGCGGCACGGTCGACGTCGAGGGTCGCGTCGGCGAGACGACACGGCTCGGCCTCGCCTTCCACGACCTCGCGCTTCCCGAGCTGGCGGCGCGCTTGCGGCTGCCGATCGCGTTCACGGCGGGTCGCATCGACGGCGAGGTCACCGTCCGCGTCGGCGCCGAGCCCGCGCACTGGAACGGCGCGGTCACCGTGCGCGACGCGAAGAGCGTCTCGCCGGATCCCTCGCGCCCGGAGGACGTCTTCGCCTGGCAAGAGCTCGCCGTCGTCGTCGGCGACAGCACGTTCGAGCCTCTCCGGCTTCGCGTGAACCGGCTCACGGCCGCCTGGCCGTACCTGATGCTCCATCGCGGGATGGACGGCGTCTATCCGTGGACGCTCGCGCGACCACCGACCGCCAGCGCGGGAGCGCGACGCGACCCGATCCCGAGCCCGTCCCCGTCGTCGCCGCCGGCGACCGACCCTTGGCTGCGCATCGCGAGCGCGACGATCCACGGCGGCCGGGTCGAGATCTACGACACCACCATGCCGCCGGCATTCGGCGCCGACCTCGCCGACGTCGACGGCACGTTCGGGGATCTCGTCGCCTCGCCGTTCCACGTCGGCCGCGTCGCGCTCACCGGCTCGGTCGACGAGCTTTCGCCGTTCACGGTCGCCGGCGCGATCGGCGCGGAGGATACGGCCGATGCGGCTCGACGTCGATCGGCTGCGTTTGGCGCCGCTCAGCCGCTATCTCGAGCCGGCGCTGAACTACGAGATCACCGCCGGCCTCGCACGGATCGGCGCGCGCATCACGATCGCGAACGGCAAGCTCGTCGCCGACGACGACCTCGTCTTGTCGCGGCTCGCGCTCGGCAGCACCGGCCCCGACCTGGTCGCGCCCGAGGCCGGCGTCACGCTGCCGGTCGCGCTGACGCTCATGAAGGACCTCCGCGGCGACGTCCACCTCGCCGTCCCGATCCGGGGCGACGTCGCCGCGAGCCGCTACCGATTCGGGAGTCTTTTCGGCCAAGCGTTGCGTCAGGCGCTTGTCGGCGCGCTCGGGACGCCGCTCCGGCTGCTCGGATCGATCTTCCGCCGCGACGAGGAGCCGAGCTTCGATCTGAAGCCGGTCCCCTTCCCGCCCGCGAGCGCCGAGCTCGGCGCCGACGGCGAGGCGCGCATCGCGCAGGTGGCGCGCCTTCTCGACCGCCATCCGCAGCTGCGCGCGACGCTCATCCCTGCGCCGGCGGCGGCGGACTAGATGCGGTTCGCGAGACGTCACGATGATCGCGCGGCTCGAAGCAGAGCACCTCCGCGGCGTCGACGAGCGGCTGCTCGGCTTCCTGCGCGCGCGCTCCGCCGGCGCCTCGCCGGCGCCGATCACGCCCGAGGTCGCCGCGGCGTTGAGCGACCTCGAGGCGGCGACGACGGTCGCGCCGGGGACGGCGAGTCGCGCGAGCGCATCGCCGCGACCCGGGCGCCGACGCACGCAATCGTCGCGCGACGGCTCGTCGACGGGACCGAGGCGAATCGCCGCGAAGAGCGCGTCGCCGTCAGGCGCGGCGGCTAGGGATCCGGTCGAGCCGGCTGCTGCGCACGAGAGGCGATGCCGCGGAGGCGGCTGCGACGTGCGGCTTACGCGCGGCGCGTTGCGAGGCCGCGCCGCCGCTCAGAGGTCCTCGGTGAGGCTCGTGCTCAGGTAGCGCTCGGCCGAGCTCGGAAAGATCACCACGATGAACTTTCCGGCGCTCTCCGGCCGCGCCGCGACTTGCAGCGCCGCCCACGCCGCCGCGCCGCTGCTGATGCCGCAGGGAATTCCTTCCTCGCGCGCGACCCGGCGTGCGGTCCGGAGGGCGTCGTCGTCGCGTACCTGCACCACCTCGTCGATGATGCCGACGTTGAGGATCTCGGGGATGAAGCCGGCGCCGATCCCTTGCAGCTTGTGCGGGCCGGGCGCGCCCCCGGAGAGCACCGGCGATGCCGCCGGCTCGATCGCGATCGCGCGGAACGACGGCTTCTCGCGCTTGATCACCTCGGCGACGCCGGTGATCGTGCCGCCGGTGCCGACGCCCGCGATCAGCACGTCGACCGCACCGTCGCTGTCGTCCCAGATCTCGCGCGCCGTCGTACGGCGGTGGATGTCCGGGTTCGCGGGGTTCTGGAACTGCTGCGGGATGAACGACTTCGGCGTCTCCCGGGCGCGTTCCTCGGCGGCGCCGGATCGCCTCGCGCATGCCGCCCGCCGCCGGCGTCAGCACGAGCTCGGCGCCGAGGAGGCGCAAGAGCTTGCGGCGCTCCTCCGACATCGACTCCGGCATCGTGAGCATCGAGACGATAGCCGCGCGCGGCGGCGACGAACGCGAGCGCGATGCCGGTGTTGCCGCTCGTCGGCTCGATGATGACGGAGCCTGGGCCGAGCAGACCGGCGCGCTCGGCGGCATCGATCATGTTGACGCCGATCCGGTCCTTGACGCTCGAGAGCGGATTGAAGAACTCGAGCTTGGCGTACATCGCGGGCGTCGAGTCCGCTGCGTGATGCGGTTGAGCCGCACCATCGGCGTCCGGCCGACCGTTTCCGTGATGTCGTTGAAGAGTCGCCCCACGAGATGTCCTCCCCGCCGCTTCTGCGGCGTCCCGTCTGTCGCTTGGTCACTGGCGCCCGTCGAACTGCGCGAAACGCCCCTCGCGGTGCGCACGCGCACGAAACGTCGAGTAGCTTACTCTCGCCGACGCCGCATCGCGATCCTTGCTGGACAGCCCGGTCGTGGTCCGTTTAGAATTTCGCCATTCGCACCCGATCGAGGTTCACACAGGCCTCTGCGCCGACGCGGTCGGCGATCGGGGTCGCGGGACGGCATGGGCGGTCGGCCGGCGATGGCGGGGCTAGGGCCCGCCCGGTTCTCGCGCCGCACGAAAGGAGGTGATCCAGTGACGGTAGGATTCTCTACGGTGAGCTGTGAGGTGGTACCCTCTTAGGGTCGTACCCAACGAACTGTCGCTGGGTCACCCTACGGGGACCCAGGTACCACCGGACCCCGATGGCTCCCGCTTCACCGGCGGGGCGGCGCGTCGCCGTGAAAGCCATCGGGGTCTTTCTTTTGCCGGCGTGGAATCGAGCCATCCCAGCACCGCGGCGTTGAACGCCTCCGGATACTCGAGCTGCACGGCATGATTGCCCGCAGGCAGGACGACCAGGCGTGCGTCCGGAATCGCGCCGGCGATCTCCTCGCTCAAGAAGACCGGCGTCAGGACGTCCTCCGCGGCGGCGAGGACGAGCGTCGGCGCCCGCACCGCATGCAAGCGCGAGAGGGTCTCGTGGTCGAGGATGGCGTCGACCTGGCGCGCGTACGCCTCCGGCGCGACGAACGGCATCGTCGACGAGGATCTCGAGCATCCGCGTGAGCCGCGGCCCGTCGTTGAGCAACGCCGGCGACAGCAGCCACGGCAGCGTCGCGAGGCTCTCCTCCACGACGTCCGCACCGTTCAGACGCGCCCAGCGGCGATGAAGCAAGGAATGCGCGCCGGATGGGATCCGGGCGCGCGAAGGACACCGCGACGATCAACCGGTCGACGCGCGCCGGATGCCGGATCGCGAGCTCCTGCGCGATGATCCCGCCCATCGAGACGCCGAGGACGTCCGCGCACGCGATGCCGAGGGCATCGAACACGCCGACGGCATCGGCGGCCATGTCGGCGACGCGCCACGGTCCGGGCGGGCAGTCGGACCGCGGCCGGCGCCGCGATTGTCGAACGCGATCGCACGATGCGCCGCGCCCAATGCGTCGCGCTGCGCGATCCAGGTCTCGTACGTCGCGCCGAGACCCATGACGAGCAGGAGCGGCGGGCCTGCGCCCCACTCCTCGACGTAGATCCGGATCCCGTTGGCGTCGACGTACGGCACGGCGGACGCGATCCTAGAGGCGTTTCGCCATCTCGAGGGCCACGTGGCCGGACGGGTAACGACGGCGATCGAGCGCGCGCGCCGTGAAGCCGGCGCTCGCGTAAAGCCGTCGCGCCGGCAGGTTCGTCGTCGCGGTGCTGAGCCACAGCTCGCGCATCCGCGCCGCACGCGCGCGCCGCTCGATCTCGAGCCAAGAGACGGCGGCCGACGCCGCGCTGCCGCTGCGCCGGAGCGACCGCGAGCGCGAGCAGCTCGCCGCAGGGCACCGCCGTGATCGGGCGCCAGCGACGCGGCCCGAGCATCGCGAAGCCGACGGCACCTTCACCTGGAAGCTCGGCGAGGAGCGTCTGCACCGCGGGATCGCCGAGCCATGCGGGAAGGACGCCGCTGTAGTCGCCGTAGCTTCCGAACGCCTCGGCAGAGAGCGCGCGGACGAACGTGACGTCGTCGCCGTGCGCGAGACGGATCGCGAGGAGCACGCGCTCGACTGAGGCGTCGGCCGACGGGCTCGTCACGAGGCTTCCTCGAGATAGCGGGGGTTCGCGATGCGGAGCTTGTCCGCGGCGGTGGCGCGGAGGTGCTTCAGGACCGCGCTCCGGAACGGCTCGCGATCCGCCGCCCCGGCGCGGATGCGCTCGACGAGCGCGGCCGTGAGCGCGGCCACGTCGTCGCGCAGCGCCGCGCCGGCGGGCGGCGCTTCCGAACCCTCGCGGCCGAGCAACGCCGCCAACCGCTCCCGCTCCGCGCGCAGCTGCGCGTCGCCGAGGGCGAGCTCGCGGCCGACGATCGCGACCACGTTCGCCGCGACCCGCGCGTGGAACCGCCGCGGCCCGTCGAGCGCCGGAACGGCGTCGTGCTCGAGAAAGCGGCGGACCGCATCCAGCAGCTCGAGAACGGTCGGCCGATCCTGCACGACGATCAGTCGACGAGCGTCAGCAGCTCGTGCTCGACTTCCGCGGTCCGCCGGCCGAGGCTCGCGAGCTCGACGCTGGGGGTGCCGCCGGCGAGGTGGCGCTGCGCCTGCATGATGCAGATCACGGCCCATTTGAGGTTGCCGAATACCTCCCAGTAGTGAACGGTTTCGGCGTCGACGGCGCCGCCGCCGGCAGCCTCGTATGCACCGAAGAGCTCGCTCCCGCTCGCCGACGCCGCCGACCGGAAGGCGGCCGCCGAATCGCCACGCCTTGACGCACATCCACCCCAAGTCCTCCATGGGATCCCCACGATGCGCAAGCTCCCAATCGAGGATCGCGCGCACGCCCTCCGGGCCGAAGATCACGTTGCCGATGCGATAGTCGCCGTGCACGAGCGTCAGCCGATCGGTGCGGGGGATGCGCTCGCCGAGCCAGCGCAGGACGAGGTCGATCACCGGATGCGGCTCGGGCGCCAGCGTGCGATAGAGCTGCGTATAGTGTTCGAGCTCCGCGGCGGCGGGGCCGCGGTCATCGGTCATCGCCGGCAGCTCGAGGCGGTCGGCCTCGACGATCGATCGCGTGGATGCTCGCGAGGATCCGCCCCAGCTGGGCGGCCATCGCCGTACGGGCGCCCGCGTACTCCGGATCGCGGAGCAATCGGCGGGCGAGCGTCTCGCCCGCGACGTAGTCCATGATGAGGAACGGGCGTGCCGACGATCGTCGGGTCGCGGGAGGCCCAGCGCACCGCGGGCACGGGGACGCCGCGCGGCATGCGCGGCGCGCAGCACGTCGACCTCCGATGCGCGATCGTCGCGCGGCGCCCCGGCCGCCGCGGGATCAGCGCGCAGGACGAGGTGGCGGACCGAGCCGTCGCCCGCGTCGACCAGGTCGAACGACCAGATCTCGCGCGACGCGCCGCCGGCGAGTCTGCGGAGACCGCGCACGGCGGGCGGCGCCTCCGGCCGCTCGCCCGCCAAGAACGCGCTCAGTCGCGGCTCGAGGTCGGCGGCGTCCACGCGCGTCGGAATATGGCCGCGCGGACGGCCAATCAAGGCGCGGCGGCGCTGCGCGCCGCGGTCGGATTTGCCGACCGCGCCGGCCTATGCGACAACGCCGCGCGAACGCGACGACCGGCTCGGGTGTCGTCGCATTCGGGAGGACGCCATGAAGCTCGTAGACGGAAAGGTCGCCGTCGTCACCGGCTCCGGCCGCGGAATCGGGCGTGCGGTCGCGGAGCTCTTCGCGGCGCACGGCGCCAAGGTGGTCGTCAACGATCTCAAGGAAGAGATCGCCGCCGAGGCGGTGAGCGCGATCACCGCGGGCGGCGGCGAGGCGCTCGCGGTCGCGGGCTCGGTCACCGATCCGAAATTTCCCGACCGCCTGGTGAAGAGCGCGGTCGACCGCTTCGGTGCGCTCGACGTGATCGTCAACAACGCCGGCTACACCTACGACGGGGTGATCCACAAGATGTCCGACGAGCAATGGTACGCGATGATCGACGTGCACTTGACCGGCCCGTTTCGCATCCTGCGCGCCGCCGCCGGCTACTGGCGCGATTGGGCGAAGGCGGAGACCGCCTCGGGCACGCGCGTGATGCGCAAGGTCGTCAACGTCTCGTCGACGTCGGGCGTCGCCGGCAACGCCGGACAGGTGAACTACTCGGCCGGCAAGATGGGGATCGTCGGCGTCACCAAGACGCTCGCGCGTGAATGGGGGCGGCTCAACGTCAACGTCAATGCCGTCGCGTACGGCTTCATCGAGACCCGCCTCACCGCCGCGAAGGATCCGGGCGCGAAGGAGGAGGTCGACGGCCAGCTCGTCGAGCTCGGGATACCGGAGGAGATGCGACGCCGGGCGCAGGCGGCCATCCCGCTCGGACGCGCCGGCTCGCCGGAGGAAGCGGCCGGCCCGGTGCTCTTCCTCGCCTCGCCGCTTGCGGACTACGTCACCGGCCACGTCGTCCTCGTGACCGGCGGCAGCTACATGTAACGCGCGCGACGACGGGGCGGTCTCGCGATCGCCTCGGGCACGCTATAGTGGCCGGACGTGCGCGGCTTCATCCTGCAACCGACCTACCGGGTGATCGACGGCCGGCCCGAGGTGCACCTCTACGGGACGCTCGAGAACGGCGAGTCGTTCTGCGTCATCGACGACCGCGTGCGGCCCTACTTCTTCGTCCCCGCCGAGGACGCCGACGACGCGCGCGGTCTCGGCGCGCGCCTGCACGCGCTCGTCGAGCCGACGGCGCTTCGCGCCCTCGACGGGCGGCCGGTCGCGCGGGTCTCGCTGACGGCGCCGAGCGACGTGCCGCCGCTCCGCCAGCGCTTGCAGGCCGCGGGCATCGCGTGCTTCGAGGCCGACCTGCGCTTCGCGTACCGCTACCTCATCGATCGCGGGCTGCGCGCCGCGATCGACGTCACCGGGCCGTCGGCGCCGGACGCCGCGATCGCCCACGTCTTCCGCAATCCGACGCTCGCGCCTGCGCATTTCGTGCCGCGCCTGCGCGTGCTCTCGATCGACATCGAGACCGACCTGCACGCGTCGTCGCTGTACGCGGTCGCGCTCGCCGGCCTCGGAATCGACCGTGTGCTGATCGTCGGTCCGGGGCCGCTCGCGGCCGCCGAATGCTTCGCGACCGAGCGCGAGCTGTTGCAGCGCTTCTTCGCGCTGCTCGCCGAGCTCGATCCCGACGTGATCACCGGTTGGAACGTCGTCGACTTCGACCTGGTCGTGCTGCGCCGCCTCTGCCAGAAGCACGGCATCCCGTTCCGTCTCGGGCGGACCGCCGACGAGACCACGATCCAGCGCGACCAGAGCTTCACGCGCGATCCGCGCGCCAGCGCCCCCGGCCGGCAGATCCTCGACGGCCTCGCGCTCACGCGCAGCGCCTTCATCCGTCTCGACGACTACAAGCTCGAGACCGCCGCGCAGGCGTTCCTCGGGACCGGCAAGCTGATCACCGGCGACGGACGCGGCCGCGAGATCGAGGGCGCGTTCCGCCACGATCGCCAGAAGCTCGTCGACTACAACCTGCGCGACGCCCAGCTCGTCCTCGAGATCCTCGCCAAGCAGCGGCTCGTCGAGCTGGCGATCTCACGCAGCCTCCTCACCGGCATGCAGCTCGATCGCGTCGGTGCGAGCATCGCCTCGGTCGACTTCCTGTACCTCGGCGAGCTCCGGCGGCGCGGCCACGTCGCGCCGTCGGTGACCGGCGACCACGACCAGGCCGCGGTCGCCGGCGGCGCCGTCTTGGACTCGGTGCCCGGCCTCTTTCGGAACATCCTGGTCTTCGACTTCAAGAGCCTGTACCCGAGCATCATCCGGACCTTCAACATCGATCCGTTGACCTTCGTGCCGGAGCCGGCGCCGGACGACCCCACCCTGATCCGGACGCCGAGCGGCGCCGCGTTTCGCCGCGAGCCCGGCATCCTCCCCGACCTGGTGGCCGCGCTCTGGTCGGAGCGCGACCAGGCGCGGCGCGCCGGCGACACGCTCCGCGCCTACGCGATCAAGATCCTGATGAACTCGCTCTACGGCGTCCTGGCGGCGACCTCGTGCCGCTTCTTCTCGCCGGCGATCGCGAACGCGATCACCCAGACCGGGCAGCACTTGATCCACCGCGCCGCGTCCGAGGTGCGCCGCCTCGGCTACGCCGTGCTCTACGGCGACACCGATTCGCTCTTCGTCGATCCCGGCGAGGAGGACTCGGAGCGCGCGCTCGTCGTCGCGGAGGAGATCCGCCGTGCGATCGGCGCCGCCCTCGTCGACCACCTGCGCGCCGACTTCGGAGTCGAGAGCCATCTCGAGCTCGAGTTCGAGAAGTGCTATCGGCGCTTCTTCATGCCCGAGGTGCGGCAAGGCACGGGCGGCAGCAAGAAGCGCTATGCGGGCGCCCTCGCCGCCGACGGCGGCATGCGCGTCGAGTTCGTCGGTCTCGAGGCGGTGCGCCGCGATTGGACGCCGCTCGCGCGGCGCTTTCAGCGCGAGCTCTTGGCGCGCGTCTTCGACGACCGGCCGGTCGAGGATTTCGTGCGCGGGTTTCTCGACGATCTCCGCGCCGGCCGCTTGGACGACCTCCTGGCGTACAAGAAGGCGGTGCGGAAGGAGCTCGCGGAGTACACGAAGACGACGCCGGCGCACGTCAAGGCCGCTCGCAAGCAGGAGGGCTCGCCGGCACGCATCGTCGAGTACGTGATGACCGCCGCCGGGCCGGAGCCGGTCGAGTCGCGTCGCGCGGCCTTCGACTACACGCACTACGTCGACAAGCAGCTCGCGCCGATCGCCGACGCGGTGCTGCGCTTCGTCGGCATTCACTTCGACGATCTCTGCGGGCGCGCCCGCCAGCTCGATCTCTTCGTGAGCTGACGTGACCCGGCACGGCCCGACATGAACGCCGCCGTTCCGACCGACGCCTCGGCGCCGACGTGGAACGCCGAGCCTCGCCATGCACGGTAACGGCGGCGACGGCGAGCGGCAATGGGAAGAGCCGCTTCCCACGCTCACCGGTCGCGCATGGGCGTTCGGCATCCAGCTCGTGGCGACCGACGTGCTCCCGGCACGCTTCGCGTCCGCCGGTGCGCACGCCGCGCGCGCGCATCTCTTCGCGGACCTCGACGCGTCGCTGGCGTCGCGCCTCTCGCCCGGCGACGTCATCGTCGCCGACGAGCAGCGCGGAACGGTCGACGCCGCCGGACCGGCGTTGGCGGCGCTCGCCGCCGCCGGCGTGGTCGCGGTCGTCGCCCATCGCTTCGATCCCGCGGTCGGCGACGCCGCCTTGGCCGCGGGGCTCGTCGCAGTCACGCTCGACGCTCCCGCGTTCATCCATACCGGCGATCGCGTGCGCATCGATCTCGATGCCGCCAAGGTCGTCAACCTCTCGAGCGGCGATCGTGCGGCGATCCGCAACCTCGACGACGCATACCGGGCGGCGCTGCGCGCGATGTACGCGCTTCGCGGCGCGATCCGCTGAACGCGACCGCGTGTCGTCGACACCGTCACCGCGACGAGGCGGATTTCCTCCGCGGAGCCGGCGCGGCTCGCGTCCGGCGACCGGCGCGCCGACGCCGCGGGCGCGGCGCTCGACCGCGGCGTCGATCGCCCCGAGCAACGTGCTGCCGGCCGAGTTCTACGCGCGGCCGACGTTGCGCGTCGCGCGCGCGCTCCTCGGCAAGGTGCTCGTCCACCGCTCCCGCGACGGCGTCGCGGCCGGACGGATCGTCGAGGTCGAGGCGTACCGCGGGCCCGCCGACCGGGCGGCGCACAGCGCCGGCGGCCGGCGCACGGCGCGGAACGAGGTGATGTGGGGACCCGCGGCGCGCCTCTACGTCTACTTCACCTACGGCATGCACTACTGCTGCAACGTCGTGACCCGAGGGGCGGGCGTGCCGGAAGCGGTCCTGCTCCGCGCGCTCGAGCCGATCGCAGGCGTCACGCTCATGCGCCGGCGGCGCGGCATCGCCGACGTCGCCGACGACCGGCTCGCGCGCGGACCCGGCAATCTCTGCCGCGCGATGGGAATCGATCGCGCGCGCAACGGCGGCGACCTCGTCGCCGGGCCGGTCGTCATCCTCGATGCGCCGCCGGTGCCCGCAGCCGCGGTCGCGGTCTCGCCGCGAATCGGCGTCGCCTATGCCGGGTCGGACGCGCTGCTGCCGTGGCGATTCTCCGTGCGCGGCTCCGCCGCCGTCTCGGGCGGACGCGCGGTGAATACACCCCCGCGCTCACGCCGAGCGCGGGCGGAGCCGACGGACGCGCGCGCCGGCACCGGGCCGCGCACCGACCGCAGGCGCCTCTAGGCTCGGTCGTCGATCGACGCCGCCGGATCGCGAGCCGTCCCGCGACGGCCGGTATCTCCGGAGCGCCGTCCCGCAGACCGCGATCAGGGCCGGCGGAGACGATCGACCATCGCCGCCGCCTGATCGCCACCGTCGCCCTCGAGATCGACGCCGGTCGTCTCGAGGAAGCGCGCGACCATCATGTAGAAGCCGACCGTGATGATCGCCTCGCAGACCTCGCGGTCCGGGAAGAGCCGGCGCATCGCCGCCAGGCTCTCGTCGCTGGCGCGCGGTCCGGCGAGCAGCTCGTCGGTGAAGGCGAGCAGGACGCGCTCGCGCTCGCCGAAGCACGCCGCCGCCCGATCACCGCGCTCGAGCGCCGCGATCTCGTCGTCGGTCGCGCCGGTGGCGCGGGCAATCGGGACGTGCTGCTGCCACTCGTAGGCCGCCGGCGACCCCGCCGCCACCCGCAAGATCACGAGCTCGCGCAGGCGCGGATCGAGCGCGGCGCGTCCCAGAATCGCGGTGCCGAGCTGGCCGAAGCCGCGCACGAACGTCTCTGCATGCGGCAGCATGCGAAAGATGTTGAGCGGCGGCAGCGCGGCGACGAGCTCGCGCACCGCGGCGGACGCCGTCGACGGATCGGGATACGGAATGCGCGCCATCGCGCAGGTCTAGTAGGCAACGCCGGCGCGGAAGGCAAGCAGGCGGTACCCGGCCCCGTCCCGACGGTAATCGTCACACGCCCCAGACCGGATACAACCCTTCGCCGATCGCCTCCGCGGTCGCGCCCCCGTCGGTCGAGACCAGGTAGATCCGCGGCGTCGCCGCCTCCGCGTCCTCGGCGAGCTTGCCGGCGAGCGCGATCGTGCCGCCGTCGGGCGCGATCGGCGCGTGCGAGAGCGCGTACTGATCGAAGAACGACGCCGCGAACACCGTCTCGCGGGTCGGGAGGAAGCGGGCGAGCACGACGCGGATTCCGTCGGCGTCGTTCATCTCCCACGACAGCTCCTCGCGACGGCGATCGAGCGCGAGGCGGAAGAGCTCGAGCCGCCACGGATGCCAGAAGAACGCCAGCGTCGCCGCATCGACCGCCTGCTCGCGGTCGGCGTGCAGGTCGAGGATCACGACGCGGTCGTACACGTGCGGCGCGTCATCGGTCGCCGTCGCGTAGGCGATCACCGGCAGTCGCGGGTGCCAGACGAATGCGACCGGCCCGCGATGAAGCATCCGGCTCCGTCGCTCGCCGCTCGCCGGGTCGATCAGCACCAGCTTGTTCCCCGCGTCGCTCGGCCGCACGAACGCCAGCAGCCGGCCGTCGGCGGACCACGATGGCGCCCGAAAGAGCGCCGGCATGGCGCTCACCACCGTGCGCGTCGCGCCGGAGACGGCGTCGACGAGGAGGACGCCGCCGGCGCTCACGTCCGCCGGGCTCTCGCCGGCGTGCACGGCCAGAGTCGCGCCGTCCGGCGACCACGACCAGAAGAGCGGCGCGCCGCGTGCCGCGCAGATCGGCGCGTCCGGCGCGGCGACGCCGAAGATCTCGAGCGAGAGCGTGCCGCCGCGTTGCACGAGAACGGCGATGCGTCGGCCGTCGGGGGCCCAGTTCGCGTAGATCGGCGTCGCCGATTCGAGCGCCGCGACCTCCACCACCTCGACGCCGTCGACGTCGATCACGTGCACGAAGTGCCGGTCGCCGCCGCGATGCGCGAGCGCCAGAATCCGCCGCCCGTCGCCGCTGCACGTCGGCCAGGCGTATACCAGCCGACTGCGCTCGCCGACCGCGTCGATCTCGTCCCATCCCCAGGTGATCGCGCGCGGTGCACCCGCGGCGCGACCCCACGTGTAGAGCGCGCCGTCGGTGCCGGTGTAGACGAGACGCATCGTTCCTCGTGTCTGCGGCTCGCACGATCGTGCGAGCGGCGCTCGTAGGCTGGATCGCCGTGCTTCCGGGACGCGCGAGCCGCGGCGGATTGTAGCGTCGCGGCGGAAGCGTGGCGAGCCGCGTCGACGGCGAGCAGCGTTCGCGCCACAGGTGCTCGCGGCGACCGCGATCGCGGCGCACGGCCGCGCGGACGTTTGGACGACCGCGATCTTGACTCGCGCGATCCGCGATGGTTCGAGTCCTCGTGCCTCGAGTGTTTCGTTGGAGCGCGCCGGTCTGGCAAGCGGAGGTCGACGCCTTCGGCGAGCTCAGGACCTCGACGCTCCTCAAGTTCCTGCAAGAGATCGCGACGCGTGCGTCGAGCGACGCCGGGTTCGATCCGGCGTACTACGTTCAGACCGGAACGATGTGGCTCGTCCGGCGGACGACGCTGACGCTCGACGCGCCGGCCCGCTACGGCGACGAGCTCGACGCGAGCACCTGGATCGCCGACTTCCGGCGCGTGCGCTCGCAGCGCGTGTACGACGTGCGCGCGGCCGATCGGCGGATCGCGCAGGCGACGACGGACTGGGTCTACGTCGACCGCGAGCGCAGCCGGCCGCGCACGATTCCGGCCGAGATGCAGCGCGTGTTCGTGCCCGAAGGCGCGCCGGCGCGGCGCCGCGTGCCGATGCCCGAGGACGCGCCGCCCGCCGGCGCGACCGTGATCAGCCACCGAGTGGCGGCCCACGAGCTCGACGCGCTCGCCCACGTCAACAACGCGCACTACGTGCACTACCTCGAGACGGCCGCCCTCGTCGCCGCCACGTCGGCCGGGTGGCCGCTCCCACGCCAGCTCGAGCTCGGCGGGCGCCTGCGGCCGGTGACGTACGATCTCGAGTACCTCGACGGCGCGCTCTTCGACGAGGTGCTGACGATCGCCAGCTGGCCGACGGCGGTCGGCGGCGACCGTCTCGAGCGGGCGACGCTGGTGACGCGCGCGCGGACGGCGGAGCCGCTGTTGCGATCGACGAGCGCGTACGCGTGGACCGGCATCGACGGCGAGCGCGGCGCGATTCCTCCGCCGCTCCGCGACGCGCTGGCGCAACCCGGCGCCGCGTCACCGGCCTCGTAGCGCGCCCGGTGATTTGCCGGCCTCCGCCGCTTCCGATAAGGTCGGCGGCCGATGGAGATTCCCGCACGGCGGACGCGACGGGTCCGGATCGGCAACGTGACGGTCGGCGGCGGGGAGGCGGTCGTGGTGCAGAGCATGTGCGCGACCAAGACGCGCGACGTCGACGCCACCATCGCGCAAACGCATCAGCTCGCCGACGCTGGCGCCGGCATCGTTCGCATCGCGGTCGACAACGAGAAGGATGCGGCGGCGCTGCGCGCGATCCGCGCCGCGACTCCCGGCGTCACGCTCTCGGTCGATCTTCAGGAGAACTACCGCGTCGCCGCGTCGGTCGCGCCGTACGTCGACAAGATCCGGTACAACCCCGGCCATCTGCACCACATCGAGCGCGACAAGTCGGTCGCGGCGAAGGTCGCGTGGATCACGGAGGTCGCGCGTGCGCACGATTGCGCGCTGCGCATCGGCGTCAACTGCGGCTCGGTGGCGCCCGAGTTCCTCGAGCGCCACCCCGGCGACCAGCTCGAGGCGATCGTTCAGTCGGCGCTCTACCATTGCGATCTCATGGAGCGCCTCGGCTTCGATCGCTTCGTGGTGTCGCTGAAGGATTCCGATCCGGCGAAGGTCCTCGCCGCCAACACGCGTTTCGCGGAGCTCCGCCCGGACGTGCCGCTCCATCTCGGCGTCACGGAAGCGGGGCTGCCGCCCGACGGCATCATCAAGAGCCGGCTCGCGTTCGAGAAGCTCCTCGCTCGCGGCATCGGCGACACGATCCGCGTGTCGCTGACGCTCCCGAACGACCGCAAGCACGAGGAGGTCGAGGTCGGGCATCAGATCCTCGACGACGTCGCGAACGGCCGCTTCATCTCGGTGCCGCACTTCGGCACCGGCATCAACATCATCTCCTGTCCGAGCTGCTCGCGGGTCGAGAACGAGAGCTTCGTCGAGCTCGCCCAGCAGGTGAAGGAGCTCGCCGCCTACGCGGCGTCGCACCGGATCACGATCGCAGTGATGGGCTGCCGCGTGAACGGGCCGGGGGAGACCGACGACGCGGACCTCGGCCTCTGGTGCGGTCCGTCGACGGTGAACCTCAAGAAGAAGGACGTGAAGGTCGGCACGTACAGCTACACCGACGTCCTGCCCCGTCTGCGCGAAGAGCTCGACCGCGTCATCGCCGAGCGCGCTTCGGCGACGTAGGCAGCGATCCCGGAGCGACCTAACGCAGGTTGCGGTAGTCGTCCGGATCGAGGGTGATCGTCGAGCCGTCGTTCGCGGTTGCGCCGCTTCGCTGATCGCCAGCGCCGCGGCCGCGCCGCAGGAGTCGCGGCGCCGCCAAGACGCCGGTCGCGCCGACGGCGACGAGCCCGAGCGTGACGACGCCGAGCACCAGGAGGACGGGCGCGATCACGAGAAGCGCGACGACTCCCGGCAACGGAACCGTCCTCGTGCGGGCGCGCCATACGTGGACGCGCGGCCCGTTCCGATCGGCTGCTCCCTCGCCGTCCGCGTCGCCTCGGCCTGCGCGCTCGTCGTCCGAGCCGCCGCCGACGCGTGCCGCATGGGTGAAACGCTGGTCGGTGAGGAGGCCGGTGTTGCGACCCCGCAGCTCCACCCGGCGTATCCGACTCATCCGCTCGTCTCCCGAGCGTCGCCGAAGAGCCGGCGCGTCGACCCGGTCGACACGATGCGGCGCCCGGCGCGCGTCCGGATGACCTGGTAGCGGCCGCGTGTGCACCCGATCGCGGCGCGGCTCGCGATGGGCGCGCCGATCGGGGACGGGGCGGCGGGAGCGACCGGCTCTTCGCGAGGTTGGCCGGCTGCGGCGTGCACGCGGGCACCCATCGATCAGATACGCTCGATGATCGTCGTGATGCCCATGCCGCCGCCGATGCACATCGTGATCAGGCCCGTCGTCTGGTTGCGGCGCTCGAGCTCGTCGAGGATCGTCCCGATCAGCATCGCGCCGGTGCCGCCGAGGGGGTGGCCGAGCGCGATCGCGCCGCCGTTCACGTTCACGCGATCGGGGTCCATGTTGCAGTCACGGATGACCTTGAGCGGCACCGCCGCGAACGCCTCGTTGATCTCGACGAGGTCGATGTCCTCGATCGTCATGCCGGCGCGCTTCAGACAGCGCTCGGTCGCCGGCACCGGCGCCGTCAGCATGATCACCGGCTCGGCGCCGTACGTCGCCATTGCACGGACGCGCGCGCGTGGCTTGAGACCGCGGTCGCGGGCGTAGCCCGGCGAGGCGATCAGCACCGCGGCGGCGCCGTCGACGATTCCACTCGAGTTGCCGGCGGTGTGGACGTGATCGAGGCGCTCGACTTGCGGGTACACGCCCCGCGCCTTCTGATCGAAGCTGAGCTGGTCGCCCTTCTGCACGTACTGGCCGAGCTGCGCGAACGAGGGCTCGAGCTTGGCGAGCGCCTCGAGCGTCGTCTGGGGGCGCGGGTGCTCGTCTTGCTCGAGGGCGACGTGGCCGTCGGGGCTGCGCACCGGAATCAGGCTCTTCGCGAAGCGGCCTTCCTCGATCGCGGTCTTCGCGCGCATCTGGCTGGTATGGGCGAACCGGTCGCAGTCCTCGCGGCTGAACCCTTCGAGCGTCGCGATCAGGTCCGCCGAGATGCCCTGCGGCACCAGCGGGTAGAGCTCGCGCAGGTGGCGATTGTGACCGTCGATACCGGCGCCGTCGGACCCCATCGGCTGCCGCGACATGCTCTCGACGCCGCCGCCGACGACGAGGTCCTGCTGCCCGGCCATCACGCCCATGAGCGCGAAGTTGACCGCTTGCTGCCCGGAGCCGCAGAAGCGATTGAGCGAGACGCCCGTCACCTCGATCGGCCATCCCGCCGCGAGCACCGCCATGCGCGCGATGCAGCCGCCCTGCTCGCCGGCCTCGGAGACGCAGCCGGCGACCAGATCCTCGACGTCGCGGGCATCGAAATCGTTGCGCGCGCTCAGCGCCTGCAGCGTCTGCGCGAGCAGCTCCTGCGGGTGGATGCCCGACAACGCGCCGCTCTCCTTCTTGCCGCGCCCGCGCGGCGTGCGAACGGCGTCGATGATCCATGCGTCGGCCATGAACGGCTCCTTTCGAGGAGGGATTCGTCACTAAACCGCGTGAGGTGAGGCATTGCAACTCGCGGCGTTCCGCGCCACCTCGGAGCGCTCGCCCGTAGCTTGACCGCCTCCCGGAGCGCGTCGCATGATCACCGCCACTTCCCGACAAGGAGGAGAGCCGCCATGCCCGAGCTCTCGCGAACTTTCTCCCTCTTCGAACGCGCGACCCGCGTCGTGCCCGGCGGCATCTACGGTCATCAGACGCCCGCCCTGCTCGTCCCCGGCTCGTATCCGTACTTCTTCGCGCGCGGCGAGGGCAGCCACGTGTGGGACGTCGATGGCAACGAGTACATCGACTACATGTGCTCGTACGGTCCGATCGTCCTCGGCCATCGCCATCCGGTCGTCGAGGACGCGGCGCTCGCACAGATGCGCCTCGGCAATTGTTTCAACGCACCGACGCCGCTGTGGGTCGAGCTCGCCGAGTACTTGGTCGACGTCACGCCGTTCGCCGACTGGGCCGTGTTCGCGAAGAACGGCTCGGACGTGTGCACGTGGGCCGTGGAGGTGGCGCGGGCGGCCACCGGGCGGCCGCGCGTCATCAAGGCGGAAGGCGCGTATCACGGGACGCACGCCTGGTGCTCGCCGCTTCCCGGCGGCACCACGCCGGAGGACCACGCCAACGTCCTCGAGGTACCGTGGAACGATCTCGCCGCGCTCGAGCGGCTGGTCGTTGCCGAATGCGACAGCATCGCGGCGATCATCCTGACGCCGTTCCGCCACGACACGTTCCACGACTCCGAGATGGCGGCGGACGGCTACTTCGCGGGCGTCAGGCGGCTGTGCGACGCCAACGGCATCGTGTTCATCCTCGACGACGTGCGCGCCGGGTTCCGCCTCCACATGGGCGGCTCCGGCGAGGTGATCGGCGTCCGGCCCGACCTCTCCTGCTACTGCAAGGCGATCGCCAACGGCTATCCGCTCGCGGCGTGCGTCGGGCGCGACGCGCTCCGCCAAGCGGCGCAGGAGGTGTTCTTCACGGGCTCGTACTTCACCAGCGCCGTCCCGATGGCGGCCGCGCTCGCCTGCCTGCGCGAGCTCGCAGCGACCGACGGCATCGAGCGGATGGCGCGACTCGGCTCCCGCCTCTGCGCCGGGCTCGAGGAGGCTGGACACCGCCGTGATCTCGAGGTGGTGACGTCCGGCCCGCCCGCGTTGCCGTTCATGAGCTTCCGCGGCGACCCCGGTCAGTCGCTCAATCGCCAGTTCTGCGGTGCCGCGGCCGAGCGCGGCGTCTACTTTCACCCGCACCACAACTGGTTCTTGTCGGCGGCGCACAGCGAGGCGGACATCGACCGCACGCTCGAGGTCGCTGACGCGGCGTTCGCAACCGTCGCGGCGAATCGCTGACTCGCTGACGTCGCGCGCGAGCGACGTCGGGCGGGTATTGCCGGGCGTGCCTGCTCGGACGGGTGCGCGTACGAGGGAGTCGCGTCCGCGGCGGTCGGGCAACGCACGCGGATCTGCTCGCCCGACGCGGCGCCACTCTCGACGTTCGCCTCGAACTCGTGCAATGCTGACCTGCCATGGTGTCCCCCCGGCCCAGGCATGCCGTGCCGCTTCCGACGCCCGCGCAGTACACGTCGCTCCGGCGAGTGCTGGTGGCGAAGATCGTGATCACGGTCGTCGTGTGGGCGGCGCCGGCGTTGCTGCTGCCGCCCGCGTGGTTTCCGGTGGTGGGGATCCCGGAGCCGCCGCCGTCTCATCTGGTGTTCGTGCGGCTCCTCGGCGCCGCGTACGTCGCGCTGGTCTCGGGATATGCGCTCGCCTGGCGCGCCCCGGCGCGCCACCCCGGCGCGATCCTCGTCGGCATCGTCTCGAACGGGCTCGCGAGCGTCGTCATCCTCGGCGTCGGCGCGAGCGGCGGATACGCGACGTGGAGCGTCCTCGGCTCGGTCTACATCTGGACGAGCGCCGCGTTGACCGCCGGCCTCGCCGCGGCGCTCGCGGTGACGGGCCGGCCGTTGCTCAAGAAGATCGCCGACCGGCCGCGTTCGATCAAAGCGGTGTGACGGCGGCCCACGGGTCGATCGCCGCGCAATCCTCGCGCGCGCGGCGCGGACGATCGAGTCGAACGCCCGTACGGGGGGATCCGCAGCGGTTTCCATAGACGCTCCGAGGCAACGAAACGTCGCGCGCAGCGATCGCGCGCCGTGATGACGCCAGGCGCGGGCTTCAATGGAAGTCGTGAGACGGCGGAACGTCGCCTGGGAGCGGCACCTCGTGAAAGCGGTGGCCTTTGACGTGCACCACCCCGTCGACACTCTGGACGGGTCCTTCGACGAGGAGCAGCCGGCACGTCTGGAGCACGCGGCGATGGCGCTGGAACATCGGCGGCGTCACCACCGCGTTGCAGGTTCCGGTCTCGTCCTCGAGCGTGAGGAAGAGCATCCCCTTCGCGGTGCCGGGTCGCTGGCGAACGATGACGTTGCCGGCGACGCGTGCGTGGTGGCCGTGCGGCACCGTGCGCACTTCCGCGCAGCTGAGAACGGCGTCGCGACGAAGCGCGTCGCGGAGATGCGCCATGACGTGCGGCCCGGTCGTGAGACCGCTCGCCGCGTAGTCGGCGAGCGTGACCTCGAGCGGCGTCATCGCGGGCAACGGCGAGGGCGTGGCGCTGCCGATGCGGGTGAAGAGGCCGTCGGGGTCACGATCGAGCGCCGCGAGCTGCCAGAGGACGTCGCGACGACCGGCGCCGAACGCCGCGCACGCACCCGAGCGGGCGAGCGCTCTCCGCTCGTCGAGATGGACGCGGCAGCGGGTGACCAGGTCGGCGAGCGACGCGAACGGGTGCGCCTGGCGCTCGGCCGCGATGCGGCGGCCGGTCTCCTCGCGCAGCCCTGAGACGTAGCGCAAGCCGAGTCGCAGCGCGCCCTCTTCGAGCGTGCATTTCCATCCCGAGCGTGTGACGTCGATCGGCCGCACCGCGACCCCGTGCCGCTCGGCGTCCTTCACCAACGTCGCCGGGTGATAAAAGCCCATCGGCCAGTTGTTGAGGAGCGCGCAGTAGAACGCCGCCGGGTGGTGCACCTTCAAGTACGCCGACGCGTACGCCAGGAGCGCGAAGCTCGCGCTGTGCGACTCCGGAAACCCATAGAGCGCGAAGGACGTGATGCCGACGACGATCGCGTCGGCGGTCGGACCGGTGATGCCGTTCGCGGCCATGCCGGCGCGGAGCCGCGTCTCGATCTGCGCCATCCGCTCCGCCGAGCGCTTGAAGCTCATCGCTCGGCGGAGCTCCTCGGCTTCGCCGCCGGAAAAGCCGGCGATCGTCATCGCGATGCGGAGGATCTGCTCCTGGAAGAGGGGCACCCCGAGCGTGCGCTCGAGGATCGGCTTCAGCGCCGGATGCGCGTACGTGACCGGCTCACGACCGGCGCGTCGGCGGAGATAGGGATGCACCATTTGGCCGACGATCGGCCCCGGACGAATGATCGCGACCTCGATGACGAGGTCGTAGAAGACGCGTGGCTGGAGGCGCGGCAGCGTCGCCATCTGGGCGCGGCTCTCGACCTGGAACACACCGATCGTGTCGGCGCGCTGCAACAGCCGGTACACCTCGGGATCGTTCTGCGGCAGGTGGGCCAGGTCGACGACGACACCCTCGTGCTCGCGCACCAGGGGAATGGTTTCCTCGAGGACCGCCATCATGCCGAGGCCGAGCAGATCGACCTTGATGATCCCGAGATCGGCGCAGTCGTCCTTGTCCCACTGGACGACGACGCGTCCCGGCATCGAGGCGGGCTCGAGCGGCACCACGTCGTCGAGACGTCCGGCGGCGAGCACCATGCCGCCGGAATGCTGCCCGAGATGCCGCGGCAAATTCACCACGCGGCGCACGAGACCGACGAGAAGCCGTACACGCGGCGCGGCGGGATCGAGCCCGGCCGCGCGCAGCTGATGGGCGAGGTCGTCGTGCTCGTCGTGGAACTCGAAAGCACGAAGCAGCTTCGAGAGCCGATCGACCTGCTCGAGGCTGAAGCCGAGCGCCTTCCCGACCTCGCGGACCGCGCTCCGCACGCGGTAGGTGATCACGTTCGCGGTCATCGCCGCGCCGCGGGCGCCGTACCGCTGATAGACGTGCTGGATCACCGCCTCGCGCTCGTCGCCGCTCGGCAGATCGAGATCGATGTCCGGCCACTCGCCGCGCTCCGCCGAGAGAAACCGCTCGAAGAGGAGGTCCATGCCGACGGGATCGACGGCGGTGACGCCGAGCGCGTAACACACGGCGCTGTTGGCCGCCGAGCCACGTCCCTGGACCAGGATGCCGCGCTCCCGGCAGAACTCGACGATCTCCCAGACGATCAGGAAATAGCCGGCGAGATCGAGCTTCGCGATGACGGCGAGCTCGTGCTCGAGCTGGGCGCGCACCCGCGGCGTGAGCACGGGATAGCGGTCGCGGGCGCCGCGCGCGGCGAGCAGGCGCAGGCGGCCGATCTCGGTTTCCCCGGCGGGGAGCGGAAACGCCGGAAAGCGGTAGCCGAGGTCCGCGAGCGTGAACGAGCAGCGCTCGGCGATCCGGCGGGTGTTCGCGATCGCCTCCGGCCGATCACGGAAGAGCTCGCGCATCTCGGCGGGCGACTTCAGATGGCGCTCGCTATTCACGAGCAATCGCCGGCCGGCGTCATCGAGCGTCGTCTTGGCGCGAATGCAGGTGAGAACGTCGAGAACGGACCGCGCTCGCGGCGTGGCGTGCCGGACGTCGTTGGTGGCGACGATCGGCACGCGACACGCGGAGGCGAGATCGATCGCACGGCGGGTGCGTCGCTCCTCGTCGCGATCGAGGTGGCGCTGGATCTCGACGTAGAGACGATCGTCGTCGAAGAGCGCGCGCACATGACCGAGCACGTCCTGTGCGTGCGCGCCGCGGAGATCGCCGAGGATGCCCTCCTGGCCACCCGTCGCGAGAGCGAGCAGTCCCGCCGCGTGCTCCTCGAGGTCGTCCCATCCGAGCACGCACTCACCCTTGGGTGCACGGAGCTTGCCGGTCGTGATCAGCCGGCAGAGATTCCGGTAGCCGGTGCGATCCATCGCCAGGAGGTAGAGACGCCCCCCGGCGATCGTGACGTCGGCGCCGACCAAAGCGCGCAGACCGGCGGCGCGGGCGGCCGAGAACACCCGTGGCGCGCCGTACACGCCGTCACGATCACCGACGGCGATCGTGTCGTAGTCGAGCGCGGCGGCGCGATCGACGAGGTCTTCGGGCAACGAGGCGCCCTCGAGAAAGCTGAACGCGCTCCGGCAATGGAGCTCGACGTACGCGACCTCCGCCATGGCTCACCCGACGGGCGCGAGCGATCGACCCGCGACGTCGATCACGATCGGCGGCGACGCGGCGGCGGACTCGAGAGCTCCGCGGACCTCGGGAACGCCACGCGGATACTGCGTCCGTTCGCCGGTCCCGGCGCCTGCCATGTCGGCGTCACGGCGCGAGGGGCCGTCGCCGATACGCGGCGGCGTGCGTTCTCAGTCATAGGTACCGTCCGCCAGCCATCGATCGCTATCCACCTCACGGTAGATGCGGTAGACGCCGCCGTCGCTGAGCTCGACGTCGTAGTACTCGCGCACGCAGGGTTCCGCCGTCCACCATTCACCGCGGAGTCGCCACGGCCCGGCGAGATGGACGACCCGTCCGCCGAGACCGCGGCCGCGGATGTAGTCGAGACGTCCGGCGTTCGCGAACACCTCGAGGGCCACCGGTGGGCGAAAGGCGCGGAGCGCGATCCGCGTGACCGGCGGTTCGTCGCCCGACTCCGCGGACGCGACGGCATCCCGGCCGGGCTGCGCCGACCCCTCTGCCGCGTGCAATGCGCCCGGAAACGCCGTCAGCGTGAACGCCTCGGGGCGATGCGATGCCGGCCGCACCGGCGTACCGACCCGATCGGGTCCGCAGAGCGCCGCGAGGCGCGCGATCATGGCGGCGAGCGCGGTCGGCGACGGACCGCTCGGCTCGAAGAAATCGAGCTGTGTCGGGCGAAGTCGCGTCGCCACGCCGTGCACGGCGAGGCCGACGATGCCGTGCAGCGGCGGCCGGTGCTCGATGTCGGCGCGGATCAACGTGAGGAGAACCTTGGCGTCGGCGGTCGGCGCGGCCGGCGCGATCTGCCGCGCGTCGTGCCCACTGCCGTCGAAGTCGAGCGCGATCTCGACACTCGCGCAGACCAGGCCATGCAGCGCAAAGCGCGCGATCATGCAGTCCAGCAGACGGCGTAGCAGAAACAGCAACGGCTCGATCCGCTCGATCACATCGTCGAGCTGAACGGCCTCGGAGAAAGCGACTGGTGCGGGGCGACAGACGAGGACGTCGTCGTCCTCGCCGCGCGCACGCCGAATCAGTCGCGCGCCGGCGGGTCCGAGACGATGCGCGACCGCTCCCGCGTGGAACGCCGCGAGCTGTCCGATCCGCTCCACACCCCAGCTCCGCAGTATGGCAGCGGTCGCCGTGTCAGGCTCGAGACAGCGGATCGGCAACGGGGCGAGGAACTCGCGGGTGGCGGCGGTGGGCACGATGCGAGCACCCTCGCCGTCTCGCGCGGCGATCCGCGCCGCGAGCTTGGAGTCGCCGATGCCGACGGAAATCGCCAGGCCCTGGCGTTCCGCGCGCACGGTGAGAATCGTCGCCAACTCCGCCTCCGACGCGCAGAGCGCGGCGGTGCCGGTGCAGTCGAGAAAGACGGTGCCGTCCGGTTCGACCTCGACACGCCCGGCGACCGTCGCGGCGACGTCGGCAACGGCCTCGGCGGCGGCACGAACCGTCGCGGTCGATGCCGGCCGGATGACGATCGTCCGGCAGACGGCGCGCGCTTGTGCCGCGGTCATTCCGAGCGCAACGCCGGCGGCGCGCGCTTCGGTGGACACGGCCTCGACGACACTGCGCGCGGTCCGACCCGCGGTGATCGCGACGCGCTCGCCGCGCAGATCGGGCTCCATACGCAGCAGCGCTGCGATCGGCAATCCACGGACCGAGAGACAGGCAATCCGCGCCACCGCTCATCCTGCCGCCACGATGAGACGCGTCGGCGACGAAGCGAGCGGGCCGAGCTTGTTTTTCTGGCACTCGACGAGCGTCGCGATGCCATCGAACAAGAACCGGCCGCCATCGCCGCTGAAGGATGCGACGCCAGCTGCGAGCTCCAGACGAGCGGCAGCCGAAATGCCGGCGACTCGCCGAATGTCGAGGACGACGACCGCGGCTTTGGCGGCGGCGGTGGTGCGGGAAAGACGCAGCCATGCCGCGGACGAGGGGTCGGCCCGACCGAATGTACGGTCACCGCAGTCGATCAGAACCAGCAGGAACCCGCCGGTCTCGACGACGTGCTCCGCCGCGCGTAACGCTGCGCGCACGTCGCCAGGACGAATCCACAACGTACGAGGCAATCGGACGCCCGCCGCCGCCGCGTGCTCCGGATCGAAGGCATCCGCGACGTCGATGTAGGCGACGAAGGCGCCGCGCCGAGTGAAGGCGGCGGCGAGGGCATACGCCAAGGTCGTCTTGCCGGAGGTTCGTGCGCCGACGATCTCGGTAATGGCCCCGGCAGGGAGTCCACCGTGCAGGAGCGTATCGACCGCGTCGACACCGGTCGCGAGCCGACGCGATCGACCGTCTACGATCCCGCGATGAATGCCGGGAGTGAGAAGCAGTGAGTGCAGTGACGCCGCACGATCCAAGGACGGCACGACGTCATG
>CAWCPU010000005.1:162500-1469949 GCA_963797545.1 uncultured delta proteobacterium
ACCGTGTGGCCCAGGTGGAGATCCGGCGCGCTGGGATCGGCGCCGAGCTTGATACGGAGCGGCCGTTGCTCACGGCGGGCCGTTGCGAGCCTGTCGGCGAGCTCCGCCCGCGAAACGACCGCAGTCGTGCCGCGGATCAACCGATCGAGGTCCGCGGCGTCGTGGTCGCGCTGCGAGTCGGCCATGGTCACATTTCCACGAGCTCGCGCATGCGCTCGATGGAGCGGGCGCGACCCGTCGCCTCATCGACGTCGACGAGCGCGCCGTGCACGAGCACTGGACCGCTGGCGACCTCGAATCTGGCCGGCATTTGCGTCAGAAAACGGTGGAGCACTTCCTCCTTGCGCATCCCGATCGCCGAATCCCGCGGGCCGCACATGCCGGTGTCCGTCTGATACGCCGTTCCTCGCGGCAGCACCCGCTCGTCCGCCGTCGGCACGTGCGTATGGCTGCCGAGAACCGCGGATACGCGGCCGTCCAGGTACCAGCCCATCGCGACCTTCTCGGACGTGGCCTCGGCGTGCATGTCGACGACGATCACCGCGGTCCGTTCTCGGACCGTCGCGATCGCGGCATCGGCGGCGCGGAACGGACAGTCGGCGCTCCCCATGAACACCCGTCCGATCAAGTTGACGACGCCGACAGCCGCTCCATCGCGAGTGCGTTTCACCGCGAATCCCCAGCCTGGGCAGGCGGCGGGGAAGTTCGCGGGACGGAGGAGCACGTCGCTATCGCGCAGGTACTCGATGATCTCCTTCTTCGCCCAGATGTGATTCCCCGAGGTCAGCACGTCGATCCCCGCCGCGAAGAGCTCGCGGGCGGCGCCGGGATCGATGCCGATACCGCCCGAGGCGTTCTCGCCGTTGGCAACGACAAAGTGCACGTCGCGGCTGCTGATCCACGACGGCAGGGCTTTCGCGACCGCTCGCCGACCCGGACGGCCGACGATGTCTCCAAGGAAGAGGATGCGCATCGGCTAACGCGCGTACTCGCTCGCGCGCAGCTCCCGAATCACCGTCACCTTGATCTGTCCGGGATACGTGACCTCGCTCTCGATCTTGCGCGCGACGTCGCGCGCCAGTGACGACGCCTGGTCGTCCGAGATCTGCGACGGTTCGACCAAGATGCGGATCTCACGTCCAGCTTGCACGGCGAAGGATTTCTCCACGCCGCGAAAAGAGTTGCTGATACGCTCGAGGTCCTCGAGGCGACGGACGTAGCTCTCGAGCACCTCGCGGCGCGCTCCCGGACGGGCGCCCGAGAGCGCATCGGCCGCGTCGACGAGCGGCGCCAGAATCGTCTCGGCCTTCACCTCCTCGTGATGCGCAGCGATCGCGTTCACGATCTTCGCGGACTCTCCGTATTTGCGCGCGAGATCCGCGCCGATGATGGCGTGCGAGCCCTCGATCTCGTGGGTCAGCGCCTTCCCGATGTCGTGGAGCAAGGCCGCACGCCGTGCCTGCTTCTCGTTCATGCCGAGCTCTGCCGCCATCATGCCGCAGATGAACGCCGCCTCGATCGAGTGCGACAGCACGTTCTGCGCGTACGAGTAGCGGTATCGAAGCATGCCGAGGAGCTTCACGATCTCCGGGATGGACGCCGTGCACGCCGACCTCGAGTATCGCGCGCTGGCCGGCTTCTCGAACGCTTTCCTCGACTTCCTGCTCGGCTTTCCGCACGACCTCCTCGATACGGCCGGGATGAATGCGACCGTCGGAGATCAGCCGCTCGAGCGCGATGCGGGCGATCTCGCGGCGGATCGGGCTGTGACATGAGACGACGACCGCCTCGGGCGTGTCGTCGATGATGAGGTCGACGCCGGTGGCCGCCTCGATCGCGCGGATGTTCCGCCCCTCGCGACCGATGATTCTGCCCTTCATGTCGTCGCTCGGCAGGTGCACGACCGACACGGTCCGTTCGGCGATGAACTCGCCGGCGAGCCGCTCGATCGCGATCGTCACGATCTTCTTCGCCTTGCGATCCGCTTCCTCGCGCGCCTCCTCCTCTACCTGGCGGATCCGCCTCCCGGCTTCGTGTTTCGCCTCGTCGACCATCTGTTCGATGAGTGCGCGCTTGGCCTCGTCGCGGGTGAGCCCGGCCACGCGCTCCAGCGCCTCGCACGCCTCGCCGAGCACCCGAGCGCATTCCGCATCCTTGTCGCCGATTTCCTTGGCGCGCGCGGCGAGCACCTGCTCGCGTCGCGCCGCCTCCGCTTCACGCGCCTCGACGATCTCGAGCTTGCGATCCAACGACTCCTCGCGCGCGAGCAGCCGTTTCTCGATCGACTGCAGCTCCCGGCGCTCCTCTTTCACCTCCCGTTCGAACTCGGCCCGCGCTTGCAGCACCGTGTCCTTCGCCTGGACTTGCGCTTCTTTTCGGATCGCGTCGCCTTCTTTTCTGGCCTCCTCGACGATTCGGCGAGCCGTCTCCTCCGAGCTCGCGGTCCGCATTCGTGTCTGATGACGTCGCCACCCGTCGAGCAACGCCGCCACGACGGCGCCGCCCGCGACGGCGAGCAGGATCATTGTCCAATTGACGGTCATGACTCGGATACCTCCTCCGCGTCCCGGCGTCGCGAGTCGGCCTGGCCCAGCGGCGCGATGACTCGTTCCTCCGTCGCGATGAGATCGACTGGTTGGTCCCACGCATCCACCGGCAGATCTGCAACGACTTGAACCTCGAACGCGAGCCCGATCGCGAGCACCGCTCGTTCGGCACGGAGTCGCGCCAGCGCCCGATCGTAGAACCCCCCGCCGCGGCCGAGCCGCGTGGCCCTGACGTCGAACCCCACGCCGGGTACGAGCACGAGGAGACGCTCGCCAGCGGCGACTGCCAGGGCACCGTTCGTGGGTTTCTCACGCACCGCCGGAGGGAAGCGGTCGTCGGGATGCCAACGTTCCCAGGCCAGGGATCGGTCTCGTGCCGGGACGAACACCGGTTTCCCGAGCTGTTCGGCGAAAACGCAGAGTGCAATCGGGTCCGCTTCCGCGCCCATCGGCTCGTACGCGAGCAACGCGGGCACACCGGCGAATGCCGAGTGCGCACGGATGCGCTCGGCAATGGCGGCGCTATGCCTCTCGCGCACGACCGGAGCCAACGCGCTGCGGGCGTCCATGAGAATGCGACGCCACATCGTCTTCGTGTGCGGCATGCCCGGATTCCTTTGCGACCACCGGGCCGGAGGGTGACGAATGGAGAAAGGGTCTAGGTCATCGCAACTACGAGCGCCAATGCGAAGGGCGCGTCGCCGGATGGTTCCGAAACGCGCGCAATGACGGACGTCGATATGGGCCTGCTATGACTGACATTTCTCTCGGTCGTCGTACGTACTCCGGTCCCCGGCCGCCGCTCACCTCGTCATTTCGAGAGAATGGCGCCGCGTGCCGGCACCACTCGTCGGACCTGCAAATGCTCGAAGTATTTAGGGTTTAGTCTGCGCCGGTGTCAAGGGATTCGGTCGTCGTCCGATGCCGGCAAGAGCGCGGTCACGAACTCGTCGGGATCGAACGGACGCAGATCGTCGACGCCCTCGCCGATCCCGACGTACCGAATCGGGATGCCGAGCTCGCCGGCGATCGCGATCACCACCCCACCTTTGGCGGTCCCGTCGAGCTTGGTGAGGATGATCCCGTCGACCTCCAGCTGTTGCAGGAACGCGCGAGCTTGCGCGAGCCCGTTTTGACCGGTGACGGCATCGAGAACCAACAGCGTTTCGTGAGGCGCGCCCGCAAGCTCGCGGGCGATCACCCGCCGCACCTTGCGGAGCTCGTCCATCAAGTTGGTCTTCGTGTGCAGGCGTCCCGCGGTGTCGACGATGACGACCTCGACGTCCCGCGCGATCGCTGCCCGCATGCCGTCATAGACGACGGCACCGGGATCGGCGCCGTGCTGCTGCCGCACGATCATCGCCCCGGTTCGCTCCGCCCATGCCTGGAGCTGCTCGTTCGCGGCGGCGCGAAAGGTATCCGCTGCAACCACCATCACGGACTTGCCCTCCGCCGCGTACCGGGCCGCGAGCTTGCCGATCGACGTCGTCTTGCCGACGCCGTTCACGCCAACGACCATGATGACGCGCGGCTTGGCCGCCGCGGCGTCCTTCTGGAGCCGGACGTCGCCCAGAATCCGGGCGATCTCGCGCGCCAGAACGTCCCGCGGCGCTTCGTCGCGTTCGCAGCCGATACGTTGGATCAGCCGCGCGGTCATACCCGCACCGACGTCGGCCGCGAGAAGCGCCGCCTCGAGCTGCTCGAGGGCACTGGCGTCGAGCTGTCGGCGCGTGAGGACCGGCGCGATTCGGCTGAGCAGTCCGGCCCGTGTCTTGTCGAGACCGGCGCGGAATCGGTCGAGCGACGATGGACGCGGCCCGCCGGTACCGGCACCTCGTACGCTGCGAGCAGCGACGGCGGGGGCGCGCGCCTGCTTCGCGGAATCGGCGCGGCGCGATGCGTGGCGACGTCGCCAGACAAGCGCCAGCACGCCGGTGAGCACGAGCGCCGAGACGATTGCCAGCACCACCTCCAGACGCGCCGCGCCCAACGGTGTTGCGATGCTCCACGGCTCGGTCATGTCAGGCGGAGACCGGGGGGTCGCCGGCGGCCGCGGTACTTACTCGGGAAGACGGACGGACACAACCTTCGACACGCCCGGCTCCTCCATGGTGATGCCGTAGAGCGTATCGGCGACTTCCATCGTGCGCTTGTTGTGCGTGATCAGGATGAACTGCGAGGTCGCACTCATCTCGCGGACCATTGCGTTGAATCGTCCGATGTTCGCGTCATCGAGGGGCGCGTCGACCTCGTCGAGGAAGCAGAACGGGCTCGGCTTGATCAAGAACAGCGCGAAGATCAGGCTGACCGCGGTGAGCGCCTTCTCGCCGCCGGAAAGGAGATCGAGCGAGCCGACGCGTTTACCAGGCGGCTGCACCACGATCTCGACGCCGCTGTCGAGCGGGTGCTGCTCGTCGGTGAGGCGAAGCGATGCCTTGCCGCCGTGGAACAGCTTGGGAAAGACCGCGCGGAACGTCTCATCGACGCGTTCGAAGGTATCGCGGAAGCGCGAGCGCGACGTGCGGTTCAGCTGGGCGATCGTCTTCCGCAGGTCTTCCAAGGCGCGCTCCAAGTCCGATCGCTGCGCGTCGAGGAACCGTTGCCGCTCCTCGAGCTCCGCGACCTCGCCGAGCGCGGCGACGTTGACCTCCCCCATCGCGGCGAGGCGCTGCCGGAGGTGCGCCACGCGCTCGAGCGCGGTCTCCGCGTCGCCGTCATTCACCACCGTCTCACCGGCGAGATCTCTCCCATAGCGATCGCGGATCAACTCCTCCACGTGCACGATCGCGAGCCGCCGTTCGGTCGCCTGCACCTCGAGCGTCGCGAGATGCGCACGCAGCGCGTCGGCCTCGGCGTGAGCCGCGGTGATCGCGCGCTCGGCGGTGTCGACCGCCGCGCGAACCGCGTCGAGTCCGGCCTCGGCCTCCGTCGCGGCGAGCGTCCGGCGCTCGACTTCGGCGTCGAGCGCCGCGCCACGCTCGCGTAGCGCCACGACTTCCGTCGCGATCCGCGCCAGCGTCTCGGCGTCGGTCTCTCGGCGCTCGCGCAGCCCGGCCATCCGCCGCTGCGCCTCGTCCGCGGATCGGCGAACGCTCGCGATCATCGCGACGATCCCGTCACGGCGGGCCCGGCGCTCCGCGACCATGATCTTCTCGCGGGTCACCGCGTCGTGGGCGCCGGCAGCGCGCTGCCGCACCTCCGCGAGGGCGCGCTCGGCTTCGACGAGATCAGCTTCGAGTCCGGCGCGGCGCTCGCTTGCCTGCGCGAGCGCCGCGGCGACGCGCCGCTCCTCGTCGGAGAGAGCCGCCAATGTCGCCTCGAGCGCTGCGACGTCGTCGCGAATGGCGCGGAGTTGCTCCTGGACGTCGTGGATCTCATGCCGCACCCGCTCGAGATCCTTCTCGGCGGCGACCAGCGCGACTGTCACCTGCGCGAGCTCGCCGTCGATCGCGTGGAGCTCGCCTTCGCGGGCGGCGACGGCGGCAGCCGCGCTCTCGTGACGCGCCCGGGTGTCGGCGTGCTCCGCTTCGAGATGGCGCAGCTCGAGGTCGAGCGCACGGAGCTCCCGGCGTTGCGCGAGCAACGTCTGCTCGGCAGGCTCGCTGCCGCCGGAGACGGCGCCGATGTCGTCGAGGGTCTCACCGGCGGGCGTGACGAGCAGATACCGCGCGCCGTTGGCGTGCCAGATTCGCGTCGCGGCGGCGAGATCGTCGACCAGAACGACGTTGCCGAGCAGCGCGCGCGCGACCCGCTCGTAGCCTGCGCGCACCTCGATGAGATCGAGCAAGCGGCGTCCGTCGGCGGGGACGGCCGGCAGCGCCGTTTCCTTCGGCTCCTTTGGTATGCAGCTCGCCCGTCCAGCGCCGGCGCGCCGCAGAGCTTGCACGGCGTCGCGCGCGACCGCCTGGTCGCTCGTGATCACGCTCTGCAGCCGTTCCCCGAGAGCGGCCGCGACCGCGCGCTCGTGCTCGGCCGGAATGTCGAGGACCTCGGCGACGAGCCCGAGCGCGTCGTCGCTCGCCGTCGCGGCGAGCAGCGCGCGGACGCCGTCGCCGTAGGCGGCGCGCGAGTCTTCGATCTCACGCAGGGAATCGCGACGAGAACGCACGCGCCCGAGTCGCTCGCGCATGCCTTCGAGGACGCCGTCGAGCTTGGCGCGGTCCCCGAGGGCATGTCGGAGCGCGTCGGCGTGGTCACGCTTGGATCCCTCGAGCGCTGTCAGCGTACGCTGCAAATCGACGACGCGTGACCCGGCGCCGTCGGCCGCCGCGATCGCGTCGCGCTCGCGCGTCTCGAGGACGGCGGCGTTCGCCCTGATGCGGTCGAGGCGACCCTGCTCGTCGCCACGGCGTTGCGTGAGCGCCGCCACCGCATTGCGCGCGCCGGACTCGTCAGCGAGCGCATCGACCAGCGCCACACGCGCCTGCTCGAGACGCTCGACCGCGACCTGCTGTGCGTCGTTCACCGCCGCGAGCGCCGTCTCGTGCTCCGCCAGCCGAGCCTCGGTCGCCGTGATCGCCGCGTCCTCGTCGCACAACGCCGCCTCCGCAGCGGTCCGGTCCGTCTCGGCGCGGGCGTGGTCGGCAGCAGCGATGTCGAGCTCGTGCTGATTGGCGTGGTGTTGCGCGGCGAGCTCGGCGGCGCGCATATCCAGCGCGGCGACCTCGTGGCGACACGCTTCCGCCGCCGAGCGCGCGCCATACGTCGCGGCATGCGCCTCCTGAACCGTGGTGCGGGTCGCGGCCTCGTTCTCGCGTGCCGCGCGACGTGCGCTCTCGAGCTCCTCGATCGCCGTCGAGAGCTCGGCGTTGCGCGCCGACCCGCTGGCATGCTCGGCCTCGGTCGCGGCGAGCTCGGCGGCCAAGCTGGCGCGCTGCCGCGCCGACGCGGCGACGTCGAGCGCCTCGATCTCGCCTTGCAGCACGCGGTACTGCTCGGCGCGCTTCGCCTGTCGGCGCAACGTGCCGAGCTGGCGATCGACCTCGCGCAAGATGTCCTGCACGCGTACCAAGTTCTCTTGCGTGCGCTCCATCTTCCGCTCCGCCATCTGGCGGCGGCTGCGGTAGAGCGTCGTCCCGGCGGCTTCCTCGATGAAGAGCCGCAGCTCGTCGGGCTTGGCGCCGATCAGCTGCTCGACGCGGCCCTGCTCGATGATGCCGTAGGCCTTGGTGCCGACGCCGGTGCCGAGAAACAGCTCGGTGATGTCGCGCAGCCGGCAGGGCACGCCGTTGATCATGTAGTCCGACTCGCCGGAGCGCAGATAGCGCCGCGTCACCATGATCTCGGAGAGCCGACCGGAGGCGAGCGGGTGACCGGACTCCTGGAGCAGCGCGGACTGCTCGCGCGGCAAACCGTCGCTCTCGAACACGATCGAGACCTGCGCCATGCCGAGCGGCGACTGCCGCTCGTTGCCGGCGAAGATCACGTCCTCCATCCCGTCGCCGCGCAGGCGCTTGGCGCTCTGCTCGCCGAGCACCCAGCGAATCGCGTCGACGACGTTGGACTTCCCGCAGCCGTTCGGACCGACGACGCCGGTCACGCCGGCGGGAAATCGCAGGATCGTGCGATCGCGGAAGGACTTGAAACCGACGAGCTCGAGTTGTCGGATGCGGAGGGCGATGGTCGTGGGCGCGGTCGCGGCGCGCGCGTCGGCGTCGGACCGATCAGCCGGCGCCGGCCATGCCTCGAGCGCACGCTCTGCGGAGATCTCTTGTGTTGGAATTGCCACGGCCCCTCCTCCCCGCCGACCCGCGATGCGCGGGACCACCCGGCGGCGACAGTTCCACAGGGGCCCAAGGGTGTCAAGAAAAAGCGCTACATGATGCGAGCGTCACCGCCGCGGGCGCTACATGTTGCGCAATCGCGTTGCGGCTCAGGGATCGAGCTCGGTGTTCCAGTAGGAGACGTCGACCGGATTCAGGAACGGTCCCCATTCGCGGTAGTGACGCAGGCTGAACGTCTCGGCCATGAACGGCGTCCAGTGCGGCCGCGCCGGCCGCCGTAGGAGGCGCATCCCCGCTTCTTCCGGCGTGCGGCCGCCCTTCCGACGGTTACACCGATGACAGGAGCACACGACGTTGTCCCACGTCGCCATCCCGCCGCGCGAGCGCGGCACCACGTGGTCGAGATTGAGGTCGGTGCGCGGAAAGTGCTTGCCGCAATACTGGCAGGTGTTCCCGTCGCGCGCGTAGATGTTGTACCGGCTGAACCGGACGTGCCGCTTGGGCACGCGATCGTACGCGATCAGGAGAATCACGCGCGGCACCCGGATCACCCGGCTCACGAGGCCGACCGAGTCGTGCTCGACGCTCACGGCGAGCTCGCTCCAGCTTTGGAAATCGAAGGTTCGATACTGCTCGTCGACGGCGCGCGCGATGTCCTGGTAGAGCAGGACGAAGGCGCGCCGCACCGACGTGACGTGCACCGGGAGATACGAGCGGTTGAGAACGAGAACCTTGGTATTGAGGACGGTCATCGACGTGACGATGGACGCGGTCACGGTAGTATGACGCGGTCGGCCGTGTCAAGGATGTTTGCCTGGCAGGTCAACCACTTGCACGCGTTCGACCGCCGCCTGTAGAGTCGGCACGCGACGCGATGGCCAACGTCATCCTCATTCAATCGACGCCGGAGGAAGCGCGGGTGGCGCTCGTCGAGAACGGCGCGCTCGCCGAGATCCACATCGAGCGCACCCGCGATCGCGGCATAGTCGGAAACATCTACAAGGGGAAAGTCGTCCGCGTCCTGCCCGGCATGCAGGCGGCGTTCGTCGACGTCGGACTGCCGAAAGCGGGATTCCTCCACGCCTCCGACTTCCATCCCGGCGTCGACGAGCTCCCCGCGGTCAGCGCCGACGCGATCGAAGGCGAGGACGGCTCCGAGGCACCGCCGACGCTGACGATGCCGGCGGAGGCTCCGCCGGCGTTCGGTCTCGACCAACCGTTCGACGCCCCGCAGCTGGCGCCCGAGCCGATCGAGGATCGGCTCGCCCGCGGCGACGAGATCCTCATCCAGGTCGCCAAGGAGCCGTTCGGATCGAAGGGCGCGCGCGTCACCTCGCACGTCTCGTTGCCGGGTCGCTACCTCGTGTACCTGCCGACGACGAACCATCTCGGGGTGTCGCGCCGCATCGAGGACGAGGAAGAGCGTCAACGCCTGCGCGACATCGTGGTCGCGATGAAGCCGCCCGGCGCGGGCTTCATCATCCGCACCGTCTGCGTCGGCTTGAGCAAGCGCGAGCTGCAAGCCGACATGCGCTTCTTGATGAAGCTGTGGAACCGGATCCTGAAGCGGAGCGAGCACGTCTCCGCCCCGGTCCAGCTCCACTACGACATGGATCTCGTCCTGCGGAGCATCCGCGACCTCTTCACGCCCGACGTCGAGAAGGTGATCGTCGACCGTGCCGTCGACCACCAGCGCATTCTCGAGTTCGTCGACTCCTTCGCGCCCCGTCTCAAATCGCGCGTCGAGCTGCACTGCGGTCCCGAGCCGCTCTTCGACGGCTACGGAATCGAGCCGGCGATCAGCCGCGCGCTCGAGCGCCGCGTCTGGCTCAAGTCCGGCGGCTACATCGTCATCGATCAAACCGAAGCGTTGACGACCATCGACGTCAACACCGGGCGCTACGTCGGCAAGACGAACCAGGAGGAGACCGTCCTCAAGACCAACCTCGAGGCGGCGCGCGAGATCGTCGATCAGCTGCGGATCCGGAACATCGGCGGGATCATCATCATCGACTTCATCGACATGCTCGAGGATGCGAACCGCCAGCGCGTGATGGACGCCTTCGACGGCGCGCTCAAGCAGGACAAGATGCGCAGCAACATCTTGAAGATCTCCGAGCTCGGCCTGGTCGAGATGACGCGCAAGCGCACCCGCGCCAGCTTGTCGCAGCTCCTCACCGAGCCGTGCCCGACCTGCGACGCGAAAGGACGGATCAAGTCCGTCGCAACCGTCGCCTACGAGGTGATGCGCCGGGTCCGGCACATCGCGCAGCGCTCCGCCGGCGCCGGACGGATCGTCGTCCGTGCGCACGCGAGCGTCGCCGCCTTCCTCTGCGAGGAGGAGGGCCTCGCGATCGATCGTCTCGAGCGCGAGATCGGCTGCCGCATCACGGTCGAGAGCGTCGACGGCGAATACACGCGCTTCGACGTGCTCGCGGAGTGACGCATACCGCGCGCGATCGTCGAACGCCGCGTTGACTTGGCCACACGGCTTTCCTAATGTCGCGCCTCCGTCGGACGACACGTTGATGGCTCCCGCCACGCACCCGGCGCCCCTTCCTGCCACTGAATCCGCCGTGTTCGCCGAAGCGCTCGCGCGCTTCGGCGACGGCCCACCGTCGCTCGCCGACGGCTACGCGCTCGTTCGTTGCGCCGACGCCGAGCTACCGCGTCTCCTGAACGCCGCGGCGACGCTCCGCGATCGCCACAAGGGGCGCACCGTCACTTACTCGCGCAAGGTGTTTCTGCCGATCACCAACCTCTGCCGCGATCGCTGCTCGTACTGCACCTTCCGCCGCGACCCCGACGACCCGGGCGCCTGGACGATGAGCCGCGCCGAGATCGCCGACGTGCTCGCGCGCGCCCGCCGTCGCGGGTGCAAGGAGGCCCTGATGTGCCTCGGCGACAAACCGGAGGCGGCGTTCGCAAGCCATCGCCGCACGCTCGCCGAGCTCGGACATACGTCGACTGTCGGATACGTACGGGAGGCGTGCGAGATGGCGCTCGCCGCGGGCCTACTGCCGCACACCAACGCCGGCGTCCTGTCGAGCGCCGAGATGGCGTCGCTCCGCTCGGTGAACGTCAGCCTCGGCCTGATGCTCGAGAACGTGAGCCCGCGGCTTCGGGCTCGCGGCATGGTGCACCACCACGCTCCCGACAAGGAGCCTGCGCGCCGCCTCGCGATGATCGCCGAAGCGGGGCGGCTCCACATCCCGTTCACGACCGGGATCTTGCTCGGCATCGGCGAGACGCCGGAGGAGCGCGTCGACTCGCTGTTCGCGATCGCCGATCTCCACCAGGCCTACGGCCACGTTCAGGAGGTCATCATTCAGAACTTCCGTGCCAAGCCCGAGATTCCGATGGCGGCGGCGCCGGAGCCGACCGCGGGCGAGATCGCGCGCGCGATCGCCGTCGCGCGCCTTTTGCTGGGCGGCGAGATGAACGTGCAGGCGCCGCCGAACCTGAGCCCGCGCGACCACCGCCTGCTGCTGCGCGCCGGCATCAACGATTGGGGCGGGATCTCGCCCGTCACCGCCGACTACGTCAATCCGGAGGCGCCGTGGCCGGAGATCGTCGCGCTCGCCGCCACCTGCCGCGACGAGGGCTTCGTCCTGCGGGAGCGACTCGCGATCTATCCGGAGTACGCGCGCGGCGAATTTCTCGACGCCGCGCTGGCGCCGCGGGTCGGCGGTCTCGCCGCGGCGATCGAGAGGGAGGCGACGGATGCAGTCACTCATTGAAGCGCTCCGCACGGAGCTTCCCCTCGAGCGCCGGATCGGCGGCGCGGCGCCGGGCGTGCGCGCCATCATCGAGCGAGCGCTGGAAGGCCACGAGATCTCGATCGACGACGGCGTCCGCTGCCTCGCCGCCGAGGGCGACGATCTCGTCGCGCTGATCGCGGCCGCCGACGCGATTCGCGCCGCCGACGTCGGCGACGACGTGACGTACGTCGTCAACCGCAACGTGAACTTCACCAACGTCTGCTTCGTCGGGTGCCGCTTCTGCGCGTTCAAACGGCAACGCTGGGAAGCGGACGCCTACACGATTGCGGTCGACGAGGTCCTGGCGCGGGTGCAAGAGGCGGTCGATCGCGGCGCGACCGAGATCTGCATGCAGGGCGGCATCAATCCCGACATGCCACCGTTCACCTACCGGGACATCCTGGTCGCCATCAAAGCCGCCTTTCCGCGCATTCACATGCACGCGTTCTCGCCGATGGAGATCATGTACGGCTCGCGGCGTACCGGCATGAGCTACCGCGACTACCTGGCGATGTTGAAGGACGCCGGGCTCGGCACCATCCCGGGCACCGCCGCCGAGATCCTGGACGACGACGTGCGGGAGATCCTGAGCCACAAGAAGGTCGACGTCCGGACCTGGATCGACATCGTCACGACCGCGCACGAGATCGGGATCCGCAGCTCGTCGACCGTGATGTACGGACACGTCGAGACGACGCGTCATCTGGCGGCGCACGTCGCGCTCATCCGCGCCCTGCAGCGCCGCACCGGCGGCTTCACCGAGTTCGTGCCGCTGCGCTTCATCCATCACAACACCGAGCTCTTCCGCGACGGAGTCGTCCGTGAGGCGCCGCCGAAGGGCCTCTACGACCTGCGGGTCTACGCGACGTCGCGCCTGATGTTGCGCGGCGTGATCGACAATCTCCAGACCTCGTGGGTGAAGATCAACCACGACCTGGCCCAGCTCTCGTTGAAGTCGGGGTGCAACGATTTCGGCGGCACGCTCATGGAGGAGAGCATCTCCCGCGAGGCCGGCGCCGACGCGGGCGAGTACACGCCCGTCGAGGAGATCGAGCGTCTGATCCGCGAGATCGGCCGCCGACCGGTGGAGCGGACGACCTTGTACCAGAAGCTCGGTGATCGCGAGGAGCGCGACGCGGGTGCCGGCACGGCCGGCGCTGACGGTGCTGGCGGGCGGAGTCGGAGCCGCGAAGTTCCTGCGCGGCTTGGTCCGTATTGCTGACCCGTCGGCGCTCACGATCATCGTCAACACCGGCGATGACGAGCGATTCTTCGGACTCGCCGTGTCCCCGGACCTCGATACCATCACCTACACGCTGGCGGGCGCGGCCGACCAGCGCCACGGCTGGGGCCTGCGAGGCGACAGCTTCGCCTGCCTCGACGCTCTGCAACGCTTCTACGACGCGCGCTGGTTCCAGCTCGGCGATCGCGACCTCGCGACTCACATCTACCGCACCGAGCGCCTCGCCGCGGGCGCGACACTCGCCGACGTGACCGCCGAGGTCGCGCGGCGATTCGGCGTGACGGCGCGAATCGTCCCGATGACGAACGACCGCGTCCGGACGACCATCGACACCGCGCGCGGCCGCCTCTCCTTCCAGCGTTGGTTGATCGAGCACCGGGCGCGACCGCGCGCGATACGCGTCCGGTACCTGGGAGCCGGCGCCGCGCGTCCCGCGCCCGGCGTCGTCCGCGCGATCCGCGACGCCGCGGCGGTGATCGTCGCGCCGAGCAATCCCTTCCTCAGCATCGGTCCGATGCTCGCGATCCCGGCGATTCGCCGCGCCCTCGAAAGCCGTCACGGTCCGGTCGCCGCGGTATCGCCGATCGTCGCCGGACGGGCCGTGACCGGTCCGCTGGCGCGTCTCCTGCGGCTCCATCGACTCCCGATCTCACCCGCCGGCGTCGCAGCGTGCTATCGCTCGTTCGTGAGCGTGGTCCTCGTCGATCGACGCGATCGCAGCACCGTACGCCCGCTGGCGGAGCTCGGTTGCCGGGCGGTCGTCGCCGACACTCTGTTCTCGACGACGGGAGCGGCGGCGCGCGCAGCGCGGCGCCTCCTCGCCGCGCTGGAGATCGCATGAGCGGCGCGCGCGCCATCAGCGTGCTGCCGATCGCCGGTCTGCCGCAGGTCCAGCCGGGCGACGATCTCGGGGATCTCCTGGCGCAAGCGATCGCCCGGTCCGCCCTCCGCCTGGCAGACGGCGACGTCGTCGCGGTCTGCCAGAAGGTCGTCTCCAAGGCGGAGGGGCGCGTCGTCGATCTCCGCACGGTCCGGGTCTCGCCGTTCGCCGAGTCGATCGCCGCGGCGAGCGGCAAGGATCCGCGCGTGGTCGAGGTGATCCTCGGCGAGACGAACCGGATCGTGAAGATGGCCGACGGTCACCTGATCTGCGAGACCCGTGCGGGATGGGTCTGCGCCAACGCCGGCGTCGACGAGTCGAACGGCACCGGCGACGACGTCGTGACGCTTCTCCCCGTCGACGGCGATGCGTCGGCGGAACGGCTTCGGGCGGCGCTCGCCAGGGCGGCCGACGTGAAGCTCGGCATCGTGATCACCGACACCTTCGGTCGGCCGTGGCGCGACGGCTTGGTCGAGGTCGCGCTCGGAACCGCCGGCGTCGGCGCGCTGCTCGACCTACGCGGCCGCAGTGATCTCCGAGGGCGGGAGCTGCATCACACGGTGATCGCGGTCGCCGACGAGCTCGCGGGCGCCGCGGGTCTCTTGATGGAGAAGGACAGCGGCATCGCCGCGGTCATCGTCCGCGGGTATCGCTGGGAGCGCACGCACGGCACGGCGCGCGACCTCGTACGCCCGCGCGCGCTGGATTTGTTCCGCTGACGAAACACGCCGCCGACGGAAGCGGTGGCGTCAACGGCGGGCGGCGCTCCGGACGGCGTGCAGCTCCTCGCGGTTCGCCTCGAGGACCGCACGCAGCATCGATTCGAGCGCAGTGATCTCGCCGTTCACGGCCACCATGCTCTCGATCAACGCAAGCCACCGCAGCGAGTCGGACTCCCCTGGATCCATTTCGGGACAGAGCGCGGCAACGCCGGTCGCGGCGCTCAACAGGCCTTCGGAAGCCGCCTCGAGGTGCTTTGCGATGTCCGTGAATGTTTCGCGGTCGATGATCATGAGCACCGTCAGGTCCAAGAAGGATGCCATCCTCTCGCACCGGCGGCGGCGCCTCCGCCGGAGACCGCCGCCCTTTCGTCGTCGAGAATTTCGGCAACGGCCTCGCTCACTTGGCGATCCACGCCGCTCGCACGCTATGCGACCCGCGTATGCATCCAGGACGGCGCGGAGTCGACGTCCGACGAACCGGTGATCGTGCAAAATGGCGGGATCGTCACGCGACCGCCGCATTTCCGCAGCGTTCACGCCGCACGGGTTCAGACGGCCGACTCGCGCCGTGCGTAGACGTCCTCCGCCGGCGGCGCGACCACCAGGGCCGGCCGGGTCGCGATCGGCGCCAGGCTTCGGACGAGTCGCCGCTCGACCGACACGAGCTCCGCGATCGCCGGTCCCGGCACGACCGTCGGCTCTTTCGCGCCGCGGCGCTCGGTGACCGCGACGTAGGCGAGCTCCGCGAAACGATTCAGCGCATTCTGGAAGACCATCGCGGAGTTGCCCTCCGGCTTGTCGGTCTCGCCAAGCAGCTGGTGAACCGCAAACGCCTTGCGCATGGCGGCGATCACCACCTTGCGCGTGACGCCGCTCTGGTCGAGGTCGAGCACGGTCTTGGCGGCGATCCAGTATGCCTCGCGAAAGTTTTCGAGAATGCCGTCGCTGAACGCGAGCAGAGGGTGGTCGCCGCCGCCGTCCGCCGCGCGCAGTGCGCCGGCGTCGCCGAAGTGACGCAGCGCCGCCTCAATTTCGGCGGCGACGGCGTCGCGCTCCGGCAGTGCGAACTCCCAGCGGAAGAGGTCGAGCCACCACCACACCTCGTCACGTAGATCGGCCGACGCTACGGCTCTTCGCAGCGCATGCGCCACGAGCGATGGGATCAGGAAGAAATGGATGATGTTGTTCTTGTAGAAGTCGAGGATCATCCGCTTGTCGGCGGGCACGTGGATGATGTCGCCGTCACGGTCCTTGATGCGATCGATCAGCTTGCCGCTCTGCAAGAAACCCAGGCTCTCGCGAAACGTCTCGAGGTTGCGGAGCAGCGACGCCGTCGGGGTGACGCCGCGTGCGAGCAGGAGCTGGGTGAGCGCGCGCGCGGCGGCGACGAAGTCGGCGTAGCGGATCGCCCGGTGCGGCGCCGCCAGCAGCACCGTCGACGACACCGACGTGGCGCCGGCGACCGCCACCTGATTGACGTCGCGCAGGATGCGAAAGCCGAGCTTCTGGATGAAGTATCGCTTCTCCTCCTCGATCTGCGCGTCGGTGTCGTTTCGAAAGCGCTCCTTGCGGTCGCCGAGCGCCTCGCCGAGCGAGATCGGCTCCGCGAAGGTCACGTACACCGTGCCGTACTTCTGCCGCAGCACCCGCCGCGCCTTGATCAGCGCGCGGAACGATTCCTTCTCCTTCTGACCGCCGAGTAGCTCGTCCTTGTACGCGTCCTCCTCGACGATCCGTCCGTAGTGGATCGAGACCGGCACCAGGTACAGGTCGCGGCGGACGCCGCCGACGAAGGCGTTGACGATGGCCGAGAGCATTCCGAGCTTCGGGGTGAGGATCTTGCCGGTCCGGCTGCGGCCGCCCTCGATGAAGAACTCCTGGGTGTAGCCCTCGCGGATCAGGTACCCGAGGTACTGGCGAAACACCATCTTGTAGAGCGGATTGCCCTCGAAGCTGCGGCGGATGAAGTACGCACCGGCGCCGCGGAAGAACGCGCCCATCGGCCAAAATGCCATGTTGATGCCGGCGGCGATGTGCGGCGGCGACAGAAAGTTCTCGTGAAAGATGTACGACAGGATCAGATAGTCGAAGTGGCTGCGGTGGCACGGCACGAGCACGATCGGATGCTGCTTGAGACGGTCGACCACGCGCTCGAGCCCACGGATCTCCAGGCCCGAGAACATCCGGTGCCAGATGCGGTTGAAAGCGAACGCCAGGATCGCGAAGTAGTACCCGTGGAAATTGGCGGCGATCTCGTCGAAGTATCCGCGTGCCTCGCGCGCGATCTTCTCTTCGGACACCTTGCGCTCGGCCGCGATGCGCACGATCAGCTCCCAGAGCTCGTCGGTACCGAGCACCAGGTCGCGCACCTGCCGTTTCGAGCGCAGCGTCGGCCCCCAGACGACGCGCTCCTCGCGGTAGAGGAAGATCTGCAACGCGCGCGTGAGGCGGCGCACGATCCGGTCCTCGCCGTCGCGCTGGTACTGCTTCAAGAAGCCGTTGAGCGGAATCTCGGCGCCGACCGAGACCGTGAGATCGCGCGCGTTCCACAGATAGGTGACCATCCGCTTCACGTCGCTCGGCGCCTCGTGCACGCTGTAGACGAAGCTCGCGAGCCGCGACCCCTTCCGTCGCAGTCCCGAGCCGCGAAAGATCGCGAGCGGCACCAGGAAGATCGGCTGTTCCTTCCCCCACAGGCCGTGCACGATCTCGCGCAGGAAATCGGCGCCGCGCGCACCGTCACGCGCGCCGCGCCGGGCGCGCCGCGCGAAGTTGGCTCGCCGACTGCGAATGAAGAGCAGCACCGAGCGACCGTGCGCGGTGAGCTGCGCGACCAGGTCGCGTTCGCGGAAGCGGCGGATCTCCTTGCCGAATAGATGCGCGGTCCGCATGCCGGACCAGAGGATCGCGACCACGTCGCGTAGCGGCCGCAGCCACAGCGACGACACGCCGTTCGCGAAGCGCGCGAGCGGCAGGCGCTCGCGGAGCAGCACGTAGTTCACCAGGAAGTAGTCGATCAGCGAGGTGTAGCGCATCACGTACACGACGGTGCCCTCGCCCGCGAGCCGATGCAGTCGATCGATGTCGCCCGCGTCGATGCGGACGTGGCGAAACGCGAGGTGCGCAAACCAACGCGGCAGCAAACCGAAGCGGCGGCACATCGCGGAATGATGCGCCGGCAAACGCGTCGTCGAGGCGGCGCCCTCCGGGGCGGTCGTCGGCGCGGGAATGGACTGGTTCATCGATTCCTCACCACGGCGGCGCGTGCGGCGCGATTCCTCCGTTCCACGTCGATCTGCAGGGACGGTGACAACGGCGACTCGGCGCGAGCCGCATCAGAGATACGCGTCCAGGCCTCGGCTCTCGAGCTCCTGGACGACGCGGCGGACGTCTTGCGCCCGCGTGCGATGGCAAATGAGGAGCGCATCCGGCGTATCAACCACGATCAAATCGTCGACCCCAACGAGCGCAACCAGGCGCTCGGAACTCGAAACTACATACCGAGCCGCGTCGATCGCGACAACGGGCGCGTCGTCTTTCCGTGCGCTGCCGATGTCGGCGAGCGAAGCCCAGCTTCCGACGTCGTTCCAGCCGAAAGCGCCACGGACGACGAGCACGTCGCGTGCCTTCTCCATGACCCCGTGATCGATCGAGATCGGCGTGGTGGCGGCATAGGCGCGCGCCAGCGCGGCGGCGCGCGCCGGCGTCGCCGTGCCCAGAGCACGCCGCAGGCGCCGCATCATCTCGGGAAGATGGCGGTCGAGAAGCGCGAGAATCGTCGACGCCCGCCACGCGAACATGCCGCTGTTCCACAGGTACTCGCCCGAGGCGACGAAACGTCGGGCGCGCGCGAGCGGCGGTTTTTCGACGAACGCCCGCACGCGATGTGCCCGGCCGCCGAGCGCTGCGCCGACGCGGATGTACCCGAATCCGGTCTCCGGCGCGGTCGGCTCGATCCCGATCGTGACCGCGCTCGGCTGCTGCTGGGCCCACGCCAGCGCCTCGAGCATGATCGCGCGGAAGGCCCGTGGGTCGCCGATCGCGTGGTCCGCCGGCACCGTCAGAAACGTCGCGTCCGGGTCGCGGCGCGCGATCTCGAGCGCCGCGAGCGCGAGACAAGGCGCCGTGTTGCGGCCGGTGGGCTCCGTCAGCACGTTGCGCCGGCCGAGCTCGGGGAGTTGGCGTCGCACTTCCGCGGCGTGATCGCGGTGGGTGACGATCAACACGTGACGCGGGTCGACGATGCCCCGCAGGCGGTCCGCCGTCGCTTGCAGCAGCGTGCGGGCGCCGTTCACCTGGAGCAACTGTTTCGGCAACCGCCGGCGACTGCGCGGCCAGAATCGCGTCCCCGACCCTCCCGCCATGATGACCGCATAGCGGTGGGAGCGCTGCGGCGGTCGCGGATGCTCCGGAGGACGCACGCTTCGATGTAGGCAGCGCCGCCGATGAAAGCAAGCGTGCCGGCGACTTCCCGCGTGCGCGCGCGGTTGTTAGAAGGCGGAGTATGTTCGCGGTCGTGATCGACACCCTCGTCGCGATCGTGACGGTGGTCGCGATCGGACAGCTCGTGTGCTTCGCGCTCGCGCTCTACGAGCTGCTGAACCTCACCGAAACGCAGGGCGCGCACCTCGACGCGGCGACGCTCCTCGCGGCGTGCACGAACCTCGTCGTCGAGACGGTCACGCTCCTGGCTGTCGTCCTCCTCGCGCCGCTCGGTGCGCTGCCGTCGGCGGCGCCGCGACGCGGCGGCGACGAGCGGCCTGCGCTTCTCTTGGTGGCGACCTGGCCGATCGGACGGGTCTGCTTCTGGGTCCTACGGCGGCGGCTCGCCCGCGATGGATGGCGCGATGCCGCCCTCGTCAGCCCGCGGGTATTCGGCACCGATCTCGCGCGGGAAGCTCAGGCGGTGGCCCGTGCGGTCGACGCGCTCGCCGCCGGGCGAACGCCGCCGCCGATCATTCTTCTGGGACACGGAACCGGCGGCGTCGTCTGCCGCGCGTACCTGCGCTGGTACGCCGGTTCCGGCCGTGTCGCCAAGCTCGTGACGCTCGCCAGCCCGCATCAGGGCAGCAAGCTCTACGCGCTCGCGACCTCGCGGTTGCTGCGCGAGCTGCGGCCGGAATCGCCGTTGCTCGCCGAGCTCGCCGAGAACGATCCGCTCCCGAGCACCGTGGACTGCACAGCGATCTACTCGAGCTTCGACCTCTACGTGCTGCCGTCGCGTCTCGCATACTACCCGGGCGCGGGGAACATCGAGGTCGAAGGGGTCGGCCATTTCGCCATGCTGTGGTCCAGCCGGGTGTACGAGCTGATCCGCGAGAACGTCGAGTACGCGCCCCACGCCGCGTCCCCGGCCGACGGCTCCGGTACGCAACCGGCGGCGTGAGACGGGCCACGGCCTCCGCCGCACGACGCGGCACTGCGCGTCAGGCGCGGCGGTCGATCGCCGTCAGCGCGGCGACGGCACGCGCGATGTCGTCGTCGCTCGCGTAGAAGTGCGGCGACAAACGAACGCCGCCGCCGCGCGGGCTCGCGAGAATTCCGTCGGCCCGAAGGTCCACGACCACCTGCTCCGACGGGCGCCGCGTCCGCACGGTGGTGATTCCCGCACACTCCTCGCGCGCCGCAGGGCTCGCCACGGTGAAGCCGCTCGCCCCGAGCGCGGCACGCAGCCGCGTCGTCACGGCGAGAAGCGCCGTCTCGGTCTCGGCGACCCCCACCTCCGCCAAGAGATCGAGCGCGGCGCCGAGAGCGTGAATCGCGAGAAAGTTCAAGCTGCCGGGCTCGAACTTGAGCGCGTCGTGCTTGAGCTCGAAGTGATACGGGACGTAGACGCCGTGGTCGCGGACGCTCTTCCATCCGAGGCGTTGCGGCCGGATGCGCTCGACGCACCGCCGGGAGACGTAGAGAACGCCGCACCCTTCCGGGGCGCAGAGCCACTTGTGCCCGTCGGCGGCCAGACAATCGATGCCGTCGCGCCCGACGTCGAGCGCGACCGCGCCGAGCGCCTGGATGGCGTCGACGCAGAAGAGCACGTCGTGCCTGCGGCAGACCTCGGCGATCGCCGCCAGGGGGCGCCGTTGCCCGATCGCGAAGTCGACGGCGCTGATGCTGACGACGCGCGTCGTCGCGTCGATCGCCGCCGCGACCGCGTCGACGGTGAGCCGCCCCGCTTCGAGCTCGACCATTCGCGTGCTGACGCCGATCCGCTCGAGGCCCCACCACGGATAGACGTTCGCCGGGAACTCGCCGCCCGCGATCACGACCGAGTCGCCGGCATGCCAATCGAGGCCGGTCGCGATCGTCGACAGCCCGTCGGACGTGCTGCCGACGAACGCGATCTCGTCCGGCGCCGCGCCGATCACGCGCGCCGCGGTCGCGCGCACCTCCTCCGTCCGGCGTTCCCACGCGGCGTAGTGCAGGCGGGCGAAGTCCCGCGCGTCCGCGATGAACGACGCCACCGCGTCCGCTACCCGGCACGAGACCGGCGCGACCCCGGCATGGTCGAAGTAGACGCAGACGGCGGTGCTCGGAAACTCCGCGCGCCAGCGGCTCACGGCGGCCCTCTGAAAAGGAAATCGCGAGCGGTGCCGGCATGATGATATACTGCGCGCAGCGTTTTGCGGCAGGAGGACGCATGAGAAGCAACACGACCACTTCGACGAAGCTGCACGACTTCTTCTTGGCGATGGCGCGCAAGAGCTTCAGCGAGCTCGGCGTCGGTGACGAGTCCGTCGTCGGCTACGTCGCCGCATTGCTGACCGAGTTCGCCCACGCCGACCGCCTGTATCCGCTGCAGAACGCCAACGGCAAACCGATCGGCAGCGTCGTCGAGGCGCAGATCGAGACCGCGCGGGCGCTCCGCGATCAATCGAGCCTCGAGCACGCCCGCGAGTTCCGCAAGTACCTCGGCGACTACACGCTGTTCATGAGCGGCCTCTTCCGCACGCACGTCGAGCGGAACGGCGTCCTGGACTACTACTTCGAGGAGGGCCGGCGCTCGTACTGGGCGGTGTCCGAGCTCGATCTGTCGCTGTACCGGACGGGCTTCTTGTTCTTCCAGCAGCTCTCGAAGAACTTCGAGTACTACTCGGGAGCGCTCGACTACATGCGGAAGGCGTATTTCACACCGACCGCCGGCGCGAGCCCGTTCGCCGAGTTCCTGCGCCAGGTCGAAGGCTGGATCACCACCGGCCTCTCCGAGAACTGATCGGCGCGCTCGCGACCGAGTACGAGCGGCGGTGACCCACTGCACCGTCAGCGGTCCGCCGATCCGGCTCGACCGCTTCCTCCAGCACTGGCTCGGTGGCCACGTCGGGCGCCGTCGCATCGCGGCCATGGTCGCAGCGGGCGAGGTACGCGTCAACGCTCGGCGGGCGCGCAAGGGACACGTCGTGCGCGCGGGCGACGAGATCACCGTCGGCACCCTTCCCTCCGTCGAGCCCGGTCTCGTCCCGAGCCCGATGCCGCTCTCGATCGTACACTGCGATCCGACGCTGGTCGCGGTCGACAAGCCGCCCGGCGTGCCGTCGACCGGAGGCGCGGCCGGGCCGAGCATCGCCGGCGCGCTGCTGGCGCGCTTTCCAGAGATGGCGGCGATCGACCCGCTGCGCGGCGCGGGACTCGTGCACCGCCTCGACACCGGCACCTCGGGGCTGCTGCTCGCAGCGCGCGATCCGGCCACGCATGCGTACCTACGCGACGCGTTCACGCGCAAACGCGTACGGAAGGAGTATCTGGCAATCGTCCGCGGCACGGTCGCAGGTGAAGGTCGCGTCGATCGCCCGCTGCGGCGCCGGCCGGGAACGCGCGGCCGGATGGAGCCGGCGCGCACGGCGCGGCGGGCGTGGCGCGCGGTGACCGAGTACACGCCGGTGCGCGCCGGACGCGACGTGAGCTTGCTCCGGCTGCGGATGCGGACCGGCGTCACGCATCAGCTGCGCGCGCACATGGCGTCGATCGGCCATCCGGTTCTCGGGGACACCCGCTACGGCCCCGCGTGCGATCCCGGAGCCGCGCTGCCGTTCACCGGCCACTGTCTCCATGCGTGGAGACTCGAGTTCGAGGCGCGCGAGCTGCCGCGGATCTCGACCGCGTTCCCGTCGCACTGGCGCGAGCTGTGCGAGCGTTTCGGCTGGGAGCCGCTCTAGCGCGCGGCCGCCGCCGGGCCAGAGGACGTGGCCGTCAGGCGGCTGCCTGACGGCCCTTCGGACCTTTGTCCTTGCTCTCCTTGCCGTCCTTCGGCTTGGCGTTGCAGGGACCGCAGAGATTCTTGGCGTTGTCCGGGTCTTCGATCAGACCGTCGTCGACGTTGTGACAGACCTTCGCGCACTCGACGCAGATGAAGTAGATGCCTTCGATCGTCTTGTTGATCCGCTCGCGATTGAGAATGCGACCACGCAGCTTCTGGATGCGAATCCCGAGGAGATCCTCGTATTGGCGCTTGATCTTGCGCCGTCCCGCTTCGTCCTTCGGCAACTCCTCTTCGGTCGCGGTGCTGCCGTGATCGTCTTCCTCGAAGATGTTGAAGCCTTTCTTCGTCTTCTCCTTCTTCACCTTCTTCGCCATCGACGGCGGTCCTCCTTAGAAATAAAAAAAGCCGGCGGACGGTGGCGTCCTACCGGAGCATGGAACGAACAGAAGTCGCACATTTACATATATTAGCGTGCGGCTTTCGTCAACGTTTTCCCGTTCGGCGTCCGGTTCGGCGCCGCCTACAGGAGTCTCGCGGGTGCGCGCTTGTCGCTCCCTGAGGCCGATGGTAGCGTCCGATCCGTTCCGCGTCCCCCACACCCATGAACGTCCGTCTCGAACCGCAGGGAAAGGCGCTGTCGCTCGCCGGCCGCCGTCGCGTCGCCGATCTGATTCAGGCGCTCGGGGTGACGCCGGGAACCGTCCTCGTGATCCGCGGCGACGAGCTTCTCACGGACGATGAGGTGGTGGAGGACCACGACGACGTCGAGGTGCGTGCGGTGATCTCGGGGGGTGCGCGATGAAATGCAAACGGTGCGCCGGCAAGGCCACCGTTCAGCTCCGCAGCCACAACGCCGCCTTCTGCAAACCCTGCTTTCTCTTCTTCTTTCAACGGAACGTCGAGCGCTCGATCGCACGCGAGCGGATGTTCACCCACGACGAGCGCATGCTCGTCGCGGTCTCGGGCGGCAAGGACAGCCTAGCGCTGTGGGACACGTTGATCGAGCTCGGATATCGGACCGAGGGCCTCTACCTGGGGCTCGGCATCGGCGCCTACTCGGCGGCATCGCAGGAGAAGGTCGAGCGGTTCGCGGCCGCACGCGGTCTCGGCGTGCGGATCGTGCCGCTCGAGGACGAGGCCGGACGGGCTCGCGATCCCCACGGTCGCCGCGGCGACGCGTCGTCCGCCGTGCGCGGGCTGCGGCACCTTCAAGCGCCACTACTTCGATCGCGCGGCGCACGACGGCGGCTTCGACGTGCTCGCGACCGGGCACAACCTCGACGACGAGGCGGCGCGGCTCCTCGGCAACGTCGCTGCACTGGCAGCTGCCGTACCTCGCCAAGCAGCAGCCGGTCCTCGTGCCGACGCACCCGCGGTTCGTGCGCAAGGTGCGGCCGCTCTACCGGACGAGCGAATACGAGAGCGCGACGTACGCGTTCCTGCGCGGCATCGACTACGTCGTCGAGGAGTGCCCGAACAGCCACGGCGCGACCCAGCTCGTCTACAAGGACGTGATGAATCGCCTCGAGCACGTCATGCCCGGGACCAAGCTCGCCTTCGTGACCGATTTTCTGCGGCGTGCCCACCCCCTTTTCGACGCCGCTCCGGATGCCGGCCTCGGCGAATGCGAGCGCTGCGGCATGCCAGCGGCGGGCGAGCTCTGCGGATACTGCCGCTTGGTATCCGAGGTCGCGCGCCGCCGCGGCGCCGATGGTGGCACATTCCTGACGGCTCGGAGGCGCACCTCGCCGCGCCGCACGAGCCGGCGCGTTTGCGTGCCGGCGAGAGCGTCCTCTTCATCGACCGCAAGGCGCGCCAGTACCTGCGGACGTTGCATCCCGGCCGGCCGCTGGCCATCCGCGGCGGTCAGATCGCCGCCGACGAGCTCATCGGGTCGCTCGAGGGCAGCGTCGTCCGCTCGACGCACGGTGAGTACTTCCAGGTCTTCCGGCCGACGTACGCGCAGCTGATCCCGAACCTGCCGCGCCAGGCTCAGGTGATCTACCCGAAGGACGTCGGCACGATCCTCGTCTGGGGCGACATTCATCCGGGTGCGACGCGTCATCGAGGTCGGCGTCGGTCCCGGCGCGACGACGATCGCGCTGCTGCGCGCCGTCGGCACCGAAGGGCGCGTGATCTCGTACGAGATCCGCGACGAATTCGCGACGATGGCGCGGCGGAACGTCGAGCGCTTCTACGGCCCGGCGCCGCAATGGTCGCTCAAAGCCGGCGACGCCTACGCCGGTTTCGACGAGCGCGGCGTCGACCGCATCGTGATCGACGTCCCGGAGCCGTGGCGCGTCGTTCCGCACGCCGCGGCCGCGCTCCGCGCCGGCGGCGTGTTCGTCGGCTTCATTCCGACAGTGCTGCAGATGAAGCAGCTCGTCGACGAGCTGCGCGTCGGCGGCTTCGCCGCCGTCGAGATGCTCGAGTCGCTGCAACGCGCGTGGCACGTGAAGGATCTGAGCGTGCGACCCGCAGCATCGCATGGTCGCGCACAGCGGCTTCGTCATCGTCGCCCGCCGGCTCGCGTCGCGCGTCCGTCGCGGCGGCGACGTCGAGCGTGACCTGAGACGCGTGGATGCGGGTCGCATCGCGCCGATCGCGTTGACTTCAATTCTTGTCGCTGGTGTACGGTCGGCCCCAAGAAGCGTGAGAGCGTGAGGCCGCGCGCATGACGAAGGAGGATCTCCGCCGGAAAGTCTGGCAAGCGCTCGAGCAGAACAACGTGCAGCGCTTCCCCGGCGCGCAAGGTCGCATCCCAAACTTCATCGGCGCCGAACGCGCCGCCACCCGCCTCGCAGAACTCGCCGTCTGGAAGAAGGCTCGCGCGATCAAGATCAACCCCGACGCGCCGCAGCTTCCCGTCCGTCGCCAAGCGCTCGCCGAAGGCAAGGTTCTCTACATGGCGGTGCCGCGCCTGCGCACCGAGAAGTGCTTCGTCGAGATCGATCCGAAGCGCCTCGGCCGGCGCACCGTCCTCGCCGCGAGCATCGCGGGCGCGACCAAGTACGGTCGGCTGGTGAGCCCACGCGAGATGCGCGCGATCGACCTCATCGTCTGCGGCTCGGTCGGCGTGCGGCGCGACGGCACACGCGTCGGCAAAGGCGGTGGCTACGCCGACCTCGAGTACGCGCTGCTGCGCGAGGAAGGCAAGATCAAGGAGACGACGCCAGTCGTGACGACCGTGCACCCGCTGCAGATCGTCTCGGAAAAGGTCGCGATGCTGGCGCACGACATCCCGCTCGATTTTCTCGTCACGCCGTTCGAGGTGGTCGCGACGCGCCCCGCCTACCCGCGCCCGCGCGGCATCTACTGGGATCTCCTGAAGGCGGCGAAGATCGATGCCATCCCGCCGCTGCGCAAGCGGCTGAAGCAAGGCGGCACCGACCTGCCCTCCCGCCGCGTCTGACGCGCGGCGCACGTGCGGCTGCGACGCCGGCGCGACGGGCGTGTTCCGCAACGCGCGGCACTCGCGGGCGGCATTGCGGAGGCGGCGGGCGCGGCGCGGCGCCTCCGCAACGACCGGCATGACATGCCGGTCACCGGGCATGGGCCGCACCGGATACGAATCGAAGAATGGATGACGGACGTGTGCAGGGCGCGCGGTCGCTACGATCGGCGGACGGTGGTCGCGGCGACGGCGATGCTGGCGATGCCGAGGAGGAGGACCGCGCCGTTCAGGCGGACGGCGTCGCGATGCACGCGGTCGAAGGCCTCCTGCGTGTCGGCGGTCGGCGGCGACGCGTGCAGCGCGACGCGCAGGGCTTGCGCGCGGGGTTCCACGACGACGCCCGCATAGAGGGCGGCGGCGAGCATGAAGGCGACAGCACCGTCACCACCCGCCACGAACGCTCGCTGCGCGCGCCGCGCCAGAGCGCCACCGACGCGATGAAGCGCGACGAGCCCGGCGACGATCTGCAGCGCGTAGTAGCGCGGAAACAGCGCGCCCATCACCCGCCCGGCCTCCTCGCGCGGCAGCAGACCGAAGATCGCTCGGCGCGACGACGAACGAGAGAAAGACGACCGCGCCGAGCCAGACCACGAGCGGCCAGCCAGAACAGGATGCGTGCGAGCGTCACCCGTCGACTACTGGAGATGCGGTCGCTCGACGGCGGCGAGCGGCCGGCGGCCGGCGAAGCCCTCGTCGGCACGATGCCAGAACGCGATCTGCTTCTCGCCGTACTGCCAGCAGAGCAGGACGGTCTTGCCGTCGATGCGCGCCGGGAAGTCGACGAGCCCGAGATCGATGCCTTTGAACTGGCACCCGAGGCGCTCGATCTCCTCGACGCTCGACTCGAGCTCGCGGGCGGAGGCGGCGAGGTCCGGGCGCATTCGAAGCACGTCGGCGGTGGTGACGGCGCGGCCTGTCCGTCTCGTCGCCGTCGTCCTGCAACTCGCTTCGGAGGTGAAGCGCCGCGCGCTGTGTGCGCTGCCATCAACATCTCGAGCCGCGGGATCAGCGCATTCGCCTCCTCGATCGTGAAGTACGTCGCGTCCGGCATCGATGGAATCCTAACAGAGTCATTTTGATGGTGTCGAGTGTGTGCCGTGATGCGATCGGGGGTTGTTCACCCTACACCCCTGTACTATCGTCGCGCGTAATCGCGTCTTTCGGCATCGAGGAGAGCGCATGGCGAGCGGCGAGGAGTTCGATCCCGAAAAGTCCGAGGAAGGGGGCGGCCAGAAGTTCTACGGCTTCGAGGAGGACGTCAGCGGCGTCCAGGTTCCGGCCGAGCTTCCGATCCTGCCCCTCCGCGGCGTCGTCATCTTCCCCTCGGCGATCGCGCCCCTGCTGATCTCGCGCGGTGCGTCGCTCAAGCTCGTCGAGGACGCGCTCGGCGGCGAGCGCATCCTCGGCCTGATCGCGCAGAAGAACGCCGACGAGGAGAGCCCCGGTCCCGACGGGCTGTACTCGCGCGGCACCGCCGGGCGCATCCTCAAGATGCTCAAGTATCCGGACTCGAGCGTGCGCATTCTCGTGCAGGGCCTGCGCCGCATCGAGGTGCAGCGCTATACCGCGAGCGAACCGTATTTCCGCGCCCAGGTGCGCCACCTCGGCGACGTCTACGAGCCGTCGAAGGACATCGAGGCGGTTCAGGCGCACATGGTGCATCAGTTCGCGAAGTTCGTCTCGATGATTCCCTACCTGCCGGACGAGCTCCAAGTCGTGGTCATGAACATCAAGGACCCCGGCAAGGTCACGGACCTCATCGCGTCGAATCTCAACATCTCGCTCGAGGAGAAGCAGGATCTCCTGAACACGCTCGAGCTGCGGACGCGGCTCGAGAAATTGAGCACCATCCTGAATCGCGAGATCGAGCTGCTGGAGCTCGGCCACAAGATCCAGTCGCAGGTGCAAACCGAGCTCAACAAGAACCAGAAAGAGTTCTACCTGCGCCAGCAGATGAAGGCGATTCAGAAGGAGCTCGGCGAGGGAGACTCGCGCACCGCCGAGATCGAGGACCTGCGCAAGAAGATCGCCGACGCGAACATGCCCGAGGATGCGCGTAAGGCCGCCGACAACGAGCTCGACCGCCTCCGCATCATTCCGCCGGAGTCCGCCGAGCACACGGTCGTGCGCACCTACCTCGAATGGCTCGTGAACCTCCCGTGGTCGGTCTCGACGGTCGACAACCTGGACATCCCGCATGCACGCAAGATCCTCGACGAGGACCATTTCGATCTCGAGAAGGTGAAGGACCGCATCCTCGAGTACCTCGCCGTGCGCAAGCTCAAACAGGACCCTCGCGGGCCCATCCTGTGCTTCGTCGGCCCGCCCGGCGTCGGCAAGACGTCCCTCGGGCGATCGATCGCGCGCGCGATGGAGCGCAAGTTCGCGCGCCTGTCGCTCGGCGGCGTCCGCGACGAGGCCGAGATTCGCGGCCATCGACGCACCTACATCGGCTCGCTGCCGGGCCGGATCATCCAGGGACTGCGCAACGCCGGCTCGAACAACCCGCTCTTCATGCTCGACGAGATCGACAAGCTCGGCGCCGACTTCCGCGGCGATCCCGCTTCGGCGCTCCTCGAGGTGCTCGATCCGGAGCAGAACCACACCTTCATCGATCACTACCTCGACGTGCCGTTCGACCTCTCGAAGGTGATGTTCGTCACGACCGCGAACTACCTCGATCCCATTCCGCCCGCGCTGCACGACCGCATGGAGGTCCTCGAGCTCTCCGGGTACATCGAGGAAGAGAAGGTGCAGATCTCGTGGCGCCACCTGATCCCGAAGCAGATCAAGGAGAACGGCCTCAGCGACGCCCACATCGAGTTCACCGAGGACGGCATCCTCAAGATCATCCGCAGCTACACCCGCGAGGCCGGGCTGCGGAATCTCGAGCGCGAGATCGGACGCGTCTGCCGCAAGGTCGCGCGCGCGGTGACCGAAGGACACAGCGAGCGCGTGGCGATCACCCCGGAGAAGGTGCGCGAGTTCCTCGGACCCGAGCGCTTCTTCTCCGAGGTCGCCGAGCGCACCGGCGAGCCCGGCGTCGCGACCGGCCTCGCCTACACGCCGAACGGCGGCGACATCCTCTTCATCGAGTCGACGAAGATGGGCGGCAAGAAGGGCCTGACGCTCACCGGCCAGCTCGGCGACGTGATGAAGGAGTCGGCGCAGGCGGCGCTGAGCTACGTCCGCGCCCGTGCCGAGCGCCTCGGGATCGCGCCCGATTTCTTCGAGAACTGTCGATCTCCACATCCACGTGCCCGCCGGCGCGGTGCCGAAGGACGGGCCGTCGGCGGGCGTGACGATCGCCGCCTCGCTGGCGTCGTTGCTGACCGGCCGCCCCGTCAAGCACGACCTCGCACATGACCGGCGAGATCACGCTGCGCGGCAAGGTGATGCCCGTCGGCGGCATCAAGGAGAAGGTGCTCGCCGCGAAGCGCGCCGGCATCGAGACCGTCATCCTCCCGCGCCTCAACGAGAAGGATCTGGAGGACGTGCCGGAGAAGGTGCGCCAGGAGATGACGTTCGAGTTCGTCGACACCATCGACCAGGTTCTCGAGCTCGCGCTCGAGCCCGCGCCCGCCCGCATCGAAGGCGAGCGCATCCCGCGCGCCGCGCGCATCTGACCCGCGTCCGCCGCAGCGGTTCTCTGCTGCACCGCCAGCGAGCGAACGCCGCGCTACGCCCGTCCGCCGCGCGACCGTCTCCCGGGCGGACAAAATCTGGCGCGCTCGATCAAGAATGTGACGCCGGAGGCGGCGGCCGGCCTGTCGCTACGGGCGTTCGAAGCCGTTTCCGAGCCGTTGGCCGAACCGGTGGTGGCAACTTTCCGGCACAGAGGTTGCTTCGTCCGTCGCGATGCGCACCATCCTCACCGTCGACGACAGCAAGGTCGTCCGCACCCTGCTCGCGTTGCATCTGAAGCCCTGCGGGTTCCGCGTCGTCGAGGCCGAGGACGGTCGCGCCGGGCTCGAGGCCGCGCGCCAGCACCGGCCGGACCTGATTCTCCTCGACCTCGGCATGCCGGTGATGAACGGGCGCGAGGCTCTCGCCGAGCTCCGCAAGGACCCGACCTTCAAGAGCACCCCGGTCATCATGCTGACGGCGGAGAGCGGCCGCGACGACGTCGTCGAATGCGCCAAGCTCGGCGTCTCCGGCTACATCGTCAAGCCCTACAAGCAGGAGGCGCTCCGCGAGCAGGTGGCGAAGGCGTTGGAAGCCGCACCACCCGCCGCGGCGCCCGCCACCAGCCACGACGCGCCGTCGACGAGCGTCGCCATCGACCCGCATACGGTACTCGTCGTCGACGACAGCGAGCGCGTGCTGGCGCTCGCACGCGCCGCGCTCGAGAAGACGCTCACCGTGCTGACCGCCACCACCGGTGCGGAGGCCCTCGAGCAGTATCGGAGCGCACGTCCCGGCGTCGTCGTCGTCGACCTGGTGATGCCGCAGATGGACGGCTTCGAGACGCTCGCGCGTCTGCAAGGGCTCGGGCGAAGCGGCTACGTGGCGCTCGCGGTACGGGGCGACGCGGCGGCGCGCGAGCGCGCCCGCAAGGCGGGCTACGATGCGATCGTCGAAAAGCCCTTTCATCCGGACGACCTGGTGAACGAGGTGCTCGCAGCGGCTGGTGTCGTCGCGCCCGCCGACCAGCTTCTGGAGAGCTATCTCGCCGAGGACGACGGCTGCGCGGTATTCGTGCTGCCGAACCCGCGCTCGAAGATGTTCGGCCGGCTGCTCCCGATGTTCGCGCAGAAGCTCCGCGCGCTCGCCGAGGACGGGCACGACAAGCTCATCCTCGACATCGCCGAGCTGAGCGAGATCAGCTCGGACCAGGTGAAATCGGTGGTGCATCTGGTGTCACAGGCCGACGCCCTCGGCATCCGCATCGCGATCTGCACGCCGCACGAGCGCGTGCGTGAGAGCCTGCGACGGATCGCCGAGACCCAGGATGCGCCGTATGCCAGCTCGCGCGACGCGGCTCGGCAAACACTGCAGTGAACGCGAGGACGGAGGATCCGAGGATGCCGGAGACGGCGATCGAGGGGAGCGTCGGGCGTGACGAGCTTCGCCAGCGCGTCCGCACCACGCTGAGGCGGCTGTCGCGCACCGGCACGCTGCCGACGTTGCCCGCCGCCGCGAGCGCCGCTCTCAGCATCGCCCGCGATCCGGACGCCGACGTGCAGCACGTCTGCGAGGTGATCCAGACGGACATCGGGCTCGCCGCGCGGATCATGCGCGCGGCCAACTCCGCCGCGATCGGACGGCGCACGCCCGCGAAGAGCTTGCGCGACGCGGTGCTGACGGTGGGGCTGCGCAAGACCTGCGACATCTTGGTCGCGATGTGCACGCGCCAGCTCTACGCCGGCACCGACGACGCGCGCGCCGAGACGTTGTGGAATCACGCCCTCGCGGTCGGCGTTGCCGCCGAGCAGCTCGCACGCATCACGCGCGCCGCCGACCCGGCGACGGCGTTCCTCCCCGGCCTGTTCCACGACATCGGCCGCATCGCGTTCCTCCTCGCCGATCCGACCGCCGCCGAGGTGATCGACCGGCTCGCCGACACCGGCGACGGCGTGAAGATCGCGCTCGAGCGGGAATGGTACGACTTCGACCACGCCGAGGCCGGCGCGATCCTCGCCGAGGACTGGGGCTTGGCCCTCGAGCAGTGTCGCGCGATCCGCACCCACCACAACCCTGCGGCGGCCGGAGCGAGCGATCGGCTGTCGCACATCATCAACGCCGCCGACAGACTCGCGTACCGGCTCGGCCACGGGAGCGGCGCGGTGGCGCCGACGGAGGTCACGACCGCGCACTTCGGCCTCAGTGCCGACGTCGAAGCCCAGTGGGAGGCGCGCGCGCGCGAGGCGATCGCCCATCAGCAGGAGCTCATCGGCTGAGCACGGGGCAGCGCGCGCCCGCATCGAGCGCGCGTTGCCGCGACGGTCGATTTCCGTTACGAGCAGCAGCCCTTCCCTTCGATGCCGTCTCTCGTTGCCGCCGCCGGTCGCCCGCGCGTCTTGATCGCCGCCGCGGAGCATGCGGGGTTCGCGAAGACCGGCGGCCTCGGCGACGTGGTCGCCGCTCTGCCCGCCGCGCTCGCGGCGCTCGACGCCGACGTCCACGTCGTCCTGCCCGCGTACCAGAGCATCGATTGGACGCTGGCCGGGATCGAGCACGAGTGGCGCGTTCCCGTCGACACGCCGAGCGGCCGACGTTCGCTCGCGGTGCGCAGCGCCCGGCGCGACGGCGCTACGATCTCGTTCGTCGTCGCCGACGAGTACTTCGCGCGGCCGTACCTCTACGGCGGTCCGAACGGCGACTACCCCGACAACGCCGAGCGTTTCGCGTTCTTCTCGCGCGCCGTTTTGGCGGTCGCCGCCGCCAGCGACCCCGTGCCGGACGTCGTGCACTGCCACGACTGGCACACCGCGCTGGTCCCGGCGCTGCTCCGCATCGAGCCGGACCCGCGCCTCGCGCGCCTCGCGAGCGTCCTCACGATCCACAACCTCGGCTACCAGGGCCTCTTCCCTCCCGAGGTGTGGCCGCTGCTCGGGGTCGATTGGCGCTACTTCACCCCGCAGTACTTCGAGTTCTACGGGCAAGTGAACTTCCTGAAGGCCGGCCTGGTCTTCGCCGACGCGCTCACCACCGTCAGCCGCGCGTACGCGGCGGAGATTCTCGATCCCGAGCACGGCCACGGGCTCGACGGGGTGCTGCGCACCCGTCGCGATGCGCTCGTCGGCATCCTGAACGGCGTCGACTACACGCGCTGGGACCCGCGACGCGATCCCCACATCGCGGCGGCGTACGGGCCGGACGATCTCCGCGGCAAGGCGCGCTGCAAGGCCGCGCTCCAGGCCGAGCTCGGCCTTCCTTCCGCGCCGCGCATCCCGATCGTCGGCATGGTGTCCCGCCTCGCGGACCAGAAGGGGTTCGACCTCGTGATCCCCGCGTTGTCGACGATCCTCGGTCTCGATCTACAGCTCGCGATCGTCGCCAGCGGCGACGCGCGCTACCAGCGCGCGCTCGCCGGCGAGCAGCGCCGTGCACCCGCGAGACTCGCCGTCCGGATCGCGTTCGACGACCCGCTCGCGCATCGCATCGAGGCCGGCGCCGACGCGTTTCTCATGCCGTCGCGTTACGAGCCCTGCGGCCTCAACCAGATGTACAGCTTGCGCTACGGCACGGTGCCGATCGTCCGCGCGACGGGCGGGCTCGACGACACGGTCACGGACGTCGACGCCGCCGGCAACGGAACCGGCTTCAAGTTCCGCCCCTACACCGCGACCGCGATGGTCGCCGCGATCGAACGCGCCCTCGCCGTGTATGCGGAGCACCCGGACGCGTGGCAACGCGTCATGCGAGCGGGCATGGCGTGCGACTTCTCCTGGCGCCGCTCCGCCGCCGAGTACCTCGAGCTCTATCGACGCCTGGCCCGGCCGGCGTGAGCGTCCCCCGCCGTCACGCCCCCTGAAACGCGTCGGCAACGCGCGCGGCGCCGGACGAACCCGCGACCGCGACTAGCCGTCGCTCTCCGCCGGCTCACGGCCGGCTGCCGCGCCCGCGCCGCGCGCGCGCGGAATCCCGTCGCGACACACGCGCTCGAGCTCCGCGGGAAGACGGATCAACACGTCCGCGCCTGCCTCCTCGACCGCGCGGTCGGCGAAGCCCCACAACACGCCGCAGGTGGCGACGCCGGCGTTGCGACCGGTCGCGACGTCGATCGCCGAGTCGCCGATCATCAGGGTCGCGGCCGACGGCACCCCGGCGTCGGCGATCAGCGTCCGCAGGCCCGCCGGATCCGGCTTCCGCACCGGCAGACTGTCACCGCCGATGATCCGCGGGAATCGCGCCGCCAGCCCGACGCCGGCGACGATCGCCGCGCTCATGTCGGCAGGCTTGTTGGTGAGGACGGAGAGCGTCGCGCCGTCCCTCGCGAGACGGTCGATGACCTCGCGCATCCCGGGATACAGCGCGCTGTGATCGAGCAGGTGCTCCCGGTACCACGGCATGAAGATCCCGACGGCGCGATCGAGCATCGGCGCGTGCGCCGCGCCGAGCGCACGCTCGAGAAGCACGCGTCCGCCGTGCCCGACGTAGCTCCAGAGCGTCCGCGGATCTTGCCGCGGCAGCCCGAGACGATCGAGCGTCACGTTCACCGCCTCGGCGAGATCGTCCTTGGTATCGATCAGCGTCCCGTCGAGGTCGAACACCAGATGGCGAAACCTCACGTCACGCCCCCGACGTGCCGCCGACCGCGACGAGGCTGCGTCGCTCCGCGCCGCGTAGCCGAGCGGAGACTAGCCTGCGGCGCCGGGCGCCGCGCGGGAGGCGCGCGAGTTCACCTCGCGCGCCGACGTCCATCGCGCCGCGTAGCCGAGCGGAGACTAGCCTGCGGCGCCGGGCGCCGCGCGGGAGGCGCGCGAGTTCACCTCGCGCGCCGACGTCCATCGCGCCGCGTAGCCGAGCGGAGACTAGCCTGCGGCGCCGGGCGCCGCGCGGGAGGCGCGCGAGTTCACCTCGCGCGCCGACGTCCATCGCGCCGCGTAGCCGAGCGGGGACTAGGCTGCGGCGCCCGGCGCCGCGCCGGAGGCGCGCGAATTCACTTCGCGCGCCGACGTCCATCGCGAGGCGTAGCCGAGCGGAGACTAGGCTGCGGCGCCCGGCGCCGCGCCGGAGGCGCGCGAATTCACTTCGCGCGCCGACGTCCATCGCGAGGCGTAGCCGAGCGGGGACTAGGCTGAGAATGACGAGCCGCAGCCGCACGTGCGGTCGGCTTTGGGGTTCTCGAACTTGAAGCCCGAGCCGTGCAGGCCGGTGACGTAGTCGAGCACGGTACCGTCGAGGTACTCGCGGGATGCGGCGTCGACGACCACCGTGATGCCGTCCGCGTGCATGACCGCGTCGTCGGGTTTGCGCTCGGTATCGAAGCTCATGGTGTACGAGAAGCCCGAGCACCCGCCGCCGACCACGCCGACGCGCAGCGCGGAATCGGCGCCGCGGGATTCGCGCCGCATCGCGGCTTTCACCATTTCGATCGCCTTGTCGGTCAAGGTGACCACCGGCGTTCCGGCGGGATCGTGATTGGAAGCGTCGCGCGTCTGCTCGTGCTCGTTCATGGATGCCCTCGTGCGTGGGATCTGCCCACGCTACCGACGCCTTGGACGCGAGTCAACGAACGTCCGACGGTGCATCCGCGGCGGCACGCGGCACGGCGGCGCCCGAAGCCGCGTCCGATGCGGCGCTCGGCGCCCCCCCGGCCTCCGACGACGCATCCGGCGCCGGGGGTCCCGCGACGTCACCGGCACGCACGACGTCGCCAGCGGGCGCGGCCGCGGCACCGCCCGGTTCCGGATGCGGCTCGACGAGCGACGCGCGCCGCGTGAGGACGACGATGTCGACGCGGCGATTGCGCGCCCTGCCCTTCGCGGTCGCGTTGGTGTCGATCGGCCGGTACTCGCCGTAGCCGCTCGCCGAGAGACGCTCGGGCGGGATGCCGTGGTGCGCCACGAGGTAGCGCACGAGCCCGGTCGCCCGGGCGGTCGAGAGCTCCCAGTTGCTCGGGTAGCGTGCCGAATGGATCGGCCGCGGGTCGGCGTGGCCTTCGACCCTGATGTCGCGTCCGGTGAGCGCGAGCACGCTCGCGATGCGGTCGATGAGCGGCAGTGCCGCCGGCACCAGCGTGTCCTCGCCCGGCTCGAAGAGGCCGTCCAGCGGCAGCCGGATCACGAGGCCGCGCTCCTCGAGCGAGAGCTCGACGACGTCGTCGAAGCCGAGAGACGGCACGTCGGCGAGGTTGGTGCCGACGGCGCTCCGCACGCGCTCGAGCGCGCCCTTGTCCGCTCGCTCGATCTCGGCGCTGCTGATCGGGATGATCCGGGGGGCGCGGAACACTGGCTCGATCGCCGCGCCGCCGGCCGGACCGTCGAAGATCGGCAGCCGGTCGTTGCCGCCAGTGCCCTCGAAGTGGAACGCGAACTGGACCGATTTCTCGACCTTCTTCGCCTTCTTCGCGTCGACCTCCGAGATCGCGTACATCACGACGAAGAAGGCGAAGAGCAGCGTGATGAAGTCGGCGTAGGACACGAGCCAACGCTCGTGGTTCTCGTGCTCCTCCTGCTTATGCCGCTTTGGCACCGCTCGACTCCGGAACCTGCTTGCCGTCGTCGAGCAGGAACACCGACAGCCGCTCGCGGAGCAGGTGATGGTTCAAGCCTTCGACGATGCCGAGCACGCCCTCGAGAATCATGACGTCGACGCGGCCCTTGGCGGTGCCACGAAGCTTGAGCTTGTTGGCGATCGGCAGGAACAAGAGATTCGCCGAGCCGACGCCGTAGACGGTCGCGACGAAGGCGACCGCGATGCCGGAGCCGAGCTTCGAGGGGTCGTTCAGCTCCTGCATGACGTGGATCAAGCCGAGCACGGCGCCGAGGATGCCGACCGTCGGCGAGTACCCGCCCGCCGATTCGAACACCTTGGCGGCGAGCGTGTCCTGCCGCTCGCGCACCTCGATCTCCTCCTCGAGGATCTGCCGGATCGTCGCCGGCTCGAGACCGTCGATCAGATAGCGCAACGCCTTCTTGAGGAACGGATTCGGCTCCTCGTCCATCTTCGATTCGAGCGCGAGCAGTCCCTCGCGGCGCGCGACCGACGCCATCTCGACGATGCGCTCGATGAGCGCCGGCTTCTCGTTCGGTAGTCCGCGAAGGACGCCGAAGAGCGCGCCGGCGCCGCGCAGCACGTCGGCGAGCGGGTAGCTGAGGACGGTGGCGCCCAAGGTGCCGCCGAAGACGATCAGCGCCGCGGTCGGCTGCATGATCGCCGTCATGTGGAGGCCTTCCAGCATCGGGCCGACGATCAGCGCGCAGCCGATGCCGAGGACGAGGCCGATGAGCGTGCCGAGATCCATCACCGGAACATCGGCAGCGCGGGGCGCGAGCTTGAGCCGCGGGCGTCAGCGGCGCGCGCGAGCTCGCGGCGGGCACGGCGGCGGCGCGGGAGCGCGCGTTCCGCGTGCGACGCAACGGCGGCGGCATTGGCGGTGGCACCGTACGCGCTCCGCCATGAGAGGGCGCACGGCACTGCGCGCAATGCAGCGCCGTGCGACTCCGGTCCTCGACGAGAGTGACCGCCCGAGCGTTCAGAGCTGGACGCGCGCCGCGTCCTCGCGCGGTGCGGTCGTGGTGAGCGCGGTCACCGGGTTCCATTCGGCGGGCAGCGCGACCCGCGCCAGCGCCGCCTCACGCTTGCGCTTGAGCTTCTCGAGCAACGTCGTGCGGTTCAACCGCAGCAGCCGCGCCGCCTCCTTCTTGTTGCCGTGGCTGAGATGGAGCGCGCGCGCGATGATGCGGTCCTCGATCGATTCCATCTCCCGGTAGAAGTCGATGCCCTGCGCGTCGAAGTCCCAGGGCGGCGTCGACCATCCGGCGCTGCCGTTGCCGCGGCCGGCGCCGTGGACCTGCGCCGGCAGGTGCTCGGCGCGGATGATCTGATCGGCGTTGCCGAGCACGACGAGCTGCTCGAGCAGGTTCTTCAGCTCGCGGACGTTTCCCGGCCAGTGGTACGCGATGAGCAGCGCCAGCGCCTCGTCGGTGACGTGGAAGCGCGGCAGGCCTTTCGTCGTGTGCAGCTGGCCGAGAAACCAGTCGAGCAAGAGCGGGATGTCGTCGCGGCGGTCGCGGAGCGCGGGCATCTCGATCGGCACGACGCGCAGGCGGTAGTACAGATCCTCGCGAAAGCGGCGCTCGACGACCGCTTCTTCGAGATTGCGGTTGGTCGCCGCGATGATGCGGACGTCGACGCACTGGGTGGTGACGCCGCCGACCGGCTCGAACATGCCGTTCTCGAGCACCCGCAGCAGCTTCACCTGGAGCTTCGGGCTCATGTCGCCGATCTCGTCGAGGAAGATCGTGCCGCCGTCGGCGAGACGGAAGCGGCCGACGCGCGAGCAGATCGCGCCGGTGAAGGCGCCGCGCTCGTGGCCGAACATCTCGCTCTCGAGGAGCTCCTCGGGAATCGCCCCGCAATGCACCGGCACCAGGCGCTGCATGCGGCGGCGGCTGTGCGCGTGGATCGCTTGCGCGACCAGCTCCTTGCCGGTGCCGCTCTCGCCGGTGATCAGGACCGTCGCCGACGTCGCGGCGACGCGCCGGATGAGATCGAAGATCGCCTGCATGCGTGCATGACGCCCGACGATACCGGCGAAGCCGGCCGCGCTCGGCTCGCCTCGCGGCGCGGCGATCAGCGGATCGTTGGCGCCGATGGTCGTCGGCGGCGTGGGAATGACGGGTGCGGCGCCGTCGTCGTGTGCGTGCCGCTCGCGATCCTCGAAGCACCCGGAGTCAACGTCCATGGTTCCTCCTTGGCTGCGGTTTGAGGGGTCATGCTCGGCAGCAAAGCGGGTGCCAAAAACTTGGACGCGTCCGTTTCCCGACATGTCAACCGCCGGACGCTTGATTTGTCAGGAAACGCTACGCGTGGTCGCGAAGCGGCAGCCGGCGCGGGCGCCGCAGACGTACCCGCCGCCGTACAGTTTTGTGGGGGAGCGGCCATTTTTCGCCGCTCGCGATCACGGCGCCGCGATCCGCGCCCGCGTCACGATCGAGTACGCCGCGGGGAACCGGCCGTCCTCGACGACCAGCTGACGCCCGCGACGCGTCTTCATGTCGACTGCGACCGGAGCCATGAGATTGACCGTCATCGCCGTCGGGTCGCCGGGAATCGTCACCAAGACGAAGAGCGCGACCTCGGCGGCTTCGGTCGCGAGCACGCGAACCGCGAGCTCGATCGGCGCCGTGTACCCTTCGACCAGCTCGCACGGATCGGCGACGGCGAACGCCAGCTCGGGATCGTCGAGGGAGAGCATCCATTTGAAGGGCGAGCCCGGACGGTGCTCGAGGATCACGAAACGGCGCATCGTCGGAAAACCGATCAGGCCTTGCGGAAACGTCAAGATGCGCTCGCCGGGCACCGCGAAGGCGCCGAAACGGCGCGACGAGACGTGGACGACGTCGGCGTCCCGGTCGTGCGCGGCGATCGCCGACGACTCAGCCGTTCTTCCCATCACCGTACTCCTCCCAAGCCTCCGCGGCGCCGGCGAGACTGTCGGCGCCCGGCAGCTGCGCCCGCCGGTTCTCCGTCTCGATGGCGCGGAAGAGCTCCTCGCGGAAGATGCGGACGCTCGCCGGCGCCGCGAGACCGAGACGGACCTGGCCCCCTCGTACCTCGAGGACCTGGACCGTCACGTCGTCGCCGATCCGAATCGTCTCGCCGATCTTCCGCGTCAACACCAACATGCGTCACTCTTTCGGCGCGCCGCGCGCGCATGTCACAGGAAGTCGAGGATGCTGGTTCGGAGGAGACGCGTCCCGGCCGCCAACGTCGCCTCGAGCGCGTTCTGCAGCTGGACGAGGTCGCTCACCGACTGCGTCAGGTCGGCATCCTCGGTGGTCGAAAGCAGCTTTTGTGCCTCTTCCACCTGGCTGCCGATCTCCTGATCGCGTGCCGCGAGCCGGCTCGCCCGCGCGCCGACGCCGGCGCGCTCTTGACGGACCGTGTCGCCCGCCGCGTTGATCGCGTCGAGGTTCGTCGGTGCGTCGCCGGCGGCGAGCGCCTGCCGGAGATCGTCGATCGCCGCGAGCGCGTCGTCGAGCGCGGCGCCGCCGGGCGTGCTCACTTGCACGACGTGGTCGCGATCGACCGCGATCGAGAACGGCGCCGCCGGCCCGGTGTAGGCCGTGCTCGGATCGAATCCGGGATCGTCGAATCCGGTGAACGGGGGTGCGCTCGACTGGAGACCGCCAAAAATGTAGCGGCCCGCGATCGTCGTGTTGCCGAGCGCGAGAAGGCTGCGCTCGAGCTCCGTCACCTCCTGCGCCGCGGCCTGGCGCTCCGCCGGCGGTGGTGAACCCTCCGGCGTGCTGCGCCGCGATCTCGCGCGCGCGGGTGACGAGGCTGTCGACTTGCTCGAGGGCGCCGTCGGTCGCGCCGAGCGCGGCGCGGGCGAAGCCGACGCCGTCGCGGAACGCGCCGAGCTCGGTCACCTGCGCCCGCAGGCGCTCGACGCGCGCCGTCGCGCTCGGGTCGTCGCTCGGCGCGAGCAGGCGCTTCTGCGAGCTGGTGACCGCCTGCGCGGCGGCGAGCTTGCGCTGCAAGCGCGCGACGCCGTCCTGGAACTCGCGCGCGAGCGTGCCCTGCGTGACGCGCCCGATCATCCGCTCACCAGCGCCAGGAGATCGTCGAGGAGCGTGTTGCTCACCGCGATCAGCTGCGAGGCCGCTTGGAAGCCGCGTTGATAGCGAATGAGATCGGTGAATTCCTCGTCGAGGCTCACGCCCGAGACCGCGTCGCGTTGCGCCGCGAGCGTGCTCGCCACCGTCTCCTCGACGGTCGCGCGGTCGGTCGCCTCGCGCGCGTCGCTGCCGATCGCGGCGTGGAAGACCGCGAAGCGCTCGCACGAGCGTCGCGCCGCCGAGGGCGGCGAACGCGGTCGATCCGAGGCGCTCGAGCGCGAGCGCATTGGTGTTGTCGCCGGGCGTGGCGCTCGCGGCGGCGGCGAGACCGCGCGGATCGCCGAGCGCGACCACGAGATCGCCCGCGCCGGTGCCGGCGAAGAGCGGCGCGCCGGCGCGCCGTCGAGGTCGCGAGCCGGCGGGGTCGGTCTGGACGGCGTTCACCTCGTCGCGGAGGACGGTCGCGATCTGATCGAGATCGGCGGCGCGCGCCGGCAGCGTGCCGTCACGGAGCGCGAGCAGCGCGCCGAGCGTGCCGCCGAGCGTCGCCGGTGAGCGCGACCGACGCGCCGTCGCCGACCGTCACGTGCACCGCGCTCAGCGCGGCGCCGTCGAGACCGCTGGTCGCGTGCGGGCCGGTCGTGAGGCGCGCGGCGTCGGTGCCGAGCACGAGCGCGAGCCGGAGGCGGCGAAGACGCTCACGGCGCCGTTCTCGCCCTCGACGACGTTGACGTGGAGGATCGCCGGCGAGCTGATTCAGCGCCTCACGCCGGCTGTCGCGCAGGTCGTTCGCCGGCCCGCCGCCGAGCCTCGGCTCGCGACGATCTCGCGGTTGAGAGCGGCGATCGATTGCAGCAGCGCCGTTGCCCTCGCGCGCGGCCTGCGCGATGCGGCCGTCGCTCTCGCGCTGGAGCGTCGCGATGCCGCCGTGCGCGGCGCGCAGCCGGCTCGCGAGCGTATCCGCGGCGCCGAGCAGCTGATCGCGTACGGTCAGGTCTTCGGGACGACCGCGAGCGCGCTCGCGGCCGCGAAGAACTGCTGCAAGCGCGTCGCCGATACCCGGATCCTGCACCGGGAAGAGCGCCTCGAGCTGCCCGACGAGGTCGCGGCCCGTGGTCGCGGCGGCGAGCGTGCTCGCGCTCGCCAGCCGCCGCGCCTCGAGAAATTGATCGAGGGCCTGCTCGACGCCGCCGACGGAGACGCCGCGGCCGATCCCGCCGGCGCCGGGGGTGACGGCGGAGAAGACGGGACGCTGGCGCGTGAAGCCCGGCGTATCGACGTTGGCGATGTTGTGGCCGGTCACCTCGAGCGCGCGCTGATGCGCGAGAAGCGCGTCGCGGCCGATCGTGAGCGGCGGGAAGATCGCCATCAGGCGCTCCAGCCTCCGCCGCCGCCGTTCGCATCGGCGCGGTGAGCTTGGCGCGGCCGGTCGTAGCGGGTCTCGGGCCGCTCGCCGCCGGACGACGTCGAGCAGGTCCGTCACCTCGGCCGAGCGCCGCGGCGACGAGCCGCGCGTTCACCCGCTGCGCGCGGGCGAGCGCCGCCGTCTCCGCGCGCAGCGCGCGCACGGTTTCGGCCAGCGACGGATCGCCGGCCGCGACCGCGGCGAGCGCCGGCCGTCGGCGCGGAGCGCGCTCACGGCGGAGGCTCGCGGCGCGCGTCCACTCGGCCTGCACGGTCTCGCGCTCCTTCAGGCACGCGACAGGGCGGGGTAGTCGTACGCCGCCGCGGCCGCGCGCTCGGCGTCGAGGACGAGCACAAGCCGGGCGCAACAACCGCGCTCCGCCTCGAGCAGCTGCGCGCAGGCTCGGACGCGCGTGCTCGCTCATCGGATCACGCCAGCAAGTCGCTCGCGAGCTCGGTCAGCAGGCGCTCCGCCACGGCACGCGGCGCAGGACGGTAGTCGCCTGCGTCGATCCGCTGCTGCAGCGCGCGCACGGTGTCGGTCGCGGTGGTCTCGAGGTCGCCGATCTCGGCACGAAGCCGCTGCAGCGTGCGCGCCGTGTCCGAGACGTCGACGGAATCGTCGCTCCTGGCGGCGCCCGTCGAGCGCGACGTCGCGCCGCCGAGCGGCGTCGCATCGCCGACCGACGGCGGCGGAATCGACGTTCGTCTGGTGATCCTCATGGACACTCCCTGGAACGCGGGTCGCGCGTCCTCGATCGGGATATCGGCCGAAACGCCGCGGAGCTTGAGCGGGAGAACGACGCACGCCTGACGCTCAGCCCCCGCCGGGCCCGTCCCGGCGCCGCCGCGGCGGCGCCGCCGTCTCCGGGCCGGCCGGCCGTCAAAAAGCCTTCCGGATCAATGTGTTGGCCGTCTCGCTCGACCGCGAAGTGGAGATGCGGCCCGGTGCTCCGGCCGCTCGAGCCGACCGTCGCGAGGACGTCGCCGGCGGCAACTTTCTGCCCGGTCCGCACCAACGTGCGACCGGCGTGCGCATAGCTCGTGAGGATCCCGTCCGGATGCCGGACCGTGACCAGATTGCCGGATGCGCCGCTCCGGCCGCTGAAGACCACCTCCCCGTCCGCGGCGGCCCGGATCGGCGCTGCCCGCCGGCGCCGCGACGTCGATGCCGCCGTGGAAATGGCGGCTTGCCCGTGAACGGATCGCGTCGCATGCCGAACTCCGAGGTGACCCGTCCGTCGAGGGGCACGACGCGCACGCGCGCCGGTCGGGTCGGCGAAGCGACGGCGCTCGCGACCGCGGGCGCGTCGGGCGCCGCGATCGCGGCCACGGCATCCGGGAAAGCCGTCGCGACGGCGGCGCCGGTGCCGACGCTGCAGCCGCTCGCGCTGACCACCCCCTCGCGCGACGCGCCCCGGCCGTCGCCGAGCACTGCGCCGCCCGGCGACGAGCGCGAGCCGTCGGCCGCCGGATCGCCCGCTGCGCTCGCGACGCCGGCGCGCGCCGCGGCGGCCGCCGCCGCCGGCGATCGCTTCTCGAGCTGCGCGACCAGCTGCCGGGCGACGCCGAGCTGGCTCGCCGCCGTGATGCTGCGCGCGAGCTCCGCGTCGAAGGCGCCGTCGAGCATCCGCCGCGTCGACGAGGCCGCGAGCATGCCGGAGTCGGGAATCGTCTTCCGCATCGCCGCGATCATCTGCGCGACCAGCAGCGACTCGAACTCGCGCGCCACCTCCGCCGGCGGCTTCGACGCGAGCCGCCGCTGCTCGTCGACCCCGAGCGGCGTCGTCGACAACGCCAGACTCGTCGCGCCGACCGGGTTCACATCACCTCCAGATCGGCGTTGAGCGCGCCGGCGGACTTGATCGCTTGCAGGACCGCGATCAGGTCCTGCGGCGTCACGCCGAGCGCGTTCAGACCGCCGACCAGCTGGCCGAGGTTGACGCCGGGCTCGAGGACCGCGAGTTGCCGCTTGTCGCCTTCCTGGACGACGACGGTGCTGTCCGGGACGACGACGGTCTGGCCGTTCGAGAGCGGCGCGGGCTGCGAGACGCCGAGGTCGGTCTTGACCTGGATCTGCAGGCTGCCGTGGGCGATCGCGACCGGCGCGATCCGCACCTCGGCGCCCATGATGACCGTGCCGGTGCGCTCGTTGACGATCACGCGCGCGCGCCGGTCGGGCTGGACGTCGAGGCTCTCGATGCTGGCGAGCATGTGCATCGCCTCGGCCTCGGTGCCGCCGGCGAGCGCGACGTCGACGGTGCCCGGATCGACGACCGCGGCCGCGTCCTCGCCGATGTAGTCGTTGATCGCGACCGCGACCCGCCGGGCGGTGGTGAAGTCGGCGTCGCGCAGGCTCAAGCGCACCTTGCCGTCGGCGACGAGCGTCGCCGGCACCTCGCGCTCGACGATCGCGCCGCCGGTGATCACGCCGACCGTCGGATGGCTCTTGGTCGCCGACGCGCCCGCCGCCTCGGCGGCGAAGCCGCCGCCGATCGACACCGGCCCCTGCGCGACCGCGTACACTTGCTGGTCGCCGCCGATGAGCGGCGTCAGGACGAGCGTGCCGCCGCGCAGCGACTTGGCGTCGCCGATCGACGAGATCTGCACGTCGATCTTGTTCCCGGCGCGCGCGAAGGGCGGCAAGCTCGCGGTGACGACGACCGCCGCCGCGTTCTTCACGCGAATCTGCCGCGGATCGACGGTGATCGTGACGCCGCGCCGGCGCAGCATGCTCAAGATGCTCTGGATCGTGAAGAGCGACTGCTGGCCGTCGCCGGTGCCGTCGAGACCGAGGACGACGCCGTAGCCGGAGAGCTGATTCGAGCGCACGCCCTCGACCTCGGTGATGTCCTTGATGCGTGCGGCGCTGGCGCGCGCCGGCGACAGCAGGAGCAGCAGCGCCGTCGCCGCCGCCGCGATCGTCGCGCGCCTCAGAACGGCCATACCCAATCGAGCAGCCAGTAGCCCCAGCCGGGGCGCTGCTTCATGCCGACGACGCCGACGCCGTAGTAGTCGATCCGCGCCTGCGCCAGGCGCGTCGACAGCACCTCGTTGTCCGGGGTGATGTCCTCGGGGCGCGCCCAGCCGGCGAGGACGATGTGCTGGTCCTCGCGGTTCACCGAGACGATCTTCTCGCCCTCCACCCAGAGGTTGCCGTTCGGCGCGACCGCCGTGACGACGGCGCTCACCCGCGCGCTCAACTGGCCCTTGCGGCTGGTGCTGCCGGTGCCGTCCCACTGCCGGTCGGAGTCGGCTTGGACCAGCTCGGAGGGATCGATCGACGGCTGCTTCTTCTGGAGCCGCTGCGGGAATCCGAAGAGGCCGGTGACGCTCTCGGCGACCGACGTCTTGGTCGCGGTCGACGTCTCCGCCTGCTTCGACCCGGTCGCGTTCTCGAGGACCACCACGGTGAGCAGGTCGCCGAGGGCGCGCGCCTTGACGTCGCTGAAGAGGAAGTTGCCGCCGACGTCGTCGCGCCAGAGCGAGCCGGTCGCGAGCGCGAGCTTCGAGGGCGGCGGCACCGCGATCGCCCCGCCGCGCACGACCGGCGAGTTGTCGAGGTAGAAGTGCCCGCAGCCGCCGACGACGACGGCGCACGCGGCGAGCGCCATCACGCGCGCACGGCGCGCGGCCACCGGACGGGACCGGCCGCGGCCGTCGAACGCACCGGCGCTGGCATCGTTCGCGCGCGCGCCGCCGTCGGGCGCACGGCCTCCCCCGAGAAGCGCGCCGCGATCAGTACTGAACGAGAATCGTCCCACGATCCACCACCTGGCCCTCGATCTCCTGCTTCGAGCGGCGATTCACGGCGCGCACGCGGGTGCCCGCCGCCCCGGCCTCGAGCGCGTCCGCCGGGAGGCTGAGCCGCATGCCGGGCGTCTCGACGACGACGGTCACGACGTCGCCGCGGCGCACCAGCAGCGGACTCGCCAGCGCCTGGACCATGAGCGCCGCGCCGGGCGTGAGCGCGACGTCGGTCTGCTTGCCGATCGCCTCCGCCGGGCTCCGCACGACGCCGCCGGGAACCGCGCCGAGATCGCGCTGCTCGACCGCGAGGTCCTCGGCCGCGAGCACCGTGCCGCGTGCGATCGCCCGGCGCGCGGTCACGACCGGTCCGAACGCCTCGACGGTTGCATGGACGGGAACGCTGCCGACGGTCGCGTCCGCCTGCACGAGCGTGAGGTCGAACCGGCGCACCGCGCCGCGTGCGGCGCCGATCGGCGCCAGACGCGTCTCGTACGGACCCGGCGGAATCCGCACCGCCGCAGCCGCCGCGACGTCCCGCAGGCGCTCGCCCGGCGCGAGCCGCGCCGCGATCTCCTGCTCCGCGGCGCGATCGAGCTCGGCGACGCCGATCTCCTGGAACGCGCGCGTGACGACGACGGTCGCTGGGATGCGGTAGCGCATGGTCGCGCTCTCGAGCCCGGCCTCGGTCAGACGGCGCAGGATCGACGCGCCGCTCAGCCGGCGTGTCGACCCCGGCTCCGGCGCCGGACCGAGGTCGACGTCGGCAAGGGCACGCGCGTTGCCCTCGAGCGCCGCGACGTCGCCGACCCGCACGACCGGAGCGTCGACGGTCGCGTTGCGCTCGAGCGTGAGGCGGCCGTCGATCTCGGCATGCGCGACCGCGGCGCCGCCGGCGGCGGTGAGCGCCGGCCACGAGACGACGCACGCGACCAGCGCCGCGAAGCGGCGCACGCGCGCCCGCGCCGGTCGCGGCGACGGACCTGGCGAAGTGCGCATCACCGGCCGAGCGCCGCCGTCGCGCGCAGCATCTCGTCGGCCGCGGTGATCGCGCGCGAGTTGATCTCGTAGGCCCGCTGGCCGGTGATCATCGCGACCAGCTCCTCGACGACGCTCACGTTGGAGCTCTCGAGAAACCCTTGCGACAGCTGGCCGAGACCGTCCTGCCCGGGCGTGCCGAGCTGCGGCGGGCCCGAGGTCTCGGTCTCGAGGAAGAGGTTCCGGCCTTCGGCCCGGAGACCGGCGGGGTTCGCGAACCGCACGGTCTGCATCTGCCCCACCTGGCTCGCCGTCGACTGGCCCGGAAGCGTCACGCTCACCGTGCCGTCGTTGCCGATCGTGATCGACTCGGCGCCCTGCGGGATCGTGATCTGCGGCGTCAGCGCGTCGCCTTCCGAGGTCACGACCGAGCCCGTCGAGTCGAGCTTGAAGGCGCCCGAGCGCGTGTAGGCGCTGCTGCCGTCCGGCAACGTCACCTGGAACATGCCGTCGCCCTCGATCGCGACGTCGAGCGGATTCGTCGTCTGCGTGAAGTCGCCTTGCAGATGAATGCGCGACACCGCCGCCGGCTTGACGCCGAGGCCGACCTGCACCCCGGTCGAGATCTGCGTCGTCCCGCTCGCCGGCCCGCCCGGCTCGCGCAGGGTCTGGTAGAGCAGGTCCTGGAAGTCGGCCCGACTCTTCTTGAAGCCGCTGGTGCTGACGTTCGCGAGGTTGTTCGCGATCACGTCGATGTTGAGCTGCTGCGCCTCCATGCCGGTCGCAGCGGTGTAGAGCGCGCGAATCATGCGGTCCTCCTCAAACCCGGGCGACGTCGGTGATCGCGTGCGCGGTCACCTGATCGAGCCGCTGCGCGGCCTGCATGTACGCCTCGTAGCCGCGCATGGTGTCGATGAGCGCGACCAAGCTCTGGATCGGCGACAGGTTCGCGCCTTCGAGCGCGGACTGGGTCACCCGCGTCGTCCCCGGCTCGACGTCGGTCAACCGCTCGGGGCCGGGCGCGAAGACGGTGCCGCTCTCGCGGACGAGCGCCGCCGGCTTGTCGACGGTGACGATGCGCAGCGTACCCACCGTCGCGCCGTGCGCCGTGACGGTTCCGTTCGGCGTGATCGTCACCGGGCCGCCGCCGATGCGGATCTCGTTGCCGCCTTGGCCTTGGACCCGCCATCCGTCGCTGGTCGTGAGCACGCCGTCGCCGTCGAGGGCGAGCGCGCCGCGGCGGGTGAGCCGCTCGCCGTGCGGGCCGTCGACGACGAGAAAGCCCGGTCCCGAGAGCGCGACGTCCAGCGTGTTGCCGGTGTGCTCGATCGGCCCGTCGGCGAAGTCGGTCTGGAGCGTGCCGTGCGTCACCGGCATCGGCACCGTGCCGGGCGTGGCGCCGCCGGGACCGGCCGTGCCCCCGAGCTCGTCGGTGCGCTGCACGAGGAGCTCCGCCTTGAATCCGGGCGTGCTCGCGTTGGCGATGTTGTTGGCGATCGCGTCGAGACGCTGTTGCGCCGCGAGACTCCCCGACACCGCCGCGTACATCCCCGCATTCATCGCGATCGTCCTTTCCGCGTCAGCGCGACCGCCGGTCGTGGCCAGGCGATCGCTTCCGGTCGACGCGCGGAAGCAGCAACGCATGTGCCAGCGCTGCACGGCAGGCCGGTCGCGTAGGGTCGCGACGCGGCCGGCAGATTCTTCCCGGTCATTTCTGCCGCCCGGCGGCTGCCGCGCGGCGCGCGGGCGCGATGACGTCGGCGTACGCCGCCGGCACGCGCGCACGCGTGGGCTCGAGGCCGCCGTCGATGCCGATCAACAGCCGCACCTCGGCGGCGGAGACGTCGAGCCGGCGCGCGATCTCCTCGACGGGAAGCGCCGCGCGTGCCAGGCGAGCGACGCGCGCGGCGAGATCCGTGGTCTCGCCCGCCGCCGCCGGTTCCTGCTCCACGCGGCGCGCGGCGCGACGGCGGCGAGCCTCGGCGGCGCTCTCGTCGAGCAGCGCGCGCAGCTCGGTCGCGCGGTCGGCGAGCTTGTCGTCGAGGTCGCGCGCCAGGCCCTCGGCCTGCGCGACCAGCGCGCGCAGGTCGTCGAAGACCGTGCGCAAGGCCGCCTCGCGCGCCTGCCACGGCGCCGTCGGATCGCGGCCGAGACGTCGCAGCACCAGTCCGACGAGCACGATCAGCGTCACGTCCGCCATCGGCCGCAGCCATGCCATCGCATCGATCGCCGTCATTCGTCACCTCCGAACCGGTCGCGCAGCAGGCCGCGCAGCCGGAGCAGCGCTTGCGCGTGCAGCTGCGAGACGCGTGACTCCGTCAGTCCGAGCACGGCCCCCACCTCCTTCATGGTGATGCCCTCGTGGTAGTAGAGCGCGATCACCGTCCGCTCCTTCTCCGGCAGCATCTCGATCGCGCGCGCCACCAGGTCGACGCGCTCGCGCGACAAGAGCACGTCGATCGGATCGCCGTCGTCGCCCTCGAGGACGCGCTCCACCCGCACGCGATCGGCGCTGCTCGCGAGCCCGAGGTCTTCCAGGCTGAAGAGCGTCATCTGGCCGATCTCGGCGAGGAGCGCGTGCAGCGCCGGCAAGGTCATGTCGAGCGCCGCGGCGACCTCCTCCTCGCGCGCCGGGCGTCCGAGCGTGCCCTCGAGCCGGCGATAGGTCTTCTCGAGCAAGCTCGCCTTCTGACGGACGCTGCGCGACACCCAGTCGGCGGCGCGCAGGCGGTCGAGGATGGCGCCGCGAATGCGGAACTGCGCATAGGTCGCGAACGCCGCCTGCTTGCGCGGGTCGTACTTGCCGAACGCATCGAGGAGGCCCTCGATGCCCCAGCTCACCATCTCGTCGAGCTCGATCTGCGGCGGCTTGCGGACCGCGAGCCGCTGCACGACGCGGCGGACGAGCGGCAGATGGGCGCGCACCACGTCGTCGGGCGGGCCCGTCGCGGGACGCGCTGCCTTCGGCGGCGCGTAGCCCGGCGGCTCCCTTGAGAGCCTCACGCGCCCGGCTCCGCGAGCAAGCGCCGGAAGAAGAACTGCAAGCCGCCTTTCGGCCGCAGCGCCGCCGGCGCGGCGACCAGGCGCGCCGCGAGCGCGTCGAGCGCGACGCTCGCCGGCGACGCGGGCGCGAGCTCGAGCACCGGCTGCTGGCGGCGCACCGCCTCGGCGACCTCCGGATCGTGCGGCACGGCGCCGGCGTAGCGCAGGCCGACGTGGAGGAAGCGCGCCGCCACCCGGCTCAGCTGGCTGAACGTGCGCGTCCCATCGGCGTCGCTGCGCGCCATGTTCACCAGGACGTCGAACTCCTGCTCGGCGTAGCGGGTCGCGAGCACCTTGATGAGCGCGTAGGCGTCGGTGAGCGCCGTCGGATCCGGCGTGGTGACGACCAGGGTCTCGTGCGCGGCGGTCGCGAAGAAGAGCACGTTCGGCGAGATCCCGGCGCCGGTGTCGAGGAGGAGGACGTCGAAGGCGCCGTCGAGGCTGTCGACCTGGTCGAGCAGCAGCAGCCGCTGCGCCGTGGGTGAGCTGCGTCAGCTCGTCGAAGCCGCGTCGCCGCCGGCACGATCCGGATGCCGGCGGGCCCCTCGACGAGCGCGTCCTTGATGCCGCACTCGCCGTGCAGCACGTGGCGCAGCGTCAGGCGCGGATGCAGGCCGAGGAGCGTATCCAGGTTCGCGAGGCCGAGGTCGGCGTCGACGACGATCACGCGCTGGCCGCGACGGCTGAGCGCGACGGCGAGGTTGGCGACGACGTTGGTCTTCCCGACCCCGCCCTTGCCGCTCGCGACCGCGATCGCGCGGATGCGCGGCGACGCCGCGCCGCCGGCGCGCGCCCCGTCCCGCAGTCCCTCCGCCTGCGTCGTCATCGCGTTCCTTCGGCCGCTCGGGGGGGCACGAGGTAGGCGGCGAGGGCGGCGCCGCTCGCCGCCACGAGGTCCTCCGGGACGCGCTGGCCGGTGCCGATCCACGCGATCGGCAGCCGGCGCTCGGCGAGCCAGGCGCAGACCGCGGCGTTCGCGCCCTCGTCGACCTTGGTGAGGACGCAGCTCGCCGGCGCGAGCGCGTCGAGGCGCGACCACGCCCGCCGGAGCGCGCCGTCGGCGGTCGCCGGCGCTCACGACGGCGGTGACCGCGAACGGCTCGGCCGCGGCCGCGAGCAGCGCCGTGACGTCGGACGCGACCGCGGCGTCGGCGCTCAGGCCGGTGGTGTCGACGTAGACGCGGTCGCAGTCCGCGAACTCGCGGAGCGCGTCACGCAGCTCGCCGCCGTCGCGCGCGATGCGCATCGGCAGGCCGAGCAGGCGGGCATACGTCCCGAGCTGCTCGCCGGCGCCGATCCGATAGGTGTCCGCCATGACCAGGCCGACGCGCTCCTCGCCGGCGCGGCGGCGCGCGGCCGCGAGCTTGGCGATCGTCGTCGTCTTCCCCGCGCCGGTCGGACCGACGAGCGCGGTCACGCGCGCCGCCGGCGGCGGCGGCGCCGCCAGCAGCTCCGCTCCGACGCTCGCCGCCAGCGCCGCGCGCGCATCGGCGCCGCCCGCGCGCGCGGTCTCGAAGCGCGCCGCGACCGCCTCGGCGAGCGGCGGCGCCAGGCCGCCGAGCACCAGCAGGCGCGCGATCGCGCGTCCCTCGCCGCCGAGACCCTGCTCGGCGTCGCGCAGCGGCGCGAGCGTGCGGTCGATCGCGGCGACGTGCGCCCGGAGCGCGTACAGCTCGTGCGCGATCGCGCTGAGCGTCGCGGCGTCGGTGAGACCGTCGGCGGCGCCGCGCAGCGGCGCCGCAACCGCCGGCGCCGCCGTCTCGACGGCGTCGGTCAGCAGCACCGGCGGCGGCGGTGTGCCCCTCGCCGGCGCCGGCGCCGCCAGGTCCGCGTCCACCGCCGCCGTGATCTCGATGCCGCCGTCGGGGTGCGCGCGCGTCGCCAGGATCACCGCGTCCGGACCGAGCCGCTCGCGAACCAGCCGGGTCGCGGCGGCGGCGTCGGCGCCGACGAATCGCCGCAGCCGCATCAGACCGCCCCCTCGGCGACCGCGACCCGCGCCGGCGGACGCACCGCGAGCTCGCGCTCCTCGTCGTCGAGCGTGACGACGCCGAGCGAATGGATCTTCACGTTCGCCGGGATCTCGCCCGGCGCGACGATCGCGAGGCTCGGCAGGAAGCGCTCGGTGAGGCGCCGGAGGTGACCGCGGACGCTGGTCGAGCAGAGGACCAGCGGCTGATGGCTCTGCACCGCGAACTGCTCCGACCAGCTCGCGAGCTTGCCGAGGAGGCGCTGCGCGACCTGCGGCTCGAGCGCGAGGTAGGTGCCGTCGTCGGTCCGGTGAACCGCCTCCACGATCATGCGCTCGAGGCGCGGCGACAAGGTCACGAGCGGCAGGACGCGCTCGGGCGTGAGAAAGCGATTGACGATCGAGCGCGACAGCGCCTGGCGCACCTGCTCGGTGAGCGCCAGCGGGTCTTTCGTCACCGGCGCGTGGTCGGCGAGCGTCTCGATGATCGTCAAGAGGTCGCGGACGCTGACGCTCTCGCGCAGGAGGTGCTGCAGGACCTTCTGGACGACGCCGAGCGAGAGCTGCTGCGGCACCAGCTCCTCGACCACCTTGGGATGCGTCTTGGCGAGGGCGTCGAGCAGGTTCTGCACCTCCTGGCGGCCGAGCAGCTCGTGGGCGTGGCGGCGGATGATCTCGGTCAAGTGCGTGACGACGACGGTCGCGACGTCGACGACGGTGTAGCCGGCGAGCTGCGCCTGCTCGCGATCCGCGGCGGCGACCCACAGGGCGTCGAGGCCGAACGCCGGCTCCTTGGTCGCGATGCCGCGCAGGCCCGGCGCGGCGCCGCCGGGATTGATCGCGAGGTAGTGCCCCATGCGGACCTCGGCGCGCGCGATCTCGATGCCCTTCAGGAGGATCGCGTACTCGCTCGGCTTCAGCTGCAGGTTGTCGCGGATGTGCACCGGCGGCACGACGAAGCCCATCTCCATGCGCGAGCTGGCGGCGCAGGCTGCGGATGCGCTCGATCAGCTCGCCGCGCTGCTCGGCGTCGACGAGCGGCACCAGCTCGTAGCCGACCTCGAGCTCGAGCAGGTCGAGGAGCGCCGGCAGGTCGCTCTTCTCCTCGGCCTTCGCCTTCTCGGGACGGGCGGCGCGCTCGGCCTGCGCGGCGCGCTCGCTCGCCGCCTCGCGGCTCACGTAGGCGAGGCCGCCGATCGCGCCGGCGAGCACCAGGAACGGCATGAACGGCAGCCCCGGCATCAGCGCGAAGCCGCCGAGGATCACCGCCACCATCGCGAGGACGCGCGGGTTGAGGAGGATCTGCGACGTCACCTCGCTGCCGAGGTCGGTGCCCCGAGGCGGCGCGCGTGACGACGATGCCGGCGGCGGTCGAGATCAGCAGCGCCGGGAGCTGCGACACCAGGCCGTCGCCGATGGTCAGGATGGTGTAGATCTCGGCCGCCTGCTGCACCGTCGAGCCCGCGCTGCACGACGCCGATGAAGAGGCCGCCGACGATGTTGATCGCCGTGATGATCAGGCCGGCGATGGCGTCGCCGCGCACGAACTTGCTGGCGCCGTCCATGGCGCCGTAGAAGTCCGCCTCGGCCTCGATCGCGCGCCGCCGCTCGCGCGCCTCGCGCTCGGTGATCAGCCCGGAGTTGAGCTCGGCGTCGATCGCGAGCTGCTTGCCCGGGCATGGCGTCCAAGGTGAAGCGCGCCGCCACCTCGGCGATGCGGCCCGGCGCCCTTGGTGATCACCACGAAGTTGATGACGACCAGGATCAGGAAGATGACGATGCCGACGACGTAGCTGCCGCCGACCACGAAGTTGCCGAACGCCTGGATCACGTGCCCGGCCGCCGCGGGCCCTCGGCGCCGTGCAGCAGGATGAGGCGCGTCGAGGCGACGTTCAGCGACAGCCGGAAGAGCGTCGTCACCAGCAGCACCGAGGGGAAGGTCGAGAACTCGAGCGGCCGCAGCGTGTACATCGCGACCAGCAGGATGATCAGCGACAGCGAGATGTTCCAGCGTCAGCAGGAGGTCGAGGATCACCGGCGGCAGCGGCACCACCATGACGATCACGATCGACGACGAAGGCGAGCGGCACCACGAGCTCGCCGCCCGCGAGCACGCGCTTGCATCGACGCCGGCGGCGCGTTCCGGCCATCGGCATCAGACCGCCTCGCCGGCCGCGCCGCGCAGCGCGTAGATGTAGGCGAGGATCTCGGCGACGGCGCGGTAGAGCGCCTGCGGGATCTCGCCGCCGACCGCGACCGACGCGGAAGAGCGCGCGCGCGAGCGCGCGGCGCTCGACGATCGGGATGCCGCGGCCGCGGGCGATCTCCTTGATGCGCTCCGCGACGTGCTCCGGCGCCCTTGGCGACGACCGTCGGCGCCGCGCATCTGGCCGGGCGCGTAGCGCAGCGCGACCGCGACGTGGACCGGGTTGGTCACGACGACGTCGGCGTGCACCACCTCGGCGAGCATGCGGCGCTTCGCGAGCTCGCTGGTAGCGCGCGCTTCAGCCGCTGCTTGACGTGCGGATCGCCTTCCGCCTGCGCGCGCTCGTCCTTCACCTCGGCGCGCGTCATGCGCAGGCGCTGCGGCGTGCTGCCGGCGCTGCCACAGGTAGTCGGCGGCGGCGAGCACGGCGAGGACGCCGGTCGCACCAGGCGATCACCGCGCCGAGCTCGTCGCCGGCGACGGCGAGGATGGTCGCCCGGCGTCGCGGTCCGCGAGCGGCACGATCGCGGTCGTGGCCTGGCAGCGATGAGCTTCCAGGTGATCCAGCCGACGAGCGCGATCTTCGCGAGCGCCTTCACGAGCTCGATGGCGCCGCGCGCCGAGAAGAGCGCTGCAGCCCCGCGGCCGGCGAGATCTTGCTGCCCGTCCGGGCAGGAGCCGCTTCGGCACCGCGCGAAAGCCGACCTGGCGCGACGCGTGGCGGCGATCGCGGCCGGCGCGGTCGCGGCGAGGACGGGCGCCACCATCACGAGCCCGTCGCGGCCGACGCGATGCAGGCAGCTCGGTGGCCTGCGCGGCGCGTCATGTCGCTCGCCGTCGCCGCCAGCAGGGTGGCGCGCATCATCTCGCGCAGGCCGCTCGAGCGCGCGCGGCGCCGCGCGCGTGGTCGACGACCAGCGCCGCGAGCAGCACCGCCGCCGAGGTCACCTCGACGGAATGGGGACCTGCCCTTCGGCGGGCGCTTCCTCCCGCCGTTTGGGAGTGGGCTCTTCGGTGCGTGATGCGAAATCCTCGGCCATGGCTCAGAAGGCGCGCATCACCGCCGCGAGCGAGCCCGCCGAGGTCGGCGAAGGCGCGCCTCGAGGACGCGGATGGTGAACGGCTGCGCGGCGGCGAGCACCAGGAGCCCGGCGCCGACGTTCAGCGGAAAGCCGACGACGAAGACGTTCAGCTGCGGGATCAGCTTCGCGAGCACGCCCATCGCGCCGTTGATCAGCAGCAGCAGCACCAGGACCGGCGCCGCGATCTCGAGCGCCGAGCGTGAAGATCCCGCCGGCGAGCGTCAGGACCGCCGCGACGCCGCGCGGGGCTCGGCATCCCGCCGGCGACGGGCACGACCGCGAAGCTCGTCGGCGACCGCGCGGATCAGGAGGTGATGGCCGTCGACGCGCGAGGAAGACCAGGAGCGCGATCAGGTTCTGCCATTGCGCGAGCGACGTGATCTGGTCCTGCGTTCTGCGGATCGATGAGGGTCGCGAGGCCGATGCCCATCTGCACGCCCGGCGAGCTGTCCCGCGAGCTGCACGCCGCCGAAGATCGAACTGCGCGACGAGGCCGATCGTGAAGCCGATCGCGGTCTCGCGCAGCACCGCCGCGAAGAACGCGATGCGCGCCCATCGCGCCGACGTCGACCGCGGAGCCCGCCGGCAGCGCCGGCAGCATCGCGACCGCGACGAAGAGCGTGACCGCGGCGCGCACGCGGACCGGCGCGACCCGCGAGCCGAGGATCGGCGCGAACAGGAACAGCCCGGCGACGCGCGCCAGCGCGAGCAGGAAGACAGCACGAGACGCGGCAGCGTGACGTCGGCGAGGGTCGGCGCCCACGTCAGTGCACCAGGCCCGGCACCGACTCGAAAGAGCGCGACGGTGTAGTTGATCATCTTCTGGCAGCATCCACGGGCCGAAGATCGCGAGCGCCAGGATCGTCGCGCCGATCTTCGGGATGAAGGTGAGCGTCATCTCGTGGATCTGCGTGAGCGCCTGGAACACCGCGACCGCGAGCCCCGCCACCAGCCCGAAGAGCAGCACCGGGCCCGCCAGGATGAGCGAGATCTCGAGCGCGTTCCGCCCGAGCTGAGAGGCACGCTCTCGGGTCCCCCGTCAATGGAAGCTCCGGATCAGGGAGCTGATCAACAGGTTCCAGCCGTCGACCAGCACGAAGATCATCAGCTTGAACGGCAGCGAGATCAGGACCGGCGGCAGCGTGATCATCCCCATCGAGGTGAGGATCGAGGCGACCACCATGTCGAGGACGAGAAACGGGATGTAGATGAGGAAGCTGATCTGGAAGGCGGTCTTCAGCTCCGAGATCAGGAACGCCGGCACCACCACCTCGGGCGGCACGTCCGCCGGCGTCGCCGGCCGCGGTTGGTGGCCGATGCCGAGGAAGAGCGCGAGGTCCTTCTCGCGCGTCTGCCGCAGCATGAAGACGCGCAGCGGCGCGAAGCCTTTGCTGATCGCCTCGAGCGGCGGCGTGCCGTGCTCGAGGTACGGCACCACCGCCTGATCGTTCACCTCGCGCAGGGTCGGCATCATCACGAAGAACGTGAGGAAGAGCGCGAGCGCGATCGATCACCTGGTTCGGCGGCATCTGCTGCGTGCCGACCGCCTGGCGCATGAACGCGAGCACGATCACGATCCGCACGAACGCCGAGACGCCGATCAGGATCGCGGGCGCGAACGACAGCAGGGTGAAGAGCAGGACGAGCTGGATGCTGGTCGCCATGCCGTCGCCGTTGCCGCCGACCTCGAACGAGAGCTGCGGCAGGGCCGCGTGCGCCGGGATCGCCGACGCGAGCACGGCGGCGCCGGCGAGCACGAGCCCCATCCCGATCCGTTCGCGGACGGCGCGCACCGCGCGCTCGGCGCCGCGTGCAGCGGCGGCGCCGGTCCGCGGCTCGGCCTCCCCGGCGTCGGCGGCGAGCTCGCCGAGGCACGCGATGCGCTCGTCGGTCATGCCGAGCAGGAACCGGCGGCCGCCGGCGTCGACGAGCGCGAGCATGCGCTTGCCGCCGAGCGAGCGCGTCGCCACCAGCCGGATCAGCTCCTGCTGGACGACGACGCGCCGGCGCAGCCACCAGTGGACGAGCGCCGCGATGCCGACCACCGCGGCGACCACCGCCAGCGACGACAGCCCGAGCTCGGGCGGACCCGCCGGCGTCATCGCATCCGCTCGACCCGCTCCGACGGGCTGACGATTTCCGTCAGCCGGACACCGAACTTCTCGTTCACCATCACCGCCTCGCCGCGCGCCACCGTCTTGCCGTTGATCAGCACGTCGAGGGGCTCGCCGGCGAGCTTCGCGAGCTCGATGATCGAGCCGGCGCCGAGCGCCAGCAGCTGGCGCACCGGCATGCGCACCCGCCCGAGCTCGACGGTGACCGCGAGCGGAACGTCCAGGATCAGCTCGAGATTGTCGCCGTCACCGCTCGCCACCGCGACCTGTGCCTCGTCCGCCATCATCCTCCCCTCCGCGGCAGGGCCGTCGCTCGCCGCCTTGCAACTGCTCGTCGCTCACGCGCGCGGCAGCACCCGCACGGCGTTGTTGCCGCGGCTCACGCCGGGAACGCCCGCGAGCAGCGCGACGCCCTCGACCTTGACGTCGAGGGGATCGTCGCTGCGCGTCCCGAGCGCCACCACGTCGCCGACCTTGAGCCGCAGCACGTCGCGCGCGGCGATCTCGCGCGTGCCGAGCTCGGCGCTCACCACGACGGCGGTGCCGCGGACGGCGTGCGTCAGCGCGCCGAGCCAGTCGCGATCCGGTCCGCCCGCGGTCGCCTGCGGCTCGCCGAGCTTGGCGCGCAGCGGCTCCAGCATCGCGTACGGCACCGCGAGCGTCAGCGTCGATCCGCTGCCGCCGAGATCGCAGCGCACCTCGAGCACCAGCGTCATGTCGGCGGCCGTCCCGATCGCGATCGACGCCGGATTGAGCTCGGCGCGCTCGAAGGCGCAGGAGACCGCGTGGACCGGCGCCCACGCCTCGCTGAGATCGCCGAGGGCGCGGCCGACGAAGCGCTGGATCATCTGCATCTCGATCGCCGAGTACTCGCGGGTCGCCAGCGACGCCGGGGCGCGGCCGGCGCCGCCGAACACCCGGTCGACGATGCCGAAGGCGAGCGTCGGCGAGACGACCATCAACGCGTGGCCGCGCAACGGCGCCATCGTGAACAGGTGGAGGCTCGACGGCGTCGGCAGCCGATTGCGAAAGGTGCCGAACTTGAGCATCTGGAGCGGCGCGAGCTCGATCGCGGGCGGCGTGCCGACGAAGCTGCCGAGCGAGCGCCGCAGCCGCCGCGCGAAGCGCTCGTGCACCAGATCGAGCGCCGGAAAGCGCCGCGCCACCAGCCGCTCCTCGCCGACGAGGTCGTAGCGCCGCACCTCGCCGCCGGCGGGCGCGACGTCCGCCTCCGCGGGAACCTCGCCGTCGGCGAGACCGCGCAGCAGCGCGTTCACCTCGTCCTGCGAGAGCGCGTCGCTCATTGCACGATGAACTCGGTGAAGTAGACCGCCTTCACCGCGTCGCGATCGAGGACCTGGTTGAGCCGGGCGATGATCTCCTCGCGCAGCTCCTGCTTCCCCTCCGGGGTCCGGATCTGGTCGAACGTCTTGCTGGTGAGGAGCGTCAGCAACAGATCGCGGATCTGCGGCAGGCGCGCGTCGACGCCGGACGGCACCGTCTCGCCCAGGAACTCGACCTGCATCGTCGTCTTGAGGTAGCGCTTGCCGCCGTCGTCGGCGAGATTCGCGATGAAGGTCTCGAGCGGCAGCGTCGCGCCGCTGCGATCGCGCGTCGCACGGCCGGCATGCGCATCCTCGGCCGACGCCTCGCGATCCGCGTCACCGTCCGCCGCCGCGCCGCCCTCGCCGCCGGCTTCCCCCTCGACCGCCGCCGTCGCTTGCGCGTGGCGGCCGTGACGACGCCCGATCGGCAGCACGCCCGCGTACCACGCGGCGGCGCCGGCGCCCCCGAGCAGGACGACGACGCTCACCAGCCAGGTGAGCTTCTTGCGCGATCCCTTGGCGGGCTTCGACGGCGCCGCCGCGGCAGCGTCGGGCCCCTTGTCGACCTCGTCGGGCATCGCGTTCCTCCTCGCGGTTCAGGGAATGAGACCGGAGCTGCGGTCCGCCCTCGAGCAGCAAGGGGTATGCCGCGAAGGACGCCGGGAGGACGGCGCCGCGAGATGAAAAAGCGCAGACGGGTCACACGCTTCGCCGCGCTGATCGCGCGCCGCGGTGGCGGCGCGTCAATCCCGCGCGGCGCAGCGGTCAGGATTCTGGCTCGCGACCGGCGCGAGCCGCGTCGGCGGAACGTCTGCGACCGTCAGCGGACGATGTTGATCAGGTCGTTCAGCAGCGCGTCGCTCGAGGTGATCACCCGGGCGTTCGCCTGGAAGCTCCGTTGCGTCGAGATCAAGTCGATGAACTCCTGCGCGATCGACACGTTCGAGAGCTCGACGGCGCCGGCGACGACGTTGCCGAGGCCGCCGGATTCCGGCACCCCGATCGCCGGCGAGCCGGAGTCGACCGACTCGCGATAGAGACCGTTGCCGAGCGGCGTCAGGCCGTCGGGCGCGGTGAAGTTCGCGAGCGCGAGCTGGAACAGGTTGCGCGTCTGGCCGTTGTCGAAGACGCCGGTGACGATGCCGGACTCGCTGATCTCGAGGTTCAGCAGCTGGCCAGCCCCGACGCCGTTCTGCGTCTGGAAGCCGACCGCACGACGGGCCGGCGAACTGCGTCAGACCGTCGAGCCCTTGCGCCGGGTCGTCCGCCGGGTTCGGCGTCCCGAAGTTGAGCGTGACGTCCTGCGCGGCGGCGCCGCTGAAGGTGACCGACGCCGTCGCCGGATCGGGCGTGGTCGCGTTGAGCGAGCCGTCGCTGTTGAAGCTGAGCGAGCCGCCGCCGAGGACCTGGAGGTCGCCGGCCGTGCCGCCGGTCTCCCCGGCGTCGATGCCGGCGTTGTAGTCCCAGGTGTTGTCCGCCGTCTTGGTGAAGAACAGCGTCAAGGTGTGGCGCGCGCCGAGCGAGTCGAAGATGCCGATCGAGGTGGTGAAGTTCGAGGTCGAGAAGGCACTGTCGAAGCTGGTGCCGTCGAAGCCGCCCGCGATCAGCGGCGAGTCGGCGCGCAGGTTCGACTTGAGCGAGACCAGCGTCGTCGCGATCGGCTGGCTGCTCGCCCCGGTGACGGCGACGTCGGTCGGCGCGCCGACCGCCTGGTCGGTGGCGTTCAACGCGAAGCCCTGGACGGGCAGCCCCTGGAAGGTCACCAGCCTGCCGTTGGCGTCGAGGCGGAAGTTGCCGGCGCGGGTGAAGAGATCGCCGTCGCCGGAGGCGACGACGAAGAAGCCGTTGCCCTCGATCGCGAGGTCGGTCGGCCGGCCGGTGTTCTCGATGTTGCCTTGCGTGAAGAGCGTGCCGACCCGGCCGATGCGGGTACCGAGCCCGATCTTGCCGGCGCTGCCGCCGCCGCCCTGCGCCGAGAGCAGGTCGGCGAACTCGGTGCGGCTGCCCTTGAAGCCGACGGTGTTCACGTTCGCGATGTTGTTGCCGATGACGCTGAGCGACGCGCCGGTCGCGATCAGACCGCTGCGCGCGGTCGAGAGTGCTCCGAAAATCGCCATTGCCGCTGTCTCCTTTAGCTCGCGGTCGTCGCCGCGGTGGACTCGTGGATCTCGCGCACGTCGGTGGTCGCGACGCGCCGGCCGTCGACGAGCAGCACCGGCGGGCTCGTCGACAGATCGATGCCCGTCACCCTGCCCTGCACCGTCGTCTCGACCGCCGTGCTCGTGCCGCCGGCGCCGGCCACCGTGAGCTGCACGTGGTAGCTGCCGTCGGCGAGCGTCGGCGCGTTCGCGATCGTCGCGAGGTCGAAGCGGTGCGTGCCGGGCCCGTCGACGGGAAGCACCAGCGCCGCCACCTGCCGGCCGCTGGCGTCGAGGATCTGCGCCTGCACCGCCGCGCCGCTCGTGAGCGTGTAGTCGAGCGTGGTTGCGACGCCGTCCGTCACCGTGAGGGCATCGCTCGCCGCCTGCACGTCGCGGCCGAGGAAATTGACCGCCTCGAAGGTGCCGGCGCCGTCCGCCCCCGCTGCCTGGTCGGCGAGTCGCTGGTTGATCTGCGTCAGCTGCTCGAGACTCGAGAACTGCGCCAGCTGCGCCGAGAAGTTCGCGCTGTCGAGCGGGTTCAACGGATCCTGATTCTGCAGCTGCGCGACCAGCAGCTTCATGAAATCCGCTTGATCGACGACGTCGTTGGCTTTCGGCGTCGCCGCCGACTGGTCGGTCGCGGTCGCCGCGGAGGCCGCGGCGCCGAGCAGGTTCGCCGCGCCGAGCGCGGCCGAGGCAGCGAGGCTCGGATCGATGATCACGTCACACCCGCACGCTCAACCGCCCGCCGCTCGCGACGGTCGCGGCGGCCGCGGCCGCGAGCTCGGGTTGCTCGTGGCGCTCGCCCTGCGCGACGCGCGCCGCCGCGTCGGCGGGCTCGTGATCGGCGTCGTCGTCCCGCGCGCCGGATCGGGCGTGCGAGCCGAGGTCGACCGAGAAGCCGGCGAGGCGAATGTCGCTGCGCTCGAGGGCCGCGTGCAGCAGGTGCTGCTGCGCCGTCAGCAACGCGCGCGTCGCGTCGTGCTCGGCGACGATCATCGCCCTGACGCCGTCGTGATGCAGGCTGATGCGGAGATCGATGTTTCCGAGGCCCGGCGGATCCAGCCGGACGCGCATCTCGGTGCCGTCCCGCAACGTCGCCAGCCGGAGCGAGTCGGCGATGTGCTCGGCCCAGGCGCCGGTCGCGATGCGCGACGGCAGCGCGGACGCGTTCGCCGCCGCTCCGGACGTCGGGCTCGACGGCGCAGCGCCCGTCGGGTCGAGCGCGCCGGCCGCGCCGTCGACCGGCGGGCCGGCGATGGCGCTGCGCGGCGCGTCCGCAGTCGCAGCGTCGGCGGCGCTCGCGGGCGCGTTGGTCGCCGTGTTGGCGGCGCTCGCCGCGTTCTCTCCGCTGCCCGCCCGATCGACGCCGGTTCGCGCCGGCGCGAGTCGGAGCGCCCGTTCCGGATCCGCCGCCGCCGGGCGAGCGCCCACCGCCAGGTCGGCAGCGGGCGCGCCGCCGTCGCGGAGCTCCGTGCCGGGCTCGGCGCTCGGGTCGCCCGCCACGAGAACCGGATGGCGCAGGTCGTCGCGCTTCGCCTCGGCGCCGCGCTCGTGCCCGCGTCCGTCGGCGATCGTGCGGCGCTCGAGCTCCGCCGGCGTCGCGGACGTCGGCGACGGCTCGCTCGACGGCGGCGCGGCCGCGGCGCGCGACTCCGCCGGCGGCACGGCCGCGGCAGCGGCAAGCGGGCGCGCCGGACCACGTCCGCGTCCTGCGTCGCCGCCGAACGTGCGTGCGTCGCCCTGGTCGCGTCCGGCTCGGCTGGCGTCGTCGGTGGCCGCAGGCTCCGCGCCCGCGATCGACGAGACGGTCGCGTCCGCTGCCACGTCCTTCGCCGGCGGCGCCGGCGCCGACGTCGTCGAGACGCGCTGTGCATCCGTGCCGCCGCACGGCGCGGCCGGCGCCGTCGCTCCCGTGACGACGCCGGCCGTGTCGGTCGCCGCATCAGCTCGCGCCTCCGCGGTCGACTCGCCGCTCGCGGCGCTCTCCGTCGCCGCGGCCGCGACACGCGCACCCGGCGCGGCGCTGGCGAGCGCGTCGACATTGGCTGCATGCCGGCGGCCGCCGTCCGTCGACGCCGTGCTGGCGTCGGCGGTCGCGCCGACGCCGCCGGCCGCGAGCTCGGTCGCGTTCCCGGCCGTCGACGGTTGCGCGCCCGGCGCCGCCGCGGCGGAGACCGTCGCCGCGGGCGGCAGTGCTGCAGCCGCCGCGATCGCGGCGCCGCCGGCGCCGTCCGTGACGCTGCTCCCCGCCGCCGTGGCGTCGCGGTCGCTTGCAGCGTCACAACCGTCGCCGCGCGGGGCATCGCCGGTCGGCTCGCGCTCCGCGCGCCGCCGGTCGTCCGCCGCCGCTGCGGTGCGCTCGCGGCCGGCGCCGTGCCCCGCGGAAGCCGTCTCCTGCGATGATCGCCGGTGGCGCGCCCGCGTTCTCGCGGGCTCCTCGTCACGCTGCGGCGCGGGACGCGCGCGCGCCGACGTCCCCGTCGTTCTCGCGTCGCGACGCTCGCCTGCCGTCGCGCGCGCGGTCAGCGGTCGCCGTGCGTCGCGCTCGGCGTCGCCGGCGCGCGCGCGATCGGCGTCGCGTTCGTGCGCCGGCCGCTGCGGCGCCGAGGAAAGCGCGCGGCCGAGCGTACCGGAAAACTCGGATGCGTCGCCCGCCGGGACCGGCGCCGGCGCCGGGTCGGCGCCGCGCGCGGTCGACAACGCGGCAGGTCCGCTCGTCCTCTCGATCTCGCGCATCGCGGTCTGCGGCCGAGCAAGCGCGATGCCACCGCCGAGATCGTTCGACGACGAAGAGTTTCACGTACGGAGCGGGAGGTCGCCGGCAAACAACGCCCGCTCACCGGCAGATTGTGCCGGCACGACGCAACCCGATCGCGGCGACGAGTCAGCGCCGCTCGGCGAGCGAGCGCGTGAGGACGATCGCCTTGTCGCGGCTCATCAGCGGGAGGATCTCGCCGACCTGCTTCTCCTTCATGCGCCCGAAGATCATCAGGACGGTGGCGTCGTCGAGCTGCTCGAGGATGGGCGCCGCGTCGCCCGGCTTCATCGCGGCGTAGATCTTCGCCAGCGACTCGCCGGCCGCGGCGATCGCCGCGTCGGCTTCCTTGGAGCGCACCAGCAAGCGCTTCTCGATCTCCTCCAGGCTCGCCACCTTCGCCGTCACGTCGCGCTCGAAGACCCGCAGGCGCTCCTCGCGGCTCTCGAGCTCGTGCTCGCGCGCGTCGAGCTCGGCGTTCCGCCGCGCCACCGCGGCCAGCAGCGCGTGCACGTCCGGGGCCGCGCCTTGCTCCGTGCCCGTGGCGGCGACGCGCTCGTCGCCGCCGCCGGCCGCCTCTCGCCCGGCGGTCGCCACGGTCGTGGCGTCACGCCGAGCCGGCGCCGCCGGCGTCCCGGCGGTCGCACGCGTTCCCGCGCCCGCGCTCGCGCTCTGCCACCAGAGGCCGACGAGGACGAGCTTGGCGATCAGCACCAGGGCGAACCCAGCGCGGAGCGCGTCGAGACGGCGCCGGGCCCGCGCGCGCAGCGCCTCCCCATCGCCGCGAAGCGACTCGTCACGAGCGGGCGGCGTCGCCGGCATCTCAGTCTCCCTCCTCGTCGCCGCCGTGCGTGCGGCGGTGCCCCTGGACGGCGAGCTCGTCGAGCACGCGGTCCGCCTCGCGGGCCGCCTCCTCGGCAGAGCGCCGGTCGTGTGCGTCGCGGACGCGCTCGAGCTTGCGCTCCTCGCGGCGCGCGCCGGTGATCTCCTCGCGCTTGGCGACGAGCGCCGTCGTCGTCGCGGCGTACGCGGCGTCGCAGCGCGACTCCGACTCGGCGAGCGCCCGGTCGTAGAGCCGTCCGAGCGCGAACGTCTCCGCGTCGACCGGCGCCGCCGCGGCGCGCTGCTCGTCGCGCGCGCGCGCCTCGCGCGACGCCGTCAGCTCCGTGCGCGCGCGCTCCAGACGCCGCACCTCGGCGGCGAGCGCCGCCGCCTCGTTCTGGCGGAGCTGGCGCAGGCGCTCGCGCAGCCGCAGCATGCGCTCGAGGCGGAAGCGGCGGGCCACGCTCAGGCCGCTCCGGCGAGCTTCGCGAGCGCCGCCTGGCTCTCGGCGAGCGAGACGCGCTCGTCGAGCGCCTGCCGCAGAAACGCGCGCACGCCGTCGATCTTCGCGACCGCCTCGTCGATGCGGGCGCTCGTCCCGGGCACGTAGGCGCCGATCGTGATCAGGTCCTCGGCGTCGGCGTGGGTCGCGAGCCAGCCGCGCAGGCGATCGGCGGCGGCGGCCTGCTCGGGCGGCACCAGGCCGCGCATCAGACGCGAGATGCTGCGCAGCACGTCGATCGCGGGATAGTGACCCTGGTTCGCGAGCGTGCGCGACAGCACGACGTGGCCGTCGAGCAGGCTGCGGGCGCTGTCGGTGACCGGCTCGTTCAGATCGTCGCCCTCGACCAGCACCGTGTAGAGGCCGGTGATGCTGCCGCTGCCGGTCGCGCCGGCGCGCTCGAGGAGCCGCGGCAGCATCGCGAACACCGACGGGGTGTAGCCGCGCGCCGTCGGCGGCTCGCCGATCGAGAGGCCGACCTCGCGCTGCGCCATCGCGAGCCGGGTGAGCGAGTCCATCATCAGCATCACGTCGAGGCCGCCGTCGCGGAAGTACTCGGCGATCGCGGTCGCGAGAAAGGCGCCGCGGATGCGGACGAGCGGCGGTTGATCGGACGTCGCGGCGACGACCACGGAGCGGCGCAGGCCCGCGGGTCCGAGGTCGCGCTCGATGAACTCGCGCACCTCGCGGCCGCGCTCGCCGACCAGGGCGATCACGTTGACCTCGGCGCGGGTCGCGCGCGCGATCATGCCGAGCAGCGCGCTCTTGCCGACGCCCGAGCCGGCGAAGATCCCGAGGCGCTGGCCGCGCCCACAGGTGAGGAGGGCGTTCAAGGCGCGGACCCCGAGGTCGAGCGGCTCGCGGATCGGCGAGCGCGCCAGCGGGTTGATCGGCGGTCCGTAGAGCGACACCTCGCGCTCGATCGCGATCGCGCCGGCGCCGTCGAGCGGCGCGCCGAGGCCGTCGAGGACGCGGCCGAGCAGGCCGGGTCCGACGCCGACCGCCGGCCGATCGCGCGCCACCACGATGCGGTTCCCGGGCTCGATGCCGGCGACCTCGCCGAGCGGCATCAGGAGGACGCGGTTCTTGCGGAAGCCGACGACCTCGGCCGCGGTCGCGGTGCCGCCGTCGCGGCGCTCGATCGCGCACACGCCGCCGATCGGCAGCCCCGGGCCGTTGCCCTCGATGACGAGGCCGATCACGTCGGTGACGCGGCCGGTCACCCGTACCGGCTTCACCGCGTCGAGCTGGCGGACGGCGCGACGGAAGTCGAGCTCGCTCACTCCGGTCCCATCAGAGTCGCGCGGATGGCGCCGATCTGACCGTCGATGCCGAGATCGAGCTCGCCGTAGTGGCTCTCGATCACGCACCCGGTACTGCCCAACGAGGCGTCGTCGATCAGCTCGAGCTCCTTCACCTCGTCGAGGCGCGCACGCAGCTCGGCGAAGTGCTCGAGCAGAAAATGGTGCAGGACGGGCCCGACCCGGATGCGGATCGACTCGCGGTCGATCGCGAGCCGGATCGCCTCGCGCAGCATCTCGAGCCAGTGCTCGGGATGCTCGGCGAGCTCGCGCTGCACCACCTTGCGGGCGATGCCGAGCGCGAGCTCGAGGAGCTCTTGCTGGTAGCGGTCGCGGAGCCCGCTGCGGAACCGGGCGAGCTCCTCGATCGCCGCGGCGAACTCCGCGGCGCCGGCGACGCCTTCCTCGAGCGCGGCGGCGCGGCCGGCGGCGAATCCCGCCGCGTACGCGGCGTCGCGCTCCGGCGCGCCCGCGCCGGGGTCGCGCGGCGCGGTCTCCGGCGGCGGCGGCTCGTCGCACGCGGCGTCGAAGGCGGGGAAGACGTTCGCGCGCACGCGCAGCCGACGCTCGGCCGGCGACGGCGCGAGCGCTGCGAACGGCTGCGGCGGCGTCTCGGCCGGCCGCAACGGATCAAACGAGGACATCGTCCTTGCCGCTGCCGGCGACGACCAGCTTGCCCTCGCCCTCGAGCTCGCGGAGCGTCGTGATGATCCGGCTCTGCGCCGCCTCGACGTCGCGCAGGCGCACCGGCCCCGACGCCGACATGTCCTCGCGCAGGATCTCGGCGGCGCGGCTCGAGATGTTGGCGAAGACCTTGTCGCTGAGCGCGGGGCTCGCGGTCTTGAGCGCGAGCAGCAGGTCCTCGCGCGTGACCTCCTTCAAGAGCGTCTGCAGGCTGCGATTGTCGAGCCGCAGGCAGTCCTCGAAGGTGAACATGAGGTTGCGGATCGTGATGACGAGTTCGGGATCGCGCTTCTCGATCTCCTCGAAGATGCGCGCCTCGAGCGTCTTGTCGGCGTGGTTCATGAGATCCGCGACCGCCTTCGGACCGCCGAGCGCGTTCCCCGGCACGCGCAGCAGCCCCTTCACCTGCTCGCGGACGATCGCCCCGACCTCGGCGACCAACGCGGGCGGCACCGCCTCGAGCTTCGCCAGCCGCTCGATGACGTCGCCCTGGAGCGCTTCCGGGAGATGGCCGATGACGGCGCCCGCCTGCGCGGCGCTGACGTGCGCCAGGATGAGCGCCGCGATCTGCGGATGCTCGCCTTGCAGCAGGAGCGCCAGGCCGTCCGCCGGCACCCCCTGGAGCGCGCGCGTCAGCGCGCCGGTGTCTCCCTCCGCGAGGTGCTCGATGTCGGCGAGGATCTCGTCGCGGCGGGGCGCGGCGGCGCTCTGCGGATCGGCGAGCGCCTTGGTGACGACGGTACGCGCGAACTCGCGGCCGTCGACCGCGACCGTGCCGACGCCGCTGCCGCCGAGATGCTGGGCGAGCTCGCTGGTGACGGCGTGGAGCGCTTCCGAGGAGACGGTGTTGACGCGCGCCAGCGCCTGCGAGAGCTGCCGCACGTCGTTCTCGCCGAGGTGGCGGAGCACGTCGCTCGCCACCTCGGGGCCGAGCGACACCAGGAGCATCGCCGCCTTCGAGATCCCGGGAAGCCGGTCAGACATGCGGCTGCGCCCTGGTCGCCGGCCGCGTCAGGCACCGACCGCCGCCGTCGCACGGCACCCCGCGGCGCGCGATCGTGACGCGCACCGGCGTCGCACGGCGGCGCCGTCGCGCCGCGCTCACGACTCGTCACCGGCGAGCCAGACCTTGATGACCTGCGCGGTCTGCTCCGGGTTCCGCCGCACGACGTCGATGAGACCCGCCGGCTGGCGGGTCGCGTCGCCGATCGCCACCTGTGCGCCGCTGACCGCCGTCGGCGTTCGCACCGCGGTCGCGCGGCTGGCGATCGCGAGCAGGAAGGGTCGCACCACCGCGAGCGCGACGATCAGCGTCACCAGCAGCCCGGCGCCGCGCCACAAGGCGTCCGACCAGCGCGCGAGACGCTCCAGCACCCCGGGCGCGTCGATCGCGGTGTCGCTCGGCGGCGCCGATTGGAACGGCGCGCTCACGACCTCGATCTCGTCGCCGCGCTCCTCGTTGAAGCCGACGGCGCGCTTGACGAGCTCGCGGTAGCGGTCGATCTCCTCGGACGGCCGCGGGACGAAGACCCGCGACGCGCCCTCGCCCTGGTACGTCCCGTCGATCATCACCGCGACCGAGAGCTTGCGGATCGCGCCCACCGCCTCGACGCGCCGGCTCGTCGTCTTGCTGACCTCGTAGCTCAAGGTCGAGTCCTCGCGCTCCGACTTCGGGCGGTCGTCGGCGGCCGCGGGCTGCGGGTCGTTGGTGAGCGCCGCGCCCACGCCGACGGCCCCGGCCTGCGGGCCGCTGACGTTGGTCTCACGCGTGCGTTTCTCGTTGCGCACCGCCACCCGGTCGGGATCGAAGGTCTCCTCGGTCTTCTCGCTCTGCGCGAGCTCGAGCACGACCGTCACCCGCGCCAGCGCGTGGCCGGGCCCGAGCACGCGCTCGAGCATGCTCTCGATGCGCTCGGCGTAGCCGTGCTCGATGTCGCGCTGGTAGCCGAGCATCGCCTCGCCGGCGGGGCGGCGCTGCGCGTCCTCCGTGTCGTGCGTCAGGATCTTGCCGTCGATGTCGACGACGGTCACGTCCGCCGGCTTCAGGCCCTCGACGCTCGCGGCGACGAGGTTCACGATGCCGGCGATCTGATCCGGCGCGAGCACCCGGCCGGGCCGCAGCTTCACGACCACCGACGCCGACGGGCGGCGCTCCTCGGCGACGAAGAGCGAGCGCTCGGGCAGCGCGAGGTGCACGCGCGCCGCCTCGACGGCGGCGAGCTCGGCGATGGTGCGCGCCAGCTCCCCTTGCAGCGCACGCTGGTAGTTCAGGCGCTGCACGAAGTCGGTCATGCCGAGCGTCTGCTTGTCGAAGATCTCGAAGCCGACGCCGCCGCCCTGCGGAACGCCGCGGCCGGCGAGCGCGAGCCGCGTCTCGTAGACCTGCCCGGCCGGCACCTCGACGCTCGTTCCGCCCTCCCCGACCCGGTACGGGATCTTCTCCGACTTCAGGTAGTCGACGACGGCGCCGGCGTCGGTCGTGCCGAGATTCGAGAACAGCACGCGGTACTGCGGCCGCTGCACCCAGTAGGCGAGCCCGATCGTGCCGACGAGCACCGCGGCGATCAGCGCCGCGAACGAGGCGCGCCGCGCCGGCGGCAACGCGAGCAGGACGGTGCGGAGCTGCCCGATCAGGATGCGGAGGCGATCCATGCGTCAGGCGATCGCTCAGACCTGCATCCGCATGATCTCTTGATAGGCTTCGACGATCTTGTTCCGCACCTGCATCATCAAGCGGAACGACACGTCGGCCTGCTCCATCGCGATCATGGTGTCGTGGAGGCTCGCCTTGTCGCCGGTCGCGAGCGCGGCGATCGACGCGTCCGCTTGCTGCTGCAGCCGGTTCACCTCGGCGAGCGAGTCGCCGAGGACGGCCGCGAAGGAATCCCCCTTCCGTCCGTCTGCCGGCTGCGTCTCCGGCCGGCGCAGACCGGCGAGCTCGGGGATCTGGGTGACGTCCTTGATCTGCACTGCTCAGACCCCGCTGCTTCGCCGGCTGACGTCCTGGCTCTGCATCGCTCAGGCCCTGCCGATCTCGAGCGCCGCCTCGAGCACGCGCTTGGTCGCGTTCAGCGCCGCGACGTTCGCCTCGTAGGCGCGGCTCGCCGCCATCATGTCGACCATCTCCGAGACCACGTTGACGTTCGGCATCGCCACGAAGCCCTGCGCGTCGGCGTCGGGGTGCCCGGGATCGAAGACCAGCCGCGGCGGCCGGGTGTCGTCGACGATGCGCGCGACCTCGACCGCGGACGCCGCCGCGCCGCCGGGGGCGAGCAGGTCGTCGAAGCTCTCGGCGCCCGGCACGGCTTGCAGGACGACGTCGCGCCGGCGGTACGGACCGCCCTCCGGCGTGCGCGTGCTCTGCGCGTTCGCGAGGTTCGCGGCGATCACGTCGAGCCGCAGGCGCTGCGCGCGCAGGCCGCTCGCGCTGATCGCGAAGATCGTCGCGGCGTCCATCAGGACCGGCCGCCGTCGATCGCGCTCTTCAGGAGCTCGTACTGGCGCGCCAGCATGCGCGACAGCGCGGTGATCCGCAGCGCGTTCTCCGAGAGCCGCGCCATCTCGGCGTCGACGTCGACCGAGTTGCCGTCGATCTTCACCGGCGCGTCACGGTCGAGGACCACCTGCGGCGTCTCGACGCGTTCGCCGCCGTCGGCCGCGCCGTCCGCCGCGCCGTCGGCGGCGAAGGCCTGCGCCAGCGCGCCGCGAAAATCGAGCTCGCGCGCGCGGTAGCCCGGCGTCTCGACGTTGGCGATGTTCTCGGTGATCACGCGGTGGCGCGCGGCGTAGACGTCGATCGCGGCACGCAGGCCGTCGACGACCGGTCCGAAGAGTCGGAGATGGCCCGTCATGATGCGGACGTCCGAGCAAGCGACGTTCCACGCGTGCACGCGCGCCCATCACGTACGAACCCGTAAGCCGTCACGTAAGTCCGGGAGAACACGTAAGGCGCGATCGCGTCAGCGGCGTGCCGCGTCAGAGCGCTGACCGGCAGCTTTTGCCGCGTCACTTCTCTGGCCGCGCTCACGAAAGCTCCGCCTCGCCGTCGATCCCGCTGCGGTACTCGTGGAGCTTGTTGCGGAGCGTCCGGACGGAGATGCCGAGCATGCGCGCCGCGTGCGTCCGGTTGTTGTTGGTGCGGCGGAGGGTCTCGAAGATCAAGCGGCGCTCCATCTCGTGAACGGTGACGCCGGCCAGCGCCGCGCCGGCCGCCGCCGCACCGCCGTCGCCCGCCGCGACGTCGCCGCGGCGCTGCTCGCCGCCGCCGCCCTCGGTCGCGAGCGGCTCCTCCTCGAGCTGCACGTCCTCGAGCGTGATCCTCCGGCCGCCGCCGAGAAGCAGCGCGCGCTCGATCGCGTGCTCGAGCTCGCGCACGTTCCCCGGCCACGGCTGGCGTTGCAGGTAGACGCGCACCGACGGCTCGCACGCGACCTCGCGCCCCGCGGCGAGCCGCGCCACGAAATGATCGATCAAGAGATCGACGTCCTCGCGGCGCTCGCGCAGCGGCGGCACCGTGAGCGGCACGACGTGCAGCCGGTAGTAGAGGTCGCGGCGGAACGCCCCCGCGGCGACCAGCGCCCGCAGCGGCCGGTTCGTCGTCGCGATCACCCGCGCGTCGATCGGCGTCGGCCGCGAGCCGCCGACGCGATCGACCTCGTGCTCTTGCAGGACGCGCAGCAGCTTCGCTTGCAGGAGCGGCTCCATCTCGCTGATCTCGTCGAGCAGGATCGTGCCGCCGCTCGCGAGCTCGAACTTGCCGAGCTTGCGCGCGACCGCGCCGGTGAAGGCGCCGCGCTCGTGGCCGAAGAGCTCGCTCTCGAGGAGCTCGCGCGGCAGCGCCGCGCAGTTGACGGCGACGAACGGCTGCTGGCGGCGCGGGCCGACGGCGTGGACGTAGCGCGCCAGCAGCTCCTTGCCGGTTCCGCTCTCGCCTTGGATCAGCACCGGCGCCCGGCTCGCCGCGACGCCTTCGGCGACGGCGAGGACGCGCAGCAGCGCCGGCGAGCGCGTGACGATCGACCGCTCCGAGCTGCGGAGCGCGCTGCGCACGGTCGCGCGCGCCGCGGCGTCGGCGGCGGCGCCGCGGCTGCGGTCGCCGTCGCCGCGGCCGCGCGCATCGGTGCCGTCGGCGACGATCGCGCCGCCGGCGGCCGGCTCGGCGTCGCGTCCGGCGACGCTGCCGGCGCACGCGCCGGCCGTCGATGCGACGGTCGTGGGCGAACGATCCTCGAGGATGCTGCGGACGAGGTGGAGGAGGTCGGCCGGCGAGAACGGCTTCGTCAGGAAATCGCGCGCGCCGGCCTTCATCGCCGCGACCGCGTCCTCGACGGTGCCGTAGGCGGTCATCATCACGACCGGAAGCCGCGGCCAACGCGCCTGGATGGCGTCGAGGAGCTCGGTGCCGGTCATCATCGGCATCCGCATGTCGGAGATCACGAGCGCATGGTCGTCGTGTGCCAGCGCCGCGAGCGCCGGCGTGCCGCCGTCGACGGCGGTGACGGCGAAGCCGTGTCGCGTAAGCACCTCGGTGAGCGCGATCCGCATGCCGCTTTCGTCGTCCACCACGAGAATTCGGTCCATCTCCTCACTCCTCCGTCGCCGCCGCGCGTCCTTCGCCGGCGTGCCGATCGTCGCCGTCCGGCAGGTCGCCGTACGGCAGCGTCATCACGAACACCGCGCCGCGCGGGCTCGCGCGCAGCGCGAGCGTCCCGCCGTGCGCCGCCACCGCCGCACGCGCGACTGCGAGACCGAGCCCGGTGCCGCGCTCCTTGGTCGTGAAGAACGGCGCGAAGATCGTCTCCTCGCCGCCCGGCGGGATACCCGGTCCGTCGTCGGCGATCACGACGCGGAGCCAGCGCTCCGCCGGCTCGACAGCGACCCGGAGCTCGCCCTGCCCCGCCATCGCCTCGGCGGCGTTGCGCATGAGATTCAGCAGCGCCTGCGTCAGCAAGCCGCGATCGACGGCGCACACGGCCGGCGAGCGCCGGCGCGCGACGCGCGCCGCGGCGAGCGCCGGGGCGGCGAGGAGCAGCGCCTCGTCGATCACCGCGTCGATCGCGGTCGGCGAGCGGCGCGGCTCGGGCAGACGCGTGTAGTCGAGGATGTTGCTGACGAGATGATTCAGGTCGGCGATGCCGGCGGCGACCTGCTCCGCCAGCCGCCGCGCCTGCGGGCGGTCGTCGAGCTCCTCGACCAGGAGCTTGGTGCAGAGCTCCATCGCGCCGAGCGGGTTCCGCACCTCGTGCGCCAGCGTCGCGGCCATCTCGCCCATCGCCGCGAGCCGGCTCTGCCGGAGCGCCTGCGACTCGAGACAGCGCTGGCGCTCGATGCTCGCGCTGAGCGCCCGCTTCTTCTCCTCGAGCTCGATCCCGAGGGCGCGGGCCCGCTGCTCGAGAAAGCGGTACTGGCGCTCGAGCGTCGCGGTCGCGTCGGTGAAGACGCGAAACGCCGACTGCAGCTCCGCGACCTGCGCCGGACTCGGTGCCTCGGCCGTCATCGTCCCCCTCCCGCGCCGCGCGCGCCCGGGTCGCGTGCGGCGCCGCCTTTCGTGCGCGGCGACGCCGACGCTCGCGCCGCCGCCGTCCCGGCGTCGCCCGCGGCGGCGAGCGGCTCGGGCAGCGGACGCTCGAACGGCACCACGATCTTCTCGTACGCCTCCGACGCCGCGACCACGCGGCGCTCGAGCGCGTCGCCTCCGGCGGCGCTCTCGTAGGCCTGTCGCGCCGCCGCCCCGCCTTCGCGTCCGGCGCGCAGGCGCGCCAGCCGGTAGGCGGCGTCCGCGGCGCCCGGGTCCTTCGGGTACTCTTCGGTGAGCCGGGTCAGCGCCTCGACGGCGGCATCGTCGTCGCCGCTGGCCTCGGCGGCGTCGGCGAAAGCACGCAGGACCGCGGCGGTGTCGGTCGCGCTCTCCGCGGGAAGGTCGTGCATCGCGAGCGCGTCGCGCAGCAGGTCGCGTGCCGCTGCCGCGTCGTGCGGGCGGATGCGTCCCGCGACGTCGACGCGCAGCGCGCGCGCCGCCGCCGCATCGAGCGCGCGCGCCGCGGCAGCGCACGCCGCGCGCGCCGCTTCGACGTCACCGAGCGACGCCAGGGCACGAGCGCGGAGCGCGTTGGCGGCCGCGGCCTCGTCGGCGCCGCGAACGCGCACCCACTCGTCGCCGACGGCGAGCGCACGCGGCGCGTCGCCACGCGCGAGCGCGGCACGGCCCCATTCGTCCCAGAGCGCGCTCGGCGCGTCGGCGCCGAGCGCGTCGCGCAGACGCCCGAGCAGCCGCTCGCCCTCGTTCGGCAACCCGAGCGCGCGGTAGCTCGCCGCCAGGCGGATCTGATCGGCCGGCGCGAGCGCGGCCGGATCGATGCGCTGCTCGTGCAGCAGCGCCACCGCGTCGGCGGCGGCGCCGCGATCGAGAGCGCGGGTGACCGCGCCGCGCGCGAGCGCGTCGCGCGCGCCGCCGCTGCCGACGGCGTTCAGCCGCCGCAGGCCGGCGTCGAGGTCGCCGTCCGCGGCGTCCATACGCGCCAGCGCGACCGCGGCGCGCCGCGCCGACGCGCCGCCGAGAAGCCCGGCGACGAGCTGCTCGTAGAGGTGCCGCGCAGTGGTCTCGTCACCGGCGGCGGCCGCCGCCGCGGCGGTGTCCTCCATCAGCAGCGCGCCGCCGTGCGGTCCGAGCTCGCTGCGGACGCGCGCGAGAATCGCGAGCGCGCCCGCGGCGTCGCCGGCGGCGATGCGCACGCGCGCGTCGAGCCGCCGGGTGTCGGCGTCGTCGAGGATCACGCGCGGACAGACGGCGGCGAGTCGCGCGGTCTCGCGGCTGATCGCCGCGGCGTCGCCCTCCACGATCGCGATCGCCGCAGCGCCGCGCTGCGCGAGGCACACGCCGATGCCGCCGCTCGCCCGGGCGCGCTCGAAGTACCACCGCGCCGCCGCGAGATCGTCGCCGTCGAGCGCGGCGTCTCCCGCGGCCGCGAGCGCGAGCGCCGCGCCCGGGTCGGCCGCCGTCGCCGCGACCGCCGCCGCGAGCTCGCCGCGAAAGCCGATCGTGCGATACGCGAACACGACGTTCAGCCGCGCGCGTGGCGCGTCGACGAACCTCGGAAACCGTCGCAGCGCGCGCCGGTAGGCGTCGATCGCCGCCAGCAGGTGTCGCGAGCGCGCGCTCGCGACGAGCTCGCGGTCGGCGGCGAGGTAGAGCGCCGCCGCCGTCGCATCGGTCGGCGGCGCCGGAACGCCCTCGTCTCCGTCGCCGTCGGCGAGCGCGGCGGCAAGCCGCGCGAGGTCCGGGGATGCGGCGTAGGGCGCGGCGGCCGGATCCGGCGCGCAGAACGCGACGCCGCTCTTGCGCGTCAGCCGGCACGGCATCGTCGCGTCGCGCGCGGCGGCGTCGGCCCCGGGCAGTGCCGCGACGACGTGCGGGCTGCCGCTCGCGTCGTCACGCCGCGCGGCCGTCTCCGGGGCGGTCGCGGCAGCCGGCGCCGCTCGCGGTGCCGCGCCCGGTGTCGCGCCCGGCGCCGCGGGCGGTGCCGCTCCGCTCCGCGCCGGCGCCACCGGGGCTGTGCTGCGCGCCGCCGCCAGCCGTTCCCTCGCCGGCGCGGCCGGGATCGCGGTCGGCAGGGATCGCGCCGCCACGCGCGTCGGCGTCGGTTGCGGACGCGCCGCCGGCGCCGCGACCCGGAGAACGGACGCAGCCGGCGGCGGCGCCCCGGCGGCGCGCGACGCCGCGACGCGCGCGATCGCCTGCGCGAGCGCGTCGTCCGCGGCCGCGGCGCGTGCCTCGGCGGCGACGAGACCGTGGCGCGCGGGTACGCGCTCGCGCGGGCGCGGCGTCGCCGTCGCGCGCGGCGCGCTCTCGAAGAGCTCGATCACCAGGCGCGGCGGATCGTCGGCGGGATGCGCCTCGACGGCGCCGACGCGCCGGGCGGTCCGCATGCGGATCGCCGCGTCGCCGTCGCGGTCGTGCGTGAGGACGAGACTGGTCACGCGCGCGCCTCCGGCCGGCGCCTCGTCACCGGCGAAGACCCTTCCCGGAGCGGCGGATCGACGACCCCGCCCGGCACCACGATCTCGACGCGGTCGTCGCCGGTTCGCGCGGCGAGCGCGCCCGCGATCGGCTCGTTCAGGAAGAGCACGATCTGCTGGCGGTCGGCGAGCGAGAGGAAATGCGGTGGCGACGCGAAGAGCGGCGCCGCCTCGACGCGTCCGGCGCCGGCGACGACCAGCGCGAGGAGAATGATGGATGCTGTCCGCATGCTTGCGCGCCGACGCGACGGGAAATTCTTGCCGCGTCGAGCAACCGATGTGCCAGGCGCGTGCGTCCGTACGTGCTCGAATGACGGGAGGCGGCGCTCACGTCTTCGCGGCAGCGCCAGCGGTTTGGCCGCCCGCGGGTCAGAAGCCTGGCGCGGACGTCAATCGCCGAGCGCTCGCGCGTGACGCGCGCGAAGCTGCTCCCGTTGCTTGCGGAGGACGAGCTGCACGAGCAGCTCGCGGTCGATCTCGGGCAGCGCGACGAACGTGACGCGCGCGCGCACCTTGCGGTCGGGAACGTCGTCGGGATGCTCGCTCACCACGTCGACGCGGCCGAACGCACAGATCGGCAGCGGCGGAAAGACCGGCAACCGCAGCTCGAGATCGAGAAGCGCGCCCGCCGGCGGCGGGACCGCGAGCCCGAGCACGACGCCGGCCTCGCCCGCCGCGAGCCCCCAGGCGTCGGCGAGCCGCAGGGTGTCGTCGGGCGTGGCGATCGTCGTGACCACGCGCTCGAACTTCTCGCTCAGGCTCTCCATGAGCCGCGTCAGCGCGTGCAGCGCCTGTACGTGGTGCGGCGCGAAGCCGATCGCGCTGTGGCTCTGGTCGTCGTCGAGCGCGGCGCGGCCCGGGACCGCCGGGTCGCGCATCGCCGCCAGCAAGCGATCGAACTTCTCGTCGAGCCGGGTCATCATCATCTTCGCGAGCGAGAAGACCAGCACCTCGTGGGGATCGTCGGCGCCGACGTCGCCCGAGCGCGCGTGGCGCCGTCCCGGCAGGTCGCGCGCGATCACCCGGTCGAAGCGGGCGTCGAGGCGCGCCATCATCTTGCCGAGGGCGAGGAGCGCGACCTCGGCGGGCTCGGCGGCCCGCACCGCCTCGCCGACGATCGCGAGGCACGCGCGCATGCGCGCGGCGATCGCCGCCGCCGAGCGCGGCAGCACCTGGTAGCGCACCGGAAACGCGATCGCGATCTGCTGCGCGGCGGGCGCGCCGGCGGCGGGCGCCACGCCCGTCAGGCGGAGATCGAGCGTCGGAAACGCGGCGGCGGTCTCGACGACGGCGCGCAGCCGGAGCGGCGCCGCATCGACGTGGCCGTCGATCGTCACCGCGACGCCCGGGTGCAGCGGGACCGCGAGCGTGGCGCCGAGGATCTCGAGCCGCAGCCGCTCGCCCTCGAGGTGATGGACGACCGCGGGAACCGCGTCGCCGGCATCGCTCTCGACGAAGACGACGGCGGCGTGGGGCAGCGCCGGCGCGTCCGGCGCGCGCGGCTCCGCGAACGCCGCCGACGGCGCCGGCGCGCCGACGGCGCCCTCCGCAGGCAGCTCAGGCGCCGCGCGGCTCGTCACCGGCACGCTCCTCGGCGGCGCTCCACGTCGCCAGCAGCGGCATGAGCTGGCCCTCGAAGATCGTGACCAGCTCGGCCCAGACGCCGCGCTCCTGCGCGGCGAGCATCGCCGGAGCGAGGTCGCGGATCTCCTTCGTCGGCGCCTCCAGCGCCGCGCCGTCGAGATGCGCGAGCTGCTGATCGAGGAGCAGCACGAGACGGAGCTCTTCCATCAGCGCCGCCGTCAACGCATTGGCGCCGCGGTCGTCCCCGCGCTCGAAGAGCACGGTCACCGCGCGCACCTTGGCGGCGATCACCAGGAGCGCCCCCGCGAGCTCGCGGCGCTTGGCGCGCGCGAACGCCGCCGGCGTCGCGGTCGCGACCACGAGCCGCGAGACGCCGGCGGCGGCATGGCGCGCGTAGCGCTCCTCCTCGCCGGCGCTGAACTCGCGGCCGTCGACCTCGATCGCGGTCACGATCTCGCTCGGGTCGACGTGGACGCGGACGGCCTCGATCATCTCGCCGATCGTGGCGTCGCCGGGGACCAACGGTCCGATCTCACGCTCGTTGATGCGGACGTGCATCGTCATCGTGCTCCTTCACGGCGGCGCCGAGGAGCGCCGTCATCAGTGTCGCCTCGAGCGCCAGCGCCCGATACAGCTCGCGGGTCTCGCGCGCGAGCGTCGCGACGTCGTGGCCTTCGAGGTTCTCCTTGCCGAACTTGAAGAGCTGGGTGAGGACGGCGGTGTCCGGGTGCGTGCCGCCGTGCTCGACGAGCGCCTGGTCGCAGACGTCGAGCTCGCGTCCGAGGCGCTCGAGCAACGGGACGTCCGGCGCGGAGGCCGCGGCCTCGATCGCGAGCCGTGCGGCCGTGGCCTCGGCGCCGCGCGCCAGGCCGGCGAGCGCGCCGAACGGCTCGCCGTCGACGGTCGCGGCGCTCAGCGGCCGCGCCGGCATGCCGGCGCCGTCGAGAACCGCGAGGAAGGTCTCGCGGTAGGCGGCGCGGAGCGCGTCCTCGCGGCGCAGCGGCGGCCCGCCGAGCGCGGCGCAGTCGTAGAGGCCGTGCCGATCGAAGACGGTGCGGTAGAGCCGCACCGGCGCCGCGGCCCGCGCCAGCGCCGCGATGCGCTCCCAGTCGTCGGCGAGGCGCGCGGCGACGATCGCCGCCACGGTCTCCGGGCGGAGCTCGTCGCGGCAGAACGGGTTCAAGCAGGTGACGTTGTGATCGCAGGGCGCGCACGGCACCGCCGCATGCAGGGCGACGTTGTCGGCGCCGTACGGGCCGGTGTCGAACGGCGAGGCCGGCCCGAAGAAGAGCCCGACGACCGGGGTGCCGACCGCCACCGCCATGTGCATCGGTCCGGTGTCGCCGGAGACCAGGAGGTCGGCGCGCGCGAGCAGCGCCGCGAGCTCCGCCACCGTGGTGCGACCGCAGCTGTCGATGACGCGCGGCCCGACCGCCGTCACCAGCGCCTCGGCGAGCGCACGGTCGGCGCCGCCGCCGACCAGGAGGACGCGCGCGCCGGCGTGCGCCAGCCGGGCCGCCAGCGCCGTGAACGCCGCCGCCGGCCATTGCCGGATCGCCTTGCTCGCGCCGAGCTGGAGCGCGACCAGACGCTCGCCGTCACGCAGGCCGCCGCCGGCGAGCAAGGCCGCGGCGCGCGCGTGCGCGCCGGGCGGGATCTCGTAGCGCAGGCACCGCGTCGCGCCGCCGCCGCCCGCCATCGCGCGGTAGTAGTCGACGAGGTTGAAGGTCGCGAAGCGGCGGTTCAGGCACATGGTCGCGAACAGCCGCGCCCACGGATGGCGGATGACGCGAAAGCCGTCCGCCGTCATCGACCAACCGCGGACGTCCGGAACGCGCAGCAAGCCGAGAAAGACCGCCGTCATCCGCGAGCTCGAGAGATTGAGCGCCAGGTCGAACTGCGCGGCGCGCAGCTCCGCGATCATGCGCTCGACGTGGCGGTAGCCGTCGAGCAGCGCCGTGCCGCCTTGCAGCACCAGGTTGCCGAGATGATCGAGCTCGGCGCGCTCGACGTGGTCGATGCCGGGAACGCCGTCGACGACGTCGGCGAAGTTCTTCTCGGCGAGAAACGTGATCATCGCCTCGGGATGGCGTTCGCGGAGCGCGGCGACGGTCGGCGAGGTCTGCAAGAGGTCGCCGAAACGCGTCAGGTTGACGATCAGGATGCGGCGCACGGCGCCGCGGCCGCCCGCGCTCACGTGCGGTACTCCCGCAGGTAGAGCTCGTCGAACTGGTGCAGGAAGAGAAAGATCGCCTCCGGCTCGGAGAGCGCGCCGTCGCGCTCGGCGAGCGTCGCGACCACGCCGTCGAGCGTGAACGGCGTCGCCGGGTCGAGACCGCGGAGGAACGCCTCGAGCGGTCCGTCGCCGGCGGCGGCGACGTCGCCGACGGTCGCGGTCCGGCGGCGGCCGGCGAGGCGCTCCTGCTCGCGGCCGGCGATCGCCGCGACCAGCGCCTGCATGCGGCGGTCGTAGGTGTGGTCGGCGAGCGCCCGCGCGCGCGCCCGGCCGGCGACGGCGCGGCGCTCGTCGGGATGCGCGAGGTGGTGGCGCGCGAGGTCCCGCATCTCGCCGACGCTCGCCGCGGCGGTGATCTCCTCGCCGACGGCGAAGAGCGGCGGCAGCAAGCTCCGCTGGTCGACGATCTGGAACGCGCCGCAGCCGGCGAGCTCGAACGTCCGCGGGTTCACGAAGTCGCCGCGCGGGTCGACCCCGTCGTGGTACGTCGACGAGTGCAGGTTCAGGTGGACGGACGCGGCGTTGAAGATGCGCACCGCCTCCTCGGTTCCGATCCGCGCGCCGCCGCGCTGGATCACCCGCGCGAGATCGGCGGCGCCGTCCCAGTCGCTGCCCCAGATCCGGAAGTCGAGATCGAGAAAGCTGCGGAACGCGAGCCGGCGGTTGCGATAGCCGGCGCCGACGAAGGCGACGTCGCTGGCGTAGGCGGCGCGCTCGTCGGCGTCGAGCGCGAGCGGCCGGTGGACCTCGGGATCGAAGCCGCACGGCAGGTAGGCGACGCGCGCGTCGGTGACCGCGGCGATCTCGGCGATGCAGGGCTCGCGCTGGATCGTGAACACGTAGTCGTAGTGGGCGGCGACGTCGCGCCAGTACGTGAACAGCCGGAAGTCCTCGACGAACCAGAGCGCACGCAGGACGCCGGCGGCGCCGATGCGGTCGAGGACGCCGGCGTCGAGCGGCGCCTGCGCGAGCGCGAGCACGAGGTCGGGCTCGGCGGCCTCGACCGCCGCGGCGATTCCGGCGCCGAGGACCTCGCAGAAGCGCGCTTCGAGCGCCGCGCGCCGCGCCTTGCGCGCACCGAAACGCGCGAGCCCCCGATAGGCGTCGTGAAACGGCGCGAGATCGAGGAGCTGCGCCTGATGGCCGAGCCGTGCGAGCGCGCGCGCGGCGTAGCCGGCGATCGGCCACGATCCACCATAGAGCGGCGACACGACGAGGATCTTCAGACGCAGCCCGGTGGCCGCGGCCGACGCCTGCCAGCGCTCGAGGATCGCGCGATACCCGCCGCCCGGAACGAGCGCCGCCGTCGGGTGCGCGACCACGAGCGCGGTCTCGCCCGGCGCCAGGACGGCGTCGGGCTCGCCGCCCGCGATCGTCGCGCGCGCGAGGACCGTCGAGAGGTCGCGGTGCGCGAGCGCGAGCCGCCACACCGCGGCGTCGGGCTCGACGATCGTGATCGCCCCCGCGAAGCGCGCCGCCAACGCCTCGAGGTGGTAGCCGAGGCCGAGACCGACGACGATCGCCCGCGAGGCATTCGCAGCGCCGAGTCGCTCGGCGACGGCGCGCGCCCAGCGGGCGGCGTCGGCGTGGGGATCCGTCGCATGCTGCATCGCGATCCCCGCGATCGTCAGCAGGGGATCGCCGGCCGCGGTCGTCTCCAGCCGGTGGGAGACGGGAACCTCGGCCGCGGCGCTGCGCGCGAGCAGCTCCGGCGCGCGCGCGGCGAGGATCGTCGCGTTGGCTGCCACGATGCCGCTCACGGCGCACCGCTTCGGTCGGGAGCACGTCGCGCCGAGTCGAGCGCTGAGCTCTCGGCGGTCATCGCCGGCGCCTATCGTACGGTGGCAGCATGGAAGATCGATGTCGCGGCGACCGGCGGCGCCGTGGCGCCGGCGGTCACGGGTCGGCTCGGGTCGGCCGGCCGCGCGAGTCGTCCACGCTCAGGCGTCGTCGACGTACGCGTTCTCGCGGATGCCGGGCCCGCACCCCGGCGGCATGCCGCCTCGAGGTGACGGAACCCGGCACGATCGCGCCCTCGTCCGCCTCAGCACCACCCCACCCCCAACGACTCGCGACTCCTCGTCGCCACCACCACTCCACCCCGCCACCGCGACCTCCACCCAACCCCCGCGGCGCTGGCAGCAAGTGCGGTGCCACCGTCACGGTCCCGACGCTCGCGCCCGGTCGAGCGCTCGTGGCGCGCGTCGCCAGCGCCTCCGCGGACGGTCTCGTCGCACGGCGAATCGCCGCAACGTCGCGGAAGATCGCCTGCGGAACGCTGCCGGAGGACCCGAGCCGCCGCGCCCTACCCGGGCGCGGACGCTGCGCGCCCGAACGGACGCCCCGGGCGTCGCCCGTTCGGCCGTGGCGGAATATTGTGCTGGAGATCCGCGGAGGTCAGGCGATTGACCGCTCCGCTATGCGAGATGCGATGCGAAGCGTGGCGCCACCGGCGCGGTCGCACGGTAGCTTCTCGCCCGGGAGCGGGCGACGCGAACGGCGGCCAGCTGCGCGGCGGAGGCGTCCCTGGCGGCCCGTGCGGCCCGCTCGACCGCGGGGAATCGCGTCGCCAGCGTCCGCGCGTGCGCGTCGGCAGCGCGCCAGAGCGCCGCGACCGCCGGCGTCGCCGTGCCGTCGCGCTCGGCGCCGGCGCGGGCGGCGACCAGCGGGGCGAGCGCGTGCTCGAGGCTCGCGAGCCGGTGCGCGAGCGCCGCGAGATCGTCCCACGCCCGCGCGACCAGGCTCGTCTCGATGCCGTCGTAGGTGCGCGCCAGCTCGGACCAGAGGTCGTTCGCGCGCCGCGCGTCCGCGAGCGCGCCGGCGTCAGGCGGCATCGATCGCGGCGGCGTGCCCGGTGATGGCCTCGCGGTAGGCGCCGGCGATGATCGCGAGCAGGCGCGCGACGCGGGCGACGTGGCCGGGGCTCTTCTGGACGTTCGCCTCGACGAGATGGTCGAGCATGAAGCGGTACAGCCGCTCGAGATTGCGCGCGATCTCGCCGCCGGCCTGGAAGTCCAAGGTGTGGAGCAGCTCGGCGATCACCGCCTCGGCGCGGCCGAGCGCGACCGCGAAGCGCTCGAGGTCGCTCTCCACGAGCGCGTGCTCGGCGCGCGCGAGAAACGTCTGCGCGCCCTCGTACATCAGCATCAAGAGCCGGCCGCGGTCCGCGGTCGCGACCTCGGCCCGTTGGTATTGCCGTGCGGTAGCCAGCGCTGAGCTCATCTCGCCCCTCCCAATGCGTTCTGGAGAAATGCCCCTTGCGATTGCAGACTGCTCACCAGCACCTCGAGGCTCGCGAAGCGCGCGCGCAGGTTCTCCTCGAAGGCGTTGAGGTTGCGCTCGCCGGACGCGATGTCGTCGTCGAGGCGTGCGATCTCCTGGTTGACGCTGGTGCTGCGCACGTCGATGAGGCCGCCGATCTGCGTCACCCCCGAGAGAAAGTCGTGCAGGCGGTCGGCCGCGCCGCCGAGGGAGTCGGTGCCGCCGAAGAGCTCGCCGACCGCGGTCGCGTCGCCCGCCAGCGCGTCGGCGAGCTTGGCGGTGTCGAGCGCGAGCGTGCCGTCGCGGCCGGTCGTGATCCCGACCTGACCGAGCGAGCTGTAGCGGCCCGGCAGTCCGGAGACCGGATCGGAGACGAGGTCGTGGAGCCGGGCGAGGATGTTGCGCACCGTGCCGTCGAACGCCAGCGGCCCGGCCTGGACGCTGCGGTCGCTCCCGGTGGTGTCCTGGGTGACGGCGCTCTGGCTGGTGACGAAGCTCTGCACGTCGTTGAACGCGGTGACCGCGGCCTGGAGCGCGTCGGCGACGCCGGCGTTGTCGGTGGCGACCCTGATCGTCACCGGGCCGCCGGTGTCGGCGAGGGTGAGCGTGACGCCCGGGATCAGGTCGGCGATCGTGTTGCTCTCCCGGACGACGGGGTCGCTGAAGCCGGTGACGGTGAGCGTCGCGTTCGCCGCGCCTTGCGCCACCGCGACGCCGATCGTGGTGTCGTCGGTGACGATCGTCAGGTCGTGCGAGGTGCCGGTCTCGTCGCCGGTCAGCTGGAGCCGGTAGTCGGGCGCCGCGGCGGTGCCGAGATTCACCACGTTCGCGGTCGCGCCGGCGCGCAGGTCGTTGATCGCCGTCGCGAGGTCCTGGAGCGTCGTCGCCGCGGTGACGGCCACGGTCTGCACCGCGCCGCTCCCGACCTGGAAGCTGAAGCTGCCGGCGCCGGACGCGATCGTCGCGTCGCTGCCGCCGACGCCCGTCGCCGAGGTGGCGATGGCGTTGCGCGCGAGCGCGGTCACGGTGACGGTCGTGGCGCCGGCGGGGGCGCCGCTCGCCGCGACCGCCCCGATCACGGCCGCGTTGCTCGAGGTCGCGCTGCGGACCAGGACGTCGCTCGAGGTCCGGAGCTTGTCGACCGCGGAGAGGAACGCCAGCACCTTGGTGTTGAAGGTCTGGAGCGCGGCGTCCTTGGCCTGCGCGGCGCTGCGCTCGGACGCGAGCAGATCGATCGGCCGGCGCTCGAGCGCGACGAGCTGGTCGATGATGCTGTTGGTGTCGAGGCCGGTCGCGAGCCCGCCGACGGTGAGCGTCGCCATCTAGGCTTGCGCGTCGACGAGCGCGCCCGGCGCGCCGCCAGCGTGGCGCAGGGCGCGCACGACGTCCTCGGGCGGCACCGACCGCACCACCTGCTTGGTCTCGGAATCGATCACCTGCACCACGATGCGATTGGTCTCCTTCTCGACCCGGAACGAGAGCGCGTAGTGCTTGAACTCCGGCAGCGTCGGGCCGCCGCTTGCGCCGCCGATCGCGCTCGGCGTGTCGCGCGCGTCGGGATTCGCGGTGCGCGCTTCGTCGCTGGCGGTTGCTCCGAAGGGCGGGCCGAGCGCGCTTGCCGCGAACGTCGCGGCCGGGATCGTGCTGACGGTCATAGGCATCCTCGAAGATCATCTGGGGAAGCGGCGCAGGGCCGCTTCCCCAGGAGCGTTACCGAGCCGTTTAGCGCAACAGCGACAGCGCCAGCGCCGGGCTGCTGGTTGGCTTGCGCCAGCACCGCGACGCCCGCCTGCTGGAGAATCGTCAAGCGCGTGAGGTTCGCGGTCTCCTCGGCGACGTCGGCGTCGCGGATGCGCGACTCGGCGGCCGAGAAGTTCTCGCGCGCGACCTGAAGGTTCGCGATCGCGGTGTTGAGACGGCTCTCGACCGAGCCGAGCGTGCCGCGGCGGCTCGCGACGTTGGCGATCGCCGAGGTGATCGAGGCCAGCGCCGACTGCGCCGCGCCCTGCGTCGAGACCGCGATGCCGGACAGGCCGATGCCGCTCGACGAGCCGTCGAGGGTCGTGAAGCTGATCCGGCTGTTGCTGGTGCCGTCGAGACCGACCTGCAGCGACACGGTGGTGCCGGCGGACAGCAGCTGCACGCCGTTGAAGGTCGTGACGTTCGAGATCCGGTCGACCTCGGAGACCAGCGCCGCGAACTCGAGCTGGAGCGAGCTGCGCTGGCGTGTCGCTGACGATACCGGACGACGACTCGGAGGCGAGCTCCGAGAGTCGCGCCAGGATGTCGCCGACGGTCCCGAGCGCCTTCTCGCCGATGGCGATCGAGCTGATGCCGTCGTTGGCGTTGCGCACCGCCTGCGTCGCGATGCGCACGTCCGCGCGGAGCTTGTCGGCGATCGCCAGGCCGGCGGCGTCGTCCGCCGCCTCGTTGATCCGCAGGCCCGAGGACAGACGCTCGAGCGAGCGGTTCAACGACAACGTCGAATCGGCGATGTGGCGCTGCGCGTTGAGCGACGGGATGTTGTTGCTGATACTGAGAGCCATGGATGTCCTCCGTGGGCGTGGTCCCGGACATCCGTGTCCGAGTCGACCTCGTTTGGTTGCGGGGCGGAGACGGCGGCGGGCCCATCCCGACCGGCGCCTCCGCCCATTCGCGTGCACTATCGGACGCGGCGCCGGCGAACTTGAGGGCCGCCGCCGTGGCGGCGTCGGCGCCCGCCGACGGCCCTCGAGACGCCGGCGCCGACGGGTCGATCGCGGTGGCGCCGGCGCCGAGCGCGCCCTCTCATCCTCCGACGCCGCCGGCGTGCGCCCGCGCGCCGGCGGCCCGGCGCCGGCGATCGCCGCATCCGCGCTCGCCGGCGCGCGTTCGCCATGCGATTCCTCGTGCGAGATGCCGTGCCGCTCGGCGCGCGAATTGCGCGAAAAAACATATTGCGCAGCAACTCGCACAACCCTTATCTTAACGGCTCATGCCTCCGTGCCGTGCCGTCATCCTTTTGTCGTTCGCTCTCGGTCTGTTCTTCCCGCCTTGCTGGCGCCGCGACGGTGGTCTGCGACCAGCCCGACAACACCGTGCTGTTCTGCCGGCCGACCGCGAACCCCTGCGTGATCTCCGGGACCTTCGACGTTCCCGCCGGATGCCAGCTCGACTTCGGCGGCCGTGACGTCAAGTTCCAGGGCGACTTCAACGTCGACGGTGCGGCGCTGTTCACGGTGCAGGCGCACAAGATCGACATCGACGGCAAGCGTCTCGGCGCAGTCCCGCGAACGGACGCGGCGGAGCGCTCTTTCTGCATCTCGGACTAGACGATCGGCGTGACCACGCCGGCCGACATCGACGTCTCGGGAAACTCGGCCGGCTTGCTGCGACTCACGCCGCCGGCGACGTCAGCTTCGATTCCGGCTCGCAGCTGAACGCCAAAGGCGCCTCCGGAAGCCCGAACAACGCCAGCGGCGGATCGATCGACGTCTTCTCCGGCGGCGCGGTGGTCGAGAACGGGACGATCGACCTCAGCGGCGGCATCGGCGGCGGCGGCGGCGCACTGACGATCCAAGCCGCGACGACCTTGACGGTTCTCCAGTCGATCGACGCGACCGGCGGTCTCGGTGACGGCGGCGACGTCGACCTCTCGGCGGGCGACGACCTCTCGGTCCAGAAGTCGATCGACGTCAGCAGCACCGGCGCCGGCGGCAGCGGCGGCAGCATCCGCATTCGCGCCGGCATCGACAGCTTGACCGGCAACATCAAAGAAGGCGGATCCTTGTCGGTCGTCGCCAACCTCAGCGCCGACGGCAGCAGCGACGTGGACGGCGGCTACGACGGCGGCGACATCACGCTGGGCGCGTTCGGCGATCTCCTCTTCAACGGCCAGGCGCGCGCGAACAGCGGCAGCCCCGACGGCGGCGGCGGATCGTTCAGCGCCGACAGCAGCGACAACCTGCTCGGCAAGATCACCAACCGCGACGGCGTGCTGCGCATCCAGGGCTCGGTCGTGCTGCGCGGCAACGGCGTCGACAGCGACGGCGGCGACTTCGACGTCGACGCCGGCAGCGATCTCTTCCTCGACGCCTCCGTCGACGTGACCGGCGGCAGCGGCGGCGACATCAGCACCAACGCCGGCCGGAACTCGACGATCAACTCCGTGCTCGACGCCCGCGCGACGGCCGACGACAGCAGCGGCGGCTCGCTCTCGCTCAAGTCGGGCAGCTCCGACTTCGGCACCCTCACGGTCGGTCCCCTCGCCGGGCTCAAGGCCGCCGGCAGCGGCTCGAACGGCAGCGGCGGCGACGCGGTGATCGCCGGCTGCAACCTGGCGATCGCCTCCGGCGTCGTCGTCGACACCTCCGGCAGCGCGCGCGCGCATCGATCTCGCCGCGCTCGGGAGCGTTCACGCTCGGCTCGTCGAGCCGCTACCTGGCGCCGCCCGTCGGCAAAGTCTTCCTGACCCATCCGCCCGGCGTTCCGCCCAGCGTCGCCGCCAACGTCGTCTTCGACACCGCCCGCGCCGACATCGAGAGCACGACCTCGTCGATCTACCCTCTCTGTCCGGTGTGCGGCGACGGCGTCGTCGAAGGCGCCGAGGTCTGCGACGACGGCAACACGCAAGACGGCGATTGCTGCAACGCGACCTGCTCGGCGATCACCTGCGCGACGCCGACGCCGACCGCGACGCCGACGCGGACGGCGACACCGACGCCGACGCGCACGCCGACCGTGACGCCGACCGCCACCCCGACGATCACCGTGACCCTCACCGTGGTTCCGCCCACCGTCACGGCGACCGCGACCGGCCCGACGCCGACGCCGACCGTCACCGCGACGGCGACCGGCCCGACGCCGACGGTCACCGCGACCGCGACCGAGCCCGAGACGCCGACCGCGTCGGCGACGCCGACGACCACCGCGACCGCCACCGCCGGAACCGCGACGGCGACGCCGACCGCCGCGCCGACGGCGGTCCTGCCGATCGTCGCGCCGAAGCTTCTCATCAAGTGCCAGGCGGACCTCGGCAAGATGACGAGCCGCTTCGTCCTCGTCGAGGCGAGCGCGCTCGAGACCTGCAGCCTGAACGCGCTGAGCTGTATTCAGCGCCCGCTCGACGACGCCAAGCGCGCCGGCTGTCTGGCGACCGCGAGCGGGCGATGCCAATCGAAGCTGGCGCGGATCGAGACCGCGCGTGAGAGCTTCAACACCGCGTTCGCCAAGGCGTGCGGCGGCGTGCCGCCGCAGATTCCGTTCGCGGTGCTGCAGGCGCCGGAAGGACTCGGGTTCGTCGCCGCCGACGAGACGTGTCAAACCGAGTTCGGCGTGGCGTTGACGTCGCCGACGGCGGTCTCCGCCTGCGTCCAGTTCGGCAGCGCCTGCGAGACCGAGCGCAGCATCGCGGTCGCGGCGCCGCGCGTCGCCGATCTGCTCGGCAGCCTCGTCGACGTCGGCGCCCTCGGACTCTGCATTCCCCCGGCGACCGGCAACACCGCCGGGCTCGCCGACTCCGACACCGGCCGCGCCGCGGTCAGCTGTCAGAAGACGACGCTGCGCGCGGCGCGCAGCCTCTTGAGCCGACAGCTCAACGTCGGGCGGAGCTGCGTCGACTCGCTCTTCAAGTGCCGGGTCAACGGCGCCGACTGTACGGGCGCGGCGGCGCGCTGCCGGAAGCGGATCGGCGACCTGCAGACGAAGCTCGTCGCCAAGTTCACGGCGTCGGTGAGTCGCGTCTGCGGCCGGCTGCCGGTGCCGGCGCTGCTCGCGAGCGCCGGTCTCGACTTCGACTCCGTCGGCGCCCGTTGCGCCGAGCTCGGCGTGCCGACCGTCGCGGACGCGACCACGGCCGCGACCTGCGTCGCGCGGGCGTACGGCTGCGCGGGCACGGGCATTCTGCGCCTGGCGCTGCCGCGCCTCGACAGCGAGCTCGCCACCGCCGGCATCGACCTCGGCGACGATTTCTTCTGCGCCGGCGCGGCGCCGAGCCCGACGCCGACCGCCACCGCCACGGCGGTCCCGACCGACACCACGACGGCGACGCCGACCGAGACCGCGACCCCGACGCCGGTTCAGAGCGAGCCACCGACGAGCACCGCGACGCCGACCGAGACCGCCGTCGAGACGCCGATCGTCGCCACCGCGACGCCGACCGCCACCGCGGTCTCCGCGTCGGTCACGCCGACGGCCGCCGCACCGACGGAGACGCCGACCGCGACCGTGGAGCTGGCAACGCCGACGGCGACCGCCGAGACCCCGACGCCGACCGCGACGGTCGAGGCCGCGACCCCGACGCCCGTGATGACCCCGGTTCCGAGCCCGACGGCGACCACGGTGCCTCCCGGCTGCGGCAACGGCGTCCTCGAGCTCGGCGAGCAATGCGACTTCGGCGACGTCTTCGACGGCGACGGCTGTGACGAGAACTGCCAGTTCGAGCTTCTCGTCCCCGGAGGCGGATCGCGCTCGCTCGACTGCATCGACGAGTGGGCGGTGATCAATCCGATGAACGATCCGCCGCTGGCGACCGACGGCCTGCCGCCGACACGGCAGACCTGCGTCGACGGCGACCCGAGCTGCGACGCCGACGGCATGGTCAACGACGAGTGCGCGTTCACGATCGCGATCTGCTTCGCGTCAGCCGACCCGCTGCTGCCGGAATGCACTGCGACCGGCGGAATCACGCGCTATCGCGTGACCGAGCCGAAGCCGTCGGCGGGCAATCCCTCGGGCACGGCGAACGCGCTGGCGCTGTTCGACGCGGTCCAGGGTCTGACCGGCGTCCCGGTGGACGCCAAGAGCCTCACGTTCACCTTCGATCCCCCGTACGTCGCGACGCCGCCCGACAATTGCACCGAGCCCTTCCAGATCGTCGTGCCGCTCGACGGACAGCTCACACAGACCGAGCACCTGAGCACCCGGACCTTCGCCGAGCCGCCGCTCGGTCAGAGCGGCGAGCTCGACGATCCCGACGATCTCCGGCTCGTATGCCGGCGGCCGTGAGGGCCTGAACACCGTTCCCCGCCTGGACGCCGCGCCCGGCCCGAACGCCGCGCCGCGCGCGGCACCCGCGCGCGCCGAGGCCGTCGATCGGCCGCGCGCACGTGCGCGGGTTCGACGACGCGTGTGCGTGCTGCCGCGCGGGCGACGCGTCGCGCGTGCGCGCACCCGTGCCGACGCGCGGCGGCGCCTCGTCTCCGGCGGCGCGATCCGCTAAGCGCAAGACCGGACGTATGGACCTCGAGCGTGCGATCCGCGAGCGTGCGGCGGCCCTCGGCTTCAGCGCGTGCGGCTTCTCGGCCGCGGTGCCGCTCGAGCGCGGCGCGTTTCTCGACGGCTGGCTCGACGGGGGATTCGCCGGTGAGATGCGCTACCTCGCCCGCCGGCCCGAGCGACGCCTGACGGTCGGCGGCATTCTGCCCGACGCGCGAACGGTCGTGTCGCTCGCGTACCCCTACGCGCCGCCGCCGCCACCGCCGGTCGATTGGCGCCGCGAGCTCCGCGGGCGGATCGCCGCGTACGCGCTCGGCGAGGACTACCACCGCACGCTCGACCGCAAGCTCGCGGCGATCGCCGATTCGATCGCGGCGATGCGGCCGGGAAGCCGGACGCGGCGCTACGTCGACACCGGCGCGGTGCTCGAGCGCGAGTGGGCGGTGCGCGGCGGCCTCGGATGGTTCGGCAAGAACACGATGCTTCTCGGCACGCGCGCCGGCTCGTGGTTCTTTCTCGGCGAGCTGGTGACCACGGTCGCGCTCGCGCCCGACACGCCGGAGGGGGAGCACTGCGGCAGCTGTACGCGCTGCCAGGTCGAGTGCCCGACCGCGGCGCTCCGTGACGGTCTCACGATCGATGCGCCGCGCTGCATCTCGTACCTCACGATCGAGCACCGCGGCGCGATCCCGCGGCCGCTCCGCGCGGCGATCGGCCCGTGGGTCTTCGGCTGCGACGTCTGTCAGGAGGTCTGTCCGTGGAACGGCGCGGACGCCGCCGCGCGCCGGTCCGGGCTCGAGCGCTCGACGCCGTGGCTGGCGCCGAACGCCGCCGCCGCGAGGCGCGGGTCGCGGGTACCGGAGACGGCGATCGACGAGGCCACCGGCGGACGACCCGCGGACGAGCGATGGCGGCGCGACCACCGTGCGGCTCCGCGTGCCGGCGAGCCGTCGCGGTGGCTGTTTCCGCCGCTCGCCGAGCTGGTGACGCTCGACGAGCGCGGCTTCCGCGCCCGCTTCGCGCGCACCCCGCTTCTGCGAGCCAAGCGCCGCGGGCTCGTCCGGAACGCCGCGGTCGCGCTCGGCAACACCGGGAACCCGGCGGCGACGCGCCCGCTCGCCGCCGCCCTTGCCGACGCCGAGCCGCTGGTGCGCGGCCACGCCGCCTGGGCGCTCGGCGCGCTCGGCACGCCCGACGCACGCCGCGTCCTCGACGCGCGCCGGCCGCACGAGCGCGAGCCCTTCGCGCGCGGCGAGATCGACGCGGCGCTCGCAGGCGCCGGCTAGCGCCCGGGGCGCGGCCTCGCCGTCCGCGGCGGCATCGCCACCGCGGCCGAAAGCCCGGCGGACTCAGCCGACCAGCGGGCGCGGCGCGGTGCGGCCGAGCTCGAGGTCGGCGAGCAGACGGTCGCGGATCGTACGCGCCGTCTCCTCGGCACGCGCGCCGTTCGCGAGCTTGACGCAGCCGCCGGCGATCATGTCGTGCCCACCGGCTGCCTTGCTGCCGAGGACGCGCTGCAGAATGTCGCCGGCGTTCACGTCGCGCTCGGTGGTCCGCAGCGACACGTGGACCGAGCGCTGGAACGTCCCGATGGCGCACGCCCACTCGACCTCGTCGAGGCGCAGGAGAAAGTCCGCGACCTCGGCGACCATGTCGGGATACTGCACCGCCGGCAGGATCGAGATCACCGCGCGGTCGTAGATCACCGCGCGCTCGATCGCGTCGCGGAACGCCTGGAAGTAGACGCGCGGCACCCGCGCATTCTCGATCTTCGCCAGCCGCCGCTTGTTCGCGTACGGGTAGAGGAACTGCGCCGCCGCGATGTCGGCCGGCGTCGACTCGCGGCCGAGATCCTGGGTCTCGGCGGCGATGCCGTAGAAGAGCGCCGTCGCGATCTTGCTCTCGATCTCGAGATGCGACTCGCGCACGTACTCCGTGAGGATCGTCGAGGTCGCGCCGTAGTCGTCGCGCAAGTCGAGGAAGCGCACGTCGGCGTACGCATCGTACGCGGGATGGTGATCGATGACGACCGTCGGCACGCGCTCCGCCGGCAACGAGTTGTTCGGCCGTCCGGGCTGGGTGTCGACGAGCGCGATCTGCACGCCGTCGTGCAGCTCGACGCTCGCGACCGGCCGCAGATCGATGTTGAGGTAGGTCACCATGGCGCGGTTCTCCGCGCGCCCGACGATGCCGCCCTGGGCGATCACCGCCTCCTTCTTGAGGAGGCTCTTCACCAGGAACTTCAGCGCCGCCGCGCTCGCGAGCGCGTCGGGGTCCGGATTGTCGTGTGGAAGAATGACCAGCGGCGCCGGACCCTCCAGCGCCTGGAGCAATCCGGCGAGCATCGTTTTGGGGGACGAACTCGCCATGAACCTCGCACGAACGGTGCGAGCCGAACATTATAGGAACGCACCTGACCTTGTCCAAGCTCTATTCCGCGCCGATCGCCGAGCGCGCCGTGGCGCGAGCGCGCGCGGCGCGACGCGGGCGCGCGATCGCCGCACGGGCTCGCGGCGTCGGCCGCGCTGTGGTAGCAGCGAGCCATGGCGCGCGCGGCGCGAGTGCTTCGATGAAGTCGGTGCGCGACGGTTTTGCAGCCGCGGTCGCGACGGGAGACGACTGCGAGCTCGCGCCGGCGGCGCTCGAGATCGCGCGCGTCGCCTATCCCGATCTCGACGTCGGGCACTATCTCGCCGAGCTCGACCGGCTGGCGGCGGCGGTGCGGCCGCGCCTCGCCGCCCTGCCGCGCGACCAGCACCCGATCGCCGCGGTGACGCGCTATCTCTTCGACGAGTGCGGATTCCACGGCAACAGCGAGGACTATTACGATCCGCGGAACAGCTACCTCAACGAGGTGCTGGAGCGGCGCACCGGCATCCCGATCTCGCTGTCGGTGATCTTGATCGAGACCAGCGCGCGGGTCGGCCTCGCGATCGAGGGCGTCGGCGTCCCGGGCCACTTTCTCGTGCGTGTGCCGAGCGGCGAGGGCTCGCTGCTGCTCGATCCCTTCTTCGGCGGACGCGTGATCGGCCACGACGAGGTGCTCGAGCGGCTGCGGACGTTCTATGCCGCCGGCGGCGGGCCCGCCGGCGGCAACCTGGTCCGCGAGCTGCCGCAGCTGCTGCAAGCGACGGCGCCGGTGGGCATCCTGGCGCGCATGCTCGCCAACCTGTTGCGGAGCTATCTCGAGCGCAACGACCACGAGCATGCGCTGGCGGCCGTCGACCTCGCGCTGGTGCTGAACCCCGAGTCGGCGGAGCACATGCGCGTCCGCGGGCTCCTCTACGAGCAGCTCGACTGCGTCGCCGCCGCCGTCGACGACCTGCGGCGCTACCTCGATCTCGCGCCCCACGGCGCGCACAGCGTCGAGGTCCGCGAGCACCTCGCGCGGCTCGAGCGGGTCGCCGTCACGCTACACTGATGCCATGATCGCGCCGCGCGGCTTTCGCAACCGGGCCGCGGCGGCGGCGGCGGACACCGAGCTGCACCGCAAGCTCGACGCCGCCTCGTTTCGCTTCCTCGCGAAACGCGCCGAGGTCTTCGCCGGGCTCGCCGACGGCGAGGCGCGCCGCGACCGCGCGCGCGCCGTCAAGGCGCAGGCGATCGCCTCGCTGCCGGCGCTGCTCGCCGAGCTCGAGTCGCGGTTCGTCGCCAACGGCGGCGTCGTCCACTGGGCGGCGGACGCCGAGGAAGCATGCACGGCCGTGCTGGCGATCGCGGCGCGCGCGGGCGTCCGGCTCGTCGTCAAGGGCAAGTCGATGGTCTCGGAGGAGATCGGCGTCAATCGCCGCCTCGAGGCCGCCGGCATCGAGACCGTCGAGACCGACCTCGGCGAGTACATCGTGCAGCTCGCCGGCGAGCCGCCGTCGCACATCATCACCCCGGCGATTCACAAGTCGCAGGACGACATCGCGGCGCTCTTCACGGCGCGCCTCGGTGTCCCGCACGAACGGACGGCAGAGGCACTGACCGCGCACGCGCGCCGCGTGCTGCGCGAGAAGTTCCTCGCCGCCGGGATGGGGATCACCGGCGTCAACTTCGCGGTCGCCGAAAGCGGCACGCTGTGCGTCGTCGAGAACGAGGGCAACGGCCGCCTCGCCCTCACGATGCCGCGCGTCCACGTCGCGCTCATGGGCATCGAGAAGGTGATCGCGCGCGACGAGGACCTCGCGCCGATGCTCGAGCTGCTGCCGCGGAGCGCGACCGGACAGACGCTCACGAGCTACGTCTCGCTGGTACGCGGGCCGCGCGCCGCCGGAGAGCTCGACGGGCCCGACGAGGTCCACCTGGTGATCGTCGACAACGGCCGCTCGCGGGTGCTCGCCGATCCCGGTCTGCGCGAGGCGCTCTACTGTCTGCGGTGCGGCGCCTGCCTGAACGCCTGTCCCGTGTATCGCCGCGTCGGCGGGCACGCGTACGGCCACGCGTACTCCGGCCCGATCGGCGCCGTGCTGGCGCCGGCGATGCTCGGCGTCGAGGCCGCGCCCGACGTGCCGTTCGCGTCGACGCTCTGTGGAGCGTGCCGCGACGTCTGCCCGGTCCGCATCGACATTCCGGCGCTGCTGCTTCGGCTGCGCGCGCGCGTCGTCCGCGAGCTGCGGCCGTCGGCCGGCGAGCGGCGGCTCGTCGGCGCCTGGGGACGGGTCGCGGCCTCCAGCCGCCTCTACGCGCTCACGGCCCGGCTCGCGCGCGCCGGCGCGGCCGTGCTCGCACGCGTCCCGCGCCTGGTCGCGATCGCACCGCCGCTCGCCGCATGGTCGCGGGCGCGGATGCTGCCGCGCCCGGCGTCGCGCTCGTTTCACGACCGCTGGCGCGCTCGCGCCGCGTCGCCGCACGTCACCACGCGGCGATCGGAGGACTCGTGACCCGCGACGAGATGCTCGCCCGCGTGCGGCGCGCGCTCGGCGACACCGCCGTCCCCGCGCTCGCGCCGCTCGCGGTCGGTCGGCCGGGGAGGCGCGCGGCGGCGGGACCGGACGTCGACGACACGCCGACCCTGCTGGCACGCTTCGCGGACGAGGCGCGCGCCGTCGGCGCCGTGGTCCATGCCGCGCCGACGCCGGCGGCCGCCGGCGAGCTGCTGGCGGCGCTCGCCGCCGCGGTCGCGACACGTCCGCACGCCGTCGCGTGGCGCTCGCCGATCGTGACCGAGGTGGTCGCGATCGCGCGGCGACTGCGTCCGGATCTCGCGATCGTCGACCCCGCCGACGGCGACGTCCGCGCGGCGGAGATCGGGGTCACCGAGGCCGACGCGCTCGTCGCCGCGAGCGGCACGCTGGTCCTCGGGTCGGCGCTCCACCGCCATCGCGGCACCTCGCTGCTGCCGCGCGTTCACGTCGCGCTCGCGCCGGTCGAGCGCGTCGTCGCCGACCTCGCCGCCGCGTTCCGGCGCCTCGCCGACCGCGACGCCGTCGGCTCGTGCCTGACGTTGATCACCGGCCCGAGTCGTACCGCCGACATCGAGAAGAAGCTCGTGCTCGGCGTGCACGGTCCGTGCGAGCTCCACGTCGTCCTGCTCGGGACGCCGGCCGTGACGTCGCGGCCGGCCGGCGCCGCCGCACCCTGAGCCGATGCGCGTTCAGCTCATGGTCACCTGCCTCGCCGACCAGCTCGCGCCGCGAGTCGGCGAGGCGACCGTCCGCATCCTCGAGCGTCTCGGTCACGACGTGATCTTTCCGGAGGCCCAGACGTGCTGCGGGCAGCCCCCCTTCAACGACGGCTTCCACGACGACGCGACGCGCGCTCGCGGCGCGCACCGTCGAGATCTTCGCCGCCCCGTTTCCCGTCGTCGTGCCCTCGGGCTCGTGCGCGACGATGGTGCGTCGTTTCTACCCCGAGCTCCTCGACGGCGCCGCGCACGAACGGCGGCGCGCGCGCTCGCGGCGCGCACCTACGAGCTCTCCGAGTTTCTCGTGCGCGTCCTCGGCGTCGCCGACGTCGGCGCGACGTTCGCCGGCCGGGTCGACCTACCACGACTCGTGTCACCTGCTCCGCGAGCTCGGCATCCGCGACGAGCCGCGCCGGCTGCTGGCGCACGTCGCGCGGTCTCGAGCTCGTCGAGCTACCGCAGGCGGATCAGTGCTGCGGCTTCGGCGGCGCGTTCGCGGTCAAGTTTCCGGAGATCTCGGCCGCCATCATGGCGGCGAAGATCGCCGCGATCGAGAGCACCGGCGCCGACGCCGTCGTCGCCAACGACTGGGGTTGCCTGATGCACGTCGGCGGCGGTCTCCGCGGCCGCGGCGTCGAACGTGCGCGCGCTGCACCTCGCCGAGATCCTCGACCCGCAACGGCCGGCCGACGAGCCGTAGTACGGAGGTGCTCGGCGCGTACGGTCCCGCGGCTCGACGATCCGAGCCTCGCCCTCGCACGTCGGCCGAGCGGCGGATCGCCGCAGGATCGCGACGACAGTCGCCTTTGCCGCTCACGTCGCGTCTGGTACCGTTGATGCTTCACCGCGGAGGCCGGAGCACGCGGCGACACGCGCGCTCGTTTCCGCCGAGCGGGCGCGGCGCCGCGTGCTCCGGCCGCGCCGCGGCGTGACGGCGACCGGATCACACGACGCACGGAAGGATCGATGGCCAACCCGACGAAACCCGACACGTTCTTTCTCGACCGCTTCGGCCTCGCCGAGCGCGCACCTCGAGCACGCGCTCGGATCGGCGCTCGCGCGGCGCGCCGACTACGCCGACCTCTACTTCGAGTTCCGCACCTCCGAGGCGATCGCCCTCGAGGACGGCCTCGTCAAGAAGGCGGCCAAGAACGTCTCGCAGGGCGTCGGGGTGCGCGTCGTCGCCGGCGAGAAGACCGGCTACGCGTACACCGACGACGTCACCGTCGACGATCGAGCAGGCGGCGCAAGACCGCCGGGCACATCGCCACCGCCGAGAGCGGCGACCGCAGCCGATCGCGGTGCGCGCCGGCGCGGCCCGACGCACGACCTCTACGCGCTGGCGACGCCGCCCCTCGAGGCGCCGCTCGACGCAAGATCGCGCTGCTCGAGGCGATCGACCTCGCGGCGCGCGCGCCACGACCCGCGCATCAAGAACGTGCTCGCGCCTCGGCGTCGAGCACAAGATCGTGCTGATCGTCGACCTCGACGGGCGATGGTGGTCGGCGACGTGCAGCCGCTCGTGCGCCTCAGCGTCACCTGCATCGCCGAGGACGGCGGCAGCCGCCAGCAGGGCACGTCCGGCGGCGGCGGCCGGCATGCGTTCGAGTTCTTCCTCGAGGGCGACCGCTACCTGCGCTTCACGCGCGAGGCGGCGCCGAGCAGGCGCTGCGCAACCTCGAGGCGCGCGACGCGCCGGCCGGCGAGATGACCGTCGTGCTCGGCCCCGGCTGGCCGGGCATCCTGCTGCACGAGGCGGTCGGCCACGGCCTCGAGGGCGACTTCAACCGCAAGGGGACGTCGGCCTTCGCCGAGGCCGCATCGGCAGCGGGTCGCCTCGCAGCTGTGCACGGTCGTCGACGACGGCACGCATCGCCGAACCGCCGCGGCTCGCTCAACGTCGACGACGAAGGCACGCCGACCGTCGCGCACGGTGCTGATCGAGAACGGCATCCTGCGCGGCTACCTGCAGGACCGGCTCAACGCCGCGCTCATGGGCATGCCGCCCACCGGCAACGGCCGGCGCGAGAGCTTCGCGCACATGCCGATGCCGCGCATGACGAACACGTTCATGCTGGCCGGCGACTCGACGCCCGACGAGATCATCCGCTCGGTCGACCGCGGCCTCTACGCCGTCTCCTTCGGCGGCGGCCAGGTCGACATCACCAGCGGCAAGTTCGTGTTCTCGGCGAGCGAGGCCTACCTGATCGAGGACGGCAAGCTCACGCGGCCGGTGAAGGGCGCGACGCTCATCGGCAACGGTCCCGACGTGCTCACGCGCGATCAGCATGGTCGGCAACGACCTGGCGCTCGACGAGGGCATCGGCACCTGCGGCAAGGACGGCCAGTCGGTGCCGGTCGGCGTCGGGCTGCCGACGATCCGCATCGACGGCCTCACCGTCGGCGGGACGCAGGCGTGAGGCGCCGGCGATGAGCGCAGCCGCGGACGCCTGCGGCGCGGACGAGCGCGCTGCCGCCGAGCGTCCGCGATGAGCGCCACCGCTCGCACGACGAGATCGCCGACGTGCTGGCGACGCTCGAGGACGCGACGGCGCCGGCGCGACGGCGGCCGACGTCGTCTCGTGCAGAGCGTCGCCTTCGCCGCCGGCGTGCGCCTCGGCGAGGTCGAGAAGCTGCAGCGCGCGCGCGCGAAGCACCTCGGCCTGCGCGTCTTCGTCGGCGAGCGCAGCGCCGTCGCCGTCACCGCCGACTTCTCGGCGCGCCTCGCTCGCGCGCTTCGCCGCCGACGCGGTCGCGCTGGCGCGCGTCACCGCAGCCCGATCCGTTCAGCGGCCTGCCGGACGCGCGGCGAGCTCGCGACCGAGGTGCCCGACCTCGACCTCTACGACGCCGCGGCCGAGACGCCGGCGCCGAGCGACGGCCTCGCGTGGGCAAGGCCGCCGAGGCCGCGGCGCTCGCCAGCGACCCGCGCATCACCAACTCCGAGGGCGCCGAGTTCGCGCAGGAGCGCCTCGACGATCGCCTACGCGTCGACGCACGGCTTCCACGGCGGCGTACCGCAGCTCGAGCTTCTCTCTCGGCGTCCGCCGTCGCGTCCGACCGACGGCGCCATGCAGCGCGACTACTGGTACTCGCGCAGCGCCATCTCGCCGCGCTCGAGCCGCCGGCCGACGTCGGCGCGCGCGCGGCGGCGCGCGCGCTGCGGCGCCTCGGCGCGCGCCAGGTGCCGACGCAGGAGGTGCCGGTGGTCTTCGACCCCGAGATCGCCGCGACCTGCTGCGGCCACCTCGCCGGTGCGGTCTCCGGGCGAGCCTCTACCGCGGCACCTCGTTCCTGCTCGGCAAGCTCGGCGAGACGATCGCCTCGCGCCACGTGACCGTGATCGACGACGGCACGCTTGGCCGGCGGCCTCGGCTCGAAGCCGTTCGACGGCGAAGGGCTGCCGACCCGCCGCACCGTCGTCGTCGAGGCCGGCGTGCTGACGAGCTACCTGTTCGACACCTACTCGGCGCGCAAGCTGCAGCTGCCGCTCGACCGGCAACGCCGCGCGCTCCGTCGGCGACTCGCCCGCCGCGGCGCCCGACGAACTTCTTCCTCGCCGCCGGCGACATCGCGCCGGAGGAGATCATCGCGCTCGGTCGCTCGCGGCCTCTACGTCACCGAGCTGATCGGCTTCGGCGTCAACCCGGTCACCGGCGACTACTCGCGCGGCGCCGCCGGCCTCTGGATCGAGCACGGCGAGCTCGCCTACCCGGTCGAGGAGATCACCATCGCCGGCAACCTGCTCGAAGATGTTCCGCGACATCGAGGTGGTCGGCAACGATCTGGTCTTCCGCCGCGCATCGCGGCGCCGACGATCAAGATCGGCCGCATGATGATCGCCGGGACGTGAGGACCGGCGCCGCGCCATGATCGCTCCCGCGCCCGAAGCGGCGCCGAGCGGGCCGCCGCATCGGCCGCCGGCGGTGACCCGGCCGCGCTGGGGCCGCCAGCTCGCGGTCGCGCGCAGTCAGCTCGTCGTCTTCTTCTTTTTCGCGGTGTTCAGCTTCCTGCTGTACCAGCTCTACCGGGTGTTCTCGGGGTTTCTCGGTCCGATCGCGTGGGCGGCGATCCTGGCGCTGGTGTTCTATCCGCTGTACCTGGTCGTGCTGCGGCGCTGGCGCGGCCGGAGCACCCCGGCGGCGCTCGCGCTCACGGTCCTGGTGACGGCGTGCGTGATCGTGCCGACGGTCCTCGCTGTCGAGCGTCGTCACGTCGCAGTCGGTCGGGTTCTACAAGCAGCTCAGCGACTACGTCTCCTCGGGCAAGCTCGACCAGGCGGTGCAAAGCATGCGGGTCTCGCGGGTCGGCAGCCTGGTGCAGCGCTTGAACCGTCAAGGCTGGGAGATCGACGTCGGCGAGATCGTCCGCAGGAGCGCCGAGCGCGTCAGCAACTTCGCGGTCACGCAGATGACCGCCGTCGCCCGCAACATCGCGACCTTCATCCTCGACTTCACCATCATGGTGTTCACGTTGTTCTTCTTCTTCCGCGACGGCGACCGCATGTATCGCAGCCTGCGCGACGTGATCCCGATGGATCCCGAGCACAAGGACGCGATCTTCTATCGGCTGTACGAGACGCTCTCGGCGGTGATGCGCGGCATGGTCGTGACCGCGGTCTTCCAGGGCATCATCACCTGGATCGGCCTCGTCCTGGTGAGCATGCCGTTCGCGGCGTTCCTCGGAGTCCTCGCGGGCTTGCTGTCGCTGGTGCCGATCGCCGGACCGCCGGCGGTCTGGATTCCGTGCGCGATCTACCTGTGGCTCGCCGGCGCGTCGATGCGCGCGCTGATCCTGGTGCTCTACGGCTCGGTGATCATCGGTCTCGCCGACAACGTCCTGCGACCGGTCCTGATCGGCGGCCGCACCCACCTGCCGACGATCTTTCTCTTCTTCGGCATCCTCGGCGGCGTCGAGGCGTACGGCTTCCTCGGGATCTTCCTCGGCCCGATGCTGCTCGCGGCGGTGATCGCGTTCGTGCAGATCTACAAGGAGGAGTACGCGCCCGCCGAGCCGGCGCCGGTTTCGCCGCCGGTCCCCTGATCGGACGCGGTGGAGGGCCGGCAGCGCCGCGCGGGCGAGCGCCTGCGCCTTCGGGTCAGCCGCGCCGGATCGCGCGGCCGGCGGGTCTCAGCGCCAGGACTCGAGGCCGGCGAGGTCGTGGATGCTGGCGCGCTGGTTCAAGCGCTGAATCCACGCGGCGACGTTCCGCCACTCGGGGTCGAGCTGGATGCCCAGGGCGGGCAGGATCACCGCCCGCGGCGCGTACGCGACGTCGGCGAGCGAGAAGTTGCCGACCAGCCACGAGCGGCCCCCGAGCGAGCCGTCGATCACCGCCAGCATCTGCATGACCTGCTGGCGCGCGGTCTGCAGACGTTGCGCGTCGCGCTCGCCTTCCGGCTTTCGCAGCTCGTGCATGATCTGCCCGGTCACGAGCAGGAATGCGTTGTCGGCATAATCCTCGAGGGTGCGCGCGCGGGCACGCGCGGCCGAATCCGTCGGCATCAGCTGCGGGTGCGGATATTCGTCCTCGAGATACTCGTTGATGATCGTCGAGTCGTAGACCAGGACCTCGTCGTCGATCAGCACCGGCACCCTGCCGAATGGGTTCAGCTTCAAGAACTCCGGCCGCTTCTGCTCACCGGCGCCGAGATCGACCGGGATGGTCTCGAAGGACAGGTCTTTCTCGGCCAGCACGATGCGTGTCTTCTGACAGAACGGGCATTCCGGAGAATCGTACAGCTTCAGCATCGCTCACCTCTCCCAACACCGGCAGTGGCTCGACCCCCAACCATCAGCACGCGACCTCACCGACGCGCTGCTCGGAAACGTTGCACACTAGAGTAATTGCCCAGGTCGCGCAATTCGGGCGCGACGAATTTCTTAACTTTTTTCGCAGCGTCGATTGAGTGTGGCGCCGCGTTTCCGCGTATCGTGGGGAGGCTGAGCTTCGGCCGGCGTCATTCGGCGCGCGCCGGTGCGCGCCAATCACGCGGGGTGATGGCGCCAGGCGTGGTACGAGCTCCGGACCAACGGCCCGGATTCGACGTACGCAAAGCCCATGGCACGTGCGTCGGCGCCGAGCTCGGCGAACTCCTCCGGCGCGAGATAGCGCGCAACTGGCAACTGCTCGACGCTCGGCCGGAGATACTGCCCGAGGGTCAGGATGTCGCAGCCTGCGCGTCGCAGATCCCGGAGCACCGCACGCAGCTCGTCCGCCTCCTCGCCGAGCCCGAGCATGAGCCCCGTCTTGGTCGGCAACGAGGGCCGCAGGCGTTTCGCCCGCGCCAGCAGATCGACGCTGCGCTCGTAGCTCGCCCCGGGCCGCGCCTGCTTGTAGAGACGCGGCACGGTCTCGGTGTTGTGATTGAGCACGCCGATCGGCGACCGCACCACCGCCGCCAGCGCCTCGGCGGCGCCCTGAAAGTCGGGGATCAGCACCTCGACGGTGCAGCCCGGGACACGGGCACGGATCTGGCGCGCGGTCTCGGCGAAGTGGCCGGCGCCGCCGTCGGCGAGATCGTCGCGGTTCACCGACGTCACCACCACGTGGCGCAGTCCGAGGCGGGCGACCGCATCGGCGACCCGGCGCGGCTCCTCGGCGTCGACGGCGAGCGGCCGCCCGTGGGCGACCGCACAGAAGCGGCAGTTCCGCGTGCAGGTGTCGCCGAGCAGCATGAACGTCGCGGTGCGATGCGCCCAGCACTCGCCGACGTTCGGGCACCGCGCCTCCTCGCAGACCGTGTGCAGGCGAAGATCGCGGACGATCGCCCGCGTCGTCTCGACCGCAGGGCCGGTCGGCGCGCGGACGCGAATCCACTCGGGATGGCGCCGCGCGACGCTCACGGGCGAGCGTCCTCCGCGTGCGACGCGTCGAGAGAGGCGGCCTCGCGCGCGGCGCCGAGCAGGTCGGCGGCGGCTCGCACCCGCCCGTATCGCAGCTCGCTGGCGAACGCCTCGACGACGCGGTCCTCGACTTCGGCGATCGCGGGCGCGCCGCCGGTCAGCTCCTCGAGCGACGTGACGCCGGTCCCGGCGAGCCCGCAAGGCACGATCGCCGCGAACGCGCCGCGCAGATCGCGGACGTTGAGCGCGAAGCCGTGCATGGTCACCCAGCGGCGGATGCCGACGCCGATCGCGGCGAGCTTGTCGTTGCCGACCCACACACCCGTGAAGCCCGGGCGTCGCGTCGCGGCGACGCCGTACGCCGCGGCGACCGCGATCACCGTCGCCTCCAGCGCCCGCAGGTAGCGGTGGACGTCGCAGTCGATGCGCGCGAGATCGACGATCGGGTAGCCGACGAGCTGCCCCGGGCCGTGGTAGGTGACGTCGCCGCCCCGGTTCACGCGCACGACCGGCGCCGCCGCCGCGAGCACGTGCCGCTCGTCGCCGCCGCGCCCGAGCGTGATGACGGGCGTGTGCTCGACCAGGATCAAGCGGTCGACCGCGCCGGCGAGCACCGCCGATTGGCAGCGCCGCTGGTAGGCGAGCACGGCGCCGTACTCGCGGCGGCCGAGACGCGCGACCGCGAGCGTCCGCACCCGGTGCACGCGATCGCCGGCGGCCGTCATCCCGCGAAGCGCTCCCGCATCACCAGCACGATCGGGTTCTCGAGCAGGCGCTTCAGCTCCTCGAGGAAGCGGCCGCCGATGACGCCGTCGATGATGCGATGATCGCAGGAGAGCGTCACCGGCATCGTCCGCGCGGCGACGACGGCGCCGGCGCGCACCACCGGCCGCTCCTTGATCGCGCCCACCGCCAGAATCGCGGCTTGCGGCGGATTGATGACGGCGGTGAAGTCCTCGATGTCGAGCATCCCCATGTTGCTGACGGTGAAGGTGCCGCCGGAGAGGTCCTCGCTCGCGAACCGGCCGCGCTTCGCCTGCTCGGCGAGCCGGCGCGCCTCGATCGCGATCTCCTCGAGCGAGAGCTCGTCCACGTGCCGCAGGATCGGCACGATCAAGCCGTCGTCGACGGCGACCGCGAGGCCGAGGTTGACGTCGCCCTTCACCTCGATCGCGCCGTCGCGATACGAGGCGTTCAGCCTCGGGTGGCGCCTGAGCGCGAGCGCCGTCGCCTTGAGCACGAGGTGCGTGTACGTGATCGGCGTGCCGCTCAGCTCCGCCTCGTCGAGGGCGTGCTTCAGACGGACCGCCTCGGTCATGTCGATCGTGGTCCTGACGTAGAAGTGCGGGACGTCGCGGAACGCCTCGGTCATGCGGCGTGCGATCGACTGGCGCATGCGCGAGAGCTCCTGGCGCTCGGCGACGGCCGGCGCCGCGGCGCGCGCCGCCGACGGGCGCGTCGCACGCCCGGCGTCGTCACCCGCGGGCGGCGCCTCGCGGGTGCCGCGTGCCGCTCGCGCCGCGGCGCCAGCCTCGTCGACTTCGCGATCGCCGTCGTGGCTGGCGTGCGCCGGCCGCTCGGCCTGGCGGCGCCCTTGCACGTCCTCTTTCACCACGCGTCCGTCGGGACCGCTGCCGCGGACCGATCGCAGGTCGATGCCGCGCTCGGCGGCGATCTTGCGTGCCGCCGGAGACGTCTTGACGTCCGGACGCGACGCGGCGTCGCGCGACCGACGCCCGTCGACAGCAGTCGCGGATGCGCCGCCCGGCGCTCGCGCGGCCGCGGACGGCTCGTGGCCTGCGCGCTCCGTCGCCGCGGTTTCCCGCCGCGGCGGCGCGGCTGCCGCCGGCTCGCCCTCGTCCTCGTCGGCTTCAGTCGCGACGGCGGCGCTCCGCTCCGCCGCCCGTCCGTCGCCGGCCGCGGCCGCGTTCGCCGGCGCCCGGCGGCCGGCCGCCGCGCCGTGGTCGTCGACGACGGCGATCACCGCGCCGACGGCGGCGCTCTCGCCGGCGCCGACCTTGATCTCGCTGAGCACGCCGCTCTCCGCGGCCTCCACCTCCATGTCGGCCTTGTCGGTCTCGACCTCCGCGATCGGCTCGCCCGCCGTGATCGCGTCGCCGACGTTCTTCAGCCACTTGAGGATCATGCCCTCTTCCATCGTGTCGCTGAGCTTCGGCATGACGATCTCGACGGCCATGCGGCGATTATAGGGGCGAACCCCTGGGCAGGAAACCGCGTGTCTCGCCGGCGGCGCCGGCACCGGCGCAGCCGGCGGCGACGTCCGGGGCGCCGACCGCCGACGGATCAGCGGAGCGCGGGCGCCGCGGCGGCGACCGGCTCCGCGCACGGCGCGAACGACCGGCGATGGATCGGGCTCGGCCCATGCGCACGCAGCGCCGCGAGGTGCTCGCGGGTCGCGTAGCCGACGTGCCGGCAGAAGCCGTACTGCGGATAGCGCGCGTCGCACTCGCGCATGATCCCATCGCGATGCACCTTGGCGATGATCGAGGCCGCCGCGATCGAGTAGACGAACGAGTCGCCTTTCGCGTAGCGCGTCTGCGGCACCAAGAGATCCGGGATGTGGCGGCCGTCGACGAGCACGTGCTCGGCGGCGACCGCAAGCCCCTCGACCGCGAGCCGCATCGCCTTCAGCCCGGCTTGGTAGATGTTGAGGCGGTCGATCTCCGCCGGCTCGACGACGCCGAGCGCCGTCGCGACCGCGCGCTCGCGGATCGCGACCGCGGCGCGCTCGCGCGCGTCGTGGGTCAGCATCTTCGAGTCGGCGATGCCGGGAATGGCGGTGCCGTCGGCGAAGATCACCGCCGCCGCGACCACGGGCCCGGCGAGCGGGCCCATCCCGACCTCGTCGACGCCGGCGACGTAGGCGATGCCGGCGCGCCACAGCAGGCGTTCGAAGTGCAGCTCGGTCGTGATCCGTCGCGTCTTCCGCCGGCGCTTGCGTTTCGCCACGCGCGTCCCCCCCCGCGGGTCACGAGTCGCACGGCCGCGCGCGCGCTGTCAAGAAAACGTCCGCTCGACGAACCAGAACAGCGCGACCGCGAGGATGACGCCGGAGCAGACGCCGACGATCGCGCGCCGCTGCGGCGCGCGCTGGATCGCGGCGATCACCGGATACGCCAGGACGACGACGGTCAGCTGCCCCGCCTCGACGCCGAGATTGAACGCCAGCAACGATGCCGCGAGGTCGCGCGTCGGCAGGTGCATGCCGCGAAGGACGGACGCGAAGCCGAACCCGTGCACCAGGCCGAAGACGAAGGTGATGCGCCAGCGGCCGGCGCTCCGGTCGAAGACGACGTTCTCGAGCGCGACCCAGGCGATCGAGAGCGCGATCACCGCCTCGACGGGCCGGCTCGGCAGCGTGACGATCTCGAGGGTCGCGAGCGCCAGCGTGATCGAATGAGCGATCGTGAAGGCGCTGACGATCCCGATCAAGACACGCAGGCCGCCGCCGACGAGCAGGAGCGCGAGCAGGAAGAGGATGTGATCGTATCCGGTCGCGATGTGCTCGACGCCGAGGAGGAAGAAGCGCCGGAACGTGGTCGCGACGCCGCCGCCGGTGTCGAAAACCACCTCGGTCGTGTCGCGGGTGAAGATCCGCTCCTCGAGGTGGTCGCCGTAGCGGATCTTGGCGAAGTCGTAGCCGTTGCCGCCGGAAACGGCGAGCAGCCCGAAGCGGATGCGGATCGGCGGATCGCCCGAGCACGGTCCACGCAGGCGAAAGAGGACGCCGCCGTTGCCGACGAGGGAGAAGTCCTCGAGCGAGAGTGGACACGGGCGCCCGCCCGACTCGACGACGAGCGTCCGGTCGAAGAGCCGCCGGAGAAGGGGAAATACGGCCAGCACCTCGTCGGCCGTCAGCACCCCGTCGGCGTCGGTATCGGCATCGGGCACGTCGTGATTCGAGAGCGTGAGATCGTAGCGGACGCGGCCGTTCTCGATCGCGATCTCGGAATAGCTGACGCCCTGCTGGTGCGCCTGCGCCGGCGCCGCGCCGCCGGCGCCGGCGAGGACGCCGAGCAACACGATCGCGCCCCAGCGGCGCGACGGCGCTCCTCGCCGGGCCGTCGCAGGCGATCGCCCGCCGCGGCGACGGGCAGGCATCCAGCGGCCGCGCGCCGGGGCGACCTCCCCGCGAGGCGCGCGTCCTCGGCCGCTCGGCTCAGTGCTCGTGGCTTTCCTTCCCGAGCGCCACGTTTGCGATCTTTCGCACGCGCGCGTCGGGATGATGCTCCGCCTGATCCTCGAGAACCTCGACCGCCTGCCACTTCCCCGAGCGCTTGAGCGCGAAAGCGGCGGCGGTCTGGGCGTCGAGCGTCCCGTGCTCGAGCACGTCCGCGAGCGCCGCGATCGCGGCCGGGCTGCCGATCCGCCCGAGCGACTCGGCGGCGGCGTTGATGCGTTCCTTGTCGTCCTCGTGCAGCGCCTTGGCGAGCAGCGCGACGGCGCGATCGCTCGTGACCCCGCCGAGCGCCTGCAGCGTCGCGACGCGGACCTCCGAAGCGGGATCGGCGGCGAGGATCGCCTCGAGGCGATCGAGCGCCGCGGGCGAGCCGTCTTGCGCCAGGCCGCGTACCGCCGCGATCCGGAGCGCCGGGTCGTCGCGCCGCGAGTACGCGAGCAGACGCGCCTCGTCCGGCGGCTTGCCGACGCTCACCAACGCGTCGACGGCGGCGGCCTCCAACGGACCGCCCGACGCGGCGATCTTCTCGGCGATCGCGCCGATGCCGGCGGCGCCGTGCCGGGCGAGATGGACCAGCGGCGCGGCGCGCACCGTCGGCGGGATGCGCGGATCGGCGAGAAACGCGGCGAGCGGCGCGAGCGCCTCCGCGTCGAGGAGCGGCATCAGCGCATCCCGCTCCTCGAGCGTCGCCAGCGCGTCGGCGCGAAGCCGCGGCACCGGACTGGCGAGCAGCGTGCCGAGGTGGCGGGCGGTCGCGGCGGGATCGTCACGCACCGTGAGGTACGTGACGAGCGGCTCGATCATCGCCGGATCGCTCAGGGTGGCGACGTCGGCGGCCGTGTCGAGCCGCTCGGTCCAGCGCCAGTACGTGCCCTCGCCGAGCGCCTCCCGATACGAGGTGTAGTTCGGCAACGGCACCGCGAAGACCAGCGTCCGCGTCCCGGTCGCGAAGTACGGCTTGGTCGTCGGAAAAAGCATCTCCTGCACGAGCATGAGCTCGCCGTCGAGCGCGCCGCCTTTGAGCACGCGCGCCGGCTCGACCGTGAAGACCTCGAGCTTGCCGCCCTCGGCGACGGCGGTCTTCGCAACCGTCCCGACCGCGACGACGTCGGACTGGTCGGCGAGATCGAAGACCGAGGCGGCGGTCGCAACCCGACCGGGCAGCCCGAGCCCGAGCGCACACGTGAGAGCGAGGGGGACGAAGCGACGCATGCGAGGACGCGGAGGAAACCGATCCCGCGAGCCCGACGGCCCGCGGGGCGATGCGCAGCGGTACATTCGAAGCGTTCTAGCGGGGGCGGTCCCGGTTGGGAACGCCCCCGCCCGAGGAGGGATCAGGGAATCGTGACGCCCTTGTACATCCCGTCGCCGTCACGATCGACGAAGAGCGGGTTGGTGAGCGCCAGCGCGGTCACGCCGCAGTCGCCGGTCGTGACGCTGGCGAGCTGCGCGACGGTTGCGTTCACGTCCTGACAAGTGCCGAAGAACGGCGAGCACTGCGCGTTGTTCGCGCACGGCACGCATGCATTGGCGGTGCACGAGCGCTTGGAGATCGACGTCGGGTTCATCGGGAACATCGGCGGCGAGATGCCGTCGCGGCCGCGCACGACCACCACCACCCACGCATCCTGGCTGAGCGTGACCATCTGCGAGACGCTGCTGTGGAGCTGGAAATCGCCGTCGACGCCGGCGATCGTGCCCGGGATCACCGGGAACGTGTAATCCGGGGTGGCGGTGCAGACCTTCTTCGCGCCGCCGACGAAGTTCGCCGGCGTCGTCGTGCAGGACGGCACGTTGTTCACGTAGATCTCGATGATGTCGAACGGCGCCCACGTCGGGCTGTTGACGTCGACGTTGATGGTCGCGTTGCCGCTCACGACCGCGGGCGCGATCATCGGGTTGCCGAGCGCGTGCCGCGCGGTCATGCCGCTGTCGCCGACGATGCTCACCTTGACGAACGGCCCGTTGGTGAGGATCGCGCGCCCGTCGTTCAGGTTGTCGGCGAGCTCGGTCGGCGAGATCGACGACGGGTCGTCCGTCGACGACGCGATCATCGTCCGCGGACCGCCCGCCTGGACGACGGTCGTGGTGTGCGTGTCGGAGTCGGCGACCATCGCCTTCCGTTGCAGCGGGTGCGCCGCGTCGAAGTTGTTCAGCATGTTGAAGTAGTCGCCGAGGTTCTCGCCGATCGCCAGGGCGTTCTGCGCGCGGCCGTTCTCGATCCAGATCTCGAGCGCGGTCAGCTCGTCGGTGTAGAGGTTGGTGATCGACGGGTCCTGTCTGACCGCGGCCGGGCTCGTCGAGGACTGCGGCGGCACGGCCGTGGTGTCGATGCCGTGGAGGCGGAAGAAGCCGAGCGTCGGGCTGTTGAAGTGATTCGCCTGAACGACGTGCGCGTTGTACGGCGGCGCCTTCGCCACCAACGCCATCTCGTCCGGGCTGAGATCGTAGCTGCCGTCCGACGGATAGCCGAAGCCCGCGGGCTCGCCGTCACGGCCCCAGTCGAGCGCACCGCCGGTGACGCTCGCCGGATCGACGGCGGAGAGCGGATAGGCGCCGAAGTGGCCGCTGTCGAAGTACGTGATCTCGTCGCTGACCGCGGACTTCACGAGCGCGCTCGCGCCGGGAATCGCGGCGATCTCGCTCGAGAGATCGGTCACGAAGTCGTGATCGCTGGCGACGAAGTAGTTCACGCCTTCGGCGAGCATCGTCACGATGCGCTCGCGCTTGGTGATCTGCGAGTCGGGGCTGTTGATCAGATGGACGTGATGATCCGCCGAGACGAAACCGGTGGTATCGACGACGCGCGTGAGCGTCGCGTTGATGACCAGCGGCGAGCCGGGGCTGCCGGCGGGAACCGCGGTGACCGCGGTCTTGAAGACGCTGTACTCCGGCCCGTGCGAGACCACGAACTGGTACGAGCCGGGCGGCACCGCGAACACGCCGGTCGTCCCGGTCGGATCGGCGAACTGCACCTCCGGGAGACCGTAGATCGTGCCCTTCTCGCGCGCGTCGTAGCCGAAGACGTTGCCGCTGACGCTCGCCAAGACCGCGTTCTCGACGATCGTCGGATCGGGCGCGGCGTCGAGCCCGACGACGGAGACCTTGGCCGGCAACGGATTCGACCCGTCGTCGATGTTCACCTCGACGAAGCCGGTCGCGGGCACGTCGAAATCGACGACGGTCGTACCGCCGCCGATCTTGATGTCCTTCTCGACCGGAACCGCGCCGCCGCCCTCGTAGGGATAGCCGAGGATCTTCACCAACGCCTTGTACTCGCCCTTCGGCAGCGTCCCTTGGAAGTAGCCGCCGTCCTTGGTGACGAAGACGTCGACCAGCCCCGATTGCGCGGTGCGATCGCCGGGGACGCGGGTGATCGCGACCCGCGCCCCGTCGTGCGGCACGCCGGCGACGGTCACGGTGCCTTGCACCCAGCCGGTCTTCTTCGCCGTCGGATCGACGATCTGGTACTCGGGATCGGTGCTGGCGACGAGCTTGTGCCGTGCGTCGAGGACCTTCCCCATGCCGTTGTCGCTCACCGCGAAGAAGCGCGTGAACGAGTTCATCCCGCCGGCGTCGATGTGAAAGGCGCCGGCCGGCTTGTTCGCGTCGGGTGAGAGCAGGATCGGCACGATGTTCTGGCCGTACAGCGGCACCGTCACGCCGGATTGCGTGAAGGAGCTGGTGAAGTCGTAGAGCTGCGGAATCAACCCGTACGAGACGCCGAGCGCCTCGCCGTAACCGACCCAGCCGAGATAGTTGAAGGTCTGCTGGCCCGTCGACTGGTCGCCGCCGATGCGAATCGCCGCCTCGCCGAAGCCCAGGCCGGGCGCGAGGAACTCGAGCTGCGCGCCGCCGCTCACGTAATCGCCGACGTAGAGGTCGAGCGGCGAGCCGCCGGTGTTCTGCACGATCGTCTCGATCTTCAGGAAGTCGTCGCCCGGCCGCAGCGTGTACTCGTTCATGATCGTGGTCGGGATGTCGTTGTCGCGCGCCAAGGGCGGAATCGACAGCGCCGTCGAGAAGCCCTTGATCGCGACCTGCGGATCGATCGGATCGAAGAGGTCGTCGGGCCCGACGGTTTGGATCTTCGCGGGTCCACCGCCGGCGCCGCTGCTGACGACGCTGATGCTGGTCGGATTGTCGGTCGAGGAGATGTTGATGAGCGGCGTGATCTCGCGGAACGCGTCGTGACCCGGCGGGTACGGCGCCGACCAGGGAATCGGACCCACCTTGCGCTGGAAGTCGGCGTCCATCAGGTGGCCGCCGTAGGTCAGCATGAAGCTGAACTCGCGGCCGGTGTCGCGGATGATGAAGCGGACGCGGTCGTTCTCGATGAGCCAGTCACCGACGCGGCCGTAGGCGACGGGCCCGCCGATCAGCTCGGCGGCCGACGTCACCTGCCGCGCCGACGCGAGCGGCTGGGTCGCGATCGCCGGGTTCGGCACGCACGTGAACTTCACCGTGTCGCTGTCCTTCTTGCCGAGCGCGTCGATGAACTGGACCTTGATCTTGCCCTTCCCTTTCTTGATGCCCTTCTTCAGCGGCACGACGAACGTGCCCTCGCTCGAGCACACGTCGTGGGTCGCGCCCGCGCTCGGGACGATGCTCGCCAGCTCGGTGTCGAGGTTCCGCCGGTTGTCGCGGTTGAACGGATTCTTGTCGGGCTTGGTCGCGTCCTTGACGCTCGGCGACTTCAGCACGTAGCTCGCGGCGGTCGTCGGCGTGCAGGTGAAGCGGCTCGTCGACTCGTCGACGTTGACGCACACGCCGACGCTGAACGTGCACTGGCCGGGAGTGAGATCGAGGTCGCACGACGGATCGTTGTCGAGGCAGGTGATCTTCGCCGTCGGGAAGCCGTGGTTGTCGGGCGGCGGCACCGGCGTGACGGAGAACTCGACGAAGCAGTCCGCGGAACCCTTGCCGCCGGGGACGCAATCGTCGACGTTCTGGACCGTTCCGCCGACCGCACACGCGGCATGGACGAACCGCGCCGGACCGACGACGATCAACGCGAGAACGGCGGTGCACAGAGCGAGCCGTGCGAGCGATTTCATGAACTCCTCCTCTTTCGAGATACGATGGTGGACTCTCACCGCCGGGAACGATGAGAGACGGCACGCCTGAATGCCCGACAGCGGTTCCGGCGTCCGGGCCCGACGCGAGATGCGAACCCGCGGAGGAGCCGAAATGCCGTGGCGCCGACGCTAATGACGACTGCCGGGCGCTGTCAAGCAAAATCGCAACCGTACGGTAACCTTGGCGCGGCGCGACCGGCAGGCGACGGCGGCGAGCGCCGGCATCGGGCCTTGACAGACGAAGGGCCGGCGGACGAGCTTCCGGCGATGGACGCGACGCCGGTAGCACCCGTGGACTCGGCGACCGTGATCGTGCTGCGGCGGCGGCGTGGCGGCGAGTGTGAGGTCCTCCTCGTCGAGCGCCATGCGCAAAGCCGTGCGTTCGCCGGAGCGTCGGTCTTCCCGGGCGGCGTCCTCGACCCCGCGGACGCGGCGCCGAGCGTGCAGTCGGCCTCCCGAAACGTGACGCCGTCCGCGGCAGCCGCGCGCCTCGGCGAAGATGTCCCGCCGACGGCGGCGCTGGCGTTCTGGATCGCCGCCGTACGCGAGCTCTTCGAGGAAACCGGGGTCCTCCTGGCGGAGGCCGGCGGCACGTCGGCCGCCGCGAGCACGGTTGCGGTCCGTGAGCGGATGCGGCAGCGCCGGGCCGCGCTGCTCTCCGGAGCGCTCACGTTCGCCGACCTCGTCGCCGAGGAGCAGCTCGTGATCGCAACCGATCGATTGCGATACTTCTGCCGATGGATCACCCCGGTCGCCGCGCCGCGCCGGTACGACGCACGCTTCTTCGTCGCCGAGCTCTCCGACGGCCAGGAGCCGCTTCACGACGAGCGCGAAACGATCGCCACCGTGTGGATCAGCCCCGCCGACGCCATCGCCCGGGCCGAAGCCGGCACCATGGTCCTCGCGCCGCCGACGCTCCGCACGCTCGAGGAGCTTCGCGACCTCGGCACCGTCGACGCGATCCTCGCGGCGGCCGACCGCCGTCGGGTCACGCCGATTCTCCCGAAAGTGACGACGATCGACGGCGCTCCCGCCATCCTCTACCCCGCGGACTCAGAATACGAATCGATCGATGCGAGCGACGCCTCGACACGCTGGAGGAGCGCGAGCAAGGATCCCGCGATCTATCCGCGGTCGACATCGCCACCAGACGACCCGACGAGCGCCCCCCGCGACCGAGTCCTCCTGCAAAACGGCGTCTGGCGAAGCGTCCGCACTCGTGGAACGCGGTGAGGGGGAGAGGTTTGTGAGGGTGTTGGCTTCCGCCCTCACAAACCTCTCCCCCTCACCGCGAGCATGCGTCCAGACACGCCTGCCTCATCCGCCGCTCCGCGCGACCTCCCGCCCGAGCGCGATCCGCTCGGCGACCGACAGCTTCGCGACGTCCGCCGCCGCGACCGCGTCCATCAGCGGCCGCAGACCCCGGCGGTTCGCCACTTGAATCGTGAGTCCCGGGCGCCCGTTCAGCTCGAGAACGAGCGGTCCGCGCTCGGCATCGATCACCACGTCGACGCCGAGATATCCGAGCGGGACGGCGCCGTAGCACTCCGCCGCGAGCTCCACGACGCGGTCCCAGTCCGGGACCCGCACGCCCACGACCGGGCGGCCGAGATCCGGGTGCGTCGCCGTCGGACGCCCGCGCATCGTCCCGTACGAGGTGACGCCGGTCACGAGATCGACGCCGACGGCCATCCCGCCCATGTGCAGGTTGGCGCGGCCGTCGGAGAGCCGGGTCGGCAAGCGCAGCATCGCCTGCACCGGGACGCCGCGAAAGACGAGGACGCGAACGTCCGGCACGCCGCGGAAGCTGATCGCGCCGAGCACCGGATCGTGGCGCACCCGGGACTCGATCAGCACGTCGTCACCGTGCGGCGTCAGCGAGAACGCGCCGGCGAGGATGTCGGCGCAATGGCTCTCGAGATCGGCGAGCGAGATCTCGCTGCCGCTCGCCTTGACGAATCGAGACCCGCGCCGGCCGGCGATCACTTGCACGCCGCCGCCGCCGGACCCGCGGGCCGGCTTGACGACGAACTCCTCGCGCCCCCGCACGAGCTCGCCGAGGCGGCGAAGATCCCAGGGCACCTCGAGCTCGGCGAAGGTCTCCGGGACGGGAATGCCGCGTGCCGCGAGCGTGCGCTTCGTGGTGGGCTTGTGGTCGACGACGGCGAACAGCTGCGGCGGATTGTAGGGCACGAGGAACACCAGGTTGCGCCGGTTCATCCCGACGGCGTCGCGACCGACGGTCCGCAGGTCGTCGACGACGTCGCGCGCGCGCTTCGCCACCCGCGTGAGCCAGCCCTCGCGCCGCACGCCGCCGTGCGCGGCCGAGCCGGCGATCGGCTGCTCCGGCATCACTGCTGGGTGAGCCGGGCACGGCGAGCGAGATCGTAGAAGCGCGCGTACTCGAGCAGGCGGAGACCGCGCCACTTGCCGATCAACACCTCGAGCACGATCACGCCGATGAGGATCTCGGGATACGAGAGGATGATCGACTGCACGCCGCCGCGCTCGATGATCAGGTAGCAGGCGCTGCACACCACGAGCGTGTTGATCGTCAGGCGAAGCGCCTGCCGCGTTCCCGCCTCGACTTGCGTCGTCGTGAAGTTCTCGATGACGTTCGACATGATGACCATCGGGAAGATGCTGACGTTCAGCAGCGCGCCGATGCCGAGATACGCGCCGACGACGGTCAGGCCCGCCATCATCGCGGAAACGAGCGCGATCAGGATCGCGAGCCGCGCGACGAGCTGGATGCGGATCCATTGCAGCGCGGCGCGCGAGACGACGCCGAGCCCGACGATGACGCAGAAGATCACCACCCCCCACGCCAGTCCCGTCATCAAGAACGCCAGCGACACGATGACGGGCGCGAAGGTGCCGAAGGTCTCGACCCCGACCAGGTTGCGGAACATCACGACGATGCACGCGATCACCGGCAGGACCAGGATCAGGTTGATCGCTTGGAGCGGCACCTGCGCGATCACCGCCTCGGACCAGGCCGCGACCAGCGATCGCCGCCAGCGCGCGAGGTGGTGAACCTCCTCCTCGCCGATCACCAGCGGCCGGATGTCCCACAGCGCCGCCGCCTCGACCATCGGCACGCCGTCGAGGAGATTGGCGCGGGCGATCGTCCACAAGGTGAGGAGCGGCGCTTTCGGATTCACCAGCACGAGCTCGCCCGGGTCGATCAGCGTGTAGAGCACCGAGCCGAGCACCCGGCCGACCGCGCGCGGGAAGCCGCCGGCGATCACGATGCGCGCGTCGCGCAACGCGATCCCCTGCTCGCCGAGCTGGAGCAGCGCGTACAGTCCGGCTTCGTCGTCGGTCGACACCAGCAGCAGGTGAGACTCGGCGACGGCGTCGAAGTTGTTCGCGATCAGGCGCTGGAGGTAGTTCTCGCGAAAGTAGCGGGATTCGAAGCGGGCGCTCAGGAAGACGACGCTGATCGATCGCTGGCGCGCGTCGTCGACGATCTGATCGATGACGCCGTCCGCAATGAGATGGTCGCTGATCAGCACGACCGACGCGACCGGCCGCTCGGCGTAGAACGCGAACGTCCGGACGCGGTCGGTCTCGCGGCGGATCTCGCGGGCGCGCGCGCCCTCGCGCGTCGCGGTCCCGGTGTCCTGCTCGAGCAGCGATCGCCGCGTCACCTGATGGATCAGGACGTCGTAGCGGAAGCCGATGTCCGCGGTGTGCTCGATCAGCGGCAGATCGCCGTAGTAGAGCGTCAGGTAGTTCGTCGGCACGTGGGCATAGTTGCCGTTCGCCGGGTCGAAGGGCACCCACGTGCCGCCGAGCCACGCCTCGACCCACGAGATCGTCGACCGCTTGCGCGCCGCGTCCTCCAGTCGGATGCCGCCGACGAAGCGCGCGGGTATGCCGACGCTGCGAAAGAGCGCGACCAGCAAACGCGCCTTGCCCGCGCCGGTGCCACGCTCCGCGGCGAGCACGCCGAGCGCGTCGCTCGGCGCGCTCTCGCTTTCCGAGCTGCGGAGGAACGACGCCGCGTACTGATAGAGCGACCACGCGATCTCGTCGACCCGCTCGGTGTCGCGGGTCAACGCGGCGGCGCGGCGCTTGAGCGCCGGGGCGTCGCTCTGGATCGCATCGCTCGCCGCGAGATACGGCGCGCCGTCTTCGAGGCGCGGGTTCTCCGCGAGCGCGACGCGCGGCACGTCGAACCAGAGATCGGCGGTCCGGGCGGTGAACGCATAGCTGATGTCGCCCTGGGTCGGGCGGACGGCGTTGGCATCCCAGTGGACGCGCAGGTTCGGCGCGCGCGCTTCCTCGCGGAACCGGAACGCGCTCGGGCGGATGGCGCGGCTCAAGATCGCTTGCCGTCCGTCGGAGACGGGCACGAGCATGCCGACGTGCACGGCGTCCGTCATCGGATCGACTTGCATCGAGACGGCGACGTTCCAGTACGTGATCGCCGGCTTCGCGTGCTGCGGCTTCGCCGGCTCGTCGGAAGGAGTCAAGACCGGCGTGTCGGCGCCGCGGCGCCCCGGGGCCTTCGGCGCCTCCATCAGCGGCGCGTCCTCGGCGTCGAGATCGGTGCGGCGGCCCTGCGGGCGACGATCGCCGCCGATGCCGCGCTGGGCGCCGGGACCGGTCGCCTGGGTGCCGGGCGCGTCGCCGCGCGCCGCCGACGCGCCGAGCACCGCGACGACGACCACGACCAGGGTGCAGTGCCGGACGGCGAGCATCAGCGCACGTCGAGGATGCCATGCGCCGGCGAGGATGCCTACCTCGGAGCCGACCGCGCCGGGTCGCGCGCGGGGACGCGCGACCGCGACGGCGCGGCAACCGCGGGAGCCCGGCACCGCGACGGCGCTCACCGTGCCGACGCGAGGACGTCGGCGAGCACGCGCTCGGGCGCGAAGTGCTCGCACGCGAGCGCCCGCGCCGCGGCGCAGTGGCGCGCGTAGTCGCCGGCGAGGGCGCGCACCGCGTTCGCCGCGTCGGCGAGGTCGCGGAACGCGAACAGACCGTCGCCGACCGGCAGCCGCCGTCCGAAACCGGTGTCTTGATTCACCGCCGGCCGTCCGGCGGCGAGGTAACAGGCGCTGCGGTCGCTGAACCAGCCGCTCGCGAGCCGCACGTTGACGTCCTTGGCGACCGTGAACTCGCCCTTCGACTCGCGGATGAACGCGCGGTACGCCTCGGGATCGCTCGAGACGGCGAGCGGATCGACGATCTCCCAGCCGGCGTCCTCGAGCCGTCGCCGGTCGTCCGGGTAGCCGGCGACGTCCATCGCGATCCGAAAACGCTCGCCGGTGACGCGCGGCAGCTCGAGGAAGCGCAGCCACTCGGTCCGCTTGCGCCAGCCGAAGACCTCGCCGGCGAAGGCGACGTCGCGCCCGGCGCTGTCCCATTTGCCGATCGTCGTATACGCGGCGCCGGCAACCGGCGGCAGCGGCTCCCAGGACGCGGCGTCGATCGGCTGCCGGAGCGGCCGCCAGCCGACGCCCGCGGTCGGGATGCGGCACGGCGGCGCGCCGATGTTCTCGCCGAGCGTGAAGTGCACGTCGTGCTCCTCCACCATCGCCCGCAACCGGGTGTCGCCCTCGACGAGGCGGAGCTGCGTATAGGCCGGGTCGAGGTCGACGTACGCGGTCCGCGCGCGGGGGAACCACGCGCGCGGCAGCAGGTTCACGCCGCCGAGATTGACGACGAGGTCGGCGTCGGTGAGCGCGGCGCGAGCGGCATCGCGCGTGGCGCCGTGGAATCGATCGGCGGCCGCGTCCCAGAAGCACCACGCGCCGCCGAATCCGTGCCGATCGAGAAAGCTGCGCGCGAAGCCGACGCCGTGCTCGTACCCCGCGGTCACCATCGCCGGCGCGCCCGGCACGTACGCGTCGGCGTAGTAGCTGGTGTCCTCGTAGAAGAACACCTCGCAGCCGAGCGCGCGGAATCCGAGGAGGAAGTGCAAGGCCTGCCAGGCGTAGCCGCCGAGCGGGAAGCGCACGAGGTAGCCGGCGACGACGACCCGCGGTCCCACGTCACGCTCCCGCGTCGGCGACGAGGCGGCGGAGTATGCGCGCCGCATCGAACGCGTCGGCGGCGAGCGCGCGCGCGCCGGCGCAGCGCCGCGCGTAGCCCTCCTCGACGGCGGCGAGCGCGGCCGCCGCCTGCTCGACGTCGGCGAACGGCAGGATCGCCTCGCCGATCGGATAGTGCGGCGCGAGGCCGGTGTCCTGGACGACGACCGGACGGCCGGTCGCGAGGTACGACGCCGATCGCGTGCTGAACCACCCGCTGCGCGGCGCGACGTACGCCTCCTTGGCGACGCTCAGCTCGCCGCGCGAGCCGGCGATGTACTCGCGGTAGGTCTCGAGCGTCGCCGACGCCGTGCGCGCGTCGATGATCCGCCAGCCCGACGCGCGCAGCGCGGCGATCGGCGCCGCGCCGGCGAGCGCCACCTCGAGCGTCGCGCGCGTCCGCGCCGGCAGGCCGAGGATCTTCGCGAACTCCACGTCCTTCGCGCCGTAGCACCGGCCGCCGAAGACGGGCGGCGTGACGTCGGTCTTCCAGGACATGACCGTCGTGAACGCGCCGCCCGCGGGCGGCGCGCACGGCGGCCAGTCGGCGAGCACGATCGGGTGACGCGTCGGATGCCAGACGAGACCGGCGGTGGGAATCGCGCACTCCGGGCGCCCGATGTTCTCGGCGAAGGAGAAGAACACGTCGTGGCGCCGGATCATCGCCGCCGAGTACGCGACGTGCTCGTCGGCGGTACCGGCGTCGGCGGCGACGAGCTTCGCCTGGCTGTAGCACGGGTCGGTGTCGACGTAGGCGGCGACGCCGCGACCGCGGTACTCGTCGCGGAGCCAGCACGCGCCCGAGACGTTCACCAAGAGGTCCGCGTCGCGACAGCAGACGCGCAACGCCGTCTCGTCCATCCCGTGGAGGCGCCCGTGCGGATCGCGAAACGCCCAGGGGACGCGCCGATCGCCCCGGTGCAGCACGCCCGCGAGGTGCGCGACGTTGGCGCGCGCGTCGTCGCTGTAGGTCTCCGCGGCGGGGTCGTACACCCACTGGCCGGTGTCCTCGAGGTAGGTCACGTCGGCGCCGAGGTCCGCGAAGCCGTGGACGTACTGCAGGTAGTCCCAGGCGACGCCGGCGACGGGATACGTCGCGATGAGCCCGGTCACGATCACGCGCATGCGCCTGCGTTCTCTATCGGCTCCCACGCCGCGGGTCACGCGGCACCGGGCGCCGTCCTCGCCGTCTTGACGTCCCGACCATGCGGTGCGTAGTCACGACGCCGAGACGCCGATCGTCTCGCCAAGGCAATGGATCCGAAGCCGAGCTCGCCGCCGCACGTCTCGCGGCCAGCACCGTCGGTCGCGAATCGCCGCGCCGCGAAGCGCGCGCGGCCGATCGTCTGGCGGTTCGTCGTCTTCTATCCCCTCTCCGTCCTCGCCGTCGCCGGCTTGCTCGCGACGGACTTCGTCGCCGAGCGGGTCGACGTTCCGGTCAACGTCCTCACCGCCCGCGCCGCGGCGGCGCTGTTGAACGCGATCGGCTTCGCCACCGTGCCGCACGGGATCAATCTCACGCACCTCGGGCAGACCGTCGCGGTCAGGACCGGGTGCAGCGGCCTCGAGCTCCTCGGCGTCCTGGTACCGGCGATGCTGCTCTTCCCGGCGTCGGCGCGGGCGAAGGGCCTCGGCGTCGCGGCGGCGGTCGCGGTGCTGCTCCCGCTGAACGCGCTCCGCGTCGCGTCGCTCTGCCTGCTGCTCGCGGCGAGCGCCCCTGCGTTCGAGCTCGCGCATCTCTACTTCTGGCAGGCGGCGCTGATCGGCTGCCTGTTCGCGTTCTTCCTCGCGTGGGTGCGTACCGTCGCGTGGGCGAGACCCGCAAGCTCCTGAGCGGCGCCCTGGTCTTCGCGGGCGTCTACACGGCCGCTTTCCTACTCTGGACCGCGACCAACCTCGAGCAGCACCTCTGGCTCGAGCCGCTCGCGGCGGGCGCGCGGCTGCTCACCGCGATCGTCGAGCACCCGCCGGTGACGGCCGCGATCGTCACCGCGCCGGGATGGATCTGGGTCACGACGGTCTCGCTCGGTGGGAGTCGAGCTGCATCACTTCGGGCTCGTCGGCGCGACCTTCACGAGCGCGGTGCCGATCCTGCTCGCGCTCGTCGCCGTCGCGCCGGGCATCGCGCGCCGCGACCGCCTCCGGCTCCTCGGCGTCGCCCTCGCCGGGCTGCTGGTGTTGAACGTCGCCGCCGTCACCTGTCTCATCGAGGCGACGTACCTCCGCATCCCCGACATGGCGGCGAGCGACCTCCTGCGGACGCAGCGCGCGCTCGCGCCGCTCTATCGCGCCGCCGAGAAGGCGCTCGGGAGCTACATGGCCGAGCTCGGCATGCTCGCGGTGGTCTTCGGCGCCGGCTTCCTCGCGACCGGCGCCGGCAGCGCCGCGGGCGCCCCCGGGCGGAACGACCCGTGCCCGTGCGGCAGCGGCGCGAAGTTCAAGCGCTGCTGCGCGCGCTGACGCCGCGGCCGGTCCGCGCCTCACGACCGCGCGAGCGCCGACCGGACGCGACGGCGGGCGCCGTGAGACATCGGAGCCGGTCGCTCACGCGAAGGCCGCGTCGAGCATCCGGCCGAGCACGCGCTCGGCCGCGAAGTACTCCGCCGCGAGCTCGCGCGCGGCCGCGGCGTGCGCGCCGTACGCGTCGGCGACGTTCCGCACCGCGGCCACGGCCGCCGCGCAGTCGTCGAATCCGACCACCCCGAGGCCGCTCGGGACGACGGCGCTGAACCCGGTCTCCTGCGTGACGACCGGCTTGCCGGCCGCGAGGAAGCAGGCGCTGCGGTCGCTGAACCACCCGCTCCGCGGCCGCACGTAGATGTCCTTCGCGACCGTGAACTCGCCGCGCGCGCCGCGGATGAAATCGCGGTACGCGTCGAGGTCGGCGGAGAGCGGCCGCGGATCGACGAGCTGCCAGCCGCGGGCCGCGAGATCGGCGCGGATCGCCGCGTCGATCGGGTCCATCGCGAGCTCGAACCGCACGCCCGCGAGCCGCGGCACGTCGAGGACCGAGAGGAAGTTGCGGTGCTTCGACCACCGATAGGTCTCGCCGCGGAACTCGACGTCCTTCCCCTTGTTCTCCCAGGTCGCGATCGTGCGAAAGCAGCGCGCGACGTCCTCCACGGCGCCGGCACGGCGGCTCGCCGCCCCGGCGCCCTGGGCCGCCCCGCTCCACCAGTCGAGGACGACCGGCGGCCGCGTCGGCACCCAGCGGAAGCGTTCGATCGGCACGCGGCACCGCGGCGTGCCGAGCAGCTCGCCGTAGGTGAAGAGCACGTCGTGCGCCGCGAGGAACGCGATGCTGTCGGCGTCGCCGTTCGCGACCCGCATCTGCTCGTAGACCGGATCGGTCTCGACGTAGCACAGCCGCGCGCCGCGCTTGTGCTCGTCGCGCGGCCGCGTCGCGCCGCAGACGTTGAAGACGACCTCGGCCGATCCGTAGAGGCCGTCGACCCGCGCCTTCGTCATGCCGTACCAGTCGCCGGTGAGCGCGTCCCAATACGCCCAGCGATCCGCGAAATCGATCCGGCGCATCGCCGCCGCGAGCGCGGCGACGTTCGCCCGCGCGTCGGTCGCGATGCTGTCGTGACGCGCGTCGTAGGGCGGCGCGCCGGAGTCCTCGACGTAGTACACGTCGCAGCCGAGCGCGCGCAGGCCCGCCACGTAGTGGAGCGCCTGCCAGACGACGCCGGCGAGCGGGTACTGCCCGGCGATGCCGAGGACGACGACGCGCGGGCCGCGGCGCGACGCGGAGCCCATCGCGCTAGCCGCTCTCGCCGGGTCGCGGAGCCGTCATCGCCTAGCCGATCGCGCCGCGCTTGGCGCGGACGCCGAACTGCGCCTCGTGGAGCCGGGCGAACGCGCCGCCGCGCGCGACGAGCTCGTCGAACGTGCCGCTCTCGGCGACGACGCCCTCGCGGAGCACGACGATCCGATCCGCGTGGCGCACGGTCGACAGGCGGTGCGCGATCACGAACGTCGTGCGCCCGCGCATCAGCTCGTGGAGCGCGGCGATGACGAGCGACTCGGTCTCGGCGTCGAGCGCCGAGGTCGGCTCGTCGAGGATCAGGATCGGCGCGTCGCGCAGGATGGCGCGGGCGATCGTCAAGCGCTGGCGCTCGCCGTCCGACAGGGTCGCGCCTTGCTCGCCGACCGGCGTCTCGAGACCGAGCGGCAGGCGCGCCAGCAGCCCGTCGAGCTGCGCCAGGCGCGCCGCCCGCGCGACGTCGGCGTCCGCCGCGAACGGGCTGCCGTAGGCGACGTTCTCGCGGAACGTCGTCGGAAAGACCAGCGACGGCTGCAGCACCATGCCGATCCGGCTCCGCAGCTCGCGCAGGCGAAACTCGCGGACGTCGACGCCGTCGAGCAGCACCCTGCCGGCGGTGGGATCGAAGAAGCGCGCGACCAGGCTCACCAGCGTCGTCTTGCCGGCGCCGGTCGCGCCGACGATCGCCGTCACCTCGCCGGCGCGCGCGGTCACGTCGACGTCGCGGAGGACGGGACGGCCGGCGACGTACTCGAACGCGACGTGCTCGAACCGCACCTCGCCGCGGAGCCTCGCCGGATCGAGCGTGCGATGCCCTTCCGCCAGGTCGGGCGTGGTCTCGAGAATCTCGAGGACCCGGCGGGCACCGGCACGGGCGCCCTGCACCATCCCGATGGTCTGGCTGATGCTGTTGATCGGCGCGTACAGCGACGCGAGGTAGCTGGTGAAGACGAGGATCTGCCCGATCGTGAGCGCGCCCGCGAGCACGTGCGTCGCGCCGACCCAGAGCACGAGCGCGGTGCCGAGCGCGACGATCACGTTGATGCCGCTCGCGTACACCGTCTGGAGGACGTACAGGCGCCAGTTCGCCTGCAGGCTCTCGGTGCTCGAGGCGAGAAAACGGCTGCTCTCCTCGTCCTCGGTGGTGAACGCCTGGATGACGCGGATCGCGGCGATGCCGCGCTGGGTGACCGAGTAGAGCCGGCTCTCCTTCTCACGCGCATCCGTCGCGACCGCGGTGATTCGCCGGCCCATCAGCGAGATCGCGACGAAGATCACCGGGCAGACCGCGAGCGCGACCAGCGTCAGGACGGCGTCGATCCGCAGCATGATCGCCATCATCCCGGCGAACAGCGCGACCGAGGTCATGATCGGAAAGACGCCGTTCATGCTGAGCGTCTGGATCGCGAAGGTGTCGGCGGTGACGCGGTAGAGCAGATCGCCGACCTCGCGGCCGCCGTGGAAGCGCAGCGACAGGCGCTGCAGGTGCTGGTACAGGTCGCGGCGAAAGTCGTTCACCATCCCCTGGCCGACCCTGATCGTGGTGGCGTTGTGGAGGACGCTGAGGAGCGCCAGCACGCCGTAGAGCGCGACCAGGCCCGCGCACGCGACCAGCAAGAGCGCGCGCGGCGAGCGGCCGGCGAGCGGTCCGGCGCGTCATCGGCGCGCCGCCGAGGACGTTGTCGACGACGATCTTCAGCGGCCACGGCTTCAACAGCTCGCCGGCGCTGATCAGGATCACCTGCACGACCGCGAAGGCGAACGCCACCCGGTACGGCCGGAGGTAGTGCGCGATCGTGCGCGCCAGCGGGAACGCGCTCATGCGTCTCGCCGGGTCGGGCGCCTCAAACGCGCGACTCGACGGCGACCAGGCCGAGCTGCTGCGAGACGATCTCGAGCACCTGGTAGATCACGCGTCCCAGCCGGAAGCTCTGGTAGGCGATCGACACCGCGGTGAGGCCGCCGAGAACCGCCGCGACGATCGCGAGCTCGGAGATGCCGGCGTAGGCGCCGACCGCCACCAGCAAGCCCCAGGAGCCGAGCGCGAGCTTCGCCGCACGCGAGGTCTTGACGGCGCAGCGCACGTTGAAGAGCCGCCGTCCGCCGCCGTGGTTCTCGACCGCGACCCGGAGCTGCCCCTTCGCCACCACGCCGCCATGGACCTCGAGGTCCCAGCTGCTCCAGCCGAGGTCGTGGGCGATGAGATACTTCCGCGGCAGCAGGAACCGCATCACCGACCTCGAGGAGGGCCTCCTTCTCGTCGCCGCCGTCGCTCCAGTACGCGAGCAGGAAATCGCGCCGCAGCCACCGGACGCGGGCCCGCTGCGTCGGCTCGGCGAAGCGGATGCGCTCGACGTCGTTGAGTCCCTTGATCCGCCAGCGGTAGCGCTCGTAGCTGCGCACGAGCGGGCCGAGGTAGATCAGGACCGCGACCAGCAAGCGTCCGCGCCAATCGTCGTAGCGCGGCTCGATCCGGGCGCGCATCGCGCTCGACAGCGACGAGACCAGGGTGATCGCGAGCGGCACGAGCGCGAGCGCGAGGTGCTTGCCGGCCGCGAGCGCCGCGATGACGATCAGCGCGCCGACGAGATTCCACTCGAGCGTGAACGGCAGATGCTCGAACAGCGACGACGGCGGCTCGTAGAGCGTTTGAAAGAGGCCGCGGCCGAAGGTGCCGGAGTAGATCGCCGGTCGGCGCGAGAACAGCGAGGTCGTGAAGTCGCCGTAGATGCGGCCGAGCCAGCGCGACTGGCCGAGCATGTTGAAGCGGTACGGATGCTTGAAGTAGAGCAGCGCCTCGGCCTTCCCGTAGCCGCGCTGCTGGCGGAGATAGTCGCGGACGGTGTTGCGGCGGAAGTGCCAGACCATCGCCCCCGGGCTGAAGCCGATCGCGTAGCCGCGATTCTGCAGGCGCCAGCACACGTCGACGTCGTCGCCCGCGGCCGCGAAGATCGGCTCGAAGCCGTGTACCTCCTCGAGGGCGCGCTTGGTGAAGGCCATGTTGCAGCCGGGAATGTGCTCGGCGACCTCGTCGTCGAGGAGGACGTGCGTCGGTCCGCCGGGCGCCGCCGCGACGTAGGCGGCGACCGCGCTGTCCTCCGGCGGCGGGAAGTTCGGCCCGCCGACGGCGACGAAGCCGTTCTCGACGAACTTGTAGACGAGGTACGTCAGCCAGTCCGGATCGACGACGCAATCGGAGTCCGTGTAGGCGACGATCTCGCCGCTCGCGGCGCGCATCCCGACGTTGCGCGCCACCGACAGCCCGCGGTTCTCCTGGTTGATCAAGCGGAACGCCGGGTAGCGCTCGGCGATCGCGCGCGTGCGATCCTTCGACCCGTCGTTGACGATCACGACCTCGTAGTTCGGGTAGCGGAGCTTCTCGAGCGAATCGAGGCATGCCGCGATCGTGCGCTCGGCGTCGAAGGCGCAGATCACGACGGAGACCTTCGGGTAGCGGCCGAGCGGCGGCGGCAGCGGCCCCGCGAACTGCGCTTGCACGGCGCGGAAGGCCGGCTTCCGCTTGCGGTCGCGCGTCACCAGGCCGAACGACCAGTCCTCGACCTGCGAGCCGCCGGTGAACCAGTCGTCGGTCCACGAGAAGACGCAGGTGCCGGCGACGCCCGACTCGAAGCCGGCACGCACCTGCCACGCCAGGATCTCCGCCTGCGTCGCCTCGCCGAGCCGTCTCGAGTCGATGCCGTGCTCGGTGATGACGAGCGGCCGGTCTCCCGCGATGTTCTGGAGCCGCAGCAGATAGCGCCGGAAATCGCGTTCGTGGTGGAGGTAGACGTTGAAGCTGACGAAATCGACGTCGTCGACGTCGAGGTACTCGGTCGGCGGGAAGTTCGCGTAGGTGACGAGCGCGGTCGGCTCGATCGTCTTCACCTCGTCCCGCAGCGTGCCGAGGAAGCGTTCGATCTTCTTGGGTCCGTACCAGCGGACGATGTCCGGAGGGATCTCGTTGCCGATCGCGTAGGCGAAGACCGCCGCGTGGCCGGCGCACTGACGCACGGCGCGGCGAACGGCCTCACGAATCTCGGCGACGAGCTTCGGGGAATCGAGGAAACAGACGTGCTCCGCCCAGGGGATTCCCACGAGGACGCGGAGATCGAACGCCTCGGCGCGGTCGAGCAACCACCGCGGCGGCGCCGTGAAGGTGCGGAGCGTGTTCGCGCCCAGCTCGCGCATGAGGGCGAAGTCGCGTTCCACCATCTCCCGCTCCGGGAATTGATCGCCGTGCGACGCTTGCGCGAACGGACCGTAGGAGACCGCGCGCACGTAGAATTTCCGATCGCCCGCCCAGAAGAATTTTCCTCGGACGTCGACCGGCCCGGGATCGGCGGCGGTCGCGAGCGAGACCGAGCGAGCGGCGGGGCTGGCCGTCATGCGAGCGTCGGGCGTTCCAGGGCGTGGCCCGTTCCACCGCCGAGGCGTCGCGAGCGATCGTCACTCGACGCGATCAGATCAGTCGCGCAGGCGCGCATGCCGTGCCGGGTTTTGTATCTCCTCGCACGGCGTTTGGACAGTACGACGGCGGCGCCGAACGCGCGCGCTCACGACGTCGTCGCCCGGCGGTTCCCACGCCACGGCCTCGCGCAGCCTACCCCGGTGCCGACGCGCAGAACCCGAGACCGCGGGCAGAAGTGCGGGCGGCGTGCGCCCGCTCAGGGCTCGTCGGCGTGGCCGCGGAAGCGCTGGCCGCCGTTTTCCGCCACGCCCGACCCGTAGCGTCCTTCGAAGCACTCGCCGCTCGCGGCCTGCAGCTGCACGCGCAGCGGCACCGTCACCGGCAGATCGGGCAGGTGAAGCTGCCGGCCGCGACCCTTCAGGACGATGCGACCGCGGCCGCCGCGCCGCGCGTCGAGGTAGACCTTGGTGAGACCGTTCGGCAGGCCGGTGCCGGTCCGGTACCGGAAGCCGGTTCCGGTCTGCCGCCAGTAGCTCGCGGCGGGCGCGGTCGCGGCGAAGAGCAACGAGGTCTCGCCGCCGCTCCCCTCACCGTAGAGACAGAACGCGTAGTCGCTCGTCGTCGTCGGATCCGCGAACGCGAGAGCCTGCGCCGAGGCGCCGCGGTACCACTTCCAGACCACGTTGTCGCGGCGGTGCGACGCTCGCGTGTTCATCCAGAGGCGCGTCGGATGCGGAGGCGTCGGCGTGATGCAGCCCGTGATCGGCGCCGGCGCGCAGGTGAAGTCGGCGGCGAACGACGCCGCAACGACGAAGGCGCTGATCGTTATCGTGGCTGCGAGCGACGCGCATACCCGCGCGATGCGCCGAGCGCGGCCGGATCCGACTGGATCGTGCATGAGCCTCCACCTTTCACGAGACGTGGTTGTCACAGTATCGAACGGGCACCGCGGCTGAAGATTGGCGGTGAGTGCCTATCCGGAGCCGGTCGGCTTGTCCAGCGATTTTTCACTCGACCTGCCGGAGTCGTCTTCCTGGACACGGCTGACTCGGGTGCGCTGCCCGCGACCAGGCGATCGCGGTCGCGCGACGATCGAGAAGGTCGGCGCGCCGCTCGTCGCGACCTCGCATCGTCTCGTCGTTCGGTGATGCTGGTGGAGGGACTCGAACCCCCACTTGGCTGATTTTAAGTCAGCTGCCTCTGCCGCTTGGGCTACACCAGCCGAGTGTGAGAGGCGGCGAGCGGATTCGAACCGCTGCATCGAGGTTTTGCAGACCTCTCCCTTAACCACTTGGGTACGCCGCCCGGAAGCGGCGTTCGTACCACAGGGCCGAACGAAGCGGCAACCAAGCGTGCGTCGCGCGAGGAGGCGGCCGATCGTCGGAGGGTCGGGTCGCGGCGGCGGCGTGACGTCCTCCTCCGCGCGACGGAAGCCGACGTCGCGCGGAGGAGGACGTCACGCCGCCGCCGCTGCTCGATCGGCGCGCGCATCGGCGTCATCCCGCGAGCCACGTAGCGGACGCCATCGGCAGTGAGCGCTCCGAAGACCGCGGTCGAGCGGTGCAGCGGCGCCGCTCGATGCGTGGGCGCGACCGATCGATCGGTTCGTCAGACACGGGACGCATCGGGATCGTGCGCATGCAAGGAGGTGCCGCGGATCTCGACGGGTGATTCGCGTTGCTTGGGTGACACGAAGTTCCTAGAATCGGCGATCATGCGCTCGGGTGCGACGCTGCTGGCGATCGTTGTCCTGCTCCTCGCTGCTCCGGCGCGCGCCGAGATCTATCGCTGGGTCGACGACGGCGGGGACGGTGCATCTCGACGACGACATCGCGCGGGTGCCGGAAGCGCAGCGCGCGACCAGCCGCGTCTTCCGTTCGCGTCCGGCTGCGCCCGCGCCGGCCGTGAGCGGACCGACCGAGGGCGCATTCGCGAGCGCGATTGCGCGGGAGGTCGGTCTCCTCCGGAGCGATCTGCAGGATCCGGTCTCGGTGCTGCAGATCGTCGGGATCTATCCGACGACCGGCTGGCACCCCGCCGACGCGCTGTCGCCGGCCGTCGTCGACGAGGTGGTCGGCGCCGCGCGCGCGGCGGCGCGGGGCCGTCGTCTGCGGGCGTCGGAGGCGACCGTCGAAGCCGCCGTGCTGCGGGTCGCGTCCTCGCTCGGCGTTGCGGGTCCGGCGCCGGCCGCGCCGCCCGACCTGCCGCCCGCACCCGAGCCGGCGGTACCGATCGTGGTGGCGCCCAGCATCACGGTCGAGTCTCCGCCCGTCGTCGTGAGGGTCGTCGAGCGACCGCCGCGCCCCGTGCTGTCCGGCTACCCGACGTTCGCGTACGGCGTGCCGTTCGCGCCCTTCACACCGCGCGTGATCGGCCCGATTCCCGATCGCATCACGCCGCTCTCGAGCCCGGCGGGGCGGCTGCACGGGCCGCTGGTCACGCCGCTGCGCCCGCCGGGACGCTTCACGCGCCCGATGGGATTCTGACGAGCTCGGCGGCCAAGGACCGCCGACGGCCGCCGTTCGGCCCCACCCTCGTTCGAAGGAGTCGACGATGAAGCTCGATACGGTGCTCGCTCCGATGGGTTTGCGCGACGTTCCGGCGTTCGCGCGCGCGGCAGAGGCCGTCGGGTTCGACGGCCTGTGGACGGCGGAGACCAGCCACGACCCGTTTCTGCCGCTGGCGCTGGTCGGCGAGCACAGCGAGCGGCTCGAAGTTCGGCACCTCGATCGCGGTCGCCTTCCCGCGCAGCCCGCTCGTGCACGCGCAGATCGCGTGGGACTTGCAGGCGCAGTCGAACGGCCGCTTCATGCTCGGGCTCGGGACGCAGGTGAAGGGCCACAACGAGCGTCGCTTCGGCATTCCGTGGCAAGCGCCGGGGCCGCGCCTGCGCGAGATGATCCTCGCGATCCGCGCGATCTGGGACTGCTGGCAGAACGGCACCAAGCCGGCCTTTCGCGGCGAGCACTACCAGTTCACCTTGATGACGCCGTTCTTCAACCCCGGACCGATCGCGCATCCGAAGATCCCGATCTACATCGCCGGCGTGAACACCTACATGTGCCGGCTCGCCGGCGAGCTCTGCGACGGCTTGCACGTGCACCCGTTCCACTCGCTCCGCTACCTGCGCGAGAGCCTGCTGCCCGAGGTCGAGGAGGGTCTCACGAAGGGCGGCCGGCGCCGCACCGACCTGACGCTCTCGACGAGCCTCTTCGTCATCACCGGCGAGAGCGACGACGAGATCGCGCGCGCGAAGGACGCGGTGCGCATGCAGATCGCGTTCTATGCCTCGACGCGCACCTACGTCCGCGTCCTCGAGACGCACGGCTGGGGCGACACCAGCATCCGGCTGAACGACAAGGCGGCGAAAGGCGACTGGACCGGCATGGCCGCGGAGATCACCGACGAGATGCTCGATGTGTTCGCGATCACCGCCGCATGGGACGAGATCCCGGCGAAGGTGAAGGCGAAGTACGACGGCATCCTCGATCGCGTCGGCTTCTATTTCCCGTACCGTCCCGGCGCCGACGACGAGCGTTGGCGGTCGATGGTGCGCGCATTCGCGTGAGCGCGGCGCCGACCGCCGCGACACGCTGATGCTCGGACGGCGCAAGAGCCGCACGCGCGGCACGCGCGTGCGCTTCGCGATGGAGGGGCAGCGGCGGGTCGTCACCGTCGAGGGACGGGATCTCCGGAGGTGGAGCGGCAGCGGCTGCGACGTTTGCTGCAGTCGCTGCCGATCCGCACCGGCACCGTCGTCGTGCATCGCGATTGGACGGGTCGGCGGCGCCTCGACCTTCAGCGCCGAGATCCCCGAGCCCCTGCGGCAAGTGATCCGCAACATCTTCGGCAACCTCTCGGCACTGCGCATGCCCTGACACAGCGGTGTGCCGCGCGCGCGCCGCGCAGACGCGATGGCGCTTGCGCAACCCTTCGAATCGCCGACGTCCGGCGGGTGGCATGGAACCGGCTTCTCGGGACCGCGTGAGCACCGCCCAACCGAATCATGCGGTACCCGCCGCCGGCGCACCGCGCCGTCGAGGGACACGCGCGCGACTCTTCGACCTGCACCTCACGATCGGCGCCCTCCTGCTCGCGGGCAGCGGCGCTGGCTATGCGTCGCGACCGCTGCCCGTCGCCGTGTTCGCATCGGTGTTCGCGGCGTGGTTGCTCTGCGGGCGGCGTTCTTCGCCGGCTCGCATCGCGCACCGACGACGACGCGCGACGCGGAGCGCCTCACCGCCGAGCTGCACGCGACCGTCGCCCGCTTGGCCGCGTCCGAGGAGCGCTACCGGGCGATGATCGAGAACGCCGGCGACGCGATCCTCACCTTCGACCTGAACGACCGCATCGGCTCGCTGAACGGCGCCGCCGAGCGTCTCTTCGGCTGGGAGCGCGCCGACCTGATCGGCGCGCCGGCGCGCCGGCTCGTCGCCGACGAGAGCGTGCGCGCGTTGCAGCGGTGGACCCGCGCCCATCTGCTGACGCCGACCGAGAACGACCGAGCTCGAGATGACCGCCGTCCACCGCGAGGGTCGCATCCTCCACCTCGACGCGCACGCGGCGGTGCTGCGCAGCCAAGGCGTGCCGATCGGGGTCGAGGTCGTCTGCCGCGACGCGACCGTCCGCAAGGAGCTCGACCGTCTGCGCGCCGACTTCCTCGCGATGATCGGCCACGACATCCGCAACCCGCTCGGCGCGATCTTCGGCTACACGGAGATGATGCTGGACTCGCCTCACCCGGTCTCGAAGGAGCACCGCGAGCTCCTGCTCCGCATCAACAGCAACACGCGGACGGTCCTGACGCTCGTCGGCAACTTCCTCGACGCGTCCAAGATCGAGGCCGGGCACGTGATCCTCGAGCGTCGCGACGTCGACGTGAACAGCGGTCGTGCAGCGCACCGCCGACCAGTACACGGCGCACGCGCAGCTCACCGGGATCGACCTGCGCTCGCAGCTCGCCGCGGATCTGCCGACGATCGCCGCGGACGCCTGCAGGTGGAGCGGATCGTCGCGAATCTCCTGACCAACGCCATCAAGTTCACGCCCCGCGGCGGTCACGGTGACGCTCGCGACCGAGCGCCTGCCGTCGAGCGTCGCGGTCGCGATCGCCGATACCGGGCCCGGCATTCCGCCGCACGAGTTCTCCCGCATCTTCCAGCGCTACGCCCGCGAGCGGCGACCGCACCCAGGAAGGGACCGGCCTCGGCCTCTACATCGTCGGCACGCTCGTCGAGGCGCACGGCGGCTTCGTGACGATCGACAGCACGCCGGGCGCGGGCACGACGTTCACCGTGTATCTGCCGATCGCGGAGTGGCGCGCGCGCGGCGACGTGCTGGCGCCGCCGGCGACGGCGACCACGCACTGATCACCGCGCGTCCGCGCCGCACGTCGGTCGGCGCGCCCGTCCTCCGCCGCGCAAGCCGCGCCGCCGCGCCGCTCGACGCGCTCGCCGACGTCCACCGGAGCGCGCGCGGCGGCTAGGCCGGATGCAACAGCGAGCGCGCGCGGCGGAACACGCTCGCGAGCATCGCGGCGCTGAGGCGGCGCGTCTGCGTGTTCTGGCGGCTCGGATGGAACGAGGCGATCAGCGTCACGTCGGCGAGCGTCGTGACCGCGCCGTGCGCGAACCGCGGCAGCGGCCGCGGCAGCAGCGCGCCGCGCGCGCGCTCGGTCGCGAGCACGGTCGCGAACGCGACGCGGCCGAGCGCGACGATGACCTGCACCCGGCCGAGCAGCTCGCGCTCTCGAACGAGGTACGGCCGGCAGCGCGCGAGCTCGACGACCGACGGCCGGTTGTCCGGCGGCGCGCAGCGCGCCGCCGCGGTGATGTAGGCGTCGTCGAGCGCCAGGCCGTCGTCGGCGGCGACCGAGTGCGGCTGGCTCGCGAAGCCGCGTCTCGTGCATGCGCGCGCATGCAGCCACGTCGCCGCTCTGATCGCCGGTGAACATGCGACCGGTCCGGTTGCCGCCGTGCGCGGCGGGCGCGAGGCCGACGACGAGGAGCCGCGCTGCGGGATCGCCGAAGCCGGGCAGCGGCCGGCCCCAGTACGTCTCGTCGCGAAACTGGCCGGCGCTTCACGCGCGCGACCAGCTCGCGATGCGCGACGAGCCGCGGGCACAGCCGGCAGATCACGATCCGGCGAGCGAGCGCCGCGAGCGACGCATCGGCGGCGAGGCGACGCGGACGGCGCCCCGACGGACCCACGTCGACGCGGCGCTTCGGCGTCATCGGCACGTCGAGGCCGTCGCCGCCCGACGGCGCCGCATCGCCGTGCGCACGGTCACTCGCCGATGTAGCGCACCTGGCCGCCGTCGACGACGACGCTCTGCGGGATCTGCTTCGGCGCGAGCCCGTGCCGGGTACGGAGATGGGTCACGAAGGCGACACGATCGCGAAACGGCCGCGCGTGCGCGACGCAGAAGTACGGCGGCCGATCGACCGCGACGACGCCCGGCAGGGCGTGGTGCGAGCCACCGAACGGGAAGACGACGCCCGGCGACGGCGACTCGAGCGGGACGGTGACGAAGAGGTCGGGCCGTGCGCGGACGCCGTCGCCGGCACCCGCGACGCTCGCGCCGCAGAGGCATGACAGGACGCCAATCGCGAGCGCGATCCGCACGGGGCGAATATCTCACGACCCGTGCGGTCCGGGAACCGCCGATCGTCAGCCGTGGAATCGCGACGCCGCCAGGCCGCCGACGATTGCGATCTCCGTGACCGCGACGTCGAGCGCTGGGCGATCTCGGCGCAGCGCGAGCTGCACCGGCAGCCTGCGGCCTGGCGCCGGCAGTCTGCGGTCTCGGGCGCGAGCCAGCCCCGGGCCTCTCACGCGTCAGCCGCCGAGCCACGCTGCGAGCCGCTCCGTCGACTCGCGGCCGCGCGCCCAGAGCAGCGCGACCGCCCGCTCCGCATCCCAGGTGCCGGCGGACTCCCCCGGGAGGACGCGAGTCTCCTGCGGCATCGTCAGCAGCGTCGGCTGGAGAAACGGGTACTCGCCGACCCAGTCCGCGACCGGCGAATCCGAGAAGTACGGGAGCGGCTGTCCCCGCGCCGCGCGCGGATCGGTGCCGCGGGACGTCAGGTACGCGAGCCGCGCGCGCCAGATGGCATCCGCCGTCCGGTGGTACGCGACGATCTCGTCGAGCGCGGCGCGCACCGTCGCCGCCGCCGCGCTCTCCGGGAACCCGAGCGCGTCGACGGCGCGTTCCGCGTCGGCGAGACGCCGCTCGTAGAGCGCGAGCGGCACGTTCGGCTCTGCGGCGGCAGCGAGCGCGCGGAGCGGCGCGAGCGCTGCCGTCGCCGCGGCGATCGTCTCGGCCGGCACCTCACCCCGCGCAGGGAGCGCCGTTTCGACGTGCGCGTGATGACCGGGCCGCACCCGTGCCGCCGCTCGTGGCGCGGCGCCGCCGCTCGCCTTTCGTGGCTCGGCCGCGGCGCCGGTGCGCCCGTCTGCCGCCGTCGCCGTTCCGGCCGCCTTGCCGCGATCGTGCGTCGCCGCGACCGCGGCTCCCTCGGCGAGGCGACCGGGCGCCGCGAGCACGCGTACGTCGCCGTCGCGCTCGACCAGGAGAAGCAGACGCAAGCCTTTGGCGAACGCCTCGGCGGCGGCGCTCTCGAGATCGACGCAGCGATCGACTCGGTTGCCGTTCGCCTGACGTACGACGTCTCCCGGCCGCGGTCCCGCGTCCGAGCCGCTCGCGGCGCCGCTCCCCTCGCCCGCGCTCGGCTCGCCCGTGCAAGGCACGACGACGACGCCGCGCCCGCCGATGCCGCGTTCCTCGGCGACGACGGCGAAGACCGCCGGAAGCTCGCAGCGCGTCGCCGCCCACGCTTCACCCGCGTTGGCGCAGGCGATGGCCAGCAGGGTCAGCAACAAACGGCGCCGCGAGCCCGCGATTCGGTGACGCACTCCCCCCTTTTTTCTCCGGCGTTCTCCCACGTTTCCGGAATTGTTCGCCGTGTCGCGTTCACCTAACGTACACGGCACGCGGCAGGACGGCCGCACGGTTCTCGCAGCCATTCTGGCGACAGCATGGTCGCGAGTGGGGCGGAGGCAAAAGGGGGGCCTCCGCCCTATTTTTTTGCCCGCCTCCATGACGGCGGCGGCGGATCGCACGCTCGGCCGCATCCGCGCGGCAGCCATCGATTGCCGCGCCTGCGCGCGCTTCCGATCCCGCTCCGGCACCTCCGTCATCAGCGCGCATCAATCACAGAGGTCGCGCGATTTCCACCGCGCTGCTACCACGGGCGGATGCCGGACGACCCATCGATCGACTCGCCCGCCGGCGCAGACGCCGGGATGCGTTGGAACCTCGAGCGGCTCTACACCGGACCGGACGACCCCGATCTCGACGCCGACACCCGCGCGGCGCACGAGCGCGCGGAGCGCTTCGCCGCCGGCTATCGCGGCCGGATCGCGGGCGGGACGCTCGAGGCGTCGGCGCTCTACGACGCGCTCGTGGAGTACGAGGCGATCCAGGCGCTCGGCGCCCGGCCTGGGTACTACGCGTCGCTGCTCGCGGCGGCGGATACGCAAAACCCGGTCGCGCTCGATCTCGAGCAGCGCACGCACGAGGCGCAGGCCGAGCTCCGTACCGTCCTCGTCTTCTTCGAGCTCGAGCTGACCGGCGTTCCGGATGCCGCCTTCGCACGCTGGGCGGACGACCCCGCTCTCGCGAGCTACCGCCACTTCCTGCTCACCGTGCGGCGGTTCAAGCCGCATCTCCTGAGCGAGGCCGAGGAGCGCGCGCTCACCCGTAAGGACGTGAGCGGACGCGCAGCGTTCGTGCAGCTCTACGACGAGCTCAGCGGGTCGCTCCGCTTCCGTCTCGTCGTCGACGGCGAGCAGCGGGAGCTCACCGACGGCGAGGTCATGGCGCTCTTCCATCATCCCGACCGTGCGATCCGCCGACACGCTCTCGAGGTCTACCTCGAACGCTACGCCGCCGAGCGCTTGCCGCTGACCGCGATCTTCAACGCGCTCCTCCTCGACCATCGCATCGACTGCGAGATGCGGGCGTATCGCGACCTCGCCGCGCCGACCCATCTCGCGAACGACGTCGACGCCGAGGTCGTCGGCGGCGATGATGGACGCCGTCGCGCGGCACTACGACGACGTCCGGGAGTATTTCGGCGTCAAGGCCCGGTTGCTCGGACTGCCGCGGCTCGACCTCGCGGACGTCTACGCTCCCGTCGGCGTCGCCGACGCCCGCGTGTCCTACGCCGACGCGCGCACCACCGTCCTCGACGCCTTCGCGCGCTTCACGCCGGCGTTCGCCGATCTCGCCCGCGGCTTTCTCGACGATCGCTGGGTCGACGCCGAGATGCGGCCCGGCAAGCGCCATGGCGCGTTTTGCGCCGCGCTCGCGCCCGGCGAGCATCCGTACGTCCTCATGAGCTACGCCGGCACCGGCCGCGACGTCGCGACGCTGGCGCACGAGATCGGCCACGGCGTCCACTACCTGCTGGCGGGCCGGCAGAGCTTCCTCAACTACGAGGCGCCGCTGGTGCTGGCGGAAACGGCGTCGGTGTTCGCCGAGATGCTCGTGACGGCGCACCTGGTCGCGACCGCGCCGGACGCGGCGACGCGCCGCCGCCTCCTGGTCGAGACGCTCGACGAGATCTACGGCACGCTCTACCGCCAGCACGCATTGACCCGGTTCGAGCTCGCGGCACACGCGGCGCGACGCGAGCGCCGGCTCTCGACCGACGAGATCTGCCGTTTGTGGACCGACGCCCAGCGCGACCTCTTCGGCGACGCCGTCGAGATCCCGGCCGCGTACCGCTTCGGGTGGGCGTACATCCCGCATTTCATCCACAGCCGCTTCTATTGCTACGCCTACGCCTTCGGCGAGCTGCTGACGCTCGCGCTCTTCGATCGCTATCGCGCCGAGGGCGCGGCATTCGTGCCCGACTATCTCGAGCTGCTCGCAAGCGGCGGCAGCGCCGATCCGGCGTCGCTGCTGGCCCGCTTCGGCTTCGACGTGCGCTCGCCGGCGTTCTGGGATCGCGGCTGCGCGACCGTCCGGCGCATGGTCGAGGAGCTGCGCGCGACCGTCTGACGCGGCCGCCGAAGCGCGGAACACGATCGCCGAACGCGCGGGACGCGGCTGCTCGCCGCGCGCGCGACCCGCTCTCCCGCCTGGCGGTCTCTCGTCGACGGGCTCAGCGCTCGATGCGGAGCCGGGGAATCGCAAGGTCGGCGGCGACGCCCGCGCTCCGAGCGCGATGCGGTCGCGACCGGCGATCCGCCGGCGTCGAGCGGGCGACGGCCTCCCACGGCGCGACTCGCGCGCAACAGCTCGTCGACCGCGACGCCCGCGAAGCGCGGCGCGAACCGCGCGAGCTTCCTCCGCCCGGCCGCGAGCAGCGTCGCCGCGGCCTGTTCGTTGCCGCGCTCGAGATGATGAAACGCGACGGCGATCTGTATCAGCCCTTGCAGGAAGACGCGGCGGTCGCCGTCGGCATCCCGCCAGGCGCGCTCCAAGACCTCGTGGACCTCGAAGAAGAGATCGCGGCGCCAAAGACGCCGCCGCTTGGCGGAGGGCGATCGTCACGTGCTCGCGGGCTCCGGCGCCCGACCGCGTTCACCGCGGTGGTACTCGGCCGCGCGCGGCGGCGCCGCGCGCGAGCCGCTCGAGCGCCGCGTCGCGATGCCGCAGCAGGGCGTCGGCGGGACGCACGGTCACGTCCGCCGTCGTCGGAGCGTCGCCGACCGTGAACGCGCCGGTCGCCGCCAAGCGTCGCGCGAGCGTGCGCGGGAGACTCGCGCCGCCGGCGGCGAGCACGGCCTTCATCGCCTCGACCAGCGCGCGGTCGTGTTCGTCGTCGAGGGCGGCGACGATCGCGGACGCGACGGCGTTCCGCACGACCAGCGCCGCGGCGAGCGGGCTCACGCGAAGAGGGCCGCGATCTCGTCCGCCTGGCGCGCGGCGTCGGCGTGACCGAGCGCGATGAGCTCGCGGGTGTACGCGGCGTCGAACAGGACGTACGAGAGCAGGTCGGCTTCCGATTCCGGAACGCCGCGCACCGCCGAGCTGCATGACCAGGTCGGCGACCATGCGCGCCGGCCGGAACGAACGCGCCCGGCGGTTGTACGCCCGCCCGGCGAGGCGGCCGAGGTCCTCGGACGGGCGCACCACGCATTCCCTCACGACCCGGTAGTTCGCGCCGCGGTTGGCGCGGATGATCTCGTTGATGCGCGGCAGGAACTCCGGCCCGAAGGCGGCCTCGCCGCCCGCGAGCACCGCGTTCATCAGGCGCATCCGCTGCAGGTCGTAGTCGATGTGGTCGAGGAGGAGCGCGTTCAGCACCTTGCCGAGGAGGTACGCGGGGTTGTTGTACGCGACCTCGCGTTCGCTCGCCGCTTCCTCGACGCGCGCGTCGGGCGGGTAGCGGAGCGCGATCAGCAGGAGGCGGTCGGCGCCCAGGCGAAGCGCCGGCGAGAGCGGGGTGTTCAGGCGCATGCCGCCGTCACAGTAGAAATGGCGCCCGATCCGCACCGCCGGAAAGAACAGCGGGATCGCGGCCGACGCGAGCGTGTGCAGCGGACCCGACCGCCGACAGCCGCGCGACCACGTACGGGTCGTATTCCCACGGCGTCAGCGCCACGCCGCGCCCGTCGACGAAGACCACCGCGCGTCCGGAGGCGATCTCGGTGCACGACACGCAGAGGACGGTCCGCGAATCCCGCAGATTCGGCCGCAGCTGCCGCCACGGAATCTGCTCGCGTACCAGGTCCTCGAGCGCGGCGGTGTCGAGGAGACCGGGCAGCCGATCCGGCAGCTTGCCGCCGAGATCGCGCGGACGGCTGAACGGGCCGCCGAAGATCCGCGACGGGAATGCGGACGAGGTCGCCGATGCTGAGGCGATACACGCTCTCGACCGAGAGCGAGTCCCAGACCGACGCCAGCCGCGCCGCGCGCGTCTCGTCGTCCTCGTGAAGCGTCGCGCACCAGTACGACGCGTGGATCGCCCCGACGGACGCGCCGCTGACGACGTCGAACGCGACGCGCCGTCCGAGCAGCTTCGGGAGCTCGCGCATGAGGTACGAGAGCACGCCCGCCTCGTAGGCGCCGCGCGCGCCGCCGCCGGAGAGCACGATCGCGATCCGCGGTCGCGGCTCGCCCGCGTCCGGCGCGCGCGCTCCGCCGGTGATCGTCATGCGGGAGAAGATCGCGGCCCCGGCTGAACGCCGGGGCCGGAGCGCGTCGAGAGCGGGTGAAGGGCTTCGAACCCTCGACCCCGACCTTGGCAAGGTCGTGCTCTAGCCAACTGAGCTACACCCGCGGAAGGACGTCACCTTACGGAGCGCATGGAAGGCTGTCAATCATCGCGCGGCGTCGCGCGGCCGCGTGCGTCAGCCATCGACGGCGCCGCGCAGCGCGCGCAGCCGACGATACACGCGCACGTGATAGTCGGCCGCCGACCACAGGCTGATGAGCACCGAGATCCACAGGAAGTACATGCCGGCGACGTGGAAATCGACGTAGGCATAGCGGTAGTGCAGCAGCAGACCGACGAGGGCGAACATCTGGAAGATCATCTTGTACTTTCCGAGCTCCTCGGCGCCGACCACGATGCCCTCGCCGAGGGCGATCGCGCGGAGACCCGTCACCGCCAGCTCCCGGCCGACGATCACGACCACGAGCCAAGCCGGCACGCGCGGCTCGCACGGCGCCACGTCGGCGCACGGCATCGCCGCCAGCATGATCAGCGCCGAGGCGACGATCAGCTTGTCCGCGAGCGGGTCGAGGAACTTCCCGAGCGTCGTGACGATGCCGTACTTCCGCGCCAGAAAGCCGTCGTAGTAGTCCGTCAGGCAGGCGACGAAGAAGAGCAGCGCCGCGAGGAATCCCGCGCGCCGCCCGGGATCGTTCATCAGGTACACGATCGCGGGGATGATCGCGATGCGGAGCGAGGTGAGGACGTTCGGCGCCGTCCACACCAACGCCGGCCGGCGCAGCGGCAGCGGCCGGGTGTCCGCCGAGGGCGAAGGGGTCACTGCCCTACCCCCGCGCCGACGCGGCGCCGCGCCGCACCGGCGACGTCGCCGTCAGGCACCACGACCTCGTCGAGCCGAGCAGCGCGCGAGCGCTCCGGCGCTCGATCAATGCGCGAGCGCGAAGGCTTGCTGGAGGAAGTGCTGGCGGAACTGGAGCACGCGCCAGACGTACTCGCGCGTCTCCTGGTATGGGGGAACGCCGCCGTAGCGATCGACGGCTTCCTCGCCGGCGTTGTACGCCGCGATCGCCTTCACGACGTTGCCGTCGTAGCGATCGAGCAGCATGCGGAGATGCTGCACGCCGCCGCGGATGTTGTCGGCGGGCTCGTGGACGTTGCATACGTTGTGGCGCAGCGCCGTCTCCGGCATCAGCTGCATCAAGCCGCGCGCGCCTTTCGGCGAGATCGCGTCGGTCCGGAACGCCGACTCCGCCTTGATCACCGCCTTCACCAGCGCCTGCTCGACGCGATACCGGCCCGCGACCTCGGCGATGATCGGATCGTATTTCCGCGCGTCCGCGGCCCCGCCGACGCGCCCGGCGCTGAACCCGCTCGCGCGCACCCCGACCGGGTCGCGCATCATGATCTTGAACGACTTGTCGGTGGGAACGTTGGTGAAGTGCAGCACGCCGTAGCGATCGCGCTTGGAGTAGATGTCCGCCGCGACCGCGTTCGGTGAGAGCAATGAGATGAGCGGAAGGAGCAGCGATCCACAGAGCAGAACCGCGACCCGTCCCCTGACCCGCACCCCCAGCATCGCGCGTCACCATAGTCAACGCCGTCGACGCGCGTCAACGCGTAAACGTACCCGATCGACGTTTTTTTCACGCGCGGCCATACCTGCCGATGCGATCGCCGGTCAGAGATCTGACGGCGCGACGATGGTGTCGTGCCGCCAATGCGCGTCGTCGCGCTCCGGGTAGTCGAGGGTGAAGTGCAGGCCGCGGCTCTCGCGCCGCAGCAGCGCCGAGCGGACGATGAGCTCCGCCACCGTGGCGATGTTGCGGAGCTCGAGGAGATCGTCGGTGACGAGGAAGTCCCAGTAGTACTCGCGGATCTCGTCCTGCAGCATCGCGATCCGCTTGCGGGCGCGCTCGAGCCTGCGGTTCGAGCGCACGATGCCGACGAAGTTCCACATCGTGCGCCGCACCTCGTCCCAGTTCTGCGTCACCACGACCGACTCGTCGCTGTTGACCGCCGTGCCGGGATTCCAGTCCGGCAGCGCCGGCGGAACCGCCGAGTCGCTCGCGAGCGTGGCGCGCGCGTGCACCGCGGCGCGATGCCCGAACACCAGCGCCTCGAGCAGCGAGTTCGAGGCGAGCCGGTTGGCGCCGTGCAGTCCCGTCATCGCGACCTCGCCGCAGGCATAGAGCCGGCCGAGCCGCGTCAGGCCGTCGCGGTCGGTGACGACGCCGCCGCAGAGGTAGTGCGCCGCCGGCACGACCGGGATCCACTCGCGCGTCGGATCGATGCCGAGCTCGCGGCAGCGGCGGACGATGTTCGGAAACCGCTCCTCGACCCAGCTCGCGGGCTCGTGCGTGATGTCGAGATAGACGTGCTCGCAGCCGCGGACCTTCATCTCGTGGTCGATCGCGCGTGCGACGACGTCGCGCGGCGCGAGCTCCGCGTCCGGGTGGTAGCTACGCATGAACGGCAGGCCGTTCGGCAGCCGCAGGATCGCGCCCTCGCCGCGCAGCGCCTCGGTGATCAAAAACGACTTCGCCTTGGGGTGATAGAGGCAGGTCGGGTGGAACTGGAAGAACTCCATGTTGCCGACGGCGGCGCCGGCGCGGAAGCCGATCGCGACGCCGTCGCCGGTCGCGACGTCGGGGTTGGTCGTGTAGAGGTACACCTTGCCGGCGCCGCCGGTGCAGAGCACGGTGACGCGCGCGCCGACCGTGCGGACCGCGCCGCTGCGCCGATCGTAGACGTACGCGCCCCAGCAGCTCACGCGTCCGCTGGCGCGGCCGAGCTTGCGGTCGGTCAGGAGATCCACCGCGAGCGCGTTCTCGAAGATCGTGATGTTGGGGTGACGGCGAACCGCGACCGTCAGCGCGCGCACGATCTCCTGGCCGGTGAGATCGCCGGCGTGGAGCACGCGGCGTCGCGAGTGGCCGCCCTCGCGCCCGAGGTCGTACTCGACGGCGTCGCCCTCGACGCGCGAGTCGAAGTGGGTGCCGAGCGCGATCAGGTCGCGGATGCGCTCCGGCCCGTCGCGGACGACGATCTCGACGATGTCCTCGTGGCACAGACCGGCCCCGGCCGCGAGCGTGTCGCCGATGTGGGCCTCGAAGGAATCCTCGGGGCTCCACACGCTCGCGACGCCGCCCTGAGCGTACGACGAGTTGCTCTCGTCGCTGCGGTCCTTGGTCACCATCGCGACGCTGCCGTGATCGGCGACGCCGAGCGCGAAGGTCAGGCCCGCGATGCCACTGCCGATGACGAGGTAATCCCAGTGCTCGCTGGGAGGGGCCATTCAGGGCGCGAGGCTACGCCCCAGCGGAGGACGGGTCAATTCGACACGCGTGCGACGAGCGGGACGGCGGCCGAGGGACGAGCGGGCGGCGGACGTCAGGGCTCCTCGTCGGCCTCGAAGAGGACGAGCTGGCGGTGGTTGCCGGTGTCCTCGAACGGCACCGGGTAGCGGCCGGTGAAGCATGCGTCACAGAAGCCGTCGCGCTTGCCGTCGAGAAACGCGTACAGACCGTCCTCGCTCAGGTAGGCGAGCGAATCGGCGGTGATGTAGCGGCGGATCTCGTCGCTGTCGTGCGACGACGCGATCAGCTCGCTGCGCGTCGGCGTGTCGATGCCGTAGTAGCAAGGGCTCCGCGTCGGCGGCGAGCTGATCCGCATGTGCACCTCGCGCGCGCCGGCGGCGCGGATCATCTTGACGATCTTTCTGCTGGTGGTGCCGCGCACGATCGAGTCGTCGACGACCACCACGCGCTTGCCCTCGAGCACGCTCGGCTGCGCGTTCAGCTTCACCTTGACGCCGAAGTGCCGGATCGCGTCGCGCGGCTCGATGAAGGTGCGGCCGACGTAGTGGTTGCGGATGAGGCCCATCTCGAAGGCGAGCCGCGCCTCCTCGGCGTAGCCGATCGCCGCGGGCACGCCGGAATCCGGCACCGGCACGACGATGTCGGCGGCGACCGGCGACTCGCGCGCGAGCTGGCGCCCGAGCTCTTTCCGCGCCTGGTACACGTTGCGGCCGAAGACGATCGAGTCGGGCCGCGAGAAGTAGACGTGCTCGAAGATGCACGACGCGCGCGCCACCGGCGGGAACGGGTGGTAGGTGTCGATGCCGCCGCGCGACAGGACCACGACCTCTCCGGGCTCCACCTCGCGCTCGTACGTCGCGTCGATCAGGTCGAGCGCGCAGGTCTCGGATGCGACGACCCACGCGCCCTTCACCTGTCCGAGGACGAGCGGGCGGAACCCGTAGGGATCGCGCACCGCGATCAGCTTCTCCGGCGAGAGGAAGACCAGCGAGTACGCGCCACGCACCTGCTGGAGCGCTTCGACCACCCGGTCCTCGAGCGTCGGGGCGCGCGAGCCCGCGATCAGGTGGACGATGACCTCGGTGTCGACGGTCGACTGGAAGATCGAGCCGCGCTCCTCGAGCCGGCCGCGCAGCTCCTGCGCGTTGACGAGATTGCCGTTGTGCGCGACCGCGAGCCCGCCGCCCTCGTACTCGACGACGAGCGGCTGCGCGTTCTTCACGTGCGACGCGCCGGTCGTGGAGTAGCGGTTGTGGCCGATCGCGGCGTCGCCCTTGAGGCGGCGGACGATGTGCTCGGGAAAGACGTCGGCGACGAGCCCGACGCCGCGATGCGAGACCAGCACGTGACCGTCGGACGAGACGATTCCCGCCGACTCCTGGCCGCGGTGCTGGAGCGCGCACAGCCCGAGGTAGGCGAGGTTCGCCGCTTCGGGATGTCCGTAGACCCCGACGACACCGCACTCCTCGTGGAACCCGTCGCCGTTGCGCGCCATGCGAGACTCCTCGGAGATCGAGCTCTCGGTACCGCCGGACGGTCGTGCGGCCGAACGCTCACGCGGAGGGACTCCTTGGGAATATCACTCCGCGGTCTGACCCGCGAGCACTCGTTCGAGGCCGGTGCGCCAGCGCTCGCGCAGCGCGACCACGTCCACGTCGATCCAGTCGCCGATCTCGAGCCGTTGACCCCGCACCTCGCCGAGCACCGCCATCGGCACGTCCTCGCGTCGCGCGATCTCGCGCAGCCGGCCGAGATGACGGCGCCGGACCGAGACGACGAGGCGCGCCTGGCTCTCGCCGAAGAGCAGCGCGTCCGGCCGCAGCCCGGTCTCGATGTCGATGCTTCGCGCCGAGCACGCGGCCGCCCTCGTCCGAGATGCAGCACTCCGCGAGGGCGACCGCGAGGCCGCCTTCCGCGACGTCGTGCGCCGAGCGCAGCAGCCCTTCGCGCGCCGCCGTCACCGCGACCCGGATCAGGCGCCGCTCGCTGTCGAGGTCGACCCACGGCAGCGACCCGCGCACCTGATGATGCACGACCGCGAGGTACTCGCTGCCGCCGAGCTCCTCGCGATTGCGGCCGAGCAGGACGACGGCGTCGCCCTCGCCCTTGAACCACTGGGTGACGCGCTGGCTCGCGTCCTCGAGCAATCCGACCATGCCGATCACCGGCGTCGGCGGGATGCTCTGGCCTTCGGTCTCGTTGTAGAAGCTCACGTTGCCGCTCACGACCGGCGTGCCGAAGGCGAGGCAGGCGTCGCGCAGGCCGGCGATCACCTGCTGGAACTGCCACATGACGTCCGGCTTCTCCGGGTTGCCGAAGTTGAGGCAGTTGGTGACGCCGATCGGCTCGGCGCCGGTCGCGGCGAGATTGCGCGCCGCCTCCGCGACCGCGCTGACGGTGCCGACGTACGGATCGAGGAGGCACAGACGGCTGTTGCAGTCGAGCGTCATCGCGATCGCCTTCTGCGTGCCCGGCAGGCGGACGACCGCCGCGTCCGATCCGGGCCGGACGATCGATCCGCCGCCGACGTAGGTGTCGTACTGGCGGTAGATCCACTCCCGCGACGCGAGATTCGGCGACTCCAGCAGGCGCTCGAGCGCGTGCGTGTAGTCGCCGGGCTCGGCGAGGTCGCGCAGGACCAGCCGCTGGGGGTCGTCGCCGTCGGTCGGCTCGAGCGCCGGCCGGTCGTAGACCGGCGCGTCCGTCGTCAGCGCCGCGACCGGGATGTCGACGACGCGACGGCCCTGCCAGTCGGCGCGCAGCCGGCCGCTGTCGGTGACGGCGCCGATCACCGCCGCGTCCAGGTCCCAGCGCGCGAACAGCGCTTGCACGGCCGCTTCCGAGCCTTGCCGGACGACGAGCAGCATGCGCTCCTGCGACTCCGAGAGCAGGATCTCGTACGGCGTCATGCCGTCCTCGCGAAGCGGAACCCGCGACAGGTCGAGATCGATGCCGACGCCGCCGCGGCCCGCCATCTCGGCCGACGAGCTGGTGAGACCGGCGGCGCCCATGTCCTGGATCGCGACCAGGTGCGCGCTGTGCGCGGGGGACATCAGCTCGAGGCACGCCTCGAGCAAGAGCTTCTCGGTGAACGGATCGCCGACTTGCACCGTCGGCCGCTTGCTTTCCGCCTCGGCGCCGAACTCGGCCGAGGCGAGCAGGCTGGCGCCGTGGATCCCGTCGCGCCCGGTCTTCGAGCCGACGTACATCACCGGGTTGCCGATCCCGGCGGCCTCGGCGCGGAAGATGCGGTCCGCGGACACCACCCCGAGCGTGAAGGCGTTCACCAGGATGTTGTGGTCGTACCCCGGGTCGAAATAGACCTCGCCGCCGACCGTCGGCACGCCGATGCAGTTGCCGTAGTGGGCGATGCCGGCGACCACGCCGCGGAGCAGGTAGGGCGTGCGCGCGTGCGCGACGCCGCCGAAGCGCAGCGAGTTCAGGTTCGCGATCGGCCGCGCGCCCATCGTGAAGATGTCGCGCAGGATGCCGCCGACGCCGGTGGCGGCGCCCTGGAACGGCTCGACGAACGACGGATGGTTGTGGCTCTCGATCTTGAAGACCACCGCCAGGCCGTCGCCGACGTCGAGGGCGCCGGCGTTCTCGCCGGGCCCTTGCAGCACGCGCGCGCCGGTGGTCGGCAGCTGCCGGAGATGCGTGCGGGAGCTCTTGTAGCTGCAATGCTCCGACCACATCACCGAGAAGACGCCGAGCTCCTCGAACGTCGGCGCGCGTCCGAGCGCCGCCTCGATGCGCGCGTACTCGTCTGCGGTCAGCCCGTGCTGGAGCGCGGTCTCGACGGTGATCTGCATGTGCGACGACCTCTGCGCGCGGGCGCGGTGGTTACGGTCCCGAGACGACCTTCGAGCTCGGCGCGTCGACGGCGCTCCCGGAGGACGCGATCACCGACAGGAAGATCTTGCGGCCGTCCTCGCCGCCGACGAGCCACTCGCACGCGTGCTCCGGATGCGGCATCAGGCCGAAGACGTTGCCGCGCGCGCTGCGGATGCCGGCGATCGCCGCGAGCGAGCCGTTGGGGTTCGACTCCGCCGTCACCCTGCCCTGCGCGTCGGTGTAGCGCAGCACCACCTGCCGGCCCGCTTCCAGCGCCTTGAGGGTCGCGGCGTCGGCGACGTAGCACCCCTCGCCGTGCTTGATCGGCAGGTCGAGCACGTCGCCACGCCGGCAGCGGTTGGTGAAGATCGTGTCGGCGTCCTCGACGCGGACGTGAACGCGCTCGCAGAGAAAGCTGAGCCCGCGGTTTCGAATCAACGCGCCCGGGAGGAGACCGGCCTCGCAGAGGATCTGAAAGCCGTTGCAGATGCCGATGACGCGCCCGCCGTCGGCGGCGAACGTCTCGACGCTCCGCATGATCGGCGAGAACCGCGCCATCGCGCCGCAGCGCAGGTAGTCGCCGTACGAGAAGCCGCCCGGCAGGACGACGCAGTCGAGGCCGTCGAGCGTGGCGTCCTTGTGCCAGAGCCGCACGACCGACTCGCCGAGCAGGTGCTCGAGCACGTACGCGACCTGCGCGTCGTCGTTCGAGCCCGGAAACGTGATCACGCCCCAGCGCATGTCGCTCGAGTCTAGCGTGCGGCGGCGCGAACCGCGACCTGGGGAGCGGCGAGGCACACCGCACGAGACGCCGGAGCGCGCGGCGACCGCCTCAGGCGCGCGCGGCCGTCACGCCGCATGGCCCTCGACCACCTCGAAGCGGAAGTCCTCGATCACGCGGTTTGCCAGCAGCCGCTCGCACATCTCGCGGACCCGCGACTCGGCGCTCTCGCGGCTGACGTCGGCGACCTCCATCTCGAGGTACTTCCCCAACCGGACGTCGCCGACCTCGGGATAGCCGAGCGCGTGCAACGACTGCTGGATCGCCTTGCCCTGCGGGTCGAGGATTCCCTGCTTCGGCGTCACGAAAACGCGGGCGAGCCAGCGCATGGGATGCAGAGCCTCGCGGTTAGGCAGCGCCGACGCGGCGGGCGATCTCCTCGTACGCCTCCTCGACGCGCCCGAGATCGCGGCGGAAGCGATCCTTGTCCATCTTCTCGCCCGAGCCGCTGTCCCAGAACCGGCAGGTGTCGGGACAGATCTCGTCGCCGAGGAGGATCTTGCCGTGATGGCGGCCGAACTCGACCTTCATGTCGACCAGCACGATGCCGCGCTCCTTCAAGTACGGCTGAAGGACCGCGTTGATGCGCTCGGTGAGCGCAACCATCTCGTCGAGCTCGCCCTTGGTCGCCATCTCGAAGACGAGCACGTGCCACTCGTTGATCATCGGGTCGTCGAGCGGGTCGCTCTTGTAGAAGAACTCGATGATCGGCCGCGGCAGCACGCGGCCCTCCTCCATCCCGAGCCGCTTCGCGAGGCTGCCCGCGACGACGTTCCGGATCACCATCTCGACCGGAACGATCTCGAGCCGGCGGACGAGCATGTTGCGGTCGTCGAGCCGGCGCACGAAGTGCGTCGGCACGCCGTTCTGCTCGAGCAGCCGGAAGAAGACCTCCGAGATGGCGTTGTTGAGGAAGCCCTTCTGGGCGATCGTGCCGCGCTTCTTGGCGTTGAAGGCGGTGGCGTCGTCCTTGAAGTACTGAATCAGCAGATCGGGATCGGCGGTTGCGAAAAGCTTCTTCGCCTTGCCCTCGTACAGCTGCTCGCGCGCCTCGACCGACTCGTTCACGTGCGCCCCCCGCGAGAATGTGGTGCCACCGCTGCGCGCCGCTGCGACCGGCGTGACGGACCTCTGGTACCCAAGCCCCGTCGAAAGAGCAAGTCGAGATGCGCGAGGTGTCGCGCCGGATCCAGGAGACGATCGATGTCGGCGCGCGTGAGGCGCTTTCGCACCTCGTCCTCGGCCGCGAGCGCGTCGGCGAACGAGCGGCCGCCGTCGAGCGCCGCGTGCGCCGCGCGCTGTACCCAACGATACGCGTCCTCGCGCGCGGCGCCGGCGCGCACCAAGGCGAGCAGCACGTCCTCCGAGAGCACGACGCCGCCGCTGCGGTCGAGGTTCGCCCGCATCCGTTCCGGCCGCACCACCAGCCGCTCGAGGACGCCGGTGAGGCGCGCCAGCATGAAGTCGAGCGCGATCGTCGCGTCGGGCGCGATCACGCGCTCGACCGACGAGTGGCTGATGTCGCGCTCGTGCCAGAGCGCGACGTCCTCGAGCGCGGCGCCGGCGTAGGCGCGCAGGAGACGCGCGAGACCGGTGACGTTCTCCGAGAGGATCGGGTTGCGCTTGTGCGGCATCGCCGACGAGCCCTTCTGCGCGCTCGCGAACGGCTCCTCCGCCTCGCCGACCTCGGTGCGTTGCAGGTGCCGGATCTCGACCGCGATGCGCTCGAGCGCGGCGCCGAGGAGCGCCAGCGTGGTGAAGAGCTCGGCATGGCGGTCGCGCGCGACGACTTGGGTCGCCACCGGCTCGGGCGCGAGGCCGAGGCGCTCGCAGACGTAGCGCTCCACCGCCGGGTCGACGTTGCCGAAGACCCCGACCGCGCCGGAGATCTTGCCGACCGCGACGCCGCGCGCGGCGGTCTCCAGACGGGCGCGATTGCGGAGCGCCTCGGTGTGCCAGCCGAGCGCCTTCAACCCGAAGGTGATCGGCTCGGCGTGCATGCCGTGCGTCCGGCCGATCATCAGCGTGTGCTTGTGGCGAAGCGCGAGGTCGCGCAGCGTCGCGATCAGTCGATCCTGCCCTTCGAGCAGCAGCGCCGCCGCGTCGCGGAGCTGCAGCGCGAAGCCGGTGTCGAGCACGTCCGACGAGGTCAGCCCGAGGTGGAGAAACCGTCCGTCCGGTCCGACGGTCTCCGCCACTTGCGTGACGAAGGCGATCACGTCGTGGCGCACCTCCGCCTCGAGCGCCTCGATGCGCGCGACGTCGATGCGCGCCCGCTTGCGGATCGTGCGGGCCGCGCGCGCCGGGACCTCGCCCCGCGCCGCCAGCGCCTCGCAGGCGAGGATCTCGACCTCGAGCCAGTGGCGGTAGCGCGTCTCGTCGGCCCAGATGCGCGCCATCGCGGGCCGGGTGTAGCGCGCGATCATCTCAGCCGAGGGCGCCGAACACGCCGCTGTCGACCCGCTGCCGCCGCAGGTTGCCGAGGAGGACGAGACCGCAGCGCTCCGGCACGAACAGCCGCTCGGCGAGCGCGATCACGTCGTCGTTGGTGACGGCGTCGATCCGCGCCGCGACCTCGGCCAACGGCACGTCGCGGCCGTGATAGATCTCGTCGAGCGCGAGCCGCTCCATGCGGTGCTCCGAGGTGTCGAGACCGAGGAGGATGCTGCCCTTGATCTTGCCCTTGGCGCGCGCGAGCTCGGCCGGCGTGACCCCTTCGCGTTTCAGCAGGCGCAGCTCGCCGACGATCGCCTCCACGACCTCCGGTACCCACGCGGCACGGGTGCCGGCGGCGACGCCGAGATAGCCGGTGTCGCGATACGAGCTCAGAAAGGACTCGATCGAGTAGGCGCGCCCGCGCTGCTCGCGGATCTCCTGGAAGAGCCGCGAGCTCGGGCTGTCGCCGAGGGTGGCGTTCAACACCGCCGCGGCGGCGCGGGCCGGGTCGCTCGCGCCGACGCCGCCGGCGCCGAGGTAGAGCTGAACCTGGGCCAGGCGCCGCTGGTGCATCGCGATTCCCGGCCGCACGACCGGCGGCGCGCCGTCGCCGAGTGCCGCCGCGCCGTCCGCCGCCGCGAAGTGCCGCGCCACCTCGTCGACGAACGCCTCGTGACGGACGTCGCCGGCGGCGGCGACCACGATGCGATTCGGGCGGTAGCGTTCGGCGATCAGCCGGAGGCACGCCGCGCGGTCGAACGTCTCGACCGTCGAGCGCGACCCGCACACCGGCAGGCCGAGCGGATGGTCGGCCCAGTACGCGAGGTGGAAGAGGTCGCCGACGTAGTCGTCGGGCGTGTCTTCGATCTCGGCGATCTCCTCGAGGACGACCTCCTTCTCGCGCTCGATCTCCTCGGCGTCGAGCCGCGACGACAGCACGATGTCGCCGAGGAGGTCGATCGCCAGCGTGGCGTGCTCGCCGAGCACCTTGGCGTAGTAGCAGGTGTACTCGCGGTCGGTGTCGGCGTTGAGGACGCCGCCGATCGCGTCGATCTCCTCCGAGATCTCGGCCGCGCTCCGGCGCGCGGTTCCTTTGAAGAATAGATGCTCGAGGAAATGCGAGATGCCGTTCCGCGCCGGCGGCTCGTAGCGCGAGCCGTTCTCGACCCAGATCCCGACCGCGACCGACGTCAGCCCCGGGACGCGCTCGGAGACCACGCGCAGGCCGTTGCCGAGAACGGTCTTCGCGACCGCACCCGACCCGTCGTCGCGACCGGCGGTCGCAGCCGGGTCGGCGGCCGCCGCCATCCGGCCGGACGCGCCGATTCCTTCGTGCACCGCGGCAGGCGTCGCGAACGGTGCCGTACCCTGCGCCGCCGCTGCCGGACGGACCGCTCCCCTGGCGTCCTCCCCGACCATCGTCGTGCTCGCCGAAGTCGGCTCAGCCGGCGGCGCCGGCCTCTTTGTCGAGCGCTTCTTTGCGGGACAGGCGGATCTTGCCGGTCTTGTCGACCTCGAGGACCTTCACCATCACCTCGTCGCCCTCGTTCACCACGTCGCGGACGCGCTGCACGCGCTCGCGCGCGAGCTGCGAGATGTGCACCAGGCCGTCGGTGCCGGGCAGGATCTCGACGAACGCGCCGAAGTCCATGATCTTCTTGACGATCGCCCTTGTAGATCTTCCCGACCTCGGCTTCCGCGGTGAGGCGGTGGATCCAATCGACGGCCTTCTCCATCGCGGCGCCGTCGGCGGAGGCGATGTAGATCGTGCCGTCGTCCTCGACGTCGATCTTGACGCCGGTCTCCTCGATGATGCCGCGGATCACCTTGCCGCCGGGTCCGATGACGTCGCGGATGCGGTCGACCTTGATCTTGAGGGTGGTGATTCGCGGCGCGTGCTGCGAGACGCCGGCGCGCGGCGCGGCGAGCGCCGCCTCCATCGCCTTCAAGATGTGCAAGCGCCCTTCGCGCGCCTGGTAGAGCGCGTCGCGCATGATCTCGCGGGTCACGCCGCCGATCTTGATGTCCATCTGCACGGCGGTGATGCCGTCGGCGGTGCCGGCGACCTTGAAGTCCATGTCGCCGAGGTGGTCCTCGTCGCCGAGGATGTCGGAGAGCACGCGGATCTCGTCGCCCTCGCGGATGAGGCCCATCGCGATGCCGGCGACGGGCGCCTTGATCGGCACGCCGGCGTCCATGAGCGCCAGCGAGCTGCCGCAGACCGACGCCATCGACGACGATCCGTTCGACTCGAGGATCTCCGAGACGACGCGGATGGTGTAGGGGAAGTCGGTCTCGTCCGGCAGCACGGCCGAGACCGCGCGCTCCGCGAGCGCGCCGTGCCCGATCTCGCGCCGGCCGGGGCTGCGGAGAAACTTCGACCTCGCCGACGCTGAACGGCGGAAAATTGTAGTGCAGCATGAACTTCTTGTAGGTCTCGCCGATGAGAGCATCGATCTTCTGCTCGTCGGACGAGGTGCCGAGCGTCGCGACCACGAGCGCCTGGGTCTCGCCCCGGGTGAAGAGCGCCGAGCCGTGGGTGCGCGGCAACACCTGCACCTCGCAGGTGATCGGCCGGATGTCCTTCAAGCCGCGGCCGTCGATGCGGCGCCGCTCTTTGACGATCACCGCGCGGACGTGCTCGGAGAGCAGGTCCTCGAAGACGCCCTTGATCTCGCGCTCGCGCTCCGGGAAATCCGCGGCGAGGCTCTTCAGGATCTCGGCGCGCACGTCGTGGAGCGCCTCGTTGCGGACGTGCTTGCCGGTACGGGCCAACGATTCGCGGATACGCGACTCGCCGAGCTCGCGGACGCGTGCCGCGATCGCGCGATCGGCGACCGGCGGCGTGACCGTGCGCTTCGGCCTGCCGATCGCCTCGCGCAGCTCGGCCTGCATGTCGAGGAGCGGCTGGAGCTCGCGGTGGCCGGTGAACAGCGCCTCGAGGATTTCGTCCTCCGACAGCATGCGCGCCCCGCCCTCGACCATCACGAGCGCGTCGCGCGAGCCGGCGAGGATCAGCTGCAAGTCGCTCTGGGCGACTGGTCGAGCTGATCGGGTTCATCACCAGCTTGCCGTCGATGCGGCCGACGCGGATGCCGGCGATCGGGCCGTTGAACGGGATGTCGGAGATCTCGAGCGCCGTCGACGCGCCGAGCATCGCCAGCATGTCGGAGTCGTTCTCCTTGTCGTACGACAGGACCGTCGCGATGACCTGGGTCTCGCAGCGAAACCCGTCGGGAAAGAGCGGGCGCAGCGGCCGGTCGCAGAGGCGCGAGGTCAGCACCTCCTTCTCCGACGGGCGGCCTTCACGCTTGAAGAAGCCGCCCGGAATCTTGCCGGCGGCGAAGGTCTTCTCCTGGTAATCGACCGTGAGCGGAAAGAAATCCTGCGCCTCGCGGGCGTCGCGCGCCGCGGTGGCCGTCACCAGGACGACGGTGTCGCCGTACTGCACCAACGCCGAGCCGTTCGCCTGCTTCGCCATGCGACCGACCTCGATCGACAGGCGCCGGCCGTGAAAATCTCGTTCAACTCGTTTCATGAAATGTGCTCCCCTCCCCGATGTGGGGTCGTCTACTCCGTGGTCCGATGGCGAGGGAGACGGGTTGGGGACGCGTGCGGAAACTACTTGCGGATACCGAGGCGCTCGATGACGGACTTGTAGCGCGCAACGTCGGTCCGCTTGAGGTAGTCGAGCAGACGACGGCGCTGTCCGACGAGCTTCAAGAGACCCCGTCGCGAATGATGATCCTTCGCGTGCGTCTTGAAGTGCTCGGTGAGATAGCTGATGCGTTCGCTGAGCAGCGCGATCTGGACTTCGGGCGACCCGGTATCGGTCTCGTGCCGGCGGTAGGTCTGGATCAGCTCCTGGGTATGCGCTTCCGCGCTGCTCGTTCCTTCTCCCATATCCTTCTCGTCGACGCGGAGCAGTAACATGCGGCTTTCGAGTTGTAAAGTCGGGACCCTCTCCGGGTAGTGGTCCCTTAGGTGTCAACGGGGACCACTACCCGTCTGCGCTCGTCGCGATCGCGTCAGCTGACGACGCCGAGCAGGATCGGGAGGGTGTACGGGAGCTTCAGGACGCGTCCCGTGCTGAGCCTCTTGTAGGCGGGCACCACGTCCTTGAGCGCGAAGCGGTTGTGGAACAGTCGCCAGCGCTCGCCTTCGACGACATACCTCGTCATCGACGGGATGTCGTTCGGCACCGTCGGCGGAAGCTCGATGACGTACTCCAGACGGTTCGGAAAGCTCCGCGTGTCGCGCACGTCGCGGAAGTCGACGCCGACATGCCAATCCTCACCCGAGAACGAAGTGTAGAACCTGCGGAACGCCAGGACGTGGTCGGTGAGCCGAATCGGCTTCGGCGTGAACGACGCCGCGATCTCGTGCGCGAGCTCGCCGGAATTGGCGAGCTTGGTGCCGGGAAGTCTCTCGGTCGTGGTCAGATACTCGAAAACGCCCGTCGCGATGAGCGTCTTCACGTCGTCGTGGTCCGAGGACGGAACCGGCCGAGGACGGAGAAGGTAGGCGACGAAGAACACCACCGCCAGAATCGCCAGAACGAGGGCCGATTCGAGCAGCGACGCTTCGCCCGAGGGATCGCGCGCGTTGATCGGATTCGCGTTCGCGTAGAGATACCGATGCAGCGACACCGGATCGAAGATGCTGCCGCGGGCGGGATCCGTCGTGATGAACCGGCCGGTCTGCGGCGCGTAGTAGCGGGCGCGGAGGTAGTAGAAGCCGACGTTCGGATCGAACTGCTCACCGGTGTAGCGGTAGAGGTTCACGGTCGCGCCGGTGCGCGCGAGCTCCACGCCGAACGCGTCGTAGGTGTAGGTGTCGGTCACGGCGCCGGTCTCGTCGGTCAGCTGGCGCGTCGAGAGGCGGCCGTCCGTGACGTAGAAGCGGGTCTCGGCGCCGGATCGCGTTTGGCTGATGAGCGAGCTGCCACGCGTGTAGGTGACGACGCTCGCGCCGTCGCTCTCGACGACGACCTCGGCGTTCTCCTGATTCCTGTCGAGGACGAATGCGGTCGTGACGCCGCCCACCGTCTTCGTCGTCCGCATGCCGTCGGCGTCGTAGCCGTAGATGACGACGCCCGGGTGCGCGCCGGTCGCGACGTCCGCCCCGATCAGACGATTCTCGGCGTCGTAGTCGTAGACGTCGGTTTGGGCGGCGTGGCCGCGGGTCTTCAAGTTGCCGTTGTCGTCATAGGTCGACGTCACGACCGATGCGCCGGTCGTCTCGGTCAGCACACGATCGTCGGCGTCGTAGGCATACGTCGTCACCGTCCCGGAGCGGCTCATCTCGGTCCGGTTGCCGACGGCGTCGTAGGCGTAGCTCACCGTCTGATCGTTCGCCGCGCCGGGCTCGTCGATCGCCTCCTGCGTCAAGCGATAGACGTGATCGTACGCGTACGAGACGCTGCGCCCGGTCGTCGCCGGCCCGCCTTCGACGACCTGGATCCGGTTGCCCGTGGGTCCGAGCGTGTAGGTGTACGACGAGAGCGGGCCGTTGGCGTTCTCGTTCACGACCTTCACGAGCCGGTTGAGGTCGTCGTAGATGTAGGTGGTCGTCACGCCGTTCGGATAGGCGGTCGTCGCGAGGTCGCCGACGGCGTCGTAGCCGTACGTCGTCGTGCCGGCGCCGTCGACGACCGTCGCCAGACGGTTCGCCGCGTCGTAGGTGTAGGTCGTCGTCCCCTCGCTCGTGACCATCGACGTGCGGTTGCCCGCCGCGTCGTACTCGTACGTCACCGCCGTTCCCGACGCCGCGTGGTCCTCCAGCATCCGTCCGCGCTCGTCGTAGACGAAGGTCTCGTCGCCCGCCTGCAGCCGCAGGCCGGTGGGGGTGAACGCGTACGGCACGGCGCCGGTCGGTAGCACCTTCTCCGTGAGCTGGTTGGCGGCGTCGTACACGAACGTCGTCGTCTGCCCCGCGAAGTCGACGTGCGTCACCAAGCGGCCGATCTCGTCGTACGCGAAGGTCTCGTGCTCGCCGAGCGGGCGCGTCCGCGACAGCAGGTGGTTGAGCGCGTCGTAGGTCATCGTCGTCGTGTGCCCGTTGGCGTCGACCTCGGTCACGAGATTGCCGCGCGCGTCCCAGCCGTACGTCGTGACGCCGCCCTCGGCGTCGGTGACGCCGACGAGGCGCCCGGCGTCGTCGTACGCGAACTGGGTCGTCTCGCCCGCCTGATCCGTCTTGGCGATCTGCCGGCCGGCGGCGTCGTAGGCGGTGGCCTCGGTGCTGCCGTCCGGCAAGACGATCGTCGTCGGGTTGCCACGGCCGTCGTAGGCGAAGCTCTCCGCGTGACCGAGGGCGTCGGTCGCCTCGACGACCCGTCCGTGGCTGTCGAACGTCTGCGTCGTCGACGCGCCCGTCGGGTCGGTGATCGTCTGGGTGTTCGGGCCGTACGCGAACGTGGTCGTATTGCCGCGCTCGTCCGTCGAGCCGACCACGCGGCCGGCCGCGTCGTACGCCGTGCTCGTCGTCGAGCCGTCCGGGTTCACGACCTTGGTGTTGCGGCCGACCGGATCGTACTCGTAAGCCGTCGTCCGACCGTCGCGATCGGTGACGCCGAGGAGCTGCGCCGCGGCATCGTACGAGCGCGTCTCGGTCGAGCCGTCCGGGAAGGTCGTGACGGTGAGCCGGCCGAGCGCGTCGTACGCGTAGTGCGTGACTTGACCGGCGGCGTTCGTCGACGACGCCGGCTTGGTGCCGTCTCCGATCGCGCTGTACGTCGTCGTCGTGTGGCGGCCGAGCGCGTCCACGGTCTCGACCATGCGCTGCGCATCGTCGTACACGAACGCCGTCGACGCGCCACCCTTCGTGATCGCGGTCAGCTTGCCGTTGGCGTCGACGCCGAACGTCGTCACCACCCCGAGCGGGTCGGTCTCGGACGTTCGGAAGCCGGCGGTGTCGTAGGTGAACGTCGACACGTGGCCGAGCGGATCCGTGCTGGTGAGCAGGTTGCCGGCGGCGTCGAACGTCTGCGACGTCGTGCCCCCGTCCGGATCGATGATCTGCACGAGGTTGCCGTTCGCATCGTAGACGTTGGTCGTCGTCCGTCCTTCCTGATCGGTGGTCGTGAGCAGCTGCTGGCGTGCATCGTACGTGGAGGTCGTCGTGTTGCCGTTGAAGTCGGTGCTGGTCAGGACGTTGCGCTGACCGTCGTACGTCTTGCTCGCGACCCGGCCGAGCGGATCGGTCTCGGTGAGCTCGTTGCCGACCGTGTCGTAGGTGTAGGCGGTGCGCCCGCCGGCGGCGTCGGTCCTGGCGACGACGTTGCCGAACGCATCGTACTCGATCACGGTCACGCGCCCGAGTTGATCGGTCACCACTTCGCGCGAGGTGCTGAGGTCGTGCGCGAACTCGACGCGCTTGCCCGTCGCGTCGACGGTCGCGACCAGCCGGCCGTCGTCGTCGTACTCGTTCCGCGCCCCGTGATTGCCGAGCGAGTCCTGGATGTCGACCAAGCCGTGGGTCCGATCGTAGGCGTAGCGCGCGGTGCCGGCGGCCGTCGCATGGCTCACGAGGTCGCCGTTCGCGTCGTAGCCGTACGTCTGCGTGACGCCGCTCGGATCGGTGATCGCGGTGATCCGCCCCTGCGCATCGCGGGTGAACGCGACGCTCTTCCCCGACGAGTGCGTGATGCCGTTCGGCCCGAACGTGGTCGCGTTGCCGTTGCGGCCGTGGATCGCCTCGACGCCCGCGATCCGGTCGACGTCGATCATCTGGCCGTCCGGCGTCGTGTACCGGAACCGCCTCGGGTCGAAGGTCTGGAAGGTGACGTCGTCGAGCAGCGTCACCTCGTTCACCGGATCGGATTGCGGATCGATGATCGCGAGGTTGGTGTTGTCGAGCACGGTGAGCGCGCCGAGCGTCCCCGGGCGGGCGACGTAGCTCGCGGTGAGGCCCGTCGAGAACGGCTGGAACGTCGAGGTCGTCGGCACCACGCGCAGATCGAACGTCTCGACCTTGCCGTCGGCGAGCGTGAGGCTCACCTCGTGGTCCGCCGTGGGCGTGAGACCCCACGCGAGCGCGGATGGATGCTGCACGGCCCAGCCGGAGCCCTGCTCGCGATTCGCCCGGATCCGCAAGGTCTGGACGCCGAGCCGCCAGCCGACGCCGAAATCGCCGCGCCCCTTGTCGCGACTGTCGTAGGTGCGCGTGACGACGATCGGCACGCCGGCGAGCGGCAGGTCGAGGTCTTTGAACGTGAGCGTGAACACGCCGACCTTCTGCTCGCGCGCGATCTGGACGGTGACGATCGTGCTCGTCTGGTTGTCGGCCGCGTCGAAGACGGTGAGCTTGAGGTCGTAGAGATCGTTCAGCAGCAACGTCGGGTCGAGCCGGCCGAGGACGCCGTTCGTCACCGGCACCGTCCCGCTCGCGAGCGGCGTGAAGTCGGTCTCACCCGCCGGCGCGTAGGCGAGCTGGTACTTGAGAAAGTGCTCGTCGTCGGCGGTCCCGATCACGTCGGCCTGCGTCGTGACCTCGCCGCCGTTCGCCGGCGACGTGATGATCGCCGACGGCGCGGTCTGGTCGCCGGGCGCGCGCGCGGCGACCGTGAGCGACGTCGATCCGACGACACCATTGCGCGCCGCGCCGATCGTCGTCGTGCCGACCGCGACGCCGTGGGCGACACCGGTCGTGGTGATGGTCGCGGCGCCCGGATCGCTGCTGCTCCACACGACGATGCCGGTGACGTCGGCGCTCGTCCCGTCGGTCAGGACCGCGGTCGCCGTGAACGGCAGCAAGTTGCCGGTCACGATGCGATCGTCCGCGGGCTCGACGACGATCGACGCGATCGGCAGCACGCCGTCGATGCCGTCGCAGTTCTCGTCGACGTCGTCGCCGACGGTGTCCGTGGCACCGGGGTTGCGGGTGCCATCGGCGTCGTCGCAGTCGCCCTGGTTCTCGCTGAAGCCGTCGCCGTCGTCGTCGACGTCGCGCGGGTCGGGCGGCGGGCCGAGCGAGACCGCGAGACGGACCTCGGAATCGAGCGCGGCCTTGTGGCCGCCGGCGGGCGACTGGGTGATCACCTGCCCGGCCGGGAACGGGCTCTGATAGGAGGTGACGGTCCCGACGCGGAAGCCCGCGGCGACGATCGCGCTCTGGGCGTCGCCCTGCTGCATGCCGACCACGTTCGGGACCGGCGCGATGCCGGCGCTCGGCTCGAGACGCACGACTTGCGAGCCGATCGCGCCCTGGCTGTCGGTCGCGATCAGCGTGAAGGTCTGCGCCTCGGGAAACCCGAATCCCTTGCCCAGGAAGTCGCAGAAGAAGACGCCGCTCGTGGCACCGATGCTGCAGTGGCCGGGGTAGTCGCTCGCCGCGAGCAGGATCGAGTACGCGATCGTGTCTCCGGTATCGGGGTCGGCGGCGACCGCGTCGTACGTGAACGCGTTGTCCAGCTGGTAGACGGTCGGCGGGGTGCTGGTGAAGCGCGGCGGCCGATTCTGCGGCACGATGTCGATCGATACACGTGCCGGCGCGGACTCCGTGCCGTCCGTCGCCTCGTAGAGGAAGCTCGTCTGGTCGCGCCCGACGAACGTCGGCAGGTACGGGTACGGCGCCTGCGTGCCGAAGACGTTGGTACGCGGGTTCGCGAAGACGTTCGGCTGCGGATACGGGATCGCACCGGCGGCGCCTACGTTGGCCCCGTAGTACGCGACCTGGTTGTCCGTGCCCTGCACCGGACGCCAGTCGTCGTTCTGCCCCTTCAGCACCCAGAGCCCGGCACTCGTCGATCCGACGAGCGAGACCGGCCGGTTCAGGATCACCTCGGCGTGTCCATTGCCGTCGAGGTCGGCGACCGTCGGGATGGTGTTCTCGAACGCCTCCCCCTCCGAGAAGTCGTACGTCGCCTCGGTGGCGCCGTTGGTGCCGTCCAAGAAGTACAGCGCGTGCCGTAGCTGGAGAATCACCTCGGGCACGCCGTCGCCGTCGAGGTCGTAGACGGTGGGACGATTCTTGCTGCCGAGGTCCGAGGTCAGATTCTGGGTGCTCGGGAACGACCGCAGCCACTTGATCTGCCCCTCGCGATCGAGGACGAGGAGCACGTCGCGGCTCGTGCCGTAGTCGTAGAACGCCTGCAGGATTTCCGGGAAGCCGTCGCGGTCGACGTCGGCGATCGCGATCCAGCTGTAGACGTTGGTATCGACGAGCGGGAAGCTCCAGAGCTCCTCCCCCGTCGACTTGAAGGCGCGAAGACCGTCGAGGTGGGTGTCGGTCCTGCTCGTCAACATCACGATCTCGGCGTCGGGCGTGTCGTCGAGGTTCGCGATCGCCGTGCGGAAGACGGCGAGCGGCCACTCCCAGGCGACGCTGCCGTCCGGGTGGAACACGGCGCCGGCGTAGAAGATCTCGGGCACGCCGTCGCCGTCGAGGTCGAAGACGATCGGCGGCGGCCACTGGTGGCCGATGCCGTCGAAGCTCGCGTACCTCGCCGAGGACGTCGCGAACATGCGGCGCGTGACGTGACCGGTGACGCCGTCGACGACGACGACGACCCGGCAGTAGGTGCCCGGGCCCGGTGCTCCGTCGACGTAGCGCGAGCAGTCGCCGAAGTTGGCGCCGGCACCCACGCCGATGATGATGCTCGGCGGCTCATCCGGCGCGAGGCGCGCGATCGTCGGCATGGCGTCGGTCGTGATCCCGCCCGTGCCGACGGGATCGGCCGACAACGGGTCCGTGATGCGCTCCACGGCACCGGTTCGCGCATTGATGATGACATAGCGGTCGCCGATGCCGGCACCGTCGCGCGCGCAGCGCAACGATTGCACGATCTCGGGGACGCCGTCGTCGTCGACGTCGCCGACGACGAGCTGGTTCGCGACGGTGTCGATGGCACAGTCGTCGTCGGGCGGCGGCGGTGCGCCGTCGGCCGACCAGAGGGTGTTGCCGGTCACGCCGTCGACCGCGACCAGGAAACGGTTCGCGGAGTGCACGATGACGTCGGGGTTGCCGTCGCCGTTCACGTCGACGACGCGGTGAACCGTGCTGTACTGGCCCGGTTGACTCTGGAAGCGCTCCACGGGCTCCAATGGCGGCACCGGATACGTCGGCGGCGCGTCGAACGAGAAGCCGCCGTCGGTGCCGAAGCTCGTGAGCGAGCCCTTGTCGGGATCGGTCAGCTTGGTCGCCGTGAGCGCGTGGCCGGAGCGGTCGTCGTCGTTCGCGAGGACGCCCGCGGCTGGCACCGTGAGGGTGCGGCCGAGCGGCACCTCGTAGTGGTCGTTGTTCGCGACCACGTCGTCGGGGGTCGCGGTCGTGGTCACCGACGGACTGGGCGGAGCGGCGAGCGTCGGCGTCGGCGTGGCGGCGACGGTCGCCGCGGTCCGTGCCGACGTCGCGACGCTCGCAGTGGCGCTGCCGGTCGCCTCCGTCGTCGGTGATGCGGCGATCGCGGTCGCCGTCGCGGTGCGCGCCGTCGCAGGCGCGCTCGTCGTGGTCGACGGCGCCGTCGTCGGCGTCGGCGAGGCGGTCGCCTTCATCGATGGGGTCGTGGTCGGCGCGGATGCGGTCGCCGTCTGCGTGGGTGACGGCGCCGGCGTCGCAGACGGCGTGCCCGTCGACGACGGCGTCGGAATCGTCGGCGTCGGGGTACGCGTCGGCCGCGATCCGGCGCCCTCGACGGCGCCGACGTCGAACCCCGCGCCGGCCGGCCGGACGCCTTCGCGGAGATAGTCGGCCTCGAAGACCGGATCCGCAATGCCCGTCGCTTGCAGACGCGGGTCGAGACCCGCGTCCACGGACGGCGATTCGGGCGCCAGGCTGAAATCGTCGTCGGCGGAATCCAGCACGCCGTCGGGACCCGCGAGGTCGTCGAAGACCACGTCCATGGCCGCGCACTGCGGGCTCGCGGTGACGCCAGGCCCCTCGCTCCCGGTCGGCGTCAGGTTGCCGGTGTCGGCGGGGCCGAGCAGGCGAGCTTGCAGCTCGCCGCCGGCATTTCCGCAGACGAGGTTGTCGCGGATGTCGACGTCGTCGTCGGGCGTACCCTGCCCGGCATGCTGGCGGCCGACGCCGTATCTCCTGCTCGCGCGGCCGTTCGGCCGGAAGCCGTTCAGCGCGATGATGTTGTTCCACAGCGAGACGCGGTCGCCGCGTGCGATGACGATGCCGTCGAAGCGATTGCGGATGATGGTGTTGCCGGCGACGACGGCACGACCGGAACGGGCACGGAAGCGGAGACCGTGCCGGCACGCGCCGGAGACGACGTTGTTGGCGATGACGGTGTCGGGGCTGCCGCGACCGACGTCGATGCCGCCGAGACATTCGCCCCCGCCGCCGCGTACGCGATTGCGCTCGAGGTGGATGCCGCGCGCCTGACGCGAGCTGCCGCGCAACAGGATGCCGCGCGAGCCCGCGCCCGCGATCTCGAAGCCTCGCAAGGTGACGAAGCTCGAGCGCTGGAACGCGACGGCGTAGGCGTGCTCGCACCGCTGGTGCGAGCACTGGAGAACGACGGCGCCGGGCGGCGCGGACGGATCGGCCTCGATGACGATGCGGCCGTTCTCGGTCGCGGCGGGATCGGCGTTCTTGCCGGCGATCAGCAGCTGCTCGCCGTAGGTGCCGGCGAGGACGCGCACGGTCTGCCCCGACGCCGCGGCGTCGATCGCGCTCTGAATGCTCGCGTAGCACGGGGCGCTTCCGCCGCAGTCTCCCGTGGCGTCGACCCACAGGATCGCGTCCGCCGCGTGCGCGTCGCCGCGCCCGAACGCGCTCGCCGGGAAGTTCTGGCCGAGGAGAAGGAAGACCAGCAGTCGCGCGATCGCCCGAAACGATCGCGTTCGCGTCAGGTGGCAGAAGTCGAGGCGCATGAGGCAATCTCCGGGGATGCGGGATCGGAAAGTCGTGCACGTTTGCCATGCAGCAGCGGGCGCCTGCGAGTGTTCGGTTCGACGTGCTCTTCTCCGCGTGTCATGTGCGAGCCCTCCGTCGACTGGCGTTCAGCATGGATGTGAGCCGGCTCGGCGAACGGGATCCGACGAGCCGCACGCCCGGTGCTCGCTTCGCGGGCAGCTGGGACGACTCGCAGCGGTCTCGGCCGACGACCGGCCACCGGCCGGTGAGCCGCGCTTCGCGTGGCCGGCGTTTAGATCGAGCCGTCCGCTTTCGTAAATATGCCGACCGGCATACCTTCCGCCGTTCGACGCCGCCCATGAATCCGCCGCTCACACACGAGGATCACCTGGCCCTCCTCGCCTGCATCCGCGAGCTCCACGCGTGCCGCTCGCTCGTCGAGTTTCCGCAGCACGTGCTCCGCGCGCTGGCGACGCTGATCCCGAGCAACCTGTCGGCCTTCAACGAGGTGAACCTCGCGCGCAAGCGCCTCGTCGCGATCACGGATCGGCCGACCGCGAACCAGCACGTGCTTGCCGACGCATGGGCCGAGTACAGTACGCAGCACCCGATGTTCCGCTATGCCGCCGAGACCGGCGACGGGCAGGCGTTGAAGTTTTCCGATTTCCTGACCGAGGCGGAGTACCACCGGCTCGATCTCTATCGGCTGTTCTATCGGACCGTGCACGCCGAAGATCAGTTCAGCTTCGTCCTGCGCTCCGATACCGGCGTCGTGATCGCGATCGCGTTCAATCGTCCACGCCGCGACTTCACCGAGAGTGATCGGGCGAAGCTCAACCTCGTGCGCCCGCACTTGCTGCAAGCGTATGCGAACGTCGAGGAGCTCGCGGGCCACGTCGAGGAGAAGATCGATCTGCAAACGGCGCTGCGCGAGACCGGCCACGGGGTGATCGCGCTCGACGGCGTCGGACGGGCGGTGCATGCGACGCCGGGCGCCACGAACTGCCTCGCGCGCTACTTTCCGGTGACCGACCCGGCCGCGACGATGCCGCCCGCGATCGTCGAGTGGCTCGCGTCGGACCCGCAGGCACCGTTCACCGCGCGGGCTGCCGGCTCGAAGCTCATCGTCCGCATGCCGCGGCAATCGGAGCGACGGCTGCTGCTGCTGAGCGAGGAGAGCTACGGGGCGTTGCCGGGCGAGGCGCGACTGACGGCGCGTGAGACCGAGGTGTTGCGCTGGCTCGCCGACGGCAAGTCGAACGCCGACATCGCCGTGATCCTCGGTGTCGCCGCCGGCACGGTGAAGCAGCACGTCGAACGCATTCTCGCCAAGCTCGGCGCCGAAAATCGCACGGCGGCCGCGGCGCTCGCCCGCAGGCACGGCCTCATCTGATCTGCCGAGCGACCCCGACGCCCGCGCCGCCGCCGCGGCATCACCCCGACGAGGAACGTGGCAACCGCTGCGTCGCGTGGCGCGACGCTCGCTCGCGGCACGCGGCACCTCGTCGGTGCCCTTCCGTCCACGAGGTCGCCGACCGACGGCTACCCGGCCATGACGCGGGCGAGACGCCAGGTACCGGGCGGCGTCGCGGCCGCGACCGCGACGAGATCGCCCGCGGCGCTCTCGATGCGCACCACCTCGTCGGCCGACCGCGGCTCCCCGAGCGCGCGCAGCGCGTGCTGGCGGCCGTGACGCAGCGCCGCGATCGTCGCCTCGTCCGCGACCACCGCACGATAGCCGACGAGCGCCGCCGACGGCGTGATCAGCGGCAACGCCTCGCGCGGCAACTCGGCGAGATCGGCGAGCGCGGCGGCGGCGCGGACGTCGAACGAGCCGAACGTCGTCCGGCGCAAGCTCGCGAGGTGCGCGACCGTACCGAGCGCGCCGCCGAGATCCTGCGCGAGCACCCGGACGTAGGTCCCCTTCGAGCAGTGCACCGCGAACGCCAGACGGTCGGCCGCGAGCTGCGCGAGCTCGAAGGACGTGACCGCGATCGGCCGCGGCTCGCGCGCGACCTCTTGGCCCGCGCGCGCGAGCCGGTAGAGCGGCACCCCGTCGCGCTTCAGCGCCGAGTACATCGGCGGCGTCTGCAGGATCTCACCGCGCAACGACGCCACCGCGCGGGCGAGCAGCGCCGGCGCGAGACGCGGCACCGGCCGCCGCTCGACGACGGTGCCGGTGCGGTCGAGGGTGTCGGTCGCGACGCCGAGGACGATCTCGCCGACGTAGCGCTTCTCGTCGGCGGCGAGGAACTGCGCGAGCTTCGTGCCCTCGCCGAGGCAGATCGGCAAGAGCCCGGTCGCGAACGGATCGAGCGTGCCGAGGTGGCCGACCTTGCGCTGCCCGAGCGCGCGCTTCACGCGCGCGACCACCTGCGCCGAGGTGAGACTCTCGGGCTTGTCGACCAGGAGGATGCCGTCGAGCGCCCGCCGCGGCTCGCACGTCATCGCGCGGCGTCTCGCGCGCGACGGACGGCGGTCGCGCGCCCCGCCGGCGACGCGTCACGCGTCATCGTCTTCCTTCCCCGGAGCGTCGTGCAGGTCGCGCAGCAGGCGATCGATGCGGTCGCCGGCGGCGATCGACGGGTCGATCTCGAAGCGCAGCTCCGGCGTGAAGCGGAGCTTCAGGCGCCTCCCTGCCTGCGATTGCAGGTACGGCCGCGCGCTCGCGAGGCCTTGCAGCATCCGCTGCTGGGCGGCGTCGTCGCCGAGGACGGAGACGAAGACCCGGGCGTGCTTCAAATCCGCCGAGAGATCGACGCCGGTCACCGTCACCATGCCGACGCGCGGGTCCTTGATGTCGCGCAGCAGGAGCTCCGACAACGTCGCCTGGAGCAGCGCGCCGACGCGATCGGTGCGGCGTCCGGTCGCCATCAGTAGTGCAGGAACTCGAGCTGCTCGCCGCCGAGCTCGGCGATCTGCATGTCGTCGATGAAGCGCACCACCTCACGGAGGGCGCCGTCGACGAAGGCTTGGTCGGTACCGACCTGGCAGATCCCGAGCATCGCGCGCTGCCACATGTCGTGGTCGTCGCACTCCGCGATCGAGACGTTGAACTTCTCGCCGACGCGCGCCTTGATCTTGCGGAGCACGCTGCGCTTGCCCTTCAGCGAGTGGTTCTCGGGAATGTACAGCGTGAGGCGCAGCACGCCGACGGTCACGGCGCGGTCCTCCGGCTCGGGTCAGGCGCGGCGCTCGACCTGGGGCTGTCCCGCGGCGCCGGGACGCGCCGACGGAGCGAGATGGCGCGCCACCTCCTCGACCTCGAACGCCTCCACGACGTCGCCTTCCTTGACGTCCTGGAATCCCTCGAGGGTGAGGCCGCACTCGTAGCCGGCGAGCACCTCGCGCGCGTCCTCCTTGAAGCGCCGGAGCGTCCCGATCTTGCCCTCGTGGACGACGACGTGATCCCGCACCAGGCGCGCCCGGCCGCCGCGGCTGATCTTGCCGTCGGTGACGAAGCAGCCCGCGACCCGGCCGGCGCTCGGGATCGTGAAGATCTGTCGCACCTCGACCTTGCCGACGACGCGCTCGCGCAGCGTCGGCTCGAGCATGCCCTCGAGGGCGTCGCGAACGTCGCTCACCACCTCGTAGATGATGTTGTAGAGGCGGATGTCGACGCCTTCACGCCCGGCGAGCTCCGAGGCTTTGGCCTCGGGGCGCACGTTGAACCCGATCACGATCGCGTTCGACGCCGCCGCGAGCAGGACGTCGGACTCGTTGATGCCGCCGACCGACGAGTGGATGACCGCGAGCTTGACCTCGTCGGTCGCGAGACGCGTGAGCGCGTCGCGGATGGCCTCGACCGAGCCCTGCACGTCGGCCTTGAGGACCAGCTTGAGCTCCTTCACGCCGCCGGCCTGGATCTGCGAGTAGAGATCCTCGAGCGACACCTTGCTGGTGGTCGCGAGCTCGCTCTCGCGCTGTTTCGCGCGACGATGCTCCGCGACCTGCCGCGCCTTGGCCTCGTCGGCGACCGCGATGAAGGTGTCGCCGGCCGCAGGCACGCCCGTCAGACCGAGGATCTCGACCGGCATCGACGGACCGCTCTCCGCCACCTTGCGGCCGCGATCGTCGATCATCGCGCGCACCTTGCCGTACTCGAGGCCGCAGACGAACGCGTCGCCGACCTTGAGCGTGCCCTCTTGCACGAGCACGGTCGCCACCGGACCGCGGCCGCGGTCGAGCTTGGCCTCGATGATCGTGCCGCGCGCGCGCCGCGTGGTGCTGGCGGTGAGCTCGAGGACGTCGGCCTGCAAGAGCAGCATCTCGAGGAGCTGCGGGATGCCTTCCTTGGTCTTCGCCGAGACCGGCACGACGATCGTGTCGCCGCCCCACGCCTCGGGCGCCAAGCCGTGGTTGGCGAGCTCGCGTGTGACCCGCTCGAGGTCGGCCTCCGGCTTGTCGATCTTGTTGACGGCGACGATGATCGGCACCTCGGCGGCGCGCGCGTGATCGATCGCCTCCTGCGTCTGCGGCATGATGCCGTCGTCGGCGGCGACGACGAGGACGACGAGGTCCGTCACCTCGGCGCCGCGGGCGCGCATCGCGGTAAACGCCTCGTGGCCCGGCGTATCGAGGAAGGTGACGCGCCGCCCGTCGACGTCGACGGCGTACGCGCCGATGTGCTGCGTGATGCCGCCCGCCTCGCCGGCCGTGACGTTGGTCGCGCGGATCGCGTCGAGGAGCGACGTCTTGCCGTGATCGACGTGGCCCATGATCGTGACCACCGGCGGCCGCGCCTCCTTGTCACCGTCCTCGACGACCTCCTCGGGCGCAGCCTCGAGGATCGACTCGACGTTCAACGCGACGTTCTCGACGCTGTAATCGAACTCGGCCGCGACCAACGTCGCGGTATCGAGATCGAGCACCTGGTTCACCGTCGCCATCATGCCCATGTCCATGAGCTTCTTGATGACCTCGCCGAACTTGACGCCGATCGCGCGCGCCAGATCGCCGACGGTGATCGCTTCCGAGATCTTCACCACGCGCTTGCTCGCCTTCGGCGTCGTGATCTCGGTGCGATGCTGCTCTTTGCCGGGGAGCGCGCGCTTCTTGCGCCGCAGCTTGCCCGGACGCCGGTCACGCTCGAGCGCCTCGAGCATGTCGGACTTCTTGATGACCTTGCGCTTCTTCTTCTTGCCGAACTCCGCCTCTTTCACCTTGGGCGGCGACTCCGGCGCCGCCGGGGCGACAACGCCGCCGGGCCGCGGCCGCGCCACGCCGCCGGGCCGCTCGCCGCCGTCGCCGCGACGCGCCTCCGGACGGGCCGGCGGAAGCGGTCTTCTTGAGGTCGATGCGGCCGAGCACGCGAACGGTCTGCGGGCCTTCCATTTGCCGGACGCGCAGGCTCGGCGGCGGCCGGCGCCGAAGCCTGCATCTGCGGCGCGGGCGACGTCTCCTCGACGACCGCCCGGCTCGGGCGCGCTCGACTCGCTCGTCGCCGCCTCGACCTCGACGGGCGCGCGGCTCGATCGGCGGCTCCGGCGCCGGTCGGCGTCGGCAGCTCGGGCGGCGTCGCGAACGCGAACTCCGACGGCTCGACGATCGGCATCGGCTCGACGCGCCTCCTGCGCTTCCGGCGGCGGCAGCGGGATCTCCTCGCGCTTCAGGACCTCGACGCGGGTCGTGCGGCGGCGGATGACGTTGGCGCGCACCCGGTTCTCGACCACCTGCTCGCGCGAGGTGACCATCTGCTCTTCGGCGGCGTCCTTCTCCGTGACGACCCGCTCGGCGACGACGCGCTCGGCGCCGATCGTGACCGTCGCCTTGTCGCGCAGTCCGAGCGCGGCACGCACCTGCGCGATCTGCTCGTCGCTCAGCGAGCTCTGCGATTTCTTGTTGCGAATCCCGAGCCGTTCGAGCTTCGCGAGAACGTCCTTGGTCGGAACGTCCCAATCCTTCGCGAGCTCGTGGATGCGTTTCTTGACGATCAACCCTGCACCTCCGGAAGGCGCGCGACGAGGGTTTCGCGCTCGGCCTTAGCTATCACGCAACGCAACGACCGTACAAACCCGCCCCGCCGCGCGAACGCATCGAGGCACAGACGCGCGCGATGCAGATACGCGCCGCGGCCGGGAAGATGCTTCGCGCGGATCGATCTCGAGCCCGTCGCCGCGCGCGACGACGCGCGTGAGCACCGCACGGCGATCCCGCCGCCGGCAGCCGACGCAGGTGCGGAGCGGCTCCGCGGATCGTTCCCGCGCCGTTCGCGGCGCTCTGCGTCCCGCTCTCGTCATGCGTTCTCGTCGCTCGACGGCGTCGCCGGCGCGGCGCCCGCGAGCGCGGTCGCCTCGGCCTCGTCGGCTTCCGTCGCGCCGCTCGTCGCCTCCGCCGCAGCTGCGGCAGCTGCCTCCTCCGCGGCGGCTGCGGCGGCGACTTCCGCCGCCGCGGCTTCCTCGGCCGCGCGGGCTTCCGCCTCGATCCGCTTCTGCTCGACGTGCTCCTGCGCCGACTTGATGATGGTCGCGGCCTTCTCGGGACTGACGCCGTCGACCTGCGCGACCCGGTCGACGTCGGTCGCGGCGAGCTCCTCCGCCGACTTGAAGCCGTCCTGGTAGAGCAGCTCCGCGGTGACGTCGCCGATGCCCGGGACCGACATCAGCGAGGCACGCGCGTTGCGCGCCTCGTCCTCGGCCTCGGACTCGCCGCGCACGTCGAGCCGCCAGCCGGTGAGACGCGACGCCAGCCGGACGTTCTGTCCCTTCTTGCCGATCGCGAGCGAGAGCTGATCGTCGGGGACGATGACCTCCATCGCGCGCTCGTCCTCGTCCATGATGATCTTCGAGACTTTCGCCGGCGAGAGCGCGCGGCAGACGTACTCCGCCTGATCGGCGGTCCACGGCACGATGTCGATCTTCTCGCCGCGGAGCTCCTGCACCACCGACTGGACGCGCGTGCCGCGCATGCCGACGCAGGCGCCGACCGGATCGACGTCGCGATCGTGCGAGTAGACGGCGATCTTCGCGCGCCCGCCCGGCTCGCGCGCCGCGCCCTTCACCTCGACGATGCCCTCGTAGATCTCCGGCACCTCCTGCTCGAAGAGCTTGATGAGGAGACCCGGATGGGTGCGCGAGAGGACGATCTGCGGCCCCTTGCTGGTGAGCTCGACGTCGAGGATGTAGGCGCGGATGCGGTCGCCTTGGCGGTAGCGCTCGCGCGGGATCTGCTCCTTCTCGGGCAGGATCGCGTCGGTGCGGCCGAGATTCACGATGATGTTCTTGCGCTCGAAGCGCTGGACGATGCCGGAGAACAACTCGCCCTTGCGGTCCTTGAACTCGTTGAAGATGATCGCGCGCTCGGCCTCGCGGACGTGCTGGATGATGTTCTGCTTCGCCGCCTGCGCGGCGATGCGTCCGAACTTCTCCTGCGAGAGCTTCGAGAGCAGCTCGTCGCCGACGTCGGCCTCGGGGTCGAGCGTCGCCCGCGCCTCGTCGACCGTGATGTGGTTGGCGGGATCGGTCACCTCGTCGACGACGGTCTTGATCTCGAAGAGCTCGACCTCGCCGATGTCGGGGTTGAACTTGGCCTCGAGCTGGTGCTCGAGACCGAACGTGCGCCGGGCGGCGGAGAGCATCGCGTCCTCGAGGGCGGCGACGATGATGCCCTTGTCGATGCCCTTTCTCTTTGCTGACCTGCTCGATCACCCGATTGAGATCCGGTTGCATGGCGTCTCCTTAGTGTTGCGTAGCGCGCGACCGCCTGCGTGGCCGGCTCTCGGCACGACCGCCCAGCGTCCGCTTGTGCGCGGCAGCGGGGAATCGTGCTGGTAGTGGGCATGCCCGATGGCGCTGAACGGTATCTCGTGACGCTCGCCGTCCGCTCCGGCGACGACGATGCCGGCGTCGCTCACCGCCGCGAGCGCGCCGCGAAAGGAATGCCGGTCGCCGATCGGCACACGCGTCCGCACGTGGACGCGCTTGCCGACGAACGAGCGGAAGTGGGCCGGCCGCGTCAGCGGACGATTGATGCCGGGCGACGAGACCTCGAGCGTGTACGCACCCGGCACGGCGTCGGCGTGAACGTCGAGCAGATCCGAGATCTGGCGGCTGATCGTCGCCAGCTCGTCGATCGATACTCCGCGCGCGCGCGACGGTTCGCTCGCCGGGGAGGCGCCGCCGCCAGCCCCCTGCCCGGCGGGCGACTCTTCGCGCGACTGATCGCCCGAGCGCGGAACGTTGCCCGCGCGGTCCATCAGCAGACGGAGGACGGTCCCGTGCCCTTCGCGCCGGTGCTCGATGTCGACGAGCTCGAGGCCCGCCTCGAGCGCGACGGGCTCGGCGATCTCCCATATCGCGCAAATCTTCGGGTCGGTTTCCACGTTCGTTCGTACCGTTTCGCATCGCCGACGAGCCTCGTCCTCGCGACCGGGGTCGACAGCGACTGCTCCAGTACTGTTCAGGAAACCCCAGTGCGCGGGAGGCTGGCCGGGCAATGTTCTGCCCCTCAAATGAAAAAAGCGGGCAGGGCCCACTTTTTTCGGCCGAAAACACGGTTGGCTTACCACGCACCTCGCAGGCGCGCAAGCCTGGCGCCGAGAGGACGGCGAGACGATCGGCGATCACGCGCGTGAACGTGCGGAAGTGCGATCAGGCGTACATCTCGTCGATCAGATCGCGAAACCGCTCGGTCACGACCTTGCGTTTCACCTTCAGGCTCGGGGTCAGCTCGCCGGTCTCCTGGGAGAAGTCACGTTCGAGGATGCGGAAGTACTTGATGCTCTCGTACGAGGCGAGATGCTTGTTGACCGCCTGGATCTCGGCGTCGACGAGCTCCAGGATGCGCGGGTGGCGGACGATCTCGTCGGCTCGCCGTAGGCGATCTGCTCCGCGCGCGCGAAGCGATCGATCTCGTCGAAGTCGAGCGTGACGAGCGCGACGCAGTACTTGCGGTTGTCGCCGATCACGACCGCCTGGCTGATGTGCAGCCTGCGTCTTCAGGAGGTTCTCGATGTTCTGCGGCGCGACGTACTTGCCGCCGGAGGTCTTGATCAGGTCCTTCTTGCGGTCGGTGATGCGCAGGAACCCCTCGGCGTCGATCTCGCCGATGTCGCCGGTGTGGAACCAACCCTCGGGGTCCCACGCCTCCGCGGTCGCCTCCGGCCGCTTGTAGTAGCCCTGCGCGATGTTCGGACCCTTGGCGAGGATCTCGCCGTCCGCGCGCGATCCGCAGCGTCACGCCGGCGCAGCGGCAGACCGACGGTCCCGAACTTGAAATGGTTCGGGCCGATTGCAGGTGAGGATCGGCGTCGTCTCGGTGAGGCCGTAGCCCTCGAGGATCAGGAGCCCGGTCGCGTGGAAGAACTCCATGATCTCGCGCGCGAGCGGCGCGCCGCCCGAGACCATGATCGCGCACCCGGCCGCCGAGCACGTCGCGGATGCGCGAGAACACCAGCTGATCGGCGACCGCGCGCCTGAACCGCGAGGTGGAGCGGCATCGCTTGGCCGCGCTGCTGGCAGAGGCTGCGCGCGCGCCCGACGTCGAGCGCCCAGTCGAAGAGCCAGCGCTTGATCGTGCTGCCGCTCTCGCGCGTGCTCATGATGCGCGCGTAGATCTTCTCGTAGATCCGCGGCACCGACGGAATCAGGTGCGGCCGGGTCTCGGCGATCTCCTGCGCCAGCACGTCGATCGAGGTCGCGAACGCGGTGATCGTGCCCGATCCAGAGGCCGTAGTACTCGACCATCCGCGCGAACGAATGCGCGAGCGGGAGGAAGAAGAACTCGACCTCGCCCTCGCTGCGCGAGGCCGACCTCGGCGACGGCCTCGAGCGCCGCGAGATGGTTGCCGTGCGTCTGCATGACGCCCTTCGGCGGGCCGGTCGTGCCCGAGGTGTAGACGATGGTCGCGAGGTCGTCGCGGCCGACGGCGGCGACGCGCGCGTCGATCGCGCGGCCGTCGCGCGCGAGCGCGGCGCGGCCGCGCGCGCGGAGATCGCCGAGGGTCACGACGTCGTCGCCGTCGGGCTCGCCGTCGATCAGGATGAGGTGCGTAGACCTCGACCGGCGTCCGCTGGCCGTCGAGCTCGAAGCCGTCGCGCTGGGCGCTGCGGATCTTCGCGAGCTGCTTCGGGTTCTCGACGAAGCAGACGCGCGACTCCGAGTTCGCGAGGATGTAGCCGCACTCGTGCGGCAGGTTCGATTGGTAGATCGGGACCGAGACGCCGCCGCAGCCGTAGATCGCGAGGTCCGTCTCCACCCATTCGGGCCGCGTGTTGGCGAGGATCGCGACCTTCTGCCCGGGCGCGATGCCGAGCTCGAGCAATCCCGGCGGCCGTCTCACGGACCGCCTCGGCCATCGTCGCCCAGGTGACCTCTCGCCACTCGCCCGCGCGCTTCACACGATACCGCGGCCGATCGGACAGCTCGGCGGCGCGGCTCGAAGAACATCTCGGCGAGATTCCGGTACGCCATCTGCGCCCTCCTGGCCCTCAAGCGTCGGTGTCGGACACCTCGGCGCCGAGCTCGTGCAACGTCACCAAGCCGACGATCGCATAGCGCTTGCTTGCCGCCCGGTGTCTGCACCTCGACCTCGTCGCCGACGGCGCGGTTCAGCAGCGCCCGGCCGATCGGCGAGCTCAGCGAGATCGCGCCGGTCGCGGCGTCGACCTCCTCGGGAAAGACGATGCGATATTCGGTCGTCGTCGCCGTCCTCGTCGTCCTCGACCGTGACCCGGCTGCCGTACGCGACCACGTCGTGCGGGATCGACGAGAGCGTGTACATCGACAGCTCGCGGATGCGGCCCTGGATCTGCCCGATCCGCGCCCGCACGAGCTCCTGTCGCGATTTCGCTGCCTCGTACTCGGCGTTCTCGGAGAGATCGCCGTGCGCGGCCGCTTCCTGCAGCTCTTTCGGCAACTTGACGTTCAGCTCATGCATGAGCTCCTGAAGGTCCTTCTTCAGGCGCTTCACGACCGGAAGTTCCATGCTCTTCCTCCGAAAGCGGCGAATCGTAGCCGCACGCGTTCGAACAAGTCAAAGCTGTACGATGCGCCTCGACGATGCGCGCCGACGCGGCCGCGCGACGTGCCGGAGCGTGATCCGGCCGGCGCGGCTCAACGGCTGGCGGCGAGGAGCTCCCGAACGATCTCGCTGGCGCGCTTGCCGTCGTATTGGCCGGCGTAGCTTCTCCTTGAGGCGCGCCATCAGCGGCCCGATGCCGCTGACGCCCTCGCGCGAGCCAGCTGCGAATCAGGTTCGCGAGCTCCGCGTCGTCGAGCGGTCGCGGCAGATACCGCGCGAGCACCGCGCGCTCGGCGGCGTTTTGCTCCACGAGATCGGTGCGCGCCGCCTGGCGGGCGAACTCCTCCGCCTCCTCGCGCTTCTTCGTCTCGCGTTGCAGCAGACACGAGAATGTCGGCCGGCGCGAGGTCCGCGCCGCCGCGCTCGATCTTCTGGTTGGCGAGCGCCGCGAGCACGCCGCGCAGGACGGAGACGGTGACGGTGTCACGCGCCTTCATCGCCGCTTGCAAATCCTGCCGCAGTGCCGCTTCGGAGAGCATCGCCTCGTCGACGGGACGCCATCCGCGATGGCGTCGCGTCCCTCGTCGCCGGTCAGCGCCGGCGAGCCGCCGCCATCTCCTTGATCTTCGCGTCCGCACCGGCGTCGTGAGATGCGTGCGCGAACCACGTCTGTGCGTACGAGACGAAATCGTCCTTTTGATACGCGTACCAATACATGATCGCCAACCCGAGAAGCAGCCCGGTCAGAAATTGTCGCATAGCGCGCCCTTTCCGCCCCTCCGGCCTGCGTCCGAAAAGTCTACCGGCCCGGTCGACGAGATGTCCAGGCGGTTTCCGGTGGTGGCGGCGCGGGATGCGTGCGGCCTGGTGAGCGCCGGCTCCGGAGTTCAGTCGGCTGCGCGCGCTCACCAGGGCCGCACGCATCCCGCACGGCATCGCGAACCAACTCACCGTCGCGACGTCGGCGGCGGCTTCGCGTCGGCGGTCGGGCGGGTCGTCGACGCGGACGGGGCGCCGCTCTCGCGCAGGCGTTTCACATCGGCGGGGGTCTGGCGGGTGCTCACGCCCATGTCGGCGAGCATTTGGTTGGCCATGTCGGCGGTCAGACGGTCGCGGAGGGCGCCGCCGCCGTCGGGGTCGCTCTCGAGCGCTGCTTCGATCGTCGCGCGCGGCACGCCGGCGTCCAGCAGCACGTCGAGGAACTGCGTCAGGCCGACGGTGCCGCGATGCCGCTCGTACAGGCGCCATATGCACGCGCAGTCGTCGCAGAGCCGTCTCAGAAAGCCCGCGGGGCGGTGACAGGAGCGGCACTCCACGTTGCGCTCAGGTGGCGGCCGCTCGTATCATCGGCATCCCCAGGCCCGATGCACGGAGAGCAGGATGTTCCGTGTCGGCCGCATCGCGATCGGCGCGCTCGCCGACCTGGTCTGCCCGGAGCGTTGCGCCGCCTGCCCCGCGCTGGTCGTCGCCATGGTGCTCTTCTGCGCCGGGTGTCGCGCCGAAATCAACGTCCTCGGACCTCCCGAGTGCGACGCCTGCGGCTCGCCGCAGTCTTTCGCCGGCCGCTGCGACGCGTGCCGTACGCGCGCCGACCCCGGGATCCGGGTCGCGCGCGGCGTCGCGGCGTACGGTGACGACCCCGGATCGAGCCCGGTGGCACGCGCCCTCACCGCCTTCAAGTACGGGCGCGCGCGGCGACTGGGGCGACGTCTCGCGGCGACGATGGCCCGCCGCGTTCCCGATCCGACGGTCGACGTGCTGATCCCGATGCCGCTGCACCCGCGGCGATTGCGGGAGCGCGGGTTCAACCAGAGCGCGGTCATGGCGCGGCACCTCGGCCGCGCCCTCGGGCGCCCCTGTACGTTCACGGCGCTCCACCGCATCCGCGACACGCCGTCGCAGACGGCGCTCTCGCTCGCGGAACGCGCCGCGAACGTCGCCGACGCGTTCGCCGTCGCCCGGGCCGATCGCATCACCGACCGGCGCGTGCTCTTGATCGACGACGTCTGGACCTCCGGCGCGACCGCGCGTGCCGCCGCCGCCGCGCTGCGCGCCGCCGGCGCCGCGTCCGTCGACGTCCTGACGTTCGCCCGCGTCCTGTGACGACCCGCACGCGCCAGCGCCCGCGACGGAAGACGCCGCCGCGAAGTCGCTTCCCGGCCGCGCGCCGGAGGAACGCCCCGCCCACGACGGCGACGTCGCGGCCGGCGAGCACACTTCGGCCCCGGGCGCCGCAAGGAGCCGATGCCGCGACGCGGCGGGGAGAGCCGCGAATTCACTTCGCGGCCCGACGCCCATCGGAGCACGCCGCACGCCGCGCGCAGCGCGGCGCGCGCACGGGGGCCATTCAATTGACAGGTGCGGCGCTTTCCGGTGTATCGGCGCCATGATCGCCGCCACGCGCGACGGGGGGGCGTGAGGCGATGGCGCTCGCGCTCGGCGTTCTCCTCTCCGGCAGCGGCAGCAACCTGCAAGCGCTCGTCGACGAGATCGACGCCGGCCGGCTCGCCGCACGCGTCGCGGTGGTGGTGAGCAATACCGACGAGGCGTACGGTCTCACCCGCGCGCGCAGCCGCGGCATTCCGTCCTTCGTCGTCGCGCCGGCCGGCTTTCCCTCGCGCGCGGCGTTCGACGCGCACGTCGCCGAGATCCTCCGCGCGCACGGCGTCGAGCTCGTCATCCTCGCGGGGTTCATGCGTCTGGTGACGCCGGTCCTCCTCGCGGCGTTCCCGGATCGCGTCCTCAACATCCACCCCGCCCTGCTGCCGGCCTTTCCCGGCATGCACGCCGAGCGGGATGCGCTGGCATACGGCGTCCGCGTCACCGGCGTGACGGTGCACTTCGTCGACGAGCAGGCGGACCACGGTCCGATCCTCGCGCAAGCGGCGGTGCCGGTCCTGCCCGGCGACACCGAGGCGACCCTGCACGCGCGCATTCAGCGTCAGGAGCACCGACTGTACCCGCGCGCGGTCCAGCTGATCGCCGAAGGACGCGTGCGGATCGCCGGGCGCGAGGTGGTGATCGACGGCGTCCACGTCGAGCCGGACGCGGCGCTCGCGAATCCGCCGGCGGACGCGGTCGAGCGACGCTGACCCGGCGCATGATGCGCCGCCTGCAGATCGGTCTCACGGTCGCGGGCGTCGCGCTCTTCGCCGCGCTGGTGCGCGCGATCGGCGTCGCCCCGATCACGACGGCATTCCAGCGCTTGGGCGCCCGCTTCGCGGTCGTGGTCGCGCTCGAGCTGGTGCTCGACGGCTGCAACACCCGCGGCTGGCAGTGGGCGCTCGGGCCGGCACCGCTCGGCTTCTGGCGCCTGTACTGGATCCGCCAGGCAGGCACCGCGATCAACCAGCTGACACCGACCGCGAGCGTCGGCGGTGAGCTCGCGAAGGCCCTCCTGCTGCGCGGCAAGGCGCGCTCGAGCGAGATCCTCGCCTCGCTCGTGGTCGCGAAGGTCAGCCTCGCGGCGGCGCAGGCGACGACCGTGCTCCTCGGTCTCGCCGTGGCCCTCGATCGCTTGCGCGACGCGCCGGAGCTGGCGCGCGCCATCGTGACGGTCTTCGCGCTCATCGTCGCGGCGATCGTCGCCTTCGTCGCGGTGCAACGTCGCGGCGGGCTCGGCAGGGTCGCCGTCGCGGTCGCCGCGATCGCGCCGCGCTCGCGGATCGCGCGCGCGTTTCGCGAGCGCGCCGGCGCCCTCGACGAGCGACTGCGGCACCTCTATCGCGACCGCCCCGGCCTGATCGTCGCCGCCGTCGCGTGGCACGTCGCCGGCCAGCTCGTCGGCGTCGTGCAGCTCTGGTTCATCCTCGGCGCTCTCGGCGTGCCGTCGTCGCTCGCGACCTGCCTCGCCCTCGAGGCGGCGTCGCTCACCATCGACGCGGCGACGTTCTTCGTTCCCGCGCGAGTCGGCGTCCAGGAAGGCGGCCGGGTGCTGATCTTCACCGCCTTCGGCCTCGGCGCCGCGACCGGCCTCGCGGTCGCCGTCGTCGTGCGCGTGAATCAGCTGGTGGTGAGCGCGATCGGCCTCGCGGCCTTCGCTTACTTCTCGTTCAGCAGAACCGCGCTCGCCGGCTCGGCCTCCGAGACCTGAAAGCCGAGCGGCGGCGCCTCGTCGACCGGCTCGCGCCACGTCGCGACGAGCCGCGCGGCGTGGACCGCCACCGTGATCGCGGCCCAACACGACGCGGCGACGAAGGCGCCGGTCGCATGCGCGCTCAGGAAGCCGGCGGCGAAGATCATCACGTAGACGTTGCGCCGCCCGGCGACGGCGCGGAAGCGACGGTCGAAGGGCGACAGCTCGTCGAGCATGCGTCCGGTACGCAGGCGCACGCCGAGATAGACGAGGTTGTCGAGGAAGTCGCAGGCCGAGAGCACCAGCCCGGCGTGCCACAGCCCGATGCCGCCGCCCGCCTCGCTGAGGTACGTCGCCAGGGCGAGATACCAGAAGTTCTCGTAGAAGAAGTCGGTCACGTGCTCGAGCGTGCCCATCCGCGACGTCGCGAGCTTGAGGCGCGCGAGCTTGCCGTCGACGCCGTCGAGGATGCCGACCAGGAGCGCGAGGGCGAGGCCGACGCGCAGCCAGCCATGCAAAAAGAGGACGCCGGTCACGCCCGCGACGACCGTCGTCACGGCCGTGATCTGATTCGGCGTGACGCGCGTCGGCGCGAGGAGCCGCACCAGCGCGTTCTCGAACGGCGTGTCGAAGTACCGGCCCGGCAGGTCGAGCGTCCGCTTCTGCACGCCGTCGAGGAGGAGCCGCCACGCCGCCGCGCGATCCGCCGCGCTCCGAACGGCAATCACGAACGGGCGAACCTCGCCGCGCAGCTCGGGCACGTACGGATCGAGGGCGCCGACCTCGAGGCGCCGGGCGCGCCGCGCGGCGCCGGCGCGCACCTCGGCAATCGTCGCGCGGCCGATCGGCTCGGGCGCGCCGCCGTTGATCGTCACGACCATCGTCCCCGAGGCGTCGCGCAGCGCCCGCAGGACGCGGCCGTCGAGGATGCGGTCGGCGGCGAGGAAGACGAACTCCGGCGGCAGGTCGGCCGCGGCGGCGTCGAGCGCGGCGAAGGCGTCGCGCGTCTCCCGCGGAACGACGATCACCCGCCCGCACGCACCGGTGGTCGCGAGGTCGGGGAGCGGATCGCCGGCACGCACCAAGAGCGCCGGCGGCTCGAGTCCGAGTCGCGCGCAGCTGCTTCACCTGGCGTGCGAGCAGCGAGAGTCCGCCCGGCGCGCCGGCGCGATCCGCGACGGTCGCATCGGGTACGAAAATCACGCTCTGCATGGGCGGCGCACCTATAGCTTCGACCTCGACGCGCCAGCAAGAACCCCGTTCATCGGCGCGGTGGCGGCCGGACGTCGAGGGCGGCGGCGTACGGAAGCCGGCATCGCCGCCGCCCTCGTTGCCAGCCCGACGATCCTCCTGGTAGCTCTCCGGCGTGGAGGAAGCCTCCGGAGCGAGCATAGCCCCGATCGACGGCGTGCGCGCGGTCTCGTTCGACTACGGCGGAACCCTCGACGGCGACGCCGCCCACTGGTTCGACCACTTCGTGACGCTCTACGCGGAGTGCGGCATGCCGCTCACGAGCGCGCAGCTGCGGCCGGCGTTCTACGACGCCGACGCGCGGGTCGCCGCAGAGCGCGAGATCCGCGGCTACGGGCTCGAGCGAACCGTCCGCACGCACGTGCGGTATCAGCTCGAGTACCTGCGACGCGGCGACGGCGACGTCGCGGACCGGCTCGCGAACGCCTTCATCCGAGACACGCGCCGGGCATGGGAGCGGAACCGTCCGCTGATCCGCCGTCTCGCCGAGCGCTTCCGCCTCGGCGTCGTCTCCAACTCCTACGGCAACATGCCGGCGTTGCTCGAGGAGGCGGCGCTCGGCCCATTCGCGGTCGTTCTCGACTCGGCGCTGGTCGGCCTCGCCAAGCCCGATCCGGCGCTCTATGCGCTCGCGGCGCGGCGAGCTCGCGCTGCCGCCGAGCGCGATCCTCCACGTCGGCGACTCCTGGGAGCGCGACGTCGTGGCCGCCGCCGCCGCGGGGATGCGGGTCGCATGGCTCGCGCGGGCCAGCGCCGCGATGGCGACGTCCCCTGCCCCGGTGTGGCGGCTCGCGAGCCTCCTCGACCTCGAGGCGCTGCTGCGGTGAACGCCGGCATCATCGCCGCCGGCCTCGGTGAGCGCTTCCGTGCGGCCGGCATCGACACGCCGAAGCCGTTGATCGAGGTCGGCGGACGGCCGCTGATCGCCCATGCGATCGCCGCGGCGACGCGCGCCGGCGCGACGCGCATCAGCTGCATCGTCAACGCCGAGACCGATCGCGTGCGGGACTTCCTGCTGCGCCGGCGCTTCGGCGTTCCGATCGACGTCGTGCAGCGCACGACCGCGAGCTCGGCGGAGAGCTTTCTCGCGCTTGCGGCCGTACTTGCAGCGCGAGCCGTTTCTGCTGCTGACCGTCGACGCGCTCGTCGCCGCCGACGCGATCACCGCGCTGGTCGCGCACGCCGCCGCGCGCCGCGACGCCGCCGGCGTGCTCGCGGTGACGGCGACGGTCGACGACGAGAAGCCGCTCTGGGCCGAGCTCGACGCGATGCGGCCGCATTCGCTCGCTCGGCGACGCGCGACGCGCGGTCACGTCACCGCCGGCGTTTACTTCCTGCAACCCGTGGTGTATGCGCTCGCGGATGCTGCGCCGGCACGGCAATGGACTGCCTTCCGGATGTTCCTCCAGTCACTCCTCGATCACGGACATCCTCTGTACGGGTACGACGTCGGCGTCGCGATCGACGTCGATCGTCCGCAAGACCTCGCGGCGGCGGAGCGGTTTCTCGGCCTAGAAGGGCCGTCCTGAGTAGATGGCGGAGCTCGTCGGTGTCTTTCGCGAAGCGCAGTTTTCGCCGGGGCGCGTCGACGACGACGCCGCCATCCTCGACGGCGACCGCGGCCGCGCTGCGCGCGCGCGGCGTCGACGTCGAGCTCTGGGACGCCGATCGGCTCGTCGCCGAGCCCGTGACGGCAACGGTCCGTGGCGTCCTCGCCATGTGTCAGTCTCCGGCCGCGCTCGCGGCGCTCGACCGCTGGTCGGCGCGGGTGCCGGTCGTGAACACGCCGGGCGCGATTCGGCACTGCCATCGCACCGAGACGGTCCGTCTGCTGCGGACGGCCGGCGTGCCGGTGCCGCGGACGACGCTGGTGCCGACGGCAGCGGCCGCGCCGCCGGCGCACGCGCCCTGTTGGGTGAAGCGCGGCGACGTGCACGCGACGGAGGCCGGCGACGTCGCGTTCGCGGAGACGGATGATGCGGTCGGCGCCGCGCGTCCGCGCCTTCGCCGATCGCGGCATCGCGACGGCGGCCTTGCAGGAGCACGTCGGGGGGACGGTCGTGAAGTTCTACGGCCTCGCCGACGGCAGCTTCTTTCGCGCGTACGCCGCCGCCGAGGAATCGCCGGCGCCGATCGCGGCGCTCTGCCGGGCGGCGTGCGCCGCCGCCGCGGCGCTCGGTCTCGACGTCTTCGGCGGCGATCTGGTGGTGCCGTCCTCGGGGCCGCCGGTCGTGATCGACGTCAACGACTGGCCGAGCTTCGCGCGCTGCCGCGACGAGGCCGCGGAGGCGATCGCGGACTCCGTCGTCGATCGACTCGCGCGCGACGCGACGATCCTCACGCAGGCCCGGTCCGCGGCCGCCGGGAGCGACCCCGCGTGAGCGATCGGCCGGGCCATCGCTCGCGCGCGCTCTTCCGCGAGGAGCAGGAGCTGATCGCGCCCGGGACAGCAGCGCATCGCGCTGCTGTCGGAGCTCGCCGCTCGAGTCGGGCCGCGGTGCGACCGTCACCGATCTCGACGGCAACACCTACCTCGACTTCTTCGCCGGCGTCGCGGTCGCGAGCCTGGGTCACGCGCACCCGCGCTACGTCGCGCGCCGTCGAGGCGCAGCTCCGGCGGATCGCCGTCGGCAGCTTCACGACCGAGAACCGCGTCCGCCTGCTGCGCCTGATCGCGCGTCTCACGCCCGGCGATCTCGGGCGCACGCAGCTCTACAGCGGCGGCGCAGAAGCCGTCGAAGCGGCGTTCCGTCTGGCGATGTCGTACACCGGCAAGCACGAGATCGTCGGTTTCTGGGGCGGCTTCCACGGCAAGACCGGCGGGCGTGATGGGGCTCATCGGCGACGAGTCGAAGCACGGGTGGGGGCCGTTGCCCGGCGGCCGCTACTCGGTGCCGTACGCCGACTGCTACCGCTGCCCGTTCCAGCTGCGCTATCCCGATTGCGGCCTCGCGTGCGTCGAGTTCGCGCGCGAGAGCATCAAGCGCACGACGACCGGCGCGGTCGCGGCGATCATCGTCGAGCCGATGCAAGGAACCGCCGGCAACGTGGTGCCGCCGCCGGAGTTCCTCCCGGCGATCCGTGACCTGGCGCACGAGATCGGCGCGGTGCTGATCGCCGACGAGATGATCACCGGCTTCGGACGCACCGGGCGCTGGTTCGGCTGCGAGCACACCGACGTCGTCCCCGACGTCATGACGGTCGGCAAGGGAATGGGCTCCGGGTTCCCCATCAGCGGCCTGATCTCGACCGACGAGATCGTCCGCGCGACGCCCTTCGCGCGGCCGAGCGCCTCGTCGTCGAGCTACGGCGGCAACCCGCTCGCAGCGACCGCCGCGCTCGCGACCGTCGAGGCCATCCGCGACGAGGGCCTCGTCGAGCACGCGGCGCGCCTCGGCGCCCGGATGCTCGCGCGGCTGCGCGCCATGCAGGAGCGCTTCGCGTTCATCGGCGACGTCCGCGGCGTCGGCCTCATGATCGGGCTCGACCTCGTCGGCGACCGCGCCACCAAGGAGCCGCTCGCGCGCGAGCTCACCGAGCGGATCTTTCGCGAGGCGTTGCGGCGCGGGCTCTTGATGATGGGGTACTTCCCCCGCATCCGGATCAACCCGCCGCTGACGCTCAGCGACGACGAGGCCGATCGCGGGCTCGCGATCCTCGAGGAGGCGTTCGCGACCGTCGAGCGCGACGCCGAGCGGCGGTGACGCTCCGCCGCAACCGCCCGCTGCGCGGGGCGATCGTCGGCTTCGGGAACGTCGCCGTCGAGGGGCACCTGGCCGCCTGGAACGCCGACCGCCACCTCCAGCTGGTCGCCGTCTGCGACGCCGACGCGAGCCGTCTCGCGAAGGCGGCCGAGCTGGCGCCGAACGCGCGCCGTCACGCGACGCTCGACGACCTCCTCGAGAACGAGCGCCTCGATCTCGTCGACGTCGCGACGCCGCCGGCGACCCACGTCGAGATCGTCCTCCAGCTGATCGCCAAGCGCGTGAACGTGCTGTGCGAGAAGCCGCTCGCGCTCAAGCCGGAGGACTGCAACCGCATTCGGGCGCGGCGAGCGCCGCGCACGTCGTGGTGTTCACGGCGCACAACTGGAAAGCCGCGCCGATCATCCGCACCGCCAAGCGGGTCTTGCGACGCGGCGACATCGGCACGGTCTCACGCCATCGAGATCGAGACCTTGCGCACCGCGCCGCCCGGCTCCGCCGACGGCGCGACGTGGCGGCTCGACCCCGCGCTCGCCGGCGGCGGCATCCTGGTCGATCACGGCTGGCATGCGTTCTACCTGGCGCTCTCGATGCTCGACGCCGAGCCGGTCGCCGTCTCGGCGCGGACCGAGCGCCGCAAGTTCACCGACGCCGCCGTCGAGGACACCGCCCGCTGCACGATCGAGTTCCCGCAGGCGGTCGCGGAGATCATGCTCACCTGGGCGGCGGATCGGCGCGCCAACAGCCTGCGCGTCAGCGCCGATCACGGCACGATGGAGATCGCGGATCGCCACGCTGACCGTGCGGCCGGAGGGCCGCGCAGCCGATCGAGACCGCGTTCGCGCAGGCGCTCTCGGCGGGCTCGTACCATCCGGATTGGTTCGCGACCATGCTCGACGATCTGCGCGAGGAGCTGTACGAGCCGCGGGCTGCGCGGCGCGAACTTTCGCGAGGCCGAAGACCTGCTGCCGGGTGCTCGAGCTCGTGCTATCGCTCGAGCGCCGCGGGCGGCGCGCGCTTGCCGTTCCGTGAGCCGCTGCCGCCGCCACCGATCGCGCCAGCCGCCGGTGCCTGACGCGGCCCGCCGCGCCCGCGCCGATCCGCATCGTTCGACGCCGTTCTGGTCGCCGGCCGCGCCGCGCAGATCGCCGTCGCGGGAGTGACGCTTGCTGACGCGGGCGGCATTCGTCGCGGCGCGGGCGGGCGCACGGCGCCTGCTGGTCGTCGGCGGCCCGCCGCGCGCCGCTTCCACGCGTGCCGGAGATCCCGATCGCGTGCCCCGGAGGAGCCGACGCTCGAAGCCATCGAGCGATGGGCGGCGGCTGCGACGCCGACCATCGTCGTACTCGCGGCGACGACCGTGGTCGATCCCGCGACGCTCGCCGCGTTCGCCGGCGCAGCCGGTCCCGATCCGATCGTCGCCGCGAGCGCGCTGCTGTGGCGCGGGTCGGCACGCGACCTCGGCGACCGGCCTTCACGTCGTCGGCCGTGGCGCGGCCGCACCGGCGGTTGCCCGCGACGCATCGTCGTTGCCGGCCGCGACGATGTGGAGCCCGCCCGATGCCGCCCTGCTCGTCGATGCCTCGTCCGAGGCCGGCCGGAACCATGCCGCCCGCGCGCTCTTGGCGCGCGTGGGGCGCGCCGGCGACGGCTGGTTCACCCGCCACGTCGACCGCCGGTTCTCGCGGGCGATCACCCGACTCCTCTTGCCGACCGGCGTCACACCGAACGCGATCACGCTGCTCTCGATCGCGATCGGCCTCGCCGGCGGCGTCCTCTTCGCGACCGGACGACCGCCCGCGGCGGTGGCGGGCGCGCTGCTCTTCCTGCTCTCGACGATCGTCGACGGGTGCGACGGCGAGGTTGCGCGGCTGACGTTTCGCGAGTCGCGCTTCGGCGCCCGCCTCGACCTCGCCGGGGACAACGTCGTCCACCTGGTGCTCTTCGCCGGGATCGCGATCGGACTGCATCGCCGCGCGCCGGGGCCGCGGATCGTGATCCTCGGCGTCTTGCTGGTGATCGGCGTGCTGCTCTCGATGGCGACCGTGTGGTGGTCGATGGCGCGGCACCAGCCGACGGCGGCGCAGCGGCGGCTCTTCGAAGCGTTCGCCAGCCGCGAGTTCGCCTACGCGCTGCTGTTCCTCACGATGGCGGGGCTGCTCGAGTGGTTCCTCTGGGCGGCCGCGATCGGCAACTACGCCTTCAGCGCGGGGCTGCTCGCGCTCGGTCGCAGCCGCCGCGCCTGATCCGCCCCCGGTCGCCCGTCCCGCCCGTCACCGGCCCGGCCAGCAACGGCGGCATCCGCCGCGTGTTGCCATTCGTAGGAGAGATGCCGGGCGCATGTTTCGGAGCGCGCCACGGCTCGAGAGGACCGAGGCCCATGAGCCGAACTTCGAGCTTGCAGCAGGAAAACGAGCACTATCCCTTGCTTCCCGTCCAGTACGAGGAGCTGACACGCACCCAGACGTCCACCGAGCCGGAACGCCGTCTGCTGCTCGCGATCCTCAGCGACGCGATCGTGATCTTCCAGTCGCGCCGGGCGAGCGAGCACGGCGCGAAGCGCCGCGCGTTCGACGAGGCGGCGCGCTGGCTCTTCTCCGACGAGTGCGACTGGCCGTGCTCGTTCGCGAACGTCTGCGAGGCGCTCGGGATCGCACCGGACCCGCTGCGGCAGGCGCTCCTGCGCTGGCACCATCGCGCCGACCAGGCCTCGGGCGTGCGCGCCGCACGGCGGCGGCTCCTCGCCGGCAAGGACGTCCGGACGCACGCCGCGACCGGCTGAGGGGACGGCTCGCGCGCGCCCGGGGTCTCATCGCGACCGCGCGCGGTGGCGCGCGTACGCCACCATCCGCGCGAGCGTGCGGATCGCGCGCTGCCCCGACGGCGCGGTGACGCGTCCCGATTCGGCGACGCCGAGCGGACCGGCGTTGCCGTACGCGCGGTCGGTGTAGACGAGCTCCGACGCGACCAGCACCGGCTTCGCATGGCGCCGACTCGCCTCGGCCGCGGCGAGTGCGTAGCGCCGGTCCTGCGCCTCGTGGAAGGTGCCGATGCGCTCGAGGCCGTGCTCGGACCAGAACGGGCCGCGGCGGAACATCTGCGCCTGCGCCGCCTGGATGCCGATCCCGAGATAGACGATGGCGTCGACGTCGGGGTGCGCCGCCGCGAGATCGAGGACCGCGGGAATCGTGTCGCGCGTCTCGCCTCCGGCGAGGTCGATTGGATTCGAGCGGCTCCAGCGCGCCGGCACCATCGCGTCGATCGACGTCCGGAGGTCCTCCGGCAACGCGACGAGCTCGAGCCCCGCCGCGACGCAGGCATCCGAGGTGAGCACCCCCCAGCCGCCGGCGACGGTGAAGATCAACGTCCGCGGTCCGCGCGGCAGCGGCTGGGTCGCGAATGCCGCCGCGGTCTCGTACGCCTCCTCGACGCTGTCGACCCGCGTGATGCCCGCTTGCCGGCAGACGCCGGCGAAGATGCGATCGTCGGCGGCGAGCGCCCCGGTATGTGAGCTCGCCGCGCGCTTGCCGGCTCCGGTCACGCCGCCGCGCACCAGGACGAGCGGCTTGCGCGCGGTGTGGGCGCGGGCGACGTCGAGAAAGCGCCGCCCGTCCGCGACACCCTCGAGGTAGGCCAAGCTGACGGCGGTGTCCGGATCCTCGCCGTAGTACTCGAGGTAATCGGCGATCTCGAGCGCGGCGGAGTTGCCGCACGAGATCGCCTTCGACATCCCGATCCCGGTGAGGCAGCCGTAGTTCATGAAGCTCGAGGCGATGTTCCCGCTCTGCGACACGACCGAGATCGGCCCCGGCGGCGGATAGGGCGCGACGATCTGCGCGCACATGCCGACGGCGGTCGAGACCAGCCCCTGCCCGTTGGGTCCGGCGATCATCACGCCGAGCTCGCGACCGAGCGCGACGAGACGGCGCTCCGTCTCCTTGCCGTCGGCCGATTCGCCGTAGCCGGCGGACGCGACGAACGCCGCCCGGACCCCGACCTTGGCGCATTCGCGGAGCAGCTCCTCGTTGACGGCGTTCGGGGTGCAGACGAACGCCAGGTCGGCGCCCCCGGACGGGATCTCGGCGACGCTCCTGTAGGTCGGTCGGCCGAAACAGATCGCGCCCTCGCGGTTGACCGGGAAGAGCTCGCCCGCGTAGCCGCAGGCGATCAGGTTGTGGTAGGCGACGCTGCCGAACTTGCCGGGATGGGAGGAGACGCCGGTGATGACGATGCCGCGCGGGTAGAAGAGCGGCCGGAACCGCTCGACGACGGCGCTCACGTCGGGGCTCCGTCGAGCTCCACCAGCGCGTCGACGACGACGGGCACGCCGGCGCTGACGATCAGCGGGTTCACGTCGATCGAGCGGATCTCGGGCCGCGCGGCGCCGAGGCGGCCGAGCGTCTCGAGCACGTGCGCCAGCGCCGCGCGCGCGACGGGCGGCTCGCCGCGAAAGGCGCCGAGCACGCTCCGACAGCGAAGCGCGTCGATCAGGTCGTCGGCATCGCCGCGCGCGAGCGGCGCGACCGCGAAGGCGACGTCGCCGATCGCCTCCGCGAAGATCCCGCCGAGGCCGAGCATCACGCACGGCCCGAAGGCGGGATCGCGCACCAGGCCCGCGATCAGCTCGCGACGTCCCGCGATCATCGGACACACGAGCAGCCGAGACTCGCCGTCGGAGGCGGCGCGCGCGCCGAGAAGATCGGCGCTCGCGCGGCGGACCGCCGCGGCGTCGCCGAGACCGAGGCGCACGAGGTTGCGCTCGGTCTTGTGCGCGATCGCGCGACCGCAGAGCTTCACCGCGACCGGAAACCCGAGCGCCGCCGACGCCGCGACCGCCGCGTCGGCGTCGTCGACGAGGCGCTCGGCCGGGACGGGAATGCCGGCGGCGCGCAGCAGCTCCTTCGACTCGTGCTCGGAGAGCGTGATCGACACCATCGGCGAGCATACGAAGGCCGGAACGCGTTTGCCACCACGCGCCGCGCGCTGCGCGACGGCGACGGCCGCACCGCGCTCGCGACGGGTGGGCCGTTCACGCGCACCGACACGACGCGCATCGCGGCCACGGCGACCGCGGGATTTGACCCGCCGCGTGACCGCACGCTATGCGCGGCGCATGAAGCAATGGTTCGCGCTGTCGGCGATCGGTCGCGATCGTCCGGGAATCGTCGCCGATCTCGCCGAGCTGATCTACGAGTGCGACTGCAATCTCGAGGACTCGAGCATGACGATCCTCGGCAGCGAGTTCGCGGTGCTGCTGCTGCTGTCGTCGCCGAGCCCCGAGGCGCGAGCGCCGGCTGGCGAGCGGCTGCAAACGGCTGGAATGGGAGAAGCGCCTGACGGTCTTCTTCCGGCCGCTCGACGCCGAGCCGGTGCCGTACGCCGCACGCACGCGCGCCCGGCGCTGGACGCTGCAGGCGATCGGCGTCGACCGCGCCGGCATCGTCGCCAAGATCGCGCGCTGCCTCGCCGACCACGGCGATCAACATCGCCGCGATGACGACGCAATCGCGGCCGGAGCCCGAGAGCGGCACGCCGATCTACACCGTGCGGGTCCAGCTCGACGTCCCGCGCGAGGTCGACGTCACGGCGCTCGAGCGGCGCCTGCACGCGATCGGCGAGGAGCTCGGCGTCGAGATCGCGTTCACCGAAGCGCGAGACGGCTCACTGCCGACCTGAGCCGTTCGACGCGGCGACCGACGCCGGCAACCGTCGCGACGTCGCGCTCACGTCAGGTGCGCGAGCCCACCCGCGTCGGCGAGGGCGCGAAGCTCCATGTAGCCGCCGATCGGCTCGCCGTCGATGAAGATCTGCGGCACGGTGCGCCGTCCACCCGAGCGCTCGACCATCTCGCTCCGGCGCACCAGGTCGTCGCTGACGTCGATCTCGTCGTACTCGATCGCCATCTCGTGCAGCAGCCGCTTGGCTTGCGAGCAGTACGGGCAGTAGTCGGTCGTGTACACCGTCACCCTGGCCATGAGAGCGACCGTAATGAGCCGCCCTCGCCGTCGCAAGACGCGCGTTGCTCGCCGCGGCCGAGCGTCCGCCGACGCTGCCGTCCCGCGGCGGCGCCGGCCGCGACTGCAAGGTCGGCTCGGTGTCCCGACCACGATCGACGGTAGCGACGGGCCGGCGGCCCCCGTGACGCACTCGTTCCCCCTCGGGATTTGACTTCCGTCGCGCCGCTCGTGAACTCTCGACCGATGACGCGTTTTTCCGAGCTGGTCGCGTTGGTGCATCGTCTGCGGGCACCCGGCGGGTGCCCGTGGGACCGGGAGCAGACCGCGGCGACCCTGCGGCCGTTCCTGCTCGAGGAAGCGTACGAGGTGCTGGAGGCGATCGACGCCGGCGACGCCGAGGCGTTGCGCGACGAGCTCGGCGACCTGCTGCTGCAAGTCGTCCTGCACTCCGAGATCGCCGCCGAGCAGGATCGCTTCACGATCGAGGACGTGATCGCCGCGCTCAGCGCCAAGATGATCCGCCGCCACCCCCACGTCTTCGCCGACGCGGTCGTCCCCGACGCGGCGACGGTGGTGCGGAACTGGTCGCGGATCAAGGCCGAGGAGCGCGCCGGCAAGCCCGAGGGCGCCGACCGGTCGATCCTGAGCGGACTGCCGGCGGAGCTGCCGGCTCTGCACGCCGCCTACCGGACCGGCGAGAAGGCCGCGCGCGTCGGCTTCGATTGGCCCTCGGCGCGTGCCGCGCTCGCGAAGGTGCGCGAGGAGGTCGACGAGCTCGACCACGCGCTCGCGAGCGGCGACGCCGCGCACGTGGCGCACGAGCTCGGCGATCTGCTGTTCGCGGTCGCGAGCGTCGGCCGTCTCGCCGAGCAGAACGCCGAGATGGCGTTGCGCGCGGCGCTGGCGCGCTTCGGCCGGCGCTTTCGCCGCATCGAAGCGGCCCTCCGCGAGCGCGGCCGCGACATCCACGCCGCGACGGCCGACGAGCTCGAGCGGCTCTGGGACGAAGCCAAGGCCGTCGAGCCCGACTGACGCGAGGCCCGCGGATCCGCCCGGCCCCCATCACGCCGGTACGTCCGGACCACCGCCTCGCCGGCGCGCGCGCAGGGCGGCCCGCGCCGCCTCGACCTCGGGTCCGCCCAACGCGAGAACCGCGACGATGCACACCGCGGCGCCGGCGATCACCGCGACGGCGAGCCACGCCGCGCGCACGCCGAAGGGCGTGGTGCCGTCGAACCACCGCACCCGACCGGTGATCGCGACCACGACCGGCACCATCGCCAGCGCCGCGAGCAGCGTGCGCGCGGCGCCGGCGAGCCAGCTCCGCCAATCGAGGCCGCCGCTCCGGCGGCCGAGCGCGACGCAGAGGAGGACGAGGTTCACGGTCGCCGAGAGCGACGTCGCGAGCGCCAGGCCGGCGTGGCGCAGGTCGACGACCGCGAAGAGCTCCGTCGCGCGCGCGAGCGCGGCGCCGAGGCGGGTGTCGGGCGGAACCGGCAGCGGACCGATGAACAGCACGACGCCGACGACGTTCGCGAAGAACGCGGCGACGGCGACGAGCACCGGCGTGCGGGTGTCCTCGAGCGCGTAGAACGCGGGGATCAGGACGCGCACGCCGGCGACCGACCACAGCCCGACGGCGAAGCACCGCACCGCGAGACTCGTCTGCTGCGCCGCCGCCGCGCCGAATTCGCCCCGCTGAAACAGCACCGAGGTGAGCGGGTCCGCGATCACGAACAAGCCGACCGCCGCCGGCAGCGCGACCACGTTCACCACCCGCAAGCGTGAACACCACGGTCTCGCGGAACTCCGCCGGGTCGCGCTTGGCGAGCGCCGCGAAGCTCGGCAGCGCCGCCGTGCTGAGCGCGACCGCGAAGACCCCGAGCGGAAACTCGAAGAGACGCTCGGCGTACCACAGGTACGAGACGCTTCCGGTCGGCAGCAGCGACGCGAAGATCGTGCTCACGAGGACGTTGATCTGGTAGACGGCGGAGCCGAAGACGGTCGGCAGCATGAGCACGCCGAGCCGCCGGACCGCCGGATGGCGCGGTTCCCAGCGCGGCGTGAGCGGGACGCCGAGACGCACCAGCGCCGGCACTTGGCTCGCGAGCTGCGCCGACGCCGCCGAGCACGACCGCGACCGGCGAAGCGTAGATCCCGAGCCGCGACGCGAGCGCCGCGACCGCGATGACGACGACGACGTTCATCACGACCGGCGACGCGCCGGGCGTCGAGAACTCGCGGAGCGAGTTGAGCACGCCCATCGCCGCCGCGACCAGGCCGATGAGGAAGATGTACGGAAAGACCAGCCGCGTGAGCGTGATCGCGAGGTCGAGCTTCCCGGGGCTCGCCGCGAACCCGGGCGCGAACAGGCGCGTGAGCGGGCCGGCGAGCGCGATCCCGAGGATCGTGACCGCGACGAGCACCACGCCCATGACCGTGAACAGCACCTGCGCGACGCGGTCCGCGTCGCGGCGCGAGCCGGTCGTGAGATACCCGGTGAAGATCGGGATGAACGCCGCGGTCGTCGCGCCCTCGCCGACCAGGCGGCGGAGGAGGTTCGGAATCCGGTAGGCGACGAAGAACGCGTCGGCGCCGGCGCCGGCGCCGAAGAAGTAGCCGACGACCACGTCGCGCGCGAGTCCGGTGATGCGTGACAGCACCGTCACCACGCTCACGACGCCCGCGGCGCGCGCGATCGCGCGTTTCTCGCTCATTGACGCATCCGGAGCCGGTTGCTAGAAGCTCGCCGGCAATGAGAAAGCATCCATCAGCAGCGAAGCGACACCGTCAGAGCATCACGCGTCACGACCGCAACCAGGCGATCCGCTCGCGCGTGCGCACGTCGGTGCGCCACGTCCGCGAAGCGCTCGCGACGCAGAATGCCGCCGAGGCGCAGGAGCATCTTCAGCACGCGACCCGCACGATCGACAAGGCCGTCAGCAAGGGCGTCCTCCACCGCAACACCGCGTCGCGGAAGATCTCGCGCCTGACGCGCGCCCTCGCGTCAGCTGACCGCCCCCGCCTGATCGGCGGCCGCGCGTCCCCGACCACCGCCGCGGCTCCGCGGCGCTGCAGAGCGTCAGCACCCAGTCCTCGAGCATCGCCCGCGGATCGCCGGTGCCGCTCTTGCTCGCCAGATCGATCTCGGCGAGGCGGACGAGCGCGCGGCGGAGGGCGCGCGGACGATGGACGCGGAGCGCGCGCTGAAACGCGCGCCGCTGATAGGGATGGACGCCGACCTCGCGTTGCGCGTCCTCCGCGCTACGGCCGCGCGCCACCAGCTCCGCGCCGGCGAGAACGGTCTTCAAGCGTCGCGGCGATCGCGCCCACGATCGCGATCGGCGCGGCGCCTTCGTCGAGCGCGAGCCCGAGCGCGCGCGTCGCGCCGGCGCCGTCGCGCGCGGCAGAGCGCGTCGGCGATCTCGAAGTTGCCGTGCTCGCGGCCGGCCGCGGTGAGCGCGCGCGACGTCGTCGAGCGCTGATCGGACGGCTCTCGGGCACCGCCGCGGCGAGCTTGTCGAGCTCGCTCGCGAGCAGCAGCAGGTCGCGTGCCGGTGCAGTCGACGAGGAGCGCGCGCGCATCCGGCTCGAGCCGGTGCCGGCGCTCCTTGGCGAAGGCGTCGGCCCATTGCCGCATCTCGCCGGCGCGCGGGTGATCGACCGGGATGCGCTCGGCGAGCTCGCGGCAGCGCGCGAGGAACCGCCGGCGCAGGTCGGCCGTCCGTGCGACGACGACGAGCGTCACCTGCGGCGCCTGCCGCTCGAGCGCATCGGCGAGCCGTTGGTGGCCGCGCTCGTCGAGCGACTCGGCGCCGCGCAGGACCATCAGCGTCCGCGCCCCGAACAGCGACGGCGTCTCGATCGCGTCCGCGACGGCTCTCGGCGTCGGCGTCGGCGAGATGGTAGCTCGGACGGCGACGGCTGCCCTCCTCCTCGGCGCGCCGGCGGAGCTCGGCGAGCGCGCGCTCGGCGCGATAGCCGTCGAACTCGCCGCGCCGCTCCTCGGCGAGCAGGTAGAGCGGCGGCCGCCGGCCGCGCTCAGAAGTCCTCCATGATCTGCTGGTACACGTCGCGGGCGAGGCTCGCCGACGATGCGCTCGACGGCCTGCCGGCGGAGGCTCTCGGCGAGCTGAACGTCGGTGAAGCCGCCGAGATCCTCGGGATTGAGCGTGGTGCGGCGAAACTCCGACGACGTGGTGACGATCACGGAGGCGACGCTCTCGTAGTCGCCCGCGGCACGCAGCCCGCGCGCCTCCCACACCAGCTCGCGGGTATCGCGGCGGCGCAGCGTCGAGATCGAGGGCGAGCGTCGTCTGGTAGATCAGCACCTCGTCCTCGCGGTTGAACGCGGTCGGCCGATCCTCGCACGTCCGTGACCTTGCCGGTGAGCACGAGGTCGCCGTCGGCGGGATCGTTGACCACTTTGAGCGGCCCGCGGATCGTGAACTCGCGCTCGATCGCGAGCGCCAGGCGCTTCTCGACTCCGATCTCGCGGGTATCGTTCGACGAAGGTCTCGACGCTGATGCGTGTGGAGCTCCGGCGCGAAGGTGCGGCCGCCGCCGAAGTGGTAGCCGCAACCCGCGAGCAGCAGCGCCAGGACGCGCAAGCGCTCGCCGGCGACGGTGCGCCGCGCGCTCGCGCCCGGTCAGACAACGATGCTCACCAGGCGGCCGGGGACGACGAGCGTCTTCCGGATCGGTTTGTCCGCCGAGCTGCGCCCGCACGCGCTCGTCGGCGAGCGCGCGCGCCAGCACCTCGTCCTCGGACGCGCGCGGCGGCGATCGTGAAGCGCCCGCGCACCTTGCCGTTCACCTGCACGACCATCTCGACCTCGTCCTCGACGAGCGCCGTCTCGTCGACGTCGGGCCACGGCACGTCGTCGACGACGCCGTCGCGGCCGAGCCGCTCCCAGAGCTCGTTGGCGATGTGGGGCACGAAGGGCGCCAGCAGGACGAGCGTGGTCTCGAGCGCGTCGGCGATCGCCGCCCGCAGCGCGCGTCGGCGGGCGGCTCGGGTCTGGACCAGCTCGGCGTAGCCGTTCACCAGCTCCATCACCGCGGCGACCGCGGTGTTGAAATGGCTGCGGCGCTCGACGTCGTCGGTGACGCGGGCGATCGTCCGGTGCGTCAGGCGCCGCAGCTCACGCGCACCGACGCCGGCGCCGGCGCGCGCGGACGGCGCCGTTCCACCGGACGGCGACGACGGCGCCCTCGACGTCTCCGCCGCGCCGGACCCGGCCGCGGCACTCGCCGACGAGGCCTGCTCGGCAGCGGCGTCCGCGCGCTCACGACCCTCCGCCGCGAGCCAGCCGCGGCCGCGGTAGACGACCCGCCACAGGCGATGCAGAAAGCGCGACGCGCCCTCGACGCCCTGATCGTTCCACTCGAGATCGCGCTCCGGCGGCGCCGCGAAGAGCGAGAACAGCCGCGCGGTGTCGGCGCCGTAGCGCTCGATCAGAGTAGTCGGGATCGACGACGTTGCCCTTCGACTTGCTCATCTTCGCGCCGTCCTTGATCACCATCCCCTGCGTCAGGAGATTGGTGAACGGCTCGCGGAGATACGCGCCCGCGCTCGGGCTCGCCGCTGACGAAGCCGAGGTCGACGCAGGACCTTGGTGAAGAAGCGCGCGTAGAGCAGGTGCAGGACGGCGTGCTCGATGCCGCCGACGTATTGGTCGACCGGCAGCCAGCGGTGCGAGCGCGTCGGGGTCGAAGGCGCGCGTCGCTCGTGCGGCGCGGTGTAGCGCAGGAAGTACCACGACGACTCGACGAAGGTGTCGAAGGTGTCGGTCTCGCGGCGCGCGGCGCCGCCGCACGCCGGGCAGCGTGGTGCGGACGAACGCTCTCGAGCTTCGCGAGCGGCGAGCCGCCCTCGCCGGAGAACTCGACGTCGGTCGGCAGCACGACCGGCAGCTCGGCGCGCGGCACCGGCACGACGCCGCAGGCGTCGCAGTAGACGACCGGGATCGGCGCGCCCCAGTAGCGCTGCCGGGAGACGCCCCAGTCGCGCAGGCGATACTGCGTCGTCGCCCGGCCGATGCCGCGCGCCTCGGCCGCCGCGGTGATGCGCGCCTTCGCCTCCTCGCTCGCGAGGCCCGTGAACTCGCCGGAGCGCACCAGCCGTCCCGGCTCCTCGTAGGCGGCGCTCCATGCGGGTCGGCTCGAGCGCGACGCCTTCGGGCTCGACGACCACGACCATGCGCAGACGGTGCGCGCGCGCGAACTCGAAGTCGCGCTGGTCGTGGCACGGCACCGCCATCACCGCGCCGGCGCCGTACGCCATCAGCACGAAGCTCGCGGCGTAGATCGGGATCTTCGCGCCGGTGAACGGGATTCCGGCAGTAGGCGCCGACGAAGACGCCGTCCTTGCCGTCGGCGCGCTCGGCCGGCGTCTGCGCCCGCACGCGCCGGACGAACTCGGCGACCGCGGTCTCCTGCGCGCGTGCCATGCGCCAGCTCGGCGACCAGCGGATGCTCGACCGCGAGGCTCACGAAGGTCGCGCCGAAGACGGTATCGGGGCGCGTCGTGAAGACGGTGATCGCGTCGTCGCGGCCGTCGATCGGAAAGCGCAGCTCGGCGCCGACGCTCTTGCCGATCCAGTTGCGCTGCATCGTCAGGACCTTCTCCGGCCAGCCGGTCAGACGGTCGCAGCCGGCGAGCAGCTCCTCGGCATAGGCGGTGATGCGGAGAAACCACTGCTCGAGCTCGCGCTCGGTGACGACCGACTCGCAGCGCCAGCAGCGGCCGTCCTCGACCTGCTCGTTGGCGAGCACCGTCTCGCACTGCGGGCACCAGTTGACCAGCGAGCGCCTGCGGTAGGCGAGGCCGCGCTCGAGCATCGCGACGAAGAACTCCTGCTCCCAGCGGTAGTAGCCGGGATCGCAGGTCGCCAGCTCGCGGCTCCAGTCGTAGCTGAATCCCATGCGGCGCAGCTGCACGCGCATGTAGGCGATGTTCTCGCGCCGTCCAGGTCGCCGGATGGACGCCGCGCTCGATCGCGGCGTTCTCGGCGGGCATGCCGAACGCGTCCCAGCCGATCGGGTGCAGGACCGCGAAGCCGCGCATGCGCCGCTGGCGCGCGACGACGTCGCCGAGCGTGTAGACGCGGACGTGGCCCATGTGGATGCGGCCGGACGGATACGGGAACATCTCGAGACAGTAGAACTTCGGGCCGCGCGTCGGCGGCCGGAGCCTCGTGGGCCCGCGCCGTCGCCCAGCGCTCCTGCCAGCGCCGCTCGACCGCCTGCGGGTCGTACCGCTCCTCCATCGTCACGGGGCGTCCCGACGTTCGCCCGGGCGCGCGACGGCGGCGATCTGGTCGAGGACGCCGTTGATGAACACCGCCGACTCCTCGCTGCCGAAGCGCTTGGCGATCTCGATCGCCTCGTCGATGACGACGCTCACCGGCACCTCGGGCCGGCAGAGCAGCTCGTAGGTGCCGACGCGCAGGATCGTGAGATCGACGTTGGCGAGGCGGCCGAGACGCCAGTGCTCCGAGCTCGCGGCGATCAGCTCGTCGATGCGCTCGCGCTCGTCGAGAACGCCGTCGACGATCTCCGCCGCGAAGCTCGGGCCCGGGCCGGCGCCGCCGAAGTGGCGGACGGTCTCGCGCACGCTGCGGAGCGACTGGTCGCCGGTGAGCTGCGCCTGGTAGAGCGCCTGGAGCGCGAGCTCGCGCCCTTTGCGTCGCACCCCCATCGTCAGCGGAGCAGCCGGCCGAGCCGCGCCATCTCGAGCGCGGTGACCGCGGCCTCGAAGCCCTTGTTGCCGTGGCGCGCGCCGGCGCGATCGAGGGCCTGCTCGATCGTATCGGTGGTGAGCACGCCGAACGCGATCGGCACCTGGTGCTCGGCGATGATCCGCCCGATGCCGCGCGTGACCTCGGAGGCGATGTAGTCGAAATGCGGGGTCTCGCCGCGGATCACCGCGCCGAGACAGATCAGCGCGTCGAAGCGGCCGGCGGCGGCGAGCCGTCGCGCCGCGAACGGCACCTCGAACGCCCCGGGCACGTGGACGACCTCGACGTCCTCCTCGGCGACGCCGTGGGTCGCGAGCGCCTCGAGCGCGCCGCTCAGCAACGGCTCGGTGACGCTGCGATTGAACCGCGACACCACGATCGCGATCCGCAAGCCCTTGCCGTCGAGCGAGCCGGCCGTTTCGCGCACCGCCACGGCTATCTCACGAGCCGATGAGCTTGAGACCCGTGAAGAGGTGCCCGAGCTTCTCTTGCTTGGTGCGGAGGTAGGCGATGTTGTCGCTGCGCGCCGGCACCTCGAGCGGAATGCGCTCGGCGACCTCGATGCCGTAGCCTTGCAGCCCGAGCACCTTCCGCGGGTTGTTCGTCAGCAGGCGGATGCGCCGCAATCCGAGGTCGCGGATGATCTGCGCGCTGATGCCGTAGTCGCGGAGATCTTCCTTGAACCCGAGCTCGAGGTTGGCCTCGACCGTGTCGCGGCCTTGGTCCTGGAGCGCGTAGGCGCGGATCTTGTTGGCGAGACCGATGCCGCGCCCTTCCTGGTGCATGTAGACGATCACGCCCGGTGCCGACGGACTCGATCACCCGCATCGCCTGACGGAGCTGCTCGCCGCAGTCGCAGCGCTCGGAGCCGAAGACGTCGCCGGTGAGACACTGCGAGTGCACCCGCACCAGAACCGGGTCGTTCGGCTTGCGGCACGCCCTTGACGAGCGCCATGTGCTGATGGCGATCGACGCTGTTCCGATAGATGATCGCGCGATAGCTGCCGCCGGTCGCGCTCGTGAAGTCGGCCTCGACGGTGCGCTCGACCAGCAGCTCGCTGCGGAGGCGATACGCCGCGAGGCTCGGCAGCGTCGTCATCGCGAGGTCGTGCTCGCCGGCGAGCGCCTCGAGCTCCGGCAGCGTCGCGACGGCCCCGTTCTCCGACAGCACCGCGCAGAGCACCGCCGCGGGCCGCAGGCCGGCGAGCCGCATCAGGTCGACGGCGCCTTCGGGGTGGCGCATCTTCGCGAGCACGCCGCCGTGCTCGACCTGGATCGGGAACACGTGCCCCGGCATCACGAGATCGCCCGGCCCGGCGCCGTCGGCGACCGTCACACGGATGGTGCGCGCGCGGTCGGCGGCGGAGATCCCGGTGGTGACGCCGTGATGCGCTTCGATCGAGGCGCCGAAGGCCGGCTGCCGCGACGGCGCGGGATTGGCGAGCAGCGGTATCCCGAGGTGGCGCATCCGTCCCTCGGTGAGCGCGACGCAGACCAGCCCGCGCGCGTGCACCGCCATGAAGCTGATCGCGTCCGGCGTGACGCGCTCGGCGGCGAGGCAGAGGACGCCGCCGCTGCCGCCTTCGGCCTCGTCGACCAGCACCAGCATCTTGCCGGCGCGGATGTCGGGCAGGACGTCGTCGATCGAGCCGAACATGGGATGCGGCGCACTATAGCGGCTTCGGATCAGTATTGCACCGCGCCGTCGATCAGGAGATCCGGGCCGAGCCGCTCGATGCGGAGGTCGCGGAGGCGTGGCGCCGCCGCGAGCCGCCGCACGGCAAGCGGCCCGAGCATCGGCCGCGCGTCGCCGCCGAGGAGACGCGGCGTCGCGACGACCAGCACCCGATCGACGACGCGCTCGCGAAGCAGCGCGGACGCGAGATCGCCCCCGCCCTCCACCAGGACGCTCGTCACGTCGCGGCGCGCCAGCTCGGCGAGCAGGGCTGCGAGACGGATCCGGCCCGCCGGGGCGTCGAAGCGCAGCAGCTCGGCGCCCGCGGCGGCGAGGCCTCGGACGCGCGCCGCGCTCGCGGCTTTCGCGGTGGCGATCAGCGTCGCCGCGCGCGACCGCTGCCGGAGGAGCCGGGCACGCGGCGAGATCCGTAGCGCGCCGTCGACCACGACGCGCAGCGGGTCGCGGCCGCCGCGAATCCGACAGGTGAGCGCCGGATCGTCGGCGAGGACCGTGCCGGCGCCGACCATCACCGCGTCGACGCGATCGCGCAGCGTGTGGACGAGCCGCCGCGCGCCGCGGCCGCTGAGCCAGCGCGACTCGCCCGCCGCCGTCGCGATCCGGCCGTCGAGCGACGCGGCGAGCTTGACGATGACGAACGGGCGGCGCCGCAGCACGAAATGACGGAACCACGCGATGACCTCGTGCGCCTCGTCGGCGAGGACGCCGGTCGTGACCGCGACGCCGGCGCCGCGCAACGCGCGCAGACCGCGCCCGCGGACGCGCGGGTTCGGATCGGTCGCGCCGACGACGACGCGCCCGATGCCGGCCGCGATCACCGCCGGCGCGCACGGCGGCGTCCGTCCGAAGTGGCTGCACGGCTCGAGCGTCAGGTAGAGCGTCGCGCCGCACGACGCACTCCCCGCCCGCCGCAGCGCCACGATCTCCGCGTGCGGGCCGCCGGCGCGGCGGTGCCAGCCCTCGCCGACGACGTGCCCGCGCTGCGACGACGACCGCGCCGACCGGCGGATTCGGGCTGGTGCGTCCGAGCCCGCGCCGCGCGAGCGCGAGCGCGCGGCGCATCCAGCGCTCGTCGTCGGCGGCGGTCGCGCGGCGGCTTCGCGGGGCCGGCGGCTTCAGGCGAACGTCCTCTCGCGGGCGCGTCGGCGGCGCATCGCGCCGCGGCTCAGCGCGGCCGGCGCTGTCGCGTGGGACCGACCTCGCGCCGCTCTTTGATGAGCGTCTCGAGCTCCGCCATGAACTCGCCGATGTCCTGGAACGACCGGTACACCGATGCGAAGCGCACGTAGGCGACCTTGTCGAGGCCGTGAAGCTCGCGCATGACCGCCTCGCCGATGACCGAGCTCGCGACCTCTTTCTCGCCGCGCTCCTGCACGGCGCGCTCGATGCGGTCGACGATCGCCTCGATCTGCTCGATGCTGACCGGCCGCTTCTCGCAGGCGCGCTTCAGGCCGGCGACGATCTTCATGCGGTCGAAGGGCTCGCGCCGGCCGTCCTTCTTGACGACCAGCGGCAGCGCCTCCTCGGCGCGCTCGTAGGTCGTGAAGCGGCGCGCGCAGTGCAGGCACTCGCGCCGCCGCCGGATGACGTCGCCCTCTTTCGAGAGCCGCGAGTCGATGACCTTGTTCTCGAGGTCCCGGCAGAACGGGCACTTCACCGCGTACGCGTAGATCGGGAAACGGCGGCAGAGCTCGGCGACCTCGTCGCCGATCGCCCGCAAGGCCGTCTCGTCGCCGACGCGCTGCAGCGCGCGCGCGATGAGATCGGCGATCGCCGCCATCTCCGGCTCCCGCATGCCGCGCGTGGTGACCGCCGGCGTGCCGATGCGGACGCCGCTGGTGACGAACGGCGAGCGGGTCTCGAACGGCACGGTGTTCTTGTTGACGGTGATGCGCGCCGCGCTCGAGCGTCTCCTGCGGCCAGCTTGCCGGTGAGCTCGGTGTCGCGCAGGTCGAGCAGCATCAGGTGGTTGTCGGTGCCGCCGGAGACCAGGCGGAAGCCGCGGTCCGAGCAGCGCCGGCCGCCAGCGCCTGGGCGTTGGCGACGATCTGCCGCTGGTAGGTGCTGAACTCCGGCGCCGAGCGCCTCCTTGAGCGCCACCGCCTTGGCGGCGATGACGTGCATCAGCGGGCCGCCCTGGTTGCCGGGGAAGACCGACGAGTTGAGGCTCTTGGCGTAGCGCCTCCTGGCAGAGGATCATGCCGCCGCGCGGGCCGCGCAGGGTCTTGTGCGTGGTCGTGGTGACGAACTCGGCGTAGCGGCACCGGCGACGGATGGATGCCGGCGGCGACCAGCCCGGCGAAGTGGGCCATGTCGACCATGAGCACGCGCCGACCTCGTCGGCGGCGGCGCGGAACGGCGCGAAGTCGATGCTCGCGCGGGTAGGCGCTGTAGCCGACGACGATCATCTTCGGGCGGTGCTGGCGCGCCAGCGCCGCGCATCGGCGTCGTAGTCGAGGCGCTCGTCCGTCTCGGCGCACGCCGTACGGCACGACCTTGAAGAACTTGCCGGAGAAGTTGACCGGGCTGCCGTGCGTCAGATGGCCGCCGTGGGTGAGATCCATCGCCAGGATGGTGTCGCCCGGCGCGAGCTGCGAGAAGTACACGGCCATGTTGGCCTGCGAGCCGGAGTGCGGCTGCACGTTGGCGTGCTCGGCGCCGAAGAGCGCCTTGGCGCGGTCGATGGCGAGCTGCTCGACGACGTCGACGAACTCGCAGCCGCCGTAGTAGCGCCGGCCCGGGATAGCCCTCGGCGTACTTGTTGGTGAGGATCGAGCCCTGCGCCTCGAGCACCGCCGCGGCTGACGACGTTCTCGGAGGCGATCAGCTCGAGGTTGGTCTGCTGCCGCTCGGTCTCGCGGCGGATCGCCCGCCAGATCTCGGGATCGACGTCGTGCCAGCGCGCCGGCATCGGTCTGCACGCCTGCTTGTGGCTCTCGATGTAGTTCACGACGTCCTGGACGGTGCGGATCTTCTCCGCTTCCTCGTCCGAGATCTCCATGTCGTACTCTTCCTCGAGCGCCATCACCAGCTCGACGATGTCGAGCGAGTCGGCGCCGAGGTCCTCGATGAACGACGCTTCCGGCGTGACCTCGTCCTCGCTGACGCCGAGCTGCTCGCAGATGATCTCCCGGACCTTGGCTTCGACGGCTGACGCCATCGCCCACCTCCTGTCATCCTACGATGTACAGCCCGCCGTTGACGCCGATGACCTGGCCGGTGATGTACGCCGCCTCCCGGCCCGGCAAGAAACGTCACCACATCCGCCACCTCGTCCACCGTCCCGAGCCGGCCGAGCGGAATCAACGCTCAGATACATCCCTGCGCCGGCCTCGGGCAAGTCCGCGGTCATCTCGGTCTCGATGAACCCGGGCGCGACGGCGTTGACGGTGATCCGCCGCGACGCCAGCTCGCGCGCCATCGATTTGGTGAAGCCGATGATCCCCGCCTTGGCGGCGGCGTACGCCGCCTGTCCGGCGTTGCCCATCACCCCGACGACCGAGCTGATGTTGATGATGCGTCCGTAGCGCGCCCGCATCATGCTGCGCGCCACGGCCTTGGTGCAGTTGAAGACCCCCTTCAGGTTGACGTCGAGAACGCGATGCCAGTCTTGCTCGGTCGTTCTGAGGATCAGCGCATCCGCGGAAACGCCGGCATTATTCACCAGAACGTCCATCTTGCCAAGGCGCTCGGCGGCCGCGCGCACCGCGGCGTCGACGCCTTCGCCGTCGGCGACGTCGAAGCACACCGCGTCGGCGCGCCCGCCGTGCTCGACGATGTCGGCGACGACGCGATCCGCCGCGTCCTGCTGCGTCCGGTAGTTCACGACCACGTGCGCCCCGGCGGCGGCGAGCGAGCGCGCGATCGCCGCGCCGATGCCGCGCGAGGCGCCGGTGACGATCGCGACCTGGCCGGCGAGCGTGTCGCTCATGCCGACGCTCGTCCGGCGCCGAGGCGGAGCGCCCAGTCGCGCGACGCCTCCTCGCCCGCCGTCGCCGCGTCGATGCCGAGCCGCATGCGTTGCAAGAGCTTGGTCAGGACCTGTCCCGGACCGATCTCGATCGCGCGGACGCAGCCGAGTCGACGGAGGAGCTGCATCGACTCCTCCCAGCGCACCGGCGCCGTCACCTGGCGCACCAAGAGGCCGGGGACCCGCGCGGGATCGGCGTTCAGCGCGGCGTCGACGTTGGTCACGACCGGCACGCGAAGCGGCGCGACGGTCACGGCCGCGAGCGCGCGCGCCAGACCGTCGGCCGCGGGCGCCATCAGCGCGCGAATGAAACGGCGCGCTCACCGCGAGCTCGATCGCGCGCCCGCCGGCGCGCCGGGCGAGCTCGATCGCGCGGCCGACCGCGCCGCGATGACCGGCGACGACGACCTGGCCGGCGCCGTTCAAGTTCGCCGGCGCGACCGTCTCGTCGCCCGCCGCCTCGGCGCAGAGCGCGCCGACCGCCGCGGGAGCGAGCCCGACGATCGCCGCCATCGACCCCTGCCCCTCCGGCGACCGCCTCCTGCATGAGGCGCCCACGCGTCCGGACGAGACGAAGCGCGTCCGCGAACCCGAGCGCGCCGGCGACGACGAGCGCGCTGTACTCGCCGAGGCTGTGGCCCGCGAGCCACGCCGGGCGGAGATCGAGGTGCGCGCTGAGGGCGCGCCAGGTCGCGATGCTCACGGCGAGGATCGCCGGCTGCGCGTTCTCGGTGCGCACCAGCTCGTCCTCCGGCCCCTCGAAGCAGAGGCGCGTCAGGGGGAAATCGAGGATGGCGTCGGCCTCTGCGAACGTCGCGCGGGCGACCGCGTGCTCGGTGGCGAGGCGGCGACCCATGCCGACGGCCTGCGAGCCCTGGCCGGGGAAGAGCAGAGCGGTTGCCGACATCGCGTCGTCGACGGGCGGCGTTGCTGCCACGATCGGGCCGAGCGCGCCGGCGCTGCCGCGCCTGGCGCGCGCGCCGGGGCGTCCGAACGCCGGCTCAGGCCTCGCGGGCCTCGAGGACTTTTCTGCCGCGATACTCGCCGCAGTGGGCGCAGGCGCGGTGACGGCGCATCGGCTCTTGGCAGTTCGGGCAGCTGATCCAGCTGACCGGCGTCAGCGCGTCGTGGGCGCGCCGCTTGTTGCGTTTGGTGCTCGACGTCCGTCTCTTCGGAACTGCCATGGACCCTCCTCGTCCGCGCTCAGGACCCGCGGTCGATCTTCAACGATCGGAGCACCGCGAGCCGGGGATCGCCCCGCTCGACGGTGCATGCGCACTGGCCGGTGTTGAGGTTCGCTCCACACTGCGGACAGAGCCCGCGGCATTCTTCAGCACAGAGTGGACGCGTCGGCAAGGCGAGCAGTACCTGCTCGTAGACGAGCGGCGTCAGATCGACCTCGGCGCCGCTGTAGAACGACTGGGTCAGGTCGGCGGCCGCGAGCTCGATCTCGCCCTTGAGCGGCGTCTCGGGCGTGAGAATGACCGAGAAGTCTTTCTGCAGCTCATAGGGGAAGCGCTCGAGGCAGCGGGCGCACGTCGCCGTCGCCTCGCCGCCGACGTCACCGTCGAAGAAGAGGTCGAGCTGCGCCCGGTAGAACGATAGGTGAACGTCGAGCGGCCGCGTGAACTCGTAGTCGTGCCCGCCGCCTTTGCGAAGGGTGGCGTTCAGGTCCGCGACCGGCTCCGGATAGTCGAGCTCGGTCGGGACCGCGAGGATGTCTTGCAGCGGGATCTTCATCGGCGTGACGCGGGCGAGCCGCGTAACTCCATGTATACGTGCCGCCGTCGAGCACGCCAAGCGACGCCGCTTCGCGCGCTCGCCGCGCGGCGAGCGCGTTGCGGGCGTAATCCACCCGCGGCGGCGCGCGCCGGCGTTCGAAGCCGGGCCGCCGTTTCACGACGTCTCGCCGCCGTCGTTCTCGCGCCCGCGGCTCGACGACGGCGGGATGCCGAGCGTGCGCTCGATGCGCCGAACCCGACGCAGGAGATCCGGCAAGCGCAGCAGCGCCGCGCTGACGCGCCGCCAGCGCGTCACCTCGACGGCCGGATAGCCGCCGACGATCCGGCCCGCCGGCACCGAGCTCGGGACGCCGCTCTGCGCGACGATCTGTGCGCCGTCGCCGATCGTGAGATGACCGGCCGCGCCCGCCTGGCCGCCGATGCGCACCGCGCGCCCGATCTTCGTCGAGCCGGCGAGTCCCGCCTGCGCGGCGAGAAAGCTCGCCGGGCCGATCTCGCAGTTGTGGCCGACCATGACCAGGTCGTCGAGCTTCGCGCCGCGCCGGACGATCGTGGCGCCCAAGGTCGCACGGTCGATCGTGGTATTGGCGCCGACCTCGACGTCGTCCTCGATCACGACGGTGCCGGTTTGCGGGATCTTGAACGGCTCGGCGTCGCCGAGCGGCACGAAGCCGAAGCCGTCGGCGCCGAGCACCACGCCCGGATGGAGAATGACCCGGTCGCCGACCACCACGTCCTCGCGCACCACGACGCCGGCGTGCAGCACGCTGTCGCATCCGATCCGCACGCCCGGGTAGACCACCACGTGCGGGAAGATCGTCGTACGCGCGCCGACCGTGACGTCGTCGCCGACGACGGCGTATGCACCGATCGATGCGCCGGCGCCGATCGTCGCGCTGGCGGCGATCGCGGCGGTCGGGTGCACGCCGGGCGCGGGCCGGCGCGGCTCGTGAAAGATCGCGAGCGCGCGCGCGAAGAGCAGATACGGGTTCTTCCCACGCACGCTCGCGAGCGCGACGTCGGGCGCATCGAGCGGCAGGATCACCGCCGAGGCCGCGGTCTCGGCGAGCCGCGGCGCATAGCGGGGATTGGTGAGGAAGGCGACGTCGCCGGGACCCGCGTCCTCGAGCGAGCTCACGCGGGCGATCTCGAGGTCGCCGTCGCCGCGGAGCTCGCCGCCGATCGCGGCCGCGAGGTCGCGCAGCTTCACGCCGCCGCTCGCGATCGCCGGCGCCGCGGACGCGCACGCGTCGAACGCGGCGCCACGCGCCAGACGGGTCCGGCATCCATGCCGCGCATGCTCGGCTATAGGCGGAAGCTCGCCGTCGCGGCAAGCGCGGCGGCCCGTGGAGAGCGGCGGCGCGACGCGGTGCGCATCGCGGAACCGCAGGCACGAGTGCTATGGAGCACGGGTGCCGAGCCCCGCCCGTCGTGTCCGCGAGATTCCAGGAGGATGCACCATGAGCACAGCTCGTATCGTCACCAGGTCCGTCGCCGTCTTCATCGTCCTGATCTCGGCTGCGACGCCGGCGCACGCCCAACTCGACGACGCCGCACGCGGGTGCCTCGAGAGCCAAGCCAAGGCGGCGATCGAGTTCGCCAGCAAGGAACAGAAGGCGATCCGCAAGTGCGCCACCCGGAATCTGTCGCACGCCGGCGCGTGCTCGTCGTCCGACCTCTGCCAGGACGTCGAGCGCCTCGAGGCCAAGCTGCGCGAGCACGTCGGGAGGAAGTGCGGCGGTCTGTCCCCGGCCGCCTTTTCCGCGATCGGCTTTCCGGGGAAGTGCATCGACGCCGATCCCGCCAACGGCTTCACGGTCGCCGACCTCCAGGACTGCCTCGCGACGACGCACGGGCGGCTCGTCGACTCGATCATCGAGATCGCCTACGGCGAGCGGCCCGCGGCGTGCGCCGGTCCGACGCCGGCGCCGACACCATCGCCGCAACCACTGACGCTCCACCAGCGACAGTGCCAAACCGCCGTCGCGGTGAACGGCGGCAAGCTGTTGAACGCCACCGTGAAAGCGCTGCAGCGGTGCCGCAACGGCCTCAACTCCCAGCGGCTCTCTGGATTCGACCCGCGCGATTGCGCCACCGCCGACCCGAGGACCGAGCACGCGATCGCGAGCGCGGAGCGCAAAGCGCGCGCGCGGATCGCGTCGCGGTGCAGCGACGCCGACGTCGCCGCGCTCGACGTCTGTGATCCGGCCGCGACGACCGTCGCGCAGGCGCAGGACTGCGTCGTCGAGAGCCACCGCCGTGCCGCCGACGCGCTCATCGGCATCGAGTACGCCGATCGCACCCTCTGCGGCGACGACGTGGTCAGCAGCCGCGACGAGGAATGCGACGGGCTCGACGACTCCGCGTGCCCGGGCGTCTGCGGCGCCGCCGTCGAGCAGCGCTGCGCCGGCGCCTTCGAAAAGACGTGCGCCGACGACGCGGCCTGCGGTGCCGACGGCCCCTGCGAGCCGACGGGATTCTTCGCCTGTCTGTGCACGAACGTCCCGCGCCAGCGCCTCATCGAGCACGCGACGACCGATCTCGACATCGGATGGACCGGCCTCAGCCACGATTCGGGAATCGTCGAGGGCGGCGGGTACCTCGCCGAGCTGCACGACTGCGACGACGTCACCGACTTCGACTGCAACGTCGGCCCGAGCTGCGAGATCCTGTCGGCGGGATCCGCGGTGCCCTGCGAGACGAACCTGCAATGCCAGGGCCTCGGCCTCGGCAATTGCCGCAAGCGCCGCACCGCCGTCGGACCGCACTGCAACCTCGACATCGAGATGGTGTGCACCAGCGACGCGGACTGTCCGGGCGCCGGCAATTTCTGCGTCCAGCAGTACCACGGCGCGCCGCTGCCGCTCAGCTCGAGCGGCATCTCCGTCTGCATCGTGAACCGCTTCACCGAGAACGTCGTCGGGACGACCAACCTCCTCGACGGCAGCGGCGCATCACGCGTCCGGCAGAGATCGGATACCTACGTCGGGCCGGTCATCGGCCAGCCGTGCCCGGTCTGTGGCGGCTTCTGTTCCGGGAACGCCGCGGCTGGCGGAAGCGGACCGGGCGCGCGCTCCGCGTGCAGCACGAACGCCGACTGCCCGAATCCTCCGCACCTCTGCGTGACGGCGCCGATCTGCAACTGGGGCGCGAACGTGGATCAGCCGTGCCGGCCCTATCCGCCGTTCGGCGGGGCCACGGATCTGTTCGGGACGACGAGCATCGATTGCCAACCGACCGGCAGCCCGATCTCCGGAGCCTTTGGAACCGACATCCTGTTCGACCCCGCGACGACCGGTACGACGACGCTGCTCCCCGGCACGTTGCCGGATACCGAATGCGACTCGGCCCGCTTCGCGACCAACACCTGCGTCGGCGGCACGAATGCAGGCCGCAGCTGCACGGCCGCGCCTGATTGTCCCGGCGGCAGCTGCAACGAGCAGTGCTTCTGCCCGACGGGCGGCGGCCAGGCGCAGCAGCCGAACGCGTGCAACGACGCCTGTGTCGGCGGCGCCAACGACATGCTGCCATGCGGCACCGACGCGCAGTGTCCCGGCGGGTTCTGTCAGGCCGGCAGCTGCCGCGTGAACCCCGCGGACGGCGACTCCGTCCAGGAGGGCTTCTGTCCTGCCGGGCCGACGAGCGGCAGCTGCTCGATCACGCGATACAAGGCCTGCACGAGCAACGGCGACTGCCAAGGCGCGAACTGCACGTTCTGCCAGCCCGGTGAGACCTGCGTCACGAAGTTCCGCGAATGCTTCGTGAACGGCGGGATCGTTCGCACCGGCGCGCCCGGCGTGCCGAACAAGACGAACGCGACGATCTTCTGCATCGCCCCGACGCTGAGCGCCGCGATCAACGCGGTGGCGGGCCTCCCCGGGCCGGGTGCGATCACCAACCCGGCAACGTCGATCGAGCTCGGATTCTAGCCGCCGCACGCCGAGCGCTCCGCGCTCGGCGCGGAGTACGACGGAGATCGTCCGGCAATTTGCCGGCCTCCAGGGCCTATGTTACGGACGATGCATGTCGGAAGTGATCGATTTCGCGAAGGGCGGCGGGCTCGTGCCGGTGATCGTCCAAGACGACGACTCGGGCGACGTTCTGATGCTCGCCTACATGAATCGCGAGGCGTTCGACCGCACCGTCGCGACCGGGTTCGCCTGCTACTGGAGCCGCTCGCGCGGCGAGTTCTGGGTGAAGGGCGAGACCTCGGGCCACAAGCAGGAGGTGCGCGCGATCCACGTCGACTGCGACGGCGACACGATCCTGCTGCGCGTCCACCAGCACGGCGCCGCCTGCCACGAGGGTTACCGCAACTGCTTCTTCCGCAAGCGCGGCGCCGCCGGCTGGGACGTCGTCGCCGCGCGCGTGGTCGATCCCGCGTCCGTCTACGGCCGCGCGTGATCGGTCGCGGATGAGCGTCCTCAAGCTCGGGATTCCGAAAGGGAGTCTCGAAGAAGCGACCGTCGAGCTCTTCCGCAAGTCCGGCTGGCGCATCACCGGCGGCGGGCGCAGCTACTTCCCCGCCGTCGACGACCCTGCCCTGCGCTGCAACCTGATCCGCGCGCAGGAGATGGCGCGCTACGTCGAGGCCGGGACGCTCGACGCCGGCATCACCGGCCGCGACTGGATCCTCGAGAACGGCGCCGACGTCGCGGTGATCCGCGACCTCGTCTACTCGAAAGCGACCCTGCGGCCGACGCGCTGGGTCCTCGTCGTCCCGGAGGCGTCGCCGGTGCAGAAGCCGGAGGATCTCCGCGGCAAGAAGATCGCGACCGAGCTCGTCGAGCTACACGCGCCGCTACTTCGCCGAGCGCAACGTTCCCGTCGAGGTCGAGTTCTCCTGGGGCGCGACCGAGGCCAAGGCCGCCGAGGGCCTCGTCGACGCGATCGTCGAGGTGACCGAGACCGGCAGCACGCTGCGCGCGAACGGGCTGCGCATCGTCTGCGAGCTCTTCCAGTCGAACCCCCAGCTGATCGCCAACCACGCCGCGCTCGCCGACCCGTGGAAGCGCGAGAAGATCGAGCAGATCGGGCTGTTGCTGCTCGGCGCGCTGCAGGCCGAGACGCAAGTCGGCATCAAGCTCAACGTGCCGAAGGACAAGCTCGAGACGATCGTCGCGATGCTCCCGAGCATCACCGCGCCGACGGTCTCGAACCTCTACGGCAAGGACTGGTTCTCGGTCGAGAGCATCATCGCCGAGAGCGTCGTCCGCGAGCTGATCCCGCAGCTGATCAAGGCAGGCGCCGTCGGCATCATCGAGTACTCGCTCAACAAGGTGCTGTAGCGTCGCTCGCGACGCCGCGGCGCCTCAGGGCGCGGGCAGCGTCGACGGGATGCAGAAGAGGGACGTCGCCCCGCCGCCGGCCTGGAAGAACCGCGTCGAGTCGAGCCTCTCCGCGCCGAACTCGTTCGCCACGTACATGCCGCGGCGGGGAACCTGCGCGGGCTGGCGGGGCGTGATCCAGCTCCCGCGATCGGTCGCGTCGGCGGGGCCGCAGCCGTTCTGCTCGATGCGAGTCTTCGCGACCTTCGCGCCGTAGCACAGGAGGTGCGAGTCGGGGTTGCGAACGTCCGCGGGAGGGACGGAAAAGGCCGTGCCGTCGTGCGAGCCGCCGAGCAACACGGGGCTACCGCTCACGCTCACGGGATCGCAGAGCCACACGACCTTGATCAGATCGTAACGGCGGCTCTGGAATTGGTCTTCGACGTCGACCTGCACGCCCTTCGGAAAAGGCGCGAGCGGCGTGCCATCGGTCAGCCTCCTTTGCGTCTTCGCCGTGTAGCAGAGGAAGTGATCGACGTTGTGCGCATCTTCCGCCGGTGCCGGCACGGGACTCGACGGGTCCTCTGCGGTCGGCACGAGCAGGGTCACCGGTCTCCGGAGCGTCACGACGGTCTCTCCACACCAGTTGTCGACTCGCACGTCCCTTTGCCGTCGGAACCGGGCGCCGGGCGCGGCGTGCTTCAGCGTGTACGCCTCGAGATACGTCGCCGCGTCGGTGACGGTGTGATCGGCGGTGCCGGCCGGCACCGCGAGCGCTCTCGGTCTGAGGACGTCGTAGAAACCGGCGCCGATCGTATCGGTGAGGCTCAGGGAGCCGAAGGCCAGGAACTTCGGCGTCCGCCTGGTGGTGTGGACGCGGTAGGCCATGAACTGTCCGACCGCGACCTGCGTCGGTGTCGGACTCGGGGTCGCGGTCGCCGTCGGCGTTGACGTTCCGGTCGCCGTCGCGGTCGGTGTCGGCGTCGACGTTGCCGTCGGCGTCGCGGTGGGAGTCGGGGTCGCAGTCGGCGTCGGCGTCGGCGTTGGAGTCGCCGTCGCGGTGGCCGTCGGTGTGGCGGTCGCTGTGGCGGTCGGCGTGGGCGTCACCGTCGGCGTCGCAGTCGGCGTCGGTGTGGGCGTCGGCGTCACGGTCGGCGTGGGCGTCGCCGTCGGCGTCGCGGTCGGCGTCGATGTGGGTGTCGGCGTCACGGTCGGCGTGGGCGTGGGCGTGGACGTCGGGGTCGGCGTCACGGTCGGCGTCGCCGTCGGGGTCGCCGTGGAGGTGGCCGTTCCGGTCGGCGTCGCGGTGTCGGTCGGCACCGAGGTGGACGTGGGGGTAATCGTCGGCGTCGGGGTCGGCGTCGAGGTCGCCGTGGCGGTGGCGGTCGACGTCGGCGTCGCCGTCGACACCGGCGTCGGCGTCGCGGACGGCGGCGGCAAGAACCCGCGGATCGCGATCACGCTGCTGCTGCTGCCGAAGGTCGAGAAGAGAAAGTCGCCGCTCACGGGATCGATCGTGGCGCCTTCCGCGCCCGTGAGGCCGGTGATGAAGTCACGGCGTGTGCTGACCACCGGATTTCCGCTCCCGTCGAGCTCATAGGTCCCGACGGCTCCGTTGTCGTACTCCGACACCAAGACGGCGTCGTAGTCGGTGAAATCCGGCGAGCCTGGCGGCACGTAGGCGATGCCTTCGAGGCCTCCGTCGAGGGTCACGTTCAACGCCGCGCCGGTGACGTCGAAGGTCCCGGAGCCGTCCGCAGCGAGGGAGAGCGTGTACCACTGGCTGGCGCTGTAGGTACCGATCTTCAGCTGCCCGGCGCCCGGAAATCCCGAGGGAACGAACGTCAGGCCGCCCAGCGAGTTCGTGACGCCGGCCGAGGAGAGGCTCACGACCTTGTCGGTGACGCTGCTCCCGACCTTGGTCTCACCGAGCGCGTTCGACGGATAGCGGCTCAGGAAGAGGACGTTCCCGGGGCCGTAGTCCATCCCGCCGTCGATGTTCGCCGCATCCGCGAATACGGTCGCGCTCCCGCTGAAGCCCGTGATGTTCCCGCTGCCGTTCCGGACGACGCCGACGGCGTAGATCTTCCCGCTCGAGTCGTTGGCGTTTCCACCGATCAGCAGCGTGTTGGAATCGCCACTCTTGATCTTGAGACCGCCGTACGGCGTGGGAAGTCCCGTGACCCCACCGAGGCTCACCGCCGTGTAGTGCACGTTGAAGGGCGCGGCGACGACCTGCGCGTCGGCAGATCGTGCGCCCATCGCCGAGAGCAGAACCGCGGCAATCAACGTCCCGGTCCGCGATCCGAGCATCGCACGTGTCATAAAGGCGCCCTCCCCCCGAGCACGACCTGTCATCGTTCACGCCTCTCGATGATCCTTCCCAGGGTGCGGCACGCTTCGAGCGAGCGTCAATCCCGATTCGTCGCGGCACGAGAGCGCGGCGTCACGGATTGGCCGTCACGCACGCGTGAAGGACACGGCGTCACCAGTTCGTCGGCGCGTGTGGTGCGGGGCCGCGCCATCCGACACGATTCGTACGGGAGACTGTGTCAGACCGATACGTTTCCGTGGCAATCGCTATGTCAGAGCTATCTATGGATGCTGTCTTGTTTTTCATTGACACCGAACTCGACGGAGACCGACAATCGCGCGCCTGCACACTCGGGGTGCTCATGGCCCGAAAGGAACGGCGATGCTGCTACGCTACGCGATCCTCGGCTTGCTCGAAGGGCAGGAGCTTCACGGCTACCGCATCAAATCGGTCTTCGAGAAGCGCATCGGGCCCGTCTGGTCGTTGAACTTCGGTCAGATCTACCAAACCCTCAAGGACCTGAAGCGCCGAGGGCTCGTCGAGGCGCGGTTCGACAAGGGCGAGAACCACATGGGCCGGTGGGTCTACACGGTCACGCCGAAGGGCCGGCGCGCGCTCGACACCTGGCTGAAGCGCTCGCCGAAGAGCCCGCAACCGCTGCGCGACGAGATCTTCATCCGGCTGCTGGTGCTCGATCGCAAGGACGTCGATTCCTCGCTCGCGCAGCTCGCGAGCCAGGAGCACGTCTATCGCGAGCACCTGACGCGCCTCACACTCCATCGCCGCTCGCTGGAGCCGATCGTCACCGAGGAGAGCCTCTTGAACTCGCTCGCCGCGGAGGCGGCACTCTTTCAGGCGGAGGCACACGTGAAGTGGCTCGAGCACTGCGCGGCGGTGCTCAAGAGCTGGACGCCGATCGCTGCGGGCGAGCGCGCGCGCGCGCTCGAACCGGTCTCCGACGACGAGCACGCCGCCGCCGCCGCCGACGCGCTGCTCGCGCCGGTCGGCGGCAAGCGCGCGACCTTGCAACGCCGGAAGCGATGACGCGAGTCGACGCCGCTCCGTCCGGCGACGCGAGGCCGCCTTCGCCGTACGCGGAACGACCGAGCCCGACGCTGGAGAACGCGCTCGACCGCTTCCTCGCCGATCAGCAGCACGTGATCCGCGAGCACGTCACTGCGGTTCCTGCGGCGCTCCCCGCGCTGCCTCTCGTCGAACGCGGCGGCAAGGGGCTCCGCAGTCGGATCCTCTGGCTGTCCGCGCAAGCGGTCGCGTGCCCCCTCGCCGACGACGCGGCGTCCGACGATCGACGCCGCCAGCATCTGCTACGCGCATCCGCCGCGATCGAGCTCGCGCATCTCGGCTCGTTGATCCACGACGACATCATCGACGGCGCCGCGACTAGGCGCGGCGTAGCGAGCGTCCACCGGCAGGCCGGAACGCTCGCCGCCGTCCGAGCGGGTTCGGCGCTGCTGCGCGTCGCGAGCCGGCTGATCGCGCCGTTTCCGAGATCCATTCGACGTCGCGTGGCACGCGCCGTTCTGGCGACGTGCCGGGGGCAGATCCGTGAGCTGACGAGCACGAATACCCTCGTCACCGCCGGTGAACGCTTCGCGATCATGCAGGACAAGACCGCCGCGTTTTTCGGGCTCGCCGCTCGGGTCGGCGCGACGCTCGCCGGCGGTCTGCCGCAGGAGGTGCGCGCGCTCCGCCGTTTCGCCCAGCGATTCGGTGTCGCGTTTCAAATCGCCGACGACATCCTCGATCTCGCCGGCGACCCGGTATGTCTCGGCCGGGGCAACGGCGCCGATCTCCGCTGCGGCGTGTACACCCTCCCCGTGATACTCGCCGCCGAGAGGACGCCGGCGGTCGAGACTGCGCTCGCCCGCCTGCGGCGGGTCGGCGCGGTCGACGAGCTGGCGTCGTGCACGCATCGCATCCTCCGGTCCGGCGGCGTGGAGCGGGCCGCTCGTGAGAGCGTGCGCTGGCTGTCTCGTGGCGAGTCGGCGCTGGCGTCCGTGCGATCGAGCGACGCGCTGCATGCGCTTCGCCGTCTCGCCGACGCGGTGCTCGAGCGATCGATACCCGAGGAGCGCTCGCTGCGGTTCGATCGAGACGCGGCCGCGGTGATCTGCGAGTTGGACTTCGACGCCCTCGAGGGCGCGGCTGCGCTCGCGAGCCCACGTCCCGCGGCCGACGCCGCGCCGCTGCACGACGCAATATGGAGCAGGCTCGCCGCCATCGAACCGCGGCTGGCGCCCGCGGTCGTCGGTCTCGTACGGTCGGGCGATCCGCACGCGGGGTACGACGCGACACCCCGCCACGACGTCGTCGACGGTCTCGGCGCCGACGGCGAAACCGAAACGCGAGCCGATGCCGATCTCGCGTTCCACGCGGCACGAATCGCGAACGATCTGTCGGAGCGAGCGATGCGACCTGGCGCGCTGACGATGCTGCTGTGCGCCATCGACTGTCTGCATGCCGTCTCTCTCGATCTCCTCGCCGAGACCGCCGCCCGGGTCCACGCCGACGTCGAGAATGCGATCCTCGCCGGCGCGTCGCGATCGAAAGACACCGAGTGGTCTTGCGAAGCGGCGACCGTTTTCTCCGCAACGCCGCTCGACGGCCTCACCCCCGCCGCGCACGACTTCGTTCGACCCGCATGACCGCCCTACTCGGCGCCGTCAGCTGGCCGTACGCGCGTGCGAACGTCTTACGGATTCTCTTGACGGTCTTCGGCGTCGTCATCGGCGTCCAGGGCATGGTCGCGATGGGCGCCCTCAATCGGTCCGTCGTTCGAAGCTTCGAGCAGGGTATCGAGGCGGTCGCGGGCGACGCCGCGCTTCAGATCAGCGGCCCGGAAACCGGTGTTCCGGAGCCGCTCGTCGGCGTGGCGGAACGCGTCGAAGGCGTCGAGAGCGCCACCGCCGTCATCCAGAGCGTCTTCACTCTCGCCGACGAGCCCCACGAACGCATCACGGTGTTCGGCATCGACCTGCTGGAAACGATCGGCAGCCGCAGCGCGCAGTTTCCTCGCGAGCACGTCCACATCGACGACGAGCTCGAGTTCCTGAACGCTCGCGACTCGATCGCCCTGGCGCAGCCCCTGATGGACCGGCTGCGTCTGACGGTGGGATCGAGCGTTCGCCTCGCGACCGAGTCCGGACTCCGCACCTTCACGATCCGCGGCACGCTCGATCCCGTCGGGCCTGCGAAGGTATTCGGCGGCGCGATCGCGTTGGTCGATCTCGGGTCGGCCCAAGAGCTCGCGCTCGCGCCGGGGCTCGTGCAGACCATCTACGTCGTCGTTCAGCGCGATGCATCCGTCGAGGCGGTGCGCGAACGGCTTCGGGCCGCGATCGGCGACCGCGCCCGCGTCGAGCGCACCGCGGTCCGCGGCGAGCACGTCGACGCCGTCCTCGGCTCGCTGCGCGTCGCGCTGTCGATCGCGAGCCTGGTCACGATGATCGTGGCGTTCTTCATCATCTATCAAACCGTCGCGATCTCCGTGGAGCAGCGCCGTCGCGACATCGCGATCAGTCGCTCTCTGGGATTCACCAGGACGGCCGTCGTCGGCGTGTTCGTCGCCGAATCGCTGGCGGTCGGGACCGTCGCTTCGCTGCTGGGAATCGCCGGGGGCTACGTTCTCGCGCGGCTGTCGCTCCACACCGCCGTCGCGGGTATCAGCGACACCTACGTGCAGGTCGTCCCCGGCGAGGTCACCCTGCCGCTCGTGCCGACGGCCGTCGCGGCGGCGTTCGGGATCGTGACGGCGCTGCTCGCGGCGTTGATTCCAGCGTTGCACGCGGCCGGCGAGCCGCCGGCGCGGGTCCTGCGATCGACGGCGGGCATCCACGGCGACCGGCCGAGCCTTTCGTCCCTGATCGCGGGCTCGGTGATGATCTGCGTGGCAATCCTCGTCCTCCGCACCGAGCTGTCGCTGACGTCTTCGAGCATGAAGACGCTGTGGATCATGACGGGTCACGCGCTCTTGTTGATCGGGATCGCGCTGCTCTCCGCCTCGTACGTCGCGGCGTGCGCGCGTGCGATCGCGTCGGTGGGCAGTCGCGGAACGCTTCCGGTGAGCCTCGCCGTCGAGTTCTTCTCACGACGCCCGCGCCGCGCGGCGGCGACCGTGTCGGCCATCATGGTGGGCTACGCACTGGTCGTCGTGCTCGGTGCTACCGTCCACAGCATCCAGCGAACGCTGAGCGACTGGCTCCGTCAAACCTTTGCTGCCGATCTCATCGTTCTCATGCCGCCCGGGCTGAGCAGCGGGACGTTCGACGGGCGCATTGCCGCGCAGGTCTCCGCAATACCCGGCGTGTCGTCAGTTGGACGATTCCGAGCAGTTCTATCCAACTGTGAAGGGCATCCGTGCGTCGTGGCTACGTTCGATCAAAGCTCGCGCCCCGATAGTTCGCCACTGATGGTGATCAGCAGGGAACCGACCGCCTACCGCGACGCCGCCCTCGGAGATGCCGTCTTCATCAGCGACAGCTTCGCATTTCGGTATGGCAAACATCTCGGTGATGTCGTGACGCTCGACACGGCCTACGGTAAGCGATCATTCAGAATCGCTGCGGTCGCTCGCGACTATGCGATGGATCTCGGTACCGTCCTCGTGAGCGCCGACGTGTATCAGCGCTTGTGGAACGACTCGCGCCTCACGAATCTCAACGTCTGGCTGACTCCTTCGGCGGACGTGCAAGCGGTGCGGAACCGCGTCGTGGCGCTTCTCGCAAACGACCCGCGGGTGAACGTCGTCACCAATGCAGAGTTTCGTGAGGAAGTCGCGGCGACCGTCCGAAGCCTTCTGAAGGTGCTCGGGTCTCTCCAGATCTTCGCGTGCGCGATCGCGATGTTCGGCGTGATCAACTTCTTGCTGGCGGCGGTCTTGGATCGGCGACGGGAGATCGCGTTGCTCCGCAGCGTCGGCGTGACACGACGGCAGATTCGGACGGCCGTGGTGATCGAGGCGGGGCTGATCGGCGCGACGGGAGCGACCCTCGGGCTCGTCGCGGGCTTTCCCGGCGCGTTCTACATGGTGACGCACTCGATCCGGACGGCAATGGGATGGTCGCTCCAGTTCGACTTCCCGGTCGGCCTCGCGGCAGCGACCATCGTGGCGATCACGGCGGTGGCGGCGGCGGCGGGCTACTTGCCCGCGCGCCGCATCAGCGCCGGCAACGTGCTCGCCGGCCTGCACACGGAGTGATCGTGGAGCGGATCCTCATTCGTCTCGAAGGCCTCACCAAGACGTTCCACGCGGGCGCGTCGCTGGTGACGGCGCTCGACGACGTCAGCCTCGGGATCCTTCGCGGTGAGTTCATGGCGATCACCGGCCCGAGCGGGTCGGGCAAGAGCACGCTCCTCAACATCCTCGCGGGGCTCGACGTCCCGGACGCGGGAGAGGTCACGATCGACGGCAGCCGAATCTCGGCCATGAGCGACCACGACCTCACGATCTACCGGCGCCGTCACGTCGGCATCGTCTTCCAGTTCTTCAACCTGCTGCCGACGCTGACCGCAGCCGAGAACGTCGCGTTGCCGCTTCGCGCCGACCGCATCGGACGCCACGAGATCGCGACCCGGGTGGAGCGGGCGCTCGCCGTCGTCGACATGGGCGGTCGCAGCGGGCACCGTCCGGGCGAGCTCTCCGGCGGCGAGATGCAGCGCGTCGCCATCGCCCGCGCGCTGGTGATCGACCCCGTCCTTCTGCTCGCCGACGAGCCGACCGGCAACCTCGATTCGAAGCGCGGCCAAGACATCCTCGAGCTCATCAAGCGCACGAGCGAGCGGAGCGGCCTGACCGTGGTCCTGGTGACACACGATCTCCGCGCCGCCGCCTACGGGGATCGCATGATCACGCTGCGCGACGGACGGATCGTCGACGAGGTCAACGCGCCGAACCACCTCGGCGCCGAAAAAGCCTGCTGACGCGGCGCGGACCGCGCCGGTGGCAGCCGCACTCGATCGCGGCTATGAAACGCTCGTGCCTTCACCGGCAAGCTGCGAGCTCGCGGCGTCGTCGCACGACGTCGGCGAGCGCAGGCGACGGATGCGCACGACCGCCGTCACGACTTCGTCGCCTGAACGGGACCGCTGACCGTGGACGACATCCTCGTCAGGATCGAGCGCGTCGCCAAGATCTTCGGCAGCGGGCCGACCGCCGTGCGAGCGCTCGACACCGTGGATCTGGTGATCTTGCGCGGAGAGTTCCTCGCGGTCACCGGGCCGAGCGGCTCGGGCAAGAGCACGTTGCTGAACCTTCTCGCCGGCCTGGATTCCCCGAGCGAGGGAGCGATCGCGGTCGCCGGGACTCCGTTCGCACGACTCGTCGACGACGCGCTGACGATCTTTCGGCGCCGCCACATCGGCATCGTCTTCCAGTTCTTCAACCTGCTGCCGACGCTGACGGCGGCGGAGAACGTCGCGCTGCCGCTTCGCGCGGACGCGCGGCCGCGGCGGGAGATCGCGGAACGGGTCGACCACGCGCTCGAGCTGGTGCGCATGCGTCACCGCGCCGGCCATCGGCCCGGCGAGCTCTCGGGCGGCGAGATGCAACGGATCGCGATCGCACGCGCCCTGGTGATCGAGCCGCTGCTCCTTCTCGCCGACGAGCCCACCGGCAATCTCGACTCGAAGATGGGGCAGGACATCCTGGAGCTGATCAAGAGCACGAGCGAGGCAACCGGCCTGACCGTGGTGCTCGTCACCCACGATCTCCGCGCCGCCGCGTACGGGGACCGCATGATCACCCTCAGGGACGGTCGCGTGGTCGACGAGGTCACCGCGCGGCCCCATCCGCTCGCAGGCAAGGCGTGACCCGCGGCCCAGGCGCGGCGCGACGTCGACAGGCGGCGCGACAATCCGCGTCGACGGCTTGCCCGACGCCTGCTAGAAATTCGTAGGTCCTTCCCCTCCGCGATCGCATGAAGACTCTCATGTCAGCGCTGGCCGTCGCGGCAGTGCTGGCGGCCGCATCCCGCGTCGGCGCCGGCACCGTCGCGCCCGACGGGACGCCGATGGCGCACCCGGCCGATCCCGAGGTACAGCTCGGCGACCGGCTGTTCTTCGACTCGCGCTTCTCGCAGTTCTTCTTCGCGCACTGCGGCGGCGACGTGAACGCGCCCCTGCGCGACGGCGACCCCGTGATGCGGAACGTCGAGGTCAAAGGCGGGAAGCCGCTCGAGAGCCCGTTTCGCGGCGAGAGCATGAACTGCCGGCAGTGCCACCTCGGCGACGACTTCGTCTCCGAGCAGCCGCTCCGCGGCCGGACGTACTGCGACTTCAGTCAGCGGAGCCCGATCCCGCGCCGCGACGACGGGCTCACCACGACGCCGCGGAACTCGCCGGTGATGATCGACATGAGCCTCCCGCGCGCCGTCCCGGAGCTGCTGCACATGGACGGCGAGTTCGTCACCCCCGAGGACCTCGTCATCGCGACGATGACCGGCCGCAACTTCGGCTGGCTGCCGAACGAGGTGCCGGTCGCGTCGGCGCACATCGCACGGGTGATCCGGGAGGACACGGGCGTGAACCCGCGCCACGTCACCTACTCGCCGGGCGTCGGCATCCCGTATCGCGTGGTCATGCTCGGCACGGACCCCGGGTTGCCGGCAAGTCTCCGGCTCCCTCCCGAGTACCGCATCGACGTCGCGACCGCCTCCGACGATCGGATCCTCCATGCGATCGCCGCGCTGATGCACGCGTACATGGACTCGCTTCGCTTCGGCAACCGGAACACCGGCCGGGACGCGATCTCACCGTACGATCTCTTCCTCGAGAAGAACCAGCTGCCGGTCCGCCCGGACGCCGGCGAGTCGGCGCTCGCGTACTCCCAGCGCCTGCTGGCGCTGATCGGCGGGCGCGACCGTCTACGGTGGGTGAACGACGACGCCGACAGCGTCTTCGAGCTGCACACGCAGAAATTCCAGTTCGGCCCCGCCGAGCTGAAGGGGCTCAGGATCTTCTTCACGCGGCCCGGCGCGACGCACGCCGCGCACGCCGGCAACTGCGTCGCGTGCCACGCGGCGCCGCAGTTCACCGATCACCGGCTCCACAACAACGGCGTCTCACAAGCCGAGTACGACGGCGTCTTCGGCCGCGGAGCCTTTGCCGCGCTCGCGGTTCCCGGCTTGGCCGAGCGGAACGCGCACTTCGACGCCTATCTCCCCCCCTCGCCGACGCATCCGAAGGCGACCGGTCGATTCCGGTCGGCACCGTCGGCGCGCAACCGGGGCCATGCCGACCTCGGCGCCTGGAACGTGTTCGCGAATCCCGACATGCCGAAGCCGCAGGCGGCGCTCACGCAGATCCTGTGCGCGCAGTCCGGGCTCGATGCGAGACGTTGCACGCCGGCCGCGCTGCTACCGCTGACGATCGCGTCCTTCAAAACGCCGACGATCCGGGACCTCGGCCAATCGAATCCGTACTTCCATTCCGGCGGCATCGACTCGATCGAGGACGTGCTGCGGTTCTACGTGACGACGTCGGGCCTCGCGCGCGCCGGGAAGGTCCGCGACGCGGCGCCGGAGCTCTCCGGCATTCACATCGACGCCAGCGACATCGCGCCGCTGGCGGCCTTCTTGAAGTCGCTCGACGAAGACTACCAGTGAGCGGTGCACGTCGCACCGCGCCGTCGGCGCGCTGCGCGGGCGGAGTGCGTCGGGGGGTATCGGCGCGCGCGGCAGAGCACGGCACGCGCCGGAGGAGAGGCGCCGGCTACTTCCCCATCTCCTTCAGGATCTCGTCGGTCCGCCCCTGCGCGATCAGCTGATCGTTCCGGCGAGCCTGCTTGAGACCGATCCAGGTGAAGAAGAAGACCAGCAGGAGCATGCCCGCGATCGGAATGTTGTCGGGCTTGAGGAGGATGTCGACGAATTGCTGCCAGCCGCTCATGTGTTCCATGAGCGGTAGCTAACAAGGCCGGGCGCGCGCTGTCAACGCGAGGTCGCACGAGACGTCAACGAGAACAGCGGCTTGCGGACTGGAACCGTTTTCGATACAGGACGGCGTTCACTCGAGCACGATCACTCCGATGAGACCGCGCGGCTGGAGCGGTGAGGACGCGGCAGCATGGTCGCACGGAGCCCCGATTCCCCGCTCCCTGACGATGGTCGCTGCGCGGACACGAGCACGCTGAAGCAGATGATGGTCACGCCGGACGAGACGACATTGAAAAGGATGGGCGCACGCCGATGCTGAGCTGGTGGCTTCCCGAAAACCTCTCGACGTTCGGTCCCGAGGTCGACCGGCTCTTCTACCTCATCTACTACATCACCGGATTCACCTTCATCCTCGTCCAGGTGATGATGCTGGTCTTCCTCTTCCAGTACCGCCATCGCGACGGCCGGCGCGCCACCTACACGCACGGCAACACCACCCTCGAGATCGTCTGGACCATCATCCCGGCGATGATCCTGGTTCTCCTCGGCTTCATGAGCAAAGCGAGCTGGGACCACATCAAGATCATGCGCGCCGAAGACGCCGACGTGACGGTGCAGGTGACCGCCAAGCAGTTCAACTGGGAGATGCTCTACCCCGGCCCCGACGGGCAAGTTCGACACCGCCGACGACAAGCTGCTGGAGAACGACCTGCACGTCCCCGTGAACGTCCCGATCGGCATCCACCTCAAGTCCAAGGACGTGATCCACAGCTTCTTCGTCCCCGTCTTCCGCCTGAAGCAGGACGCCGTGCCCGGCCGCACGATCGAGGTCTGGTTCCAGGCGACGAAGCCGGGCGTCTACGAGATCCCGTGCGCCGAGCTCTGCGGCTTCGGCCACTCCGGGATGCTCGGCCACGTGACCGTCCAGACGAAGCGAAGACTACGACGCATGGGTACGCGAGCAGTGGCCCTCGTGACGCCGACCGCGCACGACGCTCACAACGAGAAAAGGACGATGCGATGACCGCGCACGCACCAGCGAAGGCGCACGGAGCCCACGCCGAGCACCACGAGCTCGGCTTCGTACGCACCTACATCTTCTCGACCGATCACAAGATGATCGGGCGCCAGTTCCTGTTCATGGCGCTCTTCATGATGATCATCGGCGGGGCCCTCGCGATGCTGATGCGCTGGGAGCTGGCGTGGCCGGAGTCGGAGATCCCGCTGACGCACTGGATCCCCGAGCCGTACATGTTCGACGGTCACATGCCGCCGGAGTTCTACAACGCCGCGTTCACCATGCACGCGACGATCATGATCTTCTTCGTCGTCATGCCGATCCTCGTCGGCTGCTTCGGCAATTTCCTCATCCCGCTCATGATCGGCGCCGGCGACATGGCGTTCCCGGTGCTGAACATGCTGTCCTTCTGGGTCGGCTCGGTCGCGGGGCGTCATCATGCTGGCGGCGTTCGTGGTCCCGGGAGGTGCCGCCGCCGGCGGCTGGACGTCCTACGCGCCGCTCTCCGCGGTGCCGACGTACACCGGCGTCACCTGGGGCCAGAACCTGTGGTGCATCAGCATCATCGTCCTCGGCATCTCGTCGCTGATGGGCTCGATCAACTACATCACGACCATCATCAACATGCGGGCGCCGGGCATGACGTTCTTCCGCATGCCGCTGGCGATCTGGGCGCTCTTCATCACCGCCATCCTGCTGCTGCTCGCGCTGCCCGTGCTGACCGCCGCGCTCGCGATGCTGCTCCTCGATCGCATGGCGGGCACCAGCTTCTTCCTGCCGCCGGGCGGCGGCGAGCCGCTGCTCTGGCAGCACCTCTTCTGGTTCTTCGGCCACCCCGAGGTCTACATCATGATCCTGCCGGCGATGGGCATCGCCTCGGAGATCCTGTCGGTCTTCGCCCGCAAGCCGATCTTCGGCTACCGCGCGATGGCGTTCTCGATCATCGCGCATCGCCTTCCTCAGCTGGATCGTGTGGGGACACCACATGTTCCAGAGCGGCATGAACCCGACGCTCGGCACGAGCTTCATGATCTCGACGATGGTCATCGCCGTGCCGTCGGCGATCAAGACCTTCAACTGGCTCGGCACGCTGTGGGGCGGCAACATCCGCTTCACCGTGCCGATGCTGTTCGCGCTCGGCTTCGTCTCGATGTTCGTGATCGGCGGCCTCTCCGGCATCTTCATGGCGTCGACGCCGGTCGACATCTTCATCCACGACACCTACTTCATCGTCGCCCACATCCACTACGTGCTCTTCGGCGGCTCGATCTTCGCGCATCTTCGCCGCCATCTACTACTGGTTCCCGAAGATGTTCGGCCGGATGATGAACGAGACTCCTCGGCAAGATCCACTTCTGGCCGACGTTCATCTTCTTCAACGGCACGTTCTTCCCGATGCACATCCTCGGCGTCGGCGGCCACATGCGGCGCATCTACAACCCGATGCAGTACGAGTTCCTGCATCCCGCTGCAGCCGATGAACGTCTTCATCACCGTGAGCGCGCTCTGCCTCGGCGCCTGCGCAGATCCCGTTCGTGATCAACTTCTTCTGGAGCCTCTTCGCGGGCCCAAGCGCCGAGCAGAACCCGTGGCAGGCGAACACGCTCGAGTGGGTCGCGCCGACGCCGCCGCCGCACGGCAACTTCCTGCGAGCACGCCGACCGTCTATCGCGGGCCGTACGAGTACAGCTCGCCGGAGGTCGAGGAGGACTGGCTGCCGCAGAATCGGCTGTTGGCCGGAGCGGCGCGCCGCGGGGCACTGAGGTCATCGTGTCGCGTCTTCCCCGCTCGCCGGCCGCCGTCCACGCGTATGCGACGGCCCTCGCCGGCGCGACGCTGGTCTTGATCTTCATCGGCGGGCTCGTGACCAGCACGGGCTCGGGGCTCGCCGTTCCCGACTGGCCGCTCTCCTTCGGGCAGGTTCTTTCCGCGCATGGTGGGAGGGGTGCTCTACGAGCACGGCCACCGCATGGCGGCCGGCGTGGTCGGGACGGCGACGATCGTGTTCGCGGCGTGGGTCGCGCTCGTCGATCGGCGGCCGGTCGTTCGCAGGCTCGCGCTCGTCGCGGCCGCGACGGTCGTCGCCCAGGCGGTGCTCGGCGGCCTGACGGTGTTGCTGCTGCTCCCGATCGCGATCTCGGTCGCGCACGCCTGTCTCGCCCAGGCCTTTCTCTGCCTCACCGTCGCCTTGGCGGTGATCACGTCGCCGGCGTGGGACGGCAAGCCGTCGCCCGCCGCGGTCGCGGACGACTCGGGTCTCCCGCTCTTGACGGCGGCGACCGCGGCGGTCGTGTACGTGCAGCTCATCCTCGGCGCGGTGATGCGGCACAGCGGCGCGGGGCTCGCGATTCCGGACTTCCCGCTCGCCTTCGGCCGCCTGGTCCCACCGCTCGAGAGCTCCGCCGTCGCGATCCACTTCGCGCACCGACTCGGCGCCGTCGCGGTCACGTGCGTGGTCGTGTGGACGGCGGCGCGCGTCCTCGCGCGTCACCGCGACGATCGTCGCCTCGCGCGCCCCGCGTACGCCGCGTTGGCGCTGCTCGTCGTCCAGCTGTCGCTCGGCGCGCTCACGATCTGGACCCGCAAGGCCGTCCTGCCGACGACGGCGCACGTCGCCGTCGGCGCAGCGTTGCTCGCGACCTCGGTGGTGCTGGCGCTGCGCGCCCGGCACGCGCTCGGCGGTACGCTGCCGGTGATGCGCGGCGTCCTCGCCGCCGAGCGGGTGGCGACATGATGCTCGAGAGCGAGGTCCTCGCGCTCAGCACGGCGCGGATGGGACGGCGCGCCGTCGACTTCCTCGCGCTCACCAAGCCGCGGGTCGTCGCCATGGTGCTGCTGACGACGGCGGTCGGTTATCATCTCGGCGCGTCGGCCGCGGGCCTCGACTACCTGCGGCTGCTCGCCACCCTCGCGGGCACGGCGCTCGCGGCCGGCGGCACGCTGGCGCTGAACCAGTACATGGAGCGCGACAGCGATGCGCGGATGCTCCGGACGCGCAGCCGCCCGCTTCCCGACGGCCGGCTCGCGCCGCTCGACGCGCTCGTCTTCGGCGCGGCGCTCACCGCGAGCGGCGTCGTCGCGATCGCGTCGCTCGTCGATCCGCTGCCGGCGCTGGTGACCGCGGCGACCAGCGCGATCTATCTGTTCGCCTACACGCCGCTCAAATCGCGGACGACGCTCTGTAGCCTGGTCGGCGCGGTTCCGGGCGCGCTGCCGCCGCTCACCGGCTGGGCCGCCGCCCGCGGCGATCTCGGCCTCCAGGCGTGGGTGATCTTCGCGATCATGTTCCTCTGGCAGGTGCCGCATTCGCTGGCGATCGCCCGTCTCTACCGCGACGACTACGCCCGCGCCGGCATCCGGCTGCTGCCGGTGGTCGAGCCGGACGGCGCGAGCACCGGCCGACACATCACCAGCCACAGCCTGGCGCTGGTCGCCGTCGCCTGCCTGCCGACGCTCCTCGGGCTGACCGGCGGCGTCTACTTCGTCGTCGCGCTCGTCCTCGGGACCGCGCTGCTCGCCACCACGGTCCAGCTCGCACGCTCGTCGAGCGTGCGGGACGCGCGGCGCCTGCTGTACACGACCCTCGTCTATCTGCCGGTCCTCTTCGCCGCGATGGCGGTCGACAAGATCCCGGTGTCCCCATGGTGATCGACAACCGCCGCCTCGGCATGGCGCTCTTCGGCGTCTTCGGCGTGCTCTTCATCGCGGCATTGATCGGCATCGTGGTGCTGAACTGATGCCGGCGACGATGGCACGACGCCTCACCCGCGGCGGGTTCCCTCTGCGCGTCACCGAGACGCGGCCGACCGAGCAGCGCGGCGCGACCGCGATCAGCAACGCGCGCCTCGCGATGGTGATCTTCCTCGCCTTCGAGGCGATGTTCTTCGCCGCGCTGGTCGGCGCGTTCCTGGTCTTTCGGCTGCGCAGCGTGACCTGGCCGCCGGCCGATCTGCCGGAGCTGCCGATCGCGATCACCTTCGCCAACACCGTCGTGCTCGCGGCGAGCGCCTTCACGATGGCGCTCGCGCGCGGCGCGCTCCGGCAGAACCGCCACCGCGACCTCGAGCGCTGGCTGGCGGCGACGGCCGTGCTCGGGAGCCTGTTTCTCGCCGTGCAGGGCTCGGAGTGGGTCCGCCTCGTGCAGCACGGCCTCACGCTCTCGACGGGGATGTACGGCGCGACGTTCTACACGCTCGTCGGCTGCCACGGCCTCCACGTGCTCGGCGCGGTGGTCTGGCTGCTGGTGATGATGGGCCGGACCATCGGAACGCGCTTCCCGGGCCGAATCCGCGTCCCACTGGAGCTCTGCGGAATGTACTGGTTCTTCGTCGTCGGTCTCTGGGGCGCGCTCTTTCCGCTGGTGTACCTGCTATGAGGCGCGCCCGCAGAGCCGGCACGGCGCGGGCACGCCGCGTCCGACGGTCGATCATCGGGCGGGCGGCGGGTCTCGCTCGCCGCCTGCGGCGATTCTCGGCGTGGATCGCCGGCGCGGCACTGATCGCGCCGCTCGTCGCCAACACGCCCGCCTTCGCGCAGGGATGCGCGATGTGCAAGACGACGCTCGACGGCAGCAACGACCCGCTCGTCGGTGCGCTCAACGTGAGCGTGCTCTTCATGATGGCGATGCCGTACGCCATCCTCGGAACGGTCGGCGGCTGGATCTACTTCTCGTCGCGCCGGGCGAGCGGCACCGCGCCGTCGGAGCCGGAGCCGGAGCCGGACGAGGCAACGCTCGCGCCCGAATTGCGCGAGCCGATTTCATGATCGCGAAGGAGAGGTGCCCGTGAGCCAAGCCGCAACGATGGATCACGCGCTCGGCGTCGAGCCCGCCGAGTCGCCGCTCACCCCGGAAAGCTGGGGCAAGCTCGGAATGTGGGTCTTCCTCGCCGGCGACGCCATGTCCTTCGGCGCGCTCCTCGCCGGCTACGGCGCGCTCCGCTACGGCAGCGCCGACTGGCCGGTGCCGTCGACGGTGCTCGGCATCCAGCTCACCGCCTTCATGACCTTTCTCCTCATCTGCAGCAGCGTCACGATGGTGAAGGGCCTCGCCGCGATCCAGCACGGCGATCAAGCGGGGCTCCGCCGTTTCCTCACCCTGACGATCCTCGGCGGGGTCACGTTCCTCGGGATGCAGTCGTACGAGTGGACGCATCTGATCCACCGCGGCGTCCACCTCACCGGAAATCCGTTCGGCGCCTCGCTCTTCGGCACGACGTTCTTCTGTGCCACCGGCTTCCATGGCTGCCACGTGTTCGGCGGCGTCACGTACCTGGCCGCGGTCCTCGGGCGCGCCGCGCGCGGCGCCGTGGGCGCGATCGTGACCACGGTCGTCACCGTCGCCGGCACGCTCGTCACGCTGGCGCTCACCTCGATGACGCTCTCCGTGATCGTCGCCGTCGTCGGCGCGGTCGTCGTCGCCGGGCTCGCCTACCTGACCGCGAGCATCTTGAGCGCGCCGACGAGCGTCTACACCGCCGAGAACAACAGCGAGGTCGAGATCGCCGCGCTCTACTGGCACTTCGTGGACCTGGTCTGGATCCTGGTCTTCACGTTCGTGTATCTCATCTGAGAAAGGTCGACCGATGGACGTCGCACGTCACGAAGAGCCGAACTACATCGGCGTGTTCTGGTGGCTCCTCGCCCTCACGATCAGCGAGATCGCCGTGATCTACACGCCGCTCGCCAGGTTCGTGATCGTGATCCTGCTGATCGGGCTGGCGCTCACCAAGGCGTCGCTGGTCGCGCTCTACTACATGCACCTCAAGTTCGAGCGCCGGACGCTGTCGATGATCGCGCTCACGCCGTTGGCGCTCTGTGTGTTCCTGGTCTTCATGTTGACGCCGGACCTCGGCGCGATCATGCACCACTCGCCGAAGACCGAGGCGCCGGTGCACGCGGCACACGCCGGCGCGGAGTAGACTCGGCGCCGGCCGGTCGCGACGGCCGTGAGCCGGCGGCGGGCCGCGCACGACGATGAGCGATCGGTCCGTCACGCAGCGTTCCAGCGAGATCGCGGCTCAGCGTCTGATCTGGGCCGCCCTGGTCATCGTCCTCGCCGCGGTGTCGGCGCTCGCCGGCTGGAAGCTGCTGCTCGACCGGCGACGGCCGCCGCTTCCGGTCTACGGAACCGTGCCGCGTTTCGCGCTCGTCGAGCGATCCGGCCGGCCGCTGTCGTCGGACGATCTCGCGGGCCGGGTGTGGGTCGCCGATTTCATCTTCACCCGCTGCCGCGGCGTCTGCCCCGCCTTGACGGCCAACCTCGGCGCCATGCTCCGGCGGCGCGCCGTCGCGGCCGCGCCGCCGGTCACCGCGGTGTCGTTCACCGTCGACCCTGAGAACGACGATCCACAGACGCTCCGCGCCTACGCCACCCGCTTCGACGCCGACGCGCTGCCGTGGCTGTTCGCGACCGGGGAGCGCAGCGCCGTCGAAGCGCTGGTGCACGACGGCTTTCGGCTCGCGATCGCCGAGCTTCCGCCCGGTGAGCGTGAGAGCTCGCCGGAGCCGATCACGCACAGCGATCGCATGGTCCTGGTCGACCAGCGGATGCAGATCCGCGGGTACTATCACGGCAACGATCGCGACGCGGTCGCGAAGCTCGAGGACGACCTCGCGCAGCTGACCGGCGCCGCCGGTTGAGCGCAGCTCCGCCGCGAAAACGCTTCGGCACGGTTCCGCCGCCGGGTGAGGACGCGGTGTCGCTTCGGCGCACGCGCGGGCTCATGGCCGACGTCTGTGGGCGGCGCGGCGCGCGCGCCGGGGACGACGTGCAACGGCGCCGGCTCGGGTGGAGCGCCCGCGCCGGCAATCGCTCAGGACGCTCGGCGCGCGACGACGATCGCCGCCGCGAACGCGACAGCGCAGAACAGCACGGTCACGCCCAGCGAGAGCGGCAGCGGCGGGACACGGCCGGCGAGCTGCGGCACCGGCAGATAGAGACAGCGGCGCAGCGCCGCCATGCCGTAGGTGAGAGGGTTGGCGCGCATGATCCAGCCGAGCCACCCCGGCGCGCCGGCGGCCGGGAAGAACGCGCCCGAGAGCAGCCAGATCGGCATCAAGATCATGTTCATCACCGCATGGAATCCCTGCGTCGACTCCATGCGCCACGCGATGATCAGGCCGAGGCTGGTGAGCGCGAACGCGACCAGCGCGATCACGACGGAGGCGGCGGCGAACGACGCGAGGGTCAGCGGCACGCCGACCAGCGGCGCGAGGACGAGGAAGAGCACGCCCTGCATCACCGCGAGCGAGGTCGCGCCGAGCGCCTGCGCCAGGACGAGGTTGCCGCGCGACAGCGGTGCAACCAGCACGCCTTGCAGAAACCCGGTCTTGCGATCCTCCACGACCGAGATGGTCGCGAAGATCGCGGTGAAGAGCAGGATCAGCGCGATGATTCCCGGATAGAAGTACTGGAGCGCACCGACGTCTTGCGGCGTGCCCGGCGGATGGAACGACGCCGTGAAGCCGCCGCCGAGAAGCACCCAGAAGAGCAGCGGCTGCGCGAACGCACCGAGCAGGCGGCTGCGCTGGCGCACGAAGCGGATGATCTCGCGCCACCAGAGCGCGCCGACGGCGGCGGCCGCGCCGCCGGAACGGGCCGCCGAGGCCGCGGTCGTGCGGTGCATCGACATCGCGCCGGCCGTGAGGCCGGGCGTCGCGGCGCGCGTCGTCTCGCTCGCGCTCACGACGCCTGCTCCTCGCTCCAGAAGCGATGGCCCGTGAGATGGACGAACACGTCCTCGAGCGTCGGCTTCCCGAACGTCACTGCGCGCACCTCCGCGGGAAACGCCTCGACGACGTCACGCGCGAACTCGTGCGCGCGCGGCAGCTCGATGCGGAGCTTGCCGTCGACGAGCTTCGGCTCGCACCGGAAGCGCTCGCGGATGCGGCGCTGCAAGCGCTCGGGATCGTCGCTCTGGACGACGACCACGTCGCCGCCGATCTGCGCCTTCAACGCGTCCGGCGTACCGACCGCGACCAGCGCGCCGCGGTGCACGAAGCCGACGCGGTCGCAGCGCTCCGCCTCGTCCATGTCGTGGGTCGTGAGCACGATCGTCACCCCTTCGCTGTCCCGCAGGTGGATCAAGTAGTGGAGGAAATCGCGGCGCGCGCCCGGATCGAGGCCGGTGCTGGGCTCGTCGAGCAACACCAGCTCCGGACCGTGCAGCAGGCCCTTCGCGAGCTCGGCGCGACGGGCGAGACCGCCCGACAGCGTCTCGACACGATCGCGCGCACGGTCCGACAGACCGAGGCGTGCGAGGACCCGCGCGCTGCGCTCGCGCAGCTCGCTGCCGCCGACGCCGTAGAGCGCGCCGTGGATGCGGAGGTTCTCGGCGACCGTGAGCTTGCCGTCGAGCCCGGGGTGCTGGAAGACGACGCCCAGGCGCGCCCGGACCGCGAACGGCGCGCGCGCCACGTCGTCGCCGAAGATCTCCACGGTCCCGGTCTGCGGCGGGACCAGCGTCGACAGGACCTTGAAGAGCGTCGTCTTGCCGCCGCCGTTCGGTCCGAGCAGGCCGAACATCTCGCCGCGGGCGATCTCGAGGTCGATGCCGGCGAGCGCCTGGCGCGCGCCGTACGCGTGCGAGAGCCGTTCGACGAGGACGGCGGGCACGTCGATCGCCGCGGCCGGCTGCGCGGCCGTCATCGCGACTGCGGCCGCTGGAGCGGCTCGGGGTTGAAGAGGTATTCGACGCTGAGCCAGAGGCTCCGCGAGTAGCGGAAGAAGAACAGCGGGAAGGCGACGCAGAAGAGGCTCCACAGGACGATCTGCGCCGTCAAGCTCAGGGCGGTGTAGCTGTCGAGCACGAGGAAACCCGTGATCGCGATCACGACCGTCGCGGCGTAGTTCACGTAGATCGCGCCGACGTAGTAGCCCTGCTCGCGCTCGAGCAGGAGTCCACAGCGCGGGCAGCGCTCATGCATGGTGAAGAAGCCTTTGAAGAGCGGCGCCTCTCCGCAGCGCGGACAGCGGAGCCGAATGCCCTGGCGCATGACGCGCGCGATCTCTCGAGTTTGCATGCACGGAAACGGCGCCCATCCTGCCACACGTCGCCGGAGCCGGCTAGCAGGTCGACCCAGCGTCGCGAGGCTCCGCCGCCGGCGCCGCGATCGGCGGCGCTGCTGCGGAAACCGCGGGAGCAGCGATGGATGATGGATGAAGGACCCGGTGAAGGCGGGATCGAGCGCTGGACGACGGCTCGACGGGCGAGGAAGGACGGATGCGGGGGAGCCGCGACCAAAAAGCGGCCACCAAAAGCTTGACCCTCGAAGGCACGGCTCGCTACACTGCCGCGGTTTCAGCAGGACGGTCCGTTCGACGAATCCCCCGGCGATGAGCTCCGACCACAACGCGACGTTCCCGGACATCGGCAGGCTCGAGCAGATTCTCGACCTCACCGACGCGCTCCTCGGGCCGGAGGCCGCGGTCGACGAGATCGCAGCGCGCATCTGCCAGCTGAGCGTCCACGTCGTCGGGGCCGCCGCGGCCCGCCTCGTCGGCCGTCGTCCGGACGGCATCCTGCAGGTGATCGCGCGCTACGGCACGGACGAGATCGCGGCGGTCTCCGCCGACGCGGTCGCGCAGGCGCTCGATGCCGGCCGGCCGGCGCTGTTGCACCATGAGGACGCGAGCGGACCGGCCGTGTTGACCGTCCCGCTTCGCAACGGCGCGCAGACGACCGTCCTCCAGCTGCAGGCCCGCGCCGCGGAGCCGTTCTCGCTCGGGCGCGTCGCGCTCGCGCGCTACGTGGCGTCGCTCGCCGTCCGGGCGCTCGCGCAATCGGCCGCGCGCGCCCGGCTGACGCGCACGGCGGAGTCCCGATCCGAGGCGTTGATCGCGCTCGCGCACGACGTCCGGACGCCGCTGAACGCCATCATCGGCTATGCCCAGGTCGTGACCGACGAGGCGTGCGGGCCATGCACACCGGAGCAGCGCACGGCGCTCGGCACGATCGAGCGTCAGGCGGTCGAGCTGCTGTCGATGCTGCGCGGCGCGCTCGAGATCGCGCATCTCGAGGCGCAGGCCGAGGCGGCCGCGCCGGACGAGTTCTCGCTCCACGAGGTGCTGCGCGAGCTCTGCACCGAGGCGATGGCGAGGCGCACGCCGAACGGCGTCCGCCTCGCGTGGTCCGTGGATCCCGGCGTGCAGCCGATCAAGGGCGATCGTTTCCGCATCCGGCAGATTCTCCAGAACCTCGTCGACAACGCCTTGCGCTTCACCGATCACGGCGACGTGTCGGTCGACGCCTTGCCCCACGACGGCGGCGTGCGCCTGATCGTCTCCGATACCGGCAGCGGCATCGATCGCGCCGCGCTGCCGATGCTGTTCGAGCCGTTCCGCTCCGGCAGCAGCGAGCGCAGCGGCAGTGGGTGCGGGCTCTACCTGGTGAAGCGCTTCAGCGAGACCCTCGGCGGGCGGGTCTCGGTCGACAGCACGCCCGGACGCGGCACGCGCTTCACGGTCGATCTTCCGCTGGGATCGTAGCACCGGCTCGCAGGTCGAGCGTCGGACCGGGGGCCGCGCGGCCCCGGTCCGACGCTCGACCGCGAATGCGGCCGATCAGGGCACGACCGTCAACGTGGCGTTGCCCGACGGATCCGAGGTCACCCCCGTCGCCGGGTCGGTCGCCGAGATCGTCGCGGTCCCCTGCCCCACCGTGTCGACGCGGCTCTTGTTGCCCGGGGTATTCGACGCGACCGCGACGTTGGTGTTGCTCGAGCCGTAGTTCACCTGCTGAGTGATGTTGGCGGTCGAGCCGTCCGCGTAGTGGCCGGTCGCTGCGTACGTCTCGGACTGGCCGACGGCCTTGTTCGACGACACCGGGCTGAGCGTGATGCTCAGCAGCGCGCCGCGGACCGTGAGCGTCGCATCGTCGTTCGGGCTCGTCGTCACGCCGGTCGCCGGATCGGTGGCGCTGATCGTCACCGTCCCGGCGGCGACGCAGTCGATCCGGCTCTTGTCGCCGTTGTCGTTGGGAGCCGCCGCGACGGCCGGATTGCTCGACGCGTACGTCACCTGCTGGGTGATGTTCTGCGTCATGCCGCCGGCGTAGTGGCCGGTCGCGGTGAAGCGTTGCGAATCGCCCGGGTCGCGCGTCGCCGCCGTCGGGCTGAGCGTGATCCGCTGCAGGGCGCCGAGGACCGTGATCTCGGCATCCTCGCCTGCTCCCGTGGTGATGCCGGAGCCCGGATCGGTCGCGGTGATGGTCGCGGTGCCCGGGCCGACGCCGTCGACGCGGCTCGCGTCGCCGACCTCGTTCGGGGTCGTCGCGACGCCGCCGTTGCTCGTCGCGTAGGTGACCTGCTGGGTGATGTTGCGCGTCGAGCCGTCGCTGTAGTGGCCGGTCGCGGTGAAGCGCGCGGCCTCGCCGACCTCGATGGTCGTCGTCGACGGCGCCAGGCTGATGCTCACGAGCGGGCCGAGGACGGTGATCGTGCCGTCGCTGCTCGACGCGGTGGAGGTGATGCCGGTCGTCGGATCGGTAGCGCTGATCGTGGCGGTGCCGGGCGCGACGCCGGTCGCGCGGCCGCGCGTGGGGTCGGTGTTGCTGATGGTCGCGATCGACTCGTCGTCCGACGCCCACTGCACGAGCTGGGTGTAGTTCTGCATCGCGCCGTTGGCGAAGTCGGCGGTCGCGGTGAAGTTGCCGCTGCCGCCGATGTTCACGGTCCGCGACACGGGACTCACGCGGAGCGCGATCGGCGTACCGTCCGGGGTCGGCGTCGGCGCCGTCGAGGTCGGGGTCGGCGTCGCGGTCACGGTGAGCGTCGGCGTCGGGCTCCGCGTCGGCGTCGGTGTGACGGTACGCGTCGGCGTCGGTGAGCGGGTCGGCACTGCCGGCGGCACGCTCAGCGACGGCACGCAGAAATCCTCGAGCTTCGTGAGACTCAGGACCTCGCCGCCGAATTGATTGCCCGTCGAGACCGCGGTCTTCACGAACTCGGGCTGCGCCGAGGCGATGCGCGCGAGCTTCGCCTGGTAGCACACCAGGTGGCCGGGATGCGTCGGCGCCGTCGGATCCTCGCCGTTCTTGTCGGCGGGCGTGCAGTAGCGGGTCGCCTTTCGGACGTCGATGACGCGGGCACCGAATTGATCGTCGACGGTGACCTGTTGGCGCGTGAAGGTCGGGAACGGCGACGTGCCGGCCGGCGCGACGGCGACCTTCGCGCGGTAGCACTTGTAGTGGTCCACCGCATTCGCGCCGAGGGACGGCGCGCCGCCGGTACCGATCGCCTCCGACGACGGCACCAGCAGCCGATCCTCCTTGCCGAGCCGCAGCACGAGGTCGCCGAACTGGTTGCTGATCTGCGTCAGGGCTCCGGTATACGGCCGCGGCTGATGCGGCGTGGTGCGCGTGATTTTCGCCTGGTAGCCCTCGAGACGGGTGTCGGCGTCGGTGACGCCCTCGTCGTTCTTGTCGGCGGGATTGCAGACGGAGATCGGCTTCAGGAGGTCGAGCTCGTGCTGATCCTCGGGCTGCGCGGTGCTGAACTCATCGACGACCACGTCGCCGGTGCGGGAGGTGAAGCTCGGGAACGGCGGATTCGTTTTGATCGGTTTGGCGCGGTAGCAGAGGTAGTGGTCTCCCGGCGCGGTCGTTTGCGCTCCTCCGAGAACCGCACAAAACGCGGACACGAGCACGACGATCGCGACGACATGGTTTCTCATGATTCAATTCCTCCGGTCGAACAGGTTGATTGAGCCCCGGGATCCTTCCGTGCATCCCGTGGTGTACGTCTCGTCCTCCAGCGCCTCGTGGCGCCTCTCGTTGATCGAGCTGCTTGCGGAACTGCCGGCGGCGTACTCACGGCGCACGACGCGTCGGTGCCGGCGGGCGCGTCGGTCGTGGGAGCTGATGGGAGCGTGATCTGCGCGAGAAAGTCGTGGAATGTTCCCTTGGACGAGAAAGCGGTGCAGGCGACCGCGCCGTCGGCGCGGCCGCCTCGCGGGTGCGGCGCTAGGCGGATTGCGCGCGACGCGCAGAATGCTGGCGCTTCAGGTGCGCGACCGTCCGCGCCATGCCGTCCTCGAAATCGATCGTCGGGGCGAAGCCGAGCAGCCGCTCCGCCTTGGCGATGTCGGCGAGCGTGTGACGCACGTCGCCGGCACGCGGCGGCGTGTGCTGCGGCGTGATCGTGCATCCGAGCTCGCGCTCGATGACGTGGAGGATGTCCATGAGGCTGTAGCGCGCGCCGCAGGCGATGTTGAACGCCTCGCCGGCGGCGCCGGGCGCTTCCATCGCGCGCAGATTCGCCTGCACGACGTTGTCGATGTAGGTGAAGTCGCGCGACTGGAGGCCGTCGCCGTGGACGATCGGCGGCACGCCGTCGAGCGCCGCCTGGATGAACAACGGCACCACCGCCGCGTACTGCGATTCGGGATCCTGGCGCGGACCGAAGACGTTGAAGTAGCGCAGGCTGACGGTCTCGAGCCCGTAGAGGTGCGTGAAGATCCGGCAGTAGTGCTCGCCGGCGAGCTTCGAGGCCGCGTACGGCGAGACCGGCAGCAGCTCCTGGTCCTCGCGCTTCGGCAGCGCCTCGTTGGCGCCGTACACCGACGACGACGACGCCGAGACGACGCGCTTCACGCCGGCGTCGCGGCAGGCCATCAAGAGCTGGAGCGTGCCGGTGATGTTGACGTCGTTGGTCGCGAGCGGGTTGTCGACCGACCGCGGCACCGAGCGCAGCGCGGCCTGGTGAAAGACGCCCTCGACCCCGGCGACGGCGCGCTGCACCGCCGTCATGTCGCGGAGATCGCCCTCGATCACCTCGACGGCGTCCCCGAAGCCGGCGAGGTTCGCCCATTTGCCGCTCGAGAAGTCGTCGAGGACGCGGACCTTCGTGCCGCGGCGCACGAGCTCCTCCGCCACGTTCGAACCGATGAAGCCAGCACCGCCGGTAACCAGAAACATTGAGCCTCCTTGCGTTGACTGCGCGATACCATAGCTGCCGGCGCGCAGCGCCGGCAATGCGGAATGCGATCGAGCGCGGCGTCAGCGCCGCGTGCAATCCCCCGGCGTGTCGTCGTCGTCGCACCGCGGCTCGGCTTCGCTCGCGGCGAGGCCGCGTCCGTCGTGATCACCGTCGTGGTCGTGCAACGCAACCGCCGCGGCGCTCTCGCTGGCGTCGAGGCCGGCCGTGTCGGGCGCCAACGCGGAGCCGTGATCATTGCCGATGGCGCGCGCCGCCGTGCCGTCGGGCTCGGCGTCGAGGCGCGCCCGCGCGCCGGCGAGCGCCCGACGACCGCCGTCCAGGAACGCGTTCCGGATCTTGTATGCGGTCGTGTGGCTCACTTGATAGTGCAGGCAGATCTCCTCGAACGAACGTTCGCGCTTCACCAACTCGAGCGCGAGCGAGAAGCGCTCTTCCGGCGTGAGCTTCTCCCGTTTTCTCATACGAACGACTCCTTTGCGCGCGGTTCTCAGCGCCCGCGCGCGCTTCGCGAGGCTCGATGCGCGGACTGCCCGTCGAGCGGGCGCGGTCCGACGCATCTCGCGGTCAACTGACCCGACTCTCGGGAAGGCCGCTCGGCCGTGAGACGATCTCCTCGATCTCGCCGAGCTCGACTTTGCCTGGACGCCGGAGCGGCATGCTGAAGCGCAGAATGTGCCACAACGCGGCGACGCCATCGCGCCACGTGATCTTCTTGCCCTGGTCGTAATCGCGGCCGTTGTAGGAGATCGGCTGCTCGTAGATGCGGCAGCGCAGCCGCGCGACCTTCGCCGTGATCTCGGGCTCGAACCCGAACCGGTCCGACTCGATCTCGATCCGCCGCAGCACCTCGCCGCGGAACACCTTGTAGCCGGTCTCCATGTCGGTGAGGTTCAAGTTCGTCACCGCGTTCGACAGCAAGGTGAGGAGCTTGTTTCCGAGAAAATGCCAGAAATTGAGGACGCGATGCGGCCCGCCGAGAAACCGCGAGCCGAAGACCACGTCGGCGGCGCCTTCCTCGATCGGCACCAGGAGGCTCGGGATGTCACGCGGGTCGTACTCGAGGTCGGCGTCCTGGATGACGACGACGTCGCCGCGCACATGCGTGATGCCGGTGCGAAGCGCAGCGCCCTTGCCGCGATTGTGCTTGTGGAAGAAGACCCGCACCTCGCCGCCGGCGGCACGGCGCAGGATGTCGCGCGTGCCGTCGAGCGAGCCGTCGTCGACGACGATGATCTCCTTCGCATGCGGCAGCGCACGGACGCGGTCGAGCACCTCGGCAATCGTCGCCGCCTCGTTGTAGACCGGCACCACGATCGAGAGTTTCATCGCGCCACGCCTCCCCTGCGCTCAGCGCAACGTGCCGCGGCGGAGCTCGTCCGGCGTCGCCGGACGCACCGCGAGCACCTTGGCGTGGATGCGCATCCCCTGCCCGGCGGCGCGGCTGTTGAAGTCGGCGACGACCTCGTCGCCTTCGACCGCGACCAGCCGGAAGAAGAGCTTCCGGCCGTCGGGCGAGCGCAGCGTGTAGCGCTCGCCGGCGACCAACGCGAGATCGGGCGGCAGCTGCGCCCGCGGGATGCGCCGAATCAACGTCTCGCGCCGCGCCCCGTAGCTCTCCTCCGCCGACAGCACCAGCTCCGATTCCGCGCCGGCTTCGAGACCGTCCACCGCGCGCTCGAGCGGCGGGTAGATCTGCTCGTTGCCGTGCAGGTAGCTGATCGGCCCGCACGCGTCGGTCGAGTCGACGAGCGTTCCGTCGTCGAGCCGCGCGCTGTACTCGATCGTCACCACGGTGTCCTTCGCGACCCGCACGCCGTCCTCAGCCCGGCGCCGCGACGCCGCACGCGCGGCTCGACGCGGGCGCCGCCAGCAGCCGCACCAGGGCCTCGCGGTCGCCGCCGGAGCCTCCCTTGGTGACGAGCGTCACGCCGGCGGCGACGCCGCTGCGAATCCGACCGACGGCGACCAACGGCACGAAGCGGCCGTGGACGTCGACCGCCGTCGCGGCGAGACGTCGCACCACCGCGTAGCTGGTCTCGCCGCCGATCAGGACGAGGGTCCGCGGCAACGTGACCGCCACGATCGCCGCCGTCAGCTCGGCGAGCCGCCGCTCGGTCGTGCGCAGCGCGTCGGCGTCGGGCGTCGTCGCGGCCGGCGGCGCCGCGAGCACCACGTTCCGGCCGGCGGCGAGCGCACCTGCCGCGGCGGCGACGGTCTCGCCGTTACCGACCTGCGGGCCCTCCGTCCGGAGCGCGACCGCGATGCCCGCGGCGACCAGCGCATCGACTTGGCTTCGCGCGGTGGTGTGCAAGCTGCCGCACACGACCAACGCCGGCGACGGGATCGCCGGCGTGGGCGCGGACGACGAACGCTGCGACTCCACCCCGTCGGCGCGCGCGGCTTCGGCGCGGTGCCGCTCGCGATCGACGGTGCGCAGCCGCGGCGACCGCCGGGTGCAGTCCGCAGCGTGAAGCGTCTCGCCGCCGTCGGGGGCCGCGACCGCCGCCGCGACCGCGGTCGCGAGCGCGATCGAGCCGGCGACGCAAAGCGGACCCGGGAGCGCGAGGATCGCCGCGACCGCGGCGCGCACGTCCGCGTCGGTCTCGGCGTCGACGATCACGTGCGCGGCGCCGCGCTCGAGGGCACCGCGAAGTGTCGCGGCGAGCGCTTCCCCGCGCACCTCGTCGAGGCCGACGAGGGACGTCGGTCGATCGCTCTCACGCGCGATGACGGCTGCGATCGACGACTCCGCGCCGGGTCCTTCCGGATCGCGGGCGAACTCGGTCGCCGCCAGCTCGCGATCGCCGAACCATTGACGGCCCGCGCGCGTGACGCGGCCGGCGGCGGGAATGGCAGCGACGACGAAGGCGGCGCGGGCGCCGAGCGCGTCGATCGCCGCATCGAGCTCGGCGCCGAGGTGGCCGCGCAACGCGGTATCGATCTTCTTCACGAGCAGCGGCGCGCGCACGCGCTCGACGGCCCGCCGCACGCGCGCCGCCGCCGCCGGTGGCGCGAGGTTCCGAGACTGCGTGTTCACCACCTCGAGCGCCTCGTCGTACGCGTCGGCGGCAGCGACGGCGGCGTCGTCGACGTCGCACACGATACGCACCGCCACGCCCGCCGCGGCGAACGACGACGCGACGTCGCAGGCGCCGGTCACGTCGTCGGCGATGATGCCGAGCGCGCTCACTGCATCAGCACCGCACGCGCCGGCGCACCGTCGACGCCCTGGAGCTTGAGCGGCAGACAGGCGAGCAGGTAGCGGCCGGCGGGCACGTCGCCGAGGTCGAGACCCTCGATGATGAGCACACCGCGACCGAGCAGGAGCTTGTGGACGTCGAAGCTCCGGCTCCCGAACTTCTCGATCGAGAGATAGTCGAGGCCGATGGTCTTCACGTCGCGCTCGACGAGCAGCTCCGCGGCGTCGACCGTCAGGTACGTGAAGCCCTCCTGGAAGCCGGGTTGCGTCCACAGCCGCGAGTTGTCGGTCTTGAAGAGCAGGATCTCGCCGCGCGCGACGCCGTGGTCGGCGAGCGCGGCGCGGTCGATCGCGGCGCGGCCGCGAAGGTCGAGGACGCGCGCCTCACCGACCATGCGGTCGAGGGCGATCCGGTCGAGCGTCGGCGCGCCGTCGATGAAGTGCGCCGGCGCGTCCATGTGCGTCCCGGTGTGCGCACCCGAGGTCGAGCGCCGTCAGGTTGGCGGCGTCGCCGCCGGCGATCGAGCGCACCCGCGTCACCTCGATCTCGGGGTCGCCCGGGTAGATGTGCATGCCGGGCTCGAGCGGCACCGAGATGTCCCAGATGCGGCGGTTGCGGGCGTCGGTCGCGAGGCCGAGCTCGTGCGCCACGCGTGCGGTGTCCTCGCCGAGGTCGGCGACGTCGATGGTCTCGCGGAGCGTCGCGCCGATCGCCAGCACGCCGTGGCGCTCGAGGAGAAAGAGCTTCGCGTCGGGGGACGCCACGACGGCGTCGCGAACGAGGTTCGCCAGGCGCTGCGAGCCGGACGGCGCTTCCGGGACGACCGGCGTCGCGCCCAGCCGCACCTCGGCGGTGATCGTCACCAGCGGGATCTGCTGGTTTCGAATCGCGAACAGGATGCAGTACGGCGGGTGCAGGTGCGAGATCGCCTCGACGTCGGGACGGGCCTGGTAGACCGCCGTATGGAGGAAGACCTCCTTCGACGGGATGTAGTGGTCGAGGCCCGCGACCTTCTCGCCCGTGAGGTCGACCGTGATGAAGTCCTCGGGGGCGCATTCGCGGAGCGAGACCGCGCTCGGCGTGATCAGCACCCGGTCGGTGCCGGGGATGCGCGCGCTCAGGTTGCCGCCGGTGCCGGTCGCGAGACGCTGGTGATACGCCACCCGGCAGTAGTGCGAGAGCTCGTCGCGGAGCTCGGCCTCGCTGCGTGCCGCCGCCATCACGCCGCTCCCGCGCTGCGCTCGCCGCGCGCCTGGGTCCGCCGGGTCGCGAGCTCGGCGGCGACGCGAATCGCCTCGAGCAGGTTGCGGTGGTCCGCCTTGCCGGTGCCGGCGATGTCGAAGGCGGTGCCGTGGCCGGTCGACGTGCGGATGAACGGCAGGCCGACGAGCAGGGTCACGACGGTGCCGAAGCCGAGAAGCTTCACCGCGCCGAGACCCTGGTCGTGATAGAGCGCGATCGTCAGGTCGTACATGCCCTGCTTGGTCTTGAAGAACACCGTGTCCGCCGGCACCGGGCCGATCGCGTTCACGCCCTCGCTGCGCGCGCGGGCGATCGCCGGCTCGATCTCCTCGATCTCCTCGCGGCCGAAGAGACCGCCCTCGCCGGCGTGCGGGTTCAGCGCCGAGACCGCGACGCGCGGCGCGGCGACGCCCTGCTCCACCAGCGCCTCGTGCGCGAGCATGATCTTCTCGTAGACGCGCGCCTGGGTGACCTTGTCGCACGCCTCGCGGAGCGACATGTGGTTCGTCAACAGCATGAGACGCATCTCGCCGAGGAGGAGCACCATCGCGTAGCGCTTGACGCCGGCCATCTCGGCGAAGATCTCGGTCGCGCCCTCGTAGTGGTGACCGGCGGCGCGCATCGCCTCCTTGTTGAGCGGCGCCGAGACGATGCCGTCGATCTCGCCGGCGAGCGCGAAGCGCGCCGCCTCGCGGGTGTAGCGCACGGCCGCGTCGCCGAGCGCCGGATCGACGACGCCGATCCGGAAGGCGGACGGGTCGGCGTTCGCGTAGTCGACGACGGGCACGCCGGCCCCGGCGCGCACCTCGGCCGGCGACCTCACCGGCTGCCACGCGAGCGCGAGACCGGCGCGGCGCGCGGCGTCGGCGAGGACGCGCGCGTCGCCGAGCACGATCGGCCGGCACCATGCGCCGAGCTCCGGCGCGGCGAGAGACTTGACGACGATCTCGGGGCCGATGCCGGCGGCGTCACCCATGGTGATCGCGATCATCGGTTTGGACATTCTTCGGTCCTCCAGGCGTTCGCGGCGTGCTGCGGGGTTGCGCGCTCGCAGGCCTTGCGCGCGAGCACGCCGCGGTAGATCAGCTCCACTTGGTCGATCATGCGCTCCCAGCCGTACTCGTCCTCGACGGTGCGGCGGGCCGCCGCACCGAGCGCGGCGCGCAGCGCGGGGTCGCCGAGCAAGCGCACGATCGCCCGCGCGTACTCCGCCGGCGCCACCGTCGCGGACCACCCAGCCGTTGGCCCCGTGCTCGATCGACTTCGCCGAGCCGGCGGAGACGACGATCGCCTTGCCGGCGGCCATGTAGTTGAGGAGCTTCATCGGGAATCCCGACCATTCGCGGCGCGGACAGAGCGCGACGTCGGCGACCTGCAGGAGATCGCGCACGGTCGTGAAGCTCGTCGGCGGCTGATCAGCCGCACGCCCGGGCGGACCGCGCGCAGCGCACGCGGGCAGATCGCCGCGGCGTCGCGTGGGTCGCGAGCACGAGCCGTCGCACCCGGCACCGTCGGCGCGGACGCGGCCGATGCTCGCGAGGAGCAGCTCGAGGTTCTGATAGCGCGTCGAGGTTCCCGGTGTAGAGCAGCACCGGCGCGTCGCCGAAGCCGAAGCGCGCGCGGATCGCCGCGAGCTCTCGGCGCCCGTCCGCGCCGGGAACTCCTCCGGCGACCCGCCCGGCGCGACCATCTCGATCGCGTCCTCGCTCGACGCCGTGCGCCCGCAGGAAGCCGACCAGCTCGCGACAGATCGCGATGCAGTGATCGGCGCGGCGCGGCACCTCGCGGTCGGCGATCCGCCGACGGCGCGCGCGCCAGCGGCGTGCGAGCGGCCGGCGGAAGTAGGTCGGCAGCTCCTCCGCGAGCGCGTTGTGGCTGTGGTAGATCACCGGCACGCCGGTCGCCGCTCGCCGCCGCCAGCGCCGACCAGCGCCGCCTCGTAGTTGTGCGCGTGCATGAGCTCGATGCGCTCGCGGCGCGACCAGCCGGCGGAGGCTCGCGAGCAGCGACGAGCGTCGAGGACCAGCTTGGCGGCGTGCGGCCCCGAGCCGCGCGCGCGACAGCCGGCGACGCGCGGGATGCGGTGCACCGCGGACGCCCGGCGGCGGATCATCCGAGACCGTCGGCATAGGTGACGACGACGACCTCGTGCCCGCGGCCGCAGAAGACCCTGCGCGAGATTCCGGATCAGCAGCTGCGAGCCCTGCAACGTCGGGAACGGACAGGCGGCGACGATCGCGACGCGGTAGCACCGCGGTCTCGACGTCGGCCTCCGCGCGCAGCGGCGATCGATGCGCGCGTCACGGCGTCGCCGAGGTAGCCGAGCGACGCCAGGCGCCGCCACAGCTCCGCCGTCCGCGTTCCGGCCCGGGCTGCGGCGACGGCGACCGGGGCGATCGCCGGTCGCGATCGTCGGCTCGCCGCGCGACGCCCGGGAGGAGGACGCCCGTCCATCCACGGCGCCGACCGGAAGGCCGGCGAGGTGCAGGACCGTCGGCGCGACGTCGACGATCTCGGCGCTCTGCCGCGGCCCGGTACGCGATACGCCGCGCCCGGCCAGCACCCAGAGACCCTCCGGGCGATGGCTGCCGTTCATGCCGCCGCCCTTTCCCGCCGATGAACTCCTCGGCGCGTCGAGGCGCCGGACGCTCCGCGCGTGTCGGCCGGCGTCGTCGGCAAGCACGACCTGCGAGTAGCCGTTCTCGAGCGCGAGCTCGAGGACGAGATCGGGTGCATCCTCGGCGTGCGGGGCCGTCGTAGACGTCGTCGCGCCGGTGCACGCGCCGCGACGATCGGCGCGCCGGTCTCGGGATGCCGCCACGCCAGCAGACTCCGTCGGAGAGCGCCGCGACGTCGCGTCGTACTCCGCGCCCGGCTCGATCGTGCCGAGCGGATCGCGGCCGCGCACGTTCAGCCAGATGCTCGGCGCGTAGTTGAGCTCCTCCGAGAACGCGCGCGTGCGCGCCATGTCGATCGCGCCGAGGCGCGACCATCCCTCGAGCCGGCGCGCGAGGCCGCGGCCGGCGTAGCGCACCAGGCGCTCCTGCATGCCGCGCGGCAAGCGCCGCGAGCGCGAGGCGCCGCGCCGCACGCGCGCCGCGGCGCCGGGAAGCGCCGGCGCGCCGCGGTGAAAGCGCAGCCAGCCGTGCTCCGCGAGCCAGCGGTTCAGATGCAGCACGCGTCGTGCCGGCGCCGCCGAAGCCGTGATCCGACGCGACGAGCGATCGTCGCGTCGCGCGGCAGCTCGGCGACGATCGCGGCGAGCGCGCGCGTCGAGCCGGCGATAGACGTCGCGGAGCGCGCCGCCGAGGCGCCGCGCCACCGACCGGATCGAAGCGCGGCGAGCGCGGATCGGCGAACATCCAGAAGTGATGGCTCGCGGTGTCGGCCTCGCCGAAGAGCACCATGAAGCAGTCCCACGCCTCGCGCCGCGAGCACGTAGCGACGCGAGGTCGCGCTTGCGTTCGATCGCGCGCGAGGATCTTCGGCGAGCGCATCGTCGTGCCAGCCCGGCCCGATCGTGAGCTCCTGGAAGTCGGTGATCGTGTACGCGCCGACCGCGGCGACCATCTCGGCATGGAACGACGCGCGGATGGACGAACGAGCGCGTCGATGCCGGTCGTCACCGGGCTGTCGAAGCCGCCGACCAGGATGCCGTTCACCGGCTCCGGCGGGTACGTCGTCGGGACGCCGAGCACCGCGACGCGCTGCCCGGCGTCCGACAGCAGCCGCCAGATCGTCGGCACGCCGGCGATCGCGGCTGCTGACGAACGCGATCTCGTACGTGCCCGGGACCCGGCGCGTGAAATCGAAGACGCCGTGCTTGCCGGGATTGACGCCGGTCATGAACGACGACCAGGCCGGAAACGTCACCGGCGGCATCGTCGAGCGCAGCACCCCGGCCCGCCCGGCTGCGACGAGCGCCGCGGAGCGCCGGCATGTCGCCGGCCTCCATGTAGCGGCTCGGCGAGCTCCCAGGTCGCGCCGTCGAGCCCGATGATCGCGATCACGGCGCGCTCAGTGCACGTAGCCGAGCGCGCGCAGGCGCTCCTCGGTCGCGCTGTCGATCGCCGTCTCGCTGCCGCGCACCGCCACCGCCTGGGCGCGCGTCGCGCACCGCATTCATCTGCGCCGCGAGGGTCGCGACCTCGTCGTGCGCGGCTCGCGGCGAGGTCGTTCTGCTCGTGCGGATCCTTGGCGATCGCGAACAGCTGGCGCGGCGGCAGGCCGCGCGGGTTGCCCGGGTTCGCCTGGATCAGCTTCCAGTCCTCGCTGCGAAACGCCTGCAGGATGTTGCCCTCGAGGTCCTGCTCCGCGAACGAGTGATCGCGCGGCCCCGGCGCGCCCGCGGTCAGCCCGAGCGCCTTGCCGATCATGGTGTCGGGCGCGGGCACGCCGGCGAGCGAGAGGATCGTCGGCGCGACGTCGAGGCTCGAGACGATCGCGTCGTTGACGACCCCGGTCTGGCCGCCGCGCGGCGGCTTCACGATCAGCGGCACCGTGATCTGCTCGTCGTAGAGCGTGGTGCCGTGCCACCAGCCGCCGTGCTCGTGGAACTCCTCGCCGTGGTCGGCGGTGAGGACGATCACGCAGCGGTCGTACAGCCCGCTGGCCTTGAGGCCGTCGAAGAGCCGCGCCAGCTGGCCGTCGAGGTAGGCGATCTCGCCGTCGTAGGCCGCGCGGTACTTGTCGGCGAGCGACGCGTCGGGGTTCGGGATTCGCGACCCGCGCGTACGCCTCGCCGTTCCACGGATGGACGAAGTACGGATCATGCGGCTCCATGTAGTGCAGGAACATGAAGAACGGGCGCTCGGCGCCGTTGCGCGCGATCCAGTCGAGTCCGCGCGTCGTCACTACCTCCGCGGGCTGATAGTAGTTCTCGACGCGCTTCGTGCGCGCGAAATAGCGCTCGCGGATCAGGCGCAGCTGGTTGTAGAGCGTCAGCTGCGCCGCCGCCTCGGTCGCGCCGAAGAAGAACTCGGGCTCGAGGAAGACGTACTCGTCGAAGCCCTGCTGGAAGTTGAAGAGCGGCGCGACGTTGATGTTGTTGGCGAAGCCGATGGTGCGGTAGCCCGACGCCTGCATCACCTCGGGCAGGGTGACGACGTCGTTGGGCAGGATGTCGGACTTGTGGATCGCCCGGTGCGACGACGGATAGAGCGAGGTGAGGATCGTCGCGACCGACGGCCGCGTCCACGACGCTTGCGAGTAGGTATGCGCGAAACGCGTGCCGTCGGCGGCAAGCGCGTCGATCGCCGGCGTCGCGATCGCGTTGTACCCGTAGCGACGACAGGTGATCGGCACGCAGCGTGTCGACCATGATCAGGATGACGCTCGGACCTTCCGGCACGACCGTCGGACACGGCGACGCGCCGCTTCGAGCGCGGCGCGCTCTCGGCCGCGCATCAGCACGCCAGAGCCGACGAAGCGCGACGCGCGAGCGCGCCCACGACCACCAGCGGCGAGGTCGCGAGCGGCTGACGGCGGCCGAGCGCGCGGAGCGCGAAGAACGCGAGCCGCGAACAGGATCACCGCGAACGCCAGCGACGCCAGCTGGAACATCATCGGCGAGATCGGCGCGCCGTCGAAGGTCTCGTTGAAGACGTCGCGGAAGACGCGGAAGCGGCCGATGATCGTGACCAGGACGGCGAGGACGACGGCACCGCTCAGCGCGAACGCCCCGGCGGACGTCGGCGGGCGCGCCGTCGCGCGGGCGCCGACGCGCGAGCGCCGCAGCGATCGCCACCCCGGCGATGACGCCGGCAACTCCGTAGAAGAGGAGCGCGAAGAACGCCAGGCTCGGATCCAGCCCGAGGTGGCGCTCGACCGCGACCAGCGCGGCCTCGCTCAGGCCGGCGATCAGGGCGCCGACCGTCGCGCCGGCGATCGCACCGCCGATCGACGATCCGGTCGCGCGCGTCACGACGCCGCTCCGTCGGACGGCGCCGGGACCGTTGCCGCGCCGCATACGACCACGGCTTCAATGGATGACACGACGGCGGCCACGGTCAATCCGGAAACTCGCGCAGCAAGTCGTCCGGCGTATGCGTCGACGCGGATGCCTTTCGGCGACAGCTTGAAGACGTCGGCCGCCTTCCAATGAAGGTAGCGGTTTTGCTCGAGAAAACGCACCTGCGGCGCGAGATCGTCGTAGCTCCGCTGCAGGCGTTCGGCGAGGTGCTGGCGGGTATGGAGGAACGGCGCGTCTTTGTTCTCGTCGTACGCGCGGCGAAACTCGTTCAATAGCTGACGTCGGATCGCATTGTCGGCGCTCATTTCGATTCGAACTCCTTCGGCGACTGCATGAGATCGACGCGCGGCCGCGAAGCGGTCGCGCGTCGAGACGGATCGGCGCGCCGCCGCGTGGGCGGACGGGCGCCGGCGACCGCGCACCGAGCGCGGCCGAACGGGCGTATGGGCGGTGGAGGAGCGGGGGAAGCGGAGGCGGAAGAGGAACGGCGAGCGCCGCGACGGATCGCGGCGCTCGCCGGTGGTTCTCAGCTCAGTGCTTGCTCGAGCAGGTGCCGAGCACGGTCGCGACGCCGCTCGTGGTGCAGTTGAGCGTCGGGGCGGTGTCCGGATCGTCGTCCCGCAGCGACGCGCCGCCGATCTGGCAGGTCGCGCTGTTGACGATGAACGCGCCGGTCTTGGGACCGCAGTTGTCGATCGTCGCGTTCGACATGTCCACGTCCAGGAGCGCGTTGAGAATGATCGCCTCGCCGACGTGGATCGTCATGCCGTGGAGGTCGATCGAGCCGAACGGGGCGTTGATGTAGAGGTTGCCCTCGATGCCACTCTGGATGATGTTCGGCGATTGCTGACAATCGAGCGCGCAGAAGCCCTGCAGCTCGGCGAGCGAGTTCAGGCACACCTGGCCGTTCTGCTGCGAGAACGGGCAGCTCGGGTCCATCGGGTTGGCGCAGGTCGCGAGCGCCTGCTGGCAGCACGACACGCCGAGGCCGAGGCCTGCACCCGCGAGCAGAACGCTGCCGTGGTTCGACGTGATCACGATCTGATCGCGCGGGCTGTGCGTCGTGATCGACGACGTCGGGTTCATCGATACCGTGCCGTCGGCGGTGATGAAGATGTTGCTGCCGTCGATCGCGCTGTCGGTGACCGTGATGGTGCAGCCCGCCCCGGTGCAGGTCACCCTCATGTGATCGCCTGCTTCGAGGTGGCTGCCGTTCGTCACGTTGATGCTCCCGCCGGCGAGGATGTCGAGGTCGCCGTTGTTGTTGGCGGCGATGACGTCGGCGCTGTCGAGCGTGACGCCGGCCGTCGTCGTGATCTCGAGCGCCCCGCCCTTACCGGGCGCCGTGATGCCACCGACCTCGGGCGCGCTGCCGTCGACCGTCAGCGAGTTCGCCGTGATGTCGATCTTGTCCGTGTTCGGCAGCGCCATCAACGGACACGTGATGGTCACGTCATCGCCGGGTAGATTGATGACCGTCTTCTTGCCGGCCTTCGTGACCGGCGCGGCACTACAGTTGCTGATGGTCACGGATGCGGCGTGGGCAGCCGATGCCGTGAACAACAGTGCAGCGGTGATGACGATGTATTTCGAAGCCCTCATGTATGGCGCCCTCCTTTGAGCGTCGTGGTTCCGGTCCGGGAAACGTAACCGGGGATGTTCAGGTTCGCGTAGTATGGAGCACATCAGGTCGCATTGCAGGCGAAAAACGATACTCGACTCTACGAAAAGCGCAAGCACTTTGTTATCGCCGACCGTCCCGGTCGGGGAAGTGTTCCGAAACGACGCACGGCGTACGGGCGGTCGCTGGCGTGTCCGCCATGGCGGAGCGTATGGCGTCGGCTCAGTGATCCTTGAGGACGGCGCGCTCGGCGAAGATCGCGGGCGCTGCGGCATCCGCGTCCGGGAGGCCGCCGTCGACGAGGCCACCGTCGACCAGTCCGAGCAACGCTTGCTGATAGACCGCGGCGACGGCACGCGTCATCTCGGCGACCGAGAAGCGCGCCTGGCTGCGCTCGCGGGCGCGACCGCCGAGCTCGCGGCGGCGGCTGCCGTTCTGCGCCAGCTCGACGGTGCGCTCCGCCAGCGCCTGATCGTCGTCCGCGGCGACGAGGACGCCGGCGCCGTCGGCGAGGATCTGCTCGCTGTCGGCATGGCGGGTCGCGATCACCGCCCGTCCCGCCGCCATCCCTTCGAGCATGCAGCCGAGGACGGGCCGATCCGCCCCGATCGCCCACAGAACGGTCGCACGGCCGAGCTCGTGCGTCCGGATGGCCGCGTCGGTCACGATCGCCGTCCCGGCGCGCCCGCCGACCGAGGTCTCCTCCACGAGCGCTGCGTGCTCGCGTGGCGCGCAGCAGACGAAGCGAGCGTCTGCGCGGTGCTCGAGCACGCGCCCGGCGGCCTTTTCGACGAGCCGGCGCGCGCCGTCGCACCTCCACGGCGCGGCGACGACCACCACCGGAGGGCCGCCGCGCACCAGGTCGCGAAGCCCGTCGAAGCGGGCCCGGGCCGTGAGCCGGGACAGCGCGACGCCGTCGTAGACGACGCGCAGCCGCGCCGGCGACACGCCGATCGACTCGTGGAGCCGCGTCGCCTCGGCGTACGACTCGGCGAGCACCACCGTCGCCCGGCGGACGGCGTCGGTCCGGAGATAGCCCGTCGCGCCGCCGCCGACCGCGGACGACGGCGGTACCGAGAGCACGACGGTCACGACCCGCGCGAGCCGCGCCGCCAGCAAGCCGTACACGCCGGCGCCCCATCCGAAGGCATGGACCACGTCGATGCCGTCGGCACGCAGCGCGCGCGCGAGGGTGAGGATGCGCCGCCGATCGCGAGGACCGCGCCCCGGCACGGTGATGACCGGATGACCGTCGGCCGAGAGCTCCGGCCCGTACGGGTCGGCGAGATCGGAGAGACAGTAGACGCGAACGACGTGGCGGCGGGCGTCGAGATGGCGCGCCAGCGCCACCAGCTGGCGCTGCGGCGCGCCCTCGGTCAGCCGGCCGACGACGAGCGCGACGGTCATCCGGCCGCCGGTGATGGGCCAGGCGGTCGGCAGCGCGCTCCGTCGGGAGCGCGGCGACATACGATCAGAGCCGCGCGATGTTGCCGCCGATGAAATCGCGGAGCGCGTTCCGCGTATCGACGATCAGCGGCGCCAGGTGGACGATCTCGGAATAGTTGAATCCGGTGTGATCGGTGAGCAGGACGACGCAGTCGACGCCCGCCTCGAGCGCGTCGCGCACCGGGATGCCCTTGAGCGCGAGGCCTTCCTCGCGAACCTCGGGCACGAACGGGTCGCTGTAGGTCAGCGCGGCACCCTTGTCCATCAGCATCTTCATCACGTGCAGGGACGGCGATTCGCGCACGTCGTTGACGTCCTTCTTGTAGGCGACGCCGAGAACGTGGATGCGTGCGTTGCGCACCGCCTTGCCGTCGCCGTTGAGCGCGTCGGTCACCTTGTCGACGACGAATTTCGGCATCGCCTCGTTGATCTGGCCGGCGAGCTCGATGAAGCGCGGCTCGAAGCCGTTCATCTTGGCCTTCCAGCCGAGGTAGAACGGATCGATCGGAATGCAATGCCCGCCGAGCCCGGGGCCCGGATAGAACGGCATGAACCCGAACGGCTTGGTCGCGGCGGCGTCGATGACCTCCCAGACGTTGATGCCGAGCTTCGCCGACATCAACGCGAGCTCGTTCACCAGGCCGATGTTGACGCTGCGGAAGGTGTTCTCGAGCAGCTTCACCATCTCGGCGACGCGCGTCGAGGAGACCGGCACGACGGTCTCGATGCTCTGCTCGTAGAGCGTCTTCGCGACCTGCGTGCAGCGCGCGGTCACGCCGCCGACGACTTTCGGAATGTTGCGGGTGTTGAACTGCTTGTTGCCCGGATCGATGCGCTCGGGAGAGAACGCGAGGAAGAAGTCCTCGCCGACCTTGAGTCCCGAGTCCTCGAGCGCCGGCAGGACGACCTCCTCGGTCGTGCCGGGATACGTCGTCGACTCGAGGATGATCAGCTGGCCGGGCTGGAGATACTTCTTGATCTCGGCGACCGCGGCCAGGATGAACGTCATGTCCGGGTCTTTGGTCTTCCGCAGCGGCGTCGGCACGCAGATGTTGATCGAGTCGAGGGTCTCGATCACCTTGAAGTCGGTCGTCGCCGTCAGCCGCCCGGTCGCGACGAGCGACGCGATCTCCTCGTTGCTCGTGTCGACGATGTAGGAGGTCCCGTTCGTGATCGCATCGACCTTGCGCTTGTCGACGTCGATGCCGACCGCGTGAAAGCCCGCGTGCGCGAACTCGATCGCGAGTGGCAGACCGACGTATCCGAGACCGATGACGCCGGTCCGTGCTTTGCGTTCCCGAATCTTGTCCAAGATTTCCACGGGTTCCTCCTAGATGTAGCCGAGATCCTCGAGACGCTTCTGCACTTCTTCCTCCTCCTCGGGGCTGTACCCCTCGGTCGGAGCGCTCGGTGCCGGCTGCTCGGGTGGCTCGGGCTTCTTTTGCGTATTGCTCATCGTCGTTCCTCCTGTCGCACGTTCTCGTGGTCGTCCTGATCGGGGCGCTCGCAGCGGCGGAGCGCGTCGAGAACGCCGACACGGTGCCGGTCCAGATTGCGGCCGATGAAGACCGCTTGGTTCGTCGTCGGGCCGTCCGGCAGCTTCAGCCAGCTGAGCTCGGCGCGCCCGCACGTGACGTTGAAGAGACAATGCCAGTCGCGGCCCGCGAAGCGGACGATGCCCTTGGCGCGGATCACGTCGCCGGGCAGTCGAGCGAGCACGCGCTCGAACGCCGGCTGATCGAGCGCCGCACTGGTCTCGAAGACGAACGAGCCGAAGGCGTCGCGATGCAGGTGATCGGACGCCGCGGCGCGCGCTTGCTCGCGGAACGACGCGACGCCGGTCGCGAAGAGGAGATCCGAGTCGAGCGCCCCGCGCACGCTGCGGAGCCGGAGGGCGCGCGGGTTCAGGCTTCCGAGCCGCCGCTCGACGCGCTTCACCGCGGCGTCGTCGACGAGATCGATCTTGTTGACGACCAGGAAGTCGGCGGCGGCGATCTGCGCCGTCGCGACCTCGGTCTCGGCGAGGAAGCGCTCGACGTTGAGGGCGTCGACGACGGTGATCACCGCGTCGAGGTTGAGGCCCGCGCTCTTCACGCGGTACCCGAGCGGATCGGGATCGGCGAGGCCGGTCGATTCGATGATGATCAGGTGCGGCTTGACGGTCTCGACGATCTCCTGGATCGCGAGGTCGAAGCGGTACTCGTCGATCGAGCAGCAGATGCAGCCGCTCGAGAGCTCGACCATCTTCTCGACGTAGTCGAGGCCGGTGACGACCCGGCCGTCGATGCCGACGTCGCCGATCTCGTTGACGATCAGCGCCACCGGCTTGCCCGCGAGACCGTGCGCGAGGACGTGCCGGAGCAGCGTCGTCTTCCCGCTTCCGAGGAACCCGGTGACGATGTCGACGGCGACGTGCCGCACGGTCAGCGCTGCCGACCGACGAGCGGCTTCCCGATCATGTCGGCCGGTACCTCGCAGCCGAAGAGCGTCAACAGCGTCGGCGCGACGTCGTAGATCGAGACCTCGCCCAAGTCGCCGCGCAGCGGCCCGGTGTCCCCGGCCGACGAGAGCACGAAGATGCCGTGCCAGTCGTGGTTCGCTTCGTCGGGCCCGGTGTCGTTCTCGAAGGTGTAGATGCCGCCCATCCCGACGGCGCCGACCGAGCGCCAGTCGAGGTCGCCGAAGTAGACGATCGAGATCGGGCGCGACGCCGCGCACGTCCTGGTAGATGTCCTCGGGCCGGAACGCCTTCGAGCCGATCGGCCGGCCGCGATCGTCGACGATCGCCTCGATCCCGGCGATGAGGTCGCTGCGAACGCGCTCGTAGTCTTTGGGATCGACGATGCCCTCGGGCTCGCGCCCCTTCACGTTCATGAAGCAGCGGCCGTAGTAGCCGCCGTCGCCCCAGGCCTGGGTGCGCGACCAGTCGATCGCCACCTTGCCGATCGGCGTCGGCACCGTCGGCGGATCCTTCAGCGTGAGGTAGCCCTGCTGGATCAGCCACTCGTTGAAGCAGATGCCGCCTTCCATCTTCTTCGAGCCGTGGTCGGAGACGACCAGCACCAGCGTGTCCGCCGGCACCAGCGCCGAGCAGCTCGGCGAGCTCGCGGTCGAGGTAGCGATAGTAGTCGCGGATCGCGTGCTCGAACGGATTGCCGGGCTCGAACTTCCGGTGCTCGTGGTCCATGTAGCTCCAGAAGCCGTGATGGATGCGGTCGAGGCCCATCTCGACCATCATGAAGTAGTCCCACTCGTGGGTGGCGACGAGGTGCTTGGCGACCGCCCAGTGCTTGCGGGTCTTGGTGTAGACGCGCTCGAGGAGCGCCTGCCTTGTGCGGCGTGCGGAAATCGTCGACGTCGAGAACGTAGCCGTCGGCGACCCGCTCGACCTCGGCCTTCAAGCGTCTCCGGGATACGTGTACTGCGCCTTGGTCGACGGCGTGAGGAAGCAGGTCACCATCTCGCCGTTCAGCGGCCGCGGCGGATAGGTCTGCGGCACGCCGAGGAGGATCGAGCGCTTGCCGGCGTCGCCGAGCAGATCCCACAGCCGCGGCTCCTTCACCAGCGCCGAGTTCGCGAAGGCGTAGCCGTCGTAGGAGTGGTCCTTGCGATTGCGGAAGCCATAGAAGCCGAGCTGTCCCGGGTCCTTGCTCGACATCATCGAGGTCCACGCCGGGAACGGTGATCGGCGGATTGGTGCTCGCCAAGCGGCCGTGCGCGCCGCGCGCGATCAGGCTGGAGAGCGTCGGCATCTCGCTTGCGGAACACGTCGAACATCAGCCGCGGCGGCGCGGAGTCGAGACCGACGACGAGAATCTTCTGGGTCAACGCGAACGATCCTCCGTTTTCGACGACGGTGGCGGCGTCAGGACGTCGCCGAACCCGCCCGGTTCACGCGAGGCGGTAGGTGCGTGGAGTGCCACGGACGATAAATGCTTTCGTACGCAGCCGCAACGCACTATTTCACTGCGCTGCGCAAGCGCGTGCCTGCGGCGACCAGCATGCGTGGATACGACGCGAGGTCCGTCATGCGAATGACGATCGTGCCGCGCAAGCTCCCACCCGATTCCCGGACGAACACGAAGAGGAGAATCAGCGCCGCGACCGAGTACGAGATCGCCGTCGAGAACGCGGCACCGACGATGCCGACGCGCGGAATCAGAAAGGCGTTCAAGGTGACGTTCAGACAGAGCGCCGAGCCGGCGGAGACGATGTTGACCTGCTGGCGATTCCGGCTCGTGAAGTTGCGGGTCAGGATCTGGTAGACCGAGATCATGATGATCCCCGGCAGCATGACGAGCATCGGCGGAATCGCCGGCGCGTAGCGCTTGCCGTAGGCGAGCGTCAGCAGCTGGCTGCCGACGCCCGCGTAAAAGATCGCGGCGACGATGGTCGCGAACAGCGTGTGCCTGCACGTCACCGCGGTGCGGGTGTGGGCGTCGGCCTCCGACGAGCCGGCGAGCTTCGGAAAGATCACGGTGCCGATGGCGTCCGGGATCTGCAGGATCGGGTTCGTCAGGTTGACCGCGATCGAGTAGAACGCGACCTGCGCCGGGTTCAGGAAATAGGCGATCATGTAGACGTCGACCCGGTAGTGCAGGTGCGCCGCGAGCGTCTGGAGATACGACTTGGCGCCGAACTCGAGCGTGCCCCGCCCGATCGCCGAGTCCCAGCGGAATCCGTACGGCGCGACCCGGCGCACCTGGTAGAGCAGCCAGAGATTGGCGCCGGCGATCACCATCACCTGCGAGAGCAGCGCCGCCCAGAGGCCGCCTTTGATCGCGAGTAAGGCGATCGCGATGGTCGCGAAGCTGAAGACCGCCTTGTAGACCGACTGCATGTTGTAGGCGCGGAAGTTCTCCACCGCCTGGAGAATCGCCAGGAAGTAGCTCTCGATCAGGAAGAACGGCACCATCGTCAGCGACAGCCATACCGCCGACCTGTCCGCTCCCTTGGTGAACGGCGCGAGCACCCATTGGCCGCCGAAGAAGCAGAAGAGGAAGACCAGCACGCCGACCGCGATCGTCAGCACCAGCGCGTTGGAGGCGACGGTGCTGATCGAGGCGCCGCGCTTGCGGATGTAGTAGACGTTCGCCTGCGCGACGCCCATCTTCGCGAAGTTGACGAGCGTCTGCGGCAGCAACAGCAGCACCGTGAACACCCCGCGGTCGTGGGGACCGAGGAGACGCGCGGTGATGATGCCGGTGCCGAGCCCGAAGACGACGAGCATCACACGCGAGCCGATGAGCCCGGCGATGTCGAGCAGCATGTGGCTGCCGGTACCCTTCGCCTTCATGCCGCCCCTCCGGCCGGGCGCGATGCGACGGCGGACCTGAGCTTGTAGAGCGTCCCCGCCGGCGTCTCCGCGACCTTGTCCGCGCCCGCGACGAGGTCGTCCCAGAGCCGCGTCACGCGCGCGCCGAACGGGTTCGTTCCCGGCTTCTCGGCCGCGGTCTCGCGCGCCACGTAGGTGACGTGAAAGGGCGCGAGCGCGGCCAGCAGCTCATCGGCGGTCGCGATCGAGCGATAGTCGATCGCCGCCTGCTCGAGCGGGCTCGCGAGCACGAAGCGTCGATGGAGATGGTAGGGGTGCGGAATCATCGCGAGCACGAGCACGCCGTCAGCCGGCGGTACCTCCTTGTCGACCGTCGCGTAGAGCGAGTACGGACCTTCGTAGCGCCGCAAGAACGCCTCCGCGGACATCCGTCCGAGCGCGACGCGCGCGCTCGCCGGCAGGAGCGGCATCATGACGCGGATCGAGAGCGCCGTCTGCAGCACAATCGTGGCGCTCAGCACCAGCGTCACCAGAACGCTCGCCCGCTGCGCCCGGGCGCGCATCGCGTGCAGCGCGGTGACGCCGGCGATCAACAGCAGCGGGATCGTCGGATGGATGTAGCGCGGGTGCGCCCACATGCCGAACGCGATGATCGCTCCGTAGGCGACGGCGAACCCGCAGAGCACGGCGATCCGGGGGTCGCCGATCGCGAGCAGCGCCGCGGGGGCGAACGCCAGGACGAAGGGCCCGAGGTCGTAGGCGAAGCGCGCCGTCTCCTCGAACGAGTTCGGTGCCATCGTGACGTCCCAGGGGAACCGCAGCGTCTGCCACGCCGAGCGATACGCGGTCGCGCCGCGCTTGCGTGCCTGGGTGTCGCGGTAGGTCGCGTAGTAGCCGTCGAGCGCCGCGGCGGCGTCGGCGTTCCAGTTGCGTCCCCCGAAGACGCCGTAGCCGAACGGAAACAACGGGTTGCCCGTCTGCACGGCGTTCCGGAGATAGCAAGGCGACGCGACGAGCGCGGCCGCGAGACCGAAGCCGGCGGCGACGCGAACGCCGCGCGCGACCCCGCGACGTCCCTCGCGCCGCACGATCTCGACGACGATCACGACCCCGAGCAAGGCCGCGGCCAAGACTCCCATCACCTTGGTGCCGCCGGCAAAGCCGGCCATCAGCGCCCCGAGCGCGAGCCAGGCGCGCGCACCGGTCTCGCGCCAGCTCACGACGGCCAGCACCGCGAGCGTCACGTAGAGCGTGAGCGCGAACTCGACCCAGGCGCGCGTCATGAGGGTCGTCGTGAGCGGCATCGTCGCGAACAGCAGCGCCGCCCAGACGCCGACGGAGCGCGTGAACAAGCGCCGCCCCATCGCAAAGATCGCGAGCACGCAGAGGACGCCGAAGCTCGCGTTCAGGAGACGGGCCAACACGTCTCCGCGGAGCACGAACGCCGCGGCGTAGAGCATGTTCGCGAGGTACTGCATGTACCCCCAGAAGCTCCACGGCGTCGCGACCAGCCGGTGCGCCTCGGCGAACAAACGCGGATAGACCAGCTGATACTTCGTCTGATCTCCGCCGACGGGCGGCGCGAAGATCATCAGGACCTCCGCGACCAACAGCGCCGCGCCGAGCGCGAGAGCCGCGAGCTCGATCCATCCAGGCCGCGACGCGCGCCACCGGGCGACGCCGCGAACGCCCAGCGTGACGCCGCTCGCGATCTCGCGCCGCCCGTACCACGCGGCGACGGCGAGCACCCCGACGAGCGCCGGCAACTCGAGCAGCCCGACGACGCCGAGCGCGAGCGTGACGTACGCCAGTATCCCGAGCCCGAGCCCGATCGCGTAGATCGCCGCCTCGATCGCGAACGGGAACGGCACGGCGCGAAGGAGCCGCCGTCCGGCTCCGTACGCGACGACCAGGATCGCCGCGAGCATCGCGAGGTCGATCACTTCAGCAACCGGATCAGATAGGCTGCGTACACGACCGCCGCCCAGGCGAGCACCGCGATGACCGCGACGAGACTCAGCCGCGCGCGCGCCTCGGGCGGCGAGAGAGGGGGCTCGCGGCGCGCGTTGGGCGCGAAGCGCCCCTGCGCGAGGAGAGCCCTCTCTCGCCGCCCGAGGCACGCCACCGGCGACCTCTTGGTTTGGTTGTTCTTTGCGTGCCGCTCGCATGAGCCCGTTCGGATCCGTGTCGCCGTGCGATCAGTAGAGATGCGGAATGATCCGCTTCGTGCGCGCCGCGTAGTCGCGATACGCGGACGTGCGGTTGCTGAGCGCGTCCTCTTCGAGCCGCATCCGCTGGAGGAGAAGCGCGGAGAACACGATCGACAGGACGACCGTGAGCATCGCACCGAGCGTGAGCGGCGCGCCGAACGCCATCGCGAGCTCGGCGCGGTACATCGGGTGGCGCACGCGGCGATAGGGGCCGGCGTCGACCACGGCCGCCGGCTCGCGTGGGCTCACGAGCGGGCTCAGCTGCGGCCCGAGCACGCGCCCGGCCCGGCGATAGCCGACGACGCCGCCGAGGAAGAGCACCGCCCCCACGAGCTGCGCGGATCCGGCCGGACGGCCGCAGGCCAGCCACTCGAGCGGCGCGGCGAGGAGAATCGCGTAAAATGCGCGATGGTGCCGGCGGACGATGCGCAGCTCGTCGAGCGTCGCCTCGAGATGCATCGGCTGCCGGACCGCGTCCGGCGTGTCGAATCGAATGAACAGCGCCGCGAGGAGAGACAGGTAGACGCCGAGCGGCCAGAGACTGCTCAGGCGAGATCCTCCTCGCTGCGGGCGAGCCCGAGGTCGAGGTCGTGCGCACGGTCGGCGACCGCGACCTCGAGGTCGCGTACCTTTTCACCCCGCAGCCACGGCCACAGGAGGTGGACGCCGGCGACCATCGCGGTCGCGATCACCATTTCGCGCACCAGGACGACCACGGTCCGCCAGGCGAGCACCGTCCGCAGAAATCCGGCCCGCGAGTCGCCGTCGATGATGATCTCGTGGAAGACCGTCACCGGGGAGATGTAGTAGCCGTCGGAGAGCGGCCAGAAGAACTGGGCGCCCGCCGGACCGCGGGCGTCGATCGTGAGCGCGTCGACGAGGAGATGCGATGCGTACACCGCCGCGAACATCAGGCCCGCCGGTCAGCCAGCGATCGGCGAACCGCCAGCGGCAGAACAGGCCGGCGGCGGCGCCGAAGACCAGCGCGGCGAGCACCGTATGCGTCACGCCGCGGTGGAATTCGCCGGGCCGGCCGAGCACGAAACCGATCACAAAGTCGATGTCGGGCAGGTTGGCGATCGCGATGAAGGCGAGTGCGCGCCCCCACCCGTCGAAACGGGTGCGTCGGCCGTCGAGACGATGCAGCACGTAGCCGACGGTTCCATGCGCGATCGGAAGCGCCACCGAAAACCGACCTACTACCGTACGCCCCCGACGCGGCGCTCGGCCGCGACCTCGACCTCGGCCGGGCGCAGCGTCTCGACCGGACGCAGGCGCGGCTGCTTCTTCCGCAGCATGAAGCGCTTCTTGATGAGAAAGAAGAGGTTGTAGAAGCCGTCGCGCCAGATGTTGAGCTTCGACTCGCCGATGCGCTCGCCGTAGTAGATCGGCATCTCGATCGCGCGCACCGAGGGATGCGTGAACGCCTCGATCTTGATCTCCTCGGAGAGCGCCATGCCGTCGCTGGTGAGGTCGAGGTCCTCGAGGATGTCCTTCTTGAAGACCCACATTCCGGACTGCGAGTCGATGATGAAGCGGAAATAGAGCGCCATCATCGCGCCCGAGAGAATGGCGTTGCCGAGAAGCCGGATCGGGCTCTTGGTCTCGCCGTTCTTCGAGTACCAGCGCCGCGCGGTGATGAAGTCGACCTTCTCCTCGAGCATCACGTAGAGGAGGAGCGGCACGCTGTCCGGCGGGTACGTGCCGTCGCCGTCCATGGTGATGACGATGTCGCCGCGCGCCGCCGCGTAGCCGGCCTTGTGCGCGAAGCCGTAGCCTTTGCGCTTCTCGGAAACGACACGCGCGCCGCGCTCGGCCGCGACCGCCGCGGTGCCGTCGGTCGAGCAGTTGTCCACCACCACCACCTCGTCGACGATCGGCGGCATCTGGTCGAGAACGGCGGCGATGCCCTCTTCCTCGTTGTGGCACGGGATGACGACGGAGATACGCTTGCCTCGGTACATGGGGCCTCCAGTTGGGGCGCCGGCCTCGCGGCCGGTCAGCGAGTATGCAGCAAGCGACGGCTCCACGAACGGCGCCGCCGCCGTGGAGCGGCGGCGGCGCCGTTCCACGGATGGTTTCGGGTTCAGCTCAGACGCGCGCCTCGACGTCGGACGAGGGCTTCGCCACGCCGTTCGCGTGCGCGGCGCCGTTCAGGACCTTCTGGTTGTGCGCTTGGATCGCGCCGTTGATGCAGGCGTGACCGTTGCCGGCGCCGACCGCCGGCCGCTCGAGCGACGTCTGGTGCCTGCCGCCGAGCTTGCGCATCGCGCGCCGGAGCTTGAGCGCCCCCCACTCTTTCAGGATCTTCGGCATCATGCGGGGGTTGAACAGGATGTTGACGGTGAGGAAGCACTCGTAGGTGCAGAAGCACTTCGTCTCCTTGATGAACTTGCGCGCCTCGTCCGCCTTCTTGCCGAACCAGATCTTCTTGAAATCGTAGTCGTTCTCGCGAACGTTCCCGAGCTTGCGGTCGATCAGGAGCTCGCAGGGATAGATGTCGCCGTTGGCGAACATGCAGGCGCCGAGCGAGCCGGCGTAGCACGGGATCTGGTAGGTGTTGGTCTTGGCGATCTCGGCGATCAGCCGATGACGGACGATGCGCTTGGCGTTGATGATGTCGGCGAACGGGAAGGTGTCGTAGCCGGTGAGCGCGCCGCTCTTCATCTCCTTCTCGATGACCGCGGCGTACTCCTCGTAGAGCTTGACGTCGAAGAACTTGGCGATCGACTCCTTCGGCGACCCGCGCGTCAGCAAGGTGAAGACGTTGTCCACCTGGAGCTCGTTCTTGAAGTAGTCGTAGTTCTCCATGAGGTGCTTGTCGTTGTGCGACGACACCGTGGTCTCGACGTTCACGTTGAGCTTCGGGTAGTGCTTCGAGAGCTTCTTGAGCTCCTTGTAGGTCTGGACCGTGCGCTCGAAGAGGCCGGGGAAGACGCGGATCTCGTCGTGCAGCGCGCCGACGCCGTCGAACGAGACGTCGATGCCGAAGTCGAGATCCGGGCAGGACTTGAGCACGTCCTCGACGATCTTCAGCGTGCGCGCGGTGGTGCTGCCGTTGGTCGGAATGCCGACGTTCCGGACGCCGGTGTTCTTGTAGAAGATCTTGACGATCTCGCCGATGTCCTTGCGGAGGAACGGCTCGCCGCCGGTCGGCAGCAGGAACATGAGGCTCTTGCCCATGCTCGCCGTGACCTTGTCGACCTCCTCGAGCGTGAGCTCCTTGCGCTTGAACTCCATCGTCGGCGTCTCCCATCCGGGATGCGCGCCGTCGGCGAGCAGGCAGTGCTTGCACTTGGCGTTGCAGGCGTCGGTGATGAAGTACACCATGTAGACCGGCATGGCGCCCTTCTTCGAGAGCATCTTGGTTCCGTGCGACAGGTAGTCCAGGTAGCCCATGAGTCCTCCTAGTATTTCCTTCCAGCCATGAAGGTCGCGATACCGACGACGCTGCCGATGCCAGCGGTGAGCAATTCGACGACGAGAATCACCGATCCGAGCGCCCACGGCCCGACGCCACCGTGCCGATGGAGGAGCCGAAGGAAGCGGACGTTTAGCACAATGATGGCGGCAAAAGCGAGAAAAGTCGCCAGCAAAAGCGCCGTGCTCTGCAACGCGACTGCGCCGATCAGGAGCAGAATCACCAGACCCGAGAGCGGAACGCTCAGCATGTAGCTCATCGGCACGGAGGTGTCGTTCTGGGCGATCGTGTCGGCGCGCTTGCGGAGCTTGAGGCGCGCGAGCGCCACCGAGCGCAGGTAGTCGACGCGGAGCAACCCCTTGAGATCGTAGCCTTTGACGTGCTCGACCTCGAGGTCGGCCAGGACCCGGATGCGGTACCCGAGCCGGCCGAGCTTCTGCCCGAAGTCGGTGTCCTCGACGTTGGGGTTCGTGTAGTTGAGGTCGAAGCCGCCCGAGTCGACGAAGACCTGGCGCCGGATCGCCGCGGCAGTGGTGTAGAAGAGCGGCACGTCCTCGCCGGCGCGGCGCGCGTACGTGTGGTACATCCACAGGTTCTTGTAGCGGCTGCAGATGTTCGCGAAAGCGCATCTCCGGCGCCTGCACCGCGATCACGCCGTCGAGCGTCGCGTCGTCCCGAAGGCATCGCGCAGCCGGCGCAGGGTGTCCGGACGGACCATCACGTCCGAGTCGACGAAGAACAGGATGTCGCCGGTCGCCTCACGCGCGCCGACGTTCCGCGCGCCCGCGGGTCCGAGGCGGCCGCCGCTCGGGACGACGCGGCAGCCGTGCGCGGCGGCGATCTCGCGCGAGCGATCCGTCGAGCTGTCGTCGACGATCAGGATCTCGTAGTCGACGCCGACGTTGGCGCGCAGCGCGCCGAGACACTCGTCGAGCAGCTTCTCGGCGTTGTAGACCGGCATGACGACCGAGATCCGCGGTGCGGCCTCGGCGCGCTCGGCGGACTCGTGGTCGAAGGTGGCGAGGCTCATCGGATGCGCTCTCCTACGGCTTCGGCGGCGCGGACGCCGGGAAGCGCGTCGTCGGGGATCGAGGCGGCGCTCGCGACCTTGGAATCCATGCCGCTCATCGCCGACGTCGAGCTCCTCCTCCATGCGGCGCGACGCGGTCGGGCTCGCGCGACGCGAGGTTCTTCGACTCCGTCGCGGTCGTCGCGCGAGATCGAAGAGGAAGCGCTCGCCGCGCGAGGTCGTGATCAGCTTGTAGGGTCCGTCGTAGAGCGCACGCAGCGCGCGATTGTAGACCGCGCCGAACTGCGCGACGAACTCGGGGTTGATGTGCTCCTCGGCGATCGTCGGGTGATCCACCTGCCGCAGCGGCTCGCCCTGGACGCCGGGCGGGATCGGCGCCCCGACCGCGGTCGAGGACGGTCGGCAGGATGTCGACGAGCTGGACCGGCGTCGTGCACCTCGCCGCGCGGACGGTCCGCGCCGGGAAACTTCACGACCATCGGGATGTGCAGCAGGCCCTCGTACATCATGCGGCCGCCGTGCCCGACGATGTCGTGCTCGCCGAGGAGCTCGCCGTGATCGGCGGTGACGATGATCAGCGCGTTCTCGAAGCGCTTGCGCGCCTTGAGCGCGTCGAAGAACGCGACCGAGGGCGGCGTCCATCGCGAGGATCTGCCCGTCGTAGTTGGCAGTCGACGAACTCGCGCTCTTCCTCGTCGAGACCGGCCGGAATCGCGTGGGTGAAGAGGCCCTTCAGCGCGAGCCTGCGCGCGTCCGGCAGATCGCGGCTCCAGAGGTCGTACGGCGGCGCGGCGAGCCAGTGATGCGGCTCGAGATAGTTGAGGAAGACGAAGGTCGGCCGGTCGTGCCGCCGCACGGTCCAGCCACGCGAGCGCGGCGGCGTTGATGTCGTCGGCGCTGCGGAACGGCTTCTTGCAGTACGCCGGCCAGAAGCGCTGCATGAATCGGACGACGTGCGGCACCGGCCGCAGCAGCAGCCACGGGATGATCCTCGTAGTGCTGGAATCCCTGCGCCATGCCGAATCCGCGATCGAGGTTCGCGAAGTTGGCGGCGAAGCCGGCGGTCGCATAGCCGCGCGCCTTGCAGCACTTCGGCGAGCGTCGTCTTGTCGTCGGCGAGCGGCAGGACGCGCTTGCGGCCGTAGATGACCGGGCCGGAGTTCCAGTCGCCGGCGTAGTGCGCGCCGTGACGGCTCGGGTACATGCCGGTGAACATCGAGGCGTGGCCGGGGACCGTCCACTCCGCCGGCGAGCGCGCCGTCGACGAAGTTGAGCGCGTCCTTCGCGAAGCGCCGTCAGATGCGGCGAGGTCTCGCGCGTATAGCCGTACGTCGACATGTGATCGGCGCGCGTCGTGTCCATCGAGATCAGGATCACGTCGGGCTCGCCCGCGGGTGCCGCGACCGTCGTACCGGGCCGGTCGAGCGGCGCCGTCCAGAGCGGCGGGCTCCAGTGATGCCACAGCAGCGCCGCCGCGAGGCCGGCGGCGAGCTCGAGCGCGAACCGCACGCCGGCGCGGCGCACGACGAAGGCGACGACGCGATCGACGACGACGGCCGCGATCGGCAGCGCGGCGAGCAGCAGCGCCAGCGCGGCGCCGCTCGGCTCCGTTTGGCTGAAGTAGTCGCTCTGCGCCTCGCCGACGATCGCCTTGCCGAGCGCGGTGAAGGCGGTCGTGAGGAGCATCAGCTGCACGAAGGCGAGGACGCCGTGGCGATCGCTCTCCGGCGAGCCGCGCTCCGAGGAGGACGACGCCGACGCCGAGGACGAGGAAGAACGCCTCGCCGCGTAACCCGGGCGGCTCGTAGATGCGGATCAGGCCGTAGACGACCGCCATCCCGAGCGCGAGCGTGACGCTGCTGAAACGGCCGGCGAGCGCCAGCGCCGCGCCGACGACGAGGCCGCCGACCGCACCGATCGCGAGATCGAGGCCGAGCACGGCCATCGCGACCGAGGCCGGCATGACGCCGCCGAGCGCCCAATTCGCGACGCTCTCGACGATCCACCAGCCGCCGCCCGCGGCGAGCCCCGCGGCGACGCCGGTGGCGAGGCCGCGGCCGAGCGGTGTCCCGGCACCGCGTGATGCGATTCCTTCACCTGTCATGTGTCTCTCTGTGTGTAGGACGTCGGAACGGATGCGTGCTCAGTCGCCGTGCTCACCGAAGCGCCAGAGCACGTGGAAGGTCGGCCGGCGGCCGTTCAAGTGCGTGACGATGCCCATCCCGACGCCGATCATGCCCCAGAAGAAGATCTGAATGGTGACGTTGAAGAACACGTTGGCGTCCGTCATCGAGCAGAGAAAGCCGATCATCGAGCTGAAGATCGCCCACACGATGCGCCGCATGTGGGGATCGTGGATGCGGTCGTAGCCGCGATAGAGCGCGACCAGGGTCGCGGAGAAGATCCACAGCATCAACACCCAGCCGATCAGGCCGTTCTGGCGAATGAGCGTGAGATGCATGTTGGTCGAGATGTCCGCGTCACGTTCCGTCGGCACCATCGCGAGCCGCCGCGTGCTGCCGACGCCGATCAGGAGCTGCAACGGCGGCGCCGCCAACACGTCGCTCACCGCCTCGCTCCGTCGCGCCGCCTCGGCGGTCAACTCCGGCACCGAAAGGCGAAGGTAGTTCTGCGCGACCAGCCCGCTGAAGATCATGACGGCGACGAACGCGAAGATACCAACGAAGCGATGCGAGGTCTTCCACAAAAACGCGCAGACGGTGATCGCCAACGCCACCAGGCCCATGCGGGTCTGCGTCAAAAACACGCCGATCAACGCGATGGTCGAGCAGGCGACCCAGAAATCGCGCTGCTCGCGTGTCCGACTATGCAGCAGTTGCGTCAGCAAGAACGGCAAGCCGAGGACGATGTAGGTGGCGAGCAGGACGGGATTCCCCAGCGTCGACGCCATGCGCGCGCCGCTGCCGTGTCCGAGCTGATTGTCGAGGCCGATCTGCGAGAGACCGATCAGCGTCACGCCGACCGCCGACAGTCCGACCGCGGTCGCGATCTGGTTCGCCTCGCGCTGGCTCAAGCGCGTGCAGATGATCAGGAAGGTGAGGAAGAAGCCGGTCGCGATGTAGTAGGCGACGCCCTGGAGCGCGGCGCCCGGCTGCGCCGAGAAGAACGCGGCGCACACCGCGAAGCCGATGAACGCCGCCATCGGCCGGTTGATCGCGGTGCCGTAGATCACCAGCTCGTGACGCGGCGAGCGCTGCACGGTGACCCACGCCGCGGTCGCCGCGACGGCGAACTCGAACGGGCTCAGCTTGAACGCGCCCATGTCGAGCTGGAACGGATAGTGGAACAGGCCCGGCAGCAACGCCGCCGAGAGGAACAGCAGGGTCAGGACGACGCCGAGAGTCAGCCAGCGGTTCAGCACCTTGATGAAGGTGAGCGTCACCAGCCGGACGTCGAGCCACCACGAGCGGTTCGCGATGTAGATGAGGTCGTAGCGGAGCTTGTCGCGCGGGTGCGTGAAGTAGCCGCCGCGAACCTGCGCGAGCCCGGTCATGCCGGGGTTCACCGCGAACCGGCGGAGGTAGCCGGGGATCTCGCGGCAAAAGGCCTCGAGGAAGATCGGCCGGACGGGTCGCGGGCCGACGAGGTTCATGTCGCCGCGGACCACGTTCCAGAGCTGCGGGATCTCGTCGAGCTTGGCGCGCTTCAGGTGGCGGCCGATGCGCGTGTAGAGGCCGTCCGAGTGCTCGAGCAGCCGGGCGCCGATCTTCTGCTCGGCGTTGAGCTCGAGCGTGCGAAACTTGATGATGGTGAAGATCTTGCCGCCGCGGCCGACGCGTTGGCCGCGGTACAGGACGGCACCGGGGCTCGTGATCCGCGTCGCGATCGCGATCACGAGCGCGACCGGCGAGAGCAGGACCAGCCCGATCAGGGCGGCGAGGCGCTGCCAAATCGGCGTCGCGCGGGCGACCGCGACGCTGTCCCAGCGAATCGCTACGGGCGCCGGAGCGGCGCCCAGCAGATCGGTCGCGGGTGCGGTGACGGAACTCTGCAAGCTCATGATCGCCTCTCGGGTCTAGCGGGGTCCGGGACCGGAGATCGCCGGCGCAGGCGCGCCGGAGACCTCCGGCATCGAGGAAGCAGCGAGCGGCCGGGCGGCGGCGTCACGCGCACGCTGCCACTCGGTGTGCCACGTCATGAATACGAGCAAGGTCCACAACGGACGGCTGTGATCAACACGCATCGCGTTATGCTCGTCGATGAGACGCTGCACGTACGCGGGCGCGAAGAGTCCGATGCGATCGAGGCTGGCGGCGGAGAGCGTGTCGGCGACCATCTCGCGGAGCTCGCCGCGCAGCCAGGCCGGCACCGGCACGTTGAAGCCGCGCTTCTTGGCGCGCAGGATCGCCTCCGGAACGTGGCGGCGGAGCGCGCGCTTCAGCACGAACTTCTTGGTGAAGCGCCGGAGCTTGAGCTCGCTCGGCAGACGCGCCGCGAGCTCGACCAGCGAGCGATCGAGGTACGGCACGCGCGCCTCGAGCGAATGCGCCATGCTCATCCGGTCGGCCTTGGTGAGGATGTCGTCCGGGAGATAGACGTGCGCGTCGATGGCTTGCAAGCGCGCGAGCCAGTCGTCGCTGCCCGCGCGCTCGGCGGCGGCGCGAAACAGCGCCGCGGTGTCGGTGTGACCGTTCCGCGCCGGTCCGGTGCAGAGCTCGGCCTGGACGGCGTCGGACAGCACGACCTTCCACCAGAAGTGGCCGTCGGCGAGCGGCAAGTGGGCGCCGCCGACGAAGCGCTTCGCCTTGTAGTCGAAGCTCACCTTCGCGTGCGACACCGGCAGCCGCGAGACCACCGCCGGCACCAGCGTGCGTCCGACGATCGACGGCAGGCGGCGATAGAGCGCCGACAGCTTGCCGGCGAGATAGGTCTCGTATCCCGCGAACACCTCGTCGCCGCCCTCGCCCGAGAGGACGACCTTCACTTTGCGCGCCGCGAGCTGCGAGACGTAGTAGACCGGCACCGACGACGAGTCGGCGAACGGCTCGCCGAAGTGGCGCGCGAGCTCTGGCAGGATCGCGAGCGCATCGGGACGGATCACGACCTCGTCGTGGTCGGTGTCATAGCGCCGCGCGACCTCGCGGGCGAGGTCGAGCTCGTCGAAGCTCTTCTCCTCGAAGCCGACGGAGAAGGTCTTGATCTTGCGGCCCGCGATCTCGCTCATCAGCGCGACGAGCCCGCTCGAGTCGACGCCGCCGGACAGGAACACGCCGACGGGCACGTCGGACAGCAGGTGGCTCTTCACCGCGGCGCGCAGCGCGGCGAGCACCTCCTCGGTGTAATCGTCGAGGCTCCGGACGGCGCGCTCGGGCGCGAACCGCAGCTCCCAGTAGCGCGTCTCGACCGGCGCCTTCCCCGGCTCGACCGTGAGCTGCGTGCCCGGCGGCAACTTGCGCACGTCGCTGAAGATGCTGCCCGGGGCGGGGATGTAGCCGAGCGAGAGGTAGTGGTGCAGGCTCGCGTAGTCGAGCGCGTCGCCGAAGCCGCCGGCGACGAGCGCCATCGGCTCGGAGGCGAAGGCCAGCGTGCCGTTGCGCTCGGCGACGTAGAGCGGCTTGATCCCGAGCGAGTCGCGCGCGACGACGAGACGGCGCCGGCGCGCGTCCCACAGCGCCAGCGCGAACATGCCGTCCAGGTAGCGCACGAAATCGGCGCCGTGCTCCTCGTAGAGATGCGGGATCACGGCGACGTCCGAGTGCGAGCGCATGCGGTGCCCGCGCGCCTCGAGATCGCGGCGGAGCTCCGGCGAGTTGTAGATCTCGCCGTTGCACACCACCTGTACCGAGCCGTCCTCGTTGCCGAGCGGCTGGTTCCCGCTCGGCGCGAGGTCGTTGATGCTGAGCCGGCGCATGCCCATGCCGAACGTGCCGTCGACGAAGAGGCCTTCGTCGTCCGGGCCGCGATGGACGATCGCGGCGCACATCCGCGACAGGAGCTCGCGCGTCACCGGCGCGCCGTCACCACGGTTCAGCTGTCCGACGATCCCACACATCTCTCAGGCCTCGGTGCGTTTCTGCTGGCGCGAGCGCGTCATCACGCGTGCTCCACGCCGAAAAGACGGTAGCGCTCGAGCGTCACCGCGAGCGCGGCCTCGCGATAGACGCGCGGCGCGATCCCGATCCGCGGCACCATGAACGGATCCGTCCCGGCGGCGACGACACCAGGCCGCGACGTCACCGCGGAGCGAAATCCGAGCTGACGGATGATCGCCGCGACGGCGGCGTTGAAATGCGGATAGCGCCCGCCGGTGTTCGGGTAGGCGAAATCCCGGACCGGCGCCCCGAGCAGGCTCTCGAGCCGCTCGCGCGAGCCGGCGATCTCGTTTCGGACCTGCTCGGGCGAGAGCAAGGTCATGTTGCTGTGGGTCTGCGTGTGGGCGCCGATCGTGACGCCGTTCTCGTGCATCTCGCGCACCTGGCTCGCGGTCAGCATCGTGTTCGAGAGATCGGCGCCGCCGTTGCTGCCGAGCTCGCTGCGCAACGTCGCGAGGATGCGCCGGCGGAGCGCCGGGTCGACGGGAACGAGCACGTTGGTGAGCTCCTTGACGGTCGCCTGGCGCTCGTCGCTGCTGCCGAGCGCGAACTGACGGCTGCCGCCGATCTCGACGTGGAGCGAGCGCGCCGGGCTCGTCATCACCGCGGCGCGGAGCTCGGACATCCACAGCGTCGAGCCGTGATCGAGCGTCTCGGTCACGACGTAGACGGTCGCCGGAAACTGCAAGGCGCGCAAGACGGGGTACGCCTGCTGATAGTTGTCCGCGTAGCCGTCGTCGAGCGTCACCGCGACCGTGCCGGCCGGCGGCGACTGCCCCGCGGCGATCGCGTCGATGATGGTCGCGAGCGGCACGGCGGTGTAGGCGCGCTTGAGAAAGCGCATCTGCGCCGCGAACAGCCCGCGCGGAATCGTGATGTCGGGCCCCGCATAGACCGGCAGCGGCGCGTGATCGGGCGCGACCGCGTGATAGCGCAGGACCAGGCTGCGCTCGCGCCGCCGGGTCCGGCGCAGCAGCGCCAGGAGGCCGAGATGGTGCGCGGAGAGCTTCGTAGCCCAGCGCAGTCGATTCAACGTTCGAGAGCTCATGACCCTTCGATCTCACTCGGCCGCACGTCATCGCGGCGCGACGCGCACGGCGCGCCGGTTTCGTCCCACGCCTTCACGATTTCGGCGCCCGGTCGACGAGCTGCGTGAGCGCGCTGCGCACCGCGCGCCACTGCCCGACGCCGATCAATCGCTTGCCCATCCGCTTGACCGCGAACGAGGATCGCAGCCCCGCGAGGGTGATCGCGCTCCGGCTGAGGACGTTGTGGAGCAGCGCCGGCGACGTGTTGCGCTTCACCGCGATCCGCGGAATCGCGAAGCGGTCGGTGGCGCCGGAGATCACGCCGGGCTCGCTCGTGCAGAATGCCTCGTAGCCGAGCTCGGCCAAGATCGCGCCGATCCCGGCGACGGCGCTGCCGCGCGGCAACGACGCCAGCGTCACCGGACGGCCGAGACCGTCCTCCAGCCGGCGCTTCGACTCGGCGAACTCGTGACGGACGGCCGCGGCCGAGAGCTCGTGCATGAACGGATGGGTCAGCGAATGGCTGCCGACCTCCATACCGGCGTCGGCGAGCTCGCGCAGCTCGCGCCAGCCCATCGCCTGCGGCGTGCCGACCTCCCCGGCGATGACGAAGAAACACCCGGGCCAGCCGCGCTCCTGGAGCAACGGAAACGCCACCCGGTGATTGCTGATGTGGCCGTCGTCGAACGACAGCACGAATCGACCCGCCGCAGGCTCGCGCACGGCGTCGGCGAGACGGCTCGCGCGAAACGCGCCGTCGGCGAGCGCTGCGAGATGCGCGTCGAGCTCGGCGGTCGTCAATACGTACGGCCGGTGCGCCGCGGGCACGTGCGCGCGCGCGGCCGGCGCGTCGACGAAGTCGTGATAGACGAAGACGGCTGCGCCGCTCACAGGTACCCGAGTCCCTCGAGCATGCCCTCGATCGCCCGGCGATCCTCGTCGCTCATGTCGGCGGCGGCGACCTCCGGCAGCGGCGCGAGCTGGTCGGTGCGGATCTCGTGGGTCGCGAGGAATTCCGGAGCCAGCGCCGCGGTCGCCACCGTGCCGTCCATGTCCTCCTGGACGGGCAGTCCCATCAGATGGAGCAACGTCGGCGCGACGTCGCAGATGTCGAGCCGCGGAACGGCGGCGCCGCGGCGTGCGCCGGCGCCCGCCAGCATGAAGATCCCGTCGCGGAGGTGGTTGCCGGTGCGCTCGCCGTCGTTCTGTCCCGACGGGACGATGAACGAGGTTCCCATCCCCTCGATCAGGCAGTACGGATCCGTGGTCTCGACGAGAAGATCCGGGCCGTTGTCGACGAAGTCGCCGCGGTAGATCTCCTGGCGGCGATGCACCGCACGCACCACGCGCCGGCCGGTCGCTGGATCGACGACCTCGAGCAGCCGCGCCCGCACCTCCTCGCACACCCGATCGTAGTCCTCCGGCGCGACCGTGCCCTGCGCCTCACGCCCGCGCAAATTGACGCGCAGGCCGCTGCCGGGCGCCGAGGGGCAGTAGACGCGGGTGTTCGCCCAGTCGATGTGCGGAGCGATCCGCGCGAACGAGGCGCGCGCGATCGGCACCTGGGCCTTCAATCCCGACGGCACCAGACGCGGCAGCCAGCCGAGCCCGGCACGCCGTAACGTCTTCACCACGCCGCGCGCCTCGACACCGAGGCCGCCGAGCGCCCGCTTCACCGGCGAGCGCTTCGCCCCCTTCATGCCGAGGAAGCCACCGTCCTCGAGCCAGTTCATGATCAGGAAGTAGGACTCGAGCGCGCAGGAGCCGTGGTCCGACATGACGAGCAGCCCGGTCTCGTCGTCGAGCCGATCGAGGATCGCGGCGAGGGCGGCGTCGAGCGCCTGATGGAACTCGAGGATGGTGTTCGAGAACTCGCTCGGACCGGGGTGTGCGGGATGCGCGGGGTCCATGAAGTGCCAGAAGAAGTGCTGGACCTTGTCGAGGGTGTGGAACATCACCCACAGCAGGTCCCACTCCTTGCTCTCGAGGAGGTAGAGCGTCTCGGCGGTCTGGATGCGCTGGAGGTCGAAGGCGTCGGCGCGGAACGCGCGCAGATCGCCGACCTTGAGGGCGTCGGCGTCGACGTCGAAGCGGTAGCCGTCGATGTTCGCGGCGAGCTCGTCGCGGAGCTCGGCAGGGAACGTGTAGTCGTCGACGCCCTTGGGCGTCATGATGCCGGAGACGACGAAGCCGTCGAGATGCTCGGGCGGATAGGTGAGCGGCAAGTGCACCACGCCGGCGCGCTTGCCGTAGGCGTTGGCGATGTCCCACACGCGCCGGCTGCGGAGGTCGGCCGGCGTCAGCGGCAGCTTGCCGGTGCCGCCGTCGCTCACCTTGTAGAAATTGAAGATGTTGTGCTTGCCGGGATTCTTGCCGGTGGCGGCGGACGTCCAGGCCGGCGGCGTGAGCGCCGGCAGCGTGCTGCGCAGCTCGGCATGCGCCCCCTCACCGAGGAGGCGCGCGAACGTCGGCAGCAGCCCGGCATCGACCCAGGGCTTGATCAAGCCGAAGGTCGCACCGTCGAGACCGACCACCACCATCCGCGAAATTCTGCTCATCAGCGCTCGTCCTCCTGCGGGATTCCGACTCCGGTCACGCTGGCTCCTTCGCCGCCGTCGCCGTCGCCGCGTCCGTTCGCGCCGCACGCGCCGCGACCGCCGCGTAGACGCCCTCGAGATCTCGGACCATCGCCCGCGCCCCGTATCGCTCCTCGACCCGCCGCCGCGCGGCCGCTCCCATGCGTGCGCCGTCGTCGCGGTTGGCGAGCAGCCGGGCGATCGCGCGTGCGAGCGGCTCGGGATCGCCGGGCGGGACCAGGAGACCGTGCTCCGCGTCGGTGACGACCTCGGGATTGCCGCCGACCGCCGTCGCCACCAGCGGCAACGCCATCGCCATCGCCTCGAGGAGCGCGTTCGACATGCCCTCGGTGAGGGACGGCAGCGCGAACACGTCGAGCGCAGCCAGCAGGTCGCGCACGTCGTCGCGGTTGCCGAGCAACCGGACACGATCGGCGACGCCGAGACGGGTCGCCAAGCCGGCGAGCTCGTCGCGGAGCGGGCCGTCGCCGGCGACGACCAGGTGCGCGTCGCCGATCGCCCCGTCGAGACGCGCGAGCGCCTCGATCAACGTTCGTGTTCCCTTGCGGGCCTCCAGCCGTCCGACCGTGCCGATCGCCGGCGCTCCTTCGGGAAGGCCGAGCGCGCGCTTGGCGGCGGCGCGATCGACGGCGGTCGGGGCGAAGCGCTCGGTGTCGACGCCGCTCGGGATCACGACGGTACGGCGGCCGGCGCGGCCGCGGGGACGCAGCGACTCGGCGTTGACCACGACGCGATCGGCGAACTGCACGACGATCTCCTCGAGCAACGCCCGGGCGCCGCGCTCGGTCGGCACGCTGCGCCGGCCGGCGACGATCCGTCCGCGGCCCGCGAGCCGCGACGCGCCGAGCGCGATCAACGCCGGCCGCCACTGAAAGCACTGCACGACGTCGACGGCGCGCGCCCGGAACACCGACGCGGTGGCACGCACGCAGCGCGCGAGGTCGGCGCTCAGCAGCCGTTCGCCGAGGCCGAGGTCGACGAGCTCGACGCCTGACGCGCGAATCGCCGCGGCGAGCTCGCCGCCGCTCTTGGCGCTGACGACGAGCGGATGAAACCGCGTGCGGTCCAGGAAGCGCAGCACCTCGAGCAGATGCCGCTGCGTACCGCCGGTCGCGAGGCGAGGCGGGAAGAAGGCGATCGTACGCAGAGGCGCCTCAGGCGAGAACGGCACGCCGGCCGCTCAGGTAACGCTTGAAGACGATCACCAGGCCGATGAGGATGTAGGTCACGGGACTGAGCCAGATGTCGGCGAACGCGCTGTAGAACATCAGCAGGATCAGCGCCGGCGACAGCGCCGCGCCGATCCAACGCAACTCCGGCGGCATCGACGGCGCGGCATCGATCCATTTGATGTCGCGCCACGTGAACCAGAACAGCAACAGGTACAGCAGGAAGCAGAAGATCCCGCCTTCGGTGAGCGCCCAGACGTACGAGTTGTGCGGCGGCCGGAAGAACTCGTCCTGGTACACCTGCTTCGCGACCTCCCGGAAGTTGCCGATACCGACGCCGAACCACGGGTAGTCGCCGAACATCCTCCAGCCGACCTCGACCGTCTCGACGCGGCGCTCGGTCGAGTGCGCGCCGGCGCCCTCCTCCTTGCTCTGACTGAACGGATTGATGTTCGACATGCGGTCGAGCTTCTCCTGCGGGATCACCGTCAAGAGAACGCCGATCGCGACCAGCCCGAGCGCGATGACCTGCAGGCGCCCTCCGCCGAGACCGGCACGCTTCTGGGTCAGCATGTAGAACACCATGCCGAGCCCGAGCACCCCGCTGCGCGACGCGGTCAGGAAGACCGTCATGATCAAGCTGCCGATCACCGCGGTGCCGAGGAGGTTGTGAAACGTCGAGCGCTTGCTGCGGATGAAATACCACCAGAACGGAATCTGGAAGAGACAGAGGAACGCCAGCCGGTTCGGGTTGGTGCCGAGCGAGAAGGCGGCGGCGGCGCGCCCTCCGACGGTCACGCCGCTCGCGTAGCCGAGCAAGGCGGAGGGCACGACCATCAGGAGGCACAGCATCGTCACGGTGACGACGCGTTTCAGGTCGGTCTTGGTGCTGAGGAAGTTCAGCGTGAAGATCAGGAATGCGAAGCGCGTGACGAAATCCTGCGACATTTGGGCCGTCTGATCGAGGAAGCGGAACTTGCCGCGCGTCGTCACCAGGTTCGGGAAGAGATAGCTCGAGACGAGGGTACCGATGATCAGCACGACGCCGATCGCGAGGTAGGTCTTCACCTGGCGATTGCGCAGGAACCAGAAATCGAAGTTCTGCGCCAGCTTCGCCACCAGCAGCACCGCGAGGATGATGCCGAGCAGGTTGTTGATCGTGAGGAGCCCGTTGCCGCGTAGCGGCGTCGGGTAGCTCGCGATCAGGTAGTTCGTCGTCAGGAGCAGGATGCCGATCTCCGGCTTCGCCACGACGGTGGCCAGAACCGCCGCGGCGACGATCGCGCCGAGCGCCGTCGCCTCGAGCCCGCCGTACGTCGCCGTCACGAGCGTCGCGCCGATGGCGAGCGTGACCGCGGGCCACAGCAGGACGCCGAAGCCGCGTCCTGCGGACGCGCTCGGCCGCGGCAGCGCGATCGTATTGTCGACGGCGACGCTCACGCGCTCAGAGCAAGCCGTCCAGGAACGCCGGCACGTAGCTCTTGCGGCGGTTCAAGAGGACGCCGAGCAGCTTGCCGCCGGCGCGCTCGAGTTGCCGCTTCGCGCGCTGCACCTCTTCGATGCGCGTGCGGTCGGCCTCGATCACCACCACCGCGGCGTCGAGACGCGGCGCGAGGATGGTCGCGTCGGTATAGGTGTTCACCGGCGCCGAGTCGAAGACGACGAACTGGAAACGCTCGTGCAACTGCGCCAACACCTCCGAGAGCCGTGACGATTCCAGCACGTGCGCCGGAGAGGTCTCGTAGTGGCCGCTGGTCACGACGAAGAGGTTCGGTTGCGGCGTCGGCTGCACGACGTCGTCGATGCCCTGGCGGCCGTCGATCAGCTCCGCGAATCCGCCGTTGCGCCGGATCGGGAAACACCTGCTCGAGCGCCGGGCTCCGGAAGTTCGCCTCGATCAACAGGACGTCGAGCTTCTTGCGCTTGGCGAGCGTCGACGCGAAGAGCGCGGCGGTGGTCGTCGCGCCCTCTTGGTGCTCGGACGCGACGACCATCAGGTCGCGCAGCACGCCCGGGTCGCGCGTCGTCGGCATCAGGAGGTTCGTCCCGAGGCGCTGGTAGGCCTCCTCGACGTGCGGCGCGAGATCGAAGTCGATGTGGAGCGAGCCGTTGGTGCGGTGTCCGTTGCCGTTGGTCTTGCCGTTCTTGGCGGAACGCCACCATGACCTGCGCGGTGCAGGCTCGGGCGTACCGCCGGACTCGCCGAGGGCCCCTTCGCGTTCTTCCTGTGCCTTCTGCAGGGCTTCGTAGATCTTGCTCATGATCGTTCCCCGTGTGCGGCCGTGCCGCGGCTAGCTGTTCTGGAGTTCCGCGACTTCGCTCATGTCGGGAATGACGGCGAAGACCGGCAGCTCGAGGTACTGCTCGACTTGCTCCTCGAACTTGAAGTTGCGACCGAGGAATTCGACGCCGACGGCGGTGCCGACGCCGAGACCGGTGCCGGCGACCAGCGCTGCGACCAGCATCAGCGGATTCATCTTGTTGACCGGATCGAGCGGCATCGTCGGACCGTCGATCACGCTGACGTTCAGGAAGCGCTCGTTGTCGAGGGCCTCCGAGATACGCGCCTCTTCCTGCTTCTTTTCGTAGAGCTGGTAGGCCTCACGCGCGAGCGAGACCTCCTGCTCGAGCCGGCTGAGCTCGATGCTCTTCTGCCGCAGGTCGACGGCCTCCTTCGTCGCGTCCTCGGCCTGCTTGTCGAGCTTGTCCTCGAGGCCGTCGACGCGCGCCGACATGTCGGCGAGGTTGAGCTCGGACTGGAGAAGCCGGCGCTGAAGCTCCTGACGGATCGGATTGACGCTGATGCGCTCGGTGCCGATGCACCGGTGCGTTCTTGGCCTCTGCGAGTTGCGCCCGCAGCGCCGCGATCTTGCGCGTTGATGTCGACGACGAGGCGGTCCTTCTCGGTGTAGTGCTGGAGCAGATCGGCGCGCTCGGCCTCTCTCTTGCCGAGCTCGATCCCGAGGCTCGTCGCCGCCGGATTGACCCTCTCGATGTCGCGCTGGAGCTCGGGCGCTTGGGCGAGCTGCTCGCGCAGCTTCAGGACCCGGCGCTGCAGTCCGCGGACCTTCGCCTCGGAGATGGCGACCGACTCGGCACCGCGCGATGCGCCCTTCAGCACCGCCCGGATCTGATCCTCGGGCATGACCAGCTGCTCGCGGTCGACGAAGTCGGCGAGGTTCTTCTCCGCCTCCTGCAAGCGCGCGCGGGTGATGTTCTTCTGGTCCTCGAAGAACGCCGTCGCGCCGCTGTTGCCGTGCACCTGAGCGTGGCGCTCGAGAAACGTATCGACGATCGCGCCGAGGATCGCCCGGCCCTTCTCGGGATTCCTGGCGAACAGATCGACGGCGATGACGTTCGATTCCGGCGCCGGCGAGACCGTCATCATGCCCTGCAGCGCCGCGACCTGCTCCGCCGGGGACATGGTGGTGTCCGCGCCGAAGATCGGCGTGCCCGCCTTGTCCATGCGGGCGATCGCCTGCCGGATGAGCTCCTGGCTGCGCAGGATCTCCATCTCGGAATTCATCATCTCGGTGCTCGCCGAGACCGGGAAGGTGAGCTCACGTTGCGCGCCGGCGCCGATCTGGATCTCGGCGCGCGCCGGCCGCACGAAGAGCTTGGCGCTCGTCTTGTAGACGCGCGGGCGCAGCATCCCGGTGACCAGGATCGAGAGGACGACGACCGCGACGATGCCGAGCACCTGCCATTTGCGCTTGAACAGCGCGTAGAGCGATGAGCTTGGCGTTGACGCCGCCCTCCTGCTGCGGGCTGGGGTCGACGTAGTACGGGATCGGCGGTGACCCGTTCGGCGGGTCGGACGAGTTCTGGGTTCACGATTTCCCCCCTGCGCGATTCGTTCTCACGGAATGGGCAATGCCGCGGTCGCGCCGGCGCGCGAGTCGACCGGTAGCAGCTTGCGGACGTACTGCTCGACGAACTGGTTGGCGTTGGCGATGCGGGACATCGGGACGAACACGACGTCGTTGCCGGTCAGGCGTACCGTTTCCGGCTCTCCGTCGCGGACGACTTGCTCGAGATCCACTCTGCTGGCGTGATACGCGCCGTCGGTGCCGCGCGCAATGTACAGAACACTGTCCTTCTTCGCCGTGTCCTTGAAGCCGCCGGCGGCGAGCACGGCCTGGAGCGGGGTCATGCCGTCGCGCACGGCGACGAAGCCCGGCCGGCCGACCTCGCCGCCGACGTACGCCTGCCGGTCTCCCATCTGCGTGACGATCACCACGACCTCGGGATCGCGAAGCTTGTCCGAGCAGCGCTCCTTGATGACGTCCTCGAGCTCGGTGCGGCGTCAGACCCTCGGCGACGATCTCGCCGGTGACGTCGAGACTGATGTTGCCGTCGGGACGGATCGGCAGCTCCTGGTTCGAGCGCGAGTGATACGGGAACTTGATGTTCAGCCGATCGCCGACTTGCAGGCGATACTCGCTGCGCTGGACCGGCGCCTGCGTCAACGCGTAGGTCGCTTCGGGCGGCGGCAGCGAACGTCCGACGCTGCTGCATGCGCTCATCGCGATCAGTGCACAAAATGCGATCGCTGCCTGCGCCGTTCTCGTCACCGGTCGTGTCATCGTGTGTGTCATGATCGTTCGTGCCCTCCGGCGTGCTCTTGCGTACAACTCTGGCTCGCGGCGATGAAGCTCCGCCATTGATTCTCGCGTAAGTTTCGAGAATTCCAAGCAAATCGACAGACTTCTTGACGCGGATGTCGCCATCCGCGCGATGGTGGCCTGGTTCAGAGCCGGCCGATCGCCGCCACGGGCAGCTCGACCGACGTACCGCGACGAAGAAAATCCATCAGCACGCGGATGCGCCCGCGCTCCGAACACGGCGTCTCGATGATGCCGATGAGTCCCGCGAACGGCCCGCGCTTGATGCGCACGCGCTCTCCGGCTCGATAACGTTTCGTGCTGGGTCTGATGACACCGTCTTCTTCGGTCTCTTGCCGAAGAAAATTGACAATCTGTGGTTGGACCGCGGTGGGCATCGTCGCCGAACGCGACGAAGCCCTTGACGCCCGGCGTCCACATTACCGTGTGATATCCGCTGTGGAGCTCGATGTGGACGAACAGATAGCCGGGAAAGAGCGGCACCGCCGCCCAATCATTCGTCAGTCCGACTGGCTCCAGAATCCGCGGGCAGAATGCTTCGACACCGCGGAGCTCGAGCGTCTGCACCGCGAAATCTTCTTTGCGCGGCTTGCTTCGGACGACGAACCAATCTCTTTGCAAGGGAACCATCAGGGGACTTCGGAGTCTCAGTGCGTCAAAGCAAAGTCGATGCCACCGGCAGCGATTCTGCCGTCTCTCGTCTCACCTTTTTCACCCTTTGCGTGACGGTCGATTCTCCCCTCGTACGGCAAGCATCTAGCGGCTTCAGATGATCGCTCGGGTCGCGCGATCGACGCCACTACCCCGTCTGAACCGCCGCGAGGACCCGTTGCGTTTCTGCGGTATCGTGCAGCGCCGTCATCAGGAGCTGTTCGTGCGGGCAGCAAGAAGCGCAGCCGACGCCAGGTCTTAGCGCATGGAGCCGGCGCCGGACGTGGTGCGTTCGCCGCCGCGCCGGCGCGTTGCGGACGCGACCACCTCGAGCCCGTCGCTCGTCCGACCGACCGCGGTCGTGCAGCGTCAATCGGCGTCGCTCGGCTCCGTCGGAACGTCGTCGCTCGGTTCCGTCGGAACGTCGTCGAAATCGTCGGACACCGTCGGATCCGAGCCTCGCCGCACGTGCCGACGCCGCGCCGGTGCCGGACGCGCGACGGTCTCCGCTTGCTGCTCGCGCGGGAGGTCGGGAAGCCAGACCGTCTGGCCGACGAGGACCATGTCGGGATCGGCGATGCCGGGATTTGCACGGCGAACGGCCATCAGGAGCGCCGGCGAGTCGTGGCCGTAGTAGCGCCGCACGATGTACGTCAGCGTATCGCCTTCCTCGACCCGGACCGACGCGAGCGGGGCGCGGTCCGCGTCCGTTGCCGCGCTCCCGTCTGGCGACGGCTCGCCGTCGCCGCGCGCAGCGGAAGAAGCGTGGTCGGCGTCCGCCGGACCGGCGCTCGCCACTGCGTTCGCCGAGGGCGCGTCGGCGACCGGCGCGTGAGACGGCGCGTCCGCCGAGGCGACGGACGCCGCATCGGCCACGGGGTTCGCCGGCGCCGACCCGACATCCGGTGCGATCGACGCAGTCTGAGCTTCGGGCGACTCGCTGGCGCGGCGCTCGGTCGCGCCGACCGTGCTCGGCTCGTCGGCGGACGCGCGCGCGCGCGTCTCGTCGGCGGAGCCGCGCGCCTCATCGGCAGAGCCGCCCTTCTCGTCGGCAGAGCTCGCCACCGCTCCGGCAGAGCCGCGCGCCTCGCTGGCGGATCCGCCCACCTCGCCGGCGGAGTCGCGCGAGCCGGTCGCTCCCGAAATCGCTTCGCCACCCGCCACTGCGGCGGCCGGCGCGCGCTCCGGTGCAACGGGCGCAAGCGACGACGACGACTTCGCGGTCAGCCGCGAGACGACGACCCCGAGGACGATTCCCAGCGCCGCCGCGACGGCGAGCGCGCCGGCGCGCAGCCGTCGCCGGCGCCTCGTCACCGAGAATCGCGCCGGTCGGAGATCGCTCACCGCCTCGCCGACCGCGCGCCAGCCGACGCGTTTGCGCCCCGCCGCGTAGGCCGTGACGAGCGCGTTGTCGCCGGCGACGTTCACCAGCCGCGGCACACCGCGCGAGAAACGCCACAGGCGGCGGAGCGCCGGACGCGAGAAGAGATCCCGGGCGCTGCCGCCGGCGGCTTCGATCCGCGCCGCGACGTAGGCCTCGAGCTCGCCGCGGGCGAGCGGCCGTAGCCGCGCGAACACCGCGATGCGCTGCCGCAGCTGGCGGAGCTCGCGCCGCTCGAGCATCGCGTCGAGCTCGGGCTGGCCCGCGAGCACGAACTGGAGAATCTTCTCCTTCGCGGTCTCGAGGTTCGAGAGCAGTCGCAGCTCCTCGAGCACGCCGATCCCGAGATCCTGCGCCTCGTCGATCAGCACTACGACGTTGCCGCCGCGCGCCAGCGTGTCGAGGAGCTCGGCGTTCAGGCGCCTCGAGGAGCTCGAGCTTCGGGGTTCCCGGCGCAGGCGGACGTCCGAGATCGGTGAGGATGAACGCGAGCAGGTCGTCGAACCCGACCGCCGGATTGAGCACCAGCACGCTGCGCGTCTCCGGCCCGAGCTCGGAGAGCAGCCGCCGCAGCAGGGTGGTCTTGCCGGTGCCTGCCTCGCCGACGAGGCTGACGAAACCCTTCCGCTCCGCGATGCCGTAGTGCAAGGCCGCGAGCGCCTCACGGTAGCTCGCGTTCAGGTAGAGGAACTTCGGATCGGGGGTGAGGTTGAACGGCTTCTCACGAAAGCCGAAGAACGCGCGATACATCGCAGGGTCCCCTCAGCCGAGGCTCGGCGGCGATCGACGGCCGACGCGGTGCCGATGCACGCGCGGCCGCGCGGCTCCGGCGACGAGGTCCCGCTCCAGCACGTGCCTTCGCCGCGAGAGCCCGTCAGCCTACCAGGGCTTGATCCGGCTCGCTGCGATCGCGGCCGCGGAAGTCCTCGCGCTGCAGGCCGTGGAGCTTCATCTTGCGATGCAACGTCGCGGCGTCGACCAGGGCGTGCTTGGCGCTCATGTTGATGCTGCCGCGATGCTTCTTGAGGACGTGGCTCAGGTAGTCCTTCTCGGCGCGGCGCAGATACTCCTTGAGAGGCACCTCGTAATCGTACGTCCGCCGAAGCGCGTCGACGTCCTTCCGCTTGCCCGTCCCGGGAAGATCGACCTCGCGAATGACCGGGCCGGTGGTGCGGAGGATCGCGCGCTCGAGGACGTTGCCGAGCTCGCGGACGTTACCCGGCCAGCTGAAGCCCATCAGCTCGGAGAGCGCCTTGTTCGACACCCGGGTGATGCCGCGCTCGCGCGCCATCTCGCTGTTGCGCAGGAACTCGCTCACCAGGAGCGGAATGTCCTCGACGCGGTCCCGCAGCGGCGGGATCTTCACCGGCACGACGTTGATCCGGTAGAAGAAGTCCTCGCGCATCCGACCGTCGGCGACGAGCTCCGTGAGCTCGACGTTGGTCGCGGCGATGACCCGCATGTTGACCTTGATCTTGCGGTTGCCGCCGAGCCGCTCGACCTCGCGCTCCTCGAGCACGCGCAGCAGCTTGAGCTGCATGTTGAGCGTGATGCTCTCGATCTCGTCGAGGAACAGCGTGCCGCCGCTGGCGAGCTCGATCTTGCCGACCCGATCGTGCACCGCGCCCGTGAAGGCGCCGCGCTCGTAGCCGAACAGCTCGCTCTCGAGCAGGGTATCGGGGAACGCCGCGCAGTTGATCGCGACGAAACGGCCCGACTTGCGCTTGCCCTGATAGTGGATCGCGCGCGCGACGAGCTCCTTGCCGGTGCCGGATTCGCCCGTGATCAACACGGTCGCGTCGTTCTGCGCGAGCACCTCGATCGCCTCGAAGATCTCGTGCATGACGCGGTTGCGGCTGACGATGTTCGCGAACGAGTAGCGGTTGGACAGCTGGCTGCGCAGGTAGTTGATCTCGTCGAGCAGCCGGCGCTTCTCGAGAACTTTCTCCGTCGCGAGGAGGATCTCCTCCTTCTGGAACGGCTTGGTGATGTAGTCGCTGGCGCCCTGCTTGATCGCTTCGACCGCGCCTTTGATGCTCGCGTACCCGGTGATCATGATCACGTCGAGGTCGGGCCAGTGCTCGCGGATCTCGCGCGTAAGGCCGATGCCGTCGGTCCCGGGGATGCGCAAGTCGACGACCGCGAGCGAGAAGTCGTGCTGCCCGAGCAACCGCAGCGCCTCGGCGGAGTTTCCCGCGCTCGTCACGAGGTACTGCTGCGAGGTGTAGAGATCCTCGAGCTGTCGGCAGATCAGCGGATCGTCGTCGACGATCAGAATTCTGGTGTCCATGTCGGCTCCTCGCGCATGCTGCGGCTATCAGTAGACGGGCAGGAAGATCAGCACGATCTTCTGCCCGTTCGGGTCGAACTCCTCGACGATCTCACCGCCGTGCATCTCGATGAGCTTCTGGGCGACCGCCCACTCGACGCCCGCCTCGGCGCGTGCGGAAGAGCGGCGACGGCGGCACCTTCGGCGTCACCGCGAGGCGAATCTCGAGACCGGGAAACTCGCGACGCGTGCTCCGTCCCGAGACTCACGCTGAGCGCGCCGCCGGACTTCAGATCCTCGTGGACGTGGTGCAGCGCGATGCGGAACGCCTGCGAGATCCGTGCGGGGTCGACGAGGATCGTCGCAGGCTCGTCGATCTCGTCGCGCCACACGCGCACCTCGTTGCCGTTCAGGTGCGCCCCGAGGTGGGTCATGAAGCCGTCGAGCAGCTCGCCGACGCCGACCTTGGTGAAGTTGAGCTTGATCGGGTGGAAGTACTCGAGCGCGACCTTCAGGAAATCCTCGAGGTTGGTGATGGTACGCTCGAGCATGTGGCCGGCGGTCGTGTCGAACTTCTTCGCGCCCTCCGCATCGCCTTTGATGTAGTCGGACCAGTAGTAGAGCTTGTGAAAAAAGTTGCCGAGCTCGTGCGCGATTTCCGCGAGCACGCGCTCTTGCACGACGACGAGATTCCCCTGCTCCAACTGGCTGTCCTGATTTGGCGCAGGTACGACCGCAGAGCGGTCGGTCGGCGTTCTCGGTCGATGCGGATGCGTGCTCATGCGGATTCGTGAAGCGCTGCGCGGCGCTTCGGCATACGCCGTCGTGCAAAGACGCGAGCCGAAACTGGGCGGATTCTACTCGCGCCCTGGCGCGCTTTCAACCGCGAATTTTTGCGACGCGCGAGCGTAAACCGCGGAAAATGCGCTGCTTGCGTGGGGGTCCCGCTGCGACGTCAGTGTCGCAACGTTGCGCGAGCGCCTTCGGTGCGCGACGCCGACGTCGTCGCGCACGGAGCGTCGGCGCCGTCCCTACTGGCCGCCGGGTACGGTGCGGGAATCGAAAACCAGCTTCAAGTTCTGAACCTTGCGGAGCTCGTAATCGATCGTGAGGAGCGCCTCGATGACGTTCTTGATCTCGCCGGTCATGCGATCGAGCTCTTGAAAAGACACGCGCTCGAGCTCGCGACGCATCTGCTCGTACAGGCTGAGGAGGCTGCCGAGACCGCCAGCGGACGAGAATCTGCCGTCCATCTCGTCGTAGGAAGACAGAATGCGATCGATCAGCTCCCGAATCTCCTGGGTCACGCCGAGGCCTCCTCGAGTTCCGTCGGTATCCGCCGCGTCTGAGCAGTCAGCTCACGAGCGCAAAGCAATTCCAATGCCACCGACATGCCGCACTCAGCGAAAAAGATTTGCAAATTCAAACACTACGCTCCGAACCACAATCGAATCGATCGTGCAGAGATGCACGAAAGCCCACCGCTGCGCATTGCCAAACTGTGTGGCGTTTGCGCGATACCCATGGCATTCGCGACGCTTCGCGCAACCACGCAGGACGGCCAGCTTCGAGAAGCCGATGCGGCGCCCCGCCAAGACCGGCGACGAGCGTCGACCGAGAACCGCAACCCGAAGCAGAGCGACGAATTCCGTCCTGAGAAACGCCAGATGGAGACAACGGAGCGAGTCGCGTCAGATCGCCGAACGACGCCGCGCCGGCTCTTCCTGGTCCGGAGCGCCCTCGAACATCATCTTCAGCTCGCGCAGGCGTTGCAGCTGCGAATCCATTCGCACCAGCTCGTCGAGCAACCGCTTGATCTCGTCCGCGACCCACGTGAGCTCGTGCGCGCCGATCTCGCCGAGCGCGAGCTCGAGCTGCGTCGACACCTCGAGGAGCTTCGGAATGCCGTCCATGCCGGCATTCGCGATCCGGCGGTTGAGCTCACCATAGTAGCGGACGATGTCTTCGGTCTGGCGGCGCATCTGGTCGAGCATGCCGTCTCCTACCACCGCCGATCGATCATCGCCAGCGAGCCCGACGACTCGACGACGGTCGTCCCCTCACCCGCTCCGCGAGCGTCCGCGTCCCTGATCTTCGTCAGCAACGCCGCCGCAGTGAGGCGTTCGTCGTGCTGGCGCTCCACGAGCGCGCGCCCGCGCGCGCCGAGCTCGAGCCGCCGCCGGTCGTCCGCGGCGAGCGCCGCGATCGCGTCGGCGAGCGCCCGCGGGTCGTCCGGCGGCACGAGCACGCCGGTCTCACCGTCGCGGACGAGCTCCGGGATGCCGGAGATCGGACAGCTGATCACCGGCCGCGCCGTCGCCATCGCTTCCATGAACACCGTCGGAATCCCATCCATGTCGCCGCTGCGATCGCGGCGACACGGCATCACGAAGGCGTGACACGCGCGCATCTCGCGGGCGACGTCCTCTTGCGAGATCGCGCCGCCGAGACGGACGCGCGCGCCGAGCGCGAGACGCGCGATCTGGGCCGCGAGCGCGGCGCGCAGCGGACCGTCGCCGAAGAGCTGCAGCTCGTAGTCGATGCCGCGGTCGCGCAAGGCCGCGCAGGCGTCGACGAGCGTATCGAGGCCCTTCTTCTCGCAGAGCCGCGCGACGCACAGCATCCGGAACGTCCGATCGTGCGGCGCCGCCGGCTCGGGACGGAAGAGCGCCATCGGGATGCCGACGTACACCGTCTGCACGCGCTCGCGCTCCTCGGGCGGCAGGCGATCGCGCAGCAGATCCCCGGCGAAGTCGTTCACGGTGAAGACCTGGCGGGCTCGGCGGAGCTTCCAGTCGAGCGTGTCGTTCCGGACCCGGAGCGCCGTCGAGTAGATGTCGTAGGCGTGCGCGGTGAACGAGAACGGGATGCCGCTCACCGCACCGGCGATCGCGGCGCAATCTGCGGTTTGGCTCGCGAAATGCGCATGAATGCGGTCGACGCGGCGCTCGCGCAGCCAGGTCGCGGCGGCAAGCGCCTTCGGGGTGAGCGACAGCAGCCGCACGTGCGCGAAGGGGTTCCATCCGGCCGCGCGATGCGCCGACGCCAGCGTCCGGAGCACCCGCACCGGGTACGCGAGCAGCGCCCGGAACGCGAGCGCGACGACGCGGCACGACAGCAGCGGCGGCGACAGCACCGCGGCGGGTCGCAGGCGCTCGAACGTCGCGTGGCGAATCGGCCCGCCCGAGGCGGCGTACAGCGGAACCAGGAACAGCACGTTCCCGGCCTCCTGCACTTGGACCATCTCGTTGACGACGAACGGCTGCGACGGCGCGGGCGGGTACGCGGGAATGACGTACGCGATGCGCAGGCCACCGGTCGGCGCGGAGACGGCGTCGGGTGGCGGCGTCGCGGTCACGGTCGCCGAGCCTACCATCGCGTTTTCGAGCTGTCAGTCGTGATTCACCGACGAGCCGCCGTCGCCACCGCCGATCCGCACGCGAGCCAGCAGCCGCTCGTACGCCGCCGCCGTTTTCGCGGCCATCGTTTGGACGGAGAACTCGCCCTCGACGCGCGCCCGCGCCGCGACGGCGAGCGCCGCGCTCCAGTCAGGATCCTCGAGCACGCGACACACCGCCGCCGCGACCGCGTCCGGATCGCGCGGCGGCACCAGGAGGCCGGTGGTCTCGTGGCCAACGAGGTCACGACATCCGCCGACGTCGGTCGCAACGGCGACGGCGCCGGTCGCCATCGCCTCGAGGACGACGTTCGGCAGGCCTTCGTAGATCGACGTCAGGGCCAGCACGTCGACGCCGGCGAGGAGTCGCGGCACGTCGTGGCGCAGGCCGGTGAACCGCACGCGCGCCACGATGCCGAGGTCGCGCGCGAGCGTCGCCAGCTCGGCGCCGAGCTCGCCCGTTCCGACGACGAGGAAATCGACGTCGGCGAACCGCGTGGCGATCGTCCGCGCGGCGCGCAGAAAAGTCGGGTAGTCCTTCTGCGCCGTCAGTCGTCCGACTTGCGCGACCAGCCGCCGCGCCGGATCGAAACCCGCGGCGCTGCGACCGGATGCGCGATCCACCGCGAACGACGGCAAGGTCGTGAGGTCGATGCCGTTGGACACGACCTCGATCTTCGCGGCGGGGAGACCGCCGGGGCCGGCGAGCTCCGTCGCGATCGCCGCCGAGTTCACCAGATACCGATCGGTCGCACGATCGAGCGCGCGCTCGACCCATACCTGCCAGCGCGGCCGTCGGATCACGTTGCGCTCGGCCGCGATCACGACCGGAATGCCGAGCCCGAGCGCCGCCAGCCGTCCGTAGGTGTTCCCCGACCACATGATCGTGTGGAGCACGTCCGGCGCGAAGACGCGCAAGGCGGCGCGCAAGCGCCGCAATCGTGAGACGTCGGCGGAACGGCGACGGGGAAATTCCTCGACGGCTATCCCGAGGCGGCGGATCGGCTCGCGCCAGTAGCCGCCCGGGGCGAGGACGAACACCGCGGGCTCGAATACCCGCCGGTCGAGGTGCCGCAACAACTCGTGCAGCTGATACTCGGCGCCGCCCTTGCCGAGCTCTCCGATGACGTAGGCGATACGGTACGGCCGCGGCGATTCGATAGGCGATCTCCTATGCGCGCTGTCACCCCCGGAGCGCTCCCGGCGTGGTTCGCCTATCACGCGCGGCCCGCGACTTCGACGCGCGCGGCGGACGGCGTTCGTCCGCGCCGATCGCGCGTTGACAAGCTTGATGGCCGCGGCAAGAGTGCTGCGTACGCGCGTCCGGCGCGCTTCGCCTCGCGATGCTCACCCGCCCCGACACGCTGCGCTCCGATCACGTCGACGAGACGCTGAACGGACGGCCGCGCGCTCCGGGCTTGATCGTCGCCCGACTGAGCTCGGACGGCGGCGGCCTCGACACGGTCGCCCTGGTCGACGAGCTCGATGCGGCGACCATCGATCGCATCCGGCGCACCGCGCTCACCTTGCGGGCGCGCCATGCGGCGCCGATCACGATCGAGGTTCGCTACGTCGGCACACCCGAGACCGACGCCCTCGTCGGTATGCTCGGCGATCTGCGTCCGCGCGGCATCCGCGTCGTACGAGCAGGTCACGGCCCCGGAGACACGGCGGAGCGCCTCGAGCGCGACGAACCGTCGCCGACGACGGCGGCGGCTGCACACGCCGACGGCGGCCGGCCCGCCGCGGCGGACCAGCCGGCGACGGTGCGGGTACTTCCCGCACCGCCAACGGAGGATCGCTCGCCGGATCCTTTCGGTCTCGATCTCGCCTATCGCCGAGCGTGGCTGCCGCCGCTGCGCTTCCTGTTCGAGCGATACTGGCGGATCGAGGTGAGCGGCGCCGACAACGTCCCGGCACGCGGCGCGGCGCTGATCGCGCCGAATCATTCCGGAGCGGTTCCTGCCGACGCCTTCATGGTCGCGGTCGCGCTCGAGCTGCACCGTCCCGATCGGACCTGCTTGCGCGTGCTCTACGACAAGTTCGTCGACGCGTTGCCGTGGATCGGGCCGCTCTACAACCGCCTCGGCGGCGTGCCCTCGTCGTTCGCCAACGCCGAGCTCCTGCTACGGCGCGGCGAAGCGCTCGCGATCTTCCCGGAGGGAATCGCCGGCGTGGAGAAGCGCTGGCTCGAGCGCTATCAGCTGCGCGCGTTCAAGACCGGCACCGCCCGCCTCAGCCTCGCGACCGGCAGCCCGATCGTTCCGGTCGCGATCGTCGGCGCGGAGGAAGCGTACCCCGTGGTCGCGCGCCTGTATCGCGCCGGCCGCATCGTCGGCGTGCCGTGGATTCCGGTGACGCCGCTCTTTCCGCTCTGCGGCGTCGCCGGCGCGATTCCGTTGCCGAGCAAGTGGCACATCCGCTTCTGCCCGCCGATCCATCCGCCGGCCGCGGCGATCGACGACGAGGACGCCGTCGCCGAGCTCACCGCACGCGTCAGACGCTCGATCGCGCTCGCGCTCGGCGATCTCCTTCTCACCCGCCGCGGCGTCTTCGCCTGACGGCGCGCGGCACCTCGTCGAACGATCTCGCGGGACGCCCGCCGCGACCCTGACCCGGCAAGCCGCGTCATGCCGAACGGCTCAGGGGCCGAAGAGCTGCGCGTGATAGTGGCGGATCACGATCGCCAGCATCGCTCCCACCGCGAGCCCGACGAACGGCAGCTCGCCGACCGCCAGACGCTGCCGTCCGGAGAGAATCGCCGCGAACGGCACGAACGAGGTCGTGCGCAGCAGCTCGTCGTAGCCCGGCACCTCGTGGACCTTACGTGCGTCCTGATTGCGTGCGCCGAGCCACGCGAAGAGCGGGAAGCCGCCGAAGAAGAGGACGTCGCCGAGGCAGCCGTTCACCAGACAGTGCGCGACGCCGAAGAGCGCGAAGGCGTTCAGCATCGGATGACGCGTGACGCGGACGAGCCCGCGCGCCTGCGCCCGTCCCGCCGTCTGCATGCTGCTCGGCGCCGTCGAGCCCGGCAGCACCGAGCACAGCAGCAGCGCCATCGCGATCACCATCAGCGCGTAGTTGAGCGCGTACGCGAACGCCGGCGGCCCCACCGTCAGCCACAGGAGCGGTCCCGCGTGCTTGTGCGTGAAGAAAACCCAGACGAGCGCGATGAACGTCACCACAGCGACGAGCGAGTACACGCCGAGGAACGGCTGCAGCCCGAACCGCGCGACCAGACGAGGTCGCAGCGTCTCGCCCGAGAGGACGAGGTGCGACCCCGCGAACGCACCCCACAGCACGGCGATCGCAATGACGCTCGGCATCGGCCGTTCACTCCCTGCAGAGGACCGCGGCCGTCAGGAAGTAGCGGTGGGTCTCGTTGACGACTCCGCCGAAGACGTCGGCCGTCCCCGCCGGCTCGATCGCGGTCACGCGCACGCCTCCCGCCGACGTCTCGGGCGAGCCGTCCCGGCGCCGGTACACGTAGCCGGTGGGAAAATGAAAGCTGCTGTCGAGCATCTCGCCGGGTTCGAGGGCGGCGACCGGCCGCTCGACGTCGTCGGGCGCGAAGAACACGTGGCTGCGATCGACCACCACCGCGTGATCGTTGTCGAAGGTCACGCGAACGACCGGGACCGCATTGGCGGTGCACGCGATCTTCGTCATCAGGCGAAAGCCGATCTGGCCGTTCGTGAGCCGCGTCAGCACCGGCATCGACTTGCCGACGAGCGACGCGATCGCGAGCGGTCCCTCGACGGTCTCGATCAAGCTCTCGCCGCCGAGACAGCCGCGCCGGCACGTCCTCATGCGGTCAGCACCACCTTGCCGACGTTCTGGCGACTCTGCAGAAACGCGTGCGCGGCCGCCGCCTCGGCGAGCGGGAAGCTTCGCGCGATCGTCGGTCGGACGGCGCCCCGATGGTAGTACTCGATGAGGGTCCGCAGGTAGCCGACCAAGAGCTCCATCTCGCCCCACAGATGGCCGAGGTTGAATCCCATGACGGCGCGGTTGTCGTTCATCAAGGCGATCGGGCTGAAGCGCGGCATGCGGACGAACTGCCACGCGGCGGTGAGCACTTGGCGTGTCGTGCCAGGCGCCGCCGCGGAGAACCCGAAGGCGACCAGACGTCCGAACGGCGCCAGAACGCGGTAGCTCTTGCGGAAGTTCTCGCCGCCGATCGGGTCGAGGACGACGTCGACGCCGCGTCCGGCCGTGATGCGGCGAGTCTCGGCTTCGAAGTCGTCGCGGCGATAGTCGATCGTGTGCGCGACGCCTGCCTCGCGGAGGAGCGCGTGCTTCGACGCCGAGGCGGTGCCGATGACCTCCGCGCCGTGCAACCGGCAGAGCTGTACCGCGGCGAGGCCGACGCCGCCGGCGGCCCCGTGCACCAGCACGCGCTCGCCCGATCGTACTCGGGCGAAATGCTCGAGCATCAGGACCGCGGTCAGGTAGTTGACCGGCAGGGCGGCCCCTTCCTCGAAGCTCATGCCCGCCGGCAGCGCCACGGCCTGCGCGGCGGGAACCGTCACGACGTCGGCGTAGCCGCCGAACCGGATCGACGCGATCACCTTGTCGCCGGCGGCGATGCCGGCGACGCCGGCGCCGACCTCGTCGACGACCCCTGCCACCTCGTAGCCGACGACGCAGGGCAGCTTCGGCGCATCCGGGTAGAGACCGAGCCGCGCCATCACGTCGGCGAAGTTCACGCCGGAGGCGTGGACGCGGATCCGTACCTCGCCCGGCGCGGCGTGCGGATCGGGAGACTCGCGCAGCTCGAGCACCTCGGGCGGACCGATTTTCGGGATCCAGACCGATCGCATGCCAGCGGTCTCCTCTCGAACGAGCGGCGATCCTCTTACACCCCACCCTCGCCGATCGCCAGCCGCCGCCGAGGCACGCGTCGCGTTTCACGTCCAGCCGGCACGGGCCGGATCCGGACAGCGCCGTCCAACGGGGTACTGGCCTGAGTTCAGGCCAGCATCGTCCAGCGGCTCCCGTTGACAACGTCGTCGCCGCTCTGCGAGTTAGCCGGGTGCCCGGCGTACTCGCGTACCGCCTGCTCGCCGCGACCACGGCTGCGCTCTGCATGCTGTTCGGCGTCCTGTTCGTGAGCGCGTTCCTCGACCGCACCCTGTTCCAGATCTTCGCGCGCCCGCTCTTCGACACCGACTACCAAGGGTATTTCATCCTCGCCTTCGCCGGCTGCGCGCTGTTCGCGTGGGCGGGATGCCTGATCGCGAGCGCACGGGCCCCGCACGAGAATCCCGGCATCGCGACCGCCACCGCCGCCGCGTTGATCGTGACGGCGCTGGTGCGGCTGCTCGCGTGGTACTCCGGCGAGTACTGGGCGATTCGCGACCAGCTTCGCCTGGAGGCGGCCGTGCTCGCGCTCATGGCGCTCGCCTTCATCTGGTTGAAGCCCCGCCGCGGCGTCGCATGAGAGCGGCCGTCGCAGCGGTGCCGGCATCGGAGCAGCGCGCCGCGCCGCCGTTCTTCGCCGGGAAGATCGGCGCCACCCTGCTCTGCTTCTACGTGCTCGGCGTCGCGCTCCGGATCGACGGGTGCTACGGCCCGGAGCCGGCGCCGCGGGACGAGCTGCGCGACGCCGGTCCCCACGTCGGCGAGCCGTTTCCGGCCTTCGCGCTCGCCGATCTGAGCGGCGCGCGCATCGCGCTCGGCGACCTCGGCGGCGCCCCGAGCGTCATCGCCGTCGTGCCGAGTCTCGACTGGTCGCCGCCGAGCAAGGCGCGCGTCGTCGATCTCGCGCAGGCGTTCGCCGGACGTGCCGACGTCCGGGTCGCCGTTCTTCTCGCCGCGGCGCAGGCGACGCCGCGGGCGCGCGCCTTCGTCCGCGAGCGCCGCACGCCCTTCTACTATCTCGTCGACGACGCGGGCCTCATCGATCGCCTCGGCCTCGCGATGAAGGCACCCGACGAATCCCCGGCGGCGCATCCGGCGACGTTCGTGCTCGATGCGGGCGGCGTCGTGCGGCTGCGCGACGTACGCACGTCCCCGCGCACCTGGCTCGCCGGCGCGACGGTGGCCGAGGCCGCCGCGGATCTCCTGCGACCGTCGCCGCCAGCGGAGCGCGCGCCGTGAGCGGAGCGCCGCGATGAAGCTCGCCACGCGCGTCCTCGGCCGGAGCTATCGCTTCCGCTCGCTGCGCGAGGTCCTCGGCCGTGCCAACGAGCCGAAGTCGGGCGACACGCTGGCGGGAATCGGCGCGCGCTCGCATCAGGAGCGCGCCGCTGCCAAGCGCGTCCTCGCCGACGTCACCATCGAGGACCTCCGCGCTCACCCGGTCGCGCCGCTCGACGACGACGAGGTGAGTCGCGTCATCGACGCCGGCGTCGACGAGAGCGCCTACCGCGAGATCCGCGGCTGGAGCGTCGCGCAACTCCGCGACTGGCTTCTCGCCGACACCACGCCGAGCGAGGCGATCCGCCGCGCCGGCCGCGGTCTCACGGCCGAAGCGGCGGCCGCAGTGGCGAAGCTCTGCTCCAACCTCGACTTGGTCTACGCGGCGCGGAAGATGCCGGTCACGACCCGCGCGCGGACGACGGTCGGCCTGCCCGGCCGGCTGAGCACGCGCTTGCAGCCGAACCACCCGGCCGACGATCACCGCGGGATCACCGCCGCCATCTACGACGGCCTCGCCTACGGAGCGGGCGACGCGCTGATCGGCATCAATCCCTGCATCGACACGGTCGCGAACGTGCGCGCGCTGCTCCAGCTGACGCACGATCTCATCGATCGCTGGCGCATCCCGACGCAGAACTGCGTCCTCGCGCACGTCACCACCCAGATGCGGGCGCTCGAGGGCGGCGCGCCGATGGACATCCTCTTCCAGAGCCTCGCCGGCACCGAGGCCGGCAACCGCAGCTTCGGGATCACGGTCGCGATGCTCGACGAGGCGCGCGACATGATCGCCAAGCGCGGCACCCTGCGCGGCACCCAGCACCGGATGTACTTCGAGACCGGCCAGGGATCCGAGCTCTCGGCCGGCGCCCACGGCGGCGCCGACCAGCTGACGCTCGAGGCCCGCTGCTACGGCCTGGCGCGGCGCTACAACCCCTTTCTCGTCAACACCGTCGTCGGCTTCATCGGACCCGAGTATCTCGCCGACGGCCGTCAGATCATCCGCGCCGGTCTCGAGGATCACTTCATGGGGAAGCTGCTCGGCGTGCCGCTCGGCGCCGACGCCTGCTACACCAACCACGCCGACGCCGACCAGAACGACTGCGACACGCTCGCCACCATGCTCGCCACCGCCGGCTGCAACTACTTCATGGGCGTGCCCGGCGGCGACGACGTGATGCTGTCGTACCAGTGCACGAGCTATCACGACGGCGCGACGCTGCGGCAGCTGCTCGGTCTCCGTCCCGCGCCCGAGTTCGAGGTGTGGCTCGTCGAGCTCGGCTTGATGGCCGACGGACGTCTCACCGCGCGCGCCGGCGATCCGGGGTTCTTCCTCCGTGGATGAGACGCGCGGCGACCGCCGGACGCGCGCGCGCCGGGCGGCGACGGCGCGCAACGGCGCGGCGGCGAGCGCCGAGCGGCGGCCGGCGCTCGCGGCGCTGCTGGCCGCGACGCCGGCACGGCTCGCGATCGGTCGTACCGGTCCGCGACTCCGCGCCGACGCCTACCTCGACTTCGTCGCGGCGCACGCGCGGGCACGTGATGCGATCGCGGCCGAGGTGCCGGTGGCGCTCGTCCGCGACCTCGGTCTCCGCGAGATCCACACGCGCGCCCCGAGCCGCGCGGCGTACGTCCGCGAGCCGGCGCTCGGACGCGCGCTCGCGCCGAGCGCGTACGCCGCCCTGCGCCGCTGTCGCCGACGGCCCGAGGTCCAGCTCGCGCTCGCCGACGGCCTCTCGTCGGCGGCGGTCGTCGCCAACGGCGCCGCCGTGCTGCGTCCGTTGACGCGCGCGCTCGCCGCGCGCGGCCTTCGGCTCGGCACGCCGCTCTTCGTTCGCAACGGCCGCGTCCGTGTGCAGGACGAGATCGGCGAGATCTTGCGCCCGGAGGTCTTCTGCTTGCTCGTCGGCGAGCGGCCGGGGCTCGCGACCGCGGACAGCCTCTCGGCGTACGTCCTGTGGGCGGCGCGCCGCACCTCGGCGGAGCCGGACCGGAGCGTGCTCTCCAACATCCACCGCCGCGGGATCGCGCCGGCGCACGCGGCCCGGCAGCTGGTCGCGCTCATCGAGACGATCCGTGCCCATCGCGCGAGCGGCGCGGCGCTGGCGTCGCTTCTCGCCGATCGCGACGGCGGGCGCGGCGCGCCGCCACCCGCCGGCGAAACGTCACGCTCGTGACCGCCCTTCGCTTCCGGCGCGTCGCCGAAGGAGGGATTCGATGACCCGCGGGTTCTCGCAACCGGTCTGCAATTCCCGGAGGGCCCGGTGTGGCTCGCGCCGGAGCGGGTCGCCTTCACGGAGATTCGCGGTCAGTGCCTCTCGCTCTACGAGCACGGCCGTGTCCGGCGCGTCGCCGTCACCGGCGGCGGCGCCAACGGCGCGACGCTCGGACCCGACGGCGCCCTCTACGTCGCCGACAACGGCGGGCTGACGCTCGGCCACGACGGGCGCTGGATCGCCCCGGAGCCGATCAGCGGCCGCATCCAGCGCGTCACGCTCGACGGCGACGTGCGCGACGTGGCGACGAGCCTGCCGGGTAAGCCGCCGAACCGCCCGAACGATCTCTGCTTCGGCCCGGACGGGCTGCTCTACTACACCGACCCGCACAACTGGGAAGATCTGGCGACGATCGGCGTTGGCCGCGTCGCACGCGCGACGCTCGCCGGCGCCGTCGAGCTCGTTGCCGAGATTCCGAGCTTTCCGAACGGCATCGCCTTCGGCACCATCGATCGGCTCTACGTCGCGCAGAGCATGACGCAGCAGATCCTGGTGATGGAGCCTCGGCCGGGCGCGACCCCGGTCACGCACTGCACGCTGCCGCGCGGATTCCCCGACGGCTTCTGCTTCGACGCGTCCGGACGCCTCTACGCCGCCGGCAGCCGCGGCGACGTGCTCGTCGTCTTCGAGCCCGACGGCCGCGTCCGCGACGTCGTCGAGCTGGGCACCGGCAGCGAGCCGACGAACTGCTGCCTCGGCGACGGGCGCCTCTACGTCACGCTCTCCGGACCCGGCGAGCTCGTGGCGCTCGACATGCCCGTCGAGCCGCTGCCGCTCTATCCGGCTCGCGCGACGGCGCGCTGAGTCGGCGCCTTCCTCGCCGGGCGCGTGCCGCGCGTCGGGCGCCGCCGGTCGGCGCGCGGCGTCGACGAGGAAGCGCCCGACCTCCGAGGGATCGCGCTCAGGCGCTGACGCGCTCGAGCCGCTCGTAGAGCGTCTCGATCTCGCGCTTCAGTCGGGCGTACGACGAGAACAGCGTCTGCGGCGCGGGATGCGTCTGATAGAACGTCGGATCGTTCATCGTCGTCGCGAGCGCGGCGAGCTCCGCCTCCTTCTCGGCGATCGTGCTCTCGATGGTCGCGGCCTCGCGCCGTCGTTTCTCCTCGGCACGCGCCTGGCGCCGCCCCGCCTCGCGCGCGTCGCGCTCGGCGGCGCGCGCCGTCGGCGCCGCGTCGCGCGCGCGCCCGTCGCGCGTCGCGCCGCCGGCGTCGCCCGCCTGCGTGCCGGAGCCATTGCCGCCGTTCCGGCCGAGCGCCGCACCGACGGCGGCCGTGCCGTTCGGCCGTGCCGCGGTCTCGCTCATGCCGGCTTTCTTCGCGAGATAGTCCTCGTAGTTGCCGAGATAGCGGATCGCGGCGCCGTGGCCGACCTCGAGGATCTCCTGCGGCAGGCGGTCGAGGACGTAGCGGTCGTGCGCGACCAGGACGACCGTGCCGCCGTAGTCGAGCAGGGCCTCGAGCAGGACCTCCTTCGCGGTCAAGTCCAGGTGGTTCGTCGGCTCGTCGAGGAGGAGACAGTTGGCCGGCTCGACGAGGAGCTTCGCCAGCGCGAGGCGATTGCGCTCGCCTCCCGACAGGACGCGCACCGGCTTCTCGACGGCGTCACCGCTGAAGAGAAACGCGCCAAGGAGATCGCGGACCCGCGGCACGAGATCGACGGGCGTGACGGCCATCATCTCGTCGAGGACCGACTTGGCGGGATCGAGCACCGCCGACTGATCCTGCGCGAAGTACGCCAAGCGGACGTTGTGGCCGGCCGTGCGCCGCCCACCGGTGAGCGGCTCGACGCCGGCGAGCAGCTTCAAGAGCGTCGACTTGCCGGCGCCGTTCGGCCCGACGAGGGCGACCTTGCTGCCGCGCTCGATCGCAACGTCGACGCCGTCGTAGACGGAGAGGTCGCCGTAGCGCTTCGTGGCCTGCTCGAGACCGACGACGATGCGGCCGCTGCGCGGCGGATCCGGGAGCCGGATCTTCACGCGCCGCTCGTGGCCGTCGGGCGGCGCCAGACGCTCGATCTTCTCGAGCTGCTTGACGCGGCTCTGCACCAGCGCCGCCTTCGACGCCTGATAGCGGAAGCGGCGGACGAAGGCCTCGATGCGCGCGATCTCCTCCTGCTGCGCGGCGTAGGCCTCGGCTTCCTGCTCTCGCCGCTCCTCGCGCGCCGCGAGGTAGGCGGTGTAGTTCGAGGTGTAATCGGTGAGGCGGCCGCGTGAGACCTCGGTGATCTGCTGCACGCAGACGTCGAGGAAATAGCGGTCGTGCGCGACCAGGATCACCAGCGAGTCGCTCGCGTTCAGGAACTCCTCGAGCCAGGTGCGGGCCTCGAGATCGAGATGATTCGTCGGCTCGTCGAGGAGCAGGACGCGCGGGTTGCGCAAGAGCAGCTTCGCGAGCGCGACCCGCATCTGCCAGCCGCCGCTGAACGTGCCGACGTCGCGGGTGAAGTCGGCGGTGCGAAAGCCGAGCCCGGTCAGGACGCGCTCGGTCTCCGCCTCGAGGTCGTAGCGCGCCTCCGCGTCGTAGCGCTCGCGCGTCTCCTGGTACGCCGCCATCAGCCGGTCGTGCTCCGGACCCGCGACCGGCGCGGCGGCGAGCGCGTCCTCCAGCCGCCGGCACTCCGCCTCGAGGGCGTGCAGATCGGCGAAGGCGCCGAGCGCCTCCTCGCGGACGGTGCGGCCGGAGACGCCGATGACCTCCTGCGGCAGGTAGCCGACGCTCGTCCCCTTCGGCAGCACGATCTCGCCGCCGTCCGGCTCCATCTGTCCCGCGATCAGCTTCAGCAGCGTCGACTTCCCGGCGCCGTTCATGCCGGTGAGACCGATCCGCGTGCGATCGGGCGCAAACCAGTTCACGCCGTCGAGGACGCGCTGGCCGCGGAACGACTTGCTCAGGTTGCTGATCGTGAGCATGCGATCGTTCTACCCGCTCGGGGGAACGCCCGCCACTCGACCGCGCGCGTCACTGCGCCGCGACCGGCGGCAGCGTCGTCGACGTGACCAGCACCGACTCCGCCGTGGCGTCGTCCCGCTCGGCGACCTCCTCGCTCACGTACCAGAACCAGAGCTCGACGGTCGCCGCGGTCGCCGCCGGCAAGCGAATGCGCTCGACGCGCGTCTCGCGCGCCTTGATCGTGCGATCCTCGAAGCGTACGGCGCCGTCGTCGCTGCCGGAGACGCGCTCGCCGTCCTCGTCGAAGTAGCGCACGCCGTAGCGGCGGCGGATCGGCGCGCCGTTCGCCGGGGTGACGCGGAGCTCGAGCTCGCGGAGCTCGCCGCCGCCGCCGGGGATGCTGTGACCGGCACCGACGTTCTCGATCTCGACGATCGCGGTGTCGCGATCGCGCCGGGCGCGCAACGCCAAGGCGCCGCGCAACGTCGGCAGGTGGCGCGCGCCGTAGAACGTGTGCGCGGCGACGCCGCCGCGATCCGGCGCGCTCGCGACCACGCTCGCCCGTCCCGGCCGGCGCGGCATGTGACAGTCCTGGCACTGCACGCCTTCGGCGCGGTACGGGCTCTCGAACCACTGGCGATACGTCCAGTCGATCGGCATCTCGCTCTCCGGCCACGCGAACCAGTGACAGCCGGCGCAGAACTCCGAGCGGCGCATCAACGGCAGCGCGAGGGTGTCGTGGCCGGTGGAGCGCGCGTCGGCGTGGGGTCCGGTCTTCACCGTCCCCGGGACGGCCGAGGCGACGTTCAGCGTCGGCGCAACCTCGAGGTCTCGCACCGAATGGCAGAAGTCGCAGCTCACTCCCTCGTGCAGCGGCGGCGTCTCGAGATCGAGCGAGCCGTGCTCGCGGGCGAACGGCGCGTGACACGCGTAGCAGAGCGTGCGCATGGTCTCGGCCTCGCCGGTCGAGCGCAGGACGGCGAGCGAGCTCCGCAGCGACCAGCCCGCGAGATCGACCGTACGCGCCATCGGCGAGGCGTGCCACTCGTCGTAGATCTGCGGGTGGCACGGCCGGCACGTCTCCGCCGAGCTGAACGAGACGCCGCCGATCGGCGGGTGATGCGCCGTCATCGACGTCACGGGCGGCGCGGCCGAGCGTTCGGACGCCGCCGGCGAGACCACCGCCGACGAGGGCGGGGGCGGCGACGAAGCGGCGCGCAAGCTCGTCGCCGGCGAGGGCGCCGACGACGACGGCGCAGCGCGCGGCTGCATGGAGCGCGCGTGGCCGCCGGCGAGCGTCACCAGGCTCGCGAGCGCGACGCCCGCGAAGACGAGCACGACCGAGCCGAAGGGACCCCGCACCGGGACAGTATGTCGGCGGCGAAATCAGCCGACAAGAAAGCATTTGCAGACGGACGGCATACGACGACCGTCCGCGGGACGGCCCGATGGACGGGCGACGGACGACGGCGACGTCGTCGCATCGAATCCCCGGCGGCCGGCCGCAGCCTGCGCGCGGTGTCTGGCCAGCACGCGGTGCAGCGTGCGCGGTGTCTGGCCGGCGGTGCGATCTCCGCCACGGCCATCCGGCGCTGAACGCGCGTCAGGCGGGCGGCGAGACCTTCACCAGAACCGTCTTGCCGGCGCGCACGCGGTCCGGATTCGGTCGAAACAGGCCGAGCCACGCGATCCAATACTTCTGGCTGTAGACCGGGGCCATCCGCGCCGCGAGCTCGGGGTCCCTCGAGAGCTCGGCCTTGGCGACGAAATGCGGACCGTCCGCGCTGCCCACCCAGACCAGGAGCGGGCTTCCCTTGGCGATGCGCTTGGCCTTGTAGCTCGTCGGCGAGGTCGCGAAGTAGACCGCGTCGCCGTCGAACATGAACCACACCGGGACGACCTTGCTGGTGCTGCCGTCGTGACGGCGCGTCGCGACGTAGATCTCCTTCGAGGTGCGGAGCGCGTCGGCGACGTCGGGCGCGAACGCCGCCGCGGCGACGGAGACCGCGATGATTGCGAGCGAGGCAGCGACCGTGAGCACGAGCGTCATCGTCCTGGTTCTCCTCTCCGTCATCGTCAGCTCGTCGCGAGGATCGGCGCCGGGGTCGAGAGCTCGTCGCGCCAGAACGCCCGCAGGCGTGACACGGCCTCGCGCCACTCGAGTCCCGCCGCCCGCACCGACGCGATCGACGCCAGCATGCTCGCGAGGTCGGCCACGATCACGCCGGACGCGACGACGCACGCCGGCGCGCCGGCGCCGTCGTCCGTCGACGGGACCGTCGTCAGCCGCGCGTACGCGGTCGCGCGCTCGCGGAGCGTCGCCCGGCCGGGGCGGATGAACTTCGTCGCCGACCAGCGGTACGGCGTGCCGTCGTCGCCGCGGAAGCGGCCGTCGTAGCACACGCGCTTCATGCCGACCTCGGAGTCGGCGACCGCGAGCTCGACCGTCGCGTCGGTGAGCGCGGCGCCCGCCGTGAGCGGCAAAAAGGCGATGGTGCCGCCGAGCCGTGCCCGGTGCTCCGGCGTGCGCACGAACGCCGCGAAATCGTCGATCGTGACGACGAGATCCGCGACCAGACGCGTGCCCGCGATGCGACCGCGTTCGGCACCGAGCCGCGGCGGATCGAATCCGGCGGCGAACGGTCCCGCGAGGCGCTCACGATACGAGAGCGGCGTCGGCGTGCTCATCGGCGTCGCAGTAGCGCGGCCCCGGCGGCGGGTCAACGTGCGCGGTCTTGCTCGCGAGGACCGCGCTCCGAGACAGCCGGACGGGAATGCCCGCCCGGCCTCTCGGCCTCCGCCACTGCCCCGCCGCTATTTCTGCTTGGGCTCGCTCGCGACGGTGATCTGCGGCCGCAGCACCTCGAAGGTCTTGTCGCCGATGCCCTGCACCTTCTTCAGGTCTTCGACGGTCTTGAACGGGTCGGCGGCGCGGTACTCGACGATCGCCTTGGCCTTCGACTCGCCGATGCCGGGCAACGCCGTGAGCTCCGCGACCGACGCGGTGTTGATGTCGATCGGCGGATGCGCCGGATCGCCGCTCCACGCGGGCGGCGGTCCGCTCGCGACGGCGAGGCAGAGGACGGCGAGCGCGGCGAGGGCCTGATGCACGTGAACACGCATGATGAGTCCCTTCTGCGAGAGGAGGAACCTGGGGTCGTCTCATGAGCCGCCGCGCAGCGACGAGGCGGCGTCCGATTCGGCGTAGCCGGCCTGCTGCCGCAACGGATCCGCTGCCGCCGCATAGCGGCCTCCGCGCAGCGACGCGTCCGGGACGACGCTCGCCGCTGGCCGCGACGCGCCCGGCTCCGCACGGGCAGCTGCGGGAATCGACGCAGCCGCCGCTCGCGGCTCGAGCGCGTCGGCGATGCCGAGGCGGCCGCACCAGTAGCGGAACTTGCGGAGCGCGAGGTTGCGACGGGCCTCGGAGATCGGCGACTCGGGAACGGCGTCTTCGCCGGGCGAGAGATGGAACCCGAGCAGCACGCCGGCTGCCGTCTTGTTTCCGGCGGTCGCCTGGTAGGCCTGCAGCAGCGCCCGTCGCTGCACCTGGGCGGTGATCGCATGGAAACCGCCGCTGCCGACGCCCACGCGCGCAGCGAGCGGCGATGCACCCACCGATTCGGCGACCACACACCCTGCGCCGGCCGTCACGGTCGTGGCGGCGTCCGGGTGCGCGTGGCGCGTGAACCGCGCGAGCGCCTCGTCGACGGCGGCGGCGCTGAGGACGCCGGCATCGACGCGCAAGGCGACGCGCAGCACGGTCTGCAGCTGCCGGACGTTGCCGGGCCAATGGTAGTCCGCGAGCCGCGCCAGTGCGGCCGGGTCGACGCGTACGGCGCCGCGCCACGCGAGCGGGACGTAGTGCAGCGCCAGGACCGCGACGTCCTCCGGACGCTCGCGCAACGGCGGGATCACGAGCACGCCGTCGCGAACCAACCGGTAATAGAGATCGTGGCGGAACACGCCCTCGTCGGCGAGCACGGCGAGGTCCTCGTGGGCGGCGGAGATCACCGCGACGTCGACGCCGATCGGCGCCGTGCCGCCGACGCGGCGGAACGTCTTGCCCTCGATGACGCGCAGGATCTTCGCTTGATGATCGCGGCGCATCGCCGCGATCTCGTCGAAGAAGACGGTTCCGCCGTGCGCCCGCTCGAGCGCGCCGCGTTTGTCGATCGCGCCGGGGAATGCACCACGCGCCGTCCCGAAGAGCTCGCTCTCGAGATGATCCTCGGGGACGGCCGGGCAGTCGAAGACCTCGTGCGGCCCGCCGGCACGCGGCGACGCGCGGCGGAGCGCGTCGGCGACGACCTCCTTGCCGACGCCCGACTCACCTTGGACGAGGACCGTGCGGAACCCCGCCGCGGCGATCGCGCGGACCTCGGCCCGCAGCCGCGTCATCGCCGGTGAGTTTCCGAGCAGCTCGGGCCGGCCGCTCGGCGTCGTGCCGCTCTCACCGCCGCTCATCCCCGCCGTCGCCGCGATCACGCGCGCAGTCATGCGACTCACCGGCGCGGCAGTCAACGCTCGATCGTCATTCTCGCGGACACGATGACGCACGAATCATAGCGCGCGACGCCGCGCGGTCGTCACGCCGCACGACGGATGCGCCGCACATTTCGCCGCTCCAGCACCGCGCGCGGTCGCGATGGTGTATGGTGCAGCGCCGGGCGACGGTATACGGGTAGCGTGTCGCGCATTCGCGCGGCGCCTGCCGACCGGCGTCCTCGGAGGTGACGATGAGCAGCGATCTCGAACGTGATCTCGACGCGCAGCTGCGGATGACTCACGACCGTTTCGTCGCCGCGATGAACGCGCGCCTGCCGTCGATGGCGCTCGACCAGAAGGAGCGGTACTTCGCCGTGCTGTCGGCGCTCGTGGGCAAGCTCGAGACCGCCGGCAAGCCGCTCCGCGAGATCATGCAGGAGATGATGGCGGAGGCCGCCGCGCACGTGATGCAGGAGATGCAGGGCCGCTGAGACGCCGGCGCACGCGCGCGCCGCCGGCGACACCCCGCGACCGCGTCCCCTCCGATGCGGCGGCGTCGTGCTGGACGGGTTCCGTATCGCGGCGCCCGAAGCGGCCCGGCGCGAACGCCGACAGCTCGTGCGACGACGTCCGTTCGAGGATCAGCTCGCGGACGATGCGCGCGGTGATCGGCGCGAGCAGGATTCCGTTGCGGTAGTGCCCGGTGGCGTGGAAGAGCCCGCCGATCGCCGGATCGGCGCCGATGACCGGCAGACCGTCGGGCGTGCCGGGCCGGAGACCCGCCCACGCCTCGACGAAGCTCGCGTCCGCCAGGGACGGCGCGATGCGGAACGCGCGCGCGAGGATCCCCTCCAGCGCCGCCGCCGTCACGCGCTTGTCGAAGCCGGCGTCCTCGTACGTGCTGCCGGCGAGGACCCGTCCGTCGCGGCGCGGGACGAGATACACACGGTGCCAATAGACCGCGTGCCGAAACGGCGGACGGCGCGCCGCGAGGAGCGCCATCTGCCCGCGCACCGGCCGCACGCCGACGGCGGCCGCGCGCACGAGCTGCGCCGCCCACGCCCCCGCGGCATCGACGACGCTCGCGGCGGCGACGCGACCGGCCGCCGTGTCGACGGCGACTGCCCGCCCGCCTTCGAGGTGCACGCCGAAGACCGGCGTGCCGGCCACGATCGTGACGCCCGCGCACGCCGCCGCGACCGCGTAGGCCCGCATCAGCCGGACGTTGTCGACGCGGTAGTCGTCCGGAAACCGCAGCCCGGAACGGACCTCGGCCGCGATCGCCGGCTCGAGCGCGCGAACGTCGGCGGCGCCGAGCTGCTCGACGCGGTAGCCGGCGCGCCGCTGCCACCGCGCGCGTCGCAGGAGAACCGCCTCCTCCGCCGCGTCGAGTGCGACGTAGACGATGCCGTCGCGGTCGAGCTCGGCGTCGATGCCCGTCTCCTCCCGCAGCGCCGCGACGGTCTCGGGATAGAGCGCCCGACTGGCGACGCCGAGCGTGAGCAACGGCCCGGCGGCGTCGCATTCCGCTTGCGGCCCGAGCATGCCGGCCGCCGCCGAGGACGCTTCGCGGCCCGGCTCGCCGCGCTCGAAGAGCGTGACGCGTGCGCCCGCCGACGCGAGCTCACGCGCGACCGCGCAGCCGATGATGCCGCCGCCGACGATCGCGACGTCGGCGATCGGCGCCGCGCGGCGCCGCGCGACGCCTCGGCGTCGTCGCGACACGGTCGCGGCTCTCGGGCGGCGGGACACCCGCGCGGTTTACGCGAGCGAACGCAGGCGCTCAAGCCGCGGCGCTGCGAGCTCCACACACGTCGCGGCACGTTCGACGCGCGCGCGCGACACTTGCACGTGCCGCGGGGCGGGATATGTTCGGCTGCGATCGGCGTCCGACCGTGCCGCGCCCTTTCCCATGCAGATTCTGACCGCCAGCGCGGGGAGCTATCCGCGTATCGGCGATGGTCCCGGACAGCAACGCTGGCGGAAGGCGTACGCCGCGTTCGAGGTCGGCGCGATCGCCGAGAGCACCTTTCGAACGGTCGAGGACCAAGTCGCGGCCGACGTGCTCGCGGAACAGGCCGACAGCGGGCTCGACATCGTGACGGACGGCTTGGTGCGCTGGTACGATCCGGTCTCGCACGTCGGCCGCAAGCTCGGTGGCGTCACCATCGACGGGCTGCTCCGCTATTTCGACAACAACTTCTACATCCGCCAGCCGGTGATCCGCGATCGCATCACGCGGAGCGCGGCGATCGTCGTCGGCGAGTATCGCTTCGCGGCGCGCAAGTCGCCGCGGCCGGTGAAGGCGGTCCTCACCGGACCGTACACGCTCGCGCGGCACTCGCTGATCGAGACCCCGCTCTACCCCGGCCGTGCCGCGCTCACGGCGGCGTTCGCCGACGTGCTCGCGATCGAGGTCGACGAGCTGCAGGCCGCGGGCGCGCGTTACATTCAGCTCGACGAGCCCGCGATCGCCCGCGCCCCCGAGGACATGGCGGTCCTCGCCGACGCGCTCCGGCGGATCGCCGTCTGCAAGGTGAACGCCGAGCTCACGCTCGCGATTCCCTTCGCCGACGCGGTGCCGCTCCTCCCCGCCCTCGCCGACCTCGCCGTCGACGTCCTCGCGCTCGACGTGCCGGCGAGCCCCGCCCTCACGGCCCACCTCGCCGCCGAGCCGTTGCCGACGCGCCTTGCGCTCGGCGTCGTCGACGGACGCAGCACGCGGATGGAGGACGCGGCGACGCTCGCACGCCTCGTGGAGCCGATCCTCGCCGCCGCACGCGGTCCGCTCCATCTCACCTCGTCGTGCGGCCTCGAGTACCTGCCGCGGGCGCACGCGCGCCGGAAGCTGGAGCTGCTGACCGCGCTGCGCAACCTGATGACCGGAGCGCGGGCATGAGCCGCGCCAAGCTCGAGCGGCTCGCGCTCACGCTGCCGATCCTGCCGCTCACGACCGTCGGCAGCTTCCCGAAGCCGCCGGCGCTGGTCGCGGCGCGCGCCGCGTTCGCGCGTCACGACCTCACGCGCGAGCAGCTCGACGCGGAGACCCGTCGCGCGACCGAGTACTGGATTCGCGTCCAGGAGCGCCTCGGTCTCGACGTCCTGGTCGACGGTGAGATGTACCGTGGCGACATGGTTGCGTACTTCGCCGAGCACCTGCACGGCTTCGTCGCCGGCGGGCTGGTGCGGACGTACGGCAATCGCTACTACCGCAAGCCGATCGTCGTCGACGACGTGCGCTGGACGGCGCCGATCACGGTCGGCTGGTGGCGCTTCGCCCAAGGGCTCACCGACCGTCCGGTGAAGGCGATGGTGACGGGCCCCTACACGATGATGGATTGGTCCTTCGTCGAGCACTACGCGGACCGCCGTACGGCCTGCTCTCGCGCTCGCGGCGGAACTGCGCCGCGAGCTCGAGGCGCTCGTCGCCGCCGGCGCGCGCATCGTCCAGATCGACGAGCCGGCGTTGTCGGTCCGCCCGGAGGAGCTCGGGTTCGCGACCGAGGCCCTGCACGTGCTCACCGACGGATTGCCCGCGTACCTGATCGCGCACACCTGCTACGGCGCATTCGAGGCGATCTATCCCGGCATGCTCCAGCTGCCGGTCGACAACCTCGACCTCGCGATCTCGCATTCGAGCGTCGACCTGCTCGACATCTTCACCCGCGACCCGTTCACCAAGGACATGTCGGTCGGCGTCATCGACGTCCACTCGCACGCGACCATGCTGCGGTCGGAGATCACCAACCGCATTCGGCGCGCCGCCCGCCTGCTCGCCCCGGAGACGCTGTGGATCGGACCGGACTGCGGGCTCAAGACCCGCACCGTCGAGGAAACGGAAAGCAAGCTCGCGGAGATGGTCGCGGCGACCGAGGCGGTCCGCCGCGAGCTCGCCGCGCCGCACCCACCGGAGGAACGATGACCGCGAACGGCCCCCGAATCCTGGTTCTGCAACACCACCCGCTCGAGCATCCCGGCGCGATGGCGCGTGCGCTCCGGCGATCGGACGCCACCCTCGAGACGGTCGCGCTGTTCGACGGCGGCGCGTGTCCGGCGACGCTCGCCGGCTACGACGGCCTGCTCGTCATGGGCGGCCCGATGAGCGTCCAGGACGACGACGCGCACCCGTGGCTCGCGTCCGAGCGGGCGCTGATCGCGCGGGCGATGGAGACCGATCTCCCGACGCTCGGCGTCTGTCTCGGTTCGCAGCTCATCGCCGCGGCCGCCGGCGCCGCGGTCACACGCGGTCCGGAGCCCGAGATCGGCTGGTACGCGATCCATCCGACGGACGCCGCCGCCGACGATGCGCTGTTCGGCGACGCGACGTCCTTCGCGGCGCTCGAATGGCACCGCGACGTGTTCACCCTGCCGGCCGGAGCGGTGCCGCTGGCGGCGAGCGCACGCTGTCCGTTGCAGGCGTTCCGCCTCGGACGCCGGGTCTACGGTCTGCTCTTCCATCTCGAGATCGACGCCGCGACGGTCGCCGGCTGGTGCGAGGCGTTCGCGGAGGGCGCGCCGTTGCCTGCCGGCGACGCCAGCGCGGACTTCGCGGCGGCGAACGCCCGCGCGACCCGGATCGCGACCCGCTTGTTTCTCGCACGCTAGACCCCCGCGTCGACGTTCGCCGGCGTGCGGACGATTCCCGTTCGGCGGCGCCGCTCGCGCCGGCGCCGGCCGGCGCCGGCGGCACCGAGAAAGAGCGTCAGCTCGAGCTCGACCCGCTCGGGCGGCTCGCCCAGGCATACGCGCTTGTGGCGCGCGAGATCGCCGCGCAGCGCTTCCGGAAAGGGCGGGCGACCGCGCCGGTAGCCGATGCGATACGCGAACGCGGCAGCCGCGATCGTCGCGATGACCGATGCGCCGAGCACCGCGGCCAACGGCGGCGGACCGCCGAGCGCAAGCCCGGCGCCGAGCGGCGTCGTCGCGATCGCGGTCGCCATGCCGGCCTCGCGGCGCAGGACGCGCCGCGAGCCGTCGAGGGCACCGTGACGGCGCGAGATCTCCTGCCAGGCCCATGCCGGGATCCGCAGCGCCGCCGTGATCCGCTCGGTCACGGCGGCGGGATCTTCGCCGAGGCAGGTCGTATAGTGCTCGACGAGTTGAAAGATCGGACGCCATGGAATCGTCTCTCTCTTTCCGGCATAGCGGCCGGCGAGGTAAGCGAGGAGGACGACCATCGCGATCGATGCGGCAGCGATCGGTAGCATGACCATGTCGATGAGACGGCGGGGCGAGCCGGATCTGTCGACGCCACACCCCACGCGCGCGACGCCGGCGACCGGTCGCGCCGCGGCCGACGACCCGCTGCTCGCAGCCGTGCTGGCCGGTGAGCGCGACGCGCCGGCGCGGATCTTCGCGGCGTATGCGCCGGTCGTCCGGGCCGTCATCGGCCGCTACCTGGCGCGCCGCCTCCCCGGCGCGACCGATCTCGTCGACGACCTCACGCACGAGGTCTTCATCGCCCTGCTCGCCGACGACGCGCGGCGGCTCCGCGGATTCGAGGGTCGGTGCGGCTGCTCCTTCGCGGGCTGGCTCCGCGTCGTCGCCGTTCGCATGACGATCGACGCGCTTCGCCGTGAACGCCGGCTCGTCGCCCTCGACGACGACTCGGCGGCCATGACCGAGCTGCGACGCACGCTCCGGAGCGACGCGCCGGACCCGGCCGACGCCGCCGTCGCGGCGGAGCTCGCGCACCGCCTCGCGGCGACCGTCGGCGGCCTGGCGCCGAAGGATCGGCTGCTCGTCGAGCTGCACCTCGTCCGCGGCGTGCCTTTGCCGGAGGTTGCCCGCGCGCTCGGCGTCAGTGCCAACGCCGCCTACGTGCGGAAGAGCCGGGTCCTGAAGACGCTGCGGCATACGATCGAGGCATCTCGATGACCGCGAGCGGACCGCGCTCCGCGTGTCCCGACGCCGAGGCCTTGGCGGCGTACGTCGAGAGCCGGCTCGACGACCCGACCGGTGCCGCCGTCGAGCGCCACGTCGCGAGCTGCGGGCACTGCCTGGATGTCGTCGCCGCCGTGCTCGAGACTACCGCCGCCGCCGAGCAGACGGCACCCCGCGTGTCGGCGCCGCCGCGTGCCGCCGCCGATCGCCCGCGACGGCGCGGAATCCTGCGCGGCGCGATCGCCGCCGGCCTCGCGTTCGTGGTGACGGCTGCGGTCGCGTACGGCGCCGTGCAGGCGGCCCTGCACGCGCTCGCGGCGGCGATCGCCGGCCGCGCGACCGTCGCCATCGGCGAGGCCGTGAACCTCGGCGGCGTTCGCATCACCCTCGATCGGGACGTGCTCCACGTCGCCCTCGACCATCTCACCATCGGCGATGCCGGACGCGGACGCTCGAGCGCCGACAGCGTCGAGCTGTCGCTCGCGCTCGCCGCGCTCGCGCGCGGACGGGTCGACGTCGCGCGCGTCCGGATCGTGGGCGCGACCATGCGCTTCGATCTGAGCGCGCGCAGCGCCGCGCCGCGACGCCGCTCGGCGCACGATCTCGAACGCCTGGCGGTCGCCGCGACGATCGCACCGGTCGAGCTCGTCGACGCGACGATCGTCCTCGACGTTGCCGGCGCCGCGCCCGTCCGGGTCGAGCGCGTCGGCGGCACGATCACGCCGGAAGGAGCGAACGTCCGGATCGCGCTCACGGGAGCCTTTCGAGGCGGCGAGCTGAGCGCCCGCGGCACGATCGGCACCACGCCCGCGGCCGCGGTGGATCTCGAGCTCCGCTCCCGAGGCGTCGACGCGCGGACGCTGCCGCTCGCCACGCTGGGCGCGCCCACGGACGGCGGCGGCGACGTCGCGCTGCGCGTCGCGGGCCCGTTGGCGGCGCCGCGCGTGACCGCGGCGGCCCCGCTCCCCTGAGCGCGGCTCCTCGCCGCGGCTCGCCGTCGGGGCCCCGCTCGCGCGCGTCGGCTCGTCAGCGCTCGGCGGCGAGACGCCGGAGCGCGGTGATCAACGCCTGGGTGCCGAGCCGACCGCCGCCCGCGGCACTGACGGCGCGGAAGAGCTGCTCGGCGAGCGCCGTTCCCGGAAGCGGCGCGCCGGCGCGCCGCGCCTGATCGGCGACCAGCCGGAGGTCCTTCAGCTGAAGGTCGACGAAGAACCCGGCGCGGTAGTCGCCGGCGAGCATCCGCGGTCCGAGGTGCTCGACCATCCACGACGCGGCGGCGCCGGCGCCGACGGCGCGCGACACCGCGGCGGCGTCGAGCCCGGAGCGCTCGGCGAGGAGGACGCCCTCGCTGACCGCGAGCAGCGTGAGCGCGCCGATCACCTGATTGCAGAGCTTCGCGCCTTGGCCGTGGCCGGCCGGACCGACGTAGATGACGGTCTTCCCGAGGACCTCGAGGAGCGGCACCGCCGCGTCGAAGTCGGCGCGCGCGCCGCCCACCATGATCGCGAGCGTGCCGGCGACCGCGCCGCCCTCGCCGCCGGAGACCGGCGCGTCGAGGCAGCGCACGCCGCGCGCCCGGCCGTCCTCGGCGAGCGCCGCGGCGAGCGCGGGGTCGATCGTGCTCATGTCGATCCAGAGCGCTCCGCGGCGCGCGCCGGCGAGGACGCCGTCGTCGCCGCGCGCCACGGCCGCGACGTCCGGACCGTCCGGCAGCATCGTGATCACCACGTCGGCGTCACGCGCCGCTTCGCGGACGCTCGCCGCCGGCAGCACGCCGGCGTCGGCGACCGCCTCCACCGACGCCGCCGTCCGGCTGTAGCCGGTCACGCGATGGCCGGCGCGCGCCAGGTTGCGCGCCATCGGCTTCCCCATGATCCCGAGCCCGATGAACCCGATCTGCATCACGTCTCCCGAGCGCGCGCTCACGAATCGGCGGCAGACCACGCCGGAACGACGAAGCGCACCGTCGTCCCGGCCTCCAGCTCGCTCGCGATCTCCAGCCGTCCGCCGTGCGCCTGCACGATGTGCTTGACGATCGCGAGCCCGAGACCGGTACCGCCGAGCTCCCGCGACCGCGCCTTGTCGACACGGTAGAAGCGCTCCGTCAAGCGGGGCAGATCGTCGGGTGGAATGCCGATCCCGGTATCGGCGACGGCGATCTCGACCGACGGCGCCGCGCCGTTCTCGAGCGCGCGGGCCCGGACCGTCACCTGGCCGCCCGCGGGCGTGTACTTGACCGCGTTGTCGGCGAGGTTGATCAGGACCTGCTGCAGGCGGTCGGCGTCGCCAAGGATCAGCGGAAGGTCCGCCGGGAGCTCCTTCGCGAGCACCACGTCGCCGCGCTGCGCCTTCTCGCGCACGACCTCCAGGACCTCGTCCACCAGCGCCGGCAGCTGCACCGCCTCCTTCTTCAGCGCCGTCTTGCCGAGCTCGAGGTCCGAGAGGGTCAGAGGTCGTCGATCAGGCGGCTCAGACGCTCCGAATGCCGGTCGATGACCGACAGGAACTTGCGGGCGCGCACGCGATCGTCGAGCGCTCCCGAGAGCAGTGTCTCGGCGTAGCCGCGGATCGCAGTGAGCGGCGTTCGCAGCTCGTGGCTGACGTTGGCGACGAAATCCCGCCGCATCGTCTCGAGCTTCTTCAATGCGGTGATGTCGTGGAACACCAGGACGGAGCCGAACGGACGCCCTTCGGCGTCGAGGAGCGGCGAGACGCTCACGGCGAGGAACTTGCGCTCGGCGCCGACGAGCATGATCTCGCGCTGCGGCACCGCCGCCGGGGGGGAGTCCAGGGTCGCGCGCAGGAGGTCCTGGAGCTCGGGGTCGCGGCACATCTCGATGAGCCGCCTGCCGCGATAGTCGACGCCGCTCTCGAGATCGAACAGCTCCTCGGCGCGGCGATTGATGAGGATCGTCTCGCCGGTCTGCGAGATCACCACCACGCCCTCGACCATCGCGCGCAGCATGCCGCGCACCTTCTCGGCGTCCTCCTGCATGCCGCGGAAGGACCGCCGCAGCCGTTCCGCCATCTCGTTGAGGTCTTCCTCCAGCATCCCGAGCTCGTCACGCCGGACGACCCCGAGCCGCCGCGTGAAGTCGCCGGCGGCGACGGCACGCGCGAACGCCACCATGCGGCCGAGACGACGGCTCAGGCGATTGGCGACGTAGACCGCCGACACCAAGGCGACGGCGAGCGTGAAGACCGTCGCCGACCAGACGAGCGTCGCGTGATCGCCGGCGCGGCCCGCCGCCGCGTATGCGAGCAGCAGCAGCGGCGGCACCGTCACCAGGTACGGCAGGAGAACGTCGAGGACGAGCCTAGACTTCGAGCGCGGCATCGTTGAACTTGTAGCCAACGCCCCGCACGGTGAGGATCAGCTCGGGCTGCTGTCGTCGCGCTCGATGCGCATGCGCAGCCGGCGGACGTGGACGTCGACGGTGCGCGGCTCGACGTACGTGTCGTGGCCCCAGACCAGGTCGAGCAGCTGGGCGCGCTCGTAGACGCGATTGGGGTGCCGCGCGAAGAACGCAGCAGCTCGAACTCGCGCAGGCTGAGCTTCAACTCGCTTGCCGTCGAGGAACACCTCGTAGGTGTCGAAGTCGATGCGCAGCCGGCCGCGCTCGTAGATCTCGTGCGGCCGCTCGATGTCGGGACCGTAGCGCCCGCCGCAGCACCGCCTTGACCCGCGCCAGCAGCTCGCGCGGGCTGAACGGCTTGGTGACGTAGTCGTCGGCGCCGATCTCGAGGCCGACGACTTTGTCGACCTCGGCCGCCTTCGCGGTCAGCATCAGCATCGGCACGCCGCGCGATCTCGGCGTCGTGGCGCATCACCCGGCAGATGTCGAGGCCCGGACATGCCCGGCAGCATGATGTCGAGGATCACCAGCGCCGGCCGCTCCGGCGCACCAGCGCCAGCGCCAGCTCGCCGTCGTCGGCACTCGAGGACGCTGAAGCCTTCCTGCTCGAGGTTGTAGCGCACGAGCTCGCGGATGTCCTTCTCGTCCTCGACGACCAGGATCTTCTTCTTCGCCGCCGGCGCGCTCATACCGACGGCGGGATCTCGTCGAGGTGGCGGATGCTCTTGCCCTTCACCATGAAGACCACCATCTCGGCGATGTTGGTGGCGTGGTCGGCGATGCGCTCGAGGTACTTCGGCGACGAACAGGATCCGCATCGCGCGGGTGATCGTCGTGCGGGTCCTCGATCATGTACGACAGCAGCTCGCGGAAGATCTGGCCGTTCAGCTTGTCGACCTCGTCGTCGCTGCGGCAGACCTCGAGCGCCAGCTCGGTGTCCTCGCGGACGAAGGCGTCGAGGCTCTGGCGCAGCATCGCGCGCGGCGATCTCGGCCATGCGCGGGATGTCGATGTAGGGCTTGAGCGGCGGCTCGGCGTCGAGCTCGATGCGCGCGCTCGCAGATGTTGACGGCGCGGTCGCCGATGCGCTCGAGGTCGGTGGTGATCTTGAGCGCGGTGGTGATGAAGCGCAGGTCGCGCGCCGCCGGCTGGCGCAGCGCGAGCAGCCGCAGGCAGAGCTCGTCGATCGTCGACGTCGAGCCGGTTGACCGCGTGGTCCTTGCGCGATCGTCGTCTCGGCGAGCGCGTACGTCGCGGTCGACCAGGGCGCCGGATGGCGTCGGCGATCTGCTTCTCGACCAGGCCGCCCATCTCGAGGACGAGCTGTGCGAAGCTCGCGCGAGCTCCTCTTCGTACTGCCGATCGGTGTGCGATCGTCATCGTCGCTCAGCCGAACCGGCCGGTGATGTAGTCCTCGGTCTCCTTCTTCTCCGGCGTGGTGAAGATCTTCTCGGTGCGGCCGAACTCGACCAGCTCGCCCGAGGTACAAGAAGGCGGTGAAGTCGGAGACGCGCGCCGCCTGCTGCATGTTGTGGGTCACGATCACGATCGTGTACTTCTGCTTCAGCTCGTGGATCAAGCGCCTCGATCTTGGTCGTCGCGATCGGATCGAGCGCCGAGCACGGCTCGTCCATCAGCAGGACCTCGGGCTCGACCGCGAGCGCGCGCGCGATGCAGAGCCGCTGCTGCTGGCCGCCGGAGATGCTGACGCCGGACGCGTCGAGGGTGTCCTTCACCTCGTCCCACAGCGCCGCCTGCCGCAGGCTGCGCTCGACGACGCTCGGCGAGGTCGCGCCGACGGCCGCGCGATGCCGTTCAGCCGCAGGCCGGCGGCGACGTTGTCGAAGATCGACATGGTCGGGAACGGGTTCGGCCGCTGGAACACCATGCCGACCTTGCGCGCGCACCTGCACCGGATCGATGTCCGGGTCGTAGATGTTCTGCGCCGTCGAGCAGCACCTCGCCCGTCGACGCGCGCGCCCGGGACCACCTCGTGCATGCGGTTGAGGCAGCGGATCGAACGTCGACTTGCCGCAGCCCGACGGACCGATGATCGCCGTGACCGCGCGCTCCGGCACCGCAGGCCGATGTCCTTCAGCGCCTGGCGTCGCGCCGAACCAGGCGTTGAGGTCGCGCGACCTCGAGCTTGTCGCCCATGGCGCGTCATCGTCCGGCTCGCGACGCGCCCGCGCGTCGAGCATGCGCACCGACAGGCTCGCGAGCGAGATCAAGGTCAAGCAGCACGAGCGCGCCGGCCCAGGCCTGGCGGTGCCAGTCGTCGAAGGGCGAGATCGCGTAGGTGTAGATCTGCACCGGCAGCGACGAGATCGGCCCGCGCAGGCCGCTGTGCCAGAACTGGTTGCCGAAGGCGGTGAACAGCAGCGGCGCCGTCTCGCCGGCGACGCGCGCGACCGCGAGCATGATGCCGGTGATGATCCCGCCGCGCGCGGTGCGCAGGACGACCGACACCGTCGTCCGCCACGCCGGCACGCCGAGCGCCAGCGAAGCCTCGCGGAGCGATGCCGGGAACGAGCCGGATCATCTCCTCGGTGGTGCGGGCGACGATCGGCAGCATGATGACCGCGAGCGCGACGCCGCCCGCGTACGCCGAGAAGCCCTGCATCGGCAGGACGACCAGCGTGTAGGCGTAGATGCCGATCACGATCGACGGCACGCCGTTCAGCACGTCGGCGCAGAACCGGACGAGCCAGCCGAAGCGGTTCGTGGCCGTACTCGGCGAGGTAGACGCCGGTCATGACGCCGATCGGCAGACCGATACAGGCACGCGAGGCCGATCAACATGAGCGTGCCGACGATCGCGTTCGCCATGCCGCCGCCGGGCTCGCCGACCGGCTTCGGCAGATTGGTGAAGAAGGCGAGGTTCAGCGAGGTGATGCCCTTGGTCGCCAGGTAGCCGAAGATCAGGACGAGCGGAATCAGGACGGCGATCGTGCACGACGTCGCGATCGCCATCGCGGCCGTGTTGGTGAACCGTCGCCGCTGGTAGCCCACGGTCAGCGCGCCGTCGCTCCGCGCCCCGGGCCGGCGACGCGCCACACCAGCAGCCGGGCGAGGATGTTGACGACCACGTCACGATCAGCAGGACCAGGCCGATCTCGACCAGCGCTTGAACGTAGAGGTCGTACGTGGCTTCGGTGAACTCGTTGGCGATCACGCTCGCCATCGTGCTCGCCGGGGCGAACAGCGAGAGCCGAGATCGCCGGCGATTGCCGATCACCATGGTGACCGCCATCGTCTCGCCGAGGGCGCGCCCGAGGCCGAGCATGACGGCGCCGATCATGCCGGTGCGGCCGTAGGGCAGCACGGCGAGACGGATCATCTCCCAGCGTGTCGCGCCGAGCGCGAGCGCCGCCTCGCGCTGCGTCGCCGGCACGGCCAGAAACACCTCATGCGCGACCGACGTGATGAACGGCACGATCATGATCGCCAGAATGATCGAGGCGGTGAGCATGCCGACGCCGTAGCTCGGCCCGTGGAAGAGCGGCAGAAATCCGAGCGTGCCCCGCAGTCCGGGCGCGATGTATGCTGCGCACCCACGGCACGAGGACGAAGATGCCCCAGAGCCCGTAGACGACGCTCGGGATCGTCGCCAGCAGCTCGACCAGGAACGCCACCGGGGCGCGCAGCCACGACGGTGCGAGCTCGGTCAAGAAAAGGGCGGTGCCGATCGCGAGCGGCACCGCCTGAAGCAGGGCGAGAAACGACGACACCAGCGTGCCGTAGATGAAGGGCAGCGCGCCGAAATCCTTCTGGACCGGGTCCCAGCTCGACCGGCCGAGGAACGCACCAGCCGAACGTGCGAATCGATCCCGACGACTCGAAGGCGAGAACGGCAACCACCGAGACGAGGACGAGCAGCAGCACCAGCGCGAAGAGTGTGCTGAGCCCGCGGAAGAGCGGATCGCCGATGCTACGGCGTCGCGTCCGGGATCCCGACGCACCGGTGAGGGCGGACGCGGCGCGCGATTGCGCGGCCCGAGACGGCGTCGTAGCGGCTGGGTCTGGCCGCGACATCTGTTGCATCGGAAACGCCATCGTACGCCCGCTCCGCCGGTTTCGGTCATGCGCCGCGCGCCGGCGCGTCAGCTCGCCGTCCCGTGCACCGCCGGCAGGCCCCGCATGCAGCCGCCGCCGGCAGGCGCGATCCGGTCACTTGCCGGGCAGCGGCGCGCCGTCGGGCCCGACGATCTTCCGCACCGCAGCCTCCTCCTTGCCGACGATCGCAGACGGCAGCGGCGCGTAGTGCAGGTCCGGCGCGTATTTCTGCCCGTCGTGCAGCATCCACTGCAGGAACTCGACGAGCTTCTTGCCCTTGTCGGCGTCCTTCTGCTTCTCGTAAACGAGCAGCCACGTCAACCCCGAGATCGGATACGACGCCGCGCCCGGCGCGTCGGTGATCGAGACGCGGAAGTCGTCCGGCATTGTTCGCGACCCCCGCCGCCGCCGCCGTCACCGACTCGAGCGACGGCGTGACGAAGTCGCCCGCCTCGTTCTTCACGTCGCCGAAGGGCAGCTCGTTCGAGAGCGCGTAGATCAGCTCGACGTAGCCGATCGAGAACGGCGTCTGCTTGACGAGCCCCGTGACGCCCTCGTTGCCCTTGCCGCCGAGGCCGACCGGCCAGCTGACCGACGTACCCGTTCCGACCTTGTTCCTCCACTCCTTGCTCACCTTGCTCAGGTAGTCGGTGAAGATGTACGAGGTGCCGCTGCCGTCGGAGCGATGCACGACGATGATGTCGTGCGCCGGCAGCGTCACGCCGGGATTGGCCGACGCGAGCGCCGGGTCGTTCCACTTGGTGATGTTGCCGAGGTAGATGCCGGCGATCGCCTCGGGCGTGAGCTTCGACGCTCGTTGCCGACGCCACCGGCGTTGTAGGTCAGCACGACCGCGCCCATCACGGTCGGGAAGTGCATGATGTGACCGGGCGCGGCCTTGAGCTGCTCGTCGGTCATCGGACCGTCGCTGGCGCCGAAGTCGACGGTCTGCTCGGTGATCTGCTTGATGCCGCCGCCGCTGCCGATCGACTGATAGTTGAAGCGGACGGTCGGGTCGACCTGGGTATAGACGTTGAACCACTTCGAGTAGATCGGGTACGGGAACGTCGCGCCGGCGCCGTTGAGCTGCAGCTGTGCCTGCGCCGAGCCGCCGACGCACACGATGGCCGTCGCCGCGACCACGATCCGAAGCCATGTCTTGACCCTCATAGAGCCCTCCCTTCGTCGTTCGTCAGAACTTGACGATGGCGTCCAGCTGCGTCCGGATCAGCGTCGAGTTGCCGATCAACGCCGCGTTCGACTCGCCGCGATCGAGCGCGTTGATGAAGTGCGCCTTCGCGGTCAGCTGGAAGTGCGGAAACAGCATGTAGTCGAGGCGGATGATGTGCGCCTCGAGGTTTGTCGACCCCTTCTGCGTCGCAGCCCCCTGCACGTAGTCGGCATCGCTGTAGCTGAACAGCGAGAGCACCGCGTCCTTCTCGACGCGTTCGTAGGTGTAGGAGAACCCCCAGTCGCCCTGCTCCTTGAGGTCGTCGTGGTACCAGTCGTGTCCTCCGTGACCGAAGCCGAAGCCGACCGCGAAGCCGGTGCTCTTGGAATCCGCTTGGGTGTTGTGCGCGACCTCCCCGAAGAGCCCGGCGCCGACGCCCAGCACGTCGGTGAAGTTCACCTCGCCTCCTCCGTTCACGATGTTGAACCCGGAATCGAAGCCGGTGATCTTGCCGTCCGCGTCTCGGGTCACGGTGTTGTTGTTGGCGAGCTGGCCGTTGAAGCTGCCGCTCGATTTCTCGAGGAACTTTCGCGCCACCTTGTCGAGACCGTCGAAGTGATAGTCGGCGAACGCGACCGTGAAGAGGGGCCCGTGGTCGGTGAAGGCGCCGTCGGCGACGACCTGTCCGCCGCCCATCCACGGATCGCCGCCACTGGCGATCTCGTCCATCATCCACTGGTACCCGTTCACCTTGAGACCGCGAAGAAAGCCTTCGCGCTGGTCGACCAGGCTCAAGGTCTCGGTCGCGCCCTCGGGCGCGAGATCATCGTCCCACACGAGCTCCGAAGCGCGGTAGGCGGTCACCGGGAACTTTCCGCCGATGATCGTCACCCAGCCGGGCTCGAGACCGACGGTCTTGCCGGGCTTGATCGTGAGATACGCCTGATCGAGCGACAGAGGTTTGCGCGTGAACGTGCGCTCGAAGCTCTGGTTCGTCGAGATCGGATCGTCGGGGTTGCCGGTCGCGAGCCGGATCGTCGCCCCGACCTCCGAGGTCGGGTTCACCTTCACGCCGAGCCGTGCCCGCACGCGCGCGCGATTGCGCGCGTTCAAGTCATCGGCGTAGAAGCCTTCCTCGCGCACGCGTACGTCGCCGAAGATCGAGACCATATCGAGCCACTTCGGCAGCTTCGCCGCGATCGCCTCGCGCCGCGACTCTTCCACCGCGGCCTTCTGCTTTTCCTCCTCACGCGCCTGCCGCAGCTCGTCGGCCGTGATGAGGCCCTTTTCGACGAGAATGTCGCCGAGATCTTTTGCGTCGGCCGCGGTCGCTACCCAGCCCGCCGCGAGCGCCGCCACGAGAACCGCCATTACCCCTCGTCGGATACGATCAGTACCCAGCATACGTGGTCCCCCTTTTCGCTCGTGGCCACGCGCTTCCCCGGTCGCTCGTGACCACATGGTCCTCTTGCGAAGTGCGATGGGCGAACCCTAACCGAACGCATATTGCGAGCGCGTTGACGAAATGTGACAGGATCGTGAAGCCGCACCGCGACCGGGGTGCGTTCATTGCGTCGGCGTGAACGGCGCGTTACGAGCGCGTTACGCCGACCGCGCCAACGGCGGCGACTGGAGGGCGCCCGGCTCCGCAAAGAGCCGGCGTGGCGGCGGCTTAGACGGCGGCCGGCAGCTCGCCGGCGTGGCGGATGCTCTTGCCCTTCACCATGTAGATCACCATCTCGGCGATGTTGGTGGCGTGGTCGGCGATCCGCTCCAGGTACTTCGAGACGAAGAGAATCCGCATCGCCCGGCTGATGGTCTGCGGATCGTCGACCATGCACGACAGGAGGTCGCGAAAGATCTCGCCGTTCAGCTTGTCGACGGCGTCGTCCTGGCGACACACGGCGAGCGCGAGCTCGGCGTCCTCGCGCACGAAGGCGTCGAGGCTGCGACGCAGCATCGTCAGCGAGAGATCCGCCATCCGCGGCAGGTCGATGTACGACTTGAGAGCGGGCTCGTCGGCGAGCTCCAGCGTGCGCTCGCAGATGCTGACGGCGCGATCGCCGATGCGCTCGAGGTCGGTCGTGATCTTGAGGGCGGTGGTGATGAACCGCAGATCCCGCGCAGCCGGCTGGCGCAGCGCCAGAGCACGGATGCAGAGCTCGTCGATCTCGACGTCGAGCCGGTTCACGAGGGCGTCTTTCGGTATCGTCGCCTGCGCGAGCGCGCGATCCTTGGTCGTCAGCGCACGCACGGCCTCCGCGATCTGCTTCTCGACCATGCCGCCCATCTCGAGGATCCGCTCACGCAGCCCGGTGAGCTCCTCCTCGTATTGTCGATCCGTGTGAAACGTCACCCGCGCATCATAGCGGACGGACGGCGAAGCGCGCGATAACAATAATCGCGATCATCACGGCGGCGTCCGAGCATGCGTGTCGGGCGTCGCCGTAGCCCGACGACGATCGCGATGCCGCGCGGCGTGGCGCCTCCGGCCGACCCCCGCCGACCGCCTGGCTCGCTGCCGATCAGCGCACGCGGAGCCTCGCCCCGCGTCGCCCTCAGGTCGGCGGCCGTCCGTCGTCGGGGCAGAATCCGGAGAGCAGCCGGCCGCGGCCGCCGTCGGCGATGACGCCGCCGTCGAGGCGGCGCACGTCGCGCAATCCCAGGCAGGCGATGATCGTCCGCCCGACGTCGGCCGCCCCGACGTGCTCGCAGGATCGGTCCGTCCCTCCGTGCACGACGATCAGCGGCACCTGGCGATCGCCCGGGCCGCCGTGATTGCCGCGCAATCGGGTCTCGCTGGGATCGCCGTCGACGAGGACATGGCCGGGCTCCGCGACCAGCAGCAGATCGCCGCTCCGCGGGTGCACGAGATGCCAATCGGGGTGCGCACCCGCGAGCGTCGTGGCTGCGGCCGTGCTCGACGGTGCCAGGACGAAGAGCGCCTCCGCGATGCCGGGGGTCCGCAGCGCCAGCGCGTGGAGCTTCTCGAGCGTCGCGTCGCGCTCGGCTTCGCGACCCCGCACGTACACGTGGTCGACGCCGCCGTCGCCGACGGCGACCACGTCCTTCAGTCCGGCGGCACGCACCGCCTCCTCGAAGCGCAACGGCGGCGCGGTGACGGTGTCGAAGCCGTGATCGGCGGTGATCACGACGGTCGTCGCGGCCCATCCGGCGTCCCCGGCGAGATACCGCACGAAGTCGCCGATCGCGGCGTCCGTCCGGCGGCGGACGGCCGCCGCCTCCGACGAGCGCGGTCCGAAGCGGTGGCTCGCGAGATCGACCTCGGCGAGGTTCACCAGGAGAAAGTCGAGATGCGCGTCCGCGAGCAGGCCGCGCGCGCCTGCCAACGTCGCCGCATCGAGCGCATAGCCCGTCTGCGGATCGCGCTCGGCACTGGCGGCGCGATCCGGAGCCCAGAGCGCGTCGGGCGCGGCCGAGCCACCGGCCGTCGCGGTGAACATCAGCGCGAGCTTCCCCTTGCCGACTGCGACCCCGGTCCGGAGCGGGCGCGCCGCCTGATGCGCGACGCCGAACACCGTCTCGGTGAGGAAGTCGCCCGCCGCGCCGAGCTTGCGCGGCGCCGGCGATACCCGATCCCAAAACGCATTGCCGATGATGCCGTGGACGTCGGGTTGGACGCCGGTCGTCAAGGTCGCGTGATTCACGTTGGTACGCGCCGGCATCGCCGCCTCGGCGACCAGGCTCGGGCACCAGGACGCCTCGCGCCAGAGACGATCGAGGTTCGGCGTGCCGGCGGCGTCCACCGTCCGCGCATCGAGGCCGTCGACGACGACCAGGACGACGCGGCGGCCCGCCGCATGCGCCGGCGCGCCGCACGCCAACAGCAGCGCGCACGCGATCGCCCGCACGCCGGCGTCGACGCGCGGCCGGCGCGGCGCAGCCGGCGCGCCGGTCACGAGCGCGCGCCGGCGACCGGTGCGCGGCGAACGAGGCGCCGAACCTTGGTTCCCGAGACCCGCGCGCGATGCGGCCGCAGCTCGCCGGCGAGATAGCGCTCGATGTGCGCACGCAACTCGCCCTGGATCGTCTCGATGTCGTCACACGCATCCAAGGTGACGAACGCGAACTCGTCGGCGATGCGGTTGTACTCGGCGATCAGCCGGGTCTGGTAGCGGCGGAACGAATCGAAGATGTCGTTGCCGAGGCGGAGATGCATGCCCGATTCCCAGTAGTCCATCCCCTTCGATTCGAGGACGCGCGGCACGAGGTGGCGGACGTCGATCTTCAGATAGAGGACCAGGTCGGGCACCAGTGCGAAGCCGAAGAGCTTGCGCGTCCACTCCGGGTCCGCGCCCATGACGGCGTTGCGCGCGAAGGCGGTGTACATGTAGCGGTCGGCGAGGACGATGAAGCCCGCGCGCAGGGCCGGGATGATCTCGTTCTCCAGGCGATCGGCGAAGTCGGCGGCATAGAGCAGGCTGAACGTCGTGACGTTCAGCTCGTGCCCGGCCTTCGCCTCGTTGATGGTGTCGGCGAGCAGCGGCGAACGCGTCCAGCCGGTGTTCACGACGCCGTATCCCCGCACCTCGAGCCAATGCGTCAGCTCGGTGATCTGCGTCGAGCGACCGACGCCGTCGGTGCCTTCGATGACGATCAGGCTGCCCTTCAGCGGGCCGACCTTCAGGTACGGCAGACCGTTGCCGTAGAAGGTCTTATCCGCGTCGTGCATGGCGCGCCTTCTTCCCGTTCAGGCCGAGGACCTCGACCACCATGTGCCGCACCTGCTGCTGCTGCTGCCGCGATGTCGCCGGTCGCGTCGACGACGCGCAAGCCGAACTCGCGGACCAGCTCGTCGTAGATCACCAGCACCTGGCTCTGGAACAGCCGGAAGCTCTCCGCCGGATCGCGGCTCAGAGCCGAGATCCATTCCGGCCTCGTGGTATTTGAGCTTGGTGCGGCCGCTCAGGATGCGCTGCAGCGACACCTCGATCGGCACCCGGAAGTAGATCGCGAGATCGGGCTTCGGCGCGAAGCTGTAGACCGCGCGCACCCACTCGTTGTCGACGCCGCGCGCGACGTCGCGGCCGAACGCGGTGTAGACGTAGCGGTCGGCGAGCACGGTCATCCCCGCCTTGAGCGGCGGAATGATCTTGTAGGTCAGCCGATCGGCGAAATCGACGGCGTGGAGAATGCTGAAGGTCGTCGGGGTGAGCAGATCCTTCTTCTTGCCGCGTCTGACGCGCCCGGCGCACGAGGACCGACGAGTTCCACTCGGTGAAGAACACCTTGTGGCCCTGCGCGACGCAGCCAGCGATGCAGCAGCGAGATCTGCGTCGACTTCCCCGAGCCGTCGATACCTTCGACGATGATCAGCTTGCCGGGATACGGATGCGGGTCGCTGAGGTTCGTCCGGCCGTCCTCCTTCATTCCTTCACCTCCAACAGCAGCCGCGTGCCGAACGACTTCCTCGAAGAGGTCCGCCTTGCGCCGCGCCGCCCAGAGCTCGAGCTCGGCATCGTGCCCGGCGGTGTCGATTCGCAACGTGACGTGCCCGCCGGCGCGCGCGACCTCGATGTCGCGGACGATGCCGAAATGGCTGCGATCCAGACCGTCGGCGATGCGCAGGATCGCCGCCAGCCGCGTGACCACGGGACGGAGCGGGCTCGGCAGCGCCTGCATCTCCTCGGACGGAATCCTTCGGGCCGCCTTTGCGGTGGAAACGGGCGATCGCCGCGATGACGCGGATCTCCTCCGGCTCGAAGCCCATGAGCTCGCCGTTCATGATGAGATAGTACGTGTGCTTGTGATGGCGGGAGTGCGCGATGTGGTTGCCGACGTCGTGCAGCAGCGCGGCGTACTCGAGCCATTCACGCTCGCGCGCTGCCGAGCCGGTGGAGATCGGCGGTCTTGTCGAAGAGGGCGAGCGCGAGCTCGGTGACGTGCTGGCCGTGCGCCACGTCGTCCTGCAGCCGCCGCGCCATGTGGAGGACGCTGCGACGGCGCGGGTCGGGAATCGCGTCGCTCTCCTCGATCTCCTGCGCGATGGCGCCGGATGAAGTCGAGGATGACGCCTTCGCGGAGCGCCCAATCGCAGGCGGCGAGCTCGCGGAGATCGAGCGAGCGCATGAGCTGCTCGACGAGCAGCACGCCCGGGACGATGAAGTCGACGCGCCGGCGATCGAGACCGGGAAACCGCTTGCGCTCCTCGCGATCACAGCGCACCAGGCGCTCACGCAGCCGCCCGATCTCCTTGTACGACACCGCGACCGCGTTGAGGCGCTCCGGCGGCGCGCCGTGCTCGAGCTGGTAGGCCATCGCGACCAGATTCAGCACGGTACCCGAGGTGCCGACCAGGCGCCGCGGGCCGCGCGGCTCGACGAGCTTGCAGACCGCGGCTGAGCTGGCGACCGAGATAGCGCTCCGCCTCCTCGAGGTCGTCGCGCTTGATGCGCTCGCCGGGAAAGAGCCGCTCGGCGAGCCGCAGCACGCCGAGCTTCAAGCTCTCCTGCAGCCGGACCGCGCCGTCTTCCGCGAGCACGAACTCGACGCTGCCGCCGCCGACGTCGACGAGGAGCACGGTCTCGTTGCGGATGTCGAGCGCGTTGCTGGCGGCGAGATAGATGAGGCGGGCCTCTTCGCGACCGGTGATGACGTCGACGTGGATGCCGAGTTGGCGGCCGATCTGGGAGATGAAGTCGCCGCCGTTCTTCGCTTCCCGGACGGCGCTGGTGGCGACGGCCAGGATCTTCTCGACCTGGAGCGTGTCGGCGAGACGCTTGAAGGTGCCGAGCGCCTCGAGTCCAGCTTCCATCGCGGCCGCCGACAGCGCCCGCGAGGAGAGCGTCCCCTTGCCGAGACGCACCGGCTCCTTCGCTCGATCGAGAAGCGTGAAATGACCGCCCGCATCGATACGCGCCACCACCATGTGGATGGAGTTGCTGCCGATGTCGATCGCGGCGATCTTCATCGTGGGGGCCGGGGGCGCACCGTCGCCGACGATCCGACGAGGCGTCGACCTTCACACGGCGCGGGATGCCTGAGCAACGGTCGTGATCTCATGCGCGCGGACGGTAGGAGATGTTCGTCGGACTGTACTCCGGCGCGTCTCGTGCCACAAGGAAGACAGCGCCGCACGATACGATTGCGCCGTGCTGCGGCAACGTCGTAACGGTATGGCAACACGATGAAGCCGAGCTGGCTCGAGCTCCGCACCGGCACCTTCCCGATCGTGCTGTTCGCGCCGCACGGCGGGCGCCGCCTCGCGCCGCGCGCGCCCGGCCGACACAAGGTCAATGACCTCCACACCGCGAGCCTCACGCGCGACCTCGCGAACCGCTGGAACGCGACCGCGATCGTCAACGAAAGCCGCGACCGCAACGAGATCGATCTCAACCGCATCAGCGAGGTCCGTCGCGACGGGTGTTGGTTGCCGGCCCTGCTCGCCGAGGTGCTGGACGCGATGGTGCGCGAGAGCGGCGCGGCGACGCTGCTCGTCATCCACGGCTGGAACGCAGTCCAGACCGTCTGCGACGTCGGCATGGGCGTCGTCGAGCGCGACGGCGCGTATATCGCAGCGGGAACCGGTGGTTGCACCGCATCCGACGACTTCATCGCGACCAAGATCGCGGCCCTGCGACGGCGCGCGCAGGCGTCCGACATCATGGTGACGATCGGCGCGCGCTATCCCGCCGCCCACCGCAACAATCTGCTCCAGCTCTTCACGGCGGCGTATCGCGACGACGAGGATGCCAACGTCCGGACCCTCGCGCGCCTCGCCAGCGACGGCCGTCTCGCGGCCGCGCAGCTCGAGCTCGGCATCCCCCTGCGCTGGCCGGGGCGGTTCCAGCGTGCGTTCGCCGCGGCGTTGACCGAGGTATTCGCGCCGTGGGTGGACGGCGCCGGCGCCCGCGAGGCACCGGCCGACATCCCCACGGCGCCCACCGCCGCGCGATCACGGCGCGTCGGTGACGGTGACGGCGGTCCGCGCACCGCGGACGCGACGACCGTTCGCGATCCCGACGACGACCGGCTGCCGATCGGGATCCCGGCCGACCCCGTGCCGTCGCTCTGCACACGCGGCATTCAGTTCGTCGCCCGCGATCTGCTCGGCTTCGCCAGCATCGACGCACGCGACGGTGCGAGCACGGCGGGGCGTCTGCTCCTGAGCCCGAGCGCGGGCCGGCTGGCGCTCTTCACGGGCGATCTCGGGGACGCGAACGGCGAATGCTGGTCGGTGCCGCGTCTCCGCTTCGTCGACGAGCCGAGCGGAAGCTGGCGCGTCCGCTACGACGGCCCGTTGCTCGCGTTCCCGACGCTCACGCCCTTTCTCGATCTCGAGCATGGCCTCGCCCGCGGCGAGCTCGTCGACGCCGCCGTCGATCTAGCGTTCCGCGCCGCGAGCGACGTCGCGACGCCGCGCCGGTTCGGCACGATTCGCGGCTCGATCGAGCTCGGCAGCGCGCGCTACGACGTGACCGCCGGCGCCGTCGCGCACGAGCAACGGATGCAAGCACCGCGACGTCTGCCGTTCTGCCGCATCACGTTGCCCGACGACGACGGCGGCGGCACCGAGCTCTGGTCGACGAACGTGATCGGCGCCGCGAACGAGCAGGCGACGGCTCCGCCGCCGGCGGGCGGCGCTCCTGCGGCGCGCGCCGCCGCGCCGTCGGGCGTCGAGGCGCGGTTCATGTTCGAGCTCGCGGGAACGCAGGATGCCCGAGGCACGGTCGTACCGGTGAGTGCCGCCTGCACGCTCGCGATCGGCACCGACGGCGGACGCCTCACGATCGGGCGAATCGCGGGCCGCGACGGCCCGCACCCGGCCGCGGGTGATCTCGAAGGCGCCTGCGAGCGGCTGATCCCGGTTCGGCGACCCGGTCGGGCCGGCGCGGTGATCCACACGATCTACGCGCTGGTTCGCATGCCGCAGCGCCCGCCGGGATGGCTCGAGCTCTCGATCGAGCAGCGATCGTAGCCCGCGCATGCGCCGCGCAGCGGCCGGCGAAGCCGACCATGGCCGTATCGAGGTCTCGCGTGCCGCCGCGCCGCCGATCAGAAAGAGACGCCGGCAGTGCACGCACCACCGGCATCTCGAACCCCATCGGACGCACCGCGATCGGATCGCGGCGGCGATCCCGCTACTTCTTCGACATCTCCACCGAGACCTTGGTGTCCTGACCCGGCTTGACGCTCGCTTTCTGCGTCGCCTTGCCGAGCGTCTCGTGCCACACCTCGATCTCGTAGTCGCCGGGCGGCACGTCGGCGAGCTTGAACGCGCCGTTGTCGTCGGTGACCGCGTAGTAGGGATTGTCCTGCGAGATCCACCACGCGTGCATCCAGCCGTGGGCGTCGCACTGCACCTTGATCGGCATCTCCGGCTTCTCGACCTTCTCCTCGATCTTCTTCTTGAACTTCGGCTGCGCGACGTTGAACGACGGGTTCGCCGTGGAGGTGGTGTGGATGTTGTGGAGGATGCCGTCGCTGTTCAGGATGTCGATCGTCGACCCGGCCGGGAACGCGAGCACGTGGGGATGGTATTCGCAGCCCTTCTGGTCGAACTCCGGATGCGTCGCCGGCACCTCCATTTTCTTTCCCTTGGTGATGTCCTTGATGTAGACGACCGCGTTCTTGATGCCCTTGTTCGGCCCGACCTCGAGATCCGGCGAGGTCTTCTCCTTGCCGCACACCTCGTTGTCCTTGGTCACCGCGATCTTCGCCGGAGCGGGCGGCTCGCCTTGGTATTTCACCTCGCCAGAGATGCTCCCGCCGTCCTTCACCTCGACGGCCTCGTAGGCCGAGCCGACCGTCGCGATCACGAGGCTGGCGCCGAGCATCACCGCACTGAGCTTCCACGCATTCGTCACGTTCACCTCCTTTGTACTGCGCGACCTCGGCGGTCGCGACTGAACCGAAAACGCGTCCCGCGTCTCCGTCGCTATTGGGCTTGCGCCGGCGGCACGGCAGCCGAGGCGCCGTTCGTGCGTTGCGCCATCTGCACGACGGCGTGCTCGGCGGGCGTGCCGATCACCATCAGATAGTCGCGGATGGCGCGGATCTGCCGCTCGTCGTCGCCGCCGAGCACGTCGTCGGGCCCACCCGGATAGAACGACGGCATCTTGGTGCCGGGCTGGATCTTCTGCGGGTCGCGGATCCAGTCGACGATCCAGTCGGGATTGAGGCGGTACTTCGCATTGGTGAGGTCCGGCGCCCATCCTTCCGGAGGACCCTCCGGTTTCTTGTCGCCTTGGACGTGGCACGAGAAGCAGTTGAAGTAGTCGGGCGACATCAGCTGCTTCGCCGCCTCGATGTTCGCCGGCGGGATCGCCTTCACGTCGATGTAGTGAAACGGGATCTCCTTCTGCGCCATCGCCGTGAAGTACTCGACGATCGTGTTCGCGTCCTCGTCGGACAGGTTGAAGGTCGGCATGCGCAGCGACAGCCACGGCCGGATCGGCACCGGCGCCTTCAGGAAGCCGAACAGCCAGTCAGGCTGCACCTTGGCGCCCTCGCCGTTGAGGACGGGCGGCGCGAGCGACAGGTTCTGGTCGTAGTACGTCCGGATGAAACCGCCCTGCCCCGCGATGATGTGGCAGCCGGTGCAGTTGTACTTGGTGACGAGCCGCTGGCCCTCGAGAATGCGCTTCTGGTCGATGTCGTTCGGCTTGTAGCGGTACTTGGCGGGGACGACGTGCTCGTTCCGGCTCGAGAGGTAGACGCGCAGCGACTCGATGTCCTCGTCGGGGAGGTCGAACTGCGGCATCAGCTGCTCGATCCGCTCGGTCGCATAGGTGCGCGGCGTCTTGATCTTGTTGTACGTCCAGTCGGCCCACGTATGCGGGACGTCGTAGCGCTCGCCGAAGAAGAGCTCGTCGACCGTCTTCCCGCCGAACGTCGAGAGCTCGACGCCGATGCGGGACTCGCTTTCCATCCCGGGGATGTCGTGGCAGCCGGCGCAGCCGTATTTGCGGACGAGCTTCTCGCCGGCGTGGACGGTGTCGGGCTGATCGAGCGCGGCGAGGCGCTCGGCGGGCTCCGGCTTCTTCTCGCCGAGCGTCAGGAGATACGAGGTGACGGCGGTGGCGTCCTCGTCCGAGAGCCGCAGGCTCGGCATGCGCGACACCGGCGAGAAGTGCCGCGGGTTCTTCAGCCAATGGAAGATCCAACGGCCGCTGGTCTTCTCGGCGACGTTCGCGAGGTTCGGCGCGACGTGCTTGTCGTGACCGATGAGCGGCTGCGGCTGGTCGGGCGCGAAGGCGTGACAGCCGCGGCAGCCGATGCTCTCGGTGATCTGCTTGCCGTGGGCGACGAGGGCGGCGTTGCCGGGATCGACGCCCGTCGGCTCGGGATGCGCGTCGAGCCATTCGCTCGATTCCTTGGCGGAGGCCTGGAGGAGGTAGGCGCCGATCGCGGTCGCTTGCTCGGGCGTGAACATGAAGTTCGGCATCTTGGTGTGCGGGCGGAACTCGTGCGGGTTCGTCACCCAGCGTAGCAACCACGAAGGATCGACCTTGGCGCCGAATGCGCCGCAGGTACGGACCGACCTTGCCGAGATCCTCGAGCCCCTCGACCAGATGACAGCCGTGGCAGCCGAGCTGCTCGAACAGCAGCTGGCCGGCCGCGATGCGATTGGCGTGGTCGACGCCGGCGACGTCCAAATGACACTTGCTGCAGCGCGCCTGCACCTTCTCGCCGGTGAGCAGCGGATGCTCCCAGAACGGCACCCTGCCGTGGGCCTCCGCGACGCTGTTGACGGCAGCGCCCTGCCCCTCGTGACAGGGCGTGCAGCCGAACTTGTCGGGTGGGTGCTTGGCGAGGATGTGCTCGCGGTCAGGATGCGTCTTGAACGGGTTCGGCTGGTCCTCGAAGCCCGCCTTGTCGATGCCGACGTGGCAGGAGACGCAGCGATCGACGCGCGCGACCGGCTGGTTGTACGCGTTGCGGTCGAACTCCTCGAGAACCGTCTGCTCGATGCGCGGCACTTGCAGCATCTGGAACGGTCCCGCCTTCAAGACCACGAGGCCGTCGAGCTTCTGCTCGAGCTTGCTGCGCTCCGCCGCGACGTCGGCGATCTGATCCTCGAGGGTCTTCACGCCGGCCTGGAGCTCCTTGATCTCGCCCTCGAGCCGCGTCTTGTTGCGGTTGAGCTCGTCGAAATCCTTCTGTGTGACCGCCTTGTGCTCCTCGAGCTTGTCGACGCGGGCGCGCCGGGCGTCGATCGGCTTGCCGTTCTCCTTGGCGTGGTCGAGCTCGTACCACGCCTCCTCGAGCTCGCTCTTCACGAACCTCAGGTCGAGGTCGACCGTCGCGAGCCGCTTGGCGTTGGCGTCGAGCTCCGACTGGCGCGCCGCGATTTGTCGCGCCGTCTCACCCTGCTCGAGGCTGGCTCGCGCCTGCACGAGCTTCGCGGTGAGCTCTTGATACTTGGGATCCGCCTCGAGACGGGCCTGCTCGGCGGCGAGCGCCTGCTGCGCGCGCGTGTACTCGATGGTGCGGAACTCGTGCTGGAAGAGCTTCCACGGCCGGCGGGAGATGTTGTCGTTCCACACCGCCCAGATGCCGGTCACGAGCAACGCGAGCGCGGACAGCAGAAACACCACGCTCCGCGACTTCTTTTCTTCGTCGATCTCCGTCTCAGGCCGAGCCATGTCCTTCCTTCATGCCGCCGCTCGATGCTCGAGGAGCCGCCCTACGTAGAAGACCACGCTGCCGATCATCAAGAGCCGCAGCTCCGGACCCATCGAATGCGTTTCGGTGACGCCGACGAACAGCGCGTATCCGACGTGCGCGAACCCGATCAGCTGGAGGAGCTTCGCTACATAGAACAACATTCAGATGTTCAACCAAGGCGTCGCCATCACGTACTTGATCGAGGCGAGATGGCGCATCAGCATCTTGAGCACCACGGCCCACATGTTGAGGAAGAGAAACGCCGTGATGCCGAACCGCGCCATCCCCCAGCGGCGCATGAAGTCGCGGCCCTTCAGACGGACGACCCACCAGTACATGAGCGCGAATCCGCCGGCGAAAAAGCCGACCACGAGCGACGCGCCGAGGATCATCTGCGCCGGCTTGCTGCGCGCACCGAGGAGATACGGCAGGTCGACCGCGGTCATCGCCTCGACCTTGTGCACGTCCCACGGCTCCCAGAACCAGAACCAATTCCAGCCCGGGCCGCGCAAGAAGGTCCCGATGATGATCAGCGACACCCACAGAACGTGGAAGCCGAGATAGAATGTGATGATCTCGTACTTCCGATCGTTGAAGCAGTAGTAGCCGTTCCCCTTCGGGTTGATGTCGATGTACGGCAGCACCATCAGCCCGATGATGATGAGGCTCGGCAGCACCACGCCGGCGTGCCACGGGTCGAAGAAGACCAGCATCTCCTGCAACCCGAGAAAGTACCACGGCGCCTTCGACGGGTTCGGCGTGCGCGTCGGGTTCGCCGGCTCCTCGAGCGGCGCGTCGGAGAGCAGCGACCAGACGATCAACAGCACCATCACCAGGATCGCGCAGATGAACTCGGCGCGGACCAGGTGCGGCCACGTGTGGATCTTGTCGTCGAGCGGCTTCGTGGGCTTCCGCTCGGGAGCCTCGACGCGTTTCGCCGCGGAGCCGCCGGCGACGGCGCGGAGCGCGGTCTTCTCTTCAGCCATGGTCACTCTCCTCGGGGCTTCGCGAGGACGTACATCACGCAGAGTATGACGCCGAACACGATCGGCAGGACGAGCACGCGCATCGATCGCCTTCTCAGAGCGGCGGTCCCGAGAAGCCGTCGCGGCGGATGCGCCAGAAGTGCACCGCGAGGAAGAGGCTCGTGATCAGCGGGAAGAAGATGCAGTGCAGGATGTAGAAGCGCAGCAGGGTGTGCGGCCCGATCTCGCCGCCGCCGAAGAGGAACGCCCGCGCGTCGTAGATGGAGTTGACGCCCAGCAGCTCGTGTCCCGGTCCCTCGTGGCCGAGGAACGGCGTCGCGCGCGCCATGTTCGAGCCGACGGTCACCGCCCAGATCGACAGCTGATCCCACGGGAGCAGGTAACCGGTGAAGCTCAACAACAAGGTCAGAACCAACAAGATCACGCCCACGACCCAGTTGAACTCGCGCGGCGGCTTGTAGGAGCCGGTCAGGAAGACGCGGAACATGTGCAGCCATACCGCGATCACCATCCCGTGCGCCGCCCACCGATGCATGTTCCGCATCAGCATCCCGAACGGCATGTCGAAGTCGAGATACTTCATGTCGGCGTAGGCGTACTCCGCGACCGGCCGGTAGTAGTACATCAAGTACACACCGGTCACCGTCGTCACCAGGAACATCAGGAACGTGATGCCGCCCATGCACCACGTGAACCGCATCCGGACCGCGTGACGGCGGACCTTCGACGGGTGGAGATGCAGCCAGACGTTGCCGGAGACCATGAGGATCCGGTTGCGCGACGTGTCCTCGTACCCGTGGCGGAACATCGACTGCCAGACGTCCGATTCGGTGATCTGCCGTTTGATGTCGTCCCACGCCATGCGTAGCGCTCCTCGCGTTCCGATTGAATTGAATCGCGCTCGGGATCGAGCGCAGCGAGTCAGACCTTCAGAAAGGCCCCCGGCTTCGTCCAGTCGCCCTTCTCGTAGAGATACTTGACGCCTTTATCGATGACGATCTGCCCGTCCTCCGCGAGCGTGATCCGCAAACGCTCGAGCGGCCGCGGCGCCGGCCCTTCGAAGTTGATGCCGCTGCGGTAGAAGCCGCTGCCGTGACACGGGCACTTGAACTTCTCCTCGGCGGCGAGCCAGCGCGGGGTGCAGCCGAGGTGGGTGCATTTCGCGAACAGCGCGTAGAAACCTTCCTCGGTACGGATGATCCAGACCCGAAACTCCTTCTTGAACTTCTCGCTGATCTCGCCGACCGTGTAGTCCTTGGGAAAGCCGGCCTTGAACCTCGTCGGCGGCTGAAAGAGGACGCGTGGAAACGCCGATCGCAAGAACCCGAGGAGCGTGATCCCGGCGAACGCGCCGAACAGGCCCCACCCGAGACGGCCGACGACGTCGCGCCGCGACCACAGGGTACCGATCTGCTTTGCAGGCTTGGCGGCCGCGGGTCTGCGCACCGTTTGCACTGCTTGCGTGTCAGCGTTCGCCATGGCTGCTGCTCCAGCTCCCGGGGATGATGCCGCGTCCGGCGGGCCGCGCCCGCCCGGCCACGAGAATTCGAACCGCGCTCACCGTCGCGACCACAGCGATGCCAACATCCCCCACACGATCATCGCCGCGGATGCCGCCAACAGTGCCAACCCGACCGGTGGAAAGAGAAAGAAGAGCACCGCACCGGCAAAGAAGAGCGGGATGCCCATGCCGAGCGGGTTGAACGGCGCGTCCGTCGTCGCATGCTCGCCGATCCCGTCCCGCTCCGGAAGCGCGACGCCGTCCTGAAGAACGCTGATTGCGACGTCTCTCAGCTCTCCGCGAAAGCCCGGTCGACCCGGTACCTCCGCCTCGTTGATGGTGTCTGCAAGTGCGCGCGCCAGGCCCTCGACTCGGTGCTCCAGGATCCGCGCCAGGTCCTCCATGTAACTCTTCGAACGCTATGCGACGTCTGGGAAATTTGCAACCAGACCTCAGTCGGCGGCGTGCGGCGCGCGCCTCTCCGGGAACGCGAGCGTCATCCGTTCGCCGCCGCGTCGCACGTCGACGCGGCTCGGCTCGGTCGCCGACGCCTCGAGCGCGCGCAGGCCGGCGAGATCCTCGATCGGCTTGCCGTCGACGGCGACGATGACGTCGCCGCGGCGCACGCCCACCCCGGCGCGCGCCTCGTCGCCGACGTCCGAGACCAGGACGCCCGACGGAGCGCCGAGCCCGAGCGTTTCCGCGAGCGCCGGCGTCACGTCCTGCACCGTGAGACCCCACAGCTTGGCGGTCACGTCCTGCTTCGGTGACGGCCCGCCCGACGCGCCGCGCTCGAAGAGCGCCCGCTCGACGAAGATCGGGGAGCGGCAGCGCAGGGCGAGCGCGATCGCATCACTCGGCCGACTGTCGATCTCGATCTCGCGGCGATCACGCTCGAGCACGAGGCTCGCGAAGAACGTCTGCCCTTGCAGATCGGTGATCCGGACGCGCCGGAGCGCGACCCCCGTCGTGTCCATGATTCGTTTCACGAGATCGTGCGTCAACGGCCGCGGCGGCCTCACGTGCTGCATCTCGATCGCGATCGCCTCGGCTTCGGCGGGGCCGATCCAAATCGGCAGGATCCGCGTCTCGTCCTCGCGCGCTTGCAGGATCACCACCGGGGCGCCGGCGTCGTAGTCGAATCCGACGTTCCGCACGCGGACCTCGACGTCGCCCGGCGCCTCGTGGCGGCAGCCGAGCGCGAGGACCATCATCAGCGCCGCCGCCAGCGACGCGGCAACGTGCGCGCGGTCGCGCACGCCGGCCATCGTTCGCGACCTCGCAAGGCACTCACTGGAGCAGGCGCGCCACGCACGTTGTCTCGTCATCGGTCGTCGTCTAGCATCGCGCGCTCGCATGTCGCCGTTCGCGCATTGTTTTCTGCTGGTGTTCGGACAGCTCGCGGTCGGTGGAATCTTCTGCCTGAGCCAGCTGCCGTTTCACGATATCGAACGCGGCTTCTACAAGTCGAGCGCAGCGGTCTTCCTCGCGAGCGCGCTCCTCATCAGCGCCGGCGAGGCGACGCTGCTCTGGAACGCGCACGGGACGATCTCCCGCTGGCAGATCCTCGAGGCCGGCACATGGACGGCTTTCACGGCGGTCGCGGCGGCGTACGTCGCCTCGCTGTGGGGCGACCCCTACCGCCGGCGCGCGATCGCCTACGCCGCCGCCGTCGCGACGGGTCTCGCGGCGATCACCGTGAGCGCGGTCGGCTTCTCGCCCGCCCCCGCGTTCTCGATCGAGAGCGTCCTCTACCCGGCGAGCTTCGTCGTCTCCGCCGTGCTGCTCGGAGCGACGACGACCGGCATGCTGCTCGGTCACTGGTACCTGATCGACGTCGGCATGCCTCTCGCGCCGTTCCTCAGGATCTGGCGCATGTACCGCACGAGCCTGATCGTACAGCTCGCGACCCTCGCGCTGGTGCTCGCGACGCTGCAGCTCGCCGGCTCGAGCGCGACGGCGGACTCGCTCGCCGATCTCTGGCGCGACCACCGCCAACTCTTCTGGACCCGGGTCGGCGTCGGTCCGCTGGCGGCACTGGCGATCGCGTGGATGATCTGGCGGACGCTTCAGATCCCCCAGACGATGGCCGCGACCGGATTGTTCTACGTCGCCGTGCTCACGACCGTGGTCGGCGAGTTTCTCGGCCGATTCCTCCTCTACCGCACGTCGTTGCCGCTCTGAGGCGGCGGATCCTCGTAGACACGGATCGTCGTCACGCGCAGGCCGCGCGAGGTCCGGCCGAGGTCGAAGCCGACGCGCATGCCTTCGGCGAGCCCGGCGAAGCCGTGCGCCGCGCCGACGATCCGGACGTGCGGGACCGCGAATGCGACGTCGCGACCGCCGCGCGTCCGCACCACGCCGCTGCGACTGCCCGGATACAGGCGGAGGATCGTCCCTTGATAGAAGCGGTCGCCCGTGTCGTCGCCGAGGCGGTCGTCACCCGTCTCGCGCGGCGCCCCACCGGCCGTCAACGCACGCCGTCGGACGCCGCCGCCTGGGCGACTTCGTTCAGGCGATCGAGACCGGCGCGGCGGACGTACTGCTGGAAGCTCTCGGAGCCGACGCGCTCCGCGCGGTAGCACTCCGCGATCGCGACGATCGCATGCGGCGCGAACTCCTCGGGGAAGCGCCCGGAGAGACGCCGCCCGAGCGCTGCCTCACCACCCTCACCGACGCCGCCGCCGACGAGGATCGAGTAGTGTGGACGCTCGTTGCCGTCCGTGCCCTTGATCATCATCCCGGTGAGCCCGATGTCGCCGACGTGATGCTGGCCGCAGGAGTTCGGGCAGCCGCTGATCTTCACGTGGAGCTCGCCGAACGCCGCGGGCGACACGCTCGTCGTATGGAGGTGATGTCGGATGCGCTCCGCCATGCCCATCGAGCGCGTCACCGCCAGGCTGCAGTAGTCCGCCCCCGGGCACGAGACCACGTCGGTCAGGTGATTCGCGAACGGCTCGGCGAGCCCGATCTCCTCGAGCCGTGCATGCAGCGCCGGGAGCGCCGCGCCGCTGATGAACGGCAGCACGAGATTCTGCTCGTTGGTCGTGCGCAGCGTGCCGTTCCCGTGCTCGTCGGCGAGAGCGGCGAGCGCGCGCCCCTGCGCCGTCGTGTAGTCGCCGAGCGGCACCGTGATGGTGACCGCGTAGTAGCCGGCATCGCGCTGCGCAACGGCGTTGTGGGCCTGCCAGGTGGCGAGCGCGCTTCCCGGACGCGCCGCGGGCGCGACGGCGGCCGCCGAGCGCGGCGATGGCACGCGGTACTCCGCGACGGCGTCGCGCGTTTCGCGACGCAGGCGCTCGCCCCGCGTCGCGTCGACGCGGGCGATCTCGGACTCGAGCGCCGCGACGAACGGCTGCGCGCCGAGCTTCTTCATCAGATACTTCATGCGCGCGCGGCTGCGGTTCTTGCGTTCGCCGGCGCGATGCTGAAAGCGCAGGATGCCTTCGCACACGACGAGCACGTCCGCCGCCGGCACGAACTCGCGGACGAGCGTCGCGAGGAACGGCTGTGCCCCGAGGCCGCCGCCGGCATAGACCGCGAATCCCGGCTCCGGACCGGCGCCGTTCTGCCGCACGCGCGCGTAGAGGCCGATGTCGTTGATCGGCGCTTGCGCGCAGTCGCGCGGGCAGTTGCTGAGCGCGATCTTGAACTTCCGCGGCAGCGTCAGATTCAGCGGATTGAAGAGGAAGTAGTCGTTGATGAGCTGCGCGTACGGCCCGACGTCGAAAGGCTCGAGCTCGAGCAGCCCGGAATGCGGGCACGCGGTGACGTTGCGAACGCTGTCGGAGCACGCGCCGCGGGTGGTGATCCCGACCTCGTGCAGCCGGTCGTAGAGCGTCGCGACCTCCTCGAGCGGCACCCAGTGGATCTGGATGTCCTGGCGAGTCGTGACGTGAGCGACGCCGCGCCCGTAGTCGTCGGCGATGTCGTTCAAGCAGTTCATCTGGGCGGTGCTCAGCATGCCCCCGGGGATCTTGATGCGCTGCATGTGGCTCGTGTGGTCGAGCTGGTAGTAGAGGCCGTAGCTCAAACGTATCGGACGGAACTCGTCCGGCGTGATCGTGCCGGCGCGATGGGCCTCGACGCGGCCGGCGTGGCCGTGGATGCCTTCCCGCAGCTGCTCGTCGGTTGGTTTCAACACGGTGTGCTCCTCTTCATGCGCCGAACGCGCCGAGCCGCGACGCGAGGAAGGTGGCGCCGGCTCCATCCAGTAAAGGGGCTTGGGCGGCGGGCTAGACGTTGCGAATTGCGCCTGCGAATCCGATTGGTTGCAGGCGTCGTCGGCACCAACGTATTATCGTCCGCTCGTGCGCTCAGTCAAGAAAACATCGCGCCTCCGCGGCGCGCGCTGATGGATCGCTTCACGCTGTGGCTGCACCTCGTCAGCCTCGCCGCGTACTTCGGCGCGACGCTGGCGTTCGTCGTCGTGATGTTGCCGGTCGTCGACCGCATCGAGTCGCACGAGGAGCGGGTCCGCATCCTCACCGGCTTGCTGGCGCGATTGAATCCGCTGCTGATCGCGGTGCTCGGCATCCTCGTCATGACGGGCGCTTTCAGCCTGACGAGCTACAAGGCGCGGTTGCGCTCCGAGTTCTTCACCCGTATCGGTGAGCCGCTCACGCTCAAGCTGATCTTGACGTTCGTCCTGATCAACGGCGTCACCTACGTTGCCTTCGGGCTGGCGCATCGGCTGGTCCGCACCGCGCAGTGGGGCGATCCGATCTCGCCCGAGAAGCTCGCGAGCATGGTGCGCCGGATGCGCATCGGCTCGATCGTGAACCTCGTGCTGGCGGCGTGGATCGTCTGGGTCGCGCTCGCGATTCCCGCCGGCGCCGCCGCGCACTGAGCGCCGGCCCGGATCGCCGATGGAGCGCGCTCGCGAGAAATGTTAAGCTCCGTGATCGCCAACACACCCGACTTTCGCTCGCAAGGGGGTTCATCATGGTGGACATGCTCATGACCAGAGGACGCGTCCGCGAGATCCTCAGCTGGTATTCCAGCGACAATCCGGGGACGCTCACCAATCTCGCTCGACTGCTGAATCACGGACGGCTCGGCGGCACCGGTCGTCTGGTGATTCTGCCCGTCGACCAGGGATTCGAGCACGGACCCGCGCGCTCCTTCGCCGCGAACCCGCCCGGCTACGATCCGCGCTACCATTTCGAGCTCGGGATCGACGCCGGCTGCAACGCCTACGCGGCGCCGCTCGGGTTCATCGAGGCCGGCGCGGCGGAGTTCGCCGGCGAGATCCCGCTGATCCTGAAGCTCAACAACTCGGATTCGCTGACGCCCGGCGGCGACCCCTGCCCCGCCCTCACCGGCAGCGTCGACGACGCGCTCCGGCTCGGCTGCGCCGCGATCGGCTTCACGATCTATCCGGCGTCGACGGCGCGCAACCAGATGTACGGCGAGATCCGCGAGCTCACGTCGGAAGCGAAGCGCAAAGGTCTCGCGGTGGTGGTGTGGTCGTATCCGCGCGGATCCGGGATCTCGAAGGAGGGCGAGACCGCGATCGACGTCGTCGCGTACGCGGCGCAGATCGCCTGCCAGCTCGGCGCGCACGTCATCAAGGTGAAGCCGCCGACCGCGCACATCGAGCAGAGCGCGGCGAAGAAAGTGTACGAGAAGGAGCGCATTCCGATCGCGACGCTCGCCGACCGCGTGCGTCACGTCGTGCAGAGCGCCTTCAACGGCCGGCGGATCGTGATCTTCTCCGGTGGCGAGGCCAAGGAGACGTCGGCGATCTTCGACGAGATCCGCGCGATCCGCGACGGCGGCGGCTTCGGCTCGATCATCGGCCGGAACTCCTTCCAACGTCCGCACGACGACGCGCTCGAGTTCCTGCGCACCGTGATGGACATCTACGCCGGCAACGTGCAGTAACGACGGACCCCGCGTCCGGCGGCGGCGCACTGCGCCGCCGCGCGACCGCCGTCACGACTCGCCGCTCATTCAGGAGGCTCGATGCTGATTCCCGCGACCCAGCTGCGCGCTGGCATGCTGATCAACTATCAACACGATCTCTACCGGATCATGACCGTCACCCACATCACGCCGGGGAACTGGCGCGGCATGGTGCAGACGAAGATGCGCGCCGTCCGTTCGGGGACGCAGACGGAGAACCGGTTCCGCTCGGAGGACAAGGTCGATCGCGTGACCCTCGACCAGCAGCAGATGGAGTTCCTCTACTCCGACGGCGACACCAACCACTTCATGAACACGGAGAGCTTCGAGCAGATCACGCTCGACGCCGAGACCCTCGGCGACGCGACCAACTACCTGATGCCGAACATGCGGGTGCAGATCGACTTCTACGAAGGCCAGCCGATCGGGGTGACGCTCCCCAAGACGGTGGACCTACGCGTGACCGACACCTCCCCGGGTCTCAAGACGGCGACCGTGACCAACGTGCTGAAGCCGGCGACGACCGAGACCGGTCTCGTCGTCCCGGTGCCCAACTTCGTCGAGACCGGCGATCTCATCCGCGTCGACACCGAGAGCGGCGCGTATCTTTCGCGTGCCAAGGAAGGCTGAGCCGATCCGGCGGAGTCGGTCCTGACCGCGGGTGCCTCCGGTCGACATCGCGGCCGCCGAGCGCGGCCCCGGCGGTCATCCGTTCTGGTCCGAGCTCTTCGGCAATCCCGGGCCCGTCGAGATCGAGATCGGCTGCGGCGACGGTACCTTCTTGCTCGCGGCAGCGCGGCGCGCAGCCCGAGACCAACTTTCTCGGGATCGAGCGCGCGCCCGCGGAGAGCGTCGCGCGTCGCCGCGCGCGTGGCCCACGCCGCGCTGCCGCGCGTCCGGACGCTGCGCGCCGACGCCGGCTGCGTCGTCCGCGAGCTGGTCCCCGCTGCTCGGTCGCACGCCTACCACGTGTACTTTCCCGACCCCTGGCCGAAGCGGCGTCACGCCGAACGCCGGCTCTTCACGCCGTGCGTTCGTCGCAGCGGTCGCTCGCACCCTCGTCGCCGGCGGACGCCTGGCGGTCGCGACCGACGTCGAACGCTACCTGCGTCACGTCGAACGCCGGGTGATCGCGAGCGGCAGCTTCGCCGTGGCGACGCAGGCACCCGCGCATCCGGGGCTCGACACGGCCTTCGCCCGCAAGTACCGCGCCGAGGGCCGGTCGCTGCACGCGATGACTTTCCGGCGCGTGGCGCTCAGCGATGCGCCGAATCGAAGATGAGATCGCTGTAGTAGCGGACGTTCAAGCCCACGAGATAGATCGCGCGGTCGTCGGTTCGCTCGGCGTAGAGCGCGGTCTTCGTCGGGTTCGTCCCGCCGAGGAGCACGTGAATCGGCGCCGGAACGTCGCGCAGCGTGACGTCGATCGCGGCGGCCGGCGCGGCGAGACCAAACGCAGCGGCGTCGCCGCCGGCTTCGCGCGTCATCACCTCGGATACCTGGCCCGCGGTGAGCGTCGCGACCAGCGCCGCGATCAGGTCCGGCGGCACGGCGACGGCCGCCGGCTCGACCACGCGCCAGCGGTCGTCGTCGCGGGCGACGGTGATCGTGGTGCCGTCGCGGCGGAGCGCGAGGCGGACGACGGCGGCGGCGTCGACGCCCAGCAGCGATCGCTCCGGCGCGCCGGGATCGTGGGTGTGATCGGTGCGCGCGGGACGGAGCTCGACGGCGACGAACCAAGCGGCAAGGACGGCGAGCACCAGGTAGATGACGCCGACGCGCCGCCAGGTCACTGCCGCCGCCTGCGCACCAGCACGACCACGCCGGCGACGAGAAAGAGCGCCGGCTGCACGACCGCGGCGAGCCAGAACGCGAGCGAGCCCTGCTCCGCCGTCACGAAGAACTGCTCGCGGCCGCGCTCCTTCTGCTCGCGGCGCGCGGAGATCAGCGCCTCGTCGCGCGTCAGCCAGTTGGCGCTGTTGACGAACAGGTCGAGGTTGCCGAGATAGTCGATGACGCCGTTGGCGGCGAAATCCGCGTCGCCGTAGACGATCATGCGCCCGCCCTTGCCGTCGGTCCCGGTACCGGGACGGACGACGGCGGCCCCGACCGTCAAGGCACCGGTCGGCCCTTGCGGCGGCGCGTCGGCGCTGCCGTTTGCCGCGATCGCGTAGCTCGACGGCCCGGTCTCGAGAAACGGCACCACGGATCCCTTCCAGGCGTCGGCGATCGCGAGCGGCCGCGCATACGAGAACACCGGCGGCGCCTCGAGCGTGCCGCTCACGAGAAACGACGGCGCGAGCCCGGAGACGAGAACGGTGACGCCCTCGCCCGCCGCCAGCCGGCGCTCGGGATCGACGACGACCTGCGGACGCGGCGTGATGCCGTAGGCGGCGGCGAGCACGCCGATCGACGCCGGCGTCTCCGGATCGATCATCAGCAGAAGATTGCCGCCGCGATCGAGATAGGCCGCAGCGCGGCGATCTCGTCCGGGAAAGTAGTCCTTCCGCGGGCCGGCGATCACCACCAGCGACGCGTCGGCGGGAATACCGGTCGGCGGGACGAGCGGCAGCTCGCGGACGCGAAAGAGCTCCTCCTCGAGGCTGCGCTTCGCCGTGGAGTACCCGGTTTGCCGATCCGTGCTCTCCGGCGAGTGCTCGCCGTGTCCGGTAACGAAGTAGACGACGCGCTCGGTCGCGCGGGTGACGGCGAGCACCGCGCTCATGAACGCGCCCTCGGAAGGGTTCGAGATGTCGCGCCGCCGGCCGCCGCTCTCGAACACCAGCGCGCCGTAGCGGTCGATGCCGTAGCGGCTCGCGCGCGCCGGCGAGCGGTTGAGGTCGACGATCTCGTAGCTGATCGCGTCGCGTCTCGCGCCCGACTCGCCAGAGCAGGTCTTTGATCAGCGGAGTGCGCGGGATCCTCGGTGCGGACGAAGACGGTGACGTGCACGTCGCGATCGAGCGCCCGCAGGACGCGTCTTCGCGTGCGTGGACAGCGTGTAGACGCGGTGCGGGCTCAGATCGAGGCGGCACGTTGTGCCGATAGGCGAGCGCGAGCACGAGCCCGCCGCAGCCGACGAGGCCGATCGTGCCGACGATCAGCGGCAGCAGGCGGCGGCGACCCTTGCTCAGCGTCGGCCGCGCCACTGCCGCGACTCCATCGAGCGCAGCGTGAGAAACAGGAAGAACGCGATGAACAGCACGAAGTACAGGACGTCCTTCGAATCGATCACGCCGCGCGAGAAGGCTGTAGAAGTGGTCGAACGTCGAGAGCTGGCTCAGCACGGTCACGACCGACGAGCTCACGGCCGCTTCGTTCCAGGTGAGGATCCAGAAGAGCAGCAGCAGGACGAAGGTGCAGGACGAGGCGACCACCTGGCTGTCGGTGAGCGACGAGACGAACAGGCCGCAGGCGATGCAGGCCCCGAGGAAGAGCACCGTGCCGAGGTAGCGCGCGACGAACGGCATCGGGTCGAATGGCTGAATCACGTAGACGATCGCGGGATACAGCAGCGTTCCAGCGAGGAAGACGAGGAACACCAGCAGGCAGGCGACGAACTTCCCGACCATGATCTCGCCGTCGCGCAGCGGGTACGTGTAGAGGAGCTCGATGGTGCCGAGCCGCCGCTCCTCGGCGAGAAGGCGCATGGTGAACAGCGGCACGACGATCAAGAGATAGAAGCCGATGTGGTTGACGAAGAAGTTCTCCCAGAAGTTCTCGAGGATGTTCATCCCGAAGCCGAAGGTCACGTAGCTGTTGAGCGTGGTGTAGAACTCGTAGCCGGTGACGGCGAGGAACGCGCCGACCACGATGTAGACGAGCGGGCCGGCGAAGTAGGACGCCAGCTCCTTGCGGATGAGCGCGATCGTCTTCACGCCGCGGCGTCGCGCTCGTCGCGCACCAGGCGGACGAAGAGATCCTCGAGGCTCATCGGCAGCGGCCGGATCTCGAGCAGTCCCCACCCGCTGCGCACCACCGTCGCGGCGAGCTCGCGCCGTACCGCATCGCCGCCCGCCGAGCGCGCGACCGCGGTGACGACGCCGTCCGCCGCCGGCTCCTCGCGGAGGTCGTCGATCGCCGGGCACCGCCCGCAAGGCGCTCAGCACCGCCGCGCGCGGTCCGTCGACGCGGAGGCGGGTCTCGTCGGAGCCGCGCAGCCGGCGGGTCAGCCCTTCGGCGGTGTCCTCGGCGATGATGCGGCCGTAGTCGATGATGATGACGCGCTGGCACGTCATGCTCACCTCGGGAAGGATGTGGGTGCTCAAGAGAATCGTCGTCGAGCCGGCGAGCGACCGGATCAGCGCGCGGATCTCGACGATCTGCCGCGGATCGAGGCCGACCGTCGGCTCGTCGAGCACCAGCACGCGCGGCCGGTGGATGATCGCCTGCGCGATCCCGACCCGCTGGCGGTATCCCTTCGAGAGCTTGCCGATCAGCTTGCCCGCGACCTCGGCGAGGCCGCACGCCGCGAGCACCTCGTCGATGCGGCCGGCGCGCTCGCCGGCGGGTACGCCTTTCACCTCGGCGCAGAACGCGAGGAAACGTCGGACCGCCAAGTCCGGATACAGGACGACGTTCTCGGGCAGGTAGCCGATGCGCTCGCGCACCGCGAGCGGCTGCGTCCTCGACGTCGAGGCCGTCGATCCGCACCCGGCCCGTCGCTCGGCGGAAAGAACCCGGTCAGGACGCGCATGATCGTGGTCTTGCCCGATCCGTTCGGCCCGAGCAGGCCCATGATCTCGCCGTTCGCCACCGAGAAGCTCACGCCGGCGACGGCGCGCGTCGGGCCGAAATCCTTGACGAGATTCTCGACCGCGATCACCGAACCGGCGCCTCGCCTCCGATGTCGTAACGGTCGAGCTCGATCGTCGCGAGCACCTCGCGGCTCGTCGTTGCGCTGCTCGGTCTTCACGAGGCCGATGCCGGGCGCGTACCAGTCGGCGTAGTAGAACGTCACGCGCGGGCCGTCGGGACGGCCGTCGGCGTCCATCGCGTAGTGCATCGGCGGTGGTGTCGACGCGCACGCAGCCGGAAAAGCGGCCGGCCGGCACCACGACGTCCGCGGTCGCGGCGGTCGCGTGGTGATGCTGCTCCACGACGAATCCGGAGCCGTCCGGCAGGCGGTAGGCGTTGGTGAATCCCTCCCACGAGGCGTCGCGCGTCGAGCTTGGTAGGAAGGAACTTGAGCTCGCCCGAGCGCAGTCCGTTGTCCTCGAGCGTCTCGCCCCGGTACTCGAGCGACATCACCCGGTGCAGGAACCCGCCCTCGATGCAGTAGACGACGGAAAGGACCGTCCTCGTCGCCGACGTCGGTGTAGCGCTCGTCGACGACGCGGCAGCTGCGTCCGGTCGGCATCGACGAAATCGGTCGGCCGAACGGTCGCGATGAAGCGAAAGCGCTGCGCTCCACCGCGACCCGTCACCACGTACTCCCAGCGGGACCGCGGCGTGAGCGGGAAGAAGTCGTCGTCGCGCGGCGCCCGGACGGGCGACGGATCCTACTGCAGCCGACCGCGAGCGGCCGCGGCAACGAGCGAGCTCGAGGCGCCGCCACCGTGATCGACCTCGCATGGTCGTATCGTAGGGAAACCATCGGACGCGCGCAATTCATCGGGCCGTGACGCGCCGGCGCCGTGGATCCTGCGCGTGTGCCGGTCGTCAGGCGAAGCTCGGGGTCCAGGTCTTGCCGCCGTCCTTGGTCTTCAGGATCGTGCCGAAGCCGCCGACGATCCAGCCGTTGTTGTGATCGAAGAAGTCGATACCGCGGAGCCAGGTGAAGAGGCGCATGCCGAGCTGGGCGCGCTTCCAGCTCTCGTCGCCGGGCTCCTTGGTCACCACCTCGCCGCCCGCGCCGATCACCCAGCCTTTGCCGTCCGGGAAGAGGAACGGCGCGTACAGCGGATCTTCGATCGTGACCTTGTCGCCGACCGAGTCGAACTTCCAGGTGTTCCCGCCGTCGTGCGTGTGCGCGATCTTGCCTTCGAGACCGGCCGCGACGCCTTCCTGATTGTTGACGAAGTGGACGCCGAAGAGAGTCGGCAGGTCGAGGATGTCGACGATGCCGCCGCCGAGAAGCGTCTGCTGCTGGTCGGTCCACGTCTGGCCGCCGTCGGTGGTGTGCCGGATGGTGCCAAACTCGCCGACGATCCAGCCGTTCTGCTCGTCCGCGAACTCGATGTCGTAGAAGATCGGGTCCTGCACGGCGAGCGCGATGTCCTCGGAGATGTTCTCGCCGGCTTGCGACAGCTTGCGCGCCGTCCAGGTCGCGCCGCCGTCGCGGGTCTCGACCAGCGTCGACTTGTCGCCGACGGCGTACACGTGCGTCGCGCTCGTCGGGTACAGGGCGAAGAGATACGTATCGGTGTTACTCTTCTGCTCGGTCCAGGTCTTACCGCCGTCCTTGGTATTGAGGATGACGCCGGCTTGGCCACAGATCCAGCCGTTCTGCGCGTCGGCGAACCGGATGTTGTAGAGGGCGCGATCGGTCGGCATCGGAATCACGTTCCACGTCCGGCCGGAATCGTTGGTCTCGAGGACCTTGCCGCGGTAGCCGATCACCAGCGCCCGATCCGGCGACAGCGCCTTCACGTCGAAGAAGCGATCGCCGATCAGCGAGATCTTCAACTCCGGAAGCGGCGGCAGCTCGACCTCGGGATGACAGCCGACGGCGCCGATACCGACCAGCACCGCAACGACTACGAAAGTCCGCCGAGCGTTCATAGCGCCTCCTCGTGGGGAACGTCGGCCGCAGACGAACCGACGCGCGTCTACTGCAACAGATCGACGGGGGAGTCAACAGAATCGCGACGCCGGCCGCTCCTTACTTCTTCTTGAACCACTTCGACTGCTCCGACTTCTCGACCTGCTCTTGCTGATCGATCTTCCACTCGCCGTTCTCCTTGACGAGCGTGTACAGCTCGTATTCGTCGGCGCCGAGCTGGTTCAGATACTTGTCCTGCGAGCTCAGGATGTTCGGCACCTTGGCGACGTCGCCCTCGATCTTCGCCGGGAAGACTTGGTACTTGAAGATCTTCACCTCGGCGGCCTGCATCTGGTACTTGGTCTCCTTCGCCCAGGTCTCCTGGTCCTTGTTTCCCGTCATCGCCTTCGAGAGGTACTTGTAGGCGTCGTCGTACTTCTGCTCCTTCATCGCCTTGAGATACCCCTCGAGCGTCTCTTCGGGTGTCCGCGCGGCGCGCGCCGGTTGGACGCTCGCCCCGATGCTCGCCAGCAACACGATCGCCGTCACCGCCAACCGACCAATTCGCATGACCGTCCTCCTTGATGTGCGGGAACGCATGTCTCGAACGATATCGAATGCACGCCTTCGAAGGCAACGTGGGCTCCAAGGTCGCGGCGTCACGAAAACAGCCAATCGGCGAACACGCATCGTTGCCGTGCGACGCGACGCCCGTGCTTCCACGGCGTTTGCGGCAGAGTGCGTGGCACGGCGGTTGCTGCCTGCCATGTCGGCCGCCGTGCCCTTCGCATCGTTCGAGCGCACGGCGGCGGCGAGGAACGGACATGGAAAGACACGAACAGACTGCACCGGACGGCGATGCCACCGTCAATCCGGTCCGCGAGCTGCGGACGCAGCTCGGAATGACGCAAGAGGAGTTCGCGCACGCGATCGCCGTCACTGTGTCGACCGTGAACCGCTGGGAGAACGGCCACGCGAACCCCAGCAAGCTCGCCTGGCGCGCGATTCAAGGCCTCGCCCGCAAGCGCGGGGTCAGCGTGCGAGATCGCTGAACCCTCCCCCCTCCCCCGCACGCCGCATGCTCGGCCGCCATGGCTCGGGGGCAGCGTCCACGAATCGCCGCACCTGCATGCACGGTCGCTCAGCCGCCTTCACGATCGCCGCGGCCGCGTCGACGATCGCCGATCGCTTGCGGCGCCGGCGCTGAAGCCGAGCTTCTCTCCCCGCCATCGCCGACCGGGGAGCGCGCCTACGCCGCGACGCGGGCGCGCGCGGCGGACTCGACGGCGCGCACGATCTCCAGGTCGTCCGTGGTTCTCTCCATCGACGTACACCCGACGGCGACCACGCCTTCCGGACGATCGGTCAGCAGGACGAGCGGCAGGTTGCGGGTCGCCGCGTTGCCGCGGACGAAGGCGACCGTCCCGTCGGTGCCGTTCTCGCTCGCCGCCTCGACGACGGCGACGTCGGCATCGTGCTGATCGACCGAGTGCAAGAGCTCCCACGGATCGCTGGCGCTGAAGACCGCGTGGCCCGCGGCCTCCAAGGCGGCGACGAGCCCCTCGGCCGGCCGCGAGAGCAACGGTCCGAGCGCGATGCGCAGCCCGTGCTGGCTCGCGCGTCGTTTGAGCGTCCGCGCGATCGCGCGCCGCAGCTCGTCGATGTCGATCGGCTTCGCGACCACGTCCGTGGCGCCGAGCCGCCACGCCAGCTCGCGCTCCGGCTGCACGGTCAGCATCACGACCGGCACGCCACGCGTCGCCTCGCTGTGCTGGAGGATCCGCAGCACGTCGTAACCGCTGAGATCCGGTAGAACGACGTCCAGCAAGACCAGGTCGGGCCGCTCCGCGCGCGCGACGTCGAGCGCCTGCACGCCGCGTTCGACTCGCAAGAGACGGAACGCATCCCGCAGCGAGACCTCGAGAACGGTGCCGAGGTCGGCGTCGTCGTCGACGAGGAGCAGCGTCGGCCGTCCGGCCGTCTCGATCTCGGCGGCGTCCGGATCGACGGCGACCGCGACGTCGCCGCAGGCGAGCGGGATCAACACCGTGAAGGTCGAGCCCGCGGCCTCCGCGCTCTCGACGGCGATGCGGCCGCCGTGACGCTCGACGATCGCCTTCGAGATCGCCAGCCCGAGTCCCGTCCCCGGTTCGTCGGAGCCACGCGGATTCAGCCGCTGGAAACGCTGGAACAGGCGCGGCTGGTCGTGGGCGCCGATGCCGATCCCCCAATCGCGGACGGCGATCGCCAGACCCTCGGCGTGGCGCGACGCACGGACGACGACGCGGCCGCCGGGCGCGGAGAACTTCACCGCGTTCGAGATCAGATTGGTGAGCACCTGGATCAAGCGATCGCGATCGCCTTCGACGGCCGGGAGCTCGGGCTCGAGATCGCAGGCGAGCGCGATGTCGCGTCCGGCCGCGTACGCCCGCAGGCCCGCGACCGCCTCCTCGATCAACGGCGCGGCGGCGACCGTCGCGCAGGTGAAATCGATGTTGCCGAGCTCGAGCTGCGAGATGTCGAGGATGTCGTTGATGAGCCGGATCAGGCGGTCGGTGTTCTTCAAGCTGATGTCGAGGAGCTCGCGATCGACGGCGCCCAGGCCCGATGTCTTCCCGAGGACGAGCTGCAACGATCCCTTCACCGACGTGAGCGGCGTCCGCAGCTCGTGGGTGACGGTCGACAAGAAGTCGCTCTTGAGGGCGGCGAGCTCGCGCTCCTGCGTGCGATCGTGAAAGAAGAAGCCGCGGCCGACGAGGCGGCCGTCACCGTCGCGGAGCGGGTCGCTGAACCATCCACAGAGCTGCATGCGCTCGCCGACGATCCTGATCTCGCCCTCGGCGGCGCGTTCCGGGGTCGCGTAGAGCGCGCGCAGCAGGCTCGAGAACTCCGCCGCGTCGCCGACGCGGTCGGCAAGGCCGCCGAGCGCCGCGAACGACCCGCCCGGCTCCGGCGTGACGCCGAACAGCTCCCGACAGCCGCGGTTGCTTTCGACGATGCGGCCATCGAGATCGGTGAGCACGACGGCATCCCCGCAGCGGTCGAGCACCCATTGGAACCCGCATGCCGCCGGCAGCGCCGGCAGCGCCGGCCGCGCCGCACCGGCCGCGCGGACGAAGCCCCGCCGCCGGGCGCCGCGGACCGCGGTCGCGATCACCGCGACCAGCATCGAGAGCGCGCACGCGGCGGTGACGATCGCGCTCGAGGCCGCGAGGCCGGCGGTGAGCAGAAGCGCGCCGACGAAGATGAGCGTCCGATGGACGGGATCGCGCGCCGCGGCGAGGAGCGGCCCGCTGCTCGTCAGCGACGGGTACGGTCGATCGATGGTGGTGGCCACGGTCATCGGGGAATCGATCCGCCGGCACGCAGTGGATCGAGCGCGATGCGAATCAGCAAGGAACGTGCCCCCAGGAACGCGCTTGCGCGTGGTACCGACATCATTCCGCCGCGTCGCGAACAGTCGCAATCGTCACGGTCTTGACGGAGCGGCGTGGACGAGGGCCGCTGCGCGGCGATCCGAAAGGCATTCGTTTCTCCGCATCTACCGTGGAACCCGAGTGTGTCAGCCTGGCTCACCGGGTGGCATGCGTCTTGCGATCCGGATCTCCGCCGCAGACGCGTAGCACGCGTAGCATTGGAGGCGTAATGGCGTTGCACGAGCATTGTCGAGTGCTGGTCGTCGAGGACGATCCGGACATACGCCGGATCCTGCAGCTCTTCCTGAGCGAGCGGGACTTCTCGGTCGTGACGGCCGACCGCGCCGCGGTCGCGCTCGACATCCTCGCCGAGGCGCCGGTCGATCTGATCCTCTCCGACGTCCGCATGCCCGGCATGAGCGGCATCGAGCTGCTGCACCACATCAAGGAGCGTGATCCCGACGTCCAGCTCGTCCTCATGACCGCCTACTCCTCGGTGAAGGATGCGGTCGACGCCATTCAAGCGGGCGCGACCGACTACATCGAGAAGCCGATCGACTTCCGCCGCCTCGAGCGCATCCTCGACGTCGTGTTCGAGCGCCGCCGGATGGCGCACGCGAACAAGATCCTGCAGCAGCAGCTGCAGGGCCGCGTCGAGTTCGAGGGCATGGTCGCGCGCAGCCAGGAGATGCTCGAGATCTTCTCGTTCATCGAGCGCCTCGCACGCTATCCCACCACCGCGCTCGTGACCGGCGAGAGCGGCACCGGGAAGGAGCTGGTCGCGCGGGCGCTCCATCGCCTGAGCCCGCTCAAGGACCGGCCGTTCGTGATCTGCAACTGCACGACGCTCGCACCGACGCTGCTCGAGAGCGAGCTCTTCGGCCACGTGCGCGGCGCGTTCACCGGCGCCGACCGCGACCGCAAGGGCCTGTTCGAGGCGGCGCACGGCGGCAGCATCTTCCTCGACGAGATCGGCGAGCTGCCGTTGCAAGTGCAGGCGAAGCTCCTGCGCGTGATCGAGAACCGCGAGATCAAGCGCGTCGGCTCGCCGGAGCCGATCCGGATCGACATCCGCATCATCGCCGCGACCAACCGCGACCTCGGCGCCATGGTCGAGAAGGGCGAGTTTCGCGAGGACCTCTACTACCGATTGAACGTCGGCAGCGATCACCCTGCCGCCGCTGCGCCAACGCGCCGGGGACATCGAGCTCCTGTGCGAGCACTTTCTCGGACGCCTTGCGGACCGACTGCAGAAGCCGACGAGCCAGATCTCGGAGGCGGTGCATGCAGCTCTTCCGCGGCTACGCGTGGCCCGGAAACATCCGCGAGCTGCTCAACGTGATCGAGCGCGCGCTGATCGTCGCCCATGGGCCGGTGATCCTGCCCGAGCACCTGCCGGTGCACTTCTTCGCGAGCTCTCCGCACGCCCAGGAGGCGGCGGCGGCCTTCGCGGTCCCGGCGGAGCGCTCGGATGCCGAGTTCGACCTGACCATCGAGGCCGCGGAGCGCGATCAGATCCGCAAGGCGCTCGAGGCGGCGGGCGGCAAGCGCATGGAGGCTGCGCGGCTGCTCGGGCTGAGCCGCCGCACGCTGTACCGCAAGCTCGACAAGTACGGGATCAGCTGATGCGTACCCGGCAAAAAAATCACACCCGTCAGCCGGCGAACGCTCGTCGTGCGTTCGTGTCCGGCGGCGGAGCGCATTCGGTGCGGCTCCGCGGCCAACCGGCGGCGACGCCGTTGCGGAACCTCATGGCATCGCGCTTGCTCGATATCCGGTCGGAGGCGGGAGGTGCCCCGTTCGGAGACCGGTCGCGTCCCGGCGGACGGCGATCGACCCGCGCCGGCCACCCGACGAGCGAGCAATGGACGTGACGGAGACCAAGACGATCCTTTCGGTACTCGTTCTCGGCGCGGCCGAGCCGGTGACCGAGCAGGTCCGCGAGACGGTCGATGCGCTGCGCACGGTCGCGACGTCGACGGCCGTCAGTGGCCTCGCCGACGCGTCGCAGCGGCTCCGCGAATGCGAACCGGACGTGGCGCTCGTCGTGCTCGACGACGACGTCGAGGGCGCGCTCGCGGTCGTCGACGAGCTGAGCCGGCGGGTCCCCGGCTTGCCGATCATCGCGCTGTCGCGGGACGCGCGACCGGAAAGCTGCATCCGCGCCATGCGCGTCGGCGCGGCGGAGCTGCTCTCGCTTCCGCTCGATACCGAGGGGATCGCGGTGACACTGGCTCGCATCGTCGAGGTGCAGAGCCTTGCGGGCGCCGGCGCCGACGCTGCCGGGGAGATCTGGACGGTCGCCAGCCCGAAGGAGGGCGTCGGCGCGACGACGTTGGTCGCGAACCTCGGCGTCGAGCTGCGGAACGCCGGCCGTGACGTGGTGCTCGTCGATTTCGATCTCCGAAACGGCGAGCTCGCGTTGGTGCTGAACGTGACGCCGCCGTATTCGCTCCTCGATTTGGCAGCGAGCGTCGAGCGCCTCGATCCGATCTTCGTCCAGGGAACGCTGGTGCGGCATCACACCGGCCTGTATCTGCTGGCGGCGCCGCCGCACGGCGGCGAGCTGCAGATGGCCGCGGAGCACGTCGGCGCGGTGCTCTCGTTGCTGCGGGCGACGCACGACTACGTCATCGTCGACGCGCCACCGCCGTTGTCGAACGTGGTGCGTGCGGCGCTCACCCACGCCGACCGCATCCTGCTGCCGACCGAGCTGACGGTGCCGTGTCTCCGCGCCGCCTGGCGGACGATCGAGCTGCTGTCGACGCTCGAGTGCCGACCGCGCCACTTCGACGTCATCGCGAGCAAGCACTGCCCGCGCGCGCTCGACATCTCGCTCTCCGAGGCGCGCAGCACGCTCAAGGTTCCGCTCACCGCGAGCCTGCCGCGCGACGACGAGACCGCCTACGGAGCGGTCAACAAAGGGCTTTCGCTGGCCGAGGTGAACGCCGCGTCGCCGTTGCGCCGCGCGATCGCCGCGCTCGCCGACGAGTTCGGCGCCGGCCGAGCCGAGCAACCGAAGAAGAAAGGGCTGCTCGGCTTGCTGTTCTGAGCACCGAGGATCTGCATGAGGCGCGAAATTTCCCATCGACGAGGATCGCAATGGACCTGCACAGGAAGATGAGCTCGAGCGACAGCGGGGCACGCGTGCTGATCGTCGAGGACCACCCGATGATCGCGGAGCTGGTCGAGACACGCCTGAGAATCGAGGGCATGCGCCCGACGAAGTGTCTCGGCGGCCGCGAAGCGATCCAGGTGCTCGGCAACGCCGACGTCGACCTGGTGATCCTCGACATCATGATGCCCGAGGTGGACGGCTACGAGGTCTTCAAGTTCCTGAAGAGCCAAGAGCGCACTCGCGAGATCCCGGTGATCTTCCTGACCGCCAAGTCGACCCAGGACGACATCGAGAAGGGTCTCGCGATGGGCGCCGACTACTACATCACGAAACCGTTCAGTGGCGCGGACCTGGTCCGCAAGGTGAAGATCCTCCTCGAGCAGCACCGGCTGCGTCCCGCGGCACACGGCTGAGTCGCGGTGCGCCGCCTTCCCGTCCTGCTCGCGGCGCTCGCGCTCGGCCTCCCGGCGCGCGGCCGCGCCGCGGACGCGCTCCATCCCGGCGCGGCGGCCGTGCCGAACGCCACGCGCCACCGCGCGCCGACGACGGCGGCACGGCCCGCTCCCCACGCCTCTTACGAGATTCCTCTCGCCGGTGACGGCCAACAGCTGATCGTCCGAGGCACCTTCAACGAGAAGGTGTCCGGTCCCGTGCTCGTCGACACCGGCGCTTCGTACTGCGTCTTGACGCGCGCGACCGCCCGGCGGCTGGGGCTGAGGCCGATCGCGAGCGCCGCCGTTCCCGTGACCACGGCCAACGGAGAGGTGGCGGCGGGCTTGGTGACGCTCGACTCGGTGCAGATCGCGCAAGCGCGCCTGGTGTACGTCGACGCCGTGATCATGGACGCCGTCGAGCCGCCGCTGGTCGGCATCATCGGACTGACGTTCCTGCGGAACTTCCGCTACTCGGTCGACCACGCCGCCGGCATCTTCCGTCTCGAGCGCTGATCGCGTGCCGCTCTGACGCGCCGCTGCGCGATCGACCCGCCGATCGGCCGCGACCGCCGTCCCCACCCCCGGCCCCCCGTCCGCCCGCGCGTCGGCGGGTTGCGGGTCACCGCCGCCGGCCGCCGTTCGTGCGGGCGCACCCTGGCGAGGCCGTCGCATGTAGAAGGCATACCTTTTTCTCGATCCCGAATGATCTATCCAAATACAGGAGGAGGATTGCGAGTCGGACCACGTTCGAGCTAGCATCGGCGCTCTTGTCTCCTTCGTATACCGCCGCTAGACTGCCAAGCTGTATGGATCGTCTATCACTCCGGATGGACGGCTCCTTTGGGAGGACACGATGAACGCTAATCTCCGACTGAGTGACCTCTACGGACGCGAAAAAGAGGGCGAGACCAAGCTGCTCGCGCTCTATGTACCGAAGGAATTGACGGGACGGATCGACCGCTTGGCGAAAGACCTCAAGGCGAAGAAGCGTGAGGTGATCTTGGCGCTGTTGAACGAGGGGCTGGACCGCTACCATCGTTCGCGCGGTCGACGGCGCCGCAAAGCCTAGGCCGAGACCGAACCCGGCCGCGTCACGAGCGGCCCCCCTGCCCGAGCGCTGCGTCTCGCGAGAGCGATGCGACATCGACCGCCGCGGTGAGCGCGGTCCCGCGCACCGCCGGTCCGCCCGGCGTCAGGCGCGCGATCTCGCGTGTCGCGTCCGGATGCGCGGCGCATCCGCACTCGGCGCGAGCGTGATCTGAATCCCTTCCGCAGCGAGGCGCTCGAGCAGCGTCGACACCCGACGCTCCATCAGTGGATCGCGCGCGCCGTCGATGCAGAGCTCGAGTCGGACGTCGCGAGCCTTGGGCGTCTGCAGATCCTGGATGTGGCTGCGGAGATTCTCCAGGTCGTAGGGCGTCGCCTCGGCAGCGAAATACAGCGAGCCTCTCGGGGATACGATGCGCGCTTGGAACATGGGTCGCCCCGCAACTGGTAGGAGTACCGGACGCGGCGACTGTACGTGCGGCGCTGTCACGACGTCAATGACCCAATCGGGGGAGGCGTACGATTTTCTCGTGTGACGTCGCTTCACCGCACGTGCGACGCGACGAGTCAGTCGCGCGTTCGCGATGCGTAGCGGCGGAAGAGGCGGTCGTCCATCCCGGTGACGAGCGCGCGAGGATCTTCTCTCGTCGCACGGCCGGCGTCGTCGACGACGAACGAGCCGACGAAATCGTAACGGTCCCAGTACACGTGACGTTCGCGCGCGTCATCGGGTTCGCCCCTGCCACGGCGGTACACCCATTTCTCGTTGAAGCGCACCCCATGCTCCTCGCGCTCACGCGGCTCGTTGACGCTGCCGACGGTGAGGTCGGGCGTGCCGAGGCGCTGGACGATGAGATTGCGCGTGACGGTTGCCGTGTCGTCGTCGCTCACGGCTCGAAGCTCTCCGGCAGGGGGCAGCCGCCGTCGCGGACGTGCGCCTCGAACTCGGCGCGGAAGCGGCGCAGGAATCCGGTCGCCGCCCAGGCCGCGGCGTCGGACGAGCGCGCAGATCGTCTGGCCCTCCATGTAGCCGCCGACGGACTCGATCGTCCGGAGATCGTCGCCGGTCGCCGCGCCGCGACTCGATGCGCTGCAGCAGCTTGTAGAGCCACGCCGGTGCCTTCGCGGCACTGCGTGCACTGGCCGCAGGTCTCGTGGCGGAAGAAGCGCGCGATCACGATGGCGGCGCGCACCGTGCACGCGGTGTCGTCGAGCACGACGATGCCGCCGGTGCCGAGCAGCGTCCCGGCTTGCTGCAGCGAATCGTGGTCCATGCGCACGTCGATCTGGTCGGCGGTCGAGGACCGGCATCGACACGCCGCCGGGGATGATCGCCTTCAGCGGCCCGGCCGTCGCGGACGCCGCCGGCGTGCTCGTAGACGATCTCGCGCAGCGGCGTCCCGAGCGGCAGCTCGTAGACGCCCGGGCCGGCGGACGTGGCCGCTGACGCCGAAGAGGGTGTTGCCGGTGCTCTTCTCGGTGCCGATCGACTTGAACCACGTCGGCGCCCCGCTGTGATGATCGCCGGCACGTGCGAGATCGTCTCGACGTTGTTGACGGTCGTCGGACAGCCCCACAAGCCGTAGACGGCGGGGAACGGCGGCCGCTTGCGCGGCTGGCCCTTCTTGCCTTCCAGCGACTCGATCATGCCGGTCTCTTCGCCGCAGATGTACGCGCCGGCGCCGCGCATGCAGGTGCACGTCGAAGTCGCGGCCGGCGCCGAGCGACGTTGTCGCCGAGGAAGCCGCGCCGCACGCGCCTCGCCGATGGCGGCGTCAGGGTGCGGAACGCGCGTCACGTACTCGCCGCGCATGTACACGTAGGCGGCGCGCGCGCGCGATCGCGTGCCCGGCGATGATGAGCCCCTCGAGGAGCTGGTGCGGGTTGCGCTCGAGGATCTGGCGGTCCTTGAACGTGCCGGGCTCGCTCTCGTCGCGCGTTGCACGGCGATGTAGCTCGGCTTCGGCCCGCCGGCCTTCGGCATGAAGCTCCACTTCATGCCGGTGCTGAAGCCGGCGCCGCCGCGTCCGCGCAGACCCGAGTCCTTCACCTCCTCGATGACCGCCGCGGGCGTCGATGTCGCGCAGCGCCTGCGCGGCCGCCTCGTAGCCGCCGGCGGCGCCGGTACGCGTCGATGGCAGCGCGTAGTCCGTCCCGTCGGGCGGCAGCAGGTAGCGCTCGACCGTCGGGATCGCTCGATCCGATCGTGCCGCAGCGAGCTCGTCGAGCAGCTCGAGTCGGCGGCGAACGTTCTCGATGTACGGCGTCGTTGTTCACCTGCACGCACACGGCGCCGTGCCGCACGAGCCGAGGCACTGCACCTCCTCGACCGAGTACTCGCCGTCGGCCGTCCGCTCGCCGACGCGAACGCCGAGCCGCTCCTCGAGCCCGCGCACGACGCCGCGCGCGCCGGCGAGCGCGCAGGCGATGTTGACGCACACCTGGATGTTGCGGCGTCCCACCGGGTCGCTCGTGGAACATCGGATAGAAGCACACGACCTCCCGCACCTCGATCGGCCGCAGAGCCGAGGAGCGCGGCGAGCTCGCGCTGCGTCTCCAGCGGCACGTATCCGAGCTCGCCCTGCGCCATGTGCAGCGCCATCAAGCAGCGCGGCGCGCGGCTCCGGGTACTTCGGTCACCTCGGCGCGGATGCGCGCCCTGCACCTCTTCCGACAGCCGCGCGATCGTGCCGCGTCGAGCGCGTCGCTCATCGGTCGCACTCGCCTCCGATCATGTTGATCATGTCGAAGGTCGGGACGACGTCGGCGAGCAGCGCGCCCTGGATCATGTCGCGCAGCGCTGCATGTTGCGAGAAGCTCGGGCGCGCGGCGCGGCACTTGTAGGGCTTGCCGCTGCCGTCGCTCACCAGGTAGAAGCCGAGCTCGCCGTTCGCCGCCCTCGACCGCCTGAGTAGACCTCGCCCGCCGGCGGCCGCATGCCCTCGGTGACCAGCTTGAACTGGTCGATCAGCTCCTCCATCGCGATTGAAGACCTTGCCCTTCGCCGGCCAGCGCAGCCGCGGATCGTCGACGTCGACCGGGCCGTCCGGCAGCTCGCGCAGGCACTGCTCGACGATGCGCGCGCTCTGGCGGATCTCCTCGACGCGCACGAGATAGCGGTCATGTTGTCGCCGGCGGTCCCGACCGGAACGTCGAAATCGAGCCGGTCGTAGACCAGGTAGGGCTGCGCCCGGCGCACGTCGTACGACACGCCCGCGGCGCGCAGCAGCGGGCCGGTGACGCCGTAGCGCGATCAGCGTCGTCGGCCGGCAGCGACGCCGGTGCCTTCCATGCGCTCGCGGAAGATCGGGTTCTCCGTGAGCAGCGCATCGACGTCGGCGAGCAGATCGCGAGCGCCGCCTGCAGCTTCGGCTCGGCAAAGCTCGGGGAAGCCCGCTGGCAGGTCGCTCTGCAAGCCGCCGATGCGGACGTAGTTGGTGGTGACGCGCGCGCCGCAGAGCGCCTCGATGCAGGTCCCAGACGCAGCTCGCGCGCCTCGCATGGCGTAGAGGAACGGCGTCATCGCGGCGAGCTCGAGCGCACTCGCGCCGATGCAGGTGAAGTGGTCGCCCATGCGCGACAGCTCGCCGCGCGATGCACCCGCAGATACTGGCAGCGCGGCGGCGGCGTCGATGCCGAAGAGCTTCTCCGCCGCCAGGCAGTAGCCGACGTTGTTGATGATCGGCGACGCGTAGTTCAGCCGGTCGGTGTACGGGATCGCCTGGTAGTAGACGCCGCTCTCGCACTCCTTCTCGAAGCCGCGGTGCAGGTAGCCGACCTCGACCTCGGAGTCGATGATGGTCTCGCCGTCGAGCGTCGAGCGACGAGCTGACGGTGCCGTGCGTCGCCGGATGCGACGGCCCCATCTGGATCTCGCATCGGCTCGGTGCGGAGATCCTGGCCGAGCGGCGTCGGTCGGCTGCCAGCGTCCATAGCGTCGCCGCTCGCGCTCCTCGCTGCCGGCGCGCCTCGCCGGGGCGACCGCCGCCCGGACCGATCGAGCGGCTGGCGCTTCTCCTTCGGGTAGTCCTTGCGCAGCGGATGACCCTCGAACTCCTCGTAGAGATAGATGCGCCGCAGGTCGGGATGGCCGTCGAAGCGGATGCCGTACATGTCGTAGGTCTCGCGCTCGAGCCAGTTCGCGCCGACCCACACCGGCGTCAGCGCTCGGCGATCCGCGGATCGTCCTCCGGCACGCGCGCCTTCAGCCGCAGGCGATGGTGCTGCGCGAGCGAGTAGAGGTGGTAGACGACCTCGAAGCGCGGCACGCTGCCGAGGTAGTCGACGGCGGTGACGTCGACGAGCAGGTCGAAGCGCGAGCGCCGGGTCGTCGCGCAGGAAGCGTGCAGACGTCGACCAGCGCGCGCGGGGTCGATCTGCGCCGTGGCGTCGCCGCGATACTGCGTGCGTCGCGAGCACGGCGTCCGGCGAAGCGCTCGCGCAGCCGCGCGAGCGCGAGCGGCTCCGCTGCGGTGCCGCTCGTCGCTCACGTCTTCGCCACCGCCTGCGTCGCGTGGCCCGGGCTCGGCAACGCGCCTCCGCTCGTAGCCGCGCCGGATGTGCCCGAGACGCGGTGCCGAGCTCCGTCTACCGGCACCAGCAGGTCCTGCTTGTGCCAGAGCGTGCCGCGCGCGATTCGATGGTCGGCGATCTCGACGCGCTGGCTCATCACGATCGCCTCCTCGGGACACGCCTCCTCGCAGAGCCCGCAGAACATGCAGCGCGACATGTCGATGTCGAAGACCTCGGGGTAGCGCTCGATCGCGTCCGCGGTCTCCGCGGGATAGATGGTGATGCAGTCGACCGGGCAGGCCCACTCGCAGAGGCCGCAGGCGACGCAGCGCTCCTTGCCGTTGTCCATCTGCACGAGCACCGGCATGCCGCGGAACGCCGGGCGGACGGCGCTGCGCTGCTCGGGGAACTGAACGGTGAAGATCGTCGGCTTGCCGCGCACGAATCCCCAGAGGTTGCGGAAGAAGTGCCGCGCGGTGACCGCCAGCCCGCGCATGATCGCGAGCGGGCCGAGGCTCTCCATCGCCGCGCGGCCGCGGCCGGCGCGCGACGGTGACGACGCCGGCCGCCACCTCAGCGTCGTCCTCCGTCGCGCGCGCCGAGGCTGCCGAGCGCGCTGCCAACGTCAGCCCCGCGTAGCGCGGCACCGCGCGCGCGATCTCGCCGAAGATCGGCGCGCGGATCGAACGGGCCCGGCGGCAGCTCCATGCCGAGGCGGCGCCCGAGCGCGACGAAGATCTCGCCGTCGCGACGGCTGCTCGGCGGGATCGAGGGCGCGGTGGATGCGCTGCACGCGCCCGGCGTGGTTGGTGAACGTGCCGTCCTTCTCCGCGAACGTGAGGCCGGCAGCACGACGTGCGCGCGCTCGACGAGCGGGCTGCTCGTTCGAGGCGACGAGCACCAGCGCCTCGAGCCGCGCGCACAGGTCGGCTCGCGTCCTCCCAGAGCATCCCAGCACGTCGGTACCGGTCACGTGGAGGCCGCGGATCGCGCCCGCGGCGATGCCGTCACGGATCGCGGTCGAGGCCGCCGTCGCCGGCCGCAGGCCGAGGTCGCGGGCGCCGCGGCGCGTTCGCCGCCTTCTCGCCTTGATCAGAAAGTCGTCGGCGGCGCCGATCCGGACCGCGACGTCGTGCTGCGAGCTGCGGAGACCGCCGCGATCACGCTGCGCGCAGCCGAAGAGCTCCTCGTTGGTGAGGTGCGGCGAGACGATGGCCGCGAGCGCATCGGCACCGTGACTGCGCGCGCACGCCGGCGAGCAGACGCCAGCGGCCTGCGTCGCAGCGCGTCGTCCCAGACGCCACCACCGCGGCGGTCCCGTCGCGAGCGAAGCAGCGGCTCGCGCAGGCGCTCGCTCCTGCACGAAGCGATAGCCCAGCCGCCCGTGGTCGCACATCCAGGTGTCGTTCACGTGCGTCGTTGCGGCGCGGCAGGAGGCGCTAGACCTCGTCGCCGAGCGATGCCGATCTTGACGTTGCAGCCGTTCGCGCAGCTCGGGCAGACGCTCTCGGTCTCTTCGAGGAACCAGACGCGCAGCTTGTGGTGGAAGTCGTTGCTCAAGAGCGCGCCGACCGGGCAGATGTCGGCGGTGCAGATCGAGTAGTCGTTGGCGAGCGGGATGCCGGGAAACGTATCGAGCACCGAGTGGTCGCCGATGTTGAAGACGCGCGAGCTCGTCGCGTCTTGGTGATCTCGCGTGCAGAAGCGGACGCAGCGGCGGCAGAGGATGCAGCGCTCCTGATCGAGCACCACGCGCGGGCCGACGTCGACGCGCTTCAAGAGCTTGCGCCGCGGCTCCTGGGTGCGCGCCTCCCGCGTGCCGTAGTCGAACGAGTAGTCCTGCAGGTAGCACTCGCCCGCCTGGTCGCAGATCGGGCAGTCGAGCGGGTGGTTGAGCAGGAGCAGCTCGATCACGCCCGCCGCGCCTTCGCGACCTCGGCGACTGCGCGTGTCGACGACCATGCCGTCGCGCACCGGCGTGTTGCAGGAGATCGTCGAGCTTCGGCATCGCCCTCGACCTTGACCTGGCACATCCGGCAGCTGCCGTCGATCGAGAGCTTCGGGATGGTAGCAGTAGTGCGGGATCTGGATGCCGTGATCGAGGAGCGCCGGCAGCAGCATGCCGCCGTCGGGCACCTCGATCGGCGTGCCGTCGACGCGTGATGGCGCGCCATCGGGCTCACGGCTCGAGGCGGGCGGCCGCTGCCGTGACGTCCGCCGGTATCGAACGCCGGGGCGCTCGTCCTGGACGCGCTCCTGCAGCTTGAGCAAGCCGTCGAGGACCGCCTGCGGGTGCGGCGGGCAACCGGGAATGTAGATGTCGACCGGAATGATCGTGTCGATGCCCTGCACGACCGCGTAGTTGTTGTACGGGCCGCCGGAGCTGGTGCAGGCGCCGAACGACATCACCCATTTCGGCTCGGCCATCTGCTCGTACACGCGCTGCAGGATCGGCGCCTGGCGATGCGTGATCGTGCCGACCACCATCAGGAGGTCGGCCTGCCGCGGTGTGAAGCGCGGCAACGCGGCGCCGAAGCGGTCGAGGTCGAAGCGCGGACCGGCGACCGACATGTACTCCATGCCGCAGCAGGCGGTCACGAACGGGTAACTGAAGAAGGAGTACTTCCGCGCCCACTGGATCGCGTCGAGCAGGCGACTGGTCGCGAAGGTATCGCCGAGCGCGCGCGTCACCGCCACCATGTCGTCGTCACCGGGGCGCCTGCCGGCGACGAGGAATCGCTCCTCTTTCATTGCCGCCGTTCTATAGCGGATGTCGCGAACTGGCAAAGGTGAGCTCCGGAACCGACGCGCGCGCCGTCGCGACGATCGCCGTCGCCCGCGCCGCCTTCGGACCGCAGTCACCGCGCCGCACGCGAGCCCTCAGATCACCCGGTCGCGGTCACGCGTTTCCGGCAGACCCACGTCGGGCGGCACCGGCCGGACGTACGGTCGCGGACAGCCGGGAATCTCGCAGCCCGTCCACGCCGCGCAGCCGCCGCAGCAATACACCGTGCCTTTGCGGCGGACGCCACGATCGACTGCGATCGGACAGCCGCACCACGGGCATAGAATGTTCGCCATCCGGCGACCATCTACTCGCCGCCGTCGCGACCGTCAACGCGATCCGCGTCGCGGAGAGCGTCGGCGCCAGACCGACGACGTCTGCGTCGCGGAGAGCGCCGGCCCCCGGGCGCACCGCACCCGGCCGCTCGCGTGCGCACGCCTTGCGCCGACGACGACCGCCGTCTAGGAACGCGCCGTGGACGGCGTGCTGCTCGGGGCGAGCGCCTTCGGACTCGGCGCCTACGCGTATTGGCGGCCGACGCGGATCTTCAATCGCCTGGTCTACGCGCGCCTCCACGCCGAGCGCCTGCGTTCCGTGCGCCTGCACCTGCCGCGCTTCGACGTGCGGTGCTGGCTCGGCGGCCGCGGCGAGCCGCTGGTATTCGTGCACGGGTTCGGCACCGAGGCCGCGGTCAACTGGCATGCGCAGCTGCCGGCGGCGCGGCGGCAGTATCGCGTCGTCGCCCCGGATCTGCCGGGATTCGGCGCCTCCGCGCCGATGGCGGGCGACCACTCGATCGCGCGGCAGGTCGCCTGTCTCCGCGAACTGCTCGACGCGCTCGACCTTTCGCGCGTCCGGCTCGTCGGCCATTCGATGGGCGGCTGGATCAGTCTCGCGTTCGCCGCGGAGCATCCCGAGCGCGTCGCCCGCCTCGTCCTCGTCGGCGCCGCGGGGCTGCGCTTCGACCCCGATCTCGGCATGCGTGCGGCGCTGTTGCCCGAATCGGTCGACGACGTGCGACGCCTGATCGCGGCGAACTTCCGCCGGCCGCCCCGGCTTCCGCGTTTCGTGCTGCGCGACGTGCTCCGCGATTGCCGGCGTGCGCCGCACCGGACCGAGATCCTCGAACGTCTGGTGTCCGGCGACGAGTTCGTCGACGCCCGGCTCGCGCGCGTCAGCGCGCCGACGCTCTTGATCTGGGGCGCCGCCGACCCGCTGATCCCGCTCGCCGTCGGCGAGCGGCTCGCCGCCGGGCTCGCGGACGCCGAGCTGGTCGTCTTTCACGACTGCGCGCACAGCCCGAACGTCGAGCAGCCGCGCCGCTTCAACCGCGTGCTGCTCGAGTTCCTGGCCGGCGAGGCGGCGGTCGACGACGAGCGACCGGCGGCGGTCGCAGGCGCCTAGCGGCGTGCCCCGGTCGGCTCCGAACGCGCCATTGATGCGGCTCGGAGCGCCTTCCGTTCTTGACAGGTTCCGCACGACTGCCCTAGGGTGCGCCTTCATTTTCATCCACAATCACAACAGGGGGAGTGCACATGACGAAGACACAGTTGGTTGGGAAGTTGGCGGAGGAGACCGGCATCTCCCGCAAGCAGGCCGAGGAAGTGCTTCTCGCGCTCGTCGACACCGTTCGCAAGGCCATCAAGAAGGGCGACACCGTGAAGATCCCGGATCTCGGTGGGTGGCGCCTGCGATCGATGAAGGCGCGTATGGGTCGCAATCCGCAGACCGGTGAGGCGATCAAGATCCCGGCGCGTAAGAAGGTCGGCTTCACCGTCGCGAAGAGCTTCAAGCAGTCCGTGCTCGGCGCCAAGAAATAGCCCGCGCGCGCCCGAACAGGTCCGGTCGGCCCCGGTCGCCCCGGGGCCATCGATCTCGAGCCGGCGTCAACCCGCCGGCTTTTCCTTCTCCAGGCGTCGCACGTTGCTCGCGCGCACGACCTTGCGGAGACCCTGAGCGGTCACGATCGTCACCGTCTCGCCCTTGATGTCGACGACCGTGAACGGCCCGGGGTGCGACATCGTCACCACGACGTCACCGATCTTCAACATTCGTCACTCCTCCGAACCGCCGCGGGCACGCCATGCGTGAGTTCAGCGCGCCGTGGCGCGCCGCCCTCGCGTGCACGCTGCTCGGTGCCGTCCTCACGCTCACGGTGGCGCTGCCGATCGCCTCGGCGCTCCGCAACGTCCCGATTCGCGTCGACGCGAGCGGGCCGCTCGAGCTCTTCGCGGGCCAAGCGCTGCTCGCGCTGTTCCTCGCCGCCTGGTTCGCGCTCCAGGATCGGTCCTCGGCGCGGGAGTTCTTCCACGTTCCGCAGCACCGCTGGGCCACACGCATCGCGACGGGCGTGGGCGTCGGCGTCGTCGGTTGGGTGCTGACGATCGCCAGCATGAGCGTGTTCGCGCTCGCCGCGCGCGGCGCGCGCGTCGAGCCGCAGCAGGGCTTCGTCGACGTCGTGGTATGGATTGCAACGCAACCGCTGCTCGTGCGCGTGGCGCTGATCCTCGCGGCGATGACGATCGAGGAGGCCTTCTTCCGCGCGTTTCTCCAGCCTCGTTTCGGGATCGTCACCGCGACCCTCTGTTTCGCGCTCGCACACGTGAACTACGGCTCGCCGGCGATGGGGGCCGGCGTCTTCGTGATCGGGTGGATTCTCGGTTCGACGTTCCGGCGATACGACGACGTCGTGGTCTGCGCGGTGGCGCATGGAACGTTCGACGCGATCCAGCTGCTCATCGTCCTGCCGCTCGTCGCCGCGCACCTGTGACTCGACGTGAACGCTCAGCGCCGCGCGATTCGTGCATTGCTGCATCGACGACGGCAACGAGAGATCCAACAAATTTGACAGCTCGCATGGCATTTTTATTGCTGTTGCAGGACGATGCGGAGGGAATGCGCTTCACCCCTGCTCCGCTTGTCGTTTCGACGCCTCCCCGCGGCATTCCCTCCGCCTCCCTCCTCCACCCCTCGACCTCTCGGCGGCGCCGATCCTCACCGAAGCTCGAAGGTGAACGGCAGCCGCCATTCCCATTTCCGGCGCTTCTGATCTCGTACGCTCACCCAGAGCTCGCCGGCTTGCGCCCGCAGAGGCGCGTCGAGCGTGAGCTTCCACTCGACCGCGGCTTCCTTGCTCGCGTCCTGGGGCAATCGCAGATCGCGCCAATCCGCCGGCACCTCCAGCGGAATGCGACGAAACCCGGCGATCACCATCATCTCGACCTCGGAGAGGTCCGCGTCGCTGCCGTGATTCTCAAGCGTCAGGCTTCCCGCGACGGCGATCTCACGAGCGAACTCGTCGCTGTGCGCATGCGAAGGCGCAAAACGTGCTTCGAGCTTGGGACGTCGAAAGAGACCGAGCATCACGTCCTCCACCGCGTTGTCGCGTTCCGGGGGCGCGTTTTTAGACCCCGCACTTCGGCGGGTGTCAAGCGCGTCGTCGCGTGGCGAAGGAGCCGCCGCGCCGGTCCGGCATCCACGTGCAGAGCGCACGCGGCAGGGCGGCGGCCGGATGCACGCTCGTGCGAATCTGCGACCTCTTCTTGCGCGAATCTATCGCATGTGAAACGGTTCGGAGGCGCGTGACTGAAGAGCATAGCCCGACCGCTCATCCCACCCACGACCCGCAGGGCATCTCGTTCGAGCGCTTCGCGCTCCCCGATTCCGTTCGCGCCGGGCTCGTCGACGCCGGCTTCTCGCGCTGCACTCCGATCCAGGAGCGTGTACTGCCGCTGTCGCTCGCCGGCCGCGACGTCGCGGGTCAAGCGCAAACCGGCACGGGCAAGACGGCAGCCTTTCTCCTGACGTTGTTCACGCGCCTGCTCGCGTCCGGACGGACGCGCAGCGTCGGCGCACCACGCGCGCTGGTGATCGCGCCGACGCGCGAGCTGGTCGTGCAGATCGCCGCCGACGCCGCCGTCCTCGGGCGCCACACCGGCCTGCTCGTGCACGCCGTCTACGGCGGCGTCGACTACCGCAAGCAGCGCGAGCGGCTGGAGGAATCCGTCGACATCCTGATCGGCACGCCCGGCCGGCTGATCGACTATCTCAAGCAACGCGTCTATCGGCTGGACCTCGTCGAGGCGCTCGTCATCGACGAGGCCGACCGGATGTTCGACATGGGGTTCATCCGCGACCTGCGTTTTCTGCTCCGACGGCTGCCGCCGTTCGATCGTCGGCAATCGATGCTCTTCTCGGCGACGCTGTCGTGGGACGTCATGGAGCTCGCCTACGAGTTCATGAACGACCCCGAGCGCGTGACCATCACGCCGGAGCAAGTGACCGCCGTCAACGTCGAGCATCACGTGCTGCACGTGGGCAACGACGAGAAGCTCGGGATGATGCTCGGCGTCCTGCGCCGAGAAGCCGGTGCCCGCACGCTCGTCTTCACCAACATGAAGCGCACCGCAGAAGATCTCGTGGAGCATCTCCAGGCGAACGGCTTCGACGCAGGCGCGATCACCGGCGACATCGACCAGCGTCGCCGCTTGAAGCTGCTCGCCGACTTCAAAGAGGGGCGGCTGCCGATGCTGGTCGCGACCGACGTCGCGTCGCGCGGGCTCCACATCGGCGGCGTCACCCACGTCATCAACTACGATCTGCCGCAAGATCCCGAAGACTACGTACACCGGATCGGCCGGACCGCCCGGGCCGGCGCGTCCGGCAAGGCGATCAGCCTCGTGTGCGAGGACTACGCCGACTCGCTCGAGGCGATCGAGCACTTCATCGGATTCAAGCTGCCGTACGAGATTCCAACACACGACCTCTTCGTGACGCCGGTCTTCGTGCGTCCTCGACGACGCCGCGACGCACGGCCGCGCCGCCCAGTCGAACGGGAGCGGGGGGGCGCCGGCACGGCCGCGACGACGCGCCGGGTGCTGCCGTCGCGCCCGCGCGCGCCCGCGGCGCCCGCGACATCCGCGCCGCCCGCGGCGTCATCGCCGGACGAGGGGACGCCGCAACGTGCGCGCCGCCGCCGGCGCCGGCGACGCGCGGCGCATACCGCGTCCTAACCCTCGACGTCGCGCAGCGCACGGTGCCTGCGCGCGTGAACCCGCCGGGTATCCAGAGAATGGAAACCGCGTGGCGTCGCAGCGCAGCGGACGGCGGACATCGCGGCGTCCGTTGGCGCAACTCGCGTCACGAGACGAAGCGACGACGGGCGTTCACGCTCGGTGCGGATTGTTTCTGCACCAAAATGGCACAGCAATAACTTTTTGAAGAGTCTGCCGGCCGGCGAAGAGGATTCGCCGTCAACTGGCTTGGTATCTGGTATCGCCGATTATGTATTCGGCGACTGAGGACGGGAACGCTCGACTACCAGCGGCGACCGCCGCCGCCGCCGCGCTCACCGCCGCCGCCCCCGCCACGGTTCTCACGAGGCTTCGCCTCGTTCACCTTCAAGCCCCGCCCCTTCATTTGATAGTCGTTGAACTGCCCGATCGCCGCCTGAGCGCCGTCATCCGAGCTCATTTCGACGAACCCGAATCCGCGGGACTGGCCTGAAAACCGGTCCGTGATGATGTTCGCGGAGACGACCTCACCTGCTTGGGAGAATAAGTCCGTCAGCTCCTGCGAGGTCACGTTGAACGGCAAGTTTCCTACATACAGCTTGGTGCCCATCGTTCCTCCGAATTGCGAACCACGCGCTGCGAGAACGGAACGAGTTTGACGGGAGGACCGCTCTTACGCCGAGTGGTTCGGTGGCTGAGGGGGGACAGTAGGCCCCGTCTTTCCTGAAGTCAAATAAAAAGTGCTTCGGGTTTGACTACACGACAGTTAGGCGCATAGTATCGGCCGCTTTCCGCTTCGACCATCCTGCTACGCTGAGCCTGTAAGAAGTCCGGACGTTCGAAATGCCGGTCGCGGCACGATGAGGAGGCAGGACGTTATGGGTCGCAGTTCCATCCCACCCTTTCCGCCCGCGCTCGAGCCACGGCGCGGCGCCGCCAAGATGAGCAGCATCGAGCATCTCATGATCGCGGTCGTGAGCACGGCGTTCGACGATCTCCGCAACCCCGACGCTCGGCAACGCGACACCGCCGTCCGCTACTTCTTCAGTGACCCCGAGACCCATGTACTCAGCTTCCCCTCGGTGTGTCGGCAGATGGACTGGTCGTTGTCGGCGGTCCGCCAGCGTCTGCTGCAGACGCTCGGCATCCGGTTCCGCGTCGGTGACGTGGTTCCGTTCGAACCGGTCGCACCGCGCCGGCAGGCATAAGCGCGCAGCGACCAGCCGTGCGCGCGCCGCGCCGGCCGCGCGGCCGAATGATCGTGTACGAATCCGTTGGACGACGCCGACACGCTTGCTCTGCCGTCGCCAGTCACGGTATGGCCACGGCGATCTGCTCGCGCCGATGGATCGTCCGCCACGCTGCGGACGCACCCTGGTGGGAATCATCGTGGAATTGAAGATCGATCTCCGCAAGGAATTTCTCGGCCGCGTCAAACGCGAGTTCATCGAATCGCTCGATCGCGACGAGCAGGCGGCGGTCGAAGCGGCGATCGGCGAGATGGGAAACAAGCCGGACGCGGTCAAGCTCGGTTGGCTGCGGATGCGAACGAAAGAGAGCTGGACGAAACAGCGCTACACCGTGACGGTCGGTCGCGCGTTCGAGAAGCTTCGGAAGATGGTCGAGAGTTACGAGTCCGCAGGCGGCGACGGCAAAGCGTAGCCGCTCATCGGCCGAACTGGAGGATCTGGCGTTCCTCCGCCGTCATCTTCTCGCGGATGCGTGAGCCCTTGCCGATGTGACGGTACAGACCGCCCTCTGAGAAGTACTCCTCGTACGGCCGCGCCGGAACGTATTCGTCGGGCTTCTTGTCGCCGACCTTCACGCCGAGGACTTCCTCGACGAGGCTCACGTCGTACATCCGGACCGCGTCGTAGTCGGTGAGCAAGGCGCACACCTCGACGCAGATGTAGCACCCGATGCACTCCTGGAATCGGTCCTGCACCGGCTGCAGGCCGCGTCCGGGCACCGAGCCCTCGGCCAGGTACTCGATGCATTGCACCGGGCAGAACTCGGGGCACTTGCCGCACGGGAAGCAGAGGTTCACGTCCATGAACGCGACCTCGCGCGGCTTCTTCTTCTTCTCGCCGACGTCGTCCGGATCGGCGGCGTCCGGCACGCGATCCTCCTTGAGCCGACGCTTGATGACGTCGATCGCATCCATGCGAAGTCCCTATGCGTGCGCGAAGGAGGGCGCCGCGAACGGCTGGTGTGAGTGAGGGAACACGGAGCTGGGGTCAGCTGCTCCGATAGATGATGAACCCGTGCGTCAGATCGTACGGAGACACGGCAATCGTCACGCGGTCGCCGGGAACGACTTTGATGTGGAAACGTCGCAGCCGTCCGCTGATGCGCGCCAAGAAAGAATGCCCCTGGTCGCCCTGAACGCGGAAGTGGCCGCCGGCGAGGGCCTCCACGACCCTGCCTTGAATCTGAATCAAATCGTCTCGCGCCACAAAACTCCTTTCCTGTCGGTAGCGGAAGTTGCGTCCCTCGCAGCCGCGATCCCGGGCGATCGTGGTCGAGACCGTCGCCGAGGCCTCCCGAAGAACGTCCGCGGTTTATACCAAATCGGCACACGCGTTGTCGATATCCGACGCGCGTGCTCGTTTTGCTTGACCACTCGGTCGACCCCACGTACGGTGGCGCGCAACCCGTGTCTGGGAGGCGCAATGGGATCGATCGTCGAGTTCAACTGTCGAAGCTGTGGGTTCACGAGCGGCAATCTGTCGGTGGGATGGGGCAAGGCCGGGCGCACGCGGTTCTGGGGCGGGCTCGGGGTCTGCTCGACGTGCAAGCGGCTTTCGGTCGTCGACCTCGCCGTCAAGCTCGACATGCACCGCTGCAAAGAATGTCAGAGCCAGCTGACGCTTCTAGAAGGCGTCGCGCAGGACATCCCCTGTCCTGCCTGCAACACGATCCTCCGGTCGACGAACCTCGGCATCTGGAACTGAGAGCCGGAGCGGACGCGCACCGCGACGGTTCACCAACAGTCGTTCGCGCGCGCGGCGCGATCGATCTCCTCGAGCGCGACCGTCAGCTCGTCGACCAACGTGCCGGTCTCGTCCGCCAGCTCGGCGACCTGCGCGACGTGAGCCTCGACCACCCACGCCGGGAGCGCCACGGCCTCTGCACCGTCGGCGGCGACGTACTCGTGCGCGGCGACGGCAACGAACCGCTTCGCCATCTCGCGAAACGAGGTCGCGACGTGCCGATCGCGATTGCGCGTGACGCCGACTTGATTGAACGCGCGCCGATAGTCTTCGCAGATGCTGCGGGTCGGCCGCCGGGCTGACGCCACCGCGTAGCGGACGAGCGGCGGCCGCGTCGGGCAGCGATCGCCTGCCGGATACGCGACCGCCGCTTGCTCGGTCGCGGCGGTCCGTTCCGCGAGCTCGTCGACGCCGATCGCCCGGCGGTCGACGACGACCGCGCCGGGCTCCGCGAAGGCGCGGTCGGAGCTCCAGGTGAACGTCGCCGGAGCGTCGCCGTAGCCACGACCGAGGAAGAGCGACGACCCGGGCTCGACGAGGACCGGCTCGGCGGCGACGAGCAGCGTATCGAGATCGCGCAAGCGATCCGTGCGGACGAGTCGGTCGACGACCGCATCGACGACGCCGCTCGCATCCGGCGCCGAACACGGTGCCGCGGGGCCGACGGGCGCAGCGTACGCCTGCTGGGACGCGGTCGCGACGCGCGCGCTCGCTCCGGCGGCGCTGCGTTGGATCTCGATCCTGGCCGCGCTCTCCGGCGCGCGGTCGGCGCGATTGGAGACGTGCACGACGCCGCCCTGGTCCTGCCAGCGATAGAACGTCTCCGTGGCGGCACGCGCGGCGCCGGCCGAAGCCGTGACGAGGGTCGGTATGAGAAGCAGCGTGAGGATGCGCATGCGGAACCTCCAGGAGCGCGGCGAGAAAATGACGAGCGGCATGACGGTAACACCCGCTTCCGATCGGCGTCAACGCGCATCTTTCTCCGCGCGCGGCACGACGGTTGCAGTTCGCCATCGCAATGTCCCGCACGGGTGCCATCGTGTCCGCTCTGGCGTTCATCGTCCTCTCGATGTCGACGCCGCGGACGCCGCTCCGCGTCGCCGGCGATCGAACAGGAATGTGCGACGCGTTCGACGGCGTGGCATTCACGTTCTGCGTCGCATTCTGCGAGGCGCGCGAGTGCGACGCGGCGGCGCCGGGAGATGCGCGGTGCGAGGCGATTCTCCACGGTTTCGCGCGCGTGACCGGCGGCGGGACGCCGCCCTGCGCGGCCGCCCCCGCGCCACCTGCGCGGCGTCTCTGATCGCGACACGTCGGCGACGGACCGGTCGTTCGCTCGTACCCGCCGACGCCGCCATCGATCGCGCGATCCGTCGCCGCCCCTGCACCGTACACCGCCGACGGTCCGTCGCGGCACCGTGAGAGCGCGATCCGCCGAGGCAGTGCGCGGAGCGCGCGTTCCCTCGGTGGCGCCGCGTCGTCCTCGCCCGGCCGCGTTGCCGCCTGGATGCGTGCCCGAGCGTCTCCGCCTGGTGCGGCGCGGCCCGTTCTGGTGTAGGCGTCGCGACGATCATGGACGGGCTGGCGCATGACCGGCGGGATCGGCGATGTGACACGCTTGCTCCGCCGCTCGCGTTGCTCGTGACCGCCGCGAACGCGCGGAGCACGTGCCGAGGTCGTCATTGATCGACCCGCCGTCTCGTCGACGAGCTCGAGCGCTTCCTCGATCAGCGCCGCGCGTCCGGATTCCCGATCCACGGCCTCACCGTGATGAACGGCCACCGGACGCCGCTCGACGCGGGTCGCTCTCGCGCGCGCCGGTGACGAGAGCGCAGCAACGACGTCGACGCGAGCGCTCGCGGACGACGCTCACCGACGCGCACCCCTGAGCAGCGCGGCAACGGCGATGCGCGTCGGCCTCGACATCACGTCGCTCAGACACGCCATGGGCGGTTACGAGCGCTACGTACGCTCCTTGCTCGACGAGATGTGCCGCCTCGACGACGCGCCGCAGATGCTCGTGCTCACCGACCGCCGCTACGGACCGCGTCTCGTCCCGGACCACCGCCTCGTCGAGGTGCGCGCGGTGCGGACGTTGCCGACGTTTCTCGCGAAAGCCGTGCTGCAGGACCAGGTCGCGTTGCCGCGCCTCGTGCGACGCAGCGGCCTCGACGTACTGCATACGCCGATCTTCGCCGGCAGCGCGCGGGCTCCGCAACCGTACGTGCTGACCCTCCACGACGTCATTCCCCTCCGGATGCCGGATGCCTTCAGCCGCTCGGCGGCGTGGTACTGGCGCACGATCCTGCCACGGTCGGTCGCGCGCGCCGACGTCGTGCTCACGGACTCCGAGTTCTCGCGCCGGGAGATCCGCGAACGCTTCCGCCTCGCGCCCGAGCGCGTTCTGGTCGCGCCGCTCGGCGTCGCGCCGAGCTTCGCCCGTGTGCAGGACCGTCCGAGGCTCGACGACGTCCGCCGCCGCTACCGGCTGCCGGACGAGTTCCTGCTGTTCGTCGGTATCGCCAGCCCGCGCAAGAATCTCGCCCGCCTGGTGCGCGCCTTCGGCCGGCTGTCGCCGGCCGCCAGCGGCGGCGCGCACCTCGTCCTCGCGGGCCCGGCCGGCTGGCGGAACGCGGATCTCGCCGCCGCGGTCGCGCAGTCGCCGGTCGCGGATCGCATCCATCGTGTCGGACAGATCACGGAACGCGATCTCCCGGCCGTGTACTCGCTCGCCCGCGCCGCGGTGAGCGTCTCGCTCTACGAAGGGTTCGCGTTGCCGGCGCTCGAGGCGCTGGCGTGCGAGACGCCGCTCGTCTGCGCCGACGATTCCGCGTATCCCGAGCTCGTCGGCGACTGCGCGATCGCGGTCGACCCGCGTGACGAGGCCGCGATCACCGACGCGCTCGCGACGGTCCTCGCCGGCGGCGAAGCAGTCGACGCACGGGTACGGCGCGGGCACGCCCGCGCCGCGAGGTTCACGTGGCGGGAGACCGCGCGGGTGACCCTCGACGCGTATGCGTGCGTCGCACGCCGGCGGCCCCCGTGAGATGCGAGGGCCTGCGCCGTCGGAGATCGCCCGCACGGAGAATCAGGGTGCGCGCATTGCGAGCAGCGCCGGAGCACGCGTGCCGCGTTCGCGACGGCGCCGCTCTCACCGCGGGATTCGGCTCCGCGGCGTCACCGGCCGGACGCACGGGATTCCGTCCTGGCGGGCGTCAACGGGCGCTGACCGCCGACGACCCGCCGCTCGCAGCTGCCACTCGCCGCGACGACGCCGCGAGGCGAGCGTACAGGTCCGCGAAGCGGGCACCCACCGCGCGCCAGCTGTAGCGCTCGACCGCCTCGCGGCGTCCGGCTTCGCCGATGCGCCGTGCGAGCTCCGGGTGCGCCAAGAGGTCGGCGACCGACCGTGCGACGTCCGCGGCGGAGGCGCAGAGAAACCCCGTCACCCCGGGACGGACGAGTGCCGCGACGGCGCCGCACGCGACGTTGCCGATCACCGGCTTGGCGCGCATCCACGCCTCGACGAAGGTCAAGCCGAAGCTCTCGCGATCCGACATCGAAGCGTACACGTCGCACGCGTCGTAGGCGTCGGCGAGCTCGGCCGGGCCGAGCGGGCCGACCATGATCGCGTAGCGCGAGCGGACCGGCCGGCGATCGACGTCGTCGCCGACCAGGACCAGGCGAACCTCGTCGCGGGCGAGCGTTTCGACCGCGTCGACGAGGATTTCCCAACGCTTGCCGGTCTCTTTCCGCCCGACGCACAGGATCAGCCGCTTCCCCTCCAGCCCGTAGCGCGCGCGGAACCGCGCGCCGGAGATGGTCGACCGCCGAAACGCGTCGGCGTCGACGCCGACGCCGATCACGTCGGTCGGAACGGTCGGCGCCAGTCGTCGCAGGACCGCCGCGGTGTGCGCGGTCTCGGCGACGACGGCCGCCGCGGCTCGCAACGAGCGATAGACATAGGCGAAATGGTGGTGCGGATCCTCGCTGTGCAGCAACGGCGCGACGACGAGCGGCGCGCCGATCCAGCGCGCGAGCCGCGCGCCGTACCACAGCGTCGCAAACGGCACGTAGCCGGCGAGCACGACGTCGTACCGCCGGCGCCCCCGACCGAGCTCGCGCCACAGCCCCGGTGCGTGCGGCCCCCGCGCGGCGAGCGCGAGGCGGTCGAAGAGCGCCGGACGCTCGACGGCACGGCGGTGATGGTAGGCGGCGATCTCGAGCGGAAGAGTCGGTGGCGGACCGTACTGCCGCTCCTCGCGCCGCCATCGCTCGAGGATCAGTCGCGAGACCGCGTGGCCGAGCGGAGCCGGCAGGGTGAGCGCACGAAAGCGACGCACGCGCGCGCCCGCGTAGCTCGTCTCCGCCACCCCGAAGTCGTCGCGCCACGCGAGCCCGAACGCCGACGTCGCACGCACCCGCGCGCTGCGCGTGGTCCACACGTCGATCTCGATCCCGCGCGCGACGAGCTCGCGCGTGATGCCCGCGAAGTAGCGCTCGGACCCGCTCGCCGAGCCCGTGCCGAAGACCGGCAGGAGATGAAGAGCGCGCACCCCTCAGTCGATCCGCGCCGAGGCGATCGCAACGCCGAGCCGCCTCCGCGCCACCGCGCGCGCCGGCGTCACCGAGACCAGGAGCTCGTAGGTTCCCGCCGGGAGGTGCGCCGGCAGCTCGCGCGTCGTCCACGCGGTCGGCACGTCATGCAACCGGGTGCTGCCGACGCAACGGAGGTCGGGTACCGTGCGCCAGCGCAGCTCGACGAGCTGACACGGCGCCGCCGAGCGCAGCACGATCGTGCATCGCTCGGCCGCTCGCTCGGCGCGGACGAACGCGGAGGCGTGCCGATCGCTCCAGCGAAACGGCTGCCCGCCGTCGTGCTCCACGGGATACCAGCCGTAGTTCAGCATCGGACGATCCGCGATCCCGTCACAGCGCAGCATCGAGGTCGCGCCCGCGGGATCGGGGGTGAAGGCTTGGTTGTCGGCACCGCGCGTCGCCGGATCGTCGCCGGCCGCGGCGATCAGACGCCAAAACTCGCCGCGGTGCGGGAACCGGCGGCGGATCGCGAGCGCCGATCCGAGGTGCCGCACGTTCCACGCCCAGGCGCGCGCAACCGTTGCCGCATCCGGACCGGACGTGCGCCCGCCCCCGCCCCCGCTGCCCCCGCCGTTCCGGCGGACGCGGTCCGCCGCGCGCGCGGCGACGGCGCGTGCGACGCGGATCGCCTCCGCGCCCACCCATCGCAGCACCGCACCCGCCGGGTAGTACTTGATCACGGTGCGAACGCGATTGCGCGTGCACAAGTACGCCTTCGTCCCGGTAAACTGCTCCGAGTAGCTGAGGTCGTGATCGATCCATGCGCCGGGGGCGACGACGACGCGCCCGCCGCGGCTCCAGACGCGGATCCCGAGCTCGACGTCGTCGTAGTAGTTGAAGAGCTCGGCATCGAGCGGCTGGATCTCGTCCCACAGGGCCCGCCGCACCGCCATCCCGCAGCCCATCGGATAGAGCACCTCCCGCGGGATCTCGACGAACTCGAACGGCTCGTTGAAGCCGGTGTCGTAGGCGTAGCCGCTGCGCGTGAGCGAGGCGCCGGCGCCGTTCAGGATGAGCTTGTGCCGCGCGAAGAAGACGGTCGACGCCACGGCACCGGCGCCGCCCTCCTCGAGCGCCCCGATCGCCTCCGCCAGCCACGTCGGCCGGGCGTAGCCGTCGTTGTCGATGAAGGCGATCACGCTGCCGCGCGCCGTCGCCGCACCGAGGTTGCGCCCCTGCGGCACCCCGACGTTCGCGCCCGCGCGCACCAGCCGGACCTTCCCCGACGCCTCGTGCTCCCGGATCCTCGCGACGCTGCCGTCTTCCGAGCCGTTGTCGACGACCACGATCTCGAAATCCGCGTACGTCTGTGCGAGCAGGTGCGCCAGGCAACGGTCGATGACCTGCGCGCCGTTGTAGTTGAGGACGACGACGCTCACGAAGGGCAGCGCGGCAGTCACGACGGGGTGCGCGCGATCACCGCGTACTCGTAGCTGCCGTACAGCAGGTCGTTGAGGTACGCCGTCGCGCGATCGAACGCGTCCGCCTCGGCGGCACCGGCTCGGGTCGAGAGAGCCGGCAACCGCAGCGGCCCGCTCGGCGGCGCCGTGAAACGCACCTCGACACGCGTCAAGCCGGCGTGCTCGCAGAAGAAGCGCAGGGTCGACGGGTGCACCAGCCACACGTGCGTCGGATCGAGCGGAAACCACCGGTACAGAACGAGCAGCGACTCGGGGTTCAAGGCCTCGAGGACGACGACGCCTCCAGGGCGCACGACGCGACGGCAGAGATGGACGAGCTCCCAGACCCGCGCCGGCTCGAGGTGCTCGACGAGCTGCGCGGAGAAGACGCCGCCGATGCTGGCCTCATCGAGCGTCCGCAGGTGCTCGACGGCATCGCCCCGCACCACCTCGAGGTCCTTCGACCGGCAGGCGTCGAGCATCGTGCGGTCCAGGTCGACGCCGTAGGCGCGGACGCCGGCGTCGCGGAGCAGCGCGAGAAACTCGCCGCGCCCGCACGCGAGATCGACGACTTCGCGGCACCCGGCGAAGAGATCGACGTAGCCGCGGAGCCTGGCACGGACCGTCTCCTCGCTGCCGCGGAACGCCTCCGTGAAGCGCCAGGCATCGACCGGCAGCCGCGACGGCGCCATCGAGCCGGTCGGCGACGTCGGCGCCGGCCTGCCGGCGTCGTCGATCGACGAGCACCCCGCCTCGCCCGCCGTCGCCGGCGCGCGCGCGGACATCTCGAAGCTGCGCCGCCGCGCCGCCGCCGCGAGCTCGGCCGCGAGCGTGCTCGTCATCGCCGCGCTGGCCGCGTTGTAGGCCGACTGCTCACACAGGTACGGCAGCGTCAGCGCCCGCACGGCACGAGCGACGAGGGTCCCGAGCCAGCGCGGCAGCCGTCGATAGCGGACCGGCGCCGCGGCGACATCCCAGCGCTCGCGCATCGTCGCCAGATGCGGCGCCGCGACGAGGCCGCCGCCAGCGGCCTCGTCCTCGACCGCAGGTGCGACGCGCAGGCGCGCGATCGCGTCACGCAGCTCGTCGAGGACGTCGCTCATGCGCCCGCGCTCCGCCGTTGCGACTCGTGCCGCATCTTCCGTCCGTCCCGAGCTCACTCGACGGGATGCGCCTCGGGTTCGGCCGGCACGGGCGTCAGCGATCCCGCGTCGCACGGCCTGCCGCCCTCGTCGAGCGCCGCCCGTCCGCCGGCAGCGAAACCGAGCGTCCACGCCACGTAGCCCGGAACGAGCAGCGGCAACAGAAGCAGGAAGAGCGCGAGCCGCCGCGGATGCACGGCGCGCGACGCGCACGGTCGCGCTCGCGAGACGCAGCGCCGGCATCAAGATCGCGAGCTCGCGCCGCTCGACGAACCGCCGGCCGCGGAGCGGCGCGTGACGGCGCGCCAGCGCGGAGCCGAAGCCCAAGCGTGCGCTGGTGTCGACAGGTAGTCGGTGAGGCGGGTGCGGTTCAGGTGCGTCACGATCGCAGCCGGATCGAAGTAGATGGTGCCGCCGCCCGCGACGAAGCGATGGTTGAAGATGAGATCCTCGGCGCAAGGCGGCACCGCCGGAAACGGATTGGGCAATGCGAGCGCCTCACGGCGAAAGCAGATGTTGCAGTGTGGCGCGTCGGTCACGAATCCCGGCGGACGCGCCGGCGTGAAGTCGTTGAACTCGATCCAATACCCCGCGGTGCCGACCGCGCTGCTCGGCGTGCCGTTCGCGACCGCGCCCGCGACCGCATGGTGGCGGCGCGACGCGTGGCGCGCCAGCAAGCGTCGCCAGCCAGTCGGGGCGACACCAGGCAGTCGGCATCGGTGAACGCGAGGTAGTCGCCGCGCGCGACGCCGAGCCCGACGTTTCGAGCCGTCGCTTGCGGAACGCGCGCGGGCAGCGCGATCACGCGGCATGTCGGGAAGCGGCGGACGAGACGCTCGGCGGTCTCGTCGCCGGTGCTGTCGACGACGATGACCTCGTACGGCACGTCGGTCAGGCTTGATCGAAGAGCGCGTCGACGCAGCGCTCGAGCATCGCGCCCGGCGCGTACGACGGCACGATCACCGAGACCCGGGGACGCGTCACGGTCATCCAACCCGCGCGTAGCGCGCGGCGACGTCGCTCACGGTGCCGACCTCGGCGATGTGACCGTGCTCGAGGAGACCGCGCGGGTACAGGTCGCGCGCAGCAGATCCATGTCGTGGGTCACCAAGAGCAAGGTGACGCCGCCGCTCCGAAAGGCGCCAGCCGCTCCTCGCACTTGCGCTGAAACTGCGCGTCGCCGACGGAGAGCACCTCGTCGACGATCAGGATCTCGGGTTGCGCGTCGGTCGCGATCGCGAACCCCAAGCGCGCGATCATCCCCGCCGAGTAATTCTTGAGCGGGACGTCGAGGAAATCGGCGTGCTCCGCGAAGTCGGCGATCGCCTCGACGCGCTGCCGGAGCTCCCGGCGCCGCACCCCGAGCAGGGCGCCGTAGAGGAAGATGTTCTCGCGCCCGGTGAGCTCCAGATCGAACCCGGCGCCGAGCTCGATGAGCGGCGAGAGCCTGCCGCGGACGGCGACCGCGCCACGGGTCGGCGGCACGATGCCGGCAACCACCTTGAGCAGCGTGCTCTTCCCTGCGCCGTTCCGTCCGACGATCCCGAAGCTCTCGCCCGCCGCGACCAGAACGAGACGTCGCGCAACGGCCAGAACGACTCGCGCGGGAAGCGCTCGCCGCGCAGCCGCCGGATGACGTACTCGCGCACCGACATGACCCGCTCCTTTTGCAGATCGTAGCGGATCGACAGGTCGGTACGAGGCGTCGCAGCCGCGGCTCCGGGGTAGGGGGCGCATTTGACGTCGAGCGGGCATCAGACGTAGTCGATGAAGCGCGCCTGGTAGCGGCGGAAGACCGTCCAGCCGAGCGCGAGCGCGACGAGCGACTCGGCGGCGGCGAGCCACGACCGTGGTCCACGCCGGCGCCGCGCCCGCGTAGAGCGGCGCGCGGAACACCTCGACGAGCACGTCATCGGGTTCAGGCGTAGGATCGCGCGGACGTCGGGCGGCAGGATGTCGAGCGGATAGAAGATCGGCGTCGCGTAGAACCACGCGAGCAGCGCCGCCTCGTAGAGGTAGCGCACGTCGCGGAAGAACACGTTGAGCGTCGCCATGAAGAGCGCGACGCCGAGGGTGAAGACGGTGATCAGCGCGATCCCGAGCGGCACGAATGCGACTGCGGCCGTGACGCCGACGCGGAGGACGCGAGGATCGCCAGCAACGGCACGAGCGCAAACAGGAAGTTGAGCGAGGTTCGCCCCCACCGCCGCGATCGGAAAGATCTCCTTCGGGATGGCGACCTTGCGGATCAACTGGCCCGAGTCGACGATGCTCGCGAGACCCTGCGTCGAGCCGAGAGCGAAGAGGTTCCAGGCCAGCAGGCCGATGATCACGAACAGCGAGTAGTGCGGCACGTTGGGCGCGAACACCGCCGAGAAGACGACGGTCAGGATCACCATCGTGATCAACGGGTTCAGCATCGTCCAGGCGAAGCCCGAGCACCGAGCGCTTGTAGCGCTGCTTGATCGCGCGGCTCACCAGGTCGCGCAGCAGGTCCCAGTAGCGACCGAGGGCGCCCGGCCCGCGCCATACCGCGGGGGCGAGCTCGTAGCGCGGCGGCGGACCGGTCTCGTCCATCATTGCCGCGGGCGTGACGCTCGGCCGTTCCGCTTCCGCCGTGTTCAACATTCGTGGACCCACCCCGCGCGCAGCGGCGGCGTGACGTCTGCATACCAACTCCGGCGCCGCCGGTACACGTACCGCCAAGCACGCACGAAGCTCGCCGAGACGAAGCAGCGGCCCGCCGCTCCGCAACGACGCCGACGCCGCACGACGGCGTCTTGTCGGCGCCTCGCGACGCGATGGCAAACGGAATGTCCGCATGAAGCGACCGCGAAAAACCGGTCGCTCCGAGGCTGATCGAACGGCCGCTGCTGGTGGGCGGACGGCGACCCGCTGTACCGGCGCTATCACGACCGAGAATGGGGCCGGCCGACCGTCGACGACCGCCGGCTCTTCGAGAAGATCGCGCTCGAGGGGTTTCAAGCCGGCCTCTCCTGGCTCACGATCCTGCGGAAGCGCGACGCTTTCCGCCGCGCGTTTCGCGACTTCGAGCCCGCGACCGTCGCGCGCTTCGATCGCCGCCGCATCGACCGGTTGGTCGCCGACGCCGCGATCGTGCGCCACCGCGGCAAGATCGAGGCCGCGGTCCACAACGCGGGCCGCGTCCTGGCGCTGCAACGCGCCTACGGCTCCTTCGCGGCGTTCGTGTGGACGTTCGCGCCGCGCGCGCCACGCCGCCCTCCGCGCACGCGCGCCGACGTCCCGGCGACGACGGCGGAGGCGCGTGCGCTCGCCGACAGCCTCCGCGCCCACGACTTTCGCTTCGTCGGCCCGACGACCGTCTATGCCTTTATGCAGGCGATGGGGCTCGTCGACGACCATCTGGCGAGCTGTCCGGCCCGTGCGGTGTGCGAGCGCATGCGCCTGCACCTCACGCCGCCTTCCACGGACGCCGCACGCCAGGTATCGTCCGCGGATGCGCGAGATCACCGCCGTCTTCCATCGCACCAAGCAGGTCGACGTCTACCCGCTCGACGGTGACCGGTTCCTGATCGCGGCGACGTTGCTCGACGAGGTGCACGACGTCCGCGCCGAGGTCGAGATCCTGCACCCGGCGCTCGAGATCGTCGCCGCGCGGTCCGAGGTGCGGAACGGGCCGTTCACCGCCGTCTGCAACATGACACATCCGAACATGCAGAAGCTCGTCGGCATGCGCGTCGCGCGGGGGTTCACGCAGCAGGCGCGCACCGCCGTCGGTGGACGCGGCGGCTGTCATCGCGTCTCGGAGCTCCTCGTCGAGATCGCCCAAGCCGCGTACCAGCTGCACTTCGTCCGCTTCTTCAGCACGGTGCCGCGCGAGGTCCGAGAGGCGGAGGACGATCCGATGCGGCGCCGCCGTGCGGTGCTGGAGTCCATTCCGGGCATGCGAAACACCTGCTTCTCCTACAGCGACGAGAACGAGGCCCGGATCGCCGAGAACGCGACGCCGCTCACGCTCCGCGGCCAGACGATGCCGCGCCGTCTGCTGCCCTGACGCACGCCCGAGCGCCGCGCCGACTCGGAGCCGGTCCGCAGGCCGGCGGTCTCGCGGACGAAAAAAGCCCGACTCGGGTGAGCCGGGCTTTCGAGGTGACGCTCTCAGTTGCGGGGGGAGGATTTGAACCTCCGACCTTCGGGTTATGAGCCCGACGAGCTACCGGACTGCTCCACCCCGCGTCACGCGAGGCGTGTTTTGTATCGGCTCACGCGCAGGGTGTCAACGCAACGACGCGATCGTGTCGACGCGATCGATCAGTGACGCCCGACCGCGTCAGCGCCCGCGATCGCGCCGTCGACCGCAGGACACGATCACGTGCGCTTCGCCGTCAACGCAACGGCGTCGAGCCGCCGCGCGCACCGCGTGCGGCGTGCAAGCGGACGACGACGCCGTGCCGCTTGAGCCGCTTCATCCGGCGCGCGAGCGTGCGGAGCTCGGGGCTGTTGCGCGGCACGCCCCCGAGATCGACGTCGACGTGAATGTCGACGCCGTTGGAGCTGCCGAGCGTCGCGATGTGGTCGTAGAGATTTTCGACGTCGTACGGCGTCAGCGCGCCGGAGACGTAGAGCCAGCCGCTCGACGTCGGAGCGACCGCGCTCAGCCGACCGGTGCCGTCTCCCTCACCGCCCATCCCGTCTCCTCCGCGAGCCCGCTGTCTTGTAGATGGACGTGTCATAGTTTGCAACGCTCTCTCGTTCGCGACGACCGATGGGGACGTTCGACGTCGACTCGTCGACGCGGCGCTGGGGAGTGGAACGCTCGCGCGCGCGCCGTCAGCTGCGCGCGACGCGCTACCGGACGCGGCGCCCGGCCGAGCCGGCTGTCCCCGCGCGTGAGCACGTTCCATGCCCCGACGTCGATCGCGGTGCATCGCGCTCTTGGCGTCCGCCACCAGACCGGCGACGGTGCACTTTTGGACGTATCGCCACGAACTTGACGAAGCGTGTCGCAATGCACTGCGTCTGGCAGCGCATTGCCGTATCGCGGGCGGCGCGTGGCGGGTGGACGGAGCGGTGGGTCCACGCGCGCCGCGCGATCGATCGCGGCGTCGCGTCAGCGTCGCCCGGTCCGACGAGCGAGCACGGCGTCGCGGCGACGTCGCTCGGTCCGACGACGGCGTCTCAGCGCAGGCCGACGGCGCGACGGAGCGCCTGCACCTCGGATGGCTCGAGGACGCGCACGCCGCCGAGCGGCAGGCCGCCGAGCGCGAGCGTGCCCATGCGGACGCGTTGCAGCTTCTCGACGCCGTGACCGATCGCCTCGCACAGCTTGCGGACGAGGTGCGTGCGTCCTTCGTGCACGGTGACGCGGAGCCAGGTTTTCGTCGGCAAGGCGCGTTCGACGACGACCTCCGCGGCACCGGTTCGGCCCTCGGGCAGGCGCACGCCGCGCCGCATGCGGCCGAGCGCGCGCTCGTCGGGGACGCCGCTCACCTTCACGCGGTACGTCCGCGGCACGTGGTAGCGCGGATGCGTCAAGCGCGCCGCCAGCTCACCGTCGTTGGTGAGCAGCAGCAAGCCGCTCGATTGCAGGTCGAGGCGGCCGACCGGGAAGACGCGCGCGAAGCGCCGCGGCAGCAGATCGAGCACGGTCGGACGCCCTTCCGGATCGCGCAGCGTCGTCACCATCCCGGGCGGCTTGTTGATCGCGAGATGTAGCAGGTCGCGGCGCTGCGGGAGAGGCTTACCGTCGACGAGGATCCTGTCGGTCGGCGTCGCGCGCGTTCCGAGCTCCGTGACCGTTTTGCCGTTCAGCTTGACCCTGCCCTGCCGGATCATCGTCTCCGCCGCGCGACGCGAGCAGATCCCCGCCTCCGCCAGGAGCTTCTGTAATCGCGTCCCCGCCGTCTTCTTCTGCGCCATCGTCGCCGCTCCAGGTCTCCTCGGAGCCGCCGGCCGCGCCGGCGGCGACGCCGTCGGGTATCGACGCGGCGACCTCGCTCAGCGCCGGCAAGCTCGCCAGGTCCTTCAAGCCGAACACCTCGAGAAACTGGCGCGTCGTGCCGTACAGCAGCGGGCGCCCGATCACTTCCTTGCGGCCGATGATCTTGACGAGCTTGCGGGTCAGCAGCGACGCCAGGACGCTGTCGACGTCGACGCCGCGAATCGCCTCGATCTCGGCGCGCGTGATCGGCTGCTTGTAGGCGACGATCGCCAGCGTCTCGAGCGTCGCGCGCGTCAGCCGCCACGGCTTCTGCTGGAAGAGACGCCGCACCCACTCGGCGTGCTCCGGAGCCGTCCGGCATTGGTACCCACCCGCGACCTCGACGACGCGGATGCCGCGGCGCTCGCGCTCGGCGCGCGCGGTGAGCTCGCCGAGCGCGGCGCGAACCTCGGCCCGGGTCGGGCCCGGGACGACGTCGGCGAGCCGCGCGAGCGTCAGCGGCTCACCGGCCGCGAAGAGAATGCTCTCGAGAATCGCGATCAGGCGCTCGTCGGCCTGGGGGGTGGACGCCGCGTCGTTCGCCTGCGCATCGGACGCACGCTCCTCGGCGGCCGCTTCCGCCTCGCCGCCGTCCGTCGTATCCGTCGGTTCCGTCGGTTCCGTCATACCGCTCCTCCGCACGCATCGTTCACTGCGACGACGATCCCTCGCCGTCGCGCGTGTAGGCGGCGGCGCCCGGGCCCGCGAAGAGCATGATGTCGCCGCCGTCCTCCTCCTGCCGCGCCCGGATCGCCTGTCCCTTGACCAGCTCGAGCAGGGCGAGAAACGTCGCCACCATACGGCGGCGGCTCGGCGCGCCCGCGAACAGGTCGCGGAAGCGGAGCGGTCCGTCGATCCCGAGTCGCCGCAGGATCACCTCGACGCACTCGGCGACCGAGATCTCCTCGGTCACGATCTCGTGGAAGCTTTCCCGCAGCGAGCGCTCGAGGACGTCGCGAAAGGCCTCCAGGAGGTCGGCGAGCGTGACGTCGCGCAGGCGGACGCCCTCGCCCTCGTCGCGCTCCGGCACCTCCGCCTCGCGCCGGAAGACGTCGCGGGTGAGGACCGGGCGATCGCCGAGCGCGAGCGCGGCCTCGCGGTAGCGCTGGTACTCGACGAGCTGCTGCACGAGGTCCGCGCGCGGATCCTCGTCGGGGTCCTCGGCGTCGGCCTCGGACGGCGGCAGCAGCATGCGCGACTTGATGTGGGTGAGCGTCGCCGCCATCACCAGGTACTCGCCGGCGACGTCGAGGTTCATGTCCCGCAGCAGGCTCACGTAGGCGAGATACTGCTCGGTGATGCGCGCGACCGGGATGTCGTAGATCTCGACCTCGTTCTTCTTGATGAGGTGCAGCAGGAGGTCGAGCGGCCCCTCGAAGATCTCGAGCTTCACCTGATACGTCACCGCCCACCTCCGACGCCGACGCGCTCCCGCACCGCGCTTCATGGTCTCGGCCGCGACCGCGCGCGCCTTCGCCGTCCCCGCCGCCAGCACGTCGCGGACGTACGCCGGGTTCGCGGCGAGCGACGCCCGCCGCTCGCGGATCGGCCGCAGCTCCTCCTCGAGCCGCGCGATCATGATGTGCTTGCACTCGAGACAGCCGATGCCGGCGGTCCGGCACCCGTGCGCGGTGTACGCCAGCTCGTCCGGCGTGCAGTAGATGCGATGGTAGGTGTAAGCGGGACAATCGCCGGGGTCGCCGGGATCGTTGCGCCGCACGCGCCGTGGGTCGGTCATCATGCGCGAGAGCTTGGCCTTCACCTCGTCGGCGGAGTCGGCGAGGAAGACCGCGTTGTTGTAGCTCTTGCTCATCTTGCGGCCGTCGAGACCCGGGACGCGCGGCGCACGCGTGAGCAACGCCTCGGGCTCGGGAAAGACCTCGCCGAAGAGGTGATTGAAGCGCCGCGCGATCTCGCGGGCGAGCTCGACGTGCGGCACCTGGTCGGCGCCGACGGGGACGCCGCTCGCGCGATAGATGAGGATGTCGGCGGCCTGCAGGACGGGGTAGCCGAGAAACCCGTACGTCGACAGGTCGCGGTCGACGAGCTGCTGCTGCATCTCCTTGTAGGTCGGCACGCGCTCGAGCCAGCTCACCGGCGTGATCATCGAGAACAGGAGGTGCAGCTCGGCGTGCTCGAGAACGCTCGATTGCAGAAAGATCGTCGCCCGCTCCGGATCGATGCCGGCGGCGAGCCAATCGATCACCATCTCGACGACGTTCTGCGCGACGTTCTCACTGCGGTCGTAGTCGGTGGTGAGCGCGTGCCAATCGGCGACGAAGAAGAAGCACTCGTGCGCCGCTTGCAGCTCCCGCCAGTTGGCGAGCGTGCCGATCAGGTGTCCGAGGTGGAGGCGCCCGGTCGGGCGCATGCCGCTCACGATCCGCGTCATAGGAGGGCGTGCAGCAAGAGGCGCACCGGCGCGTCGAGGACGACGCCGAGCGTGCGCGTCATCAAGAGCGCCATCAGGATCAGAAAGCCGAACGGCTCGAGCGACGCGACCCAGCGCGCCTGCGCGTACGGCAGGATGCCGGTCAGGACGCGGCCGCCGTCGAGCGGCGGGATCGGCAGCAGATTGAAGACGGCGAGCACGACGTTGATCACGACCGCGTACTGCGCCATCTGCGCGAGCGGCACCAGCACCGTCTCGGCGACGCGGACGGCGCTCGCGTCGGCGCCGGTGAGGCCGCCGACGTAGGCGACGATCTGCCGGAAGACCAGCGCGCACGCGAGCGCCAAGATGAGGTTGGTGAGCGGCCCCGCGGCGGCGACCAGGACCATGTCGCGCTGCGGATTCCTGAGGCGCGCGTAGTTCACCGGCACCGGCCGCGCATAGCCGAAGACCGGCAGCCCGGAGAAGAGCAGGATCGCCGGCAGCACCACGGTGCCGATCGGATCGATGTGCGGCAGCGGGTTCAAGGTCAGGCGTCCCATACGCAGCGCGGTGTCGTCGCCGAGACGGAGCGCCACGACACCGTGCGCGATCTCGTGCAAGATGACTGCGGCGAGGAGCGGCAACGCCCAGAGCGCGAGCTGGCGAATGAACTCGGCGATGTGCTCCGGTGCCATCGCGTGTTCCTAACAAGCACCGTTCGAGCGCGCAACGAAACGCGCCGTCATGCCGGCGTCGATCGTTCGCGCGGCCGCACGCGCCTGGTGCGCTCGCGCGGGTGATACGTGCGGTGGACCTCACGGAGCCGCCGGGGCGCGACGTGCGTGTAGATCTGCGTCGTTGCGACGTCGGCGTGGCCGAGCATCGCCTGGACCGCGCGCAGGTCGGCGCCGCCGTCGAGGAGGTGCGTCGCGAACGCATGCCGCAAGCTGTGCGGCGAGACGTCGGAATCGAGCGACGCGGTTCGGAGGTAGCGCTTCAGGAGCTTCCAGATCATCTGCCGCGAGAGCGGCGCGCCGCGCCGCGACAGGAAGATCTCCGGACGCGTCCGCCGTCCCGCGGCGGCGAGCGCCGGCCGACCGAGCGTGAGGTACTCCTCGAGCCGCGCTCGCGCCGGCCGGCCGAGCGGCACGATGCGCTCGCGATCGCCCTTGCCGACGATCCGCACGCAGTTGGCGTCGAGGTCGACGTTCGCGTGCCGCAACCGCACCAGCTCCGAGACGCGGAGCCCGGCGCCGTAGAGCATCTCGAGCATCGCCCGGTCGCGCCGTCCGAGCGGCGTGTCCGCGGGCGGCGCGTCGAGGAGGATCCGCATGTCGTCGGCGCCCGGTGCGTGCGGCAGCGCCGCCGGACCGCTCGCGCCGCGGAGCTCCGCCGCCGGCGACGCCGGTACGAGGCGCTCGAGGACGAGATAGCGTCCGAAGGTACGCAGCGCCGACGCCGCCCGCGCCTGGCTCCGCGCCGAGACGCCGCGCCGGCGCTCGGCCGCGAGGAACGTGCGGAGCAGCGCCGGGGTGAGCTGCCGCGGCTCGACGACGCCGGCGCCGGCCGCATGCGCGCCGAAGCGCGCCACGTCGTGCGCGTACGACACGACCGTGTTCACCGCGAGCCCGCGCTCCACCGAGAGGAACGCGAGAAACCGATCGATCCAGAGGTCGAGCGCGCTCGGCGGACGCGCGGTCGCGGGGGATTCCTCGGGCACGCGTCGCACCTATCCGGCCGCGGCGCCGGCCGCCGCGCCGGCCGCGGCCGGCGCGGACAGCTCCGCGAGCTGACGCACGATCTCGGCGCGGACGCGCTCGAGCCGCTCCGGATCGGTCACCTTCGTGCCCTCGCCGTCGGTCACGTAGAACACGTCGAAGACCTGGTGCACCTGGGTCGTGATCTTGGCCAGGTGAATGACGATTCCCAGGCGGTGGAGCGCGTGCGTAATCGTGAAGAGCACCCCGACGCGGTCCTGCGTCAGCACGTCGAGGACCGTGAAATGCTCGGCGATCGCGTTGTCGACGATGACCTCGGTGACGGAGCCCGCCACCGGCTTGCGCTCGAGGATCGACGGCCGCCGGGACGCCGCGACGAGCCGCTCCACGTCCACGTCGCCGCGCAGCACGCGTGCCAGGACCGACTCGACGCGCTCCCAGCGCTCGGGCTCGAGCACCATCTCGCGCTGGTCGGCGTGACCGATGCGAAAGGAGTCGAGGGCGACGCCGCCGCGGGAGGTGGTGATCCGCGCCGCGGCGATGTTCATCCCGTGAGCGGTGAGGACGCCGGTGATCATCGCGAAGAGGCCGGGCCTGTCCGGCGTGCAGATGGTGAACTCGGTGAACTCGGTCTCGGGAAAGTGGCGGAGCGTCGTCACGAACACGTGACGGTGGTCGGCCGGGGGTCGCGCGCCCCACTCGTTCCGCAGCCGGTTCATCAGCTCGAAGTGCTGCAGGATCTGCGCTTCGGTCGTGCTGGTGACGTAGCCGTCCGGCATCGTCGCGAGGAAGCTTTCGAACGCCGGACGCTGCCCCGCATCGACGCGCTCGACCAAGCGCCGCCGGATGCGGGCGGTGCGCTCCGCGAGGTCGACCTCGACGAGCTGCCCCTGCTCGAAGAGCGCGTGCGCCTGCAGGTAGAGCTCGCCGAGCAGCATGTCACGCCAGTTGTTCCACACTTTCGGCGCGACCGCGCGCATGTCGGCGAACGTCAGGGCGTAGAGGAGCTTCAGATTGTCCGCGCTACCGACCGTGCGCGCGAAGTCCGTCACCAGACGCGGATCGTGCGTGTCGCGGTGCTGCGCCAGGTGCGACATCAGCAGATGATGGCGCACCTGCAGCTCCCACTGCGCGGTGTCGTCCTGATCGAGACCGAGCCGCTCGGCGATCGCCCGCACGTAGCCCGCTCCGCGCTCGGAGTGCCGCCCGCCGTGCCCTTTGCCGATGTCGTGGAACAGCATCGAGAGGAAGAGCACCTCGTGGCGATCGATGTCGCGCATCACCTCGGTCAAGAGCGGCGCCATGTCCTTGTAGTCGCCGCGGCGCAGCCGCTCGAGCTCGCGAATGCCGATCAGCGAGTGCTCGTCGACCGTGTAGATGTGGTAGAGGTTGCGCTGCACCAGGCAGTCGATGCGCGCGAACTCCGGAAACAGCGCGCACAGGACGCCGACCGCGTGCATCTCCCGCAGCGTCTCCCAGACGTCGTGCTTCCAGCCGAGGATGTCGAGAAACGGCCGCGTGAAGGCCGGTGACCGGCGCTCGGCGTCGCCGATGAGCTCGAGGTGCTCGCGCAGGAGGCGCTTCGTCCCCTGCGTCAGCTCCACGCCGTGCCGCTGCGCATCGCGAAAGAGCGTCACGAGGTTCGTCGGGTCGCGCCGCAGGCATTCCGGGCCGGTCACCGAGAGCGTGCGGTTCAAGATCCACACGCCGTCGCGGATCTCGCGCCCGGTCACCCGGCCGATCAAGCGGTAGGGATGCGGGCGCTCGAGGCACCGTTCGATGACGGCGTCGGAGAACCGCCGGACCGCGGCCGCATGCATGAAGTAGGCCTTCATGAAGGGCTCCGCCGCCGGACGGCCGTTCTGCTCGCGAAAGCCGAGGTCCTCGGCGATGCGGTCCTGGAACTCGAACGACAGCAGGTCCTGATGCGAGCCGGTGAGAATGTGGAGCGCGTTCCGGACACGGAACAGGAAGTCCTGCGACGCCGCGAGCTCCGCGACGCTCGCGGTCGTTGACGACGCCCTTCACGACCAGCTCGCGCACGCCCTTCACCTTGTACTTCACCTTCGCGAGCCACATCGCGGTGTGGATGTCGCGCAGGCCGCCCGGTCCCTCCTTGAGCTGCGGCTCGAGGAGAAAGATCGAGTCGCCGTAGCGTTGATGGCGGTCGCGGCTCTCGGCGAGCTTCTCGCGATAGAAGCGCGAGGCGTTCTTCTTCAGCACCTCGGCCTCCATCGCCTCCTCGAAGCCGGCGTAGAGCATGTCGTCGCCGCACAGGTAGCGGGCGTCGAGCAGCGCCGTCTTCACCTTCAAGTCCTTCTGCGCCAGGCGGGTGCAGGCGCCGATCGTGCGGCTCGCGTGACCGACGGTGAGACCGGTGTCCCAGAGCGTGTAGAGGATGCGCTCGGCGACGGTCTCGACGTAGGCGTTCACCCGCCACGGGTAGAGCACGAGGAGATCGATGTCGGACTCGGGGTTCAGCTCGCGCCGGCCGTAGCCCCCCTGCGCCGCGATCGTGCAGCGGTGGTCGGCGAGCACGTACCGGCGCGTGTACTCCACCGTCGCGGAATGAAAGAGGAACTCGATCAGGCGATCGATCGCCGTGGTGTACGCGCCGACGACCGCGCGACCGCTCGCGCCCGCACGGTGGGCGTCGGCGATCCGGACGCGGACGGCCGCGAGAAACTCCTTCGCGACCGCGCTCAGGTCGGTGACGCCGTCACCGACCGGCGGCAGCTCGGGTAACGCGCCGATCGGCTCCGGAGGGAGACTCACCCGCCGATTGTGCCGGACATCAGAGGGTCTTCGCCAGGCGCGCATCGCCGAAGAAATCGGCGACGCCGAGATACAGCCCCTCGACGAGGTCCGCCTGGTACGCCTCGGACGCGAGGCGCCGGCCCTCGACGGGGTGGCTCAAGAACGAGGTCTCGACGAGGACGCACGGCATGTACGCGCCGACGAGCACGTAGAACGGACCCTTCTTGACGCCGAGGTCGCGGACGTCGGGATAGTGGTTCCGCAGGCGTGACAGCATCCGGTACTGGAGCCGCTCCGCGAGCGCGTTCGACTCCTCCTCTTTCCCGGACTGCACCAGGTCGCTGAGGATGAACGACAGGCTGCCGCGCGGCGCGCGAAAGCCGGGACCGTTCTCCATCTTCGCCAGCCGGATGGTCGCGTGATCGTTCGAGTTGTTGAGGGTGTAGGTCTCGATCCCGTGGAGGCGGCCGGCGACGTCGGCGTTGGCGTGGATCGAGATGAAGAGATCCGCGCCGCGCGCGTTCGCGAACGCGGTCCGCTCGGCGAGCGAGCGTGTCACGTCGCTGGTGCGGGTGAGCACGACCTCGGCGTGGAGTCCCTCCTCGAGGCGCCGCTTGAGCTTCTTGGCGATCGCCAGCGTCACGTCCTTCTCGAGGACGCCGTCGACGCCCTGGGCGCCCGGATCGTTCCCACCGTGTCCGGGGTCGAGAACGATGCGGCGGACGGGCTCGCGCGCTTCGCCGTGCTTGAGCTTGGCGGCGGAGGCGCGCGACGGCTCCGCCGTCGAGGTCCGAGCCTCCTCCGTCGACGCGAGCCGCGACGCACGGTCGTCGGCGTGACGGTCGTCGGCGCGCGCGGGGTGCTCGGCGTCGTCGAAGCGCGCGCGGTCGCCGTCGTCGGCGCGCCCGCGGTACTCGTCGACACCGCCGTGGCGCCCGTCCACGCGGGTGCCCGGCGCGTTCGGACGGGACGCGGCATCCGCTGCGACCGCGGCGGGCGCATCCTCCGGCTTCGCGATCGCGAGGCGATCGCGACCGGTGCGCATCGCCTGGTCTCGACGTGAGCCCGCGGCCGCCGCGCGGCCGCCGTCGCCTGCGGCGCCGCCGCCGGTGGGCGGGTGGTCGGCACGCGGCGCGGCCGTCGCTCCGGCGACGCGCGCGGCGTCGGGCGCCGCCGCCGGCACTGCATCCGGCTGCGCCGCGGGCGCCGAATCCGGCGTCGCGACGTCACCGGCGGAGCGTCCCGGGACGACCGCGTGCCCGGCGATGTCGATCACCACGCGCGGCGGATCGCCGAGCTCCGATACCGAGTGCGTGGTCACGTCCGCGAGATCGAGGACGACCCGCGCCGTGCGGGTGGTGAACTGGCCGGTGCGGATCCGCTGGAGCAGACCGTCCTCGACGCCGATCGGCTGCGCCGCGCCCGCCGCCAGCCGCGCGTTCGAGAAGTCGACGACCAGCCGCGCCTTGCTGGCGCGTCCGGGATCGCCGGGAAGCACCAGCACGTCGAAGGGCACGTGGCGCGACAGCATCACGATCACTCGCGTGGAGGTGCCGTCGGCGGTGTAGCGTACGCGCTCGACGCGCGCCGGAGCGGCGTCATCCGCGGCCGCGGCAGCGGGCGGCGAGACCGCGCTCAGCAGCGCGGCGGCCGCGATGCAGACCGCGAGCCGGAGCCGGCGCGCCGGTGCAAAGGTCCGTGCATGCTCGTCAGGAATCGTCGTGCGGACGGCCATCATTGCCTCCCCCCACCGCTTCCACCAGCGCGTGCAGCTCGTTCAACGCCTCGATCGGCGTCATCCGGGAGACGTCGAGCTGGCGTAGCCTACGCTCGACCGCCGACGCCCTGCAACGCGAAAAGGCCGAGCTGCTCGGCCGGCGCGGCTGCGGCGGCCAGCGGCGCGGGCCGTCCCTCCGCCGTGAGCTCGCCGCGCTCGAACGTGGTCAGCAGGCCGCGGGCACGGCTCACCACGGCCGGCGGCAGTCCCGCGAGCCGCGCGACCTCGACGCCGTAGCTCCGGCTCGCGGGACCGTTCACGATGCGACGGAGGAAGACGATCTCGTCCTTCCACTCCCGCACCGCCACCGAGCAGTTACGAAGCCGTGGCTTCTGGCGGGCGAGCGCCGTGAGCTCGTAGTAGTGCGTCGCGAACAGCGTCTTCGGACGGCGCGCGTCGTCGTGGAGGTGCTCGACCACCGCCCAGGCGATCGCGATGCCGTCGAAGGTGCTCGTGCCGCGGCCGATCTCGTCGAGGACGACGAGACTGCGATCCGTCAGCTCGCGCAGGATGTGCGCCGTCTCCCGCATCTCGACCATGAACGTCGAGTCGCCGGCGGCGAGGTCGTCCGACGCGCCGACCCGCGTGAAGACGCGATCGACGATGCCGATCCGCGCCGCCGCCGCGGGGACGAAGCTCCCCATCTGCGCCATCACCACGACGAGCGCGACCTGGCGGAGATACGTCGACTTGCCGGCCATGTTCGGCCCGGTGATCAGGATGATCTGCTGGCCGTCGTCGAGCGTGCAGTCGTTCGGCACGAAGGCCTCGTGCGTGAGCGCGGCCTCGATGACCGGGTGACGGCCGTCGCGGATGACGATCGCATCGCCGCGGTCGAGCTCGGGGCGCACGTAGCCGCGCTCGTGCGCGACGGTCGCGAGCGCGAGCAGCGCATCGAGCATGGCGAGCGCGCGCGCGGTCTCGCCGAGCGCGCGTTGCCGCGCGCCGACCTCGCCGACGAGCTCCGTGAAGAGCGCCGCCTCGAGCTCGCGAAGCCGCTCCTCGGCGCCGAGAAGCCGGCGCTCCTGGTCCTTGAGCTCGTCGGTCACGAAGCGCTCGGCAGTCGCGAGCGTCTGCTTGCGCACGTAGTCCGCGGGCACGAGGCGCAGATGCGGCCGCGTCACCTCGATCGCGTAGCCGTACACCCGGTTGTAGCGGATCTTCAGCGACGGGATGGCCGTCCGCTTGCGCTCCCGCGCCTCGAGCGCCGCGACCCAGCCGAGGCCGTCGCGCGTCAGCGCGCGTAGCTCGTCGACCTCGGCGTGGACGCCGTCGCGAATCAGCGCGCCGCCGCGGAGCGCGGCCGGCGGCTCGTCGACGAGAACGGCCGCGATCCGGGCGCGCAGCTCCGGCAGCGGCTCGAGCGCCGCCGCGAGGTCTCCGAGCAGGCCGGCGACTCCGTGCGACTCGAGATGCTCGCGGACGGCAGCGACCCGGCCGAGCGCGGCCGCGAGCCTGCCGAGGTCGCGCGGCGTCGCCGTGCGCGCGCCGATCCGCCCGGCGAGCCGCTCGACGTCGCCCATCCCGCCGAGCGCGGCACGGACGGCGTCGCGGAGCGGGTGGCCGTCGACGAGGGCCTCGACCGCGTCGAGGCGCCGGCCGATCGCGACCGGGCTCGTGAGCGGCGCGAGCAGCCACTGGCGGAGCATCCTCCCGCCCATCGGCGTCAGGGTCCGATCGAGCACCGCGAGCAGCGAGCCGCGGCGCTCGCCCGGCGCCCCCGCGACCAGCGCGAGATTCGCGCGCGTCGTGCGATCGAGGATCAGAGTGTCGCGCGGATGATAGCGCTCGGGCGCGCGCAGATGGTGGAGCGTCGCCCGACAGGTCTCGCGGAGATACGCGCGCAGCCCGCCGAGCGCCGCGAGCGCCGCCCCCCGAGCTCGGGTGCGTCGGCGAGCGTCGCGAGCCACGCCGCCGCCTCGCTGGCGTCGTACCACGCGTCCGGGACCAGGCTCCGAAACACGTCCGGCGCCCGGACGCTCAGCCGCTCGCTCGCGGCTTGCAGGCTCGTCGACAGCACCAGCTCCTTGAGCGCGAGGCGCGCCACCTCCTCGGCGACCGCGTCGAGGACGTCGACCGCCTCGAGACGCGCCGTCGGATCGCCGGCGTCGGAAGGGCCCCCAGGCCCGTCGCCATGCGCGGAAAGCTCGCGGCCGCGCGGCTCGGCGACGACGCTCTCGGCGACCGGGAACTCGGCGACGCGGAGCTCGCCCGTCGACACGTCCGCGACCGCGAGCGCGTAGCCCGCCGGCGCCGCCGCGAGCACGCCGAGGAAGCTCGCCGCCTTGGGGTCGAGGCTCGCCTCCTCGAGCACCGTGCCGGGCGTGATCACCCGGACGACGTCCCGGTCGACGAGCCCTTTCGCGCCGCGCGGGTCCTCGACCTGCTCGCAGATCGCGACCTTCAACCCGGCGGCGAGCAGCTTCTGGATGTAGGGCTCGACGGAATGAAACGGCACGCCGCAGAGCGGAATCGGCGTCGGATCGTGCTTGTTGCGCGCGGTCAGGGTGATGTCGAGGATCGCCGAGGCGCGCTCCGCGTCCTCGAAGAACATCTCGTAGAAATCCCCCAGCCGGAACATCAGGACGGCGTCGTGATGGCGCTCCTTCAGGCGCCAGTACTGCGCCATCATCGGCGTCATCTTGATCCCCGCCCCGCCCGCCACCGCCGCGACCTCCTCAGACCCGCTTGCGCCGGCGGCTGATGTAGTCGACGAGCAGGTACTCGCCGAGATGATCGGGGCGGGTGTAGAGCGCGCGGCCGCGGTTGATGCGCGTCATGCGCTCGACGAAGGCGCGCAGGCTCGGGCTGTCGTCGAGCATGAAGGTGTTGATCGTCATGCCCATGCGGGTCACGCGCTCGACCTCCTTCAGCGTCTCCTGCGCGGCGCGCATGCTGATGCCGCCGAAGCTGAGCGGCCACTCGCAGTAGAGACGGCCGCGCTGGAAGTACGCGGTCGGCTGCCCGTCGGTGATCACGATGAAGTGCTGGTTGGTGCTGTGGTGGCGCGCGATCAGCTGCGCCGCGAGGCGGAGGCCGTCTTGGAGATTGGTGAACGGATCGCCCATGTTCCAGGTCGCCTCGGGCAGGTCGCTCAGCTTGAGCTCGACGGCGCGGGTGAAGAAGCCGACGATCGCGAAGTAGTCGCGCGGATAGCGCGAGCGGATCAGGCTCTCCATCGCCATCGCGACCTTCTTGGCGGCGGCGAAGCGGCCCTCCCAGCTCATCGACCAGCTCATGTCGAGGAGCAGGACGGTCGAGGTGCTGGTCGCGTCGTCGGCCTCGTAGACCTGGAAATCGCCCGGCGTCGAGCGCGAGCGGCGTGCCGGGCCGCCGCGGCGACCGCGCGCTTCAACGTCGACGGCAGGTCGAGGTGCAGCGGCTCGCCGAAGCGGTAGGGCTTCGTCGACTCCGGCCGCACCGTCGCGATGCCGTTCGCCGACGTCGGATGCGAGCCCGGCCGGTCGCGCAGCAAGCCCTGGTAGATGTCGCGCAGCGCGAGCTGGCCGATCTTGCGGACGCCCTTCGGCGACAGCGTCGCGTGCCCCTCGCGCTGCGTCAGGTAGCCGGACTCGTGCAGGACGCGCATCATCCGCCGGAGATTCCCGAAGCTCTCGGCGGCCTCGGCGCCGAGCAGCTCGGCGAGCTCGTCGGCGTCGACGCCGTCGACGCCGCCCGCCAGCAGCGCGCGCTCGAGCTGCTTCAGGCGCTCCATCTCGTTCATCAGGCGCGAGCGCGCGCTCGTAGTCGAGCGACTCGGGGCCGCGGAAGAGCTCGCCGTGGCGGCGCTGGAACTCTTCCAGCCGCCGGATGTCGTCGAGCTCGTCGAGAAGCGCCCGAAAGTCCGCGGCGGCGCCGTCGTCCTCGAAGGCGTAGTCGCGCAGCGTCTCGATCGCGTCGGCGAGCGCGTGCGGCAGGCGATCGAGGAACTCGCGCTTGCGCGCCAGCTCCGGGTTCGACGCCGCGCGCTCGTCGAGGGTGTCGCGCTCGACGTCGAGGAGATCGTCGAGCTTGCGGCGGATCTCGTCGAGCGCGGCGTCGAGGTTGAACTCGCGATAGCGATCGCGCAGCTGCTCGCGCACCTGCTCGAGGAGCTCGTCGAGCCCGATGACGCGCATCCCGTGGAGGTCGAGACCCTGGCGCTGCAGCCACTCGAGCGCCTGGCGGACGTCGTCGGTGTACGACAGGTGCTCGCCGAGCTTCGCGAAGACCTCGTCGGCGTCGAACCGCAGCTGCTGGCGCCCGTCCCAGCGCGTGTACCTGAGCGTCAGCATCGCGACGCGCGCTCAGCTCCGGTAGGTGTAGCGGCCGCCGGCGCGATCCTTGTTGAGCTTCCGGTGCACGTGCAGCCCTTCGAGGACGAACTCGGTCGCCGCCGCCATCAGCGCCGGGCTCTCGAACGGCCCGAGCGAGATGATCGCCTCGCGCAGGCCCGGGATGCCGCGGATGCCCTCGAGGTAGTCGCTCGCCGGCATGCGGTCGGAGACCTCGACGCCGCCGCCGCCCTCGAAGTAGTCGACGACGCGCTTCAGCGACTCGACCTTGATCGCCTCGTCGAAGACCTTGAGCACCGCGCGGTTCAGCAGGCGGTCGATGAGGTCGCTCTCCTTCTTCTCCTCGCCGGCGTACTCGAGCTCGATCTTGCCCGCGGTCGACGCCAGCACCGCGTGCAGGTCGGAGATGCGCGGCACGATCTCGCGCTCGCCGCAGCGCACCGCCCGCTTCTCGGCGTTCGAGATCACGCTCTCGTAGTTGTTGATGGTGACGCGGACGCTGACGCCCGAGGCCTGGTTGATCTCGTTCGACCCGCGCGCCTCCATGGTGAGCTGCGCGATCAGCTCCTTCAGGAAGTCGGGCACGCGGAGCTCGCGGCCGGCGCGCTCGCGCGGCGGCACCTCCTGCTCCATGATCGCGATCTCGTCCTCGATCGAGCGCGGGTAGTGCGTGCGGATCTGGACGTCGAAGCGGTCCTTCAGCGGCGTGATGATGCGTCCGCGGCTGGTGTAGTCCTCGGGATTCGCGCTCGCGACGATCACCACGTCGAGCGGCAGCCGGACCTTGTAGCCTTTGATCTGGATGTCCTTCTCTTCCATCAAGTTGAAGAGCCCGACCTGGACCTTCTCGGTGAGGTCGGGGAGCTCGTTGATGGCGAAGATGCCGCGGTGGGTGCGCGGCACGAGGCCGTAGTGGATCGTCTCCTCGTCGGCGAGGTAGCGGCCCTCGGCGACCTTGATCGGATCGATCTCGCCGATCAGGTCCGCCATCGAGACGTCCGGCGTCGCGAGCTTCTCGCCGTAGCGCGCGCTCGCGATCGATCCAGGCGACGGCGACGTCGTCGCCCTCGTCCGCGACCCGCCGCCGGCAGGCGCGGCAGATCGGCGCGTACGGGTCGTCGTTGATCTCGCAGCCGGCGATCGCCGGCACCAGCGGGTCGAGGAGCGCGAGGAGACCGCGCATGATCCGCGACTTCGCCTGGCCGCGCTCGCCGAGGAAGACGATGTGATGCCCGGCGAGGATCGCGTTCTCGATGTCCGGGATGACGGTCTCGTCGTAGCCGATGATGCCGGCGAGGATGCCGCTCGCCCTGCGGTCAGCATCGCGAGCAGGTTCCGGCGCATCTCCTCGCGCACCGGAAGCACGGCGTAGCCCGATTCTTTCAGCTCCCGGATCGTCTGCCCCTGCGTCATCGAGGTCCTCCCGGCCGTGAAGATCGCGTATTATACGCGGCGCCTTCCAGCCGAGTAAACGACGACCGGACGTCGCCGCCGACCGACGCGTACTTTCGCCAGTGCCTGGACGTGGCGGCGTGCGCTCAGCGCTGAGCGCGGAGGTACGCGACGACGGCACGCGCGTCCTCGGGATCGAAGCGGAACTGCGGCATCGGCGGGCGGAGCGGCCGCCCGTCGCGCGCGATCCCGGTGGTGAGGAGTCGGAGCGCCTCGTCGTCGCTGTAGGCGCCGAGGCCCGAGATGCGCGGCGCGCGAATGGCCCAGGACCGGACGAACGACGGTGCTTGCACCGGCACCGGCGCGCCCGCGAGCCAGCGGCTGCGATCGAGCGCGCCGTCCTCGAGCCGCGGCGTGTGACACTCGCCGCACATCGCGACCTGCTCGGCGAGGTACCGGCCGCGCGCGACGTCGGCGGCACCGCCCGCGGCCGCGACCGTCGCGCCGGCGTGGATCAGCAAGAGCGTGGGCATCAGCAAGAGAAGACGAACCGCTCGCGTGGTCATCGCCCCAAGAGACCGCTGCGCGGCGAAGAAATCAATGGCTGCGCTTCACCGAGCGGCGGGGCGCGACGAGGCCGCGACACGGCTGCCGTGCGACCCGTGACCGCGGGCGATCGGGTCAGGGCTGCGCGTCGTACGTGACGCCGGTCACCCCGGGCGGCGCGAGGAACGGCAGGAATCGCAGGTCCCCCGCGAGATAGACCTCGAGGAACGGCAGCGCATAGCGCACCACGAGCTCGTGCGCCTCGTCCTGCGTGAGCGTCGTCGGCGGGTTGCAGTCGGGGCTCGGGAAACAGAAGTTCGAGAACGCGTAGTGGCCGGCGTCGGCGATCTCGACGCTGAACTTCGGCGTATGGGCGGCGTCGTACGCGGCACGGATCGTGGGATCGCTGACGACGGAGTCGATCGAGCCGAGCATCGTCAGCGACGGCACGGTCAGGACCGGCGAGCCGGGGACCGCCGGCGCCATCGGCAGCGCGACGCGGAAGCGCGCGTCCTCGGCGACCACGAGGTAGGTCGTGAACCCCCCGAACGAGTGGCCCGACATGCCGACCCGGCTCTCGTCGATCGCGCCGTAGAACGGCGACCCCGGATCCTGATCCGCGGCGAGCATCTGATCGAGCACGAAGATGACGTCGGCGGGACGCTCGGCCGCCGAGCTCACCTGCGCCGCCGGCGAGCCGCAGGCCGGAAACTCGAAGACCGTGTTTCCCGGGTGGGGCGGCGCGGCGACGACGAAGCCGTGCGTCGCGAGCAGCGCCGTCAGAAACGTGCTCTGGTACGGGTAGCCGCACGACCCGTGCGAGAACAGCACCAGCGGAAAGGGCGCCGCACCGGCCGCGAGCGGCGCGTCGGGAATCGCATCGTACGGCCCCTGGATCGACCCCGAGCCCGCCGGCGCCGGATACCAGATCGCGGTATCGAGGGTGCGGCTCTGCTTCTCGCAGACGTTGCTCTGACATTCCCCGTCGCCGCCGCAGCGGCAGCCCGGACCGAACGGCTGCGCGCTACAGTCCCCCGACCCTCCGGTGCAGTACTTCAGCACCGTCTGCTTGGTGAACGGAACGACGCGAACCCCGGGGTCGAACGGACCGCTCGCGCGGACGTCGATGCAGGTCGACGCGGTCCAGTCGACGACGTCCGCGCAATGGGTCTCGTTCGCGCACGGCTCCTCGTCGAAGCGGCCGGAGTCGTGGCAGCGTGCGGGCTTCTTCACCCGGCAGCTGCGCGGGTCGCGCGCCGCGGGCTTGAATCGACCGCACGCGACGTCCGTCGAGCCGCAGACGGCGCCTCTGACGATGCGGGTCGCGGTCGAGCGGCAGCGCTGCCGGAGCGTGCCGGCGTCGACGGCGTCGCGGATCACCGCACGCGCGCAGCGCTGATAGGCCCCGCGGCTGGCGGCGCTCGCGCACGGGCAGGAGGCGTCGACGTCGGCGCGCAGGCTCTCGAGCCCACGCCGGTCGCCGAGGCTGGAGACGCCGGAGAGGCATGCATCGTCGGCGAGCGCGACCGCCGACGACAGCAGGACCAGCCACGCGAGCGCGGCGAGGAGGGTTCGCATCGACGAGCGATAATACGTGCAGCCGACGCGTGACAAGCGAAATGTGCGCCGCTGCGTGGCGCGGAGCCCGCCTGCGACAGGGCGCGGGCGCGGAACGACGTCGGCGCAACCTGGCCGGCGTCGACGCGGCCGCGCGCTACCGGCGAAAGAACGGCGCGAGTCGCGCGTACGTCGTCTCGAGATGCTCCGAGACGACCTTCACCTCGGCGAGCAGCGGCATGAAGTTCGTGTCCCCCACCCAGCGCGGCAGCAGATGCCAGTGACAATGATCCGCGACCCCGGCTCCCGCCGCGCGCCCGAGATTCATCCCGATGTTCATCCCCTCGGGCCCGAGCGCCGCGCCGAGCACCCCGCTCGCCCGCCGCACCGCCCGCGACAGCGCGTCGTACGCCCCGTCCTCGAGCTCCCCGAGGCTCCCCACGTGCGCCCGCGGCGCCACCAACAGATGCCCGTTCCCGTACGGATACTTGTTGAGCATCGTAATCGTCTGCGCGTCCCGCGCGAGCACATGATGCCCCCGCAAGTCGTCCGTCGAGAATCCCGCGCAAAAAAAGCACCCCGTCGCCGGAGGCGTTTCCAGATACTGCATCCGCCAAGGCGCCCAGAGCGTCTTCATGGTCGGCGGCTCAGCTCGCGAGGCGGTCGCGCTTGCGCGGGCGACGCACGAGGTCGTGCCGAGGGGCGCGTTCGGACGAAGTCCGCGCGCCAGGAGGCACGACCCCGTGCGGCGCCCGCGCAAGCGCGACCGCCTCGCGAGCGTGCGGCACAGGACGCGACCTCACCCCTGGCCGGCTTCGCGCTCGCTCTCCGGAACCGGCTTCCCGTCGACGCGCAGCTTGAGCTCCTTGCCCACCTTGAAGAACGGCACCCGTTTCGCCGCGACCGGCACCACCGCGCCGGTCTTCGGATTCCGTCCTTCGCGCGCCTGGCGATGCTTGACGACGAAGCTGCCGAAGCCGCGGATCTCGATGCGCTCGCCGCGCGCGAGCGCCTCGGTCATGCTGTCGAAGACCGCGTTGACCATGATCTCGGCGTCGCGGCACGAGAAGCGCGGGTAGATCTTCACGACCTCGTCGATCAAGTCGCGCTTGGTCATGGACCCGCCGTTCGACATCGGATTCGTGGCCATGCCTCCTCCTGTCAACGCATCAGCGGGCCGCTGTAGCGCAGCTGCAGGCCGAGCATCGGTCGGATCGGCAGCCATTCACTGGAGGTGGATCCGAAGAGCAGGCTCCACCACCAGGGCTCGCGGTGCAGCTGGGCGTGACTGACGTGGGGCTCGCCGCTGATGCCGGCGCGTTCGGCGGCGATCGCGATCGCGTCTTCGAGCCCGCCGAGCGAGTCGACGAGACCGACGGCGCGCGCCTGCTCGCCGGAGAAGATCCGCCCGTCCGCGAGCTCGCGCACCTTGCTCTCGTCCATCTTTCGTCCGCTGGCGACGGCGCTGATGAACTGGGCATGCACGCTGTCGATCATCTGCTGGAAGAGGCCGCGCTCGACGTCGGTCAACGGCCGGACCGGCGAGCCCATGTCCTTGTACTCTCCCGCCTTCAGAATCTCGGGCTGGACGCCGATCTTCTGCAGCAGGTCTTGGATGTTGCCGAGCTCGACGATCACGCCGATCGAGCCGGTGAGCGTGCCGGGGTTGGCGACGATCGCGTCGCAGGCGCTGGCGATGTAGTAGCCGCCGGACGCCGCGAGGCCGCCGAGCGAGGCGACCACCGGCTTCTCCTCGCGCAGCTTGCGGATCGCGTTGTAGATCTCCTGCGACGGCGCGACGCCGCCGCCGGGCGACTCGATGCGCACGACCACCGCCTTGACGACGGGAGAGTGCGCGAACGCCTTCAACGCGTCGACGACCGGCCGGCTCTCGTTGATGACGCCTTCGACCTCGATCAGTCCGACCCGACTGGTGCCGGCGAGCGCCGTCGACAGCCTACCCTCGGTGGTGACCGTGAGCAGCGAAGGCGGCGAGGAAGAACAGCACGACGACCGTACAGAGGACCGCGAGCCCGCGCGCGATGGGATGCCCTCCCGCCATGGTCGTCGTTCGCGCCGGTGTCGCCCTTACTTGTCGGCGTCGCTCTTCGCCTTGGCGGGGCGATCGCCTTCGTCGCGGTCGAGCCGGAGCTCGTCGCTCAGAATGTCCTCGAACGAGAACTTCGCGCCCTCGCGCTCGCGACGCAGGTAGCTGTCGACCTCGTCGCGCTCCTCGCTGCGACGGAGGGCCTTGATGCTGAGGCCGATGCGGCGCTCGCGCGGATCGACGTGCGTCACCTCCGCCTCGACGCTCTCGCCGACGTGGAAGAGCTGCCCCGGCTTGTCGACGCGCTCGGTCGAGAGCTGGCTCACGTGGATCAACCCTTCGAGGCCTTCCTCGATCTCGACGAAGACGCCGAAGTCGGTGATGCTGGTCACGGTGCCGTGGACGCGCCCGCCGACCGGGTAGCGCTGCGGCATGTTGTTCCACGGATCCTCGGCGAGCTGCTTGATGCCGAGCGAGATGCGCTCGTTCTCGACGTCGATCGCGAGCACCACCGCCTCGACGTCGTCGCCTTTCTTGTAGAGCTCCGAGGGGTGCTTGACCTTCTTCGTCCAGTGCAGGTCGGAGATGTGCACCAGCCCGTCGATGCCCTCGTCGACGCCGACGAAGATGCCGAAGTCGGTGACGCTCTTCACCTTGCCTTGAATGTGGCTGCCGATCGGGTGATTGATCCGCACCATCTCCCAGGGATTGGGCTCGATCTGCTTCAGGCCGAGCGAGATCCGGCGGTTCGCGGGATCGACGTCGAGCACCAGAACCTCGACGTCGGCGCCGGCCTGGAGCACCTTCGACGGATGGCTCACCCGCCGCGTCCACGACATCTCGGAGACGTGAATGAGACCCTCGACGCCCTTCTCGAGCTCGATGAACGCGCCGTACTCGGTGAGGCTCACGACCTTGCCGTGGACGCGCATCCCCGGCGCGTAGCGCTCGGCGACGGTCGCCCAGGGGTCGGGCAGGATCTGCTTCATGCCGAGCGACACCCGCTCGCGCTCCGGGTCGTACTTGAGGACGACGACGCGCACCTTGTCGCCGACGTTGACGACCTCCGACGGATGCCCGATCCGGCCCCACGACATGTCGGTGATGTGGAGCAGGCCGTCGAGACCGCCGAGATCGACGAAGGCGCCGTAGTCGGTGATGTTCTTGACGGTGCCTTCGAGGATGACGCCTTCCTCGAGGACCTTCAGCGTCTCGCCCTTGAGCGATTGCCGCTCGCGCTCCATCACGGCGCGGCGCGAGACCACGACGTTGCCGCGCGAGCGATTGAACTTCAGGATCGAGAAGCGGCCGCGCTGGCCGACGAAGCGATCGAGGTTGCGTGCCGGCCGCAGGTCCGCGTGCGAGCCGGGCAGAAACGCCGGGACGCCGATGTCGACCTTGAGGCCGCCCTTCACCTTGCCGACGATCGTGCCCTCGACGGCGCCCTCTTCCTCGAACGCCTTCTCGATGTCGCGCCAGACCCGGAACTGCTCCGCCTTCTGGCGCGAGAGAATGATGCCGCCCTCTTCGTTGTCGGAGCTCTCGAAGTAGACGTCGACGTCGTCGCCCTCGTGGACGGCGACCGAGCCGTCGCGCTCGCGAAACTCGTGGATGCCGATCTGGCCTTCGGACTTGTAGCCGATGTCGACGGTGACCTGGTCACGGCCGACGTGCACCACCCTCCCGCGGACGACCTCCCCAGGTTTGACCGCGCGCATGCTCTGCTCGAACATTCGGCCGAAGTCGTCACTTCCGCCGAGTGCACCGACGCGCTGGTCGTGTTTGTCTTCAGTCATCAACTGCACACCCCCTGGGTTCAAGATCTCCTCTTCTCCTCTTCCACGCGTCGCACTCCTTAGCGCCCGGCGCCTGGAAGTTCAAGGTCTTGCGCACGCGCGAACGTGTTCGAGCAGGCGCGCCAGGACGTCGGCGGGCGTGAGCGCACTGGTATCGACGTGCACCGCGTCGGCTGCGGGGCGCAGCGGGGAGTCGTGGCGCTCGCGATCGCGGCGATCGCGCGCGTCGATCTCGTCGCGCGTCGCCTCGAGCGTGTCGGCGACGCCGGCCGCGGCGAGATCGCGCTGGCGCCGGCGCGCGCGCTCGTCGCTCGTCGCGCTCAAGAAGAACTTGCAGTCGGCGTCGGGGAGCACGACCGTCCCGACGTCGCGTCCGTCCATGACGACGCCGCCGCCGCGCGCGAGCTCGCGCTGGCGCTCGACGAGCCGCCGGCGCACCGCCGAGACCGTCGCGACGCGCGACGCCGACGCGGTGACGGCGGGCTCGCGAATCGCGTCGGTCACGTCGCGGCCGCCGAGGACGACGCGCATCCCGCGCGCATCGCGCCGGAGGTCGAAGTCGAGCGCATCGACCAGCCGCGCGAGGCCGTCGGTGTCGTCGTCGGCGACGCCATGCTCGCGCGCCGCGAGCGCGACCAGTCGATACATGGCGCCGCTGTCGACGTACGTGTACCCGAGCGCCGCCGCCAGCGCGCGTGCCGCGGTGCTCTTGCCGGCGCCGGCCGGTCCGTCGATCGCGATCACCAGGCGGCGCTCGCCGGCCGTGGTCGTCCGCTTCGTCGGACGGCGCCGCGGCGCGCCCCGCCCGCGCGTCGTCACGCGGCCAGCGACGCGAGCGTCGCGTAGAAGCGCGGGAACGACACCTCGGCGCATTCCGCGCCGGTGATCGTGACGTCGCCGGCGGCGGCGAGACCGGCGACCGCCGCCGCCATCGCGATGCGATGATCGCCGCGCGGATCGACGCGCGCCGCCGTGAAGCGCGCCGGGCCGTGGATCAGCAACCCGTCCGCGAGCTCCTCGACGGCGACGCCGAGCGCGCCGAGGACCTCGGCCATGACGGCGACGCGATCGCTCTCCTTCACCCGCAGCTCGCCCGCGTCGCGGATCTCGGTCGTGCCCTCGGCCGCCGCGGCGGCGATGCAGAGGATCGGGAACTCGTCGATCGCGCGCAGGAGATCGTCGCCGGCGACGCGCGTCGCGCGCAGCGGCCCGCTCGCGACGACGAGCGTCGCGCGCGGCTCGCCGCCGTCGTCCACCGCGTCCTCGACCGTGATCGCCGCGCCCATCGCCGCCAGCACGTCGAGAATGCCGGTGCGCGTCGGATTGACGCCGACGTTCACCAGCCGCAGCGCCGAGCCCTCGACGAGCAGCGCCGCGACGACCAGGAACGCCGCCGACGACAGATCCGCCGGCAACGTCACCGTCGCCGCCGTGAGCTCCTGCGGCCCCGCGACGCCGACGATCCGCCCACGGCGCGTGAGCGTCGCGCCGAAGCGGGCGAGCATGCGCTCGGTGTGATCGCGCGACGCCGCCGGCTCGTCGACGCTGGTCTCGCCGTCCGCCTGTAGGCCGGCGAGGAGCAGCGCCGACTTCACCTGCGCGCTCGCGACCCGAAGCTCGTGCGCCGCGCCGTGGAGCGCTCGCCCCGCGACGACGAGCGGCGGCCGGCCGTCGGCGCCCTCACTGGTGATCGCGCCTCCCATCGCGGCGAGCGGCTCGATCACCCGCCGCATCGGACGCCGGCGCAGCGACGCATCGCCGTCGAGACGGCTCACGAACGGGCGCCCGGCGAGCACGCCGGCCAGGAGCCGCATCGTCGTGCCGGAGTTGCGGCACTCGAGCGTCGCCGCCGGCGGGCGCAGCCCCTGCCAGCCGCCGCCGCGGATCCGCAGCTCGGCGCCACGCTCGTCGATGGCGACGCCGAGCGCCCGGCAGGCGGCGGCGGTCGCGAGATTGTCCTCGCCGCCGGCAAAACCGCGCACCACGGTCTCGCCGCGCGCGATCGCGCCGAGGAGGAGCGCCCGATGCGCGATCGACTTGTCGCTCGGGACCGTGACGGTGCCGCGCAGCGGACGGCGCGCGCGTGAGATCGTGACGACGCTCACGCCGCCCGCCGTCCCTCCTGCGCCGTGCACCGACAGGCGTATCGCCGCCGTGCAGCTCGATCGCGGGATTCCCCTGCGCTCACCAGCGCGCTCACCGCCTTCTCGCGCGCGCCGTCGAGAGCCGGGTCACCGTGGCGCGCGCCGCCGCGGCGCGCGGCGTCGCCGCCAGCCGCCGCCGCACCGCCTGGGCACGCGCGAGCTCGGCTTCGAGGGACTCGCGATCGCCGATCTCGATCGCGTCGCGGAGCCGCGTCAGCGCCGGCAGGAAGTCGTCGATCGCGTGCAGCACCTCGTCGCGATTGGCGATGCAGATGTCGCGCCACATCTCGGGCGAGCTCGCCGCGACCCGCGTGCCGTCGCCGAAGCCGCCTCCCGCGTAGCCGAGGAGGCGCCGCCCGTGATCACGCTCGCCGTCGGCGACGGCGTTCACCAGGGCATACGCGACGACGTGCGGCAGATGGCTCACGCGCGCCAGCATCCGGTCGTGGAGCGCGGGCGACATCTCCTCGACGCGCATGCCCGCCGCCTCCCAGAGCGCCCGGACGTGCCGGCGCGTCGCCGCCGCCGTGCGCGGCGACGGCGTCAGGATGCAGCGGGCGCCGACGAGGAGGTCGACGCGCGCCGCCGCGGCGCCGGCGTGCTCGGTGCCCGCGATCGGGTGCGCGCCGCAGAAACGGCCGGCGCGGTTCCCGAGCGTCCGCTCGACGGCCGCGACCACCGGCGCCTTGACGCTGCCGGCGTCCGTGATCACCGCCCGCGCCGGCAGCGAGCGCGCGAGGGCCGCGACCAGCGGCGCGATCGTCTGCACGGGCGTCGCAATCACCAGCATGTCGGCGTCGCGCACCGCCTCGCCCGGATCGGTCGCGATCCGGTCGATCAGGCCGCGCTGCTTGGCGATGCGCAGGTTCTCGCGCGTCCGGCCGATGCCGACGATCTCGCCGACCGCGCCGCGAGTCTTGAGCGCCGCTGCCAACGATCCGCCGATCAGGCCGACGCCGGCGATCACCAGCCGGTCGGCGATCCGTCTCACCGGCTCGCGTCCCGCACCGCCGTGAGCGACGCGATCCCTCTCACCGGCTCGCGTCCAGGACCGCGGCGAGCGACGCGACGAGCCGCTCGTTCTCGGCCGGCGTGCCGACCGTGACCCGCAGGTGGCGCGGCAACCCGTAGACGTCCATCGGCCGGACGATGACCCCGCGCCGCAAGAGCGCGTCGTACACCCGCGCCGCGTCGCCGACGTCGATCAGCAGAAAATTCGCCCAGCTCGGCACGTACGGCCGGCCGAGCCGCTCGCACGCCGCCCGTAGGTACGCGAGCCCCTCGCGATTGTTGGCACGCGTCCGCGCGACATGCTCGCCGTCGTCGAGCGCCGCCAGTGCCGCGACCTGGGCCAGCGAGTTCACGTTGAACGGCTGGCGGATCTTGTTCAGCACCGCGATCACCTCGAGAGGCCCGACGCCGTAGCCGACCCGCAGGCCGGCGAGGCCGTAGATCTTCGAGAACGTCCGCAGCGTGAGCAGCAGGCGGCCGCGGCGCTGGTACGCGAGCGAGTCCGGATAGTCGGGATCCTCGACGTAGTCGGCGTACGCGTCGTCGGCGAGGACGAGCACGTGCGGCGGCACTGCGGCGAGAAAGTCCTCCCACTCGTCGCGCGTGTAGATCGTCCCCGTCGGGTTGTTGGGATTGGCCAAGAAGACGAGACGCGTCGCCGGCGAGATCGCGCGCGCGATCGCCTCGAGGTCGTGCGTGTAGTTGCGGAGCGGGACGGCGCGCGGCGTCGCGCCCGTCGCCTGCACGACCATTTGATAGATGACGAAGGCCTGGTCGGCCATCACCGCCTCGTCGCCCGGCTGCAGGAAGGCGCGCGCCGCCAGCTCGATGATGTCGTTCGAGCCGTTCCCGAGGATGATCGCGTCGGCGGCGACCCCGATCCGCTCCGCCAGCGCGCGCCGGAGATAGAAGCCGCTGCCGTCGGGATAGCGATGCAACGAGCCGAGGGCCCCGGCGAGCGCCGCGAGCGCCCGCGGCGAGGGGCCGAACGGGTTCTCGTTCGAGGCCAGCTTGATCGAGCCGGTGATGCCGTACTCGCGCTCGAGCTCCTCGAGCGGCATGCCCGGCGGATAGGCGGCGAGCCGCTGGATCCATTCCGGAACGAGGTCCCGCACCTCGATCGCTTCGTCCCGTGGTACCCGCACGCTCATCGCTCGACCCTCGCGTCCCGAGTTTGCCTCATCGGCCGCTCGGATACGATCCCAAGATCCGCATCCGGGTGGTGAGCGGCGCCATCCGCGCCAACGCCCGCCGGAGGCGTGCCTCCGAGCGGTGGCCGGCGAGGTCGAGGAAGAAGACGTACTCCCACGGACGGCCGCGCAGCGGCCGCGACTCGATCTTGCTGAGGCTCACGCGCTCGCGCGCCAGCGGCTGCAGGAGCTTGGCGAGGATGCCGGGCTCGTCCTTGACCGTGCAGATCACCGACGTCTTGTCGTCGCCGGCGGGCACGCGGGCGTCCGCCGAGCTCAGGACGAAAAGCGCGTCACGTTGGCGGTCTCGTCCTGGATGTTCGCGGCGAGGACGCGCAGGCCGTTGCGCTCGCCGGCGAGCTCGCTCGCGATCGCCGCCGTCGCCGGATCGTCGCGCGCGAGCTCGGCCGCGCGCGCCGTGCTCGCGACCTCCTCGAGCGCCGCGCCGGGCAGGTGCGCGCCGAGCCAGCGCCGGCATTGCGCGAGACCCTGCGGATGCGAGAGGACGCGGTGGATCTCGCGCACGTCGGCGGCGGTGCCGAGCAGGCACTGCCGGACGTCGAGCAGGATCTCGGCGGCGATCTGCAACGGCGAGTCGATCAACAGATCGAGCGTCGGCCGGACGCTTCCCTCGGTCGAGTTCTCGACCGGCACGACCCCGAAATCCGCCCGGCCCTGCTCGATCTCCGCGAACACCTGCGCGATCGTCTCGGCCGGCGCCAGCACGGCGCCCGCGCCGAACTGCTCGCGCGCCGCCGCGTGCGCGAACGTTCCCTCGGGTCCGAGGTAGGCGATCGTGAGCCGCGCCTCGAGCGCGCGCGACCCCGAGATGATCTCGCGGAAGATCGCGCGCACGACGTCGTCGGAGAGCGGTCCCGTGTTGAGCGTCCGCATCCGATCGAGGATGCGCTTCTCGCGGCTCGGCACCCAGAACCCGTTCGCCCCCGCGGCCTGCTGCGCCTTCCGCCGCCCGATCCGCTGCGCGATCCGCGCGCGCTGATTTAAGAGCGCGAGGATGCGCTCGTCGAGGCGGTCGATCTTCGCCCGCTCGCTCTCGACGACACGATCCGCGCGTGGACGGCTGGCCGACACGTTCGACTGCTAATCCACGCCACCCAGCTTTGCAACGCGCGCGCCGCGACGGCGCGATGACGCCGACACGGCGCCGCGACGGCGCGCGCTTGCGCCCGACAGCCGCGCGTGATCGCATCCGACGGCCGCGCGTCGTCGCGCCCGACGCCGTACCTGCGGCCGTGGCGGCGGCGCGTGGCGGCTCCGCGTCCCGGCGCGGAGGACTCCGCGCCGCTGCGGAGGTCGATTGCAGAACGCGATGCAGCCGTGGAGTCGCACCCGGCGAGGTCGTCCTAACGCGCCGGCACGCGGAGCCGCCACGCGCCGCCGCCACTGCGACGATGCCACGACGAACCGCGAAGAGTCGAACGGCTCTCCGCGGGCGCAGGCGATGCGACACGGCGTCGTGGACGAGGCGCCGCGCGTCGTCGGGCGGCCACTGCGTCACCCTTGACCACATCGACGGTGCGGCGCACCGGCGGCGATCGAGCTTCCCGCGGCCGCGCCGGCGCCGCACGAAGACGGTCACCCACGTGCAGCCGCAGCGCGGGCGGGCACGGGGGCGGCCGGCTCGAATCCGCGTTGGGACGACCTCGCCGGGTGGGACTCCGCGGGCTGCATCGCGTTCTACGAACGACGTCGCGCCGGACGCGGAGTCCTCCGCGGAGGCGAGCCGACCGCCCCCGCGCCCGCCCACGCTGCCGACGTCACGCGCGCGCGATGCCGCCCCGCCCCGCGCCGCCGCGCTGCCGAGTCATGCGCGCGGCACGACGCATCCCGCGCGCGCCGCGCTGCCGATGGCGCGCGTGCCGCGGAGGTCAGGGCATCGGCCCAGCGTCGCCGCGCGCGCCGATGCGGCGGAACTTCTCGTAGCGGCGATGGAGCAGCGCCGGCACCGAGTGCGTCTTGATCTCAGCGAGGTGGCGCGCGACCGCCTTCGCGAGCGCTTCCGCCGCGCGCCGCGGGTTGCGGTGCGCGCCGCCGAGCGGCTCGGCGATCACCTCGTCGACGACGCCGATCTTCGCGACCTCGTCGGAGGTCAAGCGCAGCGCCTCGGCGGCGCGGGCGACGCTCGCCGGCGTATTGTCCCGATAGAGGATCGACGCGCATCCTTCCGGCGAGATCACCGAGTAGCACGAGTACTCCTGCATCAGGACGCGGTCGCCGACGCCGAGCGCGAGCGCGCCGCCGCTGCCGCCCTCGCCGATGACGATGCTCACGATCGGGACGCGCAGCAGGGCCATGGTGCGGAGGTTGCGGGCGATCGCCTCGGCTTGGCCGCGCTCCTCGGCGCCGATGCCGGGATAGGCGCCCTGGGTGTCGACCAAGGTGAGGATCGGAATCCGGAGCCGCTCGGCGAGGCGGAAGAGGCGGAGCGATTTGCGGTAGCCCTCGGGGCTCGCCATCCCGAGATTGCGATGCGCCCGCTCCTGCGCCGAGTGGCCGCGCTGGTGGCCGACGACGACCAGCGGCTCGCCGCGATACGTCGCCACGCCGCCGACGATCGCGGGGTCGTCGCCGAACAGGCGATCGCCGTGGAGCTCGAAGAAGTCGCTGCACAGCCGTTCGACGTAGTCGAGCGTCTGCGGCCGGTCGACGTGGCGGGCGAGCTGGACGCGTTGCCACGCCGAGAGCCCGGAGTACACGCTCCGTTCCAGCCGCCGTCGCTCCGCCTCGAGCCGCTTCAGCTCCCGGGTCTCGTCGATGCCGCGCGGCTCGAGCGCGCGCAGCTCGTCGATCCGGTCGTCTAGAGGCGCGAGGGGTCGCTCGAAATCGAGGTAGGTGCCGGGCACGGTTGCTCGAGCCACGCGGTCGCGCGCGCGACGATCGCCGCACGCTCGCGCTCGGGGTGGAGCCAGAGCGTGGCCGGCTCGGCGCGAAACCACGTCATCTGGCGCTTGGCGAGACGGCGCGTGGCGCGGGTGAACGCGTCGAACGCCGACGGGAAATCGATCTCGCCGCGGAGGTGAGCGCCCATCTCGCGATAGCCGACGCTCCGCAGCGGTGCGAGCGCCGGTCCGTAGCCGCGCGCCGCGAGCGTCGCGATCTCGTCGAGGAGTCCCGCCGCGACCATGGCGCGGCAGCGCGTCTCGATGAGGCCGGCGAGCTCGTCACGCGACCGGCGGCAGCCGACGACGAGCGGCTCGAAGCGGCGGTCGCAAAACCCGTGATCGCCGTGCCAGGCGCTGATCGGGCGGCCGGTCAGCTCGAGCACCTCGAGCGCACGGACGACGCGAAAGACGTCGCGCGGGTGCAGGCGCGCGGCGGCCGCGGGATCGCATGCCGCGAGCCGCGCGTGGAGAGTGCCGCTCCCGCCGCGCTCCTCGAGCGCGTAGAGCTCCCGGCGCAGCGCCGGCGACGCGGCCGGACCGCGAAACAGGCCGCGCAGCAACGCGCGCACGTAGAGCCCGGTGCCGCCGCAGATCACGACGGCACGGCTGCGCGCCTGGACGTCGGCGATCGCGGCGAGCGCGAGGCGCCGATAGCGGGCGGCGTCGAACGCCTCGTCGGGATCGACGACGTCGAGAACGTGGTGCGGCACGCGCGCGCGCTCGCCGGCGCCGGGCTTCGCGGTCCCGACGTCGAGGTGGCGGTAGACCTGCCGCGAGTCGGCGCTGACGATCTCGGCGCCGATCGCCTCCGCGACCGCGATCGCGAGCGCGCGTCTTTCCCGCGGCCGTGGGTCCGACGATCGCGACGACGCGCGTCGGGCGCGGCGCGGTCATCGGCCGAACATCCGCTCGACCTGCGCGCGCGTGTACTCGATCGAGACCGGCCGGCCGTGCGGGCAATTGCTCGCGTAGGCGAGCGTGTCGAGCGCGGCGAGGAGGGCGTCGACCTCGGCGGGCGCGAGGCTCCGCCCGACCCGCACCACGCTGTGGCAGGCGATGCGCCCGAGGATCCCCTCGATCGCCTCGTCCGCGGAGTGCTGCGAGCCGATCTCCTCGAGACCGTCGGCGAGGTCCTCGAGCACGAGCCGGGGGTCGTCGGCGCCGAGCAGGGCCGGCATGGCGCGGATGTACACGCGGTGCTCGCCGAAGCGTTCGACGTCGAAGCCGAGCGCCGCGAGACGTCCTTCGGCGGCGGCGAGCGCCTCGGCGCGTCCGGGCTCGAGCTCGACGACCGCCGGCATCAGCAACGGCTGCTGCTCGATCGCGCCCGCGCGGTACTCGACGCGGAGCCGTTCGAACGCGACGCGCTCGTGCGCCGCATGCTGATCGATCAACACCAACCGGTCGGCTCCTTCGCAAATGATATAGCCGCGGAAGACCTGGCCGACAAAGCGCAAGCCGCCGAAGCCGCCGGCGCGCGCCGGCGCGCTCCCGGCCGTCTCCGCCACGCCGACCGCGGGCGCCGCCATGCGCGCCACCGCCGAGGCCGCGGCGGTGGCGGATCCCGCCGGTCGCGGCGCCGTGTCGGCGGCGGGCTCGGCGATCGACGCGCCGGCGCCGACGTCCGCAGCCGTGTCGCGCGCGCCGCCCGCGTCGCGGGCAGCGGCGCCCGGGTGCGCGAGGCCGCCGTGAAACGCGAGCGTCGGGTCGTGCTCCCGCCGGGCGGCATAGCGCGCCAGCGCCTCGGCGACGCCGTTCACCGCCGGCCGCGCGCTCGGCGGCGCGCCGGCGAGCGCGCCGCGGATCGCCGTCATCACGGCGTCGTGGACCACGTGCGCCAGCCGGAACCGCACCTCGTGCTTGGCCGGGTGGACGTTCACGTCGACGTCGCCGCAGGGAAGATCGAGCAGGACGACGGCACCCGGCCAACGGCCGCGTGGGATCAGGCTCGCATAGCCCTCGACGATCGCGTGCGTCAGGCCGCGATCGCGCACCGCGCGGCCGTTCACGTACGTGTAGAGGCACCGCGCCGACGAGAACGAGAGCTGCGGCGAGAACAGGAAGCCGGAGATCCCGAGCCCGAGCTGCTCGTGCTCGAGCATGCGTCCGCCCTGCACGCGATCGCGACCGAAGATCGCGGCAACGCGGTCGGCGAGCGTCCCGACCGGCGGATGAAGCGCGACCTCGCGCCCCTGATGCAGCAGACGGAAATGGATCGCCGGATACGCCAAGCTGAGGCGAACGATGAGCTGCACGACCTGGCCGAGCTCGGTCGCGACCGTCTTCAAGAACTTCCGCCGGGCGGGCACCGGTCCGAAGAGATCGCGGACCGCGACGGTGGTGCCCTCGGGTGCGCCCGCCTCGCGCACCTCGACGACGCCGCCGTCCTCGGCGCGAACCCGGACCGCGATCGCCGCCGTCCGCGTCCGGGTCGTCAGCTCGACCGCCGCGACCGCGGCGATGCTCGGCAGCGCCTCGCCGCGAAAGCCGAGCGTCGCGATGCGCTCGAGATCCGCCTCGTCGCGGATCTTGCTCGTCGCGTGACGGGTGAAGGCGAGCGTCGCGTCGTCCGGGGACATGCCCTCGCCGTCGTCGACGACGCGAATCAGCCGCACGCCGCCCTCCTCGAGCTCGACGGTGATCCGCCGCGCGCCGGCGTCGAGCGAGTTCTCGACGAGCTCCTTCACGACCGACGCCGGGCGCTCGATGACCTCGCCCGCGGCGATCTTGCTCGCGAGCGACGGCGGCAGGACGCGGACGCTAGAGGACGTAGCGCGCCTCTTTCTTGGCGATCCACCGCTGCACCTCGGCGCGCTTGGCCTCGTAGCCGGCACGGCCGGCGAGCCCGTACGTGAGGTGCTTCCCCTCCTCCACGCCCGGCTGATCGAACGGATCGACGCCGAGCAGGCCGCCCATGACCGCGGCCTCGACCTCGAAGAGATAGATCAGCTGCCCGAGCACGAACGCGTTCAGCCGCGGGCAGCTGATCGTCGTAGTCATCCGGCCGGCCTTGGCGAGCGCGATCTCCGTCCCCTGCTGCTCCATGTTGACGAGGGCGCCGAGCGCGGAGCCGCCGAGGTAGCTCACGGCGTCGAGGTCCTCGTAGCTCTTCGGCACCGGAACCTCGTCGCGATGCTCCTCGACCCGGATGAAGAGCACGACCTTGTCCGCCGGTCCGTCGACGTAGAGCTGGAGCTGGGAGTGCTGATCGGTCGGGCCCACCGCGCGCACCGGCGTTTGCCCGGTGTGGACCGTCTTCCCTTCGACGTCGACGGCCTTCGCGAGGCTCTCCGCCCACAGCTCGCCGAACCAATCGGCGAACGGCGCGAGCGCGTCCGAGTACGGCATCATGACGACGATGTCGCGGCCCTGGAGCTCGCGCGCGAGATAGAGCGTCGCCGCCTGCAGCAGCGCGGGATTCCCGCGCGGATCCTCCTGCCGGCAGCGCTCGTCGGCGTCGGCCGCGCCCGCCAGCAGCTCGCCGACGTCGATCCCGGCGCAGGCCGCCGGAAAGAGGCCGACCGGCGTCAAGACCGCGAAACGGCCCGTGACCCGCGGCGAGACCGGCAGATCGCGAAAGCCCTCGTCGTTGACGATCTGGCGGAGCGTGCCCTCGGCGGCGTTGGTGGTGACGACGATGTGCTGCGTGTAGTCGACGGCGCCGAGCTCCTTCAGCAGCCGGTCGCGGACGACGAGAAACTGGCTCATCGTCTCCGTCGTATCGCCCGATCGACTGATGACGTTGAAGAGCGTGCGGCGGAGGTCGAGACGGTCGAGGAGCGCGCCGAAGGCGCGCGGGTCGATCGTGTCCGCGATGTGGAGCCGCAGGTCGTCGCCCGACGGCGGCGACGTCGCGTGCGCCGGCGGCTTCAACGCCGCGTAGAGCGCCCGCGTGCCGAAGGCCGAGCCGCCGATCCCGAGGACGACGAGATCGTCGAAACGGCCGCGCACCTCGGCCGCGAGCGTGAGCGTCCGCTTGAGGGCCGTCTTCTCGTACGGCAGGTCGGCAAAGGCCAACGACCCGGCGCGTCGTTGCTTGTCGAGCGCGGCGTGGACCTCGCTCAGGCGCGGAAGGATCGCTTCGAGCTCGTCCTCGCGCAGCCCGTCGTCGCCGATCAGGTGCGCCATCATGCCGTTCAGGTCGACGCGCACACGTTGCTCTTCCCGCCAGCGCTTGCGCTTGAACGACCCGGCCATGGCGGCGCGCTGTAACACGCCGCGGCACCTCCGGACAAATCATGTCGGTGACCGCCACCAGAACGATCGGCGGGCGCGACGCTGCGGAGCGCCGCGTGCGGATCGGAGGGAGGGGCGGTGGGAGGGCGCGGGGTGGGTCAGGCCCCGGGAGAGCACCCTCCCACCGTTGCACATCACGCGCGACGCGGGGGGGTCACGAGCGATCGGTCGGAGTGCGGGACTCAGAGGTGCGTCACGAGTGGAGTCGATGACGCCCGATCGGTTGTTCCGCGAAACGCGCGTTGCCGAAAAGAGCGAAAAGTATGCCACGCGCGGCGCAGACAGTTCTTTCCTTTCCTCTCCTCTCGCGTGGCAGTCGTGCGCGATGAAGAATCCGAGCAGCAACCGCGCACGACACGCATGGTGATCGCTATGGCGACGCCGGACGTTGGCTGCTACTAGCTGCCGCTGTGCGTTACCGGGAGAAGGTCGTCGATCGCGAATCGGTCGCGGCGATCGCCGAGCACGCGCGGCGCGACGGCAAGCGGGTCGTGTTCACGAACGGCTGCTTCGATCTGCTGCACGTCGGTCACGTGCGCTATCTCGCTGCGGCGCGCGACGCGGGGGATCTATTGATCGTGGGCGTCAATGGCGACGAATCCGTGCGTCGCCTGAAAGGTCCGGAGCGGCCGCTCGTCGGTGAGGCGGCGCGCGCCGAGGTCCTCGCGGCGCTCGCCGCCGTCGACCACGTGACGATCTTCGCCGAGGACACGCCCGAGGAGCTGATCCGTCGCGTGCAGCCCGACGTCCTGGTGAAGGGCGGCGACTGGACGCCCGAGACGGTCGTCGGCCGCGACGTCGTCGAGGCGCGCGGCGGCCGCGTGCTGATCGTTCCCGTCGTCGAGGGGTTCTCGACGACGACGCTCGCGGATCGCATCCGCCGCAGCAGCTGACGCTGCAGCCGCGAGGCGCGCGTTGCCGGTCCGACACAGCTGTGATACCGAAATGCGCTTCGAAAGGGGTCACAATGGCACGCGCCTGTGAGATATGCGGCAAGGGTCCGACGACCGGGAACAACGTCAGCCACGCGAACAACCGGACGCGCCGGCGCTGGAAGCCGAACGTCCAGCGCGTGCATGCCAAGGTCGGCTCGACGGTGCGACGCATCCTCGCCTGCACCCGCTGCATCCGCAGCGGCAAAGTCGTCAAGGCGGCGTAGGCGCCGTTCGGCTCCCGCCGCCGGCGCTCACGCGCCCCGGCCTTGGCCGCCGTGGGCCGCCTCGAGCGTCCGCAGCGGCAGGTCGACCGTGAACGTCGACCCCTCGCCCGGCGTGCTGGTGACGCTGATCGTGCCGCCGAGGAGCCCGACCAGCCGCTCCGCGATGTGCAGGCCGAGGCCGACGCCCCCGTACTGGCGCGTCGCCGAGCTGTCGACCTGACGAAACATCTCGAAGATCAGCTCGAGGCTCTCGGGCGCGATGCCGATGCCGGTGTCGCGCACCATGAACCGCACCGCAGTGGTCGCGGCTCTCGGCGCTGACCTCGACCGCGCCGTCGCTGGTGAACTTGAGCGCGTTGCCGACGAGGTTCTTGAGGATGGTCTTGAGCTTCACCGCGTCGCTCACGATGGGCGCGGCGCCGACCTCGTTGCGCCACGTCAAGCCGCACGCGCGCGCCGCGAAGCGCGGCCAGCTCGCGGGCGAGATCGGCGAACACCCGATCGATCTCGACGGCGGTCCAGCTCACCGACGCGTAGCCGGCCTCGAGCCGCCCCATGTCGAGCGTCGCGCTCACGAGCTCGAGGAGCTCGAGGGAGTGCGACTGGATCTTGCCGAGCGCCTCGCGCCCGTCGGGATCCTGCGGGTCGAGCTCGCGGTCGACGAGCATCTCGGTGTAGCCCATGATCACGTTGAGCGGCGTCCGCAGCTCGTGCGACATGGTCGCGACGAACTCCGACTTGAGCCGGTTGGCGCCTTGCAGGTCCGCGATGAGGCGGCGGTTCTCGAGCGCGATCGCGGTCGCGTGCGCGATGCCGAGGGTGAGCCGCCGCTGCCGGCTCGAGAACGGGCCGACGCGGCGCGACGAAGCCGTTGGCGAGGACGCCGATGATCCGCTCGCCGCGGGCGACCGGCGCGTAAGCGCCGAGCTCACCGCCATGCGCCGCATGAAGTCGACCGGCACCAGGGTCTGGCGCTCGACGTCGGCGATCTCGATCAGCTCGCCCGGCTCGAGCGTCCGCAGGAGCGGCAGGCTGTCGGCGGGGAACTCGATCGCGGCGAGCTCGCTCCTCACCTGCGCCGGCGAGCCGACGTTCGAGCACAGGCGATAGACGCCGCGGCGCTCGTCGAACAGGAAGAGACTGCTCCAATCGCAGCCGAGCGCCTCGACGGCGAGCCGGTTCACCTCCTCGAGCACGCTGGCCTCGCCGAGGTGGCGGCTGAGCGTCTCGCCGACGTGCGCGAGACCGGCGGCGATCTCCGCCTCCTCGGTCTGCAGCGCCGTCCGGCGAAACGCCTCGAAGCGGTAGCGGTCGAGAAAGAACGCGCCGAAGACCGACGTCGTCGCCGCCGCCAGGAGCACGGTCATCGGGATCCCGATCGCGTCGGTCGTCGCGAGATGCGGGAGCGCGACGGCAAAGCTCGCGGCGGCGCCGACGGCCGTGATCGTCTGCGCCGGCCAGCCCCACGGCAGCAGCACCGAGAGCATGTTCAGCACGCAACCGAGGACGGTCGCGACGCGCTCGGCGGGCGCGCCGACGCCGGCGTGATAGGCGCTGATGCACGAGGTGATCGTCACCGCGACGGCGCGTCGCGACGTAGCGGACCATGCGGCGAAGGCGCGGCAGCCAGCAGGCGGCGGCGCCGACGATCGCGGTCGCGGCCTCGATCCGTAGAGGAGAAGGGCGAAGCTGCTTCCGTTCCGGAAAGTTCCTGACCTCGACGAAGGTGCCGACGCCCATGAAGAAGACGAAGATCGCCATGGCGACCGTGAGACGCTGGCGGAGAACGGGGACGGTCTCCCGCCAGTAGCCGGCGCGCGAGGCGCCGGATTCGGGCGTCGGGTCTGCCGCCATCACTTCCGTTATTCGGATGGCGCGCGGCCGATCTTGAGGACACAATTTTGACGGTCGGCCCTGCGCCGCCGTGGCGAGGGGTCGACGGAGCCGCAGACGTCGATATGCGCAGGAGGCTGGTGACGAGGCGCCCGATCGTCCGACGGCAGCCGCGCCGCGATCGCGCGCGGGCGGACCATGTCTGAGCCGCGCGCGCCCGCTACGGGGCGTGGCGCTCGCCGATCACCGCCGCGCTGATCGCCGCCGGCGCGACGAAGCTCGCGGACCTGGTCGTCGACGGCGACGACAATCTACTGGATCGAGGTGCGCCCGGCCGAGGGCGGACGGTCGGTCGTCGTACGCCGCGACGCGGACGGCTTCGTGCGCGACGTGCTGCCGCCGCCGTTGAGCGCCCGGACGCGCGTCCACGAGTACGGCGGCGGCGCGTTCACGGTCGCCGACGGCGTCGTGTACTTCGCGAGCTTCGCCGATCAGCGTCTCTATCGATCGCGGGCGCACGAGCCCGGGAGCGACGACGCGACCCGAGGCGGCGCGCCGGCCGGCTCGAGACGCCCGTCCTCGAGTGCCGCCTCGACGCGGTGGTCGGGCGCGCCGGCGGTCCCCGAGCCGCTGACCGACCCGGACGCGTCCCGCTATGCCGACATGATCGTCGACCGCGCGCGGCGCCGGCTGGTGTGCGTACGCGAGGATCACGCCGGCGACGTGAGCGAGCCGGTCAACACCCTCGTCGCCGTCGACCTCGATCGGCCGGGCGCTCCGCGCGTTCTCGTCCGCGGCGCGGATTTCTACGCCGCGCCGCGGCTCTCACCCGACGGGCGCTCGCTCGCCTGGCTCTCGTGGAGCCACCCCAGCATGCCGTGGGACACGACCGACCTCTGGGTCGCGCCGCTCCGGTCCGACGGGTCGCTCGGACCGGCCGCGCGCGTCGCAGGCGGCGGCACGGAGTCGGTCGTGCAACCGGAGTGGTCGCCGGCGGGCCGGCTGCACTTCGTCTCGGATCGCGACGGCTGGTGGAATCTCTACGCGTGGCACGACGGCCGCGTCCGGCCGCTCTGTCCTCGCGCCGCCGAGTTCGCGCGCCCGCAGTGGGTCTTCGGCGTCTCGAGCTACGGGTTTCTCGGTCCGCGGGAGATCGTCTGCACGTACGTCGAGCGCGGCCGTTGGATGCTCGCGAGCCTCGACACCGAGACCGGCGCGCTGCGAGCTCTCGACCTGCCGCACGGCGAGATCGCGTCGCTGCGCGCGCTCCCGGGCAGGGCCTCCCGCGCCGCCGTCTTCATCGGCGCGGCACCCGACGAGGCGCCGGCGATCGTCCGTTGCGACCTCGCGACCGGCGCCGCCGCGACCCTGCGCCGATCGGCCGACTTGGCGTTCGACCGCGCCTGGTGGTCGCGCCCGGAACCGATCGCGTTCCCCACATGCGGTGGCGGCAGCGCGCACGCGTTCCTCTACTCGCCGCGGAACCCGGAGTTCGCGACCGCCGGCCGACGAGCGGCCTCCGCTCATCGTGATGAGCCACGGCGGGCCGACGGCGGCCGCGTCGACCGGCCTCGACCTGCGCATTCAGTACTGGACCAGCCGCGGCTTCGCCGTCCTCGACGTCGACTACCGCGGCAGCACCGGCTACGGCACGCGCCTACCGCGAGGCGCTCGACGGCGCCTGGGGCGTCGTCGACGTCGAGGACTGCGTCGCGGCGCCGCGCGCCTCGTCGGCGCGCGGCCGGGCCGATCCGGCGCGCCTGGCGATCACGCGGCGGCAGCGCCGGCGGCTACACCACGCTCTGCGCCCTCACCTTTCACGACGTCTTCCACGCCGGCGCGAGCTACTACGGCATCAGCGACCTCGAGGCGCTGGCGCGCGACACCCACAAGTTCGAGGCGCACTACCTCGAGCGGCTGGTCGGCCCGTATCCCGCGCGCCGCGACCTCTACCGCGCGCGCTCGCCGATCCACTTCGCCGACCGGCTCTCCTGCCCGGTGATCTTCTTCCAGGGACGCGACGACCGGGTCGTGCCGCCGGACCAGGCCGAGCGCATGGTCGAGGCGCTGCGCGCCCGCGGCCTACCGGTCGCCTTCCTCGTCTTCGCGGGCGAGGCGCACGGCTTCCGCCGCGCCGAGACGATCGAGCGCGCGCTCGAGGCGGAGCTGTTCTTCTACGCCCGGGCGTTCGGCGTGACCCCGGCCGATCCGCTGCCGGCGATCGCGATCGAGAACGCGCGCTGACGCGCCGAGGCTACGACGCCGAGCGAAGCGCGACGGCGTCGATCTCGACGCGCGCGCCGCGCGGCAGCGCCGCGACCTGCACCGTCGCGCGCGCCGGGAACGGCTCGGCGAAGAACTCCGCGTAGGTCTGGTTCACGACGGCGAAGTCGCCGAGGTCGATCACGTAGACGGTGGTGCGCACCACGTCGCCCAGGCCGAGGCCGGCCGCGGCGAGGACCGCCCGCAGGTTCTCGAGGACGCGCCGGGTCTCGTCCGCGACCGAGCCCTCGACCAGCAGCCCGGTGTCGGGCGCGAGGCCGATCTGTCCCGACAGGAACACCAGGTCGCCGGCGGCGATCGCCTGGCTGTAGGGCCCGATCGCGCGCGGCGCGGCGTCGGTGACGATCGCATGCACGCTCCGCGTACGCGTCCGTGCCGCGTCATTCGGCGAGTCGCCCGCCATCGGCCGCCAGACTCGCGCGAAGCGACGCGATACGCAAACGTCACCCGCCACGCGCGTTGGCGCGCTCAGACGGTGCGCCGCCCGCGGCTCACTTCGGCTCGACGACGAGGTCCGACACGACCGCGTCGCCCGATGCGATCGTGACCCTGCCGGCGTTGAGGAGCACGCGGTAGCGCTTCTTCGTGCCGCGCTCGAGCTTCACCGAGTACGTCCGCGGCGCCAGACCCGTCAGCCGGTAACGGCCGTCGCGGTCGGTGAACGCGATCGGCTTCTGGCGCCGCACGCCGGCGATCTTCACCCACGCGTCGACCACCGGCGCCCCGTCGGCCAGCCGCACGCGGCCGCTGAACGACGGCATCGACTCGCCCACGGCGATCGTCACGGTCTCGGAGGCGGTCCGCGCACGCATCGGTCGCGGAGAAGCTCACCCCGCGGATAGCGTGCCGGCCTCGATGCCGTGCGGGCCGCCAGCGGAAGGCGCCCGTCGGCGGATCGAAGACGGCGCCCGGGCGGCAGATCCGTCGCGCCGAGCGACGTCGTCGCGGGATCGAAACCCGGGCGGCGCCGCGATCGTGCGCAGCAGATCCTCGCCTTCGGCGACCGACAGCGTGCCGATCTCGCCGATCACCGCGGTCGGGTATCGCCGGCCGTGTCGGCGCGCCGGAGGACGCGGCGAGCTCGATACGCGTCCCGAAGGCGCTGACGTGCTCGTTCCAGACGGCGATGCTGGCGAGGCGCGTGGCCGCGAGGCTCGCGCCCTCGATCCGGGGCTGCTCGTGCAGCAGCAGGCCGACGGGCTCGTCGTCGAGGACGGCGCCGGCGGGCGAGAGTCGCGCGCCGAACAGATAGTAGCCGAACGGTCGACCGCGGGCGGCGGCGTCGCCAGCGCCGCGAACGGCACCACGTAGGCCGAGCCGTCGAAGCGATGTCGAGCGCGAATTGGTGCGCGCAGTCGGCCGTCGGAACGTCGAGGCGAATCGGGTCCAGGTCGAGCGGACACCGTCCGCGCTGACGCGGGCGGCCACCGGAACGTCGTCGAGTGCGCCGTCGACGGGACAGGCCGTCCGGGTGAAGCCGGCCACGGCGAAGTCGACGCCGTCGCTGGCGATCGCGCGTACCATCTGCAGCGTCGTCGAGAGATGGGTCGGGCGACGGGGTCGAGCGGGGTGCCGCCCTCGAGGACGAGCGCGTACGCCTTGTCGATGAAGTGCCGTCGGGAGCGGTCTCCCGTCGAACTCGGCCCAGGCGACCAGGCAGCGGCCGTTCGCGCAGCCGATCGCCGGCTCGACGCGCTGCTGCTCGCGCGGCCCTTGTCGGGGTAGAGCTGGACCGCTGTCTTCGGCGCAGGGTGCCGTCGGCGCCGACCTGCCGGCTCTGACGCGCGTCTCGACCGTGCCGCGCACGGTATCTCCCACACGACGTGTATGTCTCGCCGTCGAAGGCGACCGAGGGATCCGGAGTATGTCCAGAATAGCCGTTTCTGCTCGAGCGATCGTGAACCGGCGTCCCGTCGACGGGCGTGCCGTCGGCGGCGACGCGCATGGCCTTGATGGCGCTGAAAGCTTTCGAACGTTTGCACGACCTCGTACCAGACGACGAGGTAGTTGCGGCCGTCGAACGCGATCACCGGCGCGTACTTGTAGCGTAACGCGTTCGTGATCGGCGTCGGCGTGCCGGCCGCGCCGGCGCCGTCGACGCGCGCCGCCATGAGCAGCGTCTCGTCGCGGCGTCGGCCCAGACGACGATGCTGCCGGCGCCGTCGGTCGCGACTCCGGGGGGCCGGTATGCGCCGCGGGGTCTCGGCGACGCGATGTCGCGGTCCGACTCGTTCATCGCGGTGCAGCGTACGCCGCGACCGCGCCGCTGGCGCCGCCGTCGGCGGCGGCGGGCGCGTCGACGCGACGGTGCCGGTCACCTTGCCGGGGTCGAGCCCGAGGCGTCGAGGTCGAAGCCGACGTCGCGTCCGCCGAACGCCGCCGCGCGTCGACGGCGCGAGCCACGGCGGCACGGTCAGCGTCCACGACACCGGGTCGACGCTGGTGAACGCAGCTCGAGCGACGTCGACGCTCGGGACTGTCGTGCCGGCGATGGCGTGAAGAACGGCGACTATCCGCGCAGCCGCGTCGTCACCGGCACCGGATCGAACACGCGCCCCGCGTCGATGCGGCCCCATCCGAACGTACGGGTTCCACGCCTCGCCCTCGAAGCCCGGGCGCGCCGAGCTGGTCGGCGTTCAGCTCGAGCTGCCAGCGCACCTGTCGACGGCTGAAGCGCCGGCATCGCGGAGAGCAGCACCGCCGCAAGGCCGGCGACGTGCGGCGACGCCATGCTGGTGCCGGAGAGCAGCTGGTAGCTCTGCTGGACGATGCCGCTCGAGCCGATGCCGGTCGCCCCGGGCGCGCAGCGAGAGGATGCTCGACGCCGGGTGCGGCGACCGAGACGGAGTCGCCGAAATTGGAGAAGCTCGCGAGGTGATCGTCTGATGCGTCGCGCCGACGGCGATGACGCCGGGATGGCGGCGGGCTCGCGACTGTCGGCGGACGTCGCTGTTGCCGCGGCGGCGACGACCACCGCGCCGAGCGCAGCGCGGTGTCGACGGCGTCGACGACCAACGGATCGATGCCGCCGCCGCCCCAACTGTTGTTGATGACGTCGGCGCCGTTTTCGGCGGCGTAGACTATCGCGGGCGCGAGATCGGAGATCTAGCCGCTGCCGCTGTCGCCGAGACCCTTGACCCCATGACGCGCGCGCCGAAGGCGATCCCGGCGACGCCGATCCCGTTGTTGCCGTCGCGGCCGCGCGATGCCGGCGACGTGCGTGCCGTGGCCGTGGTGGTCGTCGGGACGCCGTCGCTCGGCGACGAAGTCCCAGCCGTGCACGTCGTCGACGAAGCCGTTGCCGTCGTCGTCGATGCCGTTGCCCGCGATCTCGCCGGGGTTGGTCCAGACGTTCGCGGCGAGGTCGGGATGGAGGGAATCGATGCCGGTGTCGACGACGGCGACGACGGTGCCGGCGCCGTTCGCCGTGTCCCACGCGAGCGGCGCGTCGATCAGGGCGGTCCCCACTGCTGCGGGAAGAGCGGGTCGTCCGGGATGAGATCCGACGTGCACCTCGTATCGGGGTGGGCCCATTCGACGTGCGGGTTTGCGGTGAGCTCCGCGGCCGCATGCTCGACGTCGGCGTCTGGCGGGAAGCTCGACCACGTAGACTGCGAGAGATCGGGCGCCCGCGCATCACGCGGGAATGCGTGCCGAGCGCTGCGGGAAGCGCGCCCGCACGCCGGCGAGGCGCGACGCGTGCGCGGCCCGGCCGCGGGCCGCGCCTTCGGCGAACAGCGGCCGCATCGCCGTCACGCCGAGCCGCGCATGCACGTCGTCGAGCGAGGGATCGCCGACGAACGGCGCAAACGGAGCGCGCCGCGCCATCAGGCACTCGCCGCACGCGTTCAGGTCTCGGTATCGCACGATCACGCGGCCGCGAGCGGGCGCGGGAACGACCGCGGCCGCGGCGGCGCCGACGACACCCAGCACGATCAGGATCGCGACGACGCACGGTGCGGTGAAACGCAAGCGGACTCCTTCGAGGCTCCGCAGCGCATATCGGCGTCGCGGCGGCGGCGTCAACGGAAAACGTCGCGCATCGGTATCGTTGCCCGCGCGCGCGGCGCGTCGCATCGTGCCGGGCGGCGGATCCAACGCCGCCGACGAGCGGCGCGCGGTCCAGCTACCTGCTTTCCAGGAAATGCAGGACGTCGGCGTTGAATTGCGTCGGGTCCTGCATGAAGGCGAAGTGGCTGACGTCGGCTTCGATCAGGAGTCCGGCGCCGGGCGTCCAGTCGGCCATCGTGCGCGGCTGGTCGTGATTGATCATCTCGTCGTGGTCGGCGTCGGCGATCCAGGTGGGCACCGCGATCCGGGCGAAGTCCGCTTTCGTCCAATGCGGCTGGGTGTTCCACATCGCGGTGATCTGCTCACGAAACGACGCATACTCCTCGGGCGTCGGCGACAGCGCGGCGTACTCGCGTCCGGCGCGGGCGACGTATTGATCGACGACCGCGCTGTGGGAGGCGTCGCTCACGCCGCTCGGATCGACGTTGGCGGCAAAGGCGAAGAGCTTGGTCAGCCTTTCGGGATGATGCATCGCGATGTCGAGCCCGATGATCGCGCCGTCGCTCCAGCCGATCAGCGCGACCTTCTCGATCTTCAGGTAGTCGAGGAGACCGATCACGTCGCGCGCCATGAGATCGTAGCCGAAGGGCTGCCCGTCGCGCGTCGAGCGGCCGTGGCCGCGGCTGTCCATCACGATGACGCGATACCGAGCCCGCAAGGCGCGAACCTGTAGACCCCAGTAGTCGGAGCTCGCGAGCCCGCCATGCACGAACAGCACCGGCTCGCCCTTGCCGAACTCCGCGTACCAGATGCGGATGCCGTCGACGGGCGCGTAGCCGCTGCCGTCCGCCTTCGGCAGCGACGGCGTCGCCGGCAGGATCATCCATGGGTCGGCGGCCCGCGCATTCGCCGCCACCAGCATCGCAAGCACGAAGAACCAGCCGCGCATGAGCCCCCTCCGTCCGACGTCGATCAGCGTACGCCGAATCGGTGCCGGTTGACATGAATGCCGCTCGTCGCGACGCGTCTCGAAGAGAGGATGCGCCGGTGAGCGACCGTTCGTGCACGGTCGATTTCCATTGACCCGAGAGCACTCGCGAGGCTAAGCGGTGCGCCGAAATCCGCTAACGTCTGGGTTGGAAAACGCCTGGCGCGCGCTCTCTCGACGCCAGCCAACGAACGGAGGACCCCCGTATGACCGACGTTCGCCGACATTACTCGCTACTGGTGCCCGCGATTACGACGATTGTGCTGCTCGCCGCCGGCATCGGCTCCGCGCAGGCGCAATGCGCATTCGATCGTCCGACGCCGACGTCGTGAGCGTGCTCGGCTCCCGCGCGCTCACCTTGCGTCAGGCCGAGCACCAGGTCGCGTGCGCGACCTGGACGATCGCCTCGGAGTAGCACTCAGCGATTCACACGCACGCCCAGTCGGCGGTGGGACCGCGCTTCATCGCTTCTTGACGCCACAGCTAGGGGATCGTTCCGTTCAGGCTGACTCTCGACATCAACCCCCGTCACGCGCCGCCACGTCGAGGAACGCACGTCAATCGGGCGAGAGCCGCCGGTCACAACGCCCTACGGCATCGGAAGGGACAGCTGTACGCAGCTTCCCGCGGAGGCGTCACTCGCCACGGAGGCGCTATTTCCGAATTTCGTCGTCGCCGCTCCACCCGTGAGGCTTGGATAGGGCAGAAGCATCCAGACGGAGTCCGGGTCTCCGTAGGCTGCGATCGTGTATCCGACGCGGAGCTCGTTGCCTGCCGAGTTGAGACACGCAGTTCCGAAGACGGCTTGCGAGCCTCCGAGGAAACCTTCCCAGCCGGCGAAACTCTTACACGTACCACGCGAAGGTTTGGAGTACTTCTTGACCACCGCCAGGTTCCAGTTTTCGGCCTGAAAACGGATGCCGGCTGCTTCCACCGACGCGGCGGAAAGGCAGAGGATGACGACGACGGCGAGCAGAGAACGAATTGTTCGCATGATCCGTACTCCCAGGGCGAAATGCCCGAGTTAGCCACGAGCCAGATCACGGATGGAGGGCAGCCATCCCCTCGCACACGACCCCTCAGTATTCGATGCAGGGTGAGGCAGCAAGAAATACTTTGAGTCAGATACGTTTCCGCTGCCGTACGTGCGGGTTCCGATCACTTCGAGTTCCGGGCGCTTTCGAGGCAGAGCAAGGCCAGCGCCCGACGAGACCGCTCTCCCCGCCGCGTCACGCCCGGACGCGCGACACTCGCATCACGCCCTTCACCTTGCCGAGGCCGCGCATGACGCGGTTCAACGCGTCGACGGAATCCACCATCACCTCGAAGGTGTTGTGGGCGTGCTTGTCGACGGTGCGGACCTGGGCGCCGGTGATGTTGATGCCGGCGGAGCTGATCGCCTTGCTCATCGCGGCGAGCAGGCCCGGCGAGTCCATGCTCACCACCTCGAGCGCGACCGGGCGGAAGTTGCCGGTGCCGCCGTCCCACGCGACCTGCACGCGGCGCTGCGGGTCGCTCTCCATGACGCGCAGGCAATCCATCGCGTGGACCGTGACGCCGCGGCCGCGGGTGATGAAGCCGACGATCGCCTCGCCGGGGAGCGGATTGCAGCAGCGGCCGAAGCGCACCATCACGTCGTCGATGCCGCTCACCTTGACGCCACCCTGCGGCTGGCGGCTGACGAGGCGGAAGAGCTTCTGGAACGCGCCCTCGGCCTTCTCCTCGGGGCCCTTGAGCTGGTCGGCGGGGACGAGCTTGGCGATCAGCTGCTGGGTGGCGAGCCGGCCGTAGCCGACGGCGGCGACCAGCGACTCCTCGTCCTTGAAACCGAGCTGCGCCGACGACGTTCGCCAGGTCGCCGGACTTGCGGAGCTTGCCGAGCTCGAGACGGTAGCGCGCGAGGTCGCGCTCGAGCAGCTCGGTGCCGATCTCGAGGCTGCGGCGGCGCTGCTGGTTCTTGATCCAAGTGCGGATGCGGTCCTTGGCGCGCGTCGTCTTGACGATCTTCAGCCAGTCCTTGCTCGGCGTCTGCTTGGTCGTGGTGATGATCTCGACGGTGTCGCCGGAGACCAGCTGGTACTTGAGCGGGACGAGCTTGCCGTTGACGCGCGCGCCGGCGCAGTGCTCGCCGACCTGCGAGTGCACGTGGTAGGCGAAGTCGATCACGGTCGCGCCGTGCGGGAAGCTGAAGATGTCGCCCTTCGGCGTGAAGGCGAACACCTCCTCGGTGAAGAGGTCCTCCTTCACCGAGCGCATGAATTCTTGCGGATCCTCGAGGTGCTGCTGCCAGTGCAGCAGCTGGCGCAGCCAGGCGAAGCGCTCGACCTCCTCGGGATCGCCGTTGTCGCTCTGCGCCTTGTACCGCCAGTGCGCCGCGATGCCGGCCTCGGCGACCTTGTGCATCTCCGGCGTCCGGATCTGCACCTCCATGCGCTCGCCGAACGGGCCGATCACGGTCGTGTGCAGCGACTGGTACATGTTCGCCTTCGGCATCGCGATGTAGTCGCGGAAGCGGCCGGGGACCGGCTTCCAGTGCGCGTGCACGACGCCGAGCGCCTCGTAGCACTCGCGCGTCGAGTCGACGAGGATGCGGAACGCCACCAGGTCGTAGATCTGGTCGTACATGAGATTCTGCGTCTGCATCTTCTGGTAGATCGAGTAGAAGTGCTTCGGCCGCCCGGTGACGGTCGCCTCGAGGCCCGACTCCTCGAGCTTCTTGGTGAGCGTCGTCCGCACGTGGGTGATGTAGCCCTCGCGCTCGGTGCGCTTCTTCGCGACGTTGCGCTTGAGCTGGTAGTAGACCTCGGGGTGCAGGTAGCGGAGCGCCGCGTCCTCGAGCTCGCTCTTGATCCAGTAGATGCCGAGCCGGTGCGCGAGCGGCGCGTAGATGTCGAGCGTCTCCTGCGAGATCTCGACCTGCCGCTCGGGCTGGAGGTGCGACAGCGTCCGCATGTTGTGGGTGCGATCGGCGAGCTTGATCAGGATGACGCGCACGTCGCGCGCCATCGCGATGATCATCTTCCGGAAGTTCTCGGCCTGACGCTCGGCGCGGCTCGCGAAGTTGAGCTGGCTGATCTTGGTGACGCCGTCGACCAGCGTCGCGATCTCGCCGCCGAACATCGTCTCCAGCTGCGGCAAGGTCGCGAGCGTGTCCTCGACGGTGTCGTGGAGGAGGCCGGTGACGATGCTCGGCACGTCGAGGCGGAGCTCCGCGATCAGCCCCGCGACCTCGAGCGGGTGAACCAGGAAGGGCTCGCCGGACTTGCGCTTCTGGCCGCGATGGACCTCGGCGGAGAACTCGTAGGCGCGCTGCAGGGTGGTGACGTCGGCGGCGGGGTTGTACTCCTGCACCTTGGCGACGAGGTCGCGGAGGTTCGTCATCGCGGCCCCCCCGGCGCCGGCGGCGCGATCCGTGCCGTGCTCGCGCGCTCGGCGCGGATCACCGCCGCGAGCGTCGCGATCGCCTCGTCGCGCTCGCTGTTGACGATCCAGTAGTCGTAGTCGCGGACCGCCTGCGCCTCGGCGCGGGCGCGGGTCAGCCGGCGGACGACCGTGGCCTCGTCCTCGGTGCGGCGCGCCCGCAGCCGGGTCTCGAGCTCCGCCCACGACGGCGGCAGCACCATCACCGCCACCGCGGCGTCGCCGTAGCGCCCCTTCAGACTGCGCGCGCCCTGGACGTCGACGTCGAGGAGCATGTCGGCGCCGTGCATCACCGCGTCCTCGAGCGGCGCCCGTGCGGTGCCGTAGAGGGCGCCGTGCACCTCCGCCCATTCCGCGAACTCGCCGGCGTCGCGCCGGCGCGCGAACTCGGCGGCGTCGATGAAGAGGTACTCGCGGCCGTGCTGCTCGCCGGGGCGCGGCGGACGCGTGGTGCAGGAGATCGAGAGCGTGAGGCCGGCGATACGCGCGAGCACGGCGTCGACGAGCGTGCTCTTCCCCGCCCCGGACGGCCCGGAGACGATGAAGAGGATCCCACGGCGCTCGAACGCGAGATCGGCACGCATGCTTGATCTTAGAGAATCACTCGACGTTCTGCACCTGCTCTCGTAGCCGCTCGCCCTCCCCTTTGGCCTCGATGACCAGCTTGGTGACCCGGAGGTCGTTCACCTTCGAGCCGATGGTGTTGATCTCGCGATGCACCTCCTGGAGGAGGAACTCGATCTGCTTGCCGACCGGCTCCTTCCCGCTGAGGAGCTGCTTGAGCGCGGCGAGATGGCTCGCCAGGCGGACGAGCTCCTCGGTGACGTCGCTGCGGTCGGCGAGGACGGCCGCCTCCTGCGCGACCCGCGTCAGATCGATCTCCGTCCCCTTGAGGAGCCGCTCCAGACGCTCGGTGAGCTTCGCGTGCGCATCGGCGACCGTACCGGCGGCGATCGTCTGGATCTCCGCCTGCAACGCCGCCAGCCGATCGATCCGCGCGAGCATGTCGCGCTGGAGGTGCGCGCCTTCGCGGCGCCGCTCGCGATCGAAGTGCTCGAGCGCCCGCTCGAGCGCGCGGCCGGCCGCCGCGAGCTCGGCGGCGACGTCGACGGGAACCTGCACCGTCTGGAACACCTCGCCGCCGCGGAAGAGGCCGAGGTCGAGCGCGCCGGTGAGACCGAGCGCCCGCTTGAGCTTCTTCCAGGCGGCCGCGTACTCGCGGGCGGCGGCGAGATCGAGCACGACGTGCGCGCGTCCGGTCGCCGGTGCGCTGCGGCTGACGTAGACGTCGACGCGTCCGCGCGCGACGCGTGCCCGCACGGTCTCGCGGCAGCTCGCCTCCCACGGCGCGTACTCGCGCGGGGCCGTCACGCGGACGTCGAGGAACCGTTGGTTCACGGAGCGGATCTCGATCGTGAGACGGCCGTTCGGAATCGGCACCGTCGCCGTGCCGTAGCCGGTCATCGAGCGCAAGCCGCGCGCCGCGGCAGGCGCCGCGGCCGCGCCGCTCCGGTTCCCCGACGACGCCGGCGCGCGGCGCGCGCTCGCGGGCGACGCGGTTGCGGCCGCCGTCGACACGGCGCCGGCGCGTCGGCCGTCGGAGGGTTTCGTCGCGGCCGCGTTGCCGCGCCCGGGGTTCGTCGTCTTCGCCATCGTCTACCCTCGTGATTCCAGCGCGCGGCTGAGCTCGCGCGCGCTCGCGGTCGCAGTGCCGATCTTGCCGACGACCACGCCCGCGGCGTGATTGGCGAGGATCGCCGCCTCCTCGAACGTGCCGCCGGCGGCGAGCGCGAGCGCGCAGGCGGCGAGCACGGTGTCGCCGGCGCCGGTCACGTCGTAGACCTCGTGCGCCGCGGTGGGAAAATGGCGCGCGGCGCTCCGCGCCTTGAAGAGCGTCATCCCGGCCTCCCCTCGCGAGATCAGGACGCAGTCCGCCTGCCAGCGCTCGAGCAGGCGCCGGCCGGCCTCGGCGAGCGTCGCCCGGTCCTCGATCTCGACGCCGGCTGCGGCGCTCGCCTCCATCACGTTGGGCTTCACCAGGCTCGCGCCGCGGTAGTGGCCGAAGTTCCGGCGCTTCGGGTCGATGACGTACGCGAAGCCGTGGCGCGCGCGCAACCGGGCGAGCTCGTCGAGAAGCTCCGGAGTGACGACGCCCTTGCCGTAGTCGGAGACGACGATCACCGGGAAACGCCGCGCGTGCCGCGTGACCCACGCGAGCAGACGGCGGCGCAATGCGGGGCCGGGGTCGTGGTCGTCGGCGTCGCGGTCGAAGCGCACGACCTGCTGATGATGGGCGATGACGCGGGTCTTCGAGGTCGTCGGGAGCCGCGTGCTCGCGATCACGCCGTCGAGGTCGCCGCCCGCGGTGCGGAGCGCGACGGAGAGCGCGCGGCCCGCGCCGTCGGTGCCGAGGAAGCCGCAGGTCGCCGCGCGGCCGCCGAGCGCGACGACGTTGCTGACGACGTTGCCGGCGCCCCCGGGTCGCGCTTCCTGGCGGCGCACCCGGACGATCGGCACCGGCGCCTCGGGCGAGATCCGGCTGACGTCGCCCCAGACGAACTCGTCGAGCATGAGGTCGCCGATCACCAGCACGCGCGTGCCGGCGAACCGCCGTATCAGCTTCCGCAGCGCCGCGACGCTCGCCATCAGCGGTCCGCCGGTGCGAACGGCGTCGCGACCGATAGCGCCCGCGACGCGCCGCGGGCGCGCAGCACGTCGCGGTAGACCGCGAGCGTGCCCTCCGCCATCGCTCGCATCGTGTAGCGCGCCGCGACGCGTTCCTGGCCCGCGCGGCCGAGCGCACGCGCCGCCGGACGATCGGCTGCGATCCGTCGCATCGCCGCCGCGAGCGCGCCGGCGTCGCCGGGAGGAACGAGGAGTCCGCTGACGCCGTCCTCGACCACCTCCGCGAGTCCGCCGACCCGGCTCGCGACGACCGGTTTCCCCGCGGCCATCGCCTCGAGCGCCGCGACGCCGAGCCCCTCGTGGAGCGACGGCACCACGACGAGATCGGCGGCGGCGAGGAGCTCGGCCACCTCGGCGACCTCACCGAGGAAACGCACGCGCGCCGCGAGGCCGAGCGCGTCGCGGCGCGACGCGAGCGCCGCGCCTTCGGATCCGCCGCCGGCGCACACCACGCGGACGGCGAGATCCGGCAAGCGCGCGAGCGCTTCGAAGAGGACGGCGTGGCCCTTGCGCGTCTCGAGCGCCGCGACGACGGCGACGAGCAGGGTGTCCGCATCGACGCCGAGCCGCACGCGCTCGGCGTCGCGGGTCGCGGCCGCCACGGCGACCCGCGACGGATCGACCCCGCTCGGGACGACGCGAATCCGCGCCGGCTCGACGCCGCTTCGTTCCAGCACCTGCCGCACTCCCTCCGAGATCGCCACCACGGCGTCGACGCTGCGGTTGTAGAGCCGGCGCGCGTACCAGCCGCCGCGCGGCGCGTAGTCCATCCGGCGGGTCACGATGCGCACCGCCGGCACCCGGCCGAGAAACGCGCTCATCGCGTGCGCGCGGGCCGAATGGAAATGGACAATGTCATGGTGATTCCGAGCGATCAAACCTGCGAGCTTCAGTCCCGCCCTCACGTCCGCGTGGTTGCGGATCGCGAGCGGCACGGCCGTCACGCCGAGGGCGCGTGACTCCTCGACGAGGCGGCCGCGCGGGTCGGCGGCGACCACCTGTCGATGCCCCGCTCCGGCGAGATGACGCATCAGCCCGAGCACTTGCGTCTCGCCGCCGCCCCATCCCCGCTCCGGGTCGACGTGCAGGATCGACAGCGTGCCCGGGGGCTGTGGGGTCGATGAGTCGATCGCCGGCTCCTTCCGCTGGTCGCGTCTATCACCGCCGCGCGGACGGTACGATTCCGGTTGACCCGGACGAACGTTCCCGCCTAGAGTGCCGCGTTTCGAACGGTTCTCTTCCCCCGGAGCCCCAGATGCTGATTCACCCGTTCCGTTCCGTCCCAACCGACACACACTCCCTCGAATCCCGACTGCGCGCACGCGCCAGGTCGGCGGTTCGGGCGGTGACGCCGTGCGCTTCCGTCCATTCCGACGAGTCGCGGGAAGGCGCGCGCGCCGTGCCCTGCGGATTCTTCCCCGACACAGCTCGTCACCCGAACGTTTTGCCGCTTCAAAGGAGGACGCAACCATGAGGTGGAGACTGTCACGCTACGCTTGGCTCCTGGTGCTGATTCCGGTCGCGACCGGAATCACCGTTGCAGTCCGCGCCGGTGGGCAAGAGGTCGTCACGTTCGATCACCTCAAGTGCTTCCTGGTGAAGGATTTCGATACGCCGAACGAGCGGCTCACGGCCGACCTGACGCCGGAGAATCCGCTCTTCGACGAGCAACACTGCAGGATCAAGCATCGGGCAAGCTACCTGTGCGTCGACGCCGCGAAGTCGAACGTGCAGAGCGACGGCCAGCCGTACCCGACCGATGACGTCGGTGGCGGCAACGCACGCGACTACATCTGCTATTACTTGACGTGCCCGGGCCACCGCGACGTCCCCCGCATCGAGACCCACGTGCGCGATCAATTCGGCGACCGGACGATTTTCGTGCAGGACGCCGACTTCTTCTGCGCGCCGGCGGTGAAGGGCACCGGCGGCCCCACGCCGGAGCCACCGACACCGACGCCGACGCCGACCCTGACTTCGACGCCGACCCTGACGCCGACGCCGACCGCGACCGCGACTCCCGTTCCCTGCGGTCTGCAAGACCGGACCTGCGGCGGCGACTGTCCGACCTCCGGCGATCTCTGCCTGTTCAACGGCGAGGTGTGTGCGTGTGTCGCGCCCGAGAGTGCCTGCGCGCTCCAGCCGCAGACGACCGGCAACACCGACATCTGCGGCGGCCTCTGCCCCGGAATCGACGAGGACTGCGTGCCGGGGCCGGGCATGATGGACAAGGCCGGCGGCGGACCGCGCGCCGACCTGGCACCCTGCGTCTGTGTCCTCGGAAACTGAGCCATGGCGACGACCATGTCCGATCTCAATGCTCGCACGGGAACCCGAAGGAGGATCTCGACGATGACATCCGCGTTCAGAAAGCTCATCCCGTGGTCGGTGCTCGCCGTGTCGCTCTTCGCCGCCAGCGCGTTCGCCGGTGACCCACCGCGGTTCTTCGACCACCTCAAGTGTTTTCAGATCCGCGACCAGTTGACCCGACGGCCTGTGCTCACCGCCGACATCTCGCCGGAGCAGAGCGCGATCTTCGGCGATCAACACTGCAAGATCCGGCTGCCCGCGACCCACCTCTGCACGGCCGTCGACAAGAGCAACGTCCGCGACCGCAACGGCAACCCGATCGAGACCGTCGACGTCCCGAGCACCGAAGCGCACGACTATCTCTGCTACTCGCTCCACTGCCCGAAGGAGATCCCGAACGTCGACGCCACCGACCAGTTCGGCCGTCGCATCCTGAACGTCAAGCGGGCACGCTACCTCTGCACCCCGGCGGAGCTGGACGCCGACGAGTGCGAAGCGCGCGGCACCTGCCCGTAGTCGCACGGTCTCGCCGCGCCACCGCGCGGCGTCTCACCTGATCGCGGCGCACGGAACGTCACGCTCCGTGCGCCGCGCCTCCGCTCTCGCCAGCTCGCGCTCCGTGCGCCGCGCCGGCGCGTCTCTCAGCCCGCGCTCCGCCCCCGGTCCGAGCGCGTCGGCCCCGCCTTCACCGCGAGCGGCGCGCGCGGTCCGCGCGGCGCATGACATGCCTCCCAGAGCTTGGCGTACTTCGCGAAGACGTAGAACGCCGCGGATTGCGCGACGAAGAGCCCGGCGACGCCTTCGGTGAAGCCGAGGCGCAGCACGAAGTAGCGCACGAATCGCCAGAGCGGGCGGAGGAACAGATCGGCGAGCGACGCCTGCTTGCCGCGCAGGAAGAGCTCCCGCGCCGAGACGCCGGTGAAGCCGTTGATCGTCGCGAGGTGGTCGGCGATGTCACGGTACGTGTAGTGCAGCAGCGCGCCGCGCAGCCGGGCGCTGCGGCCGTGCAGGATCACCTTCTCGTGGGGGTCGACGCCGCCCCACACCACCCGGTCGCGGCGGAACAGGCGCAGGCGGTAGTCGGGATACCACCCGCCACGGTGCCACCAACGGCCGAGGTAATAGACCAGGCGGGGAATGTAGTACCCGTCGGCGGTCGGCTGCCGCAGCGTCTCCTCGATCTCGCGCCGCAGCTCGGCCGAGACGCGCTCGTCGGCGTCGAGGTTCAGGACCCACGGGTGTCGCGCCTGCTCGAGCGCGAACGCCTTCTGCTCGACGAAGCCCGGCCACTCGCGCTGGTAGATGCGGTCGGTGTACTCGCGGCAGATCTCGACCGTGCGGTCGCGCGAGAACGAGTCGACGACGACGATCTCGTCGCACCACTTCACGCTCTCGAGCGCCGCGCGGATGTTCTCCTCCTCGTCGTAGCAGACGATCGTGCAGGTGAGCGGCGCGCGCGCCGGCGTGAGCGCGTTCGGCGCCGCCGTCATCGCTGCGCGCGCCGGCGCGGCGGCGCCTCGCCGCGCCGGCGCGCGTACTCGGCGTCCTTGATCCGGCCCTGCGCGACGATCTCGCCGACGGCGCGGCGCAGCGCGGCGCGCGACGGCGCCCCGAGGTAGCGGCGCAGGAATCGCAGCCCCGCCGTCCGCGGCGCACCGCGGCCGACCGAGCGGTGCACCTGGACGACGTTCTTGCGGCGCCGGCGCCAGGAGAGCCGCCGGTGGCGCCGGACGCGATCGAGGTCGACGAGCACGAACACCGGCTCGCGATCGCCGCGCACCAGGACGTTGGCGCCGCGCAAGTCCTGAGGATAGAGCCGCGCCCGATGCAGGCGACGCAGGTAGTCGGCGAACGCGATCGTGAGCGCGCGGCGCCGCGCGCCGTCCGACGCGCGCCAGAGCCGATCGAGCGGCTCGCCGGGCACCCAGCGGGAGACGGCGCAGCTGCGCGTGCAGACGCCGAAACGCCGCCGCTCGAGCACCGCGACGATCTCCGGCGCGGCGAAGCCGGCGGCCCGGAGTCGCGCCGCGCCCGTCCAGACGCGCATCGCCCCCGAGCCGAGCGCCAGCACGTCGAAGAAGCGCGCGACGCCGCCCTCGCGAAAGCGCTTCAGCACCAGGTCGGCGCCGCCGACGGTCACCGCCGCGACGGTGGTGCGCGCGCTCTCCTTGAGGAGGCGGGCGCGCGAGCCCGCCAGGATCGCGTCGGCGTCGAGGAGCTCCGACGGAACCGGCGCCGACGCGCGCACCACGCGATACGCCGCCGTCGCGCCGCGCGCGCTCGTCATCAGGCGACCCCCCGCGACGCGACGCTCCTCCCCTTTTCCGCTGCGACGACGCGGCACCACCCCTCGACGCGCGCGACCGTCTGCTCGAGGCTCGTCGCGAGCGCGGCGGCGCGCGCGGCGGCCGCGAGCGGCGCGTGCCGCGCCGGATCGAGGCCGTCGGCGAGCGCCGCCGCGACCGCGTCCGCGTCGCGCGGATCGTCGACGAGGAGGTCGGCGAGCGCGCCGGCGAGGAGCTCGGGCGCGCCGGTCGCGCGCGAGGTGACGACCGGCAACCCGGAGGCGAGCGCCTCGAGAATCGCGACCGGGCAGCCCTCGTAGAGCGACGGCAGCGCGAAGACGTCGGCCGCGGCGTAGAGCCGCTCGACGTCGCGCCGGGCCCCGGTGAAGATCACGCGTCCCGCGATCTCCGCCGCCTCGCGCCGGCGCGCGGCGAGATGCTGATCGTTGCCGACGACGACGAGCGCGGCGCCGCGCGGCGGCTCGCGGCGCCAGATCGCGAGCAGCGTGTCGACGCCCTTGCGGCGAAATCCGCTGCCGACGAGCATCACCACCGGCTGCGCCAGCGGAATGCCGAGCGCGCGACGCACCTCGGCGCCGTGGCGGGCGCGGTTCTCGGGATGAAAGCGGGCGGCGTCGACGCCGTAGTGGAGCACGGCGACGTCCTCGGCAGGCACCGCGGGATAGAGCGCGAGGATCTCGTCGCGCGACAGCGCCGAGACCGCGAGGATCCTGCGATACGCGCCGCGCGCGTACTGCCGCCGCTCGATCGCGAGGATCGCCTGCTGGTACGGGCTCAGCCGCTGCCGCAGCGCGTGCCGGGCGCCGCGCTCCGCCGCGACCCGCGCGAGATACCCCCGATGGCAGCCGCCGCTCACCCGGAAGAGGTCGTGGCCGATCGTCCGCCCGAAGCCGATCACGACGTCGGCGTCGAGCGGGCGCCACACGGCCGGCGCGCGCAGCGTGAACGACAGCAGCTTCGCGAGCTGCCCGGCGCGCACCACCGGCACTCGATGCAGGGCGATGCCGTCCGCGACCGGCACGCGCGACTCGCCGACGACGAGGTGGACGTCGTGGCCGCGCGCCGCCAGCCGTCGCGAGAGCTCCCAGCAATCCCATTCGGCGCCGCCGATGCGATCGTAGCGTTTGTGAACCAGCGCGAGTCTCATTCGAGGTAGCCGAGGTCCCGCAGTCGCTGCTCGACCGCGTCCCGCTCCGCCGCGGTCAGCTCGACGACCGGCGCCGCGCCGCTGGTCTCGACGGCCGCGATACGGGCGCGAAACGCCGCCGCGCGCTCCGGCTCGGCGGCCGCGAGGTTGCGGCGCTCGCGGGGATCGCGCGTGAGATCGAAGAGCTCGTCGGGCACGTCGGGAGCATTGGGCGCGACGATATATTTCCACGCGCTCGTCCGCCATCCGGCGCGGCGATCACGCGGCGTGCCGCGCACGCGGCCGAAGGCCTCGAGAAACGCCTCGAGCCCGAGATCGGTCCCGCCGATCGCCGGCAGCAGGCTCACGCCGTCGAGGCCGGCGGGTGCCGGCAGCCCGACGAGATCGAGAACGGTCGGCATGAGGTCGACCTGGCGGACGAGCTGGTCGACGGTGCGCCCCGCCGGCACGCGACCCGGCGCGACGACGGCGAGCGGCACCCGAATCAGCTCCTCGTAGACGTCGGTCTCGTGCCCTTCGCGCTTGCGCGTGCGGCTGGCGCCGAGGATGTCGCGCCAGAGCCGATACCAGCGGTACGCGAGCGCGCTCGCGATCAGACGCTCGCCGTGGTCGCCGTGCAGCAGGATCACGGTCGCGGGCGGGAGCGCCGCGACCAGCGGCGCGACGGTCGCGTCGAGGCTCGCGAGCGCACGGTCGTAGCGGTTGCGTCCGTAACGGCGCCGGCGAAACGGCGGCAGCACCTTGCGCGGCGAATGCAGCTCCCAGAGATGCAGGAACAGGAACCACGGCTCGGGGATCGCGCGCGCGCGCAGCCGGCCGATCAGCTCCTCGCCCCAGCCGTCGGAGAGATACGTCGACGCGCGGCGCACGTGGTAGTCGGCGAAGCCGCGGTCGAGGCCGCTCTCGGCGACCAGCGGGCCGGTCATCTCCGCGACCGTGTGATAGCCGGCTGCCGCGAGGAGCGCCGGCAACGTCGCGGGCTCCGGCCGGAGGCGCAGGCCGCCGATCGCGCGCACGCCGTGGCGCGGCGAGTACAGGCCGGTCAGCATCGTGGCGACACATGGAGTCGTCGAGGACGCCGAGGCGATCGCCTGCGTGAAGCGCACCCCCCGCGCGGCCAGCGCGTCGAGGCTCGGCGTCGGCACGCCGCGGCCGCCGAGCGCGTCGGCGCGCATGCAATCGACGAGCAGGAAGAGCACGTTCGGCCGGCGGCCGGCATCCGGCGGCGGCGACGCGGCGCCGCGCGCGTGACCGTCGGCGCTCACGTCTCTTCCTCGCGGCCGCGAGCCCGGTCGTCCGGGGAGTCGGTGCGGCGACGGGCGTCGGCGGGCGCGAAGGGACCGCCGGCGCGCATCAGCTGCCTGAAGCTCACCGCCGCCCGCGGATCGAGCAGCACGTGATCGAAGCGCCGCCGGCGCTCGATCGTCTTGGCGACGATCCACCCGAGCCGCCGGCGCGCCCGGGTCGCGGTCCAGCCGCGCGTCGACGCGTAGGCGCGATAGACGCGCAGCCGGTCCGTCAGCACGACACCGGGGAGGACGACGCGGTTCAGCTGCACGAGATTCCGTCGCGCGCGCCACCACGGCGCGCTGCCGCCGACCGCACGCGTCCGATCGTGGTCGAGAAATACGAACGACAGGGCGGCGCCGGCGGCGGTGCGAACCTCGCCGCGGCGACCTCCGCCGTCGACGGCAAGACGGGACGGTGCCCCCTGGCGCGCCACCCAGACGTTCGCGGGAACGAGGTCGCCCGCGATGAAGCCGGCCGCGTGCAGGCGCGCGACCTCGGCACCGAGCGCGGCGAGGAGCGCCCGCTTCGCCGCGAGCCGCTCCGCCGCGCACGGCGCGGCGCCGAGCGCGCGCAGCTCGTCGGCGAGCGGCGCTCCGGCGATCGGCGCCGTCGCGATCCACGCGCGCCGCACCCACGGTCCGCGGCGATCCTCGGCGGCGGCGAGGATGCGCGGCACGCCGAAGCGGGCGGCGGCGAGACGGCGCGTGATCAGGAGCGCGTGGCGCGCTTTCGATCTGCGCGCGAGATCCTTGACGGCGGTGCCGACCCGGTAGCGCCGGTACACCTTGAGGTAGACGTCGCGCGCGCCGCGCGCGACGCGATAGGTCGCGGCATGCTTCGATCGATGGAGCGGCGCCTCGGTGGTCTCGGCGAGCGCGGCGAGCTCGACCCACGCGCGCGCGGCGGCGGCGTCACCGCCGGACGCCGCCGCGGCGTCGGAGAGCCAGACGCGCCAGCCGCCGATCCGCACCGGACCCGCCGCGGCGGCCGTGCCCGCGCACGGCTCCGCGCCGCTCACCGCCGGTCCTCGACGACGCGGAGCACCTGGGCGACGACGCGCTCCGTCGTGATCTGCTGCATGCATTGCCGCCCGATCGGACAGCTGCGGCGATAGCACGGCGCGCACGCCACGCGGCCGACGAGCACGAGGTCCTCCGACCCGAACGGCGCGGAGCGCGCCGGCGTCGTCGCGCCCCACAACGACACCACCGGCGTCCCCGCGGCGGCGGCGAGGTGCATCGGTCCGGAGTCCGGCCCGACCGCGACGCGCGCCCGCGCCAGGACGCCGTAGCTCTCGCGCAGCGTGGTCTTGCCGCTCAGGTCGAGGGGCTTCCGCCGCGCCAGCCGGCTGGTCTCGGCGCCGATCGCCGTCGCGTCGGCGCCGCCGAGGAGGACGGCGTCGAGGCCGAGCGCGTCGAGCTCGTCGGCGACCCTGGCGAATCCTTCCGGGAACCACAGACGGCTCTCCCACGTCGAGCCGAGAAAGAGCGCGGCGAACCGGCGCCGAAGCGGGGACAGCAACGCGGCGACGCCGGCATCCTCCTCGGCCGTGAGACGGATGCCGAACGACGGCGGCATCTCCGGCAGCTCGAGGAGCGCGGCGAAGCGGAGATACTGCTCGAGCTTCCAGCCGCGCGGCTCGACCGGCTCGATCGTGCGGGTGTTCCACAGCCAATTGAGCTCCTTCGCATTGCGCCGATGAAAGCCGACGCGGACCGGCGCGCGCGACGCGAAGCTCACGAGCCCACTCTTCGCATGGCGCTGTAGATCGAGCGTCAGGTCGAAGCGGCCTCGGCGAATCCGCCGGAGGAATTGCACGAACGCCGGCGCGCCGCCGGCGCGCTCGAAGACCAGCACCTCGTCGAGCGCGGGATGGCGGTCGAGGATCGGGGCCGCGGCCGGCTCGACCGCCCATGCGACGTGGGCGCCCGGATAGCCGGCACGAATCCGGTTCAGCAGCGGCAGCGCCCGGACGACGTCGCCGATCGCTCCCAGGAGGACGATCAGGATCCGCTCGGCGGCTACACGCATCGCCTATCCGCTGCCCGCCGCGGCGAGCCGCGCGCGCAGGTAGAGCAGCGCAGCGAGCGCGACCAGCGCGCCGAGCGTCACCGCCGACATCGTCTCGAGCGTCTGCGCGGCCGCCTTGCCGACGATGCCGCGCACGGTGAGCGTCGTCAGCACGAACGAGACGCCGACCATCCACGCGAGGCGCCGGCGATCGTCGGCGGCGAGGCGCCAGCGCTCGCCGCCCGCCGACGCGGACACCGCCACCGCCCGCCAGAGCACGACGTACGCCAGCAGCAGAAAGACGAAGTAGTGCTTCCAGGCGAGCGGCGAGAACAGCACCGCGAGCGTCAGGACGATCGCGTACTCGACGGTCGCGATCGGGCTCGCCGGGTCGCGATCGTCACGCCGCCCGCTGAGCAGCAGCACCAGGACGATCGCCGCGAGCACGCCGTAGACGATCGCGGCGACGACCGGATCGTCGGCGGCGCGCAAGCGCTTCGCCGCCGGGCTCCAGAAGATCGCGCCGTGGCTGTAGAGCCGATCGACCATCGCGTAGACGGACTGATTGCCCTTGCGCACCGGCCAGCCGCCGCCGGCGATCTCGAGCCAGCGCCGCACGTATCCGACGAAGCGCGCCGGCCCGAAGACGGCGATCGGCGAGACCGTGCAGACCGCCGCGGTCGCGAGCGCGGCGCCGAGCGCCGTCCACCAACGCTTCCACAGGAAGTACGGAAGAAAGAAGATCGGCAGCACCTTCACCGCGGTCGCGAAGCCGATGAGCGCGCCGCCGGCGGCCGGCCGGCCGCGCGCCAGCAGCAGGCACCCGGCGAGACAGCACCACAGGATGAGCATGTTGATCTGCAGGCGATCGAAGTTCCCGAGGAAGAAGCGCGACGTCAAGACGAGCGGCACGACGACGGCGATCGACGCCAGCGAGATCGTCCCGGCGCCGCCCTCGACCGTCAGCCGGCGCCGGTAGACGAGCGCGACCGCGATCCGCACCATCGCGTAGACCAGCGCCGCGTTCGCCGCCAGCCAGACGCCGCGGGCGAGATAGACGCTGGCGCGCGCCAGGAGGGCGAACGGCACGCACACGACCGCGAAGAACGGCGGCCAGGTGTTCACGTCGGGCCGTGCGTCGCGGTAGATGTCGCCGCCGCGCAGCACCAGCTCGCCGACCTCGAGGTAGCCGCGGAAATCGCCCGCTTCCTTGATGTTGCGCACCGCGGTGGCGAGGAAGACCGCGACCAGCACGAGCAGGACGATCCGCACCCGCGTCCGTGAGACGGCGCCCTCGGCGGACGCGGCGCCGCCGGCGGCGCGCTCGTCGGCGTTCACCGTGCCCTCGATGACGCGGGCTCCCAGTAGGCACGCACCAGGCGCTGCCGCTCGTCGGGCGACACCACGATGCGATCCCGGTTCAGCTTCGCGAGCGAGCGCTGGAGACGCCGCAGCGCGCGCCGGCGCAGGCGCGGCGGGACGGCGCGGCGGAGCTGCGCGCGGTCGAAGTCGATGAGGTGCACGCCGACCTCGCCGTCGCCGCGGACGACGAGGACGTTGGTGCCGTTCAGGTCGCGATGATGGACGCCGCGGTCGTGCATCGTGCGGATCGCGCGCGCGACCGCACCGAGCACCCGGTCGCGCTCGCCGGCCGCCAGCGGCCGCCGCATGACGTCGGCGAGGGTCGCGGCGCGCTCGATCGCGCGGGTCGCGATCACGCCGCGATAGAAGCCGAAGCGCGCGCGGTCGACGCGCGCGCCGAGCACCTCGACCGCCGGCACGCCGCGCCGCCGCGCCTCCTCGGTGACGGCGAGCTCGACGAGCGGCCGCGGGCGCCGGCCGAAGTACCGATCGCGCAGCACGCCCCGCAAGGCGCCGCCGCGGTGGTACCAGCGCAGCACCGCGCCGTCGTCGCCGTCGAGCGCCAGCATCGACGCGCCGCCGCGGCCGCCGCCGGCGATCGGCACGCCGAGCACGTTGTCGGGCGAGACCTCGAGCAGCGAGCCGATCACCCGCTCGTCGACGTCGCGCCGCACCACCATCCATCCGGCGGGCGTCTTGACGCCGACGAACCCGTTCGGCAGCGACACGCCACGGGGCGACGGCGGCGACCGCTCGACGCAGGTCGCGCGCTCCCAGCGCTTCGCGGCCACGAGCACCTCGCCGTAGCTCTCGAGCAACGACAGGATGACGCCCGGCACGCCGTCGCGGCGGCGCATCCAGAGCCGCCGGAGGAGCGCGCCGGCCGGCGTGGTGAGAAAGTGCCGCAAGCGAACCGGCGCCTCGAGGGCGGCCGCCGCGCGGGTCGCGTCGGCGTCGAGGTTCGCGATGATCGTCGCGACGTCGCCGTCGAGCTTCAGCAGCGCGCCGTCGAGAAGGCGTGCGGCATCGCGGCCGTCGGCGCCGCACCAGGCGATCGCGATGGTCGCGCCGGCGACGTCGCGGCCGAGAAAGCGGTGCCGCAGGCGCGCGCGCCAGACGCCGCCGCCGGCCGGAAGCGCCTCGAGCGCCGCCCGCAGCGCCGGGTCCGGACGCTCGTCGGGCGCGAGGACGACGACCGCGCCGGCGCGCGTCGCCGCGCGAACGAGTCGGGCGGCGTCGGCGCGATCGCGCCACTCGGCGACGATCGCGTGGACGCCGGCGGGGAGCGCGCCGGCGGCGAGCTCGGGCGGGCGAACCACGCAGCGCAGCGCCATCGGCGCCGCGGCGAGCGCGGCCTCGAGGTCGTCCTCCGCCGCGGTTTGCAGCACCGCGAGCGCGATCGGCGCCGCGCTCACGCCGCCAGCGTCCGTACGCGAGCGACCGCCTCGCGGACGGCGCTCACCTCGACGAGCTCCATGCAGTCGTCGGTGCCGCGCGGGCAGCGCTCGCCGCCGTGGCGGCCGCACGGCCGGCAGGCGAGATCCTTCTCGACCACGACCGCGCGCGCGCCGAGCGGACCGTAGCCCTGCGCCGGCACCGTCGCGCAGAAGATCGCGACCGTGGGCACGCCCGCCGCGACCGCGAGGTGCATCGGCGCGCTGTCGTTGGTGACCACGACCGCCATCCGGGCGAGCAAGGCGGCGAGCGTCGCGACGTCGGTCGCGCCGCCGAGATCGACGCCGCGCCCACCGGCCGCGCTCCGCACGGCGGCGGTGAGCTCGCGCTCGCCGGCGGCGCCGAGGATGAGACAGCGATGGCCGTCCGCCTCGAGGGCCGCGACCAGCTCGCCGTAGCGCACGCGCCGGCCAGCGCTTGGTGCGCCACGCCGATCCCGGGCAGACGGCGGCGAGCGGCCGGACGGCGGCGTCGCAATCCCGCGGCGAGGAACGCGCCGCGGCCGCGCCGTCGAGCGCTGCGCGGATGATCGCCGCCGCGCGCGCGCGGGTCGCCTCGTCGAGCGCGATCCACGGGTGGCACGCCTCGCCCGGCTCCAGCGGCGCGTCGACGCCGCCGAGCAGCCCGAGAATCCGGTCGCGGTCGTGGGACGCGCCCGGCCGCGCGACGCGCCTCGTATAGAGCGGCGCCCCCGGCGCGCCCGCGAAGCCGACGCGGCGCGGGATGCCGGCGGCACGGAGGACGAGCGCGGTACGGAGCGACTTGTGCGCCGCGAACGCCAGCGTGAAGCGCTCGGCGCGCAAGCGCCGCACCAGCGCGGCGAGGCCGAGCGCGCCGCGGCCGCGGCCGCGCTTGTCGTCGGTGAGCACCTGATCGACCGCCGGGTGTCGCGCGACCAGCGGCGCCGCGGCCGGGGTCACGAGGACCGCCGTCGACGCGCGCGGGAAGCGCCGGCGGAGCGCGGCGAGCAGCGGCGTCGTCAGGACGACGTCGCCGAGAAAGCCCGTTTGAACGACGAGGATCCGCTCGCGCTCCGCGGCCGCGGGGGCGTGAACGGCGCGCCGCACGTCCGGCGACGACGGGAACGCCGACGTCACTCCAGCTTTCGCGCCTCGTCGATCAGCATCACCGGAATGTCGTCCATGATCGGATACTCGAGGCGACACGCGTCGCAGACGAGGCCGGTTCCGGCGGCGTTCATCTTCACCGGCTGCTTGCACTTGGGACACGCGAGGATGTCGAGCAGCTCTTGGCTCACCGCCATGATCACCTCCGACGACGCGACGTTGCGGCGGCACGCGGACGCGCTCCCACCGTCCGCTGCACCGCCTGGTCTATAATCCACTCCGCCGCGGCGCGAAAGTTGACGGCGACGTGCGCGACCGCGACGCCGGCGTCGAGCGCGGCTTTCGTGGCGCGCCCGTGACCCGTCAGCACCAGGATCCCGGGCACGCCCACCGCCGCCGCGAGCCCGAGGTCGCGGGCGGTGTCGCCGACGACGTAGCTGCGACCGAGGTCGAGCGCGAGCTCGCGGACGGCGCGCTCGACCAAGCCGGGCGCCGGCTTTCGGCAGCGGCAGCGGCGGCGGAACGGCGAGGCGCGGCCCTTCGTCGGATGATGCGGGCAGAAGTAGACGCCGTCGAGCTCGGCGCCGCGCGCCGCGAGGCGGCGGCGCAGCTCGCGGTGGATCTCGGAGACGGCCGCGCGGGTCGCGATGCCGCGCGCGACCGCCGATTGATTCGACACCACGACGACCGCGAATCCCGCGGCGCGCAAGCGGCGCACCGCTTCGGCCGCGCCGGGCAGGAGCCGCAGGCGGTCGATCGAGCCGAGGTGGCCGACCTCACGGTTCACGGTGCCGTCACGATCGACGAAGACGGCCGGCATCGGGCCGCCGCCGCGCCGGCGCCGCGTCGCGCCGCCGCGCGGCCGGCCGCGCGGCGCCCGCGCCGCCGCGGGCGGCGTGGCGACGCCGCTCGGCGGCGACGCGCTCATCGCTCCTCTGCCCTGGCGTCGCCGATCACGCGTCCGACGAGCGCGGCGGCGGGCTCGACGACGACGCCGAGGCGGAGCGCCACCAGCTTGCCGCGCGCGAACGGGAAGCGCTCGAGCTTGACGAGATCCTTCTCGGTCGTGACGACGAGGTCGGCGTCCTTCGCGAGCTGCGCGATGTGCTTCCAGGCGCGGGTGTCGTAGACGTGGTGGTCCGGATACTCGAGGACCTGCACGATCTCGCCCTCCCAATCGCGAATCGCCGCGTAGAGCGCGGCCGGCCGCGCGACGCCGCTCACCGCCACGATGCGCTCGCGGGCGAGCGCGCCGAGCGGCATCGTGTGCCACCCGGTCTCGCGCGCCTCGACCAGCGCCGCGGGAACGAAGCGCGCGCGCACGACGAGCCGATCCCCGCGCCGCTCGCGCGCGCCGCCGTCGCGGCGAAGCTCGGCGAACGTCGCCTCCTCCGCGGTCGCCGCCCCGCCGTGCTCCTCGGGCGCCGCGTCGCCGCGCTCGCGGAGCACCACGACGTCGGCGCGCCGCAGGGCGCCGAGCGGCTCGCGGAGCGGCCCCGCCGGCAGCAATCGGCCGATCCCGCCGCGCTCCTCGGCGTCGACGAGGACGACGTCGAGATCGCGCTCGAGGCGGCGGTGCTGGAAGGCGTCGTCGCAGAGCACGAGCTCGCTGCCGAAGCGCTCGACCGCGAGCGCCGCCGCGGCGACGCGATCGCGCCCGGCGACCACCGGCACGCCGGCGGTGCGGGCGAGCATGACCGCTTCGTCGCCCGAGCGCTCGACGTCGCTGGTGACCGCCGCGCCGTCGCCGACGACGTGCGGCTCGCGCGCGCCGCCGCCGTAGCCGCGGCTCACGATCGCGACCGCGACGCCGCGCAAGCGGATCTCGTCGGCGAGCCAGCGCGTGAGCGGCGTCTTGCCGGTGCCGCCGACGCGGAGGTTCCCGATGCTCACGGTACGCGCCGAGGCGCGGCGGGTTCGCAGCAGGCCGGCGCGATACGCGAGGTTGCGCGCCGCGATCGTTCCCCCGTAGACCGCGGCGGCCGGCGTCAGCAGACGGCGAAGCGCGCCCCACGCGCCGTGCGGGTGCTCCCAGAGTCGGGCGGCGACCACGGCGGCGCGCGCTCTCATGCGCCGGTCGGCTCCAGCGCGGCCGCCGCGACCGGACGCGCGGCGTCGCCGCGGAGCGTGCCGCGCACGACCGCGAGCGTCACCGCGAGCGGTCCGTCGTCGCCGCCGGCGAGCGCGCGCGCCCTCTCGCCCATGCCTTCGGCGAGCGCGCGGTCGGTGACCAGGCGTGCGAGCGCCGCCGCGAGCTCCTCGCGGTCGCGCACCTGAAACGCGGCGCCCCCGACCAGCAGGCGCTCCGCGGCGGCGCGCGTGGCATCGACGCTCGGACCGAACACGACGGCGGTCCCCGCCGCCGCCGGCTCGAGGACGTTGTGGCCGCCGCGCGGGACGAGCGTGCCGCCGACGAACGCCGCGCGCGCGCCGGCGAAGAGGCCGGTGAGCTCGCCCAAGGTGTCGAGCAGGAGAATCGGCGCGTCGGCGGGCCAGGCGACGCCGTCCGCGGCGTGCTCGGATCGGCGCCAGAACGCCACGCCGGCGTCGCGCAGCAGCCGGGCGACGTCGTCGAAACGGTCCGGCCGTCGCGGGGCGAGGATGAGGCGCGCGCCGGGCGCGCGCGCGGCGAGGCATGCCCAGGACGCGAGGATCGCCGCTTCCTCGCCGTCGTGGGTGCTCGCGGCGACGACCACCGGCAAGCCCGAGACGCCGAGGCGCTCGAGCGTGAGGCCGCGCTCCGGGGCGCACGCCGGGCCGCCCTTCAAGCTGCCGGTGACGACGACGCGCGACGGCGGTGCGCCGAGCGCGATCAGGCGCTCCGCCGTCTCACGCGACTGCACGCAGAACCACCGCACGGTCGCGAGCGCCGGCGCGAACAGCCCGCGCCAGCGGCGATAGCGGCCGAACGCGCGCGCCGACATCCTGCCGCTCACCATCACCGCCGGGATGCCGCGGGCGGCGAGCGCGGCGAGAAAGTTCGGCCAGAGCTCGGTCTCGGTGAACAGGACGAGCCGCGGCAGCACGGCATCGACGGCACGCGCCACCGTCCACGGCAGGTCGAGGGGGAACAGGACCCGCGCGTCCGCGTCCGGAACACGGCTCGCCGCGACGGCGCGGCCGGCGGGCGTCAGCGTCGAGACCAGCAAGCGATGATCGGGAAATTCCAGCCGCAGCGTCCGCGCGAGCGGCGCCATGGCGGTGATCTCGCCGACCGAGGCGCCGTGGATCCAGATCGCCGGGCGGCCGTCGGTGGCGAAGGGCATCCTGCCGAGCCGCTCGGCGACGCCGGTCCGCCAGTCTCGGCGCAGCGCCAGCATCGCAGCGACGACGGGAAGCGCCGCCAAGCCGAGCACGATGGCGATCACGTCGTACATCCAGAGCACGCGCGCGGAGCGACCCGGCGTCGCGACCGCGGCCGCGGAAGGGGAAACGCTCAGTATTGCCAGCGACCCTTGCCGAAGCGGAAGATCTCGGTCACGTCGCTCTGCTCGACGATCGTCCCGGGTGCCGCCAGCGCCTCGCTCGGCGTCGCGCCCTCTTGCCGGTAGCGCGTCTCGCGATACGTGATCTTGCCGATCGGGTCCTTCCCAGGCTCCTCGCGCGCCATGCAGGTACAGTCGTGCCCGTACCCGACGTACTCGCCGACGACGCGCCCGTCGTGGTTCTCCCACGCGATGTGCGCCGTGTTGTAGGTCTCGCGGTCGCGAAGCTTCGACATCCAGCCGTCGCAGAACGTCTGGAAGCCGCGCACCTCCGGGCCGCTCACCGCCGCCGTGAGACCCGCCGGCGCCTTCTTCGACGGCTTCGCCCCGCCGGCGGTCGCCGCCGACCCGGCGGACGCGCTCTTGGCCGCCGGCGCGGCCGCGGGCTTGGGCGCCGCCTCCGCGGCGACGGCGCACGCGATCCGAGCTCCCGCGAGCGTCACGCCGGCCGCGAGAACGGTCGACCACACCCACGTCATCCGGATCGTCGGTCGCATGGCGAGCGTTATAGGGAGCCGCGTTTCGGGTTGCAATTCGCCGGCGCGCGCGCCGCGGCGGCGACGTCAGCGCGACCCGTCGCGCACGCGCGCCGCCGCGGCGACCTCGACGCGAGCCGTCGCGTCCGCCGTCACGTCGTCACTCGAGCGACGGCGCCCGTGCCGCGCGCGGCGACTTCGGCGCGCCGGCGGCGTCTGCTGGATCGGACGGCGGCGGGACGCCGACCGCCGCTCGGGTGTCGCGCGTCAGCCGCGTGAGCTCGTGCTCGAGCGTCGCGCGCGCGCGCTCGAGCTCGTCCGCGGTCGCGTCGCGCGCCACCCGCAGCGGCGCGCCGGCGGCATAGACGATCCGGCTTCCGACGAACGGAATGATCAGGCGGTCCCAGCTCCCGACGCGAAGCGACCAGCGCGCCGCCGCCGCGATCGGAAAGATCGGCGCGCCGGTGACGCGCGCGACTTGCAGGACGCCGCTCTTGGCGACGTAGCGCGGACCGCGCGGGCCGTCCGGCGCGAACGCCAGGTCGGCCCCCTGACGAAAGACGCGCAGCATGCTCTTGAGGCCGCCCGACCAGCCGCGCGTGCTCGAGCCGCGCACCGTCACGATCCCGAGCGGCCGCACCGCGCGCGCGATGAGCTCGCCGTCGCGGTGACGGCTCACCATGATGCAGGCGCGCGGCCCGCGATACGCGAACGGCATCATCACCAGCTGCTCGTGCCAGAAGGCGAGGATCACCGGCTCGCGCCGCGTCCAGTGGTCGAGCAGTCGCTCGGCGCCGACGAGCCGCCGGCGCGTCGTCGCCTTCAAGAGCCGCAGGATGCCGGCGATCAGCCACGCGAGGAACGGGATCGCCGCCTCGAGGAGCGCCGTGCTCCGCCGCCGCCGGCGCGCGCGCGGCCGGCGCGGGGCGGGCGGCGCCGCCGCCGGACCGCCGACTCCGCCCGGGGTGCCGAGTCGATCGTCGCCGACTCCATCCGGCTCGCCGTCGCGCCCCGCCGCGCCGCCACCGCTCCGCTCGCCGCCGGTCCGCGGCGTGGTCGTCTCGCGGTCGGCGCCCGTCAATGCAGCAGGCGATCGGGATCGGCGGTCGGCCGCGGATCGGCGTCCTGGAACTGGAGATCGTAGAGCTTGCGGTACTCGGCGCCGAGCGCGAGCAGCTCCTCGTGCGTGCCCTGCTCGACGATCTGGCCGCGCACCACGACGACGATGCGATCGGCGCGGCGGATCGTCGACAGGCGGTGGGCGATCACCAGCGAGGTGCGGTTCACCATCAAGCGCTCGATCGCCTGCTGCACCAGGCGCTCGGACTCGGTGTCGAGCGCCGACGTCGCCTCGTCGAGGATCAGGATCGGCGCGTCCTTCAGGAGCGCGCGGGCGATCGCCAGGCGCTGGCGCTGGCCGCCCGAGAGCGTCACGCCGAGCTCGCCGATCGGGCGTGTCGTAGCCCTGCGGCAGCGCGGTGATGAACTCGTGGGCGTTCGCGGCCTGCGCCGCGCTCACGATCTCGTCCATCGACTTGCCGACGTCGCCGTAGGCGATGTTGGTTCTTCACCGTGTCGTTGAAGAGGAAGGTGAACTGGGTCACGAGCGCGATCTGCGCCCGCAGGGTGCGCAGCGTGTAGTCGCGGACGTCGACGCCGTCGATCGTGATCCGGCCCTCGGTCACGTCGTAGAAGCGCGGGATCAGGTCGGCCATCGTGCTCTTGCCGCCGCCGCTCATGCCGACCAGCGCCAGCACCTCGCCGGCGCGGATCGTGAGGTTGATGTCGTGGAGCACCGGGTCGGCGCCGTAGCGGAAGCCGACGTGCTCGAAGACGATCCCGCGCTTCATCGCCGTCAGCGGCCGCGCCGCCGGCCGGTCGACGACCTCGGGCGCGGTGTCGAGGAGCTCGAAGACCCGCTCGGCGCCGGCGACGCCCTGCTGGATCGTGCTGTTGGTCTTGGTGAGGCGCTTGAACGGCTCGTACAGCAGGAACATCGCGGTGATGAACGCGAGGAACGCGCCCTGGCTGCGGTCGCCGGCGATGACGCTCTTGCCGCCGTACCAGACGACGCCGCCGATGCCGAAGGCGGCCAGCACCTCGAGCGCCGGCGTGGTGATCGCCTTGATCATGCTGGCCTTCATGTAGAGCCGGTACAGGCGGCGGTTCTCGGCTGCGAAGCGCTCGCGCTCGTACTCCTCCATGCCGAACGCCTTGACGACGCGGTTTCCCTGGACGGTCTCCTGCAACAGCGCGGTCAGGATGCCGAGCGTGCGCTGCCCGCGCTTGCTGAAGCGCCGCAGCCGCTGCGAGAGCTTGATGACCGGCACGACCGACGCGGGGAACACCAGGAACGCGATCAGCGCCAGCGTCGGGTCCTTCACGAAGGCGACGATGATCAGCGCGATCAGCGAGGTGGTGTCGCGCATCACCGAGGCGACGGCGTCGGTGAGCGCGGTCCGCACCAGGCTGACGTCGTTGGTGACCCGCGACAGCACGTCGCCGGTCGGCGTGCGGTTGAAGTACGCGAGCGAGAGCCGCTGGATGTGGTGGTTCAGCTCGTCGCGCATGTCGCAGATGATGCGCTGCCCGACGAGGTCCATGAGGTAGTTCTGCGCGAAGCTGGTCGACGCCGCGGAAGAGGAAGATCAAGACGATCACGATCGGCAGGCACCTGGAGCGCGAAGAGGTTCTTCGAGCCGAAGATGTCGTCGAACACCCGCTCCACCAGCAGCGGCAGGATGCCGGTCGAGACGCTGAAGAGCAGCATCGCGAGCGTCGCCGCGACGAACCACGGCCAGACGTACGGGCGCAGGTAGCGCAGCAGCCGGAGGTAGATCGCGCCGGCGCCGCGGCTCGCGCCCGCGCCCGCGTCCCGCTTGCTCATCGCGTCCCGCTTGCTCATCGCGCGCCGCATCGCGTGCTCATGTCCCCGCCTCCTGCGCGGCGCCGCGCCCGCCGAGACCGAGCATCTCGGCCGCGATCGCCGCTGCCCTGCGCGCCGCCCCGCCGCCGCCGAGCCGCGGGCGCAGCGCCGCGAGCGCCGCGACGGTCTCGCGCATGGTACGCGGGATCGTCGAGGAAGCGCGCCGCTTCCGCGGCGATCCGCCCGCCGCCGGCGTCGTCCTGGAGCAGCTCCGGCACGATCCGCCGCCCGGCGACGAGGTTCGGCATCCCGATGAACGGCACCGACACCAGCCGCCGCGCCAGCGCGAACGTCAGCGCCGCGACGCGATACACGATCACCATCGGCCGCTCGAGCAGCGCGGTCTCCAGGGTCGCCGTTCCCGACGCGACCAGCACCACATCGCTCGCATGTATCAGGTCGTAGGTGTCGCCGGAGACCACCGTGGCAGGCAGCGGCCGGCCCCGCATGGTAGCGGCGATGTCGTGCGCGCTCAACGTGTCGGCGAGGGCGAGCACGCACTGGCAGTCGCCGCGCGCGACCAGACGCTCGGCGGCGTCGGCCATCGCCGGCAGGATGAGCTGCATCTCCTTGGCGCGGCTTCCCGGCAGCAGCGCGACCAGGCGCTTCGCCGGATCGAGGCCGTGGCGCGCCAGCGTCTCGGCGCGCGAGCGGCTCGTCCGCACGCGATCGAGCAGCGGGTGGCCGACGAACTCCGCGCGTGCCGCGGTGCCGTCGTAGAGCGCCGGCTCGAAGGGGAAGACGACCGCCAGCCGGTCCACGCGCCGCGCGATCTTGCGGACGCGGCCGCGGCGCCACGCCCAGACCTGCGGGCTGATGTAGTACAGCACCGGCACGCCGCGGCGACGCGCCACGCCGCGCAGCGCCAGGTTGAACTCCGCGAAGTCGATCAGGATCACCAGCTCGGGCGGCTCGTCGCGGAGCAGGCGGCGCATCCGGCGATAGGCGCGCGACGACCGCGCCGAGCCGCTCGCGGAGCTCGAGCAGGCCCATGGTCGCGATCGTCGTCGCGTCGACGAGCGTGTCCATGCCGGCGGCGCGCAGCCGCGGACCGCCGATGCCGCGCACCTCGACCGCCGGCACGAGCGCGCGCAGCTCGCGCACGAGGTCGGCGCCGTGCAGGTCGCCCGACGCCTCGCCGGCGACGAGCAGGACGCGGCGGCGCGCGCTCGGCGATCCGGTCATCGGCGGCGCGCGGCGCGCGCCGCCGCCGGCGGCGCGGCGTACCTCGCCGGCCGCGTCCGCGAAACGCCGGGTATCCCGCGGCGCGGCGAGGGTCGCATCAGTCGTGCTCGCTCACGGCACCGGCTCGAGGCTCGCGACGATGCGCTCGGCGAGCTCGAGCGCGCGCAGCCCCTCGGCGCCGCCGACGAGCGGCGCGGCACGCGTCCTGACCGCGCCGACGAAGGCGGCGACCTCCTCGCGCAGCGGATCGCCCTGCGCCGACGTCGTGCTCGGCGACGGTGATCTCCGCCAGCGCGCCGGCGGTCGCCGCCGCCACTCGCCGGAAGATCCGGACGGTCCGCTGGTCGTAGTCGATCGCGACGTAGGCCTCCGGTTGAAAGATGCGGAGCTTGCGCTCGCGCTTCACCGAGACCCGGCTGGCGGTGACGTTCGCGATGCAGCCGTTCGCGAAGCGGATCCGCGCGTTGGCGATGTCGACCAGCGCCGTGAGGACCGGCACGCCGACGCTCTCGACCGCGGCGACGTCGGCGCCGACGAAGTGCTGGATGACGTCGAGGTCGTGGATCATGAGGTCGCGGATCACGTCGACGTCGGTGCCGCGCTCGGTGAACGGCGCGAGGCGATGGCACTCGAGGAAGCGCGGCTCGGTGACCACCTCGGCCGCCGCGCGCAGCGCCGGGTTGAAGCGCTCGACGTGGCCGACCTGCAGGATGCGGCCGGCGGCGGCGGCGGCCGCGACCAGCGCCGCGCCCTCGGCGACGCTCGACGCCAGCGGCTTCTCGACCAGGACGTCGATCCCGCCGGCGAGGAGGTCGGCGGCGACCGCGGCGTGCGCCCGCGTCGGCACCGCGACCGTCGCGCAGTCGACGGCGCCGGCGAGCGCGCGGTGATCGGCGAACACCCGGGTGCCGAGCGCCGTCGCGACCGCGTGGGCGCGCTCGGCGTCGACGTCGACGACGCCGACCAGAGCGACGCCGTCGAGCGCGGCGTACTTCTCGGCGTGCAAGCGGCCGAGGTGGCCGACGCCGACGACCGCGGCGCGGACGTCGCGCGCCGCCGGCGCGGCGCCGCTCATCGCCGCGTCCGCCGCGGCGTCGCCGGCGCCGCTTCGGCCGTCCCCAGTGCGACGATCGCGATCCCCGCGGCGTCGGCCGCGGTGACGAGCGCGGCGCGGTCGAGCATGATCGTGCGGCCGGCCTCGAGCGCGAGCACCGTCGCGCCGACCTCACGCATCACCGCGATCGTCGCCGGGCCGACGGCGGGCACGTCGAAGCGGAGGTCCTGCGCCGGCTTGCTCACCTTCACGACGACGGCGCCGCCGCGGCCGAGCTCGCCGCCGCGGCGGATCGCCGCGTCGGTGCCCTCGATGCCCTCGACCGCGAGCACCGCGCCGTCCTTGACGACGACGCTCTGGCCGATGTCCCAGCGGCCGATGTCCTTCGCGACCGCGAAGCCGAAGCGGACGTCCTCCCACTGGCGCGCCTTCGGCGCCGTCCGCGAGAGCGTACCGGCGGCCGGCACCAGGTCGCCGAGGAAGCACGTCGACTCGACGATCGTGATCCCGTCGCGCTCGAGCTCGGCGGCGATGCCGCGGAGCAGGACGTCGTCCTTCAGGCTTCGCGTCCTCGCGATGAACGCGGCGCCGCGCAAGTCGGGACGGAAGTCGCCGAGGTGACGCGGCTTCTTGATGCCACCCGCCATCACGGCGCGCGTCACGCCGGCCTTCTTGAAGACCTTGATGATCTTCCCGAGCTCGCCGACGCGCACCCAGGTGAGCTCGGCGACGCGCTCGGCGATCTCCGCGGGCGTCTCGCCCTGGTGCGCGACCGCGACGACGTCGACGCCGCGCGCCTGCGCGGTCTCGGCGAACAGCAGCGGGAACCGGCCGTTCCCCGCGATCAAGCCGATGCGTTCCGATCGCGTCATGGGTCGCACGCGCGCGACGACGCCGCCCGACGGCGGCGCGTCACTCGCCGCCGGAGTCATCCTCCGCTTCGTCGCGCCGCGCGGCCGGCGCGATGCCGCGGCTCGACGCGGCGAGGAACGCCAGCAGCCGGGCGACGTCGGGCTCGCGCCCGAGCTCGGCCGCGACGACCGCCTGCGCCTCCGCGAACGAGCGCTCGGACAGGAAGAGCAGGCGGTACGCCTGCTTGATCGCCCGGATCCGTTCGGCGCCGAAGCCGCGGCGCTTGAGGCCGATCAGGTTCAGGCCGCGGAGCCTGGCGCGATCGCCCGACGCGGTGCAGAAGGGCGGGACGTCGTGGATCACCATCGCGCCGCCGCCGAGGAGCGCCGACTCGCCGACCCGCACGAACTGGTGGATGGCGGCGAGACCGCCGACGATGACGTGGTCCTCGAGCGTCACGTGACCGGCGAGCGTCGCGCCGTTCGCCAGCACGCAGTGACTGCCGACCCGCGAGTCGTGCGCGACGTGCGAGTAGACCATGAAGAGGTTCTGATCGCCGACCGAGGTGAGGAGACCGCCGCCCTGCGTCCCCGGGTTGAGCGTCGCGAACTCCCGGATGATGTTGCGGTCGCCGATCTCGAGCCGGCTCGCCTCGCCGCGATATTTCAGGTCCTGCGGCTCGGCGCCGACGCTGGCGAACTGAAAGATGCGGTTCTCGCGCCCGATCGTCGTCCGGCCGTCGATGACCGCGTGCGGCCCGACGGTCGTGCCGGCGCCGATCCGGACGTGCGGCCCGATCACGGCGTAGGCCGCGATCCGCGCCCCGGCCGCGACCTCGGCGCCGGCGGCGACGATCGCCGTCGGGTGGATCTCCGGCGCGCCCTCGTCGCCGGCGGCTTCCGTCGCCGTGAAGTCGACCTCGGCCACCACCGCGCCGCCGACCCGCGCCTTGCCGCGCATCCGCCACAGCGGCGCGTGCCGCTGCAGCGAGCGCACCTCGAGCTCGAGCTGGTCGCCGGGGACCACCGGACGGCGGAAGCGGCCGCGCTCGAGCCCGGTCAGCATCAGCACGCGGCCGGGGTCGATGCCGTTCCGCGAGCGGTACGCGAGCAGCGCGCCCGCCTGCGCGAGCGCCTCGCAGATCAAGACGCCCGGCATCACCGGCCGGCCGGGGAAGTGGCCGGCGAAGAACGGCTCGTCGACCGTGACGTTCTTGATCGCGACGATCCGCACGCCGTCCTCGAGCGCCACCACGCGATCGACGAGGAGCAGCGGATAGCGGTGCGGCAGCACGCGCGCGATCGCCTCCGCGTCGACGGCGGTCTCGGCGGCGGCGGGCGGCGGTGTCAGCGGGTCCGACTCGGCCATCGACGAGGCCCCTCGGTCACTTCTTCGCGTCGTAGATGCGGATGACCTCGTCGGTGAGATCGATCGACTTCGCCCCGTAGAGCACCGAGCTGCTCGAGCTCTCGAGGATGACGGTGTAGCCCTCGCGCTCGCCGATCTGCTGAATCACCTCGGCGAGCTGCTTCAAAATGTCGCCGGTGAGCTCGGAGTCCTTCTTCCGCAGCTCGGCGTCCGAGTCCTCGAGCTTGCGGCGGAGGTCGCGCCGCTTGGCCTCGAAGTCGTCGGCCATCGACTTGCGCTCCGACTCCTTCAGCACGACGCTCTTCTTCTCGAGGTCGTCCTTCAAGCGGTCGAGACGGTCCTTCTCGCCCTTGAGCGAGTTCTGCATGCGATCGAACTCGACCTTGAACTGCTCCTTGGCTTTCTTCCCCGCTTGCGAGTCGTTGAGCGCCCGCTGGACGTCGACGACGCCGATCTTGATCTCGGCGCGCGCCGGCGCGGCGATCGCGACGAGCGCGAGGGCGGTCGCGAGGAACAGGCTGATGCGTCTCATGAACGGGCCTCCTTGGTGCACGAAAGGTCTCACGACGAGCGCCGAACGGACGCCGTCGAACGGGAACATCTCACAGCGGGGCGCCGAACGAGAAGAGCACGACGCTCGATTTCTCGTGGCGCCGGCGGTTCAGCGGGAACCCGATCTCGATGCGGATCGGTCCGAGCGGCGACAGCCAGCGGACGCCGCCGCCGGCGGCGTAGCGCAGGTCGCCGAGGTCGTAGCCCTGGTCGTTGGTCCAGGCGTTGCCGGTGTCGAAGAAGACGACGCCCTTCAACCCGAGCTGCTCGACGATCGGGAAGATCAGCTCGTTGTTGACGATGAGCTGGCGGCTGCCGCCGATCGGATCGGTGTTGATCTCCTCGCCCTGCGGATTGCGGATCGACTCGCGCGGGCCGAGGGTGCGGGTGCGAAAGCCGCGGATCGAGTTGATGCCGCCCGGAAAGTAGCGCTCGAACAGCGGCAGCTCGTTGGCGTGCTTGCCGCGGTCGCCGTGGCCGTAGCCGACCGCGCCGCCGAGCGAGTAGACGAAGGTGCCGAGCAAGTTCGATTTGTACACCGGCCAGTAGAAGCGCGCTCGCGCGTCGACCTTGACGAAGTCGCTCTCGCCGCCGAGGCCGGCGTACTCGACCGAGAGCTCCTCGGAGGAGCCGCGCGTCGGGTCGTAGAGGCTGTTCAGCGTGTTGCGCGAGATCAGCGGCCGGATGCTGCTCGTCAGGCTCGTCCCCTCCTCGGCGACGACGCTCGGCGGCGAGCGGCGGTTGATGTCGGTGATCTCCGCCTGCTCCAGCCGATACTCGGCGCCGACCCGCACCTCCTCGAGCGAGAAGCGGCCGAGCCGGTCGTAGCCGAGCTCGGTCAGCGGATACGACAAGCGCACGCCGGCGCCGGTGCCGCCGCGGGTGAAGTCGTCGAACTGGAGGCGCCAGCGGAACGCGTCGACGGTGGCCGAGAGCGGCACGTCGAAGAGGTACGGCTCGGTGAAGCTGGCGATGAAGTTCTGGCGGATGCTGCCGAAGTCGGCGTTCAAGACCACGCGCTGGCCGCGGCCGAAGAGGTTGTTCTCGGAGATGCGGGCGTTGAAGAGCAGGTTGTCGGCGGAGCTGAAGCCGGCGCCGGCGGTGAGCGCCCCGGTCTGCCCTTCCTTGACGTCGACCAGCAGATCGAGCTTGTCCTCGCTGCGCCCGCGCTGGGTCGTGAGGTTCACCTCGGAGAAGAAGCCGAGGCGATTGAGCGCGTCGCGGCTCTTCTTGAGCTCGGTGCCGGAGAAGCGTTGCTGCTCCTCGACCTTGAGCTCGCGGCGGACGACCTTGTCGCGGGTCTTGGTGTTGCCGGTGATCGCGATCTTGTCGATCGTGACCTCCGGCCCCTCGTCGATCTTGTAGGTGATGTCGACGATCTTCTGCGCCGGATCGATCTCGGTCTCGGGCTCGATGTTGACGAAGGCGTAGCCGACGTCGCCGTACTTGTCGGTGAGCTTCAGGATGTCCTGGCGGAGCTGGCTCGACTTGAAGACCTCGCCGCTCTCCAGGTCGAGGTCCTTGCGGAGATCGAGGTCGTCCCGGACGTCGCCCGCGAAGTCGATCTTGCCGACCCGGAACTGCTCGCCCTCGTCGATCTTGATCGTGACGTAGAGGCCGTCCTCGCTCGCGCTCGACGACCGGCTCGTCGACGCGGACCGTGATGTAGCCGTTGTCGTAGTAGAAGGCGGTGATCCGCTCGGTGTCGGTCTTGAGGGCCTCCTTGTTCAGGACGCCGGCGCCGGTGAAGCGCGACAGCAGCCACTCCTCCTTGGTGGTCATCACGCCCCGCACCTTGCGGTCGCTGAAGCGCTGGTTGCCCTCGATCTCGATGTGCTGGATGCGGACGATCTTGCCCTCGTCGACCTCGTAGGTGATCGCCACCTCGCCCGGCGTCTCGGCGACCGGCTCGATGTGCGGCGTGATCGTGGCGTCGAGGTAGCCCTTCTCCTCGTAGAGCTTCTTCGCGTCGGTCACGCCGCGGCGCAGCTTCTCGGCGTCGAGGACGGTGTGCGGGCGGACCTTGAGCGCCGCCTCGAGGTCCTCGGTCTTGATCTTCTTGTTGCCGTCGATCGTCACCGACGCGATCAGCGGCTGCTCGCGGACGCGAAAGACGAGCACGACGCCCTCGGGCTGGTCGCGGCGCTCCACCTCGACGTTGGCGAAGAAGCCCATCGCGTAGATCGCCCGCACGTCGGCGTCGACGGTCGCGGGATCGAAGGTCGCACCCGCCCGGCTCTGGATGTGGATGCGGATCGCCTCCTCGTCGACCTTGGTGTTGCCCTCGATCAGGACCTGGGCGATCCGCCCTTGCGCCGCCGCCGGCGACGCCGCGCCGTCGACCGCGAGCGCGGCGAGCACGACCAGCAGCAACCAGCTCCACCGCATCCCCACCTCCCGCGCGCCGCGGATCATACCGCCGCGCGCACCGGCTCGGGCCCGATCCGCCCCGCGGCGAGCCGGAGCGTCCGGTCCATCGCGTCGGCGAGCCCGCGGTTGTGGGTGACGACGACGAGCGTCGTCCGCCGCTCGCGATTGAGCTCGATCAAGAGCGCCTGCACGCCCTCGCCGGTCATCGGGTCGAGGTTGCCGGTCGGCTCGTCGGCGAGCACCACCCGCGGCTCCTGGATCAGCGCCCGCGCCACCGCCACCCGCTGCTGCTCGCCGCCGGAGAGCTCGCCCGGCTCGGTGCTCGTAGCGCTCCGCGAGGCCGACGCGGTCGAGCAGCGCGGCCGCCGCGCGGCGCGCCGCCTCGGGACGAACGCCGGCGATGCGCGCCGGCATCATGACGTTCTCGAGCGCGGTGAAGTCGGGGAGCAGGTGGTGGAACTGGAAGATGAAGCCGATCTCGCGGTTGCGGAACGATGCGAGCTCGCGGTCGCTCTTCGTCGCCAGGTCCTCGCCATCGAACCACACCTCGCCGCTCGACGGACGATCGAGCGTCCCCAGGATGTGCAGCAACGTGCTCTTGCCGACTCCGGACTCGCCTACGATCGCCACTCGCTCACCGGCGGCGATGTCGAGATCGAGCGCGGTGAGCACGCGCACCACCCGCGGACCGTCGACGTACTCTTTCGTCACGTGGCGCAGCGCGATCAATGGCCGCCTATTCGTAGCGGATAACTTCCACCGGCGCCAGACCTGCGGCCTGGTCGCGCCGGGTAGATCGTCGCCAGCAGGCAGATCACCACCGACGCGAGCGCGACCAGCAAGAAGTTCTCGCCGTACATGCGGACCGGCAGCGTCGAGACGTAGAACACGTCCTTCGGCAGCTCGATGAACTGATAGCGCTTCAGGAGCAGACAGCCGCCCCAGCCGCCGAGGACGCCGAGCGCGGTGCCGACGACGCCGATGATGAGCCCCTTCAACAGGAAGATCTCGGCGATGCTGCGTGTTGGTGGCGCCCATCGACTTCAGGATCGCGATGTCCTTGCGCTTCTCCATCACCACCATGATGAGCGTCGCGACGATGTTGAACGCGGCGACCAGCACGATCAGCAGCAGCACGATGAAGTAGACGACCTTCTCGAGCTTGAAGGCGAGAAAGAGGTTGCGGTTCACCTCCATCCAGTCGCGCGCATGGTAGGGGGCGCCGAGCTCGCGCTCGATGGCGCGCGCGCGATCTCCTGCGAGTCGTAGATGTTCGCGACCCGCACCTCGATGCCGGTGACGCTGTCGCCGAGCCCGAAGAAGCGCTGCGCGTCGCGCAGGCTCATGTAGATGAGCGACGAGTCGTAATCGAACATGCCGGAATCGAAGGTGCCGGCGACGGCGAAGCGCTTCACCTTGGGAATCATCCCGACCGGCGACGGGGTGCCGAGCGGCGAGATGATGCTCACCGGATCGCCGACCTCGACGCCGAGCTGGCGCGCCAGCTCCTGGCCGATGATGACGCCGGAGAGCGTCACCGTGCGCGCGGCCTCGTGCTCGCCGGCCCCCGGCCCCGCCCGGGCGCCGCGCCCCTCCTCGTCGGGCGGCGGCGCGCCCGCCGCGGCGCGGCCGGCGCCCGCGGCGCGTGCGCCTCTCCGGCGCCGTCCGTCCGCTCGTCGACCGGCACCTCGAACGGCGCGCCGAGGCCTTCGAGCGAGCCCGACGTCAGGTGCTTCCGCAGATCGACGACCGCGTCGTCCTCCTCCGGCGGCACGCCGCGCACCACCACGCCGGAGACGTTGCGGCCGGTGCTCAGCATCACCTGGCTGTAGACGAGCGGCGCCGCCGCCGACACGCCCGGGGTGTCGCGCACCTCGGCGGCGACCGCGTCGCCGTCACGGATCGCGCCGGCGTACGAGGTGACGACGATGTGCGGGTTGAAGCCGAGGATCCGGTCGCGCAGGTCCTCCTCGAACCCGGTCATCACCGCCAGCACGATGTTGAGCGTCATCACGCCGATCATCACGCCGACGACGGAGATCACCGTGATCAGCGAGATGAACGCCTCCTTGCGCTTGGCGCGCAGGTACCGCAGGCCGATCGTCAGTTCGTATCTCATCGCTGTGTCGCCCCCGCTCGGCGCCGCCTCGCGATGGGCGTCGCACCGCGACGTGAATTCGCGGTGCTCCCAGCGCGCCGGCGAGCGCCGACGATCGTGCCGCTCACCGGCGCTCGGGCCGGAGCTGTGGGAAGAGAATCACGTCGCGGATCGACGGCGAGTCGGTGAGCAGCATCACCAACCGGTCGATGCCGACGCCCTCGCCGGCGGTCGGCGGCATGCCGTGCTCGAGCGCGCGCAGGTAGTCCTCGTCCATCGCGTGCGCTTCCTCGTCGCCGCGCGCGCGCTCGCGGAGCTGCGCCTCGAAGCGCACGCGCTGCTCGTCGGGATCGTTGAGCTCGGAGAAGCCGTTCGCGAGCTCGCGTCCGGCGACGTAGAGCTCGAAGCGGTCGACGAAGGCGGGGTCGCGATCGCTCTGCCGCGCCAGCGGCGAGACCTCGGTCGGAAAGTCGACGATGAACGTCGGCTGGACGAGCGCCGACTCCGCGGTCTTCTCGAACACCTCCGTCAGCAGCTTGCCGTAGCCGGCGCCCGGCGGGACCGCGATCTTGCGGTCGCGGGCGAGCGCGCGCGAGCCGCGCCGGGTCGTCGACGTCGCCGCGCGGCACGTCGGCGTAGCGCGCGACCGCGTCCTTCATCGCCAGCCGCGGCCACGGCGGCGCGTAGTCGATCTCGTGCTCGCCGTAGGGCAGCACGCAGGCCGCCGGCGATCGCGCGCGCGAGCTCGGCGAAGAGCTCCTCGGTGAGCGTCATCAGATCCTCGTGGGTCGCGTACGCCTGGTAGAACTCGAGCATCGTGAACTCGGGATTGTGCTCGGTCGAGATGCCCTCGTTGCGGAAGTTGCGGTTGATCTCGAAGACCCGCTCGAAGCCGCCGACGACGAGCCGCTTCAGGTAGAGCTCGGGCGCGATGCGCAGGTAGAGGTCGAGGTCGAGCGCGTTGTGATGGGTGGCGAACGGCCGCGCCAGCGCGCCGCCGGCGACCGCCTGCATCATCGGCGTCTCGACCTCGAGGAAGCCGCGGGCGGTGAAGAAGGCGCGCACCCCGGCGACGATCTCGGCGCGGGCGCGGAAGACGCGCTGCACCTCCGGGTTGGCGAGCAGGTCGAGGTAGCGCTGGCGGTAGCGCAGCTCGACGTCCTGCAGGCCGTGCCACTTCTCCGGCAACGGCCGCAGCGCCTTCGCGAGGTAGCGCACCGACGACGCGAGCAGCGTCAGCTCGTTGGTGCGGGTGCGGAACAGCCGGCCCTCGAAGCCGGCGAAGTCGCCGAGGTCGAGCTGGCGGAAGATCGCGAAGTCGCGCTCGCCGACGTCGTCGCGCTTGACGTACACCTGAAGCCGCCCGCTGCGGTCCTGGAGCTGGACGAAGGAGGCCTTGCCGAAGTCGCGGATCGCGACGATGCGCCCGGCGAGCGACGCGCTCACCGGCGCCGCGTCGAGCTCCGCGCCGGTCGTCGCACCGTGGCGGGCGGCGAGCTCGGCCGCGGTGTCGCGCGGCCGGAAATCGTTCGGATACGCGGCGCACCCGAGCTCCCGCAGCTGCGCGAGCTTCGCGCGGCGCGCGAGGACTTGATCCTGCTCTTCCATGATCGGGTCAGCGAGCAGGAAAGCTGAAACGGCGCGGAAGTCAACCGAGCGCGGCGCACGCGGCCGGCGGCGGACGCGGCAAAGCGTCAAATGATTTCGACAGCTTACTTGAACGCGACGGGGGTTTTCTCCTATACACGCGCGAGCATGAGCGGGACGTGGCGGCCGGCGCTGGTCGTATCGAATCTCCTTCTCCTTTCCCTGATCGCATACTTCGGCGCCCGCATCGTGAGCGCGACGATCGCGGCGCGCCTGGAGCGTCCGGTCGCGACGGTGGCGCCGGCGGCGCCGCCGAGTCAGGCGGCGCCGCCGGTCCTGCCCGCGTCGGCGTACGCGGTCATCTACGAGCGCGACGTCTTCAACGCCGTCAAGGGCCATGCGCCGTCGGCCGCCGGCGACGACGTCAAGCGCACCGATCTCAACGTCAAGCTCTGGGGCACCGCCGTGCTCCACGACCCGGCGCAGTCGTTCGCGATCATCGAGGACCAAGCGAAGAAGCGGCAGGCGCTCTACCGCGTCGGCGACACCATCCTCGACAGCGCGACGCTGGCGCGCGTCGACTGGGACAAGGTCGTCCTCGACCGTGACGGCGAGGAGGAGATCCTCGAGCTGTCGTCGGCGCGCGGTCCGAGCGGGGCGCAGGCGGCGGCGAGCGCGAGCGCCGAGCGCATCCGGAAGACCGCCGACAACAAGTTCGTGATCGACCGCCGCGAGGTCGACAAGACGCTCGAGAACCTGAACCAGGTCTACACCCAGGCGCGGGCGGTGCCGTTCTTCGAGAACGGCAAGACGGTCGGCTTCCGCGTGTTCGCCATCAAGCCCGGGTCGGTCTTCGAGAAGATCGGCCTGCAGAACGGCGACATCATCCGCAAGGTCAACGGCGTCGAGATCACGGATCCGACGAAGGCGCTGTCGCTCTTCACCGAGCTCCAGAACGAAGGGCACGTCGCGCTCGACTTGGAGCGCAACAAGCAGGCCAAGAGCTTCTCGTATGAGATTCGCTGAGCGCGCCCCGCGATCGAGGCGAGTGCGCATGCGTGGACGAGCGGGGGACGGATGCGGAGAGCGCGCTTTTCCGATCCGGCGCTGAGCGGGACGCTGCGGCCGCTCGCGCTCGGGGCGATCGCCGTCGCGGTCTGGATCGTCGCGGCGGCGCCGCGCGCCGCGGCGCAGCCGGCGCCGAGCCCGGCAGGCGCCGGCGACGCGTCGCCGGCGCCCGGTCCGCGCATCGTCGAGGCCGACGGCGAGCGCTACATCACCATGGACTTCCAGGACGTCGACCTCGCGGTCCTGGTCAAGTTCATGGGCGAGATCACCGGCAAGAACTTCGTCATGGACGACCGCGTCCAGGGCAAGGTGACCGTGATCTCGCCGACGAAGATCACGCCCGAGGAGGCGTACCAGGTCTTCCAAGCGGTCCTCCAGGTGAAGGGCTTCACCACCGTGCCGACCGGCGCCGCGATCCGCATCATTCCGACCAAGGAGGCGAAGGAGACCAGCCTCCGCACCGTCACCGACGGCGTCGGACGCGTCCCCGCCGAGGAGTACGTGACGCGCCTGCTGCCGCTCGAGCAGGTCGACGCCGCCGACATCGTGACGGTGCTCCAGCCGCTGGTGTCGAAGGACGGCCTCATCAGCGCCTATCCGCAGACGAACTCGATCATCGTCATCGACTCGGCGGCGAACGTCGAGCGGCTGTCGCGTCTCGTCGCCGAGCTCGACGTCGCGTCGTCACGCCGGCACACGGCGATCATCCCGCTCGAGCATGCCGCCGCCGCCGACATCGCGGACACGATTCAGCAGGTGCTCGAGGAGCGTCCCGCGGGCGCGCCGGCGCCGCCGCCGCGCCCGGGACTCCCCACCGGACAGATCCACGCGTTCCGCATCACGCCCGACGACCGCACCAACAGCTTGATCGTCAGCGCCGCCGACGAGCAGATGGCGGAGATCCGCGAGCTCGTGCGCCGCCTCGACGTGTCGCTGCCGCCGGGCTCGGGGCGCGTGAACGTCTACTACCTCAAGTACGCCAACGCCGAGGACTTGCTGCCCGTCCTCCTCGACGTGATCGGCGCATCGACGAGCGGCCGCGCACCGCAGCGGACGCAACCGCGACAGCCCGCCGCCAGCACGCGCTCGCAACGCCGCGGCGGCAGCAGCCTGCGCCGCTCGTCGGCCGATCGCGTGCGGCGGCCGCCGAACCAACCGCCGCAAGCGGGCGGGCAGACCGGGCAGCAGCCGGCGATCGAGTTCTCCGGCGACGTCCGCATCACCGCCGACCCCGCGACCAACTCGCTCATCGTCACCGCCGCGCCGGAAGACTACGCGATCATCCTCGGCGTCATCGACAAGCTCGACATCCGCCGCCGGCAGGTCTACGTCGAGGCCGTCATCCTCGAGGTGACGCTCGATCACCTGCGCCAGCTGGGCATCGAGACCCAAGGCGGCATCGGGCTCGTCCAGGGCGTCGGATTCGGCCGCTTCAGTCCCTCGAGCGGCAGCGGCCTCGCGACGCTGCTCGGGGACCACCCCGAGCAGCTCGCCGGCCTCGCGCTCGGGGCGCTGTCGGAGAGCACGATCACGTTGCCGAACGGCACCAAGGTGCCGGCGCAGGTCGCGCTCCTCACCGCGCTGCAGAACGACAGCGCGGTCAACATCCTCTCGGCGCCGAACATCCTCACCACCGACAACGAGGAGGCCGAGATCATCGTCGGACAGAACGTGCCGTTCGTCGCCAGCCGGTCGACGAGCGAGACCAACCTCTCGAACGTCTTCGCGACCATCGAGCGCGAGGACGTCGGCATCACGCTGCGCTTGACGCCGCAGATCTCCGAGGGCCAGATCGTCCGCCTCGAGCTCTTCGAGGAGGTCTCGGCGATCGTCAACAACGCCCTGCTCGACGCCAACGTGGTCGGCCCGACGACGACGGTGCGGAGCGCGAGCACGACCATCACCGTGAAGGACGGCCAGACGGTGGCGATCGGCGGGCTGATCTCCGACACCGTCAACGAGAGCGAGAGCAAGGTCCCGTTCCTCGGCGACGTGCCGGTGATCGGGCACTTCTTCAAGAGCACCAGCAAGACCAAGGACAAGATCAATCTCCTGATCTTTCTCACGCCGCACATCATCAAGGACGAGATCGACGCGGCGGCGGTCTCGACCGCCGAGCGCGACCGGTTCCGCGCGCAGACGTCGCAGACGCCGCGGCGGGTTCCCGACCCGCTCGACATGCCGTCGTGGGAGCCGCCCGACGCGGGCGAGGCCGCGCCCGCGGCGGAGCGCGGCGCGACGGCGCCGCGCGCGGCCGGCGGCGGCAAGTCGCTCGCGCTCACCGACGTGCACGTCGATCGCCGGCACGACGGTGCGATCGTCCGGCTCGACGTCGGCGCGACGCCGATCCGGGTCGCGCACTACGCGCTCGAGAACCCGGGCCGCTACGTCCTCGACCTCTACGGCGCGACCGCCGCGAGCCGAAGCGTCGACGTGCTGCCGGTGGTCGATCCGCTGGTGCGTCGCGTCCGCGTCGCGCGCCATCCCGGCCGCATGCGGATCGTCGTCGACCTCGCCACCGATCGGCCGCCAGCCTATGACGTCGCCCAACGTGGTGGTACGATCCTGATCACGCTCGGCGCCGCGCGCGAGGCTCGCGCCGCCCGCTGACGAACCGATGGTGACGCCCGCGAAACGTCGCACCGACGAGCCCACGCCGTTGCCGAGCCACGCGCGGCGTCCGGCGGCGACGCGCCCGCGCGACGGCACGTCGCTCGGGGCCGAGGAGCTCGACGCGCCCGGTGCCGGCGCCGCCGACGCCCGCGCCTTCGCCGCGGCCTTCGGTCTCGACTTCGCCGACCACATCGCGCCCGGCGCCGTCGAGGGCGAGCTGCTCGCGCGCCTGCCGATGCAGTGGGCGCGGCGGAACGCCGTCCTGCCGCTCTCGCGCGACGCCGGCGAGCTCGTGGTCGCGACCGCGAACCCGCGCGCGGTGGCGCCGCTCGACGACCTGCGCGTCCTCTACGGCATGCCGGTGCGGCCGCTCGTCGTCCCGGCCGAGGTCGTCGCCGACGCCATCAACCGCGCCTACGATCTCGCGTCGGGCTCCGCCGCGGAGCTGATGGGCGACCTCGACGAGGAGCGCCTCGATCTCATCGCGACGGAGCTCGAGGAGCCGCGCGACCTGCTCGAGGCCGGCGACGAGGCACCCATCATCCGGCTGGTGAACTCGCTGCTGTTCCAGGCGGTGAAGGACCGCGCCAGCGACATTCACATCGAGCCCTTCGAGCGCTCGCTCGCGGTGCGGTTTCGGATCGACGGCATCCTCTACGACGTGATCTCGCCGCCCAAGCGCTTCCAGCCGATCATCATCTCGCGGGTGAAGATCATGGCCGGCCTCAACATCGCCGAGAAGCGCCTGCCGCAGGACGGGCGCCTGCGCACCAAGGTCGCCGGCAAGGACATCGACGTCCGCGTGTCGGTGGTTCCGACCGCCTTCGGCGAGCGCGTCGTGCTCCGCCTGCTCGACCGCTCGGCGACGCTGCTCGGTCTCGAGGAGCTCGGCCTGAACGGCCGCAACTTGCGGCTGGTCGAGCGCCTGGTGCGTCTCAGCCACGGCATCGTGCTGGTGACCGGCCCGACCGGCAGCGGCAAGACGACGACGCTCTACGCCGCGCTCTCGACGATCAACTCGAGCGAGCGCAACATCATCACGATCGAGGACCCGATCGAGTACCAGCTGCACGGCGTCGGCCAGATCCAGGTGAATCCCAAGATCGACCTCACGTTCGCCAACGGCCTGCGCTCGATCCTACGCCAGGATCCCGACGTCATCATGGTCGGCGAGATCCGCGACGGCGAGACCGCGGAGATCGCGATCCAGGCGGCGCTCACCGGGCACCTGGTGTTCTCGACCCTGCACACCAACGACTCCGCGAGCGCGGTCACCCGCCTGGTCGAGATGGGCACCGAGCCGTTCCTGGTGTCGTCGTCGGTGAACGCGGTGATGGCGCAGCGCCTGGTTCGGCGCGTGTGCGACGCCTGCCGGCGGCGGATCGACCCGGCGCCGGCGGCGCTCGCCGAGCTCGGCCTCTCGCCGACGCGGTCACCGGCCAGCGGATCTACGCCGCGGGCGACGGCTGCGCCGCCTGCAAGCAGACCGGCTACCGCGGGCGGACGGGCATCCACGAGCTCCTCATGGTCGACGACGAGATCCGGGCGCTGATCATGAAGAACGCCGACGCGGCGGCGCATCCGCCAGACCGCGGTCGCCGCCGGCATGCCGACGCTGCGCGACGACGGCGCCGCCAAGGTGCTCGCGGGCGAGACGACGATCGAGGAAGTGCTGCGCGTCACGCAGGAAGACCTGGTGTGACGGCGGCGCCGCTGCTCGACGCCCCCGGACAGGCGCGTCGCCGCCACCTCGACGATCGACGGGGCGCGCGTCCGCGTGCCGCGCCGCGCGAGCCCCGATCGAGCAGCACGTGCCGGTCTACGCTTATCGCGGCCTGAGCGGCGACGGGAAGACCGTCGCCGGCATCGTCGACGCCGAGAGCCCGCGCGGCGCGCGCGCCGAAGCTCCGCCGCACCGGCGTCTTTCCGACCGAGCTCCGTCCCGAAGCCGCGCCCGCGGCGCGGCGCGCGCTCACCGGGTGGCGGCTCGGCGAGCGCGTCCCGGCGCCGGAGCTCGCCGCGACGACGCGCCAGCTCGCGACCCTGATCGCCGCCGGCTTGCCGCTGGTGGAGGCGCTCGCCGCCCTGTCGGAGCAGACCGAGCGCGAGGGCCTGCGGCGGACGCTGGCGCAGGTGCGGGAGAAGGTCCTCGAGGGCCGCGGTCTCGCCGACTCGCTCGCCGAGCACCCGCGGCTCTTCACGCCGCTCTTCGTCAACATGGTGCGCGCCGGCGAGGCGAGCGGCGCGCTCGACGTCGTGCTCGAGCGGCTCGCGACCTACACCGAGCATCAGGCGCGGCTGCTCTCGAAGGTGCGCGGCGCCCTCACCTACCCGGCGATCATGCTGATCCTGAGCGGCAGCATCCTCTTCTTTCTGATGTCGTACGTGGTGCCGAAGGTGACGCGGATCTTCGAGGAGACCCAGCAGAAGCTGCCGTTCCTGACGGTCGCGTCTGATCGCGCTCTCGGGATTCGTCGCGCGCTGGTGGTGGTTGATCCTGCTCCTCGTGCTCGGCGCGGTGGTGGCGCTGCAACGGCACGCGCGCACGCCCGCCGGACGCGAGCGCCTCGACCGGCTGTCGCTGCGCCTGCCCTACTTCGGGGGCCTGATCCAGAAGCTCGCCGTCGCGCGCTTCGCGCGCACCCTCTCGACCCTGCTCGCGAGCGGCATCGGCCTCCTCCAGGCGCTCGACATCGTCAAGAACGTCGTCAGCAACAGCGTCCTCGCGCGTGCGATCGAGAACGCGCGCGACGCGATCCGCGAAGGCCAGAGCATCGCGCCGCCGCTTCGCGAGAGCGGTCTCTTCCCGCCGCTCGTGGTGCACATGGTCGCGGTCGGCGAGCAGAGCGGGCAGCTGGAGACGATGCTCGGTAAGGCCGCCGACGCGTACGACAACGAGGTCGACAACGCAGTGACCGCGCTCACCACGGTGCTCGAGCCGGTGATGATCGTGCTGATGGGCGGCGTCGTGCTCTTCATCGTGCTCGCGATCCTGATGCCGATCTTCGAGCTCAATCGCGTCGTCCGCTGAGCACGTGATTGCAGCGTCGAAATCGTTCGCGTAAGACGGCGGCGTGCGCGTCGTGCCGATCGTACGGCGGCGCGCGCATCCCGACGGTCACCCAACGAACGCTCACGAGGAGATCTCAGCGATGAAAGCGAAGAAGCCAGGCAAGTCCGGTTCGAAACGTGCGGCGAAGAGCGCGGCGGCGCGCGGCGCCGCGCGGGCGAGCGGCGCGAAGCCCGCCGGGCGCGCCAGCAGCGCGAAGTCGGCCGGGCGGGCCAAAGCGAAATCGCCGGCGCGCGCGAGCGCGAAGCCCGCGCCGCGCGCTGCGACCGCGAAGAGCGCGACGGCGCGCAAAGCGGCCGCCGGCGCCGTGCGGCCGGCAGGCGCCGCGCTCGCCGCGGATCGCGCCGCGGAAGCGGGGTCGCGCGAGCAGCGGCGCACGGAGGCGAAGCCGTCGTCGCGTCCCGCGACCGAGACGTCACGGGAATCCACCGCGGCCGCATCGCGCGCCCAGTCGGCGTCATCGAGCACCGACAAGTACCGGCAGACCGGTGCGCCGTGGTGGAAGGCGTATCTCTGAGCTGATGCGGCGCGGCGGTCGGCGGCTCGGAACGCCGGCCGGCGGCGGCGGTGCCGCGCTTCATCGCGGCCGCGCCGCGGCTCACGACGGCGGTGCCGCGCTTCACGAGGGCGGCCGTGCCCGTCACCACGGCGGCGGTGCGCTCGATTGCGCGCCCGCCGCGGCATCGCCGAGTCGCTCCCCGACGGCCGACCCGCGTTGAGGCGCTTGCCGGTCCTTGGTATCGTCGGCACGTCGGAGGACGGCGATGCGCATCAGGCGGGACGGACAAGCGGGTTTCACGCTGATCGAGATCATGGTCGTGGTCTTCATCCTCGGCCTGCTCGTCACGCTGGTCGCGCCGCGCATCGTCGGCCGCACCGACGAGGCGCGGCGCACCAAGGCCGCGGCCGACGTGAAAGGGATCGAGGAGGCGCTCCACCTCTACAGGCTCGACAACGGCTTCTATCCGACGACGGACCAAGGGCTCCAGGCGCTGGTCACGCGGCCCGAGAGCGGCAACGTTCCGAAGCGCTGGAATCCCGACGGCTACCTCGAAACCGTCCCGATCGATCCGTGGGGCAATCCCTACGCCTACCTGAGCGACGGCAGCAGCTACACGCTCAAGTCGTACGGCGCCGACGGCGCCGAGGGTGGCGAGGGGAAGTATGCCGACATCGACACGCACACCCAGCTCTGACCGCGCGCCTCTCCCGATGCGCGCGCGACGCGCGCTACGACGTACTGCCGGCTTCACGCTTCTCGAGCTCGCGATCATCCTCCTCGTCATCGGCATCGCGCTGTCTTTCTTGATTCCGCGCCTGCGCGACACCGATCGGACCCGCCTCACCGCGAGCGCCGAGCGCCTCGCGACCACCGCGCGCTACCTCTACGAGGAGGCGGCGTTTCGCCAGCGCCCGATGCGGCTCAACTTCGATCTCGACAACCAGACGTACTGGGTGACGGTGCTGAACGAGGACCCCGACGACCCCGAGTTCGTCGCCGACGGCTCGCCGCTTTCCGCGCCGGCGACGCTGCCGGACGCCGTCGCGTTCCTCGACGTGGTGCTGCCCTCGACCGGCACCGTGACCGAAGGGGTCGTGTCCGCCCTGTTCACGCCCGAGGGCTGGGCCGACCCGTTGGTCATGCACCTGAAGAGCCGCCAGGGCGACTACGCGACGATCGCGCTCGACTCGCTGACGGGCCGGACGCGCGTCGGCGACGGCTATCGCGAGCTGCCCGTGGTCGCCGGCGGATCGGTCCAGGGGCGGAATCGGCCGGAACGGGCGATCGAGGGGGCGCTGCGCCGGACGCGCTCGCGGAACGCGCCATGAAGCGCGGCGTCGCCGGCTTCACGCTCCTCGAGGTTCTCGTCGCCGTCGCGGTGCTGGGGCTCGGGCTCATCAGCCTGCTCGGATTGCACGTACGAAACCTCGACTTGCTGGATCGCGATCAGCGCATGACCGACGCGACGCTCCTCGCCCGTCAGATCATGACCGAGGCCGAGCTCGAGGGCTTCCCGGACATCGGGCGCGAGGAGGGTGACTTCGACGGCTGGTATCCCGCGCGCTACCCGGACCTCCGCTGGGAGCGCGAGGTGATCGAGCTGCCGGTTCCCGGTCTCCGCGAGGTGCACGTCCGCGTGTATCGCGAGCAAGCTCCCGGCGACGACGTCTCGCTCATCTACTACATGCGGCGGCCATGACGACGGCGAACGACCACGACGACTCCGCCCGGCGTCGCCGATCGCAGCCGAGGCCGCGCGGCTTCACGCTCCTCGAGGTGATGCTCGCGGTGACGATCTTCGGGATCGTCGCGACCGCCGTATACGGCACGTTCTCGCGCACGCTGCGATCGAAGACGCTCGCCGAGCGCCGCATCGACGTCGTGCGCACCGGCCGCACGGCGCTCGGACGCCTGGCGGACGAGATCGCGAGCGCGGCGCTCCTCGGCGATCCGGTGCCCGAGCGCAGGTTCGTGAGCGTGCCCGGCGGCAGCGACGCGGAGCCGCTCGACGCGCTGTACTTCTGCACGCTCTCGAGCCGCGGCGGTCCCGAGGCCCGCGACACCGATCAGCGCATCGTCGACTATTTCTATCCGACCGACGTCGGCGGCATGGGCCGCGACCGCCGCGCCGACAGCCGCACGGGCGGCGCCGCCGCGCCGCGGAGCGTGCCCGCGGCGGAGGTCGGCCCCGCCGACCGCGCGCGGGAGGACGACGTCTTCGACTTCTTCGCCGGCTTCGGCTCCGACTCGCTGCGGGCGCGCGGCATCCCCGCGCAGCGGCTGCTGCGCCGCGAGGCGCCGCTGATCGCGCGCGGCGCCCTCGACGACGCGGTCGCGACGGTCTTCCTCGACGACGTCGCGTCGCTGCGGTTCCGGTTCTGCGACGGCACCGACTGGCTCGATGCGTGGGACTCCGCCGATTCCTCGTACCACGGGTCGTTGCCGCGCGCGGTCGCGATCGACCTCGGCCTCTACGACGAGGACGGCGTCGTGCAGCACTTCGCGACCGCCGTCGACCTCGCGCTCGTGCCGGCGCGGACCGGCGGCGGCACCTGCCCGCCGTGGGAAGAGGCGGTGGAGGGCGGTGCGCACGCATCGCACGCCGGCGCGACCGGCGAAGGCGCCCGCCCATGAGACGGCGACGCGACGAATCCGGGGTCGCGCTCTTGGTGGTCCTGCTGGTGATCACGCTCCTCACGATCGTCGTCGTCGAGCTCACCTATTCCGCGCAGGTCGAGACCCACCTGGCGTTCAGCGGGCGGAACGCCCTGCAAGCGACCTATCTCGCGCGCTCCGGCATCAACGTCGCGGAGGCGCTGCTCCAGCTCGATTCGGCGGTGACCGAGCTCAAGTACGGGAGCGAGTTGTTTCGGGACACCGACAGCTATCACGATTTATGGGCGACGTCCCGGCCGCCGGAGCCGGTGGGAGACGGCACCGTCGCCATCCGCGTGCGCGACGAGGCCCGTGCGATCAACTTCAACGACCTCCTCGACGCGAGCGGGACGCGGGTGCAACCGGACAAGGAGCTGATCGCCCGCTTCCTCTTCGAGCGGCTCGGCATCGACGCCGCCGTCCTGCACGCGATCATCGACTGGATCGATCAGGACGGCGACCCCTATCCTTCGCCTCCGGGCGCCGAGCAGCCGTTCTATCTCCAGATGACGCCGCCGGTGCGGGTGCGGAACGCGCCGTTGCTGACGATGCGGGAGCTGCGGCTGGTGCGCGGCGTGACGCCGGCGGTCCTCGATCGCCTCGACAAGTACTTCACGGTCACGCCGCCCGAGAGGCCGTTGCGCGTCAACATCAACACCGCCCGCGCAGGACGTGCTGATGGCGGTCGGCATCGACAAGGCGACGGTAGCGCGGATCGTCGGACAGCGCGCGGTCGAGCCGATCACCTCGAAGACGTTCCAGGAGATGCACGATCTCAGGTCGGCGATGGGTCCGGCGTTCGATTCGATGCGCTACGGCAGCACGTACTTTCGCATCGAGACCGTCGGCACCGTCAACGACGTGCATCGCGGGATCGTCGAGACCGTCAAGCGGGGCTCGACCGGATTGCGGCCGCAGATCACGCGCGTCACCTGGTTTCCCAACGCGGTGCCGCGTTCCTTGACATCTCAACCACCTTCCGATTTTCTCCCGACGCTGCCGCCGCTCGGCGGCAGCGGTTGATCGAATGCCGAATCGCACGCTGGCGCTCGAGATCGGCGCCTCGACTCTGCGAGCGGCGCTCGTCGAGAGCACGTTGCGCTCGCAACGGGTCCTGGGGTTCTACGCGTCGCCGCGGACGCCGGGCGGCGACCTCACGGCCGAGCTGCGCGCCTTCGTCGCCAAGCACGAGCTCCGCTGGGACGAGGTCCTGTCGTCGCTCCCCGGCGACGTCGCGACCCAGCGGATCCTCACGCTGCCGTTCCACGACCGCAAACGGCTCGATCAGACCGTGCCGTTCGAGCTCGAGAACCACCTGCCGTTCGAGCTCGACGAGGCGATCGTCGACTACCAGGTGCTCGGCGGGAGCGACGGCGAGGCGCTCGTCCTCGCCGCCGCGGTGCCGAAGGCGACGGTGCGCGCCCATCTCGAGGCGCTCGCGGCGGCCGGCATCGATCCGCGCCTCGTCGATCTCGCGCCGCTCGCGGCGCTGAACGTGCTTTGCCGCGCCGGCGCGGCGCTGCCGCGGACGAGCACGCTCGTCACCGTCGACGGCGGCTCCGCCTCGGTCGCGGTGTTCCGCGACGGACGCTTGCGCGGCCTGCGCACCGTCACGCACGGCGCGGGAACGAACGGCGACGGCGAGGTGCTCGTCCGCGACGTCCGCTGGTCGGTCGCGGCGCTCGGCGGCGACGAGGCGCTCGACGGCGACGCGCTCTGGATCGGCGGCACCGCGACTACGAGCGGCGCGGCGGTCGCGGTGGGCCGCGCGCTCGGCGCGACGCCGCAGAGCATCGAGACGCTGCGCGTGGACGCGGTCCCGCCAACGCTACGTCGCGAGCAGGCAGCCTTCGCGGCGCCGCTCGGCTTGGCGCTGCGCGACGGTGCGCCGGGCGAGACGTACGGCGTCGACTTCCGGCGCGGCGAGTTCGCCTACCACCGCGAGCGCGAGGCGGTGTGGCGGCACGTCGCCCGCACGGCGATCCTCGCCGCCGCCGCGATCGCGCTGATGGTCGCGAGCTTCGCGGTCGAGAACGCGCACCTCGCGCGGCGGCGCGACGCCGTCCGGGCGCAGATCCGCAGCGTCTTCACCTCGGCGCTTCCCAACACGCGGACGATCGTCAACGAGCGCGCCCAGCTCGCGACCGAGATCGCCGCCCTCGAGAAGCAACGGCAAGCCTACGGCGGCCTCTCGCCCTCGGCCGCGCGCGCGATCGACGTCCTGCGCGCGCTCACCACCGGGGCGCCGTCGGACACCACGTTCGACATCGACGAGCTCGCCCTCGACGGCGAGACCGTCCGCGTCCGCGGCTCGACCCCGTCCTACGAGGGCGTCGAGAGCATCAAGCGCAGCCTCGCCGCGCGCCCCGAGTTCCGCGACGTGCAGGCGAAGGACGTGCGTGCCTCGGTCGACGGCCAGCGCGTCGACTTCCGTCTCGTGCTGGCGCTCGCGCGCGACGGCGGCACCGGCGTCGCGGAGCCGGAGGCGACCAATGACTGAGCTGCGCCGGCGATTCGAGCAGCTGCTCGAGCGCCTTTCGCCGCGCGAGCGGCTTCTCCTCGGCGGCGGCGCCGTCGCCGCGCTCGTCGTGGCCGTCTGGCTCCTCGCGACCGGCCTCGCCGACCATCGCGAGGCGCTCGCCGCCCAGATCGCCGCGAGCGAGCGCGAGCTCGCCGAGGTCGGCGCGCTGCGGGACCGCTACCTGGCGCTGCGAGCGGACAACGAGCAGATCCGGCGCGTGCTCGGCCGGACCAGCGCCGACTTCTCGCTGTTCTCGCGCCTCGAAGGGATCGCGCGCGAGAGCGTGAGCCGCGAGCGGATCGCCGCGATGAACCCCTCCACGCGCAGCATCAACGACGACCTCCAGGCGGACGACGTCGACATGCGGCTCGCCGGCGTGTCGCTGCGGGAGCTCGTGACGCTGCTCTACGGCGTCGAGAAGGGCGACCCGCCGCTTCTCGTGAGCCGCCTGCAGATGAAGAAGCGTTTCGATCAGCCGTATCTCTTCGACGTGAGCCTGGTCGTCTCGCGCCTGCGGCAGGCGACGGCGACGCGATGACGACCGGCGGCGCGCCGCTGACGGCGCCGTCGCTCGACGTGCGCCACGGCCGCGTCGGCCCACCGTCGCCGGTCGCCGGCTGGCGCGAACGGCTGACGCGGCGCCTGCACGGCGCCGCCGCAGCGCCGCTCCTGCTCTACGCGCTCTACACCACGGTCGCGTTCCTGCTGTGCTTGCTGATCACGTTTCCGCACGAGCTCGTCGTGCAGCGGATCCTGGCGCGCGTGGAGACGGCGCCGATCGTGGTCGAGGTGCACGGCGTCCATCTCGGCTGGACCCTCGCCTACACGCTCGACGAGCTGCGCCTGCTTCCCCGCGGCGGCGATCCCGCGGTGCCGCTGCTCGCCGCGCGCGCCGTGCGCGTCGCACCGTCCTGGCTGAGCCTGCTGCGCGGACATCCGTATCCGGTCGCCGTACGCGGCGACCTCTACGGCGGCAGCGTCGACGCCTCCGTCGACCTCCGCCCCGCCGCCTTCGCCATCGACGCGCACCTCGCGCACCTCGACGTCGGCCGCTACGCCGGGCTCCGCCTCTTCATGGAGGGGACGCTCCGCGGGCGCGTCGACGGCGAGCTCACGGTCGCCGGCGACGCCGCACGGCCGTCGTCGACCGACGGGAGCGTGAACGTACGAGCGTCGAACGTCGCACTCGAAGGCGGCAAGATCCGCGGCATCACGATCCCGGATCTGCACTTCCCGCAGATCCGTCTCGCGGGCGACGTGAAGCGCGGCCGCGTCGAGCTCCGGGACGTCGAAGCGACCGGCGACGAGATCACCGCGCGCGGCGACGGCACCGTCGTGCTCCAGCACCCGCTCGCCGCGAGCGTGATGAACCTGACCCTCACGGTCCGGCCCGCGACGACCGCGCCCGACAACCTGCGCCTCGCGCTCAACCTGCTCCCGGGCACGCCGAGCGCGAACGGCGAGCGCACGCTGCATCTCTACGGATCGCTCGAGCGGCCGCGGGTGCAGTGACCCGGGATGCGCCGCTCGCCGAGGGTGTGGACGAGTCGGAGCGACGCACCAGAGGGCGGCGGCCCGCGCCGCCCCCCCGGCGCGCGGGCCGCATTCCGCGATCAGTGACCGGACCCGATCAGCTCGGCGATCGTGAACTCGCTCTCGGTCGTGCCTTCCTTGTCGCCCTGGTGCCAGTACCAGCCCGGCTCGCCGGGGAAGCGGTGACTCGGCAACGACGCCTTGGTCGCGTGCTGCAGCTGGATGTCGACCATCACGATCGCCGGTAGGAACGGCGTGACCTCCTCGTACTTCATCTTCGACCCGGGGAACGGCTCGGTGCCCCACTTGTAGTCGTTGATCCACACCTTCCAGAGCTGCCCGGCGCGGTCGTACATGTCGCTGTACGGGATCGCGTAGGTCTCCTTGTCGACGAAGATGACGCGCTTCGAGTAGGCGTACTGCGGCAGCTTCGAGGTGCCCTCGACGACCCACACCTTGCGCTTCTCCCACTCGGTGTCGAACGCCCAGTCGGAGGCGCCCTCGGCCCACTTCACCGGGAAATGCGAGCTGTGGAACGCCGCGAGGACGTCCTTCTCGCCGATGAACTTCCACCCCATCCATGCCACCTGCCCGGCGTACCCCCCGTAGCTGTCCTGGTCCGTGTCCTGGCCGAACAGCGCGTCGGAGCGCTGCGCGGTCGACAGTCGCCGCACGCGCCGCAGCGACGGCAGATAGAGCCAGCTGTCGTCCTGCTTCGAGGCGTCGATGTAGCGGTAATAGGTGAAGCCGACTCCCTTGAGATCGAACGGCTCGATCAGCGGGTGCAGCGTCTCCTTGAACCAGAAGCCTTCCTTGTTCGGGATCTGCGGCTTCGGATCGACGTACAGGCGTCCGACGTAGAAGAGCCGCCGGAAGTGGTCGATCAGGAAGTGGCGCTCGACCTGGAGGGGGCGGTCCTCGGAGATCGGACCGGTGTCGGCGTCGAAGTTGCGTAGATCGACGTCGTCGATGCCGATCGCGGTGTAGTAGTTGTACATGATCTTGATCGCCGCCTGCGGATCGTTGGCGTCGACGTTCGGGAACGGCCGCCCCGCCACCCACCCCTCGATCGAGACGCCATCGGCGCCGATCTTCACCTGACCGGAATATTTCTCGGTTGCCTCCAGGAAGGCCTTGCGCAGCGGGACCGACTGGGTCGCGACGATCTTCATCGGCCAGCCGTGCTGGACGCACCAAAACATCCCCGGTGACGTCAGGTCCTTCACCTGGTCGGCGTTCGCCTTGGTGATCACGTCACCGGGCGCCACGTCAGCGCGCACGGCCGGCGCGTCGGCGACGAGCGCCGCGGCGACCGCGAACGCGGTCGCCAAGATTGTGAGCCGATGCTTCATGACGAACCCTCCTCGTCGGAATCGTGGAGACCGCACCGCACGAAGCGTGTCTCGATTAGTGCGCCGAGATTGCCACACCGCAAATCGGCGACCAAGAGGACGCGCAGCCGTCACCGTACGCGATATTTCGCTCGGGAGTAGTTGGAACGGTGCGCCATCGACTCGGTACCGCCTTTCCGCCCTTCGCCGTCCCCGCCGCCCGAGATCGCCGGCCGGTGAAGCGGCACCGCGACTATCGCCGCCGGCATCCTCGGCCGCGGGCCTCGCGACCGCCAGTCCGCCGCACCGGACGATGGCGGCCGCGGCGTTCGCCGCCCGCGCTCGCCTCCCCCGAATTTGCGCCCGGGTCTCACCTGTGGGCGCATACCCCGTCATGTCTTTTCGGCCGTGATTCCAGCGTTGTAAGCGATTGCCGGCTCCAAAAGCACCCTTTACGGTGGCCGCAGTTCACGTGCCGTCGCAGACCGCCATGGAATGTTTGGGCGTCCCACCCAAGGAGGATTGCTCATGAGCATCCGATTCGCACGATGTGCCGCCGCTCTCGTCGCCGTCACCGCGATCACCGTCGCAGCGCCGGGCGCGCACGCCGATCCCGTCAAATGCCAGCGCGAGATCGCGAAGCGATCGGCGCAGTTCGCGCAGGCGAAGATGGTCGCGCTCCAGAAGTGTCAGGACGCGGTGCTGAAGGGCGCGAGCACCGGTCCCTGCCCCGATTCGAAGACCAGCGCGAAGATCGCCAATGCCGAGGTGAAGCTGCGGAGCTCGATCGCCAAGAAGTGCGGCGGCAGTGACAAATCCTGCGACGGCGTCGGCGACGACTCGCTGGCGTCGATCGGATGGAACGGCGGCGCCTGCCCGGAGTTCGAGAGCGCCGGCTGCACCAACGCGATCACCAGCTGCGACGGGATCGGCGAGTGCCTGGCGTGCGCCGACGAAGCGGGCGTGGACCAGGCGATCTCTCTCTACTACGACGCGCTCGCGCCGACGTCGGACGGCGACGTCAGCGCATGTCAGCGCGCGATCGGCAAGGAAGCGACGAAGTTCTTCAAGACGAAATCGAAGGCGCTCGAGAAGTGCGAGGACGGGGTCGTCAAGGGCGCAAGCGCGGGGCCCTGTCCCGATGCGAAGGCGGGCGCCAAGATCGCGTCGGCGCACGCCAAGGAGATCGACAAGATCTGTCGCGCCTGCGGCGGCGACGATCGCGCCTGCGGCGGCAGCGACGATCTCGCGCCGTCGACGATCGGCTTCGGCGCGACGTGCCCGGCGGTCACCGTTCCGGGCGGCGCGTCGTGCGGGGGCAGCGTCGCGACGCTGCAAGACCTGGTCACGTGCGTCGACTGCGTGACCGAGTTCAAGGCCGACTGCCTCGACGCCCTGGCGGTGCCGGGCGTGCGTCCGTATCCACCCGAGTGCCACGCCGGCACGAACCCCGCGACGCCGACGCCGACCGCGACCAGCGCGCCCGCGACGCCGACGTCCACCGCGACGTCGGGAGGCGGCGCCACCAACCCGACGGCGACCGCGACGCCGAATCCGACGTGCGGCAACAACACCATCGATCCCGGCGAGGACTGCGACGGAACCGACGGCGGCGTGTGTCCCGGTCAGTGCTCCGCATCGTGCACCTGTCCGGGAAGCTGCGTCCTGCCGAACCCGATCCCCGAGGTGATCAGCCTGGTCGCCAAGCCCGGTATCGATCTCGACACCGGCTGGACGGGCATCGCGCACGACATCCCCGGCACCGACGACGCCTCCCTGCTGGCGCTGCGCGTGAGCGGCTGCGATCTCGACACCGGGTCCCCGACCTGCGGCGAGTGCGCGATCGACGGCCCGATCGCGTTCCCCGGTCCGTCGAAGAACTGCGCCTGCTACGACGTCAGCGATCCGGACTCGAGCTCGCTCACGACCTGCGATCCGGAGTCGCCGACGTGCGCCGGCGCCGAGACCTGTGAATGCTTCTATGGACCGCCGCTGCCGATCTCGTCGGGCGCCGTGCCGGTCTGCGTCGTCAACCGCTATCAGGGACCGATCACCGGAACGGCGAACGTCGCCGACGCCGGCCCGCACGCCGGCGAAGGCGCGGCGCTGCTCCGGCTGGTGTCGGCGGTGCACAACGGCATCGCGGTCGACCAGCCCTGCCCCACTTGCGAGAACGACCCGACGCCGCGTGACGGTATCCGCGGCGGCATGTGCAACGGCGGCGCGCACCCCGGGCAGCCGTGCGACGTCGGCGGGTCCAATCCGTACTTCGGCGACCTGAGCCTCGATTGCCTGCCGTCGAACGCGGCGAACGTCGGCAACATCCAGATCAAGTTCAACAAGGCGACGACCGGCACGACGTCGCTCTCCGCCAACCTGTCGTGCACCGCCTTCGGCTTCGGAAGCTTCCAGTGCCCGTGCGACACCTGCGCGACGGCCGACGCGGAGGCGTGCAGCAGCGACGCCGAATGTCCTCCGGGCGTCACGTGCGGCGGGTTGCGCTGCATCGGCGGCACCGACACCGGGACGCCCTGCGCCGACGACTCCGAATGCGGCGGCGGCGGTTTCTGCAACCGGCCGGGTCTCGCCACCCAGCCGAACCAGTGCAGCAACGGCGTCTGCGTCGCCGATCCGAACGATCACGACAATCCCAACGAGGCGCGCTGCCAGACCGGTCCGAACGACAACCTGTGCAGCATCGAGAGATTCCGCGGCTGCACCAGCGCCGCCGACTGCAACCCGCCGCCGTCGGGCAATTGCGCGAGCTGCGCGCCGAATCAGACGTGCACCACCAAGCGGCGCGAGTGCTTCGCGGACCCGATCGTGCGCCAGGGCGCCCCGGGAACGCAGACGGCCGTCCTCGCCGCGACCTTCTGCATCCCGCCGACCTCCAGCTCGGCGATCAACCAGGTCGCCGGCCTGCCGGGACCCGGCGCGGTCGTGCAACCTACCCTGCTCTTGAAGAGCGGCGCCCAGTGCGGCAACGGCGCCGTCGATTCCGGCGAGGAATGCGATCCACCGGACGACTCCGCGTGTCCCGGCGCCTGCCAGGCGAACTGCCGATGCGCCGCCTGCGGCGACAACCTCGTCGACCAACCGAGCGAGCAGTGCGACGGCGCCGACGACACCGCCTGCCCCGGCGCGTGCCAGGCGAACTGCACCTGCGGGGCCGGCGTCTGCGGCAACGGCACGACGGAGTTCGGCGAGGAGTGCGACGGCGCCGACGACACCGCGTGTCCCGGAGCCTGCCAGCCCGATTGCACCTGCGGCGCCGTCTGCGGCGACGGGGTCGTCGATCCGGGCGAGCAATGTGACGGCAGCGGCAGCGGCGGCCAGTGTCCGGCGAGCGCGTGCCAGCCGGATTGCACGTGTGGACCGTACTGCGGCAACAACCAGATCGATCCCGGCGAGGAATGCGACGGCAACGGCACCGGCAGCTGCCCCGGCACCTGCCAGGCGGATTGCATGTGCGCGCCGTTGTGCGGCGACAACGTTCGGCAGGGAAGCGAGCTCTGCGACGGCACCGACGACTCGCTCTGCCCGGGTCAGTGCTCCGCCGGCTGCACCTGCCCGAGCTCGGCGCAGATCACCTTCACCGTCCAGGAGGGTGCCGACCTCGACACCGGATGGACCGGGACCGCGCACGATGCGGAGGTGCAGAAAGGCTCGACCATCAGCGGCGAGCTGTCCAACTGCGACGGGGTGAACGACTTCGTGTGCGACTTCTTCGGGAACGTCGGCTCGTCGTGCTCCGCCGATCCGGGCCAACCGTGCCTCTCCGACTCGGATTGCAGCGCCGGCTATTGCGTCATCAACACCTTCGGTCCGCCGCTGCCGCTCTCCGCGGGCGGTGTCCCGGCGTGCATCGTCAACCGCTTCGCGACCGACGTCACCGGCACGTACAACATGCAAACCGGCGACGCCGAGCTCTTCACCCGCCTGAGCTCGGTGGTCCATCTCGGCGTGCAGGTGAGTCGCCCGTGCCCGATCTGCGACTGCGGTCTCGCCGATCCGCACGACTGCCAGATCGGCGACAGCGGCACCTGCACCGACGTCAGCGGCAGCCCGTCCTGCAAGGTGCAAGGCACCGGACCACTGGGGCCGACCTCGAACGACTGCCTCCCGACCTCGTCGTCGAACGTCTCGGGCGGCGGGCTCGACATTCCCTTCCAGCCGGTCACCACCGGCACGTCGACCTTCCCGTCGAACCAGGCGTGCACCGGCTCGGGCTTCCAGAGCCAGAGCTGCTGGTGCAGCGGGCAGCCGCAACCGAGCAGCTGTCTGACCGCGTGCAACGGCGGCAGCAACAACGATCACCGCTGCAGCAGCGACGCCGATTGTCCGGGCGCGCCCGCCGGCGCCTGCAAGCCGCTCTGCCGTCAGATCAGCGGCGAGGCGGTCGGCGAGGGCCAGTGCATCGCGGGTCCCATCGTGCAGACGTGCGCGAACGCTCCGGAGATCGGCTGCCAGACCAACAGCAATTGTCCCTCGGGCAAGGGACCGTGCGTCGCGAACAACCAGCGCTGCTTCATGGATCCGATCGTCCGGGTGGGGTCGCCGAGCACGACGCTCAACACCTCGGTCGCGACCTTCTGCATCCCGGCGACCAGCGCGTCGGCGATCAACAACACCGCCGGCTTGCCGGGACCGGGCGCCATCAGCTTCCAAGCGAGCATCGACGTGAAGAAGTGCGGCGACAACGTCGTGAACCGTTTCGTCGAGGAATGCGACGGCACCGACGACTCCAACTGTCCGGGCCAGTGCCTCGCGAACTGCACCTGCAACCAGACCTGCGGCAACGACGTGATCGAGTTCGGCGAGCAGTGCGACGGCACCAGCGATGCCGCCTGTCCGGGTCAGTGCGGCGCTCCGGAGACCCCCGACGCCTGCCTGTGCCCGACGGTCTGCGGCGACGGTTTCGTCGCACCGACCGAACAGTGCGATCCTCCCAACGACTCGCGGTGTCCCGGCCAGTGCACCAACTGCATGTGCCCGGCGCCGAGCGCGACCTGTCTGAACGGCACGCTCGATCCGGGAGAGCCCTGCGAGCTCCCGGGCCTCGGTTGCGGGCCGAGCCAGGCTTGCCTGGCCTGCCAGCAATGCTTCCCGCCCTACGACGCGATCACGCCGTATCTCGGCTTCATCTGCGGCAACCAGATCCAGGAGCCGACGGAAGCCTGCGAGCTGCCGGCGATCGGCTGCGACCCCGGCCAGCTCTGTCTCGGGTGCAGCCAGTGCGTCGACGCGTTGCCGTTCTGCGGCAACCAGAACATCGAGCCCGGCGAGACCTGCGAGCTGCCGGCGATCGGCTGCGGACAGCACCAGCTCTGCCTGCTCTGCAATCAGTGCATCGACGTGCCGATCTCGATCTGCGGCAACGGTGTGATCGAGGACGGCGAGGCGTGCGAGCTGCCGCAGACGGGATGCGGACCGCTCGCGATCTGCGAGCTCTGCCAGCAATGCGTGCCGCTGCTCTGAGCGTGCACGCCGTCCTTGCGCCGCGGCCGTAACGGGGCGCGCGGTGCGCGTGATCTGACCGGGCGGAGGTGCCTCGCCTCCGCCCGGGAGTCGCCGTCCGACGCACCGCGTTTCTCGTTGACGTGCGGGCTTCCGGCGGCGTAGGTTCCGCGCTGAGAGTCGCGCGCCACGCTGTCGGGACCGGTTGCCGCTGGCACGCGCATCACCACGATCGAACATCGGCGCCGCTCGCGTCCTCACCGGCTCACGCGGTCGCGACGGAAGGCCGCTGACACAGGAGGATCCGATCCATGATCACGCATCGTCCGACGCTCCTCGCAGCCGCGGCAGCGGCGACGCTCGTTCTCGTCGCGGAAGCCGCGTCGGCGCTGACGTTCACGTGCAGCAGCGTGAACCGCCAAGATCTGTTCGACCCGGATAGCGCCCGTCTCTCGAGCAAGCTCGAGCAGCCCGCGGTGAACTCGGGAGGCGACGTCGTGTTCCTCGGCCGGACGCGGGACCGCACGCACAAGCTCTACCTGTATCCCGCCGGCGGATCGCCGAGCGTCGTCGCGGCGGAAGACGGTCCGGCGCCGGATACCGGTACGTTCACCAAGTTCGACGAGCCCTCGATCAACGACGCCGGCGACATCGCGTTCTTCGGCGACCTCTCCGAGGGCGAAGGCGTGTTCGTGCGGCCCTCCGGCGGCCCGATCGCAACCGCCGCGCGCACCGGCGACGCGTCGCCTGGGGGCGGTACGTTCCTGCGCTTCTTCGACCTCTCGACGGTCAACGCCGCCGGCGACGTCGCGTTCATCGCGCAGGTCGACGGCGGTCCGGACGGCGTGTTCGTCTACGACACGTCGGCGGACACCGTCTTCACCGTCGCGCTCGTCGGCGATGCGACCGGCGGCGGCAAGACGTTCTGCTCGTTCGTGAACGTCGCGCTCGGCGGCACCGACCGGGTCGCGTTCCAGACGGTGATCGAGACCAGCTGCGGCGTCAGCCACGACGCCACCAGCGCGATCTTTCGCGAGGCCGCGGTCCTCGGCTCCTTCATCGACGTCGCCGAAGAGGGCTCGGCGACGCCGATCGCCGGATCGACCTATGCGAAGTTCTTCGACATCGACTCGAACGACGCCGGCGACGTCGGCTTCCGCGCCAAGTTCGGCGGCACCGAGGCCGGCACCGGCGTCTTCCTCTTCGATCCCTCGGGGCCGAGCACGACCCTGCTGGCGCGCTCCCGCGAAGCCGCGCCGCGCAGCGGCGGCTTGATCAAGACCATCCCGCAGATCGCCGGCGTCACCAACACCGATCAGGTGGCGTTCCGCGGCAAGGTCACGCACGGCAGCGCCAAGCACGGCGTCTTCCTCCTCGACGGCACCGACGATGCGGCCGTCCTCAACACCGACACGGTACCGAACGATCTCTGGGGCACGACGGCGAAGTACCGGAACATCGACGAGGACGCCGGGGTGTCGCGCTCGGGCACGTGGGTGACGTTCGTCGCCAAGGTCAAGGACCAGCAGACGCCGAGCGGCAACGGCGTCTTCCGCTGCGAGGGCTCCTGATCCGCACGTGAGGCGACCGCCGCCGGCCGCGCCCGCTCGCGCGGCCGGCGGCGGTCGGACGTTCGCGCCGCCGGCGAGCCCCGGCAACCCGTCTGGGCCCGCTGCGCGAGCGGCGGCGGAGACGGTTCCCGCGCAGCGCGCGCCGCGACCGGATCAGGGCGCGGGCGCTCAGGGCAACGTCGTCGGGTACACCGGCGGAGGTCCGTCGCGCTTGACGCGATACAGCACCCCCTGATCGTCGCTCAGCACTTCCTCGAGATCGGGATCGTCCGCGACCCGACTCAGGAACGCGGCGTGCAGCCGGTCGGTCAGGACGTAGGCGCACGGGAAGCGCGTCGCGAGCTCGTGACCCGGGTGCTCCACCCGGCCCTGGGTGATCTCCACCCAGCGCCAGTAGGCGTCGCGATGCCGGTCGCGAAAGTACGTCGGGTCGAGGCCGACGAGATACGTGCTCGCGACGTCGTGGAAGTACAGCCACGGGAAGTCGTCCCAATCCGTCGTGCACAGCATCGCGCCCGGCGGCGCCGAGCGCGCGACGTACTCGGCGAACGGCGCGTAGCGTCCGTGCGGCGACTCGAGCGCCTTCCGGCGCAACGTCACGCCGACGCCGACGACGTTCGCGAGCGCGATCACCGCGAGCGCCAGCACGACGATCCGCCGCCATGCCGCCGACAGGCGACGCAGGGAGTCGCCGCATGCGAACGCCGCAAAGAGCGTCGCGGACGGCGCGAAGTACTCGATGAAGCGCTTCGCCCGCAGGGTCAGCGCCAGGAACACGAGCGCGACGACGAGGGCCGCGAGCGTCCGGCGCTGGCGCGGCAGGCCGCCCGCGGCGGCGACCCCGCAGGCCGTGAACACGGTCGCGGTGAGCACGTTGCCGACGATCCCGAGCGGCGTGTACGGCAGCCACTCGCTGCCGATGCGGATCGTCTCGCCCGGGAGGAGCTTGTCGCCGAAGTGGTGCACGATGAAGCGGAGGTACTCGGGAAAGTACGGATTGACGATCACCCCGACCGCCATCCCCGCGAGCGCCGCGACGAGGATGCCCGGTCGCAGCCGCCGCTCGAGGACGATCTCCGCGAGGAACGTCGCGCCGACCGGCACCAGGAGCAAGGGAAAGCCGTCGTAGAGCCAGGCGTAGACGCACGCCAGCGCCGCCAGCGCGCCGTGACGATGGCGGAGCGCCAGATGAAACCCGACGAGCAGGCAGACCAGCGACACGCCTTGCACCCGCGTCATGCTGAGCCGGTAGAGGAGATCCGCCGACGACGCGAAGAGCGCGAGCAGCGCAAGCGCCTGCCACGGCACCGCCTCGCGGCGCAGCACCCAGAGGAACGCCGCGACGAACGCCGCCGCCCCGGCCAGTCCCGCGAGCTTGCCGCCGACCCGCAGATCACCCAGCGTGAACGGCGTCAGCAGCAGGTGGTACAGCATGTGGTGATCCGCGTAGCGGTCCGGCGACAGGATCGTGAGCGGCAACCACGGAAACGGCGGCGGAAACCCTCGCACCCCCGCCTCGCGAATCACCGCCGCGTAGCGCACGTGAAAATACGCGTCGATCCCGATCAGCGTCGGTGTCGCGAATTGCAGCGCCGTGAGGACCGCGACGGCCGCCGCGAGGGCAAGCCACGGCACCGGCTCGCGCGGCACGGTCGCGACGGTCGCGCTGCCGGCGCCGCGCGCGGCGGCGCCGATTCGAGCGTCGCGAATCACCGCGCGGCGCGCCGGCGACCGGAGTGACGGCGCGCGCCACCGCCGCGCGGCGGGCTCGCGCTTCGCGAGCTCACTTCGCGAAGCGACGGGGCGAGACGGCCAGACGCAACCATGGGGTCACCCGCGGCCACGCGGCCACGCGGCCACACGCGGCGCCGCGGTCAGGCCGCGCACCGGGCGCGACTCAACGAATCAACTCGCCGATCCGCTCCCAGCGGACCCAGCGGTCCTCACCGTCCCACGACCAGTAGATGACGAACGCTTTCCCCTTGACGTCGTCGAGCGGGACGAAGCCCCAGAATCGGCTGTCGTAGCTGCGGTCGCGGTTGTCGCCCATGACGAAGATCTTGTCGGGCGGCACCGTCACCGGACCGTAGTTGTCGCGCGGGGTGAGACGGCTGTTGTCGCCCGGACCGTCCACGAAGTGCGCGTGCGGATCGTCGATCTTCTTGTCGTTCACGAAGATCTGCTTGTGCTTGATCTCGATCGTGTCGCCGGGCTCGCCGATCACGCGCTTGATGAAGTCCTTTTGCGGGTCCACCGGGTAGACGAACACGATGATGTCGCCGCGACGCGGGTCCTGGAACTTGACCACGCGCTCCCCGAGGATCGGCAGCCGGATCCCGTAGCGCAGCTTGTTGACCAGGATGTGGTCGCCGATCTGCAGCGTCGGCAACATCGAGCCCGACGGAATCTTGAAGGCCTGGACGATGAAGGTGCGGATGAAGAGCGCGAGGAGGAAGGCGACCGCGAGCGCTTCGGCGTACTCGCGTAACGTGGACTTCGCTTTGACGCCGGACTCCTCGGGCTCGACCGCCTCGTCCTTCTTCCTGGCGCCGGCGGTGACGCTCCCGCGGGCTTTGCTCACGCGCGGCATGATAGAGGATCGCCGGAACCGCGGCTAGCTGGGGTGGCGATCATTCCCCGACCTTCAACACCGCCAAGAACGCCTCCTGCGGGATCTCGACACGGCCGACCTGCTTCATGCGCCGTTTGCCCTCCTTCTGCCGCTCGAGGAGCTTGCGCTTGCGCGTGATGTCGCCGCCGTAGCACTTCGCGGTGACGTTCTTGCGGAGCGCCTTGACGGTCTCGCGCGCGATCACCTTGTTGCCGATCGCCGCCTGGATCACGACCTCGAACATCTGGCGCGGCACCAGCTCGCGCATCTTCTGGGTGAGCTCGCGGCCGCGCGAGTAGGCGCGCTCCTGATGCAGGATCACCGAGAGCGCGTCGACGATGTCGCCGTTGATCCGAACGTCGAGCTTCACCAGCTTCGAGGGCCGGAAGTCGAGCGGCTCGTAGTCGAGCGACGCGTAGCCGCGGCTCGCCGATTTCAAGCGGTCGTAGAAATCGAAGACGATCTCGTTGAGCGGCAGCTCGTAGACCAGGAGCGCGCGCTTCTCGCCCGAGAACTTGATCTCGCGCTGCTTGCCGCGGCGGTCCTCGCAGAGCGCCATGACGGTGCCGAGATACTCCGTCGGCAGGTGGACGGTCGCGAGGATGAACGGCTCCTCCATGCGCTCGATCTCTTGCTCCGCCGGGAGCTTCGCCGGGCTGTCGACGGCGAGGACGCGGCCGTCGGTCGTACGGATGCGATAGGCGACCGTCGGCGCGGTGGTGATGAGCGTCAGGCCGAACTCGCGCTCGAGCCGCTCCTGGATGATCTCCATGTGGAGCAGACCGAGGAAGCCGCAGCGGAACCCGAAGCCGAGCGCGACCGAGTTCTCCGCCTCGTAGGTGAACGACGAGTCGTTCAGCCGGAGCTTCTCGACGGCGTCGCGCAAGCGCGCCGTACTGCTGCGCGTCCGACGGGTAGAGGCCGGCGAACACCATCGGCTTGACGGCCTTGAAGCCGGGAAGCGGCGCCGTGGCCGGGCGGCTCGCGTCGGTGACGGTGTCGCCGATCTTGGTGTCGGCGACCTCCTTGAGGCTCGCCATGACGACGCCGACCTCGCCCGGGCCGAGGCTCTCGACCACGCTCAGGCGCGGCGCGAGGACGCCGATCCGCGTCACCTCCGCTTCCTTGCGGGTCGCGAAGAGGCGAATGCGCATGCCCGGCGCGAGGACGCCGTCGAACACGCGCACGACCATGACCGCGCCGTGGTAGGGATCGAACCAGCTGTCGAAGAGCAGCGCCCGGAGCGGCGCCTGCGGCGTCGCCGGTCGGCGGCGGGATCACCCGTACGATCTCCTCCAGCACCTCGGCGGTGCCGGTACCGTGCTTGGCGCTCGCGAGCACCGCCGCCGACGCGTCGAGGCCGATCACGTCCTCGATCTCGGCGCGCACCCGCTCCGGCTCGGCCGAGGGCAGATCGATCTTGTTCAGCACCGGCACGATCGCGAGGTCGGTGTCGAGCGCCAGGTAGACGTTGGCGACGGTCTGCGCCTCGACGCCCTGCGCCGCGTCGACGACGAGGATCGCGCCCTCGCAGGCGGCGAGGCTGCGCGACACCTCGTACGAGAAGTCGACGTGCCCGGGCGTGTCGATGAGGTTCAGCTGGTAGTCGTGGCCGTCGCGGCGCGCGGTACTTGAGCCGCACCGCCCGCGCCTTGATCGTGATGCCGCGCTCGCGCTCGAGCTCCATGTCGTCGAGGAACTGCGCCGCCATCTCGCGCTGGCTGACGGTGCCCGTCTGCTCGAGCAGGCGGTCGGCGAGCGTCGACTTGCCGTGGTCGATGTGGGCGATGATCGAGAAGTTGCGGATGTAGCGCGGATCCACGGCGAGAATCTTACATGGATGGCCCTTCGGCGCGAGCGGCCGTGGCGAAGCCGCGGCCCGGCGTCGGCCCGCTCGGTGGCGACAGCGCCTCGCGGTTCGGGATAGAGTGCGCCCGTGGGCTCTTCCATGCTCGACGCGTGCCACGATTTGCCGGTGCGGACGTTCGGCGCCGGCGAGACGGTGCTGGCCGATGGAACGCGCAGCGGGGTGCTCTACGTCCTCGTCAGCGGCGTCGTCGCGGTGATGAAGGGCGACGTCGAGATCAACACCATCTCCGATCCGGGCGCGCTCTTCGGGGAGGTCTCGGCCCTCCTCGACGCCCCGCATACGGCGACGGTGCGGGCGCTCGAGCCGTCCACCTTCCGCGTCGCCGAGGACCCGCTGGCGTTCCTGCGATCGCGTCCCGAGATCGCGCTCGAGATGTCACGGCTGCTGGCGCGCCGGCTGCACTTCGTCACTACCTACCTCGCCGACATCAAACGGCAGTTCGAGGGCAGCGGCGACCATCTCGCGATGGTCGACGAGGTGCTCGAGAGCCTCGTCCACCACCAGGAGCAGGAGGCGTCGCCGGGCTCGGACCGCTGTCCGGATCCCGATCCGGACCCCGATCCTACGAGTGAGTGACGGCCGCGACCGGTCGCGTCAGCGGCTCGTCGAGACGCACGATCTCCTCGCCGGCCAGCGACGACCAGGTCGCGGTGCGCGCCGTCGTGTCGAACACCACGTGCGACGGCGACGGCGCCATCTGTCGGCCGGCATTGAAGACCCAGGTATCGCCGATGCGGTCGACCCACGAGCCGCCCGTGCGAAAGGGCGACTGGTGCACGTGGCCGGTCAGCACCAGGTTCGGGCGATGCTCGCGCGTCCAGCGGACGAGCTCGGCGTCGCCGTAGTACTTGCTCCCCGTCCAGCTGACCGGCGATTGATCCGGCGGCGCATGGTACACCCAGATCCAGTGCTTCCGACGGCGGGCGGCGTCGCGCGCGAGCTGACGGCCGACGGCGGCGCAGCCGAGCGGCCCGTCCCACCACCGGCAGACCGTGATCGAGACGTCGTCGATCTCGCCGTAGTCGCCGTCGCTGAGCACGCCCGGAACCTTGCCGCTCGCGAGCCAGGTCGCGACGCGCTCGCCGTCGGCGGCGCGCGCGTCGAGGTCGTGATTGCCCGAGCTCGCGATCACGCGCGTCCGCGCCGCCACCCGCCGCAGATACTTGGAGACCACCACGATCTGCGCCCCGAGCGCGACGATCGACGAGATGTCGAGCGAGTCGCCGGCGACCACGACGAGATCGAAGCGCTCGGCGACGCCGTGCACCCAGTCGAACTGCTTGAGGGCATAGTGAAGGTCCGAGACCAGCAATCCGCGCATGCGTCGAGCCCGGGCGAGCTGTCGCACCTACGGGACGCCGCCGCAAGACCTCGGTCGACGCGCGCTCGCCGGTGCACGATGGGGCGCCGCACCTGCGATCGCACGGCCGCGCAGACGGACGGCACCGGACGGCCGCGGCTCCGCGATCCGCCGGCGCCGTGCCTCGACGGTCACTCGCCCGCGGCGCGATCGTGCATGCGCGCGCGGAAGAACTCGACCGTGCGGCGGAGCCCTTCCTCGAGCGGGATCTCGGGCTTCCACCCCAGCACCTCGCGCGCGCGGGTGGCGTCGATGACGCTGCGGCGCTGCTCGCCCGCCTTGGCGGGACCGTGCTGCGCCGCGTGCGGGCTGCCGGTCAGCACGCGCAGGTGCGCGTAGAGCGCGTTGACGTCGGTCTCGATGCCGGTGCCGACGTTGACGGCCCGACGAAGCTCGTGGCGAGCGCGGCGACGTTGGCGCGGACGACGTCGCCGACGAAGACGTAGTCGCGCGTCTGCTTGCCGTCGCCGTTGATCGTCGGCGTCTGGCCGGCGAGCAGGCGCTCGGTGAAGATCGCGACCACGCCCGCCTCGCCGTGCGGGTCCTGGCGCGGGCCGAAGACGTTGGCGTAGCGCAGCGCCACGTACGGCAGCCGTGGACCGCGTGGTAGTAGAAGAGATAGAGCTCGCCGGCCGCCTTGGTGATGCCGTACGGCGAGAGCGGGCGCGTCGGGTGCGATTCCGGCGCCGGGAACTCGCTCCTGCTCGCCGTAGATGGCGCCGCCCGACGACGCGAAGAGCACCTTCTCACGCCGACCTCGCGCGCGCCTTCGAGCAGGTTGATCGTCCCGAGGACGTTCACCTCGGCGTCGAAGCCCGGATCGGCGACCGAGCGCCGCACGTCCATCTGCGCCGCGTGGTGCGAGAGCACCTCGGGCCGCTCGTTGCGGATGATCTCGCGCGTCTCGGGCGAGCGGATGTCGGCGTGGTAGAACTTCGCGGCCGCCGGCAGGTTGGCGCGTTTGCCGCTCGAGAGATCGTCGACGATCACCACCTCGTGCCCGGCGGCGAGGTACGCGTCGGAGATGTGCGAGGCGATGAACCCCGCGCCGCCCGTCACCAGGATCTTCATGCGCTCGCCTTCACCTTGCCGCGGAAGTACTCGATCGTCCGCCGCAAGCCCGTCCTCGACGCGGACGACCGGCTCCCAGCCGCCGAGCACCTTGCGCGCCTTGGTGATGTCGGGCTGGCGCACCTTCGGGATCGTCGACCGGCAGCGGCTTGAACACGATCCCGCTCTTGCTGCCGGTCGAGCTCGATGATGAGCTTCGCGAACTCGAGGATCGTCATCTCGCGCGGGTTGCCGATGTTGACCGGCTGCGACCTCGTCGCTGCGCAGCAGCCGCAGGATGCCCTCGACCAGGTCGCTCACGTAGCAGAAGCTGCGCGTCTGGCTGCCGTCGCCGAAGACCGTGAGCTCCTCGCCGCGCAGCGCCTGGCGCGATGAAGTTCGGCACGCACGCGCCCGTCGTTCAGGCGCATGCGCGGCGCCGTAGGTGTTGAAGATGCGCACGATGCGCGTCTCGACGCCGTGGGTGCGGTGGTAGGCCATCGTCATCGCCTCGGCGAAGCGCTTGGCCTCGTCGTAGACGCCGCGCGGACCGATCGGGTTGACGTTGCCCCAGTAGTCCTCCGTCTGCGGATGCACCAGCGGATCGCCGTAGACCTCCGACGTGGAGGCCAGCAGGAAGCGCGCGCCCTTCTCCTTGGCGAGGCCGAGCGCCTTGTGCGTGCCGAGCGAGCCGACCTTCAGCGTCTGGATCGGCAGCTCGAGGTAGTCGATCGGGCTCGCCGGCGACGCGAAGTGCAGGACGCGTCGACCGGCCCCGGCACGTAGATGAAGTTGGTGACGTCCTGCTGGATGAAGCGGAAGCGCTGGTTGCCGAGGAACGGCGCGATGTTGTCGGGCGAGCCGGTGATGAAGTTGTCGATGCAGATGACGTCGTTGCCCTCGGCGAGGAGGCGCTCGCAGAGATGCGAGCCGATGAAGCCGGCGCCGCCGGTGACGAGGATCCGCGCCACCGCTAGCGGCCCGCCGCCGTGCTGCGCCCTCCGGCGTTGCCGCCGTTCTCGACCGACGTGCGTCCGATCGGGAAGTACGTGAAGCCGTGCTGCCGCATCACGTCGGCCTCGTAGAGGTTGCGGCCGTCGAAGATCACGGGCGCCTTCATGAGGGACCGCATGCGGCGGAAGTCCGGGCGGCGGAACTCGTTCCAATCGGTGACGATCAGCAGCGCGTCGGCGCCCTGGAGCGCGTCGTAGTTCACGCGGTGATAGTCGATGCGGTCGCCGAAGACCCGCCGCGCCTCGTTCAGCGCCTCGGGGTCGTGCGCCTCGATCGCGGCGCCGCGCCGCAGCAGCTCCTCGATGATGACGATCGCCGGCGCCTCGCGCATGTCGTCGGTGCGCGGCTTGAAGGCGAGGCCCCAGATCGCGAAGCGCCGGCCGGCGAGATCCTCGCCGAAGCTGCCGCACCACCTTGTCGACGAGCAGGCGCTTCTGCTTCTCGTTGACCTCCTCGACCGCGTTCAGCAGCGGGAACGCGCAGGCCGTTCTCGTGCGCGGTGCGGATGATCGCCTGCACGTCCTTCGGGAAGCACGACCCGCCGTAGCCGACGCCGGGGAAGAGGAAGTGGTGGCCGATGCGGCGGTCGGAGCCCATGCCGCGCCGCACCTCGGCGACGTCGGCGCCGACGCGCTCGCAGAGGTTGGCGATCTCGTTCACGAACGAGATGCGGGTCGCGAGGAAGGCGTTGGCCGCGTACTTCGTCATCTCGGCGCTGCGGTTGTCCATCGCCAGGATCGGGTTCTCGGTGCGGACGAACGGCGCGTAGAGCGTCCGCATGCATCTCGATGCGCGCGCTCGCTGTCGCCGCCGATCACGACGCGGTCGGGCTTCATGAAGTCCTCGACCGCGGCGCCCTCCTTCAGGAACTCGGGATTCGAGACCACGTCGAACTCGTGCGTGGTGTGGGCGCGGATCGCGGCGCGCACCTTGTCGGCGGTGCCGACCGGCACGGTGCTCTTGCAGACGACGATGCGGTAGCCGTCCATCGCGCTCGCCGATCGCCTCGGCGACGGCGAGCACCGCCCGCAGATCCGCCGAGCCGTCGTGCGCCTCCGGCGTGCCGACCGCGATGAAGCAGATCTCTGACGCGCGCACCGCGGCGGCGAGATCGGTCGTGAACGTGAGCCGCCGCTCGCTGATGTTGCGCCGGATCAGCTCCTCGAGGCCGGGCTCGTAGATCGGGACGACGCTCTTCTGCAGCGCCGCGATCTTGGCCTCGTCGATGTCGACGCAGATGACGTCGTTGCCGCTTTCGGCGAAGCAGGTGCCGGCGACGAGCCCGACGTAGCCCGTCCCGATGACACAAAGCTTCACGTTGCCTCCCTAGAGGTTGACCAGCGAATTCGGCCGGGGGTGCAGAGAAGGTACCGGCCGTGGTTATCAGCGTCAAATATGTTTTTTCGTGCGCGACGCCGTGGACGCTCTGCCGCACCTCGCGCACCATATAGATCGGCTTCGCCTGCGACTCGTGGTAGGTGCGCGCCAGCATCTCGCCGAGGAGCCCGAGCGTCACCAGCTGCACGCCGCCGAGCACCAGCAGGAGCCCGAGCAGCAACAGCGGCCGGTCGGCGAGCTGCACCCCGAGGAAGATGCGCTCGAAGCCGAGGACGCCGGTGATCGCGACGCCGGCGATCGTCGCCAGCATGCCGACGAAGCCGAACACGTGGATCGGCCGCGTCGAGTAGCCGGAGAGGAACTTGATCGTCAGCAGATCGAGGACGACGCGGATGGTGCGCGAGATGCCGTACTTCGACGTGCCGCGGGTGCGCGGCCGGTGATGCACCGGGATCTCGACGACGTTGGCGCCGAGGTCGCCGGCGATCGCGGTGATGAAGCGGTGCATCTCGCCATAGAGCTTGAGCGACTTGGCGACCTCGGCGCGGAACGCCTTCAGCCCGCAGCCGTGGTCGTGGATGCGCACCTGGGTCGTCGCGCCGATGATCGCGTTGGCGATGATCGACGGCAGCTGGCGCGACAGGAACGGGTCCTTGCGGTCCTTCCGCCAGCCGGTGACGACGTCGTAGCCGGCGTCGAGCATCGCGAGCAGCCGCGGGATGTCGGCGGGATCGTTCTGCAGGTCGCCGTCCATGGTGACGATGACGCCGCCGGTCGCGTGATCGATGCCGGCCGCGAGCGCCGCGGTCTGCCCGAAGTTGCGCCGCAGGCGGACGATGCGGAAGCGCGGATCGTCGTCGACCGCGGCGGCGAGCAGCGCGAAGGTGTCGTCGGTGCTGCCGTCGTCGACGAGCACCGACCTCCGTCGACGGCGTCAGGCGATCGAGCGTCTCGCGCAGCTCGAGCGACCAGCGGCCTCGGCGTTCGGCGCCTCGTTGTAGACCGGCACGACGATCGAGACGGCGGATCATGCGGCGCGCGGGAGACGGCGCATCACGGCACGTCGAACGTCGTGAGGCTCACGAACTGCCGATAGCGCCGATCGATCTCCTCGCGGGTGAGCGTCGCGCAGCCGCTCCAGGCTGAACGCCTCGACCGTGAACGAGGCGAGGACGCTGCCGTAGACGATCGCGCGCCGCGACGCTCGCCGGCGAGACGTCGCCGACGCTCGCGAGGTAGCCCATCGTCGCCGCCGGCGAAGGCGTCGCCGGCGCCGGTCGGGTCGAAGACCTCCTCGAGCGGGTACGCCGGCACCGCGAACACGGTCTCGCCGGAGAAGTAGAGCGACGCCGTACTCGCCGCGCTTGATCATCAGGCTCTCGCGGCCCCATCTCGAGGATGCGGCGCGCCGCGCGCACCATGTTGCGCTCGCCGGAGAGCAGGCGCGCCTCCTCGTCGTTGATCATGAGCAGCGGCACGCGGCGCAGGAGCGCGTCGAGGTCGGCGCGCGCGCTCTCGATGCAGTGGTTCATCGTGTCGGCAGCCGACCAGACTCGGGTTCCGCGACTGGTCGAGCACGCGCGCCTGCAGCGTCGGCGCGATGTTGGCGAGGAAGACGAACGGCGCGTCGCGATAGCTCGGCGGGCAGCTCGGGCGCGAAGGCCTGCGAACACGTTGGCCTCGAACGAGAGCGTGTCGCGGACGTTCATGTCCTCGTGGTAGCGGCCCGTCCAGCGCAGGCTGCGTCCGGGCCGGACCTCGAGCCCGGCGAGGTCGATGCCGCGCGAGCGGAACCAGTCGAGCTCGTGCGCGCGGGAAGTCGTCGCCGACGACCGCGACCAGCTGCACCGGCGCGAAGAAGCTCGCCGCGACCGCGAAGTACGTCGCGGCGCCGCCGAGGACCTCCGCGGCGCGGCCGTGCGGCGTCTCGAGGGTGTCGAGCGCGACCGAGCCGACGACGACGAGACTCGGCGCGCTCATGCGTCCTCCGGGATGTAGCGGCCGATGATCGGCGCGAGGTCGCGCTTCACCTCGGCGGGATGCGCGCGCGGCTCGGTGATGATCGCGTGCGCGAGCGCGCTGACCGCAGCCGCAGCCGGGGTCGGCTGGCAGCGCCGGCGCGACGTCGTGGACGACGCGCTTCGCCATCGCGACGTTGGCGCGCGAGCACCGCCAGCACCTCCTCGATCGCGACCTCCTCCGTGCCCTGCGCCAGCAGTCGTAGTCGGTCGCGAGCGCGAGCGTCGCGAAGCAGAGCTCGGCCTCGCGCGCGAGCTTGGCCTCCTGCAGGTTGGTCATGCCGATCACGTGCGCGCCCCAGCTGCGGTAGAGCTGCGACTCGGCGCGCGTCGAGAACTGCGGCCCCTCCATGCAGACGTACGTGCCGCCGGCGTGCACCGTCGCGCCGGCGCGCCGCGCGCCGTCGACGAGCGCGGCCGACAGCCCGGACAGACCGGATCGCCGAAGCCGACGTGCGCGACGATGCCGTTGCCGAAGAAGGTGCGAGATCCGCCCGCGCGTGCGGTCGAGGAACTGGTCGGGCACGACGAGGTGCCCGGGCGCGATCTCCTCGCGCAGGCTGCCGACCGCGCTGACCGCGATGACGCGCTCGGCGCCGAGGCGCTTGAGCGCCCAGATGTTGGCGCGGAAGGGCAGCTCCGACGGCAGCAGGCGGTGGCCGCGGCCGTGGCGCGGCAGGAAGAGCAGCCGCGCGCCGCCGAGCGTGCCCGACACGATCACGTCGGAGGGCGCGCCGAAGGGCGTCTCGACCGCGTGCTCGCGCACGTCCGTCGAGCCCGTCCATCTCGTACAGCCCGCTGCCGCCGATGATGCCGACCGTCACGCCCACCGCGATCCTCCCGCGACGCTCATCCGCGGATCATCGAGATCACCGGGCCGGTCCTGATCGTCAAGGCTCGGCACCGGCTCGAGGATGTCGCCGTCCATCATGAAGCTCGTCGGGGCGGCGAAACGCATCACCGCCGTCGCGTGCCAGGTTGTCGTAAAACTCGGGCTCCTCCAAGGGCAATCCTTTGTGGAAGCGAACGATCTTGCGGGCGAGCCGGAGCGGGCCGATCGGCCCCGCCAACAGGTGAAAGTGGTGGCGTTTGCGGGCCGCCAGATACATCGGTTTGAAGCCGAGCGCAACGTGCGTGACCGTCCCGGCGAGGATCACGGTGAACGTCCGGAACGGCACCCGCTCGTCGTCGCAATCGACGTCGGCCTCGACGCGGCGGAAGACGCCGCGCACCAGCGACGTCCCGGCGAGCGCCGAGGCCATCAGGCGCATCAGCAGGCGCGATCGCCGTGATCGGCCCCGGGTCCGCGGCTCGCTGTAGTAGAGCCGCAGGTAGTTGACGATCACGCCGCAGCCGATGACGAACCCGGCGTGCTCGTCGTTGACGACGAGCAGATGGCGCTCGACCATGTCGTGCGTGCGCCCGTGGCGGTAGTCGTGCGTCACGTGCGCGAGCACGTGCTCGGGGCCGCCGCGCATGCAGCCGATCGAGCGCGCGATGTAGTTCATCGTGCCGGCGCGCAGCGGCAGGAAGAGCGGCAGCTCGGCGTCACCGTATGCGCGCCGCATCGCCGAGAGCGTGCGGAAGTGGCTGCCGTCGCCGCCGCAGACGGCGAGGATGTCGATGCGGTCGCGCGCGAACTCGCGCGCGACCGCCTCGATCGCGGCGAGATCCGGCGTCACCCGCACCGGCCGTGGTCGCCGACGATCTCCTCGAAGCGGCGCGCGCGATCGTGCCGGCGACGGTTGCTGCCCGGCATGGGGATTGATGACGACCCCGATGCCGGGCAGGTTACGCTCCCTGCCCTTCCGCGCCCGCCGCCGCCAGGGTCGCGTCGCGTCGCTCGGCGACGAGCTGCCCGCACGCCGCCGCGATGTCGGGTCCGCGGCTCTCGCGAACGGTGGCGTGGATGCCGGCGCGCCGCACGACGTCCTGGAAGCGCGCGATCGCGACGTCGTCGCTGCGGCGGAATCGCCGAGCCCGGAAACGGATTGAACGGGATCAGGTTCACCTTGCAGCGGATCCCGGCGAGCGCCCGGCAGAGCGCGCGCGCGTGCGCCGGCGCGTCGTTGACGCCGCCGAGCATCACGTACTCGAAGGTGATGCGCTTGCGCCGCGGCAGCGGCAGCGCGCGGCACGCCGCGAGCAGCTCCGCGACCGGATACTTCCGGCTCACCGGCATGAGCTCGCGGCGGAGGTCCTGGTCGACCGCCGTGAGCGAGACCGCGAGATGCACCTGCGTCTCGGCGAGCAGGCGCTGCATCTCGGGCACGAGCCCGACCGTCGAGACCGTGATCCGTCGCGGCGAGACGTGCACGCCCCAGGGCGCCGTCAACGTCTCGATCGCGCCGAGCGTGCCGTCGTAGTTGTGAAGCGGCTCGCCCATCCCCATGAAGACCAGGTTGGTGATGCGGTCGGCGGACACGACGGCACCGCCGGACGCTCCGGCGCCGTCGGGCGCGTCGGCAACCACCAGCGCGCGCGCCTGGAGATATTGCTCGACGATCTCGCCGCGCGCGAGGTGGCGCTGGAAGCCGAGGGTGGCGGTGGCGCAAAAGCCGCAGCCCATTCCGCAGCCGACCTGCGTCGACACGCACAGCGTGAGGCGCGCCCCGTCCGGGATCAACACGCTCTCGATGGTCGCGCCGCCGGCGAGGCGAAAGAGCAGCTTGCGGGTGCCGTCGCACGAGCGGCTCACGTGCTCGAGCGTCATCGAGCCGACGCGCCAGTCGGCGGCGAGCTCGTCGCGGAGCGGGCGCGGCAGGTTCGCCATCGCGTCGAACCTGCGGGCGCCGTGCTGGAAGACCCAGGTCGCGACCTGCGCGGCGCGGTAGCGCGGCTGGCCGCGCTCCTCGCACCAGCGCTCGAGGTCCGCCAGCCCGAGATCGAGAAGGTCCCGCGCGCGCACGCGACGACTCTACCGGCGCGGTTCCGAAGCGTCCATCCACGCGCGGCCGGAGGTACCGTCCCAGTCCGGACGGCACCCGGCGGGACGGCGGCCGAGCCTACGGGATCGCGACCCGCGGCCGGCCCGGCGCGGTCGCGAGCACCGGCCAGCGACGGTCGAAGGCGCTCGCGACGCGCTGCCCCCCGGGCCAGCGCACGCGGCGGTCGCCGACGCCGATCCAGTCGTCGAGGTGCCAGCACACCACCGGCGCGATCGCCGCGAGATAGCTGAAGCTCGACCAGTAGCCGGTGTAGAGCGCCACCACGAAGACCCAGATGCCCGCCGCGACGACGTCCCGCCCGCGACGGATGCCGCGACCGGTCGCGACCGCGGCGACCGCGCCCAGCACGATGCGCAGCACGTTGAACGCCGTCGCCGACATCGCCCGACCGCTCCACCACTCGACCAGCCATCCGAGCGACCAGAACGAGCGGCTCTGGATCATGTGCGTCGTCAGCCGAGCGCCGGCGACGAGCGACGTCGGTCCGAAGACGATCGCGGCGCCGCCCCACGTGAGAGCGGTGCCGACGAGGAATCCCGCGAGCCCACGCGTCCCCGACCAGAAGACGAGCGCCGGCAGCCACGCCAGGAGATACAGCTTGAAGGCGCTGGCGACGGCGAGGAGGAGCCCGCCGACCGACGGCGCGCGCGGGATCACCAGCAGCGCGATCAGCAGAAAAAATCCCGCGCTGGTGTCGTTCGATCCGTCGGCCGTGAGCCCGATCAGGGTCGGCGAGAAGGCGTAGAGCGCGAGCCCGAGCGGCCGGCCGCGCACCCCGAGGAGCAGCAACACGACGACCGCGACCCAGAACTCCAGCCGGCGCGGATCGTCGCGAAACGGCAGGTACCACAGCAGCGCCACCGGGCCGTAGTGAAACGGCGCTCCCGGCGGCATCGAGACGTCGTAGCCGACGCCGTAGGGGCTCCGGCCGGCGAGCATGCGCGCGATCGCGGCACGGGTCACCGGCAGCACGTCGGAGTAGCCGCCGACGATCGGGGCCTGGCGCATCCAGACGCCGAGCGCGACGACGACGACGATCGCCAGCCAGCCCATGCGCCAGCGCACCGACAGCGCGAGACAGGCGGCGAGGATGAAGATCGCCGTCGACGGATGGAGGGTCGTATGCGCGAACGGCAGCAGCAAGGCGATGCCGATCAGCAGCGCCAGCCAGAGCGTCCCCCCGTGCTCCGCCGTCTCGCGCGCGCGCAGCCAGGCAGCGACGCGCGCTCCAGCGCCGCGCTCCGCTGCCGGCGCCGCGGAGCCGCCGGCGGGCGCCGCGCCCGAGCCCGTCACGCTCGCACGCCGCGACCGTCAGGCGGTCGCGCGCGTGCGCTCGGCCTCGAGCAGGCGCTGGGCATGCGCGAGCACCTCGTCGACGGTGATCACCTGGAGGCAGACGTTGTCCGTGCAGGGGCTGTTCCGATGATTGAGCGCGCTCAGGCACGGGCTGCACGCGAGGTGCGCGTAGAGATGCACCGCGTGCTCGCCGAGCGTGCCGTAGAGGACCGGCGTCTCGGGGCCGAAGAGCGTGATGCTCTTGATCGGCGTCAGGGTCGCGAAATGCGCGGGGCCGCTGTCGTTGGTGATCAGCAGGTCGCTCTGGTGGAAGAGCTGGATCACGTCGATCAGCGTGCGCGTCCTGCCGACGAAGTTGATGCAGCGCGGGCTGCCGGCGGTCGCCTGGATGGCGCGCGCCGACTCCTCCGCCTCGCCGATCCCCATCAGCACGACGACGATCTTGGGATCGGACGCGAGCAAACGCCCGACGAGTGCCGCGAAGCGATCCATCGGCCAGGCGCGAAGCGGCAGCAGGTTGCCGGCGTCGTGGTTCACCACCACGACCCGGTGCTCCGCGGTCAGCGGGTAGCAGGAGCGGAGCTCGCGCGCGACGTAGTCGTACGCCTCGGGATCCACGCCGATCCGCACCGGCGACGGCTGTACCGGGATCAGCCGTTTCGGCTGCGGGGTCTCCGAGGGATCCGACTCGAGCGCCTCCACCAGCGCCATGAAGTTCTGCGACATGTGGAGGTAGGCGTTGTAGTTCACCCGGTGCGTCAGGTGCTCGCCGCGGTAGAGGCCTTCGCCGCGGTAGTTGTGGAAGCCGACGCGGTTGCTCGCGCCCGAGAGCAGGCTCAACAACGAGGACACGCGCGAGAACAGCTCGAGGTCGATGACGGTGTCGATCTGCTGCGCGCGGCAGAAGCGCATGAAGCGCAGCAGGTCGGCGCCGACCGTCGCCAGCGAGTCGTCGCGCATCGTGAAGATGTTGCGCTCCGCGAAGAGACCGAGCAGCCGCAGGCTCGGCGCGTTGCGCTCGAAGATCACGAAGCAGTGCTCGGCGTCGGGGTAGCGCTCCTGCAGACGCCGAATCGCCGCCGATGCGAGGATCGTGCTCCCCATCTCGGAGAGCTCGACGAAGAGCACCTTGCGGGGCCGGCGCGGTCGATCACGCGGCGGCGCCAACCGTTCGCGCAGCCTGACGAGCGCCGTCAAGACGGCGCACGCCGGCGTGCCGACGTAGCGGTCGATCCGCCGTTGCGTGGTGAGCTTCATCGCGAGAGTTCCGACCCGTCTCGTGCGCTCGCGCGTGCGGCGCCGCCGCCGCACCGCCGACGCGCGCCAAACTCTAGCGTAATCCCCTAGGCCTCGCGAAGCGCATATCTGCCGGGCGGCGCGGCGGCGCGTTCTCCGCCGCGCCCGGCGCGACGCGTGCTCCGCGCGGGCCCGTCAGGCGGCGGACGCTCATCGCGCCGGCGAGATCGCCGGCGCCGCCGGTACGGCGCAGCGCTCAGTAGAGACGCCCGATTTGCAGGATGTTCAGCACGTAGACCCCCCAGGCGTTGATCGCGACGCTCGCGACGATGAACGCCGCGTGCCACCAGCGCATGCGCACCCGGTCCATCCCGCGCATCGTCAGCAGCACCAGCAAGGGATAGAAGTCGAGCGCGAAGCGGTACCCGAACTGCGTCATGCCGATCCCGGAATGCTGCACCAGGATCGCCAGGAAGAGCGCGATCCCGACCCAGCAGGCCGCCGTCAGACGATCCCACGGCGCGAAGAACGCCCAGACGAACGCCGGCGTCGTGATCCAGATCGCGGTGCCGCTGATCTTCGGCATCACCCAGGGAAATTGCTTCTCGACGATCGGGTACGACCGGAACATCACCTGGACGTGGTTCAGCGCGTAGTGCCAGGAGAAGAGCCCGTACGGGAACATGCCGACGACCTCCGGCTTCTCGACCAGCATGCGATAGCCGTAGTTCTCGACGGTGCCGTAGCGGACGTAGTTGTAGCTGAACTCGAGCGCGAGGACCGCGACCAGCGGCGCCGCGTACGCGACCAGCCAACCGATCCGCGGCCGCGGGATGATCTCGTCGGTGCGCGGATGGAGCCAGCGGTCGGTGAGCGTCACCAGCACGAACGGCGTCGCGACCAACGTCTCCATGCGGCACCAGAACGCCGCCGCGAAGCAGAGTCCGAGCAGCACCGGACGCGCCTTGCCGAGCCACTCGACGACCAGCAGCCACATCGCGGTCGCGTGCACGACCTGCGCGAGGTACCAGACCGAGCCGATCGTCGCGTGGTACCAATGAATCGAACCGAATCCGAAGAGCACCGCGCCCCAGTTCGCCGCGCGCCGCGAGAGCGCGCGGCCGAGTCCGACGCGCGCGAGCGCGACGTTGAACGCACCGAGGATTATCGAGAGCACCGTCTGGAACGCGCCGAACGGAAACGTCCAGCCGCCGTTCCACTTGATCAGCCAGCTGCGCAGCGGCTCGTGCTCGCCGAGCCAGACGAACGGCAGCAGCACCAACGCGGGGGTCGGGGGATTGGTGAAGAACGCGCGGCCCTGGTACTCGGCCATCTCGAGGTGGGGCGGCCGCGACGGCAGCGACAGGTGGCCGTGCAGGACGGCGTCCGCGAGCAGACCGTACTGCTCGTAGGCCGTCATGCCGGGGCAGGTCGCCGCGTAGACGACGAGCGCCGCCAGGAAGATCCACAGGGCGTCGTATACGGCGCTTCGATCCCCCGGCTGCACGCCGCACGGTCGTGCCACGCAGCGTCCTCCGCGTCAACGCGCGCCAGAGCCGGAGCCGCCGCCGACGTCCGCCGTGTCGATGAGCCGCATCGAGATGTCCGTCGATCGCAGGACCTCGCGCTCCGCCGGCGTCATCAGCTCGTACTGGTACGGCAGGAACTGCAGCGGATGGTCGAGGCGGAAGATCACCCGGCCCTCCGCCGTCGGCGGCTTCGCGGCCCTCGGCGGATAGAGAAACGTCGCGGTGTTGAACAGCACGTACCGGGAAGGCCGGTCGACGGCGGTGCCGACGTCGGTGAACTCCTCGGGACCCAGGATGCTGATCTCGCGCGCGACGTTGCCGCCGAGCTCGGCGACGACCGTGCGATCGACCTCGATCGGGAACCGCTGGGCGAGCGGGCCGCGAAAGTTGACCGCGGCCTGCACGACGGCGAACGCAGCGACGGCGGCGAGAATCGCCGCGCCGCCGCGCCGCCCGCGCGCCAGCTGCACGGCGGCGGCCGCGGTCGCGAGCGAGAAGAACGGCACCAGCTGGCGAGCGAAGCGCCCCAGCACCACCGACTTGTGGAGCACCGTCGAGTTGAGCGTGAGAATCGCGTAGATGACCGCCGCGAGCGCGATCCACAGCGCGCCCCGGCGCGCCGTGGCGACGGCGACGCGATCGGCGACCGGCGTCCTCAGCCAGAACGCCAGCGCCGTCAGGACGCCGGCGATCCACAGCAGCAGCATGCCGTGCTCGGCGTGCCACAGGTACTCCCAGGTGACACGCCATCCCTCCGCGTAGTCGCCCTGCGACGCCTGCACGACGAAGCGCGCGTAGCCGATGAAGAACGGCGTCACCCCGCGCGCGAGCGTCAGCGCCTGGAACGCGATCGGCAGCACGACGAACCCGAGCGCCGATCCGAGCGCGCGCGTCGAGAAGTCGCGGAGCTCGCGGCTGCGGAGCGCGTAGACCGCGCCGATCGCGAGCACCGTCGTCAAGTAACCGTAGTACGTCAGCGACGCGAAGCCGGCGACGAGCCCGAAGAGGACGGCGCGCCGGAACGGCGGGCGCTCGTCGAGCGCGAGCCACAGCAGGAGCAGCACCAGCGCCAGACCGCTGTCGTACGACGTCAGATGACGGCTGTAGTAGAATATGGTGTTCGCGGTCGCCATGAACGTCGCGGCGAGGAGCGCCTCGACGCCGTCCGCACCGGCCTTGCGGTCGATCAGGTAGGTGAGCGCGATCGCGGCCACCGACGCCAGCGACAGCATCGCCGCCGGCATCCACGAGTTCTCGTAGCCGGCGTAGCCGGCGATCCAGTGGTAGAGGCCCGCGACCGGGATGCCGATGAAGAAGAATCCCACGTGGCCGTGGTTCGTCGCGATGATGTCGAGCGCGCTCAGGACGCGGCCGTTCAGCAGCTCGTCGATCACCCTGATGCAGGGATGAATCCGGTGGCTCTCGTCGAGCCAGAAGTACTGGCCGCCGCGGTGGGCGAGGACGAGCCGGAGCGCGGCGGAGATCCCGATCACGATCGCCAGGGCCGCCGTGACCTTCCACCGTCCGGCGTCGGACGGCGCCGCCGCGGACGCAGGCCGCGCCCGGGCACTCCGGTCCGCCGCGCCGTCCTCGACGGGCGTCATCTCTGCTCGATACCGCGCGGCGGCGTCGCGCGCCGACGATTCGCGAGCGCGATCGAGCCGGAGGCCGCCGCGCGACCCCTGCTGGCGTGTCGCGCGTTCCCGCTCGTCGTCACCCGGCTCGCCGGATCATCCTCGTGCGACGACGTCGAGGGCGCTGAAGAAGTACGCGATCTCGGTCCGCGCGGTCTCGGGCGCGTCCGAGCCGTGCGTGGCGTTCTGCTCGACGTTGAGGCCGAGGTCCTTGCGGATCGTGCCGGCGTCCGCTTTGGCGGGATCGGTCGCGCCCATCAGACCGCGCCACGTCGCGATCGCGCCCTCGCCCTCGAGCACGAGGACCATCACCGGTCCGGACGACATGTACGCCGTCAGGCTGCCGAAGAACGGACGCTCGCGGTGGACGGCGTAGAAGCCCTCCGCGTCGCGCCGGTCGAGGTGGAGAAAGCGCGCGGCGGCGACGCGCAGGCCGCCGGCTTCGGCGCGCCGAATGATCTCGCCGATCACGTTGCGCTTGACGGCGTCCGGTTTCACGATCGCCAACGTTCGTTCGTTCGCCATGTCGATCCTCTCCTGGTCAGCGGCCGAGCGCGGCGGCCATCGTGCTGCCGAGCGCGGCGGGACTGCGGGCGACCGTGACCCCCGCCGTCTCGAAGGCCCGGATCTTGTCGGCGGCGGTGCCGCGTCCGCCGGAGATGATCGCGCCGGCGTGGCCCATGCGCTTGCCGGGCGGCGCGGTCTGGCCGGCGATGAACGCGACCACCGGCTTGGTCACGTGCGCCGCGATGAACGCCGCCGCCTCCTCCTCGGCGTTGCCGCCGATCTCGCCGATCAGGACCACCGCCTCGGTGCCGGGGTCGTCCTGATAGAGCCGGAGCGCGTCGACGAAGGAGGTCCCGATGATCGGGTCGCCGCCGATGCCGATGCACGTCGACTGCCCGATGCCGAGCTTCGTCAGCTGGTGCACCGCCTCGTAGGTGAGCGTGCCGCTGCGCGACACCACGCCGACGGTCCCCGGCTTGTGAATGTATCCCGGCATGATGCCGATCTTGCATGCGCCCGGGGTGATGATTCCCGGGCAGTTCGGTCCGATGAGCCTGGTCGCGCGTCCTTCGAGCGCGCGCTTGGCGCGGACCATGTCCGCGATCGGAATCCCCTCCGTGATGCAGACCACCAGCGGCAGCCCGGCGTCCGCGGCCTCGAGAATGGCGTCGGCCGCGCCCGGCGGCGGCACGTAGATCACCGACGCGGTGGCGCCGGTGGCGGCGACCGCCTGCGCCATGGTGTCGAAGAGCGGCATGCCCTCGAACTGGGTGCCGCCCTTCCCCGGCGCGACCCCCGCCACCATCCGCGAGCCGTACTCGCGGCAGAGACGCGTATGCAGCTGGCCGACGGCGCCGAGGCCCTGGGTGACGACGCGGGTGCCGGCGTCGACGAGGATCGCCATTACGCGCGCCCCGCGGCGGCGACGGCCTTCTCGGCGCCGTCCCGCATGTCGGCCGCCGAGATGATGTCGAGCTTCGATTCGCCGAGGATGCGCCGCCCCTGCTCCACGTTCGTGCCCTCCATGCGGACGACGAGCGGCACCTTCAAGCCGACCTCGCGCGCCGCCGCGACGACGCCCTCCGCGAGCACGTCGCAGCGCAGGATGCCGCCGAAGATGTTGATGAAGATCGACCGCACCGCGGCATCGGAGAGAATGATCTTGAACGCGGCCTTCACCTTCTCGGTGTCGGCGCCGCCGCCGACGTCGAGGAAGTTGGCGGGGCTGCCGCCCGCCGCCTTCACCGAGTCCATGGTCGCCATCGCCAGGCCGGCGCCGTTCACCATGCAGCCGATGTTGCCGTCGAGCGCGATGTAGGACAGGTCGTATTTCGCCGCCTCGGTCTCGCGTGGATCCTCCTCGTTCTCGTCGCGGAGGGCCTTCACGTCGGGATGCCGGAAGAGCGCGTTGTCGTCGAAGCTGATCTTGGCGTCGAGCGCGACGACGTCGCCGCCCTCGGTGACGACCAAGGGATTGATCTCCAGCAGCGAGGCGTCGAGCTCGACGAAGGCCCGGGCGATCGCGCCGAGGAACGCGACCGCCTTCGGCATCCGCTCCTTGCCGGCGAGACCGAGCGCGAAGCAGAGCCGGCGCGCCTGATAGGGCGCCAGGCCGACGACGGGGTCGACGACCTCGCGCAGGATCTTCTCCGGCGACGTCGCGGCGACCTCCTCGATCTCGACGCCGCCCTCGGTGGAGGCCATCACGGTCACGCGGCCGACGCCGCGGTCGACGACGGCGCCGAGGTAGAGCTCGCGGGCGATGCGGCACCCCTGCTCGACGTAGAGCCGTCGCACCACCCGCCCCTGCGGCCCGGTCTGGTGCGTCACCAGCGTCTTGCCGAGGATCTCGGCGGCGGCCGCGCGCGCCTCGGCGGCGCTCTTCACGATCTTGACCCCGCCCGCCTTGCCGCGCCCGCCGGCGTGGATCTGCGCTTTCACCGCGCACGGAAACCCGAGGCGCTCCGCCGCCGCCACCGCCGCGTCGACCGTGAAGCAGGCCTCGCCCTCGAGCGTCGTCACGCCGTAGCGGCGCAGCAGCTCCTTCGCCTGATGCTCGTGGATGTTCATGGCCCCTCGCTCGCTCCCCGCACGCGCCGCCCGCGACGGACGCGGGCGCGCAGGTAGTCCGCGTTCATCTTCGAGATGAAGCGGATGCTGATCCCCTTCGGGCACGCCGCCTCGCACTCGCCGTGGAAGGTGCAGGCGCCGAACCCTTCGGCGTCCATCTGCGCGGTCATGGTCTCGACGCGCTCCCAGCGCTCGGGCTGCCCCTGCGGCAGCAGCGCCAGATGCGAGAGCTTGGCCGCGGTGAAGAGCGACGCCGAGGCATTGGGACACGCCGCAACGCACGCGCCGCAGCCGATGCAGGTCGCCGCGTCGAACGCGAGGTCGGAGTCCTCCTTCGGCACCAGGATCGCGTTCGCGTCGGGCGCGCTGCCGGTGGGCGCCGTGATGAAACCGCCGCGCGCCACGATGCGGTCGAATGCCGAGCGCTCGACGACGAGGTCGCGCACCAGCGGAAACGCCTCGGCCCGAAAGGGCTCGATGACGACCGTGTCGCCGTCGCGGAAGTGCCGCATGTGCAGCTGGCAGACCGTCGTGCGCGGCTCGGGGCCGTGCGGCCGCCCGTTGACGACGAACCCGCAGGTGCCGCAGATGCCCTCGCGGCAGTCGCTGTCGAAGGCGATCGGCTCCTCGCCGCGGACGATGAGGCCCTCGTTCACGACGTCGAGCATCTCGAGGAACGACATGTGCGGATCGACGTCCGGCGCCTGGTAGGTGACGAACTTGCCTTCGCTCGCGCGGTCCTTCTGGCGCCAGACGTGGAGCGTCAGCTTCATTTGTAGCTCCGCGTCGCGAGCTCGAGGTTCTCGAAGACGAGCGGCTCCTCGTGGCGGATCTGCGTCCGGCCCGCACCCGCCCACTCCCACACCGCGACGTGGCAGAAGCGGGCGTCGTCGCGCTGCGCCTCCCCCTCGGCCGTCTGGTACTCCTCGCGGAAGTGGCCGCCGCACGACTCCTCGCGCGCCAGCGCGTCGCGGCACATGAGCTCCGCGAGCTCGATGAAGTCCGAGACGCGCCCGGCCAGCTCGAGCGACTGGTTCAGCTCGGCGCCGGTCCCCGGAATCGTGACGGTCTTCGGATAGCGCTCGCGCAGCATCCAGATCTGCTGCAGCCCCTCCTGGAGGCCGCTCGCGGTCCGCGCCATCCCGCAGTGCTCCCACATGATGCGGCCGAGCTCGCGATGCACCGAGACGGCGGTGCGGTCGCCGCGCGCCGCGAGCAGCTCGTCGATCCGCCGGCGCACCTCGGCCTCGGCGTCACGGAAAGCGGCATGGGCGGTGCCGACGCCGCCCGGCTTCACGCCCGCGAGGTAGTTGCCGACGGTGTACGGCAGCACGAAGTAGCCGTCGGCGAGCCCCTGCATCAGCGCGCTCGCGCCGAGACGGTTGGCGCCGTGGTCCGAGAAGTTCGCCTCGCCGCCGACGAAGAGCCCGGGAATCGTCGACATCAGGTCGTAGTCCACCCACAGGCCGCCCATGGTGTAATGGCTCGCCGGGTAGATGCGCATCGGCACCGTGTACGGGTCCTCGCCGGTGATGCGCTCGTACATCTCGAACAGGTTGCCGTACTTCTCCGCGATGACGCCGCGGCCGAGCCGCCGAATGGCGTCGGCGAAATCGAGGTAGACGCCGCGGCAGCCCGGGCCGACGCCGCGGCCCTCGTCGCAGACCCGTTTCGCGGCGCGCGAGGCAATGTCGCGCGGCGCCAGGTTGCCGAAGCTCGGGTACATGCGCTCGAGGTAGTAGTCGCGCTCGCCCTCCGGGATGTCGGCGGGCAGCCGCGGATCGCCGGGCTTCGCCGGCACCCACACCCGGCCGTCGTTGCGGAGCGACTCGCTCATCAGCGTCAGCTTCGACTGGTAGTCGCCGGAGACCGGGATGCAGGTCGGGTGGATCTGCGTGAAGCAGGGATTCGCGAACCCGGCGCCCTTCTTGTGCGCGCGCCAGATGGCGGTGGCGTTGCAGCCCTTGGCGTAGGTCGCGAGGTAGAAGACGTTGCCGTACCCGCCGGTCGCGAGGACGACGGCGTCGCCGGCGTGAGAGCGGATCTCGCCGCTCACCATGTCGCGGACGACGACGCCGCACGCGACGCCGTCGACGACGACCAGCTCCAGCATCTCGTGGCGCGCGTGCATCCGCACCGTGCCGAGGCCGATCTGGCGCTCGAGCGCCTGGTACGCGCCGAGCAGCAGCTGCTGGCCGGTCTGGCCGCGCGCGTAGAAGGTGCGCGAGACCTGCGCGCCGCCGAACGAGCGATTGTCGAGGAGCCCGCCGTACTCGCGCGCGAACGGCACGCCCTGCGCGACGCACTGGTCGATGATCTCCACCGACAGCTGCGCCAGCCGATAGACGTTCGCCTCGCGGGAGCGGAAGTCGCCGCCCTTCACCGTGTCGTAGAAGAGACGGCGGATCGAGTCGCCGTCGTTGCGGTAGTTCTTGGCGGCGTTGATGCCGCCCTGCGCCGCGATCGAGTGGGCGCGCCGCGGGCTGTCCTGGTAGCAGAAGCAGCTGACGTTGTAGCCGAGCTCGGCGAGCGAGGCGGCGGCGCTCGCGCCCGCGAGCCCGGTGCCGACGACGATGACGTGGTACTTCCGCTTGTTGGTGGGGGTCACGAGCTTCATCGCGAAGCGCCGTGCGTCCCACTTCTCCGCGATCGGACCGGCGGGGATGCGCGCGTCGAGCTTCATCGCACCCAGCCGAAGAGGACGGCGACGGGGAACGAGATGTTCGCCGCGATCGTCAGCCCGACGACGACGTTCAGCACCTGCGCCGCGATCGCCTGGTGGCGTGGATGCGACATGCCGAGCGTCCGCAGCATGCTGAGCGTGCCGTGCTTCAGATGAAGCGCGAGCAGGCCCATCGCGGCGACGTACATGACCGCGACCGGCACGACGCTGAAGCTCCGGATGACGTTGCCGTAGACGTTGCCTTCCTCGAAGCCGGGATTCACCGTGCCGAACGTGAAGTCGAGGAGGTGGTAGACGATGAACGCCGCCAGCAGGACCCCGGTCCATCGCATCGTGCGCGACGCGTACGTCGATTCGCGCGGCTTCCACTCGCGATAGCCGACGGGCCGCGCCGCGAGATCGAGCCGGGTGAGCGAGACCGCCGCCCAGACGTGCGCGACGACCGAGACCAGGAGCACGCCGCGCGCGATCCAGAGCCCGGAGCCGTGCAGCAGCTCACGCAGGAAGACCGCGTAGTGGTTCATCGCCGACGGCCCCAGGTAGATCTGGAGATTCCCGGCCATGTGCGCGACGACGAAGCCGAAGAGGATCACGCCGGTCGCCGCCATCACGATCTTGCGGCCGATCGTCGAACCGAGGAACGTGTGAGTGGGAGCGTCCATTCGACCGACTCGCTGCGAGTGTACTAAGGCACTCCGGCTCGTCGAAATGAAATGCGCTCGCCCCGGCGGTCAAGCCGGCTTATCGGCGGCCGCCAACACTTTCGCGGTCGCCGCGACCAGCTCCTTCACGTGATCCGCGGAGACCGCGAGCGCCTTCTTCTCGTCGTCCGTCAAGCTGATCTCGAGCACCTTCTCGACGCCGCCGGCGCCGATCCGGACCGGCACGCCGACGTAGAGACCGCGCAGGCCGTACTCGCCCTCGAGGTAGGCGGCGCACGGCAGGATCTTCTTGCGGTCGCGCAGGTAGGCCTCCGCCATCTGGACCGCGGCAGTGCGCCGGCGAGTAGAACGCCGAGCCGGTCTTCAGGAGACCGACGATCTCGCCGCCGGCCTCGCGCACGCGCTTCTCGATCGCGTCGAGCTTGTCGGCGGCGACGAGCTTCCCGACCGGGATGCCGCCACGGTGGTGTGGCTGCGGATCGGCACCATGTCGTCGCCGTGGCCGCCGAGCACCATCGCCTGCGACGCTCTGCGACCGAGACGCCGAGCTCCATCGCGAGGAAGCAGCGGTAGCGCGACGAGTCGAGCACGCCCGCCATGCCGACCACGCGCTGCTTCGGGAAGCCGGTCTGCTCGCTTCATCAGCGTCACCATCGCGTCGAGCGGGTTGGAGACCACGATCACGAACGCCTTCGGCGCGTGCTTCTTGATGCCGTCGGCGACCGTGCTGACGATCTTCGCGTTGATGCCGAGCAGATCGTCGCGGCTCATGCCGGGCTTGCGCGCCATGCCGGCGGTGACGATGCAGACGTCGGCGCCGGCGATGTCCGCGTAGTCGTTGGTGCCCTTGAGCTGCGCGTCGAAGCCCTCGACCGGCGCCGCGGCTCGAGCGAGGTCGAGCGCCTTGCCCTGCGGCAGCCCTTCCACGACGTCGAAGAGCACGACGTCGCCGAGGCGCTTTGAGCGCGCAGAGGTGCGCGAGGGTGCCGCCGATTTGCCGGCGCCGATCGAGAGCGATCTTCTTTCGTGCCATCCGTCCGTCCTTCCGATCAGCTCACGGCGGGCATGTTGTCGGCGATCGCCTGCGCCGAACTCGGAGCACTTGAGGAGCGTCGCGCCCGGCATCTGGCGCTCGAGGTCGTAGGTCACCGTCTTGCGCCGCGATCGTCCGCTCGAGACCGCGCGACGATGCAGCCGCGCCGCCTCCGTCCAGCCGAGGTGCTCGAACATCATCGCACCCGAGAGGATCACCGAGCCGGGATTGACCTTGTCCTGCCCGGCGTACTTCGGCGCGGTGCCGTGCGTCGCCTCGAACACGGCGGCCTGGTCGCCGATGTTGGCGCCGGGCGCGAGGCCGAGGCCGCCGACCTGCGCCGCGCAGGCGTCCGAGAGGTAGTCGCCGTTCAGGTTCGGCGTGGCGAGCACGCTGTACTCGTCGGGGCGGAGCAGCAGCTGCTGGAACATCGAGTCGGCGATGCGGTCCTTCACGAGGACCTTCCCGCCGGCGGCTTGCCGCCGCGCGATCCGACCTGATCCTCGGTGACGATGCGGTCGCCGAACTCCTCGCGCGCGAGCTCGTAGCCCCAGTCGCGGAACGCGCCCTCGGTGAACTTCATGATGTTGCCCTTGTGGACGAGGGTCACGCTCGGCCGGCCGTGCGCGATCGCGTAGCTCAGCGCGCGGCGGACCAGACGCTTCGAGCCGAAGACGCGAGATCGGCTTGATGCCGATGCCGGAGTCGGGACGGATCTCCTTCTTCAGCTGCGTGCGGATGAACTCGATCAGCGCCATGCGCCTCCGGCGTGCCTTCCTTGAACTCGATGCCCGCGTACACGTCCTCGGTGTTCTCGCGGAAGATCACGACGTCGAGCTTCTGCGGCTCCTTCACCGGGCTCGGGCACGCCCTGGAAGTAGCGCACCGGCCGGACGCAGGCGTAGAGGTCGTGGACCTGGCGGAGGGTGACGTTGATGCTGCGGATGCCGCCGCCGACCGGCGTGGTCAGCGGACCCTTGATGGCGACGCCGAAGTCGCGGATGGCCTGGTTGGTCTCCTCGGGCAGCCACTGATCCTTGCCGTAGACGCTCGAGCGCCTTCTCGCCGGCGTAGATCTCCATCCAGGCGATCGAGCGGCGGCCGCCGTAGGCCTTCTCGACCGCGGCGTCGAAGACGATCTGCGAGGCGCGCCAGATGTCGGCGCCGGTGCCGTCGCCCTCGATGAAGGGGATGATCGGATGGTCGGGGACGTGCCACGTACCCCGGTCGTCGACGCGGACCCGCTCGCCTTCGGAAGGCACTCGCACGTGACGGTAGGCGCTCACGAGCTCTCCTCGTTCGTCGTCATGGCAACCCTTTGAGCACTCGACCAGCCGCGTGTAGGCGGGAACCAACGAAAGCGCGCGGACAGTAACGAGTCGGGTTTTGACTGTCAACGCACGCCGCGCGCCGGTCGTGGTCGGACCGCGCCGCGCACAGCGCGACCCTCGACGGTCGGGCGCCGCCACGGTCGCCGGCGTCGGATTGACGCGTCGGCAGGCCGCCCGTATAAGCGCCGCCGATGCTCGCATGGCCGCGCGCGCTGATCGTCGTCGTCGCGCTCTTCGCGATCGCCGGCTGCGGCGCCAACGACAACCTCGAGCTCTGCCACGGCTGCGGCAGTCCGACGCCGACGGTGACGCCGACCGTCGCGTCGACGGCGCCGACACCGACACCGACTGCGACCTCGACGTCGCTAACGCCGACGCCGGAGCAAACCTGACGTCGACGTTTGCGCCGACGCCCACGGTCGCGCGGTAAGCGCCGCCGATCGCTCGGACGGCACGGCGCGCGTCACGCGCAGCGACGCACCGCCGGCGGAACCGGCAGGCGTCAGCCGCGCTGCGTGTCCTTGGTGAGGACGATCCGTTTCGCTTGCGTCGAGATCGTCGCCGACACGTTCTTGCTCTTCGCGAGCAGGCGAATGTCGCGCTCGACGAGCGAGCCGAGGAAGCGGAGCGCGAGAACGAGCGGTGTCTTCGGATTCGTCACCAGCGCGAGGCGGACTTGGTAGTTCTTCGTCCACTCGCGATGGTCGGCGACGATGCGCAGCGCCTCGTCCTCGGCGGTGCGGTTCTTGGCGATGACGATGATCTCCTCGTCGGAGATGCGCGGATTCTGCAGCACGAACCGCCGCACCATCCGGTTCGGATCGCGGAGCAAGAGCGTGCGAGTCTCGCGATTCCCGCGGAGCGCGAGCTTGATGCGCTCGGCAACCGGCATCGTCCGGAGCCGCTCGAGCAAGCTCTTCTCGACGGCCGGCGCGTCCTCGACGAGCGCCGCCGGCACGACGATGGCGTCCGACCCCGCCGCCACCGCCTCGGCGATCCGGGTCGCCTCGGCGTCGCTGACCGACTCGGCCGCAGGCGTGTCGCCGCGCTCGTCGGCGCCGCTCACGCGTGATCGCCTGCGGTCACGCCGCGTGCCTCTCGACCCGACGCCGCGCGCGGCCGGCGAGCAACGCCGCGGACGCCGACGGCCCAACCGCCCAACGGTTCATCGCGGGCGAGAATACGCGCCGGACCGATGCGACCACAACCACCGAAACGCCGCGCCGGGCAGCCAGGAGAGCGCCACCGTCGTGTGCCGATCGATCGCGCCCGCGACGGCGGCCGCTTCTCAGCCGCGCGCGGCGGACGCGAACGCCTCCAGCTCGCGCGCGATCTCCGGGCCGGCGGGCTGGTAGGCGATCTCGGTCGCGCCCTGCGACTCGAGCAGCGCGATGCGCTCGCGCCACTCGGCCTTCGTCAGCGCGAGGCCCTGCCGAGCCAGCAGCTCGCCGGTGACGAACGGCCGGTCGCGGTCGTTCACCGCGATCAGGTGGCGATCGTGCAGCGCGAGATGCCGGACGCGCGCGGGCACGTCGTCGTACGCCGCCGCCCATTCCTCGCCGCGGGCGATCATCGCCAGCATCCGGTTCTCGAGCAGGAAGTGGAACCCGACCGCGGCGCCGTGCCCGGCGGCGGCGAGCGCGCGCGGCGAGCCCGGATCCTCGTCGTCGGCGAGCACGGTGCCGAAGGTGAGCACGATGCTCCACGCGAAGCCGGGGATCGGCATCGGGGCGCCGAAGACGCCGGCGCCGAGGTCGCGGGCGGCGGCGATGCCCTTCGGGCCGGCGGCCCCGATCACGAACGGCACCTCGACGGGACGTGGCGCCGCGTACCCCGGCGGATGCAGCATCCGCATGACGCCGCCCTCCCATTCGACGTCCTCTCCTCGCAGGAGCGCCCGCAGGGCGCGGACGTACGCCGCGACGTACGACCATTTGAGCGGCCGCTGGCCCATGGTGAGGCGCCCCGTGAACCCCGAGCCCACCGCGACCGCGACGCGGCCCTCGCCGGCGATCGCGACGAGCTGCGCGATCGCGGCGGCGTTCACCATCGGATGCCGGAGGCTCGGCACCAGCACGCCGGGTCCGAGACCGATCCGCCGCGTGCGTTCGGCGGCGCGGCAGAGCTGCACCCACACGTCGGGATACAGGGCCGGAGAATCGTAGAACCAGGCGCGCGCGTAGCCGAGGTCCTCGGCGATCCGCGCGTGCTCGTGGCTCTCGTTCGACGTCGCGAACGCACACGAAAGCTCGAGTGACATCGTCACACCTCCTCGCCGGACCGGTGATCGCGAATCGCGCTACCCGCCGCTGCCGTCGGCACGATCCGCCGGGACGCGCCGTTGCCGCACCACCTCCGCCGTCGACCCCGGATCGTGCTCGTCAACGGCCGCACCGGCAATAGACGCGCGATCGTCCGCGGCGCCGGCCGCGCCTGCCGGGGACCGGCGATCGTCGCCCGCGCCGGCCGCGCCGACCGGTCGAGCCTCGGGGGCGACCGGCCGCGGAGCGAGCGTGGTGAGCGCGATGTCGACCGCGCGCCGCCAGGCGACGCAGAGACGCGGATCGGCCGTCGCCGCGCCGCCGCGAGCGCCGGCGGCCGCTGCGACGGGGACCGGTCGCGGACAGTGCGCGACCGCGTCCTCGAAGGCGAGCTCCGCCTCGGCGACGGCGCGCGCCGTCCGGCGGTCGGTCGGCGCCACCCGCGTCACGTCGCCGCCGTTTCGCATCAGGCTACCGACGCAACGAGCGGCGAGCGCGCGACGCGACCGCGGCCACGGCGCGCAGCTCGAAAGACAGTCCTGCATCGCGCGGGTGACGGCCGCGACGTAGCGGATGCCCGCGCGGCTCGCGGTCTCGTGACACGCGCTGTCGGCGGAAGCGGCGGGAGCGTCGGCGGTGAGACCCCACGCGACGCGGCTCATCGCCGAGACGCCGTCACCGTACGCTCGCACGATACGCCCGGTCGCCTGGCCGCAATCGGCGGCGACGGTTGCCCGCAATGCGGCCTCGGCGGCGATCACCTCCTCGACGAGCCTCACCGTCGTCGCGTCCGCCAGCGGCCCGAGCAGCGGCCGGTTCTCCGCGTCGCCCGCGAAGCTGCCGAGACAGAGCGCATCGGGATCGAGCGCTCCGGCGCGGCGATCGCGTCGCGGCGTCGTCGCGCTGGCGGCGAGCGTCTCGGCAGTCCGTGGCGCCCGACCGTCGGTCGCGGGCGCAGAACGCCGCCGAGCCGCGACGGCGGCCGCTCCTTCGCCGCGACCTTTCGTCACCGCCGGCAGCGTCTCGCTCGCGGCCACGAAGCGCGTCAGGCACGCCGACGCCAGCGCCTCACGCGCCTCCAGGTAGCGCGAGGCGGGAGCGGCGATGGCAGCGGCGCATCGTCGCGCGGCGGGCGACAGCCGCGGGACGGGCGGCGGCAGGAAGGGCGTGCAGTAGCTCGGATCGCACGACGCGACGCCGTCGCCGAGGCCGTCGAGATCGTCGTCGATCTGCTTCGGGTTGGGAACCGCGGCGCAGACGTCGAAGGGATCCGGGACGCCGTCGCCGTCCTGATCGGCGAAGACGATCGCGCTCGACTGGCTCTCCCGGGCTCCGCCGCGCACGCGCAGCACCGCGCCGCCTTGCGTGTCGGGTAGCACCGCCGGCGGATCCGCCGTCAGACTCGCGGCGTCGACGCTCGCGAGCACGTTCGAGTCACCGCAGCGGTCGACGTCGTAGATCTGCAGCACGACGGCGTCGTTGCTCGGATCGCCGTCGAGATCGGCGCCCTGCTCGCTCTCGCTGGTGAGGAAGAGGACGTCGTTCCCGCGGATCTCGTAGCGGTCGCGCCAGCCGAGGCCGACCCAGCTGCGAAGCGCCGTCTGCCCGGTGTCGCAGATTCGCGGCGGGTCGACGCGGAGATCGAGGACGCTGAGCGTCGTTCCCGGCCCGCCGCTCCGGCTCGTGCGAAAGACGACGATGCCGCCGCGCGCGACGAAATCCTCGGCGGGCGCCGGCGTGTACTGCGCGATCGGACTGGCATCGGCTTGGTAGACGTGCAGGAGGCTCGGCGGCGCGCCGGGGGTCGACGCCGGCTGCGGCTCGAGGAACACCGCCCGCGAGATGCAGGCCTGCGAGCCGGGGCAGTCGGGGTTCCGCTCGCAGGGCTGCTTGCTCTGGTCGCACCAGCCCACGACGGCGACGTCGGTCGCCGCGCGGCCGGTGGAATGCCACGGCCCGAAGCTCTTCTTTCCGAAGCGCGCCAATCGCAGATCGCTCCCGCCCGACGCGCCGACGACCGTCACCGCCGCCAGCGTCTGGCCGGTCGCGATCGCCGAGCCCGCGACCGGCAGCTGCTGCAGCCAATCACCGTCGCCGTCGTAGCCGGACACGACGTCGCCGCCGGCGCCGGCGTCGGGGGGCCCGACGACGAGCGCGCGCCGCGCCGCGACCACCGCGCGCCGCGCCCGCTTCTTCTTCGCGCGCAGCTCGCTCGCCGTGCCGAGCTTCTTGAGATCGAGGACGCGGAGGCTCGGAACGTCGGTCGCTTGCTGCCGAAAGAACACCAGCCGTCCGGAGACGACGAGATTGCGTCGGTCGATGTCCGGCGCCGGATCGGCGAGCGGCGTGCTCTTGGCGGTCGGGTACGCGAGCGGCGCGGCGCGGTAGGCCCGCACCTGCACCCCTCCAGCGCTCCGCGGCTCGAGGAACGCGACCCCGGTACCGTCGGCGTCGAGACTCGCTTCGCCGCGCGGCGAGTCCTCGAGCACCGCGCGTCGGGTGTCGAGGCCGCAGCCGGACCCGGCCTGCGCGCGGCGATTGATGTGCACCACGAGATCGTTCTGGTCGCCGTCGCCGTTCAAGTCTCCCTCGATGCGCTCGTCGCGCGCATACGTCACCACGTCGTCGGTGGTGTGCAGGTTGAGCAGCGGAGCCGGATGGCAGGTGCCGGCGCCGTAGTGCGCGCCGGCCGCGGCGACGACGATCGTCCCGTGCTGGTCGACTCGACCGGTGACGTCGTAGAGCTCCTTCTGGCCGTCGTTCGGGTCGTAGCGCGCGACGCGGAGCACCGAGCGTGGCGCGTCGGCCGTGCCGAAGACGGCGCCGTCGCCGTCCAGCGCGAGGAACGGCGGGAGCGTGCGCCCGTGCTCGGTGAAGGCGCGCACGAGCTGGTGCTCGAGCGTCTCGTCCGCCGGCTTGACGGCCTTCGCGAGCGCCTTCCGCAGCGAGATGCTCCCCGGGGTGCCGAACGCCGGAAGATCGATCTCCCCGAACTCGAAGATCGCGACCGGCCACAGCGGCGCGGGCGTACGCTGCGGAGCCGGCAGGACGGCCGAGTGATCGAGGGGGATCAGCAGATTCCCCTGGCCGTCGACGGTCATCACCAGTGGCGCGGTCTTGGCGGCCAGGGCGCCGAGCGCGTTCGGGCGCGGCAGAACCGTGAAGGTCTCGAAGGTCGTGTCCTCGTTCTGGGGGCCGACGTCGCAGCTCGAGCTCGGCTCGTGCAACGGTCCGATGACCGCCGCGATCTTCCCGGCCGGATTCGTGACTGTGATCTCCACCGGCCCTGCGAGACCAGCGTCCGGAACGAGGAACCGCAGCGTCCGCGCGTCGACGACCTCGAGGCGCTGCGCCGCGACCGCTTGCGGCCCGGCGCTGAGAAGGAACGCGAGCGTGACCTGATGAGCGGCGGGGTGCGCGGGATCGAAGACCGGACCGCTCGGTACGCACGCCGCGGGCAAGGTGACCGTCACCCACTCGTCCGGGCGCGGCGGGCTCGTGCCCGCCGGCACGAACGGAAACGCGAGCCGGCGGTCGACCGCGCCGGTCGTCGAGTAGTAGGCACGCGCGGCGGCCGGCACCGTGTTGCACGATGCGCGCGCGATTCCAGGCAGGCTCGACCCGAGGGCGACCGCCCCCAACACGATCACCTGCCACCCGCGCGGCATACACCCGGCGGAGCCGCGTCGTTCCATCGCACCTCCCATGTGAGCACCGGTCGGACCCGTCCCGATGCACCGCCGATCGGAGCCTATGCGCCGCGGTCGAGGAAAGTGCAATGCGCCGCGCGCGTGCCGCCGGCGGGAGAGGCCGTCGACGGAGGCATTGTGCGCGTTACGCCGCGCGAAATTTTCTGCTACGCGTATCGGAGCCGCGTGGGGGGTTGGCACCCCCTTGCTGCTCCCGCCGGCGCCGATACCGTGCACGAGCAAGCGACGACGAACGTCACGGATCCGCAGCGGGTCCGTCTGCTCTACGACCTCGGCTGCGCGTTCGCCGCGCGCATCGACCTCGACGAGCTGCTGCCCCTGGTGCTCGACAAGTGCCGCGCCGCGCTCGACGCCAACGGCGTCGCGATCCTGTTGCTCGACCCCGAGCGCGGTGACCTCGAGTTCGCCTACAGCGCCGCCGCGGCAGCGGAGGTCGCCGTCCGACTCGAGCCGCTGCGCGTCCCCTGCGATCGCGGCATCGCCGGAGCGGTGCTCCGGAGCGGCCGCGCGATGCGCGTCGACGACGCGCAGTCGGATCCGCGATTCTTTCCGGACATCGACCGGATGACGGGCCTCACGACGCGCAGCCTGCTCTCGGTTCCGCTGAACGGCGCGCGCGCGACCATCGGCGTCCTGCAAGTCGTCAATCGGCGCGAGGGCGGCGCCTTCACCGACGACGATCTCGCCCTTCTCGGCGCGCTCGCCGGAAGCGTCGCGCCGGCGATCGAGAACGCGCGGCTCTACGGCCACGCCAAGGCGGCGGCGGAGCGCTTGCGGACGCAGGTCGGCGCGCTCCGGCGCGACCTGGCGCGCAGCGGCGTCTTCCAGGAGATCGTCGGCACCACGCCGGCGATGGCGAGCGTCTTCCGTCTCATGGAGAGCGCGGCCGCATCGCCGATCGCGGTCCTGATCGACGGCGAGACCGGCACGGGCAAGGAGCTCGTCGCACGGGCGATCCATCGCGCCAGCCCGCGCGCCGACGCGGCGTTCATCGCGATCAACTGCGCGGCGTTCCCGGAGGCGTTGCTCGAGAGCGAGCTCTTCGGCCACGGCGCGGCGCGTTCACCGGCGCGGTCCAGGACAAGCGCGGCGTGTTCGAGGCCGCCTCCGGCGGCACGCTCTTCCTCGACGAGGTCGGCGAGATGCCGGCCGCGATGCAGGCGAAGCTTCTGCGCGCGCTCCAGGAGGGCGAGATCGTCGCGGTCGGCGACACGCGGCCGCGCAAGGTGGACGTCCGGATCATCTCGGCGACGAATCGGACGCTCGACGCCGAGGTCGCGCGCCGCGCGTTCCGTGAGGACCTCTACTACCGCCTCGCTGCCTTCCCGATACGGTTGCCGCCGCTGCGCGACCGCCGCGAGGACATCCCGCTGCTCGCCGACCGCCTCCTGCGGGCATCGGCGGAGCGCCACCGCAAGCGCATCCCGGGCATCGAGCCCGAGGCGCTCGCCTGCCTCGTCGAGTTCGACTGGCCCGGCAACGTCCGCGAGCTCTCGAACGAGCTCGAGCGCGCGGTCGCCCTCGCGCGCGACGGCGAGGCGATCGCGGTCGAGCACCTTTCGGACAAGGTCGCTGCCTTGCCGGCCGAGGATGCGGAGCTCGCGGCCGTACCGCCGCACGTCGACGGCGCGGGTTGCTCGCCGGATCCCCACGCCGCCTCCGCGGACACGATCGCCACCGCGCCGCTGCGCCGCGCCCGTGCGGCCTTCGAGGCAGCCTACATCGCGGACGCGTTGCGGCGCCACGGCGGACAGGTCACGCGCACCGCTCAGGCGCTCGGCCTCTCGCGCGTCATGCTGCAGAAGAAGATGAAGGAGTACGGCCTTCGGCACCCCGCGCGGGAACCGACGCGGAGCGCGTCGTGAAGCTGCGGGCGGATGCCGCACGTCGCGGCATCCGCCCGCATCGACGGCGGCGCGTCAGGAGTTGGTGGTGCAGTAGCTCAGGCAGTCCGAGACGTGCGCAGCACACTGCGCTTTCACCAAGGCGGTGTCGTTCTTGATGAGCGTCTTGTACTGATCCCGCGTCGCCGCGACCTCAGCTTTGCATTGCGCTTGGTCGACCGGGTCGTCCATCACCTTGCAGTACTTGCCGTAGGTCTTGATCAGCGACTTCACGAGGCCGGAGAGACAGCGGTCTTCGCCGACGAGGACCTTGCCGCAGAGCGAGCTCCACTCGTCGCAGATCTTGCCGCACTCCCCGGCGATGCCGTTCGGGCTCACCTGGAGCGTCGTCGTCCCGTTCACGTAGTTGACGAGGTCGTCGCTCGCGAGCGTGGTGCAGAGCTCTGCGCGCGCCGACGTCGCGAGCACCATCGCGGCGAGACTCGCCATCGCCGCGGTCCGCGTCACCTGGCCCAACATCGAAGCAGCTGTACGCATCGTGATCCTCCCTTTCCGGCTCGCGTTCGCGAGCGTCGCAGCAGAGGAGCACGCGCGGTGCCAGGACGCTCGCGGCGGAAACGGCGCGAGAAACCGCGCAGATCCGCGGGCGCGCGCCGACCGTGCGGCCGACGTCGCCCGCGTCCGCTAACCGCGGTTAGCGATCGCCGACAACCAAATTGAGCGGCACCGTCTCGGCGCGCCACCAGGCGCACCGCCCGCCACCAGGTCCTGCGCCCGCGACGTGCCGTCTGAATGGACCGGCACCAGTCGCGACGGCACCGGCCACGAGCCGCCGTCCCATCGGGACGGCACTGCTGCCGCGGGTGCTGTCCTAAGTCGGACCGTACCCCGCCGCGAACGTCGCTTGACGGTTTGCGCGACCACCCACTACGATCGCGCGCGGCAGGCAAGCCCACGCCTACGCGAACGCGCCGCATCGCCTCTCCGTCCCACCAGCCCCGCACGGCGCGCGGTACGGCATGACTGACGATCGACCCGGGAAGGCATCGACGGAGAGCGAGCGCCGCTTTGCGACCGTCGTGTTCGCCGACATCTCCGGCTTCACGTCGATGTCGGAGCGGATGGACCCGGAGGACGTCACCACGATCATGAACGGCTGCTTCGACGTCCTCGAGGACGCCGTCACGGCGCACGGCGGGCACGTCGACAAGTACATCGGCGATTGCATCATGGCGGTCTTCGGCGTCCCGAAGGCGCTCGAGCGCGCGCCGGAGCGGGCGGTGCGCGCGACGATCGAGATGCGGCGACGCATCGACGCGTTCAACCGCGAGCACGACGTCGTCGTGCCGCTCGAGGTGCACGCCGGCATCAACTCCGGCCTGGTGCTCGCCGGCGACGTCGGCGGCGCCACCACGCGCGACTTCACGGTCATGGGCGACACGGTGAACCTCGCCTCGCGCCTCAAGGACCTGGCGCCGAAGGGCGCGATCTGGGTCGGCCCGCAGACCTACCGCTATACGCGAGACGTCTTCGAGTACGAGCCGCTCGGCCTGCGAGCGGTGAAAGGCAAGGCGAAGCCGATTCCGACGTACGGCGTGCTGGGGATCAAGCCGCCCGGCGATCGTCCGGCGACGCTCGGGCCCGAGGGCATGATCACGTCGAGCCTCGTCGGCCGCGATCGCGAGCTCGCAGTCCTCCGGCGCTGCGTCCGCGGGCTCGCGAGCGGTCACGGCGGCATCGTCAACCTGATCGGCGAGGCCGGGCTCGGGAAGAGCCGGCTCCTCGCGGAGATGAGCGCGTGGCCGGAGCTGAACGAGATCCGATGCCTGCGCGGGGGCTGCGTCGCGATCGGCCGGACGTTGCCGTTCCATCCGTTCATCGGCCTCTTCCGCGACTGGGCCCGCATCGCGCAGGAGGACGGCGACGAGACCGCCTTCGCGAAGCTCGACGCCGCCGTCGGCGCGGTCGCGGCCGGCGACAAGGACGAGATCGTCGCGTTCGTCGCGACCGTGATGAGCCTGCGACTCCCGGGCCCGGCAGCCGAGCGCGTGAACGACGTCGAGGGCGACGCGCGCGAGAAGCTGCTCGCCAAGAACGTCCGGACGCTCTTCGAGCGCATGGCGGCGGCGCGGCCGACGATGGTCGTGCTCGAGGACCTGCACTGGATGGATCAATCCTCCGTGCACCTGCTCGAGGCGCTCCTGCGGCCGGTCCGCGATCATCCGCTGCTCTTCGTCCACGCGTTCCGGCCCGGCGACGCCGATCCGGTCCAGCGCGTCGTCCACGCCGCGAAGGAGCGCCATCCCGAGCGCTGCGTCGACGTCGTGCTCGAGCCGCTCGGCGCCAAGGAGTGCGATCGGCTGGTGCGCAACCTGCTCGGCGTCGACGATCTGCCGTACGCCAGCATCGGCACCCTGCTCCGCAACGCCGACGGCAACCCGTTCTTCATCGAGGAGGTGCTGCGCTCGCTCATCGACGAGGGGGCGATCGAGGAGCGCAACGGGCGATTCACCGTCACCGAGCGGATCGCGTCGGTGGTCGTGCCCGGCACGATTCACGAGGTGATCATGGGCCGCATCGATCGACTCGCCGAGCCGCAGCGGCGCGTGCTCCAGGTGGCGTCGATCATCGGGCGCAGCTTCCGCCATCGCCTGCTCGCCGAGGTGCTCGGCGACGCCGGCGATCTCGAGTGGTCGCTCGCGGGTCTGAAGAAGCGCCAGCTGATCGTCGAGCGGCGCCGCGGCAACGAGGTCGAGTACACGTTCAAGCACGCGCTCGCGCAGAAGACGATCTACGATTCCATTCTCCAGAAGACCCGCAAGGAGCTGCACGCGAGCGTCGCGCGGGCGATCGAGTCGTCGTTCGCGGAGCGGCTGTCGGAGTTCTCCGGCATGCTCGCGTACCACTACAGCCGCTCCGAGCACCTCGACCGCGCCGAGGACTATCTCTTCAAGGCCGGCGACGAGGCGATTCGCTCGGCGGCGTCGACCGAGGCGCTCGAGTTCTTCCAGGAGGCGTCGCGCCTATACCTCGTCCTGCACGGCGACCGCGGCGATCCCAAGAAGAAGGCGCTCCTCGAGAAGAACATCGCGCTCGCGCTGCTCAACAAGGGCCGCTTGGTCGAGTCGATCCCGCACTTCAACAAGGCCCTCGAGTACCTCGGCGAGCCGGTGCCGCGGACGACCGCGAGGCTCGCGCTGCGTTTCGCGCTCGACGCCGCGGCGGTGCTGGCGCGCCTCTACGTCCCGCGCCGGCCGCGCTATCGCGCCGTCGAGGACGGCGTCGACCGCGAGGTGCTTCAGGTGCGGTTCAACCGCGCCAAGGCGCAGACCACCACCGACACCACCCGCTTCTTCCTGGACACGATCGGCAGCATCCACCGCCTCGACCGGACCGATCCGAGCGCGATCGAGGAGGCGTGCGGCATGTACGCCGGCGGCGCCGCCCTCTTCAGCTTCACGGGAATGTCGTTCGGCATCGCCGGTCGCTTCCTCGAGATCGCGCGCAGCCTGGTGCGCGACGGCAACGTGCGCGACATGCTCACCTACGGGTCGATGCGCTTCATCCATCACTTCCTCCACGGCGATTGGCGCGCCGAGCCCTGCCTCGACGACACCCTCGTCGACGAGGGCCTGCGGCACGGCCAGCTGTGGGACGTCAGCACGTACCTGTGTCTGTGCAGCGAGCGAAAGGCGCGTCAGGGCGACTTCGCGGGGGCGCGCGCGGAGATCGCGAAGCTCTCTGCGATCGCCGAGGCCTACGGCTCGGACTTCGCGCGCTCGTGCCACGACGGGTCGCGCGCGGTCGTGACGCTCGAGGAGCGGCGCCTCGAGGAGGCCACGGAGGCCCTCCGGCACTACTACACGAGCCGGGTGGAGAAGCTCTTCAACCTCCTCGCCCTCGGCTGGACGGCGAAGCTCTGGATGCTGCGCGGCGAGGACGCCCGCGCCGCGAGCGCGCTCGGCGAGGCGGAGACGATCATCGCCGCACTCGGACGGCAGGTGCCGTCGTACCATCGCGGCCCCTACGCGCTCAGCCGCTTCATGTTCGACGTCGGCGTCCTCGAAAAGTCGCTCGCCGGCGGATCGCACGACGTCGCCGCCGCGCGGCGGCAGGCGCGCCGCAGCTGGCGCGGCGCCGTCAAGAGCGCGCACCGCGTCGCCAGCGATCGCGTCGAGACCTACAAGCTCTGCGGTCGCTTGTGCTGGCTCGTCGGCCGTGAGTCGCAGGCCTCGCGATGGTGGACCCGCAGCCTCGCGGAGGGCGAGCGGCTCGGCGCGCGGCCGGAGCTCGCGCGCACGCACCTGGAGATCGGGCGCCGCCTCGCCGGCGCGAGCGCCGGCGCCACGCGGAGCGGGCTCGACGCGCGTTCCCACCTGCGCCGCGCCCGTGAGCTCTTCACCGAGCTCGGCCTGACCTGGGACCTCGAGCAGCTGGACGCGCTCCGCCCCTCGGTCGATCGTGGCGACGGGCGCGAGGGTTCCCGGTCGTCGCCGCCGCTGCGCTGACCGCAGCTCCCCGAATCGGAGAGCGAGCCGCCGTTCCCGGTCGAGCGTCGTGAATCGTTCGCGGCCCCGACGCGCGCCGCTCGCTCGATGCCCGATACTGCGCACGCGCTATAGAGAACGCCGCGGTGTTCGCGACACCCCCCGTCCGTTGGTGAGCCGGCGCCACGCCGCTCGCGAACGCATCATGATCCGGATGTCGAATTTCGTATCCGTCACGCCTGATTGTGGAGTATCGTCGCGAAGGTGGTGCGGCGAAGCTCCGGTCGGAGCGCCCGCCGTCATGACGAACGCGATCCTACTCCTGCTTCTTCTGCTCGCGACCGCGAGCGAGACTCATGCCGGTGAACGCGCCGGTCTGATTCATCGATTTCAGCTCGCACGACCCGAGCTCTTCCTGCTGCTCGACGCGCCCCCGTCGCACGCGCCGTCGCCGCTCGACGCCGCCGACCGCGGCATGGTCGCCGAGCACGAGGACCGTGCGAGCGGCTTGCCGCCGTTCTTCACCCTGGTCCCGCCGCGCTCGCCCGCGCCCGGCGACGACACCGCCGCGAAGCCGCCGCTCTTCACGCTCGCGGCGCGCGTCCAGGGGCGGACGATCGTCGCGTTCACCAGACCGGGCACGAGGGCCGACCCGGACGATCACGTCGTCTACCAGCGCCTGGTCGTCTCCGACCTGCTCGAAGGACGGCGCTTCTCGGTCACGGTCTTCGAGGATCACGCGCTCGGCGGCAGCGACAGCCAGATGCTCGGCTTCGGCGCCCGCCTGATGCTCCGGCCCGCGATCGAGATCCACGGCTGGCGGGCGCGCGTCGAGCTCTTCGGCGCCTACGACATGACGCTCGGCATCACCGGGTACGTGGGCATCACCGCGCGCTCACCGATCCCGCCGCTGATTCTGCCGGCGAAGTAGCGCGGCCGCCGCCGCGAACGGATCGTCCACGAACCGCGCGCCCTCGCGCCCGCCAGGCGCGCGCGTCGATGCGCTCTTCCTTGCCGGGGACTGCGGGAGTAGGAAGACCTCGATGACGACCGCCGCCGAGGTCGCGACCGCGCCCACGGGCGGCGCCGTCGACTGGCTCGAGTGTCTCGTGCCGCGCGTCGACGAGCCGCCGCTCCTGAGAGCGGAGATCCGCCAGCAGATGGGCGCGGTCCCCGCATGGCTGGCGCGCGTCGCGCCGTGTCCGTGGCTGGCGCGCGCGATCGCCCGCGGCACGAGCTATCGCCCCGCCCACATCGACGCGCAGCTGTGGCGCTTCATCGGCCTCGTCGTCAGCCAGGACAACTCGTGCCGCTACTGCTACGGCATCCAGCGGGCGCTCTTCAAGATCTACGGCTACCGCGACGAGCTCATCGCCGAGCTCGAGCGCGATTTCCACACCGCCGCGATCGCGCCGCGGGATCGTGTCGCGCTCGCGTTCGCGCGCAAGATCTCGCGCGCCGACCCGCGCCCGGGTGCCGCCGACCGTGGCGAGCTCACCCGCGCCGGGTTCTCCGACGCGGCGGTCGCCGAGATCGCCTTCGCGGCCGCGCTCGCGGCGTTCATGAACCGCGTCGCGACCTTCCTCGCGCTCCCCCCGGAGCCGCTCGAGTCGATCGTCGACCGGCGGTTCTTCCGCCTCGTTCGGCCCTTTCTGGCGCGGATGGTCCGGATGCCGGATCCGGTCTCGCCGCCGACCGCCCCGGTCCGCAACGAGGGCCCGTGCGCCGCGGTCGTCGCCGCGCTCGAGGGGACGCCCGCCGCCGCGATGCTGCGGGCGATCATCGACGATGCCTGGGCGTCGCCGGTGCTGCCGCGGCGGACGAAGTCGTTGATCCTCGCGGTCACGGCGCGCTGTCTCGGCTGCTCGCGCGGCGAGGCCGACGCCGCGGAGGCGCTCGCCGCGGAGGGCGTTCCGCCGGAGGTCACCGCCGACGTCCTGCGCCACCTCGGGTCGCCGCTCCTCGACGCCCGCGACGGGCGGCTGATCGTCCTGGCGCGCGAGAGCGTCCGCTATCAGCCGGCGCTGATCCAGCGCCGCATGCGTGAGGCGACGGTCGCGATGGCCGGCGCGGAGATTCTCGACGCCATCGGCGTGCTCGCGCTCGCGAACGCCGTCTGCCGGCTGAGCGTGCTCCTCGAGGTCTGCTGAGCGGCGGGAGCCATCGCGTGGCGTGGGCGGTCGTGATCGCGGCGGTCGTCGCGCTGGCGCTGACGTACCGTCGCATGCGCCGGAGCGTGAGCGCGCTCGAGGAGCGGCTCGAGACCGCGTCGCGCGAGCTCGAATCGCTCCAGCGCTCGTTCTCGCGCTTCACGCCCGCCGAGGTCGTCGAGGACATCATCGCCCAGGGCGTCTCGACGCGCTCCACGACCAAGGACGTGACGGTCCTGTTCGCCGACCTCAAGGCGTTCACGCCGCTCGCGGAGCGTCTCGAGGCGGAGACCCTGGTGCGCGTCTTGAACGGCTGGTTCGAACGCATGAGCCGCGCGATTCTCGAGCATCGCGGCCACGTCTCGAAGCTCATCGGCGACGGCATTCTCGCGTTGTTCGGCGCGCTCGACTCGAATCCCTGGCAGGCGAACGACGCGGTGCACGCGGCGCTCGCGATGCGGCGCGCCCTCGAGGAGTACAACCGCGCCCTGCGCGCGAACGGCGGTCCGGAGCTCGCGATGGGCATCGGCATCCATCGCGGCGCCGTCGTCGCCGGCGTGATCGGCAGCAGCGACCTCGTCGAGTACGGCGTCATCGGCGCCACGGTCAACGTCGCCGCACGGGTCGAGACGCTGACGCGCACGCACGACGTCGACGTGCTCGTGACCGACGCCGTGCGCGGCGCCCTCGACCCGCGGTTCGCGTTGCGCGCGATGCCGCCGGCGCAGGTGAAGGGCGTCGCCGCCGCGGTCGCAACCTTCGCCGTCGTCGGCTTCGAGGAGCGTCCCGCGTGAATGCCGCCGCACCCGCCGCCGGCGCCGTTCAACGGGGCGCAGGTGGCGGGTCGCCGGGCCCTGCTTCCGGGCGAACGTCAGCGGGGCCGCACGGACCGCCGCCGCCGGCCGGGACGGCGCCGCGCCCGTTGCCCTGCGCGACCGGCGGCGCCGGCGCGACGTGCCGGCCGATGTACTGCTGCACGACGCTCACGAGCTCGTCGAAGCTCGCCACCGTGTCGGGGGAGATCGTTCGGATCGTCGTCAGCCCGAGGACGCGGTAGCTCTCGAACTGCGATTCGGAGAACCACTGATCCACCGTGCTCTCGTGGGGGAAGCCCCGCGACGCCCGCGCGTAGTTGTACACGTCGTAGGGCTCGAGGTCGCAGAGCGTCGGCTTGAGATAGACGAGCCTCCCGGGGCGCACGCCCGCCCCATCCACCTCCGCGTACTCGACGCTCCCGAGCGCGCAGTAGATGCCGATCTTCGCGTCGGCGCGCGATCGGATCAGGATGCGGTCTGCGAACGTGATCGGGATGCCGAGGTCGGTGCGGATCTTCCGGATCGCATTGCCGAGGTCGTCGTAGTCGCCACCGGCATCGCAGCCGGCGTCCGAGACCACGATCGTCCGCACGCGCCGCAGGACCATCTCGTAGAGCCCGAGATTGTCGAAGTGGCCGCCGTCGGAGAGGTTCACGTACGGGCTCTTGTCGTCGGTGAGGCCGAACGCTTCGGTGAAGATCATGCGTGCGGAGCTGCGCGGCGCGCTGCGGGTGAAGGTGGAAGCGCCCGCCGTACCCGGGTTCCCGAGCCAGATGCCGAGGCGCGCGTTGAACAGCGTCATGACGAACGTCAGCAACGGCGACGAGCTGTAACCCATGTTCGGATTGGCCGCGGCGCCCGACGTCGCCATCGCCGTCCCGAGCGAGACGCCGCCGCTCCGCGCCCCGCAACGCGTCGCGCGCTTGCCGCCGTATTCTTCGCTGCGGCGATATCCCAGCCGGTGGTTGCCGCAGTGGAGCGGCGAGATCGTGAAGCTCGCGGCCTTGCGCTGCTGCCACGCGAGGTCGTCGCCGCCGACGAGATTGCAGGCGACGTTGACGATCGGCAGCGGCCGATTCTGCCGTAGCTCGGCCATCGCGATGTTGTCGTCGGGGTCGAACCCGGTGAACGGGTTCGGCTGCCGGTGGTCGTTGCTGGCGCCGAGGTACGCACGCATCAGTCGGTTGCGATACATCGCTTGCAGCGAGAAGCGATTCACGTTGACGACCCACCCCATCAGCGTGCCGGTGCCGACGAGCGCGACGAGGAGCGCGGCGACGCGCCCCGCCGGGAATGGACCGTCGTGGTGGAGGGGATCGCCGCCGGAGAGCAGCCACACGAGGTCTCGAACGCCGGTCGCGAGCACGATCGCGAGCACGACGCAGAAGAGCGGCAGCGCGAGCTGCAGCGTGAGACCGCGCCATCCGGCTCGTTCGTCGGTCGGGCTGTCGGCGCGACCGGGCGTCTCGCTGCTCTTCCCGAGCGTGCTCACCAGCCAGCCGAGCGCGGTCGTGAAGCCGCCGGCGGTCACGTAAGCCCACAGGCGATCGAGTCCGGCGCCGCTCAGCCAATCGAGCGCACGCGGACCGTACAATGCGACGGCGCTGCCCGCGGTCCAGGTGATGATCGCGATCAGATGCCATCCCGACCAGCGCGCCCACCATTCGCGTTCGGCGTCCCCGTATTCGGACGGCCGACCCCACTGCTCCGAAAGGCTCGCGAAGCCGACGAAGAGCGCCTTGCCGAGCAAGACGGGTCCCAGCACCAGCAACGGCGCGACGACCGCCAGCAGCGTCCCGTCGTCGCCGAGGCGCGGCCAGTGCACCAGGATGCCGAGATACAGGAACGCCATGAGCGAGCCGGCGAGGCCGGCGGCGACGACGTCGCCGACGAGGTAGGTGCGCGTCCGACCGAGCAGCGGCTTCTGGAGGAGCGTCGACGCCGCGAGCGCCGTGACTGGCGTGCCGATCGCCCAGATCGCACAGAAGACCAAGAGAGCGCGCGGTGACCGCGGCGCCGACATCGCCGCGACCGCCATGAACGGGACCGCCAGCAGCTGCGGCCCGAGGCCGGCGAGGAGGAAGCGCTGCTCGAGGCGCAGGCCGAGCTTCACGGCGTCGGGCGGCTCGACGTCGGCGCGTAGCAGGTTCATCCAGAACAGGCCGACGAAGCCGAGCGCGCACCCGATGGCGAACAGCATCGCCGGACGGCGAACCATCCAGTCCGGCGCGATCGATGCAGCGAGCCACGGCGCCGCGACCGCGGCGGCGAGCAACGGCAGGATCACGAGCCAGTTCAGAAAGATGTTGCGCAGGACGATCACGAGCGCGGTCCAGGTGTCGGCCGAGAACAGTCCGGTTCGCGGCGTCAGGTAGTTGCTGTACCGGCGCAGGTGGTGGATCGGCGCCGGCTCCGGCGCCAGCGGGTCGCCGGTCGCGTCGCCGAGAGCTTCGCAGGCTCCGCTCGGCTGCCGTTTCAGCCAGGAGCTCAGCCAGCTCGCGATGTATCCGCCGCCCGAGACGCTCGAGAGGTAATCGAAGCGGGCGAGCAACCCGATGCGCGCGAGCCCCTGAAGAACGCCGAGATTGAACGTGGCGCTGCGGATGCCGCCGCCGGAGAGGCAGAGCGCCGCCGAACCTTGGTGACGCGCGTGGATCAGACCGATCACGGCGCGCAAGCGGGCTCCTGGATCTGCGCTCGCGCCCTCGACCTCGACTCTCACGCCGGCGTCGCCGGTGAGACACTCGAGCTCCTCCACGAGCACGCGATCGAGCGACAACGGCGCGCTCGTCGACGGACCGTCCGCCACCGCGACCCCGACCTCGTCGGTCGGTGCTTCATCCACGGACATCGGCGACCTCCTCGCGCGCGCGACCCGTCGCGCGCGTCCACCTCGACGTCGTGATTCCGCGGCCGCCGTAACACCCGCGGCGGCGCCGCCGAAGTCGAAATCGCGAATCACAGCCGAACTGCGTCACGGTGAGGCAATGATTGCGCGCGACGACGCGCGCGGGAGCCGGGGGGAGTCGCCCGCGTTGCTAGCGGCGAGGTACGCGGCGACCGCGCATGGATCGCGCTCGTGCTCGTGGTCGCGCTCGCGAAGCGGATCGCGCGCCTGCCGGCGCCGCCGAGCGGCTGGCGGCGGTCAGAAAATGCATCAGCGCGTCCGCGTGCCGTTCCACGAACCCGGCGTCGGTCGGATCGACCCCGGACACGTACCGGCACTCGGGTGCCTGGCTGAAGATCAGGCCGGCGGCGCCGAGGACGATGTAGCGCATGCTCACCGGGGAGATCGCCGGGAGGAATCCGTCGGCTTGCGCGCGCTCGAGGTGCGCGGCGACGACCTCCGTCATCGGCCGCACGAAACGGTCGGCGAGCCAGCGCATGCGGGGGCCGTCGCGTTTCGCCTCGTCGTTCATCAATCGCATGAGCTCCGGACGGCGCGCGAAGAAGCGAACGAGCTGCCGCACCATCCGGTCGAGCCATGCGACGGACGGCTCGGCCTTGCCATCGAGCGGCGGCGCACCGGCAAAGTCGGCTTGCAGCTCGGCGAAGGCGCGTGTGACCGCCGCCTTCCAGAGCCGCTCCTTGTCGCCGAAGTAGTACTTGATGAGCCCGAGGTTCGCCGCGCCGCGCTCCGCGATCTCGCGCGTGCGCGCGCCGTCGAAGCCGCGCTCGGCGAAGACCTCGAGGGCTGCCGCGAGAATGCGCGCGCGCGAGCCGTCCTGGATCGCCGGCGACGCCGCGGTCGGCGGTGTGGCGGCCACGATCTCGCTCCGTCGTCTCACGGCGACCGCGGGCGCGTTCCGTCGTCTCACGGACGGAAGTTTACTCTCTTGACTAAGCCGCGCAAGGCGAGTTATACGGCCGACTAATTCGACCGCCTTTCGGAACCGCCAAACTCGCGCGTCCCGGGAAGTCCCGGGCGCTCGCCGACGAGGAGACCCGACCATGACGACCACGAGCGTTCCCGCCGTCGAAGGCAGACGGCTCAGGCTCAGCCACTTCGGCCTCAGCTGCTTCGACCTCGACCGGATGGAGGATTTCTACAGCCGCGTCCTGGGGATGACGGTGACCGACCGCGGCGAGGTCGGCGGCGGCATCGCCCGGCTCGTCTTCCTGACGACCGACCCGGCGGAGCACCATCAGCTCGTGCTCGCGTCCGGCCGCACCGAGGGCGCGATCCTCGAGGGCCCGGTTCTCGGCGGCAGCTTCGGCGCCGCGATCTTCCAGCTGACGTTCCGGCTCGAGGATCTCGCGACGCTCCGTCGCGTGCAGCAGCGCTTGATCGCGGAGGGGAACGGCAATTTCGTGCCGTTGAACCACGGCAACTCGTGGTCGCTCTACACCCGCGACCCCGAGGGCAACGCGCTCGAGCTGGTCGTCGACAGCCCGTGGTTCGTGCACCAGCCCGCCGGAGAGTTTCTCGACCTGTCGCTCGACGACGCCGAGATCCTGCGCCTCACCGAGGAGCATCTGCCGCGCGCGCCGGCGACTGGCAGCCGTACGACGACTGGCGCCGGCAGATCGCGCGCCGCATCGCCGACGATCAGGCGCCCCTCCGCTGAGATGACGCGCATCGAAACCCCGGTGCTCGTCGTCGGCGCCGGTCCCGCCGGCATGACGGCCTCGCTGCTGCTGTCCCGTCTCGGCATCCCGAGCCGCGTCGTCGAGCGGCGCGCAGCGCCGCAGTCCGCGCCCGCGGCGCACGTCGTGAACGCGCGCACGTTCGAGATCTTCCGCGCCGCCGGCATCGACGGGGGCGCGCTCGCCGCGGCGTGGCAGGATCCGGCCGACGCCGGCCACGTGCGCTGGGTGACGACGCTCGCCGGCGAGGAGCTCGGCCGGCTTCCCTACGAGCGCCAGGGCGACGACATGCTGGCGCTCACGCCGACGCCGCTCCGCAACCTGTCGCAGCATCGCCTCGAGCCGATCCTGCTCGAGGCGCTGCGCGGCCGCCGCGACGTCGACGTCCGTCACGGCCACGAGTGGCAGGGCGCCGAGCAGGACGCCGACGGCGTGACGTCGACGGTCCGCGATCGCGCCAGCGGCGAGGTCTACGAGATGCGCAGCCGCTGGCTGCTCGCCGCCGACGGCGCCGCAAGCCCGGTCCGCCGCTCGCTCGGCATCGCGCCGATCGGGCCCGACCGCCTGCAGAGCTTCGTGATGATCCACTTCGAGGCGAACCTGCGCGCGCTCGTCGGCGACCGGCCGGCGATCCTCTACTGGACCACCGAACCCGGCGCGACCGGCGACCTTCGTCGCCCACGACATCGACTCGACCTGGGTCTACATGCACCCCTGGGATCCCGACCACGAGTCGGCGGCGGACTACACCGAAGCGGCCTGCGCGCGCATCGTGCGGCGGGCGCTGGGCACCGACGCGTACCCGTTCGCCGATCCGCACGATCCGCACCTGGACGATGACCGCGCAGGTCGCCGAGCGCTACCGCGAGCGGCGCATCTTCCTCGTCGGCGACGCCGCGCACCGCTTTCCGCCGACCGGCGGCCTCGGCCTCAACACCGGCGTGCAGGACGCGCACAACCTGGTCTGGAAGATCGCGCGCGGTCGAGGCGGGCTGGGCGCCGACGCGCTGCTCGACACCTACGAGGCCGAGCGGCGCCCGTCGCGCAGCGGAACGCCGACGTGAGCCTGCGCAACGCGCTCCGGCTCCTCGAGGTGTACCAGGCGCTCGCCTCGACTGACCGGCGAGCGCGGCGCGACGACGCCGCCGTCACGCCTCCGCGCTCGACCGCCAACGGCGCGCTCGCCGCCGCGATCGCGGACCAGGCCGAGCACTTCGACATGCTCGGCCTGCAGCTCGGCTTCGCGTACGACGCGGGCGCGCATCGTCGAAGACGGCGAGCGCGCCGCCGCTCGCGAATCCGGTGCGCGAGTACGTGCCGAACGCGCGCCCCGGCGCGCGCCTGCCGCACGCCTGGGTGACGCGCGCCGGCGCGCGTCTCGACGCTCGACCTCTTCGCCTACGATCGCTTCACGCTGATCGCCGGCGCCGGCGGGCGGCGCGTGGGTCGGCCGCCGCCGCGGGTCCGGTCGCCGCTCGACTCGCCTCGCGATCGGACGCGACGTCGCCGACGACCGACGGTGCGTGGGCGCGCTCCTCGGCATCGACGCCGACGGCGCGGTGCTCGTGCGACCCGACCAGCACGTCGCGTGGCGCTCGCGCCGCGGCGTCGCCGACCCCGCGCGCCGCGCTCGCGCGCGTGCTCGCGGCGATGCTCCCGATGCCGGCCCGCGGCCACGGAGGAGGAGCGATGGACTCGGAATCGAAGGACGGACGCGCCATCGTCTGCGCATCGAGCCGCGGACTCGGCAGGGCGTGCGCGCACGGCGCTCGCCCGCGAAGGCGTGACGGTCGTCGTCAACGGACGCGAACGCCGAGACGCGCTCGAGGCGACCGCGGCGGCGATCCGCAGCGAGACCGGCGCCGAGGTCACCGCGGTCGTGGCCGATCTCTGCACCGAGGAAGGCCGCGAGCGGCTCGTCGCCGCGTGCCCCGAGCCCGACATCCTCGTCACCAACAACGGCGGCCCGATGCCGGGCCGCTTCGAGGACTGGGATCACGCGCGCCTGGCTCGCCGCGCTCGAGCAGAACCTGCTCGCGCCCGTCGCTCATGATCCGCGCCGTGATCGGCGGCATGCGCGCGCGCCGCTTCGGCCGCATCGTCAACATCACCTCGGCGATGGTGAAGTCGCCGCACCCGATGATGGGGCTCTCGACGGCCGCGCGGAGCGCGCCTCACCGCCGTCTGCAAGGGCCTCTCGCGCGAGGTCGCGCCGCGACAACGTCACCATCAACAACCTGCTGCCCGAGCGCATCGACACCGATCGCCAGCGTTTCATGGCGGGGCTGCAGGCGGCGGCGCGCGGCGTCTCGGTCGAGGAGGCATACCGCGAGATCGCCGCGTCGATCGCCGCCAATCGTCTCGGCACGCCCGAGGAGTTCGCCGCCGCCTGCTGCCTACCTCTGCAGCGCCCAGGCGGGCTTCGTCTCGGGTCAGAACCTCCAGGTCGACGGCGGGTCCTACGCCGGCCTCATCTGATTCTCGGGTCGACGGACGCCGGCGCGCGGTCGCGGTCCCCCCCCGCGCCCGTGCATCGTCGCCAGCCGTCGCCGCCCGCCGTCCGTCGAATCACCCAGATGTGGGGTTCCACCACCGCTCGCGATGCCTATACTGATGCGGCCTCGGGTACCGGTTCTGGTATCCGTTTCGCCGCCGCCATCATGCGCCGATCCGCCTCCACCGTTGCCGCAGAAACCGCGCCTGTCGCCGACCGGCCGCGCGCGCGGCCGGTCGGCCTGCTCGCGAACGTCGCGCTCGCCGCCGTCTCGACGGTCGTCTTCGTGCTCCTTCTCGAGGGGCTCTGCCGCGTCGTCGGCTATCAGACGCGAGGCAGCTGGTCGGCGACTCCGTACGAACGCGTGCCGGAGATCGGCCACGTGTTCATCCCGGGCTTCGAAGGGACGATGTCGAAGGGGATCTCCAGCGGATGGCGGGACATCCCGGTCCGTATCAACCGCCAGGGGCTGCGCGGTCCGGAGATGTCGCTCGCCAAGCCGGCCGGCGAGAAGCGCATCCTCGTCCTCGGCGACTCGTTCGCCTTCGGCTACCTGCTGCCCGAGCGCGACTCGTTTCCGGCACAGCTGGAGAGTCTGCTCGACGCGCGCGCGCCCGCCGCGCGGGTGCGGGTCCTCAATGCCGGGGTGCCCGGCTACAGCATTCGAATGGAGCGCGAGTATCTCGAGAACCGCGGCCTCGCGCTCGATCCCGACCTGATCGTCCTCGTCGGCTCGCCGGGCGACATCGCCGACACCGCCCGCCGCCTCCATCCCAAGCGGAGCGACGTCGTGAGGCTCCGGCGGGCGGTGAGCTTCTTCCAGAAGGTCCAGATGAGCGCGCTGGCGACGGCGCTCCAGGACCTCTTCTTCCGCGCGCTTCGCATCACCGACGCGAAGCTCTCGCTCGGCCTCGGCGCGCGCAGCGCCAAGCCGTCGGCGGCGCTCGTCCGTGCCCGTGCCGTCTACGCGCGACAGTTCGCGCTGCTGGTCCGCCTCGCAACGCGCCACCGGATCCCGGTGGTGCTGGTCTACATCCCGGGCGAGTTCGGCCTCTTCTCCGACGACACCTCGCTGCAGGAGCGCTGGGCCGCGATGGCTCGCGGCCACCGGGTACCGTTCGTCGACCTCCTCGCCGCGTTCAAGGCCGAGCGCCGGCACGGCCTGTATCTCCCGGCCGACGGCCATCCCAACGCCGCCGCCGATGCGATCGTCGCCCGCGAGGTCGCGTCCTGGATCGAGCGCGACGGCCACCTCCTGGAATCCGCCGGGTAGCGCGCCGCCCGCGGCGCTCCGGTAGACTCGTGCCGCTCGTGAGCACGAGGCGTGGCACGCAGATGGTCGCACCGGCCGTCCTCGGCGCGGTGACGGCGGTGATGGCGCTCCCGGCGCGCGCCGGCGCGGCCGAGCGCGGGCCGCTTTCCGCGGGCCTGTCGCACGTCACCGCCGCCTTCCGCGACGTCTGGCACTACCAGGTCGCCGTCGTCGACAAGCAGCCGCTCACGGTCGCGAACATCGTCCTCGCGATCGTCCTGCTGTCGCTCGGCTACACGGTCTCGCGCCGGGTGAGCGAGCGCCTCGGCCGGATCATCCGCCGGCGCTTCAACGTCGACGAGGGTGCCGCGGCGGCGGTGCAGTCGATCGGCTTCTACCTCCTGCTGCTCTGGTTCACGCTCTTCGCGCTCAGGCTGGTGAGCTTTCCGATGACCGTGTTCACGGTGATCGGCGGCGCCCTCGCGATCGGCATCGGCTTCGGCAGCCAGAACGTGATGAACAACTTCATCAGCGGCTTGATCCTCCTCCTGGAGCGGCCGATCCGCTCGGGAGACCTGATCGAGGTGAGCGGGACCTTCGGCCACGTCGAGCGGATCGGCGCCCGGAGCACGCGGGTCCGGACGTCGCACAACACCCACGTCATCGTGCCGAACAGCACGTTTCTGGAGGGCAACGTCCTCAACTGGACGCTCTCCGACGACCTCATTCGGACCGAGGTGAGCGTCGGCGTCGCCTACGGCTCGCCGACGCGCGAGGTGGCGAAGCGCATCCGGCAAGCGCTCGACGAGCACCCGCGCGTTCTCCAGAGCCCCGAGCCGAAGATCCTCTTCGCCGAGTTCGGCAACGACGCCCTCCAGTTCGAGGCCCACTTCTGGATCCACACCCGCCGGATCTTCGAGAAGCGCGAGATCGAGAGCGAGGTCCGCTTCCGCATCGACGACCTGTTCCGCGAGGCCGGCATCGTGATCGCGTTTCCACAGCGCGACGTCCACCTCGACGCCGCGGCGCCGCTCGCCGTCCGGCTGGTCGACGACACCAAGCCGGCGAAGCCGTAGGAGGGCCGCATGCTCGAGGAGTTCGGTCCGTCGCTGTACGTCGCCGCCGGCCCCACCGTGTCGTTCTTCGGCTTCCCGTACCCGACGCGGATGGCGCTCGCGCGCCTCGGCGACGGCGGCACGTGGGCGTGGTCGCCGATCGCGCTGACGCCCGATCTCGCGCGCGCCGTCGACGCGATCGGACCGCTGCGCGCGATCGTCTCGCCGAACAAGATCCACCACCTCTTTCTCCAGGACTGGGTACGGCACTGGCCGGACGCGCGGCTCCATGCGCCGCCCGGTCTGGCACGGCGACGGCGCGACGTGCGCTTCGACGCCGAGCTCGGCGACGCGCCCGATCCCGTCTGGGCCGGCGACGTCGATCAGACGATCTTCCGCGGCTCGCTCGCGATGGACGAGGTCGTCTTCTTCCATCGGCCGTCGCGGACCGCGATCGTCGGCGACCTGGTCCAGCGTCACGACCCGGCGCAGATGAAGGGCCTGAAGGGCATGGTGATGCGGCTCGACGGCCTGGTCGGCGAGCACGGCAGCACCCCGCGCGAGTGGCGCGCGACCTTCGTCCGCCGCGCTCCCGCGCGCCGGGCACGGGCCCGCGTCCTGGCGTGGAAGCCGGAGCGGCTGCTGATCGCGCACGGCGCCTGCGCGCAGACGAACGCGACGCAGATCCTCGAGCGAGCCCTGGCGTGGATCTGATCACCCGAGCCGGCATCGCGGCAGCGTGCGCGGCACGGATCGGACGCGGGACGGAACGTCGCCGCGATCCCCATCGCGCTCGCGCGACCTGGCGCGCCGCTACCGATCCGGCCGTTGCAGTCCACTAGGGCCGACGGCGGCCGCGGACGTTCACCGCGCGCGGCGACGCGGCGAGCACGGCACGCGCTTCCTTCAGGTCCCACGATTCGACAGCGGACGGAAACACCTCCACGTGACGCACCAACTCGCCTGCGGCGCCGCCGTCACGCGCGTGGCGCGCGAGGCTCGTCGCGGCACGGAGCGCCAAGAGCCGCGCGCCCTGCCCGGCTGCCGTTTCGACGGCGTCGGCGAGCAAGCGCGTGCCGTTCGCGGCGGCATCGGCGTCGCCGACCGCGCACCGGCTCTCGCCCTGCACGCGCTGCACCTCGGCGAGGTAGTGGCGCTCGTTGCTTTCCGCAACGTAGCCGCGCGCCGCGTCGATCGTCGCGCGCGCGCTCTCGACGTCGCCGGCCTCCAGCTCGGTCTCGGCGAGAAGCGTAAGGAGCAGCGACTCGTGCCAGCGGTCGCCGAGGCGGCGGCGCTCGACAATCGCCTCACGCATGGCGGCGATGCGCGCTGCCGGACGGCCGGTGTCGAAGAGGGCTTGGTAGAATCGCGCCAGGACGAGGAAGCTCGGAAGGCCGGCCTCGTGCGCCATCCGGATCGTCTCCGCGGCGTAGACACGTCCGACGTCGTGATCCCGAAGAAAGGTCGCACGCTCGGTCTCGAGGAGCAGCGCTTGCGTGAGATCGCCGGGACGCGCGTTGCCGCGCGCGCGCTCGAGCGCGGCTTCGGCCCGCGCCCGGCCGCCGGCGAGATCCCCGCGGACGCCGAGCACGATCGCCGATTGCGAGCCCATCAAGCGGTGTGCGTCCATGTCCCGGAGCAAACCGGGTGCCTCCGGGGCGGCGAGCCCCTCCTCGAACAACGCGCACGCCCGCGCGAGCTCGCCGCGCAGTGACGCGGCGAATCCCGCCCAGCAGCAGGCGACTGCGCGCAGCGGCTGCAGCACGGTCGCGCTCATCTCGAGGATGCGCGCGACGTGCGGGAGCGCGGCGTCGTGACGCCCGCGCACCAGCTCGTAGCGGCCGATGCCGAGCTCGGCCATGAACTGTCCCTGCGGAGCGGCGCGCGCGGCGAACGCGTCCCGGGCAGCCGCGAGCGCGTCACCGACCTTCATCGCGCCGTAGCTCTCGACGAAGGAGAGTAGGCCCGCGACCCGGAGCTGCATTGCGCCGATTCGTTCCGCGGGCACGGTCGTCGCGCCTGCCGCCGCCTGGTCGAGCGCCGCGCGCAGATGCGCGGCGCTCTCGCGATAGGCCGAGTGCCGCTCGGCGTACGTCGCGGCGCGGTCGAAGTACGCAATGGCATTCCGCGAATCGCCGCCGCGCGCGTAATGCATCGCCACTCGTCCGGCGACGCCATCCTCGTCGTTCGGACGCGCCGCCGCGAGCGCCGCCGCGATCCCGCGATGCAGGCTGCGCTGCGTCAGCGGCGCGATCTGCTCGTACACGAAACGACGGTACGCGGCATGGACGAATGCGTATCGCCGGACGCCCGCAGGCGCGCCACCGTCGACGTCGCCGCCGACGTCGGCCGCGACGCGAAGAAGCCGCCCGCGCTTCACGAGGCGCTCGCACGTCCGCTCGACCGCCGGCGCGTCGGCGGCGATGGCGGCCGCCAGCTCCGGCGCGGTGAACGCGAGCTCGGAGACGCTCGCGGCTTCGACGACGTCGCGCACCGGCGGCGGGAGTGTGTCCAGCTCGGCGCCGACGAACTCCCGCAACGTCTTGGGGAGCTCGTCGAGCTTCGTCGCGCCGCCCGCGAGGTGCCACCCATCCGCGCCGCGCAGTATCGCGCCGCGGGCCACCAGCTCGTCGATCAACGTTCGCATGAAGAGCGGATTTCCGGCTGACTGTTCGGTGAGTCGATCCGCGAGGGCGAAGGCGAGCTCCGCGCTCGCGAAGCGCGCGGCGACGTAGTTGCCGGCGGCGCGCCCGTCGAGCGGGCCGAGCGCTAGTTCCTCCGCGGCACCGCTACGCGCGAGCTCCAGCGCCAGAGGTACGACGGGGTGTGCGCGATCCGCCGCGTCCACGCGCCGGTACGTGGCGAGTATCAGCAGGGGCGCAGCGACCGGCCTGCGGGCGAGCGCCGCGAGCAGATCGAGGGTCGCGAGGTCAGACCAGTGCACGTCTTCGAGCACCAGGACGAGGGATCGCCGCGCCGCGGCCGTCCTGAGGAACGCGATACCCTGCTGCAGCATTCGCGGCGTCGTCATGCCCGTGAGTGATTGCGCGAGCGTCACGCGCTCGTCATCGCGGCCGAGGCGCCATGGCAACTGCGCGAGCCACGCCGGCGCGCACCGACGCAGCTCCTTCAGAGCGTCGGGAAACTCGGGGGCGTCGAGGAGCTCGTCGATCGCTTCGAGGAGCGGCATGTACGCCTCGCCACGACCATGCTGCTCGGCGCAGACGCCGTGCGCGGCCAATGGGCCAGCGACGGCCGACTCGCGGCAACAGTGCGCGAGAAACGTATCGACCAGCGTCGTCTTTCCGATGCCGGGCTCACCGGTGACGAAGCAGAGCCGCGACCGCCCCGCTCGCGCGTGATCCCAGATCTCGGCAAGGCGGCGAAGCTCCGCGTCGCGACCCACGACGACGTCGGGACGCGCATGCCGACGGAACGCGTGGACGTCCGCCAAGAACACGTAGCCGCGTCCCCGGATGGTGCGAACGAAACGCGGCGGATCGACCGTGTCGTCGAGCGCCGTCCGAATCTCGCGGATGGCATTGGTCAGGACTTGGGGAGAGATCGCGACGTCGCCCCACACGGCCCGGAGCAGGTCGGCGTTCGCGTGGACCTCTCCGCGGCGGCTGGCCAACCGGTAGAGCACTTCCCACGCCTTCCGCCGCAGCGCGACGACCTTACCCTCGCGCCACAGGCATCCCTCCGGCCCGTCGAGCACGAACGGTCCGAAGGCGATCCGAGCCGGCGCAGCACTGGAGTTCGATTCGCGCATTGGAGCGGCGATCGACCGTTGCTATCGCGATTCGCATCGAATCAGCAATGAAAATGTTTGTGAAATGTTTGCGTGACGTTAGGACGCCCGAGGACCATGTGTGCGATGCGTCTCACGGGTCGTTCGCACCGCCATCCGGCGGCGCTGCTCGGAGGCGACGATCCGCGACCGTCCGGCAACCGCGTCGACGCCGTAGCCTTCGGACGTCCCGGCGCGAGGGGAAAAGCCCATGCGTAACCCGACCGCTCGCAGTGCCCGTTCCGCCGTAGCCGTCCTTCTCGGCCTGCTCGTCGCCGAGGCGAACGTCCTCGCCGCCCCCGGAGACCTCGACACCACCTTCAGCGGCGACGGCAAGGTGACGACCGCGATCGGGGCGGGGACCGACGCGGGCCGGGCCGTCGCCGTCGACCCCGACGGCAGGATCATCGTCGCGGGATACGCGTCGGTCACCGGCGCCAACCAGTTCGCGATCGTCCGGTACGCGGAAGACGGGTCGCTCGACCCGAGCTTCGGAAGCGGCGGCATCGTGACGACGCCGATCGGTGTCTCGGCGAGCGCGTATGCGATCGCCCTCCTGGCGGACGGCCGCATCGTCGTCGCCGGCTCGACCGGTAGCTATGGGACCGCCGACTTCGCGCTCGCACGCTACGCCGACGACGGGACGCTCGACGACACGTTCGGCGGCTCCGGAATCGTGACGACGACGATTTCCTCCGGCAACGACGTGATCCACGGGCTTGCGATCCAGGGCGACGGCAAGATCGTCGCCGTCGGCGAGGCGCACGGCGCCGCGGACCAGGACTTCGCCGTCGCGCGCTACGACGACGACGGCAGCCTCGACGACACGTTCGGCGGGGGCGACGGTATCGTTCTGACGCCGGTCGACGGCGACGGCTCGGGGAGCGACGTCGCCAACGCCGTCGTCGTCGACGAATCGAGCGGCAAGATCATCGTCGCGGGCTATGGATCCGCCGCGTTCAGCTTCTCGGAGATGGTCCTCGTCCGCTACGACGACGATGGGACGCCCGACCCGAGCTTCAACGGCGACGGCATCGCGACCGCCAATCTCTCGACGAACCCCGACGGCTTCTACGCCGTCGCCCTCGACGGCGACGGCAAGATCGTCGCCGCCGGGATCTACGCCGCACCGATCGGCGGTCCCGATTTCGTCGTCGCTCGCTTCGACGACGATGGAACCCCCGACGCGACCTTCGACGGCGACGGCTTCGTCCTCACCTCCTTCGTCGACATGGGGAGCGACATCGCCTCCGGCCTCGTCATCCAGCCGGACGGCAAGATCGTCGTCGGCGGTCGGACGGGACCGACGTACAACACGCCGGACTTCGGCGTCGCACGCTATCTCCCGGACGGCAGCCTCGATTCGAGCTTCGGCGCCAGTGGGCTCGTCACGACCGACATGGGCACGACGAGCGACGTCGGGTACGCCGTCGCGCCGGCTCCCGGCGGCAAGATCGTGCTGGCGGGAACCGCCGGCACCTTCGGCTCGGAGGACATCGCCGTCGCGCGCTACGAGCTCGGACCGTTCGACGCGACGCCGACGCCGGCCGTGACGGCGACGCCCACCCCGAGCGCCACGCCGACGGCGACTCCGACTCCCGTCTGTGGCAACGGCGTGCTCGAAGCCGGCGAGCAGTGCGACGACGGCAACGCCGGAGGGTGCTGCTCGCCGACGTGCGCCTTCGCGGCGAGCACGCTGGTCTGCCGGCCGGCCGCCGGACCCTGCGACGCCGCAGAGCAATGCACCGGAGCGAGCGCGACGTGCCCGCCGGACGGCGCGCTGCCGGACGGCGACGGCGACGGCGTGTGCGACGCGATCGACGACTGCCCGGACGATTCCAATCCCGACCAGCTGGACTCGGATCACCAGGGCGGTGGCGACGCCTGTGATCCGTGTCCGAGCGATCCGACCGACGCGTGCATCGCGGTGAGCTCCGCAGCCGCGGTCATCGATGCGGGCGGTGGCACGGTGACGACCCCCGACGGCCGCGTCAGCGTGCAGATCCTGCCCGGCACGCTCGCGAGCGCGACGACGATCTCCATCACCGGGACGACGAGCAGCGAGTACAGCGTCGGCACCTCCGGCACGCGGATTCTCGCGGCAAAGCTCGAGCCCGAGAACGTCACGTTCGATCCGCCCGCGATCGTCACGTTCACCTGGCCGGACGCCGACGACGACGGCAAGGTCGACGGCACGCGCGTGCAGGAGAAGAGCCTGAAGATCTGGCGGAACGGCGTCGCAATGACGCCGCAATGCCACTCGGCCGCGCCCCCGCCCGCGGATCCCGACTGCAACACGCAATCCCCTTGCTGCAGCCGTCCCGACAATTTCTGGAAGGTGACCCTCTCGACGTTCAGCGAGTACGTCGTCGCGGAGGAGCCCTGCGCGGACGCGCCGTTGATCGGCTGCCACGTCCAGACCGAGCCGGGCAAGGGCTTGCTCTCGACCAAAGACCTCGCCGACGACGTCAAGGATCGCGCCGGCTGGAAGTGGGCGAAGGGCGCCGCGACCGACGTCGCGGAGTTCGGGGATCCGCTCGCCGACGGCGGCGACAACTATGCGTTCTGCCTCTACGACGAGTCGCACGTCGCGCCCGTTCTTCTCTTCTGGATGAAGGCGCCCGGCGGAGGGCTGTGCGGCGCGAAGCCGTGCTGGAAGAAGACCGGCACCACGGGTTTCAAGTTCCACGACAAGAGCGGCACGCCCGACGGCCTCGTCGGACTGATCCTCAAGGCCGGAGCCGCCGGCAAGGCAAAGGCGCTCGTGCAGGGCAAGGGCGCAGGGCTCTCGAGCCGGCTCGAGGGGCTCCCGCCCACTACCCTGCCCCTCCCGCTGCGCGCCCAGCTGCAAGCGGAGAATGGCGCGTGTTGGGAGGCGACCTACGGCGTCGCGCTCAAGAACGAGGCGGGCAAATTCAAGGCGAAGGGCGATTGAGCAATTCGTTGCCGCGAGCGCGCGTGGGGACGTCGATCGATGTCCTCGCCGACGTCCCCGCGCCAGTCCGCGATCGTCAACCGGACCTCGTCGTGCTCGCTTCGAACGTCGCCATCTGGTCGGCGAGCGCCTTGACGAAGGCCGGTCTGGCCTCGCATCGCTCCTTGTACGCGGCCAGCACCGGGTGCTCCTCGACCAGATCGGTGTGCCGCACGATCCTCAGCACCGACGTCATCAGGACGTCGGCGGCGGAAAACCGTCCGACGAGATGATCGCGCCCGTCGAGACGCGCGGCGAGCTCGCCGAGGCGCCGGCGCGCGGCCTCGACCACGGCCGGACGGCGCTCGCTCGCCCAGCGCTCGCCGGCGTAGAAGAGGTCGATCGCGGTGAGCTGCTGGATCGGCGGCTCGATGGTGTTGAGGGCGGCGAACATCCACTGGATGACCTGCGCCCGCGCCGGCGGATCGTCGGGCAAGAGCGCCGGGCTCCGCTCCGCGACGTAGAGGACGATCGCACCCGACTCGAACAGCCTGAGATCTCCGTCCTCGATCGCGGGCACCTGGCCGAACGGCTGGAGGGCGCGGTACGCCGACGGCGTCACCGTGCCGTCGCCCTCACCGACCAGCGTCACGCGATACGGGAGGCCTGCCTCCTCGAGAGCCCAGCGGACGCGCAAGTCGCGGACCAGTCCGCGCGCGAACGGGGGCACCGATGCGAACGCGTAGCAGTTGATCAATGACGCCTCCTTTGCCGACGCCCGCAGGTAGGCGTCGAGACGATCGTAGCTCGCGGACCAGCCGTCCTTCATTCCCGTCCCGAGCGCCGCGTCACGCGCTTCCCTCGAGGGATACGTCACCGTGCACGTGATTCTCGTCCGGCCGCCCTCCTCGGTGAGGACGAGCGTGTTGCGCGTCTCCGGCCAGTCGCCGCCCCACGACTCGGTGTGGACCAGCCGCTCCGGCGGCGCCACCTCCCGGTACCTGCCGCGCATCTCCATCGTCGCACCGTCGGGGCCGACCCAGCCGAAGTGCCACGCGCCGCCCGGACGGAGATCGATCTCGCAGGTCGGCATGGTCCACCCACTCGGGCCGAGCATCCAGTGGGGCACGTGGTCGGGGCTGGTCGAGGCGTCCCAGACCAGGCTGCGGGGCGCATCGACCACCCGTGTCGCGGTCATCTCCCGTTCCGAGGGCGTCGTGAACGTCGTCACACCAGCGTCGTCTCTCATCGTCGTCGTCCCTTTCGTCACTGCGCCGCGCGACGCCTCGCCTCTTCGGCGCTCATCGCCTCGGCGTCCATGTAGAACACCTCCCAGTGATGGCCGTCGGGATCGTAGAAGCTCCAGCCGTACATGAAGCCGTGGTCCTGGGAGTCCATGGCGTGCGTGCCGCCGGCCGCGACCGCCGTCTCGACCATCGCGTCCACCTCGGCCCTGCTGCCGCACGAGAGCGCCAGGAACGCTTCGGTGTGCGTCGATGTGTCGCAGGGCTCTCGACTCGTGAACGTCTCGAAGAACGGCGTCGCGAGCAGCATCACGAACGCGTCGTCGCTGACGATCATGCAAGCGGCATTGGCGTCCGTGAACTTCGGGTTGAACCCGAATCCGAGCTTGGCGAAGAAGTCCATGGACCTCTTCAGGTCGCGCACGGCGAGGTTGACGAAGATCTTTCGAGCACTGTTCTCCGGCATCGTTTCCTCCTTGGAACGCATCGATTCGAGCGCATCGGTCCCGCCGCGTCGGCGTCGGGCGCCGTCGGTTCGGGCCGTGTGCCATGCATTCGATGATTAGACTCCCGCGCCGCTCGAAACTCATCGGTCGGGCGGACGCGGCGGGCGCACCCGCGTTGCGCGATCGCTACTCCTCGAGGCGCGGCGGCATGCCGAACGGCGGGAACAGACTCGCGGTATCGAGGAACGAGGTCATCGCCGCAATGCGGCCCTCGGGCGCGACGTCGAGCACCAGGAGCGCCCACGGGTCGCGGCCGCCGCGACGGTACTGCCCGAATGCCGGCGAGCCGCAGGCGGCGGTCGGCACCAGGCGGGAGCCGCGGCATTCCGAGCCGCGCCCGAGAAGCCACGCGCGGATCGCGTCGTGGCCGCGGAGCCAGAGCGTGTACGGCGGCATCGAGAGCGTCGCGTCCTCCATCAGGAGGCGCGTCAGCGCGTCGACGTCGTAGCGCTCGAACGCCGCGACGTAGCGATCGACGGCCGCGCGCTGCGCGTCGGACAGCACCGCCGGCGCAGCGCCGAGATCGCGGGTCGCGACGGTGGCGCGTGCGCGCTGCAGCGCGCTGTTCACCGACGCGACCGACGTGTCGAGCGTCTCGGCGGCCTCTGCCGCCGACCAGCCGAGCACGTCCGTCAGCAGCAGCACGGCGCGCTGCTTCGGCGGCAGGTGCTGGAGCGCGGCGACGAACGCGAGCCGTATGCTCTGACGCAGCACCGCGTGCTCGGCGGGGTCCGCGTCGGCCGGGAGCACGCGAGCGTCGGGCACGGGCTCCAGCCAGTGGGTTCGGCGGCCGCGTCTCGAGGACGTCGGTCACGGAGCCTTCCGGCCCCTCGTCGATCGCCCGCACGCGCTGCGAGCGGTCGTCGAGCGCGTCCAGGCAGACGTTGGTCGCGATGCGGTAGAGCCACGTCCGCAACGACGACCGCCCGTCGAACCGACCGAGGCCTCGCCACGCGCGCACCATCGTCTCCTGCACGGCGTCGTCGGCGTCGGTCGCCGAGCCGAGCATGCGGTAGCAGTGCCCCATCAGCACCGGGCGATGCTGCTCGAGATGGGTGACGTCGACCGACATCGGTAGCTCTGCTACTCGCCGGTGTCCGCGTGTGATGCAACCCCGCTCGCGCCGACGCCCAGGATCTCGGTCGTGCGCGAGAGCGGACGCCGACCGGTCGCGCTCGGCGCGGCTGGGTACCTTACCAGATGGTCCGAACGAGGGGGCTCGAGCGGATCGCCGCGTCGGCGGTCACCAGCGCAACGCCTTCCGTGATCGCCGTCGCCGCGATCAGGCGGTCCTGAGGGTCGGCGGGAAAACTCGTGGGGAACTGCTGGGCGACGACCGCGACCTCGAGGGAGATCTCCTTGATCGCAACGCGAGTCACCTCCAGCACGTGGCGGAGCGATTCCTCGACCGTCCCGCGGTGGCGCAGGCGCCCGCGCGAGAACAGAAAGGCAAGCTCCCACAGGGTGATGGAGGCGATGGCGAGACCGGATCTCGCGGCCGATCGCCGAATGGCAGCGGCCGCACGCTGCGTGAGCCTCTCCGGACTCGCGACCGTCCAAACCAGGATGTGCGTATCGAGTAGAATCACCGACGACGCTTCGTCCGACGGCGAGGCTTCCGGACTGGCGTGGCGTTGATCTCGTCCCACTCGCGCAGCGTCTCGTTCCAGGCGTTCTCCGAGACGCGTACGCCGACGACGTCGCCGACGATCTCCAGCTCGCCGCGGAGGCAGCCCAGCACGCTCATGCTGCGCTTCGGAGAATCGATCGGCGCGAGTTTCGCCACGCGGCGACGCCGCTTGGTGATGACGTAGGTCTCGCCGCGTTCGCGGACCCGATCCATCAACTCCAGACAGCGCGCTTTGAACTCGGTCGCCGTGATCTCCGGCATCGCCGTTCACCGAATGGTCAGATGTTACTGACCAGTTGGTGCATCGTCAACCACGCGCAGCCACGAGCTCAGCCGCGCCGCCGCGGAACGTGTCGAGCTCGGCCTCGAGCGCGTCGCGCAATGACTCGCTGTCGGGGACGAGGCGGGCGTCGACGACGAGACCCAGCGTCACGCGGCCGGCGTAGCTGACGATCGACAGGCCGACGCCGATCGGGCCCGAGGTCGGCACCCAGAAGAGCAGACCGGCGGCCGGAGTCCCGGCCACGGACAGCGGTTGCCGCGGTCCCGCGACGTTGGTGATGATGACGCTGCCCATGCCGGCGTAGAGATCGATGAGCGCCTTCTCGAGCTGGGCGGGTATGAGGCCGACCGCGCTCAGCCAGGTGAAGGTGAGCAGGCCCTGCCGGCTCAGCTTGACGGAGTCCATGGCGCGCTTGACGGCGGCGATGCGGTCATCCGGATCGGCGATGCCGATCGGCAAGGCGGGAAAGACGAGGCCGAACTCGTTGCCGAGCTCCGGCGGCACCGGAACGTCGAGCGGCCGGATGTTGAGCGGCACCACGGCACCGATCTCGTCGACGAGGCTGTCGTGCGCGATCAGGTAGCGCCGCAGCGCGCCCGCGATCACCGCGAGCAGCACGTCGTTCACGCTCCCGCCCGTCCGCTTGCCGACCGCTTTGACGGCGTCGAGCGGGACGGGTTCGCACCAGGTGACGGTCTTCACCGTGCCGAGCTTGCCGCGCAGGACGGTGCGCCGGTCCTGCCGCACCAGCGCCATCTTCCACAGCGACGATGCGCTCGCCCGCACGAGAGCGGCGACGTCGACGCCCCATGCCGGGTTCGCCGACGACGCCCGACCGCGCGGCGCCGGCGCGGCGGCCGCCGCACCCTCGTCGCTCAGCGACTCCAGCAGCTGCATGAGGGCGATGCCGTCGGCGACGGCGTGGTGCAGGCGCACCAGCAGGGCGCCGCCGCCGCGGTAGCCGTCGATGAAATGCAGCTCCCACAGCGGCCGCGTGCGATCGAGCGCGCGCGGGACCTGCTTTGCGACGTAGCGGTGCAGGGTGCCGGTATCGCCCGGGGCCGGCAGCGTGACGCGCCGGATGTGGTTCTCGAGCTCGAAGTCGGGGTCGTCGACCCAATGCGGAACGGCGACCACGCCGAGCGGCACCAGCGGCTCCTCGACGCGCTGACGAAAGCGCCGGTACGGCGCCACCAGCCGCACGCGCACGCGTTCCGTCACCGCCGCCCAGTCGACCGGCGCATCGAACCAGACGACGCAGTGGATCGCCATGCGGTTCGTCCGTCGCTCCATGTGGAGCCATGCCGCGTCGGCTCCCGCCATACGCTCGCGTCTCGTCACGGCCGCGCCTCCTTGCCGAGTGCCGATCGCCGTGCGCGCCGCCCGATCAGAGGATCAGCGCCGCGTACCCGTTCATCGCTCCGTTGCCCGCGCCGATCCACAAGAAGACGACCAAGTCGCCCGCGTGCACGCGGTTCGCGCGCCGATCTTCGTCCAGCAGGATGAGCGTGCTCGCCGCCGACGTGTTGCCGTATCGATCGACGTTGAGAGGGATGCGATCGGCGGGCAGCCCCAGGATCTCCCCGGCGCGGCGCACGACGACGCCGTTCGCCTGGTGCAGGTACCAGCGTGCGACGCGGTCGATGTCGAAGTCGCCGCCGACGGCCGGCGCAACGCAGGTCGGCCAGTCCTCCTTCAGCATCTCCATGTTGCGCTGCATGAGCGGCGTGAACACCGCGTTCACCCTGCTGCCGTCCATGACGAAGAGATGGTCCGCGACGTTCTCGGCCGAGGTGTGATCGAGGCAGCCGCCGGCCGGATAGGTCACGAGCGGGATGTCGGGGCTCGTCTCGTACCGCACCCCGAGCAGCCCGGTCCGGCGGGCGCCGGCTGCCGGCGCCGAGCCGCGCAACACCGCTGCCCCCGCGCCGTCGCTGAACACCAGCGGCGAGAGCCAGGCGAACCCGCTCGCATGCGAACGATAGGCGCCGCCGGCGTCTCTGGCGAAGTAGCCGGACGGACAATTGCTCGCCACGACCAGCGCCGTCGCGGACGTCCCCGCGCGCAAGAACGCGCCGGCGGTGCGAAAGCCCGCAGACAGCCCGGCACATCCGAGATTGTGATGGACGAGGTCGGCGCCCTGCCGCAGTCCCAACTCCGTGGTCAAGAACCGCAGGTGATCCGAGCACGCGATGGTGTCCGGAGTAGTGGAAACGTGCACGAGGACGTCCACGTCGGCGGCGTCGACGCGCGCGTCCGCCAGCGCCGCTCGCGCCGCGCGCAGGGCGAGGTCGCCGTCGTAGAGACCGCCGTCCGACCGCGCGCGCTTGCGGCCCGCGGCGAAGTCGAAGTCCAGGCGGCGCTCGTGGATGCCGACGTGCCGCTCGATCCAGTCGGGAGCGAGCGGCGTACCGTCGGGGTGACGCGGATCGACGCGCTCGAGCATCTGTCGATTCGAGACCCGCTGCTCCGGGAGGTACGACCCGACTCCCGCGACCGACACCGAGACCTGAGAAGCCCACCCAGAAGACATCGTCGTGCTCATCGTCGTCACCTCATGCGCTCGCGATCGAGCGCGGCCGCGGGTCCGAACCACCATCGGACCGACCGGGAACCTCCACGGCGGCGCGACTGGTTGCCGTCGCTCCGCCCTCGCCCTCTCAGGTAGCGCTCGGCGCCCGCGGCGTCTTGGCCGACCGCGCCAGATTTCGTCCCGGACGTGACAAACGGAGCCGCGCCTCGTCACCGGATCGTCCTTGCTTCCATTCGTTCGGCTGCGCGAGAATCCGGACGCACATGGCGGACCGCCACCGAAGGGTTCCATTGGCGGCCCCCTCGGTGCTCGGCACCTGGACGCTCACCGTCGTCCGGGCGCTCGATGCACGAGGAGTCGACGGTCGAGCCGTGGGCGCTCGCGCCGGAATCGACGTCGCGACCCTGGACGAACCGGACCGTCGCCATCCCATCGCAACCACCACACGGCTGTGGCGGCTCGCCGTCGAGACGACGCACGATCCCTGCTTCGGTCTGTGGGCGTCGCGCTTCGTCACACCGACGACCTTTCACGCGCTGAGCTTCGCGGTGTTCGCCAGCCGGACCCTCCGCGAGGCGTTCCACCGCTTCGGGCGCTACGGCGATCTCGTCAGCGAGGCGGCGCGGTTCGAGCTCCTCGACGCCGGCGAGCGGGTCGACTTTCGCCTCGTCGTGCCGGACGGCCCGGGCCGACCCGCCGACGAGGCGATCGATGCGATCGTGTCGCTCGTCGCACGGACGGCGCGGATGCTGTCGGAAGGAAAGGTGATGCCGGTCGCGGTCCGGCTGAAACGCCCGCAGCCGTCTCCTTGCGAGGCGTTCGCCAAGGTGTTCCGCGCGCCGGTGCGGTTCGCGGAGCGCGAGAACGTTCTCGAGTTCGCCGCCGGCGACCTCGACGAGCGTCTTCCCGCCGGCAATGTCGAGCTGGCGCGGCAGAACGACGAGGTCGTCGCGCGTCACCTCGCCCGCATCGAGAGCGCGCGCGTGTGCAGCCGACTGCGGAGTTGGTTCATCGATCGCCTCCCGGCGGGCGAACCGGGCGAGGAAGCGGCGGCGCGATCCCTCGGCATGAGTCTCCGCAACCTGCAGCGCAGGCTGGAGGAGGAAGGGACGACCTACCGGGACGCGCTCAACGAGACGCGACGCGAGATCGCGCGCGCGCGCCTCGAGGAAGGCCGCACCTCGGTCACCGAGATCGCGTTTCTGCTCGGGTTCGCCGACACCAGTAGCTTCTCACGCGCCTTCCGCCGCTGGACGGGCGTGTCCCCGCGCGCCTATCTCCGGGGTCGGGCGTCCACGACCGAGGAGGTGGCTCGGAAGTAGAATCGCCGCCTCGCAACGGAAAGGTGCAACCACGTCAACGGGCGCGGCGGCAGCGTGTTCTCGTGCGCTGCGCGATGCCGAACGAGTGGGCACGCCGGCCGGCCGGCGCCTGGCGCGACGGGCTCGCCGTCGAGGGCGCGAGTGGCGAGCGCATGCGCGTTGCGATGCCGAGCGCAGCGTCACATGCCGGCATGTCGAGGACGAGGTGACCGGCTGCGCTCGGGCACGGCACCTGCTCTCCTGCCCGTGGTCCTGGCGCGTCGAACCCGATCCCCGCGGCTTTACGGTGAAATGTCGCGACGTCGCTCGCGCCCGTTTCTTGCCGTGTCATGAAACCGTCTAGGCGCGAACCCGAACGCACGCTCGACGACAGCGACGCGATCCTCCTCAGGCGCTTCCGCGCCGGGCTCTGGGTCCTGCTGGTCGCGTTCGTCCTCTTCTCGGTCGTCGTCCTGCGCGCCGCGTCCGCCAAGATACCGGCGTTGACGGCGATCAAGGCCATCCAGCTAGCGACGGTCCTCGCGATGTTCTGGCTGCTCCGCCGGCCGCGGTCGCGACCGACCGTCATCGTTGCGGCGCTCGCCACCGTCGTCGAGGTCGCGGCGACCAACGCGGCGAACGGCATCGTCATCGGCGAGACCGCGAGCATCTTCGTCTTGATGACGGTGGTCATGATGTGGACGGCGGCGCTGCTGCCGTGGGGCGCCTGGGCGCAGACCGCGACGGTCGCTGCCGTGCTCGCGGCGATCTCCGTCAACATCCTCGGCGTCGAACGTCTGCCGCAGGACTTCGAGCCGTTCGTCGTCGGAGTCGTCACGGCGGCGATCGCGTCGATCTACATCGCGTACGAGTTCGAGCGGCACCGGATCGAGCGCCTCGACGTCTTGGCGCGGCTGCGGGACAGCGAGGCGCGCAGCCGCGCGATCATCGACACGGCGCTCGACGGCATCATCACCATGGACGGCGCCGGCAACATTCGCGATTTCAATCCCGCCGCCGAGCGCGCCTTTGGATACGCGCGCGAGGACGTCATCGGCCGCTCCGTCCTCGAGGCCCTGGTGCCACGCCGGCTGCGCGCGGAGTATCGCCATCGTTTCGCGAAGTACCTCGCGACCGGCGAGCGTGTGAGCGGGGCGCGCGTCAAGGTGCTGTCGCTGCGCGCCGACGGCAGCGAGTTTCCGGGGGAGCTCGCGATCAACCGCAGCGACTACGGGCGCGCGACGCTCGTCACCGGCTACCTGCGTGATCTCACCGAGCGCAAGCTCGCCGAGGAGGCACGGACCTCCGCCGCGCTGGTGCGGGTCGGCCGCGAGATGATGGCGTCGCTCGACACCGCCTTGATCGTCGATCGCCTGAGCTTGCTGACGACGGAGGTGCTCGGCTGCGATTGGAGCGCGACGTTCCTCCACGACCGAAAAGCCAACGGCTATGCGCGGGTGGCGACGTATCCGCGGTCCACCGGCCCGGCGCCGGTGATCACGGACGCGGAGATGTCGGCGTTGACGGCGCACTTCCGGCGTCACGACGTGATGCGGATCTCCGACGCCGACGTGGCGGACGCCGTGCCGCACGCGCTCCGCGGTCGCGAGGCGTCGGCGGTCTGCTGCGGCCTGTGGCGCGACGACGACACGCTCGCCGGTCTCGTCGTCGCCGGGTACGACAGCCCCACGTCCGCGTTCAGCACCGAGCAAGAGACGATCGTGGGCGGCATCGCGCAGATCGCGTCGCTCGCGCTCAACAACACCCGACTCGTCGAGCAGCTCGAGCACGCCAGCCGCATCAAGTCGGAGTTCCTCTCGACGATGTCGCACGAGCTGCGGACGCCGCTGAACGCGATTCTCGGCTACACCGAGATGGTGGAGGACGACGCCTGCGATCGCGACGAGCAGCTCGACTGCCTGAATCGCATCAAGGACGCCGGACGGCAGCTGCTCGAGCTCATCGAGGGCACGCTCGAGATCGGCCGCATCGAGGCCGGGCAGTCCGAGGTCCGGTTGATGCCGGTGGCGCTGCGATCGGTCTGGACCGCGGCCTACGAGCGCTGCTCGCTGCTGCGCACCGCGCCGGACGTGACGCTCGAATGGCGCGACGCCGCGTGCGACGCGACGCTCGTCACGGACGCGCGGAAGCTCGTGATCGTCCTGCGCAACCTGGTGGAGAACGCGCTCAAGTTCACGACCCACGGCCGCGTCCGCGTCGAGGCGGCGTGCCGCGACGACGCGGTCACATTCGAGGTCGAGGACACCGGCATCGGCATCGCCGTCGAGGACAAGGACATCATCTTCGACATGTTCCGCCAGGCGGACGGCTCGGAGTCGCGCCACTACGCCGGCACGGGGCTCGGCCTCTACATCGTACGCCGCTTCATGCAGCAGCTCGGCGGCACGGTGATCGTCGAGAGCACGCCCGGCAAGGGATCGTGCTTCACGGTCGTCCTGCCGCGCACCGACCCCGGCGTTTCATCGCAACGCGTCGCCTGACGCCGCGGCGCGCGCCCGCGCTCACGCCGACGCAGCCAGCGCCGGCTCGAAAGCGGGGGGGTGTGCGCGCGCGAGAGCCACCTCGAACCAGAACGTGCTGCCCTGCCCGACCTCGCTGTCGACCCCGAGACGCCCCCCCATCAGCTCGACGAGCTGCGAGCAGATCGTCAGCCCGAGCCCGGTTCCGCCGTAGGTCCGGGTGGTGCTGTCGTCGGCTTGCGTGAAGCTCTCGAAGATCGCGTTCTGGCGATCGGCGGGGATGCCGATGCCGGTGTCGCGCACCGCGATGCGGACGCGCGCGTGCTCCGACTCCCGCGCGACCAGCAGCGCCTCGATGGTGACCACTCCCCTCTCGGTGAACTTGACGGCGTTGTCGACGAGATTGATCAACAGCTGGTTGAGGCGCACCGGATCGGCGCGCAGCGGCCCGAGCCGCCGATCGACGGACGACTCGAGGGCGATGCCCTTCTCGCGCGCAGCCGGTGTCAGCAGCCCGACGACCTCCTCGATCAGGCGTCCGAGGTCCACGTCGACGACCTCGAGCGTGACCTTCCCGGCCTCGATCTTCGAGCAGTCGAGGATGTTGTTGACGATGCCGAGGAGCCCGAGCGTCGCGCGCCGGATCGTCTGCAGGCAGTCGCGCGGCTCCGGCGCCAGCTCGCCGTCGAGCGCGATGTCGGTCATCCCGATGATCACGTTCATCGGCGTGCGTATCTCGTGGCTGATGTTCGCGAGGAATGCCGACTTCGCGCGCGTCGCCGACTCCGCGGTGTCCTTCGCGCACGCCATCTCGACGAAGTGCCGCTGGCGCTCTGCCTCGGCGGCGAGCGCCTCGTGCATGACCTTCCGGCCGTAGACGACCGCCGCCGCGATCATCAACACGACCGCGATCGCGATGCCGACGTCGATACGCGCGACCACCGCCGCCAGCTCATGCTGGCGCGTGAACAGCGTCGCCTGGTTCCCGCTCGCGGCACGCTGCAACGTGGTGAACGCGGCTTGCACGTTCGCCATCGCGCGATCGGTCCCCGCCATATGCTCACCCGCCTGCTCCGGATCGTCGATCGAGAAGTAGGTGAGCGTCATGTTCGCCTCGGCCATCACCGTCGCCATGGCGGCGACGACGGCGCGGAACGGCCCTTCCAGGTCGGCGAGCGCGGCGGCATCGGGTGCGTCGGCGAGCTCACGCTGCACGTCGGCGAGGGCGCCGTCGAAGGCCCGTCGCGCGGCGCGCAGCTTCACCATCTCGAGGCGCGCTTCGCGGGTGTCGAAGACCTCCTTCGGCGGCGCGCCGACGCCCTCGGCGAGACGCTCGAGCTCGGCGTAGCGATCGAGCCGCGCCGTCCAGCGCTGGATCGCGCCCAACGACTCGGCGTGCATCTCGACGAGGGCGTGGTTCAGGTAGACGCTGGTGAGGATGGCGCAGACGTCGAACGCGGCCAGCACGAAGTAGACGAGTGGCCAGCGGCGCACACGCAGACCAGGCGTAGGGCTCGACGGGACCGACACGCGAGCCCCCTGGTCAAACCTTTGACCGGTTGATGCCGGCTTGCACGTTCGCACAGGCAGCAATGCGCGTGCCGCCGACACGCACCTTCGGCGCCCGTGCGCGTGCCGTCGGCCCTGGGAATTCGCGGTCGCGTATCGCGCCCGCCCGTGGTCCGCCCCTGGCGCCGTCGCTTTCTGTTACTCGCCGTCACCACGGTGACGGCAGCGACGGTCCGCGTCCCCGACGACGGACTTGAGCTCCAGCGGTCGCGGCGTCGTCCTCGACGCCGCGACCGCGTCTCGAAGCCGCTACGCGACTAGGGTGCGACTCGGTCGAACTCGAGCACCTGCTGGAACGTCGGGCGGTTCGTGAACGGGAATCGGTTCGGGAGGATTCCCGGGACGAAGCCGCTGGTCGCGGCGGTCCCGCGCCACAGGCTCGGGTCCGCTTGTCCTTGCTGCGATGCGAGCGTGTCGGCGGCGTCGTGAATCGCCTGCCACAGCGAGGCGCTGCACGCCGGCAGCGAGCCGAGGCCGCAATACGAGAGGTTGAAGGGACCCACGACCGGGTCACCGAGCAACGTGCGGAGATCCTTGTCGACGTACGACTCGCCTTCGAGACCATCGAGGTTGCGGACGTTGTCGAGGTCCGGGATGAGCGCGCCGAACACCGGGGACATGACCGCGTCCGCGATCGGCCGCCAGATGCCGTCCATGATCACCGGACCGGGTTCGTCGTAGTAGGTGTCGGCGTCGGCATCGAGGCGCGGGGCATCGCGGCCGACCCAGTCGTCGACGATGTCGACCACCTGCTGATCGCGGGGCGTCGGCGCGGTTCCGGTGGCGAGCACCCGCCGCACGATCGGCCACACCGGCGAGCGCACGTCCTGGGTGGCGGCGCGGTTCATGATGCCGACGTCGTCCGTGAGCTGCACCGCCGCCGGGAAGCGGTTGAACAGCTCCACGCGCTGCACCGACCCGTACGGCTCGTCGTCGCCGTGCATGAAGCCGGGCGCCGAGCGGTTGTTCCAGTTGAGGAAGAGCCCGTCCGGGCCGCCCCTGTCGTACGGATGCTGCTTCGTCCCGAGGAACCCCTTCCACTCGTAGTCGCCGTTGCCGATCGTCGGCAGCCGGCGATCGAGGCCCTTGGGACGCTTGGGGAGATAGCCGGACGAGAAGTACGCCGTCCGCTTGCGCGAGACGTACGCCCAGTTGAACGTGAACCCGAACTCGTTGGCGGTTCGCCAGAAGCGCGACGCCGTCTTCGCCTTGCCGCCGGTCATGTCGTGGAGCGCGGCGAGATTGAGCCCGTCACGGCCGAACGTCGAGCGGCGCCGGGACAGGGCATACGGCTTCCCGGCGATGGTGGCGGTCGCGAACACCGGCCCGTGGACCGTGACGTGGTAGGTCAGCGGCGTCATCCCGAGATTCCCCGCGTTGAACGTCTCCATGGCGCGGCACGCACCGTCGAAGACGTAGTGGTTCGAGTCGCGCGTCGGCGGCGAGTTGTCGGTCGTGCAGAGCTCCTCCGCGTAGACGTCACGGACGTCGTGTCCCGCCGACGTCAAGCTCCAGGCGTAGTCCTTCGTGCGTCCGATCAGAATGTACATCGCGAGGCCGGGCACAGCCGCGCCCTGCGCGTCGATGCCGGGTCCGTGGAGATCGATCTGCTCCACGATCTCCGGGTAGTAGTAGCCGAGCTGCGGTCCCATCACCGCGAGCGAGTTTCCGGAAGCCGAGCGCGAGGGTGAGACGACGAGGAAGTTCGACGCGCGCCGCCGGGCCGGGGCCAACATCGCCATCGCGGGCGGGATCCGCGGATCGATGCTCTGGATCGATCCGGGATCGAGCACCACCGATCCCGTCACCGCCCCGCCCGTCAGCGGCCCATACTTGTAGCGACGCTGGGTCGTGGTCGGGGCCTCGGGATCGTCGGCGAGCATCACGTCGACCCATGCGGCGTAGCCGGTCTCGTTGCCGAGCGACTGCTGGAGCTTGGCGAGGAGGTCGGCGTTGGCGGCCTCGCCGCCGCCGCCGGCACCGAAGATCGAGCCGATGAACGCGGTCACCGCGACGACGTCGTTCACGGTGAACGTCGGCTGATTCATGTTGTGCGCCGCCCAGTAGGCGTTGACGCCGTCGGCGTAGGCCTGGGCGTCGGCGATGATCTCCTCGCCTTTCTTGCGGTACGTGCGGCGGATGAGGTCTACCTGCGCCGTCACGAGCGCCTCGGTTTCTGGGCTCGGTGTGAAGGCCTGGGCGGAAGTGACCAGCGAGAAGGCGTCGATGTTGGGCACGTCGGCGACGGCGACGCGCGCCGGGCCGCGCCCGATCTGGATCAACAGCCCGCGATCACGCGCGGTCACCCATCCCGCGCCGAAAGCGACATCGGCGCGCGTCACGCCGGTGATGTGCGGGATCCCGTAGGAGTCGTACAGCAGCGTCAGCCCGGGCCGGCCGGTCACTTCCACCGTGGTGGCCCCGATCGGCGCAAAATTCTCGGGGAGAAAGAAGTTGTTGATGTCCGTCATGGTGATGTTGTCGCGGAGCGGCGACAGCCCGGAGTACAGCGGAAGCTGATCCGTGGAATTCACCGTGAACGGTACCCCGCCGAAGTTTCCCGGCGGGAGAATGTAGCGAGCGATGTCGGCAGCAGCCGCCGGAACGGCGGCAAGCGCGGCGAGGGCCACGGCCCAGCTGATCAAGCGTTTCACACGTGCCTCCTTGGATTGGGGAGAGAGGGACTCGGCAGAGATCGGTCCGCGCGTTCGTACCAGCCTTCGTGAAGTCTGTAACGACGCGGCGCGCAATAGTGCCGCCGGTCGGTCGGGGCTGCCGCCGGCACGGTCCTCGACCCCGGCGATCGGCCTGGGGACCCAGCGACCGTCAGGCCGCCGGCGTCGTCCTCGTTGAACAATGTTCACCCCGTTCGAACGCATGACAGGCGAGAGGGGACGCCGGCACGGCGGCCCCACCACCAAGGAGGACAAGTCATGCGACACTTCGCAAGAATCGTGGGTTCGATCGCCATCCTGCTCTCGGTCGTGCTCGTCGGCGCATCGCGGTCGGGCGCGGCCGCGGGCCCGACGCTCTGCAAGAAGAAATCCGGCGTGCTCGTCATGCGGGACGTCTGCAAGGCGAGCGAGACGCCTCTCGACCTGGACGTCACCTCCGCCACGATCAGCGCCACGCCGCAAAGCCCGCTCGCGGTCAGCGGCGGTCCCGCGACCGCCGGCGCGACCGATCAACGCGGCGGCGACGTCGAGATCTCCGCGGGCACCGGGACGGGTCTCGGCGGCAGCGGCAACGTCCGCATCGAGACGGCCGGCGCGAGCGACGCGTCCGGCAACGCCGACGACACGCTGGTCGACCGGCGCATCGTCGTCGCCAAAGGGAAGCCGCTGACGCTGAGCTCACCCGGCTTCACGAGCGTGCTGTCGATCCATCTCACCGGCACGCACACCGCCGGCGGACGGATCCACTACACGATCCGCGCGACCGACGGCGGTTCGCAGATCGCCACGGAGGAGGGAGTCATCCAGTACCTCGCGACCGCCAACGCGATCACCTGCACGGTCCAACCGACCGACAAGCTCCACCTCGGGACCGTCAACTCCGGTTGCACTCCCGGCTTCTTCAATCCCGGTTCGCAGCCCGGCGTCTCGATCTTCGACAACGTGAGCTTCTCGGCGCCCGCGCCGATCGTCGTGCACGAGGTGTACTTCGAGATCGAGAACGAGTCGGGCTCGCCGATACGCCTGGAGCCGTAGACCGTCCAGGCCCGCAACGAGCGCCCGACGATCCCGACTATGACGATCCCGACTATACGGAAGCATCCGTAGGCCAGCGCGTTCTCTCGGTGCGGCCGCGCTCCGGCATCTCCGTGCATCGCGACGACCGTCATCGGATTGGCGGTCGTCGCGGCGCGCGGTGACGAAGCCGCGTCGGAGCCGCCGACGCGGCGATGCATTTCGTAAATCGAGGGTCGGCGTTGCGGCGCGTGCTCGTTAGAATCCCTTCTCGTCCGGCCGGTCACCGAAGCCTCACCGATTCATCGTTGACTGCCGAACGCGAGTCGCGTGCGAGAACGTCCGGGTCACGCCGCATGCTCCGTTCTGCGAGGAGGGATGCAATGAGAAAGCACGCGCTCATCGCCTGCGCCGTCGCTGCGACCATGCTCGGCGCCGCCACCGTTCACGCACAAGCGAGCCGCACGTGGGTCTCGGGGGTCGGCGACGACGCCAATCCCTGCAGCCGAACCGCGCCGTGCAAGACGTTCGCGGGCGCCATCTCCAAGACCGCGGCCGGCGGCGAGATCGACGCGCTCGATCCCGGTGGATTCGGCGCCGTCACCATCACCAAGTCGATCACGATCGACGGCGGTTCCGCGTTCGCGTCGATCCTCGCCTCGGGGACGAACGCGGTGGTCGTCAACGCCGCGCCGTCCGACCGCGTCGTGCTTCGCAATCTCTCGTTCAACGGCATCGTCGACAGCGCGGCGCCGGGCCTGCGCGGCGTCCGGTTCGTCGCCGGCCGGACGCTCCACCTCGACCATTGCGTGCTCGACGGATTCACCATGACGGCGATCGCCATCGAGGGACCGACAGAGCTCTATGCGAACGACACCACGATTCGCCGCGCGGCTGGCGGTGGGATCGACCTCGCGCCGACGAGCGGCGCCGTGCGCGCGACGCTCGACAACGTGCGCATCGAGGCCAGCGCGTTCGGCGTCCGCGCCGGGCCGAACGCGACCGCCGTCATCCGCAACTCGGGCGCCACCGGTAACGCGGGCGACGGATTTCTCGCGGACGGCAATGGGGAGCTGACGCTCATCGACTCGCTCGCGGTCCACAATCTGCACGGCGTGCGCGCCACCGGCGGCGGGACCGTACGGATCTCGCGCGACACGATCGTCGACAACACCGACTACGGCGTCCTCGCCGAGCCTGGGAGCCTCGTGTACTCGTTCAGGGACAACAACGTCGCCGGGAACGAGAACGAGGGACGGCGCATGAAACGGCTGTCGCAGAACTAGAGCTGCCGCACGCGAGCGGGAGCGCCCGCGTCACCCCCGATGACGTCGCCGTCGGCGTCTCGGTCGCGCTGACGCGGCTCTCCCGGCTTCCCGCGGCGTCCCGCCTGCGGTACGCTCGCTCACCGTGCTTCGGCTCCGGATCCTCTTCTTCGCGGTCGCGGTCGTTCTCGTCGCGACGGCCGGCACGGCTCGAGCCGAGGACGTACCGGTCGTCGCGCAGTGGTCGCGCTTCGAGGCGGCGTGGGTCCCCGACGCGGTGCCTGCGAACCCCTTCGATCCCGACGTGATCGACGTGCGCGCCGAGTTCGACCCGCCGGGCGGCGCGCCACCGTCCGCCGTGCCGGCATTCTGGTTCCAGGACTACGAGCGCGCCCTCGTCGGGGGCCGCGAGCAGCTGACCGCGGTCGGCGCGCCGTCCTTCCACGTCCGCTTCACGCCGACGCACCAGGGAACGTGGCGCTGGCGGTGGGTCGTCCGCGCCGGCGGCGTCACCACCGAGCACCCGTGGCAGCACCTGCGCGTGACGCGGGCGCGCGATCGCGGCTTCCTCCGGCTGAGCCGGCACGATCGGCGTTACCTCGCCTTCGACGACGGCTCACCGTACTTCGCGGTCGGCGAGAACACCGCCTGGTACGGCCCGCGGCGGGGGACGTTCGACTACGACGACTGGTTCGGGGCCCTCGCCGCCCAGGGTGCGAACTACGCCCGCGTGTGGATGCCGTCGTGGGCCTTCGGCCTCGAGTGGACTCCCGCCCCGCTCGGCGACTACACCTCGCGCCTCGACCGGGCGTGGCAGCTGGACCACGTCTTCGACGAGGCGGAACGCCGCGGCATCTATCTGATGCTCTCGCTCCAGAACCACGGGCCGTTCTCGCTGCTCTTCAACAGCGAGTGGGACGCCAACCCCTACAACGCCGCGAACGGCGGGCCGCTGGCGACGCCGCCGGACTTCTTCACGGACGCGGAAGCGCGGCGGCTCTTCGCGCAGCGGGTCCGGTACGTGGTCGCGCGGTGGGGCTGGTCGACTCACCTGCTGGCGTGGGAGCTGTGGAACGAGGTCGACCTGACGCTGGCGCCGAGCGCGACCGTCACCCCGTGGCACGCGGACATGACCGCGTTGCTGCGCGCCCTCGATCCGAACCGGCACCTGGTCACGACGAGTCACGCGCTCTACCCGCTCGACCCGAACGTGTGGGCGAGCGGCGGCCTCGACTTCACCCAGATCCACTTCTACGCCGACGTCTTCCCCGCGCTCCACGACATCTCCGCCACCGTCGCGTCCCTCACCACCGATCGCCTCGCGGCCACCGGGAAGCCGGTGCTGTTCGGCGAGCTCGGCCTCGGCGACCTCGCCACTACGCGGGCCGCCGACCCGGAGGGCATCGGCGTCCATGACGGTCTCTGGGCCGGCGTCATGTCGGGCGGCTTCGGCACGGGGATGACGTGGTGGTGGGACAGCCTGATCGCCGGCGAGCCCGACCGCTACTATCCGATGTTCGGCGCCGTCGCGCGCTTCGTCGACGGGATCCGCTGGGACCGGGAGCGCTTCGAGCCCGCCGGCGCCGCCGTCGACGGCACGCGCCCCGTCGTCGCCTACGGACTCGCCGGCAGGCGGACGCTCCTCCTCTGGCTCAAGGACGACGCCTTCCAGTGGTACACCCCGGACGCCGCGCCGATCGGCGACGCCTCGCTCACGGTCGCGAAGCGGTGGTGCGGAACGTGGTACGATCCCTGGACCGGATCCTGGCTCGGCGACGTGAAGTTCCGCGACCACGTCCCGGTGCCGCCGTTCTCCCGCGACCTCGCCCTCCGCGCCCGGCGGTGCTGACGGCGACGGCCGACGGAGCCGTCCCCCGCGCTCCGCCGCTCTCGACGGAGTCCCTACGGAGGCTGCGCTTCCGATGGCAGGGTGACGGTGAACATCGTCCCGATGCCTAGCCTGCTGCTCAATGCGATCCGCCCTTGCATGCGCTCGACCGCGAGCTTGCAGAAAGCAAGGCCGAGCCCGGTGTCGGCGGTAGGATCTCCACGCATCGTTCTGAACTTCTCGAAGATGCCGGCCTGGTCCTCCTCGCGGATGCCGTGCCCGCGGTCGATCACCCGGATCGTGATCCCGGCCGGTGCGTGCTCTGCCGCTTCGACGCTCACCTCGGTGCTGCCGCTGTGGCGGAGCGCGTTGACGACGAGATTCACTAGGACGCGCTTGAGCAGGGCGCGATCCGCGACCGCGGGAGGAAGCTCGGTGCCGACCGCGATCATGAGGCGGCGGCCGAGCTCCTGGGCAAGAGGCTCGTACTCGGTCGCGACCTCGTCGAGCAGCTCCGCGAGGCCGATCGCTTCGGTCGCAACCGGCATCCTGCCGGCCTCGATCTTCGCGATCTCGAGGACGTTCTGGATCAGGTGCATCAGCTCGCGACAGGTTCGGTCGATGCGCACGAGATGGCTCTGCTGCGCGTCCGAGAGCTGTCCCTTCCGCAGCAGGACGTGCACCGACATCGCGATCCCGCTGACCGGATTCTTGAGGTCGTGGACGAGCATGTTGGTGAGGTCATCCTTCATCCGCTCGGCATCCGCGCCGGCACGGAGAGCCTCGTCGGCCGCGGCGCGCGCGTGCTGCTCCATCTCGTAGAGCCGGCTGCGGTCGGCCGCCAACGCCACACGCTCGGCCACCATCTGCATCGGGAGCACGTCCTCCCGCGTGAAGCGCCGCAGCTCGCGGCTGCCGACGTGCAGGACGCCGAGCAGGCGGCCGTCGACCACGAGCGGCACGCCGAGCACGGAACGGATGCCGGCGTCGCGCAGCAGCGGACTCACGAGCTCGGCCTGCGCGAGATCGTCGATGATCAGCGCCTCGCGGCCGGCGGCGACGCGCCCGGCAAAGCCGTTGCCGACCGGAATGCGTACCGCGCGGGCGCTGGTCTCGGCGAGACCGTCGGTCGCCACCAGGCGCAGCGTTCGCCCGTCCTCGTCGAGGAAGAGGAGCGTGGCTTCGTCCACCGCCATGAGCGCTCGGATGCGCCGGGGCAGCTCGTGGAGGAACTCCTCGAGCGAGAGATGGGTGAGCGCCACATCGCTCACGGCCTGTAACCGGCCGATCGCTTCCGCGGCGCGCTGTGCCTCGGCGCGGGAACGCTCCGCGGCGCTCAGCAGTCGCTCGCGCTCCTTTTCGATCTGCTTGCGCTCGGTGACGTCGCGGATGGCGCTGACGACCTGGGTGCCCTCGCGGATCCTGAGCGGGCTCAGGCTGATCTCGACCGGGAACTCGCTGCCGTCCTTGCGGCGTGCGACGAGGTCGAGCCCGACTCCCATCAGGCGCGTGGTCGGGTTCGCGTGGTAGCGCGCGCGGTGGCGGGCGTGAACCTCCGCGAGGTGGCCGGGCAGCAGCAGCTCGATGCGTTTCCCGAGCATCTCGCGCCGCTCGTAGCCGAACATGTTCTCCGCCTGGACGTTGACGAACGCGATGCATCCGTCCGCGTTCACCCCGATCACGGCATCCGGCACGGCCTCCAGCAGCTCGTGCGCGGAGACGTGCAACGCCGGACGCTCATCCGGCGGCGTCGGGGCCGCTGCCGATGGTCGTCGCGTGGTCACACGCGACGCCTCCCACCCCGGCGCTCCTCCTCTTCCGTGCACCACGCCGGGACGGCGAACGTGCCGGGGCGCTCGCGCCTGAGCGCCGTGAGCGTGCGCTCGATCGCCTCGGGGGTCCCCCAGTCGCTCCACGAGACGTCGTCGACCGGCAGGACGGTCAGGTGCCGAGGGACCTGAGCGAGAAAGTCACTCGAGAAGTTCCAACGCGTGAGGGACGGATAGACGCGGGCGGCGGCGGGCGGATCGTCGGTGAGCGCGTGCATCTCGTCGAACTCGGCGTTTCTCGTCGCCTTCACCAGCGCCAGCATGCGAGCGACGCGGAAGACCATCACGAAGGAGTTCCACAGCCCGCCCGTACGCACGATGCGCTCGGCGAGCTCGGCGGAGGGCTTCTCGTAAAACGCCTCGACGTGGAGAGCGCTGGCGCCGGCGGGCTCGAGCGAGCCCGCCGGCTGCACGTAGCCGAACCCCGGCTCTGCCCGGTCCGGCCGAATCCCGAGCAGGGCGATCTTCTCCGGACGCCGCTCGATCACGTCCAGCGCGCGCGCGACGTGTCCGAGGAAGGCGCGCTCGTTGCCGATGTAGTGGTCGCTGGGGAAGATTCCGACCCGCGCGTGCGGAGCGCGCCGCGCGAGCGCGAGCAGGCCGAAGAGCACGCCCGGCCCGGTGTCACGGTTGCACGGCTGCACCAGGACGTTGCTCGGCGGGAGCGCGCCGAGCTGGGCCTCGGCAAGCCGAAGATGAGGCCGGCTCACGACCACGAGCGTCCGCTCGCGGGGAACGAAGGCCGCGATGCGGGCGAGCGTCGTCTCGAGCATCGATCGGTCGCCGAGAATCCGACAGTACTGCTTCGGGATCGGTGCGCCGGCGATCGCGCGCGTCAGCTCCTGGAGACGGGTGCCGTCGCCGCCGGCGAGAACGAGCGCCCACGGCTCGCTCGCGACGCTCGCGGCGACCGGACACGCGAAAGCCGGGCCGGTTGCCGCCGCAGCGGCGAGGGGGCGCGCCTCTGCAGGGTCGATCACGCGTCCTTCTAGTGCGGACCGTCAGCGCGCGAAAAGATCCGGAAGACTACGTGCGTGGAACCACCTTGGTGCCGAGCAGTCTGCCGACGAGCTCGGTCGCCGAGGTGGCGTGCATCTTGAGTAGGATCCGGCTCCGGTAGCCCTCCACGGTTCGCACACTCACGCCGAGGGCCGCGGCGATCTCCTTGGATCTCTTCCCGGCCACCAGGAGCCGGCTCACCTGGCGCTCACGCGGCGTCAGGGTGGCGGCGCGCTGCTCGACGGACTCCCGCTCCGTCTCCGCGTCCCGTCGGCGCGCGGCGAGCTCGAGCGCCTCGCGAATGCGTGCAAGGAGCGTGGCCGGACGCATCGGCTTTTCGAAGAAATCGACGGCGCCGGCCTTGAGGGCGCGCACCGAGGCCGGCACCGATCCGTGCGCGGTGAGCATGATGATCGGCAGCGACGGCGCCCGCTCGCGGACTTCGTCGAGCAGGTCGAGCCCACTTTCCCCGCGCAACCGCAGATCGAGCACGAGACACCCGGCACGCTGGCGGTCGAACGCCGTAAGGAAGTCACGGCTCGAGGCGTACGTCTCCACGGCCAGCTTCGCCGCGCGGAGGAGCGCGCGCAGCGATCTCCGGACCGCAGGGCTGTCGTCCACCACGAAGACGGTTTGCGTCGCAGCCGTCATCGAGTACGGGGCTTGCCGGCGCGGCGTGGCCGGGCGGTCTGGCGATCCAGCGGAAGCGTGAAGCACAAGGTGCCGCCGGAGCCGCGCTTCCCGCGCGCTACCCAGAGCCGCCCGCCGTGCGCCTCGACGATGGTCCGGCATATCGCGAGCCCCATACCGAGACCCTGGACCTTCGTGGTGAAGAACGGCTCGAACATCCGATGGGAGACGGTTTCCGAGATCCCCGCACCGGTGTCGTGGACCGCGATCGTCACCGCGCTCGCGGTACGCTGCGCGGCGTGCACGACGAGCTGGCGCCGCTTGCCGCCGGCCTCGCGGATGGCGTCGATCGCGTTGTGCATCAGGTTGAGCACGACCTGCTCGATCTCGATGGCGCTGACACGGGCGGGCAACGGCTTGTCACCGAGGTCGAGCCGGAGCTCGATGTGGTGCTTCAGGAGCTCGCCACGGGCGAGCATCGCGGCGTTCTCGACCAAGCGGCGGACGTCGACGCGCTCCCTCCGCGGCTGCCGCCTGCGGATGAGATCGCGCACGTTGTGGATGATCTGCCCGGCTCGTACGGCCTGCACGGTCGCCTGCTTCAAGAGGGGGAGAAGCGTCCGCGGCTTCGTCTCCGCCCCACGGACCCTCGTGGTGCACGCCTCGAGCGTGTTGGCGATTGCGGCGAGCGGCTGGCTCAGCTCGTGGGCGAGACTCGCCGCGAGCTCTCCCATGAGGCCGACGCGGAACGCGCGCGCCAGCTCCGCCCCGTGACGGCGTAGCTCCTCCTCGGCCTGCTTGCGCTCGGTGATGTCGCGTACGATCCCGACGAAGCGCTGCACCCCGTCGTGATACTCGCCGACGGCGATATCCATCGGAAAGGTCGTACCATCTTTGCGCTGGCCGACGACTTCGCGGCTCTTTCCGATGACGTGGGCGACGCCGTCCTCGAGATACCGCGCGAGGGATCCGTCGTGCTCGTCGGTGTACGGCGGCGGCATGAGGATCGAGACGTTCCGACCGATCACCTCGGCGGCGCGGTATCCGAACGTATGCTCGGCGGCCGGGTTGAAAGCGGTGATGCTGCCCCGGTCGTCGACGGCGATGATGCCATCCGGAGTCGACTCGACGAGGGCGCGGATCTCGCCCTCGCGTTCGAGGAGCGCCTCCTCGTTCCGCTTGGCCTCGGTGACGTCCTCGATGGCCAGGAGGACCAGGTTGGGACGTTCGCCCCCGGGCGCAAGGGAGCGCGCCCGCAGCAGCATCGTCCGCTCGCCGATGCGTTCGAAGTCGGAGTGGACCTCGAAGGTCGCGAAAGGCTTCCCCACGCGGAGAACCTCTGCGAGTCCGGTCCGGACCGCCGGGACGTCCCACTCGCCGCGCCCGAGCGCGAACAGGCTGCGGTTCTCGGTCTGCGCCGACGAGGCCTGGAAGGTTTCGTAGAAGACGCGGTTCGCGGAGACCACGTGCAGGGAGTCGTCCAGTACGAGCAGCGACTCATGCACGGTGTCGACGATGTCCTCCGCCCGCAGGCGTGCCTCCTGGAGCACGTCCCCCGCCGTGTCCGAGAAGGTGATCACCACGCCCTCGATCCGATTGTCGCGCGTGCGATAGGGGAGCACCTCGCGCATGTACCAGCGGTCCTCCTCGGTCCGCACCTCCTTCCGGATCGGCGTGAGCTTCTCGAGGACGGCGCGGGCGTCCGTCAGCAGGTCGGGATCCGGGAACTTCTGGGCGATGTTGCTGACGGGCCGTCCGATGTCCGATGGGATCAGACTGAAGAGCCTCGTCGCCGCCGAGGTGAAGCGCCGGATGTGGAAGTGCGGATCGAGGAAGATCGCGGGCAGGTTCGTGCTGGCGAGCAGGTTGTCGAGGTCGTTGTTCGTCAGTTCGACCTCGTCGACCTTCGTTTGGAGCTGCGCGTTGATGGTGGTCAGCTCCTCGTTGAGCGACTGCAGCTCCTCGTTGAGCGACTGCAGCTCCTCCTTCGAGGTCTGGAGCTCCTCGTTGGTGGACTGCAGCTCCTCGTTGGCCGACATGACCTCCTCGTTGGAGGCCTTCAGCTCCTCGTTTGCGGTCTCGAGCTGCTCGATCGTGCTCCGCAGCTCCTCGCGCGTGGTCTTCAGGTCCCATTCCAGCTGGCGCACCAGCGGCTCGTCATCGGCGTTGGTCGTCGGCGCCCCGGACGAGGACGGCGCTGGAGGCGAAGCAACCGGCTCATCCTCGAAGCAAACGAGGAGCAGGCCTGCGGCCTCGCGCGGCCCGCGGAGAGGCTCGACGGCGACCTTCACCCGGTGCGAGCTCTTGCCACGCCCAAGCGCCGTCGCGGTCACGACCGGTCGATCCTCGCGAATCGCCCGATGCACGGCGGCGCGGAGCTTGCTCCGCAGCCCTTCGGGCGCGAGGACGAAGACGTCCTGCGTGGGCGGGCCAGAGGGCTGCTCGAGATAGCGCGGCGTCGACCCCGAGAAGTGCAGGATCTCGCCCTTGCGGTTGATCACGACCGATGCAGGAACGTATCGATCGAGCAGGAGCTGCTGGACCAGCGTCGCGATCCGATTGAACGTCGGTGGTCCCGTCGCGAGCGGCGACGCAGCGCTGGGCTTGAGCTCGCCGGCCACCGGAAACGCGACCTTGTCGTGGCGCGTCGGCCCGATGCGACGGTAGATGCGCCACTTCTTCGACACCGGCTCGAAGAGATCGTCGTGCTCCGCGATGGTCTCGGCAGTACCGAGGAAGAGAAACCCGCCGTCGAGGAGCGTGAAGTGCAGCAGGGCGACGATCCTCTCCTGGACGGCCGGCTCGAAGTATATGAGGACGTTGCGGCAGGAGACGAGGTCGAGCCTGGAGAACGGCGGATCGGAGAACAGGTTCTGCTGCGCGAAGATCACGACCTCGCGCAGCTCCTTGTTCACGCGGTACGTGTGCTCGTCCTTGACGAAGAACCGGCGCAGGCGCTCGGGCGCGACGTCGGCCGTGATGCTCTCCGGGTAAACGCCGGCGCGCGCGACGTCGAGCGCGTCGCCGTCGACGTCCGACGCGAAGACCTGGAGCTGGCCGCTCTTCTTCGCGGTGTGCAGGCATTCGATGAACAGGATGGCGAGCGAGTACGCCTCTTCACCGGTCGCGCAGCCCGGCACCCAGATCCGCAGCGGTTGGCCCGACTCCTTCCCCGCCACGATTCGGGGGATGACCTCGTTCTCGAGGACGTCCCACGCCTCCGGATCGCGGAAGAAGCTCGTGACGCTGATCAGGAGGTCCTTGCAGAGCATGTTCAGCTCGTCGGTATCGTCGCGAAGCACGCGTGCGTAGGCGGACATCCCGGCGACGCGGCGCAGGCTCATGCGGCGCTGGATACGGCGGCGCACGGTTCCCTTCTTGTAGTGGCTGAAATCGAATCTGGAACGGGACCGTATGATCGCGAGGATGCCGTTCAGGTCCTCGGGAGGCTCCTCGCCAGCGGGCTCGCTGACGACCTTCCGGCTCACATACGCGTGACGGAGATACCGCAGGAGCGCGTTCGGCATGTGCTCGACGGGGAGCACGGAGTCGACGCCCCCGGTGGCGATCGCGCTGCGCGGCATGCCGTCGTACTGCGCGGTCTCGGGGGCCTGCGCCATGGTCATCCCGCCGGCCGCGTTGATCTCCTTCAGGCCGAGCGCACCGTCCGTCCCGGTGCCGGAGAGGATGATGCCGACGCCCTTCTCCTGCTGGTCGATCGCCAGAGATCGCAGGAACAGGTCGATCGGCATGCGCGTGCCCCGCGGCTCGCTCGGCGCGGTGAGGTGCAGCGTGCTGCGCTCGATGGTCAGGTACTTGTTCGGCGGGATCACGTAGACGTGGTCCCGCTCGACGGGCGTGTCGCCCTCGACCTGCACCACGGGCATGGCGGTATGCTTGGCCAGCAGCTCCGCCGTGAGGCTCACATGCGTGGGGTCAAGGTGCTGGATGAGCGCGAAGGCCGCACCGCTGTCGGGCGGCATGGCACAGAAGAACGCCTCGAAGGCCGCGAGGCCGCCAGCGGAGGCGCCGATGCCGACGACCGGGCAGCGGGCGGGGTGTCCGGCACCATCCGTGCGACCGCGGACGACGGCCGGCACGGCTCCGCGGCGCTTCGGTCTAGCGCCCGCCTTCTTGCGACTCATCGCTCGCCCCGGTGGCGGAACTGCTACCGCCCTTCCGTCCCTCGCGTCAACGGCCGACGTCACCATCGGCGGTCGGGAGGGGAGGCCGCGGCCGGCCGTCATCCTCGGTCGTCGACCACCCTGAAGTTCCTGAGGAGCTGATCGGCAGCCGGCGGCGTGTCGAGCTTTTCATGAGGAGAACAGTCGCGCAGGTGATCCCGCAGCCGGGCGACCTCGAGATCGGCGATCCGGCGCGCCAACATGATCGGTCGCAGGCAATGCCGGCACGACACGAGAAGCCGCTGCCGGAAATCCAGGAGATGTTCCATCATGCGCGCTCCGATACTTCGCGTGCGCCAGACGCCTTCGCATCTTGCGCGGGCGTGACTGCCCGTGAGTATCGGCCGGCGCTATCGCACGAACGTGCGCCGCGCGGGAAGAGCGAAGATCTGCGTACGGGGAACTACGTCTTCTGACCTGACGCTCCGGCCGCGCATGCTCTCGAATGGCGTCGCGCCTGGTGGCAACGGCGCGACAGTCCGGGCCTTCCGACCGACCACGGCGTCGTGCGTAGAACCGCGCGTACGGGACAGCTCACCGATTTCTGCATCCCATCCGAGGTCGACGTACCGTGAAGGCTCGGCGCGCGGCGACGCTGCTTCGCGGGTGCAACTCACGCGTTGATCGAATCGTATCGCATTTCGCTAGAGTCTACACGCGTAGACTTTTCGCATGCGGCCGCCGCACGGACGCCACCGCGGCACCACGGCTCCGATCCGGGTGAGGTCGTGGATGTCACTCGACGCCGCACATTGACGCTGGGCGGCACGTTGTGTATCGTTTCCCCGAAGGTACACACCATGACGCGAGTTCAGATTCTGCTGTCCGCTGACGAGGATCGTCGGCTCGAACGGCTTGCCAAAGCCTCACGGGAGTCGAAGTCGAGCGTGGTTCGTCGTGCGGTGAATTTGCTCTTTCGGCTCGAGTCCGAGGGAGACGAGGAGCCCTTGCTGCGCCTCATCGGGCAGGCGGGAAAGGCCAGCGTCCGCGACGCGGCACGAAGCCACGACCGTCTGCTCGCGGAGGCGCAGGTACCACGCCCGCGCCGTTGACGCCCCGCCGGATCTTCGTCGACACGGGGGCCTGGCACGCGGTCCAGGCGCGGAACGACGAGTGGCACGGCGACGCGGTTCGCACGATCCGCCACCTCGTGTCGGGACCCTGCTGCCTCGTCACCACGAACCACGTCGTCGGTGAGACCTACACGCTACTCCGGACCGTCTGCGGCCATACCGAGGCGGTGCGGTTCCTCGACCTCCTGCAGGAGACGAAGCGGCTCGAGCGCATCTTCGTCACCAGCGCCCTCGAAGACAGGGCGTATCGCTTGCTGCGGCAGTATGCCGACCAGAGCTTCAGCTTCGTCGATGCGACGAGCTTCGCAGTGATGCGCGCGGAGCGTATCCGGCATGCGTTCGCCTTCGATCAGCATTTCGTCACGGCCGGGTTCGTTCGGATCCCCGTCGACCTTCCCGTCGAGCAACTGTGACTCGCCGGCGATCCGTGCGCCGCTGTGCCTCCTCCTGAAGGGACACGGCCCCGGCGTCGACAGCCCGCCGCCGCGCTTCGTGGAGGATCCGGTGACCGTCGAGCTCCGGAGCTCCAACAGGGCATCGACGCCGGCCGCCGGTGCCGTAGACGATCCGATCCGGTCTCACAACGACCACCTCGTTCGCCGCGAGGAATGCGTGCACCACCCCACCGGCTCCGGGACCGTGCCGAGGATGAACGCGTCATGAACGTTGGCTTGCTGATCGATCACCGTGTGCGTCATAACGACCCACATGCGTACTGCGACGGTTCGTGAAGCTCAGCACAATCTGCCGAAGATTCTGCGATCCGTGAGCCGCGGTGAGGTGGTCGAGATCACCCGGCGCAATCTTGCGGCGCGTACCGGTCGATTGGCCGCCGGCGCTGGCGCGAGCGATCGAGCTCGCAGAGCGCTACGCGTCGCACGCCGGCTGCCGCTCTCTCGATCTCCTTCACGTGTCCGCAGCGATGATGTCGGCGAGCGGTCGCTTCGTGACCGCTGATCAGCGACCGAGCACGGTGGCGCGCCGCGCCGGGCTGCCGACGACTCGGCTGCGGTGAGTCGGCGTACGATCGGTCGTCGCGACTCCTTTCAGCACGTGTCCTCGACGCACCTTGCGAAGCGGCGCGTTCGAGCCGCGCCCGCTCGCCCTCGACCATGGCCGGCAATTGTCTAGACCGTGAACCTCACGAGTCCCGGCGCCTTCTTCGCTTTGCTTGCAAAGACAGGCTCCTCCTCGTGAAGGGTGCCGGCGGGATGGGCAACCGGATGCTCGCCGCGGCCGGCGCGGTGCTCTACGGCACGCTCTCGAGCCGTCGTCTGGTGATCGATTGGAGCGACGGCGTCTACTCGAGCGACGGCCGGAACGTGTTCCACGGCCTCTTCGCCGCGCCGGCGGGCGATCCGATGACCCGGGTCGCGGAGACCGACGACGTCGTGCCGAGCTTCTGGCGCGGGCGGTTGCACGCGGACGTCGACACCCTCACGCGCGACGGCGGCGGCCGGCTCGATCCCGCGCTGGAGCGCCGCTCGCGGCTCGATCTCGGATGCATCGATCACCCCGAGCGCGTGGCGGTGTTCTGGGCGTACGGCTCGCGGCTGCGCGAGCTCCGCCCCCACGTCGATGCCCGTCTTCCGGCGCTCGCGGCGCTCTCGGACGCCGAGCTTCTCGGGATGGTGCTGCGCGACGCGCTGCCGCTCGCGCCGGCGATCCGTGAGCGGGTGCGGGCGTTTCGCCAGCGATGGCTCCGCTCGCCGACCGTCGGCGTGCACGTGCGGTACGGTGACCACCGCGTCTCGCTGCGCGCGATTCTCGCCCGCGTCGGCGAGCTGGTGCGGCGCGACCCCGTGCCCGCGCTGTTCCTCGCGACCGACAACGCCGAGGTCCTGGCGGCCTTCCGGCGCGTCCATCCGGCGGTGATCGCGACGCCCCATCGTTACGGCGCGCCGGGGGTGCCGCTCCATCTCGATCCGGACTGCCCCGACCGCGCCGCCGGCGCCGTCGAGGCGCTCGTCGACATGTACCTCCTGGCGGCATGCGACGTGCTCGTGCTCGATACCACGTCGAGCTTCGCCGCCGTCGCGATGCTGCTCGCTGGACTGCCGCAGTCGGCGGTCCACGACGTCGCGCGCCGGCCGCGCAAGCCGTCGCGGCGGCGGCGGCAGATCCTGTACGGGCTCTGGATGCGTACCGGGATGCTGGCGCGGGCGCCGCGGATGCTGGCGCGTATCGCGACGCTCAGGTCGCGGCGCTAGCGGCGCGGCTCCGCTCGTACCACGCCAGCGTGCGGCGCAGGCCGTCGTCGAGCGTGGTGCGCGCGCGGAAGCCGAACAGGCGCTCGGCGGCGGTGACGTCGAGCCGTCGGCGCGGCTGGCCGTTCGGCTTCGTCGTGTCCCACCCGAGCGCGCCGTCGAACCCGACCAGCCCTGCGAGCCGCTCGGCGAGCGCCTTGATGCTGATCTCTTCGCCGCTTCCGACGTTCACCGGCGCGGCGCCGCCGTAGCGCTCGGCGGCGAGGACGATCGCCTCGGCGGCGTCGGCGACGTAGAGGAACTCCCGCGTCGCCGACCCGTCGCCCCAGATCTCGATGCTGCGGGCGCCATGGTCGCGTGCCTCGACGAGCTTCCGAACGAGCGCCGGGATGACGTGGCTCGACGTCGGGTCGAAGTCGTCGCCGGGGCCGTAGAGGTTCACCGGCAGGAGCGTGATCGCGTCGAATCCGTACTGCCGGCGGTAGGCATCGGCCTGGACGGCGAGCATCTTCTTCGCGAGGCCGTAGGGGGCGTTGGTCTCCTCCGGATAGCCGTTCCACAGGTCGGCCTCCCGGAACGGCACCGGCGCGTGCTTCGGGTACGCGCACACGGTCGCGACGCCGACGAACTTGGCGATGCCGTGCCGGTGCGCGGCGTCGAGGAGCTCCGCGCCCATCACGAGGTTGTCGTAGAACAGCTCGCCCGGCCGCTCGCGATTGTAGCCGATCCCGCCGACGTTCCCGGCGAGATGGACGACGATCGCCGGGGCGCCGCGGGCGCGCGCCTGCGCGGCGGCGAGGAGCGCCGCGACCGCATTCTGCCGCCGCAGGTCGTAGTCGGCGCGGCGCGGGACGAGGATCGTCGCCTCGTCGACGCCGCCGCGCACGAGATGCGCGACGACGTGTCGGCCGAGAAACCCGGCCCCGCCGGTGACGATCGTCACCTCGTACGGCCACCTCACGCGCACGCGGCTCGTATCGACCGCTTCGGCGTCGAAGACAAGCGCCGGTCGGCGGCCCGCGAAACGGGCTCGGACTCCGAGACGCTGCAACACGCCCATCTCGCGGTGGCAAGATGGTGGATGGACGGTAGATGGGATGAACGGCCGTTTCGGTAACGCAAGGCGCCCATCGGACGGTGGCGCGCGCGCGGAACCGGGATCACGTCCCCCGCACGTCGCGGATCATGACGAGCAGCATCTTGAAGCGGGCGCTCGTGCGGACGGCATGCGGCTGGTGAGCCGGCAGCCGGAGCAGTTCTCCGGCGCGCAAACGGTGGGGCGTGCCGGCAATCGCAATCTCGGCCTCACCGTCGATCCCCACCACGAGTGCATCGAACGGCGCGGTATGCTCGCTCAGGCCCTCGCCCGCGTCGAACGCGAACACGGTCACCGTGCCCGTCGGCTTCTTCACGAGCGTCCGGCTGACGACCGCCCCGGTCTGGTAGTCGACCAGCTGCCCGAGCGGCACGACGCCGGAAAGCTCGTCGGGACTATTCTTCTCGTTCTCCACGTCCGGTCCCTGTCATGACACGCGGGAACGCTGCAATCGAGCGCGTGGGCCTACGCTTGTCGCCGAGCTTGCCACCACCCGCTGACCGGACTATCGCCGCCGCATGCACGCTTCCACGCGCGCTGAGCGCCTCGGGCACGTGGCGAACGTTTCCACCCTGCGTCTCACCCACTACGGGGCGACGGAGCAGACACCATTGCAGCGACATCGGGCCGAGATCCGCCGTCGGGGCTTCAAGCTCGTCCAGCTCTGTCCAGCGAGTACTTCATTGAGGTCTTCGTCCGCCGCGGCATCGCGGCCGACGCCGAGCGCCTCGGCCGTGCGAACAAGGTGGTGCCGCCGGCGGACCTCCAGGCGACGCGCGCGACTGGGCGGAGCGCCTCGCGCCCGGGCCGACGTTCGCGCTCGGGCTCTCGAAGCGGCCGCCGGCGTTCACGGGGCGGTAGGCGGGCGAACACCTTCTTGACGCCCGCTTCGTCCGGGCCGTATATCCGGGCAACCTCGGACCAACCCGCATCGGCGGGCACGCCGCAGGAGGTGCGACGATGTCTCGAACCGCGCTCGCGCTGGCGCTCTGCTGCCTCACCCCATCTCTCGCGCTCGCCAAGGACCTCTGCGTCCAAGTGGACGCGGGTTCGTACGCCGGGTCGCACTTCGTGCTGAAGAAGTGCAAGCTCGCTCGGAGCAGCACCGGGCCGCTCCACGGATACCTCGCGAGATACAGCCAGGCGACCTTCACCTACAGCTTGTTCTATCCGATCGACGGGGAGTCCATCGTCAATGGGAGAGGTGACGTCGCCCTGGGGATCGCGCTCCACGACGCGGTGGTTTCATCGAACGGGACCGGTACCGGCCAGAACATCATCGCCGTGAACATCACCTGCCAGTCGGGGAGCGACGGCAAGATCGGCGTCCTCGATCCGTGCGACGGATTCGTGGGCGGGCAGAGTACGACCGGGCACGTCATCGAGTGCAAGGGCGTCGCGCCGATCCCGTGAGCGTCGCGAAGCCGTCCTGACCGAGGCATTCGTCCGCGACCTCACGTGTCGACCGCGCCTTGCGGCAGGCGCTGGGACTCGACGCGGTGATCCCTGTCCACTCGTGGCCGCGCGCCGGCACGCCGCGCGTCTCGCGGACCTCCTTGATGACCTTCTGATCCGTCCAGTTGCGGAGAGAAAAGTCGCAAGCGGTCCTCCACGCTCAATTCAATGACGCTCGCCCTTCTATTCCCAGGGACAGGTTGATGCGAGACGTCTATTGCCTCGTCATTCCGTCAGGGCCCACAGCTCATCGCCGAGCTCTCCGTCGTCACTGTGAAAGAAGAGCGTCGCATCGACGTTCGTCGGCGTGGAGTCGAAACGAAGGAACGCCCCGGAGTCGCTACCGCGCAGAAGATCTCTCACCCGGCCGGTCCCGGCGGCGCTGCCGTCGCTCTCCGAGAGCTCGAACCCCCGGCGGCCGTCGTCGGCGTTGAAGAGCAGCCGGCCACCCACGTTCATCAAAAAGAACGGGTCGCTGCTTCCGACGCCGGGAAAGATGTCTTTGACGCGCTTGGCGCCGGCGGCGTTCGCTCTCCAGAGCTCGCGGCCGCCGTCGTCTTCGGCGCTGAAGAACAGGTCGCCGCCGACGGGTGTGAGCTCCCGCGGAAGTTTGGCGGCGACGGCGGCACGTGCGGCGTCACGCACCGGAACCGTGCCGTCGATCGTACCGTCGGTTTTCCAGAGCTCGGTGATCGCGCCGTCGCTAGCGATGAAGAAGAGCGTTTCCATGACCTGAGGACCGAACTGAACGTTGCTCGAGCTCGGGCCGAGGTTGATGTCCTTCAGCAGTGCGGTGCTCGCCGCGGTGCCGTTGCTCTTCCACAGCTCGCGTCCATGGATACCGTCGTCGGCAGTGAAAATCTTGGTACCGTTCACGTCCGTCACGTCGAGCAGCTCCCCGCGAACGACCGAGGACGATAGGCAGAATCCATCCGGGCAATCGGAATCCATGCTGCACGCGCCGCTGTATCTCGCGCCGCCGAGACACTGTCCTCCGGTGAAGTCGTCGACGCGTACCGTACCCGCCGGTGTTCCATCGGTTCGATACCGATAACCGTCATTGCCGTCGAAGAAGAGGATGCTGCCGACCGCCGTGAAACCACCGGCAGCATTCTGGGAGACGATGACGGTGCCCTCGGGAGTGCCGTTGCTCTTGTAAAGGAAGAAGCCGAAGGGAGAGCTGGTGTAAGCGACGAAAAACAACGTGCCGTTCACGTTGATGAGATTGCTGATGGGTTGTGCGGGGTCGAGTGAGTAGCTCTCGATGAAATACAGAAGTTTCGTTCCGTCCGGGGTGCCATCGGTCTCGTAGAGGCCGTAGCTGCCCCCGAAGAAGACGGCCTTCGGCGCGACGAAGAACACCGTCCCGTTGACGTCGGTCAGTTGATCCGGCCGCCCGCTCGTCGACACCGACATGGTGCCGTCCGGCGTCCCATCAGTCCTAAACAATCCGGTGTCGGTGCCGAAGTAGAGGAGGTCGTTCACCTCGATCTGGTCGTTGATGATGCCGCTCGACGCCGGTCCCGGGTTGAGGTCCTTCACCAAGAACGTCCCGGCCTCCGTCCCGTCGCTCCTCCAGAGCTCGAAACCGTGCTCGCCGTCGTCTGCGGCGAAAAAGACCTTGTCGTGCATCCGCTTCAGCCCATACGGGAAGCTGCCGCCTTCGCCAGGAAAGATGTCCTTGACGCGGCGGAGAGGTCCGCCCGAAGGCGTTTGCTCGAGCGTCGTGACCGCGTCGACGCCGTTCGTGCTCTTCGTCGCCAATTGCAGCGGGAACGGTCGTTTGTCGGCCTCGATGGCTTGAGGAAACGTGACATCGACGTCGACCTCGCCTTCGGTCACTCCGGGCGGCAGCGGATCGAGCGGAAGCTCGAAGGAATCGTCGCTCGCGCACGCGTTGCGCTGCGAGGCGATCACCAACGTCGGATTCACGTCCGCGGCGCCGGACGCCCGTTGGAGGCCCGCCGAAGCGCCCCCCGCGCGGTAGCGAAACGTGATCGTATTGGCGCCTCCCGGTCTCGCTTGTGAGCGCGCCGAGACGATTTGGAGTCGCTGGGCGACGGCGAGTCGCGCGGTCACCGCGCCTCCCGGTACATACGTGGCAGGAACGGCGTGGTTGCCGACCGCGCGGAAGACGCTCGAGATGAAGCGCCGAATGCCGAAGGGTCTCGGAACCGCGATGGCAGCGCTCGAGCGAGCGGCAGCGTCCGCGATGCTCTGCGCGCTCTCACTGGCAGGGCACAGGACCGTTCGCAGCTCGACCGGAAGCGTCCCGAATAGCTCCTCCGCTCGCGGAGACGCGAACGGCAGCAGATCCGCGAGCTGCGACTCGTGCTGTCGGCGAAGGCACCGGCGATAGCCCGCGAGCGAGGTCGGCTCGCTCGTTTCGACGCCATCACATTCAGCGGCGAGAGCATCGAGGCCGACACCCGCGGGAGCACGGAGCATGTCGAAGGGCACGCTCGCTTCGCCGCATCGGTCGTCGATGGCCGCGTCGAGGGTGTCGCGCGCCGCCGCGAGCTTGGCGGTCAGCTTGTCGCACTTGGTCTTCACCTTTGAAAGGCAGCGCGGATCGTTCGGCTTTCTCTGCACGCAGCTGAACGCCGCTTGCGCGCAGCTCTCGATGCCGGTGAGCGTCCGCACCGCGAATGTCGTCGCGCTCTTCGCGACCGCCGTCGCGCAACGCTGGATCGCTTTGCCGATTCCCTCGGGGCTCGTCGAGGCGCAGCCGTCACAGCTCTCGAGCGCCGCCAGGTCCGGCAGGACATCCGGCGCCACACCGCCCAACGTGACGAGCTCACGCGCCCGCGCTTGCTCGGCGGTGAACAGTCGCTCGGCCACGCGCCGGTGTTGGTGCACCACGCAATCGAGAACGTCGCGCACGCTCCCGACCTGGATTCCGAAATCCTGAAGGCAGTCGGCCGCGATGCGATCGTAGCCGAGGCCGTCGGCATCGAGCAGCGTCGCGACGGTGAGCCCGCCACACTTGTCGTCGAGCTGCGCGCGGAATTTCGTTTCGGCGGCGTCGATCGCCGGGACCACTTTGAGCGTACAATTGGCGTCGGCCTTCGCCGCGCATTTCGTCTCCCCCGGCTTGGTTTGAATGCACTTCAGCACGCCGAGGGCACAATTGCCGAGCTTCTTCAGTTTCGTCGCCACGAACTTCCCGCCCGCCTTGGTGATCGTCTTCTGGCAGGCGTCGGTCGCCTTCGCGACCTCGCGATCCGCGATGCCCTGCGCGAAGGTCGGCCGTGCGCCCGCCGCGACCATCACCAAAGCGACCGTGGCAATCGTCGCATGGACCGTCATGTGAACCGTCGTTCGGCTCACGCCGGCGAGCATTGATCGTGTCGTCACGGACAGCGGAGCGGTCATGGCAGGACGACCCAAAGATTGTTCGCGCCGGTGTAAGGCCCGGAGAGACCATCGTAAGGGGACGTCCGCACGAGAAACAGCGTGTCGTCCACGGCGATCATGTCGAACGCACCTGCGAGCGGAGTCGTAAAAGAGTACGGGGAGAACGGCACCACGATGCCGGTCGATGCAACCCGCGCCGTCCCACCTGGAGTTCCATCGCTCTTCCACAAATCGCACGAACCATCACATTTGCGGTCACAAATGGGACAGTCGGCATACTGGTCGGAGAATTGCCCGCCGCAAACCGGATTGACGAGAATGCATGGAGCGCAGACGAGGAAGAAGGCGGTTCCGTTGGCGACGACGGTTGGTTCGATGGGAAAGCCGCCGAGAGAGGCGGAGGAGCGGAGTAGTTGCGCCTCGCCTCCGTCGCTTCTCGTCCTGTATATGGCACGCCCCGTGTCGTAACCCTGTTCGTAGGTGGAAGCGCTGTAGATCGTCGCGCCATTCGCGACTTTCGCCGTGTCGCTGCCGGCGCCGGCCGCGGACACGGACGAGTCGCGCGGCGCGCTCGCACTCGACTCTCTCGCGAGCGAGCCGACGAACGCGGTCCCGTTCCGCGTCCCATCGCTTCGCCACACCCCGGAGTGGCCGTGCCCGTCGGTCGCTTGGAAGAAGTACGACGTCCCATCACTCTGGGCCCCGAGGGATGCGCACGGAGCGTCGATCGAGCGCCCGGGTCGGAACGGCGGCGGTGGAAAGTACGACATACACGACCCCCACTGCTCGCCAGGAAAAATATCCCGCACGATGCTCGTGCCCTCCGGCGTGCCGTCGCTCCCCCACAGCTCGAATCCGGACACACCGTCGTTGGCGACGAACAGCAATCTTCCGTTGACCACTTCCCGGCCATGAATGCCTCCATTGCAAAAATATCGGAAGCAACCTTCGTCGAAGTAACAGAAGCCGCCGAACGAGGCCGCGACCGTCGGCTTGGACACGAAGGTGAGGGAGAGCCGCAACGTCGAGCCGGCACCGATCGCACGGCCGCGCGTCACTGCGAAGCGCAGCGTCGCCCCCGCGGTGACGGGGAGAACCAGTTGGGATTGCCCTACGACGACGCCCGGATCCTCCTCGGCGTCGTCGTTGCAGGCGACCTCCGTGAGTGATCCGCACTCGCCCGTGTGTGCGGTCACGACCGTGTCGTAGTCGCTGCCGAAGGTGTCGACGGTGACGACGCCGTCGCGGGGTGCGGTGAAAACGTACCAGACGCTGCGATCCGGACCGGGCATCTTCGGCGCGCACGATTGGGCGGGATCGGAGGCTGATTTCGTCGCGCCATTGACGTCGAGGACGTCGACGAACGGCGTAGCGTCGATCACCGTCGGCGTCTCGCAGCGATCGTTCGCTCGGCATCGATTGCACCCATCGCCGTTGACGTCGTTGCCGTCCTCACACTCCTCGCCGGCCGTGATGATGCCGTTGCCGCAGCCGGTCGGCGTGCAGTTCTGATCGCACCCGTCGCCGTCGGTCGTGTTGCCGTCGTCGCAGGTCTCGCCGGCGGTGACGATCCCGTTGCCGCAGCCGGTCGGCGTGCAGTTGTGATCGCACCCGTCGCCGTCGGTCGTGTTGCCGTCGTCGCACCCCTCGCCTGCGGTCACGACGCCGTTGTTGCAGGCGGTCGGCGTACAGTTGTGGTCGCACCCGTCACCGTCGACGAGGTTGCCGTCCTCGCAATCTTCGTTCGACTCGAAAACCGCGTTGCCGCAGCGCGGCGGATAGATCGCGCCGGCGATTCTCCGACCGGTCGCCGTCGCTGAATCGACGAGACATCCGGGAAGCGGCGTGCAGCTGTCGACCTCGTCGCCCCCGATCGCGGCGCAGGCCTTCGCGATCGCTTTGGATCCCTGCGACGCGCTCTTCGCAGGATCGCTGAAACAGCTCGCGAGAAGCTCACCGAACGCCATCGCGGTTTCGTCGCTTGCTGCTTGGCACTTCATGGCGAGCGTCACGACCTCGTTGACGATGTTCGTCCGCGCCTTGCCGAGCGCTTTGTGACACGTGCGTTTTGCCTTGTCGGCGATGAGATTCGGCGCACCCTGAAGCTCCGCGGCGCTCGTTTCGACCTCCATCTCCAGAGCGCCGAACATCGGGCCGGCAATGTCCCCATTCGGGTAGTTGGCACGCACCGCATCACGGACACTGCACTTCGCGTCGATCGCAGCGGCGAACCGTTGCCGTAGCTTCGCGAGAGCTCCCTTCGCATCGGCGGCGCTCAGCGAGTCGCAATCGCCGATGAACTTGCCGGCATCGCGGCGTGCGTGACAGGCATCCAGGATCTTGAGCTCGGCTTTGAGAAGCGCGCGCCCTTGACGCGCGATCGCTGCGCGGCACTTGCTCGAGGCCTTGCGCGCGTCGAATCCTGCCGGCGCTGTGAGCGGCCAAAGGAAGATTGCCGCCGCCAGAACGATCCATCCCGATCGGCTCGGCCACCGCAGAGGCATGTCCGCGACGCTATGGCGTGTGGCCCGGCTGCACGTCAGGGACACACGCGCACACGCAGCGCTGGCACATGCACGGTGGGAAGGCAGAAGGCTCATCTGCTGATTTCTCTCCTGGTCTGGTGCGGGTACGCGGAGCGAAGGCGCGCGGAGTGTTCTCGCTCCGCGCTCCGTGTGTCAAGCAAATCCTCGGACGGTGGGCCTTCCTCGCTCTTCCCCCCCAGCACAACGCGGATGAACGGTCCGTCTGCGCCCAATCGAGAGCGGCCGCACGCTACGGGTCCCTACAGAGCGTCGTCAACGCACACTGCGGTCTTGGCGGCAGGACGGGCCAGCCCGATTCCGACAGAAGCTGCACGGGACGTGCGCGTCCCAGCGCCGCGCCGCCGCGACCTCGACTCGGGCATGCGTCCCTCGTCAGCATACGGAGTGCCACGTTCGTCGTCGGCGCCTTTGCTGCGCTCGTGGTCGAAAAGGGCGCCTCGGGATCAGAGGGACTGCAGGCTCCCGCACGGCGGCGTGCCGGAAACTGCAGGGCGGCGAATGCCTACTCGACCGGGCTGAACGTCAGCGTCAGGTCGTAGGACGCGGCCATGGCGAGCTCGCCGTCGGCGGAGCCCGCAGCCTTGGCCTCCGCCCGGAAGACGTAGTGTCCGGGGCCGACGACGGCGGCGCACTCGACCTCCTTGTCCCCCGTCGAGGCGCCGGGATGGGCGAGCGCGGCGTCGGCGCATCCGATGCTCGGCGTGAAGAAGTACTGGGGAAGCGCCCCGTGGCAGCGCGACCCGCCGGGGTCGCCCTGGCACGTGCCGCTCGAGCTGACGCCGAGCGTGCCGGTCACGTCGACTTGCACCGCGTCGTCCGTGACGTCGAAGGCGACCTCGAGGTCGGCAAAGGGGTTCCCGCTCACGGGGACGGCGCTGCCGCCCTCGATGGCCGTGAACGATACCGTACCGGTGACCGTGGCCGCGGTGATCCGGCCGGCGCCGTCGAGGGCGAACGTCGAGTACTCCCTCGCTGCGATGGTCACGGCTCCGCCGTCGTCGACGGTCCGCGTCTCCTCGGGCAGGTCGAGGGTGGACGGGCTCGGGGCGAAGTCCTGGTCGTAGGTCATGAGGGTCAGCTTGTGTCCCTGGGCGCGTGAGAGGCGCGATGCGGGGAAGACGTCCGCCGCGACCGGTGCCGGCACGATCTCGATCGTGGCGCTGCCCGTGGTGCCGCCGGCGGTGGCGGTGACCGTGAACATGCCCGCCGCGGTGCCGGCGGTGAAGAGCCCGTTCGCGTCGATCGTGCCGCCAGTGGCGTTCCACGTCACCTGGACCGTCGGCAGGCCGAGGAGCGCGGCCGAGAACTGCTGCCCGTCGCCCGCCGAAAGCGTCACCGCTGCGGGCGTCACGGTCAGCTCGCCGCGGATCACGAGCGCCGTCTGGCAGACGGCCGACAGCCGGGGATACGCGGGCGTGGCCAGGCACGCGCCGATCGTGAGCTGCACCGCCTCCGCGCCGGTGGGCGTGAACGTGGTCGAGAACCCGCCCTGCGCGTCCGTCAACCCGAAGGCCGCGAACTCGTCCACGCCTTCCGCCTGCACGTCCACGAGGATGGGCTGGTCGAAGAACGTCGGGCCGCCGCTGAACGCGGTCCCGATCACGAGATCGAGGGGCGCCGCCACTCCCGCCTGCGGCATCGCGGGAAAGCTGGTCGATTCGTAGAGAACCTCCAAGCAAAAGTCCGCGAGCACGCTGTCCTGGTCGAGCTGATGCGCGACGGTCGCGAGGCCGAGGGCCGCGGCGGCTCCCTGCCACGCGAGCGCGTCCGCGGCGCGGGCGAGGCTCTGCTGCGCCAGGCAATCGGCCCCCGCCCGCGCGATCGCCCCCTTGAGCCCCGCGACCAAGAAAGGCTCAGCCGCGTCCCGACGGTTGGCGAGGGCGAAGCCGTTGACGCCGAGCAGCTGCTGGAGGTCGAACGTGCCGTTGAGAATATCGGCCCGCTCGATCACGTCCCACCACAGGACGTACTCACCGAGCGCGGCCAGGAGCGCCGCGTCGCTGGCGCCCGCCGCCGCCAGCGCCGGCCCGACCGCCCCGTCGTACCAGGCGGCCAGCGCGGCGGCGTACGGCCCGGGTTCCGAGACGCCGGCGTCGAAGAGCTGGCCGAACGCGGCCAGCGCGCCGGCCGACGCGGCGCTCGTCGGCAGCGCGAGGAGCGCGTCGTAATCGGCGGGTACCGCCACCGCTGCTCCCACGCCGCTGAAGTGCGTCACCGAGAGCACGAGCGTGCTCCCCGTCGCGCCGACGAGGTCGAGATGCAGGCCCGCGCCCGAGCCGGCGTAGCCGAAGCCGACCAGGCCCGCGGGGTCGACGGCGGCCGCAAGCTCGATGGTGAGAGTGGCCGGGACGTAGAGCTGCAGCCCCTCGGGTGCGAACTGCACCGCGGCGACGAGCCCGCCCGTGAGCGGCAGATCGTCGATGGCCGCGACCGGCGTCAGGGTGATCGGCGTGTCGACGAGCAGCGCGCCGGCCGGCACGACGAGCGTGTACTGGGTGCCGTCCGCATCCGTGGCGGTGACCGTTCCCCCGTCGGGGCCGAGCGACGCCGTAGCGGCCCTGGCGTCGTCGAGCGTCGCGGCGACGCGCCCGTCGAACGGCCGCGCCGGTTGCGCGAACATCGCCGTCGCGAGCGTCTGCCCGGTCGCCGTGGCGTGCTCGACGAGGCACTGCGGGAGCCCCGCGCAGCTGCCGACGTCGGGACCGACCAGGCCGGCGCAGGCCTTCGTGATCGCCTTCGCCGCCTTCGGCCCTTGCTTGACCGCCGTCGCCACGCACGCCGCGTCGACTGCGCCGAAGTCGGTCGCGTGCTTGTCGACGCGCTTCTGGCACTTCGCGGTCGCTCTCAGGATCTCGGCGACGATCGCGGACCGCGCCTTGGCGAGCGCCCGGTGGCACTTCCCGGGTGCCTTCGCGCCCGCGAGATCGGGAAGTCCCTGGAGCACGAGTGCGCTCCCCTCCACGCCGGCGCGCGCCATGGCGACGAGCGCGGGAGCGATCGCGCCCGCGAAGAAGTGCGTCCGCACCGGATCGGCCGGGGCGCACTTCTTGGCGAGCGCGGACTCGGCCCGCGCGCGCGCCTTCGCGATCCTGCCCTTCACGTCCACGGCGGCGAGGTCGTTGCAATCGCGCGCGAGCTTCCCCTTGTCGCGCTCGCGGTGGCACGTGTCGACGAGCTTCAGCGCCGTCCTCACGAGCTTCATCAGCTGCTGCGCGCTCGTCCGGCGGCACGCACGCGATGCCTTGAGGGGATTGGCCGCCGCGCTGGCATCGCAGCCGAGCGCCAGCACGAGCGCGAGTGCGCCCCCGATCACGAGCCGACCGTAGGCTCGCTCGGGCCGGCGCGTGGAGCGTGTCCCTCGGAGCACGTGCCGCGCGCGCGGGTGGCTCATGAACGTGAACAGCTCCACGGGTACCGTGACGGCGTCCTTCTCGCTTCCGTGATCGGTCGTATTCATGATGACCGAGCATCGATCGGGCGAGCGCCCGAAGGCCAGCCGCGCTTCGTGGAACTAGCGTGGAGATTTCGTGGAATTCCCCGGGAATCCTGCTACACGAGCAGGCGGGGCTCATCACGATGTCGACCGCCCCCCAACATCACGTCACGTTCCCCCCGTTCCGTCTCGACCGGACGAACGGCCGATTGTGGCGCGGTTCGCAGGAGATCCTGCTCCGGCCGAAGACGCTGGCGGTCCTCTGCCTCCTCGTCGAGCGCGCGGGGCGCCTCGTGACCCGCGACGACCTCGTCCATGTCGTGTGGCAGGGGGCCGCGGGCGGTGCTGAGCTGCCGCGGGGGTGCGTCCGCGAGCTGCGCCGCGCGCTCGGGGACGACGCGGCCGCGTCTCGCTTCATCGAGACCGTCGGGCGCCGCGGGTATCGCTTCGTCGCCGACGTCGGGACCGCGCCGCGCATCGCCCCCGCGAGCGTGACCGCCGCACCTTCCGCGTCGGCGTCGGTCAGTCTGCTCGTCGGACGCGAGCGCGCACGCGCGGCGCTCGCGCGCGCGCTCGACGACGCACGCGGCGGCGTTCGCCGCCTCGTCTTCGTCACGGGCGAGCCCGGCATCGGCAAGTCCGCCCTGCTGCAGGTGTTCCTCGCGGACGTCGCCGCGGCCGGCGCCGTGGTCGCCCAGGGGCGATGCGTCGAGCACCACGGCGGCGGCGATCCCTACCATCCCGTCCTGGAGGCGCTGGCGCGGCTCGGCCGAGACCCCGCCGGCGAACGGCTCGTCGACATTCTGGCGCGGCACGCGCCGACCTGGATGATCCAGCTCCCCGGGCTGGCGGACGAGCGCACGTACGAGGCGGCGGAGCGACGCGCCCGCGGCGCGACGCCGGACCGCATGCTGCGCGAGATCGGCGACGCGCTCGAGGTACTGACGGCGACGACGCCGCTCGTCCTAGCGCTCGACGACCTCCAGTGGAGCGATCCGGCGACCGTTGCCCTGCTGGCGGCGCTCCCGCACCGGCGGGGCCCGGAGTGTCTGCTGATCGTCGGCACCTATCGCCCCGCCGACCTGGTGGAGAGCGACCATCCCTTGAAGGGCGTCAAGCAGGAACTCCAGGGGCGCGGCCTCTGCGACGAGCTGCCACTCGGTTTCCTCGCGCCGGGGGACGTGGCGACCTATCTCGCGGCCCGCTTCCCCGGCCACCGCTTCCCCGACGATCTGGCCGGCGCGATTCACGGCGCGACCGAGGGCAGCCCTCTCTTCATGGTGAACGTCCTCGCCGACCTCGTTGCGCGGGCACGGATCACGGCGGACGCGTCCGGCTGGCGGCTCGAGGGTCCGGCGGCGAGCGTCGCGACGGAGGTGCCCGAGAGCCTCCGGCAGCTGATCGACCGTCGGCTCGATCGCGTCGGCGGCGACGCGCTCGCCGTCCTCGAAGCGGCGAGCGTTGCCGGCCACCAGTTCGGCGCCGTCGTGGTCGCGGCGGCAACCGATCTCGGCGTGCCGGCCAGCGAGACCGAGTGCGAGGTTCTTGCTCGGGACGGGCACTTTCTGGACGCGCTCGGCGCGTGCACGCTGCCCGACGGCACGACCACGGGACGCTACGAGTTCCGGCACACGCTCTACCAGAAGGCACTTTACGAGCGGATCGCGCCGGCGCGCCGGACGGCGCTGCACCGATGCATCGGAGAACGGATGGAGGCGATGTGGGGGGCGCGGGCGCCTGAGGTCGCCGCGGACCTCGCCGGCCACTTCGAATGCGCGGGCGATCTCGGCCGCGCCGTCCGCTACCGGATCGACGCGACGGAGACCGCGCGACGCCGGCAGGCGCATCGCGAGATGATGATGCACCTGATGCGCGGCCTCGATCTCGTCCACGCGCTCCCCGAGGGCATGGAGCGCGCGCACTCGGAGTTGCTGCTGCAAGCCGCGTTGGCGCGATCGCTGATCGCCCGGCGCGGCTACGCCGCCCCCGAGGTCGAGCGCGCGCTCGAACGCGCCCGTGCGCTCAGCGGCGACGTCCCCGATCCGGGTGTGCTCTTCCCGATCGTGCGCGGGCGGCACGGCCTGCATCTCGTGCGCGGGGCGTTCCGCGAGGCCCGCGACCTGGCGCGGCAGTGCGCCGGCCTCGCGGAGACGGTGGGTGCGCCCGCACTTCGTCTCGAGGCGGATCTCGCCGTCGGCGAGAGCGCCTTCTATCTGGGCGACCTCGAGGCGGCGCGTACGAGCCTGGAGCGAGCGCTGCGGATTGCGGCGCGGGAGCGTCCGCCGGTTCCTGCGTTCCGCGCGGGGAGCGATCCGCGGATCGCCTGTCATGCGCACCTCGGATTCACGCGCTGGGTCCTCGGCGAGTCCCGGCGCGCGCTCCACGAGGCGCGCGCCGCGATCGCGCTCGCCGAGAAGCTGATGGAGCCGCTCGGGCAGGCTCTCGCGCTCGTCGCGGCCGCCATCGTCCATCAGTTCCGGCGCGAAGCGGCGGCGGCGCAGGGGTGCGCGGAGCAGGCCGCGACGATCGCCGTCGAGCGGGGCTTTGCCATGTTCTCGGCGCAAGCGAGCGTCCTCGCCGGCTGGGCCCGGGCGGCACAGGGGGCGGTGGAGGCGGGGGTGCGGGTCATGCGGGAGGGGCTGGAAGCGTGGGAGGCAACGGGCGCGGCGATGGCCCGGCCGTACTATCTCTCCCTGATTGCCGAGGGCCTCGCGGCCTCCGGAAGCGTGCGCGCCGCCGCCACGCTCGTGGACGACGCGCTCGCGACGGCGATGCGGACGGGAGAGAGCTGGTGGCTCGCCGAGCTCCATCGCCAGCGCGGCGAGCTCCGTCTCCTCGCGGGCGCTCCCACCGTCCTACCGGCGGACCAGGCGCGGACCCGGGCGGACGCCGAGGTCTGCTTTCGCACGGCGATCGATACGGCGGCACGGCAAGGCGCGGGCGCCCTCGAGCTCCGCGCGACGGTCAGCCTCGCGCAGCTGTGGCGACGCCGCCGCGGGCCGCGCGCGCGGGCGCTCCTCCGCGACGCTCTCGGGCGGGTTGCCGGCGCGCGCGACTCGCCGGACGTGCGCGCCGCCGAGGCGCTACTCGTCCGCCTTGGCCACTAGTCGTCCCGGTGCCGCGGTTCACCGGGGATGTTCGTTACGCCGCCGCTTGCGATGCTCGCCGGGGTTCGCGCAGGCGCGTGGGCTCGTAGACCGTGCCGGTCGCGCCAGAGGGGGGCCGCGACCGGTCTCGCGCAGTGCTTCGTTGCTCACGTGCCGAGCGCGGCCGCCAGTCGTGCCGCGTGGCCCCGATCGCCGTGAACGAGCGGTGCGCCTCGTGAAGCGCGCGGAGCCGCGCTTGGTCGTCGCCTGTGACCCCTGCCGGCAACGAGCAATGGGTACGCCATCGCGAGCGATGCGAGCGGACCACCTGGGTGTCGTCCACGGTCCGCGACCTCCTCCTCGGCGGCGAGTGGTCGTTCGCCGAGCGCGGCGAGCACGTCCTCAAGGGCATCGACGGCACCTGGCGTCTCTACGAGCTCGCGGCGTAGCGCCCGGCCGTCGCTCGCGCAGCACGTAATTGACCATGGTTCTTGACCATGGCATTGGTGTTGGCTGTGGAAACCATCGCCATTTCAGAGTTCAAGGCTCGCTGCCTCGCCATACTCGAAAAAGTTCGGCGGACGGGACGTCCGGTGATGATCACTCGGCGGGGCGACCCCGTCGCTGAGATCGTCCCGCCGTCACCCACCCACACCGCACAGACCTGGCTTGGGAGCGCCGTCGGAACCGGCCGCATCATCGGGGATCTCATCGCGCCGGCGTCCGATGAGAGCGAATGGGAAGCGCTCTCGAAGTGAAGCTGCTTCTCGACACGCACGTGTGGATCTGGAGCCTGCTGGACCCATCCCACCTCGGTGCCCATGCGGCCGCGGCACTCGCCGACGCGGCTACCGAGAAGTGGCTGTCGCCAATCTCGGTATGGGAGACGCTGCTACTCGTCGAACGGGGCAGGCTCGCGCTCTCGACCGATGGCGCAACTTGGGTGCGGAAGCACCTGTTCGGAACGCCAGTACGCCAGGCGCCCTTCGATCACGAAGTGGTCATCGTGAGCCGCAACCTCGAGTTGCCGCACCACGATCCGGCCGATCGTTTCATCGCCGCCACCGCTCGTGTGCACGACATGACGCTCGTCACCGCCGACGCGCGCCTGCTCGCGAAACCGGACGGCTTCGCCGTGCTTGCGGCGACTTGATCAATCGATCGAACATCGCATCTTCGTGGGGTCACCGGGCCAGGCACTCGAAGCGCGCGTGCGCGATCTCCGCGTCCTCGGGCTCGAAGAGCTCCAGGCCGGCGAGCAAGCCGTCCCGGCGAAGCGCGATCGCCAAGTAGACGGCGGCGAACTCGCTGCCTTCCGCGTAGCGTCCGGCCCAACGGCAGACGAACAGCAGCGCGCTCGGTCCTTCGGCGATCGTGAAGAGCGACTCGACGTGGATGTCGGCACTGAGATCCCAGATCGCGACCAGCGAATCCACCCACGCTTTGGCGCCTCGGATCACTCCCACGCCGGTGCGGCGGCGATCGTCAATGTAGAACTCGGGCGGTAGGACTTCGAGCAGCCGCGCGGGGTCGTGCGCGTTCCACGCGCGCATCGTCTCCATTGCACCGACGGACTCGTCCTTCGGCTCGAGGCGAAAGGAACGCTCGGCCATCTCGGTGCTCGCCGCCGCGCGATCGGCAGCATCGAACAGCGTGATCCGCCTGAAGCGGCCCTGCTCGTCGACCTCGGTCAGCTCCAGCCGGTCGACCTCGAATTCCGGGACGCCCGCCCGCGCACACCAGCGATGAAGCTCGAGCGCGAGGCGATCGCCGGCCACGGCGAGTCTGGTGCTCTGCACGCGACCACCGCTCGTTTCCCAGAGGTAGCGCGCGTTCGCGACCAGCGTGTCGAGGCCGCTCGTCGTGTTGCGCGTCAGCGGGCGGCGGTCGTCGAGCATCACGTCGTCGGCGTACAGCGCACGCAGCGCGTCCCAGTCGCGGCGTGCGCAGACCTCGCTCCAGCGATCCTGCGCGCGCGACGCAGCATTGCCCGGGATGCGAAGCGGATCGGGTCGCAGCTCTTCGAAGCGCGCAAGCGCGGCATCGAGGTCGTCGAGCTCGAAGATCTCGAAGCGCGTGAGATGACGTCCGGATCGCACGAAGATCTGGAGGTACTCGCTCTCGTAGGCGCCGCCGTCCGCCCGGGTACCGCGGCGGCGGACGACGGTCAGCACCGCCTGGCCGCCGTATGCGGGACAGTGCCAGCCCGCCGCGCATTGCGTTTCGTCTCGCCGGCGCTGAGTACCACGACACGGGAAAATGTCCGAACAGGAAGCGGCCGGTTCAAATCTCCGCGAGCCGCGGGGTCAACGCGGGTACCAGTCCTCGCCGTCGCGTGCGACGACGCCCTCGCGCTCGAGCTTGCGGAGGTGCGCGCGCACCGACATCGCGGCCGCGAGGTGCAGCGCCTTCGGGATGTCCGTGTACGTGCGCGCGACGAGGTCCTCGACGCGCCGGAGCCCGGCGCGCAGGCCGTCGACGACCTGCCGGTCGCGCAGCTCGCGGTGCGCGAGGTACTGCCCGATCTTCTCCCGCGGGTTGCGGATCGCCGGGCCGTGCGCCGGGTAGATCACGGCCGCATCGAGCGCGAGCAGCCGGCGCAGCGACGCGAGATAGTCGCCGAGGTCGCCGTCGTCGGGAATCACGGTGGTGCCGGCGCCGAGGACGACGTCGCCGGTGAAGAGCGCGCGCTCCTCCTCGAGATGGAAGCAGAGATGATCGCCGGCGTGTCCGGGCGTCCACACCGCGCGGAGATGCGCGCCCTCCGTCTCGACGACGTCGCCGTCGGCGAGCGGGACGAAGTGGCCGGTCGCGCCGGGCTTCGCCATCCGCAGCACGCGCTGGCGCCCGAACAGCTGCTGCACCTGATCGAGTCCGCCGATGTGATCGGGGTGATCGTGCGTGACCACGATCCCGTCGAGCCCGGCCGACGGCCGGATCTCACCGCAGGCGTTCTCCAACGTCGTCGCGTAGGGCGCGAGCCCTTGACCGGTATCGAGCAAGAGCGGCCGCCGTCCGGTGCCGACCAGATACGTGTTGGTGCCGGGTCCGGTGAACATGCCGGGGTTCTGGCCGAGGACGACCGTCACCCGCGGGCTCCACACCGCCGCATCCGGCGTCGCGAGGCCGATCATCGAATCGGTGACGACGCGGGTCGCGCTCACCCGGCCTTCCTAACGGCCGCGGCGGCTGCACGCGAACTTCACCGGTGCCGGAGCCGGATGGCGGCCCCGGCGCTCTCGGTCGGCGGGGGCCGCGTCCCGCGGATGAACGCTCCCTCTGAGCCCATCCGAGAGCGGGCGCGACGCTACGCGTCCTCTACGTTCGGCAATCGTCGTCGGAACAGGCGACATGGTAGAGGGCCACGGCCTCGGCATCGTCGTCCGGCTTCTCGGGTCGGCGCTCATCCATCCCTTCGGCCCTCGGTGACGCTCACTCGTGGCCGTGCGCCGGCACGCCCCGCGTCTCGCGGACCTCCTTGATGACCTTCTCGGCCAGATGCGGCGGGCACCTCCTCGTAGTGCGAGAAGCTCATGTGGAAGGCGCCGCGCCCGCTGGTCATCGAGCGCAGGTCGGGAGCGTACTTCAGCACCTCGGCCATCGGCACCTGGGCGCGGATCACCTGGTTCGGCGGCTTGGGGTCGACGCCGAGCACCTTGCCGCGGCGGCTGTTCAGGTCGCCGATGACGTCGCCCATGTTCTCGTCGGGCACGGTGATCTCGAGGTGCATGATCGGCTCGAGCAGGATGGGCTTGGCCTGCGCCATGGCGTCCTTGAACGCCATCGACGCGGCGATCTTGAACGCCATCTCGGAGGAGTCGACGGTGTGGTACGAGCCGTCGTAGAGCGTGACCCTGAAGTCGACGATCGGCGAGCCGGCGAGGATGCCGTGGGGCAGCGCCTCGCGGACGCCCTTCTCGACCGCCGGGATGAAGTTCCGCGGGATCGCGCCGCCGACGATCTCGTCGACGAACTCGAACCCGCCGCCGCGCGGCAGGGGCTCCATCTTGATCCAGGTGTCGCCGAACTGGCCGCGTCCGCCGGTCTGCTTCTTGAGCCGGCCCTGCGCCTTGGCGCGGCCCTTGATGGTCTCCCGGTAGGGCACCTTCGGCGCCTTGAGCTCGACCTCGACGCCGTACTTGCGCTTCAAGCGCTCGACGGCGACCTCGATGTGCAGCTGGCCGGCGCCGGAGAGGATGATCTCGCGGGTCTGCGACGTCGCGCTGCATGTGGAGCGCGGGGTCCTCCTCCATCATCTTGTGCAGCGCCTGCGTCGCCTTCTCCTCGTCGGCCTTGCTCTTCGGCTCGATGGCGAAGGAGATCGCCGCGCGAAGGTCGGCAGCTTCGGGAGCAGCGATCGGCGCCTTCTCGTCGGCGAGCGTGTCGCCGGTCGCGGTGTCCTTGAGCTTGGCGACCGCGCAGATCTCGCCGGCGATGGCGGCGGGGATCGGCACCTGCTTCTTGCCCTCGAGGCGGAGCAGCTGGCCGATGCGCTCCTTCGCATCGCGGCTGGTGTTGAGGACCGTCGAGTCGCTCGCCGCGCGCCCGGAGAAGACGCGGATGATGGAGAGCTTGCCGGCGAACGGATCGATGACGGTCTTGAAGACGAGCGCCGAGAACGGCGCCGACGGATCGGCGGGCCGCTCGACGGCGCTGCCGCTCTTGGCGTCGACGGCGTCCGGCGCCGGCAGCTCGGCCGGCGACGCGAGCAGCTCGACGGCGGCGTCGAGGACCGCGGCGACGCCGATGCCCTTGTGCGCCGAGCCGACGAGCACCGGCAGGAACTTGCGTCCGAGGACCGCGTCGCGGAGGCCGTGGCGGATCTCCTCCTCGGAGAGCTCGCCGCTCTCGAGGTAGTGCTCGAGGAGCGCGTCGTCGGTCTCGGCGACCGCTTCGAGGAGGCGGTCGCGGTACTCGCCGGCGGTCGACTCGAGGTCGCCGGGGATCGGCGCCGAGCTGCGGCGCCGCGAAGTCGGAGGCGAACGTGCACGCCTTCATCGTGACCAGATCGACGTAGCCGTTGAACGACGCCGCGCTGCCGATCGGCAGCGCGAGCGGGATCACCTTGGTGCCGAGCGCGCGCGCGACCGGCTCCGTCGCCGCGGCGAGATCGACCTCCTCGCGGTCGAGCTTGCTGACGAAGCCGATCGCCGGGATGCCGAGCTCGCCGCACCAGCTCCAGACGCGCTCGAGCTCGACCTTGACGTCGCCGTGCGGCGAGAGGACGAAGACCGCGCCGGTGCAGCGCCGTCACCGTCGCGCGGGTGTCGGCCTGGAACGTCGAGTATCCGGGCGTGTCGACGACCGTGATCTCGTGCTTCTTCCACGGCACGTGGTGGAGCGAGGCGGCGATCGTGCTCTTGCGGCGCATCTCTTCCGGCTCGGTGTCGAAGAGCGAGCTTCCGTCGTCGACGCGGCCGAGCCGATTGGTCGCGCCGGCGGCGAGGAGCAGGGCGTCGGCGAGGAAGGTCTTCCCCACCCCGCCCTGTCCGACGATGCCGACGTTGCGGATCCTGGTGACTTCTTCGGCAGCCATTGCAGCCTCCGTTATTGGTTGCGCTGATGAATCAGGCGGAGCCCGTCGAGCGTGAGGAACTCGTCGACCTCCTCGATCGTCCGCGACTCGGGCGCGATCAGGCTCGCGAACCCGCCGGTCGCGATCACCCGCGCCGTGCCCTCGTTCTCCTCGCGGATGCGGCCGACCAGACCGTCGACCAGCGCGACGTAGCCGTAGATGATGCCGGACTGCATCGCGTGCACGGTGTTCTTGCCGACCACGCGCGGCGGCTTCACGAGCTCGACCCGCGGCAGCTTCGCGGTGCGGGTGAAGAGCGCGTCGAGCGCGATGCCGAGGCCCGGCGTGATGACGCCGCCGAGGTACTCGCCGCGGCGCGAGATGCAGTCGAACGTGGTCGCGGTGCCGAAGTCGACGACGATGCAGGCGTCGTGCAAGCGCTCGTAGGCGGCGACCGCGTTGACGATGCGATCGGCGCCGACCTCCTTCGGGTTGTCGTAGAGGATCGGCATGCCGGTCTTCACGCCCGGTCCGACGACGAGCGGCTCGAGCCGGAAGTAGGCGCGGCAGAGGTCCTCCATCACCGTCGTCATCGGCGGCACGACCGAGCAGATGATGACCGCGCTCGTCTGCTCCAGCGGCAGCGCCGACGAGCGGTAGAGCGCCTCGACCAGGACGCCGTACTCGTCGGTGGTGCGCCCGGTGTGGCTCATGACGCGCCAGTGGCGGATCAGGCGGTCGGCCTCGTAGACGCCGATCACGGTGTGCGTGTTGCCGACGTCGATCGCGAGCAGCGTCATCGCGATCTCGCCGCCCGGTAGCCGTCGACGACGGAGACGTCGCCGGCGACGATGTGCTCCTCGCCCTGCGGCGCCGCGAGGATCAGGCGGCCGGCGCCGTCGAGGCCGCGCACGCGGCCGGCGACGCGCCGGCCGGCGCAGTCGACGGTGACGTCACGTCCGGTGAGACACGAGTAGGCTTCCCAATCGTCGACCAACGATTCGAACCCTCGATCGAGCAGGCGATCATAGACGCCCTCGAGCGCGCCGCAAAGAGCGGCGGTGAAGGCGACGCGATCGACGCGCCGTCCGGTCGCGAGCCGCACCGACGTCGCCGTCGCGCGCAGCTCGGGCGAGAACCCGCGCGTGCCGGCGTTCAGGTTGACGCCGATCCCGAGGACGACCCAGTGCACGCGATCGAGCTCGGCGCTCATCTCGGTGAGCATGCCGGCGACCTTGCGGCCGTCGAGGAGGCAGTCGTTCGGCCACTTGATCGCCACCCGTCCCGGCGCGAGGCCGTCGAGCGTGCGGGCGACGGCGACCGCCGCCGCGAGACAGATCTGCGGCGCCTGCGCCGGCGGCAGCGTCGGCCGCAGGACGACGCTCGCGTAGAGGTTGACGTGCGCCGGCGAGACCCAGGTCCGTCCGAGGCGGCCGCGCCCCCGCGTCTGCCGCTCGGCGACCGCGAGCGTGCCCTCGGCCGCGCCCGCGCGCGCGAGCCGCGCCGCCTGCACGTTCGTCGAGTCGATCTCCTCCCAGTGCACGACGCGCCGGCCGAAGCGCGTCGTCGCGAGCTGGCGTGCGATCTCACGCGGCAACAGTCGGTCCGGCGGGCTCACCAGGCGATAGCCGCCGGCGCGGCGCGCCGCGATCCGGTAGCCCGCGGCGCGGAGCTGCTCGACGTGCTTCCACACCGCGGCGCGCGAGATCCCGAGCTCCGCCGAGATGCGCTCGCCCGACACCAGCGGCTCGCCGTACAGCAGATCGACGATCGCCGTCGCCTGCTCGCCGTCGCGGGTGTCGCCGCCGCTCTCGTTCGGCGCGGTCATCTACCGTCGCGCTTCGCGACGCCGCGCGGTGACGCCATCGCGCGCGCGCGAACGACAGGACGCCGCGGCCGTCCTCGTCGACGGTGACGCGGCTCTCGACGCGAGGCCGTCGCCGTCACGTCCCCTCGATCCGCAGATGCACGGCGACCGCCGGCGCGGAATGGGTGAGCGCGCCGATCGAGATCCGATCGGCGCCGGTCGCGGCGTAGGCGGCGACGTTCGCGAGCGTGATGCCGCCCGAGAGCTCGACCGGCACGCGGCCGGCGACGAGCACGACCAGCGCTCGCGCCGCGTCGACGCTCTGGTTGTCGAGGAGGAGCGCGTCGGCGCCGGCGGCGAGCGCGGCCTCGACCTCGGCGGCGCTGCGGCATTCGACCTGCACGCGCAGACCGGCGGGCGCCGACGCGCGGACGCGGGCGACGGTCGCGGCGGTGCCGCCGCCGAGCGCGACGTGGGTGTTCTTCACCAGGATGCCGTCGTCGAGGCCGAAGCGATGGTTGACGCCGCCGCCGATCGCGACCGCGTGCTTCTGCAGCAGCCGCAGCCCGGCAACCGTCTTCCGCGTGTCGACGATCGCCGCGCGCGTCCCGGCGACCGCGCGGACGTAGCGTCGCGTGAGGGTCGCGACGCCCGAGAGCTGCTGGAGGAGATTCACGAGGACGCGCTCGCCGGCGAGAATCGCCGCCGCCGCGCCGTCGACGCGCACGACCGCCGCGCCCGCCGCGAGCTCGGCGCCCTCGGCGACGAGCGTCTCGACGACGACCGCGGGATCGAGCGCGCCGTAGACGAGCGGCGCGAGGAAGACCCCGGCGACGACGCAGGGCTCCTGCGTCTCGACGACCGCGCGCGCCCGCAAGCCGGCCGGCAGCGCGCTCCGCGTCGTCGCGTCGCCGCGACCGACGTCCTCCTCGAGCGCGGTCGCGACCAGCCGCAGCACCGCGGGATGACGAGCGAGGTCCTGCGTTCGACGACTCCTTTCTCGCGCGCGAGGACCGGCGTCGCATCGGACGCGCGCCGCCGCCTCCGCACGCGGACGCGCACGACGCGCGTCAGCCCGCGCGCGCCTCCTCCAACGTTCGCAAGCTGCGCTCGAGCGTCGCCTTCTTCTCGTTGAGCGTCGCGGCGCGCTGCTCCTGCTCCTCGACGATCTCCTCGGGCGCGCGCTCGCGAAACTTCCGGTCGCCGAGCTTGCGCTCGACGCCCGCGAGCTCGCCGCTGACCTTGCCGATCTCCCGCGCGAGCCGCTTCGCCTCCTCGTCGAGGTCGACGAGGCCGGCGAGCGGCACGAACACCTCGACGCCGTCGACGAGCGCGGTCGCGGCGCCGCGCAGGCGCTCGCCGGCGCCGAGGTAGCGCGGCGCGCTCACGCGCGCCAGCGTCGCGAGGATGCGCTCGTTGCGCTCGACCTGGGTGCGCGCCGCCGGCGTCGCGGATCACCAGCGCGATCTCGAGCGCGCGGCCGGGCGGCAGATTCATCTCGGCGCGGATGTTCCGGACGGCGCGGACGATGCCGATCACGCGGCCGATCTCCTCCTCGGCCTCGGCGTCGCGCGGGCTGTCGTCGGCGGACGGGTAGCGGGCGCGGACGATCGAGTCGGGATCGCCCGCCGCGCGCGGCAGCGACTGCCAGATCTCCTCGGTGATGAACGGGATGAACGGATGCAGCAGGCGGAGCAGGCGCTCGAGGACCACGCGCAGCGTCGCGCGCGCGTGCGCCGCCTCCTCGCCGCCGGCGGCGAGCGCGATCTTGCTGATCTCGAGGTACCAGTCGCAGAACTCGTGCCAGGCGAAGTCGTAGAGCCGGCCGGCAGCCTCGTTGAAGCGGTACTGGTCGAGCGCCGCGCGCACCTCGGCGGTCGCCTCGCCGAGCCGCGACAGGATCCAGCGATCGGCGGTGCCGAGCACCGCCGCGAGCGTCGCCGTGTCCCGTGGTCGCCCTCGAGCTGCATCAGGACGAAGCGCGCGGCGTTCCAGATCTTGTTCATGAAGTTGCGGTAGCCCTCGATGCGCTCCTCGGAGAGCTTGATGTCGCGGCCCATCGCGGCGAGCGCCGGAGCGTGAAGCGCAGCGCGTCGGTGCCGTACTTCTCCATCACCGCGAGCGGGTCGACCACGTTGCCCTTCGACTTGCTCATCTTCTGGCCGTACTGGTCGCGCACGAGGGCGTGGATGTAGACCGTCCGGAACGGCACGTCGCCCCATGAACTCGAGGCCCATCATCATCATGCGCGCGACCCAGAAGAAGATGATGTCGAAGCCGGTGACGAGGACGGTGGTCGGGTAGTAGACCTCGAGGTCGCGCGTGCGGTCGGGCCAGCCGAGCGTCGAGAACGGCCACAGCGCCGACGAGAACCAGGTGTCGAGGACGTCGGGGTCCTGGCGCAGCGCGCCGCCGCAGTCGCAGGCGGTGGGGTCGTCGCGGCCGACGATCGTCTTGCCGCAGGCGTCGCAGTACCACGCCGGGATGCGGTGGCCCCACCACAGCTGGCGCGAGATGCACCAGTCGTGGATGTTCTCCATCCACGCGAAGTAGGTCTTCTCCCAGTGCGACGGGACGAAGCGCGTGTGCCGGTCGCAGGTGCCGTCGCGCACCGCGGGCAGCCGGCGCAGTCGCGGACCGCCGCCAGGGCAGGCTCGGCGAGCGGCTTGATCTTCACGAACCACTGCACCGAGAGGTGCGGCTCGACGACGGTCCGGCAGCGATAGCACTGGCCGACGGCGTGCGCGTGCGGGTCGGTGCGGACGAGGATGCCGTCGCGGCGGAAGTCCTCGATGATGCGCTCGCGCGCCGCGAAGCGATCGAGGCCGGCGTAGGGACCCGCGTCCTGCGTCATCGTGCCGCTCTCGTCCATGACCGAGACCATCGGCAGGTGGTGGCGGAGGCCGATCACGAAGTCGTTGAAGTCGTGCGCGGGCGTGATCTTCACCGCGCCCGAGCCGAACTCGCGATCGACGTACTCGTCGGCGATGATGGGGATCTCGCGGCCGACGGCGGGCAGGCGGACGGTCCGACCGATCACCGCCGCGGTAGCGCTCGTCGTCGGGATGCACGGCGACGGCGGTGTCGCCGAGCATCGTCTCCGGCCGCGTGGTCGCGACCTCGATCGTCCCGGAGCCGTCGGTGAGCGGGTAGACGAGATGGTACATCGCGCCCGCGGTGTCGGCGTGCTCGACCTCGAGGTCGGAGAGCGCCGTGCGGCAGCGCGGGCACCAGTTGATCAGGTAACGGTCGCGGTAGATCAGACCCTTCTCGTAGAGCCGGACGAAGACCTCGCGCACCGCGCGCGACAGGCCGTCGTCCATCGTGAAGCGCTCGCGCGACCAGTCGCACGACACGCCGAGCCGCTTCAGCTGGTCGACGATCGTGCCGCCGGAGGAGTCGCGCCAGCGCCAGACGCGCTCGAGGAACGCCTCGCGGCCGACCGCGTGACGGTCGCTGCCCTCCGCTTGCAGCTGGCGCTCGACGACGTTCTGGGTCGCGATGCCGGCGTGGTCGGTGCCGGGCACCCAGAGCGTGTTGAAGCCGTCCATCCGCTTCCAGCGGCAGAGGACGTCCTGCAGCGTGTTGTTGAGGGCGTGGCCCAGGTGCAGCGAGCCGGTGATGTTCGGGGGCGGGATGACCATCGAGAACGGCTCGCCCGGCGCCGACGGGTCGGCGCGGAAGAGGTCTCGATCGAGCCACTCGTCGTACCATCGCCGCTCGACCTGATGCGGATCGTACACCTTGGCGAGCGGCATCGTCGGGTCGGCTACCACGCGACTCGGAACGAGTCAAAATCGCGAGCAATTTCGGGCGCGACCGCGCTCGCTCGCGCGTTGGCCGCGGCAGGCGCCCGAGCGCTGCCGACGGCGCGTGCAGGTGGCGCACGGGAGCCGCGTCGACGGGCTCGAGCTGCCGACGGATCGAGCATCTGCCTACTCGTTCGGCAGGGAGCCGGTTCGACACGCTGGAGCCGCAGAGCTGTGGGAGCGCCGCCGTCGGCGTGCAACCTCACGGCATGTTTCGGACGACGACGATTCCTTGCATGCCTTCGCACGGATCGTGCTAGGGTGCGCCGCTGCCGTGGCCGCCTGACACCTTGGACACCTTCACACGCCATCACTACTCCCGACTCTTCGCAGTCGCGCTCGCGATCGTCGTCCTCGCGACCGCGGATCGCGCGCGCGCCGGCTGCAACCTGATCCCGCAGGCGCAGCCGATCTTCCGCGGCAGCGTCGGCACGCTCGACCGGCCGTTCGCGCGTCCCGGGGATTTCGTCGAGATGCACGTGCGGCCGACGATCTGCGACGCCTCGTCGCCCGGCTTCGGCACCGACGTCGACGACCTCGCGGTGACGGTGCTGTTCACGCCGCCCGGCGGCGCGAAGCGCGCGGTCGTCCTCACGACGTGGCCGTGCAGCGACGCCGGGCTCATCGCGAAGCTCGACGCGTGCGCGGCGACGCCGGGCATGGTGAGCGGCGGCGTCGCCTGCATGCAGCTCAATCAGTCGGGCCCGACCGACATGGAGATCTTCGCGCGCGCCGACGGCATCCCGCGCCTGCGCTTCCGCTTCCCCGACACCGACGCGCTTCTCGCTCCCCCTGCCGACGCGCACACGCTCGCGGGTCCGGCGACGATCGCCGTCACGCACGCCGCCGACGCGCTTCCCTGCGGCCTCGTGAACGACACCTGCGAGCATCAAGCGGCGGCGCTCGGCCTCGTCGCCTGCGTCGACGACCTCTACGCGCGCGACGGCACGTGCGCGCCGAACCTGGACCCGACGTCGTCGCACTTCACCGCGCTGCCGCCGCCGACCGACTTCGAGACCACCTGCTACACCGAGATGCCGCCGTGCACCGCAACCGCCGAGGAGGTCCGGCTCACGCTCGACCGTGACGGCAACCTCCTCATCCCGGTGCACTGGCAGGGCATCCTCGTCCACGACCAGACGTCGCCGGTGCCGCGCCTGCTGCAGGCGACGATCAAGTCGCCGGTGCCGATCACGGTGCCGAACACGGTCTTCGTGACCTCGCTCACGACGGAGGGTCAGCGCCTGCCGCCGATCTTCGAGCCGCAGCAGGATCCCGCCACGGCCGCGTCGGGGGCGCTCAGCTTCTTCGGCTCGGTCGACGTGCCCGCGACCGTGCTGCGCATCGCGCACCGCCGCGGCGTCTGCGGCGGCGGCTCGAACGCGGGCGGCGCCTGCGCGAGCAACCTCGACTGCGACGGCGGGACGTGCGGCGACGCGTGCACCGGCGGCAGCCGCGACGGGCTCGCGTGCACGGCCGACGACGACTGTCCCGGCGCCGGTCGATGCGGGGAGCTCTACGATGCCGGCGCGTTCGCGGCGCTCGCCGCGGGCGGCGGACCGGTCGTCGTGCCCCGCAGCATCCCGGGCGCGGACGGCATCTGCCAGCTCACGCCGCACGCGGCGTGCACCGGCGACGGCCAATGCGGCAACGGCGACGTGTGCGTGTCGTACGCGCTCGAGGCGCAGAACCCGGTGTCGCTCGACAGCTTGACGACCAGGACGGGCGACATCATCGCGCTCACGGGCCACGAGGACCTCGACGGCCGCGACCGCAACGGCGACGGCGACACCGCCGATCTCGTCGTCACCCTGCGCGATCGCGTGACCGGACAGCTGGAGCCGCTCGGCGCGCCGCTCCCGACCTGCGGGCTCAGCGGCACGCCCGACGCGCGCGGCATCGTCGAGATCTCGGAGGCCGACTTCACCTTGCCGGCGCTCGCGCTCGAAGGACCGGTGGCGGCGTTCCTCGAGAGCGAGCCGGCGCAGAACCGGTGCGACGAGAACGGTGACGGCGACGCCGCCGACCCGATCCTCCGCGCCTACCGGCTCGGCCTCGGCGAGCGCTCGGCGGCGCTCTCGCCCCCGCGCGCCGTCGATCCCTCGCGGCGAATCGACGGGCAGAGCCTCGCGGTGTCGAACGGCCGGGTCTTCTTCCGCACCTCGGAGGCGGCGAGCGCCGCCGCAGACCACCGAGCGCGTCAGCGTCGGGACCGCGATCGACGGCGTCTCCGCCGAGGCCAACGACTACTCGTTCGCCCGCGCGGCCCTGACGCCCGACACCCGCTTCGCGGCGTTCGTCAGCTGGGCTTCGAACCTGCTCGAGAACGACAACGAAGACACCAACGATGCCCCCGACGTGTTCGTGCGCGACCGGGACTTCGCCACCACGGAACGCGTGAGCCTCGGACCCGGCGGCAGCGAGTCGTTCGGCAGCGGCGTCACCGGCCCGCTCTCGATCTCCGCCGACGGCCGCTTCGTCGCGTTCGCGAGCTACGACAACGACCTGGTCGTGGACGACACCAACTCCCCCGACTGGACCGACATCTTCGTCCGCGACCGCGGCCTCGGCACGACCGAGCGCGTGAGCGTCGGACCGGCCGGTCTCGAGGCGGATGGGAGCTCCTACCATCCGGTGATCTCCGACGACGGCCGCTACGTCGCGTTCGCGAGCTCGGCGACGAACCTGCTCGGACCCGGGAACGACACCAACGGCATCGACGACGCCTTCGTCCACGACCGGCTCACGCACGTCACCGAGCGGGTGAGCGTCGGGGACAGCGGCTTCGAGGCGACGGGCTTCCAGGGCGAGGAGTACCGGGGCCTCGACATGTCGGCGGACGGCCGCTACGTCGTGTTCGATTTCCGTGCGACGAACCTGCCGTACGGCTTCCAGTACGGGCCCGACCTCAGCGTCTTCATCCGTGACCGTGTCGCCGGCACGACGGAGCAGCTCGTGTACTACGGCAACGCCGCGCGCAACCCCGCGATCTCGGCGGACGGCCGCCACGTCACGTTCGAGTTCGACGACGGCGATTCCGAAGGGAGCACCTTTCACATCGCCGTGGTCGACCTCGACACGTATGCGATGGGGTTCGCCGACGTGCGTCCCGACGGCACCCTCCCGAGCAGCCAGTCGCGCAACCCGTCGATCTCCGGCGACGGGCGCTTCGTGGCCTTCTCGACCGTCGCCGCCGACCTCCTCGGACCCGGCGGCGACACCAACGACTCGGAGGATCTCTTCGTACGCGACCGCGTGATGCAGGCGACCCGGCGGATGAGCATCGGCGTCGGCGGAGCGGAGGCCGATGCGACGGGGGGAGACGTCCGCGGCCGCATCTCGCGCGACGGCTTCTCGGCGATCTTCACCAGCGCGTCGTCGAACCTGCTCGGCCCGGGCGGGGACACCAACGCCGCCGACGACGTCTTCGTGCACGGCCCCGACCCGCAGGACCCGCTCGGCGTCGATGCCAAGCTCTACCCCGACGGACGCCTCGACGACACGGTCCTCGAGGTGCTCGACACGGCGACGATGACCGCGACGACACTCTGTCCGGCAGGCGACGTCGCGACCGCCGCCGGCATGGCCGCCTTCCTGCGGCCGGAGGCGCCGGTCACCGCGCGCGCGCGCTCCGTCGCCCGCGGCGCGGCGCTGGCGAACTGTCCCGAGGGCTCGCTCAACGCGAACGTCGGCGGGTTCATGGGCCTCGCCGCACCGGGCGGTGAACGCGGGGTCGCCGGCGACACCGACGAGAACGACGAGGTCGTGCAGCTCTGGCCCGGCAGCGGGCCGGTGCAGAACCTCGGCCACGCGGCGACCGCCGTCGCGCTCTCGCCGAGCGACGTGGCGGCGATCATCTCCGAGGCCGGTGAAGGCGACGGCTTCGGCGGCGGCACCGATCTCAACGGCGACGGCGACACCGCCGACGGCGTGGTCGCGGTCCATCCGGTCGCCGGGGGGACGTGGACGTCGGTCGGCTGGGCGGCGGACAAGATCGGGTTCTGCGGCTCGGTCCTCGCCTTCGTCACGCCCGAGGCGGATCAGGGCGTCGCGACCGACCTCAACGGCGACGGTGACAACCTCGATCGCGTGCTGCAGCTCTACGTCCCGGCGACCGCGACGCTGATCAACCTCGGCCAGGCGGTCGACGACTTCGTGTGCAACGACGCCGTGATCGCGTTCTCGACGAGCGAGTCGGCGCAAGGCGACACCGACCTCGAGTCACCGGGCGGCGGAGGCGTCTCGCGGCCGACCGACGTCCTGCAAGCCTACGACCTCGGCCGGCCGGAATGCCTCACCGCGACTCCGCCGGCGGACTGTCTGCGCAACAGTCATCAGGCGGTGACCCCGTGTCTCTTCGCCGCGTGCGACCCTCGGACGCCCTTCAAGGTCTCGGGGCACACGGTGAAGTTCCTCACCTACGAGTGCGATCAGCGCGGCAACGTCGACGTCGGCTACTGCGACGAGGTGGGAGGCGGGACCGATCTCAACGGCGACTTCCCGCCCGACGCGAGAGATCTCGTCATCCAGCTCTTCGACGTCACGACCGGCCGAGTCACGGTCGTCGGGACGGTGGGCGGACCCACCTCCGACCCGTTCCAGGGCGGCGGCGACGGCGACGGGCCGGCCGGCACCGTGTTCGTCGCCGCGGGCCGCTGCATCGAGACGCTCGGGACGTCGTGCGTCACGAACGCGGATTGCCCGCTCGGTGCCTTCTGCGACGCGGAAGCCTGCAAGCGCGACCACCGGCCGTGCGCCAGCGACCTCGATTGCCCGCCGCTGGTGCCGTGCGTCACCGACGAAAGCGGGTTCATCGTCGCCGCCAGCCCCGACAGCGACGGCGACGGCGTACCGGACCACCTCGACAACTGCCCGGATACGGCCAACCCGGATCAGCAGGACCTCGACGACGACGGAACGGGCGACGCGTGCGACCTCGAGTGCCTCACCTGCCCGACGCCGATGGCGACGGCGACCCCGACGCCGATGGACATCGTGACGCCGGAACCGAGCGCGAGCGCGACCGTCACCGAGACGCCGGCGGCCTCCGGGACGGCGGAGGCGACGACCACGCCGACGCCGACCGCGACCTTCACGCCGTCGCCGCCGACGCCGCGTCCGCCGCGTCACTTCCAGTGCTACGGCGTGCAAGCCGAGCCGCCGACGCAGCGCATCTCCGGCGTCTCGCTCACCGATCAGTTCGGCGCGACGACGATGACCGTCGACCGGCCGCGGCGGATCTGCAATCCCGCCGACAAGAACGGCGAGGACCCGACGGCGCCGGACGATCCCGATCACCTCGTGGGATACGCGATCAAGGCGTCGCGGCCGCGCTTCACGCGCGTGCGCGACCAAACCTTCCAGAACCAGTTCGGGCCGGTGACGGTCGACGTCGTGCGCCCGGACATGCTTCTCGTGCCGTCCGCGAAGAGCCACGACGCGACGCCGCCGCTGCCGACGTCGTTCGGCGTCGACCACTTCAAGTGCTACCGCGTGAACGGCGGTCGCGCGCCGCGCGTGCCGGCGCTCGCGATCACGGATCAGTTCGCGACCTTGCAGGTGAACGTCGGCCGACCGATCCGCCTCTGTACGCCGGTCGACAAGAACGGCGAGGATCCCGGCGCGCCGCTCCGCCAGGACTTCCTGCTCTGCTATCAGGCGCGCGTCGCCTCGAGCACGCGGCCGTTCCAGGATGCCGGACGCGTCTTCGTCAACAACCAGTTCGGTCCCGACGCGTTCGCCACGCTGCGGCCGACCGAGCTGTGCGTTCCCTCGTCGCGCCTCCCCTAGCGCTCGAGCGTCGCGGGCGCTGGCGCCGCGACCGCGAGCTGATCCCACCGCAGGAACGACGTCGCCCGCGAGCTGACGCTCCGGATCGGCGCGACGCCGGCGGTGCGCGACACGGCGGCCGCGATCGCAGGATCAGACGGCGCTGCCGGATGCCGGTCGTCGCGCACCGGCGGGCGCGGACCACCGATGGGCGGTAGGTCGGGACGGCGTGCGCGCCGCGCGGCCAAGGCCGAGCAGGCGCGCGCTGGACGGACCTCGGGCGCGGCGACGGAACGCCGCCGGGGAACGCGAGCCACCGGTTCCGTGCCACGTATCCTCGGCCTCGACTCGCCTCTCGCGGCGGGCCTGCTGCGCCTCGCACCGCGCGCCATCGGCCTCATCCTCACCGCCGCTCCTCTCGTCGCCGTCCTCGTCGTGCTCGCGCCGTACCTCGCGCCGCTCGACCATGCGCCGGGGTGGCCGTTCTCGGACGTCATCCACCAGCACGCGCCCAACGTCGAGCTGCTGGCGACGGGACTCCACCGCGACGGCGAGCTGCCGCGCTGGAACGCGCAGGACTTCGCCGGCATCCCGACGGTCGGCGATCCGCAGTCGGGGCTCTACAACCCGGTGTACCGACTGCTGCTCCTGTGGCCGGGTATCGCCGCATTCTGCCCGCTGATCGTCGCCTACACGCTCGCCGGCGCCGCCGGCTTCCTGCTCTATGCGCGCGCGCTCGGCCTACCGCTCGGCGCGGCGGCCGCGGGCGCGGTCACGTTCACGCTCGCCGGATCGCTGCTGCTCCGTCTCGTCGTCGCCGGCCACACGGTCTTCGCGCCCTTCTTCCTGGTGCCGATCCTGCTGTGGGCGCTCCACCGAGCGGCGGAGCGGCCGCGGCCGGCGCGGGTCGCCGGCGCGGCGGCGCTGATCGCGTTGCTCGCGGTGTCGCTGCATCCGCAGCTCGCCGTCTACGTCGCATGCGTCGTGCCGGCGGTCGCGATCGCCGCGGCGGCGCGCGCCCGCGGCGCGCTCGTGGTCGTGGCGCTCGCCGGCGCGCTCGGGTGCGCGCTCGCAGCCGTCCACCTGCTGCCGATCCTCGCGCTCGCCGGCGAGTTCTGGCGCGGCCACCCGGAGCTCTTCGACGCCGCCCGCGCCGATCGCGTCCACGCGCTGCCCTCGTCGTGGCTCGCCGACGTCGTCTCGGGCCTCGGCGCCGCGCCGGGACGCGAGCTGGCGTGGGAGACCCACTGGTACCTCGGCGCTCCCGCCCTCGCCTTCGCAGCGATTGGCCTCCTCGCTTGGCCGCGGCGCGATCCGCGCCGCCGTCTGGTGTGGCTCCACGCGAGCCTCGCGCTCGCGCTGCTCGTCTTCGCCCTCGGCGCGGCCGGAGGGATTCAGCCGTTGCTCGCACGCCTCCCGGGCATGGCCGTCTTCCGCATCCCGGCGCGCGCCCTGGTCGTGCTGACGCTGCCGGTCGCCGTTCTGGTCGCGCTCGGCGTCGCCGCGCTCACACACGCGCCGCCGGCTCGCCGGCGCGCCGTCGCGGCCGCGGCGGGCGTCGCCGCGCTCGTCGGCCTCGTCGCGACCGGCGCGGGGCCCGTCCACGTGGTCACGCTCGCGCTCGCCGCCGCCGGCGGGGCCGCGCTCGATCGCGGCGCCGCAGCCCGCCGGCGTACGACGGGCGCGCGCGCCGCGAGCGTCCACGGCAATGTTCGCCACGGCGACGGAACGGACGCGCCGTTCGCGCCCGGCCGCGTCGGCGAGGACACGACGCTCCCCGCAGGCGGAGCGCGCGGCTGGGTCGCCGTCGGCGCGTTGCTGGTCGTCGTGGCGCTCGCCTGGGACCAGGGCGGCATCGTCGCCCCGTACGTGACGACCATGCCGGCGAGCGACGCCGGCCGCCTCGCGCCCGGCGTGGCGCTTCCCGGCGGCGTCGCCGACGGCCGCGTCGCCGAGCTCGAGCGCGGCTCGAGCGAGCCCGGCATCCCGGAGCTCGCCGTCCGCCGTCTCGGTCTCGAAACGCTCGCGGGAAGCAATCCTCTCATCCCGTGGCGCTTCGTGCTCTACGCCTCGGCCGCCGGCGGCTTCGACCCGTTCGCCTACCGCTTCGACGTCGCCGTGCCGCTGCTCGAGCGCCGTGCGCCCGTGCTCTTCGATCTGCTCGGCGTCACGCACTTCCTGCGCCCGGCGTCGGACCGCGAGGGCGACTGGCGGTGGGAGCGGAGCGCGACCGCGTTCCCGCGCGCCTACCTCGCGCCCGGTCCGATCGTCGTGCCCGAGGGCGCGGGAGCGACGCTGGTCACGCGCGAGCGCGAGGCCCTCGACCGGCTCGAGCACCTCGACCCACGCCAGCACGTCCTCCTCCACGGCGCCGCGGCGGAAGCGGCGCTCGCGCGGGTCGAGACCGCGACCGACGAGCTCGAGCCGTTCCGGCCGGTCCCGCTCACGACGCGCGCCGCCAACCGGATCACGCTCACCGCGACTCTCGAACGCCCCGGCATCCTGGTGCTGAACGAGCCCTTCTTCCCGGGATGGCGTGCGTGGGACGGCGAGACCGAGCTACCCGTCCTGCGCGCGAACGTCCTGTTCCGCGCCGTCGTGCTCGCGCCGGGCCGCCACGACCTCAGGCTGGAGTTCGCCCCGACCTCGTGGCGGCTCGGCTGGTGGATCAGCGTCGCGGTGCTCGCGGCGCTGGCGTCGGTCGCGATCATCGACTCGATGCGCAGGCGCGGCGCCGCGCGCTGATACGCGCCGACTTCGCGTCGGGCACGCGCCCCGGCGATCGATTGCGCTCGTTGCCCTGCGAGTGGCTCCTCGGTAGCCGTGGAAGAGGGGGGCATGGACATGAGATTCACGTCGATCCTCGCGGTGAGCGTCGCCGTCGGCATCGCCGGGTGCGCGCCCTACCCGCCGCACTATCGCGACGCATACGACTATGACGCCTACGGCTACGATTACGGACCGTACGCTTACGGCTATGCGCCATACCGCTACCCGTACTACGCAGGCGCCTACTACGTGGACCACCCGGACGGCCATCACCACGACCGGGACCATCACCGTGACCGGCATCACCATCGGGGATGGCACGCCGTGCACGGTCGCCGCGGACACGGACACCAGCGGCGCTCGGCGCAACGCCACGCGCGTCACCATCGACCCGCGGCGCTCGAGCACGCGCATCGGCGATCCGGGCGCAGGCACCGACGCGCGCCCACGCGGTTCCACGGGACGCACCGGCGGGTCGACCGTAGGGTCGAGGGGCGGTCGCATCCGTAGCCGATGCGCCGAGCGCAGAGCGGTGGACGCCGACGAGCGGCCTGCCGCCGTCGCCGCCACCGGCCAGCCGCGCGTCGAACGCGTCAGCCGAACGGCACGACGATCACGACGAGCGCGCGTCTCGCGAGCGCCTTGCCGCCTCGGCCTTTGGGCGCTAGGTATGCGATGCAGCGGCGGGCGAAAGTGGCGGAACTGGCAGACGCGCAGGATTCAGGATCCTGTGGGGTAACACCCGTGGGGGTTCAAGTCCCCCCTTTCGCATTCGGCCCCCGACGTTGACTGGCGCTCGCCCGCGAACGCGGCGAGCGGTGGAGTGGTGGAAGGTGCGGCGATGATCATTCAATGTCCCCGTTGCTCGACGCGCTGGCGCGCGGACGACGACCCCGAGAGCGACAATCCCGTCTTCAAGTGCGGGCGCTGTCATCACACGTGGCGTCTGTTTCCGGGCGCCCCCGACGCCGACGAGCGCGGCAGCGGCTCGGCTCGCGGCCGGGCCGCCGCGAACGGCGCGTCGGACAATCTCGAGTTCATCTTCCCAGGGCGCTCCGCCGCGCGCCGCGACGTCGCGGCGCCGGAGATCGCGGCGCGACGCGGACCGTCGGCGGCTGCCCTGTCGGCCGCTTCCGCCCGCGCGCCCCGAAGCGAGAGCGACTCGTCGCCCGCGGGCGCGGTCCACGACGAGGGCGCGCGCGGTCGGTCACGCGCCGGCACGTCGGGCGCGGAGACCGCAGGCGGTCCGTCGCGCACCGGCACGTCGAATGCGGAGAACGCCGGCGTTCAGTCACAGACCGGCGCATCCGACGCGGCGAGCGCGCACGATCTCTCGCGCGCCGAGACCCCCGTTCCTGCCGTCTCGCACGACTCGGCATCCGCGAGCGCCGCCGATGCCGCACCGACCGTGACCGCGAGGGCGGCGAGCGCGCCGCCGCCGACGTCACCGGCGGTCGCTGCACCGCCGCGCGCGGCGAGGGAGGAACCGTCGCGCATCGAAGTCGACGGCGATCGTGACGACGAATACGTGCTCGGCATCAACGACGACGAGCCCGACGAATCGCCGGCGGACCTCTCCGCCGAAGATGCGCTCGATCGGGTGCACGCCGCCGACGTTCGCGCGCCGGATCTCGACGACGAGCTCACGGCGGACGTCGACGACGACCTCACGATCGCGGAGCCCGACGACTTCGGCCGCGAGGACGAGACGGGCTTGGAGCTCGAGGACGAGGATGGGGACGACGATGACGATGAGGCCGACACCGCGATCGAAGAGCAGGACGGGGGTCGCGTCCTCCGTCTCGAGGACACGATGACGACGCGCGCGCCGACGCCCGCGCTCGGCGCGATCTGCCGCGTGCTGATCGCGCTCGTCGTCTGCTACGGCCTGCTCGCGATCGTGATCCGCGCCGACCCCGAGCAGGCGAAAGGCTGGCTCGCGCGCGTGCCGCTGCTCGGCGCCACGCTGGGCGACGATCATGCGCTCCTCCGTCGCGTCGCCCTGCGGAACCTCGAGGGCGGATATCAGCGCCTGCACGGCGCACACCGCGTGTTCGTGATCTTGGGCGAGGCGGTGAACAACACGTCGACGACGCTCGAGCGCATCGAGGTCGCAGGCGCGATCTACGGCGACGCGGGCGAGCTCGATCGCAAGGTCGTGAACGCCGGGAACCGGACGACGGTGAAGCTCGCCGATCTCTCGGAATCCGAGATCGCCTACCTCCAGCACTTCGCGTCGCGCATGACGCTCGCGCCCGGTCAGAGCTCGCGCTTCGCGATCGTATTTCTGCAGCCCCCGAAGGGCGTGCGCGAGTTCAGCTCGAAGGTGATGAGCGCCCGGCCGTCGAATCGTGCCGCGGTTCGCCGCCAGCCGGATCGGGCGCTTGATCCGGCTTCGGTGGGGTGACGTCGATCGAGTCCGGCTCGTTCGCGGCCTTGCGGAAGTTGCGAATCCCCTTCCCCAAGCCCTCGCCGAGCTCGGGCAGCTTGCCGGCGCCGAAGATGATCAGGACGATCACCAGGATCACCAGCATCTCACCGATTCCGAATCCGAACATCGAGCCTCCCGAGCGGCGGGCGCCGCTCATCGGCGACTATAGGGGAACCGTTCATGAGGGCGCAATACGGGTGCCGGTCAGAACGGACGTCCGGCGGATGCCGCCGGTCGCGCGCGCCGGAGACGCGGCGGCGCCGCGTTTCTACGCGGACGCCCTCGTGATTTCTGTCGCGGTCCATCCGGGCTAGAATCGGCGCGATGTCGCGCCGTCGCCGCCCGGTTCTACCGTTCGCGCTGCTCCTCTCGCTCGCGGTGCACGCCGTCGGTCTCGTCGTCCTACCGATCGCCGCCAGCAATGCGCTCCTCGCCGAACGTCAGCCGATCGAGGTCGCGCTCCTGCCGCCGCCCGAACGGCCGCAGGCCGCCGCGCGCGAGGCGGACGCCCTGCGCCCGCGGCAGATCGTCGCGCCTCCGGACGAGATCAACGATCAGCCGCCGAAGAATCCGCGCTTCGAGAGCGACCGCGACAACACCGTCCTCCACGAGACCGTGCGCGAAGGCGTCCCGAATCCGGCGCCGGCGGTCGCGGCGGCGCGCAAGCCCGCGCCGCCCGCGCCGAAGACGGCGCCCCAACGCCAAGCGGAGCGCGCCGACCACGACGAGGAGCCGGCGCGCCACGAGCGGGCGCCGCGGAACGAGCACGCGCCCGCGCTCGACGACCTCTTCGCGTCGACCGACGAGCTGGTGCGCGCGCAGCGCGCGGCGCCGAAGGCGCAGGAGGACGCGCCCTCCGACTCCGCCGGCAACGGCCGCCGCCGGCTCGCGCTCGCGGTACCGCCGGTCGCGCCCGAGTGGCAGCTCCCCGGCGTCCGCGGCACCTTCGATCACCTGCCGGACATCCAGCGCGGCAACGTCACGCTGCTCAACACCAAGGCGAACGTCTTCGCGCCGTTCGTCCGCCGCGTCGGCGAGCGCGTGTTCCAGCACCTGATCATCCGCCAGCGCCGTCTCGAGATCGAGCAGATCTTGACCGCGCGCGCGCCCGTGCAGATGCACGTCCTTCTCGACCGCAGCGGCAAGCTCAAGTCGGTACGGGTCGACACCCAGTCCGGAAGCGTGACGATGGACGACACGCTCTCCGACGCCGTCCACACCGCGGCCTTCGACAACAATCCGCCGACCGCCGCCGCCAACGCCGACGGCGAGTACGAGTTCGTGTTCCAGGCCCAGCTGCGCGCCTTCGAGCCCGGCCCCGGTGGCCAGCCGAGCCGCATCGAGAGCCGCCTCGCCGTCGCGTTGATGTAGCTGCGCCGCGACGAACGCGCGGCGGGAGCCACGTTGGCGCCCTGAGTCGGGGCTACGCGACGTCCGTCGCGGCGACCGTCGCTAACGCCGCGGCGTGAACTCGCAGGGCAGATGCTTGATGCCGTCGATGAACATCGAGGCGAGGTACGCCGGCTCGCCGCTGATCTCGAGATCCGGGATGCGCCGGAACAGCTCGCGAAACATGACGGTGATCTCGCGCCGCGCGAGCTGGGCACCGAGACAGAAATGCGGTCCCGGGCCGCCGAAGCCGACGTGGTCGTTGGGGCTGCGCCCGACGTCGAACCGCCGTGGGTTCTCGAAGACGTCCTCGTCGCGGTTCGCCGAGTTGTACCACATGACGACCTTCTCGCCTTCGCGGATGCGCTGCCCGCCGACCACTACGTCGCGTGTGGCGGTGCGGCGGAAGTGAATGACCGGCGTCGCCCAGCGCACGATCTCCTCGACCGCCGTCGGCGCCAAGCGCTCGAAGTCGTCGGCCCAGCGCCGGCGTTGATCGGGATGCTCGCTCAACGCCTTCATCCCGTGGCTGATCGCGTTGCGTGTGGTCTCGTTACCGGCAACGGTCAGCAGGACGAAGAACGAGCCGATCTCCGCCTTGGTGAGTTGCTCGCCGTCCACCTCGGCGTGGACCAGCGCCGAGGTGAGATCGTCGGCGGGATCCGCCTGGCGAAGGCCGGCGAGCTCCTCGGCGAGCGCCGCCAGCTCCTGTCCCGCTCTCAGGATCGCGGGGATCGCCTCGGCGAGGTCGGCGACGTACTCCGGATCGGTCGCGCCGAGGATGATGTTCGTGCGATCGAAGACGAAGCGGTGGTCGCGCGCCGGGATGCCCATCATCGTGCAGATGATCTCGAGCGGCAGCATGGCGGCGATGTCGGTCACGAAGTCGCAGCGTCCCCGCTCGAGCACGCGGTCGATGATCGCACCGGCTGCGCGCTCGACGTCGGCCACGACCCGGCGCAACATGCTCGGCGTGAAGGCGTGCGAGACGATGCGGCGGAGCCGCGCGTGCCGCGGATCGTCCATGACGATCATCGAGCCGAACAGCTCCGCGAAGTAGGGAGGCTGGTCGACGATGTTGACGCCGCCGCGCGCCGACGAAAACGTCTGCCCGTTCCGACTCACTTCGAGGACGTCGGCATGCCGAGTCAGCGACCAGAACCCCGGCCCTTTACCGAGCAGCGGCACCTCGGGCTCCTCGTGAAACGAGACCGGCCGCTCGCGCCGCAGCAGGGCAAACGCCTGCTCGCGCTCGGGGCGCGGTTGCGTCCAGAAGCCGGGATCGCCGAGACGAATGTCGCCGACGGAAGACTGCACTCGTGGCTCCATTGGACCCCTTAAAGCGCGCCCGCCGCCGTGCGTCTAGCAAGCAGTTTCGAGGAAACCATGACTACCCGATCACCAGGACACCGACGAGCTGTTCTTGGTGCGCGACGGCCGGATGGAGATCGACACCGGCGACGCCGGTGGAATCCTCACCGCGGAGAACGACGTCTGGGTAGGGACACGACGCGGCCGGCAGGGGTCGTGCGCCGTCGCAGCTACGGAGCCCCGCATCCACACGTGGTCGTAGCGGTATCGAGGTTGCAGACTTCGCCGGCGCCGCACGTGAGCCCGCCGCAGCCGGTGTCGCACGGCCCCGGTATCGCGCACACGCACTGCGTGTACGAAAACTCCGGCAGCTTGACCGCCTGGCACGTCGCGCCCGACACGCACATTCCACCGCAGGTCGGATACGTCGGGTTGCCGCCGCAGGCGACGGGCGCGCAGAGATACGTGCCCGGAGGAATGAGGGCGCACGCGAAGCCGTTGGGGCACTCGACACCACCTTGCCCGCACGGACCCGGTGATGCGCACCCGCATCCGAGCTGGCCGCCGAACGCGGGCAGACCGTAGAACGGACGGCATTCCGTCCCACTCGGACAGACGCCGCCGCACACCGGCGCGCCGGGGTCGCCACAGGGCGTGCTGCCGGCAGGAATGCAGACGCAGCCGGGAAATGGTGGCGGACCGACGGCGGCGCACTCTTCGCCAGGATCACACACCCCGTTGCACACCGGATCCGTCCCGCCGCAGGGCATGCTCGGCGAGACACACCTGCAGCCGCCGAAGTCGGCGGTGCACGTACCGTCGCCGGGACACGCCCCACCACAGATGGGAAACTCGCTGGTCTCGCAACTGGACGTGACGCCGCTCATGCTCGCGTCCGAGCAGTCGGTGAGCGTCGCGCTCATCGCATGCGCGGCGATGAACGAGCCTGCCTGGTCCTTGCGGATCGTCGGGGCGTCGAAACGGGCGCAGTTCCTCAGCGTGCCGGTCGTGATTCGGATCCCGACCGCTCCTTGCGGGCCGGCGAGCGCCACGCCGGCGTCCTTTGCGGTGACCTTGAGAACCTTCCCTTGCTTGAGGATCGCGACCCGCACCGAGTAGACCCCCGGTCCGGCAGCCGAGTTCTGAAACTTGTACCGCGGCGTCCCTGCGGACTTGACCGTCCATCCGGGGTTCCCCGCCCCGGGTGCCGCAGCGAGGGTCACGTGCCCCTCGTTCGTCGAAAACAACTCGATCGTCGCGCCGCCGGGATTCCCGGTCGCGGGATCGTCCGCGCTGCCGATCGCGGGGAAGAGAAAATCCGGATCCTTCGAAATGAACACGAGCTTCGCCTTCGTCGGCGTCCGCTTCAACACGAGGCGCTGCCCGTCGATCGGCTGGTCGCCGGCGTGCGCCATTCCGACGGCGACGAAAAGAACGAGAGAGAGGGCACGAGCCACGGAGATGGCCGGCGCTTTTATGCAAGACTCCTTTTCACGTCGGATCGTCGTCCCATCGACTCCTCGGCCGGCGGCCGCCACGCGAAGCCGCGCGCCGCGCTCGGTCGCGGAGCCCGGCACGTGTCTACGGCTCGAACTCTTCCACCTCGCCGTGGATCGCCCGGGTGCTCGTCGAGATTCAGAAGAGGGCATTCTGTTCCCTCGCGATCGTGCGTCGGGAAGGACCTCTGAACGTGAGTTGACGGCGGGAGTCGCTTACGCCGAGGGTTGCGCGCGTGTCAAGGAAAATGTTTCGGGGACGTCTATGAAATGATTTTGTCGACCGTGGTCGCGTCCGTGGGCTGCGGCGTCCACCGCAACACCGGCCGCCGCGCGGCGCGGGTCTCGTCGAGGCGGCCGACGAAGGTCGCGTGCGGCGCGCCGCGGACGAGCTCGGGGTCGCGCCGCGCCTCGGCGACGATCGCCTCGACCGCGGCGATGAACTCGTCGAGCGTCTCTTTGCTCTCGGTCTCGGTCGGCTCGATCATGAGCGCGCCGGGGACGACCAGCGGGAAGTAGATCGTCGGCGCGAAGAAGCCGTAGTCGAGGAGGCGCTTGGCGACGTCGAGCGTGTGGACGCCGGTGTCGGCGAGGTCGCGGTCGCTGAAGACGCACTCGTGGAGCGTCGGGGTGGGGAACGCCAGCGGCAAGGTCGCACCGAGCCGGGCGCGCACGTAGCTCGCGTTCAGGATCGCCATCGCGGTCGCGTTCGCGAGGCCGTCGCCGCCGAGCGCGCGCATGTAGCAGTAGGCGCGCACCAGCATGCCGAAGTTGCCGTGGAAGGAGCGCACCCGGCCGATCGCGCGCGGGAAGTCCTCGCTCCACCGCCAGCCGCTCGCGTCGCGCACCAGGCGCGGCGTCGGCAGGTAGTCCTCGAGGCGCGCCGAGACCGCGACCGGGCCGGCGCCGGGGCCGCCGCCGCCGTGCGGCGTCGAGAAGGTCTTGTGGAGATTGAACTGGAGGACGTCGGCGCCCATGTCGCCGGGCTTGGCGACGCCCATGAGCGCGTTCAGATTCGCGCCGTCGCAGTAGAGGAGCGCGCCCGCCTCGTGCACCGCCGCGCCGATCGCGGCGATGTCGCGCTCGAACACGCCGAGCGTGTTCGGATTGGTGATCATGCAGCGCGGCGACGTCGTCGCCGAGCAGGCCGCGGACGGTCTCGACCTCGAGCATCCCGGCGCGGTTCGCGGGGACCTCGGTCACCGCTGTAGCCGCAGAGCGCCGCGCTCGCGGGGTTGGTGCCGTGCGCGCTCGCCGGGATCAGGACGCGCCGGCGCGGGTCGCCGCGGTCGACGTGATAGGCGCGGATCATCTTGATGCCGGTGAGCTCGCCGTGCGCGCCCGCGGCGGGTTGCAGGCTCACGCCCGGAAGCCCGGCGATCTCGCGGAGAAAGTCGCCGAGCCGCGCCATCAGCTCGAGCGCGCCCTGCGTCCAGCTCGTCCGGCAGCAGCGGGTGGAGGTTCGCGAAGCCGGCGAGCCGCGCCACCGCCTCGTTCATCAGCGGGTTGTACTTCATCGTGCAGGAGCCGAGCGGATAGAGCGTCGTCGCCGCGCTCAGGTTCCATTGCGAGAGACGGGTGAAATGCCGGACGACGTCGAGCTCGCTCACCTCGGGGAGGCCGGCGAGATCGTCGTCGCGGAGAAGCGCGGGCGGTATGACGTCGCGCGCCGCGGGTCCTGCGGCGTCGCCGAGCGCGACGCCGACGCGCCCGGGTGCGCCGCGCTCGAAGATCAGCGGCTCCGGCAGAAGCCCGCGTCGCAGCACCGCCGCCGGTGCCTCGGTCGACGCCGGTGGCGCGGCGGGCGTGTCGTCGGTCGGCCGCTCGCTCACGCCGCCCTGCCCTTGGCGGTTCCGAGCGCCCGCGTCAGACGGTCGATCGCGCCGTCGTCGTGCACCTCGGTCGCGCACAGGAGAAGCGTATCCTCGAGCTCCGGGTACCAGTCGCCGAGCGGGAAGCCCGCGACGACACCGGCGTCGAGCGCCGCCTTCCAGTGGCGTCGCGCGTCCGGCAGCTCGACCACGAACTCGTTGAACCACGGCGCCGGAAATCGCAGGCGGCCGACGCCGTCGAGGCGCGCGGCGAGACCGTGCGCGACCGCGACGTTCCGCTCGGCGAGCGCGCGCAGGCCGCGGCGGCCGAGGAGCGACAGATAGATCGTCACCTGCAACGCGCACAGCGCATGGTTGGTGCAGATGTTGGACGTCGCACGCTCGCGGCGGATGTGCTGCTCGCGGGTGGCGAGCGTGAGGACGAAGCCGCGACGGCCGTCGACGTCGACGGTCTCGCCGACGAGACGTCCCGGCAGGTTCCGCAGGAAGCTCTGCCGGCTCGCGAACAGGCCGAGGCCGGGGCCGCCGTACGAGAGCGGCAACCCGAGACTCTGCGCCTCGGCGGCGACGATGTCCGCCCCGCACGCGCCCGGCGTGCGCAGGAGCGCGAGCGCCAGCGCTTCCGCCGTCGCGCTCACCAGCAGGCACTCGGCGGCGTGGGCGAGCGCCGCCGCGGCGGCGAGGTCCTCGATCGTGCCGAGGACGTTCGGGTAGCCGAGGACGAGACACGCCGCCCGCGTGAGCAGCTCGTGCGACGGCTGCTCGGTCCGTCCGTCGCGTCCGAACGGCACCTCGATGAGCTCGACGTCGCGAATCCCGGCGAGGTAGGTCGCGATCGTCCGGCGATAGTGCGGGTGGAGGGCGCGCGAGACGAGAATCGTCGAGCGCGACGGCCGCAGGCGGAGCGCCATCAGCACCGCCTCCGCCGTCGCGGTCGCGCCGTCGTACATGCCGGCGTTCGCGACCTCCATGCCGGTGAGCGCGGCGACCGCCGACTGGAACTCGAACGACGCTTGCAACGTCCCCTGGCTCACCTCGGGCTGGTAGGGCGTGTACGCGGTCGCGAACTCGGCGCGTCCGGCGAGCTGCTCGACGGCGGCAGGGATGAAGTGCGGGTAGGCGCCGGCGCCGAGGAAGACCGCCGCGTCGTCGACGCGGTTGGCGGCGGCGAGCGTCGCCAGCTCGCCGCGTACGGCGCGCTCGTCGATGCCGGCCGGCAGCCGCAGCGCCGCCGTCGCGCGGAGCTCCGCCGGGACGTGCGCGAAGAGATCGCCGACCGTCGGCGCGCCGATCGCCGCGAGCATCGCCGCGATCTCGTCGCTGGTATGCGGCGTGAATCGCACGTTACGCCGACGCCGCCGATCGACCGGGTGACGCCGCGACGCCGTCGAGCGCGCGGCGCGATGCGTCCGCGGCGCGACCCGTCACGCTTTCTCCTTCGCGACGAACGCCGCGTACTGCTCGCTCGTCATCAGGGCGTCGACGTCGCCGACGTCGTCCGGCCGGACGCGGACCATCCAGCCGTCGCCATAGGGATCCTGATTGACGATCTCCGGGTTCGCGGTGAGACCGCCGTTGACCTCGACGACCGAGCCGGCGAGCGGCGCATAGATGTCGCTCACCGCCTTCACCGACTCGACGACGCCGAGCCGTCCCGCCTTCTCGAGACGCGCGCCGACGGCCGGCAGCTCGACGAAGACGATGTCGCCGAGCTCCTCCTGCGCGTAGTCGGTGATCCCGATCGTCGCGACGCCGTCCGCGACCATCACCCATTCGTGCTCCTCCGAATACCGGAGTCCCGCCGGAACTTGCATGCGCCCGCCTCCTTTTCGACCGTGCTCCGCCGCCGAACGCGTCAGACCTGGCGTGCCGTGCCCGGCGCCGCGGCGGCAGCGCGCGGCCGGCGATAGAACGGCGTCGGCACCACGGCGGCCGGCACCGCGCGGCCGCGGATGTCGACCGCGAGCGCCGTGCCGACCGCGGCGAGCGGCGCCTCCACGTACGCCAGGGCGATCGCCCGTCCGAGCGTCGGCGAGTGCGTGCCGCTCGTGACCTCGCCGACCGTCTTGCCCTCGTGCGTCAGCGCGTGACCGTGGCGCGCGATCCCGGCGCCGCGGAGCTCGAGACCGACGAGCCGGCGCGGCGTGCCCGCCGCGCGCACCGCGCGCAGGGCGTCGCGTCCGACGAAGTCCTCGCCGTCGAGGGCGACGAAGCGATCGAGCCCGGCGGCGAGCGGCGTCGTCGTCTCGCTGAGCTCGTTGCCGTAGAGCGCCAGCGCCGCCTCGAGCCGCAGCGTGTCGCGCGCGCCGAGGCCGATCGGCTGGATCTCGTCGGCGGCGCCGGCCGCCATCAATGCATCCCAGAGCCGGCGCGCGTCGCCGGCGCGCGCGTAGAGCTCGAAGCCGTCCTCGCCCGTGTAGCCGGTGCGCGAGATCGTCACGGGCAATCCCGCGACCGCGCCGTCGGCGAAGCGGAACGCCTTCAGGCCGTCGAGCGCGGCGCCGGTCAGCCGTCCGAGGACGGCGGCCGCGCGCGGACCTTGCAGCGCGAGGAGCGCGGTCTCGTCGCTCCGGTCGACGACGGTCGCATCGCCGGCGTGCTCGCGAATCCACGCGAGGTCCTTCCCGGCGTTCGAGGCGTTGACGCAGAAGAAGTAGCGCGTCGCGCTGCGGCGGTAGAGCGTGACGTCGTCGACCACGCCGCCATCGTAGCGGCAAAGCAAGGTGTACTGCACCTGGCCATCTGCGAGCCGGCGCACGTCGTTGGTCGTGAGGCGCTGGCACGCCGCCGTGGCGGCGTCGCCCGTGACCTCGACCTCCCCCATGTGGCTCACGTCGAAGAGGCCGACGCTCCGGCGCACCGTCCGATGCTCGTCGAGGATGCCGCGGTACGAGACCGGCATCTCCCAGCCGCCGAACTCGACGAGCTTCGCGCCGAGCGCACGATGCACGTCGTAGAGCGGCGTCCGCCGGAGCGCCGTCGTCACGCGCCGGCCGCCGTCGCGGTGTTCGCGAGCAGCATCGCCACCGTCATCGGCCCGACGCCGCCCGGGACCGGCGTGATCCACGACGCGCGCCGCTCCGCGGCCGCGAACTCGACGTCGCCGACGAGCGTGCCGGCGGCGGTGCGGTTGATCCCGACGTCGATCACGACCGCGCCGTCCTTGATCCACTCGCCGCGCACGAGCTCGGCACGACCGACCGCGGCGACGACGACGTCGGCCTCACCGATCACGCCGCCGAGGTCGCGCGTCCGCGAGTGGCAGAGCGTGACGGTCGCGTGCTGCTCGAGGAGGAGGAGCGAGACCGGCTTGCCGACGAGCGAGCTCCGGCCGACGACGACGGCGCGCGCGCCGCGGAGCGGAACGCCGGTCTCGGCGACGAGGCGCATCACGCCGAGCGGCGTGCACGGCCGGAGACCCGGCAGGCCGACGAGCAAGCGTCCCTGGCTCGCGACCGTGAGACCGTCGACGTCCTTCGCGGGATCGATCGCCTCGGTCACCGCCTGCGCGTCGACGCCCTCGGGAAGCGGCAGCTGCACCAGGATGCCGTGCACGTCGTCGCGCCGGTTCAGGGTCTCGACGAGCCGCAGCAGCTCGGGAGTCGTCGTGCCGCGCTCGAGGCGATGGCCGAACGACTGCATGCCGACCTCGGCGCACGCCTTCTCCTTGTTGTTCACGTACAGCCGCGACGCCGGATCGTCGCCGACCAGGACCGTCGCCAGACCGGGCACGACGCCGCGCCGGCGGCGCATCGTCTCGACGCGGCCCGCGACCTCGCTCCGCACCGCACGCGCCACCGCCTTGCCGTCGACAACGATCGCCATGCGAGCTCCGCGCAGAGCTATATATGGAGAGCCCGCTTTGTAAAGATCGCGCGCCCGGCGCGTGCGTCCTCGACGGGTCGCGCGCGCGGCTCTAGAATCCGCGGATGCGCGTCGGCATTCCGAAGGAGATCAAGGCGGAGGAGAATCGCGTCGCGATCACGCCGAGCGGCGTCGCGGCGCTGGTCGCGCACGGCCACGAGACCCTGGTCGAGCACGGCGCCGGCCGCGGCAGCAGCATCGACGACGCGGCGTACGCCGCCGCCGGCGCGACGCTGGCGAGCCGCGACGCCGTGTGGACGCGCGCCGAGATGATCCTCAAGGTGAAGGAGCCGATCGAGCAGGAGATCGCCCGCCTCCGGCCCGGGCTCATCCTCTTCACGTACCTCCATCTGGCGGCGAACGAGCCGCTGACGCGCGCGCTCATCGAGCGTCGCGTCCGCGCCATCGGCTACGAGACGATCCAGCTCGAGGACGGCTCGCTGCCGCTCCTGGCGCCGATGAGCGAGGTCGCGGGACGGCTCGCGGTGCAGGCCGGCGCCTGGTGTCTGCAAGCGACGCGCGGCGGCCGCGGCGTCCTGCTGTCCGGCGTCGCGGGCGTGCGGCCGGGCAAGATCGTGATCCTCGGCGCCGGGATCGCCGGCTCGAGCGCGTGCCAGGTCGCGGTCGGCCTCGGCGCGCACGTGAGCATCCTCGACGTCCACCCCGCGAAGCTGCGCTACGTCCACGACATCCTCGGCGGCCACGTCACGACGGTCATGTCGAACCGCGCGAACATCGAGGAGGAGGTGACGAGCGCCGATCTCGTGATCGGCACCGTGCTCATCCCCGGCGCCAAGGCGCCGAAGCTGATCCCGCGCCAGCTGGTGCAGAGCATGCGTCCCGGCTCGGCGCTGGTCGACGTCTCGATCGACCAGGGCGGCTGCGCCGAGACCTCCCGTCCGACCTCGCACCACGATCCCACCTACGTCGAGGAGGGCGTGGTGCACTACTGCGTGACCAACATGCCCGGCGCCGTGCCGCACACCGCGACCTACGCGCTCACCAACGCGACGCTCTCGTACGCGCTCGCGCTCGCCGACGCCGGCTTCGACGACGCGGTCGACGCCGATCCGGCGCTCCGCCGCGGCGTCAACGTCGCCGACGGCCGCGTCTGGCACCCCGGCGTCGCCGCCGCGTTCGACTTGCCCCGCCGCGAGGCGTAGCGACGCTCGAGCGCCGCGATCTCGATCGATCCGTCTCGCCGTCGGACGACCGCGAACGAGAGCTCGCAGCAGCTCGCCGATCCGTGATCGCAGGAAACTAACTAAACTATGGACGCGGCGCCGTCCGCTCAGCGCGGGGTGTGGCGCGGCGGTCGCGGCGGCGGCGCGGTCGAGCCGGTCAGCGCCTCGTGGAGCCGCGCGGCGACGTTCTCGGCGCCGATCTCGGCGAGCTCGCCGGCGCGCACCCACTTGGCGCCGGCACGGAAGAACCCGGCGAGGTTCCAGAGATTCTCCGAGAGCGCCCGCTGCGTCTCGGCGTACTCGGCTTGCCAGACGCGCTCGCCGGACGGGATCCGCACGAGCTCGACCGCGAACGCGACCCGCGCCGGCTCCTTCGCCGCGACCTCGGTGCCGACGCGCTCGACGAACTGGCTCACCTCGCCGCGCAAGACCGCGTCGATCGCCGCGAGGCGCTTGCCGACGGCGACCGCTTCCTCGGCGGTCGGCGCCCGCACCTCGCCGTACATGCGCTCGAAGGTGTCGGCGACGATGCTCGGATCGACGATCCGGAAATCGGGATAGCGGCGGAGCGCCTCGCTCATCGCCCGCGTCACGGTGTCGGCGGGCGACTCGACGAGCGGCTCCTGGCCCGGCTGCGGCGCAGCAGTCTCGAGCGCCGCCGCGGTGAACGGCATCACGGCGATCCGCCGGATCTCGCCGGGCGCGATCGGCACGAGCTTGCGCGCGTCGACGTTCACCCGCGACGGATTGCAGCCGCCGCCGGCGCACACCGCGAGCGTCGCCACCAAGGCGAGCGGCAACGATCCGCGTCCTGCTCGCCGTCCGGTTCCCGCCATGCCTCCCCCTTCCCTCACCGGCGCTCACACCCTGCGCCGGCGCGCCGAACCAACCGCCCGTCGGATCGTGCGCTGCCCGCGCGACCGGGACGGTCTCGGACCACGTCGCGTCGGGCGCGCGGCATCAGCGATCGATCTTGATGCCGAGCTCGCGGAGCTGCCGCGCATCGACGGCGCTCGGCGCGTCGGTCATGAGATCGACCGCCTTCTGCGTCTTCGGAAACGCGATCACGTCGCGGATCGACGGCTCGCCCGCGAACAGCATCACCAGGCGATCGAAGCCGAAGGCGATGCCGCCGTGGGGCGGCGCGCCCGACGCGAGCGCGTCGAGCAGGAACCCGAAGCGCGCCCGCCCTTCCTCCTCGCCGATGCCGAGCGCGGCGAAGACGCGCTCCTGCACCGCCGGCTGGTGAATACGGACGCTGCCGCCGCCGATCTCGGTGCCATTCAGCACGAGGTCGTACGCCTGCGCCCGGACCGCGAGCGGATCGGACTCGAGCTTCGCGAGGTCCTCGTCGTTCGGCGCGGTGAACGGGTGATGCACGGCGAGGTGGCGGCCGAGCTCGTCGTCGTACTCGAAGAGCGGGAAGTCGGTGACCCAGAGGAGGCTGCGCGCGTCGGGCGCGATCAGGCCGAGCCTGCGCGGCGAGGCGGAGCCGGAGCGCCGCGAGCGCGTCGTGGACGACCGCGAGCGCGATCGGCGACGAAGAGGATGACGTTCCCGGGCTCGAGCGCGGCGTGCCGGGCGAGACGCGCGCGCTCCTCGTCGGAGAGGAACTTGACGATCGGCGACTGCCAGCCGTCGGCGCCGATGCGGATCCAGGCGACGCCCTTGGCGCCGTAGGGCGCGGCGGCCTCCGGCAGGTCGTCGAGGTCCTTGCGCGAGAGCGCCGAGCCGTCGGGAACGACGATCGCCTTGACGGCGCCGCCCTTGCCGAGCGCGTCGGCGAAGACCTTGAAGCCGGAGCCGCGGAACACCTCCGAGCAGTCGATCGAGCTCGAGGCCGAAGCGCATGTCGGGCCGGTCGGTGCCGAAGCGGCGCCATCGCCTCGGCGTACTCGAGGACGGGCAGCGGCCGCGGCGGAGCCGGAAGCCCGGCTTCGGCGATCAACGCCACGACCAGACCCTCGATCACCCGCATGATCTCGTCGCGGCTGATGAACGACATCTCGATGTCGATCTGGGTGAACTCGGGCTGGCGGTCGGCGCGCAGGTCCTCGTCGCGGAAGCAGCGCGCGATCTGGTAGTAGCGGTCGACGCCGCCGACCATGAGGATCTGCTTGAAGAGCTGCGGCGACTGCGGCAGCGCGTAGAACGTCCCGCGGTTGACGCGGCTCGGGACCAGATAGTCGCGCGCCCCTTCCGGCGTGCTGCGCGTCAGCATCGGCGTTTCGACCTCGAGGAACCCGGCGTCGTTCAGGTAGGCCTCGCGTGCGTGCGGCGAGACGGTGGCGGAAGGCGAGATTGCGGTACATGCGCGGCCGGCGGAGATCGAGGTAGCGGTAGTGGAGCCGCGCGGTCTCGGCGACCTCGACGTCGTCCTCGACGGGAAACGGGCTCGGCCGCGCCGCGTTCAGCACCCGCATCTCGCGGCCGACCACCTCGATCGTCGCCGGTCGGCAGCTCGGGGTTCACCGTCTCGGGCGAGCGCGGCACGCACCCGGCCGCGCACCGCGACGACGTACTCGAGCGCACGTCCGCGCCGCGCGCGTGCGCCTCGGGGCTGCGCTCGGGATCGAGGACGACCTGGACCAGGCCGGTGCGGTCGCGCAGGTCGAGGAAGATGACGCCGCCGTGATCGCGACGGCCGTGCACCCATCCCATGACGGTGACGTCGCGGTCGACGTCCTCGCGCCGGAGGTCGCCGCAGTAGACGGTGCGCTTCCAGTCGCCGAGCGCGTCGAGCTCCTCACGCATCGACGTGCTCACCCAACCCCTGCGATCGCGCGCGCGAGCGCGGGCCCGGCATCGTCGAGCGCGAGGGCGAGGCGATGATCGGCCTGCCGCCGCATGTCGCGCACGCGTGGCGCGCCCGGCGCGGAGCTCGTCGTCGCCGAGCAACGACCGCGTAGCGCACGCCGAGCTTGTCGGCGCGGCGCATCGCGCTCTTGACGCTCCGGCCCGGCGGCTCGAGCTCGACAGCGCGTGCCGGCGCGCCGCAGCCGGCGCGCCAGCTCGAACGCGACCGGCGCGGCGGCGTCGGTCGAGCGGAATGACGCACGATCTCCGGCCGATGGCCGACCGCCGCGCCGCCCGCCGCCATGATCAAGCGCTCGACGCCGAGCGCGAAGCCGATGCCCGGAACCGCCGGGCCGCCGAGCGCCTCGACCAGGCCGTCGTAGCGGCCGCCGCCGCCGACGCGCGTTCTGCGCCCCGAGGTTCGACGCCAGCACCTCGAACGCGGTCCGCAGTAGTAGTCGAGGCCGCGCACCAGCCGCGCGTTGCGCACGAAGGGAACGCGCGCGTGCTCGAGCAGGCGCTCGACGGTCGCGAGGTGCGCGCGGCAGTCGTCGCACAGGTGCTCGGTGATGAGCGGCGCGCCGGCCATCACCCGGCGGCAGGTCTCTTCCTTGCAGTCGAGCAGCCGAAGCGGGTTGCGCTCGAGGCGTTGCCGGCAGTTCGCGCACAGCTCGCCCTCGTGGGCGCGGCCGTACGCGGCGAGCGCGTCGCGATAGGCGGGACGGCAGCGCGCGTCGCCGAGCGAGTTGAGCACGATCTCCACGTCGCGCACGCCGGCGGCGGCGAGGCAGTCGGCGAGGAGCGTCACCACCTCGGCGTCGGCGACGGGATCGTCGCGCCCGATCAGCTCGGCGCCGATCTGGTGGAATTGCCGCGAGCGCCCGCTCTGCGGCCGCTCGCGACGGAACATCGCGCCCGACGTAGTAGAGCTTCAGCGGCCGTTCCGGCTGCGCCAGCCCGGCCTCGATCGTCGGCGCGCACCACCGACGCGGTCCCCTCGGGCCGGAGCGTCAGCCAGGTGCCGTCGCGATCCTCGAAGCTGTACATCTCCTTCTCGACGATGTCGGTGGTCTCGCCGAGCGAGCGCGCGAACAGCTCCGTTCGCTCGGCGATCGGTATGCGGATCTCGTCGAAGTTGTACGCGGCCAGCACCCTGCGGAGACGTCCTTCGAGCTCGGCGAACCGCTCGCTCTCCGGAGGCAGGATGTCGTGGAAACCCTTCACCCCGCGGAGCTTCGTCATCGCCGGCTCGCCAAAACCGGTCACGCGTAGCAAACGCCCGACGCGATTACAAATCACGGTGCTGCGTTTGTCGACGTGTGACGGCGGGCGCCGCGGGCGCGCGTGTGGATGGGGCTCCGCGGCGCGGCGGACGGCACGTAGTGATACCGATCTCAGGTCGTACGCACGGCCGCACCGACACACGCCGTAGGAGGCCGTCCGATGCGCCGCGGAGCCCCATCCACACGCGCGCCCGCGGCGCACACGTCGCAGCGGCGCAAACGGAGATGAGGTTCGAGGCGGCGGCCGCGTCGATCGGTGCGCGAACGTCGGCGAGGCGGCGGCAAACGATTCTCGGTGCCGTTGGCGAGGCGGCGGGGTGGATGGGGTGTGCCCCTGCGGGCGCGTTGGGACGACCTCACGGGAAGAACGCCGCGGGTGCAGCGCGGTCTGCAATCGACGTCGGCGGCGGCGTGGAGTCCTCCGCGCCCGCGAGGGTACACCCCATCCACCCCGCCGCCATGGCAACGGCCTCCGCGGCGGCGTCAGCGGGTGGCGGCGACCGTCACGTGCGCGCCGTCCGAGACGACGCGGATCGCGCCCTGGACGTCGGTCCGCCAGATCGTCGCGTGCGCGTCCGCCAATCGGCGCAGCACGATCGCCGCCGGGAAGTGGAAGCGATTGTCGAAGCCGGCCGAGATGATCGCGACGCGCGGCGCGACCGCGCGCAGGAACGCCGGCGAGGTCGAGGTCGCGCTGCCGTGGTGCGCGACCTTCAGGACCGTGCTCGCGAGCGGGGCGCCGGTCGCGAGGATCTGCGCCTCCGCCGGCGCTTCGACGTCGCCGGTGAACAGCAGGCCGACGGCGCCGTGCACGAGCCGCAGCACGAGCGAGCCGTTGTTGGGGTCGACGCCGGCAAGCGCCCCCGGATGCAGGACGTCGATCGTGACGTCGCCGCGCGTGAACGGCGCGGTCGCGCGCGAGAGCACGCGCCGGCGCGTGCCCGCCGCGTCGAGGGCGCGCTCGAGGCGGGCGAACCCCGGAGCGTCGGCGACCGTGCCGTTCGACCAGAACTCCCGCGGCGCGAACTGCTCGGCGAGCGCGGCGAGGCCGCCGTAGTGGTCGAGCTGCGGGTGCGAGAGCACCAGCGCCGCGAGGCGGATCACCTTGCGGGCGTGCAGGTAGGGCGCGATCAGCCGCTCGCCGGTGTCGAAGCCGCCGGCGAATCCGCCGCCGTCGATCACGAGAACGCCGCCGTCGCGCGGCAGCTCGACGACGGCGGCGTCACCCTGCCCCACCGAGAGAAACGTGGCGCGCACTCGCGGGTCCGCCGTGCGCTCCCAGACCCAGTAGCCGACGTCGGCGGCGGTGAGCGCGGCGAGGAGGACGACGAGCGCGCCGACCGCATGGCGTGCCGACGCACGTCCGCGCGACGGCGAATCGCGGAGCGCCGATACGCGCCGGAGCAGCCGCGCGACGATGCCGGTGCGTCCGCCGTCTCGTAGCTCGCCGCCGTCGCGATCCCGCCGACCGGCGCCGTCGCGCCGTCCGATGGTGCCGGTGACGTCGCGCCGTCCGATCGCCGGCGCGGCGAACGCCAGGACCAGCCACGCGTAGGCGAGCGCGAGCTCGAGCGCCGACGGCGTCGGCGTCCGGAGCGCCGCATACGGCACCGCGGCGCACGCGCTCGCCAGCCGCAGACCGACCGCCGCCGATCCGCCGGCGAGCGCGAGCAGCCCATCGGCGACGCGCGGCGCGATCGTCAGCAACGGCAAGGCCGCCAATCCCGGCAGCAGCGCGCCGGGGCCGAGAAACGGCAGCGCGATCACGTTCGCGAGCGGCGCGATCAGCGAGACCTGCTGGAAGTGCCATGCCGTGAGCGGCGCGGTCGCGAGCGCGGCCGCGGTCGACACCCGGAGCGGCTCGACGAGCCAGAGACGGAGCAGGCGTCGCGCCCGCGGCGCGCGCCCCGGAGAGGCCGCCGGCGCCGCGCGCGCGCGGCGCGCGACCAGGATCAGCGCGGCGACCGACACGAACGAGAGCTCGAACGAGACGTCGGCGGCGACGTCCGGTACGGCGATCACCAGGACGACCGCGGCCGCCGCGAGGGCGCGCAGCCCGTCCGGCGGACGGTCGAGCACGAGCGCGCCGATCACGACCGCGTACATCAGAATGGATCGCACCGCGGGAACGCTCTCGCCGGCGAGCGCCGCGTAGAGCAGCACCGGTCCGAGGCCGGCGAGCGCCGCGACCTTCCAGACGTCGACGGCCAGCATCGCCCGCGCCGAGCGGCGCAGACACCACGCCGCGACGAGGACGCCGGCGCCGGCGACGACCGCGATGTGAAAGCCCGAGACCGAGGTCGTGTGCGCGAGGCCGCTGCGCGCGAGCACGCGACGCGTGCGCTCGTCGACCGCGCCGTGGACGCCGGTCAGCACCGCGATGAGGAAGCCGCGCGCCGGCGGCGCGACGGTCGCGGCGACTCGTGAGGCGATCGCGTCGCGGACTCGCGCGAGCGCCGTGACCGGACCGCCACCCGGCGGCGCGAGCAGCGTGATCGTGTCGTCGTCCCAGAGATACATCGTCACGAAGATCCCGTGCCGCGCGAGCGCACGCTCGACGTCGTAGCCGCCCGGGTTGCCGAAGTTGCGGGGGCGGCGCAGGCGCCCGACGACGCGCACGCGGCTGCCGATCGGCCATGCCCGCCGTGGGTGCGCGACCGTGACGCCGACGAGGCCGGTCGTCGCCTGGTCGCCCGCCGCGCTCCGAACCCGATCGGCGCGGATGCCGAGCAGCAGGGCCGCGCCGCGCGGATGCCGCGCCGTCACCACCCCTTCGACCGCGCTCGGCGCCGTCGCGCCGCTGCGCGCGCGGAGCGCGTCGGCACGGCGCGCGACGTGCTCGGGCGGCAGCGGCGTCGCGCGCAGCAGCGTCACCAGCAGATACGCGGCGGTGGCGAGCGCGAACGCGACGCCGACGAGCCGCGCGCGCGCGTCGTTCACGGCGACGGCGGCGAGAACGAGAGCGCTCGCCGCGCCGAGCGTCGTCGCGATCCGCAGCGCGTCGGCGGCCGTCGCGGCAGCGCCGGCGGCGAGCATGCCGACGGCGGCCGGCACCAGCAGGCGTGCGAGCGGCGGCTCGCCCGCGATCGTCAAACGTCGCACCCGTCACCTCGGAGCGGGCGAGACGCTCGTCGTGATCGCCGGCCGGCCGGCGTCCTGCGGCGGCGGCCTGGGGAGCCGCCGGTCGTGGTCTCCTAGTCTCGGTCGCCCGCGCCGCCTGGAGCCGCCGGTGCGCCGGCGGCATCGCCAGCAGCGCCGGCGACGTCGTCACCCGTGTCACCGGGCGCGACGCTCGGCGGCTCGTCGCGCGCGAGCTGGAGGCGGATCTCGGCGGCGAGCCGCGCCGAGATGCCGGGGACGGCCGCGATCTCCTCCTCGGTCGCGGCGCGCAACCGCTTCAGGCTGCCGAAGTGGCGGAGCAGGACGCGCCGCCGTCCCGGACCGATGCCGTCGATGTCCTCGAGCCCCGAATGCAGCCGCTCGCGGCGCCGGAGCTCGCGATGGTAGGTGATCGCGAAGCGGTGCGCCTCGTCGCGGACGCGCTGGAGCAGGAAGAGCGCGGTCGAGTTGCGGCGGAGGATGATCGGATTCTTCCGGCCGGGGAGGAAGACGCGCTCCTCGGAGCGCGTCAGGGCGGCGGCGCGCGCGTCGCGCTCGACGCGCATCTTCGCGAGCGAGATCGCGTCGACGGCGTCGATCTCGAGCTCGCGCAGCACCTCGACCGCGACGTTGAGCTGACCCTTGCCGCCGTCGACGACGAGCAGATCGGGGAAGTCGTTCTCCTCGCGCGCGCGCCGGTAGCGCCGGCTCAGCACCTCGTACATCGAGGCGAAATCGTCGGCGCCCTCGACGGTGCGAATGCGGAACCGGCGGTAGCGCGCCGGGCACGGCGCGCCCTCGTCGAACGTCACCATCGACCCCACCGACAGATTCCCCTGGATGTTGGAGATGTCGAAGCACTCGATACGCTTGGGCGCGTTGCGGAGCAGCAGGCGCCGCTGGAGCTCCTCGAGCATGCGCTCGCGACGGGCCCCGAGGTCGCGGCGCTCGGCGTAGCTGTGGCGGGCGTTCTCGCGGGCCATCTCGACCAGGCGGAGCTTGGCGCCCCGCTGCGGCACCAGGATCTCGATCTGCCGGCCGCGGCGCTCGCTCAGGTACTCGGCGCGGGCCTCGGCGTCCTCGAGCGCGACCGGCACCAGGATCGCGTCCGGGATCGGACGGTCGCCTTGATAGAACTGGGTGAGCACCGCCGACACCACCTCGTCGTCGGAGAACTCGAGGTCCTCGAAGCTGTACGCCTGATTGCCGGTGAGCTTGCCGGCGCGGACGAAGAGGACCTGGACCTCGACGAAGCCGCCCTCGCGATAGAGCCCGAAGACGTCCTGGTCGGCGCCCCAGTGCGCGACCGCCTGCTGGCGCTGCACCGTGGTCTCGATCGCGCGCAGCTGGTCGCGGACGCGCGCCGCGTCCTCGAAGCGCAGCTCGTCGGCGGCCTGCTGCATCCGGGTTTGCAGCTCGCGGACGATCTGCTGGTCTTTGCCCTGGAGGAGCTCGACGGTGCGGCTGAGATTGCGCCCGTACTCCTCGCGATCGACGTCGAGGACGCACGGTCCCGGACAGCGCTTGATCTGGTACTCGATGCACGGCCGCGAGCGGTTGCGAAAGACCGCGTCGCCGCAGCTCCGCAGCGGGAAGATCTTGCGGATCGTGTCGAGCGTCTCGCGCACCGACCACGCCGACGAGAACGGACCGAGGTAGCGCGAGCCGTCGCGGGCGAGCTTGCGGGTGACGACCAGGCGCGGCCACGCGTGCGCGTCCTCGATCTTCACGCTCACGTAGCTCTTGTCGTCCTTCAGCCGGATGTTGTAGCGCGGCTTGAACTGCTTGATCAGGTTGTTCTCGAGGATCAGCGCTTCCTTCTCGTTGGCGGTGACGAGGGTCTCGAAGCTCGTCACGCGACTCACGAGAAACTTGACTTGAGCGCGCTCGTCGCCGCCGCGAAAGTACGAGCGGACGCGGCTGCGGAGGCTCTTCGCCTTGCCGACGTAGATCACCTTGCCGTGCGCGTCGCGGAGGAGGTACACGCCGGGCGACGGCGGCAGGGCGGTGAGCTTGCCGTCGAGGTCGGTCTCGCGCGCGACGAGCACGGTGGCCGCGTCGGAAACGTGGGCGGTCACAACGCCGGCGTCCGCGGTCGCGTCAGGGGATCCGGCGCACCCCTGCGGCGGGACCTCGGCAGCGAGACGGAACGTGTCCTGACCGCCCTCCACTGCCCTTGATTATATCGGCGGCGGCGCAGCCGACCAGCACGTGCGGAGGCATACGAGTAGCGGCGGGGTCATTGAGTGTAGCGATCGCCGACGCCGCGTGGCGCCGTGTCGGTCAACTCGTGCGCAGCAGGCTGATAATCCGTGTTGGCCCATCGATAGCGCGACACTCATGTCACGGTGCGCTCCTCCACCATGAACGCCCGCGATGCACGCCGACGAGTACCCAACCACGCTTCGAGTTCACAGCGACTGCACCAGCAGACGCTTGCCGACGTTCGCGACATCGCGCCGCGTGAAGATGCTCCTCGACAGGCGGAAGGTATCGGCATGCTTGGCGAGGCCGAACCAGCTCGCGACAGAGGCGCGGGCGATGGCAGAGTCGATCTCGCGTGCGGCCACGCGCCGCGCGAGCGCGGGGACACGCCGCCACAGCCGGCGAACGCTGCGCCGGCGCACCCGCACACGCCCGTCCGAGTGGTGGACGTACCCCAACAGGTCGCACGGCTCGCGGACGGGTGCCACGACGACGCGGCGCCGGTTCAGCTCGAGCCGCAGGCGCTCCGCGAGAAATGCGCGCACCTCCGCGAGCCGGTCCCAAGCTTCGCGACGATCCGCCGTGAGCAGTAGAAAATCGTCCATGTAGCGGAGGTAGTGCCGGACGCGCAGGTGCTCCTTCACGAAGTGATCGAGCGCGTCGAGGTACACGTTGGCGAAGAGCTGGCTGGTGAGACTGCCGATCGGCATGCCGCGACCGGGGACGTCGGCGCCGTGCGTGATCAGACCGTCGAGAAGGCGCAGCAGTGGCTCGTCGCCGATGCGTCGTCGCAGGCGCGCGCGCAGTACCGCGTGATCGACGCTCGCGAAGTAGTGCCTAATGTCGCCCTGCACGCGATACCCTCGTCCGGCGCGAACGCGCACGAACGCGCGATAGCGTTGGACGGCATGGTGCGTGCCGCGGCCCGGGATGCAGGCGTAGCTGTCGGCGATGAAGCCGCGCCGGAAGATCGGGTCGAGGACGCTGAAGAGCGCATGGTGGACGACACGGTCGCGGAACGGCGCCGCGCGGATCTCCCGGCGCTTCGGATCTCGCACCCAGAACGAGCGTAAGCGACCCCACGCGTACGACCCGGCCTCCAGCTCGTCGCGGATCTCCCACAGCCGGGTTTCGAGGTGATACTCGAACTCCCGCACCTCGGGCCGATCACGCTTGCCGCGGCTCGCGCCGACAAAGGCACGATACAGGTTGTCGAACGCAACGATGCCGGGAAACAGATTCTTCTCTCGATGCATGCGCAACCCGCACGTGTCGCGATCGGAGATCGGCGGGTCCGGCGTTCGATCGCCTACTGGCCGGACCCGCCGCGTTTCGCTATTCGGCGCGCCCCGCGATGGAGCTACGCCAGGGACATGAGCCCTGTCATCCCATTGGCGCGGGCGCCGTCTCCGTGAAGGCGGCGCGAACAGGCCGCCGGGCTAGCATCGTCCCGGCCGGGAAAACTAGCGGGCGCAACGGAAGCCGATGTCGTTGTTCGAGTTGGACGGCTCGTTGTTGCCATTGACCGTGAGCGGACCGGCGTTCGTACCGTTGTTGAAGTTGCCGCCGCGCAGCAGCGCACCGGTTCGGCCCATGCCCCTATTCGACGTGCACCTCCCGTCCGGCCTGACGGAGAAGACCGATGTACTTCTCCAGCCCGGTCTTGGGAATGCCGCACGTGGAAATCCGTTCCGACTCGGATTCAGCCGCAAGGTCGCGGACGGCGACCCGCAACACGCGCCCACACTCGACGGCGTCCTCGAAGAAGGTCTGGCAGAAGGCGCCGACGGCGACGAAGACGATCGACCGGGGGTGCTCGAGCTTGAGCCGCAGATAGCGCTCGATCGTGGGGCTCCGCATCGTGTAGCGGACGCCGCTGCTGCGCTTCTTCGGCGCCAGCGCGGGCTCGACGCCGGCGCTGATGATCCGCGCGCTGACGGTCCAGACCGCGCCGTCCCGCCGTCCTCTTCGTACTTGAGCCAACCGCCGAGCATGCGCCCGACCTCGTCCGCGCCTTTCGAGAGATCCGCGTACCCGCCGTTCGAGACGAACCCGACGTGCTTGCCGAGGCGGAGCGTGATGCGGAGCGCATCGAGCCGCCCGCTCGCCTCGCGCAGCGTCTCCGCTTTTTCGCGGCGCCGGTTTGCCACCGTCAGCGACACCAGCATCGCGAGCGCGTCCTCGAGGATCACACGCCCCAGAAGCCCGCGCTCGGCGCGCGGAAAACGATGCACGTGCGCGTAGAGTCCGGCGCAGAGATCGTACGACTTCTGCACCACCGGGATGAGGCCCGTATCATGAGGCCGGGGCATTCCGGCTCTTCAACACGCCTTCCACCGCTCCCAACACGAATTCGCGCGCATCGAGAATCTCGACGAGCACGATACTGCCGTCCGGGGCGTAGTGGAGGATCAAGGGACCGGCCTCCTCCGCGTGATCGATGGGTTGGTCCGAGAGCTCGACGAGGAGCGCGTTGCCGTCGGCGTTATAGGTGATCTTTCTCATGCCGATCCTTTCGCACAGGGTACAACGTGACGATCCGTCGCCCCTCGGGAGACTGCTCGAACACGACTCGGACGAGGTGATGTTGGTCGAGCTCGCCAATTGCCACGAGGCGTCCAGCATAGCCTGATACGATTCGGAGGGGTGAGGATAACCAACTCTCCACCTGTTCACTGGTCAGCTCAACTCCGTGGCGGCGGAGTACGTCGAGCTTCTCCTTTGCGTGGCGAGTCCAGAAGACCCTCACGAAGACACCATAGCCGCTGCGGTATCGCAGGTCGAAGTCTCTCGGACCTACTGGACTCAGATGTCCTGGCCGAGCGCTTCACCTCTTGCATCGTTCCTCGGATCGGAGCCGCGCACGTCAGTGAGCGGACGATTCGTCCCGCTCGCTCACGCTCGCGGCTCAGATCATGGCTGACGTCGCGACCATCTCGCCGGCGTCGCGCGGACGGACGGGCGAGAGGACGCCCGCCCATCCGCGCGACACCGAAACGCAAACACTCAAAGACCCAACAAAAACGTGACTAGCGGGCGCAACGGAAGCCGACGCCGCTGCTCGAGAAGGACGGCCCGCTGCCGCCAATGACCGTGAGCGGACCGGCGCGCGTCCCGAAGGTGAAGCCGCCGCCGCGCAGCAGCGCACCGGGTTCACCCGAGGTAGCGGCACCAGCCAGACACTGATCGTCGCCGGTCGGGCTCACGCCCGCGCTCCAGGTTCCGCACGTCGTCGAGCGCGGTACCCAGTCGGCGACCCACTCGTACAGGTTGCCCACCATGTCGAAGGCCCCGCGCGCCGACTTGCAGCTGCTGCGCGACCCGGTCGCGGTCCTCGCGAATGTGCTGTTCGTATTGCAGTCGGTCGTGCCGTTGTCGGGCCCCGGGTCCGGCGTCCCCACGACCGCCGCCTGCCACTCCGCGTTCGACGGCAGCCGCTTGCGCGCGTTCTCGCATGCCTCCTGCGCCTGGAACCAGGTGACGTACGCCGACGGCGTCACGCCCGGCAGGCTCACGGCGTAGATGTCGTCGGTGCAGTTCTGCCCGCTGTCCGCGCAGGGCGCGTAATCGTCGAACACCAACCCGACCTGCGTCGCGCCACCTGCCGCCAGGTGCGCCGCCGTCGCCTTGCCCTGCTGAATCTTCTTCACCAGGCTCTTGTTGATGGTCGTCGGGTTCGGCACCCGCCACACGCTCGCCTCGTACGTGTCCATGCACACCGTGCCCGCCACCACCGCATCCACCGGACATTTCTTCAGCGGCTTCGCGCCTGCGCGCCCGCCGTGCTCGCCAGCAGCACCAGCGCTGCCGCGATCGTCGTCACTCGCATTACCGATCTCATGACTCTGCTCCTTCACTCACGTTGTTCGCGCACGCGCCGGCAGCTCCGGCTCGCGCTCGCCGTTGAGGCACCTCAGGGGTAGCAGGGACGGCACCGGCAGCGCCCAGCCGCAAGTGCTCCTTCACGAGCGGAAGGACCCGGCGGCGGTCCGAGTGCGGCGACTATCGCAAATCGAAGGTTCCGCGGTCCAACGAAATCTCGCAGTGTGGGCCGCGGCAGACACCGGCTGACTGCGCCGGAATGGCGCAGGACCCTCGAGTACGCCGGCCCACTGCGAGCCGACGAGTCGTATTGTAGGTGACCACAATCGAGACTACGGTGGGGACTTGTACCGGATCGTCCTCTCACCGGCGGCGGTGCGGCAATTCAAGCGCATTCCCGCCGGCGCGCGCCGGTTGCTCCGGGAGGCCATGACCGAACGCCTGACGAATGAGCCCACGCGCCAGGACCGCAATCGATTCCGGCTCAGACGAGCATCAGTCGACGCCGATTTCGAGCTACGGGCGGATCCAGGGCGAGCCTTCTACCGAGTGCGAGGGCGGACGGTCATCGTCGGGCTGATTGGGAGAAAGGACGGAAACCGGCTCGTGATCGATGGAAAGGAATTCAAACTATGAAGTTCGAGACGCTGCGGGAGACCAAGGCGAAGCTCAGCGAAATCATCAACCGGCTACGCAAGGACAGATCGGTCGTGATCACCAAGAATGGAAAGCCCTGCGCCGTGCTCCTGCCCGTCAACGAGGAGACCGACCTCGAAAGCCTGCTGCTCTCCCAGCGGCGCGATTTCTGGGAGCTGCTCGACCGCGCCCACGCCGAAGGTGAGGAGAAAGGCTTTACGCCGCTCGAGGAGATTCCGAGCTGATCGCCAGATCTCGGCCGCTGTGTCATCGCGCCGACGCCGCGGGCAGGAGACCGAGGCGATGCTGCTCCAGCGCGTGGATGCGGTCGCGCAGCTCGGCGGCGCGCTCGAACTCGAGCGCCGCGGCGGCGCGCTCATCTCCTTGCGCAGCCGATCGACCGCGGCGGGAATCTCGTCGAGCGCCGGCCACTCGGCGGCGGGCTCGTCGTCGAGCGGCACCTCGACGTAGTCCGCCTCCGCGATCGCCACCAGCGGGTCGCCGATCGCCTTCTGGATCGTCTGCGGCGTGATGCCGTGCTCGGCGTTGTACGCCTGCTGGATCGGCGCGGCGGCGGTCGGTCTCGTCGATCGCGCGCGCATCGAGTCGGTCATGCCTGTCGGCGTACATGATGACCGTGCCGTTGACGTTGCGCGCGGCGCGGCCGATGGTCTGGATCAGCGAGCGCTCCGAGCGCAGGTAGCCTTCCTTGTCGGCGTCGAGGATCGCGACCAGCGACACCTCGGGCAGGTCGAGCCCCTCGCGCAGCAGGTTGATGCCGACCAGCACGTCGAAGACGCCGCGGCGCAGGTCGCGGATGATGTCGACGCGCTCGATCGTCTCGATGTCGGAGTGCAGGTAGCGCACCTGCACGCCGAGCTCTTGGTAGTAGTCGGTGAGGTCCTCGGCCATCTTCTTGGTCAGCGTCGTCACCAGCACGCGCTCGTCGCCTCGACGCGCGTGCGGATCTCCTCGAGCAGAGTCGTCGACCTGGTCGCGCGCCGGGCGGACGCTGCATCTCCGGATCGATGAGGCCGGTCGGCCGGATGAGCTGCTCGACGACCACGCCCTCGGCTCTGCTCGAGCTCGTAGCTCCCGGGCGTCGCCGACACGTAGACGACCTGCCCGGCGCAGCGCTCTCGAACTCGGCGAAGTTGAGCGGCCGGTTGTCGAGCGCCGACGGCAGGCGGAAGCCGAACTCGACCAGCGTCTCCTTGCGCGAGCGGTCGCCGCGATACATGCCGCCGATCTGCGGCACCGTGACGTGGCTCTCGTCGATGAACAGCAGGTAGTCGTCGGGGAAGTAGTTGATCAGCGTCGGCGGCGGCTCGCCGGCGGCTGCGGCCGGTCGAGGTGGCGCGAGTAGTTCTCGATGCCGGGGCAGAAGCCCATCTCCTCGAGCATCTCGAGGTCGTAGAGCGTGCGCTGCTCGAGGCGCTGCGCCTCGAGCAGCTTGTTCTCGGCGCGCAGCTCGGCCAGGCGCTCGCTGCAGCTCGTCGCGAATGCCGGCGATCGCCCGCTTCAGGCGCGGTCGGGCTCGGTGACGTAGTGGCTGGCCGGATAGATCGCGACCCGGTCGAAGCGCGCGCAGCGACCTGGCCGCGCAGCGGATCGATCTCGGCGATCGCCTCGATCTCGTCGCCGAAGAACTCGATGCGCAGCGCGCGCGTTCTCCTCGTAGGCGGGGAAGACCTCGACCACGTCGCCGCGCACGCGGAAGGTGCCGCGGTGGAAGTCGAAGTCGTTGCGCTCGTACTGGATGTCGACCAGCTTGCGCAGCACCTGGTCGCGGTCGGCGCGTCGCGCCGCGCTCGAGGAAGACCAGCATGTCGAAGTACGCCTCCGGCGAGCCGAGGCCGTAGATGCACGAGACGCTGGCGACGATGAGCACGTCGCGTGCGCTCGAGCAGCGCCTTGGTCGCCGAGTGGCGCATCTTGTCGATCTCGTCGTTGATCGACGCGTCCTTCTCGATGTACGTGTCGGTGCTCGGGACGTACGCCTCCGGCTGGTAGTAGTCGTAGTAGCTGACGAAGTAGCGCACGGCGTTGTCGGGAAAGAGCGTCTTGAACTCGTGGTAGAGCTGCGCCGCCAGCGTCTTGTTGGGCGCGATCACCAGCGTCGGCCGGTTCACCTCGCGCGACGACGTGCGCCATGGTGAAGGTCTTGCCCGAGCCGGTGACGCCGAGCAGCGACCTGCGCCGGCCGCCCTGCACGCAGCCCCTCGGTCAGAGCTGGCGATCGCCTCCGGCTGATCGCCCTGCGGCGTGACGTCGGCGGCGAGTCGAAACGAACCGGGACGGCGTTCCACGACGCGCGATTATATCGGCGCTGGCGGCGGCGACCAACGCTTGCGCACCACTCCCAGTACTGTGTCGCGTACGGCGCTACTCGTGCCGAGCGCGAAGCGCGGTGCCGTCGCGATGCCTCTACCACGGCCTCCTCGTGGCCCACGCCCGTAGGCGGGCAAGCGCCCTGACGGCACCGGTCGTCCACGCCAGCGCGGACGGCGCATCAGCGACATCGGCAGCGCCTGCCGACGACGTCGCGCGCGTCGCGCCGCCGCCGCGCCGGTGCTTCGCGTGGACCGACCTGCTCCGTGTTCGCCGTCGACGTCCTGGCGTGCGCGTGTGGCAGCCGCCTGCGCTCCATCGCAACGATCGAGGACCCGATCGTGGCGCGCAGAGCATTCTCCGCCACGTCGGCGTCCCGACCGAGACGCCCGGGCCCGCGGGCGCCCGATCGACGATTCACGCGGCGAGCTGACATGATGGGATGCTCATGAGCGAGCACGTACTGCACGAGCCGTTCGGGGGGCCGGCTCTCGACCGGCGCCTCGCTTGGCTGAACGAGCCGGCACGGTGGTCGCTCGTCGCCGGCACTGGACTCCGTATCGCGCCCGACGCCGGCACGGATTTTTGGCAGCGGACGCACTATGGCTTTCGGGCCGACAGCGGACACGCATTGCTCGCCTTGCTCGACGGTGACCTCGTCATGACGACGCACGTGCGGTTCGCGCCCGTCCATCAATACGATCAGGCGGGCCTGATGGTGCGGTTCGCACCCGAGTGTTGGCTCAAGACGTCGATCGAGCACGAGCCCGACGGGCCGAGCCGCCTCGGGGTCGTCGTCACCAACGGCGGCTACTCCGACTGGTCGACGCAGGACGTCTCGGGCGAGCGGCGTGAGGCGTGGCTCCGGGTGCGCCGTCACGGCAGCGACTACCACATCGAGGCGTCGGCAGACGGTCGCCAGTGGTCGCAGCTGCGGGTCGCGCACCTCGCCGAAGAAGGGGCCGCGTCGTGGGGTGTCTACGCGTGCAGCCCACGCGGCGGCGGCTACGTGGCGGAGTTCTCGTGGCTCCGGATGGAGCGGGCCGGCGCCCTCGACACGCATCCATCCGTATGAGCGCGCGACGCCTACCTCGGTGAGGAAACGGTCTCGCAGACCGCCGATCTTGCTTCACCGCCGCGGCCGTGGTCGCGTAGCCGGAGCGACATGACTCATCCCGTTCTCTGGCACTTCCCGATCTCCCACTACAACGAGAAGGTCCGGTGGGCGCTCGACTGGAAGCACATCCCACACGTCCGGCGGGCGCTGGCCCTGAGCTACGTTCCGCGCGCGCTCTGGGCGACCGGGCAGCCGCGCCTGCCGGTCCTCTTCCTCGAGGGAACGGCGATCGCCGACTCGACGCGGATCATCGCGGCGCTCGAGCGCTACCGGCCGGACCCGCCGCTCTATCCCTCGGACGAGAGCGAGCGCCGGCGTGCGCTCCTGCTCGAGGACTTCTTCGACGAGGAGCTCGGTCACGCGCTTCGCGCCGTCATCTTGGGCCCGATCTTCGAGCGCGATCCCGCGGCGGTGCTCGCGATCCTCACGACTGGCATGGGCGACGCGGGCCGACGCGCGGCAAAGGCCGTGCTGCCGCTCTTCGTCGCGTTTTACCGCCGCCGGCACGACATCAATCCGACGACCATCGAGGCCGGGTACGCCAAGGTCCGAGCGGCGCTCGATCGCATCGAGACCGAGCTCGGGCCGTCTGGATACCTCGTCGGCGATCGCTTCACGGTCGCCGACCTCACGGCTGCGGCGCTGTTCTCGCCGATCGTCCGCCCGCCGGAGTTCCCGTATCCAGCCGAAGGCCCGCCGCCGGAACCGCTCGTTGCGTACCAGGCCGAGCTCGCGCGGCATCGCGCCTTCGCGTGGGTCGGCGAGATGTATCGTCGCCACCGCGGGGTATCGGCGGAAATCCCGCCCGCAACCGCGGCGTCACCGCAGCCCATTCCGCCGGAGGCTGAGGCTTCGCGATGACGCGCGGCGACCGTCGGTACACGGGTGTAGCAGCGCGTGGTGGTCGAGGTCGCAACCGCGGAGGGCGAGTGCGTCGCGGCCCACGTGTCCTCTCCACCCGCACCTGCGAGGCGCGGAAACCGTCCGCGCGCCACCTCGGGATGAGGACGTTGACCTTCGGACGAGGGCACGTGGCGGAACGCGTCAGTCGCGGCGACTGCCGGACCTACGCGTCGGCAAGCGCGACATGCGCCGGCAGGTCGTCGTGCTCAGCCGCCTTGACGCGATCTGACGCGGATCGGGTTGCGCGAGAGCAAGGCAGATGGTTCTGTCCCCGCGGGAGGAGTCATGGACGGAAAGACGCTCGAGGAGTCCAACGGCAACGTCGACGTCGAGGCGGAGGTCTTGCGGCGCTACGGCGACGCCGCGGCGCAAGTCGACCCCTGCCTTTGTCTACCGGTCCGCTACGACCGGGAGCTGTTGAAGGTCATTCCCGCCGAGATCCTCGAGAAGGACTACGGCTGCGGTGATCCGTCGCGCTACGTCGAAGCCGGCGAGACGGTCCTCGATCTGGGATCGGGCAGCGGCAAGGCGTGCTACATCATCTCCCAAATCGTCGGCGCGCGCGGCAAGGTGATCGGCGTCGACTTCAATCCGCCGATGCTCGCGCTCGCGCGCAAATACCGGCGATCGATCGCCGAACAGCTCGGCTACGACAACGTCGAGTTCCGCCGCGGCAGGATCCAAGACCTGCGCACCGATCTCGAGCTCGTCGATCGCCATCTGCAGGAGCAGCCGGTGTGCTCGGTCACCGACCTGGCGCGTTTGTCGGAGTTCGAGGCGCGCGTGCGGCGGGAGCGGCCGTTGATCGCCGACGACTCGATCGACGTGATCGTCTCGAACTGCGTGCTCAACCTGGTGCGGCCCGAGGACAAGCGGCAGCTGTTCGCCGAGATGTATCGGGTGCTGAAGCGCGGCGGCCGCGTCGCGATCGCGGACATCGTCAGCGACGAGGCGGTGCCCGAGCGCCTGGCACGAGACCCCGAGCTCTGGAGCGCCTGCGTGTCCGGCGCGTTTCGAGAGGAGGACCTGCTACGCGCGTTCGAGGAAGCCAAGTTCCACGGCGTCACGATCGAGGACTTCAGCGCGAAGCCGTATCGGACCGTCGAAGGCGTCGAGTTCCGCGCCGTCACGGTGACCGCGTACAAGGGCAAGGAAGGGCCGTGCATCGAGCGCAACCACGCGGTGATCTATCGCGGCCCGTGGAAGCAGGTGCTCGACGACGACGGTCACACGCTGGAGCGCGGCGCACGCATGGCGGTCTGCGACAAGACGTTCCAGCTCTATTCGCAACCGCCGTACGCCGACCAGTTCATCCTCGTTCCGCCGCGCGACGAGATCGCGGTCGAAGACGCCGCGACCTTCGACTGTTCGCGCGACCGCAGGCGCCATCCGCGGGAGACCAAAGGGCTCGGCTACGACGTGACCACGGTTGCCGACGGCGCCTGCGGGCCAGACTCGAACTGCTGCTCCTAGCTGCGTCGTCGCCGCGCTTCGTCGACGGCGGTGAGGAGCACCCGGCACCCGACGAGAGCTCTGCGCCGCACGCAACGCGACGCGATCAGCGCTCGGAATTCACCGGCGGCGGGCCGACGGCATCCGTCGGCGGCGGACCGACCGCGCCGACCGGCGGCGGGCCGGCGGCGCCGATCGGTGGCGGCCCCGCGGCGCCGAGCGGCGGGCTGCCGGCGGCGTTCGCCGGCGGCGTGCCAAGCGCACCGTCGAAGCGGCGCGCCGGCGCGGCAGGCGGTCGACCGAGTGCGCCGGCGTGCGCGCGAGCTCGCCGTCCGCGACGACCGCCGAGACGCGCCGTCCCCGGCGCGACGCCACCGGACGGCGGCCGCACGGCAGCGCCGGCTTGCGCGAGCACGCACGCGTCACGCCGCGCGGCCGAGCGCGACAGCACGGTGTCGCCCTGCGTGCCCCGCGCGATCGCCATCGCCGCGACGGCGATCGCCGCCATCGCGACGGGATGCTTCATCGGCCTTCCTTCCAGTGATGGAACTGCCGCTGGAATTCGCGGCGCTCGTCGGGACTGAGCTCGCGATAGCGCTCGTAGTTGCCGCGAATGCGCGCCTTCTCCTGCGGCGGCATCTGGCGCCAGCGATCGTAGTTGCGCTCGACGTTCTCGCGCTCGTGGGGACCGAGCTTCTGGTACCGTTGATAGTTGCGGAGCGCCTGGCCGCGTTCCTCGGGCGAGAGATCCTCCCAGCGCTGGGCGAGACGCGGACCGCGGCGATCCCCCGAGCGCGGAACGACGCGCGGACGATGCGAATCGTCCCGCCGGGCGACGCGCGCACCGTGCCAATCGTCCCAGCGCGGAACGACACGCGAAGCGTGCCGCCCGCCCGCATCCGCAGCTGCTCCGGTCGCGAGCATCAGGGCGAGGAACGTCGCGAACGTGAGCGCCAGACGTCGCATCGACTCAGCCCAACGCTGTCGAACGCGACTCCACCCGTCCGAGGGGCTCGGACTGCTCACGCATCCGTACTTCCTCGAAATGCTCGAGCTTCTCCAGCCGCCGCACGACCGGCAAGCGCAGGAAGAGCTCCGGATGCTCGACCACTTCCGGCGGCAGATCCTCCGGCGCGAGGTCGGCGTTCGCCTGCCGGACCGGCGCCGCCTCCGCAGCCGACTTCGCGCGCGCGACGGCTCGAGCCGCGCCGTTCGGCGGCACGGCGGCCTCGGGCGCGCTCGCGACGTCGCCGCCGGGCGGCGGACCGAGGGGCGCCGTCGGCGAGGTGCCCGAGAGGCTCGAGTACCAGACGAGAGCGAGAACCGCGGCGGCGGCGAGCGGAACGCCCCACCACGCGGGGCGGAACGCGCCGCGCGGCGCATGCGCGGCCTCGCGCTCGAGCCGCTGCCACATCCGGGCGTCGAACTCCGCCGACGGCTCGATGCGCGGCAGCGCGGCCAGCAGGCCGTTCACCTTGCCGATGCGATCCATCTCGCGGCGACACGTCAGGCACGTCGCGGCGTGCGCTTCGATGCGCCCGCGCTCCGGCTCGGTCAGCTCCCCGTCGAGGTACGCGACCAGCTCCTCGGCGATCGCTTCACAATCTCTCGTCGTCACAGGTACTCCGTCAGCTCCTTGCGCATCGTGGCGGTGGCGCGGAACACCAGGCTCTTGACCGCGCTTTCCGTACAGTCGAGCGCCTCCGCCACTTCCCGGTACGACATCCCCTCGACCCTACTCAACACCAGAGCGGCCCGTTGGTTCGCTGGCAATTCACCGAGAACCGCATGAATTTTCACCTCCAGCTCGTGGCCTGCCGCCGCGTCGTCGCCGCGGAGCGCGTGCGGATCCGGTACCGCGATCTCGGTGCGTTCGGAGGCGTCCTCGGTCGGATGCTCGAGCGGACGCGTCTTGTAGCGCCGCTCCGGACGGCGGACCTCGTTCAGACAGGCGTTGGTCGCGATGCGATAGAGCCACGTCGTGAACTTCGCCGCGGGCTCGTAGCGGGGCGCCGCCTTGTAGACCTGGAGGAAGACGTCCTGCGCCAGCTCCTCGGCGCGCGGCCGGTTCCCAATGAATTGATATGCGAAATTCACAATCGCTCGGCTATACTTTTCGAACAGCTCACGAAACGCGTCGTCGTCTCCGGCTTGGAACCGGAGCATCAGCTGCACGTCCGGGTCCGAGGCGGGCGCGGCGACCGGTAAGTTCCCTGGCTTCAACGTCCTTGTCCTTCCGAAGTTGCGGCAAGTACCCGAGAAAGCGACAAAGTACCTTAGAGGAGCAACCCGCGAGACGCCACCGGCGGCGATGCGCGATCCGGCACCGCCGCCGCCGTGACGCTCGATCGCGGAGGATGCAGCGGCTCTCCGGCACCGGAACGGCGTCGCGCGGGTGCGCGGGGATGGTAACAGGATTCCCGTGTTGGTAAGAGGACTTGCAACGCTTCCATGAGCGACTTCCCGATCCACGACGAAGGTCTCGCCGAGCACCTCCAGCGCATCGAAGACTACATGAAGGGCTGCAAGCTGCTCGCCTTCGAGCGCAAGCGAAGCCCACTGCGCGACGAGCTCGCCCGCGACCTCGAAGCGTCGCTCCCCGAGGTGTTGCGCGTGTGGGTGGAATCGATCGGACGCGCGCTGCGGATTCCGAAGAAGCAGTGGCCCGGGTTGAGCTTCGACATGGAGCAGGCGGTCCGTCGCTGGATCCGCCACATCGCGGACCCGGAGGACACCGAGACCTACCGCGTCCTGCGCAGTCACGCGAGCCGCGGCTTCATCTCGAAATTCGCGCCGTCGCGCTTCCTCTCCGGTCAGATGATGCTCTTCGAGCTCTTCTCCGACGCGGTCCGCGCCCGCCACGCGCACGATCGCGACCGGCGTGCGGAACTGCTCTCGCTGTTCTCGCAGGAGTTCGAGGAGCGGATCCTCCACATCACCGACTTCTTCGTCGAGGCGCGCGAGGAGCAGCTCCGCGACCAGGAGGCGACGTACCGGCGGTCGATCGACAACGCACCGGCGGCGATCGTCCGCATCGCCTGGGACGACGGCATGATCGTCGGCGCGAACCTCGTCGCCGAGCAGATCCTCGGCTACGCCTCCGAGGAGCTGCAGAAGATGCGCTACTGGGAGCTCCACCCGCTCGCCGAGCGCGAGGCGGCAATCCAGCTCTGGGAGGACACCCGCGCCAAGCGCAACGCCAGCCGCGACGACCTCCACATGCGGGCGCGCTCCGGGGAGGCGATCCCCGTCTTCCTCAACTGCGGCGTGATCGAGTACGGCGATCAACGATTCATCCAGCAGATCTGCGTCGACCTCTCCGAGCGCAAGCGCCTCGAGGATCAGCTCATCCAGTCCGAGAAGATGGCGGCGATCGGCCAGCTCGCCGCCGGCCTGGCCCACGAGATCCGCAACCCGCTCGGGATCGTGATGAACGCCCTCTACGACCTCTCGGAGATCGTCGACGGTGACGACCCCGACGTCCGCGAGGACCTGCGCATCGCCAAGGAGGAGATGGACCGCGTCCAGGCGATCATCAACACGCTGCTCGAGTTCTCGCGCGAGTCGAAGGCCGAGCTCGAGTCGGTCGACGTCAACGACCTGATCCGCAAGACGCTCATGCTGATGAACAAGTACCTCCAGAACAGCGACGTCCGGGTCGTCACCGAGCTCGCCGAGATCGGACCGTGCACCGCGAACCAGAACGCGCTCCGACAGATCTTCTTGAACCTCATCACCAACGCCGTCCAGGCGATGCCCCACGGTGGCGAGCTCCGCATCCGCACCGCACGCGGCACCGACAACGGCATGCACCTCGAGTTCAGCGACACCGGCGTCGGGATTCCCGACGACCAGATCAAGGACATCTTCAACCCGTTCTTCACGACGAAATCCCCCGGCCAGGGCACCGGGCTCGGCTTGTCGATCGTGCACTCGGTGGTGCAGCGCTACCGCGGCGAGATTCGCGTGCGCAGCACGCCGAACGTCGGCACGAGCTTCCTGATCGACCTGCCGTGCGGGTGCGACGGTAGCGAGGCGGCGGCGATTTGACGTCCGGCTCGTCGGCGGCCGGCGCCGCGCGCATCCTGCTCGTCGAGGACGAGCTCAACATGGCGCGGACGCTCGCGAAGATCCTCGAGCGCAAGGGCTTCGCGGTCGCGACCGCGCAGAACGGGCGCGAGGCGCTCGACCGCCTCGCCGAGGACCACTTCCAGATCGTCATCACCGATCTCAACATGCCGGTGATGGACGGCATGCAGCTCCTCCGTCAGCTGCACACCGAGCCGACGACGCGCGGCGAGCGCCGGCTGATCTCGCCGCCGACGATCGTCTTGACCGGCCATGGCAGCACGCAAGCCGCGGTCGAGGCGATGAAGCTCGGCGCGTACGACTACCTGGTGAAGCCCTGCAACCCCGACGAGCTCCTGATGACGATCGATCAGGTGCTGCGGCTCTCCGAGCTCGAGCGCGAGAACCGCCGGCTCCGGCAGGAGATCGCCCGCACGCAGGGCTTCGGCGAGATCGTCGGCCGCAGCGCGCCGATGGGCGACGTCTACCGCACGATCGATGCCGTCGCGCAGAACACCAGCACGATCTTGATCACCGGCGAGAGCGGCACCGGCAAGGAGCTCGTCGCCCGGACGATCCACGCGCGCAGCGCGCGCGGCGAGCGCGCGTTTCTCGCGATGAACTGCGGCGGCGTCTCCGACACGCTGCTCGACAGCCAGCTCTTCGGTCACCGTCGCGGCGCGTTCACCGGCGCCGTCGCCGACCACGAGGGCGTCTTCCAGGCCGCCGACGGCGGTACGCTCTTTCTCGACGAGGTCGCCGACATTCCGTACGCGCTGCAGGTCAAGTTCCTGCGCGCCGTGCAGGAGCGCGAGGTCGTGCCGCTCGGCTCGACGCGCGCGACCAAGGTCGACGTCCGGCTGATCGCCGCGACCAACCGCGACCTCGACGTCGAGGTGCGCGAAGGCCGCTTCCGCTCCGACCTGTTCTACCGGCTGAACGTCGTGCAGGTCGCGCTGCCGCCGCTGCGCGAGCGGCGCGAGGACGTCCCGCTGCTGATCGCGCACTACATCGACCGCTACGCCGAGACCTTCAACGTCGCGCCCAAGACCGTCGAGCCCGCCGCGCTCGCGTGCCTCGACGCGCCACGACTGGCCGGGCAACATCCGCGAGCTCCAGAACCTGATCGAGCGCTCGTTCGCGCTCGCGCCGGACGCGACGATCACGCTCGAGAGCCTCCCGGCGAGCGTCCGAGGCGATCACAAGCTCGACGATCCGACCGTCCAGTTCGGCGACGAGGTGCCGTCGCTCGAGGCGACGGAGCGATCCCTGATCATCGCCGCGCTGCGGAAGAGCGCCGGCAACAAGAACGAGGCCGCGCGGACGCTCGGCATCGATCGTCAGCGGCTCTATCGAAAATTGGAAAAGTACCATTTGGGATGACGACGATGTCGTGCTTTGCCACCGCGGTCGACGCGTCGACTCCGGAAGCTCGGCGAAGGAGGCGGCCGAATCACGACTTTCGTCCGCGCCGATTCGCGGAGGTCGGTGGCATGATTCATGCTGACCTCTGGCGGTTTTAGTGGGCTGCTTCACCGCCAAGAGCGCGCACCGCATCCTCGTCGTCGCGGCGAACGAGAACTTCCGCCGCACCATCAGCCGGATCCTCTGCCGCTGCGGCTACCACACCGACCTGGCGTGCTCCGGTGAGGACGCGATGCGCGCGCTCGAGCGTGAGCAGTACGATCTCGTCCTGAGCGAGGTCATGCTGCCGGGCGTCGTCTGCGGCCTCACCGTTCTCTGTACCGCGCGCCAGCACGGCCGCTCGATCCCGTTCATCCTGCTCACCGAGACCGAGACCGAGCGCCTGCGCTGGATCGTGAGCGGCGTCGAAGGCGTGCACTGCATGAAGCTGCCCGTCGACGTCGACCAGCTGAAGCAGCTGGTCGCGTCGTCGCTGTCCGCCGTTTCGTCGGACACCGCGCACTGAACGGCGCCTCGTCGCGCCCGTCCCGGCGTCCGACGCGGTAGTGCCCGTCGACCGGCCACTACCGCGACGCTTTCCGCTTGAACCGCGCCGTCGAGTGGTGGTACCGGACGCCGTCACCGGCACGACGGCAAAGCCGAACGGCGAGAGCGGGATCTTCGTCCATGCCAACGGGAACACGATCGGCGGCACCAAGCCGGCCGCACGCAACGTGATCGGCGGCCATCCGTTCTCGGGGATCAGCGTCATCCCGTTCGCCGCCCAGAACGTCGTCGAGGGCAACTTCGTCGGCACCGACCGCAGCGGCTATCACGCGATCCCGAAGGTCGTAGTCGACATAATGCCCCTTCACATAATGCCCCTTCTCGGACACTCGCGCGGCCCCCTCTTACGCGGCTTTGGAACGCCGACGTGCTGGTCGCGATCCGGCGCGCGTTCAGCGAGGGCCGACTGCCCGACGTGTGTCGCGGCCAGCTCTGTGCTCCCGCACTCGGCGGCCGGAGCGCGCTCACCGAGGTGCCGCGCCTGGACCCGCCCGACGACGCCGGCGGCTGACCCGCTCACTCGCCGCGCTGGTACAGCTCGGAGACGGCCGGTCCGTTCTCGAGGCGGCGCAGCAAGCGCCAGCCGTTCCGGAGCGCGAGATCTCGCAGATCCCCCATGCCGTCCGTCGGCGGCACGATCGAGACCAGGATGAGATCGGCGCCGCGGTCATCGAGCTCGGAGCCGTGCTCGAGCGACTCGGCGCGGACGGCCTGCTTCACGTAGCCGAGCTCCGGTTGCCGGAGCTCCTGCGTGTGCGGCCACGCCGTCAGCACGCGCGCGTCCGGATGCTCGGCGGCGATGAGCCCGCAGAGCGTCCGGTGGATCGCGACGACGTCGAGGTAGCGCAGGTTGAACTCGGAGCTGCCGGCGAACGGCTGGTGCGTCAGCGTCCACGCCATGAAGACCACGGTGATCGCCGCGGCCGCGTTCTTCTGGGCCGGCGTCGCGAACAGCTCCAGCAGCGACCAGGCGCCGACCACGTAGACCATCGGCAGCGCCGGGAGGATGTAGCGCGGCAAGAGGTAGAGCGGCGCGAACGCGTACCCCGAGAGCAACCCCATCAGCGCGAGCAGCCGGAGCTCCCGGCGCCGCCGCGCCTCGCGATGCATCACGAGGTTCAGGACGATCGCGGCAGTGAGCACCCACCGTCCCTGAAGGACGAACAGCCAGCCGGTGATGGTGACGACCTGGTCGAGCACCACGCGCGGCGTCGGCACGAACAAGTCGAGGTTGGAGTGCGGCGGGTAGATGAAGAACCATTGCCCGGTCATGAGCTTCTGCCACGCGGCGAAGAGGCCGGTCACGACGAGCGGCAGGGCGTACGCGATCAATCGGCGCAGGCGTTCCTTCAGCGAGCCGCCGGTCAGCGCGCGATAGAGCGCCACCGCGACCACGACGGCGATCGCGGTCTCCTTCAGCAGCACCATGCAGCACGCGCAGAGGAGGTACGGCCAAAACGCGCCGCGCACCGCCAGGTAGACGCAGGCGACGCCGAGCGCGGCGACCGGCAGGTCGCCGAGAAACATCCCCGCCTGCGCGAAATAGATCGGCGAGAAGAACAAGCAGACGGCAGCCAGGAGGCCGGCGCGCTCGCCGTAGAGCGAGCGGCCGAGCAGATACGTGAACAGCGTCCCGATGAACGCGAACCCTATAGCGAGCAGGTGTGGGAGGGCGATCGAGAACCCGAAGAGTTTCACCAGCACGGCGAGCGTGAGGTGCAGCCCGGGCGGATGGCCGAAGAACGCGGCGGCGCCGCGCAAGCCCGGGATGGCGCGAAAGAGCGGTCCCTGCGCGAGCCAGCGTGCCTGGCCGACCCACGCCATCTCGTCCCAGTAGAAGGGAACGTCGAGGACCGGCAACTTGGAAAGAAAGACGAGAGCTGCGAAAACTGCGGCGATCGCGAAACGAGGAATCATCATGAACGCGAGACACTCGTTCGACTGCACGCCTTCACTGACGCACGGAAATATCATCGAGAGGGTGATCCTCTGCAAACGTGGCGCGAAGGATCCCGGCACGGCGCTCGCGGTCCTGATGCACGTCGACCGTTTCGCGCGCGCCTACCTCGTCCCGGGCGTCGCCTCGCTGGCGCAGACGCACGACCGGACGCAGGAGGTGTTCTTCGTCGTCGCCGGCTCGGCGCTGCTCGTGACCGACCGCGAGGAGCGGCGCGTGGGCGAGGGCGACGGCATCCTCATGCCGCCCGGGGTGAGCCACGTCTTCCGCAACGAGGGAGACGCGCCGCTCGAGCTCCTCGTCATCGAGGAGACGGTCCCCGATGGCGTGACGGGCGGACGGTCCACGCCGGTCGTCCGCAACTATCGCGATTGCGACGTCGGCGTCGCGCACTGGCACCACTTCGTGCACCACGTGTTCGGTCCGGAGGGGTCGTGGTCGTAGTGGTCGGGTCGTAGTCGACATAATGCCCCTTCTCGGACACTCGCGCGGCCCCCCTCTTACGCGAACGCAGACAAGGGGCCCGGCAGGGCGTTCTCTCTGCGCGAATCGGGCGGCGCTTCAGCGCAGCGGGCCTGTACCGGCGTCGATGTGTGGCGTCAAGACGCAGCGCGACGTCGCTGGCCGCTCTCGGGTCGGGAGGCTGCCCGGGGGTGCATCGTGGTCAGTCTGGGAAACCGAACGTGAGCATGTCGGCCGGCGACGGCGGTGAGCGCGCGGGGACGAGCTCGGGCAGCTCGGTCGGCAGCCCGACGTGCCGCAGGATCCGGTCGACAATCGGGGGATCTTCGATGGTCGCGATGAAGCGCAGCCGGCCACCGCAGACACACGCCAAGACGTCTGTCTCGAAGACGCGCCGCAGCAGGTCCGCCCAGGCCCAATAGCGTTGTCGTGGCGGGCGCGCCGTTGTCCCGGCAGCGGCTGCGAGGGTGGACGCCTCGCCGTTGACGGCGCCCGCAGACGGTGAACTCTGCGTGCTCGTTCCCACCGCCGGCGGTACTGCTTCCGGCCGCGGCGGCTGCGCCGCGCATGCCGCTGGCGCCGGCGCCGCGCTCGCCGCCGCGCCGGTCTCGGGCGGGCGTGCATGCCGCACCGCCGGGGCGCGCCCGCGCGCATGCGGAGCGAGGATGCCGTGGTAGAGCGGGCGCGGCACGAGCACGGCCAACTTTTCCAGCAGCTCGAGCGGGGCAAACACCAACTGCCGGGTGCCATCACTCCAGGGATGCGCCATGGTGTAGGCGACGCGGCCATCGGGCATGCGCTCGAGGCGTCCCTGCGCGAGCGGCGGACGCAAGAGATAATGGACGAGCCGCTCCAGGCCAGCGCGATCGGCGGCGCGGACCGTGCGGTTCGCGTGTAGGTCGAAGCCGTTGAGGTGCGCGTGGCGGGGACCGCGCGACGTCACCCACGCTGCGTCGGGATCACGCCCGACGCGGAGGATCGGCGCGCCCGGACGGGCGCCGAACAGGCTGCGCCCCTGAACGGAGGCGGACGACAACGCCGCGAGCATGGGGGCGTCCTCCGCAAAGGAATCCGCCCAGCTTCCGTCATCCTCGGAACGGAGCGCGATACCGCGGCGCCGAACGAAGCGCAGCACCCGCCGGTGGATCGTGGCGAGCAGGCTCGCGACCTCGCGGTCGGTCGGCGGCGGGGCGGGATCGAAGCGGACGTCGTCCTTCCCCGCGGCGGTAAAGACGCCGTCGAGGACGAGCGTATGAAAATGCACGTTCGCATTGAGCGCGCTGCCGAATCGCTGAATGGCGGTGACGGCTCCGGTGCGGCCATCGACGACACCGCGCCGGCGCGCGCGCCGGCGTTCGAACCCGAGGAGCGCGCGCGCGTAGATGGCGAGCACGGCGCGACAGAGGCCGTGGTCCCACAGGAGGAGGTAGCGCAGGCGCAACGGGAGACTCAGGACCCATTGGCGGACGGGAACTGCCGGCAGCACATGATCGACGAGATTCGCCGCGCGCTCGGCCATGCGACGCCCCCCGCAGCTCGGACAGAAGCCGCGCCCCTTACAGGAGAACGGCACCAGCCGCTCGGCATGGCAATCCCCGCACTGAAACCGCGCGAAACCGCGGGCCCAGCTGCCACAGGTGACGAAGTCGCGAAACTCCTGCTCGACGAACGCGGGCGCGCCGCGCTCGTCGCGTTCGCTCGCACGCCGGAGAAAGGTCGCGAGGTGCTCGCGCACGATGCCGTGGAGCACGGTATGCTCGGGCGCCCGCGGCCGGTACGCGTGCACGGTCGCGGTCGCGTGCGCGGCCATGCGCAGCGGCATGGATGATGCCAGCGCCGCGCGCGAGACTCCGAGTATCTATCGGCATAGGTCGGTCGGCTTGCGACGAACCGAACCAAGGTTCCCGCTACTGGATCGAGGACGTCGTCGGGAACTGTCCACCTTCAGGTACCGCCAGCTGACGCGCATGGGAGCGTGTCGCGCGCTGTAGCACGCGCGAACCTATCTGTGCTACGCTGAGCGGCGTGAGATCGAAAGACTACATCCACGCACGGCTGCGCGAGGACGATCGTGCCGTGCTGCGGAGGTTGAAGGAGGCGACCGGCCAGAGCGAGTCCGAGCTCGTACGCCGTGGCCTGCAGCTCGTCGCTGCCGAGGAACGCCGACGACGCAGCGCGCTCGATCTGGCGGGCAGCAGCGTCGGTCGGTTCAAGCGGGGGCCGCGTGACCTATCGACGAACCGCAAGCATCTCGACGGCTTCGGCGCGTGAACGCGCCGGGCGTCCTGCTCGATGCCGGTCCTCTGGTCGCGCTGCTCTCGTCGCGGGACGAGCACCACGCGCGCGCGCGGCAGCTGTTCGGAGAATGCCAGCCACCGCTCCGGACGTGTGAAGCCGTCATCGCCGAAGCGTGCTTCCTCATGCGACGGGTCGACGCCGACGGGCCGGCCGAGGTGATTGCGCTCGGCCGCCGCGGGCTGTTCGAGATCGCGATCAGGGCGGAGGACCATTGGTCCGTGATCCAGGCGCTGCTCGACAAGTGCCGCGACCGCCCGATCTCGTTCGCCGATGCGTGCCTCATCCGGTGCGCGGAGATACACGACGAGCCGCGCATCCTCACGTTCGACGGCGATTTCGGGTTCTACCGCTGGTCACGGAAGCGGCGCTTCGACGTCTTGTGAGCGGGTCACTCGTCGTGGAGCGCCGGCTTGCCGAGCGCGAGGCGGCGAGCTGACGGAGGTTCGCAAGAACGCTCTCCGTCGTTCGAAAGGCGCCCACCAACTGTTCTTCACTCGCGCTCGCCGCCACGTCGACCTCCGATCAGGTAGCTGTTCGCAATCTCTGACGACATGCAACCGTAGACGTCTGTCGCCAACTCGGCATCAGCGAGGTCACCGCCGAACGCGCGTGATGCGCACGCCGATCTCGTGTCCTTCTTCGCGGACGCGGAGATCGACGCTGTGCGCGGCGAGCCCGGTCGCGCGCAGCGCGCGGTACAGGCCGCGCGTATCGGTGCGGTAGCCGTCGGCGAGGAGCGCCGTGCCGTCGCGCGCGAGGTGCCGCGCGATCGTCGCCGCGAGATCGGCGAACGTCGGCGGGTCGTAGGCGACTTCCGCGGCCAGGACGACGTCGAACGGCCGGTCGCTCGCCAGCGCATTGAAGTCGGCGCAGATCGTCGCGCTCGACAGACGATTCCGCTCCGCGCTGGCGGCGACGAACTCGAGCGCCGCCGCGTCACGGTCGACGCAGAGCACGTCGGCGCCGGCGCGCGCGGCAACGAGACCGGTGAGGCCGAGGCCGCAGCCGAGATCGAGGACGCGCCGGCCCTGGAGCGGAACCCAGCGCGCGAGGTACGCCGCGAGCGCGCGCGCGCCGGTCCAGAGATACGCCCAGTACGGCGGCTCGGCTTCGCCGCGCAGCAGCGCGCCGCGATCGACGATGCGCTCGAGATCCGCGACCGTGTAGATCGTGATCGCGCCGCCGGCGATCGGCACGGCGGTCCACGTGGCGGCGAAGCCGGCGATCATCCGGCGATCGTTCTCGCTCATCGCTGGGGTTCTCGACGTCGATCGTCCTCGGTCGGCGCCAGTCTCGCGGACTCGGCCGCCGGAGTCCCGTAGGCCCGGAAAGCTCCGCCGCGCGAGATGCATCGGGCGCCGGTTCCTTCTATAGTGGGTCGTTTCTCCCGGAGCACGAAGTGCCTGAACCGTTCGACGGCGACTACATCGAGATCCGCGGCGCGCGCCAGCACAACCTGAAGGACGTCGACGTCCGCATCCCGCTCCACCGCCTCACGGTCGTGACCGGCGTGAGCGGCTCGGGCAAGTCGACGCTGGCCTTCGACATCCTGTACGCCGAGGGCCAGCGGCGCTACGTCGAGAGCTTCTCGACGTACACGCGGCAGTTCCTCGAGCGCATGGAGCGGCCGCGCGTCGAGCACATCGGCGGCATCCCGCCGGCGGTCGCGATCGATCAGCGGCGTCCCGTCACGACCTCGCGCTCGACGGTCGGCACGATGACGGAGCTGCACGACCACCTCAAGCTGCTGTTCGCGCGCCTCGGCGAGCTGCAATGCCGGCAGTGCGGCCGCAAGGTCGCGCGCAGCACGCCGCCGGCGATCGCCGCCGACCTGCTCGCGACCAGCGTCGGCGCGCCCATCCACCTCGGCTTCGGCTTCCCGGTTCCGAACCTGCCGTGGCCGGAGGTCGCGACCGGCCTGGCGCGCGAGGGCTTCATCCGCGCGTTCCACCAGGGCGCGGCGACCATGATCGAGACGCTCCAGCCGAGCGCGGGCGAGACGCTCGAGATCGTCGTCGACCGCTTGACCGTGAAGGAGGACGGCCGGGCGCGCCTGGTCGGCTCGCTCGAGCAGGCGCTGCGCTACGGCAAGGGCCGCCTCTGGATCTGGCGCGGCGACACCGGCGCGCGGCGGGACTACAGCGTCACGCTCGCGTGCACCCACTGCGGGATCGAGTACCGCGACCCCACCGCGAACCTGTTCTCGTTCAACAGCCCGCTCGGCGCCTGCGAGTCGTGCCGCGGCTTCGGACGCATCATCGATCTCGATCTCGACCTCGTGATCCCGGACCCGTCGCGGACGCTCGCCGACGGCGCGATCAAGCCGTGGACGACGCCGTCGACGAGCGAGGAGCGCCGCGACCTGCTGCAGTTCTGCCGCCGCCGCAAGATCCCCGTCGACGTGCCGTTCGCGTCCCTCGCTCCCGAGCAGCGCGCGCTGGTGACCGACGGCGACGAGCGCTTCTACGGCATCCGCGGCTGGTTCCGCTGGCTCGAGCGCAAGACGTACAAGATGCACGTCCGCGTCCTGCTGTCGCGCTACCGCTCCTATCGCACCTGTCCCGCCTGCGACGGCACGCGCCTCAAGCCCGAGGCGCTCGACGTCCGGATCGCGGGGCGGACGGTCGCCGACGTCAACCGCATGAAGGCCGGCGACGCGGCGGCGTTCTTCGCGGGCGTCACGGTCGACGCCGAGCGCGATCCCGCGTCGGCGATGATCCTCGACGAGATCCGCGCCCGCCTCGGCTATCTGGTCGCGGTCGGTCTCGACTATCTGAGCCTCGACCGCCAGTCGCGGACGCTCTCGGGCGGCGAGCTCGAGCGCGTCGACCTGACGACCGCCGTCGGCTCCTCGCTGGTGAACACGCTCTACGTCCTCGACGAGCCGTCGATCGGGCTCCATCCGCGCGACAGCGCCCGCCTGGTGCGGATCATGCGCGACCTCTGCGCGCGGCGGAACACGGTCGTCGTCGTCGAGCACGACCCGGAGATCATCGCCGCCGCCGACCACATCGTCGACATGGGCCCGGGCGCGGGCGCGGCCGGCGGCGAGGTGGTGGCGCAAGGGAGCGTCGGCGCGATCCTCGACGAGCCGCGCTCGCTCACCGGGCGCTATCTCGCCGGCACGATGCGCATCCCGATCCCGGCACGGCGGCGGCCGCTCCTGCCGACGCTCGACGTCACGATCCGCGGCGCGCGCGCCCACAACCTCCGCGACGTCGACGTCCGCATCCCGCTCGCGCGGATGGTGTGCGTCACCGGCGTCTCGGGATCGGGCAAGAGCACGCTGGTCGAGGAGGTGCTCTACCGCGGGCTCCTGCGCCGCAAAGGGTTGCCGACGCCGCCGCCCGGCGCCTGCGACCGCATCGAGGGCGCGGAGAAGATCGCCGACGTCATCTTCGTCGACCAGGCGCCGATCGGCTCGACGCCGCGCGCGAACGCCGCCACCTACATGAAGATGTTCGATCCGGTGCGCCGGCTGTTCGCGGCGACCGACGCCGCGCGGCTGCGCGGCTTCAGCCCGGCGACGTTCTCGTTCAACGTCGAGGGCGGCCGCTGCGAGACCTGCCACGGCGACGGCTTCGAGCAGGTCGAGATGCAGTTCCTCTCCGACGTGCTGCTGGTGTGCGCGGCCTGCAACGGCCGCCGCTACGGGCCGGACGTGCTCGAGGTCGAGTATCGCGGCAAGAGCATCGCCGACGTGCTCGATCTCACGGTCGCCGAGGCGATCGCCTTCTTCGCGGACCAGCCGGAGGTCGCGCGCGCGGTCCAGACGCTCGTCGACGTCGGCCTCGGCTACCTGCGTCTCGGCCAGCCGCTCAGCACGCTCTCGGCGGGCGAGTCGCAGCGCATCAAGCTCGCGGCGCACCTCGGCCGCGACGGCAAGGCGCACACCCTCTTCGTCTTCGACGAGCCCACGACCGGACTCCATCTCCACGACATCGCGCGCCTGATCACCGCCTTCGACCGCCTGGTCGAGCGCGGGCACTCGCTGCTGATCGTCGAGCACAACCTCGAGGTCATCAAGTGCGCCGATCACGTCATCGACCTCGGCCCCGAGGGCGGCGACGGCGGCGGCGCCGTCGTCGCGTGCGGGACGCCGGAGGAGATCGCGGCCTGTCCGGCGTCGCACACCGGCCGCTACCTGCGCGACGTGCTCGCGCCGCGGCGGCGCGCCGCCCCCGCGACGCCGCACGTCGCCCGCATCGAGGACCGCAACGTCATCCGCATCCGCGGCGCGCGCGAGCACAATTTGCAGGAGCTCTCGCTCGACCTGCCGCGCGATCGGCTGATCGTCGTGACCGGCCTGTCGGGCTCCGGCAAGTCGACCCTCGCCTTCGACGTGATCTTCGCGGAAGGGCAGCGCCGGTATCTCGAGAGCCTGTCGACGTACGTGCGGCAGTTCATGAAGATCCTGCCGCGCCCCGACGTCGATCACGTGAGCGGCATCCCGCCGACGGTCGCGATCGAGCAGCGCCTCAGCCGCGGCGGCCGCAAGTCGACGGTCGCGACCGTGACCGAGGTGTATCACTACCTGCGGCTGCTCTACGCGAAGCTCGGCGTCCAGCACTGCGTCCGCTGCGACGAGCCGATCCGGCCGCTGCCGCGGAGCGAGATCGCCGAGCGCCTGCGCGAGCGGCTCGCCGGCGCCGAGGCGCTGATCCTGGCGCCGGTGGTGCGCGGACGGAAGGGATTCCACCTCGACGTGCTGCGCGCCGCGCGCCGTCTCAAGTACAAGCACGCGCGGATCGACGGCCGCATCGTCGCGCTCGAGCCGCTGCCGCAGCTCGACCGCTACCGCGAGCACGACGTCGACCTCGTCGTCGCGCGCGTCGATCCCGACGGCGTGCCGGAGCGCCTGACCCGCGCGGTCGGCGACGCCCTCCGGCTCGGCGGCGGCGTCCTGGTCGCGGTCTCGCGCCACGCCGAGCACGTCTTCAGCGAGCGCCTCTTCTGCGCCGGCTGCGGCCTCGGCTACGACGTGCTCGATCCGCGCCTCTTCTCCTTCAACAGCCGCCAGGGCGCCTGCGGCGCGTGCCGCGGGCTCGGCATCACGACCGAGCTCGACCCGGAGCTGATCGTGCCCGATCCCGAGCTCTCGCTGCGCGCCGGCGCGCTGCGAGCGCTGCGCGATCTCCAGCTCGCGAAGGACGAGCGCCGCCTGCTCACGACCCTGAAGCGCGTCGCGGTGCCGCTCGACCGGCCGTTCCGCCGTCTCACCGCGCGCCAGCGCCGCCTCGTCCTCGACGGCAACGGCGACGGCGTCGAGGGCGTCGTGCCGCTGCTGCGGCGCTACGCCTTCGCCGAGGAGGACGGCGAGGTCGAGCCCGGCATGGTCGCCGAGCCGTACCGGCCCTACATCACGGCACGGCCGTGCTCGGATTGCGCGGGCACCCGCTTGAACCCGCGGGCGCGCGCCGTCCGCGTCCAGGGCGTCACGTTGCCGGAGGTCGTCGGCCGCACGGTCGACGCCTGCGCCGCGATGATCGCGGGCTGGCGATTCGGCGACCGCGACCAGCAGATCGCGCGCGACGTCCTCGCCGAGCTCGCGCCGCGCCTGCGCTTCCTGTCGACGGTCGGCCTCGGCTATCTCACGCTCGATCGCAGCGCCGACACCCTCTCGGGCGGCGAGGCGCAGCGCATCCGCCTCGCCGCGCAGCTCGGCTCGAACCTCCGCGGCGCGTGCTACGTCCTCGACGAGCCGACGATCGGTCTCCACCCCCGCGACAACGCCTTGCTGCTCGCCAGCCTTCGCGAGCTCACGGCACGCCGCAACACCGTGCTCGTCGTCGAGCACGACGAGGCGACGATCGCCGAGGCCGATCTCGTCGTCGACCTCGGCCCCGGCGCCGGACGCGACGGCGGCACGCTGGTCGCGGTCGGGTCGCCCGCGGCGATCGCCGCCGATCCGCGCTCGCTCACCGGGCGCTACCTCGGCGCGGTCCGCGAGCGCACGCGCCCGCCGCGCGCCACCGCGACGGCGCCGCAGATCGTCGTCCACGACGCGCGGTCCCACAACTTGAAGGACGTGACGGTGCGCTTTCCCGTCGGCGCGTGGACGTGCGTCACCGGCGTCTCCGGCTCCGGCAAGAGCACGCTCGTGAAGGACGTCCTCTACAACGGGCTCCGTCGCGCCAAGGGACTCGCGGCGGCGCGACCGGGCGCGCATCGCACGATCACCGGCCACGAGCTCGTCGACCGGGTCGTCGAGGTCGATCAGAGCCCGATCGGCCGTACGCCGCGGTCGATCCCGGCGTCGTACGTCGGCTTCTGGGACGAGGTCCGCCGGCTGTTCGCGCGCACCGTCGAGGCGCGGGCGCGCGGCTATGCCCCCGGCCGCTTCTCGTTCAACATCGCCGGCGGCCGGTGCGAGGCGTGCGCCGGTCAGGGCCGCGTCCGCATGCAGATGAGCTTTCTCCCCGAGACCTCGATCGCCTGCGACACCTGCGACGGCCGGCGCTTCACCGACGAGACGCTGCACGTGACCTACGCCGGCAAGACCATCGCCGACGTCTTGAGCTTGACGGTCGACGAGGCGCTGGCGGTGTTCGCGGCGGTGCCGGCGATCGCCCGTCCGCTGGCGGTCCTCCAGGAGATCGGCCTCGGCTATCTCGCGATCGGACAGGCGAGCAATACCCTCTCGGGCGGCGAGGCGCAGCGCATCAAGCTCGCGGCCGAGCTCGGCCGCGGCGGCCCAGGCCGGACGCTTTTCGTCCTCGACGAGCCGACGACGGGGCTGCACTTCGCCGACGTCGAGCGGCTGATCGGCGCGCTGCATCGTCTCGTCGACCGGGGCAACACGCTCGTCGTGGTGGAGCACAACCTCGACGTGCTCCGCGCCGCCGACCACCTGATCGACCTCGGCCCCGAAGCCGGTGACGCCGGCGGCGAGGTGATCGCGGAAGGCACGCCGGAGTCCCTCGTCGCCGAGCCCGGCAGGTCGCACACGGCGCGCTGGCTGGCGCGGCCGTTCGCGTCCGAGCGGCCGACGTCGTCCGCCGCGGGACGCGGCGAGCTCGGCACGTGAGTCCGTACCGCGCGAACCGTGCCGTCCCAAATTGGAACAGCACCGGGGCGAACGATTTCGTTGACAGCCGACCTCCGGAAACGTTACTTACCGAGGCCGGTAGCGGTGGCGGAGTCTCGGGGGATGGAACACGTGACCGGAATCCGCGCGCCGCGCTTGGTGCGCTTCCCGTAGGGTCAATGGACGAAGGAATCGGCTCCGCTCGAGACCACGCGCGCACCATCCCGTCGGGCATCGTGACTCCCGCCGTTTCAGCGGAGCGGTCGGTGACGCCCGCGGTTCCGGCGGAGCGGCCGGCCGAGGAGTTCGTCGGCGCGTCCGACGACACGATCGCCGAAGCGGTCCGTCGCGCGCTGGCCCATGCGGCGCAGACGCTCCGCACGCTCGAGGGCGTCGGCGTGCTGATCGTGCCGCAGATCTACCGGCCCGGAGCGGCGCCGCGCTTCCGGGTGACGCTCAAGGTGACGTCGCCGTCACCGGACCTCGAGCGCGGCTCCTAGCCTAGTGGACTGCAACGGCCGCCGCGCGCCGCGCCGACCGGGTCACGACTTCGTGATCGGGTAGTCCGGCTCGCCGGCGCAGTACGCACAGCGGCACAGCGCGCGCAGCTCTTCACCGACGAGGAGCGTCTCGTGCCCGTCGGCCCACCGGAAGAGCAGCGTCACGTCCCCGACCCGTCGCATCGCGACCAGCTGCTGCGCCTCGTTGGAAAGCGCGGGCGCGCGTCCGGCGCAGGCGTCGCACGGGCAATGCAGGCGGAGCTCACGGTACGGCAGGATGCTCTCGTGCCCGTCTGCCCAGTCGATGCCGACCGCATAGCGGCCGACCTCCTTCAGGGTCTTCATCGTCGTCCGTGGGGAACGCTCGGCCATGCGCGACTCGTCCGCTCCGGGTACCACAGGGCGCGCCGCGTTGACACCCCGCGCGGCGGACGCGAGGATGCGCGCGTGCGCTCTCATCGTGCGCAGGCGGCGCTTGCCCTCGCCGCGATCATGCTGACGTCGCGCGCCGCGCGCCCGGCGTCGCCGGTCCCGGCGGACGAGCCGTCGTCGGCGACGGAAACGGTAGGCGCCGCCGCGACCGTTCCCGCCGCGCGCGCCGGCGATCACGTCGGCGAGCAGGTCACGATCGAGGGTAGGATCGTCGCGACGTTCGCCTCGCCGACGGCGACCGTCCTGGCGTTCTCGCCGAGCTTCGCGGGATTCACCGCGACGATACTCGCCGCCGATCGCGCCAAGTTCCCCCGCGACGCCGACGAGCGGTACCGGAACAAGAGAGTCCGCCTCGCCGGCGTCGTGACCGCGTACCGCGGCAAGCCCGAGATGACCTTGCGCGATCCAGCGCAACTCGGTGATCGTCCAGGATCCCAGCGAATCGCCGACGCCGGCGCGGGTGTCGAGCACGGCGTCGCCGTCGCCGGACCTCGTCGCCGAGTCTCGGCTGAGCCACGAGGCGCTGAACCAGCGGCTCGCCGCGATCGAGGCTCGTCTCGCGGGCATCGAGCAGGCGATCGCGACGCTCAGCGCGGGCATGGCGGCTGAACGCCCGGTGGCGCTCGCCGTCGGCACGCCGGCAGCGACGGTGCGCGCCGCGTTCGGCGATCCGCTCGAGACCGCGCGCGGCGCCCGCGGCGAAATCGTCTGGCTCTACGACGGCGGACGCAGCGTCACCTTCGACGGCACCGGACGCGTCCTCGCCTGGAGCGGTTTCTAGGCGCGTCGCGGCCGCGCGCCGCCGAGCTAGCGGCGCAGGAACTCGAGGACGCGGCGGTTGACGAGCTCCGGTCGCTCCTGGTGCACGAAGTGGCCGGCATCGGGCACGACCTCGACGTCGAGACCGCGCGGGAACAACGCCGCCATCCCGTCGAGCAGCTCGGCGCCCATGCAGCCGTCGCGCGCGCCGTGCAGCACCAGGCCGGGCACCTCGATCGGCCGTCGCCATCATCTTCGCTTGCAGATCGGCGAGCGCCGGGTCCTGAAACTCCGGGTTCAAGGTCGCGCGGTAGTAGCCGAGCGCCGCCTGCAGCACACCCGGCGCACGAAAGGTGTCCTTCAGCGCCGCCATCTCCTCCGCGCGGACATCGCCAGCCGGGTGACCATTCCTCCCAGAGCCGCTCGAGGAACGCGAAGTCGTCGTGCGCGACCGCGCGTCTCGGCGAACGGCGTCTGGAAGAAGAACATGTACCAGGAGCGCTTCTGCTGCGCGTAGCTCGTCATGAACGCCGTCATGATCTGCGGGCCGTACGGCACCGCCGCGGTGACGAGCTTTCGGACACGCTCCGGCGCGGCGATCGCGGCGCCATACGCCGCGACCGCGCCCCAGTCGTGGCCGAAGATCACGGCGTCGTCGCTGCCGAGCGCCTCGATCAGCGCCACGCGCGTCGAGCGCGAGCGCGGCGCGACTGGTAGCGTCCGTCGGGCGCGAGGCCGGTCGGCGCATAGCCGCGCAGATACGGCGCGACGGCGCGGAAGCCCGCCGCGGCCAGCGCCGGCAGCTGATGGCGGAACGAGCGCGCGTGGTCGGGAAACCCGTGCAGGCACAGGACGAGCGGGCCCTCCCCGGCCTCCAACACGTGAAAGTCGAGGCCGCGGGCGCGGACGACGGCGCGCTTCACACTTTCAGCCAAACTTGCTTCACCTGCGTGTAGAGCTCGAGCGAGTGCTTGCCGAGCTCGCGCCCGAAGCCGCTCTGCTTGTAGCCGCCGAACGGCGACGTCGGATCGATCTGCCCGTAGCAGTTGATCCATACCGTGCCGGCCTTGAGCGCGCGCGCGACCTTGTGCGCCTTGCTGACGTCCTTGGTCCAGACGCCGGCGGCGAGGCCGTACACCGTCTGGTTGCCTTGCAGGACGGCGTCGTTCTCGTCCTTGAACGGAATCGCCGAGACCACCGGGCCGAAGATCTCCTCCTGCGCGATCCGCATCGAGTTCTTGACGCCGGTGAAGACGGTCGGCTTCACGAAGTAGCCCTTGCGGAGCTCGCCCTCGGTCGCGGCCTCGCCGCCCGCCTTCACCGTCACGCCCTCCTCCTTCGCGACCTTCAAGTAGCCCTTCACCCGATCGTACTGCTCCCGCGAGACGAGCGGCCCCATGCGCGTCTCGGGATCGAGCGGCTGGCCGAGCTTCACCTGCTTGGCGAAGGCGCTCACCTTCTCGGTGAACTCGTCGTAGACGCGCTCCTCGACGAAGAGCCGCGAGCCCGCGCAGCAGACCTGGCCTTGATTGAAGAAGATCCCGGCGAGCGCGCCGCTCAGCGCGGCGTCCTGATCGGCGTCGACGAAGACGATGTTCGGCGACTTGCCGCCGAGCTCGAGCGAGACGCGCTTCAGGTTGCCCGCCGACGCCTTCAGGATCTCGCGGCCGACCTCGGTCGAGCCGGTGAACGCGACCTTGTCGATGCCGGGATGCGACGCGATCGCGCCGCCCGCGGTCGGCCCGAAGCCGGGGAGGACGTTCACGACGCCCTCGGGCACGCCGGCCTCCAGCAGGAGCTCGCCCAGGCGCAGCGCGGTGAGCGGCGTCTGCTCGGCCGGCTTCAGAGATCACCACGTTGCCGCAGGCGAGCGCCGGCGCGATCTTCCACGACGCCATCAGGAGCGGGAAGTTCCACGGAATGATCTGGCCGCAGACGCCGACCGGCTCGCGCAAGGTGTAGCTGAAGAACGCGGCGTCGCTCGGATTGGTCTCGCCGAAGATCTTGGTCGGCCAGCCGGCGTAGTAGCGAAACGTCTCGGCGGCCCCCGGCACGTCGACGTTGCGCGACTCGAAGATCGGCTTGCCGTTGTCGAGCGTCTCGAGCTGCGCGAGCTCGTCGCGATGCGCGTCGATGATGTCGGCGATCGCGAGCAGGAGCCGCGTCCGGTGCGCCGGGTTGCTCTCGCCCCAGCCGCGCTCGAAGGCCCGCCGCGCCGCGGTCACGGCGCGGTCGACGTCGGCGGCGTCGGCCTCGGCGACACGGGCGAGCACCTCGCCGGTCGCGGGGTTCACCGTCTCGAAGGTCTTGCCCGAGAGCGCATCGACCCACTTGCCGTCGATCAGGAGCTTCTTGGGCGCGCCGTTCAGGAAGCGCGCGATCGTCGGATCGATGTCCGGCGTCTTCACTGCGGGCTGGCTCACGATCCCTCCTCGTGTGGCGGGTGCGGGAAGCGGCCACACTAGCGCCGGCCGGCACCAAGTCAACGCGCGCCGCGGTACCGTGTGGCCGGGCGGCGACGGGTCCGTTAGTCTCGTCTGGATGGTCGGGCGATCGTGGCGGTGAAGATCAGCGTCCACTCGCGGATCGACGAGATCGACGCCTCCGTCTGGGACGCCCTCGTCGGCGACGGATCGCCGTTCCTCGAATGGGGGTGGCTGGCGTCGCTCGAGGAGGCGGGCTGCGTCTCCGAGGAGACCGGCTGGCTGCCGCAGCACCTCGCGCTGCACGACGGCGGACGGCTCGTCGGCGCCTGCCCGCTGTACGTGAAGAGCCACAGCCAGGGCGAGTTCGTCTTCGATCACGGCTGGGCCGAGGCCGCGCGGCGCGGCGGCATCCGCTACTACCCGAAGCTGCTGGTCGCGGCACCGTTCACGCCCGCGACCGGCGTGCGCTTCCTCTGCCATCCCGGTGCCGATCGGACGGCGGTCATTGGCGTGCTCGGCGCCGCGCTCAAGCAGATCTGCGATCAGAGCGGCTTCTCGTCGGCGCACGTCAACTTCTGCGTCGAGGACGAGGTGGCGGCGCTCGGCGCGATCGGCTTCGAACGCCGGAGCGGCTACCAGTTCCAGTGGATCAACCCGGGCTGGCGGACCTTCGACGACTACCTCGCGGCGTTGCGCAGCAAGCGCCGCACGCAGGTGAAGCGCGAGCGCCGCGAGCTCGAAAGCCAAGGGATCACGATCACGGCGCTCGCCGGCGACGCGATTCCCGACGCGCTCTTCGCGCCGATGTTCCAGCTCTACAAGAGCACGATCGACAAGCTCTACTGGGGACAGCAGTACCTGAACGCCGCGCTCTTCGAGCTCCTGCACCAGCGCTGGCGGCACCGGCTCTGCTTCATCGTCGCGCGTCGCGGCGACGAGCTCGTCGCCGGGACCTTCAACGTCCGGAAGAACGGCGTCCTCTACGGGCGCTACTGGGGCACCTTCGAGGAGCTCCGCTACCTGCACTTCAACGTCTGCTACTACGCGGCGATCGACTACTGTCTGCGCGAAGGCATCGCCCGATTCGAGCCCGGCGCCGGCGGCGAGTTCAAGCACCTCCGCGGCTTCGACGCGCGCCCGACGACGAGCATGCACTACGTGCGCGACCCACGGCTCGCCGACGCGGTCCGCGACTACCTCGGCCAGGAGCGCGAGGCGATCGCCCGCGAGCTGGTCTGGATGAGGGAGCAGAGCGCTCTCAAGCACTGACGCAACGCCCATAGACGGCGATGCCGAGACATTCGCCACGATCCGCGTCGGTCGCGGTCGTCGCTGATTGGACACCTCGCGTCCCCGCGAGAGCTCGGTCGAGCGGAAGGCGTCGCGACCCTACTCCGAGGTCTCGGGTTCGGTATCCTCCGACGAGCTCGCCGGCGTTTCGAGCGTGCCGCCGGAACCGGGGCTGCCGGGCACGCCGCCTGTGACTGCGGCCGTCCGATCCACCGGCGCGTAGTCGAAGACGAGGGCGCCGTCGCGGACGTCGATCTCGACCTTCCCGCCCTCGCGCAGGCGTCCGAAGAGGATCTCGTCGGCGAGGACGCGCTTGATCTCGGTCTGGATGAGCCGCGCCATCGGGCGCGCGCCGAACGTCGGGTCGTAGCCCTTCTCCGCCAGGTACCGCCGCGCCGCCGGCGTGAGCTGGAGGAAGACCTTCTTCTCGTTCAGCTGCGCGTCGAGCTCGAGAATGAACTTGTCGACGACGCGCTCGATGATCGGCATCGAGAGCGACGCCGAAGGAGATGATCGCGTCGAGGCGGTTGCGGAACTCGGGGCTGAAGAGCCGCTCGATCGCCTTCGGCCGCCCTGGTCGCTCGTTCGAGCGTCCGCCGAAGCCGATCGCGGCCGCCGCCATCTCCTGCGCCCCGGCGTTGGTCGTCATGATCAGGATGACGTTGCGGAAGTCGGCCTTGCGGCCGTTGTTGTCGGTGAGCGTGGCGTGGTCCATCACCTGCAGCAGGATGTTGAAGAGGTTCGGGATGCGCCTTCTCGATCTCGTCGAGCAGCAGCACGGCGTGCGGCGTCTTGCGGATCGCGTCGGTGAGCAGGCCGCCCTGATCGAAGCCGACGTAGCCCGGCGGCGCGCCGATGAGGCGCGAGACCGTGTGCGTCTCCATGTACTCGCTCATGTCGAAGCGCAGGAACGTCGACGCCGAGGACCGACGCGAGCTGCTTGCGCGACCTCGGTCTTGCCGACGCCCGTCGGCCCGGCGAACAGGAACGAGCCGACCGGCTTCTCCGGATGGCCGAGGCCGGCGCGCGACAGCTTGATCGCCGACGCGAGCGTGCTCGATCGCCTCGTCCTGGCCGAAGACCGAGAGCTTCAGGTCGCGCTCGAGGGTCTCGAGCCGCTCGCGGTCGGAGACCGAGACGCTGCGCGGCGGGATCTTGGCCATCGTCGCGACGACGTGCTCGATGTCCTTGGTGCGCACGATCTTGCGGCTCTGGCTCGGCGGCAGCATCTGCACGATCGCGCCCGCCTCGTCGATCACGTCGATCGCCTTGTCGGGCAGGTGGCGGTCGTTGATGTGCTTGGCCGAGAGCTCCGCCGCGGCGCGCAGCGCGTCGCGCGTGTAGCGTGACGCCGTGATGCTCTCGTAGTGCGACTTGAGGCCCTTCAGGATCTCGTGCGTCTCCTCGGCGGTCGGCTCGCGGACCTCGATCTTCTGGAAGCGGCGCGCCAGCGCGCGGTCGCGCTCGAAGTAGCTCTTGTAGTCGTGGTACGTCGTCGAGCCGATGCAGCGCAGCTCGCCGGAGGCGAGCGCCGGCTTGAGGATGTTCGACGCGTCCAGCGAGCCGCCGCTGGTCGCGCCGGCGCCGACGACGGTGTGGATCTCGTCGATGAAGAGGATCGAGCCCGTCTGCTTCCGGAGCGCCGCGAGCACGCGCCTTCAGCCGCTGCTCGAAGTCGCCGCGGAAGCGCGTGCCGGCGAGCAGCGCGCCCATGTCGAGCGCGTAGACCTTCGCGCTCCTTCAGCAGCGTCGGGCACCTTGCCGTCGATGGATCTGCAGCGCGAGCCCCTCGGCGAGCGCGGTCTTGCCGACGCCCGGCTTCGCCGACGAAGACCGGGTTGTTCTTGCGCCGCCGGCAGAGGACGTGCGTCGTCCGCTCCAGCTCCGCCTCGCGGCCGATCAGCGGATCGATCTTGCCGGCGGCCGCGCGCGCGACCAGATCGACCGCGAAGAGCGCCAGCGGATCCTTCCGCGGCTTGCCGCGCTCCTCGCTCTCCTCGTCGTCGTCCTCGTCGCTCTCGACCTCGGTCGTCGGCCTTCTCCTCGGCGATCTTCGAGACGCCGTGGGAGATGTAGCTGAGGACGTCGAGGCGCGTGATGCCCTGCTGCTCGAGCAGGTACGCGGCGTGGCAATCGGGCTCGCGGAAGATCGCGACCAGGACGTTGCGGCCGAGGATCTCGTCCTTGCCGGCCGACTGCACGTGCGCCGCGGCGCGCTGGATCACGCGCTGGAAGCCGAGCGTCTGCTGCGGCGTCACGTCGACGCGCTCGGGCAGCGACTCGAGCTTCTCGTCGAAGAACTGCTCGAGCGCGCGCTTCAGCGTCGACGACGTCGCCGCCGCAGTGGCGCACGATCTCGGCGACGTCGGCGTCGTGGAGCAGCGCGTAGAGCACGTGCTCGATGCAGAGGAACTCGTGCCGGCGGCGACGCGCCTCGTTGACGGCGAGCGTGCAGGCTGAGCTGGAGCTCACGGCTGATACGCATCGCTCAGGCCTCTTCCATGCTGCAGCGCAGCGGGAACTCCTGCCGCGCGCGCCAGCGCCTCGACCTGCGCGACCCGCGTCTCCGCGACCTCGCGCGTGTAGACGCCGGCGACGCCGAGCCCGTGCTTGTGGACGTGCAGCATGATCTGCGAGCGCGTCGGTCTCGGAGCGGTGGAACACGTGCTGGAGCACCGAGACCACGAACTCCATCGTCGTGTAGTCGTCGTTGTGCAGCAGCACCTTGTACATCTTCGGCTTCTTGAGCTTGCGCTCGGTGCGGGTATCGGTGGCGACGCCGGCCACGTCCTCCCGCGATCTGGTCGCGATCGCTCATCGGCGCCGAGCATACCATCGCCGGCGGCGGCGAAAAACCTCGACCGGCGCACGCGTCTTCGGCCGCATCGCGCGTGCCGGCGCCGTCGCCGCGGCCTCGCAGCCCGGCGTCGGGCTCGGCGAGTTCGAGTGGCGAACGCGCCCCTGGTCTGTAGTAAGGTGACCCGGCGATGCGGATTCGGGACCTGTTCGACGGCCGCCGGCCGGTCTTCTCGTTCGAGTTCTTCCCGCCGAAGACCGACGCACGGCGAGCTCAAGCTCCTCGAGACGGTCGCGCGCCTGAAGGAGCTCGGCCCGAGCTTCGTCTCGGTGACCAAGACCGGCGCGAAGCCCGCGGAGAAGACCATCGAGCTCACCGCGCGCATCAAGCACGAGATCGGCATCGAGGCGATGTCGCACATGACGTGCGCGACCGCGGGACGCGAGGAGATGGCGCGGCTCTTCGGCCTGATCGCCGACGCCGGCATCGAGAACGTGCTCGCCCTGCGCGGCGACCCGCCGCGCGACGAGCCGAGCTTCGTGCGACCGCCGGACGGCTTCAGCTACGCGAGCGAGCTGGTGCGCTTCATCCGCGAGCGCGCGTTCGGCTTCTGCCTCGGCGGCGCCGGCTATCCCGAGACGCATCCGGAGGCGGCGAGCGCCGACGACGACCTCGTCCACCTGGCGGAGAAGGTGCGACGCCGGCGTCGAGTTCGTGATCACCCAGCTCTTCTACCGGAACGACGAGTACTTCGGTTTCGTCGACGCGCGCGCGCGCGCGCGGGAATCCGCGTGCCGATCGTCCCCGGCATCATGCCGATCACCAACGTCGGCGCAGATCGAGCGCATCGCGTCGCTCTCCGGCGCGTGCATCCCGCCGGAGCTGCAAGCCGACCTCGACCGCGCGCGCGGCGACGATGCCGCCGCGCTCGAGATCGGCATCGCCTACGCGACCACGCAGTGCCGCGAGCTGCTCGCCGGCGGCGCGCCGGGGATCCACTTCTACACGCTCAATCAATCGCCGGCGACGTCGGCGATCCTGCGCGCGCTCCGCCGGGAGGACGTCTCGCGCCCGTGACCGCGCCGGCGCGACGCCAGCCGAGCGGCGGCTCGCGACCGGCGCTGGCGCCGCCGCCGTCCGCCGCGGTCACGCGCTGTCGCCGACCTCCGGGGCCGCGACCCCGCGCCGCGCGGTCGCGATCTCGCTCTCGAGCACGGTGACCAGCGGCGCCGCCGCCTCGAGACTTGCCGCTCCGTCCGAGCGCCTCGACCGCGGCTGCGAGGTCGCGGACGCCTTGAATCTCGAGCTGCGCCGCGCCGCCCTTGATGTAGTGGCCGATCTGCTGCACCACCGTGGCCTCGTTGCTCGCGACCGCGTCGTGCAGCGCACGGCAGCGCTCGATCGCGTCGTCGAGGAAGGTGGCGCTGATCTCGGCGATGGTGGCGGCGTCGATGCCGTTGTCGGCGGCGTGGGACGGCGGCTCGATCCTGGCGTTCCGCGCCACCGCCTCGGCGCTCGATTCCTCGCGCCCGGCGAGCGCCGCCGTCACCGCCTGCAGCAGCTGCTCGCGACGCATCGGCTTGATCACGTAGCCGTTCATCCCGGCGCCGAGACAACGCTCCCGGTCCTCGGCGGACATCGCCGCCGTGAGCGCGAGAATCGGGATTCGGCGCGCCGGATCCTCGCCGGCGCGGATCGCCTCGGTCGCGGCGACGCCGTCCATCTCCGGCATCTGGACGTCCATCAGGACCATGTCGGGCGCGAGTCGTTGGAACGCGGCGATCGCGCTCTTGCCGTCGATCGCGAGGTGGACGTCGTAGCCGGCGCGCCGGAGCACCGTCTGCGCCACGATACGGTTCGCCTCGTTGTCGTCGACGACGAGGATCCGCCGCACCGGCACCGCGTCCGACAGCATGTCGGCCGCGCCGCCGCCGTCGGCGAGCTGCGTGATCGTGGCGAGGAGCTCCGCCTGCTTGATCGGCTTCGGCAGCGCGGCAGCGAAGTGCAGCTCCCGGTGACGCTCGACCGCGTTTCGGCTGATCGACGTCAGGGCGATGATCGGCACCGCCTGCGTGCTCGGCTCGGCGCGGATGCGCCGTGCCGTGCCGACGCCGTCGAGATCGGGCATCTGCATGTCGAGCAGCACCACGTCGAACGGCTCGCCGTTGAGCGCGCCGTTCTTGAGCAGATCGCAGGCCTCGATGCCGCCCGACGCCAGCGCGGGACGGCAGCGCCATGCTTGCAAGGTCTTCAGCAGGAACATGCGATTGGTGGCGTTGTCGTCGACGACGAGCACGCGCAGGCCCCGCACCGAGGTCGCGAGCTCCAGGGCGCGTGCCGGCTCGGCGGCGTCGAACCGCGCGGTGAACCAGAACGTGCTGCCGCACCCGGGCTCGCTGTCGACGCCGATCTCGCCGCTCATCAAGGCGACCAGGCGCTGCGAGATCGCGAGGCCGAGCCCGGTGCCGCCGTAGCGACGCGTCGTCGAGCTGTCGGCTTGCGTGAACGATTCGAAGATCGCCTGCTGCTTGTCGCGCGGGATGCCGATGCCGCTGTCGCGCACGCTGCACCGCAGCCTGATCGGCCCGCGCGCCGCCGGCAGCGGCTCGCGCGCGCCGTCCGCGGGCTCGGGATGGACGTCGTCGCCGTCGGCGCCCGCCGCCGGCGTCTCGACGTCCTCGCGATCGATCCGGATCACCACCTCGCCGTGCTCGGTGAACTTCAAGGCGTTGCTGCCGAGGTTCAGGATCACCTGCCGCAGGCGGCCGGGATCGCCGCGCAGCCGCGGCGGCAGGCGATGGTCGATCACCCCGACCAGCTCGAGCTGCTTGCGCCCGGCTTCGATCGCCAGGGTGTCGAGGACGCCGTTCAGCACGCCGTGCAGGTCGAAGTCGACGAACTCCAGGTCGAGCTTGCCCGCCTCGATCTTCGAGAAGTCGAGGATGTCGTTGATGATCGTCATCAGGCTCTCGGCGCAGGCGCGCGCGCGCTGGAGGAAGTCCCGGCGCTCGCCGTCGTCGGCGGTGTCGAGCGCGAGCTCGGTCATCCCGAAGACGCCGTTCATCGGCGTGCGGATCTCGTGGCTCATGGTGGCGAGGAACTCGCTCTTGGCGCGGTTGGAGGCCTCGGCGGATTCCTTGGCGCGCCGCAGGTCCTCCTCGGTCTGCTTGCGGTCGGTGATGTCGCGCACGAAGGCGGTGAAGGTGTGCGCGTCGCCGACGCGAATCGCCGAGATCGAGAGCTCGACCGGAAACTCGCGGCCGGCGCGGTGCCAGGCGGTGATCTCGATGCGGCGGTTCATGATCGTGCTGGTGCCGTCGGCGAGGAAGCGGACGAGGCCGTCGGCATGCGCCGTGCGATACTGCGGCGGCACGATCGTCTCGGCGAGCAGACGGCCGATCGCCTCCTTGCGCGACCAGCCGAACGTGCTCTCGGCATGGGCGTTCCAGCCGGTGATCACGCCGCCCGCGTCCATCGAGACGACCGCGTCGAGCGCGTTGTCGACGACGAGGCGCGTCCCCCGCTCCGCGACTTCCGTCTCGTGCGCGAGCCGTCCCCACCGCATCATCAGCCAGACCATGCCGAGCGCGACGAGCAGCGCGCTCCCGAGACCGACGCGCGCGACCGCCCACCACTCGCGCTGGCGCTCGCCCGCGAGCCACGCGGCACGCGGCCAGGCGCGCAGCGTCCATCGCTGGTCGGCGACCGGGAAGGTGCGGGTGACGACGCGATCGCCGTCGCGCGGCTCGGCGCGCTCGCCCCACACGAGTCCGGTCTCGTCGTAGATCTGCAACAGGAACTGCCGGCGCTCGCGCACCGAGAACAGGTTCTCGTACAGCGGGTCGAGGGCGATCGCCTCGACCACTGCCGCGCCGTCGTGATGCGGAATCGGAAACCGCAGCACCAGCGTGCGGCCCCAGTTGCCGAGGTCGGCGGCGAGCGCATCGACGCGCTTGGGGTTCGCGCGGAACGCCGTCTCGAGACGCTTCTCGATCGCGCCGACGTCGGCGTCCGTCTGCTCGCGCTGCAGCGTCCACGACGCCGCGGAATCCCGTCCGCGGTACGCGAGCATCACGACCCGCTCGAAATGTCCGAGGCCGGCGGCCGCGATCCGTCGCGCCGGTCTGGCGTTGGCGTCGTCGGCGTCGAGCAGCGCGACGATCTCGCGCGCGAAAGCGATGCGCGGCCGCAGGTACTCTTGGTGCGGCCAGCTGCTCGACTCGGCGAGCTGCTCGAGGTCGGCGGTGATGACTGCCGTGCGGCGATCGGCCGCGATGCGCGCGGTCAGAACGCTCAGCGTCGCGACGACGAGCAGCGAAATCGCGCCGGCGGTCCAGGCGCGACGGCGGAACGCGACGCCCCGCGACGGTCGGAACGCGGACGTCCGTCGCTCGAGCCCAGCGTTTCCGCGGCTCGCAGGCTCGCCCGGATGCGGCGCGTTCATCGGTGACGCTGGTGAGCAAAGAGCATACCACCAGGGAACGGCCCGGGCGCTGGATCTCGGCGGCTACGGAACGACCCGCAACCGGTACTTGGGCGTCACTTCTGGCCATACAGAGTCAAACTTGTGAGCGTCGCGGCCGCCGCGCGCGCGGTCGGAGGCCCGCGCATCGCTCGCCCCGTGGGACCCGCGGGCGGCGCAGGATTGGCGCTTGACACCGGACCGTCGCGCACGACGCGCGCGCTCCGTTGCCGGCTCGACGCGCGCGACGCGATCCCTCCGTTGACGCGTCGGAGCGCGACATTTAGATAGCGGCAACCGCATGGACGCACCGCGCGTAGTCATCACCGGCATGGGCGGCGTCACGCCGATCGGCACCGGTGTCGACGCGATCTGGGAGAGCGCCGCCGCCGGACGCTCGGGCATCGGGCCGATCACGCTGTTCGACGTCTCGAATCACCTCTGCCGCATCGCCGGCGAGGTACGCGATTTCGACGCCGGCCGCTACATTCCGCCGAAGCACCTGAAGCGGATGGACGACTTCGCACGCTACGCCGTCGCGGCCTCCGTGATGGCGGTCGACGATGCGCAGCTCCCGATCAGCCTCGAGAACAGCCGGCGCATCGGCGTGCTCCTCGGCAACAACAACGGCGGCGCGCGCACGATCTTCCGCACGGTGACGGCGTACAACGCCGAGGGGCCCGCCGCCGTCTCGCCGTTCTACATCACGGCGATCACCACCAACATGGGCTCGGCGCAGGTCGCCATCCGGCTTCAGGTGCGCGGGCCGAACTTCACCATCGGCAACGCCTGCGCCTCGGGCCTGAACGCGATCGGCGAGGCGTGGCGCTACATCCGCGAGGGCGCCTGCGACGCGATCGTCGCCGGCGGCACCGACGCGCTGATCGATCCGAGCGAGATCGCCGGCTTCTCGAACTCGCGCGCCGTGACGGTCAGGAACGACGAGCCCGAGCGCGCCAGCCGCCCCTTCGACGTCGACCGCGACGGCTTCGTCCTCTCCGAGGGCGCCGCGATGCTCGTCGTCGAGTCGCTCGACCACGCCCGCGCCCGCGGTGCGCGGATCTACGCCGAGATCGTCGGCTACGCGACCGGCAGCGAGGCGTTCCACATCGCGGCCCCGCTGCCCGGCGGCGTCGGCGTCGCCGCGTGCATGCAGAGCGCGCTCGAGAGCGCCGGCATCCGTCCCGAGGACGTCGACTACGTGAACGCGCACGCGACCTCGACGCCGCTCGGCGACGTCAACGAGACGCAAGGCATCAAGCTCACGTTCGGCGATCACGCCTACCGGCTCCCGGTGAGCGCGACCAAGTCGATGACCGGGCATCTCATCGGCGGCTCGGGCGCGCTCGAGGCGCTGATCACCGCGAAGACGCTCCAGACCGGGATCATCACGCCGACGATCAACCTCGATCGGCCCGACCCGGAGTGCGACCTCGACTACGTGCCGCACACCGCGCGCCGCGCCGAGGTGCGCTGCGCGCTCACCAACTCCTTCGGCTTCGGCGGCGCGAACGCCTCGATGGTGCTGCGTCGATGGGACGGCTGACCCGCGCGCTCGCGCGCGCGGCCGTCGTCACGCTGCTCGCGACGTCGCCGGCGGTCGCCGCACCGCAGGGCGCCTCGCTGCTCCACAACGGGACGTTCCGCCAAGGCGCCGGCGGCATGCCCGAAGGATGGCGCACCGAGGCGTGGGCGCAAGACCTTTCGCAGTTCTCGTGGAGCGTCGATGACGGCGAGGGCACGATCGCCATCGCGAGCCCGAAGCCGAACGACGCACGCTGGTGCCAGGCGATCCAGGTCGAGCCCGGCGCGTCCTATCGCGTCGCGGCGCGTGTCAAGACGAGCAACGTCGGCACCGCCACGGCCGGCGCGTTGATCGCGATCGAGCCGCGCATCGCCGATACGCCGGACGTGCGCGGCACCAGCGAGTGGCGGACGATCGAGGTCGTCGCGACCGCCGCCGAGCCATCGACGTGGGAGATCTGTCCGCGCCTCGGCAGCTACGCCAGCCTCAACACCGGCACCGCCTGGTTTCGCGACGTCAGCGTGACAGAGGTGTCCGCCCCACCGCCGCGCCCCGGTTGGCTGGCGCGCGGTTGGACGACGCTGCGCTCGTCGGCTCCTCCGAGCTGGGTCGCGTTCATGATCCCGCTGGCCGGCGGCCTTCTGCTCGCGTTCGGCCTCGGGATCCTCCGCGGCCGCGACTGACCGCGCTGCCAGCTCGTCACGCACGCGCGTGAAGCGCGTCGACGGGTCGACCCACCGGTGACCTGCGCGCCGGCGACGCGCCCGTCGCGCGCTGACGGCGTCGCAGCCTCGCGTCGTCGAGCGCCGCCTGGTGGGCATCGTCGCGGCGCGAGGCGGGCGTCGGCCCGCCTCGCCTGGGAGCGATGCTCAGGGCAATCCGCGGGCGGTGCCCTTCAGCTTGATCTTGCCGAGACCGGGCAGACCGGCGACGGCGTTCACCGACGACGACCCGGTCGGCGCGATGCAGAAGAGCGACGCCAGCGTCGGGTTCGACACGTCGTTGACCGGCGTGTCCTCCATGCCGTTGACCGTGATGGTCCGCGTGCTCGGCGGGTTGCCGACGCCCGGACCGGCGAGCTCGTCGAGGTCGAAGAGGCACTCGCGCCGCTTGACGCCGCAGGTCTGCAGACCCGGCGAGCAGGTGCCGCAGGTACCGCCCTCGCCCGGCGGCCGGCATTCGGCGTTCGACGAGCAGCTGCGGAAGGTGTCGATCGAGCACAGGTTGTCGTTCGGCGCCGTCTGGCACTGGCCGTCGTCGGCACCGCCGCCGGTGACGCACTGGCCGTTGCTGCACGCGTTCGGCTTCGTCGGCTCGCCCGGCCGCCCGCAGGTCCCGATCGTGCCGCTGGTGCAGGTCGGCTCGGAGCAGCAGGCCGGATCGCTGCCGGTGCCCTCGGAGCTGCAGGGGGCGCCAGGCGTCGGCGCGTCGACGAGGCAGCGCAAGCCGCCGCAGGTGCCACCGCCGCAGTCGGCATCCGACGTGCACGGCGTCGACTCGGCGTTGTCACAGGTGTCGCACGGGCACTTGACTCCGCCGAACCCGAAGGCGGTGCAGCTGGGGCTCGCCGACGACAGCATCCGCACCTCGGGGTCGGTCGAGTTCTTGAGCGCGATCGGCAGGTTCGCGATCAGCGAGCCCGAGTCGGGCGGGCAATCGAAGCTCGTGCGCCCGAAGGCCGGGATCGGGTGCTCGCCGTTGGCGTCGCAGGCGAGACCAGCGCGCGGACCGTCGGTACACGTGCCGCCGGCGATGCCGTCGTTGATGCCGCCGGTGTCGGTGCACTTCGGGCACGGCTTGTCGGTGAGGACGCCGGTGTACACGCGCGACACCAGGTTCACGAGACTCGCGCTCTCGCCGGTCTCGATGTTCGCGGTGCCGCTGATCGAGCCGGCGATCTCGTTCGTCACGCAGGTCGCGACGCCGCCCGCTGAAAGCGGCAGCGGCGAGCCGAACCAGTAGACGCACGCGTTGCCGGGGCCCGGGCACAGCGGGTCGGCGCCGATCGTGTCGCACTCGATCGAGGTGTCGAGCCGGCAGCGCTTGTTGTTGAGGTCGCCGGCGTCGGGCGCGGGATTGTCGATCGGGCCGGTGACGTCGCAGGTGCCGCAGGGCCGGCTGAAGTCGGCACTCGACGGGCAGGCGCTGACGGCAACCGTGATCTTCCCGTCGGAGACGATCTTCGCGTCGTGAGCGATGCCGGTCCACCCGGTGTCGAGCTCGCTCGCCGCATCGGTGGCGTTCGCCTCGAAGTCGATCCGGCCCGGACACGGACACGTGCACGTCATGCTGCAGGTGGTGAGGCCCGGGCCGGAATCGGTGCAGGTGTTGCTGCCCGGCGGATCGCAATCCTCGCCGGGGTCGACGACGCCGTTGCCGCAGCCGGGCGTCGACGTCGCCGTGGGTGTGGGCGTCGCGGTGCCGGTCACCGTGGCAGTCGGCGTGGCACTCACGGTGGCGGTCACGGTGGCCGTGGCCGTCGCGGTCGCCGTCGCCGTCGCCGTCGGCGTCGCGGTCCTCGTCGGCGTCGGCGTCGCCGTCGCCGTGGCCGTCGGTGTCGCGTTGGTCGTCAACGTGGGCGTCGCGGTGACCGTCGCCGTCGCCGTCGGCGTCGCGTTGGTCGTCAACGTCGGCGTCACGGTGACCGTCGCCGTCGCCGTCGGCGTCGCGTTGGTCGTCAGCGTCGGCGTCACGGTGACCGTCGCGGTCGCCGTCGGCGTCGCGTTCGTCGTCAACGTCGGCGTCACGGTGACCGTCGCGGTCGCCGTCGGCGTCGCGTTGGTCGTCAGCGTCGGCGTCGGCGTCGCGGTCACCGTCGCGGTCGCCGTGACGCTCGGCGTGGCGGTCGGCGTCTCCGTCGCGGTCTCCGTCGCAGTCGGCGTCGCCGTCGAAACGGGCACGCTCACGGTGGGCGTCGGCGTCGGCGCGCCGGGATTCAGGAGCGAAGGCAGACAGAGCTCGGTCGGACGGAAGACGTTCAGCGTGTCGGCACCGAACTGATTGTTGACGTACACGGCGCCCGGAGCGCTGAAGGGGGGCGACGACGACGCGATGCGCACCCGGTAGCACATCAGCGTCGACGTCGCGTTCGTGATCCCCTCGCCGCGCTTGTCGGTCGCGACGCAGACGCTGTCGGGCCGCTTCACGTCGACGATGAGGGTTCCGAACTGATCGTCGATCTTGACGCCCGCCACGCGGGTGCGGGCGTTCTTCACCTGGTAGCACGTAAAGTGGTCGAGCAGCGGATTCGGCGTCGGCGGCGAGGAGCTTTCGCTCTTCGCGCTCGGCACCAGCAGGCGCTCGGGCCGCACGACGTCCACCATGATCGTCCCGAACTGGTTGACGACCACCTGGTCTCGCAGGCGCTGAAAGCGCGGAGCCCGCCGGCTGATCTTGTACGCGACGAGGTGGTTGGGGTCGGAGGGCGCCGTCGGGTTCTCGTCGTTCTTGTCCGCGGGATTGCAGATGCGCTCCGGCGCGCGCACCTCGACGGTGCTCGCGCCGAACACGTCGCTCAGGCTCACGTCGGGAATGGTCTCGAACCCACCGTCGTGGATGTCGTAGCACTGGAAGTGGTCGAGCGCCGGAGCCACCGTGGCGCCCGCATCGGCCGCCGCGCACGTGACGAGAACGAGCGCCGCTGCGCCCGCGAGAACGAGTACTGATCGCTCCACCATGAGACCCCTCCGTTCAGTTCAGTCTTGCGGACGTGTTGCGAACCCGACGGAGAATTCTCGCGCTGGCTCGCGTAGTCAAACTCCCTCGCAGCCGGTCGCGGACGGGGGCCGGCGCCAAACGCAAACGGGGTGCTCTCGCAAGAGAGCACCCCGTCGGTGAAGCGCTGCGAGGCGGGCGTCAGCCCGCCTCGCCTGGGAAGCGATGCTCAGGGCAATCCGCGGGCGGTGCCCTTCAGCTTGAGCTTGCCGAGGCCGGGCAGACCGGCGACGGCGTTCACCGACGACGACCCGGTCGGCGCGATGCAGAAGAGCGACGCCAGCGTCGGGTTCGACACGTCGTTGACCGGCGTGTCCTCCATACCGTTGACCGTGATGGTCCGCGTGCTCGGCGGGTTGCCGACGCCCGGACCGGCGAGCTCGTCGAGGTCGAACAGGCACTCGCGGCGCTTGACGCCGCAAGTCTGCAGGCCCGGCGAGCAGGTGCCGCAGGTGCCGCCCTCGCCCGGCGGCCGGCATTCGGCGTTCGACGAGCAGCTCCGGAAGGTGTCGATCGAGCACAGGTTGTCGCTCGGCGCGAGCTGGCACTGGCCGTCGTCGGCGCCGCCGCCGCTGACGCACTGGCCGTTGCTGCACGCGTTCGGCTTCGTCGGCTCTCCGGGCCGGTCGCAGGTCCCGATGGTCCCGGTCGTGCACGTCGGCTCGGAGCAGCACGCCGGATCGCTCCCCGTCCCTTGCGAGGTGCACGGAACGCCGGGCGTCGGCGCGTCGACCAGGCAGCGCAGGCCGCCGCAGATGCCGCCGCCGCAGTCGGCGTTCGACGCGCACGGCGTCGATGCCGCGTCGTCGCAGGTGTCGCACGGGCACTTGAACCCGCCGGACCCGAAGGCGGTGCAGCTGGGGCTCGCCGACGACAGCATCCGCACCTCGGGGTCGGTCGAGTTCTTGAGCGGGACCGGCAGGGTCGCGATCAGCGATCCCGAATCGGGCGGGCAATCGAAGCTCGTGCGCCCGAAGGCCGGGATCGGATGCTCGCCGTTGGCGTCGCAGGCGAGACCCGCGCGCGGACCGTCGGTGCACGTGCCGCCGGCGATGCCGTCGTTGATGCCGCCGGCGTCGGTGCACTTCGGGCACGGCTTGTCGGTCAGGACACCGGTGTAGACGCGCGACGAGAGATTCAGCTCACTGGCGCTCTCACCGGTCTCGATGTTCGCGGTGCCAGTGATGGTGCCGATGACCTCGTTCGTCACGCAGGTCGCGACGCCGCCCGCCGAAAGCGGCAGCGGCGAGCCGAACCAGTAGGAGCAGGCGTTGCCGGCGCCCGTGCACAGCGGGTCGACGCCGATCGTGTTGCACTTGATCGACGTATCGAGACGGCAGCGCTTGTTGTTGAGGTCGCCCGCGTCCGGCGCCGGGTTGTCGATGGGACCGGTGATGTTGCAGGTGCCGCACGGACGGCTGAAGTCGGGGCTCGACGGGCACGAGCTGACGGCGACGGTGATCTTCCCGTCGGAGACGATCTTGGCGTCGTGCGCGATGCCGGTCCAGCCGGTGTCGAGCTCGGAGACGACGTCGGTGGCGTTCCCGTCGAAGTCGATCCGGCTCGGACAGGCACAGGTGCACGTCACGCTGCACGTGGTGAGGCCCGGGCCGGAGCTGGTGCAGGTGTTGCTGCCGGGCGGATCGCAATCCTCACCCGCGTCGATGACGCCGTTGCCGCATCCCGGCGTCGGCGTGACGGTCGGGGTCGTGGTGGCGGTGGGCGTCGCCGTCGCCGTGACGGTCACGGTCACGGTCGGAGTGGGCGTCGCCGTCGCAGTGAGGGTCGGGATCGGTGTCGACGTTTCCGTGGCGGTCGGCGTCGGCGTCGCCGTGCGCGTCGCCGTCACCGTCGGTGTGGGCGTCGGCGTCGCGGTGAGCGTCGCGGTCACGGTCGGCGTCGGGGTCGGCGTCGCGGTGCGTGTGGCCGTCGGCGTTGCCGTTCTCGTCGCGGTCGCGGTCGGGGTCGGCGTCGCCGTCGGCGTTGCCGTCGGCACCACGCCCACGCATTGCGGCGGATACGGCGCCACCTGATCCGGACGGCCCAACGCATCCATGCAGTCGACCTTGAACTCGGTCACGCAATCGACGCAGCGGACGAGGTCGTTCAAGTTGTTGATGGGTCCGCCGCACGACGGTCCCGACGGCGGCACCGTCACCGCCGGGCAGTGCCCGGTGAAGCCGATGCTCGCGAACTGGCCGTTCGAGGTGCAGGTGACGCCGTTGGTGCTCTCGGTATCGCAGGCCTTGCAGATCTTGCCGACCTTCTTCGACTCGGCCTTCGCGATCGCGGCGCCGGCCTTGCCGTCACCGGGGATCGGGCACGGCAGGCTGGCGTTACCCTTGTCGACCTGCTTGCGGCACTTGTCGAGGATCTTCTGCTTCGCCTGCAGGAACTTCGTCGTCTCTTTCCCGATCGTCGACTGACACTTGATGAGGTCTTTGTCGCTGCCGGCGTTGTTCAGCGACGCGTAATAGAGATCCATCGCCTGCGTCACCGCCGCGTTGCCGATGCACTCGAGGCAGCTGCCGATGTCGGTGCCGTTTGCGATCGCGTTCGTGCACGTCCCGCCTTCGAAGTTCGGGCACGTACCCGGCCAGCCGGCAGCGCCGGGGGTGATCCCGTCGTCGTCGCACTTGCCGACGATCTTGTCCTTCATCTTCTGCGCCGCGGGACCGACCTTTGCTTTCACGTCGCAGGTGGGGATGTTGCCGCCGGGGGCGGCCGCGCCGTTCCCGTCCTTCACCGATCCGTCGTTGCACTTCTGGAGGATCTTGCTCAGCCCTTTGACGTACTTTCCGTACTCCTTCGAGATCGTCTGGCGGCATTTGACCACATCCGCATGCGCGGTCGCGCCGAACGCGACGAAGGCCGCGAGCACTGCGATCGTGAAGACGGCACGTCTCTGTGATGTCATGGGCACCCTCCTATAGATGTGTGAAGCGCTGTGACGAGTCACCAGCGATGAACGGGCATCGTCGCACGGAACGGCACTCGAACCGGAACGGCCGGACTGTGCGCTCTCGCCGGCCGCCCTGTCAAACGAAAAATGCGCCGGCATGACGCAGCGCTTCGCGTCATGGGGGCGCGCTTCCGACGGCGACGCCGCGCGGCGACAGCGGCGCGTCCGGTACCATCGCCGGCCGCGTCTTCCGCGCCGTCTGGTATCGCGACGCACCCGTTGCAGGCCTGAGGCTTCTCGACCATTCTCGCGATCGCGAAAACGACGATCGAAGGGGAGGACGAGTATGGCAACGCATCAATTCCATGCGCGCTTGGCTTGGCGAAAAGGCGAGGCGGGGGTCGCGAGCGGCAACCATCGCGTCGAGCTCGAGAATCGTCCGGCACTGGAGGTATCGGCAGCCCCGCAGTACCGCGGCGACCCGTCGCGCGTGAACCCGGAAGAGCTCTTTCTCGCGGCCGTCGCGTCCTGCCAGCTGCTGACCTACCTCGCGCTCGCGCAGCGGGCGGGGATCGACGTGCTCGCGTACGACGACGCGCCGGAGGCGACGCTCGCGATCGCGGAGAAAAAGATGCGCATCACCGAGGTGCGCCTGCGGCCGCGGATCACGCTCGCCGCCGGCGCCGACCAGGCCAAAGCGCGCGCGCTCGTCGACGCGGCGCACGACGGCTGCTTCGTCGCGAACTCGGTCGCGTGTCGCGTCGCGGTCGAGCCGGAGCTGGCGGGTGGATGAGCAGGACGCGCACGCCGGCGTGCCGCGCACCAGCCGCGCCGTCGTCCAGGAGGGGCCCCGCCGGCTCGTGATCCGCGAGCTGCCGATCCCCGACATCGACGACGACGGCGCCCTCCTGCGCATCGAGGCGTGCGGCATTTGCGGCAGCGACGTCGAGCAGTACACCGGCGCGCTGCCGGTGCGCTTCCCGGTCGTACCGGGACACGAGCCGCTCGGCGTCATCGCCCGCATCGGTGCGCGCGCCGCTCGACGCTGGGGCGTCGACGTCGGTGATCGCGTCGCGGTCGAGGCGCCGATCCCGTGCGGCCATTGCCGGTCGTGCCGTCTCGGACGGTACACGCTCTGCCGCGGACGCGGCGGCATGTTCGCGCACGGCTACGTGCCGCTCGACCACCCGCCCGGGCTGTGGGGCGGCTACGCCGAGTACATGTACCTCGACCCGTTCTCGATCGTGCACCGCGTGCGGCGCGACCTCCCGGCGGGGATCGCCGTGATGTTCAACCCGCTCGGCGCCGGGTTTCGCTGGGCCGTCGAGCTTCCCACGACCGGTCCCGGCGATGCCGTGCTGATCCTCGGTCCCGGCCAGCGCGGCTTGGCGAGCGTGATCGCCGCGCGCGCCGCCGGCGCGGACACGATCATCGTGACCGGTCTCGGACGCGACGCCGCCAAGCTCGCGCTCGCGCGCGAGCTCGGCGCCGACCACGTGATCGACGTCGAGCACGAGGACGCGCGCCGCCGCGTCAAGGAGCTCACCGACGGCCGCGGTGCCGACGTCGTCGTCGAGGTCTCGTCGTACGCCGCCGAGCCGGTCGCGGAGGCCCTGCACTACGCCGCGACCGGCGCCCGCATCATCCTCGCCGGCGTGAAGGGCTTCGTCGCCGTGCCGGATTTCGTCAGCGACCTGATCGTCGTGAAGGAGCTGACGATCAAGGGCGCGTTCGGCGTCACGACGCCGGCGTACGAGGCCGCCATCCGGCTGATCGAGTCGGGACGGGTGCCGCTCGCGAAGATGCATACGCACGAGTTCGGGCTCGCGGACACCGAGCGCGCGATCAGGACGCTCGCTGGCGAGATCCCCGAGGCGTCGAGCATCCACTCGTGCATCGTTCCCGGAGGTGGCTGATGGCCCAGGCGGTCCTCTGGCAGTTCCGCTACTCGCACTTCAACGAGAAGGCCCGCTGGGCGCTCGACTACAAGCGCTTCCCGCACGTGCGCCGCTCGCTGCTGCCGGGCCTCCACATTCCGCGGATCCTCTGGATGACGGGGCAGAAGGCGGTGCCGGTCCTGGTCGTCGAGGGCAACACGATCGCCGACTCGACCCGCATCATCGAGGCCCTCGAGCGCATTCAGCCGGATCCGCCGCTCTACCCCGCCGACCCCGAGGCGCGGCAACGCGCGCTTCGCCTGGAAGACTTCTTCGACGAGGAGCTCGGCCCGCAGCTGCGCCGTGCGCTCTTCCACGCGTTGCTGCCGTTCACCGACTACGCCACGGCGCTGCTCGCGACCGGGATGTCGGGCGGCACGCGCCGGCTGTATCGCGCGCTCTTCCCCGGCGTGCGCGCGGCGATGCGGTTCGACATGCGCATCGACGACGCCGGCGCCGAGCGCGGGCGTGCCGCGATCGCGGCGGCGCTCGACCGCATCGAGCAGGAGCTCCAGCCGAGCGGCTATCTCGTCGGCGATCGCTTCACCGTCGCGGATCTCACCGCGGCGGCGCTGCTGTCGCCCCTCGTCATCCCGCCGGAGTTCCCCTACCCGCTTCCCGGACCGCTGCCGCGGCCGCTCGCCGAATATCGCGAGACGCTCGACCACCGACGGGGTTTCGCATGGGTGCTCGAGATGTACCACCGTCACCGCGGCAGCTCCGCCGAGCTCGCCGCATGAGACGCGCGCCGATGCCGGTCGACTGGGACGGCGCCAGCCATGCGGACGCGAGCAGCGGCGCCTTCGACCGAATCAGCGCCGGGCGCGGCTTGACTCATGATCGCGTCCCGACCACCGTCGAGCAATGCGCTGCGTCAGCTGCGATACCGAGCTGATCCCCGGGAAGCAGTTCTGTCACGCGTGCGGTGAGCGCGTCCCGCCGACGTGCGCCAGCTGCGGCGAGGCCGTCGGTCCGGGCTTTCGTTTCTGCCCGCAGTGCGGCGCCGCCGTCGACGGCGCGACGCCGGAGGCGTCCGCCGCCGGCGCGGACGCCCGACCGCAGCAGCCCGCGGGCGGCACGGACGACCGACTGCCGCGCCTCGCACCGCGCATTCCGGACGTCCTCGCGGACAAGATCCGCGCCAGCGGCGGCGCGATCGCCGGCGAGCGCAAGCTCGTCACCGTCCTGTTCTGCGATCTCGTCGGCTCGACGGCGATCGCCGAGCGCCTCGACCCGGAGGAGTACCGCGACCTCCTGGAGCAGTACATGGCGATCGCCTTCAGCGAGATCTACAAGGTCGAGGGCATCGTCAACCGGCTCGTCGGCGACGGGATCATGGCGCTCTTCGGGGCGCCGGTGGCGCACGAGGATGCTCCGCACCGCGCGGTGAGCGCGGCGCTCGAGATCCGCGACGCCGTCGCCGCCCTCGCCGGCAGCGTGCGCGCGCAGCACGGGATCGAGCTCGCGATCCGGATCGGCATTCACACCGGACCGGTGGTCGTCGGCACGATCGGCAACGACTTGAAGATGGACTACACCGCGATCGGCGACACCACCAATCTCGCCTCGCGCCTGGAGAGCCTCGCCGCGCCGGGCACGATCGTGATGAGCGACGCGACGCACCGGCTCGTCCGCGGCTTCTTCGAGGTTCGCCAGATCGGTCCCTTCGAGGTGAAGGGCAAGCGCGATCCGGTGACGGCGCACGAGGTCGTCGGCAGGACCGAGCGCACGACGCCGATGGCGATCGCCGAGGCGCGCGGCCTGACGCCGCTCGTCGGGCGTGAGGAAGAGGTCGCGCAGCTCACCGCCTGCTTCGAGCGCCTCGCCGGCGGCTTGCCGCAGGTGGTGGCGATCGTCGGCGAGGCGGGCAGCGGCAAGTCGCGGTTGATCTACGAGTTCACCCGCGGCATCGCGGCGAGCGAGGTGACGATCTTCGAGGCGCGCTGCTCGGCGCTCGGCCAGACCGTCCCGTACGCGCCGTGGGTCAGCATGCTGCGCCAATACTTCGGCGTCGGCGCCGGCGAGCCCGCCGAGGAATCGCGGCGCAAGATCGCCGACCGCGTCCGCGACTGGGATCCCGCGCTCGACCAGATGTATCCCCTGCTCTGTCACATCCTCGCGGTGCCGCCCGAGACCGGCGCGCCGCCCGACGGCGAGCTCAAGCAGGAGACCTTCGGCGCGGTCGAGCAGCTCGTCGGCGCGCTCAGCACCGAGTCGCCGGTGGTCCTCGCCATCGAGGACCTGCACTGGATCGACGAGCCCTCGCGCGAGATGCTCGAGCTGGCGGTGGCGCGCATCCGGCGGGCGCGCGTCATGGTGCTGGTGAGCCATCGCCCCGACTACCAGGCGAGCTGGCAGGCGCACGCGGCGTTCACGCAGCTGAACCTCCGGCCGCTCACCGACGCCGAGGCGCTCGCGATCGTGCGCGCGCGTCGCCGGCGGCGCCCTGCCGGCCGAGCTCGAGCGCCGCATCGTGCTGAAGGCGGAAGGCAACCCGTTCTTCCTCGAGGAGATCACCCGCGCGCTCGTCGAGGAGGGGTACCTGCTGCGCAGCGACGGCCAGCGTCCGGCTGACGCGGCCGGTCGCCGAGATGCGCATTCCCGGCACCGTCGAGGAGCTGATCGGCGCCCGCCTCGACCGCCTCGGGCCGTCGGCGAAGCGCGTGGTGCAGGTCGCCGCGGTGCTCGGCCGGCAGTTCCATCGCGATCAGCTCGCCGAGCTGCTCGCGCGGCGAGGACATCGACGTCACCGCGGAGCTCGGGGCGCTCGAGCGTCGCGGCATCGTCCACCGCAAGACGATCGCTCTCGCGCGACGAGTTCCGCTTCGGCGAGAGCCTCACCCAGGACGTCGCGTACGAGGGTCTGCTGCTGAAGCAGCGGCGCGAGCTGCACGAGCGCATCGGCGGCCTGCTGGAGGCCGCGACCGGCGAGCACGACGCCGAGCGGATGGCACTGCTGGCGCATCACTACGTCCGCAGCGACAACCGCGCCAAGGCCGTCGAGGCGCTGGTGCGCGCCGCGCGCGAGGCCGAGCGCGCGCCCTCGTACCGCGCCGCCTTCGAGCATTACCGCCAGGCTTGGGAGCTCGCCGGCGCCCGTGCTCGCCGACGGCGTGCCGCCGCCGGACGAGTTCGTGAAGCTCGGCCTCGAGGCGGCATACGGCATCTGCCGGATGGTCGTCATCTACGGCGTCGAGGGCACCGACGATCCGATCGCGGTCGCCGAGCGCGGACGCGAGCTCGCCGAGCGCTTCGGCGACCTCGAGATCGTCTCGCAGATCGAGTCGCTGCGCGGGCTGATGCTGACGAGCGGCGGCGCCGAGCAGTTCGCGCGTGGCGTCAGCGTCGTCGAGAACGCGCTCACGATCGCGCAGCGCGCCGGGCTCGCGCTGCCGGCGATGAGCATCGCCCGCGCGCTCTCGTGGGTGTACCTCTTCGACGGCCGGCTCGATCTCGCGCGTACCACGATGGACGATCTCGTCGTCGGCCTCGAGCGCGCCGGCCACGCCGCCTCCGACGTCTACCTCGGCGCGCTCTGGATGCGCGATCTGATGTTCCTCTGGAGCGACGCCTACGACGCCGCGCTCGAGGGCTCGCCCGAGACGCTGCGAGTCGCGACGGCCGCCGGCAACCGCACGGTGCAGATCGGCGCCGCGACGATCTTCGCCCAGATCCATCTGCTGCGCGGCGAGCCGCTCGCGGCCCGCGATTGGGCGGACAAGGCGCTCGAGACCGCGCGTCCGATGTCGAACTTCGCGGGGCTGCGGATCGGATCCGCGGTCGGTCTGCTGGCGCGCCTCGATCTCGGCGAGAGCGTCGCCTTCGGCAAGTACGTCGAGACGCTCGACTCGACGATATCGACCGGCGGCAACATGGCCCTCGGCTTGCCGTTGATGGTCGAGGCCTACGTCGCCGCCGGCGAGATCAAGCGCGCGGCACGCGCCGCCAAGTTCGGCTACTTGAAGGCGGGCGGACGGCTCCGCGAGATGCTGTGCTCGACCGCGATGGCCGACGTGATGCTCGCCGCCGGCCCCGAGCATGCGGACGAGGCGCGGCGCTGGTACGACCGCGCGCTCGCGTTCGCGCACGAGATCGGCCACCGCTCGACGATCGCCGCGGCGTCGCTCGGGATCGCCGAGCTCGCGCTCGCGGGCGGCGACCGCGGGCACGCGGCGAGCGTCCTCGCCGAAGGTCTCGACGCCGCGCGCGCGATCGGCCTGGTGCGCGAGCAGCGACGCGGCGAGCGCATCTACCTCGAGCTCAACGCCGGCACGCAGCAAACCGCCTGAGGCCGCGTCGCCCGGGGGCGACGCGACGGACGCGGCGACCAACGCCCGCGTCCGCGCACCGACGCCCGTTGCCGGCGCGGCCGGCGCCCGAGCGTGTGACCGCAATCGGTGCGCCAGCGCTCCGCCGCGTGCTGCGTTTTTCACCCGCTGCGGCGCGCGCCGAGGCGAGAGAAGCCGCGCCGCGCAAAACGTCTTTGTAGAAGTCGCTTGTACCAACTTCTTCCCGACGCTCCTGCCGTTCACGCGCGGACGGTCCGCGCCGGCGTTCTCGGCGGTGCGGTCGTGGCATGAAACATGCGCCGGCTCTCGCAGGGACGTGTATCGAGCATGGCCGAGATGGACGCCCACGCTGGCAACTCGATTCTCCTCGTCGACGACGACGCGCGCTTTCGCGCCGCGATGGCGGAGCTGCTCGAGAGCCGCGGCTTCACGGTCGCGACGGCGTCGAACGGCGAGGACGCGCTCGCACGCCTGCGGAGCGGCAGGATACCCACCGTCATCGTCCTCGATCTCGTGATGCCGTCGATGAACGGCCTTCGATTCCGCACCGAGCAGCTGAGCGATCGACGCCTCGCCGCGATCCCGACCGTCGCCTACTCGACCGACTCGCACCTCCGGCGTACAGCGGAGTCGCTGGGTCTCACGTTCATCTCCAAGCTCGACGTCGATGCCATGGTGGAGCGCGTCGCGACGCTGAGCGTTCAGCACGACCGCCGGCCGGCGGGGGAGGCTCTCATGGATGAAAAGGATGCCCGCGAAGCGGGCGCGACGACGGTGTGGTCGGCGGCGCAATGGCGGCAGTTCGCGCTCCGCTGGGTCACGGCGAAGCGTCGTGCCGTCGGTCAGCGGTCGCCGGGCGGACGCGCGTCCGAGCCGTCGTCGCACCGCACGACCGACAAGCCGTAGCGTCACCGCGGTCTTCGCGGCCGCGGCCGTGCGCGGCGTGGTCGCGCTCAGCGATCGAGCCGTCGCCGCGCGCGCCAGAGACGCAGGATCGTGAGCGGGCCGAAGACGAGGCAGACGACGTTGATGATCGCCTCGACGGCCATCTCCGGCGTCATCGCCGCATACTTGCCGTGCTCGAGATTGAAGAGCGTATCCATCGCGCCGAGAAAGATCATCGCGCCGCCGGCGGTGATGCCGGCGGGGATCGCCGCCGCACGGCCGCGCAGCAACAGCGCCGCGGCGACGACGAAGTACGCCGCCATGTAGCCGTCGGCGAGCGGAAAGGCGTTCTCGAAGCCGACGTAGACCGGATCGGCGGCGGTCTGCACCGCGCCCGCCGCGAAATACGCCGTCCAGTAGGCGACCGTCCCGAGCGCGGCGAGCAGCATCGAGACGGCGTGGACGCGATCCGCTCGCGTCACCTCGGTCGCGGCGCCGCGCGCCGACGAGGCGGCGCCGCGCCGTGCGATCACGGGGCGTCGTCCAAGGCGATCATCACGAGGTCGCCGACGCCGCGGAAAACCCAAATCCACGCCGCGGCGTCGGGGTCGTCCGCGGCGGCGTGGAGACACTCCGGGTAGACCTGCCGCCGCAGGCGATAGCACGCGTTCTGCACCGCCCACAGGTCGACGTCGAAAGGCAAGCGGTGCGCCAGCGTCACCGCATCGGCGAGCTTCCGCAGCGTCGCGACGTCGCGCGGGTCGCGCTCGACGGCCGCCGCCAGCGTTTCGAGACGGCGGCGAAACCGGTACTCGAGCGCGGCGCTGTCGAGGGCGACGGGCGTCGTGCGCGCCTCGCGCAGCAGCTCCTCGACGCGGCTGACGTCGAGGTCGTCGGCCTCGAGCGCGCGGCGAAGGTCCATGTTGACGATCACCTCGACCGCGATGCGAAACGGCGCCGGCAGCGGCGTGCCGAGATCGAGCAGGAACCGCATCAACGGCGCGTGGTTGTCGGAGAGCTGGTGGTACAGCGTCTCGGCCTCGAGGACCGACGACTCGACCAGGTGGTCGACGATGCGCCGCTGCTCGTCGCGAAACAGCGAACGCAACGAGTAGGTCGAGCCCCGGAAATGATGATTGAGAAGCCGGATGACCTCGGCGAACTCGGCGCGCGCGAACGGCGCGGCGACGTCGTCCGCCATCGCGGCGTGCGCCTCCTCGCCGGTGAAGAGCCGGATCCCGCCGTGCAGGTTGTGGTCGCCGAGGTGGAGCACGCCGAAGCTGAACCGCGCCGACTCGCGCGTGACCTCCGAGACGATCTCGACCCGGCCGAGCAGCAAGCGGGTGCGGCCGGCGCGCGACGTCCAGAGCTCGTCGCGCTCGGCGGTGTAGCAATGGACGCGGGCGCGGTCCGCGTAGTTGGTGAACATCGCGCTCACCGCGTAGTGCGCGCCGACCTTCGCGAGGTCGACCATCGACGGCTTCACCTGCGACTCGTAGATCGCGCGCCCGTCGCGATGCTCGGGAACGTTGCTCTTGGCCGCCTCGAGCCGTCGCAAGAGCTCGGCCTCGAGCTTGGTGCCGAAGAGCTCCTCGCCGAGCTGCACGGCGCGGCCGGCGTAGCGCAGCAGCTGCACCGTCTCGATGCCGGAGAGCTCGTTGAAGAACCAGCCGCAGCTCGTGTACATGAGCATCGCGTGCCGTTGCAGCTCGAGGAGCTTCAACGCGGTCGCCGTCGCGCCGGCGTCGAGCGGCGCCGTCGCGTGGCCCTCGAGATAGTGGTCGACGGCTTCCGGCGAGCGGTCGTTCATCACCGCGACGTAATCGTCGCGCGCCTTCCACGGATCGCGCAGAAGGTGCCCCGCGACCTCGGCGTAGCGCGGCGCCAGCGTGTCGCGCAGCCAGTCGAGGGCGTCGCGCAACGGGCCGCGCCACGCTTGCGTCCATTCCGGCGGTCCGCCGGTTCGGCAGCCGCAGTTGCTCCGCCAGCGCTCGATGCCGTGCGCGCAGCTCCACGACGTGCCGCCGACGATCTCGACCTCGTGCGTCGGCGGGTGGTGCTCGAGGAACGCGCCGTAGTTGATGACCTCGGCGCGGCCTCGCGCCTCGATCTCGTCGAGCGCGTACGCGAGCGCCATCTCGCCGTAGCGATGGTGATGGCCGTAGGTCTCGCCGTCGGTCGCGACGTGCACCAGCTGTGGGCCGTCTCGTCCGGCGGTGAAGCCGCTCGCGAGCCGCCGCGCGAACTCGCCGCCGTCACGCAGCAGGCCCTCGAAGGCGACGCCGCGCGCGATCGGCCCGTCGTAGAAGAAGAGCGCGATCGTCCGCCCGGAGGGCAGCCGCGCCGCGTACGGCATGGTGGCGTCGAAACGCCCGTCCGAAACGGCCGTCCATCCGCGCTCGCCGATCCGGCGGATGCGTCCCGCCTGATGCGCCGCGAGAATCGTGAAGCGGATGCCGGCCCCGGCGAGCACCTCGAGGGTGTCGACGTCGACCGCGGTCTCCGGAAGCCACATCCCCTCCGGCGGCCGGCCGAAGGTGCGCGCGAAATCGCGGATGCCCCACCAGACCTGCGTCCGCTTGTCGCGCGCGTTCGCGAGCGGAAGGATCATGTGGTTGTACGCCTGCGCGATCGCCGACCCGTGGCCGCCGTACCGCCGCACGCTCTCTCGATCCGCCTCGACGATCGCGCCGTGTACGTCGGGCGCATGCGTCGCCAGCCAGCCGAGGAGGGTCGGGCCGACGTTGAAGCTGATCTTGGCGTAGTTGTTGACGATCGCCGCGATCCGGCCGTCGCGCCGGAGGATGCGCGCGGACGCGTTCGGCGCGTAGCACTCCGCGGTGATCCGCTCGTTCCAGTCGTGGTACGGAAACGCCGAGTCCTGCAGCTCGACGGCTTCCAGCCACGGGTTCTCCCGCGGCGGCTGATAGAAATGCCCGTGGATGCAAACGTAGCGCTGCACGTGAGCCTCGAATCGATGCGCGCGCGACCGGACGCGACGAGCCCCGTCATTTCCGCGGTCGTCTCGAGATCGCGAGCGAAGTCTTCCCAGCTATCGTGGGCGGATTCACCGCGTCAAGGGACGAACGCCGCGACGCGCGCCGTCGCGTGATCGAGACGCGACGCTGCGGCGCGACCGTCGCGACGTCGGCGCCGCGCGACGCTACCGGCTACGCTCCCCGGCTCTTCCGCGCCGAGACGCGTCGCGGTCGTGGACCCGCCGCGGCGCGAGGCGGGCGCGCGGTGGTTCGTCGCGCGCTCCGCGAGACCGCGTCCGGTCGGATCGTGAGGACGGGCACCGGCGCATGGCGCACCACCTTCTCCGCGACGCTGCCGATCAGCAGGTGCGCCAATCCGGTTCGTCCGAGCGTGCCCATGACGATCGAGTCGACGCCGCGCGCGGCGTCGATGATGCGCTGAAACGGGTCGCCGCTCTCGACGCGGCACTCGGTCCGCACGCGGCGGCGGCCGATCGCTTGCCGGACCGTGGACTCGAGTTGCGCGCGCACGTCCGCCTCGAGGTTCTCGGGTGGAACCCACGACACCTCGCCGGCTCCGGGGAAGACCGACACCGGCGCGTACTCGGCGATCGCGTGCAGGACGACGATGCGGCCGCGATGCGCCGCCGCCAGCTCGGCGGCGATCCCGAGCGCCTCGTCGGCGGCGTCGGAAAAATCGTGCGGGACCAGGATCGTGCGAAAGAGCTGCGTCATCGATATCTCCCTCCATCGAGTCCGCGCTGGAACTCCCGCTCGAGCGCTCCCTGCGGCAATCGATTCCGGTGCCTCACGTGCCTGGCGACGCCGGCTCGCGGTGCGTGTCAGCGTCCGTCGGCGCCTCGAGATGACGCGCGAAGAACGCCAGCATCCGCCGCCACGAATCCTCGGCGGCCGCCTCGTTGTACTCGACGTGCATCAGCGGCCGGGTGAGCCACGCGAGCAGCGGGTGGCCGGCGTCGCTCATGAACGAATGACCGGCGTCGTCGTAGATGCGGATGTCGTGCTCCTTGCCGAGCGCCTCGAGGTCGGCGATGAGCCGGCGGCCGGTGCCCGCGAAGATCCGGTCCTTGCCGCCGTAGCCCCCGGTGAGGGGACAGACGCGCGCGAGCTCGTCGCGCGGCCGCGCGTCGCCGTAGAACACGCCCGCGGCGGCGACGCGCTCGCGCGTGCCCAGGAGCAGCGCGAAGCCGCCGCCCATGCAGAAGCCGACGACGCCGACCTTGCCGACGTCGGGACGCGACTCGACGACGCCGACGATCGCCTCGAGCATGTCGACGACCGGTCCCGATCCCGCGCGCAGCGACTGCATCGCGCGCCACAGGCAGCCGAGCCAGGCGCCCGCGGCGAGCAGATCCGGGGCGGCGGCGAGGTAGCCGGCATCGGCGAAGCGGCGGGCGATCCGCCGGATGTCGTCGTTCAGCCCGAAGACCTCGTGAATGACGACGACGGCCGGGCTCCGCCCCGCGCGTGCCGGCTTGAACACCTCGAGCGGCACCGTTCCCTGCTCGAGCGCGAGCTGATGCGTCTCGTCAGCGCTGCTCACGGGCGTCTCCCTCGTCGCGTGCCTGCCGTTTGCGGTGCCACGGGCGTCCATGCATAGCTCGGTGCCGAGGAGATTGCATGCCGTTCGCGAACGTCCCCGGCGCATCGCTCTACTACGAGGTCCACGGCGCCGGCCCGTGGCTCGCGTTCGCCCACGGCGCCGGCGGCAATCACCTGTCGTGGTGGCAGCAGGTGCCGGTGCTCGCGGCCCGCTTTCGCTGCCTGGTGTACGACCAGCGCGGCTGGGGGCGGTCGACCTGCGACGGCACGCCCGATCCGACGCGCTTCGCCGCCGATCTCCGCGCGCTCCTCGATCACGTCGGCGCCGCGCGCGCGGCGCTGGTCGGCCAGTCGATGGGCGGCTGGACCGTCACCGGCGCCGCCCTCGACGAGCCCGACCGCTTCACGCACGTCGTTCTCACCGGCACGATCGGCGGCCTCACCGACGACGCCATGCTCGCCGCGCTCCGCGGCAACATCCAGCCGACCGTGCCCTTCGACGGCCGGCTGGCGCTGGCGCCGGACTATCCCGCGCGCGAGCCGGCGAAGACGTTTCTCTTCGAGCAGATCGCCGGATTGAACCCGCCGCTCGTGCCCGGCGTCCTCGCCGCGCTCTTGAAGCTCCGCTACCCGCCGGACGCGACCCGGCTGCGGATGCCGCTCCAGTTCATCGCCGGCAGCCGCGACCAGCTCTTCCCGCCCGACCTCATCCATCGCGCCCATGCGAAGCTTCCCGCCGCCGGCTTGGTGATGGTCCCGGAGGCCGGCCACTCGGTCTATTTCGAGTGCGCGCAGATCTTCAACGACGCGCTCGCGGCGTTCCTCGACGAGCGACGCTGATCCGATGAGCCGCCGCAGCGAGCGCCCGCGTGACGCCGCGGAGCTGGCCGCGACCGCCGCGCGCTTCGCCGCGGCGCACTGGCGGCGCGACCAGCACGGCGCCGACGTCTACGTCCTGGGGAACGGCGATCGCGCGGCGCGGCTGGTCGCGAGCGCGGAGACCGCGACCGCGCTCTTCGACGTGCTCGCGTCGCTGCCGGCAGCGCTCGCCGAGCGCGACCGCGAGCTCCGCCGGCTCCGCGAGCGCCTCGAGGATCTCGAGTCGCGCGCGAGCACGGCCGCGGCGCTCGCGGCGGCGCCGGCGTCGAAGAAGGGAGCCGACGACGCTCGAGGACGTGCCGCTCGCGCTGGTCGCGCCGTTCCGGCCGACGCCGCAGGTGCTCGCCGCCGCCAAGCGCGATCCGCTGCTCGCGCTCGCGGTGCAGGCGACCAAGGCCATGCAGCCGGACGCGAAGGAGCTCGAGCGCGCGCGCCTGATCGCGATGGCGTTCGCCGTGAGCCGGCGCGACATGGACGGCTTCTGGGCCGCGAGCAAGCAGCGCAGCGCCAAAGCGGCCACGCGCTGACCCGCGGCGGTGGCGAGGCACAAGGCCGGGCGGCGGCGATCGGGAGCGCGCGAGCGTCCGCCCGCGGGCAACGGGGGCGAAAGCGCGAGCACGCGACCGACCGCCGGTGCGCCCGCCGTGCGGCGGCTCACGTCGGCACGCGCGCGCGACACGCTGGGCGCCGCGCTCGCCGCCGCCGCCGGCTTTCTCGCCTACGCCGGTACCCTCGGCCACCGCTTCGTGTGGGACGATCTCATCTGGCTCGACCAGAAGATCCGCTTCTACACCAGCGCCGCCGACGTCTTTTTCGAGCCGCGCGCCTTGCCGACGTTCCGCGTCTACCGGCCGCTCACCTTCGGAACGTACTGGATCGATCAGTCGATCTGGTGGCGGAATCCCTTCGGCTTCCATCTCACCTCGGTCGCGCTGCACGCGGCCGTCTGCGCCCTCGTCTACGCCGTCGCGCGGCGCCTCGGCGCGACCGCGGCCGCGGCCGCCGTCGGCGCGCTGCTGTTCGCGGTCCACCCGGTGCACACCGAGTCGGTCGCGTGGATCGCCGGCCGCGCCGACGTCCTCGCGACGCTCTTCGCCTTGCTCGCGGTGACGGCGTTCGAGCGCTGGCGCGCGCGCCGCGGCTGGCCGGCGCTCACGGCGATCGCGGCCGCGTCGTTCCTGGCGGCCGCGAGCAAGGAGACCGGCGCCGTCGTGCCGGCGCTCCTCGCGGCCGCGACGACGACGATGCCGGCCGCACGACCGACCGGTGCCGCCGGCCCGTCGCGACGCCGCGCCGCGACCGGCAACGCCGGCGACGGTCGCGTCGCGGACGCGATCGCGGTCCTCGCCTCGGCGCTCGGGGTCGCAGGGTATTTCCTGCTCCGGCCGAGCGACCGCTCGGCCGGCGTCGATCTGCTGGCATACGGCGCCGGTGTGCTGCCGCGGCTCCTCGGCGCCTTCGGCTTCTACGTCGAGCGGGCGCTCCTGCCGCTCCGCCTGGACGCGTACGTCCCCGAGCCGCCGGAAGGCGCGGTCGTCGTGACGCTCGGCGCGGCGGCGCTGGTCGCGATCGCTTTCGCATGCCGGCGCGCGCGCGCCGCGCCGCTGCGGGCGTTCGCGCTGCTGTGGTTCGCGATCGCCCTCGGCCCGTCGGTCCTGGTCGTCGTCGCCGAGATCTCGGCGACGGCGGTCGCCGAACGGTATCTCTACCTGCCGTCGGTCGGACTCTCGTTGCTGGTCGCCGGCGAGCTGACGCGCCGTCCGGCCGTGCTCGCGCGGCCGGCGGTCCGCGCCGCGATCGCGGCGGTGCTGGTCGTGCTCGCGGTCCTGACCGTCGTCCGCAACCGCGTGTGGTACGACGAGATCACGCTCTGGTCCGACCAGACGCGCACCGACACCCGGCACATGCTGCCGGCGATGAACCTCGGCGTCGCGCTGATGCGCGCGAACCGGCTCGCGGACGCGGAACGGGCGTTCGAGAGCGCGCTCGCCGGCGAAGGCAACCAGACGGTCCGCCGCGACACCTACGTGAATCTCGGAACCGTCCAGCTCCGCCAAGGCGAGCTCGACGCCGCCGAGCGGTCGTTCACCGCGGCGAACGCGATCGGGCGCCACGCGATCGCGCTCTCGGGACTGGCGCAGGTGGCGCGGCGGCGCGCCCGCGCGGCGCTCGAGCGCGGCGACGCACGCACTGCCACGGCGGAGCTGCTGCGCGGCAAGGAGGCCGCGACCGCCGCGCTCGAGATCAACCCGCGCAACGCGCAGTCGCACTACGTCTACGCGGGCCTCCTCTACGACCTCGGCGACGGCGCCGGCGCGGCCGCGGAATACCGGCGCGTCGTCGAGCTCGCACCGCGGAGCGCGACCGCCGCCGACGCCGCGGAAGCGCTCCGCGAGCTCCAGCGCTGAGACCCCGCGACGTCACGCGGCGGCGGGTTCACGGCGCCGAGCGCGGCGGCGCCGTCAGGACGCAGCGCCCGTCGCCGTGAGCAGCCGTGGGCCGATCGCGGCGATCGTCTCGCCTGTCGCGACCGCGGACGGACGGTGCGGCAAGACGACGGTGAAGCGCGTGCCCTTGCCGAGCTCGCTCGCCACCTCGACGCTGCCGCCGAGCAGCTCGCAGTAGCGTTGCACGATGTAGAGGCCGATGCCGCAGCCGTTGTGCGCCTCGCCGTTCGTCGCCTGGCGATAGAGGTCGAAGATGAACGGCAGCTCCGCGGGCGCGATCCCGCAGCCGGTGTCCTCGACCGTGATCGCCAGGCGCTCGGCGTCGAGGCCGGCGGCGCGAATCGTGATCGAGCCGGCGCGGGTGAACTTGCGGGCGTTGCCGACCAGGTTGGTGACGACCTGCCGGAGCTTCAGACGGTCCGAGATCAGGGCCGGGAGCTCGGGCTCGACGCACCACTGCTCCGTGACCGCCGCCGACGCGGCGAGGAAGCGCTCCGCCGCTTGCAGCTCCGCGAACAGCGATCCGACCGCGATCGTCTCCAGGCTCAAGCGTACGCCCGCCGTCTCGAGGCGGAGCACGCTCAACGTGTCCTCGACCAGGCGCGTGAGCGTGTGCGAGGCGTCGAGCAACCGCTCGAGCACGTCGCGGCGCTCGCCGAGCGTCGTCCCCGAGCCGTCGGTCGCGGCGTCGAGCAGAATCTCGACGTAGCCGATGAAGTGGTTCAGCGGCGTGCGCAGCTCGTGCGACATCATGCCCATGAACTCGCTCTTCAAACGGTCGGCCTCGGTCAGCCGCTCCTTGGCGGCGCGGAGCTCGGCGTTCTGCGCGCCGAGCTGGCGGAGGAAATGCTCGCGCTCGCTCGCGTACTCCTCCTCGTGGAACGCGCGCGCGAGGCGTTGCGCGAAGGTCGAGAGCAGCCGCGTGTCCTCCTCCCGGAGCTCGCGCACGCGGGTGTCGAGCACGCACACCACGCCCGCGACCTCGCCGTCGCGGCCGACGATCGGCACGCCGACGTAGGTCATGATGCCGCGGTCGGTGAGGAGCGGGGCGCCGGGAAACCGCAGCGCCGCGTCGGTGTACGTGCGGAGCTCCTTCTCCGCCCGCACCCGCTCGCCCGGGGTGCCGGCGAGGGGGAAGCGCTCGCCGTGCGTCAGCGTGCCGTGCTCCGACATCGCCAGCATCACGATGCGATCATCGTCGAAGCGCTCGACGGCGACGACCGGGACGTCGAGCAGCTCGGCGAGCGTGACCGCGACGTGATCGGCCACCTGCTCGACCGTGCCGCCGAGCGTGACCGCGAGATGGTGCAGCTCCTCGAGGCGCTGCACCGAGCGCCGGAGCTCGGATTCGATCCGCTCGCGCTCGCTGACGTCGTGGAGGATCGCCTGCGTCACCGTGCCCTCGCCGACGGCGACCGAGCTGAGCGCGACGTCGACCGGACAGGTGCCGCCGTCGGCGCGGCGGACGAGCGCCGCGGTCTCGCCGCCCCCGTCAGCCGCGCCGACGGCGCCGGCCGGCTCCAGCAGGCTCGCGAAGCGCGTCGCCTTCAACGCCTCGGGCTCGAGGCCGGTCAGCTCGTGGGCACGGCGGTTTGCCTCCTGGATGCGCCCGCTCACCGGATCGACGAGGAGAATCGCGTCGCCGGCGCCCTCGAAGAGCGCGGCGTAACGCGCCGCCGACGCCTGGCGCGAGCGGTCGATCTCGCCGGCGGCGGCGTTGAATGCGCGCGCCATGCCGACGAGATGCGCGTCGATCGTGCCGGTGATGAGCTCGGCGGTCTCGCCGCGGGCGAGGCGGCTCGCGGCGAAGCTCAGGTCCTGGGTGGCCTTCCGCAGCGCGAGCGCTTGCAGCCACGCGAGCGCGCCGCAGAGCCCGGTGCTCACCACGATCAGCGTGACGTGCGTCAGCCACACGTACGGCACCGCGTCGGGCGCGGTGAGGCGCAAGGCGACGACCAGCGCCAGCACCGTCGGCGCGGCGAAGGTCGCGACACGGACCCAGGTCTCGATGCTCCGTCCGGGATACGGGTCGAGGCCCAGGCGGACGGCGGCGAGCCGGAGCGTCCGGCACGGTCCGCTCACCAAGAGCTCCGCGAGCGTGAACGTGCTCGCGCCGAAGAGCAGCGTCGCGATCAACCCGCCGACGACGATCGGCATGACGTTTCGCACGGTGCCGCTGACGGTCCATTCGAGCGCGGTCATGAAGAACGTGACCGCGAGCGCCAGCACCATCGCGCACAGCGCGTCCGCCACCGGTACCGACGGCAAGCGGACGAGGGCGCCGCGCAGCGTCGCCTCGTCCTCGCCGGCGGCTTCGCCGCCACGCGCGAAGAGCCGGTTGATGTCGCGCACCCACGCGATCGGCGAGGGAATCCCGATCGGCGCCGCACCGCCGGCGATCCACACGTGCGCCAGCGACGCCGCCACGAGCGCGGCGACGAACGGCCAGCCGAAGGTCCACAGCGATCCGGTCGCGTGCAGGTCGGCGGTGGCGACGATGTAGAGGGCGCCGTAGACCGCGGCGATCCATCCCGCCGAGGCGGAAGCGAGGGCGATCGACGCGAGAAACGGCAGGCGGCGTACCGGCATCAGCGCGAAAACAGCAACCGCTATGCCACGCGCGACCGTCGGCGAAGCGCGCGTCGGCGCTCGACCTGTCACTTTCGTGACGCGGCAGCGTCGCCGCCATGTACCCGACTGTGCCAGGTCGGTAAGCGGAGCGGGCGAAAGTGGCGCGCTCGCGGCGCCGGGCACGGCGCCCCATTCCACGCCGAGGATCCCCCCGGGCAACAATTGCTCCGCGCTGCCGCCGCGGTTAAGAAGTCGCTGCCGCCGCACGTCGTGCGACGAGAGCCACCAGCTGATGCGAGGAGGGATCGATGAGCGTCAAAGTCGGTGACGAGCTGCCGATGCAGCTGAAACTCAAGGAGATGGGAGAGAGCGGTCCGAAGGACGTGACCCTCGCCGAGGTCTTCAAGGGCAAGAAGGTCGTGGTGTTCGCCGTGCCCGGCGCCTTCACCCCGACGTGCTCGATGAAGCACCTCCCGGGCTTCGTCGAGCAAGCGGAGGCAATCCGCCGCAAGGGCGTCGACGACGTCGTCTGCGTGTCGGTGAACGACGCATTCGTGATGGGCGCGTGGGGCGATGCCAGCAAGGCGCGCGGCAAGGTCCGGATGCTCGCCGACGGCAACGGCGAGCTCACCAAAGCCCTCGGGCTCGATCTCGACGCGAGCGGCTTCGGAATGGGAACGCGGTCGCAGCGCTACGCCATGGTCGTCGACGACGGGAAGGTGACGAAGCTCCTCGTCGAGCCGGGACCGGGATTGAAGGCGTCGAGCGCCGAGGCGGTCCTGCAAGCGCTCGCCTGAAATTCGTCGCGGGCGCGCCGGGTGAACGGCGCGCCCGCGCCCGCTACGGCAACGTCACGTTGCCGAGGCCGAGGAGCTCGCGAAGGCGTGGCACCTCGAGCCCGACCAGCTGCGCCGCGCGGCACGCATGCTGGCGCCGGACGCACTCCGCGATCTCCGCGACGGTACCGACGCTCGGCACGCCGAGGTCGCTGCACGCGGCCGCGTACGCGTCGAATCCGAGGCCCGTGTCGGCGGTCAGGTCGCCCGGCTGGAGATCGGCGCTGCTGCACCCTTTGACGATGGTCGCCGCGAGCTTCGCGCCGCTGCCGTTGCGGGCCGCGCTCAGCTTCGCGATCGCCTTCGTGCACGTCGCCTGCGCCCTGCTCAGGCACGTCGCGCTGCCGTCCTTGACCTGGAGGCAGGCGAAGACCTTGTCGGCGCACTTCTGCACCGCCCGTAGCTCGTCCGTCGTGTAGCGCGCTCCGGCTTTCTTGAGCGCCTTCTCGCATTTCAGGATCGCCTTCAGGCGCTTCGCCGGTTGCAGCACGCCGATGCCGCTGCCGTCGCTGCCGCGCGGCAAGCACGGAAACTCGACGGCCGGATCGCGCGAGCCGATCTCGAGCAGCTCGAAGGCTCGCGGCACCTGCGCGCCGAGCATCTGCTCGACTCGGCATTCATGCTGGCTCGTGACGCACGCGGTGACCTGGTCGATGGTATCGAGGCTCGGGACGCCGAACTCGGCGCACTCGAGCTCCGCGTCGGCGAAGCCGAGCCCGGCCGCTGCGCGCAGGTCGGCCGGATCGACCTGCGGCGCCTCGCCGGGCCGCTTGGCGCCACATGCCTTGGTGATGCTGCTCACGAGCTTGGCACGATCGCCGGCGATGCGGCTCAGCTCCTTGGCGCAACGCGCGCTCGCCTTGTCGCGGCACACTTGCGTCGGAAAATCGTCCTGCACGCACGCGAACACGACGTTCACGCAGTTCTGCATCCGCTTCAGCTTCTTCGCCGCGAACTTCGCCCCTGCGGACCTGAGAGCCTTCTCGCATTTCACGACCGCCTTGTCGGCGGGCGCCGAGAGCCCCGCGCCGGCGCCGTCCGCCGAGGGGCAGTCGAGCACGTCCTCGCCGTCGACGAGGCCGTCGCCGTCGTCGTCGACGCAGTTGTCGCAGACCTCCGCGCACGGCGGATTGGCGCACGCCGGCGTCGCCGTGGGCGTCGGACTGCCGGTCACCGTCGGTGTCGGGGTCTTCCCGGTCGTCGTCGGGGTTTCCGTCGGTCCCGGCGTCGCCGTCTTGGTCGGCGTCGCCGTCTTGGTCGACGTCGGGGTCGCGGTGCGGGTCGGCGTCGGCGTCGCGGTCGCGCTCGTCGACATCGGCGTGAGCGTCGCGGTCGGCGTCGGTCCGGTCGCGGTCGGCGTCGGCGTCCGCGTCGGGGTGACAGTCGGCGTCGGCGTGGGCGTCGCCATCGTCGCCGAGGGCGTCGGACTCGGGAACGTTGCCGACGCGGCGCAATTGAGACTGATCGACAGGAGATAGTCGCCGGCGCCGGGGCTGCTGGAGTTGCCGGTGCCGATGCTGACTCGCGCGTAGTAGGTGCCCGTCACGGGTGCACGGTAGACGAGCGCCTCGCCTGCCGCGTTCGGAACGATCGCGGTCAGATCATCCATGCCCGTGCCGGAAGCCGAGCCGCCGGCACCGTCATTGATCACGACGAGTGGATTGCCGGCAGCGTCGAGGAGCTCGAGCTGCGCCGTTGATGGGTGTGACGTCGCGCAATGGGTCGCCGTCCAGCGCCAGGAAGATGAGGTCGCCGGCGGTCGCCGTGAAGCTGTAGACGTCGATGTCGTCGGACGGCGCCGAGCCCGCGAGCGTACCGGAGAAGTAGAGCTGTGAGGCGGTGTTCGCCTGCGCGACGCTGTCGTTCGGCTCGGTCTCCGATATCGCCGACGAGAGCGGCGGCTGGATCACCGAGTAGAGCCGATAGGGCTGCGAGTTCGTGACCTCGTGATTCACGCGGAGAAAGAGGTTCTCACCGGTGACCGGCACCCCGCTCACATTCGCAGAGCGTGCGCCAAAAGGTGCGGCGTTGTTGGCGTCGTCAAACTCGAGCGTCTGGGTATCGGTGGTAACGCGTAGGTCGAAGTTGTCGTGGTTCGCGGCCACGCCATCGACCATCGCGAATGCCCGGGCACCAGCGGGCGGCGCGCCGAGCGCGAAGAAGTCCACCTCACCGGTGGGGCTGATGCTGCCTTCGATGCCACATGACGGCGTATTCGCTTGCGCAGGCATATCGTTCGGCTCGGTCTCGCTGTCGCAGCGATTTACCTCGATCGTGAAGTTCGCAGGCGTCGCGTCGGTGGTGTCAACGTAGACGAACACCTGCTGCGCCGTGCTGAGCGGCTCGCAGAACACCTCCTCGGCGCCGATCGTCGTGTTCGAGTTGGGTGTCCCCGTACGATTCGCCGCATCGAGACACGTCGGCGTGCCGCCGCCGATGAGGCAGTCCGCGGCGATGTAGAGGACGAGATTGTCCGCGGTCTCGTCACCCGGCACCGTGCTGTTCTTGACCCGGAACGAGTAGTTCCCGGCGCTCGGCGCGATGAAGCTGTAGACGACGTCTGGACCGGCCGCCGCATTCGACGGATTCAAGAAGCCGCTGAAGCAGCGTGCTCGGCGCCTGGTAGTCGTCGGCTGCGAGCGCCGTGGTGCCGCTGAGCGGCATGTCGAGCGCGAGCGTCGTCGGCGCCAGGCAGTTGTCGTTCGGCGGTGCGCTGGTCGGCGTCGCCGTTGCCGTCGGAGTCGGGGTCGCGGTCCGTGTACGGGTCGCCGTGCGGGTCGGTGTCGGGCTCAGTGTCGGCGTCGGCGTTCCCGTGGGTGTCGCGGTGTCTGCCGACGTCGCCGTCTCAGTCGGTGTTACCGTGTCGGTTGCAACCGGCGTGGCCGTCTCGGTCGCGGTCGCGCTGGCGGTGAACGTCGGCGTCGCCGTTGTCGTCACCGTCGGCGTGTCCGTCGCGGTCGCAGTCACCGACGAGACGGGCGTTGATGTCGAAGTGGCAGTGGCAGTGGGCGTCGGCGTTGCCGTTACCGTCGGAGTGTCCGTCGCGGTCGCAGTCACCGACGAGACGGGCGTTGATGTCGAAGTGGCAGTGGCAGTGGCAGGGCGTGGCGGTGGGCGTCGGCGTTGCCGTTACCGTCGGAGTGTCCGTCGCGGTCGCAGTCGCCGATGAGACCGGCGTTGACGTCGGCGTCGCGGTAGCAGTCGCAGTCACGGTCGGCGTTGCCGTCACGGTCGCCGTCTCGACAGGCGTAGCGCTCGCAGTCGGAGTGACGGTGACGGTCGCGGTTTCCGTCGGAGTCGCCGTCGCCGTGGGCGTCGGCGTGTCCGTGGCTTGAACGGTCGGAGTCGGTGTGAGTGTCGCGGTGGACGTCGGCGTCGCGGTGTCAGTCGGTGTCGGCGTCGCCGTCAGGGTCGCCGTCGGTGCCGCCGTTTCCGTCGGTGTCGCTGTCTCGGTCGGTGTCGCCGTTTCGGTCGGCGTCGCGGTCTCCGCCGGCGTCGCCGTTTGGGCGGTCGCGGTGGCGGACCAGGCGAGCATCGTCAGGCTCGCGACCGCCACCACGACCACGACTCTCGAGCCGAATCTTGCGACGATGCGACTCGGCGCCCGTCGTGAGGCAGGCGTCGAGGCGGTGCAAGGTCGTACGCTCGAAGAGTGCATCGTCAGTGATCCTCGTGGAGTCGTGGTGTGGCCGCGCCGACCGACGCGTCAGCGGGCATGGGGAAAGAGGATATCCCGATCGAAGAATGCGAGGCTACTCGGATTCCCATCACGTCGTTCATGAACAGGTGACGCTGCAACCGAGACACGCGCCGAGAGCGTCCGACGTTCACCGCGCCGCCGACGGTTCGGACGGCCGAACGCAGTGATCGCGACTGCGATCGCCGCGCGCTCGCGCGCGCAGCGCCCGCGCGCTCGGCCGTGCCGACGGGGTACCGACGAGCGCGAGCGGGACTTCGGACGCGGCGGCGGTGGCGAAGGCGTGTTTCGGAGGAAGACCCACTCGGCACTTCTCGGAACCAAAATCTCGACGGTTGTAGCAGCGGCGAACGATCGCCCGCAACGAAAAAGTCCATGTATGCACCGGGCTCGTGGTGCGCCCGCGCACGGTGCGTTCCGCGAGCTTCTCCGAGCGCCGCGGTTCTCACGATCGACGATCCTGCGACGCGCACCGCGCATACGGTTCGCATGGCCGCGTTTCGCGCTCGCGACGGATCGTGCAGCTCGCTGCGCGCGACGCTTCGGCAAGACGGACGCCGAATCGCGTCTTCGACCGATCCGCCGTCCGATCTCTCATGCGAGCGTGCGACGACAATCGCTGGACGCGATCTTGCTTCCGAACCTCACCGATTCCACAGACGAATCCCCATCGGAAGCGCGATCACAACTCTTGCGGAGGAAAGCAGTGCACTGTTACAAGATCCGAAAAATCCGAACCTTCGAGGTACGCATGAGGAAAGGCGTGGTGGCGGCGGCGGCGGTGGCGATCCTCATGGTGATGAGCGGCGGTCTCGGCCACGCCGAGGTGACGACGCCCAGGATCCGCGCACATGCCAAGCACAACGGCACGGTCCGCGTGAGGTGCTTCGGCTTCCGCGGCATGGGCTCGCGCGATCTCTCGACCGTCGACTTCGAGCGCGCCGCCGACGGCGACGCATTCGACCCGCTGGTGTCGATCGCGCGCCCACGCCGCTCGCAGAGTTACCAAGACATCCCCGGCGCGGGGGTGTACTGGTACCGCTGCCGCGTCGTGAGCGACACCGGGACGTCCGGCTGGAGCGACCCCGCGGTCATCACCGCGCTGGCGCCGCCGACGCCGCGCCCGACGCGCACCGCGAAACCCAAGCCCACCGCCACGCCGCAGCCGACCGCCGCGCCGAGTCCGGGGCGCGATCCGAGCGGCGGCGATCCGCCGCTGCCGAGCGGCATGCACGAGTGCCGCGCCGGCACGATCGGCGACGTGCTCGACCTCATCAACGGCGAGCGCCACACCGCCGGCCGCGCCAACCTCGCCGCCGACGCGAAGCTCATGTGGGCAGCGCGCGCGCACACGATCATGATGGCGACCGAGCAGGTCCTCACCCACGACGGCTGGCTCGATACGATCGCTCAATCGGGCTACCACGGCAGCTATCTCGCCGAGAACGCCGCCGTCGGCTACCCCACTGCCGCGAGCGTCGTCGACGGCTGGATGGGCAGCACGGGACACCGCAACAACATCTTGAACGCCGCGCTCCGCGATACCGGCATCGGCTGCGTCGTCGACCGGAACGGGACGGTGTGGTGGACCGAGGACTTCGGCGGCTGACGCGACGGTACCGGCCGGACCGGACGCTACCGACGCGACGGTCTCGTTGACGGCCGCGGTCGACGCGCGCGTTCAGACGCGCGCGTCGACCGCGCCGAGCTCGCGCACCGGCGCGACGACGTGAACGTCGGCGAGCGCGGCCCCTACCCGATCGAGCTCGCGCCCGAGCGCGTCCGTGGCGCGCTCGACCGCGCTCCAATCGTCGCGGCCGGCGCTAGTCTCGAGCGCCCGCGCCAGGTCGACGACGAGGCGCGCGCCGAGGAAGCCGGCCGATCCCTTGAGCACGTGCGCCGCATTGCCGAGCGCCGCGCGGTCGCGACGCGCGATCGCGGTGCGGACCTCCGCGAGCACCTCGGGACCGTGCTCGAGGAACCCGGTGACGACCGCCTCCAGCATCACCGGATCGTCCTCCACGAAGTCACGGATCCTGGCGCGGTCGATCACCTCCGCGCCGGCGGCATCCGCGACCGCGCCCGCGGCATCCGGTGCGGCGCTGGCGGCGGCGACGCCCGCGCCGTCGGCGCCGAGGCGCGCGACGACGTCGAGGAGCGCTCCGGCGTGAATCGGCTTCGCGAGGTAGTCGTCCATGCCCGCCGCGAGACAGCGCTCGCGGTCCCCCTGCATCGCGCGCGCGGTCATCGCGACGATCGGCACGTGCCGATCGGAGCCGCGCTCGCGCCGCCGGATCTCGGCGGCGGCGGTCAACCCGTCCATGCCCGGCATCTGGACGTCCATCAGCACGAGATCGAACGGCTCGCGCTCGAGCGCCGCCAGCGCCGCCCTGCCGTCGGCGGCGACCACGATCGCGTGCCCGTGCTTGCCGAGGAGCGCGCGCACCAGCGTCTGGTTGACGGGGTTGTCCTCGACGAGGAGCACGCGCCGCGGCGGTCCCACGCGTGCGACGCGCTCCGCAATTGGTGCGGGCGCGCCGGTGCGGCGCTCGCCGAGCGCCACCAGAATCGCGTCGAGCAGATCGGAGGCGCGGATCGGCTTGGTCAACGTCGTCGCGACCGCGAGCGCGTTGCAGCGCGCGCGATCGATCCCCGGGGCCGTCGGGGTCAGCAGCATGATGCTCGCCGGCATCGTCCCGCCGAGCGCCCGCATCCGCTCGACGACCGTGAAGCCGTCCATCTCCGGCATCCGCGCGTCGACGACGACCAGCGCGAACGGCTTGCCCTCGCGGCGAGCGCGCGCGTGCGCGCCGAGCGCCGCGCGGCCGCTGCCGACCGTGACCGGCTCCATGTGCCAGCTTCGCAGCAGGTCCGCGATGATCCGGCGCTGCGTCTCGTTGTCGTCGGCGACGAGGACGCGCACGCCGTCCAGGCCGCCGGGCAGCGGCGGGAACGCCGCCCCCGCGGGGGCGGCGGCGCCGAACCGCGCGCTGAAGTGAAAGCTGCTCCCCCTGCCCGCCGCGCTCTCGAGCCAGATCTCGCCGCCCATCATCTCGACCAGCTGGCGCGAGATCGCGAGGCCGAGGCCCGTGCCGCCGTGCCGCCGCGCGACCGAGGCGTCGGCCTGGGTGAAGGGCTCGAAGATCGCGTGCTGTCTCTCGGGCGCGATGCCGACCCCGGTGTCGGCGACCACGAACCGCAGGTCCACGTGATCGGCGGCGGCGGACGTGCGGGCAACCCGGACGACCACCTCGCCCTGGTCGGTGAACTTGATCGCGTTGCCGACGAGGTTCGTCACGATCTGCCGCAACCGTCCCGCGTCGCCGACGAGCATGTCCGGCACCTCGGGCGCGACGTCGCAGGCGAGCTCCAATCCCTTCTGGTGGGCGCGCAGCGCGAGCGCGCGCATCGTCTCGTCGAGCGTCTCACGCAGGTCGAACGGCACCGCCTCGAGGTCGAGCTTCCGGGCCTCGACCTTCGAGAAGTCGAGGATGTCGTTGATCAGCTCGCCGAGCGACTCCGCCGACGCCAAGATCGTCTCGAGGTAGCCCCGCTGCTCGGTGCTGAGTCGGGTCTCGAGCGCCAGCTCGGTCATGCCGATGATGCCGTTCAACGGGGTGCGGATCTCGTGGCTGATGCTGGCGACGAACGCCCCCCTGGCGCGGTTCGCGGCCTCCGCCGCCTCGCTCGTCTCCTGGAGGTGCGCCTCGGCGGGCCGCCTGCCGCTCAGGTCGCGCAGCACGCAGCAGTGAGCCCCCGACGGCAGGTCGGGCTCGATCGCGAGCAGCGTGAGCTCGATCTCGACGACCGACGCGTCGCCGCGAACGCCGCGCAGCTCGACGCGCGCCGTCGCCTCGTCGCGACACGCGGCGCGCGCCGCCAGCGCCGCCTCGTGGTCCTCGGGATGGACGATCGTCATCCACACGCGACCGACCAGCGTCTCCTTGCGATGACCGAGGAGCGCGGCGAAGGCCTCGCTCATCTCGGTGAACCGGCCCTCGGCGTCGATGCGCGCGATGCCGTCGACGGCCTTCGCGAGAATGCGTGCCTGCTCGTCGACGACGCGTGCGAGCCGCTTGCGAGCGGCGACCTCCGCTTCGAGGAGCTCGATCGCAGCGCTGAGCTCACACTCGAGTCCGGCCGATGCGATGGTGACGGCTTCCATGCCGAAAGCGAAATTCAGCACGAACCATGCCATCGCGCATATGGCTGGGCGACGCGTTTGCGTCGATATCTCGGGGGTTCCGCGCCCGGTCGGGTGCCGCGCCGCGCGCCGAGCGGCACCGAATTGACGGTGCGTCGAAAATCAGGACGGCCGGCGCCGCCATGAGCCGCACGCGATGCGGCGATGCGACGAGCCACGCTCGCGCGGCATCACGTACGCCTCGACCGAACGGCCGTCGCGGAGCGTGATCGCGAGGCGCTCGAAGAGATGCGGATGCTCTTCGAGCTCGTCGAGCTGGGCGAGCGTTCCGCCGTCGACGGCGTAGACCTCGCCCGCGACCGCCGTCGCCCCGCCCGGCAGCATCGCCGGGAACGCCCCGCAGTCGACGAGATCGAAGTCGGGGGTGGTCTCGGCGGCGCCGAGAAACCGCGCCGCCGCGAGCAGGGCATGATTCGCCGCGCCCGCGAGAAGCGTGCCGTAGACGAAGACGGCGACGGTGGCACCGTCGCCAGCGTCGCCGCGCCCGCCGGCGCGCGGCTGTCCGCGCATCATGGAAGGCCCTCGCACACGCGCCGGTCATACACGCGCGCACGCCCGGCGCGCACGCCGCGAATCACCGGGGCGCGAGGCCCACGCGGTGACCGGCCGGCGTTACACGCCGACCGCGGCGCGGACGGCTGATCCGTCCGCGCCGCGGTCACCACCGTCGAGGGATCAGCGGCAGAAGCACCGCGTCCCCTCGGCGCAGCCGAGACAGCAGTATCGTCCGCCTTCGGTCTCGTAGCCTTTGGCGTTGTTGGCTTTCCACTCCCCGCGCGGCTTCCCACATCCTGGACACGTCGGTCGTTCCATCGTGCACCCCCGGTTTCGCGTGTGCTCGAGTGCCTCGCTCACGGCGCGAGTCGCTGCGTCGACGGATCGAGATCCTCACGGATCTCCACGCCGGCGGCGATCGGGAAAGCGCTCGCTCCCCGGTCGTACGTCGGCGATGCCGTGCCATCCGTTTTGGAGACGTGCAGCGGATGCGCCCGCCACGCCTCCTCGTCGGCGATCAGGCGGGGGCGATCCACGAGCCCGATCGCGCCCTGCAGATCCTGGATCACCGTATCGAGCCTGCCGTCCATCGTACCGGCACTCCTCTCGGCTCAGTCGTTGTCGTTGTCGTCGTCGCCGCCGTTGTCGTTGTCCTTGACGACGGTCTTCGACGACTCGTGCACGATCCCCGCCGCGGGCGCCTCCTGTCGCTCGATCACGCGCTCGTGCTCGCGGACGACCGGCGCCGCGGGCGCGGTCTCGACGTGCATGCTCTCGGTCTTCTCGTGCTCGATGACGTCCTCGCCGGCTTGCGCCGGCGCGACGAGCGCGAGCATGGCGGCGCAGGCGCCGGCCGCGAGAATCGTTGTCGCTGTACGCATGAAAAACCTCCCTTTCGGTTGCAGGCGCCTACGCGGCGTCCTGTGCATCGTCGGTCGACACCTCGGTCACGACGCGGCGCACGCCCGGGACGCTCATCGCGTCGTCGAAGGCTCGACAATGCGCCGCCGGGCTCGCCGCCGAGCCTCCCAACGTCACGACGCCGTCGTACACGGCGTCGACGTGAATCGCGCTGCCGCGCAGACGATCGTCCGCCGCCAGCCGTTCCTCCACCTCCGTCGAGATCTCGGCGTCGCAGTGATGTTGGGCGACGGGGTCACCGATCTCGTCCGGTCCCAGCAGCTCGTCGCGACGCGCGTCGTCCTCGGCCGCCCGCGCGCGGACGACGCCGAGAACGGTGCGCAGCGGATCGAGCATGTCCGCCGCCGATGACAGCACGTTCCACCTCGGTGTGCGGTTGCTCATGATCACGTACCTCTGGCGCGGGTTTCCGCACGATCCATGCCAGGGAGGATCGACGTGCAAGCCGCTGCATTCCCTCGAATTCGCTCGCCGGCACGCGCGCGCGTCCGGATGTAGGTTGCGCGCCGCTTGTAAGACTTGCCGTCCGGCGCGGAGCAGCTCGTCACGAGGCGTCGTCGGAATGGCGCGCGCCGGCGCGTGACGCGCGCGCCGGCACGTCAGGGACCGAGAAACTCGCCGATCGCGCCGAGCGGCTCGATCTCGTCACAGAGGATCTTGAACGCGGCGAGCATCGGCACGGCGAGCAGCGCGCCGGCGATGCCCCACAGCCACGCCCAGAACGTCACCGCGACGAAGATGACGACCGGATTCAGCGACAGACGCCGTCCGAGGAGAGACGGCGTGATGAAGTTGGCCTCGACCGTGTCGATGCAGAAGTAGATGCCCGGCGGCACGAGTCCCCAGGCGAGGCTGTCGAACGTCATCACGCCGACCAGGCCGAGCACGATCAGGCTGATGAAGGGTCCGATGTAGGGGACGAAGTTCAGCAGGCCGACCATCGCGCCCCAGAGCACCGGGTTCGGCATGCCGATCGCGTACATCGCGAGCGCGACGATGACGCCGAGCCCGGCGTTGATGAGCGTCACCGAGACCAGGTACGTCGAGATCTGATCCTCGATCTGGCGCGCGATGTCGACCGCGACCTTCTTGTCCTCGAGCGTCGGCAGCCCGCGCACCAGCTTGCGAAGGAAGAGATCGCCCGACGCGAGCAGGAAATAGAGCAGGATGAGCGTCACCAGCGCCCCGGCGAAGAAGCCCTGGGTCTCGCTGAAGAGCGTGTTGGTCAGCGTATCGCTCTTGATGGCGACCGCCTCGACCTTGCCGGGACCCGCGACCGTCGCCATCTGCTGCACCTGCTCCGCGGCTTTCGTCACCTGCTCGACGGGCTTGCGCATCGATCGCAGCTTGCTCTCGACGCGCCGGAGCGTCTCGGGCGCGGTCGCGAGCCAGGCGCTCGCAGGCGTCGCGAGCTGGTAGACGCCGTAGGCCGCGACCGCGAGGAACGAGAGCAGGACCACCGCCGCCGACACCGTCGTCGGAACGCCGACCCGGCTCATCGCACGGACGCCGGGCGCCAAGAGGAAGCTCAGGAGCAGCGCCACCACCATCGGCAGCAGAAACGCGCGCGCGACGTACAGGGTGTAGAAGACCGCGAGGACGAAGAGGCCGGTCGTCGCGACCGAGCGCACGTCGATCGGACCTTCGAGGAGCCGCGCCAGCCGCCGGACGTTCCTGCCGCCGGACTCGCCGCTTCCGCTCTCGCGCGCGGCGTCGCGGCCGCGCTTCATCGACACCGCCGAGTCACGCCTGCGCTTCATCGACACCGCTGAATCGAACCACGCGCGTACGCGCATAGGCAACACGGACGCCGCGCCGACGAGCGCGCGGGGGCCGCGCGAGTTTGCGCTCGCGCCGCCGCGCACCAACAATGGAGCGGATGCGTCGCATCGCGGTCGAGCGTCGCGCTCGCATGGACGATGGGTTGCCACGCGCCGCATGCGTCGTCGGCGGCGCGCCCGACGTCCGAGCCGGTCCCGGCGGAGTTTCCGCAGCGCGTCGCCGAGTACGTCGCGCTGCACGACCGGGTCGCGGCGACGGTGCCGTCGACCGACACCCACGATGCGGCGGCGCTCCGCGCGCGCCGGCAGAAGCTCGCCGCCGGCATCCGCCGCGCCCGTCCGCACGCGCGCCCCGGCGACGTCTTCACACCGGCGGTGGTGCCGTACTTTCGAAGGATCGTGAAAGCCGACCTCGCGACGCGCAGCGCCGGCGACACCGACGCGGCGCTCGAGGAGGTGCCGCACGTGCCCTTCAAGATCCACGACGCGTACCCGTCGAGCGCGCCGCTCGCGACGGTCCCGGCGATGCTGCTGGCGCGCATGCCGCGTCTGCCCGAGCAGGTCGAGTACCGCTTCTTCGGACGCCATCTCATCCTGCTCGACGTCGACGCCAACCTGATCGTCGACTACATCCCCGGGCTCCTGTCGCCGCCCAACCGGTAGCGAGGGGCCGTGCGCCGCGTCTCCATCGGTCGCCGCGTCTCGTCGGTCGCCCGGCGCCTCGCCGCCGCCTCGTGTCTCGCGCTCGCCGCCGCGTCGCTCCTCGCGATCGCGGCCGGCGGCTGCACCGGGCGGCCGGTGTGGAAGGCCCTCGCCGGCCCGGCGGACGGCGACGTGCTGCGCTTCGCCGTCATCGGCGACAGCGGCACCGGCGGCCGCCGGCAATACGAGGTCGCACGCCGGATGGCGCTCTACCGCGAGCAGTTTCCGTTCGAGATCGTGCTGATGCTCGGCGACAACCTCTACGGGCGCGAGAGGCCGAAGGACTACGCGCGCAAGTTCGAGCGTCCCTATGCGGCGCTGCTCGACGCCGGCGTGCGCTTCTACGCGGTGCTCGGCAACCACGACCAGCTGAGCCAGCAGTCGTACGCGCCCTTCCACATGGGCGGCCGGCGCTACTACACGTTCACGGTGAAGGACGTCCAGTTCTTCGCGCTCGACTCGAACTACATGGATCCGGCGCAGCTCGAATGGCTCGAGCGCGAGCTCGCGCGATCGACCGCGGCATGGAAGATCGCGTTCTGCCACCATCCGATCTACTCGTCCGGCCGCCGCCACGGCGCCGAGAAGGACCTGCGGGCGCTCGTCGAGCCGCTCTTCGTCCGCTACGGCGTGAACGTGGTCTTCTCCGGCCACGAGCACCTCTACGAGCGCGTGAAGCCGCAGCACGGGGTCCACTACTTCACGTCCGGCGGCGCCGGGAAGCTGAGCCGCGGCGACCTCGAGCGCCAGCCGGCGCGCGCCAAACGGCTGAGCGCCGTCGGCTACGACCAGGACCGGCACTTCATGCTGATCGAGATCGCCGGCGACACCATGCAATTCCAGGCGATCTCCCGCACCGGACGCACGGTCGACCAGGGCGTGATCGAGCGCCGTCCGCTCGCCGGCCGCGGCGGCGCCGACGCTCAGCGAGATCCGGCCGAGACGTCGCGCTCGAGCGCCGCGTCTTCCTTGGCGAGATCGGTGAGCGCCCAATCGGCCTCGAAGATCGCGACCAGGCGTTTCACGAGCGGCGCCTCGCGGACGATCAGGCCGACCTCGCGCCGCGAGTCGAGCTCGAGCTTGCGGAGGCTCTGGCTGCCGACCGACACGCGCCGTCCGTCGCGGATCATCGAGCGGACGTGCAGTCGCATGCCCGGGAGCGTCGCCGCCCGCAGCCCGCTGCCGTCCTTCCCGAGCCGGCCGATGATCCGCACGTCGACGCCGGCCCGCGCACGCTCCTGGAGCGCGCGCAGCATCGACGGATCGCTCAGCTTCGGATCGTAGATCAGCAGCTGCTTGCGCGCCTTCTTGATGAACGCCGAGAGCACGGCGCGGGCGTTCACCGGGCTCACCACGAAGGTGTCGAGGCCGTTGGTGTACGGCTGGCGCGTGGCGTCGGCCTCGAAGAGTCGTATGGCCTCGGCGACCAGACGCCGGTTCTTGGTGACGACGCCGAAGCTCCGGCTCTTGTCGATGTCGAGCCGGGTGAAGTTGAAGCCCAGGACGAAGAGCAGCGCGCGGTCGACGATCATCAGCTTGTCGTGGTAGCGCGTCAGGTCGTCGGCGGTCCGCGCGACGGTCACGCCCACGGCGAGCAGCCGGAGCTCGAGCTTGCGCAGGCCCTTCTCGTCGCGGGCGTTGGTGTGCGCGATCAACGCCCGCACGACCACGCCGCGCGCGACCGCGGCGCCGAGCGCCTTCTCGAGCTCGATCCGATCGAAGCGGAAGATCACGACGTCGACGGACTTCTTCGCCTTCTGGATCGCGGTGACGAGCGGCGCGACGCCGTCGTCCGGCTGCACCAGCAGTTTCACGTCCGCTCCGTCATTCGGCGGCCTTCTTGTTCTTCTTCTCGTCCCAGACGACCGCGGTGCTGTTGGTCGCGTCGAGATCGAGAATCAGCGTCGAGAGCCGGTCCGTGCGGCGGTCGTACGGCAGCTTCACCTCGTAGCTGAGCTCGTCGTTGGTCGAGGTGCGGAGCTCGTAGCGGACGCGGGCCTGGCGAAGCGTGTCCTCGATCAGCGGCTTCAACCCCGTCGGGTCCTTGGTGGTGATCTTCAAGTTGAAGAGCCGGTGCCACTGCGGCTCGAGCGACTCGACCATCCAGAGCACGCCGAGGATCATCGCCGCCGCGAACCCGGCGAACGCGAACAGCCCGACGCCCGACGCCAGACCGAGCGCCAGACAGCAGAGCATGACGCCGGCGTCCTTGGGATCGTCGATCTTCGCTCGATAGCGCACCAGGCTCGCGGCGCCGACGATGCCGAACGCGCGCGCCAGGCTCGAGCCGACGACGAGCATTACCACCGCGCCCACCAGCGCGAGGATGATCTGGGTCTGGATCACCGCCGGCGTCCGCGGCGGCGTGCCGCGCCGGCGAGGGCGAAACGCGAGCGCGGCTCCGAGCCCCGCGGCGATCGGCAGGCTCACGAGCGCGTGCTTGAGCGGCGCCAGCTGCGTCTCGGCGTCGAGAGGGACCGTTTGGAACGCACCGCGACCCTCGACGCCTTTCGGAAGCTTCGCCGCGAGCGCCGCCTGCGCGCCCAGCACCACCAGCAGGACGAGCGCGAGTCTCATGGCGCGAGCCGCATCCCTTGCGCGACCTTCGCCTGGAGCTTGCGGACGTAGCGCGCGCTCACCGCCGCGTCGTAGCCGGCGGCGCGAAACGCGTCCGCCCACTGCCGCGGCGTCAGCCGCGCGAGGCGCGCGCACGCCCAGCGGACGTCCGCCGGCCGCACGGTCGCGAGCAGCTCGTTGTGCGGACGGATGTAGTCGAACCGCACGCGGCCGTCCTGCACCGCTTCGACGAACCCCTGGCGCTCGAAGAGGGCGACGTCGTTCGGCGTGCCGTCGAGGATCAGCCGCGGCGTCTGGCCGAGCGCCGCGCCGACGTCCTTGACGACGTACCAGCGGCGCGCGCCGTCCTCGGGCTCGGCGAGCGCGTAGAGGGCGTTGTTGGAGGTCTTCAAGTCCCAGTTGTTGACCATCAGGTTCAACACGATCAGGCCGCGATATTGCGTCGTATCGACGAAGGGATTCTCCTGCCACGACCACTCGCCGACCTTCCTACGCGTCGGCAGCTTCGGCCGAAACCGGCCCGGCGGCTGCGGCAGCACCGCGCCCTCGCGCGTCAGCTTCCAGCCGCTCACGTAGTAGGTCGGCAGCTGGTGAAAGCCCGCCGCCCACAACAGACGCGAGACCACGACCTCGGGTTGCGCCTCGGCGCCGAGCTTCACGTCCCACACCGTCCCGCGCTCGTCGCGCACGTCCCAGCCGCGGCTGCTCCCGGTGGTGTCCTCGGCGACGTACTCCCAGCGGCCGCTCGGGTCGGGCACCATCGCGGCGCCCCCCGGGCCGTGGAACACGTCGCGGCCGCCGAGGTCCGCGGGCTCGACCCAGAGCTCCGCCAGCTGTGCCGCGGTCAACGTTCCCGGCACGGTCGAGCGCACGCGCGGCGACGCACAGGCGAGCGCGAGAGCGCATGATGCGGCCCCGACGAGCCACATAGCGCCACGCCGACGACGGTCCGCGCGTATGTCTGGAAGAACCGATTGCGCCACTAGCACCTCGGTATTCGACGGATGTACGACGTCGCGTCTCGACGATTCGATACGCGCAGTGATCGCGTCGATCAGTCTGGGAAACGCTACGCGTGCGTCCGCGGCAGTGTCAAATCGCATCGTGCGCAACCGCCGCTTTGCAATGCTGCGCGCCGAGGGCGTGTAAGTCTCGCCGCCCGCCCGGTGCATGGTCGCGCACCTCCGTCGAGCGACGACGCGATACACGGCGGCGGTGCGCTGGCGTGCTGATTGCACCACCCTCCCCCCGAGCGACACGGTCCGGCGCCGTCCAGGCGCAGGGCCAGAAGGAGGAGTTCGCATGCGATACGTCGTAAGTCTGTGCTCGATGTTCATCCTCGGCTTGGCAGTCGTCGGCTGCGGCGGACACGAGACCAAGACGATCCGCCACGAGACCGTGCAGACCGTTCCGGCGGCGCCGGTCGTCACCGAGCGGCGCACGACCACGATCGAGGACGAGTGACGCGAGCGAAGGCGGCGCGGCAGCGCGCCGCCTTCGGCGTCGTCTCCGCTCAGGCGACCCGCGCGAGCGTCTCCTCGGCGAGCGCCGCGAAGGTGTCGACCTGCGTCCGGAACGCATCGACGTCGACGGTGGTCTCGCCGAGCGCGCCGCCGAGATAGCGTGCGTACACCCCCTCGATGATGCAGGCGCTCTTCCAGTAGGCGAAGGCGACGTAGAAATCGACGAGCGCGACGTCGTGCCCCGAGCGCCGCGCGTAGCGCTCGAGGACGTCGTCGCGCGTCGGGAAGCCGGGGGCGAGCGACGGCGCGCCCGATGCGGCGGCGGTCGCGTCGGTCGAGTGGCTCCAGGTCGCGAGGACGTAGCCGACGTCGGCGAGCGGATCGCCGAGCGTGCAGATCTCCCAGTCGAGGACCGCGGCGATCCGGCCGGGCAGCTGGGCGATGCAGTTCCCGAGCCGGTAGTCGCCGTGCACGACCGACGCGCGCTGCTGCGCCGGGATGCGCGCGGCGAGCGCGTCGTGGACGCGGTCGACCGCGTCGAGCTCGCGCGTCTTCGACTGCTGGAACTGCCCGTACCAGCGCTTCAGCTGGCGCGCGACGTAGCCTTCCTTCCGTCCCAGGTCGCCGAGGCCGACGGCGTCGGGATCGACGGCGTGGAGGTCGGCGAGCACGTCGACGAACGACTCGCCGGTCGCGCGCCGTTGCGCCTCGTCGAGGACGCGCGTCGCGACGAGGACGTCGTGCAGGACGTCGCCCGGGACGTAGCCCATGACGTAGAACGGCGCGCCGATGACGGCCGCGTCCGCGCAGTAGCCGAGCACCGGGGGCACCGGCACCGCCGTCGGGCCGAGGGCCGAGACGATGCGGTGCTCGCGTCCCATGTCGTGCGCGGTCGGCAGGACGTGGCCGAGCGGCGGCCGTCGCAGGACGTAGGCCGCGCCGTCGGCGTCGGTCACCTTGTACGTCAGGTTCGAGTGGCCGCCGGGGATGAGCTGGAACGTGAGCGGCGGGACGACGCCGTCGACGTGAGCGCGGAACCACGCCGTCACCGCGCCGACGTCGACGCCGCGCGCGCCGGTCTCCGCGTCGCTCATCGCGCGTCCGCTCGAACGTCGGCGGCCATCAGATCGGCAGCCGGAACGCCCTCGCCTCGGCGACGTGCCCGACGCCGGCGCGCGCGATCAGCTGGTCCTCGACGGGAACGCAGCGCTTGAGCTCCGGCATCACCTCGGAGGCGAAGAGCCGGATGTTCGCCTCGGCCATGTCGTAGGGCATGCCGCCGTAGCTGAAGATCCCGGTGTAGGCCTCGGCGCCGGTACGGCGCTGGATGTCGAGGATCTTCGCGTAGCACATCTCCGGCGTGCCCCAGACCTGCAGGCCGAGGAAGAACTCGACGAGCGAGTCGACGCCGCCCGGCGCCGATCGCCATCTCCTGCATCGGCTTGTACGCCTCGTAGCCCTTCATCGTCGTGAGGTGGCTGCCGACGAGCTCGTAGTGGCGCACGACCGAGCGCCAGTAGGCGCCGATGTACTTGCGCGCGTACTCCTCGGCGCGATCGCGGCTCTCGTCGCAGTACGTCCAGCCGGAGGCGATCGGCGGCGGCGCGTCGATGCCGTTCACCTCGCGAAAGACCGTGCGGTAGGCGTTGAGCTCGCTCGCCACCATGTCCCACGGCTTCTGCGGGATGATGAGGATGCCGATGCCGAGGCGCGCCATGATCTGCGACGACTCCGGCGAGACCGCCGCCGCGTAGGTGCGGCCGCGGAACGACTTGAACGGCCGCGGCCGGATCTCGCGCCGGACCTGCTTCACGAGCCGGCCGTCGAACTCGCAGTAGCCGCTTCTCCAGGCCCTCGAGGATCATCTGCGCCGACTCGGTGAAGAACTCGCGGCTGTCCTGCTGGTCGACGCCGAAGCCCTCGAACTCGACGCGCCCGAGGCCGCGGCCGATCCCGAAGATCACCCGGCCGTTCGAGAGGTGGTCGAGCATCACGACCTCCTCCGCGACCCGCATCGGGTGGTGCCACGGCAGGACGACGACCATCGACCCGAGCTGGATGCGCGTCGTCCGGCCGGCGAAGTACGTGAGGTACTGCAGCACGTCGGGGCACATCGTGTAGTCGGTGAAGTGGTGCTCGACGCCCCAGAGCGACTCGAAGCCGAGCGGCTCGGCGAGATCGCCGAAGCGCAGCTCGTTGCGGTAGACGTTGCGATCGGTGCGGCCTTCGCCCTCACCCTGGAAGATCACTCCGATGCCGACGTGCATGGTCTCCTCCTTCGGCTGATGCGGCGCGCGCAGCTCGGCGGGCGCGGCCCTCAGTACTAGCCGGGCTGCGCTTGGACACAAGAGCCGGGCCGCGCCCGGGCGCCGTCGCGTTGCGACGGGTCGCGGGTTCGCTATATTCGCGCCCGCCGCCCTCGCTTCCGCCGCAAGCGGCTCGTCAGACGCGTCGTTCGAGATCGACACGGACACGGAGCGCACCCTCGGCGATGGAACCGACCGACGACGAGATCCTGCGGACGATCTTCGATCACGTCCCGGTGATGATCGGCTTCGTCGGCGTCGACGGCCGCATCGAGCTCGTCAACCGCGAATGGCAGCGGATCCTCGGCTGGTCCCTCGAAGAGGCGGTGGCGCTGGGAACGGACTTCTACGACCGCTGCCTGCCCGATCCACGCGACCGCAAGCGCGCGCTGAAGTTCCTCGCCGAGTCGAACGGCGAGTGGATGGACTTCAAGGCGACGGTGCGCGACGGCCGCGTCGTCGACCTGTCGTGGCTCGTCGTCAGGCTCTCGGACGGCACCTCGATCGGGATCGGCACCGACGTCACGATTCGCAAGCGCATCGAGGAGGCGGAGCGCGAGCAACGCGATTTCGCCGAAGCGCTGCGCGACAGCGCCGCCGCGCTCAACAGCACGCTCGATCTCGATGAGGTCGTGCAACGGATCCTGGATACCGTCGGCCGCCTCGTTCCGCATGACGCCGCCTGCGTCGTCTTGCGCGAGAACGATCGCTGGCACGGCTACGCGTCGCGCAGCTGGGCCGGGCTGGGCGGCGTAGGCGGCGAGGAGCCGCGGCGCAGCGCACGCGACCCTACCGGCGTGCCGCGGGCCGCGACGCTCGACCATAGCGGCGCGCCACCGCGCACGCAGCCCGACGACGTCGGCGCGGGGGGCGGTGACGTAGCTGGTCGCGTCGCCGCGACCGGCGCCGTCGACCGTGAGCGCGGCGCCTCGCCGCTGCCGGCGTGGGCCCGGTCGCATGTCGACGCGCCGATTCGCGTCGATGGCCGGCCGATCGGCATGCTCACGCTCGCCAGCTCGGCTGCGGGCTTCTTCGGTGAGCGCGACGTCACGCGCTTGCACGCGTTCGTCGAGCAGGCGGCGCTGGCGCTCGAGAACGCGCGTCTGCTCTGCGAGGTTTACGCCGCGCGCGAGCGCTTGGAGAGCTTGTCGAACCAGCTGATCGTCGCGGAGGAGGCCGAGCGGCGGCGCATCGCGCGCGAGCTGCACGACGACGTCGGCCAGGTGCTGACGGCAGTCGGCGCGAACCTCCGCGCGGTCGAGCTGTCGCCCGAGCGTACGACGCTCTTCCGACGTCTCGAGGACAGCCTCGATCTCATCGACGGCGCGCTCAAGCGGATCCGCGACCTCTCGCTCGAGCTCCGGCCGTCGGTGCTCGACGACTTCGGACTGGTCCGCGCGCTCGAATGGTACGTCGAGCGCGTAGCGCAGCGCACGGGCCTCACCGCGGCGTTCGTCGCCGACCCCTCCTCACGGACCCGACTTCCCGGGAGTCTCGAGACCACCTGCTTTCGGGTCGCGCAGATCGCGCTCACCAACGTCGCGCGCCATGCCCGGGCACGACAGGTGTCGGTCGAGCTGCGCGAGGGCGCGACGGATCTCCTGCTGACGATCCGCGACGACGGCGTCGGGTTCGACGTCCCCGCATGCATGGAACGCGCGTCGCGCGGCGCGACGCTCGGCCTCTTGAGCATGCACGAGCGCGTGCGGCTCGCGAACGGGCGGATCGAGATCACGTCCGCGCCGCACCAGGGCACCGAGGTCCGCGCCCGGTTCCCGCTGCGATCGACGGACGCCGCGCCGCCGGCACCACCCGCCTTGCCGAGCGGTCCGGGCTGAACGCCGGACGCCGTGGTCGCGCACGCTTGCGGCGCCGAGCCGTGATCGTGCACGGCTGCAAAAACGCGGACCATCGCGGTGATTGCGAATCTCGAAAAGACCTCGCTCTATCATCCGATTGCCGATCGCCTCGTAGGCCATCGACAACGTTGCGAGTGTCATTTCATCGCCGCCGCGGCGCGCGCGAAGACGGCGCGTGGCACCGCCGTTGCTCATCGAGATCCCCATGCGTGACAATCGCGGCTCCACTCTCACCGAAGTGCTGGTCGTCGTTGCGATCATCGCCATCCTCGCGCTGTTCGCGATGATGCGCTACCGCGACTCTCATGGACGGGCATACGATGCCAAGGTCATCACGACGATGCGGAACCTCGCGACCAACGAGGAAGCGTACTTCGCGACGCATCACGCGTACGCGAGCGACATGTCGGAGCTCGCCGGCGTCGCCGACGACGGGGTGACGATCGCGATCGAGCCGGGGAACAGCGGCACGCTCGCCTCGTCGTTCAGCGTGACCGCGACGCATGAAGCGGCGGGCCACACCTACACCTGGATCAGCGATCCGGTGCCCGGTGAGCCGAACCTCGTCGCCCACGCACGCGACACGGCGGGCTCGGTCGGTCTCTGAGCCGGCGCCGCCGCGGCAGCCGTCGCCCTTCCCTACGCGCGCGCCGCGCCGCCAGCCGGTGCGCCGCGGCGCCGGTCCGGCGCGCGTCGGTGCGCCGCGGGCCGCTGCGGCGCGCGTGGGCGCGGCGCTCGGCATTTCGCGGCTTCTCGCCCTTCTTCCCGCCCGCTAGCCTGAGCGATCGGGAGGACGCGTATGGAAGCAACGGCCGCAGCCGATCCGTTCGTCCAGGTCGAAGAGGGCTTCGAGGGACTCGACCGCGCCTACGACGCTTGGTACGTCGCGCGCGCCGCCATCAGGTCCGACGACGGTGGCGGCACGCTGCACATCCTGGTCGGCATCTCGGCGCCCGAGCGGAAGAACGCGCGCGTACCCGCGGAGCAGGTGCTGGCGCGCGCCGTGAGGCTCCGCGACGCGCTCGTCGATGCGCATCGCGCCGAAGCCCGCGCACTGACCGGCATCAAGACGGTCCGCGCGTGGTGGAACGATCCGCTTCCGAAGCCGCGCGCGGCGCACTGACCCCGACGACGGCGGTCACGCGCGTCCAGGGCGTCGCGCGCTCGCCCCGACCGCAAGATCCTCCAAGTATCGGCGTCCGCGCGGGATGCTAGGATTCCGCGATCATGACGGGCCGCGGGTTCGCGTTGTTCGACACGACGATCGGAACGTGCGGCATCGCGTGGGGCGACCGCGGCATCCTCGGCGTGCAGCTCCCCGAGGGCCGCGATCCGCGGACGCGCGCCCGCATGCTGCGGCGATTCCCGGACGCCTGCGAAGCCGCGCCGCCGGCGGACGTCGGGCGCGCGATCGACGGCATCGGCGCGCTGCTCCGCGGTGAGCGGACGCCGCTCGACACGGTCGCGCTCGACATGAGCGCGGTGCCGCCGTTCCACCGCCGGGTGTACGAGATCGCGCGCACCATCCCGCCGGGCGCGACGCTCTCCTACGGCGAGGTCGCGGCGCGGCTCGGTGCGCCGGGCTCGGCGCGCGCCGTCGGCCAAGCGCTCGGCCGAAACCCTTTTGCGATCGTCGTGCCGTGCCACCGCGTCCTCGCGGCCGGCGGCAAGCTCGGCGGCTTCTCCGCAACCGGCGGCATCACGACGAAGCTCCGCCTCCTCGGCGTCGAAGGCGCCCGCCCCCCGGGAGAGCCGGGACTGTTCGACGGCGACGGCGCCTTGGGATTCGATCCCGCGACCGCGGTCGCACACCTGCGGGCGTCGGACGCGGCGCTCGCGCGCCTCGTCGATCGGTCGGCCCGTTTCGCATGCAGCTCAAGAGGACGCCGAGCATCTTCGTCGCGCTCGCCGAGGCCATCGTCCACCAGCAGCTCACCGGCAAGGCCGCGGCGACGATCTTCGCTCGCCTGTGCGCCCTCTTCCCGCACGCGCACCGCGGCCCGACGGCCGAGCGGATACTGCGCACGCCGGACGACAAGCTGCGCGGCGCCGGCCTCTCGCGGCCGAAGATCCTGTCGCTCCGCGACCTCGCGCGCAAAGCGCAGGACGGCGAGGTGCCGACGCTCGCGGAGGTCCACCGCATGGACGACGAGGCGATCGTCGAGCGCCTGAGCCAGGTGCGCGGCATCGGCCGATGGACCGTCGAGATGCTGCTGATCTTCCGCCTCGGCCGCCCCGACGTGCTTCCCGCGGACGACTACGGCGTCCGCAAGGGGTTCGCGATCGCGTTCAGGAAGCGCGACCTGCCGACGCGTCGCGAACTCGAGCAGCGGGGCGCACGGTGGAAGCCCTACCGCACGGTCGCGAGCTGGTATCTCTGGCGCGCGGTGGAGCTGGCGCAGGAATAGCCGCGCGGCGCCTGGGAAGAGGCATCGCCGATGGCGGGCGTGCGCGGCGTCGGAGCCACGCGGCGCCGGTTGCTCGGTCTCGCCGCCGCAGGCACACTCGGCGGCGGATGGCGGCGACGACGGTATTTCGATCCGGAGCGCTCGCGGTCGTCGACTACCGCTGCGAGGCCGGCCTCGCCGAGGAGCCGGTCGTCGAGATCCACGCCGGCTTCGATCTCGCGTACGTGCGGCGCGGCAGCTTCGGGTATCGCGCCCGCGGCGAAGCGTTCGAGCTGGTCGCGGGCTCGATCCTCGCGGGCCACCCTGGCGACGAGTACGTCTGCACGCACGACCACGCTCGCGGCGACGAGTGCCTGTCGTTCCAGCTCGCGCCGGCGCTCGTCGCGACGCTCGGCGACCGCGCCGAGATCTGGCGGACCGGCGCCGTCCCGCCGCTCCCCGAGCTGATGGTCTTCGGCGAGCTCGCGCAGGCGGCCGCCGACGGCCGCACCGACGTCGGCCTCGACGAGGTCGGGATGTCGCTCGCGGCGCGCTTCGTCGCGGTCGTCTCCGGCCGCGGGCAGCGAGCGGCGAACGCGCACGCCCGCGATCGGCGGCGCGCGGTCGAGGCCGCGCTCTGGATCGACGAGCATTCGCACGAGGCGATCGACCTCGAGCGCGCCGCGACCGAGGTCGGGCTCAGCTCGTTCCATTTCCTGCGCGTGTTCTCGAACGTGCTCGGCGTCACCCCGCACCAGTACCTGGTGCGCTCGCGCCTGCGCCACGCGGCACGCCTGCTCGCCGAGGACGCGGGCTCGGTCACCGACGTCGCCTACGACGTCGGCTTCGGCGACCTCTCGAACTTCGTGCGCACGTTCCACCGCGCGGCCGGCGTCTCGCCGCGCGCCTTCCGGCGCGCCGCCAAGGGCGATCGCGCGGAGGTTCGAGCGCGGCTCGAAGCGCTCCCGCCCACGTAGTCTCCCGTCGCGGCCGCCCGCGTGATCAGGGCGTCCGGGCGAGCACGTCCTCGAGACCGTCGGGGAGCGGCAGGCGGGCGCGGTCCAGGTACATCGCGGTCATGGCGGCGAGGACGCGCGTGGTCGGACCGTTCCGGTAGGCGCGGCGCCCGGCGACGACGTGCAGGTACGGGTACGGGTTCGCCTCCCACACCACCAGCTCGCCGTCGCGATCGAAGCCGTAGTCGAACGCGACGAAGTCGAGGCCGAGGGCGCGCCGCGCCGCGACGAAGCGCGCGTGGTTGGGCTCCGGACGGCTGGTGAACGCGATCTCCTCGTCGCGGAGGTCGTCGGTGTAGACCGTCCGCTCGGGGCCGCCGCGGACGCACCAGTCGCGGCCGACGTGCAGGCTCTGCGCCACGCCGCGGTCGCCGCACACCACGTAGCGATACTTCCGGTAGAGGCCGTCGGATGGGCTGCGGACGTCGACGTGCTCGACGGCGACCGGATGCGCGAAGCGCTCGATCGGCAACGCCCGCGCCTCGGCCTCGGTGTCGGCGCGCAGGAGCGGTCCGCCGTGACCCCAGTCCTCGCGGACGAAGAGCGGGAGCGGGATGCCGAGGCGCGACGCGCGGAACTCCTCCGCGTCGGTGATCGGCGCCATCTTGGCGGTGCGAATGCCGGCGGTCGCGATCAGCCGCGCGCTCGTCGACTTGACGGCGTTCACCAGCCGGTCGACGCGGTTCACCACCGGCACGCCGTGGCGGTCGCATGCCTCGCCGAGTCGATGCGCCCAGCGGTACGCGCTCGGCGACCAGCGCTGCACCGGGTCCTGAAGCCACGCGGCGTGCAGCGCGTAGCGCGACCAGTCGCGCACCCGCCACGGCAACGGATGCAGCTCGAAGAGCGCGCGCACGTCCGGGAAGCAGCGCGCGAGCCAGTCGAGCAGCAGGTCGTAGAAGAACGGCGCGACCCGCGGGTGGCGCACGACGAGGAACCGGCGGTCGCCGCGCGCGTAGCGCCAGTTCTGCGCCGCATCCAGCACGGTGAGACGCGCGTAGAGCCACGGGAAGCGGAGCTGCTTGCCGAGCGGGGTCACGAGATCGCCGAAGCGGCGCGCACTCTGCGGCGTTCGCCGGCGATGCGCAAGAGGAGCGTACGAGTCGGTAGTGATGCAACTGTATCACTACCCACGAGTCGGCGTGGCGACGTCCGCCTCGAAACGATCCACGAGGTCGACGGCCGTGAGCCCGGTTCGCGTTGCGAAGGGCCGCGATCTGCTATAGCCGCGAGCCTACGGCGATGGGCGAGGAAACGACCGGTCCGACCGATCCGCGGGAGCCGACGCGCCCGCAGGAGCTCACCCACCCCGGAGGAGCTGACGCGCCCGGAGGAGCTGACGCGCCCGGAGGAGCTGACGCGCCCGGAGGAGCTGACGCGATGGATCGCTCGGCTGTTCCAGCATCCCGCGCTGCTTCGCATGGGACACAACCAGCGCGCCGACGACGCGAGCCTCGGACTCGGCTGGCTCTACTACGCGCTCGGCCGCATCCTCCACCCGCGGGCCGCGGTCGTCATCGGCTCGTATCGCGGTTTCGTGCCTCTCCTCCTCGGCCGGGCGTGCGGCGACAGCGTCGAACGCGGCGAGGTCACCTTCATCGACCCGTCGCTGGTGGACGACTTCTGGAAGAAGCCGGACGAGGTCCGCGCGTACTTCCGGAGCTTCGGCATCGAGAACGTCCGCCATTTCGCGATGACGACGCAGCAGTTCGTCGAGACCGACGCATACCGGGACCTCGGCGCCGTCGGCCTGGTCTTCATCGACGGCTATCACAGCGCGGAGCAGGCGCGGTTCGACTACGAGGCCTTCGAGCCGCTGCTCGCGCCGCGCGGCATCGTCCTCCTCCACGACAGCATGGTGGTGCGCCGCTCGCAGATCTACGGCGCGGACCGCGCGTTCGAGATCCGCGTCCGCGACTTCATCGACGAGCTCAAGCGCGACCCGCGTCTCCAGATATTCGACCTGCCGTTCGGCACCGGCGTGACCCTGGTGCGGAAGCTCGATGCGGCATCCGCCGAGCCGCTGCTCGAAGGCCTCCAGGCGCGGCCCTGAGTCGCGTGGCGCCGGCGGGATATGCATGACGCGGCCGTGAGTCGCATCGCGGCGCCCGCGGTCGCGTTCTTCTCGATGGGAGACGCGCAGCACTTCCACCGTCTTCGCTCGTTGATCGCCGCGATCGCCGCCCGAGGCATCGCCGCGCACGTGTTCACGGACCGGCAGTTCGCCGCCGCCGTCGAGCGCGCCGGCGGCCGCTTCGTCGACGTCTTCGCCGGTCGTCCGCTCGCCGGCGTCGACGACGAGTCGGCTCCCCTGCCCGCCCGGTTCGTCACCTTCGCGGGCTGCCACGCCGGCGAGATCGCGCGAGAGGTCGCGGCGCTCCGGCCGTCGCTCGTCATCTACGAGCAGTTCGCGGTCGTCGGCCGTGTGGTCGCGCGGATGCTGCGCTTGCCGCACGTCAATCTCTGCGCCGGCCACGCCGTCGAACCGGCGCGTTTCCTCCAGGTCCTCGCCAGCGACCCGCGCGTCGCGATCTCCCCGAGATGCCACCAGGCAGTCGAGACGCTGCGCGGGCGCTACGGCATCGAGGACGCCTCGCCGTTCTCGTACGTCTCGGCGCTGAGCCCGTTCCTGAACCTCTACTGCGAGCCGCCCGCGTTTCTCACCGGCGCCGAGCGGCGCGTCTTCGATCCCGTCGCGTTCTGGGGCTCGCTGCCGCCGCTCGACGAGATCGTCGCGAGCCTCGCCGCCGAGCGGCCGCGGTTTTTCGCCGGCGACGACCCGGCGGGCGTGAACGTCTACGTGTCGTTCGGCACCGTCGTCTGGCGGTACTTCGCGCGCGACGCGCTCGCCGCGCTCGGCGTGATCGCGGACTGCTTGGCGTCGATGCCGCACGTCCGCGCGGTCGTCAGCTTGGGGCGCGCCGAGATCGACGGCGCATCGCGGCGCGCGCTCACCAAGGCGAACGTCGCGGTCGAGAGCTACGTCGACCAGTGGGCCGTCCTGCACCACGCCGACGTCTTCATCACCCACAACGGCCTCAACTCGACGCACGAGGCGATCGTCAACCGCGTGCCGATGGTCTCGTACCCGTTCTTCTGGGACCAGCCGGCGATGGCGGAGAAGTGCCGCGCGTTCGGACTCGCGCTCCCACTGGCCGACTCGCCGCGCGCGCCGATCGCGGAGACGCACGTCCGCAGCGCGCTCGCAGAGACGTCGTCGCGCCGTCCGGCCATGCGCACGGCTCTCTGCCGAGCGCGCGAGTGGGAGCTCGAGGTGATCGCCAACCGCGACGCGGTCGTCGAGCGGATCGTCGACCTGATCCGATCGAGGAGGGACGCGGCCGGAGACGGACGCGCTCGCCGAGCTTCCGGCAACGCGCCGGACCGTCGCCGCCACGTCGACGCGTCCGCCCGGCGACGGCCATGAGCGCTCCGACCGCACCCACGATCGCGTTCTTCTCGATGGACACCGCGCAGCATTTCGGCCGGCTCCGGACGTTGATCCGCGCGGTCACCGCGCGCGGCATCGCGGCGGTCGTGTTCACCAGCGCGACGTTCGCCGCCGACGTCGAGCGCGCCGGCGGGAGGTTCGTCGATCTCTTCGCGGGCCGTCCGCTCGAGAGCGCCGACGACGAATCGACGCCCCGGAGCTGCCGGTTCGTCACCTTCGCCGGCTGTTACGCGGGCGACGTCGCGCGCGAGCTCGACGCGCTCCGGCCGTCACTGGTGGTCTACGACGCGTTCGCCGTCGTCGGCCGCGTCGCAGCGCGCATCCTCGGAATCCCGTACGTCGACTTGTGCGCCGGTCACAACGTCGATCCGGCGCGGTTCGTGCCGCTCCTCGAGACGGATCCGCACGTCCTCGTCTCCCGCCGATGCCACCGCGCGGTCGCGACGCTGCGCACCCGCTACGGCATCGACGACGCGTCGCCGTTTTCGTACGTGTCGGCGCTGAGCCCGTTCCTCAACCTCTACGGCGAGCCGCCGCAGTACCTCAGCGACGTCGAGCGACGTGTGTTCGAGCCGGTCGCGTTCTGGGGCTCGCTGCCGCCGCTCGACGAGATCGCGGCACGGTCGGCGGCCGAGCCGCCGCCGTGCTTCGCCGCCGGCGATCCCACCGCCCTGAAGGTCTACGTCTCGTTCGGCACCGTCGTCTGGCGCTACTACACCCCCGAGGCGGTCGCGGCGTTGCACGCGATCGCCGAGTGCATGGCGGCGATGCCGAAGGTGCGGGCGCTGATCAGCTTGGGCGGCGCGGAGATCGATGCCGATACTCGCCGCGCCGTCAGCAGGCCGAACGTCGCGGTCGAGAGCTACGTCGACCAATGGGCCGTCCTCCGGCACGCCGACGTCTTCATCACCCACAACGGCCTCAACTCGACGCACGAGGCGATCTTCAACCGCGTGCCGATGATCTCGTACCCGTTCTTCTGGGATCAACCGACGATGGCGGAGAAATGCCGCCTCCTCGGACTCGCGATTCCGCTCACCGATTCGCCATGCGCCGCGATCGACGAGACGCGCCTGCGATCGGCGCTCGCGGATCTGTCGTCGCGGCGTGAGGAGATGCACGCCGCGCTGACCGGCGCCCGCGAGTGGGAATGCGAGGCGATCGAGAAGAGAGACGCGGTCGTGGACCGACTCCTCGATCTGGTCTGAGTGAGCGCACCGCGCAACGCGGGCGGCGACTCCCCGACCAGCACGAATGGAGCCGTTCATCAGCCACGCTTGATGGGCGAGAAACGAAGGAGGGCAATGCAAGCAGCGCGACGACGACCACCGCCCGACCTGTACGAAAACCAGGGGAGCACCGGACGGCGCGCTTCACAGGACCGAGGTTACCAAGCGCCTCACGGTCCAAGATCGCGTCAGCGGAGATATCTCAGCGTGATGCCGATACCGAGTGCGATCACCAGCACCCAGAAGAACACGCCGAGACCGGCCTCGACCTCCGCCTCTCGTTCGACCGCCTCCGCGTGTGTGTGGACCTGCGGCGGCAACAGCGCGGCGATGAGGATCGCCACGAGAATCGCGATCAAGGTAAACGGCAACCAATAGACGCGACCGATCGGCGGCCCGAACGGCGCCATCCAGATCCCCCCCGCCCACGTCGCGAGAAAGAGCACGACGAACAGCGCCCAGACCGGTCGGTGCGTGATCCGGAAACGGAGCCCGGCCGTCAGGATTGCGACGGACACTCCCGCCAACATCAACGCGATCGCCGCGTGAACGAGAAACATGACGACGGCCCTATACCAATGCGTCTAAGCGGAGTCCACGTCATCGCGCGATGCGCTCACCAAGGCATTGCTCTCCAGGCGCTGGTCGCCACGATACCTCTTCAGTTCGCGAGCCTCTTGCGTATCGAACTCAGTTCCCGGCGGCGTTTCGCGCTGGGCACGGGGTAAGCCAGTTTTAGCGTGTCGAACACCTCGAGGATGATCTCGGAAATGATCAGCCGAGCGTTCTCTTTGTCGTCGGCGGGGACGACGTACCAGGGCGCGTCCTTCGTGCTCGTTGCGCTCAGGCACGCCTCATACGCCTTCATGTAGTGCTTCCAGAACTTCCTCTCTTCGACGTCGGCGATACTGAACTTCCAGTTCTTGTCCGGCTCATCAATGCGCTCGAGGAAGCGCTTTCGCTGCTCTTCCTTCGAAAGGTGAAGGAAGAACTTGATGATTCGCGTCCCGTTGCGGTGGAGATGGCTCTCCAGGTCGACGATGGAGCGATACCTCCCCTGCCAGACGGTGTCCTCGTCGAGCAACTCGTCCGGCAGCCCCTCGGTGCGCAGGATCTCCGGATGCACCCGAACGATCAGCACTTCCTCGTAATAGGAGCGGTTGAAGATGCCGATGCGGCCGCGTTCCGGCAGAGATCGGGTGGTGCGCCACAGAAAGTCGTGATCCAGTTCCGCCGCACTCGGGTGTTTGAAGCTGAACACCTGGCAGCCTTGTGGATTGACACCGGACATCACGTGCCGGATGGCGCCGTCCTTTCCGGCGGCGTCCATCGCCTGAAAAATCAGCAGCACCGCATAGCGGTTGGACGCGTAGTGAAGACGTTGCAGCGAGCTCAGCTCCTCCACCTGATCTTGGAGGAGTTTGTTGTACTCCTTCTTCGATTTGTAGACAGGCTTCACGAGCGTCGGCCACTTGTCGAGGTCGACCTTCTTCCCCGCCGCGCACGCGGAAATCATTGGGATCGATTGTCATCTTCACGAGTTGACTCCTCGCTCATTCCGTGTTCCGATGCGCTTTTCCTTCTGACAGCGCCTCGAAGCCGGAGATCACGTCGAACAGCTCCTCGTCGATGCTCGCTCTGGCGCAAGCGGTGAAACGTCCCGTTGAGAGTCCTCCAGCAATTCGTCGATGTTTTTGTCGGCGCGCTGCATCGCCGCCAGGCGGCTCGCGTTCTCGCTCGCGAGAGATTCGGCGCACGCCCGGAAGAGCGAGACGAAGAGATACTCGCGGATGAGCGCCCGCAATGTCTCGGTGCCGCCGCCCATGACCTCGGGCAGGTTCTTCGTCGGCCAGGGAAGCTCGGCGAGCTTGCGGCGCCAGGTTTCGTCCAACGGCAGCAGCCGCTGGTTGACGGGCTCATAAGCCGCTCCGGAGGTGGGGCGGTTGTAGAAGAGGTGAAGTTCGGCGACCTCGCCCTGGCCGCGGCGCGCCTCGCTTTCCACGAGGATCTGGCCGACGAGCGGGGTGATGGCCTTGACGGAATTCGGCACGGCGAAGAGGCCGGCCAGCGGCAGGCCCGCGTCTTTCAAGCGCGCATGGACGCGCTCGCCGACGGCCCAGATCTGCGGTGTGTCGGTCAGAGCTCGCCAGGGTCTCAACCGCCTGATCGGTCACCACATCATTGAACTGGCCCACCAATCCTTGGTCGGAGCCAAACACGACCGCGCCGATCGCACCTGCATCCGTGCGTTTCGTCTCTCCAGTCATCAATGCCGCTGAACCGGCACCCCGGAAACAGACGCCCAACCCCAGCTCCACGGTGCGATAGTAGTCACCCAACGCCCGCACCGATTGCTCGTACTGGCCGATACTCGAAGCGGCCAGGGCCTTCATGGTGCGGACGACGGATTGGAGATCGCCGGCACTGTCGATCTTTCGGCGCAGACTCACCGTGGTGTTGCTCATGTCTTCCTTCCACGCTTCGGCGGTCCGTTGGCCTCGGCTTGCTGGATGGAAGCGCGGCGAGCGCCTGGCGGGCGATTTCGATGATCGTTTTGCGATCCTCATCGCTCAACTTGTCGGCGGTATCCAGTCTGTCGGCTACGTCCGCCGGAATCTTCGCCGCCGCCTCGCGCACGGCCTGGTCGGCCTCCTTCATCCGATCGAGCGGCACGTCGTCGAAGAGTTCCGCGGTCAACGCCAGCAGCACGGCGATTTGCTCGGGCACGGATACCGGGGCGAATTCCGGCTGCTCGAGACAGGCGCGGATGCGCCGTCCATGCTCGATGATCTTACGGGCTTCTTCATCCAGCCGGGCACCGAAGCGGGAAAAGGTTTCGCGTTCCTCGAATTGCGCGTAGGCGAGCTTGAGGTCGCCCGCCACCGCGCGGTAGGCCGCTCGCTGCGCCTTGCCGCCGACGCGCGAAACGGATTTGCCGACATCGACCGCGGGCAGCACACCCAATTCGAACAGCGACGGCGAGAGATAGATCTGCCCGTCGGTGATGGAGATCAGGTTGGTCGGAATGTAGGCGGAAATGTTCTGCGCTTCGGTTTCGATGATGGGCAGGGCGGTGAGCGAGCCGCCGCCGAGCGCCTTGCGCAAGTGCGTGGCGCGTTCCAGGAGGCGCGAGTGGATGTAGAAGATGTCGCCGGGGAAGGCTTCGCGACCGGGCGGACGACGCAGCAGCAAAGACAGCTCGCGATAGGCGCGGGCGTGATGGGTGAGGTCGTCGTACACGATCAGCACGTCGCGGCCCGCTTCCATGAAATGCTCCGCGATGCTGGTCGCGGCGTACGGAGCGATGTAGGCGAGACCGGGCGGGTCGTTGCCCTCGGTCACGACCACGACCGTGTAGTCCATCGCGCCCTTCTCCCGCAAGCCGGCCACGACCTTCGCGACGGCGGAAGCGCGCTGGCCGATGGCACAATAGACGCACACGACATTCCGGCCCCGCTGGTTGAGGATGGTGTCGATCGCAATGGCCGTCTTGCCCGTCCGGCGGTCACCCAGAATCAACTCGCGCTGGCCGCGGCCGATGGGAATGAGCGCATCGATGACTTTGAGGCCGGTCTGGAGCGGTACGGTGACGGGCGCGCGGTCCATGATGGGCGTCGCGGGGCGTTCGATGGGCAGGCGCTCGTTGGCGACCACCGGCCCGCCGGCATCGAGTGGCCGACCGAGCGGATCGATGACGCGTCCCAGCAATGCCTCGCCCACGGCCACGTCCATGACCCGGCCCGTGCGCTCGACTTCATCGCCGGCGCGCAGATGCCAGTATTCGCCGAGCAGCACCACGCCGATTTCGTCCTCGTCCACGTTGAACGCGATGCCGAACACATCGCCGGGAAACTCGAGAAGCTCCTCAAAGCCCGCGTTGGGAAGACCGGAGACCCGGGCGATGCCCGTGGATACGCTGACGATCGTGCCGACCTCGTGCGGCGTCAGTTGCGGCGTGAAGGCTTCCCGCACCTGGCTCATTCCAGCGAACGCGCGGTCGAAGACACTCTGCAAGCTTTCCGGAGGAGGGTTCATCGGCTCTTTGTTTCGGGCTTCGGCTCTTCAGGCTCAGCGTCGGCTTCGGCTTCGGGTTTGTCCTTCTCTTCGAGAAGCTCGCCGACGCCCTTTTCCAGGGACGCCAGATAATCCGCGATGCTCCATGCCACTTTTTGTCCATTCGCGGCGAGCTCGATCCCGCTGACCAGGTCCGGCGCGGTCTCGAACCGGACGCGAATTTCAGCCGAGAAGGTTTCGTTGAGCGCATTTTGTATCGCCGCGCGTTGCTCCGCAGGCAGGTCGAACGCGCTGCGGACGAGCGCGGGCTCGGACGCCGTCTCGAGGGCCCCGGCGAGGCGGGCTTTTGCCTTGCCGTCCATCTCTCGCAAGCGGCGGGTGAAGACCTCGCCGAAGCGTTCTTCCAAACTCGTCGTGGCGAGATCCGCCAGCGCCTTTCGCGCGATGGCGAACACTTCTTGCTGCGTCCGGCGAACAATGGCCTGGTTCAGGTTGAGGGCGTCGGCTCTCAGTGTTTCCCGTCGCTTGGCGCTCAAGGCGTCGGCTGCCTTCCGCGCTTCGTCGAGGAGACGCCGACGTTCGGCTTTTGCCTCGTCCATCGCTTTGCTCGAGAGAGCGGCGCGCTGCCGGTCGAACTCCTCGTTCTTGCGCTTGAACTCGTCGCGCTCCTTTTCCGCTTCGGCCTTCTTCGCGTCGGCATCTGCGAGTTCCGCAGCGATCCGCTTTTCCCGCGCGTCGATGGCGTGGAGGATGGGCCTATAGAGAAAACGCTTCAGCAACCAGACCAGGATGAGAAAATTGAGCGCTTGTGCACCGACGGTGAACCAGTCGATCAGCATCGATCACTTTCCCGCGATTTGGGCGATGACGTGGTTCCAGAACGGGTTGGCGAAAATCAGAATCATCGAGACCACGAAACAGTAGATGGCCGTGGACTCGATCATCGCCAGGCCGACGAACAGGGTTCGGGTGATCGTGGCGGAGGCGTCGGGCTGCTGCGCCAGCGCGGTTAGCGCCGTCGCGACCGACCGCCCCTCGCCCAGGGCCGGCATCATACACCCCACGCCGGTCGTGAGTCCGGCGGTGACGATCGAGGCAACGGCGACGAGGGTCATGTTGTCCATTGGTGTGTCCTTCTGGTTGCTCCGTTGTCGTTTCAGGTCGCGGGCACTGGCTCGGGCCTGGGCCTGCGAGTGCGCGTGGCGGCCGCGATGTAAACCGCGGCCAGGATACTGAAGATGTACGCCTGCACCATGCCGGTGAGCAGACCGAGCACCATCATGACGATCGGGAAAATGAACGGGGTGATGGTGAGCAGAATAGCGATGATCATCGCCCCGCTCATCATGTTGCCGAACAGGCGGACGGCCAGGGCCAGCGTGCGCGACAGTTCGCTGATGATGTTGAAAGGCAACATGATGACTGTCGGCTCCGCGTAGGACTTGAGGTAGCCGCCCATGCCCTGGTCCTCGATGCCGAACATCGGCACGGCTACGAACACTGACAGCGCGAGTGCTGCGGTGGTCGAGAGTGAAGCCGTCGGTGGCTCGTAGCCGGGGATGATGGTGCAGATGCTGGCCGTGGCGACGAACAGGAAGAGCGTGCCCAGAAAGCCGAGATACTTCTCCGGGTACCGGAGACCGACTTCTTCGATTTGCTTCTCGATCGCGGTGACGACGATTTCCAGAAGGTTCTGCCAGCGGGAACGTGTCAGGTCCGTGGAAAGTTTGCGCGTGATCAGTTTCGAACCGGCGGCGAGCACGAGCATCAGGCCCCAGGTGAACACGATGGTGGCGTTGAGTTTGAAAACCCCGTGCTGCCAGAAGATCATCCCGTCCGGACTAAGGCGCATGGCTGGCCTCTGGCGCCGGGCGGGTTGGGGTGTCTGCCGCCGGCCGCGTCAGACACGTCACGACTGGACGTGCCATGACGAATCCGAGGAGACACAGCAACAGCCGCTCCCAATGGCGCCCCGAGACGAAGTAGAATCCCGCCAGGGTGATGCCCATCCGCAGCAGCACGCTGCCGACGAACCACAACGCCGGTTGTGTGGATGAAAGACCCTTACGAACCGTCCACCAAAGGCCCCCGAAGAACATCGCACCGAGCACCCCCCCGGCCGCCCACGCCAGCACCAGTGTCAGAGTTTCACTCATCGTCGACGTCCTGTTCGTCCCGTATCGCTTTCTCCTCCTTGGCGACCCAATGCCACGCATTCAAACAGCCGATCGCGAGCCCGGCCACCAACAGCGCCAGCGTCCAGGAATGCCGGCTCGAGTGGTGCTTGTCCAACCAGATACCGAGCGCTGCGCCGAGCAGCGTCGGAACCGTCACCGACCAGCCGATCAGCCCCATCATGCCGAGGCCGAACCAGACGCCTGGCTTGGAGTTACGCTGCGCCCTCAGCTTGCGCGCGGCCTTCGCGCCGACCTGGGCGGCGAAGGTCGGCGCGTTCTTCGAGGGGTTCTCCGGCTCGTCACTCATGTTGAAACATCGCCAGGCGGTGGAGGAATCCGCTTTCCAATTTGGCCATGACCGAGCGGACGTTTTGCTCGTGCTCGTCGAGGGTCAGAAACTCCCGCTCCACCGAAGCGCGCAACCGGCCGAGGTCCGTTCCGCCCAGCGCGCGGCGCACGGAAACAAATACGTCCGGGCCGGTCTTGACGAGCACCCCTTCATCCACCGCCACGAACACTTCCCCGTCCGCTTCGGTTTCGTAGATCAGAATTCCGGGCGCGAGTGTCGCGACGCAATCGAGCCGGTTGGGCAGCAGTCCAAACGAGCCCTCGCGCGTCTCCGCCACGATACGCGACACGCCGGTTTTCTCGGCGAAGATTTCAAAGGGCAGGAGAACTTTGAGCGTCATGCGTGTCAACGGCCAGCCCGCTCAACGTTCGGTCGAGGTTTCGCTCCGGGTTGGCAGACTGTCGGACTTGCCTTTGGGTTTGGCGTCATTCTTCGCTTCATCCACCGTCCCGATCATGTAAAACGCGGCCTCCGGGCAGTCTTTGAATTCATCGTGCAGGATTCGCTCACAACCGCCCAGCGCATCCTCGAGGCTGACGAGCCTTCCTTCGAGACCGGTGAACTGCTCGGTCGTGAAGAAGGGCTGCGTGAGAAAACGCTCCAACCGGCGGGCGCGGGCGACCACGTTGCGGTTTTCCGGCGAAAGCTGCTCGAGGCCGAGCATGGCAATGATGTCTTTGAGCTCTGCGTATTGGGCGAGCGTCCGCCGGATTTCCTGCGCCAATTTGTAGTGTCGTTCTCCGACGATGCCCGGCGTGGCCATCTTGGAACTAGATTGGAGCGGGTCGATGGCCGGGAAAAGGCCTTCGCTCGCTCGCTGGCGCGAGAGCACGATGGACGCGGAGAGATGCGAAAACGTGTGCACCGCCGCCGGATCGGTGAAGTCGTCCGCGGGCACATACACCGCCTGGATCGAAGTGATCGCGCCGCTATCGGTATTGGCTATGCGCTCCTCCAACTCCGATAGCTCGGTGCCCATGGTGGGCTGATAGCCGAGACGCGACGGCATTTGGCCCAGCAAGCCCGATACCTCCATACCGGCCTGGATGAAGCGGAAGATATTGTCGACGAGCAACAGCACGTCGCGGTGCTCGTCGTCGCGGAAATACTCGGCCATCGTCAGCGCTGCATGGCCGACGCGGAACCGGCTGCCCGGCGGCTCGTTCATCTGGCCGAAGACCATCACCATGTTCGGCAGCACGCCGGCTTCCTTCATGTCGCGGTACAGCTCCTCGCCCTCGCGGCAACGCTCGCCGATCCCGCAAAAGATGCTGACGCCTTCCTGGTGTCCGATCATGTTGTGGATCATTTCGGTGAGCAACACCGTCTTGCCCACGCCCGCCCCGCCGAACAGTCCCGCCTTGCCGCCGAGCTCCAGCGGCACGAGCACATCGATGACTTTGATGCCCGTCTCAAAGATCTCGGACTTGGTGGATCGTCGCGCCAGCGGCGGGGGAGCCCGATGCACAGAACGCCATTGGACGTCGGACACCGCCGCTTCCCGGTCGATGGTGTTGCCGAACACATCGAACATCCGCGAGAGAACGCCTTTGCCGACCGGCGCCTTCAACGGCCCGCCCGTGTCCTCCACCGGCATGCCACGAGCGAGACCTTGCGTGGGCGTCAACGCGATCCCGCGCACGCGCCGCGCATCCAGTTGCGCCAGCACTTCGATGACGATTCGCCCTTCGTCGCCAGCGCGCAGCACCGAGTAGATCGGCGGCAAGCGCCCATCGAACCGGACATCGACGACGCTGCCGCGCACCGAAACGACTGCGCCGTGATTCGATGACCCGGTTGTGTCTTCCAAAGGCTGCGCCCGCTTATCCGTCAATCCGGCTCAGGCAGAAGCGAGCAGTTCGGGTCCCAGCGGCTCATCCATTCTCCATCATCTCCAGAAAACACGCAGCGGATTCGTTTACGGCGACGCCCTTACCGCAAGAGCGGCGGCGACGATCGCCCGTGCTTCCTCGAGGATGCGGCACAGATGAGCGGCTCCCCGGAAGCTCTCCGCATAGAGCTTGTAGATGTCTTCCGTCCCCGACGGACGCGCGGCGAACCATCCGCTCTCCGCCACCACCTTCAAGCCGCCGATCGGGGCGCCGTTGCCTGGTGCGTTGGTGAGGACGGCCCGAATCGTTTCCCCGGCCAGATCCGTGGACGGGACCTGGTGCGCCGAGAGTCTCTCCAGCAATTCCTTTTGCGCCGGCGTGGCCGGCGCCTCGACGCGGTCGGCCACCGGTTCGCCGAGGTCACGGGTCAGGTCGCGATAGATCTCGCCGGGGTCGCGGCCTGACCTCGCCGTGATCTCCGCCGCAAGCAACGCCGGGACGATGCCATCTTTGTCGGTCGTCCATACCGTTCCGTCGATGCAGACGAAGGACGCGCCGGCGCTTTCCTCGCCGCCGAAACCAAGCGTGCCGTCGAGCAGGCCAGCGACGAACCATTTGAAGCCGACGGGGACCTCGTACAGGTTGCGTCCCAGCCTGGCCGTCACACGGTCGATCATCGTGCTGCTGACCACGGTCTTGCCGACCGCCGCATGCGTGGTCCAGTGCGGGCGATTCCGGAACAGGTAATCGATCGCCACCGCCAGATAGTGATTCGGTGGCAACAGCCCGGCGCTGCGCGTCACGATGCCGTGGCGGTCGTGATCGGTGTCGCAGGCGAATGCGACGTCGTAGCGTTCCTTCAGGCCGATCAGCCGCTGCATGGCGTAGGTCGACGACGGGTCCATGCGGATGCGTCCGTCCCAGTCCAGGCTCATGAAGGCGAAGGTGGGATCGATCTCCTCGCTGACGACGGTGAGGTCGACGCCGTAACGCTCGGCGATCCGCTCCCAGTAGTGCACGCCGGCGCCGCCCAACGGATCCGCGCCCAGGCGAATGCCGGAGTCGCGGATCGCGTCGAGATCGATCACGCTGCCGAGGTCGTCGATGTAGGCGTTCAGGAAATCGTGTTCGCGGGTGGTGCCGGCGCACCGGGCCCGTTCGAACGGGATGCGCCGCACGTCCTTCAATCGATCTTCGAGCAGCGCGTTGGCCTGGGCCTGTATCCACCCGGTGACACCGGTATCGGCCGGGCCGCCGTCAGGCGGGTTGTACTTGAATCCGCCGTCGTCAGGTGGGTTGTGCGAGGGCGTTACGACGATACCGTCGGCGAGCCCGGTCTTGCGACCGCGATTGTAGACGAGGATCGCACGAGAAACCGCCGGAGTCGGAGTGTATTCGCCGTCCCGCGAGATCATGACTCCGACGCCGTTGGCGGCCAAGACTTCCAGCGCGCTCTGGAACGCGGGCCGCGACAGCGCGTGCGTATCGATGCCGATGAACAGCGGCCCGTCGATGCCTCGCGCCAGGCGGTACAGGCAGATCGCCTGGCTGATTGCCAGGACGTGCGCCTCGTTGAAGGTGACCGCGAACGACGAGCCGCGGTGCCCGGAGGTGCCGAAGGCGACACGCTGCGCCGGCACCGACGGATCCGGTCGCTGATCGTAGTAGGCCGCGACGAGTTTCGACACGTCGACCAGTCGCGCGGGCGGCGCGGGCTTACCAGCCAGCGGGCTGATTTTCGTGCTCATGTCCGCGTCCTCTTCAGGCGAGCGCGTTTCGTCGCGACGCAGGCGAAGAAGCTCCTCTCAGGACTCGACGAACGCTTCGGTGACGCGGGGCGGGTCTGCTCGAGAATGCTCTCGGCCCTCTGCACCTCGTCCGCGCTGCCGTGTGCGATCACCAGAAACTTGTCGGACTCGAGGGCGGTCTCGTAGTTGGTGACGCTGTCCTTCGGGATGCCGATGCTGGCGGCACCTTCGAGCGCACCGACGATCCATGACACCAGCGGGCCGGCGACGACGAGTGGACCGATTCCCGGAATCCAGAAAAATGCCGAGCCAAAGAGAAGCGTTCTTCTCCTTCATTGCTTCCCTCCGTCTCCCGGCCGGCGTCGGCCGGCCCTCTCGCCGCGTGCCGAGATGATGGCTCGCTTCCATCGCCATGCGTCTACCGTGAGGGACAGCCCGCTCACCGCGTCGCAGTGATACGCGCACAGTTCTACGCGCCAGGACAATTCGCGACAACTATGGCCACGCTGCGGAAGAGCGGCGGCTACATCAAGGTCGCGCTCCGCACCCGGAGGCCCGTCGTGCCTGTCGCGATCGTGCATGTCGTGGAGTAGTTTGAGGAGGGGTATGCTTCCTGTCGCTGCGCGAGCCGCCGCCCGCGCACGTCTTGGGCGGCGCGCCGTCGCCGCCCGAGAGGAGATCACGCGATGTCGTTTCACACCAACATTGTCCAGGTGACGAAGGAGAACCGGACCTTCCGCACGGTTCTCTTCAGCGGCGCGCGAAGTCAGTTGGTCGTCATGAGCATCCCGCCAGGCGGCGAGGTTGGGCTCGAAACGCACGCGCACGTCGAGCAGACGCTGTTCTTCCTGAGCGGCAGTGGCACCGCGACACTCGACGGCAAGACACAGCCGATCGCGGCGGGCGACGTCCTCGTGGTTACCCCCGGCACCGCACACAACGTCGTGAACACAGGCAAACAGCCGCTGAAGATCTATACGGTGTACGCGCCGCCGAACCACCTCGACGGACGCGTGCACGCCACCAAGGCCGACGCCGACGCCGACACGGCAGACGAGGCGTTCGGCGACGCGGTCCAGTAGACGGCACGCGGACCATCGGCGCCTTGCGACTCACGTCCACGTCGATAAGGCCCGCTGCTCATCGCAGGAACGTACGTGATCGCGTTCTGGTCGTACTCGTCCGACGCGCCTGCGCGCCGCGATCGGCGAGACCGACGTCCGCGAAGCGCTCGCCGCAGCGTCGTCACGCCGCGAGCCGCTGCACGCCGCTCTCACCAGAGCCCGCGAGTGGGAATATGCGGTGATCGCCGGCCGGGACGCGGTCGTCGATCGGATCGTCGCTCTGGCGTGAGCCGTCGCGGCGAATCCGATCGCGACCGGATGTCGGCAGCTGCTACGCTGCGTGTCCGATCAGAGACCGCCGGGCGGCGGCGCGTTCACGCATTCGTTGCTGTTCATGTGGCCGGCATCGATCGGCGCCGGCGGCAGCGTCGGCGGCACCGGGAAGCTCATCTTCCGGAAGCGGAAGAGCTTGAGCATCGGGTCGGCGTTCGCGTCGCGACGCGTGAGCGCGGGGAGATCGAAGCGGTTCTCGATGAACCGCAGGATCGAGGTGTGGTCGTACACCTTGTGCGACACGTAGTGCGGCCGCGCCCACGGGGAGACGACGACCATCGGAACGCGGATGCCGTAGCGATCGAACGCGCCGGGTGAGTCGCCGGACTCGAGCATCGGCGGGATGTCGTCCGGAACGCAGGCCGGCGGCGGCGGCACGTGATCGTAGTAGCCGCCGTGCTCGTCGTAGGTCAGAAACAGCGCCGACTGCGGCCACTGCGGGCTCGCGAGCAGCGCATTGATCACCTGGGCCGCGAAGTTCTGGCCGACCTGGATGTTCGACGGCGGATGCTCGTCGGTCTCGACGTTCGCCTGCCCGATGAAGATCGGGTCGACGAAGGCGACGTGGGGCAGCGTCCCCGCCTGCGCGTCGGTGTAGTACTGCGCGACCGGGACGACGTTGCCGGGCGCGTGGTTGCGGACGTACCCGAACAGGTCCGCGAACGGGATCTGCGAGTAGTAGATCTTCCAGCTGACGCCGGCGTCGTCGAGCAGATTGAAGATCGTCGGCTGCGTGAAGTCTGAGCCGCCGGTCGGCAGGTCGTTGCGGATGTGGCCGAAGGACGTCGCCGCGAGCAGATAGAATCGGTTCGGGAACGTCTGGCTGAGCACCGACGAGAAGTAGCGGTCGCCCATCGCGAAGGTGCTGTAGAGCGCGTAGTAGAACGGCAGGTCGCTGCTGTCGTAGTAGCCCATCGAACGAGCGCCGCTCGGGTCGACGCCGGTCGCGTTCTGGAGCGCGAAGTTGTCCATGGCGCCGGCGTCCCACTCGCGATGCGTGCCCGTCCACGAGTGGTCGAGATCCGCCGGCTCGCAGTAGTAGCTCTGATGGAACGGCGTGATGAACGGACCGCCTGGATCGAGCGGGTTGGGGTTGCCCGTGAGCGGCTCCGCCTTCGACCGCCGCTGGCCCTGGAAGTGCAGCTGGCCGAGGTAGTGGTCGAACGACCGGTTCTCCTGCATCAGGACGACGATCGTGTCGATCGGAATCTCGGCGCCGTGGGGCTTGTGCGGCTGCACGGCGGCATACACCGAGCCCGCGTCGTACTTGCACTTGGGAGCTCGCTCCGCCGCTGCCGGCGCGGCGAGTGCGAACAGGATGATCGCTGCAACGATGAGAGAGCGCGGAGCGGCCATGGGAGACCTCCTCTGGTGGATGTCGATCGTGGCCGGAGTCTCGTCGATGTACCATCGCCCGGTCAAGCGCGAAGAGCCGGGTAGAGGGGCGCCTTCGGCGCTCGTCACCGTCACGTCATCGAGCGTTCACGAGATCCGTCGCCTCGAGGCACCGCGCCGCGCGGAGCCTCGAGGCCGGCTTGGTTCGGAATTGGCGGGCGTCGCGGCGCTCAGTCGCGGCGATCAATGGTCCCGCGCGCGCCTGTGCCTGCCGGGATGCATCGGGCAGGGCTTCTTCGAGCTCTTCCCCATCATCGGGCACGGGCCCTTCCCCATCATGGGGCAGCCGCCTTTTCCCATCATGGGGCAGCCGTACTCGGCGCAGCCGGTCGCGCTCACCCACTTCCCGGCGCTGCATTCTTGGCAGGCGCCGCCGTTGGCCCGGATCGCTCCGTTCGAGTAGCACCGACTCTCGTACGCGCACCCATCGGGCTGGCACGCATGTCCCATCGCCGCCGCGAACCGCTTACCGTGGCACGGCTCGCCGGCCGCGGAAACGCAGGGGCGATGCGGTGCGCACGACAGAGCGAGCAGCGCGATCGCCGAGACCAGCACGTATGTCTTCACTCTCATCAGGCAGTCCTCCCGTCCGGAGATCTCTACTTCACCGCCGTCGACCAGAACAGCCTACCCGAGCGCACCGCCCCGGGAAGGTCGACGCGAGCGAACAGCCCCGATGAACGCCGCGACGAATGTCTGCACGGTTCTTCCGCGTGGAGGACCGAGCGCGTCAGCCTGCCGTCGTCAGCACCACCAGCGGGATGTCGCGGGTCGTGCGCTGCTGGTAGCCGGCATAGCCCCTGTACGTCGAGGTGATCGTCGGCCACCACTTCGCCTTCTCGTCGGCCGATGCCGTGCGGGCCGTCAGGCGTTCCTTCCCCTGGCCGCGTTCGATGGTGACGGCCGGGTTGGCGACGAGGTTCTGGTACCACTGCGGATGGCGGTCGTCGCCGCCGTAGGACGCCACGACCACCACGTCGCCGTCGAACTCGAAGTAGGTGAGAGGCGTGGTGCGCGGCTTGCCGCTCTTGCGCCCGGTGGTCGTGAGCAGCAGCACGGGCATGCCGGCCATCCGGCCCCCGAGCCAGCCCCCGCTCATACGGAAGGCGCCCTCGTGGACGGCGGTAATCGCCTTGGCGATGAGGTCCTTGGCATTGGGCATCAGAACGTCCTCCCGACTCCGCGTTTCCGCCCCAGCGTCCCGATCACGCTGAACGTGTAAAGAGAAACGCTTACTGCTTACAATCGCCTGCCTTCTCCTTGCTCTCGCACTCGTTGCACAGCTCCCCAGTGGTCGGCTTCGTGCTCCGCGCATCGAAGTTCGATTTCGGATCGTTGCTGCAATCGCGACAAAAGTGCCACGTGTCGTGGCCCGTCCCGCGCCGATAGGTCATTCCGCTCACCTCCCATTTCCGTTCCGAGTCCCGGAGGGTCGTCAGTTGCTTCGGGCACTCTAGCACGCTTCGAGCGTCCTGCTGGTGCGCGAGCTCGGTGGGGAGGAGACGGCCCTTGCGGCCGTCTCCTCCCGCGACCGTCTTCTGCGAGTCTCCCGCCGGATTCGTCGCCGACCAGCGGAGCCGGCGGCCGCGACGTCCGCCGTCCCGAGATCCGCTCCCTTTCGGCGCACTCTTTCCGCCGTAGCGATTCGTTCGAAACGCCGATCGATATTATTTGCTTGCGCGCACGACGAGCGTCGCTGTACGGGTTCGGTATCTCCTAATCGCCAGCGCGTCCGGCAACCCCCACCGGCCGATGCGTCGAGTGCCCATCATGTCCACTACCAGTACCCGCCTCGCGCTCGTGGTCCTCGTCTCGATTCTGCCGATCGCCGTCGGCGCGCCCTCGACGGCCCGCGCCGGTGCCGTGCTCGGCGCGCGCGACGCCGTCCGCATCGCGCCGGCCGCGTGCGGCGACAACGCCTGTCCCGATCATTTCCTCTGCTACAAGACGAAGCCCGTGAAGGCGCCGTCCGGCGCGCCGCCGTTCCCGCAGCTCGCGCCGACGAGCGTCGGCGTCACGGATCGCCTGGGCGGACCGTTCCCGTTCGACGTCAAGAAGTCGCTCACGCTCTGCGCGCCGGCGAACAAGGCCGGCGAGGACCCGACCGCGCCGGCGCACCCGGGTCACCTCGTCGGCTACCAGGCGAAGCGCGGCAAGAGCGCCGCGAAGTTCGCGCGCAAGAACGCGATCGTCGACGCGCACAACCAGCTCCATCCGGATGGTCTCAAGCTCAAGATCACCGGCGAGGATCGCCTGCTCGTCGCGTCGTCGAAGGTGCTCGGCACCGGCGGCAACGACCAGGCCGCGCCGGCCGACCTCGCCGACTTCAAGTGCTACAAGGTCGCGCCCGCGAAGGCGCCGCGCGGCCAGGTGCCGTTCCCGAAGTTCACGCCGCGTACGGGCGTCGTCGTCGAGGATCAGCTCTTCACGCGAATCTACGATCTGAAGAAGGCGACGCGCGTCTGCTTCGCCGATCTCGATCCCGGCGAGCAGGCGCCCGACGACGACGCGCCCGCGCACCTCGTCTGCTACCAGGCACGCTTCACCAAGCTCCCGAAGCAGGCGAAGACACCGCCGCAGAAGGTCTCGACCCGCAATACCCTCGCCGAGGAGGTGCGCGCGACCGCGACCCCCGACGAGCTCTGCATCCCGTCGTCGCTGCCGCCGACCGCCGACGACCTCATGCGCGCGATCGACACCGTCGAGGCCCAAACCCGGCTCGCGAACGAGAACTTCCCGATCCTGATCCGGCCCGCGATCGAGGCGCTCTACCCGGAGGCCGTCGCGCTGATCGCGCAGGGCCCCGCCGCGCTCGACCGCATCTTCGCCGAGTTCGCGCCCCGGGCCGACATCCTCGACGACCTGCCGCTCTCGATCCTCGCCTACGTCCTCGAGCAGATCGGCGACGAGCGCGCGATCCCGGTGCTCGCGGATTGGCTCGAGCGCCATCTCTTCGCCGAGATGGTGTGGGCGCCCGACTTCGTGACGCACGCCTTGAAGGTCCTCGACGGGCAGGACGGCCTCGACACGTTCACCTACGTCTACGACATCGACGCGAAGCTCGACGCGCTCGCACAGGCGCGGGGCTCCGCGGCGGCCATGCGCGCGTCGCGGGCGACGCTCGACATCGCCGGCGCGACGCGTTCGCCGTCGGCCGACGCCTCCCTTACGGCGTCGCCGTCATCATCGACCGCCGGCGACGCGCTCGCGCGCGTCATGCGGGCGCGGGTCGCGACCGCCGCCGATTGCCCGAAGAAGATCACGGTGCGCGGCGTGAACGGCCTGGGGCAGCCGGACGAGTTCTCGTTCAACTACACGGTCGTCGCGCGCGACCTCGACCAGCGCATCGCCGACGAGACCGATCCCGCGAAGAAGCAGGCGCTCCAGAAGTTCGTGAAGGAGCAATATCTCGATCCCGACGAGCAGGCATACGGCGGGACACCGTACGTGCCGCTCCCCGGCGCCGGCGTCAGCGCGATCTCCAACTGCGGCGGCTCCGTCGCCGAGCGCACGCTCAACGTGATCGCGATGCAGAAGGGCCTGCCGCTCCGGCTCGGGCCGGGACGCTCGAGCGCCGACGAGATCCGCGAGGTCGCCCGCCGCTTCGGCAACCAGGTCGCGTTCAACGACATCGACCGCGCGACCGTCATCTCCCATGACCGCGCCGGCGACTCGAGCGCCCACGTCGAGGTCGCGGAAGCCGCCACGCCCGGCGTCGGCGCGTCGGTCTACAGCAAGGACAACTTCGGCATCGCCCGCTCCCATCAAGTGAAATTCTCGGACGGCGTCGACGTCAGCTTCAAACCGCCGCGCGACCGCTACGAGGCGCGGTCGTGGTTTCCGTTCGCGTCGGCCGGCACGCACTTCTACAAGATCGACCCCAACCGCGTCACCGAGATCGTGGTCGACAGCAGCGCCTGCCCGTGCACGCCGAACGCGCCGGGCTCGATCCCGGTCGCGATCACCTCGCCGACCGACCCGACGACGACCGAGCGCGTGCTGACGGTCTCCGGCACCGTCGGCGACCAGACCGTCACCGCCGGCACGCTCCGGGTCAACAGCTCCCCCCAGGCGCTCGCCGTCTCCGGCGGCACGTTCGCCGCGCAGGTCGTCCTCCAGAACGGCGACAATTCATTGAACGTGACCGTCGATTCCCCAGACGGCCGCATCGGCTGCGCCACCCGTTCGATCAAATCGACCGCGCCGAAGACAACGATCTCCGCGACCCTGACGTGGAACCTCGCCGACGCCGACGTCGATCTCTACGTCACGCAACCGGATGCCGAGACCTCGTGGTACCGCCACAAGACCACGGCGATCGGCGGCCGTCTCGACGTCGACAACACCCACGGTTTCGGCCCCGAGAATTATTTCTTGAGCGCCGCCGCCGGCAACACGGTCCTCCCCGGCGACTACACGATCCGCGTCCATTATTACGACGACGCCCGCGCCGACGATCAAACCCCAACCCGCACCGTCGGCTGGCGCGTCGTCGTGGTGGTGAACGAAGCGACGCCCGAGGAGCACCGCGAGGTGAAGACGGGCACGATCGGCCTCGCGAGCTCGGCGAACGACGCGCCCGGATCTTCCGGCGCGGACTGGGCGACGGCGACGGTGATCACGATCCCGATGCACTGACCGCTGATCGTCGCGCGGCTCGTCCCGCAGCGACCAGACGACGACCTGCGCGCGTTCGTGCGCTGGCTCTACGCGAGCATAATCGTGGCTGTCTCGGGTGGCGATTCGGACAATTCGTCCGAATCTGGGCAGGCGGTTGCCGACCTAGCTACCAGTGCGCCCAGGGTGATTCGAACACCCGACCTTTTGATTCGTAGTCAAACGCTCTATCCAACTGAGCTATGGGCGCGTGAAACGTAAGTACCTAACAGAGCGAGGCGGGAAGTCAACGCGAACACGCTCCGTGCCCGTTGCGCGCGCGTCGACGCGTGACGGCGGCGATCGCTACTCGACGGCGAGGTAGTGCGACACGTGCGGCGGCTCGGCGCCGCGGTGGAAGGCGAGGACGCGGGCGCGGATCGCGGCGTCGACCGCGGTCGCGCGCTCGTGCTGGCGGAGGTGCTCGAGCCAGGAGTCGACGAGGAAGACCTCGAGCATCGCGTCGGGATGCTCCGGGTCCTCGTAGAGCGCCCAGCCGACGGCGCCGCTGCGGCGGCGGTGGTACTCCATCTCGCGCATGACGGCGCGGAACGCGACGCGGTCCTCGTCGGCGATCTCGTAGCGGACGGTGACCATGACGGGTCCGCGATCGTGCGCGCCCTCGAGGAGCGGCGCGGGGCTGAACTTCGTCGGCGAGAGGTCGCGTCCCTCGAACGGCGGCAAGCGGAAGCGATCGAAGACCGGCAGCGCGACGACGAGTCCCGCGGCGGCGACGGTGAGCGACCACGGCGTGCCGATCCATCCGGCGAGCGCGCCCCACGTGACGCTGCCGAGCGCCATGCACGCGGAGAAGACCAAGAGATAGACCGACACGGCGCGCGCGAGCACCCAGCCCGCGACGGATCCTTGCGCGGCGGCGTGGAAGCTCGAGAGCAGCGTCAGCCACCAGATCCCCGCGACCCACATCACGATGCACAGGACGGGGAAGGCGTGCACGTGCGCGACGACGACGCAGCAGGCGGCGAAGACGATCGAGCCGGTGCGGGCCATGCCCTCGCGTGAGAAGCGTGCGCGCAGACGATGCAGCACCGTGGCGCCGGTGACGGCGCCGAGGCCGAGGCCACCGAGGAGGACGCCGTAGGCGGTCGGCCCGCGCCCGAGCTCGACGCGCGCGATCAACGGCAGCAGCGCGACGAGCGCGATCGCGAAGAAGATGAAGCCGCCAGAGCGGATCGTCACGGCGCGAAGCTCCGGCGCGTAGCGCACGTAGCGCAGGCCGCCGCGCATGGCGGCGGCGAAGCGCTCGACCGGAAGCGGGCTCACGCTCGGACGGCGCTCCCATCGAAAGAGCGCGATCACCGTCGCGAGGAACGACGCCGCGTTGAGAAGAAAAACCGGCCCCGGCCCGGCGGCGGCGACGACGAGTCCGCCGAGCGCCGGACCGACCGCGCGGGCGATGTTGAAGCCGGCGCCGTTGAGCGCGATCGCCGCCGGCAGCTCGGGGCGCGGCACGAGCTCGGAGACGATCGCCTGCCACGCCGGGCCGTTGAGGGCGTTGCCGATGCCGATCGCAAAGGTGACGCCGAGGAGGATCGCCGGCGTCACGTGGCCGCGCATGGTGACGATCCCGAGCATCGCGGCGGCGGCGAGCATCCAGGTCTGCGTCGCGATCAGGAGCCGCCGGCGGTCGGCGATGTCGGCGAGCGCGCCGGAGGGAATCGCGAGCAGGAACATCGGGAGGCTCGCGCCGGCCTGGATGAGCGTCACGAGAAGCGGCGACACCGTGAGCGACGTCATCAGCCATGCGGCGCCGACCTCCTGCATCCAGGTGCCGAGGTTCGAGACGACCGCGGCGATCCAGAGCGCGCGAAAGATCGGGCGGCGGAGCGGCGCGGTCGTGGCGATCGTCGTCGGGCGTGCGTCGACGGGGCTGCGCTCGCCGGTCGGAGCGGGCTCCGCAGGCGCGCGTGCATCGCTCGAACCGCGCGCGGCGCCGGCGGGGGACATCAGTCGAAGATGCGCGGACGCGAAAGGACCGTCAAACGCGCTCGGGGAGGACGCGCCTTTGCGCGCCTCCCCGAGCTTTCACGGCTGCCGAGCGGTCCGGTGTCTCTAGTCGCTAGCGGCCGGGAACGTGAGCGCGAGAGTTCGCACCGACGTGCTCTCCTGCGGACGGTGCGGACGGGGTTCATCAAACCGGCGGCGCGCGGGCGGTTGCGGGGTGCGGAAGAGAGCGAAAAAGAGCGGAGAGGGAGGGATTCGAACCCTCGGTAGAGTTTTACCCCTACACACGCTTAGCAGGCGTGCGCCTTCGACCACTCGGCCACCTCTCCGGGCAGGGTCGACCTCAGCCGTTTACCGCAGCGCGTGCTCGCGCGCCAGCAGGGACGTCGGTCGACGCGCGTGCCGGCGGGCTTCAGCCGTCAGCTGCGCCAGCCACCGTCCGGACGCCGCGGACAGCACCCTGCACGCGGCCTTTGTTGACATTGGATTTTGCGGCGTTTAACACCCAGGCCGCATGCGCGCATCGGCGGTCGGGCGATCGCGACGTCGAGCGCCGACACTGCGCAGGAGGTGGGGTCATGGACGCAATGAATTTCTTGGAGGCGCTCTTCCGCTGGATCCACGTTCTCGCCGGCATTCTCTGGATCGGCCTGCTCTACTTCTTCAACTGGGTGAACGCGAACTTCGCGCCGACGATGGACGCGGAGACGAAGAAGAAGGTCGTCCCCGAGCTGATGCCGCGCGCGCTCTTCTGGTTCCGCTGGGGAGCCGCGTTCACTTGGATCATCGGCGTGCTGCTGCTGATGATGGTCTACTACCACACCAAGCTCGTCCTCGATGATCCGACACGACCGTGGAACGTGTTGGCGCTGATCATGATCCTGCTCGTGTTCGTCGCTCCGTTCATCTACGACCCGCTCGTCAACGGCCCGATGAAGGACCCGCAGGCCGCGTTCATCGGCGGCGTGGTTCTCTCCGCGGTGGTGCTCGTCCTGATGCGGCTCGCCGGATTCAGCTACCGCGGCTACGCGATCCACCTCGGCGCGATGTTCGGCACGATCATGGCGTTCAACGTCTGGTTCCGCATCTGGCCGGCGCAGCAGCAGATCATCACCGGGACCAAGAACGGCACGGCGGTCGACCCCACGGTCGCCGCGCTCGCCGGCACCCGCTCGAAGCACAACACGTTCATGTCGGTGCCGCTCGTCTTCATGATGATCAGCCAGCACGCGACGTGGGCCGCGACGTGGGGACCGTTCTGGCTGACGATCGTCGTGCTGGTCGGCTTCTTCCTCGCCAATCACATCTTCGACCAGGCGAAGAAGGTCAAAGGATTCTGAGCGCGTCGGCGGCGCGCGCCGCGAGCCGCACGCCGCGCGGCGGCGCGCGAGCCCCGCGCGGCGCGATCAGCCGCCCTTCCCTGCCGGGAACGTGAAGTCGACCGTCTTCGTCTCCTTCGGCGCGAGGGAGACGTCGGCGGTGCGCGTCCCGAGCCGCTCGTGCCAGACCTCGAGGACGTAGTTCCCGGGCGGCACGTTCGCGAGCGTGTAGCGGCCGTCGGCGTCGGTCACGGCGAAGTACGGATGATCGAAGACGGCGAGGTAGGCCTTCATCCACGGATGGATGTCGCACTTGATCTCGATCGCCGGCTCGGGCGTCTCGATGGTGACGTTGCGCGACGCGCCCTTCACGCCGAGGCTGAAGTTCCACGCCGACGACTTGCTCGGCAGGCCGTGGACGTTGTGCGGCAGGGGGTCGCCGTTGAGGAACCGGATCGGCTGATCCGTCTGCGCCGCCGCGATCCGCGGCTCGAAGAGGCACCCCTTCTGATCGATGACGACGGGCGTCTCCGGCACGGCGAACACCCGGTCGCCGAGGCCCGCCTTGATGTAGACGACGGCGTTCTGCACCTTCCCGTCTTTCACGAGCACGTCGCCGGCGGGGACCTTGCCGGCGTGCTGCGCGGCGCACTCCGCGGCGCTGCCGACGTCGAGCATCGTCTGCGGCGGCGGCGTGCCGTCGACGCGCACCACGCCGCTCACTGCGCCGACCGTCGAGAGGTCGAGCGGGGTCGGCTGGCGCTTCTCACGTTCGCGCGAGCACGCCCCGGCGGCGATGAGCATCGCCGCGATCGACGCCACTGCCACTCGCCGGCGGTTCGTCATAGGCTCCACCTCTCATGCATGGGTTCCGCGGGCGCGCGGACCGCCGCGCGCCAAGCTGCGATCGGCGGCACAGTGCCAGAGACGCCGAGCCAATCAAGCGCCGGGGCCGCGTTCGCGACGAGCGCGGCGCGGGCGGGCGCGGCGGCGCGCCTCGCACGTGGATGACGGCACGCGCGGCGAGCCGGCGCGCCTCCCGTTCGATCGTCACGGTCGCCGCGCTGCTCGCGCTTCTCCTGGTCACGATCGCGTCCGGCTGCGAGCGCGGCGACGCGCCGGCGCCGCGAAGCACGGCCTCGCCGACGCGGCTCGATCCGGCGACGCTCGGCACGATCCGCGGAGAGGTGCGGCTGGTCGGCGCCGCGCCGCCGCCGGAGCGGATCGACGTCGGCAGCGATCCGACGTGCGCGCGCCTGCACCCGTCGGGTCTCGTCGTCGAGGAGGTCGCCGCGGTCGACGGCAAGCTGGCGAACGTCTTCGTCTACGTCGCGCGCGGTCTCGAGAACCGCGTCTTCGCGACGCCGTCGGAGCCGGTCGTGATCGATCAGCGCGGCTGCCTCTACGAGCCGCGCGTCGCCGGCGTCCAGGCGGGCCAGCCGATCCGCTTCGTCAACGACGACGACACCCTGCACAACGTCCACGGCTCGCCGCAGCGCTCGCCCGCTTGGAACTTCGGGCTCGGACGGATCGGCGCCGCGCGCCTGCTCGTCGTACCGAGCTCCGAGGTGATGGTGCCGCTCCGCTGCGACGTGCATCCGTGGATGCGCGGCTACCTCGGCGTCCTGCCGCATCCGTACTTCGCAGTCACCGGTCGCGACGGCCGCTACACGCTCGCACGCGTGCCCGCGGGCGACTACGTCGTCGCGGCCTGGCACGAGCGACTCGGCACGCGCGAGCGGAAGGTCGAGGTCGCGGCCGGCGGCGTCGTCGACGCCGATTTCGAGCTCGGCGATCGCCTTGACAGTCCGGAAGGGCGCCCGTAAGGTCCCGCGTCTGCCGTCGCGTCCGCGGACGGCGAATCCCTCGCGCGGTGACGGAGTTCGAATGCGTCAACAGGATCTCGAAACCAACGCCCACCAAGAGCTGCGGAAGATCGTCCGCAGCGTCGACAAGAAGCTGAATCTGCAAGTGCAGGATGGGCCGAGTCCGCAGGATCCGCTGTTGATGCTCCACCTCAGCCAGGGCCACCTCCAGGCAACGATGGAAGTGTCCGTCGAGGAGGTCCGCCGCGCGCTCCAGAACGCGCGCGACCGTGCGACGCTCCGCGAGCGCATCAAGCGCACCCACGAGCGGCTGTGGTTTCCGGCCAAGCGACCGCCCTTCTTCAGCACCAAAGCGATCCGCCCCGGCAGCGAGGCCTTCGCCCACTTCCGGTCCTCGGGCGGACGCCGCTAACCGTCCGTCGACGTCTCGGGTGCCGGCGGCGCCGCACGCCTCCGGCGGCATCGGTGACGCCGAGGGCGAGGGCGCGGAGCGTCTCGGCGAAGCCGGCGCGGGTCGCGGGCTTCGCGAAGTAGCTGTTCGAGCCCGCAGGCGTACGCGTCCGAGATCGTGCCGTCGTCGCGCTCGCCGGTCAGCATCATGACCGGCGTGCCGTCGAGCGCCGGATCGCCGCGGATCGCGCGCAGCACCTCGAGACCTCCGATCGCCGGGAGCTCGAAGTCGAGGAGGATCAGGTCCGGCTTCGACCGGCCCGACGGCACCGGAGCGCGGTGGCGATCGCCACGCTCGCCGGCGTTCGCGGCGCTCGTGAGACGCGCAACGGCGGCGGCACCGTCGCCGATCACCTCGATCTCGCACGGCAACGCCCGCGCGATCGCTCGGCGGGTGATCTCGACGTCGTCGGGGTTGTCCTCGACGAGCAAGATCCGGAGGGGGCGCGCGAGGCGTCGACGCGGCCCCTTGCGCCACGTGCCGCTCAGCCTTCGGCTGGGCTGTTGAGCTGCGGGCCGCGGACGCCGCGCTCGGCGGCGAGGTCGTAGAGCGCCTTGCGCGCGAGACGCGTCGGGCTGTTGTGGCCGTTCTCCCAGCGGTTCACGGTCGCGACGGTGATCCCGAGCCGATGCGCGAACTCCTCCTGCGTGAGGCCCATCGCCTGCCGCAGCGTCCGAATGTTGTCAGCTTCCATGTGAATGCTCCTTCCGTCTCGAATGCGGTCTCGCGAAGCAACGAACACCGGGCGTGGGAGCAACTGATATGCCACCTCCCATGACCGGGAATCCTTGTCAGTTTCGGCTGCGTCTTCGCCGAGAACTGTCAGGAAACGAGCGCTTCGACCGATTCGTAACGCTCGCCGCCGTTCGGAACTGTGCACTTGATGTGCGTTCTGCGGCGCTTCGGCGTCCCCGGATGCGGCGGAACGCCTCAGCGAAACCAGCTTGCCCGCGCAGCGGCGCCATACGATAGTAGCCCGACCCGATCTCGGAGGAGGCCCGATTCATGATCCGTCCCACGATAGTCGTCGCCGCCGTCGCGTCCGTCACGCTCTGGACCATCGGAGCCGGGACGGCCGCGGCCAGGCGTGTCGATTGCGACGCCGTCGCGCAGTCCGTCCGCGCTCAACTCGCGAGCGCCTGTCCGTGCGACAGCGCGACCGGCCACGTCGACCACGTCCGGTGCGTGACGAAGAAGCTGCGCGAGCTGAGCGAGTGCAAGCAGGGGAAAGCCGGCAAGGAGTGCGGTCCCGTGCCGCGGCGGTGTCTCGGCGCGATTCGCCGGGTGGCGTCGCATTCGACCTGCGGCGCCGAGGAGCTGATCACGTGTTGCGTGCCGCACCAGCAGGACTGCCGGCGCGATCCGCATCCGGGAGACGGCAAGGCGGAAGGAACCTGCGGCCGGACGAACAAGCCCTGCGACAAGGTCGAGGACTGCATGGTTCGGCGCTGCCAACCTGCCGTCAGCGCCGACAGCTGTCGCGCCAAAGGCGGAACGCTCGGCAACGGGAAGGATTGCAGCACGGCCTGCGCGCCGTGACGCGCCGGGGGGGCGCCGAGCGCGCCCCCCCGATTCGCGCCGCAGAGACCGGGCGCCGATCTCTGACTGACTGTCCCTTCTAGTCCTCCGTCTCGATCGTCGTCGTCCTGCGCTCGACGACCGGCGGCGGCACGGCCTCGACCGTCGTCGTCTTCTTCTCGACTACGACCGAAGATGCGGGAGCCGTCTCCACCGTCGTGCGCCGCTCGACGACGGTCGGCGGGGCGGGCACCGTCTGCACGGTCTCGTGTCGGATCGTCCTGGTCTCGGAGGTACAGCTCGCCGTCAGGGCCGCAGCCAACGCGAGTGCCGAGCAGGCTGCGAGCGTCTTCAGTTTCAGCATACGTCCCTCCTTCCTTTCGTCTTGCTCGCATCAACGCTGCCGAGGGGCACCTGCTTAGTCAAAACGTCGGGTGTTCGAGTCCGCACCACGCGTCAGGCGTCGCGAGCGAGGCGCGCACGCTGCGCGGCGCGCGCGGCCCGGCTCTCGTCGGTCATCCAGACCGCCGCGGTCGCATCGGCCTCCGCCGCCGTCTCCCGCTCGACGTGCGCGACCGCCTCCGCGACGAGAGCGCTCTTGGTGTGCGCATACGCTTCACGGGGAAACGCGGCCATCCGCTCGGCGCGGCGGAGCACGGTCGATTCGAGCTCCGCCGCCGGCAGGATCTCGTCGAAGACGCCGAGCCGCATCCCGTGTTGCTCCGCGGGATAAACGCCGGCACCGAGCAGCAGCTCGCTCGCCTGCGCATGCGTTAGGCGTAGCCGGACGATCTCGAAGGCGACCTTCGGAAACGACGCCCCGATCGCGACCTCGTTGAGCCCGATCCGATAGTCGCCGGCGACCGCCAACCGATAGTCGCACGCCAGCGCGAGGACGAGACCGCCGGCGATCGCGTGCCCGTTCACCATCGCGATCGTCGGCTTCGGACAGCCGAGGAGCGCGAGGTGGGAGTCGCGATAGAGCTCGCGCACCCGCCGGGCATCGTCGTCGTCGCGACGCGGGACGCGCAGATCGAAGCCGCCGCTGAAGAACGCGCCGGCGCCGGTGAGCACGAGCGCGCGGACGTCGTCCCGCCGCCGCGCGTCGCCGAGCGCGGCCAGCAGGTCACCGAGCAGCGACTCGTCGAGGGCGTTCGCCGGCGGTCGGGCGAGGGTGAGGACGCGGACCCCGCCGCTGTGGTCCGCGGTACGTACCGTGCTCATGGAGGAATCTCCTTTCGCGCCGCGTGCGGGTGTCGCGTCGGCATGTGTCGCCGACGAGGCATGGAGCGACGACGGGCCGGTGTGTACCACTTCCGGCGTCGAGGCGCGCCAGCCGGGTCACCGCCGAGGGAACCCGACGCGCGCCGAGGCTCGCGTTCGATCGCCGCGCGCTTGTCAGCGCGCGGCGCGTGCGCGAGCCGCGCGTGCGCCAGCGAGCGGCGCGCGCGAGCCGCTCCGCCGCTACGACTCCGACGAGGCGCGCACGCTCTGTCCGAGCACCATCCGAATGCCGTACTCGAGCTGATCGGGCGTGAACGGCTTGGTGATGTAGTAGTCCGCGCCGTGCTTGTAGCCGGCGATGACGTCGTCGTTCCGGACCTTGGCGGTGACGAGGATCACGGGGATGTCCGCGGTGTCCGGGTTCTCGCGGAGTATCCGCAACACCTCCAACCCGCTCATCCGCGGCATCATGATGTCGAGCAGGATGCACCGCGGGTGCCGCTGCGCGACCATCTCGAGCGCCGTCGGCCCGTCGTGCGCGACCATCACGTCGTAGCGCTTGGCGCGAAGAAAGCTCGCGGTGATCTTGGCTACGTCCTCATCGTCTTCGACGACCAATATCGTCTCAGCCATTGCGTCTCCCGCCTCGGAGCCGAGGCAACCTTCCACCGCACGACGAGAGCCAGGTGACGAGAAGCGGACGCGAGATGCTCGTGTGTGCGCATGCGACTAGCTCGCGAAAGAGCAATGGATGCGCCAGCGATCGCGACGAGAATCCGTCACCGCCGACCTGCGGCGACCCACGCACGACGTGGGAACACGGCGCGACGCACCGTGGAGAGGCGGCGGCGCGCCTCCAAAAACGCGCGGCCGAGTCAACGTTTTGACCCCTTCCTACACGCTCCGGGCGCCGCCTACGTGCCGCGGCCGAGAGCCCGGCGGCGGAGCGACCACAGCGCCCGGCGCAGGCGTCCTTCCTGAGGAAACACCGGGAAGATGCGCGGGAACGCGCGGAACAGGCGCTTTCGGCCGCGCAGACGAATGCCGCCGGTGAGCAGCTGCCAGACGGCGCCGATCTCGCCGCGATGCACGCCGAGCAGGACGCGGCCGTCGCACGCGACCGTGAGGTCGGGGTCGGCGGTGGTTCCGGGGCGCACGTGGCAGCGCTCGTCGGCGACGCGCAGCACCCACGCGCCGCCGCCCGGGCCGCCGAGCTCGAGCTGGCAGGTGAAGTCGAGGCCGCGCGCCTCCTCCGGCCGGAAGTAGTACGGCATCATCCGCATCATCGTGTCGACGTTGGAGACCCGGATGCGCTGCAACTGCACGAGGCGCACGCCCTGCTGTCCCGGTCGGGTCGGGTCGGCCGGCGTGCGATAGCGACCCGGGCGGAATGCCGTGGCGCTCGCGCGCGCTCGGCGTGTCGATCACGAACTGCTCGTCGGCCTCGCGGCGTACCCAGGTGAGCGGCTTCAGCGTCTCGCGGACGTAGTCGGTCCGCACCGCCTTGTCGGCGTGAAACGCGTCGTGGATCTCCGCCGGGCAGGTCGCGACGCAATTGAAGCAGCGGTACTCGACGCGGAACGCCATCGACTGCCAGAGCGCCGCGATCTCGGCGTCCGACCAGCGATGCTCGAACTTCCGCGGATCGCCTTCCGCGAGGTCGCGCACCAGATCCATGAAGCCGGGAATCGAGTCGCGGTAGGTGTGGTTGTAGCAGGCGAAGAAGTCGAACTCGCCGTCGGCCTTGATCGCGTCGGTCGGGCACGACGCGACGCAGAGGTTGCACTCGAGGCAGGGGTTCCAGTCGATCGGGCGCTCGGCGAGCGCGTACTCCTCGGGCGCGAACTCGAGGTTCGTGACCACCGTGTCGATCAAGCAGTAGGCGCCGAACCGCCGGTGCAGGAAGTTCCGGCTGGTGCCGATGATGCCGAGGCCGGCGGCCTGCGCGACGAGCTTGTGGCTGAGCGGCCAGATCTTGTCGGCCCAGCGCACCGACACCTCCTGCGGCCAGCCGATCGTCGTCGTGAGCCCGTCGCCGCCGAGCGATTTGACGTAGCGGAGCGCCGCGTGCCCCCATTGGAAGAGGCGCTCCTCGCACTCGTAGAGCTCGTGGTTCGCCGACGGCAGGTAGCGCGACTGCATCGACGCCTTGTTCTCCTCGCCGATCATCACCACCAGCGAGCGCGCGTGCGGGTAGACGTAGCGGATCTCGTCGCGCTCGTGCGCCAGCGCCGGATGATCGATCGAGATCACGCCGGCGTCGTCGGCGAAGGTCTTGAGGTGCGCGACGAAGTCGGCGAGCGGAACCGGCGCGCGGACGAAGCGCGGGGCGATGCGGTTCGGATCGACCGCGTCGACGTCGACCCACGGCTGCCGCCGCTCGGTGTTCGCCGGGATCTTCTTCTTGCCTTGCCACCGGCCCGGCGTCGGAAACGGGAACAGCCAGTCGGCGTTCGAATGCCGGCGCCCGTTCGGCGTCGCCGGGCCGACGGCCGCGGCGCCGGCGGACTCGGCGGCGGCCGTCCCGCCGTACGCCTGCCGCGACCCCGCGCCGGCGCTCTCCCGCCGCAGCGCCAACCAGTGCAAGGCCCGTTCGTGAACCGGCATGGGAGCCTCCTTCGATGTTAACGCCGTAAAGGCGCTCGTGGTCTGGCGCGCTCCTTCCGCACCCAGCGGGCGAGGCTCTCGAGCGCGCCCTCGAGGAGCACGCGGTCCTGTCCCGGCGCGGTCTGCACCGAGAGACCGGTCACGGCGAGCGAGGTCAGGCCGTGCATCGTCGACCACAGGCCGTGCGCCATGGTGAAGGGATCGAGATCGGAGCGGAGCGCGCCGGCGTCGATCCCGCTCTTCACCGCGTCGCGGACGAGCAGGAGCGTGAAGATCTCCTGCTGCACGAACTCCCGCCGCGGCGGTTCCTTGAAACGGTGCAGGAACATCAGCTCGTAGTGGCTCGGATGCTCGACGCCGAAGCGGTAGTACGCGCGCGCCATCGCCACCAGGCGCTCGACCGGCGGCAGCGCCGGGTCGACGTCGCGGAAGTACTGCGCCAGGAGCGCGTGGCCCTCCATCCGCAGGTGGTGCAGGACGTCGTCGAGGTTGCGGTAGTGGAGGTAGATCGCGGTCGCGCTGCAACCGACCTGCTTCGCGATCTTGCGCGCCGAGACGCCGGCGACGCCCTCGGCGAAGCAGAGCCGCCGGGCGGCGTCGAGGATCGCGGGCTTGAGGGCGTCGGCTTTGCGCTTGCGGGGCACGGCGCCGGGCCGCGCCCGGCCGGCTCCGGCGATGCGCACCGGTCGGACCACGGCGTGATCACGCCTTAACAGCGTTAATGTGTCAAGCCGCCGCCGTGCCGCCGCCCGGACCGGCGGCGGCGCCGGCCCCGGGAGCGCCGGCGGCGGCGCGCTCGCGACCCGACGACCGCCACGACCTCACGACGCACCCGGCGCCGCTTGACCGCGCCGCCCGAATTGCAGTTGTGTCGATCCGAGGTGGGCATGCCGGAGAGCTTTCCGAGTACGCCGCGGGCGCCGGTCGCGGTACGCGCCGGAGCGGTCGTGATCGCGGTGATCGGCCTCGCCATCGCCGCCCGCACGACGACCACGTCGCTTCGCTGGGTCGACCGCACGTTTCCCGGGTTCATGCTGCTCGACAACCGCGTCGTCGCCTCCGTCGGCCTGGCGCACTGGACGGGCTCGGCGGTGCCGGGGCTCTTCCAGAGCGAGCTCCTCGGCGTGAACGGCCGCTCGGTCCACTCGACGCCGGCGGCCTACGAGATCGTCACCGCGCTGCCCCCGAACACGCCCGTCGAGTACCTCACGCAGGGCGCCGACGGCGAGCGTCGCCTGACGATCGCCACCCAGCGCTTCACGATCCAGGACTGGTGCCTGCTCTTCGGCGTCTATCTCCTGAACGGCGTCGTCTTCCTCGCCTGCGGCGTCGTCGTCTGGGTGCTCCGTCCCGAGACGCCGATGGCTCGGGCGCTCCTCGCCACCGGAACGACCACCGCGCTCTTCCTGTTCACGGCGATGGATCTCTACGGGCCGGCGACGTTCTTTCGCCTGCACGTCCTCTGCGAGGCGCTGATGTCGGGCGCCTTCCTCCACCTGGCGCTCGTCTTTCCCCGGCCGCATCGCTTCTCGCACATGCGCTTCGCCGGCTACGCGCTCTCGCTCGCGCTCGCGACGCCGTACGAGCTCTTCCTCTACAATCCGATCGAGTACCCGCGGATCCTCCGCACCAGCGTCCTCTACCTCGGCCTGGTCGCCGTGTTCTTCTGCCTGCGGCTGGTGGTCACCTACTGGCGAGGGACCTCGCAGCTCGCGCGCCAGCGCGTGCGGGTGATCATGCTCGGCACCCTCGCCGGCTTCGCGCTGCCGGCGGTGGTGCTGACCCTCGCCGCCGTCATGGCGGGCGGGGTGGCGATGAACACCGCGGCGCTCACGCCCTTCGTGTTCTCGGTCGCGCTCGCCTACGCGGTCGTCAAGCACGACCTCTTCGAGATCGACGCGATGGTGAAGCGCGGCGCGTACTACCTGGTGCTGACGACCGCCGTCGGCGCGGCCTACGTGCTCGCGGTCCTCGGCTTCGACTACGTGCTCCAGCTCGGTGCCGTCACCAACACGACGGTCTTCCCGTTCTTCTTCGCGCTCGCGGTGCTGTTCCTGTTCAACCCGCTGCGCACGCGCCTCCAGGCGTTCGTCGACCGCGTCTTCTTCGGCACGCGCTACGAGAGCGCCCAGGTCCTCGCCGAGGCCGGCGCCGACCTCGGCGGCGCCCTCACCCGCGAGCACATCGCGGCGGTCGTCCGCACCCACGTCGACGCGACCCTGCCGAACGAGGCGACCCGGCTCTTCGTGCGCACCAACGGCGACCTTCACGAGATCGGCGGCGACTTGGTCGTGCCGGCGCCGGTCTTCGATCGTCTCGCCGACGGCCGACTCCTCACCGTGTTCGACTCGCAGGAGAGCTACCCGGACGCGGCGAGCCACGAGACGGTGCGCGCCGGCCTCGGCGCGCTCCATGCCGTCGTCGCGGTGCCGCTCGCGGCGCGCGGCGAGCTCGTCGGCGCGCTCACGGTCGGAACCAAGCGGTCGCAGCTCTTCTACACGGCCGGCGACGCCGAGTTCCTGCGCGCGCTCGCGCATCAGACCGCGATCGCGCTCGAGAACGCGGCGTCGTACGAGGCGCTCGCGGCGCTGAACGCCCGCCTCGAGGATCGCGTGCGCGAGCGGACCGCGCAGTTCGAGCACGCCAACCAGGAGCTCACCGCGGCCTACGCCGAGCTCAAGCAAGCGGAGACCCAGCTCGTGCACTCCGAGAAGATGGCGTCGCTCGGCCGGCTCGTCGCCGGCGTCGCGCACGAGATCAACAACCCGGTGAGCGCGATCGCCACCAACGTGGCGCCGCTCCGCCGGCGGCTCGAGAAGGCCGCCGACTCGGCGGCGAACGGCAACGTCGGCAAGCTCCTCGCGGAAGCGCAGCAGATCGTCGCCGTGATGGCGCGCGGCGCCGAGCGGACGGCGGCGATCGTCAAGGATCTGCGCACCTTCTCGCGGCTCGGCGAGGTGACGCGCAAGCCGACCGACCTCCGCGAGGGGCTCGAGATCAGCCTCCGCCTCCTCGAGCCGCGCTGGCGCGACCGCATCGCCGTGCATCGCGAGCTCGACGAGCTCCCGCTCGTCGACTGCGACCCGGGCCAGATCAACCAGGTGTTCACCAATCTCATCGCCAACGCCTGCGACGCGATCCACGGCAGCGGCAACCTCTGGATCACGGCGCGCGCCGACGAGACCACGGTCGCGATCGCCGTCCGCGACGACGGCGCCGGCATCCCGCCCGAGGTGCTCGGCCGCATCTTCGACCCGTTCTTCACCACCAAGGACATCGGCAGCGGCACCGGCCTCGGGCTCGCGATCAGCCACGGGATCGTGACCGCGCACGGCGGACGCATCGTCGTCGAGAGCGCGCCGGGCGCCGGCGCCACGTTCCGCGTCGAGCTGCCGATCGCGGCCGCAGGCCTCGACCGGGTCGCGACCCGCGCGTGATTTGATAGCGTGCGGTGATGCTCGACGATCTCGACTACCGGAAGTTCCCCGTCCTCGTCGTCGACGACGATCCCGACATCCTGAGCTCGTTCAGCTTCAACTACGGCGACGAGTTCGAGCTGCTGACCGCCGACAGCGGCGCCCGCGGCCTCGAGCTCCTCGGCGCGCAGGAGCCGGCGGTGATCGTCGCCGACCAGCGGATGCCGATCATGAGCGGCACCGAGTTCCTCGAGCGCTCGATGGCGCTCCGCCCGGACGCCGATCCGCATCATCCTCACCGGCTACACCGACAGCGACGCGCTCATCGAGGCGATCAACAAGAGCCGCATCTACCGCTACGTGACCAAGCCGTGGGAGAGCGAGGAGCTGCGCCTCACCCTGCGGCGCGCGATCGAGGCGTATCACCTCGCGCGCGAGAACGTCCGCCTCGTCGACGAGCTCCGGCACGCCAACGAGCGGCTCGCGACCGAGAACGCCTACTTCCGCCGCACGGTCCAGTCATCCGAGCACGCGATCGTCGGCGAGAGCGCCGCGATCCGCGAGGTCCTGGCGCTGATCGCCAAGGTCGCGGCGCTGCCGACCACCGTGCTGATCGAGGGCGAGACCGGCACCGGCAAGGAGCTGGTCGCGCGCGCGATCCACGCCGCCAGCGCGCGCAGCGGCCGGCTGTTCGTCGCGGTGAACTGCGCCGCGCTCTCGGAAGGGATCCTCGAGAGCGAGCTCTTCGGCCATCGCCGCGGAGCCTTCACCGGCGCGACCGGCGACCGCAAGGGGTTCTTCGAGGTCGCCGACGGCGGCACGCTCTTCCTCGACGAGATCTCGGAGACCACCCTGGCGTTGCAGGCGAAGCTCCTGCGGGTGCTCCAGGAAGGCGAGATCCGCCCGGTCGGCGAGACCCGCGCCCGCGCCGTCGACGTGCGGCTGGTCGCCGCGACGAACCGCCGGCTCGCCGACGAGGTCAAGGCCGGCCGCTTCCGCGAGGACCTCTACTATCGGTTGCGGGTGTTCCCGATCCGCGTGCCGCCGCTCCGCGATCGGCGCGAGGACATTCCGCTGATCGCGCGCCACCTCGTGGGGCGGCTCGGGGCCCAGCTGAAGAAGCCGGTCGGCGAGCCGACCCCGGAAGCGCTCGCGCTGCTCGCCCGCCATCCGTTCGCGGGGAACGTCCGCGAGCTCGCGAACGAGCTCGAGCGCGCGATCATCCTCGCCGAGCCCGGCGCCGCGCTCACCGAGGACCTGCTCTCCGATCACATCCACGAGGCGGCCGGCGACGGCGGCGACGCGGGCGGCGGCGAGTTCCACGAGCGCGCGGTCGCGCTCGAGCGCGAGGAGGTCGCGGCCGCCCTCACGCGGGCCGGCGGGGTCAAGGCGCGCGCCGCCGAGGACCTCGGCATCACCTACCGCGGGCTCCTCAAGCGGATGCGCCGCCTCGGGATGTAGCGCCGGCCGTCAGCGCCGGCTCGGGACGTCGCGCGCGCCGGCCGTGAACTCGGACGGGCCGCCTGGCCCCCGACCCAGGAACTCCGAGTTCACGGTCCTCCGAAGTCCTCCAACGAATCCAATTCGTTAGCGCGCCGAACGTGACGGCACGGCCGTTGCGTTAGCGGACTCCCGAGGACTGATCATGACAAACGCCACCTCATCCAGAATCAAGCCGGTTCCGAGCTCGACGAGCTCGGCCTTCCGCACCCTCCTCCACGGCTATCGCTTCCGCGTTTGCGAGGACGAGGAATCCGCCGCGCGCGCGGTCGCGCTCCGCCGCGACGGCGGCGACGCCTACGACACCCGGTCGTGGCTGCTGGTCGCCGAGCACGTCGCGACCGGCGAGACGGTCGGCACGCTGCGGATCACGCCGCGCCTCCTCGGCCCGCTCGCCGCCGAAGAGCACGTCGCGCTGCCGCGCGACCTGGCGCTGGCGAAGAGCTTCGAGCTCTCGCGGCTCGAGATCGCGTGCGGCGCCCGCAGCTCGACGGTCGCGGCGGTCACCGCCGGCCTCTTCAAGCTCGCGTACGAGTTCTGCCTCTACATGGGCTCCGAGTGTCAGATCGCCTGCGCCGACCGCGAGACCGCGGCGACGTACGTCGCCTTCGGCTTCCGCGAGACCGCGCCCGTCGCGTCCGCCGGCGGCCGCGTCCTCCTCGCCCACGACTTTCGCCGCGCCGGCACCGGCCTTCGCGGCAACCGCTTCCACGAGCTCTTCTGCGAGCTCGACGTCGCCGAGGTCGTCCTCCCGGCGCGCACCCCCCAACTCGGACTCGCCGCCGACGTCAGCGAGCCCCCCTACCGCCTCGCAGTGGGAGCGTGACATGAACGCCAACGGCTCGGATCGTTTCGCCTCGTACGCCCGCTTCGTCGTCCGGCACCGCTGGACGGTCCTCTTCGCGATCGTCGTCGCCACCGGCGTCCTCGGCTGGGCGGCGACGCGCCTGCGGGTCGAGGTCGATCCCGACGCGCTGCTGCCGCAGCAGCACCCGTTCGTGCAGGCGCTGAACGAGATGCACCGGGTCTTCGGCGACAAGAACCTGGTCGTGATCGGGCTCTTTCCGCACGACGGCAACGTCTTCACCCCGGCGTTCCTGAAGAAGCTCGCCGAGATCACCGACCGCATCACGCACGTCCCCGGCGCCAACCCCGCGCTCGTCGACAGCCTCGCCTCGCGGCACGTGAAGAACATCCGCGGCAGCGGCGACACCGTCACGGTCGAGCGCGTCATGGACACCGTGCCCACGGATCAGGCGGGCGCCGACGCGGTCCGCGCGCGCGCCTTCGCGACCGACCTCTTCGTGAACACGCTCGTCTCCGCCGACGGCAGCGCCGCGGCGGTGCACGCGACCTTCGAGCTGACGCCGCAGACGCCCGGCTACCGCAATCTGCACCAGGCGGTGCTCGAGGCGCTCGCCGCCGCCGACGACGGCACGTTCACCTACCGCCTCGCCGGCCCGGTCGTCCTCGTGTCGCAGCTCTCCGCGTACGCGAGCGGATGGCGTACTTCTTCCCGCTCGCGCTGGTCGTGATCGGTCTCATCCACTTCCACGCGTTCCGCACGCTGCAGGCGCTCTTCCTCCCGCTCCTGACGGCGCTGCTCTCCGTGCTGTGGGCGGTCGGCCTCATGGGCCTCGTCGGCGTGTCGCTCGATCCCTTCAACATGACGACGCCGATCCTGATCCTCGCCGTCGCCGCCGGGTCACGCCGTGCAGGTCCTCAAGCGCTTCTACGAGGAGTACGAGCGCGCCGGCGACGTCCACAGGCGATCGTCCGCTCGCTCGCGCGCGTCGGGCCGGTCATGGTCGCGGCCGGCACGCGTCGCCGCGCTCTCCTTCTGCTCGCTCGTGACCTTCCGGACGGCGATCGATCCGCACCTTCGGCCTCTTCACCGCGCTTCGGCATCGTCTCGGCGCTGGTGATCGAGCTGACGATCATCCCCGCGGTGCGCGCCTGCCTGCCGGCGCCGCGCGGCCGCGAGTGCGAGCGCGAGGCGGCCGCGCATCCGCTGCTCGACCGCTTCCTCGCCGTCGCCGCCCTCGGCCGCCGTCGAGCCGCCGCCCTCGCCTGGTCGTCGGCCGCGGACCGCGCTCCTCCTGGTCGGCCTGCATGCGGCGTGCCGCCTCGCGCATCACGAGTCGACACGAGCTTGAAGCGCGAGTTCTCGCCGCAGCGATCCGCATCCGCGTCGACGACACGGCGATCAACACGCACTTCGCCGGCACCAACACGCTGATCGCTGCTCGTCGACGGCGGCCAGCGAAGGCGCGCTCGAGGAGCCCGCGATCCTGCGCGCCATCGCACGGCCTGCAGCGAGCCTCGTGCAGGAGCCCGGCGTCGGCAAGGCACGTCCCTACGTCGACATCCTGAAGCGCATGCACGGCGCGATGACCGCCGACGACGCGACGCCGCGGCGATCTGCCGACGAGCCAAGGCGAGCTGACGGCGCAGTACCTCTTCCTCTACTCGCTCTCCGGCGGTGACAAGGACTTCGACACGATCATCGACCCGACGCACCGCATCGCGAAGATCCGGGTGCTGGTGCACGAGGACAGCACGCAGCTACGGCCAGGAGCTGATCGCGCGCGGCCAGGAGCTCGTGCGCGAGACGTTCCGCCCGGGTACACCGTGCGCTACACCGGCACGCTCGCCTCGAACGCGACGGCCGCGACCGAGGTGATGGTCCACGGCAAGCTCCGGAACATTCTCCAGATCGCGCTCATCACGATCGTCGTCTCCTCGTTCCTGCTGCTGCGCTCGCTGATCGGGGGCCTGCTGGTCGCCGTCCCGCTCGCGCTCGCGGTCGCCGTCAATTTCGGGGTCATGGGCGCTCCTCGGCATCCCGCTCGACACCATGACCGCGGCGATCTCCGCCATGGCGGTCGGCATCGGCGCCGACTACGCGATGTACTTCTTGTTCCGCATCCGCGAGGAGAACGCCGCGGCGCGGGACCTCGACGAGGCGATCGAGCAGGCCCTCATGACGTCGGGCAAGGCGATCCTCTTCGTGTCGTCGGCGATCGCGCTCGGCTACGCGACGCTCTGCCTCTCCGGATTCGTCGTCCACATCCAGCTCGGCTCGCTGGTCGCGCTCGCCATGCTGGTGTCGTCGGCGGCGCGCTGGTTCTCCTGCCCGCGATCATCGCCCGGCTTCGGCCGGCGTTCCTGTGGCCGGCGACGGCGGAGGTCCCGGTCGCGGCGGTGCCGGCCTCGGCGGCGACGAACCGCGCGTTCGCGGCCTGATCCTGCGCGCGAGCCGGCGAGCGCGAGGGGTCGTCGTTCGTTCACCGCGCCGCATGAGACGACGACACGACCGACGCGTCTCACGCCGTTGAAGAGCGGAACGCAAGTGCGATAGATCGCGACGATGCGCCGCCGGCCACCGTTCACCGCGTTCGCGATCGGCGTGCTGGCCGTGCTGGTCGTCGCCGGCGTCGCCCTGCGGTTTCTCGCGCGCAGGCGGACGGCGCACGACGCCTCGCCGTCACGCGTCGCGAGCATCCCGGCGACCGCCGCTCCCGAGCGGGAGAGCGGCGCCGCGGATCGCGCCGCGACGGATCGCCTCGGCGACGATCTCGAGAAGCCGGCGCACGACGGCGCGCATGACGACGGCGCGGACCTCGACCCGCTCGCCGGCGTCGGCGATCCGGGGGCGGCGTGGGCGTCCGTCGACCTCGACGCGATCCGCGCCGCGCTGCCCGACAACGTCTACTGGAAGATGGCGTCGCCGACGAAAGACCCCGAAGTCCTCCGCGCAGCGCGAGGAGGAGCGCGCGCGCTGGAACGTCGAGTACGGGAAGGTGCTCTCGAACACCGCGACCGACGAGGAGATCGACGCCTACTACGCGCGACCGGCAGCAGCTGCACGAGGACTACCTCGAGTTCATCGTCTACTTGCTCGACCAACTACGGCTACCAGATCCCGCGCGCGACGTCGCGCTGCTGAAGCTCGCCGCGCGAGATGCAGCACGAGCGCCTCGAGGAGATCCCGCGTCAGATCGCCGAGGCGCACAGCGCCACGCCGCGCACGAGGCGGCGCGTCAGGCGTGGCTCGCCGAGCAGAAAGCCTTCGACGGCGACGCGCCCGATCCGCGCTGACGCCGTCGAGACGCGTCGCGTCTCGGCTGATGCGGTCGGCGCGTCATCCCGACGTGCGGCAACACGGTACGTCGACGCGCGCTTTCGGTTACATCCCATCACGTTTTTCCTTGATCGCGCATCGCGCGCGTGATACGCCGCCCGCCAATCATAACGCCGGTGGGGCGCACGCCCTACCCCTTCCATCGGAAAGGAGGTTGCGACGCATGACGGGACGCAATGCATTCCGCAGATGGAGCACCGGACTTCTCGCGCTCGTGCTGGCAGGCGCATCCCAGCCGCGAACGGCCCGGGCGATCGGCATCGAGGACATCGTCGACGGCGGCAACACCTACAACTGGGTCGCGCGTCGAGATTCCCGGGAACCGTGTGCAGCGACGGCTCGCAGTATCGCTTCTGGTATTACGACTCGCCGACCTCCAACAACATGGTGATCTCGTTCGAGGGCGGCGGCGCGTGCTGGGACTACCCGACGTGCAGCGGCCAGGCCGGAGTGACCTCGGCGCGGCGCATCCGAACGGCATCCCCACCGACTACATCACGCAGTTCGAGCCGCAGTACGTCTCGCCGATCATCAACGGCGCCGACCCCGGCATCCCGCTCCGACCGAAGAACCCGATCGTCACCAACGGCTGGGACATGGTCTACGTCCCGTACTGCACCGGCGACGTCCACGTCGGCAACCGCGTCGTCACCTACACCGATCCGACCGGCCAGCACCCGCCGATCGTGTTCCGCCACAACGGCTACAACAACACGATCGCGATCCTGAACTATCCTGCACGGCCGCTTCCCGAGCATCAACAAGCTGCTGGTGACGGGCTTCAGCGCCGGCGGCGTCGCGAGCGGCGCCGCGTTCTACTACGCGCGCCGCACGCTCGATCCGACCAAGGCGTACCTCCTCGACGACTCCGGACCGATGTTCCCGGCGCCGAACTCGAGCTACAGCTCGTGGCAGCTCCACCAGCTCATCAAGTCGCAGTGGAACCTGCCGTCGGTGTTCTCGCAGCTGCCGGCGTCGTTCAACCCGAACGACTTCGGCAGCATCAACGCATGGTCGCGACCCAGTTCCCGAGCGACTTGATGGCGTACAGCGCCTACAACAGCGACTACAACTTCTCGCGCTTCTCCTACGAGCGCTTCTTCCCCGGCATCACCAAGGCGCAGGTGCTCGCGAAGTGGCGCACCGACCAGACGAACCTGATCAACAAGATCAAGAGCTACTCGAACTGGAGCTACCACGTGCCGTGGGAGCGTCCGATCAACGACAGCCACTGCGTCTCGATCATCACCTTCATCGGCAGCCACGCCTGCCCCACGGTGCGCAAGAAGAAGTGGTACGAGGTGCTGGAGTGGCCGTGGACGCAGAGCTGGAAGTGCCCGAGCGGCTTCCTGCCGTTCGAGACCTTCCTCCAGCAGTGGGTCGGCAGCAACACGCAGAACCGCACCGTCGAGCCGGAGAACTACTACAACGACGAGGACCCCGGCATGCAGATCGTCGGGCCCGCTCATCAACGACGCGCTCGCCGGCAACTGAAGCGTCCCGCTTCCGCACCGGATCGGGGGCCCGTCGCGGGCCCCCGACTTCCATCGATCTCTCGCCTTCCGACTCGCGTCCCGCGTGAGCGCCCGATCGCGGTCAGCCGCTGGATCGTCGCGACACGCGGCTGTCTGATCGCGATCGCTCGTGATCGCCTTCCTTCCGATCGGCGCGTGCAGCGACGGTCGCGGCGACCGGTGCCGTCGCCGAGCGCGACCCCGACCCGGAGCCCGAGGTCGAAGATCGCGATGGGCATCGGACGAGCCGCGGAAGCCCGAGCCCTTCACCGCTCGAGCAACGCCTGCTCGACGCCGCCAGCCGCGGCGATCGCGCGACCATCGAGCGCGCGCTCGAGCGCGGCGCCGCCGTCGCGAGCCAAGGACGACATCGGCCGCGGCGTCGTGCATTCGCGCCGTGCTCGACGCGGGCGATCTCGAGCTCGTGCGCTGGCTGCACGCGCAAGGGCGCGCCCCTCGACGAGCCGGACAACGGCGGCCGGACGGCGCTCAGCTTCGCCGCCGAGTCCGGACGCCTGGACATCGTGCGCTACCTCGTCGAGAACGGCGCCGAGGTCGACCGGCGCGACGTCCAGCAGCGGACGCCGCTCTTTCATGCCGCGCTCAGCGATCACGGCGACGTCATCGCGTTCCTGCAGGAGCACGGCGCCGACGTCGAACGCCCGCGATCAGTTCGGCGACACGCCGCTGATCGTCGCCTGCGCCAAGGGGTACGCCGCCGCTGCAAAGGTGCTGCTCGAGAACGGCGCCGACGCGGCGCTGAGGGACCAAGAGGGGCGCACCGCGAAGGAGCGCAGCGCGCCGGGAACCGAGCCGTGCGAGCGACTCCCGTCGTAGCCGCGGAGCCGACGCTCGCGAGCAACGTCGTCGCCGACGCGACGCCAGCCAGCGGACCCGGTCGCAGCCGGGCGACGCACCCGTCCATGCGGGCACGTCCGATCATCGCCGCTGCGAGCGGCGGAGCGCTCTATTTTCTCGGCTACCTCGGGTACGGCGTCTGGCCCTGCATGCTCGTCTTCCTCGTCCCGTTCTGGTGGCGCGCTCGAAGCCACCCGCGCGCGCCCGCCGCGCGCCGCGTTCGCCGTCGGCTTGACGTTCGGCCTCGCCGCGTACGCCGGCGGGTTTCTCTGGCTCTGGCGCCTCGTCGATCCGTTCCTCGGCGGGAACCGCGTCGCCGGCGCGCTGCTGTGGATCGGCGTACGGCCTCTGGTTCGCGCTCGGGTTCGCCGTCTACGGCGCTGCTCTTCCGCGTCGTCCGCGGCGGCGGATGGCGCGGTCGCGCTCGCCGCCGTTCCGCCGCTCGTGGCGCGTCGAGTGGCTGCAGCCGCAGATCTTCCCGCTCTACGCCGGTGCACGCGCTGGTCGTCGGCGCCGGCCGTCTGGATCCAGACCGCCGACCTCGGCGGGCCGCTGCTCCTGACGGCGCTCGTCGCCGGCGCGAACGTCGTCGCCTTCGAGACCTGGCCTGGTGGCGCGGGCGGCGAGCGCGTCCGCGCGCCGTGTGGATCGCGGGCGTCGCGCGGTCGCCGTCGCGCTCGTCCTGCGCTACGGCGCGCGCCGGATCGCGACGCTCGAGCCGCCGCCGCGCGCGCGCCCGCGCTGCGCGTCGGCGATCGTGCAGGCGAACCTCAGCATGCGACGAGAAGAGCGCGATCGAGCGTCGTCACGCATCGGCGCCACCTCGAGCAGACGCGCGAGCTTCTCGCCGGCGGCGACGTCGACCTGGTCGTCTGGCCGGAGACCGCGTACGTCCGCGGCCTGCGCGCTGCCGCTGCCGATCTCCGGCCGCACGATCCTTCGCCGACGATCACGGTGCCGCTGCTCTTCGGCGCAGCTCGGTGCGCGAGGAGCACGGCCGGCGCGTCAAGGGCAACTCGGCGTTCCTCGATCGGCGCCGACGGCATGATCCGCGACGTCTACGACAAGAATCTCCTCATCCCGCTCGCCGAGTACGTGCCGTTCGCCGACCTCGTGCCGGCGATCGGCCGGCTGGCTTCCCGCACGTGCAGGACTTTCGCGCGGCCGAGCGACGCGCCGGCGCTCCGTCTCGGCGCGTGGCGGATCGCGACGCCGATCTGCTACGAGGCGATCCGCCCGGAGTTCGTGCGCCGCATGGTCGCGCGAGTCGGACCCGCACCTCATCGTCACGCTCGCCAACGACGCCTGGTTCGGCGACTCGCAGGAGCCGTGGCTGCACCTCGGCGCTCGCGCGCCTGCGCGCCGTCGAGCAGCGCCGGTTCCTCGTGCGCGCGACCAACAGCGGCGTGAGCGCGGTCGTCGATCCCGCCGGCCGCGATCGTCGCGCGGACGGACGTCCTGACGCGCGAGAATCTCCGCGCGGCGCCGTCGCACCCGCTCGACGGACGAAACCGTCTACGCGCGGCTCGGCGACTGGCCGGGCTGGCTGTCGACCGCGATCGTCGTGCTCACGCTGGCGACGTCGCGACCTCGGACGTCAGGTATCAATCCCGAGTGATTTTCACGCCGCTGCTCGCTCGCTCGTGTACCCAGCACGCGTCCGCGAACGCTCGAGCCTGGTCGAGCCTCGGATCGCACACGTCGCGGAGACTAGCAGACGCCGCGCGACATCCGTACCCTGCAAGGAGACCCTCATGGGTCGTGCCCATCGCTGGCCGGCATAGGAGGCCGTGATGCAGAGCTCGTTCAAGATCGGACGCGTCTTCGGGATCGAGATCGGCGTCCATTACAGCTGGCTCTTCGCCTTCCTGCTGATCGCCTGGTCGCTCGCGGCGGGCTTCTTCCCGGCCCGTTACCACGGCTGGGCGCCGTCGACGTACTGGGTCGTCGGCGTCGTCTCCACCCTCGGCCTGTTCGTCTCCGTGCTCGTGCACGAGCTCAGCCACTCGCTCGTCGCCCGCGCCCGGGGGCGCGCCGTGCGGGACATCACGCTCTTCATCTTCGGCGGCGTTTCCAACCTCGAGGGCGAGGCCGAGAGGCCGCTCGGCGAGTTCCTCGTCTCGGTCGTCGGACCGCTCACGAGCTTCGCCCTCGCGGCGCTTGCGTGGGCAGTCCTGCGGCTCCTCGCCCCCGGCGAGTCGCCGCTCGGCGCGACGCTCGCCTACCTCGCGTTCATCAACCTGCTCCTCGGCGTCTTCAACCTCCTCCCCGGCTTCCCGCTCGACGGCGGGCGCGTCCTGCGCTCGGCCGTCTGGGCCGCGACCGGGAGCCTCGACCAGGCGACGAAGGTCGCCTCCTACGTCGGCCAGGGAGTGTCGCTGGTCCTGATCTTCCTCGGCGTCGCGCAGGTGCTCGCCGGGAACGTCCTCGGCGGGCTCTGGATCGCGTTCATCGGCTGGTTCCTCAACGGCGCGGCCGAAGCGACGCGCCGGGAAACGGCGCTGCGGGAAGGGCTGCGCGGAGCGCGCGTGGACGATCTGATGAGCCGCGAGCTCCCGGTCGCAACCCCCGACATGACCGTCGAGGAGCTCGTCTTCGAGCACACGCTCCGGCGCGGCCAGCGCGCGCTCCTCGTCATCGACGGCGGCAAGCTCCTCGGCATCGTCAGCGTCACCGACGTGCGCGAGCTGCCGCACGAGGAGTGGGCGCGAACCCCGGTCGCGCGGATCATGACCCCTGCACCGCTCAAGACGGTCGACGCCAACGCCGACCTCGAGCAGGCGCTCCGCCTGCTCGGCGACGGCACGATCAATCAGCTCCCGGTCATGGAGGACGGGCGCCCGGTCGGGCTGCTCTCCCGCAGCGACGTCCTGCGGTTCGTCTCGCTGCGCACGACACTCGGCCTCGACGTGGCCGCGCACCGCGCCTGAGGGGGTCTCGCCGCCACGTGCTCCCGACGGGCGACGACCTGGAGCGCGCATCCGCTCGGGCGAGCGTACGATGGTCGCGAGGCGTATGCTGCCCGAGAAGAGGAGGGACGGTGCGGCCTCGACGGGTCTCGCGATGAAAGTGACCGTGTTCGAGATCGAGGACTGGGAACGAGCGGCGTTCCGGACGCTCGCGCACGACCACGACCTCGGGTTCGTCGCCGAGCCGCTCTCGGCACGCAATGCCGCCGAGCACGCGGGCGCGGACGTCGTCTCGACGTTCATCTACTCCGAGCTCTCCGCGAAGGTGCTCGAGACGCTCGGGCGGCCGCGCCTGATCGCCACCCGTTCCACTGGCTACGACCACATCGACACGGCCTACTGCGGCACCCACGGCATCCGCGTGGCGAACGTGCCCTCGTACGGAAAGAACACGGTCGCCGAGCACACGTTCGCCCTGCTGCTTGCCGTGAGCCACCGCATCGTCGAGGCGGTGGAGCGCGCGCGCCGAGGCACGTTCTCGCCCGAGGGGCTCCAGGGGTTCGACCTCCGCGGCAAGACGATCGGCATCGTGGGAACGGGTGACATCGGACTGTGGGTCGCCCGCATCGCGAACGGCTTCGGCATGTCCGTCCTGGGATTCGACGTACAGCCGGACGAGCGTGTCGCCCGCGAGATCGGACTCCGCTACGTGCTGCTCGACGAGCTGCTGAGGAGCTCCGACGTCGTCAGCCTGCACGTGCCGCTCAACGAGAGGACGCGTCACCTCATCGGCCGGGAGCAGCTCGCGCAGATGAAAGACGGCGCCGTCCTCCTCAACACCGCGCGCGGCGAGATCGTCGACGCCGAGGCCCTGGTCGAGGCCCTCCACAGCCGGAAGTTGAGCGCGGCCGGCATCGACGTGCTTCCCGAGGAGCCCGCGATTCGAGAGGAAGCGGAGCTGCTCCGGCGCGCGTTTCACGAGCGGCACGACCTGCGCGCGCTGCTCGCCAATCAGATCCTCCTTCGCATGCCCAACGTCGTCGTCACGCCGCACAGCGCGTTCAACACCCGCGAGGCAGTCGAGCGCATCCTCGCGACGACCGTCGAGAACATCGAGGCGTTCGCGCGGGGAGAGGCGCGGAACCTCGTCGTCGACGCGGGACCTCGCCGGTGATGCGGTCGAAGGACACGGGAATTCGCCGGCCTTCGCGGTGCACGCGAGGCCCAGTGCTTAACGACATGATCGAGTGCATCGGCGGGCGCGGCCCGAGCCAGCCGGGAGAGACAACCGATGGAAGCCAGAAGGACGGCTGTCGAGACGACCGCGGGGCCGAGTGACGGGCTCACGTCGGCCGAAGCAGCGCGGCGCCTAGCCGAGCACGGCTACAACGAGCTGGTCGAGAAGGACGCGGACCCGCTGCTGAGGTTCCTCGGCGTACTTCTGGGGCCCGATCCCCTGGATGATCGAGGTGGCGGCGGTCCTGTCGGCGCTGGTGCGCGCACTGGGCGGACTTCGCGATCATCATGGTCCTGCTGATCGCCAACGCGGTCGTCGGCTTCTGGGAGGAGTACCAGGCCGGCAACGCGATCGCGGCCCTCAAGGCGCGGCTCGCGCTGCAAGCGCGCGTCGAGCGCGACGGCGCGTGGACGCGCGCTGCCGGCCGCGCGAGCTCGTGCCCGGGCGACTCGTCCGCGCTGCGCCTCGGCGACATCGTGCCCGCCGACGCCCGGCCTGCTCGACGGCGATCCCGTCGAGGTCGACCAGTCGGCGCTCACCGGCGAGTCGCTGCCGGTCGACCCGCGATGCCGGCGAGGCCGTGTACTCGGGCTCGATCGTGCGCCAGCGGCGAGATCGACGCGCTCGTCACGCGACGGGCCGCGAGACCTACTTCGGCAAGACCGCGCAGCTGGTGGAGACGGCGCACCGGTGAGCCACTTCCAGCGCGCCGTGCTGAAGATCGGCGACTACCTGATCGTGCATCGCGCTGGCGCTGGTCGCCGTGATCCTGGTGGTGGCGCTCGTCCGCGGCGACCCGATGCTGACCACGCTCGAGTTCGCCCTGGTGCTGACGGTCGCGGCGATTCCGGTGGCGATGCCGACCGTGCTCTCGGTCACGATGGCGGTCGGCGCCCGCCTCCTCGCGCGGCGCGAGGCGATCGTCAGCCGGCTGGCCGCGATCGAGGAGCTGGCGGGCATGGACGTGCTCTGCTCGCGACAAGACCGGCACGCTGACCCAGAACCAGCTCACGCTCGGCGAGCCGTTCGCCGTCGACGGCGTCACGGCGCGACGAGGTCGTCCGCGTCGGCGCGCTGGCCTCGCGCGCGGAGGACGCAGGACCCGATCGACCTGGCCGTGCTGGCCGGCGTCGCGCGACGAGCGGTGCTCGCGAGCTAGCGACGTGATCGCACTTCCAGCCCTTCGATCCGGTCCACAAGCGGACCGAGGCGACGGTCGACGGCCGCCGACGGGACGACGTTCCGGCGCCAAGGGCGCGCCGCAGGTGATCCTCGACGCTCGCGAGCCGACGCCGAGCGCGTCGCGGCGCCGGTCGACGAGGCGGTCGAACGAGTTCGCCGGCGCGCGGCTTCCGCTCGCTCGGCGTGGCGCGCGACCGACGCCGACGGGCCGTGGCGGTTCCTCGGCGTGCTGCCGCTCTTCGATCCGCCGCGCGAGGACTCGCAAGGCGACGATCGACGACCGCCGGGCAGATGGGCGTCGCGGTGAAGATGGTGACGGGCGACCAGATGGCGATCGCGCCGCGAGATCGCCGCGCGAGCTCGGGCTGGGCACCGAACATCCTCGACGCCGGATCTCTTCGACGGATCAGGCGCCGGCGACGGCCGCCTCGCCGACGCCGATCGAGCGCGGCCGACGGCTTCGCCCAGGTCTTCCCCGAGCACAAGTACCAGATCGTCGAGGCTGCTGCAAGCGCCGCGGGCACATCGTCGGCATGACCGGCGACGGCGTGAACGACGCGCCCGCGCTCAAGCAGGCCGACGCCGGCATCGCCGTCTCCGGCGCCACCGACGCCGCCCGCGCCGCCGCCGACATCGTGCTGCTGACGCCCGGCCTGTCGGTGATCGTCGACGCGGTCAAGGAGAGCCGCAAGATCTTCCAGCGGATGACCAGCTACGCGATCTACCGCATCGCCGAGACGATCCGGGTGCTGCTGTTCATGACGCTCTCGATCCTGGTCTTCAACTTCTACCCGGTGACCGCGGTGATGATCGTGCTGCTGGCGCTCCTCAACGACGGCGCCATCCTGCTCGATCGCCTACGACCGCGTCGCGCTACTCCGACCAGCCGGAGCGCTGGAACATGCCGCCGGTGCTCGGCGTCGCGACGGCGCTCGGCGTCACCGGCGTGGTCGCGTCGTTCGGCCTGTTCTACCTCGGCGAGCGCGTCTTCCATCTCGACCGCGCCGACGATCCAGACGCTGATGTACCTGAAGCTCTCGGTCGCCGGTCATCTGACGATCTTCGTCACCCGCACACGCGCGCGCCTTCTGGTCGAGCCGGCCGGCCACGATCCTGCTCGGCGGCGGTGCTCGGCACGCAGCTGGTGGCCACGCTGATCGCGGTCTACGGTGTCCTCATGACGCCGATCGGCTGGGGCTGGGCGCTCTTCGTCTGGGGCTACGCGCTGGCCTGGTTCCTGGTCAACGACCGCGTGAAGCTCGCCGCATACCGCCTCTTCGAGGGCGCCGAGCCGGCCCTCGGCGCACGGTGAACACCGACGCTCTCGCGACGCCGCACGACTCCCCGCGCGCCTCGCTCAGCGGCGGTTTACGAACGCCGCGCTCGCATCGCGCGCCGCCGTGAAGCCGGTCGTGAGTTGGCTCTGGTCCGCGTCGGCGAAGCATGCCGTCTTGTGGAGCGCATTTGCCGTCGCGTTCACGGCCTGTTTGACCATCTGCACGGTCGGGGTTGGCATCGATACGGCCAAGCGGGCCAATTGCAGTGCCGTCGCCACGGCCGCGCCGTCCGCCGCGATCTCCTCGATCAGGCCCCACGCCTTGGCCTGCTCGGCGCCCATGCGCTCACAGAGGATGCAAATCCGCTTGGCGCGCGCCGGGCCGACCAGCGCGATGAGCCGCGGCAGCGCGCCCCACTGGAGGTTGAGGCCGATCTTGACCTCGGGGACGTAGAGGAACGCGCCGGCCCCCATCACGCGCCAATCGAGGGCGACCGCGATCGCAACCCCCGCGCCCACCGCCATGCCCTCGATCGCGGCGATCGTGATCTGCGGCATGTCCTCCCAGGCCTGACACAGACGCACGCCGCGGTAATACGCCTGCCGGCGCGCCAGGTCGGAAGCGGCGGCGGCGACCCCGGCCGCCCGCTCTTTGAGGTCGATGCCCGCGGAAAACGCCTCGCGCGTGCCGGTCAGGACGACCGCGTGGGTGTCGAGATCGTCGTGGAAGCCGCGCGCAACGTCCGTGAGCTCGAGGATGGTCTCCTGGTTGAACGCATTCCGATTGCCGCGCCGGTCGAAGGTCACGACGGCGATCGTCCCCTGCTTCGCGATGGACACATTCTCGTAGCTCGTCATCACTGCCTCCCGCGCGCGCCAGCCGGCTCTTCGCCCTGGCCGCTCGGCGGACGTATGCCAGAGTGCACGCAGGAAGTCGCGGGCGAGTGACATGACGCCGCCTACGAACATTCGTGTCCGCCCGCTTGACTCGCGGGGCGAGCATCGTGGACGCTCGACACGATGACGCTTCTGAAGATCGTGGTGATCGCGCTCCTGATCTACGGAGCGGTCGTGGTCGCGTTCGAGTCGTTGATCGGGATCCTGCAGCCGACGCCCACGTCGACGCTGGTCATCACCACCTTCGATCCGGATGGCACCTCGCACGACCGGGTCGTATCCCACCTCGAAAGCGGCGGCCGACTCTACGTGGCCGCCAACCACTGGCCGCGCGCCTGGTACCGGCGCGCGCTGAAGAATCCGGACGTGCAGGTCACGATCACTGGCACGACGAGGAACTATCGCGCCGTTCCCGTCACGGGCACCGAGCACGAACGCGTCGAGGCCGAGCACCGTCTTCCGCTGGCCTTCAGGATCCTGACCGGATTCCCGCCGCGGTACTTCGTCCGGCTTGACCCACGCTGAGCAGTGCCATCCTCACTCGAACGATGGCACGGGACGCGAAAGCGCGTGCCTTCGCGCGCGAGAACATCAAGAGCGACCACGATCCGCGCGAGGCTGCTGCGGCCGTCGCCGCACCCGACATAGGGACGAATGTCGACCCGAGCCAAGAATCTCGGCGGTTCGTGGCGATCGCCGGCGGCGTGTCATCGCGCGGTTGCAGTCCATCGGTGTCTACGGTCGCGTCACGCGGGCGGGCGGACCTCACCCCGACCGTCCGTCGAGCTGTCCGTCCACACCGCGAACCACGTCGCCGTTCAGATCGCCCGACTGCCGAGAACCTCGAACCCCTCCCGGTCGGCCGCGGCTGCGAGCCGCACATCGAAGGTCACGACCCCGACCCCTGACGGCCGGTCCTCGACCGCGATCAAGGCGGCCGCGAGCTGAAGCGCGTCGGCCGCGCTGAGCGGGTGGCTCTCGAGCAGGCGGCGGGCGCGCGTGCGCACGCCGTCGTAGTGCGCTACCTCGTTCCACGCCCGCTCGAGCTTCGCCAGCCGACGCTTCGCCTCGACGAATCGGCGCTGATCGAGGGCGCCATCGCGGCGCTTGCGCGCGAGCGCCGACACGACTTCAGCCGCCGTGAGCGCCCAGACGAGCATGACGGGATCGCTCTTCAGCCACGATCGACAACGGGCGCCCTCCGCCTCGCGACAGACCAGCGGGACCACCGCCGACGAGTCCCAGAACCTCACCGCGCGTCGCGTTCGGCGAGCAGAGCCCGTAGCACGCCGCAAGGGCGCCCGCTCGGCTCCGTCTCGAGGATCTCGCGATCGAGACGTCCGCTGCCGCGGCGGATGAGGCCCTTGCGCTCCATGTCGAGGAGCGCGGCGGCGGGCTCGTCCCGCTCGGTGCGCGCGAGGATCGGGACGATCTTCGCGATCGGTGTCCGGCGGTCGAGGATACGAACTTCCTCCCCGCGTCGTACAAACGCGAGGTATCGGCTGAGCTGGTTCTTGATCTCGGATATCTTGGCTTCTTTCATCATGGCCAAGATAGCCTCATCCCGGAGGTCGGCGCAAACCCACGTTCCGAGCGCGCCGGCTTGCCGGCTTTTCTGGCCCCGCGCCCGTTTGGTTCTCGAGACCCGGAATGCGACGTCGATCACGGTCTTCGTCCAAACGGACGGCTCCGATTCGACCGTTGGTAACGGCGAGCGAATCCTTGATTGCGCGTGCCAGCTCGCGCGCCGCGACGACTGTCGGGGCGCAGCTCGCTTTACGTCCGTGCCGCGGAAACATCGCCCGTCAGGCAAACCCCTCCACCCGCCGCGCGCCGCCCGAGCGGTGTCCACCGCTCGCGAGAGAAACGGAGGGGGTGGGATTCGAACCCACGAGCCCGTGCGGGCTGCCGGTTTTCAAGTCGGCGGTAGGACGCGACGGGGACCGACACGAGTCGACTGGAGTCAAGGATCTCGGCGGTTCGTCGGAGATCGAGTTGGTCTTTGTCGATCGCTGTCGATTGGAGTTCGCGGACAAAACACGGACAACCGGTGTCGCGTCATCGGACAGCCACGTTTGAGCACCGTGGCGACGGCCGAGGCGCGCCGCGTTCCTCCTCCTAACGCGAGCCGTCCTCGTCGTGTCCTTGAACGGGTTGTCGATCTGATCGTGACTGGCGATACCTGAGCTGGTAGGCTCGCCGCATGGCCTCGGGAAAGATCGTGGTCGAGCTCGAGCGAGAGGCCGACGGTCGCTGGATCGCAGAGGTTCTGGCACTGCCGGGCGTCCTCGCGTATGGCGCCACCCGCGAGGAGGCGCTCGCGAGAGCCGAAGTGCTGGCACTCCGCGTCATCGCCGATCGCCTCGAGCACGGCGAAAGCATTCCCGAGGTGACGAGCCTCTTCGAAGCTGCGTGAGCGATTGGCCGGCTACGAAAGCCCGGCTCGTCCTCGGCGCGCTTCTCCGCATCGGCTGGACCGTAAAGCGAACCTCCGGCTCGCATCGTGTGCTCCAACGCGAGGGCTGGCCCGATTTCGTGTTCGCGTTTCATGATGGCGACGAGATCGGCCGCCGCATGCTGGCGCGCATCGCACGTCGCACCGGACTCACGCCGGACGATCTCTGACCGCACCGCGCGCGTATGACAACTGGCCTCGCGAGGCGCGCACGTCGCAGGTGCCCGAGATGAACGGAGGGGGTGGGATTCGAACCCACGAGCCCTTGCGGGCTGCCGGTTTTCAAGACCGGTGCCTTCAACCGCTCGGCCACCCCTCCGGAGGCGCGCCGACCCGGCTGGCGTGGGCGCGTGACGGTCGCGGGTGGACAGTACCTCGCGGCGAGCGCCGCGACCACCGTCGGGTCGGATCGCGCGACGGCCCGGTTCAGCGGCCGCGCACGCAGCTCGGGTCGGAACGGCGGCTCGTGACGTAGGTCGCGAGCGGGATGAATCCGGTCGTCCTCGCGGGCGCGGTGTCGGTGCGTTCGGTGATCACCGCCGTGCGGAGGTGTTCGGCGGCGACGCGGACGTGGCCGGCGATCTCTTCGATGACCGAGTCGGACGACGCCGCGGAAGCGACGTCGACGTCGAGCGTCGCCGACACCGTCGTCATGAGGTCGTGTGCGTCGCGCGCGCGGAGCAGGAGTTCGATCATCATCGGGAGACATGCTCAGCAACGGAGGTGCCACCGAGGACGGAGCTATCTCCGCGGAATCGGTGGCATTGCGGACGCAGCGAATCCGGCATCGTTGAGAGCCTCGGCTTGACGGCTTGCAACCTTGCCTTGCGCTGCGAGGTCGCGATGCGTGTGGCGAGAAACCTGCCGACGCAAGCGCGATAGCGGTCGCCCGGCGTCGCGCCGGCCGCCGCGCCCGACGTGTCTTGATTTGCGGACTCCGTCCCCATACCCTCCGCCGGTTTCACGAGGGAGGAGACCCCATGCGACGACTCGCTTTGCTCGCGACGGTGCTCGGAGCATCGTTCGCGCTCACCTACCCCGCCGCACGTGCCCAGGCGGCGGACGCCGACAAGGTCGCGACCGTCGGCACCACGACCATCACCCGCGCCCAGCTCGATGCGCACGTCAAGCCGAAGCTCATCGAGATCGAGAACGAGAAGTACGAAGCGCTCCGCGACGGCCTCGACGAGCTGGTCGCCGAGGCGCTGATGCAGCAGGAGGCGAAGGCGCGGAAGACGACGCCCGAGGAGCTCGCGAAGACCGAGATCATGGCGAAGGTCGCCGAGCCGAGCGACGAGGAGGTTCAAAAGCTCTACGACGACAACAAGGACGAGCTGCACGGCCAGACCCTCGAGCAGGTGAAGCCGCAGATCGTGCAGTACCTGAAGCAAGGCAAGATGGCCGAGCGACGCGACGCCTTCATCAAGGAGCTGAAAGCCAAGTACAAGACGAGCGTCGCGCTCCGGCCGCCGGTCGTCCAGGTCGCGACGGCCGGCCGGCCCGAGAAGGGCGGCAGCGCCAAGGCGCCGGTCACCATCATCATGTTCTCGGACTACCAGTGCCCGTTCTGCAAGCGCGCGGAGGTGGTCGGTCGACCAGGTGATGAAGACGTACGGCGACAAGGTGCGCCTCGTCTTCCGCGACTATCCGCTGCCGATGCATCCCAATGCGCGGCCTGCCGCCGAGGCGGCGAATTGCGCCGGCGCGCAAGGCAAGTTCTGGGAGTACCACAAGAAGCTCTTCGACAATCAGTCGAAGCTCGCCGAGAGCGATCTCAAGGGCTACGCGAAGGACCTCGGCCTCGACGAGGCGAAGTTCGCGAAGTGCCTCGAGGAGAAGCCGTTCACGGCCGCCATCGACAAGGACATCGCCGCCGGCGCCGAAGGTCGGCGTCAACGGCACGCCCGCGTTCTTCATCAACGGCCGCATGCTCTCGGGCGCGCAGCCGTTCGAGAAATTCAAAGAGGTGATCGACGAGGAGCTAGCGGCGAAGGCGTGACGATCAACCGCTGACCGTATAGTCGTCCGGGCTCTGCGGCTGCGCGCAAACGCGCCGCCGGCCGAGCACGGGCCCAGGGGTTTGGACTTCCACGTGGCCGCCGCCTACTTTAGGCGACGGCCACGTCCAGGCAGCGAGCGCGAACGCGCCGCGCGAGAGCGGCGCCAAACGCAAGGGAGGGGTCACATGAAGACATCCGTCGGATTCCGCATCTTGGCCTTCGTCGCCGTCGTCTGCGCGTTCGGCGCCGGATGCGGCGACAACGAAAACGTCGACGTCAACTTGAATCAGGCTACGTCCACGCCGGTCACGGGCCGCACGCCGACGCCCGGCGCCGCGACCGCGACGCGCACCGCAACCACGGTCGAGGAGACGGCAACGCCGGCGCCGACGGTTTCGTCGAGCGAATCGACGACTCCGAGCGAGTCACCGAGCGTGAACCCGAGCCCCTCGCCCTCCGGGTCCGCCGCGCAGGTGGAGACGGCGAGCGACACGTTCGTATCGTTCTTGACGATCGCAGGACTCGCCAGAGGGGTCGGCTCGTCGTCGTCGTCGTCGACCGCGAAATCGACGGCCGCCGCAAAGGTGAACCGCGAGGGGTCGAACGCCAGCGGGACCGACGACTGCCCCAACGGCGGCACGCGCACCGAGGTGGATTCACCGAGCGACGCCCTGCCGCTCATGATCACCGTCACGCTCGACGCGTGCCAGTTCATGGACCCGACACTGGGCAGCTTCCAGTTCGACGGGACGATCGTCGTCGACGTCGTCGGGGGCACGGCAACCTTCGACGTCTCCGTGATGGATCTGATCAACGACCAGACCGTGATGTACAACGGCACCATCACCGGCGCCCCGAAGAGCGGCGGCGGCTTCGTCGTGAACGGCCCGATCACGATCATGACCCCCCAGGGGGACTTCAAGCTGACGGCGAACGACGTCACCGTCGATTCCGACGGCAACGTCGTCTCGGGATCGGGTACGGTCGAGGACACCGACGACAACTTCGATCTCGCCTCGATCGAGGTGACGATCCGAACCGGCGGCCAGCTGGCAGACGTCGTGGCCACGTTCGACGACAACTCGACCGCGAGCTTCGTCCTGAATCTCAAGACCGGCGAGCTGACGCCGGCCTGACGACACCGTGATCCGTCCGACCGGCGGCGCCCAGCGCGCCGCCGGTCGGGAGCGTCTCCCCGCCAGCCACACCGCCGGCGCCGCGCGCTGCCCGTGCGTCCGTCGGCACGCCCGCCGCTTTACAAGTTGCAAGACCTTGCATATACGCGCGCCACACCATCCGAGGAGGGCCCATGCCGGTCGATCCCAAGCAAGCCGTCGGCGCGAAGCTCGCGCCCATCGAGTACTCGTGGAACGAGGACACCTTGATCCTCTACGCGCTCGGCGCCGGCGTCGGCGTGAACGCCGATCAGACGAGCCCGGCCGTGCTCCAGTACACCTACGAGAACGGCTTGAAGGCGCTCCCGACCTTCGGCGTCGTCCCGAGCTTTCCGGTGCTGATCGGCCTCATGAACCTGCCGGGGTTCCAGGTGAACCCGATGATGATCCTCCACGGCGAGCAGTACCTCGAAGTGCTCGAACGGCCGATTCCCACCTCGGCCCGGGTCGTGACGGAAGGCCGGGTGAAGGCGCTCTACGACAAGGGCAAGGGCGCCCTGCTCGTCGCCGACGTCACGACCAAGAGCTCGGACGGCACGCCGCTCTTCCGCAGCGAGTACGGCGTCTTCGCGCGCGGTGAAGGCGGCTTCGGCGGCGAGTCGGGTCCGCCGCCGGGAAACGAGGCGCCGAAACGCGCGCCGGACGCGGTCGTCGAGTATCCGACGATGCCGCAGCAGGCGCTGCTCTACCGCCTCTCGGGCGACAAGAACCCGCTCCACGCCGACCCGGCATTCGCCGCGATGGGCGGGTTCTCGAAGCCGATCCTGCACGGGCTCTGCACGTTCGCCAACGTCGGACGGGCGGTGATCGAAGCATTCGCGGAGAACGACCCGACGCGGTTCCGCTCGATCAGCGTACGCTTCGTCCGTCCGGTGATGCCGGGCGACACCATCGTCACCGAGATGTGGCGCGAGTCCGGCGGCGACGTCCTGCTGCAGGCGAAGGTGAAGGGGACCGACAGCGTCGTGATCTCGAACGCCAAGGTGACGCTCGCCTAGGCACGGCGCCTCACGGCGGCAGAGCGCGTCGCCAAAGGGCCCGCGCTCCGCGTCGCCGCGGCGCGGGCGCGTCGCGCCGCGGCGGACGCGTCGCAATCGCGACCAGACGGTCGCCGCGATCATCCGCGCGGCGACCGACCTCGTCGCGCGCAAGGGGCCGGACGGATTCGGGCTCCCCGAGCTCGGCGCGAGGGCCGGCGTGTCCTTCGGCCTCATCCACCGCTACTTCGGCGGCAAGGAAGGGCTGGTGAAAGAGGCCTTGCGGCGGCCGTTCGCACGCCAGCTCCGCCGCGTCGCCGAGGTCTACGAGAACGGTGAGCTCCATCGCGGCGCCGACGCCGTCGTGTCGCTGCTCTTCGAGGCGCAGCGCCGGAATCCCGACTACGTGCGGCTGATCGCGTGGGGCGTTCTCTCGGGCCTGCTCACGAGCGACTGTTCGCGGCCGAGCGCCGCGAGATCGCGCGCGTGCTCGCGCTCTACCGCGCGGAGATCCGGCCGGCCCGCGACGTCGACGAGCGCGCCGTCGCCGCGGTCCTCGTCGCCGCGACGTTCGGCTACCAGCTCTTCCGGCCGTTCTTGAAGGCGCTCTTCCCCGTCGACGCCGCGTTCGACGCGACCTACCGGCGCCACCTGGCGCGCGCCCTCGAGACGTTTCGTCCGCGCGCCGAGCGCTCGGCGTCGGTGGTCGTGTCAGCCGCACGTTCTCGACGCAGGGTCGAGCCGGTCGCGCGCGCTGAACCGCACGCTCGACGGCGATCGAGGGAGTCGTGAGACCGGCCCCCGGCTCGGCACGAACGTATCGGTGGACCGGAGCGCCGCGCCTGTGGTTCAATGACGGCCAATGCGGAGCCGATCCCGGGAGACACGCGGCGCATCGTCCCGCAGCAAGTCCTCACAGCCAGCCAAGTCGAGCGCGCGCGCACCAACCCTCTTCGAGATTTCCGCCGGTGGCGTGATTCATCGCACGACGCCGAGGGGCGTCGACGTGTGCCTGATCGCAACCAAGGGCGGCAAGCGCTGGCAGCTGCCGAAGGGCCGGCGCGAGCCGGGTGAGTCGCTCGAGCAGACGGCGGTCCGCGAGGTCGCCGAGGAGACGGGCCTCACCGGGACGATCGGCCCGCGCCTCGACAAGATCGATCTGTGGTTCACCTGGAACGACGGCGGCACGCCGGTCCGCCACCACAAGCTCGTCTACTTCTATCTCCTCACCTACGTGCGCGGCAGCACGCGCGACCACGACCACGAGGTCGACGATGCGCGCTGGTTCGCCGCCGAGGAGGCGATCACGCGGTTGACGTTTCCGAGCGAGCGCCGCGTCGTCGCGCACGCGCTCGAGCTGCTGGCGGACGGACCGCCCTCGGGCGAGCAGCACGCGTCGCCCGAACCGGCACGCTCCGGCGGCTGAGCCGGCGTTCGGATCACGCCGCCGTCACGGCAGGCGGTCGAGGTCCGGGATGGGCGCGATGGTCGTCCGCCCGCCCATGTAGGGCTGGAGCACCGCCGGGATCGCGACCGAGCCGTCGCGCTGCTGGTAGGTCTCGAGGACGCCGATCACGACGCGCGGCAGCGCGAGACCGGAGCCGTTCAGCGTATGGACGAGCTCGGGCTTGGCGCGCGGCGCCGGGCGATAGCGGATGTTCGCGCGGCGCGCCTGGAAGTCGCGGAAGTTCGAGCACGAGCTCACCTCGAGCCACTCGCCGCAGCCCGGCGCCCAGAGCTCGACGTCGTACTTCATCGCCGCGACGAAGCTCAGGTCGCCGGTGCACATCTGCACGACGCGGTGCGGGATCTCGAGCCGCCGGCAGACGTCCTCGGCGTCGTCGAGCAGCGACAGCAGCTCCGCGTCCGACGTCTGCGGGCTCGACGAACTTCACCATCTCGACCTTGTCGAACTGGTGGCCGCGCTTGATGCCGCGCACGTCGCGGCCGGCTGACATCTTCTCGCGCCGGAAGCACGGCGTGTAGGCGACGTGGCGGATCGGCAGCGCGCCCGGCTCGAGGATCTCGTCGCGGTAGAGGTTGGTGACCGGCACCTCGGCGGTCGGCACGAACCAGATGTCGTCCTCGGCGTCGCGATAGAGGTTGTCGCCGAACTTCGGAAGGTTGCCGGTGCCGACCAGGCACTCGCGCCGCACCATCGCCGGCGGATAGACCTCGGTGTAGCCGTGGACGCGCGACGTGGAGATCGAGCATCCAGCTGATCAGCGCGCGCTGGAGCTTCGCGCCGTCGCCGCGCATGACGTAGAAGCGCGATCCCGACAGCTTGGCGCCGCGCGCGAAGTCGAGGATGCCGAGCTCCTCGCCGATCTCCCAGTGCGGCCGCGGCGTGAAGTCGAAGTCGCGCGGCGTGCCGACGGTGCGGACGACGACGTTGGCGCGCTCGTCCTCGCCGACCGGCACGTCGGGGTGCGGCAGGTTCGGGATCTCGAGCATCCGCGCCTCGAAGCGCGCCTCGAGCTCGGCGAGCGCGGCCTCGGCGGCGGCGATCGCGTCCCCCGCGCCGCGCGTCGCGGCGATCGCGCGCTCGCGCTCCACGGGGTCGGTGAGGCCGCCGATCGCGCGCGACGCCGCCGCGCGCTCCGCCTTCATGCTCTCGACCTCGTGAATCGCGGCGCGCCGCTCGGCGTCGAGCGCGAGCAGGGCGTCGATCTCGGCGGCGTCGACGCCGACGGTGCGGAGCGACGCCTTGACGGCGTCGGGCTGCTCGCGGATCAGACGGATGTCGAGCATCGGCGGCGTCGTACCACGCGACCGCGAACGCGGCAAAGCACGCGGCGCCTCGCTGCCGGGCGACGATGATCCGCCACCGGCATGCACGGCGCCGCCGGCTCCGTCAGCGTCGCGCCGCCCGACTCAGCCGTCAGCGTCGTGCGTTCAGCGCCGCCGCGGACTCCGCGCGCGTCAGGTGTACAGGCCGGGGAAGTTCGAGCTGCTCACCGAGAAGCTCGGGAACACCGGCGCCATCTGCGACACGCTCAAAAGCAGGTGACGATTCAGCGCCTCCGCGAAGATGTCGCGGAAGTCTGTCGTCGCCTTCAGGTCCTGCCCCATCGAGAGGTTCTCGGGCGCGAGCCCCGGCCAGGCGCCGTTCTTGACGAGCACCCGGCCGCCGGCGACGCCGCCGCCGAGCGCGAGCATGATCCCGCCGTGGCCGTGATCGCTGCCGCCGCCGCCGTTCTCGGCGACGCGGCGGCCGAACTCGGTCATGCAGAGAGTCAAGATGCGCGACGATTGCGCGCCGAGGTCCTGGTAGAACGCCGCCAGCGCCGCGGCGAGCTCGCCGCCGACGTCGGCGACGCGGAGGCTCTGGTCGGTGTGATGGTCCCAGCCGCCGAGATCGACGGCGAGCACCTTGACGCCGATGTCGGCCTTGACGAGCGCGGCGGCGTCCTTCAGGACCGGGCCGAGCTCGCCCGCCGGGTAGACGACGCTGGTCGTGGTGTCGACGCCGCCGACCACGTCGAGCGCGTCGAGCGCGTGGCTCACGGTGTCGCCGAGGAGGCTCCCGGCGAGGAGCGCGTAGCGGCTCTCGAGCGCGGCGCGCCGCTCCGGAACCGAGTTTCCGGTGAGCGCGAAGTCGGCGATGCTCTCGAAGGCGAGCGTCGAGGCGCCGCCCGACATCGACTTCGCCGTCGAGGGCTTCAGGCTGATGCCCGCGATCGCATGGCCGCCGCCGACGATCGCCAGATAGCGATTCAACCAGCCGTCGAGAACCGACTTGTTGCCGGGAGCGCAGCGCTCCATGAAGTCCTGGCAGTCGAAGTGCGAGCGCGAGGGATCGGGGCTGCCGCTCGCGTGCACGATCGCGAGCTCGCCGCTCTGGAAGAGCGGGTGGATCGGCGCGAGCGCCGGGTTCAGGCCGAAGAAGCCGTCGAGCGCGAGCTCGGAGCCGGGCGGCACCTGAATGGTCGGACGGTTGCTGTAGTAGTACGGATCGCCGGTCGGGACGACGAGCGTCAGGCCGTCGGCGCCGCCGCGGAGATAGAGCGCGACGAGGACCGGATCGGTGAGCGCCGCCTGCGCGCGCCCGGCCAAGCCGCGCGGCAACAGCAGCGCCGTCATGCTGACCGCGCTGGTCTTCAGGAAATCGCGACGGGTGAGCGACATCGGACGTTCCTCCCTGCCAATCAGTGCTGCAGGAACTCGGGGCTCGAGAGCAGCAGAGCCGCGGCCTGCTGGATCTTCTGCGCGTCCGGCACCACGAGGCTCTCGACGAGCGCGATCGCCGTCGCGCGGGTGTCGCCCGACGCGCCGCCGGGAAGGATCTGCGCGATCAGCGCGTCGACGATCTGCTCGGGCGTGCCGCCGCTCACCGGGTAGGTGAAGCTGAAGCCGTTCTGGTGCCGCGCGCGCTTCTCGACCTCGTTGAACCTGGTGACGAGCGTCCCGGGGCTCGCCCAGAACGTCGACACGTCGGGCAGGCCGGGCGGCGGCGGCACCTCGTAGAGGTTCTCGCCGAGGACGCTGACGGTCGTGCGCAGACCGCCGAGCTTGATCTGCGACGGATCGGCGCCGAGCGCGCGCGCGACGCTCGCCATCAGGTGATGCGGCCGCTTCACCTTGCTGCCGCGATTCTGCGGCGCGTGCAGGAACTCGGGCGACATCAGGATCGTCTCCATCGTCACCCGAACGTCGCCGCCGCTCGCGAGGTAGGCGTTGGCCGCCGCCGCGACCAGCGACGGCTGCGGGCTCTCGCTGACGAACCGGCGGACGAGCTTGGTCGCGACGAACCTCGCGGTGCTGGGTTGCGCCGCGAGGTAGGCGAGCACGGTGAGACCGTCTTGCAGGCCGCCGTTCGCCGGGACCTGCAGCGCGCCGCCGAAGAGCGTCTTCGTGCCCTCGTCGTGGAGGTTCTCCTGGAACTTGAACCCGTCGGCGGCGGCGTAGTCGGGCCGCCAGCCGGTGAGGCACCGCGCCACCTCGACGACGTCGGTCTCGGTGTAGGGGCCGCTGACGCTCAAAGTGTGCAGCTCCATCAGCTCGCGGGAGTAGTTCTCGTTGATGCCGTTCACCTTGTTGAAGCGGTTGTCGAGGTAGTCGCCCATCGCCGGGCTGCGCGCGTCGGCCAGGAGGAGGTCGCCGAAGCGGCCGAGGACGTTCGGCCGGATCGCGATGCGGTCGTACGGGCTGATGTCCCACTGGGTGCGGCCGCTGCTGTTGGCGTCGACGTTGAAGTGATTCATCCACACGTCGACCAACACCTCGGCGAGCTGGCGCCGGCTGGCGATCGCGCGCAGCAGCTTCGCCTCCTCGAGCTCGCGGCGCACCTGGACGCGGCCGGGACTGCCGCCCTGCGGATAGTTCGTCCGCAGGTCGTTGAAGCTCATCGTGAGGCTCGGGAACTGCGCCAGCATCGCATCGAGCGCCGAGTCGTCGATCGTCTCGGGATGGAGCTGCTCCTCGATGTAGGCGACGACGCCGAGCTCGCCGATGCGCTGCCACGACCAGGCGTCGGGCCCGTAGCCGATGCGGTTCAGGACGTGGGCCTTCAGCGCGTCCGACTCGCAGCTGAGATCGTAGACGCCGTCGTCGGTGAGGTCGCAGTCGATCGCGAGCTCGTCGAAGCCGGCGACCGCGCCGTACGCGCGGCCGATCGCGACGTTGCCGGCGCAGGCGCCGAGCACCGTCGGGTTCGCGGCGTCGCTGCACGTGCCGGGAAAGAGGTCGGCGAGCGGCGTCGACGCCGACGCGCAGCGGCTCTCGGCTCTGTCCTCGAGCTTGGCGATCGCCTTGGCGATCCGACCGCTCGCGTCCGCCTGGATGTCCGCCTCGAGCTCGGCCTGGAGCTGGAGGTCGGTGGTCACCGGCGCGTTCGGGTCCGCGCCCGTCAGGCGGTCGGCGCCCTGGAGCACTCGCTGCTTGTGGCGCAGGGCCTCTTTGCGGAAGGCGTCGAAGACCGCGTTGGTGTACTTGAGAACCTCCGCCTGGCAGCGCGCGCCGTCGCGGTCGTCGTCCTCGAGGACGACGGCGGCGTCGAGATCGGGGCCGAAGAGATCCGCGACGATGCCGATTCCCGCCGCCGTCGCGGCCGCGCCGGTCGCGGCGGCGCCGGAGTAGCCGAAGCTCGGAAGCTGCTCGGGCGCCGCGAGGCAGCGGTCGGCGTCGCGGTCGCCGAGCTTGGTGAGCCGCTTCGCGACCTTGCCCTTCACGTCGTTCGTGAGACACGCCTGCGCGGTCTGCGTCTGCGGGGGATTCCCGAGCTTCTCGACGTTGCCCTTCGCCGCGTCGCCGAGACAGCTGGCGGCCACCTTGCCCTGCTCGCGGGCGACGTCGAAACCGCGCTTGTTCATCTCGTTCACGCAGCGCTGCTGGCCGGAGGTCTGCGCGAGCGCGTGGGCGCGTGACGGCGCCGCGAGCGACGCGGCCAGGACGGCGACGGCGAAGACGGCGGGAAGCCGACGCCGGTCGCGGCGAAAAGCTGCGGAGATCTGCATGCGAGTCTCCCTTGAAGGGGGGCGATCGCCGCGAGCCGCGCCGGAGCATCCTCCGTCACCGGCGCGTCCTCGTCGGCGCGAATCCTTTCTGCCAATGCGAAAATTCGTGGTCAACGAAAAACTCCGTTTTTCTCGAGACCCGTCGGCGACGGCGCCGTTCGAGAACGCACGGCAGCCGCCGAGGGCGACTCCTTGCCGCTTTTCATTCGCATCGGAAGGCGTCGACGACGTGCTTCAGGCCGACCGTCCCGCTTCGCAGCTCGACGGCGACGACGTCGAAGCGGATCGGAGAGGCGTGCAGCGCATGACGCGTGAGGTAGTAGGCGGCGACGCGGCAGACCTGCCGCTGCTTGAAGACGGTGACGGACTCGAGCGCGCTGCCCCGCGACCGCGTCCGCCGGGTACGGACCTCGCAGAAGACGAGCGTGCCACCGTCGCGCGCGACGATGTCGATCTCCCCGCCGCGCAGCGGAAGTTCCGCATGACGACGGCGAGGCCGCGGGCGCGAAGGAACGCCGCCGCGAGCTCCTCGCCGCTCGCGCCGCAGCGCTGGCGGTCGCGGGTCATGCCGCACGGTGCGCCGCCGCCGGCGACGGCGCACCGCTACGAGTAGCGGCCCGTCCGTCGCCGCGGACGCGAACGACGGCGAGGCGACGACTGCAATCGGCTGCGAGCCGCCGCCGCCCGTGACGCGTCCCTGGACTAGGTGCCGCGCGCCCAGAGCAGCGCCAACGTCAGCGCGGCACCCAGCCACGCCTTCCATTCACCGTGCGCGAGAACGCGGCGCCAGCGGAAGCGCTGACGCGCGTCGCGGCGGGACCGGCGCGGCGTGCGCAGCCGCGGCAGCAGCGCGCCGACGTCGCGGGCATAGCGACGATACTCGTCGCCGTAGCGCGCGCGGAGGAAGGCTTCCTCCCGCAGCGCCTTCGGCCAGTATGCGACGCAGAAGGCGAGCGTGAAGAGCGCGGGAGCGACCGGAAGCCAGATCATCGCCGCGACCGCGAAGCCGATCATGAAGCTCCCCACGTACAGCGGGTGGCGCACGACGGCGTACGGCCCCGCTCGCGTCAGGTACTTGCGGCGCTCGAGATGGCCGCGCGCCCACACGCGAAGGGCGAGCGCCGCGATCACGAGCGGCAGCCAGCCGACGATCGCCTCGCGCCTCGGATGCGCGAGCGCGATCGCCGCCACCGCCAGGACGTAGCCGGCCTCGATCCGCCAGCGCGAGAGGACGACGAGCGCAAGCTCGCGCCCGCGCCGGCTCGCGGCCGCCGACGCGACCGCCGGCGGATCGCTCGTCGCGGCGTCGGGCATCGCGCCACTCTCCCGCGTTTCACCGGGAAACGCGAGGAGCGCCGACTTCGGACGCGGCGCCGCTTGACTTCGAACGCGCGGCCGCGTGACTCTGGCCCATCGTGACGAACGAGCCCGACCCGATCCTGCCGCCCGCGGCGCCGCTCCTCGCGCTCGAAGGCCGTGTCTGGCTCGAGTTCATGGCGTTGGTCCCCGCATTGCCGTTGCTCGGGCGCGCGCCGAACGGCGACGGCCATCCGGTTCTCGTCTTGCCGGGCTGGATGGCGAGCGACCGCTCGACGTGGACCCTGCGGCGGTTTCTCCGCCGCCGCGGCTATCACGTCCACGGCTGGCGACTCGGCCTGAATCGCGGGCCGACGCCGGAAATCCGCACGGCGCTCGGCAGGCGTTTCACCGAGCTCCGGGAGCGCCACGGCCGCAAGCTCAGCCTGATCGGCTGGAGCCTCGGCGGCATCTACGCGCGCGAGCTCGCGCGCCGTTTTCCGGAGGACGTTCGCCAGGTGATCACGCTCGGATCGCCGTTCCGCGACCCCGGCGCGACCAACGTCGCGCGTCTCTACGGTCACCCGCACGGCGCCCGCAGCCCGGAGGAGGGCGCGGACGCGGCGCGGGCGCTCCGCCAGCGCCTCCGTGACCCGATTCCGGTGCCGTCGACGTCGATCTACAGCCGCACCGACGGGATCGTCGCCTGGCGCAGCTGTCTCCACGACGACGGTCCGGCGTGCGAGAACGTCGAGGTGCGGAGCAGCCACGTCGGCATGGGCCACCATCCGGGCGTGCTGCTCACGATCGCGGACCGCCTCGCGCAGCCGGAGGGCGTGTGGCGTCCGTTTCGTTCCCGCGCCCGCGGCATGTGGCCGTTCGACGTCGTCACCCGCGCCGCCGCCGATCACAGTTGACGTTCGAGAGATCCCGCCGCGGCGGGATCGGAGGTGCGAGATGCGGAACTACGCGTACGACCGCTTGAGCTTCCTCGACCGCTCGTTCCTGATCGCGGAGAGCCCGGCGACGCACATGCACATCGGCGGCACCGCGACCTACGAGGCGGGGCCGCTCCGCAAGGAGGACGGCGGCATCGACATCGACCGCATCCGCGCCTACGTCGAGTCGCGCCTGCACCTGATCCCGCGATACCGGCAGGTGCTCGCCTACACGCCGCATCGAGCAGTACCCGGTCTGGGTCGACGACGCGCACTTCAACATCGACTACCACGTGCGCCACACGAGCCTGCCGCGTCCCGGCGACGCGCGTCAGCTGAAGCGCCTCGCCGGCCGCGTCATGTCGCAGCAGCTCGACCGCTCGAAGCCGCTCTGGGAGATGTGGATCGTCGAGGGACTCTCCGGCGGCGACCACTTCGCGATCGTCAGCAAGGTCCATCACTGCATGGTCGACGGCATGTCGAGCGTCGACCTGCTCGCGGTGCTCTTGACGCCGGAGCCGATGCAGACGGTCGAGCCGCCGCCGCGCTGGCTGCCGCGGCCGGCGCCGACGTGGTGGCAGCTGCTGCAAGCGGAGACCCGCCGGCGCCTGAGCGTGCCGGTCGACACCGTGCGGGGGTTCCGCGGCGTGATCGCCGCCGCCGCCGACCCGCGTTCCGACGTTCGCACCATGCTGCGCAGCGTGCGCGGCATGCTCGGATCGCAGCCTGCGCACCGTCTCCGACACGCCGCTCAACCGGCCGATCGGACCGCACCGGCGCGTCGACTGGTTGCAGATGAGCCTCGACGACGTGAAGCAGGTGAAGAATCGTCTCGGCGGCACCTTGAACGACGTCGTCCTCGCAACCGTGGCCGGCGCCGTGCGCCGCTTCCTCGAGGACCGTCGCGTCAACTGCGACCTCCTGGATTTCCGCGTGATGGCGCCGGTGAGCGTGCGCTCCGGAGCGGAGCGCGGCACGCTCGGCAACCGCGTCTCGGCGTGGATCATCGACCTGCCGATCGGCGAGCGCGACCCGCGGCGCCGCCTCGAGCACATCAGCGCCGCCACGGCGAAGCTCAAGCAGACCAAGCAGGCGCTCGGTGCCGAGGTGCTGACGCCGCGTCGCCGAATGGACGCCGTCGACCTTGCTCTCGCTCGGCGCCCGCATGATGACGCGCGCCCTGCCCTTCAACCTGGTCGTGACCAACGTCCCCGGGCCGCAGGTGCCGCTCTACATGCTGGGCGCGAAGATGCTCGACAACTACGGCCAGCTGCCGCTCACCGACTACCTCGGCCTCGGCATCGTGCTCTTCAGCTACGCGGGCAAGCTCTGCTGGGGCTTCACCGCCGACTGGGACCTCGTCCCCGACGTGCACGAGTTCGTCGCCGCCGTCGACACCGCATTCGGCGAGCTGCAAGCAGCTTCCGAGCCGATCGAGCTCGGCACCCCCCCGCCGACGTCCCACCCCGACAACGGCGCCCGAACCCCCGCGTCGCCACGCACGCACTAGCCGCCGCGATCCTCCGAGCTCGTGCCCGCCCGACCGAGCTCGCGAGCAAACCGCAGACTCCGACGTCTCCGCCCACGGCGCCGCTGTCCTCGAGCGGCACGCAGGCGCGAGCAATCTGCCGGGACGCGAGCGATCTGCCGTGACGACCACGGCGACGACTCCCCAGATGCGGCGGCGGGGCAGCGCCCGCCGTGAGGTACGCGGGCGCGAGCGACCTGCCTCCGGGCGCGTTGGGACGCCATGCGTCCCCGCGCCCCGAGGCAGGTCGCTCGCGCCTGCGCACCTCGTGACGGCACCGGCCTCATCTCTCCACGTCTCCCCAGCCTCGCCCGCCGCCGTTTCTGGCGGTCGTCGCCCGCCATTGGTACACTCCGCGACGTGAAAATCACGCGCGACCAGGTGCGCAACGTCGCGATGCTCGCCCGCCTGCGGCTCACGCCGGAGGAGGAAGAGGCGATGACGTCGACGCTCGACGCGGTGCTGACGTACGTCGCCAAGCTCGACGAGCTCGATACCGACGGCGTCGAGCCGACGGCGCACATCCTCGACGTCGGCCTGTCGTGGCGGGACGACGTCGTCCTCAATCAGCCGGCAACCGATGCGCTCCTCGCGAACGCGCCCGCGCGCGACGGCGACTTCTTCCGCGTTCCGAAGATCATCGAGTGACGACTGCGATCGACGAGCTGACGATCGCCGGCGCGGCGGAGCGACTCCGTTCCGGCGAGCTCTCGGCTGTCGAGCTGACGGAGGCGGCGCTCGCGCGCATCGCCGCGACCGACGGCGCGCTGCACTCGTTCCTCACCGTGTGCGGCGACGAGGCGCGCGCCGCTGCTCGCGACGCCGACCGCGAGCTCCGCGCCGGCAACGCGCGCGAGCCGCTCACCGGCATCCCGATCGCGGTGAAGGACGTGATCGCGACCGCGGGCGTACGCACGACCGCGGGCTCGAAGATCCTGGAGCGCTTCGTGCCGGCGTACGACGCGACCGTGACGGCGCGGCTCAAGCGCGCCGGCGCGGTGATCGTCGGCAAGACCAACTGCGACGAGTTCGCGATGGGCTCGTCGAACGAGAACTCCGCCTACGGCCCGGCGCGCAATCCGTGGGATCTCGCGCGCGTGCCGGGCGGCTCGTCGGGCGGCTCGGCGGCGGCGGTCGCGGCGGCGCAGGCGCTCGGCAGCCTCGGCACCGACACCGGCGGCTCGATCCGGCTGCCGGCCGGGCTACTGCGGCGTCGTCGGCATGAAGCCGACCTACGGCCGCGTCAGCCGCTACGGCGTCATCGCCTTCGCGTCCTCGCTCGATCAGGTCGGCCCGTTCGCGCGCGACGTCGCCGACTGCGCGCTCCTCCTCGGCGTCATCGCCGGCCACGACGCGCGCGACTCGACGTCGATCGACCGCCCGGTACCCGACTACTCGGCCGCGCTCGCGGGCGGCGCCGGCGGCGTGCGCATCGCGATCCCGCGCGAGTACTTCGTCGAGGGCATGCAACCGGAGGTCGAGCAGTCGGTGCGGCGCGCCGTCGAGACGCTGCGCGGGCTCGGCGCCTCGGTGCGCGACGTCTCGCTGCCGCACACCGACTACGCGGTCGCCGCCTACTACCTGATCGCGACCGCCGAGGCGAGCTCGAACCTCGCGCGCTACGACGGCGTGCGCTACGGGCTGCGCGCGTCGCCGAGCCGAGCCTGCTCGACATGTACCGCGCGACGCGCGCGGCGGGGTTCGGCGCCGAGGTGAAGCGGCGGATCATGCTCGGCACCTACGCGCTCTCGTCCGGCTACTACGACGCCTACTACCTGAAGGCGCAGAAGGTCCGGACGCTCATCCGGCGCGACTTCGAGCACGCCTTCGCCGGCGCCGACGTGATCGTCACGCCGATCGCGCCGACGACCGCGTTCCGGATCGGCGAGAAGGTCGACGATCCGCTCCAGATGTACCTCTCCGACATCTTCACGATCTCCGTGAACCTCGCCGGCCTGCCGGGCCTCACCCTGCCCTGCGGCTTCGACGCGACGGTCTGCCGATCGGCCTGCAGATCGTCGGGCCGCCGTTCGGCGAGGAGGCGGTCCTGCGCGTCGCTCGCGCGTACGAAGCGGCGACCGACTGGCACCGGCGCCGTCCGCTGGTGGTGAGCGCGTGAGCGACGCCGCGCAGAGCACGGCGCTCGGCGACTGGGAGGCCGTCATCGGCCTCGAGGTCCACGCCGAGCTGCTGACCGAATCGAAGATCTTCTGCGGCTGCTCGGCGAAGTTCGGCGCGCCGCCCAACCATCACACCTGCCCCGTCTGCCTCGGCATGCCCGGCGTGCTGCCGGTGCTGAATCGGCGGGTCGTCGAGTTCGCGGTGCGTGCCGGCCTCGCCGCCGGCTGCCGCATCGCCGAGCGCAGCCGGTGGGCGCGCAAGAACTACTTCTATCCCGATCTCCCCAAGGGCTATCAGATCAGCCAGTACGAGCTGCCGATCTGCGCCGGCGGCGCGATCGAGATCACGGTGGACGGCGACGCCAAGCGCGTGCGGCTCACGCGCATCCACATGGAGGAGGACACCGGCAAGAACATCCACGACGCGCGACGCGAGCCTCGTCGACTTCAACCGCTCCGGCGTGCCGCTGCTCGAGATCGTGAGCGAGCCGGAGATGTCGTCGCCGGCGGAGGCCGGCGCGTACCTGCGCGCCCTGCGCACCCTCGTCCAGTACCTCGGGATCTGCGACGGCAACATGGAGGAAGGGAGCTTCCGCTGCGACGCCAACGTCTCGGTGCGCCCGCACGGCACCACCACGCTCGGCACCAAGGCCGAGATCAAGAACATGAACTCGTTCCGCGCGGTCGAGAAGGCGATCGCCTACGAGCTCGCGGCGTCACGTGCGCGTCCTCGAGGACGGCGGCACGCTCGTGCAGGAGACGCGCCTCTGGGACGCCGACCGGGAAGAGACGCGCTCGATGCGCAGCAAGGAGTCGGCGCACGACTACCGCTACTTCCCCGACCCCGACCTGCCGCCGCTCGTCCTCGACGACGCCTTCGTCGACGCGGTGCGGCGACACGCTGCCCGAGCTGCCCGACGCGCGCCGCGCGCGCTTCGTCGACGCGCTCGGCCTGCCGGCGTACGACGCCGAGGTGCTGACCGCGCGGCGCGACGTCGCCGACTACTTCGAGGCGGTCGTCGCGACGCATCCGAACGCCAAGGCCGCGAGCAACTGGGTGATGGGCGACGTGCTCCGTCTGGTCCGCGAGCGCAAGCTCGACGACGCGCTGACGATCACCGCATGGCCGGTCGCGGCGGCGCAGCTCGGCGAGCTGATCGCGCTCATCGACGAGGGCGCGATCAGCGGCAAGATCGCCAAGACGGTCTTCGACGAGATGGTCGCGACCGGCGCCGCGCCGCGCGCGATCGTCGCCGAGAAGGGCCTGACGCAGGTCTCCGACGAGGGCGCGATCGTCGCCGCGATCGACCAGGTGCTCGCCGCCAACCCGGAGAAGGTCGCCGAGTACCGCGGCGGCAAGGACAAGCTCCTCGGCTTCTTCGTCGGCCAGGTGATGAAGGCGACCGGCGGCAAGGCGAACCCGCCGCTCGTGAATCGCATCCTCGTCGAGAAGCTCCGCGGCTGACGCGCGCCTCTCGGCGCGCGCGCTTCCGGAACGTCCCACGCTTCGCGGCGTATCGCCGGTCCAGCGCCTGCGGTTCTCCGGCCACGGTTCGATGCCGCCGTCGGCGGCGGAGACCGGCGACGCGAGGAGACGAGCCCACCGCAAAGCGTTGTGCGTCGCTATTGCACTAAAGTGAAACACATCGTCGAGACGACGGCGTTTCTCTGTTGCGAACGACGTCGGGGCAGCGTTAGAAGCACGGACTCCTTCGTCGACGGTCGCTTCATGCGGAACGAGCGCACGACGCACGAGACGAGGTGACGGAGACGCGGACGTGACGATCGCTCGGAGCGCGGCGCCAATCGACCGGGACGGGCGCACCGGCGCCGCCACCGCCCGCACGATCGGCGGCGCCACGATTCGTCGCCGCCAGGCCGCGGCCGGCGGCCGACGCGGTGAGCCCGCCGACGATCCCCTGCCCGGCTTCTTCGCCTACCTCGGCGAGGTCCGCGAGCTCGTGCTGCGCGAGATCGACCGGATGCTGCCGCGGAGCGCGCGGTACCGGCCGATACTCTACGACCTCATGCTGCAGTACCCGCTGCGCGCGGCGAAGACCCTGCGTCCCGCGATGTGCATCGCGATCGCGCGGAGCCTCGGGGGGCGCCTCGAGGCCGCCCTGCCCTCCGCCGCGGCGCTCGAGGTCTACCACAACGCGTTTCTCATCCACGACGACGTCGAGGACGGCTCGGACTTTCGCCGCCAGTCGCCGACTCTGCACCGCGCCTACGGCGTGCCGATCGCGGTCAACGTCGGCGACGCGATGCTCGCGCTGACGCTCGAGCCGCTGCTCGCGAACATGCGGACGCTCGGCCTCGGGAAGGCGCTGCGCGTCCTCGAGCTGGTGTCGCGCATGGCACGCGAGTCGGCCGAGGGTCAGGCGATCGAGCTCGACTGGATCCGCCACGGCGAGTGGTCGCTGCGCGACGCCGACTACGTCCGCATGGTCTACAAGAAGACCAGCTGGTACAGCTTCGTCACCCCGCTCGCGACCGGCGCCATCATCGCCGGCGCCGCGCCGCCGCTCCTCGCCGCGCTTCGCCGCTTCGGCGCGCTCCTCGGCATCGCCTTCCAGCTGCAAGACGACATCCTGAACCTCACCGCCGAGCGTGAGCGCTACGGCAAGGAGATCGGCGGCGACCTCTGGGAAGGCAAGCACACGCTGATCCTGCTGCACATGATGCGCTCGGTCGGCGAGGTCGAGCGGACGCGAGCGCGGGCGATCCTCGCCAAGCCGCGGCCGGACCCGAACGGCGGGGCAGCGGCGTCCGGCGGTGGACCCGGCGCCTCGACGGTGGCGGCCGACGGTGACGAGGCGGCGTCAGCGCTCGTCGACGATCTCGAACGTCGCCGCCGGGTCTCGGCACGCCAGGCGACGCGCCTCCGCAACGCGCTCCGGCCCGCGGCGGCGGCACCGGCCGACGGCGCGAAGACCGAGGCCGACGTCGCGTACCTGCTGTCGCTGATCGACCGGGCCGGCAGCACGCAGTACGCGCAGGCGAACGCGCGGCAGTGGGCGCGGCGTGCGGAACGCGTCTTCGGGACGCTGCGCGCGTCGCTCGAGCCGTCGGTACACCGCGACTTCTTGCAGCAGCTCGTGCAGTTCGTAGTGGGACGCGATCACTGAGGCCGAGGGAGAGCGAATGTCCGATCAGTCGAAATTCTTGGAGGACGTGCGGACCGCGGCGATCAACACCGCCGTCGAGCAGCTCCGCGCCATCTACCGGCTTCGCCCGCCGGCGTCGAGCGGCAGCGCGGCGGGATCCGCATCGGGCGCGAGCGGCGGTGGATCCGGAACGACACCCGGTCCGGCACCGACGCTGACCGACGTGCTCTTCGACCTCGCCCGCATTCAGGTCAACACCTACAACCAGCTCCTCGGCGTGAGCTCGAAGTACGCCGACACCGTTCTCGATCGCGTGCGCCGCGGTCTCTACCCGTCGCGCGGTGGCGGTCCGTCTCGTGCGCACGAGCTGCTCGAGCTCACGGGCGAGATCGGCGGCGAGGCGGAGAAGGTGTTCTCGGTCTCGAATCCGCTGGCGGGTGCGGCGACGGTCACGTTCGCGACCTCGGAGTTCCGTCCCGTCGGTGGCGGCACCGCGGTGGCGGCGACCGTCGCGTACGCTCCCGTCGAGCCGCTGCCCGGCGACGCCACCGGCGTCGTCGTCGAAGCGGGCGCGACGCGACTCTTTCGCATCACGGTCGACCTGTCGGCGGGATTCGAGGCGGCCCGCTATCTCGCGACCGCGGTCGCCCTCCTGGACGGCACCGTCAGGGCCGAGCTCGCGCTGTATGTCGACGTTTCGGCGTAAGCACCGCGCCACGACGTCCGGCACAGGCCCGGGAGCAGATCGCGCGGCGCCGCGCGATCTGCTCCCGCGAGCCGGTGCGCCGTTCCGGGACGCCGGCGGCGGCATGAGGGAGGACGATCTCGTCGCGCTTCTCCGCGAGGCGCAATGCCTGCTGCTCAAGTACCCGGCCGCGGCGCAGGCGGCGTTCAAAGCCTTCGTCGCCGAGGGGCGCACGTTCGCCGCGACGCCGGCCGGGCGATGGTGGGTGGAGCGGCTCGCCGGATCGGATCTCGTGCGGCGCGGCCGGGAGCTCTGGGAGAGCTCGGCGCTCAACATGCTGGAGGAGTCGGCGCCGGGCGTGCTGCCGTCGTCGCTGATGGACGCGATGGTGCGTGCGATCATGCAGAGCGACCTCGCGCGCGTCCTCCAGCGTCTCGTCCCCGAGGAGGAATGAGCGAGTCGATCCTCCACGGCGTGACGACCGAGTTCGACGAGCGCAACGCGTTCTTGAACGTGTCGCTCGGCGCTTTGTCGTTTCAGCGGCAATTCATGCGCATCGTCGAGCCTTCGGCGTCCGCGGCGCGCGAAGCCTCGACCCCCACCGTCGCGGTCGACGGTTCGCGCACGCCGACGCGACGGCACTTCCGGCAGCCCGGCGACGCCGAGGTCCTCGCGTTCATCCTGGGGTTGATCGGCGCCGGCGAGACGCTGGCACGCCATCTCTCGGCGGCGCTGCGGGAGCCGGCTGCCGGCTCCCGCGGGCGCCCGGATCGCGACGCCGAGCCGAGCGGCGACGGCGGCGATGACGCGCGCGCGCCGGCGAGCCGCAGCGGCCGCGGCGTCGCGCGCGGGCTCCGGGATCACGGCGAACGCGATCCTGCGAACGGCCGTGCCGGCGCCGTGTCGCGGTCCCATCTCCGAGACCTGCTCGAATGACGCTCCCGTTCCTCGACACGAGCGCGCGCGCGGCCGGCCGGCCGCGCGCGGCGGCGCCACCGACCGTCGGCAGGTCGGCCGCGCTGCCGGTCGCGGGTGCCGACCGGATGGCCGCGGCGATCCTCGAGCGCGACTACCTCCGCGGCTCGACGAGCACGATCGACGGCCGGCGCGGCCACAAGGAGTGGCATCACTTCTGCGTGCAGGCGCCGTCGCTCGATCTGCTCGCGAACTTCAGCCTCTCGGACGACGCGCGGCCGAACGCACCGGCCGGCGCGGAGCTCGCGCGCCTGAGCGTGCTCGCGCGGGCGCGGTCGTGGGACGGCGACGTCGAGACGTTCGAGCGCCGCCGCGTGCAGGTGCGGAGCGGTCGGATCGCGGTCGCATTCGGCGAGAATTCCCTCGCGTTCCGCGACGGCGCCTACCGCCTGCGCTTCGCGCTCGGCGACCGCCCGATCGCTGCCGACCTCACGCTCCGGCCGCTCGTCCTGCCGACGCTGGCGCCGAACATCCCGCTTCCGGCCGGCCCGCCGCTGCACTGGGTGATCGTGCCGCGCCTCGTCGCCTCCGGCGTGGTCGCGATCGACGGCACCGAGCACCGGCTGCGCGCCGCGCTCGCCTACCACGATCACAACTGGGGCCATTTCCTCTGGGGCCACAAGTTCTCGTGGATCTGGGGATTCATTCATCCGATCGACCCGACCGTCCCGTGGACGATCGCGTTCGTGCGGCTGATGAACCGCGCGCGCACCGCCGCCCTCGCACAGGGGCTCTTCGTCTGGAGGGACGCGGCGGCGAGCCGGATCTTCCGCGATGCCGCCGTCGACGTCGGGATCGGCAGCGACTGGCTGCGTCCGGCGGCGGTCTTCAAGATTCCGCGCGTGATGGCGCTCGCGTCCCCCGAGCTCGTGACCGACGTCCCACGCACGGTCGAGATGCGGGCGGCGGCGGGCGGCGATCACCTGCGCTTCTCGTGCCGCGGCGACGAGCTCGCCCAGGTGGTCATTCCCAGCGAGACGGATCTCGGCGTGACGATCATCAACGAGGTGACGGCGCGCTTCGCCGTCGACGGCCGTCTCCATGGCGAGCCGGTCGCGTTCGAAGGACGGGGTTTCTGTGAGTTCCTCGGCTGCTGACGACGGGGGCGGTATGGACGGCGCGCGGCGGACCTCCGCGAGCTTCGCGCGTTTTCTCGAGCGCTCGTTCGCGATCCTCGCCGCCGAGCATCCCGAGGCGTACCGGGCGATGTGCGCCGCGCTCGCGCCGCGCGTGGTCTCGATCCGCGTCGGCGACGAGGCCGTGCACCTCGGCTTCACGCCCGCCGCCGTGCGGCGGCTCCGCTGGGTCGCCGCACCGGCGGTGACCATTCGCGCGACGATCCCGACGGTGCTCGCGGTCATCGACGCGGAGCTGTCCCTGCTCGACGCCGCGATGGCCGGCGACCTCGACGCCGGCGGCGCGCCCGCCGACCTGGCGGCGTTTCACGACGGGCTCGTGGCCTACGTCCACGGCGCCGTCCGCGCGCCGTCGTTCCCGTTCCTGCTCGGCGAGTTTCGCGCGCGCCATGCGCGGCGGCGCCGGCAGCAGACCCGGCCGCCCGCGCGCGCCGCCCACCCGGGCCATCTCTCGACGGAGGAAGCATGACGGACCAAGCGAAACGCGTCGCGATCTTCGGCGCGGGCATCAGCGGCCTCACCGCGGCACACGAGCTCGTCGAACGCGGCTTCGACGTCGAGGTGTTCGAGCCCGCCGCGCCCTCGAGCGTCGAGCGGACGTGCAGCGTCGGCGGGATGGCGCGCACGCAATGGGCCCACGTGCCGCTGCCGGAAACGGACGACGGCGACGGCGGCCCGCCGCCGCCGACCCCGGTGACCGAGCCGTTCACCGCGCCCTCGACCGAGCCGCTGCCGTGGGAGCTCGAGCGGGCGTTCATGACCGACGACGGCGAGCCGCTCCGGATCTTCTTCGAGGACGGCACGACGGATCTGACCACCGAGGGAGCCGCCGCGCTCGCGACGTTCGGCACCTTCCTCGCCGACAACGCGGCGGAGTACGGGTCGTGGCCGATCGACGTCCGCGGCTACGTGCACGACCGGGGCACCGAGCCGTTCGGCACCGGCCTCGACAAGGAGCGCGCCGACCACGTCAAAGAGCTCCTCGAGACCGACTACGGCGTCACCAACGCGCTGACCGCGGTCGGCCTCGGCTTCGGGCGGCGCGACGACTGGACGGTGTCGGACGCGGAGCGCGACTACGTCGACTTCAAGCTCGACGACGACCGCATCCCGGGCGAGCACGGGTTCCGGTTCTTCCCGACGTTCTACCGCAACCTGCGCGACACGCTGGCGCGGACACCGATCGCGCGCGACGGCGATCCCTTCGTCGAGACGCCGCGCACCGTCCTCGACAACGTCATCCCGACGACGCAGCAAGGCTTCAACCTGCGCGTGCCGAAGCCGTCGTACGTGATGCCGCGGCGGCGGCTGCGCTCGGCGCAGGAGTTCTTCACCGTGTTGACGCAAGCGCTCGCCTCCTCCGAGTTCACCTTCAGCGACATCCAGCGCTGGCAGCTCGTCCTCTTCAAGTACATGACGTCGTGCGGCGCGCGCCGCAGCGAGTACGAGCAGCTCTCCTGGTGGGAGTTCGCCGACGGCGACGCGTTCAGTCCGATCTTCCAAGAGCACCTCGCCAACACGCCGCAGGCACTGGTGGCGATGTCGGCGAAGGAGTGCGACGCGCGCACCTTCGGCGACATCACCCTGCAGATCCTGACCGACCAGCTCACCGACGGCGCGCAGACCGACGGCACGTTGAACGGTCCGACGAGCGTCGCCTGGTTCGCGCACTGGCGGCGCTACCTCGAGCGGCAGGGCGTCCGCTTCCGGCGCGGCGAGCTGCAGCGGTTCGAGACCGTCGACTCCGCGGCGTGGCCGGTCGTCGATCTCATCGCGGACGACGGCAGCGTCGAGGAGGACGTGCACGTCGTGCGCGACTACTACGTGCTCGCGGTGCCGGTGCAGAGCGCACCGGCGCTCGTCGACGGTCTCGCCGGCGACGACTTCGACCGGATCCGCGCGCTCGAGCTCGGCGAGCTCTCGCAGGCGAAGCCCGACGGTCAGCTCCAGCACCTGAGCGGCATCCAGTTCTACTTTCCGAGCGAGCTCAAGCTGGTGCGCGGCCACACGATCTATCCCGACGCCGAGTGGGGGCTGTCGTCGATCTTCCAGCCGCAGTTCTGGACGCGGAAGCGCGGCTGGTGGGACGGCTATCGCGGCCTGCTGACCGTCGGCATCGGCAACTGGTACCGGGACAGCCCCCGTCTCGAGAAACCGGCGTGGGACTCGACGCGCGACGAGATCGCGGCCGAGGTCTGGCAGCAGATCCTCGAGACGTTCACGCCCGAGCAGCAGGTGAAGCTGGCGCACCCGATCCTCTACCACTTGGACGACAACATCGAGTTCGAGCGCGCCGGCGACCTGCCGTCCGGCAACAAGACGCCGATGCTGATCAACTGGCCGGGCCGTTACCGCGAGCGGCCCGGCGACCTCGCCGGCTACGCGGTCCACTACGACAGCCTCGTCGTCGCCGGCACCTACATGCAGACGAACTTCCGGCTGACGACCATGGAAGCGGCGAACGAGTCGGGTCGCCACGCCGTGAACGCGATCCTCGACCACGCGCAGTTCGCCGGCGACCGCTGCGAGATCGTGCGCTCCGAGGACCACGAGTTCGACGACCTCGCGATCTTCATCGATCTCGACGCCGCGCTGCACGCCGCGGGGTTGCCGCACTTCCTCGACATTCTCCGGCCGCAGGCGCTCGACGAGGCGTGGCTGAGCGGCGACTTCGACCTGACGTCGCTCGGGATTCCGCCGCTGCCGTGACGGCACAGGGCTCCCGGCGAGAGGCAAAGGACCGACCATGACCGACTACAGCGGACGCTGGAAAACGATCGTCGAAGGCGGTCAGCGCATCGAGCTGTCGCCGTCGTACTACCATTTCGTCGAGGACGATTCCGACTGGACCCTTCTCTCCCCGCTCCACGAGGAGCCGATCCTGGAGGGCAAGTACGTCGACGCCCCCGAGTTCGAGCTACGCGCGCGCAGCCTCGAGCGCATGGAGCTCACGTACGAGAGCCCGGAGTATCGCGCCCAGAGGATCATCAGCACCGTCGAAGACGTCGTACCGAAGGCGCTGCGGCCGCGTCCGTCCGGCGGCGGCTCGGGGCCTACGACGGCCGCCACCGCGAAGAAGCGGCCGCGCCCCGGCGGCCGCGGCCCGAAACGTCCGGCTAAGAAGCGACCGAAGGGACGCCGCTGAGCATCGCGGCGAGCGCCGCGGGGACGACGACCCCTTCGCTTCGGAGCCCGGACTCGGCGGCCGCCGCAGCCTCGACGTCGCCACGCAAGCGGGCGGCGGTGAACGCGGCGACGGCGGCACAGCCCGCCATGTCGACCGCGCGGAACGCACGCCCGGCATGGGCGAAACGCTCGGCCGCCGTCTCGCGCTCGCCATCGAGGACCCGCAGCGCGCCGTCGAGCATGTGCGCGAGCGGCGCTGCCGAGGGAAACGCCTCGCGACGCAGCAGCCCCACCTCGTCGTTGACCACCCGCCTGAGCCGCGCCCGCCGCGCATGCGCCGGCGTCACCGCGGCAGGCGGCGGACGCGAGGCCGAGCCGCTGCACGACCCACGGTCGAGCTCGTGCGCGGCCGCGAGCGCGGCGCGGCCCCGCAGAAACCGCAGGTCGACGCGGGCGACGGCGATGTTCAGGAGGCGCGATCGTCGGACCGCCGGCCACGCACCGGTGACGAGCTCCCAGGCGCGCGCGCCGCGGCCCGCGTACAGCTCCGCCTGCACCGCGGCGACGAGGTGCAGGTAGTGCTGGACGAGGAACGTCTCGGGCGGCCAGCGGGCGATCGCGCCGTCGGCGTTGCGGCGTGCCTCATCCGGGCGATCCGCCGCGAGCCACAGCATGTTCGGCAATCCCATGCGCAAGCTCGTCGCCGCGTAGACGTCGTCGCGGCCGTCGGCGTCGGCGATCGCGGCCGGAAGACGCTCCGCCAGATCGCGGAAGCGGCCGAGATGCACCAGCGCGGTGAGCGCGAACGACTCGCCGGTGACGACCTCCCACGCGGCGCCGCGGCATCGACTGCGCCACATCGCCGCGGCCGCGTCGCATTCCTCGAAGGCGCGCTTCCACGCGCCGCCGAAGAACGCGGTCGTCCCCACCGACTGATGTCGCCACGCGTGGTCGTAGGGGTCGTCGGATCGCGCCGCCAGCTCGGCGAGCGCGGCGAGCAGCGTGCGGCTGCGGCGCTCGAAGAACCGCCCGCCGAGCGACGCCTCGCGCGCGGCCTCGAGCCCGAGGCCACGCACGACGTGCGAGCGGTCGCCCCAGCGCAGCGCGTCGACGAGACAGCGGACGCCGATGCCGTCGGCGATGAGCGGGTCGACGACCGAGAGGCTCGTCGCCGCCGTCCAGCAGGTGTCGAGGCGTAGCCGCGCGTCCGGCGCGATGGGCCGGCTGCGGACTCGATGCCCGCGCGCGATGAAGCGCAGGCGCTGAACGATCGACGACCCGAGCGCCGCGCGACGGCCGCTCGGGAACGGAACGCCGAGCTGCCGCAGCACCGCGGCGAGCAGCGTGCGCCCCTTCGCGAGGTGCCCGCTTCGGAGATACTGGTCGGCGGCCCGGCGCTGCAAGGTGAGGATGCGCGCGGCGCTGCTGCCGTCGCCCGCCGCGCGCCGCGCCGCCTCCTCGAAGCTCGCGGCGGCGTCACCGCCGCGCCCGGCGTTCGCCAGGGCATCGGCGCGCTTGACGTACAGCTCGGACGTGGTCGCATCCGCCGGATCGAGATCGATCGCCGCACGGTAGAGCGCCGCCGCGCGCTCGAACGCCAGGGCGCCGGCCGCGGCGTCGGCGGCGCGAAGCGCCCAGCCGCGCGCGACGTCGCGACGCCCGCCGCCGAGGTAATGCTCGAAGACCGCCGCCGGATCGGCGTCGGCGCGCGTTGCGAGCGCCTCGGCGATCGCGAGATGCCGCGAGCGACGGGCGTCGGGCGGAATGCGCTCCAGCACCATCTCGCGCCAGCGGTCGTGATAGGTCTCGATGCCGGGCTCGTCCTCGATGCTGGTCGCGCGCAGCAGCGACTTGTGCTGAAGCTCGGTGACGACCGACCGGCCGCGCTCGCCGATGCCGGCGGCCGCGAGCGCGAGGCGGCGATCGATCGGTCTGCCGGCGACCGAGACGATCTCGAGGACGCGGCGCGCCTCGCTCGAGAGCTCGGCGACCCGCTCCGCCACCACTGCGGTCAACGACAGCGCGCCGGCGGCGTCGAGGGCGCGGCGGCCGCCGCGGGCGACGAGATGGCGCGAGAGCTCGGTCAGCAGAAACGGCGACCCGGCGGCCTCGGCCGTGACCGTGTCGACCGCGGCGCGCAATCCAGGGTCGGCGCCGCACAACGTCGCCGCGAGCTCGCGGCTCTCGTCGGGCGCGAGCGGCCCGAGCACGATGCGCTCGACGACGCGAGCCGCGCCGTCGCCGGAGACGGTCGGCATCCCGGCGGGACGGACGCGCGGCGTGCCTTCGGGACGGACGCTCGGCGTGCCGCCGGCGGCGACGCCGTCGGCAGGCTCACGGTCGACGCGCGCGTGCGTCTCGGGCCGTGTCAGCATGCGAAGCGCTTCGGTCGATCCTCGATCCTCGCCACGGAAGGACAGCAGCAGCAGCATCGGAGCGCGATCCTGCGGCTGGATCAGCTGCCGGACCATCACCGCGCTGTCGACGTCGCCCCACTGGACGTCGTCGATCCAGACGACGAGCGGCCGGGCGACCGCGATGCGGAGCAAGAGCGCGCGAAGCGCGGCGAATCCACGCTGGCGAATCTCGTGCGCGTCCCCTTCACCCTCGAGCTCCGGCAATGCCGCGACGGCGGCGACGCGGCCGAGCACCGGAAAGAGGCGGCGCAGCTCCGGGCCGCATCCCGCGAGCAGTGCGGCGACGCGCTCCGGCGGCTCGGCGACGAGGAAGCGGCTCAAGGCGTCGATGACGCCGTCGAGGGCGGCGAACTGCACCGACTCCTGCGGATGACAGCGGCCGCGCAGGACGACCGCGGAGGTCTCGTCGAGGCCGGCGAGAAACTTCCGGATGCACTCGGTCTTGCCGACGCCGGCGTCGCCCTCGACCTCGACCACCGCCGGTGAGCCGGTCGACACGCGCGCGTAGATGCGCCGGAAGGCCTCGAGCTCGGCGCGGCGGCCGACGAAGGTGCGGGCGTCGCCGAGCCTGGGCCGAGCACGGTCGGCGACCGGCGACGACGGCGTGCCGGTGGAGACGGCGCGCGGCGCGGCGAGCCCGCGAAGCTCGTCGCCCGTCGGCCGTCGCTCCGGCTCCCGCTCCAGAAGCCGCGCGATCAACTGCGCCAGCTCGGCGGGGACCGCCGAACGGAGCTCGCGGACGTCACGCGGCTCTCCACGCGTCTTGCTGCCGACGATCTCCAGGTCCGAGTCGCCGAACGGCAGCTCGCCGGTCAACGCCTCGAACAGGACCACGCCGAGCGCGTACCAGTCTGCTGCCGGCGTCGGCTCCGCGCCCCAGCATTGCTCCGGGGCCATGTACGCGAGCGTCCCGGCGAGCACGCCCGAATCGGTGTCGAGGCGGTCCTCCGGAAGCCGTGCCGTCGCCAGGCCGAAATCGAGGTACACCACCCGACCCGCGGCCGACACCATGATGTTCGACGGCTTGACGTCGCGATGGAGCTTCCCCGCGTCGTGCAGGCCGGCGAGCCCGGCGACGAGCTGCGGCAGGACGCGTTGCACCGCCCGCACGCGGTCGTCGGCGGCCGCCCTGCGGACGTGCTCGTGCAGATGGACCCCGTCGATCAGCTCCATCGCGAAGAAGCAGTGGCGATGTTGGACGAAGAGCTGGTCGAGCCGGACGAGATTCGGATGCTCGATGTTCGCGAGCAGGCGGAACTCGCGCTTCAGCAGATAGATCCGCTCGGGCGCGAGCGCCGTCAGCGTCTTGAGCGCGACGTCACAGCCGGTCTCGCGGTCGTGCGCGCGGTAGACGACGCCCATCGCGCCCTCTCCGAGAAGGGCGTCGACGCGAAACCGCTCCGTACCGGCGAACGCCTCGACGGGGGTCGCGCGGCCGCTGCCCGGATCACGACTCGCGACCGGTGCGTGGCGCCGATGTATCCGGCTCGGGGGCATACGCGGGGCCGCGGGGCGCAAGCGTCAGCGCCGGGTGCGTTCGAGACCGAAGGCGTGGATCAGGTTGTAGACGTGGGAGCGCGCGAGGTCGAGCCGGCGAGCCACCTCCATGACGTTCCAGCCGGCGTCCTCGAGCGTCTCGCGCAAGAGCTGCGCCTGAAACCGGCGCGTCGCTTCCTGGAACGTGACCACCTCGTTGTCCTCGGCTTGCGGCGGCATGGCTTCGGGAAAGAGGTGCGAGCGCTCGACGAACGTCGCACGGTCGCCGGCGGCACGAATCGCCGCCGCCTCGACCGCATTCGCGAGCTGGCGGACGTTCCCCGGCCACTCCGCCGACTCGGCGGCGCGGACGGCACCGCGCGAGAGCTCGAGCCACGGGAGCGTGTGACGCTCGCAGGCGACGGCGCAGAAGTGCGCCGCGAGCTCCGCGATGTCGTCGCGCCGCTCGCGCAGCGCCGGCACCCGGACCGGCAGCACCTGCAAGCGATAGAGCAGGTCCTCGCGAAACCGGCGCTCGGCGACCGCCCGCTGGAGGTCGACGTTCGTCGCCGCGATCACACGGACGTTGGCGTGGACCGGCTTCGAGCTGCCGAGCGGATAGTACTGCTTCGACTGGAGCAGATGGAGCACCTTCGCCTGCGCCGGCAACGCGAGATCGCCGATCTCGTCGAGCAGCACCGTGCCGCGCTCGGCGGCGGCGAACTTGCCCTCGACCCTGCGGTTCGCCGTCGAGTGCGCTCCCGAGATGGCGCCGAAGAGCTCGCTCTCGACCAGCGCCTCGGGCAACGCCGCGCAGTTGAGCTCGACGAAGGGAAACGCGGCGCGCGGCCCGTTGTCGTGGATCGCACGCGCGATCTGGCTCTTGCCCGTGCCCGACTCGCCGGTGAGCAAGACGTGCACGTCGAGCGGCGCGACCAGCGCGACTTGTCGGAGCAGCGCCGCGAGCGCCGGGCTCCGGCCGATCACGTTCGCGACGTTGAGCTTCTCGCGGAACGGCGCCGTCGGATCGGGCGCCCGCTGCTGGAGCAGGAGACGATCGGCGAGCGGCGCGAGGTGACGCGCGAAGATCTCGGCGTTCGTCTGATCGTCGGCGGAGAGCGGGCCGCTGTCGCTGCGTCCCTGCAGGTAGAGCACGCCGAACGGCGGATCGCTGCCGATCGGCGCGCACAAGACCGCCTCGATGCGAGCGAGACGGACGCTGCCGCGGTCCCGGAACCGCGGATCGAGCAGCGCCGACGGCGTGACGATCGTCTTCCCGGTCGCGATGGCTTCGGCGATGATGCCGCGCGAGATCGTCGTCTGCACGCCCTCGACCTCCTCGTCCGAGAGGCGGTGCGCGATCCACCAACGCGAGCGGCGCGTCGCGTCGCGGCCGCCGTGGAGCTCGAGGTAGCCTTGATCGGCACCCGTCAGGTCGACGACGAGGGCGAGCGCCTCCCGGAGAAATGCTCGGAGGTCGTTCTGGGCGCCGAGGTCGAGGAGACGGCGGTAGAGATCGCGCTCACGCCGGCAGCGCAGGGCCTCGGTATCGGACGGTTCCATGCTTCGCACGTCGCGCGGCGGCGCGCCGTGGCGAGATCAGGACGCCGTACGCCGCGTACGCGCGCTGCATAGCGCTTCCCAGCCGGCGGGCGCAATCGAAACCCCAGTGTCCAGTCATGAGGACGGTCGCGGGCGCATATTGTTGGCCGAACTGAACACCGGATCGCTCCACCCTGAAACAACTCGCGGTCGTATCGAGGTGCGCAGTCGTGGTCCGCGGCTTGCTGTGTCGGCTCGCATGACGAACCCCCTTACCACCGCGATGATCACCCCGATCGATCGAAGCTCGCTGACCCTGGCGACCGCCGGAACGAGCTTCGCCGTGCAAACCGTCAATCGCGCGATCCACGCGCTCTCCCGTTCCGACGCCCACGTGCTGGTCTGCGGCGAGCCCGGAACCGGAAAACGCGAGTGGGCGCGCCTGATCCACGAGCACAGCCCGCGTCACGACGGGCCGTTCGTCGTCGTGCGGCTGGCGACGCTGAACGACGAGCGCGCCGTGCGCCGCGCGTTCGGCGACGAGCACGGCGGCGGCAGCCTGCTGGCGCGCGCGCGCCGCGGCACCCTCGTGCTCGATGGCCTCCACGCTGCCTCGGAGCCGCTGCAACGCACCCTGCTCGGCCTGCTGACGAACGACGGCCTGAACGGCGTCCGCCTCATCAGCGCCGCCGATCCCTCGCTCGACCGGCTGTTACGCGTCGACAAGTTCACCCGCGCGCTCTACGACCATCTCGCGCTGGTGCAGCTGCACATTCCGCCGCTGCGCGAGCGGGTTCACGACATCGCCGTCATCGCCAACGAGTGGCTCGCCGGCCACGAGACCGACGGCACGCGCCGCTTCGCGCTGTCGCCCGGCGCGCTGGCGACGCTGACGACGTACACCTGGCCGGCGAACGTCCCCGAGCTGTTGCAGGTCCTGGAAAGCGCGCTCGCCGGAACGCGGCGGAGCGTCATCACCGCGGAGCGCATTCGTGCGGTCCTCGGACGGCGCCCGCGCCGCCGTCTCGCACCGGAGATCACGCCGCTGCAACAGATGGAGTGCGACTACATCTTCGCCGCCCTCACCCGTTGCGGCGGCAACCAGAGCATGGCGGCGCGGCGGCTCGGCATCGGGCGGAGCACGCTCATCCGGAAGCTGCGGACCTGCGAGCAGCTCCGCAACGCAGCGGTGTGAGCGGCGCGCAACCCTCCACGCCCGGCGTGCTTACCGTCTGAGCCGCGACGCTCGCCGGCGGGCCTTCACCTCGGGCGCGGCACCGTCGCGAAACGCGTTCGCGGATCGACGCGACGCATGGCCGACCCGGAGCGGGCCGGCCGCGCGTCGCGTCGTCTTCGCCCGTTCGTCAGCGCGACGGCTTGCAGACGTCGAACCTGCCGCCGCCGCCCGACCGGCAGGGCACGGACGCGGCGAAGCAGTCGTTGCCGATCCGGAAGAGCGCCGTGCCGAACGGCACGGCGGTTCCCGCCGTCGTGTTCACCTTCCTGGCGGTCGCCGCGAGCTTGAACGAGCGTCCGTCCTTGCTCTTCAGGATGATCTTGATGAAGCCGCCGCCGACCGCCGCCGGCGCGTTGATCTTGAACCCGGCCTTCGTCGGCGACATCCCGCCGGCGGTCGCACCTTCGTAGACGGTCGTCGTGCCGCGCAAGGCCAAGCCCGCGGACTCGGTCACCGGATCGAGCGCGTTGCCGGCCAGGACGAACGTGCCCCTCACGGTGAACTTGTCGTTGTTCGTCATGTTGCTCCGTCTCAGCTTTGCGACCTTGAGCGCGAGCGGATAGACGCCGGCCTCGCAACCCGCGGGCACGAGCCCGGCGGGCACACCGGAGCGCACGCTGCCGGTCCGTTGCCGGTCGTGGCGGAACCCCGCCCACTGGACGGCGTTCGGCGTCGCGGCGCCGTTGGTCTCCCAGACGGTGAGGAAGCCCTCACGGCTCATCGCCACGACCTCGAGCAGGCCGTCGTCGTCGATGTCGCCGGCGACGGGAATCGGAATCATCCACTGGTTGGTGAACTTCGGCCAGCCGACCGGCTCGTTGCCGAGATGGTTGAACGCGTGAACGATGCCGCCGCCCGTGCCCTGGAGAATCTCGGGGAGCCCGTCGCCGTCGAGATCGACGACGGCGGGATTGCCGAAGAACATCGCGTCCTCGACGATGCGCGGGAACGTCTGGAGCATGTGCCCGGTCTCCGGATCCCACACCGAGATCTGGTGATCGCCGGGCTCCTGGCGCGCCGGCGCCTGCGCATCGATGAGCTTGATCGTGCCGCCGGTTCCCACGGCGACCTCGAGCGCGCCGTCGCCGCGGAGATCGGCGAGACTCGGGGAGCCGAGCAGTCCGAGGATGAGCGGGAAATCGACCGATTCCGACTGCGTCGGCGGCGCCGAGCTGACGTCGTAATCGAGCGTCCGATAGCGTCCGTTCGACGACAGGCCGAGGAACGACGTGCCGTCGCCGCGCAGGAGATAGAGCGGACCGTTGCTGCCCTGCACCGCCACCTCGTCGGCGCCGTCGCCGTCGAGGTCGCCGAGCGCGGCGCCGTTGCAGACGCCGTGGCCGACCGTCGGCAGTAGGTCGTCGAGGAAGATGCCGACCTTGACCGGCCAGCCCGGGAGGTAGGGCCCCGCGGGGTTGCCGGCGACGCGCGGGCTGAGCGTGCCGTCGTGCGCGACCGCATAGACGCGGCCGTTGATCGCCGACAAGCCGAAGAACCCGGCGAAGGTCGAGATCTGCACGTTCCCGGGTTCGCCGCGGACGTACTCCTCGTTGGTGCCCTGCACGATCTCGAGAAAGCCGTCGCCGTCGATGTCGCCGATCGCCGGCGGGCCGACGATCTTGCTGCCGCGCGAGCCGACCGGCTGCCCGCCGCTCAGGTTCCAGGTCACCTGCCCGTTCCCCGGGTTCACGGTCGTGACCGTACGATCGACCATCAGGATCGGAAATCCGGGCTCCGGCGTGCCGTCCTCGCGCCAGACGTAGAGGTGGCGGTCCATCGCGCCGATCACGATCTCGAGCTTGTCGTCCTTGTCGAGATCGGCGAGCGCCGGCGTGGCGAGGAAGCCGGGATCGAGGCGATTGGCCTCGTTGCGGATCGCCGGGTCGGAGAACGCCGGCGTGGTGCTGACGGGAAATCCCGGACGCAGCACACCGGCCGCCGAGAAGACGTAGAGCTTTCCCTGCGTCGAGGCGACGACGACCTCGAGGCTGCCGTCGTGGTCGAGGTCGCCGACCGCGACCGACGCCACGATCGACTCGTGCACCTGGTCGTCGACGGCGCCGCTCATGAAGCCGGCCGATCCGGTGTGGAGGACGTCGAGGTCGGTCGTGACCGGCCAACCGGGAAGCTCGGCGCCGCTGCCGTCGAGCGCGTGCACCTCGCCGGTCGCGTCCGCGATGACGACGTCGAGCACGCCGTTCCCGTCGAGGTCGGCGAGCGCCGGTGAGCTGTCGCCGGAGCCGCGCAGGAAGAGCGGGAACCCGGGTTTGGTGTCGGGATCGTGGTGGACCGACACCACCTTGCGGTCCTCGCCGACGTTGCCGAGGTCGTCGGTGACCTGCACCCGGATCGTCACGTTGTAGACCTCGTCGAACTGATCGCGGTCGGCGACCGGCAAGGTGATCGCGTTGAACGCGCAGTCGGCGGAGACGCCGCCGATCGCCCACGTGCCGAGGAGCGCGTCGGTGATCGCGACGCCGGGCGTGCCGCTCGCGATCAGGTGACCGGCGCGCGCGAACTCGCCGTCGACGGGGTCGACGCCGCAGCCGTAGTCGACCGTGTAGGTGTAGCTCTGCGCGCGCCGATAGGCTGCGACCGAGCCGGTGATCGGCACCATCGGCGTGACGGTCGGATCGAGGTCGCGGAACCACCCCGGGGTGAGGATGTCGGCCTCGGGCGGGATCGTCGTCGCCGACATCGTGCGCACGGCGCGGTTGGCGTTCACCCGGCCGTAGCCGAAGTACTTGTCGCGCCCGGCGTGCGACGGGAAGCGGGTCGAGGCGAGATCGTTCAGGAAGCCGATCTTCACGCTCGACGAGGTGCTGAGGGCGTAGTTGCCGGTGAAGTCGATGTCGTCGGCGGTCGCCGCGAGGATCTGCTTCACCTCGTTCGCGGAGAGCGCCGTGCCGGTGACGGGATGATTGGTCAGCATGCCGCGATCGACGAGGTTGCGCGCCTGCGACACGATCAGCGCCGCCATCCCGGAGCCGCGTCCGGTCGCCTCGGACGAGCACGAGTTCGACGGGATCGAGACGTGGACGTTGTGCGCGCCGTAGTTCGTGCAGCCGTTCAGCAGGAGGTACGTGCTGTTCTGGACGAAGGTGCCGTCCTGGGCGCGGATCGAGTTCACCGGGATCGTGTGGTCGTAGTTCGAGGGATAGTTGTGGTGGTACGACTCCTCGTCCGCCGCCGACGCGATCACCGGAATGCCTTTCGCCCAGGCGTAGTCGATCGCCTGCTGCGCGAAGGGCGTGTTGTCGATCGAGCCGTTCGCCTCCTGGATGACCGCGACGCCGCTGTCGACCGCGAAGACGACGCCCTTGGCGAAATCGTTGACGTCGGACACGAAACTGTCCGCGACCTTCACCGGCATCACCATCGCGTTCGGCGCGGTGCCGACGTCGCCGCCGTTGTTCACCTCCGAGGTCGAGTCGCGCGCCTCGCCGGTGCCGTGCCCGTACGACACGTCGTCGAACGGGTCGTTGTCGTTCTCGTGGAAGTCCCAGCCCGCGATGTCGTCGACGTAGCCGTTGCCGTCGTCGTCGACGGCGTCCGAGAAGGCGCGGATCAGGTCCTCGGGATCGATGATGCCGTTGCCGTTGAGGTCGCTCACCCGGCTGTCCTGCGCGTGCGACATGTCGGCGAGATAGTCCTTGACGTTGAAGACGCCGTCGCCGTTGCGGTCGTAGCCGGTCGTCGTCCCCTCCGGGAGCGGCAGCTCGCCCGAGTTCAGGTGGACCTTGTTCACCAGGTCCGTCATCGCCCCGACGTCGAGCCACTCGATGCCGGAGTCGAGGACCGCGATCACGACGTCGGGCCGGCCGGTCGTGATCTGCCACGCCTTGTCGACGCTCGGCCCGCGCACCCCGAAGAGCTCCTGCGCCGTCGCCGGCACGGCGCCGTCGACGAGGCTCGAGAACCGAAAGTTCGTCGCGCTCAGGTCCGACGGGATGGTCGGCGGATTGGTCGTCGGGAGGAAGAGATACGCCTGGTAGTCGGTGGGATCGCTGCACCCCGGTGCCTGCGCACCGCCGCAGGTGGGATACGGGAACTCGGCGCGCGCGGCGGCGACGATCGCGAACGTGAGCGCAACTGCGCCGAGCACCGCAAAGGGGAAACGCATCCGCATGACGGCTCCTTCGAATGGCCGCGGTCGCGCCTTGCGCCCGGCGGCAGGGGAGTGGGATGCGATTTTCTATCCCCCGTCGGTTCGCGCTGTAAAGAAAAATCGCCCTCGGACGCACCGCTGGACCGCGCCGCGGCCCGCCGGCGACCGGCCGAGACCGACGTCGCGCCCGGTCTTGACCGCCGGCGCCGGCTTCGCGAGATTGCGCGGCGATGCGGATCGGGTCGGACGAGCACCTGACGCTCCTGTGCACGGAGTTCGTCGCGACCCACCGATCCTTCGACCCTGCCGTCCTGCCGTGGCCGGACCTCGACGAGACCCAGGTCGCGAAGCTCCGGTCGCTGCCGATCTGGGACGAGGCGATCCGCACCGAGCGCCGCACCGGCGCCAAGGTGCGGGCCTACGCCGCGACCGAGCACCCGCCACAGCTCCAGGACGCGGTCGCGCTCCAGGGCTACGAGGAGACGCGTCACGCCCGCCTGCTCGAGACGCTCGTCGCGCGCTACCGCATTGCCGTCGATCCCGGAGCCGAGACGCCGCTGCCGCCGCGCCTCGAGGCGGCGTTCATGCGGACCGGCTACGGGGAATGCATCGACTCGTTCTTCGCCTTCGGCCTCTTTGCGCTGGCGCGCGAGGCCGAGTTCCTGCCGCACGCGCTGATCGACCTGCTGGAGCCGATCGTCCAGGAGGAGGCGCGCCACATCCTCTTCCACGTCAACTGGATCGCGTACAAACGACTCCAGCAGCCGCCGCTCCTGCGGCCGATCCATCGCGCCCGCTGCGTCGCGGCGTTCGCCGGCTCCGCGTACGATCGCATGCTCTCGGCCCGCAAGCTCGCCAGCGGCGTCGGGTCCGAGCCCGCCGCGACGTCCGCCGCGGCCGGCGGTGAGTCGGCGGACCGCCCCGTCGACGACCGCCGCGGCGCACGAGACCCGCGCGACGGAGGCCCGGCGCGGCAGACGCACGAGGGCGGCGGCGCGAACGCCGCGCACGACGGCTTCACCGCGAGCGCCGCGCGCAGCGTCGCACCCGACCTCTCCCTACCGCGGTTCGTCGCGCGCTGTCTCGAAGAGAACGACCGGCGTTTCGCGCCCTACGACGCCCGGTTGCTCCGGCCGCGGTTGATGCCGAGCGTCGCGCGATCGTTTCTGCGGCTCCGCTATCATCTCGGCCTCGAGTCCCCGGCGATCGCGCCGGCGTGAGCCGGCGATCGGGTGCCGAGCGCCGCGAGGATCATCGGCACCGGCTTCGCGGTCCGGCGAAGCCGGTGCGACACCAGGCCGAGCGTGTCGAGCGCAACGGTCCGGAGCCGTCGCGGCCGTCGCGCGCTACTTGACGACGTCCTTGAATTGCGTCGCGTCGTTCTTCGCCGCCGGGGCGCTGAACGCGCTCTCCCAACACACGCCGGCGTCGTTCGAGAGCTGCGCCGTGACCGCGGGATCCTGCGTCAACGGCAAAGACGGCAACGCGACGAGGGCCCCTTTGCCCTTGAGCGTGAAGCTCGCCTTGCCGGCGACGCCGGCCTTGAACGTGAGCGCCGTGATCCCGTCCGGGGTCGCGTCGCGGTCGCGGTACTTCACGCCCGAGCCGGTCGCGCTCCAGCACGGCTTGCCGCGGCAGAGACCGCCGGCCGGAAGCGCGGCCCGAAGCGCGATCGCCGACGAGCCTCCCGAGGCGTCGTACACGCAGAGCCGATACCCGGTTGCGGTCGGATCACCGAGCTCGCCCATGGCCGTCGCGGCGCCCTTCTTCCACTTCCACAGCAGGCGATTGCGCGCAGGCGTCTTGCCGCGTTTCAGCTGCAACGAGGCGGCGAGCGCGCCGCGGCAGCCGGAGCGCGGCGCGGGATCGCCGCCGCACGCGCCGCCGCCGTCGCAGGCGTCGCCGGTGCTGCACGGGTCCCCGTCGTCGCAGGACGCGCCCGCGGCCTCGTAGGCGCAGGTCGCATCGCAGCAGTCGCCGCCGGCGACGTTGCCGTCGTCGCACGCCTCTCCCGCGGTGACGACGCCGTTGCCGCAGCCGGTCGGCGTGCAGTTCGAGTCGCAGCCGTCGCCGTCGACGAGATTGCCGTCGTCGCACGCCTCCGTCGGCTCCTGAACGCCGTTGCCGCAGATCGTCGTCTCGTCGGCGCCGGCGTCGACGGCGGGGCCGTTCACGCGCGGCGCGCCGTCGAGATCGACCTCGCCAGGCGCCGCGACGAACGCCGGATCGCCGGCGTCGATCGCGGGCGAGCCCGGCGCGAGGTGGAAGTCGGCCGCGGCGGCGTTCGCGAACAGCGGATCGGCGAACGCGGAATGCGCGTCCTCGCCGGTCGCCGCGCGATACGCCGCGAACCCCGTGTGGAGCGTGCCGTTCCACACGAACTCCGCGCCGCCGACGCCGGCGGCGGCGAACCAGAGGTTGTAGTCGAGGACGTTGTCGACGTTGCCGGCGTCGGAGGTGAGCAGGCGCGGCTGCACCGCGGCGTCGAAGACGTTGTTGCGGATGGCGTTCGCTTCCGCGTACTGGATCCAGAGCTCGCCGAAGCCGGCGCCGAGCGTGTCGTTGCCGTACACCGTGTTGTTCAGGAAGCTGCTGTCGCGCACGCGCCCGACGTTCTGCGCGAACCCGCCGAACACCAGGCCGGCCTTGTCGTTGCCGTAGAGGACGTTGTCGCGCACGACGATGCCCTGCGTGACGATGCCGGCGTTCTCGGCGCCGATCTCCATGCCGAGGTCCGACTCGGTGACGACGTTGTTCTCGACGACGATGTCCTTGCCGCCGTCGACGTAGATCCCGCCGGCGAAGCCGCCGCCGTAGCTCGAGCGCGCACGCTCGACGCGGTTTCCCCGGCAGACGCCGTCGCGGGCGACCTTCGCCGGGTCGGGCTGGATGTCGGTCTCGCCGCCGATGAAGTCGATGCCGATGTTGTTCACATCGTGGACGAAGTTGCCGGTGACGGCGAAGCTCGTGACGTTGCCGTTCAGGGTGAGCGCCTCGCTCGGCGCCGGCTCGCAGTCGTAGATCTCGTTGCCGTCGATGACGAGCTCGGAGATCGGCGCGGCCTCGGTGGCATACACCGTGATGCCCATGGCGTTGCGATCGCGGATGTCGTGAATGCGATTGTCGCGGATCTCGATGTGCGAGCCCGAGCCGAGGACGCGGACGCCCGAGCCGTCGTGCACCCCGAGGTCGTTGCGGATCTCGAAGCCGTCGAGCTTCACCCAGCTGCGCGAGTCGATCAGGACCATGTTCGCGCCGGCGACGCCGGTGCCGTCGAGGACCGGCGTCTCGCCGGGGTACGCGGTGAGGGTGATGAAGCCGGCGCCGGCGTCGCCGCTGCGGGGAAACGCGATCTTCTCGAAGTACGGCGTCGCCTTCTCGTGGACCTGGATCGTGTCGCCGGCGACCGCGGCGTCGAGCGCCGCCTGGATGGTGGTGAAGTCGCCGCCGGAGGCGGCGACCGTGTAGACGATGGCGCGCGCCGCCGGGGCGGCGACGCCGACGAACGCCGCCGCCACGATCGCGACGGCAGCGGCGCGCCGGGCGCGGCGCACAGACGTGATCCACGACCTCACGAGGAGCCCTTTCCGAAGAACGCGAGCGCGTCGGCGATCGTCTCGTCGAACGGACGGTGCCAGTAGCCGAGCTGCCGCTCTGCCTTACCGCTCGAATAGAAGAAATAATAGCCCACCACGCGTGACGACGTCGCGTCGAACGCCGCCAACGGGTGCCCCGCTCCGAGCATCAGCTCGATGAGCGGCGTCGCACGCGAGGCGATCTCGATGAGCGTCGGCGGGACGTACACGATCGGCGGCCCGCCGCCGCGAATCGCCGCGACGGTGGCGATCGCGCGCTCGTGCGTGACGTTCTCGCCCCCGAGGATGTAGCGCTCGCCGATCGTGCCCGCGGTCGCCGCGAGGATCATCCCGCTCGCGACGTCACGCACGTCGACGACGTTGACGCCGCCGGTGGTGTAGATGCGCAGGTAGTGGAGCAACCTCAACGCCTGGACCAAGCGGCCGCCTTCGGAGGGGCCGAAGTCTTCTGGCCCGGCGATCACCGCCGGATTCACGATCACCACCGGCGCGCCCGCGGCGGCGAGCGCCTGCACCTCGAGGTCGGCCTCGTGCTTGGTCGTGAGGTACGGACTGCCGACCGGCCCGAGATTCCACTCCGCGTCCTCGTCGAGGGCGATCGGCGCGCGCGATCCGCCGACCGCGGCGACGCTGCTGGTGTAGACGATCCGCCGCGCGCCGGCCTCGGCCGCGGCGCGGACGACGTTCACGGCGCCGGCCACGTTCGTCGCGCGCATGGTCGCGAGCGTCACGCTCCCGAGGTGCACGGACGCCGCCGCATGGTAGACGACGTGCACGTCGCGCACCGCGCCCACCAGGCTGGCAGGGTCGAGGATGTCGCCGGTCACGAGCTCGACCTCGAGCGGGCGCAGATGACTCACGTTGCTGCGGCGTCGGACGAGAACGCGCAGGTCGGTCGTCCCGGAGGCGAGCAGCGCGCGCACCAGGTGGTAGCCGAGAAATCCGGTCGCGCCGGTGACGAGCGTCGCCATGATCGTCCTCACATATCGTCGCAGCGGGGAAGGCGTCGAGTCCCACCGGCCGACGGTACTGGCCGGACGAGGGCCGCGTCACCGCGGGACGATCTGCAAACGCGGGAACCGTCGCCTCGCGATTCGCAGATCCAGGAACGTCCTGCCCGCGGCCGGTTGCGACGCACGTCGCGTAATCACCGCGCACCGCCGGAAGTCTGCGAGCAGCCGACGGCTTCGAACCGCCCCGCCGGGGCGCGCGGCTCCGGCGCGTGCGCCCCGGCACGCGCACCGGTCGGCATCCGCAATGCTACGGGGGTGCGTGTCGCGCCCCGAGGAGCCGAGGATGCCGATCACCAACGACGCCGACCCGAGCCGCTTCGCGACCGCGGCCCGCCTGCTGGCGCCCTGGCGCTGGCTCACGGCTCCGCGCTTCTACGGCCTCGAGAACGTCCCGCGCGATCGACCGGCGCTGCTCGTCGGCAATCACACCGTCATGGGCCTCCTCGACGCGCCGGTCATGGTCGTGGAGCTCGCCGGGCTGCGCGGGATCGACGTCCGCTCGCTCGGCGACCACCTGCACTTCCGCGTCCCGGGCTGGCGCGATCTCCTGGTGCGCTACGGTACGGTCGAGGGAACGCGCGAGAACTGCCGCGCGCTGATGCGCGCCGGCGCGACGATCCTCGTCTTCCCGGGCGGCGGCCGCGAGGTGTTCAAGCGGCGCGGCGAGAAGTACCGCCTGATCTGGGGCGAGCGCGCGGGATTCGCGCGCCTCGCGATCGAGCACGCGTATCCGATCGTGCCGTTCGGAGCGGTCGGCGCCGAGGAGTGCTACGACATCCTCGTCGATGCCGGCGACGTCCTCGCGACCCCGCTCGTCGGCGCGCTCCTCCGCCGCCTGTTCTCGCGCGCCGACGAGATCCCGCCGCTGGTGCGCGGCATCGGTCTCACGGTCCTGCCCCGCCCGCAGCGGTTCTACTTCTCGTTCGGCCCGCCGGTCGAGACCACGCGGTTCGCGCTCGCCGGCGACGCGGAGTCGGCCGTGCTCGCGGTCCGCGAGCGGGTGCGGAGCGCGGTGTCGGCCGAGATCGACTTCCTTCTCGACGAGCGCCGTCGTGACCCGGCCCGCGACCTCACGGCGCGCCTCTTCCGAAACGTCCGCGACCTCGTCGTTCGGCCGGCCGCGACGGTCGATCGCGACGGCGCCGCTCCGCCTGCGGCGAGCGCGACGCATGGTGCGCCGGTACGGCCGACTCCCGTCGAACGGGCGGCGTGATCGTCCGCCTACGTCGAGTAGGCGCCGTTGAACGTCACGTAGGCCGGTGAGAGATCGCTGGTGACGATCGTCGCGCGGCCGCGCCCGCTCGTGGCGGCGTCGAGCGTGACGCGGAACGTCGGCGCCCGCATCAACGCCGCGGCGCGCCCGAGCACGCGCGCGGGCGCCGGCGCGCCCGCGCGCAGAACCACGACCGACTCCGACTTCGCCGCGAACGGCGCAACCCGCTCGATCCGCACGCTCAGGCGCTCGGGCCGGAGCGGCACGCCGGCGTAGCCGGCCGCACACACGATCCGGCCCCAGTTCGGATCGGCGCCGAAGAACGCCGTCTTCACCAGCTGCGACTCCGCGATCGAGCGCGCCAGCCGGCGCGCGTCGGCGTCGCTGCGGGCGCCCTCGACGCAGACCCGCACGCGCTTGGTCGCGCCCTCGCCGTCGGCGACGACCATGTCGGCGAGCTCCGCCATCACCTCCGCCACCGCCGCGCCGAACCGTGCGGCGTCGGCGGCGGACGGCGGCGCGTTCCCGGCGGCGCCGTTCGCCATCAGCAACACGGTGTCGTTCGTGCTCGTGTCGCCGTCGACCGTGATCGCGTTGAAGGAAGCGCCGACGGACTCGGCGAGGACGCGCCGGAGCTGCGCGGCCGAGACCGCGGCGTCGGTGACGACGCAGACGATCAACGTCGCGAGGTCGGGCGCGATCATTCCCGCCCCTTTCGCGAGGCCGGCGACGGTGACGTCGCGTCGCGCGACGCGCACCGTGCGCGCGGCGACCTTGGGAAACGCGTCGGTCGTCATCATGGCGCGCGCCGCGCGCCAGAGACCGTCCGCGGCGAGCGCGCCGGCGGCCGCGTCGACGCCGCGCAGCAGCGCACGCTCCGGCAGCGGCACGCCGATCTTTCCCGTCGAGCACGGGACGACGTCGTACGGCGAGACGCCGAGCGCCGCGCCCGCATGACGGCACGCCGCGACCGCCACCCGCATCCCGCCGGCGCCGGTGCAGGCGTTGGCGTTGCCGCTGTTCACGAGGATCGCGCGCGCGCGGCCCTTGCGAACGTGGCGGCTCGCGATCACGACCGGCGCCGCCTTCACGCGGTTGGGCGTGAAGACGCCCGCGATCGCCGCCGGGCGCTCGGAGTGGATCAGGGCGACGTCGGGGCGCCGGCTCGGCTTGATGCCGCACGCGACGCCGGCGAAGTGAAAGCCGGCGACGCGAATCGGCCGCTCGCGGACGGAAAGCTTCACGCCCGCCGCGGACCGGCTCGGCGAGCGCCGCCGCGCGCGCGCGACGTCAGGCGCGGGCGCCGCAGCACTTCTTGTACTTCTTGCCCGAGCCGCAGACGCAGGGATCGTTGCGGCCGACCTTCGGGTGGTCGCGCTTCACGGTCTCGGGCTTCGCGACCGCCTCGGCGGCGCCGTGGCTCATCACCACCGGTGCGGCGCGGCGCCGCTGCTCGAGGCGCTCGACGTCCTCCTCGCGCGCGAGCTGCACGGTGTAGAGCTTCTCGATCACGTCGGCGTCCAGGCGATTCATCATCGTCTGGAACATCTCGAACCCCTCCTTCTGGTACTCCTGCAAGGGGTTCAGCTGCCCGTAGCCGCGCAGCCCGATGCCCTCCTTCAGGTGATCCATCGCGAGCAGGTGGTCCTTCCAGAGCGCGTCGATCGTCTGGAGCATGATCACCTTCTCGAGGTGGCGGAGGACGGGCGCGGTGAAGGCCTGCTCCTTCTCCCCGTAGATCTGCTCGACCCGCGTCACGACCGTCTCGGCGAGCGCCGCCGCCGTCATGCGCTCGCGCTCGTCGGCCGGGAGATTCAGCCGGAAGTTGAACTGCTTGAAGAGCACGTCGTCGATGATCTTCCAGTCCCACTCCGCGGCGGGCGCGTCCTTCTGCGCGTGCAGGTCGACGAGGTCCTCGGCGATGCCGCTGGCGGTCTCGAGGACGTCGTCCCTCAGCGACTCCGACGACAGCACCTCGCGCCGGCGCGCGTAGATCACCTCGCGCTGCTTGTTCATCACGTCGTCGTACTCGAGCAGGTGTTTGCGGATGTCGAAGTTGTGGGCCTCGACCTTCTTCTGCGCGTTCTCGATCGCGGCGTTGATCCAGCGGTGCTCGATCGGCTCGCCCTCCTCCATGCCGAGGCGCTCCATGATCTCTGCATGCGCTCGGCGCCGAAGATGCGCAGCAGGTCGTCCTCGAGCGAGAGGAAGAAGTGCGACGTCCCGGGATCGCCCTGGCGCCCCGACCGGCCGCGCAGCTGGTTGTCGATGCGGCGGCTCTCGTGGCGCTCGGTGCCGAGGATGTGCAGGCCGCCCGCCTCCAGCACCTTCTCGCGCTCGGCGGCGCACTGCGCCTGGTACTTCTCGAGCGCCGCCCGGTAGGCGGGATCGTCGGGATCCTTGGTGCCGACCTCGTTGAGGGCGAGGAACTCGGGGTTGCCGCCGAGCACGATGTCGGTGCCGCGGCCGGCCATGTTGGTCGAGATCGTGACCGCGTCGAACCGGCCCGCCTGCGCGACGATCTCCGCCTCGCGCTCGTGCTGCTTGGCGTTCAGCACGTGGTGCTTGATCGCCGTCCTTCTTGAGCATCGCCGCGACGCGCTCGGACTTCTCGATCGAGATCGTGCCGACCAGGATCGGCTGGCCGCGCTCGTGGCGCTCGCGGATGTCGTCGACGACCGCGTCGAACTTCTCGCGCTCGGTCTTGTAGACGACGTCGGCGAGGTCGTCGCGGATCATGTCCGGTGGGTCGGGATGACCATGACGTCGAGGTCGTAGATCTGGTCGAACTCGGCGGCCTCGGTGTCGGCGGTGCCCGTCATGCCCGGCGAGCTTCTTGTACATGCGGAAGTAGTTCTGGAAGGTGATGGTCGCGAGCGTCTGGTTCTCGCGCTCGATCTTGACGTCCTCCTTCGCCTCGACCGCCTGGTGCAGGCCGTCGCACCAGCGCCGGCCCGGCATCAGGCGGCCGGTGAACTCGTCGACGATGAGGACCTCGCCGTCCTTCACCACGTAGTCGACGTCGCGCTTGTAGATGGCGTGCGCGCGCAGCGCCTGGTTGACGTGGTGGAGGGTGTCGATCTGCGGGGTCGTAGAGGTTCGCGACGCCGAGGATCTTCTCGATCTTGGCGATGCCGTCCTCGGTGAGGATCGCGTTGCGCGTCTTCTCGTCGACCGTGAAGTCGGTCTCCTTCTGGAGCCGCGGGATGACGCGGTCGATCAGGTAGTACTTCTCGGTCGACTCCTCGGCCGGCCCGGAGATGATGAGCGGCGTCCGCGCCTCGTCGATCAGGATCGAGTCGACCTCGTCGACGATCGCGTAGTTGAAGAGCTTGTAGATCTGCTTGCCGGTCGAGGTGGTCGAGCGCTCGGGATCCGTGCGGTGCACGTAATCCTCGATGTTGAACTTCATGTTGTCGCGCAGGTAGTCGAAGCCGAACTCGTTGTTCTGGCCGTAGGTGATGTCGGCGTTGTACGCCGCCTGCCGCTCCTCGTCGTCAGGCCGTGCAGGATCGACGCCGACCGAGAGGCCGAGGAAGCGGTGGATCCGGCCCATCCACTCGGCGTCGCGGCGCGCGAGGTAGTCGTTCACGGTGACGACGTGGACGCCCTGCCCGTCGAGCGCGTTCAGGTAGACCGGCAGCGTCGCGACCAGCGTCTTGCCCTCGCCGGTCTTCATCTCGGCGATCTTGCCGCTGTGGAGCACCATGCCGCCGATGAGCTGCACGTCGAAGTGGCGCATGCCGAGCGTGCGGACCGACGCTTCGCGAACGACGGCGAACGCCTCGGGCAGCACGTCGTCGAGGGTCGCGCCGCCGGCAAGGCGCTCGCGGAACTCGCCGGTCTTGGCGCGCAGCTGGTCGTCGCTGAGCTCGGCGAGCGCCGGGCCGAGCTCGTTGATCTCCTCGACGATCGGCCAGAGGCGCTTCAGCTCGCGGTCATTCTTCGTGCCGACGATCTTACGGACGATGGATTGCAACATAGAACCGTCTAGTAATAACTCAGCGGGCCGAGTGCCGCAAAGGCGGTGCCGATGAAGCGGCCCACGACCGCGTTGCGCGGGTCGCGCTCGCGTGCCACGAGAACCGTATGCTGACGCGCTATCACGCGCCGCAATCACGTTCGTCGCGCATCGAAGGAGCCTCGTGGAGCGGGCGGGTGCACGTCGGCGGCGTCGATCCGGAAACCCTGCGGTGCTCGACGGGCGAGCGACCGGCGGTATGAGCGTCGCGCCGCGGTCGCGGCGACGGCCCGCGCGGACGCCGCGCCGCACCGCTTCGAGGGCGGCGTCGTCCGCCGCCATCGTGGTCCGGCGATCGCCCTTCCACGGGCTCGGGGTGTTCACGACGGCGCCGGTCGCGGCCGGCACGCGCGTCCTCGAGTACACCGGCGAGCGGATCTCCCACGCCGAGGCCGCCGCGCGCTACTACGACGGCCGCTCGCCGCGACCGCACGTCCTGCTCTTCACCGTCGACCGCGGGACGGTCATCGACGGCGCCACGGGCGACGGCTACGGGCGCTACGTCAATCACTCGTGCGACCCGAACTGCGCGACGGTCACGGTACGCGGGCGCGTCTTCATCGAGACCTTGCGCGAGGTGCCGGCCGGCGTCGAGCTCACGTACGACTACCGCCTCACCCGGCCGCAACCGCTGCCGCGCGACTGGCGGCGGCGCTATCCGTGCCGGTGCGGCGCGGCGCGCTGCCGGGGAACGATGCTGGCGCGACCGCCGCGACGCCGACCGCCGCGGCCGCGACGCGCGCCGGCCGCGGCGCAATGAGCGTCGGGCCGGTGGGGGAGCCGACGGCCGGCAGGTTCGCGCCGTTCGTCACGCGACCGACGTCCGGCCGGCGGGTCTGAGGGCGCGGGCGATCTCGTCGGCGACGCGCAGCGCCTCACGCGGCTCGAGGGCGGAGACCGTGACGCGGATCGCGGGCGGGCTCTTCAACCGGTAGCGCTCGCCGGCGCGCACGCCGTAGCCCGCCGCCGCGAGCGCGGTCACCACGCGTGACTCCTCGGGCACGGGCACCCAGACGTTCAAGCCCGACGCGCCGTGCGATTCGATCCCATGGGCGGCGAGCGCGTCGACGAGGGCGCGGCGCCGTTCGGTGTAGGTGTCGGCGGCCTTCTCCAGGCGTGCCAGGGTCGCGCGATCCGCGAGCAGCCTCGCGACCGCGGCCTGGAGGATGTGGCTCACCCATCCGGGACCGAGCTGCTGGCGGCCGGCGACGCGCGCGATCGTCGTGTCGTCGCCGACGAGGAGGCCGACCCGGAGATCGGGGCCGAGCGACTTCGAGACCGAGCGCACGATCGCCCAGCGCGCGCGGCGATGGCAGAGCGTCAGCGCCGGCGCGCCCGCGACCGGACCGGCGTGGTCGTCCTCGACGATCAGCGCATCCGGATGGCGGTCGAGGATCGTCCGGAGCTCGCGCACGCGCCGCTCGTCGAGCGCCGCGCCCGTCGGGTTCTGCGCGCGCGGCGTCAGGACGAGCGCCGCCGGTTTGGCGCGCAGCGCGTGCGCGAGCGACGTCGGCACGAGCCCGCGATCGTCGACCGCGACCGGCTCCGGCACCAGGCCGAGCGCCCCGACGAGATCGTAGACGCTGACGTAGCCGGGATCCTCGAGCGCGATGCGGTCGCCGGGGCGCAGATGCGCCTGGAGGACGCGCTCGATGGCGTCGAGGGCGCCGCCGACGACCGCGAGCGACCCCGCCGGCAAGCCGTCGCTCTCGAACTGCCGCGTCGCGATCGCCAGCAGGTCCGGATCGTTCGTGCGCTCGCCGTAGAGACGCTTCGTCTTCCCGAGGCGCGCGAGAACCGGTGCGAGCGGCGGCAGCATCGCCGGATCCGGGTTGCCGTACCCGAGGTTCCGAACCCCCTCGGGAACGTGAAACGCGACCCCGGGGGTCGTCACCGCCGGCCGGGCGATCACGCGCGTTCCCCGCCGGCCCTGTGCCGCGACCAGCCCGCGCGTCCGCAAGGTGGCGTACGCCGCGGCAACCGTCGTCGGGCTCACTTTCAGCGAGGCCGCGAGCGCGCGCACCGTCGGCAACGCGGCATTCGGCGCGAGGCGCGCCTCGCGAATGCCGCGCTCCACGCTGTCGACGATGGCGCTTGCACTCTCGCCTTGAATCGCGTATTGCCTTGGAACAGTCATTGTATTGTACTGTAACAAACGAGGTGATTCGATGTCAAGCAGCGAGCAGCTCGAACGGACCCCCCGCACCACCCTGAAGCGGCTCCGGCAGCGCGGCAGCTACGACGCCGCGACGGTCCACGCGATCCTCGACGAGGCGCTGACCTGCCACGTCGGCTTCGTCGCCGACGGCCAGCCGTACGTCATCCCGACCATCCACGCACGCGCCGGCGACGTCCTCTACGTGCACGGCTCGGCCGCGAGCCGCATGCTGCGGACGCTCGCCGCCGGCGTGCCGGTGTGCGTGACCGTGACGATCGTCGACGGCCTCGTCCTCGCCCGCTCCGCGTTCCACCACTCGATGAACTACCGCTCGGTCGTGATCCTCGGCACCGCCGTCGAGGTCACCGACGAGGCCGAGCGCCTGCGGGCGTTCGAGACGATCGTCGAGCACGTCGTCCCCCATCGCTGGAAGGACGTGCGCCCGCCGAGCGCGCAGGAGCTGAAGGCGACGAGCGTGCTGCGCGTCCCGCTGGTGGAAGCGTCGGCGAAGGTGCGGACGGGCGGACCGGTCGACGACGCGGCCGACATGAGCTGGCCGTGCTGGGCGGGACAGATACCGCTGCGCCTCGTCGCGCTCGAAGGCATCGCCGACGTGCCGGTGAACCGGGGCGCCGATGCCTGAGCTCGGCGGCGCCGGCGCTCGATCGCGACCGGCGCGCGCCTCAGCGCTCGATCCGCACCGCCGACTCGACCGCCGCGCCGAGGAAACGGCCGCCGATCCTGATGAACCGATCGGCGACGTCGGTCACGAAGAACGAGGACGATCCCGCACCGCCGGCGCGCGCGAGACGCCGCTCGTCGAGGATCCTGGCCACCTCCAGCGCCGTCGCGCTCGCGGAGTCGACGAGCTGCACCTCCGGACCCATGTACGCGCCGATCACGCCGGCGAGCAGCGGGTAATGCGTGCAGCCGAGGACGAGGGTGTCGATCCGGCTCTGGCGAAGGCTCGCGAGATAGAGCGCGACCGTCTGGCGGGCGACCTCGTTGTCGACCCAGCCCTCCTCCGCGAGCGGAACGAACAGCGGACAGGCGCGGGTGTAGATCTCCAGCCGCGGATCGAGGGCGCGAAGCGCGCGCGTGTAGCTGCCGCTCGCGATCGTCGCTTCGGTGCCGATGACGCCGACCTTGCGGTTGCGGGTCGCGGCGACCGCGGCGCGGGCGCCCGGCTCGATGACGCCGACCATCGGAACGTCGAAGCGCTCGGCGAGGGCGGGCATCGCGACGGCGGCGGTCGTGTTGCAGGCGACCACCACCAGCTTCACGCCCTTGTCGACCAGGAACTCGGTGTCCTCGAGCGCGTAGCTGCGTCACCACCTCGGCGGACTTCGTGCCGTACGGGTAGCGTGCCGGTGTCGCCGAGGTAGACGAGATGCTCGTGCGGCAACGCGTCGATCAGCCGGTGCAGGACGGTGAGGCCGCCGACGCCGGAGTCGAAGATCGCCGATGCGGGCGGACGTCCGACGGCGCTCATCGCGCCGCGAGCTGCGCGCCCAGGATCTGTTCGCGCGGCGGCTCGGCACCGAAGACCCGCGCCCACACGGCCGGCGTCTCCATGCAGAGGTAGATCGGCACGCCCGGCGCGGCGTCCTCGATGCAGGCGCGCACGCGGCGGTACATGCCGACGCGTAGCGGCTGGAAGTCGCGCCACTTGCCGTCGGCGCACGCGACCTGCTCGCCGGCGAGAAGCGGCGTGCCGGGGAAGCGCGCGCGGATGCGCGTCCGGAGACGCCGGCGAGAGCCGCAAGCGCACCCATGCTGAACCACGCGAGGCGCTCGGCCGGCACGGCGTCGAGCGACCGCGCGCGACGAGGTCGCGATAGCCCTCCGCCCAGCCGGCGTGCTCGATGAGCGGATCGAGATGGACGCCGACCTTGTATCCGGCGGCGACGACCCGGCGCGCCGCCGCGAGCCGCGCCGCGATCGAGCCGTGCCGCGCTCCGCGAGCGCGACCGCGGCGGCCGGCGCCAGCGACCACGACGACCACGACGCGGTCGCGCGGATCGAGCGCCGAGCAGCTCGTCGACCGCGTCGGTCTTCGTCTTGAGCTCGAGGAGCGCGTTCGTCCGCGCCGCGAAGAACGGCACGATGTCGCGCGTCAGCGGCGGTCAGCGGATCGAGCGCAAGGCTGTCGGCGAGCTCGCCGGTGCCGATCCGGAACTGCCGGTCGGCGTGGCGGTCGAGGACGAGCGCGAGCTCGGCGAGCGCCGCTGCGGATTGACGTAGGCGGTGAGCGCGGGATTGTCGGCGAGGTACTCCTGCAAGAAGCAGTAGCGGCAATCCATCGGGCAATTCGAGGCGAAGTTCACGACCAGGTAGTTGCAGCAGGCGAGGCCGCGCGTGCCGGCGGGGCAATGCTCGAGGAAGGCGCCGCGCCGCGGCGCCAGCAGCAGCACGCGTTTGCCGGCCGCGAAGTCGCCGTCGCGCAGCGTCTCGTCGAGCTCACGGCGATCGTCGATGACCGTCACCGGGACGTGCGGCAGGCGCGTCGCGGCAGCGCCGCGCCATCGCGCGTCTCCTCGGAGCCGCGCTCGATCACGAGCGATTCCGGCGGAAAACACGGCAGCAGGTGTACCAGCTGGCCGCTGCGCCGTCACCTGCGTGCGCGCGGCCGCGAGCTCCGTCGCTGCCGGCGCAGCGCGCCGAGCGCACGCCGATCGGCGTCCCACTCCGGACGCCGCGGCTGCGCGCTCGGCACGTCCGGCACCGGCGCGGCGCCCCCTCGCGATCGATCGCAGGCATCCGCCACCACGTCGGCGACCGCGTCGACGAGCGCGTCGATCTCCTCCGGGCGATGCGTCGCCATCGGCGTCAGGCGCAGGCGCGCCGAGCCTTCCGGCACCGAGGGATGGCGAATGCCGTGCGCGAAAGACCGCGCTCGAGCAGCGACTCGCAGGCGGCCATGGTGGCGTCGTTCTGGCCGATCACGACCGGAACGATGTGGGTCGTGCTCGGTGCCGTCGAGATGCCGCGACCCTCGAGACCGGCCCGCAGCCGGGCGGCGTTCGCGTGCAGGCGCTCGCGACGCCACGGCTCGCGGCGGACGATCGCGAGCGCCGCACGCGCCGCCTCCACCTGGGGCGGCGCCAGCGCGCAGGAGAAGATGAAGCTGCGGGCGACGTTCACCAGCAGATCGCGGAGCGCCGCGCTGCCGGCGACGAACGCGCCGAAGGAGCCGAGCGCTTTCCCGAGGGTGCCGACGATCGCGTCGATGCCGCCGTCGACGCCGAGGAGCTCGGCGGTTCCTCGGCCGCTCTCGCCGAGCGTGCCGGTGCCGTGCGCGTCGTCGACGACCAGCATCGCGCCGTGCGCGCCCGCGAGCCTCACGATCGCGGGAAGCGGCGCGACGTCGCCGTCCATGCTGTAGACGCCGTCGACGACCAGGAGAACGCGCCGATCGGGCTGCGCGACCTCCGCCAAGGTCGCGGCGAGCGCGTCGAGGTCGGCGTGCGGGAAGACCCGCACCTCGGCGCGCGAGAGCCGGCAGCCGTCGATCAGCGACGCGTGGTTGAGCCCGTCGGAGACGACGACGTCCCCGGGGCCGACGAGCGCCGGGATCAAGCCGACGTTCGCCATGTAGCCGGTACTGAACACCAGCGCGGACTCGGTGCCGAGGTGCGCGGCGAGCTCGGCCTCGAGGCGCTCGTGGAGCGCCAGGTTGCCGTTGATGAGGCGCGATCCGCCCGCGGCGCAGCCGTAGTCGCGCGCGGCGCGCACGCTCGCCTCGACGACCTCGGGATGGTGGGCGAGATCGAGGTAGTTGCTGCCGGCGAAGAGCAACACCTCGCGTCCGTCGACGACCGTACGCGTGCCTTGGGCTCCGTCGAGAACGCGCAGCGTCCGGAACGTCCCGCGCGCGCGAATCGCGTCGAGCGCGGCCGCCGAGAGCCGCTCGACGGTCATCGCGACTCCCGACGGACCTGGCGTGCCACGCACGCGCGACGCCGCACGGCACACGACGGGTCGGGTAGCGCCGAATGGATCTCGATCACACCGTCTCTCCTCGGTCTCTGCGGCCGCTTGGTGATCGCGGAGCGTAGGGAGACGGCGGAATGCTGTCAACCAATCTGCGCATCGCTGGTTGACGACCGACCGGGTCGTCGACGCTAGCCGTCGGATCGGCCGAGAGGCTTCGCGAGAAAGACGTACCGCTCGCTGAAGCCCTCGTGCTCGTACAATCGCCGCGCCTGGCGGTTCCGTGCGAGCACCGCGATCCGCAGGGTCGCGGCGCCGCGTTCGCGGGCGCAGCGCTCGGCGCGGCGCAGCAGCGCGCGGCCGATGCCGCGGCCGCGGTGGCGCGCCAGGACGACGAGATCCGAGACGAAACCGTAGGGCACCGGTGACTCGTCGGGCTGCTCCGGCGGCACGCGCGCCCAGACGCAGACGAAGCCCACCACGCCCTCCTCGAGCTCCGCGACATAGACGCTTCCGTCCCAATGGGTACAGCGAGCGAGGATGTACGCGAGGTAGGCGTCGGCGACCGCGTCGCCCGCCGGAGCGTCGCGGCCGATCGAGCGCTCGAAATCCTGGAGCTCGACGAAGCACGCGCGCACCGCGGCGGCGTCGCGACCGGGGTCGTACTCGCGGATCAGCATCGACCACGCCGGCGAGCGACGCGCGTCCGCGAGGCGTCGACGAGCAGGCTCGGCATCGCGATCGGCGTTCCGCTCATGGGCGCGGTTCAGATTTCGTCGAGCAGCGCGAAAACCCGCTCGAAGGCGCCACTCGTCAGCGATGCCCGGACGCGCTCGAGGGCGGCGGCGAGATCGCGCGACGATCGCGCGCGAACCGAGACGGTGAGAACCCCGCCTTCGAGATCGGGGGGCGGCGCCACCGCCACCGCCGGGCCGAGCGCGAGCGCGGCAACCGCGGCGGCGATCTCCGCCTCGCGCGCGGCGAGGCGCGGGAAGCGCATGCGGCGGAGCCGCGACTTCCACCGCTTCAGTCGATCCGGCGCCGAGCCGCGCGCGCGCAGCGCGGCCTGCAGCTCGGGATCCTCGAGCGCCGCGGCCGTCCGGCCCGCGTCGCGCGCCGCGATCTCCTCGAGCCAGTCCAGGCAGTCCCCGAGATGCCGCGGGCTCGGATGCAACGCCACGATCACCGCGTCCAGCCGCGCCCGCTCCGGCACCGTCCAGGCAACCGTCCGGGTCGCGACCAGCTCGTCGATCGTCGCGCGGCGCGAATCAGCGGCGGAGGCCGGCATGCGTCACCGGGCGGCGCACGCGGCGTCGCCACCGGCGTCGGGCACCCCGTTCGCCACGTCGCCGGCCGCCGCCGCGGCGAGACGGCGATAACGTGCGGCCTCGTCCACCCGGCCGCGGCGCGCGGCGCCGGCCGCGAGAATCTCGCACTTGGCGGCGATCGTCGCGAGGACGAGCGCGCGGTCGGCGGGCCCGAGCTCCGCGGCCGCGAGGAGCTTCACCAGCGCTGCGACCCGCCAGCGGTCGAGGCCCCACGTCGAGCGCGAGAGCTGACCGGCATGACCGCCGCGCTTCACGACCAGCGTCTCGGGAACGAGTCCGATGCGCTCGCGCTCCGCGATGCGCAGCCAGAGCTCGTAGTCCTCGCAGATCGCGAAGCTCTCGTCGAAGCCGCCGACCTCGTCGAAGAGCTCGCGCGCGATCATCACCGCCGACGGGCTCACCAGGCAGCGCGCGATGCCGCGCCGGAAGAGCCGCTCCTCCTTGCGGTGCCAGGCGCGGGGGTTGCGGTGGCGGCCGTGCTCGATCCAGCGCTCCTCGGTCTGCACGATACGGTACGCGGGATGGGCGCCGAGCCACGCGAGCTGGCGCTCGAGCTTCGCGGGAAGCCAGAGATCGTCGGAGTCCAGGAACGCGATCCAGCGGCTGGCGACCGCGCGCACGCCGGCGTTCCGCGCCGTGGCGACGCCGCACGCCGGCCGGCCGACGACCTGCCACGGGACCGCGGCGGCCGCGAGCGCGTCGCGCGCGGCGGCCGCCGACGCGTCCGTCGATCCGTCGTCGACGACCACGAGCGTGAACCTGCGATGGCTCTGCGCCAGCACGGACGCGATCGCCTCGCGCACCATCGCCGCACCGGTCTCGTACCGGAATGACGACGGCGACCTCGTCGCCGCCGGCCGGCGTGCTCGCGCCCGGGCTCGCCACCGCGGCCTCTTCAGCGGCGCGCGGCGCCGCGACGCGCTGCTTCGGGAGTCGGCGCCGCCCAGGCGTGAATCGTCGCCCAGACCGCGTCGAGACCCTCGCCGGTCGTCGCCGAGAACGGCACGAGCGGCACGTCCGCCGACGTGGCGTCGCGCAGGCCGCTCGCGAACGCGGCCAGCGCGCGCTCGCGGTCGCGGCGGTTCATCTTGTCGATCTTGGTCGCGACCACCAGAACCGGCCGCTCGATGCGCGGCGAGGAACTCGATGAGCTGGCGCTCCTCCTCCTCGATGCCACGCCGCGAGTCGACCAGCAGCACCACGCCCGCGAGCACCGGCCGCGTCCGCAAGTAGCTCTCGACCAGCGGGCGCCATGCCGCGCGCGCGCCGTGCGACACCCGGGCGTAGCCGTAGCCGGGGAGATCGACGAAGACCACGCGCTCGTCGATGCCGAAGAAGTTGATCTGCTGCGTCCGCCCGGGCGTCGAGCTGGTGCGCGCCAGGTGGCGGCGGGCGAGCAGACGATTGATCGCGGAGGACTTTCCGACGTTGGAGCGGCCGGCGAAGGCGATCTCGGGATGCGTCGCGGCTGGGAAGCGACCGGGCTCGCTCGCCGCGCCGATGAACTCGGCAATGCGGATCTTCTCACGGGGCGTCCAGGGTGCGCCCTCGCGTCACGGCCGTCAAACGGCCGCCGCACCGAAGCGGACCGGGGACCACGGGCGGACGGTGACGAGCCGTCGCGGAGCGGCGCAGGCGAGATCGCTCGCGAACGCCGCTCGCGCGGCGCGAGCGTCAGCCCGCCTTGGGGGCCGCGCCACCCTCGGCTTCGATGCCCTTCTTGATGCCGGCGACGAGATTGTCGAACGATTCCTTGATCGCGGTCTTCTGAACGCTCACCGGCGCCGGGATGTTGATCTTGTCCTTCTGGGTCGCCTTGTAGGTGATCATCGTCGCCTTGCCGCCGTCCGCCGGCTTCGAGCATGTACTCGCCGTCGATGTCGACGAGCGAGCTCTCGAGCGTCTTCAGCTTCACCGTCTTGGTCGCCGGGTCGGACGTGAGCTCCATCGTGAACGCTTGCAGCTGCCCGAGCGCCTGCACGCGGTAGTCGACCACCTTCGTGTTGCCTTCGCTCTTGACGAGCTTCGTCTGCTCGATACTGCTCGCTAGTACTTCTCGAGCTGCTCCGGACGCTGGAAACCCTCCCAGACGCGTCGATCGGCTCGTCGATCTTCTTCGAGAGCCGGATGGTGAACGTGTCGCCGTTCTTCTCGAGAACCTCGCCCTGCTCGAGCTTGGGCGAGCACCCCGCCACGAGCACGGTCACAGCTATGAACGCGGCCAAGAATGTTCGCATCGGAATCCTCCTTGTGACGCCTTCCTACTCGCAGAAAGCATCCGTCGAGACAAGTTGGCGCTCGCCCTCGACCCGTGCGCCGGAGGCGAGCGCGGACTCGCGACGCGGCGCCGCGCCGCCGGCCGAGCACGCGACGCCGGACCGCTCAATACGACTCGCCGGGTTGCAGCCGCTTCGCGGGTGCGCGTCCTCGTCGAGCTCACGGGCGCCGGCCGGTCGGGATCCCGCATCCGGCTGTCGGCGACGACCGTCTCGCCCTGCGTCGGGCCGCTGAAATAGATCGGCTCCTCGCCGGCGAGCATCGACGGCGTCACGACGTAGGTGCCGCCGAGCGACGGCTTCCAGATCGACGTCGCCGTGTCCATGCGGCCGCCGGTCAGGACGTACGCGAAGCCGCCGGTGATCCCGCCGAGCGTCGCGTAGACCACCTTCGCCGGCATGTAGAGCAGATCGATCCCGACCGCCGCCGAAGCCCATGCCGGCGTCGTTCGCGTAGCTGTCCGCTCGCGCGGGCACGGCCTGCACGCCGAGGCTCGCCACCACCACCGCGACCACCATCCAGTTCCGCATCCGTCTCATCACCCCTCCTCCTCTTCCGTTCTACTGCGTTGTGTGCGGCTCGAAGCGGAACGGGTCCGCCCCGAACCGCCCTCGCGCCGCGGACCGCCGCGTCATCCTTCCGTGCGCACCACGCTGCCTTCCGGGCAGCACGCGCAGCAGATGCTCCAAGGCCCGCTCGACGTAGACCGCGTCCTTCGACTCGAGCGTCACCTTCACCATGTACTCGGGATGGTCGATCTTCGGGTACGAGCCGAGCATGAGCTCCGGGAAACGCCGCAGCGTGTCGTTCAAGAACTCGGCGATCGTACCCTCGCCGACGCGGGTGTAGACGACTTTCAGGCAGAACGGCGCGGCGATGAACCGCGGCTTCAGGCTCAGGAACTTCTGACGGAAGATCTCCGGAATGCCCGGCAGGATGTAGATGTTCTCGACCTTGATCGTCGGGAAGTTCAGGCTCACGTCGGTGATCAGCTCGGCGCCGTCCGGCACCTCGGCCATCTTGAGGCGCGCCGCGATTGATCTTGTCGCCGTAGAACTCGCGGAGCTTGCTCCTCGATGTCGGGATGCAGGATCACCTGGCGGCCGAGCGCGAGCGCGATGCCCTCCATGGTGATGTCGTCGTGGGTCGGACCGACGCCGCCCGAGGTGAAGACGACGTCGTAGGCGCGGTGGCACGCCCGCACCTCCTCGGCGATCGTCCGGACGTCGTCGGGAATGACGGCGATCCGCTGCAGCACGACGCCGAGCGCGCGCAGCTCGGTCGCGAGGAACGGCGAGTTGGTGTCGACGACCTTGCCGGAGAGGATCTCGTTGCCGATCACGACGGCGGCGGCGGAGAGCTCGCCCATCACTGCGTCTCAGATCGAGATCGCGCCCTTGCGGAACTCGCTCACGCCGAGTCGCACGTTCACGAGCGCGGGCTTGCCGGCGCCCGAGCGCGCGCTCGAGCGCGGGGCGGATGTCGGCGGGCTTCTCGACGTACTCGCCGTGGCCGCCGAGCGCCGTCACCACCTGGTCGTAGCGCGTGAACTCGAGCTTGGTCGCGACCGCGCGCTCCTCGCCGTAGAGCTCGACCTGGCCGCGGCGGATCTGCATCCATGCGGCGTCGTTGCCGATCACGCCGACGACGTTGATCTTCTGGCGCGCGAAGGCCTCGTACTCCATGCCGTTCAGGCCGAAGGCGCCGTCGCCGTAGACGATGATGACGTGGCTGTCCGGGCCGCGCCAGCTTCGCCGCCATCGCGTAGCCGGGACCGACGCCGAGCGTGCCGAGCGGGCCGGGGTCGAGCCAGTTGCCGAAGCCGTTCGACGCGCAGCACCGACGCGGCGGTCGCGACGAAGTCGCCGCCGTCGCCGATGACGATCGCGTCGTCGCCGAAGACGTCGTCGATCTCCTTGCAGAGGCGGAGCGGGTTCACCGGGCTCGCGTCGGATCGGACCTCGGCCTGCATCTCCTCCCAGCGCGCCGCCTCCTTGCTGCGGAGCTCGCGCACCCATTCGCGCGCGGCGGCGCTCGGCGCGCCCTGCCCCGCGGCCGCCGTCAGCTGCTCCATCACCAGGCCGGTGTCGCCGACGATGCCGACGTCGACGTGACGGTTGCGGCCGATCTCGCCGCCGTCGAGGTCGACCTGGATCAGCTTCGCCTGCGGGTTCAGGTGGCTGGCGCGGCCGTAGCCGAGGCGGAAGTCGAGCGGCGTGCCGAAGATCAGGATGACGTCGGCGGCGCGGAGCGCGTCCTTGCGCGTGCGGTGGAAGTAGTACGGATGGTCCGGCGGCAGCGAGCCGCGCCCCTGGCCGTTCACGTACACCGGCAGGCCGTAGCGCTCGACGAACGGCTGATACGCCTCGCGCCGCTTCGACCAGAAGAGCTGGCTGCCGACGAGCGCGACCGGCCGCTCGGCGTTGCGCAAGAGCTCGGTGCGCGCGCTCGATGTAGCGCGGGTCGCCGGCGATCGCCGGCCTCGGTGCGGGAGCCGGTCGGGAACTCGAGGCGCGACTCGTCGCACGGTGTCGAAGAGGAAGTCGACCGGAATCTCGAGGAACACCGGTCCGGGGACGCCCGTCGTCGCGATGCGGAACGCGGTGCGCGATGTACTCGGGCAGCCGGCGCGACTCCGGGATGGAATGCGCCCACTTGGTGATCGGGCGCATCAGGTCGACGTGGTTCATGTCCTGGAGCGAGCCCTTGTCGGCGAGGCGAGCGCGGCCCCTGGCCGCCGATGATGAGCATCGGGATGTTCGCCCGCCACGCGCTCGCGACGCCCGTCACCGCGTCGGTGAGCCCGGGGCCCGCCGTCACGACGGCGACGCCGGGCTGGCCCGTCACGCGCGCCCAGCCGTCGGCCGCGTGTCCCGCCGTCTGCTCGTGGCGCGTGTCGACGACGCGGATGCCCCTGATCGAGACAGCCGTCGTAGATCGGCATCACGTGCCCGCCGCAGAGCGTGAAGACGTGCGAGACGCCCTCGGCCTCGAGAGCGCGGGCGACGATGCGGCCGCCGTGCAGTTGGCTCATGTGTACTCTCCCATCACGCGAAGGATCGCGGCACTTATACTCCCCGCGATTTGCGAGTGGCAAGGCAACGGCGCCGCAAAACCCGCGCGGGCCGCGGAGCGCATGCGGCTCGGCACGCTCGCGACGCGACGGCGCGCGCATGCCGTCGCCGACGTGCGTGCCACGCGCCGGCGGGTGAGCGCGACGCGATACGCTGCGACGACGCCGGGGCGGTGACGCGTCAGGTGATCACGAGATCGATGCCGCGGAGATCGTCGAACTCGCGCTCGAGGTATTCCTTGAGCCGGCGCTTGAGCCGGCTCTCGATCTGCCGGACGCGCTCGCGGCTGATGCCGTAGCGGTCGCCGATCTCCTGCAAGGTGAGGGGCTCCTCGGCGAGGAGCCGCTGCTCGTAGATCACGCGGTCCTTGTCGCGGAGCGTGGCGCCGAACTCGCGGATCTTCTCCCCGACGCGCGCGCGGTACTCGGCGTCCGCGACCTGATCCTCGGCGGTCGCGGCGCTGCTCTTCAGGGTGTCGAGCAGCGTGGTGTCCCCGCCGCTCTGCAGCGGCATGTCGACCGAGAGGTCGCTGCCGCCAAGGCGCTGCTCCATCTCGACGATCTCGCGCTCCTTCACGTCGAGACGCTCGGCGAGCAGCTTCGGGCCGGCGATGAAGCCTTCGCGCTCGATGCGATCCTTCTCCTTCTGGAGATTGAAGAAGAGCTTCCGCTGCGCCTGGGTGGTGCCGAGCTTCACCATGCGCCAGTTGTTCATCACGTAGCGGATGATGTAGGCGCGAATCCACCACACCGCGTAGGACGGGAAGCGCACGCCCCGGTACGGATCGAAGTTCTTGACGGCTTCCATCAAGCCGATGTTGCCCTCCTGGATGAGGTCGAGGAGGTTGCGGAACGAGCGCTGGTACTCGCGGGCGATCATCACGACGAGACGCAGGTTGCCGGTGACGAGCTTGTACGCCGCCTCGATGTCGGCGTCCCGCTGATAGCGCACCGCGAGCTCGTGCTCCTCCTCGCGCGTGAGGAGCGAATAGCGGCGGATCTCGCTGCAGGTAGCGTTGCAGCGGATCGAAGGGGACGATCGCGGCCGACTCGTCGCCCTCGCCGTCGGCGCGGATCGGCGGCACGGCGGCGGCGAGCTCGTGCGTGGCGGCGTCCGGATGCTCCGAGGTCTCGGCCCCCGGGCCGCCGGCGTCGGCGAGCTGCCCCTCGCCGTCGTCGCCGGCGAGCGCGATCTCACCGGCGTCGGCGACGACCAGCTCGCCGTCCGCATCCTCGTCGACGAGCTCGGCGGCGTCGGCGCCGCCGTCCTTCGGCGCGTCCGGCGACGGCGAGGACGCGGCGGCGTGCGGCGCGCCGGTGCGCGCGCGGCGCGCGGTCTTCGGCCGCGGCGCTCGTTCGCGCGGGCCATCAGCCCGGCACCTCAGGTCTCGTCGTCATGGTCGTGCCGCGAGGCCGCGAATCCCCGCCGAAGCTCGGCGACGAGGTCCGCGAGGATCTCCTCGAATTGCCGCTGCATCGCGATCATGTCGTCGCGCATGCGCAGGATCACCTCGGCGCCCGGCAAGTTCACCTCGAGCTCCTCGGTGAGCAGCGCGATCACCCGCGCCCGCTCGACGTCGGTCGACGAGATCACGACGACGTCGTCGAGCGTCCGCTTGAGCTCGATCAGCTCCTCGCTGCTCGAGCATCTGGAAGAAGCCCTGGGTCAAGCCGGTGCGTCTCGACCGCCTCGGCGAGCGGCAGGTATCGCAGCGACATCTCAGAGCCTCAGATCCGCCCGCGGATTGCTGCCCGTAGGCCTGCTCGATCACGGTCGCCGCTTCGCGGACGCGATCGCCGCCGTCGGTCGGCACCTGGACCTGCAGCACGACGTAGAGGTCGCCGCGCTCGTTCCCCTTCATCTCCGGGACGCCCTTGCCGCGCAGACGGAGCTTCTTGCCGCTCTGGCTGCCCGGCGCGATCTTGAGCTTCACCGGACCGTCCGGCGTCGGCACCTCGATCGATCGCGCCCGAGATCGCTTCGCCGACGGTGATCGGCACGTTCATGTAGAGATCGCGCCCACGGCGCTCGAGCAGCGGGTGGGGACGCACGCGCGTGACGATGTAGAGATCGCCCGGCGGCGCACCGCCGATTCCCGCGCCGCCCTTGCCGGCGAGGCGGATGCGGGTCCCGTCGTCGACGCCGGCGGGAATCTTCACGTTCAGCCGTTCGGTGCGCTCGACGACGCCGCGTCCCTGGCACTCATGGCACGGGTGCAGGTTGATGCGACCGGTGCCGCCGCAGCGCGGGCAGCGGCGATTGAAGGAGACCGGTCCGGCGCCGACCTTCACCTGGCCGGTGCCGTGACAGTCCGGGCACTCGGTGCCTTCGCCTTCGGCTCCGCTGCCGTGGCACACCGGACACTCGACGGGCTTGCGCAGCGAGATCGTCGTGGTCGTGCCGCGGATCGCGCTCAAGAGGTCGATCTCGAGCGTCGACTCGAGATCGGGGCCGCGGGCGCCGCCCGCGCCCGGCGCCTCCCGGCCGCCGAAGATGTCGCCGAACACGTCCTCGAAGCTCGCATAGCGCCCGAAGCCGCCACGCGCGCCGGCGGTGTCTCCGACGTCCGCCGCGAAGCCGCCGCGGCCGCGCTGGCGGAACTCGCGGGCGCGCTCGGCGTCGAAGCCGGCCTGCAACGCGTCCTCGCCGAACTCGTCGTACGTCTTCCGCTTCGCGGCGTCCGAGAGCACGTCGTAGGCGTGCGAGACCTGCTTGAAGCGCTCCTCGGCCTGGTGGTTCCCCGGGTTGACGTCGGGGTGGTACTTCCGGGCGAGCTTGCGATACGCCTTCTTGATGTCCTCGGCGGAGGCGGACTTCTTGACGCCGAGGTCCGCGTAGAGGTCGCGTGTCGCCATGGCTCAGTCCGCCGACGCGCCGCTGCCGGACGGTCGCGGCGACTCTCGTCGCCGAGAGCGAGGCGCCAGCTCGAGCCGCCGGATCAGACCGTCGGTTCGGTGACCGCCGGCTCCGTCGCCGGAGCCGAAGCGAGCTTGACCTTTCCCGCCGCGATCTCGCGCAGCGCGGTCACCACTTCCTTGTTGTCGGATTCGATGAGCGGCCGAGAGCCCTTCAAGAGCTGTTTGGCGCGCTTGGCGCCCAGCAGGACCAGCTGGAAACGGTTATCGACGTTGTCGAGACAATCTTCGACGGTGATGCGGGCCATCGAGCCTCCCCCTACGTGAAAAGCGTGCCCTCTGGTGTATCGGAATCAGCCGCGGAAGGAAACCGAGCGGCTGCGGATGCCGTCCTGCTTCAGCCAGCACCCGGCTGCGGCCGAGCTTGACAACTCGTCGAGGGCGCCGTTAACGAGGGCGCCGACGATGGCGTTCTGGTCTCACCTCCGAGAAATGGCAGGCGGCTCGCGGCCGCGCATATTGCGGGCGCTCACCGAGGCGCATCGCGACGAGCTGCGGCTCGGGCGCCAGCTGCGGCTGCATGCGGAGTCGGTCCCGTACGCCGCGTACGGCACGCAGCTGCGCGAGCTCGCCGACCGGGCCGACGCCCGCGCCGCCCGCGTCGCCGAAGAGATCACGCGGCTGCGCGCCGCGATCCGGAACGGCGACGGGCGTCCGCCGCGAGGCGGCCGGAACTACTGGCAGCGCCTGACCGCCGATCTCGAGGACCTCCGGGCGCTGGCGCAGCGCTATCGCGAGCTCGGACAGCACTTCGACATCGAGTACCCCGCGACCGCCGCGCTCTTCCTGCAGCTCGCGCACGAGGCGGCGTCGATGATCCAGGTGATCACCGCGCTGATCGCGCGCAGCGATCCGCACGCGGCCGACTGACGCGCAACGCGCCGCCGATTGCGTGCGCGGTCGCGCCCGCGCACGATGCGATGGCGCCGCTCGTTGCTGCGTATCCGTCGACGATCGCCGCGCGCCGCGCTACGGCATTCGCAGCGCGAGGAAGAACTCACGGTTGCCCGCCGGACCGAGGATCGGCGACGTCAGGAGCGCGTCGACCGTGAGCGCGAGGTCGTCGGCGGCGAAGCGCTGGAGACGATCGAGGACGTCGGCGTGGAGCGCGGCGTCGCGAACGACGCCGCCCTTCCCCACCTTTCCCTTGCCGACCTCGAACTGCGGCTTCACCAGCGCCAGGATCCGCGCGCCGGGCTCGATCAGCCGGACGACCGCGGGGAGCACCAGGCGCAGCGAGATGAACGCGGCATCGATCGTCACGAGATCGATCGGCTCGGTGAACGCGCCGCGCTCGAGGGTACGGACGTTGGTACGCTCGAGACTGGTGACGCGCGGATCCTCGCGCAGCTTCCACGCGAGCTGACCGTAGCCGACGTCGACCGCATAGACGCGGCGCGCGCCGCGCTGGAGCAGGCAATCGGTGAAGCCCCCGGTCGACGCCCCGACGTCGAGCGCGACCGCGCCCGCGACGTCGCGGACGAGAAGATCGAGGGCGCGGGCGAGCTTCACGCCGCCGCGGCTGACGTACGGATGCTCGTCTCCGCGGACGGTGAGCGGGAGATCGACGGCGACCCGCGCGCCCGGCTTGTCGATGCGCCGGTCGCCCGCGAAGACGAGCCCGGCCATCACCAGGCGGTGCGCGCGCTCGCGGGTCTCGGCGAGCCCGCGCTCGACGAGCAGCGTGTCGATGCGCGCCTTCTCCACCGCGAGGGTGCTACCAGGCTGCTCGGATCGTATGCCAGCGGGGGAGCCGACGACGGCGCGCTTACGCGGCGCGCTCGACGACGAAGCGAGCGATCGCGCGAAGCGGCTCGGCGGCGTCGCCGAGCGGCCCGAGTGCGTCGAGGGATTGCCCGAGGAGGTCGTGTGCGATGCGGCGCGCGCCTTCGAGGCCGAGGACGGCGGGGTACGTCGCCTTGCCGTGCTCGGCGTCGCCGCCGCTGCGCTTGCCGGTCACGCCCGTCGGCGCGGTCGCGTCCATGACGTCGTCGGCGACCTGGAACGCGAGACCGACGGCCTGCGCGTAGCGGCGAAGCGCGTCGAGGGTATCGCCTCGGGCGTCGCCGGCGAGGGCGCCGGCTTCGACGGCGCCGGCGATCAGCGCCGCCGTCTTCCGGCGATGAATCGACTCGACGAGCGCGAGGTCGGCGGGCCTGCCTTCGGCGGCGAGATCCGCGACCTGGCCGCCCACCATCCCGGGAGCACCGGCGGCGTTCGCGATCGCGGCGACGATCGCGATCGCGCGCTCGGAGGGGATGCCGGCGCCGATCGCACCGTCGGCGGCGAGGCGGAAGGCCTCGGTGAGGAGCGCGTCGCCGGTCAGGATCGCGAGCGCCTCGCCGAACGCGACGTGCACGGTCGGCCGGCCGCGGCGGAGATCGTCGTCGTCCATCGCCGGCAGGTCGTCGTGCACGAGCGAGTAGCAGTGAATCAGCTCGACCGCGCACGCGAACGGCAGCGCCCGCTCCGGCGGTGCGCTCACGGCCTCGCACGACGCGAGCGCGAGGATCGGCCGGATGCGCTTGCCGCCCGCGAGCACGGCGTAGCGCATCGCCTCGAGGAGCCGTGGAGGGATGCCTTCGGACGGAGCGAGCGCCCGCTCGAGGGCGTGCTCGACGAGACGACGTCGGTCGGCGAGATACCGCTCGAGGTTCACTCCGGCTCCGTAGCGAGCACGCGGGTGCGGACCTTCCCGGACGAATCGCGCATCAGCACCTCGACGCGCTGCTCGACCTCCGCGAGCTTCTCGTTCAGCACCCGGACGAGGGCCACACCTTCCTCGAACGCGGCGAGCGACTCCTCGAGCGAGAGCTCACCGGACTCGAGACGCTGGACGGTGCGCTCGAGCGTCTCGAGCGCATCCTCGAATCGCAGGCGTTCCCGGTCGGACATGTCGGCCATCCAGCGACCCCCGCGGCCTCGCTCTCTCGCCGCGCGAGTGCGCTCTCCTTACTGCAAAGCGCACGCGATGGAAACATCGCGCCGCCGGCGCCCGCGTGCGCCCAATGCACGGCGAAGCCCGGCGGCGGCATCTCGCGGCGACGCGCGCCGCCGCGGCGCTACAGGGTCGTCGCGGCGAGCCATTCGACCAGCGGCACGGCGCGTTTGGCGTGCGTCGCGAGCCAGTCGACGAGGCCGGGCGTCACCAGCAGCCGGCGCGGCGGGTCCGGGAACGTCACGATCAAGCCCTTGCGCTTCAGCAGGTCCGCGCGCGGATGGTCGGCGTCGAAGCCGCGCGGCACCCGCTGGAGCGCGTCGTGGGATCCGGCGCGGAAACCCGCACGCGTCAGCTTCCGGAGCACGGCCGAGAGCTCGCCGCCGCGACGGTCGTCGGCGACGGCCTCGCGAAAGCGCCCGAGCTGTTCCGCGTCCATCACGTACTGGCCGGCCGCGACGAACACCTCGCCGGCACCGACGTGCACGTAGAGCGCCGCGACGCCGGACGGCCCGTCGCCCGAGCCGGCGATCCCGACGTAGCCGCCGATGTGCGTCTTGTACGGCGACTTGTCCTTGGCGAACCGCACGTCGCGATGGATGCGGAAGATCTTCGGCGCCGCGAGCTCCTCGTGCTCGAAGCGCGCCTCGATCCGCTCGCGGACCTCGGCGAGCAGCGCCTTCATCGGCGTCTGCCAGCCAACCTCGTACTCGTCGCGGTGGAGCGCGAACCAGTCCCGACGCTGGTTCTTCGCGAGCGCCGCGAAGAACCGTCCGTCGCGATCGGCGAAGCCGTCGAAGCGCGCCGGCGTCGACGCCGGCGCCGCCGCACGGCGCCGCGTCGAGGCGATCGGACGAGCGGTCCGGCCGGGACGGCGAGCCACGGTCAATCGGTGCGGCCGCGCTGCCGCGCCGTGATGCGCGCACGCGCGCGGCCCGCAGCGAACGTGATCTCGACCTCGTCGTCGGCGGCGAGGGCGGCAGCGTCGCGGACGATGGCGTGATCCGCCAGGCGGCGCGTCAGGCTGTATCCCCGCTCCAGGACGGCGAGCGGGCTCAGGTCGTGGAGCGCGCCCGAGGCGCGGCCGAGCGCGTCGCGCTCGCGCCGGAGCGCGTGCCGGATCGCGAGCGCGAGCCGCCGCTCCGCGGTCGCGACGCGCTCGGCGGTGAGGGCGATCAGCTGCTCGGGATGGCGAATCGCGAGGCGATGCTCGGCGCGGTCGATCGCCTCGGCGGCGACGGCGAGCCGCCGCTGGATCACGGCGCGGAGCCGGCCGTCGACGCCCGCCATGCGGACGCGGAGCTCGTCGATCCGGCGCCGCGGGTCCCGCACGCGACGCGCGAGCTGGAGGACCCGTCCGCGCTCGCGATCGATGCGCCGGGCGAGCGCCGCGACCAGGGACGCGGCACAGCGCGCGACCTTGCTCTCGAGCTCGGCGAGATCGGGGGCGACGAGCTCGGCGGCGGCCGTGGGGGTCGCCGCCCGGCGGTCGGCGACGAGGTCGGCGATGGTGAAGTCGATCTCGTGGCCGACCGCCGACACCACCGGCAGGCGCGAGGCGGCGATCGCGCGCGCGACCCGCTCCTCGTTGAACGGCCAGAGGTCCTCGAGGGAGCCGCCGCCGCGGCCGACGATCAGCACCTCGAGCGCCGGGTGGGCGTTGAGATCGTCGATCGCCTCGACGATGTCGTCGGCGGCGCCCGGTCCTTGCACCTTGGTGGGTCGCACGACGACGTGCAGCGCGGGGCAGCGCCGGCGCAGGGTGACGAGGACGTCGCGAATCGCGGCGCCGCCGAGCGCCGTCGCGACGCCGACGTGGCGCGGGAAGAACGGCAGCGGCCGCTTGCGCGCCTCGTCGAAGAGACCCTCGGCGGCGAGCCGCGCCTTGAGCTGCTCGAACGCCAGCTGGAGCGCGCCGCGCCCCTCCGGCTCGAGGGAGTCGACGTAGAGCTGGAGGTCGCCGCGCGCGGCGTAGACGTCGATCTGGCCGCGGACGATCACCTGCTGTCCGTCGGCGGGCGTGAAGACCAAGAGTTGCGCCGCGCTCCGGAACATCACGCAACGCATCTGGCTGCGCTCGTCCTTCAAGGTGAAGTACACGTGCCCCGAGGGCGCGTGCCGGAGATTCGAGATCTCGCCGGCGACGAGCACTCTGCCGAGCTCGGTCTCGAGCGCGTCGTGGATGAGCGCGGCGAGCTGGGTCACCGAGAGCGGCGCCGGTCCGCGGCGCGAGCGCGCGACTACCATGCGGCGACCCTAACAACGCCCCGGAAGGCCGACAACCGTCACCGTGCGAGGAGCGACGCCGGCACGACCCGGACGTCTTGACGCTCGACGGCCGCGAGCCGGCGCCGCAGGACGGCGATCGTCGACGCATGCGGATGGCCAATCGCGATCGCGCTGCCGTCGCGCTTGGCGATCGTGACCGCCCGCGCGAGCTGTCGCTCGACTTCCTCCGCGGTCGCCTGGTGATCGAGAAAGACGCTGCGCTCGGCGAACGCGACGCCGAGCCGCGCCGCGATCGGCGCGGCGACCGACTGCGCGCTGGTGCGGCTGTCGAGAAAGAACAGCCCCCGCTCGCGCAGCGCGGCGAGCAGCATCGTCATCGCCTGCTCGTCGCTCGTGAAGCGCGACCCCATGTGGCCGTTCACGCCGACGATGTACGGCACCGCGCGAAGGTCGCGCTCGAGCTTGCGATCGAGCGCCTCCGCCGACATGCCGGTCTCGAGAAACCCGGGCGCGCCGCCCATCGCGGCGCGCCCCTCGGGCTCGAGCGGCAGGTGCAGGATCACCTCGCGTCCGGATTCGACCGCGGCGGCGGCGACCGCCCGCGCATCGGCGGTGAACGGAATGACCGCGATCGTCACCGGCGGCTCGAGCGCCAGCACGGTACGCGCGACGGCGAGGCTCTCGCCGAGATCGTCGATGACGACGGCGAGGCGCGGCGTGCGGCTCTGGCGGTCGCCCGCCGGCGGCTGCGCGACTTCGCCCGACGCGTCGTCCGATCCCCCGCGATCGTCGGTCGCGTGGCCGGTCGCGCGCGATCCGCCGGCCTCGGGGCCTGGGACCTCCGGGGCACGCGATGCGAAGTGACGCCGCGACACGAATCGCGGCGGCGTGAGCGGCGGCTCCGGCAAGCCGCGCGTGCGGAGCCAGAGCCAGGCGCCGCCGGCGACGACGGCGGCGATCGCGAGCGCGAAGCCGACGCGACCGAGGCGCAAATGGTTTCGCCGCCGTACGCGCCGCCGCCGTCCCATCCTCCTCCACGCTCGGCGCGCCGCGCCGTCACACCCGGCGCCGGCGAGAACCGGCGCCGCCGCCGCGTGAGCGGCGCGCCGCTACTCCTCGCGCTTCGCCACCAGGGTCTTGAAGACCCGCCAGCTCTTCAGCAGCTCGAGCGCGTGATCGAGCTGCGGATCGTGGCCGACCTCGCCTTCCTTGATGCCGGCCTGCGCCTCGTCGTCGGGCGTGTCGTCGGGGGTCGACGGCTCGGCACCGGAGCTCGGCTCGGTCGTCGCGCCCGGTTGCTGCGGCTCGCTCTCGTGCCCCGGCTCGTGGGGCGTCTCGAAATGCCGCGGCAGGTTCTCCTCGCGGAGGCTTGCGCCCCTCGCCCTGGCGGCGCCGTCGGCGCGCGTCATGAGGACGTTCTCCATGACGATGTCCGGCGCGATGCCCGTCGCCTGGATCGAGCGGCCGCTCGGCGTGTAGTACTTGGCCGTCGTCAGCCGCAGCGCCGAGTTGTCGTCGAGCGGCAGGATCGTCTGCACCGATCCCTTGCCGAAGGTCTGCGTCCCGAGGATGACCGCGCGCTTGTGGTCCTGCAGCGCGCCGGCGACGATCTCGGACGCGCTCGCGGTGCCGCCGTTCACCAGCACGACCATCGGGAAGTCGACGTAGCTGCCGGGACGGCGCGCGAAGTACTTCTGCTTCTGGTTCTCGAGCCGGCCGTCGGTGTAGACGATCAGGCCGGAGTCGAGGAAGGTGTCGGCGACCTTCACCGCCTGGGTGAGGAGCCCGCCGGGATCGTTGCGCAGATCGAGCACCAGGCCCTCGACGTTGCCGTCGCGCTCCCACTGTTCGAGGACGCGCTGCACGTCGCTGCCGGTGCGCTCCTGGAACTGCGTGATGCGCAGATAGCCGTAGCCCTTGTCGAGCATCTTCGCCTTGACGCTCTTGATCTTGATGACCTCGCGGTTGAGGGAGACGTCGAAGAGCTCGTTCACCCCCTCGCGCTTGAGCGACAAGACGACGCGGCTTCCCTTCGGTCCGCGCATCTTCTTCACCGCGTCGACCAGGGTCATGTCCTTGGTGAACTGGCCGTCGATCTTGATGATCTGGTCGCCCGGCTTGATGCCGGCGCGATCGGCGGGCGTGTCCTCGATCGGCGACACGACGGTGAGGACGCCGTTGCGGATCGTGATCTCGATGCCGAGACCGCCGAACGTCCCCTTGGTGTCGACCTGCAGCTCTCGGTAGAGGTCCGGCGTGAGATACGCGCTGTGCGGATCGAGCGAGGTGAGCATGCCGTTGATCGCGCCCTCGATCAGCTGGTTGGTCTGGACCTCTTCGACGTAGTTCTTCTGGACGATGGCGAGAATGTTGGTGAAGACCTGGAGGTTCTCGTACGCGGCGTCGGGGTCTTTCGCGCCGGCCTTCTGCACGGCGTTGCCCCCCGAGAAGAGCACCGCGAGAATCGCGAACACCGTGAGGGGAACGAGCAGGCTTCGTCGCCGTCTGGGCATTGGAACGCTCCGATCAACAACTGCAAAAGTTTCGCGATTATACAGTAGCGTCTGGACCCCGCAAAGCGGAGTTGCGCGTCGCGCGTGGTTTCGAGCCGCATCGGCGCCCGACGCCGGCTCGCGCCGATCGGCGCACCGATCCCCAGCGCCGCATTCGGCGCCGCCGACGCACGGCGCCGCTCACGTACGGATCCCGTGGCCGCGATTCGACCTCGTCGACGGACGGCGCCGCGCCGCTCAGCGCGACGCCGAGGAGACCACGCGATCCCCGTGCTCGGCGGCGAGCGACCGCAGATAGGCGATCACCGCCCAGCGCTCGCTCTCGTCGAGCGCGCCGTGAAAGGAGGGCATCGCGGTGCCGGGCTTGCCCTCGCTGACGCGGAAGAAGAGGTACGCGTCCGTATGGCGAGGCAGGACGTCGCCGCTCCGGAAGTTCGCCGGCGCCGGATTCAGCCCGACGGCCGCCGGTCCGTGACCGTCGGCGCGGGCACCGTGGCAGGTCGCGCAGTTCTCGCGAAAGAGCGCGGCACCGGCGGCGATCGCCGCCGCGTCACCGGCACGCGGATTGGCCCTGCCGGCGTACGCGGCGGGAAGATCCTCACGCGGCGCCGTGTCGAGGCGCCGCGCCATCGCCCAGGCGCCGACCGCCGCGAGGCCGACCGCGGCGGCCGCGAGCGCGCGCCGCGCCCTCACGGATGCGCCGCCCCGACGTCGTGGAGCGCCGGCGTCGCGCGCAGCGCGTAGACCGCGCCCGCGAGCAAGGCGGCGACGAGGACGGCTTGCGCGAGCAACGGCTCGACGAAGGGATAGACCGCGAGCCAGTCGCGCAGCACGCCGACGTCGACGATCGGCGCCGGGGTCGCCGAGATCCACCCCGCCTCTTGCAGCTCGCGGACGCCGGCGCCGGCGAACTTGAACGCCAGCACGTAGAGCAACGTGCCGGTGGCCGCGAAGAACGGCCGGATCGGAATGCGCACGCCATAGCGGAAGAGCGCGGTCGCGATGATCGCGAGCGCCCCGAGCCCGACCGCGAAGCCCGACGCCACGGCCGACACGGCGATCGCCGCGCCGCCGGTGCGCCCCGCGAGCGCCTCGTAGAAGAGCACGGTCTCGAAGCCCTCGCGGAAGACGACGAGGAAGGCCAGCAGCACGATCGCGCCGCCGCGTCCGCTGCCGAGCGCGCCCTCGAGCCGCGTGCGCACGAACGCCTGCCAATGCCTCGCCTCCGCCTTCGAGATCAGCCAATACGACGCCGCGAACAGCACCACGACCGCGATCAGCATCGTCACGCCTTCGAGAGCGTCGCGGGCGCCGCCGCTGATCGGCAGCGCCGCGCGCGCGACGATCCAGAGGGCGAGGCTCGCGGCGGCGGCGGCGGCGGCGCCCATGTACACCAGCCGCCGCTTCTCCGGCTGCCCGACCTTGACGAGATACGCGGTGAGCGCCGCGAGGATGAGGATCGCCTCGAACCCTTCGCGCACGATGATGAGCAGGCTGTCGACGAAGAGGCTCGAGGGGCTCGCGGCGGGCCCGGACGCGGCGGCGCGCGCGAGCGCGTCCGCGAGCGCGGCGCCTTGCGCGCGCACCGCGGGCGCCGGCGCGCCGCTCTTCATCGCCGCCGCGAGCTTGAGCCAGCGCACCTCGATGTCGTGGTAGAGACCGGGGTCGCGGCTCGCGAGCTCGCGATCGAACGCCGAGTTCTCGAACTGCACGAAGGCGTCGCCGACGGCGAGGCGGGCGTCCTCCGCCGGATAGCGCGCGACCGCGTCGCGGATGAGCGTCGCGAAGTCCGTCTGAGCGCCGGCGGCGACGGCCGGGGCGACGAGCAGGAGCGCGACCAGCACGAGACGGCGGATCACGACGTCCTCTTCTTCGGCAGCGGCAGCTCGATCTCGGCGCCGTCGACGAGGCGCGGGCGATCGACGCTGCCGAGAGCGGGCGCGCCGACGTGAATCCGCACCGCGCTCGCGGCGGGCGGCAGCTGCAAGGTCTCACCGTAGTGCGAGAACACCGACAGTAGCGGATGCAGCGTCGCCGTGCCGACGTCGCGGCCGTCGCCGCGGAACGTCAGCCGGACGTCGGCGTCGGGCACGAGCTGGCCGGTCTCGCGATCGACGACGACGACCTCGACGTGGTTGGTCGCCGCGGCAGAGACCGGCTCGAGCACCGGCGCGCCCTCATGCCACGTCCAGATCGGCTCCGGCCCTTCGACGATGACGCCGACGCGATACGGGCCGGCGTCGTGCAACGTACCCGCCTCCGCCGTCGCTTGCAGGAGATCGTCGCCGACGCGGTAGTCATCGTCGACCGGTTGCACCGGGCGGGCGTCGAAGTGCAGCGTGCCGTCGCGCATCTCACCGTGCAACGTCGCCGTCGCCGGCTTCACGAAGTGCGTCAGCATGTCGCCGTGGCGGGCGTACGCCGGCGGCGAGACCGCGATCGTGACCGTCACCGGTCCCTGCGCGACCGGCGGCGCGACGTTGCCGCCGTACTGATGGAACTCGCCCCAGAGCTCCGCGAGATCCGCGGCCACGGTCCGGCCGCCGCCCGCGATCGTCAGCTTCACGGCCTCCGCCGGCAGGAAGCGCTTGGTGCGCTTCTCGCGCACCAGCGCGGCGACGTAGATCTCGCCGGCGCGCGCCGGCTCCGGGACGAGGGCACTGTCGACACGCCGGAAGATCGTCCGCCCCGGCCCCGAGGTGACGCCGATCCGATACTCGTCGACGATCTCCTCGGCCGCGATCGCCTCGTCGGCACGCGCCGTCGCGACGACGGCGCCGCGGATCTGCTCCGGCACCGCGCCGGCGAGGAGCTCCTCGACGACCGCGATCGTCGCGGCGGCCTCGTGACCCACCTCGGAGGGCGGCGCCTTGCGCCCGACGGCGTCGCGCACGCGTGCGACGCCGTCGCGGATCGCGCGGCCGCGCTCGCTGCCGGCGAGCGCCGCGGTGCGCTCGAGCTGTGGCAGCTTCGCCTGCGCCTGCTCCGCGAAGAGCTCGGTCTCGCCGTACTCGGTGGGATCGATGACGCGACCGCCGTCGGGCGCGACGGCGTTGACGTACTCCTGCCGGACGAGCTTCAAGATGCCGATGATCTCGGCGGCGCGCGTGCGGGTCTCCTCCGCGTCCGCGGCGCCGTGACGGGCGCACGCCAGGGGCGAGAGCACGACTGCGGCCGCGAGCAGCGCCGCGGCCCGACGGACAGTGCGATTGAAACTGAAATTCATTCTCAATTACCTAGCGGGTGTGTACCGAACCCCGCGGAGGCTGTCAATTTGCCGTTTCGCGGCCGCCAACAGCGGGGGCCGGTCGACGATGCGCCCCGCGGTCGTCCCCGGGCGGCCAACGCGGGCGACGTCGTCTTGAAAACCCGGCGCGACACCGTTAGGGGAACACCGCGAGTCGGCGGAGGCGGACATGCGGGTGGAGCGGCAGCTCTCGATATTCCTCGACAACAAGCCCGGCACCTTGGCAGCCGCGTGCGGCGACCTCGCCGCGCACGGCATCAACATCGACGCGATCACGATCGCGAACCTCGTCGATCACGCGGTCGTGCGCATGGTGGTCTCCGATCCGAGCGCGGCGATTCACGTCCTCGGCAACGCCGGCATCCTGGTGATCGCGACCGACGTGCTCGCGATCGACCTGCCCGACCGCGCCGGCGCGATCGCCGAGATGGCGCGCGTGCTCGGCCGCGCCAGGATCAACATCGACTACCTCTACGGCTCGAGCCGCGGCGGCGGCGTGCCGACGATCTTCGTGCGCGTCGACGACATCGCGGCGGCCCGCCGCAAGCTCGCCGGAATGGTCGAGCGCACGATCGAGGGCACGGATCGGTCTTCTAGAACCGGCGCCACTCGCCGTGGTCGATCAGCCGCTGAAACGCCTCGCGGCTCTCGGGCGAGTTCCACGCCCGCGGCCCGAGCACGTGCTCCACGACGCGGCCGTTCCGGTCGATGATGAAGGTCTCCGGGTAGCCGGTGACGCCGTAGCGGCTCGCGATCTGCGCCTCGGGATCGAGGAGCACCGGGAAGCTGAGGCCGAAGTTCTTCACGAACGGCTCGACCACCGCCTTTCCCTGCTCGTCCGCGCTGACCGCGAGCATCTCGAACGCCGGACCGTGCAGCTTCTCGTAGAGCGCCTCCATGGCCGGCATCTCCTCGCGGCACGGCTCGCACCACGTCGCCCACACGTTCAGGAAGACGATGCGTCCCTTGAGATTCGCCAGGCGGACGGCGCGGCCGGAGAGATCGCTCAACGAGAACTCCGGCGCCGGCGCGCCCACGAGCTTGCCGCCGCGCTGACAGCCGGCGACGAGCGTCGCCGCGAAGAGCGCGGCGAGCGCGACGCCGCGTCGGACGCCGCCGCCCGCCGTACCTCGCGGCGTCCATCGCGTCGCATCCATGCGCCGGCGGGCACGGGCAACGGCGGTGCCGACGCACCGGCGCGTCACCGAACGGGTCACCGCGGCGGGCTCGTCGAGCCGACGCCGGCGGGCGCGGTCGCCGAGCGCGGCCGCAACGAGCGCCACAGCTGGACCGCGCCGATCGCCACGATCGCGAGGCTCATGAGCTGCGCCTCGGTGAAGCCGTAGAACACCCGCGGGTTGATGCGGACGAACTCGACGCAGAAGCGCACGACGCCGCTCAGCAGGAGGTAGAGCCAGAGCATGGTGCCGTCGGGAGACGGCGCCTTCCGCACCGACCACAGGATCAAGAACACGATGCCGTAGCCGAGCGATTCGTAGATCGGCGCCGGGTGGACGCGCACGTCCACGGGGAGGCCGTTGGCGCGCGTCCACGCCTCCCAGCCGATGATCGCGTGCGGATAGCTCATCGCCCACGGCAACGTGCTCGGCAGGCCCCAATCGCCGTCGCCGGCGAGCTGGCAGCCGATGCGGCCGATGCACTGGCCGATCGCGAGCGCGGGTGCGATGCAGTCGACGACGCGCAGCCAGCGCAGGCCGTGATGCCAGATGAAGTACGAGACGGTGATGAACCCGCCGAGCAGACCGCCGTAGAAGACGAAGCCGGCGCCGGTGAAGACGAACTCGAGCGGATGCTCGAGAAATGCCCCCCAATCGCCGATCAGCGACAGCAGGCGGGACCCGACGAGGCCGCCGATCGCGGCCCACAGCACGAACGAGGACGACAGGTCCGGATCCATCCCCTTGCGCTCGAGCTCCCGCGCGACGACGTTGCCGGCGGCGAGAAACGCCAGCGCGAGCATGACGCCGAAGCTGTAGATCGTGATCGGCCCGAGCGAGAAGATCACCGGGTGCACGCCGCGGACCATATCGGAAGGGGAAAAGTGCTGCCAGCCGGGTGGCGTCCGCGGACTGCGTACGCGCGGACCGTCGAGCGCAGAGCCGTCGATCGCGCGCCGCGACCATCCGGCGCCTCGCCCCTCGGACCCGCCGATCGCGACCGCCGTCGTGTTGCACCAGCGCTCGACGGGCGCTTAGATGCGCGCCATGGCGCAACGAGGGTTCTGGGCGATCTCGTCGGGGAAGATCAGCTTTCGCCGTGACGGGCGCTGGTACTCCGACGACGAGCCGATCAACAACCCGCGCATCGCGAAGCTCTTCAGCCAGTGCCTGCGCCAGGACGACGACGGCCGATGGATGATCGCGATGGCGGACGAGCGCGCGTTCGTCGACGTCGAGGATACCCCCTGGGTCGTGACGTCGGTGAGCGGCACGCGCGAGAGCGGCTTCTTCCTCCACCTGAACGACGGGTCGTCGGAGCCGCTCGACGCGGCGACGCTCTCGGTCGGCGCCGGCGACGTACCGTACGCCGCCGTGAAGGGCGGCCGCCATCGCGCCCGTTTCCTCCGGCCGGCGTATTACCAGCTCGCACCCGCGATCGAAGAGCGCGGCGGCCGCTTCTCCTGGTCGCGGGCGGTCATCGGTTCGAGATCGCGTCGCGGGTCTGAGCGGCGCGGCGCCGATCGCGCCCGCCTCCGTCCATGCGTGTCGTGCTCGTCGAGCCCGAGATCCCTCCGAACACCGGCTCGATCGCGCGGCTGTGCGCGGCGACCGCGACGCCGCTCCACCTCGTCGGCAAGCTCGGGTTCTCGCTCGACGACAAGCACCTGCGCCGCGCCGGTCTCGACTACTGGCCGTTCGTCGAGGTGCATCGCCACGCGACGTGGGACGATCTCGCCGCCGCGGCGCCGGGAAGGCGGCTCGGCTTCTCGGCGCGCGCCGGCCGCCTCTACACCGAGATCCGCTTCGCGCCGGACGACGTCCTGGTGTTCGGCGGCGAGACGCGCGGCTTACCGGCAACCGTCAAGGAGGATCTCGGGGCCGAGCTCTATCGCATCCCGATCCTGACGACGCACGTCCGCAGCCTCAACCTCGCGAACGCCGTATCGGTCGTGCTCTACGAAGCCCTGCGACAGCTCGCGCTCCGCTGACCCCCCGCGTCGTGCCCAGCCGGCGCGGCTCCACGGACCGCCGCGGTTCCACGAGCGGCGTCCTCGCCGGCGGCGGCGCGCTCAGCGATCGTCGGGAGCCGCGCGACCGCAGCGACCGTTCCCGCAATCGGGCCGGCCGCAGCCACCCTCCGGCAGCACGAACCCGTACCCGAGCCCCTCGAGATCGTGGATGTCGAGCCACCGCACCGCCGTCCCGTCGGCGACCGTCGAGCAGTCGAGACAGCGCAGCAGCTCGCGCTCGTCGTCGTCGAGGTCGGCGTAGCACAAGACGTCCTTGTCGCAGATCGAGCAGTGCGCGATCGGGAACTCGGTGGCGGCCACGGCACGTCTCTACACCGTAGGGTTCGCCGGCGCCAAGTCCGCGACGGCCGCTCCACGGCGACGCCTCGCGCGCCATCGCCGCGGCCGGCGCAGGCACCAGCGGCGCACCGCAAGTCTCCCACGGGTAGCGCGAGATCCGCAGCGTTCGGGGTAGTCCCGGACGGCGGTCGAGCCCGAGCCGGGCACGGAATCCTGCGCGTCGCGCGCTCGTGCACCATCGCGAACGCTGCGATTCCCCGAATTGAAACCGCGTCTCGCTTCCAGTAAATGAAGAGCAGCCTCGCCCGCCGTCCCTGGCGCCGGCCCGGCAGGCCGGCTCGGGTCGATGCGACGTCTCCTCACCCTCATCATCCTTGGCTCGTGGATCGTGATGGTGGCGCTGCTGGTGAAGCGACAGGCGCCGCTCCCGAGCACCGACGTCAGCGCCCTCCCCGGCCGCGCGCTGCAAGAGCACGAGGAGTGGTTCGGCGTGTACCGCGGCGACGAGAAGATCGGGCACGCGCACCGCGTCACCTCCCGCACCCACGACGGCTACGCGTTCTACGACGACATGGTCGTCGCCTTGACGATGCTCGGCACGCCGCAGACCCTCCGGACCGCGCTGGTCGCCGAAACCGATGATGGATACGCGCTCGAGCGCTTTCGTTTCACGTTGATCTCGCCGGCGACGGTGTTCTCGGCGCACGGCACGGTCGCGGACCGGCATCTCCGGGTGGTGTACGGACCCGAGGGCCAGAGCGCCGAGATGGACCTCCCGTTGAGCGGGCCGATCTACCTGCCGAGCACGCTCCGCCCGCGGGTCGTCGCCGGCGACACCACGCCCGGCACGCGCTACAGCGTTCCGGTCTTCAGTCCGGTGACGCTCCGGAACGAGCCGCTGACGCTCGTCGTCGAGGGCGCGGAGTCGCTTCCCGGGAGCGACGGGCCGGTCGCGACGATTCGCCTCGCCGAGGAGTACCAGGGCATCCGCACGCACGCGTGGCTCGAGTCGAGCGGCGCCGTGGTGCGCGAGGAGGCCGCGCTCGGCTTCATGCTCGAGCGCGAGACCCGCGAGCGCGCGCTCGCCGAGGCGACGTCGCACGTGCCCGTCGATCTCGTCGGCGTCAGCCGCATCCCGCTCGACGGCGCGATCGACGATCCGCGAAACGCCGCGCGCCTTTCGCTCGAGATCAGCGGCGCCGCGCGCGACCGCGTCCCGAACGACCCGCCGCGCCAGCGCGTCACCGGCGACCGGCTGGACATCGTCCGCGAGAGCCCGCCCGAGGACGGCGCCGCCGCCGCGGGTCCACCCGCCGCCGAGTTCACCGCCCCCGCGCCCTTCATCGAGTCCGACGATCCCGCGATCGTCGCCCGCGCGCGCGCGATCGTCGGCGACGCCGATCCCGCCACGGGCGCGCGACGGCTGGTCGCATGGGTCGCCGCCAATCTGCGGAAGACGCCGAGCATCACGGTGCCGAGCGCGCGCGAGGTGCTGCGGAGCCTGCGCGGCGATTGCAACGAGCACGCGGTGCTGCTGACGGCGCTCGCGCGGGCGGCGGGGATACCGGCGCGCGTCGTCGCCGGCGCGGTATACGCCAACGACGGTTTCTACTATCACGCATGGACCGAGCTCTGGCTCGGCAGGTGGGTGAGCGCCGACGCGGTCTTCGATCAGATTCCGGCGGACGCGACGCACGTGAAGCTCGTCGAGGGTGGACCGGAGCGGCACATCGCGCTCGTGAGCACGATCGGCGCGCTGGCGTTTCGCGTCGAGGAGGTGCGGTGATGATTCGCTGTGTGGCGCTGCGCAAGGCCTACGGGAGCCTCGTCGCCGTCGACGACCTCGATCTGACGATCGAGACCGGCGAGGTCTTCGGGTTCCTCGGACCGAACGGCGCGGGCAAGACGACCACGATCCGGATGATGATCGGCCTGCTCGCTCCGACGTCCGGCACCGTCATGCTCGGGGGCCACGACATCACCAAGGCCCCGGAAGCGGCGAAGGCCGTGACCGGCTACGTTCCCGACCAGCCGTTCCTCTACGACAAGCTCACCGGCATCGAGTTCCTGCGCTTCGTCGGCGGCCTCTACGCGGTCGAGCGCGGCGAGCTCGAGAGCCGGAGCGCCGATCTGTTGGACGAGTTCTCGCTCGTCGACCGCGCCAGCGAGCTGATCGAGACCTACTCGCACGGCATGAAGCAGCGGCTCACGCTCGCGGCGGCGCTGATCCACCGGCCGCGCATCCTGATTCTCGACGAGCCGATGGTCGGCATGGATCCCCAAGGCGCGCTCGGCCTCCGCCGCCTGCTCGGCGGGCTCGCCGCGAGCGGCGTCACGATCTTTCTCTCGACGCACAGCCTCGGCGTCGCCGAGGAGCTCTGCGACCGCATCGGGATTCTCGACCGCGGCCGGCTGATCGCCCTCGGGACGCTGCACGAGCTCCGCGCGCGGACCGCCGGCGGCTTCCTCGAGCCGTTCGACGACTCGCTCGAGGCCGTGTTCCTGAGCCTCACCGGCACCGAGGGCGAGCGCGGGTGAGCTCCGCCGCGTCGCTCGCGCATCTGCTCTCGCCGCGCGCCCTCGCGGTCCGCAACGTCTTCCGGCGCGGGCGCTGGAAGCCGATCGCGCTCACCGCGGTGACCGTCGCGTTCTGGGTCGGATCGTTCGTGTTCTTCACCCGCGTCCTCGGCTACTTCCAGACGATCACCGCGCTCGGGCCGCTGCTGACGCAGCGGCTCCTGATGGTGCTCTTCGTGACCTTCTTCAGCGTGCTGGTGATCAGCAACGTCGTGACGGCGCTCTCGACGTTCTATCTCGCCGCCGACGTGCGCCTGCTGCTCGCGGCGCCGATCACGCGCCGGCGGTTGCACCAGGCGCGCTTCGTCGAGACCCTCCTGACGTCGTCCTGGATGGTGATGCTGTTCGGCCTGCCGGCATTCCTCGCCTACGGCGTCGTCTATGCCGCGGGCCCGCTCTACTACGCGGGCACCCTCGTCACGATGATCCCCTTCCTGGTGATCCCGGCCGCGATCGGCGTCGTCGTGACCACCGGCCTCGTCCTGATCTTCCCGGCCCGCGGCGCCCGCGACGCGCTCCTGGTGGCGACGGTCGCGCTCGTCGCCGCGGGGTACCTGGCGCTCCGCCTGGCGCGGCCGGAGCGGCTCGCGACGCCGTCGGGCCTGGCAGGATTCGCCGCGTTCCTCGCGAGCTTCGAGGTCCCGGCGTCGCCGTACCTGCCGACGACGTGGGCGGCGGAGGTCCTGATCCCGCTCCTCGGCGCCAAGGCCGGCGACCCGCTCTTCTACCTCGCCATGCTCGCGACCACGGCGGCGGTGCTGTACCTCGCGGCCGCGACGCTCGTCGAGCGCGTGTTCCTCACCGCCTGGTCGCGTGCCCAGGAGGGACGCACCGGCGCCAAGCGCGAGCGGCTGCTGGCGCGCTGGCTGGCGCGCTCGGGCGCGCCGCTGCCGCGGGTGCCGGGCCTGCTCTTCCTGAAGGACTTGACGATCTTCCTGCGCGACGCCCGGCAGTGGTCGCAGCTGCTCCTGCTGCTCGCGCTCGTCGTCGTCTACGTCTACAACTTCTCGGTCCTGCCGATCGACGACGGCAGCCCGCTCGCGCTCACCTTGCGCGACGTCGTCGCGTTCTCGAACCTCGGCCTCGCCGCGTTCGTCACCGCCGCCGTCGCGGTGCGCTTCGTCTATCCCGCCGTCAGCCTCGAGGGCCGGTCGTGGTGGGTGTTGCGCACCGCGCCGATCCCGCTCGAGACGATCTGGTGGAGCAAGTTCTGGATCGCGTTCCTACCGCTCGTCGTGCTCGGCGAGCTGCTGATCGTGGTGACCGACCGCTTCCTGCACGTCGATCCCGGGCTGACGCTCACCTTCATGGTGACGCTCGTCTTCGTGATCGCCGCGATCGTCAGCCTCGGCCTCGCCTTCGGCGCCGCCTATCCCCGCTTCGACACCCAGAACGCGGCGCAGATCGCGACCGGCTTCGGCGGCGTCGTCTACATGGTGAGCTGCCTCGGGGTGATCGCCGCGGTGGTCGTTCTCGAGCTCTGGCCCGTGTCGCGGATGTTCTGGCATCAGGCCGCGGCGTTCCCGCTGCGCGGCGCCGAGCCGGTGATCGTGAGCGCCGCGTTCGCCGCGGTCGTCGCCTTGACGACCGCGATCATCGCCGGCGCCCGCCGCTCGGCCCTCCGGAGCCTCGCCCAACTTCCCGCTTGACACCGGCGCGGGCGCCGGCGTAGTGCGTAGCACCACTACGCACTACGCAGGCGCGCGGAGATGCGCCGAGGAGGTCGGCACCGATGGCGACGCAGGAGCGATATGCCCGTCCGGTCGAGAACGTCGACTGGGACGTGCCGGGCACGTTCGACACCACCTTCCGCTGGGAGTACCAGGACGGGCGCCAGTCGCTCCTCAAGCTCTACGAGAAGGGCAAGGAGCGCCAGTGGAACGCCAACACGCGCATCGACTGGTCGCAGGACCTCGACCCCGAGAATCCCGAGCAGGTCCCGGACGAGACGATCCCGCTGCACGGCTCCGAGGTGTTCGCGCGGCTCACGCGCGAGGAGAAGGCGACGCTGCGGCGCCACTTTCAGTCGTGGCAGCTCTCGCAGTTTCTCCACGGCGAGCAGGGCGCGCTCATCTGCACCGCGAAGATCGTCCAGCAGGTGCCGAGCATCGACGCCAAGTTCTACGCGGCGACGCAGGTGATCGACGAGGCGCGCCACGTCGAGGCCTACTCACGGCTGCTGCACGACAAGTTCGAGCTCGCCTACCCCATCACGCCGACCTTGCAGCGGCTGCTCGACAACGTCCTCAGCGACTCGCGCTGGGACATGACCTACCTCGGCATGCAGGTCTTGATCGAGGGGCTGGCGCTCGCGGCGTTCGCCCAGATCCGCGACCAGTCGCAGAACCCGCTCGCCGCCTCGGTGAACGCCTACGTGATGCAGGACGAGGCGCGGCACGTCGCCTTCGGACGCTTCGCGCTCCGCGACTACTACCCGACGCTGACGCAAGCGGAGCGCGACGAGCGCGAGGAGTTCGCCGTCGAGGCCTGCTACCTGATGCGCGATCGCTTTCAGGCCGAGGAGGTGTGGGAGACGCTCGGGCTTCCGGTCGACGCCTGCGCGCAGTACATGCTCGACTCGGGCTTCATGCAGATGTACCGCTCGGCGCTCTTCAGCCGGATCGTGCCGGTGATCAAGGACATCGGCCTGTGGGGGCCGAAGATCCGCGCCGCGTACGAGAAGATGGGAATCCTCGGCTACGCCAACGTCGACGTCCAGGCGATGGCGGATCAGGACGAGAAAGTCGCCGAGGAGTACGACCAGCGGAACGCGGAGATCCTGCGCGTCGCCGACGGCGCCGCGACCGACGGCGACGCCCACCCCGGCAACGGCGCCGCGACGGCTCGTGAGATCAAGACGAGCGCATAGCGCGGACGGTCCGGGGTCGAAGCGGTCGGCAGCGCCACGCGCGACGGTTCCCGCGGCCGCGCCGCGCGCCGTCGACCCGCGACGGCGCTCCGTGAGCACGGCGCGCGCCGGCCAACGCCTTCCCGGCGCCCCGGCGGCGGCGCGTCCCTCCCCGCCCGCGGCGCTGCGTCCCGGCGAGCGGCAGCCGCGCATGAAGATGAAGGACCTCGAGCGCGCGACCGGCGTCGGGCGCGAGAGCATCCGGTTCTACATCCGCGAGGGGCTGCTGCCCGAGCCGGAGCGCCCGGGCCGCAACGTCGCGTGGTACGACCAGGCGTTCGTCGAGCGCATCCGGCTGATCAAGGAGCTCCAGCAGAAGCGCTTCCTGCCGTTGCACGTCATCAAGGCGATCGTCGGCAACGACGCCTCCCCGCCGCGCGACGAGGTGCAGACGCTCCTCCAGCTCGACGGCAAGCTCTTTCCCGCCGTCGACGGGGCGCCGCGGCCGGAACCCGAGCGGCTGAGCGCGCTCGCGCGCCGGACCGGTGTCAGCGCCGCCGAGATCCGCGACCTCGCCGACGTCGGCGTCATCGAGCTCACGACGCGCGCGGGCGATCACTGGGTCGACGACCACGGCGTCGCCCTCGTCGAGCTCTGGGCGAAGATGCGCGCCGCCGGCTATCGTGAAGACCTCGGCTTCAACCCCGGCACGCTCCGCGTCTACGTCGACTTCGTCCAATGGCTCGCGCGCGAGGAGCTGCGGCTCTTCAGCCGCGGCGTCACCGGACGCGTCGACACCGAGACGTCGGCGCGGATGGCGGAGGCCGGCATCAACGACGTCAACCAGATGATCGCGCTGCTGCGGAAGGCGACGCTGCTCCGCTACATCGCGCAGGGCAACGTCCCGGAGCTGCCGGCTGGCGAGCCCCAGGCCGGCGCGCCGACCGGCTGACGCTTCACGGTCGCCCGATCGGCGCGGGGCACGGCCCGCTCCGCCGCGCGCTGATGGTGCCGCCGAAACCCGCGGTCGGATCCGGAGCCGAGGCGAGGCCGAACCGTCGCCTCGGCTCCGCGAAGCCGGCTACGGCCCGGGAACCGCCGGACACGCCGCCGGCCGCGGCGACTTGGGCGCGGCGATGAACTTGTCGACCCGATCGTACTTCGCGGTCGACGGCGGATTGCCGCTCGCCTTCGCCGGCGCGTCGGCGCACCAGGTGGGCGACGTCCCGAGCGTGAGGCGGATCGCGATCCTTCCCTGCGACGGCTCGTCCAACGTGTACCCGAAGCTCTCGCGGCCGCCGCGGATCTTGATCTGGTTCGCCTTGACCTCGACCTTCGTGATCGGCGCCGACGAATCGGCGCCCTTGAACCGGTAGCTCGGACCGTTGCGCGCCGTCCAGCCCGACGCCGGCAACGCGATCGTGAATGCCTCGCCGCTGCCGTTGGCGTTGTAGACCACCAGCGTCGCGCCGCCGAGCGTGGGGTCGCCCGCGCTACCGGATGACGGCACGCCGATCTGATTCGTGAACGGGTCGTTCTTGGTGACGGACTTGAACGAGAGCTTCCGGCGATGCGGGTTCGACGGCGGCGCGCTGCCGTCGCGGAGCTTGAGCGACGTCGTCCCGATGAGCACGACCCGCGGCGTCGCGGTCGGGCCGGTCGCGGTCGGCGTGCGCGTCGGCGTCGGAGTGCGCGTCGCGGTCCTGGTCGGCGTCCGCGTCGGGGTTCCGTTGCCGCCCGGCGTCGCGGTGGGCGTCGCGCCGCCCGGCACGCTCGCCGGATCGGCAGGGTCGGAACCGGCGTCGAGCTCGGTGCGATCGCCGAAGCCGTCCTCGTCGCGGTCGACGCCGATCCGAACGCCCGAGCCCGGCGGCACGCAGGTGTAGACCTGCTCCTGGCCCACGGTCGCCGCCAGGCTGCGCAGCGCGAGCTTGCCGACCGGCGCCTCGCTGTCGCGGTCGGTCTGAAACTCGTCGCCGCCGACGTAGACCGCGCCGCGCGGCTCGCCGGCGACGATGCCCTTCACGACGAGGTCGCAGTCGCCGGCCTCGTCACGCGCGATCAGGAGATCGATGCGGCCAAAGACCGTCGTGTCGTTGCCGTCGACGGCCGCCTTGGTGAGCGACACCTGCTGGCCCACCGCCGGCTTGAGGCCGGTGTCGAAGGCCTGCACGAAGGCCTCGAGGTTGCGCCGCTGGGTGTTGTTGTTGAAGACGAACACGTCGGCCTGGAGGAAGTCGAAGGGGGTCGGGATGCTGCCGTCGTGCAGGAACCCGAAGCCGCGCACTTGGTCGCCGAGAAAGCCGGTCGCCGGAATGCCGGTCACGCCGGACGCGACGCCGAACATGCCGATCTTCTGGTAGGCGTTGCGGAGGTGCGCGATCTTGAACTCCTGGGTCTCGCCCTCGAACGACGAGAACCCATCGGTGCCGAACGGCAGGCGGTGACAGAAGTCGCACGGCTGGTTCGCATCCACCGGCGTGTTCGTGAAGAACGTCTGGCCCGCCGAGCCGTCGGCGGTCAGCTGCGGCGAGTTGAACGAGTCGTCGAGCGCGCGGATCGGATTCGGTGGATAGCGAACCGTCAAGATGAAGTCGGTGAACGCTTGCATCTCGCTCGCGCTGAGCTCCTGCGACCGGCCGAGCAGACTCACGAAGGCCGGGTTGAACAGCTTGAACGCGCCGTCCTCGTCGAGCGGATCGCCGCCGCTCACGCCGGCGGAGCGGTCGCCGCGCCAATGCATCGGCCCCGCGTCCGCCATGCCGCGTAGGCTCTGCGTCGTCATCGGGCCCTTCAGCGGATGGAAAACCGGCGAGCCCAACACGACGCGGAAGGGGTTGGGGTTGTTGACGACCTGCCCGAAGGGATCGCCGAGGTCCCAGGCGAGGCTGTCGAAGTCGCCGAAGACGTGGCAGCTGGCGCAGGCGGCGTCGCCGTGCGCGGAGCTGGTCCGCGCGTCGTAGAGGAAGTGTCGGCCGTTGCGGATCACCGGCGGCTCCGGATCGTAGCCGACGGAGACGGTCGCGGTCACGGCGCGCGTCGCGGGGTTGCTGGCGTTGCTCACGATGGAGATCGTCTGATCGATGCGGTTCATCACGTACAGCCGGTTGTGCGCCTCGTCGAGGGCGAGGCCGCTCGGCCCGGACCCGACCGCGAGCTGATCGCCGACCACCTGCCCCGCCTCGAGGCTGCCGGCGTCGAGCGCGGCGATCTTGTCCGAGCCCAGCGCGGCGACGAAGAGCGTGAGCCCGTCCGCCGAGAAGACCATGTCGGTCGGGAACGCCAGGGTCTGCACGACCTCGGCAGGTGGTCCGGGGACGACGCCGTAGTCGATGTGCGGGTTCAGGGGCACCGCGGTCGGCGTGGTGCCGTTCACCACCGTGATGCGGCTCTCGGTGATGTGGCCCTGGAGCACGGGCTCGAACCGGACCTGGTTCCGCGCGTCGGTGTTCGACACGTAGAGCTTCCCGTTCGTCGGCCGCACCACCATGTTGAAGAGGATGGTGCCGACGCCGACCACGCTGTTCGTGCCCGTGGCGAGCGCGGGCGGGTTGTGATCGGCATCGATCAGGAAGACGTCGCGATCGGGCAAGGAGAACGGCACCGACGCCGTCCAGTTGCGCGCGAGCTCGTCCTCCCAGCGATTGTTGGCGGGGTTGAACTTGACGATCAGCCCCGTCTCCGGCGCGTTCGGCGTCGACCCCGCCGGCGGCGGCGGCAACCCACCGTGCGCGCTCACGACCGGCTGCGGAATCGTCGTGGTGCGATTGCCGGACTGGAAGACGGCCGCATAGACCGTCGCGCCGTTCGGGCTGACGGCGAGCGCGCGCGGCGTGTCGCCGAAGAGCTGCACGATCGAGAGCGGGGTGCCGCCGAGATTGGCGCCGAGGTCGTCGGCGTCGAAGGCCCACACGTCGGCGCGGCCGATACCCGGCGTGGTGAGCTGCGGACCGCCGGGACGGTTCTGGCCGCGATGCGCCGCAGTGATGAAGACCCGATTGCCGGCAGACCCCGCAAAGACGATGTCGCGCGGCTCGTCGCCGACGAGCAGCGTCCGGACGACGTGCGCCAGCGAGGGATCCGCGGGATCGATCTCGACGACGCTCACGCTGTCGGAAAGGTGGTTCACGACCCACGCTTCCACCCTGCCGGTCGTCGTGTTGGTACGGGTCGCGACCGCCACCGGCTCGAGGCCGACCGGCACCTCGGCGGCGCGCGTCAGTCCACCGGCCGTCACCCGGTAGACGACCAGGCGATCGTCGGGCGTGTTGACCGCGCACAGCAGATCGCCGGCGGGCGAGAGCGCGAGCGGCCGGACGTGGCCGCTCTCGAAGTTCACGAATTGTGCTCCCGCGATCCCGATGGACGTCACCACGCTCACGAGCGCGAGGACGGCGATGGCGGCGGCGCGCAGCTGTCGATGCAGTGCGGTCATGGGAACCCTTCCTGACGTGGATTGCCGCGGCCGCCCGGGTGGCCGGTGCTCGGGACCAGACGGTTGGCGCGATCGCGTTGCCGTTCCGTAGCACAGGCACGGGCCGGCGCGCGAGGAATAGTTTCAGGCGGTGCGAGCGTTCCGCGGCGGCGATTGCCGGCCGTGGGCGCCCGGCGATCGCCGCCGTCAGCCGGCTACGGAGGGGAACATGCACGACCCGCGGCGTCGGCACACGACGCGGCGCCGGCCGTCGATGCGGCGGCGGCCGTCGCCGCGGCGTCTGCGGCCGACGCCGCGGCGGCGACATGCGCGGCGCCGTTCCCGGGCGCGGAGCCGGCGAAGGCGCTCTGCACCGCCTCGAAGGGCCGGGTTTTCTCCTGCCGCGCCGCGGCCTCGATGAAGTCGAGCGCGGCGCGGAGCCCCCCGGTGCGCGCGTAGATCGCATCGAAGAGCCCGAGGTCGGTGGTGTAGAGCCGGTCCTGGATCAGCACGGCGTTGTTGAGCGGCTCGGTCAGGAAGCTCCCATAGCGCGCGCGCGGCAAGTCGAGCTTCGCGAACGCCGCACGGGCGGCGGTGAACTCTCCCTCGCGCGCACGCAGCGCGTCTGCCCGCGTCGGCGCCGCGGCGTACTCGGCGCGCAGCCGGTTCACCACTCCCTGCAAGAACGTGGCGTAGCGCAGCTCGTCGCGCCACTCCCGTTCGGCCTCGCGCAGGCGCACGCGCTCGCCGCGACTGCGGAAGAACTCGATCGCGCCGCGATAGCCGACGAAGCACGCGACCGACTCGTTGAAGGCGCTCTCTCCCGGCACGTAGAACGTGTTGTGGTAGACCTCGTGCAGGACCAGGTTCACGAGATAGCCGCGGTCGTGGCGCAGCAGGTGCTCGAGCAGCGGATCGGCGAACCACCCGAGGGTGCTAAACGCCGCCGCGGAGCGAACGTAGGTGTCGTAGCCGCGCTCGCCGAGCGACGCGGCCTCCGCGTCGGCGCGATCGGCAGCGAAGAAGCCCTTGTACGGCACCCGGCCGACGACCGGGAACCACCAGGTGTACGGCTCGAGGGCCGTTTGCTTCGCCGCGGTCACGACGAAGACGGTGTGCGCGTCGTCGAGGCGCGAGACGCTCGTGAAGCTGCCGCCGGGCTCGAGGCCGATCGTCCGCGCGAAGTCGCGCGCGGCGAGCACCGTCTCGAGCTTGAGGCGGACCGTGGGGTCGAGATCGGGACGCGCGAGGACGCGCTCGATCGGCTGGCGACGCCAGAGGATCTTCGCCTCCTCGTAGCCGGCGCGGAGAACGTAGAACGGTGAGCAGCCGCCGGCCGCGAGCGCAAGCGCCACCACCACGCCGGCGACCGCGACCCGTCGCCGCCGTGTCGGCGCGTCCCGGGATCCAGAGGCGCCTTCGAGAGCGCGACCGAGCGATCGGCGGCGTCCGTTCCGCGCTCGCCGTGCCTCGGACTCGCATCGGCGGCTCGCGCTCGGCGTGCTTCGCCGCATCGATCGCAGATATCGGCGGGGCGCGCTCCCCGTCAACCGGGGAGCGTCAGGAACGGCTCAGCGCGCGCGGCGCCTCGTCGGCCGGCGACGGACCGGCGGCGTACTGGAGCTCGTAGAGACGGCAGTAGATGCCGCGCGCCGCGATCAGCTCGTCGTGGGTGCCGATCTCGCGGATCTCGCCGTGGTGGAGGACGACGATGCGGTCGGAGTTCTCGATCGTCGACAGCCGGTGCGCGATCACCACCGCGGTGCGGTCGCGGAGCAAGGTCGTGAGCGCGTCCTGGATCAGGATCTCGGTATCGGTGTCGATGCTCGAGGTCGCCTCGTCGAGAACGAGAATCGTCGGGTCGTAGGCGAGGGCGCGCGCGAACGCGAGCAGCTGGCGCTGTCCCGTCGAGAGATTCGAGCCGCGCTCGCGGAGCCGCTCATGCAGCCGCGCGGGCAGCGCCTGGATGAATCCCCACGCGTTCACCCGCCGGGCGACCTCCTCCATCCGCGCGGCGCCGATCTCGGGGCGCCCGAGCGAGATGTTGCCGGCGACGTCGCCGCTGAAGAGGAAGACGTCCTGGAGGACGACGCCGATCCGCCGGCGGAGCTCGTGCAGATCCCACTCGCGGACGTCGACGCCGTCGACGCGGATCGCGCCGCGGCTGACGTCGTAGAAGCGCGAGAGCAGCTTGATGAGGCTCGTCTTCCCCGAGCCGGTGGCGCCGACGATCGCGACCTTCTCGCCCGGGTTCACCCGGAACGAGACGTCGCGCAGCACGAACTCGTTCGGCTTGTACGCGAACCAGACGTGGTCGAACTCGATCGCACCGCGCGCCGGCGGTGCCGGCCGTGGCAGCGGCGGCGAGACGATCGCCGGCGGCGTGTCGAGCAGCTGGAAGACGCGCTCGGCCGACGCCATCGCCGACTGCATCACCGCGTACTTCGTGCTGAACTCGCGGATCGGAATGAAGAACCGCTGGATGTACTCGATGAAGGCGACGAGCGTCCCGAAGGCGACGACGCCCGAGCGGATCGCCGGCCGCACCGTACCAGACCATGAGCGCGACCGAGATGCTCGCCATCGCCTCGACGACCGAGAAGAGCGCCGCCTCGTAGACGTTCGACCGGTGGTTGGCCTCGCGGTGCTGCGTCGTTGAGGGCGCGGAACTCCTCGTAGCGAGATCGGCTCGCGGGCGAAGAGCTGGATGATCATCATCCCCGAGAGCGCCTCCTGGAGGTAGGCGTTCAGGCGCGCCAGACGCTCGCGGATGAGTCGATACGTCCGTCGCGCCGCCAGGCGGAAGAAGTTGATCGCGAGGACCATGACCGGCATCAGCGCCAGCGCCGCGAGCGCCAGACGGAAGTCGATGCTCACCATGATGGCGACGATCCCGGCGAGCGTCAGCACGTCCATGAAGATCGTCATGGCGCCGGCGGCGAACATCTCGTTCAGGACGTCGACGTCCGACGTGAGACGGGTCACCAGGCGGCCGATCGGGTTGCGATCGAAGTAGCTCATCGGCAGCCGCTGCACGTGCGCGAACACCTCGACGCGCAGGTCCGCGAGCGTCCGCTGCGCGACCAGCATCGTCAGGTAGTACTGGGCATAGAACGAGACGCACTCGCCGGCGATCGCGCCGAGGTAGAGGAACGCCCATGGTGGCGAGACCGTGCGGGTCGCCGACCGCCACGTGGCGGTCGATCGCGAGCTTCAGGATGTAGGGCTGGACCAGCATGAAGGCCGAGTTGATCGGCAGGCACAGCATCGAGAGCCAGAAGAGCCGGCGATACGGTTTGATGAAGCGCCACAGGCGCTTCACCAGCCGCGCGTCGTAGGCCTTGCCGAGCGCCTCCTCCGCGTGCAGCTCGACGGGCGCGCTCGCGGCCGGCACCTCGGGCTCGACCAGGCACGGGTCGCCGGCGCCGTCGGGGGCGATGGTGGCGTCGCGCCCGGCCTTGGTGGCGTCCCGGCTCACAGCGCCTCCAGCTCCTCGGCGAGACGTTGGCGCTGGAAGAGCTCGGCGTAGTAGCCGCCGCGCGCGAGCAGCGAGCCGTGGTCGCCCATCTCGACGATGCGGCCGTCCTCGACGACCAGGATCAGATCGGCGCCCATGATCGTCGAGATGCGATGCGCGATCAGGATGCTGGTGCGCTCGCGGACGACGCGCTCGAGCGCCGAGAGGATGCGCCGCTCGGTCTCGCTGTCGACGCTCGAGAGCGCGTCGTCGAGGATGAGGATCGTCGGGTCGACGAGGAGCGCGCGCGCGAGCGTCGCCCGTTGCTTCTGGCCGCCCGAGAGCGTGATGCCGCGCTCGCCGACGATCGTGTCGTAGCCGCGTGGAAAGCCGTCGATGTCGCGCTCGAGACCGGCGATCGCCGCTACCTTCCGCACCGCGGCGTCGTCGGCGTCCGGACGCGCGAAGCGGATGTTGTCGCGGACGCTCCGCGAGAAGAGAAACGGGTCTTGCGGGACGAAGCCGATCGCGCGTCGCAGGACGGCGAGGGGGATCTCGCGGACGTCGCGCCCGTCGATCGTGATCGTCCCCGCGGTCACGTCGTAGAGCCTGGGAATCAAGTCGACGAGCGTCGTCTTGCCGGCGCCGGTGCGTCCGACGATCGCCAAGGTCGAGCCCGCCGGCAGCGTGAAGTCGAGGTCGGCGAGGACGCGGTGGCCGTTCCGCGGCGTGCGGTAGGCGAAGTCGACGCCGTGGAAGGCGATCTCGCCGCGCAGCGCGACGCCGTCGGCGAGCGCCGCACGGTCGTCGATCGTCGGCTCGATCGCGAAGATCTCCTCGAGGCGCTGCAACGCCGCGCGCCCGCGCTGGACGATCGACAGCATCCAGCCGAGCGCCATCGTCGGCCAGGCGAGCAGATGCAGATAGCCGATGAAGGCGACGAGATCACCGAGGCTCAGCACGCCGGAGATGACGCGCAAGCCGCCGTACCAGAGGACGACGAGGGTCGCGAGCGTGCTCGCGCCGCGCATCACCGGCATGATGAGGCCGCGCACCCGTGCGAGCTCCATGTTCTGCGCCGAGAACTCCTCGTTGAGGCGCGCGAACGACTCGACCTCGCTCGCCTCGCGCACGTACGCCTGCACGACGTGGATGCCGGAGAGGTTCTCCTGCACCTTGCTGCTCATCGCAGCGAGGCCTTCCTGCACCTTGAGCGTCCGCTCCATCAGCTCGCGGCTGGTGCGCTTCACGATCACCAGCACCAGCGGGTACGGCACCAGCGAGGCGATCGTCAGGCGCCAATCGAGCGACGCCATGATGGTGACGCCGTACACGTAGTAGATCGGCGTGTTGATGAGATTCAGGAAGCCGACGCCGAGCAGCATGCGGACCGCGGTGATGTCGTTCACCAGCCGCGACATGAGATCGCCCGTCTGCTGGCCCTGGTAATACGCGAGCGGCAGGCGCTCGAGATGCGCGAACAGGTCGTTCCGCAGGTCGAACTCGACGTCGCGGCCGACGTTGAAGATGAGAAAGCGCGAGAACGTCCGGACCACCGCCTGGACGAGGGCGATCACGATGATCGCGCTCGCGAGCGCCGCGACGGTGCCGAGGGGACCGCCGCGCGCCACGTTGTCGACGGCGCGCTTCAGGAGATACGGCACCGTCATCGCGAGCGTGCCGGTCGCGACCAGACACGTGAGGCCGACGGCGTAGCGGCCCCGGTAGCGGATCAGATATGACCAGAGCCGCGACATGAAGAAAAAAGCTATATCGGAGCCCTCCGGGTGACGGAAGCTCGCGAATCGCGCCGCGCTGCGGCGGCGACGAGCTCGAGCCCCGCACGTCGGCATGGCGCACGGCGTGCGCGCCCGCATCCCGCTCGCGACCGCGCAACGACGAGAACGTGCGGCCGACGCTGCTGATCGGCGCGACGGGCCAGCTCGGCGCGGAGCTCGTGCCGCTCCTGGCCGGCGCCGGCCTCGTCGCGGTGACGCACGCCGAGCTCGAGGTCGCCGACGCCGACGCCACCGCCGCGTTGATCGCGCGCGTCGCGCCGGACGTGATCGTGAACACCACCGCCTTCCACGCCGTCGATCGCTGCGAGGAGGAGGGCGCGCGGGCGTTCACGGTGAACGCGCTCGCCGTCCGCCACCTCGCACGCTCGGCGGCGCGCGCCGGTGCGTTGCTCGTGCACTTCAGCACCGACTACGTCTTCGGCGGCGCGCCGCCGGTGCCGCTTCGGCCGTACCGCGAGGACGATCCGCCGGCGCCGCAGAGCGCCTACGCGGTCTCGAAGCTCGCCGGCGAGTGCATGGCGCGCGCGTACGCGCCACGGCAGCTGGTGATCCGCAGCGCCGGTCTCTTCGGCGGACGCGGCTCGCGCGGCAAAGGCGGGAACTTCGTCGAGTCCATCCTGCGGCGCGCGCGCGCCGGCGAGCCGCTCCGGGTCGTCGACGACCAGGTCACGGCGCCGACCTACACCGCGCACCTCGCGCGCGTCGTCGTCGCGCTGATCGAGCGCGAGCGCGAGACGCCCGAGGCGGTCCACGGCATCGTGCATGCGACCGCCGACGGCGCCTGCTCGTGGCACGAGTTCGCGTCGGCGATCGTCGCCGACGCGGGCCTCGACGCCGGCGTCGGACGGATCACGACCGCGGAGCTCGGCGCGCCGGCGGCGCGACCGGCATATTCGATCCTCGCGAACGAGCGTCTCCGCGCGCTCGCCCTTCCGCGGCCGCCGCACTGGCGGGAGGGCCTGCGCGCGTATCTGGCGGCTACGAAAGCGCGCGACGAGAGCTGACCGGCCGCCGCGCACCAGACGAGCAGGCGACCGCCGCCGCGGCCCGGCGGCGACGACGGTCAGGACGCCTTGCCGCCTTGGCGAAGCAGACGCGCGAGAGCGCGCAGAGGGGCGGTGAGCCGCCAGGACGTGCTGGCCTCGAATTCACGGTTCCGTCCCTCGGCGAGCCTGCGGTACGTCTCGGCGGCGGCACCGGCCGCACGCGCCGCGTCGCGTTCGCGCTCGAGCCCGTCGATCGTCCGCCGTGCGTCGGCAAGCGCCGCGGTCATCGCGTGAAGCTGCGCGCGGTCGTCGTCGACGTTCGACAATGCCGCGTCGACGTCGCGCAGGCAGCCTTCGAGGACGGCGGCGGACCTGCGGTTGCCGCAGAAGAAGGCGTCCTCGAACAGCGCAGGCAGGTTCGGCCGCGGCTGCGATTCCTCCGGAGCACTGAGCTGACGCGCAGCGATCGGCGCCGTGGCGGCGCTCGATCCGTCGCGGCTCGGCTGGATCGGTTCGAGGTAACGCCCCCGATATTCCGCCGGCGAGGTCGCCGAAGACGCGAGTCGAACGCGCCGCGTGTCGGCCGCGAGCACTTCGACGAGTGCGTCGTTGATGACCGCCGGTTCCTCGTCCCAGCGCACGACGCGCGCGTCGCGACGGCCCTGAAGGCGCTCGGACAACGCGCCGAGATCCGTGGCCACGATCGGGAGGTCCGTCGCGAGCGCCGCCGACAGCGTGTAGGAGTGCGTTTCCGGACACTGCACCGGGAAGAAGAACGCGTCGCCGCGTTCGAGCGCAATCAGCGCCGGCAGCGCGCCTTCCGGGAATTCACCGGCGACGCTCAACGGCAGCTCGGGCCACAGCGGGAGCGGCGGAGGGGCGACGTAGCCGAGCACTCGGAAATGCAACGGCACGTCGCGCCGCGCGGCATCGCGCGCGCAGGCTTCGAGGAGATGCAGACCCTTGGCGGGAGAGAGCGCCCCCGGGACCAAGACTTTGCAGGGCTCGACGATCGAGCATTCGCGCGATCGCTCGGCGTGCGGCCATACCAGGGGCGTGACCTCGGGGAAGTAGCGGCGAACTCGCCGCGCGGCGTCGTGCGACGGCACGATCACGCGCGCCGCCGACGACAGCAGCGCCCGAAATGCATCTCGCCACTCGCGGATCGACAGCGGCCATTGCGGTGGAGAGCCTTCCAGGCATCGCATGCAGCCCGCTTCCCCGACTTCGCCGCAATACCGTCCCGTCGCGTCGGTCATCAGGTATTGGGGGCAGACCGGAAAGTAGTCGTGCAGCGTCACGTCGCATGGGACGTCGAGCCGCCGGGGCAGCTCGAGAACGGCTTGCGGAAGACCGTGCACGTGGTGCACGTGGACGCGCGCGACGCGGGCATAGCGCAAGGTCGCGACGAGCCGGTCCCACTCGTCGTCGCGGTGGAACCACAGCTGGAGGGCCTCGCCGCGCCGGAGCCACGAGAGCGAGACCGACGACCGACCGTACGGACGCAGCAGCAGGATCTCGAGGTCGTCGGCGAGGACGTCCGCCAGATCGTCGATGTGACGGCGGACGCCCCCGAGACCGTCGTGGCTGGTGAACAACACGCACGCGCGCGGCGAACGGCGTAGCCGCTCGAGATCGTGGCACGTCGCAGCGGACGTCGCATCCGCTCGCTCGCTCACGCTATCGCTGATCCTCCGGCATCCAATACTTGATGTATTTCCAGGCCCACAGCGCATGGATGCGATCGAGCTCGTCGGCTCTCGCGAACGCCAACGTCTCGGCGTGATGGAGGCCGGCGCGCAGTTTCGAGATCTCCTCCTCGAGCGCGGCGATCTTCGCGTCACGCTCGTGGACCAGAGCCGTCGCGTGCGCCAGGCCCTCGTTCAGGCGTCCGATCAGCTCGTCGCGCTCCGCCGCCAACTTGCCGTTCTGCACGGCGACGGCGTCGGTCTCCCAGAGTCGGGCATGGAGACGCGCTTCCTTCTCACGACGCTCCGCCAGCACGTGCCGCGCCTCGGCGACGTCGTGCGCGACCCGCTCGCCGTCGACCGCCGACCGCAGCTCGCGCGCCGGGTCGGCGATGATGAAATCGCGCACCCTCTCGAGATAGTCGGGATGCACGGCGAGGAGGGCGTCGGTCGCGGCCGAGAGCAGCGCACCGCGTTCTTCCGCGAAGCTCACCGATCCTTCGTGAAACACGAACACGTCGGCCGCCAGCACGTGGCGCCATCCCGCGCGGCCGGCGCGCATGCAGAAATCGTTCTCCTCTCCGTATCCGCGCCCGAACCGATCGGCGTCGAACAAGCCGAGCGCGGCGAGGCAATCGCGCCGGATCAACATGCAGAACCCGACCGCCGTCGGGAGGTTCACCGTCCCGCCGGCGTTCGCCGCCGCGAACATGCGGTCGAGCGCGGCGAGCCCGAGACCGCCGGGCACGCCGCCCGTCCATCCGTCGAAGGGGTACGAGCAGATCGTCGCATTGTTGGAAAAGGGCGTCACCGTGCCGACGTCGGACTGCCGATACGCGCTCGCGTGCAAACGATCGAGCCAGTCGTTGGCCACTTCGGTGTCGCTGTTGAGCAGCACCACGTCCCTGTCCGGATGCAGGGACATGGCGCGATTCACCGATCGCACGAAGCCGAGATTTTCGTCGTTGCGGATCACCGTGACCCGCCCCGCCGCGGCCAATTCGTCCAGGTACGCCGCGATCGCCGGCTCCGGCGTGGCGTCATCCACCGCCACGACCTCCAGCAGCGTGACCTGCGGGCTCTCGAGAACGCTCTCGATGCAGCGGCGCGTGTGTCGCAACCCGCGGTAGACCGGAATGACGACGTCGACGATCACGCTACGCCCTGACTACCGATCCGTCGCAAGCGGCGCGCGATGCCGCGCAGCCCTTCGGTCTTGAGCATCAGCACGACGCGTGCCCGGAGCGCCCGCCCCCGCGTCGGCGCGAGCATCGCCAGCAGGAGTCGCAGCGCCATCGTGACCGACAGGCCGGCACGGGCGGTCGCCGCCGACGCCTCGAGAGCGTCCGCATTGCCGGAAAAGATCTGCGGGTACCGCACCCGCCCCTCGGTATTGCACCAGCCGAGAAACGTCAGGGACCGCGCGCATGCGTCGTACGGATCCACGAAAGCGAGCTGCAAGTCTCGGTTCTGCCGATACAGCCAGCGATGATGGGGCTGGATCTCCGTGCCGTCGCTGAATCGCCCGAACGCCCACGGCCATCGATGCAGCGGATGGTCGTCGGCGGCGGACGTCTCACGCTCGTACCACGCGATCAGCTGCTGTACGGCCGAGTTCCCCGACGCGTTCTTGAAGGCCATGATTCGATGCGCACCGCTGTCGAACCCCGTGAAATGATAAAAGCCGAGCGGCTCGCCATCGACGGTGAAGCCCTTGCCGAGATCGCCGCTCATGTGCCGCGTCGTGAGGTTCCACGTCGCGACGTTGTGGCGCGTCGCCTTGATGATCGCCACGCCGTCGAAGAAGATCGGAGCGAAGTTCAACCATTTCTGATCGGTGAACAGACCGTTCTGCGTCTCGGCCCTACAAAAATGGTACGTGCGTTCCGCCCACCACTCGGCGAATCGCCGCCCCTCCTCCGTGCTTCTGACGCCGATGAAGCCCAAGTTGAAGACGCCGAACTTCAGGCTCGCGACTTCGTTGTCGATCACCGCTTCGAGCGTCCGCTCGGGCACGTTCTGGTGCGGCGTCAACGCGACGTTCGACTGCCGCAACGTCGCGAGAATGTCGTCCACGCGCGAGAACAGGACGATGTCGGGATCGAAGTACAGCACCGTGTCGCAGTCCGCGCGGCTCAGCAGGTGCTTCAACGCGAACGGCTTGATGGCGGTCGAGAGCTCGACGACGTTGTGCGTGAAGCTCCACGCTCGCCAGTTGGGGATCTCCAGCCGCGCGATGTCGAGGATGGAATCGAACGGCTCGCCGTCGGTCGCGAGCCACGGCGGCCGCTCGTCGGCGAGGGCGAGGTGGATGACCGCCTCCGGATGATGGCGGCGGACCGAGCGGCAGAGCATGCGCACCTTCGGCAGATAGTTCACCGCCGCGCTGGTGAAGACGTGGAGACGCCGCGTCATTGCAGCCGGCCCGACCTCAGGCGACCGAGGTCTGCCGCATCGCGAGCTGGCGGTGGAAGTCGATGAGCGCCTCGAGCGCGGCGTCGGCGGTCGTTTCGCCGCAGAGCCGCGCCTGGTGGTAGTGGCGCAGGCGTTCGGCCGGCGCGCCGAGGTCGAACGCGACGACGGGGACGTCGAGCCGAACCATCTCCGCAACGACGTACGAGAACGTCTCCGGCCAGATCGAAGGGAAGAGAAACATGTTTATGCCGTGGCTCTCGATCAAATCGACCAGGTCGTCCCGCCGATATTTCCCCGTCACGCGCAGTCGCGGCGAGTCGTGTGCGACGTCGAAGGTTCCCAACACGACGGCTTCGACCTCCGGGTAGTCGCGATCGATGCGATCGAGCATGTCCTTCACGACCAGGGCGCCCTTGTGGACGCTGATCTGACCCATGATCCCGATCACCAGCGGCGCGCGATGATCGATCGTCGGAAGGCGCGCCGGCACGTAGTCGAGCTCGTGCGGAACCACGTTGATCCGCTCCGGCGGCAGGTTCGGGTAGGCCTTCGTCAAGTGCTGTCGCGTCGACACCGAGAAGCACCGCACTTCGTCGGCGGCCGTCAGACACCGTCCCCAGATGGCGCGCCATGGTCCGATGTCGGTCGGTGGTGAGAGCGCTACGTAGCTCGCTTGGTGGCGCTTCAAGCACGCCGCGCATTCCACAATCGGGGGAATCCCGCAATAGCGCCCGTCGGCATTCAGCAACACGAACGACGGGCACACCGAGAAATAGTCGTGCGCGGTGACGATCAAACGCGTCGTCGGATGGCTGACGCGCATCCGCACCAGCCATTCCGCCAGCACCAGCGGTTCGTCGAACGAGACCGGGCTGTTCAGGAACAGCTCGACGACGGACGCGCCCTCCAGAACGCGCTCGAGCACCAGGAACGACGCGATTCGAAATACCTTCTCGCTCCCGTCGGGGTGGAGCAGGCGAAGCCGGTAATCGAGCGTCGGCAAGTTGTACGTGCACAGGAGCACCGCGTGGCCCGCCGCCAGACGCTCGCCGACCAGGCTGTCGCGGTAGTGATTCGCTCCACCGCCCATGTTGTGGTCGAAGACGATCGAGACCGGTTGCTCCGGCGGCAGCGCCGGGAGGATCGCCCGCACGATTCGGGCGCGATCGAGTGACGGGACCGCGTAGCTCTGCGCCCTCGCGCGCCGGAGGATGCCGCGAACGTCGCCGCGCTTCAGGCGCCGCCACACGGCGCGCACGAGCCAGACGAGCATGCGGCGGCGCCGCCGCTCGCTGTACCGGCTGTCGGCGAGATGCGTCACGTCGATGTCGCACGCGGCGCCGTCGCGCAGCGTCACCTCCAGCCATACTCTGGCCGCCGGTTCGCCGGGGACGTAGCCGGTGACGACGAACCCCGACGACCCGGCGTTCACGAAATCGGGAAACGCCTCCGAGACGTCCTGCCGTGCGAGACCGAAGTTGACCGGCAAACGCCGCTCCCAGCCTTTGCCGGCGAGGTTCAAGGTGACCGCGTCGACGCAGCGGGTAGGATGGGCGATCCAACCCCACCCGAACATGCGGCGCCCGTTCACGACCATGCGATCGATGCCGTAGCGGAGCTCGCCGTCCGATCGTTCGGTTCTCATCGCGTCAACGGTCTCTGCCGCGAGACGCCCCGTCTGCGGCCTGCGCACGACCGCGCGGTCATGCGGGCAGTCAGAGCTCACGCCTCGAGGTGGATCAGCGAGCGACCTCGGATTTCTGCGCGCCGCCGAGCCGTGGCCGCGTGGCGAGCCGGAACGGCGCTCCCCGCCGGATCGCCGTGCCGACGAGGCGCGTGACCAACAGCACGACGATGCCGCCGTAGACGGCGACGTTGACGATCCGAGGATACTCGCGCGCGTAGTGTTTCGAGTGGAACCGGATCATCGTCGAATAAAAGTACCACAATCCCCGATAGGGCATTTGCGCCACCGACACGTGCTTGTGGTGCACGGCAACGGCGTCGGGCACCGAACGGACCGTCCAACCGGCCGAACGGGCGCGGTGGCACAAGTCGAGGTCCTCCGCATACAGGAAAAATCGCTCGTCGAAGCCGCCCAAGGCGTCGAACGCGGAGCGGCGAATCATCAGAAACGAGCCGGAGACCGCGCCGACTTCCGTGATGCCCTCGTCGAGCGCGATGTCGACGTTGTACGCGGCGGCGCCCGCGCGCCGCGCGCCCCCGGGGAACGGCAACAAGCGACGCAACGCCATCGCGGGCGTCGGCACGTTGCGACGCGAGGCCGGGTCGACGACACCGTCGCGACCGACGACCAGGCCGCCGAGGACGCCGGCGTCGGGATGCGCCGCCGCCGCCGAGACCAGCGCCGCGAGCGCACCCGGTCGAAGCTCCGCGTCGGGATTCAAGAACAGCACCAATCCGCCGCGCGCCGTCCGGACGCCGGCGTTGCATGCACGAGCGAAGCCGAGATTCGCGCCGGTCTCGACGATCCGAGCGCGCGCCTCCGCCGCCTGCAAGCGATCGACGCTGCCGTCGGTCGAACCATTGTCGACGACCACCACCTCGACCGCGCCGCTGAAACGATCGGCGAAGACGCTCGCCACCGCGCGGGTCAGGTACTCGCGCGCGTTCCAATTGACGATGACGACGGACACGTCGAGTCGAGGTCCCGGACGGACGTCGCCGTCGACGCTCGACTCGAGCCCCCGATCGTTGCGCCGCGGTTGGTGCTCGAAGCCGGACACCGATCCTCCTGACGGACGTGGGGGAAACACGTGACGCTAGCACAGCCGGTCGCCGCGATCGAATGCGCGGCCCCGGACGGCGTCGCCGACGACGCTCATCCCGCCGAGCGATCGCGCTTCCGGCACACGATCAGCGCGTTGTCGGGCCAGGCCCACATGCGATTGATGGCCCACGTCGCCCGTTCCGCCCACGAGACGAGCTCGTCGCGCAGCGCCTCGCGCTCGCGACCGACGCGCGCCTCGAGCGACGCGACCTCGCCGCGCGGAACCAGTCGAAGCGCCCGGAGCAGGCGCAAGTACCATCGCCGACCGAGGTTGCGCAGCGGCCGGTCTCCGGAGCCCGGCTCCGTTCCCGCGCCGGAGGCGGCCTCGCCTCGGCTGGCGGCGGCCGGCGGCGAAAGCGGCGCGATCGCGAACGGCTCGTCGGCGCGGTTCGTGTGGACCACGTCGAGACCGTAGTGACGGCACACCGCCTCGATCAGCTCGGGGTGGTAGAAGCGGACGTGCTCGGGATCCCGCCAGAAGCCGAAGAGCTGCATGCGGATCGACTCCGGATTCGGGAAGACCAACACCAGCGTGCCGCCCGCTTCGAGACGCGCGGCCATGGCCTCGACGAGGGTCAGGACCCGCTCGAACGGCAGGTGCTCGATGAAATGAGAGCAGAAGACTCCATCGTAACGTTCCGACGACCGGCCGAGGAAATCGAAGGCGTCCTCGCACACGACGTCCCATCCGTGCGCGCGCGTCCATTCCGCCACCCGCGCGTTGCGCTCGACGCCGATCGCGGGGATGCCGTGCTCGGCGAGCAGCTCGAGGAAGATCCCCGATCCGCAGGCGACGTCCAGCACCTTCCGGCACCCGGCGAAATGTCCGACGTGCCCCGCGAGCAGCTCGCGATTCCATTGCCGGTCGCGCAGCGACAGCTCGTAGTCGGCGTACTCGAACGGTCCGTCGGGCGCCGAGGCCGTGTCCGACTTCCCCGGACTTGCCGGCGACGGAAACGTCTTCCGACCGGCTGTCACGTTCGATCGCTCCTCGTCACTCACAACCCGCGGCGGGTGACCATGACCTTGACCGTCTCCGCCATGATCTTGAGGTCGAGAACCAGAGAATAGTTGTAGATGTATGCGAGATCGTATTTGAGCTTGTACGCGGCGCTGGTGTGGTACTCGCCGTTCACCTGCGCGAGGCCGGTGAGGCCCGGCTTCACCTGCAGGCGCTCCAGGTACCCGGGAATCTCCTCGGCATGGCTGCGGACGAACTCCGGCCGCTCCGGCCGGGGTCCGATGAGGCTCATGGTGCCGTTCAGCACGTTCAACAGCTGCGGCAGCTCGTCGATGCGCGCCGCCCGGAGAAACCGGCCGATCCGCGTCACCCGCTCGTCGCCCGGCGCCGCGAGCACGGGGCCGCTGCTCTCCTCGGCTCCGTCCGCCATGGTGCGGAACTTCCAGATGACGAACTCCTTGCCGCCCTGCCCGACCCGGCGCTGGGTGTAGAGCACCGGCCCGCGCGAGGTCAGCTTGACGGCGACCGCCGCCGCGAGCGCGAGCGGCAGCGTCAGCGCCAGGAGCACCGCGGCGATCACGAAGTCGCTGATGCGCTTCACCAGGTAGCCGAGGTCGTCGCGCGGGTTCTTGACGACCTCGATCACCGGCACGTCGTGGATCTTTCCGGAGGAGACCCGTCCGACGAGGATGTCGTAGACCGAGGGCACGACGCTCACTCGCGGCCGACTGCCCGCCCGCATCAGCTGGTCGACGAGCTGATCGCGCCACGAGAGCGGCGACAGGAGCACGACCTCCCCGACGTGGTGCTCGGCGAGGAGACGCGGCAGGTCCGTCGTCTTGCCGAGCCACGTCAACCCGCGAACGGGCGTCGGCGGGGTGCCGTTCGATCCGAACGTCACCGCGCCGACGACGTCGACGTGGTGCAAGCGCTCCGATCCGACGCCCTCGAGGAATTGCCGGACCTCGTGATCGGTGCCGACGAGAAGGACGCGCACCGGCGACGTGGACGCGAGCCGCCGTCCGATCCACTCCCGCATGCCGGCCACGCCGGCCGCGTTCACCACCCAGTAGACCAGCAGCACCGATCGCGGAAAGTTCACGTCCCGGGCGAAGAAGTAGAGCGCCGTGGTCGCCAGGAGGTGGACGAACAGAGCGGTGACGCTGTTGGCGATGGGCCGAAAATTCGTGCGCAGCGCCCGCAAGTCGTAGAAGCCGAAGAAGTACAGCACGACGACCTCGGCGGTCAGGATTTGCGGCAGCATGTGGTGGAGATCGAACACCCGCGTCGCCGGGAGAAATTCGGCGGTGAACGGCACCGGCAGGTAGATGCGGATCAGGAACGCCAGCGCATAGGCCGCGACGCCCCACCCGACGTCGAACGCCACGAGGAGGGCGATGGTGCTCTGTTCGCGTAGACCGAGACGGTACATCGTCGAATCAGCGATCGCCGCCGTGAAGCGGACGGCCCGCGCCGCTCCCCGATGTCGATTGCCGGCGGAAGGTCGCGCGCGCAGTGATGACGACGGCCCCGCCCATGCCGATCTTTCGCGTCACAGATGATCCGCGAAGAACGGCCGGCAGCGCCGGAACGCGGACCTCCCCAGTTGCAGCAACAGCGCCGCGACGACCGCGCTGAAGAGCACGCCGGTGAGCGGTCCCGGGTCGCTGCCGAGGGCCACGGCGCGGTAGCAACGGACGATCGGGGTCATCGGATTCCATTGCAGGAGCGGCAGCAAACCGCGCGGAACCATCGATTCCGCGTAGACGATGGGAGTCAGAAAGAACCACACGCTCATCACCGCGGCGGTGATCTGCGCCACGTCGCGCACGAACACGTGCGCGCACGCGAGCAGCATTCCCAGACCCGCGGCGAACGCGAGCTGGAGCACGACCGGCACGACGAGCCACGGCAGGCCGAACAGGCGAGCCGGCGCCTCCACGCCCACGAAGACCACCAGGAACACGATGAACGCGGCCCCCTGCACGATCGCGCTGCTCACGACCGCGGACACGACGAAGAGCTCGGAGGGGAAGGAGACCTTCTTGACGATCCCGGCGTTGTCGACGACCGCCGTCACCGCGCGCATCGTCCCCTCCTGAAACGCCATCCACGGCCACAGTCCGCAGAACGCGAACGGCGCGAATCCATACCCGCCCGCAACCGGCCCGGCGCGATAGATCTGCTGGAAGACCACGGTGTAGACCCCCAGCATGATGAGCGGCTGCAGCAGGAACCACGCGATGCCGATCGTCGTTCCTGCGAACCGCGCGCGCACGTCGTGCGCCACCATCCGACGAAGGAGAAAGACGCGGGCGCGCACCAGCACCCACCATGCGCTCGCGCTCCGCGCCGCACGCGCGGGCCGGACCGCACCGACTCCCGAGCCTGCGATCACCTCGCGCCTGGATGCGATCTCCACTGGCGTCTCCATGCGCCGCTATGCCGACCAGCGGTGCCGCAGCCGGCACACGCCGAGCTCGCGGGTCTCGCCGCGAACCACGAACGGCAGCTCGTGGGTGTCGAACATGCGGAGGGCGGCGGCGTCGAGGACGTGCACGCGCAGCGTGTAGGTTCCCGGCAGCAGCTCGACGTCGAGCAGCTCGCACGCGATCTGGAATCGCCGCGCCGACACCCGTACCGGCTCGACGCCGTCCATGTCCGTGAAGACGCCGTAGACGGCGACGCCGTCGTTGCGCACGCAACCGACCGCGATCACCGGCACGTCGGCGTCTCCGTCGGGCGTCTCGACCTCGATCGCCACGCGAATGGTGTCGCCCATGCCGAACTCGGCGGTCGCCCGACGTGAGCCCCCCGAGATCGTCGCGGAGACCACGCGGCTGTAGGACGCGCTGTCCGCGTGCGGGACGGCCGCGCGCTCGACGTCGCGAGCCGCCTCGAGCGCACGGACGTGATCCTCGAAGGCGCCGACGACGTCGACGGCGCGCCCGCTCCCCCGCGTCGTCCCTTGTTCGAGCCACAGCGCCCGACCGCAGAGCTTCCGGATGTGGTACATGCTGTGCGAGCAGAACAGCAGCGTCCCGCCGTCGGCGAGGAATCGCTCCATCCTCCGGATGCACCGCTTCTGGAACGGCTCGTCGCCGACGGCGAGGACCTCGTCGGCGATGAGGATCGGCGGGTCGACCGCGGTCGCCACCGAGAACGCGAGCCGCATGAACATCCCCGTCGAGTACGTGCGGACCGGCCGGTCGAACGCGTCGCCAAGCTCGGCGAACTCCTCGATCGCTCGCAGGCGCTCCTCGAGCTCGTGGCGGCCGAAGCCGAGCATCGCCGCCGCGAGGTAGGCGTTGTCGCGTCCCGAGTACTCGGCGTGGAAGCCCGCGCCGAGCTCGAGCAGCGCGCCGACACGCTCCCGCACCGTCACGGTCCCGCGCGTCGGCACCGTGACGTGCGCGATCAGCTTCAGGAGCGTCGACTTTCCCGATCCGTTCAGCCCGATCAGTCCCCACGATTCGCCGCGGCGAACGAGGAAATCGACGTCTCTGAGCGCCCACAGCTCCCGCCGTCCCCGTTCCGCGCGGAACAAGCCGCGAAGCCGATCCCCCGGGCGATCGTAATGTCGATAGCACTTGCCGACGCCGGAGACCGTCACCACCGCGTCGTGAACGCCGTCGGCGTCGTCGCGCGGTCCCGGCGCGTCTTCCGAACGCGGCACCGAGTCCAGCAGGCCGGCGCGTCGGGCCGTGTCGTCGGAGCGCAAGCCTCCACGCACCGTCGGATCGGAGAACATGGTCAGGGTGATAGCACGCCGACCGGCCGAGCCCGAGGCGCGGCGGCAATCGCCGCCGATGGGGCCTCGGCACGCTCACGTGGACGGCGGCGCGACGGCGTAGTACTGCGTCGTCGGACCGTCGTGCGGCAGAGTCTCAAAGACATCGTCGGCGTCCTTGCCGGGGTTGTGCCCTTTCCGGAGCCGATCGTCGAGCTCGGGGCTTTCCAGGTCGAGTCACAAATCGGTTTCGCCGACCTGCGCCCGTTCTTCCCCGACAAGGCGTACGTCGGGTGCGACATGCGCGCCGGTCCGGGTGTCGATCGCATCGAGAACATGCATCGCCTGACCTTCGCCGACGGGTCGGTCGGCTCGATCCTCTGTCTCGACACCCTCGAGCACGTCGCCAACTGTCAGCTCGCCGTCACGGAAATGCATCGCGTCCTCGCTCCGGGAGGAGTTCTCGTGCTCGCGTCGGTGATGGATTTCGAGATCCACGAGTTCCCGTCCGACTACTGGCGCTTCACACCGAAGGCGATCGAGATGCTGATGCGCCGTTTCCAGACGCTCCAGGTCTTCTACCAAGGAAATCCCGCCAAGCCGCACACGGTGCTCGGGATCGGGCGCAAATCGCCTGAGCCGTTTCCGGCGGCGATCAGCGGGCGCCTGGCGACGATCGAACCCGAGCCGGTGGTCTCGGTCGCGCTCGGTCTCGAAGAGGACGCGCTCGCCGAGGACATGCGCGATGCCGCGCTCACATCCGAGCTCGCCACTGCACGTGCCGCGCTTGCTCGCGCCGAGAACGATCTCGGCGCCCTCCGCGACTCCAGGACGTGGAGGTTTGCGATGGCGCTGCGCGATCTACCGCTGGTTCGGCCGTCGATCGCGGTGATCAGGCACCTTGCGCGCACCGTTCGCGCACAGCGTTCCCGCCTGCCGTAACGGCCCGCAGCTCTCACACTGGAAGCCGAGCCCGGCAGCCCGCTGAACCCGAGTTGCCACCGTCCGAAGCAAGCTGCGGTCTGCCCCCTACGTGGGGGCGCATCTGGCGCGGACGTCTATCCGCATGGAGACCGCGTGACTACCGACCGCGATCCTCCTTCAACCTCGCCCACTCTGCCACGTCCCGGAACGACGGAGCCGGGAGACGCGGCGACTGCGCGTCGTGGGACGTGCCGCAGCACGAATGCGGAGGGGAGTCCGAATGGACTCCCCTCCGCCGAGGTTGTGCTTCGAGCCGAGAGCTCGGCTCGAGGTGTGGTTACGGTCTACGAATGATCCGGCGGGCAGATGATCGTCGTCGCGTCGTTGATCGCGTCGAAGCCCGTCTGGTACGGGAACTGGGTCAGCACGAAGTTCTGACTGGCCTGCGTGATCAGCGTGAACATGAAGAAGCCGTCGATCAGGCTGGTGCCCGGCGTCAGGAACTCCACCGCGCCGCGGAACTCGGTTCCGCCCTGGGTGAGCTGGCGAACCGGTGGCAGGTTGCAGAGGTCGATGGTGTTGACCTCGAACGGAAGCGGAATGCTACCGTCGAAGCACCCCTCGTCCTCGCCGCGGGCGATGATCGGCACCGTGACGCCGTAGTTGTTCTGCGCCCAGATCACGGCCGTGCTCGTGCTGTTGTTCGCCGGGTTGCAGTCATAGCGAACGCCGACCCGCCGATCACCCGAGATCAGCCCGAAGAGATTTCCGGACGTGTTGACGGTCGTATCGACGATGCACGCGCTACCCGCGTGAGCGTCACCCGTCGGGCTGCCATCGTCGGGAACCTTGACGCCGCTGCCGGGGAACGTGAGACCGCAGGGCTCGGCGTTGCCGGACTCACCGCCACCGCCGGGCGCACCGTTCGCGAAGTTCACGCCCGCCGAGGCGACCGGGATCTCCGTGCCGAAGAACCCTTCGCTGACGTCCTGGAGAACTGCCCAGGCATACAGACCGGGAGCCTGATCCTGATCTGCGGTGTCGCTCGTCGAGAGGTCGATCCCGAACCCGCACGCGAAGTCCTGATCGTTGTCGGGATTCGAGAGCGGGCGGCGCGCCGCGAGGGTCACGTACCCCTTCGACGGCAGGTTGGTGATCTCTTGGCTGAGGACCGTCGCCTTGCAGCTGGGATCCGGCTGAGGATCGGGCGAATCCGGCCCGCAACGGAGAGTCTTGTCCGCGAGCTGGTCGGGGTTAGGCGCAGGCTGCTGCAACACGATGTAACCGAAGTCGCCCTGCGACAGGCAAACCGTCTTCGAGAAGATCGGATTGCTCTCGATGTCGAAGACCTCGATGTGGACGAAGATGTCGTCCCGACCGTTGGGGTTCAGGCGGGTGTTCATGAACCCGATGAGCGTCGCCAGGTCGTTGGTGGCGTCGACGCAGGTCTCACCGCCCAGGCAGTCGGCGTCCCTGCCGCAGTCGTTCGCGACCGTGTCCTCGATGGGATCGATCGTGCCGTTGCCGTTCAGGTCGCAACGGCCGGAGCTGAACTCGTAGAACGGGATGAGCTTACCCGCCGACGGGTCGCCCTGGATGAAACCGGCATCGTTCGTCGGCGGTGCCGTCGCGTCGAATTGCGCGAGGGCTCCGCTGACCATGATGAGCGTTCCCGCGGCAACCGCCGCAAACGCTCCGAGGATCTTCGTCATGCACGCTCTCCTTTTGTGTCCCTTCCCCTCCGCACTCCCCGTGGCCTCCAAATTCGTCCTCATCACGTGACCTCCTTTGTTCGAACTTTCTCCACTCGTTCGTTACGGCTCGTTCGTTGTGCGGCGACGATGTCGCGCACTGACACTCGTCCCTGACTCTCCAACTTTTCGGTGACGCATTCCTTGCAAAGACACGCGACCCGGCAAAGCGGCGGCACACTAGGGAAGATAGGCATCCTTGTCAACCCTGCGGCCAGGCCTAGTGGTCGGTGACGATTGGCGCCGGGCCGGTTTTGGTTTCCCGGAACCACGCGCCGTTCAGCTTTCGCCACTTCTCGTTGCTGCGTGACGATCCGCGCAACCCGGCTGCTTTCGGATACGTAACGCTATACGAGATCGCGACCTTTACTTGAGCTTCGTCACCGTCCTCTTTGATCGACTCGATCTTGTAGTCGAGATACTTGAGGGCAGGCGTTCGCTTTCTCAGGTAGCTTCCGAGGTCGACACTCTGCGTTTGCGAGGCAGCTTCCAGAGCGTACGCCTTGACGAGATCGCCGCTGACTTTCGCGTCCCAAAACGCCCGAACTCGGCTCTCCAATATCGCCGGATCGGGACGAGTCTTGACGTAGTACAGCCCTGCGCTGGCGACCCCGGCTACCGCGACCCCCAACACCGCGACCACCAACCACCCCCTTTTCCGATAGAACGGCAAATACATCCACATCCGGCCCGTCAAAGCGTCTCGTCTAGCAATCGTGAAAGCCGGATGTCAAGGCCGAAAGGCCGATTATTCAGCGACATCGGGCTCGTAGGCCGCCGGCACCACCTTCCGACGTTCGCCGATCCGACGTCCCTTCGCCACGAGCACGCCACGCCGAGCGCACCGTTAACCCAATTGGGGCCCGGCCGCAAATGCTCACGGCGTCTTCGTCACGCGCAGCCCCTCCATGCGAGCGAGCTCCGTCCGAATTGCGCCATTGTGAGGATCCAGACGAGATGCGCGCCGAAGGACCCGCACCGCTCGATCGAGATTTCCCTCGGCCTCGAGCAAAAGCGCCATATTCGTCAGGATCGCGGGGTCGGGACGCCCGAAAGTGAGCCGTCGCGCACGCGCGAGCGCATGGCGCGCCTCCCGGTACCGGTGCGTCGACGCGTACAGCAACCCGAGATTGCTCCAGAGCACCCGGGTGTCGAGACCGAGAGCGATCGCCTTGCGGTAGTCGTTCTCGGCCTTCCCGATCTCGCCGATCTGCTGGTACGCCGCCGCGCGGTTGACGTAGAGCCACGGGCTGTCCGGCGCGAAGCGGAGCCCTTGCGAGAATTGCGCGACCGCGAGCCTGGGCTGCCGTATCTGCACGTACTCGTTGCCGAGTCCGAGATATACGCGCGGCGAGTACCGGTTTTGCTCGCGCAGCACCGTGTAGAACGTCAGCGAGTCCGACCAATCGCGATTGCGAAGCGCGGTGCGCCGCGCGAGGGCACCGACCGCGATCACGACCGCGACCGTGGCGACGAGCGCCGTCAGGCGGCTCCGCCTGACCGCCGCCGCGACGACGACGCCGGCGAGCAGACACATCCCGAACGCCGGAATGTAGAGATAGTGCTCCGCGATCAGCTCCGAGTGCGGGACCAGATGCGAGACCGGCAGCAGCGTGATCGGCAGCCACAGCATCGCCAGGCTGGCGACGGCGGCCCGACGGCGGAGCGCGACGGCGACCGCGATCCAGACGACGATGCCGAGCGTGCTGGCGGCGGCGGCCGGCTCCAGAAAGCTTCCGGAGAGCGGGAAGTACTTGCCCGAATAGTCCGCGACGAGCGTCCGCGGATAGACGAGCAGCTTCCAGTAATGGACCCAAATCCGCGAGACGGTCGCGAAATTCGCCTCGATGCTGCCACCGTGCCACGGGAGCCGGCGCGCCTCCTCGAAGATGACGTGGCCGTAGAACGCGAGGATGAGCACGGCCGCCGTCGCGACCAGCGCCGCGATGACGATCGCGCGGACACCGGGCGCGGCCATGGGCCGATCGATCTCCGGCGCGGTGCGCGTGCGGCCGGCGCCGCACCATTCGTATGCGGCGCACACCAGCGGGATCGTCGCCGCCATCTCCTTCGCCAGGACCGCGGCGGCGGCGGCGCCGATCGCGGCGGCGACCCACCGCGTCCGACGCGTCAGCCTGAATCGGACGTACGCGGCGACGCTCGCGAAGAAGAAGAGGCCGCACAGCACGTCGCGCCGCCCCGAGATGTAGGTGACCGATTCCGTTTGAACCGGGTGTACCGCGAACAGCGCCGCCGCGGCGGCCGCGCCCGCCCAGCCGATTCCCAGCTCGAGAGCGAGCGCGAACACGACCAGCGTCGCACCGGCGTGAAGCAGGATGTTGGTGCGCCGGAACGCCGACGGCGTGAAGCCCCCGAGCCGGTAGTCGATCGCGTACGACAGCGTGCGCAGGGGCCGATACGCGCCGTGACCCGGCACGAAGAAGCTCCACCACTGGCTGGCCGGCGCGCGCACGTGCGGATTGGCGACGACCAGGTGAAAATCGTCGTAGACGAACGCGTAGTGCAGCGTCGGCCAATAGAGCGCGACGACGATGCCGACCAACGCGACGACCGCGCCGACGCGCCACCATCGACGCGCGGGACCGGAAGCCGGCGCGACCGCGCCGCTTGCCGGCGGCGGGTCGGAGGGCTCGACGAACCGATCGGAGGCCGCCCGCGTCGTCACCGTCGGCAACTCCGTCAGTCGCCGCCGCTCTCGCGCCGCTCCGCCGGCGACGGCGCCTGGCGCTCGAGCGCCGCGGCGGACGGCTTCGGGCCGCCGTAGTCGGGCTTCTCGCGCTCGCGGCGCTCGAGGTCGCGCCGCAGCCCCTCGAGGCGCTGCTTGAACGCCTCGGTCGCCGTACGCGACTCCTGACGGTCGCGCACCACGTGCGGCGTCAGCAGGACGATGAGCTCGGTGCGCCGCACGTTGTCGGTATCGACGCGGAAGGCGCGCCCGATGACCGGGATGTCCATGAGGAACGGGATCCCGGCGCGCGTGCGGTCGACGGTATCGTCGATGATCCCGCCGATCACGATCGTCTCGCCGCTTTGCACGACCACGGTCGTCTCCGACTCGCGCGTCGAGAACGTCGGCGAGGCGATGCCGCCCGTCGTCGCGCTCGCGATCTGGCTCACCTCTTGCCGGATCTCCATGTTGACGAGCCCTTCGGAGTTCACCTGCGGCAGCACGGTGAGGATGACGCCGGTGTCGCGGTACTGGATGTTCTGGAGGATGCTCGAGGTCCCGGCGACCTGGATGTCGTTCGCGCTGCTCTGGGTGGTGATGATCGGCACCTCGTTGCCGACGAGAATGTGCGCCTCGTGATTGTCGGCGGTCATCAGGTGCGGCGACGACAGCACCTTGAGCTTGTTCTTCGAGGCGGCCGCGTTCAGGACCGCGGCGAAGTTGCGGTCGTCGCTGAGCAGCGCCGTGAAGCCGCCGCCGCGCGACGTCATGGCCGTCCCGAGGTCGAAGAGGCTGCTCGGCACGCCGTTGAGAAGCCCGCTGTTGCCGCTCGTGCTGGTGCTGCCGCTGGTGCTGCTGCTGCCGCTCGCGCCGACGATCCGGCCGAGCGCGCCCTGGCGGCTGTCGTGCGTCAGCGCGTACTCGACGCCGAACTGGAGATCGTCACCGAGCGTGACCTCCGCGACCAGCACCTCGATCAGGACTTGCCGCGGCACGATGTCGAGGCGGCGCAGGACCTCCTTGATGTCCTCGTAGTCCTTCTTGGTCGCGAGCACGACGAGCGAGTTCGTGACCTCGTCGGCGACGATGCGGACCTCCTGGCGGAAGATGTCGCCGGGCTCGCCGCCTTCGAGCACGTAACCGGTCGCCTGCTGGCCCTGCCCGCCGAGCCCGCCGGTGGAACCGCCGATGCCGCCGATGCTGCTCGTGCCGCGGCTACCGCGACCTCGGCTGCGCGAGCTCGTCGAGGTGCCGATCCCGCCGGTGCCGCCGAACGAGCCGGTGCCGCTCGAGTCGAACTGCGCCAGCGGCTCGTACTCGCTGAAGTCGTCGAAGCTCCGCAGCGGCTGATTCACGACCGGCGCCGCCTGCGGAGCCAAGCCGCGTCCGACCGGGGCGCGCCCGCCGGCCCCCGCGCCGCCGCGCTGCCGCGTGCCGAACGGCGTGTAGGCGGGCTGCTGGCGGTTCCGGCTGCCGCCGCTGCTCCCGTAGAGCTCGCTCAGAATCGAGGCGAGATCGGCGGCCTTGGCGTTCTCGACCGCGTAGACGTGGACGGCGCGGCCGGCGCCCTCCTCGGGCGGCACGTCGAGGACCTTCATCCAGCGGTCGATCTCGGCGAACATCGTCGGGTTGAAGGCCACGACCACGACGGAATTGAGCCGCGGCAGCGGAATGATGTACACGCCGCGCTCCTCGGCGCTCGCCGGCGTGACGCCGTAGGTATCCATGATCGCCAGCAGCTCCTGGCCGATCTCCTCGATGTTCGCGTGCTCGACCTTGTAGACCTTGGCGCGCAAGTCGCGGAACGCGTCGCGATCGAACGTCGCGATCAGGTCTTTGAGCCGTTCGACGTTCGATTCGAGGTCGGTGATGATCAGCAGATTCGCGCGCGGGTACGGGATCACGTCGCCGCCGGGCGTGACGAACGGCTGGATCACGTTCAGCATCTCTTGCGCCGCGACGTGCTCGATCCGCACGACCTCGATCACGAACGAGTCCTGCTGCGCGGCGTGCCGGCTCTGCTGCGACGTCGCCGGGATGATCGCCTTGGTCTTCGCCTCCGCGACCGGAATGATCTGGTAGATGTCGCCGACCCGCACGGCGGAGATACCGTTCGCGCGCAGGATGCGATTGAAGACCGGGAACAGATCCTCCTTGGCGATCGTTCCCGTGGTCCGGATCGTGACCTGTCCCTGAATGCGGGGGTCGATCTGGTAGTTGATGTTGAGGGCGTCGGCGAGGCTGTGAATGACCTCGCGGATGTCGGCTCCCTCGAAGTTCAGCACGACCGAATCCTCGGCCGCGCGTGCGACCGGCGCCGCGGCGCTCGGCGCGCGCGCCGGCGGCTCTGCGGCCGCCGCCGGAGACGCGGGCACGGTGGTTGCCGCGGCGGCGGGCGGCAGCGGCGGCGGCGAGGCCGACGTCGCGGTCGCAACCGGGTGGGGCGCCGTCGGCAGCACGATCGGCGTCCGCGAAATGGCGACGGGAGCTGCGGCCTGGGGCACCTGAGCACGAGCGGAGGCAGCCGCCAGCATCCATGCCACGACCGCCACGGTCATCAAGGCTCGACGCATCGTTGTCCTCCTCACTTCCCGCGCTGCGGCAGCTGACCGCGCCGGCGACGCGCCTCCTCACGGAGGCGCTCGATCTTCTCCTTGATGTCCGCGCCCGCCGCACCGCCGCGGCGGCCCGGCCGAATCGGCGTCATCGCCGGGGTCGGTACGCCGGGCCTGATCACGGCGGCGGTCGCCGGAGGTTGGACGCCGGCGGGACCGGTCGCGGGAGCGCCGCCACGGCCCTTCTCGACGTTGATCATCAGCCGCACCTCGTCGCCGGTCGGGCTGCTCATCACGACCGAGGTCGGCTCGATGCGCGCGACCGAGTAGCCGCCGATCTGCTCACCCTCGCGCAGCCAGATCGGCTTCGGCGCCGCTTGATCCTTGACGAGCACCTGCCGCTCGCCGCTCGTGACCATGACGCCCATGAGGGCGAGCGTGAGCGGACGGACCGGCTCCTCCGGAGTGGGCGAGGTGTCGGCGGCCGGCGCCGGAGCGCGCGACGGGTCGAAGAGGTCCTTGGCGGCGATCTTCTCGCCGATGTCCGCGGGAGGCGGCCGGCGCGGCGGCGTCCGGACGTCGATCCTCGGCGCCTTCGCGGCGCGCGACGCCACCGGCTCGATCACCGGCTGGCCGCGCCACCAGAGCATCACGATCTGGGCGACGAGCAACACCACGATCGCGAGCAGGACGATGTTGACGATCAGGAGCCGCTTCATCAGGCCGAGCCCTCCCGCTGCGGCGGCGTGGCCGCGGGCGGAGCCTGTGGACCGCCGCCGTCCTCGGCCGCGGTGGTGGCGCCTTGGATGAAGGCGCTGACCTCGAGCGTCACGGCGAGCGTCCGCGCGCCCTTGCCGCGCAGCGCGGCGCCGCGGCGGCTGATCTCGAGGAACGGCAGCGTCACGCGGATCGGGCCGTGCTCGATGCCGTTCAAGAACTCCGCGAGCGCACGAATCTCCCCCGTCACCGTGATGCGCACGGCGATACGCTTGAAGTCGCCGACGGTGTCGTCGCGCATCACCTGGGTGCTCTGGATCTCGATGCCCCTCTCGTTCGCGAGATTCCGCAGCATGTCTTGCAGCGCCGCCGCCGCCAGGGTGGGCGTGTCGCCCGGGACGAGCTGTGCGCGGAGCTGCTTCATGCGGGCCTGGAGCGCCTGGCGTTGCTTGGCGGTATCGGTGGAGCGCGCGAGATACGCCGACGCGTTTTCGAGCAGCGCGCGGTTCGCTTCGATGTCGTCACGAAGGTTGGCGCGATAGTTGAGGAACGGCGAGATCACCAGAAACCGGATCAACGCCAGCGCGAGGATCACCCCGCCGGCGACGATCAACCGCCGCTCGCGCTGATTGCGCCTGCTCCACCAGTCGCGCCAGTTCATTCCTCGACCTCGGCGACTATCGAGAAGCGCTCCTGGCCGCCCTGCCCCGCCGTCGTCGGCGAGGTGAACTGCACGTTCCGGAAGAGCGGCGAGTCCTCGAGGCTCTTGATCAGGTCCGATGCCTTGGTCGCGAACCCGTCGATCTCGATCCGGCCGTTCCGATAGCGCATCGTCGTGAGATACGCATCGGTCGGGATGCGTTCGGTGAGCTCGCGGAGGTAGTCGATCGTCCGGTGGTCCTGATCGGCGGTGAGCGTCGTGAGCTGCGCCTCGAGCTTCCGCGCCGCCGCCTCCTCTTTCTTCACCGCCGCGACCTGCGGCTCGAGCGCCTCCACCTCGCGCGCGAGCGCCCGCCGCGTGATCTCGTCACGGACGATGACGCTGCCGCCGTAGACGAGCGTCAGCAGCAGCACGACGGCGAGCAAGACGAGCGGGACCAGGAGCCCTTCCTGCAACCCCGGCCGGTCCTCCTCGGGGAGGAGGTTGACGTCGACGGTACCTTCGCGCGCCGCGGCGAGGGCGGCGCCGACCGCCGGCAAGAGCGCCGGCTCGCGCGACTCGAAGAACTCCACCGGCGCGTCGAGATGCCCAGTGGCGAGCGTGAAGAGGTCGATGGAGCCGTTGGCCGCCTCGGGCGACGCGGGCGCGCCGCCGGCGTGGAGCAGCTCGACCGGCACGTCCGCCGCCTGAAACACCTCGGCGAGGTCGCGACGAATCATCTCGTCGAGCTCCGCGGCCGACGGAGCGATCGCGTCGCGCAGCACGTGATCGGCGACCAGCTGGCGCTCGACGAAGACGGCGAGCTCGAAATCGCGCCCGCTCGGCGTCATGATCGCGAGCGGCGCGTCGGAGCGGCCGCGGCAAAACGCCGCGTAGTCGCCGAGCGCGACCGCGGCGATCCCCACCGCCTTCGGCCGCACGCCGGCGACCTCGAGCGCCTCGAGGTACTCCCGGACGACCCGCCGCGGCACCGAGACCACCAGCACCGCGAGCCGGCCCTCCTCGCCGCCGCCGGACTCGCGCACCTGGTAGTCGTAGAAGATCTCGTCGCGCGGCAACGGAATGATCCGCTCGACCTCGTACTCGAGCACCTGACGGAGATTCTCCCGCGCCGCCGCGGGCAGGATGAGACGATTCAGCAAGAGCTCCTGACGGCCGAGGCAGAGATGCACCGCGCCGGGTTGGACGCGGAACTCGCGCGTGAAGGCCGCGACCGCCTGGGCGAGGCTCTGCAACCGGTCCTGGGGACTGGTGGCCGCGAGCGGATAGCTGCGGCCGTGGCGCAGCGTCACCTGCAGGAAGCGCTTGGTGACGTGCGCCAGCGAGACGCGAGCCGGCTCGACGAAGATCCCGAGCCCGTCGAGGAAGTCGGCGCGCCGGATGCGGTAGGAGAAGGTCGTCAGATCCATCGCATTCAGCGAGCGGGCAAACGATCCACCCAGCGGGCGACGTGAAAGCCGTCGGCGTCCTCGGCGAGATCGACGACCGCACCGACACGCGCCTCGAGGTGGCCGAATTCCATCGACGCGCGGGAGTCGATCGCGATCGTCGTGGGCGCGCGGTCGACGATGCGACGCGCGAGGAGCGGATCGCCGATCTTGGCCTGGAGCAGGAGCAGCGCGGCCTTCGGATCCTGCTCGCGCGCGGCGATCACATCCTCCACGTCCTCCTCGTCTCCTTCCATGAGAACCCACAACACCGCCGCGGGCGCGGTTCGCAGGTTGATGTTAGCGGTACGATTGAAAACGGAAAAGATCTCCTTGAGCGGCACCGACGGCCCTTGATCGCGCGCGAACGTCTCCGGAACGATGCCGTAGAACAGATCGTGGCTGATTCCACGCACCAGCAGCAGCTCCTCGACCGAGTCGAAGGGACCGTTCTTCGGCTGGTAGGGTTCGGGCAGCTTCGCATAGTACTCGGCCTCGGCGCCGTGCAAGCGGCGCAGCGAGTCGCTGTCGCGCCAGTCGAGGATCGCGTCCACCACCTCCTCCTGCGCGTTGCGCTCGACGCCGAGCTTGCCGAAGACCCGCCGCAGCAGCGCCTCGTCGGCGCGGTTGAGGCCGATCTTGCCGCCTTCGTCGAACAGGCGAACGGTGTACTTGCCGCCCGAGTACGAGCCCTCGTGGGGATTTCCGTCCGGCAGCCACACCTCGACCGGCGTCTCCGCCGGATTGCCCGGCTTGGCGTTGCGCTTCGCCTCCGTATCGTCCTCGATGTGCGTCTCGCGGGCGCGAAGGGCGCGATAGATCGCCTCGTTCATGCCCGCCATGGCGACGCCGCGCGCCTGGACCTCTTCGGCGAAGTTCTGCGTGGCGACCGCGTCGTCGCGCATGTTGCGGCCGAACTCGCCGACCAGAACCGTGAGGACCATGAACACCCAGAGCACCATCAGCAGCGCGACGCCGCGCTCCGATGCTGCACGCGGCGACGCCGTGGAACCGCGCCGGCGCACGTCCACGCCGCCGATCCGCCGGCGCAGTCCGAGATATGCGCGTGCCCCCATCACGGGATATGCGAGTGCCTCCATCACGCTCGCGGTTCATCCGCCGGTTCGCCGGCTCTTCGAGTCGTCACGAATTGTCGTCGAAGTTGTCGTTGCCGTCGTCGAAGTTGTCGTTGTCGTTCCCGTCCTGCTCGTAGTGGTCGAGCTCGTCGGGCGGCTCCTGGAACTCGTCCGTGCCCCAACCGTAGGCGATCGTCATCACCGGGATCACCTGCGTCCACGGCGCGCCGCCGAAGAACGGCAGGCCCTCGATCGTGAGCCGCACCGCCGCGGGCAGCGTGTCTTCCTCCTGCGCGTCCCAAGTCCGCTGCCAATTCGCCTCGGTGTCGTCGCGGGCGAGGTACTCGAACAGCACGCTGGTGCACCCGGTGAGCAAGACGGCGCGCGCCACCGGCGCGTCCGACGGCGGATCGTAGAGGTCGTCGGGCGAGAACACGCCGCGCTCCTCGAGGACGAGCTGGTGGTCGACGACCCGATACGTCACGACCGCGAGGCCGGTGCCGCCGCGCCCCTGCGGCGCCGAGCTCACGAAGCTCAGGCCGTCGGCGCGGCCGACGAAGTAGGGAAACGTGTCGTCGTCGTGGCGCGCGAAGTAGAAGACCGCCGAGCGGACCTGGCGCCCGAAGATCTCCTCGGCGAGGCGCATGCGCTGGTTCACGTCGGCGTCACGCTCGCCGGCGATCACGGCCTTGTGGCCGAGGAAGAACGCGCTGTAGAGAATCACCGCGATCATGCTCAGGATCACCAGCGCGAGGACGACCTCGATCAGCGTGAACCCGCCGGGCGCTCCGCGGCGCGGGATCGGCGTTGGCACGGTCATTCCGGCGGCGGCGGACCGACGCGCAGCGTCCGCAACGTGTACGTGCCCTCGCGGACCTCGTCGCGCGGCCAGAGCACGGTGACCTCGATCTCGTACATCGCGAGCTCGCTCTGCACGTCGAGGTCCTTGGTCTTGTCGGTGTACTCGGGCGCGAGCCGGACGCGACGCTCCCAGCGATAGCCGTCGGCGAAACGGCCTTGATCCGCCATCGGCAGGATCTCGGTGTGCGCCAGCGTGTCGTCGAAGACGGCGCGCGCGTAGAGCACCGCCTTCGTCCGCGTGCTGGCGGCACCTTCCATGCGCAAACCGCCGGAGAAGAGCTGGAGCACCGTCGTGACGCCGACGCCGACGATCGCGAGCGCGATCGCGACCTCGACCAGCGTGAATCCCCCGGCGCGTCTCATGATGCGGTCGCGTCCCGAATGACGACCGTGCCGAGCAGCGGATCGAGATCGATCGCGAAGCGGAGCCCCGCCTGCGACGGTCCGGCGACGACGATCGCGAGGCCGGTCGTCCCGCCGTTCGGGTAGAAGACGACCCGCACGCTGCCGTCTTCGTCGCGCCAGCCGCCGCGCACCCCCTCGACCTCGACGCCCTCGGGGAGCGTCACCGTTCGACCGTCGCCCCAATGCACCGTCGAGCCGTCGGGCTCGAACACGAGCTCCTGCTCGATGCCGCGCCGCACCGCCTGCTCCCGCAGCCCGCGCATGATGCCGGCGAGCCGGCGCGTTCCTTGACGCACTTGGCGTGACTCCCAGCCGCTCGAGATCGCCGGCGCGACGAACGCGCTGCCGATCGCCACGATCAGCAGCACGATGATGAGCTCGAAGAGCGTGAACCCAGCGTCGGTGGACCGCCAGCGACTATCCTTGCCAGCTGGCAATGTCCGCGGCGTCCTTCTCACCGCCGGGCGCGCCGTCGGCGCCGTACGTGTAGAGATCGTAGTCGCCGTGCTCGCCCGGGCTCACGTACACGTAGGGGCGGGCCCACGGGTCGAGGGGCACCGGCTTCTTCAGATACGGGCCGTCCCAGCCGGGGACGGCGCCCGGCGAAGTGCGCAGCGCTTCGAGGCCTTCCTGCGTCGAGGGGTAGCGGCCGACGTCGAGCCGGAAGGTGTCGAGCGCGGTGCCGAGCAGCTCGATCTGCGTCTTCGCCGCCTGCGACCGCGCCTTGCGCTCGCGTCCGAGATAGCTCGGCACGACCAAGGCCGCGAGCAAGCCGAGGATCACCATCACGACCAGCAGCTCGACCAGCGTGAAACCGCGCGCATCGTCGTGCAGACGCTCGCGAAGCGGTCGATGGAATGCACTCACAGGGTTCGCGTTCATGACGCGCTCCTTCGTCGTCGTCGTCAGACGTTGAGATCGTTGATACTGAAGACCGCCATCAGCATCGAGATGACCATGAAGCCGACGATCAGGCCCATCACCAGGATCATGACCGGTTCGAGCAAGCTCGTCAGCCGCTTCACCTCGTTCCGCACCTCGCCGTCGAAGTAGTCGGCGGTGGTGAGCAGCATCTCGTCGAGCTTCCCGGTGTCCTCGCCGACCGCGATCATCTGCAGCGCGAGCGGCGGAAAGGCGCCGTTGCGGCCGAGGGGACCCGACATCCCGGCTCCCTCGCGGACGCCGACCTGCACCTCGGCGATGGCGCGCGCGATCACCTGGTTGGTGGCGACGTCGCGAACGATGTCGAGAGCCTGGAGCACCGGGACGCCGCTCCGCAGCAGCGTGCCCAGGGTGCGCGAGAACCGCGCGACCTCCAGACGGCGCATCAAGAAGCCGAAGAGCGGGAGCCGCAGCTTCCAGGTATCGAACGCGTACCGCTTGCGACGACTGCAGATAGCGGTACAGCGCCGTACGTCCCGCCGACCGCCACCACCACGGCGGGGATGATCCAGATGCTGGTGAACAGGGCGCTGATGCTCAGCATGATACGCGTCGACAGCGGCAGCGCCTGGCCGAGATCGGCGAACATGGTCGGCGAACTTCGGCAGCACGAACACGAGCATGATCACGACCGTCGCCGACATCGACGACCGTGAGGAGAATCGGATACGTGATCGCGGCGCGGACGTCGTCGCGCAGCTCCTGGGCCTGGACGAGGTACTCGACCAGCCGCTTCAGGACGTCGTCGAGCACGCCGCCGATCTCTCCCGCCTTCACCATGTTGACGTAGAGCGGTGGGAAGACCTTCGGATTCTGGGCGAGCGCCTCCGCGAGCGACGTACCGCCCCGCACCGCCTGGAGCACGGCCGCCGTCACCCGCTTCAGCTCCTTCCCGGGCGCGAGATCGACGAGCGTCGTCAGGCTGCGATCGAGCGGCATCCCGGCCGCGAGCAGCGTGCTGAGCTCGCGGGTGAACACCAGCAGGTCCTTGGTGCGTACCGAGCCGCGACGGCCGAGGGCCGGCAGCGAGATCGCGCGCGCGACCCCGCGCGCCGGCGCCGCGCCGGCGCCGACCCGAATCGGGATCAGACCGCGATCCTGCAGGCGGAGCACGACCGCACGCGCCTCGCCGGCCTCCATCGACCCCTCGACGATCTTCCCTTGCAAATCGGTCGCTCGATATTGGAATTGCGCCATGAAGCCTCGTTACACGCGTGGGACGGGACGGTGGTGCGGCGATTGCCGGCCCGAGTAGCCCACGCCAGAAACCTTGTCAATCATAGGAAATTTCTAGGGTTTTTCCGAGCATCGCCGCGCCCGCAGAGCGATCCGTCGATGGTCGTCGTCGCCCCGGATCGCGGTCTCGCGATCATGCTCGAACTGCCGCCGATAGAGCCGGCGGTACTCGCCGGCGCGCGGCGACAGGCTCGCGTGCGTGCCCTCCTCGACGATCCGGCCGCCGGCGAGGACGACGATCCGGTCGGCGCTCTGAATCGTCGACAGACGGTGGGCGATGACGAAGACGGTGCGGCCGACCATCAACCGATCGAGCGAGCGCTGCACCCGCGCCTCGGTCGCGCCGTCGAGCGCCGAGGTCGCCTCGTCGAGGATCACGATCGGCGCGTCCTTCAGGAAGGCGCGCGCGATCGCGATGCGCTGGCGCTCGCCGCCGGAGAAGCCGCGCGCCGCGCTCGCCGACCGTGGTCGCGTACCCCGCGCGGCAAGCGCTCGATGACGTCGTGGAGCTCGGCGATCTCGGCGGCACGCACCGACGGCCGCGTGATCGGCGTGCGCGCGCGCCGTAAGCGATGTTGGCCTCGATCGTGTCGTCGAAGAGGAAGACGTCCTGGGTGACGAGCGCGATCCGCGCGCGCACCGAGGCGCGGCGCACGCTGCGCGTGTCCTGGCCGTCGACGAGGATCGCGCCGCGGGTCGGCTCGAGGAATCCGGCGAGCAAGTCCATCAGCGTCGACTTGCCGGCGCCGGAGAGCCCGACGAGCGCGACGGTGCTCGCCGGCGGCGACCGTGAAGCTCACGTCGCGCAGGATCGGACGTGCGTCGTAGGCGAAGTCGACGTCGCGAAACTCGATCGCGCCCCGCGTGCACCCGCAGCGGCGGGCGATCGTCGCGCGGCGGCTCCGGCTCCTCGTCGAGGACGCGCGTCAACCGCTGCAGCGCGCCGAGCGGCGCCCTGCAGCTCGATGTAGCCGCGGGCGACGCGCTTGATCGGCTCGTACACCAGCGCGAGCGCGACGAAGAACGAGGCCAGCTCGCCGAGCTCATCGCGGTCCGACGCGAGCTGCGGCGCCGCCGTACGCGGCGATCGCCGCGACGCCGAGCGCGAGGGCGAGCTCGCCCGATCGGGTTGCTCGCCGCGACCAGCTGCCGCAGCGACTTCCGCACCTCGAAGAAGCGCTCGTTGCGCTCGCGAAACCGGCGCTTCTCGCGCTCCGCCATGCCGAACGCCTTGACGATCTTGTTGCCGGCGAGCCCCTCGTGCGCCGCCGCCGCGACCTCGGCGAGCCGCTCCTGCTCGACCTGGATCCGGCGGCGACGAAACCGTCCGAAGTAGACGAACGGGTAGACCGCGAGCGGCAGGACCATCAGCGCCAGCACCGCCAGCCGCCAGTTCTGGTAGAAGAGCAGCGTTCCGAGGGCGAGGACGCTGAACGCGTCCTTGAGCGTCCCGAGGAGGCTCGTGCCGGCGGCCTGCTGGATGATGGTGACGTCGGCGAGCAGGCGCGAGAGGATCGACGGCACCGGCGTGCGATGGAAGAACGTCAGCGGCAGGTCGATCACGTGCGCGTAGAGGGTGTCGCGGAGGTCGCGGCAGATGCCGTCGCCGACGATCGCCATCCAGTAGGTCTGGAGATACTCGAGCCCCGCTTTCGCGACGTAGAACGCGAGCACCAGCGCCGGCGCCCAGCGGACGACGCCGAGCTCGCGTTGGACGATGTGGCGGTCGAAGACCGGCTTCACCAGATACGCGACGCCCGCGATCAGGGCGGCGCGCAGGATCATCACGGCGAGCGTGCCGGCGACGAGCGGCGCGTACGGCCGAAGGAACGCCCCGAGGCGGCGGGACATGACGTTCGAACCTAACAGGGGCGACCCACGGTTGATATAGAGCCCGCGAGATCGACGATCCGTCGCGCGGCCTCGTCCCACCCATGGCGGCGCGCGGCGAGCGCCGCCGCCGGCCCCCACGTCGCGACACGATCGAGTGCCCGCGTCGTCGCGAGCGCGAGCGCCTGCGGATCGCGCGGCGGCACCAGGACGCCGCTGACGCCGTCCTCGACCACCTCGGGAATGCCACCGACGGCGGTCGCGACGACCGGCCTCCCGTACGCCATCGCGAGCGGCGCGACCGCGCTCTGACTCGCGTCCCAGTAGGGCAGCACCACCACGTCGGCCGTGCGGAAGCAGCACGAGACTTCCGCCGCGGCGACGAAACGGTCGAGGAGCACGACGCGATCGAGGACGCCCGCTTCGCGCGCGAGACGCCGGTAGAACGCCGCATCGCGGTGGTAGATCTCGCCCGCGACGACGAGCTGAAGGTCCGGCGGCGTCTCGGCGAGCGCGGCGATCATCGTCGGCAGGCCCTTGTAGCGCGCGCACGTACCCGAAGAAGAGCGCGCGCCGCCGCGCCGGCGGAATGGCGAGCGCGCGCTCGCACGCGATGCGATCGTCGCCGTGCGGACACGGCGGCGCCGGCGTCGCCGGCGGCACCACGACCACGACCGGACGTCCCGGGTGGCGGAGGCGCAGCCGCGCGGCGTCGTGCTCGGAGCTCGCGACGAACGCCGCCGCCCGACGGAGCGCGAGAGCCGAGAGCGGCGTCGCGCCCGGCACGCGCTCGTGCGGCTCGAGGTTGTGGCAGACGAAGACGCTCGGGATGCCGCGCGCCGCGAGCCGCGCCGCGACCGTCGCGAGCGCCGGCGCGAAGAACGGATGCCACCACTGGACGATCGCGGCTTGCGCGCGGACGGCGTCGGCCGCCGCGCGCCACGTCGCCGGCCGCAGGCTGTCGAGGATCGGCCGCGCCGGACCCGCGCGGCCGCGGGCGTCGCGGTCGGCGACGGCGGCAGTGCCGGCGTCCGCGTCGGCGGCCGCGCCCTGCTCGTCGGTTGCGCACATCGCTTCGCGCTCGGCGCCGGCGCTCTCGTATTGCGTGCGGCCGGGAAACAGCAGCCGCGGATAGAGGCGGCGGAACGAGATCCGCTCGATCTCCGCGCCGCGCGCGGCGAGGGCGGACGCGAGATGATCGTTGTACTGCGCAATGCCGCCGCGCAGCGGCGCGCTCGGGCCGATCAGCGCGAGACGCGCGACGGCACCCTCCGCCGGGAGGCGCACGGCGGCGACACGAATCGCGACGACGCCGTCATGCCCCGAGGACGCGGCCGTCCATCGGCTGGTCCGGCGTGACGCCGAGGAGCGCGAGCAGCGTCGGCGCCAGATCGGTGATCGCGAGATCGGCGGTCGGGAAGCCCGGCCGGTTCACGTAGAAGAGCGAATCGTCGTAGGTGTGCATGCCGGTGAGCGCGCTCCGCCCGAAAAGCGCCGGCCGTCCGACGGCGCCCTTGATGTCGAATCCGTCGTGGAAATGCAGCACCGCATCCGGCGCGTGCCCGAGCTCCGGGCCGCGGTAGAGCTCGTCGCGCCGGTACACCGCCGCGACCGGCCGGCGCTCCCCGGCGACGGCGGGACCGGGGTACTCGACCGCGGCGAGACCCTCGGCGACCCGCGCCAGCACGTCCTCCGCCTCGGCGCCGGGCTCGACGACGCCGTTGGCGAACCGCCCCTTCACGTTCACGTAGATGCGTCCCGGATCGAGGATGAAGGCCTTCGACGACGGATCGATGTCGGCGACCGACCGCGGCGTCGGCGACTTGAAGGCCAGCAGCCCCTGCTCCCGCAGCCAGACGTTCGGGTAGAACTCGCTCTCGATCAACGTGTGGCCGTGGTCGGCGACGATGAAGAGCGGCGTGTCGTCCGGGAGCGCGTCGGCGAGGTCGCCGATCGCGGCGTCGACCTCGGCGTAGAAGTCGAGGAAGCGTTGGTGCCACGGCGCCTGCGGATCGACGTATTGGCTCCAGAAGTAGTGGTGCAGGCGGTCGGTCTCGGTGACGACGCCGATGAAGCAGTCCCACGGCTCCTCGGTGAGGAAGTGGCGGAGCGTCTTGCGACGGGCGGCGAGCGTCGCGAAGAGGTCGGTGAAGAACGCCTCGGGGCGCTCGTTGGCGTTCATGTAGTCGACGTCGATCTTGTAGCCGTGACGCTTCAGCACCTCGAGCGCCGCCGGCGGCGACACCGCGCGCTCGAGGTTGACGGCGACGAAGCCCGACACCAGCACGCCGTCGATGCTCTTCGCCGGATAGGTGTTGGGGATGTTGAGGACGATCGAGCGCAGGCCGTGGGCGCCGAGCGCGTCCCACACCGTCGGCGCGCGGACGTGGCCGTAGTTCGGAAAGTAGACGGCGTACGACTCGGGCTTCACGTCGGTGAAGCCGTAGATCCCGTGGCGTCCCGGGTTGGCGCCGGTCATGAACCCCGACCACGAGACGCTCGAGATGGTCGGGATGCTCGAGGTCATGCGCGCGAGCGTGCCGGCGCGGCGGAGCGCCGCCATCCGCGGCATGACGCCGGCGTCGGTGAGCGCCTCGACGAGCGGCGCGCCGACGCCGTCGAGCCCGAGGACCGCGACCCGCGGCTTCGCTTTCTGCTTCCGGAACCGGTCGAGCAATCCCATCACTCACCTCTCGCGAGCGCGCGGCCCGCGCCGATTCACCGCCGCGGCCCCGGCCGCCGGCAGGCGATCGCGTCAGCCGAGCTTGCGCGCGGCGTCGTAGTCTTCGTCGATGCGGCGGCCGGCGTCGACCATCATCTCGCCGAGGAGCCCGGTCGTGAAGAGCTGCACGCCGACCACGACCAGCAGCACCGAGAAGATCAGCAGCGGATGGCGATTCCAGATGTGGCCGTACACCACCCGCAGATACGCGATGTAGCTGCAGAGCGATCCGCCGACCACGATCAGCGCCACACCCGGCAGTGAGAAGAAGTGCGCGGGGCGGCGGTTGTAGCGCGTCAGGCAGACGACGGTCACCAGATCCATCGCGCCGCGGAGCGCCCGCGACCAGCCGTAGCGCGAGCGGCCGACGGCGCGCGGTCGATGGCTCACGACCATCTCGGCGACGCGGAAGCCGCGCCACTTCGCGAGCAGCGGGATGAATCGGTGCAGCTCGCCGTAGAGCGGCACCTCGGCGGCGACCTCCCGGCGATACGCTTTGAGCCCGCAGTTCACGTCGTGGAGCTCGAGGCCGGAGACCGCGCGCGAGAGCGCGTTGAAGAGCCGCGAGGCGACCACGCGCGAGAGCGAGTCCTGGCGGTCGATCTTCCAGCCGCTCACGAGGTCGGCGCCTTCCTCGAGACCATCGAGGAGGCGCGGGATCTCGCGGGGATCGTCTTGCAGGTCGCCGTCGATCGTGACCAGGCGGGCGCCGCGCGCGGCGCGAAAGCCGACCGCGAGCGCCGCCGACTTTCCGAGATTCGTGCGCAGGCGAACCGCGCGCACGCGGTCGTCGCCGGCACGAATGCAGGCCATCTCCTCGAACGAGCCGTCGCTCGAGCCGTCGTCGACGAACACCAGCTCCCACGACAGGGCGAGCGGATCCAGGACCGCGTGGCACTCGGCGACGAGCGCCGCCAGCGTCGGGCGCTCGTTGTAGACCGGCACCACGATCGAGACGTCGGGATCGCCGCCCGCGGGTTCCACCGATCCCGTCCTCTCCGGCGCGGCGAGCGCGCGGGCGCTCGCGGATGGACCCGGGTTCCTCACTCCTCCTGTGTCACCCGCAACACCTCCGCCACCGTCGTCGTCCCCTCCTGCACCTTGAGCCATCCGTCGTCGCGCAGCGTCCGCATGCCGCGGGCAGTCGCCTCGCTCTTGATGACGTCGGCGGACGCGTGCTTGAGGATCAGCTCTCGGACTCCCTCGTTCATCAGCAGGAGCTCGTAGATCCCGCTGCGGCCGCGATAGCCGGTGCCCGAGCACTCCTCGCACCCCCCCGGCCGGTAGACGCGCGCGCCGTCGCCCTGGACGCGCGCCGCGGTGTTGGCGAACCGCTCGACCGCGTGCCGGGTGAGCTCGGCGAACCCCGCGAGCGCCTCCTCCGGCGCGACCGAGATGCGGCAGCGCGTGCACACCTTGCGCACCAGGCGTTGCGCCAGGACGCCGAGCAAGGACGAGGCGAGGAGATAGTCCTCGACGCCCATCTCGAGCAGCCGGCTCACCGCGCCGGCGGCGTCGTTGGTGTGCAGGGTCGAGAAGACCAAGTGGCCGGTGAGCGCCGCTTGCACGGCGATCTCGGCGGTTTCGGGGTCGCGGATCTCACCGACCATGATGACGTCCGGGTCCTGGCGGACGATCGAGCGCAGGCCGCTCGCGAAGGTCAGGCCGATCTGCGGCTTGACGTGGATCTGGTTCACGCCCGAGAGCTGGTACTCGACCGGATCCTCGATGGTGATGATCTTCTTGTCGGGCGAGTTGATCTTCTCGAGGCCGCCGTAGAGCGTCGTCGTCTTGCCGCTGCCGGTCGGGCCCGTCACCAGGATCATGCCGTACGGCCGCACGATCAGACGCTCGAACTCGGCGAGCGTGTCCATCGGAAAGCCGAGCTGCTCGAGGTCGAGCACGATGCTCGAGCGATCGAGGATACGCAGCACCACGCTCTCCCCGTAGAGCGTCGGCAGGGTCGACACCCGCATGTCGATCTCCTTGCCCATGGTGCGGAGCTTGATGCGGCCGTCCTGCGGCAGCCGGCGCTCGGCGATGTTGAGCTTCGCCATGATCTTCACGCGCGACACGATCGCCGCCTGCATCCGCCGCGGCGGCTGCTCGATGTCGTGCAGCACGCCGTCGATGCGGTAGCGGACCTTGAGCGCGTTCTCGAACGGCTCGATGTGGATGTCGGAGGCGCGTTGCTCGACGGCACGATTGATCAGCTGGTTCACCAGGCGGATGACCGGCGCCTCGCTCGCCAGGTCGCGGAGATGATTGACGTCCTCCTCGTCCTGGCCGATGAACTCGAGGCTGGCCTCGCTGTCCTCCGACGGCCCCTGGGTGGCGTCGTCGTAGTTCTCGAGCGCCGCGACGATCTCCTTCTCGCGTCCGAGCGACGGCTTCACGCGCAGCCCGGTCGCGACCTCGAGACCTTGGATGGCGTAGAGGTCGCTCGGGTCGGCCATCGCGACCGCGAGCGTGCCGTCCTGGACCTCGAGCGGCAGGATCTTGGCGTGCTTCAGGAACTGGGTGTTGACGTTCGGCAGGACGACCGGGACCTCGGGATATTCCTTGCGGCCGACGTAGGGAACGTCCAGCTGCTCGGAGACCAGGCTGATGAGATCGTCTTCGGAGATGAAGCCGAGGTCGAGGAGCAGACGCTCGATGCGTTCGCCGCGCTCCTGCTGGAGCCGGCGGACCTTGCGCAGGTCGTCGGCGCTGACGCGCCCGCGCGCGAGGATCACGTCCTCGAACGTGCGGTGCTGCAGGGCGGCGGCGTCAGCTTCCATGTGAATGGCCTAACATAGGGGTATCTGGCCCTCAAGGTGGGAATGCGCGCGAGCGGTGCCGCTCACGACGTCACTGCCGCTCGTCCGCGACGCGCCGTCGCCAGTAGGCGAGCAAGTCGCGCAACGTCCGGTCGAGCGGGATCTCCGGCGACCAGCCGAGTGCCGCTGCGCGGTCCGCGGAGCCGACGATCTCGGGGATCTCGCGGCGCCGCACCCTGCCGCGCTCCTCGACGATCTCGATCTGCGTCGCGCTCGCCGCCGTCAGGATCTCGACGATCCGCGCGACGCTCGTACCGACGCCGGAGCAGAGGTTGTAGACCTCGCCCGCGACGCCGCCGGCGCACAGCAGCGCGTACCCGCGCACGACGTCGCGGACGTCCGAGAAGTCGCGCACGACGCCGAGGCTCCCGACCCGCAGCACCGGCGGCGCCGCGCCGATCTCGATGCGCGCGACCTGGCGCGCGAAATCCGAGCAGACGAAGGTCGGGCTCTGCCCCGGCCCGGTGTGATTGAACGGCCGCACCCGCACCACGGCGAGATCCGTGGACCAGAACTCCTGAAACGCCGCCATGTCGGCGGCGGCCTTCGAGAGCCCGTAGACGCTGACCGGGCGCAGCGGCGCATCCTCACCGATCGGCAGCGCGTCCGGCGCGCTCGCGCCGTAGACCTCCGACGAGGCGACGACCAGCACGCGGCTCCGCGGCGCCACTCGCTGCACCGCCTCGAGCACGTTCATCGTGCCGACGGCGTTCACCGCGAAGGTGTGGGCGGCGTTGGCGCCGGCGTGCGGGACGTAGGCGACTCCCGCGAGATGGAAGACGGCGTCGGGCGCGAACGCGGCGAGCGCGTGCTGCACGGCGCTCGGATCGGTCACGTCGGCCTCGATCAGCGTCAGATCCGCGTCGCGGACGTCGATCGCGCGCAACGCCGGCGTGTCGCTGCGACCGGTGATCGCGCCGCCGACCACGTGGCCGCGCGCGATCAGGTGCGCGGCCAGGTGCGAGCCCGCGAAGCCGCCGATGCCGGTGACGAAACAGCGCACGACGCTCAGGCGCGGCGGTGCCGCCGCAGGTCGGCGTCGACCATCATCGCGACCAGCTGCTCGAACGTGGTGCTCGGGCCGCCAGCCGAGCTTGGCGCGCGCCTTGGCGGCGTCGCCGACGAGGAGATCGACCTCGGCCGGCCGGATGAGCGCCGGGTCGGTCGACGACGTGCTGCCGCCAGTCGAGCCCGACGCGGCGAAACGCCAGCTCGGCGAGCTCGCGCGACGGTGTGCGACTCGCCGGTCGCGACCACGTAGTCGTCGGGCTCCGGCTGCTGGAGCATCATCCACATCGCCGCGACGTAGTCGCCGGCGAAGCCCCAGTCGCGGTGCGCGTCGAGGTTGCCGAGCCGGAGCTCGTGTCGCGAGCCCGAGCTTGATCCGGGCGACGCCGTCGGTCACCTTGCGCGTCACGAACTCGAGCCCGCGCCGCGGGCTCTCGTGGTTGAACAGGATGCCCGAGCACGCCGAAGATCCCGTAGCTCTCGCGGTAGTTCACCGTGATGTAGTGCCGTAGACCTTGGCGACGCCGTACGGGCTGCGCGGATGGAACGGCGTGAGCTCGGTCTGCGGCACCTCGCGCACCTTGCCGAACATCTCGCTCGACGACGCCTGGTAGAAGCGAATCGACTTGGTCGACGAGACGGATCGCCTCGAGCAGCGCGCGTCACGCCGATCGCGTCGAACTCCGCCGGTCAGGACCGGCTGCGCCCACGACGTCGGCACGAACGACTGCGCCGCGAGGTTGTACACCTCGTGCGGATGGATCCGGTCGAGCAACGTGATCAGCGAGATCGAGTCGAGCAGGTCCGCCTGCACCAGCGTGACGCGAGTCGCGGATCGGCTCGATGCGCTCGAAGTTCTCGGTGCTCGAGCGCCGCACCATGCCGTAGACCTCGTAGCCCCTGGCCGAGCAGGAACTCGGCGAGGTACGACCCGTCCTGACCGGTGATGCCGGTGATGAGGGCGCGTCGCGCCGTCATGACTCGCTCCGCCTCGGTGCGGGCACGCGGCGCGCGGCCGCGGTCCGGCGCGGGCTCGATGCCGCGGCGCCGGCGCGCGCCCGCCGCGATCGCGCGCCGGCGGCCGTCGCGGTCGCCAAGGTCGCCGCGACGCGGCCGTAGCGATCTTCGAGGCGCACGACGTCGCGCACCTCGGGCGTCGACGCCTCGAGGACGTCGCAGGCGCTGATCGCCGTCATCCGATGACGATCGCCCGGCTTGATCCGCAGCGCCGTCGCCGGGCCCGAGGAGCCGCCGGCGCCGGCGGCCGCCGCCGCGCGCGAGCTCGATCTCGAGCGTGCCGCGCAGCACGTAGATCGTCTCGTCCTTCTCGCGATGGAACTGGTAGCTGAGCGCGCCGCCGCGGTTGATGTGCAGGATCTTGCCGACGTAGCGCTCGGTGTGCGCCCACCAGAGCTCCCAGCCCCACGGCTTCTCGACGCGCGTCACGCCCGCGCCGTGCGTGCGGGCCGGCATCAGGCGCGCGGCCTCGCCGACGCGGCGGCGCGCAGCCGGTCGCCGTACGTCCGCTCGTAGTACGCGCGGTACTCGCCGCTCTTCACCGCCTGCCACCACGCCGCGTGCGCGCGGTACCATGCGATCGTGTCGGCGATGCCCTGCGCGAACGGCAGCCGCGGCGTCCAGCCGAGCTCGCGCCGCGATCAGGCTGGTGTCGATCGCGTAGCGCCGGTCGTGCCCGGGGCGGTCGGCGACGTACCGCACCAAGGTCGCCGGCTTGCCGAGCGTCGTCGCAGGATGATCGCGGCGATCTCCTCGTTGCGCCGCTCGTTGCCGCCGCCGATGTTGTAGACCTCGCCGGCGCGGCCGCGCCGGAGCACGACGATCGAGCGCGCGGCAATGGTCGCGCGACGTGGATCCAGTCGCGCACGTTCCGGCCGTCGCCGTAGAGCGGCAGCGGCTCGTCGGCGAGCGCGTTGGTGATGAAGAGCGGGATCAGCTTCTCCGGGAACTGGTACGGGCCGTAGTTGTTCGAGCAGCGGGTGATCACCGCGTCGAGTCGCGTGGGTGTGATGCGCCGCGAGCGACGAGGAGATCGGCGGCCGCCTTGCTCGCCGCGTACGGGCTGCTCGGGCGGAGCGGCGCTCGCCTCGGTGAACGCGCCGGTCGGGCCGAGGCTGCCGTACACCTCGTCGGTCGACACCTGGAGCGAAGCGCGCACGCCGGCGGCGCGCGCGGCGTCGAGCAGCACCTGGGTGCCGACCACGTTGGTACGGAGGAACGTCCTCGGCGTCGTCGATGCTGCGGTCGACGTGCGACTCGGCGGCGAAGTTGACGATCGCGTCGACGCCGCCGGCGAGCGCCGACGCGACCGCCGCCGGATCGGCGACGTCGCCGCGGACGAAGCGATGGCGCGGGCTCGCGAGTACCGGCTCGAGGTTGGCGAGGTTGCCGGCGTAGGTGAGCGCGTCGAGCGTCACGACCTCGTCCTCGGGATGGTCGAGCGAGCACGTGCTGCACGAAGTTCGCGCCGATGAAGCCGGCGCCGCCGGTCACGAGCAGTCGCATGCGGAATCAGCGCGGTCGCGTCGTCCAGTCGAAGGCGATCGTCGGGATCGTCGTGCGGGATGCGCTCCTCGTCGGGATTCTCCGGATCGTAGACGTCGGTGGTGTGGTAGAAGAGCCCTGCCGGCTTGGTGCCGAGGACGCGGTAGCCGTGCGCCACCCGCTCGGGAATCGACAGCAGCGCCGGCGCCCGCTCGCCCATGATCAGCACGTCGGTGTCGCGGTAGGTCGGCGACTCGGGACGGAGGTCGTGGAGCACCACCTGTGCCATCCCCGACGAGAAGAACCAGACGTCGATCTGGCGCCGGTGCCAGTGGAACGCCTTGATCACGCCCGGATACGCTTCGGTATAGGTCGTCTGCTTGATCGCCGCGAAGCACGGGTCGTCGGCGCGCAGCACCTCCATGAGGATGCCGCGGTCGTCCGAGTGCACCGTCAATCGTTTCAGGAGTACGCCCTCGATCATCCTGTCCTCCCGGGGCGGCGCCGCGGCTGGTCGAGCTTGTTGGCGCCGCTCCGCGCCACGAGGTTGCCGGCGCGGTGCAGCGCGTCGAAGGTGCCGGCGTCGGTCCACCACCCGCGCAGCATCTCGTAGCTGAGCTCGCCGCGTCGAAGATACCAGTTGTTCACGTCGGTGATCTCGAGCTCGCCGCGTCGCGACGGCTTGAGCGTGCGGATCACGTCGAAGACGCGCGCATCATACATATAGATGCCGGTCACTGCATACTGGCTCTTGGGCCGCCGCGGCTTCTCCTCGATCGCGACGATCCGGCGCCCGCGAAACACCGGCACCCCGAAGCGCTCGGGGTCGGGCACGCGCTTCAACAGGATGCAGCCGCCGGCGCCGCCGCGCTCGAAGCGCTCGGCGCTCGCGCGGAAGTTGCGCTCGATCAGGTTGTCGCCGAGCACGACGCAGACGCGCTCGCCGTCGACGAAGTGCTCGGCGAGCGACAGGGCGGCGGCGATCCCGCCCTCGCCCTCCTGGTAGGTGTAGTTGAGGTGGCTCAGCCCGAAGGCGCGGCCGTTGCCGAGCAGCCTCAGGAAATCCCCGGCGTTGTTGCCGCCAGTGACCAGCAAGATGTCGCGAATGCCGGCGTTGATCAGCGCCTGGATCGGGTAGTGGATCATCGGCCGGTCGAAGACCGGGAGCAGATGCTTGTTGGTGACGCGGGTGAGCGGATGGAGCCGGGTGCCGAGCCCGCCGGCGAGGATCACGCCTTTCATTCGTTCAGCGACCCGAGCGTCGGCGCCGTGACGGCGGCGAGCGAGTGGTGGAACGGCTCCTTGCCGAACTGCCCGAGCCCGACGAGCGAGATCAGGACGCTCACCTGCGTCTCGTTGGGGTTGATCTTGTCCGAGACGCCGATGTCGATCACCCAGCACTCGCATCCCGAGATCATACGGAATCCGTAGCGGTTCTCGAGGAAGCGCTTGCTCAAGTTGTCGTAGCGCGCTTCGTACGCGACGTAGAAGCGCTTCGACAGCCGCAAGAGCACGCTGCCGTTGACCTCCTCGATCGCGCTCCGGGCGACGAAGCGATAGCCGACGCTGAACCGGCTGCGGCCGCGCAGCAGCGCGAGCGAGAAATCGTTGCTCGGCGTCCGCGGGTCCGCGAGCGAGACCCCGACGGCCGCGCCCTTCGGGTGCCCGGTGTCGACGCCGTAGTCCGTCCGTCCCTCGAAGCTGAAGAAATCGACCGGCGTCAAGCGCAGGTAGGCCGAGACGTCCGAGACGCGCTCGCCTTCGCCGCGCAGCACGGCCCCGGTGTCGGGGTCGACCCGGTCGATGAAGTCCGCACCCTTGTGGAGGAAGTCGTAGCTCTGAAAGAGCGCGAAGCGGCCGAGCTCGCGGATCGTTCCCGTCGGCGTCCGGCTCGCCGGCGCGGGCGGCAGCTGCGGGCCCATGCTGGTCTCGTCGTAGGCGGCGCCGTAGGCGAGCGCGCCGTCCCCGTCGGCCGACGAGTCGGCGCCGGCGGATCCGCCCGCCGCTCGCGCGGATGCGCCGGATCCGCCGGCCGCGGATTCGCCCGCCGCGCCATCCAGCCCCGCGCGATGCTTCGCGCGGTGGTGCTTCTCGGGCGCCGCCGGCGCCGGGGCGCTCATGCGCGCGAGCACGCGGCTGGTGACGCCGTAGGTGAGGACGCTGCGCTGGTTCACGCGATCGACGTCGTCGAAGAGCGGCAGCGCCGCCTGGCGCGTGCCGGTCTGCGGCACGAACAGGTACTCGACGGTCGGCTCGATGGTGTGCTTGAGCCGGGTGATGCCGTAGTGCTCGAATGGGTACACACGCGACAGCGCGGTGCCGGCCTCGCCGCGGACGTAGTAGAGCTCGCGCGACGCCTCGTCGTTCAGCTTCGGCAGGATGCTCGGCGGCTTGCTGCCAGGATCGGCGGGGTTGACGTTCACCTGCTCGGGCACGCTCGTGTCGTCGAGATCGTAGGCGGTCTCGCGAAAGCCGCCGCGCCACGAGCCGAACACGTGGTTCCAGCGCCACGGCAGCTCGATCTCCGGCTGCAGGTCCAGGCGACGCCCCTGGAACCCGTGGTCACGCTCGAAATTGACGCCTTCGCCGTGGAAGTGGACGAGCAGGCGGTCGTCGAACAGGTGCCGGGTCGCGAACCCGTCGATCCGCGGCGGCGTCTGGAATGCGAAGCGATCGGGATTGATGAAGTCCTGGTACCACGTCGCGGTCGCGACCAGCAGGCCGCGATCGAAGGGCCGCTCGACGCCGACGCGGCTGCGCTCGAAGCGGCGGGTCCGCAGCGCGACGTCGACGCCGGGATTGAAGGTGAAGACGTTGATCTCGCGCAGGAAGAGGTCGTCGCTCACCCGGAACACGTCGGCGAAGCCCTTGAAGCCCGCGGGCAGCCACTGGTCGTGGGTGAGGCCGATGCTCCAGCGATCGACGGGGATGTTGGGGTCGGCGATGCGGCGGTTGCTCACCTGGCTCGAGGAGGCGCCGCGGATGTGCTCGTTGAAGTACGAGCCCGACAGCTCGCCGAGCGTCTCGCGGCTGAGCACGTAGCGGTACTCGGCGAGCCCGCCGATGCGCGCCGCCGTCTCGACGTCGAGCGACAACGTCGCATCCATGCTCTTGTCGATGTCGAGGAAGAACGGTTGCTCGATCTGGAAGCCGCGGCGGTTCGAGGCGCCGAAGCGCGGAAAGAGAAAGCCGCTCTGCCGATCGCGGCGGATCGGAAAGATGCCGTACGGCAGATACGCGACCGGCCGCCCGAGCACCTCGAACGTCGCGCCGCGGACGCGGCCCGAGCCCTCGAGATCGAGGACCACCCGCTCGCCGCGGACGCTCCAGCTCGGCTTCTCTCCGGCGCCGCACAGACAGGTCGTGAAGCGCGCACCCTCGACCTCGTAGCTCTGTCCGGGAAACTTCTCGAAACGCCGCCCGGCGAGCTGGTAGTGGTTCTTCGGCAGGAACACCGAGCCGTTGGTGGCGCCGCCGGTCTCCTCGACGAGGTTCAACGTCATCGCGTCCGCCGTCAGCGTGCCTTCGGGATCGGTCACGACGACGTTGCCCTCGGCCTCGGCGACCTGCGTCGTGCGGTCGATGCGCACCGTGTCCGCCGTGAGCGTCATCGCGCCGCGCGTCACCTTGACCGCGCCCCGCGCCGTGATGACGTTCGCGCGCTGGTCGTAGCCGATGCTCGCGGCGTCGACCGTGACCTCGCCGCCGCCGGCGCCGTGACGCATGAACGACGGCAACGTCGCCGCGCCGACGCCGTGCGCGAGGACGAGCACGGCCGCGAGCGCCGCGCCGGCGCGGCGAGCGTGGCGAGCGCCCGAACCGGCCGCCGGATCCACGCTCGTGTCGCGAGCTCGGCACACTAGGCGCGGCCCGCGAGCTTCGCCGCGGCGCGCTCGCGATCCGCGTCGGGGCGGCGGCCCGGATCGACGATCGGCAGCACGTCGCCGACGAGGAACAGCGACCCGGTGACCAGCACGACGTCGCCAGGCGCGCTCGCTCCGACGAGACCGCGAAACGCGGCGTCCGGATCGGGAACGACACGGACCGGCGAGGCGACGGCGCCCGCGAGCTCCGCGGGATCGGCGCTCCGCGGCTGGCGCGGCCGCGTCACCACGATCTCGACCGCGACCGTGTCGAGGATTTGCAGCATGCGTCTCCACGGTTTGTCGCGCATGGCACCGAACAGGACCCGAACCGGCCGACCCGCCGCGAGGGCGCGCACCTCCTCGACCACCACCTCCATGGCGGGGGTATTGTGGGCGCCATCCAATAGCACGAGCGGCGCCGCGCCGACTACCTGAAGGCGGCCGGGCCAGCTCACGGCGGCGAGCGCCGGCATCACCCGCGCGCGGTCCGCGAGGCCGTGGGTGAGCTCGAGCGCCCGGAGCGCGAGCGCGGCGTTGCGGTGCTGGTGGGTGCCGGCGAGCGCGAGCGCGAGCGGCGCGAGCGTCGTCGCCGGCGAGCGGTATGCGAGCCGCCCCGCAAGGTCGCGCGCGACGGCGAACTCGGCGCCGAGGACGTGGAGCGGACTCTCGAGGGCGCGCGCGCGGGCGGCGATCACGGCCAAGGCCTCGCCGCTCGCCGCCGTCACCACCGGGATGCCGCGCTTCACGATCCCCGCCTTCTCGGCCGCGATCGCCGGCACGTCGCCGCCGAGGTACTCCTGGTGATCGAGCCCGACGTTGGTGATCACGGCGATCTCCGGCTCGACGACGTTGGTGGCGTCGAGGCGGCCGCCGAGGCCGACCTCGAGGACCGTCGCGTCGACTCGTCGCGCGGCGAAGACCCGCCACGCGAGCAAGGTCATCATCTCGAAGCAGGTGAGCGGCGGCTCGGCGCCGAGCACCCGACGGATCGCGTCCAGGCCCTCGACCACCTCGTCCTCGCCGATCGGCTCGCCGTCGACGACGATGCGCTCGCGGAACGAGACCAGGTGCGGCGAGGTGAAGAGCCCGACCCGCCGGCCGCCCGCGCGCGAGCAGCGCCGCCAACATCGCCGCCGTCGATCCCTTGCCGTTCGTGCCCGCGACGTGGAACGTCGGCGACGCGCGCTCGGGATGGCCGAGCGCCGCGGCGGCGTCCCGCACGCGCTCGAGCTTCAGATCGATCCCCCGCCGCCCCTCGATCCGGTAGAGCCACGCGAGCGTGGCGGTGTACGCGTCCGGCTCGCGGCGCACGTCACTCCGAGGCGCGGCGCGCGTCACGCGGGCTCATGACGCGGTCATTGCGGATCGCGGCGCCGGAGCGGCGCCGGACCGCGGGCGGCGCGCGAGCCGCCGCGCGCCGCCGCCTTGCGCGCGGCGGCGCCGGGCGCGAGCAGTCGCAGCAGGCGGGCGAGCGTCGCGCGCAGCTCGCGTCGCTCGACGACGCTGTCGACCAGGCCGTGCGCGAGCAGGAACTCGGCCCGCTGGAAGCCCTCGGGCAGCTGCTCGTGAATCATCTGCGCGATCACCCGCGGCCCGGCGAAGCCGATCAGCGCCCGCGGTTCGGCGAGGTTCACGTCGCCGAGCAGCGCGACCGACGCGGCGACGCCGCCGGTCGTCGGATCGGTGAGGACCGAGACGTACGGCACTCCCGCCGCACGCAGCCGACCGAGCGCCGCCGCCAGCTTGGCCATCTGCAGCAGCGAATACATGCCTTCCTGCATGCGCGCGCCGCCCGAGGCGGAGACGATCACCAGCGGCACGCGCTCGGCGAGGGCGTGCTCGATGAGCCGGGTGAGCTTCTCGCCGACCGTCGTTCCCATGCTGCCGCCCATGAACGGGAAATCGAAGGCGGCGATCGCGATCGGGATGCCGTCGATGCGGCCGGTGCCGGTGACCACGGCCTCGCGATGACCGGTACGGCGCAGCGGCGGCGGTCAGACGCTCGGGGTACGACGGCTGCTCGGGAAACGCGATCAGGTCCGAGCGAGGCGAGCTCGGCGTCGAGCTCCGCGAAGCTGTCCGCGGTCGAGCAGCATCGCCAGCCGCTGATGCGCGCCGATGCGAAAATGGTAGCCGCAGTGCGGGCAGACGAAGAGGCGCCGCGCCAGATCGCCGCGGTCGACGAGCTCGTCGCATTCCGCGCAGCGGGTCCACTGCGCGGCGGCGTCGTCATCGGGCCTGGCCACCGTCCTCCGCGCGCGCGCCGTGCACCGCCGCCGCCATCTCCGCGAGAAAGCCGGCGACCGCCGGCACCACGGCGTCGCCCGCGTGGTCCTCGACGAGCCGCATCACCGCGCTGCCGACGACCACCGCGTCGGCGACGCGCGCCATCTCGGCCGCCTGCGCGGCCGTCCGGATGCCGAAGCCGACGCCGACCGGGCAGCGCGGTGCGTGCCTTCACCCGCTCGACCATGGCGGCGACGTCGCGTACGACCGCCGCCGCCGCGCCGGTCGACGCCGGTGATCGAGACGTAGTAGACGAAGCCGCGCGCGCGCGCGAGGACGCAGTCGAGCCGCGCGGCGTCGCTCGTCGGCGCCAGCAGGAAGACCAGCGCGAGGCGGGCCGCGTCGACGGCTGCCTGGAGCTCGTCGGCCTCCTCGGGCGGCAGGTCGACGCAGAGGAACGCCGTCGACCCCGCTTTGGGCCGCGTCGCGCGCCAGGCGCTCGGTGCCGTAGCGGAAGAACGGGTTGGTGTAGCCGAAGAGGATCAGCGGCACGTCGAAGTCGCGCCGGAAGCGCGTGACGGTCTCGAAGATGCCGGGGAGCATCGTGCTCTTCGCGAGCGCGCGCTCCGCCGACCGCTGCAGCACCGGCCCGTCCGCCATCGGGTCGGAGAACGGCACGCCGAGCTCGATCAGATCGGCGCCGGCGCTCGCCGCGGCGCGCAGCAGCTCGAGCGTGGTCGGCAGGTCGGGATCGCCGGCCATGATGAACGGCACGAAGCCGGCGGCGCCGCGCGCGTGCAGGCGCGCGAACGTCGCCGCGATGCGTGCCGTCCCGGCCCCGTCGGCGCCGCCTGCCGTCTCGCCGCCGCCGATCGTGCCGCCGCCGCGTGGCGGGCCGGAGCCGAGGGGCGCCGCGCTCACGCCGCGCTTCCGTTCTGCGCCGGGGTCTGGCTCGCGAGGTACTCGGCGACGGTCTCCATGTCCTTGTCGCCGCGGCCGGAGAGGTTGACGACGATCACCGTCCGGCGCGGCAGCGTCGGGGCGAGCCGGATCGCGCTCGCGACCGCGTGCGAGCTCTCGAGGGCGGGAATGATCCCCTCGTGCTCGGCGAGCGTCCGCAGGGCCGCCACCGCCTCGTCGTCGCCGACCGCTTCGTAGCGGACGCGGCCGCTGTCGCGCAGGAAGCTGTGCTCGGGCCCCACCGCAGGGTAGTCGAGCCCCGCCGAGATCGAGTGCGCGATTCGCACCTGTCCCGATTCGGTCTGCAGCAAGTAGGTCTTGTTGCCGTGCAGGATGCCGACCTGGCCGCCGGAGAGCGACGCCGCGTGCTTGCCGCTCTCGATCCCGTGCCCCGCCGCCTCGACGCCGATCATCTCGACGCCGCGGTCCTTGAGGAACGGGTAGAAGAGACCCATCGCGTTGCTGCCGCCGCCGACGCAGGCGATCAGGTAGTCGGGCAGCCGGCCGAAGCGCGCGCCGCGCTTGCCGGCGCGTCTCGATGCCGATCACCGACTGGAAGTCGCGCACGATCATCGGATACGGATGCGGCCCGGCGACCGAGCCGATGATGTAGAAGGTGTCGGCGACGTTGGTGATCCAGTCGCGCAACGCCTCGTTGAGCGCGTCCTTCAGCGTGCGGCTGCCGGAGTCGACGGGATGGACCGTCGCGCCGAGGAGCTTCATGCGAAAGACGTTGAGCGCCTGCCGCCGGACGTCCTCGCTGCCCATGTAGACCTCGCAGCGGAGCCCGAAGAGCGCCGACACGGTGGCGGTCGCGACGCCGTGCTGGCCGGCGCCGGTCTCGGCGATGATGCGCGACTTGCCCATCCGGCGCGCGAGCAGGATCTGGCCGAGCGTGTTGTTGATCTTGTGCGCGCCGGTGTGACAGAGGTCCTCGCGCTTCAGGTAGATCTGCGCCCCGCCGAGCGCCCGCGACAGACGGGTCGCGTGGTAGAGCAAGGTCGGCCGTGCCGCGTAGTCGGTCTGCAGCGCGCGGAGCTCGCGACGGAAGCGCGGGTCCTTCTTGAACCGCGCGTAGGCGCGCTCGAGCGCGAGCAGCGCCGGCATCAGCGTCTCGCTCACGTAGCGGCCGCCGTAGGGGCCGAAATGGCCCGCTCGATCAGGCAGCCTTGGCATTGGCGACGAAGCTCCGCAGCTTGCCGTGGTCCTTGCGCCCGGGCTCGATCTCGATGCCGCTGCACACGTCGACGCCGAGCGGGCGCATGCCGCGCACGACGATCCCCGACGCTCTCCGGCCCGAGGCCGCCGGCGATGAAGAGGCGGCGCGCGAGCGCCCGCTCGACGGCCTCGACGGCGAGCGCGCGGCCGGTTCCGCCGTGCAGCGCGGGATCGGCGGTGTCGGCGAGCAGCCAGCCGTCGCCGTACGGCGCCGCGGCGCGCGGCAGGTCGGCGAAGCACGAGATCTTGACGGCCTTCATGACCGGCAGCGCGAACGCGCGGCAGACCTCCGGCGGCTCGCCGCCGTGGAACTGCAGACAGCTTGATGCCGGTGACCGCGATCGCATCGCGCACGGTCTGCGCGTCGGCGTCGACGAAGATGCCGACCGCGAGCACGTGGCGCGGCAGCATGCGCACGATCGGCGCCGCGTCGACGGGCGCGACGTATCGCGGGCTCGCCGGAAAGAAGTTGAACCCGAGCAGATCGGCGCCGGCGTCGACCGCGGCCGCGGCGTCGTCCGCGCGGGTGATGCCGCAGACCTTGACGCACAGCGGCCGCCGTCGGACGGATCGCTCACGCGAGAAACTCCCGCAGCGCCGCGCCCCGGGATCGGGCGCGCTCATGAAGCTCTCGCCGACGAGAAACGCGCGAACACCCATCGCCTCGAAGCGTCGCAGATCGGCCGGCGAACGCAAGCCGCTCTCGATGACGACGGTGCGATCCTGCGGCACGAGCCCGAGCAGCGCCAGGCCGGTGTCGAGCGAGGTCGCGAAGGTGTCGAGGTCGCGATTGTTGATGCCGACGACCGTCGCCTCCGACTGGAGCGCGCGCTCGAGCTGCTCGCGTGTGTGGACCTCGACGAGCGCGGTCATCTCGAGCTCCCGGCCGAGCGCGACGAGCTCGCGCAACACCTCGGCGCGCAGCACCGCGGCGATCAGGAGAAAGGCGTCGGCGCCCGCGGCGCGCGCCTCGTACACGTGGTACGGCTCGAAGAGGAAGTCCTTCCGCAGGAGCGGGAGCTGCACCCGGCGCCGGATCGCGGTCAGGTGCTCGAGGCTGCCCTCGAAGAAGCGCTCGTCGGTGAGGACGGAGATCGCCGCCGCGCCCGCCGCTTCGTAGCCGGCGGCGATCTCGACCGGCTCGAAGTCCTCGCGGATGCGGCCGCGCGACGGCGAGGCACGCTTCACCTCGGCGATGATGCGCCGGCCGGGCGCCGCGAGCGCCGCCGCGAAGTCGCGGCGGGGAGCGTCGAAGAGCGCGGCATTGGCGAGATCGCGGAGCGGGCGGGCGCGACGGCGCTCGTCGAGCTCGCGGACCTTGTGATCGAGGATGGTCTGGAGCACGGCGCCCCCGGTCGGCTGCGCGCCGTCGCTCATTCGTTGCTCGCCGCGACCAGGCGCGCCAGCGCGGCGGCGGCGGCGCCGCTGTCGATCGCGTGCGCGGCGCGCGCCGCGGCCGCGCGCCAGTCGCTCGAGTCGCCGGCGACCACCAGCGCCGCGGCGGCGTTCACCAGCACGACGGCGCGCGCCGCGGAGCGCGCTCGCCGTCGAGCACGGCGCGGATGATCGCGGCGCTCGCCTCGGCATCGCGAGCCCGCGGCGGGTCGGCGCCGTCGGTCACTCCGAAATCCTCCGGCGTCAAATGATACGTGCGAACCTCGCCACCCGCCACCTCGCTGACCCGCGTCGGGCGTGCCGCGCTGATCTCGTCGAGCCCGTCGCTCGCGTGCACCACGAGCGCGCGGCGGACGCCGAGCCGGGCGAGCGCCGCCGCGACCGGCTCCGTCCATTCGGGCGCGAAGACCCCGACGAGCTGCGCGGCGGCGCCGGCGGGGTTCGTCAGCGGGCCGAGCAGATTGAGCATCGTGCGGATGCCGATCTCACGCCGCGGCGCCGCCGCGAAGCGCATCGCGGCGTGAAAGCGCGGCGCGAAGCAGAAGCCGAGGCCCGCGACGCCGAGACAGCGGGCGACGGCGTCGGGCGGCAGATCGACGCGGACGCCCAGCGCCTCGAGGACGTCGGCGCCGCCGACGCGCCCGGACTGCGCGCGGTTGCCGTGCTTCGCGACCGCGACGCCGGCGCCGGCGGCGACGAACGCCGCGGCGGTCGAGACGTTGAAGGTGTCGAGGCCGTCGCCGCCGGTGCCGCAGGTGTCGACGACCGCGAGCGTGGTCGCGACGCGCGCCATCCGTGCGCGCATCGCGCGCGCGGCGCCGACCAGCTCGTCGACGGTCTCGCCCTTCATGCGGAGCGCGGTGAGGAGGCTCGCGACCTGCGCCGCGGTCGCCTCGCCGTCCATCAACCGCTCCATCACCGCCTGCATCTCGGCCTCGCTCGCGTCCTCGCGCGCCGCCGCGCGCGCGATCGCGGCGCGGATCATGGCGGCGGGCTCGCCGCCGCGTCCGGCAGGGCGGCGAGAAAATTCGCGAGCAGCCGCTTGCCCTCGACGGTGAGGATCGACTCCGGATGGAACTGCACGCCTTCGAGCGCGGCGGTCTTGTGACGGATCCCCATGATCTCGTCCTGGTCGGTCCAGGCGCTCACCTCGAGCGCCGACGGCAGCGACGCCGGGTCGATCACCAGCGAGTGGTAGCGCGTCGCCTCGAAGGGATCGCTGAGACCGCGAAAGACGCCGCGGCCGTCGTGATGGATGGGCGACGTCTTGCCGTGCATGATGCGCGCGGCGCGGACGATGCGTCCGCCGAGCGCGGCGCCGATCGCCTGGTGGCCGAGGCAGACGCCGAGAATCGGCACCGCGCCCGCGAAGCGCTCGATCAACGGCACCGAGATGCCGGCCTCCGTCGGCGTGCACGGACCGGGCGAGATCACGATGCCGGCGGGCCGCATCGCCGCGATCTCGTCGAGCGTGACCGCGTCGTTGCGTCGCACCTCGACCGTCCGCGCCGAGCTCGCCGAGGTACTGGACGAGGTTGTAGGTGAAGGAGTCGTAGTTGTCGATCATCAGGATCATGATCGCCCCTCGAAGCGGCCGCCGAGCCGCTCGGCGCGCTTCAGCGCTTGCAGCATGCCGCGCGCCTTGTTGACGCACTCCACGTGCTCGCGCTCGGGGTCGGAGTCGGCGACGATGCCGGCGCCGGCTTGCAGATACACGGTGCCGTTCTTGATGAGCACCGTGCGGATCGCGATGCAGGTGTCCATCGTGCCGCCCCAGCCGAAGTAGCCGACCGCGCCGCCGTAGATGCCGCGGCGCACCGGCTCGAGCTCCTCGATGATCTCCATCGCGCGGATCTTCGGCGCGCCCGAGAGCGTGCCGGCGGGAAAGGTCGCACGAAAGGCGTCGAAGCAGTCACGGCCCGGCGCGAGGCGGCCGCGGACGTTCGAGACGATGTGCATCACGTGCGAGTAGCGCTCGATCGTGAGCCGCTCCGTGACCTCGACGCTGCCGATCGTCGCGACCCGGCCGACGTCGTTCCGGCCGAGGTCGAGCAGCATGATGTGCTCGGCGATCTCCTTCGGGTCGGCGAGCAGCTTGCGCTCGAGCGTCGGCGTCCTCGATCTCGGCGGTGCCGCGCGGCGAGGTGCCGGCGATCGGCCGCACCGTGATCTCGCCGTCCTCGACGCGCACCATCACCTCGGGCGAGGCGCCGACCAGGATCTGCTCGCCGAGCTGGAGGTAGAACATGTACGGCGACGGGTTCACCGTGCGCAGCGCGCGGTACACGTCGAACGGCGCGGCCCGCAGCGGCGTCTGCAAGCGCTGCGCCAGCACCACCTGGATGACGTCGCCGGCGCGGATGTACTCCTTGGCGCGCTCGACCATCGCGCCGTACTCCTCGGCGCGTGACGTTCGCCCGCATCGGCAGCGGCTCGTCGATCGCCGGCACCGCCTCCGGAAAGCAGAGCGCGTTGCCGAGCCGGCCGACGATCTCGTCGATGCGCGCCACCGCGGCGTCGTAGGCGGCGCGCGGGTCGGTGGCGGGGTCGCGGAGATCGACGTTGACGACGACCTTGATCGATTGCGCGACGTTGTCGAAGACGAGCACGGTCGCGGGCAACACGAAGTAGAGCTCGGGAAGGCCGAGGTCGTCCGGCAGGGTCGCGGGCAGGCGCTCGAAGAAGCGGACCGCGTCGTACGCGACGTAGCCGACGGCGCCGCCGAAGAAGCGCGGCAGGCCGGGCATCGCGACCGGCCGGTAGCCGGCGAGCACGTCCTTCAGCGCGGTGAGCGGATCGGCGACGTCCCATTCGCGCGCCGGCCGGCGCTCCTCGCGGAGGACGACGTGGCCGCCGCGGCTGGTGAAGATCGCCGCCGGCTCGGTGCCGAGAAAGCTGTAGCGCGCCCACTTCTCGCCGCCTTGCACGCTCTCGAGGAGAAACCCGTGGTCGCCGCGCGCGACCTTGAGGAAGGCCGAGACCGGCGTCTCGGTGTCGGCGAGGATCTCGCGGAAGACCGGCACCAAGTTGCCGCGGCCGGCGAGCGCGAGGAAGTCCGTCGCGGCGGGCGTGCAGTCCGGCATCGCCGCCTCAGTCCCGGCCTCGGCGCCCGCGGGTCGCAGGCACGATCGCGATGCGGCAGCGGGCCATGCACTCAGTCGGAGGCGACGAACGCCTCCGGCACGCCCGGCTCGCGGCGGAGCCGGGTCACCATCTGATTCGCGCATCTCGAGCGTCGGGAAACGGCCGACGCGCACGCGGTAGAGCGTGCTCGCGCCGCGCTGCACGCGCTGCACGTACGCCTGCCAGCCGTGCGCTTTCAGGCGCTGCACCATCGCCTCGGCGGTCCGCGGATCGCGGGTCGCCGTCACCTGGACGCTCCAGTCGCCGCCGGCGCTCGCCGGCGACGGCGCCGCGCTCACGATCGCGACCGCGATCCGTGCGTGCGGCGTCGGCTCGGTGACGACGTTCGCGCCGCGCGCCGCCTGGCGCTCGGCGTGATCGGTCTCCTTCGCGGCGGCGTGCGCGCTCTCGTCGGCGTGCCGCTCGCCGGTCTCGTGCGACTCCGCGGCACGCGCCGCCGCGCCGGGCTCGGCCTTCTCACCGCGGGCGACCTCGGCGGCCTCATGAGGCGCGACGGTCCCGTCGGACTGCTGCTTGTCGCTCGCCCCGCCCTCTCGCGGCGGCGCCGACGCGTTCTGCTGCGCCCGGCCGGCGCGCTCCGGCGCGGTCTCGTCGAACGTCCACTTGTCGCCCGCTCCCTGGTCGTCGGTCGCCGACGCGACCGGCAGCCGCACCAGCCGCTGGTCGTTCGCCGCCTCGCGGGCGTCCATTCCCCGGCCGGCGTAGACGCCGAGCAGGAACACCACGAACAGCGTCGCCGTCGCGCTGACGACGACGCCGCCGATCTCGAGCCGCGTGAGCTCGAAGCGATGACGCGGTCCCCGTTCTGCCATGACCCCCTCCCCTCACATCGTGGCGGGCGCGGCGATGCCGAGCACGCCGAGCCCGACACGGATCACCTTTTGGACGTTCGCGGCCAAGCAGCAGTCGCGCCGCGGCGAGCCCCGGGTCCTCTCCGAGCACGCGGGTGCGATTGTAGTAGCGATGGAACTCCGCCGGCCAACTCGACCAGGAAGAACACCACCCGGTGCGGCTCGAGCTCGAGCGCGCTGGCCTCGACGATCTCGGGAAACTGCGCGAGCACGGCGAACGAGCGCGAGCTCCTCGGGCTCGGTGAGCCGTGACGGGTCGGCCGCGCCGGCGGTGGCGCGGTCGAGCCCGATCTCGGCGGCGGCGCGGAAGAGGCTCGCGACGCGAGCGTGGGCGTACTGCACGTAGAAGACCGGGTTTTCCGCGGTGCGCTGCTTGGCGAGATCGAGGTCGAACTCGAGCTGCGCGTCCGACTTGCGCATCAACAGGAAGAACCGGGTCGCGTCGGGCCCGACCTCGTCGACGACCTCGCGGAGCGTGACGAACTCGCCCGCGCGCTTCCCCATGCGCACCGGCTCGCCGCCGCGCGTGATGCTCACGACCTGCACCAGCACGACCTGCAAGCGGTCGGGGTCGAGGCCGAGCGCCGAGAGCGCCGCCTTCATCCGCGGCACGTGGCCGTGGTGGTCGGCGCCCCAGACGTCGATCACCCGATCGTAGCCGCGCGCGAACTTGTCGCGATGGTAGGCGATGTCGGCGGCGAAGTAGGTGTACTCGCCGTCGGACTTGACCAGCGGCCGGTCCTTCTCGTCGCCGAAGTCGGTCGAGCGGAACCAGCGCGCGCCTTCCGCCTCGTAGACGAAGCCGCGCGCCGCGAGCTCGTCGAGCGTCGCCGCGACCGCGCCGTCGGCGCGCAGCTGGCGCTCGCTCACGAAGCGATCGAAACGGATCGCGAGCGCCTCGGTGTCGCTGCGGATGCCCTCGAGCAGCATGGCGCCGGCCTGGTCGCGGAGGTGCGCGCGCGCCTCGGGCGGCGGCGGCGTCCATCCAGCGCCCGCCCTCGCGGGCGAGAATCGCCGCCGCGATGTCGCGCACGTAGGCGCCGTGGTAGCCGTTCTCGGGGAACGGCACGGCGCGGTTGCAGAGCTCGGCGTAGCGGGCGTACGTCGACGCGCCGAGCATCTCCATCTGATTGCCGGCGTCGTTGACGTAGTACTCGCGATCGACGGCGTGGCCGGTGGCCGCGAGCAGGCTCGCGAGCGCGTCGCCGGTGACCGCGCCGCGGGCGTGGCCGACGTGCAGCGGTCCCGTCGGGTTCGCGCTCACGAACTCGATCTGCACGCGGCGGCCGCCGCCGACGTCCGAGCGGCCGAACGCCTCGCCGGCGCGCTCGCATTCCCGCAGCTCGTTCCACCAGTACGCGGGCGCGAAGCGGAAGTTGATGAACCCCGGCCCGGCGACGTCGACGCCGGCGAGGATGCCGGCCCGGTCGTCGAGATGGCGCAGGATCGTCGCCGCGACCTCGCGCGGCGGCCGTCCTTCGCTCTTCGCCAAGACGAGGGCGAGGTTGGTCGCGAGGTCGCCGTGCTCGGGCTCCTTCGGCACGCTCAGAAACAAAGGGGGGAGAGTTGTGGTCAGCAGCTCTCCCCCCTTGGTCGCGCGCTCACAGGCGTCGCGCAGCAGTGTTTCGAGAGGCTTCTTCATGCCCCTCCAACACGGGAGGCCGCTCGGCGACGGCGCCACCGACGGCGGAACGCGAGCGACTCGACGGCGATGCTACGCGACGACGACATGACCTCAAACACGAGTGAAATCAGGAATATGCGTCGTGGATATGCGCTTTCGCCGAGGCAGTCAAGAACGCACGCCGCCGCGGTGACGACGGAGTCCAGAGCTCGACGCGGCTCAGCTCCCGCCGCGCCAGACGCGGAAGAAACGCGTCAGCCCGCGGCGCGCTTGCGGGACGGCTTCGCGGGCATCGCGGTGTCGGCCTGGCCGGCGTCGGACGCGGCTTTCGCACGGCCGCGGGCGCGCTGGCGGCCCGCCTTCTTCTTGTCGCCCTCGCTCGCCTGCTCGAGGTCGCCGCGCTCGTGTGAGCTCGATCAGCGAGAGCGGCGCGGCGTCGCCGCGGCGGATGCCGAGCTTGGTGATGCGCGTGTAGCCGCCCGGGCGGTCCTTGAAGCGCGGGGCGATCTCGTCGAACAGCTCGCTTCACGACGGTGCGGCTGCGCACGAACGAGAGCGCCTGGCGGCGGGCGTGCAGGGTGCCGCGCTTGCCGAGCGTGATCATGCGCTCGGCGAAGCGGCGCAGCTCCTTCGCCTTGGCGTCGGTGGTCTGCAGATGCTCGTGCTGCGAGCAGCGAGGTCACCAGGTTGCGGAACAGGGCGCGGCGGTGCGAGCGCCGGTTGAGCTGGTCTCAGCTTGCGTCGCAGGCCGTTCAGAGTCGCGACGCATCCAGGCGCTCTGCGCTTCTCCTTCTCGCGCGCCAGGCGGCGGTCGAGCTCCTCGCGGTTCGGGAAGTTCTCGAGGTGCATGCCGAAGTCGAGGCCCATCTCGCGCAGGATCTCCTTGATCTCGTTGAGCGACTTGCGGCCGAAGTTCTTGGTCTTCAGCATCTCTGCCTCGGTGCGCTGCACCAGCTCGCCGATGAACTTGATGTCGGCGTTCTGCAGGCAGTTCGCCGAGCGCACGGAGAGCTCGAGCTCGGCGACCGGGCGGAAGAGGTTCTCGTTGACGCTCGGCCTCGCTGATCTCCTCGTCGGGCTCCGCGATCTCCGGTCGTCTCCTCGAAGTTGATGAAGATGCTCGAGCTGGTCCTGCAGGATGCGGGCGGCGTAGGCGACGCGCGTCGTCGGGCCGCACGCTGCCGTCGGTCCAGACCTCGAGCGTCAGCCGGTCGTAGTCGGTGCGCTGGCCGACGCGGGCGTTGGTGACGGTGTAGTTCACCTTGCGGATCGGGCGAGAAGATCGCGTCGATGCGGGATCGTCCCGACCGGGGCGCCCTCGTCCTTGTTGCGCTCGGCGGACACGTAGCCGCGGCCGAGCTTGATCGTCAGCTCGGCATGTCAGCTGCGCCCTCCTTCGAGAGCGTGGCGATGTGCTGCTCGGGGTTGAGGATCTCGACGCGTCGGGCCGGCCTGGATGTCGCCGGCGCGTGACGACGCCCTCGCCCTTCGCCTCGAGCCGCACCGTGTCCTGCGACGCCGTCGATGCAGCTTGAGGCGCACTTCCTTCAGGTTGAGGACGATGTCGGTGACGTCCTCGCGGACGCCCGGCAGCGTCGAGAACTCGTGCAGGACGCCGTCGATGCGCACCGCGGTGATCGCGGCGCCCTAGCAGCGACGACAGCAGGACGCGCCGCAGCGCGTTGCCGATGGTGGTGCCGAAGCCGCGCTCGAACGGCTCGCCGACGAACTTGCCGTAGGTTGCGGTCAGGCTCTTCTCGTCGGTCTCGAGCTTCTGCGGCTTGATCAGATCGCGCCAATTGCGTTGTGGTTGCATATACGCCTCCCTCGGCGTCGCCGGCTTACTTCGAGTAGAGCTCGACGATCAGCTTCTCGTTGATCGGCATGGTCAGTCGGCGCGCGTCGGCAGCGCCTTGACGCGGGCCGGTGAACGCTCGGCGGTCGACCTCGAGCCAGTCCGGCACGCCGCGGCGCTCGCGCCTGAGCTCGAGCGCCTCCTGGATGCGGGCGATCTTGCGGCTCCGCTCGCGCACGCTGACCACGTCGCCCGGCCTCAGCAGCGCCGAGGGAATGTCGACCTTGCGGCCGTTGACCAGGAAGTGGCCGTGGCGCACCAGCTGGCGCGCTTCGGCGCGCGAGGTCGCGAAGCCCATCCGGTAGACCATGTTGTCGAGCCGCCGCTCGAGCAGGATGCAGCAGGGTCTCGCCGGTGATGCCCCTCGACGCGCTCGGCCATCTCGAAGTAGCGCCGGAACTGGCCCTCCAGCACGCCGTACATGCGCTTCACCTTCTGCTTCTCGCGCAGCTGCAGGCGTACTCGGAGAACTTCGACGCGCCCCTGCCCGTGCTGGCCGGGCGGATAGTTGCGGCGCTCGATGGCGCACTTGTCCGTGTAGCAGCGCTCTCCCTTGAGGAAGAGCTTGAGAGCCTTCGCGCCGGCAGAGCCGGCAGACCGAATCGGTATAACGAGCCAATGGACTGAACCTCCCTGCGTGCTCGGCTCAGACGCGCCGGCGCTTCGGCGCGCCGGCAGCCGTTGTGCGGAATCGGCGTCACGTCGCGTGATCAGGCTGATCGCGAAACCCGCCGCCTGCAGCGAGCGCAGCGCCGACTCGCGGCCGGCGCCCGGGCCTTTGACGTACACCTGGACGGTGCGCACGCCGCGGTCCATCGCCTTCTTGGCGCCGCGGCCTCGGCGGCGAGCTGCGCGGCGAACGGCGTGCCCTTGCGCGAGCCCTTGAAGCCGACCGTGCCGGCGCTCGACCACGCCAGCACGTTGCCGGCGGTCGGTGATGGTGACGATCGTGTTGTTGAACGTCGAGTGGATGTGCGCGACGCCCTCGCTGACGACTGCGCTTCGCCTTCTTGCGCCTTGTCGCCGTCTTCTCGGGCGGCTACGCGGCCTGGGTGCTTCCGCTCTTCGCCATGAATCGCTCGCTCGTCGCTCAGCTCTTCGAGCGGCGCCTGCTTCTTCCCGGCGATGCGTCTTGCGCGGCCCCTTGCGGGTGCGCGCGTTGGTGTGCGTGCGCTGGCCGCGCACCGGCAGATTGCGCCGGTGGCGCAGGCCGCGGTAGGTGCCGAGGTCCACGTGGCGCTTGATGTTCATGCGCGACCTCGCGGCGCAGATCGCCCTCGACCTTGTAGGCTGGTCGATGACCTGGCGCAGCTTGACGAGCTCGTCGTCGGTCAGATCGTCGCTCTTCTTGTCGAGGTCGACGCCGGCCGTCGCGCAGGATCTTGCGGCGACGAGCTGCGCCCGATCCCGAAGATGTAGGTGAGCGCGATCTCGACGCGCTTGTTCTCGGGCAGGTCGACTCCTGCGATACGTGCCATGGCGACTCCTCGTCAGCCTTGCCGCTGCTTGTGGCGCGGGTTGTTGCACAGGATGCGCACGACGCCCTGGCGCCGGACGATCTTGCAGTTCTTGCAGATCTTCTTGACCGATGCGCTGACTTTCATGGCTGCCTCATCTCATCCTGTACGTGATGCGACCGCGGCTCAAATCGTAGGGGGAGATCTCGACCGTCACCTTGTCGCCGGGAACGATCTTGATGTAGTGCAGGCGCATCGCACCGTCGACGTGCGCCAGCACCTTGTGGCCGTTGTCGAGCGCGACGCGAAACAGCGCGTTCGGCAACGACGCGACGATCGTCCCATTGACCTCCATCGCCTCGGCTTTGGGCATCGGCATGGTCACAGCTGGCTCAGCACGTAGGGGCCGCCCTCGACGATCGCGACCGAGTGCTCGAAGTGCGCCGAGAGGCTGCCGTCGCTGGTGACCGCGGTCCAGCCGTCGTCCTTCAGCTCGACCTCGGGGCTGCCGACGTTGAGCATCGGCTCGATCGCCAGCACCATGCCCTCGCGCAGGCGGATGCCGCGGTCCGGTTGGCCGAAGTTCGGCACTTGCGGGTCCTCGTGCAGGCGCTTGCCGATGCCGTGCCCGACGAAATCGCGCACCACCGAGAACCGCCGGCCCTCGGCGTGCGCCTGGATCGCGGCGGAGACGTCGCCGATCCGCCGCCCCGGCACCGCCTCTTCGATCCCCGCCTCGAGAGCCTCGCGCGTCGCACGCATCAGCGCCGCCGCCTGATCGGTCACCGCGCCGACCGGGACCGTGACCGCGGAGTCTCCGTAGTAGCCGCGGTAGCAGACGCCGAAGTCGAGCCCGACGATGTCGCCCTCGCGGAGCGCGCGCGTGCCCGACGGAATGCCGTGGACGACCTCGTCGTTGATCGACACGCACAGCGTCGCCGGGAACACCCTGCCGCCGACGGTGTAGCCCTTGAACGCCGGCACGGCGCCCTTCTTGCGGGTGAGGTCCTCGGCGATCTCGTCGAGCTCGCCGGTCGTCACGCCCGGCCGCACCGCCGCCCGCAGCTCGGCGAGCACCTCGGCGACGATCACGTTCGCGCGGCGCATGATCTCGATCTCGTCGGGGCTCTTGAGGACGATCACGGCCGCACCTCGGCGCCGCGCTCGACGGCGCCCGTCCCTGCCGCAGCGGCGCGCCGGATCACGACGGCACCCCGAGGCTCGCGAGGATGCGCGCCAGGACGTCCTCGCGTCCGCCGATGCCGTCGACCTCCACCAGCACGCCGCGCTCGCGGTAGTGCTGGAGCAGCGGCGTCGTCTGGCGGTCGTAGACCTCGAGGCGCGAGATGATGATGTCCTCTTGATCGTCGTCGCGCTGGTAGAGATCGCCGTTGCAGCGGTTGCAGATCGCGTCGTTGGTCGGCGGATCGAAGATGATGTGGTACAGCGCGCCGCAGTTCCGGCAGGTGCGGCGCCCGGAGAGGCGCTTGATCAGCTCCTCCTTCGGGACCTTCAGGCTCACCACCTTGTCGATGTCGTGGTCGATCGCCGTCAGCGCCCGATCGAGCGCCTCCGCTTGCGCCACGGTGCGCGGAAAGCCGTCGAGGATGAAGCCGTCGCGGCAGTCGGCGCCGCGCAGGCGCTCCTCGATCACGCGTATGATCACCGGGTCGGGCACGAGCTCGCCCTTGTCCATCGAGCGTTTCGCCTCGGCCCCGAGCGGCGTCTTGCGCTTCGCCTCGTCGCGCAGGATGTCGCCGGTCGAGATGTACGGCACGCCGAGTCGCTGGCCGAGCGGCGCGGCCTGCGTGCCTTTCCCCGCCCCTGGCGGTCCCATCAAGATCAAGTTCACCGGTGCGCGGCCCTCGTCCGATCCTCAGCCGCGCCGCCCGCGCATCCGGCCGCGTCGCATGAAGCCCTGGTAGTTGCGGGTGAGCAGGTGGGTCTCGATCTGCGACGACGGTGTCGAGCGCGACGCCGACCACGATCAGCAGCGCCGTGCCGCCGAAGTAGAACGGCACGTTGAACTGCGAGATCAGGATCGTCGGCAGGATGCACACGACGGCGACGTAGATCGCGCCGCCGAGCGTGATGCGCGACAGGATGCGGTCGATGTACTCGGCGGTGCGCTTGCCCGGCCGGATGCCCGGGATGTAGCCGCCGAACTTCTTCATGTTGTCGGCGACGTCGATCGGGTTGAACGTGACCGCCGTGTAGAAGTAGCAGAAGAAGATGATCAGCCCGACGTAGATGCAGGTTGTAGAGCCAGCGACCCCGGCGAGAGCAGGTCGGCCGGCGCTCTGCGCGCACGGGATTGTCGGGACGAAGCTGGCGATCGTGCCGGGGAAGATCAGGATCGACGAGGCGAAGATCGGCGGGATGACGCCGGCGGTGTTGAGCTTGAGCGGCAGGTGCGAGCTCTGCCCGCCGTACATCTTCCGGCCGACGACGCGTTTCGCGTACTGCACCGGAATCCGCCGCTGCGCCGCGCTCGACGAAGATGATCACGCGCGACGACGATCACCATGAAGACCGATGAGGCCGAGCAGCATGAAGATGCTCATCTCGCCCTCGCGGACGAACTGCACGGTGGTCGCTGACCGCCGAGGGCAGGCGCCGCGACGATGCCGGCGAAGATGATCAGCGAGATGCCGTTGCCGATGCCGCGCTCGGTGATCTGCTCGCCGAGCCACATCAGGAAGGCCGTGCCGGAGGTGAGCGTGATCACGCGTCATCAGCCGGAAGCCCCAGCCCGGGTTGCAGCACGACCGAGGCGCCGGCCGGCGACTGGATCTTCTCGAGGCCGACGCTGATGAAGAGGCCCTGGACGACCGAGAGGACGACGGTGCCGTAGCGCGTGTACTGCGTGATCTTGCGCCGGCCCACCTCGCCTTCCTTCGAGAGGCGCTCGAGGTGCGGGATGACGACCGTCAGCAGCTGCAGGATGATCGAGGCGCTGATGTACGGCATGATGCCGAGCGCGAAGATCGAGAAGTGCTCGAGCGCGCCGCCGGAGAAGAGGTTCACCAGGCCGAAGAAGTTGTTGGCCGCCTGCTCGAAGAACGCGCTCAGCGCCTTGCCGATCGATGCCCGGGCGTCGGGATGGCGACGCCGACGCGGTAGACGGCCAGCATGCCGAAGGTGAAGAGCAGCCGCCGCCGCAGCTCGGGGATGCGCGACGCGTTTTGAAAACCGCCAAGCATGTCAGCTCACCTCGGCCCTGCCGCCCGGTGCCTCGACTCCCGCCGATGACCTCGACGCTGCCGCCGGCGGCGGCGATCTTGCGCGCGCGCCGCCTCGCTGAAGGCGTGTCGACCTTGACGGTGAGCGCGCTTCGCGATCTCGCCCATCGCGAGGACCTTGATCGGCCGGCTCTTGCGCGCGCCAGACCCGCCGCGACGAGCGCGTCGCGATCGACGCGGCGCCGGCGTCGAAGCGGCTCGAGCTGGCCGAGGTTGACGACGCTGTACGCGCAGCCGGAACGGGTTGTGGAAGCCGCGCTTCGGCAGCCGCCGCTGCAGCGGCATCTGGCCGCCCTCGAAGCCGGGCGGCGTGTTGCCGCCCGAGCGCGCGCCGCGGCCCTTGTGCCCCGGCCGGAGGTCTTGCCCAGTGCCCGAGCCGGGCCCGCGGCCGAGGCGCTTGCGCGGCTGGCGGCGCCCTTCCCGGTCGCAGGTTCGAGAGGTCGAGAGCTCGACGATCCATGCGTCTTACGCCTCCACGCAGCCTCGACCACGACGAGATGGCGCGACCTTCTCGATCATCCCCAGCGTCGCCGCGTTGTCGCGCACGATGACGGTACGTGCCGATGCCGCGCGAGGCCGAGCCCGCGCAGCGTCCGCCGCTGCCGCTGCGTGCCGCCCGATCGCGCTGCCGGACCAGCGTCACCTTCAGCATCTTCGCCGCGCCCTTGCGGTCGTGCGCCGCCTCCACGCTCGTCGAATCTCCGCGACGGTCCTTGCCGCGCAGCGCGGCGACGCTGCTCCGGCGTCGCGCAGCTCGCTGCAGCGCCTGCGATCGTCGCCTTCACCATGTTGTGCGGGTTGTTCGAGCCGAGCACTTGGTCAGCACGTTGCGCACCCCGGCGAGCTCGACCACCGCGCGCACGCCGCCGCCGGCGATCACGCCGGTGCCGTCGCTGGCCGGACGCAGGAGCACGTGGCCGGCGCCGTAGTGTCCCGTGCACGTCGAACGGGATCGTGCCGTCGGCGATCGGCACCGTCACCAGCGCCTTCTTGGCGCCTCGATCGCCTTGCGGATCGCCTCCGGCACCTCGTTCGCCTTGCCGAGGCCGTAGCCGACGCGCCCGTTGCCGTCGCCGACGACGACCAGCGCGCTGAAGCTGAACCGCCGGCCGCCCTTCACCACCTTGGCGACGCGGTTGATGTGAACGACCTTCTCCTTGAGCTCGACGCCCGTGGATCTCGATGCGTTCGCGCCCGCGTCCGATCGCCATATCGCTCCTCCTCAGAACTTCAGACCGGCGTCGCGCGCGCCCTCGGCGACCTCTTTCACGCGCCCGTGATAGAGGAAGCCGTTGCGATCGAAGACCACCTGGGTGATGCCGCTGCTCCTGGCAGACGCTGGGCGATGCGCTCGCCGACCTTGCGCGCCGCGCCGTCTGTCGTCCGCTTGACGCTCCGCCGCATCTCGGCACGACGCGTCGACGCCGCGACCAGCGTGCGCGCCGGTCTCGTCGGAGATCACCTGCGCGTACATGTGCTTCGGTTGCTGCGGAACACGCACAGCCGCGGCCGCTGGTCGCGTGCCGCGCACCCGGCGGCGCACCCGCGCTCTGGCGGCGCGTGCCGCGCGGTCGCGCGTTGATCTGCCGATGCCATGCCTCGCTATCTCCCGCCGCGCCGGCGGCCTTGCCCGCCTTGCGGCGAATCGTTCTCCCGGCGTACTTGATGCCCTTGCCCTTGTACGGCTCCGGCGGACGCAGCGCGCGGATCTGCGCCGCCACCTCGCCGAGCAGCTGCGGTCGTTGCCCTCGAGCGTCACGATCGTCTGCCGGTCGACCTTGGCGTCGACGCCCGGCGGCAGCTGGAAGACGATCGGATGCGAGTAGCCGAGGCGAGCTGCAGCGCTCTTGCCCTTCACCTCGGCGCGGTAGCCGACGCCGATGATCTCGAGCGTCCGGCGGAAGCCGGTGCTGACGCCGGTCACCATGTTGGCGATCAGCTTGCGGGTGAGGCCGTGCAGCGCGCGCGCGCCGCGCGCGATCGTCCCGGCGCGCGACACGTGACCGCGCCGTTCGCGACCTCCACGCGTGACGCGCGGGCGGCACGCGCGTGCCGAGCTTGCCCTTGCGGCCCCTCGACCCGCACCGTCGCCGCCCTCGACGCGTGACCGTCACGCCGGTGGGAATCGTGATCGGCAGTTTTCCGATGCGCGACATCGCTACCTCACCACACCGAGCAGAGCAGCTCGCCGCCGACGTTGCGTTGCACCGCTTCGCGGTCGACCAGGACGCCGCGCGGCGTCGACACGATGTTGATGCCCATGCCGCCGCGCACCGCGGGCATCGCGTCGGCGCCGACGTAGACGCGCAGCGCTCGGGCGGCTGACCCGCTTCAGGCCGGTGATCACCGGGCGCTGCTCGGTCGTCGTAGCTTCAGCCACACGCGCAGATCTGCTTCGCGTTGCCCTCGCCGCGGTCGACGACGCTGCACTCCTGCAGGAAGCCCTCGGCGATCAGCACCCGCGCGACGCGCTCCTTGATCACGCGACCACGGGCACGTCGACGTGCTCCTTGCGGGCCTGGGCGCCGTTGCGGATGCGGGTCAGCAGGTCGGCGATGGGATCGGTCATCGACATGGCGGGCCCTCACCAGCTCGCCTTGATCAGGCCGGGGATCTGCCCCTTGCGGGCCAGGTCGCGCAGGCACAGCCGGCACATCCGGAACGGCGGATAGAACGCGCGCGGCCGGCCGCACAGCGGGCAGCGGTTGTACTGCCGCACGTTGAACTTCGGCGCGCCGCTGCGCCTTGACGCGCAGACACGTCTTCGCCACGATGCCGTCCTCCTAGCTCCGGAACGGCATGCCCAGCGCCCGCAGCAGCGCCTTGCCCTCGGCGTCGGTCTGGGCGGTGGTGACGATCGAGACCGTCAGGCCCCGCACCTTGTCGATCTTGTCGAGGTCGATCTCGGGAAAGATGATCTGCTCGCGCATGCCGAGCGAGTAGTTGCCGCGGCCGTCGAAGGAGCGGTCGGAGACGCCCTTGAAGTCGCGCACGCGCGGCAGCGCGACGTTCACCAGGCGGTCGAGGAACTCGTACATGCGCTCGCCGCGCAGGGTCACCATGCAGCCGATCGGCATGTTCTCGCGCAGCTTGAAGTTCGCGATCGCCTTGCGCGCCTTGGTGACGACCGGCTTCTGCCCGGTGATCGCCGTCAGCTCGGCGACCGCGGAGTCGAGGATCTTGGCGTTCTGGATCGCCTCGCCGAGGCCCATGTTGAGCACGATCTTCTCGAGCCGCGGCACCTGCATGGCGTTCTCGTAGCCGATCTCCTTCATGAGCGTGAGGCAGGATCGTCGCTTGCGATAGCGTGTCGCGCAGGCGCGCCATGGTGCTCACCGGTCGAGCTGCTCGCCGCAGCGGCGGCAGACGCGCACGCTGCGTGCCGTCCTCGAGCACGCGGCTTGCCCATGCGCACCGGCGCGTTGCACTTGTCGCACATGATCATGAGGTTCGAGAGATGGATCGACGCTTCCTTCTCGACGATGCCGCACGGGCTCTGCGGGCCGCGCGCCTTCTGATGGCGCTTGACCATGTTCAGCCGCTCGATCGACGACGCGGCCGTTCTCGCGGCAGCACGCGCAGGACCTTGCCGGTCTTGCCGCGCTCCCGCCCGGCGATGACCATCACCGTGTCGTTCTTCGTGATCGCGCGCCGCGCATGCCCGCGTCCCTCATCAGAGCACCTCGGGCGCGAGCGAGAGGATCTTCATGAACTGCTTGGCGCGCAGCTCGCGCGCCACCGGCCCGAAGATGCGCGTGCCGATCGGCTCGCGCTGGTTGTCGATCAGCACCGCCGAGTTGTTGTCGAACCGGATGTAGGAGCCGTCGGGGCGGCCGACCTCCTTCGCGGTGCGCACGATCACCGCCTTCATCACGTCGCCCTTCTTCACCTTGGCGTTCGGGATCGCCTCCTTCACCGACGACCACGATGATGTCGCCGAGCGAGGCGTACTTGCGCCGCGATGCCGCCGAGCACCTTGATGCACAGCACCTTGCGCGCGCCCGAGTTGTCGGCCACGTCCAGAACGGTTTCCGCCTGCACCATCGTTCGTTCCGTCCGTCGCCCGACGGCGCCGCGCAGCCTCGCTCAGCTCGCCTTCTCGACGATCTTGCGCACCCGCCAGCGCTTGTCCCGGCTGAGCGGCCGCGTCTCGGCGATCACCACCCGGTCGCCGATGCCGCAGCTCGTTGCTGCTCGTCGTGCGCCTTGTAGCTTCGTGCGGCGCGTCACGATACTTCTTGTACTTCGGGTGCTGCACCAGCCGCTCGACCGACGACCACGACGGTCTTGTCCATCTTGTTGCTGACGACGACGCCCTCGCGCGTCTTGCGCTTCGCCGCGCATCGTCGCCATCCTACTCGCCTGCGCCGCGGCGCGCGCCGCGCTCGCGCTGGATCGTCTGCATCCGCGCGAGGTCGCGGCGCGTCTGCGCGCACCTGCGCCGGGTTCTCGAGCTGACTGGTCGCCGCGCCGCAGGCGCAGCATGAACAGCGCCTCGCGCAGCTCGCGCTCCTTCGCGTCTCGAGCTCCTGCGTCGCTCAGGTCGCGCAGCTCCTTAGCTCGCATGCGCCGGCTCCCGCGCTCCGCGTGCACGACCTGCGTCGGCATCGACAGCTTGTGCGCCGCCAGCCGCAGCGCCTCGCGGCCACCGTCTCGGCGCGACGCCTTCCATCTCGAAGAGCATGCGGCCCGGCTTGATCACCGCCACCCACACCTCGGGCGCGCCCTTGCCCTTGCCCATGCGGGTCTCGGCCGGCTTCTTGGTGAGCGGCTTGTCCGGGAAGACGCGGATCCACACCCGGCCGCCGCGCTTGATGTGGCGGGTGAGCGCGACGCGGGCCGCCTCGATCTCGCGCGCCGTCATCCAGCCGCGGTCGGTCGCCTGCAGGCCGAAGTCGCCGAAGGCCAGCGTCGAGCCGCGCCACGCGGTGCCCGCGCGGCGGCCCTTCTGCGCTTGCGGTATTTGATCTTCTTCGGTGCGAGCATGCTCGTCTCGTCTCGCCGCGCGCGCTCAGACGCCGAGCGCGGCCGTCTGCTGCTCCTCTTCGTGCCTGGTGAGGACCTCGCCGCGGAAGATCCACACCTTGACGCCGATCACGCCGTAGGTCGTCTTCGCCTCGGCGAAGCCGTAGCTGATGTCGGCGCGCAGCGTGTGCAGCGGCACGCGCCCCTCGCGGTACCACTCGCGAGCGCGCGATCTCGGCGCCGCCGAGCCGGCCGGAGCACTGCACCTGGATGCCCTGCGCGCCCATGCGCATCGCCGCGGCCGACGGCTTCCTTCATCGCGCGGCGGAAGGCGACGCGGCGCTCGAGCTGCAGGGCGACGTTCTCGGCCACCAGCTGCGCGTCGATGTCGGGCCGGCGCACCTCGTGGATGTTGATGAAGCACTCGCTGCTCGGTGAGCTTGCCGAGCTCGCTCTTGAGCTTCTCGATCTCGGCGCCCTTCTTGCCGATCACGATGCCCGGCCGCGCGGTGTAGATGTTGATCTTCGCCTTGTTGGCGGCGCGCTCGATCTCGACCTTCGAGATGCCGGCGTGGTAGAGGCGCTCCTTGATGAACTTGCGCAGACGCGAGGTCCTCGTGCAGCAGCTCGCGTACTCGCGGCGCGCGAACCACTTCGAGTCCCAGCTCTCGATGACGCCGAGCCGAAAGCCCTTCGGATGGACCTTCTGTCCCATCGCTCGCCCTACCCCTCGCTGCCGCTCGTCGACCACGATCGTCACGTGGCTGGTGCGCTTGCGCACGTGCGTGGCGCGCCCGTGCGCGCGCGGCAGGAAGCGCTTCGCGGTCGGCGCCCCGTCGACCGTGATGCGCTTCACGTAGAGCGTGGTCGACGTCGACGCGCTGCGTGTTCTCGGCGTTGGCGACGCCGACTTCAGCGTCTTGACGAGCATGCGGCGCCGCCTTCTTCGGCATGAACTCAGGATCGCCGATCGCCTCCCGACGCCCTTGCCGCGCACCAGGTCGACGACCAGCCGCGCCTTGCGCGGCGCGATGCGCAGCGTGTCGGCGTGACTGCGCGTGCTTCCATCGCTCGCCTTCGCGCCTTGGCGCCGGCCGCGCCGCCGGCCTTCACCTCGGCCTTGCGGTCGCCCGAGTGCCCGTGGAACGTGCGCGTCGGCGAGAACTCGCCGAGCTTGTGGCCGACCATGTTCTCGGACACGAACACCGGGATGAACTTGCGGCCGTTGTGCACGGCGAAGGTGTGGCCGACCATCTCCGGCGTGATCGTCGAGCGGCGCGACCAGGTCTTGATGACGCGCTTGCTCGCCCGAGGCGTTCAGCGCCTCGACCTTCTTCAGCAGATGCGCATCGATGAACGGACCCTTCTTGACCGAACGTGCCACGCGCTGCTCCTACTTCTGCCGCGCCGCTTGACGATGAAGCGGTCGGTGCGCGGGTTGTGCCGGGTCTTGTAGCCCTTGGTCGGCTGGCCCCACGGCGATCTGCGGATGGTTGCCCTTCGAGCTTGCCCTCGCCGCCGCCGTGCGGATGGTCGACCGGGTTCATCGCGACGCCGCGCACGCTCGAGCGGCGGCCGAGCCAGCGCGTGCGCCCGGCCTTGCCGATCGAGACGTTCTCGTGATCGAGGTTGCCGACCTGCCCGACGGTCGCGCGGCACGTCGACGCTGCACCAGGCGCAGCTCGCCCGACGGCAGCTTGAGCAGCGCGTGCTCGCCTTCCTTGGCCATCAGCTGCGCCGCCGCGCCGGCGCTGCGCGCCAGCTGGCCGCCCGGCCGGGGCGCAGCTCGACGTTGTGCACCATGGTGCCGAGCGGGATCTGGCTGAGCGGCAGCGCAGTTGCCCGGGCTTGATGTCGGCGCCCGGGCCGGCCATCACCGTCGTCGCCGACGCGCAGGCCGACCGGCGCGAGGATGTAGCGCTTCTCGCCGTCGGCGTAGTGCAGCAGCGCGAGGCGCGCCGAGCGGTTCGGATCGTACTCGATCGCGGCCACCCGCGCCGGAACGCCGTCCTTGTCGCGCCTGAAGTCGATCACCCGGTAGCGGCGCTTGTGGCCGCCGCCGCGGTGGCGGATGCGTCATGCGGCCGAGCGCGTTGCGCCCGCCGCTGCGTTGCTGCGGCTCGAGCAGCGCTGCGCTCCGGCTCGTCTGCGGTGATCTCGGCGAAGTCGAGCACCGCTCTGGAAGCGGCGGCCCGGCGAGGTCGGTTTGTATTGAGCGATCGGCCATGGCTCCTACACGCTGCTCGAAGAAGTCGATGCGCTGACCCTCGGCCGAGCGTCACGTAGGCCTTCTTCCAGCCGGGCCGGCGGCCGATCGAGCGGCCGACGCGGCGCTTCTTGCCGAGGAAGTTGCAGGGTGCGGACCTTCTCGCACCTTCACTTTGAAGAAGCGTCTCGACGGCGTGCCGGATCTCGATCTTGTTGGCGTCCGGCGGACCCGGAAGACGACCTGGTTGCCGTCCTCGTTGACCAGCGTGCCCTTCTCGGTGATGAGCGGCGCCGCGATGATCGTCGTACTCGCGTCTTCATGCGCGCCACCCTTCCGCTGCAGTGCGTCGACCGCGGCGCGCGTCAGCACCAGGTGCTGGTAGCGCAGGAGGTCGTAGACGTTGAGCCCCTCGGCGCGCAGCACCTTGACCCGCGGCAGGTTGCGCGCGGCGCGCTCGATGCGTGTCGTCGGCCGCCGTCGATCACGATCAGCGCGCTGTCGTCGATGCCGAGCGCCGCGAGCAGCTCGACGAAGAGCTTGGTCTTCGGCGCCGGCGAGCTCGATGCGATCGACGATCAGCGAGCTGCTCCTCGCGGCAGCTTCGGCGCGAGCGCCGAGCGCAGCGCCGCTTGCGGCGCGCGCTGCCGGCATGCGATACGAGTAGTCGCGCGGCTGCGGGCCGAAGACCGTCGCGCCGCCCGACCCAGAGCGGCGAGCGGGTGCTGCCGGCGCGCGCGCGTCCGGTGCCCTTCTGCCTCCACGGCTTCTTGCCGCCGCCGCGGACGTCGCCGCGCGTCTTGGTCGACGCGCGTGCCGGCGCGCCGGTTCGCCGGCTGCATGCTGCACGACCTCGTCGAGCAGGTGCGCGCCGCAGCGGTCCGCGAAGACCGTCGCGCGGCAGAGTCGATCTCGCCGACCTGGCTGCTTGCGTCTGCGAGACGACGGTCACCTGGTGCGCGGCCTCAGCCATCGGCGTCTGCTCGCCTTCACCGCCGGGCGGCATCCGAGCACCACGCCCGCCGCGCGCGCCCGGCACCGCGCCGCGCACGAAGCAGCAGGTGCTCCTCGGGCGGACCTCGACGACCTCGATGTTCTGCGTCGTGACGCGCTCGTTGCCGTAGCTGTCCCGCCATGCGCTTTCCCTTGAAGACCCGGCCCGGGAACGAGCGGTTGCCGATCGAGCCGCCGTGGCGGAAGTACTCGTGCGTGCCGTGGCTGCCGGGAAAGCCGCTGAAGCCGTGGCGCTTCATGACGCCGGCTGTAGCCGCGGCCCTTGCTGACGCCGGTGACGTCGACCATGTCGCCCGGCTTGAAGCACGCTCGCCGACGCGCATGCTCCTGGCCGAGCTCGAGCCGTCGCGTCGGCCCGAGGCGGAACTCGCGCAGCACCGCGGAACGACGCCCTTGTCCGCCTTCACGCAGTGGCCGCGCGCACGCCTTGCTGACGCGCTGCGCCTTCTGCTCGCCGAACCCGAGCTGCACGGCGGCGTAGCCGTCGCGGGCGGCGGTCTTCGCCTGCACGACCGTGCACGGGCCCGCCTGGATCGACGGTCACCGGCACGAGCTCGCCCTGCGCCGGTGAAGATCTGCGTCATCCCCAGCTTCTTGCCGATCAGTCCCGATCGCCATCGCCGTCATCTCGTCCGCATGTTCGCGTCGCCGCTCGGCCACCCGTGCTCACTGCAGCTTGATCTCGACGTCGACGCCGGCGGCGAGATCGAGCTTGCCGAGCGCGTCGATCGTCTGCTGCGTCGGCTCGAGGATGTCGAGCAGGCGCTTGTGCGTGCGGATCTCGAACTGCTCGCGCGACTTCTTGTCGACGTGCGGCGAGCGGTTCACCGTGAAGCGCTCGATGTGCGTCGGCAGCGGGATCGGGCCGGCGACGCGCCCGCCGGTGCGGCGCACGGTCTCGACGATCTCGCGCACCGACTGATCGAGCAGTCGGTGATCGTAGCCTTCAGGCGGATGCGGATCTTCTCGTTCATGTCGCTGCGTCTCCGGCTCACTCGAGGATCTTGGTGACGACGCCGGCGCCGACGGTGCGGCCGCCCTCGCGGATCGCGAAGCGCAGCCCCTCGTCCATCGCGATCGGCGTGATCAGCTCGCACCGCCAGCTTGCACGTTGTCCCCCGGCATCACCATCTCCGTCCCCTCCGGCAGCGTCGCCACCCCCGTCACGTCCGTCGTCCGAAAGTAGAACTGCGGCCGATACCCGTTGAAAAACGGCGTGTGCCGCCCCCCCTCCTCCTTCGTCAACACGTACACCTCCGCCTCGAACTTCGTGTGCGGCGTGATCGACCCCGGCTTCGCCAACACCTGCCCCCGCTCGATCTCCTCCCGCTTCATCCCGCGCAGCAGGCACCCGACGTTGTCCCCCGCCTGCCCCTCGTCCAGCAGCTTGCGGAACATCTCCACCCCCGTCACCACCGTCTTCTGCGTCGCCTTGATCCCGACGATCTCCACCTCCTCCCCCACCTTCACCCTCCCCCGCTCGATCCGCCCCGTCGCCACCGTCCCCCGCCCGCTGATCGAGAACACGTCCTCCACCGGCATCAAAAACGGCTTGTCCACGTCCCGCTGCGGCTGCGGAATGTAGCTGTCCACCGCCTCCATCAGCTTCACGATCGACCCGCTCGCCCAGCTCGCCCGCGTCCCCCTCCAGCGCCTTCAGCGCGCTGCCCGCGGATGATCGGAATCTCGTCCCCCGGAAACTCGTACTTCGACAGCAGCTCCCGCACCTCCAGCTCCACCAGCTCCAGCAGCTCCGGGTCGTCCACCATGTCCACCTTGTTCATGAACACCACGATCGCCGGCACCCCCACCTGGCGCGCCAGCAAGATGTGCTCCCGCGTCTGCGGCATCGGCCCGTCGGCCGCCGCCACCACCAGGATCGCCCCGTCCATCTGCGCCGCCCCCGTGATCATGTTCTTCACGTAGTCCGCGTGCCCCGGGCAGTCCACGTGCGCGTAGTGCCGCTTCGCGCGTCTCGTACTCCACGTGCGCCGTCGCGATCGTGATCCCCCGCGCCTTCTCCTCCGGCGCCTTGTCGATCTGGTCGAACGCCACGAACTCCGCCAGCTTCTTCGCCGCCAGCACCTTCGTGATCGCCGCCGTCAACGTCGTCTTCCCGTGGTCGACGTGCCCGATCGTCCCCACGTTCACGTGCGGCTTCTTCCGCTCGAACTTCTCCTTCGCCATGTCGTCCTCCTCCGTTCGCCGTCGCGGCTGACGCTTACGCCCCGACCGCCTTCGCCGTGATCTCCTCCGAGATCGTCTGCGGCACCGGCTCGTAGTGCGAGAACTGCATGGTGTAGGTCGCGCGGCCCTGCGTCATCGAGCGCAGATCGGTGGCGTAGCCGAACATCTCCGCCAGCGGCACGTGCGCGGTGATCACCTGCGCGCCGGCGCGCGAGTCCATCCCCTGGATCCGGCCGCGGCGACTGTTCGAGGTCGCCGATCACCTCGCCCATGAACTCCTCGGGCACGACCACCTCGACCGCCATGATCGGCTCGAGGATGACCGGCCGCGCCTTCGACGCGCCCTCCTTCGACGGCCATCGAGCCGGCGATCTTGAAGGCGATCTCCGACGAGTCGACTTCGTGGTACGAGCCGTCGATGAGCGTCACCTTGACGTCGACCATCGGGATAGCCGGCGAGCACGCCGCCCTCGAGCGCCTCGCGCGACGCCCTTCTCGACCGCCGGGATGTACTCCCGCGGGACCGACGCCGCCCTTGGTGCCGTCGTCGAACTCGAACCCGCCGCCCGGCGGCAGCGGCTCGAGGCGTGATCCACGACGTGGCCGTACTGGCCGCGGCCGCCGGTCTGGCGGATGAACTTGCCCTCTTGCTCGACCGTGCTTGCGGATGGTCTCCCGGTAGGCGACCTGCGGCTTGCCGACGTTGGCGTCGACCTTGAACTCGCGCAGCAGGCGGTCGACGATGATCTCGAGGTGCAGCTCGCCCATGCCGGAGATGATCGTCTGGCCGGTCTCCTGGTCGGTGTGCACGCGGAACGACGGATCCTCGGTGGCGAGCTTCTGCAGCGCGACGCCGAGCTTCTCCTGGTCGTCCTTGGTCTTCGGCTCGATCGCGATGTGAGATGACCGGCTCGGGGAACTCGATCGACTCGAGCACGATCGGGTGGTCCTCGTCGCAGAGCGTGTCGCCGGTCGTCGTCTCGCGCAGGCCGACCGCGGCCGCGATGTCGCCGGCGTAGACCTCCTTGATCTCCTCGCGCTTGTTCGCGTGCATCTTGAGCAGCCGGCCGATGCCGCTCCTTGCGCGCCCTTGGTCGAGTTGTAGACGTAGGAGCCCGAGCTCGAGGACGCCCGAGTAGACGCGGAAGAACGTCAGCGTGCCGACGAAGGGGTCGGTCATGATCTTGAACGCCAGCGCCGAGAACGGCGCTGTCGTCGCTCGCGGGCGCGCTCCGCCTGCTCCTTGGTGGTCGGGGTCGATGCCCGCGACCGGCGGCACGTCGAGCGGCGACGGCAGGTAGTCGACGACCGCGTCGAGCAGCGGCTGCACGCCGTTGTTCTTGAAGGCCGAGCCGCAGAGCACCGGGATCAGCGTCGATCGCGAGCGTCGCCCTTGCGGATCGCCGCGCGGATCTCGCTCTCGGCTGATGGCGCCGCCCTCGAGATACTTCTCCATCAGCTTCTCGTCGGCGTCGGCGACCGCCTCGAGGAGCTTCTCGCGATACTCGTCGGCGCTCTCGCGGTAGTCGGCGGGGATCTCCTCCTCGCGGTACTTGGCGCCGAGGCTCTCGTCGTCCCAGACGATCGCCTTCATGGTGACGAGGTCGATCGACGCCGCGAAGCTTCTCCTCGGTGCCGAGCGGCAGCTGGACGGGCACCGGGTTCGCCCGCAGGCGGTCGCGCATCATCTGCACGGTGCGGAAGAAGTCGGCGCCGACGCGGTCCATCTTGTTGACGAACGCGATGCGCGGCACGCGCGTACTTGTCGGCCTGCCGCCACACCGTCTCCGACTGCGGCTCGACGCCGGCGACGGAGTCGAAGACCGCGACGGCGCCGTCGAGGACGCGCAGCGAGCGCTCGACCTCGATCGTGAAGTCGACGTGGCCCGGGCGTGTCGATGATGTTGATGCGGTGGTCGCGCCAGAAGCAGGTGGTCGCGGCCGACGTGATCGTGATGCCGCGCTCCTGCTCCTGCACCATCCAGTCCATGGTGGCCGTGCCCTCGTGGACCTCGCCGATCTTGTAGTTGATGCCGGTGTAGTAGAGGATGCGCTCGGTGCAGTCGTGGTCTTGCCGGCATCGATGTGGGCCATGATGCCGATGTTGCGGGTGCGCTCGAGCGGGATCTGACGCGAGCCATGACGTCGCGACCTGACTACCAGCGATAGTGGGCGAAGGCCTTGTTGGCCTCCGCCATGCGGTGCGTGTCCTCGCGCTTCTTGATCGCGGCGCCGCGGTTGTTGGCCGCGTCGATGAGCTCGCCGGCGAGCCGCTCGACCATCGACTTCTCCGGCCGCTCGCGCGCGTACTGCACGATCCAGCGCATCCCGAGCGAGATCCGCCGCGCCGGCCGCACCTCGACCGGCACCTGATAGGTCGCGCCGCCGACGCGCCGCGACCGCACCTCGACGACCGGCTTGACGTTGTCGAGCGCCTTCTTGAAGATCCCGAGCGGCTCGTCCTTGGTGCGCTGCTGAATCAGATCGAGCGCGCCGTAGAAGATGCGCTCGGCGAGGCTCTTCTTGCCCTCGCGCCATGATCGTGTTCATGAACTTCGTCACCATCCGGTCGTGGAACTTCGGATCCGGCAGCACCTCGCGGCGACGAACTTCTCCTTTACGCGGCATCGCTCGTCTCGATGCACCTCGCTCACGTACGTCACCTGCACCCGGCTACTTCGGCTGCTTGGCGCCGTACTTCGAACGGCTCTGCTTGCGGTCCTGGACGCCGATCGAGTCGAGCGTGCCGCGCACGATGTGGTAGCGCACGCCGGGAAGATCCTTCACGCGGCCGCCGCGGATCAGCACCACCGAGTGCTCCTGCAGGTTGTGGCCGACCCCGGGGATGTAGGACGTGACCTCGATGCCGTTCGTGAGCCGGACGCGCGCCACCTTGCGCAGCGCCGAGTTCGGCTTCTTCGGCGTCGACGTGTAGACGCGGGTGCAGACGCCGCGCTTCTGCGGGCAGCTCTGCAGCGCCGGCGCCGCCAGCTTGCGCCGCTGCGGCTCCCGCCGCGCTCGGACGAGCTGATTGATCGTCGGCATTCACGTCTCCCTATGATCGGATCGCGGCGCGCACGTCGCCGCATGAGAAAGTGCAAGGAAAACGGGCAACGTACGCGATCGATTTCCGAGTGTCAAGTTTCCGCCCCATTCGCACGACCGACGCGCGCCACGCCGGCGGGTCCCGCCGACGCACGCGCCGCGCGCTGCCGACGGCCCGTCGATGCGCGTGATCGACTCACGCGCTCGCGCTCGCGGGCTCCGATTTCGCGCCGGGAACCTCGAGCGCGTCCTCGGGCCGCTCCTCCGGCTCGTCGGCCTCCACCTGGACCTTGCCGTACGGCGCGAGACCCGTGCCCGCCGGAATCAGCCGGCCCATGATGACGTTCTCCTTGAGGCCCGTCAGGCGATCGACCTTGCCGTTGATCGCGGCCTCGGTGAGCACCTTGGTGGTCTCCTGGAACGACGCCGCCGAGATGAAGCTCTCGGTCGAGAGGCTCGCCTTGGTGATGCCGAGCAGCAGCGGCTCGGCGGTCGCCGGCTCGCCGCCCTTCTCCTCGCACCTTCTGGTTGGCGTCCTCGAAGCGCCACTTCTCGACCTGATCGCCGACCAGGAACTCCGTGTCGCCCACGTCCTTGATGCGTACGCGGCGGAGCATCTGCCGGACGATCACCTCGATGTGCTTGTCGTTGATGCGCACGCCCTGCAGCCGGTAGATCTCCTGCACCTCGTCGACGAGGTACTTGGCGAGCGCCTTCTCGCCGAGGATCGTCAGGATGTCGTGCGGGTTCGACGAGCCGTCCATCAGCGCCTCGCCGGCGCGGACGTGATCGCCCTCGTGCACGCTGATGTGCTTGCCCTTGGGGATCAGGTACTCGCGCGCCTCGCCGACCTCGGGGGTCACCACGACCTTGCGCTTGCCCTTGGTGTCCTTGCCGAACGAGACCACGCCGTCGATCTCGCTGACGACCGCGAACTCCTTCGGCTTGCGCGCCTCGAACAGCTCCGCGACGCGCGGCAGACCGCCGGTGATGTCCTTGGTCTTGGTGGTCTCGCGCGGCATCTTGGCGATGACGTCGCCGGCGACGACCGCCTGCCCTTCGTAGACGTTCAGGTGGATGCCGACCGGCAGCGGGTAGCGCGCCTCGCCGCCGTTCGGCAGCCGCGCGGTGTTGCCCTCGGCGTCCTTGATGCGTGATGCGCGGCCGCTTGTCGACGTCCTTGGTGTCGATGACGACCTTGGTCGAGAGGCCGGTGCGCTCGTCGACGCGCTCCTCGATGGTGACGCCCTCGAGGAGGTCGCCGAACTTCACCGATGCCGCCGACCTCGGTGAGGATCGGCAGCGGTGTACGGATCCCACTCGGCGAGCAGGTCGCCGGCCTTCACCTTGGCGCCGTCGTGCTTCTTGAGCTTGGCGCCGTACACGATCGGGTAGCGCTCGCGCTCGCGCTCGCGGCCCGGCTCCGGAACGTCGACGATCGCGAGCTCGCCGTTGCGGTTCATGACGATCTCGTCGCCGTCGGCGTTGGTGACGGTCTGGAGATTGATGAACTTGACGATGCCCTCGTTGCGCGCCTCGAGCGTCGTCTGCTCGGCGCGCCGGCTGGCGGTGCCGCCGATGTGGAAGGTGCGCATGGTGAGCTGCGTGCCCGGCTCGCCGATCGACTGCGCCGCGATCACGCCGATCGCCTCGCCGAGGTTCACCATGTGGCCGCGCGCCAGGTCGCGGCCGTAGCACGGCTGCAGACGCCCTGCCGCGACTGGCAGGTCAGCACCGAGCGGATCTTCACGCGCTCGAGCCCGGCCTCCTCGATGCGCGTCGACCAGCTCCTCGTCGATCTCGCTCGTTGGCCTGGACGATGCACCTCGTCGGTGAACGGGTCGAGGATGTCCTCGAGCGCCACGCGGCCGAGGACGCGGTCGCCGAGGCCCTCGATGATCTCGCCGCCCTCGACGAGCGGCGTCATCTCGATGCCGTCGAGCGTGCCGCAGTCGTGCTCGGTGATGATCGAGTCCTGCGCCACGTCGACGAGACGGCGGGTGAGGTAGCCGGAGTTGGCGGTCTTGAGCGCGGTGTCGGCGAGACCCTTGCGGGCGCCGTGCGTCGAGATGAAGTACTGCAGCACGGTGAGCCCCTCGCGGAAGTTCGCGGTGATCGGCGTCTCGATGATCTCGCCCGACGGCTTCGCCATGAGGCCGCGCATGCCGGCGAGCTGGCGGATCTGCTGCGCGCTGCCGCGCGCGCCCGAGTCGGCCATCATGAAGATCGGGTTGAAGCTCGGCGCGCGTGCGCTCGTTGCCCTTGTCGTCGGTGAAGCGTCTCGGTGCCGAGCTGGCGGAGCATCTCGTCGGCGATGCGGTCGGTGACCTGCGCCCAGATGTCGACGACCTTGTTGTAGCGCTCGCCGTCGGTGATCAGGCCCTTGTTGTACTGGTCCTCGATCTCGCCGCACCTCGGCGGTCGCCTCCTCGAGGAGCTTCTCCTTCGTGGGGCGGGATCAGCATGTCCTTGATGCCGATCGAGATGCCGGCGCGGGTCGCGAACTCGTAGCCGAGGTCCTTGAGCTTGTCGGCGAAGATCACCGTCGCCTTGTTGCCGGCACGGCGGTAGGCGAGGTCGATCAGGTTGCCGAGCTCCTTCTTCTTCATCACCTTGTTGACCTCGGCGAAGGTGATCTCGCGCGGGCACGATCTCGTAGAGCAGGACCCGGCCGACGGTGGTCTCGACGATCGCTCGCCGTCGCATCCGCACCTTGATGCGCGCCTGCAGGTGCGACCTCGCCCTGGTCGTAGGCGATGCGCACCTCGTCGGGCTCGCGAAGATCTTGCCCTCGCCCTGCACCATCGGCTGCTCGCGCGTCATGTAGTAGAGGCCGAGGACGATGTCCTGCGTCGGCACGATGATCGGCTTGCCGTTCGCGGGCGACAGGATGTTGTTGGTCGACATCATAGGGCGCGCGCCTCGACCTGCGCCTCGACCGAGAGCGGCACGTGCACCGCCATCTGGTCGCCGTCGAAGTCGGCGTTGTAGGCGGCGCAGACGAGCGGATGGAGCTGGATCGCCTTGCCCTCGATGAGGATCGGCTCGAACGCCTGGATGCCGAGGCGGTGCAGCGTCGGCGCGCGGTTCAGGAGCACCGGGTGCTCGCGGATCACCTCGTCGAGGATGTCCCAGACCTCGGGCTTCTCCTTCTCGACCATCTTCTTCGCGCTCTTGATGGTGGTGACGAAGCCGCGCTCTTCGAGCTTGTTGTAGATGAAGGGCTTGAACAGCTCGAGCGCCATCTTCTTCGGCAGCCCGCACTGGTGGAGGCGAAGCTCCGGGCCGACGACGATCACCGAGCGGCCCGGAGTAGTCGACGCGCTTGCCGAGGAGGTTCTGGCGGAAGCGGCCGCTCTTGCCCTTCAGCATGTCGGACAGCGACTTGAGCGGGCGCTTGTTCGGGCCGGTGATCGCGCGGCCGCGGCGGCCGTTGTCGAAGAGCGCGTCGACCGCCTCCTGGAGCATGCGCTTCTCGTTCCGGATGATGATGTCGGGCGCTTGCAGCTCCATCAGGCGCTTCAGGCGGTTGTTGCGGTTGATGACGCGCCGGTAGAGGTCGTTCAGGTCGGAGGTCGCGAAGCGGCCGCCGTCGAGCGGCACGAGCGGCCGCAGGTCGGGCGGGATGACCGGGATGACCTCGAGGATCATCCACTCGGGGCGGTTGCCGGACGTCGCGGAACGCGTTCACGACCTTGAGGCGCTTGGCGATCTTCTTGCGCTTGCGCCTCGCTGGTCGACCTCGCGCATCTCGACGCGCAGGCGCTCCGCGACTCCTCCTCGACGTCGATGTCGCGCGAGCAGCTTGCGGATCGCCTCCGCGCCCATCTCGGCCTTGAACGAGTCGGGGCCGTGCTCCTCCATCGCCTTCCGGTAGCGGTCTCTCGTCGAGGAGCTCCTGGTGCTCGACCGGCTCGGGTCCTTCGGCGTCGAGTGACGACGTAGCACTCGAAGTAGAGGATCTTCTCGAGGTCCTTGAGGGTCATGTCGAGGAGCGGTGCCGATCCGCGACGGCAGGCTCTTCAGGAACCAGATGTGGGCGACCGGCGTCGCCAGGTCGATGTGGCCCATGCGCTCGCGGCGCACCTTGCGACTGGATGACCTCGACGCCGCACTTCTCGCAGACCACGCCGCGGTGGCTCATGCGCTTGTACTTGCCGCAGTTGCACTCGTAGTCCTTGGTCGGACCGAAGATCTTGGCGCAGAAGAGGCCGTCGCGCTCCGGCTTGAAGGTGCGGTAGTTGATCGTCTCCGGCTTCTTCACCTCGCCGTGCGACCACGAGCGGATCTTCTCCGGCGACGCGAGCGAGATGCGGAGCGCGTTGAAGGCGAGCGGGTTCTTCGGCTTCTCGAAGAGATTGAAAAGATCTTCCATTACCATAGGTCATTCCTCGCTCCGGCGCGGGTCCGGTTGCTTGTCGTCCGTCCGATCAGCTCTCGGCTGCCGGTCGCTGGTCCTCGAGCAGCTCGACGTCGAGCGCCAGGCTCTGGAGCTCCTTCACCATGACGTTGAAGGACTCCGGCAGGCCCGGCTCGAGGACGTTCTCGCCCTTGACGATCGCCTCGTACATCCGGGTGCGGCCGGCGACGTCGTCGGACTTGACCGTCAGCATCTCCTGCAAGCTGTAGGCGGCGCCGTACGCCTCGAGCGCCCAGACCTCCATCTCGCCGAGGCGCTGGCCGCCGAACTGCGCCTTGCCGCCGAGCGGCTGCTGCGTGACCAGCGAGTACGGGCCCGTCGAGCGCGCGTGGATCTTGTCGTCGACGAGGTGGTGCAGCTTCATCATGTACATCACGCCGACCGTGACCGGCTGCTCGAACGGCTCACCGGTGCGGCCGTCGTAGAGCGGCATCTGGCCGCTCGGCGGCAGCGCCGCCTTCTTCAAGAGGCCGAAGATCTCGTCCTCGGCGGCGCCGTCGAACACCGGCGACGCGACGTGGACGCCGCGCGCCGGCCTTCTGCGACGAGCTTCTCGATGTCCTCGTCGCGCAGCGCTCGTCGATCAGGTCTTGCGCTCCTTGCTCGCCGTACAGCTCGCGCAGCTTGCGCGCGGATGCTGCTCGACGCCGTCCTTGCCGTTGTCCGGCAGCTCGTCGCGCGAGCTGCCGGCCGAGCTCGCGCGACGCCCAGCCGAGGTGGGTCTCGAGGATCTGCCCGACGTTCATGCGCGAGGGCACGCCGAGCGGATTCAGGACGATGTCGACCGGGGTGCCGTCCGGCAGGTACGGCATGTCCTCCTCGGGAAGGATGCGCGACAGCACGCCCTTGTTGCCGTGGCGCCCGGCCATCTTGTCGCCGACCTGAAGCTTGCGCTTGATGGCGACGAAGACCTTCACCATCTTGATGACGCCCGGCGGCAGCTCGTCGCCGCTCTTCAGGCGCTCGATCTTCTCCTGGAAGAGCGTGCGTGATGCGCTCGATCTGCTCGCGCATGGCGTCGACGACGCGCGACAGCTCGTCCTCGACCTTGTCGTTGCCGACCTTGATGTCGCCCCAGTAGGTCGAGCGGGATCTGCGTCGAGGTCCTCGGCGGTGATCTCGGCGCCCTTCGCGAGCAGCTACCTTGCGGTTGTCGTCCGAGAGCGCGGACGCTCGCGCTGCGGCCGACCAGCAGCTTCTTCACCTTCTTCAGCGCTCGATTCCTTGATGATGCGGACCTCGTCGTGCTGGTCCTTGGTGAGCCGCGCGACCTCCTCCTCCTCGATCAGCCGCGCTGCGCTCGTCCTTCGTCGACGCCCTTGCGCGAGAAGACCCGCGCGTTGATCGTCGTGCCCTCGACGCCCGGGCGGCACGCGCAGCGAGGTGTCGCGCACCTCGCCGGCCTTCTCGCCGAAGATCGCCCGCAGCAGCTTCTCCTCGGGCGAGAGCTGGGTCTCGCCCTTGGGCGTGATCTTGCCGACCAGGATGTCGCCGCGGCTTCACCTCGGCGCCGATCCGGATGATGCCCGGACTCGTCGAGGTCCTTGAGGGCCTCGTCGCCGACGTTCGGGATGTCGCGGGTGATCTCCTCGGGGCCGAGCTTGGTGTCGCGCGCGACGCACTCGAACTCCTCGATGTGCACCGAGGTGAAGAAGTCCTCGCGGACGATGCTTCTCGCTGATGAGGATCGAGTCCTCGAAGTTGTACCCGCCCCACGGCATGAAGGCGACGACGATGTTGCGGCCGAGCGCGAGCTCGCCCATCTCCGTCGACGGGCCGTCGGCGATGACGTCGCCGGCGGTCACCCGGTCGCCGACGACGACGATCGGCCGCTGGTTGATGCAGGTGTTCTGGTTCGAGCGCTGGTACTTGACGAGGTTGTAGATGTCGACGCCGGCGTCGCGGCCGTCGGTCGCCGGCTTGTCGGCCTTGACGACGATGCGCGTGGCGTCGACGGTCTCGACGACGCCGTCGCGGCGCGGCGACGACCGTCACCCCGGAGTCGCGCGCCACGACGCGCTCCATGCCGGTACCGACGAGCGGCGCGTCGGTGCGCAGCAGCGGCACCGCCTGGCGCTGCATGTTCGAGCCCATGAGCGCGCGGTTGGCGTCGTCGTTCTCGAGGAACGGGATCAGCGACGCCGCCACGCTCACTAGCTGGTTCGGCGAGACGTCCATGTACTCGACCTGATCCGGTCGCACCTGGACGAAGTCGCCGCCGATGCGCGCGGAGACCAGGTCGCTGGTGAAGGCGCCCTTGGCGTCGATGCGGCGCGTTCGCCTGCGCGATCGACGAGGTCTTCCTCCTCGAGCGCGGAGAGGAACCGGATGTCGCTCGCTGACGCGCGCCCTTCTCGACCTCGCGATACGGTGTCTCGACGAAGCCGTAGTCGTTGACGCGCGCGTAGGTCGAGAGCGACGCGATCAGGCCGATGTTCGGGCCTTCCGGCGTCTCGATCGGACACACCCGGCCGTAGTGCGTCGGGTGCACGTCGCGGACCTCGAAGCCGGCGCGCTCGCGGGTGAGGCCGCCCGGCCCGAGTGCGGAGAGGCGGCGCTTGTGCGTGATCTCCGAGAGCGGGTTCGTCTGGTCCATGAACTGCGAGAGCTGGCTCGAGCCGAAGAACTCCTTGATGACGGCCGAGACCGGCTTGTAGTTGATGAGCTCCTGCGGCATCAGCGTCTCGATGTCCTGGAGGCTCATGCGCTCCTTGATCGCGCGCTCCATCCGGACGAGGCCGATCCGGTACTGGTTCTCGACGAGCTCGCCGACGGCACGCACGCGGCGGTTGCCGAGGTGGTCGATGTCGTCGATCTGCCCGTTGCCGTTCTTGAGCTCGATCAGGTAGCGGACGACCTCGAGGATGTCCTCGCGGCGCAGCGTCCCCTGCTCGAGCGGGACGTTGAGCTTGAGCTTGTGGTTGAGCTTGAGCCGCCCGACCTTCGACAGGTCGTAGCGGTCGGGGTTGAAGAAGAGGTTGTGGAAGAAGGCGGTCGCGGTCTCGGGCGTCGGCGGATCGCCGGGACGGAGCCGGCGGTAGATCTCCATGATCGCCTCGTCCGGCGACGCGATCTTGTCCTGGAGCAGGGTGTTCCGCAGCGACGGCCCGACGTGGAGGTCGTCGATGAAGAGGACGTCGATCGTGCTGATGCCGCGCTCGCGCAGCAGGTCGTAGCGCTCCTGCGTGATCTCCTGGTTGCACTCGACCAGCACCTCGCCGGTCTTGGGATCGACGATGTCGTGCGCCGACACCCGGCCGATCACTTCCTCGAGCGTGATCGGGACCTGCTCGACCCCCGCCGCCTCCATCTGGCGGATCACCGCCTTGGTGAACTTCCGCCCTTCCTTGACGATGATCTCGTTCGACTCGGGGTGGCGGACGTCGCGCGTCGCCTTCACGCCCGCGAGCTGCTCGGGCTTGAAGAGCTTCGACGGCCTTCCGGCCGTCGAGGACGATCGTGTCCTTCTTGTAGAAGTAGTTGAGCAGGTCCTCGGTGGTCATCGCCGAGCGCGCGCAGCAGCACCGTCGCGTGGAACTTCCGCCGGCGGTCGATGCGCACGTAGAGGATGTCGCGGGCGTCGAACTCGAAATCGATCCAGGAGCCGCGGTACGGGAATGATGCGGCCCGAGTAGAGCAGACGGCCGCTGGCGTGGGTCTTGCCCTTGTCGTGGTCGAAGAAGACGCCGGGCGAGCGGTGCAGCTGGCTCACGATCACGCGCTCGGTGCCGTTGATCATGAACGTGCCGTTCCGCGTCATGAGCGGGATCTCGCCGAAGTAGACCTCCTGCTCCTTGACGTTCTTGATCGACCGGACGCCGCTCTCCTGGTCGACGTCCCAGATGACGAGCTGGATCGTCACCTTGAGCGGCGCCGCGAAGGTCATGCCGCGCTGGTGGCACTCGTCGACGTCGTACTTCGGCTCGCCGAGCGAGTAGCTCACGAACTCGAGCGAGGCGGTCTCGTTGAAGTCCTTGATCGGGAAGACCGACTTGAAGACGCCCTGCAACCCCGTGTCGGCCCGTCGCTCGGGCTCGATGTCGCGCTGAAGGAACTCCTCGTACGACCGCTGTTGGATGTCGATCAGGTTCGGAATGTCGACGATCTTCTTGATCCGTCCGAAGGTGCGACGCAGCCGGAAGTTGTTAGCGACTTGTGCTAAAGCCATTCACTCACCTTTCATGGACCGCCGGGCGGCCCGTCGATACGCGCCCATCCGAAGATTCGCAGCGAGCTACTTGACCTCGACCTGACCGCCCGCCTCTTCGAGCTTCTTCTTGATGTCCTCGGCCTCGTTCTTGGCGATGCCTTCCTTGACGTTCTTGGGCGCGCCGTCGACGAGGTCCTTCGCCTCCTTGAGGCCGAGGCCGGTGAGCTCGCGGACGACCTTGATCACTTGGATCTTCTTCTCGCCGGCGGACTTGAGGACCACCGTCCACTCGTCTTTCTCCTCGGCCGGAGCCGCCGCCGCGCCGCCTGCCGCCGCGCCCGGCATCGCCGCCATCATCGGTGCCGCGGCGCTCACGCCGAGCTCGCTCTCGAGCTCCTTGACGAGCGCCGCCGCGTCCAGCAGCGACATGTTCTTGATGTAGTCCTTGACCTGCTCTCGGGATACTTCCGGCATCAGACTGCTCCTCCTTCGTTGGCTGCGGTTTGGGGTGCTCCGGTCCGCGGATTGGGCGCCGTCCTGCTTCGCGCGCTCGAGCGCGCCGAGGAGTCGCACGAGCGACGCGCCCGGCTCCTGAATCGTGCGAAGCAGCTGCGCCGCCGGCGCCTGGAAGAGGCCGAGGAGCTGCGCGAGCAGCACCTCGCGGCTCGGAAGCTTCGCGAGATCGGCGACGCCGGTGGCCGGCATCGCCGCGCCGGCGAGGACGCCGCCGGTGATCTTGAGCTTGTCGTTCTGCTCGGCGAACTTGACGAGGATCTTCGCCGCCGCGATCGGGTCGGCCGCCGTCGTGACGAGGCCGGTCGGCCCGCGCAGGAGCTCTTCGAGCTTCGCGAACGCCGTCTCCTTGATCGCGCGACGCGCGAGCGTGTTCTTGGTGACGTGGTACGCGGCGTCGACCTGCTTGAGCTCGCGCCGCAGGCGATCGAGCTGCGCCACGGTCAGGCCGCGGTACTCGGTCATCACCGCGAGGCTCGCGCGTTGCAGCCGCTCGTGAATGTCCGCGACGACGCGTCGCTTTGTCTTCTCTGTTCACCGATCTCTCCTGGTCAGGCCGCCGCCGTGATCGTGCGCGCGCTGTTCGGGTCGACGGCGACGCCGGGCCCCATGGTGGTGGCGACCGCGACGCCGCGGAGATAGTTGCCTTTCGCCGCGGCGGGCTTGGCGCGCACCAGCGCCGCGATCAGCGCCGAGGCGTTCTCGGCGAGCTTCTCGGGCCCGAACGACACCTTGCCGACCGGCACGTGGACGATGCCGGCCTTTTCGACGCGGTACTCGACCTTCCCCGCCTTCACCTCCTGGACGGCACGGCCGACGTCGAACGTCACCGTCCCGACCTTCGGGTTCGGCATCAGCCCGCGCGGACCGAGAATCTTTCCGAGGCGGCCGACGGCGCCCATCATGTCGGGCGTCGCGATGACCGTATCGAAGTCGAGCCAGTTCTCCTCGGCGATCTTCTTGGTGAGCTCCTCGCCGCCGGCGAAGTCGGCGCCGGCCTGCTCGGCCTCCTTCACCTTCTCGCCCTTGGCGATCACCAGGACGCGAACGTTCTTGCCGGTGCCGTGCGGCAGCATGACCGTGCCGCGGACGTTCTGATCCGCTTGCCGCGGGTCGACGCCGAGCCGCACCGCCAGCTCGACGCGTCTCGTCGAACTTCGCGGTGTGGGTCTCGACCGCGAGCTTCACCGCGTCCGCCGAGCGGATAGAGCCGCTCGCGATCGATCTTCTCGGTCGCGGCGCGATATTTCTTGCCGTGCTTCGCCATGGCTTATCCCTCGACGACGAGGCCCATGCTCCGCGCGGTGCCTTCGACGGTCTGCATCGCCGCCTCCAGGCTCGCCGCGGTGAGATCGGGCGTCTTCAGCTGGGCGATCTCGCGGATCTGATCCTTGGTGACCGTCCCGACTTTGTTCTTGTGCGGCTCGCCGGAGCCCTTCTCGATCCCGGCGGCGCGCTTCAGCAGCACCGAGGCCGGCGGCGTCTTGGTGATGAACGTGAACGACCGGTCGGCGTAGACGGTGATGACCACCGGAATGATCAACCCCTGCTGCGCCTGCGTCTGCGCGTTGAACTGCTTGCAGAACTCCATGATGTTGACGCCGCGCTGGCCGAGCGCCGGCCCGACGGGCGGGCTCGGGTTCGCCGCCCCCGCCGGAATCTGCAGCTTCACCTCGGCTACGACTTTCTTCGCCATCGCATTCTCCGGTCGACTCACGCCTTCTCGACTTGAATGAAATCGAGCTCGACCGGCGTCGCCCGTCCGAAGATGCTGATCAGCACTCGGAGCTTGCCCTTCTCCGGCTTCACTTCCTCGACGACCCCGTTGAAGTCCTGGAACGGCCCGTCGACCACCTTCACGTTCTCGCCGGTCTCGAAGAAGACCTTCGGCTTCGGCTTGACCGCTCCCTCCTCGACCTGCTGCGCGATCTGCCGAACCTCGGTCTCGGAGATCGACGGCGGATTGGTCGCGCCGCCGACGAAGCCGGTCACCTTGGGCGTCGACTTGACGACGTGCCAGGTGTCGTCGTTGAGGAACATGTTCACCAGGATGTAGCCGGGGAAGAACTTCCGCGACGACGTCCGCCGCTTGCCCTTCACCAGCTCGACGACTTTCTCGGCGGGCACCAGGATGTCGCCGAAGTACTCCTCCTTGCCGAGCGACCGGATGCGCTCCTCGAGCGCCTGCTTCACCTTGTGCTCGTAGCCCGAGTACGTGTGCACGACGTACCACTTCTTCTCGACTTCCGGCGCGGCCATCATCAACCTTGCGATCCCAAGAGATGCGTGAAGACGTACGACAGCGCGCCGTCGACCAGGGCGAGCCAGAGCGCCACGATCAAGCGTCACGATGATGACCACGACCGTCGCCGCGAGCGTCTCCTGCCGCGTCGGCCAATGGACCTTGCGCAGCTCCGTCCACACCTCGGTGAGGAACTCGCGGCTCTGCGGTACGACGTCCTTCACCCGTTGCAATCGATCTTCCACAAGTGCTCCGCGTGCTCAGCGAGGAACGGGCCAGGCAGGATTCGAACCTGCAACACCCGGATTTGGAGTCCGGTGCTCTAGCCAGTTCGAGCTACTGGCCCCCATGATGACACGCGACCGCGAGGCGACGCGCACCATTCAGACCTTGCCTTCCTTGTGCAGCGTGTGGCTGCGACAGGCCGGGCAGAATTTCTTCAGTGCGAGCTTGTCCGTCACGGTCTTCTTGTTCTTGGTCGTCGTGTAGTTCTTGCGCTTGCACGCCTCGCAATTGAGCGTGATCAGGTCGCGCATCGGCTACTCGAGGATCTTGGTGACGACGCCGGCGCCGACGGTGCGGCCGCCCTCGCGGATCGCGAAGCGCAGCCCCTCGTCCATCGCGATCGGCGTGATCAGCTGCACCACCAGCTTGATGTTGTCCCCCGGCATCACCATCTCCGTCCCTTCCGGCAACGTCGCCACCCCCGTCACGTCCGTCGTCCGAAAGTAGAACTGCGGCCGATACCCGTTGAAAAACGGCGTGTGCCGTCCCCCCTCCTCCTTCGTCAACACGTACGCCTCCGCCTCGAACTTCGTGTGCGGCGTGATCGACCCCGGCTTCGCCAACACCTGCCCCCGCTCGATCTCCTCCCGCTTCACCCCCCGCAACAGGCACCCGACGTTGTCCCCCGCCTGCCCCTCGTCCAGGATCTTCCGAAACATCTCCACGCCCGTCACCACCGTCTTCTGCGTGTCCTTGATCCCGACGATCTCCACCTCCTCCCCCACCTTCACCCGCCCCCGCTCGATCCGCCCCGTCGCCACCGTCCCCCGCCCGCTGATCGAAAACACGTCCTCCACCGGCATCAAAAACGGCTTGTCCACGTCCCGCTGCGGCTGCGGAATGTAGCTGTCCAGCGCCTCCATCAACTTCGCGATCGACCCCTCGCCGATCTCGCTCGCGTCGCCCTCGAGCGCCTTCAGCGCACTGCCGCGAATGATCGGAATCTCGTCCCCCGGAAACTCGTACTTCGACAGCAGCTCCCGCACCTCGAGCTCCACCAGATCCAGCAGCTCCGGGTCGTCCACCGCGTCGACCTTGTTCATGAACACCACGATGTACGGCACCCCCACCTGGCGCGCGAGCAAGATGTGCTCCCGCGTCTGCGGCATCGGCCCGTCGGCCGCCGACACCACCAAGATCGCCCCGTCCATCTGCGCCGCCCCCGTGATCATGTTCTTCACGTAGTCGGCGTGCCCCGGGCAATCCACGTGCGCGTAGTGCCGCTTCGGGCTCTCGTACTCCACGTGCGCCGTCGCGATCGTGATCCCCCGCGCCTTCTCCTCCGGCGCCTTGTCGATCTGGTCGAACGCCACGAACTCCGCCAGCTTCTTCGCCGCCTGCACCTTCGTGATCGCCGCCGTCAACGTCGTCTTCCCGTGGTCCACGTGCCCGATCGTCCCCACGTTCGCGTGCGGCTTCTTCCGCTCGAACTTCGCCTTGCCCATACGAATTAGCCTCCTTGCGAAAGGCCGCCGCGCGGCGCAGCGGCGCGCGCGCGGCCCTCGTTGCGATACACCACGTCAAAGCCCAGGAGCGGGATCGAACCGCCGACCTCGTCCTTACCAAGGACGTGCTCTGCCGACTGAGCTACCTGGGCAGCAGCTTGCTGACTGGGTCCATCTGCCGCGTTGCTCGGGCGCTCGCTTCCTCGCGCCTTGCATCTGGACCCGTTCAGCAACCTGCTGCATCGATGCTTCCCGCTGTTCGCGGATCCGCGGCCTCCGTCCGTCGCGCCATTCGCGGTCGAGCTCCCTGTATCCTTCCCGCGACGCCCCGATGAGCTCGAGCCATCGCCGCCGTTGGCGGGTGAAAAGAGCGGGAAACGGGATTCGAACCCGCGACCCTCAGCTTGGAAGGCTGATGCTCTGACCAACTGAGCTATTCCCGCACTGATGGTTGCCACCGTCCTTCCAATCTCGATGGAGAGGGGAGGATTCGAACCTCCGTAGGCTGACGCCGGCAGATTTACAGTCTGCTCCCTTTGGCCACTCGGGTACCTCTCCGTTGTATGCGCGAGACGTGCGCGGCGCCCGCAACCGGCCGCGCGCACATCCTCGAAGCTGGCGATAGGAATCGAACCTACAACCGCCTGATTACAAATCAGGTGCTCTACCCTTGAGCTACGCCAGCATGTGTCAGAAGATTGTGCCGGGACTGCCGCCTGCATCGCCCGCCTCGTGTGCGTCACCCGTCGGCTCCCGCGTTCCAAGACCCCAGAATTCGCCGGCCCCACTCACGCACACCCACTGGGGCGAGCGCTCGATCAACGCGCGCCCACGGGCGCAGGCTGCTTCTTTGCAGAGAGAAACGGGTGACGTGCGAACCTCCCTGCATAGCTCGTGCCTGGAAAAGTGTCAAGATTCCTGACATATCGGTCGGTCCCGGCTCGGAATCCGACCGGCGGCCAGGGGTGCGGGCTCACGCGCGGACCGGCGGGCCGGCGCTCCCGAACAGGGTTCGGCCGATCTCGTAGACGCCGATCGCGGCCGCAACCGCGGCGTTCAGCGATTCGACCCGGCCCCGCATGCCGATTCGCACGCGGAAGTCGGCGCTTTCCAGCACCAGGCGCCTGAGTCCGCCCCCTTCGCCGCCGACCAGCAAGACCGCGCGGTCGAGCGCGGGCAAATGGGAGAACCCGTCGGCGCCCTCGAGATCGAGGGCGACGATCCAGAACCCCCGCGCCTTCATCTCGCCGAGGGACCGGGCGAGGTTGACGACCTGGACGATCGGCAGATGGGCGGTCGCACCGCAGGCGGCGCGCACGACGGCGGTCGTGACCGGCGCGGCACGATCCCGTGGAACGACGACGGCGCTCGCCCCGAGCGCCTCGCTGGAGCGGATGATCGCGCCGAGGTTCTGCGGGTCGGTGATCCCGTCGAGCGCGACGAGGAGGCGCGCGTCGCGCGCCAGCACGTCGCCGAGCGGGGTGTAGGCGAACGGCGCGGTCTCGGCCGCAATCCCTTGGTGGTGCGCCCCGCCGGTCAAGTCGTCGAGCCGCGCCTGATCGGTGATCACGACGTCGATGCCCGCCGCACCGGCGAGCGCCGCGATCTCCTCCGCCGCGCCCACGCCGCGCACCGTCCACAGGCGCCGGACGCTCTCGCGAGCCGCGCGCAGCGTCTCGCGGACCGGATTGATCCCGCAGACGAGGTCGTCGCGCCCGACGGCGCCTCGCGGGTGCGAGCGCGGACGGGAACGGCGCATGGGTGTTCGGGACCGCATCGTTTACAAGGACGACCTGGATTTATACCATTCGCTGCCGTCGCATGGGTTGGACGCTCCACCGCTACTTCTTGCGCGAGGTGACGGTGCCGTTCCTGTACGGCATCGGCGTCTTCACCTTCATCCTGCTGATCGCCCGCATGCTCAAGCTGGTCGAGCTGGTGGTCAACCGCAACGTCCCGCTTCTCGAGATCGGCAAGCTCTTCGCATACATCCTGCCGACGTTTCTCGAGGTCACGGTGCCGATGGCGTTGTTGCTCGCGGTGCTGCTCGGCTTCGGGCGCCTCTCGGCGGACAGCGAGATCGTCGCGCTCAAGACGTCGGGGCTCAGCCTCTATCAGATGACGGTGCCGCTGGTCGTGTTCACCGGCGCGGTCTACCTGCTCAGCTCGTTCCTCGCCATGTACGCGCGTCCGTGGGGCAACTCGAAGCTCAAAGCGGGCTTGTACGAGATCGCCAAGACGCGCGCGAGCGCCGGACTCACCGAGCGCGTCTTCAACGACGACTTCGCGGGGCTCGTCATCTACGTGCAGCACATCCAACCGCCGGGCGACCAGCTCGGCGGCATCCTGATCTCGGACAACCGCGATCCGAACCAGCGCAACACCGTGGTGGCGAAGCACGGCTTCCTGGTCAGCAACGAGGAGACGCACACCGTGACGCTCCGCCTTCTCGACGGCAGCATCCACACGTTCGTGCCGGGCGAGAAGAGCTACCACAAGACGGACTTCACCGTGTACGACGTCACGTTGAATCTCGCCGCCGCGCTCGCGAAGTTCTCGCAGCGCGAGAAGGACGCGCAGGAGATGACCCTGCCCGAGCTGCGCGCGGCGATCGCGGAAAAGCGGCTCGCCGGCCGGCCCGTCAACAACGAGCTCGTCGAGGTGCACCGCAAGTTCGCGCTGCCGTTCGCATGCCTGGTGTTCGGCTTGATCGCGGTGCCGCTCGCGATCCAGCCGGCGCGCGGCGTCAAGTCGCGCGGCTTCTCCGTGAGCCTCGCGATCATCTTCTGCTATTACCTGCTGCTCACCGCCGGCGAGGCGATGGCCGAGAAGAACGTCCTGCGGCCGGCGATCGCGCTCTGGCTGCCGAACCTGGTGTTCGGGCCGCTCGCCGTCGTCCTCTTCGTCGCGGCGGCGCGCGAACGCCGGCTGGCGTTGCGCGACCGGCTGCAAGGTCGCCTTGCGGTCGTAAGGACGCGCTGGCAGGCCGCGTCGACGCGGTGAGCACGCTCACGCGCGCGGTGGTGCCGGTCGTGCCGCGCTACGTCCTCCGCGAGTTCCTCCGCTACTTCGGGCTCTGCATGCTCGCGTTCCTGATGATCTACGTCCTGGTCGACTTCTTCGATCGGTTCGACACGTTCCTCAAGTATCACGCCCAACCGGGCGCCGTGGTGCGGTACCTGATGTTCAAGATCCCGCTCATCATCACCCAGATGCTGCCGATCGCGACCCTGGGCGGCGTGCTGCTCGCGCTCGGGATGATGGCACGCCACAACGAGCTCACCGCGATGCGCGCCTGCGGCATCAGCACGCTCCACGTCGCGGCGCCGCTCCTGGTGATGGCCGTTCTCCTCAGCGTCGGCATCCTCGTCTGGAACGAGACGGTCGTGCCGTACGCCTCGGAACGCTCCCGCTACGTCGATGCGATCGAGATCCACAAGCGGCCGCTGAAAGCGCTGCTCAGCGAGGACGGCATGTGGTTTCACGGCAAGGCGGGGATCTACAACATCCAGCACTTCGACGCGCGCAACGAGGCGTTGCTCGGGCTCACGGTCTACGACTTCAACGCGCGCGTTCGAGCTGCAACGCCTGATCGAGATCCCCGCGGCGCAATGGCGCGACGGACGGTGGCGCTTCGACGAGGCCGTGGAGCGCTCCTTCGACGCCGGCGGCGACATCGTCACGCGCCACCTCCGCGACGACGACTTCGTCTTGCCGGACCGCCCGCAGGACCTCCGGGTCATGGACAAGGATCCCGAGGAGCTGAACTTTCAGCGCCTGCGCCATCACATCCACGAGCTCAGCCGCAAAGGCATCGACACGACGGAGTCGCGCGTCGACTTGCATCTCAAGCTCGCGCTGCCGTTCGTGCCGCTGGTGATGGTGCTGGTCGGAACGCCGCTCGCGACCCGCAACCCCCGGCGGCGGCCGATCGCGACCACCATCGGGATCGGCCTCGTCGTCGGATTCAGCTACTGGGTTCTGCTCGCGCTCACGATCTCGCTCGGCCACGGCGGCGCATTGCCGCCGATCGTCGCCGCCTGGACGGCGAACGGCGTCTTCGCCGTGTTCGGCGCGTTTCTCTTTCTCGGGCCGGAGTGAGCGCGGCGAGCGGCCGTCGCGACGCGTCCTCGCCGGGGATCCCAGTCGCCGCGTCCGTCCCTCCGACGGACGCGGCGCGCCACGCGTCAGGGTACGAGCGCGAGGTGGTCGAGGCCGGCGGCCTCGGACAGGCCCATCATCACGTTGAAGCTCTGGATCGCCTGACCCGCGGCGCCCTTGCCGAGGTTGTCGATCACGGTGACGACGACCGCTCGGCCGCTCCGCCGGTCGACGACCCAGCCGATCGCGCAGTCGTTGGTGCCGACGACGTCGCGGATCTCGGGCGCGCGCTCGGGCGAGAGGACGATGAAGCGCTCGCCCTCGTAGCGACCGCGGAAGCTCGCGGCGAGCGCGGCCGCGTCGGCGCCGGCGCGCGGCCGCAGGTGCAGCGTCGTCAAGATCCCGCGCCGAATCGGCAGCAGGTGCGGCACGAACAGGATCGGATGATCGCCGCCCGTCGCACGCCGGATCTCCTGCTCGATCTCCGGCGCGTGGCGGTGCGTCCCGATCTTGTACGCGCGCAGGTTGTCGTCGACCTCGGCGAAGAGATACTCGGCCGCGACCGTTCGGCCGGCGCCGGTCACACCCGACTTCGCATCGATCACGATCGACGCGGGATCGACGAGGCCGTCGGCGAGAAGCGGCAGCAGACCGAGCAACGCGCCGGTCGGATAGCAGCCGGGCGACGCGATCAGCCGTGCTCGCGCCAGCGCGTCGCGATGGTACTCGGTCAGCCCGTAGACCGCGTCGGCGAGCAGGTGCGGCGCCGGATGCGGGCCGTACCAGCGCGCGTACTCCTCGGCGTCGCGGAAGCGGAAATCAGCGCTCAGATCGACGACGCGCAGGCCGCGGTCGAGCAGCGCCGCGACCGCCGCCGCGGCGGCGCCGTGCGGCAGGCCGACGAACGCGACGTCGGCGCCGTCGGCGACGCGTGCCGCGTCGAACGCGACCAGCGGCAGATCGACCTTCCCCCGCAGCCAGGGGTGGACCTCGGCCAGCGGTTTACCGGCGCTCTGCTCGGAGGTGACCGCCGTCAGGCGAACGTGGGGGTGCCGGGCGAGGTAGCGAAGCAGCTCCGCGCCGGTGTATCCGGTCGCCCCGACGACGGCGACCCGGATGGCCTCCCGCGCGGGCACGAGCCTACCGCTTCGAGTATTGCGGGCGCTTCCGGGCCTTGTGGCGCCCGTACTTCTTCCGCTCGACCTCACGGGGATCGCGGGTGATGAAGCCGGCTTTCTTGAGGACGCCGCGGAACTCCGGGTTCGCACCGACGAGCGCCCGCGTGATGCCGTGGCGGATCGCGGTTGCTTGCGCCGCGACGCCCCCGCCGCCGACGTTCACCGTCGCGCTGTACTGGCCCCGCGTATTGGTGACGTCGAACGGCTGGTTGACGATCATGCGCGAGGTCTCGCGGCCGAAGTAGTCGTCGAGCGCGCGCTCGTTGACCACGACCTTGCCATCGCCGGGGTACATGCGGATGCGCGCGACAGCGCTCTTGCGCTTGCCGGTCGCGACGTAGAGTTCTCGACGTTCAGCCATGCGGGTTCCTCGATGCGAAGAGATTCGGCTCAGAGCGCGAGGCGCTCGGGTTGCTGGGCCGCGTGGGGATGATCGGCGCCACGGTAGATCTTGAGCTTGGTCGCGAGCCGGCGGCCCAACCGGTTCTTCGGCAGCATCCCGACCACCGCCGCGCGCAGCACGCGCTCCGGCCGCTCCGCCATGACCCGCCCGGCCGTCGTCGTACGGATTCCGCCCGGCCAGCCGGTGTGTCGATGGTAGAGCTTGTCGTCGAGCTTCCGACCCGAGAGCCGCACCTTCGCCGCGTTCACCACCACGACGAAGTCGCCGCTGTCCACGTGGGGCGTGAACGTCGGCTTGTGCTTGCCACGGAGGACGTTGGCGATGGCGGTCGCCACACGGCCGAGCACGCGTCCCTCGGCATCGACGAGGTACCATCGCCGCGCCGCCAGCGCGTCCTCGCGCGTAATCATGTACGTGTCTTTCTTCAGACTGCACCTCGCTGAGCGGGGCCGACGAGACTCGAACTCGCGACCTCCTGCGTGACAGGCAGGCGTTCTAACCAGCTGAACTACGACCCCGACGGTGATCGGTCTTTCTAGCAATCACCAATCCCGAGTTCAATGGCGGGCTCTCCCGGCGCCGACGAGCGTCGCGCCGCTCCGCGCTCGTCCGCTTCCGCCGGGCACCGTCCTGCTTCGGACGGCGGCCGTCGCGGTTTTTTCTTGCGCGGCGATTTCGGGATGCGATACGTTCCCGCAAACGCGCAACGCGTGCCGTCGTTGCCCCGACCACTCGCCGTCGCACCCCGAAAGGACGATCGCCATGACTCGTTCCTCGTCAGAGAGCCACGCGCCTCTCGCCGTCGGACTGCGGCCGACGCCCGCCGATCCGTCCGCACGCCGACGTGAGTCCCGCCGCCGCCCCCCCGCTCGTCAGTTCGCGCGGCGCGCGACCGACCCGACGGATTCGACCCACGCGCGGGCCCCGCGGCGCTCCATGTGGTTGCGACGCGCGCTGTCGATCGCGCTCGTGATCGGCAGCATGATGCCGTCGCTGGTCACGGCCGCCGCCGCCGAGACCGTGATCGCGACGACGGATACCGGGCCTGTGGAGGGCGTGGTCACGCCGGCAATGGACGAGTTCCTCGGGATTCCCTACGCCGCCGCGCCGGTCGGCGAGCTGCGTTGGATGCCGCCGCAGCCGCATGCCGCATGGTCCAGTCCGCTCGACACGAGCGCCTACGGCAATCACTGCCCGCAGATCACGTCGCCGTTCGGCCTCGCGAGCACGACCGAGGATTGCCTCTTCCTGAACGTCTACACACCGCATCGGAAGTCGGTTGCCGCGCGCGATCTCCGCCGCAATCGCCCGGTCATGGTGTGGATCCACGGAGGCGCGTTCCAGGTCGGCGAGAGCGACGAGTACGACCCGACGAGACTCGTCGAGGTCGGCGACGTCGTCGTCGTGACGATCAACTATCGTCTCGGCGCGCTCGGCTTTCTCGCCCACCCCGCGCTGAGCGCCGAGTCGCCCGACGGCGTGTCGGGCAACTACGGGATTCTCGATCAGCAATTCGCGCTGCAATGGGTGCAGCGGAACATCCGCGCGTTCGGCGGCAATCCGCGTCGCGTGACGATCTTCGGCGAATCGGCGGGCGGCATCAGCGTTCACGCGCAGCTGGCGTCGCCGCTCGCCGCGGGCCTGTTCCAGCGCGCGATCGTCGAGAGCGGAGGCGTGTTCCTCCAGCCGACGCTCGCCGCGGCCGAAACCAGCGGCGGCACGCTCGCGGACGCCGTCGGATGCAGCGACCAGAGCGCGGCATGCCTGCGTGCGGTCTCCGTCGACCAGCTCCTCGCCAACCAGGGCACCGAGCTCACCTCCTCGAGCCCCGTCATCGACGGCCACGTGCTGCCGCAACCGATGCTCACCGCGTTCAAGAACGGCGACTTCAACCGCGTGCCCGTCATCGAGGGATCGAATCACGACGAGATGCGGCTCTTCGTCGCGCTGCTGATCGAGCTGGTCGACGGTCCGTTGAGCGACGAGGACTACCCCGACGCGGTCGCGAGCTTTCTCGGCGTTCCCCCGAGCCTCGTCCCGGCGCTCATCTCGCACTACCCGCTCGCGAACTACGACAGCGCCGGTCTGGCGCTGAGCGCGCTGGCGACCGACGCCTCGTTCGCGTGCAGCGGCTTCGCCGCGACCCGAGCGCTGTCGGGCAAGGTGCGGACCTACGGGTACGAGTTCGACGACGAGAACGCGCCCGAGCTCTTCTTGCCGCCGGTGAGCTATCCATACGGCGCGGCGCATGCCTCGGAGATTCAATATCTCTTCGACGTCCCGAACGTCGTCGCCGCTCCGCCGCTCGACGCCGGCCAGCAGCAGCTGTCCGACGCGATGGTGCGCTACTGGACGCGCTTCGCGCGAACGGGCAAGCCCACGCCACCGCACGTCCCCCGCTGGCCGCGATACGACGGCCACGAGACCCGCACCCAGCAGCTTCTGTCCCTGGCTGCGCCGTCGCCGGTGGTCGAGTCGGGTTTGAACTTCTCGCTCGACCATCAGTGCGCGTTCTGGGATTCGTTGCTCGGCAACTGAGCGGGCGCGCCGGCCGCGAGACGACGGGCGCCCGCTGAAGCCTGCTGGTCGGCGGTGGCAACCGGGCGCGTGATGGGCGGTGCTGGGATCGAACCAGCGACCCCCGGCTTGTAAGGCCGATGCTCTCCCGCTGAGCTAACCGCCCGCGCCGGAGTCGTCGCGATCAGGTCGCAACGGAGTGAATGGCGGACGTGCGCCGCGCCGCGTTCAGTTCAAGGAATCCTTGAGCGTCTTGCCGGCCTTGAACTTGGCCGAGCGGGAGGCGCCGATCTGGATCGCCTCGCCGGTCTTGGGATTGCGCCCGGTCCGGGCCTTGCGGTCGGAAACCTGGAACGTGCCGAACCCCGAGATGTTGACCTTGTCTCCGTTCTTCAAGGCGCCGACGATGTCATCGAAGATCGTGTTGACGATGCGCTCCGCGGTTCCCTTCGGTAGATCGACCTTGGATGAAATCGAATCAATCAGCTCGGCCTTGGTCATGGAGACCCCCCCTCGCGTGCTCGCCTGATCGAGTGGCTGGGTAGCTAATCAGGGCTGCGGCTATTACCAGTCGAGTTTTTGCTAGTCAATTCACGCATGCGCGCACGTGAGGCGCGCGACTGGATCGGTCGCGCGCCTTGCGTGCTCAGTGCGTGACGATGTCGGGTGGCGCCGGCGCCTCCTGGGGAAACGGCGGAGGCGGCGCCGCGTCGGCCGGTACGGTCTTGCGGAGGAAGCTCTCCGGGTCCTCGAGCACGAGCGCCTTCCGGAGGACGGCGTCCATGTGGTCGACCAGCTCGAGGCGGATTGATTTCAAGATCGTCGCGGGGATTTCCTTGATGTCCTTGGCGTTCTCGCCGGGAAGCAGGACGTGCTTGATGCCGCCCCGATGCGCGGCGAGGACCTTCTCCTTGAGGCCGCCGATGGGCAGCACGCGTCCGCGCAAGGTGATCTCGCCGGTCATCGCGAGGTCGTGACGCACCGGGATCCTGGTCAGCGCGGAGGTGAGAGCGGTCGCCATCGTGATGCCCGCCGACGGCCCGTCCTTGGGGATGGCGCCTTCGGGCACGTGAATGTGGATGTCGACCTTCTGGTAGAAGTCGCGGTCGAGGCCGAGCGCCTCGGCGCGCGAGCGCACGTAGCTCATCGCCGCCTGCGCGGACTCCTGCATCACGTCGCCGAGCTTGCCGGTGATGATGAGCTTGCCCTTGCCCGGCATGACCGTGACCTCGGTCCCGAGCAGCTCGCCGCCCATGTCGGTCCAGGCGAGACCGGTCGCGACGCCGACCTTCTGCTCCTCCTCGGCCTTGCCGTAACGAAAGCGCGGCGGGCCGAGGAGCTTCGTGAGGCTCTTGGTGCTGACGCGGATCTTCGCGCCTGCGATCCTTCTTCACGACCTCGACCGCGGCCTTGCGGCAGATCGAGGCGATCTCGCGCTCGAGGTTCCGGACGCCGGCTTCCTTGGTGTAGTGGCGGATGACGCCGAGCAGCGCCGAATCGGCGAACTCGATGTTCTCCTCGCCGAGCCCGTTCGCCTCGCGCTGCTTCTTCACGAGGTAGCGCTTGGCGATGTTGAGCTTCTCGAGCTCGGTGTAGCCGGCGATGCGGATGATCTCCATCCGGTCCTGCAACGGCCGCGGGATGCGCTCGAGCGCGTTCGCGGTGGTGATGAACATCACCTTCGAAAGATCGTAGTCGACGTCGAGGTAGTGGTCGTTGAACGTGCCGTTCTGCTCGGGATCGAGCACCTCGAGCAGCGCCGACGACGGATCGCCGCGGAAGTCGGTCGACATCTTGTCGACCTCGTCGAGCAGGAAGACCGGATTGCCGGATCCGGCCTTCTTCATCGACTGGATGACCTTGCCCGGGAAGCGCGCCGATGTAGGTGCGGCGATGGCCGCGGATCTCGGCCTCGTCGCGAACGCCGCCGAGCGACACGCGGACGAACTTCCGGCCGGTGCGCACGTGCGATCGACTTGCCGAGCGAGGTCTTGCCGACGCCGGGCGGGCCGACCAGGCACAGGATCGGGCCCTTGAGCTGCCCGACCAGGCTCTGCACCGCGAGGTACTCGAGGATGCGCTGCTTCACCTTCTCGAGACCGTAGTGGTCCTCCTCGAGGACGCCTTCTCGGCTTCCTTGATGTCGAGCTTGTCGTCGGTGTACTCGTCCCACGGCAGACTGATCAGCCAGTCGATGTAGTTGCGGACGACGGTCGCCTCGGCGGACATCGGCGACATCATCTTGAGCTTCTTGAGCTCCTTCTCTGCCTTGTCCTTCGCCTCCGGCGTCATCTTCTTCGCTTTGATCTTCTCCTCGAGCTCCTGGATCTCGTTCTTGAACTCGTCCTTCTCGCCGAGCTCCTTCTGGATCGCCCGCATCTGCTCGTTGAGGTAGTACTCCTTCTGGGTCTTCTCCATCTGCTTCTTGACCCGGGTGCGGATGCGCTTCTCGACCTCGAGGATCTCGATCTCGGAGCGCATGTAGCCGAGGACCTTCTCGAGGCGCTCGGCGGGGTCGAGAAGCTCGAGCAGGCGTCTGCTTGTCCTCGAGCTTGATGCCGAGGTGGGCGACGATGGTGTCGGCGAGCCGGGCCGCGTCGTCGATCGAGGCGACCGACATGATCATCTCGGGCGGGATCTTCTTGTTGAGCTTGACGTAGTTCTCGAACGTCGAGTTGACGCTGCGGATGAGCGCCTCGAGCTCGGTGGTCTTGTCGCATCGGCTCGGCGATCTCGTCGACCTCGACCAGGAAGAAGTCCGGATGATCGACGTACTGCGCGATGCGCGCGCGCTTCTTGCCCTCGATCAGCACCTTCACGGTGCCGTCGGGCAGACGCAGCAGCTGCACGACGCTGCCGAGCGTGCCGACCTTGTAGATGTCCTCCTCGGTCGGATCGTTGGTCTTCGCCTCCTTCTGCGCCGCGAGCAGGATGAACTTCTGCTTGTTCATCGCCTCTTCGAGGGCGCGGATCGAGCGCTGCCGGCCGACGAAGAGCGGCACGACCATGTGCGGGAAGACGATGATGTCCCGAAGCGGCAGCAGCGGGACGGCGCAGCGCACCCGGTCGCGGAGGGTCTTTCTTGTCGTTACGAAACAGCATGCCGGTCGTATCCCTTCTTACGCGGTCTCAGCCGTCTTCTGGTACAGCATGATCGGCTGCTCCTTGCGCGTGACCACCTCCTCGGAGATCAGCACCTCCTTGATGTTCGGCCTGCGGAGGGAATCTCGTACATCACGTCGAGCATGATGTTTTCCATGATCGCCCGCAGACCGCGCGCACCGGATTTCCGCGTGAGCGCCTCGCGCGCGATCGCGGTGCAGCGCCCCCTCGGTGAACTTCAGGTGGACGCTCTCCATGTCGAAGAGCTTCTGGTACTGGCGGGTGAGCGCGTTCTTCGGCTCCTTGAGGATGCGCACCAGCGACTGCTCGTTCAGCTCCTCGAGCGTCGCGATGACCGGCAGGCGGCCGACGAACTCCGGGATCAGTCCGAACTTGAGGAGGTCCTCGGTCTGCACCTCGTGGAGCAGGTCGCTCACGGTGCGCTCGTCGCGCCGGCGGATGTCGGCGCCGAAGCCCATCCCCTTCATGCCGATGCGCCGGCGGATGATGTCTTCGAGCCCGACGAACGCGCCGCCGCAGATGAAGAGGATGTTGGTGGTGTCGACCTGGAGGAACTCCTGCTGCGGATGCTTGCGCCCGCCCTTCGGCGGCACGCTGGCGGTCGTGCCCTCGATGATCTTGAGCAGCGCCTGCTGCACGCCCTCGCCGGAGACGTCGCGGGTGATCGAGGGGTTGTCGCCCTTGCGCGCGATCTTGTCGATCTCGTCGATGTAGACGATGCCGCGCTGGCACTTCTCGACGTCGTAGTCGGCGTTCTGGAGCAGCGACAGGATGATGTTCTCGACGTCCTCGCCGACGTAGCCGGCCTCGGTCAGGCTCGTCGCGTCGGCGATCGCGAACGGCACCTGGAGGAAGCGCGCCAGCGTCTGCGCGAGCAGCGTCTTCCCGGAGCCGGTCGGACCGACGAGCAGGATGTTCGACTTCTGCAGCTCGACGTCGCCGGTCACCAGCTGCGAGTCGATGCGCTTGTAGTGGTTGTGGACCGCGACCGCGAGGATCTTCTTCGCGCGCTCCTGGCCGATGACGTACTGGTCGAGGACCTTCTTGATCTCGGCCGGCTTCGGCACCGCCGACGTCGAGGTGAGGCCCTCCTCCTGGTCGCACTCCTCCGCGATGATGTCGTTGCAGAGGTCGATGCACTCGTCGCAGATGTAGACGGTCGGTCCGGCGATCAGCTTCCGCACCTCGTCCTGGCTCTTTCCGCAGAAAGAGCACACGAGGTTCCCGGTCCGCTCGTCTCCGTGCTTGGCCATGACGATCCCCCTATGGACGCGGCTTGTTGGCCCGGCTGACGATGACCTCGTCGACGAGCCCGTACTCGACCGCCTGCTTGCCGGTCATGAACATGTCGCGGTCGGTGTCCTTCTCGATCTTCTTGATGCTCTGTCCGGTGTGCTTCACGAGGATGTTGTTGAGCTGCTCGCGAATGCGGAGGATCTCGCGCGCCTGGATGTCGATGTCGGTCGCCTGGCCCTGCACGCCGCCGAGCGGCTGGTGGATCATGATCCGCGCGTGCGGCAGCGCGAACCGCTTCCCCTTCGCGCCCGCGGCGAGGAGCCACGCCGCCATGCTCGCGGCCTGTCCGAGACAGAGCGTCGAGACCTCGGGGCGGATGTACTGCATGGTGTCGTAGATCGCCGAGGCCCGACGTCACCGATCCGCCCGGCGAGTTGATGTAGAAGTGGATGTCCTTCTCGGGATCCTCGGACTCGAGGAAGAGGAACTGCGCCGTGATCAGGTTCGCGACGTCGTCGTCGACCGCCGAGCCGAGAAAGACGATGCGGTCCTTGAGCAGACGCGAGTAGATGTCGTAGGCGCGCTCGCCCCGCCCCGTCTGCTCCACCACCATGGGGATGAGATTTGCCGTTGCCATAGCTCCGACGACCTTAACTTTTTTTTCGCCTCCGAGCAATCAAGAATGCTCGTCGTGCGCCGTGATCCGGGCCTGCCCGACGAGCCACTCGAGCGCTTTCTGCTCTGCGATACGCTCGCGCGACCTCGCGGCGCGCCTCGGCTGAGCGATAGAGATCGGCAAGGCGATCGCGCTCGCGCGGTGCGGCGCGCAGGATCTGCGCGATGCGCTCGTCGATCTCCGCGTCGCCGGTCTCGAGGCGCTCCTGCGCCGCGATGCGCTCGAGCAACAGCGCAGCGTGCACGGAGTCGCGCGCGCGCTGCCGCAGCTCGCCGCGAATGCGATCGATCTCCGCCTGGAGCTCGGGCGACCCCGCCGCCCCGTCCGCCGGGATGCCGAGCTCGCGCAGCATGCTGGCGAAGCGATGCTCGACGAGAGCGTCGGGCACGTCGACCGGATTACCGTCGATCAGTCGCTTCACCAGCGCCGCGCGCACCTGGTCGTCTGCCTCGCGCTCGGCGCGCGCGCGCAACGACGTCGCGGACCTTGTCCCGCAGCTCGGCGAGCGACGCGCACTCGCCGTGGTCCTTGGCGAACTCGTCGTCGAGCGCCGGCAGCACCTTCTCGCCGATCTCCTTCACCTCGACGCGAAACGTGACCGTCTTGCCGGCGATCTCCGCGCTGCGGTGGTGCGCCGGATACGCGACGTCGATGTGGATGCTCGCGCCGCGACGCGCACCGACGAGACGCTCCTCGAAGGGCGGCGGAAACGTCTGCGAGCCGATCTCGATCACGCGGCTCTCGGCCGACGCGCCCTTGAGCACTCGCCCCTCGACGACGCCGGTGTACGCGATCTCGACGAGGTCGCCGCTCTCGACCGTGTCGCGATCCTCGCGCCGCGCCATCTGCGCCAACGACTGCCGGAGGCGCTCGATCTGCTCGTCGACCTCGGCGTCCTCGACCGGCACGACCCGGCGCTCGACCTCGAGGCCGGCGTAGTCCCGCACCTCGAACTCGGGCTTGATCTCGATCGTCGCCGAGTAACGAAGGCCCGCCTCCGGCCGTACCTCCTCCGCGACGATCTCGGGACGCGCGATCGCATGCAGGCGATGCTCTTCGAGCGCGCGCGCATAGCTCTCTTGAATGAGCTTGCCGATCACCTCGCTCTGCACTTGCTCGCCGTAGTAGCGCTCGAGGACCTGACGCGGCACCTTGCCGGGACGGAAGCCCTTGATGCGCGCGCGCCGCTGGAGCCCGCGGTACGCCTCGTCGATCTCGGCACGCACCTCTTCCGGCGGCAGCGCCACACCGATCTTCTTCTTGACCGGGCTCAGATCCTCGACGGTGCTTTCCACGCCGCAACCTTACGCAGTCCGTTCTCCTCTGACAAGCAAAGCCGGCGCGGACGAGCGCGTCGGCAGCGCCCCGCGTGCGCCATCGGCGCTGCGATCGAGCACCGATCGCGGCGGCTGCGCCCGATCGTCGCGTGAGTGCGAGAGGGGGGACTCGAACCCCCATCCGACTGAGCGGGCTAGATCCTAAGTCTAGTGCGTCTACCAGTTCCGCCACTCTCGCATGCGGTGCGGTCGGACGCGCGAGCACCAGTCGCGCGTGCCGCGACCTGTGTCGGTGCTACACCAAGCTTCGCGCGGCGCGCAACGTGCTACGACCAAACTCGTGCCAATCGCATCGCGACGACATGCGGCCGCCGTGGCGTTGATCGCCGCGATCACGGCGGCGACCTACGCCCGCAGCATCGGCGGCGAGTTCGTCTCGGACGACATCCGAACCGTCGCCGAGAACCCGCTCCTCGACTCGCTCGCGCCCGCCAACCTCGCGCGCATCTTCACCTCGTTCGACGGCCCGAACTACATGCCGCTCAAGGTGCTGTCGCTCGCGATCGACCGGCAGCTCTTCGGCGAGGGTCCCGCCGGCCATCACGCCGTCAACGTGCTGCTGCACGTCGCCAACGCGATCGCGGTCTACGCGCTGCTGCTCCGCCTCGGCAGCAGTGCGGCGGCGGCGCTGGTGATCGCGCTGCTGTGGGCCGTGCACCCGGTACAGGTCGAGTCGGTCGCGTGGATCAGCGAGCGCAAGAACGTCCTCTCGACGCTCTTCTTCCTGCTCGCCTTCCACGTCCATCTCGGCCTCTCGGATCGCCCGCGCGCGCGCGGCTACGTCGCGTTGGTCGTTCTCTTCGTCGCCGCGTTGCTTTCCAAGATCAACACGATCGTCCTGCCGGCGATCATCGTCGCGTACGAGGTGATGCTCCGCCGGCGGCTGCGCCGACGGGACCTCGCGCTCGCGACCGGCCTGCTTGCGATCGGCGGGTTTTTCGCGTGGGTCGGCCTCGTGCGGAACCCGGTGATCGGCGCCGGGTATCACGGCAACAGCCTCGCGGTGACGCTGCGCGCGAGCGCCACCGTGGTACCGCGCTACCTGGCGCTGATCGTCGATCCCTCGCGGCTGAGCTCGGTGCACCCGGTGCCGCTCCGGAGCTCGTGGCTCGACCCGCCGGTGCTCGCGTCGGTCGTCCTGATCGTCGCGCTCGTCCTGGCGACGGTCTTCCTCGCGTGGCGAGGCCGCAAGGAGGCGTTTTGGCTCACGTGGTTCGGGGTGACGCTCGCCCCGATGCTCAACCTGGTGCCGTTCCCGGCGCTGATGGCGGATCGCTATCTATACATACCCCTCGTCGGCGCCCTCGCTCCGGTCGTCGAGACCGCCGCCCGCCTGCTCCCTCGTCGTCCTCCGCTGCAGTTCGCGCGCCCGACCGTCGCGGCGGCGGCGATCGTGCTCGCGGCGTGGGCGGCGCGCGATCGCATCGGCGTCTGGCACGACCCGCTCACGCTCTGGGCCGACTGGGCGTTGCGCATGCCGTACGCGACCGCCGACCGGCCCTACGGCCCCGCGCGGCGGCCGCGTGAGATCGCGCTGCTCCGCGCCGCGCTCGCGCGCGATCCGCGGGCGTTCGTGGTCGAGAACAACCTCGGCGGCATCGCGTTCGAGGAGAGCCGCCTCGGCGACGCGGTCGCGCTCCTCGAGCACGCGCATCGAGAAGCGCCGACCGAGCCGACGATCGCGCTGAACCTCGGGCGCGCCTATCTGTGGTCCGGCCGCACCGCCGACGCCGCGCGCGTTCTCGAGGACGCCGCGCGCCGCGACCCGCTCGCCTTCTTCGTCCACCTCAATCTCGCCCGCGCGTATCTCCAGCTCGGCGACCTCGACCGCGCGCGTGAGGCGCTCGAGCGGGCGCGCGCGTTGCAGCCGCAGCCGCGGAACTGGCAGCGTGAGTGGATGGTGCTCGAACGGCTGGAGCGCGCCCGCTGACCGGATCACGCCGCCGCGAACAGGCGGCGGGGATTGTCGACGAGGATCGTCTGGATGTCGGCCTCGGAAAGGCCGCCGTCGCGCAGCTGCGGGATGACCTTGCGGAAGACCGTCGTCGGACGCCAATCGGGCAGCAGCGCGAGCACCTCCTCGAAGGTGTTCGCGTACGGCACCGGCCGCCCTTTCCAGCAGACGATCGAGTCGTGCGAGAGCAGGATGTTCCGCACGTGCCCCGACTCGGCGAGCTTCAGCACGTTCTTCACCCGCACCTCGTCGGGCACGATGATCGTGATGCCGAAGCGGTCGAAGCCGACGAAGGCGCCGCGCTCGGCGAGCGCGCGGTGGTAGTCGGGGTCGTCGACGCCGTCCGAATGCCCGACGACGAGCCGCTCGGGCGCGACGCCCTCGGCCGTCACGATGTCGATCTGATCGTGGCCGCAGGTCGCCTCCTGGGTGTGCGAGATCAGCGGCACCCCGGTCTCGCGCGCGGCGCGGGCCCCCGCCTGCAGGAGCTTGCGCTCGTAGTCCGAGACCTGGTGCGCGCCGGTCGCGATCTTCACCGCCCCCGCCTTGATACCGGTCTCGCCGATGCCCTCGGTGATCTCCTGGACGTAGATCGCCGTGATCTCCTCGACCGGGAGATGCCGGAACGTGTGGGTGATGCCCTCCGCCTCGAAGTAGCCGCCGGTGGTGCAGACGATCCGCATCCCGCTCAGCTGCGACAGCTCCGCAAGGAACTCGACGTCGCGGCCGAGATCCATCGGGCACGGATCGACGAACGTGCGCACGCCGTGATCCCGCAGCTGCTGCATCTGATCGACGCCGCGAGCCATCGCGTCGGCGCGGCGAAACTTCGGCGCCCGGGCGTCGAGGTCCCACCCGGGGAACCCGACGAGGACGTGCTCGTGAATCAGCGTCGCGCCGAGCTCATCGGGAGTGGCAAGACCGGTGACCGTCTGGACGCGCTGCCCGTCCGCACTCATGGAGGCCTCCTCGTGGCGCGAGCGGGTCGCGCCCGTTCGCCGAGTAGCAAGCCGCGTCGTGGTGGACAAGGAGGCGGGCGATCGCGGGACGCGCGCACGGGCCACGCCCGTCCGCGCGCCGCGGCGATTTTTCGGGCGGCGCGCTTGGCGACGATTGCCGGCGGTCGCTATGGTAGCCGTTCGATCGGCGTGCGGCGCCTCGGCGTCGCCGTACGCGAAAGCGGCGCGACGCGACGACCACGACGGCGCCACGCGCGACGAGGTTGGAGGCCGCCATGGTGATGACACCGTCGACGATGCTGCCTCTCGGCACCCCGGCGCCGGCGTTTCGGCTCCCGGACGCGGACGGACGTCCGGTGTCGCTCGACGACTCCGCGGACGCGCCGGCGCTGGTCGTCGTCTTCCTGTGCAACCACTGTCCGTTCGTCCGCCACGTCCGGCACGGGCTGGCGCAGTTCGGGCGGGACGTGCAGCAGCGCGGCGTCGCCGTCGTCGGCATCAACGCCAACGACGTCGCGGGCTACCCGGCCGACCGTCCCGAGGCGATGGCCGCGGAGGCGCGCGCCGTCGGCTACACGTTTCCCTATCTCTACGACGAGACGCAGGCAGTCGCGAAGGAGTATCGAGCCTCGTGCACGCCGGATTTCTATCTGTTCGACCGAGACCGCCGCCTGGTCTACCGTGGCCAGTTCGACGACAGCCGGCCGAGCAACGCGCGCCCGGTGACCGGCGCCGACCTGCGCGCGGCCGTCGACGCCGTTCTCTCGAGCCGGCCGGTCGCGGCGGACCAGCGCCCGAGCATCGGCTGCAACATCAAATGGAAGCCCGGCAACGAGCCCGAGTACTTCGCCGGCTGAGCCCTTGAACCCGCACGGACCCGCGCGTCGGCGGGCGCCGATCGTCGTGACGGCGCTCCGCGGCGGCGTCGCGTCCGGCGCGCTCGCGAGCAGGAGGACATGATGGCAGCGATCTCGAAAGCGGTGTTGATCACCGGCTGCTCGACCGGCATCGGTCGGGCGACCGCCGAGCGCCTCGCCCGCAAGGGGTGGACGGTCTACGCCACGGCGCGGAACGTCGATGCGATCGCCGACCTCCGTGAGTCCGGGTGCCGGCCGCTGGCCCTCGACGTCTGCAACGAGTCGTCGATGCGCGCCGCCGTCGACGCGGTCACGCAAGCGGAAGGCGTCGTCGGCGTCCTCGTCAACAACGCGGGGTACGGACAGGAGGGACCGGTCGAGGAGGTGCCGATGGACGTCATCCGGCGCCAGTTCGAGACCAACGTCTTCGGTCTCGTCCGCCTCACGCAGCTCGTCCTCCCGGGCATGCGCCGGCAGCGCTGGGGCAAGATCGTGAACCTGAGCTCGATGGGCGGCCGGCTGACGTTTCCGGGCGGCGGCTTCTACCACGCGACCAAGCACGCGGTGGAGGCGCTGAGCGACGCACTGCGCTTCGAGGTGCGCCCGTTCGGCGTCGACGTGATCGTGATCGAGCCCGGCCCGATCAAGACCCGCTTCGGCGATACCGCGACGGGCAGCCTCTCGCGGCTCGGCGCCGACGATTCGCCGTACCGCGCCTTCAACGCGATCGTCGCGCAACGGATTCACGAGGCGTACGACGGACCGCTCGCCGCGTTCGCGAAGGGACCCGAAGCCGTCGCCGCCGTGATCGAGAATGCGATCACCGCGCGGCGCCCGCGCTCACGCTACCCCGTCACGGTCGCGGCGCGCAGCCTCATGGCGCTCCGCCGCTGGCTCCCGGACCGCGCGTTCGACGCGTTCTTGCGGACGCAGTTCACGCCGCGGGCAACTGCCTGAAGAGGCGGCGCATCGTCACGCGGCGGCGGCGAGGCGGGCATGTCGCCGGGCGCGCGGACTTCGTCCGAACGCGCCCGGCGACATGCCCGCCTCGCCGCCGCCGCGTGTGAGACGTCCGCGCCTTCAGAAGATCGCGTGCTGCGTAATCGCCGTCGCCACGAGCGCGAGGTAGTCGCGGCGCGGGATCTCTACGGCTCCGAGAGAGGCGAGATGCGGCGTTTGGAGCTGGACGTCGAGAAGAGCGAAGCGGCGTTCGCGGAGGTGCTCGACCAGGCTCGCCAGCGCGACCTTCGACGTGTTCGGGGCGCGGTGGAACATGGACTCGGCGGCGAAGAAGGCGCCGATCGCGATGCCGTAGACGCCGCCCACGAGCGCGTCCCCGCACCAGACCTCGACGCTGTGGACCCAACCCATCCGGTGCAGTTGCGTATACGCGGCGATCATCTCCGGTGTGAGCCACGTCCCTTCGGTGCGCTCCGCGCACGCGTGAATCACCGCGGCGCACGCACCGTCGAGCGTCACGGTGTAGCGCCCTTGCCGGCGCAGCCGCCGCAGGCTCCGCGACTCGTGAAACCCCTCGAGCGGCATCACCGCACGCGGGTCCGGCGACCACCACAGCATCGGCCCCGACCCATGCGGCCACGGAAAGATCCCCGCCCGGTACGCCGCGAGAATCGTCCCCGGCGCGAGATCCCCTCCTCCGGCGACCAACCCATGCGCCGGCGCCCGCCGCGGATCCGGCATCCGATAGGCAGTCTCCGGCGGCTCAATCGGCATCGGCCCACGCCCGGCTTCGGGTCACCGCCGACCGCGCGGGAGGGTGGCGTACGGCGGGCGCGCCGCGGGGCCGTGCCGAGGGCCGCGTTCGGACGAAGTCCGCGCGGCAGGAGGCATGGCCCCGCGGCGCGCCCGCCGTACGCCACCCTCCCGCGGCGACGTCAATGCGACCCGAATCCGGGCGTGCTCCGCAGCTCGTGCATCCCGCGAAAGATCGCGATCGCATCGATCGGCGCGTCGTACGGCTCGCCACGGATCTCGCGGTAGGCGCGCTCGACGTTGAAGAGCAGCCGCTCGGGCTCCGTCCAGCCGGCGTACGGCCCGAGGTCGATGCGCTTCGCCGCCTCGAGCGTCGTGAGCCCTTGGTCGAAGAAGCGCCGCGACTCCGCGCGGACGTACGCGAGGTACGCCTTCATCTCTCGCAGCCCCTCGACGCCGCAGAGCGGGCCGTGGCCGGGAACGACGATCGACGGCTGCAACGCGGCGATCTCGTCGAGCGCGGCGATCCACCGGTCGTACGTGCCTTCCCAACCGATCGGCGTGCAGCGACGGAAGAGGACGTCGCCGACGAAGACGACGCGCGCCTCGGGCACGTGCACGATCACGTCGCCGGCGGTGTGCGCCGGGCCGACGTAGCGGAGCTCGAGCCGCATGCCGTCGACGTCGAGATCCAGCGCGTCGTCGATCACGCGCGTCGGCGGCCGCAGCTCGATCCCGGTGAAGTCCCAGGGCGCGAGCGCCGTCGCGAACACCGCGAGCGCGGGGTCGCCGCCGCCGCCGCTCTCGCGGAGCGCTTGCAGCAGCGCCGGCGAGGCGTCCTTCCCGAAGGCGGCGGCGCATCGACGATGGCCGATGATCTCGGCGTCCGCGAACAGCTGATTGCCCCAGCAGTGGTCGCCGTTGTGATGCGTGTTGACCACCCGCCGCGCGGGCTCACGCCAGACCCGCGCGTACTGCGCGATGAGCTCGCGCGTATGCGGCAGGTCCCAGAACGTGTCGACCACGACGCCGCCGCCGCGGTTCACGAATCCCGAGTTGCTCCAGCCGAGCCCGCAGTCGGGTTGCACGCAGGCGTAGACGTCATTGGCGAGTCGTTCGAGCTCCATGCCTCGCTTCTAGCACAGCCTCGCGCCGATACAGCGCGGGTCCGTCCGCCGCTCAGGCTTGCAGCGTCTCCTCGTAGAGCGCGTGGATCTTCGCGATCTCGCCGTCGAGACCGGCGGCGGTCCAGCCGGTGGTCGCAATCGGTGGGTGCACGACGACCTCGATCGTGGTCGGCCGGACGACGACGCCGTGCTTCGGCAGCGCGTCGAGCGCGTTCCGGAAGACGATCGGCACGATCGGCACCTCGGCCGCCATCGCGAGGTGGAACGCGCCCTTCTTGAACGGGCCGAGGCGCGGCGTCGCGCTGCGCGTGCCCTCCGGCGCGATCGCGATCGAGAGACCCTCGCGCAGCGCGTCGACCGCCGGCGCCAGCGCCTGCACCGCCTGATCGTGATGGAAGCGGTCGACGAAGACCGTGCCGGCGAGGGCGAACGCCGGCCCGAAGATCGGATTGCGCCGCACCTCCTGCTTGGCGACGCCGACGAAGTCGCGGCGCAGCAGCTTGCAGAGCAGCAGCATGTCGACACCGCTCTGATGGTTGAAGATGAAGACCGCCGGCCGATGCGACCACAGGTGCTCCTCGCCGTGCACCTGCACGTCGATGCCCGCGAGCGCGGTGCCGAGCTCGCCCCAGGTCTGATCGCGAGGTTGATCGCGCGCCGCCAGCTGCCGTCGAGGACCGCGGCGGGGACGCCGAGGAGCAGCGACGGCACCAGGCTGCCGACCGCGAGCGACGTGCGCACCAGCTGCAACGCCGTCGGCGTGCCGCGGCTCGTGAAGCGCTGCGACGGCCAGCCGCGCGCGGCGGCGATCTCGGCGAGGCGCCGGCTCGGGTTCGTCGGCCGGGGGTTGCCGACGATGTCGAGCAGCGGCAGGTCCTCGTCGCTGTCGGTGTAGAAGTAGCTGCGCTCGAGATCGACGCTGACGCTCGTCGGCGAAGCGCCGCACGGCGACGGCTTTGCCTTCGCCGTAGCACGCGGGCCGCACGAGCTCGCCGGTGATGCGGCCGTCGTCGCACCTCGAGTCGCGTGCACAGCACGTGCGGGATGCCGAGCTCGCGCGCCAGCGGCTCGATCTGGTAGCGCGTCGCCGACGACACGACCGCGAGCGTGTGCCCCTTGCGCTGGTGGGCGCGCACCAGCGCGCGCGACTCCGGGTAGATCTCGGCCGCGAGGTGCTCGAGGAAGATGCGCTCGGCCATCCTCGACGTACTCGGCTCTCGCGCGTGCCGCGGAGCGGACCGACGGTGCCGGCGATGAGACCGGAGAAGCCGACGTCGCCGAGGCTGAAAGCGCGCCGCGGTCAGCATCGTCCGCGCGAAGTCGACGAGGCCCATCCGGCCGCTCACCACGCCGTCGCGAACGAACGCCGACGCCGAGAAGCCCGCGAGCAGCGTGCGGTCGAGATCGAAGAACGCGCCGACGTGCGGGCCCGCACGGTCCCTCGTCGATCTCGCGCAGGAGATCGGCGTGAGGACGCGCCCGGCGCATCGCGCCGCCATATCGCAAAGGGTCGCGCACCGGCAATTGTACGGAGGCGCGAGCCGCGGTGCGTCTGGAGTTGCCTGCGGCCCGCGCGCTATGGAGGCGCGATGGCGGAGACAGCCGAGCTGACGACCGCCGACGCGCCGGCGTGGCCGGACGCGAACGGCCGGCGGGTCGTCTTCCTGCTCGACGCCGCGAGCCCGCTCGAGCGGCGCGCTGCTCGAGCAGCTGGATCGCGCGGCAGCGCCCGCCGACGGTCGACCGCCGACGGTCGAGCGCGATTCCGATTCCGCCGTCGCGCCGGCGGCGCGCGCGCGGCGGCTCGATCCGCGGCTCGAGGCGTCGCTCGCGACCGGCGACGATCCGCTGCTCGCGCCGCTGCGCGTCGCCTGGCTGCCGCGAGCAGCGCGAACGGCGTGCGCGCCGTCGCGGCTGCTCCGACCTGCTCACCTTCGGCGACCCGCGCGATCCCGGCGCGGCTGCGCCAGGCGTGGGTGCTGCCGCCGCCATCCCGAGCGCTGCCGCGTCGTCGTCGGCGAGCCGGCGCCGGTCTCCGAGCTGCGCGCGCGCTGGCGGCACGCCGGCGGCGCCGACGCCGCGCAGACCACCGGCCTGCGCCGAGTTCGTCGCCCGCCAGGCGGCGCTCGCGCTCGAGCGCGCCGAGCGCCGCCTGCGCGGCGCGCGCTACAAGGTGCCGCGCTTCGTGCGCGAGGACATCCTCGCGCGCCCGGCGTTCCGCGGCGGCGTCGCGCGGCTCGCGCGCGAGCTCGGCCGTCCGCGAGGCGCAGCGTGCGCGCGCGAGGCGGCGCGCTACCTGCGCGAGATCGCCGCCACGCACAGCCCCTACGTCATCGACCTCGTCGCCCACCTCATCCACCTGCTCTACACGCGCGGCTACAGCGAGGCGCTGCACTACGACCGCGCGCCAGCTCGAGGAGATCTACGCCCTGGCGCAGCGCTACCCGCTCGTGTTCCTGCCGTCGCACAAGTCGAACCTCGATCACCTCGTCCTGCAGTACGCGCTGCACGAGAACGGCCACCCGCCGAACCACACCGCCGGCGGCATCAACATGAACTTCTTCCCGATCGGGCCGCTGGTGCGGCGCAGCGGCGTGTTCTTCATCCGCCGCACGCTTCAAGGACAACGCCGGTCTACAAGTTCGTCCTGCGGCAGTACATCGACTACCTGATCGAGAAGCGCTTCTCGCTCGAGTGGTACATCGAGGGCGGCCGCTCGCGCTCGGGGAAGCTGCTGCCGCCGCGCTTCGGCATGCTCGCCTACGTCGTCGACGCCTACCGGCGCGGCAAGAGCGAGGACGTCTTCCTGATCCCGGTCGTCGATCGCCTACGACCAGATCCAGGACGTCGGCGACTACGTCGCCGAGCAGCGCGGCGCCGCCAAGCAGCGCGAGAGCTTCGGCTGGTTCCTGCGGCTGCGTGCGCGCGCTGCGCCGCCGCTACGGCGACATCCACATCCGCTTCGGCGAGCCGCTGTCGCTGCCAGCAGGCGCTCGGCCCGCCCGACGCCGAGCGCCGAGCCCGACCCCGACGAGCGCAACCTGGCGTTGCAGAAGCTCGCGTTCGAGGTCGCCGTGCGCATCAACCGCGTGACGCCGATCACGCCGACGTCGCTGGTGACGCTGGCGCTGCTCGGCAGTCGGCGACCGCGCCTCACGCGTCGCCGGAGCTGGCGAGTCGTCTGCGCGAACCTCGTCGAGCTACGTCCGCCGCCGCCGGCTGCCGACGACCGGCGAGCTCGACGCTCGACACCGCCGAGGGCGTGCAGCGCGCCCTCGACGCGCTGGTCGAGAGCGGCGTCGTCTCCGTGCTTCGCCGAGGGGCCCGAGGCGGTGTACGCCATCGGCCCCGACCAGCACCTCACCGCCGCGTACTACCGCAACACCATCATCCATTTCTTCGTCAACGGCGCGATCGCCGAGCTGGCGCTGCTGCGCGCCGCCGAGGAGGGCGATCGCCGACCGCGACCGGCGGAGTTCTGGGAGGAGGCGCTGCGGCTGCGCGATCTCCTCAAGTTCGAGTTCTTCTTCGCCGACAAGGACGGCCTTCCGCGCCGAGATCGCGCGCAGGAGGTCGCGCTGCACGATGCCGCAGTGGGAGACGCGCGCTCGCCGAAGGGCCGGCGGCGATCCAGGCGCTCGCTGCGCCGCTTCAAGCCCTTCAGCGCGCACCGCGTCCTGCGGCCGTTCCTCGAGGCGTACCGCGTCGTCGGCGACGCGCTCGAGCGGCGCGACCCGGCGGCGGCCGCTCGACGAGGCCGACGTTCCTGACGCAGCTGCCTCGCGCTCGGCAAGCAGTACCAGCTGCAGCGCCGCATCCGCAGCGCCGAGTCGGTGTCGAAGGTGCTCTTCGCGACCGCGCTGCGCCTGGCGCGCAACCGCGGCCTCGTCGAGCCCGGGCGGCCCGAGCTCGCCGAGGCGCGCGCCGCGCCTTCGCGGCGGAGATCCGCGACGCCATCCGCCGCATCGACGCCATCGGACGCGCTCGCCGCGAGCCGCCGCGTCGGTCTGATCGAGTGACCGGTCACGAGCGCGGGCCGAAAGCGAACCATGACCGGCCCTGCCGAGGAGCCGCACGATCTCGCCGTACGTCGCCCGCAGCCGGCGCGTTCCAGCCGCACCAGGTCGGCGTCGTCGCCCCCGGCCGCGAGCGGAATTTGGGGCGCGCCCGTCAGCGCGCCAGACCGGCTCGGTAGTCGGCGTAGAGCGGCGCCCACGAGAGCAAGTCGCGCGCACGCCGATTGCTGACGCGAAACGAAGGCATCAGCGCGCGGCCGCCGGGCTGCGGAGGATCGGCGCCCGCGACGGCAGCCACGTACGTCAATACGTCGCGCCACTGCGCCGGGTGATCGTCGGCCACGATGAGCGCCTGCCGCGACGGCCAGCGATCGAGCGCCGCAACGGTCGCCCCGGCCATGTCGGCGATGTGGACCAAGGAGACGTAGTCGTCGCCTTCGCCGGGCAGCCGGAGCTTTCCGGCTCGTGCGCGGGCGAACCAGTCGTCGTCGAAGCCGGTGCCGGGGCCGTAGAAGAGGCCGCCACGCAAGATCAGCCAATCGAGGCCCGATTGCTCGACGGCGGTTTCCATCGCCAGCGCGGCCGCCATCGCCGCCGCCGCGATCGTCTGCTGTTCCACCAAATGGAACGTGGTCTCGTCGGCCCACGCGTCGCCGCCGCCGGCGTGAACCATCGCGATGCTCTGCTGCACGATCCGCGGCACGCCGGCGTCACGGCACGCGCGCACCCAGATCGGCGTGCCTTCGCGACGGAGACGATCGTTCTTCGCGTAGTCGCCTCCGGGCTTCGGGCCGGGAAGGGCCGTCGCGAGGTTGATCGCGACGTCGCAGCCGACGAGCCCCGCCCGCAGGGACGCTTCGTCGAAGACGTCGGCCTTCGCCAGCTCGGCGCCGCAGGCGGCTGCGATCCGCGCCGTCTCGGGCCGGCGCACCAGGGCCCGGACGAAGTAGCCGGTAGCGGTCAGCCGCGGGACCAAATGGCGGCCGTACACCCCGGTCGCGCCCAGCACGGCGATGCGCGCGCTCATGTCGTTGCGCTCCGCGCGGCCAGTCGACGCGGGCGATGCGTTTCGACGAATTCCCGTCCCACCGTCGTCACGGAGATGAAGGTCCCGCGGCCGCTCTCATGGTGACGGTCGAGAAAACCGCGCTCGTTGGCCTCCTCCCACACCGGAAGACGCGGACACGAGGTCCGCCACGCATCCATGACTTCCGAGTACGCCCTTCGCTCGGACCCGATCCATTCGAGGAGATCCAGTATCAACGCATCGACGGGCTCTGACATCGTGGGCTCCACGGCGTGCACGGCTGATCCGCTTCTCGGCTCCGATGAACGGCGGCGCCGACGATGACGGTATACGCCAACGGAACGGGTCCTGTAAGCGTCACGCAGCCGGGACGTTGAATCGGGGCACCAGCCGACCGGTGCGCCTTGCATAGGTCTCATAGACCGCGCCGAACTTCGAGGCCAGCAACGCGTCTTCCTGGCGCGCCTGGAAATGCGTACCGAGAGCCGACACCGGCCAGACAGCCAGGAGAACCACGTTCATCGTCCCGAAGGCCGCACCCAGCCAAAGCGCGAGGTCACCGGAGTATGCCGGATGGCGCAAGAAACGGTACGGCCCGTGGGTGACGAGGTAGTGGTCCTCGACCACGACGGCTTGCGGGACGAGAAACCGCCCGAGCGTCGTCGAAGCCCAGAGAAGTATGGCAGCGGCGTACAGGCTCAGCAGGAAGCCCGTCGCGCGCATCGGCATCCACCGAACGTCGAGCTCACCGGCTCGCGCGAAGATGACGACCGGCGGAAGGACGAAGTTGAAGAGCACCAAGACGGGTGGCAGGAAGCGCGCGAGACCCTGCGTGCGGCGCTCGACTCGCGGCACTCGAACGCTGGCCGGGACGACCCTGACGACGAAGACGAGAAGGCTCACGACGTAAAAGCCGAGGAAGTACAGACGAAGCGCGTCTTCCATGGATCGACTCCTCGCTACCTCGTCGCGCCTCGCCGGAGGCAAACACCGAGCGCGACGAAGATCAGGGCCGACACGCTGTGGAGCGCGACCGCGGCCGCGCTGTTCGTGCGGCCGCTCGCCCAGACGATGGTCGCATCGCCGAGCGGGATGAGCGCCGCCGCGAACACGCATATGCTCAACAACCCAGCATCGACGCCCAGGGCGACCATTCCCACGAACCAACATCCGATCGCCAGGTCTCGAACGCCGGTCGCCCGCACCCACGCCTCCGCTCCCGCGCCCGCTGCCTCGACGCCGTAGGCGCGCGCCGCGACCTCGGGTGCGATCACCGCGGTGACGCCGACGAGGACGAGCGCAACGCCGATGAGCCCAACGATGGCGACGGACAAACTGGCTCGTGCACGCATCGTTTCAAATATCGCCATTCAAAGCTCCGATGAGCGATGCCTACGAAAGACCAGCGCCGGTCATCCCCCGGTTCATGGTGCTCTTCTGACGTGCACCAACGCCGCGCTTACTTCAACGCGTAGATGTCGAATGTGAGCGCGGTGCCGACGCGCTCACCCACGCCGACCGCCTGTATTCGCGTGAGCCAGACGTAACGCGAATCGCCGGTCTCGAAGAGCGGCGCGTTCCACAGCGACGCGCCCGTGGCCGTCCGCTGGGCGATGCCGTTGTACGTCATCAGAATGAACGCCCCATCGTCCGATTTCAGCGTGAGGCGAACGTCGAGCCGATAGCTGCCGTCGGCGCGGTTGGTGATCCAGTCGGCGGCCGGGGCCTGCACCGACGCCTTGATACGCGGACCTTCGAATCGACCGCTCACGATCGGCACGATCGTCCGCGTTCCTTGCGGACCATTTTCCAAGACGGTTCGCGTCCCGGTCTCCGCGTGCAGCGTCCCGAGGTACTCGAAAGCGGGGACGCGAGGTTGGTCGCTGGCCTTTCTGGGGCTCGAGGCCGCAGCTGTAGTCGGCGCGGGCGTGGAAGTGCGAGCGAGAGCGATCTGACCGAACACGGTCAATCCGAAGCCGAGCAGCAAGACGGTTGCGACACGCATGGGAGACCTCCTATCGAAAGGACCTGTATCATGCGGCATCGCCGTGACGCGCCACGGCCTCGCCACCAGCTATCGATTCCCATCGCCGCGGAGGCGTCATGAGGGGAAGCGCACCGAGCAGATCTCGAGCAGGTTTCGGCGACGGCTCGGCCAGGCGTTCAACGGCTGGCGGATCAGCCGCGGCGCGCTCGGCCCGCCGTGTCGACCTGCTCTTCGGTCGGCTGTTCGACGCGGTGCTCACCTCGCTGCCCAACGCCCTGCCGACAAGCTGCGGGCGCCGACGGCAACCGTCAGCTTCATCGCCGTGTTAGGCGTTGCCATCGTTACCCCGAGCTTCCCGGGTGCTCACATCATCCCGTGTAACCGCACATACCCATGCGCGGCGAGTTGACCACGGGAAGGTAGACCTCCTCCCCCGCGTGGGGGTGCCGTGACGCGTGGACCTGGCAATACAAGCCGGCGTTGTCGTCGACGCAATAGGGGCAAACGACCGTGGCGGGAGCAGAGCACGCAGTGCACGTCCACTCGATAGGATCGTTCCGCGCGAGCAACCGGCTCGTGTTACGGCCGAGCCTTCGCGCCTTCCGACGTTAGCCATTGACTGCCAATTGAGCGGCGAAAGCCCGCTTGTACGCGGGTCGCGCTTCGCCGCGGGCGACATAGGCGGCGAGGTTCGGATGCTCGTTGAGAATGCCCGCTGATTTTATTCTGAGCAGCACCGAGACCATCATGAGGTCGCCCGCGCTGAATCTCCCGTCGAGCCAATCGGCACTGCCAAGGCGAGCGGATAGCTGCTTCAACCGGCCGCGGAGGCGATCCTCGACCAACGGCAGACGCTCGTGAGTCCAGGGCTTGTCGCCCTCCAAGAGCCTGGCGGTGGCGAGTTCAAGAATGGCCGGCTCCACGGTGTTGAGTGCGGCAAACATCCAGGTGATCGCGCGCGCCCGCGCGTTGGGATCGTCGGGCAGCAGGCCAGCGTGGCGCTCAGCGATGTGGAAGACGATGGCCCCTGTCTCGAATAGCGCGAGGTCGCCTTGCTCAAAGGTCGGAATTTGACCGAATGGATGAATGGCCAAATGCGCCGGCTCCTTCATCGCCTGAAAGGACATGAGGCGGACCTCGTAGGGTTGACCCACTTCTTCAAGGGCCCAGCGAACGCGTGTATCGCGCGCAAGTCCTTTTCCGCCATCAGGTGAACGTTCAAAGGCGGTAATGATGATTGTCATCGTGAGACGTTCTTTGCGGTCGCTGGCGTGACTTGTGAGGCCTAACAGCAGGCCGATCAGCGGTGGCCGGTTCCTCCGGCCGTCCGCTGCATTGGCGAGTTAGCGGCCTTGCGCGACTTTGTCGGCTTGCGCTTGGGCGGCTTCCTTACGGCACTGCTCCTCGGGCGTGGTGCCGGGGTTCCGTGGAGCATGCCCTCGACGCTGATGTCTTCATCAACGTCCGGCCAGTGGATGCCTTGGCCTCCTCCAATCAGCCGGAAGTTCGCCCGTTGCGCGCGGGTCGCCTCCGAAAGCCGCCAGGACCACGCCAAAGGAACACTGATGATGCGACCGTCTGCAAGGCAAGCGACGATCTCGTCTTCGGTGACGCGGACTTCACTGATGACAGGGTCAGCGCCCGCAATGGTCATACCAGGCCTCCATGATTCGTTCGCGATGGTGCTGAATGATCTGTCGGATGCGAGTCAGCTCGTGCGCTGCAAACCCATGATTGCGCGCGAGCATCAGCGGGTCCAGCCAACACTTGCAGGTGCTTCGCTCCCGCTCGACGTGCACATGAAGCGGCACCCCGCCTCCGCAGGTGGCGCAACAGATCGCCTCGCTTCACTCGACAACGACCTTCTCACGCACGGCATCGCGCGGAAGACCTCGGAGTCCGTCCCGTCGCCTGTCATCGAGGATCAGCGCGATAGCGTCGGTCAAGCTCTGGCGGGCTTCAGCTTTCGTCCGGCCTTGACCGTTCGCACCGGGGATCTCGGGACAGTAGGCGATGTACCACTTGTCGTCTCGTTCGATGATTGCGGTGAACTCGTTTCGCATTCGTGTCCCGGTGCCTCGTCTCGTCATCGCAACATCTCCATTCAAGCGCTCTCGCTAATTAGGTGGCTTCGCTCTTGGGCATCTCGGCATCGATAAACTCTACAAAGCCCCTCCCGAAGAAGTGTCGTCCGACCTTGCCCCACCACTGCTGGACGCCCGGCCCGCGCAGCCAGAACTGTATGACCGCCTTAATCTCGAACCAGTCATCTTCGTCCAACGTGTCATGGGAGAGCTGGAAGTAGCCAGCGGAGAAATATGAGAACGAAATGAGCGCCAGGTTCGTAAACCGAAAGTACTCGTCTTGCGAAAGCGATCCCAGGTCCGTGCGGCCTCGGAGAAACATCTCATTCAGTTCTGGTGACCGGACGAGCTCGGCAAGAAAAGTGGTGTAGCTCTGAGCTGAGTGGAGGCGAGCTTCGATTCGACGGCGGAGGCGCGCGTACTGGCGCCTACCTGCCTCGCGACATAAAGGAGCGAGACAATCACACCGACCGCGCCGATCCCCTCGGCGATTGCACCGATCGCGTCCCAGTTCATTCCCATGCCGCCTAACGACTTTGGCGTTAACCTGCGGGCCGCGCAAGTGGCCCGTCAGCGTTCAACGCCAGGTTAGTCGGCTCCCGCGGAAGGACGTCTCCAGACAAACAAGAAGCTGACGGGGACGTCGCGGTGAGCGCTCCAACTCGGCTTCGCCGCAATCCAGCGGTCGTCGATGGTCTGTTCGTTCATCTGGGCCAGCATCCACCCCGCAGACAGCGCGGCCTGCACATGTTCGGACGGCAAATGTACGTGGGTTTCAACCGCGATTGGTTCGCCAGTTGGACCATCGAAGTGGGTGGGCATTCCGGTCTTCATGACGAAGAAGGGGTGGAACCCGACCAGGATGTGTACCGCACCCGGCCGAGCCAGCCGCGCGGACTCACGATAGAGTGGTCCAAGGTCGCTCAGATGCTCATCCAGAAGGCAAGATGTAACCAGATCGTATGCGCCTGCCGGCAGCCCGGTATTACAGGCGTCACCGACATGGAGGGCGTCGTAGATTCCGCGCAGTCGAGCTCCTTCAAGCATCTCGGCGGTAAGATCCACCCCGTCGACGACTGGCACACCCCGGCTCTTGAGCCACGATCCGGTGCGCCCCGTTCCACAACCGAGGTCCACAGCGCGAACAACCTCGCTCCAAGAGACGGAATCAACGCGATCGAGCAACCGCAAGTCCATGTCCGGCTTGATCGTGGTCTCGTACGTGGAGGACCACAGGGCATAGCCCTCTCGTGCGGGCAACGTCCGGTACTTGCGCCGATCGAAATTCGAGAAAGATGGCATCGTGAATCACCCTATAGGAAAGTGCCCGCTCGTGTCCGTCCAACGGATCGGCCGCTCAGCCGCGGCGCGGAGCGCCGACGGCTGGAGCGGCTGGTTGGGCGGCAAGCTCGTGTTCTAAGCCACCGTACGGCTACCCCATCTGCCCAGGAAAGACCCGTTCCATCACCTCAAGTGCGAACCGAGCGGATACCGTCGCGGGGCCACCGCCCATTTCGATTCCTACCTCCACGGTTTCGAGCACTTCGCGCATGGTCGCACCTGCCGATGCGGCCTGATCGATGTGCCACTGCATGCAGGATTCGCAGTCGTTCGTGACAGAGATACCGACGGCAATGAGCTCCTTCATCTTCTTCGAGAGAGCCCCGTCTGAGAACGCGACCGCCTCCATGTGGAGGAAGGCGTCGTACACCTTGGAACCGAGAGACCGAAGCCTTGCGTGCGCCTCCTTCCGCCTCCGGGAGATCTCATCAGTCTTGTCCATGTCTCATCTCCTTCGGATCGATACTCGCACGTAGCGTGTCACGCCGAATCTTGTCTCCGTCTGCCCAACGTTGGGGCCATAAGCCGCGCGCCCGCCACCATTCGATCGAAGCAAGGGGCTTCACGCGCGGCGGCTTCGTGGCCGTGCTAGCCAGCCTTCGCGCGCTTCGGGCGCCGCGGCATCGCCGCGATCACGGAGCGGAGAAGGGCGTTCACTGTGTCCGACGACTCGAACACCGACGCAACATCCGGTTCTAACACGACGGCCACTGCTCCCGCCCTGAACTTGCCAGCGAACCGGTTCGGGCGCGCCTTCCGGTAGTCGAACGAGTACTCTGGCCGCATCTCCGTCTTGCCCCTGCGCGTCTGCCTACTCGGTGCCTTTTTCATAGTCCTGCCGCTCCCGTTTCGTGGCCTTCCGAGCGCTGAAGATTCGAATCGCATCAGTTCGCTCGGTTAAAAAGACAACGAGCAACCGTTCCTTGTTCGAGTGCCCGATGATGATTTCGCGAGCGTCTGCACTGGAGTGATCGGGATCGTCGAAGATGCGTGCGAGACCATCGCTGAACACAGTAAGCGCCTCCTCGAACGACACGCCATGCTTCGCCTCGTTCGCGGTCGCCTTTCGCCGGTCCCACTCGAACCTGAGGTCCATCCCGTCCCTCCACCATTAGCACACGACACGGTCTTCACTCGCGCACGGGCTCTGGCTAACGGCACCGCCCAGCGGCCGGAGCGAGCATCGCGAGCGCCGGTCCGCTGAAGCGGTTCGTTATGCGTCCCGTCTACGCTTCCAAGCGCGTGGGTCTCGAGCACCGTGGAATACTGCAAAGAGCATGATCTCAGCGCGGCCGAGTTCAAAGAAGATCGCGTAGGGGAAGCGCCGAAGGAGCGCGCGCCGCATCGTCCGATCAACCAGTGGATATGCTTCGGGCCGGCGTTGGATGCCCGCAATGGACGTGCCGACGACTTGAAGGAACTCGCTTGCGATCTGCGGGTCGCGACTACGGTACCAGTCATACGCTTCCTCGAGGTCGAGTGCCGCCTCCGGTGTGAGGCGAAGTCGCTTCACTTCCGACGTGTGAGCCTGGCCCGAACTTCCGTCCAGGACTTTGCTGCGCCTGGGTCTCGCGCGTGCGCCCGCTGACGTCGTGCCAGTTCTTTGCGCTGCGCATCAGTGACCGGGATCATCTCGGGGCTCTCTGCGAGGCTGTCCCACACTTCTTCGAGCAGCCGAAGTCGCTCGGCGACCGTCAGCGCGCGAACCTCTTTGCGTACGCTACTCATGGCACCATTCTCCGATTCTCATGATCTGGCGGCAAGGCGCGGGCTCGTACGCATAACGGATCGCCGCTAAGCTGCGGCCGGGCGAAATCCTACCCCCACTGTGTCGAGCTGAAGCCGTTCGCCGGGTCAAGCCCGCGGCCGGCAGCTTCAGCGGCTTGTTGGGCAGCTCGTTCTCGCTGTTCATTGTTTCAAGTACGCGCCGAGGACGGCTCCGGCGAAGCCCATTGCGGCTGCGACAATGGGGATCCACCAACGTCGCTCCTTGGAATGTTCCAGAGCTCGCGAGTGCAGGTCGATGGCGGTATTTATGAGCGTGGATATCTCAGCACTCGCAAGCAGATTGCGAGAGATCCGATTCCTTCCGGATTCCGGCAGCGCGTCGTATTCCACCGCGGTGAGGACTCGTGCGGCATCCACGTCGTATCGCTTCTGATGCTGGCGGCGCCACACCAGAGAGGCCCGCTCCCTCTTGGCATCTAGTCGGAAAAACTCCGGGTGCGCCTCGAAGACTTTTCTCCAGTGGGCGGCTGCGGCTGCGGTCTTGTCTCCGGTGACCCTGTCCGCCCAACCTGCGAAGTCGAGCTTGTAGAACTTGTAAGTCGCCATCGCTTGAATCGCGGCAATTACGTCTGCAAGTCGGTTCGGGTCAGCTAGGTAGGGAGACGTTGTCTTGCCATTCATAACGAGGCCTCTCGTGCTGCCCAACGCGAAGCCGATGAGCGGCGCGCCGGCGCCGCCGCGGATGCGGCATGGGCTGCCAACGCGCGGCCGCTCCAGCGGCAAGTTAGACGAAACTGGCACCCTCATGTCTCGCACTACTTTGGATCGTGCAGCCACTCGTCCAGCGCTGCTGCCGAACTGATGACGGCGGCGCACTCGCGGAGTGCTGGGTGCATCTCGGCGTCCACGTACCCCGTCGGGAGCAGCGTCTCGGCGTTGACCACCCACGAATGTCGGTGGTTTCGCGGTAGACCGCTCATCAGGAAAGCGGGTGGGCGGTCCACAACACCACCGACCGCGCCATATGTCGCTCGCTGGTGGTACCGGTTGAGAAGGTCGAGAATGTCGTCGAGTTGTCGAGTCATCATGTGTAGTTGTCGGCTAACGCCCTGCGGTTGAGCCGCGGGTGGGGCGGTGGGACTGTGGGGTCGTCGGCTCCAACCGCTGGTTAGGCAATGCCGTGATCATTGTCCGCGTCGACGCAGCAAATAACGCTGTAAATCCGGCAGCGTCATGATGCGTACTGCTCCACCGAGTATCTCCTCCGGAACGTTCACACTCGACGGTGTAACAACGATAGCCTCGGCGGCTTCCTCACGGGCAACGAGATGGCGAAGCCGCTCCGCAAGCTGGGCAACGAGACGAGTGGGCATAGGGCGTGTCCATGCCTTCACCTCGATCAGAACTTTCCGCCCATTCTGCTCAACAATGAAGTCGTACCCGGCGTCGCGGGCAGGGGATTCGTGGACCTGAGCGCCGGCCTTCGCAAGAGTGTGCGCGACGTCACGCTCAAAGTTCAACGCTGCAGCCACCGCCTGACCTTTGCTCGGAAGGTCCTGCTGGGACTCCCTGAGACGATAATAGGCGATTAACCCGCCGATAAGCGTGACACTAATCGCGGCGGTAGCTGCCATTACGGAAAACAATTGTGGATAGTCGGTGTCTAGATTTGCGAGAGAAGGCAATGCGGTGGCTAGGGCGCCCGCCACAGAAGCGGCCGCGCCCATCAACGCCATAGCAGCAGTCGTCAGCGATATACTCCGCCAGGCGGGTCTTAGCTGGGCAGCAACTTCGGACATGGGTTCTCTGTCCGCCGCCGACAGGGCGGGCAAGAGCCGCTCGAGGATTTCCTCTCGCTTGTCGTGCGGGATGAGATCGCTCTCGAGAACCCGAGTGAAGATGCTATTCAGCACTTGTTCTTCGGAGACGAGATCTGAAGGCCGCACGCGAAAGTCACGTGCCTTACCCTCAAGGAGACGTCCGAGCGCATCAACAGCCGGGGTGTAGCCCTCTAGGACGACGCGGCGTACAAGTATGCGTTCAACTTCCTGGTTCGCACTAGCGACACGCTCTTTCCTTGCCCCAATCGTCTGGCGGTAGCCCACGAGGAACAGAGCAATCGATACCGCAATGCCGAGCGCGCCCCAGAGATCCCCCATTTCGTCTCTACCCTCGTTGCCTAAGGAAGCTCTGCACAAGTCGATCGAGATGGTGCATAGATAGAGAAGATAACGATCAGCTGACGCGCGGGAGGTGGTGGGATGGGTGAGCAGCCGACGTTTGCCGCGGTGGCGTGGACTCAGAAGGGCAAGGTCACCCGGCGCGAGCGGTTCCTCGCGGAAATGGACGCTGTGATCCCCTGGGCGCGGCTGCACCGCCTGATCAAACCGCACTACCCGAAGGCGGGGCTGGCCGGCAGCCGATCGGTCTTGGCGACGATGCTGCGGATCTACTTCCTCCAGCAGTGGTTCAATCTCACGGACCCGCAGGCCGAAGACGAGCTTTACGATAGTGACTCGATGCGCCGGTTCGCCGGCATGGAGCTTGGCGCCGAGTCGTGCCGGACGAGACGACGATCCTGCGCTTCCGCCATCTTCTGGAGCGGCACCACTTGACGAAGCGATGTTCGCGGCGGTGAAGGATCTGCTCGCAGAGAAGCGGCTGCTGCTGCGGTCGGGCACGATCGTCGATGCGACGATCATCGCGGCGCCGAGCTCGACGAAGAACGCAGCACACGCGCGCGATCCCGAGATGCAGCAGACCCGGAAGGGCAACGAATGGCATTTCGGGATGAAGCGCACATTCGGGACGGACGTCCACGGGCTGGTGCACAGCGTGGCGACAACGGACGCGGCGACCGGCGACATCACCCAGTTGCCGGAGTTGCTGCACGGAGACGAGCGCACGATCTACGGTGACCGGGCGTACTGGAGCGAGGCGCAGCGGTGGATCTTCGAGGACTGCGGGGTGCGCTATCGTATCAATCGCCGGGGACACGCGACGGCCCCGTTGCCCGAGAGCTGGCGCGCGATCAATCGTGCACGCTCGCGGATTCGTGCCCGCGTGGAGCATCCGTTCCATGTCGTCAAACGCCTGTGGGGCTTCACGAAGGTCCGCTATCGCGGGTTGGCAAAGAATGCGGCGCGCGCCTTCACGATGTTCGCACTTGCGAATCTGTATCTGGTTCGCAAACGACTGCTCCCGGCTGCGTCGTGATGCACCTCCGGAGTACCAAGCAGGTGGCGCGGGGCATCCACGAGGACGTTTGTGGGTGTCGCACCGCACGCACTTTCCCGTTTCAATCCTGACGTCCATGGTCAAATCACTGCATCGACGCCCTGAGGCCACTTACGCAGAGGTTCCCTAACGCCCGGGGGCTGAGCCGCCGCCCATGACGCGCTCGGAACACCCACTGCAATCATGCCGGCCGGCTCGAGCGCCTGGCTAGGCGTACACGCTCCTTTTCTGCTTCGTCGTGACGGCGCGCGTAGTCCAGCAGCCGGTCATACGTGACAAGCTCCCGATCCTTCACGTGGTACGACCCGCGGCGGTCCTGGTCCTCATCTGTCAGCTCGTGCCGCCGGCCCATCAGAAGTTTGAACCTGAACCAAATGACAGTTCGCGGATCGCGGACCTCCGTAGTCGCGGTCATGTGGCGGTCACCGCGCGAACATTGCGCTGGCACGCAACGCGGCGCTAGCAGCGTGGACAGATGCTCACGGAACATTGCGTCCTGACGCTGCACCCACCGTTCCCAGTCGTCGAGCTGGCGAAGGCCGATCGCTAGAGCGCGTGACGGCACGCCTGCTTTCGTGAAGAGCCTGTCGCGGTGCGACTTCAGCTCGACAAATACCGCATGCCATGAACCAGAATCGGCACTGACGATCAGGAAGTCTGCGCGGAAGTCGGGGCCACAACGGAACTCGGGAAAGACTTCGACATAGTTCCACGCCCACACGTTGAGGGCGTTGCGCACCAGCAACGGGTGCTTCTTCAGGAACGGCTGTAGTTGGCGTTCGTTCTCCGCAGCTTCGAGCGCCGCCGTCAATGATGCTTCGAGTCTCATGAGTCGCCTAACAATTGAACAGTTCCGTATAGCACGGCAAACACAGACAGCCGTTGCTGTGTAACGCGGCGGCCGCACGATGCTGGGCTGCACCGGTTTCCCAGGCTTTCCGATCCGTTAGTCTCGATTCAGTCACATCTCCTCCGGCGGTGATAGCTTGCGTGGCGGCGCAGTGTATCGCGGCGCCAGCTCAGGCGACCGCGCCGCGCGGCGGTCATCGCCCTCAGAGATCCCAACGACGCCATGACGGCCATGGCGCGCGAACTATAGAGCGCAGCGGTTTGCGGCGACAAGGAAAACCAACGAGGCGTACCCGTCGGAGCGCACGAGTTGTCGCGCAATGGTGCACCTTCAGACGAGCTCGAACGCGGTAATCGGAATCGCTGCGCATCGATCGTCGATCTCGACGCATCGTGCTCGGCGACGGACGTCAGGAGCCGCGCGTCAGGCGACGGGCATCGCGCCGTGCCTTCTTCGTCGGCCGGCCGGCGGCGGCGGGCTCGCCGACGTACCCGCGCATCGCGGCCTTGTGGCGCTCGCGCGCGGCCTTGCTCTCGTCGGTCTCCTCGTAGAGCGCTGCGGCCTCGGGCGCGGGGCGCCGTTGCAGCGCGAGGGCGCGGACGATCACGACGATCTCGTGCTCGCCGCGGCGGACGCGGAGCTCGTCGCCGGGGCGAACGGCTTTCGCCGGCTTCACGCGGGCGCCGTTGAGATGGACCTTGCCGCCGGCGGCGGCTTCGGCGGCAAGCGAGCGGGTCTTGAAGAGGCGCGCGGCCCACAGCCACTTGTCGAGACGGACGACGCCGCCGCCGACATCGCGGGCTTCGTCGCTCACGGAAGCGCCGACCGCAAACACCGGCGCGCGTGTCCGGCGGCAACTGCCGTCACCGCGCGCCCGCGACGCCGCCGGCGAGGCCGAGGCGCTTCATCAAGCGATAGAGCGTCGTCCGGTCGATGCCGAGCGCGCGCGCGGCGGCGGCGCGCTGCCCGTCGGCCTCGACGAGCGCCGCGGCGATCCGCTCCGCAGCGGCACGGTCGAGGCACTCCTGCAGCGACCCCGACGAGGCGTCGGCGGCGGTCGTGGCGGTCTCGCCGAGCATGCGGCTCGCGTCGCCCTCCTCGAGGAGCAGGTCCTCCGGGGCGATCGCGTCGCCGCGCGCGAGCACGACGGCGCGCTCGACGACGTTCTCGAGCTCGCGGACGTTGCCGCGCCACGGATGCGCCGAGAGCGCGGCCTCGGCCTCGGGCGAGAACGTCAGACGGCGTCCGGCCTCGGCGTTGTCGCGCGCGAGGAAGTGCCGCGCGAGCGGCAGGACGTCCTCGCGTCGGTCGCGGAGCGGCGCGAGCTGGATCGGGATCACGTTCAGGCGAAAGAAGAGGTCCTCGCGAAAACGGCCGGCGGCGATCTCCTCGCGCAGGTTGCGATTGGTCGCGGCGACGACGCGGACGTCGATCGGGCGCGGCTCGCCGCCGCCGACGCGCATCACCTCGCCGTCCTGCAGGACGCGCAGCAGCTTCGCCTGGAAGTCGACGCCGACCTCGCCGATCTCGTCGAGAAAGAGCGTGCCGCCGCTCGCGCGCTCGAAGCAGCCGGCGCGCGCCGCGGCGGCGCCGGTGAAGGCGCCGCGCTCGTGGCCGAAGAGCTCGCTCTCGAGGACGCCCTCGGCGAACGCCTTGCAGTTGACGGGGACGAACGGTCCGCCGACGCGCTCGCTCCAGAAGTGCAGCAGGCGCGCGACGAGCTCCTTGCCGGTGCCGCTCTCGCCCTGGATCAGGACCGTCGCACGGCTCGGCGCGACGCGGCGGACGAGCTCCAGGAGCTCCTGGCCGCGCGCGCTCTCGGCGACCATCGTCTCGGGCGCGTAGCGGCTGCCGACCTCCTGGCGGAGATAGCGGTTCTCGCGCTCGAGGCGGTGCATCTCGAGCGCGCGGCCGACGACGGCGCGGAGCTCGTCGTTGTCGAAGGGCTTCGTCACGTAGTCGAAGGCGCCCTCGCGCATCGCCGCGACCGCGGACGGCACGGTGCCGTGCGCGGTCAGCAGGATCACCGGCACGTCGCGACGGGTCTCGCGCACCCGGCGCAGGAGCTCGAGGCCGTCCATCTGCGGCATCTTCCAGTCGGTGACGACGACGTCGGCGCCGCGGCTCTCGAGCGCGGCGAGCGCCTCGCGGCCGTCGGGCGCGGTCTCGCAGTCGTAGCCGGCGCGGCGGAGCGCGCTCGCGATCACCTCCGCCATGCGCTCCTCGTCGTCGACGATGAGGACGCGGCGCTTCACCTGCGGCGTCTCCCCGGGAGACTTGCGCCGACGTCCCGGCGACGACGCCGCCCCGCGTGAAACGCGCCGCGGATCATGCGGCGAGGACGCTGCGGCCGGCGACCGGCATCCGGACGGCGAAGCGCGCGCCGCCCGCGGCGCTCGCGGCACGGCGATCGTGCCGCCGTGCGCCTCGACGATCTGGCGCGCGACGGCGAGGCCGAGGCCGATGCCGCGCGCGCGCGTCGTGAAGAACGGCTCGAAGATGCGCTCGCGCAGCTCGGGCGGCACGCCCGGGCCGGAGTCGGCGACGGCGATCTCGACGGCGGCGCCGTCGCCCGCGCGCTGAGCACCACCTCGCCGCCGTCGGGCATCGCGTCGGCGGCGTTCGCCAGGAGACCGAGCAGCACCTGGCAACCAGGTCCGGATCGGCGTCGAGCGCCGGCAACGCCGCGGCCTCCTCGCGGCGGAGGCGGACGCGCTTGGCGGCGAGGTCGTCGCGCGCGAGCAGGTCGACACGATCGAGCAGCTCGTGGGGCGCGACCGGACCGCCGCGAGCTGCAGCGGCCGGGCGAACGCGAGCAGCGCCTGGATGACGTTCCTGAGCCGGTCGATCTCGGCGGTGATGAACGACGACGCGCGCGCCGCCTCGGCGTCGCCGGCGGGCAGCGACTCGCAGAGACCCTGCGCCGAGGAGCGGATCACGGCGAGCGGCGTGCGGACCTCGTGCGCGATCGCGGCGGCGAGCTGGCCGAGCGCGGCGAGCTTCTCGCTCTGCGCGAGGCGCACGCGGGCGTCGCTGATCGCCTGCATCTGCTCGCGGATCACGGCGGCGGCACCGCGCTCGCGCGCGCGCGACTCGACGATCCAGCCGATCAGGAATCCGAGCAGCGCGAACGACGTCGCGAAGTACAGCGCGACCGGGAGACCGACGCTCCGGCCGTTCAGCGCGAACCTGACGCCGAGCACGGCGAGGCCGGCGGTATCGAATGCCGCGAGCAGGACGCCCGCCGCGGCGCCCCACCAGCGCCACGCGACGGGCCTGCCGCTCTGCGGCATCGTTCCGTTCATGCGAGTCGACTCCCGCAAGAGACGAACCGGACGACGGCGGAGCCGGGGCCTCGGCAGCGGAACCGTCTCACCAGGTAGCCCAGACGCGTCACGGCGCGATTCTGTCGCCATTCCGCGGCTCGGTGCAACGTCGATCGGCGTCAGCGGGCGGCGCGGCGCCGGTGCCGTCGCGCGAGGCCGGCTGCGACGAGCACGGCCGTGGCGGTGCTTCGTCGAGCCGTGGCGTCGCGGCAACGCGCCGCGTGGCATCGCCGCCACGCCGCACGCGCGCGCGGCGCCAACCACGCCGATCCGCGTGCTCGCCCGGTTGGCACGTCGCTTGGACTGAACCGCGGTAAACGAGACGCGACGTCGCAGCCGCGACGATCCAACGGATCGCAAAGGGTACGGCGGATCGCGCCACCACTCAGACGAAAGGACTCATGATGCGTGAACGAACGATCGGTCTCGGGCTCGTCCTCCTCGGCTTCAGCGGCCTCACCGCGTATGCCGTCTCCCAATACGGTGTGATCGGCCTCTTCGACCAGGTCCTCGCCAACAGCGCGACCGTCACGCTCTTCGCCGACCTCACGATCGCGCTCACGATGGTGATGGTGTGGATGTGGCGCGATGCGAGCGCGCGCGGCAGGTCGGCGTTGCCGTACGTGCTTCTGACTCTCGGGCTCGGCAGCGTCGGGCCGCTGCTCTACCTCTTGCGGCGCGACGCCGGTCCGGCGGCCCGCCACGCGCCAGCGGCGCGCGCCGCCCGCGCGTAGCGCGATCGGCAGCATGCCGGCCCCGCCGGCACCCGGCGCGGCGCGCGCGCTCCTCCTGGTGCGCACCGGCTGGCTCGCGATCGTCGGCGCTTGCGCCTGCGCGGCGACCTGCGCCTGGATCTTCGGCGCGCCGACGGTCGTCGCCCTCGCCGTCGTGATCGCGTGCGAGGAGACGCTCGAGGCGGCCGTCGTCGTCACCGCGCTCGGCCGCGCCGCCGCGCCCGACGTTGTGCCTCGCCGATTTCCATGCCATCGGCCAGGATAGACCGTGGCCGTGAATCCTTCCCCACAAAACCTGGCGCTCGTCTTGGGCCTCTCCTTCTTCTTCGGGCTTGCCTACGAGGAATTCTATGCGCGGCGCGGGCTGCATCGTCCGGGCGGCGTGCGCACCTTCCCCCTGCTCGCGCTACTCGGCCTCGGGCTGTACTTGATCGACCCGACGCACGTGATCGCATTCAGCGCCGGTCTCTTGGTGCTCGGCGCGTGGCTTCACGCTTGGTATCGCGTTCACCTGCATCCCGAGGATCCCGAGCCTGCGTCCGACTCCGCTCCCGCCAGCGACACGGCGGCACTCCCGAGCGGCACCGCGGGTCTGATGGGGCCGGTGTGCAACCTGTTGGCCTATGTGATCGGACCCACGGTGCTGCTCGAGCCGAGCTGGGTCGCGGTGAGCGTGACGGTCGGTGCCGTGCTGTTGCTCGGAGCACGCGAGCCGTTGCACGAGCTGGCGCGTCGGATTCCGTTCGATGAGATCGCCACCTTCGGAAAGTTTCTGGTGCTGACGGGAATCGTGCTGCCGCTGTTGCCGGATGTTGCGGTCACTCGACTGTCGCCGATCACCCCGCACCAGATCTGGCTCGCCGTCGTCGTCGTCAGCTCGCTTTCCTACGCCAGCTATCTCGCGCTGCGATACGTCTCTCCGGCGCGCGGCGTCGCCCTGACCGCCGTCCTCGGGGGACTCTACTCCTCCACCGCCACGACGGTGGTGTTGGCGCGGCGCGTACGCGAGGACCCCGGGGCGCTCCGCGATATTCGAGCCGGCATCGTCCTGGCGACCACCTTGATGTACCTGCGGATCGCGCTGGTGATCGCCGCGTTCAACGTCGAGCTGGCCCGCGCCTTCGCGCCGGCGATGCTCGGCCTGAGCGTGCTCGGCGCGGTGCTCGCCGCCGTGACGTACCGGTCGGGCGATCGCGGGCAGTCCACCGGCGCAGCCTTCGCGCGACCGAAGAATCCCCTGGACCTGAGCGCCGCGCTCATCTTCGCCGCGATGTTCGCGGTCGTCTCCCTGGCATCCGCATGGGCGAAGACGCAGTTCGGGCATGCCGGGTTGTACGCGTTGGCAGCCATCGTGGGCGTCACCGACATCGATCCCTTCGTGCTGAGCCTCGCTCAAGGCAGCCTGCAGAACGTATCGTCCACGGTGTTGATGGTGGCCATCCTGATTGCCGCGGCCTCGAACGACTTGCTCAAAGCCGCATACGCGGTCGGCTTCGGTGGGATGCGGGCCAGCCTGCCACCCGTCGGAATGCTCGCGCTCCTGGCGCTCGCGACGCTGGCCATCGCCGGCTGGCTTGCGACAGGCATCGGCTGATGCGTCCGTCGCCTCCATCCTCGACGCGCGGGCTCGGCGTCACGGTCACGCCGCGGCGACCCGGCTTCGACTTCGAGGGTCTCGAGCACGAGGTGCCGCGCGCCTGGCATCCGACGCGGCATCGGGCCCACGGCGTTTCTCGAGGCGCTCTCGGCAATGGCGCCGGTGGCGGAGGCCTTCTTCATCGACGACGCCCGCCGCCTGCTGCCCCGCATCACCGACGAGGCGCTGCGCGCGGAAGGCGATGCCTTCGTTCGCCAGGAGGCGACCCACGCCAACATGCACGCGGCGTTCAACCGTCTGCTCATGCGCTGGGGCGCGCCGGTCGAGGCCATCGCGGATTGGGCGCTGCGATGGCTCGCGATCGTCGACTGGACCTCGAGCGATCTCAGGAGCGCGGTGGCGATGGCGGGCGAGCACTTCCTCGGCGAGATCGGCAACGCGATCCTCTCGCAACCGGCGCTGCTCGACGGCGTCGACCCGCGCATCGCGCGGTTGTTCCGCTGGCACGGCTACGAGGAGGTGGAGCACAAGGCGGTGCTCTTCGACGTGTTCCACGCGGCGCGCGGCCGCGGGCCCTACGTCTACGTCGTCCGCATCGCCGGTCTGTGGATCGCCGTCGTCCTTCTCGCCCTGGTTCTCCCGTCGGTGTGTTACCGGATCCTCGCCCGCGCCGGCGCGGCGCACGACGTGCGCGCGTGGCGGGATCTCATCCGCTTCGTCTTCGGGCGGGGCGGGATACTGCGCGGAGGATGGCGTGCCGTCGCCGCCTACCATCGGCGCGACTTCCATCCATGGCGGTACCTCGACAACCGGCGCTTCCTGTCGGAGCTCCGCGGCACGATCGTCGATCCCACGTGGGAGCTCGGAGCGCGCTGACCGTTCGAAGTCTGCCGCAGCCAGCGCGCCACGATCGACGGTACCGTCCGAATGGGCGGCACCCGATCGACGTCGGGGGTCGACGGTCCGGAAGCCGCCATAGTATCAACGGTGGAATCGACGATCAGAGACCACGACGATTCACCGCCCCGGCGATGACGTGGAACCCGGCGGCCTAGGGCGTTCCGACGCGCCCGCTTCCGCTGCGAGACCGGGCATGCGCGTCCGACACGCGGCGATCGCGGCGGCGCTCGTGGCGCTCGTCGTGCTCGTCTACGCGCAGGTCGGCACGCACGCCTACCTGAACCTCGACGACGACGTCTACGTGACCCGTAACCCGTGGGTCCGTGACGGCCTGAGCTGGGCGTCGGTGCGCTGGGCGTTCACGACCGTCCACGAGGCGTACTGGATCCCGCTCACGTGGCTCTCGCTGATGCTCGATTGCCACCTCTTCGGCATGCACGCGGGGGCGCATCTCCTCGAGAACGTCGCCTTCCACTGCGTCGACAGCGTGCTGCTCTACGTGCTCCTGGTGACGATGACGGGCGCGACGTGGCGGAGCGCGTGGGTGGCGGCGCTCTTCGCGTTGCACCCGCTGCACGTCGAGTCGGTGGCGTGGGTGTCGCAGCGGAAGGACGTCCTCAGCACCTTCTTCTGGCTGCTCGCGACGCTCGCGTACGTGCGCTACGCGCGCCGCCCGAGCGCCGCTCGCTATCTGCTGGTCGCGCTGCCGTTCGGCCTCGGACTCCTCGCGAAGCCGATGCTGGTGACGCTGCCGCTGACGTTGCTGCTGCTCGACTACTGGCCCCTCGACCGGCGCGAGCGCGGCGTCGCGATGCTCGTCGTCGAGAAGCTGCCGCTGCTCGCGATGTCGGCGGCGGCGAGCGTGGTGACGCTCCTCACCCAAGGAGGCGCCGGCGCCGTGCCGGCGCTCGCAACGCTCGCGCTCGGCGACCGCATCGCGAACGCTCTCACGAACTACGCGCTCTACCTCGGCAAGATCGTCTGGCCGGCGCCGCTCGCGGTCTTCTATCCGCTGGCGCCCGCCGACCCGGCGTTCGCGGCTGCGGGCGGCGTCCTGCTCGTGGTCGTGAGCGCCGTCGTCGCGGCCTCGGCACATCGCGAGCCGTACCTCGTGTTCGGCTGGCTGTGGTTTCTCGTCACGCTGCTGCCGGTGGTCGGTCTGGTGCAGGTCGGCGGACAGCAGATCGCCGATCGCTACACGTACCTGCCGTCGATCGGTCTCCTCGTGATCGCGGCGTGGGGCGCTCATCGCCTGCTCGGCGCGCGGCGAAGCGGCCCCGCCGCGCTCGTCGCCGCCGCGACCGCGACGATCGCCGCCGCGACGCTCCTCACCTGGCGCCAGGTCCCGTACTGGCAGGACAGCATCACGCTCTTCACGCACGCGGTCGCGGTCACCGACCAGAACTTCCTCGCGCACAACAACCTCGGCGAGGCGCTCGCCGCCGCCGGCCGCGCCGACGAAGCGGCGACGCACTACGCCGAGGCCGCGCGCATCCACCCCGGCTACGCGCCGGCGCGGAACAACGTCGGGCTCGTCCTCGCGCAGCAAGGCCGCTACGCCGACGCCGAGCGGGAGTTTCGTGCCGCGCTCGCGCGCAGTCCCGACTCGGCCATCACCGAGAGCAATCTCGCGACGACCCGCGCCCGCCTCGGCGACTACGACGACGCGATCGCCCATTACCGGCGCGCCCTCGAGCTCGATCCGACCAACGGCGTCACGCACGCGAGCCTGGCCGACACGCTCGCGATCCTCGGCCGCCTCGACGAGGCGATCCACCAGTACCAGGAGGCCGTCCGTCTCTCGCTGGATCCGCGCGACGCACGGGCGGCGCTCGCGCGCACGCTGCGACGCGCCGGGCGCGTCGGCGACGCGGCACGCGAAGAAGCGCTCGCGGGCCGCGCCGCCGCTCGCTGAGCGGTGAGAAACGACGCGTTGAAAACGTCGCCCGAGTATCTCTAGGATACGCAGCCGCTCGCCGCATGACCGCCAAGAAACTCCATGCCGTGGTCCCGCCGACGGGACTCTACGTCCGCGAGGATCGCTGTCAGACGCCGCTCGAGAAGTTCAGCACGATCGCTCCCCGTCCCCCGATCGACCTGATGTATGCGGCGGCCGCGTTCGAGAGCGCGGGCTGGCAGTGCACGCTCGACGACTGTCCTGCGGAAGGCGTGAGCGCCGCGCGTCTCGAGGAACGGCTCCGCGCTCTCCAACCCGACGTCGTCCTCCTGAGCTGCACGACGCAGACCGTCGACGACGACATGGAGACGGCCGCGATGGTCAAGCGGGTGTGTCCGCGCGCGGTCACGGTCGCGAAAGGCCCGCACTTCAACGTCCTCGACCTGGAGGTGATGGCCCGCCATCCGGCGCTCGACCTCGCGCTCCGCGAGGAGATCGAGGAGACGTGCATCGAGCTCGCCAACGGCGCGCCCCCGGCGACGATCGCCGGGCTCACCTGGCGCGACGCCGACGGCCGTGCCGTCCGCAACCCGTCCCGCGGCTTCACGCGCGACCTCGACGCGCTGCCGTTCCCCGCGCGCCATCTCACGCGCAACGCGCTCTACGTCCGCCCCGACACCGGCGAACCGCAGACGACGCTGGTCACCAATCGCGGCTGCCCGCATCGCTGCACCTATTGTCTCGCGAATCAGGTGGCCGGTCTCGCGAATCGCTACCGCTCGATCGAGAACGTCCTCGCCGAGATCCGCGACTGCGTCGAGCGCCACGGCATCTCGAGCTTTCTCTTTCGCTCCGACCTCTTCACGCAGAACGCCGCTTGGGTGCAGCGACTCTGCGAAGGCATCCTCGACGACGGCCTCGCGATCTCGTGGGCGTGCAACTCGCGCGTCGACACCGTCGACGCCGCCACGCTGCGATGGATGAAGCGCGCGGGATGCTGGATCGCCGCGTTCGGCGTCGAGAGCGGCGACCAGACGGCGCTCGACCGCATGCAGAAGAACGCGCGCGCCGCCGACGCCCGCCGCGCGGTCGCCCTCTGTCGCGAGGCCGGCATCAAGTCGAGCGTCTACCTCTTGATGGGGCTACCGTGGGACACCCACGAGTCGCTGACGGCGCTGATCGCCTTCGCGATCGATCTCGATCCGGACATCGTCGAGTTCTTCTACCCGTACCCGTTTCCCGGCACGCCGTATCAGCGCGAGTGCATCGAGCTCGGTCTCCTCGCGCCGGGGGAGATCCCGAGACAATCCTACGCCTATCCGGCGGTCGCGACGCAGACGCTCGGCAAGGAGGATCTGGCGGCGTACCGCACGGCCGCGCTGCGGAGCTTCTATCTGCGTCCCGGCAAGATCGCGCGGACGTTGCTCGCCGCGCGCTCGCCGCGGGAGCTCCGCAACTACGTGCGTGCCGGGCTCTCGCAGCTCCGCCAGCTGCGGGCGTCCGCCTAGGCATCGCCCGACGTCGGGAGAGCGCTTCCGCGCGGATATGCCTGGAAGGGTCGTCGACGTTCTGTTAAGGTTCGCCGATCCGTGACCGGACGCGTCCGCAAGGAGACATCATGCCGAGTGCCACCCGACGCCGACTCGTTCGGGCTCTAACGGCTCCGACCTTCGTCGTCACCCTCACCCTGTGGACGCTCACCGCGGCGACACCAGCGCGCGCGCAGACGTGCGACGCGGGAACCGCGAGCCCGACCGGCAGCGCGCCGTGCACGGATTGCTCGGCGGGGACGTACCAATCAGTGCCGGGTCAGACGACGTGCCTCCAGTGCAGTCCGGGGACCTTCGTCGCGATTGCGGCCGCGACGGCTTGCGAATCGTGCTCGGTCGGCCGGTACCAGGATCAATCGGGGCAAACGGCTTGCAACTCATGCTCGGTCGGCCACTACCAAGACCAATCCGGGCAAACGGCTTGCAACTCGTGCTCGGTCGGGCACTACCAAGACCAATCCGGGCAAACGGCTTGCATCGATTGCACCCGCGGAACTTTCGCCGCGACCACGGGATCGTCGTCCTGTAGCGAGTGCACGCCCGGTCACTATCAAAGCGCGACCGGCGCATCGACGTGCACCGACTGCGCGGCCGGCTCCTTCACCGCCATGGCCGGCGACTCCGCCTGCGAGTCGTGCCCCCTCGGCCGATACCAAGACCAGGCGGGGCAATCGTCTTGCATCGATTGCGCGCCGGGCACGTTCAATGCCTCGATCGGCGCGTCCTCCTGCGCGAGTTGCTTGCCGGGTCGATACCAGAGCGACGCCGGCGCAACGAGCTGTCCGGCGTGCGACACCGGCACCGCGAGCGCGATGAGCGGCGCGACGAGCTGCCCGGCGTGCACCGCCGGGACCTTCCAGAGCATGACGGGCCAGACGAGCTGCCACGCGTGCAGCGCCGGGACCTTCAGCGATTCCGCCGGCGCCTCGACGTGCACCAGCTGCGCCCCCGGTAGCTTCCAGGACCAGACCGGGGACACCAGTTGCGACGCGTGCTCGCCTGGCTCCTTCCAGTCCGCAACGGGCGCGAGCACGTGCGAGAACTGCACGCCCGACACCTACCAGCCGGCAGTCGGACAGGACATGTGCGTCGCCTGCGCGACCTGCGCCGACGGCACCGTCACGACCACGGCCTGCACGTCGACGACCGACACCGTGTGTGCGCCATGCGATCCGTCCTGCCTGACGTGCACCGGTCCCGCATCGAATCAATGCGCCAGCTGCTCCCCGACCGAGCAGCTCGTCGGCGGCGAGTGCGAGTCGCTCTGCGGCACTGCGCCGGACCCCGCGTGCCAGGTCGCCGCCAAGGCGAAGCTCCAGTCGAACGAGAAGACCGCGGGCAAGGAAAAGCTGAAGCTCCTCTGGAAGAAGGTCGCAGGTGCGACGTCGCGGACCGCGTTCGGCGATCCCGTCACCGGCGGCACCGTCGCCGTCCTCTGCATCTTCGACGACGGCGACACGCTGATCAGAGAATTCGCGATCGACCGCGGCAGCCAGCCGTGCGGCACCAAGCCGTGCTGGAAGCTCAGCGGCAAGCGTGGATTCCTCTACAAGGACAAGAGCGGATCGGCGGGAGGCATCGTCAAGATCGGCTTCGTCGGCGGCGATCCCGACAAGGGGAACGCCGGCGCGCAAGGCCAGAACAATCCCAAGAAAGGCTTGACCGAGCTCCCCGCCGGGATCGCCGCCGAGCTCGGCGGCAACACGATGCCGACGATCGAGCTGGTGACCAGCGGCGGTCTCTGCATCGGCGCGCGCATGAACGACGTCCAGAAGGACGACAGCGCGCAGTACAAAGCGCAGAAGAAATGACGCCGCCGCGCACGCCTCCGCGGCGTCGCGCGTAGCACGAACGTCGGCAAACCGGCGGAAACCGGCCCTCGCGAGGCCGGCTGCATCCGTCCGGCGAGGTCGGGCGTACCCCTCCCAGAAGCCCGCAGACGTGGGCCAACGAAGGGAGACGTCGATGACGACCAACGACCGCGCAGCCGTACGTGGAACGCTCCACCCCCTCACCAGAACCCCGCTTCGCCGCCTGGCGGCCGGCCTGGCGAGCGCGGTCACGGGCGCGCTGCTCGTGGCCGGCGTCGCGTCCGCGGCCGTGCTGCGAAGCACGGTCCCGATCACCGTGCCCGTGGCCGGCACGATCGACGTCCGGCCTCCGACGACCGGCGGCGTGCTGCTTCCGCCGCCGCGGCCCGCCACCGAGATCCGCCTCCTCGACGATTGCCCGCGCGGCAACCACTTCGTCCTCGAGGACCGGATCCGGCCGCTGTGCGCGGGGACGGTCCCGCGCGTCGACGAGACGTACACCATCTACGGCAACACCGTCCTGCAGCGGACGTGCGGCCGCTTCGTCACCCACACGCGCGGCGGGAACGCCGGGCTCGAGCTGACGTCCGTCGTGGCGCGCCCCGGCCTTCCCCCGCTCACCGCCGTCAACAGGACCGACGGTTGGGTGCTCGCGCTGCGTGGCTGCAACCTCGACAAGGTCGACCGGGTGCTGGTGAACGGCGTCCCGACCGAGGTCATCCCGGCGTCGGTGATCAAGGCGTGGCACGTGCCGCTCGCGACCGCGCTCGACACCGCGGGCAGCTCGCGCGATGCCGGCGGCGAGCTCGCCGGCGGGAGCCAGGTGGCGTTCGTCCGCTTCGCACCGCCGGCGACCGCGCACTTTCACGAGGACCGGACCATCACCGTGACGTGGAAGGCGGCGGCCGGCGGCGGGCCCGCGCCGCAGAAGCTCAAGCAGATCAAGCTGGCGCTCGCCGACAACGGCAGCGTCCGCAACGTCGCGGTGAAGACCGACGCCGGTACGCACACGACGCCGCAGGTCCGCTGGGCGGAGGAGACCGTCGTCGACTTCCGCGGGGCACAGCTCCGCCGCGCCCGCATCCGGCCGGGAGGCTGCCTCGCGTCGGCGTCGATCACGAGCAGCAACGAGAGCGACCTCGCGATGAAGGCGACGTTCGACTGCCCGGTCGTCGTCCCGGAGGACGACGGCACCGAGACGGTCGTCACGGCGCGCTTCTGCAGCTGCCGCATGCTCGCCTACGACTCGTCGCTCGACGTCTACCGCGACGACGAGATCGCCAAGCAGCAGTTCAACTACCTCAACATCCCGCTCAACGTCTTCGCCAACCTCGACAAGATGAACGAGAAGCCGGCGGCGCTCGGCGACTCGCTGTCGATGGGCATCATGGGCGTCGGGCTCGCGCCGCGCTCGCAGCTCTGGGCTTATCCACACGTCGTCGTCCAGCAGATGGGCGGGCGGCCGCTGCGCCAGAACCTCTTCTACATGAGCGACATCGAGGACAACCTGAAGGGCGTCTTCGCGCCGCTCTACCCCGGCAAGTACGGCCCGCCGGTCGAGCCGAACCACGACCAGCCGACGCTCGAGGGCTTCATCGACGAGCTCGGGCAGCTCAACCCGGACGAGCTCACCACCTCGCCGCTGCACGTCGGCGTCGACGGCTTCGACTACACGAACGTCCTCTACACCTCCGGCCGAAGCCTCGACGTCCGCGGCGGCACCCGTTGGCGCGACGGCGTCGAGCCCCCGCGCTGCGTGTGCCCTGAGTTCTGCAACGACGACGGCACGCCCAAGGACGGCGTCGACCCCGCCGAGCTGCCGCGTCCGGCGGCACAGCTCGCGCTCGGCTGCGGCGAGCGCTCGCCGATCGAGATCCTCGAGGCCGAGAAGCCGACCTTCATCTTCGCGACCGCCGGCAACAACCACGTCCTCGCCTGCGCGACCAAGATGATGGCCCAGGACGACTGCCTCGAGCCCGAGCGCTTCCGGCGCGACGCCGCCGAGGTGTTCCGCCGCCTGCGGAAGATCGGCTCGATCAAAGGCGGCGTGGTGTTCGGCATCCCGCCGATCACGTCCATCCCGTACTTCGTCCCCAACGGCAACGGCAGCCTGCGCGCGTTCTGGCGCCGCCCGAACGAGGCGACCGGCGACGCGCGCGTGCTGAACGCGGCGGAGCTCGCCGAGGTGAACGCGTTCATCGCCGATGCGAATCAGTTCCTGCGCGAGCTCGCCGAGACCAACCAGTACGCCTACGCCGATTCGACGGCGGCCTTCGACCGGCTGCGCGTCCAAGGCGAGGCGATCTTCGACGACGGCGACAACCTGCTCTGCAGCGCGCACACCGTGATGCCGTCGGAGACCATCGACCGCGGCCCCGAGGACGAGCCGCAGAACGCCGGCCCCGACGCGGGCTGCGGCCTGATCGGCCTCGACGGCGTGCACCCCACGCAGCTCGGCCAGACCGTGATCTCCAACGAGCTGATCCGCGCGATCGACGACTACTACCACCTCGACGTCCCCGAGCTCGGGCGCGAGGAGATCTTCGACACCTGGAGCGCCGACTCGCTCAACCAGGACCCGGTCGACATGCGGGATTTCATGACGCACGACGACCTGCCCGACTGCGGACCGGCCCTCGCCGCCGCCCTCGGCGCCGTCGGCACCGGCACCGTGTGCGCGCTGAGCGGCGGCCTCTGCCTCGAGACCGCCGCCCTCGCGGCGGCCACGGCCGGCGGCTCGGAGCCCTGCGTGACGATGGCCGTCCAGACAGTCGCGCGCTCCGCGTTCGAGGACACGATCGAGAAGACGGTCGAGCCGCAGATCTGCTGGCCCGACCAGGAGCACGACTACGACGGTTGCTGACGCGAGTCGGTGGCACGTCGGGCCGTCGCCGCGTGGCGAGTTTCACGCGGCGACGGCCCGCGCGTCGGCGGGGCACGCGCGATCGTCCCCCCGCCCGAGGCCCGCAGCCGGCGCCGGCGCAGAGACACGGCGAGCGAAACAACGGCCCCGCTTACGATGCCTCGCGACGCCGCCTCCTCGCGATCACTCCGCGACGTCGACGAGCTTCGTCGACCGCTGCGTCCGGAAGGGCGCCGGATACCGCGCCTCCCAGCACGCGCCGTCGCCGTTCCGCAGCTGCACGGTGAGCGGCGCCGCGATCGCGAGCAAGTCGGGCAGCACCAACGTCGCACCTTTGCCTTTGACGACGATCTTCGCGCGACCGTCGCCGCCGGCGCGAAGCGTGGCGTCGAGGCGGCCGTCGGCCGTCTTCCGGCGGTAACGGTAGCCGCTCGAGGTCGTGGTCCAGCACGGCGCCGGCGCTTCACACCCCGATCCCGCCGGGACGGTGACGCGCAGGATCGCGCCGTCGGGGTCGTACGCGCAGAGCACGTACGCGGTGTCGTCGAGCGGCGAGCCGAAGTCCGCGAGCGTCGTCGCCGCCCCCTTGGACCACTTCCAAACCAGCGTGTCGCGCGCCGCGCCGGCACCCCGCTTCAGCGTGATCGATCCGCGATGCGGCACGACGGAACGCCGGCAGCCGGTCTCCGCGACCGCCGGACACGCGAGCGGCGTCGGCGCTACGGTCGGCGTCGGCGGCGGCGTCGCCGTCGAGAGCGCGGTCTCGGACGGCGTCGGACTCGGCGTCGTCGTGTCGACGGGCGTCGGGTCGTCCGTCGCCGTCGGCCGTGGCGTCGTGGTGGGGGTGGTGGTCGCAGTGACGGTCGCGGTCGCGGTAGCGGTGGCGGTGGCGGTCGCGGTGACCGTCGCCGTGGCGGTCGGCGTAACGGTCGGCGTCGCCGTCGGCATGGATTGCTCGCGCTCGAAGAGCCCGCCGCCCGCCGTCGACACGTACAGCATCGCCGGCGTCAGCGGATCGATGCGCACCGCGCGCCCGGTCGTCACGGAGAGCCCTTCGCTCATCGCCGCCCAGCTCGCGCCGCCGTCGAGCGTACGGAAGACACCGCCGTTCGCGGCGACGTAGGCGACGTCCGCGTGCGCCGGATCGGCGGTCACGCCGTTCGGGACCGTGCTCGCGAGCGCCGTCACCGGCGCCCACGTCAGCGCGCCGTCAATGCTGCGAAAGAGCCCGCCGCCGAACGTTCCCGCGTAGACGACGCCCGGCTGCACCGCATCGACCGCGAGCGCGAGGATCGTGAGGTTCGTGAGGCCGGTGTTGCGCGCCGTCCAGCTCGCGCCGGCCGACGTGCTCTTGAAGACGCCGCCGCCGCTCGTGCCGACGTAGAGGACGCTCGGCGCCGTCGGGTCGATCGCGATCGCCGTCACCGAGCGGGTGGTGAGGCCGCTGTTGATGAAGGAGAAGAGCTGGCCGCCGTTGGTGCTCTTCGACATGCCGTCGGTCGCCCCGGCGTACGCGATGCTCGGGTCGGTGGGATCGAATGCGAGGGCGGTGACGGCCGCGGTCGAGAGGCCGGCGACGGCCGTCCAGGTCGCGCAGCCGTCGCTGCTGCGATAGCCGCCCGAGGGCGACGTGCCGGCGAGCACGACGCTCGGCGCGGCGGGATTCGTCGCGAGCGCGCGGACGTTCAGGCTGGCGAGCCCGGCGTTCGCCTGCGCCCAATCGCCGCCGCCGGCGCGCCGATAGGCCCCGAGTGTCGTGGTGCCGGCGCAGAGGACGCGGGGGCTCGTCACGAGCACCTCGAACGCGTTGACGGTCGAGCCCGCGAGGCCGCTGCTCGCCGGCGTCCACGACGCGCCGCCGTTCGACGTCTTGAACACGCCGCTGCCATTGGTGCCGGCGTACACCGTCGCGGGCTGCTGCGGATCGATCGCGAGCGCGAGGACGTTCTGATCGAGGAGGCCCGCGTTCATCGTGGTCCACGAGGCGCCGCCGTCGGTCGACTTGCGCACGCCGCCGCTCGAGCTGAGGCCCGCGTACACGGTCTGGGGGTTCGCGGGATCGATCACGAGCCCGATGGCGGTCGCGCTGCCGGTGGCGCTCGTCCAGCCGCTCGCGCCGTTCGTGGTCTTGAAGATGCCGCCGGTCGTGCCGGCGAAGAGCGTCGCAGGCGCCGCCGGGTTCATCGCGAGCGAGTACGTGAAGAGGCTGGTGAGCCCAGTGTTCACGGCGCTCCAGGTCGCGCCCCCGTTGCTGCTCTTGAACACGCCGGCGGCGAGCGTCGCGGCGTACATCGTCGACGGCACCGCCGGGTTCACCGCGAATTCCATCACGAACGACGAGCCCCACGGCGCGGCCGTCGACGTCCACGTCGCACCGGCATCCGTGCTCGTGTAGAGCTTGCCGTCGACGGCGCCGGCATACACGGTCGACGGCGCGGTGGGATGCAGCGCCAGCGCGTAGACGAAGGGCTGAATCACGCCGGCGCCGATCGCGCGCCACGCCGCCGCGCCGTCGACGCTCTTGAACACGCCGGCGCCGTCGCTGCCGAGGTAGATCGTCGACGGCGTCGCCGGGTCGACGACGAGCTCGACCGCGACGACGTTCGTCATCCCGGCGTTCGCCGCCGCCCACGTGGCGCCGCCGTCGGCGCTCTTGAAGACGCCGTTCAGGTAGGTGCCGGCGTAGACCACGTTCGGCGCCGCGGGATCGATCGCGATCGTGCGGATCGCGCCGCCGTCCGGCCCGCGCGTCGACGTCCAGACGTCGAGGCCTGCGTGGACGCACGCGGGCATCACGAGGCACAGGCCGACGACACACCCGAGGGTCGACGCAAGAAGCCGCGATCTCGTCATTCGCCCGCCCACCTTCACCCCCGCGCGGCCCATCGTGCGCCGGGCCGTCCATCGCCGGCCACGTCCGGCTGAACGCGCACGCCTACGTCGATCACACCGTCTGCGTCAACGGTCCGCGTATGCGGTGTGGTCTCGGGCGGATCTGCGCCGGAGCCGGCGACGACCGGACCCGACGCGTGTCGCTACGCGCCGCGCGGCTGCACGACGTCGAACGCGCCGTGAAACGCCGGCGGCAGGCTCAGCAGCGCCGGGCCGCCCGTCGTCTCGAAGGCGCGGATGATCTCCTGCGCCTCGACGGGAGCCTCCGCGGGCGACCTCTCGGGAAACGGCGGCGCCGGGTAGTACTCGACGCCGAGCTGGATCGTCTTCGCCAAGAGCTCGCCGGCGATCAGCTGAATCAGGAAGAGCCCGGTGTCGATGCTCGCCGAGACGCCCGCCCCGGTGACGTACTTGCCGTCGCGGTGATAGCGCTCGGGGACGAACTCGGCGCCGAAGTCGGTTGCCCGCGTGCCTGGACGTGTAATACACTTCCGTATCGCATGGCGCTGAGCCTTCGACTCGATCCGGACACCGAGCGGCTCGTCAACCGGTTGGCGCGGACCCGCCGGCAGACGAAGTCAGAGGTCATCCGCGAGGCGCTGCGTTCCCTCGCGGTGGACCAACGGACCCCACGCGCCGGCGCGACGCTGCACGACGCGATCGCGCAGCACATCGGGTGCTTCGACAGCGGTGGCATGAACCTCTCGGAGAAGACCGGCCGCCGGTTCGCGACGCTGTTGGCCGAGCGCAGGCGTGCGCGGCATCCTCGTTGACGCGGGGCCGCTGGTCGCGCTCCTCGATCGCTCCGACCAGCATCATCGCCCGTGCGTCGATGCCAGCCGATCGATCCGCGGACCGTTGGTCTCGGTCTGGCCAGCGATCACCGAGGCGATGTACCTCCTCGAGGCTTCCGCCGAGGCCCGCGACGCGCTCTGGGAGATGATCGAGACGGGGACGGTGATCGTCGCGAATCTCGATCTCGCCGACGTGCCGCGCATGCGGGAGCTGATGCGCAAGTACCGGAACCGGCCGATGGATCTCGCCGATGCGGCGCTCGTGCGCGTCGCCGAGCGCGACAAGATCCACACGGTCTTCACCGTCGACCGGGCCGACTTCGAGATCTATCGCCCGTCACGATCGTGGAGGTTTTCGATCCTCCCGAAGTGAGGTCCCGCGACGCCGGTCAGTCGCAGCTCACGTGGCGGCGAGGCGCTCGCGGGAACGCGAGCCTACGCGCTCCGGCGGAGGACGGCGCGGGGATCGTAGAGCTTGATGACCTCGACGGTGCCGGGGGGCGGTCTGGATGCGGAGCTCGCAGAGCGTGCACTCGTCGACGTTGGGCTCGACGATCTTCAGTACCGTGTGCTCGGCGGCGCGGGGGCGATACGCCTCGACCGGTGGCGGTCGACCGCAAGATGCGGCCCGCGAGAGGGCAGCGCCTGACGACATCGCCTCGGCATCGCGCCGCGCATGTCGCTACGCATCGATACGAGGAGAGAGATGGCGACTGTCGTCGGCCGGCCGCGCGCCACGCGCGTGCGCTTCACCGGGGATGGCGTAACCTTCGCGGTGCGTTGCTCGACGAGGGCGCTGATCGACTCGAGCCCGAGAGGAAACCGACGACCGGGCGCGACGCGTGTCGCTACGCGCGGCGCGGCTGCACGACGTCGAACGCGCCGTGAAACGCCGGCGGCAGGCTCAGCAGCGCCGGGCCGCCCGTCGTCTCGAACGCGCGGATGATCTCCTGCGCCTCGACGGGAGCCTCCGCGGGCGACCTCTCGGGAAACGGCGGCGACGGGTAGTACTCGACGCCGAGCTGGATCGTCTTCGCCAGGAGCTCGCCGGCGATCAGCTGAATGAGGAAGAGCCCGGTGTCGATGCTCGCCGAGACGCCCGCGCCGGTGACGTACTTGCCGTCGCGGTGATAGCGCTCGGGGACGAACTCGGCGCCGAAGTCGGCGAGCCGGTGCTGGTAGAACCAGTTCGTCGTCGCCTTCCGGCCCTTCAGCATCCCGGCGGCCGCGAGCAACGCGACGCCGTTGCACACGCCGACCGTCCACGTGGAGGTCGCGTCGAGCGCCTGCAGCCGCGCGAGAAACGTCTCGTCGCTCTCGAGCGGCACGCCGCCGGGACCGCCCGGCACGTACAGGATGTCGGTGCCGGCCGCCTCCGTGAAGTCGCGAAACGCGAGCAGGCCGAGCGCCCGCGTGTCGGCGGCGACGATGCCGCGGCGCTCGCCGATGAACTCCACCTCGATACCCGGGATGCGCGACAGCACCTCGTAGCCGCCGATCGCATCGAGCGTCGTCACCCCGTCGAAGATCACGATCGAAAGTCGCATGGTCACGTCCTCCTGCGGGTGCTCGTAGAGCCGTTCGCGCGCTGATGGAACGGCCCCGGACGTGAATGGCGGAATCGGTGGCGACGTTGTCCGTGATTGCGCCGCGTACGCGTCGAGACGTGAGCTCGGCGATGCGCTCCACCGCGGCGGCGCGCCACGCTCGACGTGCCGACCGGCGACACGCCGTGCGCGCGCGGTGGCGATCACCCCGCGCACGCCGCGGCAACCAGGCTCGGCTCGTCGATGGGCGCGCTCTGGTCGACGAGCACGACGCCGTTGTCGTCGAACGCGACCGGGAAGCGACGCACCGTCTGCGCGCCGTCCCGCACCAGCAAGAGGTTGGCGCCGGTCGCCGTCACCTCGACGCGCCAGTTGCCGTGCTCGGTGCTGGTCTGATCGAGGCGATAGCGGCCGGAGTCGCAGAGGCCGAGCTTGGTGCGCAGCGGAATCGTTCCGCCGACCACGAAGAAGAACGCGGTGTCGTTCAGCGCCGCCGTGAGACGCTGCTCCTCGTCCCGCGACGCGCACTCGGCGCGCGCGTCGCGCCGCTCGACGAGGTCGCCGTCGAGCGCCACGGCGCCGTCCGCACGCACTTGCAGGCCGAACACCGTCGACGAGCCGTTCGCCCGGCCGAGCGTGAGGATCGCGTCGCCGCCGGAGACGTCGACGCTCCAGCCGCCCTCGACGCCCGGCGACGCCGCATCGAACCGGTCGATGGAGAGGCCGGAGCTGCAAAGCGTGATGGTCTCGGCGTCGACGCCCGGTCCGAAGGCGAGCGCACGATCGGTGAGGGTGCGGATCGCGTCGACCGAGATCGCGCGTTCGGCGTCACGCGCCTCCGCGGCCGACGGCCCACAGCGCGCGACGTTCCCGGTGACCGCGGTCGGGTTGCCGTCGAGAAGGAACCCGCCCGTGGCGGCACGTTCCACCCGCAGCGGTGCCTCCGCGCCCTCGTCGGCGAGGACGAGACCGAGGCCGGCGCCGACGATGCGGACGGCCCACGCGCCGCTGCGCGGGAAGCCGACGTCGTCGGGCGACGCGCCCAACGCGCGCTCGTTCGACGTGAACCGGCCGTCGGTGCAGAGTGCGAGGTCGGTGGTCGTCGCCTCGGCGACGGTGTGCAGCACCTGCCCGTTCAGCGCCGCCGTCACGTCTGCCGTGGTCGGACAGCCGATCTCCGGCGTGGTCTTCTTGCAGGCCTTGAGGAGGAGCCGCGGACACTTTCGCAGCTCCGCGCCGGCGAGTCCCGCGCACTGCTCCGCGATGCGCGGCGCGCAGGCCGCCTTGCACACCGCATTCGACGTCCTCGCCGCCGCGCCTGAGGGAACGCCTGCCGTCGCCAGGACACCGATCGCCGCCAGGGTGATGAGTCGCCGCATGGTCGCGCCCTCCGTCCAGGGGATTTGCCTGGTCTACGCGCGACCCCGACGGTTGGATGCGGCAGGCGCGTCGGCTCGAGCGAGCGGCACCGGGACGCGCAACGCTTGCAGACTTGCTCGGTCCTTCGGACGGTTCGCGATCCCCAACCACCGTTCGCGATCCCCAACCATCACTGGCGCGTTTGTTCGATCATTCGGCGGTGCGGTAGAGTCCTCGGTCCGATGTCGCTGCTCTTCGTCGACGGCCTCGCAGGCATCGCAATGGCCTGGCTCTGACCGATGGGCGAGACGCGCGTCGACCTGCTGCACCTGCTCGAGGATCTGCGCGACGCGTACACCGGCGGCGTCGAGGACACGATCCTGGTCGAAGTGGTCGCGAACTGCCTCGATTCGAAGGCGACCCTCATCAGGCTGGCGACCGATCCGACCGCTGCGACGCTCACGATCCTCGACGACGGCGAAGGCATGTCGCGGCGGGAGCTGCGGCGATTCCACGACATCGCGGCGAGCTCGAAGAGCCGCGGCGCCGGCATCGGGTTCGCCGGCGTCGGGATCAAATTGGGACTGCTCGTCGCGGAGCACGTCGTCACCGAGACCCGGCGCGGGAAGACGCACATCGCGACGCAGTGGCATCTCGCATCCCGGCATCGCGCGCCGTGGCGGTGGCTGCCGCCCGAAGGGCGCGTCGAGGGTCGCGGGACGGCGGTGTCGCTGAAGCTCCAGAACCCGCTGTCGCCGTTGCTCGACGCCGGCTTTCTCGAGGCGACCATTCGCCGCCACTATCTTCCGCTGTTCGACGCCGCTTTCGATGCCGTGCTCCTCGCGCAATACCCGCACGGCATCCGCGTCGAAGTGAACGGCACGCCGCTTCGCAAGACCGGGCGCGACGCCGCCGACGTCGCGCCGATCGAGGTGCGACTGCTGCGCAAGCGCCGGCCGTCGGCGGTCGGTTACGTCGCGCGCGGCCCGGCGGGTGTCGCCGACCTTCCACGCGGCATCGCGATCAGCACGCTCGGCAAGGTGATCAAGGACGGATGGGACTGGCTGGGCGTCACCCCGCGCAACCCGGACATGGTCGCGGGTGTGATCGAGGCGCCGGCGCTCGCCGAATGTCTGACGCTCAACAAAGCGGACTTCATACGAACGGGCCCGCGCGGCGCGACCTACCTCGCCTACCGGAAGGCGGTCCAGGAGCCCGTTTCCCGGCAGCTCGCGGCGTGGGGGGACGCACGCGATCCGCGTGAGGCGGCCCGCGAGCGCGCGGCGCGACCGGTCGAGCGCGACCTCGAGCGCGTGCTCACGGACCTCGCCGACGAGTTCCCGCTGCTCACGACCTTGATCGAGCGGCGCGCAGACGGTCAGCGGCGACTGCCCGTCGGCATCCCGCCGTCCAGTCCGGCGCGCGCGCTCGCGGCGACGCTGGTGCATACGGGAGCCGATGCAGGGCCACCCGTCGGGACGAGCGCAATCGCGGCGACGCCGGCGCACGCCGCGGAATCGGACGCCCTGGCGCCGACGTCGACGCACGACTCGGAGTCGGGCGCCGCGCGGGAGAGCACCCCTGACGCGAGCGCGGCGCCAGCTGCGACCGCGGACGCGGCCGCAGCTCACGCTCCGTCGGACGCCGGGGAGTCCAGCCGGGAGCCGATCCCCGTTCCGGCACTCGCCGCGCGCGGTCCGCGCCGGCCGGGACGACTCGGCCTCTCGATCCAATTCGCCGAACGACCGGACGACCTCGAGCTCGCGCGGCTCGTGGAATCGATCGTCTGGGTGAACACCGCGCATCCCGCCTACCGGCGCGCGGCGGCGTCGCGCTCCGAGGGCTACCACGTCGCGCTCGCGACCGCGCTCGCGGTCGCGCCCCTCGCAGTCGAGACCGCGCACGAGCACGCGTTCGTGACGGCGTTCCTGGCACGCTGGGGCGAAACCCTGAGCATGCGAGCGCCGCGGTCACGCGGGCGTCTGCGCGCGATGCCCGGCGGCGAAGGCAGGCGCGCGAGGTAGAGCTTCGCGCCGGCGCCCCCACGGCAAGGGCCCGTGTTGCCCGCCCCGGTGGCGCGACGATCAGCGCAGGGCGGCGGCCAGGCGCTCGATGCCGTCGCGGATCTCGCGCTCGCCGAGCGGACCGTATCCGAGGAGCACGCCGGTACGGCGCGGCGGCGACAGGTAGTACGGCGCGACCGAGTACACGCCGACGCCGGCCGCCGCGGCGCGCCGCTCGACTTGGGCGATCGGCGTGCCGCGGCGGCTTCGGAGCCACGCGAGGACGTGAAGACCGGTGGCGGCGCCGCACACCTCCGCCCGATCGCCGAAGTGCTCCCGCAGGGCCGCGAGCAGCGCCTCGCGACGGGCGGCGTTGCGGGCACGCGAGCGGCTCAGGTGGCGCTCGAAATGCCCCTCGTGGATGAAGTCGGCGAGCGCGAGCTGCTCGAGGGTCGAGCTGCCGGTGTCGGCGAGCGCCTTGACCGCGACGATCGGCTCGACGAGCGCTTCGGGCAGCACCAGGTAGCCGAGACGCAGGGCCGGGAACATCAGCTTCGAGAACGTCCCGACGTAGATGGTGCGGCCGCCGGCGTCGAGCCCGGCGAGGGCCTGGAGGCGCCGGCCCGCGTAGCGGTACTCGCTGTCGTAGTCGTCCTCGACGACGAACGCTCCGCTGCGCGCCGCCCAGTCGAGCAGCTCGAGGCGGCGCGCGAGCGGCAGCACGACGCCGGTCGGGAACTGGTGCGACGGCGTGACGTAGGCGAGCCGCGGCGCCCTTCCCGACGCGAGCGGCCGCGGCACCTGCATGCCGTCGCCGTCGACGACCGCCGGCACCAGCTCGGCGCCGCCGGCCGTGAAGACCCAGCGCGCGCCGAGATAGTGGGGCTCCTCGATGAGGACGCGATCGCCGGGATCGACGAGGGCGCGGGTCACGAGATCGAGCGCTTGCTGGGAGCCGTTGACGATCACGATCTGCGCCGCGGCGGCGTCGATCCCGCGATAGCGTCGCAGCCGCTCGGCGAGCGCCTCGCGGAGCTCGAGCCGTCCCTCGGGCGGGCCGTAGTCGAGGTCGCGGCGGCTCGCGCGCCGCGCCCGACGCCCGAGCAAGCGGCACCAGATCGCGTGCGGGAAGTCGGCGAACGCGGGCCGCCCGAATCGGAAATCGTACGGCACCTCGCGGCGGAGCTCCCAGCGCAGGGGGATGCCGCGCGCGATCGTCATCGCCCGCGCGCCGGCGCGCGCGAGGCGCGGCGCGGTGCCGCGCGCCGGCGCGCCGCGGCGCGGATCGTGGGACGTGGCCGCCGCGTGGCGCGGATCACGGGGCGCGGCCGCCGCGCGGCGCGGATCGCGCGGCGCTGCCCCCCAATCCTCGGGCAACGTCGGGGCGACGATCGTCCCCGAGCCGATGCGCGCCAGCGCGTAGCCCTCGCCGCGCAGCTGCTCGTAGGCGAGCATCGCGACGTTGCGCGAGACGCCGAGGTCGGCCGCGAGCGCGCGCGTCGACGGCAGCCGCGTTCCGGGCGCGAGGCGGTGCGCGAGGATCTCGGCGCGCAGCGATCGATAGATCTGCTGGAAGAGCGGCCCCGCGCCGTCGAGCGTGAAGGAAGCCAAGTGGCACCATGCCGATCCACGAAAGTGGATCGTTGCGAGTGCCGCCCGACTAGCGCAGGATCGCCTCCCCGACAAGCGCTCGGAAAGGGAGGACGGCAAGATGTCCGATCGTCGCACGGTTCACCGGGTGTGTCCGTTCTGCGAGGCCACGTGCGGGCTCGCCATCGAGGTCGAGGGCGACTCGATCGTGACGGTCCGCGGCGACAAGGAGGACCCGTTCTCGCGCGGCTACATCTGTCCGAAGGCGTACGGGCTGAAGGAGCTCTACCACGATCCGGATCGGCTGCGCCGGCCGGTGCGGCGGACCGCCGACGGCTGGGAGGAGATCGGCTGGGAGGAAGCCTACGACGAGGTGGCCTCGCGCCTCATCGCCGTCCGCGAGAAGTACGGCGACGACGCGATCGGTACCTACAGCGGCAATCCCGTCGTCCACGACCTCGGCGCCCTGCTCTACCGCATCGTGCTCGCGCGCGCGCTCGGCAGCCGCAGCATGTTCAACCCCTCGGCGATCGACACCCTGCCGAAGATCGTCCAGACGGGCCTGATGTTCGGGCGCCACTTCCCGACCGCCGTGCCCGTGCCGGACATCGATCGCACGAGCTATCTGCTGGTGATCGGCGCGAATCCCGTCGTCTCTCACGGCAGCCTGATGACGATGCCGGACGCGCCCGGCCGGCTGAAGGCCGTCATGAGCCGCGGCGGCAAGCTCGTCGTCGTCGACCCGCGGCGCACCGAGACCGCGAAGATCGCGAGCGAGCATCATTTCATCCGGCCCGGCACCGACGCGGCTTTTCTCCTCGCCGTCGTGCACACGCTCTTCGCCGAGGGCTTGGTGGACCTCGGCGCCGCGGACGGGCTGGTCGCCGGGCTCGAGACGGTGGAAGCCGCGGCGCGCGAGCTCTCGCCGGAGTCGGTCGCCGACTACTGCGGGATCGCGGCGGGCGAGATCCGGCGGATCGCGCGCGAGATGGCCGCCGCAGAGTCGGCCGCGTGCTACGGCCGGCTCGGCACCTGCGTGCAGGAGTTCGGCACGCTCGCGAGCTGGGGCTGCGACCTCGTGAACGTGCTGACGGGCAATCTCGATCGTCCCGGCGGCGTCGATGTTCACGACCCCGGCCGCGCCGATCGACGCCGCCTTGCCGAAGGGCAAGGGCTTCGAGATCGGCCGCTGGCGGAGCCGCGTCAGCGGCCAGCCCGAGGTGGAGGGCCTGATCCCGTCGTCGACGATGGCCGAGGAGATGCTGACGCCGGGCGACGGCCAGGTGCGGGCGATGATCCTCATGATGACCAATCCGGTTCGCAGCGCCGCCAACTCCGCGCAGCTCGAGCGCGCGTTCGCCGGCCTCGACTTCCTCGTCGCGATCGACTTCTACATCAACGAGACGACGCGCCACGCGCACCTCATCCTGCCGACGCCGTCGCCCGCCGAGCAGGCGAACTACGAGATCGGCCTCTACCTGCTCTCCGTCCGCAACGTCGCCAAGTGGTCGTGGCCCGTCGTGCCGCCGCCGGAGGGCACGCCGGATTCGTGGGAGGTGTTCTCGAGCCTCGGCGCGCGCTTGATGGGACTCGCCGGCGTGCCCGCGCAGCAAGTCGACGACTTCATCTTCCGGCAGTTCGCGGAGGCGGCGCTCGGCCCGGATTCCGCGCTGGCCGGATCTCGGCGTCGACGAGGTCACGACGAAGCTCGACGGCGCGATCGGTCCGCGAGCGCCTCGTCGACCTGCTGCTCCGCATCGGACCGTACGGCGACGGCTTCGGTCGCCGGCCGGACGGCCTCACGCTCGCCAAGGTGCAGGCGGCCGCGCACGGCATCGATCTCGGTCCGCTCCAGCCGCGGCTGCGCGAGGTCATCAACACCGAGAGCGGCGCGATCGAGCTGGCGCCGCCGACGATGATCGACGATCTCGGCCGCCTGCGCGCCCGCATGCCGGAGCGCGCCGCCGGCCTGGTGCTGATCGGCCGGCGCGACCTGCGCTGCAGCAACTCGTTCATGCACAACCTGCCGGCGCTGGTGAAGGGCCGCGACCGCTGCACGCTGCACGTCTCGCCCGCGGACGCGGGGTCGATGGGGCTCGCCGACGGCGGCGCTGGCGCGCGTCACCAGTCGCGTCGGCAGCGTCGTCGCGCCGGTCGAGGTCACGGAGGATCTCATGCCCGGCGTCGTCAGCCTGCCGCACGGCTGGGGACACGACGTCGACGGGACGCGGCTGCGCGTCGCCAAGGAGCACGCCGGCGTCAACACCAACGTCGCTCACCGACGACCGGGCCTATGACGAGGCGAGCGGCACCGCCGTCCTCTTCGGCACGCCGGTGACCGTCGAGCGCCTCGCCGGCCCGCCGGCGTAGCGTCAGGCGGCGTCGCCGAGATCGCCGCCTGCCCTATCGCGTCGAGCTGACGGTGATCGCGTAGAGCTCAGGGCGAGTCCCACGTGCACATGCCGTCGACCGTGCAGGTGGCGGTGATGTTCTTGCCGTCGCACACGTTGCATTCGAAGCAGCCGCCGGGCGGGTGATCCGGGCACGGCGCACCCGGTTGCACGATCCCGTTGCAGAGGCCGCCGGGAATCGACCCCGGGCCGCCGCAGCACGCCTCGGTGCCGCCACATCCCGTCGTCGCCGGATCACAGCAGCGGTGCGTCTGGGAATTGCAGCACTCGATCCCGGGACAGCTGGTCGGCACGCCCGGCACGCAGCCGCAGACGCACTCGGGGAAGAGGCAGACGCTCCCCGGACACTGATCGGGCGCGCTCGGATCGCACTCCTCGAGCGGCCCGACGTTGCCATCGCCGCATTGCTCGCAGCCGGTGCAGTCGGTCTTGCAGCCGGTCGAGTTCCCGAGCTGGTCGCAGATGTCCTTGTCGGTGCCGTCGCAGATCTCGCCGGGGTCTCTTCGATCGTTGCCGCAGACGACGCACGTGCACGCGCTGCAGTGGCCGGGACACGCCTCCTGATGGTTGTACTCGCACTCCTCGCCGAGATTCGGCTGGACGATGCCGTCGCCGCAGCCGACGAAGACCACGCCGTCGGAGTACATGCCCATGAGCTTCACCGGCAGCTTCGCCTTGCCCTTGACGAGGAACCCGGAGAAGGTCGACGTCTGACCCTTCTCGGTGGTCGTGAAGCTCACCCGCCCCGCGACGATGCCCGACACCGAGCCCTTGTGATTCTTCTCCTTGCCGGCGCCGCTCATCCAGAGCGTCGTCGCATGCAGGGCGTTCTTCGCGGGGTCGCCGAGCGTGGTCTCGTGGACCTCGCCGGTCACGCTGCCGAACCCCTGCGTGCCGTTCGCGAGCACCGCGAGGTCGCGGTCGATCACCGTCGGCTCCGCGACCACGGTCGTCACCTGCGCCAGGCCGTTCTGCGACGGGTCGAAGACGATCAGCCTCGCCTCCAACGCGTCCTCCGGGTAGCGCGCGGCGGAGAACGCCAGGATCTCCCGCTTCTTGTCGACCTTGGTCCCGAGCGGCCGGCCGAGCGCGAGGTTGACGATGTCTTTCTCTTTGAGCTTCTTGGTGATGATTTTGCCGCCCACGACGACACGGACCGGCAGCGAGATCTTCACGGGAAACACGAAGAAGTCGTTGCCGGCCGCGGGCTCCGCGATCGACGTCAAGAGGAGGGCGACACCGAGAAGAAGGAAGCGGCGCATCGGACACCGCCAGCAAAGCAAAGCTGGGGGGCTCAGGTCAACGTCGGAGTTCGAATGAACGTCGAGCGTGTCGCGAGCGAGCGGGGCGCGTGAGGCATCTGCTCGTCACCAACGACTTCCCGCCGAAGATCGGCGGGATCCAATCGTACCTCTGGGAGCTCTGGCGCCGGCTTCCGCCCGGCGCGGTCACGGTGCTGACGACGCCCCATCCGGCGGCCGCGCGCTGGGACGCCCGGCAGCCGTTTCGCGTCGAGCGGACGAGGGAATGGTGGCTCGCGCCCCGGCGGTCCCTCGCCCGCCGGATCGACGCCCTCGCGGCCGAGGTCGGGGCCGAGATCGTGATGCTCGATCCCGCTCTTCCGCTCGGCGCCCTCGGCCCGCGCCTGGCACGTCCGTACGGGGTGGTGGTGCACGGCGCCGAGCTCACGCTTCCCGCGCGGTTTCCCTGGTCGCGGCGCCTCCTCGAGCGCGTCGTACGCGGCGCGCGCCTGGTGATCGCCGCCGGCGCATGGGTGGCGGAGGCGGCGCGCGGGCTCACGCCCGGCGACGGCGACGGTCCGCGCATCGTCGCGGTTCCGCCCGCCGTCGACGTCGAGCGCTTCCGCCCGCTTCGTCCCGCCGAACGCGCGCGCGCTCGCGCGGCGTTCGGTCTCGATCGCGAGGCGCGCCTCGTTCTCGGCGTCGGCCGCCTCGTCCCTCGCAAGGGGTTCGATCGCGTGATCCGCGCCGCCGCTCGTCTCGCCGTCGGCCACGGGCCCCTCGAGATCGCGATCGCCGGGGTCGGCCGCGACCGCGCTCGTCTCGCACGCCTGGCGCGCGGATCCCGCGCTCCGGTCCGGTTGCTCGGCCGCGTCTCGAATGGGATGTTGCCCGACCTCTATGGCTGCGCCGACGTCTTCGCGATGCCGTGTCGCAGCCGCTGGCTCGGTCTCGAAGCGGAAGGTTTCGGCATCGTGTTCCTCGAAGCGGCGGCCGCCGGACTGCCGCAAGTCGCGGGGGAGAGCGGCGGCGTCGCCGAGGCGGTCGCGGATCGCGAGAGCGGCCTCGTCGTCGGCGGACGCGTCTCGATCGACGGCGTCGCCGACGCCCTCGCCCGCTTGCTCGACGATCCCGCGCTGCGGGCGCGCTTCGCCGCCGACGGGCGCGCGCGCGCCGAGCGATCGTTCGCCGGCGGCGTCCTCGCGCGGCGGCTCGCGTCGGAGCTCGATCGCGCCTGCTCGTGACCCGCGCCGATCATGAGCCGCGCCGAGACCTGGAAGGAGCGCGCGACGTTCTGGGCCTACCGCGGACTCGAGCGAGCGGCGATGACGCTGCCGGAGGACGCGGGACGGCGGCTCTCGCGCACCGTCGGGCGGCTCGCGTTCCGCGGACTGCCCCGCGTGCGCGCGACCGTCGCGGCCAATCAAGCGCGCGTCCTGGGCTTGGCGCCGATCGACGCGCGCGTGCGGCGATCGACGCGCGAGGCGTTCGAGCTCTACGCACGCTATTGGTACGACACCTTCCGGCTGCGCTCGATGACGCGCGCGACCATCAACGCCCGCACCGAGATGATCGACTTCCACCACGTCGACGCGGCGCTGGCGCAGGGCAACGGCTGCCTCGCGGTGCTCCCCCACATGGGAAACTGGGATCTCTGCGGCTGCTTCCTGGCCGTCAACGGCTACGCGATCGCCGCGGTCGCCGAGGAGCTTCGGCCGGTGCGACTGGCGGCGCTCTTCCGCCGCCACCGCGAGGCGCTCGGGATGCGCATCATCGCGCTCGCGGGCGCCGGCATCGGCGTCGCGGCGCAGCTGCGCGAGCTGCTCGCCGAGAACTGGATCGTCGCGCTGCTCGCCGACCGTGATCTCACCGGGCACGGCGTCGAGGTCGAGATGTTCGGCGCACCGCGACGCGTCCCGGCCGGACCCGCGGTCCTCGCGCTGGCGACCGGTGCGCCGCTGATCGTCGGTCGCGTCTACACGACGCCGTCGGGGTGGCAGGTGCATGTCGGCGCGCCGCTCGCGGTCGCGCGCAGCGGCGACATGCGCGCCGACGTGCGGGCGCTGTCGCGGCTGATGGCCGCCGAGCTCGAGCGCGCGATCGCCGCGAGACCGTCGGACTGGCATCTCTTCCAGCCGGGCTGGAGCGACGCCCACGCGCCTGCGGCGCCATGAGGATCCTGCTCGCGTGTCCGTACGCGTGGGACACGCACGGCGGCGTCCAGGCGCACGTCCGGCAGCTCGCGGCGGCGCTTTCGACGCGCGGCCACGACGTCGTCGTCGTCGCGCCCGCTCGCGCGCCCGCGCATCGCGACGCCGCCGTCCGCATCGTCGGCCGCACCGTCGCCATCGCCTGGGGCGGGAGCGTCGTGCCGCTCTGCTTCTCGCATCGCTCCTATCGGACGCTCCGCACGCTGATCGGAGCGTTCGATCCCGACGTCGTCCACGTCCACGAGCCGTTCGCGCCGAGCACGGCGATGCTGGCGGCGCTCGCGGCGCCGGCGTCGTCGGTGGTCGCGACCTTTCACGCCTTCAGCGAGCGATCGTGGCTCATGCAGACGATGGCGCCGCTGCTGCGCATCGTCGATCCGGCGCCTCGCCGATCGCGATCGCCGTCTCGGACGGCCGCCGCGCGACCTCGCCGAGCGCGTCGTCCCCGCGGACCGGTCGCGATCGTCCCGAACGGCGTGGCGCATCGCCCGCTTCGCCGGCGCCGAGCGGCGTCGGCGGACGCGCTGCCGCGCGGCCGCCTCGTGCTCTGGGTCAACCGTCTCGAGCCGCGCAAGGGATTCCCGATCGCGGTGCGCGCCTTCGCGCAGCTCGCCGCCGCGGTCGACGACGCGCATCTCGTCGTGGTCGGCGACGGACCGGACCGCGACGCGCTCGGGCTGCTCTCGCGATCGCCACCGCCGGCGCGTCGTGATGCTGGGCGCCGTCTCGGACGACGCCGCTGCCGCGCTACCACGCCGCCGCCGACGTCTTCGTCGCGCCCGCGACCGGGCAGGAGAGCTTCGGCATCGTGCTGCGTCGAGGCGATGGCGGCGGCGCTGCCGGTCGTCGCGAGCGACATCCGCGGCTACCGCGAGGTGGTTCGCGACGGCGTCGACGGGCTCCTGGTCCCGCCGAACGATCCCGGCGCGCTCGCCGCGGCGCTCCGCCGCGTGCTCACCGAGCCGGCGCTCGCCGCCGCGCTCGCGCGCGCCGGGTCACGAGCGCGCGCGGCGCTATTCCTGGGACGTCGTGGTGCCGCGGCTCGAGGCGATCTACGGCCGCGTCGCGTCGTCGCGGGCGCTCCCCGCGAGCGGCCGTACTCCGGCCGCAGCCGTATCGCAGCCGACGCGCGGAGCGATCGTCAGCGCGGCGTGAGCGGCCGCCGCCGAAACGCCCACCAGGCCGTCACCAGCAGCGCCAGCGTCGAGCAGCCCGAGCTCGGAGTAGTTCCGCTCGAGCCGCAGCCACGGGATCGTCTCGTTGAACACCTGGCGCCACGACGCCGAGCCGCGTCATCAGCGTGTAGGGGCTGACCGGCGCGAACATCGGATGCGCCTGGATCACCCAGTCGCCGAGCAGCACGATCATCGTCACGGCTCGCCGCGGTCGCGGCCTTGATCGGAAAGCACGACAGCGTGAAGGCGAAGAGCGAGACGGTGAAGATGCTCGACGCGCGAGCAAGACCATCGCGGCCGCGTAGCGCTCGAGTCCCGGACCGAACTCGTGGACGCCGAGGATGCTCTCGCGCACGGAGACGACGACGAGCTTTCCGGGCCCCTCGAAGACGCAGACCGAGCAGCGACGGCGCTCACGCCCACGAAGAGCGTCAGCGCGACGCGTGTAGAGCGCGCACAGCGACGAGCTTCTGGAGAAACACGCTCGTCCGCGAGACCGGCCGGCAGAAGGCCATCCGGAGCGTCCCTTCCTCGGCCTCCTTGGCGACGACGTCGCTCGCGACCAGCGCCAGCGAGACGCGCCGATGAAGAGCATGGTCTGACCGAGCGACCCGCACCGCGTTGCTGAGGGCGGAGAACGGCTCGCCGACGTCGAGGTACTCGTGCAGCCGCGCGGCGCCTTCGAAGAAACGGCTGCGCGCACCGCCGGGAGCTGAGCAGCGCGTAGAGCAGCACCTGGAAGAGCAGGCCCGCGACGAAGCCGACGTAGCTTCGCGGGCGCCGCCACAGCCTGCGCAGCTCCCATCGCAGCTGACGGACGAACGCCGACGTCATGGGTCCCGCGCCCGCGACGCCGCCATCGCCTGGCGGTAGACGTCGGCGAGCGTCGAGTCGACGGGCGTGACCGCGCTCACGCGCAGGCCCGCCGCCACCAGCGCGGCGACCAGGTCCGCGACCGCGACGCCGGCAGTCAGCGCGACGAGCCCCGGCTCGACCGCCGTGGCTCCGACGCGCTCGAGGATCGGCCGCGCGCGCGCCCAGTCGTCGACGAGCAAGCGCACGCGCCCGGGTCGAGCGTCCGTCTCACGCCACCGCCCCTCGAAGACGAGACGGCCGCGATCGAGGATCGCGACACGATCGCAGACGTGCTCGACCTCGGAGAGCAGGTGCGAGGCGATCACCACCGCCACCTCGCGCTCGCGGCTCAGTCGATCGATCATGCCGTGGATCGTGGCGACGCCCTCGGGATCGAGGCCGTCGGCGGGCTCGTCGAGCAGCACCACGTCGGGGGCCGGCACCAGCGCCTGCGCGAGCGCGAGCCGCTGGCGCATGCCGTGACTGTAGCCGCGCACCCGATCGTGGATGCGGTCCTCGAGACCGACGAACCGCACCGCGTCGCGCAGCGCCGCGGCGTCGGGCTCGCCGGCGTAGCTGACGAACAGCGCCGAGGTTCTCCCAGCCGGTGAGGTAGTCGTAGAAGGCCGGCGTCTCGAGCACGACGCCGACCCCGCGCAGCGCGCGCCGGCGGTCGCGGACGACGGACACGCCGCGGATGAGCACGTCGCCGCTCGTCGGCCGCAGGTGCCCGAGCATCAGCGCGAAGGTGGTGCTCTTTCCGGCGCCGTTCGGACCGAGGAGCGCGAGGACCTCGCCGCGCGAGACGGTCAGCGAGAGCGCATCGACGCGCGACCAGACCCCGAAACGCCTTGGAGACCCGATCGAGCCGAACCAGCTCGCGGTCATTCGGAGAAGGAACCGATGGCCTTCCCAGACGCCTTGGCCTTGCCGTTCACGACGAAGCCGGCGAACGTCGTCGTCTGCCCGCCGGCGGTCGTGGTGAAGCTCATGCGACCGGCGACGATGCCCTTCACGGAGAGCTTGAGGTCGAGTCCCGGCGGCACGAACGCCGACGACTTGCCGGCGCCCGTCGCGAGCGCCGGTCGTCGCGTGCAGCGCGTCGTGGGCGGGATCGCCGAGCGTCGTCTCCTGGACCTGCAGCGGTCATCGTGCCCTGCCCCTGCACCCCGCGCGACGTCGCTGCCGAGTCGAAGTCGAGCGTCGTCGGTCGCGACCGTCGTCGTGACCTGCGCGGGGCCGGTCTGCGTCGGGTCGAAGACGATCAGCTTCGCCGCGGGCGCGGCGAAGTCGACGGCGATCGCGAGGATCTCGGTCTTCTTGTCGACCTTGGTCCCGAGCGCGCGTCCCAGGGCCAGGTTGACGACGTCGTTCTCCTTGAGCTTGATCTTCGCGACCTGGTCGACCTCCATGCCGAGGACCACCATTTGGAGGGGAAGCGACGCCTTGACGGGAAAGACCAAGAAGTCGGCGGCCGCGGCGTCACGGGCGGGAAGCGAAGAGGCCAGGAGCACGGGCGCGAGGAGCAGGACGATGATCGAGCGCCACACGTTCTTCGGCTAGCAGAGCCCACTCGCTCGCGTCAACGCGCTCTCCCGCACGCTCGTCACGTCGTCGGCAGACCCGCGCGAGCCGGCCGCGCCACGTCGGCTCCGGCCGGCGCCTCCGCTCCGGCGAGAGCGCAGCGATATCGCGCGACCTCCGCGGTCACGAAGGCCGCGAACCCGAGCACCGCCCAGCCTGCGAGCACGTCGACCAGGTAGTGGTTCGCGGTACCGGTCACGACGAACGCCGACGCCAGCGGATAGAGCGCACCGAGGACGCGTACCGGCCACGGGCGCGCGTGGCGGACGAGGAGGAATCCGCACCACAACGCCCACGCACAGTGCAGCGACGGCAGCGCCGCATATGGGTTCGCGAGACCCGCGACCGGCCCGGGCGCCGCGCTCGAGCTGCTGCTCCACCACCCCCACGCGGCGAACCGCGCCATCGTGTCGACGTAGCCGGCGCCGTCGAGCAGTCGCGGTGGCGCCGTCGGAAACGCGAAGAAGCCGGCAAGGGAGATCAGCGTCGTGAGCACGAGCGTCCAGCGTGCCTGGGCATAGCGCTCGCGGTGGCGCCGGTGCATCCAGGCGAGCACCGCAGGGGTGACGATGAAGTGGAGCGTCGCGTAGAAGTAGCAGCACACGATCGCGAGCGCGGGGATGCTCGTCACCCAGTGGTTGAGGGCGAGCTCGACGTCGACGTGAAGCGCCTCGGCGAACCGCTGCAGGCGCCAGCCGAGCGCGATCGCGTCGGCGGCCGAAGAGTCCGCCGCCGCACGGGTCGCGGTGTAGACGAAGTACAGCGGCACGAGCACGGCCGCCTCGACCCACCACGCCGTCACGTCGCCCGACGCACCGCGCGCCGGCGCCGGTGACGAAGATCGCAAACGAGATCGCATCGGACCGTCGAGGACCGCTTTCGGTTACCAGAGCCCGGTCGCTGGTTTCAACCGCGAGGAACGCGGCGCTCGGCGGTCCATCCGATCCACCGCTCCCACCGCCACGACGCCGGGTCGCAGCGGCCGTAGGCCGCGTCGATGCGGGCGGCGCGCTCGGCGGGATCGAGCGGCGTCAGCAGCGGGTCGGTGACGACGGGGATCTTCATCCAGTCGCGCAGCATCGGTTGGGTGAGCGGAAAGCGCCAGCGCCAGCGCCGGACCCGGAAGCCCGCCGTCGCGAGCGCCTCCTCGATCTCGGAGACGCCCATCACCGCGCCGGCCTCGCCGCGCAGCACCCGGCCGCCGGCGACCTCGGCGGGCAGGCGATGCAGAAGCGGATCGGCGCCGCCGCCGGGCACGTCGGGCTCGCCGAGGTAGAGCGCGGGCACGTTGAACGACAGCACGCCGCCGGGCACGAGCAAACGGCGGAGCGCGTCGAGCGTCCCGTCGAGCGGCTGGAGGAGCCACATCGCGGCGCTGCACACGACCCGGTCGAAGACGGCCGCACGCGGCGCGAGCGTGCCGACCCATCGAACGCGGTCGTCGGTCACCCGATGCGCGCCGAGCGCACGCATCGCGCCCGCCGGCTCGAAGCACACCACCCGACCGGTGGGCCCGAGCCGCGACAGGACCGCGACGGCGGTGCCGCCGAGGCCGGCGGCGAGGTCGAGCACGCGATCGGCCGTCCGGATGCGCGCGTGGCGGACCACCGTCCGGCTCGCGGCGGCGTAGCGATCGTGGGCGGCGTCGAACGCCGCGTACGCCGTCGCCGTGCGCGGATCGTCCCAGCCGATCATGCCGCCAGCGCGCGGCGCGGCCGGTAGCGGTAGTCGACGGACATCCGCAGACGGTCGGCCGTCAGGTTCGGCAGCGCGCGGTGGATCGTCGTGCTCGCGAAGAGCAGCACGTCGCCTGCCTCCAGGTCCCCCGAGGCCCACTCCGGATCCGCGCCGACGTCGACGCCGTGCACGCCCGCGACCGGCTCGTGCGGGCGCACGCCGTCGCGGTGCGAGCCCGGCAGCACGGCGAGCGGGCCGAGCGGCAGCGGACAGGCGCCGAGCGGCAGCCACGCCGTCCACGCTTCGCCGCTCGCGCGCAGGTAGGCGGCGTCCTGGTGCGGCGGGGTCGTGAGCTCGACGGCACGCGGCGAGACCAGTCGGCAGAGGTCGCCGACGTGCGGCACCGGCTCGTCCTCCCAGAGCGCCGCGAGCACGGCGCGGATCTCGGGGGACCGGCCGAGGGCGCGGTAGGCCGCCGTGTCCATCACCTCCTGGAGGAACGCGATCCATCGCGGATCGTCGTACGCCCCGAGGCGGAGCGCGGGATCGGTGCGGCCGCCGTCGAGCCAGCCACGCGCCGCGCACGCGGCCTCGACGCGCCGGCGGAGCCGCGTCACGCGCGCGCGCGGCACGGCCGCGCGGAGGAAGAGGTACCCGTCCGTCGCCGCCCGGCGGCGGAGCGTCTCCGGCGCGCAGGCCGCCGAGTCGCGGAGCGGCCGGAGCCTCATGCGGCGGCGTCCGCCGCCGGCGCCGCGAGCAGGCCCATGCGGCGCAGGTTGTGCTCGCCCTTGAAGCGCAGGCAGGCGCGGATGAGAGCACGCATCTCGGGCGTGTAGCGGAAGAAGTCGAGCTCGAGCGTCGCGTCGTCGAGGTAGTAGCGGTGATAGGCGGCGCGCTCGGTGACCGGCGGCGGCGCGGCGTGGCGGGCGTAGCGCTCGTCGAGCCACCAGTCGGTGAAGCCGTAGGCGGCGTGGTGCTCCTCGTAGAGCGGCGTGCCGGGGAACGGGATCAGGACGCCGAGCGTGCTGAAGGCGTCGACCAGCGGCGCGATGCGCTCCATGAAATGCAGCGTCCGCTCGACGTGCTCCGGGGCCTCCTGCGGGAAGCCGAGCATGAAGTTGCACGCGGTCGCGAGATCGAGGCTCTTCGCCCACTCGAGCGCCCGGACGACGGTCGCGGTGGTGATGCCCTTCTTGATCGCGCGCAGGATGCGGTCGTCGCCGCTCTCGACGCCGAAGTTGACCGCGACGCAGCCGGCGTCGCGCATCGCGCGCAGCACGTCGCGCGTCACCATGCTGGCGCGGGTGATCGCGCTCCAGCCGAGCGGGAAGCGGACGTCGCGCCGGAGCGTCGTGCAGAGCGCCTCGAGGTGCTCGCGGCGCGCGGTCAGGGCGTCGTCCCAGAACGGATAGAAGGTGGCGCCTCCGGCCGCGTGGTAGGCGTTCAGCTCGGCGGCGACGTCGGCCGCGTCACGGTAGCGGAAGCCGCGCCCGGTCACGTAGTTCGCGCAGAACGTGCAGCGCGCGGGGCAGCCGCGGCTCGTCAGCATCCCGCCGGGGACGGCGGCGCCCGCGCTCCCGTACCAACGCGGGTCGAAGAGCGCCTGCGAGCGTTGCGGCCAGGCGAGGGCGTCGAGGTCCTGCACGAACCCGCGCGGGCCGGTGTCGTGGACGCGGCCGTCGGCGCCGCGCACGTGCAGGCCCGGCACCGACGCGAGCGCGCGCCGTCCGTCGACCGCGTCCACCAGGTCGACGATCGTCTCCTCGGCCTCGCCGCTCACCGCGACGTCGAACCCGCGGGCGAGCGGCTCGTGCGGTCGGACCGTCGTGTGGGCGCCGCCGGCGACGAAGAGCGGCCGGCGGCGGCCGATCGTCGTCTCGCGCAGCACGTCGACCAGCCGGTAGGCGTGCCACACCCAGCGCGTGAACAGCCCGATGCCGACGACGTCGGGCGCGAAGTCGGCGACCGCGCGCGCGACGGTCTCGTGCGAGCCGTCGAACCGGCGCGCGGCCGCGTCGATCACCGCCACCTCGCAGCCGCGCCGCAGGAGCGCCGCGGCGACGTACTGCTGGCCGAGCAGCGGAGCGCCGAGCTGCTCCGGCGACGGCGGATTGACGAGCAGGACGCGCGTCACGCGACGAACGCCGGCGCCTCGATCACGCTCACGCCGAACACCTCGCCGGCGACGGTCGGCCCGACGGGGACGTAGGGCGGCGAGTAGCTCGGCACCGGTCCCTTGCCGAGGAGGTTCACCAGCGTGGCGCGGCGGAACCAGCGCCCGAACCCGCTGGCGTACGCGTCCGCGAACTCGACGATCGCCGTCTGCGCGTTCGGGTCGTCCGCGACGACGGGCTGGAGGACCTGCGCCAGCGCCTCGCCGAGCACCTCGACGGTCATGCCGATACTGCCCGGGGCGGCACCCGACTTGAGCTTGCGTTTCTTGATGGGCGTCTCGGGAGCCTCGGGCGCCGGGACGGCGGCGAAGGCCTTCAGCGCCTTCGCGACCGTCAGGTGATAGCTCGCCGCCCAGGTCCGCCACGCCTCCCACGCGACGCCGGCGAAGGCGGCGGCGACCTCGGGCGGCGCTCCCGCGTCCTGCATCGCGGCCGCCACGAGCGGCTCGAACGGCGGACCCGAGAGCGACCCGGGCGGCAGGAACACCGTGCTGCCGTTCACGACGCCGCCCGCGACCACGGCGTCCTGCGACCACTCGTCGACGCCCAGCGCGAGCGCGTCTCGGGCGGCGCGGGTCCATTGCCGCCAGGTGTCGATCGAGACGCTCGGCGGCGCGCCGGCGTACACCGCGCGCACCCGCGGCAGCACGGCGGTCACGAGCGATGCGAGCGTCAGGCTGGCGAGGCCGCTCAGCACCTCGCGCCGGTCGGGATCACGCGAGCCGTCGCTCGACGTCGTGGCGTTCGGCGATTTCGTCTCCATGGCGGTACCTCCCGTGTCGGAGCGTTTGGCGCCGAAGATGTAACATGGCGCCGCGCACCGGCGGTAGGACTTTCGCGACGCGCGCCGGCCGCCCTCGCGACCCTACGGCGTTCGCTCGGGCGCCACGCGACGCTTCTACCGAATCGCCGGCGTGGGCTATCGTCGGCGCGTGCGCGTGATCCTGGCCCAGTTCGAAGGCGCCACGACCCTGCGCGCGCCGCCGCTGGCGGCCGGCCTCGTCGTCGCCAGCGCCCGGCGCGTCCACCCCGACGTCGCGTTCGAGATCCTGGCGCGGCGGCGGGCGCCCGCGCTGGTCGCCGCCGACGCTGGCGCGCGCGGACGTCCTCGGCCGTCTCGCTCTACGCCTGGAACGAGCGCTACGCCCTCGCCGTCGCCGCGCTCGCCCGCGCGCGCAATCCGACGCTGCGTGTGGTCGCGGGCGGGCCGTCGGTGCCGCGACGTCCGTCGGCGGCCGAGGCGTTTCTCGCGCGCGCATCCCGCGGTCGACGTCCTGGTCCACGGCGAGGGCGAGCGCGTCTTCCCTGCCCTGCTCGCGGCGTGGCGCGAGGGTCGCGCGCTCGCGTCGATCCCCGGCTTGGCCGTCCGCGACGGCGGCAGCGTCGCCACCACGGCGCCGCGCGCGCGCCTCGGCGGCGACGATTTCCGCGAGACCGCGTCGCCGTACCTCGACGGAACGTTCGACGGGCTGCTCGCGTCCGGGGAGCTCGCGCCGCTCGACGCGGCGGTCTTCGAGACCAACCGCGGCTGCCCGTTCGCGTGCACCTTCTGCGACTGGGGCCAGGCGATCGCGAGCCGCGTCCACGAGCTGCCGCTCGATCGCGTCGAGGCCGAGCTCCGCTGGGCGGCGGAGCGCGGCATCCCCTATGCCTACCTCGTGGACGCCAACTTCGGCATCCGCCGCCGCGACCTCGAGATCACCGAGCGCATCGCGCGCCTCGCGGGCGAGACCGGCATTCCCGCGCTTCGTCTACTTCCACCTCACCAAGAACGCGACCGAGAGGAACCTGCGCACGGTCGAGACGCTGATCCGCGGCGGCGTCGGGACGCAGGTCGCGCTCTCGATGCAGGACTTCGAGCCGGCGGTGTTGCGCGCGATCCGGCGCGACAACATCCCACCCGCGAAGGCGCTGCTGCTGCGCGAGCGCTGCCACGCGCAGGGGCTGCCGACGACCAACGAGCTGCTGCTCGGGCTGCCCGCGCAGACCGCCGCCTCGTTCCGGCGGAGCCTGGTCGCGGCGCTGACGCCGTTTCCGCGCGACTCGTTCTACCTCTACCCGACCCGGCTGCTGGTGAACGCCGAGATGGCCGACCCGGACTACCGCCGGCGCTTCCGGCTCGAGACACGACGCGTGCCGGTGCACTTCGCCGATCCCGACGTCGACGCCCACGTCGCCGAGGTCGAGGAGATCGTCGTCGCGTCCGCGGCGATGCCGGTGGCGCGATGGCGCGCGGCGTTCGCATTCGGCTTCCTGCTGACGGCGTTGGTGAATCAGCGGTTGCTCGCGACCACCCTCCACGTCCTGCGCTGGGCCGTCGCGGCCGACGTCGCCGCCTTCGTCGACGCCCTGCTCGCCGGCGCCACCCCGCGTCTCGCCGCCATCCGGGCCGAGCTCGACCGTTTCGCCGACGCGATCCTCGACGAGGTCGCGACCGCGCTGCCGATCCGCGGCTTCGGTCCGAAGCGACGCGAGCCCGTCGACGCCGTGGTGGCGCGCGTCCTGGAGGACGCCGAGGGATTCCGGCGTGAGGTCGGCACCGTCGCCCGCCGCCTCTTCGGTCCGCGGCACGCCGCGGTCCTCGCCGAGGCTGCCGCCTGGGATGCGTTCCTCCTCCCGGTCGGCGGCGAGACGACACGCGTCTTCGCCTGGAACTGGCCGGCCTACGCGGCAGCGGCCGGGAAAACGCCGGCGGTCGCGCACGGCCCCGTCACCGTGCGGCGCTCGCTGCCGCCGCCGTGCGACGGCGCCACGGCTCTCGATCGCTTCCTCGCAGCGGGATACGCGAAAGTGCCCCGCGTCGCGTTCGCGGTCCTGCCGGTCGCCTCGTGAGACGCCGCGACCCGCGGCGTGCGTGCTCCCGTTCCGCGACCACCGTTCGACCGCTCGGACGCGATCTTCCGTTCGGAGATACCCACGGGCTTCATGCCCGTGGGTATCTCGCCAGTGGTGGCGAAGACCGCGGCGAAGGCCTAGCTCGCGAGGAGGTCGCCCGGGTGGCAGTGGTGCGGCGAGAAGAAGAAGCTGCCCGGGACGCAGCGCCACATGCTCGGGTTCGTGTAGCTCGGCGCCATCCGCACGTTCGTCGCCTGCTCGAAGGCGTAGCCCGCGGCGAGAAGCTTGGCCTCGCTGAGAGCCGTGCCGACGAACGTGACGCCGATCGGGTTGCGGCCCGCGCTGCCCGTGCCGTACCCGGCCGGCACCGTCAGCACCGGGTAGCCGGCGCGGTCGGCGATGCCGATCAGCGCGTTGCTGTTCGGCACCACGATGACGTCGAAGTCGTCGCTGGCATCGTCGGGCGTTCCGTTGTTCAGGATCGTGTCGATCAGCGCCCGGTTCGACGCTTGGCCCATGGCCTTGTCCGACTCGTACGCGGCCGCGGTGCTCGGGTCGGAGAGATCCACGGCGTCGGCGGTGATCAGCTCGCGCTGCTGGTACTTGAGCCCCTCGACCGGGTTGGCGTCGTTGTAGTCGATGATCTCCTGCCAGCGACTTGGCGCCACCGGCGCGGATGCGAAGCTTGGCGAGGTAGGCGTTCAGGTCGCGCTTGAACTCGCTCAGGACGATGCTCGGCGGGTTCGGGCTCGGCGTGCCGACCGTCGTGACGACGGTCGTCGCGCCCAGGCTCTGGATCGCGGTCACCACGTCCGGGTACGGCGCCGTGTTGGACGAGATCACCGCGACGCGCGCGCCGGCGAGCGCCGTGGGCGAGAGGCCCGAGACGTAGTCCGGCGAGGTGGGTGCGCCCGAGGTCGCATCGTCGGCGGGATCGGGACCGGCCATCGCTTCCAGGGCGACGGCCGCATCGTAGACCGTCCGCGTGATCGGCCCCGGCGAGTCCTGCGACTTGGCGGCGGGCAGCACGCCGGTGCGGCTGACGAGGCCGACGGTCGGCTTGAGGCCGACGACGCCGGCGACGCCGGCCGGCGCGATGATCTGCGCCGCGTCGGTCGCCGTCTCCAGGCCGATCGTCAGCGCGGCGAGGCCCGACGCCGTCGCGGCCGCCGAGCCGGCGGACGAGCCGGCGGGCGTCTTGTCCGTGTCCGACGGCAGGAGCACCTGGCCGCCGAGCGACGAGTAGCCCTCGGGCAGATTCGAGTCGAAGATGCCGTCAGCTCGGTGACGTTCGTCTTGCCGAGGACGATCGCGCCGGCCGCCTCGAGCTTGGCGACGAGCTTCGCGTTCTTCCTGGCCCGTGGAGTGCTGCAGAGCGATCGAGCCGCCCGTGGTCGGCATCCCCTTGGCGTCGATCACGTCGGCGAGCAGCACCGGGATGCCGTGCAGGGGGCCGAGGACGTGGCCGTGCTTGCGGAGGCTGTCCAGGTGGTTCGCATCGCGCAGCGCGTGCTTCGGCGTCGACCATGCGCACGGCCTGGATCGCCGGGCCTTCCGCGTTGCTGACGGCGATGCGGGCGAGGTAGGCCTTGACCAGGTCCTTCGCCGTCAGCGTCCCGGCCGTCATGCGCTCCTGCAGGCTCCTGGACGGACTCGGTCTCGAGCGAGAAGGCCAGCTCCGGCGCCGTCCGGACCGCATCCTCGAGGTCATCGTACGTCGGATTGCAGCCGCCGCGCTTGTGGTACGGCGGCAGCGGCACCGTCTTGGCGCAGCGGTACATGCTCGGGTTCAACTCCGAGGCCGGCTGGCGCAGCTTGGTGCCCTGCTCGATCACGTACGCCACGCCGATCAGGTTGCGCTCGCTGTACGCGTTGCCGTGGATCGAGACGTTCACCGTGCGCCGGGTCGTGGTGTTGTAGCCCATCGGGATCGTGATCTGCGGGAAGCCCGCGTTCGCGCCGCTCGGGCACGGAGCCGAGGATCGCGATGAAGTCGTCGCTCGGATCATCGGGCGTCTCGTTGTTCATCATGTCGTCGATGGCCTTGTGCCAGGCCGCCTTCCGCAGCGGCAGATTCGTCCGGTACTGCGATCTCGTTCGGCCCGCCGGGCGTGACGTCGGCATTCAGCGCGTTCAGGTGATTGTTGTTGCCGAACTTCAGCGCCTCGTGCTCGTTGGCCTGGTTGTCGGCGACCTCCTCGGCGAGCGAGCTGGATCGGCGCGTTCGGGCCGAGCCGCGCGTAGTACTCGTCGATGGTCTTGTGCTGCTCGTAGCCGCTCGGGAGGCTGGGGATGGACCCGACGGTCGTCGTCGGCCGCGAGCACCATGATCGCGCCCGCGGCGACGAGCGCGTCGTAGGCCTGCCCGAGCGTGGTACGCCGCGGCGCCGCCGGCGGCGTGGTATCGAGCGTGCCGTTGTAGCCGATGCGCTTGCCGTTGACGAAGTTCAGGTCGAGCGCCGACATGTAGTCCGGCACGACCGCGGGCGCCGGCGGGATGACGGCGTCGACGTCCGGCCCGAAGATGTCGGTGTACTCGACGACGCTGTCGGGATCGGGCCCGGCAATCGACTGCAGCGTCATCGCCGCGTCGGCGACCGTCCGGCACATCGGGCCCGCGGTGTCCTGCGAGGCCGAGATCGGCGCGATGCCGTAGCCGGGGACGAGCCCGACCGTGGGCCGGATCCCGACGAGGCTCTCGGCGCTGGACGGGCTGATGATCGAGCCCGAGGTCTCGGTGCCGATCGTCAGCATCGCGAGCGCCGCCGCGCCTGCCGCGCCCGACCCGGACGAGGAGCCGCTCGGGTTCTGGTCGGCGTCCAGGGCGTGAATCACCTGGCCCGTCAGGTTGGAGAAGCCCGACGGCTGGCTGCCGAAGCTGTTGGCGAACTCCGAGAGGCCGGTCTTGCCGAGGATCACGAGACCGTTCTCGCGGAGCTTCTTGGCGACGCCGGAGTCCGTCTCCGGGAAGTTTTCGCGCAGCGAGTAGTTGCCGGCCGACGTGTACATGCCGACGACGTCGATGAGGTCTTTGAGCAGGATCGGCAGGCCGTGCGCCGGGCCGCGGACGTGCCCGGCCGCGCGCTCCGCGTCGAGCTCGGCCGCGTCGTTCAGCGCGTCCTTGTTGAGCTGGGTGACCGCGTTCAGCCCGGGCCCGCGCTTGTTGAGCGCCTCGATGCGCGCGATGTAGGCGCGGACGAGCTTGACGGACGTCAGCTTGCCCTGCTCCATCATCTCGATGGCGGTCGGACCGTCGAGGGTCTCGAGGTCGAGAACGGCAGCCCCGGCCGGCGCGACGTCGATCGCCAACAGGCAGGCCGCGGCTGCCAGTAGACAGCGCACGGCCGGAAGGGGGGCCCGGGTTTTCTGCTCTCGGGTGCCACGCCGATGCGTGCGGCAGACGTTGACCATAAATGCCTCCTCTATGAAGTCGTCAGAGTGTTGGGATGCGGAGCCGGATGGGAGGATCGTCAGGTTCGCGGTGTGCCCATTGCCCGATGTGTCTCGCTCCTCCCGGTGCGCCGTCGCGCTCGTAGGCAAGCGTCGTGCCATGTCGGTTCGCGCGACAAACCACATGAAATTCGCCGCGGCGAAGCCGTCGTGCTCGCGACGCGCACAACGCACTGTCCGCAAAGGCAGCAGCGGTCGCGCGCGCGCGAGTCGCGCACGGAGTGCCCGATCCGGACAGACCCATCAAATCTGTTTTGATTAAACTTAATGCATCTACCGCCGACCACTTTTTCGGCAGCGACATTACTGTTCATTATGAACAGTATTGAACGAGCCGCAGGTCGCCTGCAGCGGTTGGTCGAGCGTGGATTGTGACTCGCGGCGCGTGCCGAACCGCGACGAGTCGATCGAGGCGACTACGCCGTCGGGGCTGCGCGCCTTCCGGGCTCGGGGAGCCGTGCGAATCGCCCTACTGCCCGCACGCCGGTCGCCGTCGCCCGGCCGCTCGCGGCGGCGTCCGGGCGGTCACGGTCCTCGATTGACAGGACGGCGCCCGCCCGCTTAGGCATCCGGTCGCGCGACCGTGATGCCGGGACGCGTCGCGAGCCGCTCAGGAGACCGTCATGCCGCCGTCACGAAGGCTTTCTGCCGCACCACCCGCGCGCGTCCGCCGCGCATCGCGCACGCCGCGCCGGGGGCCTCGGACCACGACGGGAGCGCCGGCCGCAGGCGCGGCCCGCGCGGCGTAGCGCCACCGCGTTGGCGCGTCACGCGGGCCGCGAGGAGGACCCTTCGGAGGCGCGGGCGGCGCGCCGGCCGGAGGTCGATTGGCTCAAGGGCTTCGCGATCCTGTGCGTGCTCGTGATCCACGCGCAGCTCGCCAACGGCACCTTCGTCTTCGACAACCTGATCAACCGCGCCGTGCCGATCTTCGTCGTGCTGTTCGGGGCCACCTCCGAGCTCTGGTGGCGGCGGCACGCCGGCAGCGCTCCAGGGACGGCGCTCGCGCGCTGGTACGGTTCGCGCTGGCGCCGGCTGATGATCCCGGTCTGGGGCATGCTCCTCGTGTGGTGGCCGCTGGTGACGCTGAGCTCCCGCATGCCGCTCGCGCCGCGGCTCGTGGTCGCGAGCCTCCTCGGGTATCTGCCGTGGATCGGCACCGCATGGTTCGTCACGCTGGTGCTCGAGCTGGTCGTGGTCTTTCCGCTGCTCCACGCCGCCGTCGAGCACCTCGGCGCGCGCGCCAGCCTCGCGCTGACCCTCGTGGCCCTGGCGCTGTACCACCGCTACATGCTGGAGACGCTCGATTTCATGCGCTGGCTGCTCCACGGATCGGTGTCCCACAACGACTTGTACTATCTCTGGATCTTTCCGCCGGCGTGGTTCTTCTCGGTGACCTGCGGGATCGTGCTCGCGCGCCAAGGTCTGCGCGTCGGCGCGCGCGGCAGCACGCTGTGCGTCGCGCTGGTCGCGGCCTCCGCGGCCGCGAACGCCGCCGGCGTGCTCGGACCGCGCGCGCTGCACGCCGCGTATTCGCTCAGCGATCCGGCGCTGACGTGGCTGCTCCTGGCGACGATTCCCCGGGTGCGACGGTGGCCGGGCGCCGCGCGCGCGCTCGCCTGGCTGGGCATGTCGTCGTGGGGTCTGTACGTCGGGCAGATGCTCCTCCACGACGCGTGCGGCGGCTTCGGCTACGTCCCCGGCGAGATGGGCGCGCGCACGCGCTGGGCGTACTTCGCCGCGCTCCTCGCCGGCTCGACGATCCTGGTCGTTCTCGGCAGCGCCTCGCGAAACCTCGCCGGCCGGCTCGCCGGCGGCTCGGGGCGATTGGCGTAGATCGGGGCGAGCGGCATAGTCGCGCGCACAGGAGGACGTCTTCATGGATCTTCACGGTGGATGCTACTGCGGCGCGGTGCGCTACCGGGCGACCGGCGATTCGGTGTTCACGGGGCAATGTCACTGTCGCGAATGTCAGTACATCTCGGGCGGACATCCGAACGTCGTCATCGCGATGCCGGAGCCGGGTTTCGCGTACGACAAAGGCGCGGCCAAGCAGTTCCGGCGCAGCGACCTCGCCGCGCCGGTGACGCGCGAGTTCTGTGCGGAGTGCGGCACGCACATCCTGTCGCGCACGCCGCGCGTCCCCGGGGCGGTGCTCATCAAGGTCGGCACGCTCGACGACCCGAGCGCGTTCACCGGACCGCAGATGGTGATCTACACCATCGACAAGCAGAGCTTTCACCACGTGCCGGAGGGAGTGCCGACGTTCGACCGCGTTCCCGGCTGACGGGCGAGCGCGCGCACTCGTCCGCACGCCCTCACGTACCCCTGGCCGCTGTCGCGGCATCGCCGGGAAGGCATGCGAGAGAGTCGGCGGCCGATCGGTGACGGACGGGGTGCCGTCCGAAGTGGACCGGCATCCCGGATGGACCGCCCGTGGCGTTCGCCCCGACCCAGCTGTTAGGCTGCGTCGACTACCAGCATGTGCGCACGAGTCATGCGGGCGGGAGGTGTCGGGTGGTGAGGGCTTCGCGCAGGAGGCCGGCGGCGGCGTCGCTGTCGGCGCCGTTCGCTCGCGTCTCCATCGAACGGGTCACACCCGAGCTCGACGGTGGTCGCCATCCGGTGAAGCGTCTCGTCGGCGAGGAGCTCGTCGTCGGCGCCGACGTCTTCAAGGACGGCCACGATCTGCTGGCGGCGCGGGTCTGCTATCGCCCCCCCGGCGAGACCGAGTGGCGTTCCACGCCCCTCGCCTACGACTTCAACGCCGATCGCTGGTCGGCGGCGGTCCTGCTGCACCGGATCGGCCGCTGGAGCTACTCCGTCGAGGCGTGGACCGACAGCTTCGGCACCTGGCGGAGCGGCCTCGAGAAGAAGCACGCGGCGGGGCTCGACGTCACCTCCGAGCTGCTCGAGGGCGCCGCGATGGTCGACGCGGCGGCGCGCCGCGCGAAGGGCGACGCGCGCGTCGCGCTCGCCCAGAGCGCGGCCACGCTCCGCGGCATCGAGGACGAGGGCGGCGGACGGGACCGCCGCGGCGCGCGCAGCGTCGAGACGAGCACGAAACGCGACGCGACGGTCGTGCGCGAGGCCGCGACGACGAGCCAGGCAGCCCGCGTCGCCGCGGCGCTCGCCCCGGAGCTCCTGGCGCTCGTCGAGCAGCACCTGCCGCCGACCGGCCTCACGCGCTACGAGCGCGAGCTCGAGGTGATCGTCGACCGCGAGCGCGCCGGCTTCGCCGCCTGGTACGAGATGTTCCCGCGCTCGCAAGCGACCGAGCCGGGACGCGCCGCGACGTTCCGGGACGCGGAGCGGCGGCTGCCCGAGATCGCCGCGCTCGGCTTCGACGTCGTCTACCTGCCGCCGATCCACCCGATCGGCCGCACGCACCGCAAGGGCGCGAACAACGCGCTCGTGAGCGGTCCGGACGACCCCGGCAGTCCGTGGGCGATCGGCAACGAGCTCGGCGGCCACACCGCGGTCGAGCCGGCGCTCGGAACGCTCGCCGACTTCGAGCACTTCGTCGCACGCGCGGGCGAGCTCGGCATGGAGGTCGCGCTCGACTACGCGTTGCAATGCTCGCCCGATCACCCGTGGGTGAAGGAGCACCCGGAGTGGTTCTTCATCCGGCCCGACGGCACGATCAAGTACGCCGAGAACCCCCCGAAGAAGTACGAGGACATCTACCCGCTCAACTTCTGGTGCGACGACTTCGACGCGCTCTGGACCGCGTGCAAGGACGTCCTGCTGTTCTGGATCGTGCGCGGCGTGCGCATCTTCCGCGTCGACAACCCGCACACCAAGCCGTTCGCGTTCTGGGAGTGGGTGATCGCCGAGGTGCAGCGCGAGCACCCCGACGTGCTCTTCCTCGCCGAGGCGTTCACGCGGCCGAAGCCGATGAAGGCGCTCGCGAAGCTCGGGTTCACGCAGTCGTACACCTACTTCACCTGGCGGAACACCGCCGCCGAGCTTCGCGAGTACCTGCTGGAGCTCACCGGCAGCGAGATGGCCGAGTACTTCCGCGGCAACTTCTTCGTGAACACGCCGGACATTCTCCACGAGTACCTCCAGCACGGCGGCAGGCCGGCGTTTCAGGTCCGCCTCCTGCTGGCGGCGACGCTGAACCCGCTCTACGGCATCTACAGCGGCTTCGAGCTCTGCGAGCACGAGCCGCTGCGCGCCGGCAGCGAGGAGTACCTGCACTCGGAGAAGTACGAGATCCGCGTCCGCGACTGGCACGCGCCCGGCAACCTGAACGCCGAGATCGCGACGCTCAACCGCCTGCGCCGCGAGCACCGCGTGCTCCAGGGCCGAACGAATCTCGCGTTCCATCCGACCGAGAACGACCAGATCCTCTTCTACTCGCGTGACGACGGCGCGCACCGCGACGATCTGCTGGTCGTGGTGAACGTCGACCCGCTTCACCCGCAGGAGACGATGGTGGACGTCCCGCTCGCGCCGCTGCGTCTCGGCGCCGCCGACCCCTACGTCGTCGAGGATCTGCTGTCGGGCGAGCGCTACACGTGGCGCGGCGCGCGCAACTACGTCCGGCTCGACCCGGCGTCGCGTGTCGGCCACGTCCTCCGCGTCGTCCGTCCCTGACGGCGTCCGAGGGAGCGCGGACAGACCGTCGGCCCTCGCGAGGCCGGCATCCTTCAAAGCGACCTTTCGTGCCCGGCCGGGGTGGGCGTCCACCTCGGCGACCGCGCCTCGCTCGACGTGCACGGCCATGCGATCGTCGCCACCGGCGGGCCCGCGATCGCGTGCGACGGACGGCGGTGCAGCGTCACGAGCAGCGACGTGACGGCCGGCGACGTGTCCGGATCGGCGAGCGCGGACTGCATCACCATCGGTCCGAAGGGCAAGATGGTGCTCAGCAACCTCGACGTGCACGACTGCCGGACCTGTATCGAGACGAACGTCCTCCACGCGCACGTCTACGGTGCGAGCCTGTACGCGACGGCCGTGACCGTCGACGGGTGCGCCGGTCCGGGGATCAACGCCCGCAAAGTGCAAGCCAACGGCGTGTCCGTCACGAACGCTCGAGACGTCGCGTTGTGGGCGGAGATGCTGCTCAAGGGAAACGACATCGACGTCAGCGGCAACTCGGGGCGCGGAATCTTCGCGGTCACCGTCAAGGCGGACAACGTCGTCGCCGACGGCAACCGCAGCTGGGGCATCGACACGCCCAGGAACCGCGCACGGTCGGCGTTCGGTGCTCGTCGACGTCGCCGTCACGCGCTGTGATCGCACGCCGGTCGCTCGAACGGCCCGGCGTCGCAGCGCGCTCGCTCGGTAGTGGGCGGGGGCGGCGTCATACGGGCGGACGCGACGCCGACGTGTCGCTCGTGCGGCGGCGTCACTGCCCCCGTGGCATGGACCCCGACACAGCTGTTAGGCTGATTCGCCTACCAGCATGTGGGCACGAGTCACGGGGGCGGGGGTCTCGGGGTGGTGAGGGCGGCGCGGCCGAAACCGGCGGTGGTGACGGTGCCGCCCGCGGCGCCGCGCGTCGGCGACGTCCTCCGCGTCGTGTGTCGTTGACGGCGTCGGGATCGAGCGAAGGAGAGCGACGGTGACCGCGAGCACCCTCTGGTACAAGGACGCGATCATCTACGAGCTGCACGTCAAAGCGTTCCGCGACAGCAATCGCGACGGCTACGGCGATTTCGGCGGCCTCGCGCAGAAGCTCGACTACCTCGAGAGCCTCGGCGTGACCTGCGTGTGGCTCCTGCCGTTCTACCCGTCGCCGCTGCGCGACGACGGCTACGACATCGCCGACTACGAGGGCGTCGACCCGCGCTACGGTACGCTCAAGGACTTCCGGCATTTCGTCCGCGAGGCACACCGGCGGAACATCCGGGTCATCACCGAGCTGGTGGTGAACCACACCTCGGACCAGCACCCCTGGTTCCAGGCGGCGCGCAGGGCGCCGCGCGGCTCGGTGAAGCGCAACTACTACGTCTGGAGCACGAGCGACCAGAAGTACAAGGACACCCGGATCATCTTCAAGGACTTCGAGAAGTCGAACTGGTCGTGGGACCCCGACGTCCGCGAGTACTACTGGCATCGGTTCTTCTATCATCAACCCGATTTGAATTACGATACGCCTGCCGTTCGCCGTGAAGTGATGCGCGTGATGCGCTCCTGGATGGACATGGGCGTCGACGGGCTCCGCCTCGACGCCGTGCCCTACTTGTCCGAGCGTGACGGCACCAACTGCGAGAACCTCCCGGAGACGCACGCGATCCTGCGGGACTTCCGCCGCGAGCTCGACGCCAACTACCACGACCGCATCTTCATCGCCGAGGCGAACCAGTGGCCCGAGGACGTGCGGCCGTATTTCGGCGACGGCGACGAATGCCACATGGCGTTCCACTTTCCACTGATGCCGCGCATGTTCATGGCGCTCCGCCAGGAGGACCGCCGCCCGATCACCGACATCCTACGGCAGACGCCCGACATCCCCGCGAACTGCCAGTGGGGCGTCTTCCTCCGCAATCACGACGAGCTGACGCTCGAGATGGTGACCGACGAGGAGCGCGACTACATGTACCACGAGTACGCGCAGGATCCGCAGATGCGGATCAACGTCGGCATCCGCCGGCGCCTCGCGCCGCTCATGAGCGGCGGGCGGCGGCAGATCGAGCTGATGAACAGCCTCTTGATGTCGATGCCGGGGACGCCGGTCATCTACTACGGCGACGAGATCGGCATGGGCGACAACGTCTACCTCGGCGACCGCAACGGCGTGCGCACGCCGATGCAGTGGACGCCGGACCGCAACGCCGGCTTCTCCGAAACCGACGCCGCCCGGCTCTACTGCCCGGTGATCGTCGACTCGGTGTACGGCTATCAGGCGATCAACGTCGAGGCGCAGGAGCGTTCGCCGAGCTCGCTGCTCGCCTGGATGAAGCGGCTCATTCGCCTGCGGCGGCGCTACCCCGCCTTCGGGCGCGGCTCGATGGAGATGCTGAAGCCGGCGAACCGCAAGGTCCTCGCCTACATCCGCGAGTACGAGGGCGATACGTTGCTGATCGTCTGCAACCTCTCGCGCTTCTCGCAAGCCGCCGAGCTCGATCTCCAGCGCTTCGCCGGCCGCGTCCCGGTCGAGCTCTTCGGCAACGTCGCGTTCCCACGGATCGGCGAGCTGCCGTATCTCTTGACCTTCGGTCCGCACGGCTTCTTCTGGTTCCGCCTGGCGCGCGCCGAGGAGGCCGGAGCGACGTGAGCGCGCGCGAGCACGGAACGCCGCGCGACCGAGGCGCCCGGGAGCACGGCACGCCGCGCGTGGGGGACGCGCGGGAGCACGGCACACCGCGCGCGAGCGGTGCGCGCGGCGACGCCGGCGCGCGGCCGCTGCTCCGTCTGCGAGGCGACCTCACCGAGGCGTGCACGGTCGAGACGCTCGGCGCGATCGAGCCGCGCGTGCTCGCGGAGTTCCTCGCGGCGCAACGGTGGTTCGGCGCGAAGGGCTCGACGCCGCGCGCGGTCCGCCTGCACGACGTCGTGCCGCTCGTCGGCGGCGCCGTCCTGGCGCGCATCGCCGTCGACTTCGACGGCCGGCGCGCGGCGCTCTACCAGGTGCCGCTCACGGCGCGCGCCGCCGAGGAAGCGGGCGACGTTCCGGAGCGCGCGGTGCTCGCGCGTCTCGTCGCCGGACGCGCCGCGGGTGTGCTCTTCGACGCAGTCGAGGATGCGGGCTTCCGCGAGGCGCTGCTCGGCGCCGTGCTCGCCGGCACGACGATCGACGCGGACGGCGCGCGCTGGATCGCGGCTCCGGTCGACGGCTCGCGGCGCGGGAACGCCGGCCACGGCGCGAGCAGAGTCGTCCGCGCCGAGCAGAGCAACACCTCGATCATCTACGGCGAGCACGCGATCCTGAAGCTCTACCGCCGGCTCGAGGCGGGCGAGAACCCCGACGTCGAGATCGGCGAGTTCCTCACCACCCGGACGAGCTTTCGGAACGTGCCGCGGCTCATCGGAACGATGCGCCTGATCGAGCCGGGCGACGGCCGGACGGTCGCCGCCGACGCCGACGCGACGGTCGCTCGGCACGGCGGGCCGACGGTCGCCGCGGATGCCGGCGCGCAGACGTTCTACGCCGGCATGGTCCAAGAGTACGTCGCCGCGACCGGCGACGGCTGGGAGTACGCGCTCGGCGACCTCGAACGCTATCTCGCCTCCGGTGAAGCGACGCCACCGGCGTTCGCGCGCGACGCGCGACGGCTCGGCGAGATCACGCGCGGCCTGCACGAAGCTCTCGCATCCGATCCGACGCTGCCGGCGTTCGCGCCGGTCCCGGTCTCGAGCCTCGATCTGCGCGCGTGGCTCGAAGCGGTCGGCCGCTCGATCACCACCGGGCTCGATCTCCTCGAGACGCAATGGAAGCAGGGGCGCGTCCGCGGCGAGCTCACGCCGCGCGTCCGTGAGATCGTGTCCCGGCGGGGGGAGGCGTTGGCGTATGCGGGCGAGATCGTCGCGGGCGCGAACGCCCGCGCGGGCGCGCGCATCCGGCATCACGGCGACCTCCACCTCGGCCAGACGCTCCGCACCGCCGACGGCGACTTCATGATCATCGACTTCGAAGGCGAGCCGGCCCGTCCGCTCGACGAGCGGCGCCGGCCCCACAGCCCGCTCCGCGACGCCGCCGGGATGCTGCGCTCGTTCGACTACGCCGCAGCGGCGATCGGCGCGCGCCTGCTCGCGCGCGCCGCCGACGCCGGCGAAGGCGCGACGGCGGCGGAACGCGAACGGCGCTCAGGGGCGTGGCGCCGCGCGGCGCGCGACGCCTTCCTCGCGGCATACGTCGGCGCGCCCGACGCCGCGTTGCCGTCCTTCTTTCCCGCGGAGCGCGAGGACGTCTTCCGGCTGATCGCGCTCTTCGAGATCGAGAAAGCCTTCTACGAGCTCGCCTACGAGCTCGACAACCGGCCGGACTGGGTCGCCATTCCCCTCGCGGGCATCCTCCGGCTCCTCGACGAGGCGCCGTGACGGAGCGCCGTGAGAACGCCGCGAGGACGCCGGTCGACGAGATCACCCGACGCCGCGACGAGCCGACGCCCGCGGCGGTCGTCACGTTCCCGCCGCGCGGGCGCCCGTGGGCGCTCACGCGCGGCGCGACCCTCGCCGCCGACGGCTCGGTCCGCTTCGCGGTCTGGGCGCCGGCCGCGGAGCGGGTCGCGGTGCGCGTCCTCACCGGCCGCGGACGCGGCGAGCACCCGCTCGAGCCGCAGGGCGACGGCGCGTTCGCGGCGACGGTCGACGCCGTCGGCGCCGGCGCCGACTATCGCTACGCGCTGACGCAGGGCGGAGCGACGGTCGAGCGCCCCGATCCCGTCAGCCGCTTTCAACCCGAGGGCGTGCACGGTCCGTCGCGCGTCGTCGACCCGGGCGCCTTCCGCTGGCGCGACGCGGCTGGCGCGGTCTCGAGGTCGCCGACTACGTGCTCTACGAGCTGCACGTCGGCACCTTCACGCGCCGCGGGCACCTTCGACGCGGTGATCCGCGCGCCTGCCGGGCCTGCGCGACCTCGGCGTCACCGCGATCGAGCTGATGCCGGTCGCGCAGTTCCCGGGCGCGCGCAACTGGGGCTACGACGGCGTCGATCCCTACGCCGCCGCAGAGCACGTACGGCGGGCCGGAGGGACTGCGCCGTCTCGTCGACGCCGCGCACGCGATCGGGCTCGCGGTCGTCCTCGACGTCGTCTACAACCACCTCGGTCCCGAGGGGAACTACCTCGCCGACTTCGGCCCCTACTTCACCGACCGCTACCGCACGCCGTGGGGCAGCGCCGTCAACTACGACGGCGCCGGCAGCGACGAGGTCCGTCGCTACGTCATCGAGAACGCCCTCTACTGGGTGACCGAGCTCCACGTCGACGGCCTGCGCCTCGACGCCGTGCACGCGATCTTCGACTTCAGCGCGCGCCACGTCCTCGACGAGCTCGGCGCCGCGCGTCCACGCGCAGGCGTCGCGCCTGGGCCGTCGCGTCATGGTGATCGCCGAGAGCGACCTGAACGATCCGCGCCTGCTGCGCGCCGCGCGACGCGCGGCGGCTACGGCCTCGACGCGCAGTGGAGCGACGACTTCCACCACGCGGTCCACGTCGCGCTCACCGGCGAGCGCCACGGCTACTACGAGGACTTCGGCGGGGTGGCGCCGATCGCCACGCGCGCTCGGCGACCGCTTCGTCTACGCCGGACGCCGCTCGCGCCACCGCCGGCGGCGCCACGGCGCGCCGGCGACGCGACGTGCCCGCCGACCGCTTCGTCGTGTTCACCCAGAACCACGATCAGGTCGGCAACCGCGCCGGCGGCGAGCGGCTCTCGACGCTGGTCGCGCCGGCGGAGCTGCGGCTCGCGGCGGCGACTGCTGCTGCTGTCGCCGTACGTCCCGCTGCTCTTCATGGGCGAGGAGTACGGCGAGACCAACCCGTTCCTCTACTTCGTGAGCCACGGCGATCCCGACGCTCGTCGAGGCGGTGCGCAAGGGCCGCCGGCGCGAGTTCGCGGCGTTCGCGTGGCGGGACGAAGTGCCCGATCCGCAAGCGGAGGAGACGTTCGCGCGCTCGCGACTCGATCCCGAGCGCATGCGGCGGTCCGAGCACGCGCGGCTCTACGCGCTTCATCGCGATCTCCTCCGGCTGCGCCGCACGGAGCCGCTGCTCCATCCCGGCGCGGCCGCCGTCGACGTCGAGAGCGACGCCGCCGCGCGCTGGGTGTGCTTGCGGCTCGGCGCCCGCGCCGGCGCCGGCGCGCTGCTCGCGATCTTCAACTTCAGCGGCGAGCGCCGCGAGATCCGTCCGTCGCACGGCGCCGGCCGGCGGGACACGCGGCACGTCCCCGCCGCGGGGCGCTGGCGCGTACGATTGTCGAGCGACGCCGCCGCGTACGGCGGCAGCGACGCGCTCCGGATCGCCGTCGGCGATCGCGGAGCACCGAGCACGGACGCGCTCGACACGGCGCACGGCGGCGCCGGGGCGGCCGCGAGCGGCCGCGAGCGGACGCGAGCGGACGCGGCGGTCGAGCGCGGGGCCCTGTCGGTGACGCTCGCGCCGACGAGCGCCGTCCTGCTCGGGATCGAGGACTGACGATGCGCTCGACCGCACGAAAGCGACCGTGATGCGGATCTGGCCCGGCACTCCATATCCGCTCGGCGCGACCTGGGACGGCGAGGGCGTCAATTTCGCGCTCTTCTCCGAGAACGCGACCAAGGTCGAGCTCTGCCTCTTCGACGCCGCGGAAGCGCGAGACCGCGCGCATCGCGCTCGACGAGCGCCAGGAGCTGGTCTGGCACGGCTACTTCCCCGACGTGCGCCCCGGCCAGCTCTACGGCTACCGGGTGGACGGCCCGTACGCGCCGAGCGACGGCCACCGCTTCAATCCGGCGAAGCTCCTGATCGATCCGTACGCGCAAGGCGATCGCCGGGACGCTGCGCTGGAGCAACGCCCTCTTCGGCTATCCGCCGAGCGGCGACGCCGACGCCGACCTCCAGACGAACCCCGACGACAGCGCCGGCGGGATGCCGAAGTGCCTCGTCGTCGAGTCGGCGTTCAGCTGGGGCGACGATCGCCCGCCGCGCATCCCGTGGAATCGCACCGTGATCTACGAGTGCCACGTGAAGGGCATGACCCAGCTCCATCCCGACGTGCCCGACGAGCTGCGCGGCACGTATCTCGGCCTCGCGATGGATCCGGTCATCGACCACCTGCGTCGCGCTCGGCATCACCGCGGTCGAGCTGATGCCGGTGCACCACTTCATCGCCGACCGTCACCTCGTCGAGCGCGGCCTCACCAACTACTGGGGCTACAACTCCCTCGCCTTCTTCGCGCCCGACGTGCGCTACGCGACCGCGCCCGGCGGCGAGCAGGTCACCGAGTTCAAGACGATGGTGAAGCGCCTGCACCGCGCCGGCATCGAGGTGATCCTCGACGTCGTCTACAACCACACCGGCGAGGGCAACCACCTCGGCCCGACGCTCTCGCTGCGCGGCATCGACAACGCCGCGTACTACCGCCTCGTGCCCGACGAACCCGCGCTACTACGTCGACTTCACCGGCTGCGGCAACAGCCTCAACATGCTGCACCCGCGTACCATCCAGCTGATCATGGACAGCCTGCGCTACTGGGTGCAGGAGATGCACGTCGACGGCTTCCGCTTCGACCTCGCCCCGACGCTGGCGCGCGAGCTCTACGAGGTGAACCGCCTCGGCACCTTCTTCGACATCATCCACCAGGACCCGGTGCTCTCGCAGGTGAAGCTCATCGCCGAGCCGTGGGACATCGGCCCGGGCGGCTATCAGGTCGGGCAACTTCCCGCCCGGGTGGGCGGAGTGGAACGGCAAGTACCGCGACACGCGTCCGGCGCTTCTGGCGCGGCGACGCCGGCCAGGTCGCGCGAGCTCGCGTCGCGCCTCTCCGGCAGCAGCGACCTCTACGCGTCGAGCGCGCGGCAGCCCGTACGCCAGCATCAACTTCGTCACCGCCACGACGGCTTCACGCTGCGCGACCTCGTCAGCTACGAGCGCAAGCACAACGAGGCGAACGGCGAGGACAACCGCGACGGCACCGACGACAACCTGAGCCGCAACTGGGGCGCCGAGGGCCCGACGGACGTCGGCGCAGATCCTCGCGCTGCGCGACGCAGATCGCGCGCAATTTCCTCGCCACGCTCGCCTTCTCGCAGGGCGTCCCGATGCTCACCGCCGGCGACGAGGTCGGCCGGACGCAGCGCGGCAACAACAACGCCTACGCCAGGACAACGAGCTCAGCTGGATCGACTGGAAGCTCGACGACCGGCGACGCTGCTCGAGTTCACGCGCCAGGTGTTCGCGATCCGCGCGCTCGAATCCGGTGCTGCGCCGGCGGAGCTTCTTCCGCGGCCGCCCGATCTCCGCGGGCGGCGTCAAGGACGTGAGCTGGCTGCGCCCCGACGGCACGGAGATGACCGAGGCCGACTGGCACGATCCGAGCGCGTACGTGCTCGGCATGTTCATCGACGGACGCGCCGACCGACGAGAGCGACGACCGCGGCCGCCCGATCGTCGGGCGAGACGCTTGCTGCTGCTGTTGAACGGCGGCAGGCGCTCGCGCGCGTTCACGCTGCCGAAGCGCGACACGCCCGGTCTGTGGCACGGAGCTGGTGAACACCGCTCGGCCCGGCGTCCGGACGGTCAAGAACCCGGCGGTGAACCTCGCCGCCGCATTCCCTGGTCGCTGCTGCGCTACGAGGAGGCGCGATGAGCCCGGAACGTGACGAAGCCAGCCACCCTGCGCCCGCCCGGTGCGGTCGCGGCGTGGTCGCGATCGACGCCGCCGACTCGCGAGCGCCTGCTCGCCGGCGAGCACTACGAGCCGCACCGGATTCTCGGCGCGCATCCGGCGAACGCGGACGGCACGGCGCGGCATCGTCGTGCGCGCCTTCCATCCCGACGCCGTTGCCGCGCGAGCTCCTCCGACCGGCGACCGGCCGAGCGCTTGCCGACGGGCGGCGCGCCGGTTCCGCTCGACATGATCGCCGGCGGCCTGTTCGCGGCGTTCCTGCCGGGCGCCGGCGCTCCCGCTCCGCTACCGCGCTGCGCTTCCACTTCGCCGACGGCGACACCTGGGAGCGCGACGATCCCTACCGCTTCCTGCCGACGCTCGGCGACCTCGACCTGCACCTCTTCGGCGAGGGCACGCACCGCCGGCTGTGGGAGCACCTCGGGCGCGCACCCGCGACGCATCGACGGCGATCGACGGCGTCGCGTTCGCGGTGTGGGCGCCGAACGCCCGGCGCGTGAGCGTCGTCGGCGACTTCTGCGGCTGGGACGGCCGGCTGTTCCCGATGCGGGCGCATGGGCAGCTCGGGCGTCTTCGAGCTGTTCGTGCCCGGCGTCGAGCCGGGCGCGCTCTACAAGTACGAGATCCTGACGCGCGAGCGCGCGCTCCGGCATCAAGACCGACCCGCTACGCGCACGCGATGGAGCACGCGCCCGGCACGCGCGTCGCGCGTCGTCCGTGCCGACGGCTACGCCTGGGGCGACGACGGCTGGATGGCCGCGCGCCGCGCCCGCGATCCGCGCGCGCGAGCCGATGGCGATCTACGAGGTCCACCTCGGCTCCTGGGCGCGCGTCCCCGAGGAAGGCAACCGCTCGCTCACGCTATCGCGAGATCGCGCCGCGCCTGGTCGCGCACGTGCAGCGCCTCGGCTTCACGCACGTCGAGCTGCTGCCGATCGCCGAGCACCCGTTCGACGGCTCGTGGGGCTATCAGGTCACGGGCTACTACGCGCCGACCGTCGCGCTTCGGCACGCCCGACGACTTCCGCTTCTTCGTCGACACCTGCCACCAGGCCGGCATCGGCGTCATCCTCGACTGGGTGCCGGCGCACTTTCCCGAAGGACGACTACGCGCTCCGCCGCTTCGACGGCACCGCGCTCTACGAGCACGAGGATCCGCCGCCGCGGCGAGCATCCCGACTGGGGCACGCTGATCTTCAACTACGGGCGCAACGAGGTGCGGAACTTCCTCCTCGCCAACGCGCCTCTACTGGCTCGAGGACTTCCACGTCGACGGCCTGCGCGTCGACGCCGTCGCCTCGATGCTCTACCTCGACTACAGCCGCAAGGCGGGCGAGTGGGTGCCGAACCGCTACGGCGGGCGCGAGAACCTCGAGGCGATCGACGTTCCTGCGCGCGCTCAACGAGGCGGTGCGCACCGAGCTGTCCCGGGCTGCTTCACGGTCGCCGAGGAGTCGACCGCGTGGCCCGGCGTCACCACGCCCGGTCGCGCGAGGGCGGGCTCGGCTTCACGTTCAAGTGGAACATGGGCTGGATGCACGACACGCTCGAGTACTTCAGCGCGCGACCCCGTCCACCGCACGCTACCACCACGACGAGCTCACGTTCGCGATGATCTACGAGTACCACGAGCGCTTCATCAATGCCGCTGTCGCACGACGAGGTCGTGCACGGGAAGCGCTCGCTGCTCGAGAAGATGCCGGGCGACGCGTGGCAGAAGCTCGCCAACCTGCGCGCTGCTGCTTCGCCTACCAGTACACGCGGCCCGGCAAGAAGCTGCTCTTCATGGGCACGCGAGCTCGCGCCGTGGCGCGAGTGGAACCACGACGCGAGCCTCGACTGGCACCTCGCCGACGACCCGCAGCGCGCACGGCCTCGGCGAGCTTCCTGGCCGACCTCGGCCGGCTCTACGCGACGTCGCCGTGCCTCTGGCGCGGCGACCCCGATCCCGGCGTCGTTCGCGTGGATCGACTGCGACGACCGCGCAGAACTCGGTCTTCGGCTACGTGCGGCGCGACGGCGACGCGCACTTGGTGGTCGTGCTCAACTGCACGCCGGTGCCGCGCGACGACTACCGCATCGGCGTGCCGCACGCGGGCGCGTACGTCGGTCCGGCTGCTCGACCGACGACCGGCGCTACGGCGGCAGCGGGTATCCGGTCGCGCCGCGCCTCGAGACCGAGCCGGTTCCGTCGCACGGCCAGCCGCAGTCGCTGCGGGTGGCGCTGCCGCCGCTCGCCGCGCTGGTCCTCGTGCCCGGGCTGAGAGCGCTCCGCGTGGCCGACCGGCCGAAGCTCGGCGCCCTCGCCGACGCGATCGGGATCCTGCCCTCGTATCGCGATCTCACCGGCAAAGAGCGCCACACCTCCGATGCCGCGCGGGTCGCCCTCCTCGCCGCGATGCGGATCGACGCGTCGACGGAGGCGCGCGCGGCGGCGGCGCTGGCCGACCTCGCCGCGGCGGGCGCGGATCGCGTCCTCGAGCCGGTCGTCGTCACCCCGCAGTCGCGAGCGATCCTGGTCGCGAACGCGGGCGCCGGCCGACGGCGCGGCGGCGACGCTCGGCGCCACGGTACGCGGCTCGCGTGGGAGGCGACCGTCACCACCGAGGCCGGCAAGCGACACGACCTCGGCGGCCGCAGCACGATGGGAATCGACGGCGCGTTGCGCCTGCGTCTCCCGGTCGCGTTGCCGCTCGGGTACCACCACGTTCGGCTCGCCGTCGGCGACGGCGCGCGCCGCCGCGAGGGCGAGCAGACGCTGATCGTCACGCCGCCGCGCTGCCCGACCGCGTCGGCGGTGCTGCGCGGCCGCAAGGTCTGCGGCCTGCTCGCGAACCTCTACACCGCCCGCAGCGGCCGGAACTGGGGCGCGGGGGATTTCGGCGACCTCGGCGACCTCGTCGCGGTGGTGCGCCGAGATCGGCGCCGCCTTCGTCGGGGTGAATCCGCTGCACGCGCTCGGCAATCGCGGCGACGAGATCAGCCCCTATCGGCCGATCAGCCGGCTCTATCGGAACCCGCTCTACCTGGCGATCGACGCCGTCCCGGAGCTCCGCGACGACGCCGAGGCGCGGGCGCGGGTCGACGCGCGCGAAACGCAGCGCGCGCTCGCGGCGCTGCGCGCCGCGCGCCACGTCGACTACGCGCGCGTGATGGCGCAGAAGCAGCCGGTGCTCGCGCTGCTGCACCGGACGTTCCTCGCGCGCCACCGCGAGCACGACACGGCGCGCGGCCGCGCGTACCGCGCCTACCTCGCGCGCGAGGGCGCGATCCTCGACGATTTCGCGACCTTCATGGCGATCGCGTCGCGCCGCGGCGGCGACGATCCGCGGGCCCGCGACTGGCACGCGTGGCCCGCGGAGCTGCGCGACCCGCGCGGCCCGGCGGTCGCAGCGGTTCGGCGCCGCGCATCGCGATCGTCGTCGACTTCCATCGCTGGATGCAGTTCGAGCTCGATCGCCAGCTCGCCGCGATCGCCGAGCGATGCACGACGCCGGCGGCGTGCCGATCGGCGTCTACCAGGATCTCGCGATCGGCTCCTCGCCCTCCGGCAGCGACACCTGGGCCTTTCGCGACCTCTTCGTCGCCGGCGCCAGCATCGGCGCGCCGCCCGACGACTACGCCGCGGCCGGCCAGAACTGGGGACTGCCGCCGATCGATCCGCGCGCGCTCGCGGCCGACCGCTACCGCTACTGGACGCGCCTGGTGCGGAACGCGCTGCAACACGCCGGCGCGCTCCGCATCGATCACGTGATGGGCCTCTTCCGCCAGTTCTGGATTCCCGCCGGCGCGAGCGGCGCCGACGGGGCCTACGTCGCGTTTCCCGCCGACGACCTGCTCGGCATCCTCGCGCTCGAGTCGGCGCGCGCCGGCGCGCTCGTCGTCGGCGAGGACCTCGGCACGGTACCGCGCGGCTTGCCGCGCCGTCTGGCGCGCTGGGGCATCCTCTCGACGCGCGTGCTCTACTTCGCGCGCGCGCGAAGCGGCGCCTTTCTCGCGAGCGACGCCTACCCCGCACGTGCGCTGGCGTCGGCGAACACGCACGACATGGCGCCGCTCGCCGGCTTCTGGGCGGGCCGCGACCTCGAGCTCCGGCGCGCCGCCGGCCTCATCGACTCCGACGCCGCGCTCGCGCACGCGCGCGCGGCGCGCGGCCGGGAGCGGACCGCGATGCTGCGCCGTCTCGCCCGCGAAGGCGTGCTGCGCGCAGGCGGTCGCGCGGCGCCGGTGGACGAGAGCGCGCGGACGCTGGCGGCGCCGCCGACGGACGAGATCGCGCCCGCCGCCGCCGTGCCGGCGGTTGCGGCGGGCGGACGTCGAGCGGACGACGGCACGGCGGCAGGTGACGCGTCCGTCGACGCGGTCGAGCTCTCGACGGCGGTGCACGCGTTCCTGGCGAAGACGCCCGGCGGCGCTCGTCGGTGTCGCGCTCGCCGACCTCGCGGGCGAGCGCGAGCCGGTGAATCTTCCCGGCGTCGGCCTCGACCGCTATCCGAGCTGGAGCCGCCGCCTCGGCCAGACGCTCGCCGAGCTCCGCTCGTCGACCGCCGTGGCGCGCATCCTCGCGGCGCTCCGCCGCCGGCGAGGGAAGCCGGCACGGAGCACGACCGCTCGTGCCGAGATCGGCCGCAAGGGCGCCGCACCGCCGCGAGGTCGGCCGGCGCCGTCGCGGGCGGCGACGATGACGACCGACCAGATCGCCATTCACCTCAACGACGTCGTCGACGTCCTCGTCGTGACGGCGCTGCTCTACACGCTGCTGGTGTGGCTGCGGCGCACGCAGGCGGCGTTCGTCGCGCTCGGGATCACGATCGTCGGCGCTCTCGCCCTCGTCGCCCGCTACTTCGATCTCCGTCTCACCGCCTGGATCTTCCAGGGCTTCTTCGCGGTGTTCCTGGTCGTCATCGTGGTGATCTTTCAGGAGGAGCTCCGGCAGTTCTTCGAGCGCCTCGGCGTCTTCAGCTTGCGGCGCGGCCGGATGCGGGCACGCGGATCGCAGCCGATCGACATGCTGCTCACGAGCGCCGCCGACTTCGCGCGCGACCGGATCGGCGCGCTGATCGTGCTGCCCGGGCGCCAACCGATCCAGCGCCACATCCGCGGCGGCATCGAGCTGAACGGCATCCTGAGCGTGCCGATCTTGAAGAGCATCTTCGATCCGCATTCGCCCGGCCACGACGGCGCGGTGATCGTCGAGAACGGCGTCATCACCCGCTTCGCCGCGCACCTGCCGCTGTCGCAGGACTTCCTCCAGCTCGCCGGCGTCGGCACGCGGCACAGCGCCGCGCTCGGCCTCGCCGAGCTCAGCGACGCGCTCTGCCTGGTCGTCTCCGAGGAGCGCGGGCAGATCTCGGTGGCGCACGAGGGCCGGCTCCGCGAGATCGCCGACGCGCACGAGCTCGGCGCGGTGCTGCACCGCTTCATGCACGGCCCGGAGGACGAGCCCAGCAAGCGCCGGCTGTGGGCCCAGCTCGCGCTCGAGCACTGGGTCGAGAAGGCCGCGGCGCTGATCCTGACGATCGGGCTCTGGTACCTCTTCGTGCCGGGCTCGCGGCCCGAGACGGTGACCTACCAGGTGCCGGTCGCGGTCGACCACGTCCCCGCCGAGCTCGTCCTCGACAAGGCCGAGCCCGCCGCCGTCGAGGTGACCTTCAGCGGACCGCGGCGCGCCTTCTACCTCTTCGACCCGCGCAAGCTCGAGGTGACGCTCGACGGATCGCGCGCCGACGCCGGCCGCGACACCTTCGACATCACCGACGAGAACCTGCGCTATCCGCGCGAGCTCAAGGTCGAGGAGCTCCGTCCGGAGAAGGTGAAGCTGTCGTTCCGGCGCGCCGAGTCGCCGGCACGCCGCTCGGAGGCGCGACGGTGATCGCCGACGACCGCGCGACGTCGGTCACACCCGCGCCAGCAACGCGCACGGGAGATCCGCGAGCACGCCGTCGACGGCGATCGGCTCGTCGCCGACCGTGACGCCGCAGCCGGTGAGCACGTCGCGGTACTCGCCGCGCGGCAGCCGCGGATCGAGCGCCAGGCGCGTGCCCCTCCAACGCGCGGCCGCGGACTGCGCCCCGCCGCCGCGCTCGCCGCCGGCGGGGTCGTCTCCGTCGCGGGCCGCGGCCTCGGCGAGGCGCAGGAAGAACCGTCCCGCGACCGCCACGACCGCGCGCTCGCCCGCTACCCTGGCGAACGCGACCACGTGCGGCGCGCGCTCGCCGAGGGCGACGAGCGGCACGTACGCGCCGTCGTCGAAGAGCTCGCGGTGCTCCCGGCGGAAGCGCAGGGCGGACGCGGCGACGTAGAGCTTGATGGCGCCGTCCGCGGGTTTCGCGAGCAGCTCCCGCACCAGCGCCCGGCGGTCGCGACCGGCGCGTGCATCGAGGTCGTCGAGCATCGCCCGGCGGCTCACGTAGTCGACCGGGCGGCGGTTGTCGGGATCGACGAGCGAGAGGTCCCAGAGCTCGGTGCCGCGATAGAAGTCCGGCACCCCCGGCGCGGCGATCTTGAGAACGGTCCGCGCGAGACCCGTGGCGACGGCGGCGCGCGCGATCGGCGCCTGAAAGCGCGCAAAGTCGTCGCGGAACGCCGCCGACGCCAGCACCGCCTCGATGAACGTCGTCATCGCGTCCTCGTACTCCCGGTGCGGGTTGATCCAGCTGGTGTGGAGCTTCGCCTCCTTCAGCGCCTTGCGCATGTAGCCGGTGATGCGGTCGCGAAAGGCGGTCTCGGCGTCGCCGCCGTGCATCGCGAACGGCCAGGCGCCGATCAGCGTCTGGTAGAAGAGGTACTCCTCGTTGGCGTCGGGCACCGTCACGCCTTCGGCGTCCCGGCGCGCGCCGGCATTGAGCGCCCGCCAGCGCGTCACCGCGTCGCACCAGGCGTCCGGGATCTCCGAGAGCGCGCTGATGCGCGCACGCACGTCCTCGCCGCGCTTGGTGTCGTGCGTCGCGGTCGCGGAGAGCGCGTGCGGCCAGGTCCGGCGGCGCTCCTCGTTGCGACGATGAAACTCCTCGACGCCGACGCCGAAGACCCGGGGATCGCCGCCGACCTCGTTCAGCGACGCCAGCGGGAACCACCGGTAGAAGGCCGTGTCCTCGAGCGCCTTCGCCATCACCGGACCGGTGAGCTGCTGCAAGCGCAAGACGAAGCGCCGCCGCTCCGCGCGCTGGACGTCGGTGAGGCCGTCGGGATCGTCCAGGAGGAGCACGCTGCCGATGAAGTCGAAGAGCGACGGGTCGGTCGTCGGATTGCGGCGCTTCGCCTCGCGGATCGCGAGCTCGACGTGGCGGCGGTCGTCCGGCGCGACCTCGGTATCGCCGCGGCGGACGTAGCTGCGGTACACCGGGAAGCACGCGATCACCTCGCGCAGGCCGAAGCGCAGGCTCTCGCGCGTGAAGTCGCGCGACCAGCGGTGCTGCTCGGAGATGCGGTCGAGCTGCCACGCGAGCACGTGCAGCTCGGCGGCGAGAGAGATCAGCATGATCAGCTTCTTGGCGGTGACGAGCACGTCCTCGAAGCGCTCGTCGCGCCCGGTGAGCGCGCGGTAGAACGCGCGGATGCCGTCGGCGCTCGACGGATCGACGAACACGCCGTCGAGGCACTGCATGAAATCGTAGCCGGTGGTGCCGTGGACCGGCCACTCGGCGGGCAGCCGCTCGCCCTTTCCGAGGATCTTCTCGACGACGATGTACGTGCGGGCGCCGCCGGCGGCGCCACGGTCGGCGCCGCCGTCCGCGCCGACGAACCGCTGCAGCGCGCGCAGGTAGCCGGCGGGATCGAAGAGCCCGTCGACGTGGTCGATGCGCAGACCGGTGACCCAGCCCTGCTCGACCAAGCGGCGGACGAGCTTGTGGACCGCGACGAACACGCGCCGCCGCTCGACGCAGATCGCCGCGAGCTCGTTGACGTCGAAGAAGCGCCGGTAGTTGATCTCGTCGGAGGCGACCCGCCAGTCGCTGAGGCGATACGCTTGCTCCTCGAGCAACGCCTCGAGGCGATCGAAGCTCGCGGGAGCCCCGGGCGTGCCGTTGACCTCGGCGAGCGCGACGTCGATCGCGGCGCCGACGTCGGGATTCTGCCCGACCAGCGTCGCGAGGCGCCGCTTGATGACCTCCTTCTCGCGCTGACGCTCGCGGACCTTGGCGTGATCGGTCTCGGAGCGGAGCGGCAGGTGGCCGATCGCGGTGATGATGCTCTCGAGCTCGAGGACGAGCGGCGCCTCCTCGGCGTACCGCGTCCTCAGGCTGGCGAGCGCCGGCTCGAGGACCGCCGCCAGGGTGCGCGGTGCCACCGGGAAGCGCGACTCGTCGTAGTGGAGCGTGAACGCGCCGTCCTCGTACCGCACCTGGAGCTGGCCGTTCTCCAGGACGCGGCCGTACTGGCCGCCGAGCACCGGCAGCAAGACCTTGTCGGCGAGGTGCGCCTTCAGCGGCCGCCAGTTGATGTCGAAGTACCCCGCATAGGGCGAGCTCGGCCCGTTCTCGAGCACGTCCTGCCACCAGCGGTTCGCCGGATCCGAGATGCACATGTGGTTCGGCACCACGTCCATGATCAGGCCCATGCCGCGCGCGCGCAGCCGTCCCGCGAAGTCGGCGAATTCCGCCGCGCCGCCGATCTCGGGATTGAGCCGGGTCGGATCGCTGACGTCGTAGCCGTGCAAGCTGCCCGGCCGCGCCTTCAAGAACGGCGAGGCGTAGCAGTCGGTGACGCCGAGCGCATCGAGGTAGTCGACGATCGCCGCGGCATCGGCAAACGTGAAGCGGTGATTGAGCTGCAACCGGTACGTCGAGCCCGGAATCCGCGCTCCGCCCTCGACGCGTCCTTGCTCGTGCATCGGCTCGACGTTGTCAGCGCGACGCCGCACGCGCAACCGCACCCGCCGCGGATCGCCGTCCCGTCGACGACCGCCGGTGGGACGGGCGTCGATGCGGTGACGACCGAGCGGCGCTCATCGCTCGCGGGCGCCGCCGGCATCGCGATCGACGAGCCCCTCGGACTCGGCGCGGCGCTGGAAATCGAGCCAGCCGAGGATGACCTCGAGGGCAAGGCCGACGTTGCCGACCTGGCAGTGATTCGCCGCGTGCTCGCGAGCGGTGAAGACGCGGCCGGTCAGGGAGCGGACGTTCGGCAGGCTCTGGGCCTGACGGTGGAACTGCCGCAGCGGCACGAGGTGGTCGGCGGCGCCGGCGAGCAGAAGAACGTCCTGGGTGATGCGGGAGGAGACCGGCGCGGTGGTCATCGCCGTGAGCCAGACGAGAAAGTCGTACGGATCGCGCGCGCCGCTGACCCAGCAGCCGTGGGCGACGGCCCACTCGGTCACGGGGCTCGCCGCGATCATCCGCGCCGCGAGCTCGTTGACGACCTCGCGCCGGCGCGCGCTCAGCAACCCGCGCAGCTGTTCCCCCGCCGCGTCGCCGGCGCGCGCGGCGAAGCAGTCGAAGAAGTCGTCGAGGACGTCGAACGCGACCACGCGACGAATGCGCGGCTCGAACGCCGCGGCGCGCGGCGCGAGGCAGCCGCCGAGCGACACGCCGACGATCGTGCAGCGCTCGACCGCCAAGTGATCGAGCACCGCCGCGACCGGCCGTTCCCAGTCGGGGCCCATCACCAGGCCGTTCCGCCGGAGCGCGGCGCCCTGGCCGGGTCCCTCGAAGAGGACGACGCGGTAGCCCGCGGCGGCGAAGCACGCCGCCCACTCGACGAACTCCTCCATGAACGAGTCGAACCCGCCGTGCAGGAGGACCGTCTCCTTCTCGCGTCCCTGCGCCGGCACGACGATCGCGGGCAGCCACGACGTCCCGTAGGGAACGCGTCGCCGCTCGGGGACGCCGGCGCAGCGGTCGAAGAGCTCGACGAAACGATCGTACGCCCGCGCCTTGTCGGGATCGCTCGGGTGCATGAAGAACTCGGCGGCACGGTAGTAGAACGCCGCCCGCAGGCTCGGCGCGGCGCGCTCCGCCGCCTCCAGCATGACCGCTTTCCAGTCGGCCATCGTCGCGATCCGTCCGGCGACGGATCGCAGGTCCTCCTCGGGGAAGACCGACGACCAGCGATTGAGCTCGAAGTTGAGATGGGCGTCCGGGTGGAAGCTCCGGTAGCCGACGGGGAACGGCATGCGATTCACCTCCTCGGCGCCGCGTCGAACAGGGAGTCGAGGCCGGCCAGGTGGTACCGCGCGTAGTCGCCGACGATCTCGCGGATCGCCGCCTCGTCCTCGAAGCTCGCGAGGACCGTCACCATGGTGCGTACGAAGTTGCGGTAGATCTCCCGCAGCGCGAAGCGCATCGCCTGGCTCACCTCGAGGCCGGGGTCGAGCGCGCGGAAATGCGCGACGGCGAGCGCCGTCAGCTCGCGGACGACGCGCTCGGCGAAACCCACGTGCCGCGACCCCGCCGAGCGACCGAGCAGGATCACGACGCGCAAGCGCTCGTCGATGCAGAAGCGGACGAGGTCCTCGGACGCCCGGTGGTACCGGTGGCCTGCGTCGAGCGCGCGCACGTCGGCGACGCCGTCGAGCGACCGCACGCGGCGGCGCAGCAGCCGGGTCAACGTCCGCACGAACCCGTCGCTCACCACGTCGTGGAAGAGAACGCTCTTGCTCTCGTAGTAGCGGTACACGTTGCCGGTGGAGATGCCGGCGGCCGCGGCGATCTCCGCCATCGTCGCCGCCGCGTAGCCGTGCCGCGCGAACACCCGCACGGCCGCCGCGACGATGTCCTCCTGGACGCGGTCCTTCAAGATCTGCGCCACCGCTGAATAATGAACGTTTCGTTCACTATTGCAACCGGCGTGCGCGCGTGCCGCCGGCGGCGCGGAAAGCGGTCTGGGCTCGACGTGCGCGCGGACAACGGGACGCGCGTGACGGCGTCTGCCGCTCGCCCTCCGTCCGGACCGTACCGCTCGCCGGTGCCCGCTTGCGCGGCGGGCGTACGCTCGGCTAGGCGTCGGGCATGGCCACGAGCCCGCGACGGACCGCCGCGGAGCCGCGCGCGACCCGGCCGCGGATGCGCGGCTACGGCCTCGCGACCGGAACCAAGGGCCTCCTGCCGTGGACATGTCCGACATGGACGACGAGCCGATCTACGTCGTCCGCGGGCGCGTCGCCTTCGGCCTGCGCGAGCGCGACTTCACGAAGAGCGCGACGCGCTGGAGGTTGCGCGGCCGCACCGCCCGCTGACGTTGTGTATGCGGCGGCCCGCCGGTAGCTCTGGCGGCGATGACGGTGGATCTGCACCGGGTCCTGCTCGTCGAGGACAATCAAGACGCGCGCGAGGCGCTCGCCCGACAGCTCGAGCTCGCCGGCTTCGACGTCGTCGAGGCGAGCGACGGCGCCGAGGCGCTGCTGCGACTGCGAAGCGGCCTCGAGCCGTGCGTGATCGTGCTCGATCTGCTGATGCCGGGCGTCGACGGCTACCGCTTCCGCGAGGAGCAGCTCCGCGACCCCGTCCTCGCCGCGATTCCCGTGATCGCCGTCTCCGGAGCCGGCCGCCTCGACGCCCGCGCCGCCGAGCTCGGCCTGCGCGACTTCCTCACCAAGCCCGTCCACCCCGAGCGCTTCCTCGCCGCCGTCACCCAGTACTGCCGCCCGCGCTGACCCGCCGCGCCGCGCTCCGCGCCGTCTCCACCGACGCGGGTAGCGTCCCTGCCCCGCCGCGCGTGCCGGTTGAGTCGGCTCGCCGCTCTCGCTACGGTGCCGCGCCGCGGAGGGGCTACGCGTGGAAATCAACGGCGTCGCGCACGTGATGTTGACGGTGAGTGACTTCGCGGCATGCTCGCCGTTCTACGAGCGGCTGCTGGCGTTCCTGGGCATGACGCCGGTGATCAAGGTGGACGGCATGCTCTATTGCGTCGGCGGGCGCACCGCGGTCGGCATCATGGCGGCCGACGACGTCCATCGAACGGAGCGGTTCGTGCAGCGCCGGGTCGGGCTCCATCACCTGTGCTTCCGGGCGCGCGAGCGCGGCGACGTCGACGCGGTGCACGAGCTCGTGCGCGAGCTCGGGGCGACGATCGTGCACCCGCCCGAGGACGGACCGTGGGCGCCGGGCTACTACTCGGTGCTCTTCGAGGACCCCGACGGCATCCGTCTCGAGGTGAACCACGTCCCCGGCCGCGGGCTGCTCGGCGCCGCCGGCAAGACCGCATGACAGCCGGCATGCGACACGGCGTAGACGGTTTCACGAGATCGCCGGCTATACGCTCGCATCTCATCGGATCGTAAAAGCGCACTCCATACCCGGCAACGCACCACCTATAATGGGCGCCAGTGGGTCGGCGCGCGCTCCGGGCTCCCTCTGGGCAGCCATGGCTGGGTCGCGGGCCGTACCGCTGGCTCTCGTGGGTGATCGTCGCGATCACCCTGGCGGCGGTCGGCACCTTCGCGATTGCAGTCGAGTACGTACGCGGACGCCTCGTCGCGTCGGCGGGGCACAGCCTCGTGCTCGTCGCCGGCAACGCCGCCGACAAGCTCGACCTCTTCCTCTTCGGCCAGGTCGCCGCGCTTCGCACCCTCGCCCATACGCCGATCCTGCGGAGCGACGCGCCGGAGGCGCAGCTCCGCCATCTCGAGCGACTGATTCAGAGCTCGCCGTACTACCGCTGGCTCGCCGTCGTCGACCAGGACGGCCGCGTCGTGGTCGCGACCGACCCGGCGGCGGCCGCCGCCGGACCCGACTCGCTGCGCGCCGCCGCGCAACACGGCGTCGCGGTGCTGCCCGCGGTCGGCGCCGGCGAGCGGCCGCAGGTCGTGGTCGCCGCGCCGATCACGGAGGAGGCGACCGCACCGAAGCCCGTGCTCGTCGCCGCGGTTCCCGCCGCAGCGCTCGCCAGCGTCCTCGACGGAACGGTTCGGACGCTCGAGGCCCAGTGGGAGCAGGCGATCCGCGTCGGGTGGACCGTCGTCGCGGCGGACGGCGCGGTGCTCCTCGATTCCGCCGGCCGGCGGCGCGCACCGATGTCCTCGGGGGACGGCGTCGCCTCGCAGCGGCGCGCGGCGCCGCATCCGGGTTGGATCGACGAGGACGACGAGCCGCGCCCGGCGATCACCGGCTACGCGCGCGTCGGCGGAATACACCCGGCGAGCGGCGTCGACTGGCGCGTGCTCGTGCAAGTCGATCGGCGCGAGGTCCTCGATCCGATTCAGACGACGCTGATGCGGATCTCGCTCGCCGGCGCGCTGGTGCTGCTGCCGCTGGTCGCGCTCGTCTTGTGGACTACCCGCCATCTGCGCCGCGAGTGGGCGCAGAGCCGCGAGGAGAGCGTCCGGGCGCTGACGGCGGAGGCGCACGCGCGCGAGAACGAGTCGCTCCTCCGCGCGATCATCGACAATGCCGCCAACGGCATCATCTCGGTCGACGTGACCGGCACGATCCAGTCGTTCAACGATGCCGCGTCGCGCGCCTTCGGCTACACCGCCGAGGAGGTGATCGGCCGCGCCGTGACGACGCTGATGACGCCCGACGAGGCCGCACGCCACGCGCCGCAGCTCGCCGAGTACCTCGCCGCGAACGAGAGCAACGACCACATCGACGGACGCGGGCGCTCCACCGAGGCGCAGGGACTGCGCAAGGACGGCAGTCTCTTCCCGATCGCGCTCGCCGTCAGCGCGGTCGGCATCGGACGTCGCCGGATCTTCACCGGCATCATTCGCGACCTCTCCGAGAGCAAGCGCGCGGAGGAGCAGTTCCGGGCGCTCCTCGAGTCGGCGCCGGATGCGATGGTGATCGTCGCCAGCGACGGCCGGATCGCGCTCGTCAACTCCCAGACCGAGCACCTCTTCGGCTACCGCCGCGAGGAGCTGCTCGGGCTCGGTTTCGAGTCGCTGGTCTCCGAGCGCTTTCGGCGCAAGCACATCGGCAGCCGCGCCGGCTACCTGGGCGATCAGCGCAGCCGGACGGTCGGCGCCAACATCGAGCTCGCCGGCATTCGCAAGGACCGCAGCGAGGTGCCGATCGAGATCACCTTCAGCCCGCTCGAGACCCAGGACGGCACCTTGGTCACCGCCGCGATCCGCGACGTCAGCGAGCGCCGCCGCGCCGAGGACGAGCAACGGAAGCTGGTCTCGCTCATCGAGCACAGCTTCGACGCGATCGCGATGGTGAGCCTCGAGGGGCGGCTGCTGTTCCTCAACGAGAGCGGTCAGGCTCTCGTCGGTCTCGCCAGCCTCGCCGAGGCGCGGGCGCACTCGTTCGAGACGTTTCTCGTCGCCGAGGACGCGGCGGCGATGCGCGACCGCCTCGTGCCGGCCGTCCTCGAGCGCGGCCACTGCCGGAGCGAGCTGCACTGCCGCAACTTCCGGACCGGCGAGGTGATCCCGGTCGACTCGACGCTCTTCCTGCTCCGCCATCCGGACTCCGGCAAGGCGATCGCCTTCGGCACGATCTGCCGCGATCTGCGGCAGCAGAAGCGCGCCGAGGAAGAGCTCCTCGCCGCCAAGGCGGCGGCCGAGGAGAAGGAGGTCGCGGAAGCCGCGTCGCGTGCGAAGAGCGAGTTCCTCGCGATCATGAGCCACGAGATCCGCACGCCGATGAACGGCGTGATCGGCATGACCGCCCTGCTCCTCGAGACGCCGCTCACCACCGAGCAGCGGGAGTACGCCGAAGCCGTCCGCCAGTCCGGCGAAGCGCTCCTCACGATCATCAACGACATCCTCGACTTCTCGAAGATCGAGGCCGGCAAGCTCGAGCTCGAGTCGGTGCCGTTCGATCTGCGGACGGCCGTCGAGGACGTGGTCGCGCTCTTCGCCGAGCGGGCCCACGAGAAGGGGATCGAGCTCGCCTGCCTGATCGAGCCGGCGCTGCCGAGCGCGCTGCGCGGCGACCCCGGGCGGCTGCGTCAGATGCTGATGAACCTCGTCAGCAACGCGATCAAGTTCACCGAGGCCGGCGAGGTCGCGATCCGTGTGAGCGGGACGCCGGAAGGAACCAGCCACGTCCGGCTGCGCCTCGAGGTGATCGACACCGGCATCGGGATCGCCCCCGAGCAGCAAGGGCGGCTCTTCCAGGCCTTCTCGCAGGGCGACAGCTCGACGACGCGCCGTTACGGCGGCACCGGCCTCGGCCTCGTCATCTCGCGCCGGCTGGCGGAGATGATGGCGGGCGAGATCAGCGTCGAGACCGCGCCCGGCCGCGGCAGCACGTTCGCGGTGACCGCGCTCTTCGAGGTCCAGCCGGTCGCCGACGGCGGTGCGGCGCAGTCGCGCGATCACCTCCGGCCGTGGCGCGTCCTCGTCGTCGACGACAATCGCACCAGCCGCGAGGTCGTCGACACCTACGTCCGCACCTGGGGGATGGCGAGCGCGACCGCGGACGACGGGGCCGCTGCGCTCGCGATGCTGCGCGCCGCCGCGGATCGTCGCGAGCCCTACGACGTCGTGATCTCCGACCTGGAGATGAACGCGATGGACGGCCTCTCCTTGAGCCGCGCGGTGGGCGCCGACGCGACCCTCGGCGCCCCGCGCTTCGTGCTGCTCGCGTCCGTCGGCCACCGCGGCCTCTCGGCGATCGCACGCCACGCGGGCGTCGCGGCGACGCTGCGCAAGCCGGTTCGCCAAGGGCAGCTGCTCTCGACGCTCGCCGGCGTGCTCTACACGCCCGACGCGCCGGCGGACTTCGCGATCACCGTCTCGCGCAAGGCGGGCGAGAGCGCGAGCGGCGCGTCGATCCGCGTGCTCATCGCCGAGGACAACGTCCTGAACCAGCGCGTCGCGCGGCGCATGCTCGAGAAGCGCGGCTTCGCCAGCGACATCGTCGCGACCGGCCGTGACGCGGTCACCGCGGTCGCACGCGGCACGTACGACGTCGTCCTCATGGATTGCCAGCTCCCCGAGATGGACGGCTTCGCCGCGACCCGCGAGATCCGCTCGCTGGACGCGACCGATGCGGCGGATTCCGATCATCGCGATGACGGCGAACGCGCTGCCGGGCGATCGCGAGCGCTGTCTCGCGGCGGGCATGAGCGACTACCTCGCCAAGCCGGTCGTGCCGGCGGACCTCGAGCGGACGCTGCTGCACTGGGGCGCACGCAGCGCGCGCGACCGCGAGGAGAGCGGCGGCGCCGCCGCCCTTGCCGAGAACGGGGTACGCCACCACCGGAACGGCGACTCGGCCGAGATCCCGCCGGCGACGCGCGGCGATCCAGCCCCGGACGCCGCCGGCGCGCAGCGGGCGCTGGGCGGCGGCGTCGACCCCGCGGTGCTCGACGCCGCCGAGCTCCTCGACCGCGTCGACGGCGACGTGCAGCTCCTCACCGACTTGATCGAGATGTTCGTCGCGGACTACCCGCGGTGGCTGGCGGACCTGCGCAACGCGATCGCGCGGCGCGACCACGAATCGCTGTATCGCATCGCGCACACGATCAAGGGCTCGGTCGGAAACTTCGCGGGGAAGATCGCGCTCGACGCGGCGCGGAAGCTCGAGGCGCTGAGCGAGCGCGAGGATCTCGACGGCACCGACGACGCCTGTACCGTCCTCGAGACCGAGCTCGCGCGCTTGAAGGACGCCCTGCGGTCGCTCCAGGAGACGACCGCGGCCGCGTCGTAGCGATCGTCGACGGACGCAGGCGCGCAGGGCCGGCCGCGAAAGAACGCCGCCATGCGCTCGAGGTTGCGCTCGAGCGCATCGAGGGCGACGCAGAGCGCGGGGGTCGCGAGGTCGGCGAGCCGCATCGGCTTCGCATAGCACACGGGCACAGGCGCCGTGCGAAGCGTCGCAGCACGTGGGTGTGATCGCGGCGATCTCCTCGTTGACCGTGCGATCGCCCGGTCCGTAGACTGACCGCATGTCGCTGCCACGCGTTCGCCTCCCCGTCGTCGTCGTCCTTGCCGGGTTCGTCGCGGCCGCGCCGGCGACGGCGGCGACGAGCGCCCAGCGCTGCGCGACGGCGAAGCTGAAGGCGTCGGCGACGGCGGCGCCGGGCCTCCTCCGCTGTCACGCAACCGCGGCGAGCCGCGGCAGCGCCGTCGACTCGACGTGTCTCGACAAGCAATGGGCGAAGCTCGCGAGCGCGTTCCTCCGCGCCGAGCGCAAAGGCGGCTGCCTCACGAGCGACGATGGCGGCGCCGCCGCGACCCGGCTCGACCGCTTCGTCGACGACGTGACCGGCGCCGTCGGCCCCGGAACGACGGACGACGGCCGCCGCTGCGCCGCGGCGAAGCTCAAGGCGACGGGCAAGAAGGCGAAGGACAAGCTCGCCTGCCACGCACGGTCGGCCGCCAAGGGCGGCGCCGTCGATCCCGCGTGCCTCGCGAAGGCGGAGGCGAAATTCGCCAAAGCGTTCGCCACCGCCGACGGACGCTACGCGTGCACCGCCGAGGGCGACGCCTCGACCGTCGAGACGACGCTCGTCGATCCGCTCGTCGACGATCTCGCAGCGGCCTTTCCCTCGAACGGCGACGGTACCGTCGTGGTCGACGGCTCGCTCGCCGGCATCCAGGTCTTCCCGCTCGACAACTGGTGGAACCGCGACGTGTCGACGGCGGCGGTGGCGCCGGAGTCCGACGCGGTGATCGACTTCATCGGCCGCAATACGCCGCTCCATCCGGACTTCGGCACCACGTTCGGGATTCCCTACGTCGTCGTCGAGGGCGGCCAGCCGCGGGTGCCGGTCGACTTCTACTACGCCGACGAGAGCGACACCGCCGCGCCGACCGGGCCGCCGGGCTATCCGATCCCCGAGGCGGCGAAGACGACACCCGGCATGATCGAAGGCGGCGTGCCCGGCGGCGGCTCCTCGGGCGATCGGCACCTCCTCCTGGTCGATCGCGACGATCTGCTCCTCTTCGAGCTCTACGCGACGCGCTGGACGAGCGGCGGATGGACCGCCGGCTCGGGCGCGATCTTCGACCTCACCAGCAACGCGCGCCGGCCGGAAGGATGGACCTCCGCCGACGCCGCCGGGCTCGCGATCCTTCCCGGCCTCGTCCGCGGCGACGAGGTGTTCGACGCCGGCGAGATCCGCCACGCGCTGCGGTTCACCGTGCGCGGCACGAAGGGCTACGTCTATCCGGCGTCGCACGACGCGACCTCCGGACCCGGCGGCGACGCCCGGCCGCCGCTCGGCCTGCGCGTCCGCTTGAAGGCGAGCTTCGACGTCTCCGGCTTCGCGCCGCCGGTCCAGGTGATCCTCCGCGCCATGCAGCGCTACGGCATGATCATCGCCGACAACGGCAGCGACTGGTTCGTGAGCGGCGCGCCCGACCCGCGCTGGGACGACGAGCTCATGCACGACCAGCTCCTCGGCGTCACCGGCGACGCCTTCGAAGTGGTCGAGTAGCGCCACCCCGCGCCGCTGCCGCGCACGTAGCTGCGCCGAGCATCTCGCGGCCCGGTCGTCCGTCGACGGCCCGACGGAGCAGACGGGGTCGCCGCGCGTCACGTCGCCCTGGCGTTCGGCGGCGCCGAGGCGGAGGTGCGCTCACGGGAGCTCCGCGAGGTGGAACGCTGATCTCCATCGGGGGCCGTCGCGCGGACCGGCGGCCCGCGCGACGGTGCTGCACGGTGCGAGCGCAAGCCCACCACACGGCGCAGCGATTACACCTCGGCTCCTCGACGGTGTAAGAACGGCGGTGAGGTTCGACGACGACACCGTGAAGCCGTTGGTTTCGCGGAGCGCGTGCCTTGGCATGGCACATGCTGATCGCGTCCGCACTGCATCGTTGGAGGGAGCCCCATGAGGACGTCGTGCACGATTACGAAAACACGCCTGCTCGCGCTCTCGCTGATGATCGCCGTCCACGCGGCAGCGTGCGGCGGCGGCGGCGGGGGTGGCGGCGGCGGCAACGGCAATCCACCCGTCGACCTCCAGGCGAGCCGCGACTTCCGCGCGATCGCCGGCGTCTCGATGGGCGCCTACGGCGCGATGAACCTCGGCACCAAGCACACCGATCTCTTCGGCACGATCGCCTCCCTCGGCGGCCCCGTCGACATGAATCAGCTGCTGCGCGACATCGTCGACGACAACCTCGAGGTGAAGCCGCAGACCGAGATCCCGCGCGCGGTCGGCTCCGACTTCACGTTCGATCACCTGCGCGCCCTACCCCGATCGCGATTCGCGGGTCGACGATGGTGCAGGACCTGGTGATCGCCTTCGGCAATCCGTACCTCCACAATCCCGATCCGGCGCGCCTCTATCTGGCGAGCGACTCGGAGCCGGCGCGGATCATGCGCGACGATCAGTTCGGGATGTTCACCACGCTCGCCGACCCGAGCGGCTTCCTGAACGGCGGCGACGTGAACCAGGACGGACTCCGGCAAGTCGACGAGCCGCCGACGACGCCGGTCGACGTGCTGCTCCTGGCCGGCGGCTCGCTTGCGGAGATCGCGGGCCGCCGTCGCCGGGACGCTCGTCGGCGGCCGCGAGACCGTCGACCTGAACGGCGACGGCGTCTACGACGTCGGCGACGGCATCGTCGTGAACCTCTCCGAGCCCTTCACCGACACCAACGGCAACCGCGTCTTCGAGCCCGCGCTCGGCGAGACCTTCACCGACGTCGGGCTCGACGGCGTACGCCGGAACCGGCGACTTCGGCGAGGGCAACGGCCAGTTCGACTACGATCCCGATCGCGCGAACTTCATCGCCGAGGATCCGCTCACGCGGCTCGCAATCACGAGCTGCGAGCGAGATCGAGGCGCAACGCATCTACATGGACGTCGGCGAGAGCGACGAGTTCGGCTTCGCGCGCCACTACGACAACCTCGTCGCCGTGCTGCGGAGCAAGGGCATCACCGGTCGAGGTCCAGGAAGGCTTCTCCGCGCAACTGCGCCGACGTGCCGAACCCGAGCGCGCAGTTCCTGCTGGTCCGCTATCCCGGCGGCCACATCGGCTTCCGCAGCGTCGACAACGACGATCTCTTGCACGGCGACGTCTGCGGCCGGTCACCGTCTGGCAGCGCATTCTCAGCATGCTCGGCTTCCTCGACGAGAGCTTCCCGGACGGCTACGTGCGGCCCCGGCAACGTCGATCCCGGCAGCTTCGATCCGCCGGGTTTCGATCCCCCGGACTTCAAGCCGCCGGACGTCGATCTGCCGGGCATCCGCCTGCGGGGCGAGCTGGTCTCCGCCGCACATCGACTCGCCCGGCGCTCGCGGTCGGCGGCGGCGCGCCGCCGGTGCGCGACGTCGCTCGTCTATCGCCCGCCGGCGTTCTTCAACAACGACGGCGACAGCTTTCCCGGTCGTCTACTTCCTCGGCGGCTACGGCCAGACGCCCGACGACTTCGCGCAGATCGAACGAGCTCCTCGACACGCTCATCGTCACCGGCCAGATCCAGAACATGTACGTGGCGTTCCTCCCCGGCGCCGGCGGCCGCGAGGGCTCGTTCTACGTGAACCACGTCGTCCCGGAGTCGCAGGTCCCAGACGTCCCGCAGGTGACGTCCGGGCGCTACGAGGACTCGATCATCCAGGACCTGATCCCGGCGATCGAGCACGGCATCCTCGACGACCGGGTCCGGCACCGGTAGCGGATGGACTGGGGCGAAGCTCCTTCGATCACTCCCCGCTGAGGATCACGCCGACGCGGCCGGTGTCGCGCCGCGGGAACGCGATGTCGGTGCGCTGGTCGCCGTCGAAGTCGGCGCAGAAGATCGGGTGCGGATCGCGGCCGATGGTGAAGGTGCGCGCGCTCGACGCGAAGGTGCCGTCGCCTTTGCCGCGCAGGATCAGGATGTCGCCGGTGCCGACGCTGCCGACCGCGATCTCCTTGTTGCCGTCGCCGTCGAAGTCGCCGCTGCACAGGTCCCACGGCCGTGTGCGTCCGAGCGCCGGCATCGAGGTTCCCGGGAGGAAGCCGCCGCTGCCGTCGTTCAGGAAGACGACGAGGTTCTTCGAGGTCTCGTTGACCGCGATGAGATCGGGATGCGTGTCGTTGTTGAGGTCGACGAGCGCGACGTCGGTCGGATGGACGCCGCCGCTCGACATGGTCGCCGCGGTGTAGCCGCCGGCGCCGTCGCTGCGGAAGACCGACAGCGTGTTGTCGTCGTAGTTGGCGGTGACGACGTCGCCGAACGCGTCGTTGTTGAGGAGACCGACCGCCGCGCCCTGCGGGTTCGACCCGGTCGCGAGCGCGGCGATCTTGGTGAAGCCGCCGGCGACGCGGTTCTGGAAGAGCGCGACGACGTTGCTGCCCGCGAGCGGCACCGCGACGTCGAGGCGGCCGTCGGCGTTGAGGTCCCCCATCGCCAAGTCGATCGGGTGGATGCCGCCGGTCGAGATCCGGACGGAGCCGTTCGAGAACTGCCGGTTGCCGAGGTTCAAGAACACGCTGAGGTCGTTCGAGCCCTCGTTCGAGATCAGGATGTCGAGCAGGCCGTCGTTGTTGAGATCCGCGACCGCGACCCGATTCGGCTTCGAGCCCGGCGTGAGCTCGAGCCGGGTGACCTGCGGCGAGTCGGCGCTGCGGAAAATGACCACGGCACGGCTGTCGTTGTTGCTGATGCCGACCAGGTCGACGACGCCGTCGCCGTCGAGATCGCCGGCCGCGCCGCCGAAGATGTCCGAGCCGATCACGTCGTCGACGCCGTCCGACATCGGCGTGGCAGAGAAGTTGCCGGCGCCGTCGCCGTAGCGGACGCGGCAGCTGCCGGACTTCGCGTCGCAGCTCACCAGATCTTCATGCAGATCGTCGTCGAGATCGACGATGGTCGCGTTGAGGAAGGTGGGATCGCCGAGCGACTGCGGCGCGGTGAACGTGCCGTCCCCGAGCCCGCTGTAGATGTACGCCGGCTGCTTCCTGGTGGAGAACTCCGCGAGGACGTCGAGCTTGCCGTCCTCGCTGAAGTCGGCGGCTGCGAGCGAGCGCAGGTTCTTCGGCGTCGCGGTGACGCCGCCGGAACGCGCCGGCCCGGCGCCGTCGTTCAGGAATGCGATGAAGCCGGCAGGCCTGCTCTTCGACCCGGTGATCAGGTCGAGGAAGCCGTTGCCGTCGAGGTCGGCGGCGAGGAGCGGCCCGACGAGCTTCCCGGTGACCGGCATCGACGTCGGCGTGAAGTTTCCGGCGCCGTCGTTGACGAGCAGCTCGAGCGCCACCTTGCGGCTCTTCGGGATCACGGCGATGTCGGGGGCGCCGTCGCCGGTGAAGTCGCCGACCGCCGCGGGCGTCCTGCTCCTGAGCTTCATCAGCACCCGCGTCGCCGAGAAGCGGCCGAGGCCGTCACCGATCAGAACGCGGAGATTCGCTTGCGCGTCGACGAGCACGATGTCCTGATTGCCGTCGCCGTCGACGTCGCCGCTGCCCATCGAGGCGATGTTGCGGCTGATCTCGGGCGTGCACGTCGCGCTGCAACCGTCTCTCTTCTTGGCGTTGCCGTCGTCGCACAGCTCGCTGCCTTCGATGATGCCGTTGCCGCAAATCGCGGGGCCGGTCGCGGGCGGGTCGTAGCCGCCGGACACGTTCCCGAGCAGGACCTCGAGAGTCATGCCGCCGCGGATCTTGGTGCCGACGATCGCATCGGGAATGGTGTCGCCGTTCATGTCTGCGAGCAGCACCGTCTGCGGCTCGTCGGCGAGCGTCTGCAAGGCGGTCGTGGTCACGACGCCGGCGTTGCTCTTCAGCAGACCGACGCTACGCGCCGTCTTCCCGAGGAACACCACCTGGCCGTTACCGGACGTCTCGCGGGCTGCCGTGGTGCCGAACGCATTCAAGACCGCCGTCGCCGGCGGCACGAAGTCGAGACTGGGGAACTGGCCGGGCGCGGTCGCGTACAGGATCCGCACGCTGTTGGTGAGGTTGCAGACGACGCCGAGGTCGAGCAGGCCGTCCTGGTCGAAGTCCCGAAGGATGATGCCGCGCGCGTCATCCGCGACGCGGACGCTGCCGGCAGGCGAAAACACGCCCGACGGGGAGCCGATGTAGAGGTTGACGACCGCGTCCTTCGTCAGCACGGCGAGATCGGGGATGTTGTCCCCACTGAAGTCGCCGCCGGCGATGCTGCGCGCGGGCGGCGAGCTCGGCACCGCATCCGCCACGACGTCGAACCCGAGCGGGCCGTTCACCAGCAAGTGGACCGCCGGCACTCCTTGGCTGGCGACGGCGATGTCCGCAAGGCCGTCGAGGTTGAAGTCGGCGATGGAAGCCGAGAACGGCGAGTTGCCTTGACCGACGGATTCCACCCGCAGCGTCGAAATCGAGGGGAACGCACCCGTCCCGTCGCCGAACAGCAGCGTGACCTTGTCCGCAAGCGCGTTCACCACCACGAGATCGAGGTGGCCGTCGCCGTCGAGATCCCCCACCGACACCGACCGCGCCCCGGCGCCGACGTCGTAGTTGGCGGTGAAGGTGAACGTGCCGTCGCCGTTGCCGTGAAGGATTGCAACGGTGCCGTTTTGAAAGCCCGACGCCGCGACGTCGTACACACCGTCGCCGTCGAAGTCGCCACAGTCGGCGCCGCCCGGAGAGGTTCCGAGGTTGATCGTCACCATCGAGTCGAAGACGCCGTGGCCGGCGTTCGGATAGATCGTCACCGTCTTCGAGTCGAAGTCCGCGGTGATGAGATCCGGTGCGCCGTTTCCGTCGCAATCCGATGCACTGACGCTCTGCGGGTTTTCACCCACCGGCAACGAGAACTCGTCGATCGGGACGTCCGCCCGCGCCGCTCCCGACGGCACCAACCCAAGCAGCAGCACGAGAACCATCCCCACGATTGCGGTCATTCGCTTGTGCTCCTCCACCATCGCGCCGCTTAGTGCTGTGGCACCCGCTGTGTCGGTGCCCATATACACGCGGACGATGCAGAAATGCTGACGCGGTGAGCAGCAAATCCTGCGCCACGAGATCCGGCCTGTTTCCACATTCCTCGTCTTTCGTTTGTGCAAGATGCGACGTGAATGCGAAAGTTGCGCCTTTTTGGAGCAACGGTGCGAGACCGGTGCATAACGTCGACCTTGACCCCGGCGATATCGGGCGACGATCGCGACCATATATCTCATTCTACCGCTTACGGCATGCGTGCTTCGTAGGCAACTGTCCACGCGTGCTGCCTGCGCGTGCGTCATCCCGGAAAGCACCGCGCGACGCGACTGGTCACTTTTGTCTCGCGCAGCGTGAGCGCCGCGCTCAGCGACCGGCGGCGACGCGATTCTCGAGCGGCGCGCGGAGCTGCGGACGCGGCGGCATGATCGCGAGCACCGCCGCGACGCGCGCGCGATGCGCCAGCGCGCCCGCAGGCGCGTCGCCGGCGGAAAGAACGGATCATGCGGCGGGATCGCCGCGAGCGCGGTCGTGCGCCGCGAGCGCGTCCCAGTGCCCGTCGCGCTCGAGCCGCCAGCCCTCGACCACCGCGGCGCCGCCGGCACCGAGCGGCGCCGCGCACGACGCCGGCGCGGGCGATCGCCGTGTCGCCCGCCGAGCTCGCTCGGGAACACCGGTCGGTAGACGCGGAGGTGGGGGAAGACGTCGAGCAGCGGTGCGACCAACGTCCGGAAGAGCGACTCGTCGACGAACGCGAGCTCGATCCACTGCACCATCACGCCGCCCGGCGTGATGGTGATCGTGCGCCAGCCGGAAGAACTCGCGGGTGGAGAGGTGCGACGCGCCCGCGGTCCAAGGATGCGAGGGCTGCGAGACGATCGCGTCGTAGCGGCCGGCGGTGAGGACCAGCGCGCCGCGCGCGTCGTTGACGTGCAGGTGGATGCGTGGATCGCCGAGGGGATCGACCGCCCGCCGGCTTCGCAGCGTCCGATTCGCCTCGATCACCCGCGGCTCGCGCTCGATGACGTCGACGCTCTCGACCGTGCTCGCGAGCGCCTCGAGCGCGGAGCCGGCGCCGAGGCCGATCACCAGCATCGAGCGAGTGTCCGGCCGCGCCAGGCTCGGCAGCGCGCCGAACCCCGAGAGCAGGAAGCAGCAGAGGAGCGCGACGAACGGCAGGTCGAGGCGCCGAGATCTCGGCGCCTCGACCCGCGCCGGCGAGACCGCGACGGCGCGGGCGGCGCGCTTGCGGCTCACGAGCCCATCGGCGCCAGCCCCGGCGGCGCGCCGGCCGCGCGACCGGCGCCGTCGTCGACGCCGGACGCGGCGCCGCGCCCCGGGAACGCGGCGGCCGCGCTCGTGCCGTCGAGGAGAGGCGAGCGCTACGCCGACGGCGCCGGGCGCCGTCGCGCGGCGTACCACGCGCCCGTGCCGAGCAGCAGCAGGGCGAAGCCGATCAGGCCCCACTCAGAGGCGGTCGGGATGGGATTCGCCGGCGCCTCGATCTGGCCGCGGATCTCGCCGCCGGGAAACATGCTCGAGTGGACGTTCACGTACGTGAGCCCGTTCAGGATGTTGGCTTCCTGCGCCTCCGGGTAGTTCCACACCCCCACTTTAGGACTTCCGAGCGACAACGCGAAAAGGATACCCGCATCGGTTCCCCGCGGCGCCGGCCCATGAATGTGAGCGGCGGTCTCCGGCGACGTCAGCCCCGAGAAGGTGACGTTGAACGACATCGTGTTCGCCGTGGTGTCGACCGTGAACGTGCCGGAGCCGGTGCCGGTCGATGCGGTCGGCTCCTGATCGCCGCTGAGCGTCGCGTACATCGTGACCACCGTCGCGTCCGCGGGCGCGACGGTGGTCGTGCTGATCGCGACGGCGAGGACGGCGATCATCGCCCAACGGTGATGCCCGTGACCATCGCATGAGTCATTCGGCACCGACATGACGTATCCTCCTCCGGCGTCTGCTAGCACCGCCTTCTCGGAACGCGCAAGAAAAACCCGCGGCAACCCGTGGACGTTTTCGGCGCGTCGGCCGGCGTCGACGGAGCCCGCGCAACGGCCCGTCGAGTGTACGAAGGAGCCGGATGCCGAGTTACGCGATGGCGCGCCGGCGCCGCGCGACGCATCGCGTTCGCCCGCGTTGTGCTCGCCCCACGCGCGCACTACACACTCCCGCATGGCGACGATCGACCTGCGCAGCGACACGCTCACCCGTCCGACCGACGGCATGCGGCGCGCGATGGCCGCGGCGGAGGTCGGCGACGACGTCTTTCGCGAGGATCCGACCGTGAACCGCCTCGAGGAGCGCTGCGCCGAGCTCGCGGGCAAGGAGGCCGCGCTCCTGGTGCCGAGCGGGACGATGGCGAACCTGATCGCCTGCAAGGTCCACACGCAGCCCGGCGACGAGGTGATCCTCGAGCGCGGCTCGCATCTCTATCGCTACGAGGCCGGCGGCTTCGCGGTCTACGCGGGCGTGAGCGTCGCGCTCGTCGACGGCGACCGCGGCCTCCTCGAGCCGCGACAGGTGACCGCCGCGCTGCGCGCCTCCGACGTCCATCAGCCGCGATCCCGCCTCCTCTGGCTGGAGAACACCCACAACTACGGCGGCGGCAGCTGCTATCCGCTGGACCAGCTCGCCGCGCTCGCGCGGACGGCGCGCGAGCACGGTCTCGCGATCCATCTCGACGGCGCGCGGGTGTGGAACGCGTGCGTCGCGCAGGAGGTCCCGCTCACGAGCATCGCGGCCCACGTCGACTCGTTGAGCTTCTGTTTCTCGAAAGGCCTCGGCTGCCCGGTCGGATCGGTGGTGGTCGGCGGCCGCACGCTCATCGAGCGGGCGCGCCGCGTCCGCAAGATGCTCGGCGGCGGCATGCGGCAGGCGGGCGTTCTCGCCGCCGCCGCGGGCTACGCGCTCGACCATCACGTGGCGCGGCTCGCCGAGGACCACGTCCATGCGCGGATGCTCGCCGACGCGCTCGCGGGCGGCCTCGGTCTCGCCGTGCGCGGGCGCGTCGAGACCAACATCGTCTGCGTCGACACCGGCGCGCGCGGCGAGTCCGGCGCCGAGACGGCACGCCGCCTCGGCGACGCCGGCGTGCGATGCCTGGCGATCGCGCCGGCGACGGTGCGGTTCGTGACCCACCTCGACGTCTCCCGCGCCGACGTCGAGGAGGCGATCGAGGTTTCGCGGCGGGTCCTCGCCACCCGCTGAACGGAGCGCCGCGACACGGGCCGGCCGCGGCCGCGCGGTCAGGTGGCGCGGCGGCCCGGCGCCATGACCTACGCCTGCGCGTGTGCTAGTCGGCAAGACCACCGACCACCCCCTGGAGGAGCCCGCGATGAAGTACACACAACGCAATCCTCTCCCGATTCCCGACATCGGCCCGTACGAGCGCGTCGCCGCGAGCATGACGACGGTGTTCGACTGGGAGTACGCGCTCCGGCGGCACGACCTTCTCGCGCTCTACGAGAAGGGCAAGGCCAACGCCTGGAACGCGACCGACCTCGACTGGTCGATCGACGTCGACCTCGAGAAGATCCGCCACGAGCAGATCGGGTCCGGGTCCGCGGCCATGTTCAATCAACTGCTGAATCCGCCGGAGGCGCTCGACGATGCGCGCGGCGTCGATCTCAACTTGAACATGACGGCATGGATGCTCTCGCAGTTCCTGCACGGCGAGCAGGGCGCGCTGCTCGCGACCGCGAAGATCGTGCAGAGCGTCCCGTGGGAGGAGGCGAAGTGGTACGCCGCCAACCAGGTGGCGGACGAGGCGCGGCACGTCGAGGTCTATCACCGATACCTCACGGAGAAGCTCGGCTGCTCGTTCGGCGTGAACGAGCACCTGCGCGTCCTGCTCGATCAGATCATCTCCGACTCGCGCTGGGACATGACGTACCTCGGGATGCAGATCATGGTCGAAGGGCTCGCGCTCGCGGCATTCGGCTTCGTGAAGCTGCAATGGCCGGACGAGCCGCTGCTGCAAGACATCACCGCGCGGATCATGGGCGACGAGTCGCGCCACGTCGCGTTCGGCGTGCTCTCGCTCGAGCACCTCTATACGAAGGAGATGGGCGCCGCCGAGATCCGCGAGCGTGAGGACTTCCTCATCGAGGCGACGCACCTGATGCGCGACCGCCTGCTGATGCACGACGTCTTCGAGCGCAGCGGGCTCGACGTCGACACCTGGGTGCGGTGGTCGCTCGAGACGCCGTTCATGCAGGGGTTCCGCCAGATGCTGTTCTCGAAGATCGTGCCGAATCTCCGGCGCCTCGGGCTGCTGACACCGCGGGTGCGCGAAGCCTATCGCAAGCTCGATCTCCTCCGCTTCGAGCACCTCAAGGACTCGAGCGAGGAGCCCGAGGTCATGGCACCGGCGGAGCTCGTGCAGTTGATGATGAACCTCCGGACTGGCGCGGCGGAGGCAGCGGCCGACGGCGTGCAGGACGGGCCCGGCGGCGGGCCACGCCGCGGCGCCGCGTGAACGACGTCCACCTCGGCCGGAGCGGGCTTCGCGTCAGCCGCTTCTGTCTCGGCACCATGAACTTCGGGCCCGTCAGCGACGAGCGCGAGAGCTTCGCGATCATGGACCGGGCCCTCGAGCTCGGCATCACCTTCTTCGACACCGCGAACGTCTACGGCTGGAAGACCGGCGAGGGCGTCACCGAGCAGATCATCGGCCGCTGGCTCGCGCAGGGCGGGCGGCGCGAGCGGATCGTCCTCGCGACCAAGGTCTACGGCAACATGGGCCGCGGACCGAACGACTCGAAGCTGTCGGCGTACCACATTCGGCGCGCGTGCGACGAAAGCCTGCGCCGGCTCGGGACCGACCACCTCGACCTGTATCAGATGCATCACGTCGACCGTGAGACGCCGTGGGACGAGATCTGGCAGGCGATGGACCAGCTCATCCAGGCGGGCAAGGTGCTGTACGTCGGCAGCAGCAACTTCGCGGCCTGGCACATCGTGCAGGCGAACTGCCGGGCCGCCGAGCGCCACCTCCTCGGCGTGGTCTCCGAGCAGAGCCTCTACAATCTGAGTGCGCGGACGATCGAGCTCGAGGTGATCCCGGCCTGCCGCGCGTCCGGCGTCGGCCTCATTCCCTGGAGCCCGCTCGCCGGCGGGTTGCTCGGCGGCGTCCTCGGCAAGATCGCGGGCGGCCGGCGGGCGTCGGAGCGCATCCAGAAGGCGATCGAGCGTCATCGCAACCAGCTCGAGCAGTTCGAGCGACTCTGCCGCGAGCTCGGCGAGGCGCCCGCCGACGTCGCCCTCGCGTGGCTCCTTCGGAACCCTGCGGTGACGGCGCCCATCATCGGGCCGCGGTCGGTCGAGCAGCTCGCCGGCAGCATGCGCGCCCTCGAGATCGCGCTCGGCGACGCCGAGCTTCGCCGTCTCGACGAGATCTGGCCGGGACCCGGCGGCGAGGCGCCCGAAGCGTACGCCTGGTAGCCGTCCCGCCCCGCCGGGCCTGACGCCCGTCCGGCTTCCCTGCACCAGCTAGCCGCTCCCTTCCCTGCCGCGGCCCGAGCGCCGCGCGCCGTCCGCCGTCGGCGATCGCATCCGACCGCCGACGCCTCCGTCCGAGCCGCTGCGACGCGCCGCTACGCCGCCGCGACGCGGGCGGCGGCGCTCGCCGAGCGTCTGCAATGCGAGATCGCCGCGCGCCGGCAATGCGACCTCCTGCTCCGCCCACGCTGGCGAGCGCGCGAGCGTTTACTTAAACAATCATTGCAGCATCGTCACTAATATCGCAGTATTGCGATTCGTATCTATTGGTTTCGCATTTCTGCATGATCGCAAGCGTTCGAAACTCAAGTAATTCGCTCGATTCATCGTGGCATACGCTTCGCTCTTTCGTTGCAGAAAACGCGTAGTGAATCGGGGAGATAAAAATGTCGAACGTTAAAAAGATGACGCAGAGGGAACCGAGACACCGCCGCACTCGGGCGGTGATCGCGTTCATCGCCGCCGTCGTGCTCGCGGCCGGCTTCGCTGCACCCGCGCTCGCCGCGACGGCCAAGTTCACCAGCCTCGGCTATGGCGTCCGCAACACCGTGAAAGGCCATACCGGCAGCGACTGGACGAAGACCTACGGGTTCGTCGGCGCCTTCCACATCAGGATCGACGGTGGGTCGGAGACCGAGTCCTACTGCGTCGACATCCACAACCCGATCAGCATCGGCGACAGCGAGCCGCAGGTCACGCCGGACTACCCGTGCGAGGTGGTCTACATCCTCAACAACGCCTACCCGCACACCAACAGGATCGGCAGCAAGCTCTGGGACGTGAACCGCGAGGCCGCGGCCGTGCAGGCCGCGATCTGGCACTACACCGACGGCTTCGTCGTGACGAGCCCGTCGGACATCGTCAACCGGGCGAACCAGATCATCGACGCGGCACGCTCGCAGTGCATGACGGTCGCACCGGTGCCGCAGACGATCACGCTGACGCCGCCGTCGGCGATCAACTATCTGCCGGCGGACAAGGTGCACACCGTCACCGCGACCGTCACCGGCGCGAACGGCCAGCCGATCGTCGGCCAGGCGGTCGACATCGTCGTCACCGGCGCGGCCGGGCCGCAGACCTTCCACGGCGGCACCAACGCCAGCGGCCAGCTGACGATCTCGTACACCAACGGCTCGGTCGTCACCGGCACCGACACGATCACCGCGACCGCGAGCTACACGCTGCCGATCGGCCTCAAGTTCAAGAAGAGCGGCAAGCAGGGCATCGTCCTCGCCGGCAACACCTGCCCCGGCAAGCTCAAGGCGACGGCCAGCAAGAACTGGGTCGCGGCGAAATGTGGCGACGGCATCGTCAACCAGTCGGGTGAGCAGTGCGACGACGGCAACAAGGTCAATGGCGACGGCTGCGACAACAACTGCACGCCGACCCGCTGCGGCAACGGCATCGTCACCGCCGGCGAGGAGTGCGACGACGGCAACGCCGCGAGCGGCGACGGCTGCGACGCGAACTGCACGGTCACCGACTGCGGCAACGGCATCGTCACCGCCGGCGAGGAGTGCGACGACGGCAACACCGTCAACGGCGACGGCTGTGACAACAACTGCACCGTGCCCCGCTGCGGCAACGGCATCGTCACCGGCAACGAGGAGTGCGACGACGGCAACCACGTGAACGGCGACAGCTGCGACAACAACTGCACCGAGCCTCGTTGCGGCAACGGCATCGTCACCGCCGGCGAGGAGTGCGACGACGGCAACACCGTCGACGGCGACGGCTGCGACGGCAACTGCACCAAGCCCGCGTGCGGCAACGGCGTCGTCACCGCCGGCGAGCTCTGCGACGACGCCAACACCGTCAGCGGCGACGGCTGCGACGTCAACTGCACCGTCACCGGCTGCGGCAACGGCATCGTCACGCTCGGCGAGGAATGTGACGACGGCAACCTCGTCGACGGCGACGGGTGCGAGAGCGACTGCACGCTCCCGCGCTGCGGGAACGGCATCGTCGAAGGCGACGAGGAATGCGACGACGGCAACACCGTCGACGGCGACGGCTGCTCCGCCGACTGCCACCAGCAAGAGGTCTGCCTCGATCTCCAGGACAACGACGGCGACGGGCTCATCGACTGCGACGATCCGGACTGCCCGCCGTGCCTGCCGATCCTCAAGGATCCCGCGGTGCTGAAGTTCAACAAGCGCAAGCTCGACACCTTCACGATCCACGGCGGCCTCGATCCGATCACGCCGATCGATCCGGTGAACGAAGGCGTCGGCATCATCGTCACCAACGACGACGGCGTCGTCTACAAGGCCACCCTGCTGCCGAACGACCTGATCGCGCGGCGGCCCGGCAACCTGCGCTTCGTCGACCGCAAGGCGAGGACCGGCGAAGGCTCGCGCGACGGCATCTACGAGTTCAAGCTCCGCACGCGCGCCGACCACTGGGTGTTCGGCCTGCGCGCGTACGGCAACCTGCGCGCGGCGACGCTGCCGGTGATGGGAGTGCAGGTGCTGATCGGCGACGACGCGTTCTTCTACAAGAGCGAATGGAAGCGGACGCCGACCGGCTGGAAGACGGACTTCAGGTTCGCGGTACAGCGATGACCCGGACCTGACGTCGGCTGAACCACCAGGCGAGCGGGTGACGCGTGCGCGTCACCCGCTCGCTTTCGTTTCGGGTCGCGGCGCCGGTCACCGCACCGGCGTGCTCGGCCGCGGGCGCAGCCACACACGCGCGCAGCCGTGCGATCGGTGCCCGCTCAGCGGTCGGTCGCGTCCTCGATCTTGTCGCCGGCCTTCTCGACCGCGCCGCCGACCTTGTGGCCGGCCTCCTGCGCTTTGTCGCCGGCGGTCTCGACGGCGCTGTCGATCTTGGCGCCGGCGCGCTCGGCGGGGCCTTTGTGGCGGTGACAGCCGACGATCGGCGCCGCCATGAGCAATCCAGTCAAACCGATCACCACGGCCATCGATCGCATCATGATCCTCCTGGTTGCGGACGAGTCGTGCACGCCGCGGTCGCAGCGCGACGGCCGGCCTGTATGCACCGGCCCACGGGTAGTCAACGCGCCGCCGCGAGCCCGGGACGATCGCGTCGGCGGCTCGTCAGGGCGCGCACTGCGCGCTCGGGAACGTCACCGGCGGCGTGACGCCGGCGAGCAGCTCGCCGGCCCGCGGAGCCTCGAGGCCCAGCAAGCTCTCGACGCGGCACGCGTGCTGGCGTGCGAGACAGTCGACGTAGCTCGCGAGCGTGACCGGCGCGCCGGTGCCGAAGCTCGAGCATTCGCTCGCGAGCGCCGTGACGTTACCGCCCGCCGCGGGCGCGAGCGCGCCGTCGTAGTCGACGCCGCCGCAGCGCTTCTCCACGGCGGCTCGGAAGCGGGCCTCGGCCGTCGTGATCGCGCCGAACGCTCTGCTGCACGTCGCGCTCGCCTTGGCGGGGCAGCCGGCGTCGCCGGGACTCTTCACCGCGCAGGTGAAGAGCTTGTCGACGCACCGCTCGAGGTTCTTCAGCTTCTTCGTGACGAAGCTGCTGCCCGCTTTGACGACGCTCTTCCCGCACTTGTCGAGCAGCTTGCCGGCGCCTTTCTCCTGGTCCAGATCCTCGCCGCCGCCGCCGTAGTCGGTGAGGCAGTCGACGGCCGCGAAGGCGCCGGGTGTGGCACCGGCGACGCGCATCAGCTCACGCGCGCGCGGCTGGGTCGCTTCGAAGAGCTTCGCCGCCTCACACTGGTGCTGCTCGCCGATGCACGATGCGATCGCGGCGATCGAGTCGATCGGCCCGTCGCACGAGTCCGCGACGGCGTCGAAGCCGATGCCGTCGCCGTCGCGCACGTCGGCGACGTCCACGGCCGCGCAGCGCTTCAGGACGCTCGCCTCGAAGACGTCGCGCGCCGCCCCCGCCTTGGCGAGGTTCTTGCGGCACTTGTCGCCGGCGCGTTGCACGCAACGGTCACGCTGCGCGGGATCGGCCTTGGTTTGGATGCACTTGCTGACGCCGGTGCCGCAGCTCGCGAGAGACCTGAGCGTCGTCGTGACGAGCTTCGCACCGGCTTTCTTGATGGTCTTCTCGCAGGCGTCGACCACCTTCGGATTGAACGGCAGGACAGGCGGCGTCGCCTGGGAAGTCGGCGTAGGGACCGGTGACGACACGAACTGCGCAACCAGGAGGTGCAGCGCGCCGCCGGCGCCCGTCGAACCCTTCGCCGTGACCTCGATGAGGTACGGGGTCCCGGCGCTCACCCCGAACTGGACGCGCGACAGCGCATTGATCGCGCCGTCGTCGTCGCAGGCGACCGGCGAAAGGGCCGCGCAGGACCCGGTGTATGCCGTCAGCACCGTATCGTAGTCGCTATCGACGGTATTGATGATGACCGTGCCCGAGCCCGCCGGAGTGTAGCGGAACCAGACACTGCGCGCGTTCTTCGACGATCCGCCGATCGTGCAGCTCTGGAGCGGGTCGGAGGAGTCGGTCGTCGCGCTGCGCGTGTCGAGCGCCGGCTGCGACCCGGTGCCGATCACCGCGGCGGCGGTGCAGATGTCGTTCGCCGGCGGAGGACCCGGCGTCGACGTCGTGCTCGGGGTCGGCGTCCGCGTCGGGGTCGGGGTCGCGGTCGCGGTCGCGGTGCGGGTGGCCGTCGGCGTCGGGGTCGGGGTTGCCGTCGGCGTCGGCGTCGCGGTCCCCGTGGCGGTCACGGTCGGCGTCGCCGTCGGTGTCGCCGTCGCGCTCGCCGTGACGGTGACCGTCGGTGTCGGTGTCGGCGTCGCGGTAACGGTCTCGGTCGGCGTCGGGGTCGCGGTTGCCGCGATGGTCTCGGTCGCCGTCGGCGTGGCGGTCGCCGCGATGGTCAGGGTCGGCGTCGGCGTCGCGCTCGGAGTCGGCGTCGGCGTGACGGTGACCGTCGCGGTGCCGGTCGGGGTCGCAGTCGGCATCGGCGTCGCGGAGACTGTCACGGTCGGGGTCGCCGTTCCTGTCGCGGTGACCGTCACAGTCACCGTTGGCGTCGCGGTCGGGACGACGGTCGCCGTCACCGTTGCCGTCGGTGTGGCGGTAGTTGTCGGGGTTGCCGTCGGTGTTGGGCTGGCGCTCGGCGTCGGCGTGATCGTCGGCGTTGCCGACGCGGTCGGCGTCGGACTCGGCGTCACGGTGACCGTCGCGGTCACGGTTGGCGTCGCGGTGACGGTCGGAGTCGGCGTTGGGGTGGTCGTCGCGTTCGGCGTTGGCGTCGCGGTCGTGGTCACTGTCGGCGTTGGCGTCGCGCTCGGCGTCGCCGTATCGGTCGCGACGGGAGTGGCGCTCGCGCTCGTGGTCGCGGTCGCAGTCGCGCTGGGAGTGGCGGTGACGGTTTCGACCGGCGTCGACGTCGCGGTGGCAGTGACCGTCGGCGTCGGCGTGGCGGTCGCGGTAGGTATCGCCGTCGCCGTCTCGGTCGCCGTCGGCGTGGCGGTCGCGGTGGGTGCCGGCGTCTCCGTTTCGGTCGCCGTCGGCGCGGCCGTCTCGGTCACCGTCGGTGTCGGAGTGTCCGTCGCCGTGTCCGTCGGGGTGGCGGTCGGCGTCGGCGTGCTCACGCCGCCTTCACCCCGCACCGGCTGGAGGAGCGCACACGCGAACAGAACGCCGATCAAGGCGCGTCTAAGGACCACGGCGAGCGGCAATGTGAGAGTTCGTGCGACCACCAGGGGCGGCATCGCTGGGTTCCGCCTGCGCGGCCGAGCGAAGTCCGTCGACGCTAGCACATCTCGGCGAAAATTCTCCACCGGCCACTCGGGGTTCGATCGACGATCCGCGGCAGTCGCCCAAATCGAGGGGGACGCGAACGCCCGCCGGGCGCGCTACCGCACGGCGGTTGCATTCGTCGACCCGCCGGCGACTCCGGGCACCGGCCCGCACGGGGTGCGGGTCGCGGCTTGACGGTGGTGGACTTCATGGTGGAAGGTGCCGCTGCGCCGTGCGTTCGCCCGCGCTTCGACGGGCGGCTTCGCCGCCCGTCCGGCCGCGCGTCGCATCTTCGACACCACCGGCCGCAGCCACGATCGTGACTCACTCCATAAAGCCCCTCGCCGCCGCTGCCGCGGCAGCGTTCGCGGCGACGCTCGCAACAGTCCCGGCCGCGGCGGTGGATCTCCCGGACATCGCCCCCGAGGTCTTCGGCACCTCCGTTCAGATCACGAACGTGCCCGCCGGCGACGTCGCCGAAGGATGCGCCGGCGGAACGACCGGACGCCGTCTGATTCGATACGGTCTGCGCAACCGCAACCTCGGCCCCGGCGACCTCGTCCTCGGCGACCCGGGTTGTCCCGATTGCAGCAGCCATCCCGGCGCGCAGTGCACCAACCCGCTCTTCATCTGCAGCCCGGCGCACGGCCACGTGCATTTCGAGAGCTTCGCGCGCGCGGAGCTTCTCGACGCGATGGGAGACGTCGTCGCGGAAGGACAGAAGGACGGCTTCTGCATCCTCGATTCCGAATGCGCCGTGCTGCACTACTCGTGCAACTTTCAGGGTCTCACGGCCGGCTGCGCCGACGTCTACGCCCCGGGCACACCCTGCCAGTACGTCGACATCACCGATCTGCCGCTGCCGGCGGGCACCTACACCCTGCGCGTGACCGTCGACCCCGAAGACCAGATCGCCGAAGCCGACGAGACCAACAACGTCACCACGACGACGGTCGAGCTCGGGGGTCCGCCCGGTACGCCGACGCCGACGATCACCCCCGTGCCGCTCTGTCTCGCCGCACCGCGGAGCGGCTGCCGGGAATCCGGCGCGTCGCGGCTCCGCCTCACGAACCCCGCCGGCGACGGCCACGACCGCGTGATGTGGTCCTGGATCAAAGGGACGACGTCGAAGGCGTCCTTCGGAAACCCGCTCGCGGTGACGCGCTACGCGTTCTGCATCTACGACGAGTCCGCCGGGGAGCCGCTCCTGGCCTCGAGCGCGCAGGTCGCGGCGCAAGGCGTCTGCGGACGGCATCCCTGCTGGCGCGCGCGCGGCAGCCAGAGCTTCACCTACTTCGACAGCCGGGGGACGTCGGACGGCGTGACACGGATCTCCCTCAAGCGCGGCGCGCACGGCGATGCAAAGATCGTCTTGCGCGGCAAGGGCGACGCGCTCACGCTGCCGTCGTTGCCGTTCGCACCGTATGCCGCCGTGCGGGCGCAGCTCGTCAACAGCGACGGCGAATGCTGGGAGGCGGTGTACACGGCCCCAGCCCCGCGCAACACCGTCGCCGAGTTCAAGGACTCGACGCCCTGACACCGCTCACGCGCCGGCGCGCGGCGCGCGCGCCAGCCGCTCGCGCGCGATCTCGATCGCGGCCTCGACGGTGGTGATGCCGCGCGACGCGGCGCGCTCGCAGACGCGGTCGACGCGCCCGCCGATACGACGGACGACGTCGAGCGCCGTCGCGGCGCGCCCGGCGCCGGTCTCGAAGCCGACGATCACCGCGCCCGCGTTGGCGACGAAGTCGGGCACGTAGAGCACGCCGCGGCGCTCGAGCACGCCGGCGGCGGCGTCGCTCGCGAGCTGGTTGTTCGCGGCGCCGGCGATCACGCGCGCGCGGAGCAGCCGAGCCGCCTCGTCGTCGATCACCTCGCCGACCGCGCACGGCGCCAGGACGTCGACGTCGGCGGTGAAGATCGCGTCGGCGGCGACGAGCTCGGCGCCGAGCTCGCGCCGGCAGCGTTCCGCCTTGCGCGCGTCGATCTCGGCGAAGCTGACCCGCGCGCCCGCGTCCAGCAAGAGCCGCACCAGGACGAAGCCGACGTCGCCGACGCCTTGCACGAGGACGCGCGTGCCGGCGATCGTGCCGGCGCCGGTCACGCGCCGCCACCCGGCTTCGATCGCGGCGCGCACGCCGGTCGCGGTGCCGAGGTCGAGCGCGCCGGTCGCGTCCTCCGCCAGCGCGTACCGCGTCCGCGACTTCACCAGCTCGAGCTCGGCGGCGGTGGTCCCGTAGTCGCAGGCGGTGACGTAGCGGCCGCCGAGCGCCTCGATCGCCTCACCGAGCGCCGGAAAGCCACGCGCCGGATCGAAGGCGGGATCGCGGAGGACGACCGTCTTGCCGCCGCCGCAGTCGATCTCGGCGAAGGCGTTCTTGTGCGTCATCGCCCGCGCCAGGCGGAGCACGTCGAGCGCGCCCTCCTGCGGCGTCCGATACGCGCGCCAGCGGATGCCGCCGGTCGCGGGACCGAGGCGGGTGTCGTCGATCGCGATGAACGCGGTGAGGCCGAGGTCGCGGCGCCGCACCAGGTGAAACTCCTCGGGCGCGAACTCGGCGATCAGCGCGAAGAGATCCACGTCAGAACTGCATCCGGTCCGGACGGCGCACCCACTCGCGGACCGGCGTCTCGCCGAGCGCGCGCGTCGCGTCGTCCATGGCGGCGCGGAAGATCCCTTGCGCCATGAGCGACGGCTCGTCACGGAGCCGCGCCGCATAGACGTCGCGCTTGAGGCGTTGCGCCTCGCGGCTCGCGGGCGCCGCGCCGACCGCCCATTCCGCGACGTGGGTCGCGAGCGTCGCGTCGCCGCCGTCGAGGAGCGCGCGTCCGCGGGCGACCAGCGCCTCGACGCCGCCTGCGAGCCGCGCGACCTCCTCGGCTCGCGCCTGCGGCGGCGACGGCAGCAGGTCGGCGGCGTTGCCGTTCCACCAGCCGCCCCAGAGGCGCAGCAGGTTGCGCACGATGAAGGTCGGGTGATCGTACGTCGCGCGCAGATACGGCCGGGTCGCGAGCTCCGCGTCCGGTTTCACGGCGTGCACGATCTCCTCGGGCGTCTCGCCGGCGTTCATCCGGGCTCGCACCGCGTCGACGAGGTGCCGGAGATAGCGGGCGGTATCGCCGAGCACGACGCGGACCGCCTCCCGGCCGTGCACGACCAGACCGTGACCGGGGAAGAGCCAGTCGGCGTCGAGCGCGGCCATCGCCTCGAGCGCCTCGGCCCATTCCTCCGGATAGCGCTGCACCTTCTGCGGGTTCCCGCAATTGGGCGCCTGCCAGATGATGAGATCGCCGGTGAAGAGATAGCGCCGTGCGGGAACCCATACCGTCAGGTGATCGTCGGTCTCGCCCTTCGCCGCCGTGAGCTCGAGGTCGAGCTCGCCGACGCGCACGACGTCGCGCTCGCCGACGAGGACGGTCGGCCAATCGAACTCGCTGCGGGAACATCGCCGCCGGCAGGCTGAACTGCCGCTGGTTGATGCGCGCGTTCCAGTCGTGGAACGCGGCATAGCGCCGGAAGCGGCGCGGGCAATTCTCCTGCGCGATGATGCGCGGCCGCTCGCCCGCGTCGAGGAACGGCCGCAAGCCGAAGGCATGGTCGGCGTGGCCGTGCGTGTAGACGGCGGTATGGAGCGGCGCAGCGCTCCAGGCGCGCACCACCGCATGCACGCGGGGCGCGATCTCGAGTCGCCCCGGATCGATCAGGACGATGCCGGCGGCCGTCCGGAGCGCGTAGGTGTTGACGAACGACGCATGCATGAAGACGTCGGGCGCGACCTCGTGCGCCTCACCGTAGAAGGCGGGCTCGGCCGTGAGGGGCGTGCTCGTGACGAGGCGCCCCACGGTCATCGCGGACGCTCCGCGCTCCGCGGCGCGCCCGCACCCGGCCGGGAGACGCTGGTCGCGACCAGGACGATCCGCCAAGCGAGCCGCAGCATGCCGCGACATTACGGGCGCCCTCCGCGAAGCGTCAAGCGCGGCCCCGCGCGAGACGCCGGCCGGCTCGATCCGGCCGGTGCATGAATCGCGCGCCGCGCCCGGGCGCGCTCGCGTCGGGGCCTTCGAGACGCTCGCCCCCTGGACGTTCAGAACGGCCGCTCGGGGTTGGGTCGCCTCAGCGGCGGTCGCGCAGACGCCGTTCGACCGCCTGCCAATCGACGTTCGAGAAGAACGCCTCGATATACTTCGGACGGTCCGCCGGCTTGTAGTCGAGCAGGAACGCGTGCTCCCACACGTCCATCACCAGCACCGGCTGATAGCCGGCGACGTTGCCGACCTCGTGCAACGTGATCCAGTGATTGGACAGCCGGCCCGACGCCGGATCTTGATAGCAGACCGCCCAGCCGACGCCGCGCATCTTGCCGATGCCGACGAAGTCGGTCTTCCACGTCTCGTAGCTGCCGAAGCTGCGCTCCGCGGCGCTGATAAACGCTGTACCCGCGCGGCGGGTCGACGCTCCCGTCGCGCTTCATGTTCCCGAAGTAGTACTCGTGCAGCACCATGCCGTTGTACTCGAAGCCGAGACGGCGCGTGAGCTCCGAGTAGGCCGGCATCTCTTCTTGGTCGACCTTGCCGTCTTTCAGGAACTCGGCGATCCGCGCCTTGAGATTGTTGGTTTCTTTGACGTATCCCTCGTAGAGCTTGAAATGCATCTGGAGGGTCTGATCGGAAATGCCTTTGAGACCGCTCAGGGAAAAGTGCTTCGGCGTGTACTGCTGTGTCATCGCTCGCTCCTCCTCACGACGATGGTAACGACGTGCCACGACGGAGGCGAATCCGGTCGCGCCGAGCGCGCGATTGGCTACCGTTGGGCCGGGGAGTATGCCAACCGCTGATGCTCGACGACCGACGACCGGACAAGCCGATCTTGCTCATCGAGGACAACCCCGACGTGCAGGAAGCGATGGCCACCCTGCTGCGCGTGGAAGGGTACGAGGTGATCACCGCGGCCGACGGCGAGGAGGCGCTCGAGCATCTCCGCAGCGGTCTCGACCCGTGCTTGATCCTGCTCGACATCATGATGCCGCGGAAAGACGGCTGGCAGTTTCGCCGCGAGCAGCTCGCCGAGCCGGCCTTCGAATCGATCCCGACGGTCGCGTACTCGGGCGACGGCAATCTCGAGCGCAAAGCCGTGGTCCTCGGTCTGCCGTTCTACAAGAAGCCCCTGCCCCCGGACACGCTGCTCGAGGTCGTCGAGCGGTACGCCTTGAAAGATTAGCCGAGCGAACGATGTTCTCGGCGTTGCGCTGAGCCGAACGGTGTTCGGCGCACTGTGGCAGTGTGCGGTCAAGCACGCTGTACGCCGTTCGACCCCGCACATTGAAGCCTTCGTGAGCGCCGACGGCGCGACGCGCCGCCACTGAAGCGAGCGCGCTCGCGCCGACGGGCATCGCGACAGCGGGACACGCCCTGCTCGACGTTCACTCGGGCCTCGTTTCGACGACGACGGCGCTCCTCCGCCGGCGTCGCGCACATTGTTCCGGCGCAACCTCCATATGCCTCGCGCTGCGTGCTCGCGCACCCGTCTAGCGTGCTCGCGCGCGTGCGATTAGCATCGAGGGAAGCGCGGCGACGACGGAGGCGCCGACGGCGACCGAGGAGGAACGATGGACAGCACGACCAACGCACAGGAGCTCCTCGAGGGAGAGCTCGTTCCTGCCGATCAATTCGAATCGATTTGGCACGGCTCGCGTCCCACGAACGGCGAAAACGGTCTCGCGCTCGCGATCCTGCAACAAGCGATCGATGATCTGCGAAATCACCGTCGTGCCAGCAAGCCCGAGTTTCGACGGATATATGCGAAAGCATATCGCTGGGTGACGTCGGAGGATCGGAGCTGGCTCTACTCGTTCACCAGTATCTGCGAGCTGCTCGACGTCGAGCCGGAGATGATGCGGTCGCGGCTGCTGTCCGACTCGTAATTCGTATCGTTCCGCATTGGCGTCGTTGATCTGCTACGACTTCCCCCGCGCGCGCTCTTTCTGACATCGTGATCGTCGGCGGCGGCGCCGCCGGTCTCGCCGCGGCGATCTTCGCGGCGGAGGCCGCGCGCGGCGCGCAGACGCCGCTCCGGATCGTGGTTCTCGAGTCGGCCGCCCGCATCGGCGCCAAGATCCTCATCTCGGGCGGCGGCCGCTGCAACGTCACGCACGACGCGGTCGCGCCCGAGGACTTCAACGGCGCGCGCCCGATCGTCCGGAACGTGCTCGCGGCCTTCGATGCGGCACGCGCCGCCGAGTGGTTCGCCTCGCTCGGCGTCGCGCTGAAGCGCGAGGAGGGCGGCAAGCTCTTCCCGACCAGCGATCGCGCCCGCACCGTCGTCGACGCCCTCGTCGAGCGCTGTCGTGGGCTCGGCGTCGCGATCGTCTGCGGCGCGCGCGTCGTCGACGTCCGCGCCGGCGCCGCCGGCTCGACGCTGGCGGTCGAGCACGCGGGCGGCGCCGTCGAGGCGCGAACGGTCGTGCTGGCGACCGGCGGCCGCTCGCTGCCGCGCACCGGCAGCGACGGCCGCGGTTGGGAGATCGCGCGCCGTCTCGGCCACACCGTCACCTCGACCCACCCCGCCCTCGTCCCGCTCGTGCTCGCCGACGGCTTCTTTCACGCCGGCCTCGCCGGGCTCTCGCACCCGGTCGAGCTCTCGCTCTTCGTCGCCGGGCGGCTCGCCGACCGGCGGACCGGCAGCCTCCTGTGGACGCACTTCGGCGTCAGCGGCCCCGTCGTCATGGACGCGAGCCGCCATTGGACGATCGCGCGCGACGGCGGCCTCGAGCCCGAGATCCGCTGCAGCTTCTTCCCGGGTGCGCACTTCGACGAGGTCGAGCGTCGTCTGATCGACGCCGCGAGCGCCTGGCCGCGGCGCTCGCTGCTGCGGCTGCTCGCCGGCGCGGAGGCGACGAGCCGCCCGTTGCGGGAGGACCCTGCGGCCCTCGGCGCCGCCCGCCGCATGCCGTCCGCCGCGGGCGACGGCGCGTCCGATCGTGCGGGACGAGCGGACGACGCGCGCTTCTTCGCCGGCTCTCCCGCCGGACGGCTGCCCGAGCGGCTCGCCGCCGCGCTCCTCCGGACCGCCGGTCTCGAGCCGGGGACACAAGCCGGCACGGTTGCCCGCGTCGAGCGCCGGCGTCTCGTCCACACGCTCGCGGAGCTCCGCCTCCCGGTCGTGCGCGCGCGCGGGTGGAACTACGCCGAGGTGACCGCGGGCGGCGTTCCGCTCGCGGAGATCGACTTCCGCACCATGGCGTCGCGCCTCCGGCCGGGCCTCTTCCTCGCCGGCGAGATGCTCGACTGCGACGGGCGGATCGGCGGCTTCAACTTCCAGTGGGCGTGGGCGACGGGCCATCTCGCCGGACGCGGCGCGGCCCGCGCCATCGTCGGCTGAGGCGCGCGGCGCGCCGGCGTCTCGCGGCGCCCGCCGTGAAGCCCGCAGGCGATCGGCCGCGTCAGCGCGCCGGCGCGGCGATCGGCGCCGAGTAGCCGAGGAGGTCGCGGCGCCACCACGCGCCGGTCGCGGCGCGGGTCGCCGCGTCCGTGAACCGATAGCGATACATCGCGACCCGCAGCTGCCGCGGCGGCGTCCGCGGAAAGGGGTCGCGCGCGAAGAGCGGCGCGACGACGGCAGGCCGTCGCAGCAAGCGGGCGAGGAGCGCGTCGAAGTACGGGGCGCGCCGCCCGCCGCCGAGCAAGAGAAACCACAGCTGGAAATCGACGCGGGGCTGATGCGGGGCGACGAACGGCGGCGCGCGCATCGGGTCTCCGGGCTTGTACCGGAACTCGTACGACAGCCAGGTCGTTCCGTCGTCGCTGCCTTCGATGACGACCTCGCGGCGCACCAGCGTCATGTTCGCGAACAGGTGATAGGCGTTGATCGAGCGGTAGCTCCCGACGATCCGCGGGATCGGCCCGAGAAAGCGCGGCGGCCGAATGCGCAGCACCGGCAGAAACGGCACCACCGTGATCGCGACCAGCGCCGCCGTACCGGCGACGGCGGCCGCACGCCGAAGCCGCGGCAAGAGCTCCGAGCGCGGGCGCGCCGACGCGGCATCGGCGGGCGCCGCGTCCGCGTCGCGAGCGGCGGCGCGACGCAGCCCCACGCGCGCGCCGAGGGCGGCGAGATCGTCGTCGTCGAGGAGGAAGAGGCAGAGCGCGATCGAGAGGTAGTTGAAGAACCCGTAGTTCGCGGTCAGCAAGATGCTCACCTGCATCGCGACCATCGCCGCGCCGGTGGCGAGACGCAGGCGCCGGCGCCCGAAGATCAGCATGCTGCCGGCGAGCTCCACGACCAGCGAGAACAGCGCCGACGCGCGATGCGCCCACACCGGCAGCTGGTGCGCGTACCACGCGAGGGGCGTCGGCAGCGGCGCCGTCTCGTAGTAGCTGACGAGCGCCGTCAGGTCGCGCCACGTCGGATCGCCGCTCGCGAGCTTCGCGACGCCGGACTCGAAGTTGAGCCGAAAGAGCAACCACAGCATCAGGAACACGCCGAGCGGACCCGGCGCCGGCGCAGCACGCGAGCGCAGCGCCGCGGGCGTGACGAAGAGCGTGAAGAACGCCGTCTCGAGCAGCAGGTTGTCCCATTGGAACGAGAAGAAATCCTGGCCGACGGTGACGAACGAGAGATAGAGCGCCCAGAGCGCGACCAGGCACCAGCGCGGGGCGAGGTCGAGCGTCAGGCCGAAGCTCAGGGCGATCCCGGCGAGCGCGACCGCGATCAGCGCGCGGTCGCCGCAGTCGAGCCAGAACACCGTCGGCGCGCTGGTGGCGACGCCGAGCTTCGCGAGACCGTCGAGGTAGGCGCACGCCGGGAGCAGCCCCTCGCGCCCGACGAGGACGCGGATCTGCACCAGGAGCGACGCGAACGCGACCGCGAAGACGGCGCCGAGAACGCGCAGGAAGAGCGTCCGCACCCGCGCACGCTTCCCCAGCACCCCGCTGCCGACTCGACCCGCCAGGCCGCCGCACGCTAGTCAACGAGGAGCGCGCCCGCAACGCACCCCGCCCGACCACCGATCGCGGCCGCGCGCTTACGGGGCGCGCCGCACCGACGGCACGCACAGCGTCTGCGCCTTGGCCGCCGTGCGCACGTCGGTGCCGAACTGGTTGGTCATCGTGGTGTCGCGCGCGCTGAAGCGCGCTTGGCCCGACGCGTCCTTGATCTTGTAGCACGTGAGCGCGGCGGTCGGATCGATCAGGCCCTCGCCGTTCTTGTCGGCGGCGGTGCAGAACGCGGCCGGCTTGATGACGATCGTCGACTTGGTCTCGAAGGTGTCGCCGACGGTGACGGTGCGCCGGACGAAGCGCGTGCCGCGCGCGGGTTTCGCGCGGTAGCACTTGAAGTGGTCGACGCGCAGCGCCGAGTCGACGCCGTCCTGCTCCGACGGCACGCACAGCGTGTCCGCCTTGACGACGCTCAGGGTCTCCTCGCCGAACGCGTTCGCGACCACGACGTTCCGCTTGGTGAAATGCGGCTGCCCGCCGGTGTCCTTGATCTTGTAGCAGGCGAGGTGCGCCGTCGGGTCGATCGTGCCGTCGCCGCCCGTGCTCGCGGGATTGCAGATCGTTCGGGCCTTCAGCACGCTGGTGCTCTTGGTCTCGAACGGGTCGGCGAGCGTCACGGTCCGCGCCGCGAACGGCGTCGTCCCCTTCTTCGTCCCGGCCCGGTAGCACTTGAACTGATCGAAGCTGCCGATCTGCACGACCTGCTGGAACGTCGGCCGGTTGATCCAGTGGATGTGCGGGCACGCTGGTGACGCCGACCGCCGACTGGACGACGTCCTCGTCGGCGATCTGCGCGCTTCCAGTCGGCGACGTTCGCGCTCGCCGAACTCCGCCTCGAGATCCGCCGCCGCCTGGCTCATCGCGTTCCAGAGCGCCGTCCGGCAGTCGGCGAGGACGCCGTCGCCGCAGTACGTGCGCGACCACGGGCTCGCGACCGCGCAGGCCGAGCACCTGCCGCAGGTCCTTGTTCACCTGGCCGTAGAACGCGTCGTCGAACGCCGAGCCGATGTGGGCGCGGCGGTCGCCGTCGTCGAGCGTGAGGTGGAGGTTCGTCGATCGCGTTGCCGCTCGGACGGCGTCGAACATCGCGTGCGCGAGCCGCGTCCACCAGGCGTCCATGATCGCCGGCGCCTGCGGGTCGTCGTACTCGCCGTCGTGATCGAAGTCGCGCCGGTGGGTCTCGGTCGCCGAGCCATGCCGCGAGCCGGTCGCGCATCTCCTGCGCGCGCGGGTCCGATGCCCGGCGGCGCGGTCGCGCCGAGCACCTGCGAGCAGGAGCGGCAGCACCTCCTGGCCGCGCAGGTCGACGGTGCCGGCGTCCTCCATCGCGTCGACGAGGTCGGCGCGGTCGATCGGCCCGGCGGCGATCGCCGCCTCGATGCGCTTCGTCGAGCATCTGGTTGCGGAAGACCGGGCCGTAGGAGAACTCGCGGTCGTTCGACTTGAACTCCGGCGCCTGCTTGTTGTTCCACGACGTCAGGAAGCCCGCGGGCGGATTCGAGGTCGCAGCGGCTGGGCGCTGAACGGGATGAAGCCCTGCCAGTCCCACTCGCCCGTCGCCCCACGCCGGCAGATACGGATCGACGCCCTGCGCGCGCTGCGGGCACTTGCACGAGTGCTGGTAGCCGATGTCGTGCGCGTCGACGTAGAACCAGTTGAAGGTGTAGTCGACGCCGGTCGCCCATCGCCTGCCGGAACGAGTCGTAGCCGTTCGTCATGAAGCTCGGGTCGTTGATGCGGCGGAAGCCGCGCGCCGAGTCGAGCTCGTTGCGATAGGTCGTGCGCAGGGTCGCGATCGCGATCGGCGTGCCGTCGGCGAGCGTGCCGCGCGCGACGAGCGGCCCGTAGTCCGGCGGTCCGCTCGACCCGCCACGACAGCACGATGTCCTGGCCCGCGACCGGCGGGCAGCCGTCGTTGACCGCGCCGTCGCCGTCGTCGTCGGTGGCGTTCAGGCACTGCGTGAGGCAGCTCCGGCAGCCCGACCGCCGGGCAGCCGTCGTTGACGAAGCCGTCGCCGTCGTCGTCGGCGGCGTTGGCGCACTGGCCGCCGCTCTCGCCGATCGCCCGGAAGGCCGCCGGCGCTCGGCTTCGCGATCTGCACGTGCTGGTAGGTCTCGATCGGCTCGCAGGTGCCGTCGTGCAGGTAGCCCATCGAGCTCGACCGTCGGCGTGCCGCCGCCGGGCTCGCAGAGCTTGAGCACCCACTGGTCGACGTTGTCGGCGCCCGCCGACGTCGCCGACCACGCGTAGTTCCGGCCGCGGCCGAGCTGCGACGTAGAGGTCGGTGCCCGCGAAGGCGACGCCGCGCGCGTCGATGCCGGGCCCGTGCACGTCCTTCTCGACCAGCAGCTGCGGCATGTAGTAGCCGGTCTGCGGCCCGAAGACCGCGATCGGCTTGCCGGTCTTGGTGTGCTCGCCGCCGACCAGCAGCGCGTTGCTCATGGCGTGCGGGATCGGCGAGCGGCGGCGCGATGCCGCTGATCGCGTCGAGCAGCGTCTGGAGCGGCGGCCCGGTCGTGTCGATCGGCGCGAGGCTGGCGCAGTCGATGTCGGGATGCGCGGCCGGATTCACCGGCCCGAGGTTCGGTCATGTAGGGCGCCGGGTCGTGCGCCGTCGTCGGCGCCTCGGCGTCGTTCGCGAAGTGGAGGTCGTCGAAGACCGCGCGCGCCGTCGCGGCGTCGCCGCCGAGCGCGCCGTCATCGCCTGCAGGCCGCAGAAGTTCGTGAGCTCGCCGCCGCCGCCCTTGCCGAAGATGCCGCCGACGAGCGACGCGATCGCGACCGTGTCCTCGGGCTTCCACGCCGCGGGCATCTGCTGGAGCGCCGGGTACTCCGCCGGCAGCTTGGTCGGGATCGCGCGAGCGCCTCGTCGATGTACTGGTTCACGCCGTCGGTGTAGGCGAGCAGGTCGTCGTAGCCGGCCTGCCCCTCGGCGCCGGAGTTGCGGATCGCGTCGACCTGGGCGGTCAGGTCCGCCTCGCTCGTACGGCGCGATCGCGAGCTGCTCGCGGTCCATCGCCACGTCCGACGGCGACGCGCCGAGGAACTCCGAGAGCCGGGCGCGGCCGACGTGGCGCAGCACGTCCATCAGGAAGAGCCGGTCCTCGGCGCCGGTGTAGCCCTGCGCGAACATCGTCGCGTAGCGCGTCGTGCCGAAGATGTGCGGGACGCCGAAGCTCGCGTCGCGGACGACGGTGACGCCGCTCGTCGGCGAGTAGACGCGGTCGACGTCGTCCTCGCGGACGCCGAACGACGCGTCCTTGTAGAACTCGAGGAGGCGCGCCTCGGTGAGGCCGGGCGCGTTGTAGACGAGGTCGCCGTACATGCCGAGCTGGTCGATGACGTGCGGCGGGTAGGTGCCCGCCTGCGCCGCGATCGCCTCCGGCCCGTTCAAGACGCCGTCCTGGCCCGGCGGCACGATGTTGAGGAAGCCGCCGCGCGTCGCCGAACTCCTGATAGCGGCCGACCGTCGGCTGCGCCGCGACCGTCGCGGCGCTGGCGACGACCACGACGAATGCGACGAGCGAGGCGAGAAACACACGAGCACACGGGGCGGTCTTCATACGCTGCGTCCTCCTCAGGGATTCTTCGATGCCGGCCGCTCGGGCATCCCGAGCGTGCGCGAGCGTAGAAGCCCACCACCCGACCCGCCATCCCCGAACCAGAGGAGGCGACGTACCAAAACGCATGATCCGCCCCGCGAAAAAGGGTGCCGTGGCGAATCGCGCCACGACGCGCGCGCACCGGACGCCGCCCTCCGTGGGGACGTTCCTACGACGCTCGCGAGCCGGTGGCGCGGAGGCGCAACCTGCGCGCCGCAACGTCGGCTTCCGTTGCGGCGCGCCGGTTGCGCCGTCCGCGCCACCGCCCCGTGGACCTCTTGAAGCGAACGCTACGGCATCACGGCCCCGTCGAAGTACGCCGTCGCGCGCTCGAACGCCGCCGCGCCGACGATCGCCCCGATGCGCCGCCCCGTGAAGTCGTCGGGCGCGATGTGGATGCCGCCCCAGAGACGCGAGATTCCCGCGTCGTCGGCGGCGTCGTAGTAGCTCGCCCACTGGAAGTCGACGTCGGTCGTCGGGCCGAGCTCGTGGATCAAGGTGTTCGTGCGGACCGTGAAGTGGCCGAGGCCGCCCGGAAAGAACGGGCTGCCGGTGAAACGGTCGAGGACGGTCGCCGCCGCGCGGCTGAACGTGCTGTGGCCCGAGATGAAGCCGGGGAACGCCGGCGTGACGAACGTCGCGCGTTGATACGGAACCCAGCTCCTCGCGCGGATCCACTGCACGCCGCTCACCTGCGTCTTCGGGTCGGCGGGCTGGCCCGGCCAGGCGCGAACGGCCACCTCGCCGACGTACGGCGCGAGCTGCGCGTGACGCTCGCCCGGCGCCGAGCTCGCGGGCGTGATCAGCTCGATGAAGCCGTCCTCCAGCGGCAGACCGTTCGGGTCGTACGACGGCGCCGTCGGATCGCTCGATTGCCCGAGGCCCGCCATGTAGCGGATCGCCGAGATCGGCCGGACGCTGTCGTACTTGCGTTTGAGCCCCCACGCCGCGACCGCGGCGTCGTGCACGGCGCCGTTCAGCGCGAGGTAGAGCTTCACGTCCCACTCGAGGTCGTCGAGCACCGGGCCCGTGCCGCCGAGCCGCTTGACGAGGCGTGGATCGTCCGAGACCGCGTTGGCGATGACGTTCCAGTGACCCGGTGGCGTCTCCGAGCTCGGACCGTCGGCCCAGAACTCCGCCAGCGCCCGGCCGAAGTCGGCGCGCTTGACGACGTTCGCGGGATACGGCTCGCCCGTCAGCGGGTTCGGTCCCCGGCCCGTGCCGTCATTGGTGCCGAGATCGTTCCGGCCGCGGACCGCCGGCGACAGGTCGACCGTCGCGCCGTCCGACGGGTCGATCGAGCTGCTGAAGCGCAGCACCTGGACGAAGCTCTCGCGGAACGCCGGCTCGCCGAGCATCGGCGGCGCGCCGAGGTCGACGTAGACGTCACGGGGGTCGGCACGCGCGAGCGCGAACGGCCGGACGTCGTTCCAGTTCGGGCTGACGTAGGTCTGCACCTTGTCGGGCAGCGGGATGCCGTTCTGGGTCGCGATCGCGTCGAGCGCCAGCGGTTGCCAGTGATTCGGGTCCGCCATCACGGTCCCGGGCTCCTTCACGATCAGTGGCGGATTCCGCGACGCGTAGCCGGTGTCGTCGGCGTAGTCGTTGGCCTCGTTCGCCCCGTCGACGAGACCGTACGCGATCATCGCGGCGGCGATGCGGGTGCCGACGGCCGCCGGCGAGTCGCCGGCAGTCGAGTCGAAGGTCGGGTCGTAGCCGAGGTCCGCCATCTTCGCGACGAACGCCGCTTGCGACCTCGCGGCACCGGGCCCGTTCCGGAAGCGCTCCTGCAACAGGCGATACGCCGCGAAGCTGATCGCGGTCTCGCGGTCGCGCCGGACGTCGCTCGAGGGCGGCGACTCCGCGGTGAGGTACGGAACGGACCCGTCGTCGCCGTACGCGCGCCAGGCGTCGTACATCACCGCCGAGAGGTGGAAGAGGTTGCGCGCGTGCACCGTCGGCCGCGGGGTGTCGATGCGGATCGCGTCCAGCAGCACCTCGTCCCATTGCCGTGCCACCGACTGCGTGGTCGCCGGCCGCTCGCCGCAGTACGGCGTCGCGACGCCGTCGACGAACCGGTGGCACGACCCCGGCGCGCCGTCGCCGGCGCGGAGCGCGAGACAGACGTCGCACGCGACGCGGCGCTCGAGGCAGGCGAAGAGCCCGCCGAGCGGCGCGCCGGAGCACTCGCCCGGGAACGCGGTCGCGACCGCGGTCGTCGCGCAGCGCTTCTCGGCGGTGCGCTGCGCGTACGCGACCACCTTCGCGACCCTGCCGTCCGGATCGGCGCCGATGCAGGCGCTGATCCCGTCCGGCGAGGTGATCGTGCCGTCGCGGAGCCCGGCCGCCTTGCAAGCGTTGAACTCGCGGAGCGCGACCGCCGCGATCGCCGCGCTGCTCCGCACGACCGTGAGCTGGCACGTCGCGCCGCGCCGGTCCGCCGCGACCCCGATCAGCGCCTGCTCGAGGTCGGCGCCGAAGACGGCCTCCAGGCGCAGCATCCGGCTGAACGACGCGTCGAGCGCGGCCACGGTCGGACCGAAGCTCGGCGCCTCGCCGCACTTGAACCTGCCTTGCGTCGCGAGCGCGGCGCGCGCCTTCGCGACGGTGCGCCCGGCGTCGCGCGCGACGCAGGCGTCGATCGTCGCGCCGGCGGCGGCGAGCTTCCCGGCCGCAGCGTCCTCGACGCACTGGATGAGCACCGCCGTCTCGGCCGCGGCGAGGTCCGCCGCGGCTCGGTTCAAGGCGATCACGCAATCCTGCTGCCTGCGAGTCTGCACCTGCGCGCTCGCCGCCGTCGCGGTGAGGGCGACGACGCAGACCAGGACCACCGCATGTCTCAGGGGCATGTCTTCTCGTTCGACGCCGATGATCCGCGGCGGAGCGTGCCGTCGTGCGCGGCGACGTCGAGCGCGGCCGATCAGTGGACGGCGGGCTTAGCAGAAACGCCAGGACCGTCCCAGCGAGCGCACGGCGCGGCGACGGGTCGGTCGACCCGGCCTTCACGGTACCGCGTCGGCGCTCGCGCGGCGTCCTAGCGGAAGACCTCTTCGAGGGTACGGAGCACGCGTCGGCGCGCGCGGCGCGCGCCGACCCAGTCACGCGCGGCGCCGAGCCCGTCACGCAGCCACGGGTCACGCGCGGCGCGCAGCCGCTCGCGCAGCCACCGAGGGCGCGTGCTGCCGTCGTCCGACCGTCGACCCGAGATGGTCACGGCCGCCAGCATGGCATCGCGACGTTCCGGCCGCGTGTCGGTGACGCGACGGATCGATTACGGCGGCGGCGGAACGCGGCGTTACCGCGCCAGCATCACGTGCACCGCGGTCACCCGACCGCCGTCGTCGACCTCGAGGTGCACCACCGATCCCCGCGGGACGGCGATCGGGTCGACGTGGCCGCCCGACGGGATCGAGTCGAAGACGGTCGTGCTGTCGATCGGACGGGAGACGCCGTCGACGACGATGTGACGCAAGTCGAGCGCGTCGAGCCGGCCGCTCACCATCGGGTCCGCGGCGTGGACGGGGAGCGCGGCGAGCGCGCACAGCGCGGCCGCGGCGATCGTCGCTGCGAAAAGCTGTTTCATGGACATGGCGCCACCGTCGAGCATTCACGCCAGGAGATCGGCGTGACGTTGTTGGGCAGGGCCGGCAGCGCGACGCGATCGATCTGACCGGTCGAGCCGACGAAGCCGCTTGCCTTGTCCTTCTGGAGCGTCAGCGTGAGCTCGGTCGGGATGCCGATGCCGATCTTCAACGTGCGATCCGCCACGCTCACCGTCTTCGGCGGATTCGGTCCGTCGCCGTCGGGGTCGGCGACCGTGTCGGGGATGCCGCCCGTCTCGGGGTTGAGCGCGTACAGGCGGGCGTCCCCACCGGAGTCGCAGGGGCCGGTGAGCGGCGAGAACGTCGTGAAGTAGATGGTGAAGTAGGCGCTCGGCGAGGCGAGCACCTTCTCGCCGGGGTTGTCGTCGAGCTTGATGTACCAGCCGCTCTTGTTCGCCAGCGTGTCCTTGAGGCTCGCCTCCGCCGAGGAGCCGTTCTGCTTCACCTTGTTGGTGACGTCGACGAGATCGCTCTCCTTCAAGTTCGACGTGCCGTCGTCCTTCACCGCGTAGATCCGGTCGGTGTTCTTGGTGTCGAGCGGGTTCGAGCGGTCGCCGGTGCCGAAGTACAGCGTCAGATAGCCTTTGTTCCGCGTGATGTCGGGCGGATAGAAGATGCGGAGCTTGTTCGCCGCCGTGAAGACGCGGGTGGCCGTCAGCGTGTTGCCGTCGACGCGCCACATCTGGCCGTCGAGGTCGCCGACCCAGGCGCGGTCGAAGGCGCCGTCGCCGTTGATGTCGAGGACCGCCACGTCGCTCGGGATCGCGAAGTCCATGCCCGAGGGCTTGATCTTCTGGACCACCGCGCCGGTGAGGGTGTTGATCACGAAGATCGCCCGTCCCCACCCGCTGTTGTTCTTGGTGGATTTGTTGGGATCGTCGAAGTACGCGTCGTAGCCGCCGCCGACGATCATCACCTCCGTGCCGTTGTACTTGGTGAAGGTCGGCTCGGACCAGCTCTCGCCGAGCTCGGAGTCCGTGGAGCTGGTGAACTTCCAGAGCATCTTCGGCGCGGTCTTCGTCGTCACGTCGAGCGCGTAGTACGCGCGCCCGCCGCGTCCCATCCCGAAGACGACGACCTTCTGGCCGTTGCTCATCGTGCGCAGCCGCGGCGCGCCGTCGATGTAGAACGGATGCGTCGTCGTGCCGCCGGGGGCGAGGAGCTTCAGCCGCGAGAGCTGGATGTCGGGGATGAACGCCCAGAGCTCCGCACCCGTCGCCTCGTCGAACGCGTGCAGCATGCCGTCGTTGGCGCCGACGATCACCGCGCGATCGGTCGCGTTCGAGTACGACACCACGACCGGCGAGGAGTGGATGACGTCGCCGAGGATCCACCCACGTTTCTCCGTCACGTTGCCGTCCTTGTCGTCGTCGTACGCGTCGAGCCCCGTGACGTAGTTGATGAGCTTGTCCTTCGACGCCGAGTCGGCGACGCCGAACGGTCGCCGGCGTCAGGAGCCCGTTGGTGGTAGCGAACTTGTTGCTGGTGGCGGTGAGGTCGCGGTCGAGCAGCTGATGTTCGTGTAGATGTTGCGCGGCGCGGTGCGCGCTACGAGCAGCGCGCCGACGCCGCCCTTCTCGACGGTCGAGCCCGAGGCCGCCGTGTCCCAGTACGACTTCGCGGTCGCGAGCAGGTTGCCGTCGCTGTCGGTCGCGAGCTTGCCCGCGGCGTCGATCAGGTTGCCGTTGGCGTCGATCTTGTACTTCTTGAGGTTGCCCTCCCAGCGCTGCGTGGCGTCGTGCGGATGGAACAAGCCCATGTACACCTCGTCGCCGCTCTGCGTCCGCGTCGTCTGGCTGACGGGCACGACCGGCGAGACGAAGGACTCGGTGTTGGCGACGATCGACTTGAGCGCCTCCTTGAAGGCGGTGTCGAGCTCGGAGGCGGAGTTGGCGGTGAAGTACTCGCCGCCGCCGTCGTCCGCGGTGCGCTCCAAGAGCCCGTTCGCGACCGTGAAGCCGATCGTGTAGGTCGCGAGCGTCTGCTTGCCGCTCATGTCGGAGCGCAGATCGGTGTCGTAGATCTTCTTCGACACGTCGTCGAGGTAGTCCGAGCCGCCGTTCACGTACTCGCAGGGGTCCTCGTCGACGTAGCCGTTGGTCCGGCCGCACACCGTGTAGAACGTGCAGAACGCGGGCTGCGGCTGCCCGTGCGCGGCGTCGGGATCACGCCCGTCGCCGTCGTAGTCGTGCGGGTTGCCGAGCCAGTCCTCGATGTAGTCGAACTCGCCGTCGGCGTCCGCCACGATCGCGTTGCCTTCGACCTGCGGCCGGCCGTCGGTCATCATCACGACGAAGTTCCGCTGGCAGGCGTACTGCACCGGATCGGCGGCGGTGAAGTAGCCGTCGTGCTTGAAGTAGCGCGCGGCGGCGATCAGGCGGTTGGCGAGCGGGGTGCCGCTGTCGGCGTTGAGCCCGGCGACGAGCGTTCGCAGCGAGCTGTGGGAGATCCCGACGGCCGCTTTCAGGACCGACTTGTCGTTGTGATACGCGGTCTCGTTCCCGTAGCAGGACGTGCTGGGCAACACCGAGCCGTTCAGCACCATCAGGCCGAAGCGGATGCCGTCGTTGGCGCTGTCGGCGAGCAGGGCGTCGACCGCCGTCTTCGCGACCGAGAGCTTCGACGCGCCGGGGTTCGGCTCGTAGTTCAGGCGATTCCCGGTCTTCACGTAGTACGAGTTCGACGACCGGTCGTCCTGGCCGTCGTTGTTGGCGTCGACGAAGCCGCACCGGCTCAAGAACCCGTTCGAGCCTTCCTGCGACTGCGTCTTCCAGTTGCTGTTGGGCGGGACGGAGTTCGCCGACGTGCACTCGCACTGGCTGTTCCAGTTTCTGCAGCGGCTGTACGTCGTGCCGCTCGTGAACGTCGCCGGGGTGTAGGTGGTGCCGGCCTGGTACGGAATCGGGTCGTTCATGCTCCCCGAGTTGTCGAAGATGATGAGGACGTTCGGTTGCACGCTCGCGCCGGCGGTGAACACGTCGAGGTCGCTGCCCGCCGACACCGGCGCCGCCGCGAGCAGCGTCACTGCGACGGCGGACGCCGCGACCAGCCAACCGGGCCGGCGCCGTGACGCCGCGCCCGGCGCGAGCCTCGCGAACCGGCCCGTGGCGCTCCCGGGAGCGCCCTGGGCGCCGCGCACGGTGCGCGCGGACGTCATTGCGCCGGCCCGAGGCGCGTGGCCTCCATCTCGAGGCTGCTCGACGCGCTCGCGGCCGCCGTGCCCGTCGAGTCGACGTCGAAGTGGAACGCGACGAAGCGGAGCGCGCTCACCTGCAAGCTCACCGGAGGCGGCGACTGGAACGTGTACTGGACGCAGACGCCGCCGTCGACCGCGAGCCCTGCCGCCTTCAAGTCGGTGCAGCGCTGGCCGAGCTGGATCCAGTTGTTGCCGTCGGCGAGCGCGTACTCGAGGCCGGCGTCGGCGGCCGCGAAGGCGCGCGCGCGCTGCTCGGAGGTCCCCGAGAGCTTCGCCTCGGTCTGCGAGCTCGTCGCCATCAGGGAGGCCAAGACGAGCATCACCGCGAGGATACCGAGCACCGACATGAGCGCGATCCCGCGCTCGTCGTGCGCCAGCCGGCGCCAAGAGGTCTGCCTCGCCGTTCGAAGCTCCGCGCTCGCGCGCCTGGTCGATTCGTTCGTGATCATGGGTGCCGTGGTGTCCTCGCTTGCCGTCGAATTTTCGTCGCGTGGTCGGGTCACGAGACCGTAAAAGCAACCCTCGTGCCTCGCGATCGAGGCTGAAAACGTGAGCGTCAAACCGATACGATGCGGCAATCAGCTGACGGAGAGACACAAAGCGCTATGTCGAGCGCGCGGTTTGTGTGCCACCGGCGCACAACGGCGCACACCGCCGGCGCCGTGTCGCCGAGGGTGAGTCGGGTCGAGAGACGCCCACCTCGACGAACGAGCTGGTCGTGGTCGCGCCGGCCTAGTGGGTGAGGTGCAACCGCTACTCGCGCCTGGGAGCGGACCACGACCCGCGCCGGAAGACTGGTCGTCGTCGTGCCCGAGGAAAGACCGGTTGTGGTCGTGCCCGAGGGCTGGTACGGTGACGCGTCTCGTCGCCATGACGGCGCGAGAGTCCCGCCTCGTAGTTTCGTGCGCTCCCCTTTCGAGCTCGCACCGCGCGCGGCATGGGCATGTCGAGCGGCGGCTGCGCCCGGTCACTCCACCGTTCTCAAACAATCACACCGGCAGACCGAGAGGCGACGCCGCGCATCGCGCGCGCCTCGGAAGGAAGACACGCATCATCATGTTCAGACAGTTCAACGTTCACTCGGCGCTCGAGCGCGGCATTGCCGACCTCGGCTTCACCACCCCGACACCCATTCAGCAGGCCGCGATCCCGGCGATTCTCACCGGCGGCGACGTCATGGGCTCGGCGATGACCGGCACCGGCAAGACGGCGGCGTTCCTGATCCCCATCATCGACCGCCTGCTGCAAACGAAGGACGCGACGACCCGCGTCCTCGTGCTCGCGCCGACGCGCGAGCTCGCGGCGCAGATCCACGCCCATTTCCGCGCGCTCGCGGTCCACACCCGGCTGCGCTCGGCGATCGTCGTCGGCGGGATGCCGATGGCGCCGCAGCGCGACGCCTTCCGGAGCAACGTCGACGTCCTGATCGCGACGCCGGGCCGGCTCCTCGACCACCTCCAGTATCCCTACGCGCGCTTCCCGCGGATCGAGGTCCTGGTCCTCGACGAGGCGGACCGGATGCTCGACATGGGGTTCTTGCCGGCGATTCGCCGGGTCCTCGCCGCGCTGCCGCGGCGGCGTCAGACGCTGCTGTTCTCGGCGACGCTGCCACCGCCGATCGTCGCGCTCGCACGTGAGCTGCTCGTCGAACCGACCCGCATCGACGTCGAGCGCACCGTCGCCCCGGCGAGCGGCGTCACGCACGCCGTCTACGACGTGGATCAAGAACGCAAGCCGGCGCTCTTGCTGGCGCTCCTGCGCGAGGAGCCGATCCGCAACGCGCTGGTGTTCACGCGCACGAAGCACCGAGCCGACCGGCTCGTCCGGCATCTCCAGCGCAGTGGCGTCGCCGCCACGGTGATCCACGGCGGCCGCAGCCAGCCGCAGCGCACGCGCGCCCTCGCCGGCTTCAAGGCGCGCGAGTTTCGCGTCCTGGTCGCGACCGACATCGCCGCGCGCGGCATCGACATCGACGAGCTCAGCCACGTCGTCAACTTCGACGTGCCCGCCCTCGCCGAGGACTACATCCACCGCATCGGACGAACCGGCCGCGCCTCTGCGACCGGCGACGCCATCACCTTCAGCGCACCCGCCGAGCGTGCCACCCTGCGCTCCATCGAGCACGCGATCGGACGGCCGCTGCCACGGAAGGCCATCCCCGCCGGCGCCGGCGATAGCGACGCGCTCGGCGGCCGGAGCAGCGCGCCACCGGCGGCGGCACGCGCACACGACGACGGGCCGCACGCCCACGTCGACCATCGCCCGCACCGGACGCGTGACCACCGCCCGCACGGCACGCGCGAGCACCGGCCGCGCGGGACGCGCGACCACCGCCGCACCGCCCGCGTGAGCACCGGCCGCACGGGACGCGCGACCACCGCCGCCCGGGACGCGTGAGCGCCCGCCGCAGCGGCTCGTAGCGTCCGATCGCGCGCGCGAGACGGCTGCCCGACGGGGCCGTCGTCTCGCGCGCGGAAACCGCGCACCGTGGAGGTCCCCGATGCTCGACGCTCGCCGCCGGGCGCGCGGCGGGCCATGCAATCTTGACCGCGGCGGCGTAATCGGTGCGCGCCCGGGGTGCGGCGCGGCGAAAATCGTCAGCGCCGATCGAGGCCGATCGTTGGCGCGCCGCTTGCTCGCTCCTCGAACGATGGCCAACGACGCGGCGCACGGCGTGCCGCTTCCCGGCGCGACGTCGCACAAGGGCTTCGACGCCGGCGCCGAGGCCGTCTACCTGACGCTCGTCGACACGGTCGAAGCCCTGCAGCACGAGGGCATCCCGTACCTCCTGATCGGAGGTCTCGCGTCGGCGCTGCTCGGCCGCCCGCGCTGCAGCGGTGACATCGACGTCGTGGTGAAGCCGGAGCACGCGCGGCCGGCGCTCGACGCGCTCGAGCGCGCCGGCTTCACGACCGAGGAGACCAACGTCAACTGGCTCTTCAAGGCCGCGAAGGACGGCGTCCTCGTCGACCTGCTCTTCAAGATGAAGGGCGACATCTACCTCGACGACGAGATGCTCGCGCGCGCCCCGACGCGCTCGCTCCGCGACCTCGAGCTGCGCGTAATGCCGGCCGAGGACCTCCTCGTGATCAAGGCGCTCGCCCACGACGAGGAGACCCCTCGCCACTGGTACGACGCGCTCGGTCTGATCTCGGGCTCCGAGCTCGAGTGGGACTACCTCGTCCGCCGCGCCGGCAAGGGGCCGCGTCGCGTGCTGAGCCTGCTCCTCTACGCGCAGTCCGTCGACCTCTTCGTTCCCGACGACGCCATCCGCCAGCTGTACGCGAAGCTGTTCGGTCCTCGCGATCCGTGATCCGCCCGCCGCTCAAGGGACTTGCCCACGTGAACGCACACGGCGACACTCGAGAGGTGAGCGAGGAGGCGAACCAGCCGCAGTACGTCGCCGAGCGGGTGCGCGCGGCGCTCGCGAAAGACCCCGCCGTCAACGAGCTCGGCGTCAGGGTGAGAATCGTCGAGAAGAAGATCTTCCTGACCGGCATCGTTGCGACCGCCGAGCGCCAGACGCGAATCGGCGTGATCGTCCGCGAGATGCTTCCCGACTACGACGTCCGGAACGAGGTGACCGTCGAGGAGATCGGCAAGGCGGCGAAGGCGGAGACGCTGCTGTGATCCGCGTCGCCGCGGTCGGTGATCTGCACGTCGGCGACGATTCGACCGGCCTGTGGCAGTCGCTGCTCGCGCCGCTCGCCGACGACGCCGACGTGCTGCTGCTCGCCGGCGACCTCACCAAGTGCGGCACCCGCCGCGAGGCCGAGGTGCTCGCCGGCGAGCTCGCGCGCGTGACGGTGCCGATCGTCGCCGTGCTCGGCAACCACGACTACCACGCCGACGCGGATCGCGAGGTCACGCGTCTCCTCGAGGAGACCGGCGTCCGCGTCCTCGAAGGCACCAGCACCGTGGTCGAGGTGCGCGGTGCGCGCATCGGCATCGCCGGCACCAAGGGCTTCGGCGGCGGCTTCGCCGGCGCCTGCGGCAGCGACTTCGGCGAGCCCGAGATGAAGGCGTTCATCCGGCACACCGGACGCCTCGCCGACGAGCTCGAGCGCCGCCTCGCCGCGCTCGAGTGCGACCTCAAGATCGCGCTCCTGCACTACTCGCCGATCGCCGCGACGCTGCAGGGCGAGCGCCTCGAGATCTACCCGTTCCTCGGCAGCTATCTCCTCGCCGAGGCGATCGACCGGAGCGGCGCCGACCTCGTGCTGCACGGCCACGCCCACGCCGGCAGCGAGCGCGGCGTCACCTCGGCGGGTATCCGGGTGCGGAACGTGGCCCAGCCGGTCATCAAGCGAGCGTATAGCCTCTTCTGCTTCGGCGGCGGCGATCACGTCGAATGCGGAACGAGCGAGCACGAGCCGGCGGGACACTCCGCCTGACTCGCGGAAACGGAGGTCGACGATGAACGAGAAGCAGACGAGCGTGGCGGTGCCGGTGCGCCTCTACCACACCGACGAGCTGGTCATGATCGCGGCGCCGATGCCGGGCTTGAGCGACGACGACATCACGGTCACGGTCCGCGACGACGGCCGCGTCGTCCTCGAAGGCCGCCTGTGCGCCGGCAACCATCCCGGCTGCGGCGAGCTGAAAGGCTTCAAGGACGTGACGCTCGACGAGTGGAGCCCCGGCCCGTACCGACGCGAGATCGAGCTGCCCAAGCCCGTCGACGCCGCCGGCGGCCGGATCAGCCACGGCAACGGCATCGTCGTCGTCAAGCTGCCGGTCGCGAACACGACGCGCGCCGGCACGCTCGTCCTCCGCGATCACGCGGACGAGAAGGTCGAGGAAGCCTCCGAGGAGTCGTTCCCCGCGAGCGACCCGCCCGCGTGGACGGGGACGACGGCGCGATCCGTGCCGCGGGCGTAGCGCCGGCGGCTGCCGGCGTCTCCACGCCTCAGAACGGCACGTCGCCGCCCGTCCGCCACTTCTCGATGCGCGACATGTCGCCGACCGACGCGTCCCCGGCCACCTGGTCGAGCAGCTGGTGAAACGCGTCGGCGCCGAGACGGTCCGCGTGGGCGCGCGGCAGCGCGGGAAACGCGTAGTCCGGCGTCGGCAGCGGCGGGTGGTCGTCGGCGGGCTTGCGCGCGAGCACGCGCTCGACGATCGGCGCGATCCGCCGTGCCTTCTCGCGTGCGGCGCGCTCCTCGCGCTCCTTGAACTCGGGCAGCACCTCGCGCCCGAAGAGGTCGAGGCTCTCCATGATGTCCTCGTGCCGCGTCTTCCCGGACTGGCTCACGAAGATCACCTGATCGATCCCCGCCTGCTCGTAGCGCCGCAGGTACTCGCGGATCTGATCCGGCGTCCCGACGGCGCCGCGCAGGCCGCCGATTCCCCCCTCGACCACCTTCGCGCCGAGCCGGTCCGCGTTCGCGGCGGCGGCCTGCACCGCCGCCGGGTCGTAACCCTTCTCGGCGCGCCGCCGCTGATAGTCGGCCCAGACGTCGGTGCGGCCCGGCTGGTGCCTGCCGAAGACGTAGTAGTGCGCGAGCGAGTAGCCGAAGAAGTTCGCGCCCTCGAGGCCGCGCCGCAGCGCCTCGTTCTCGTCGCGGTGGCACATGAACGTCGAGACGCAGGCGAGATTCGCGTTCACCGCGTCGCCGATCGGCACGCCCTCGGCGTCGAGCGTCGCGTAGTAGTCGCGCGCCCAGTGCTGCGCGTCCTCGGGATCGATGAAGGCGAACGTCAGCGCGCCGATGCCCTTGCGCGCGGCGAGGTAGATCGTGTCGCGACGGCTGCACGCGACCCACACGGGAGGGTGCGGCTTCTGCCGCGGCTTCGGCACGACGTTGCGCGGCGGCATGGTGATGGAGGGACCGTGGTGGCCGGTGAACGGCGACTCGGTGAGGCAGCGCAGGGCGACGCGCAGCCCCTCCTCCCACATCGCCCGCTTGGCGGCGGGGTCGATCAGGAAGCCGCCGAGCTCCGCCTCGGACGACGACTCGCCGCTGCCGAAGTCGACGCGGCCGTCGGAGACGAGGTCGAGCGTCGCGATGCGCTCGGCGACGCGCGCCGGGTGATTGAACGGCGCCGGCGTCTGCACGATCCCGTGCCCGAGCCGCATGTGCTTGGTGCGCTGCGAGACCGCCGCCAGGAAGACCTCGGGCGCGCTCGAGTGGCTGTACTCCTCGAGGAAGTGGTGCTCGACCTCCCACACGGAGTCGATGCCGATCGAGTCCGCGAAGGCGCACTGCTCGAGCGCTTGCTGGAGCAAGGTGAACTCGGCGTCCGCATCCCACGGGCGCGGCAGCTGGTGCTCGTAGAACAACCCGAACTTCATTGGCAGCCTCCTCTCGCTCAGCGCGGGCGCACGTCCTTGCCGAGGATCTCGCGCGCGATGATGAGCTTCATCACGTTCTCGGCGCCGTCGCCGATCTGCCAGCCGAGGACGTCGCGCAGGCGCTGCTCGATCGGCAGCGCGCGACTGTAGCCGTAGTGCCCGTGCAGGACGAGGCACTCGCGGATCACCTCGGCGGCGATCTTCGGCGCCCACCACTTCACCATCGCCCCTTCCTTGGCGCAGGGGAGACCGTGCTGGCGCATCCACAGCACGCGGTAGCTCTGCCAGCGCGCGAGGTCGAGGAGCGTCGTCGCCTCGGCGAGCGGGAAGGCGACGCCCTGGAACGCGGCGAGCGGCTGGCCGAACTGGACGCGTCCGCCGGTGTACGCCACCGTCTCGTCGACGGTCTGCTGCGCGGCGCCGACGCACTTGAGCGCGATGATCGCGCGGTTGACGTCGAAGAAGCGCGCGATCATCGGAAACGCGCCCCCCGGCTCGCCGACGAGCGAGGCCGCCGGCACCTCGACGTCCTTCATCCTGACGATGCCGCGCGGCACCGCGCGGCAGCCCATGTCGTCGACCGCCTCGAACGAGAGGCCGGGCGTGTCGCGCGGCACGAGGAACGCCGAGAGCCCACGCCAGCCGGTCGACGCCGGCTCGGTACGCACGAACAGGTAGAAGACGTCGGCGTTCAAGAAGCTCACCGAGTTCTTCTCGCCCGCGAGGACGTACACGTCCCCGCGGCGGACGCCCGCGCTCGCGATCGCACCCATGTCCGAGCCGGCGCCCGCCTCGGTGAGACCGAGGCCGATCGTCGCCTCGCCGCGAAGCAGCGGCGGGAGCCAGCGGTCGCGCAGCGCGGGTGACGCCGTGCCGAGGAACTCGCCGAGCAAGGCCGGGCCGAGGCTCGGAAGGACGACATTGAAGTCGCCGCGCGCCACCTCCTCGGCCGTGATGCCGGAGACGATCAGGTTCCGCTCGGCCTCGCGACCGCGCCAATACTCGGCGGCGAGGGCGAGGACGGCCTTCACCTCCGCGTGCGGGTACTCGCCACGCTCGTCGCGCCGCCGGTATCCCGGCGCGAGATCACGGAGCGCGAGCGCGCGGACGCGCGCGCGGTACTCGTCCTCCGCGGCGGTGAACGCGAAGCTCAGCACCGGGGCGGTGCCGCCTCCGGACGCCACCCTCCGGCCGCGGCCGTGTTCGCGCGCACGCGGCGGAGCGCGGGAGCGTCGAGAATCGGTGCGAGCGTCATCGCGAGCGCGCGTTCGTCGAGGCAGAGATCCATCGCCGAAGATCCGGCGAGGAAGATCGGCCGGCGGCGGCACGGCTGTCAAGCAATTGACCCGTGGCTCCTCCCAGGGAGCGTGCGGCACGAGGCTTGCTCGACCTCCGCCGTCGTCGTGTCGACCTCCGCCCAGCCCACGTTCCGCGCTCGGTACCTCGCCGAGCAGCGGGTCGCCGCCGAGCGCGCCGCGAAAGTGACGGCGGCCTGCGCGCTCACTTTGGTGCCGTTCTTCACCTACCTCGACTCGATCCTCTTTCCGGAATACGAGCCGCTCTTCCTCTACTGGCGTCTCGCGACGCTCGCGCTCGCGGGCGGGGTGCTGCTCCTCCTGCTCGCCGGCATCGGGCGCCGCCACGCGCTCGTCCTCGGCGTCCTGGTGCCGACCACCATCGGCCTCGACGTCGACGCCATGACGACGCTCGCCGGACGGGAAGCGAGCCCGTACTACGCCGGCGTGATCGTCGTCCTGCTCGCGGCCTCGCTGCTGTTGCCGTGGCCGCCCTCCTGGGCGTTCGTGACCTCGGCGCTCCTCGTCGGCGGCTACGTCGGCGGCATCCTCGCCATGGGGCCGGTGCACGACGTGCCGCTCTTCGTCACCAACGTCCTGCTGCTGGCGAGCAGCGCCGTGCTCGTCGTCATCGGATCGGCAATGGCGGAGCGCACGCGACGGCGCGATTGCGACGGGCGGATGCTGCTGCAAGCGCAGACCCGGCGCCAAGAGGCGATCGCGCGGCTCGGACAGCTCGCGCTCAGCGCCGTCGGCTCCGCGGAGCTCATCGGTCGAGCGGCGACCCTCGTCGCGGAGACGCTCGAGGTCGAGATGAGCGAGCTCCTCGAGCTCGCCGCCGACTGGCGCACGCTTCATCGCCGCTCCGGCTGCGGCACGATCGCGACCGACGCGGCGATCGTTCCCGCGACCCTCGACTCGCACGCGGCGCTGGCGCTGCGATCGGCGACGCCGGTCGTCTTCGCCGAGCTCCACGAAGATCCGCGGCTCGCGCACGCGGCGATCCTCCGGCGGCACGGGGTCGCGAGCGGCATCGTCTGCGTCGTCGGCGGCCGCGACCGGGCGTTTGGCATCCTCGGCGTCTACGCCGGCCGGCCGCGGGCGTTCCCCCAGGAGGAGGTGGAGTTCGTCCAGGCGGTCGCCGCCATCCTCACCACCGCGATCGTCCGCGAGCAAGCCGAGCGCGCGCTCACCGAAGAGGTCGAGACCTCGGCGGCGCTCGCCCGCGTCGGTCGCGAGCTGATCTCGTCGCTCGAGGCCCCGGTCTTGATGCAGCGGCTGTGCGAGCTCACCGCCGACGTGCTCGGCGCCGACTACAGCAACACCTGGCTCCGCACCGTCGAGGACGACGCGTACGTGCCGATCGCCGGTCACGGTCTCCCCGCGGAGCAGTGGGAGGCGCTCCGCTCGATCAAGCTGCCCGCGCAGACGGTCGCGGCCTTCATCGCCCACGTCGAGCGCGACGACGTCGTCTACCTGCGGCCGACCGACGAGACGTATCCCTTGCTCGCGAGGATCGTGGCGCACCACGGCGCACGGCTCGCGGGCTGCATCGGTTTCCGCAGCGGCGGCGCCGTGGTCGGCGTCCAGGTCTTCGGCTTTCGCCAGCGCGCCGTCGAGCTCGGCGGACAGGCGGCGCGGCTGGCGCGCGGCATCGGTCAGCTGGCCTCGATGGCGCTCACCAACGCCCGGCTCGTCGAGGAGCTCGAGCGCGCCAGCCGGCTCAAGTCGGATTTCGTCTCGACGATGTCGCACGAGCTGCGGACGCCGCTCAACGTGATCATCGGGTACACCGACATGCTCGACGACGCCGAGCTCGAGCCGGCCGACCGGCGGCACGCGCTGGCGCAGGTGCGCCGCTCGAGCCTCGAGCTCCTCGAGCTGATCGAGGCGACGCTCGACTTGAACCGCATCGCCGCCGGCAAGGACGTGCTCCACGTCGAGCGCGTCGACGTCGCGGCGCTCTTCGAGGAGCTCCGCTCCGACTTCGGCCGCATCCACCGCGACCCCGCCGTCGCGCTCCAGTGGGACGCGGCGCCGATCGCGATCGAGTCCGATCGCCGCAAGCTCAAGATCGTGCTGAAGAACCTCGTCGGCAACGCGCTCAAGTTCACGCACGCCGGCAGCGTCGTCGCGACCTGCCGCAGCGACGGCGCCCGCTGCACGCTGGCGGTGCGCGACACCGGCATCGGCATCCCGCCCCAGCACCTGCCGCTGATCTTCGAGATGTTCCAGCAAGTCGACAGCTCGGACGCCCGCTCCTACAACGGCGCCGGCCTCGGGCTGCACATCGTCCGGAGCATCCTCGACCAGCTCGGCGGCGCCATCGACGTCGAGAGCAAGCCCAGCGAGGGCTCGACGTTCACGGTCCGGCTGCCGCTCGCGATCGCCGCGACGACGCGCGCCGCGTAGGCACGGCGGGCGGCGGTCTCGCTGAAACCCGGCCAGTACCCTGCCGAGCGCAGCGTCCGTCAAACCAGCCGCTACACCCTGCCGAGCATCCTGCTTGACGGCGCGCCCACGCCCGGCGTAGTGCGCCCCGGAACGAGCGGCGAACCGACGCTCGGTCGTGGCGATCGTCTTCGATGCAGCCGCGGTCCCGCGCGCGCCGCCGAACCGTCGGTCACGTGCGTTGCGGCCCGCGAGACCGCGTCCCGCGTCGCCGCGTTCGCCACGGGCGGGCATCCGAGGGATTTCGATGAAGCGCGACGTTCTCTCCCGTCCTCTGCTGCGCGCTCGGTGCGTCCGGGGGGCCCATCCACGGCGTCCGGTGTCCCGGTGCGCGTCCCCGTCCCGTGGCGCGCCGCGGCCGCCACCGGCGAGGCGTCGACGAGACGAGCCGCACGGAAGCCGACGGCGCCAGGCGACACGGTCCGCGATGAGCCTCGGCGTCGTCATGCCGTACTGGCTCGACCGTCCGGTCCTCGAGGCGGTCGAGATCGGCGCGAACGCCGAACGCCTCGGCTACGGCTCGCTCTGGGTCGGCGAGATGATGACCTTCGACGCCTTCGCGCTCGCGGCCGCCCTCGCGCGCGCGACGGCGCGCATCAGGCTCGTCGCCGGGCCGTTGCCCGTCGGCGTCCGCGATCCGGCGGCGCTCGCCCTCGGCATCGCGTCGGTCACGGCGCTCGGCGACCGCCCCGCCGACGTCGCGCTCGGCGCCTCGACGCCGGCGGTCGTCGAGCGCTGGCACGGCCGGACATGGGCACCGACCGTCACACGCATGATCGAGACCGTCGCCGCGCTGCGCGCGATCCTCGCCGGCGAGCGTTCGGCGTTTCGCGGTCGGCAGGTCGCGAGCGAGGGCTTCCGCTTGGCGGCGGGCCCGCAACCGGACACCCGGATCGTCGTCGCCGCGTTCGGTCCCGCGATGCTGCGGGCGGCGGCGCGGATCGCCGATCGCGTCGTCCTCAATCTCGTGACCGCGGCGCAGCTGAAACGGATCCGGACGTCGATCGACGACGCCGCCGCCGCGGCCGGCCGCGCTGCGCCGCCGATCACCGCGTGGGTGCCCGCCGCCCTCGAGCCGGGCGATGCCGCGCTCGCCGAGATCCGCGCGCAGCTCGTGCTCTACGTCGGCCAGCCGGGCTACGGCGAGATGTTCGCCGACGCCGGCCATGCCGCGGTCGTCGCGCTGGCGCGGAGCGGCGCCCATCCGCGTGCCGTCGCCGCCGCGATCACGCCCGCGCTCCTCGAGACGGTGTGCGTCGCCGGCGGCCCCGCGGCGATCGCCGACCGTCTCGCCGCGTATCGCGAGGCAGGCGCCGACGAGGTCGCGATCGTGCCCGTCACCGCCGAGGATCCGGGCGGCGCCCGCCTGCTCGGCGCGCTCGCGCCCGCGGCGCACGGCGCTTAGCGACCGGCGCGGCGGCATTCTCGAGACGCCGGCGCGTCGTCCCGACCGTGCCGAGGCGAACGAGCGGCGAGCCATCGCGTCGTCTCACGATCGGTGCCGGCCTATTCCAGACAGGACCTCGCCATCTTCGCGCTCCCCCCGATCCGACGACTGTGGTAACGGTCGGAGACCCGCGCGCCTCCGTGCCGAGCGGCGCGCGCCGGGTCACGCTCGCTCGAATCGAGGTCCAGACATGTCGCCTTCGAAAGCACTCGCCGCGGTCGCGCTCGTCTGCACGGTTGCCGTTCTCCCGACGGATGCGCCGGCGCAGAACGTCAAGCGCACGTGGAGCAGCTACGGCCGCAACCCGCAGCACGCCGCGCTCGCCGACGTACCGTTGCAGCCGCTCGAGCAGGTGCGCTGGCAGACGCCGGTCGACCTCGCGCCGCAGTACAGCGGCGGCGGCGCCCTCCTCATCCACTACGGCTCGCCGCTCGCCACCAAGAAGAACACGATCGTCGTGCCGGTGAAGGTGGGCGCGACCGACGGCTTCCGCGTCGAGGCGCACGCCGGCGCGGACGGCGCGCTGCTCTGGTCGTACGACAGCGACTACCTGCTGCCGCCGCACGGCTGGACGCCGAGCTTCTCGCCGAGCCTGGCGCGCACCAAGCTCTGGATGCCGGCCGCGGGCGGCACGATCGTGTCGCGGACGCGCGTCGATCGCGCCGTGCACGCGCGTTTCGCGCGGGTGGCGTTCTACGGCAACGACGAGTACGAGGCCGACGCGGCGACCTACGCCGGCGCCGTCTTCATCAACACGCCGCTCACCGTCGACAAGCGCGGCAACGTCTACTTCGGGTTCCAGGTGACCGGTCCGACGCCGCTCGGTCTCGAGAGCGGCATCGCGCGGGTCTCGACCCATCGCACCGGCATCTGGGTCTCGGCCGCGAGCGCGTCCGGCGACCCCACGATGCAGAAGGTCCCGCACAACAGCGCGCCGGCGCTGAGCGCGGATCAGAAGACGCTCTACGTCGCGGTGAGCAGCGCCGACGGATGGGGCGCCGGCGACGGCTACCTCCTCGCCCTCGACAGCAAGACGCTCGCGACCGTCGGGTCGCGCCGGCTCACGGATCCGAAGTCCGGCAACGACGCCTACCTCTTCGAGGACGGCTCGGCCTCGCCGACGGTCGGTCCGGACGGCGACGTCTATTTCGGCGTCCTCGAGAACCCGCTGGGCTCGAATCACTTTCGCGGCTGGCTGCTGCACTTCGACGCCGGGCTCCAGCCGGTCGGCGCGATCGGCGCCTTCGGGTGGGACGACACGGCCTCGATCGTCCCCGCCTCGATCGTGCCGTCGTACGGCGGCACGTCCGACTATCTCCTGATGACGAAGTACAACAACTACGCCGGCGCCGGCGGCGACGGCGTCAACCGGATCGCGGTGCTCGATCCGAACGACGCGGCCGTCGAGCCGATCTCGGGGATCGCGGCGATGCGCGAGGTGCTCACGGTCGCCGGCCCGACACCCGACGACGAGTTTCCCGGCGCGCCGAACGCCGTCCGCGAGTGGTGCATCAACACCGCGGCCGTCGATCCGTCGACGCGCTCCATCCTCGTCAACAACGAGGACGGCATCGCCTACCGCTGGGACCTGACGACCGGCGCGCTCAGCGAGTCGGTCGCGCTCACCGCCGGCGTCGGCGAGGCGTACACGCCGACGATCATCGGCCCCGACGGCACGGGCTACGCGATCAACGACGCGACGCTGTTCGCCGTCGGCGCCGGCGATTGACGTCGACGACGAGCGCCGGGTGGAAGAGCGCGGCCTCGCGATAGGTCTATGCGAATCGCAGCCGCTCACCCGCCGGAGCCGGACGGCGATCGCGCGTCGCCGGTTCGTGTGAGCGAGTCGGGACGGCGATCCTGCGGCGCGGGCTCCAGCGCGCCGGAGCCGTCGCCGTCGCCCGTCGCCTCCGCTCGTCGGAGCCGCCGGCGTCGCGCGGCGACGGCGGCTCGAGGAAGACCGCGGCGTTGAACCGTCGGCGCCTCGCCTCGTCGTCGAAGATGCACGCCGGTCCCGACGAACCGAGGATGCGCGGTCGAAGGCGGCGCCGTCCGCGCTCTTCGGCGTGCCGAAGGTCGTCGGGTACACCGTCTCCGGCCACACCAGGAGGTCGACGCGCCCGCGGCGAAGCGCGTCCCTCGAGAGCGCGAAGTGCGCGTCCAGCACGCGCCGCACCGTCTCGTAGGTGCCGATCGCGGCGCGCAGCTCGTCGTAGTGGCTGATGTCCGCCTGGACGAGGGCCGCCGTGACGCTCGCTGCCGCGCTCGAGGCCGCGGGCGAGCGCGCGGCGCCCTCCCCGCCGCCGCCTCGCGGCGCGAGCTCGTCACCGCGTCCGATCGCGTCGCAGCGGAGGAAGCCGTAGGTCAGGAGCGCCGCGACGATCGCCGCGAAGCACAGCGCGGGCGCGCCGGCCGCGGCGACGATCGCGGCGCGCGCCGGCGGCGGCGCGGCGGCGCCGACGCGCGGCACACCGGGCGCGGGCGTCACCCGCCCCGTGGTCGCCCGTCCTCCGGTCGCGGGCTGCGCCGCCGTGCGTTTCACCGCACGCACGGCCGCCGTCACGACCTCGAGCGCGCAGGCGTTCGCGACGATCAACGCGAACGTCAGGCCGGGCGCACCCGCGAGGTCGGCGGCCTGACGCATCCATACCGACGGGTAGAGCCCGTGGCCGAGGGTGTCGGCGAAGAGCTTCGGAACGATCGCCTCGGTCCCGACGTACGTCGCCGCGGCGACGAGCGCCGGCAGCCAGACGCGCGGCGCGCCCGCCGCGGTCGATCGAGTCAGCCGCCGGGCGATCGCCGTGGTGACGAACTGCGGCTGGAGGAGGGGCGCGAAGACGGCGAGCAGCACGACGGCGACGCTCGACGGCGCGCCGCTGTACGTCGCGATCGCGCGCGCGAACCAGCCGAAGACGGCGACCTCGAAGACGCACGACATGACGACGCCGGCGGCGAGCGCGCGGCGGAGCGACGCCGTGCGGTCGACGACGGCGATCCACGGCACCAGCCCGATCCATCCGAGGACGAGCCACGGCCACGCCATGCGCGCGTAGAGCGCGAGCGCGAGCGCGCTCGCGACGATCGCGGCACCGGCGAGGAGTCGATCACGGGAGCGCCCGGCCGGCGGGCGATCACGGAAGCGCGACGACCGCCGCTCGTCGCTCAGCGCCGGGAGTCCGCGGTTCCGTCCGGCGCCGGGACGTCGAGCAGCTCGATCCGCATTCCCGGAGGCGCCATCTCCGGCGGCACGATGCGATCCGCGGGCACCGCGACCGGCTCACCGCGCTCGTTCACGAACTGGTAGTCGGGATGGAACATGAGGATCGCGGGCAGCTGCCTGCCGTCGTCGGTCGTCTGATAGTGGCGCACGTAGCCCTCGGGGAGCTCGAACTCCTCGGGCACGATGATCCCCGACTTGACCGGCTTGGTGCCCGGGGGCGGGAACGCCGCGATGCCGCCGGTCTCGCCTTCCTCGCGGAGCGCGGCGATCGCCTCGGCGGCGCCGATCTCCGGCTTCGGCTTGCGCTCGCGTATGCGGACGCCGGCCGCGGCATTCGTCGCGGGCGTCCCGTCGGCGGCGGCGACGCGCTTGGGGATCAGCTTCTCGGCAGCGGCCGGCGGGACGGGGCGCGCCGGCGCGGCCGCCGGACCCCGTTCGGCGATCTCTTCGCCGCGAGCGCCGCCGCTTTGCACCGCCGCTTGGCGGCCGTCGCCGGGCGCCGTGCGGATCACCGCGACGGCGACGAACGTGGCGGTGATCGGCAGCGCGATCGCGAGCGCGACGAGCCAGAGCGCCGTCTTTCCCGGCGACGTCTTGATCGTTCGGACGCCGTCGGCGTCGACCTCGATCTGCCGTGGACGCGTGCCGGCGCCGGCGGCGGTCGAAAGCGGTCGCGTGTCACTCGCCATCGGCTGTGATCGGATATACGAGAATCGGCGCGCGCCCCGCAAGGTAGGTCGGCGCGCGGTCGCGGCGGCGATCACGCACGACCCGGGAGCGATCGACCGGCGCGCGCGCGGCCCTCGTCGCGGAGAGGCGCGCGGCGCGGTCGCGCCCTGGGCGCTGCCGCCCTGGTCCTGGTCACGTTTCGTTTCCGCGCAGGAGAAGCGCCTCGAGCGGCGGAGGTCACACGCGCACGCCGAGCCGTGGTGCGCGCGCCCGCTCGAGACGCATCCGAGGGTGACGGTTAGGGAGTCGGCAGGTTGTAGACCGACAGCGCCCACCCCATCCGCTCGTGACCGAGGCGGTTCCACACCGGGTTCTTGCCGCCGACGATCTGCGCGTCGCTGTAGTCGGGCGGCCCGAGCCGGAGCCCGTGCCGCCGAAGAGGCCGACGTAGACGGTCGAGCCGGTGTAGGTCGGGTGCGTGTTGTCGGACTGGATGTAGTCGTAGCTGGTGCTCGGCGCTCGACGAAGTGGCGTGTTGGCGTCGCGGAGCGTCGAACGGCAGGGTCGACGGTGATGCGGTGTCGACGTAGGCCGCCTCCGATCTCGCCCTGGACGTAGCGGAGCGCGTCGGAGTCGATCTGCCCGTCGCCGTTCGAGTCGTAGTCGGCGCCCATGAACTGCGCGAAGCTGTCGGCGCACTGGAAGCCGTAGGTGTGCGGCGAAGTTGCAGGCCCGCCAGTTGCTTGCGGGCGAGGTACGGCAGGAAGCTTGTCCTGCTTGTTCACCTCCTGGCCGGACGCCGGATCGGTGCAGTTGCGTGAGCGACGTTGTCGGCCGCGTAGCCCGGGTAGTAGAGGTTCGAGACCACCTTGACAGCCTGACGTCGCGGTGCGCGTACTGGCGTTGATCGTACTGCATCGCGAGCTGCAGGTACGTTGGTGCAGTTGCTAGCGCGGTGTCGAGCGGCGCCGAAGTTGCAGGTGCCGCTCTGGCCGGCGAAGCTCGAGCGCGCCTGCAGGCAGTCGTTGCCGCACATCTCGAAGGTGACGACGCGGGTGTTGGCCGCCTGCATGTACGAGCGCTCCTTGACGATCTTGTTGTTGTAGATGTCGGAGGCGCCGCGCGCCCGACTTGGTGCGGCGGATCACCTCGATGTCGGCGTTCCACGCCTTGCTCAGAGTACTCGCCGTCGACCCACGGTGCGGCGCGCTTGGCGACGCTCGAGAGCGAGCCGCGGTAGCCGGCGTAGATCGAGTCGCCGTAGGCGGTGACGCGATACTTGGCCGTCGTCCCGGCGCGGTCGATGGTCCAGGACGTGTTCTGCGTGATGGTGGTGGCGAGGGCCGTCGAGCCCGCCACGACCGTCGCAGCGAAGAGGCCGACGACGGGAACCAGTCTGAGGTGACCGCTCCTACGCTTCATCCCTTTCTCCTTGTTGGCCGCTTCATCACGGCGTTGGGTGAGCGCAGGTATCACCGTTGCGGCAGCAGTGGCTAGCGAAAAGTGCATGCCGGAGGCGATACGGCACAGGCACCTCGTTGACACCGTGCGTCGCCACCAAGCTTGCCGCACCGCGCCGTATCCAAACGTTCGCGTGACGCATTCTGCGACGGGTGCTCATCGGCGGGTATCGGTATTCGGTTAATCCTTCCGATCCACGATCTCGGTCGTGTTGAGTATATGGCGACGATGCATCGGCGGCGGCGCGACCCGCATCGACGGATCGTCGGACCGGCATCGACGACGAGGGGACGCCGACGGGCGCGCTTGGAAACGGCGCGACCGGAATCCAACCGGGATGGCCGAGGTCGTCGCCCAAGACGAGCCGGCGCGGCGGTTGCCGCCCGGCGGCGGGCCGTTGTCTACGGAAACGCCGCGAGTACGGTCGGGACCGTATGAGCACGACCTCGCTGATCTGCGGCGGGCCCGACGACGACGCAACCAGATCTGCCGGCGAACGCATACCCGCATCGAGCGAGCCGACCGGGCCGGTGCTCGTCGTCGAGGACAACGACGACGTCCGTGAGGCGGCCGCCGCGTTGATCGAGACCGCCGGCTTCCACGTCCGCACCGCCGCCAACGGCAAGGAGGCGCTCGACGTGATGCGCAGCGGCGCCGAGCTGCCGTGCCTGATCGTGCTCGACGTCATGATGCCGGTGATGGACGGCCCGACGTTCCGGCGTCGGCAGCTCGCCGACCCGGCGCTCGCGCACATTCCGGTGGTCGTCGTCACCGCCTACGGCCGCAGCCTGACGGCCGAGGGGAGTCGCGGCGACGGCCTCCGCGACGTCGAGGTGCTCGGAAAATCCGTCGAGTTCGATCGCCTCCTCGAGGTCATCGCGCCGCGCTGCCTGCGCGCGTGAGGTCCGCACCGGCGCCTCCGAGACCGCGCGCCGCGTCGGACGGCCGCGCATCGTCACTCGCGCGCGCCGATGCGGTCATTCCTGGGTGATCGAGAGCAGGTTGCCGTCGGGATCTTTGAACCACGTCACCCGTGCGCCGCTCGGAGCGGTCCAGATTCCGGCATCGTCCTGCGAGAGTCCCGCGTACCGCTCGCACGCCACGCCGCGGTCGGCCAACGCAGCGAGCGTCGTCCGGACGTCCTCGACACGCCAGCCGAGGACCGTGTGCGGAGCGGGCGCGAGCGCGGGCACCGTGCTCGCCTTCCGACCGGCTCTTCGCGTACTGCCCGCTCATCGTTCGGCGGGGTAGCCGCCCTCGGTGATGCGCATCATCGCCGCGACGCCGAGACCCCAGGCGCCGTTCAGCAGGAGCGCGCCGACGATGATCCTCGGGTCCCACCCGCCGGCGAGCGGAAGGTCCTTCAGCGGAAACACGACGAAGAGCGCGACCAGGCTCGGGGCGAACGCGCCGAGCGCGAGCGCGTTCGTCCAGTAGCCGGGCCGGCCGCGGAGATTGCGGATCGCGGCCCAGAGCACGATCCCCCAGACGCCGCCCCAGAAGGCGAGCGACAGCACCTGCGGCACGCCGAACGGGCCCGTCGGCGTCGTCACGTACGGCGCCCGCGGCGAGCGTCCGCTCGCGTACAGCAACGCGAGGAGCCCTTGGTGAAACACCAGCGTCGAAACGAACCCGGCGACGAACGCTTTCAGCTTGTCCATGCGAGTGCCCTCGTGCGCGATCGAAGTCGGCGCGTCGTCCGGTACACCGCGAACGCAGCGCGAGCAACGGCTCCGGCCGCGGGTACTGGCTGGACGGCCAGCACCCGGCCGCGGGTAGGGTCAGTCTTCAGACTGGTGACCGTACTACCCGCTCGCGGCTCGCGGGCGCGAGGGACCCGCTCCTCGGCGATGACGTCCGCACCCGCGGAGCGCGAACGCCGCGCTCAGCGCTCGCCGATCAGGTAGTGCGCGCCGGCCGGTCCGACGACCGCGGCGTGCACGGTGCCCCGAGGCAGCATCAGCCGGTCTCCCGCCCCGAGCGCGTACTCGCGGCCGGCGATCTCGAACACGATCCGTCCGCGCACGCACCAGAGCGACTCGTCGTGGTCATGCGCGTGCGGAGAGTAGGCGCGACCCGGCGGATCGCTCCACGCGAGCACGGCGTAGCCTTCGGCCGTGAGCGCGGCGCGGAGCGCGGCCTCGTCGGGCTCCCCCGAGCCCGTCCACGGTATGCGTTCGAGTCGCATCGTTTCCGCCCGACCGTTCTCAGCGATACGACCACACCCGCGACGTCCAACGCAACGAGCGTCGAGGTACCGGCCGGAATCCAGCCAGCACCGAGCGCCGACCGCGGCAACGGCAGCGACGGCGGAGTGTCGTCGGCGACGCGGCGGTGGCGACCGTGTCGTGGGCGGCGGCGGCAGCGACGGAGTCGTCTGCGACCGCCGCAACGCTGGCGACGGGCTCGCCGCGCTCGGGGCTCTCATTCCCAGCGAAACGTCCGCGCCGAGACCAGGACGCCGACGACGCCGAGCACGGCGAGCACGCCGGTCTCGACGACGTGTGCCCGCCACGGCTCGCCCAACCACAAGCTCTGGAGCAGGGTGACGGCGTGCGTCAGGGGGATGACGACCGCGGCACGCTGGACCGGCGCGGGCAAGAGGTCGCGCGGGATCGCGGCGCCGGACAGGAAGATCATCGGGTAGAACACGGTCATCCCGATCGCCTGCGCGCTCCGCACCCCCGGCGCGACGCTCGCGAGCACGAACCCGAGTGCGAAGAGCGAAAGGCTGACGAACACGAACGCGGCGCAGACCGTCGGCGCGCTGCCGGCACGGCGCAGTCCGAACGCCGCGTCCCCGAGCGCGATCAGGAGCGCCATGCCGAGCGCCGTCATGGCGAAGACGACCACCACGTGCGCGCCCAAGATCACGAGTGGACGGACCGGCGTCGCGTGCAGGCGACGCAGAACTCCCTGCTCGCGGTAGGACGCCAACGTCGTCGTCAGGGAAAGGAACGCGCTCGTCGCGATCACCAGGACCGCGTACGCCGGCACCGAGGCGTCGACGAAGCCGAAGCCGCCATACTCCGGCACCGGGGCGTTCCCGAAGATGCCGCCGAAGAGCGCGAGCAGGAGGAGCGGAAAGAGCAGCGTGAAGAACGCGGCGAGCGGCTCCCGCAGGAAGAGCTTGGTCTCGACCCAGGCGAGCTTCGCGAGCGCACGCATCATTCTTCTCCTGCTTCTCGCTTCTCCTGCTTCTCCCGCTTCTCCTGCTTCTCCGCGCCTCCGGCCTCGGACTCTCCAGCCAGCCGGTCGCCGGTGAGCGCGAGGAACACGTCCTCGAGCGTCGGCCGCTCGCTGCGGACGTCGTGACACCGCACGCCCATCGCCGTCACCGCGGCGACGATGTCGGAGACCAGGTCGTCGCCCGCGCCGCAGACGACGACACGATCCAGCTCCTGCTCGACCCGGCTGACGCCGCGGACGCGCGCGAGCCGCTCGTCGACGGTCGCGCCGCATCGGAACGTGACGCGGCTCTCCACCGCGACGGCGCGCGTCAGGCTCGCGGGTGCATCCAAGGCGACGACGCGGCCGCGGTGCATGATCGCGACGCGGTCGCAGAGACGCTCCGCTTCCTCCATGAAGTGCGTCGTCAGAAACACCGTGGCGCCGCGGTCACGGACCCGGCGCACCAGGTTCCAGATGTCGCGGCGCGCGTGCGGGATCGAGCGAGGTCGTGAGCTCGTCGAGGAAGACCACCTCGGGATCGTTCACCAGCGCCAGCGCGATGAACGCGCGCTGCTTCTCGCCGCCGGAAAGCGTCCCGAACGGGGCGTCGGCGCGCTCCGCCATCCCGAGCTCGGCGAGCAACCGGCGCCACGCGACGCCGGTGCGGTAGAACGAGCGGAAGAGATCGAGCGCCTCGCCGACCGTGATCCGTTCTTGCAGCGCGCCGCGCTGCAATTGGACGCCGATCCGCTGCGCGGAGCTCGCGCGCGTCGCGCTGCGGATCGAGGCCGAGCACGCGGACGACGCCGGCGTCCGGACGGCGCAGCGTCTCGAGACACTCGACGACGGTCGTCTTGCCGGCGCCGTTCGGCCCGAGGATGCCGAAGATCTCGCCGGGCGCGACCTCGAACGAGACGTCGTCGACCGCGACGACGCGAGCGTAGCGCTTGGTGAGCCCCGCGACGTGAACCGCCGGCCGCGAGCTCATGACGGCACGTCCGGCAGCGCCAGCAGATAGTCGGGATCGAACATGGCGGCGTCCGCCGCCGGCAACGGCTCGAACTCGGACATGGTGACGACGGAGCTGTCGCGAAAGACGTGATCCTCGATGATCAGCCGGGTCGCGAGCACTCGACCGAGGACCTCCCGGAACTCGGCGTACACGATCGTCTTCAAAGGCTTGCCCGACGCCGCCAGAAAGTCGATGCGACGCGGCCGGCACGTCCGCGCGTCGATCGCATAGATCGCGCGCGGGTAGCGAACGCCCTCCTTCGCCGCCACGAGATCGATCAGCAGCGCGCCCCCCGGCTGCTCGCTTCGCTCTCCCGTCGAACCGGCGCTCGCCCCGCTCGGCGCGCCGGCCGCGGAACGGAGCGTCGCGTGGTAGCCGCCGAGCAAGTCGACGGACGTCACGTCGGAGACGCTGGCGCCGCTGAACATGCGAAGATCGGGCGGGATGCGCGTCAAGCGATGCAGCCGCCGGGGACGGAGCCACACGACGTCGGCGGTCGCCAGCATCGCGTCGCCGCGGTTCGGCTCGAGCATGATCACGAGCTGCTGTCCGAAGCCGTTCGAGCGCACGTCGACCACGGTCGCGTCGGCAGCCGGCGCCTCGCGGGGTTCGTGTTCCGCGGCGGTCGGCGCCGCCCCGGCGGCTCCGCCGCCGGCGTCGCCCGACGCCGCGTCGGCCGCTGTGCGCCCGGCGTCGCTGCCTGCGGCGTAGATCCGCGCCCGGAAGCGATACGGCCGGCCGAGGCCGCGGTGGCGGTCGGCTCGGCGCATGACGTCGAGGACCGATGCCGGCGCCGCGGCCTCGGTCGCAGGCGCGCGCACGGCGGCGGCATCCGTCCCCGCGACGGCTCTCCCCTCCCTCCCCGGCGGCATCCGTCGCACCGACGGTCGCCACCGCCGCGACGGCGTCCGCGTTCCCTGGCGCGTCATCCTGCGCGCAGGCCGTCCGTGCCGCGCGGCTCGGCGCGCCGTCGAGCGGCGCGGCGCAGAGGACGAGCAACGCGATCAGCCAACGCGCGCCGGCGGCGCGCGCGCGCCCGCGCCGCTCGCGATCACGTCGCACGCAGCACCTCCGACACCTCACGACGGACGGCGCGGATCGACGGCCCGACCGCCGCCAGCACCGCCGAGCCGATCGCGATGCCGGCGGCGGCGACGAACGCCCGCGGGACGACGTGCACGGCGGCGACGTAGCCCTGGCTGTGGCCCGGCGGCGGCGGCATGTCGATCCCGCAGGCGGTGAGCCCGACGCAGGAAGCGATACCCAAGACCGTCCCCGCCGCGGCGCCGGCGATGCCGATCGCCGCCGCCTCGTAGAGGAACATCAGCACCACGCGCGCCGAGCCGAAGCCGACCGCGCGCAGCACCCCGACCTCGGCGACGCGTTCCAGGACCGCCATCGACATGGTATTCGCGATGCCGAGGACGACCACGATCGTGACGATCACGAGGAAGACGTCGAGCACCCAGCGATACAACGCGACGACGCTGCCGTAGACCGGCGAGAGCTCGTCCCAGCGCGCCACCCGCGCGTCGGCGCCGGTCGCGGCGACCCAGCGCGCGAGCTGCGCCGCGACCGCCGCGCTCGCCGACGGATCGCGCACGGTCGCCGCGACGCCGCTGAACGCGTCCGTCTCCATCAGCTCGCGCGCGGTCGCGAGCGGCACGAAGAGCGTGCGGGCGTCGTATTCGATGACGCCGCTCTCGAAGATCCCCGCCACCTGCACGTCGGCGGCGCTCATCCGTCCGCGATCCGAGTAGCTGATGATCGACGCGAGATCGCGCGGTCGCAGCCGGAGCCGCGCCGCGAGGCCGCTGCCGACGAGGACCTGCGGCACGCGCTCGCCGCCGCTGAACCAATCGCCGGCGGTCAGCATCAGCAGGGCGCGGACGCTTCGCTCGTGCTGCGGCTCGACGCCGACCCCGGAGAACGTGACGGTCTCCGGCCCGGCGCCGATCAGGCCCTGAAACTCGAGCCGTCCGGCGACGTGCTCGACCTGCGGCTCGGCGGCCAGCACCCGCCGTGCGCCCGCGACGAGCGCGCCCGACAGCCGCGGACGCGCCCCGGCCCTCGCCGGCAGGAGCTGGAGATGGCCGAGGCCGCCGTAGACGATGCTCTGCCGGAGGCCCCAGAACGTGAAGTCGAGGAATCCCGCCGCCACCGTCACGAACACGACCCCGAGCGCCACGGCGCCGGCGGTGATCACGCTCCGGCGCGGGTGGCGGAGAACGTTCCGTAGGGCGAGCGTGAGTAGGGTCGGCATGATCCGTTGGTGCCTTCCGCGGACGGCGGCGTCGCGAGCGCGCCGTCGCGCAGACCGATGCGTCGGTCGGCGATCGCGTCGACGGCGGGATCGTGAGTCGAGAAGACGAAGGTCGTGCGGCGCGTCCGATTGATCGTGCGCAGCAGGCTCATCACCTCGAGCGCCGTCACCGAGTCGAGGTGGGCCGTCGGCTCGTCGGCGAGGACGAGGACCGGCGCGGTGACGAGCGCGCGCGCGATCCCGACCCGCTGCTGCTGTCCGCCGCTGAGCTCGCCGGGCCGCTGGCGCGCGACCGCCCGGATGCCGAGCTCGTCGAGGATGGCCTCGACCCGGACCGACCGTTCCCGCGCGGACAGGCGCTGGAGCGTGAGCGGCAGGGCGACGTTCTCGGCGGCAGTGAGGACCGGAATGAGGTTGTTGGATTGGAAGACGAAGCCGACGCGCGTCGCGCGGAAGCGCGCCCGCTCCGGCGGGGACATCGCGTGCAGCCGGTGACCGGCGACCTGCACCTCGCCGGCGCTCGGCGCGTCGAGCCCGCCGATCAGGCCGAGGAGCGTGCTCTTGCCGCTGCCGGACGGTCCGACGACGGAGCAGACGGTGCCGGCGTCGAGGGCGAACGACACGCCGCGGAGCGCACGGACGAGGCCGGCGGCGGTCGCGTAGCTCTTGTGGACGTCGCGCACGGCGATCACGGTCATCGGAAATTCTCCTCGAGCACGGCGAGCTCGCGCTTGGCGTGCTGGCTCCGCGGGTTCACCGCGATCGCCTTCGCGAATGCCCGGCGCGCGGCGGCGATCGCCCCGAGGCGACGCTGCGCGATGCCTTCCCACACCCACGCCTCGTCGCACGTCGGATCGAGCGCCTGCGCCTGGTGGAACTCCGCGAGCGCCTCGACGACGCTGCCGCCGAACATGGCCGGCGTCTCGAGCTTGCCGATGCCGGCGCCGACGTGCGCGAGCGCGTTGCGCGGATCGAGCTCGAGCGCGCGCCGGAAGGCGGCGGCCGCGAGCCGGCCGTAGCGCATCCTGCCGACGACGCCGCTCTGCGCCGCGAGCTCGCCGTACAGGTCGCCGAGGATCGTGTGGTACGGCGACGCGTCCTTCCGCTCGAGCGCGGCCTTGGCGGCGAGGACGCCCTGCTCGAGATCGTGAACCGCGGCGGCGGCGTTGCCGTCGTCGCCGTGGCGGATCGCCAGCGCCTCGTACGCGCGCGCGAGATGGTAGTGCGCGACGCCGTCGGCGTCGGTGTCGTCGGCGCGCGCGCGCAGGATCCGCACCGCCTCCTCGAGCTGCGGGAGCGCCATGGTGTCGGAGCCGGCCTTCAGCGCGGCGAGGCCGTCGGCGAGCGTCTCGCCGCGGACGCTGCTCGGCGCCAGCGCCAGCGGCGCCGCGCAGGCGACGGCCATCCAGATCAGGTCTCGGATCAGCATCGGTCGTGATCTCCTTCCCCTGTCGACGCGAGCGCCCGCCGGCGCCGCGCGACCTCGTCCGCGATCTCGCGCTCGGTGAACCCGGCACGGATCCGAAGCGCGGTGTTGGTCGCGAGGCTCAGCGGATCGTCGAACTTCCGGCGCATGAGCTCGGCGTTTCCCGAAGGCGCGAGCCCGGCGTCCTCGAGCTCGCGCGCCGCCGTCAGCAAACGCCGTCGCGTCGACGCCTCCGCCTGCTCGACGAGCGTGACGAGCCCCCGTCGTCGCCGCACAGGCGGCGGAGCCACGCGTTGCCGACGCGCACGTGCCCGATCTCGTCGAGCTGCACCTGGTCGAGGTAGGCGACCATCACCGAATCGTCGCGCGCTTCCCACATGCAGCGGTGCAGCGGCAGGCCGTCGAGCGCCGCGGACTCGATGAGGCGCTCCAGCAACGCCAGGCGGCCCGGCAGGCCATGGCCGACACAGACCGCGTACTCGTGCGCGCTGAGCGGCGTCCATCGTCCGAGCTCGCCGCCCACGTGCGCCAGCCGCTCGAGCCACATCTCGAGATGCGCGACCTCGTCGTGGATCTGGACCGCCATGTCGTGATGAAACTCCCACGGCATCCACGCGAACTCGGCGATGTGACGGCTCACCGCCTCGAACGTGTTGATCTCGAACGCGATCAGCTGGTGGAGGTACTGCTGATGCTCCGCCGGCGAGCCGACGAACCAGACTTCCGCGTGTGCCTCTCCCGCGGCGAGAGCGCGAATCGCATGCTCGCGCGCCGGCGCGCTCAACGCCGGCGACGAGCGCGCGTGGGGATCGCCGCCGATCGGCTCGCCGCACCGCACCGCGCCGCGGACGCCGTTCGCAAGCGCGGCGAGCCGGCCCAGCCGCCGGCGCGCGTCGGCCGACGTGATGCCGGCGTCGACGCCGGCGAGCGCCGCCGTGTCGAGGTCGTAGCTGCGTCCGGCCCGCCGCAGCCTCGCAGCGCCCACGATCCCGTCGTCGCCGGTGATCGTCGCGGCATACGCCGCCGCGCCGACGGGAGCGACGAGACGCGCCAGCCCGGCGCAGAACTCGCCGGTGTCGGGAGCCGCGCCGAGCGCGTCGATGAGCTCGCGGACCGCGCCGCTCGGAAGCGATTCGCCGGCGATCGGCGCCGCCTCGGCGGGGAGGGCGTGCCGCAGGTCGCGGACGCGGGACGCGCCACGCCACACGCAGCGACAGAGGACGCGTTTGGTGTGGAGTGACGCCGCGCGGGCGATCCGATCCGCGACGCTCACCATGAGCGCGCGCTCGAAGGCGACGAGGCCCGCGATGCGCTCGACGCGCTCGGCTGCATGGCCGCTCATCGCGCGCTCCGCCAGGCGTCCTCGAGATCGCCGAGGGAAGCGAAGCCGATCTCGGCGCACGCGACGCCGAGGCTCGCGTGGTCGCGGCCGGGCTGGCACGCGGTGAAGAAGCGCCTCAGGCCGCCGACGCCGCCCGCGCGCGCGAGAAAATCGACGAAGTCGGCGGCGGCCAGATAGCCGTCGCGACCGAGGCGCGGCGCGAGCCGGAACGTGCCGCAGTCCTCCTGCGGGCTCCGCAGCAGCTCCGCGAGCGACCCGCACGCGGCGCCCGCCGCCGATCGCGCCGGCGACCCGCACGCGACGTGATCGGCGGCGAGCGGCGCGTCGTCCGGGAAGCAGGCGCCGGGGGCGACCGCTCGCTGCGCCCAGACGGCGAGCCCCTCGGAGAGCCAGGACGAGTCTGACGTGGCGAGGACGTGGACGAGCTCGTGACAGAGGATCGATCGCGAGTAGGTCGGCTGCGCGATCCGCACCGCGGTGTACGGGTCGGCGTCGGCGACCATCGTCACCGGCACGGCGGCGCGCTCGCCGGTGACGTCGAGGACGATCTCGCCCGGCAGCTCGACTCCCAAGAGTCGCGCGAGCGTCGGGATCAGCTCGTGCGCATCGTCGAGGACGCGGTGCGCGGCCGTGGCGCTGCCGCCGCGCGCGGCGAGCACGGTGACGGGTCCACGGCGCTCGACGGCCAGGCGCGTCCCCGCGCCCCATCGTTCCAGCGTGCGGCGCAGGTGCCTCGCGGCTTGGTTGCCGGCGAAGCATGCGAGCCGGCGCGCGACGCGCCGGGCGAGCAGGTCGTCGCCGCGACCGAGAGCGACGAGCGCGAGCTCGCGCAGCGCCCCGAGGTGATCCGGATCGCGGGCGACGGCGCGCAGGAACGCTTTGGTCGCGGCACTCGCATCCGTCGCGCACGCCGCGACGCCGGCGGCGAACTCACCATCGGCGGCGGGGTCGTACGCGAGAAAGCCGCGCGCACGCAGCAGGTCGACGAGCGCCGCCAGCTCGCCGTCGCGGCCCGCAGCGCCGGAGGCGCAGAGCGTGCGGCGGATTTCCGCGATTCCTCGCGTGCCGTCGAGGAGATGCGCGGCGGCGAGGCCGGCGCGCGTCACGCTGACGTGACAGCTCCGCAGAGGATTCGCCTGCCGGATGAGAAGCGCCGTCCCATCTCGCCGACGGGCGACGCGCACGTCGCGACGCAGCGCCGGGCGGCGAGCCGCCGCGAGCGGGTGGAGCGCCGGCGGTCGAGCCGCGAGGATCGTCGGCGCTCCGGCGTGCGGCCGGCCGGCGAGCACCGACGGCGGTCGCCGGCGCCTCGGGTCGGCCGTCGAGCCGAGCCACGCGTAGAGCTCGCGGATCACCAGGTCGTCGACGCCGAGAACGCGGCGCTCGACCGCGTGCGAGTCGAAGAGTCCCCGCAACCCGAGACCGCTCGCCGCGACCGCGGCGGCGAGAGCCGCGGCATCGATCGCGAACGCGACGCCGGGAAAGCGCCGCCGGCAGCGCCGGCAGCGCCGGCAGCGCTCGGCGCCTCGGCGACCGTGGAGGCGTCGAGCACGTTCAGCAGCATCTCGCTTCCCGGCGCCGCGTGCGCGGCGAAGTCGTCGAGCCAGTGCGCGAGAGCGGCGGCGCCGCCCCACATGCTCAGGCCTTGCAGCAGAACGAACGTGCGATGCTCGCCGGGCCGCACGCCGCACTGCCGCTCGAGCGCCGCGCAGGGCGCGGTCGCGAGATCCTCGACCGGCATCCGCGCGAAGGCCGGCGATCGCCGGCCGCAGGGGCGGCGCGCGAGAACCGCCGGATGCTCGATCGCAACGACGCGCAGTCGGCCGCGCGCGAGCCGCCGCAGACGGCGATCGTCGAACCCGCATCCGACCGCGACGAGCGCGTCGAAGCCGCGCCGGCCGGCCTCGAGCGCCGCCTCGTCGAAGAGCCGCGCGCGCAGCTGCATCATCAACGCCAGTCCCGGGCTCGCGACCTCGAGCTCGCGGGCGACGGCGAGCGCGTCGGCGGCGATTCCCTCCCGGCGCGGCGGCGCGTCGTCGAGCTCGGACGGCAGCGCGCGCAGCGCCGCGCCCAGGTGCGCTCGAAAGAGCGCCGCGTCCGCGATCATCCCGGCCGCCCGACGGCGAAGAGCAGGAGCGCGATCTCGGAGACGCCGTCGACGCCGAGGACCGCGTGCAGGCGGTCGTCGTAGAAGCCGTCGAGCGCGACGATGCCGAGCCCGAGCGCCGCAGCGAGGAGGTAGAGGTTCTGGCTCACGTGCCCCGCCTCCAGGAGCGCCAATCGGTACGCCCGCTCCCCGTACTTGCGCCGCGTCCGCGGCATGTCGGCGACCACGGCGAGGAGCATCGGCGCTTGCGCGACGATCTCCGGATAGATCGACGCCGCCTCGAGCGTGCGGCGCGCGCAACCGGCGCCGACGCGCTGCAAGCAGTGCGCACCCGGATGGTAGTGGTAGACGCCTTGGTCGCACGCGCCGCCGGCGAGCTGCAGCACGTAGAGATCGAGCGGGTAGAGCCCGCCACCCGACGGGACGGCGCGCGCCGCGAGACCGCCGCGCGCGCCGCAGGTGCCGTAGCTGCGCGCGAGCAGGGTCGCGATCTCCTCGAGGGCGAGCGGCGCGGGCGCGAAGCGCCGCTCGGAGCGGCGGGCGACGATCGCGTCGGTCAACGTCACCGCCGGCGCGAGCAGCTCGCGCGGCAACGCGACGCGCGGCGACGCCGGGTAGGTCTTGAACCGGTCGCGATGCGCCTCGTAGAGCTCGTGCACCGCCCGATCGCGCCGCCGCACGTCGTAGGCCGACGCGAAGCCGAGCCGCACCGGGCTGTGCTTGGAGTTGCCGTGGTAGAGCTCGTCGAGCGCGCTGCGCGCGGCGTCTGCATGATCGGGCATCGTCGTTCCCTCGGCTCTTCCTCTCACGGCATCGGGTGCGGGTCGGTGTTGAGCTCATGCGTCGCGCGCGGTGCCTCGAGGTACCCGAGCCGAACCGGCACCTGCGCCAGCCGGCGCCCGCCGAGACAGCGGAGCTGGTGGCCGCCCCAGAGCGGGTGCAGATCGGCGACGACCACGCGCACGACGGCGAACCCGAGGTCGGCGACGTCCGGCGGGGTCAGATCGATCGCGACCGCGTCGAGATCGTGACGCCGGAGGACGGCGATGCAGCGCCGGAGCTCGTCCGACGCCGATTCGCCGGACGCCGCCGAGCCGGAGACCGCCCGGGACGCAGCGGGCGCCGCCGAGTCGCCGGCCGCCGCCGCGGCTTCGTCACGCGCGGCCGCCTTCGCCGAACGGACCGCCGCCGGCACCTCGCCGCAGAGAAACGCCACGCGCTCGCGCATACGCGGGTGCCCGTAGAGCAGCGAGTGCAGATCGAGCGAGGTGACGTCGGCGTAGTCCTCGCGGAACGCGGGGAGCGGCCGGTCCCGGCAGCGCGTGTGGATCCAGAAGAGCGTGTGCGCGCTCTCGACGAGAGCCTTCTCGGCCGCGGCACCGAGCGTCGCGCGGGTGGCGGCGCCGACGGCGAGCGACGGCGTCGTGCCGCGCGGCGCGTAGAGGATGCAGAACACGGTCGGGATGCCGAGGTCCGAGGTGGCGTCGAGGAGGAGCGCGACGAGGCCCTGCGCCGCGAAGCGCTCGAGGAGGCGCCGCGTCGATCGCGACGCGCTCGTCGCCGGGTCGAGACGCGGCAGCGCGAGGCGGCTCAGCCATGCGATCATCACCGCGTCGCGCTCGATGCACTCGTAGAGCGCGGCGAGCACGGCGCGGTCGCGGTCGACGTGGCAGGCGGCTCCGGTGCTCGCCGATTGCAGCAGACGATCGCCGGCGGCGGGCGCGACGTAGGGCGTGTACACCCGCGACGCCGGCACCCACCGCTGCGTACCGTCGAGCAGCGAGATGCCGGCGACCCAGCTCAACGGCGCGCCGGCGTCGAAGCGCACGTACGGAAAACGCGGCCACGCGTACTGCTCGTCGGCGAAGAAGATCAGACGGCGCGGGTCGACCGCCTCGCGCGCGAGATCGGCGAACGGCGCCCGCAGGAGCTCGGTCTCGCGATAGAGCCCGATCGCGTAGCGCTCGATCGCCTCGCCGAGCGCGCCCATGGTCGCAGTGGCGCGGTCGAGGCCGGCGCCGCCGTTCAGCCGGCTCGCGATCCCGTCCGAGAACGGCCGGGTCGAGGCGAGCTGCGCGGTCGCGCAGAAGATCGCAGGGTCCGAGGGCCCGACGTCGTGAACGACGACATGTCGGACGACGCCCCAGCGCTCGTCGACGAGACGGCCCGCGCGCACGAGCGCCGCTTCGATCGCCGCGGACTCGCTCATTGCCGGCCTGCGTAGAGGAGGCCGTCGACCGCGGGACGGCGCGCCGCCGGCGAGCAGGCCGCGCAGCGCGGCACCCGGAGGACGCGATGCAGCTGCGTGCGGCAGCCGAGGAAATCGATGCGCAGGACGGCGCCGAGCAGCGCCGGCACCGTGAAGCGCGACAGGTACTTGGTGATCTCGATCGCCGCCCACTGGCTCACGAGCGCGACGAAGCCCGGCAGCGCGCCGTAGGCCTCGAGCGAGCGCGGATCGCGATCGACCCGGTCGACGTAGGCGCGCGAGATCTCGGGGTCGGTCCAGTTCGGCGGCTTCGCGCGCGGACATGCAGGCATGACACGGGCCGTCTCCGGGCGTGAACAGCGGCCCGACGAAGCCTTCCGTGCCGACGACGCCGAGCGGGAGCCAGACGACGCCGCGTTCGAGGGCGAGCGCGTTGAGGGTCGCGGCCGACGCCCGTCCGCCGCGCTCCGGGCAGAGGACGACGAGGTCGGGAGCGTCGTCGACCCCCAAGTCGTCCGGCGAGCCGCACGTCGCGATCTCCGCGACGCCCGCGATGGCAAGGTCGTGCCGCACCGCGGTCGCGAGACGGCCGCTGCCGCAGACGACGACCCGGCCCGCGGCCAGACGCTCGGCGCAGCCCGCGGGGTCGTCGTGGAAGCGGGCGAAGAGCCGAGCGTCGTCGGCCGCGGACTCGCCGCCGGCCTCGCGGACGATGTCGCGCGCGACGAGCCCGCGCAGAAGCGCCGCGAGCCCGTCGCGCGCCGGCGCGACGTCGAGGAAGGAGCCGACGGATCGCGTGCCGTCGAGCCGAACGAGGCGTGCCGCCAGCTCCGACGCGCCCATCCCCTCGACCCGTACGCGCACGCCGTGATCCGCCGAGCGAATCACGACCGTGCGCTCATCGACCGTGATGAGCTCGTACTCGGGTCTGATCCGCACCTTCACCGCCTCATCGAGCATGGTGCTCCACTCCATTCCGGACGATTGCGCGCGAGCCGCCGTCCGCTACCGTCACATCGACGCTTGGTCGCACTGCGCGGTCGCCGTGCAGCAGCAGCAGGTCGTGCACGTGCCGGCGGCCGCCGTCTCCAGGCCGGAGGCGCCGCCCAGATCGAGATCCTCGATTGCACAGCCGTTGGTCTGATCGCTCGCCATGACTCACTCCTTTCCGGTGTCGTTCATGTAGGAAATTCGTGACACCGCCGTGAACGCCTTGCGCTCACGTGAGTGGTGATACCGGATCCGGAATCATGATCAATTCTGGAGGATATCAGCGTGCGCCTGCACGACGACGCTACGGTATGACATGGTCAATTCTCGTATCCACGCATGCGGATCACGAATTTCTCGTTCGGCGGCGGGGAGAGACGGTGCTTACGACAGCAGCGGTACGACGATGTATGCAAAGAGATTGTTCATCACGTGCATGATCAGCGGCGCGGTGAGATCGCCGAACCATATGAACATTGCCGCCGGTATGACGGCCCAGACGACGATGAAAATGGCGCCGCCGACGCCGAAGTACGGCAGATGGATCGTAGCGAACGCGACCATCGAGATCGCCGCCGCGACCCACGCGGGCACGCGAGATCGCAGCCCGCCGATCCAGAGCACGCGAAAGAGCACCTCCTCGCAGAACGGCGCGGTGACGACCGCGCTCAGAACGAGGACGCTCACCTGCACCGCCGACGGATCGACGAAGTCCATGCCGCGAACCGGCGGCAGCCCCACGCGCGCCAGGAACCAGCTCACGCCCGAGAACACCAGGAGCGCGCCGACGAAGCCGACGACCGCGGCGGCGATCCGTGACCCCGTGACCGGAAACCGCAGGCCGTGGGCGCGGAGCCCGTCCCAGCCGGCGACGCCGACGACGACCGCGAACGTCAGCCAGTTGGCGGCCGCGTAGACCGCCAAGCTCAGGTACAGCGGACCGAGCCGGCGCCGGGCCGCGCCGACCAGCGGGCCCGGCAAGAGAAAGAAGAGCGTCGTGAGGACGACCGGGAGCGCGGTGAGCGCCAGCGCGGCGGCGAGCCGGCCGTTGGAGAAGGGCGCGGCCGCCGCCGGCGATGCGTCCGCGACGGTCACCGGCGCGATCCCGCCGGCGGCGCGCACCGCGGGACGACGGAGCACGCCCGCGCCGTCACCTCGAGGTTTCCGTGGGCCGCCCGCCGCACCCGCGACCGCCTCACGCCGCGTCACCCGCGGCGTCGCGGCCGGCGCCCGCGAGCCGCGGCAGCACGTCGTCGACGAAGAGGTGCAGCGTGCGGCGCGACGCCGCGGCGGGCATCGCGCCGAAGTCGATCTGCCAGAGGATCTCGTCGGCGCCGAGCTCCTCGCGCAGCCACGCGAGGTGCTCGACGACGCGGCCGGCGCAGCCGAAGACGGCGCTTCCCGCGCGGCGCAGCCGTTCGGGAGTGCTCGCGTGAATCACCTCGGCCATGTGCGTGTAGCCGGGATACGCGCGGCTCTCGAGGCCCGCCCACGCGCGCGCGCCGTCCTCCCAGACCGCGAGGTAGCGCGCCAGGTGGCGGTCGCCGTCGCGCCACGCCTCGGCGTCGGTCGCGGCGACGTAGAGCGGCAGGCTCAAGGCGACCTGCGAGCGCCGCGTCGCCGCGGCGGCGCTGCCGGCGAACGCGGCGCGGTAGATCGCGATCAGCTCCTGCAAGCAGGCGCGCTCGGTGAGGACGAAGGTCGCCATCAGGTCGAAGCCGTGCTCGCCGATCCAGCGAAAGCTCTCGGGCGCGAGCGACGCCGCCACCCAGACGGGGGGATGCGGAAGCTGCGTCGGACGCGGCAGCGAGGTCGCGTCGCGGAACGAGAAGAACGGCGTCGCGACCGACACCCGCTCCTCCGTCCACAGCCGCCGCACGGCCTCGACGGTCGCGACGAACCGCTCGCGGCTCTCGTCGATCGGGACGCCGAGCGCCGCGAACTCGTAGGGCATGTAGGCGCGTGCGAAGCCGACGTCGAGGCGGCCGCCGCTGATCGCGTCCAGCATCGCGGTCTCGGCGGCGAGCCGCACCGGATGATGGAACGCCGGCAGCACGCCGCCGGTCATCAGGCGGATGCGGCGAGTCCGCGCCGCCACCGCGGCGAGGAAGCCGAGCGGCGACGGACAGTAGCCGCCGTATGGATGGAGATAATGCTCGGTCATCTTGATCGTGTGCAGGCCGGCCGAGTCGGCGACGGCCGCGAGCTCGAGCGCGGTCGCGAAATAGTCCGGAGCCGACAGGACCTCGGGGCTGGCATCGGGCAGGTACGACAAACCGAAACGCATCATTCACCTCCCTCTTCGTCGCGTGCTTCATACCGGATCGCGGGACGGTCTCGCCGCCCGCGGCCTCATTCCCGTCGGTGGTATGACGTGCGCGAACACCGGCGAGCGCCGCGCCGAAGTCGCGACGCCGAGCGGCGCATCAGAATTCGTACGTCAGCCGGAGCGCGGTCTCGGACCGGCCGCGCATCGTGCCGAACACCCACGGATTGAACGGGCCCTTCTGGACGTCACCCTGCGCCGTCGCGAAATAGCGCTGGGTGACGTCGACGAGCACGCGCGGCCGAACCACCAGGGCGAGGTTCCAGAAGACGTTGACGCTGTAGCTGTTGACGGGGTCGAGCGCGAAGCCGATCACCGGCACGACCGTCCCGCCCCGATACGAGGTGAACGCCGCCAGCGTCACGAGCGACTCCCAGCTTCGCACGTCGTCGCGGAAGCTGCCGTTGCCGCGCGGATCGGTGCAGGGCTCCGTCGGCGCGGCGCCGCAGAACGGCCGCGCGCGCGCGCCCGCGGTCGGCAGATCGAGCGGCCCCGCCAGCGCGTCGTCGTTGTGCATGATGTGGTGCACCAGCCACTGGCCGGTGACGAACACGGCAGAGCCGGCGTTGATCGGCGACACCATCACCGCGCGGTCGAAGGCGACCATGCCCTTCCAGAAGTCGTGCGCGGCGACTCCGGGGAGGAACGGCGTCAACGTCGTCCGCTTGCGCCGATCGAACATCGGCACGCCGACGTCGTAGATCGTCTCCAGACGCAGCGTCGCCCGCAGGGCGTCGGCGAAGTAGCTCGCCGAGAGACCGATCGAATGGATGTAGGGCGTGATGTACTCGACCGGCAGCGTGCCGCGCTGGATGAGCTCCTGGGTCCGCACGCGGCCGCGCGGCGTATCCGGGACCCCGCGCAGCGGCGCGAACGGCGTGCCGTCGTCGCCGGCCCAGCGTTGATGAAAATACGCGACGGCGAATCGAAGGCCGTTCGGCGTCGCCGCCGAGAGGTGGACGCCGACCTGCGAGTTCTCCGCCGGCCCGCGCCGGTAGTTCCCTTGCTTGAACAGCGACGAATGCGCCAGACGCTGGGCGGCGAACGGCGCGAAGAACGCGCCGTCCTCGCGATTGGTGAGCGGATTCAGCAGGCGAATCCCCCAGGGCCGCGGCAGAAACGCGACCTTGACGGGCCGCCAATCGCCCGGGTTCCAATAGGCCTCCGCGGAGACCGCCGACAGCGGACCGACGGCGCCGAGCTCGTAGCGGCCGCGCAGCATCCACAGGGGAATCCGCAGGTCGTCCCAGCCGAACGACGGCGGCGGAATCTCCTCGATGAAGTGCCACGAGGTGTCCAACGGGTTGGCGCGATCGAGCATCCGAAAGAAGTCGGCCTCGCCCCAGACGACTTGCTGCTTGCCGAGCCGGAGCCACAGCGGATGCCGACGGAGGCGGAGGTCGACGTACGCCTCGCGCAGCTGCTGCTCGAGCTTCAGCGCGTCGCGCGCGGCGCGCGACAGGTCGCGGAGGTCGCGCTCGGCGGCGCGGCTCGGCTTGCGGCCGCGCAGATCGCGCTCGCGAAACTTCGGCGCGTAGTCGTAGATGCTGTCGTAGACGCCGCGGTACGAGAGCAGCAGCTCGGCGTCGGCCGCGAGCGGCACGTCGGCGCGGTCGCCGAGCCGGCCGTCGCGCAGCCACTGCCACGACAGCCGCAGGCGCGCGGTATTGCGTTGCTGGACGAAGTGGTACTCGTCGACGTCGGGGTGGCGGACGATGTTCTGCGACTGCACGCTGCCGCTGAGCTCGAGGGCGCCGAAGCACTGCGCCGCGCCGGCGGCGCCGGCCGCCGCGAGCGAGAGCGCGAGCGGCAGGACGGCGGCCGCCGCGCGCCGGCCGCGAGCATCGATGCGTCGCACGACGGCCTCTCACCGCCGCGCGGCCGCCGCGTCGCGCGTCGACGCGCTCGACGACGTCCGCGGCGCCGCCGGCGCGACCGCGGCGATCGCGGGGGCGGCGGCGCCGGAGCCCCCGGCGACTCGGCGAGCGTGACCGCGGGCAGCGGCAGGGCCGCCGGCTTGCGCGCCCTCACCCATCGCGCGACCTCCTCGCGGCACCGCCGGACCGTCTTCAGCTCGGCGTCGAGCTGGTGCGCCATCACCTCGAGGAAGACGCCGACGACGTCGAGCTCGTCCTCCGGCGGCAGCGGCGCGCGCGGCATCTGCGTGACCCGCGCGTAGAGGTGCAACGCCTCGTGCTCGCGCCGATCGAGCGCCTGGCAGAGCGCGGCGGCGCCGCCCGCGCGCACCAGCATCAAGCGAATCGGCAGGTCGCTGCGAAAGGACCGGCTCGCCGGCAGGCGCGCGTCGCGCAGCCAGCGCTCGAGCTCCCGCCGCCCCGCCTCGGTGATCGCGTAGGTCCGCCGCGCCGGACGGCTGCCGATGCGCTCGCCGCGGCTCGCGAGAAAGCCGGCGCGCTCGAGACCGCTCAGCGTTTGATAGATCTGCCCCGTCGTCAGCCCCCAGAGCGTGCTCATGCGTTCATCGAAGATCTCCTTCAGTCGATAGCCGTGCATCGGCCGTTCCGAAATCAGTCCGAGTACCGCGTGCTTGATCGACATACCGTTCAGGTCTCCGGCGACAGAATGTTCGAGCGGCGGACACGCGTTGGTGAGCGGCGGGCGACGATCACGCGTCCGCGGCGAGCGGCGACGCGGATGTCGGCGCGATTCGCGGGAGAGCTGGCGACGCGCGGCACGGCGGGCATGCGCAGGACAGCAACGGCCATGCCGCCAGTACCGGCGAGATCGTCGGGCTTGCGCGACGTGATCAGGTTCCCGTCCTCGACGACCTCCTGGTCGCGCCACGTCGCGCCGGCGTTCTCGAGGTCCTTCCGCACCGACGGCGACGACGTGAGCGTGCGCCCCTTCACCGCGGTGATCGAATGCCCGGCCGCGCACAGGCGGTCGCGCGGAACCGCGTACTCGGCGTCCTCGAAATCGCTCGCGAGCGGTACTGCGATCTTCGCCATGAGCATCGCCATCCTTCCTTCCCGTCGACGTAGCAGCGCGCATGCCCGCGGAACGGCCGACGGCGACCGCGCGAGCGCGCGGCGGCGGCGCAAAGCCGGGGATCCTCGTTCGACGAAGTACACGCGCCCGCAGCGTCGGCGTCACGTCGGGTGACCGCGATCGGGCCGTGCGGTCAGAGTTCTGACGGCCGAGCGCCCGTATGTCGGGCGTTTCGCGATTTCGCGATCACGCGAGCGCGGCACGCTCGGTGCTCTGTCGGCGCGACGGGAGCTGGAGGATGGCAGGAGGAAGGAGCGTCGTCGTCGTGATCACCGCGTCCCTGCTCCTCGGGGCGTTCGCCGGCCGCGCCGGCGCGGGCGGGCCGTCGCACGAGGGCTACGCCGCGCTCGATGCCCGGGTCCGCGACCTCGACCGCGATGACGCCCAGCTCGCAGCGAACGGTCGGCGAGCGCGGACGGTTCTCGATCTCCGCGCGCCCGTGCTCGCCTTGGCGTCGTCGCTCGGCGGCATGGCGTGCTGCACGGTCGGGACGCACGTGCACGTCGCGGCGGTGCCGCCGTTTGCCGGCGACCTCGGCAGCCGGCTTCCGACGCGCCTCACCGAGCGGGCGTCGATCGAGTACCTCGGGGCGCGCTTCGAGGCGCTCGGCGAGATCGGCTTCGTCGACGACGCGCCTGGCACGGCCAAGCGCACGCTCGCGCACGTCGCCGGGCATCTCCAGCTCGAGTACCGGCTCGGCGCCTTCACGCCCTACACGCGGTTCGACCAGCGCCAGGTCGAAGGCCGCGTCGCCGCCGTCGCCGCCGGCGTCGACCAGTGGCAGCAGGTCTTCGGGATCCGCTACGCGCTCGGCCGGCGCCTTGCGATCACGCTCGAGGGCGCCGGCGGCCGCGCCCAGCGGTGGAGCGTCGGCGCCGAGACGACGAGCCGCGGCTTCGGCCGGATCGCGGCGCAGGTCGCCTGGAGCTTCTGAGCCGCGGCCGGTGATCGGCCGACGTAGCCCCGCACGTACGCTCGTCGAGCTGCGCGGCGCGCGTCAGACTGGCTTCGCTGCCGCGGCCGCCGGTGCGCCGCACGACGCGCGCTTCGCGGGCGGCGCCGACGCGACGAGCGGCGCCTCGCCGAGCAGCGTCGCGACGAAGCGGCGATCGGCGAGGAGCGGCGCGTCGCCGAGGAAGAGCTTCCCGTAGCGCTCGAAGTAGAGGAGCTGCTTCGCGAGCAGGAAGGTGCCGCGGTCGAAGCCGGTGCCGCGCCCGCCGTAGCGCGCGACGCCGACGTGCAGTCGGCGCTGCCGCCGCAGCCGCCCGAGCAGCTCCCGCCAGCCCCGACGCGGCGCCGGCGCACCCGCCGCCTCCGCGACCTTGCCTTGGAGCGCGGCGAGAAAGGTCCCGAGCCGCACCTCGCTGATCGGGCGGGTCAGCATCGGCTCGACGATCGCGCGCGAGAAGCGCGCCAGCGACGCTTCGTCGAAGCCGAGCTCACGCACCGCCGGGCCGTAGGCGTCGAGGAGATCGGCGGCGACGTCGTGCCACGCGCCGTCGTCGCCGAGCGCGCCTTCGATGGTGCGCCGCAGGAAGCGATGCGTGCGCGCGTCGAGGCGCCCGACGATGCCCCAGTCGACGACGCCGACGCGGCCGTCGCGCAGCAGTAGGAGGTTGCCGGCGTGCACGTCGGCATGGAACGTGCCGTCGCGGAGCGCGGTGACGAACCACGCGCGCACCAGGTCCTCGATGAGCGGCCGCGGATCGAGGCCGAGCGCGGCGATCCCGGCGAGGTCGTCGATCGGAATGCCGTCGAGGAGCTCCATCGTCAGCACCCGCTGCCCGGAGAGCTCGGGGAACGGCTCCGGGACGACGATGCGCTCGAGCTCGAGCGCCGCGACGACTTGCCGGTGGTGCTCCATCGCGCGCGCCTCGTTGCGCAGGTCGAGCTCCTCCGCGAGCTGCTCGCGGAAGCCGTCGAGCAGGCGCACCAGCTGACCCGCCTCCGGAACGCCGACGCGGAAGGCGAGGAACTCGAAGAACGGGCCCATCAGCGCGAGGTCGGTCGCCACCGTCTCCTCGATCCGCGGGCGCAGCACCTTGACCGCGACGCGGCGTCCGTCGCGCGTCCGCCCGCGGTGCACGACGGCGATCGACGCCCGGCCGATCGGCGTCGGGTCGAGCTCGGCGAACGCGCGCTCGACCGGCGCGCCGAGCGCCAGCTCGACCGCGGCGCGCACCTCGTCGAACGCCACCGGCGGGCCGGTGTCGAGGCACGAGCGGAACTCGTCGGCGACGGCGTCGCCGAAGAGCCCCGGAGCCGAGCCGACGAGCTGGCCGAACTTGACGAAGGTCGCGCCGAGGCGTTCGAACACCATCCGAAGCGGCCGCGCGAACGCGTTCGCGGGAAGCGGGGCGCCGGCGAGACGGCGGAGCGCCGGGCCGGCGAGCCGGTGCACGCCGACCGCGACGACACGGACCGCCCGCCGCCGGAGGGCGCGCCGATCCGGCGCGGGCAAGCGCAGCGGAAACGGCTCAGGGGAGGGCGACAATCGCGCAGGCACGGAGTCGCTCAGCTAACACGGTGCCGCCCGGCCGACCACCGGAGGTCGCGCGGCGGCGCGCCGCCTTGACGTCGGTCACGACGGCGCGCTAGCGACGCCGGGTGGCGAAGTTCCCGACCGAGGTCGTCGAGTCCACCGTCGCCGACGCCGACATCGCCAGAGTCTACGCGTTCCTCTGGGACGTCGTCGGCTCGTCCCATTGCATCCCCGGGATCGATCGCTGCGAGCGCGTCGGCGACGACCTCTATCGGTTCACGTTCGCGGAGCGCTCGACCGGGCCGGTGAGCCTCGTCGTGCGCTATACCGCGCGCTACACCGGCAACGGCCGCGACGAGATCCTCTTCACCGGCGTCGGCGCGCCGGACGACAACACCGACGTCGACGGGGCGATTCGCCTGCGCGCGACGGGTCCGTCGGCGACGCGGATCGAGCTCCGGCAGACGCTCGCACCGGACACGCCGGTGCCGCGCCTGCTGCAAGGGCTCATCAAGTCGTTCGTGCAGCGCGAGGCGGCGGACGCGGTCACGACGTATCTCGCGAACGTCCGCGCCGCGCTCGCGCGTTGATCGGCCGGCGCGCCGCGACGCTGCGGTCGGCGCGCCGGCGGGGGCCGCACGCTCAGGGAGCCGCGCTCTGCGGGAGCATCCCGTAGTTGCTGAGCACGCCCTGCGTCTGCGTCGCCGGGCAGAAGATGAAGCTCGGCAACGCGAGGTCCTGGGCGTACGAGACGTCGAGCGTCAGCTGCCCGGCCGGCGCCGTGATCGGAATCTCGTAGAAGCCGTCGACGAGATTCACTTGCGGATCGGCGATCGCGATCACCAGCCGCAGGTCGTTGCCGTCCGTCGCCGCCGCCGCGCTCGGGTTCTCGGTGTCGTAGTCGACGGTGACCATCGTCGTCCCGCCCGGCGTGATCTGCATGCTGCCGCTGACGTTCGTCACGGTGCTCGGAGCGTCCCCGCCCGGAAGCGGCGCGCCGCCGACGTGATAGACGCCCGGCTCGCCGTCCGTCGTCATGACCCCGGTGACGATCCGCCGAATCGTCGACGGGCAGGCGAGCTCGACCGGTAGCTCGGCCGCCGCGCGCAGCGCGCGCGCGCCGTCGACGTCGGTGACCACGCCGTCGCCGTCGAGGTCGCAGACGGCATCCGTGCAGCTCGACGGCAGCGTCGCGGCGGCGCGCAAGACGCCGACGGCATCGATGTCCGTCAGGGTGCCGTCGCCGTCGGCGTCGCCGCAGACTTGCGCCGCGACCGGACGCCCCACCGCCAGCACGGCAACCCCGACCAACGCGAGCACGACCATTCTCATCCGATTCATGGATTCCTCCTCCAGGTGTTTCATCGACCCACAAGAGCGCTTAGCAAGCGGACTGCGAAGGCTCAATCTCCCTGCGGCGACGACGGACCCCGAGACGCGCGGCCGTTGCGAAACGCCACGCCTCCCACCCTGGGACCGTTCGGCGAGCCCCTAGAAGAGCTTCGCCGTGCCGAGGTCGTTCTTCGCGGTCATGCCGCCGTCGACGATCACGACGGCGCCGTTCATGAACGACGCCGCCGGCAGCACGAGCGCGAGCGTCGCGTGCGCGACCTCCTCCGGCTCGCCGTAGCGTTGCAGCGGCACCTTGCGGCGCGCGAACCGGCGCTTCGCCTCGTCGGGGATGACCGCGGTCATGCCGGTGTCGATCGGGCCCGGGCAGACGCAGTTCACGGTGACGCCCTGGTTGCCGAGCTCGACGGCGAGCGACCGCGTCAGGCCGACGACGCCGTGCTTGCTCGCGGTGTACGCGCCCGCGCCGTAGCTGGCGCCGACGCCCTCGGTCGAAGCGACGTTGACGATGCGGCCGCGCGCCTGCGCCTTCAGCCACGGCAGGAACCCGCGCACGAGACGCGCCTGCGCCGTCAGGTTCACCGCGAGCGTCCGCTCCCACGCCTCGGGCCAGTCGATCGCGTCGATCGTCGCCGGGAAGACCACGCCCGCGTTGTTGACCAGGATGTCGAGGCCGCCGAAGCGCGCGATCACGTCGCGCACCAGGCCGTCGCACTGCGCCGCCTCCGCGAGATCGGCGACGAAGCCGGCCGCGTCGCCGCCGGCGCCGGTGATCTCCGCGACGACCGCGTCGACGCCGGAGGACACGCGGTCGACGACGGCGACGCGCGCGCCCTCGTCGGCGAAGAGATGCGCGGTCGCGCGGCCCATGCCGCTCGCGGCGCCGGTGACGCACGCGACGCGGTCCGCGATCGATCGGCTGAGGGTGCTGAGTCTCGTCATCGCGTCCGTCCTTTCATCGCGGCGCGAGCCGCCGCCGGCGGCGCACCGTAGCACACCAGCACCGTCTCGCGACGCGGGCGAGATCCGTCGCGCCGACGAGCGGCGCCGCTTGCGTCGGCTCGGCCCGCGCGGCACGTCGGACGCGGAGGGCGCACGCATGATCGATCTCTACTACTGGCCGACCCCGAACGGCTGGAAGATCACCATCTTTCTCGAGGAGAGCGGGACGCCGTACCGGGTCGTCCCGGTCAACATCGGCAAGGGCGAGCAGTTCGCGCCGGAGTTCTTGCGGATCAGCCCGAACAACCGCATGCCCGCGATCGTCGATCCCGACGGCCCGGACGGCGAGCCGATCTCGATCTTCGAGTCCGGCGCGATCCTGATCTACCTCGGTGAGAAGACCGGCCGGTTCCTGCCGGCGAAGCCGCGGGCGCGCTACCACGTGCTCGAGTGGCTGATGTTCCAGATGGGCGGCGTCGGCCCGATGTTCGGGCAGGCCGGCCACTTCCGGCGTTACGCGCCGGAGAAGATCCCGTATGCGATCGAGCGCTACTCGAACGAGGCGCGCCGCCTGTGCCGCGTCCTCGACACGCGCCTGGCCGACCACCCGTTCGTCGCCGGCGAGTACTCGATCGCCGACATGGCGATCTTCCCCTGGGTGCACGCGCTCGAGCAGGTCGTCGGCCTCGAGGAGCTCCCGCACCTCGCGCGCTGGGTCGAGACCCTGCGCGCGCGCCCGGCGGTGCAACGCGGCCTCGACGTCCTCGCCGACCGGCGCCAGACCACGGGCGAGATGAGCGAGGAGGCACGCGCGATCCTCTTCGGCGCCCGCCAGCTCGCCGGCCGCTGACCGTCGACGGTTGCGCGCGGTGCCTTTGATGCAGTAGCATCAGATGCATGCGCACCACCCTCGACATCGACGACGACGTGATGCGCGCCGCCAAGGAGCTCGCGCGCCGTCAGAAGAAGACGGCGGGCGCGGTGATCTCGGAGCTCGCGCGGCGAGCGCTGACCGCCGCGCCGGCCGCCGCGCGCGAGCCGAAGGCGAGCCACGGTTTTCGTCCATTCCCACGACGCGGCGGGATCGTGACGAACGAGACGATCGACGCGCTTCGCGACGAAGACGCGTACTGATGCGAGCGCTGCTCGACGTCAACGTCCTGATCGCGTTGCTCGACCAGGACCACTCGATGCACGAGCCGGCACGCCGCTGGTTCGGCGCCAACGTCGCACATGGCTGGGCGTCGTGCCCGATCACGCAAAACGGCTGCGTCCGCGTCATGTCGCACGCCCGCTATCCCAGTGCCGTCCCGACCGCCGCGGTGATGGACCGACTCGCCGAGGCGATCGCGACCGCGCAGCATCAGTTCTGGCCCGACGACCTCAGCCTCCTCGATTCACGCGTCGCCGACCGCACGCGCATCCATGGTCCACGCCAGCTCACGGATCTGTACCTGCTCGCGCTCGCCGTCCGTCGGCGTGGCCGCTTCGTCTCCTTCGACGCATCGATCCCGCTGAACGCGGTCAAAGGTGCGGAGCAGCGCCACCTCGTGCGTCTCTGAGCCGCGGCCATCGTGATCCAACCTCGGCACGTTCGCCCTGACCCGGCGAACGGCGATTACTCGGGGCACCCCATGACGGCCTTCACCTCGAGGAACTCCTCGAGGCCGTGCTCGCCCCACTCGCGGCCGTTCCCCGACTGCTTGTAGCCGCCGAACGGCGCCGCGAAGTCCGGACCGGCGCCGTTCAGATGGACGTTGCCGGCGCGCAGCCGCGACGCGACGCGCAGCGCGTGCGCCGGATCGGCGGAGGCGACGTAGCCCGAGAGGCCGTACGGCGTGTCGTTCGCGATCCGCACCGCGTCCTCCTCGCTCTCGTACGGCAGGATGCAGAGGACCGGACCGAAGATCTCCTCGCGGGCGATCGTCATGTCGTTCTTCACGTTCGCGAACACCGTCGGCCTCACGTAGTAGCCGCGCTCGATGCCGTTCGGCCTTCCCGGACCGCCGGCCACCAGCTCCGCGCCTTCTGTGATCCCGGTCTCGATCAGGCGTTGGATCTTCTCGAACTGCGTCTTGCTGACGACCGGGCCGATCGGGTTGCCCTCGGCGCGCGGGTCGCCGACCGCGGTCGCCTCGGCGGCGGCTTTCGCGACCTTCACCGCCTCGGCGTGGCGGCTGCGCGGCACCAGCATGCGGGTCGGCGCGTTGCAGGACTGGCCGCTGTTCGTGAAGCAGCTCCGGACGCCGCCCTTCACGGCGCGCTCGAGGTCGGCGTCGTCGAGGATGACGTTCGCCGACTTGCCGCCGAGCTCCTGCGCGACGCGCTTCACGGTGTCGGCGGCGTTCTTCGCGACCTGGACGCCGGCGCGCGTCGAGCCGGTGAAGGACACCATGTCGATGCCGGGATGCGTCGCGATCGCGACGCCGACGGTCGGGCCGTCGCCGTTCACGAGATTGAACACCCCGCGCGGCACGCCGGCCTCGTGCAGGACGTTGGCGACGACGATCGCCGAGAGCGGCGCGATCTCACTCGGCTTCAGCACCATCGTACAGCCCGCCGCGAGCGCCGGCGCGACCTTGCACATGATCTGGTTCACCGGCCAGTTCCACGGCGTGATGAAGCCGCAGACGCCGACCGGCTCCTTGAGAATGCGCGTCGTGCCGCGGTTCTCGACGAAGGCGTACGTCCGCAGGACTTCGAGCGCCTGGTTGACGTGCGCCAGGCCGGACGGCGCCTGCGCCGCCTTGGCGAGCCACATCGGCGCGCCCATCTCGAGCGAGATCGTCTCGGCGATCTCGCCGAGCCGCGCCTTGTACGCCGCGGCGATCCGCTCCAGCAGCGCGATGCGCTCCGCGCGCGACGTCACGCCGAAGGTCTCGAACGCGCGCCGCGCCGCCGCGACGGCGCGGTCGACGTCAGCGGCGCCGCCGAGGCTGATGCGGCCGATGGGCTTCTCGGTCGACGGGTCGATGACGTCGAGCGTCTTCGGCTCGACAGGCGCCACCCACTCGCCGTCGATGTAGAACTCGAGATGCTCCCTCATGATCGCGCTCCTTTGTCGCCCGGCGCCGCCGCCGCCGCACCCGTCGCGGGCGCGCCGACGAATCGGTCGCGAAGGTCGCGTTTCAGGATCTTGCCGGCCGGATTCCGCGGCAGCGGCTCGTCGTAGAACCAGATCTTCGCCGGCACCTTGAAGCCGGCGAGGCGCGCCGCGACGTGCTTCCGCAGCTCGTCCTCGGTGACGGACGTGCCCGGCGCGGTATGCACGACGGCGCCGACCTCCTCGCCGAGGACCGTATGCGGGATGCCGATCACGGCCGCGTCGGTGACCGCCGGGTGCTCGTAGAGCGCGGCCTCGACCTCGACCGAGGAGATGTTCTCGCCGCCGCGGATGAGCAGGTCCTTGGCGCGGTCGACGAGGTAGATGAAGCCCTCCTCGTCGATGCGCGCGAGGTCGCCGGTGTGGACCCAGCCGTTGCTAAACGATACCGCGGTCTCGGCGGGCTTGTTCCAGTAGCCCTTCACCACGTTCGGGCCCTTGATCCAGAGCTCGCCGACCTCGCCCGTCGGCAGCGCCCGGTCGTCGCTGCCGACGACCTTCACGTCGCACACCGGGATCGGCACGCCGACGCTGTCCGGGTGGCGGAGGTAGTCGACGCCGACGTTCATGGTCGTGACCGACGACGTCTCGGTCATGCCGTAGCCGTTGCTCGGCGTCCGTCCCGGGAAGAGCTCCTCGATCTTGCGCACCAGCTCGGGCGCCGCGGGCGCGCCGCCGTAGCCGATCGCGCGCAGGCTCGAGAGGTCGCGACGGCCGAAGTCGGGGTGCTCGATCACCTGCCAGACCATCGCGGGGACGCCGCCGAAGTTGCTGACGCGCTCGCGCTCGATGAGCTCGAGGGCGCGCGCCGCGTCCCACTTGTGCATGATCACCAGCTTGTTGCCGGCGGCGATGTTGGCGACCAGCACCGAGTGGCAGCCGGTCGCATGGAAGAACGGCACCGAGACCAGGTAGACGCTCTGCCCCGCCGACGGCATGCCGGCGGTCGACTTCGTCCCGGCGCGCAGCGCGCCGCGCGTGATCGTGAAGGCGAGGCTCAGGAGGTTGCCGCAGATGTTCCGGTGCGTGCCGAGGACGCCCTTCGGAAACCCGGTCGTCCCGGAGGTGTAGAGGATCGTCGCGTCGTCCTCGGGATCGAGGTCGACGGCGGGGAGCTCGGGCGCGGCGGGCACGTCGCCGACGACCGCGTCGAAATGCTCGGCGCCGCCGGGGAGCGCGCGTGCGCCGGTCGCGCGCCACGACGGTGCGGAGCTGCGGGAACGCCGCGCAGCTCCGCCGTCAAACGGTCGAGGCGCTCGGCGTCGCAGAAGAGCACGGTCGACCCGGAGTCGCGCAGGCCGTACGTCAGCTCCGGGCCGGTCCACCACGCGTTCAACGGCACGACGATCGCGCCCGCCGCGGCGGCCGCCCAGAACGCGACCGACCACTCGGGGAAGTTCCGCATCGCGATCGCGACCCGGTCGCCCTTCTCGACGCCGAAGCGCTCGCGCAGGAGCCGCGCCAGGTGCGCCGTCGTCCGGAAGTGGCGGTCGTACGTCCAGACGTCGTCCTCGTAGACGAAGAGGTCGCGATCGGCGTACGCGCGGCTCGCCTCGAGGACCGTGCGCAGCGACGGCGGCGCGTACTTCCAGACGCGCGTCGGCACGCCGCCGATCACGCGCTCCTCCATCTCGAACATCTGGCCCGGCGCGGTGAGGGCGGCGTGCGCCTCGGCGACCGACGGCGCGCTCATGATCGGACGCCGGCGCGCCGGCGGTCGGGCGTGAACACGACCGGCATGCGCTTGATGCCGTTGATGAACATCGACCGCAGCGGCACCGGGTCGCCGGCGATCTCGACGTCCGGCATGCGCCGGAAGAGCTCGCGGAACATCACCGCGATCTCGCGGCGCGCGAGGTGGGCGCCGAGACAGAAGTGCGGGCCCGGCCCGCCGAAGCCGACGTGCGGGTTCGGGTCGCGCCGGAGGTCGAAGCGATAGGGCTCGTCGAAGACCGCCTCGTCGCGGTTCCCGGAGTTGTAGAAGAGCGCGCACTTGTCGCCCGCCGCGAAGCGGTGGCCGGAGAGCTCGACGTCGCGCGTCGCCGTGCGCCGCATGAAGATCACCGGCGTCGCCCAACGCACGATCTCCTCGACGGCGGTCGGCGCGACGCGCTCGAAGTCGTTCATCCAGAGCCGGCGCTCATCCGGGTGGTCGCGGAGCGCGAGCAGGCCGTGGCTGATCGCGGTGCGCGTCGTCTCGTTGCCGGCGACGGTGAGGAGAATGAAGAACGAGGCGATCTCGTCGTTCGTCAGGCGCTCGCCGTCGAGCTCGCAGTTGACGAGCGCCGAGGTGAGGTCGTCGGCGGGGTGGCCGGCGCGGTGGCGCGCCAGCTCGCGCACGATCTCGGCGAGCTCGGCGCCGGCCTGGAGGAAGATCGGCACCGGATCGGCGCCCTCCGGCACGTACTCGGGATCGCCGCCCGAGAGGATGACGTTCGACTTCTCGAAGACCAGGCGATGGTCGCGCTCGGGGATGCCCATCAGCTCGCAGATGATGACGAGCGGGAGGCGCGCCGCGATCTCGACGACGAAGTCGGCCTCGCCGTGCTCGATGACGTCGTCGATCACCCGGGTCGCGACGCGCTCGACGTTGTCGAGGACCGCCTGCACCATGCGCGGCGTGAAGCTCTTCGAGACGATGCCGCGCAGCCGCTGGTGGCGCGGGTCGTCCATGTTGATCATCGAGCCGTAGAACTCGTTCATCTCGGGCGGCGTATCGAGAATGGACGTGGCGCCGTACCCGGAGCAGAAGACGTCGGGGCGGCGGCTCATCTCGAGGATGTCGGCGTGACGGGTGATCGCGAAGTAGCCGCGGCCGCGGACGATGCCGGGCACCTCGGGCTCCTCGAAGAACGCGATCGGCCGCTCGCGCCGGAGGGCGCGGAACGCCGCCTCACGCTGGTCCCACGGGCGGGACCAGAACTCGAGGTCCGAGAAGTCGAGCGCGGCGACGTCGATCGTATCGCTGGTCTTCACGTCGGTCGTCTCCTTGTCGGGGTCAGACCGGCAGGTCGCCGGTCGCGACGCGGGTGCTGCCGTGCTCCTTGTATGCCGCGATCGTCCGCTGCGCGATCCGCATCTGATGCACCTCGTCGGGGCCGTCGGCGAAGCGCGCCCAGCGCGCGTGCTGGAACATGTGCGCGAGCGGCGTGTCGGTCGAGTAGCCGAGCGCGCCGTGCACCTGGATCGAGCGGTCGATGATCCGGTTGAGGGCGTTGGCGACGAAGTGCTTCGCCATCGAGACCTCCGAGGTGAACGCGAGGCCGCGGTCGATCTTGTAGGCGGCGTGCAGGACCATGAGCTTCGCCTGGTAGAGCTCCATCGAGGAGTCGGCGATCATCCACTGAATACCCTGCTTCTCCGCGAGCAGCGAGCCGTGGGCGAAGCGCTCGAGCGAGCGGTCGACCATCATGTCGAGCGCGGTCTCGGCCTGCGCGATCCAGCGCATGCAGTGGGCGAGACGGGCGGGACCGAGACGGTACTGGCCGAGCCGATGCCCCTGGCCGCGGCCGCCGAGCATGTTCGCCGCCGGGACGCGGAGGTTCTCGATGCGGATCTCGGAATGCCCGGTGCCGCCGTGCATGGTCTCGACCTCGCGCACCCGCGTCCAGCCTTCGGAGGGGATGTCGACGAGGAAGCCGGTGTTCGCCGCCTGCGGCACCTCGGGGTGGTCCTCCGTGCGCGCGATCAGGATCGCGAAGCTCGCGCGCCGCGCGTTCGAGATGAACCACTTGTGGCCGTTGACGACCCAGTCGTCGCCGTCGCGCACGGCGCGGGTCTGGATCAGCGTCGGGTCGGAGCCGGCGACCTCGGGCTCGGTCATCGCGAAGCAGCTCATCACTTTGCCGTCGCAGAGCGGCCGCAGGTACTTCTCCTTCTGCGCGTCGGTCGCCCAGTGGAGGAGCGTGTGCATGTTGCCTTCGTCGGGCGCCTGGCAGTTCAGGACCCACGGCCCGTAGTAGGTCTTCGCCGCCTCGGCCTGCACCATCGCGACCGCGACGTGCCCGAGCCCCATGCCGCCCCACTCGCGCGGCATGTGCGGCAGCCAGAGCCCCGCCGCCTTGGCCTCGGCGCGCATCTGCACGAGCAGCCGCACGTAGTCGCTGCGCTCGATCTTGTCCGGGTCGCCGATCTTCTCCTCGCCGGGCCGGACGACGTGCTGGATGAAGTCGCGGACGCGGAGCCGGATGTCCTCGAGCTCGGGGGTCAACGTGAAGTCGATCGCCATCGGGAGTTCTCCTTCAATCGGTGGTGTCGCGTCATGCGTCGATCGAGCGGCATGTCTCGACGGAGTCGCCCGTCACGCGGCGCCGCCGTCGACGCGCAGGACCGCGCCGGTGGTGAAGCTCGACGCGGCGCTCGCGAGGTAGACCGCGGCGCCGACGATCTCCCGCGGCTGGCCGCCGCGCCGGAGCGCGAGCGTCGCCTTCGCGGTGCGCTCGAACGCCGCCAGGTCCCAGGCCTTGCTGATGTCGGTGAAGAACGGCCCCGCCTGGATCGCGTTCACCCGGACGCTCGTCCCGAACGCGCGCGAGAACGCGATCGTCATCGCCTCGAGCCCCGCCTTCGCCGCCGCGTAGGGGATGACGTCGGGCGTCGGATGCGCCGCCGCGATGCTGCTGATGTTGATGATCGCGCCGCCGTTCCCGCGCGCCATGCGCGCGCCGACGAGCGCGGTCAGACGAAACGGTCCCTTGAGGTTGACGTCGAGCACCTTGTCCCAGAGCGCCTCCGTGACCGCGTCGGGCGCGGGGTAGACCGGCGACATGCCGGCGTTGTTGACCAGGATGTCGAGCGCGCCGAGCTCGTCGTAGGCGGCCGCGACGAGGCCGTCGAGCTCGCTCCACCGCCCGACGTGGCAGGCGCGCGCGACGGCGCGGCGCCCGGTCGTGCGGCGGATCTCGTCGGCGGTGGCGTCGCACGATTCCTGCTTGCGGCTCGCGATCATCACGTCGGCGCCGAGGTGGGCGAACGCGAGCGCCATCTCGCGGCCCAGGCCGCGGCTGCCGCCGGTGACGAGGGCGGTGCGGCCGGTGAGGTCGAAGAGCGCGAGCGGGTCGTTGCCGCCCGGGCGTGGTGTGCTCATGGAGCTTTCCGTACATGATGCGCGCGACCGGTGTCACGCGGCGGCGCGTCGACAGCGGCGGCGGCGTTGACATCGGCGGCGCGGGATCGCGGCGGCGTTGCTCGCGGACGGCGAGAGGCACGCCCGCGCAGGCGTTGACATCGGCGCCGGCTCGGCACACGGTCTCGCGCCGTGCGCTTCGACCTGGCGCTCGGGCTCACGATCGCGTCGGCGCTTTCGTACGGCCTCGCGTTCCCGACGACGAGCCTGCAGCTGCTCGCCTGGGTCTGCCTGGTGCCGTTCCTCGTGGCGTTGCAGGCGTCGACCGCGCGTCGCGCGCTCGTCCTCGGCTGGGTGTGGACGCTCGGCGCCGCGTACGCGGTCGGCAGCTGGTTCCCGCAGTCGGTCGCGCGCTACTACGAGCAGCCGCTCGCCGTCGGGATCGGCTTCTTCCTCTTCGTGTCGACCTTCATGGCGGCGCCGTTCTACATGGCGTTCGCGGCGGCGTACCGCGTCCTCGCCCGGCGCGCGGGTGTCGCCCTGCCCTTCGCCGCCGCGGCGGCGTGGGTCGCGTGCGAGCTCGCGCGCGCGCGTCTCGTCGGCAACCCGTGGGCGCTCTTCGGCTACTCGCAGGTGGGCCGCGACGCGCTGGTGCAGATCGCCGACGTCACCAGCGTCTACGGGATCAGCTTCATGCTGGTCGCCGTCAATGCCGCGGTCGCGCAGCTCGTCCTCCACCTCGGACGCCGGAGGAGCGACACGGCGGTCGGCGGCGCCGCGACCGGCGGCGGCGCGCGCGTCGTCAGCGTCGTCGGCTGCCGGAGTCTCTTCACGAGCGTCGCCGTCGCCGCGGCGCTGCCGCTCCTCGCGATCGCTTACGGCAAGGCGCGGATGGCGACGACGCCGCTCGCCGCCGCCGACGCACCGCCGGTCCGGGTCGCGATGATCCAGGCGAACCTGGACGTCGGCACGCAATGGCGCGAGGAGTTCTACGGCGAGAACCTCGGCGCGTACCTCGCGCTCACCAGCGCCGCGCTCCGCGACGGCCGCCCGGAGCTGGTCTTCTGGCCGGAGAACGCGCTCACGTTCTTCCTCGAGCAGGAGCCGCTCTACCGCGCCGCGATCGCCCGCGTCCTCGCGCCCGCCGGCGCCGAGCTCGTGACCGGCGGCCCGCGCGTCGAGACCGACACGCCGGCCGGCGAGACCGGCGGTCCGCGCGCGCAGGCCGGCGCCGGCGATCCGGTCTACTACAACTCGGTCTTTCTCCTCGACGGCACCGGCGCCGTCCTCTCGCACTACGACAAGCAGCGCCTGGTGCCGTTCGGCGAGTATTTCCCGCTCCGCGCCCTCGACTTCTTACGCCGCCGGTTCGCGCGCGTCCGCGAGCTCACGGCCGGGCGCGCCCGCCTGCCGCTCCCGACCTCCGCCGGCCCCGCCGGCGTGATGATCTGCAACGAGGCGATGTTCCCCGACATCGCCGCGGCGCGCGCGCGCGCGGGCGCCGTCTTCTTCGTCGATCCGGCGCACGACACCTGGCTCACGCCGCGGTTCTCCGCGCAGCAGTTCGACATCGTGCGGCTGCGGACCGTCGAGGAGCGCCGCTACCTGGTCCGCGCCTCGACCTCGGGCCCGTCGGCGATCGTCGATCCGCTCGGCCGCGTCGTCGATCGCACCGATTTCCTGGTGCGCGGCACGCTCGGCGGCACCATCTGGCCGCTGCGCGGCGCGACGCCGTACCGCCGGATCGGCGACGCGTTCGCCTACGGCTGCGCGCTGGCGGCGATCGTCGCCGTCGTCGGGCGCCTGCGCTGAGCGGCCGACGATGCGGGTCGGCGTCCTCGACGTGCTGACGACGCCGGCGCTCGGCTGGAGCGACGCCGCCTATCACCTGGTGATCACCAAGCAGTACGCGAGCATCATGCCGCAGGCGATCGCCGTCTGGTGCCGCGAGCTCGGCCACCGGACGCATTACGCGAGCTACTACGGGCTCGGCGATCCACTCCGGCTTCTCCCCGACGATCTCGACGTCGTCTTCATCGCGACCTACACGCAGGCGAGCGCGCTCGCCTACGCGCTCGCCAAGCTCTACCGGCGCGACGGCGCGACGACGGTCGTCGGCGGCCCGCACGCGAAGGCGTTTCCTCACGACTGCCTCCGCTTCTTCGACGTCGTCGTCGGCGACTGCGACAAGACGCTCGTCGCCGACGTCCTGCGCGGGACGTTCCCGCCGGGCTCGATCGTGACCAGCGGCCGCCCGCTCATCGACTTGCCCACCGTCGAGGAGCGGATGCCCGAGCTCCGCCGATCCGCGTTCGCCCGCGGCCGGCCGACGCCGGCGACGACGATCCCGCTCCTCGCCAGCACCGGCTGCCCCTACGCCTGCGAGTTCTGCATCGACGCCGCGACGCCGTACCGCGTGCTGCCGCTCGATCGTCTCGCCGCCGACCTCCAGTTCGTCGCGGCGACGTTGCCGGGGACGATGATCGGCTTTCACGACCCGAACTTCGCCGTGAAGTTCGACACCGTCATGGACACGCTCGAGGCGGTCCCCCGGGAGCGGCGGAGCCCCTACATCGTCGAGAGCTCGCTCTCGGTGCTGCGCGCCGATCGCCTGCGACGCCTCGGCGAGACCAACTGCGCGTCGATGGCCCCCGGCGTCGAGAGCTGGACCGACTACGCGAGCAAAGCCGGCAGCGGGCCGGCGACGGGCCGCGAGAAGGTCGCCCGCGTCGTCGAGCGCTTCACGACGCTCCACGAGCACGTCCCGTACCTCCAGGCGAATTTCCTCTTCGGCCTCGACGACGACGCCGGCGACGAGCCGATCGCGCTCATGAAGGAGTTCATGTCGCGCACGCCGTTCGTCTGGCCCGTCGTCAACATCCCCCATCCGTTCGGCGGGACGCCGCTCTTCTCACGCTACCGCGCCGACGGGCGCATCCTCGCGACGATGCCGTTCGCGTTCTACTACTCGCCGTATCTCGTCACGACGCTCCGCCACTACACGACGGCGGAGTTCTACCGCCGCATGATCGAGGTGTACGAGCATTTCACCGCGCCGTCGTTGTTCCTCCGCCGCCTGCGGTCGACGGCGAGTCCGTTCGTCGGGGTGATTCACACAGTACGGACCGCCGTGAAGCGGCGCCGGATTCGGGCGTTCCGGCGACTGCTCGCGCTCTTCGCGAACGACGCCGGCTTCCGTGCGTTCCACGACGCCACGTCGGCGGCGCTGCCGGAGTTCTACGACGCCGAGTACGAGCGCATGCTCGGGCGCTTCGCGCCGCTGATGACGCACGCCGATCGCAGACCGGTGCTCGGCGAGCCGTCATGCCACGCGTAGCTCCGCAACGACCGCGGCGCTCGCCCGCGCCGGGTCGCGCCGCCCGCGCTCGTCCTCGACTCGACCGCGAGCGCGCACAGCTACTGAGCGTGCCGACCGCCCTCCCCGAGCAACCCGTAGCGCTGCATCTTCTTCAGCAGGCCGCGGTACGTGAGGCCGAGCTCGCGGGCGGCGTGCGTGCGGTTGCCGTCGCAGCGCTCGAGGGCGACGGTGATGCGCTCGCGCTCGAAGCGGGTGACGTCGTCTTGCAGCGAAGTCCGCGTGCCGTTGGTCGCCGAGACGGCCTGCCGGCTGGCCGTCGAGCAGCTCGGCTTCGGTGATAGCGGCTCCCGGGCTCGCAGAGGAGGATCGCCCGCTCGATCATGTGCTCGAGCTCGCGGACGTTGCCGGGATAGTCGAGCCGGGTGAGCGCGTCGACGGCTTCCGCCGTCATCCCGGCGACGTGGTGGCCGAGAATGCGGCTGTGCTTCTCGAGGAAATGCTCGGCCAGCAGCGGAATGTCCTCGCGCCGGTCGTGCAGCGGCGGGATGCGAATGCGGAAGACGTTCAAGCGGAAGTAGAGATCCTCACGGAAGCGGCCCTTCTGCACCTCCGCGGCGAGGTCGCGATTGCTCGCGGCGATGACGCGGACGTCGACGCGCGTCGGGCGCGTGGCGCCGACGGGCTTGATCTCGCCCTCTTGCAGGACGCGCAGCAGATGCACCTGGACGGCGGGGCTGGTCTCGGCGATCTCGTCGAGAAAGAGCGTGCCGCCGTCGGCGATCTCGAAGAGCCCCTTCTTGTCGGCGACCGCGCCGGTGAACGAGCCGCGGCGGTGGCCGAAGAGCTCGCTGGTGAGCAGCGTCTCCGTGAGCGCGCCGCAGTTTTGCGGCACGAAGAGCTTGTCGCGGCGCGAGCCTTCGTGATGGATCGCCCGCGCGACCAGCTCCTTGCCGGTGCCGGTCGGGCCCTCGAGGAGGATCGTCGTCGAGGTGTCGAGGACGCGGCGCGCGAGCGCGAACACGTGCCGCATCGCCTCGCTGCGGCCGAGGATGGTGTGGAAGCCGCTCTCCTCCGCCTCGCGCTTCTTGAAGTAGCCGTTCTCGCGCGCCAGGCGCTCGTTGGCGGCGCGCAGGTCCTCGACGAGCCGGCGATTCTCGTCGGCGAGCCGCACGTTCTCGCGCGTCAGGTGGAACGTCTCGATCGCGCTCTGCAGCGCCATCCGCAGCTCGCGGCTGTCGAACGGCTTCGGGATGTACCGGTAGATGCGGCCGAGGTTGATGGCGTCGACCAGCGTCTCGACGTCGGTGTAGCCGGTGAGGATGATCGGGATCAGGTCGGGCTTGACGTCGAGCGCGCGCTTGATGAGCTCGACGCCGGTCATCTCCGGCATCCGCTGATCGACGACGAGAACCGCGACGGGCTCGCTCGCGACGAGCTCGGAGCGCGCGGCTGCCGCCGGTCGCGGCGAGGACGCTGAAGTCCTGCTCGTAGTTGAGCCGCAGCGTCTCGAGCAGCGGCTCCTCGTCGTCGACGAACAGAACCGGATACGTCTCTGTAGTCGAGCTCGCCGTTCATGGCCCTGTGCGTCGCATCGTCGGGCGGAGCGTAACGCGTGTCGCCAGCATCTGTCAAGCGCTCCGGAGCGCGGCCCGCGCCTGCGCGCGCGGTCTTTCGTCGGTCGCCGACGAGGGCGGAAACCGTCCCGCGGAAGCAGGATCTGGAATTCGGTGCCCTTTCCCGGCTCGGTAGTGACCCGCATCGTGACCGCCGTGGTGGCTCACGATCCCCTGCGTGATCGCGAGCCCGAGGCCGGTCCCCTTGCCGACGGGCTTCGTCGTGAAAAATGGATCGAATACGCGCGCGACGTGCTCGGGCGGGATACCGCTGCCGTCGTCACGTATCGAGACGATGACTTGGCCGTCCTGGCCGAAGGTCCGGATCCACAGGTTGCCGCGTCCCTTTATCGCGTCGCAGGCGTTCGCCAGGACGTTCATGAACACCTGATTGATTTGCCCGGGGATGACGTCGATCGGGGCGATGGCCGCATACTCGCGATGAATCGTGATGCGCTCCGCCCAGCGCGGCCGCAGGAGCCGCAGGCTGACTTCGATCGCGTCGTGGAGATCGGTCGGTCTCGGCTGCGCTTCGCCCAAGCGCGAGAAGGTCCGCAGATCCTGGACGATCGACGCCGTACGTTCGGCGCCGAGCGCCATCAAGTCGAGAATCTTGCCGAGGCGGTCGACCTCGGCGAGCAAGCCTGGAGTCGCGGTGAGCCGCCGCCAGTACACGCAGCTGTCCCAGCGTCGCGTGCAACGGCTCGACGTTGCCGACGATGAAGCTCAACGGATTGTTGATCTCATGCGCGACGCCCGCGACGATCAGCCCGAGCGAGGCCATCTTCTCGGTGGTGAGGAGCTGTGTTTGCGCCGCGTGCAAGCCCTTCATACGCGCGGGCGAGCTCGGTGTTCGAAGTACTCGAGCTCGGCCGTCCGAGCGTGAACCTTGGCTTCCAGCGCGTCGTTCAAGGCCTGGAGTTCACGATAGGAATGGGCGTTCTGGATGGCGACCGCGCTTTGCGCGGCCAAGGTGCCGAGCACTTCCAGGTCTTCGCTGGTGAAGGACTGCGCCCGACCGTCTTGCGCCCAGCGCGAACGCGCCGATCACGTCGGCGCCGCGCGCCATCGGGACGACGAGTCCGGCGCCGAGCGTGCGGAGCTCGCGCGCGGCATCGTCCGTCGCGAGCCGGCTCACGCAGGGGGGCACGCAGTGCGAGTCGCCGTCGGCGACCGCGCTTCCCGACAGACCGGTCCCCAACTGTCGCCGTAGCGCATCGAACGAGCACGCCTCGACCTGCACCATCCGCCGCGCGTCGACGTCGTACCGCCACAGCTCGCAGAGGTCGTTCCACAACACGACCGCCGACCCATGGAGCTGAAGACCTTCCGTCACCGTGCGGCCGACCCGATCGAGGATCTCCGTGAGATCGAGCAGAGAAGTGAGCGCGGCGCTCATGGCGTGAACGGTGCGCCGATAGTCGAGCCGCGCACGGTAGAAGGTCCGGTCGACGACGCGCTGGACGGCGGCGCGCACCGGCTCGAACAGCGACGCCATCAAGACGACGAAGGCGACGTTGAACACCGCCGAGGCGCGCAGCAGCCGCGACGGCAACAGCAGGCCGAGGACGACGAGCGTACCGGCGTACGCTGCGGTGATCGACACCGTGAGAACCGCGTACACCAGCGTCTGCTTGAGCAGCGCATCGAGGTCGAGCAGGTCGTGCCTCGCGATCGCGTAGCCGACCGCCAGGTATGAAAAGACCGCCGTCACGGCGACCACGGTGCCGCCGAGCGGCATGTCGCCGATGATGCCGACCAGACCGAGCGAGACGATCGTGGCGACCGTCGCGACGATCGCGAACCCGGGCAACACGGCCTTGATGCGGGCACGAACGAGGGGCGTGCGATTCTCACGATACGCACGCGCGAGCAGTACACCGACCGCGAGGATCGCAATGGCGTTGAATGCGAAGAATGCCGCAATCGGCGCCGTCCACGGCGGCCATACGTAGAAGGTCGCCGCGAGCGGCGCTGCAAAGCCGGTCGCGACGACGTAGGGCGCCACGAGCAGCCGCCGGTGCCGCAGCACGAGCGGATGCTCCACGGGAAACGTGAGTCCGAGATGAATGAACGCGCCGGGATAGACAGCGAGCGTCAGGAGATGAATCGCCGACAACCACCACCAATCCGGGTGATACAGCGCGATCGCAGTGACCACGAAGAGCCCGGTGGCAACACTCTGGATCAGAAAGGCTCGCGCCGACGCAGTGTGCGGCTGCAGGACCGCGACGACGATGCCGGTCGAGATCGCGAGAACCGCGAAGACGCTCAGTACCCCGAACGTCAGCCAGTAATCGCGCGCCGAGAATCTCATGGTCGGCACGACGCGCGAGACCGAGCGTCCGCCCATGATGAAGTCGTAACGCATCGGGGTACCGACCGGCAGTTCGGCGACTCGCTGATACACGTCCTCACCTCGACGGACGGGTCGCCCGTCGACGTTCGCGATCCGCGCCAACGACGGAACCTGCGCCCGCATGCCGGTCCAGCTCGGCAATCCGAATCCACCGACGAGCGCGTTCCCACCGACGAAGAATCCCGGAAACGGCCTTCGAGACCACCCGCGCGTCGCCTGCAGGCTGGCGAAGGTGATCGGAGCGGCGACGGCGAGCGCGACGAGCGCCGGCCAGCGGACGATCACCCAGTGCCGCCAGTCGTCCGGTCGAGGCCCGGCTTGCCGGTCGTCACACGGTGCGATGGGGATCACCTCGAGGTTCTCGGATCCGGTTTCCGCCACCGACGAGAGCACGTCAGTGGCGGCGGATTCCATCAGTCGCCGGTGTCCTTGAAATGCGTCCGATCGATCCGAAGCGCCGGAGGAAAAGCATACACCGAGCCCCAGCACTCGCCGTCACTGTTGACGAGCTGCACCGTGACCGGCGACGAGAGCGTCCCGAGATCCGGCGGCTCCGCGCCGATGTCTTTGCCCTTCACGATGATCTTGGCCTTGCCCTCGGAGCCGTCGACGAGCCGTAGGTCGGTGATGCCGCCGTTTTCGGCGTCGTGGTCGTGATACGCGAGCATGGTGAGCTTCTCGTGCCAGCACGGTTGATCGTCGCAGACGCTCGCCGCCGGAACCGGAACGTGAGCGACGAGGCCGACGGCGTCGTAGATGCACAACTCGTAGTCGGTGCCGGTCGGAGAGAGTGGATTGCCGAAGGCGCCCCTCGGCGTCGCCTCCCCCTCGCGCCATTTCCACTGGAGCTTCTGCCGGCCGCGCCGATCCGTTTCGATCGCGATTCGAGTCTTCCTCGCCGCTCGGCACGTCTGCTCGGGAGCGGCGTTGCAGAGCGGGCGGACGAAGCTCACGGTCACCTTGCCGAATTTCAGGCGCGCCAATCCCGGAAGGCCGATCACGGAGTTCACCGCCACTGATTCGAACACACCCATGATCGGCCCGATGCATGCCAGGCTCGCGAGCCCGATCGTCGCGGACTTCCCCTCGGGTGGCCTAGCAGTTCCGGTGGCGGTGACGGTCCCGGTCGATGATCCGGTCCCATCGGCGTCGAAGAAACACTCGCGGCGCTCGGAGATCGCGCAAGTGTCGCCCGGCCCGCAGTCGCCGTCGGAGGCGCACGTCCGCGCCGGCGCCATCGCGCATCGAAAATCCTGTGGCGAGACTGCGCACATACCTTCGTCCGATCCTCCGCCGAGCTGCTCGTCGAGCGCCGCGATGCACCGCCCGTCGTATCGACAGTCGTTCGGCTGCGTCGGTTGGCCCGCACGGCCACACGTCGCGGTCTCGCCGGGAATGCACGACGGCCCGGAGCAGCAGTCCGCATCCGTGACACAGGGACGTCCCGGAGTCGTTCCGTTGAAGCACCGAAGCCCGCCGCACGTCGTCGCTCCGACGGCAGTGCAATCGGCGTTCGTCGCACACGGCGTCGCGACGATGTCATCGCAGGTATCACAGAGGCACTTCAGACCTTGGTAACCGTTCTCGGTACAGTCGGGACTGTCGTCCGAGAGCGTCAGGGTCTGGACGTCGGTCGACAGCAACGAGTGCGGCGCGGCGAGCTCGCCGCGCAGATTGCTCGTCGGCGGCGGGCAATCAAAGCTCGTCGCTCCGAATTCCGGATGCACGGCGTTCGGCACGCACGGTCTCCCTCGACGCGGACCATAGGTGCAGGCGTTCGACTCGCAACGCGGGCATGGACCAGCGGGACTCGCCTTCGGCGACGTGAATCCGTACACGCGCTGCACGAAGGGGAACGATAGCGCCATGCTTCCCGCATCCGGTTCGACGACACCGGACAGGGCGCCGGTGATCTCACTCGTTACGCATACGGGAGCCGTGATGTCCTTTACGATGGGAACCGGCGGACCCAGGAAGAAGACGCATGCGTTTCCCGGACCCTCGCACTCGGCATCGGTGGTGCAGCGCACCCACGTACCGTTGCTGCCGTCGTTTGCTCCGCGACAGCGACGGTTGTCGAACGCGATACCGCCACCGTTGGGAACGGGTCCGCTCAGCGAGCATTCACCGCACGCGCCCTGGATGCCTCCGGCGCATCCATTCACCGCCGCCGTCAGGTGGATTCCCCCCCACGAGCTCACGTCGTGGAAGAATCCTGTCCAACCGGCATCGAAGTCGACTGCCGCGGGATCGACGTCCAACCGGACCTGGTTCGGACAAAGCGCCGCGCCCACGCACGGAACCTTCACGACGAAGAACGCGAGCAGCAGACACGACGTCGACGCCACGTGGCGTCGATGGAGAGCCCTGCGGAGCGGCCTGACGGCAGGGCTCGTCACGATCGCTTCTACCGTCTTCAGCATCGCTCCACCTTCTCCTCTCATTCCGCGAGCGGATTCATTCGCTCGTCAGTTGGATCTCCCGAGACCGCGGACGGGTTATTAACCCACGGCGGGTCGCGCTCAGCGACCGAGCAAGCGAGATGCCGCGGCGAAATCGACGAGCGCGAGCCACGACGTCACCCGCACGGTGGTGGCCTCGCCGCCGCAACGACGACGTCGCCCGGGGCAGTGAGAACGCGCGTTCCACCGCCGTCGCGAAAACTGTGAACGCGGCGGGTCTGGATGCGCCGACGCACCCGACCGAGCGGCAAAATGCCGTCGTCGGAGCTCCGCGGCCGAAAGGTCTCGGTTCGCGCTCTCTTCGTCGAACGCCGAACCCGCTGTGCGGTCCTACAGACGGCTGGCGGTCGCGGAAAAGGCAGGTTCCCACGCCGCTGGATGCGAGATAGACCTCATTGGTGCGCGTGTGCGGCGTTCCGCCGTGAGATGGCGAACGCAGACGCGAGGGCGCTGGCGACTTCGAGTCGCCGGCGGCATTCGAGCCGGGCGAAGCCGAACGGGTCCAGTGATCTCCAGTCATTCGTCGGGAAGAGTGCGCGTCGCAAAGATCGTCGTCGCGCTCCTCGGCCTCCTCCCGGCCGCGGCGCACGCGACGACGACGATCCACTGCAACCAGCCGACGGCGCAGGCGAACACGCTCCTCGTCTGCGACACCCTCAACCCGAATCCCTGCCACATGCGCGACGACTTCGTCGCGCCCGAGGGCTGCGAGCTCGATTTCCAGGGCCGAACCGTCTTCTTCAATCGGACCTTCGACGTCGGCCCGATGACGCTGCGGGCGACGGGTGGGGCGATCCAGGTCAGCGGCACGCTGCGCGCGGCGCCGGGAAGCAACCTGCCCGGCGGCACCGTCGACCTCACCGCGACGACCGGCGATCTCACCGTCGCCTCGAGCGGCAAGATCGACGTCTCCGGCAACCCGGCCGGGAACGTGCTGCTCGCCGCGGTCGCGGGCTCGGTCGATTTGCAGACGAACGCCACCATCCAGGCGATCGGCAAGTCGACGACCAATCCCAACCCCGCGAGCGGCGGCAGCATCGACGTGCGCGCCGGCGCGTCGCTCACGCAGAACGCGGCGCTCGACGCGGACGGCGGCTCGGCGGCGCAGGGCGGCGAGGTCCATCTCACGGCGGCACGTGACGTCCTCAGCCAAAAGGACATCGACGTCAGCGGCGGCGAGATCGACGGCGGCGCGGTCGAGATCCGCGCCGGCGACGACGTGACGATCACGCGGGCGCTCAACGCCAGCGGCTCGTCGGGCGGCTGCGGCGGCGAGATCTCGGCGAGCGCCGGCGCCGACGAGCTCGGCGGCACGAAAGCCGGCGGCGCGTTGACCGTGACGGGTTCGTTGACCGCGAACGGCAGCGGCGAGGGCAGCGGCGAGGACGCGTTCGGGTGCGACGGCGGCGAGATCACGCTCGAGGCGACGGGGCCGGCCAGCGTCGCCGGCAGCATCACCGCGAACGGCGGGTCGCCCGACGGCGACGGCGGTGCCGTGGAGATCGACAGCAGCGATCTCCTCGGCGACCAGATCACGGCGCTCGACGGCGACCTCACGTTCTCCGCCGACGTCGAGCTCGCCGGCGGTCCCGCGGGTGACGGCGGCGACGTCGACGTTACGGCGGGACGGGACCTCTTCCTCAGCGGCCCCGCAACCCAGCTGCAGGGCGGGAGCGGCGGCGGCACGTTCAGCGGGCGCGGCGGGCGCGACGTGCGTCTTCAGCGCGCGGTGAACGCCAACGCGACCGGCACCGGCGGCAGCGGCGGCCTCGTCGACCTCACGGCGGGTCTCGGCACCGTCGGCACGCTCACGGTCGCGTCGTCGATCAACGCCAGCGCGCGAAGCGGCGGCCGCGGGCCCGAGATCACGCTCGCGGGATGCAACGTGAGCATCGGCGCCGGCCTCACGATCGACGCTACCTCGGGAACGGCCGGCGGCGGCACGATCGATCTCGCAGCGACCCGCAGCCTCGGTGCAGGCGCGAACACCAAGTTTCTCGCGACGCCGAGCGGCAGCATTCAGGTGACCCGTCCTCCGACGCTCGTGCCCGCGCTCGCCGGCGCCACCTTCTCTCCGCCTCGCGAGGAGGTCGTCGTTGCGGCGTCCGCACTGTTCCCGCTCTGCCCCGAGTGCGGCGACGGCGTCGTCAGCGGCGGCGAGGTCTGCGACGACGCACCGAGCGCCGACGGCGCCTGCTGCAACGGGACGTGCAGCGCCTTCACCTGCCTGACGCCGACGCCGACGGCGACCATGACGTCGACGCCGACGCCGACCTTCACGTTTGCGCCGACGTTCACCCCGCCGCCGACCGGACCGACGCCCACGCCGACGCCGACGGCGACCACCACGCCGACTCCGAGCGTGACGCCGACGCTCACCCAACCGGTCCCCACGCCGACCGCGACGGAGCCTCCGGGCGTGCCGCCGAAGGTGGTGCTCGCGTGCGAGCGGGTGCTCGGCAAGGCGACGGCGAAGCTCGCGCTCACCGAGCTCGCGACCTACGACACCTGCGCGGTCGAGGCGTTCCGCTGCATCCAGTCGCACGCCGACGCCGGCGAGCGCGATCAGTGTCTCGCCGGCGCCGGGCGGCGGTGCGCGAGGGTCGCCGACCGGCTGATGAAAGCGCGGAGCAAGTTCGGCTCCGACTTCTCGGCCGCCTGCGAGAATCGGCTGCCGTTCGACGTCCTGCTGGACGGCGCCGGGATCGGGTTCGAGAGCCTCGACCCGACGTGCATGAGCGAGATCGGTCTCACCTTGAACTCGCCGGGAGCGATCCTCGCCTGCATCCAGCTCGCGGTGCCCTGCCATCTCGAGCAGGCCGTGGAGACGGCGGTGCCGCGAATCGCCGACCTGCTCGATCTGTTCCCCGACCTGCCGCTGTCGCGCGCCTGTCTCACGCCCGGAGACGGCGACGATGCGAGCCTCGCCGGGACGCCGGCGGCGAAAGCGCTGCAACGGTGCCAACGCGACCTCGCCGGCGCGGGACGCCAGCTCCTCGGCCGCGTCGTCACCGTCGCGCGCGGCTGCGCCGATGCGCTCATCGCCTGCCGGCTGGCGGGCGGCGCGGACTGTCCGAAAGCCGCCGATCGCTGCGCCGCGAAGCTGACCGCGCTCGACGAGCCCGGGCGCGGCGTCGCGGCACGCTTGCGCGTGAAGGTCGAGCGTTCATGCCGGGGCGTCGACGTCGCGAACGTCCTTGCGGCGGCGGGCATGGGCTTCGAGGGAGCGCTCGCGCGCTGCGCCGCGCTCGGCCTGCCGGACGTGACCGACCTCGCCGACGTCTCGGAATGCGTCGCGCGCGCCTATCGCTGCGGCGCGACGGCCGTCGTCCGCCACGCGTTGCCGTTCCTCGAGGACGAGCTCGCGCAGCGCGGCCTCGACCTCGGCGACGCGTTCTGCGGACCGTAGCCGCCGTCGCAGGCAAGCGGCCGCGGCGGCGCGATTGCGCGGCCTGCCTTCCGAGCTGCCGCTCGCGGCGTCCGCCTCCGGGCCGACGCTAGGCGGTCGCTCCCTCCGTGAGTCGTCGAAGACGTGCCGACAGCTGCTCGTTCTCTCTCGCCAGGCGGCCGTTCTCGCGCAGCAGGTGCGCTTTCTCGATCGCGATGCGCAGTGTGACGCGCAGCTCGCGCCCCTCCCACGGCTTCATGACGTATCGGTGGATCTCGCGGCGTTCGACCGCCTCGACGAGCGCATCGACCTCCATGTAGCCGGTCACGATCATCGCCACGAGGTCGGGGCTGATCTCGCGCGCTCGTGCGATGAGCTCGAGGCCGCACATTCCGGGCATTCGCTGATCGCTGACGAGCACAGCGACCGGTTCGCGCGCGAGCATCGCGAGTGCCTCGTCGCCGCTGGTCGCACCGAGGACCGTGAACTCGCGCTCATGGCTCAGCTTGAGGGTCTCGACGATGTCCGGCTCGTCGTCGACGAACAGAATCGGGTAGGCGCGGTAGTCGATCATGCCGTCGATCGCCCGCTCGCCGCGCGTCCGCGCGAAGGCCGATGTGACGACGGCGACGCGACGATCGCAGCGCTCGACGTCTCGGCAAGCGGACGCTCGCGGCTCTCGAGCTCCGCCACGGGCGACCGCAGCTCGGGCGGCCGCCGCGCCCATCGCCGCCCCGCGACGAGCGGCAACGTGATCGTGAACGCCGTTCCGTGCCCCGGCCGCGTCGAGACTGCGATACGGCCACCGTGATCGTCGATGATGCTGCGGCTGATCGCGAGACCGAGGCCGGTGCCCTTACCGACCGGCTTGGTGGTGAAGAACGGGTCGAAGATGCGCGGCAGATCGTCGGGTGGAATGCCCTGTCCGTCGTCACGGATCGCGATCGAGAGCTCGATGCCGTCGCAGCGGGTGGTGATCCAGATGCCGCCGTGGGTCGCGATCGCGTCGCAGGCGTTGGCGAGGACGTTCATCAGCACCTGGTTGATGCGGCCGGCGGCGGCCTCGATCGACGGCACGCGGCCGTAGTCGCGGTGGATCGCGATGCGGTCGAGCCACCGCGGCCGAAGCAAACGGAGCGTCAGCTCGATCGCCTCATGGACGTCGAGCCGCTGCAACGGCTGCTCGCCGATGTGGGAGAACGAGCGCAGGTCACCGACGATCGCCGCCGTCCGCTCGGCGCCGCGCGCGATCATGTCGGCGATCCGGTGAATCCGGCTCACCGCCTGCATCAATTCGAGGTCGCCGTGACGTCCGGCGAGCGCTTCCACCGCGGCGAGGCTCGCGCGCAGCGGGTCGACGTTGCCGACGATGAAGCTCACCGGATTGTTGATCTCGTGGGCGACGCCCGACACGAGCAGGCCGAGCGAGCTGCGCTTCTCGGTCTCCACGAGCTGCGCCTGCGTCGTCCGCAATTCCTCGTAGGCGCGTGCAAGCTCGAGGTTCGCGGCCGTCAGCTCGGCGGTCCGCTTGACGACGCGGTCGCGGAGGTGGACGGCGAGGGTATGGAGCTCGTACGCGTAGCGGTTCGCGTAGAGGGCGAGGATGTTGAGCGTCAAGACGGCGGTGATCACGACCACGACGTGCTGGCCGGTGTCGAGCGGCGCGACGACCGGCGGCGGGGGCAACCGGCCGCTGCCCTCGAGCCACGCAAGCGTGGCGTAGCATGCGACGCAGGCGTTCGCGGTGACGAAGGCCGAGGCGTCGGAGCGCACCATCTGCGCATGAATGACGAGCAGCGCATAACTGATGAGGAACATCCCCATCGGGATACCGCCGAGCGCGTGAGTGAGGGCGGTGATCCCGATCGCGAGCACGACTTCGTAGAGCCAGAACGCCGACCGGCGTAACGCCCACCGTCGCGGCGTCGCCGCGAGGACGACGTTGAGCAGGATCAAACCGACGAAGAGCGGGGCGACCGCGCCGACGTCGAATGCGAACCAGCGACATCTCGCGCTCGCGTAGACCAAGGCGAAGTACGATCCGAAGGCAGCAGCCGCGGCGAGCGCCGCGAAGCGAGCCGCGCGCACCCGCTCCGCCGGTCCGACCCTGATGCCAGCGCGTCGTTCAGTCGCCGCTTCCATGTCACCCGAGGACGGGAACGCCCGACCCGACGATGGCGGCGAGTCCCGCGGTCGAGCGATCACGATTCCCTGCTCCCTCAAACGTCACGCAGCCCCATCCGGTCAAGAGAAAACTTGCGCGCACGACCCTCGGCGACTTGTCTCGATTTGGTGCACTCGTCCGACCCGATCGCTGCGCGTCCTTCAGTGCTCGCCCGATGCACCGCACGTTCACAGTCGCCGCGCGCGCAACGCGCCGCGTGTTCATAGTGAAGCGGCCGCACGCCACGAAAAGCCTGGAGACGCGCTGCTCACCATCGACGTTCGACTGGCATGGCGGGTGCTGCCTGCGTCGAGCGACGCGTACGGCTCCGCAGCCGATCGCGTCGTCCGCAACGAAAGGGGGACAACGCCATGCGGCAAATGTTTTGGGTGATCGGCACGGGGCTGTTGATCGCCGGACTGACGACGGGAACGTCCGGGGCGCAGTGCACGTTTCAACATCCGAAGAAAGGCAAAGTGGTAGAGACGTCGCTCGTTCAAGCGTTCATTCCGTGCGACGCGTCCACCTGCGTCGGCGGTTGGAACGAAGGCGGCGCGTGCACGACGGATGCCGATTGTCCCGCGCAAGGACCCGAGTCGACGTTCTGCTACGCGTCGTCGGTGAACGCCAGCACCGACATCGGCGTCATCAGCTGCAAGCCTCCGCTGACGTACAACGAGGCGAAGGGCTCGCCGCCGAACGGCTGGCGGTGGGGTCCGAACGGCTGGGGCACCGTCTCGTTCAAACCGACGAAGAACAAGCTGGTGAATCCGTCATTGAACCCGGTGCCGAACACCGCCGACGTCGAGGTCAGACTCGACCTCGTCGACGTCGAGGACGCCGACGGCCTGGTCGACGGCTCCGGCACCCTCGTCCCGCTGCGGCGCACCACGTTCGAGGACCGCGCAGGAGGCGACATGACCGTCGTCGATCTCAGCCTCCCGAGTTTCCAGGTACCGGTCGTGCGTGGTCGGGCTCGCGTGAAGACGTCGGCGAACGCGTGGCTCAACGAAGAGGGCTTTCCCGGCGTACCGGGCTGCACGTCGCTCGAGCTCGTCGACCTGCAGCTGTTCGACGAGAACTACACGCTCTTCGCCCGGCCGGGGATCTTCGTGCCCGACATCAACCCGAACTAGGTAGTCGACGCGCTCCGCGCGCGCCGTGCCGTCGGCGTATGCCGCTTTGGCGCGTGCGGAGCCCACAACCCAAGGAGGCTACGACATGAGCTACAGTCGATCGATCGCGGCGGCGCTGGCGCTCGCCGTGATCGCCGTGCCCGGGGTCGGCCGCGCGGTCGAGGATCATCTCACGTCCGAGGAGCTGGTGTGCGTCAAAGGCGTCGCGAGAGCGGGCACCACGTTCGTCAAGAACGCGATGAAACGCATTCAGGAATGCGAGAACGATCATCTCAAACAAGTGTGCGATTGCACGCCTTCACAGCAGGCGATGATCGTGGCGCCCTCGAAGGAGACGCTCCGGAGGAAGATCGCTTCGAAATGCGGAGGACTCTCCCTCACCGCGATTGCCGCCATCGGCTATCCCGGCAAGTGCTTCGACGCCGATCCGAGCAACGGCTTCACCCTCGACGACCTCCAAGACTGTATGGTGAAAGCCCATGAAAACGCCTTGACGAGCGCTGAGCGGACGATGATGGGCGCTCCCGCGCTGATCGACGTCGAGTACGGAGATGTCTCAGGCCCGCTCGACAGGTCGGCACTCAACTGCCAGCAGGCGATCGCGGATGCCGGGACCACGTTCACGACTACGAAGCTGAAGGCGGTGCAACGATGCCGGAACAGGATCCTCGAAGGACGGCTCGCGAACCTCGATCCGACCAAATGCGCCACCGACGACGCGAAGACCCACGATGCGATCGCGAAAGCGGAGGCAAAGGCGCGGGCGAAGATCGCCGCCAAGTGCGTCGACGCCGATCTTGCCGTGCTCGACGTGTGCGATCCGCCGCAGGCGCTCACCGTGCCGGCCGCGCAGGATTGCATCGTCCAAACGCATGGCGACGCCGTCGACACGACCGATCCTCACGTGACGGATTTGATCGATTTCGAGTACGCCGCGCAGCCGATTTGCGGTGACAACACGCGCAACGTCCTCGAGGAGGAATGCGACGGCACGGACGCGGCGGACTGTCCCGGGCAATGCGGCGACCCCGACGGCTTCTTCGCGTGCCTCTGTCTGAACGTTCCGCGCCAGCGCGTCGTCGAGCACGCCGACTCCGATCTCGACAACGGCTGGAAGGGGCTGAGCCACGACTCCGGCACGGTCGAGGGCGGCGGCTACGTCGTCGATCTCTACGACTGCGACGGCATGACCGGCGTGTGCACGGTCGGCCCGAGCTGCGAGATTCCGTTCCTCGGCTCGCACCTGCCGTGCGAATCGGATGCGAATTGCCAGGCGTTCGGCCTCGGGAGCTGCCGCAAGCGACGGACCGCCGTCGGGCCGCACTGCCATCTCGACATCCAGCACGCATGTACCAGCAATGCCGACTGTCCCGGCCTCGGCAACTTCTGCTTCGAGCAATTTCACGGCGCGCCGCTGCCGCTCTCGTCGGGCGGCGTGTCGGTGTGCGTCGTGAACGTCTTCAGCGAGAGCGTCGTCGGCACGACCAACCTCGACACCGGCGCGGGCGCGGTCCGGATCAGGCAGAACGCGGTCACCTACCTCGGCCCCAGCGCCAACCAGCCGTGTCCGGTGTGCGGCGGGTTCTGCGCCGGCGCCGTCGGCATGGGCGGCAGCCTCGGGGCCCGATCGGCGTGCGCGAGCGACGCCGATTGCCCCGGCTCCCATTGCGTGACCGACCACGTGTGCAGCTACGGAGCGAACGCCGACAAACCATGCCGCGCCGGCCCGCCTTTCGGCGGTCAGACGACCTTCTTCGGCACCCCGAGCGTCGATTGCGGGCCTCCGCCCGGCAACCCGCTCGCGTCGCTCGACATCCTGTTCAACCCGGCGACGACCGGGACGACGACGCTCGTCCCGAACGTCGAATGCCCGGCGATCGGGTTCGGCGGCCGCACGTGCGTCGGCGGCGCCAACGAGGGCCGTAGCTGCACCGCAGCGTCCGACTGCCCGGGCGGCACCTGCAACGCCCAGTGCTTCTGCCCGAACGGTTTGTCGATCTGCATGGGCGGCTTCAACAACCACCGGCTCTGTTGCACCGGCGGCACGTGCGTCTCCGGCGTGTGCAGCGGCGGCGTGAACGACGGCACCGCGTGCGAGACCGACGACTGCCTCGGCGGGACCTGCACGCTGACGGACGGCGAGCCGCAGAAGCCGAACCGCTGCAACAGCGCGTGCGTCGGCGGCAGCCACGACATGCTGCCGTGCTCCACGGACGCGAGCTGCCCCGGCGGCTTCTGTCAGGCGGCGAGCTGCCGGGTGAATCCCGCCGACACCGACTCGTGCCAGGAGGGCTTTTGTCCCGCCGGGCCGTCCGACGGCGCGTGCTCGGTCCACGCGTTCAAGAGCTGCACGCGGGACGCCGACTGCCAGGGCGCGAGCTGTCCGTTCTGCAATGCCGGTGAAACCTGCATGTTCTCGCCGGCGCAATGCTTCGTGAACAGCGGGATCGTGCGTTGCGGATCGCCGGGCGTGCCCGACAGGGTCACCGCGTCGACGTTCTGCATCGCCGCGACGCACGCGTCGGCCGTCGACGGCACCGCCGGCCTACCCGGTCCCGGCGCCCTGACGCAGCCGATCACCACGGTCGACACGGGTCCGTAGTCGTCGCGGCGGCGACGCGAATCGGCGAGCACGAGGCAGCCCACTGACCCGTGCTCGCCGAGCGTCGCCGGAGCGATCGATCGGGCAGCGGCCCGCGCCGGCCGACCTCCGCAGCGACGACCCGATCGGATACGCGCATTGAACCCTCCTTCCGCGACCGCTACATGACGCCGGTGCGTCTCCCCTACACCCTCCTCTGTACGTTGATCGGTCTCGTCGTCGGCTGGTTCCCGATGGTGTTCCACGGACCGATCCACCAGAAGTTCGATCTGCTCTACATCCGGGGCGCGATCGCGGTCTGGGCGTTCTACAGCGCGCGGCTCTCGATCGGCTTTCTCGTCGGCAACAGCGCGTGGCCGGCGCGCTGGTGGCTGCGCGGCCCGCTCTGCGGTTTTCTCGCGATGCTGCCGGTGGGCCTGATCGCGCTCGCGACGCCGGGGTGCGGCCCTACTTGAATGTTCTGGAACGAGACCACCGGTTCGGTGGTCGGGCTCATCGTCGCCGGCCTCGCCTACCTGGCGACCGGGAAGCATCACGCGTTCGACGCCGGCGCGCCCTGATCATCGACGCCGCGTTCGTCGATCGCCGGCGGCTCGTCTCCGACGACGACGGCGCGCAGCACGGCTTCCGAGTGGCGCGCGCGGACGAGCTCGAACGCGTGCCGCGCGAGCTCGCGGCCGAGCGCGGGCTCGCGAATCACGCGCTCGCACTGCGCGGTGAAGCTCTCGTCCAACTCGCCGATGAGCGCGTGCCGCTCGTGGCGCGCATCGATGCCCTCGATGGCGAGCGGGGTCGCGATCAGCGGACGGCGATGGGCGAAGGCCTCGAGGATCTTGATGCGGGTGCCGCCGCCGGCGCGGATGGGCGCGACCACGGCATCGGCGTCGGCGTACGCCAGCGCGAGATCGTCGACGAATCCCAGCACACGGACGTCGGCGTCCGAAGCGAGGTCGCGGGCGAGCGAACGCGGCAGACCGGCGCCGGCGACGTCGAGACCGACGCGTAGGCCGCGCGCGCGCAGGCTCGGCAGCACGCGCGACGCGAGCTGCCACACCGCATCGGCGTTCGGCAGGTATCCGAGCGCCCCCACGAAGAGGAAGCGGAAGCACGCGTCGTCCGAGCCGGCGACGCGAGCTGCCGCACCAGCCGACTCCGCCGGAAGACGGACCACGTTCGGCGCGACCTCCGGCCGCGGGTGAAGCCCCGCATCGACGAGGCGCGCGCGCTCCACCTCCGAGCAGACGAACACCCGCTCGAACGCGCGCAGGCGCGCGCGCTCGATGACGGCGTACTGTCGCGCCTCGATGCGCGTGCGTGCGGCGGCGCCGACGTCACCGAAACCGGCATGGAGCGGCGCGAGGCGCTGGCGCGTGTGCGATTCGAGCTCGTCGAGGTCGAGCTGCGCATGACGCCACGAGGCATCCGTCGCCAACGCGTCGAGGAGCGGCACCACGTACAAGCGAAAGACGTGAACCCGCTCGAAGTCCCGAACCGCGAACGGGTACGCGAGCTGCGCGCGCTCGGCGCTCGCCCACTCGCGCGGCTTCGGAAACCGGCGCCGGTAGAGGGCGGGGATGCGCGCGAGGAGGCGCCGCCGGGTCTCGTGCCGGCGACTCCAGAGGCCGACCGGGACGTACGCGATCTCCGCGCAGAGCGCACCGAGGCCGGCGCGTCCGCCGGCGGCGGCCGGCGAGCTGGCGACCAGGAGGAAGACGCGGTAGCGGGTCGCGAGCACGCGCAGAAACGCATGCGCGCGCATCGCCAGACCGCTCCCGCTCGGCGCGGGGACGACGGGCGAGACGAACAAGAGAGCGCTCTTCATCGCTCGATGCCGCGCGGCTTCGGTGCGCCGAGCGCTCGGGCCGTTCGCTGCGTCGAGGCCGCGCCGAGGCGTCGGCCCGTTCGGCTCAGCGACGACGCGATCGCTTGCGCCTGGGCGAGCCCTCGCGCCCCGGCATCACGGACCCGTTCGCGCAGCGCTCGCGCCGGCCTTCCGGCCGGCGGCAGGAACGGCCGCGCCAGACGGCCGTACGTGGTCTCGACCGCTCGCAGGAAATCGGCGGTGAGCAACCCGGCGTGGACCGCGGAGAAATCCCGCCGTGCCGAAGACCACCAGAGGTGCGCCCAGAGATGGACGCTGGCGGCGCCGGCGTCGACCGTCTCGCAACCCTCCAGGAGGCGATGCAGATCCTCGCGCGTCCACATTCGCGCCGCAAGCCCCGTCTCCCGCATGGCGTGCGACCTTACACCGTCGCTACCGCGCTCGGCACGCGTCGTCGGCGTACGAGGACGCGCGCGTCGACGTGATCGACTGCGGCGCGCTCAATGCCGGGTGTCGGACCCGCTTCCCGAGCCGCTCGCTCTCGCCGGGCCTCCGAGGCGCGCGACGAGATCTCCGAGGGCGTCGAGGTCGACGGGCTTCGCGAGGTGATAGTCGAAGCCGGCCGCCATCGCCTGCGCCCTGTCCTCGGGGCGCCCGTAGCCGGTGAGCGCCACGAGGACGAGATGTTTGAGCGCCGGGTCGCGGCGGATCGCCTGCGCGACCTCGTAGCCGTTCATCCCGGGTAGGCCGATGTCGATGAGGAGGACGTCGGGCACGTTCGCTCGCGCCGCTTCGACGGCCGCCAGACCGTCGTGGACGACGCGGACGTGATGGCCGAGAAGCTCGAGGATGATCACCAGGCTCTCGGCGGCATCCGGATTGTCTTCCGCCATCAGCACGCGCGCCGGATGGCGGTCGCGCGGCCGTGGCGACGAGGCCGGCACGCTCACCGCCGCCGCATCCGCCGTCGCGGGCAGCGCCGGGAGCCGGAGGACGAACTCGGCGCCACCCCGCACGCCGGGACTGTGCGCGTCGACCGTACCGCCGTGCAGCTCGACGATGCGACGCACCAGCGTGAGACCGATCCCGAGCCCACCCTGCGCCCGGTCGAGAGAGCGGTCGCCTTGCGTGAAGAGATCGAACACTCTCGGCAGAACCTCGGGCGCGATCCCGATGCCGTCGTCGCGTACGCGCACGACGGCATCCTCACCGTCCCGCGCGGCGGTGACGGTCACCGTGCCCCCGGGGTCGGTGTACTTCGCGGCGTTCGTCAGGAGGTTGGCGAGCGCCTGCTCGACCCGCGCCGCGTCGGCTTCGAGATGGATGGCCTCCGCGGGCACCGTGAGCGTCAGCGAGTGGCCGCGCTCGTCCATCAGCGCCCGAGCGCCGTCCACCGTTCGTCGCAGGATCTCGGCGAGCGCGACCCGCTCCTTCCGCAACGGGACGCGTCCGTGGGTGATGCGGGCGACGTCGAGGAGGTCGTCGACGATCCGGCCGAGCTGGTCGGTCTGCCGGCGCGCGATCTCGAGCGCGCGACCACGGCTCGCCTCGTCGAGCGTCGCCGCCGCGATCGCGTTCCGCACCGCCGACAACGGGTTCCGGAGCTCGTGTCCGAGCATCGCGAGGAACTCGTCCTTGGCGCGGTTCGCGGCCTCCGCCTCCCGGCGCGCGCGCTCCGCGATCCGCAGCAGCTCCTCGCGTTTCTCCTCGCCGCGCTTGCGCTCGAGGTAGTCGGCCGCTTGCCGCGCGAGCACGTCGAGCAGCCGACACTCGCGCTCGCTCGGGTGGTGCGACCGGCCGTGGAAGGTCGATATCGTGCCGAGGACGGTTCCGGTGCTGCCGACGAGCGGTGTCGATTGCACGGCCCGGACGCCGGCGTCGAGAAGCAACGGCAAGGACGGCTGGCCCGCGAAGATCTCGCTGGCCGACACGTCTTCGACGACGACTCGCTCCGCGGTCGCGAGCGCGGTGGCGCACGCCGCGGGGTCGCCGCGTCGAACGTGTGCGAACGACTCGACGAGCCGCGCGTCGAGTCCGCGATGCGCCGCCGCTGTGAGCGAGCACGAGCCCTCGTCGTACAGGTGGAACACTCCCGTGTCGGCTCCGCTGAACCACATCGCGGTCTCGAGCATCGCCGTGACCGTCTCGGCGATCTGATCGCCCGAGCGCACACAGCGTTTCCCGATCTCGTAGAGGCGCGACGTCGCTTCCTGGTCGAGGGCGGCGCGCGCGGCCGCCTGCTTCCGCTCCGTGACGTCGCGCGCGATCTTCGAGGCGCCGATCACCTTCCCGCGAGCGTCGAGGATCGGCGACACGGTGAGCGAGACGTCGACCATCGTGCCGTCCTTGCGCCGGCGGACCGTCTCGTAGTGCTCGATGCGCTCGCCGCGGCCGACGCGCTCGAGGATGCCCGGCTCCTCGTCCTGACGCTCCAGCGGTATCAGCATCGTCACCGACCGACCGACGGTTTCCGCGGCGGCGTAGCCGAAGAGCCGCTCGGCACCTCGGTTCCAGCTCGTGATGATGCCGTTCAAGTCCTTGCCGACGATGGCGTCGTCCGACGACTCGACGATGGCCGCGAGCCGCGCGCGCGCCTCCGTGGCGTGCTTCAACGCCGAGGTGTCGTGGAAGACGTTGATCGCGCCGACCACTCGGCCCGTCGCGTCGAGGACGGGGGCGATGTTGACGAGCACCGTGATCCGGCTCCCGTCCGGTCGCTCGATGACGACCTCGTCGTTGCGGACGGCACGCCCTTCGACGAGCGCACGCGCCATCGGCGTCTGGTCGTGCGCGAGAGCGGAACCGTCCGCGCGCCAGAGTCTGAACGAGCCGCAGAAGCGCTCGTCGGTATCGCCGAGGCGCGGCTCGCGGCCCCAGAGCATGGCGGCATGGGAGTTGTAGAAGGTGATCACGCCCGACGGCGCTTCGCACGTGTAGAGCGCGGCGGGGAGGAGATCGACGAGGCTCCGGAACTCCGTCTCGCCCTCGTGGCGCGCGCTCGACGTGCCCGCGGCGACGGCCGCGTCTCCCGTCCTCGCGACGTCGCGCGCCTTTTGCGCGTCGACGGCCCTACGGCGAGGGCGGTCGTCACGCACGGGAAGCCTCCCGCGGCCGCGCCGCGTGCGTCTCACCGCCGCGACCGGCGTCGCCGTGCCCGAGCGGCACGGGGACGGCGTTCGTCGCCTCGCCCGAGATGTCGGAATGCCTCATCGCCATGCTCGACTGCGCCTCGCTCTCCGTGGGTTCACCGGAAGGGGCCGTCGGCCCCCGTGTCCGGACGTACGGGTACGTCATGCGTCCGCGCCGCGAGATAGGCAAAGCGCGCCGATCCTTCGTCGTCGAGAACGTCCTCGATCCGGCTGGTCCCTGCCATTGCCGCCGGAAAGCTGACCGCTGCGTACGAACGCAACTCTTCTCGCGGCGTCCTGTTGCAACGCAAGACGCGCGGCGGCGGTCCGCCTTCCGGGCGAGGCAACCGAATCAGCTGACCCGACGTATGGCAAGGAAGGAGGCTGGGACAACCGAGTGACGACGTGGCAGCATCGGTCGATGCGGAGCGGAACGCGCGGATACCCACGTCGAGGAAAGATCGAGGGAGAGCCATGAAACGAACGATTGCGATCGCGTTCTTCGCGGTCACTCTGATCGCCGCCGGAACCGGCCACGCACAGCGCGGGCACGGCGGCGGCGGACACGGCGGCGGCGGACACGGCGGTGGTGGACACGGCGGTGGTTGGCATGGCGGCGGGTCGCGCGGCGGCGGCGGCTGGCACGGCGGCGGCTCGCATGGAGGGTGGCACGGCGGTGGTGGTGGTCACGCCTGGCATCGCGGCGGCCACGGTGGCAGCCGGGTCATCCTCGGCTTCGGACCGTGGTGGGGTTGGCCCTATTACGATCCCTGGTACTACGGAGCGCCCTACGCGTATCCGCCTTACGCCTACGCGCCTCCGACCGTCGTCGAGGAAGAGCCGCCGGTCTACGCCGAGCGCAACGGACCCGACGACGCCTACTGGTACTACTGCCCGAGCTCGCAAGCGTACTACCCCGACGTGAAGCGGTGCGACGAGGCGTGGATCAAGGTCCCGCCTCGATAGGTGAAGGGAACGATCATGCGAATGGCACGTTGGTATCCGATGATGGCGGGCCTGGTGCTCGCCGGATGCGTCCACGTTCCGACCGGTCCGAACGTGATGGCGCTGCCGGGCAGCGGCAAGAGCTTCGACGAGTTCCAGTACGACGACGCCGTCTGCCGCGACTGGGCGGCAGCGCGCGTCGGCAAGACGGCGAACCGCGCCGCCAACGAGAGCACCGCGACCGGCGCCGCCGTCGGAACCGTTCTCGGCGCGGCGACCGGCGCCGCGATCGGCGCCGCCTCGGGCCATCCCGCGACGGGAGCCGCCGTCGGCGCCGGCGCAGGTCTGCTCGGCGGGACGATCGTCGGCGCGGACAACGCCCAGGATACCCGCTGGACCGTTCAGCGCCGCTACGACATGGCGTACACGCAATGCATGTACGCGCGCGGCAACCAGGTCCCGCTGCCGAGAGGCTCGCGCCCCACGTACAGACCGCCGCCGAGGCCGCGACGCCACGTTCCGCCGCCGCCCGAAGGCGCCCCGCCGCGACCGCCGCCCGACGCCGACGACGCGTACTGACGCGTTCGCGGCACGGTGCGAGGGCGACGCGCGCGTCGCCTCGCCGCGCCGACGTACGTGGAACCATTCGCCGAGGTCGCCGGCGCAACCTGCTGCTCGGGTGCGCGGCGGCGCTCGGGCACCGCCGTCGCGAACCGCCGCCCCACCACCACGACGGGGAATTCGGCGCGGTCACGAAAAAATACTCGCCAATCGCCCTCGCGATGATGTAAGCGCGAGATTCCGCCGCTCACCGCCATTCCCGGTGCCGTACCCTGTCTGTGCGAAAGCGTCTCGTGCCTACGGGATGGATGCGATGGGCTCGCTTCGAGGAGAATCACATGCGACATCTCACGCCGTCGATCGCGCTCGTAGCTTCGTTCGTTGCCGGCGCCGCGCATGCCGCGGTCGTACCGCCGACCGCATCGCAACAGGCCATCCTCGGTAAGCGTTTGCTGATCAAGAATCAGACCGGCAATCCGCTGAACCGTCGCGTTCGCGCCGACGGCGTCGAGAAGAAGAGCACGAACACGCTCGTCGGCGATCCGACCGTGAACGGCGCCACGCTCGAGGTCATCGCGAACGGCCGCATCCCGAGCGATCAGCTCTTCGACGTGCCCGCCGCCGGCTGGTCGCGGAAGGGCAGCACCGGATTCAAGTTCTCGAACTCGGCAATCGGCGGCGCCGTGCGGCGTGCGAGCATCGAGAGGAAGTCGAGCGGGCTGTTCAAGATCAAGATCCAGCTCGACGGTAAGGGCGGGCCGATCGACGTCGTACCGCCGAACACAGGCGAAGACGGCGGCTTCATCCTCACGATCGACGACGGCGACGCCTACTGCGTCGCGTTCGGCGGCACGGCGGGTGGCAAGGTGGCGCGGGACGACGTTACCCGCTGGCTCGTCAAGAACCCGATCGCCGAAGGCTGCCCCGCAGCCGACGAGACGCCAACGCCGACGCCGACGGTGACGGCGGTCGTACCCCCGACCGAGACGGCAACGACAACGGGGACGCCGACGCCGACGGCCACGCCGACAGAAACGCCGACGAGCACGCCCACGTCCACGGAGACGCCGACGCCCAGCGCGACGAGCACGTCGACGACGACGCCGACCGATACCCCGACGCCGACGCCGACCGAAACGACGACCGCCACGTCGACGGCGACGCCGACCGAGACCGCAACGCCGACCCCGACGCCGGTCGAGACCGCCACGGCCACGCCGACCCCGATCGAGACGGCGACCCCGACGCCGGTCGAGACCGCCACGGCCACGCCGACCCCGGTCGAGACGGCGACCCCGACGCCGGTCGAGACCGCCACGGCCACGCCGACCCCGGTCGAGACGGCGACCCCGACGCCGGTCGAGACCGCCACGGCCACGCCGACCCCGATCGAGACGGCGACCCCGACGCCGGTCGAGACCGCCACGGCCACGCCGACCCCGATCGAGACGGCGACGCCGACGCCGGTGGAGACCGTCACGGCCACGCCGACCCCCGTCCAGACGGCGATGCCGACGCCGGTCGAGACCGTCACGCCGACGCCGACACCGGTCGAGACGTCGACGCCCGTCGAGACGACGACACCGACGCCCGAAGACACTGCAACGCCGACGCCCGACGAGACGGAAACGCCGACGCCGCTTCCGACCTGACCAGCGAGGAGACCGCTCGCGCGCGAAGGATCGCGTCGTCGCGCGCCGGCGGGGGGGAGGCTCACGGAAGACTGCGCGAGGGGGGCTTGTCAAAGACCGCTCGGCGAGGTGCACTAGGGGGCCATGAAGACCACAATTCGCTGCGGGTTCGCTCTCCTGGTCGTTGCCGCCGTTCTCGCCTCCGTCGCGCTGGCCGATGCGCGGCTCACGCAGGATCTCGTCTTCTCCGACCTCGCCGGACCCGATCGCCTGTGTCTCCACGATCGCGCCGGCCGCTTCCTCTGCACCGAGCTCGCGCCCGGTGCGAACGGGAGCAACGCTCTGGCCGTCGCCGACGTCAACGGTGACCGCGCCGCCGACGTCGTCTTCGCCGGCGGCTCGGGCCGCCCGAACCGGGTGTGTCTCGGCGACGGCGCGGGCAGCTTCACGTGCTCCGAGATCGCGTCCACGGAGGCGACGAGCGTCGGCGTCGCCTTGGCCGACCTCGATGGAAACGGCACCGTCGACGCGGTCTTTTCCGGCAGCGTCAACCTGGTCTGCGTCGGCGACGGGCACGGCGCCTTCGCGTGCGCGCCGCTCGCCACCAACGCCGACGGCCGCGGCGGCGAGGACGTCGTGATCGCGGACGTCGACCGCGACGGCACACCCGATCTGCTGTTCGCCAACACCGGCGCCGCGAACGACGTCTGCCTCGGCGACGGCACCGGCGGATTCACCTGCAAGCCGATGACGGGGAACGCCGCCGAGAGCGTGGCGGTCGCGACCGGCGACCTCAACGGGGACGGCAACGTCGACGCGGTGTTCGCGAACCTCGAGCCGGTGCCGGGCTCGAATCCGCCGCACTACGACTCCGCCTGTCTCGGCGACGGGCGCGGAGGGTTCGACTGCCACGCGGTGAGCCTGGAGACCCGGCGCTCGGCCGCGGTCGCGCTCGGCGACGTCAACCACGACGGTAAGCTCGACGCCGTCTTCGCGAATCACAACCAGTCGCCGAACGACGTCTGCCTCGGCGACGGCACCGGGGCGTTCACGTGTCACCAGCTGGGCGCCGACGAGCTCGCGAGCAGCGCCGTCGTCCTGGTCGATCTCGACGGCGACGGGAATCTCGACGCCGTGTTCGCGAGCTCCAGCCCGGACCGCGAGGAACGGAACCGCATCTGCCACGGCGACGGCACCGGCAACTTCACCTGCTCGAACGTCAGCGACGACGTGACCGACGGCAGCGGTGTGATCGCCGCGAAGCTCACGCCCTTCTGAGGGCGCGCATCCCGGCTCCGGCCGGGTGGCCACGACGTGTCGTTTCGTTCTCGTCGGCCGCGCCACGGCTCGACGCCTCGGCGACGCCACGGCATCACCGGTCTTCGGGCATCGATCCGCCGACGACGCGCGCCGCGAGCGCGCGATGCGATCTTGACAGCACCCGCGAAGCCGACCACCCTGAGCGGCGTGCAACGATCTCGCACCAAGCTGACGGCGACGCTCGTCGCCGCGCTCACGTGCACGCTCTTCGCGAGCACGACGAGCTGGGCGCTCTATCGAGCGGCGCTCGGGCCCAAGCGGTGCTGCACGTCGCATTGCCCACACAGGTCCGCCGCGGACACGGCGGACAGTTGCTGCAGCAAGACGCACCCGACGACGACGCCGGCGAACGTCAGCAAGACCTCGGCCGACGCCATGCTATCGGGTGCGTTCCGCGTCGCCGGCTCGGTTCCCGTCGACGTCGGCACGCCCCACGCGTCCCTCGCGTCGCTCGCTCCCGACGGCAGGTCCCCGCCGTCGCTGTTCGCGCAGCACACCTCGCTCGTTCGCTGATTCTCCCCTGACGCTCCGATCCAATTGATCGCGGCCAGGCGCACTCGTGCGCCCGCGGCCGCCCGAGTGACGGAACGAGACAGGCGATGCAGGCGGCCCATGCGGACGCCTCGTCTGCCGAGGGGAAGCGCGATGAGCGATACAGCGATGAACGACGGCGGCCCGGAGGGCCGCTCCGACCGGTGCCGCGCGGCCGAGCGCGGCACCACGACGGCAAGCTCGGCGAGGCGGCCGCCACGGATCGCACCGACTCTTCTCGTCGGCGCGCTGATCGTCGGCGTGCCTTCGGCCGCGACGGCCGCCGGCACGGCGTCGGCGACGACCCGCACCGGTACGCCGTCCAGGACGAGCGTCGCCGGCACGGCATCCGCGACGACGGCCGATCCGCCGGCGCTCCGGTTGGTCGACGTGCTCGCCGAGGCGCGTGAGCGGAACCCCGAGATCCAGGCGGCACGACGACGCGCCACTGCCGCCGCGGCCGTTCCCCGCCGCGTCACCGCGCTCGACGATCCGATGCTGTCCTTCGAGGTGTGGAACGCGCCGATCTCGCTGCGCGCCGACCGCGCGGACAACGACATCGTGCGCGTCTCGCAGAAGCTGCCGTTCCCCGGGAAGCTCGCCCTCGCCGGCGAGGTCGCGCAGCGTGACGCGGACATGGCGACGGCGGAGATCGCGAGCGCCGAGCTCGACGTCGTCGCGGCGGCGACGCGCGCGTACTACGAGCTCTGGGGCGAGCACGAGCTGCTCGCCGTCTATCGGCGGGTACGCGGCATCGTCGAGCGATTCAGCCACGTCGCGGAGCAGAAGTACGGCGTCGGCGAGGCGGCGCAGTCGGACGCCCTGCGCGCGCAGGTCGAGCTCACCCGGCTGGTCACCCGCGTCGCGACCGCGGAGCTCGAGATCGCGAGCACCGCCGCGGAGCTGAACGCCGTTCTCAGCCGCGCGGCGGACGAGCCCCTCGGCGTTCCCGAGCCGCCGCCGGAGCCGCGGCTGCCGAGCAGCGTCGAGCCGTTGATCGACCTCGCGCTTCGCTCCCGGCCGGAGGTGCGTGCGCAGCAAGCCGCGATCGCGCGCGAGGAGGCGGCGGTACGGCTGGCGGAACGCAACTACCTGCCCGATTTCGAGCTCAGCGTCGCCCGCTTCGTCAATCCCGGCGCGCCCGACGGCTTCGGCGCGATCGCGGGGATGACGATTCCCCTCGCGTGGCGGTCGAAGTACGACGCCGCCGTCGACGAGGCACGCGCGCGCGTCGCGACCGCTCAGTCCGAGCTGCGCCGCCTCCGGGACCGCATCCAGCGCGAGGTCCGGCAAGCGTATCTCCGCGCCGGCACGGCGCTGCTGCAACGCACGCTGCACGTGACGACGCACATTCCGCAGGCGGAGCAGTCGTTGCGCGTCGCCGAAAGCGCCTACCAGAGCGGCGGAATCGATTGGCTCGCGCTGATGGACACGGCCCGCTCTCTCGAAGCGGTGCACGTCGAGCACATCGAGGAGGAGATCGACTTCGAGAGGGCGACCGCCGATCTCGAGCGCGCCGTCGCGAACGACCTGCGGCCCGACCGCACAAGCGCGAGCGGTGGCGACGCCGCCGCGGAGGAGCACCGATGAAACGCCTCGCGTTGCTCGTGCTCGCGATCGCGATTGCGGCGGGCGCACTCGCCGCGGTCGCGTGGGTCGGACGTGCGACGGCCCCGCGGGCCGGGTCGTCCTCCGAGCCCGCCGCCGCGGCACCCGGCACGGGGAGATCCGGAAAGCCGCTCTTCTATCGCCATCCGATGCGGCCCGACGTCACCTCGCCGTCGCCCGCGAAAGACGAGATGGGCATGGACTACATCCCGGTCTACGAGGACGACCTCGGCAGCGGCGAGGGCGGCGAGGTGCCGGGCCACGCGCCGTTCTCGCTCTCGGCCGAGCGCCAGCAGCTGATCGGCGTCAAGACGGGCGTCGTCGAGCGGCGCCCGCTCGAGGTCGACATCGAGACCGTCGGCAAGGTCGCGTACGATCCCGGCCTCTACCAGGCGCTCATCGAGTATCGCGAGGCCCTCCGCGCGCGTCGCGGCCTGCAGGACAGCGACATGCACGAGGCCCGCGCCGGGAGCGACGCCCTGGTGCGCGCGGCCGCGCTCAAGCTGAGACAGCAAGGCGTCTCCGAAGCGCAGATCCGCGACTTGACCGCCGAGGGACGCGATCCGACGAATCTGCTCCTGCCGGGCAAGAGCGTGTGGATCTACGTCCAGGTGTACGAGTACGAGGTCGAGCTCGTGCATCCCGGACAGGAGATGCGCATCACCGCGCCGTCGCTCCCGGGCCGGACGTTCCACGCGAAGGTCGCCGCGGTCGATCCGATCCTGAACGCCACCACGCGAACGGTCCGGGTGCGCGCGCTCGCCGCGACGCCCGACGAGTCTTGCGGCCGGAGACCTTCGTCCATGCCAGCATCCACGTCCCGCTCGGCGAGCACGTCGCGGTGCCGGAGGACGCGGTGCTCGACACCGGCGACCGTCAGATCGTCTTCGTCGTCGAGGGCGAGGGCACGTTCGAGCCGCGCACCGTCCGGCTCGGACGCGAAGCCGAGGGCTTCTACGAGGTCCTGGAGGGACTCGAGCCCGGCGCGCGCGTCGTGACCTCGGCGAATTTCCTCATCGACTCGGAATCGCGCTTCCGTGCGGCGCTCGGCGCGTTCGGCGGCGGCAGCGGCGCCGGCAGTAGCGCCAGAGCCGGCGCCGCCGCCGATCACGGCCGCTGAGAGGACGGATCGCCCATGATCGAGCGCATCATCGAGCTCAGCGCCAAGAACCGCTTCCTGGTCCTGCTCCTGACCGGCGTCGCGCTCGCCGGCGCGGTGCTGGGCCGTGCGGAACATCCCGCTCGACGCGATCCCCGACCTCTCCGACACCCAGGTCATCATCTACTCCCGCTGGGACCGCAGCCCCGACATCATCGAGGATCAGGTCACCTATCCGATCGTCTCGGCGCTGCTCGGCGCGCCGAAGGTGAAGGCGATCCGCGGCTTCTCCGACTTCGGCTACTCCTACGTGTACGTCATCTTCGAGGACGGCACCGACCTCTACTGGGCGCGCTCGCGCGTGCTCGAGTACCTGAGCAAGATCCTGGCGCGCCTGCCCGCGGGCGTGCAGACGGAGCTCGGGCCGGACGCGACGAGCGTCGGATGGGTGTACCAGTACGCGCTCGTCGACCGGTCGGGAAAGCACGATCTCGCCGAGCTCCGCAGCCTCCAGGACTGGTATCTCCGCTACCACTTGCAGGCGGTGCCGGGCGTGTCGGAGGTCGCGGCGGTCGGCGGGTTCGTCAAGCAGTATCAGGTGAACGTCGATCCCGACCTGCTCCTCGCCTACAAGATTCCGCTGCCCGACGTCATCGACGCGGTCCGCAAAGGCAACGACGAGGTCGGCGGACGGCTGCTCGAGCTCGCCGGCACCGAGTACATGGTCCGCGGCCGCGGCTACCTGAAGTCCGTCGACGACATCGAGAAGATCGTCGTCGCCGTGGACCCGACGAGCGGCACGCCGGTGCTCGTCAAGAACGTCGCGAAGGTCTCGCTCGGCCCCGACATCCGGCGCGGCGTCGCCGACCTCGACGGCCTGGGCGACACCGTCGGCGGCATCGTCGTCATGCGCCACGGCGAGAACGCGCTCGCGCGTCATCCGGCGCGTCAAAGCGACGATCGAGGAGCTCCGCCCGACGCTGCCGGAGGGCGTCGACGTCGTCACCACCTACGATCGCTCCTCGCTCATCGAGCGCTCGATCGACACGCTGCTGCACGCCCTCGGGGAAGAGATGATCATCGTCAGCGCGGTGATCCTCGTCTTCCTGTGGCACTTCCCGTCGGCGATCATTCCGATCGTCACCATCCCGGTCTCGGTCTTCCTGGCGTTCATCCCGCTCTACTTCATGGGGATGACGTCCAACATCATGTCGCTCGCCGGGATCGCGATCTCGATCGGCGTCCTCGTCGACGGCGCGATCGTCGAGGTCGAGAACGCGTACAAGCGCCTCGAGCAGTGGATCGCGGGCGGACGGCAGCGGCGACTTTCACGCCGTGCGCCTGCAGGCGTTGAAGGAGGTCGGGCCGTCGGTCTTCTTCTCGCTGCTGGTGATCGCGGTCGCGTTCCTGCCCGTCTTCACCCTCGTCGATCAGGAGGGCCGGCTGTTCAAGCCGCTGGCGTACTCGAAGAACCTCGCGATGGCGCTCGCCGCGCTGCTGGCCGATCACGCTCGATCCGGCGATGCGCATGATGTTCACGCGGATGGACTACGCCCGGTTCCGTCCGCGCTGGCTGGCGAGCGTCGTCAACGCGCTGACCGTCGGCCGCTACTACCCGGAGGAGCGACACCCGATCAGCCGCGCGCTGTTCGCGCTCTACGAGCCGGTGTGCCGCTGGGTGCTCCGGCACCGCGCCGCGACGATCGCGCTCGCCGTCGTCCTGATGGCGGCGACCGTGCCGGTCTACTTCCGGCTCGGCTCCGAGTTCATGCCGCCGCTCGACGAAGGCGCGTTCCTCTACATGCCGACCGCGCTGCCGGGGATGTCGGTGACCGAGGCGCAGCGCATCCTCCAGATTCAGGACCGCATCCTGCGCTCGTTCCCCGAGGTGGAGCGGGTCTTCGGCAAAGCCGGCCGGGCGACCACCCCGACCGATCCCGCGCCGTTCTCGATGGTCGAGACGACGGTCGTGCTCAAGCCGCCTTCCGAGTGGCGGACCGTCCGGCGCTGGTACTCCGACTGGCCGCGGCCGCTGCGCGCGGTGCTCTCCCGCGTGATTCCCGAGCGGATGACGCCCGAGGAGCTGCAGGACGAGATGAACGCCCGGTTGCGGTTCCCCGGGATCCCGAACATCTGGACGATGCCGATCAAGAACCGCATCGACATGCTGTCGACCGGGGTGCGGACGCCGATCGGCATCAAGATTTTCGGGCCGGATCTGAAGATGATTCAGCAGCTCGGCGAGCGCCTCGAGAACATCATGCGCGAGGTTCCCGGGACCCGCAGCGTGCTCGCCGAGCGGACGGCGGGCGGCTACTACGTCGACTTCGATCTCCGCCGCGACGAGCTCGCGCGCTACGGGCTCTCGATCGACGCCGCGCAGGCGATCGTGACGTCGGCGATCGGCGGCGACGACGTCACGACGACCGTCGAAGGCCGCGAGCGCTACCCGGTGAACGTCCGCTACGGACGGGAGTTCCGTCGCGACGTGACGCGGTTGCGCCGCGTGCTGGTGCCGACGCCTTCGGGCGCGCAGATCCCGATGGCGCAGATCGCCGACATCCGCCTCGTCGAGGGACCGGCGATGATCCGCGACGAGAACGGCCAGCTCGTCGGCTACGTGTACGTCGACATGGCGGGCCGCGACCTCGGCGGCTACGTCGAGGAGGCCAAGCGGCGCGTGCAGGAGCAGCTCGAGCTGCCGAAGGGCTACGTCCTCGCGTGGAGCGGCCAGTACGAGAACCTGGCGCGCGTGCGCGAGCGGCTGAAAGTCGTGATCCCGTTGACGCTCTTCGTGATCGCGTTGCTGCTCTACATGAACACGCAGTCGGGCGTGAAGACCGCGATCGTCATGCTGGCCGTCCCGTTCTCACTGGTCGGCGCGATCTGGATCCTCTACGCCCTCGGCTATCACACCTCGATCGCGGTGTGGGTCGGGATGATCGCGCTCATGGGCCTCGACGCCGAGACCGGCGTGTTCATGCTGCTCTTCCTCGACCTCGCGTACGCCGATCGGGTCCGTGAGGGCCGCATGCGCACGTTCCAGGACCTCGAGGAGGCCGTGATCCACGGCGCCGTCAAGCGCGTGCGCCCCAAGATGATGACGGTGACCGCTGCCTTCATGGGCCTGCTGCCGATCATGTGGTCGACGGGCGCCGGCGCCGACGTCATGAAGCGCATCGCGGCGCCGATGGTGGGCGGGCTCTCGACGTCGTTCGTCCTCGAGCTCCTCGTCTACCCGGCGCTGTACGCGACGTGGAAATGGCGCTTCGAGATCCCTCGCGGCACGCCGTCACTTCCACGCCGGTGACTTCGCCGCCACCGACAGCTTCATCGGATCGAACAGGTCGTCCGGCAGCTTGGCATCGTAGCGCAGGTCCGTCGCCGTCATCGTCGTGCTGCCGCCGGTCTGCTTGTCCTCGATGCGCCGCTCGAGAATGGTCGGCGTGCCGTCGACGTTCTGCAACGCGCCGAAGCGCTCCGCCTTCCACAGCGCGCCGGCCGCGTCGTAGTACTCGCGCGCGAGCGGCGCGTAGGTGTCGGCGGCGACCCAGGTGACGATGCGCGAGTAGTACCGGGGATCGCGCGGCGTCGCCTGGAGCTCGTAGGCGTCGACGCCGTCCCGCGGCTCCTCCGCGAGCACCTTGTAGGTCGCGTGCAGATCGACCAGCCCGAGGTCCGCGTAGGTGTACTCGCTCGTCAGGAACGCCTCGAAGCCCTGGACGGGCAGGATCTTGCGGACGCGCCGGACGTTGGGATCGAAGACCCACTGCACGGTCTCCGACGGCCCCGGCTGGACGAGCCACGCCGTGCCCTTCAGCCCCGGCGGCGCGAGGATCACGATCACCATCCGCTTGGCCGCGCCTTCACGACCGTTGCGCGCCTCGATGCCCGTGAGCTTCGTCGTGTCGTGCTCGGCGCTCACGGTGAACGTGAGGTCGCAGGTGCTCGGTCGATCGGGCCAGAGGACGAGGTGCATGCGGCTCGCGATCTCCTCCGCGCTCGGCTTCGCGGCGTCCGCGACCCGCGGCACCGACATCGCGGCTGCCGCCGCGATGATTACCGCCACAGTGAGAGCCCTCATCACGACCTCCTTCTTCCGCGCCGCGTCCGCGAGCGCCGTGCGCCTCGTGATCGCCGCACGCGGCACTGCAAGGACGGAGCATCGCGCGTGCCGTCGGCGCGTCGCAGAACCCGACGCGACGCCGCGACACCGGGCCGCCGGCGCGGCGGACTCGTCCGGTCCGCGACCACGGCTCTAAAGCCGCCCATCACGGACGAATTCCGGCCGGTTGCCGGCGTCCGCGGCGCTGCGTTTGGCGCGGCGTCGGGATGCATCGCGGGACGCGCCCGCGTCCGCTACTTGGCGCCGCGCAATGATCGCAGCGGCAATCCTGCCGCCGCCGGGCGTCGTCTACAATCTGCCGGCAGCCGAATCGCGGCGCGTTCCGACTTCGAGGTCGCCGGATCGCACGACCGCTTCCGGACGTGATCGACCGTTCGGATCGGCCGGGTCGGCTACGGCACCGAGCAACGGATTCCGAAGCCGCGACGATCCGCGCGATCCCCGTCACGAGCGAGGTCGGCACCGTTCTCCTCGATCTCGTGAAGTCCGACGGCGCTCACGCTTCCCAGATTCGAGACGCCGCGACGGCATCGCATTCGCAGCGCCGCGAACGACGGGCGCCTGCGGCGGTCGGCGCCCTTTCGAAATCACGCGGCGGCCGGCGACGGCGATGGCAAACCCGTTGCTATGTGCCCAGCCGTCGTCAGGTCGAGCGCCGCGTCGGATGGGCAGGGAGAGGGACACTCGTCAGGGCGGTGCTGGCCGTTGCGGTCTTCGCCGTACCTCTCGTGCCTGACGTCGGCACTGCTCAGGGAGGCTCCGAGAGCTCGCTGCCGGTCCAGCCGATCGCCGAGGGCGAGCCGCTCTTCGTCAAGGCGTGCGCGCAGTGCCATCCGCCGAACCGCAAGCCGGCGGCCGACGCGAGCGGTCCCGACCTTCGTCGCAGCGAGGCCTCCCACGACCAGATGGCTCTCGCGGGGGCGCTCTGGAATCACGGGCCCGTGACGGCGGCCGCGCGCGACGCCGGAACCGCGCCGGCGACCCTCTCGCCCGACGAGATGCGCCGACTCGTCGGCTACCTGTTCTCCGTGAACTTCGCCGACGACCCGGGAGACGCGGCGCGGGGACGGGAGCTGTTCGAGCGCGAGTCGTGCGCTCGCTGCCATCAGATCGGCGGTCGCGGCGGCACGGTGGGGCCGCGCCTCGACGAGATGGCGCCGCACGTGTCGCCCGCGTTCATGGCCCAGGCGCTCTGGAACCACGGTCCGACGATGGCGACGAAGATGGCGGAGCTCGGCATCGCACGACCACGGCTCGTCGACGCCGACGTCGCCGACATCGTGGCGTTCCTCGCCGCCGGGCACACTCCGGAGGCCGAGCCCGTCTACACGCAGGGAGCGAACATTCGCGCCGGCGAGGCGCTGTTTCGGAGCAAAGGGTGCGCGGGGTGCCACCAGGAAGGCGGCGCGGGGGTCGGCCCCGATCTCGCCAGCCGACGATCGGGCGAGCACGTCTCGAACGTCGTCGGCGCGCTGTGGAATCACGGCCCCGCGATGTGGGCCAAGATGAACGAGCACGGCGTCGCGTTCCCGAGCCTCAACACGCGCGAGGCCGCCGACCTGCTCGCCTACGTCAGCTTTCTGCAGTTCGTCGGCGGCCGCGGCGACGCCGCGAACGGCGAACGGCTCCTCCGCGACAAGTCCTGCACGCGCTGCCACCAGATCGGCGATGCGGTCGCGCCGTCGTCGACGGCGCCGGCAGCGCACGATCTCGTGGCCTCCGCGGCGCTGCAATCGCCCGCGTATTGGCTCGCCGCGATGTGGAATCACGGACCGGTGACGGAGCGAGAGGCCCGCGGCACGCACGTGCAAACGCCGCGGTTCGACGACGGGGAGATGCGCGACGTGGTCGAGTTCCTGCGATCGCGACGCGCCGACCGGTGACGAGGCCGCATGCGTGAGAGCGAGGAAAGACCGCCCGATCGCGGCGCGACCGAGCCGACGGCGAACGGCGCCGACGAGTTCTCGATCGCCCGCTCGAAGGCGCTGGTTCCGTTGCTCGTGATGTCGGGCGCGACGGTGCTCGCGATCCTGCTCGCGATCGTGCGGGCGAAGCCGATCGATCTGCCGGAAGGCGCGGCGGCCACGCAGGCCTTCGGACCCGCCGATTTCCCGCTGGTGTTCGAGCACGACGAGCCGCTCGCCGGCCTCGATCGGGCGACGGCAGGTGACGCGCAGATCCTCTACCCGGTGCCCGCCCCGCCCTTCAGCGACGGCATCTTCCCGTGCTCGGCGTGCCATGCGGCCGTTCCCCCCGATCCCCAGCGCCGGCCTCTCGAGGGGATGCACAGCGACATCGTCTTCCGGCACGACGAGGAGCATCGCTGGTGTCTCGACTGCCACGACTTGAACGACCGCGATCAGCTGCGGCTGGCGAGCGGCACGCTCGTGCCCTTCACCGAGTCGTACCGGCTGTGCGGCCAGTGTCATGGCACCCAGTACCGGGATTGGCGCTCCGGGATCCACGGCAAGCGGACGGGATACTGGAACGGTCCGAAGCGCTACCTGCTCTGCGTCCACTGTCACAATCCCCATCAACCGCACTTCGCGTCCCTGGAGCCGCTGCGGCCCCCCGTCAGACCGCAGTTCCTCGCCGCGAGCAGCGCGGCGGTCCGCTCCAAGGGACCCGCCCGAACGGAGCCGCGCGATGGCGACTAGGCACGACGCCGGCGCGGCCGGCGACGAGCGGCAGGCGACGGGCGCCGCGGTGCACGCCGACGCCGACGACGCATGCGATCTCACGCGACGCGACTTCCTGACCGCGTTCGGCCTCGCGGCGGCGGGCGTTCTCGCCGGATGCTCGCCGGACGTGCGCGAGAAGTTCTTTCGCAAGCACTTCCTCGAGCTCTCCCCCGACGAGGTGCAGGAGCGGCTGGAGCGGCTCCGGGCCGAGTACGCGCGGCGGTTCGGACGCGACGTGCAGGTCTCCGCCCTTCCCGCCGAGCCCGGGGTCGTCTTCGGCTACGCGCTCGACCTCTCGCGCTGCATCGGCTGCCGGCGCTGCGTCTATGCCTGCGTCAAGGAGAACAACCAGTCCCGTGACGCCGCAGATCCAGTGGATCCGCGTCCTCGAGATGGAGAAGGCGAAGGGCGTCGACTTCGAGACGGCGAACCCCTACTACGATCGCGAGCGCGTCCCCGATCCGGATCATTTCTACCTGCCGGTCGCCTGCCAGCAGTGCCGCAACCCGCCGTGCACGAACGTCTGTCCGGTCGGCGCGACCTGGCAGGAGCCGGACGGCATCGTCGTGATCGACTACGACTGGTGCATCGGGTGCCGCTGCTGCATGGCGGCCTGCCCCTACGGCGCTCGTCACTTCAACTGGGCCGAGCCCGGGCTGCCGGCCGCAGGAGCTCAACCCCAACATGCACGTGCTCGGCAATCGGCCGCGGCCGCGCGGCGTGGTCGAGAAGTGCACCTTCTGCATCCAGCGCGTGCGCGCCGGCCGCTACCCGGCGTGCGTCGAGATGTGTCCCGTCGGTGCGCGCAAGTTCGGGAACCTGCTCGACCCCGAGAGCGAGATCTCGCGCATCCTGCACGAGAAGCGGGTTTTCGTGCTGAAGGCCGAGCTCAGGACGGAGCCGAAGTTCTACTACTTTTACGGGATCTGACATGCGACTGCTTCGTTTCATCGGCATCAGCGGGCGCGCTTCTCCTGCGCGGCGGCAAGGCGTACTGGTCGTGGACCGCCCTCCTCGTGGCGCTGATCGCCTGGGGCGCGCTCGCCTATCTCGACCAGGTGCGCGACGGGCTGATCGTCACGAACATGCGCGATCAGGTGTCGTGGGCGTTCTACATCGGGAATTTCACGTTTCTCGTCGGCGTCGCCGCCGCCGCGGTGGTGCTGGTGATCCCCGCGTACGTGTATCACTGGAAGCCGATCAAGGAGATCGCGATCCTCGGCGAGATCCTCGCCATCAGCGCGATCGTCATGTGTCTGCTGTTCGTGACGGTCGACATGGGACGGCCGGATCGGTTCTGGCATCTCATCCCGGGCGTCGGGCGCATGAATTTCCCGCGCTCGATTCTCGCGTGGGACGTGCTCGTCCTGAACGTCTACCTGGTGCTGAACGTGGTCATCGTCACCCACATCCTGTACCGCGGCATGCAGGGCCGGCCGTACAACCAGCGACTGGTCGTTCCCGCTCGTCCTGTTCTCGATCCCCGCCGCCGTCGGCATCCACACCGTGACGGCGTTCATCTACGCCGGCTTGCCCGCGCGGCCGTACTGGAACGCCTCGATCCTCGCGCCGCGCTTCCTCTGCTCGGCCTTCTGCTCGGGGCCCGCGATCATGCTGATCCTCTTCCAGATCCTACAGCGGACGACGAAGATCGCGATTCGCGGACGAGGCGATATGGAAGATCGCCGAGCTGATGGCGTATGCGATGTTCCTCAACCTCTTCCTGCTCGGCGCCGAGCTGCTCAAGGAATACTACTCGGGCACCGAGCACCTAGTGCACCTGCAGTATCTCTTCAGCGGGATCGACGGACACCGCGCGCTCGTGCCGTACGCATGGGCGTTCGTCGCCTGCGGCGTCGCCGCGTTCCTGCTGTTTCTCTTTCCCGGCCACGCGCCGCAACGTCGTGACCCTCAACGTCGGCTGTCTGCTGATCTACGCCAGCGTGTACATCGAGAAGGGCATGGGACTGGTGATGCCGGCGTTCACCCCCGACACCCTGGGCGAGGTCTACGAGTACACACCGACGCTGCACGAGCTCCGCATCGGCGCGGCGATCTTCTCGGTCGGCTTCCTGGTGTTCACCGGTCTCTGCAAGATCGCGATTCCGGTCCTGACCGGCGAGTTCGCGGCGGACGTCGACGAGGGCCGCACGTCCTGACGGTGATCGCCTCGGCGGTCTCCTCGTCGCCGATGCTCCTCGTGCGCGCGGCTCGGGCCGCGCACTCGCGGAGCGACGCCGTCACGCGGAATGGCCGGCGGCCGAGAGCCGGCGGTCGAGGTCGAAGGCCGCGCTGATGAGCGCCAGGTGCGTGAACGCCTGCGGGAAGTTGCCGAGGTGCTGCGCCTGCGGGCCGAGCTCCTCGCCGTAGAGCCCGAGGTGATTCGCGTAGCCGAGCATCTTCTCGAAGAAGAACCGCGCCTTCTGGAGATCGCCCATGCGCGACAGGCACTCGACGTACCAGAACGAGCACATCGAGAAGGTCCCTTCCTCGCCGGTGAGCCCGTCGGAGAAGCCGCCCGCGAGGCGATACCGGTAGACCAGGGAGTCGCTCACCAGCTCGCGCTCGATCGCACGGAGCGTCGAGATCCAGCGCGGGTCCGTGGGAGACACGAAGCGGACGAGCGGCATCAGCAGCGCCGCCGCGTCGAGCGTCGTGGCGCCGGCGTGCTGCATGAACGCGCGGCGCGTGGGGTCCCAGAAGCGGGTGAAGACGTCGTGGTAGATCGTGTCACGAGTCTCGTACCAGCGTGCCTGCGGCGCCGGGAACGACCGCTTGGCCGCCAGCCGGATGGCGCGGTCGATCGCCACCCAGCACATCACCCGCGAGTAGAGGAACTCCTTCCGGCCGCCGCGCACCTCCCAGATGCCCTCGTCCGGCTGCCGCCAGTTCCCGCACACCCACTCGATCAGCCGGACGATGTTCGTCCAGGCGTCGTACCCGATGGGAGAGCCGTACTTGTCGTACAGGTAGACCGAGTCCATCAGCTCGCCGTAGATGTCGAGCTGGAGGTTGTCGAAGGCGGCATTGCCGATCCGGACCGGGCGCGAGCCCATGTAGCCCTCGAGGTGAGGCAGCGTCTCTTCGGGCAGCGCGTGACGGCCGTCGAGCCCGTACATGATCTGGAGCGAGCCGTCGGGCTCGAGCTCGTCGCAGCGCGCCATCACCCAGCGCATGAAGGCCGCCGCCTCGTCGGTGTAGCCGAGGCGCATGAGCCCGTAGAGCGTGAACGACGAGTCGCGGATCCAGGTGTAGCGGTAGTCCCAGTTGCGCGCGCCCCCGATGGTCTCGGGCAGACCGAAGGTCGGCGCGGCGACGATCGAGCCGTGCTGCCGCGAGGTGAGGAGCTTCAGGGTCAGCGCGGAGCGGTTCACCATCTCCCGCCACCGGCCCCCGTAGCTGCTGCGCGCGATCCAGCGGCGCCAGAAGTTCACCGTCTGCTTGAAGGCGTCGCTCTCGTAGTCGGGCTGCTCCGAGGGCGACGGCTCCTGCGCGGCAACCACCTCGAGCACGAACCACGCCGAGGTATCGGCGCCGAGCGTGAACTCGGCCGCGGCCGCGCCGTTCTCGAGGCGCATCGGGACCGACGACCGCAGGCGCAGAACCAGCTCGCCGTCGCCGGATCGGCCGAAGAAGAGCACCTCGGTGTCGCTCCGGCGCTCGACCGTGTGGGTGGCGCGCGCGTAGTCGAAGCGCGGCTCGCAGCGCATCTGGAAGCGCACCTCGCCGCGCACCGTCTTCGCGCGGCGCACGAGGTTGTGCGCCTGCCCCGCGTCTTCCACCGGCATGAAGTCGGACACCTCGGCGACGCCGGCGGTGTCGAGGAACCGGGTCAGCAGCACGTTGGTGTCGGGCAGGTAGAGCTGCTTGCGTACGGCGGCGTCGAGGAGCGGCGCGACCTGGAAGCGCCCGCCGCGCTCCGCATCGACGAGGGCGGCGAAGACCGACGGCGAGTCGAAGTGCGGCAGGCAGAGGAAGTCGATCGACCCGTCCATGCCCACCAGCGCGACGGTGTAGAGGTCGCCGATGACACCGTACTCCCCGATGCGTGCGTAGCGCGCCGCCATGGTCCCCGAGCCTAGCACGGCACCGGGCCATTCGGGGGGCCCGGCGTCACGGGGAGCATCGGGTGTCGGGGCTTCTCGCGCAACCCGCACGCCGAGCGCGCAGGCCGGTCGCCTCGACATCTGGGAGGCGACGGTTGACAGCCAAGAAAGAAACGGAGCACCCTCTCACGACGCTCGCCAGTTTCATGACGGATCCCGGTCCAGTCGACACGATTCGGTTCTCCTACACGTTCCAGCTCCCCGACGGGACCGCCAGGAGCTTCGACGTGCATCTCAACGCCGACACGTTGGCGTTGGTGCCGGCGAAGGACGTACCCAAGCCTGCCTGGACCAAGCTGAAATATTTCCAGTGCGCGAACTGCCCACTCGGCGATGACGTAGAAGATTGCCCGGTCGCGGTGAGCCTGTCGGCCTTGGTCGAAACGTTCAAAGATGCCATCTCGTTCGAGAACATCACGGTCACGGTCACGACCGAAGAGCGAGCCTACAAGAAAGACACGACGCTCCAAAAAGGGCTCAGCTCGATCATCGGGATCTACATGGTGACCAGCAATTGCCCGGTGATGGATCGGTTGCGGCCGATGGTACGGTTTCACTTGCCGTTTGCGTCCATGGACGAGACGATCTACCGAGCGGTGGCGATGTATCTGGTCGCCCAGTATTTGCGGATGCGTAAGGGCAAGAAAGCGGACTGGGAGCTGACGCACCTGAGCGAGATCTATCGAGACGTCGCCAAAGTGAACACCGGCATGTCGGAGCGGCTCCGGCACGCGTCGACGGACGATGCAAACGTGAACGCCATCGCCATACTGTCGACCCACGGCGATATGGTTCCAATATTCCTGGAGAGCAGCATCGGCGATATGGAACATTTGTTCCGGGGATTCATCGAGCGGGACTGAGCCGTTCAAGATCGCGGCGCGCGCGATGCCCGGGCGCGGCGTGAGACCTCTCGCGGCGAGAGACCGCGAGCAGCGGGCTCAGGGGTTGTGGGCTTCGAAGAACGCCACCGCCCGCGCCGCCCAGTCCGAAAACATCTGATGCTCGGCCTGCATGGCGCGGACCTGGTCGATCACGTCGGCCCGCACCCCGGGCGCCAGGCTCACGAACGTCGGCAGCAGCGACGGGTCGTTGGTCATGGCGGCGATGATGGCGTCGGTCGGCGTCGTGAAGAAGCCGCCGGCACCGGTGAAGCCCGCGGAGCGCAGCTCCGCCGCCAGCGCCTGCGAGGTGGCGAGCGTGACGGCAGGCTCCCGCGTGAAGCGCTCGTCGTAGAGCGGCGACGCCGCATGCAGGGCGGCGAACGTGGGGACGCCACGCGACGCCAGCGCCGCGCTGTTCGCGACCGCGGCGTCGTCGTCGACCTCCGGGTTGTCGTCGTTGCCGCAGAGCAGCCATCCGGTCGGCGTCGTGGTCACGGCGACGGCGTTGGCGCGGCCGTCCGCGCAGTGCGACACCACCGCCCGAAAGCGGAGCTCGGGATAGAGCGCGGCCACGGCGGATCCCTCGATCGCTCCCAGCGACACCGCCATCGACCCGCCGTTCGACATCCCGATCGCGAAGAGCGGCGTCGTCGGGCCGATCGTGCCGTCGGACCGCAGCGAGGCGACGAGCGCGTTCAGATTGCCGAAGTCGACGTTGGTCGGCGTCAGCGCCGCGTCCGAGCGCTCCTTGCCGTTGCCGTCGAGGTCGCCGGCGACGGCCTCCTCGGCTTCCGTTCCCAGCACGCCATAGCCTTTCTCGAGGGCGGACAACGCGACGTAGAACGCCTCGGTGCTGGCGATGAAGGCGTTGCTGCCGCCGGTGCCGTGCAGGAAGAGCACCAGCCCCCGCGGATTCGGGGGGACGTGTGACCGAACCGTCTTGGCGAGCGCCGTCGTGCCCGTGAACGTGCTCACCGTGAGCGTCGTCGGCCGGTCGACGATCGTGGCGCTCACCGCCGCGTCGCGCGCCGGCATGACGAGCGTCGAATGCCACTCGGCGGGATCGGCGAGCAGCGCCGCGTCACCCGTCCAGCCGGTCACCAACTGGTCCTGGGGCTGCACCGCCGCCCAGACGTGCACCGTCGACCCGACCGGGTACGTCCCCGAGCCGTAGCCGTTGGTCACCGTGAGCGCGAAGGCAGGCGCTCCCACGAGACAGCTCATCGGTGCCGCGGTCTTCGGCTGCGCCGTGAACTTTCCGGGCTGGTCGTTGCGCGCCGTCGACGGCGGACTGCCGCTCGCTTTCGCCGGCGCATCCGCGCACCACCCGCGCGTGCGATGAGTCCCAGCATCGGCGATCCGATCAGGACGACGCGGCGGGGGCCGGTCATGGCGTACCGATAGCACAACCCAGGTCGCGGGGACGCGCGCCTCCACGTCGTGGACCGCCGGCGCGAGGGCCTTTGCGGCCGCCGGGGTCTACGCTACAGGGCCCTGGGGGACGGTCTGACCGACATGCGCTCGAGGGCCGTGAGAATCGCCGCGTGGTTGCTCGTTGCAGTGGGCGCATGTGCTCGTGCCAACGACTCGGGCGGGGGTTCCGGACACGCGGCGAGGGATCGCCTCGTCGCGGTCGGCGGCGGCGTCGTTCTCGACCAACGCACCGGCCTCGAGTGGACGGGTCGCGATCACGATCAGCCGCTCGCTTGGCAAGAAGCCGATCGCCACTGCGAAAGCCTCGTGCTCGCCGAGCGGTCAGCCTGGCGGCTTCCCACGATCGCGGAGCTTCAGGCGCTCTACGACAAGCGCTTCGACGAGCACTGCGGTGATCGCACGTGTCACCTCGATCCCGCCATCCATCTGGGAGGACCGTACGTTTGGAGCGCCTCGACGCGCGGCGGGGCGACTCGCTTCTATTTCGATTTTGCCTTCGCCAACAGCCTTTCCCCCGCCATCAGGCCCGATCTCGTGCGGCGCGTCCTGTGCGTTCGTCCCCGTAGCGAAACTCAGGCCGGCACGCGCGCGAGCGATCTCCGGGAGGCACGCGTCAACGCGGTCTTGGCGGAGGCATCTGTCACGCGGCCGTCAGCTCTTCGAATGCCTCGCCGACGTAGCGCGCGACCGCGGCGACGTCGGGAATCACGTCGCGGCTCGCCACCAAGCCGAAGTCCAGCTGGTCGCCGTGGCGGAGCAGAGTCACGTTGAGCGAGCACCCGGGCATCAGCGTCGAGAGCGGATACGCGCCGCGCAGTGGTGCGCCGCGCAAGAAGAGCTTACGGTCCGAGCCTGGCACGTTCGAGACCAGCACGTTCCCGACCGGAGGGACGCGATCGCCGAGCGGCAATCGCCCGATCATCTCGGCGAGACCGATCACGAGCATGGAGTGGTCGGAGAGTGCGGTCGGCGAGTAGCCGCGTGCCTCTGCCTTGGCGCGCTCGGCCGCCGCGCGCACTTGTCGCAGCCGCTGCGTGGGCGTCGCGTGCTCGCGGCCGAGCTCGATGAAGAGCAGACACGCTTGCGTGTTGGTGCGGGTGTCACCGGCCTCGCGGAGCGACATCGGCACCATCGCGATCAGCGGGCTGCCCGTGTCTACCTCGTGCTCGTGAAGATAGCGGTGAAGCGCGCCGTCGATGACCGTCAGCACGACGTCGTTGACGGTGGCACCGTGGACGCGACCGAAGTCGATCACGCGTCGCACGTCGAGCGTCTGCACGGCGATGCTGCGGGCGCGATGGATCGTCTTGTTGATCGCGGTACGCGGCGCCGAGAACGGCAGGTAGTGGCCGCCGGTGGTGATCCCTGCCATCTCCAAGCCACGTTGCAACCCGGCGATCGACAGCTCCGAGCCGGCGCGTAGGTGGCCGCGCAGCGCGTCCGCGACGTCGCTCAATTGGGCGAGCATGCCGGCCGCGTGATGCTCGTGCGATTTGCCATGACCGGGTAGATCTCCCCATGGCACCCGCAGGCTCCGATCACGAGGATCGTCGTTCAGGCTCGCCTGGATTCGCAGCACGCCGCTCACGCCGTCGACACAGGCGTGGTGGATCTTCGCGTAGATCGCGAAGCGGCTCTCGGGAAGCCCTTCGATGAAATGAAGCTCCCAAAGCGGCATCTCGCGATCGAGGAGCGACTCGTGCATCCGCGCTACGTGCTCCAGAGCCCGGTGCTCGTCGGTCGATGGCGGCAGCACCACGTGACGCACGTGGTAGTCGAGGTCGGGCTCTTCGACCGTCTCCCAGCTCGGCGGACCCAGGAGATGAGAGTGCGGCCGGCGATTGAACGGAGCCTGCGGGCGCAGCGTCCGAAACTGCGCGACCAGGTCGCCGACGAAATTCTGCGGTGCATCGTCCGGCCGGTCGAAGACCAACAGTGCACCGACGTGCTTCGGATTGTCCGCCGTCTCGAGGAGCAGAAAGATCGCGTCGAGAAGGTTGAGGCGCTCCATGGCGACGCTACTTTGATCTCAGACGCGCCCGAAGAAAAGAGTCGCCGGCGATGGTCACGCCCTCACCAAGGCCGACGGCACGGTGCTCGACCATCGAACGTCGGTGGGAGCCGACGAGGATCGGAGCCGACGGACCGACACCGCCGATGCAGCGGGACGCCGGCGGAGCTGGCAGCGAGAGCGTCACGGCGTTCATCCGCCGTCGGCGTCGACGGTCTTGCCTGGCGGAGGAATAGAACGACGAGGGGCCAGCGCCGGCACGCGCCCCCGCCCAAACGGTCAAGAATTCGAGCGGCGATCTGAGCGCCGCCAGCGTCATGTCATTCGTGAGAAGGGCGGCGCCAACTGCGACTGCGCCGAGCGGGAGATAGGTTCGACGCATGGTTCGTCCTCCTTGGGCGGCCGAACGATCGCACGTCCGAAACGCCAAAGTGAGGATCAGGGGTAATGAAGGAAAGTGAGAATGGGCCGGCGGAGGATCGAACTCCGAACCCGCTGATTGAGAGGTGGCGAAGAGTGCGAGAGCGGTCGACACAGGCCTACAAGATCGCGTCCCGCCGACGTTCCACCGCCACCCGAGTGGGTTGCCGTCGGTCTGTGTCGGCTGGTTCTGAAGCGCACCCGCCATCGCATCGACCGCGAGGGGCACCGCCGCCGGGATAGAATCGAGCGCGGTCAAGATGCCGTTGCCCTCGCTCCGGATGATCTCGCATTGCGGCTGATAGCCGGGCGCCTCCGCGCGAAGGACCAAGAAGCTCTTCCGCCGGCCGATGGCGATCGTCGCGGGGGTTCGCGCTTCCTGACCCGCAACGCTCACGGTGGCGCCGGAAGGCTCCGATTCGACGCGAAGAGGCGTAGCCCGAATCGCTCGTGGGCTGCAACGGCCCGCGGGTCCTAGTCCCGGCGGCGCTACGCCGGAACAGGCGTGACGATGATCGAGAAGCTGTCGATGCGAACGGGCGCGCGGCTCCTGTCCAGCCGCGAAACGATGCGGGAACCGGGATGGCGCGGTTTCGGAGTTTTATCCCGAAGCGAATCCGGGGGCTGCAGTGCCAGGCGCGCGGGGCTCGCGCGCATCAGCGACTGGCGCGCCCTGACCGCGCCGCGTCCGTTGGCGCCGTCGCCGGATCGCGACGTGGTCGCCCGCCCGGTCCGGTTCCGCTTCCGCCGGGTGAAGCTCCTCCGGTCGCGTCTGCGCTACATGCTCCGTGGGTTCCGGGTGCATCGGCGGAATAGCCTGGACACCATATGCGTCCGATGCTATATCCGGGCGCGTGGTTGAGGTGATCGGCACCGACGAGTTCCGCGAGTGGTACGACTCCCTCGACCAGGCAGCACAGGCCGCTGTTGAACGCGAGATTGACCTGCTCGAAGCGCGGGGCGTCGGGCTGGCGGGACAGCATGCGAAGCCGATCAAGGGCGCGCGCTACGCACTGCGCGAGCTGCGGGCGCATGCCGGACACCGCGCGCTGCGCGTCCTCTACGCGTTCGATCCGAAACGGCGCGCCGTCCTGCTGCTCGGCGGCGAGAAGAGCGGTTCGCAGTCGCGGTTTTACAAGGGCCTGAGCGCGCGGGCCGAACGGAGATGGGAACAGTATCTCGTCGACAGCGCGGACGAGTAGCACCCCGAACGGCTCCGGGGGCAGTAGTGGGGCCGGATCGAAAGGAGTGACCAAACCTATGACCGCAGGAGTGAAGCCGTGGCGCGAGATCCGCGCGCGCGGCAAGACGCCCGAGCAGCTCGCAGCCCTCGACCGAGCGGTGCGCGACGAGGTACTCGCGCTCGACCTGAAGGATCTCCGCACGTTTCTCGGCATCTCGCAGGCGAAGCTCGCCGAGCTCGCGAAGATGAACCAGCCCGACGTCTCGCGCCTCGAGAGCCGCGACGATTACCTCATGTCGACGCTCCGCCGCGTCGTGAACGCCCTCGGGGGCGAGCTCGAGGTCGTCGCCGTGTTTGGGAATCGCCGGCTTGTTCTGCGAACCACGCGCGTGCCCGACGACTCCATCGCGCCGAGCGACACGGCATCGAGAGCCGGACGTGTCGGCGTGCCTGAGGCGCTCAAGAAGAGCCTTGGGCGCGACACGGGTCGATCGTCCGGGAAGCGAGGCCGGTTCGGGAGATCGGCGGCGACGAAGAAGCGTCAGGGCGCACGATCGTAATCCCGCGGCGCCGACGTGCGCTCTACCGGACGCGTAACACCGCGCCGAGCTGCGGCCGACGCCGCGCGCGTGTCGCCGGCGCGACGAGCAATGCGCACCCGCCGCGCCGCCGCCCGCGCCGCCTAACCGGGGATCCGCGCGCCGACCCGAACGGCAGCGGCGCGGCTCGAACGAAAACGGCCCGCCGTCTGGACAAGCGGGCAATGGCTGGTAGCGCCTCGCCGACGTACCGGAGGCGCCGGACTCTCCCGGCTCCGGGGCTTGCGTCCCCCGCCGCGTGTGCGGTACGCGCCGAGGCGATGGGCGACGCCTTCGCGATCCCGCCGACGACGGCGCTCGGCGGCGCGCTCGTGCTCGGCGACGGCGACCGCTGGCAGTGGCGCGACGGGACGCCCGAGCCGCGCGTCACGACGCTGCGCGTGCGGGAGCTCGCACCGAACTACCGCTGCATCACGTTCGGCGGCGGCGAGACGTACGTCGAGATTCCCGGCGGCCGGCAGCGCGTCGCTGAGCCGTGCGGCGCATGCTGGGACAAGGCCGACGAGCCGGCGCTCGTCGTGCGCGCCGCGGGCGCTGCGCTCGCGGCGCCCGATGCCGGGGTGGGGCGCTCACCGCAGCGGCGGCGCCTAATAACTCCTCGACCCTGCGGCGCTGCCACAGGCCGACAACCGATGCGTCGGAACTCGGTACGATCACCGCTGATCCGTGACCCCCGCGTGACCCCGCCGTGCCAACACCGAATCGCGACACATTGTAACGTGTCGATTTCAAAATGGGCCGGCGGAGGATCGAACTCCGAACCCGCTGATTAAGAGTCAGCTGCTCTACCAGTTGAGCTACCGGCCCGTGCTCGGTGGGAACGCGAAGGACCGCAAACTAGACGATTCGGCGCGCGCTGTCACGCAAGGCGGGACTCCGGCGGCGACTGAACTCCGACCACACCGCCGGCGTCGGCGTCCCTGAGCTGGGCAAGCGCGGGCGCGACGCTGCCCGCTGGATGCGGGGGTACGCGTCGGAGGTTCGCGGGCAGCCGCGCGCGCGTCGATCGCTCGCATGCAATCGGCCGACGCGCGGGACTCAAGAGCACGGAAGCGGCTGGCCTCGTCGGCCAGCCGCTTCCGTCGATTGGGGTGAGTGAAGGGTTTCGAACCCTCGACCCCCGGAGCCACAATCCGGTGCTCTACCAACTGAGCTACACTCACCATGAACGTGCGCGCGGCCCGCGCGTTCTCGAAGAGATCGTGAGCAGCGCGCCAGAAGGGATTCGAACCCCTGACCTACGGCTTAGAAGGCCGTTGCTCTATCCACCTGAGCTACTGGCGCGGCCGGATCGGGAGAGTGCCAGCGATCGGGGCGAGAGGATTTGAACCTCCGACCCCCTGCGCCCAAGGCAGGTGCGCTACCAGGCTGCGCCACGCCCCGTCGAGATCTCGCACGCCCGCGCCGGCTCGCGCTGGTTCGAGCCTTGATGGCGCGCGTGCCGCTTCAGCGGTCGTACCATCGCACTGCCGACCTTTCAAGTTGATCCGGCCAGACTCGCCGACGAGCGCGTCGCAGCGCGCGGCCGCGATGGCTGCGCGCGTTCTTCGCATCGTCCGGTAGCTCCGCGAAGGTGAAGCCTGTCGCGCGATCGATGAAGACCGGATCGTAGCCGAACCCGCCCGACCCGCGGGGCGCGAACGCGATCGCACCGTCGCAGCGCCCGTCGATCTCGACGAGCCCGCCGCCCGGCCACGCCAGCGCGAGCGCACAACGGAACGCCGCGCCACGCACAGTCTCCGGAACGCCGCGAAGCTCGCTCAACAGCTTCGCGACGTTCGCCGCGTCCGATGCGCCCTCGCCGGCGTAGCGTGCGGAGCGCACGCCGGGCCGTCCGCCGAGCGCGGCGACCTCGAGACCCGAGTCGTCCCCGAGCGCGGGAAGACCCGCGCGGGCCGCGAGGTCGCAGCGCCTTGCGCGCGCGCGTTCTCGGCGAACGTCTCGCCGGTCTCGGCGATCTCCCATCCCGGAACGACCGCCGCCGCGGGAACGATCTCGATCCCGTGCGGCGTCGAGGAGATCGGTGATCTCGCGGAGCTTGCCGCGGTTGTTCGTCGCAACCACCAGCCTCGCCGGCAGCGTACGCGTGCCGCCTTCCTCCGCCGTGCCGATCACCGCCGCCGAGTCGCCGCGACGCCTGTGGCGCATCGACATGACGGCGTCACGGCGACGCGGCCGACGCGCCGCGCGCGAGCACCTCGCGCTGCACCTTCACGAGCTGCGCGATGCCCTCGGCGGCGAGCGCCGTCAGCGACGCGAGCTGCGTCGCCGTGAACGGCTTCCCTTCGGCCGTGCCTTGCACCTCGACGAAGCGGCCACGGCCGGTCATCACGACGTTCATGTCGACCTCGGCCCGGCTGTCCTCCTCGTAGGCGAGATCGAGACAGGGCCGTCCGCCGACGATGCCGACGCTGACCGCGGCGACGTGGTCGGCGACGAGCCCGGCGCCCACGAGACCGGCCGCCTCGAGCTTGCGGATCGCGAGCGCGAGCGCGACGTAGGCGCCGGTGATCGCGGCGGTGCGCGTCCCGCCGTCGGCCTCGATCACGTCGCAGTCGATCCAGATGCTGCGCTCGCCGAGCGCGCCGAGGTCGACGACCGCGCGCAGGCTGCGGCCGATCAGGCGCTGGATCTCGTGCGTGCGGCCGCCGATCTTGCCGCGCGACGCCTCGCGCTCGGAGCGGGTGTGCGTCGAGCGCGGCAGCATCGCGTACTCCGCCGTGACCCAGCCGCGGCCCCGCCCTCGCAAGAACGGCGGCACGTTGTCCTCGACCGACGCGGCGCACAGGACGCGGGTCACGCCGAGCTCGATCAGCGCCGAGCCCTCGGCGTGACGGAGATAGTCCGGCGTGATGCGGACCGGTCGAAGCTCACGCGGCCTGCGGCCGTCGACGCGCGAGCCCCGCCGGCGCGCGCCGCGCGCGGCGATGTCGGGAGATGCGTTCCGGTCCTGCACCATGGCGCGGACCGCTATCACGAGCCGGCCGAGCCGTCGAACTCGGACGCGGCGGGATGCGCGCTGCGCCGGTTTCGATCACTTCATGAGAGATGGCAACCCAGTTCGCATACGTTCCGCGAACGTCACGAGAAGCATGGCACCGTCACCGGATCGCACACCAATCCCCCACACGACGTCAACTGAGACGTACTAAAGATTGTGTCTTGTTCGCCCGATATGTCGCTGTTACGTTTTTCACACGTCTGCGACCGCCCCCTTGGAGACGACATGACTATGGATGGATCGCCGTTCATCATCGGGCAGCACCCGCTCATCCAGAAGATCCACGCGTTGATCAAGAAGGTGACCGCCACGGATGCGACGGTGCTGATCATGGGCGAGAGCGGGACCGGTAAGGAGCTGGTCGCGCGCGCCATCCACGGCCTGTCGCCGCGCGGCGACCGGCCGTTCATCCCGGTCAACTGCGGTGCGATTCCCGCCGAGCTGCTGGAGTCGGAGATCTTCGGCCACGAGCGCGGGGCGTTCACCGGCGCGATCGGCGCGCGCGCCGGCATGTTCCAGCTCGCCAACGGCGGCACGATCTTCCTCGACGAGGTCGGCGAGATGAACCCCCGACTGCAAGTGAAGCTGCTGCGCGTCCTGCAGGACCGGGAGATACGCCCCGTCGGCTCGGATCGCACGACCAAAGTCGACGTCCGCGTGATCGCCGCGACGAACAAGGACCTGCAGCACGAGGTCGAGCGCGGCGGCTTTCGCGAGGACCTCTTCTATCGGTTGCAAGTGATCCCGATCGTCATGCCGCCGCTCCGCGAGCGGCGCTCCGACATCCCCCTTCTCGTCGACCACTTTCTCGAAAAACAGAACCGCAAACGCGCGGATCGCCCGGTGCAGATCAGCGACGAGACGATGGTGCACCTCTGGGAGTACGACTGGCCGGGCAACGTCCGCGAGCTCGAGAACCTGCTCGAGCGGATGGTCATCCTCTCCGAAGACTCGCTGGTCCGAGTCGAGCATCTGCCCAGCAACATCCGCTCCTTCATCTCGGAGAAGCGCATTCCGAAGCCGACGCTCAGCGAGAACGGCCTCGACCTGAACAGTGCGGTCGAGGAGTTCGAGAACCGATTGATCGAAGAGGCGCTGCGGCGGACGAAAGGCAACAAGCAAGCGGCGGCGCGCCTCCTCGGGCTCAAGCGGACGACGCTGGTCGCGAAGCTTCGGCGCCGCAAGGGCGGCAGCGTACCGTTCCAGCCGGTGCAGAACTATCTACTCTAGGGGGACGACGTGGACACCAAGCGAGAGCCGACGGTTTTGGTCGTGGACGACGACAAGCACGCGCTCGAGATCATCTCGCGGCTGCTGCAGAAGGAGGGATTCAACGTGCTCCGCGCCGCGAGCGGCCGCCAGGCGCTCGACACGGTCGCGGCGCAGCCGGTCGACGTCATCCTGCTCGACGTGATGATGCCGGAGATGGACGGCTTTCAAGTCTGCACCGAGCTCCGTCAGCAGGAGAAGACGCACGACATCCCGGTCATTCTGCTGACGGCGAAGGACGACCTCGAGACCCGGGTCGTCGGCATGCGCCTCGGCGTGAGCGAGTTCCTCACCAAGCCGATCAACAAGATCGAGCTCTTCGCGCGCGTCCGCGCGCAGGTCCACCAGCGCTCGATCGAGTACGGCATCGACGACATCCTGACGGAATAGCGGTGGTCGTCCCGGGCGCGCTCGCCCGAGTCGGCCCGATTCGGCCGCCCCCGCCGGGCAATCATCGCGACGCGAGAAAGCACGAAGCCGGCGTCATCGAACGATGACGCCGGCTTTCGTGCTTCGATGACTCACGGGGATCAGTGCCCGCCGGACCCGACGGGTGCTTCCTTCTCGGTCTTCGGGTTCTCGGCGGCCGCGCCCGGCTTGCCCGTCGCATCCGCCGCCCCGCCGGCCTTGGCGCCGCCCGCTTCGGCCTGACACTTCTTGACCTCGTCGATGCTGATCGCCTTCAGCTCGGCGATGTCCTTCGGATCACGCCCGGCCTCGAGATCCTTCATGATGATCCCGCAGTTGACGCTACCGGAAAACCCAGGACTCGGAACGGCCAACAACAGAGCGGCCGCGCCTGCGACACCCAGCAATGTCTTGCGCATGCTCGAACCTCCTTTTGGGCGGTGCATCACTGCACCCGCGTGTCTCGCCGAGCCGCCAAACCCGCTGACCGACGGAGGTCGCGGTGACCGAGTCGATTAGTATGCGGTCCGATCGTAGACAAGCGCCAGACGCACCGCGCTCGTGGTCTCGTTGTCACCCGCTACGCGCGCCGCCGCAGCTGAGACCCGCGCGACGCCGACGACGGACGGGCGATCAACACGCGAGCGCAACGTGCTCGGCGGGTGGCTCGCGGTGATCGTCGGCGGCGCGCCGCAGGAGCGCGCGCATGTCGTCGAGAGTCGGCGCACGCGTCAGCGCTTCCCGCAGCGCGGCGCCGCCGCGGACCGTCTTCAACATCCGGCAGGCGAGACCGCGCGCGCGGCCGAAGGCCGCTTTCGGCGGCAGCTCCTCGTCGAGTCGGACGATCAAGCGGTCGATCGCGGCGAAGCGCTCGAGCGGGTGGACGGCGGGCACAGACTCCCCTGCCCGCAGGGCGGCGATCTCGCGAAAGATCCACGGATGGCCGAGCGACCCGCGGCCGATCATCACGCCGTCGACGCCGGTCGTCCGCAGCCGCTCGACCGCATCGCTCGCGCAGACGACGTCGCCGCTGCCGACGACCGGGACCCGCACGGCGGCTTTGACCCGCGCCGTCAGCTCCCAATCCGCGGCGCCGCTGTAGAGCTGCACGCGCGTGCGCGCGTGGACCGTGATCATGGCGGCGCCTTCGTCTTCCGCGAGCCGGGCGACGTCGACGGCGTTCCGCGAGTCGTCGTCCCAGCCGGCGCGGATCTTCACCGTGTACGGTATCGTCAAGGTGCGGCGCAGGCACTGGAGAATCTCGCGCAGCACGGCCGGTCTCCGCATCAGCTCGGCGCCGCCGCCTTTCTTCACGACTTTCGGCACCGGACAGCCGCAGTTGATGTCGACGATGTCCGCGCCGAGCTCCTCGGCGATCGCCGCCGCTTCCGCGATGCGGGCCGGCTCGGCGCCGAAGAGCTGCATCGCGAGCGGCCGCTCCGACGGCCGGTAGCGCAGCATCTCGTGCGTGCGGAGATTGTGCCGCGCCAGCGCTTCGACGCTCACGAACTCGGTGACGACGAGACCGACCGCGCCGGGATTCAGCTCCTTCACGACGGAGCGGTACGCCGAGTCGGTGATGCCGGACATCGGCGCGAGGGCGACGTTCGGCGCGATGCGAACGCCACCGACGGTGAGAGTATCGCGCATCGACGGCCCGCCGAGTCCGGCCGGCGATCCCGCCGCCGGCCCGGCGACCGCGCGCGGGGAGCCGACAGCCGTCGGATCGCACCGCGTCCGCTCCGGCGAGGCGGCCGCCGTCACGGCCAGCGGTCGTTCCACGGCCGCGCCTCCTCGTAGGCGTACGCCGCCTGGAGAACGAGGTCGTCTCGGTGATGCGGCGCGACGATCTGCAAGCCAGCCGGCAGGCCGGCGTCGGTGAAGCCGGCGCGAACGGTCGCGGCCGGATGTCCGGAGAAGTTGAACGGGTACGTGAAGGCGACCGCGCCGAGCACGGTCGGGATGCGCTCGCCGTCGATCGTCCGCGGAAACGGCCCGGCCGCGGCAAACGCCTCGGTCGGCAGCGTCGGCGTGAGAAGAAGCGCGTAGCGCGCGAAGATGTCGGCGAGCCGTTGCTGGAGGAGCGCGCGCTTGCGCTGCGCGTCGCCGACGAACGCGGGCGTGACCTCCTTGCCGCGCTCGAGGCCTTTCAAGAACGCCCGGCCCCATTGCTCGCGGTGCCGCTCCAAGACGGGCGCGAGCTGCGCGTAGCTCTCGGCGCTGGAGAGCATCGCCCACTCGGTCCCGAGGTCCGGCAGGGCGTCGTCGATCATCTCGACGTCGTGCCCCATCGCCCGGAATGCCTCGACCGCGTGCTCGACCTCGCGCCACACGTCGCGCTGAACGACCGCGTAGCCGAGCGTCTTGCTGACCGCGATCCGCAGGCGTGACGGCAGCTCGGGAAGCCGCGCGGCATAGGAGTAGCCGGGGTGCGGCAGCGAGTCGGGGTCGCTCGGGTCGGCGCCGACGACCGCGTCGAGGTAGAGCGCCGCGTCGCGCACGGTGCGGGTGATCGGCCCGTAGCACACCGTGTCGACCCACGGCAGCATCGCCTTCGGTCCCATCGGAATGCGGCCGAACGTCGGCTTGATGCCGAACGCGCCGACGTAGCATGCGGGGATGCGAATCGAACCGCCGCCGTCGGAGCCGGTCGCGAGCGGCACCATCCCGGCGGCGACCGCCGCGGCCGATCCGCCACTCGACCCGCCGGGCGTCCGCTCGAGGTTCCAGGGGTTGCGGGTCACGCCGAAGAGCAGGTTCTTCGTGAGCCCGGTGTAGCCGAACTCCGGCGTATTGGTCTTGCCGACGACGATCGCGCCCGCGGCTCGAAGGCGCGCGACCTGGACCGAGTCGCAGCTCGGACGGTAGTCGCGAAACGGCACCGAGCCGAACGTCGTCGGCAGGCCGGCGACGTCCTCGAGATCCTTGACTCCGAACGGCACCCCGGCGAGCGGACCGACGTCTTCGCCGGACGCCAGCCGTTGCTCGAGCGCCTCGGCATCGGCGATCGCTTCGCGGTCACGCACCGCGACGAAGGCGTTCACGCTGGGGTTTTTTGCCCCGATCGCCTCGAGGGCCGCACGCACGAGCGTCACCGGCGAGAGCTCACGCCGCCGGACGGCACGGGCCAACTCGTGAGCCGGGCGGGTCAGAAGATCAGTCGACGCGCCCACAAAACTCTTGTCGCCGACCATCGGACTGTCGCATAATGGCGCGCATGACAGATCCCATGTTCGTTGCCTTGGGCATGGCCGGCGGCGTCATGGTCGTGGCGATCGCGTTCCTTCTCGCTCGCTGACACGTCTCACTCGCCGCGTTCCGCCAACGACACGTAGTCCCGATCTTCTGGTCCGAGGTAGATCTGCCGCGGTCGCGCGATCTTCTGCTCTTCGTCGAGCAGCATCTCCGACCACTGCGCGATCCAGCCGGCGGTCCGCGGAATCGCGAACAGCACCGGGAACATGTCGGTCGGGAATCCCATCGCCTGGTAGATGATCCCCGAGTAGAAGTCGACGTTCGGGTAGAGCTTGCGCGTGACGAAGTAGTCGTCCTCGAGCGCGATGCGCTCGAGCTCGAGCGCGATGTCGAGCAGCGGGCTGCGGCCGGTGACGTCGAAGACCTCGTCGGCGATCTGCTTGATGATCTTCGCGCGCGGATCGTAGTTCTTGTAGATGCGGTGGCCGAATCCCATCAGGCGCCCTTCCCCGGCCTTCACCTGCTTGATGAACGCCGGGATGTGGTCGACCGAGCCGATCTCCGCCAGCATGCGGATCGACGGCCTCGTTGGCGCCGCCGTGGAGCGGGCCGTAGAGCGCGGCGATGGCGCCGGCCATCGCCGAATAGGGATCGGCGTGCGAGCTGCCGATCGAGCGCATCGCGTTGGTCGAGCAGTTCTGCTCGTGATCGGCGTGCAGGATGAACAGCACGTCGAGGGCGCGCTCGAGGACCGGGTTCGGCTTGTACTTGAGCTCGGTCATCTTGAGCAGCATGTTCAGGAAGTTTCCGGTGTAGCTGAGATCGTTGTCCGGGTAGGCGTACGGCATGCCGATCGAGTGGCGGTAGGCGAACGCGGCGAGCGTCGGCATCTTGGCGATCAGCCGGTGGGTCTGCATGCGGCGCGACTCGGGGTCGAAGATGCGCTTCGCGTCCGTGTAGAACGTCGAGAGCGCGCCGACGGTGCCGACGAGGATTCCCATCGGGTGGGCGTCGTAGTGGAATCCGTCGATGAACTTCTTGATGTTCTCGTGCAGGATCGTGTGGTGCGTGATGTTGTGGACGAAAGCCTCGAGGTGCGACGGCTTCGGCAGCTCGCCCTTCACCAGGAGATACGCGGTCTCGAGATACGTGCTCTTCTCCGCGAGCTGCTCGATCGGGTAGCCGCGATAGCGCAGGATGCCTTTGTCGCCGTCGATGAACGTGATCCGGCTCTTGCACGAGGCGGTGTTGGTGAACGCCGGGTCGTACGTCATCAGGCCGAAATCGTCGCTTCCCGTCTTGATCTGACGGAGATCGATCGCGCGAACCGTGTTGTGCTCGATCGGCAGCTCGTAGGTCTTGCCGGTGCGGTTGTCGGTGATCGTCAGTGAGTCGCGTCCCATCCGCGGAACCTCTCCTCGAGCTCGGCTCGTCGTCGGTGTGCTGCTGGTCGTCGACGTTCTATCAATCGTGACGCACGGCGCAAATGACGCGCGCGTGTGGCGGCGGCGCGAGACTCCTGGCGTCTGCCGGCCGGCGCCGGCGATGCGCGGTCAGCTGGGGACTTGGTAGAGGTACTCTTGCAGGTAGCGAATCTCTTCCGTCATCCGCGCCATGTCGACGCGCATGAGATCGCGAATCGAGAGCATCGACACCATGCGATCGCCGTCGACGATCGGGAGGTGGCGGATGTTCGCGATGTCCATCTTCCGCATCGCGGTCTCGTAGTCCTCGTCGGGAGTGGCGACCACCAGGTTCCGCGTCATCACCTCGCCGGCCGCGGTCCGCAGCGGATCGAGCCCGCGGTTCACGACCCGGCGGACGACGTCACGCTCCGAGAGCACCCCGACGAGCCGCTCGCCCTCCAGCACGGCGACGATCCCGACGTTGTTGGCCTCCATGATGCTCGCGGCCTCGGCGATCGTGTCGTTCTGCTGCATGGCGAAGATGAAGCCTTCGCGCATGACGTCTCTGAGTGCCTTCATCGGATGGCCCTCCCGGCCCCGTCATACCGCACCGACCGCGTGCAGTGGAATTGAAAAAACGCCCGGGCGCCTCCCGTCATCGCGGTGACGCATCACCCCATCGTGCTCACGCGTTCCGGACGGATGACGTAGATCACGCGCACCTCTCCCGGCTGGCGCATCGGGTAGGTGTCGAGGTTCATGTACTTCTTGGCGAGGCGATCGATGTGCGCGTCGGCGCCGGTTTCCGTGATCCGCTCGACCCGGCCGCGGACCTGGATGTGCCGATACGGGTTCGACGGATCCATGATCGCGAGCGCGACCCGCGGGTCGCGGCGCATGTTGCGGTCCTTCCAGCGGCCCTTGGCGCTGTTGATCCGGATCATGTCGCCGTCGGTGTCGAACCAGATCGGCGTCACCTGCGGGCTGCCGTCGGGCAGCAACGTCGCGAGATCCGCGAAGGCCTTCACGTCGTCGGCCAAGAGATCTCGAAAGCGCTCCGGGATCGGGTTGCTCATGCGTACCTCCGTGCCGCGTTCGTGTCGCCGGACCCGCTCGGCGCGGCCGGGCGCGGCAATGTCGAGAGAATCGTCTCCGCCTGGCGCATGATGTCGGCGATGATCTCGCGGCAGGGTTTGACCCCGGCGATGCCGCCGGCGCTCTGTCCCGCCGGCATGCAGTCGCGGTCCGGGTCGAGACCGGTCTCGGGGCCCGCGAGGACGTGCCAGACGCCGTCCTGCGTCGCGCGCGCCGCCTGCATGGGAAACGGCTGCAGCTCCTCCCGTTTGCCTTCCCACTCGTCGGTGTAGCGCGTGCGGATGGCGCGCATCGTCTTGCCGCTGTAGGCGCGCGTCACGACGGTTCCGGACTCGTCGCTCTCGAGGATCTTCTGCTTGTAACGCGCGTGCGCGCGCGCCTCTGTCGAGGCGATGAACCGCGTCCCCATCCAGATCCCCTGCGCGCCGAGCGCGAGCGCGGCGACGAGGCCGCGGCCGTCGAAGATGCCGCCGGCGGCGAGCACCGGCACCTTCACCGCGTCGACGATCATCGGCACGAGCGGCATCGTCGCGACCTGGCCGGTGTGGCCGCCGGCTTCGGTGCCCTGCGCGACGACGATGTCGCATCCCGCGTCGACGGCGCGGATCGCGTGGCTCACCTTGCCGCACATGTTGATGACGAGCACCCCGTGGCGATGGCAGAGCTCGACGACTTGCGCGGGCACGCCGAGACCGGCGACGAACGCCCGCGCGCCCGAGGCGCAGATGGTCTCGACCAGCGGCACCATGTCGCGCGGGCTCGCGGTGAGGAGGTCGACGCCGAAGGGCTTCGCGGTGAGCGCCTTCACCTGCTCGATCTCACGCCGCATCTCGTCGTGCGGCATCGCCGCGGCGCCGAGACAGCCGAACGCGCCTGCCTCGGAGACGGCGGCGGTCACCTGCGAGTACGAGACGCCGCCCATCCCGGCGAGCAGAATCGGGTACTCGACGCCGAGCTGATCGCAGATCGGAGTACGAATCATGGCGTCGTACTTACAACCGTGCCCGCGCCGCCTCAAGGCGGGCGCGATCTCCGGCGTGGTTCCTCATGCCGGCGCCGCCCGCGCGCGCGCGACGCGACTGGCGCGGCCTCGGGGGCGGCGGCGACGATCGCGACGCGCTTGGCCGCGAGCGGCGCTCACGGCGATGCGGCCGGTGGAACGCCGGCGGTCAGCGCTCCGAGGCCGCGTGCGCGTGCTCGGCGTGCAGCACGGATTCCGCAGCGCGCTCGCCGCCGTGAACGCAATCCGGAATCCCGACGCCGTGGTACGCGTTCCCGGCGAGAGCGAGGCCTGGGAACGCCGCGACCCGGCGCTCGATCGCCGCGACGCGCGCGAGATGCCCGACGTGGTACTGCGGCATCGCGCGCGGGTAGCGGTGCACGCGGACGAAGCGCGGGGTCGCCCGAATGCCGAGGAGCTCCGCGAGCTCGCGCCGCGCGCTCGCCACCAGCTCGTCCTCCGGGAGCGACGCCATGCGCTCGGCGAGCGCGCCGCCCGAGAACACACGAAGCAGCGCGCCGCCCGCGGGCGCGCGGCCCGGGTACTTCACGTGCGAGAACGTGCAGGCGATGAGCTCGCGCCGCTCGACGGCCGGGACGACGAAGCCGAAGGCATCGAGCGGATGCGGAACGTCGGCCCGGTCGTAGGCGAGGGTCACGGTTGCGGAGGATGCATGCGGAATCGCCGCGAGCGCCGTCGCGAGCTCGCCGTCGAGCTCGTGCAGCAACGACGCCGCCGCGTGCGCCGGCGCGGCGACGATGACCGCGTCGCCCGCCACGACCTCGCCGCCCTCGAGGACCACGCGCCAGCGCCCCGGCCCGTCACGGACGACCGACCGGGCTCGCGTCGCGAGGCGGACCCCGCCCGCCGGGAGTCGCGCCGCGAGCGCGTCGACGAGCGTCTGAATGCCGTCGGGGAAGCTCACGAACATGCTCCAGCGCGCCCCGCTTTCCGCGCGCGACTTTGCGGTGAGCTGCCGAAGCAGCCCGAGAATCACGCTGCGGTGCTGGCGCTCGAGCTCGATGAAGCGCGGCATCGTCGCGGCGAGGCTGAGCCGCGCCGGGTCGGCGGTGTAGATGCCGCCGGCGAGCGGCTGCGCGACGCGTTCCAGGACCTCGCGGCCGAACCGGCGGGTGACGAAGGCCGCGAGGCTTTCCTCGTCGTCGTCGCGGCGGCGCGGCAGGAAGAGCTCGGCGGCCATGCGCAGCTTACCGGGCCAGCTGAAGAGCGGTGAGACGATCGTCGGCCAGAGCGCGGTCGGCGCGAGCAGGAGAAATCCCTCGGGCAGGCGCTCCAGCCTTCCGCGGTGGACGATCAGCGTCCGGCGCGCCTCGTCCCGCGTGCGGACGAGCCGGCCCTCGATGCCGAGGCGACGGCAAAGGGCGAGCGCCCAGGGCTTCTCGGTGAGGATCGAGTCGGCGCCCGCCTCGACGAGGAAGCCGTCCACGCGTTCGCTGGCGATCGTGCCGCCGAGGCGGTGCTCGGCCTCGAGCAGCGTGACCGACGGCGGATCGCCGCGCTCGCGACCGAGCTCGGCGAGACGGTGGGCGGCACTCAGTCCGGCGATGCCGCCGCCGACGACGACGACCGCGCGCGGGCCCTCCGCCGGCGCCTGCGTCGCGATCATTCCCGCCCTCCCGCGACGTGCCGGCGCACGACGTCCGCGAGCATCCGGATGAACGTCGGGTGGTCGTTCGCGGCGGCGGCACGCACCAGACGGACGCCGGCGGCCTCGGCGGTGGCGCGCGCCTCGACGTCGAGATCGTAGAGCACCTCGACGTGATCGCAGACGAAGCCGATCGGCACCAGGACGATCGCGCGCGTGCCGCCGACGGCGAGCCCGCGAATGGCGTCGTTGACGTCGGGCTCGAGCCACGGCTCCCGCGGGCTGCCGCTGCGGCTCTGGTACGCGAGCGTGAAGTCGACGCGCCCGAGCTCCTTGGCGACGAGGCGGCATGACGTCGTGAGCTCCTCGACGTACGACGAGCCGTCCGCCATCGCGATCGGGATGCTGTGCGCGGTGAAGACGAGGCGCGGCTCCGCCGCGAGCGTCGCCAGCGCATCGCGGGTGCGGCTCACGATCGTTTCCACGAACAGCGGATGATCGTACCAGCCGCGTGCGTACTCGACCGTCGGCGCCGACGGGCCGAGCGCCGCGCGCGCCTGCTGCACCGCACCGTCGTAGCGCTCGAAGCTCGCCTCGGTACGATGCGCGGCGAGGATGACGGCGAGCGCGCGCCGTGCGCCGTCGTCACGCATCCGACGGAGCGCTTCCTCGACGTACGGCGTCCAGTTGCGCATCCCGACGTACACGGGCAGCGCCGGGCCGTCGCGCGCGAGGATCGCGGCGAGCGCGTCACGCTGCCGGAACGTGAGCGCGTTCAGCGGCGAGCGGCCGCCGATCGCCTCGTAGTGCCGCACGACGTCCTCGTAGCGCTCGCGCGGCACCGGCCGGCCGCGCAGCACGTTGTCGAGGAACGGACGGATGTCGGCCGGCTGCTCCGGTCCGCCGAACGCGACGAGAAGAACCGCGTCGAAGTCAGCCGCCACCGCTCGTCAGCGCGCGCTCAGCCGGTGCACGGCGTCGATCAACGTCGTGACGTGCGGCACCGGCGTCTCGGGCAGGATGCCGTGACCGAGGTTGAAGATGTGGCCCGGCCGGCCGCCGGCACGGTCGAGGATCGCGGCGACCCGCCGCTCGATCTCCGGCGGCGGCGCGAAGAGCGCGACCGGATCGAGGTTGCCCTGGACCGCGACGTCGCCGCCGAGACGCGCCCAGGCATCGCCGAGGTCGACCCGCCAGTCGACGCCGATCACGTCGCCGCCGGCGTCGCGCATGAGCTCGAGCAGCGCCGCCGTCCCGGTGCCGAAGTGGATGATCGGCACCCGGCCGCGCAGCGCCGCGATCGTCGCCCGCATGTGCGGCAGCACGTACGCGCGGTAGTCGTCGGGACCGAGGCAGCCGACCCAGCTGTCGAAGAGCTGCACGGCTTCGACGCCCGCCGCGATCTGGCCGGCGACGTAGTCGACGACCGTCTCGCTCAGGCGCTCCATGAGACGGTGCCACGCCGCCGGATCGCCGTACATGAGCGACTTGGTGTGGACGTAGTGGCGCGAGCCGCGGCCCTCGACCAAGTACGACGCGAGCGTGAAGGGCGCGCCGGCGAAGCCGATCAGCGGCACGCGCCCCGCGAGTCGCTCGCGCGCGATGCGGATCGCATCGAACACGTACGGCACCGCGTCCGTGGCGGGGGCGCGCGCGAGCGCGTCGACGTCGGCGGCGTTTCGCACCGGTCGATGGATCAGCGGACCGTCGCCTTTCGCGAACTCGAGGCCGACGCCCATCGCGTCGAGCACGAGGAGGATGTCGGCGAACAGGATCGCGGCGTCGACCGGGAACCGCTCGACGGGCAGCAGCGTCACCTCGGCCGCGAGCGCCGGCGTCTTGCAGAGCTCGAGGAAACCGTGACGAGCGCGCAGCGCGCGGTATTCCGGCAAGTAGCGTCCCGCCTGACGCATCACCCAGACCGGCGTGCAATCCGTGGGCTCGCGGCGACACGCACGCAGAAAACGGCTCTCGCCTCGCGACACCGAGCGAGCTTGCCAGCTGAACGGCGGCGCGTCGAGAGCGCCGCGTCCGGGAAGTCGGCGGCGCGCAGCCCGTCGAACGGAGTTGCGCGCGCCGGGGCACGTCATTCTAATGCCCGAAGGAGGTGCTCACGATGTCTCGTCGTCGACGCGCCACGATCGCGGTGCAGCTGCCCGGTTCACGACGAGCGCCGCGCGCCCGCACGCGCGTCTCGGTCGCGGCAGGGCTGGCGCTTTCGGGCGCGATCGCGGCGCTGTCGATCGGCGCCATCGCGGTCGCTCAGAGCTTTCCGGGCGACCACGTGCCGGCTCGTCCGATCCGTCTCGAGGGATCGTGGGGCCACACCAACGCCGAGCCGCAGGTGATCGGCGAGGTGACGCTGTCGAGAGACGGCAAGGATCGGCGGACCTTCGGCGTCACCGCGATTCAGGCGTACGACCCGGAGGAGGAAGGCATGCAGATCCTCCGCCACTCGTCGTTACAGCCGACGTTGCTGCTGCGCGGGCGTGACGAGATGATCGCGCGGCTCTATGCGGCGAAGCCCGATCAGAAGGTGACGCTCGACGGCGTGTACGGCGCCGGAAACGGGAACCTGACGTTGAGCTCGGTCGAAGTCGGCGGCTGACCCGGCGTCGTCGGCGACGACGACCGGTCGCGCGATGGAACCCTACGGCTTCGCGGGGTCGGCGCTCGCCGGGCCGGCGGCGCCATCGGCGTCGCCTTCGGCGACGTGCTCCTCCGAGCCTTCGGCGCCGCCTTCCGCGGCGCCATCTTGAACGGGCAGCGGGTTGCCGTCCGCGTCGACCGCGTCGGGGTCGAGACCGCGGGCGCGCATCTCGCGGCGGAACTGTAGCCGGCGCTGTTTCTCTTCGGACCGCCGCTTGCGGTCCATCTCGCGCCGTCGCTTGTCGCCTCTGAAGAATTTCGCCATTTGAAAAGTATGAAACCCTAGCGTGCGTATGATGCGTCGTCAAGGCGATCAGGCCGAACGCGCCGGCGCGACGCCACGCTCAGCGGATGCGCAACACCGCTGCGCCTTCGATCTCGTCCTCCTTGAGACGGCGGAGCGCGACGTTGGCATCCTCGAGCGGGAACTCCTCGGTCTCGCAGCGAATCGGAATCGCGGCGGCGAGCCGCAACAGCGCCCGGCCGTCGACGCGCGTGTTCGCGGTGACGCTCACGAGCCGGCGCTCCTGAAAGAGGTGACGGGCGTAGTCGAGCGGCGGAACCGCGCTCAGATGGATGCCGGCGATCGCGAGCGTGCCGCCGCGATCGAGCGCGGCGAGCGCCGGCGGCACGATCTCGCCCGCGGGCGCGAAGAGAATCGCCGCGTCGAGCGCGACCGGCGGCGTCTCGTTGCCGCCGCCGACCCACGTCGCACCCATGCGGCGCGCGAGATCCCGATGACGCGCGCCGCGCGTGACGACGAAGACCTCGCAACGGAGATGGCGGGCGAGCTGGATCACGATGTGTGCCGACGCGCCGAAGCCGTAGAGCCCGAGGCGCTGGCCCTTGCGGATGCCGCTCCGGCGAAACGCGCGATAGCCGATGATCCCGGCGCAGAGGAGCGGCGCGAGCGCCGTCGCGGAGCCGGCGGCCGGCAAGTGGTAGGTGAACGCAGCGCGCGCGACGACGTGCTCGGCGTAGCCGCCGTCCTCGTCGTACCCGGTGAAGCGCGGCGCGACGCACAGGTTCTCGCGCGCCGTGAGACAAAACCGGCACCGACCGCAGCTCGCGTGTAGCCATGCGACGCCGACGCGTTCGCCGAGGACGAAGTCGCCGACACCAGCTCCGAGCGCGACGACGCGGCCGACGATCTCGTGTCCGGGAACGATCGCGGGCCGCCGCGGAGGCAGGTCGCCCTCGGCGACGTGGAGGTCGGTGCGGCACACCCCGCACACCTCGACCGCGATCGCGAGCTCGCCGTCGCCGGGCTCGGCGACCGGCCGCTCGACGAGGTGGAGCGGCGCTTCGCGGATCGACGCCGGCTGCTCGAGAATCATCGCGCGCCCGGTGCGAGCGGCGCCGGTCGTCGAGGCGGAGCGCGCCGTCATCGCCGGCCGGTCCCCCGCGACGCTGCAGTCGAGGGTCGGCGTTCTGCGGTCACGCTCGAAGGGTCGCAGACCGCCCCTGGAATTTCAAAGCCCGCAAGACGCGGCTCGCCTCGTCGCCGAGACCGATCTTCTATCGAGGCATCGACGCGCAGCGCGCACGCGGGAGGCGCAAACGGCGCGGTGCGCCATCGACGCCGAGCGATCGAGATACGATTCCAGAAAATTTTCCGAGACACTTTTCGATGGCTGTGCTATGAGCGGCGGCGATTCACGACTTCGGCGTCGACGTTCACGTTTTCTGAGCAGGGTCAGCAGGGCAATTCGGGCGCCCTCATGGCTGTGGGGTGGGAGGATCGATGGGCACGACGGGGCGAGTGCGTCAGCTCGACTGCGGTACGGGTGGGAAGAGGCTGGTGGTGGTGAAGCGCAACGGAGCGGACCCGTTCGGCTTCGATCCCGCCGTCCGCGCCCGGGTGAAACCGTTCTTCCGATTTCTCTACGACTACTATTGGCGGGTAGAGGTCGAGGGCATCGAGAACGTGCCCAGCACGGGACCCGTCCTGCTCGCGGCGAACCACTCGGGAACGCTGCCGTTCGACGCCGCCATGATCTCGCTCGCGGTCGAGGACGAGCACCCCGCGCACCGGGTCGTCCGCATGCTCTACGCCAAGTTCGTCACCGACCTGCCGCTCGTCGGCGGTCTCTTCAGCCGGCTCGGCGGCGTCGAGGCGTCGACCTCGAACGGGTCCGTGCTGCTCAAGCGCGGTGAGGCCGTCGGGATCTTTCCCGAAGGCGAGGAGGCGCTCGGGAAGCCGTACCATCAGGCGTATTGCCTGCGGCCGTTTCGCACCGGCGTCGCGCACTTGAGCGCGCGGGTGCAGGCGCCGGTCGTGCCGGTCGCCGTGATCGGTGCGGAGGAGACGAGCCGGGCACTCTTTCGAATCGCGCAGATTCCGAAGATGTTCCGGGTCCCCTTCATCCCGGTGCCGAGCTTGTTTCCCCTGCTCGGCCCCCTCGGGCTGCTGCCGCTGCCGATGAAGTGGCGCATCCGCTTCGGCGCGCCGGTCTATCCCATCACCCGCTACCCGCGTTCCGCGCGCGAGCAGTTGCTGCACGAGCGCGCCGAGTACGTCCGTACGCAGGTGCAGCGCCTTCTCGACGCCGAGCGACTGCGCCGCAGCAGCGTCATCTTCGGCTGAACGCGCCGGCACGAACGGGTGCCGGCCCAATTCCGCCACCCGCCCGCGAACGATGCGCGGCGGACGGAGGCGCGCGCGATCCCGCGCACCCGCGTTCAGACGAGAACGCTTCCGATGATCAGGATCGCCAGCGCCACCCGGTACCACCCGAACGGCCGGAGATCGTTCCGCCGCACGTAGCGCAGCAATCCCGCGATCACCGCGAGCGACACGACGAACGACACCGCGAGGCCGACCGCGAACACCGGGACGTCGGCGGCATCGAGCGTGTGGCGCGCCTCCCAGAGCGCGAAGACGGACGCCGCGCCGAGGGTCGGCAGCGCCAGCAAGAACGAGAACTCGAGGGCGGCCGTGCGCGACAAACCGGCGAGGAGGCCGCCGATGATCGTCGCTCCCGAGCGCGACATGCCCGGCCAGAGCGCCAGCACCTGCACGCAGCCGACGACGAGCGCCTGCGTCCAGGTCACGTCGTCGACGCTGTCGGTGACGTGCGGCGCCCGTCCCGGACGGTCGATCACGATCAAGGCCACACCGCCCGCGGCGAGCGCGAGCGCGACCGGCAGCGGCGCGAACAGCACCCGTACGATCCAGTGATGGAAGAGCAGGCCGACGACCGCCGCCGGCATGAACGCGCCGAGGAGCTTCGCGACCAGCACACGCTGGGCGCGCGCGGCGGCGGACCGAGCGCTCGGCGCGAACCCGGAGGCGATCGCGATCAGCTTCGCGCGGTAGAACCACATCACGGCGAAGACGGCGCCGAGCTGGATGAAGATCTCGAACGCCGCGGCGTTCCTCTCGGGGAACGCCAGCCAGTGACCGGCGAGGATCAGGTGCCCGGTCGAGGAGACCGGGACGAACTCCGTCACGCCCTCGACCACCCCGAGGGCAATCGCGATCCACGCCAGCGCGCCGCTCATCCACCGCTCCGCATCGCGCGCGCATACCACATCGACGGGCCGCCGTAGAGCGGCACACGCCTGCGACCCTCACCGAGGCGATGGCACCACACCAAGGCCATGGCACCACCGACCGGTGCCCGCCGGCTGGGCAGCGCCTCGCGAATGGGCACGCCGTCGCCGGCCGGAGTCCCCGACACGGCGAAATGCGCCGCGAGTCCACGCCCACGGTGGTGGCACCTCGCTTGCTGTCCGCTTCCCGAACGGGCCGCTGGGTGCCCGACAGCTCATCGACGACAGGAGGACCACGATGGGAATCGAATCGAGGACGGCGGCTGCGGCGATGCTGCTGGGGTGGGGCGTCCTCGCCTTCGGCACGACGGTGTACGCCGAAGGCGGGCTGACGCTCGAGGAACGCGTCCAGCGGCTCGAGCGCCGCGGTGAGATGGCCCCGCCCCCGGCCGCGGCGCCGGAGCCATCCGGTATCCAGGAGCGCATCGACGCGCTCGAAGCCGCGATCAAGAAGCCGCCGTTCGGCCTGAAGATCGGCGGCATGGTCGTCACCTCGTATCTGTACGATTTCAATCGGCCGGACTCCGACACCGTCTCGCTCCGCGCCCTCGACAAGGATCACAACACGTTCTCGCTCGACCTCTTCCAGCTCCAGTTGAGCCGCGAGCCCGGCGAGGACGGGGTCGGCTTCGGCGCCAAGTTGAACTTCGGCAAGACCGCCGAGCGCATGGCTTCCGATTGGGACGGCGACGGCACCATCGGCAACGCCGCCGAGGAGCAGAACTCGATCGAGCTCGAGGAGGCGTACATCACCTACAACCCGCCCGGCGCTCCCGACTTCCAGATCAAGGCCGGCAAGTTCGTCACCTTGCTCGGCGCCGAGGTGATCGAGTCGCCGCTCAACTTCAACATCAGCCGCTCGATCGCCTTCGGCTTCGCGATTCCTTTCACGCACACCGGCGCGCTCGCGAGCTACAAGTTCTCCGACATGGTCAGCCTCACCGGCGGCATCGTCAACGGCTGGGACAACGTCATCGACTCGAACGACGGCAAAAGCTTCCTCGGCAACTTGACGATCGCGCCCGCCGACCAGTTCACCTTGTCGCTGAACGGCATCTACGGCGCCGAGCAGCCCGATCGCGGCGATTCGAAGCGCGGCGTCCTCGACGTCGTCGCCACGATCACGCCGGTCGAGAACCTGACGTTCAGCCTCAACTACGACTTCGGCAGCGAGACCGACATTCTGCCCAACGACGACACCGCCTACTGGCACGCGTTCTCCGGCATCGTCGCCTACGACGTGCCGGACGTGTTCATCGTGCCCGTCGGATTCGCGCTTCGCGGCGAGTTCTTCGACGACAGCGACGGCACACGGCTCGCGCCGCCGAACGGCGGGTACCAGAACGTGTGGGAGGTCACCGCGACCGGCAAGATCGTGCTCGCCGAGGGCCTGATGCTCCGCGCCGAGTACCGCTACGACTCGGCCCGGCACGATCAGTTCGAGCGCGAGCTCGTCGGCCTCCCGCCCGACGGCTCTCAATTCCGCGACGACCAGCATACGATTGCGGGCGAACTCTCATACGTCTTCTGAGGAGATCATGAAAAAAATCGAAGCCATCATCAAACCGTTCAAGCTCGACGAGGTGAAGGAAGCACTCGCGAAGCAGAACATCCAGGGGATGACCGTCACCGAGGTGAAAGGGTTCGGCCGGCAGAAAGGCCACACCGAGCTCTATCGCGGCGCCGAGTACGTCGTCGACTTCCTGCCGAAGATCAAGATCGAGCTGCTGGTGTCCGACGAGCAGGCGCCGGTCGCGGTCGAGACCATCATCGAGAGCGCGAAGACCGGCCGCATCGGTGACGGCAAGCTCTTCATCGTGCCCATCGACGAGGTGGTCCGGATTCGTACCGGCGAGCGCGGCGGTCACGCGATCTGACGAGTCGTGCCGGCGGACGCGCTTCGCGGCATGTCCGCCACGTCGTGCCGCGCGCCGCGTGAAGCACGTCAGTCGAGGATGGAGAGGTCGCGACGCAGCTCGCGGTGGTACGGACGATGATTTTGATCGCGGAGAACGACGACTCGATGCGGACGGTGCTGCACGACTCGCTGGCGCGCGGCGGTTACCGCGTCGAGGCGCTCGCGGATGGGCAGCTCGTCTGGCCGATGCTCGAGGCCGGCGGCGTCGAGCTACTCATCCTCGACTTGCGCATGCCGGGGATGAACGGGTGGGAGGTGCTGCGGCGTTTGAAGGAGGAGCACTCGCGACCGCGGAACGGCAGCACCGGACTGCCGGTGATCGTCATCTCCGCCCAGAGCGATCCCGAGACGGAGAGGTTCGTGCTCCGTCTCGGCGCAGCGGCGTTCCTGGCGAAGCCGCTCGATCTGAAGGACTTGGGTGAGCGCGTGCGCAAGATTCTCCGTCACGGAACGTCGTAGAGAGAGGTTGCGCAGCGCGACGCTCGGCGGATCCCTGGAGAGAGACCGCCGGACCAGCGCGGCCGGGCAGCGAGCGTTCGTGCCCGGCCGCGTGTCTCATCGCGCATCGCACGCGGCGCACCGCGCTTCGTTGAGCGCGGCGCTGGGAGGGAGCGCGCTTCACCCCGTGAAGACGGAGTCGCGCCCGCGAAGGCCGTCGATGATCATCCGTTGGATCCGGTCACGCACCTGCTCTTTGAGGCGGTTGACGAGGAGGTCGTCCTCGTGAGCGCTCGGGCCGTACTCGGCCGCCAAGTCGATCGGCGCGCCGAAGATGACGCGCCACTTCGTCGGCAACGGGATCAGCCCGGCGAGCCCGAGCCACGGGAACGTCGGCGTGACCGGAAAGTACGGCAGGTCGAGGAGACGAGCGAGCCACTGCCATTTCGCGATCACCGGATGCACTTCCTCGGAGCCGATGATCGCGACCGGGACGATCGGCGCCGTGCTCCGCATCGCCAGCGTCACGAAGCCGCCGCGCCCGAAGCGCTGGAGGCGATAGCGCTCGCGGTAGTACTTGCCGAGCCCCTTGGCTCCTTCCGGGAAGACGGCGACCGCCGCCTCGCGCGCCAGCAGCCGTTCGGCGTTCTCCTGCGACGCGCGCACCATACCGGCGCGCGCCAGCGCGGGACCGACGAACGGGAAGTGATAGACGAAGTCCTCGATCAACGGCCGCAACTCGCGTCCGCCGCCGGGGCGGTGCTCGGCGATGCCGTGCGCCAGCATGAGGGCGTCGTAAGGGAAGAGCGCGCCGCCGTGGTTCGCGACCAGCAGGACGCGACCGCTCGCCGGGACGTTGTCGACGCCGAGCAGCTCGACGCGCCACCAGCGATCATAGAGGAAGCGGACGAGCGGTGCGATCTGCTGGCGAAACCCGCCGTCGTAGCCGAAGTCGTCCACCTCGTCGGCGGTGCCGATCATGCGGACGCGGATGAAGACGTCGTACGCGCCGCCGCGCGCGAACGCCCGCGCGAGATCGGCGTAGAACGCGATCAGCTCCTCGGCGGCGCCGCGCGCCCGCATCAGGAGTCCGCCGTCGACGGAGCCGCCGGCGCGGGCGAGTGCCTCGTCGATCTCGCGCTCGAGCGCGCGCAGCCGTTCGGCGAACGGATCGACGGTCGGACGATTGCGGCGGCCGGTGCCCGCGCCGCGCGCTGCCGGTGCCCGTCGCGCTCGTCGACGCGGCGATCGCGTCGCCGGTGGGTCATCGGCGCCGGTCGTATCACCAGGCGCAGCGATCTCATTCCCGGCGGCGCCGACGCCTCGCGCGGTACCGACCGATCCCGCGGTCTCGGAGCCGTGCTCGTCGCGGCGCGTGTCGCCGGCGGCGGTGCCCTCGGCACGTCGTTCCGGTCCGTCCTCGAGCGCATCTATCGGAAGCCTCACGGCGCCGTCACTTCCCGCGCGGTCGCGAAGCATCGCGGCGGCGGTCGCCGCGGCGTCGTGAACCGCGGCACGTTCCGAGCTCGTTCGCCGGCGGCGCGACGTCGCACGGTCGCGCGCCGCGTCTTCGCGCACGCCTCGCGCCGGCCCGCTCTCGGTCCGGGAGGGGTCGGTGCGCGGGCGGAGATCGACGACACGACGAGCCATGGAAGCAGCGCAACCTAAGAAAGCACTCCCGGAGAGTCAATCGCGTTGACCGCGCGGCGGCCCACTATTACAAGCGTACACTTCGCCGATGCTCGCCGACGTCCTGCACCGCCGCCTCGTGTTCGTGACCGGCAAAGGCGGCGTCGGCAAGACGGCGGTGACGCTGGCGCTCGCGGCCGCCGCCGCGCGCGCCAAGCGGCGGGTCCTCGTCGTCGAGGTGAACCCCTACGGCCGCATCGGCGAGTACGTCGGTGGCAGGACGCTCACGGCCGAGCCGGTGGAGATCGCGCCGGATCTGTCGGTCGCGTCGATCGTGCCGTCGGTGATCATGGAGGAGTTCGTTCACGGCATCCTCCGCATCCGCGCCCTCACGCGGCGCTTGCTCGAAAGCCATACGTTCCGCGTCGTCACCGCCGCCGCGCCGGGGCTCGAGGACTTCCTGACGCTGGTGCGGATCGCGCGCTGGGAAGACGCCCGTGCCGGGCTCCGCCGCGGCCGCCGGCAGTTCGATCTCGTGCTGGTCGACGCGCCGGCGACCGGTCACTCGGTACCGCTCCTCGGCACTCCGGGTTCGCTCCTCAAGATGCTGCCGTTCGGACCGCTCGCAGCCAGGGCGCGCGAGCTGGCGCTGTTGCTCGGCGACCGCGATCGCACCGCGGTCGCGATCGTCGCGCGTGCCGAGGAAATGGCGATCAACGAGACGCTCGAGCTCGCGGGCGCGCTGCTGCGGCTCGGAATCGAGATCCTGCCGCCGGTGGTGAACGCCGTCAGCCCGCTCCGTTTCACGCCCGCGGAGATCCGCCGAGTGCGGGGTGAGCCCCCCGACCTGCCGCCGGCGCTCCGGCCTTACGCCGCGGCCGCGAGATTCAGCGTCGCGCGCCAGCGCGGCGCCGAGCGGCAGGTGCGGCGCCTCGGACGTGCGCTCGCCCGGAAGCCGGTCTGCCTGCCGCAGGTTCCGGCGCGGCGTTTCGGCCTCGCCGCGATCGAGCAGCTGGCCGACAGCCTCTCGCCGCCGGCGCCGATGCGCCGTGCCGCGCACGCGGGTCGCCGATGATCGACCGCGGCTCACCGGTTCACGGCATCGCCGACGACCTCGATCCACGGCCCGCGCCGCGGCCGGCGTCGCGACGCACGGCGCTGCTGGAAGGGCTGCTCGCGGGACGGCGCCTCGTCCTGTGCGTCGGCAGCGGCGGCGTCGGGAAGACGACCACGACCGCGTTGCTCGGACTCCTCGCGGCGCGGACCGGACGCCGTACCGCGGTGCTCACGATCGACCCGGCGCGGCGGCTGCGGGACGCGCTCGGCATCGACGCGCTCGACGACAGCCCGCACGCCGTGCCGCTCCGGCGCGTCGACCCGACGATCTCGGGCTCGCTCGACGCGATGCTGCTCGACGCAAAACGCACCTTCGACGCGCTCATCCGACAGTACGCACCGTCGCCGGACGCGGCCGAGCGGGTGCTCGCCAACCGCATCTATCAAAGCGTCTCGACCGCGCTCGCGGGATCGCAAGAGTACATGGCGATGGAGCGGCTGCATGCGATCGCCGCGAGCGGGCGCTACGACCTGCTGATCGTCGACACGCCGCCGACGCAGCACGCGCTCGATTTTCTCGAGGCGCCGGCGCGGCTCGTCGCGCTGCTGACCTCGCGGGCGGCTGCGATCCTGCAAAACCCGACCCTCATCCTCGCCCGCGAGAGCTCGCGGCTGGCGCAAGCGGCGCTCACGGCGGTGCTGCGCGGGCTCGAGCGCTTCACCGGATTCGACCTGCTGCGCGACGTCTCGGAGTTCGTCGCGAGCATCGAGCACTACGCGGAAGGGTTTCAGCAGCGCGCCGAAACCGTCTCGCAATTCCTCCATGCGCCGGAGACCGCGTTCCTGCTGGTCACGACGCCGGAAACGGCGCGGGTCGGCGAGACCCTCGCCTTCCACGCCGAGCTCGAGCGCGCGCGGTTGCCGTTCGGCGGCTTCATCGTGAACCGGGTCCTGCCGCCGGAGCTCCTCGTCGCCACGCCGGCGCCGGCGGACTCGGCCGGGGACGGGCTCGCGCGCAAGCTCATCGCGGTGCACCAGCGCTACGCGATGCTGAGCGCGGCGGAACGCGAGGAGATCGAGCGCCTGCGGCGCGCGGCGCCGCGCGCCGCGGTCGTCGAGCTGCCGCTCCGCACCGACGAGCCGACGTCGCTCCGACGTCTCGCCGCGCTCGCGGACTCGCCGGCCGACCCATACTGATCGTCGCGCTTCACCCGCGTGCGTCGGCGAACGACGCACGCGAGCGGCGGACGCCGCTTGCGATCAGCTGGAGACGGCTTGACGCTTTTCCGGTCGGGGACGCTTCGGCCGCTCGCGCGCGGCGAGCAGGCGATCGAGCTTGATGTTGAGATTGACGAGACTGCCTTGCAGCGACTCGATCTTGGAGAGCAGGCGATTGTAATCGGCCTTCGAGGGGACGTTCAGCAGTCCGAGTATCATTTGCATGTTCCGATCGACCTGTCCCTTCGTGCGAGCGGCGCGCTGCAGCGCGGCGGCGAACGCCTCGGCCATGGTCGGATTCGAGAGAAGCTCCTCGGCGAACTGCATCAACCTCGCTTCTCCCATCTCCACGATCCACGACAGGATCGTGCGTTCCTTGCGCGCCACTCCGCCTCCGTGTTTGCAGGGATATCCGCGTTTACAGGGGAAACGTCGGCGACTATAGTGACGCGTTTTCGGAGGGTCAAGTTTGATGCTCGCCACGAGTTCCGTCGTCGCCGCGTGATACGCGTGGAAACCGCGCAGCTCGTCCTCGGCTACCTCACCGCCCTGCGCTTCGTCGCGCCGCCGTCCTTCGGCCTGCCGGCGCTCATCGCGACCGGTCTCTTCGTCAACGTGTGCGACGCGTTCATGTGCAGGCTCTTCGCGCGCAACAACGGCTATCCGCCACGCATGTGGATGCTGCTCGGACTGGTCTTCGGTCTCTGGGCGGTCGCGATCTTGATTCTCCTCCCCAAGCGGCAGACCGCCGGAGCTTGACGATCGCCGCCGTCGCCAGCGATCGGGCCGCGGTCACGCACCGCCGACCGCGGCCGAGCGTGCGCGCGACGCGCGCACGCCGTCGCGGACGGGCCGCGCGCACGCCCGCGCACGCGCCGCGCGAGGTGCGAAGCCTGCTCGATTCCCGCATCAGCGAGCTCGGACTCCGCATCGAGGGTTCACCCGTCGCGCGCTGGGTCGAGACGCTCTACCGCGAGCTCGCGCGCAAAGGTCTCTCGCGATTCCGGCCGCGTTGCTATCTCTCCGACGAATGGGGCTGCCCGTCCGGCGAGCCGGTGATCGGCATCCCCTTCTACCTCGCCGACCCGCGTCTCGCGCGGCTCGAGCGCGCGATGAACGACCTCGAGGACGAGCGCGAGATCATGGCGTACCTGCGCCACGAGGCCGGCCACGCGTTCACCTACGCGTATCGCCTCCACCGCACCGCGCGCTGGCAGGCGCTCTTCGGTCCGTTCGACCGCCCGTACCGCGACCCCTACCGTCCGGTGCCGTTCAGCCGCGACTTCGTCCGCCACCTGCCGGGATGGTACGCGCAGAAGCACCCCGACGAGGACTTCGCCGAGAGTTTCGCGGTGTGGCTGACGCCGCGTTCGGGATGGCGGCGGCGCTACGCGGGCTGGCCGGCGCTGCGGAAGCTGCGCTACGTCGATGCGGTCGCGCGCCGCGCCGGCAAGCGCGAGCCGCCGGTGCCGCACGGCGACGTCGACCTCGGCGTCGACGCCATGAACGTCACGCTCGGCGAGTTCTACGCGCGCGCGCTCGAGAACACCCGCGCGGCCGAGCTCGTCGCGGTCGACGACGATCTCGAGCGGATCTTCGTGCGCGCGCCGCGCCCGCAGCCCGGGCTCACGGGGGCGAGCGAGATCATCGAGCGCCATCGCCTGATGCTGACCGACACGATCGCCGCGTGGACGGGCGCGAGCCGTCCGCTCGTACGACGGCTCGTTCGGCGCGTGGCGCGTCGCGCGCGCGAGCTGCGCTTGCACGCGCCCGTCGCGCGCGAGGCCGAGCATCTCGTCGACCTCACCGCGTTCGCGACCACGCTCGCGATGCACCACCTCACGAACGTGCGTTGAACGACGGGACCATATTCGCGGTACCGTTCATAACGCGTCACTTTTTCGTTTTTTTCTCTACACGAATGATGCTACGCTTCGCGCATGCCGAAGCTGCGAGTGGGCATCGTCTACGATGCGACGGGCGGCGAGGATGCGGAGGCAGTGGAGGCACGCGGGCGGCGTAAACGCCGCCGGCAGAAGCCGGACCACGAGGAAGTCCATGAGGCGCTGAAGAAGCTCGGCCACGATCCCTTCTATCACCCGCTCGACGGCACCCACGCGACGCTGCATGCGCTCGCGGACCACCGCGCCGATCTCTACTTCAATCTCGCAGAGTCGTACGCCGGCGACGACACCAAGGAAATGAACGTCGCCGCCTACCTCGACCTGATCGGCCGCCGCTACACCGGCGCCGGCCCGCACGGTCTCTACCTCGCGCAGGACAAGGCGCTCGCCAAGAAGATCTTCGCGTTCCACGGCATTCACACGCCGTATTTCATGACCGGCTTTCGCGGCCGCCTGGAATGGGCCCACGACATTCAATTCCCGGTCATCGTGAAGCCGGCGTTCGAGGACGGCTCGATCGGCATTCGCTTCAGCGCCGTCTGCGCGAGCTTGAAGGAGCTCATGGAGCGGATCGATCAGATCCACGCCGATTTCGACGCCCCCGTGCTCATCGAGGAGTACATCGAGGGCCGCGAGATCTACGTCGCCGTGCTCGGCAACCAGGATCCCGAGCCGCTGCCGATCGTCGAGCTCGACTTGTCGCAGCTGCCGGAAGGGACGCCACGCATCGCCGGCACCGAGGTCAAGTGGGAGCAAGGCACCGAGGTCTACCGCACCACGCAGCTCTTCTTCCCGGAGGATCTCGACGACGACGTCGAGGAGCGTTTGAAGAGCACCGCCTGTGCCGCCTATCAGGCGTTGAAGCTCCGCGACTACGGCCGCATCGACATCCGACTCGACGCCGCCGGCACGGTGCACGTCCTCGAGGTCAACCCGAATCCGTGGCTGCTGTCGACCGCGGAGTTCGCGAAGGCCGCGAAGAAGTCCGGCCGCTCGCATTGCGAGCTGATCGCCGCGATCGTCCAGCTCGCGATGGCGCGCTACCCCGCGTAGCGCCGCGCCCGCAGCCGGCCGTCGCCGAGCCGGCGGCGGCCGACCGTCATGCCGCCCGCGAGGTCGCGACCGGGCGCGTCGCCTGGTCGACGCGATCCATGAACGCGACCACTTCGCGGCGCTGGTCGAGCGCCGCGCGGCCCTCGGTCGAATCGGCGATCGCGAAGAGCTGCGCGTAGACGGCGACGTCGGCGAGACTCAGGCGAGCGCCGACCAGGTACTCGTGCCCGGCGAGTAGCGCGGCGAGCGCGTCGAGATGGCGGCCGAGCTCGTGCAGAACCTGGGCGTCGGTCTTGCGTCCGATGCCCTGCGCCTTGGTCTGACTCTGCACCGCGCGCGGCGCGAGCCACGGCGCGACCAGCTTCACCGCGGCGTTCTCCTGCGCCAGCAGCTTCTCGAGCGTGTGGGTGCGGTTGTGGGCGATCCCGAACCGGAGCCGGACCTCGAAGAAGTACAGGCTCTCGTCGGCCCAATCCTCGAGGATGTGCATCAGCGCGCGCTCGCGCGGGTCGCGCGGCACGAGCGGCGGATCGGGATGGCGCTCCTCGAGATGGTACGCGATCTCGGTCGAGTCGCAGACGATGCGGCCGTCGGCGTCGGCCAACGCCGGGACTTTGCCGGTCGGATTGATCTTGCGGTAGCCCATCTGCGCCTCGATCAAGCCGACCTCGCGCGTCTGGTACGCCACGCGTTTCACGTTCAAGATCCGGCGGATCTTGTCGCAGAACGGCGAGATCTCGAACTGATGGAGCGTCATCATCGCGCCACCTCCTGGCGACCGTCGCAAACGGCGGGTCGGCGCCCGAGTATCACGCCCGAGAAGTGGACACTACGGCGGTCGCCGGCCGAGTGCCGCGGTTGCCTCACCACCGCGGCCCGTGGCGATGGGCGCCGGCGTGCGCTAGGAGTGCGGCACGCCGATCGGCCGCCCGCGCCCGGCTCGATCCGATCGCGGTGCCGGTCGGCGCCAGCATGCCCATGAGCCCCAACCTGCCCCGAGCGTGCGCCGAGGACGTCTCGCGATGAGCGATTTCGGCGTCGACGTGTCGCGCGACGACCGCGGCATCGCCTGGCTCGTGCTGCGGAATCCGGGGCGCCTCAACGCCGTCCGAATCGAGATGTGGCAGGCGATCCCCGCCGCGGTCGCGACGCTCACCGCCGATCCGGCGGTCCGCGTCGTCGTCATGCGCGGCGCGGGTGACGAGGCGTTCGCGTCCGGCGCCGACATCTCCGAGTTCGAGACCCAACGCCGCGACGCGGCCTCGGCCGCGGCGTACGAGCAGACGACCGCGCTCGCCTTCGACGCGCTCGCGCAGCTCGAGAAGCCGCTCGTCGCGATGATCCAAGGCGTCTGCATCGGCGGCGGGCTCGCGCTCGCCGCGACCGCCGACCTCCGGATCGCCGCCGACGACACCCGGCTCGCGCTGCCGGCGGCACGACTCGGGCTCGGCTATCACTTCAAAGGAGTCGAGCGCCTGGTGCAGCTCGTCGGGCCGTCCGCGGCCTGCGAGCTCTTCTTCACCGCGCGTCGCTACACCGCCGCGGAGGCGTTGCGCATCGGCCTCGTGAACCAGGTGGTCGCCAAGGCGGAGCTCGAGAGCTTCACGACCCGGTACGCCGCGGACATCGCCGCCAACGCGCCGTTGACCATTCGCGCCGCGAAGCGCGCCATCCGCGAGACCCAGCGACACGCCGGCGAGCGCGAGCTCGGCACGCTCCAGCGGCTGATCGCGGCGTGCTTCGAGAGCGCCGACTACGCGGAGGGCGTGCGCGCCTTTCTCGAGAAGCGGCCGCCGCGCTTTCGCGGCGAGTAGCGCGCGCCCGTCCCGAGGACGCGACCGCGGCGCAGTCGCAGCGCCCGCGGACCGCCGCCGCGCCGCCGCAGCACGGCACGCACCGGCCACGGCAGCCTCAACGCACCTCCGCCCGCCGCGATCTTGCAGCGAACGGCGGCGGCGCGCCGCTTCAGGCGCTCTCGGCGATCACGTGAGCGACCGCGATCTCCGCGGTGTGCGTGATGGCGAGATGGAGGACGCGGACCCCGAGCAGCGCCGCGGTCGCAGCGCCGTGGCCCGCCAGCGCGATCTCCGGACGGCGGCCGGGCTTGCGCACGACCTCGACGTCGAGCCAGCCGACGTCGCGACCCCAGCCGCGGCCGAGGGCCTTCATCGTCGCCTCTTTCGCCGCGAAGCGCGCGGCGTAGCTCTCGTAGCGCCCGCGGCCGCGGCCGTCGCAGTACGCCTGCTCGCCTGCGGTGAAGACCCGCATCCGAAATCGAGCGCCCGTCTTCGGGTTCTCGAGAGCCGCCCGGATGCGCGCGACCTCCGCGACGTCGACGCCGGTGCCGAGGATCGCCATCCGCGAGCTCGCAGGGTGCGGCGCTCAGCAGGCGCCGCAGAGCCTGCAGATGGTGACGTCGCAGGGCGCGGTCTGCCGCTCGGCGTAGGCGCGCTCGCGCTCGACCCACAGGAAGCGCTTGTGCAGCGCGTGGTCGATGAAGTCCCACGGCAGGATCTCGTCGTAGGCGTACGCGCGGCGGACGTAGAAGTCGGGATCGACGCCGAGCGACGGGTCGCGGCGCGCGCGCTGGATCACCTGCCACCAGTCACCGCCAGCGTCGCGGATCGCGAGCAGGAGGCGGGCGATGCGGCGGTCGCCACGCGAGAGCAGCGTCGCGTAATACGCTTCCCGCGGCGACTCGACGTCGATCGTGACGCTCGGCAGGCGGCCGATCGCGCGCCGCAGGTGCTCGACCTTCCGCTTCAGCGAGCGCATCTCCTCCATCGGCTCCCACTGGAGCGGCGTCCACGGCTTCGGCGCGAACGGATTCACGGAGAGCGTCAACCGCTGCACGCGGCGCTGGCGCTGAAACCGCGTCCGGACCTTCTCGGTGAGCGCGACGATCGCCTCGACGTCCTCGTGCGTCTCGGTCGGGAGCCCGATCATGAAGTAGAGCTTCATCGCCCGCACGCCGGAGCCGACGAGCCAATCCGCGGCGCGCAGGATCTCGGGCTCGGTGAGATTCTTGTTGATCACCCGCCGCATGCGCTCCGAGCCCGCCTCGGGGGCGACGGTCACGCTCTGATTGGCGCTCCGGCCGAGCGCGCTCGCGAGCCGCCGCGAGATGACGTCGGCCTTGAGCGACGACGGCGAGGCGCGGCCGCCGCGATCGGAGACCAGCTCGACGAGCTCGGCGATCCCCGGCACGCTCGCCATCTCGGCGCCGACGAAGCCGATCGTCGAGCGCTCGGCGAGCCCTTCGACCGCGGCCGCGGCCAGCGTCTCGACGCTCCGGTTTCGTACCGGTCGGTACATGTAGCCGGCGGCGCAGAACCGGCAGCCCCACTCGCAGCCGCGGCTCGCCTCGACGAGCGCCATGTCGCCGAAGATCGCCTCGGGCGTGAGGATTCGCGAGGCCGTGCTGAAGCGGTCGAGGTCGGCGACCAAACGACGCTCGACGACCCCCGATCCCGGACCGCGATAGGAGACCGACTGGATCGTGCCGTCGGCGGCGTACTCGACGGCATAGCGGTCCGGCCGGTACGCGCCGCCGACCTCCGCCGCCGCGTCGAGGACGCCGGCCCGCCCGCCGCCCGCGTCGCGCGCGGCGACGTAGCGCGCGAGGAACTCCGGCACCATCTCCTCGCCCTCGCCGATGAGGAACAGGTCGAAGAAGTCGGCGATCGGCTCCGGGTTGAGGAAGGTCGCGGGCCCGCCGGCGATCAGCAGCGGGCCGCCGCCGCGCGCCTCCCGCAGCGGCGCGATGCCGGCGCCGGCGAGGACGTCGACGACGTGGAGATAGTCGGCCTCGAACGAGATCGAGAAGGCGACGATCTCGAAGTCACGCAGTGCCCGTCCGCTCTCGAGCGAGACCACCTCGGCAGCGGGCAGGTCGCGGTCGGGAAGGAACGCGCGCTCGACATGGACCCGCGGATGGCGGGCGAGGATCTCGAAGACCGCCTGGAATCCGAGGTTCGCCATCCCGACCGGGTACGTGTTCGGGTAGACCAGGCACACCGACACGTCGCCGCCGCGCGTCGGCTCGAACAGCATGCGCTCCCGCGCGAGCCGCTGCCGTGCTCGCTCTCTGGCGTCGGATTTCATCGGATCGTTCGGCTCGCAACGCGGCCGTCGGCGTGAAGTCGCGACCGGCAACACGACCGCCAAGCGTTACCACGAGCGTCGCGAGTATACGGGGCGGTCGCTGCGTCGCTCAACCGCTCGCTCGGAGCCGCGTGCGAGCGCGTCGCGCGGCACGAGCGGCCGGCGGCGCGCTCACCGAGGCGGCGATGCGATGCGTACGAGCGCGCCAGCCTCGCCGACGGCACGCCTTCTCGGCGCGCCGATCGGCCGACTCGGAGGCGGCGCCCGCCACGCGGGCGCCGCCTCGTCGGCGATCAGTCCGCCTGCTTGCGGAGGAACGTCGGGATGTCGAGGCTGTCGTCCTCGTCGGGGACGGTGAGCGCGATCGGCTCGCCGCGATCGCCGTTCGCGCTCTGCTGGCGCGACCACACGGTGCCGTCGAGATCGTTGATGCCGCCGACGCGGACGATGCGGCGACCGGCTGCCGCGGCGGTTTGCGCGGCCTCGCGCAGCGGCTCGCGGCTGAACGCCACGCGCGGCGACGATGCCGCGGAGGTCGGCGCGGCGCTCGTGGCGTGCGTCGTGGTCGCGGTGGCGGGCGGGCGCTTGATCTCCTCGCGCGGCTCGCCGAAGCCGGTCGCGATCACGGTGATGCGGATCTGGTCGCTCAGGCTCTCGTCGATCACGGCGCCGAAGATGATGTTGGCCTCGTCGTCGGCCTCCTCCTGGATGAGCGTCGCCGCCTCGTTGACCTCGTGGATGGTGAGATCCGGGCCGCCGGTGATGTTGATCAGCACGCCGCGCGCGCCCTGGATCGACACGTCCTCGAGGAGCGGGCTCGAGATCGCCTTCTGCGCCGCCTCGACCGCGCGGTCCTCGCCGCTCGCGATCGCCGCGCCCATCAGCGCCATGCCCATCTCGGACATGATCGTCCGGACGTCGTCGAAGTCGAGGTTGATGAGGCCGTGGACCGTGATCAGGTCCGAGATGCCGCGCACGGCCTGCAGCAGCACGTCGTCGGCCTTCTTGAAGGTCTCGAGGATCGACATGTTGCGGCCGGCGACGGCGAGCAGGCGCTGGTTCGGGATCGCGATCAGCGTGTCGACGTTCGCCTTGAGCTCGCGCATGCCCGTCTTCGGCCTGGCGGCCGCGCTTCTTGCCCTCGAACAGGAACGGCTTCGTCACCACGCCGACCGTGAGCGCGCCGATCTCCTTGGCGAGCCGCGCGACGACGGGCGCGCCGCCGGTGCCGGTGCCGCCGCCCATGCCGGCGGTGACGAACACCATGTCGGAGCCCTGCAGGCACTCGCGGATCCGTTCGAGGTCTTCGGTGGCCGCCTTGCGGCCGATGTCCGGGACGCCGCCGGCGCCGAGACCCTTGGTGACCTCCGCGCCGATCTGCAGCTTCGCGCGGCGCGAGATTCGCGCGCAGCGCCTGCGCATCGGTGTTCGCGGTGATGAAGTCGACGCCCGCCAGGCCCGCCGCGATCATCGTGTTGACCGCGTTGCCTCCGCCACCGCCCACCCCGACGACTTTGATTCGCGCGCCGAGCTGCGCGCGGTCCGACGTATCGATCATTGCCCCTCCTCCTTCAACCGGTGCCACAGTGCTGCTTTCGCTCTGGGGTGAACGGCGCCCGTGGCTTCCCACAACCCCACGTCCCTGCCGCCTCATACCGCACCTCCTGTAGCGTAATTCGATATCGGTGTCATCCAGATATTGCGTCCGATCGAGTCGCTCGTCTCAAAAAAATTCGCGCAGCCACTCGGTCATGCGATGGCGAACGCGGCCGATGAGCGCCGTGGTCGCGCAGCGAGACGATGCGCGACGCGCCGCCGCCGGTCGCACTCGCGACGACGAGGCCGATCGCCGCGGAGTAGAGCGGGCTCGCGACGAGGTCCGCGAGACCCGTCACGTGCTGCGGCACGCCGATCCGGACCGGCAGATCCGAAGGTCCGCTCGGCCACCTCGGCGACGCTGTCGAGCAACGCCGTGCCGCCGGTGAGGACGACGCCCGAAGCGAGGGATTCCTCGTACCCCGATCGGATGATCTCGCGGCTCACCAAGGTGAAGATCTCCTCGACCCGCGGCTCGATGATCTCGCAGAGGATGTGGCGCGAGAGGATGCGCGGGCTCGCGATCGCCGACGCTCGGTACCTCGATCGAGACGTGGCGCGGGACGTTGGCGGCACGCGCGCAGCCGAAGCGGTGCTTGATCTTCTCGGCCTCGACGGTGGGCGTGCGGAGCCCGGCCGCGATGTCGTTGGTGAGGTGGCCGCCGCCGAGCGGCAACACGGCGGTGTGCTTCACCGCGCCGCCGTGGAAGATCACGAGGTCGGTCGTCCCGCCGCCGACGTCGACCAGCGCGACGCCGAGGTCCTTCTCCTCGGGCGTCAGCACGGCGTCCGCCGAGGCGAGCGGCCCGAGCACGACGTCGTCGACCGCGAGGCCCGCGTGCTTGCAGCACTTCACCAGGTTCTGCGCGGCCGACATCTGCGCGGTCACGATGTGGACCTTCGCCTCGAGCCGCACGCCGGTGATGCCGAGCGGCTCCTTGATGCCCTCCTGCTCGTCGATGATGAACTCTTGCGGCAGGACGTGGAGCACCTCGCGCTCGGCGGGAAGCGCGACGGCGCCCGCGGCGTCGAGCACGCGATTCACGTCGCCATCCGAGATCTCGCCGTTCCGCACCGCGACCACGCCGTGGCTGGTGAGGCCCCGAACGTGCGCGCCGCCGACGCTCGCGACGACGTGCCGGATCTCGCACCCGGCCATCGCCTCCGCTTCCGCGACCGCTTTGCGGATCGCGGCGACCGTCGACTCGACGTGGACGACGACGCCCTTGCGCAGGCCGCGCGACTGGGCGGTCCCGAACCCGGAGACGGCTATGCCGTGCTCGGTGACGTTGCCGACCAGGACGCAGGTCTTCCACGTACCGAGATCGAGGCCCGCAACGAGCGGCATCCGCTTCGCCATTCCTCCCCTCCCCACTCTCGACCGATCGCTCGCTCGGCGCCGCTACGTCTCGTGCGCCGCTCGCCTCGTCCGACCCGGCGCCGCGCGCGCGTCCGCTTGCCGCGGCGTCGCGAGCCGGATCACCGCCTCACCCGCGACGCGGAGGTCGATCGCGCGGACCTGCGCTTCCCGACCACCGAACGCCCCCAGCACCTTCTGCAACCGCTCGACCTTCTCCGTGAGCCCGCGCCAGCCGAACGCAAGCGCGATCCGCGGCTCGACGGGAAAGACCGTGATCCCCTCCTGCCGGTCGATATGCACCTCGGAGACGCGAAATGGAAGCCCCGCGGCCTGCATCGTACGCATCACGCCGAGCGCGCGACGGATCGCATGACGGACGTAGGGCGCGTCGCCCTCGATCAACGCCGCCTCGATGCCGGTAATGAACGGCAGATCGAGCGGCTCGTCGGGTCGGAGGGCGACGAACGCCACGCCGCGGCGATCGACGTAGGTCGGCTCCGCGAGGAGCACGATCGCAACCGGCCGGCGCTCCTCGACGCCGACGATCACGCGCCGTGGCGGCTCGCGGCGGACCGTCGCGCGCGCGACGATCGGATGCTGCTCGAGCCGGCGTGCGGTCGCCGCCGGGTCGACGTCCCAGATGCTCATGCCCGGCTGCACGCCGGCCCAGTCGAGCACGGCGGCCGTCGACAGCCGCCGCGTCGGTGAGACCACGATGTCGGTGAGCGCGAAGTACGGATCCGCCCGTAACTCGGCGACGAGGGGTGGCACGCCGGTCGCGGCCAGCGCCCCGACGCCGAGGACGGCGACGGTCGCGAGCAGGCGGCTGACGATCCTCGACGGACGGTAGACCGTGTCGACGCGGGTCGCGCGCGCCGGCCGCGTGTCCTCGGCACCTCGCTTACGCCGACGCCAACGCCAGCGCCGCGCGCGGCGCCCGCGAGACTCCGCCGCGGCGGCGTCCTCGCGACGTCCTTGCTCGCGGCGGCGCGGCAGGCCTCGCCAGCGGCTCACCATTCGCCGACCAGACGGACCTCGGGCTCGAGCTCGATGCCCGCGTGCCGGCGCACCGCCCGCACCGCGAGGTCCATCAATCCCTTGACGTCCGCGGCACGCGCGCCGCCGAGATTGACGATGAAGTTCGCGTGGCGCTCGGAGATCATCGCGTCACCGAGCCGCGCGCCTTTCAAGCCGGCCGCCTCGATCAGCTTGCCGGCGTGCGCGCCGCTCGGATTCTTGAAGATCGAGCCGGCGTTCGGATGCCCTTTCGGCTGGTGACGGTCGCGCCTCGCCTTCGCATCGGCGACTGCGGCGGCGAGCACCGCCGGATCGCCGCGTGCGAGCTCGAGACGGACGGCGGTGACGATGAGACGAGGCGGCAACGTCAGGCGGCGATACCCGAACCCGAGATCGCCGCGCGGCACCACGACCGCGTCACCGGCCGCGTCCACGGCCTCGATCGCCTGCACGACCCGGCCGATCTCGCCGCCGAACGCCCCCGCGTTCATCAGGAGGCCGCCGCCGATCGTCCCCGGGATGCCCTCGCCGAACGCCAGGCCCTCGAGGCCCGCCTCGACGGTCTGGTAGACGAGCCGCTTGAACGGCACCGCCGCGCCGACCCGCAGCGCTGCGCCGCCGCCGGTCGGCGTCCACTCGACGAAGTCGAAGGGCTTGCCGAGCTTCACGACGACGCCGCGGACGCCGCGGTCGCTCACCAGGAGGTTGGTGCCGCCGCCGAGGAAGAAGACCGGCGCGTCGCACGCCCGGCAGGCGCGCATGATCCCCTGCAGCTCCGCGACCGTCGCCGCCTGGACGAGCGCGTCCGCCGGGCCGCCGATGCGAAAGCTGGTGTGGCGCGCGAGCGGCTCGTCGCGCTGCACGCGGGCGCCGGTCGCGGCGAGCGCGGTCGCGAGATCGTCCGCCCGCGAGACCGCCGTCGCGATCATTGCAGCGCCGCCGGCCGCTCGCGCGCGAGCGCGCGCAGCAGATCGTCGCCGACCTTGTGGACGTCGCCGGCGCCGAGGGTGACGATCATGTCGCCGCCGCGGAGGTGCGGCAGCAAGCTCGCGGCGATCGCGCCGCGCTCGGCGACGAAGCGCACGTCGGCGTGGCCGCGGCGGCGAAACGCCTCGAAGAGCGCCTCCCCGGTGCAGCCGTCGATGCGGTCCTCGCCCGCGGCGTAGATCTCGGTCAGCACCAGCAGGTCGGCGTCGTCGAAGGCGGTGACGAAGTCGTCGAAGAGGTCGCGGGTGCGGGTGTAGCGGTGCGGCTGGAACACCGCGACCAAGCGGCCGCCGTACGACTCGCGCGCCGCCCGCAGGGTCGCCTTCACCTCCTCGGGATGGTGCCCGTAGTCGTCGACGACGGTGACGCCGCCGACCTCCCCCTTCACCTCGAAGCGCCGGTGGATGCCCTCGAACGAGGCGAGCGCGGCAGCCGTCGTCTCGAAGCTGACGCCGAGCTCGCACGCCGCCGCGATCACCGCGAGCGCGTTCTGCGCGTTGTGGCGGCCGAGCATGCGGAGCCGGATCTCGCCGATCCAACGGCCGCGCTCGAGCACGTCGAAGCGGGTCCCTTCGCGGCTGACGCGCGTGTGCACCGCCGCGAGATCGGCGTCGCCGGCGAGCCCGTAGGTGATGAAGCGCTTGCGGACGCGCGGCAGCAGCGCGCGCACCGCGACGCTGTCGATGCAGAGGACCGCGAGACCGTAGAACGGCACGCTGTTCACGAACTGCACGAAGGCGTCGTGCACGCGCTCGACGCTGCCGTAGTGGTCGAGGTGCTCGCGATCGACGTTGGTCACGATCGCGAGGTGCGGCGGCAGCAGCAGGAAGCTGCCGTCGCTCTCGTCCGCCTCGGCGACGAGGTAGTCGCCCTGACCGAGGCGCGCGTTCGAGCCCAGGCCCTTCACCTTGCCGCCGATCACCAACGTCGGGTCGAGCCCGGCCTCGGCGAGGACGTGGCCGAGCATCGAGGTGGTGGTCGTCTTGCCGTGCGTCCCGGCGACGGCGAGGCTGCACTTCATCCGCATCAGCTCGCCGAGCATCTCGGCACGCGGAATCACCGGGATCTTCAGCGCGCGCGCGCGCATCACCTCCGGGTTCGAGAACTTGACGGCCGAGGAGATCACCACGACGTCGGTCTTCGGCGTAATGCGATCCGCGTGGTGGCCGAGGGAGACGTCGGCGCCCATGCGCGCCAGACGCTCGGTGGTCTCGCTCGCGGCGAGATCCGACCCGCTCACCGGAAACCCGAGGGTCAAGAGCACCTCGGCGATGCCGCTCATGCCCATGCCGCCGATGCCGACGAAGTGCACGCGATGCTTGCGGCTGGTCAGCGCCATACGACGAAGCTCCTCCCGTTCATGCGCGCGCCAGAATTGCGGCCGGCCGCGCCGGTCGCAAGCGCCGCGTCTCGCGAGGCCATTGAGTGGTCAGGTCGAGCGGCCGCGACCCCTCCTGCACGCCGCCCGGACCCCCCCGCTCGAGGTCCGGCTCCCGAACCGTTCCGTCCATTCCACCGCGACCTGACCACTCAATGGCCTCGCTCTTCGATCAACGCGATCGTCGTCTCGAGGACGCGTTCCGCCGCGTCCGGTTTCGCGAATCCCCGCAGGCGCTCGGCCATCGCGGCGAGCGCGCCCGGCTCGTCGACGAGCGCGCGCACCTCGGCCGCGAGCCGCGCACCGGACGCGTCCGCGTCGAGGACCATGCGGGCGGCGCCGGCCCGCACCAAGCTTTCCGCGTTCGCACGCTGATGGTCGTCGGCGGCGAAGGGGTACGGCACCAGGATCGCCGGCTTCCCGAGCGCCGCGATCTCGGCGACCGTCGTCGCGCCGGCGCGACAGACGACGACGTCCGCGGCGGCGTACGCCGCCTGCATGTCGGTGATGAACCCGCGGACCTCGGCGCCGCCGCCGGCGCGCTCGTACGCCGCCCGCACCTCCGCCTCCATCTCGGCTCCCGTCTGATGGAGCACGCGCAGCCCGCCGACGTCGGCGAGCGCGGCGCGCATCGCCGGCCCGGCCTCGTTGAGCCGCCGCGCGCCGCCGCTGCCGCCGAAGACGAGGATCGTGAGCCCACCGTGCGCCGGCCGAGCCTCCGCACCGGCCGCCTGCCGGAAGCGCACGGGATTGCCGGTCACGACCGCTTTCCCGGCGCCGAGCTGCGTCGCGGTCTCGGGAAAGCTGACGCAGATGCGGTCGGCGAACGGCGCGAGCAGACGGGTCGTCAGCCCGGGACGGGCGTTCTGCTCGAGGAGGACGATCGGCTTCCGTGCGAGGCGCGCCGCGACCACCGCCGGCGCCGCCGCGTAGCCGCCGAGGCCGATCACTGCGTCGGGCGCGAAGCGCTCGAGGATGCGGCGCGCGCGCAGGACGCCGGCGCCGAGCGCGCGGAGCGCGGCGGCGCGGGCGCCGAGGCCCTCGCCGCGCAGCGGCGCCAGCGGCAAGGTCTCGAGCGCGAACCCGAGCGTCGGAACGACGCGTGCCTCGATGCCGCGCGCGCTGCCGACGAAGAGCACGTCGGCGGGCGGATCGAGCCGCCGCGCCGCCTCGGCGACGGCGATGCCGGGGAAGAGGTGCCCTCCCGTGCCGCCTCCGGCGATCATCAGGCGCACCGCCTCACCCGGACTCTCGTGACAGCGCGAGCAGCACGCCGGCGCTCGTCATCGCGCCGAGCATCGCCGAGCCGCCGTAGCTCACGAACGGCAGCGCCAGGCCTTTCGTCGGCAGCAGCCCCAGCACGACCGCCATGTTGATCCCGGCCTGCAGCACCAGGAGAACCGTCACCCCGAAGGCGGCGAGCTGCCCAAACGGGGTCGGATGCCGCAGCGCGACTCGGAAGCCGCGGACGGCGAGGAGCGCGAACAGCACGACGATCGCCAGCGCGCCGATGAGGCCGAGCTCCTCGCCGATCACCGAGAAGATGAAATCCGTGTGCGCCTCCGGCAGGTAGAACATCTTCTGCTTGCTCTCGCCGAGACCGGCGCCGAGGACGCCGCCCGAGCCGAAGGCGAGGAACGACTGCACCAGCTGGAACCCGGCGTCGCGCGGGTGTGCCCACGGGTTCAGGAACACCATCAGCCGCTCCAGGCGGTAGGGACTGCTCCAGACGGCGTAGGCGGCGAGCGGCAGCGCCGCGAGCGCCGGCAGGATCAGCTGCATCAGCGGGACGCCGGCGACGAACAGCATCGCGACCAGCACCATCGCGAGAAGCGCCGACCCGCCGAAATCGGGCTCGAGGATGATCAGGCCCGCGCATGCGCCGACCACGATCGCATGCGGCAGCACGCCGATGGTGAAGGTCGCGAGCCGGGCGCTCTTCTTCACCAGCGAACGCGCGAGGTAGAGCACGACGACGAGCTTGGCAAGCTCCGACGGTTGCAGATTCAGGATGCCGAGGCCGATCCAGCGCCGCGCGCCGCCGCGGACGAGACCGACGCCGGGCACCAGCACGGCGAGCAGCGCCAGCACCACGATGGCGAGCGCGGGATACGCGGCGCGCTCGAAGGTGCGGGCGTCGAGTCGTGACGCGACCGCGCAGCACACGACCCCGAGCACGATCGAGATCAGGTGCTTGCGCAGGACGTAGTACGGATCGCCGAAGCGTTCGCCGGCGAAGAAGTAGCTCGTGTTCAGCACCATCAGGATGCTCAAGCACAGCAGCGCCGCGACCGTGCCCACGATCCAGCGATCCGCGCCGTGGGTCACGATGCTCGCGCGCGCCGGCGCGCGCGGCGTGTACCGGCGGCCGATCGTCGGCGCCGCGGTCGTCGCGCCGGCGGTCACGGCAGAGCCTCGACGAGCGCCTTGAACCGCCGGCCGCGATCGGCGTAGTCGCGGAACATGTCGAAGCTGCCGCACGCCGGCGACAGCAGGACCGTCTCGCCGGCGCCCGCGACCGCGGCGGCGCGGCGCACCGCCGCCTCGAGCGAGTCGACGGTCTCGACCGTGGTCGCGTCCGCGAGCGTCCGCGCCAGCATCTCCCTGGCGGCGCCGAAGAGGAGCGCGTGGCGGACCGCGCGGGTGACGGGCTCGCGGAGCACGCCGTAGTCGCCGCCCTTCTCGACGCCGCCGGCGAGCAAGATCACGTCCCGTCGATGGCCTGCGAGCGACTTGATCACCGCGCCCGGATTGGTCCCCTTCGAGTCGTTCACCCAGCGTACGCCGTCGCGGACGCGGACGAGCTCGAGGCGATGCTCGAGACCGCGGAACGCCTCGAGCGCCGCCTGGACCGCCGCCCGCGGCACGCCGAAGCTCCGCGCCGCGACGATCGCCGCCATCATGTTCTCGCGGTTGTGCGCCCCGGTGAGCGCCACGCGCTCCAGGGGGTAGACTTCCTCCTCGCCGCCGTCGGCGCGAAAGCGAAGCGCAGCGACGTCGTCGCGGATCACGGCGCCCTCGCCCTCGCCCTCGCCGATCGCGGCGCCGTCGCCGAACCAGAGCCGGCGTGCCGCGATCGCGGCGGCGTGGCGGCGAAGCCACGCGTCGCCGCCGTTCAGGACGGCGACGTCGCGCGCCGTCTGCGCGGCGAAGAGGCGGAGCTTGGTCCGGCCGTAGGCGTCGAGGTCGGGATAGCGATCGAGGTGATCCTCGCTGAGGTTCAAGAACACGGCGATCCGCGGATGAAAGCGCTCGACCCATTCGAGCTGGAAGCTCGAGACCTCGACCACCGCGACCGTGTGCTCGCCCGCCGGCTGCGTGTCGCGCGGCACGGCGGTGACGAGCGGCGTCCCGAGGTTGCCGCCGACGAACGGCCGCTCGCCGCCGGCGCGCAGCATCTCGCCGACCAGCGTCGTCGTCGTGCTCTTGCCGTTCGTCCCCGTGATCGCCACCAGCGGGACGGCGAGCCCACGTCCCGCGAGCTCGATCTCGCTCCACACCGGGATGCCGCGCTCCTGCGCGATCGCCAGCAGCGCGAGATCGGCCGGCACGCCCGGACTCGGGACGACCAGCGAGACGCCGTCGAGGAGGCGATCGCACCCGGCGCGCACGGCCGCGCCGGCGGCGCGGATCGGCTCGGCCGCCGCCGCGCTGCCGAACGCGACCTCGACGCCGGGATCGAGATCGGCCGCAGCGTCGCCGACCTCGGACTCGCGCCGCCGCTCCGCGACGCGGACGCGCGCGCCGCGCGCGCGCAGGTGGCGGGCGACCGCCAGACCGGTTCGGCCGAGGCCGATCACGAGTGCCGCGTTCCCGCGATGCGCCGCCGATGAGGACAGGTTCGCTGGCATCGCGGCTACCGCGCCTCGCGGGCGCGCGGCACGGCGGCAGGCGCCATTGGTCTGGTCGATCGCATCGCGTGCCCGCTACCGGAGCTTCAGCGTGCTGAGCGCGATCAGCGCGCAGATGATCGAGATGATCCAGAAGCGCACGATGATCTGCGGCTCGGGCCAGCCGAGGAGCTCGTAGTGATGATGGATCGGCGCCATGCGAAAGATGCGCTTGCCGCCCGTCCACCGGAAGTAGGCGACCTGGGTGATCACCGAGAGCGCCTCGACGACGAAGATCGCGCCGACCAGCACCAGCACGAGCTCGTGGTGGGTGATGAGCGCGACCATCGCGAGCGACGCGCCGAGCGGCAGCGACCCGACGTCCCCCATGAACATCTGCGCCGGATAGGCGTTGAACCAGAGAAAGCCGAGGCCCGCGGCGGCGAGCGCGCCGCAGAAGACCGCCAGCTCGCCCGCGCCAGCGACGTACGGGATCTGGAGGTACTCCGCGAGCCGCACGTGGCCGGTCACGTACGCGAAGACGCAGTAGGTGCCGGCAGCGATCATCACCGGACCGATCGCGAGGCCGTCGAGGCCGTCAGTCAGGTTGACCGCGTTCGACGCGCCGACGATCACCAGCGCCGCGAACGGCAGGTACAGGAGCCCGAGGTTCACGTGCACGTTCTTGAAAAACGGCATCGCGACCGTCGGCTCGAACTGCGGCACCACCAGGAGCAGGCAGACGGCGACGCCAGCGACCGCGCACTGCGCGAGAAACTTGTCGCGGGCGCGGAGACCCGCCGAGTTGCCGTGGCGGAGCTTGCGGTAGTCGTCGACGAAGCCGACCACGCCGAAGCCGACCGTCACCAGCAAGACGAGCCAGATGTAGGGATTCGATAGATCCGCCAGCAGCAGCGTCGCGAGAATCAGCGAGAATAGGATCAGCGTCCCACCCATCGTCGGCGTGCCGGCCTTGGTCTGATGCCGCGCCGGACCGTCCGGCCGAATCGCCTGGCCGATGTGGTTCGCGGAGAGCCGGCGGATCAAGGCCGGGCCGAGCAGGAACGAGATCGTCAGCGCCGTCAGCGCCGCCAGCAGCGTGCGAAAGGTGATGTAGCGGAAGACGTTGAACGCCGTGTACGTCGAGCGCAGCGCGTAGAGGACGTGGTAGAGCACGTCAGTCGGGCACGCCCAGCAGGCGCACCACCTCCTCCATGCGTTGACCGCGTGAGCCTTTGACGAGCACCCAATCGCCCGGCTGCACCGCGCCGCCGAGCTGCGCGGCGATCGCCGCGTGCGAGGCTGCGACGTGCACCGCGTCGGCCGGCATCTGCGTCCGCGCGCCCGCCGCCGTCTCCGTGGCGTAGTCGCCGAGGAGGTAGAGCGCATCGATCCCCAGCTCGGCGGCGAGGCGGCCGACCTCGCGGTGCAGCTCGGCGCTGGCGGCGCCGAGCTCGAGCATGTCGCCGAGCACCGCGATCCGGCGCGCCGCGGCGGCGTCGTGCAGCGTCTGCAAACCCGCCGCGACCGAGGCGGGATTGGCGTTGTAGCTGTCGTTCACGATGGTCACGCCGTTCGGGAGGGTGATGCGGCGCATCCGGTTGCCGACCGGCGCGACGCGCTCGAGCCCGCGCCGCATCGCCGCGACGTCGATGCCGAGCGCGTGCGCGGCGGCGGCGGCGGCGAGCGCGTTGGCGACGTTGTGGCGTCCGGGAATCGCCAGGCGGACCGGCGTCGATCGTCCCGCGACCGCGAGCTCGAACGTCGCCGCGCCCGCGGCATCGCAGCGCACGGCGGACGCGGCGACCTCCGCCCCGTCGCCGAACCGCACCACCCGGCCGGGAAAGCGCGCGGCGAGCGCGCTGACCCGCTCGTCACCCGCGTTCGCAACCGCGGTAGCGGTCGTCCGCATGCGCGCGTAGAGCTCGCCCTTGGCGCGCGCCACGCCGTCGAGCGTGCCGACGCCCGCGAGGTGCGCCGGCGCGACGTTGGTGATCACGCCGACGTCCGGGTCGGCGACCTCGGTGAGCCGGGCGATCTCGCCGAGCGCGTTCATCCCCATCTCGATCACCGCGTGACGCTCGCGGCCCGAGAGGCGCAGCAGCGTGAGCGGCACCCCGATCAGGTTGTTCAGGTTGCCGGCGGTCTTGAGCACGGCGTCGGGCGCGCTCGCGGCCGCGAGAATCGCGGCGAGCATCTCCTTGGTGGTCGTCTTGCCGTTGGAGCCGGTGATCGCGACGACCCGCGGCGCGAGGCGCTGCCGCAAGGAGGCCGCGAGATCCTGCAAGCCGCGGAGCGTGTCCGGCACCGCGAGCACCGTGACGCCGTCGGGGACGGGCGCGTCACGATCCACGAGGACGCCGGTCGCGCCGGCCGCCGCGGCGTCGGCGAGATAGGCGTGCGCGTCGTGACGTTCGCCGCGGAGCGCGACGAAGAGCGCGCCCTGCGCCAACGTCCGGGTATCGGTCGAGATCGCCGCGAACGCGCTGGCCGCGCCGCGCTGCCGCACGTCGGCGCCGGTCGCGGCGACGATCTCCGCAACGCTCCAGCGCATCACCCCGCTCCTCGCGAGGCGCGACCCACCGCGGACGCGCGCCCGCCGCCCGCCATCGCGGCGCACGGGCGCCCGCTTCCCACGAGATCTCGTTCGCGCCCGCTCATCGTCCACGCCGCCGGGCGAGCGCCTCACGGGCGACGACGCGGTCGTCGAACGGGACCTTCGTCGTCCCGAGGATCTGGTAGGCCTCGTGGCCTTTGCCCGCGATCACGACGCAATCGCCGCTGCGCGCCGCGCCGATCGCGCCGGCGATCGCCTGCGCCCGATCGGGCACGACGACGTAGCCTCGGCCTTCCGCCGCGAGATCGCGGACGCGCGAGCGACCGGATCGGACGAGACCCGGCTCCGCGTCGGCGATGATCGCGAGCGGGTCCTCGGTCCGGGGATTGTCGGACGTGAGGACGACGAGATCGGCGCGGGCGCCGACGGCCGCCGCCATCAGCGGCCGCTTGCCGCGGTCGCGGTCGCCGCCGCAGCCGAAGACGCAGATCAGGCGACCGCGGACCATCGTGCGGAGCGACGCGAGCACGCCGTCGAGCGCGTCCGGGGTATGCGCGAAATCCACCAGAACCGTGAAATCCTCGTCGGTGTGGACCGGCTCGAGGCGGCCCGGCACGCCGCCGAACGCGGCGATGCCGGCCGCGATGGTGGCGGCCGGGACGCCGAGCGCGTACGCGGCTGCCGCGGCGGCGAGCACGTTCTCGAGGTGGCCGGAGCCGATCAGGCGCGTGCGGATCGCGGCACGCTCGCGCCCGGCGCGGTCGAAGATCAGCTCCGCGCGCGTGCCGGCGAGCGTCATGGCCGCGCCGTCGGCGCGGACGTCGCCGCCGAGTCCGAAGCTGACGACCCGGCTCGCGACGCGCGACCCGAGCAGCCGGCCGCGCGGATCGGCGGCGTTGACGATCGCGACGCGCCCGGGCTTGGGGCTCGCGTCGAGGGCGCGGAAGAGCTCGGCCTTCGCGGCGAAGTAGGCGTCCTCGTCGGCGTGATAGTCGAGGTGATCGCGGCCGAGGTTGGTGAAGATCGCCGCGTCCCACGCGACGGCTTCGGCGCGGCCCTGCGCGAGCGCATGCGACGAGACCTCCATCGCGACGTGGGTCGCGCCGCGGTCGCGCATGGCGGCGAGGCGCGCGAAGAGCTCGGGCGCGGGCGGCGTCGTGAGCGGCGCCGGCGCGACGTCGTCCTCGAAGCGGTAGCTGATGGTGCCGAGAACGCCCGGGCGAAAGCCGGCGGCGCGCCAGATCGCCTCGAGCAGGAAGCTGGTCGTCGTCTTGCCGTTGGTGCCGGTGATGCCGACGACCGTGAGCCCGGCGGTCGGCTCGCCGTGGTACCGCGAGGCGGCGCGCGCGAGGAGACGCGCCGGCTGCTCGGTCTCGACGACGGCGACGCCGGCCGGCGCCGAAAGCGGCGGCGTGCCGACGACGGCGATCGCGCCGCGCGCGCACGCCTCACCGACGAAGCGCGCGCCGTCGGTCCGGCTGCCGGCGAGCGCGAAGAACACGTCGCCCCGGCGCACCAGCCGCGAGTCCGCGGCGACGCCGCCGACCTCGACGCCGGCGTCGCCGCGAACCGCGAGCGGCCGGTCGTCGATCGATGCGAGGAGCTCGCCGAGTGTCATGAAGGTCGATTCTCGTGCCGCCGCTCTCACGAGCGGTCGCTCGCCGCGGCGAGCCGCAGATTCAGCGTCTTTCCCGGCGCCGCCGCGGCTCCCGGCGCAGGCGTCTGCTCGATGACATAGCCGTTGCCGTCGACGTGGACGAGCCAGCCGAGATCGCGGGCGCGGGTGAGCGCGGACCGCATGCTGAGGCCGAGAAACGACGGAACGCCGACGGGCACCGCGACCGGTTCCGCCGGCGGCGGGCTCTCGAGCGCCGCTTCCAACACGCCGCTCGGCCGATCGGCGCTCAGGCCGAGCCGTTCCATCGCCGCGGCGGCGATCACCTGGAAGATCGGCGCCGCGACGACGCCCCCGTAGCTCGACGTCCGCGGCTCGTCGACGAGGGTGAGGATCACGACGCGCGGCGCGTCGGCGGGCAGGAAGCCGACGAAGGAGGCGATGCGACCGTGCGGCGAGTACCGGCCGGTGCCGACGTCGACCTTCTGAGCGGTGCCGGTCTTGCCGGCGACGCGGAAGCCGGCGACTTGGGCACGGGTACCGGTGCCGCCTTCCTCGAGGACGCCCTCGAGCATCGCCGTCACCGCCGCCGCCGTCTCGGCGCGCATCACGCGCCGCACGACGTGCGGCCGGCGCTCCCACAAGACCGTCCCGTCGGCGGCGAGCGCCCGGGTGCCGACGTACGGCTGCATCAGCAGCCCGCCGTTGGCGATCGCCGCGTACGCGCGTGCGAGCTGGAGCGGCGTCACGGCGATGCCCTGACCGAAGCTCGTCGTCACCAGCGCGATCCGCGACCAGTCGCCGAGCGGACGCAGCAGCCCGCCGACCTCGCCGGGCAGATCGACGCCCGTCGGCCGGCCGAGGCCCAAGTCGGCGAGAAAGGCGCGCAGCCGCTCGCGGCCGACCCGCTCGCCGATCTTCGCCGCGCCGATGTTGCTCGACACCTGGAGGACCTCCGCCACCGACAGCCAGCCGTGCGGATGATGATCGTGGATCGTCCACTTCCCGACCGGAAAGCGTCCGTTCTCGCAAAAGATCCGCTCGTCCGCGCGAATGAGGCCGTGCTCGACGGCGGCGGCGACGAGCAGCGCCTTCAAGGTCGAGCCCGGCTCGTAGAAATCGGTGACGACCCGATTGCGGCGACGCCACGCGACCGCGGTGCCGCGGTCGTTGGGATCGAAGCCGGGCGAGTTGGCGAGCGCGAGAATCTCGCCGGTCGCCGGGTCGAGAACGACGGCGAGACCGGAGCGCGCACGGGCGGCCTGCACGCCTTCCTCGACCGCGCGCTCGACGACGTCCTGCAACCCGACGTCAATCGTCAGCTGGACGGTCGCGCCCTGCATCGCCTCGGTGTCGACGCCTTCGCTGAAGATCTCGCGGCCGCGGGCGTCGCGGTCGACCTCGAGCGTGCGGGGACGTGCCCGCAGGTCGTGCTCGTAGTAGCGCTCGACACCTTCGAGCCCCTGCAAATCGACGCCGGCGAACCCGAGGACGTGCGCGCCGATCCGGCCGTGTGGATAGTACCGCCGTGCCTCCGTCAGCTCGCCCACTCCCCGATCGTCGAGGGCGCGGACGAGGTCGCGCTCGCGCACGCTGACGGCGCGCTTGATCCAGACGAACCGCGAAGCGCGCGCGAGCCGCGCCGCGACCGCTTCACGCGGCAGCGCCAAGGCGGCGGCGAGATCGCGGGCCACCCGCTCGCGATCGGTGATCTCGCCGGGACGGACGAAGATCGACGAGCGGTCGACGCTCGACGCCAGCGTCTCGCCGTGGCGGTCGACGATCGCACCCCGTTGTGCCGGGATCTGAATCGCCTCCCGGTGCTGCCGGGACGCGAGGCGACTGAGATCCGGGCTGTCCGCGAGCGTGAGCTGGACGATGCGCAGGCCGACCATCGAAAGCAGCACCGTGATACCGCCGGCGACCGCGATGATGCGAAGTTTCACGGCGGCGCACCGGTCATGGCGCCGTGACGATCTGACCGGGAGCGGGCGGCTTCATCCCGAGCCGCTCGCGTGCGACGCGCTCGAGACGAGGCGGCGAGGTGAGGGTCGCGATCTCGAGATCGAGCTCGCGCTGCTCTTGCTCGAGCCGCTGCTCGACCCGGCGGCCCGTCGACAGCTCGTAGCCGGCGTCGACGACCTGGAGCCGCACCCACACGAGGAGCACCGCGATCGCGACCAGCGCGACTGCGCCGAGCGCGACGTAGGCGAGCGAAGGCCGCGCAACGTGCCGGCGTCGCGCTCGGAGCTGAGCGACCGCGCCGCGCGCCACCCGCGGCCGAACGTCCGCGTTCCGGACGGAACGACGCCCACGATCCGCCGGCGTCGGCTCGGCGAGCGCACGATCGGCGCGGCTCCGGCGTGCGCGCGCGGCACCCTCGTAGAGCCGGAGGGCGGCGGCGGCGGGGCTCACGGTCGCGGCTCCACGCCGTCCAGGACCTCGACCGCACGCAGCCGCGCGCTGCGCGCGCGGCGGTTCGCCAGCACCTCGTCCGCGGTCGGCGTCACCACCTTGCGGGTGAGAATCGTCACCCGGGGGCGCGCGCCGCAGGTGCATCGCGGCGCTCGCGGCGGACAGGTGCAGCGCCCGGTCCAGCTCTGCATCGCCTGCTTCACCGCGCGATCCTCGAGCGAGTGGTAGGCGACGACCACCAGCCGCGCGCCGGCCGCGAGCCAGTCGAGGGCGTGCGCGAGAAACGCCTCGAGATGGCCGATCTCCTCGTTCACCGCGATGCGGAGGGCTTGGAAGATACGGGTCGCCGGGTGTAGCGTTCCGCGCCGAGGAATCGCGCGCGCGATGACGTCGGCGAGGGTGGCGGTGTCGGTGATCGGTTCGGTTTGGCGACGGCGGGCGATCGCCCGTGCGACGCGCCGAGCCTGCGGCTCTTCTCCGTACCGTCGAAACAGCTCCGTGAGCTGCTGCTCGTCGAGGGTCGCGACCAGCTCGGCGGCCGAGCGTTCCGCACCGGGCGTCATGCGCATGTCGAGAGGCCCCGGAGCGCGAAAGCTGAAGCCTCGTGCCGGATCGTCGAGCTGCCGTGAGGAGACACCGAGATCGAGCACGATCCCATCGACGCGTGACCACCCGCTCGCCGCGAGGGCCGCGCCGAGCTCGCTGAAGTTGCCGAGAAACGTATGCAGCCGGTGACCGAAAGCCGCGAGACGGCGAGCCGTCGCCGCAAGGCTCAGCGGATCGCGATCGACGCCGAGCACCTCGACCGACGGGTGGCACACCAAGATTCGCTCGGTGTGCCCTCCGTCGCCGAGTGTCCCGTCGACGTACCTGCCGCCCGGCCGTGGTCGAAGAAAGTGCAGGACCTCTTCGACCATGACCGGAGCATGGCGCGTTCCGCCCTCTCCCCCTCCATCCGCACCACCACGCCCTGGAGAGAGCCGAAGTTGGGCCGCCGACATGGTCGCTTCACCTTCGAAATGTTGGGGCGCGCCCGGCGACCCCCCGGTCTGCTAATCCGGGCGCACCCACTCTCCACCACCACCCCTCCGCTCCACCACACCTGCGGGCCGGAATCAGATGGGAAGATCCCGATACATTATCGGGGTACTAGCGCTCTTCGCATCGATCCCGGCCTCGATTTTCGCCCACGTCTCTTCGCTGAGCAGACGAAACCTCTTGTGCTGTCCGAGAAACATCACGTCTTTCTTCAAATCTGCGTATTTCCTGAGAGCTGGTGGGACGAGAACACGCCCGGCCGCGTCGATCTCGCACCAGTGCGCGCGCGCGAGGTAGCCGAGCTCGAACTCCACCGCTTCTGCGCTGAACTTCGGGAGCACCTCGAATCGGTCCAACAGCTTCTGCCATTCTGCCGGCGGGTACGCGTCGAGGCAGCGATGGCCGAATGGCGAGTAGGGAGCGAGCACGATGCGCGGATCGCCGAGCAGATGATCGCGAAAGGTCGCCGGGATGCTGACCCGTCCTTTGGCGTCGATCGTGTAAGCGAAGTGACCGGAGAACACGCGCGTGCCCCATCGATCCGGCTAGATTCGACCTGATTTCCCACAGTCACCCACTCACTCCCACCATTCACGCCGAGCCGTAATACGCGGCCGCGTCTTCGTATGTCAAGCGCAAAATGGTGGGATGGCGATTTTCTGCGAACGCCGCGGCCGACGCGGCGTTCCGAGGTGAGCCAGACTGGATCTGTAAGCCGGATTCTGTCGCTCTCGAGACGAGAGCCGACGGTCATTCCTCTAGGCCGACCATTGCTGGCCGGCTCCAGCGACCATACCCGGAGGCTTCCGGCGGGCCACCGAGCCTCCTTACTTGGTCTTGCTCCGGGTGGGGTTTGCCGAGCATCCCGAGTCACCTCGGGATCTGGTGAGCTCTTACCTCACCGTTTCACCGTGGCCGGCGCTCGCGCGCCGGTCGTCTGCTTTCTGTGGCACTTTCCCCGCCTCACGACGGGCCGCCGTTAGCGGCCACCCTGCCCTGCGGAGTCCGGACTTTCCTCCTGCCGGGAACCCCCGTGCAGGCGACCGTCCGATCCAGTCTGGCGAGCAACGACGTCGTTCACGCCGAACTGACGGCCGGCTCGGAACGACGATACAAGATGCGATGACAGCTCGGGCACAGGATCACGCGCTGATTACGCGTGATCTCGTTGTACAGCTGCGGCGCGACCCGCATGTGGCAGCCCTGGCAGGTGCCGTCGCGCACCTCGACCACCACCAGCCCGCGCCGCCGGCCGAGGATGTTCTCGTATTGCCGGCGGAGCGGCGCTTCGACCTCGTGCGCGATCTCCTCGCGCCGCCGGCGCGCGTCGTCGAGCCCCGCGCTCAGCGTCGCAATCTCCTCGGTGACCCGCGCGTGCTCCTGCTCGCGCCGCGTCGAGAGCGCGTCGAAGCCGGCCTGAAGCTCGGTCTCACGCGTGCCGACGCCGTCGAGCGCTTCGAAGATCGCCAGCAGATCTTCCTCGAGCTTCTGCGTGCCCTCTTTGCCGAGCTCGATCTCGCGGCGAACCGCCGAGGCTTCCTTCTCGTTGCGGATGCGATTGAGCCGCATCCGCCGCTCCTTCATCTTCGATTCTTCCGAAGCGAGTGTTCCTTCGATGTCGCGGCGGCGGGCTTCGAGCTCGGCGCGCTCCGCGCGAGACGTGTCGAGCTTCTTTTTCTGCTCTTCGAGCTCGGCATCGAGGTCGCCCATCAGATGGCGAAGAGCCTCTATCGAATCCGTGCGTTCACGGAGTTGTTGATCGATCGTTTGCAATCCGACGAGCAGCTCGACTTGCGTCCCCAAACGTTCTCCTCGCGTCCAAGGAAGTGGGCCCACCAGGACTCGAACCTGGGACCAACCGGTTATGAGCCGGTCGCTCTAACCAGCTGAGCTATAGGCCCCCACGGCGCGGCCGTCCCACGAGCTTACTTCGCGCGACCCACCGTGCATAGCGCACGGCTGGACCGGGGTCAAAACGGGTCGGCTCTTCTCGAAGAACCGCGTACGTCGCAGCATCCGCGTCGGGCGCGGGGTGGCGATGCGTGCCCTCATCCGGCGACGGAAGCCGACGCCGCCGGACGAGGGCACGCATCGCCATCCCGCGCCTTCGTGGACGCCACGAACAACGCAGCTCTTTCGAGGAGCCGATTTGACCCGCGTCGCTCGCGCGGGGTGCGCGCAGAACGATCCTGCGTCCTGCTTCCGGCGCATCGAGATCGTGCGAGATACGCTGCCCCAGGCAGCGGCGCGCGCGCTACTTCTCGATGAACTCGACGAGCTGGCGTTTGCGCAGGGGGTGACGGAGCTTGCGGAGGGCTTTCGCCTCGATCTGCCGGATGCGCTCGCGGGTGACGGCGAGCACCTGGCCGATCTCCTCGAGCGTGTGGTCGGTCCGGCGGCCGATGCCGAAACGCATCCGCAGCACCTCCTGCTCCCGCGGCGACAGCGTCGCGAGCACGCTCGCGGTGCGCTTGCGGAGCGTCTTCGCGGTGATCGTCTCGGTCGCCGACACGCCGCGCGGATCGGCGACCGTGTCACCGAGGGCGCCGTCCTGCTCCTTGCCGATCGGCGCGTCGAACGACACCGGATCCTGCACCATGCGCGTGACGCGACGGATCTTGTCGAGCGGCACGTCGAGGCGCGCGGCGAGCTCGTCCTCGCTCGGCTCGCGGCCGGTCTCCTGGACCATCATGCGCGCCGCCCGCAGCACCCGGTGCAGCGCCTCGACCATGTGCACCGGCACGCGGATGGTGCGGCCCTGGTCCGCGATCGCCCGAGTGATCGCCTGACGAATCCACCACGTCGCATACGTCGAGAAGCGATAGCCGCGCCGGTAGTCGAACTTCTCGACCGCGCGCATCAGGCCGATGTTGCCTTCTTGGATGAGGTCGAGAAACGGCAGCCCGCGGTGCATGTACCGCTTCGCGAGGCTCACGACGAGGCGCAGGTTCGCCTCGATGAGCTGGTTCTTCGCCTCCTGGGCGCGGCGCTCGCCGTCGCGAATGACGGCGACCGACTGCGCGAGCTCCGCCGCCGACAAGCCGGCGTCGCGCTCGACGGTGCGGAGCTCGCGCAGCGTCGAGCGGATCTCGACGTCGAGATGAGCCACCTCGGCCGCGCTGTACCGGTGGCGCGCGAAGAACCGCTGCGCCTCGCGGACGTCGGCGTTGGCGCGGGCTGGATCGACGCGCTCGGTGTCGTAGTCGCTCGCGAGCTTCGCGAGCTCCGCGGCGGGACGCCCGAGCCGTTCCTCGTACCGTCGCAGCACCGACTCGCAGCGCACCGCGGCTGCGGCCGCGGAGCGGATCGAGCCGACGATCGCCGCGAAATGCCGGCGCGTCACGCCGAGACCGCTCATCGCCTCGATCATGCGCTCGCGCTCGCGCTCGGCGTGGTCGCCGGATGCGTCGTCGAGCGCCGACGGCGTGCGCGCGATCACGCCGTCGGCGACGTCGGCGCGACTCGGCGGCTCGGCGTTCGGTCGCCCCAGGGCGGCGGCGGCGCGTCGAATGCGGGCGACGGCGGCGAGAAAGCGCGTGGTGCGATCCGCCGGCGAGAGGCCGGCGGCGCGGGCGTCGTCGGATTCGCCGAGGACCTCGTGAATCGAGATCTCACCCCGCTCCAACCGGCTCGCGAGATCGCAGACGTAGGCGACCGTGAGCGGTGAGGCGAACGCCGCTCGCCGGATCTGCGTCGTGGCCTCCTCGATCCTCTGCGCGAGCCGCATCTCGCCCTCCCGGTCCAAGAGGGTCACGACCGCGATCTCTTGGAGATAGCGTCGCACGGGGTCGGTGGTCGGCGCCCGGCTCTCGATCGCGTCCTCGACCTCGCCCTCGCCCTCGTCGGCCGCGAGCTCGTCGGCGTCGTCGCCGTCGAGCGCCAGCTCGTCCCCGAGCGCCTCGCCGACGACCTCGATGTCGAGCTCGCGCATCACCGTCATGACCTCGTCGATCTGCTCGCCGGTCATCGATTCCGACGGGAGCACGCGGTCGACGTCGTCGATGGTGAGAAAGCCCTTGCTCTTGCCATCCTCCAGCAGCTGCTTGATGTCGTTCACGGAGGGCGCCTCCATGCCCGAGCCGTCACGGCTCATGTTTCGCCGCCGGATCGGCGACCGCGCTCGCCTCGCGGTACCGATCGATCTCGATCTTCTCGTTCAGCCGCACCGCGGCCGCGGCCTCGTCGCGCTCGGCATCGGCGGCTCGAATCTCCCGCAACACCGCCTGCGAGCGGCGACGGACGGCGCGGCGGCGGAGAAACGTCAGGCACTCGTCGACGAGCTCGGCGATCGGCGCCTCCTCCGTCTCGCCGCGCTCGGCGACGAGACGGCGCGTCACCCGCGCCGCGGTCGCGTCATCGAGACGCGAGAGCACGATCGCGGGGTCGATCGGCTCGGCGCGCGCGGCGGCGGCAACCAGGTCGCCGGCGACCTCGCGCAGAATGGGGTCGTCGAAGAGCTCGACGCCGCCCGCCGCGCCGACGCGCTCGGCCGCCGCCGGATCGCTCAGCATCAGCTCGACGAGGAACGTCTCCGCCGGCGGCCGTCGCGCCGGCCGCGGCGCCGCTGGCGGGGTGCTCGCACGCGGCGGCGCGCCGCGATCGAAGCGGCTCGCGGGCGGAACGGTCGCGTCGCGCCGGGTGCCGGGCTTGCCGCGCAGCATCGCTTCGCCGATCCCGAGACGCTCCGCCGCGCGCCGCACGGTGATGTCGTACTCGAAGGGGTCGGAGATCTTCGCGAGCGACGCGGCGATCTCCTGCGCCACCGCGGCGCGCTCGCCGGGCGTGCTCGCCGCCGGCACTTTGCGGTCGAGGTAGAAATCGAGAAGAGGTCTCGCCCGCGCGATCAGCTCCTCGACGGCGGCGGCGCCGGCGCGCCGCACGAAGGTATCGGGATCGTCACCGCTCGGGAGGAACGCCGCGTGGCCCCAGAGGCCGGTCTCGAGGAAGATCGCGAGCGCCTTCTCCGCCGCCTTCTCGCCCGCGGCATCGCCGTCGAAGAACGCGACGATGTTGCGCGTGAATCGCCGCAGCACCTGGAGCTGGCTCGCGGTCAGCGCCGTGCCCAACGACGCAACGACGTGGCCGATGCCGGCGTCGGCGAGCGCGAGCACGTCGAAGTAGCCCTCGACCACGAGCACGCGGTCCACGGCGCGGACGGCGTCGCGCGCGACGTGGAGCCCGTACAGGTGCGAGCCTTTGCGATAGAGCGGCGTCTCCGGCGAGTTCAGGTACTTCGGCAGGTCGCCGCGCTCGCTGGCGGTCCCAGGAATGCTGCGGCTGCCGAAGCCGACGACGCGGCCGGATGCGTCGCTGATCGGGAACATCAGCCGGCCGCGGAAGCGGTCGTAGTGGCCGCTGCCGTCGCGGCGCGCGGCGACGAGGCCGAGCTGCTCGCCGAGCTGCGGCGCCACGCCCGCGTGCCGCATCCGCCGGACCAGCGCGTCGCCCGATTCCGGCGCGAACCCGAGCTGGAAGCGTTCGGCGGTCGCGCGACCGATGCCGCGCTCCTCGAGGTAGGCGCGCGCCGCACGCGCCTCGGCGCTCTCCCAGAGCAGGCGCGCGAAGTAGCGTGCCGTCTTCTCGTTCAAGCGGAAGAGCGACTCGCGGATGCGGAGCGCGGGGTCGTCCTCGCCATGCTCGGGCAGCTGCACCCCGTAGCGCCGCGCCAGGCGCTCGACGACCTCCGGGAAGGCCAGCGACTCGAGACGCATCAGGAAGCCGAAGACGTTGCCGCCCGCCCCGCAGCCGAAGCAGTGGAACATCCCGCGCTCCTCGCTGACGGTGAACGACGGCGTCTTCTCGGCGTGGAACGGGCAGAGACCGACGTGGTTCCGCCCGGCTCGCCGCAGCCCCACGTGCCCCGCCACCACCTCGACGATGCTGGCGCGATCGCGGATCTCGGCGAGGATCGCTTCGGGGATGCGGCCGCGCACGTCAGTAGCCGCTCGATTTCTCGTCGGCGCGATGCGGCGTCGACGGACGGTTCGCATCGCCGAGGAGACGTTCCGCGCGCACCCGCTCCGACCATGCGTCCGGCGGCGGTCGCACGTCGCGGCCGACGTCCTCGGCGAACGCGAGGAGCGGGCGCGCGATGGTCGAGCTCGCGAGCTCGTCCTCGACGGCGCGCGACGGCGCGTAGGCGAGCACCAGGAGCAGCGCGATCGCGATCAGCGCCGCGCCCTTGATGGCGCCGAAGACGCCGCCGGCGAGACGATTCACCGGCGAGAGGAAGATGATGCCGAGCAGCCGGTGCAACAGCGCGCCGACGATGTTGGCGCCGAGATCGACCGCGAAGAACACCGCCGCGAACGCGACGATCGGCCGGGTGCGCTCCGGAACGGCAGGCGGAAGATGCTGAGCGGCGACGGCATACGTCGCCGCCGCCACCACCAATCCGCCGATCAGCCCGATGAAGCCGAAGAACTCACGAGAGAAGCCCCGCCAGAATCCCCGCAGCGCGAAGAGCGCGAGGACGATGGCGAGAACCAGATCGATCCGATTCACTGCACGCCCCGTTCTCGTCGGTGACCCGCACCACCACACCTCCGCCCCACGCCACTCCAACCGACTCGTGCCGCGGCGTCCACCACCGCGACGCAGCGCCCGATGCGCTGGGCGCTCTACCTCCCGTCCTCCCTAGGCTCGTCGGCGCGCGTTTCGCCGTGCGCGCTCGGCGATTGGCATGTCATGATCGTCTCAGGCGTGTTGCGTACGGCTCGAACGGCGGAGCGCGCGTTTCTTGGCGGCGAGCGCCTTCTTCTTGCGCTTCACGCTCGGCTTTTCGTAGTGCTCGCGCTTGCGAAGCTCGGCGAGAATGCCGGCCTTCTCACATTGCTTCTTGAAGCGCCGGATGGCGCTTTCGATAGGCTCGTTGTCCTTGACCCTAACCCCGGCCATGCAATAGTTCACCCCCCTCCGGTGATGCGTGGAGTGGTCTTCGTGCCGCGTGGGATGCACTCGATCCCGTTCGGTAGTGGCGCGGGACGGGTGCGTACTTTAGATAAAATCGGGATGGAGTCAAGAAAATCCGACCGAGCGCGTGGGCTCACGAAGAGTGTGCCGCCGGCGCGACACGCGGGCGGCATCGGTGCCGCGGGCACGGAGAGCTTCACACTCCCGAACGGCATGCACGTGATCGTCCGCGAGGATCACTTCGCGCCGGTCGTCGCGCTGCAAGCGTGGGTGAAGGTCGGCGGCGCGGACGAGCACGAGGAGGAAGCCGGCGTCGCCCACGTCCACGAGCACATGCTCTTCAAGGGGACGCAGCGACGCGGCGTCGGACAGATCGCCGCCGAGGTCGAATCGTCGGGCGGGCTCATCAACGCGTTCACCACGCCCGATCACACCGTCTACCACCTCGTCCTCGCCGGACGATTCTTCGCGACCGGGCTCGACATCCTCGCCGACGCGCTTCGCAACTCCACCTTCGACGCCGAGGAGCTCGCGCGCGAGCTCAAGGTGGTACTCGAGGAATGGAAGCGGTCGGAGGACATGCCGGTGTCGCGCGCGTACACCGAGCTCTTCCGGCGCGCCTTCCACGTCCATCCCTACGGGCGGCCGGTGATCGGCTGGCGCGAGACCATTCAAGCGCTCGACCGCCCGCGCGTCCTCGACTTCTTCCATCGCTGGTACGTGCCGAACAACGTCGTGCTCGTCGTCGTCGGCGACGTCAGCCTCGACGTCGTCCGTGACCGCGTCGTCGCCTGCTTCGGCAACTGGGACCCCGCGACGCTACCGCCCCGTCTGCGGGCGACCGAGCCGCCGCAGCGCGCGTTGCAGGTCGCCTCGGTCGACATGCGCGTCCAGGAGCACCACCTGCTCCTCGGCTTCCGCATTCCCGCGGCGCGCGATCCCGACGCGGTGCCGCTCGATCTCCTCGCCTACGTGCTCGCCGGCGGTGAGAGCACCCGGCTGGTGACCCTGCTCGAGGCGCAGAAGGAGCTCGCGAACTCGGTCTCCGCGTTCGCATACACGCCGCAGGATCCCGGGCTCTTCGTGCTGGTCGCATCGTTGCAGCGGAAGAAGATCGCCGCCGCGACCGAAGCCCTGATGACGGCGCTCGTCCGGACGCGCACCGAGCTCGTCAGCCGCGCCGAGCTCGCGCGGGCGCGCAGCAACCTCGAGAGCGAGTTCATCTATCGCAAGGAGACGATGCAGGGACACGCCCGCCTGCTCGGCTACTCGCAATGCGTCTTCGAGGACCCGGACTACGAGACGCGCTACCTGAACGAGCTCGCCGCGGCGACGCGCGAGGACGTGCAGCGGGTCGCGGCGACGTACTTCCGCCCCGAGAACCTCGTCGCCGTGCTCGTCGGACCCGACGCGGAGCGGCTGACGCCGTCGGCGGAGAGCTTGGCGGCGGCGTGGGACGGCGGCGCGCCGCCGGGAACCCTGACGCGCGGCCTGGTCGCCGCGTCCGCCGGTCGCTCGCGCGCGAAGCTGCGGTCGAACATCCACACCCGCACGCTCGACAACGGCGCGCGGCTGATCGTGAAGCAGCACCATGCGGCGCCGCTGGTCGCGATCCGCGCCGCGACGCTCGGCGGTCTGCTGCTCGAGACCAAGGAGACGAACGGCATCAACAATTTCCTCGCCGGGCTGATGACCCGCGGCACGCGCCACCACTCGCGCGAGAGCCTCGGCCGCGCCGTCGAGTCGCTGGCCGCGACGCTCGAGGGCTTCTCCGGACGGAACTCGTTCGGCGTCCGCGGTCAGTTCATGTCGCGCCATCTCGAGGAGGGTCTGGAGCTCTTCCTCGAGGTGCTGCGCCATCCCGCGTTCGCTCCCGACGAGGTCGAGAAGCGCCGGCGCGAGCTGGTGGTCGCGCTCGCCCACCGCGACGACGATCCCGCGCAGCGCGCGATCGAGCTCTTCTACGCGACGCACTTCCCCGATCATCCCTACGGCCTGACGATCCTCGGACGCCGGCAATCGCTGTCGAGCTTCACGGCGAAGCAGCTCCATCAATACTATCGCCGGCTGCTCGTCCCCGAGCGCCTGGTCGTGTCCGTCGTCGGCGACCTCGAGCCGCACTGGGTGCTCGATCGTCTCGAGCGCGCGCTCGCCGATCTCCCGAGCCCGCGCCCGCTGCCCCGCCCGCTCCCGGTCCCGCCGCCGGCGCGCACGCGGCGCGTGCGTCGCACGCTCGAGCGCCAGCAAAGCCACTTCGTCCTCGGCTTTCGCGGCGGCCGCGTCACCGACTCCGATCGCCCGGTCTTGAAGATGCTGGAGGCGATTCTCTCGCGCCAGGGCGGCCGATTGTTCCTCGAGCTTCGCGACCGCCAGGGGCTCGCGTACTCCGTCCACGGCTTCGCGTCCGAGGGCGTCGATCCCGGCGTGTTCGGCGTCTACTTCGCGTGCGCTCCGGAAGTCGTGCAGCGGGCGATCGACGGCGTCGTCGCCGAGCTCGCCCGCCTCCACGACGAGCCGGTCTCGGCGACCGAGCTCGAGGAAGCGCGCAAGTACCTCCTCGGCAGCTACGAGATCTCGCTCCAGACCAACACCGCGCAAGGCGACGAGCTGGCGTTCAACGAGCTCTACGGCCTCGGCATCGACGGCGGCGACCGCTATCGCGAAGGCATCGGCCGCGTCACGCCCGCCGCGGTCCAGGCCGCCGCGCGCGTCTACTTCACGCTCAACGCCTACACCCTCGCGGTCGTGGGTCCGCGCCGGAACGGCGCGAAGTAGCGACTCCGGCGCCGGCGCGCGGTGTCAGTCGCGCAGCTGCGCGCAGCGTTCGGGAAAATCGCTGAACACCGCGTCTCCGCCGGTGTCGGCGACGGCTCGCGTCTCCGCGGCGTCGTTGACCGTCCACACCCAGACGCCGAGCCCGCGCGCGTGTGCGGCGGCGACGAGCTCGCGGTCGAGGATACGACGGCTCGGGATCACGCAGCGCGCGCCGAGCTCATCGGCGAGGGCGAGCGCGCCGGTTGCCGGCCGGCGGTCCCAGAGGATGCCGATCGACGCCCACGGCGCGACGGCGCGGAGGTTCCGGACCGCCACGGCGTGGAACGACGAGAAGAGAAGCCAATCCGACGCCGCACGAATCTCGGCGCGCGCGGCGAGCGTCCGCTCGATCGTGCCGGCGTCGCGGGCGCTCTTGAGCTCGACGTTCAAGGTCGCGCGTCCGTCGATCTGCGCGACGACGTCGACGAGCCGCGGAATCCGCTCGCCGCGAAACTCGCCACCGCGCCAGCTGCCGGCGTCGAGGCTCGCGAGCTCCGCCCAGCTCTTCGCGCACACCGGGCCGAGGCCGTTCGTCGTCCGCTCGAGCGTCTCGTCGTGGATCACGACGAGCTCGCCGTCGGCCGAGAGCTGGCAATCGAGCTCGATGCCGTCGACGCCGAGCTCGAGCGCGGCGGCGAACGCGGCGTGGGTGTTCTCCGGACAGCGGCCCGACGCTCCGCGATGCGCCAGGCGGATGAGCGGTCCGTCGCCGCGCAGCACGCGCATCGGTCCCGCTTAGCGCGATTTGCCGGGGTTCGCGACCGCGTGGCATAAGCCGCCCGTCGCCTATGGTTGCAGCAGCGAAGGTCGTGGACGCAGGCCGGCGACGGCAATCGATCGCGCGGTGGCTCGAGGCGTCGCTACGCGTGCCCACGGCCGCCGCCGAGCGCGTCGGCGCCGCGCTGATCGACGCCGGCTCGCAGGGGGTCGTCACCGCGGTCCACGAGCTCGCGCGCGGCGCGCGGCGGCGGACGCACGAAACGGTCCGCGGCTACTTTCCCGCCGACGAGCCCGCGCGCGCCCGGCTCGCCGTCCGCGCCGCGCTCGACGGCCTCGCCGATCTGACGATCGCGGCGACCGGCGTCCGCTGGCGCGAGCTCGACGAGCAGCTCTGGGAGATCGATTGGCGCGAGCACTTCCAGCCCGTGCTCGCCGGCCGCTCGCTCGTCGTCGTGCCGCCGTGGAACCGCGCGCGCTACGCGGACCGCCGGCGGATCGTCGTGCATCCCGGGATGGCGTTCGGAACCGGGCAGCACGAGACGACGCTCGCGTGTCTCGAGGCGATCGAGAGGCTCGCGACGCCGGCGCGTGCGTCGGCGCTCGACGTCGGCACCGGCACGGGCGTGCTCGCGATCGCGCTCGCGAAGCTCGGCGTCCGACGCGTCGACGCGATCGACACCGATCCGCGCGCGCTCGAGGCGGCGGCCGAGAACGTCCGGCGGAACCGCGTCGGCGATCGCATCACGCCTTTCCGCGACGCCGCTCGACGCGCCGGCGCCGCGAACGAACGCGAAGGCCGCAACGGTCGATGCGAGCCGTCACGGGCGGGTTCCGGCGACGCCGAGACGCCGCCGGCGCGGCGCCACCGGCCCAGCGCCGGCGCCGGCAGCGCCGCCGCGCCGCCATCCGCTCGTCGTCGCGAACCTCTACGTCGACGTGCTCGTCGCGCTGGCCCCCGTCCTCGCGGACCGGGTCGAGCCCGGCGGCCGCCTCGTCACGTCGGGGGTCCTGCGGTCGCAGCAAGGGCGTCTGCGGCGCGCCTTCGGCCGCAGCCGCTGGCGCATGCGCGAGGTGATCCGCCGCGGGCCGTGGGTGACGACGATCTTCGAGCGCCGCGCGGAAGAGCCGTCGACTGCCGGCGTCACACGCCGGCGATCGCGCGGCAAAACACCGTCCGCCGATCGCGCTGCGCACGCGCGTCGCCCTGCGGAAGACCGGCCGCACCGGCGCCCGCGACGCGCGTCGCGGGTCAGCCCGCGGAGACGCTGAGTGCCGCGCTTCTTCATCCGCGCGAGCGACATCTCGGGCGACGCCGCGGCGCTCAAGGGCAGCGAGTTCCGCCACCTCCAGCGCGTGCTGCGCCTCCGCGAGGGCGATCACGTCACGCTCTTCGACGACGCCGGACAGGAGCACGACGGCCTCGTCCTCTCGCTCTCGCCGCGCGTCGCCGCACGTCCGCATCACCGCGTCGCATACGCCGGCGCGCGAGTCGCCGCTCGCGATCACGCTCTACCAGGGCGTGCCGAAGGGCCGGAAGGTCGACCTCGTCGTCGAGAAGGCGACCGAGCTCGGCGTCCACGCGATCGTGCCGTTCACCTCGGCGTTCTCGATCGGCACCGCGCGCGGCGGCCGACGACCAAACGCGACCGCTGGCAGCGGATCGCGCTCGCCGCCGCCAAGCAGTCGGGCCGGACGGCGATCCCGACGATCCTGCCGGCACGGCACGTTCCACGAGATCCTCGCCGACGCCGCGACGCACGAGGCGAAGCTGCTCTTCTTCGAGGGATCCGGCACGACGCCGTTCGGCGACGCCGCCGCCGCCCGCGAGGCCGCGGCGAGCGCGGCGATCGTCGTCGGCCCCGAAGGCGGCTTCAGCCTCGACGAGGTCGCCGCCGCCGAAGCCGCGGGGTTCGCCCTCGTCGGCCTCGGCCCGCGCGTTCTGCGCACCGAGACGGCCGCGCTCGTCGCGATCACGCTCGTGCAGGCCGCGTGGGGCGATCTCGCGAAGCGGTGACGCCATCGTGCCGCCGCCGCCGCTCGGTGGCGCCGCGCCACGACCGTCGGCGATGCTGCCGCCGGCACTCCGCCGCGCCGCCGACGCCGATCCACGGTCGCGCCCGCAACCTTGTCTGCGTTCCGGGTCGGGCATAGCATCCGCGCTCTCGTTCCGGACGCGCGTCGCGACGGCGCCACGGCGGCTCGAGCGACCGTTCACCCGGTAGGTCACGACGAGATCCGAGAATCGAATGCGCTGCCCTCAATGCGGTCATCTCAACGTCTCGAGCGCGGAACGCTGCGCCGCGTGCGACGCGCCGATACCCGCCGCCGACACGCCCGTCCAACCCGGCGCGACGTTTCGGGATCCCGACGACCTGAGCTTTCCTGCCGAGCCCGGGCCAGCGCGCGCGAAAGCCCGTGCGCCGATCAGGGCGCCGGCCGCGCTCACCGGCGCGCCCGCCGACGAGCCGCCGGCTCCGCACGCGGATGAGCCGCGGTTTCTCGACGAGCGGCGCCCGCCGCGGCTCGAATCCGGCGTGCCGATGCGCGACATCGCGGCCCGCCTGCGGCCCGACGCACGCCGCACCGCCGCGACGCAGCCCGTCCGCTACGCCGGCTTCATCCGCCGCGCCATCGCGTTCGCGATCGATCTCGTCGTCCTCGCGCTCTTCACGGTCCCGCTGGCGACGGCAGGCCTCGCCGGCATCCGCATCGCGCTCACCGTCGCCGACCTGCCGCAGCCATTCGCGATGGACGACAGCTTCGCATCGTTGCTCGGCTTCGGCGGCGCGCTTGATGTTCGTCGTCTACTTCACCGTGCTGCACACGGGGTCGGGCCAGACGATCGGCAAGGCCGTCGCTCGGCATCGGCGTGCGATCGAGCGACTTGCGGACGATCGGCGCGTTTCGCAGCCTGGTCCGCGACGATCGCCTACGCGGCGTCGAGCGCGGTGTTCGGCCTCGGCTTCCTGATCATCGCGTTCACGCCGCACAAGCGCGGCTGGCACGACTACGTCGCCGGAACCTGCGTCGTGCGCTTGCGGCCCGAGGAGGTCTGATCCATGCCGCTCCGCCTCGCCGTCGTCATGGATCCGCTCGCGAAGGTCCTCCCCGACAAAGACACCACGTTCGTCTTCATGCTCGAGGCGCAGCGCCGCGGCCACGCCGTCTTCACGATCGATCACCGCGACCTCTTCACCGACGGCGCCGACGTGCGCGCCCTCTGCCGCGCGACCGAGGTACGCCGGCCGACCGAGAGCGATCCGAGCCACTACACGCTGCGGGAGGCGTCGATCACACCGCTCACGAGCTTCGACGCCGTCCTGATGCGCACCGACCCGCCGGTCGATCAGGATTACCTCTACGCGACGCTCCTGCTCTCGCTCGTCGAGGCGCAGGGCGTGTTCGTGATGAACCGGCCGGGCGCGCTCCGCGACGCCAACGAGAAGCTCTACGCGCTGAATTTCCCCGACTGCATCCCGCGCACGCTCGTGACCCGCTCGATCGCGCAGCTGAAGGAGTTCCTGCCGGCGGCCGGCGGCGAGATGATCGTCAAGCCGCCGCACGGCTGGGGCGGCCTCAGCGTCTTCCACGTCCACGCCGGCGACCGGAACCTGAACGCGATCCTCGAGATGATCACCGACAACGGCCGCAAGCTCGTCATGGCGCAGCAGTACATCCCCGAGGTGCGCGTCAGCGGCGACGAGCGCGTCATCGTCCTGGACGGCGAGGTGCTCGGCGCGATCGCCCGCGTCCCCCGCGAGGACGAGCACCGCGGCAACATCCACGTCGGCGGCACCGTGAAGAAGGTCACGATCGGCCCCCGCGAGCGCCGCATCTGCGACCGCGTCGCGCCGCGGCTCAAAGCCGACGGCCTCTGGTTCGTCGGCCTCGACATCATCGGCGACTACCTCACCGAGGTGAACGTCACGAGCCCGACCGGCGTCCAGGAGATCGACCGCCTCGACGGCGTCTGCCTCGAGGCGCGCGTCATCGACTTCGTCGAGCGGAAGGTGGCCGAGCGGCGCACCGGCGCGCGAGCGCGGTAGCCGTTCGCGGATGCGCGCCACACGCACGGCGCGCCGGCGCCGCCGAATTGAAAACGCGCCGACCCTTTGTTAGGGTCCGTCGCTACCGCGGGTCGAGATCAGCGTCCACCACGCACGGGCAGGTAGCTCAGTCGGTAGAGCAGCAGACTGAAAATCTGCGTGTCGGCAGTTCAATTCTGCCCCTGCCCACTCCTTTTCTGCTGAGCAGTTCCACGCACTTGCAGTCCGCTCTTCGTACCGACTCAGCGCCACATCCGCCTCTCATTCGCACGGGTCCGAATCGCGCTCTCGGTACTACGCGAATGGCGAATGTCCCACGGCTGCCGGCGTTGTCCGGCATCACTAGTTTGTTACCGCCAGAGGTGGTAAGAAGTAGGGTATGCCTGTTCGAAGAACCTCTCGCCGGCCACCCGCAAACGCAGCCGCCCTGGTCACGACGCGCAGCCGGAAGGTGAAGACGTCCGTGTCGCTCTCCGAAAGCTTGCTGCAGGCCGTCGATGCGCTCGCGGGTAAAGCCAGTCGCTCGGCGTGGATCGAACGGTCGGTGCGAGCATCCGTGCAGCGCGCCCTCAGGCGGCAGCGAGACGAAAACGAGGTGCGCCTTCTGAACGAGCACGCCGACAGCCTCAACCGTGAGAGCGCCGACGCGCTCGCCTACCAGACCCCGTGGGACGTTGAGTGAACCGCGGTGAGATCTATCGGGTCCGCCGCCCGCCCGGCAATGACCCGAAGCGATCGCGCTGCTTCGTCGTCGTCAGTCGCCAGGCGCTGATCAACTCGAAAGCGGCACGCGTCGTCTGTGCTCCCATCAACAGCACCTATCTGGGACTGACCACGCAAGTACCGGTGGGGGTCGACGAAGGGCTGAAGCATCCCTCCTGCATCAATTGCGACCAGCTCTTCACGTTCGACAAGTCGGCGCTGACCGATTTCGTCGCGGCACTATCGGCGCCGAAGCTCCGCCAGCTACGAACCGCCCTGCGCATCGCCCTGGCCGTGGAGTAGGTCGTCGAAAGCACGAGACCATCGTTCGCCTGACATGGTCATCAGACGAAAATCCCTGAGGGCAGTTCTGATGCCAGTTGAATCCTTGAACAGACGGCGAAAGACTGAAACTGGCTGAAACCGTTTCGGTCGCAAGTGCCCGTCAATTCCAGATTCCCAAGAGATGCCGCTATTTTTCCTCGTCATCCGGAAGGTCTGACAATCTGCGAGTCGGCAGTTCAAGTCTGCCCCTGCCCACTCCTTTTCAATGCACGACTCGCAGCAGCGTCAACGTTCGCCGACGTAGCGCTGGTCGCCGATTCGAAGCGTCACCGGAGCGTCGGGCGCGATGACGACGCCCTTCTTTACGAACGTCAGCGTCTGGCTCACGCTGCGATGTGATCGGATCGTGAGCTTCGTCGTCACGTCCTTGAAAGTCAGCGTATGGGCGCGCTGCGTCCACGCCTCCGGCGGGACCGTCAGCTCGAACGCACCGATTGCCAACGTCACCGGCTGCGTCGCATCTACCGGACCGACGAAACGCGCGATGAGCGTGGTGCGGCTCGGACGGACGCGCAGCGTGCGCACGACGAGAGGCCGATCTCCCGGAGCGCCGCCCCCGGCCGGTACGGGCAACGGGGCCGTGAAGCCCGCGGGATAGACGGCGCACAGCGCCGCTTGGTCTTCCGGGGTGAGGGTCGCACCGCGCCCATCGAACTGGAGATATGGCGACTGCGCGACGCCGATCGACCGTCCGAGCAGGTGCGTCAGCAGCTCCGCGAGATTGCTCTCCGTCCAATAGCTGCACTCGGCCCATCCGTTCGGCAACGTGATGTCGGCATCGACGATCTGGCGGAACGTCGTGTCGTTCACGACGCGCGTCGCGCTACCGATCGATGGTCCGGTGACCGCCAGGACACCACCGCAATTCACCGGATCGGCAATGCCGTCGTACGGATCATCGAACGCGATGACGTTGTGACTATCGTCGACAAGCTCCAGTACCAGCGACGAGCAATCGACCGCGTTCCATGCCGCCATCGCCGCGACGACCGCGCCGCGCTCCGCCGCGCCCGCATGCCCGGCGATCGAGAACCGGACCGGCTGACCCGCGTCCGGCTCGAACCAGCGGACGTCGTTGGTGAGCTCGAACGCGTGACCGTTACCGGACAGTCCGGCGATGCAGACGGTTGCCAGCGCGATGGCGGCGAATCTACGCATCGTTCCTCCGCGACATATTGTTGACGGCCAGCTCACAAACGTACGGCTTGCAGCAGTTCGCTCGCGGCAAGTGCGGCGTTTCGCGAGCGCGTTCTCACCGAGCGCGTCCGCGGAACCGAACAGCAATGCGGGTGCCGCGGTGAAGTGGATCACAACGACGCAGGCGATCACGCGCCCACCGAACCCACTCCGATGCCGGCCGGTCGCATGCGCCGTCGACGCGGGCGATCCTCGCTGATCGAGGCGCCGCCTCCGTGCGCAGAGCCGGCCGGCGCACGCGCGCTACGGGAGGCGCAGGATCTCGCCCGCCGTCGGCAGCACACGAAGGTGTCCGGCGCCGCCCTTCACCTGCGCGTAGTAGCGTGCCCGGAGACCCCACTTGCCGGCGTTCGACAACTCCACGGCGAGCCCCCTGGGCGCCGCGTAGTATTTCGCGGCGATGCGGAGCAGAACGCGCCACGACGGCAGCCCGGGTCGGATCGTCGCGACGCCGTGGAGGCGAAGCGCCTCGCCGCGGCGTGCGAGCCCCTCGCCGGTCAGGAGGAGCGCCACCTCCGGGTTCCGTGCGACGTTCCGCGCCGCCCACGTCCCGGTGCCGGTCGTCAGGTAGAGCGCGCCACCGTCGGCGACGAACCAGAGCGGCGTCGCGAACGGGCGGCCCTTGGCGGACACGGTCGCGAAGAGCGCGACCATCGAGCCGCGCAAGAACTCGACGACGATCGGGTCGCGCGGCGCCAGCATCGCGGTCACTCCTCGCGCACGGCGCCGTAGTCCCAGGCGAGCAGCCGCTGCGTGTCGATCGCGTACCAGGCGACTTCCGCCGTCTGCGCGTCGGGGGGCCCGTCGATCGAGCGCGCGACGCCGCGCACCGAGACGCCCCGAAGCTGGAACCAATATGGACCGTCGTCGACGATGAGGACGACCTCCGCTCCGTCGAGAGCCGGCGCCGCTTCCGCGGCGACTGCGAAGAGGTGCCGGTCCCCGTCGGCGCGGGCACGCGCCGGAACCAGGTCGGCGGCGCCGCCGACCACGAATGCGACGGTGGCGCGAGGCGGACGATCGAGGAGGTCCCGCACCGCAGCGGGATCGACCTCGCGGGTGACGCGGCGGACGGACGCGGTCTCGGTCACGGCCGGCGGCGTAGCACGGTCGCCGGTCGAGAACGAGGGCTAGCCGGCCGCGCGACGATCACCGCGCACGCGCGGTCTTCACCGCGCCGGGAAGCGCCGTCCCACCTCGTCACGGAGACCGCTGATCAGGTTCGGCAGTGATCGCTGCAACAAGAAGTGCTCGATGAACGCGGGAATGTGCCGGCCGGTGTCGATCCAAGCGCGGTACGTGACCAACGTGTGCCGTCCGGCCGCGACGGGGGTGAGCTGCCACGACCCCCTCGTGCCGCCGATGTCGTGGTCCACGCTCTCGTCCAGGACGAACCGAATGGTACCGCCCGCCGGATCGAGCGTGTTGATCACGGTGTATCGCACGTCGACGAGGAAGAATCTCAGGTGCTCGGCGACCCAGACGCGGTCGCCGTCGACGCGCACGACGCGCACCTCCTTCGTGCCCGGCTGAAATCTCGGCCGAGACGCGAAGTCGACGAGTGTCGTCCATACATGGGACGGCACGTCCTCGATGACACCCACCGCCTGGACCGTGCCCTCTCGATCCTCACCGCTCTCGCCGTCCGCCGCCTCCGAACTCAGCACCTTGCCGGCGACGAGCGCATTCCAGTCGTCGGTCGAGTAGTCGCGGCGGGCCCGCTCACCGTCGACTTGACAGGCAACACACGCTGGCGCCGACAGAGCCGCGGGAACCGTCCCCGACGTCACGCCGGTAGACGCGACGACCGTCAGCAAGGCGAGCGCGATCTGCACCGGCGGCATTATCGTCGCGGCAATGATCACGCGCGAGCAGGACCCGCCCCGCGTTCGATCACCCCGAGTCGAGCGGACGCGGTCCGCTCACCACCTCCTCAGAAGTCCTGCATCAGCGAGGCACGGAGGCGGTGGTACTCCTGCTCCGTGATCACGCCGTCGGCGTAGGCGCGGTCGAGGTGGCGTAGCCGCTGCTCGACCGATCCACCGCCGTCGTCTCGGCGTGCGACGCCGACAGGCTCGAGGACCGCATCGACGTTCTTCAGATACACGGGCCCTCTGATGACCGCGAAAATGCCGACCGTGAAGATGTAGCCGAAGATCCGACCGGGCGCGACGGCCTTCCTGATCAAGCCGTCTTCGGTGACGTAGCCGTCTTTTTCCATACGATACCGGAACGTCTTGCCGATCTCGGAGCGAGAAGCCTCGAACCACACTGGCGTGATACCGAGCAGGTTATCGTTCACGTACACTGCCGCGCCCGCGGGTTCCGAGCGAATGAGGCTCCGCTCGGCGCAGCCGACGTTGCAGCACGCGGCGAGCACGACCGCGACTCCGAGCACCTGCTGGCGAGTGTTCATCCCGCGCCCTCCTTGCCGTTATCATCGAAGCCAGCGGGAGGCGTACCGCACGCGAAGCGCGCGACACAAGTCGATTCGCGCGTGTGATGACGACCCGTATCAGATCGGCGCGATTCGCCGCGCTCCGGATCGACGTTCGTCAGCTGCTACCTGTCCAGGAGGACGTAGCCGGGGAAGTTCGCGGCGCGGAGAGCGGGGCGCACGACGGCGGGAAGGTGTGGATAGGCGGCTTTGCCGTCGACGATGCGCGGGTTGTGGAACCGGACGCGCCGCCCCATCCGCTGTAACTCGCCGCCGCGCGCCGCCTTGAGGTTGCGCGCCCAGTCGACGTCGCGACCGTAGGTCATGGGAATGACGAACCCCTTCGCGGTCGGGAACGCGACGACCGGCGTCCGGTAGTGGCGTCCGCTCTTGCGGCCGACGTGGTGCACGACGGCCAATGGCGGCACCAGCCAGGCGAAGGTTCCGAGCAGCGGGTTCGTGAACACCCGGTTCACGCTCCGCATGAAGCGCGGGATGTGCATCGCGCGGATGCTACTGCCGCTCGCGACGCACATCAACAGCGAACGCAGCGAGCCCGCGTGCTCGGCTACTCGCCGTCGGTGCACATGCCGGGCAGCGCGTCCGGGAGGTCCGCCGTCATGATGAGCATGCAGGCGTCGCGGTAGGTGTCGGCGATCTCGTCGGCGATGTGCGAGGTGTAGCTCGCGATGATGCACGTCGCGGTGGCGTCGATCGTCGACGCCGACGGGTCGCACGGCGCGCTGACTTCGCCGGGAGCGACGCCGGCGCATCGCCGGCCGATCTGCGCCAGCGCCCTCGCGCGGCGCCGCGACATCTTGGAGGCCGGGTTCGCGGGATCGAGCGTCGTCGTGCAGTCGCGGACGGCGGCGAGCGTGCCCTTCCCGTCGGCTGAGTCCTTGAGGATCCGGTCGAAGCATCGCTGAAGCCCGGCGTGCAGCGCGTGACCGAAGGCTCGCGCCTGCGCCGCGATCGCGCTCTGGCATTTGCGGGCGGGCTTTCGCAGGAGCGGCAGCTCGGTTCCGGGCGACGGGATCGGCGTTCCGCCGTTCGGCGTCGCGCCGCCGCCGGCGCTGGTCGGCGCACCGTTCGGCGTCGCGCCGCCGCCGGTGCTCGGCGGGATCGACGTCGCGGTCGGCGCGTCGGACCCAGGCGATCCGACGGTCGGCGCCGGCGTATCGGCCGCGCTCGGTGTCGCGGCAGGAGCGGTCGCGGTCGGCGCCGCGCCGGTCGCCGTCGAAGGCGCCGGCGTCGCGGCGCTCGAGGGGGGCGCCGTGGCTTGGATGGGCGTCGCCGCGGGCGTGCCCGGCGTCGCGGCGGTCGGCGCCGGCGTCGGCGCCTGTGGCGGCGGCGTCCACGTACCCTGCGGGGTCGGGCAGAGCGCGCACGTCTCACCGTCGACCGTGAACCGCATCCGCCCGTTCGTCTCGTCCACCCACCGGCCGCCGGCGACGTTCCAGAAGAAGTACGACGCGCCCGCGACGTCGCCGTTGTCGGCGGGCATGTAGCCCGTCCCGGAGGCGCCGAAGAGCGACGATCCGAGCACCAGCGCGTAGCTTCCCGGCGCGAGCGTCACCGCGAGCGGCACCGTCACGTCGGAGCTCGGAGAATCCGGCGCGAAGACCGCCGACGCCATCACCTCGCCGCCGGCGAGCGGCGCACCGGCGGGAAACGCGCCGCCGAGCGCGACGATCGCCGCGAACAGCGTGCCGGTGCTTCGTCCGACGTGGCCGCCGACCGAGGCGACGATCGCGGTCGTGTCGAGGTGGAAGCGCGCCCCGACGAGCTGCGCCCCGACGCTCACGCCGCCGGTGCGTCCCGGCGCTCCCATCGTCGCGGACTCGTAGAGGACCGCAGCGCCGGCGCCACGGACGGGGCTCAGCCCCGCGAAAGCGATCCAGGCCGCGACGGCGATCCACGCCGACGCGAGCGCGACCCCGCGCGTGCCCTTCGGCCGCGATGTGGCCCGTCCCATCCGCCTACCCGTCCCCACCCCGCTCGCAGAGCACGAACGAGTCCAGGCGGCGCATCCGGGCGACGGGCGTGCATCGATCCACTCACGCCGCGTAGGACCTCGACAAGTCGACGTTCACGTCGCGACCCATCGCCGGCGCGGCCGCCGGCGGCGGCGGCACGGCCGGCGAATTCTGCCGTGCGGCGGCGGATTCTGCCGCGCGCATCAGATCTCTCGACGCGTGCGGATCACGAGCCAGTACACGATGCCGTTGACGGCGAGCACGAGGACGCCGAGCGCGACCTGGCGAGAGCGCGTGAGGGTCACCGGATACAAGACCGCGGTCACGTAGTGGTCGACGAAGCCGCCGGCGTACGGCACGTGTCCCGCGCGTCGTCGCAGCGAGTTCTCGAGAGGCGTCAGCGGACAGACGGCGCCGGTGAGCTCGACGACGGCGCCCCACAGCGCAGCCGGCACGTGTACCCACGCGAGCCGCGGCCAGCGCAGCACCAGCACGCCGCCGAGCGCGACGAACACCACGAACGCCAGGTGCGCGAGCAGCACCGCGTCGGCGAGCACGCACCGACCATAGCATCGGCACCGCGCGCGACGCCGAGCGACGGGGCCGACTCCAGTCGCCGGGATCATCCTGGTTTTTCCGCCCGTGTTGTGCTTTGCGTAGCCGGCGGGCGTCCGCTTCCCCGACGGCGCCGGTCCCCGCCAGTCGAGCTCGAATCGGGAGCACCATCCATGGTCACGAAGGACGTCTTCATCAGCCACTCCGCGAAGGATCGCGAGGTCGCGCAGGAGATCTGCGCGGTGCTCGAAGCGGACGGGCTCTCCTGCTGGATCGCACCGCGCGACGTCACGCCCGGGAAGAACTTCGGCGAGGAGATCCTCGACGCGATCGAGGGCACGCGCGCGACCGTGCTGGTGCTGTCCGAGCACTCGAACGCATCGGTCCACGTCCGTCACGAGGTGGAGCGCGCGGTCTCGAAAGGCCGAACGGTCTTCCCGGTGCGCATCCAGGAGGTCGCGCCGGCGCGGGCGCTCGAGCTCTTCATCTCGTCGGCGCAGTGGATCGATGCCTGGACGCCGCCGCTCGAGGACGGCATCGCACGGCTCGCGGACGCGCTGCGGACGCTTCTCGCGAGCGATCCCACCGCGGCGGCGCCGACGGCGCCGCCGCCTGGCTCCGCGCCGCGCATCGAGGTGCGGCCGCGGCGCGACACGGTCGCGCCGGCGCGTCACGCGACGCCGGAGCAGTCGCGCGGCCGCGGGATCCTGGTCGGCGCCGCCGTCGCGGCGCTTTTCGTGGTCGCGGTCGGCGCGTTCTGGTGGCGGAGCACGCGCGTCTCCGGACCGGGGATCGTCCTCGACGTCGAGGAGCCGCGCGGCGCCGAGATCCTCGTCGACGGCCGGCTCGTCGGCCAGTCGTCGGCGCGGCCGAAACGCCTCGCGCTCACGACCGGCGAGCACCGCTTGAAGGTGCAAGCCGACGGCTACTGGCCCTACGAGCAGACGATCGACGTGAGCGGCGCCGAGCCCGAGCCCCTGCAAGTGAAGCTCGCGCGCACCAACACGCTCGCCGTCGCCGTGACGCCGGCGGACGCGCGGATCGCCGTCAACGGCAAGGTCGTCGACCGGCCCTTCCCGATCGAGCTCCGCGACGGCCGGCACACCGTCGACGTCAGTGCGCCCGGCTACGACCCCTATCGTCAGGTCGTCGAGCTCGACGGCGGCCGGCGCGAGTCGCTGGTCGTGACGTTGAACCAGGCCGGCAAGCGCACCGAGACGGCGCGCCCGCCGCGGCGGGAGCCCCCCACGATCGAGCGCGCGGCGGCGCCGCATCCCGAGACCGAGCACGCCGACGTCGAGCCGGCGGCCCGCAACGAGCCGGCGCCGGACGCGCACAACCCGTGGGCCGACATCGTGAGCGAGGCGCTCAAGCACGGCGCTCTGCCGCGCCCGCGCTGACGCCGACGACGGGCGATCACGCCGCCGCTACGGGTTGCACCACTCGTGGTCGGCGCCCGGCGTGCAGAACGCCTGGCAATCGGGACGTGACGGATCGATCGGGCATCCGAGCGCCTGCTCCGCCGACGGCTTCGCCTTGGCGGCGCCCTCCTGCGCCGCGCCCTCCTTCGGCGCGGCTTCCGGCTCCGCCGCCGCGGGCGCCGGCTGCTCGGCCGTCGTGCCCGGCTCGACGGCCGGCGCAGGCGGATTCGCGCGGACGCGCGGATGCCGCCTCCGCGCCCGGCCGGCCGCGTGCGGCGTCGCCAGCGGTTCCGGCGCGCGCGGGATGAAGCCGTCGCCCGAGGGATCGAGGGTGATCGAGTGCGGCCGTCCCGCCGACGGGCGCGTGTAGCTCAGGATGATCGTCTTCGCCGAGAAGCGGCCGCCCTTCACCTCGAGCGTGTCCGGCTCACCTTTACGATCGAGGAACGCACGCAGGTTCTTTTCCTCCCGCAGGCTCGCATAGATCAGCTGGCCCGCAGTCGCGGGATCGGCGCCGTAGACGCGCAGCGGGCCGGTGTCGCCGTACTTGTCCCAGGGGCGCGGGCTCACCACCGGACGCGCGGCCGAGCAGCCCGCGAGCGTCAATGCCAGCATGCTCGCCACGGCGATGCGTCGCCGGACGGAAGCCGTCATGGTTTCTCCTCCTCGTTGATCGCGGTGATCGCCGCCTCGATACGCTGCTGGACGCGACCGTCGCGCTCGTGCTGCAAGCGGTCCGTCAGCTCCCGGAGCGCGTCGCGACAGCGCGTATCGCCGAGCACCTTCGCCGCCCACGCGCGGCGCTCCCATTCCTGGTCGTCGAGCATCCGCTCGAGCGGCTCGGTGACGACCGCGCACGACCGCCCGCTCAGCGCCTTGATGCTCGCCATCGACACCAAGATCGAGCTGTTCTCCATGCTGCCGAGCAGCACGGCGGTCGCGGCGTCGCTGTTGTCGACCGCCAGCTCCTCGACGAGCGCGAGCTTGGCCTCTTCCGAGGTCTCGCCGCGCGCGAGCGTGTTGACGTCGTCGCGGTAGCGGGGCGAGAGCTCGACGCTCGAGGTCGGACCGGGCGTCGCTTCGCCGTGACCGCGGCCGCCCTCGTGCGGCAGCTCCTGCGAGGAATGGCAGGCGACGCCGAGCGTGCCCGCGATCACGACGATCGCGAGCGCACGCGGGAGGGACCGTCGGAGCGGCGTCGGCGCCGACGAGTTCCGCGCCGACTCGAGCGGCGAGTGCGCGGCGGACACGAAGAGACGTCGCATGCGCTTCCGTCGGTCATATCGTCGCGCACGCGGACGGTCCAGCATCCGCATCCGGCCGCCGGCGCAGCCCCACGCTTGACGCCGCCGGCCGTCGATCGTTAACAGGCGTCCGCGGACCACCACCGATGCCCGACTCTCGCAACGTCGGCGCGCGGGCGGAAGCCCAGAGCGACGCGATCACCATGCTCGGCGACGCGCAGCGCGCGCGCGACGACGGCGCGGTCGAACGGAACCGGCTGCGCAATCTCGTCGGAACGTTCGCGCTGCTCCTGAGCCCGTTCGCGATCACCTTCTTCGCCGCGCGCTCGAGCCTGCCGCGCGACGCTACGACGTTGGCCGTCGCGCTCACGGTCGGCGAGGTCACGCTCCTCGCGGTGGCGGTGGCGCTCGGGCTGCTGCACGTCGGCGCCTCGCACGACGAGTGGATCACGAACCGCATCCGCGCCGAGCTGCTCCGCCGCGAGGAGTTCCTGCTGCGCGCGCGCATCGGACCGTATCTCTTCGCCGCTGACGACGCCGTCGCCGACGTCGCGTACCGGCGCGGGCGCCTCGTCGACAGCGACGACGTCGATCCGGTGCCGTTGATTCCGATGCGCGACGGGCCCGGCGCGACCTGGCGCGATGCCCTGGAGGACGCGGTCGGGACCGACGCGCGCGTCCCGGATCTCGCCGCGGCGCTCCGCCACTACTGCGCGCGCCGGCTCGTCACGCAGCGGACATGGTTCGTCAAGCGCAGCCACGAGCATCACCGGAGCGACCGGCGCCTCGAGGGGATCGCGACCGTCGCCCTGCTGATCGCCCTCATCGTCGCGCTGCTTCATCTGTTGCTGCTCGACCGCGAGAGCTCGCCGGGTGAATGGCTCCTGACGTTCATCGCTCTCGTCGCGCCCGCCGTCGGCACCGCCGCGATCGCGCTGCGCTCGTTCTGGCAGAGCCATCGTCTGAGCCGGTCCTATCGCTACTACGGCCGCGCGCTCGCGGAGATCGAGGATGCGCTCCGCGAGCTCGAGCGCACGCTCGTGACCGAAACGGCCGCGGCGGTGATCACCGTTCGCGGCGAGGGCGTCGCGGCCGAGCTCACCGCGACCGTCGCCGCCGAGCCGAACGACCGCGCCGAGGCCGTGAACGCCGACGCGGAGCGGGCGTTCAAGCGGCTCGTCCTGCACGCGGAGGACCTGCTGTCGCAGGAGCTCCGCCAGTGGTGGCTCGCGGTGGGCCCGGCGGAGCCGAAGGCCGGACCGTAGGCTCGCGGGAGGCGGCGACCGAGCGCGGTGGCGCGGTCGCGACGTGGCACCGAGGTAGCGAAGCGGCCGCGCGCGACACGACGGCGGCACGTATGGCGTTCACCGCCGCTACGGTCAGAGACGCTCGAAGGAGACCGCGCCCTGCATCGCCTCCAGCGTCGTCGGCTCAGTCGTGCCGGGCTCGCGGTTGCCGGCGTGGACCCAGGCGATCGGCAGCCCGCGCCGGCGCGCCGCCGCGACGAGCGCGCCGGTACCGCCGGGACCCTGCGCCGGCCGGCCGTCCCACACCGCGATGAGCGCATCGCTCGCCGCGACGATGTGCGCGCCGGCCGCGTGATACGCGAGGTCCCGCGTCGGCTGCGGCGGCAGGTCGATCACCTCGGCGGCGTGCGCCGCGAGCCGCTCGAACTCCGCCCTCGAGGCGGCGGTCTCGAAGTCCTCGAGGTACTGCTCGCGGGCGACGGGCAGCGGCACCACGAGCCGCACGTCGCCGTCGGCGAGCGCACGCGCGACGACGAGGCGGTCGGCGCCCTCCGCGAGCGCGGAGAGGATCGTGAGCGGCAAGCCGGCGAACCGCGCGCGCACCCGGCGCCAGGCGCGATCGATGCCGGACGCGACCCGCTCGACGTCCGAGAGCACGCGATGGCCGGTGACGCCGATCGTTGCCACGACGATCGCTTCTACCACGACTGCCGGCGGATCGAGCGCCGACTCGTCGTCTCGAACGGCTGAGCCAAATCGCCCGTCCGCCGGCCGCGGTCAGATGCAAATTTGTCGTCGCGAGGTGAACCTTCTTCTGTCGCCGATCATCCGCGATCCCCATGAACGGCGCGAATTCGCCTCGGTTGCCGTGGCGCACCGCTTGCTCATCCTCTTCGTCACGATGCGAGCACGTGGGGAGGAGCCGACGGCCGAGCAACCGCGCGGCCACACGACGAGCCGCGTCGAGAAGCGCGACCCGCGGCGGCGCCGAGCGAGCCGGCCGCGCGTCGCCGAGGCGTCGACGAGCGAGACGGAGCGACGCCCGGAGCCGGCGGAGAACGTGATCATGGTGATCGAGGACGATGTCGATCTGCGCGATGGTATCGCCTACCTGCTCGAGGCGTGCGGCTATGAGGTGATCGCGGCCGAGGACGGCGAGGACGCGCTCCAGCGCCTGCGCCGCGGCGCTCATCCTTGCCTGATCCTGCTCGACCTCAACATGCCGCGAAAGGACGGCTTTCAGTTCCGTCGCGAGCAGATGCAGGATCCCACGCTCGAGACGATCCCCACCATCGCCTACTCCGGGATCTACACCGGCACCGGCCTGCGCGAGAAAGCGGCGGCGCTCGGCATCTCGACGGTGCTCGAGAAGCCCGTCGACTACGACGCGCTCCTCGACCTGGTCGAGCGATACTGCGTCCGGCAGGACGGCTGACGTGGCGATCGTTCGCGAAGCGCACGGCGCCGCCGCACGCGAGTCGGCGATGAGACGCGCGGCGCGACGCGTCCGGTTCCCCGGGACGCGCCTGCTGTGGAGCGTCGCCGGCGTCGTCGTCTTCTTCGTGCTCGCGAGCCTCGTCGCGGCGCTCTTCGTCGACGAGCCGCTCCGCCGGTACATGGAGCGGGAGATGAACGCCAGCCTCGAGGGCTATACGGTGAGCATCCGCCGCCTCGACTTTCACCCGCTCGGATTGTCGATCGACCTCGAGGACTGGACGCTGTCGCAGCAGGCGCATCCGCAACCGCCGGTCGCCGACTTTCCGCGCTTGACGGCGAGCGTCCAGTGGAGGGCGCTGCTCGACGGGCGCCTGGTCGCGGAATTCCACTTCGACCGCCCGCGGATCCACGTGAACCGCCGGCACCTCGCGGCCGAGGCGAGCGACGAGGTGCCGGTCTCGGATCGTGGCTGGCAGCAGGCGCTCGAGGCGGTCTATCCGCTCGAGATCAACGAGCTCACGATCGCCGACGGCGAGATCACCTACGTCGACGACGATCCGAAGCGGCCGCTCACCATCGAGAACCTCGACTTCCGGGCGGAGAACATCCGCAACGTTCGCTCACGCGACCGGACGTATCCCTCGGAGCTCCACCTGACCGGCACGATCTTCGATTCGGGCACGCTCGAGCTCGACGGCAACGCCGACTTCCTCGCCGAGCCGTACGCCGGCGTGAAAGCCGATCTCGCGATCGCCGGCATGAAGCTCGACTACTTCGCGCCGGTCGTCGACGAGTACAACGTGTCGATCACCAAGGGCACGCTCTCGGCGCAGGGCAGCGTCGAATACAGTCCCGCGGTGAAGACCGCGGAGCTCCGGGAGGTCGACCTCGAGAATCTCGCGGTGCAATACGCCAACCGGCCGTCGCACGACGCGGCGGTGAAGCGCGCGGTCGCGAAGACCAAGGAGGCCGCCGCGGACGTCAGCAACCAGCCGGGCGTGCTCTTGAAGATCGATCATCTGGAAGTCGACGACGGCACCTTCGCGTTCGTGGACGAAGCCCGGGACCCGCACTACGAGCTCTTCGTCGCCGATACCGACGCGACGGTGACGAACGTCAGCAATCAGCGGACGCACGGGACGGCGACGGCGAAGCTCACCGGTAAGTTCATGGGATCCGGGATCACCGAGGCGACGGCGACGTTTCGGCCCGACCAGAAGCGTCCCGACTTCGACTTGAAGCTCGACATCCGGGACACGGATCTCCGCTCCCTGAACGATCTCCTGCGCGCCTACGGCAAGTTCGACGTCGCGAGCGGGTCGTTCGGGCTCACGACCGAGATCTCGATCGAGAACGATCGCGCCCACGGCTACGTCAAGCCGTTCTTCCGCGACATGAACGTCTACGACGCACGCCAAGACGCCGACGAGAACCTGCTCCACAAGATGTACGAAGGCGTCGTCGGCGGGGTCGCGGGTCTGCTCGAGAACGAGCGACGCGACGAGGTCGCCACCAAGACCGACATCAGCGGACCGGCGTCGAGCCCGCAGACCAGCACGGTGCAGATCATCGTCAACTTGATCCGCAACGCCTTCTTCCAGGCGATCCTCCCGGGATTCGACGCGGCGGTGAGGAAGCCCGGCGGCGGCTGAGCCGCCGCGCGCGCATCGCGGCGCCGCGCGCGGGAGCGCGCTCGTCAGGCGCGCGGGCGGAAGAGACCGAAGGCGCTGGTGTAGCCGTGCACGAACGTCCGACCTTGCACCGGGCCGATCTCGCCGTTGCAGAAGAATCCGCCGAGCGGGACGTCGCCGAGATGCCGGCGGAACGCGTCGCTGTCGTGGTTCGCATGGCCGTAGAGGCCGGCGCCGCGCCCGAGGCACGAGAACAGGACCGAGCCGGCGACCGGCGGGACCGCGCGCCGCGCGCGCGCCGCGAGATGGGACTCGAGGTCCTGGGCGGAGGTTCGGGCGTCGCGGAGATGGAACTGCACGACCATGCCCGGGCGCAGCTCGGCGGCGACGCCGACCGCGCCGGCGGCGGCGTCGAGCGCGACGATGTTCCGGATCAGGAAGTCCCCGTGCCGGTACTCCTCGCGCGCGTCGTTCATGACGATGCCGAGAAACAGCGACCGGCGGCAGAGCGCCTGGTCGTGCGGCGGGAGCCGCGCGTAGAGCTCCTGGATCGCGGTCACCGCCGGCCGGCCGTCGAGCCCGTACAGGACGTTCTGCTGGCACGCGGTCACGAACATCGGGTCCCCGATCGGCCGGCAGCCTTGCGCGACGATCGTCTCGAGCACGACGTCGCCGGAGAGCGCGACCCCGGCGATGCCGCCGCGGTGCATCTCGGCGCCCGTGAAGAGCGCGTTCGTCTCGGGCGCGGTGCCGCCGCTCGCGAGGCCGCCGATCGTCGTGCTCGCCGGAAATGCGCCGTCGAGCGCGCCGACGAACCGTTCGGCGTCGGCGCTGAACGGATCGGCGACGATCAGGAACTGCGGCTCGGCATCGGCCGTCACGCCGACGACCTGCCGGCATTCCGGCGCGCCCGTCCCTGCCGGCGGCTCCGCGGGCACGTGAAACTCGCGGACGCCGACCGCCGGAAGGAGCGCGGCGCTGAGCGAGACGGCGGGCGCGTTCTCGATCTCCCGGCCGGCGCCGATGACGCCGCCGGCGGAGCAGCCGACGAGCGCGCCCGGCGCGAGGTGCTCGGCGACGAGGCGCGGAACGGCGCCGTAGTCGGCGGCGTGGTGCGACGAGACGAAGACGATCGCCAGCCCCGGGGCGCGGTCGCCGAGGCTCCGCGCGATCCGCCCGCTCGCCTCGGCGATCGCCTCCGGGAGCGCCGGTGCGGTCGAGAGCGCCGATGCCCAACGCATGGCCGCGGCGGTCACGTCATTCCACCTCCGCGGGTGCGACCTCGTCGTAGTCGTTCTCGAGCGCGGCGATCATCCGCCGGCGCGCCTGGTCCGCGTCGAGACCGTAGAAGCGCGGCGCGATCGGCTCGCCGACCGGCTCGCCGTGCTCGTCGAGCTTGGCGAGCGTGCTCGTCCAGTGGTCGCCCTCGACGAACACCTCGAGCGCGTAGCGGGCGCGCTCGCCGGTGTGCTTCCTCGCAATCAAGATCTCTCGTGGCATGCATCCTCCGTCTGCCGCGAGACGCCGGACGACCGCCGTCGGTCGCGGCGCGCACACGGCGCTGCAGCCGCTCGGCCCAGTCTACGCCGTCGCGCGGCCGAACACATCCGGTCGCGTCTCGACGTGGCGGGCCCGTCGATCGCGTCCGATGTGGTAAGGCCGCCGCGGGCGCATCATTCGTCCGGCGGGCGACCGACGCCGTGCCGGACCTCGAAAGGGGAAGCGCATGCTCGCGAATCGCGGCAGCACGTTCAATCGATTGGCGAAATGGACGGCGCGCGTCGCCGGGCACCCGCGCACGTTCGGGGTGGCGGTCGGCATCATCGTGCTGTGGGCGCTCACGGGGCCGCTGTTCGGATTCAGCGACACGTGGCAGCTCGTCATCAACACCGGCACGACGATCGTGACCTTCTTGATGGTGTTTCTCATCCAGAACACCCAGAACCGCGACACCGCCGCCGTGCAGGTGAAGCTCGACGAGCTGATCCGCGCGATCGACGGCGCGCACAACGCCCTCCTCGATCTCGAGGAGCTCACCGACGCCGAGCTCGAGAAGATCCGCATGCGCTACGAGGAGATCGCCCAGCGCGCGCGCGACGACGTCCGCAGCGGCTCGCGAAAGGACACCGATTCCCCGGACGTGCTGTTCGATTGATGCCGGCCGCCGGCCGCGACGGCGAGGAGCGCGGGGTACCCACGCGATGCCTTCCGCGAGCCGCCAATGCGCGGCGTCGCACAGCGTGCGGCGCCGCGACCGTCCCAAAATGACCCGCGCCGCCACGACGAACGTGCGTCGCCGACCCCGCGGGTCGACGGTCGCCGTGAGAGCCACCGCGGCTAGGCGGCATGCGCCCTCTCAGCGCCGATCGCATTCCGAACTTTAGCTTGACAGCTCGATCCGGGGGATGGCAGCCTCGCATATTCGAGCAGTCCAACCGTTTTTCCCAATCCCAGAAGGAGGGGCCCCCGATGTACGTCAAACGTGCCGTGCCATGGATGTTCCTGGCGGCGGTGGTCGCGCTCTCGCCGACCGCAGCGAATGCCAGCGTCTATCCAGGCAACAAATGCGTCAGCGCCAAGCAAAAGGCCGCCGCGAAGAAGTGCCAAGCCGTCTTCAAAGCGTGGAAAAAGTACGACCAGAAAGGCGACGCCGTCGCGCGCGATGCGGCGATCATGGCCGCTGCCGCGAAGCTGTCTCAGGCGTGGACCAAGGCCGAGGACAAGGCGGCCGCCAAAGGCGTCGATTGCGCCGATACGACCGCGACGGCGAACGACGTCGAGACGAGCATCGACGACGCCGCAGTCGACTTCATGACCGCCCTCAACACCGGCCTGAATCTCGGCGACAAGGATGAGGCGAAGTGCGGCGCCTCGATCGCGAACGCCGCGGCGAAGAAGTGCCAGGCGCTCCTGAAGGCCGCGAGCAAGTACATCAAGAAGCCGTCGAAGGCCGCCGCGGAGAAGCGCGACGAGGCGCTCGCCAAGGCGGCGGGCAAGTTCTCGGACGCGTTCGACAAGGCGCACCAGCACACCTGCCCGTCGACGGCCACCGAGGGTGACCTGGAGACCGCCATCGACGACCTGAACGCGAGCGTCGTCACCGCGACGACGGTGTCGCCGAACGTCGACGACAGCCAGTTCACCACGATCACGCTGCCGGTCGGCACCGTGATCCCGTACGAGGGCCGTGACCTGCGACCCATCTGCTCCGGCTATACCCCCTACAGCTACTTCGTGAAGCGCGGCAGCGAGAACAAGCTCCTCGTCTACTTCCAGGGCGGCGGCGCCTGCTGGGACGGCCTCACCTGCGGCCCGGCCCACACGTTCGACGACAGCGTCGACCCGAACGGCTCCGACAATCCCAACAACGGCCAGATCGGCCTGGGCGACCAGTCCAATTCGGCGAACCCGTTCAAGGACTGGAACGTCGTCTTCGTCTCGTACTGCACCGGCGACATTCATTTCGGTGATTCCGAGCAGAGCTATCCCAATCCGCTCGGCGGCGTGGTCCACATCGAGCACCGCGGCTTCGTAGACGCGCGCGTGGTCGAGAAGTTCGCGCGCGAGCACTTCGTCGATCCCGACGAGGTCTTCGTCACCGGCTCGAGCGCGGGCGCGTACGGCGCGCTCTTCAATGCGCCGCTCATCCGCGCCGTCTACCCGACGGCGAAGTTCAACGTCCTCGGCGACGCGGGTAACGGCGTCGTCACCCAGCAGTTCCTCGACGACGAGTTCCCGCACTGGAACTTCGCGGCGAACCTGCCGACGTACATCCCGGGCCTCGCCGACACGCTGACGAACGGCACCGGCATTCCCGGCTACACCGAGCTCGTCGCCAATTACTTCCCGGACGTGAACTGGGGGCACTACAGCACCGCGTACGACGGCGGCACCGGCGGCCAGACCGGCTTCTACCACGTCATGAAGAACCCCACGACGGACGTCTCGACTGCATTGAGCGTGTGGCCGAAGTGGTGGGAGGACAGTTGCGAGTGGAACGGCGTCATGGTGCAGCAGGCGATCGATACCGCGGCGGCGGTGCCGAGCAACTACCGCTACTACATCGGCACCGGATCGCGGCACACGATGTTCGGCAGCAACAAGGTCTACACCGACCTCAACGGCGTGCCGATCACGATCGTCGACTGGATCAACGCCATGCGTGACGGCACGCCGGCGTGGGTCAACGTCGAGACGACCACTCCCGGAATCCTCGAAGCCGGCGATCCGCGGCAGAACGGCAACCCGCCGCCGGATCCGTTCGTCGACGACAACAGCGACATGACCGCCGATCGGATCGTGTGTCCGTAGCCTAAGGTGTCCGTGGCATCACGGCGGGGGCTCTCATCGGCCTCTGCGTAGCAAGGGCGGGGGCTCTCACGAGCCCCCGCCTTTTTTTTGCGCCACGCCGGACGCGATCGCCGCGAACGCGGCTGCGCGCGACCGGCGTCGTTCACGCCGAGACGAGGCGCGCCGTCGCAGGCGGCGGGCGCGATCCGCGCCTCACCGGCTCTTCGAGCGTTCCGGTCGCGCGGCGGGCGCGCGCGACGGCCGTCCCGCCGACGACGGCCGCGCATCGGCGAGCACGCCGTCGGCGAGGCGGAGCGCCTCGCCGACCGACCACGCCTGAAAGGGACAGCCGCGCGGCGTGTGCGGCGGGTCGGCGTCGGCGATCTCCGAGACGTGGCCGAGGCCGGCGTCGTCGAGGTGGCGCAGGAGCGGCGCGAGGAAACGCCGGCGGGCCTCGCCGACCGCGCGCGGCGTCGCGCCGCGGGCGCGCACCCAGGCCTCGACGAACGCGCCGATCAGCCACGGCCAGACCGTGCCCTGGTGATAGGCGCCGTCGCGCGCGCGCACGTCGCCCTCGTAGCGCGCCGCGTACGCCGGCTCACCCGGCGCGAGCGAGCGCAGGCCGAGCGGCGTCCACAGTCTGGCCTCGACGGCGTCGACGACGCGGCGGGCGCGGTCGGTGTCGAGCAGCGCGACCGGCAACCCGCCGGCGGCGAAGATCTGATTCGGCCGGAACGACGGCATCGACCGTGCCGGCGACGTGGTCGACGTCGACGACGTCGTGGAGGAAGCCGTCGCGCTCGTTCCAGAAACGCTCGCCGAAGCTGCGGGTGCCGCGCGCCAGCAGCGCCTTCCAGCGGTCCGAGCCCTCGCGCGCTCTCCCAGTCGACGCCGGCGACGCGCTCGCGACCTGGAGCGCCGCGAGCCAGAGCGCCTGGATCTCCACCGGCTTCCCGATCCGCGGCGTCACCACCCAGTCGCCGACCTTCGCGTCCATCCACGTCAGCTGCACGCCGGGGACGCCCGCCGCGACCAGCCCGTCGTCGTCGAGGCGAATGCCGTAGCGGGTGCCGCGCGCGTAGCCGGTGAGAATCGCGTCGATCGCCGCGTCGAAGGTGCGACGGTCGCGCGCGTCGAGCGCCGCTCCGGACCGCGTCATCGCCTCCGCCAGCTCGCCGACCGCGATCACGTACCACAGCGACGCGTCGACGGCGTTGTACTCGGGCGTGCCGTCGTCGTCCGGAAAGCGATTCGGCAGCATGCCCTCGGAGACGGTGTCCGCCCAGGCGAGCAGGATCTCGCGCGCCTCCTGGAATCGGCCGCTCGCGATGCAGAGGCCGCGGAGCGCGATGAAAGTGTCGCGCCCCCAGTCGGTGAACCACGGATAGCCGGCGATCACCGTCCGCCCGCCGCCGCGGCGCACGAGGTAGGCGTCGGCGGCGCGATGAAGCGGCGACGGGAAGCGTCGCCGGCGCTGCGCTTCCGCGTCGCGGACGGCGGCGAAGACGTCGGCCGCGCGGCGCGCGGCTCCGGCGCCGTCCGGAGGCGCGCCGTCGGCGGGGTCGTGGTCGGGCTCGGCGGGCGTGTCCGTCGACAGCAGGCAGACGGCGTCGCCCGCGGCGAGATCCCACTCGAACGTCCCCGGCGTCGCCAGGTCCTCGGTGCAGTCGAGGCCGCGCGCCGCCTCTTCGGCGTAGAGGAAGTTGCGATACCAGTCCGGCGCGTGCCGGTACGCGCCGTTCGTCGTCACGACGACCGGCGGGACGCCGTCGTACGGCCGCCACACGCGGCGCTCGCCGGCGACCTCCGGCTCGAAGCGGAACGCGCCGTTCGCGTGATGCAGCGAGTGATAGTCGCGGCCCGAGAGGAAGAACCGGACCGTCAACGTCAGGCGCCGGCGCGGCTCCGCCGCGGCGGTCCAGCGCAGCGCGACCAGCGGCGAGCCGTGACGCGCGACGATCTCCTGCGTGATCCGCGTGCCGTCGCCGAGCACGAACGTCCACGTCGGCCACGGCTCGTACTCGAAGCTCTCGATCCGGGCGGCGCCGTCCGGATGGACGACGTCGGGCGCGTAGCGCTGCGAGCTCAGCGCGAAGCGGCCGCCGGCGGTCTCGACGAAGGCGTCGCAACCGTTCACCAGGACGAAGCGCCCGGTCGGCGGCGTCGTCGCGGCGAGGAGCAGCGCGTGGTACCGCCGCGTCCGGATGCCGCTCACGGTGCCGGACGCGAAGCCGCCGAGACCGTCGGCCTCGAGCCACTCCGCCGCGTCAGGAAATCGTGACGACATTCTTGATGCCGGGCCCGCTCTCCTTGAGCAGCGCCGGCGCGGCGTCGAGCGGCACGCGCGCGCTGATGAGCGAGCGCAGCGCCGACGGCCAGCGCTGCTTGAAGATCGCGAGGTCGCGCACGGCGGCCTCGAACGCGCTCCGCGGCGCGTTGACGGTGCCGAAGACGACCTGGTTCTTGAGCACCAGGTTTCGCATCAGGAGGTCGGTGTCGACCTCGACCGGCGCCTTGCGGCCGGGGACGCCGGTGAAGATGAAGACGCCGTTGGTGCCGAGCGCCGCGATCAGCTCGAACGCGGCGCGCGACGCACCCGCGGCCTCGTAGACGACGTCGATGTTGCCGATCTCCGCCGCGAGCTCCGGGATCGAGCGCCGGTCGGCCGAGACGAAGCGCGCGCCGATCGCGGTCGCGACCCGCCCCCGCGCGTCGCTCGCGCCGCCGCGCGAGTAGATCGACGTCTTGAACCCGGCGACGACGAGGGCCATGGCGCCGAGGAGGCCGACCGGCCCGGCGCCGAGGACGACCGCGTTCCGGCAGTGCGCCCGGCCCTGCACCGCCTCGTCACGGCACGCCCACGGCAGGCGCTCCTGCACGTCCCAGAGCTGCATGATCGCCTTCTCCGCGATCGTCAGCGGCTCGACGAGCACGCCGACGTCGCGGAGCTCCGGCGCCACGACGTTCATGTAGCACTCGTCGTCGACGACGTAGCCGGTCATGAAGCCGTCCGCCTCCTTGATGCCGCGCTCGGTGAAGTCTCCGGTGTAGCAGAAGTCCTGGCGGCCGGCGCGGCAGGCGGCGCAGCTCTCGTGCGGGCACGGGCGGCGCACCATCGGCACCACCAGGTCGCCGACCCGCACGCGCGACACCGCGGCGCCGACCTCGATCACCTCGCCCAGCGACTCGTGGCCGATGACGAGACGGTCCGCGCCCGGCGGCGGCGTGCCGTATTGAAATGCGCTGATCTCCTTGTCGGTGCCGCAGATCCCGACGTCGATCATGCGGAGCTTGACGTCGGTGTCGCGGGCGAGGCGCGGCTCGGGCGCGTCGATCACGGCGACGCGGCGGTCACGGGGGAACACGGCCAGGGCTTTCATCACGACCTCCTCGATGCTGTGGCGCGAAGCGGGGCATCGCTCGACTCGGCGTGCTCCGCGACGGTTTCATGCGTCGTGGGCTCGGCGGCACGGCGGGCCGCGGCGGCATCCTCGATGCAGCGCAGGACCAGCGCCGTCCAGCCGGTTTGATGGCTGGCCCCGAGACCGCGGCCGGTGTCGCCGTGGAAGTACTCCGAGAACAGCACCAGGTCCTTCCAATGCGGGTCGTCGTAGCGCCGGTCGCCGCCGTTGCACGGCCGCCGTCCGGTCGCGTCCGGCAGGACGATACGCGCGAGGCGCGCCGAGATCTCGTGCGCCACCTCGCGCAGGCTCAGCCAGCGCCCCGATCCGGTCGGGCACTCGATCTTCAGCGTGTCGCCGTAGAAGTGGTGGTAGCGCTCGAGCGCCTCGACCAAGAGGTAGTTCAGCGGGAACCAGATCGGCCCGCGCCAGTTCGAGTTGCCGCCGAAGAGGCCGGTGTCGGACTCGCCGGGCACGTAGCCGACGCGGTACTCGTCGCCGCCGGCGCGAAAGACGTAGGGCCGGTCGCGGTGGACGCGCGACACCGAGCGGATGCCGTAGTCGGAGAGGAACTCGCTCTCGTCGAGCACGTAGCGCAGCACGCGCTCGAGGCGCTCGCGCGACGGCAGCGCCAGCAGGCGGTGGCCGTGGCTCTGGTCGGCGCCCGGCTCCTCCATGTAGGCGATGTGGCGCGCCAGGTCCCGGCGGTTCTCGAGGAACCACTCCATCCGTTTGCGGAACCCCGGCAGGCGCGCGAGCTGCTCCGACTCGAGATTGGCGCAGGCGAAGAGCGGGATCAGCCCGGCGATCGAGCGGACGCGCAGCGGCACGTGCGCGCCATCGACCGCGAGCTGATCGTAGTAGAAGCCGTCGCCGTCGTCCCAGAGACCGCTGCCGCCGAGGGTGTTCATCGCGTCGACGATCGCGATGAAGTGCTCGAAGAACTTCGACGCGACGTCCTCGTACGACGGGTCCTCCTCCGCCAGCTCGAGCGCCATCGCCAGCATGGTGAGACAGTAGCTCGCCATCCAGGCGGTGCCGTCGGCCTGCTCGAGCGTGCCGCCGGTCGGCAACGGCTGCGAGCGGTCGAAGACCCCGACGTTGTCGAGCCCGAGGAAGCCGCCGCCGAAGAGGTTGTTGCCCTCGGCGTCCTTGCGGTTCACCCACCAGGTGAAGTTGATGAGGAGCTTCTGGAAGGCGCGCGCCAGGAAGAGCCGGTCGCGCGCGCCGCGCGCGCCGCTCATCTTGTAGACGCGCCAGACCGCCCAGGCGTGCACCGGCGGGTTCACGTCGCCGAAGGCGAACTCGTAGGCGGGGATCTGGCCGTTCGGGTGCATGTACCACTCGCGCAGGAACAGGATCAGCTGCTGCTTCGCGAACTCGATGTCGATGCGCGCGAACGGCAGCATGTGAAACGCGAGATCCCACGCCGCGTACCACGGGTACTCCCACTTGTCCGGCATCGAGACGACGTCGCGGTTGTAGAGGTGCCGCCAGTCGCGGTTGCGGCCGCCGACGCGGCCCGCGGGCGGCGGCGGCTGTGCCGGATCGCCGTCGAGCCAATGCTGCACGACGAAGTGGAAGAACTGCTTCGACCACAGCAGACCGGCATAGCCCTGGCGCGTCGCCGCGCGCTCGTCGGCCGTGAGATCGGCGGGGAGCCGCTCGTCGTAGAACGCGTCGGCCTCCGCGGTGCGATCGGCGAGCACGCGCCGGCAGTGGCCGGCGAGGTCGTACGCCCGGCCGCCCGGCGCCGACGGCTCGCTGCCCGCGCCCGCGCCGCCGGGCGCCGCCGCCGTCGCGCTGCGGGACGGCGACCGGTCCGCGCGCGCGAGCCGGAGATGGACGGCGATCTCGCCGCCCGCCGGCACCGCGAGCCGGTAGTGCGCCGCCGCCTTGGTGCCGGTCGCGTCCGGGTTCACGGCGTCGGCGCGGCCGGCGCACAGGTACTCGTGGAAGGCGTCCTTCACGTAGGGCGTCGCATTCGATCCGCCGAAGAGCCGCGCGACGTTGGTCTCGTTCTCGGTGAAGAGCAGCGCCGGCGGCTCGCCGTCCGCGAGCGTCTCCGCTTCCAGCCGGTAGCTGCCGAGCGACGGGTGGTCGATCGTCACCACGCCGTCGCCGGCGCGGGCGATCCGCCCCTTCGGCCAGTAGCCTTCACCCGATCGCCCCCACGACCACGTGTTCCGCAGCCACACGGTAGGCAAGAGATGCAGCACCGCCGCCTCAGGGCCGCGGTTCGCGACCGTGATGCGGATCGCCAGGTCGTCGGGACCCGCCTTGGCGTACTCCGCGAAGACGTCGAAGTAGCGGCCGTCGTCGAACACGCCGGTGTCGGCGAGCTCGAACTCGCGATCGCCCTTGCCGCGCCGGCGGTTCTCCTCGACGAGCCACGTGTAGGGGAACGCCGCCTGCGGGTACTTGTAGAGCGCCTTCAGGTACGAGTGCGTCGGCGTGCCGTCGAGGTAGAAGTAGCACTCCTTCACGTCCTCCCCGTGGTTGCCCTCGGGACCGGTGAGGCCGAAGAGACGCTCCTTCAGGATCGGATCGCGGCCGTTCCACAGCGCGAGCGCGAAGCAGACCCGCGCTTCGCGATCGCAGATGCCGAGGAGCCCGTCCTCGCCCCAGCGATAGGCGCGGCTCCGGGCGTGATCGTGGGGGAAGTAGTCCCAGCACGTGCCGTGCGGCGAGTAGTCCTCGCGGACGGTGCCCCACTGGCGCTCGGCGAGGTACGGGCCCCAGCGCTTCCAGTTCACCTGGCGCGTGCGGTCATCTTCCAGACGTCGGCTCTCGGCGCTCTCGCTGCTTTCGCGTGTCGGTCGTGTCGTCATTTTCGCCATGGTGTGGGGCCCTCGTGTTTTCGAAGAATCAGGAGGCCGGCGTGACCGCGTCGGCGCTCACTCGCCTACCAGCTCCATCACGTGGCCGTCGGGGTCGCGGACGAGGACGGCGGGCGATCGCCGAGATGCGGCAGCGCTCGTCAGGAGGCGCGTTTGCCAGTGGAAGACGTCAGTCGGGCGCTCGTCCTGCGGCATCGGGCGGCCGGTGCGGGGGTGGCGGTATTCTAAGAGCTCGATGCCGGGGCCGGCGGCGGCGTGGAGGCTCGTGATCTGGACTCGGGCGCCGGGCACGCCACTCAGATGCTCCTGCTCGGCGCCGCGATTCAGGCTGCGGCCGGTGACGTGGAGGCCGAGGGTGTCGCGGTAGAAGGCGAGGCTGCGGTCGGTGTCGCCGACGACGATCGCCGTGTGGTCGATACCGAGGAAGAGCGGCGCGGCGCCGGCGGCCCCCGCGCCCGCAGCCGCGACCGCGGGCGGTCGGCGATCGCGATGCCACTTGGCGGCGCCCTTGTCCGGCGGGAAGTGCAGGATCTCGAGCGGGTGCCCGTCGGGATCCTTGAAGTAGTAGGCCTCGATGCCGGCGGCCGCCGGGTTCGCGTCGGGAATCCGCTGCGGGCCGCCGATCGACGTCGCGACGACGCCGTGCTCCTGGAGGCGCGCGTACGCGCGCCCCATGTCGGCGACGATGATCGCGACGTGCTGAAACCAGCCGTCGTTGCTGCGGCTGTCCGTCGGGACCGCCCTCCCCTTCGGCGCCGCGTACGCCGTGAGCTCGAGCGCCTCGTCGCCGAGGCGCAGGCGCGCGCGCCGGGCATGAACGTCCGCGACGCCCGCCGAGCGACCGACGCCGGCGCCGGCGAGCTCGTCCTCGCCGACGGGCTCGAACCCGAGGACGGCGGTATAGAACGCGACGGAGCGGTCGAGGTCGGCGACGGTCATGCCGATCGCGCCGACGACGCGAACCCGCGCCGTCGGCGCGGGCGCCGCGGCACTCGAAGCCGCGACGGCCGGATACGCGTCGCCGGCCCGACGCGGGGACGCCGGCGCGCAGCCGAAGGCGGCGAAGAACGCGAGGAGAATCGCCAGCAGCAGCACCCGCTGGCAGTCGCGTCCGACGTGGCCGGCGTCATGCTCGACGAGATCCCCGTGGAGGTCGCGCTGCGACATGGTCGTGGTCGTCAGGCGGGGAGCGCGTCGTACCCGCAGCGGAAGATGCAGCGCTTGTCGTTCTGATGATGGAGCTTGGCGCACCGGACCGCGCCGCCGCGACGGAGGTGGCTCTCGGCCGCGGCGAGCATGCCGAGCGCCGGCGCCGCGAAGTAGATCCAGAGCGCCGTCCACGTGCGTGCCGGCAGCGCCGACGCGAGCGTCCGCGCCGGGTTCATGCTCATCCCGGAGAGCGGCGCCTCCAACGTGATGTAGGCGGCGACGAGCGCGCCGCACACCAGACCGGTGAAGACGCCGAAGCGGGGCGAGCTCGACGCGCGCAAGACGGCGGCCATCAGCCCGAACGAGATCGCGGCCTCGCCGGCGAACGCGGCGGCGACGCCGGCCGCGCCCGGCACGGTGACGACGTAGTTCACGTCGGGCGCGGCGAGCGTCGCGCCGAGAAACGCCGCGGCGAGCGCGACGCCCGCCACCCCCCCGAGAAACTGCGCCAAGACGTAGAACGTCGCGTCCCAGGGCTCGATCTTGCCGAGACGATAGAAGGCGAGCGTCACCGCGGGATTGAAGTGCGCGCCGGATTGCTTCCCCCACGGCGAGTACACGAGGGCGACCGCGGTGCCGCCCATCGCGAGGCCCATCAGCGCCCGTGCGACCAACGGGCCGGCGAGCGCGTGGCGCAGCGGCGAGGCCGGATGGCCGAGCAGCGTGCCGAAGCCGCACGCCGAGATCATGAACGCCCCGAGCAGCGCGCCTTCCATCAGGTACTCGGGCCAGTGAGCGATGAGCGCCCTGCGCATGCCGCTACGATGCTCGCCGGCGGGGGGCGGTTGCGCGCGGGATGCGCGCCGGCCGGGATTCGTGCGAGACTCCGGCGGTCGCGCGGCATCCCACACCAAGGAGGAACGGATGGCTGAGAGCGGGTCCGTGCTCGAGCAACCGACCGCGCACACGCGCCGGCCGCCGATCGTGCGCGTGCTCGCGGTCGTGGCGGCGGTGGCGGCGGTGGTCGCGCTCGGGCGCGCCGTCGGCGGATACCTGCCGCGCTTCGCGAGCTGGGTCGACGGCCTCGGCGCCTGGGGACCCGTGGTCTTCATCGCCGGGTATGCCGTCGCCGTCGTCGCCTTCGTTCCCGGCTCGATCCTGACGCTCGCCGCCGGCGCGATCTTCGGCCTGCTGAAAGGGACGGTCTACGTCTTCATCGCGGCGACGCTCGGCTCGGCGGCGGCGTTTCTCGTCTCGCGGACGCTCGCGCGCCGCGCGATCGAGCGGCGGCTCGCCGGGAACGCCCGCTTCGCGGCGATCGACCGCGCGGTCGCGGCGCAGGGCCGGCGCATCGTCTTCCTCCTCCGGCTCTCGCCCGCGTTCCCGTTCTCCTTGCTCAACTACGCCCTCGGCCTCACCCAGGTGCGCTTCGCCGACTACCTGGTCGCGTCGGCCGGCATGCTGCCGGGAACCTTGCTCTACGTGTACTACGGCAAGCTCGCCGGCGACGTCGCCGCGCTCGCCGGCGGCGCGCCGGTGGACAAGGGCGCCGGCTACTACGCCGTGCTGGTCCTCGGTCTCGTCGCCACCGTCGTGGTGACCACGATCGTCACCCGCACCGCCCGGCGCGCCCTGCGCGAAGCCGACGCGGGGTCGTAAGGCACCGCCGAGCGCCGCTGGAATCCTCCTGGCTGGCCGCCGCGAAGTCGTAGTATTCTCGCCGCTCGTGATCGCGACCCCGAGCGCCCATCCCGATCGACCACGCTGCCACTGCCCGCCGCATTCATCGCCATGAAGCTCGCACGCAAGCTCACCCTCCTCCTCGTCATCGGCATCTTCGTCGTGATGGCCGTCAACGCCTACGTGCGCCTGGCGCGCGAGACGACGTTCTTCGAGACCGACCGCCGTGAGGACGAGCGGCTGATGGGGCGCGTCCTCGGCGCGGCGGTCGCGGCCGTTTGGCAGACCGAGGGCGAGGCGCGGGCGCAGGCGCTGGTGCAGCGCGCGAACGACAGCGTCAGCGAGGTGACGATCCGCTGGGTCTGGCTCGACGGCAGCGAGGCGCCGTACCGCCCCGTGGTACCGGTGAGCCTGATCCAGCGGGCGTGGGACGGAAGGAGCATCGTGCGCCCGTCGCGGCACGCGGTGAACGACGACAACCGCTACGCCTACGTGCCGCTCGCGATCGCCAGCGACCGGCGCGCCGCGCTCGAGATCTCCGAGTCGCTGACCCGCGAGCAACGCTACTTCCGCTCGAGCGTCGCGCAGAGCGTGATCGCCGCCATCGTCACCGCCGCCGTGTGCGGCCTGATCGCGATGGGCGGCAGCACGCTGCTCGTCGGGGGCCCGATCCGCCGCCTGTGCGAGCAGGCGCGCCGCGTCGGCGCCGGCGACCTGTCGCGCCGGGTGCAGGTCGAGCAGCGGGACGAGATCGGCGAGCTGGCGCGCGAGATCGACTCGATGTGCGACCGGTTGAGCGAGGCCAACGAGCGGGTCAGCGCCGAGACCGAGGCCCGCATCGCCGCGCTCGAGCAGCTGCGGCACGCCGACCGCCTGAAGACGGTCGGCCAGCTCGCCTCCGGCGTCGCCCACGAGCTCGGCACGCCGCTCAACGTGATCCTCGGTCGCGCCCGCATGCTCAGCGGCGGCGGCCTCTCCGACGACGAGCTCGCGAGCAGCACCAGCGCGATCGCCGACGAGGCCGAGCGGATGAGCACGATCATCCGCCAGCTCCTCGACTTCGCGCGCCGGCGCGGCCCGCGGCTCGGCGCCCGCGACCTCAACGAGATCGCGGCCCAGACCGTCGACATGCTGTCGCCGATCGCGGAGAAGCGCGGCGTCGCCGTCCACCTCGCCGCCGCGCCGACGCCCGTCGTGGCGCACGTCGACGAGAACCAGATGGTGCAGGCGCTCGCCAACCTCGTGGTCAACGGCATCCAGGCGATGGGCGCGGGCGGCGTCCTCGACGTCGACGTCACGCGCCGCGAGGTGCAGCCGCCCCCGGAGCACGGCGGCCCCGCCGCCGACTACGCCTGCATCATCGTGCGCGACCGCGGGCACGGCATCTCCGACGCGCACATCCCCCACATCTTCGAGCCGTTCTTCACGACCAAGGGCGTCGGCGAGGGCACCGGCCTCGGGCTCTCGGTCTCGTACGGCATCGTCCGCGAGCACGGCGGCTGGATCGAGGTGGAGAGCCGCGTCGGCGAGGGCACGCGCTTCGCGATCTTCCTGCGGGCGGTCGCGGCCGACGGCGCGGCCGAGGCGGTGGCGACGTGAACGGGCGCGTGCTGGTCGTCGACGACGACCGCAAGATGTGCGAGCTGTTGCAGGCCGGGCTCGGCGCCAAGGGGTTCCAGACCGTGTGGCGGACCTCGGCCGACGAGGCGCTCGACACGCTCGCGAGCGACGACCTCGACGCCGTCGTCACCGACCTCAACATGCGCGGCATGAACGGGCTCGAGCTCTGCGAGCGCGTCGTCGCGAACCGCCCGGACGTGCCGGTGATCGTGATCACCGCGTTCGGCAGCCTCGAGACCGCGATCGCCGCGATCCGCGCCGGCGCCTACGACTTCATCACCAAGCCGTTCGAGATCGACGCGCTGGCGCTCGCGGTCGAGCGCGCGGTGCAGCACCGCGCGCTGCGCGAGGAGGTGAAGCGGCTGCGCCGCGTCGTCGAGAGCGTGCAGCGCTTCGACGACCTCCTCGGGGCGAGCCCCGCGATGGCGAAGCTGTACGCCCTCCTCGAGCGCCTGGTCGACTCCGACGCCTCGGTGCTGGTCACCGGCGAGAGCGGCACCGGCAAGGAGCTGGTCGCGCGCGCGCTGCATCAGCGCGGCCGCCGCGCCGCGGGCCCGTTCGTCGCGCTCAACTGCGCGGCGATGCCGGAGGCGCTGCTCGAGAGCGAGCTCTTCGGGCACGTGCGCGGCGCGTTCACCGACGCCCGCGCCGCCCGCACCGGGCTCTTCCTCCAGGCGCACGGCGGCACGCTGCTTCCTCGACGAGATCGGCGACCTGCCGCTCGCGCTGCAGCCGAAGCTGCTGCGCGCGCTGCAGGAGCGCCTGGTGCGTCCGGTCGGCGGCGACGCCGAGGTGCCGTTCGACGTCCGCATCGTCGCCGCCACCAACCGCGACCTCGAGACCGCCGTCGAGGAGGCGCGGTTCCGCGAGGACCTCTTCTTCCGGATCAACGTGATCCACATCCAGCTGCCGCCGCTGCGCGCGCGCGGCAACGACGTCCTGCTGCTGGCGCAGCACTTCATCGACCTCCATGCCGCCCGCGCCGGCCGCCACGTGACCGGGGTGTCGCCGGCAGCCGCCGAGCGGCTGCTGGCGTACGGCTGGCCGGGCAACGTCCGCGAGCTCGAGAACTGCATCGAGCGCGCCGTCGCGCTCACCACCTACGAGCAGATCGCGGTCGACGACCTCCCGGAGAAGATCCGCAACTACAAGCGCTCCCACGTGGTGGTCGCGAGCGACGACCCGTCCGAGCTGGTCCCGCTCGAGGAGGTCGAGCGGCGCTACATCCTGCGCGTGCTGGAGGCGGTCGGCGGCAGCAAGACGATCGCGGCGCAGGTGCTCGGGCTCGACCGCAAGACGCTCTATCGCAAGCTCGAGCGCTGGGGCCGCGACGACGAGCCCGCCGAGGAGGGCTAGGAGATCGTCACGGCCGGATCGCTAGCGGCGCGCGCGCGCACTGCGGCCGCCGGCACGCCGGACGCCGCCGCGCGCGATCACGGCGCGCGGTCGACGAGGTTGTAGTAGACGATGTGGCCGATCGCCGCCGCGCCGTCCTTCCAGCCGATCTTCTTGCCCTCCTCGTACGTCCGTCCCGCGTAGGAGATCGGCACCTCGAAGACGCGGGCGTTCGCCCGCGCGAGCCGCGCCGTGACCTCGGGCTCGAAGCCGAAGCGATTCGACCGCAAGCGGAGCGCGCGCGCGAGATCGCCGCGGATCGCCTTGTAGCAGGTCTCCATGTCCGTGAGGTTCAGGTTGGTCGCCATGTTGCTGAAGGTCGTCAGCAAACGATTGCCGACCGAGTGCCAGAAGTAGAGCACGCGATGCGTGCCGCCGAGGAAGCGCGAGCCGAAGCAGGCGTCGGCGCGGCCGTCGACGATCGGCGCCAGCAGGGTCGGCCAGTCGCCGGGATCGTACTCGAGGTCGGCGTCCTGGACGATCACCACGTCGCCGGTGCTCGCCCGGAGCGCGGTGCGGATCGCGGCGCCCTTGCCGCGGTTGCGGTCGTGGTGGATGAGCGTCGTGATCCGGCCCGCGGCCTTCTCGCGCTCGAGGATGCGCCGGCTGCCGTCGGTCGAGCAGTCGTCGACGCAGATCACCTCCTTGCGCACCGGGACGTCGTGCACCTGATCGAGGATCAGGGAGATCGTGCGCTCCTCGTTGTAGACCGGGACGAGCACCGACAGCACCATCGCCGCCGCGTCCATCGGCGTGCGCCCGCGCCGACGCGGCCGGGTCGCCGGAGTCGCCCGCTCCGCGACGGCGGCGAGGCCGGGCGCCGCCGCATCGTCGCGCTCGGCGGCGTCGTCGCGATACGCGTGGATCGTCGCGGCGCTCATCGGCCGGTCACGATCGCGTCGACGCGGCCGGTTCGCCGGCGCACGAACAGGACGTCGCTCCGCCCGTCGCCGTCGACGTCGGTGCAGAAGAGCGGGCGCGGGTCCTCGCCGATCGAGAACACCCGGACGTCGCCGCTCCACGCGCCGTCGCCGGTCCCGCGGATCACCGTCACGTCGGCGGTGCCGAGGCTCGCGACCGCGACGTCGGCGGCGCCGTCGCCGTCGAAGTCGCCGGTGCAGAGGTTCCACGGCCGCTTGCGTCCCGGCATGGCGAGCGCGTCGGCGAAGACGAGGTCGCCGCTGCCGTCGTTGAGGAAGGTCGCGAGGCTGCGCGACACCTCGTTGACGACGACGAGGTCGGCGGCGCCGTCGCCGTCGAGGTCGGCGATGGCGAGATCGGTCGGGTGCATGCCGCCGCTCGCCATGGAGCGCGTCTGGTAGCCGCCGGCGCCGTCGGAGAGCAGGAGCGAGACGCTGTCGTCGCCGCCGTTCGCGGTGACGACGTCGAGGATGCCGTCGCCGTTGAGATCGCCGAGGGCGACCGCTTGCGGGCTCGCGCCCGTCGCCAACGACGGGCCGCGGACGAGCCCGCCGCTGCCGCGGTTCAACATCAGGGTCACGTTCGAGCCGTCCGCCGAAGCGACCGCGAGGTCGGGCCGGCCGTCGCCGTTGAGGTCGCCGACGGCGAGCGCCGACGGCTTGAAGCCGCCGTTGTCGAGCGTGACGCGCGCGAGGCTGGCGAACTGGCGCGCGCCGCGGTTCAGGAACACGCTGAGATCGGTCGATCCTTCGTTCGCGGCGACCAGGTCGGGCCGCCCGTCGCCGTCGAGGTCGGCGGCGGCGATCGCGATCGGCTTCGAGCCGGTGGTGAGCTCGAGCCGCGTCGCGTTGGCGCCGTCCGCCTGGCGGTAGAAGACGACGACGCGGTTGTCGCGCCGGCTGACGCCGGCGAAGTCGACGACGTGGTCGCCGTCGAAATCGGCCGCCGTCGCCGCGCGCGTGAGCCGTCCGACGTAGGCGCCAGTCTGCGCCGAGACGTCGAGCGGCGGCGTCGCGGAGAAGCGCCCGCGACCGTCGCCGTACGCGACGCTGCACGAGGACGCCGCGCCGCCGTCGCATTGCACGACGTCCTGATGCTGGTCCTCGTTGAGATCGGTGAGCACCGCGTTCGCCCGCCCATCCGGGGCGACCGTCACCGCGCCACGGTTGAAGACGCCGTTCGGCGACGCGAGGTAGAGCAGCGGCGCGCTCTTGCCGTGGCCGAAGAAGGCGAACAGATCGAGCCAGCCGTCCTCGTCGACGTCGGCGACGTCGATCCCGCGCAGCGACGCCGGAGCGTTGACGATCGCACCCGAACGCAGCGGCCCGTCGCCGTCGTTGAAGAGCACGACGAACCCCGCGCCCGAGTGGACCGTCGCCACCAGGTCGACGAAGCCGTTGCGGTCGATGTCGGCGGCGGCGAACGGCCCGCGCAGCTGGTCGGTGCGCGGCAGCAGCTGGGACGAGAAGTGACCGCTGCCGTCGTTCGCGAGCAGCCCGAGAGCATGCGCGCCGCGCGGCGGCATGAACACGATGTCCGGAGGTCCGTCACCCAAGAACGGCGCGATCGCGATCGGCGTTCTCGGCCGCACCGCGCCGAGCTTGCGCACCTCGCGAAAGCCCCCGGTGCCGTTGCCGAGGAGCGCGAGGAGGGTGCCGCGCGCGTCGGTGAGCACGACGTCCTGACGCCCGTCGCCGTCGACGTCGGCGGCGGCCGCCGAGACCGCCGCACGCGCGATCTCGGGCGTGCACGTCGGCCCGCAGCCGTCGCCGGCCGCGGTGTTGCCGTCGTCGCACAGCTCCGCGCCCTCGACCACGCCGTTGCCGCAGCGGGACGACCCGGTGGCCGGGGGATTGAAGCCGCCGGCCGCGTTCCCGAGCCGCACTTGCAGCACCGGGCCGGACGAGGTTCGCAGCGCGACGACCGCGTCGCTGGTGCCGTCGCCGTCGAGATCGGTCAGGACGAGCGTGTCGGGCGGGCCGCCGAGCGGCACGAGCTCGTTGACGCTGAGGGCGCTCTGGTCGTTCAGCTTCATGCGCGCGAGCGTGCGGGCCGCCTTGTCGATCGCGACGACCTCGTCGCTGCTCCGCTGGGTCAGATTGTTGCTGCCGTTCACCACCACCGGCGAGGCGGCGCGCGTCACGCGAAAACGGCCCGGAGCGACCGCCGGCAGGACGCGCACGGTGTTGCTCTTGGCGTACGACACCGCGAGGTCCGGCAGCGCGTCGCCGTCGAAGTCGGCGAGCGCGAGCGCGCGGGCGTCGCCGCCGAGAAGCAGGAGATCCGGACTGACGAACCGCTGCGCCGCCGCGCCGCGATACAGCCGCACGGTCGCGTCGGTCGAGAGCACCGCGAGATCCGCGTAGCCGTCGAGGTCCAGGTCCGCGCTCGCCGCCGACCGCGGATTCGCGGTCGCGGGCAGCTTCTGGTCGTCGACCGAGAAGCCGAGGCCCTCGCCGAGCAGTATGCGGAGCGGCGGGCTTCCCTGGCCGATGATCGCGATGTCCGGGCGGCCGTTGTGGTCGTAGTCGCCGATCGCGGCCGAGAGCGGCCGGCTGCGGCTGTGCTCGCTCGCGGGCAGGCGGATCGTCGAGCCGAACGGGAACCGGCCGGCGCCGTCGCCGAACAGCAGCGACAGCCCGCTCGAGCGCGCGTTCACCACCAGCAGATCGAGGTGTCCGTCGCGATCGAAATCCGCGGCCGACACCGACCGCGGCGCCTGGCCGACGACGAACGCCGCGCCCGCCGTCAGCTCACCGTCGGCGTCGCCGAGATAGACCGTCACCGTGCCCGTCGCGAAGCTGGTGACGGCGAGGTCGACGAATCCGTCCTCGTTGAAGTCGGCGCACACCGCACCGGCCGGCTGCGACGGCCCGTGAACGGTCTTCGCGACCACGAGGGTGCCGCCGTCGTTGTGGTAGATCGTGACCGTATCGTCGCCCATGTTCGCGGCGACGAGGTCGGGACGGCCGTCGCCGTCGCAATCGGACGCGGCGAGACCTTGCGGGTTGGTGCCGGCCGGCAGCGCGAAGTCCTGGTACGACATCAACGCCGGCGCGGGCGCGGCGGCGACCAGCACGAGCACGCTCGCGGCGGCCGCCAGCGCACGTGCGCCGGCGGGCTTCCGCGCGGCGCCGTGCGGCGGCCGTGGGCGACGCGCGCGCCGCGCGCGGGATGCGGGATCGGTGGAATCGGTGGTGGTCGGTGATGCGAGGCGCATGAAGGTGTCGTCCTCCTGGTAGCGAAGCGATGCCCGGCACTGCACGGCGCGTGCCTCGTGCGACCAAGGCAGGTGGTGCGTCGCGGGCTGGGGCAGAGTTCCGCGTCGCGAACGCACCGCGCCTCCTCGCGACGCGTCACGCCCGCGGCGAGCCGCGTGGGGGCAACTCGCCCCGCGAGGCGAACTGCCATTCGGCCCGCGCCGCCGAGGACGACGCCCGAGCGGATGCGGTGGACGGTTTGCCTCACGAGGCGCAATGCCCCGCGCCACGCCGAGCCGGCAGACGCCGCAAACGCCCGCCGCCGCGCCCGGCGCGCGAGGCGTGTTGCCTCGTCGCGATCGTCCCGCCGAGGCGGCGTGCCGCCCGCCGCGGCGGGCACGGAACCTGCTGCGAGCGCGTCATGCCGATCCTGTCCTCGGAACCGCGCGATCGCCGCTGGCCGCGCGAGCTTGTCCTCCTCGTCGTCGTCACGGCGGCCATCAACTTCTGCGGCATCACCTGGGGCCTGCCGAGCGACGGAACCGACTGGGCGATCGACTCGATCGCGCCGCTCGGTCCGCTCGCCTACGGCTGGAAGATGCTGCACGGCGCGCACTGGTGGTCGAAGTATCCGCCGCTGCACTTCACCCTGCTCGCCGTCGTCTACGCGCCCTACCTCGCCTATCTCTCCGCGACCGGCCGCATGATCGCGACCACGGCGCAGTACCCGTACGGGATGCTCGACCCGACCGCGTCGCTCGCCGCCTTGACGCTGATCGCGCGCAGCGTGAGCGCGTTGATGGGCATCGGCACGGCGGTCGCCGCCTACCTGGTCGCGCGCGACCTCGCGGGCCGGCGCGCCGGGTTCTGCGCCGGCCTGCTCTTCGCCGGCTCGCCGCTCGCGGTGTACTACGCCGGCACCGGCAACCTCGACATGCCGTACATGTTCTGGAGCAGCCTGGCGCTGCTCTTCCTCGTCCGGACCGCGCGCGGCGGGACGACGCGCACCTACGTCGCGCTCGGCGTCACCGCGGCGGCCGCGGTCGCGACCAAGGACCAAGCGTACGGCCTCTTTCTGCTGCTGCCGATTCCGCTGCTCGCGATGCGCGTGCGCGAGCACGGCGTGCTCGGGATCGATCGGCGCCCGCTCGCCGGGGCCGCCGCCGCCGTCGTGACGTACGTGGTGGCGTCGAACCTCGCCATCGACCTCGCGGGCTGGCTCGCGCACGTCCGCTTCATCACCGGCCCGGGCTCGGCGCCGTACCAGATGTTTCCGCGGACGGCGGACGGCTACGCGGCGCTCGCGACCCGCACGGCGCAGACGCTCGCGGACGTGACGACGCTGCCGGTGATCGCGCTCGCCGCGATCGGCGTCGGCTGGACGCTGCGCCGGCGCATCGCCGGCGCGTCGCTGCTGCTCTTCGCCGTGTGCTCGTACCTGCTGCTCTTCGTCGGCCCGATCCTCTACGTCTTTCCGCGCTTCATGCTGCCGCCGGCGTTCGCGATCGCGATCTTCGCCGGGATCGGCGCGGCCGCGCTGTGGCGGCTACCGAGCGCGCCGATCCGGTCCGCGGTCGCGGTCGCGCTGCTCTACGCGTTCTCCTACGGCACCTCGATGGACCTCGGCTTCCTCTGGGACTCGCGCTACTCGGCCGAGCAATGGCTGGCGCAGAACCTCGAGCCCGACGCCGTCGTCGGCACCGACGCGCCGGCCGCGTACCTGCCGCGGCTGCCCGCGGGCGCGCGCACGACCACCTTCAGCATCACCGACGAGCGCACGGCGTCGTCGGTCGACGCGCCGTCGTACTTGATCCTGACCGACGCGCAGTACCGGAAGTACTTCCGGCATCAGAATCTCCGCACCGCGATCGAGCATCTGCTCGCCGGCCGGCGCGGCTACGAGCCGGTCGCGAGCTTCTACCAGCCCGGCCTGCCGGCGACCGATCTGATCCCGAGCGTGAACCCCCGCATCGTGATCATGCGTCGCCAATCGACTGCCGGCGGGCTGTCCTCCGACGCGACCGGCGCCGACGAAGGGCCGCCGAAGCCGGACGCCGACGTGCACGCGTGATCGCCGGCGCGGCGCGGCCGTAGCCGTTCACCTGGGTGCCGCGCGGCGATCCGTCGCGCCGCCGTGACCGCCCGCAACCGCGGCCGGCCGAACAACCACCGCCGATCCATCGGCAATCCCGAAGAAATGGAGTCCCGATGTCGCGAACAGCCGATCGTCCCTCTTGGTGCGCCGCCGCCCGCGTGGTCGCCGCCGTCGCGGCGCTCGCGATCCCGGCGCGCGCGCGGGCGGTCACCCGCAGCTGCGGCGCGGATGCGAGCGCCAACACCGCGAGCGTGCTGTGCGCACCGTCGAGCGGTCCCTGCAACGGCGCGACGGTGACGGTCAGCGAGAACATCGACGTCACCGCCGGCGGCTGCACCTTCGACGCCGGCGGCCGCGCGGTGGTGTTCCAGCGCACGCTCAACATGATCGGCAGCGGCTTCATCGTCGTCGAGAACGCCGGCGACGTCACGATCACGACCACCGGCAAGCTCAAGGCGCGCGGCGACTTCGTGACGCCGAACGGCTACATCCTGCGCGGCGGCCTGATCGCGATCACCAGCGACGGCACGATCACCAACCAGGGCGTGATCGACGTCTCGGGCGACAGCGCCGGAACCGTCGAGCTGACCGCGCACGGCGACGTCACGCTCGCCAACAACTCGTCGCTGACCGGCAACGGCGTCACGGTCGCCTCCGAGGGCGAGCGCTACGCCGACGGCGGCACCGTCGAGATCACCGCCCTCACCGGCAGCATCACGGTCACCGCGCCGATCGATCTCCTCGGCACGAATCAGGCGACGGGCGGCACCGCCGACCTCCAGGCGGCACGCGACATCGTCGTCAACCAGGCGATCACCCTGACCGGCGGCGGGGGCGACGGCGGCGAGGCCGACCTCGACGCCGGCGATCACGTGACGGTCAACCGCACGATCGATTGCTCGAGCCTCGTCGGCGGCGGCTACGGCGGCAGCATCAGCATCGCCGCCGGCGACGACTTCCTCGGCGGCGTCGTCGCCGGCGGCAACGCCGTCGTCAACGGCCCGGCGACGTTGAAGCTGAACGGCAGCGACACCGACACCACCGCCGGCGACGGCGGCGACGTCGACGTCAGCGCCGCCGGCGACGTCCGCTTCGTCGGCTCCGGCGTCGCGATCCGCGCCAACGCGCCGAACGGCTTCGACGGCTCCGGCGGCTCGATCTCGCTCGACTCCGGCGACGCCGACCCGAACCGCATCGGCCCCACCGACGGCGACGTCGTCGTCGAGGGCACGATCGTCGCGCGCAGCAGCGGGCTCGGCGGCGACGGCGGCAGCTTCGAGGCCAGCGCCGGGAAGGACCTGACCATCAAGGCGACGATCGACGTCAGCGGCACCGACGGCGGCGGCGACGTCTCGGGTGAATCCGGCGGCGCGACCAGCCTCACCGGCACGATCACCGCCGCGGCGCTCAGCGCCGGCGGCGATCCCGGCTTCGTCGACTTCGCCGCCGGCTTGGCGCGCAACGCCGGCCTCACGGTGTCGCAGAACGTTCTCGCGCCCGGCGGCAGCGGCAACGGCGGCAGCCAGTCGATCTCGCTCGCCGGCTGTCTCCTCACCGTCAACAACGGCGTCAAGGTCGACGGCCACGGCGGCGTCGCCGGCACCACCGCGGGCGGCTCGAGCGTCGAGCTGATCTCGCGCCAGCCGATGCAGCTGAAGGCGAGCTCGCAGTTCCTCGCCTACGGCGGCGGCACGATCCGCACCGTGCACCCGCCGGGCCAGGCGCCGGTGATCGGCAACGGCGTCGTCTTCAATCCGGCGCGCATCGACAGCGCGCTCGCGGACGGTCCGTACCCGAGCTGCCCGGTCTGCGGCGACGGCACGGTGCAGGCGGGCGAGGCCTGCGAGCCGGCGCTCGACGCCTGCTGCAACGCGACCTGCACCGGGTTCGTCTGCGTCACCGCGACGCCGACGCCGACGCTCACGCCGATGCGCACGCCGACCCCGACCCGCACCGCGACCACGGCGCACACGCCGACGCCGACCGCGACGAGCGGCGCGGCCGAGACGCCGAGCGCCGGCGCCACGGCGACCGCGACGGCGTCGGTCGCACCGACGAGCGGCGCGACCGAGGTCGCGACGGCGACCGCGACGCCCGCGCCCACCGCGACGCCGACCGTCACCCCCGTGCCGACGGCGACCGCCGCCGCCGGAGTCGTCGACCACTACAAGTGCTACGCGTCGAAGACGAAGCCCGGGTCGCCCGGGTTCGTGCGGCGCGACGTCACGCTCGCCGACCCCTTCGAGACCACCGCCGCGACCGTCCTCGAGACCGAGGAGCTCTGCAACCCGGTCGACGCCAACGGCGCCGGGATCGCCGATCCGAGCGCGCGGCTGGTCTGCTACAAGATCCGCGAGACGCACGGCCAGGGCGCGTTCGCGAGCCGCGACGTCGCGATCGAGAACGAGTTCGGTCCGCAGCGGGTGAAGGCGCGGAGCCCGCGCTCGCTGTGCGTGCCGGCGGCGATCGGCGCGCCGTCGCTGCCGAGCCTCGACCGCTTCAAGTGCTACGACGCGCGCAAGCCGGCGGGCGAGCCGGTCTTCGCGCGGCGCCAGCTGCTGCTGGCGGACGCCTTCGAGTCGAAGCTCACGCGCGTGGTGAAGCCGCTGCGGTTCTGCACCGCCGTCGACGCCAACGGCGAGGGCCTGATGCACCACGGCGCCGAGCTCCACTGCTACAAGATCGCCGACGCCTCCGGGCAGTCGAAGTTCGTGCGCCGGGACGTCGGCACCGCGGACGAGTTCGGCCTCGAGACGCTCACCGTGCAGAAGCCGACGGTGGTGTGCGTGCCGTCGACCCGTGACGTGCCGGCGGTCTGCGGCGACGGCTATCGCGATCTCGGCGAGCAGTGCGACGACGGCAACACCCGCGACGGCGACGGCTGCGACGCGGCCTGCCGGCTCGAGTCGTGCGGCGACGGCGTCGTCAACGCCGGCGAGGAGTGCGACGACGGCGCCGGCAACGGCACCGACGACTGCTGCTCCGCGGCCTGCGAGCGCGTCGATCCCGACCGCGACGGGATCTGCAGCCGCGACGATCTCTGTCCGGCGGACGCCGACAACGACAGCGACCACGACGGCTACTGCGTCGCCGACGCCTTCAACCCGCCCGCGCTCGGCGGCGGCGATCCGTGCTCGCGCGGCCCGGTCGGCGCGCTCGACAAGCCGAAGCTGACGCTGAAGAAGCTCGACGGCGGTCCGCGAGCGCAGAAGCTCACGTTGAAGACGAGCTTCCGCATCCCGAGCGGCGGGCCGCCGATCGCGCCCGACGTCTACGGCGTGCGGCTCCGCCTCACCGATCGCGCCGGCGCGATCGTGCTCGACGCGCGGATTCCCGGCGGCCGCTTCGGGGGGACCGGAAGCGTCGGCTGGAAGACGGACGGCACGCCGCCGCGCCGGTGGCAGTTCGTCGACGCCGCCAACGAGCCGCCGCTCTACGGCGGCATCAAGCGGCTCGAGCTCGACCAGGCGGCCGGCCTGGTCAAGGTCGCCGTCACCGCGGTCGCCGGCACGTATGCGGTCGCGCCCGGCCAGGAGCCGTTGCGGGTCGGGATCGAGCTCGACGACGGCGCCGAGCCGCCGGGAGGCACGCCGGGGATCGATCGCTGCGGCGAGATGGCGTTCCACGCGTATCCGGACCGGCCGGCGTGCCGATTCAGCGGCGGCCCGCTCTCGAACCGCACGCTCGTCTGCAAGTAGCGCGATGCATCGGCGCCGCTCCTCGCGCATCGCGGCGTGTGCCTCGCTCGTCGTCGTCCTCGTCCCCGCGCTCGCGGGCGCGGCGACCGTCGTCTGCGATCAGGCCGACAGCACGGTGCTCTTCTGCCGCGCGACGGCGAACCCGTGCGTCGTCTCCGGCACCTTCGACGTGCCGAACGGCTGCGCCCTCGACTTCGGCGCCCGCGCCGTGAAGTTCCAGGGCGACTTCAACGTGCACGGCGCGACGCTCGCGGTGCACGCGGCGTCGATCACCATCGACGGACGGCTGGCGGCGCGTCCGCCCGCCGGGCACGGCGGCATGCTCTTCCTCGCATCGACCGGCACGATCACGGCGACGAGCCGCGGGCGCGTCGACGTCTCCGGCGACTCGGCGGGCGTCGCGCGGCTGGCGGCGACCGGTCTCGTCGACCTCGCGAGCGGCTCGCAGCTGACCGCGCGCGGCAGCGCCGGCAACCCGAACGAGGCGAGCGGCGGCGCGATCGACGTGCTCACCAGCGGCGCCATCCTCGACGCCGCCGCGATCGACCTCGGCGGCGGCAGCGGCGGCGGCGGCGGCGCGCTCACGATGCAGGCGGGAACCAACCTGACCGTGCTCCAGACGATCGCCGGCGACGGCGGGGCCGGCGGCGGCGGCGACGTCGATCTCTCCGCCGGCGACGACGTCTCGGTGCAGCGCACGATCAGCGTCAGCAGCGGCGGCGGCGGCGCCGACGGCGGCAGCATCCGGATTCGCGCCGGCGTCGACACGCTCGCGGGCAGCCAGAAGATCGGCGGCAACCTCTCGGTCGTCGCCAACCTCCTCGCCGACGGCAGCAGCGACGCGGACGGCGGCTACGACGGCGGCGAGATCGATCTCGGCGCCTTCGGGAACGTCACGTTCGACGGGCTCGCGCGCGCCAACGGCGGCAGCCCGGACGGCGGCGGCGGCTCGTTCTCGGCCGACAGCAGCGACGCCGAGGTCCAGCGCATCACGCCGCGCGACGGCGACATCCACCTGCGAGGGACGATCGTCCTGCGCGGCGCCGGCAGCGACGGTGACGGCGGCGACCTCGACGCCGATGCCGGCAGCGACCTCTTTCTCGACGCCGACGTCGACGTCAGCGGCGGCGCGGGCGGCGGCGACGTCGCGACCGCGGCGGCGCGGAGCTCGACGGTGAACGGACGCCTCGGCGCCGGCGCCGCCGGCGCCGACGGCAGCGGCGGCGCGATCTCGATCCGCTCGGGCACGGCCGCGTTCGGCACGATCACCATCGGCGCGACCTCCGGGCTCACCGCCGCCGGCGGCGCCCACGGCAGCGGCGGCGCGGCCCTGATCGCCGGCTGCAACCTCGCGATCGCGCCGAGCGTCGTCGTCGACACGTCCGGCGAGGCCGCGCGCGTCGACCTCGCCGCGCTCGGCAGCTTCACGCTCGGCACCAAGAGCCGCTACCTGGCGCGCCCGAACGGCGGGATCTACCTCACCCACCCGCCGGAGGTGGCGCCCGCGGTCGGATCCGCGGTCGTCTTCGATCCCGGCCGCAGCGACGTCCTGACGTCGACGGCGGCGATCTTTCCCGCGTGCCCGGTGTGCGGCGACGGAGTCGTCGAGGGCCCCGAGGCCTGCGACGACGGCAACACCCACGACGGCGACTGCTGCAACGCCACCTGCTCCGCCGTGACGTGCCCGACGCCGACCCGCACGGCGACGCCGACCGCAACGCGCACGCCGACCGCGACGCGCACGCCGACGCCGACGATCACCGGCGCGATCAGCTTCACCGCGACGGTGCTCGCGCCGACGGCGACGGCGCCGACGATCACCGCGTCGCCCGGCGTGCCGGCGAGCGGCTCGCCGCTCGATTCCGGCCAGCCGACGCCGGCACTCACCGCGTCACCCGCAGCGACGGCGAGCGCGTCGCCGGCGCAGACCGGCGGCCCGACGCCGGCGACGACCCCGACCGTGAGCGCGCGGCAGCCGACGCCGACGGCCGTCACGACCGCGGCGCTGCCGCCGATCGTGCCGATCGCGCTCGTGCGCTGCGAGCGCGCCCTCGGACGCGCGACGGCGCGGTTGCTCGCGACGCAGGAATCCGCGCTCGCCGCGTGCGGCCTCGAGGTCTTCGGTTGCGTCGAGCGACTTCCCCCGGGGCCAAGCGCGAGGCGTGCCTCGGCGCCGCCGCGAAACGCTGCGACGCGCGCTTCGTGCGCATCGACGCCGCGCAGGCGGACTTCAACGAGGCATTCGCCGGCGCCTGCGGCGGCTCGCCGCCGGCGGTTCCGCTGGCGCTGCTGCGCGCGCCCGAGGGTCTGGCGTTCTCGGCGGCGGACGCCGCCTGCCGCGAGCAGGTCGGGATCGGCCTCACCTCGAACGCCGCGATCGGCGCGTGCATCCGCTTCGGCGCCGCCTGCGAGATCGAGCGCGCGCTCGGCGTCGCGATCCCGCGCATCGGCAGCCTCCTCGACCGCGTCATCGACGTCGGCGCCGCCGGTCTCTGCGTGCCGGCGCCCGGCGTGGAGCCCGACACGGTTCCGGAGCCGGCGCTCGGCCGCAGCGCCGTCGCCTGCGAGCGGACGATCGTCGCGGCGGGCCGCTCGCTGATGCGCCGTCAGGTGACCACCGTGCGCTCGTGCGTCGATGCGCTCTTCCGTTGCCGGGTGACCGGCAAGGATTGCACGCGTCCCGCCGCGCGCTGCGCCGGCCTCCTCCGCAACCTCGCCGCGACCGGCGCGGCGGGCTTCGCGGCCGCCGTCGGTCGCGGGTGCCGGGGGCTGCCCGCGCCGCTCGTCCTGGAGAGCGCCGGCCTCGGCTTCGGGTCGGCCGCGGCCGAATGCCGCGCTCTCGGGACCGCGAGCCTCGACGGCGCCGCCGACGCCGCGGCGTGCAGCGCGCGCGCGTACGGCTGCGCCGCGGCGACGATCCTGCGCTACGCGCTGCCGGTCGTCGACGACGAGCTCGCCGGCACCGGCGTGACGCTCGACCAGGCGCTCGCGTGCGACGCCGGCGCCGAGCCGGCGCCGTCGGCGACGCCGACCGGCGCAGCGCCGAGGCGACCGCGCCGCCGACCGCCACGGAGACGGCGACACCCGCGCCGGCCGCGCCGCCGACGGGCACCGTCACGTCGCTCCCGACGCCGACGAGCGTCGCGACCCCGGCGCAGACGCCGGCGGCAACCGCGACCGCCGGGCTCGAGCCGACGGCGACGCCGCTCGTCACGCCGAGCGGGATGCCAGCGACGCCGACGGGCGCCGTCACGCCGGCGACGACGCCGACGATCGCGCCGACGCCCGTCGCGACGCCGGCGGAAGCCGTGTGCGGTAACGGCGTCGTCGAGCCCGGCGAGCAGTGCGACTTCGGCGACGCGCTCGCGGGCGACGGCTGCGACGCGCGCTGCCGCTTCGAGCAGCTCGTTCCGGGCGGCGGACCGCGCGCGCTCGATTGCATCGCCGAGTGGGCGGTCGTCAACCCCACCAACCAGCCGTACCTCGACGCCGGCGGCCTTCCGAACACGAGGCAGACGTGCGTCGACGGCGATCCGCAATGCGACGGCGACGGCATCACCGACGGCGCGTGCACCTTCCGCGTCGCGGCCTGCCTCGCGGTCCCCGATCCGCAGCTGCCCGAGTGCGGCGCTTTCGGCGGCCTCACCCGCTATCGTCTCCTGGAGCCGCTGCCGTCGAGCCGAGACGCGGCCAGGGCGGCGAACGCCCTCGCGCTGGTCGACGCGATCGAGAGCTTCACGGGTACCGCGTACGATCCGAGCACCTCGACGTTCGTCTTCCAGCCGCCGCTCGTGGTCCCGGCAGGCGGTTGCACGCAGGCGTTCGACGTCGTCGTGCCGCTCGACGGCACCGCGAGCGCGACCGAGCACTTCCGTATCCGCGCCTTCGCCGCACCGCCGGGCGGCACCGGCAACGACGTCGCCGACGCCGACGACCTGCGGCTGGTCTGCGCCCGGCGATGACGGCGACGGGGCAGTCTGGGAAATGGGGCCCTGCGCCTCGTCACCGAGGACGGCAACACGCGGAAATCGCGGCGGCGCCGGCCGGCACGGGTTCTGCAATTCGGTCGTCCGCCGCTCGATCCTCGGACACGGCGCAGCTCGGCGGCGGCTCGAAAGGGGATTCGACCATGGCAGACGCACGACCGGCGGACGGACGGCAGGCGACCCGATCGGACGGCGCCGTGAGATCCGGCCCGCCGGTCGCCGGACCGCTGCGCCACGAGCGCGACGGCCGGCGACGGCGCGTGCTCCTCGTCGAGGACGAGCGCGGCATGCGCGAGCTCCTCGCGATGATGCTGCGGCGCGACGGCTACGGCGTCGTCGAAGCGCGCGACGGCGCCGAGTTCCTCGAGCACATGCGCGCCACCGCCGAGTCGGGCGAGCCCGCGAGCGATCTCGTCATCTCGGACATCCGGCTCCCCGTCCTGAGCGGCCTCGAGGCGCTCGCCGTGCTGCGCCGCGCGGGCTATCGCACGCCGGTGATCCTGCTCACGGCCTTCGGCGACGAGCAGACCCACGCCGAGGCTCGCGAGCTCGGCGCGACCGTCTTCGACAAGCCTTTTCCCCTCGACGACCTCCGGCACGCGGTGCGCGAGGTCCTCGATCGATCGACGCATCGTCTCGCGCTCGACCGCAAGACGGCGCCGGAAGCGCGCCCGATGAGTCGCTGAGCGCGGCGCCTTCCGGCGAGCGCGACGCGTTCCCTCGCCGCGCTCACCGCGCGCCCGCGTCAGTCAGCTCGCCGCGCGCACGTCGCGCTCGGCCACCGTCGCCGGCCTCACGGCGCCGGCGCGCCGAGCGTCGTCGTCGCGCTCACTCCTCGTCACCGGCATCGTGTCGCCAGCGTTGGATGTTGTCGTCGAGCTCCTCGATCTCCATCGGGTCGTCGCGACGCGCCGCCTTGAGGGCGCGCAGCTTCTGCGCGTTCCAGAGCTTCGCGCGTGCGGATTGCCGGCGCACTTCCGAGAGATCCTCGTGCGCGCTCGGCCCCCGGGTCGACTCGTAGCTGTACGGTCGAAGCGTGGGCGATCCGGCGAACGCGCGGGACGGCGACAGCGCGAGACCGGCGAGGACGACGACGGCGAGCGAGAAGCGAGCGTGAGTCATGAGCGTTCTCCCGTGAAGGGCATCGCTCGCCTGAGCGGCGACGATGCGCGACGTTCGTTGCGATCAGCACGAGCAAGCACGATGCCGACGCGGACGCGCCGCGGGCGAACGCCGCCGGCACGGCCCTCGCGGCGCATCGACGCGTCGCACGCACCGCGGATCGCGGCGCCGGTCGCAAAAAACGTCGGGCGATCGCAGTCGGTAACGACATGCGATCGGCAGCGTCTGTCGCGCGCCGTGGGATTCGTGCGCCGGCCGGGCGCGCCGCCTTGCCGCCGCCTCGGGACAAACTCCCCCGCGCCCCGGCGCCGCGCGACAATTTGCCTCGTCGCGGCGCCCGCGTCGCGAGCCGTCCTACGTCACTCCTTCGGCTCGACGCCGCCGACGAGCGGCCACGAGTTCACCAGGATGAGGTGCTCCCCCGACGCGATCTCGCCTCCCGCGTCGCTGGCGCTCGAGAACACCACGAACGAGTACTGCATCGCAGGCGCGCCGTGATCGTGGTCCTCGGCCGTGAGCTGCGCGACCGGCGGTCCGGCGAGCTTGCCGCTGAGCTTCTGGATGAACACTTGCCGGTGATGGCCGCCGTTCTCGCCGGTCAAGCTCGCGGTCGAGAGAAACGCGACGCGGTCACCGGCGCGCGTCACCGACGGGTCGGTGCTGTCGCCGTCGCGCGCGCTCGTCCGTTGCGTGAT
>CAWCPU010000006.1:0-427161 GCA_963797545.1 uncultured delta proteobacterium
GCGAGCGCGAGGTCGGTCGCCGGATCGCCGGACGTGACGTCGCCGAAGTCGATCACCGCCGAGACCTCGCCGCGGTGCACGAGGATGTTCGCCGGGTGGAAGTCGCCGTGCAGCCAGAGCCGCGGACCGGCCCACGCCGGTGCGGCGCCGAGGTCGGCCCAGCGTGCGAGCACGGCGGCGCCATCGATCATCGCGCCCAAGCACGCCACGTGCTCGTCGAGGAGCGGCGCGCGCTCGACGAGCGGGCCGCCGCGGTACCGGTTCGACGGCGCGTCGGGCGGCGCCGCCACGTGGAGCGCCGCGAGGAACCGGCCGAGGCTCTCCGCGGCGGCGATCGCATCGACCGGCGGCACGCGCGCCGCGACGTCGCCGGGGAGCCACGGGCAGACGCTCCACGCCCACGGATAGCCGCGACCGGGCGTCCCGCGCCGCACCGGCGCCGGAACCCGGAGCGGCAAGGCGGGCGCGAGGCGCGGCAGCCACCGCTGCTCGTGCTCGACGAGCACCGCTGCCACCTCCCGCCGCGGCAATCGCACCGCGAGCTCGTCGCCGAGGCGATAGATGGCGTTGTCCCACCCCGACGCGACTTCGCGACACGGCAGCGCCGCGAGATCCGGATGCTGATCGGCGAGCAGCGTCCGCACGAGCGCCACGTCGATCCGCACCTCCGCAGGCGGCATGTTCCGGGCGGTCAATTGTCACGCACGCGCGGTGTCGACCGACGGACGTCGGCGGGATCTTGCCCGCCGATGACGGCCGCCCGGATCGTCAGACCCGCCGCTCGCGGCCTTCCCAGTAGGGGGCGCGGATCTCGCGCTTCAGTAGCTTGCCGGACGGATTGCGCGGCACCTCGGCGACGAAGTCGACGCTGCGCGGGCGCTTGTAGTCGGCGACGCGGGCGCGGCAGAAGTCGATGATGTCGTCTTGGGTGGCGCGCTCGCCGGGCTTCAGCTGGACGACGGCCTTCAGCTCCTCGCCCCATTCCTCGTTGGGGACGCCGATCACGGCGACGTCGAGGACGGCGGGGTGCTCGTGGATCACCTCCTCGATCTCGGCGGGGTAGATGTTGACGCCGCCGCTGATCACCATGTCGGTCTTGCGGTCGACGATGTAGAGGAAGCCGTCCTCGTCGAGGTAGCCCATGTCGCCGACGGTCATGTAGTCGCCGCGGAAGGCGGACTTCGTCTTCTCCGGGTCCTTGTAGTACTGCATCGCCTTCACCAGCGAGTTGGTGATGTAGATGTTGCCGATCTGCCCGGTCGGCAGCGCGGTGCCGTCGTCGTCGAGGATCTTGACGTCGTTGCCGTCGAGGATCTTGCCGCAGCTCGCGGGGTGGGCGCGCTGCTCGCTCGGCGGCAGGATCGTGTTGAGGCCGGCGTCGGTCGAGCCGTAGTACTCGTAGATGCAGTCGCCGAAGTACTCGATCGCGGCGAGCTTGGTCTCGATGGGGAAGGGCGCCGCGCCGACGATGAGCGAGCGCATCGAGCGCACGTCGTACTTCCGGCGGATCTCCTCCGGCAGCGCGAGGACGCGCTTCACGATCGTCGGCACGATGATCGTCGACGTGACGCGCTCGCGGTCGATCAGCGCCAGGAACTCCTCGGGGTCGAACTTGTCCATGACGACGAGCGTGCCGCCGAGCGCGATCGTGAGCGCGGCGCCCATGGTCGGCGCGCTGTGGTAGAGCGGCGCCGGCACGAGGTGGACCTCGCCGCCCATCTGCAGGCCGAAGCCCTGGACGATGCCGAGCAGCAGCTGGACGTCGACGCCGCCGGGCCGGTAGACGCCCTTCGGCCGCCCCGTCGTCCCCGAGGTGTAGATCATCGAGTTGAGACCGGCGGTGGCGACCTCCTCGGGCTCCTCCGACGGCCGATCGGCGATCAGCGCGTCGTAGCGCGTGAAGCGCGGGTCGCGCGCCGCGCCGACGACGACGTAGCCGCCGCGCACGACGCCGCCGAGCTGGTCCATGATCGGCGTGATCTCCGGCGCGAACTCCTCGCCGAAGACGATCGCGCGCGCGTCCGAGTTGTTGACGATGTACTCGATCTCGCGGCCGCGCAGCCGGTAGTTGAGCGGCACCGTGATGAGGCCGATCTTGTTCGCCGCGTTCCCGACCTCGAGGAACTGGTGACAGTTGTGGAGCATCACCGCGATCTTGTCGCCGCGCCCGAGCCCGAGGCCGCGGAGCGCGTGCGCGAGCCGGCAGATGCGCGCGTTCCACTCCTTCCAGGTGAAGCGGACGTCGCCGAAGACGACCGCGGTGCGATCCGGGAAGTTCTGCGCGTTCGCGGCGGCTCCGATCTGCATGCGGATCTCCTGGTTTGCGGGGGGTGCGCGGCGCGGACGGCGCCGAGCTCGCGGCCCATATACGGCCCGGCGAGTCGGCGAGTCAATTTACGATGGTCGGTCGCCGGAAGGTGCGTGGCGCGGCGCAGCGCGCTGGCTTGTCAGCCGTCGTCGATCACGGTAGCTCGAAGGATCCCATGCCGCGCGTGGCACTGATCGCGCTGGTCCTCGCCATGGCGAGCGCATGCACGACCGAGCTTCCGGATCCGAAATCCGCCGGCGCCGAGGTGTACCAGGCGCGCTGCGCGAGCGGCTGCCACGCGCTCTACGCGCCCTCGAGCCTCACCACCGCGATGTGGGACATCCAGATCGAGCGGATGCAGCACGAGATGGCGCGACGCGGGGTCAATCCACTGACGGAGCAGGAGCGCTACCTGATCACGAGCTACCTGAAGGCGCACAGCTCCGATGCGCCGGCCGCGAGCCCGCCGCCGTCGTGAGCGTTCTCGACGTCGCCGCCGCGCCGCGCATGCCGGTGGTCGGCCGGCCTGACGATGGACACGTCACGGAGCGACGATCGTCGACGATGGTCCATGCGAGCGACCGGCGTTGACGATGCGGGTCCAGCTGAGCGACCGGCCGCTCGAGCGTACGACGGCGGATCTCCTCGCGCTCGCCGTCGCGAGCGACGACCTGCGCGCGCTGCGGCGGCACCCGGCGGCGGGCGCCGCCGTTCTCGCGGATCTCGAGCGCCAGCGCTTCGCCGCGACGGAAGGATCGTCGATCCTGTTGCATGCCGCCGCCGGCCGGCAGCGTCCGCTCGCCGTGCTCGGTCTGGGAAAGGCGTCCGCGCTCGGCACCGATGCGCTCCGCCGGGCCGGTGACCAGCTCGTCGTCCGGGCGCGCGAGGCGCGAGCGAAGAGCACCGCGGTCGCGTTCGTCGGTCCGCACGAGGCGGGCGGCGGCCGACGGACGCGAGCCGAAGCGGCGGGCCGCCGCCGCAGCGTCGAGACGGCCGCCGCCGGCGCTCCGCCGGGTCCGGACCTGATCGGCGCGCTCGTCGAAGGCGTCGGGCTGGCGTCGTACGCGTTCACCGAGTACCGCCGCGACAGCGAGCGTGTGACGCTCGGCGCGCTCACGATCGCGGGCCTGCCGGCGCCGCGCGACGCCGCGCTGCGCGCCGAGATCCGCACCGCCGAGATCCTCGCGCGCGCGACCAACGAGGCGCGAACCTGGATCAACCGACCCGCCGCGGTGATGACGCCGACGGCGTTCGCGGCGGAGGCCGCGCGGGTCGCGCAGGCGTCCGGGCTCGAGGTGGAGATCGCGGAGCCGGCCGAGATCGCCGCGCTCGGCATGGGCGCCCTCCTCGCGGTCGCGCGCGGCAGCTCGGAGGAGCCGCGCTTCATCCGCCTGCGCTACCTGCCGGCCGGGGTCGCGCGCGGCGCTCGCCTGCGGCGGATCGCGCTCGTCGGCAAGGGCATCACCTTCGACAGCGGCGGCCTCTCGCTCAAGCGTCCCGACGGCATGGAGCACATGAAGCGCGACATGGCGGGCGGCGCGGCGGTGGTCGCGGCGATGACCGCGATCGCCGCGCTGCGGCCGCGGGTCGAGGTGCGCGCCTACGTCCCGGCGAGCGAGAACATGCCGAGCGGCTCGGCGATGAAGCCGGGGGACGTGGTGCGCACGGTCTCCGGCACGACGGTCGAGATCCTCAACACCGACGCCGAGGGCAGGCTCGTCCTCGCCGACGCGCTCGGCGTCGCCCTGCACGACGAGCCCGACGCGATCGTCGACGTCGCGACGCTGACCGGTGCGGTGCGGAGCGCCCTCGGCACGCGCGTCGGCGGCGTCATGGGAAACGACCAGGCGCTGGTCGACGCGCTCGTCGCCGCCGGCGCGCGCTCCGGTGAGCGGCTCTGGCAGCTGCCGCTCGTGCGTGCGTATCGCGCCGACCTCGAGAGCGCGGTCGCCGATCTCCGTAACGTCGCGCCCGAGGGATACGGCGGCGCGATCCACGCCGGCCTCTTCCTCCAGGAGTTCGCCGGCGGCCGTCCGTGGGCGCACCTCGACATCGCCGGCGTCGCGTTCACCGACCGCGACCTCCCGTGCACGCCGCGCGGCGGGGTCGGGTTCGGCGTCCGTCTGCTCGCGCGTTACCTGCTCGACGTCGCCGAACGGATGCCGTAGCGCCGCCTGGTCGCGACCGAACGAAGATCGGCGAAGCGCTGCGCGCGGGCGCAGGAGCGCGAGCGATCCGCGTCGCGCCGTCGACCCTCGGGACCGCACGCGCGCTCGGGCGCGGCTACCACCTCATGCCGCTCATGCGGAACGTCTCGTGGAACCGCGAGAGCACGGCCGCGAGCGCCTCGAGCCGCTCCGGGTGCCGCTCGGCGACGTTCTGCGTCTCGCCGGGGTCGGCCGCGAGATCGTAGAGCTCGATCTTCTCCGGCGCGTCGTAGCCGGTGAGAGGGGGGTGCGGCGCGGGCACGGACGGCCGCCCCGCGGGCGTATCGATGAGCTTCCACCCGTCGGCGCGCACGCTGAACGGGTGATTCTCGCGCGGACCGACGGAGAACGCCGGCCGCGACTCGATCGCGCCGTCGCCCTCGCCGATCAGCGCGTGCGCCACGCTGCGGCCGTGCAGCTCGGCGGCGGCGTCCGTCGTCTCGGGCGTCAGCGCGAGCAGCTCGATCAGCGTCGGGACGAGATCGACGCTGCTCACCTGCTCGTCGATGGTGACGCCTCGTCCCAGGGCGGCGGGCCAGGCGATGACGAGCGGCACGTGCAGGGTCGTGTCGTAGAGGAACCAGCCGTGCTGGAAGTACTCGTCGTGCTCGCTCAGGCTCTCGCCGTGGTCGGCGGTGAGGACGACGAGCGTCCGCGCCAGCTCGCCGCCGTCTCGGAGCGCGCCGACGACGCGCCCGATCTGGCTGTCGGTCCAGCGGATCTCGCCGTCGTAGCGCCGCACGTAGTCCGAGACATGCGTCTCATTGGGGACCTGCTGGTACGCGGGGATGACGCCCAGGCCGAAATTGCCGGACCCGAACGGCACCGCCGGATCGTCGGCGAACGCGCCCGCGGGATACTTCAGCGCTGCGGTGATCTCGCGTGGCGCGGCGAGTGTACGGTCCGTGCGGGTCCATGAAGTGGATCCAGAGGAACCAGGGCCGGCGCGGGCGCTGGGCGAGCCAGGCAAGCACGAGATCGGCGCCGTGGCGGTCGATGGGCGCGTAGACGTTCTCGAGCTCGAAACTGGTGAACGTGTCGAATCCCTGGTCGAAGCCGCGCTTGGCGCCGACGAGCCCGTTGCCGATGAAGCCGGCGGTCGCGTACCCGGTGCGGCGCAGGCGCTCCGCGAGGGTGTCGATCTGCGGCCGGATGACGCCGCGATTGAAGAACACGCGACTGCGGTACTGGTAGAGGCCGGTCATGATCGAGGCGGTCGCCGGCGCGGTCTCGGGAGCCGTCGCGATCGCGTTCGCGAAGCGGACGCCGGAGGCGGCGAGCTGGTCGATGTCCGGGCTGGTGCCGACCGGATACCCGTAGGCGCCGAGGTGGTCCGCGCGCAGCGTGTCGACCGTGATGAGCACGAGGTTCGGCCGTTTGCCGTCGGCGGCGTGCAGCGGAAACAGCGGAGACTGGCGCGTGCACGCCGCGGCGAGGGCGAGGAACGACGCGAGAAGACCGCGAGCGACGAGCTGCATCGCGACCGATCGCGGCGGTGATGCGAGACCGCCGCGGGCCCTACGAAGCCTCACGCCCGACCGACGCCGACTGTCGCAGCGCCTCGAGATCGGCGACGGTCTTCGGGACCGCGCTCGACAGCACGCGCGCGCCGTCGGCGGTGACGAGCACGTCGTCCTCGATGCGGATGCCGATGCCGCGCCACCGCGCGTCGACCGCGTCGCAATCGCGCGGCGACGTAGAGCCCGGGCTCGACCGTCAGCACCATCCCGGGTTCGAGGCGGCGGGCGCCCTCGCCGACGTGGTAGACGCCGACGTCGTGCACGTCCATGCCGAGCCAGTGGCTGGTGCGATGCATGAAGAAGGTGCGGATAGGCGCCGCTCTCGATCGCTTCGTCCGCGAGCCGCGCAGCAGCCCGAGGTCGAGCAGGCCGTCGACGAGGACCTCGAGCGCGGCTCGATGGGGCGCGTCGAAGCGAGGCCTCCGGCCGCACGGCCGCGATCGCGGCTTGCTGCGCGGCGAGCACGACGTCGTAGAGCGCGGCGCTGCGGATCGGAGAAACGCGCGCCGACGGGATACGTCCGGGTGACGTCGGCGCAGTAGCCGCCGTACTCCGCGCCGGCGTCGACCAGCAGGAGCTCGCCGTCGCGCATCTGCCGCGTGTTGTCGACGTAGTGGAGGACGGTCGCGTTCGCGCCCGGACGCGACGATGGACGGATACGCCGGGCCGGCGGCGCCGCGGCGGCGAAACGTGTAGTCGATCAGCGCCTCGATCTCGTACTCGAACGCGCCGGGACGGACCGCCGCCATCGCGGCACGATGCGCCTCGCCGGCGATCGCGATCGCGCGCTCGAGCGCCGCGACCTCCTCGTCCGACTTGAAGAGCCGCATCTCGTGCAGGATCACGCCGGGATCGAGGATGCCGCGCGGGCCGGCGCCGGTGCGCGCGTGGTTGTCGCGCGCCCAGGCGAAGAGATCGAGCATCCGCTGATCGAAGCGGTGGTCGCGGGTCGGCGCGAAGTAGATCACCGGCGCGCGCTGCACGATCTTCGGCAGCCGCTCGTCGAGCTCGGCGATCGGATAGGCGGCGTCGGCGCCGTAGCGCTCCTTGGCGCCCTCGACGCCGGCCCGCAGGCCCGTCCAGATCTCGCGGTCGCGGTCGCGCGGCCGGACGAAGAGCGTGAACGGCTCGTCGCCGGCCGGATCGAGGACGCACGTCGCCTCCGGCTCGGGGAAGCCGGTGAGGTAGAGCAGGTCGTTGTCCTGGCGATAGGGGTACTCGACGTCCTTCGACCGCACCGCGATCGGCGCGGCGCGAAAGATCGCGACCCCGCGCTCCATCCGCTTCATGAACTCGCCGCGCCGCCGGGCGTAGAGCTCTCGATCGTGGACCACGTCGCTGTTTCTAGCACGCGCCGTCGGATGCTCGATAGCCGCGCCCGCGCGATCGGACCGCGCCGCGCGTCACCGGCACGCCACCGCGCGACGCAGGCGGCGATCGTCTCCGCGAGGTTTCCAGGCGGCAACCGTTTCCGCGAGGTTTCAACGATGCGGGGTTCCCCGTATCATGATTCGTATGGAGGTGAGCGACATGCGGAAGCTGGCGATCTTCGTCTTGGCGTGGTCGATGGCGGGCGGCAGCGCCTGGGCGGCGCTCGACTGCGCGCGCGTGCACAAGCTCCACGCCGCGGGGAAACGGCCCGCCGACATCGCGCGCGAGCTCGACCTCACCACGCCCGAGGTCCAGGAGTGCATCGCCGGGGATGAGCCGGAGACGCCCGCTCCCCCGAACGTCGACGCGAATCGCCTGCCGCTTGCCCCGGAGGAAGTGCCGGCGAACGCCAACCCGGTGCCGCGCGGTCCGAATCAGCAGTAGCGGAGCTATTCCGGAAAGACCCGCAGGAAGGGTTTCAGCTCGACGTGATTGAAGATGCCGTTGACGACGTACGGGTCGCGGGCGACGATCGCCCAGGCGTCGGCGAGCGAGTCGGCTTCGAGAACGATCAGGCTGCCGCTGCCGTCGGTGAAGGGACCGGCGAGCGGTACCTTGCCGCGCTTCGCGTAGGCACCGAGGTGCTCGAGATGCGCGGGCCGGTGGACGGGGCGCTTCTCCTTCGAATCGGGGGCATCATGGCCGATCATGACGAACAGTGGCATCCGCGACCTCCCGTGACCGAGTCGGGGTGCTTGTAGCACATGGCGCACGACTTCGACGCACCGCCGGTCCTCGAGATGCTCCTCACCCGTCTCGACGAGATGGCGGTCGTGGTCGGTGCCGAGGCGGCGCCGCGCCTCGGAGCGGTCCGGGCGCGGCTCGAGCACGCGATCGGCCTCAAGGCGCGCGGCGACGTCGCCGGCGCGACGGTCGCGATCCGCGCCGCGATGGAGGAGCTCGCGCGCCTCGCGGACCGTCTCGATCCCATGGAAGCGACGTTGATGCGCGCCGCCGTCGAGCAGTTCACGCAGGCGCTCACCCGCGGTGAGCACGGCGAGATGGAGCGCACCGCCGATCTCATGCGCGCGCGCTCGGGCGCGACCAAGGTCAACAAGGAGTGACGCCGTCGGACGCGGTCAGCCGGCACGCGGGCGCGCCACGTCCGCTCGGCGTGCGCCCGCGACGCCGCGGATGAGCGCGACCGATCCGGCCGCGCTGGCGGTCTTGATGGCGCTGCGGGTGAAAGGACGCGCGGCGCCGACGTCGCTGGCGGCGGCCGCGGCGCTCCCGCTCGAAGCGGTCCGCACCGTGCTCGAGCGGGCGCATGCGCGTGGCGACGTCGGCGGCACGCCCGAGTCGGAGGCGCTCGCGTTGACCGACGGCGGCCGTGCAGAGCTCGCGACGTTGCTCGCCGCGGAGCATATCGACCGTGCGGCGCTCGGCGTCCTCTACGAGCGCTTCCTCGCGCTCGACGCGACCGTGAAGGCGCGCATCACGGCCCGGCAGCTGAGCGGACGAGCGCCGGCGACGCCGGAGGCCGGCCGGTGGGCCGGCGGCGACGAGCTCGAAGCCGCCGCCCGGGACGCTGCCGCGCTCGCCGGCGATCTCGCGGCGGTCGCGCCGCGCTACGCGGCCTACGCGCGCCGGCTCGACGACGCCCGGCGGGCGATCGCCGCCGGCGACGGGCGATTCGTCGCGAGCCCGTTCGTCGATTCGCTGCATCAGGTTTGGTTCGAGCTCCACGAGGACCTGCTCGTGACGCTCGGGCTCTCGAGGCGGTCGTGATGCTCGTCGCGTCGGCTCGAGGCGCTGGTCTTCGACTTCGATCACACGCTCTCGGACTTCGGCCGCTGGGTCGAGTGGCGACGGGCGCGCGACGACATCGGCGCGCTCTACACCGACGAGGGCATCGACGCCGCGGCGGTGCTGCGGCGGCGCGGCTCGTTTTCGTTGATCGCCGCGCTCCACGACGCGCTCGCGCTCCGGGTGCCGGCGCGCGCCGGGGCGGTGCGGGAGCAGGCCTTCGCGATTCTCGAGGCGTACGAGTGCGCCGGCGCGGAGCATGCGCGCTTGCTCGACGGCGCGGAGCGGGCGATCGCCGACGCGCGCCGGCGGGGCGTCGCGCTCGCGATCGTCAGCGCCAACGCCGCGCGCGCGATTCGCCGCGCGCTCGAGCGCCTGGGCGTCGCCGACGCGTTCGCGGCGATCGTCGGACGGACGGCGAGCCGTCCGCTCAAGCCGGAGCCCGACATGCATCGCGAGGCGCTGCGGCTGCTCGGCTGCGCGCCCGCCGCGGCGATCTCGGTGGGCGACAGCCCGAACGACATGAAGGCGGCGACCGCCGCCGGGGTGCTGACGATCGGCGTCGTCGGCGGCGAGGGCCGCGCCGAGGAGCTCTTCGCGACCGGTGCGGCCTGGGTGCTCGCCGATCTCACCGCGTTGCCGACGCTGCTCGCGTTCTGGGAAGACGCCGCACGCTGACGGCGCGTGCGCGGGCCGTCGGCGACTCGACCGCCGCTCTCGGAGTCGATCGCATTCGTGAGAAACGCTCAGAAAAATAGTACTTTGACTTGCTCCGCCGGGCTGTGTCACGCTCGCGTGGTCGGTGAAGCTCGTCATCCAGATCCCCTGCCTCGACGAGGAGGCGACCCTTGCCGAGACGCTGGCGGCGCTGCCGAAACGTCTTCGCGGCATCGACGACATCGACGTCATCGTCATCGATGACGGCAGCCACGACCGTACCGCCGAGATCGCGCGTGAGGCGGGGGTCGCGGAGATCGTCCGCTTCGCGCACCACCAAGGGCTCGCGCGCGCCTTTGCCGCCGGTCTCGATTGCGCGCTCCGCCTCGGCGCCGACGTCATCGTCAACACCGACGCCGACAACCAGTACTGCGCCGGCGACATCGACGCGCTGATCGCGCCGATCCTGCGCGGGCAGGCGGACATGGTGATCGGCGATCGCGATCCGGCGAACCTCCGGCACTTCAGCCCGGCGAAGCGCATTCTGCAACGTCTCGGCAGCTGGGCCGTCCGCCAGCTCTCCGGGACGCGCGTTCCGGACGCGACCAGCGGCTTTCGCGCGATCAGCCGGGGCGCGGCGCTCAAGCTGAACGTGCTCTCCGACTTCACCTACACGCTCGAGACCATCATCCAGGCGGGAAAGAAGCAGATCGCGCTGACGCACGTGCCGGTGCGCGCCCTCGAGACCACCCGGCCGTCGCGGCTCTTCTCCGGCTCGTCGCACTACGTCCGCCGCTCGGCGAGCACGCTCTTCCGGATGTACGCGCTCTACGAGCCGTTCAAGGTGTTCGCCTGGATCGGCGGCACGATGCTGGCGGCGAGCCTGGTGCTCGGACTGCGCTTCCTCTTCTACTTCGTCCGCGACGGCGGCGCCGGCCACGTGCAGTCGATCGTCCTCGCGGCCGCGCTCTTGACGATCGGCTTCGTCACGATCCTCTTCGGCATCCTCGCGGACCTGATCGGCCGCAACCGTCAGCTCGCCGAGGAGACGCTGCTGCGCGTGCGGCGACTGGAGCTCGATCTCGATCGCGAGGAGCACACCGTGCCGCCGCGCCGTCGCGCGGACGCGCTGCCCCGATGATTCGTGCCTGTCTCTTCGGCACCTACAACTCGGTTCACCCCGCGAATCGGCTGCTCGCCGAGGCGCTCGCCGCCGCCGGCTGCGACGTCGAGGTTCGTCACGAGCCGCTGTGGGAGCGGACGCGCGACAAGATGGCGACGTTCTTCGGCGCCGCCAGCTTGGCGCGCCTCGCGCTCGCATACGCCGGCGCCGCGCGCCGCCTGGCGCGTGCCTGGCGGCGGTCGCCGCGCCCGGACATCGTCGTCACCGGCTTCAACGGCCAGCTCGACGTCCTCCTGATTCGCGCGCTCGCCGGGCGCCGCGCGCGGCTGGTGTTCGCGCCGCTGGTGACGCTCACCGAGACCCTCGTCGACGATCGCCACGTCTACCGCCGCGGCGGCCTGCGCGCGCGCCTCGCGTCCGCGCTCGACCGTCGGACGCTCGAGACCGCCGACCTCGTCCTCCTCGACACCGAGGCGCATCGCCGCTGGGTCGCCGACTTCGTGACCGCGCGCGCGCGAACCGAGACGCTCTACCTCGGCGCCGATCGGATCTTCGCACCGCGGCCGCCGCGCGCGCGCGGCGCCGCCGATCCGCTCCGCGTGCTGTTCTACGGCCAGTACCTCCCGCTCCACGGCGCCCGCGTGATCGCCGAGGCCGCGGCGCTCCTCGGTCCGGCGAGCCGGATCGAGCTCACCATGATCGGCACCGGGCCGGAGCGCGCCGCGGCGGAGGCGCTCGCCGTCGACCGCGGCTGCACGCACGTGCGCTTCGAGGACTGGGTGCCGTTCGAGCGCTTGCCGGAGCGCCTCGCCGATTGCGACGTGGCGCTGGGCATCTTCGGCCCGACGGCCAAGGCGCGGATCGTGATCCCGACCAAGGTCTACCAGGCGGCCGCGTCCGGGCGCTGCATCGTCACCGGCGACTCGGCGGCGCTCCGCGAGGTCTTCACGCCGGCCGAGGACGTGTGCGCCGTCGGCCGCGGCGACCCGGGCGCGATCGCGACCGCGCTCCGGACGCTGCGCGACGCGCCCGACCTGGCGCCGCGTCTCGGCGCCGCGGCGGCGAGGTTGATGGCCGAGCACCTCGACACGCGGGCGCAGGGGGTGCGCATGCGGGCGATCCTCGGGTCGCGGTTCCCCGAGCTCGCCGCCGCGCTCGACGGGAGCAGCGCCGCGCCCGGAGCGCTCACGCCCGCCGCGGTGTCGTCGTAGTGGCGGGCGACGCGGCGCCGCTCGGGGTCGTCGTCCCGACGTGGAATCGCCCCGCTGCGGTCGGACGCTGTCTCGCGGCGGTCCTGCGCGAGCCCGGCGCGACCCGCGCGATCGTCGTCGTCGACAACGGCTCGCGTCCCGCCGAGCGCGACGCGCTGCTCGCCGCGACCGCGGGGCTCGCCGGCGTCGAGGTGATCGCGTTGCCGGTGAACCGCGGGTTCGCGGCGGCGGTGAACGTCGGTCTCCAGGCGGTCTTCGCGCGTGGGGCGTCCGCCGCCGTCGTCGTCAACGACGATGCCGAGGTCGAGGCCGGCGCGCTCGCGGCGCTGTCCGACCACGCGCGGCGCGACCCGGCGGCGGGGATCGTGGCGCCGGCGGTCCTCGACGCGGAGAGCGGGCACGAGGTGTCGCGTGGCGAGCGCGTGCGGCTCCCGCTGGTGTGCCTGCCGCGAACGTGGCTGCGGGTCCGCGGCGACGCCGTGCGCCCGTACGCGGTCAGCGGCGTCCTCGGCGTCGCCTTCCTCGTGACCCGCGCGTGCTTCGAGCGCGTCGGCGCGTTCGCGGAGGAGTTCTTCGCGTACTACGAGGAGGTCGAGTATTGGCTGCGGGTGCGTGCGGCCGGTCTGACGATCGTCGTCGTTCCCGCGGCGCGCGTGCGCCACGCCGGGTTTCGCGGCTTCGCGGGCGGCTTCAGCCCGCTCTCGGCGTACCTCAAGGCGCGCAACCTGCCGCTGCTGCTCCGGCGACGCCGCGCCGGGGCCGGCACCCGGTCGATCTTCATGGCGACGTACGCGCTGCTGGTCGCCGCCAGCCTCGTGCTCTATGCGGCTCGCGGCGGACGCGACGTCGTCGGTGCGCTCGTCGCGGGAACCGTCGACGGTCTCCGCGGACGGAGCGGCGCGCCTCCCGCGCACCTCCTGCTTCCGGCGCCTCCGCCGCCCGCCGAGCACGCGGCGGCGCGCGTCGTCTCCTGACCGTGCGCATCGCGATCGGCGCGATCGTCCGGACGCTCGGGGGGCCGGCGACGTACGCGACGGAGCTCGTCGCCGCCCTGGTCGCGCGACGGACGCCGGGCATGGAGTACGTGGTGTTGACCGACGGTCCGGAGGCGTTCGCCGGCGTCGACGCCGAGACGATCCGCGTGCCGCTCGCGTCGGCGTACCAGCAGATCGTCTGGGATCACCTGCGGGTGCCGCGCGTCCTGCGATCGCTGCGCGCCGAGCTCTACCACGGGACGAAGAACGCGGTGCCGTGGGTGCGCGCCTGTCCCGCGGTCGTGACCGTCCACGACCTCGCCGTCTACCATCACCCGGCGACCTTCGCGGCGCCGCAGCGCTGGCATCTGAAGCTGCACACGCCGCATGCGCTGCGAGTCGCCCGCGCCGTGATCACCGTCTCCGAGCACGCGGCCGCGGATCTCCGCCGCCGGTTTCCGCGGCATCGCGCCAAGGTGCGCGCGGTGCCGAACGGCGTCGCGACACGCTTCCGTCCGCCGCCCCGCGAGGAGGTCGCCGCGTTCCGCGCGGCGCACGGCCTCACGGCGGCGCGGACGATCGGCTACCTCGGAACGGTGCAGCCGCGAAAGAACGTCGAGCTGCTCGCGGCCGCGTACGCGCGCGTCGCCGCGGCGCTGCCCGGGACCGAGCTCGTCGTCGCCGGGCGGACGCGTCCGGGCTACCGGCCGGCGATCGGCGGCGCCGGCGTGCGGACGCTCGGCGCGCTCGCGGCCGACGACGTGCCGCGCTTCTACGGCGCGGTCGACGTCGTGGTGAGCCCGTCGCTCTACGAAGGATTCGGGCTCACGCTCCTCGAGGCGATGGCGTGCGGCGCGCCGGTCGTGGCGCTCGCGCGGAGCGCCGTCCCGGAGGTCGTCGGCGACGCCGGCGTGCTCGTCGAGGCGCCGACGGAGGACGCGCTCGCGAGCGCGATCCTGCGCGTGCTTCGCGATGGACGGCTCGCCGCGGACCTTCGCGAGCGCGGGATGGCGCGGGCGCGGCAGTTCTCGTGGGCGCGCGCCGCGGAGGCGACGGAGGCGATCTACGCGTCGGCCGTCGCGCCGCGCCGCTAGGAGCGGACCCCGGAACCACGGGCACCGGGCTGCGTCACCCCGATCGCCGGCCAAGGGCCGAGGTCGCCCGGAATCTTCGATCGTCGAGCCTTCCGCACCACGTGGTCGTCGGTATAAATGTCCCCGCCAAGGCGCGGGCCGAGCTCGCGACCCGAGACCTATCGTGATCGCGTACGCGGACATTCGCCGGATGCTCGAGGAGCATCCCAAGTACCCGGGCTGCCTCCGGATGGAGCGGACGCCGCTCTTGACGTCGGCGTTCCCGGGCAGCTTCAACATGAGCTCCACCGAGCACCAGTGGCTGTGCGAGTACGGCGGCTTTCTCGGCTGGGATCACGACTTCGTCTACTCGACGGTTCAATCGTGCATCCGGCCGAATGACTTCGCCCTCTTCGCCAACGGCGCGGGCCGGTGGCACCTCGGGGTGTTCGAGCTCGCCGATCTCGGCGGCGAGATCGCGCTCGCGACGAGACCCGACTACGCCGCGCTTCACGGCGGGCAGCTGCGTGAGCTGGTGCGGTTTCTCGGCGAGCTCGGCATCGCGCCCGACCGCGTGCACGCGAGCTACTGCGGCGGCGGCAGCGTCGTCGAGCTCACCGCCGGCGGGTACACGTTCGATCATCGCATCCCGGCGGACACGCTCTCGCGTACGGCGCTGCTCGAGGCCGGCGTGCCGGAAGCGAACCTCATCGTCGACGCCACGCGCGACACGTTGCTGTCGCTGAACGTGCATCGACCGACGCCGTGGGGCTATCGGAACGAGGTCTACGTCGACGTCGGCGTCAAGGGACGCCCCGATCTCGTCGACGTCGCGACCGAGGAGTACTTCCTCTGGTCGCCCGTGTTCCGGCCGGATGGGACGACGCGCGCGGACATCGTCGGCCTCGAGGACCTCGACGCCGGCGCGGCCGGTGTGGTCTGCGGCGTGGAGCGCCTGTGCGCGGTCGTGAACGACCTGCGCCGCATCCACGACGTCGACTACCTCCGGCCGTTTTACGCGATGCTGCGCGATCTCGCCGGCAATCCGCCCGACGCGGAGCTCTACCTCGCGGGCGAGAGCCTGCGGGCGCTTCATCGCGTCTACACCGACATGCACCATCACACCCAAGCGCGCGTCGACCGCAGCGACGGCGGCGACGTCCGCATGAGCGCGAAACGCCGAAAGAAGTCGGCGGTCTGGAAACGGAGCGTGCCGAGGACGCTCGGCCCCAAGGAGATCGCGACGCTGCTCGTCGAGCACGGCCGCGCGCAGCCGTGGCACGCGCGCCTCGAGGACGGCATCGAGCCGACCATCCGAGCCGTCGAGTCGTATCGCTCCCGCCGCGCGGGGCTCGCTGCCGTGGGTTGAGCGGGGAACGGCGGCGACGCGCCGGCTAGGAACGGTCCGCGCCGGGCCGCTTCGGCTCGCCGAGCAGGGCACGGCGCGCCTGGCCGAGGAAGCGGCTCACCGGCCGGTCGAGTCGCTCGAGGTCGAGCGCGCGAAGGACGCTGTCGACGACCGGCCGGACTCGTCGCTTGAAGAGCTCGCCGCGCGGCCGGTCGCCGACGGCTACGCGCGCGCGCGATGCCGGCGCGCCGGCGTCGAGAGCCCGCAGGGCGTCGGCCAGCCCGGGAGTCACGACGGCGAGGACCGGTTCACGCGCCGGCATGCCACCGTCCTCGAACGTGCCGAGGATGGGGTTGGTGTTGATCTCCCACACCTGGATCCTGCCGTTGCGGACGCCGTAGTCGATCCGGCCGAAGTCGATCCGGGTGAGGTCGAAGATCTCACGCAGCGCGGCGGCGTGCGGATTCCCCTCGACGTACGCCAGCTCCTCGGCGACGTACGCGGGCTCGACGAGATCGACGATCTTCACCGCCCAGCTCCTGCTGAACAGCACGTGACGCGGCACGATCCGATCGCCGACCCGGTACGCGGAGTATTTCCGGAACACGCCGTCCGGGCCGGCGGTGTCGCAGAACTCGGTGATGATCAGGTCGTCACGGTAGCGGCCGTCCCGCTCGAATCGCGCGATCTCGGCGGCGAGGTCGTCGGGCGTGTGGAGCAGGGCGGAGAGGCTGCCGGCGTGATCGTTCTCGCGACGGATGAAGACCGGGAAGCGCTCGGGCCGGCGCAGGTCCACCAGCCGGTGGACGTCGTGCACGTTGACGCCGTGGTCGCGGAGCGTCCGGAGCAGCTCGAATCGGCGCATGCTGCGGGTCGGGTGATTGAGGAGCGGCGGGCCGTGCCGCGCCAGCGCCTGCCACACCTCGGCGGCGCGCTCCGCATCCTCGGGGCCGAGACGCTCGACGTCGGAGAACACGTAGACGCCGAGCGGCAGCGTCCGCATCAGGTGCAGACGCTCGTACGGGATCACCGTCACCATGCCGGCGAGCGACCGCCCCCTCGTCCGCAGGTAGTCGCGGATCGTCGACTGTCCCCTCGTCGTGACGAGATAGAAGATCACGCCGGACGGTCGCTACCGGTCGCCGCCGGCGGCAGTCAAGGCGACGTCGACTCGCGAGGCGTGCGCCACGTCGTGGAGATCGGTTCGATCAGCGAAACGGCACGCTTCTGCGGGCGCTGCGGTCGCTGCCGTGATCGAAGCGCACGACGTCGATCCGCTGGTGGCGCTTCTTCGAGCGCAGGCGCAGGATCTTCGCGCCGACCGGCGTCGTGCCGGCGCGGACGAACGACTCGCGGTCGACGAGCAGCGTGCCCGCCCGCGCCGCCGAGCAGAGGAACGCGGCGAGGTTCACCGGCTCGCCGATCACGCCGAACTGCTTCTTGCCGGAGGGGCCGAGAAAGCCGATCGACGCCCGCCCGAAGCTCAAGCCGGCGCCGAGACCGACGGGCGCGCCGTCGCGGCCGTCGGTGCGCCACTCGCGGTACCAGCGCGCGCGCAGGCGCTCGAATCGCGCGTGCAGCGCCGGGCTCATCAGCTCGATGAGACGCTCGAGCATCTCGGGCTCGTCGACGCCGGCGAGCTCGGGCAGGAAGAGCGCGAGGAGACCGTCGCCGGTGTACTGGAAGACGACGCCGCGGTGCTGCTCGACGACGGCGGTCAGCTCGGTGAGGTAGTCGCCGACGAGGTCGGCGAGGTACTGGGTGTCGTGCAGCGTCCGCGTCAGCGCCGAGAAGCCGCGCATGTCGACGGCGAGAACGGCGACCTCGTGCGGATGCGGCACCAGGAGCCCCGGATGCGCCCGGGCGCGCAGCGGCCGCGCGAGCGCGGCGACGCTGGCGTGATTCGCCGCCGCCGCGGCTGCCCCGGAGAGCCATCGCACCAGCGCGGACCCGGTCGGCCCGAACCACCGTGCGGCCTCGCGCGCGACGACCTTCACGATCTCGTGCGGAACGGCCGAGACGCGGACCACCGACGGAAGCGCGCGCGCCTCGACGAGCCAGCGCGTCACCGGCTCCGGAAGCTCGGGCTGATTCGCGCCGCAGGCCATCGCGATGTCGACGTAGCGCGGCTCGTAGCGGACGGCGGCGACCGCGCCGCGCGCCGCCGTCCACGCCAATCCGTCCAGCAAGCGGCTCCACAGCTCTCGCAGGCTCGACATACGTGCATTCTAACAGACGCGCCGCGTTACGTCAGGGGCTCAAGCCGTCGTCTGAAGCGTATACAGCCGAATTTAATCGACAATTCTCGAAGCTGGCGCTTGCGCAGCCAGCACTGGGTGCTGGCCTCGCAGACCGTACCGGGTGCTGCCCCCTCGCGACGGCACCCCCTGTCGGCGGGACGGAGCGCAGGCGCTTGCGGCGCACGCACGCCGGCGAAACGCCGCTACACCTCGATCTGCGCGCCGAGCTCCACGACCTCGTTCGGCGGGATGCCGAAGAACTCCGTCGGCGAGCGCGCGTTCCGTGCGAGGAACATGAAGAGGGCGCGTCTCCAGCCGGGCAGCTCGGAGCGTCCGGTCGAGATGAAGGTCTCGCGCCCGAGAAAGTAGCTGGTGCGGCCGCGGTAGGTAGCGAGCCCGTGCGCGGCCGCGCAGCGCATGATCTCGGGGACGTTGGGCGTCTCCATGAATCCGCAGTAGGCGATGACGCGCCAGAAGCCGGCGTTCAGCTGCGTCACCCGCACGCGATTCTCTTGCGAGACGACCGGCGCATCGGCGGTCACGATCGTGAGCAGCACGACCTGCTCGTGCAGCACCTGGTTGTGCTTCAGCTGGTGGAGCATCGCCGGCGGCGTACCGTCGGGATCCTGGGTCATGAAGACCGCCGTGCCTTTCACCCGCACCGGCATCTGCACCTTGAGGCTCGTGAAGAAGACGTCGAATCGCATGCGGACCTTGGCGAGCTCGCGCTGCCGCCAGCGCGCTCCCATGCGCCACGTCGACATCACGCTGAAGACGCCGAGCGCCGCGACCATCGGAAACCAGCCGCCGTGGAAGAGCTTCGCGAGGTTGGCGCCGAAGAAGGCGAGGTCGATCACGAGAAACAGGGCGACCAGCGTCCCGGCAACGAGCGGCGACCACCCCCAGCGCTCGCGCGCGACCGCGTAGAAGAGCATCGACGTGATCGTCATCGTCCCGGTGACCGCGATCCCGTACGCCGCCGCCAACCGCGACGAGCGGCCCGCGACCACGACGACCGCGATGCACGTCAGCATCAGCAGCCCGTTCACGGTGGGCATGTAGATCTGCCCTTCGGTCGTCGCCGAGGTGTGGACGATGTTGAGGCGTGGGACGAATCCCAGCTGCACCGCCTGCTGCGTCAGCGAGAACGCGCCCGAGATCAACGCCTGCGATGCGACGATCGTCGCCACGGTCGCGACCAGGATCATCGGGTAGAGGAGCGACGTCGGGACGAGCGCGAAGAACGGCCGCTCGACCGCTTGCCGGCAGATCGCGCCGACGGCGGCGCCGCGACAGCTCGACAGCAGCAGCGCGCCTTGGCCGAAGTAGTTGAGCAGGAGCGCGGGGAGCACGACGCCGTACCAGGCGAGCCGGATCGGCCGGGCGCCGAAGTGTCCCATGTCCGCGTACAACGCCTCGCCGCCGGTGATGCAGAGGACGACCGAGCCGAGGACGAGGAAGCCGTGGAAGCCGTGCGCGAGCAGGAACCGCACCGCATGCGTCGGGCTGAGCGCGGCGGCGATCGCCGGCTCGCGGGCGATCGCCGGGGCCCCGGCGAGCGCGATGCTGACGAACCACACCAGCGTCGCCGGTCCGAAGATCGCGCCGACGCCCGCCGTCCCGCGCCGTTGCGCGAGGAAGAGCGCGGCGAGGATCGCGACCGTGACCGGCAGCACCCAGGTCGCCAGCGTCGGCGCCGCGACCTCGAGTCCCTCGACCGCGCTCAGCACCGAGATCGCGGGCGTGATGACGCCGTCGCCGTACAGCAGCGCGGCGCCGAAGAGGCCGAGCGTGATCAGCAGCGACGTCGGCCGCTCCGCCGGACGGAGCAGCGCCAGGAGCGCGAGGATCCCGCCCTCGCCGCGGTTGTCGGCGCGCATGATGAAGGTGAGGTACTTGACGACGATCACCAGCAGCAGCGACCAGAAGACCAGCGACAGCACGCCGAGGACGTTCGCGGCGCTCGGCGCGAGCCCGTACTCGCCTGCGAAGCATTCCTTGATCGCGTAGAGCGGCGACGTACCGATGTCGCCGTAGACGACGCCGAGGGCCGCGAGCGCGAGCACCGCGAGGCCGCCGCCATGTGTCGCCGCGGAAGCAGGGGCGCCGCAGGTCTCGTCGGCGGCGGCGGGAGCGGAGACCGTCATGATCCCGCAGCCGTGTATCCGGATTCGCGGCGCTCGACAAAGGAGCGGCGGCGCCGAGGCGGCGACGGCACGACGCAGGTCACGCGTCAGCTGTGCGCGGGATCGATCTTGTCGGGGTCGATGCCGAGCGTCCGGACGGCATCGTCGACGTGCCGGCGGTCGACGGCGCCGCGCTCGGCGAGCGTCGCGAGCGCGGCGACCGCGATCGACTCGGCGTCGACCTCGAAGAAGCGCCGCAGGGCCTCGCGGGTCTCGCTCCTGCCGAAGCCGTCGGTGCCGAGCGCGACGATGCCGGCCGGGACGAAGGGCGCGATCTGCTCCGCGACGACCTTCAGGTAGTCGGTCGCGGCGACGATCGGCCAGGGCGCGTTCGCGAGCCGCCTCGCGAGGTACGACGCGCGCGGCGCCTCGCGCGGGTGGAGCACGTTCCAGCGCGCGACGTCGAGCGCGTCGCGGCGGAGCTCGGTGTAGCTGGTGACGCTCCAGACGTCGGCGGCGACGCCGCGCTCGGCGAGCAGCTCCTGCGCGCGCAGCACCTCGCGCAGGATCGCGCCGCTGCCGAAGAGGTGCAGGCGCGGCCTGCCGTCGGGATCGGCGGCGGGCCGCAGCGCGTAGAGGCCGCGCAGGATGCCCTCCTCGACGCCCGCCGGCATCGACGGCTGCGCGTACGCCTCGTTCATCACCGTCAGATAGTAGAAGGTGTTCTCGCGATCGACGTACATCCGGCGGATGCCGTCCTCGACGATGACCGCGATCTCGTAGGCGTAGGCGGGATCGTAGGCGTGGATCGTCGGCACCACGCTCGCGAGGACGTGGCTGTGGCCGTCCTGGTGCTGCAGGCCCTCGCCCGCGAGCGTCGTCCGTCCGGCGGTCGCGCCGATCAGGAAGCCCTTGCCGCGCGCGTCGGCGTGCGCCCAGATGAGATCGCCGATGCGCTGGAAGCCGAACATCGAGTAGAAGAAGAAGAACGGGATCGTGTTGACGCCGTGCGCCGCGTACGCCGTGCCGGCGGCGGTGAAGGACGCCATCGCGCCCGCCTCGGTGATGCCTTCCTCGATGAGCTGCCCGTCCTCGGCCTCGCGGTAGTAGGCGACGATGTCGGAATCGACCGGCTCGTAGAGCTGGCCCTGCTGCGAGTAGATGCCGAACTTGCGGAAGAGCGAGTCCATGCCGAACGTGCGCGCCTCGTCCGGCACGATCGGCACGACCAGCCGGCCGATCCGCTCGTCGCTCATCAGGTGACGCAGCATGCTCACCAGGACCTGCGTCGTCGCGACCTCGCGGTCGCTCGCCCTCGCGGAAGCCGCGCAGCAGCTCGGGCGCGAGCGGCGCGAGCGGCAGCGAGCGGATCACGCGCTGCGGGACCGGCCCGCCGAGCGCGGCGCGCCGCTCGCGCAGGTACTCGAGCTCCTCGCTGTCGTCGGCGGGGCGGTAGAACGGCACCTTCGGGAGGTCGTCGTCGTCGATCGGCACGCCGCAGCGGTCGCGGAACTCGCGCAGCTCCTTCGGCGCGAGCTTCTTCGCCTGGTGCGAGATGTTGCGCCCTTCGCCGGCGGAGCCGAGCGCCGTAGCCCTTGATCGTCTTCGCGAGCACGACGGTCGGCGCGCCGCGATGCTCCTCCGCGGCCTTGTAGGCGGCGTAGACCTTCTCCGGGTCGTGGCCGCCGCGGCGGAGCTTGCGGAGCTTGGCGTCGGTCAGGTTCGCGACCATCGCGAGGAGCTTGGGGTCGACGCCGAAGAAGTCCTCGCGGATGTAGTCGCCGGGCATCACCGTGTACTTCTGGTACTGCCCGTCGACGACCTCGCCCATGCGCTTGACGAGGAGCCCTGCGTCGTCGTTCGCGAGCAGCGGGTCCCAGTCGTCGCCCCAGATCACCTTGATCACGTTCCAGCCGGCGCCGCGGAACGCGGCCTCGAGCTCCTGGATGATCTTGCCGTTGCCGCGGACGGGGCCGTCGAGCCGCTGGAGGTTGCAGTTGACGACGAAGACGAGGTTGTCGAGCTTCTCGCGCGACGCGAGCGTGAGCGCGCCCATGCTCTCGGGCTCGTCCATCTCGCCGTCGCCGAGGAACGCCCAGACGCGGCTGTGCGACGTGTCGGCGAGGCCGCGCGCGTGGAGGTAGCGGTTGAAGCGCGCCTGGTAGATCGCCGAGATCGCCGCGAGCCCCATCGAGACCGTGGGGAACTCCCAGAACTCCGGCATCAGCCACGGGTGCGGGTACGACGAGAGGCCGCCGCCCGGCGCGAGCTCGCGGCGGAAGTTGGCGAGCTGTCCGGCGGAGAGCCGGCCCTCGAGGAACGCGCGGGCGTAGATGCCGGGCGTCGAGTGGCCCTGGAAGTAGACGAAGTCGCCGGCACGCTCCGCGGTGTGCGCCCGGAAGAAGTGGTGAAACCCGACCTCGACGAGCGTCGCGAGCGAGGCGTAGGTGGAGATGTGCCCGCCGATCCCGCCGGAGTGGGCGTTGGCTTGCACGACCATCGCCATCGCGTTCCAGCGGATCATGTTCTTGATCCGGCGCTCGATCTCGCGGTCGCCCGGGTACATCGGCTGCTCGTCGGCCGCGATGGTGTTGACGTACGGCGTGTTCGCGGAGAACGGCGCGACGACGCCGCGGCGGTGGCCGTGCTCGATCAGCCGCGCGAGCAGCCGACGGGCGCGCTGCGGTCCTTGCTCGCGGAGAACGGCATCGAACGACTCGATCCACCCCGCGGTCTCCGCGGGGTCCCCGTCACGATCCGGCATCGTCTCCATGGACCCGAGACTAACACGGTGCCGGCGACGAGACACCGCGGCAACGCCCGCAGCGACGTCGGCCGCACGACGCCGCGCCAACGCCCGGCGCCGGTGCCGGCGGCGTCGCAGGGTACCCGCCGGACCCCGGCCGATACCCCCGCCGGCATTCGCTGGATGCGCGCCGAAGCGATCTCGTATACTCCGTCGTCGTGCCTATCCATGACGCCGCCCGTTTGCCGCGCCGCCCAGTCGGCGGTGCCCGCGGCGGCGATTTTCCCGACACGGCAGCGTAGGCGCGCGATCGATGCGCGCAGGTTCGCCGTGGCAGCACGCGCTCGCCGCGATCGTGTTTCTCGGCTGCGCGCTCTGGGCGATGCGGGCCGTCCTGCCCGCTCCCGCGACGACGTTCCCGCGCCCGCTCGGGCCCCCGCCGAGCTGGCGGCGGATCATCGACAGCGATCAGAAGCTCTCCGCCGCGATGATCACCTGGAACGCCAGCCGCTTCGTGACCCGACCGTGGAAGCTCTACGACGCGGGCCAGTGCTATCCCGCCGCGCACCCGTCGACGCTCGGCCCGCACATGCTCGGCGACGGCCTGCTCGGCGTGATCCCCTACGCGCTCAGCCGCGACCCGGTGCTCACCTACAACGCCGAGGTCGTGCTGACGCTCTGGCTGCCGGCGCTCGCGATGTACGCGCTCGCGTTCGCGTTCACCCGGAGCGCGCCGGCGGCGTTCATCGCCGGCCTGCTCTTCGCGATGCATCCGCAACGGCTCGCCGACGTCGTCCACCCCGACGTGCACGGCAACTACTGGACGCCGCTCGCGCTGCTCTTCGCGCACCGGACGTTCGCGCACGGCCGGTGGCGCGACGCCGCCGGCCTCGCGACGTTCATCGGGCTTCAGCTGCTGGTGAGCGTGTACGCGTTGCTGTCGCTGGTGGTGCTCGGCAGCGCGTACGGCGTCTTCCTGGTCGTGCGCCACGTCCGTCGTATGCGCGTCCTCGCGCCGAAGCTCGCCGCCGTCGTCCTCGCGGTCTCGGTGCTCGCGTGGCTGGTGCTCGGTCCGTATCTCGAGACGCGGGCGCGGTGGGGCACGCTCGGAGGGCGCACCAGCTTGTTCTACAACCTCCGGGATTTCACGCTCGGCCGCGCAGCGTACCCCGGCTCGGTGCTCGTCGGGCTCGCCGCCGTCGGTCTCGCCGACCGCCTGCGCGGCCGGCGTCGCGGCGACGATCCGAGACTGCCGTTCGTCGTCGGCGGCCTGCTCACCGTCTGGGCCGCGATCTGGTGGCTCCCGGTTCCGGGGCTGACGACGCCGCTCCCCTCGTTGTTCACGCTCGCGTCGCGCCTGCTGCCGGGTCTCGACGCCGTGCGCGCCGGGGCCGACATCGGGTTCGGCGCGATCCTCGTCGGCGCGTTCCTCGCGGCGTACGGCGTCGTCGTGCTGCTCGAGCGTCGGGCGCCGGCGACCCGCGCGGTGGTGACCGGGCTGCTCGCGACCGCGATCGTCGTCGAGGTCTTTCACCCGCGCATCGCGAAGTACAGCTTCGCGAGCACCTTCGACATGGCGCCGTATCGCGTTCGTCCGCCGGCGGCGCTTCTCGATCTCTATGCGCAGACGGCCGAGGGCGCGGTGCTCGACCTGCCCTATTCCTTCGCGCTGGGTCAATTCTTCGAGATGGCCGACGGCGTCTTCCTGAGCGCGTACCACCTGCATCCGGTGGCGGCATGCTACGACTCGTTCAAGCTGCCGCTCCACGACGACCTCGAGCGGATGACCGCGCGACTCGGGCAGGACGACCGCGTCGTCGACGAGCTGCACGCCCTGGGGTTCGGCACACTCGTCATCGACGACGTGCGCGCGCTGCGCGCGCGGCGACCGAACCTGGTCAAGGTCGTGATGCAGCAGACCCGCCTCGTGCTCGCCGGCCGGGCCGCGGCACACTCCGCGTATCGGCTCCCGAGCAGCGCCCCCGTCGAGGCGAGCTTCACGGCGCTCGCCGCGGCGGCCGACGCCGCCGTCGCGGCGGCGGCGCCGGCAACCGGTCCGGCCGGCGCGACGCCGGCCGCGGCCGGCGCGAGTCCCGGCGTGGTGAACGCGGCGCCGCCGACGGCGTCCCTGGCGTTCCGGTTCCGGAACGGCTCGGGCGCGACCTACCGGCATCCCGATCCGATCGAGCCGACGCGCGTGGCCGTTCGGTGGCGTCGTGACGGCGCCGTGATCCGCGACGACGAGATCGCGACGCTGCTGCCGCTCGCGCTCGCGGCGGGGGAGGAGACGTCGCGCTCGATCACGCTGCCGGTCCCCTCGGCCGACGGCGACTACGAGGTCACGCTCGCCCCCGCGCTCACGCCGGATCTCGTCCTCGCGCGGCTCGACGTGCACGTCGATGGCGAGCGGCGCTGACGCCGGCGTCGTCGCCGGCTCGAGGCCGCGCTGCCGGAGCTGCGGCGGCGACGACGTCCGCCTGCGGTACCGGCTGCCGCGCTTCGACGTCTACGCCTGCCGGGGCTGCACGATCTGGTTCCGCGACCCGCTCCCGGACGCGCACGAGCTCAAGACGATGTACGAGGACCCGGCCTACCACGCGAGCGCGTACTTTCAGGACACGTCGCAGGCGCGGCGCGCGTCGCCGGAGCTGCGGATCTATCGCCGCGCGCTGCGCGATCTGTCCGAGCTCGTGACCGGCCGCACGCTTCTCGACGTCGGGGCCGGCACGGGCGTCTTCCTCGACCTCGCGCGGCGTGACGGCTGGGACGTCCGCGGCGTCGAGCTCTCCGAGCGCCACGTCGCGCACGCGCGCTCGCGCCTCGGCCTCGACCTCGACGTCTGGCAAGGCGACTTCCTCGCGGCGCCGCTCGACGACGGACGGTTCGACGTCGTCACGATGTGGGACTTCCTCGAGCACGTGCTCGACCCGGAAGCGGTGCTGGCGAAGGCGCGCCGGGCTCTCGTTCCGGGCGGGGTGCTCCTGGTGTTCACGATCGACAGCACGAGCCTCTTCAATCGCGCCGGCGGGTTTCTCTATCACGCGTCCCGCGGGCGGGCGGTCCGCGTCCTCGAGCTGCTCTACGACTTCCGTCACAACTACTACTTCACCAAGGCCGCCCTGGCGGCGCTGCTGGCGCGCAGCGGGTTCCGGGTCGAGCACTGGCGCGCGGATCGCGCGCACCTCGGACGCTGGCTCGCCGAGCCGGCGCCCTGGTACCTCTTCGCGGGCGGCCTCGTGCTCGACGTGGTGTCGTTCGCGGTCGGCCGGCCCTATCGGCGCACCGCGTACTGCCGGAAGCCGCCGAGCGGCGGCGACGTCCGGTAGGCGACCGCCGGCGCGCTCCCGATCCGCTCAGGACGTCCCTGCGTCGTCGCCGCGAGGAGCGCGCTCCGTCAGCTCGGCGCGCGCCATCAGCTCGGCGAGCGAGAGGCTGCCGTCCCTGAAGCGACGGACGTCGGTCGCGATCTCGATCCGGTCGTTCTGCTCGAGGCCGTCGAGGTTCTCGCGGCGGACCCCGAGCGAGAGGCCGAGCGCGCCGAGGACGGTGACCGCGCCGCGGGCGACGGCCATCGGGACCGGCACGAAACGCGTGCGCAGGCCGAGCTGCCGGCGCGCCGCCGTCATCAGGTCGCGCATCGTGTAGCGCTCGGGCTCGTGCACGGTGTACGAGCGGGCGGGTGGGGCCTCGAAGGCGCCGCGCACCAGCGCGCACGCGGCGTCGACGGCGGTGCGGCGGTCGACGACCGACGCGCGATGCCAGCCGCCGCCGATGAGGGGCACGGCGGGAAAGCGGGTCATCAGCGCCACCAGCCGGCCGAAGAGGCCGCCGCGTCCGAGCACGAGACCGAGCGCGAGCACGGGATGGCCATGGGCCGTGAACCACGCCGCGGTCTCGAACTTGTGCCGGCCGTAGGCGGTCTCCGCGTCGGCGATCCCCGACAGCGAGCCGATGAAGAGCTGACGGCTCACCCCCGCGGCGGCGGCTTGCTCGGCCCACAGCACGGTGCCCGCGGTGTTGACGGCGAGGTCGTCGAGGTCGCACGCGCAGTGGATGACGGCGTCGATCGACTCGACCTCGAAGACGCGGTCGAGGCCGCGTCCGAGGACGCCGAGGTGCATGCGCGCGAAATGCGGCAGCGGCTGCGGTCGCCGCGCCACGCCGACGACCACGTGATCGCGCGCCGCGAGCTCGCGCGCGAACGCGCCGGCGAGGAAGCCGCTCGCGCCGGTGATCAGGATCCGGCTCACGCGATCACCCGGGTCTGCCGCGCGCGGCGAGCGCGCCGCCGATCCGCGTCGCGCCGCCGATCACGCCCTCGCTCCGAGCCGGGCGGCGAGGGCGTCGGCGATGCGCATCGCGTTCGCCATCACGGTGAAGGACGAGTTCTTCGCCGCGAGACGGCCGAGGCAGGCGCCGTCGGCGACGTAGACCCGCCGCCATCCCGCGAGGGCGCCGTGCCGATCGCAGCGGTACGGGCCCGGCGTATCGCTCATCGGCAGCGGTCCCGCGTAGTGGAGGCCCATGCCGAAGGCCGTCGCGTCGCCGAGCCGCGCGAAGCCGAAGACGCCCAGGCGGCGGAGCGCGCGGAGGATCGCCGGCAGGACGTCGGGGTTGCGGAACGGCGTGCCCGCCGCGATGTGGACGCGGCCCTCGGCGTCGACGCGCAGGCGCGCCGCGTGCTCGCGGGCGAGCGGGTAGAAGAGCTGCATCACCATCATCGCCGGCAGGAAGTGGCGGACGAAGACGAGGCTCGAGCGCGCCGCGAGCGGAAACCGCGAGAAGAACTCCGCCCGCGCCGGCGAGGTGATCTCGAGCAGGCTCGCCTGGTAGAGCGCGCCGTCGGGCGCGTGGTGGACGAGGTTCAGCTGCGTCAACCCGAAGCCGTCGGTCTCCAGGCCGTCGCCGAGCGCCGCCGGCAAGATCAGCGGCACCTGGACGGCGGGGTTGTCGAGAAGCGGCAGCGCGGTCGTCACGTCGCGACGGCTCACCAGGGCGAGGCGGGCGCTGTTGATCGGCCCCGCGGCGAGGACGAGCGTCCGCGCGTCGAAGCGCAGCGGCGCGCCGCTCGCCACCTCGCGCCCGAGGACCTGCACGCGATCGTCGGCCTCGACGAAGCGCTCGACGCGCACGCCCGGACGGTACTCGACCGCGCCCGTCGCCCGCAGGCGGTCGAGCGTCCGGCGCGGGGTGTAGACGTGCGGCAGGTCGGGTTCCCAGAACTCGAGGTTGGCGTAGGGACCACCGCCGGACCTGGCACCGCCGGCGGACGTGCCCGCGGCTGACGCGGCGCCGGCGGACGCAGCGCCGCTCGACGCGAGCCCGCCGGACGCGGCCGCGTCGGCGTGGGCACCGCCGCCGTCGGGCGCGAAGGACGCCGTGACCGCGAGACGCGGGCGTCCGAGGTGGACGCCGCGCGTGCGGAGCTCGTCGCGGCGGCGCTCGTAGCTTCGCAGGACGCGCGCCGCGTTCCGCGAGAGACGGAGCGGCGGCGCGAGGCCGGCCGTCGAGCCGAAGTACGGCGCGAGGTCGTCGTCCGAGCCGGTGATGCCGATCTCGCGCGTCAGCGCGTCGTAGAACGGAGCGAGATCCGCGGGACGGAGCGGAATGCCGTCGAGGTCGCGCGCGCCGTAGCGGTAGAGGCCGGCGCCCCAGGCGTTGGCGAGGCCGCCGCTCGCGAAGCTCTGGATCGGCAGGAAGCCGGTGCTCTCGATCGGCCCGAGCGACTCGGCGTCGCGGACGACCCAGGCCATGCGCGGCGCGGCGAGCTTCGCCGGCAGCTGGCGCGCGGGCGGGAGGAGCTGGTTCGCGAGCGCGGAAAGATCGTCGCCGACCATGAGCTCGAACGCGTCGTGCGCGGCGCGCCAGGCGTAGAGGTTCTCGGCGATCGGCGCGTGCGGCTCCGGGAGGACGCCGACGTCGAGGATCAGCGGCCGTACCCCGCGCCCGGCGAAGCCGAGCGCGGCGCCGACGCCGGCGACGCCGCTGCCGACGATCGCGACGTCATGCATCGCGCCGGCTCCACACCGTCGGCGCCGCGGCCTTCGTCACCGCCGCACCGTCGCCAGCAGCGCCACGCCCTTCGCGAGCTTCACGGCCGAGCGTGCGGTCGCGGCGGCGAGCGCGGCGATCGCGCGCGCTCGGCCGATCCGCGCGCCGACGAAGCGCGGAAGGTTCTCGGGGACGGTCTCCGCGAGCCGCACCATCATCGCGGTCTCCGCGACCAGCAGATCGTGGCGATGCAGCAGCCGGGCCGCGTACTCGAGCGCCTCGAGGTCGGCGACGCGCGCCAGCAGCGCGCGGTGGCGGGCGATCTCGTCGGCGGTGCGGCCGGTGCGCAGCAGCCGCGCCGCGCGTTCCCAGCGCTCGGCGAGCACGGCGGGCATCGGTGCGCCGAGGATCGCGCGGTAGAGGCGGTCGCCCTCCCACGCCTCGTACGGAGAGCTCGCGGCGCCGGCGTTCTCGGCGCGCTGCCCCTCCGCGTCCCGTGGGCCGCGCATCATGGCGAGCGTTGGGCCGCGCCGATCCTGCATCGGTGGCGGGACGGCACGCTAGGAGAAGCGACGCACCAGCGCCAGCACGCCTTGCTTGATCGCCGAGCGGTGCGGCGACGCGTCGCTCGCGGCGGCGATCTCGGCCTTGTGCGCGACGTACCAGTCGTACGACTCGCAGATCATCTCGTCGTTCGACCAGCGCGCCCGCCAGCCGAGCTCCGCCTTCGCACGCGCGACGTCGAAGTAGAGGCTGCGCCCGTACATCAGCGAGTGATACGGCCCGAGCGGCGACAGCCGGAGCGCGCTCGTGAGCCGCATCGCGCCGACCGCGAGGCCCATCGGCAGCGAGTAGACGCGGCTGCCGGTGCCGGCGTGCGCGCACAGCGCCTCGAGCGTCTCGCGCATCGTCCCGAAGCGCTCCGCGCCGACGTTGTAGACCGCCGGTCCCGGCCGGGCGGCGGCGCGGATGCAGGCGTCGGCGAGGTCGTCGGCGTGGACGAACTGGTAGAGGTTGTCGCCGCGGCCGAGGACCGGGATGTTGCGGCCCTCCTCCACCCAGTTGAAGAGGATCTGAAAGATGCCGAGCCGGCCGTGCCCGAGGATGGTCCGCGGACGGATGATCGTGACGTCGGCGCCGCGCTCGCGCACGAAGCGCGCGATCAGACGCTCGGCCTCGAGCTTCGCCGTGCCGTACGCCTCCCGCGGATGCGGCTCGACGGTCTCGTCGACCGGGTTCCGCTCCGGCACGCCGAAGACCGCGCTCGAGGAGGTGTTGACGATCTTGCGGACGCCGGCCGCGCTCGCGGCCTCGAGGAGGTTCGCCGTGCCCTCGTAGTTGACCGACCAGAAGAGCTTGCGGTCCTTGGCGAGCGGCACCTGGGCGACGTTGTGGTAGACGACGTCGACGCCGGCGCAGGCGGCGGCGATCGCGTCGCGGTCGCGGATGTCGCCGCGGTGGAGCTCGACGCTCGCGGGACGGTCGTCGACGTCGACGCGATCGAAGATGCGGACCGCGGCGCCGCGCTCGAGCAGGCGGTCGCGCAGCAGGCAGCCGAAGTAACCCGAGCCGCCGGTGATGAGCGCGCGCGCCGCGCTCATCGCGCCGCACCGGCGATCGTCGGCGCTGCTGTGATCGTCGCCACCGGCATCCGCGAGAGCTAGGCGAAGCCGACCGCGCAGTCAACGCGCTCGACTCGGCGCGCTCGCCGTCCCGAACGCTTCGAGCGTGGCGATGTTGCTGCGCTTCCCTACGAGACCGTCGACGACGCCTCGGACGCGATCACGGCGCCGCCGCCCGAGCCGGAGGCGACGATCGTCGCATCGTGGCGCGGCGGCGCGTCGACTGCTACGCGTCCGGCGCCGTGCCGAATCGACCCGTCGCCGGTGACCGATGCTCCGCCGCTGCGATCGGCGGCGGAAGGATCGCGGCGCTCGACGTGATGCGCGGCGGCGCCATCGTCGCGGTCGTCGGCCTGCACGTGACCTTCGGCTTTCTCGCCGCGGCGCCGCTCGGCACCCGCGCCGGGGCCGTCGCGCTCGCGCTCCACCTGGCGACGACGTTCGGCGTGCCGCTCTTCCTGGTGCTCTCGATGATCGGCCTCGTGACGCGCGACCCGCGGCCGTTGCCGGTCGGCCGTCCGTGGCTCCGGTTCCTCGCCGAGCGCGCCCGCCGCCTGCTGCCGGCGTACGTCGTGTGGAGCGCCGTCACGGTCCTGCGCGATTCGCCGGCGGCGCTCGTCCGACCGCGTGCGCTCGCGAGCGTCCTGCTCACCGGGTCGGCGGACGAGCAGCTCTATTTCGTGCCGCTGATCTTCGAGCTCTACGTCGCCTGGCCGGTGCTCTCGCGGCTGGCGCACGCGGCGCGGCGCTCGCCGTCGCGCGCCCTCGTCGTCGCCGCAGCCGGCGTCGGCGTGAGCCTGGCGTGGTGGTCGCTCTCGGCGCGGGCGCTGGTGCCGAACGACGTGCTGACGCTGCCCCTCTTCTGGATCGCGTGGGCGGGGGTCGGTGTCGCCGTCGCACCGTACGTCCGGCGCTTGCTGCGTTTCGCACCGGCGCGCGGCGCGGCGCTCGTCGCGGCGGCGGCAGCGGCCACGCTCCTGGCGGGCGCCGCCATGCTCGCGCAGGTGAACGCGCGGATGCTGCCGGGGAGCTCGCTCGCGGACGTGACCGCGACCGCGACGATCTTCCAGGTTCCCGTCCTGCTCTACACGCTCGCGGTGATCGCCCTCTGGTTCGTCGCCGCCGCGCGCGCTCGGCCGACGGATGCCGCGGAAGAACGCCCCGAGCGCGCGGCTTTGCTCGCGCGCGCGCTGATCGGCCTCGGCCACCGCTCGTACGGAATCTACCTCGTGCACGTTCTCGTGCTCGAGGCGGTCGTCGAGCGCGTCTTCGGCAGACCATCGCCCGGTGACTTCACAGGGACCGCCGCGTGGCCGGCGAAGCTCGTCGCGACGTGGCTCGCGTGCGTCGCGCTGAGTGACGCGCTCGTGCGCCTCGTCGCGCGCGTCGACAGGCTCCGCGTGATCGTCGGCGTGCCGCCGCTGCCGTTCGCGGTGAGTTCCTCGTCCGTTCACGCACACCTCGAGCCATCGGCCTTGCGCACAGCCGATCGCATCGAGCTCGACGCCGCAATTCGGTAGTCGCTCAGTGTCCCAGTCTGGGAGGGTGGAGCCCCTCACCTTCAGGTGACGCGTTTAGGAGGCTTGCGATACGGTGGTCGCCAGGCGCAGCTACCGTCGAGCCGCCCACGCCGTATACGCAGGCAACGGGCATGCACGCCGCCCGAAACAGCGGTGCGGTCGCCGGCACGCAGCCTGATCGCCGCAACGAGTCTGGAGCATTGGATGATGAGAACGGGAGCCGCAAGGACGTGACCACATCCCAGCGCACATCGCGTGCGGTGGCCCGGCGCGGATGCCGTCGGGGACGAGTTGCAAACGACGTCGAGCCGGCCCGCGTCGCCCGTCGCCGTACGTGGCAGGTGAGATGATGCAGCGGGCTACGGAACCAGCGCGAATCCCTCGGCGCGCGCCGCTTCGCGCAGCGCTGCGTCGGCGCACGCGAACGCGTCGCACGCTGGATCGGCGTCGCGCACGGCGCAGGCGCTCGCGAGCTGGATCCCATCATCGGCGCGCAGCTTCCGTGTCGCCACCAGCCGCGCCGCCGCGTCGAGGATGACGGGCACGATCGCCGTGATCACGAAGCGGGGCGCGTCGGTCTCGGTACCGAAATAGTCGGCCTCGAACTCGTGTGTCAGCAGGGTCGCGTCTTCCTCGGTGAGCTGACGCAGCCGCTGCTTCCGCCAGATCGCCGCCGGAACCTCGACGCGCGCGAGACAGGAGATGACGAGGAGATCGAGCTTCCGCACCGCGTCGCGGCCCGGCTCGTCGGCGTACAGCTTCACCAGTGCCGACGAGTCCGCGAACGTGCTCAGCGACGCCCCTCCGAGACGAGTCTGCTCAGGATGCGTCCCCGTCCTGCTGCCGCCCGCGCACGGGTCAGAGCGGCGCGCGGTGCCCGCGTGCGGGTACGACGAGCGACCGCGACCAGGAGCCCCGCGCGCGCCAGCCGCTCGCGCAGCGCTTGCGCATCGTCTTCGGCATACGTGGGATCCACGGCGGCGGCGAGGACGGCCGTTGCCAGCCGGTTGACGCTCTCACCCCGCATGCCGGCAGCGGCCTTGAGCTGGTGCACGAGACGCTCCGGAAGCCTGAGGGTCAACTGCGACATGCTGTCATGGTTGCTGCCATGGTTGCATGTGTCAAGGCACGAGCCGAGGCGCCGGCGGCGGTCGGCCGGCAACAGTGCATCCCCATGGTGCATCAGAACCGACCGCGGTGACGCTTGCGGTCGGAAGCGGATGGACGTCAGATCTGCTGGCCGTGCTCGAGGCACCAGCGGATCGAGGCGATCATGCCCTCGCGGAGCGCCCAGCGCGGGCGGTAGCCGAGGTCGCGCTTCGCCTTCTCGATCGAGCAAGCGATCGTCTTGTTCATCTCGCCGAGGACGTGGATCTTCTGCTGATAGAAGCCGACCGCCTGGAGCGCGTAGTCGGCGAGCCACGCCGCGTCGCCGACGATCGACGGCAGGCGGAGCTGGCCGTGCGCGCACGGGACGCGGAACTCGCTGCTCGAGGACGTCGGTGACGGTCGTCGACGATCTCGTTGATCGAGTACGGCCGCTCGTCGGCGATCCAGTAGGTCTCGCCGTTCGCGTGCGCGGTCGTCGCGGCGAGGAGCAGGCCCTGGCAGATGTTGTCGACGTAGGCCATCGAGCGCCGCTGGTTGCCGTTGCCGAGGACCGGGAAGCGGCCCTCCTTGATCATGGTGAAGAAGAGCGTCTGGCGCGGCGGCTGATGCGGTCCGTAGAACCACGGCGGGCGGATCACGACGGTCTCGAGCGCTGCCGCGCGCGTGCACCTCGGCGACCACGCGCTCCATCCTCGCCTTCGAGCGCCCGTAGCCCATGTAGGGATCGTAGGGCGAGGTCTCGTCGAAGCGATGCTCCGGGTACGGGTTGCAGCCGATCGGCGAGTTCGACGAGACGACGACGACGCGGCGGACGCCGGCCTCCTCGGCGGCGGCGAGGAGGTTGCGGGTGCCGTCGACGTTCACCCGCTCGAAGTCCGCCGTCCGCCGCGCCGGATGAACGAGGCCGGCGACGTGGAACAGCACCGAGCCCGCGGCGTCGCGGCAGAGCCGGCGCGCGGCCTCGGGGTCGGTGAGGTCGCCGTCGGCGACGGCGATCCGCGGCGAGAGCGCCGCGAGCTCCGCGGGATCGGCGGCCGGGTGCACGAGGCAGCGGATTGCACCCTGCGAGTCGGCGAGCGCGGCGCCGGCGGTGACGGCGTCGGCGGTCGACGCGGCGGCGCTCGCGCCGACCGCGGTCGAAACGCCGGCAGCGGCGCCGGCGTCGCCGAAGCCGCGGACGAGCACCTCGACGAGACGCGTGCCGAGCCAGCCCGGCGCGCCGGTCACGAGGAACGCCGGGCGCTCCGCGGCGGCGCCGTCCGGCGTCGCCGACGCGCGCGCCCTCGCGGGCGTGCCGCGCGTGATGCGCCGCGTGTCGGTGAAGCGCTCGGCGTTCCGCATCGCGATCGCCATCGTCGTGCCCTGCGGGTTCACGCCCGGCGAGTCGGGGATCAGGCTCGCGTCGTTGACGTGGAGGTTTCGCATGCCGTGCACGCGCCCGAACGAGTCCGTCGCGCACAGGTCGGGGTTCTCGCCCATCGGGCAGCTGCTGAAGGCGTGGACGTTGGAGAGGCCCATCGCCGCGATCGGCACCGGGTTCTCGAGGAAGCCGCGGCACTGCTCGACCGACCGCAGGACCGGGAAGCCGCTCAGCGACGGGTACACCGCCTTGGCGCCGGCGGCGAAGAGGATCTCGCCGAGGTGGCCGAGACCGACGCTCAGGTTGCGGCGATCGGCCTCCGAGAGCTGGTAGCGGATGACGATGCCGTCGCGGAGCTTCGGGATCACGCGGATCGAGCCGCGGCTCATCCCCCGGCTCGACGCGTAGTAGAGCGCCATCCGGCTCCAGTCGGCCATCGCGTCCTGGTACATGCGCCAGCTGTCCGCGAGGATCATCGCCAGGAAGCCGGGCGTGAAGACCGCGCCGCCGAGCGTGATCGTCGGCCAGAACTCCTTCACCTGGTAGATCGGCAGCGCCGCCTCGTGGGCCTCGACCTCCTCGTCGAAGAGCGCGGCGGCCTTGATCATCGGGTGGATGCAGAGGTTGTCGCCGACGTTGCGCTTGATGCCGCTCCGCCGCAGCAGCGCCGGCGTCTGGATCGCGCCGCAGCATAGGAAGACGGCGTCGGCGAGGATCTCGACGCGCTCGGCGGCGCGGTCGTCGCCGGCGGCTCGCGCGCCGACGCGGCGGCCGGCGGTTTCGCTAGCGTCGCTCGCCGTCGCGCCGTCGCGCCGGCCGGCCGTGCCGATCTCCGCCTCGACGCCGAACACGCGGCCGCCGTCGTGGAGGACGCGGAGCGCCTTGCAGTCGGCGAGAAGGCGCGTGCCCTGCGCCAGCGCCCGCGGGATGTAGGTGCGCTGCATCGATTGCTTGGCGCCGCCCGGCGCGAAGGCGCTGCCGCGGAGGTCGCCGCTCTGGCAGCGCGGCACCTCCTGGTACGCCCAGCCGAGGCGCTCGATGCCGCTCCGGAAGAGCGCCGAGCTCCTCGGGACGTCGGCGCTCTCGAGATACGAGACCGAGAGCTCGCGCTCGATCTGCGCGAACCAGGGCTCCATCACCTCGGGCGTGAACGCGTCGAGGAGCGCCGCAGTCTTCCAGCGCGGATACGAGTCCGGCGGCAGGCGATGCCAGAACCCGCTGTTGATCTCGGTCGAGCCGCCGACGCAGCGACCCTCGACGTAGGCGATCGACTGCTTGCCGAGGATCGGCGTCATGCCGCCGTTCCGGTAGAGCCGCGCGATCGCCTCGGTCGAGTTGGAGACGATCCGGCTGGTGTCCTCGTTCGGGCCTTCCTCGAGGAGCGTCACCTCGTAGCCCGCGCCGGAGAGGAACGCCGCCGTCACCGCGCCGCCGGCGCCGGAGCCGACGACGAGGATCTCGGTGCGGATCGCGCGCGCGCCGTTGCGCGTCGTCACGAGCGTGCGCGCCACTGCCCGCGCGTCGTGTCTCGCGCCGCGGCCGCTGGCGGTTCGGATCCCGCGGTCTCGAGCGTCGACGACGTTTCCCGGTCGGCGTTGGCGAGCGGCTCCAGCGCAATCGAATCGGACGCCGAGCGTGACGGCGGCGTCGCCGCGGCCGCGGCGCGCTTGCTCTCGAGCGCGCGCATCACCAGCGGGTGATCGAAGTACGCGAGCAACGCGCAGCCGCGGATCAGCTTCACGAAATTCCGCATCGGAGCGAGCATGCCTTCGCTCCAGCGCGCGAGATAGGCGGCTTTCGCGTCGTCGGCGAGCGAGAGGAAGCGCCGGCCGTGCGTCACGACTGCGAGGGCATCGAAGAGCCGGATTGCGGCCAGATACGGCGCCCGCAGAAAATCCGGGAGCGCACCGATCTGCGCGCTCACGAACCGTACGACCTCGGCATGCACCTCCGCCCGCGCCGGTTCGTCGAGCGCGGGATACCGCGGCGTCAGCAGCCGGACGATCTCCGACACGATCCGTTGTGACGATGCTCCGAGCGCGCGTCGACTCAACGGGTGCTCCTGGTCAGTGGATCGCCGGGTCGTGCTCGCGTGCGAGCCCGGCGGAAGACGGTCACGTGAGGCTAGCATGCGCGGGGAACGCCGGCGAACCGGAATCGCGCGGCGCCTCTCGGCGTGACCGCCGACGGCGCTCCCGCGCGATCACCGTGACGCTCACCAGCAAGGCGGCGAGGGCGAGCACCGAGCCGAAGCGGAACGTCTCCGGTCGATACTCGAACGTGACGACGTGCTCGCCCGCCGGCACCGCCACCGCGCGAAACAGGAAGTTCGCGGTGCGGATCGTGGTCGGCGCGCCGTCGACGTCGGCGCGCCACCCGGGGTAGCTGGTATCGGTGAGGACCAGGTAGCCGTCGCGCGGCGCGTCCGTGCGGACGACGACGCGGGCCGGCTCGTAGGCGACGACGGAGGCCGGGGTCAACGGCGCAGGCGCGACCGTCGCGGCGGCCGCCGCCGTCGCGGCGTCGGACTCCACGACCACCGAGGTGCGGGGGTCGAAGCTCGGGTCGGTGGTCAGCGCCAGGGCAGCGTCTTCCGAGCTCGCCGGCAGGACGTGATCGACGGTGTACGCGCGCGGCAGCGGGCGCGCGTTCTCGTACACGTTCACCGCGTTTCCCTCGAACGCGACGCGCCACGTGCCGGTCTTTGCCAAGGCGCGCGCGGCGTCGGAATCGCCCTTCCTCACGATCATGAATCGGACGCTCATCAGGTCGAGCAGGCGGAACTGTTGCGAGGACGGCTCGGCGCGCAGCGCGCCGGTGAAGGTCAGAAAGTCCGGCCGCTGGTTCTCCGGCAGCTCGATGGCGTGGAAGAACCGATCGTACCGGCTGAGGCTGAGCGGCTCGTAGTCGGTGACGGAGTAGATTTCACGCAGCGTGCCTTGTTTCGCCATCGTCGCGGGCACCTCGAAGCGCGGCTTCAGGTACGTGCGATCGAGGCCCTGCCGCGCCTCGATGAAGTCGAGCGCGGCGCTCTCCCGATCGAAGGCACCGAGATCCTGGATCACGTGGAGGTTCTCGTTGCGGACCGAGAAGAACAGATCCGCGGCGCCGAGCGCGACGAGACCGATGATCGCGGCGCGGCGTCCGAGAGGACGCTCGGCGAGGACCGCGGCGCACGCCAGGACGGTCGCCGCGCAGACGTACAGCTCGGCCAACCAGACGCGGCGCGCGACGACCGCGACGCACAGGGCGAGGACGACGACGGCGCCGGCGGCGCCCCAGCGTCGCCGGCGCGCCGTCGACGCGAGCAGCGGCGATTCGTCGCGGCGCGAGCATCCGAGCAGGCCGTCGAGTCCGATGCCGGCGAGCACCGCACCGGCGAACGCGTACAGGTAGAGCGCGCGCACCGGGGCCCGGAACCAGCGACCGCCGACGAGCGCATACAGCCGAAACAGCGGCGTGTGCGGCCCGAGCGCGAACGCAGCGCCGCACGCCGCGAGTAACGCGAAGCACACGACCCGCCAGCGATGCGGGCGCGCCAGCACGGAGAACGGCATCAAGAGGACGGCGACGATCCCGAGATACTCCCAGCGCGGCCTCTGCGGCGTCGGATCGACGGCGCGCTCGACGAGCGACGTGGTCGCGAACGCGTTGAAGGCGACGGATTGCTCGAGCGTGAGACCGCCGCTCCGTCGCGGTCCGAGATGCTGCAGCTCGATCTCCGGAAGGAGCTGGGGCGCCGCCAGCATGAGCGCGAGCACGAGCGCGCCGATCGCGAGGCCGCATGCGGTCGCCCAGCCTGCCGAGCGTGACAGCGCGTCGCGTCCGAACCGACCCGCCGCGTACACGGCGACGACGTACATCGAGTAGAGCCACGTCTGCGGCCAGCCGGCGAGGAAGGCGAGCGCGATCGCGACCGCGAGAGCGACCATCCAGGTGGCGCGCCGCTCGGTGGCGATCCGCTCGAGCGCGAGGAGCGCGAGCGGCAGCCACACCGCCGCGCCGAGCGCCGGCGTGAACCAGTTGGCCTGGAGCATCAGAAAGCCCGAGAGCATGAACGTCACCGCGCCGACGAAGCTCGCGGCCCGCGAGAGCCCGATCGTCCGGCCGTACGCGTAGGTGAGGAGTCCGGCGACGGCGAGGTGGACGACGATCGACGCCTCGATCGCGCTCGCCGCCGGCAGCAGCAGGAAGATCACGTTCGGCGGGTAGAGCGCGCCGTAGAGCCCGGTCGCGAGAAAGGGGTGGCCGCAATACTGATAGGGGTTCCACAGCGGCAGAGTTCCCTGCTTGATCCACGCCGCGCCGCGCACGGACATCGGATAGATCTGGGTGAAATAGTCGAAGTTGCTCGACAGGACGGTCGAGACTTTCGACGCCGGGAGGAGGAGGCGGAAATACCACGCCGCGACCGCGAGGGAGGCGATGCCGGCGACCGCGGCCGAGTCGGCGCGGCGCGCTCGACGACGCGCGCCGCCGGGAATTGCGGCGTCGCCGGTGCCGACGACGTCCGACACGACTCGTTCTGAGGTCGGCCCGACCGCGGGTCCACGCAAATGTCTGCTCCTGTCGGCGGATCGCCGGGGCGTGCTCGCCGTGCCAGCCCGTTGGAGAATCGTGCGAGCCTAGCATGCGCCGGGAACGGTTGCGTGGCGTGCGGCGGTACTGTCCGGTATTCGGCCGGTATCCGGCCGGTACCCGTGCGGCGGTCCAAGCTGATCGGCGATTCCCTCCGGCGCCCGAGCCGCGCTCTCGGCGTAGTCGCGGTGACCCGGTTCAGTTATGACTGTCGCGATCTTCATGACGATGCGGCCGACCTCCGAATCGCCTCACGCCGTGCCCCTCTGCGTCGACCTCGACGGCACGCTCCTCAAGACCGACACGCTCGTCGAATCGATCTTGGCTCTGCTCAAGGTCCGGCCACTCGCCGCCGCGTGCATTCCGTGGTGGTTGCTGCGTGGCCGGGCGCGGTTGAAGCGCGAGGTCGCGGCGCGCGTGACGCTGAACGTCGGGTCGCTGCCCTACAACGACGAGCTGCTCGCGTTTCTCCGCGCCGAGCACTCGGCAGGGCGGCGCCTGGTGCTGGTTTCGGCGACCGACCGCACGATCGCCGAGGCGGTGGCGGTGCACGTCGGCCTCTTCGACGACGTCCTCGCGAGCGACGGCAGCACGAATCTCAAGGGGCGGCGGAAGATGGAGGCGCTGCGGTCGCGCTTCGGCGCCCGCGGCTACGACTACGCCGGCAACGAGACGGCCGACCTCGCGGTCTGGCGGGAGGCGCATGCCGGGATCGCCGTCGACGCCAGCCCGCGGACGCTCGCGGCCGCGGGCGACTCGGTGGCGCGCGTCTTCGGCCGCCCGCGGCGCTCGCCGCGTGCCGTGCTGCACGCGATGCGGCCCCAGCAGTGGGTCAAGAACCTGCTCGTGTTCGTGCCGCTCGCGATGGCGCATCAGATCCGCGACCCGTTGATGCTGAACGCGCTCGCGGCGTTCGTCGCCTTCAGCCTGTGCGCGTCGAGCGTCTATCTCACCAACGACCTGCTCGACGTCGAGGCCGACCGCCGGCACCCGACCAAGCGGCTGCGGCCGTTCGCGGCGGGTGAGCTGAGCCCGGTCGTCGGCCTCGCGCTCGCGCCGCTCTTGCTGCTCGCGAGCGTCCTGGTCGGGCTGGCGCTGCCGCCGGCGTTCCTCCTGACGTTGGCGATCTACGTCGTGCTGACCTTGCTCTACTCCTTCCGCCTGAAGCACGTCGCGCTCGTCGACGTCGTCGTCCTGGCGATGCTCTACACCGGCCGGATGATCGCCGGCTCGGCGGCGACCGGCGTGTGGCCGTCGCCGTGGCTCCTGGCGTTCGCGCTCTTCTTCTTCCTGAGCCTGGCGTTCGTGAAGCGCTACTCGGAGCTCTACGGCCTTCGCCAATCGAAGGAGCTCCTCGGCGTGCGCGGCTACTACGCGAGCGACCTCGAGCTGATCGCGAACCTCGGCGCGATGAGCGGCTATCTCTCGGTCCTGGTCGCGGCGCTCTACATCAACACCGACCGGGTCGCCGCGCTCTACTCCGAGCCGAATCTCCTCTGGCTCATCTGCCCGCTGCTGCTCTACTGGATCAGCCGCGTCTGGCTGCTCGCGCACCGCGGCGAGATCGACGAGGACCCGGTCGTCTTCGCGGTGACGGACCCGGTGAGCTACGTCGTCGGCGGCTTGATGGCGGCGGTGCTGGTCGTCGCCACCGTCGTCAATCGCTGAGCGCCCCGCGTGAGCCGCCCGCGATTCGCGGACCTGCGTCGGCAGCATTGTCGCTCGCCTGCTCGACGCTCGTGTTCTGGAAGGTGCGGATCTTCGACAGCGGCGTGAATCCCGGTTTCAATTTGAACATCGACGATATGTACCTGTCGTACTATCCAATTCGACCTCATATGGGTATGACGTCATCGGTCACGGTCATATACCCTTGTGGAATCCGTATCAATTCTGCGGTGAGCCCTTTCTCGCCATACCGGATCCGGCAGTCTTTTACCCGCCCAACTTTGTTCATCTGATCTTTGGGGTCGCGAAACGGAATCGAGGTGCTATTCCTGCTGCATATGTTCTTTGGTGGATTCGCGATGTGGTGCTTGGCGCGGCAGTGGGGCATCGGTCCCGTAGGCGCGCTCGCCGCCGCCCTGACGTTCATGTGGTCGGGGTTCATCATCGGTAACGGCGATCAACCATGGCTATTCGCGGCCCTCACGTGGGCGCCCCTCACCATCCTCTTGGTGGATCGTGCGATCCAAAGGTCGGCTTTAGCGGCCGTCGGCCTCGCGATCGCGGTCGGTTTGCAGCTCCTCCTCGGCGCGACGGAGATCTTCGTCCACATCATGTTCGTGTGTGGATTGCTCGCTGGGTGTCGGCTCGTCGCACTCGTCGGCCGTGGCGAGTGGCGCGCCGCAGGTGCCGGTGTCCTATGCGTTTCGGTGGCACTCGCCGCCGGGATCGGGCTCGCTGCGGTGCAGCTCCTGCCGAGCATCGAGCTCATGCGGATGAGTACGCGTGCCGCTGGAGCGCTACGATTCGATCAGGCGACGTTCATGGGCGTCATCGTGCCGTCGGATTTCCTCCGCGGCGCACTCACGAACACGGGGTGGATGGCTGCCGGCGTCTTGCCGCTCGTCGGCGGACCGCTCGCCTTGAGCAGCCGGCGGCAGCGCGCCGTTGTCGTTGCCGCCGCTGTGACCGCAGTGCTGGCGGCGTTGCTCGCGTTCGGCGGGGCGGTCTTCCAATTCTATTTCCGGTGGATCCCTACCGGAACGTGGTTTCGTCGCCCGGCGAAATTCATCGATGTCTACTGCGTCGCACAAGCAATCCTTGCAGGTGTCGCCCTTGGGCGTCTCGAGGAGTGGACGGCGACCCGCCGCGTGCGCGTCTGGATTGATGAGGCGTTGGCAGCGGCGGTCCTTCTCGGAGCCTGCGTTGCCGCATGGCTGTGGATGCACCGTGAGCGCAATCCGCTTCTGTGGGTATGCCTTGCGCTGCTCGTCCTCTTCGCCGTGATCCCGCGTCGCGGGTGGCGTACCGCGATCGTGGTGGCGCTGTGCGTCCTCCAGGGCGGGAGCTTGTTTTTCACTGTCGGCAATTCCGACATGCGAGTAGCGAAGCGCCCGCGGTCGTTCGACGAGTACCGCTGGTTGCTGCACCTCCTCCAACCGCGTCTGGGAAACGATCGGCTGTATCTGGCGCCGAACTTCTTCAGGCCCAGTTTGATCGTGAAGCAGGGTGTGCTGAGTCGGATCCATGTCTCGACAGACTACGAAACGCTCGCTGTTGGTCGCTACGGTCAGTTCTTCGACTATTCCGTCGGTCCACGCTCGCCGTACTTGCCCTTCGATGGGCAGTATGCGGTCGGCGCGCAGACCCGGTGGCGCATGCTGGACATCACCGCGACTCGGCTCTTCATCGTACCTCGTGGTGATGCGTCCGCTCGTTTCATGTCTGCATCCGCGTCGGGGCCTCCGGCGTTCCGGGTGGTGTGGAGCGATCGGGTCGTGCAGGTGTTCCAACGCTCGAACGCCTTACCTCGCGCGCACGTGGTCGGTCGCGCGCGGGCGGTCACCGGCGGTGACGACGCGCTTGCTACGCTGGACCGGGCCGATTTCGATGCGCGGACGGAGGTCGTCCTCGAACGCAACGAGAGTGAGCCTGTTCCGGAATCGAGCGAGGGCTTTACCGGTGGCGCGACGATTACGGTCGACGAGCCGGAGCGCGTCGAGGTGGCCGTGACCGCGAATGCTCCGGGCTACCTCGTACTTGCCGACCTGTTCTATCCTGGGTGGCAGGCGTTCGTGGACGGTCGAGATGCCGCGATCGAGCGAGCGAACTTCCTCTTCCGCGCCGTCCGCGTGCCGACTGGCACCTCGATGGTCGTGTTCGAGTATCGACCGCTGAGCTTCCGCCTCGGCGTGCTCGTGAGCTCCGTCACCGCAGTGCTGATTGCGGCGGCCGTAGTGATCGTCGTGCGCCGCCGGGACTCTGCGCGTCGTGCCAAGCGGCTATAATAACGTGCATTTGATCGTTAACCGTCCACTGCTGTGGACAGTGGAATGATGCCGGGCGGACTATTTCGTCACGCGGCGATCAAGCGATATTTCCGTTGACACTCCTCCGTCGACGGTCGCATGCTGCGCCTACAGCACGGAGGGACGCGCATGCGTATTGTCGGAATAGTCGTCGTTCTCTCGATCCTGATCGCGAACGCCGCGTCGGGGGCGCCGCGCAGCGACATTGTCGTTTACGGCGATCACGTACCAACATACACCCGCGACGGCATTCCGCATTTCTTCGCCAATCCGTTCACCGAGCGCGACGAGCCGGACGATCCGGATACCCGTGTCCTCGTCGAGCCCGTTTCCGGCGTACGAAGCCCGATCGGAACTGTTACCTGGAGCATCGAGGCCTTTGGCAAATACGTCTTCGTGGGAAACTACGATGAAGGGCACGCGGGCGTCGGCGAGAACATCGAGGATCACCGTGTCGGTGTGTTCGACACCGAAACAAAGACATTCTGCGAACTCGACATGAACCCCGCTGCGGTGGTCAACAGCAGCGCCGAGTGGATCGTCACGACGAACCCGACTGCGCGGCAGAGCCGGATCCTGGTTCAGGGATTCGGCGATGCGCCTTTGGGGTACATCGACGCCGATCTTGACAATTCGAATCCGTGCGATCCGGTCAGCGGTTGGCACGTGCATACGTTCTCGAGCGCGGATCTGAACGCCGCCGCGCCGACGTTGCCGGTGGACCGTAAGCCATGCGGACTCGTGTTCGGAGTTCCATCGTGCTCTCTCGACGGCATGGCGCTTTTGCGGCACGACGACGTGACCGGCGCTGACACGTTCGTGCTCCACGAATATTTCGCTAAGCGCATCGTCGTCGGCGACATCAATGCCGCCGGAGCGCTCTCGATCACCGATGTGTACGTGACGCCGTTGTGGAAGCCGGCGGCGGGGAACGGCGCATGCTTCACGATTCAGCCGGTGTCTTCGCCGTCGATCGACAACACGCGGCCGGTCGCGGATCAGCGTTTCGCGTCGGGCTTTGACATGGTTTGCGACGTTCCCGACGGCACGCCGGGTTGCACGCCGTGGGTCCCGCTCTGTCCGGGGACCGGCACGTCCTGCACACCCGGTTCGACCTGCCCGAAGAAGGTCTGCACCAACGGCTATACCGACTGTCAGACCAATAACGATTGCCCTTTCTCATCGTGCACGGACGCGTGCCAGCTGGTCCATCCCGGATCGATCTGCTCGGTGACGAGCAGTCAGCACTGTGCTCGTAACGACGATTGTCCGACCGGCGAGACTTGCATCTGCGGCCCTGGTCGCCCGTTCCAAGAGTTCCGTTTCAACGGAACCGCTATCACACCGACGAGCGCCCAGGTGCAGACGGCCGCGGGTTATAACATGGGCGCTCTCGCAGCATCCTACGATACCGCGGGCGAGCTGTGGGTGTCCGAGGCTCCAGCCAACTATTCGACGCCGACCCGTTGGGCCGTCTACGGCAAGGACGGTGTCACCGGCGAGCACAGCTACTTCACGACCAGCGACCCTGCCGGCAGCGAAATCTGGCCGGCGACTGCCTCGTTCCCCTTCGAGCCCACGCACGGATCATTCGGCATCCCCACCGCCTTGCAGCCGCTCGGGAATGCCACCTACGCCGTCGGGTACGCATCTACCCTCCAGTTGCAGAAAAGGGGCCCATGTCGCGGTGGAAGTGCCTGGTGGGCGGCCTCTTGAGAGAGGGTTGCGCGTGCCGGATGGACGTCACCACAGGTGCGATCCAGCGGCGGGTGGACACGGCGGGCGTAAGCACATGATGCTGGGAGTTATGATGACGATATAAGTGGAAAGGTGGTCTCCCGATTGATATAACGCATTTGCGCAACACGATCATATCAATCACCAAAGGAGACCACCCACGTGAAATATAGCAGAGCCACCGTCCATCGGAAAACCCGCACGATCCCCGTCCTCCGCTTCGCTGATCAGCGCCTCACCTCGTTCGCGGGGCTGGTCATCTTCCAGCGCCTCTTCACGCACCTGGGACTCAAGGAGCGCCTGCGGACCTGCTTCGCGCACCTCCAGCTGAGCCCGGTCTTCGGGCATCATGTGGTCGTCTTGCTACTCGTGGTCCACTTGCTCGTGGGCTACCGCGAATTGCGCGACAGCCGCTACTATCGTGATGATCCCTTGGTCAAGCGTGTGCTCGGCCTCGCACGCCTCCCCGATGTCGCCACCGTGAGTCGCGCGCTCGCCAGCGCCGATGCGCGCAGCGTCGCCAAGCTGCGCCAGCTGTGCCGCGACCTGGTGTGTGAGCGGCTGCGGGTTCTGGCGCCCCGGCGCATCACGCTCGACTTCGACGGCTCGGTCCAAAGCACCGGCCGGGCGGCGGAAGGCACCGCCGTCGGCTTCAACAAGCAGAAGAAGGGCGCGCGGAGCTACTACCCGCTCTTCTGCACGGTCGCGCAGACGGGCCAGGTCTTTGATCTGCTCCACCGCGCCGGCAACGTCCACGATTCCACTGGGGCGCAGGCCTTCATCGTGGCCTGTATCGCGCACCTGCGCGCCGTGCTCCCCGGAGTCCTGGTCGAGGCACGCCTCGACAGCGCGTTCTTCAGCGACGCGATCGTGACCTGCCTGCAGGCCCACGGGATCGTCTTCACGATCTCGGTACCGTTCGAGCGCTTCGTCGCGCTCAAGGGCTTGATCGAAGCCCGTCACCGCTGGCGGCGGTTCAACGATACGCTGGCCTTCTTCGAGACCGCTTGGAAGCCGAAGTGCTGGGACGCGCGGTACCGCTTTCTCTTCATCCGCCAGACCGTCCGGTGTCAGCAGAAGGGCCCGGTCCAGCTCGATCTCTTCCTCCCCCACCACCGGGGGTATGACTTCAAGGTGATCGTCACCAACAAGCGCGGGCGCATGCAGAAGGTGCTCGCCTTTCATAATGGTCGCGGGGCACAGGAGGGCGTCTTTGCCGAGCTCAAGTCGCAGTGCCAGATGGACTATGTCCCGGTCCGTACGCTGGTGGGGAATCAGCTCTATATCCTCGCGACGATCTTGGCGCACAATCTCACCCGCGAGCTGCAAATGGCCGCGGCACCGCCGCAACGGCCGACCACCGAGAAGCGCACCCCGCTCTGGATCTTCTACGAACTCACGACGATCCGACGTACCCTGATTCAGCGTGCTGGGCGCCTCACGCGCCCGCGCGGTCAGCTGACATTAACGATGAGTGCGAACGTCGCGGTCCGCGACCAGCTGCTCCACTACCTCGCGGCCCTCCGCCCCGCGGCATGAGCGGTCACCCGTCAGTTTTCTGCAACGATAGGGTCTATTCAGCGCGTCTTCAGCAGCTTCGGCAGTTGGTCGCTGGACTCGAGCTACAAGGTCTCCTTCGGGAAAACCACGCTGCCGGCGGAGTCCAAGCGGTGTATCGCAGGCTCGAATGCCGGCAATGCGTGCGTAACGGACGCGGACTGCCCGGGAAGTGCATGCGCGCTCGATGAGACCGCGGTCGGACCGATATGGAGCACCGACATCACGCTCGGCGGCTCGCCGCCGTCACTCTGGACGACACCGCAATTCGGGGACCCGTTCCGAAAGCATGGACACATCAGCGCCTGGATGGTGCGAGTCCCGGTGCCGGTCGGCGTGCCTGACACGTTCGGCCGTCCGACCCGCCATCGCCTGGACCTCCAACGTGAGTTGCGCCAACGGCGCGTGCGACCGGCTTTGGATGGTCGCCGAGCATGGGGGCGTTCTGAAATTTCGCATACGTGACGACGGACTGTGGTCGACGTGGCAGCCGCTGCCGACGAACCTCGCGAGCGCCGGCGGCGCATCGGCGATCTTCGTCGCCGGCGGCACGGTCGAGGTCTACGCGCGCTCGAGTGCCGGTACCGTGATGATGACGAGCCTGACGTCGGCGCTGTCGTGCGCGCTGGCGTCCTGCACCTGGGCACCATGGCAGGTCTTGCCGAGTTCACCGATCACGGATCAGGAACCGGCAGTCGAATTGCGAGCGACGACTGGCCCGTTCGTTGCCGTCCGTCGCGCGAGCGACGGGCGCGTTCTCTACGCCCGGCGCCAATCCGGTGCGTGGTCGACGTGGCGGCTCACGGATAGCACCGTACTGACGAATGCGGCGCCGGCGCTCGTCTGGAATCCGGGCGATACCAACGACGGCAGGATGTGGGTGATCGTACGTGATCAATCGACTGGCAAGTTGCAGTACGGCCGGATCAACAGTCTCAGCTTCGGCACCTGGGTCGAGATTCCCGTCACCGCGCCTGAGCCGTGGGGAACGGCGCCGGCGGCGATATGGGACGGCGACCGCGTTCGCATCTTTATTGGCGCGGCGGCGTCTCCGAATCCGGTTTATCAGCTCACCTACGACAATCCCGGGTGGGAAACCTGGGCGACCCTGTTCAGTCGAGGTCAGTCGACAACTCAGCCGGCGGTGACTCGCATGAACACGGACCTCGACCTGGTGACGTACACGCCCACTGCGGGAATGTTCGACCAGCTCGTGAAGTGACGCGTATCGCGAAGCGATTCGTCGATTCGATCTGACGAGACGCTCGCTTCAGCGTCCCCTGATCTGTCGTGAATCGTCGCGCAGGAGCTCGACGCCGGCGTTTCGCGCGCGCCGGAACCGCCGTCCACAGCGACAGGCTCGGTCAAAGCGAAGCTTTTCGCCGCAGGGACAGACGTAACCGTGACGTCGCGCGGGGTTGCCGAAGACGAGCGCATATGGCGCGACGTCGCGCGTGACGACTGCGCCGGCGCCGACGAATGCGTGTGCGCCGATGGTGACGCCGCAGACAATCGTCGCATTCGCGCCGATCGTCGCGCCGTCGTCGATGCGCGTCGGCAGGAACGGCTGCCGGTCGCGTTCCGCGACGCGCGGCTTGTACACGTTCGTGAAGACCGCGTTCGGTCCCAAGAACACCCAATCGCCGACCGTGAGCCCGTCGTAGAGCGCGACCCCGTTCTTCACCGTGACGTGATCGCCGACCACGACGCTGCCTTCGATGAAGCAGTGGTCGCCGACGTTGCAGTTGGCGCCGATCCGCGCGCCGTCGAGCACGTGGGCAAACGCCCAGATCCGCGTCGCCGCGCCGATGTGCTTCGATTCGACGAGCGCTGTGGGGTGCGCGAAGTACCGACGCCGCGATCGCGTGCTCATCGGGCGCGGTCTTCCTCGAGCACCGCCGCGACTGTCGTCCGTCGCCGCACGCGAAGCTCGACAGTCAGCGCCAGCAGGTCGGACGCGATCCGCATCCATTTGTGGACCTGTCGCACGGTGCCGGTTCCCACCACCCGCGGTCGCATGTCGACCGGCACCTCGACGAGGCGCATGCCGGCGCGATGGGCGCGACCGAGGACCTCCGGAAGCGCGATGATCCCGTCGAAGCGGATCGGGATCGTCGCGAAGATCTCGCGCCGGTACCCGCAGCACCAGTTGTAGTCTCGCAACTTCACGCCGAGCGCGACGCGCAGCATGCCGTGGTACACGCCCGACGCGGAGCGCAGCCAGCTGGGATATCCTGGCCGGCCGGGGCGGTAGCCGACCGCGATCTCGGCGCGGCCGCAGCCGTCGTAGAGCGCGCGAAACTCCTCAGACCGGAGCGGGCAGTCAACGGGGTCGAGAATCACACGCGGGAACCGGGCCTCCGCGATGCCCGTCCGCAGCGCGGCACCGAGGCGCCGGTTCGTGCGATGCCGCACGAGTCTCACACGCGGATCGGCGACAGCAATCTGTGAGGCGATCGCCGCTGTACGATCGATCGATCCGTCGTCGACGACCACGATCTCGAGCGGCACACCGAGGGGGGTTGCGGAGGCGAGGATCTCGTCGATCGAGGACGCGAGAGTGCGTTCCTCGTTGAAGACGGGGACGACGATCGAGAGACCTTCGAGCTCGCCGGCAGATGTGTCGATGCCGTCATGCTCGACCGCATCGACGCCGGGTTGCGGATCCCTCGTTGCGCGTTGAGTCACGCCGATTCTAGTGATCGTCGCAGCGCGGCGACGACGCGATCGACGAACTCGACCGGCATCTCCGGATAGAGCGGCAATGACAAAACGCTCGCGGCAGCGCTCTCGGAAACGGGGAAGCTCCCCGCCGGGTACCCGAGCTCGCGAAACGCGCCGTGGAAGTGAATCGGCGCCGGGTAGTGGATGCCCGCCTCGATCCCGGCACGGAGCAAGTCCTGAAGTACCCGATCGCGCTCCGCCAGCCGCACCACGTAGAGATGGTGTACGTGCGCCGCGGCCGGTGCGGGGGAGGGCAACGCCAGCGGCAGTCCGGCGAGATCCGCGTCGTAGCGCGCGGCGAGAGCGCGGCGCCGGTCGTTCCACTCGTCGAGCCGCCGCAGCTTCACGCGCAGGATCGCGGCTTGAATCGAGTCGAGCCTGCTGTTGATGCCGAGCACGTCGTGCTGGTACCTCGCCGACTGTCCGTAGTTACGCCGTCGTTTCACTGCTTCCGCGGTCGCGCGGTCGCGCGTTACGACCATCCCGCCATCGCCGCACGCGCCGAGGTTCTTGCTCGGATAGAAAGAAAAGCAGCCGGCGTCGCCGAAGGTCCCGGCGGCGCGTCCGTGGTGGCGCGCACCGTGCGCCTGCGCGGCGTCTTCGATCACGTACAGGCCCCGCGCGCGGGCGAAGGCGAGCATCGGGTCCATCTCGCATACGCGGCCATACAGGTGGACCGGCATGATAGCGCGCGTCGTCGGCGTGAGAACTCGGGCCACGTCCTCCGCCCGAAGCAGCATCGTGTGGGGATCGCAATCGGCAAGCACGATACGCGCACCGGCGGCGCGAACCGCGAGTGCCGTTGCCGCGAACGTGTTCGCCGGCAGGATCACGTCGTCGCCCGACCCGATGCCGAGCGCTTCCAACGCGAGCCGCAGAGCATCGAGGCCGCTCGCGACGCCGACGGCGTGCACCGGCTCAGCGGCGGCAGCGAGATACGACGCGAACTCGCTTTCGAATGCCCCAACCGCGGGACCGAGGATGAACGCTGTATCGGCGAAGACGCCGCGAATCGCTGCTTGGATCTCGTCCTCGAGTTCGCGGTGTTGCGCCGCGAGGTCGACGAACGGGACGCGAGACGAGTCCGTGCCCGGCGCCATCGTGATTACCGTGCGCTGTGCGGCACGACACCGCGCGAGGAGGGCGCGCGCCGCAGAGTGCGCTCGATGACCGGGATCGGCGCGCCGCCTTGCCCAATCGAACGCTGCGCCGCTTCCAAGATACGGACGACTTTCAGCGCGAATCGCCCGTCGGACTCCGGCGCCACGCGCTCGTGGACGCACCGGAGAAACTCGTCGGATTGGATTCGGAGCGGCTCGCGCGCCGGCACGCGTGGAATCGTCACGTCGCCTTCGCGTGCCAGCAGCTGAAATTCGCCGTAATCGGTGTACGACCCGGCGCGGACGACGCCCTTGTCATAGATTCGGATCGGCCCGGTCGTATCGAGGTCGTCCCACACCAGCATCTTGCGATCGCCGACGACCGTCAGGCGGCGCACCTTTTTCGGATCGAGCCACGACACGTGGACGTTGGCGAGGACCGTGTTCGGAAAGCCCATGGAGAGGAAGGCGACGTCCTGAATGCCGGGTTGCAGGTAGCATTCGCCGCGCGCGCTTACCTCGGTCGGCATCTGCCCCAGAAGGAAGAGTAGGATCGAGACGTCGTGCGAGGCCAGATCGAACACCGCGGAGACGTCCTTGCGGATGGGTCCGAGGTTTGTCCGTTCGGCGTGCACGTAGTAGACGCGCCCGCAGTCCTCGCGCGCGAGCGACTCGCGCAATCGCCGGATTCCAGAGTTGTAGAGAAAGACGTGACCGACCATCAGGATCCGCGATTTGGCCTCCGCCAACGCGACGAGCTCAGCGCATTCTTCTGCAGTCGGCGCGAGCGGTTTCTCGCAGAGCACGTCTTTGCCCGCGCGCAACGCCTGGGCGACGATGGCGTAGTGGGTTGCGGTCGGCGTCGCGACCACGACACCGTCGATCTTTGGGTCGCGAAGCGGATCCTGAACATCGCCGCTCGCGCGGACACCGCGGAACATCTTGGTCATTGCGCGCCGGCGCTCGGCGCGGACGTCGACGACAGTGCGAACGTGACAGCCGGCGATCGAGCCGAAGTTCCGGATGTGATTCGGACCCCACTCGCCGCAGCCGATGACTGCTAACTGGTAGTCCATGCGTTCGGCGTTTCTAACAGAATCTCAGGAACGCCGTACACTCCAATTCCCGGCGCAGGTCTTCGGTTCAACGGCTCTCCCTGACGTGCGGCGTCGATCGGCGGCGTCGGGCGATGTCCAGTAAGAGGGCAAGCGCGCTGGCGATGATGCCACCCACGGCGAGTTCCATACCGCGCCGAAAGCTCGCAGGCTCGTAGACGAACCGAACGCTGTGCGCTCCCGCGCCAACGGGAACCGCACGGAACAAGTAGTTTGCAGCGAGGATCCGAACGGGCACGCCGTCTACCGTCGCGGTCCAGCCGGGGTAGTTCGTGTCCGTCAGCACGAGATACCCGGGGCGCTCGTCGTTCGTCTCGATGGTGGCGCTCGCCGGCAGGTATTCGGTGATGCGGGCCGGCGTGATTGACGCCGAGGGGGAGCTCTGCGGCTGCAAGATCGGCGGCTCGAGCGCCTCCAGAACGACCGAGCTCCCGGCCGCAAAATCGCGCTGCATCACCAACCCGAGGGCGATCGTGTCCGATTGCGCGGTGATCGCCTCGTGGGCGACGTACGCGCGTGGCAGCGCGCCGGCGTTCTCGTACACCGCGGTCGCGCCGTCCCGTGGCGAGAACGCGACGTGCCACGCGCTCCCCGGCGCGGCGAGCGCGAAACGGGACACAAAGTCGCTCTTGCTGACGACCATGAAGCGCGTGCTGAGCAGGTCGAGGAGTCGGAACTCCGGCCGCCTCGGATCCGCCGACAGCGTACCCGTGAACGGTACACTCGTCCCCTGCTCGGCGAACGGTGCCTTCAGCGCTCCCTGGCGGCTCGACGCCTCGATGCTGTGGAAGAATCGTTCGTAACGGCTGAGGGTCAGCGGTTCGTAGTTCGTAATCGAGTAGATTCCGTACAAGCTGCCGTCCTTCGCCATCAGCTGGGGAACGTCGAACGCCCCCTTGATGTACGTCCGATCGAGTCCTTGATGCGCCTTGATCCAGTCGAACGTGACGTGTTCGCGATCGAAGACGGTAGGATCGTGCCAGGGATGGAAGTACTGATTGTAGCTCGACGAAAAGAGCTCGACCGCGACGACGGTGGCCAGTGCCACGAGAATCGTGGGTTGCACCATGGTTGCGGGCATCACCGACGCGCCCCAGATGAGCGCGAGCGCCGCGCCGATGATTGCGATGCCGCGCGCCGGCACGGGTGTGACCGCGACGATCGCGATCGTGAACGTGGTCGCGACGGGAGGAACATCGGCGGCGGAGCGGCGCGTCTGTCCGGATCTCGGCGTTCGCTCGTCAAGCGCGCGAGGAGATCGAATCCGAGCGCAGCCGCACCGCACCCGCGAACGCGTTGATGAAGAGCACCCGCGACGGCGCACGAAACAGCTGCCGCCGAGAGCGTCATAGAGCGCGAACACCGGCGTGTGGCGCGTCAACGCGGCGCAGGTGGCGAACGCGAACAGCAGCCACAGGAACGCCACGAGCGCGCGCCGCTCGGTCCAGAACAGTGAGAGCGGCATGACGAGGAGCGCCACGACCCCGAAGTAGAGCGGGTGCGGCCGCCCGGTCGTCGAATCGACGGCGCGCGCGACCAGCAACCGCGGCCACACCTCCCCCAGCACGAGCTGCTGCGCCACCGACAGCCCGCCCGTCCGTCGCGGTCCGAGTCGCTGGAGCTCGAGGCCGGGCAGCAGCTGCGGGGCCATGAAGCAGATGGCGAGGACGGCGGCGGCGGCGATCAAGCGCCCCGGCCGCCACCGCCTGCGATCGCGTCGCCCGCCGCGCGAGGAGCGGAGTCAGCCGAAACAGCACGTACGCCGCGACGACCCATACCGTGTAGAGGCAGGTTTGCGGCCAGCCCGCGAGGAACGACATCGCGACGGCGAAGGCGAGCAAGAGCATCGACGAGAGACGCGGTCGGGTGACGATGCCTTCGACGGCGAGCAACGCCAGCGGCAGCCACGTCGCCGCGGCCAAGGCGGGCGAAAACCAAGACGCTTCGCCGAGCATGAAGCCCGAGAGGACGAACGTCAGCGCGGCGACGACGCTCGCGGCCGTTCCGAGCGCGATGCGGCGCGCGAACGCGTACGTGAACAGCGCTGCGGCGACGAGGTGCCCCACGATCACCGCCTCGAGCGCGATCGGCGCCGGGAGGAACAGGAAGAAGACGTTCCCCGGGTACAGCACGCCGTACAGCCCGGTCGCGAGGAACGGATGACCGCAGGACTGGTAAGGGTTCCACAGCGGCAGGATCCCGCCGCGGATCCACGCCGCCGCGCGGAACTGCATCGGGTAGATCTGCGTGTAGAAGTCGCATGTTGTTCAGCAGGCTGATCTCGATCGTCGCGGGCGCGATGATGCGGAACCACCACGTGAGGAGGACGACCGTGACGATCGTGACGACCGCGAGGGTGCCGGCGGCGCCGGGCGACCGATGCCGCTCGCTGGCGCGAGCGTCGGCGGCGCGCGCGTCCTGCGTCACGGCGGGATCGACGGGCGCGACGTCCGGACTGGGCTAGTCGGGCTGATACGCGGCTCGCCAGTCGACGTCGTCCACGAGCTTGGGCTGGCGCGACTTGTCGAGCAGGAACGAGCCGAGGACGAGGTGGTCCATCTCGGTGCGCATGAAGCAGCGGTAGGCGTCCTCGCGGCGTGCAGACGATCGGCTCGCCGCGCACGTTGAAGCTGGTGTTGACCAGGACGCGGGCAGCCGGTGAGCGCGTGAAAGCGCGCGATCAGGTCGTAGTAGACGCGGGTTGGTCGCGGCGTGCACCGTCTGGATGCGCGCCGAGTAGTCGACGTGCGTGACCGCCGGGATCGTCGAGCGCGGCACGTTCAGCTTCTCGATGCCGAAGAGCCGCTGCTCGGCCGTCGGTCATCGCGATGCGCCGGCTCCTCGCGCACCGGCGCCACCAGCAGCATGTACGGCGAGTCCGCGTCGAGCTCGAAGTACTCGCCGACGTGCTCGCGCAGCACGCTCGGCGCGAACGGCCGGAAGCTCTCGCGGAACTTGATCTTGAGGTTCATCACCGACTGCATCTTCGCGCGAGCGCGGATCGCCGAGGATGCTGCGGCCGCCGAGCGCGCGCGGGCCGAACTCCATGCGCCCCTGGAACCAGCCGACGACCTTCTCGTCGGCGAGCAGCGCGGCGCAGCGCTCGAGGAGCGCCGCGGTCGGCGAGCTGCTCGTAGACCGCGCCCGTGCGACTTCAGGAACGCCTCGATCTCGTCGTCGCCGAACGCCGGGCCGAGGTACGAGCCCTTCATGCGTCGTCGCCGTCGCGACGGCGGACGTCGCGGCGTTGCCGCAGCACCTTGTGCCAGATCGCGAGCGCGGCGCCGAGCGCGCCGCCGGCGTCGCCGGCCGCGGGCTGGATCCAGAGGCGCTCGAACGGCCCCTCGCGCAGGATGCGGCCGTTGCCGACGCAGTTGAGCGCGACGCCGCCCGCGAGGCAGAGGTTCGTCGAGTCCGGTCTCGCGGTGGACGTGGCGCGCCATGCGCAGCATGACCTCCTCGGTGACCTCCTGAACCGAGCGCGCGAGGTCCATCTCGCGCTGCGTGAGCGGCGACTCCGGCGCGCGCGGCGGGCCGCCGAACAGCCGGTCGAAGGCGCCGTTCGTCATCGTCAGACCCGGGCAGTAGTTGAAGTACTCCATGTTCAGCCGCAGCGAGCCGTCGTCGCGGAGTCGATCAGCTTGTCGAGGATGACGTCGACGTAGCGCGGCTCGCCGTAGGGCGCCAGGCCCATCACCTTGTACTCGCCGGAGTTGACCTTGAAGCCGGTGTAGTAGGTGAAGGCCGAGTAGAGCAGTGCCGAGCGAATGCGGGAAGTGCAGCTCGCCGAGGAGGTCGACGTCCGTTGCCGCGGCCGACGCCGTACGACGATGGTCGCCCACTCGCCGACGCCGTCGATCGTGAGGATCGCGGCCTCGTCGAACGGCGAGGGGTAGAACGCGCTGGCGGCGTGCGACTCGTGGTGCTCGGTGAAGAGCACCTGGCCCTCGTAGCCGCCGAGCTCGCTGCCGGATCAGGTCGCGCGTGAAGAGCTTCTCCTTGAGCCACACCGGCATCGCCGTCAGGAACGAGCGCAGCCCGCGCGGCGCGACGCCGAGATAGGTCTCGAGCATGCGCTCGAACTTCTGCAGCGGCTTGTCGTAGAAGCCGACGTAGTCGAGCTCGGCGGCGCCGAGGCCGCCCTCGCGCAGGCAGAACTCGACCGCGTGGCGCGGGAAGCCCGAGTCGTGCTTCTTGCGCGTGAAGCGCTCCTCCTGCGCCGCGGCGACGATCTCGCCGTCGCGCACCAGGCAGGCGGCGGAGTCGTGGTAGTAGGCGGAGAGCCCGAGGATTGCCGTCATCGCGCGTCGGCCCTCAGAACTGCTGCTCGTAGCGTGCGCGGTCGACGGGCTCGTCGAACGGCGGATCCAGTAGCTCGGACGGCCGTCCGGAGCGAGCGATCGAGCGGATCGTGGAAGCGGCGGAGCACGAAGCCGATCGGCGTGAGGAGCGCGTAGAAGACGACGGTCAGGATCATGCGCGTGTTGACGTGCCCGAGGACCGTCGCGAACCGCATCCACACGCGCTCGACGGGGGCGAGCGCCGCCGGCGCGACCGCCGCCGGCACCAGGAGGAGGACGGCGAGGGCCCACAGCACGCGCGGCGCGGCGGTGTGGCCGCGCGCCCAGCTCAGCGCGCCGATCACGGCGAAGCCGAGGCCGACGGTGAGGCCGAACTTCCTGAGCGCTTTCGTCGAGCTGGTCACGCGTCCCGCATCAGAAGATCGTGTAGATGAACGGCGCCAGCGCCGACCCCTGCGTGAAGATGATCAGCGCGCCGAAGAGCACCAGGACGACGAAGATCGGCGCCAGCCACCACTTCTTGCGCACGCGCAGAAACGCCCAAAACTCTTCGAGCAACGAGACCATACCGGAGCGCGCCACGATCCATTGACCTCCCGGGAAGGAAATTGTCGGCGGCGACGATCCTCGCGAGCTTGGCCGCCGTCGGGGGCGGCGAGAGGATCAGGGCTCGATAGTACGGCACGACGAGTCCGGCCCGCAAGCAACTTCCTGGCGGCGCGGCGATCTTCCAGCATCGTCCGCGCCAGCGGCTCGTCTAGCTCGGAGGCCATGCGGTTGTGCGATCGCCAGACGGTAATGCGACTTGTCGGCGCGTACCGTTCGCGGGTATATCCTGCCGTCGAGCCGTCGACGCCCGTCTTCGATACCCAACAATCATGAGCTTTCCCGAGCCCGATGTCGCAGCGATTGCATCCGTGCCTCGCCGTCCCGGCGACGTCGAGGAGCCGCATGAACCGGACGCCGCGCTCGTCGAGGCGCGGTCGTACTACTGGGAGCTCTTCCTGGTCTCGTTCGGCGTCATCGTGCTCGAGATCAGCTACACCCGCGTCTTCTCCTTCAAGCTCTTCTACTACTTCACGTACCTGATCGTCGGGATCGCGCTGCTCGGCATGGGCTCGGGCGGGGTGTTCACCGCGATCTCGCCGCGGCTGCGGTCGATCGGCCTCCGCCGGCTCGTGCCCGGCGCGTGCGTCCTCGGCAGCGCGAGCGTGCTGCTCGGCTACTTCCTGATCGCGCACGTGCAGCTGAACTCGCTGCGCCTCCCCGGCGATCTCCGCGAGCTCGGAAAGCTCGCGGTCATCACGACGGCGCTCTTCACGCCCTTCCTCTTCGGCGGCGTCGTCATCGCGGCGGTGTTCTCGTCCTATCCGGCGCGCATCCACCGGCTCTATTTCTCGGACCTCGCCGGCGCCGGTCTCGGCTGCGCGCTGTGCGTGCCGCTGCTGGCGAGCGTCACGCCGCCCGGGACCGTGCTCTTGAGCGGCCTGGTGTTCGCGCTCGCCGGCCTGCCGCTCGCCTGGCGCCACCTGCGCGGCGCGCTCGTCCTCGGCGTTCCGGTCGCGCTCGCGCTCCTCGTCGGCGTGATCCGCCCGAGCCTGCTCCCCGATCCGGTCCCCGACGAGCTCAAGACCATGAGCCCGCAGAAGAGCGGGAGCGCCAAGTACTTCTATCACGCATGGAGCCCGGTCTTTCGCATCGACGTCATGCAGTCGCCGTTCGACGTCGACGACTCGCGCCGCATCATCAATCACGACGGGATGATGGGCTCGACGATGCACCGCTTCGACGGCGACCTCTCGAAGCTCACGCGCTTCGACCACGACAGCCGCTCGTACCCGTTCGCGGTGATCAAGCCGAATCCCAAGGTGCTGATCATCGGCTCGGCGGGCGGGCACGAGATCCTCGCCTCGCTCTACTTCAAGGCGGAGCACATCACCGCGGTCGAGCTCAATCCCGCGACGGTGTCGCTCCTGACCACGCACTTCGCCGACTACACCGGGCACATCGCGACCAACGACCGGGTCACGCTGATCAACGGCGAGGGCCGGTCGTACCTGCGGCGCGACCGCGAGAAGTACGACCTGATCTGGTTCGTCGCGCCGGACAGCTACGCGGCGATGAACTCGGCGGCGTCGGGCGCGTACGTGCTGTCGGAGAGCTACCTCTACACCAAGGAGATGATCGAGGACTCGCTCGCGCACCTGACGCCGGACGGCGTCATCTGCATGGCGTTCGGCGAGGTCGACTTCAAGAACAAGCCGAACCGCACCTCGCGGTACCTCAGCAGCGCGCGCGTCGCGTTCCGCGAGTCCGGCATCCCCGACTTCCCCAAGCACGTCATCCTGGTGACCGCAGCCGGCGCTCTTCTACGAGTCGATGATGCTCCTGAAGCGGAGCCCGTTCACCGCCGAGCAGATCGACGCCTTCCGGGCGCACACCTCCGCCGTGAAGGACAGCATCATCCAGTACGCGTGGACGCAGCCGGTCTCGAGCCACCAGACCAACACCATCATCACCGCGAGCGACGCGGATCTCCGGCGCTGGTATCGCCAGGCGCCGTACGACGTCGGGCCGGTGACCGACGACGCGCCGTTCTTCTGGCACTTCGCCCGCTTCCGTGACGCGATCCGCGGCACCAGGTTCAAGCGCGCCGGCTGGGACATGGAGGACGCGACCGGCGAGCGCGTGCTGATGACCCTGCTCGCGACCGTCGTGGTCTTCGCGACGGTGTTCCTGCTGCTGCCGTTCCTCGCGATCCGCGACGTGTGGAGGCGCATTCCCTACAAGGCGACCGCGGCGGTGTACTTCGCGGCGCTCGGCGTCGGCTTCATGTTCTTCGAGATCGCGCTCATCCAGAAGCTGACGCTCTTCCTCGGCTATCCGACCTACTCGCTCACGGTGACGCTGTTCGCGCTCCTGCTGTTCACCGGCGTCGGCAGCCTGCTGAGCGCGCGCTACGGCGAGCGTCGCGGCCGGACCCTGCTCGTGCTGCTCGCCGTGCTGACCGTGCTGATGCTGTTCTACCAATTCGGCATGGCCGTGATCGTGCAGCGCTGGATCGGCAGCCCGCTCGCGATCCGCATCGCGCTCGCGATCCTCTGCCTGGCGCCGCTCGGCCTCTGCCTCGGCGCCTTCATGCCGATCGGGCTCCGCACCGTCGCCGGCCTCACCGAGCACAAGGCGGAGTTCGTCGCCTGGGCCTGGGCGGTGAACGGCTTCTTCTCGGTCATCAGCTCGATCCTGGCGACGATACTGTCGATGACTTGGGGCTTCACCGTCGTCCTGGCGCTCGCGGTGGTGGTCTACCTCACCGGGATCGCCGCGCTGAGCCGCATCCCCGAGACCGCGGCCTGAGCTCGAGGCCGATCGTCACGGCGGCGACTCGTTCGGAACCGCAAACCGGGATGCCCCACGCGAACGCGACCGAGCTCTCCGGTGCCGACGACGGCAGCGCAGCCTCCGGATCGGTTCGGCGTGACCTGGGGGCGCGATCACGGCTGCCGATCATCCTGGTCGCGATACTCGCGCTGCCGCTCGTCACCGTCTTGGTGCGATTTCGGCGTGTCCCGTGGTCACCGATCCTCGATCTCGCATGGACCGAGCTCCGGGTGCGCGACGTCGGCACCATGCACACGCCGCTCATCGGACTCACCGGACGGATCGGCACGCTGCCGAACCTCGGGAGCCACCCCGGGCCGCTGAGCTTCTATCTGCTGGCACCGGTGTACCGCGTGCTGGGATCGTCCGCCTGGGCGCTGCAAGCGTCGTGCGCCGTGCTGCAAATCGCGTGGGCCACGGCGGCGCTCCTGATCGCCCGACGACGTGGCGGTCCTCCGTTGATCGCGGCGGTTGCCGCCGCGCTCGCGGCGCTCATGACGGGATATGGTTTGAACGTCCTCGCCGAGCCCTGGAACCCGTACTTACCCGTTCTGCCGTGGGTCGTGTTCCTGCTCGCGTCGTGGTCGGTCGCGTGCGGCGACACGGCGATGCTGCCCGTCCTGGTGCTGGCGGCGACGTTCTGTGCGCAAACCCACGTCTCGTACCTGCCGCTCACCGTCGTGCTCGGCGCCGTCGCGGCGATCGCCGCGTTGCTGCACGGCCGGCGTCGAGATGCCGGCCGAGCGGCGTCGAGTGCTGCGCCACGGCCTCGTCGCGCTCGCCGTCGGCGTCGTCGCCTGGGCGCCTCCGACGATCGATCAGCTCATCCACGAGCCGGGAAACTACCGTGCCCTGCTCGGCTATTTCGTCAGCCCGACGGCGCCGACGGTCGGCGTGCGCTCGGCCGCGCAGCTCGCGCTCGAGCGGCTCGACGTCGTTCATCTCGGCATCGACGAGTTTCTCGCGCCGGGCGCGCTCATCGAGCTGTCCGCCCGACCGCGACGCCCGCCGATCGCGCGGGACCGTCGTCGCGTGCGTCTGGCTCGTCTCGCTGGTGATCGCATGTTTCCTGCGCGAACGTGCCGCTCGTCCTCCTGCACGCGACCGTCGGCGTGACCCTCCTGGCGGCCGTCGGCGTTCTGAGCCGGATCTTCGGCATGGTCTGGTACTACCTGATGCTCTGGATGTGGGGAGTCGCGGCCGTGATGGCGATCGCCATCGGGTGGACGGCGGCAGCCGTCGTCGCGCGCGTTCTCCCGGCTGCCCGATGGCAGCGTGCCCGGACGCTCTCGACGGCGATGCTGACCCTGCTCACGGCCGCGTTCGCCTTCCGCCTCTCGGTCGCCGCGACGACCGCCGTGCACTGGAGCAATCTCGGCGACGTCGTGCCCGCTCTCGCCGCGGCGACCGCCGATGCGCTCGATCACGGGGTGCGGTACGCGCGCGGCCGGGATGCTCGCTACCTCGTGTACTGGTCGGATACCCTGCACGGGGGCGCGCAAGGATTCGCCTTGCTGAACGAGCTCGAGCGCCGCGGCTTCCGTGTCGGGGTCCCGCCGTCGTACCGCGCCTACGTCGGCGAGCACCGCGTGTTGGACGCCCGGGATGCCGCGGCGGCGATCGTGTTTGCGAACGGCGCGTTCATCGACCGATACCGAGCGATGCCCGCTGCCGTCGAGGTCGCGTCGGTCGATCCCCGCTCGCCGGAGGAACGTCGCGAGTACGACACGCTGAGGGCCACCGTCATCTCCGAGCTCAAAACGGCGAACGTCCCGAGCGCGACCATCCGTCAGGTCGAGACGAACCTCTTCGGGGCCTCGCTCCTGCCTGGCATTCCCGCGACGACGCAGCTGCGCATGGGCCGGTTGCTGAGGCTCGGGACCGCGAGCGCGGTCTTCATCCTCCCGCCCCACTTCCAGCCTCCGTTCGTTCCGTGACCGGGCACGCAGCCGCGACGTCGCCTCAGGCTGCATTGACAACCGTCACGGGATCGCGCGACACTCCTGAATCCGCCTCCGTGGCCTTCGTTCCGCCTTGGCACTCCGCGCCGTCTCGCACAATCGCACATGAGTGACCGCCGCGCGTCTACCGAGCTCAGCACGGCGAAGAAGATCGTGTTCGCGCTGATCCCGGTGCTGGTGCTCTTGGTCGCGGCGGAGGTCGTGCTGCGCTTCACCGGGCTCGCCGAGCGCTGCTCGCTGCCGTATCGCGACTCGCCGCTCTGGGCCTGCGATCCGATCCTGGTCTTCAGGCTGAAGCCGTGGCTCTCGCCGGGCGGCAAGCTCCTCAACCACGCGGGATTCCGCACCCACGAGTTCGAGCCGAAGAAGCCGGGCGTCTACCGCATCCTGGTGCTCGGCGACTCGACGACGTTCGGCATGATCGCGGCGCCGACCTTCGAGTACATCGACGAGCCGTATCCCGAGCGGCTCGAACGCCTGGTCGCGGAGCGGAACGGTCCCGGGAAGGTCGAGGTGCTGAACGCCGGCGTCGCCGGCTACAACAGCTACCACGGCGTCATGCTGCTGCGGACGCGGCTGCGCGGCCTCCACCCGGATCTCATCACCGTGCGCTTCGGCTGGAACGATCACTTCATGTCGGCCGGCGGGCACTCGCGCGAGATGCTGCACGAGCCGCGGACGCGATGGGGCCTGATGGCGGAGGACCTGCTGCTGCACACCGAGCTGTACCCGTTCGTCCGGCGGCTCAGCATGGAGGCGACGGCGCTCGTGAACGGCCCGCACAAGCCGTCGCTCGCCGACGTCCCGAAGGCCTGGCTGCCGGACATCTCGCTCGAGGACTACAAGCACAACCTGCGGCGGATGGTGGAGCTCGGCCATCAGCGAGGCGCCGACGTGTGGCTGCTGACGAGCCCGACCGCGTTCGTCACCGACGAGAACGCCGGCCAATACGACAAGTTCCCGGCGACGCAGTCGGCGAAGCTGCTCATCCTCTTCAACGCGATTCCCACCTTCGCCCGCCTGATCGAGATCCACGACCAGTACAACGCGGCGACCCGCGAGGTCGGCGCCGAGCTCGGCGTCCGCGTCGTCGACATGGACCGCGTCTACCGCGAGCACTCGAGCGAGCACCTCTTCACCGGCTACGACATCGTGCACCCGACTGACGAGGGCCACGAGCTCGAGGCCGAGACCCTGTACGAGAACCTCGTCGAGGCCGGCGTGCTGCCGCGCGCCGCGACCACGCAGACCGCGCGCCCGGCGAGCTCGTAGCCCCGGTCCGGACTGCGAACCGCGCTCGCGTGCGCGGGTTCCGTGATCGGCTGCGACGGTGCGAGCACGGCGGCGGGAGCGTTGGTCGCATCGTCGGCTGTGACCCCCAGCGGCGCTATGGTAGCGTTTGGGTCATGGATGCCGCTGGGGACTCGCGGGTGCGACGGATCGCCGCTGCCACCGCGCGCGAGCACGTTTTGATCGCGGCGCGGTCCGGCAAGGAGGAGGGCATGAGCGAAGGGCCGGACAAGGTGGCGGCTCTCCTCGACGCGGCGCGGGCGCTGGACGGAATCGGCGCCCCCTACGCCCTCATCGGCGGTGTCGCGGTGGGGGCTCATTCCGGCGTTCCTCGCGCCACCGTGGACACCGACTTGGCGGTCCGGTCGAGCTGCGATCGCGCTCACGTCGCGCGCGCGCTGACCGCTGCCGGGTTTCGCTTGGTGGGCGAGCATCCGCACAGCGCCAACTTCCGCCACGCGAGCGGTGAGCCGGTCCAGCTGGCGTTCGATCCGGCCTTCGACGTCATGATCGACCGGGCGGAGAGCTTTGCGGTGCGGGACGTGTCGATTCGGATCGTCCGCAAGGACGACCTGATCGAGATGAAGCGCCGCGCGGCGGCGGATCCGAGCCGGCGCAAGAGCAAGGCGCTGCGCGATCAGGCGGACGTCGAGCTGTTGCTGGGCGACGTTCCCGACCCCGACGAGGGCTGGTAGGCGTCGTAGCGCAGCTCGGCCGAGAGGTCCCGGCTCCGCAATGGCGGCGAGACGCCGGTCACGCGGGGAGCCGCGGCGCGGCGGTCGTGACGGGCGGTGCGGCACGGCGCGCCCACGAGATCGCGCCGACGCCGCTCGCATAGCTCGCGACGGCGACGAGCGTCACGACGCGAAAATCCGCGCTCATCGCGATCATCACCGCCGCGGTCGTTCCGACCACCATCGCGCAGGCGTTGACGCCCCAGGCCCAGGGAACGAAACCCCCGCCGAACGCCGAGACGGCCTCGATGCCGAGGGGAAAGAACGTGCCGAGGACGAGGCCGAGAGGCGCGAGGAGCGCGACGGCGATCGCGATCCGCGCCGCGAGCGTCGCCCCGAGCGTCGCGCCGAAGAGCGCCGGCAGCGCGACCAGGTAGAGCGCCGTCAGACCGGCGAGCGCCGCGAGCAACTCGAGGAGCGCCCGCGCGCGCGCGCGGGCGATGCGCGCCGACCACCGGCTCCCGAGTCCCGCGAAGGCGAGCATCGCGAAGAGCACGACGGAGAGCGCGTACGTCGGATAGCCGAGGTAGAGCACGAACCGCTGCACGAAGCTGATCTCGAGGAGGACGAAGCCGAAGCCGATCGCCGCGAAGTAGACGACGTAGCCGCTGCGCCGCGGGACGCGCCGGAGCCCGCGGCGAAGCCGGACGAGCGGCAGCAGGATCAGCAGCGCGGCGACGGCGATCGATTGCGCCAGCATGACGAGGAGCACGATCTGGCCGGTCGCGAACGTGCGCGCGTCGTCGATCTCGTGCGCTCGCCGCCGCAGCCGGCGCCACTTGTAGAAGTTGAAGAAGAACGGGCTCTCGTCGGTCGTGGCGCGGAGGTTCAGGTCCTGCGCCGCGTAGAACGCCTCGCGCTCGGCGTCGTTCCCCCACAGCAGCAGCGCGGCGTCGTGATCCACCCGGCGGTCGGGACGCTGCCAGTACGCGAAGCCCTCGGCCGCGACGAAGGCGTCGAGGCGGGCGATCTCGTCGGCGGTGAAGGGCTCGTTCTTCACCAGCGTGTGCGCCATCGCGAGGCCCTCGGTGCTGGCGACGATCGCGACGTGGCGCTGCGGCGCCTCGACGCCGCGGGCGTGGAGCGCGCGCCGGACGTTCGACACCATCCGCAGGGTATGGCGCGGCTGCCAGCGCTCGGTGTTGAAGTCGCCCATCGCGATCGCGAGCACGCCGCCCGGGCTCAAGTGCGCGAGGTAATCGCCGACGGCGTCCGCCGTGTAGAGGTAGCTCTCCGGCAGGACGTAGGCCGCGGAGAAGAGCGCCGAGAGCGTGGCGACGCTGTTGATCTCGAGCACGTCGAAGCGCTCGGCGGTCGAGCGCAGGTAGCGCCGGCCGTCGGCGGCGACCATCGTCACCTCGGGACGGTCGAAGATGCCGCCGTCGTAGGCGGCGTACAGCTGGCGCTCGAGGTCGATCGTCACCGGGTTGAGCTCGACGCCGACGATGCGGGTCGCGTCGTTGGCGATCGCGTTCAGGACGTCGACGCCGCCGCCGACGCCGAGCACCAGCACGTGCGGCCGCTCCTTCAGCGCGTACGGCGCCTGGAAGACGTGGTGATGGAGCCAGTCGAGCTCCTCGCGCTCGCCGTCCCAGCGATACAAGCTGGCGCACGAGTCGCCGTCGTAGCCGATCATGCGGAAATGCTGCCCGGGGCCGGTGTAGCGCGACGACGCGCCCCAGCTGCGGTAGCCGCGGCGGTCGTCCTGCGTCGTCTCGTCCCAGGCGACCACGTCGACGCGATTGATCGGCGTCCAGCGCTGGAAGATCGGCCGCGCGCCGGTCGCCATGTGGATCGAGAGGAACTTCTTGCTGCCGGGGGTGAACACGACCGTTGCCGCGGCGGCGACGGTCGCGAGCGCGAGCGCGACCGCGAGCGCGACGCCCGACGGCGTCGGCGGCCGCGAGAAGGCGATCGCGGCGACGCCGAACGCGGTCGCCGCGAGCGCGACCGTGACCGGCGCGCCGAACCACCAGATCAGCGGCACGGCCGCGAGCGCCGCGAGCCCGGCGCCGGCGAGATCCCACGCGTAGAGCTGCGCGATCCGCGCCGGCGCCTGCGCGATCGCGCCCGCCACCGCGAGCCCGGCGGCGAGAAACGGTATCACCAGGACGAGGTAGTAGACGGCGAGATTCACGAGCTGCTGCCGGTCTTGCAGGACCGCGACCGGGTCGAGCGGCAGCGCGCTGACGACGAAGAGGACGAGCGCGACGCCGACGCCCGCGGCGAGCGACGCGCTCCGCGGGAGCTGTGAGTCGGCGGCGAGCCGCGGAGAGACCGCGAGCAGCGAGCCCGCCGCGCCGAAGCCGAGGAGCGCGACGCTGATCGTCAGGTAGGCGAAGTGGTACCAGATCGTGAACGAGAAGATCCGGGTGAGCGCGATCTCGAGGAGGAGGACACCGAAGGAGGCCGCGCAGATTCCGGCGGAGAGGCCACGAGAGCCCGGGGTGCTGCCGGCGGGCGCGCGCATCGCGATGCGGGGCATAGCGTCGTCGGCCGGCGCCGTACAAGCACCGGCGGCGCTACCGCCGAGCGGCCGGCGCGTCGGCGGACGCGAGCGCGCCGCGCGCGCCGCCGTGGATGCCGAGCACGCCGACCGCGTAGCACGCCAGCGCCAGGACCGTGACGAAGCGGAACCCGTACGACATCGCGAGCATCACCGCGGCCACGGTCGCGACCACGGAGGCGCAGCCGTTGATGCCCCATGCCCACGGCACGAACTCCCCCTGCGCGCGCCGCACGACGTCGATCCCGCTCGGGAAGAACATCCCCATCGGCAACCCGAGCGGCGCGAGGATCACGGTCGCGACGGCGACGCGCACCGCGAACGGGCTCCCGAGGAAGAGATCGAAGAGCGGCCGCAGGACCGCGAGATAGACCAGGCAGACGGCGGCGAGCGCGGCGAAGAGCCAGGGGAAGCGCGCCTCGGCAGGCGTCCGCATCCGGCCGGTGAGCGCGCTGCCGATGCCGGAGTAGGTGAGGAGCGAGAACAGCACCACCGTCAGCGCGTACGTCGGATAGCCGAGGAAGAGCACGAACTGCTGCACGAAGCTGATCTCGATCAGGATGTAGCCGAGGCCGATCGCGAGGAAGAAGGCGATGAACCCGAGCTTGCCGCGGGTGCGCAGGCCGCGGCGCGCGAACACCAGGAGCGGCGCCAGCACCAGCACGAACGAGAACACCACCGCCAGCACCAGCAGGAGGACGAGGACGATCTGCCCGGTCGCGAGCGTGTGCCGCGAGTCGAGCTGGCTCAAGTTCTGGCCGAGCTTTCCCCAATCGTAGAAGTTGAAGAAGAACGGGTTGTCGTCCGTCGTCGCGGTGAGCCGCAGCGGAAACTGCGCGAGAAACGCGGCGCGCTGGTCGCGGGGCGTGCGGAGATAGGCCGAATGGATCGTCTTCAGGGTCTCGCCGGGCATCGCCCACACGTGAAAGCCCATGCGATCGGCGAACGCGTGCAGCGCCTCGCGCTCGGCGGAGGTGAACGGCACCTTCTTCACCAGCATCGCCACCTGCGGCGCGGCCTCGGCCGAGGCGATCACGGCGATGTGCCGCTCCGGGTCGGCGATGCCCCGGCTCTCGAGGGTCGTGAGAAAGAGCGAGAGCTGGCGGATCGTGTGGCGCGGAAAGCCGCTGCCGGTCCCGCTCGCGAGGTCGCCGACGACGATCGAGAGCACGCCGTTCGGCGTCAGGTGGTCGAGGAACTCCTGCATCGCCTCGGTGGTGTAGAGGTAGCTCTCGGCGAGCACGTAGGCGCCGGTCGAGAGCGCCGCGAGGGTGTCGACGCCGGTCAGCTGGATGAGGTCGTAGGTCGCCCGCGAGTGCCGCAGCGTGCTGCGGCCCTCGCCGGCGATGATGGTGACGTCGGGACGGTCGTAGATGTGGCCGGCGAAGTCGGCGTGATCGTACTTCACGAGATCGACGGTCGCGGGATCGAGCTCGATGCCGGTGACGTGGCGCGCGCCGTTCTTGATCGCGTTCACGATGTCGGTGCCGCCGCCGACGCCGATCACCAGCACGTTCGGCTTCGACACCAGGAGGTAGGGCGCTTTCAGGATCAGGTGCTCGAAGAGCTCGAGCTTCGAGAGGTCGCCGTCGAAGTTGTAGATGACCGCGGTGGCGTCGCCGTCGTGGTGGATGAAGCGGATCTTCGGCGCCTCGGTCGCCGCCTTCGACTTCCAGTACGGGCTCACGCCCCATCCGGCGTAGCTCCGGGTGCGCGAGTCGTCCTCGCGGCGGAGCCCGACCGCGTCGGTGCGGAAGATCGCGCTCCAATGCCGGCTGAACACGCGCGCGGCGTCGTGATTCGTGAGGAACGGGTAGAGGATCTTGTCGGGGCTCGGCAGGAAGTCGACGGTCGCGACCGCCGCCAAGCCCGTCGCGGCGATGAGGAGCGCCGCGAGCACGGTGCGGCCGACGCCGCGGCCGGCGGCGACCGCGAACAGCACCGCGGCGACGCCGACGGTCGCCGCAGCGGCGATCACGGCGCCCGGCGTCGTCAGCAGCGCGATCGCGCTGACGACGACCAGGCAGCCGAAGCCGGCGCCGACCAGGTCGCAGAAGTAGAGTCGGCTCACGTCGCGCGCCCGCGCGCGCAGCGCCACCGCGATGCACAGGCCGGCGAAGAAGAACGGCAGGGTCACCGCGACGTAGAAGATCACGAGGTAGACGAGCTGCGCGCGCGGGAACGCGCGCACGGTGTCACCCGTAAAGGCTTGCGGCGGCGCGCCGAAGACGCTCGCCATCAGCTCGAACGGATGGAACGGCACCTCGGCGAAGACGACCAGGCCGACGACGATCGCCGCCGCGCAGAGCAGCGCGTAGAGCGACAGCCGTTGCGCCGGAAACGCTCCGGCGAGCCGCGGGAAAACCGCGAGGAACGCGCCGCTCGCGCCGTAGCCGAGCAGCGCGACGCTGATCGTGACGTAGGCGAAGTGGTACCAGAGCGTGAACGAGAAGATGCGCGTCAGCGCGATCTGCAGCATCAGCACCGCCATCGAGACGCAGAAGATGCCGGCGTAGAGCGGCGCGTCGCGCTGCGGTGTCGCCGCTCGGGCGGCGTCGTCGGAGACGTTCATGTGCAGCGTGGCTCGCGAGATCGAATGGGATCGGCGCGCGCCGCCGCTCGACGACGCGGCGCCGCGGCGCCGCGTCGTGACGGCCGCGCCGGGCTACGGCTTCGGCGCGGACGGGTTCGGCGCGGACGGCTTCGGCGACGGCGCCGCGGCGGGCGCCCCCGCCGCGGCCGGGTTCTTGTAGGTCGCCTTGAGGATCACGTCCGGCCGGCTCGTGAAGTCCGACGTCGCGTAGACCCACTTCGCGGTCTTTCCGCTGGTGAACGAGGCGTTGGACGTCACGACGTCGCCCGGGAACTCGACCGCGATGTGGACCTCCTTGCCGACCTTCGCCGTGACCTCGTCGTTGAGCTTCTGCGGCTTGTCGTTGACGATCGTGGTGGTGACCGTCTTGTTGCCGCCCTCGGCGTCCTCGATCTTGACCGTGACGTTCCGGAAGAACTTCGAGGTGTTGATCTTGGTCGCGTCGTCGAAGGTGAGCTCGAAGACACCGCGGCTGCCCTTGTGCTCGGAGCTCGTCACCTTCACGTGCGGTCCCTCGAGCTTGGAGCGCTCGGTTCCCATCGCGGTCGGCTGCACGGTGTACGACACCGTCATCTTGCCGCTGCCGTCCGCGTTCAGCTTGGAGTCCACGTCGAGGCAGCCACCGAGGACGAGGAGGCTGCTCACCATCACCGCTGCGTATGCGCGTCTAGTCAGCATGTCTCGATCTCCAATCGTGCGAGCGTTTCGGAGCGCGTGCACTCTAGCCAGCCGCGACGGAATGCGTCAACGCGGCCGTTCCGAGGTCGCGGATGATCGCAACGCCGGACGCGATGCTTGGTTGCGGTCAGTCAAGGTATCCGAGGCTGCGGAGTCGGTCGCGCGAGCGCTGATCGAGCGGTCGCACCGGCGCCGGAACCGCGGCGGGTCCCGATGCCGACGGGCGCCGCACCTGCCGGATCTTGGCGCGCAGCGTCGCGGCGACGTCCGGGTGCTCGGCGACGACGTTGGCGGTCTCGCCCGGGTCGGCGGCGAGATCGTAGAGCTCCTCGCTGTAGTACGGCGCGCGGCTGGCCTCGTCCTTGATCTCGACCGCCTCCAGGTGGAACTCGCCGAACGCCATCGGGTCGTTGATGATCAGCTTCCACCGCGGCGTGCGCCAGCCGAGACGGCGGTAGGGCACGCGCATGTCGTTCTCCTTGTCGACGATCTCGGCGAACAGCCACGTCGCCGAGAGATAGGTCTCGACGTAGGTTTCCTCCGCGCGCGCGGCGCGGGACGCGCGCGGCGTGGGAACGCCGCGGATCAGGTTCCTGCCGTCTCCCGCCGCTGCATGCGCGTGCGTGAGCGCGAGGACGGTCGGGAAGATGTCGACGTTGCGCGCCATGTGCGCGATCCGCACGCCCGCCGGCACGCGCCGCGGATAGCGCACGATGAGCGGGATGCGTTGGGTCGCATCGTACACGTGCTTCCCGTGCCCGAAGTAGTCGTGTTGCAGGAGGCTCTGGCCGTGGTCGGCGTGCAGGATCACGGCGGTGTCGTCGGCGATGCCGAGCTCGTCGAGCGCGTCGAGCACGCGGCCGACCTGCGCGTCGGAGGTGAGCACGTCGGGGTCGTAGGCGGCGAGCTGTCTGCGGCGCTCCTCGAAGATGTCGCCCCCCAGCGGCTTCTCGTGCGGGCCGAAGTAGTGGACCCAGAGGAAGAACGGCTCGCGCCGCTCGTCGCGGAGCCAGCGCACCACCCGATCGCTGGTCTCGGCGTCGCTGCGGTACCCTTCGGTCGCCGCGAGATGCCGGAGGAACCTCGCCATGGCGTCGGGATCGTTGCGGTCCGGCACGGTGTCGTTCGCGGCCGCCTTCCAGACGTCGTTGTGCGCGGTCGGGCGCGTGAACGTCTCGTCGTAGAGCTCGAAGCCCTGATTCAGGCCGAAGATCGAGTGCAACGGGAACGACGAGATGATCGCGGCGGTATGGTAGCCGGCGCCGCGCAACACCTCGGCGAGCGTCGTCGCCTCCGGCGCGAGGAAGTTGTTGCTCGAGCGCACCCGGTGCCGCGTGGCGTAGAGACCGGTCATCACCGACGCCATCGACGGCGTGGTCCAGGTGACGTCGCAGAAGGCGTTCTCGAAGAGCGTGCCTTCGGCGGCGAGGCGATCGAAGTTCGGCGTCCGGTGCCGGTCGTAGCCGTACGCCGACAGCCGATCGGGCCGGAGCGTGTCGACCGTGATCAAGAGCACGTTGGGCCGGCGCACCGGGCGGTGCGCGGCGGTGAGCGCGAGCGCGACCGCCACCACGGCGAGCGCCACGAGCGGGAGCCTCGACCGCCTCACGATGCGCGATGCCGCGGCCCGCACGTCAGCCTCCCAGTCCGGCGCTCGGCGCGGCGACGTCCGCGCTCGGCGACGGCGTGCCGTCGCCGGCGAGGGCGACCGCCGCGACCGCGGCACGCCGCACCGCGAGGTTCGGATCCTCGCGCATGGCCGCGACGGCCGCGAGCAGCACCGGGTCGTGCGCCGCGGCGGCGATCCACGCCAGCGCCTCGCGCTGCGTGCTCGTGCCTTCACGAAGCGCCCGCGTCACGAGCGGCCGCACCCTCGCGGGGTCGGCGGCGTAGAGCTCGAGCAGGATGCTCGGAGCGTAGACCTCCTCGTCCTGGAGGAGCGAGACGAGGACCTCGGCCGTGCCCTCGACCTGTCCGAGCTTCGCCAGGGCGTGCGCCGCATCGAGCGTGAGCTCGGTCGCGCCGCCGCCGACCATGGTGAGGAGGTACGGTACCGCGTCACGCTGCCCGAGCGCGCCGGCGAGCCATCCGGCGACGTAGCGCAGGCGGTAGTCGAGATCGGGGCTGCTGAGCCACGCCAGCACCGGCGCGTCCGCGAGCGCGGTGCGCAGGTTGGCGATGCGCTCGGCGGCGTTGCCGCGGACGAGCCAGAAGTCCGAGAGCAGCGACTTCTCCGCCAGCCAGTAGAGCGCTTGCGCCGCGGCGTCGCCGGCGTCGGTCCGCAGCGTTCCCGCCGACTGCGACGCGTCGTGCGGCAGCTCGAGGTCGCGGCGCACGATCTCGATCAGCGCCGGCATCGCGCGCTCGTCGCCGAACTCCGAGACGACCTGGAGAAAGAGCAGCCGATAGGGAGAGTCGCCGTGCGCCGCGCGGGCGGCGAGCGCGGCGGCGCCGCGCGGGTTGCGCTCGGCGTGGATGCGCATCGCGGTCTCCCATTGCACCGCGGGATCGGCATTCGCGAGCTCCGGCCACGCCTCGGCGGCGACGTCGGCGGTGAACACCAGTCCGGGCGGCGTCGGCGGCGCCTCGCCGTCCCTGGCGAGGACGACGTACGGCCCGATGTGCGCCACCGGCTTGAAGCTCCGGTGCACGTAGTCGCGGATGAGGAAATAGTAGAGCGGCGCCGTGGTGACGAAGAGCTCGTGCTCGTGGAGCGCGACGATCAGGCGCGGCGGGCGCGCGCGCAGCTGCTCGACGATCGCCGCCTCGCTCGCGTGATCGGGATAGCCGGCGACGAAGTATCCCTTCGCGGTCGGGTTGAGACGGCCGCCGAGGAAGCAGACCAGGTGCAGATTCGGAAACGGGAAGACCGGGTCGTCCGGCTCCGTCGTGCGATCGATGTACGCGGCGACGTCGCGGAGCGGTCCGATCAGACGATGGTCGCGGTCCATGACCAGCGAGGCGCGCCGGATCGCGAGCGCCTCGAGCCGATCGTCGGCGCCGGCGTAGTAGCGGTAGAGCTCCGCCGTCAGCGCGACGCCGGGCGCCAGCATGATCGCGGCGGGCACGACGAGCGGCGCGACGACGAGGGCGGTCGCCGCCGTCCGCCACGCCAGGCCCGGCGGGCACGCGTCGCGCCAGCGTGCCGCGACGCGCGCGGCGAGGACGACCGCCAGGATCAACGCCGGCGCGACCGAGCCGAGGAGGTGCATGAAGTCGCTGCGGGGGTACATCGCGAGCGTGAAGGCCGGGCTCGAGACCGCGAGCGCGACGAGCGTGGCGGCGCGCCCGTCGCGGCGTCCGCCCGCGGTCGCGCGCGCGACGACGGCGATCGCGATCCAGTTCATCACCTGCAAGAGGAGAAAGCCGATGTCCTCGACGCGCATCACCACCGAGGCTTGGAAGCCGCTCCGCATCGGCGCATAGAGCGCGATCGCGACGGCGCCGAGCGCGGCGCCGACGGCGGCGCTCGCGAACACGAACCACGGCCGCAGCCAGCCGTGCCGGAGCGCCGCGGGGACGGCGACGAACGCGGCGAGGACGACCACGACCGCGAGGTCCCAGGACGTGCCGAACGGGCGGGGCTCGATCAAGAAGAAGCGCTCGTACGACGAGCCGAGGAGCAGCACGTCGGTGAGGAACCGGCGGACGCCGAGCTCGGCGAGGAAGTAGGCGATCCAGGGAAGCGTCGGCAGCGCGAAGCCGACCGCGAGCGCCGCCGCGGCGCCGAGGAATCCCGGCGCGCCGCGCGCGCGTCGCGCGCGGAACAGGACGACGCCGGCGATCACCAGCAACGGCAGCGGAAAGAGAAGAAACGCGCGGTGCAGGAGCTGGGTCTGAAACACCGCGAGGACGCCGAGCAGCGTGCCGGCGGCGAGCAGCCACCACGTCGCGCGCGCGACCGGCCGCTCGTCGGCCGCCGGCGCATGCCACCAGAGCACGAACAGGCTCAGCGCGACGAGATTGAAGAGACCGACGTTCGGCTTCACCGAGAAATTCACGCCGGCGAGGACGCTCGCGGCGACGAGCCAGCGCATCCGGCCGCGCTCGGCGTAGGCGATCACCGCCGCGAGGCTCCCGAGCCAGAGCGCGATGCCGTACCAGGCGGGGTAGGGCACGTTGAACGAGCAGAAGTCGCCCGGGAAGAGCGGCAGGCTCGCGACGAAGAGCAGCGCCGCGAGTGCGCCCCACGCGGCGCTCGTGAGCCGCGCCGTGATCGCGAAGATCAAGACGACGGTCGCGACGTTCGCCGCCGCCAGGCTCCAGCGCGCGACCAGCATGTCGACGCCGAAGACCCGGAAGAGGAGCGCGTGCCAGTAGAAGTACAAGGGCGTGTAGCCGGTCGAGAAATCGACGTAGGGGAGCTGGCCGCGATAGGTCGCGTACGCTTGATAGAGCAGGTCGCCGTCCTCGGCGGTCTGGATCCCGTAGGGCGCGAGCGCGCCGAAGTAGAGGACGCCGGCGAGGATCGCGAGCGCGATCGGCAGCCAGCGGGTGCGCGAGCCGGCGCTCGGCACCCCACGCGTGCCGGGGTGCGACGGCCGCGCGTCGATCGCGGTCACGGCGGCAGGACGGCGCGCCGTCGAAAGAGAAAGCAGGCGTGCCGCGCCCACGCGTCCGGCATGAGCCGCTCGCACAGCAGCTCGAGCGGATACGAGAGCTGGATGACCGGCCAGAGCGCGCGGAACATGAGCCGGCGCGTGCCGGCGTCCTCGATCACCGACGGCGCCGTGACGTCGCCCTTGCGCTCGGCGCCGCGTTGCGACGGGACGAGCGCGGTGAGCGCGCGGATCACCGGCACGAACTCCTGTCCGTTCCAGCGCACCAGCTCCATCTCGTGCTTGCCGTAGAGCTCGATCCATCCCGCCGGCTTGCGCGGGAACACCAGCCGCCCCGGATCGTGGTGGTCGATGAGGTCGAGCGTGAAGAGCAGGCCGCCCGGCTTCACGACTCGGCACATCGCCGCCGCCGCGGCCTCCTGCTCGTCCGGACGGAGGTGCTGAATCACCGTGACCGAGACCACGAGATCGAAGGTCTGCGCCGGCAGGTCGATCTCGGTCGCCGACATCCGGTGAAACTCGACGCCCGGCGAGAGCCGTTCCGCCGCCTCGAGCATCGTCTGCGTCGGGTCGATCGCCACGACCTGCGCGCCGCGGTCGCGGAGCCACCGGCTCCAGCGTCCGCTGCCGCAGCCGACGTCGAGCGCGCGCGCGCCGTCGAGGCGGACGTCGGCGAGCATGCGATTCACCGCGCGCAGCTGAAAGCGCGCGTAGAAACGGTTGAACCAGCGCGGCGCGGCCGGATAGCAGACGGCGCCGAGCGGATCCGTCTCGGCGTAGCGGCTCGCGACCCGGTCCCAGTACGGCATCAGGGTGGTCGCGCCCGCGCGGCTCGCCGGCGTGGGTTCGTCGATCATCGGGGGTGCATCGGTTTTACCAGATTCGAGGCAGACCGAAACCGCGGGAACACCCGCCGCGACCGGGCGCCGTCGCGCGCCGCAACGGCGCCGCGGCGCGTGCGACGGCGCCTCTCGGGCCTGCGACGCGCGTGGGCACGCGCCCGTGCGGCGCGGCGGTCGCCGACGATCTCGACGGCGACGGCGACGGCGACCGTCGTCAGCGGACGTAGCCGAGCGCTTTCAGCTTCTCCGCGGTCGCGGCGTCGGGCGGCGCGGTCCGCGGCGCCGCGCGCCGCCCCGCCGCCGCGGCGTCGGCGAGGGCCGCGGCCCTCCGGCGATAGCGCTCGAGCGCCGCGACGCCGGCCGCGATCCGGTCCGGCTCGGCAGCCGCGACGTCGTGGCGCTCCGCCGGGTCGCGCCTCAGGTCGTAGGCCTCGAGTCGGCCGGCGGCGCCCGCCGACGAGGTAGCGATCAGCTTCAGCGCCGGGGTGCGCAGGGCGTAAGCCGGCGGGTGCCACTCCGGATCGAGGCTGCCGTCGGCGCGCACGCGGGTCGCGCCCCACGCTTCCGCGAAGATCGCGCGCCGGGCGAGCGCCGCGGCGAGCGCAGCGCGCGCCGGATCGCGGTCGCGCGTCAGCGCCGCGAGCGAGCGGCCGTCGCCGCCCGCGAGCGGCGGCAGCGCCAGCAGATCGAGGACGGTGGGGAGGACGTCGACGAGCGCGACCGGCTCGCGCACCCGCAGGCCGGCGTCGCGCCCCGGCAGGTGCAGCACCAGCGGCACCAGGAGCGTCTCGTCGTAGAGGTGCGAGCCGTGATCGAGGACGCCGTGCTCGCCGAACTCCTCGCCGTGATCGGAGGTGACGATCACGATCGTGCGCTCGGCGAGGTCGAGCGCCTCGAGCGCCGACCACAGCCGCGCGAGCTGATCGTCGACGTAGCGGATCTCCTCCTCGTAGCGGTCGAGATCCGCCGCCGGTGCGGTCGCGGTCGCGGCGCCGAAGCGGCCGCGATAGGGCGGCGGCGGCGTGTAGGGCGCGTGCACCTGGTAGGTGTGCAGGAAGAGAAAGAACGGCAGCGCGCAATGCGCGCGCATCCACGCGACGCCGGCCTCGAAGGTGCCCTCGACGTGTCCCACCGTCGAGGCGAGATCGGCGCTCTTGTTCTCGCGATAGCGGTCGAAGCCGCGCTCGAAGCCGAGCGACGCCGCCAGCAAGCCGTCCTCGGTGACCGCGCCGGTCGCGTAGCCGGCGGCGCGGAGCAGCTCCGCGATCGTGGCGTAGCGCTCGAGGTCGCTCGGGCGGCTGAGGTCGGTGACGCCGTGGGCGCGCGGGTAGAGCCCGGTGAAGAGCGACATGTTCGAGACCGGCGTCAAGGTCGACTGCGCGACGACGGTCTCGAAGAGCACGCCGCGCCTCGCGAGCGCGTCGAGAAAGGGCGTGGTCGGCCGCCGGCCGCCGTAGGCTCCGACGCTCCGCGCGCGCAGGGTGTCGATCTCGACGACGAGCAGATCGAGCGGTCGCGACGTGCCGCCGTCCCGTCCGTGGCCGCCGCCGCGCTCGGTGCCGGCGTCCCGCGACCCGGCGCCGTCGCCGCGCTCCGATCTATCGGCGCGTGAGAGAGAAAGGTCTTCACCTGCGCCGGCGTCCCGCGACGCTGCGGCGGTATGCGGTCCGGCGGCACGAGGCCGGGCGCGGCGCCCGCGAGCGGCAACGACCGTCGGGTCGCCCCACACCGGGACGCTCACCGGGTCGCGCCCCGGCGCCGCGATCATGGACGTCCGGAGGACGAGCGTGACCGTGGTGTGGGCGTCGCCGGCGAAGCTCACCTCCGCGTCCTGCCAGTGGCGGTCGGCGGCGTTCCGCGCCGGGTCGAGGACGCGCCGAAAGCGCGGCGTCGGCTCACCGGCGACCGCGACCTCGAAGGCGACCGCGGCGGCGTTCGGTGCCCAGCCGGGCGCCTCCACGCCGTACGCGAATACCAGCCGCGCCCGGCGCGGAACGTCGCGGATCGCGAAGCGACGCTCCTCGACGGCGGCGGCGGGGAGTCGCCGCACGTTGATCCACAGGTCGACCGTCCGGCCGCGGAGGATCGGCGCGATTGGCGCCGTGATCGCCAGCGACCGCGCCGCCGCCGCGCCGGTGCAGCGCGCGAGCACCGAGCGGGTGTCGCGCGCCTCGCGGCCGGTCATGGCGACGTCGGCGATCAGGCTGCGACAGCCGTGCAGGATCGGCGGCAGCGGCACCTCGAGCGCGAGCGTCTCCGCGTCGGGGAGCGCGAGATCGTGGGCGCGGTGCAGAAGGCCGGCACGGGCGCGGGCGAAGGTGTAGCGCTGATCGTCGTCGATCACCGCGCGCGCCGGGCCGCGGCGCGCCGCGGTCTCGGCGCGGAGCTCGACCGCCGCCGCCGGACCGCCGGTGTCGGCGGCAGCGGCATCGACGAGCCGCCAGACGATCTCCTCGTCGGCCGGCGCCGCCGGCCGGAGGAGCGCCAGCAGCGTCGCGGCGAGCGCGGTCGCGAGCGCTGCGCGGCGCGGCAGGCGGCCGCGCCGCGCCCGCGCATCGACCGCGCCGAGACCCGGCTCGGCGGCCGGCGCGGGCGCCGCCGTCACTCCGCGGCGGCGGCGCGGACGATCCGGGGCTCCGCCCAGCCGGCCGGCACGTACGCCTTGCCCGGGGTGTTCGGCTGGGCGGTGGCGCAGAAGCGGATGTCGACGGTCTTGCCGGCGAACGGCGTGAGATCGATCGAGACCGGCTGCGGAATCTCCTCCGGCCGGCGGTCCTCCGAGAAGATCGTCGTCGCCGGCCCGCGACGCTCCTGGACGGTGACGTCGAAGGTGACGGCGCGCGTCCAGAAGTCGCGCTCCTCCGGGATCACGTCGCGCTCGCCGGGAATCCAGCGCTCAGGGTGCAGCATCGGGATCGCGGCGATCGCCTCGCCCGCGGCCGCGCGATGCGGGAGCGAGAAGCAGACCGAGGTGCCGCGGTCGAGCACGAGCGTGCCGATCACCCGGAAGACCATCCAGCTGGTGCGGGTCACCTGGCGCTCGATGTCGGTCGGCAGCCGCATCACCCGGTCGCCGCGCTTCACCTCCGGGCGGACGTGGTCGAACTCCTTCCAGAGGTCGACCACGGTGACCTCGGGCTGCGACGGCGCGTCGCGGTGGCGCAGCACGAATGCGGTCGGGCTCAAGATCGTCTCGACGCGGAAGTCGCGCCACAGCAGCGCCGCGGTCGCGGGCGCGTAGTCGGTGATCGCGCCCGGGATGGTCGCCATCAGCTTCGGGTTGTAGATGATCTCGTCGACGCTGCCGAGCTCGCGCGCGATGCGCGCGTCGTCGCCGGGGCGGAGATACGCCGGCATGACGAGGTCGAACGAGGTCGGCATCGGACGGCCGGTGAGGAAGTAGTAGAGCGGCTCGCCGCGCAGGAACGCCACCCGGGTGTCGCGCGGCAGGCTCGCGACGTGCGCCAGCACCCCGTTCGCGTCCTGCGCCTCGAACGCCGGCCCGAGCAGCCGTCCGCGCGGCGTCTCGACCGGCACGCGGTAGACCGCGACGATCGCGACCGCCATGAGCACGCCGGCGAGCATCCACGCGCCGACGACCGCCGCCGAGGCGAATCGCGCGGCGGCGGTCGTCGCGGCGCGATCGAGCGCCACGATCGCGACGATCAGCAGCGGCGGGTAGACGTTCATCAGGTGCGCCCAGTCGGCGCGATAGAGCATGCTGGCGAACGACAGCGCGGCGACGACGACGACGTGGACCAAGGCGCTCCACTGCTCGGGCGCATCGTCGCGCGCGGTTCGCACCGCCTCGTAGGCGCAGAAGGCGATCGCGGCGAACGGGCCGAGGTACGCGATGCGGATCATGATCTCGCACGGCGCGAAGAGCGGCAGCGCGCGCAGGTCGACCATCCCTTCCCACGACAGGTGCCAGAGCGGCGTCGGGAAGTATGCGAAGATCACCGTGCCGTAGAGCTCCGGACGGAGCGACCAGATCTCGAATCCCGGCAGCCACACGTTGTACTGCGGCGCATAGTCCTTGAGACCGACGACCGCGTGGTCGATCACCTGCCCGAGCGCGCCGCGGGCGGCGTAGTACGCGACCGTCGCGAGGATCGGCGGCACGCTGCCGGCGAGGAGCGCCGCGCCGTGCGCGACCAGACCGGCGGTCGTCGCGCGGCGGCGCCACGCGTCCATCACCATCGTCGCCGCGAGCGCCGCCCCGAGCACGACGCCGGCGTTCTGCTTGGTGACGAGCGTGAGTCCGACGCCGAGACCGGCGGCGACGAGCCAGCGGTGCCGTCGCGTCGCGATGAACCGCAGGACGGCGGCCATCGACGCCAGCGTGAAGAGCATCGCGACCTGCGAGTAGTTGATGATCGTCCAGAGCGGGAAGGCGAGCGGCTTCACGGCGAGGAAGGCGAGCGCGCCGACGAACGCCGCGCGGGTGCTCACCAGCTTCCGCAGGATCCAGTAGACGAGCATCGTGCAGGCGGTGAAGACCGCCGCCGCGAACAGCCGCGAGACCAGGATGTGCGGCCCGAAGATCCGGTGCAGCAACGCCGTCAGCTCGTAGACGAGGGGCGCGATGAAGGTGACGCGATCTCTATAGAGGGTGGCGCCGGCGCGCAGGCTCTCGGCGATCGCGAGGATCGATCCCTCGTCGACGTAGGAGAGGCCGCGGTTCAGGAACGGCACCTGGACCAGGACGCTCGCGACCAGGACGAGCCAGCCCAGGCGGCTCTCCGCGGCGAGCGCGAGCCGTGGGGGCGTCTCCACGTCCGATCGCGACCTGTCGCCGAGCTGCGTCACGAAGGTTCGCGTTCTATCAGAGCCGGTCGAGCGCAACAGCAGTTTCTCGCGGCGCCGTGATCGTCTAGGAGTGGTGGAGCATGGTGCGATCGCCGCAGGCGGAGCGCAGCATTCCGGTCCGATCGCCCGCGGCGCTCGAGCGTGAGCGCTACCGCGCCGGTGCGGCGCGCTCGTACGTCGCTGCCGCGCTCACGGCGCTCCTCGCCGTTCCCGTGCTCGTCGCGCTCGTCGCGTACCGCGAGCCGCCGTGGGTTCCCATTCTGGACCACGCCCAGACGGAGCTCCGCGTTCGCGACGTCGGCACGATCCGCACGCCGCTCGTCGGGCTCACCGGACGGGTCGGCGGCACGCTCGGTAGACCCGGAAGCCACCCCGGCCCGCTCAGCTTCTACCTCCTCGCCCCGGTGTACCGGCTGCTCGGATCGACGTCGTGGGCGCTGCAAGCGGCGAGCGTGACGATCCAGATCGCGGCGATCGCGGTCGCGCTGCTGATCGCCGGACGCCGCGCCGGGCCGATGCTCGTCGTCGGCGTCGCCGCGGCGCTCGCGGTGCTCACGACGGGGTACGGCACGTTCGTGCTGGCGGAGCCGTGGAATCCGTACTTGCCGGTGCTGTGGTGGGTGGTGTTCCTGCTCGCGGTGTGGTCGGTCGCGTGCGGCGACCTGCCGATGCTGCCCGTCGTCGTCGCCGCGGGCACGTTCTGCGCGCAGACGCACGTGCCGTACCTCCCGTTGACGGTCGGCCTCGGCGCCGCGGCGGCCGCGGTCGTCGCCGTGCGGTGGTGGACGCTGCGGCGGGATCCGCACGAGCGGCGCTCGCTCGTCCGCTGGAGCGTCGTCGCGGCGATCGTCGGCGTCGTCCTGTGGATCCCGCCGACGATCGACCAGCTCATTCACGACCCGGGGAACTACCGCGTCCTGATCACGCACTTCACGCACCCGCCGACGATGACGGCGGGATGGGCGCTCGCCGCGCGTCTGGTCTCGGAGCGCGTCGACGTCGTGCATCTGCTGGTCGACCAGTTCCGCCGGCCCGGCATCCTCGTCGGCGCCTGGCCGGGGCACGTCCCGATCGCGACGCGCGGGGCCGTGTACGCGCTGGTCTGGCTGGTCTCGGCGGCCGTCGCGGTGGTCTTGCGCCACCGCGCGCTCGTGCGGCTGCACGCGGTCGTCGCGGTCGCCTTGCTGCTGGCGGTGTACGCCCTCAGCCGGCTCTTCGGGACGGTGTGGTTCTACCTGATGCTGTGGGTGTGGGGCATCGCGACCGTGATGGCGATCGCGATCGGCTGGACGATCGCGGCGGCGGTCGCGCGCCTGGTCGCGCCCGAGCGGCAGCGCGGCGCGCGTGCGCTCGCGACCGCCGCGCTGCTCGCGCTGACGCTGGCGTTCGTGATTCGGTTCTCGGTGGCGGCGACGCACCCGGTGCACATGAACGAGACCGGCGAGGGACTGCTGCGGATGATCGACACGACCGCCCGCGCGCTCGACGAGGGCGTCGGCTACGCGACCGGCCGCGACGCGCGCTACCTCGTGCTGTGGACGGACGTCGCCCAGATGGGGGGGCCGGGCTACGCCCTGCTGAACGAGCTCGAGCGCCGCGGCTTCCACGTCGGCGTTCCGAAGACCCTGCGCACCTACGTGAACGGCCGCGTCGTCGCCGACGCCGATGCCGCCGCCGAGGTGGTGTTCGCGAGCGGCGCCTACATCGCGCGCTGGGCGACGGTGCCGGGCGCCGCCGAGGTGGCGTACTACGACGGGCGCTCGATCGCCGAGCGGCGGGAGTACGAGGATCTCCGCACCGCGGCGATCGCCGATCTCCGGGCCGCCGGGCTCCGCGACCTCGTCCTGGTCGTCGACCGGAATCTCTTCGCGGTCGCGCTCGATCCGCGGGTGTCGGCCTCGACCCGCGAACGTTTCACGCGGATGCTGCAGCTCGGCGTCGCGACCGCGGTGTTCATCGTTCCGCCGGGGGTGCGCGTTCCCCCGCCTTCGTGACGCCGGCGGAGCGGTCGCCGGCCGCGACGCCTGGCGCGCGGCGCTGGCGCCTCACCGGTCCGCGCGCAGGGCTCGCGCTCTTCCTGGTGAGCCTCGCGCTCCAGGTCCCCTTCCTCGACCGCGGCATCTCGCACCTCGACGAAGGGTCGATCCTGGCGATCGCCGAGCGGTTGCGTCACGGCGAGGTGCTCTATCGCGACCGCTCGACGTTCGTCGCGCCGCTCACCTACGAGCTGCTGCGGCTGCTGTTCGACGTCTTCGGCCCGAGCTTCCTCGTCGCCCGCATCCTGCAGGCGCTGGTCTTCAGCGGCTGCGTCGTGCTGGTCTACGCGCTGCTGCGCGCGGTCGCCGGCGGCCGCGCCGCGGCCGCCGGCGCGATCGCGATGCTCGCGCTCAAGTCCTGGGCGTTCCCGGCGTGGACGATGCTCAACTACTCGCAGGTGGCGATGCTCCTCTGCCTGACGACGGTGTGGGCGGTCTCGAGATTCCTCGACCGCCGCCGCGCCGGCTGGCTGGCGCTCGCCGCGGTCGCGCTCGGCGTCACCGTCCTCGCCAAGCAGAACCTCGGGGTGCTCCTGGGATTCACCGTCGCCGCGACCGTCGCGGCCGACGCGTGGTACGACGGCGCGCCGCTCTCGGCGCTGCTCCTCCGCTGGTCGGCGCTCGGCCTCGCCGCGCTGCCGATCGCCGTCGCCGCCGTCGCCTACGCCGCGCAGGGCGCGCTCGGCGACCTCGTCGCGCACACCATCCTGCGCGTGCCGGCGGTCGCCGCCCAGTACGGGATTCCGCTGCCGGTCGCGGTCGTGTGGTCCGCCGACCGCGGCGCCTTCATGGCGGCCTCGTTCCCGTATTTTCCGCCGCCGCTCTTCCACGTCGGTTGGCAGGAGCACTGGGACATCGCGCGCTTTCCCGCGAGCGTCGCGATCGAGCTCGCCGTCAAGGGCGCGTACTTCGTGCCGCTGTTCGCGATCCTGTGGTGCGTCGTCGCGGCGCGACGCGGCTTCCGCCGGCGATCGGACCGCACGGCGTGGAGCCGGCTGGTCCTGATCACGACGTTCGCCGCCGTCGCCTACGCGAGCATGTTGTACCGCGCCGACTGGATCCATCTGATGAACGTCTACCCGCCGCTGCTGATCGCGTGCGTGGTCGCGTTCCGCGGCGCCGCGCCGCCGTCGCGACGGCGGGTGCTCGCCGGCGTCGCGGTTCTCGCCCTCTGGGTCGCCCTCGGCGTGCTGCTCGCCGTCCTGACGTTCTGGCTCTACCGCGCGCCGCTGGAGACGCCGCGCGGCCGGCTCCTGGTTCCGCGCTACGAGGCCGACGACACGGCGCGCGTGCTCGACTACGCCGCCCGCGTGCCGCCTGGCGTGCGGCTCGCGTTCATGCGCCACGAGCCGCTCTACTACTTCCTCACCGGGCGCGAGATCCCGATCGAGGTCGACCTGGTGCTGCCGGGCTATGTCGGCCCGGACGACGACGAGCGGATCGCGGCCGAGCTGGCGCGCGTCGACGAGGTCGTCTTCAGCCCCAAGTTCCTGCCGACGGTGGCGGCGCCGCTCACCGCCTACGCGCCGCGGACGGCGAGCGTCCTCGCGAACGACTTCCGGATCGCCGACGTGCTCGGTCCGGGCGCGGTCGTTCTCCGGCGTCGTGCCGTGCCGGTGGCGCGCGGCGCCGTCGTCGTGGTCGATCTCTGGGACCGGTTCGAAGAGCTGCGTCCGGAGGTGCGGGTCGGCGAGCGCGTGGACGCCGTCCCGGCGGCTTCGCAGAGCGAGGTCGCGCCGGTGACGTGGCTGGTCCTGCGCGTGGTGCGCACGATCGTCGTGAAGCACGAGGCGGCGACGTGCTTCGCCCTCCGGCACACGGTCGGCGCGCGCGAGGAGATCGTGACGACGCCGCTCGCCGACCCGGCGCTATGGCGCGGCACCGAGCGCGACTTGATGCCGGGGACCGCCGACACCGACGTGCACCGCGCCCGCTTCGACATCGCCGTCACCAGCGGCGCGCGCACCGCGACGGTGTTTTCCGAGGAGCGGCCGCTCGCGTCGCCCGGCGAGCCGATCGAGGTCCCGCTCGAGGGCTTCACCGGGCAGACCGTCGACGTTCGCTTCTGCGCGGCGGCGGCGCCGGCGGGCGGCGCCGGGCCGACGCGCGTCCCGGTGGGATGGGCGGAGCCGCGGATCGTGCGCGTCGGCGGTTGACGACGCCTCCGGCCGCGGTCAGCGCACGTGCCGCGGCGGGCGCGGCGCCGCCGTCAGCGGACGTACCCGAGGGCGCGGAGCTTGGCGGCGGTGCCCGGATCGGGCGTCACGGGAGCGTGGCCGCTGAGCGCGGCGATTGCCGCCGCGGCGTACGCCTCGAGGTCGTGGTGCATCGCCGTGGTCTCGGCGTTCAGGTCGGGGCTCATCGGGTGGTGCTCGAGCGGATCGACGTCGAGGTCGTAGAGCTCGGCGTCTCCCGGTTCCTCGCCGCCGTCGGCGCTCGGCCGCCAGATCACTTTCCAGCGTCCCGACCACTCCGAGAAGATCGGCGTGCGCCAGGTCTCGTCGCCCTCGCGGTCGACGAGCTGCCGCGCCACCCCGAAGCTCTCGGCGTAGATGCGGCGGTCGCGGAGCGTCGACAGCAGCGCCGAGCGGCGCGCCGGATCGCCGGCGAGCGCCGCGACCAGCGAGCGGCCGCGCGCCTGCGGCGACGGCGGCAAGGCGAGAAGCTCGAGGACGGTCGGCAGGATGTCGATCGACGCCACCGGCTCGGCGACTCTCGTCCGTGACGTGACGCCGGGGCCACGGATGATCAGCGGGACGTGCATCACCTCGTCGTAGAGGTCGGCGCTGTGGCCGATCGCGCCGTGCTCGCCGAACTGATCGCCGTGATCGGCCGTGATCACGACCACCGTGTCGTCCGCGAGGCCGAGCGCGACGACCTCCGACCACAGCCGCGCCAGCTGGTCGTCGACGTAGCGGATCTCCTCCTCGTAGCGGTCGAGCGCCGCTTCGGGACCCGGTCCCATCGCGCGCGCGAAGCGATCGAGGTAGCCGGGCGGCGGCGTGTAGGGCGAGTGGACCTGATACGTGTGCAGAAACAGGAAGAACGGATCGCGCCGGTGCGTGCGCATCCATGCGATGCCGTCCGCGAACGTGCTCTCGACGTGGCCCTGCGGCAGCAGGAGCTGGGCGCTCTTGTTCTCGCGATAGTAGTCGAACCCGCGCGTGAAGCCGACGCTCGCGACCAAGAGGCCGTCCTCGGTGACGGCTCCCGTCGAATAGTCGGCGCCGCGCAGGATCTCGGCGAGCGTCTGGTACCGCTTCAGGTCGCTCTTCCGCAGACCCGTCACGCCGTGCTCCATCGGATTCAGCGAGGTGAAGATCGACATGTGCGACTCGGGCGTGTCCGGCGCCTGAGCGAGGACGTTCTCGAAGAGGGCACCGTCCTGCGCGAAGCGGTCCAAGAACGGCGTCGTCGGCCGGTCGGCGCCGTACGCGCTGACGCTCCGTGCCCGCAGCGTGTCGATCGAGACCAGGAGAAGATTCGGCGGCCGCGGACGCGCGTCGGTGGCCGCGAGCAAAACCGGATTGCCCCACACCGGTAGCGTGACGCCGCCGCCGCCGGCCGGCTCGGTCTCGAGCACCAACGTCAGCGCCCGTCCCGCGAAGCGGCCGAGGTCGACGGAGGCGTTGAGCCAACGTCGATCGCGGGGCTCGCGTCCGGGATCGACGCGCGCCTCGAACAGCGGCTTCCGCTCGCCGTCGGCGCGCACGCGGAACACCGCGGCCGGCGAGCGCCGCGACCACGCGGCCGGGTCGACGGCGTACGAGAAGCGCAGGCGCGCGTCGCTCGGCGTCCGCGCGATCGTGAAACGGCGGCGGCGCGGAGCGTCGTCCTCGACCGGACCGACCGCGACCCAGACGTCGGCGGGACGGCCGCGCAAGCGCGTCGGCAGGTCGACGTGGAGGACCAGCTCCGGGCCCGCCGCGCCCGCGCGGCAGGCGCCGATCGCGCCGCGCCTGACCGAGGTCGATCGGCCGCCGAATGCGGATTGGCTGATGTTGGTCATCATGACGTCCGCCGCGAGGCGGGTGCAGTCGCGGTAGTGCTGCGGGAGACCGATCGCGAGCTCCAGCTCTGCAGCGGCGGGCAGCGAGCGCGATGGATCGCGATACACCAATTGCCGCTTGGCGCGCGGAAAGGTGTAGCGCAGGTCGTCGTCGATGCGCTCGCGCGACGGGCCGCGCGGCGCCGGCGTCACGCCGTCGAGGGAGTAGGCGGTGTCCTGCGCCGGTGCGGCGGCGCCGGTCGCGACGTCGGCGGGTTCGACGTCGACGAGGCGCGCGATCACGCGCTCGCCGCCGCCCGACGACGCGCACCCGCACAGCACGGCGAGCAGCATCGCCGACGACCAGGAGCGGAGCCGGGAGCGTTCGCGATCGCCGTGGGGATCGCGGTGAATCTCGCAGAGGGGCGCGCGCGGATTCTTGCAGGTGAGCGAAGACGTGACGCAGGCACGGTGACGGGAAAGGTCGCTGCTGTCAATCGCGCTTCTGCGATCGTAGCGGTGGCATCCGGCCGCAGCGCGGCGAGCGGTCGCGACGGGTTTCGGCCGCGTCACTGCCGGCGAGCGCGCCGACGCCGGGTGGCTGCTGGCGCCGATCGAATGCATGATGACGCGGCGGCTGGGTTTGTTAGGATCGCAGTCGTGCGCGCCGCCTTCATGCATCCGCGAGCGCTCGTGAGCCTGCTCGCGTGTCTCGCGGTGCTCGCAGCCTGCGCGCGCGATCGGCGCGATGACGTCGCGGTGGATCTCACCACGTTTCCGCGCGGCTTCGTGAATGCGCAGCTGCAGGCGGTGCGCGTCGACGAGGTCGAGAGCCGGCGGCTGCTGGTGCAGGACCGGCCCGGATTTCTCGATCTCTACGTCCGCCTGCCGGCGGACGCGGAGGTGCGCTGGCGGCTGCCGAAGGACGTCGATCCGAAGCTCACCCCCGTGTCGCTCGAGGTCGACGGGCAGGCCGCGGCCGCGGCGCCGACCATGCACGACGGCGAGTGGCGCGTCGACGCGCCGGCGCGCGACGGCGACATCGGCAAGATCCGGCTGCGCAGCATGTCGTCGCGGCCGGTCGCGTGGATCGAGCCGCGGGTCGTCGGGCGCACGCAGCGGCTGCCGCCGATCATCCCCGCGGATCTCCGGCCGCAGGCGAAGCCGGTGAACGTGATCCTGTACGTCGTCGACACGCTGCGCGCGGACCGGCTCTCGCTCTACGGATACGATCGCCCGACGTCGCCTCGCCTCGAAGCGCTCGCCTCCCGCGCGCTCGTCTTCTCGAATGCCTACGTGGCGGGCGCGTACACCACGCCGTCGCTGAGCTCGTTGTTCGCGTCGCGCTTTCCCTCGGAGCTCGGAGGCCGTCTCGACCCGACCGGACCCGCACGGCAGACGATCGCGGAGCTCTTCCGCGCCGCCGGATACGCGACCGCAGGATTTCAGGCCAATCTCGGGCTCACCCCGTCGCTCGGCTACGCGAGGGGCTTCGAGCACTACGAGGCGCCGTCGCGCGACGGTCCGGTCGGGCGGCGCGGTCTGGACGCTGCCGGGTTGCACGCGGCGCTGTTCTCGTGGCTGCGTACCGAGCGCGGCGACCGGCCGTTCTTCGCGTACCTGCAGACGATGGACGTGCACTTCCCGTACGATCCGCGGCCGCCGTACAGCGACTTGTTCCCGCCGCGGCACCCGCCGAAGCCGCCGGACGAGGCCAAGCTCCGCGAGATGCGCGAGAAGATGAGCGACGAGCAGATCCGGCACGCTCTCGCGCTCGTCACGTACCTCGATCCGGCGCGCTACGACCCGTGCGTGGCCTATACCGACCACGAGATCGGCGAGCTGGTCGACACGCTGGAGAGCGAGGGGCTCGCGGACCACACCGTCGTGGTGATCACTGCCGACCACGGCGAGCCGCTCGGCGACCGCGGCGAGCTGATGCACGGACGCTCGTTGTACGAGGAGATCGTCCGCGTGCCGCTCGTGGTCCTCCTTCCGGGGCTCACGCACGGCGTGCGCATCGACGACGTGGTGAGCTCGCTCGACCTCGCGCCGACGCTCGCCGACCTCGCCGGGCTTCCCGTTCCGGATCAGTTCGTCGGTCACAGCTGGCTCGGATCGCGCACCGCGGTCCGCCCGTCCGGGGCGGTCGGCGAGCTGATCCGGAACAGCGACTACACGCTGACCGGCTGGTACGCGCGCGAGGGACCGTGGAAGGTCATCGTCGACGCCGCCGCGAAGCCGGACGGCTATCGGCTGTTTCACCTGCCGACGGACCCGAAGGAGACGACCGACGTGAGCGCCGCCCACCCGCTCGTCGCGCGCTATCTCGTCGAGCGGGCGACCGCCCGCCCGCCCGGCTCGACGGTCAGCACGGGACCCGTCGACCGCGGGCTCTCCGACGAGGAGCGGCGCCACCGCAACGAGACGTTGCGCGCGCTCGGCTACGTCGACTGATCGGCGCGCAGCGGCGGGGCCGTGCTCGGGCGCGCCGTCGGGTTGCGCCGCCGCGCCCACAGCTCGATCGTGCCGCCGGCGCGAAGCGCCGACTCGACCGCCGCGAGCAGCAGACAGAGCGGCGCGAGCATCGCGGCGGCGACGAGCACGGGCAGGCGCGGACCGGCCGCGCCGGCGGTGGCGCGGCCGCGCAGCCGATCGTAGAGCGCTTGGTGGCCGCCGCCGGCGGCGTGGACGATGCTCTGCAGCCAGCCGAACGGGTTCTGCTCGAGCGAGAAGTGCGCGACCCGGTCGACGGTGAAGCCGCTGCCGTCGACGATGGTCGCGAGCGCGGCGGGCGTGAAGTGATGGAGATGTCGCGGCAGATCGAGGTGGAACCAGTGGTCGCCCGTGCCCCGCGCCTGCCAGCTGGCGACGTTCGGAACCGCGACCACGAGCAGGCCCCCCGGCTCGATCACGCGCGCGACCTCGTCGAGCGTCGCGCGCGGATCCTCGACGTGCTCCAGGACGTGGCGCAGCACGACGACCTGGAAGCTCGCGCTCGGCAGCCGCGCCGCCGCGAGCGTGCCGACGTGAAGCGTGATCCCCGCGTGCGCCGCCACCGCGTCGCGCGCGTGCGGGTTGCGGTCGATTCCGGTGCAGCCGAATCCGCGGCCGGCGAGCGCGACGAGCAGCTTGCCGTCGCCGCAGCCGACGTCGAGCGCCCGCCGCGGGTTCGCGACGCGGCGCCGGATGCGGCGCGCGAGCGCGCTCGCGCATGCGCGGCGAGCCGCGTCGATGGCGCCGCGAAGTCCCCGCGCCCGCGAAGCCGGGTAGTCGTCGGCGTAGAGCGCGCCGAGAGCCTGCGCGTCCGGCCGCGGCTCCGTCCGGCCGAGGCCGCAGCGCGCGCACGCGACGACGTGATAGGCCGCGGCGCGGCGGCCGAGACGACGGCGCTCGACGGCGCCGCACGCGAGGCACGCCCCCTCGCCCGCCGGGCCACCGGCGTCACCACGGCCATCGTCGGGCGCCTCGGCGCTCCCGGCGACACGGTCGCGGCGGCGGTCGGCGCCGCTCACCGCCGCAGGAACCGCGCGCGATAGAGGCCGGTCCGCGCCAGCGCGTAGAGGAGGATCACGGCGATCGTCTTGATGCCGTAGACCGTCGCCACGCGGACGTTCACCGACGACGCGTCGCGGAAGTACTTGGTCGTCACCGGCACCTCGCGGATCGCGTAGCCGAAGGCGCGCGCTTGCACGATCACCTGGGTATCGAAGACGAAGTCGTTCGAGTTGCGGAGAAAGGGGATCGTGCGCAGGAAGCGCGCCGAGTACGCGCGGTAGCCGGTGTGCGCGTCGGTGAGCGTGGTGCCGAGCACGAGGTTCTCGAGCGTCGTGAGGATGCGATTGGCGACGAACTTGTAGAGCGGCATGCCGCCCCGGCGGGCGCCGCCCGGCATCAGCATGCGGGAGCCGAGGACCATGTCGGCGGCGCCGGTCGCGAGCGGCGCGACCATCGCCGGGATGAAGCTCGGATCGTACTGGTTGTCGGGGTGGACCATGATCACGACGTCGGCGCCGAGGCGCAGCGCCTCGAGGTAGCAGGTCTTCTGATTGCCGCCGTAGCCGACGTTGTGGGGGTGCTTGATCACGCGGATGCCGAGCTCCTCGGCGAGCGCCGGCGTGTCGTCGGTCGAGGCGTCGTCGACCAGGATGATCTCGTCGACCACGTCCTGCGGGATGCTGCGGTGGGTGAGGAGCAGCGTCTTGGCGGCGTTGAACGCGGGCATGACGATGATGACCCGCGGCTTGCGAAGCGCGGCGGTGACGGTCGACGGGCGATCGGGCACGCGGATCCTCCGACGCGATTGTCGAAGAGGCCTTCGACCGCGTCAACCGCGGCACGCCGTGCGACGATGCAATGCAACCGCGTATCCCGGTGCGTCAGGGCCGTGGGAGGCGACGCCGCGCGCGCTTCTTCCTTGATCGCTCGAAGCGGGCCATGCGACACTGCCCGCGGTGACGTCCTACCGCCCGACGCTGTTCCTCCATCAGGACGGCCTCATTCTCGCCACGCTGCTGAAGGCGCTGCGGCGCGGCCGCGTGCTGGAGCTCGTCACCGCGCGCCGGCGGGTTTCGGTCGGCGACGTCGCGTACCTGACGGCGGCGAATCCCGCGTATTTGCACGTCGCGCTCCGCTGTCTCGCGCAGCGCGGCTGGCTGGCGCGCAGCGGGCTGCCGGGCTCCCTCGACATGCTGTACGGCTTGACCGACGTCGGTCGCAGCGTCGCGCCGGCGTTTGCGCTGTTCGAGGAGGTCGGCGCCGGCGTCGCGTCGTTGGTTGCGCGCGCCGGCGGGTCGCTCTCGCCGCAGGCGGCCGAGGCGCTGCCGTCGCTCGTCGACGGCGTGGCGCGGCGCTGGAACCTCGACGAGCTCTTGCGCCACGTGCCGCGCGCGACGCGCGATCAGCTCGCGGAGAACTTGACCGGCGCCGTCCTGCACCCGATCGTCGTCGCGCTCCTGCGCCGCGATCGTCTCGAGCAGCTCGATCTCGGCGACGATCGCGACGGCATCGACGAGACGCTGCGGCGGCTCTTCGCCGTCCTCGGCTGGCGCGCCGCCGACGGCCGCTGCACCGAGCTCGGGCGCTCGGCTCGCACGTACGCGCTGCACTACGGCTTGCTGGGGTCGTACCTGCCGATGCTGACGTCGCTCGAGGACGTGCTGTTCGGTGGGGAACGGCTGCGGACTCACGTCGCGCCGGGCCAGCGCGAGTCGCACGTCGACCGCAAGCTCAACGTGCTGGCGAGCGGCGAGGCGCACGCGCGGTACTTCGAGGAGGCCGACGACGTCATCGTCGACGTCTTCAACACGGAGCCGCTGGCGGAGCAGCCGAGGTTCATCGCCGACATGGGCTGCGGCGACGGCTCGTGGCTGAAGCGCATCTACGAGGTCGTCCGCACCAGGACGCGACGCGGCCGAGAGCTCGAGCGCCATCCGCTGCTGATGGTGGGCGCGGACTACAACCTCGCCGCGATCGCGATCGCGAGAGAGACGCTGGCGCAGGCGGGCGTGCCGGCGCTGGTGCTGTGCGGCGACGTCACCGATCCGGAGCGTTTCGCGGCGGACCTGGCGCGCGAGGGCCTCGACATCCGCGACGCGCTCCACATCCGCGCCTTCATCGACCACAACCGGCGATTTCAGGCGCCCGAGCCGTGCCGCGCCTACGAGCACCACGACCGCTCGACGGGCGCCTACGTCGACGAGCTCGGCGAGCCGATCCCGAACCTCCTCGTCGAGCGCAACCTCATCGAGTTCCTCGGCCGCTGGGCGCGGTGGGCGGATCGACACGGCATCCTGATCCTGGAGGCGCACTCGGTGGAGCCGACGCTGGCGGCGCGTCACGTCGGCGACATTCACAACGTCGCGTTCGACTTCTACCACGGGTGGTCGCACCAATATCCCGTCGAGTTCGAGGTCTTCATGCGCTGCGCCGAGGCGGCCGGGTTGGCGCCGATTCTCTATCGGCAAGCGCGCTATCCGTCGAAGAAGCCGTTCGTCTCGATCAGCGTGAACCACTTCGTGGTCGCGACCGCCGACGACCTCGTTCCGCGCGCGGCGCGCGTCGCACGCGGCCCCGAGGAGTGGGCGCCGGATCCCGGCATCACGCTCGTCGACGGCGAGGCGCTGCACCAGCTGCTCTACCACGACGGCAATCCGCGCCACGCCCGCACCTGGGTGTCGAGCGCCTGCGGGCTCCTCGTCAAGAGCGTGCTCGAGGTCGTGTCCGGCCGCGTGCGCGACCCGCGCACCGAGCGCGTCCGCATCGTCGACTACGGGACCGGCAGCGGCTTGATGGCGCTCGAGCTCCTGAAGGCGATGCGCCAGACCGGGCTGCTGCGCAGGATCGAGTCCGGTCGCATCGCGTTCGAGATCGCGCTCCTCGACATTCCCTCGAGCTGGTTCGCGAAGGGCTACGAGCTCCTGAAGGACTGCCCCTACGTGCGCTTCCGGTCGATCCGCGACGGTGACGCGTTCGTGCCGTTGCCCGAGATCCTGGGCGAGCGGTCGGCCGACATCGTGGTCGCGAGCATGGTGTTCCACCTGATCCCGGTCGGCGCGCTGCCGCGGGTGTTCGACGGGATGCGACGCGTGCTCGTCCCCGACGGGCAGCTGATCTGGAACGCCCCCGACCTCGGCCCCGCGCTCGCGCACTCGGTGCTCTTCCACGAGGCGAACCGCCGCCTGCGCGCCCGCGCGTTGGAGATGCTCGAGCGGCCGGAGCTGGTCGTCGAGCTGCTCGATCGGCAGCCGGAGGACGTTCGCGACGTCTACGCCGACCTGCCGAACGCGCTCCGCGCGGAGCGCGAGAGTCTCGATCCCGAGCGCCGGGCCCGGGCGCGGGTGACCGCGAACCGGCAGATCCTCGCCAGCGCCACGCCGGCGTCGGTGGTGCACGAGCTGCTGAGCGAGCACTTCGACGGCGGGCTCTACCAGCGGACGTTCGAGATGCGGATGCACGACGCCGTCGACTCGATCTCGGTGCCCGCGAATCAGCTCTATCTCACCGAGGTCCGCGACCGGTACGTTCGGCAGAAGCTGACGAATCTCCTGATGTGGCACGACATCATGCCGCGCATCTGTCGCGGCGAGGCCAGCACCGGGTTCGGCTTCAACGTCCTGTGGACGTTCGGCCGGTACTCCCCGCGCGCCGGCTAGCCTTGCTCGCCCCGATCCATGCGCGCCCGCCCGTCGTGAACGCCGCGACGACGCCGATCGAGTCGCCGTGCCCGCGCTCGTGAAATCGGTCGTCGACCACGTGCGGCGCGAGGTGTTCGAGCCGCCGGCGGATCAATTCGCGGTGCTCAACGGGATGCGCGGGATCAGCGCGTACCTGGTGATCTGCTTCCACGTCGCGCTCTTCAGCGGCAACTTCCCGATCAACGATCCGAAGGCCGCGCTCAACTGGTTCCACCGCTCCATCAACGGGTTCTGGGTCGGCCTCGACGTCTTCTTCGTGCTGAGCGGCTTCTTGATCGGGCGCATCCTGATGACGAGCCTGAAGCAGACGGGCAGCGTCGAGTTCTGGTCGTTCTTCACGCGCCGCTCGATGCGGATCTTCCCGGCGTTCTACCTCGTGCTGACGCTCGCCGTCTTCTGGTACCTCCGCTACCAGGTCGGCCAGTACGAATTCTTCTTGATGGGAGGGAACTGGCAGCGGCTGCGGAACAGCTCGTGGCAGAACTACACCTACACGATGAACTATCTGTTCAGCGCCGGCGACCCGAACCCGATGTCGTGGGGCTGGTCGCTCTGCGTCGAGGAGCACTTCTATCTGGTGCTGCCCTTGCTGCTCACCGTGATGTTCCGCACGCGCCGGCGCGGCCTGCGGCCGGCGTGGCTGTGGGTCTGCATGCTGGTTCCGTTCGTGGTGCGCGCGATCGAGTACGCGCGCACGCCGGACATCGTGCTGCTCGACGGCTTCTACTACCGCTCGCACAACCGCATCGACGAGGTGTGGTACGGCGTCCTCGTCGCCTACTACTACGTCTACCATTACGACGCGTTCGCGCGGCTGGCGCGCCGGCTCGGGAGCTGGATCTGGATCGCCGGCGCGGCGCTGATCGCGAGCGTGTGGGTGTTCGGCGGGTTGCAGGAGCGCGGCGTCTTCGCGGTGATCTTCCAGTTCAACCTGATGGCGCTCGGCGCGGCGCTCGTCATGGTGAACGGGCTCTTTCTCGACAACCGCGTGACGCGCTTCTTCGCGCACCGGACATGGTACCCGATCGCGCGCGTCTCCTACGGCATCTACCTGCTGCACGGCTACGTGCTCTTCGCGGTGCTCAAGCTTTTCGGCTTCCGCAACGCAACGGCGTTCGGCACCTGGCAGTTCTTCGCGCTGTTCGTCGCCGTCATGGCCGGCAGCACGCTGCTCGCGGCCGTGATGTTCGTGAGCTTCGAGTCGCCGCTGATCGAGCTCGGCCGCCGCTGGGGCCGCCGCTTCCGGAAGCCCCGCCTCGCGCCGGCGCCGGAGCGCGCCGCCGTGGCCGTCGGCGAGACCGGGTAGCCGCGACTCCCGCGCCGCGAACGCTGGACGCGTCGCGGGCGAAGCCGGTACGATCCGCCGCGTGGCGCGACCGGTCCACACGTGAGGTGAGGACGACCTGCATCGCGACGGCGATCGTCCTGACGATCGCCCTCGGCGCGTATCTCGTGCTGCATTTCGCCGAGCCCGTGCTCTCGATGACGTGGAGCTACGCGCACCTCGGAAGGTCGCCGGTGCTGTGGATCCTCGCGGCGCTGCTCGTGATCGGCCTGCCGCCGCTCGCGGTCGCGCTCGCGGCGCGACCCGAGGCGTCGGAGCCGGTACGCCCGTGGTCGTGGCGGGCCGTTGCCGCCTGGACGGTCGGTCTCGCCGCGGGTCTCGTCGTGCTCGGGGCGCTCTTTCCGACCCCGCACTTCTCGATCGACGTCCTGTACTACGTCGAGGCGGTTCGCGACGCGAAGCTGGAGAACGCCCGCTGGTGCCTGCTCCTGTGGTTCATGATCCACCTGGCGACGGCGTTGAAGCACTGGATCGCCGCGGATCATCTGATCCGGACCACGAACGGCGTCTTCTCGGCGATCGCGCTCGTCGCCCTCGCCGGCGCCGCCCGGCGGCTCGGCCGGACGCGCGGCGAGGCGATCGTGATCACGCTCCTCACCGTGAGCGCGTACGGCGTCGCCCAGCTGCTGATGGGCTACCTCGACATCTACCCGACGGCGCTCGCGTGGACCGCGGTCTATCTCTGGACCGCGTTCGCGGCGCTCGACGGCGCGATGCACCCCGCGGTGCCGCTCGTGATCGTGACGCTGGCGCCGTTCTGGTACATCGGCCTGGTTCAGCTGGCGCCGTCGGCGGCCGTGGTCGTGCTCGTCGAGCTGCGCCGCACCGGCGGTATGCGACGGCTCGCGATCGCCGCCGCATGCGCGCTCGCGGTCGCGGGGTTGGCGACGGTTCCCTGGTTCGGGCGTCCCTTCGCGTGGGGGACGTTCTTCGCGGCCGCCAAGGCGCAGAGCAAGTACGAGCTCGGCCTCGATCCCAACTCGTCGCTCCTGCCGCTCGACTACATGCTCAGCACGCTGCATGCGCGCGAGGTCTTCCACACGCTGCTCCTCGTCGACGGGGTCGGCTGGATCCTGCTGCTCGCGTGCGGCGCACCGCTGCTGCTGCGCGGTCGTGTCGACGCCAAGGCGCTGGTCCTGGTCGCGATCGTGGGCGTGAGTTTCGCGTACGTCGTGACGTTCGACCCGGTCTTCGGCGCGTACGCCGACTGGGACCTCTACAGCTACGGCGCGGCCGTCTCCGCGCTTCTCGGCGCGTGGGCGCTCGTCACCTGGGGCCGCGCCTGCCCGCGGCCGGCGGCGGCGCTCGCCGGGCTCGCGCTCGCGGCCTCGTGCGTCCACTTGCTCGCGCGCCTGAACGCGTTGAATCTCGACCAGGCACACCACCGCGCCGAGACGCCGTACCACATCCAGATCGACTGACGCGCCGTCGACGACGGCGGCCGGGCATCGAAGCCCCCACGCCGACGCACGCCGGCGTGGCGCCGCCCGTTACGCGGCCGCGCCGAAGATGCGCCGCCAGAGATCGGTCTGGAGCAAAGCGTCCGGGTCGAGCGCGCGCTTGAGCGCGAGGAAGCGCTGGACGCGTTCTTCGCCCAAGAACGGCGCCCAGCTCGTCGCGCTGAGCGTGCTGTCCTTCGCGAAATAGAAGCGGCCCCCGGCGGCGATCACGAGCCGATCGAGCTCGGCGGCGAGCGCCCAGAGGCGAGCGCGGTTCGCGGCCGTGACCCGAAAGTCCATGCCGAGCGAGTATCCGTCGACCGCGTAGCTCATGAGGAAGCGGTCGGCGCGGTGGCGCTTGAAGATGCCGGTGTAGGGCGTCACCCCTGCGGCGCGCGCGCGCCGCAGCTGCTCGCCGAAGACGCCGGCGGCGCGCTCCGCCGGCACGAACGATTGGTACTGGACGAGACCGTGGCGTCCGAAGGCGCGCTGCCAATCGGGGATGCGGTCGAGCAGGAACGTGAACGGCACGAGGTCCTCGCGATGCGGACGCTCCCAGCACCCGACCCGCCAGCGCGCGGCGTTCACGAGCCGGATCCCGGGGTCGTTCACGAGCGGGCGGCCGAGCCGCCACATCGCCGAGACCGGCACGATGCCGAGCGCCCGTGACGGCAGCTCCTGCGCGTCGGTCGGCATCGCCGCGGCCGCGTGGTCGACGTCGTCGTCGCGCGGATGGGTTCCCTGGTGCACGAGCCCGCGTCCGGTGAAGGCGTCGATCCAGCCGATCAGGTAGTCCGCGTGCGCGAGCCGCGGCTCGAAGACCGCGATCATCTCGGCGACGTCGCGCACCGCGAACGGCTCGACGTACACCCACGGAGCGGGAATCCGCCGCAGCGCGAGCCGCAGCCGCGTGAAGCAGCCGAGCATCCCGAAGCTGCCGATCGCCGCCGCGAAGAGCTCGTCGGCCGGCGTGCAGGTACGGAGCGACCCGTCCGGAAGCAGCAGATCGAACTCGAGGACGTGCTCGCCCATCGGACCGACCTTCCAGTGGTTCTTCCCGTGCACGTTCATCGCCGCGGCCCCGCCGAGCGTCGCGAGGCTCGTGCCGGGACAGAACGCCGGCCACCAGCGGTGCGGCAACGTGTGGCGCCAGAGCTGCTGGATCGTGACGCCGGGCTCGACGTCGACGATTCCGGCCGCGGCGTCGAAGGCGAGAATGCGGTCCATGCGCGTGAGGTCGAGCGCGATCCCGCCATCGTTGAGCGGCGCGTCGCCGTAGCTCTTGCCGGCGCCGCGGAAGCCGACGCTCAGGCCGTCGCGGCGCGCGCGGTCGAGCACCGCACGGATCTCGTCGACGTTCCCGGGACGGCAGAGCCAGCTCCGCGCGCGCGTCGCGCCGCCCCAGGACGCGATGGTGGTCAGATGTTCAGACGCTGGAAGATCCATCCGGGGAGGTTGCGGAGCGCGAGCATGATCGGCCGCCACATCCAGGGCACGTACGCCGTGCCGCCGCGGTGCATCGCGCGCAGGATGCGCGCGGCGGCGTCCTCGACGTCGATCAAGAGCGGCTCCCGCCCGCGCGCGAGCGCGCGGCTCATCGCGGTGTCGACCGGGCCGGGCTTGATCGTCACGACGCGCACACCGCGCCGCCCGACCCGGTTCCGCACCGCCTCGAGGTACGCGTCGAGTCCCGCCTTCGACGCGTGGTACGCGGGATGGCCGCGCCGGCCGCGGTCGCCGGCGACCGACGAGATGCCGACGATCGTGCCGCGGCCGGCGGCGACGAAGCGCGGCGCCGCCTCGTTGATCCACGCCATCGCGCCGACGAGGTTCACCGCCTGCACGTCCGCGTCGGCGGCCGTCGGCCAGTCGTCGACGTCGATCGGCGGCATGACGCCGGCAGCGTACACGAGCAGATCGAGCCCGCCCAGCTCGGCCGTGAGCCGCGCGACGAGCGCGGGCACCTCGGCGACGTGTCGCACGTCGTGCACCTGGGCCGTGACGAGCGGCGATGCGGCCGCGAGCGCCCGCAGCTCGGGCTCGCGCCGCGCCAGCGCGACCGTGCGGCAGCCGCCCGCGGCGAGGCGGCGTACGAGAGCGGCGCCGATGCCGGACGACGCGCCGACCACGATCGCGCGCTGCCAGGGCACCGCGGCCATCAGCTGAAGTTGAAGCGCTTGCTCAGGATGAGCCGCAGCATCTTGAGCCCGGTGCGCACGTTCTGCCAGCGATTGGCGGAATGCTTCGACTCGCCGCCGCGCCGACGATAGTAGCTCACGGGGACCTCGATCACGCGTCCCTTGATGCGCATCCCCTCGATCATCATGTCCGGCAGGAAGGCCGCGTCGTCGCTCACGAGGAAGTCGCGGATCTTGTGCCAGGTGTCGCGCCACATGGCGCGATAGGTGCAGCCGACGTCGGTGTAGCGCGGCTCGACGCCCCACCACAGCGCCTCGATCAGCTTGCCGACGAAGATGTTGCCCCAGCGGAGGAGGCCGTCCATGTTCGCGCCCTGCTCGATCATCTGCCGCGTGGTCCGAGTCCCGACCACCATGTCGGCATCCTTCAGGTACTCCAGGAGCTTCCCGAGGTCCTTCGCGCGGAACGTCGCGTCGGCCTCGACCAGCACGAGGATGTCGCCGGTCGCGGCGTCGAGCCCGATCGTGCACGCGTCGCCGAAGCCGCGGGTCCGCCGCGAGATCACGGTCGCGCCGAGCTCGCGCGCGATCTGCGCGGTGCCGTCGGGCGACTCGTTGTCGACGACGACGACGTCGTCGACGTGATCGCGGAAGTCGCGCAGCACCGCGCCGATCGACGCCGCCTCGTTGTAGGTCGGGATCACGAGGCTGATGCGATGCTGCTCGAAGTGGAGCGAGCGGCACAGGTAGTTCGCCGCGTTCCAGTCCTCGATGGTGTTGACGTTCATGTACTGCCCGGTGACGAAGAACGGGAGGACGCGCGCGCCGCTCTGCGCGGCGCGGTCGATGACGTCGGTCAGCTCGAGGCGTCCCGAGTGCGCCGACGGCCGCATCTCGTGCGCGAAGCGATAGATGTCCGGATCGAACACGTACGTCCCGCAGCCGGCGTAGGGCGTCGTCGGATTGAGCGGCTTCTCGACGAGCGCGGTGATACGGCCGTCGGCGATCGTGACCTCGTAGTTCTTGCGGACGACCTCGGGATCTTCGGTCGTGTAGACGGCGCACACCGCGGTGAACGGCTGCTCCACGTTCACGAGCTCGGCGAGATTGCTCTCGAGGTAGAGCTCGTCGCCGAGGAGCATCACGAACGGCTCGCGGACGTGCGGCTCGACCGCGGGCAGAGCGGTGGCGAGGCCCTGCTGGAAATTCGGGTTCTCGACGTAACGGATGTCGAGGCCGAGCGCTCCGCCGTCGCCGTAGGCGGCGCGAATCTGCTCGTGCAACCACCCGACCACGAGGTACACGGTGCGGATTCCGAGCGTGTCCCGCACGATCCCGAGCTGGCGCGTCAGCAAGGGCTTGCTGGCGACCTCGAGCATCACTTTGGGGACGTCGGCGGTGCGCGGATGGAGCCGCTGGCCGCTCCCCGCGGCGCCGATGACGCAAATGCGGGGCGCAGGCACTACGCTCTGATACTGAGAAGGTGACCGCAAATCCACCGCACAGGTCGGCGGTGGAATTCGGCTTGTCTTCCTCCCGAGGGGGCGTTAGCACCGAACGATGATCGCGCCGGCTGACGTGCCGCAGCCCGTGTCGGATCCGGTGCGCTTCGGGGATCTCGACTTCGTCTACGTCGAGCTGAGCGTCAAGTGCAACCTGCGCTGCCACTTCTGCGACAACGAGATGCGCAACCTCTATCGCGACCTCCCCGTCGAGCAGTTCCGACGCATCGTCGACCAGCTGAAGCCGGGGACCCGGCTCGGCCTGCACGGGCTCGGCGAGCCGACGCTCCATCGCGACCTGCTCGAGATCGTCGCCTACGCGAAGCAGCGCGGCCTCTTCGTGTACTTCAACACCAACCACACGGTCGCGACCGATGCGCAGATGCAGGGCTTCGTCGACCGCGGGCTCGACGAGCTGCGCATCTCGATGAGCGCGGGCACGCGCGAGAGCTTCGCCGCTTACGCCGGTCGCGACCTGTTCGACGATCTGGTCGCGCGCGTGCGCCGGATGGTGGAGATCCGCGGGGCCGCGCGCCGGCCCGTGCTGCGGCTCGTGTTCGTGCTCACCCGCCAGAACCACGGCGAGTTTCCAATCGTCGCGCGCTTCGCCGACGAGGTCGGCGTCGACGAGCTGCAGGTACAGACGCCGCTCGATTGGGGGAAGCCGTTGCCGGAGGACGCGCCCGGCGAGTTCGAGCTCGACCGCGACGAGCGCGCGGCCGTGCGCCGCGCGATCGTCGCCGCGGCCGACGCCGTGAAGCGCGTCAAGGTCATCCTGCCGTTTCCGCGCGAGGCGCCGTTCGACGACACCGCGCTGCAGCCGGGCCGCTGCCAGTGGCCGTTCAACGCGACCTGGATCACCGCCGCCGGCGAGGTGACCCCTTGCTGCAACCTGCACGATTCGCGGCAGATCCGGTTCGGCAACGCGTTCACCGAGCCGCTCGCCGCCATCTGGCTCAACGAGGCGTATGGCGAGTTCCGCAAGACCTATCGCGCCGGCGGCACGGCCGCGTGCCGGAGCTGCCCGGTGCACTACGGGCAGTTCAAGACCTACACCTACGAGGGCAACCGCGACTGACGGAACCACGCGTCGGCCGTCGATTCCGCCATCGGCACGGATGACGACGGCCGACCGCGATCGAGATGCAGGTGGTCCTCACCGCACGTGCGGACCGGCCCCTCACGTCACGTCGACCGCGGTCGTCACGGCGAAGCCGTCGCGTGATCCCATGACGACGTGACGCCGGGGCGTTTTCGTGCGCCGCGGCGTTGACATCGATGTGCCGCGCTGTTTGAGGTACGTCATGCGCGCCGACAGCCGCACGCCGATCGGACCCGTGCTCATCGTCGAGGACAACGCCGACACGCGCGCGGCGATGGTCGAGCTGTTCCGCGGCTCGGGGTATCGCGTCCTCGAGGCGGAGAACGGCCGCGCCGCGCTCGACCTGCTGCTCGCCGCCACCGAGCGGCCGTCGATCATCGTCCTCGACCTGCTGATGCCGGTGATGGACGGCGTCGAGTTCCGCGGCGAGCTGCTGCGCCGGCATCCGGATCTCGCGTCGATCCCGGTGCTGATCGTGTCGGCGTTCGCCGACCCGCACGACGTCGCGGAGCTCGCCGCCGCGGATCGCGTCGGCAAGCCGATCGACTGCGATCGGCTGCTGGCGTTGATCGAGCGCTACGGTCTGCGCGCCGCCGCCTGAGACGGCGCGGGCGTCGCCGTCGCCGCGTCAGTGCGCGGGCGACGTCGACGGGAGGCAGAGCTCGGCTTCCTTCGTGGTCGTGAGCTCCTCGGGACCGAATTGGTCGTTCACGAAGATGCCGCGGAGCGGGAGCGGGCTGTCGTGCGCGGGGAGCCGCACCGCGGGTTGCGCAGGGTCGAGCGCGCCGCAGCCGGTCCCGGGCCCGCCGGGCCCGGCGACCTGCGGGATCAGCTTGCGTGCGAGCTTCGCCTGATAGCACACGAGGTGGAGGTCGGGGTGGCGCCGCGACGCGGGCTCGATCGGCTTGGGGGTGCCCGCGCTCGCGCCCGAGAGCAGGACCGACGGCTGGCTCGGATCCTCGCCCTTCGCGATCGGATTGCAGACCTTCGTGAGCTTCCGGAGGTCGTAGCGCCACGTCTGGAATCGATCGCCGACGTCGAGCTGCATGCCCTTCGGAAAGCGCGCCAGCGCCGTGCCGTTCGCCAGCGCCTTCTCGGCCTTCGCCTGGTAGCAGACGAAGTGATCGACGTTCAGCGTCGCGTGGTCGGGCGCCGGGACGGCGGGATCCGAGAGGCTCGCGGCGGCGGGCACCAGGATGCTGATCGGCTTCTTCAGCTCGACGAAGAGGCTCGCGTGACACGGGTTGGCGACCTCGAAGTCGACGACGCGCTCGAAGCGCGGCGAGCCGGTGAACCGCTCGACGCGGAACTCGCGGAGGTGCGTGGCCGCGTCGTGGACGCCCGCCGCGTTCACGTCGGCGGGAAGGCCGAGCCGTGAGGGCGGGTCGACGACGTAGCGCCCGCCGCCGAGCTCGTCCTCGAGCAAGACCGGTCCGAACTTGGCGAAGTCCGGCGCCGTGTGCGGGGCCTTGTAGACCATGAACGGGTCGAGGACGTCGCATTGCGCGACCGGCGTGCCGGCGCAGCCGCCGGACTGACAGGTGTCGCCGGCGGTGCAGGCGTCGCCGTCGTCGCACGCCAGCGCGTTCGCCTGGTGGACGCAGGTCGAGGTGCCGTCGCAGGAGTCGTCGGTGCACGGGTTGCCGTCGTCGCAGGCGAGCGCGCCGCCCGCGGTGGTGCACTCCCCGGCGTCGTCGTAGGGCCCGAACGCGTCGCCCGCGGTCGTCGATTCGAACGCGCCGATGTCGGCGACGGCGGGCCGCCAGCGCCAGCGCGCGGTCACGACCTCGTCGCGGTAGTACTCGCGGCTCGGCAGGTCGGCGACCGTCGAGCTGGCGTTGCCGACGAGCGCGCTGCCGGGTCCGGGTCGGTAGTCCATCGCGCCCGCGTCGGCGAATCCCGGATCGGTCCCGGTCACGCCGTTCACGAGCCCCGTCGTGCTCGTGGCGTTCTCGCCGATCCAGTCGTTGGCGCCCGACGCGCGCCAGTTCGCGACGCCGGGCGCGTCGACGCCGAAGATGCGGGTCACGTCGAAGACGACGTTGTTGTCGAGCACGGCCTCCTGCACCCGGTTCAAGGCCGCGCTCGAGTTCGTGAAGTGCACGAGGTAGGCGCCGTCGCCGTTGCCGATGATGGTGTTGTTCACCATCGTCAGGTGAAAGCCTTTTCCGGCGAACCCCTGGTCGTTGTACATGACGAAGATCTGCGCGTCGTTCTCCTGCGCGCCGACCAGGAACACGTTGCCGCGCAGGAGCATGGTCTGGTCGGCGTCGCACGGCGCCATCGTGCACGGCATCATGTCGCCCATGTACGACGTCGAGCGCGCGATCCAGTTGTACTCGATCACGGCGTGGTTGGCGCGGATGTGGAGGTTCTGGCCGCGGCGCGCGTCGTGCACGTAGGAGTAGCGGAGCGTGAAGTCGCCGCCGTGCACGTAGACGTTGTGGGACGCGTCGTGCGAGCCGGGGTCGCCGTTGCGGTCGAGCTCGCAGTGCTCGACGACGGTGTTCGCGCCCGCGCCTTGGATGCCGTTGTCGTTGAACTGGAAGAGGCAGTCGCGGATCGTGACGCCGTCCGAGAACTTGAGGCGCACGCCGCCGCCGTCGCCGGTGCCGCCGTCGGTGCCGTTGCGGAAGACGATGCCGGACACGAGGTAGTGCGATCCGGTGAACTGCCAGATCGAGCGCCCGCGGTCGCCGCCGCCGTACGAGCCGGGGAAGCTCGCGGTGACGTTGCCCTGGAGGTCCCACACCGGGCGGTCCTGCGGATCGGCGGCGCGGATGACGATCGGCTGCTCCGCGGTGCCGTGGCCTTCGAGGTAGAGCCGGAAGCGATACGTGCCCGGCGCGACGACGACCTCGTCACCCGGGCCGGCGCCTTCCATCTTGGCGATGTTGACGGCGGCGGGATCGTTCGGCGACACCGCGATGATCGCCGCCCGCACGCTGCCGCCGCCGAGGATCACGGCGAACGAGACGGCGGCGGCGAGTCGGCGGAGCACGCTCGGGGGCGTCCGGGGCGAGGTCGGCACCGGCGAGGCGTAGCACGAAAGCGCTCGGACGCCGTAACGATTCCGCCGCCGTCTCCGCCGCGATCGGACGACTCGCGGATCGACGCCGGTCGATCACGCGGCGCGCCGATTTCCTCTTGCAATCCCGCACCGCCTCGGATGAACTGCCGGGCGTGAATGACGAGCTCCGCCTCGATTCCGCGCGTTCTCGTCGTCGTCCTCGATTGGAACGGGGCGGATGACACGCTCGCCTGTCTCGAGAGTCTCGCCGCGGCGAACCATCCTTCCTGCGATACGCTGATGATCGACAACGGATCGCGTCAGTCGGCGGCGCCGGCGGTGCGCCGGCGTTTTCCCGGCGTGCGCTGCGTCGAGCTGCCGGTGAATCTCGGCTACGCGGGCGGCAACAACGTCGGTCTCCGTCTGGCGCTCGCGGACGGCTACGATTTCGCGTTCGTGCTGAACAACGACACCGTCGTCGATCCGTCCTTCCTGCGCGCCGCCGTCGACGCCGCCGCCGACCCGCGCGTCGCCGCGGTCGGCGGCAAGGTGCTGGCCTTCGACGACCCGGGCCGCCTGTGGATGACCTACGGCACCGTCAACTACCGCCAGAGCCTGATCCACCTCGAAGGCTGGGGCGCGCGCGACACCGGCCAGTACGACACACGGCGCGACGTCGAGTGGGTGCCCGGCTGCGCGCTGCTGATGCGGCGGGAAGCGCTCGAGGACGTCGGCCTCTTCGACGAGCGCTTCTTCGCGTACCACGAGGACGTCGACTGGTGCACGCGCGCGCGGGCGCGCGGCTGGCGCATCGTGTTCGCGCCCGATTCCGTCGTCCGGCATCGCGGCAACCGGACGCTCGGCGGGCCGGCGTACACCAGCCCGCGCAAGTACCTCAGCGCGCGCAGCACGGTGCTCTTCGCCCGCAAGCACGCGACGCGCGCGCAGCGCCTCAAGCTCTGGGCGAGCATCCTCGTGACGCTGCCGTTCGTCTTCCTGCGGCGGCTCGCGACCGGCGAGCAGCGCGGCGTCTGGCTCAAGGTCCGCGGCTGGCTCGACGGGTTGCGCGATCGCGACCCGCCGTTCGACGCGCTCGGGCTGCGCTGAGCGCCGCCCGCCCTCTCCCATGCCGCGGAAAGTCGTCGTCATCCCGACCTACAACGAGCGCGACAACATCACGCGCGTCGTGCCGCAGATCCTCGCGCAAGACCCGGAGATCGAGGTGCTGGTCGTCGACGACGACTCGCCCGACAAGACCGGCATGGCGGTCGAGGACCTCGCTCGCGGCGAGCCGCGCGTCCATCTGCTGGCGCGGCCGCGCCGCGAGGGCATCGGTCCGGCCTACAAGGAAGGCTTCGTGCGCGCGCTCGCGATGGGCGCGGAGCTGATCGTGCAGATGGACGCCGACTTCTCGCATCCGCCGGCGGCCCTGCCGGGCTTGTTCGCGCAGGCGGCGGAGGCCGACGTCGTCCTCGGCTCGCGCTACCTGAACGGCATCACGGTGGTGAACTGGCCGATGGATCGCCTGCTGCTCAGCTACTTCGGCAACGCCTACGTGCGCGCCGTCACCGGCCTGCCGGTGCGGGACACGACCGGCGGCTTCAAGTGCTGGCGCCGGGCCGCGCTCGAGGCGATCGACGTCGCCAACGTGCGCTCGAACGGCTACGCCTTCCAGATCGAGACCACGTACCGCCTGTGGCGCAAGGGCATGCGCATCCGCGAGGTGCCGATCATCTTCATGGACCGCACGGTCGGCGACTCGAAGATGAACAAGCGCATCAGCGTCGAGGCGCTGTGGATCGTCTGGTGGTTGAAGCTGCAGGACCTCCGCGGCAGGCTCTGAGCATGGCGGGCGCGCGGCCGCGGATCTTCATCCTGAACGAGCGCGACCTCGAGAACCCGCGCGCCGGCGGCGTCGAGGTCAATCTCGTCGAGATCTTCAGCCGCCTGGTCGAGCGCGGCTTCCGGGTGACGCTCGTCTGCGCGGGATTCCGCGGCGCGGCACCGCGCGCGTCGCAGCGCGGGATCGAGGTCCTGCGCGCCGGCAATCGCTACACGTTCTACGCCCGCGGGCCGCTGCTGTTTCGCCGTCTCGCGCGCGCGTCGCGCGGCCCCGCCGTGCTCGTCGAGCACCTCGCGAAGCTGCCGTTCTACGGTCCTCTGTACTCGCCGTTTCCGGTGCTCGCGATCGTCCACCACCTCTTCGGCGCGACCGCCTTCCGGCAGGTGAACCCGGCGGTGGCGGCGATCACGTACGCGAGCGAGCTCCTGATCCCGGCGATCTATCGCCGGGTGCCGATGGCGGCGGTGTCGCCGAGCACGCGTGACGACCTGATCGCCCGCGGCGTCGCCGCCGATCACATCCGGCTGGTGCCGAACGGCGTCGATCGCGCGCAGTACAACCCCGGCGATCGCGAGCCGGGGCCGGTGATACTCTCGCTCGGCCGCGTCGAGCCGTACAAGCGGATCGACGTGGTGGTGAGCGCGCTGCCGCGGATCCGCGCCGTGGTGCCGGACGCGCGCCTGGTGATCGTCGGCCGCGGCAGCGCGACCGCCGCGCTCGAGCGCCAGGTCGCGGCGCTCGGGCTCGCGGACGCGGTCACCTTCCGCGGCTTCGTCGAGGAGGACGAGAAGGTCGCGCTCTATCGCGGCGCGCGCGTGTTCGTGAACCCGTCCGAGAAGGAAGGCTGGGGGCTCACGGTCCTCGAGGCCAACGCCTGCGGCGTCCCCGCGGTGGCGAGCGACGTGCCCGGCCTGCGCGACGCGGTCCGGCGCGACGAGACCGGTCTCCTGGTGCCGTACGGCGACGTCGGCGCGTTCGCCGAGGCGATCGCGCGGATCCTCCGCGACCACGACACCTGGCGGCGTTTTCGTGCCGGCGCGCTCGCGTGGGCGGCGGAGTTCGATTGGGACGCCGTCACCGACGCCATCGAGACGATGATCGAGGGGCTCACCGCGGCGCCGGCGCCGGCACAGGCGAAGGACGCGAAGCGCTGCGCGGCGACGCCGAGCGCGGGCTCATGAGCGCGCGCCGTCGATCGTCGCCGGCGCCGGCGACGGACGCGGAACGCTACGCCGCTCCGGCATTGGCGCGCGCGCTCGCCGTCGCCGCCGCCGTCGTCACGCTCGCGTACCTGCTGCCGTTTCGCGCCTACGCGTTGCAGGTCGAGGACGAGGGCACGCTGCTCTATCAGATGAAGCGCGTCATCGACGGGCAGGTCCCCTACCTCGATTTCGCGACCGGCTACACGCCCGGCTATTTCTACCTGACGGCGGCGTTGCTCTCGTGGGCGGGCGACGTGCCGGGCCTGCGCACGGCGCTCGCGTGCGTGCACGCGGCGGTCGTCGCCGGGCTCGTGCTGCTGATCGCCCGGGTGGCGCGGCCGATCTTCGCGCTGCTCGTGCCGTTTCTCTATCTCGCGTTCATTCCGGTCTATCCGGGCGAGTTCTGCGCCTTCAACGTGCCGTATCCGGCGTGGTTCTCGACGGCGGGATCGGTCGCGACCGCGCTCGCGATGGTGTGGTTCGTCGAGCGCCGGCGGCGCTCGTCGCTCGCGCTCGCCGGCGTCGCGGCCGCGGTCACGTTCGCGATGAAGCCGAACGCCGGGCTGTTCGCGATCGCCGCGTCGGTGACGGTCCTCCTCCTCGTCGGCGACGCGTCCCTGAACGAGCAACGCGGCGGCCGTGCGGCACGCGCGCTCTGGATCGTCCTCTGGACCGGGGTGCTCGCCGGCGCGGCGCTGACGCTCGGCCGGCCGCAGCTCGTCGACGCGCTCCTCTACCTCGCGCCGCTCGCGGCGGCGATGCTGGTCTTGCTGCCGCGCGCCCGCGCCGCCCGCGCGCGCCTCGTCGGCGACACGCTCGTCTTGCTCGCGAGCTTCGCCGCGGGCTCGCTGCCGTGGCTGGCGTTCTTCGCCGCTCGGCTCGGCCGCGAGCGGTTCCTGAGCGACGTGCTCTTCATCGGCTCGAGCGCGGCGCAGCTCTACTACACGCCGCCGGCGCCGATCGAGCCGTGGGCGCTGCTGGTGACGGCGTACGTCGCGGCGATCGCGGTCGCCGGCGCCGCGGCCGGTCGCGGTCGCGTGCCGGCGGTGCCGGCCGCGGTCGTCCTGGTCCTCGCCGGCGCCGCCGGCGCGGTCGCGATCGCGCGAATCGGCGTCATGCCGGAGCGCTTCACCTGGTCGGTGATCCGCCAGCTCGAGTCGGCGAGCCTGGCGCTCGTCGTCGGCGTCGAGGTCGCGGGGATCGCCTGGCTGTGGCGGCGCTCCGCGCGCGCGGCCCGCGCCGGCGCCGGCGCCAGCGGCGGCGTCGCGGCGACGCTCTTGATCTTCGGCCTCTTCATGGAGATCCAGCTCTATCCGCGCGCCGACTTCATGCATCTGGTGACGGCGGCGCCGCTGATCGGCGTCTTCGCCGCGTTTCTCCTCGAGCGGGTGTGCCGCTGGTGGGAGCTCGGGCTCGCGCGATCGGATGCGCGCCGGTTGCCGCGACTGCCGGCGCCGGTCTTCGCCGCGGCGCTGGTCGCGATGATCGTCGTGCGGGTGACGCCGGCGGCGGCGATCCTCGCCAGCGAGTCGCGTTTCGTCCTGCCGTTCGCCGCCGCGCCGCTCTGGGTCGAGGCGGAGCACGCGGCCGATCTCCGCGGGCTCGGCGCGACGGCGACGCTGCTCCGCGAGCGTGCCGGATCGGGGGCGCCGAGTCTCGGGTTCCCCGCGCTCGACGTCGCGCTCTTCTTGAGCGGTGCCCGGAACCCGACGCCGTTCGCGTACTTCTTCGCCGGCCGTCCCGACCACGAGGAAGAGGCGGCGATCGTCGACACGCTCGCGACGCGTCCGCCGCCGGCGCTCGCGAGCCTCAATCGCGAGTTCAAGTTCTTCGACGCCGCGCCCGCCTACTACTTCCTGCTGCGGCGGTTCGTGCGGGCGCGGTACCGCTTGCTCGGCCGCTTCGAGCGCTACGACGTTCTCGGCGCCGCGTCCGGTCCCGCGGTCGCCGCCACCGCGGCGAGCGCCGCAACAGCCGGTGTCGCGGCCGCGACGGACGATGTCGCGGCTGCGACGGAAGGCATGGGCGCCGTGACCGACACCGGCGCGGCGACCGCCGGCGTCGCGGCTGCGACGGACGGCGTGAACGCCGCGCCCGCCGCGACCGACCGGGCGAGCGGTGCCGTCGCTGCCGGGAGGGACGCGGCCGGCGCCGTCGCGAGCGACCGCGGCACCACCGCGGTCGAGCGCCGTCTCGACGAGATCCGGGCGCTCGCGTCGGCGCCGCCGAGCCGATCGGCCGGTGCGTTGCTCGAGGCCGCGTCCGCCGACGATGCGACGATCCGCGCCGCGGCGATCGGCGCGCTGCTCGACGCCGTCGCGCGCGACCCGCGCGCCGGCCTCGAGGAGTACGTCGCGCGCGCCGGGCTCGAGCGCCGCCGGCAGATCCTGATCCTGCGGACGATCCGCGATACCCGCGATCCCCGTGCCGCCTCGTATCTCTTCGCCGCGGCCGCGAGCGACGATGCGCGCATCGTGCGGGAAGCGCTCGGCGCGATGGCGATGACGCGGGCGACGATGATCGCGCGCCGCTACCTCTGGGCAGGCGCCGAGGAGCCGGCGGTGTGGCCCGGGCGCGCCGCGCTCGACGCCGCCGTCGCCCGGACGCTCGGGGACGCGAGCGCGCCGCCGCGCGCGCTCGCGTTCGCCGCCGAGCTCGCCGGTCCGCTGCACGCGACCGCGCTGGTGCCGGCGCTGCGCGCGCGGCTCGCGGGCGACGCGGCCGTGAGCGCGTCGGCGGCGGCGGCGCTCGCGCACTTGGCGCCCGCCGGGCTCGCGTGCGACCTCGTGCCGCTGCTCGCGCGCGGCGAGGCGGAGCTCGACGAGATCGTTCCGACGCTTCTCGTCGAGCTCGCCGGCGACCCGGTCGCCGGCGCCGAGGCGCGCGCGTGCGTCGCGCAGGCGGTCGCGCGCCCGTCTGCGGGGCAGCCGGCGGCGATCTGGGCCGCCGCCGCGATCGGCGATCCGGACTTCGTCGCGCCGCTCGGCGACGTGCTCGCCTCCGGCGACCTCCACGCGCGCCGTGCGGCGAGTTGGGCGCTCGGCGAGATCGGCGGCGACGCGCGCGCCGCGACCCTGCTCGAGCGCGCCGCGACGGAAAGCGTCGACGCGACGACTCGCGCGCTGGCGCGCGCCGCGGCGGAGAAGGTCGCGGGCACGCGCCCGCGTGCTCTCACGCTCGCGACGGCGGCCGGCGGCGCGCGGCAAGCCGATGCCGCCACGCGGAACGGCGACGCCAATCGCGTCGTCGTGGCGGCCGACCGCGGTGCGCGCGCGAACGGCGGGCGGGGGACCACGGCCGCGAGCGCGGCGATCCCGGCGAAGCCGTCGCGCCCGGAAGCGCGCTGATCGTGACGCGGCGAAAGCTCAGCGCGGAGCGGCCGGGTCGGGGCGCCGAGTTCGTCTACGACGAGGCGCGGCACCTCGCCGCTTACCGCTACGCTCGCGGCCTCGCCCGCGGCGCCGACGTGCTCGATGCCGGCTGCGGCGAAGGATTCGGAACGGTGATGCTCGCCGACGACGCCCGCTCGGTGCTCGGCATCGACTACGCGGAAAGCGCGGTCGCCGCGGCGCGGGCCGCGTACCCGCGCCCGAATCTGGCGTTCCGCCGTCTCGACGCGCACGACCTGCCGGCGCTCGACGAACGGTTCGACCTGATCACGAACTTCCAGGTGATCGAGCACTTGCCGGATCCCGTGAAGTTCCTCGCCGCCGTCCGCGCGGTCCTGCGGCCGGGCGGACGGCTGATGCTGACGACGCCCAACCGGCTCACCACCATCTCGGAGAATCCGGTGCACCTGCGGGAGTACACCGCCGAGGAGCTCGACGCCTTGCTGCGCCCGCTGTTCTCCGAGGTCGCGATCTGGAGCATGACGGGCAGCGAGAAGGTCCGTGCCTTCGACGAGCAGCGCGCGCGACAGGTCCGGCGGATCCTCCGCCTGGACCCGCTCGGGCTCCGCCACCGGTTGCCCGAGCGGCTCGTCCATTTCGCGTTCGCGCAGCTCGGTGCGCTGGTGCGGCGGCGGGCGCAGCGCGCCGCCGCCGAGACCCGGACGATCGGGCTCGACGACTTCCGCGTCGTCGAGGAGCGCCGTCCCGACGCGCTCGACCTCGTCGCGCTCTGTCGCGCCTGAGGCGGCGCCGCGGCGATCATTCGCGCTCGAGGATGAGGACGCGGCCGGTGCCGGGGACGAGCCACCGGCGGTAGCGGATCTCCTCGTGGACGCGGTAGCCGACGAGGGGATGGAAGCTCGCGACGAAGCGATCGTCGACGACCCACCACCAGCTCCGTTGCGTCGCCGGTCGTCCGGGCCGGACCTCGGCGTCGGTCGGCCAGCGGTCGAGCGCCGACGCCAGATGCCAGGCGTTGAACTCGACGCCGCCGTCGATCGCGGTCGGCGCGACACCGCCGGCGCGGAGCGCGTCGAGTCCCGCGAAGCGGGCGCGGTTCCATGCCAGGTAGTCGTGGGTGCCGGCGATCGCGTACCACCCGAGGAGCGCCGCCAGGACGGATGCCGGACGGATCGCCGTCCGCGGCACCCGCGCCGCGAGCGCCGCGATCGCGAACGGCAGGACCGGCAGCAGGTAGCGGTCGAAGTAGTAGCGCGAGTGCAGCAGCGTGCCGGCGAAGAGCAGGATCGCGGCGTCGTGACCAAACGATCGACGCTCGCGTCGTCGCCGTCCGGATGCGGCTTCGCCGCGGCCTGCGGTCCCGCGAGCGACGCCGCGAGCAGCACCGCCGTCGCGGCGACGGCGACGAGCGTCAGCGGCACGTCGAGCGCGGCGCCGACGTGCATCGGCGGCGGCAGATCGAGGAACAGCGTGTCGCGGAGCGACAGCGCGCCGAGGCCGAGGTCGTAGAGCACGTTCGTCAGATACGGCATGAGCGCGCCTTGCTGCGCGTAGAGCGCCGCCGCCGCGCCGCCGAGCACGACGAGCGCGGCGGCGAGCGTGCGCGGAGCACGACGAGCGACGGGAGCCGCGAGCGCCGCCGCGAGCGGCGACAGCAGGAAACCGACGGTGACGGCGCCGCGAAACGCGCAGTTCACGACCGTCCGGATCGTCGTCGTCCGGACCTCGCCGATCTTGTGCGCATAGCCGCCCGGCACGCCGTGGCTCGCGAGCCAGAGGTGGAACACGACGAAGGTGAGGAGGGGGAGGGCGGTCGCGGCGATCGCGGCGCGCAGGCGCGTGCCGACGCCGCGCTCGGGCGCCGCGTAGCGCCGTGTAGGCGGCGGCCGCCGCGAGAAAGATGCCGTGCTGCCGGATCAGCAGCGCCGCGGCGGCGCCGGCGCCCCCGAGCACGAGCGCACCGTTGCGTCGCCTGCGGAATCCCTCGGCGTACCCGTATGCCGCCCATAGCGCGCAGACCGTGAACGGCACGTCGGTCATGAAGGTGAACGCGAGGTTGACGTAGAGCGGGCTCGCCGCGAACACCACGACGGCGAGCACGCACGCGGCGCCGCGCACGCCGGCAGGCGCGCAGCAGCAGGAGAAACCCGATGACGCCGCCGGTCGCGAGCACCACGGTCGAGAACCGCAGCACCGTGAACGAGAAGCCGAAGAGCCGGCAGAGCGCGGCGCCGTACGCGCTTGCAGGACCAGGCTGGCGCCGGTCCACGGGCTGAAGCGCAGCACGCCTTCCGTGCAGAGGACGCGAGCGCTCTGCGCGTACGACCAGTCGTCGCTGAGCGGGAAATCGCCGCCGACGCCGATCAGCGCCGCGACCGCCACGCTCGCGGCGACGACGAGGAGGAGCGCGGCGCCAGCGAGGACGCGGCGCGGCTCCGATCGCCGTCACTGCGCCTCCGCTCGTCCGCCGTCGTCACTCGCGAGCGCTATAGCGTATCGAATTCCGTGCTTTCCAACCGCGGGCGTTTCGGCGAAAATGCGTGACCCTCCCGATGCCGTCGTCGACTCCTTGCGCGCTGTGTGGGACGCCCACCTATCGTCTGCTGCACGACATGGGGTGGCGGCGCGTGCTCCGTTGCGCCGGCTGCGGTCTCGTCCGCGCCGATCCGCTGCCGACGCTTGCAGGAGAAGGAGGCGGTCGAGACCGCCGGCTACCCCGATCACTCCTCGTTTCCCGAGGTGCGCGACTTCTTCGCGAACTGCCACCGCGACTTCGTCGAGGACCCGGTCATCCGCGGCATGCGGACGCAGCTCGCCGAGCTCGAGCGCGTGCTCGGCGGCCCCGGAACGCTGCTCGACATCGGCGCCGGTACCGGCATCTTCATGCACCTCGCGCGCGAGCGCGGCTGGAACCCCTACGGCGTCGACATCTGCCCGCTCACCGCGGAGAAGGCGGCGACGAGTTCGGCCTCGAGATCACGATCGGCCCCTTCGAGGAGCACCACTTCGACGGCCGGCGCTTCGACGCGGCGACCATGCTCGACGTCCTCGAGCACGTGCGCGATCCGCTCGCGACGCTGCGCCGGGTGCACGCGCTGCTGCGTCCGGGCGGCGCGGTCGCGATCGCGGTGCCGAACCAGCGCTCGCTGCTGACGGCCGTCGTCGGCGTCTACGCGCGCGCCGGCGGCCCGCACGCGAACGACCTATTGAAGCGCCTCTACGTCGCGCCGCATCTGCACTACTTCACGCCCGCGACGATGCGCCGGCTGATCGCGACCGCGGGCTTCCGCCTCGTCGATCTTCGCCAGGGGAGCGTGTATCTCGGCCGCTACCGCATGCCGCTCGCGATGCGCATTCCGCTCGAGACCATCCTCGCCGCCGGCGCCGCCGTCGGGATGAACGCGCGGATCGGCGCGCTCGCGGTCAAGTGAGCCGCGCGGCAGCGTGGTCGCCGGCGTGACGCACGCGCCCGCGCCGGGCGGCCGGCTCGATCCGCGTCGCACCGCGCGCAGCACCGTCTTCGCGCTCGTCGCGACCGGCATCGAGAAGGGCGGGGCGATGCTGCTCGTCCTGGTGATCGCGCGCCTCCTCGGCCCCGACGACTTCGGGCGCTACGCCGCGCTCATGACGGTGATCGCGCTGGTGCAGGTCGCGGGCGAGCTCGGTCAGGAGCCGGTGCTGGTGCGGTTGCTCGCGCAGCAGAGCGACGGTGCGTCGGCCGCTCTGGTCCAGGCGGCGGTCGCGATGCGGCTTCTCGGCGTCGCGCTCGCGGCTGCCCTGCTCGTCGTCGTCGCATGGGCCGTCTTGCCGGGCTTCGACGGCACCGCCCTCGCGCTCGCCGCGGTCGGTCTCGTCGCCGGCGCCGGCACGGCGCTGCGCGCCTTCTTCCGCACGACGCAGCGGCTCGAATGGCTCTGCGTCACCGCGACCGCCAACGTCGCGACGTTCGCGCTCGCCCTCGCGTGCGACCGCGCGGCTCGGCCTCGGCCTCGCGGCGGCGGTCGGCGCCTGGGCGGCCGGGCAAGCCGCGGCGTCGCTGGCGGCCTTCGCGCTCGCGAGCCGCTTGCTCGATCCGACGCCGCGCTGGCGCGGCGACGTGACGCGCCGGCTCGCCGCCTCGGGTTGGCCGCTCGCGTTGAACGTCGTCCTCCTCACCGTCACGCTGCGCGTCGGCCAGCTGATCGTGTTGCGCCTCGACGGTGCGGCGGCGGTCGGCTTTCTCGCGGCCGGGTCGCGGCTCGCCGAGGCGTTCGCCTTGATTCCGGAATCGCTCATGCTGGCGCTCTTGCCGGTGCTCGCGGCGCGGGCCGGAGCCGCGCCGTCGCAGCGCGACATCAGCGCCCGTGCGGTCCGTTATCTCGGCCTGCTCGCGCTGCCGATGATCGTCGCGGTCTCGATCACCGCGCCCGATCTCCTGCGCATCCTCTTCGGCGCCTCGTACGTCGCCGGCGACGGTCGGCGCTCCGCATCCTGGTCTGGCTCGCGCTCCTGGCCGCGACGGGTACGGTGTTCACCAATCTCCTGATCGCGCGCGGCCGCGAGCGGCTGCTCCTGCTGTTGAACGGCTGCGGGTCCGCGCTGACGATCGCGCTCTCGGTGCTCCTGGTCCGCCGCAGCGGCTTCGTCGGCGCCGCCGTCGCGACGCTGGTCGCGAGCGTGCTCTCCCAGTCGTTGCTGCTCGTCCTGCCGGAGACCCGTCGCGACGTCGTCGCATGCCTGCGGCCGCTGGCCTGGCCGGCGCTCGGGACCGGCGCGATGGTGCTCGCCGCCGCCGTCGTGCCCGGTCCCCGGGTCGCCGTCGCCGGCGGCGCGCTCGTCGTCTTCGCCGCCATCGCCGTCGCGGCCGGGACGGTCGACGGCAGCGATTGGCCGCTCTTGCGCTCGATGCTCTCGCGCTCGCCGGCACGGACGTCGCGCTGAGGCACTCGGCGCGCTCGAGTGGCCGTGAACCGCCCGACTGCCACCGGCGCACGATGGGGTCGTCTCGCCGAGGTCGGCGGGGAGTGTCATGATACCCGCGTAGGAGGATCTCGAGTGAGCGGAGCGCATCGGGCCGGCAATGGGGTGAGTGGTCGCCGAGCGATTCGGTCGATCGCCGTCGTCGCGGCCGTCGCGTGGTGCGGCGGCTTCCTGACGGCGACCGTTCCGGCGCTCGCCTATACCAAGCTGAACGCGTGGCGGGCATACGGAGAGACGTTTCAGCTGGGATACGTCGTCGGCTTTCTCGACGCGGTGACGCTGTGGAAGCGGAGAGATCCGCGGGGCGCGACGATCCCGATCGGCGGCAAGCAGAATTTCGAGCTCTGGCGGAGCCGGGTGAACGACTATTTCGCGGACCCGGAGAACGAGAAGCGGACCATTCCCGACGCGATGGGATCGATCGGCAGCAAGCTGACCATGGAGCGGCTGAAGGCGTACAACGAGCGCGCTGCGGCGACGCCCGGAGCAGCGCCGACTCCGGCCGAGCCCGCCGCGGCGCCGCACCACGACGCGCCCGCGGCGCCGGAGAGCCCGGCTCGTTGAGCTCGCATCGCCGGCGGGCGTGCCGCGTCCGGTGAGCGCCGGAGCCGGCGCGCGACCGTGAACGCGTTTCGCGTCGTTGTCGTGCTGGCGCTCGTCGGAGTCGTGCCGGGCTGGGCGTCGTGCCGCGCCCTCGCGATCCGGCGCGATTGGTTCGCGGCCGTCTGGCTGAGCCTCGCGGTCACTTCCGTCGCCGGCCTATTGCTGGCGTACGCGCGGGCGTTCTCGCCGGCGGCGCTGCTGGCGTCGGTCTTCGTCGTCGTCGCCGCGTCGCTCGTCGTCGCGCGCGTGCGCCCGCTTTCGCGTGCGGCGGCGGGCGGCGTGGAGGCGAACGACGTGTCGCGCGCGCGCCGTCGGCCCGCGCTCATCGGCGGTGTCGCGGTCGCCGCAGCCGTCGTCGCGTTTCTCTGGTGCTGGCCGCCGTTCGACACCGTGCTCGACGGGTCGGATTCGACGATGTACGTCAGCTCGGGGGTTCACCTCGCGCGGACGGGGAAGCTCACGGTGACCGACACCGTGATTCCGCTGCTGCCGCCGACGCTCCCCGCCGAGGTCTTTCCGAGCGTCTCGCTCGCCGGCTCGGGACCCTACATCCGACTCCCGGGCGGGTTGTTGATGCCGACGCTCGCCGGCGGCGAGACGACGCCGGCGTTCTTCCCGCTGCTGTCGGTGTGGACCGGGATCTTCGCCGCGGCCGGCGGTCCCGATGCCGCCCCGGCGGTCGCGCCGGTGTTCGCCGCGCTCGCGGTCTGCGCGACCGTGCTGTTCGCGGGCGAGACGCTCGGCGGCCTCGCCGCCGCGACGTGCGCGCTGCTGCTGATCGCGAACTACGCGCTCTGGTGGTTCGGCCGATTTCCGATGCCGGAGATCGTCACGCTGGCATTCCTCTGGGGCGGCCTCGTCTTGCTCGCGCGCGCCTGGCGTGACGCCGCCGAACCGCCGCCGGCGCGCGACGACCGCGGCCGCGCCGTGCAGGGGCGCGCGCATGCCTTCTGCGCGGGTCTCCTCATCGGCGTCGCCGGTCTCGCGCGCACGGAGACCTTCCTCGTCGTGATCGCCGCGTACGTCGTCGCGTTCGCGTGGCAGCGCGTGCGCTTCGCGCACGGCGCGTTCGCGCTCGGGTTCGCGCTGCCGCTCGCGATCGCCGGCGCCACCGTGGCGACGTCCCCCAGCCACCACCTCGCCTACCTCGGCAACGACGTGACGCTCTCGGCGTTCTGGACGATGCCGGAGATCGCGAAGCTCCGCGCGACGCGCTGGTTCCGGTTGGCGGTCGCGGCGCCCGCGCTACTCGTGCTCGCGGCCGGCGTCGTCGGATGGCGGCGTGGAATTGGGTTCCTTCGCGGCGCCGTACGCGTCGCGGCGCCGATCGTGGTCGGCGCGGCGATCGTCTTCTATCTCCGGCTCGCCGGCGCGCTCGAGCCGGCGCGCCACGTCGGCTGGCTCGCGGCCTACTGCTCGTGGCCGCTACTCGTGCTCGCCGCCGTCGGCTGCGTGCCCGCGTGGCGCCGCGGCGGCGGCGCGGTGCGATTCCTCCTGGTGCTGACGGCGATCGTCGCGGCGCTCTTCATCCCAGCGCCGCGAGTGGCGCCCTACCAGCCGTGGGCGATCCGTCGTTTCTTGCCGGTCGTGATTCCGGCGATCGCGTTTGCCGCCGCCGCGGCGCTCGCGGCGATCGCGCAGCGCGATCGCCGCCTGCTCGCCGCCGTCGCGCTCGCTGCGGCCGTCGGCTGCGCCGGCCTCGAGCTTCGTCCGGTGCTCGTCGCGCGCCAGCGTCCGTTCTATGCCGGGAACGCCGCGGCCGCCCGCAGCCTCGCCGCGCTCCTTCCGGAGCACGCGCTGGTGGTCGTCGACAGTGGATTGTCGGATCTCCAGATCCAGGTTCCCCTCTGGTTGATCCACGGCCGTGAGACGGTGGTGGTGACCGGCGGCACGTCGCGATGGCGGGACACGATGACCGCGCTCGTCGCCAGCGGCCGTCCGACGTACTGGATCACGCGGCGGAGCGCGGGCGATCCCGTCGTGCCGGGCCTGAGCTTCCGCACCATCGACGAGCGCGACCTCGCGGTCTTCTCGCCCTCGGGCCCGGCGGACGCGCCGACGCGCGCCACGATCCGCTACCTGACCCAGCTCCGCGTCTCCGAGGCGACGCAGGCCGACGGCGGCGGCGCCGCTACGGAGCCGGGGAACGACTCGCGCTGACTGCTGCGTCGCTGCTCGACGGCGGCGCTGCCGGCGTCGGGCTCGTGCCCGGCGAGCGTCCCTTCTCGAGCAGCTTGGGGTCGAGGTGCATGGTCTCGACGAACCGCTGCGGCGTCACCATCAGGAGGATGAACTCGACCGTCGAGTGCGCTTTGTTGGCGTCTTCGCCGGTCACGAAGGCGTGGTAGGTGCCGATCTGGTCGTAGGTATGCCGCACCGTCTCCCCGGTGGTCTCGGGCGAGCCGTCGCCGAACTTCCACGTGAAGGTGAACGGTGGACTGCCGTTCAATGCCTTCGCTTTGAAGGTCACCGTGTTCGGTATCGGCGCGTAGTAGCTGCTCGCGGCCGCGTCGATCTCGAAGTCCGGCCCGCTCGGCTTGTCTTCCAGGAGGTCCTCCAGGTTCTCGAGCGGTTCTTCCTCGGTGCCGCTTTCCGCTGGCACCGGCGTCTCGACGTCGAGCGGCGTCGCGGCCGTCACGGCGACCGTCGGGCTCGCCACCACGCTCGCAGGATGCCGGGTTGCGGTCGGCGCGGGCGCTCCACCCTCGCGCGAGCAGCCGCACGCGAGCGCGAGGACGAGGAGCAGGGCGGTCGAGCGGGGCACGTACGCCGTTCGTGTCACAGGGGCGGGCAAAAAAAAAGCCACCCGCCGGTGGACGCGGCGGGTGGCTCGAAGCGCAATGCGCGGAACGTTACTTCGCAGGCAGGAACGTGCCCATGCTGGCGAAGCGGTCGCCGTTCTCGTCCACGACGTTGATGTCGAGAACCTCGATGCTGGTGCACTTCGGCAGGCTCGTGCCGATCCCATTGAGGACGACGTTCGCGCTCGTCTTCAGCTTCGCCTTGCCGTCGATCACGTCGAAGGGGAACGGCGCCGAGAAGTCGATGACCGTCATCGCAACGTCGTCGGAGGTGTCGTTTCCGGTCCCTTGACGGTCACGCAGGGTGGCGCGTGACAGCGTGTTCAGCGTGCCGGTGCCACTCACGTCGCCCGCCGCATCGATGAGGCCCTTCAGCTTGAGCTGCACGGCGACATCGGCCGTATCGTCCTCCGGATTCAGCACCGGATTGTCGATCTTGTTCTTCGCGGCCTTGAAGCTCACGTCGCCCTGCGCCTTCAGGTAATTCCAGTGCCAGGCGTTCGCCGGCGCGCCGTTTTGGTCGGCGAACGTCTCGGGCGGAGAGCACGAGGGCACGCCGCTCTCGGTCGTATCGTTGATCGGGTTGCCGCCGGCATTGCCGCACGACACGTATGCCTGGACCAAGCTCGACCGCGTCTCTTTCGCCTTCTTCGGATGCTCGAACCCGCAAGCGGGATCGACGAACTGCGCCTGGGCTCCGCTCGCGACGAACGCGAATCCCAAGGCTGCGGCTGCAACTACCAAGTGCCTCTTCATTTGTACCCTCCTTCGTAGGGGTGATCGTTGTTGATGGCGATCGTCGCGGCTCGCTGAGGTCCACTGCCCAGGCGTGTCGCGTCGATCGTCATCGGCTCCAAACTGCTCCGGCTCGAACTTCTCTGCGGCTTCATGGTACTTCCGAACTACGTTCAACTGCTCTCTCGTGCGACTGACGCCGAAGGTCGGTCGCACGAGGGAGAGCACTGCATGACCAAGCTCTGTTCGTTGCGCTCCCGGACGGAAGCGATTGTGAGACGGCACCTCGGCGTACGGGATTCGAAAACGCCGCGAATATAGGGAGGTCGTCTCGGCATTGTCAAGATAAAGTTTTGACGGTGCCATGGAAGAACGTGAGGCTTCTCGTGCACTTGTGCGAGATGCCGCGGCGGGTCTCGCATCGGTGCTCGGTCTGATCGAAACGCCATGGTCCCACGGGCGCTCGCGCCCCACTCGGCGGCAGTCTTTTCGCACGCGAATTCCCGTCGTCGCCGTCGGCCGCAACGCTTCTCTGCATCTCGCAACATCGGCCGGCCGACCTGCACGTCGCGTGCAAGTCGAGTGCCCCGCCAGGGCGCGGTGGCGGCCCATGAACGACTTCGCGCACCTACCGCGGAGCCGTTTCGGATCCGAGCGACCGGTCGCGCCCGCTCGTCGCGAAATTGGCGGCGCCGAGCGTCGATCGTTCCCGACGGGCAAGCGGTGCGGCGGCCGTTGGCGATTCCGTGCTGGAGCGTCTGACGAAGCGACCGCCGCACGCGAAAAGGCAGCCGCCGTCCTTCGGCGGCGGAGCCCGGTGTCGCTCGACTCTCGACGCGATCCACGCGATAAGGCGAGCTCGATGGCAACGACGTCCCGCTCGAAGAAGAAGCCGCCGGCCCGGCCGCGAAGCGTGAAGACCCCGACCGGCGCGAAGAAGCGCACGGAGACGACCGTCACGCAACGGACGTCGAGACCGCGGAAGGCGACGGCCGCCGCAGCGGACGGTGCACGGGAGTCCGCACGCGACATCACGCCCGCGGGCGCGACCGCCGCGTCTGGCGGCCCCCGGCGGGCGATCTTCATCGACGTCGAGAACACGAGCAGCGAGACCGAGCTCATTCGCGTGTTGGACGAGCTCGCGATCGATCGGGTCGCGGTGGCGACCGAGGTGTCCGCGGTCGGCAATTGGCGCGTCATCGGCCAGCAGCTCGGTCGGATGCTGGCCTCGCGCGGCGCTCATCTCGTCCACAGCGCGCCGGCGACGCGGGTGCGCGATTGGAGCGATCTCTGGATCGCGGTGTCGGCCGGCATGTGGCTCGGTCGCGCGTCGAGCGGCGACAGCATCGACATCATCTCGGACGATCGCGCCTTCGATGCGGTCGGCGATGCGGCTGCACGGCTCGGCGTCGCATACCGCCGAATCTCCTGTCGTGGCCATCACGCGGTCGCGGAGGTGCCGGCGGCTCCCGAAAGGCGGCCGCACGCCGGAAGTGGCGGACGGCGGCGCCGGCGTCGGCGCGGCGCCGAGCATGCGCCGGCGACGCATCCGGCTGCGCTGCCGCAGGCCGTCTCGCCGGGCCGGGGCGGCGAAGAAGAGCCGCACGCCGCCTCGCAAGCGCAGCTCCGCGCCGTGATCGCGCGCCTGACCGCCGCCGACCCCGAGCGCGGCGTCAGCCTCGACGCGCTGACCGTCGCGCTCAAGGCGGAAGGCTTCCAGCGTCCGCCGGGCTCGCCGCGGTTGATCACCCGGCTACGGCGCCTGAAGGACGTCGAGGTGACGCCGAACGGACGCGTCCGTCTCGTCGACGCGGCGGCCGAGATCGCGACCGCGGCGATCGACGCCGGCGACGAGGCGGTGCTCGCTGCTTTCGACGACGAGGGCGCCGCGTCGGACGCGGCCACCGCCGAGAATCCGGAGCCGCCGTCGTCGCGCCGCCGATCGCGACGCCGGGGCGGTCGGCGCCGCAGCGCGCGCCGCAACGGCGCGGCCCCGGCGTCCGCGTCGTAAACGATTCTCCGTCCTCTCGCTCTCGCGTCGCCGCTCGACGGCACCCGGCGCCGGCTCGATCGCTCACGCGCGCGGGTAATGATCTGTCGCAGGCGGTGACGGCTGGCGCGCCCGGCACCGGCACCGCCCTCACGTGGCGCGACGCCGACCACGACCGCGAGCCGCGACCGGCGCCGAGCTGCGGCACCGAGCGTTCCGGGGCCGCTTTGACCGCGCACGCGGCTGTTCGTATAACGGCCTCCCGTGGTGGCGTTCGCGACCTCGCGCGCGCCACCGCGGTTTTTTTGTTTGGAGCAACCCGCACCATGCCCGACGTCATCGCGATCATTCCCGTGCGATTCGATTCGACGCGTCTGCCGGGAAAAGCTCTCGCGATGATCGGCGGCGTGTCGATGGTCTGCCGCGTCCTCGACCGCGTGCGGCGAGCGGAGGGCGTGACCCGGACGCTGGTTGCAACCGACGACGACCGCATCGCGGACGTCGTGCGCGCGCACGGCGGCGACGTGGCCATGACCGGGACGCATCCGACCGGTACCGACCGGGTCGCGGCCGTCGCGGCGACGCTCACGGCCGACGTGGTCGTCAACGTCCAGGGCGATCTGCCGTTGCTCGATCCGGACGCGCTCGCCGCGTGCGTCGCGCCGTTTCGTTCCGATCCGACGCTGGCGATGGCGAGCCTGATGACGCCGATCCGCGACGAGGACGAGTGGCGGAATCCGAACGTGGTCAAGGTCGTGGCCGGGATCGACGGCTACGCGCTCTACTTCTCGCGGAGCCCACTTCCGTATTGGCGCGGCGCCCGGCACGGCGCGCTCGGCGTGCGCCACATCGGCCTCTACGCGTACCGGCGTGCGACGTTGCTCGCCGTCGCGGCCGCGCCGCGCTCGCCGCTCGAGCGGGCGGAGGAGCTCGAGCAGCTGCGCGCGCTCGAGCGCGGCATACGCATCAAGATGGTTCACGTTGACAGCGCCAGCCCCGAGGTGGATACAGCGGACGACCTCGAGCAGGTGCGGCGCTTGGTGAGGGGGGACGGATGAGCGCCAAGAACGCGAAGACCAAGTTCATCTTCGTCACGGGGGGCGTGGTCTCCTCGCTCGGCAAGGGTCTCGCCTCCGCGTCGCTCGCGGCGCTCCTCGAGAGCCGCGGCCTCAAGGTGACCCTCCTCAAGATGGACCCCTACATCAACGTCGATCCCGGCACGATGAACCCGTTCCAGCACGGCGAGGTCTTCGTCACCGACGACGGCGCGGAGACCGACCTCGACCTCGGTCACTACGAGCGCTTCGTCTCGACGCGCATGTCGCAGAAGAACAACATCACCGCCGGCCGCGTCTACCAGACCGTGATCGAGAACGAGCGGCGCGGCGACTATCTCGGCGGCACGGTACAGGTGATCCCGCACATCACCGACGAGATCAAGGCACGCATCCTCGCGGCGGCCGAGGGCTTCGACGTCCTGATCGGCGAGGTCGGCGGCACGGTCGGCGACATCGAGAGCCTGCCGTTCCTCGAGGCGGTGCGACAGTTCCGCGCCGACCGCGGCCGCGAGAACGTCGTCTACGTGCACCTCACCTTGGTGCCGTACATCCCGACGGCGCACGAGCTGAAGACCAAGCCGACCCAGCACAGCGTCAAGGAGCTCACCGGTCTCGGCATCCAGCCCGACGTCCTGCTCTGCCGGACCGATCGCCCGCTCGACAAGAAGCTGAAGGCGAAGATCGCGCTCTTCTGCAACGTCGAGGAAAACGCCGTCATCACCGCGAAGGACGTCGGCTGCATCTACGAGCTGCCGCTGGTCTTCCACGAGGAAGGCCTCGACGAGCGCATCGTCGAGCGCCTCAACATCTGGACGCGCTCGCCGAGCCTGACCCGTTGGCGGAAGATCGTGCAGGTCGCGAAGAACCCCAAGGACCGCGTGCGGATCGCGGTCGTCGGCAAGTACGTCGACCTCGTCGACTCCTACAAGAGCTTGAACGAGGCGCTCGCCCACGGCGGCATCGCCAACGAGTGCGCGGTCGGCCTCGACTTCGTCGACTCGGAGGCGATCGAGAAGGACGGCGTGGTCGACGCCGTCCGCGGCGCCGACGGCATCCTGGTGCCGATGGGCTTCGGGCCCCGCGGCACCGAGGGAAAGATCGCGGCGGTGCGCTGGGCGCGCGAGCATCGGGTGCCCTTCTTCGGCATCTGCTTCGGGATGCAGATGGCGGTGATCGAGTTCGCGCGCCACGTCTGCGAGCTGGCGGACGCCAACTCGAGCGAGGTCGACGCCGAGACGCCGCATCCGGTCATCGACCTCATGGTCGCGCAGAAGGGCGTCACCAAGAAGGGCGGCACGATGCGCCTCGGCGCCTATCCGTGCGTCCTCGGCGAGGGCACGGTCGCGGCGAAGATCTACGGCAAGCGCAAGATCTCGGAGCGGCACCGCCATCGCTACGAGTTCAACAACGCCTACCGGGATACGATCGAGGCGCACGGGATGCGGCTCTCCGGTCTCTCGCCGGACGGCCTGCTCGTCGAGATCGTCGAGATCGCGGATCATCCGTGGTTCGTCGGTTGCCAGTTCCATCCCGAGCTGCGGTCGCGTCCGACCGAATGCCATCCGCTCTTCCGCGGATTCATCCGCGCGGCGCTCCAGCGCAAGCAACAGAGAGACGAGACGCTGCCGCTCGGGAACTTGCGCGCGGCGCGGCGGTGAGCGCCGCGGCGGGAGCCCCGCGGATCGAGCGCGACCGTGCGCGTCGGCGCGGTGACGTTCGGGGCGCGCGAGCCGCTCGCGCTCATCGCGGGGCCGTGCGTGATCGAGAGCCGCGAGTCCGCGCTGCGGCACGCCGAGCGGCTGCGCGACGTCGCCGCGCGCGCGGGCGTGCCGTACGTGTTCAAGGCGTCCTACGACAAGGCGAATCGGACGTCGCGCGAGGGCTTTCGCGGTCCCGGCCTCGAGGCGGGGCTCGCGATCCTCGCCGAGGTCCGCCGCGAGGTCGGCGTGCCCGTCCTCACCGACGTCCACGAGAAGGAGCAGATCGCGCCGGTCGCCGCGGTCGTCGACGTCCTCCAGACGCCCGCCTTCCTCTGCCGTCAGACCGATTTCATCACCGCCGTCGCCGCGGCCGGGCAAGCCCGTCAACGTGAAGAAGGGCCAGTTCCTCTCGCCGTGGGAGATGGAGCACGTGATCGCGAAGGCGACCGCGACCGGGAACGATCGGGTGCTCGTCACCGAGCGCGGCGCCAGCTTCGGCTACAACAATCTCGTCGCCGACATGCGGGCGCTGGCGATCATGCGACGCTTCGGTCAGCCGGTGATCTTCGACGCGACCCACAGCGCGCAGCTGCCGGGCGGCGCCGGCGGCGCGTCGGGCGGACAGCGCGAGTTCGTGCCGGCGCTCGCGCGGGCGGCGGTCGCGGTCGGCATCGCGGGGATCTTCATGGAGGTGCACGAGGATCCCGATCGCGCCCAGAGCGACGGGCCGAACTCCGTCCGGCTCGCCGACCTGCCGCGGCTGCTCGCCGCGCTCGCCGCACTCGATCGCGTCGCCAAGGAGCACACGGCGTGAAGCGCGCGGTCCGGCGCGTGCGCAAGCCGGCGGCGGTTCGCGGGCGCGAGCGTCGCGCCGGCGGGCTCGCGGCCGCGGCGCCGCCGCCGTCGAGCGTGCGGCACGCGCGTCGCGTGCTCGCGATCGAAGCCGAGGCGATCCGCGCGCCTCGCCGGCCGTCTCGACGAGCGTTTCGCGCACGCGGTCGCGATGATCGGTCGCTCGGCTGGCAAGGTCGTCGTCACCGGCATCGGCAAGTCCGGCCACGTGTGCCGCAAGATCGCCGCCACGCTCGCCAGCACCGGCACGCCGGCGTTCTTTCTGCATGCCGGCGAGGCGCTGCACGGCGATCTCGGCATGGTCGGCGCCCGACGACCTCGTGCTGGCGGTCTCGAAGAGCGGCGAGACGCGCCGAGATCCTCGCGCTTGATCCCGGTCGTCAAGCGGCTCGGCCTGCCGCTCGTCGCGATGACCGGCGCCGCCGGCTCGACGCTCGCCCGCGCGGCGGACGTGGTTCTCGACGTCAGCGTCGCCGAGGAGGCGTGCCCGCTCGGTCTCGCGCCGACGGCGAGCACGACCGCGACGCTCGCGATGGGCGACGCGCTCGCGGTTGCGCTGCTCGAGGAGCGGGGATTTCGCCCCGAGGACTTCGCCGCGCTGCATCCCGCCGGTACGCTCGGGCGGAAGCTCCTGCGCGTCGCCGATGTGATGCACACCGGTGACGCCATCCCGTCGGTCGAGGTCACGACCTCGATGCGCGAGACCTTGCTCGAGATCACCTCGAAGCGTCTCGGCGTCACCGCGGTCGTCGACGCCGAGGGCGCGCTGCGCGGCATCATCACCGACGGCGATCTCCGGCGCGCGCTCGGCCGCGCCGGCGACATGCTCGCGCTCTCCGCGGCGGACGTGATGACGCGCCAGCCGAGAACGATCGATGCGGAGGCGCTCGCCGCGAAGGCGATCGCGGTGATGGAGCAGGACGCGAAGCATCCGATCACCTCGCTCTTCATCGTCGACCGCGCGCGGCGTCCGGTCGGCGTCATCCACCTGCACGATCTGCTGCGCGCCGGCGTCGTCTGAGGTCGCGCGCAGGTGCGGCGGCAGCGGCCCGAGCCTTCGCGGCGGCGCGTGCCAAGGCCGCGCGCCCGCCGGCCGCCGGTCGCCGTCCTCGAGCGCGCCCGCCGCGTGCGTCTCGTCCTGCTCGACGCCGACGGGGTCCTCACCGACGGGCGCATCATTCTCGATTCGAGCGGACGTGAGTTCACGGCGTTTCACGTCCACGACGGCTACGGCGTGACGCTGCTCTTGCGCGCGGGCGTGCGGGTCGCGTTCGTCTCGCCGCGTCGCTCGGCCGCGATCGCGCACCGCGGCCGCGATCTCGGGGTGAGCGCGATCGTTCACGGCGTCCGCAGCACGGTCGCCACCGCGCGCCGGCTCTGTCGCCGCTGGCGCCTCGGTCTCGACGAGGTCGCCTACGTCGGTGACGATCTCTGTGATCAGCCGCTTCTCGCGAGCGTCGGCCTGGCGGTCGCGGTCGCGACCGCGGCGACCGGCCTCGACCGCCACGTGCACTGGCGGACGAGCGCGGGCGGCGGCGCCGGCGCGGTTCGCGAGGTCGCCGAGCTGGTGCTGCGGGCGCAGGGGAAGTGGGCGAGCACGCTTGGAGACGCGTTGCGATGAGTGCCGCCGGCGCGTCCGCCGCTCCGGACGTCGAGGAACCACGGCGCCCGTCCCGTCCGCTCTGGCTTCGGCGGCTCCGCCGCGCGCGGCGGCAGACGCGCGACGCCGCGCTCTTTCTCGGTATCCTCCTGGTCGCGGGGGTGTACGGGCTCGTGCCCCTGCGGGCGGCGGTCGCGCTGACGGGCGCGCTCGTCGGGATGGTCGCGCCGTGGCTCGGCCGCCCGTGGCGCCTCGCGAACGCGCATCTCGCGATCGCCTTTCCGGATCGCAGCGACGCCGAGCGCGCCGGGATCGCCCGCGAGGCGTTCGCGAACCTCGGACGATCGTTCGCCGAGCTTCTCAAGTTCGGCGCCGTCCGCCGGCGGCTCGGAACGTACGTGATCGCCGACGGCATCGAGCACCTCCGCGCCGGCCTGACGCACGGCAGGGGACTGATGGCGATCACCGGGCACGTCGGGAACTGGGAGCTGCTCGCCGCGTACTGTAGCCTGGTCGGACTGCCGGTGAACGCGATCGGACGTCGCCTCCACAGTCCGCTCCTGAACCGCCTGCTCATCGCCGTTCGGGCGCGTGCCGGTGTCCGCACGATCCTGCGCGAGAGCGCAGCGTCGTCGCGCGCGATCCTGCGGACGCTTCGCCGGAACGAGATCCTGGCGCTGCTGATCGACCAGGACACCCGGGGACCGCGGGTGTTCGTGCCGTTCTTCGGCCGTCCGGCGGCGACGCCGAGCGGGGTCGCCGCGCTGGCGCGAAGGACCGGCGCGCCGGTCCTTCCTCTATTCATCTCGCGGCGTGCCGAAGGCGGTCACCTGATCCGGGTCTTTCCGCCGTTCCCCGACACCGACCCGGCCCGTGACACCGTCGAGAGCCTCACGGCGGCCTATACCGCCGTCGATCGAGCGGCACGTCCGCGATCACCCGACCGAATGGGTGTGGTGGCACCGCCGCTGGCGGCACCGGCCGAGCCCGGTATCGAGCGAGGACGAGCCCGGCGTCGAGCGATGACGAGGCGCCGCGCCACGCCCGGTCACGGCGGTGCGGCTCGATCGGGGCGTGCCGTCGACGGCTCGGGGGATCATGGGTCGCGCCCTTCGTTCGATCGCCGGGTGGTCGCTCGCGAACGGCCGTAGCGGCTGGTGGCGTCGGTGCGCTTATGGCTGCTCCTCGACGCGCCGAGGCACGTGCAAAATCCGCAGCTTTACTAGCGGGCTATGGAAAGGTATTTTTCTTGCATGACGCCGAAAAACCCACGGTTTTTCACGCGCCGGCGGGTTCGGTACGCCCTCGGGCTGACCGTTCTGGTGGCCGTGGGGGCGCTCGGTATGCAGCTCGGACGCAATCTTTGGGCCCAACACCTGAGGGCCCTGCGGACGAGCGCGCTCGACTTCCTCCCCGAGGTGGCTCAACGCATCCAGAACTTTCGCCGGGTGAAGATGCAGGGCGATCACAAGGTCTGGGAGGTCGCCGCCCGGGAGGCACAGTACTTCGAGGACGATCAGCAGATCGTCGTTCGTGAGCCGGAGGTCAGCTTCTACTTGAAGGGCGACCAGGGGTCGGTGTCGCTCCGCGGCAACGAGGGGAAGATCTACCTGAGCGGGCGCGAGATGCAGCGCGTCGACCTCCAAGGCGAGATCGAGCTCCGGTTCCGCGATTACCTCGTGAAGACCGCGCAGGCGACCTACGCGCAGGACGCCGACACCGTCGTCACGCCGTCGGTCGCGATCACCGGCGACGGTCTCGCCCTTCACGGCAGCCGGATGACGGTCGACGTGGGGACTCAGCGTCTCTTGGTCGAAGGCGACGTCGAGACCGTTCTGAAGCGCGGTGAGGAGAAGGCGGATGCGGGGACGCTCTAGCCGGGCCGTACTCGCGGTCCTGGTGAGCGTCAGCGTCGCGACTGCCTTGCAGGCGCGCTCCGCGGCGACCTCCGAAAGCGAGGCCGCGGTGGCGAAGCCGGCGGCACCCGCGCCCAACCCCATCGCACCGGCGGCGAAGCCCACGGATCGGAACGATCTGTTCCAGAGTCTCGCCCTCGGCTCGCGCAAAGAGCCGATCCACATTCACTCCGATACGCTCGAGCTCGACTACAAAGGCAGCACGCTCACGTATCGCGGGAACGTGCAGCTCACCCAAGGCGACGTCACGCTCACCAGCGATACCCTCGCCATCACCTTCGACCGCGGCGACAAACCGGCGACGAGGAAAGATGTGGCGGCGACGGCGAGCGCGCCGGCCGGGGACCCGCCGGCCGGCGGCAAGGTCGACGGCGGCACGTCCGCCGCGGGCGCGACCGGCGAGGCGACGGCGCGTACCGCCTCGGTGCCCGGGCGGGACGACGCCAACCGGATCAAGCAGGTGATCGCCGAAGGTCACGTGAAGATTCGCAAGGGCGAGCGCCTCGCCGAAGGGCGGCGCGCCGTCTTCGACCAGGGCAAGCAGACCATCGTCTTGAGCGACGGTGCCGTGCTGCACGAGGGGCCGAATCAGGTCGCCGGCGATCGCATCGTCGTCTACCTGCAGGAGGAGCGCAGCGTCGTCGAGGGCGGCTCCAACTCGCGCGTCCAGGCGGTGTTCTATCCCGGCAGCGCCGGCGGCGCGGGCGAGGCGAAACGCGCGCAGGCGACGGGCAGCGTCGCCAAGCGCGACGGCACGCCGGAGCAGCGTTGAGGGATGGACGAGACGATCCTCAGCGCCGAGCGGCTCGACAAATCCTTCGCCGGCCGGCGGGTCCTGCGCGACGTGTCGGTGCGGATCGCCGGCGGGGAAATCGTCGGCCTGCTCGGCCCGAACGGCGCCGGCAAGACGACGACCTTCTACATCATCGTCGGCCTGATGCGGCCCGACGGCGGACGCGTGGTGCTCAACGGCAGCGACGTCACGCGACGAGCCGATGTACCAGCGCGCGCGCGGCGGGCATCAGCTATCTGCCGCAGGAGCCGTCGGTGTTCCGCAAGCTCACGGTCGAGGAGAACATCCTGGCCATCCTCGAGACCTTGCCGCTCGACGCGCGAGGAGCGCAGGAGCGGCTCGTCGAGCCTGCTCGAGGAGCTGAGCATCGCGCATCTGGCGAAGACCAAGGCCTACACGCTCTCCGGCGGCGAGCGCCGGCGCGTCGAGATCACGCCGCGCGCTGGTCATCTCGCCGGCGTTCATGCTGCTCGACGAGCCGTTCGCCGGCATCGATCCGATCGCCGTGCTCGACATCCAGAACATCGTCCAGCAGCTGCAAGGAGCGCGGCATCGGCGTGCTGATCACCGACCACAACGTGCGCGAGACGCTCGGAATCTGCGACCGCGCGTACATCCTCAACGACGGAGTGATTCTGGAGGAGGGCGCAGCCGACGGTGATCGCGGCGAGCCGCCAGGCGCGCGAGATCTATCTGGGAGAGCGCTTCCGCCTCTAGCTGACCATGGCACTCGAAACCAAACTCTATCAAAAGCTGACGCAGCAGCTGGTGATGACGCCCCAGCTGCGGCAGGCGATCAAGATCCTGCAGGTCGTCGCGCGCCGAGCTCGAGGCGTTGATCGTCGAGGAGATGGCGGAGAACCCGGTGCTCGAGGAGGTCGCTCGAGGTCGCGCGAGCAGGAGGCGCGCCGGCGCCGAGCACCGAGGTGCCCGACCGTCGACGGCGGCGAGACGACGACGACGAGTGGCGAGCCGGCGAGCGCGAGAGGCGCCCGAGCTGTCGAGCCGCGAGCGCGCTCAGCGAGATCGACTGGAACGACTACCTCGACAACTACAGCAACGACTGCCACAGCCGCCCGGCGGCGCCGGCCGACTACGACGACGACAAGCGGCCCGGCCTGGAGAGCACGCTGGTGCGCGCCCAATCGCTCACCGAGCACCTGATCTGGCAGCTGCCGCATGCTCGGATCTGAGCGAGGAGGAGCAGCGCCGTCGGCGCGCATGCATGATCGGCAACATGGACAAGGACGGCTATCTGCGCTGCTCGCTCGAGGAGATCGCCTTCCAGAGCGGCGCGACTTCGAGGTCGTCGAGCGCGTCGCTGCAACGCATCCAGGGCTTCGATCCGCCCGGCGTCGGCGCGCGCGCTCCTGCGCGAGTGCCTGCTGCTGCAGCTGCGCCAGCGCAGGGCTCGGCGACTCGCTCGCGGCGACGATCGTGCGCGACACATCTCGCGCTGCTCGAGGGCAAGCGCTTCGACAAGATCGCCGAGGAGCTCAAGGTCTCGATCGACGACGTCGTCGAGCGCGCCAGCGCACGATCGCGACGCTCGAGCCCAAGCCGGGCCGCAACTTCGGCGACGGCGACGTCCGCTACATCACGCCCGACGTCTTCGTGCACAAGGTCGGCGACGAGTACGTCGTCACGCTCAACGACGAGGGCCTGCCGCGCCTGCGCGTCAGCCAGTACTATCGCCAGGTGCTCGGCCAGGGCGAGGCGTCGCGACGCCAAGGGCTACATCCAGGACAAGATGCGGGCGGCGGCCTGGCTGATCAAGAGCATCCAGCAGCGCCAGCGCACGCTGCTACATGGTGACGACAGTCGATCATCAAGTTCCAGCGCGAGTTCTTCGAGCACGGCGTCTCGCACCTGAGGCCGCTGGTGCTGAAGGACGTCGCGCAACGACATCGGCATGCACGAGTCGACCGTCAGCCGCGCCACCGCCAACAAGTACGTCCACACGCCGCAGGGGATCTTCGAGCTCAAGTACTTCTTCACCTCGAGCCTGCGCAGCACCGACGGCGACGACGTCTCGGCGGAGAGCGTGCAAGAAGATCCGCGAGATCATCAGCGCCGAGGACCCGCGCCAGCCGCTTCAGCGACCAGTCACATCGCCGAGATGCTGGCCAAGGAGAACATCGACATCGCCCGCCGCACGGTCGCCAAGTATCGCGAGATGATGGGCATCCTGCCGTCGTCGAAGCGCAGGCAGTTCTGCTGAAGGCTGCCGGGGCGTCCGCGTGGACGCCGGTCGCCGCCGGGTGAGGGAGAGTCCATGCAGGTGAACGTGACGTTTCGTCACATCGAGGCGACCGACGCGCTGCGCCAGTACGCCGAGCGAAGGTGCAGCGCGCTCGCCGACAAGTACTTGCGCCGCCCGATCGAGGCGCACGTGATGCTGTCGGTGATGAAGCGGCGCCACATTCGCCGAGATCGTGCTCAACGCCGACCACCACACGCTCAACGCCAAGGAGGAGACCGGCGATCTCTACTCGGCGATCGACCTGGCGATCGACAAGATCGAGCACCAGGCGCGCAAGCAGGCCGGCAAGCTGAAGAGCCTGAAGCACGCGACGCCGTCGCCGCGGCGGCGCGACCGGCGCCCGCGCCGCGTCGAGAGCCCGGCGGCGCCGCCGGGGCTGCGGGTCGACGTCATCCGCGCCGACAGCTTCTCGCGCCGCAACGGGCCCGAGATCATCAAGAGCAAGACAGCTGCCCGTGAAGCCGATGTCGGTGGAGGAGGCGGTGATGCAGATGGACTTGATGAGCAACGAGTTCCTCGTGTTCCGCAACGCCGCGACCGCGACGGTCTCCGTCGTGTACCGCCGCAAGGACGGGAACTACGGCCTGATCGAGCCGGAGGCGCCCTGACGTGGCGCGGCCGCCGGCCGGCGTGCGCGCGTTTTGCCGGTACCGGTTGCTTGGGATAGGACGGGCGAATCCGATGAAGATCGTCGACATCCTCGTCGCCGGACGCGATCGTTCCCGAGATGCGGGCGACGTCGAAGGTCGAGGCGCTCGAGGAGCTCGCGAGCGCTGCAGGCGCGCGCATCCGGAGATCGACGCGGAGCGGCTGGTCGAGGTGCTGCTCGAGCGCGAGGAGCTCGGCAGCACCGCGATCGGCGAAGGGATCGCCATCCCTCACGGCAAGCTCGCCGGGCGTCACGAACGTGGTCGCGGCGTTCGGCCGGAGCCCGGGCGGGCGTCGACTTCGATTCGCTCGACGGGAGTCCGACCCGGCTCTTCTTCCTGCTGGTCGCGCCCGAGGACTCGGCGGGCGTCCACCTGAAGGCGCTCGCGCGCGTCTCGCGGCTGCTCAAGGACAAGAGCTTCCGCGAGCGGCTGTTCGCCGCCAGCGCGCGTGACGATCTCTACGCGGCGATCAAGGCCGAAGACGACAAGTACTGATCGCGGCCCGCGTTGCGGGCTGCGGCCGCGGCGGTGCGCTGCGAATCGCGGCTCGACGCGCGAGCGTGGTAGGTTGACCGAATGGTGACCGTCGCCGAGCTGCTCGAGGCGCACGGCGCGTCGTGGAAGCTGACGCTGCTCGCAGGCGCGGCCGCGCTCGCGAACGCGCATCAGCGTGCCGCGCATCCAGAAGCCCGGGCCTCGCGCTGGCCGGCTACATGCCGCAGATCCACCCCGAGCGCGTCCAGGTGCATCGGCAACACCGAGCTCGGCTACCTCGCGACGCTCGACGCCGCTGCCGCGAAGCGCGCCGTCGAGCGGCGTCTTTCGGCGAGCGCATCGCGTGCGTGATCGTGACCAACGGCGCCACGCCGCCGGCGTACTTCGTCGAGGCGGCGGCGCGCCATCAGCTGCCGCTCCTCACCACGCCGCTCAAGAGCTCGGAGCTGATCCGCAGCGTGACGGCCTGGCTCGAGGACCGGCTCGCGCCGCACACGCTGCTCCACGGCGTGCTCGTCGAGGTGCACGGCCTCGGCGTCCTGCTCCACGGCAAGAGCGGGATCGGCAAGAGCGAGGCGGCGCTCGATCTGATCTCGCGCGGTCATCGACTCGTCGCTGACGACGTCGTCGAGGTGCGTGCCGACGCGGCCCGGTCACGTCGTCGGGCGCGGCGCGGAGCTCATCCGCCACCACATGGAGATCCGCGGCCTCGGCATCATCAACGTGCAGGATCTCTTCGGCATTCTCGCCACGCTGCACGAGAAGGAGGTCGAGCTCGTCGCCGAGATGATCGACTGGTCGCAGGAGGACCCGACAGACCGGCTCGGCCTGGAGGACGATACGCATGAGATCCTCGGTGTCGCGCTGCCGATGGTCCGCATTCCGATCCGTCCGGGCCGCAGCATCGCGACGATCATCGAGGTCGCGGCACGCAACCACGTCCTGAAGCGGCTCGGGCATCACACCGCGCGCGAGTTCGCGGCGCGTCTCGACGACGCGATCGCCCGCCGGCGCGAGAAGAGCCGGCTCGTCGCCGGGACGTCGCCCGGCGACGACGGCGGCGGTGACACGACCCGCGGCGGGTCGCGGGACTCGCCGGCGACGGCGCTCGTCACGTCGGCCGCGGCGCGCGGAACGGCGCGATCGTGAAGGAACGCAGCCTCGAGGTGGTGATCGTCACCGGGCTCTCCGGATCGGGCAAGAGCACGGCGATTCGCGTGCTCGAGGACCTCGGCTTCTATTGCATCGACAATCTGCCGGTCGTGCTGACGCCGCGGTTCATCGAGCTCTGCCAGAACTCCGAGGAGGAGATCACCCGCGTCGCGCTCGGCATCGACCTCCGCGAGCGGGCGTTTCTCGCCGACTACCCGGCGGTCATCGACGAGATCCGGCGCGCCGGCCACCACGTCGAGATCCTCTACCTCGACGCCGCCGACGACGTGCTGGTGCGCCGCTTCAGCGAGACCCGCCGCCCGCATCCGCTCGGCCGAGGGGACCAACGTCGCGACCGGGCATCCAGCGCGAGCGCGACAAGCTCGCCGACCTGAAGGCGATCGCCGACCGCATCATCGACACCTCCGCCTACACCGTCCACCAGCTGCGCGACGAGCTGCGCGCGCTCGCTTCAGGGCGGCGGGTCGGGCGAGGCGGTGATGCGGGTGTTCCTGGTGTCGTTCGGTTACAAGTACGGCTTGCCGACCGATACCGACTCGTGCTCGACGTGCGCTTTCTGCCGAATCCCTTCTTCGTCGACGAGCTTCGCGCGCTCGACGGCACCGATCCCGCGGTGGCGCGCTACGTTCTCGATCGCGACGAGACGCGCGAGTTCCTCGAGCGCACGATGGCGCTGCTCGATTTCACGCTGCCGCTCTACGAGCGCGAGGGGAAGCGCTATCTCACCGTCGGTCTCGGGTGCACCGGCGGCCGTCACCGCTCGGTCGTCGCTCGTCGAGGAGCTCGCAGCGGCGGCTCGCCGGGCATCGGCTATCCGGTGAAGGTGCAGCACCGGGACGCGGCGCGATGATCGGCATCGTCCTCGTCGGCCACGGCGCGCTCGCGGAGGCCGCGCTCAGCAGCATCGAGAGCGTCCTCGGCCATCCGGTGCCGGGGATGGTCGCGGTCAGCGCGCGCGTCGACGACAGCCTGATCCGCCTCAAGGAGCGGATCACCGAGGCGGTGCGCAGCGTCGAGCAGGGGCAGGGGACCGTCGATCCTCACCGACATGTTCGGCGACTCCGCCACCAACGTCAGCGTCGCGCTGGCGCGCGAGGTGCCGGTGCAAGTCGTGACCGGCGTCAATCTGCCGATGCTCTTCAAGGTCATCTCGGCGCGGCAGTCGATGGATCTCGAGGAGCTCGCGAACTTCGTCGTCGACTACGGCCGCGACCACATCCTGCGCGCCCAGCCGGGCACGGCCGCCGCGCCGAGCCGAGGTACTCGGCCGCGATGATCAAGGAGCGTGTCGCCGCGGACACGCGTCCGCGCCGAGGTCGAGATCACGAATCAGCTCGGACTCCACGCCCGCGCGGCGGCGCGTTTCGTCGAGACCGCGAGCCGCTTCACCGCCGACGTCACGGTGTCGAACGGCGACGAGTCGGTGTCCGGCAAGAGCATCCTCGGCCTGATGATGCTCGCGGCCGCGCAGGGCACGCGTCTGACGCTCACCGCGACGGGCGCCGATGCCGAGCCCGCGCTCGACGCCATCGGCGAGCTGATCGCGCAGCGGTTCCACGAAGGCGCGTGATCGCGATCCGCCTATACGCTTCGCCGTGGAGCGCGCCCGACGCCGACGTCCGTGCGTGATCGGCCTGCGCGCAATTTCGCGCCTGCGGCGGCAAACGCAGCGACGGCTTCGGTGGTACCGTCCGTCTTCGCGAAACCTACCAGCCACCGCCTTCCACGGTTCTCGCCTTGACCCTGCGCGAGAGGTGTCGCTATAAGTGCCGACTCACCTTCCTTAGGAGGAACCCATGCCGCTGAAGGACTTCCTGTTCACTTCCGAGTCCGTGTCCGAAGGTCATCCCGACAAGATGTGCGACCAGATCTCGGATGCGATCCTCGACGCGCTGCTCGCCGACGATCCGCGACAGCCGCGTGGCCTGCGAGAGCCTGGTCAAGACCGGCATGGTGGTCGTCGCCGGCGAGATCACCACGAACGCGGTGGTGCCGTACGCCGACATCGTGCGCCAGACGGTGCGCGAGATCGGCTACACCTCGTCGGAGATGGGCTTCGACGCCGACACCTGCGCGGTGCTGATCGCCATCGACCGGCAGTCGCCGGACATCTCGCAGGGCGTGACCGAGGGCGAGGGCCTGCACAAGGAGCAGGGCGCCGGCGATCAGGGCCTGATGTTCGGCTTCGCCTGCGACGAGACCGACGAGCTGATGCCGTTGCCGATCCAGATCGCGCATCAGCTCGTCGAGCGTCTGGCGCACGATCCGGAAGTCGCGGCGCGGTGGCGTACCTCCGCCCCGACTCGAAGTCGCAGGTCACCGTCGAGTATCGCGACGGACGTCCGGTGCGCATCGACTCGGTGGTCGTCTCGTCGCAGCACGCGCCCGAGGTCTCGCACGCGAGCTCGCCGCGGTCGGTCACCGAGGAGGTGATCAAGAAGACGATTCCCGCCGGCAGTATCTCGACGCCAAGACGCGCTACCACGTGAATCCGACCGGCCGCTTCGTCATCGGCGGTCCGATGGGCGACTGCGGCCTGACCGGCCGCAAGATCATCGTCGACACCTACGGCGGCTACGGCCGTCACGGCGGCGGTGCCTTCTCCGGCAAGGATCCGTCGAAGGTCGACCGCAGCGCCGCCTACATGGCGCGCTACGTCGCCAAGAACATCGTCGCCGCCGGCCTCGCGGCGCCGGTGCGAGGTGCAGCTGTCGTACGCGATCGGCATGGCGGAGCCGCTGTCGGTGCTGGTCGACACCTTCGAGACCGGTGTGCTGCCGGACGACCAAGATCGCGAGCCTGGTGCGCGAGGTCTTCGACTTCAAGCCGGCCGCGATCATCCGGGCCCTCGACCTGAAGCGGCCGATCTATCAGCGAACGGCGGCCTACGGGCACTTCGGCCGGCGCCCGGACGGAGGCTTCTTCCCGTGGGAGCGGACCGATCGCGCCGACGCGCTGCGGAGCGCCGCGGGTCTCACCGCAGGGCCGCGTGCCGCGGCCGGCGGCATTCGCCAAGCGGGCGGCTGAGAATCGCGGCGGTACGAGCGCCGTCTTCGGGCGGTTTCTCGGCTGCGGGGAAATCGGCGTCGATGCCCCGCCCGCACCGGCCGACGTTCCCGGCGCGGTCCGGCCGCGCGTGAGTCGAGGTGCCCCAGCTCGCTGACGACGACCGCGAGCTCAGTGCCCGGCGCGCGCCTCGCGGACCATCGCGACCAGGACGCGGCGCGCGTCCTCGGCGCTACGCACCTCCTCGGGAAAGGCGAGCCGGACGCCGTGCAGGCCGTCGTCTGCTTGCACGCGCAGTCGGAATCCCAAGCGATCGACCGCCGTCATCGTCGCCGCGCGGGCGCGAATCCTGCCGAAGTGGTCGGCGCAGAGCGCGAGCGCCTCGGCGTGATCGGTGTTCATGTGCTCGATGATACGTGGCGCCACGTCGACCAGCGGGTCGGGTGTCGCGCTGCCGTACTCCTCGGCCGCCACCCACCCCATCGCGCCGAAGCCGCCGACGAAGTAGATCTCTTCGACCGCCATCCGCCAAAAGCCGAAGTCCTCGAACTCGACCCAGTAGCGCGCGCTCTCGTGGCGCGCGAGGTAGTCGTCGCGGACATCGGGGGTCGCGCCGTCGCCCACGGGATCGACGGTGCCGACGAGCGTCGCGCGGGCGCCGGCGAGCGGGTCCTCCGTCCACCCGGGCTGCGTGACGAGCAGGCTCGCGCGCCCGTCGCTCTCGAGGTTCTGCGTGTGCATCGCCATCGTGCTGACGAGAAACGTCGGCCGCCCGCTGTGATCGAGGCCGTACGGCATGACCGAGGCGAACGGATATCCCGGGCGATGCCGCGACAGCGTCGCGAGGGTGCCGGTCCGGCCGACGTGCAGCAACGTCCGAACGCGCTCGCCGAACGGCGGCTCGGGCACCGGCGGGCCCGAGGAAGCAGGAGCGCTGTGCGACGGCTTCCGCGGCTCGCCGGCTGCGGACGTCGGATCACCAGGCGTGGCATCTGCCGTGTTCGACCCCATGAGCTCTGAGCTAGTACGCGACCGCGGTCGCGTCAAAGCGGTCGGGACGCTTGGCGTCGGTCCAGGCGTCGGGTCGCGACGCCGGTCCCACTATATGGTCGCCGATGGCACAGTCGCCGTGACGTAGGTGGCCCACTGCGCCGGCGCCGTTCGAGCCGCCGACGATTCCGCCGCGGATTCACGTACGATCCGCGCTGGAGAGTGCTGGCGCGCGCCTTGCTGAATCGCCCTTCGTGTCCGACGTTCCCGCCGCCGCTCTGCCCCAGTGCCGACGACGACGGAGCCGCCGCGTCCCGGTGTCAGGCGGCTTCGCCTTGCCGTGCTCGGCATCCCCCTCGCCACGATCGCGATCGTCGCGGCGAGTCGAGGCGGGTCCGCGCTCGTCACGCCGGCCGTCGTCGCGGCGATCGCCGCCGTCGGCGTCGTGGCCGTGCTCGCGGCGCGCGGCGCGCGCCTCACGTTCGGCGACGTCGGCCGCCGCGGCGCGGACCGCGGTCCGCTGTCGGAGACCGCCGAGCTGACTCGGCACCTCGAGACCGTGCTCGCCGCGCTCCTCGATCTGCGCTCCGACAACGCGCGGTTGCGCGAGGATCTGACGCGCTCGATCAGCCTCGTGCAGCGCGCGAACCGCCTCGCGTCGGTCGGCCTGCTGACGGCGGGACTGGCCCACGAGATGCGCAATCCCTTGGTGGCGCTGCGAACGTTCGCGCAGCTCCTCCCGACCCGCTGGGAGGACGGCGAGTTCCGCCAGGAGTTCGCCGACGTTGTGCTGAACGAGCTCGACCGGGTCGGACATCTCCTCAACGACCTGCTGCTGTTCGCGCGCAACCAGAGCGCGGCGTTCGAGGAGGCCAGCCTCGGCGACGTGCTCGCGACCGTCGTGCCGCTGCTGCGCGCGCACGCCGTGCACAAGCAGATCGCGGTCGAGCTCGTCGTCGACGACGGCTCGCCGTGCGTCACCGCGAACGTGGCACAGCTGCGGCAGGTGGTGATGAATCTCGGCCTGAACGCTCTCCAGGCGACGCCAGAGGGCGGCCGGGTTCGGATCGCGACGTCGACGCGCGACGGCGCGGAGTTGCCGATCGCGGTCGTGCGGGTCAGCGACTCCGGTCCCGGCATCGCACCCGAGGACGTCGCGCGTATCTTCGACCCGTTCTTCACGACGCGGCCCGAGGGTACCGGCCTCGGGTTGCCGATCTCACGCGAGATCGTCGAGCGCCACGGCGGGACGCTCGTCGTCGAGAGCGTCCCGGGGGCGGGGGCGACGTTCGCAGTCGAGATCCCGGCGGTCGCTGCGGTCGCGACGGCGGCGACGCCTCACGCGCCGGCGCGAGCCGAGCCTTCGTCGGCGCCGAGCTGACGCTACGAGGCCGCGGAACCGGCGGCGTCGCGATCGGGACGCCAACCCGCTTCGGCGCAGGCCGCGCAGATGGTGATCTGTCGGCGCTGGCCGATCCGGCCGACGCTGAGCCCGACCATGAGCTCCGTCGACTGCTGCTTGCCGCAGGCGGGGTTGGCGCAGCGCGAGGTCAGCGTCTTGTTCTCCATCGCTTTACTCGACGGCATCGGCGAGAGCTAGGTAGCGCGCCGACGGTGAGCGGTCAACGCACCTCGAACTCGCGTGTTCGCGTACCGCCGCCGTCGATCGTGAACACCACCTTGTAGCGTCCCTTGGCCCAGCCGCCGGGCGGCAGGTAGTGGAACTCGAACCGTGCCGGTTTGGTCGGGTTGACGTTCTGGGTCTGCTCGGTCACGACCTTTCCCTGGGGGTCGGTCCACGTCGCCTTCAAGACGGCCGGTCCGCCGCCCTCGGTCGCAACCGACGCGTACACCGTGCTCTCTTGCGCGTAGGTCTCGGAGATCGAGATGACGTTGTTGTGCGCGTCGATCGCGTTGCTGAGATCGATCGAGACGACCTTCACCGGCTCGGCCGGCTTGCTGCACCCGACGGCGGCGACGGCGATGAGCATCGCTCCCGCCGCCAGACGACGTCCCACGCCGATACGCATGCGCTGTTCCTCCTTGTCGCGGCGCCTTATGCCATACGTCGTGAGCCAGCGAAATCGCGCGGTGCGCTCCATGCATGTCCGAGGCGAGCGTATCCCGCCCCCGAGCGAGCGGTGGGGGCGATGGCTGCGCGACGCCGGCGGCGTCGTCGAGCCGCGCCGAGGCGGCGCCCGAACTCGTCGAAATGTCAACCGCCGGCCGCGCGGCGCCGGCGTTGTCCTGCCCGTGCTCGCGGAATAGATTGCCAGGCGGTCATGCGCGTATCCCTCGTGCGGCGCGCTCGAAAGGAGAAGCGATGAGCTACGAACAGATCGTCGTCAATCGCGAGTGCGAAGCCATCCAGATCCCCACGGCAACGCGGTGACGATCCCCACGGGCACCATGGCGATCATCACCCAGGCGCTCGGCGACACCTACACGTTGCAGGTTCCGGAGATGGGCGGTCTCTTCCGCATCGCCGACAAGGACGCGGACGCGATCGGCAAGACCCCACGCACCAGCGCCGCTGCGAGCGCGGCGGTCGACGCCGGCGGCGGCCTCGCCGAGGAGAGCGTGTGGGAGCAGCTGCGAAACGTCTACGATCCCGAGATTCCGGTGAACATCGTCGATCTCGGCTTGGTGTACGACCTTCAGATCAGTGCGCTGCCCACCGGTGGGAGCAACGTCGAGGTCAAGATGACGCTGACTGCCCAGGGCTGCGGCATGGGGCCATCGATCGCCATGGATGCGCAGCGGCGCATCGAGAATCTGCCCGGCGTCGAGGAGGCCCACGTGCAGGTCGTGTGGGATCCGCCGTGGAACCCGAACATGATCTCACCCGAAGGCAGAGCGAAGCTGGGCATGGCCTGAGAGGCGGCGCATGCCGAGGCTCACGGCGTCGCAGCGTGACGCGTGTGCCGCGTGGTTCCGACGGAATCGCCGGCGCTCGCGTGCCTGGTTCGAGCTGATCACCGCCGAGGCGTACTATGCGCGGCCGATCGCCCTCCGCCATCCGCCGGTCTTCTACGAGGGGCACGTCGCCGCCTTCAACGTGAACACGCTGCTGCGAGCGCGGCCTCGGTCGTCCGGCGCTGCACGCGCGCTTCGAGCGGCTCTTCGAACGCGGCATCGACCCCGCGGAGGACGCGCGGGTCGCGTCGGCGGCGGCGCGCGACGCCGCCGGTCCGGACGATGGGCTCGCCGACCGTGAAGCGTCCGCCGACTCGCCGGCGGCGCGCGTCCGGGATCGCGGCGCCGAATGCCGCGCCGCTGCCGCCGCCGAGGACGGCTGGCCGGCGCGTGCCGAGGTGCTCGCGTACTGCGCCGACGCCGACGCCGCGGTCGCCGCCGCGCTCGCGTCGGACGAGCTGCTGCGGTCGGAGCGAGCCGACGTGTCCGAGACGGCTCGGCGGTGTTCACGATCCTCGAGCACGAGGCGATGCATCACGAGACCTTGCTCTATCTGTTTCATCGGCTGCCGTCCGCGATGAAGCGGCGGCCTGCGGAGTATCGTCTCACGATCGGCGGGGCGCCGCCGCCGCCGGCGACGGTGCGAATCCCCGCGGGTCGCGCGACGCTCGGCGCCGATCGCTGGGGCCGTGCCGTTCGGCTGGGACAACGAGTTCCCGCGCGCAGACGGTCGAGGTGCCGGCGTTCACCATCGACGTCTACGACGTCACGAATCAGGACTACCTCGCGTTCGTCGAGGCCGGCGGCTACGTGCGCCCCGAGTACTGGACGGCGGAGAGCTGGGCCTGGCGGATGCGGGAGCGAGCTGGCGCATCCGATCTTCTGGCGCCGGCGCGGAGCCCGGTGGTACTGGCGAGGGCTCTTCGACGAGGTCGAGCTACCGCCGGCGTGGCCGGTGTACGTGAGTCATGCGGAGGCGTCCGCGTACGCACGATGGAAGCGGAAGCGGCTCCCGACGGAAGCCGAGTACCATCGCGCCGCCTTCGGCGCGCCGGACGGCGGCGAGCGCGCCTATCCCTGGGGCGACGACGCGCCCGGGTGCCCGGGCCGCGCCGCCGCGCCGGCGCGCGACGACGATGCGCCGGGCGGCGCGGACGGCGGTGACGCGCTCGCGCTCGGCGACGCGGCCGAGCCGACCGCGCGCGGCAATTTCGACCTCGTTCACTGGGACCCGGTGCCGGTCGGCTCGTATCCCGCGGGCGCGAGCGCATGGGGCGTGCACGACCTGATCGGAAACGGCTGGGAGTGGACGTCGACGGTGTTCGCCGGATTCGAAGGCTTCGCCGCGATGGCCGCGTACCCGGGCTACTCCGCCGATTTCTTCGACGGCGAGCACTACGTGATGAAGGGTGCGTCGCCAGCGACCGCGCGCGAGCTCATACGGCGGAGCTGGCGAAACTGGTTTCGACCGCGATACCCGTACCCCTACGCGACGTTCCGGTGCGTGAGCGCATGAGCGCCGAGACGGCTGCCGCTTTCGAGGAGGCGAGCGCATGTGACGGGCTGCGCGGCGCGTTCGCGGCCGACGTCCACCGCGACCTGCAGCTGCGCCCGAAGCAGCTGCAATCGAAATATCTCTACGATGCGCTCGGGTCGCACCTCTTCGAGGCGATCTGCCAGCTGCCGTGGTATCGGATCACGCGCGCCGAGACGCATCTCCTCGAGCGCTTCGCCGACGGCGTCGTCGCGCCGCTCGGCGAGCCCTGCACGATCGTCGAGCTCGGGTGCGGGAGCGGCACCAAGCTCGCGACGATCGCGCAAGCGCTTCGCCGGCGCGGTTCGCCGGTCTTGGTGCACTTGATCGACATCTCGGCGACCGCGCTCGAGCTCTCGGAGCGCACGCTGAGCCTGTTGCCGCACGCCTCCGTCGTCGGCCACCGCGCGACGTACGTGGAAGGGCTGCGCCGTGCGGCGGCCGCGCGGCGCGGGGCGATGTGCGTGCTCTTCCTCGGCTCCAACATCGGCAACTTCGACCCACCCGCCGCCGCCGACTTCATGCGCGAGGTGCGCGGCTGCCTGCTTCCCGGCGACACGCTGCTGCTCGGCGCCGACTTGGTGAAGCCCGCCGAGGAGCTGCTCCTCGCCTACGGCGACCCGCTCGGCGTGACGGCGGCGTTCAACAAGAACCTCCTGGTTCGCATCAATCGCGAGCTCGACGGCAACTTCGATCTCGCGGCCTTCGATCACCGGCCGGTCTGGAACGGCGGTAAGTCGCGCATCGAGATGCACCTGGTGAGCCGGCGCGCGCAGGTCGTGCACGTCCGCCTCGCGGATCTCACCGTGCTGTTCTCGCCGGGCGAGACGGTCTGGACGGAGAGCTCCTACAAGTACACGCCCGAATCGATCTGCGAGCTGGTCACGGACGCGGGGTTCCGGTCGCACCAGCAGTGGATCGATCCCGAGGCGCGGTTCGCGCTGACGCTCTTCGTCGTCCCCTGACGTTCAGACGAACGCCGCGAAGACCGAGTCCGCGACGAGGAGCCCGCGCGCGGTGAGCGCGAGCCGCCCGTCGCGCGCGACGAGGAGCCCGTCGTCGCAGAAGTCGCGGATGATCGGATACAGCGCCTCGGCCGGGCGTCCGAAGCGCGCGGCGAAGGCGGCGAGGTCGATGCCGGCGGTCTCACGCAGCCCGAGAAAGACGAACTCGCCCGCCGCAGTTTCGAACGAGCGCGTCTCCGCGGTCGCGACCGCGTTTCCGGCGGCGACACCGGCCATGTAGCGCTCCGGCAGCCGCTCGTTCGACCAGCGGCGGCCCCATCCCGGCTCGTCGGCGAACGAGTGCGCGCCGGCGCCGACGCCGAGATACGGAACGGCCCGCCAGTAGCTCTGGTTGTGACGGGCGGCGTGCCCGGGGCGGGCGAAGTTCGAGATCTCGTACGGCGCGTACCCGGCGTCCGCCAAGACGGCGCGAACGTGCCGGAACATCCAGAGCTCGTCGTCCTCGCCGAGCGGTTGGATCTGCCCGCGCGCCCGCCAGGCGTGGAACGGCGTGCTCGGCTCGTAGGTGAGGTTGTATGCGGAGACGTGCTCGGGTGCGTGGCGGACCGCCTCCGCGACGTCCGCGGCACAGGCGTCGCGCGCCTGTCCGGGCACCGCGAAGATGAGATCGAGGTTGAGATTGTCGAAGCCGGCGGCACGCGCGGCGGTGATCGCCGCGCGCGAGTCGTCGACGGTGTGGATCCGGCCGAGCGTCGCGAGCAGCTCCGGCTGGAACGACTGGATGCCGAACGAGAGACGATTCACGCCGCTGGCGCGGAATCCCGCCAGGCGCTGGCGCTCGACGGTGCCGGGATTGGCCTCGAGCGTGATCTCGACGTCGGCCGCGACGCGAAACCGCGCCGCGATACCGTCGAGGATGCCGCCGATCGTCGCCGGCTGGAACAGCGACGGCGTGCCGCCGCCGAAGAAGACGGTCGCGACGGTGGCGCCGCGCCACGGCGGCAGCGCGGCGTAGGCCCGGAGCTCGTCGACGAGCGCGCGCGCGTAGTCGTCCTCCGGCCAGCGCGCCGCCGCGTACGAGTTGAAGTCGCAGTACGGGCACTTCGCCTCGCAGTACGGGATGTGCACGTAGACCGAGAACGCGCCGTCCACGGCGGCGACGTGCGCTGCGGCGTTGCGGCCGTCACGCGGGTGCGACGCCGGCGGCGCCGGCGACTGGCGTGCGCCGCCGAGCTCGGTCATGCCGCCGGTCGTCGGCGCGCCGGGAGGTACTTGCGCATCACCGCGGTGACGATGCCGCGGACCTCGACGTCGCCGCCGCGCACGATCAGCGGCTCCATCGTGTCGCTCGCCGGTTGCAGCCGGACCATGCCGGCCTTCTCGCGGTAGAAGCGCTTCACCGTCGCCTCGCCGCGCACCAGCGCCACGACCGTGTCGCCGTTGTCGGCGTTGGCGCGCGCCTGGACGACGATGTAGTCGCCGTCGAGGATGCCTTCCTTGACCATCGAGTCGCCCTTGACGCGCAGCACGAACGTCTCACCGCGTCCGACGAGCTCTTCCGGGACGGCGATGGTATCGGCGTGCTCGAGCGGCTCGATCGGAGATCCCGCCGCGACGCGGCCGAGCAGCGGCAGCTCGACGGAGGCGACCTTGCGTTGCTGCGGCACGACCTCGAGCGCGCGGCTGCGATTCCACTTGCGCCGAATCAGTCCCTTGCTCTCGAGGTTGGTGAGGTGCTTGTGGATGGTCGCGAGCGAGCTCAGCCCGAAGTGCTGGCCGATCTCCTCGAGCGTCGGCGCGTAGCCGTGCTTCACGATGTACGCGTCGAGGTAGTCGACGAACTCCTTCTGCCGCTTCGTCAGCATCGGTCCCGGCATCGACGGCCCTCCTCGCCGACGCTTCTAAGCGAAAAGAAGGCGAACGTCAACGATGAGGGCGCTGGTACTCGTCGACGGCGCGGTTGTGCTCGGCGAGCGTGACCGAGAAGTGATGGGAGCCGTCGTTCTTCGCGACGAAGTAGAGGTACGGCACCTCGGCCGGGGCGAGCGCCGCGTCGATCGCGGCGAGGCCGGGATTCGCGATCGGGCCCGGGCGGCAGGCCGCGTCACGACGTAGGTGTTGAACGGGTTGGGCCGCACGAGATCGGCGCGCGTCAGATTGCCGCTGAAATCCGGGAGGCCGTAGATCACCGTCGGGTCGCTCTGCAGCGGCATGCCGAGCCGGAGCCGGTTGTAGAACACGGCGGCGACGACGGGACGCTCGGACGCGACCGCGGTCTCCTTCTCCACGATCGACGCCAGCGTGACGAGCTCGTTCAGGGTCATGCCGCGCTCGGCGAGACGGCGATAGCGGGCGGCGTCGAAGCGCTCGTGGAACCGGCGCACCATCATCGCGAGGATCTCGCCGGGGCTCATGAGGCTCGAGACGCGGTACGTGTCCGGGAAGAGATAGCCCTCGAGCTGCGGGCCCGGGACACCGGCCGCCAGCGAGGAAGCTCGGATCGCTCGCGAGGCAGAGCACGCTCTCCGTCGACGCGTAACCGCGCCACGCGAGGAGCGCGGCGACGTCGCGGACGGTGAGGCCCTCGGGGATGGTGATCGTCGGGGCTCCCGCGCCACTGGTCAGCGTCGCCAGCACGTCGCCGACGCCGATCGTGCCGCCGAATCGGTACTCGCCCGGTTTGATGTGGCGGTCCGCGCCCGCGGCGCGCGCCCAGACGCGGAAGACGAGCGCGCTGCGAACGACGCCGGCGCGGCGAAGCTGCGCCGCGATCGCCCGTACGGAGTCGGCGTCACGCACGACGACCAGCGTGCCGGCAGGCGGCGACGCCGGCGTCGCGAGGGCGTAGAGGATCGCGCCGGTGACGGCGAGCACGATCGCGAGCGCCGCGATCGACGCGCGGAGTCTCATGCGAGCGCGGCGCCGCGACCGGGGCGCACGCGCCGTTGGCGTTCGCCGGCCCGCGGCGCGCCATGCGTGCGCGTCACCGGTGGTCGCGTCGTTTGCCCGGCGCTCCCGGGCGACGCGGAGGCATCGCGGCCGGCGGGCGCACCTCGTCCCCGCGCGCCGCGAACTCGAGGCTGTCGAGATAGCCCTGGAGGATGAAGACGGCCGCCGCCTTGTCGATCACGCGCCGTCGTTTGGCGCGGCTCAGATCCGCCTCGAGGAGAGTGCGCTCGGCCGCCACCGTCGAGAGGCGCTCGTCCCACATGACGGTCGGCACGTGCAGCGTCTCTTCGACGTGACGCGCGAACGCGAGCGCCTTCTCGGCCTGCGGGCCGAGCGTGCCGTTCATGTTCTTCGGCAGGCCGACGACGATCGCTGTCGGCGCGTACGGCTCGAAGGCCGCCTGGAGGTCCGCGAGGTCCGCCTCGAGCGTGGTGCGCGTCAGAACGCCCACGCCTTGCGCGGTCCAACCTTGCTCGTCGGAGATCGCGACGCCGATGCGACGATCACCGACGTCGAGCCCGCCGATGCGCACCGCGCGACGTTAACAGCGACCTCCGACCCCCGCAACGCGAGTGCGCGTCGTTGCGCGGCAGGGTGGTCGGATGAAGCGGCTCGGCGCCGCGGCGAGCCGCGAAAGACGCGTCAGCGCGCGCCAGAATTGGGTTGACAACGCGTCCGTCGCTAGGCAAGGTCGCGCGACTCTCGAAATTCCAGGGAAGGGTTCGAGATGCAGCGTTGCTCCCCGCGGATCCTCCGAACCAGCCGATCGGCGCACTGGCACCTCGTCGCGGCCCTGTTGTCGCCGGTCTTCCTGATCTGTCTCGTCCCGCAAACGATCGCGTCCGGCGGGCTGCCGCCCGGCGCGCTCCGGCACGACACCGCGAACCTCACGCCCGGCTTCGTCGTCTCGGTGATGCCGGGCGACGACGGCGTCCAATGCCGCCACATCATCGCGCCGGGCGAGACGTTCGTCGGGATCCTCAGCGATCACGGGCTGTCGTCCGCCGAGATCCGCTCCTGGCAGCAAGCCGCGACGCCCGTCTACGACCTCGATCACCTCGAGCCGCGCCACTCGTTGGTCCTGACCTTCGCGCGCGACCAGGGCCGCCTGATTGCGTGCGACTACGAGGTCGATCGGCGCGCCGTCGCTGAGCATGCGCCTCGTGCACGGCCAGATCCGCGCGCGCATGAAGGCGATGCCGCAGCTCGCGGCCGTGCCGTGCGACGGCGGCACGCGTCGACGCGAGTCTGGCGACGTCGGCCAGTGCCGCGGGAATGCCGCCGGCGATGGTGTCGGAGCTCGCGGAGCTGTTCGGCTGGGACGTCGATCTCGCGGGCGATCTGCGGCCGGAAGACGAGTTCCGCGTGGTCTACGCCGAGCTGCGCGATGCCGACGGCCGGCCGCGACCCGGCGACATCCTCGCCGCCGAGATTCGCAGCGGCGAACGCACGCTCTCCGCCTTCCGCTTCGAGAACGAGCGCGGCGAGGCCGAGTACTACGACGAGAACGGTGCTGCTCTCGGACGCCCGTTTCTCAAGTACCCGGTCGACTTCGTCGAGATCAGCTCGCAGTTCTCACACGCGCGCTTGCATCCGATCTGGAAGAGGATGCGTCCACACCGCGGCGTCGACTTCGCCGCCCCGGCGGGTACGCCGGTGCACGCGATCGCGGACGGCGTCGTCACCTTCGCCGGACGGAACGGCGAGTACGGCAATCAAGTCGCCGTCGATCACGCGACGCCCTGGGCCAGCTCGTACTCGCACCTGCAGCGCTTCGCGCGCGGCATCCGGCTCGGCGCTCCGGTGCACAAGGGGCAGATCATCGGCTACGTCGGCGCAACCGGGGTCGCGACCGGCCCGCATCTGCACTTCATGATGTTCAAGGACGGCGCGTACGTCGATCCGCTGCGGGTGAGGATCCCGGTCGACGAGAAGCTCGCCGGCGCCGCGCTCAAGCGCTTCCGCCGCTTGCGCGCGGATCTCGGGACGCGTCTCTCCGCGATCGGCAGCGCGGTGGCGGTGCCACGGCTCGTGCCGGCCGCCGCCTCGCTCCTCGATCTCGTACGCATTCGGGCGGCGTCCGACGGCTGACGATCGGGTGATGCGGCGAGGCTTCCCAGGTTCGGCGCCGCGCCTGTTCGGTCACCGCGGCGCCTCGGGTAGCGCGCCCGAGAACACCCTGGTCTCGTTCGAAAAGGCGTCGGACGCGGGCGTCGACGTGCTGGAGCTCGACGTGCACGCGACCGCCGACGGCGAGATCGTCGTGCTGCACGACCCCACGCTCGATCGAACGACCGACGCTGCCGGGCCGGTGCGCGCCCTCGCGATGCGCGAGCTCGAGCGGATCGACGCCGGCTACCGGTTCACGCCGGACGGCGGGCGGAGCTTCCCGTATCGGGGCCGCGGCGTCCGCATCCCGCGGCTCGCGGAGGTGATCGCCGCGTTTCCCACGATGCCGCTGAACATCGAGATCAAGCAAGCCGAGCCGCCGATCATCGACGCGGTGGTCGCGCTCGTGCGGCGCGCCCCGGCGACCGTCCTGCTCGCGGCCGAGGGCGACGCGATCATGCGCGCGATCCGCGCCGCCGCGCCGGACGTGCCGACGAGTCTGTCGGCGGGCGAGGTCGCGGCGTTCGTCTTCGCGCTGCGAGACGGCGAGGCGCCGCGATTGCCGGACGGTGCGGTCGCCTTGCAGATCCCGCCGTCGTTCCAGGACATCCCGCTGGTCACGACGGAGAGCGTCGCGGCCGCGCACGCGCTCGGCGCCGAGATGCACGTATGGACCATCAACGATCCCGGGGAGGCGACGCGGCTGCTCGCGCTCGGCTGCGACGGGATCATGACCGACTTCCCGGATCGCTTGCGCGAGCTCGTGCGAGCGGGAGCGGCGCATGCCTGAGCATCGCGAGACCGTTCGGGTGCGGTGGGTCGACACCGACGCGTCGGGCCGCATCCACTTCACCGCGGCGTTTCGCTACTTCGAGGTCGCCGAGTTCGAGTTCCTGCGCGCCCTCGGCGTCTCGCACGCGTCGGCGGCGCGCGCGGTCGATTTCCCCCGGGTGAGCGTCAGCGCGACCTACAAGCGGCCGATCACGGTCGACGACGTCATCGAGCTGCGGATCCGGCCGGGACGCGTCGGCACCACCTCGGTCACGTACCTGCACGAGATCTTCCACGACGGCGAGCTGGTGATCGAAGGGCAGGTCACCGCGGTCGCGATCGGGCGCGACGGGAAGCCGTGCCCGCTGCCGGAGCCGCTGCGCCGGGCGCTCACGTCGTGACGCCGAAGACGGCGTGCGGCGTCGTGCTGGCGCTGGCGCTCCTCGGCTCGCCGGCGGCGGGCCGCGCCGTCGAGCAAGAGCGCGTTCAGATCACGGCGACCGACGGCGTGCAGCTGGTCGGTCACCTCTACGGATCGAGCGGTCCCGGGATCGCGCTCGGCCACATGTATCCCGCCGATCAGCGCAGCTGGACGGCCGTCGCGCAGGACCTCGCCGGCAGCGGCTTCCGCGCGCTGACGTTCGATTTCCGCGGCTACGGCGAGTCCGGTGGCACCAAGGACGTCGCGGCCATCGACCGCGACATGGAAGGCGCGTATCGCTATCTCGCGGGCCGCAAGATCCGGCCGATCTATCTCGCGGGCGCGAGCATGGGCGGCACGGCGGCGCTGATCGTCGCGGCGCGAGTGCCGGTCGCGGGCGTGGTGACGCTCTCGGCGCCGCTGGCGTTCCGCGGTCTCGACGCGGCGCAGGCCGCCACCGAGGTGCGCGCGCCGAAGCTCTTCATCGCCTCCGAAGGCGACGAGGCCGCCGCGGCGGCGGTGACGCGGCTCATGCGCACGTCACCGGAGCCGAAGTCGATGCGCCTCTTCTCCGGCGACGCGCACGGGACGAGTCTCTTCGGCGGCCCCCATGCGGGTGAGGTCCGCGAGGCGTTGCGCGAGTTCCTGCGACGCGGCGCGCGCTGAGATTCCGCCGGCCGGCGCGTCGGGGTCCTACTCGAGCGCCGCGCGGGTGGCGCGGATCGTGTTCAAGATCGCGCGGTGGAGCACGCCGTTCGAGGCGACCAATCCCGGCAGCAAGGTGTCGCGGTTGTTGAAGCGGATCGCACGCCCGTCGGGGTCGGTCACCATGCCGCCCGCTTCCGCGACCAGCAGCGCGCCGGCGCAGACGTCCCACTCGTTCTTCGGCGTGAGCGTGAACGTGGCGTCGTGGCGCCCGGAGGCGACGAGCGCGAACTTGTACGCGACGCTGCCCGTGAGCTCGACCTTCATCAGCGATTGATACGCGTCCCACTCGCCGCGCGCCTCCTCGCTCCGACTCGCGAGCACGCGCGCATGGCGGAGGTCGACCTGGGTGCTGACGTGCACCGGCTTGCCGTTCAAGAACGCGCCGCCGCCCTTGCGGGCGGTGAAGAGCTCGTCGTTGACCGGATTGTACTCGACGGCGACCCGCGGGTGGCCGTCCTCGACCAGGGCGACGCAAACCACGAACTCCGGAATCCCGCCGATGAACTCCTTCGTGCCGTCGAGCGGGTCGACGATCCACACCCGGCGCCGCTCCAGCCGCTCGTCGGAGTCGGCGGTCTCTTCGGAGAGCCAGCCGTCGTCGGGAAACGCCGCGAGAATCGCCTCCTTGAGCGTATCGTTGGCTTCGACGTCGGCCGCCGTGACCGGATTGTCGGCGCTCTTTTCCGATACCTTGTAGGCGGTCCCGTAGTAGCGCAGCAGCACCTGTCCGGCGGCGCGCGCGGCCGTGCGCGCCGTCTCGAGCTCCCGTTCCATGTTGTCCGTGCTCACGACTCCACTCACGAAGTTTTCGGGCCGCCGACGCGGCGGAACTCGCGTGCGAGCTCGGCGATCATCGCGTCACGCCGATCATAGAGGCGCTTCGGCACGCGCGGCGCGCGCGTCGCGAGCGCGTAGGCGGTGATGATCGGCAGCGCCACCGTCGAGTCGACATAGCATACGACGGTGCCGGGCAGCTTGTCAGGGTCGACCTTGCCCCACGACACCGCCTCGCCCGGCGTGGCGCCGGAGAGGCCGCCGGTGTCGGCGCGGGCGTCGGTCACCTGCAAGAAATAGTCGTGGCCCTTCTCTACGATACCCATCACCTCTTGGATCTGCGGCTCCGTCTGCAGCACGAAGTTCTTCGGCGAGCCGCCGCCGAGAATGAAGACGGCGCTGCGACCGCCCGATCGTTTGGCGTCGTAGACGATGGCGCTGCTTTCATTGACGTCGCGCGAGACGTCGAAGGCGAGCCGGTTGTCGAGCAGCGCCATCGCGGCGACGTTCATCCCGATGGAGCTGTCGCCCGGCGACGAGGTGTAGATCGGGACCCCGAGCTCGTACGCCGTCGAGAGCACCGAGCGCCGTCGCACGCCGAGGACGCGCTCGCGCTCGGCGACGTACCGGCCGGCGCGATAGTGGAACTCCGCGGTCCCCATCGGGCGCTGGAACTCGTCGGCCGTGATCATCTGCTTGAAGAACGCGTCGGTCTTCAGCAGCACGTCGTAATCGAAGAAGATGTCGTAGATGCGGACGACGCCCTCGTCGCGCAGCTCGACATCGCTCACGTCGGGACGGCCTTGGTGCAGCGTCAGCCCGATGCCGTAGTGGGTGTCGTGGTACAGGTTCGCGCCCGTCGACACGATCCAATCGACGAAGCCGGCCTCGAGGAGCGGAATCAGCGCCGCGATACCGAGACCCGCTGGTGTGAGCGCGCCGGTGAGGCTCAGGCCGACGGTGACGTCGTCCTCGAGCATCGGCCCGCTGAAGAGCCGACAGGCCTCGCGCACACGCGCGCCGTTGTAGGCGAGGAACGTCCCGTCGACGAGCTCGCGGAGGCTCGTCGCGGGCGTGATCGGCACCGGATCGATCTTTGGGCGCTCGAGGAACCTGCTGCGCTTCGCCATGGCATTCGCCTCCCCACGTCCGGGGCGCGGCCGACCCGTTAGCATCTTTTCGACGGGCACACCAAGGCGCGTCCGGGACGATACAGGAGGTCGAAACGAAGTTGACATGCTTTCTGCGCCTCCGCTATCCTCCGCGGGCTGCCGGAGTCTCCAGAACGCCTGTATTTCACCCTTCATTGCCTTCCGCCGCTCGCCAGCGTGCGAACCAATGTCCGCCGGAGACCATCCCGTGACTACTGAAGCGCTCTCTCATGAATCCCCGCTCCCACGACGTGGCGCTTCTCGGTACCGCAGCGCGATCGTGCGGCGCCTCGGCTGGGTCGCGGTCGCGGTGGTATCGGCCGTCCTCGCGGCGGCCGCTCCCGCGTCGTCCGCCACGCCGGATCTCGACGCCACGTGCGGCGCGAACGCCGCCAACAATACCCAGCAGGTGCTCTGCTCGGACATCGACGGCAAGGGCGCGGCGGCGACGTGCACCCTGACGGCCATCACCCTCGACAAGCGCAACATCAACGTCAAGTCGGGCGGCTGCGAGTTCGACATCGGCGGCCTCGCCCTCAGCATCCAGAATGACTTCAACATGACGGGCGCCGGCTTCATCAAGTTCACCAATGCTGGCGACACCACGATCGCCAACAACGGCAGGCTCAAGGCCCGCGGCGATTTCGTCACCTCCTTCGGGTTCAACATTCAGGGTGGGCTGATCACGATCGACAGCTCGGGAACGATCACGGTCAACGGGCTCATCGACGTCTCCGGCGACAGCTCCGGGACGATCATCCTCACCGCGCAGGGCGACGTGTCCCTCGCCGGCAACAATGCATCGATCGTCGGTAACGGGATTTCGAATTCGGACATGGGCGACAAGTACGGCGACGGCGGCGAGTTCGACATCACCTCGATCGCCGGCAGCATCACGCTGAACGGCTCGATCGAGCTGAACGGGCAGAATCAGGGCGCCGGCGGCATCACCGAGTTCGACGCGGCGAAGAACGTCTCGCTCCTCAAAGCGTTGAACGCGGTCGGCGGCGGCAGCGACGGCGGCGACATCACCTTCGACGCCGGCGACGACGTCACGATCGCGCGCAACATCGACGTCTCGAGCAACGTCGGCGGCGGGTCCGGCGGCTTCATCACGGTCACCGGCGGCGACGATTTCCTCGGCGGCATCAAAACCGGCGGCGTGGTGATGGTCAACAGTCCGGCGGTGTTCCAGATGTCCGGCAGCGCGACCGACACCTTCGCCGGCGACGGCGGCGATGCCGACATCAGCTCCTTCGGCAACATCACGTTCGCCAGCGGCAGCGGCGTCGTCGCGAACGCGCCGAGCCAGTTCGACGGATCGGGCGGCGACATCGTGATCGATTCCGGTGGTCCGAACCCGACGGAGATCGAGCCGACCGACGGCAACGTCCAATTCGACGGCTTCTTCACCGCAAAGAGCGGCGGCGACGGCGGCGACGGCGGGTCTTTCGACGCCAGCGCGGGGCTCAACCTCACGATCACCGGGGCGATCGACGTGACCGGCACCGACGACGGCGGTGACGCGTCGGGCGACGCCGGACAAGCGGTCACCCTCAACGGCGTCATCACCGCCAAGGGCGCGGTCGCGACGAGCGCCCCCGGGTCGATCGATTTCCGCGCCGGCCTCGCGCAATTCTTCGGCCTGAGCGTCCAGCAGAACATCCTCGCGTCGGGCGGCTCCAGCAACGGCGGCGGCAGCTCGATCGACCTCGCGGGCTGTACGCTCACGGTCGTCGGCGGCGTCAAAGTCGACGGCAGCGCCGGCACCGGCGCGAACAACATGCTCGGCGGCGCCGACATCGCTCTGCTGTCCCGACAGGCGCCGCAGATCGGGCAGACCGGCAAGACGACGCAGTTCCTCGCGAATCCCGGCGGCACCAACCGCGCGAATCTCGCCCCGACTCTCGCCGGAACCGTCACCTTCAATCCCTCGCTGGTCATCGCCCCGGGCTTGAGCGCCGGCCTGCCGGGCTGCGGCATCGCGCCGACACCGACGCCGTCCGCGACGCCGACGACGACCGCGACCCGCACGCCGACGCCGACCCGCACCGCCACACCGACCCTCACCGCGACGCCGACCCAGACCGTCGTGGCACCGACCGTGACGCCGACGGTGACGGTCACGCAGACGCCGATGGTCCCGACCGTGACGCCGACGCCGACGGTGACGGTCACACAGACGCCGATGGTTGCGACTGTGACGCCGACGGTGACGGTTACACAGACGCCGATGGTCCCGACCGTGACCGCGACCCCCACGACCACCGTGACGGCAACGCCGACGGCGACCGCGACTCAAACGGTGACGCCGTCGCAGACGGTCGGTGAAACCTCGACGCCGACGCCGACCGTGACGGCGACGCGCACGGCGACGCCCACCGCCACGGTGACGCCGACGGTGACGCCGACGGTCAGCAGCACGCCGACGATCACCGCGACGCAAAGCGCGACGCCGACACCGACCGCGACGGTCACCGCAACGGCGACCGCAACGACAACGGCAACCACGACCGCCACGCCAACCGCAACGGCAACGCCGACCACGACACCGACGAGCACTCCGTCGGCGACCGCGACCGCGACGGTGACTGCGACCGCGACGTCGAGCGCCACTGCGACGTCGAGCGCCACCGCGACCGCGAGCGCCACCGCGACCGCGACGCCGAGCGCCACTGCGACCGCGAGCGCCACCCCAACCGCGACCGGCAGCGCAACGCCGACGCCGACGAGCTCCGCCACGCCGACCGTCACCGCGACCGTGACCGCGACGCCGAGCCGGACTGCGACGCCGACCGTCAGCCCAACCGGCCCGACGCCGACGCCGCAAGGCGGTCACCTCGAGGGCAGCGCCGCGCGTGCCGCCGACAAGTGTCAGAAGACCATCAAGCAGGCCGGCGGCCGCTTCGTCGCAAGTGTCCGCTCGGCGCTCGCCGATTGCGCGTTGGACTTGCTGCGCTGTACGCAGACATCCCCGTCGGATCCCAAGTGCCGCGCCGCTGCCGTGCAATCCTGCAACCGCGGATTCGGACACACCGACCGCGAGGAGACCAAGCTCGCAGCGCGTATCCGCCGGAAGTGCGACGTGCGCGACCTCGCCGTCGCCGACGTCCTCAGCGACGCCGGTCTCGGGTTCTCACGCGTCGCGGACGCCTGCACCTCGTTCGGCGATGAGCCGACCGATCTCGATGCCGTGAGCCGGTGCGTCGCCGACCAGCATCGCTGCGAGGCGGAGATGCTGGTGAACGTCGAGAACCCGCGCGCCGGCGAGATGCTGCGCGTCGCCGGCATTCCCGCGGTCATGGATAGCTGTCTGTTCGACAACGGCGGCGACGGCGCGGACCTCGGCGATCCGAGAGGCTCCGGGAAGGACCTGGCGAAGTGCGGCGTCGCCATCAAGCAGGCGGGCGCGAGATTCGTGAGGCGCAAGCTGAAGAGCCTCGAGAAGTGCGTCGACGGCATCTTCACCTGCGTCCAGACCTCCCGGGACCCGGTGGATTTCGAGGACTGTCGCGCCGGCGCCGACGGAGCGTGCGTCGACGAGTTCAACAGCATCGCCGCCGAGGAGCAGAGGCTCGCCAACGACGTGAGCAAGAAGTGCGCTGACGTCGACTTCATGTCGGTGCTGCTGCCGTCTTACGGCGCCAATCTCGGCGCGTTGGCGAACGAGTGCGAGCGCTACGACGTGCCGGCGCTCGCGACCTTGGCCGATTTCGAGACGTGCCTGGTCCGGCAGCACCAGTGCCGAGTGGAGGATCTCGTCCGGTTCGAGTCGCCGCGGTCCGAGGAGCTACTCGGCATCGTCGGGATGTCGCTCGAAAGCGGCTTCTGTCAAGCCAACAATCCTTGACGTTTCGCGGGGCCTTTCCCCGATCGAACTGCGGCGGCGAGGCGTGGCCGATCGTTACGTTGGCCGCGCGCCGTCGGCGGTCGTCGTCTCTCCGGCCGTGTCCGTCCGTCGACCCCGCGTCCTCGAACGATCGCCGGCGAGTTAGAACCCAAAAAGCACGGAGCACCACCATGGAACACTGTCCGCGACCGATACGCATCCTTTCTTCGCTCCTGCTGGCATTGCTGGTCATGCTCGCCCCGGCCGTTGCGGCGGCGCTCGACGTGACCTGCGGGCCGAAGGCCTCTCAGGACGCGGTGCAGAACACCCAGAACGTGCTGTGCGCGACGGGTAGCGTCTGCACGGCGAGCTTGGTCGACGTGAAGATCGACATCAACATCACGAGCGGCGGCTGCAAGTTCGACCTCGGCGGGCGCAACGTCACCTTCGAGAAGGAGATGAACGTCCGCGGCAGCGGCTTCATCGAGATCTTCGACGTCAATGACGTGACCACCACGAAAACCGGCAAACTGAAGGCACTCGGAGAGTTCATGGCGCCGGGAGGTGGAATCATCCAGGGCGGCGACATCACGATCGTCGCGAACGGCTCGATCACGCACGCGGGCATCATCGACGTCAGGGGTGACAGCGGCGGTGACATCGAGCTGCACGCGCAGGGCAACGTCGTCGCGCAGGGCTCGTCCGAGCTGCGAACCAAGGGTGATACCACCGCCGCCCCGGGTGAGCGGTTTGCGGACGGCGGCAGCCTGGTTGTCGAGTCGCTCGCCGGCTCGATCACGCTCGGCGGCGTGATGGAGTTCCAGGGCACGAACCAAGCAGCGGGCGGCACGGTCGATCTCGCGGCGGCCGGCACGATCACGATCAACCAAGCGATCGATGCGTCCGGCGGCGGCAGCGACGGCGGCGACATCGAGATGCTGGCGGGCGACGACATCGTGATCAGCAAGACGATCGACGTCAGCAGCAACGCCGGCGGCGGCTTCGGCGGTTCGATCCTGCTGACCGCCGGTGACGACTCGATCGGCGGCAACGTCCCGGGAGGCAACGTCACGGTCACGGCGGCCCTCAAGCTCGACGGCAGCGACCGTGATCCGATCGGTGGCGACGGCGGCGACGTCGAGATCAGCGCCGCCGGCGCAATCCAATTTCTCGGCACCGCGTCGATGATTCGCGCGAACGGCGCCGCCAACTTCGAGGGCGGTGGCGGCTCGATCCTCCTCGACACCGTCGACGATCCCCTGACCGTCCTCGGCCCGCGCGACGGCGACATCATCATCCAGGGCGACATCAACGCGCACGGCGGCGGCGACGGTGGCATGGGCGGCTCGTTCGAGGCGGATGCCGGCCGGAACTTCACGCTCTCCGGAGACCTCAACGTCAACGGCAAGGATCGCGGCGGCGACGTGTCCGCGGATGCCGGCGGCTCGATCTCGATCACGGGCCGGATCGACGCCGCCGGAACCGCGAGCGACGGCGGCGCCGGGTTCGTCGCGATGACGGCCGGCTACGCCACCAGCGGCGCGAACGGCGGTCTCACGCTCGACCAGAGCATCTTCGCCGGCGGCGGGCCGCAGAACGTCGATCCGCAGAGCGTCACGCTCGCGGGCTGCGCGCTCACTGTCGAGACCAATCGCCGCGTCGAGGCGAGCAACCAGAACGGCAGCGGCACCACGGGCGGCTCGAACATCTTGCTGGTTGCGCGGAGCGCGATGCAGCTGAAGAACGGCTCGACCTATCTCGCCAACCCCGGCGGTACGATCAAGACCCGGCATCCCGCCGCCCTCGTTCCGACCATCGGCACCGCGACGTTCACTCCGTCGCGCATCGACGAGCCGACCTCGGTCGGGTTGCCGAATTGCCCCGTCTGCGGCGACGGCGTTCTGCAGGAGGGCGAGGTCTGCGACAAGGGCATCGACGTCTGCTGCAACGCCACCTGCGACGACGCGTCGAGCTGTCCGACGGCGACGCCGACCGGCACGCCGACGCCGACGCAGACTGCGACGGCGACGGTCACCCCGACGCCGACCGCGACGGTGACGAGGACGGCGACGCCCACGCCTACGCCGACCCAGACTGTCACCCCGACGAAGACGGTCACTCCGGTGCCCACCGTGACCCAGACCGTTACTCCGACGCCGACTCAGAGCGCGACGGCGAGCCGTACGGCCACCGCGACCGTCGCCAGCGCCACGCCGACCGCGAGCGCGACCCCGACGCGGACGAGCACCCCGACGAGCGCGACCGCGACGTCGACGCCGGGCGGCCTCACCGCGACGCCGACCGCGACCGTGAGCGGTACGACGCCATCGGCGACGGCGAGCGCTCCCTCTCCGAGCGCGACCCCGACGTCGACCTCGACCGCCCCCTCGCCGAGCGCGACGCCGACCTCGACCTCCACCGAAAGCACCCCCTCGCCGACGGCGACCGCCACGATCACCGCGTCCCCGACGCCGACGCCGGGCGGATCGGCGACGGCGACGAGCACCCCGACGCCGACGCCCGCGCCGCTCGGTCTCCCGGGCGCCGCCGGCAAGGCCGCGAACAAGTGTCAGAAGACGATCAAGACCGCCGGCGCGAAATTCGTCGCCGCGAAGCTGAAGGTCCTCGACTCGTGCACCAGCGCCGCGTTCAAGTGCATCCAAACCCAAGCCGACCCGGTGAAACGGTCGCACTGTCTCGAGAAGGCCGGAAGCAGGTGCACGAAGCAGCTCGCGAAGATCGCGACCGCCGACGCGCGGCTGCGCGCGAGCTTCGCGAAGGCGTGCGCCGGCGCGCTCAGCCTCGACGAGCTGGAGAGCCCCGACGGCCTCGGCTTCGAGGCGATCGAGGGGAGCTGTCCGAATCCGGTCTTCGCGGCGGCCGACGTCGCCGACTGCGTCGCGCGTCTGCACGCGTGCGAGGCCGAGCGTCTCTTCGACGTCGAGGCGCCCCGCGCCAAGGAGCTGATGCGCGCGGCCGGCGTCGCGCAGGGCACGATCGACGCGCTCGACTGCTTCGACGATCACGGCGGCACCGGCCTCGATCTCGACGACGAGAAGGGGACGGGAAAGAGCGCCGTGAAGTGCGCCAAGGGCATCGACAGGGCAGGGGCCGCGTTCGCGAAAGCGAAGCTCAGGAGCCTCGAGAAGTGCGTCGACAAGGTGTTCACCTGCGTGCAGACGAAGCCGACCGACCCGCGCTGCATTCCGAAGGCGCAGCTCGCGTGCGACAAGGAGTTCGTGAAGATCGGCACCGCCGAGCTCAAGCTGCGCGTGCTGGTCGCCAAGAGCTGCGGCGGCGTCGACTATCCGATGGTCCTCGAGGCCGCCGACGGCGCAAACCTCGGCGGCGTTTCGGACGAGTGCGCGAGCGTCGGCGTCGGGTCGCTCGCGACGCTGGACGCATACACCGACTGCCTCTTCCGGCGGCACGAGTGCGGCGTCGACGCGCTGCTGGCGGTGGAAGCGCCGCGCGCCGAGAGCTTGCTCGGGATGGTCGGACGGACCGCCGGCGCCGCGTTCTGCCCGACGCCGTCGCCGACTCCGTGATCCGCGGTCGCGACCCGGCGTGGCGCTCGTCCGCCGGGTCGCAGTTTGTCTTGCGGTCCGCGCTTCACTAACATCCGCTGCCGTTGGAGCGAGACCGCGTGCGACGGGCGACCATATTTCTCGCGACGGGCGCCTACGTCGGGCTCATTCCCGTCGCGCCCGGCACGTTCGGCTCGGCGCTCGCCATTCCGATCCTGCTCGCCTTCGATCACTGGCGGCTCTCCGCTGCCGCCGTCGTGGCGGTGCTCGCGCTCGCGGTGCCCGCGTCGATGGTGATCTGCGGTCGTGCGGGCGCCGCGTACGCCGACGTCGACAGCGGCAAGATCGTGCTCGACGAGGTCTGCGGCATGCTGATCGCGGGCGCGTTGATCGTGCCGACCACCCTGTCGCTCGTCCTCGGCTTCGTCCTGTTCCGCGCCTTCGACGTGTGGAAGCCGTTCCCGGCCCGCTACCTCGACCGTCACGTCCGAAACGGCTTCGGCGTCGTCGCCGACGACGTGGTCGCCGGGCTCTATGCCAATCTCGTCGTACGGGCGCTGACGTGATCTCGGCGGCGATCATCAGCACCGGCGAGGAGCTCACCACCGGCCGGACGACCGACACCAACGCCGGCTTCATCGCCGACAAGCTGCTGGCGATCGGCGTCGACGTGGTCGCCGTCCTGACGGTCGGCGACCGGCCGGACCGTTTGCGGTGGGCCTGGTCGGAGGCGCTCGCGATGGCCGACGTCGTCGTCGCGACCGGCGGCCTCGGGCCGACGGCGGACGATCTCACCACCGAGACGATCGCTGGACTCTTCGACCGGCCGCTCGTCCTGGACGACGCGGTCGCCGAACGGATCCGCCAGCTCTTCGCGCTCTTCAACCGGCCGATGCCGGAGAACAACCTGAAGCAGGCGATGTTTCCAGCGGGGGCGGTGATCGTGCCGAACCCGCTCGGCACCGCTCCCGGCTATCGTCTCGAGGTCGAGCGACGCGGCGTGCGCCGCCACCTCGTCGTCCTCCCCGGCGTGCCGCGCGAGATGAAGCCGATGCTCGTCGAGAGCGTGATTCCGTGGCTCGCCGATCTCGCGGGCGGCGTGCGGATCGCCCATCGTACCTTCCAGACGTTCGGGATCAGCGAGTCCGGGCTCGACGAGGCGATCGCCGGGATCGCGAGCGAGGGCCGCTGGGCGTTTCGCGCGAATTTTCCGGAGGTCTCGGTGCGCGTGACGATCGAAGGCGTCGACGCGGAACGCCGCCTGGATGCGCTCGCGCGCGCGGTCTACGAGCGTCTCGGTCCGTACATCTACGGCGAGGGCGACACCTCGATGGAGCGCGAGGTCGGCAAGCTTCTCACGGCACGCGGCCTCCGCGTGACGTTCGCCGAGTCGTGCACCGGCGGCCTGGTCTCGCATCGCCTGACGAACGTGCCCGGCAGCTCGGCCTATTTCCCCGGCGGCGTCTCGGCGTACGCGAACGCGATCAAGGAGCGGCTGCTCGGCGTCCCGGGCGCGTTGCTCGCGGCGCACGGCGCCGTCAGCGAGGAGGTCGCCGCGGTGATGGCGGAAGGCGCTCGCCGGACGATCGGCGCCGACATCGCGGTCGCGATCACGGGCATCGCGGGCCCCGACGGCGGCACGGCCGAGAAGCCGGTCGGCACCGTCTGCTTCGGCATCGCCGCCGACTCGGCGCCGACTCGCACGCGCCGCTACCAGCTCTGGGGAAACCGCGAGTGGGTGAAGCTCCTGGCGTCGCAGATCGCGCTCGATTGGGTGCGCCGCCATCTGCTCGCGCTGCCGATGCTCGAGATCGGCCGTCCGGAGTCGCGTGCCGCGTCGGCGCAGCGTGAAAGCGTCGCGCCCGGCTGAGTGATGGCGTCCGATCCGGCGGCGGATGCGCGGATCCGGAGCTTCGTCGCGCTCGACGTCGCGGGACCGGCGCGCGACGCCGTCGAGTCGCTGCTCGCGCGCTTGCGCGCGACCGGCGCCGACGTCGCGTGGACGCGTCCGGACGCGCTCCACGTCACGCTCAAGTTTCTCGGCTCGGTCGCGCCGGACCGGCTGGCGCAGCTCGGGACGCGGCTCGCCGCCGCCGCGGCCGCACAGCCGCGGTTCACGGTGCGGCTCGCGGGTATCGGCGGGTTTCCGAGCCTCGCGCGCGCGCGCATCCTGTGGGTCGGCGTCGAGGCGCCGGAGCTCGTGCGCCTGGCGGAAGCGGTCGAGCGGGCGTGTCTCGGCGAGGGATTCGCCGCCGACGACCGGCCGTTCCACCCGCATCTCACGTTGGGACGCATGCGCGCCGATCGGCGGCACGCGGCGCGAGCCGGCGGCGAGTCGAAAGCCGCGGGCCGTGCGCTGATCGACCTTCTTCGCCTCGAACGCGAGCGGGTGTTCGGCGCGTCGCTCGTCGATGAGTTGATTCTCTTCCGCAGCGATCTCGGCGCCGGCGGCGCGCGGCACTCGGCGCTCGCGCGCTTCGCGTTCGCTGCCGCGTGAACCGGGCACCGTGTACTCGTAGCTGGTGCTCGTGCTTGACGCGGCTCGCCTGTTTCGACTAACTTTCGCCTCGAGGATGGAGTGGTTCGGACGCTCGTTTCGGTTCCGCGAGCCTGACATTCGCCACGCGACATGCTGCGCAAAGCAGTCGATCGCCGGCGGACGGATTTGCGGATGTACGCTCCAGAGGCGGGAGTGTACATTCATCGACGGATCGAGCGCGGTGCCTCCGGGAGCAGACTTCGCAGCACAGCCCATCGTGGGCGGCCTAGCACGGCCGTGCTGACGTGAACGGGAGGGGTGTATGGCGACGCCAGAGGTGAACAATCGGGACCGCGCGATCGATCTCGCGGTGAGCCAAATCGAGAAGCAGTTCGGCAAGGGCGCCATCATGAAGCTCGGCGCCGACATGTTGATCCGCGACGTCGAGACCATCTCGACCGGCTCGCTCGGCCTCGACCTGGCGCTCGGCGTCGGCGGTCTGCCGCGCGGCCGCGTCGTCGAGATCTACGGGCCGGAGTCGTCCGGCAAGACCACGCTCGCCTTGCAGGTGATCGCCCAGGCCCAGCGCCATGGCGGCATCTGCGCGTTCATCGATGCCGAGCACGCCCTCGACGTGACGTACGGCCGCAAGCTCGGCGTCCGCACCGAGGATCTCCTGATCTCGCAGCCGGACAACGGCGAGCAGGCCCTCGAGATCGCCGAGACGCTCGTCCGGAGCGGCGCCATCGACGTCCTCGTCGTCGACTCGGTCGCGGCGCTGGTGCCGCGCGCCGAGATCGAGGGCGACATGGGCGATCCCCAGATGGGGCTCCAGGCCCGCCTGATGTCGCAAGCGCTTCGGAAGCTCACCGGCACCATCGCCAAATCGAACACCATCGTCGTCTTCATCAATCAGATCCGCATGAAGATCGGCATCATGTTCGGCAACCCGGAGACCACCACCGGCGGCAACGCGCTCAAATTCTACTCCTCGATCCGTCTCGACATCCGCCGTATCGGCGCGATCAAGATGGCGGATCAGATCGTCGGCAGCCGGACCAAGGTGAAGGTGGTGAAGAACAAGGTCGCGCCGCCGTTCAGAGAGGCCGAGTTCGACATCCTCTACGGCACCGGCATCTCCAAGGAAGGCGAGCTCATCGACATCGGCGTCGATCTCGGCATCGTCGAGAAGAGCGGCGCCTGGTACTCGTTCGAGGGCGAGCGCATCGGCCAGGGTCGCGAGAACACCAAGGAGTTCCTCAAGGACAACCAGGAAACGGCCGAAACCATCGAGCACAAGATCCGCGAGAAGTGTGGATTGACGCCGGCGGCGCAGGAAAAGGAGAGCGCCGTCTAACGACCAGCGTTCGGAACGCATGGACCTCGAAAAGATCCTCGCGCAGGGAGTCAGTCGGCGGGCCTCCGACGTCCACCTCAAGGTCGGCCGCCCCCCGATGTATCGCGTGCACGGCGCCCTCGTCCCGATGGATGAGGCGCCGACGCTCACCTCCGCGGTACTGAAGGGGTTTCTCGACACGCTGCTGGACGACTACCATCGCCAGCAGCTCGGCGAGCGCCTCCAGGCGGACCTCTCCTATGCCAGCGACGCCTTCGGCCGCTTCCGCGTCAACATCTTTCACCAGCGCGGCGACATCAGCATCGCGCTGCGCGTGATTCCGCCGCAGGTGCGCACCATCCGCGACCTGAATCTGCCGTCGGTCGTCGAGCGGATCGCGCTCGAGCATCGCGGCCTCGTCCTCGTCACCGGGACGACCGGCAGCGGCAAGAGCACCACGCTCGCCGCGATGATCCACCACATCAACCAGCTGCACGACCGTCACATGATCACGATCGAGGACCCGATCGAGTACACGCACGCCGACGGCAAGTGCATCATCAATCAGCGCGAGATCGGCTACGACGCGCGGAGCTTCCCGGAGGCGCTGCGCGGCGCGCTGCGGCAGGATCCCGACGTGATCCTCGTCGGCGAGATGCGCGACCTCGAGACCATCGAGACCGCGATCCTCGCCGCCGAGACCGGCCACCTGGTGTTGAGCACGCTCCACACCCTCGACGCCCGGGAGACCATCACGCGCGCGATCTCGGCGTTTCCGGAGCATCAACGCGACCAGATCCGGCTGATCCTCGCTTCGGTCATCCGCGGCATCATCAGCCAGCGTCTCGTCCGGCGCGCCGACGGCAACGGCATGGTGCCCGCCGTCGAGGTGTTGCTGTCGACCGCGCTCGTCCGCGAGTGCATCGCGCTCAAAGAGCGCACCCACGAGCTGCAGGACGCGATCGCGCGCGGCCACGCGACGTACGGCATGCAGACGTTCGACCAGTCGTTGATGGCGCTCTATCGCGAAGGGCTCATCACCTACGAGGAAGCGCTCGCGCAGGCGACGAACCCGGACGACTTCGCGCTCCGCGTCCGTGGCATCGCCTCGTCGAGCGACGCGCGCTGGGACCAGTTCGACAAGGCCGATCAGGCCGAGGACGGTCAGGCGGCGACGTTCAAGATCGACCGCTTCTGACCGTCGTCGCGCGCGCATCCCCGGAGGCGTCGTGAGACGTCCGCGACGCGCCGGCATCGAGCGCAGCGCCCGCGCGGACGGGCGCCCGGCTCGGGCGCATCCTCGCGAGGTGACGCTCGACGAGCGCGGCGCCCGCACGGAGGCCTATCGCGTGCTCGCGCGCTCGGCTCGCTCCAGCGCCGAGATCCGGACGCATCTCGAGCGCCGCGGCTTCGCGCCGGCGCACGTCGACGCCGCGATCGCGGCGCTGACCTCGGGGCCGTGGCTCGACGATGCCGCGCTCGCGAAGCGGCGCGCCGCGGAGCTGATGGTGCGGCGCGGCTGGGGACGCCTGCGGGTCGCGTTCGAATTGACTCGTCGGGGCTTCGCCGATACCGTCATCACGACGGCGATTGATGCGGTCCACGATGAGCAGAGCGAGACGGAGCTCGCGAGCCGCGCGCTCCGCCGCAAGTTCCCGAACCGTTCGCTGCTCTCGGCCGTCGACAGAGCCCGAGCCTTTCGCTACCTGACGGGCCGCGGCCACCCGGTGGAAATCGTGACGCACGTGCTCGGCGAGGCACTCGAAGACTGATGCAGCCCCTTCCGCAGAGCGATGCCGGCCCGCGCGTGACGCCGTCGGAGGCCCGCGCGTGTGCGACGCGGCCAGACGCCGCGGGACAGCCGGCAACCGCCGTGAGCGTCGGCGGCGGGCGCGAAGGACGCGCGTGCTGAGCGGCGCCGACGTGCGGCGCGGCTTCCTCGAGTTCTTCGCCGCGCGCGACCACCGCATCGTGCCGAGCGCGTCGATCGTGCCGGCGAGCGATCCGTCGCTGCTCTTCACCAACGCCGGGATGGTGCCGTTCAAGCGCGTCTTCCTCGGCGAGGCCGAGCCGGCGCATCGCCGCGTCGCCGACTCGCAGAAGTGCCTGCGCCTCTCCGGCAAGCACAACGACCTCGAGCAGGTCGGCCGCGACACGTATCACCACACGCTCTTCGAGATGCTCGGCAACTGGTCGTTCGGCGACTACTACAAGCGCGAGGCGATCGCCTGGGCGTGGGAGCTCCTCACGCGCGAGTGGCGGCTCCCGAAGGAGCGTTTCTGGGCGACCGTCTACACCACCGACGACGAGGCCGCGGCGCTGTGGACCGAGGTGACGGACCTCCCCGCCGACCGCGTCCTGCGGTTCGAGCACGAGAACTTCTGGGAGATGGGCGAGACCGGACCGTGCGGACCGTGCTCGGAGATCCACCTCGATCGCGGTCCCGAGGCCTGCGACGTGCGCGACGCTGCCGGCCACCGCTGCGCCGTGAACGGCGGCTGTGCGCGCTACATCGAGCTCTGGAACCTCGTCTTCATCCAGAACAACCGCGAGACGGACGGCTCGCTCACCGAGTTGCCGGCGAAGCACGTCGACACCGGCATGGGCCTCGAGCGCATCACCGCGGTCCTGCAGGGCGTCCTCAGCAACTACGATACCGACCTGTTCCGCGGCATCATCACCGCCGCGGAGGGACTCGCGCAGCGACGCTACGCCGCCGATCCGGAGAGTGACGTCTCGTTTCGCGTGATCGCCGATCACGCGCGGGCGGTGGCGGTGATGCTGGCGGACGGCGTGCTGCCGTCGAACGAGGGCCGCGGGTACGTGTTGCGGCGGATCCTGCGGCGCGCCGCCCGGCACGGCAAGCTGCTCGGCCTCGACCGGCCGTTTCTCCACGAGCTGATGCCGATCGTCGGCGGCATCCTCGGCAGCGCCTACCCCGAGCTGCGCGAGCGCCAGCGCTTCGTCGTCGAGGTCGTACGCCGCGAGGAGGCGCGCTTCATCGAGACCCTCGACAAGGGACTCGCGCTCCTCGAGGACGAGATCGCGCGCTTGCCGGCGGGCGGCGTCCTCTCGGGGGAAACGGCGTTCCGGCTGTACGACACCTTCGGCTTCCCCCTCGACCTCACCGAGGACATCCTGCGCGGCCGCGGGCTCGGCGTCGACGGCGCCGCCTTCGAACGCGCCATGCACGAGCAGCGCACGCGCGCACGCGAGGCGAAGAAGTTCGTCGCCAGGACGGCGTCGACCGACGAACGGCGCTCGCAATTCGTCGGCGACCGGATCTACGAATGGGAGTCGGTCGTGACGGACGTCACGGTCGGCGGCGAGGAGCGCGGCGGCGGCGTGCGCGAGGGCGAAGAGGCGGAGCTCGTCACCGCCGAGACGCCCTTCTACGGCGAGTCCGGCGGGCAGGTCGGCGACACCGGCGTGATCGAGACCGAGCGCGGCGACCGTCTCGAGGTGCTCGATACGACGCGCGTCAGCCCGGAGCTCGTCGTCCACCGCGTGCGCGTCGTCCGCGGCGGCATCGCGCCCGGCGATCGCGTGCGGCTCGAGGTCGACGAGGCCCGTCGCGAGGCGATTCGCCTCAACCACTCGGCGACGCACCTCGTGCACGGCGTCCTGCGCGAGCGGCTCGGGCCGCACGTCCGCCAGGCCGGCTCGCTGGTCGCGCCCGACCGCCTGCGCTTCGACTTCAACCACGTCGCGGCGATCGGACCCGAGGAGATCGAGGCGATCGAGGACGAGGTGAACGCCCGCATCCGCGCCAACGTCGATTGCGTCAGCGCCGAGGTCTCGTTCGACGAGGCGATGACGATGGGCGCGCTCGCGTTCTTCGGCGACAAGTACGGCGACCGCGTGCGCGTGCTTCGCATGGGCGACTTCTCGCTCGAGCTCTGCGGCGGCACTCACGTGCAGCGCACCGGCGACATCGGGCTCTTCAAGTTCCGCGGCGAGACCGGGATCGCCGCCGGCGTGCGCCGCATCGAGGCGCTCACCGGCCGCGGCGCCCTCGACTGGGTCCAGGAGCGCGAGCACCGGCTGCGCGAGATCGGCGCGACGCTCAAGGCCTCCGAGGAGGAGACCGTCGAGCGGCTCGAGCGCCTGCTCGCGCAGCAGCGCGAGCTCGAGCGCAAGCTCGAGAAGCTGCAGCGCGGCCTCGCCGGCGCGCACAGCCTCGACCTCGCCGCGAAGGCGCGCAAGGTCGACGGCGTCAGCGTGCTCGCGACCCGCGTCGAGGACCTCGACGACAAAGCGCTCCGCGAGCTCGCCGACCGCTTGAAGGAGAAGCTGGCGCCGAGCGTGGTCACGCTCGGGACGACCGACGGCAGCCGGGTGACGCTCGTCACCGCCGTCAGCAAGGACCTCCTGAAGCGCTATCACGCCGGCAACCTCATGAAGCAGGTCGCGCCGCTGATCGGCGGGGGCGGCGGCGGGCGGCCGGATTTCGCCCAGGCCGGCGGCAAGGATCCGGCGCGCCTCGATGAGGCGCTGGCGCGGGTGTACGACTTGATCGGATGAGCGGCAGCCCGAGTCTGATCGCATGAGCTCCCCGGAGCGGCCGTCGCCGAAGCCGACCGCCCCGGGCGGCGCGCCGGTCGTCGCGTCGCCGCGCACCGACGCACCCTCGACGGCGGCCGATCGCGGTGCAGGGCGCGCCGACGTCGCGTCGACGGCGGTCGATCACGCGGCGCCGCGGATGGAGGAGTCGGCGGCCGCGCGCGCCGGCGCGAGCGGCGGTCCCACGACGCGCCTCGAGTTCCAGGACCACCGGCTGTTTCACGAGCTGCTCGGGCATCACGACGAGCACGTCAAGGTGATCGAGCGGGCGCTCGGCGTTCGCATCGGCGTCGCCGGAAAGAGCATCACGGTCACCGGCGACGAGCTCGAGCGCGAGCTCGCCGCCAAGGTGGTGACGCAGCTCTACGGGGTCCTCGAGCGCGGCTTCCCGGTCTACGCCAGCGACGTCGACTACGCGATCCGCATCCTCTCGAGCGATCACGCCGCGAACGTCCGCGACATCTTCCTCGACACCATCTACATCGCCGCCCACAAGCGCGTGATCACGCCGAAGAGCGTGACGCAGAAAGCCTACATCGACGCCATCCGCGGCCACGACATCGTGTTCGCGATCGGCCCGGCCGGCACCGGGAAAACCTACTTGGCCATGGCGATGGGCATCGCCGAGGTCATGAAGCAGGGCTTCGCACGCATCATTCTCACCCGGCCAGCGGTCGAGGCGGGTGAGAAGCTCGGGTTCTTGCCCGGCGATCTCGCCGAGAAAGTGAACCCGTACCTGCGGCCCCTCTACGACGCGCTGCACGACATGGTCGATTTCGACCGCGCGCGAAAGATGCTCGAGCGCGGCACGATCGAGGTCGCGCCGCTGGCGTTCATGCGTGGTAGAACCCTCAACGATTCGTTCGTCATTCTCGACGAGGCGCAGAACACGACGCCGGAGCAGATGAAGATGTTCTTGACGCGTCTCGGGTTCGGCTCGAAGGCGGTCATCACCGGCGACGTGACCCAGACGGACCTGCCGCCCGGCAAGACGTCCGGTCTCAAGGATGCGCAGCAGATCCTTCGCGGCGTGCCCGACATCAAGTTCATCCACTTCACCGAGCGCGACGTGGTCCGTCACCGTCTGGTGCAGGAGATCATCGCCGCCTACGATCGCGCCGAGAACCCGCCGGATCGGAGCGGCTCCTGACGCTCGTTCGTCGCCGGCCGCTCGGCGGAGTCGAGGATGCGTCGCCGTGATCGCAACGCGCTCGTCGCGGACGGGCTCCATACCGACGCGGGCACCCTGCGATCGCCGGGCGATCGGACCGTCGCCCGCGCTCCGACGCGACGACGACCGCACGCCGCGGTGCCGCTGCGGTCCGGGATGATCATCGCGTGCCGGTAGCGATCTCATGCCGAACGCGGCGCGGGCGGCCGTGGCAATCGCACGTTCGTGCACGCGCGCGCCGGGTCCTTCAGGTGCTCGCTCTGCGTGGCCGCGAGCTCAGCGTATCGATCGTCGGCGACGACGAGATGCGCGCGCTCAACCGGCACTACCGCCGGCGGGACCGGCCGACCGACGTGCTCGCCTTCGCGCTCGACGACGACGCCCCCGGCACGCGCCGCCCTCCGGCCGCCGTCCGCGCCGCCGGACGCGCGTCGGCGGGCGGACGCGGCGCCGGCGACGGCCGGGCGGTCGTGCGCGACGCCGGCGACGGCCGGGCGCTCATGCGCGACGCCGGCGACTCGCCCGCGGCCTCCCTTCTCGGCGACGTCGTGATCTCGATCGATACCGCTGAAGCGCAGGCGCGAGAGCGCCGGCGAACGGTCGCGGTCACGCTCGACGAGCTCTTGGTGCACGGCGTGCTGCACCTGATCGGGTACGACCACGAGATCTCGCCGGCGGAAGCGCGGCGGATGTTCCGCAAGGCGCGTGAGGTCGAGCGGGCACTGCACGACCGCGGTGATCGCGGCCCACGCGTCGTCAAGCGCTCGCGATGAGTCTCGGCGCCCCGCAACAGTTCCGGCTCCAGCCCGCGGAGTGGCGAGGGAACGGAAACCTCCGCGCCGCGGTGCCGACGCAGCAGCCGTGGTGGCGGCGATCGGCGATCGCGGCGGCGAGCGGCGCCGCGCTGGCGCTGGCATTCCCCGCCGTCGATTGGAACCCGCTCGCGTGGGTGGCGCTCGTACCGTTGCTCTGGGTCGCGCTCGACCGCGGGCCCGCCGCGGCGTTTCGCACCGCGTGGGTCGGCGGCTTGGTGTTCTTCGTCGCGACCCTCTACTGGCTGGTGCTGACGATCGGCACCTACACCAACCTGTCGCCGCTCGTCAGCGTCGGCCCGCTGCTACTCCTCTGCGGCTTCCTCGCGCTGTGGTTCTCGACCTTCGCCGCCGGCTGCGAGCTCGCCCGCCTGCGCGGGATCGATCTCGCCTGGGTCGCGCCGCCGTTGTGGGTCGTGCTGGAGTGGGTGCGCAACTACCTGCTCGGCGGGTTTCCGTGGGTGAGCCTCGGTTACTCGCAGTACCGCACGACCTACCTGATCCAGTTCGCGGAGTTCACCGGAATCTACGGCGTGTCGGCGCTGGTCGTGCTGGTCAACGTCGTCGTCTACACCGCGTTTCGCCGTTGGCGGGACGGGCATGTGCCGAGGACGCGCGCGCTGTTGGCGCTGACCGGTCTCTTGATCGTCCTCGTCGCCTGGGGCTTCTGGCGCGTACGCCGCCTCGAAGCGACGCCGCCGGTCGGCCACGTGCGCGTCGGCTTCATTCAGGGAAACGTCCCACAAGACGAGAAATGGGAGCCGGACTACCAGGAAGCGACCATCGACCGCTACGAGGAGCTGACCAGGAACGCCGCACGCGCCGGCGCCGAGCTCGTCGTCTGGCCGGAGACCGCGGCGCCGTTCTTTTTTCAAGACGAGACGCCCCTGCACGACCGGGTGGTCGACATCGCGCGGCGCTATCACGTGTGGCTCGTGGTCGGCAGCCCCGCCTACGGTTTCGACGAGGACGTGCCGGCGCCCGGCGAGGGCGAGCCACCGCCGTCCGGTGCGGACGAGCCGTCGGCGCTCGACGCGATGGTGCTCTACAATCGCGTCTACCTCGTGTCGCCGACCGGCGCCGTCGACGGCTCCTACGACAAGATGAAGCTCGTGCCGTTCGGCGAGTACGTGCCGCTCTCGAGCCTCTTCTTCTTCGTGCACAAGGTCGTCGAGGGTGTCGGCGATTTCCGCGCCGGCGTCGAGCCGGTCGTCTTCCATGCCGGCGACGCCAGCTTCGGCACGCTGATCTGCTACGAGGGGATCTTCCCGGGCCTGACGCGCCGGTTCGTCGCGCGCGGCGCCGAACCTCCTCGTCAACATGACGAACGACGCCTGGTTCGGCCGCACCTCGGCGCCGTACCAGCACCTCGCGATGGTGACCGTTCGCGCGATCGAGAACCGCGTGCCGATCGTGCGCGTAGCGAATACCGGCTTTTCTGCTATGATCGATACAGCCGGCCGCGATCCGCTGGCGGACGGGTCTCTTCGACGCCGAGTGGCGCGTCGATACCGTCGAGTGGACCGGCGACCGGACCCTGTACACGCGCGTCGGTGATCTCTTCGTCTACGTCTGCTTGCTCGTGCTCGCGGGGGCGGCGCTCGCCGGCATGATGCGGCCGCGCGTGGCCGCGAATCAACGGAGGCAAACACCATGAGCTCAGCCGAGACGACCGTGGTCACCAACGAGCTGCAGGAGCGCCTGGACGCGCTCGAGCGCCGCCTCGAGACGCTTCGGGGGCATCTTTGACGTCGCCGGCACCGAGGCGAAGATCGCCGCGCTCGACGAGCAGGCGGGACAGCCCGGATTTCTGGAACGACAACGAGCGCGCCCAGAAAGTGCAGCGCGAGCGCTCGCAGCTGCGCGCGACGGTAGACGGCTGGCAGCGGCAGCGCGCCGAGCTCGACGACGCCGCGGTCTTTCTCGAGCTCGCCGCCGACGGTGATCCGGACGCGATCGCCGAGGCGACGGCCAAGATCGAGTCCGGCGAGACCGGCGTCGCCGCGCTCGAGATGCGCCAGATGCTCGGCGGCGAGCACGACGCCGGCAACGCGATCCTCGAGATCCATCCCGGCGCCGGCGGCACGGAGGCCCAGGATTGGGCCGAGATGCTGCTGCGGATGTATCTCCGCTGGTGCGAGCGCAAGGGCTACAAGGTCGAGCTGCTCGAGCGCCAGGAGGGGGAGGGCGCCGGGATCAAGAGCGTCACGCTCACCGTCGAGGGCTCGTACGCCTACGGCTACCTGCACGCCGAGGCCGGCATCCACCGGCTGGTGCGGATCTCGCCGTTCGACGCCAACGCGCGCCGGCAGACCTCGTTCGCATCGGTGTTCGTGTATCCCGACATCGAGGACGACATCGAGATCGAGATCAACGAGGCCGATCTGCGCGTCGACACCTATCGCTCGAGCGGCGCCGGCGGCCAGCACGTCAACAAGACCGACTCCGCCGTCCGCCTGACGCACCTGCCGACCGGGATCGTCGTCGCGTGCCAGAACGAGCGGTCGCAGCACAAGAACCGCGCGATCGCCATGAAGGTGCTGCGCGCCCGCTTGTACGAGCTCGAGCTCGAGAAGCAGAAAGAGAAGATGGAGGTCTTCACCAAGACCAAGAAGGAGATCGGGTTCGGCAGCCAGATCCGCTCCTACGTGCTGCACCCGTATCGCATGGTGAAGGATCACCGTACCGGCCACGAGACCGGCAACACGGACGCCGTCCTCGACGGCGACCTCGATCAGTTCATCCAGGCCTATCTGCTCGCGAAGATCGCGGCCTAAGGAGCGCGCCGCGCGGCCGCGACCGCGTGCCGCCCGTCGTCGCCGCGAGCGCCTCGTCCATCGTCTCGACGGCGTATGCGAGCTCGCGGCGGGTGATCGTCAACGGCGGGGCCAGGCGGATCACCGTGTCGCGATTGAGCGTCCAATTGAGGACGAGCCCGCGCGCGAGGCAGGCGGCGGCGAACCGACGCGTCGCCGCCGGCGCTCCGGAGCTCGATCCCGACGAGCAGACCGCGGCCGCGTACGTCGCGAATCACCGAGTGGCGTCCTTGCAGGCGGACGAGAGCGCGGTGGAGGTCGGCGCCGACGCGCGCCGCGCGGCCGGCGAGGTCGCGGCCGACGATCACCTCGAGCGCCGCGAGGCCGGCGGCGCACGCGAGCGGGCTGCCGCCGAAGGTCGTGACGTGCGCGAGCGGCGGCCGTCGCGCCAAGGTCCGCATGATGCGCCGCGAGCTCACGAACGCGCCGAGCGGCAGCCCGCCGCCGAGCGCCTTGGCGAGGACCAGCACGTCGGGCCGAACGCCGAAGTGCTCGAACGCGAAGAGCGCGCCGGTGCGTCCGAGGCCGGTGAGGACCTCGTCGAAGACCAGCAGCGCGCCGACCTCGGAGCAGCGGGCGCGGAGCGCACGCACGAACGCTGCCTGGGGGACCCGGACGCCGCCTTCCGCCTGGACCGGCTCGATCACCACCGCGGCGACGCGTGCGTCGATGCGCCGGAGCGCGGTCGCGTCGTCCCACGGCAGCAGCGTCACCGGGCCGACGAGCGGCAGGAACGGATCGCGGTAGCGTGGATTGCCGCCGATCGAGAGCGCGCCGAGCGTGTCGCCGTGATAGCCGAGGTCGAAGGCGACGAGACGCGTCCGCCCGGTGTGCTTGCGCGCCAGCTTGAGGGCGCCCTCGATCGCCTCGGCGCCGCTGCTCGTGAAGTAGCTCGTCTCGAAAGGCGGCCCGGCGAGCTCCGCGAGGCGCGCCGCGAGCCGCACCTGCGGCTCGAGCGCGAACTCGCCGTAGACCATCACGTGCAGGTGGCGGCGAAGCTGCGCGGCGCAGGCGCGCAGCACCGCGGGATGCGCGTGGCCGACGTTGCTGACGCCCATGCCGGCGACGAGGTCGAGGTAGCGCCGGCCGGCGCGATCGTAGAGCCAGCTGCCGCGTGCGCGGGCGATCTCGAGGCCGAGCGGCGCGTCGGAGGTCTGCGCGACGTGGCGCCGAAACGCGGTCGCGAGCCCGTCGTCGACGCGTCGGGAGCGCGCTCCGACCGCCGCCGGGCGTTGCGGCGCCAAGCTCATCGCGCGGCGCGCGCCGGATCGTCGCTTGCGCCGCAGTCGTCGGCCGTCGCGAAGCAGGCGAGCCGCGCGTGGCCGCTTTGCCGCCACGCGAACGGCGGCGATTGCATGCGATCGAGCGGGCACAGGCGAGACGCCGCGCAGGCGGCCGCGAGCGCGGCCGCCTCGCGCGTTCGGGCGCTCGGACCGGTGAACCCGAGCGCCTCGATCGCACCCATGTGACCCGCGAGCGTGCGTTCGGCCGCTGCGAGCGTCGCGACCGGGAGCACGATGAGATGGCGATTGAGCGGGCTCGCGATCGGCTCGCCGCTGCGGTCGCAGACGACGCTGAAGCGGCCGTGTGGGTCGTCACGGACGTCGAGGTCCGTTCCCTCCTGCGCACGCCAGCGCTGGCGTTCGAGATAGCGCGCGACCAGCGGTGCGATCGGCGAGGGAAAGGGCGGTCGCTGGCAGCTCGGTTGCGAGCCGTGCGAGCGCGTCGCCGAGCGCGTCGACGAATCGGGCCGTCGTCGCACGATCGTCCTCCTCGACGACCACGAGCTGCGGCGAGAGGCAGCCTTGCTGATCGTACAGCGCCGTCTGCCACGCGGTATCGGCCGCGGCGCGCGGCGCCGACCGCCTCGCGCGCCACCACCGCGACGCTCAGCCGCGGTCCGAAACGCAGCAGCTGCCGTGGTCGGCGCGCCGCGATCGCGCGCAACGTCTCGGCGCGGCCGTAGGCGAGGACGACGTCAGCGGTCTCGGCGGCGACGCCGAGCGCGCTCGTCGGCGCCGTCCCAATGCACGACCGCGAGCGCGGCGCCGAGACGCGCGTCCTCGGCCGCGAGCGACTCGGCGACCAGCACCGGCAACAACGGCTCGCGGCGCGCCGCCTTGACCAGGCTCGGCACGCCCGCGAGCAGCGCGGCGACGATCCCGAAGACGCCCCCGCCCGGCACGTTGCCGGCGAGCACGTGGAGCGCGAGCCGTGCCCGGTGCCGTCCCGCCAGCAGCGGTGCCTCGGCGCACAGCACGGCCGAGAGCTCGCGGCCGTCGCAGCGCGCCCCAGAGCTGATCGAGCGCGAAGGCGATCGCGCGGCGCGGGATAGCCGGTCACGGCGGGAAGCTGCTCGAGCGCGTGGCGCCGCCACGCGGAGCGCGGTGACAGCCAGCCTTTCGCCGCGCGCTCGATCGCGGCCACGCGGTCGGCGATCGGCATCGCGTCCAACGCGGCGCGCGCGGCGCCGAGCCGTTCGATGATCGTCGCGACATCCGCCGCGTCGAGCGTGGGGCGCTTCGCGCATGCCTCGCCGGCCGGATCGCGCGCCGCTCCGCGCTCGGGCGCGGGCGCCGGCGCGCCGGCATCGAGGGGATGCGGCGATCCCGCTTGCATCAGGCGCTCGCGAGCAGCGAGCAGCCGCGCGCCTCGGCGCCGGCCGCCCGCCCGATCAGCTCGATCCCGCCGTCGACCGCGCGCCCGACGTCTTCCGTCTGGATCGCGATCACCGAGCCGACGTTCGCGAGGTCGACGTGACGAAGCACGCCCGGCCGTCCGGGCGGCTGCTCCTCGCCCGTCAGTGGGTCGCAGACCAGGGTCCGCACCCACGGCGGCGCCGACAGCGGCCGCTCGCCACGCGCGTACAGCTGCGAGCACATCTCGGTCATGCCGTATTCGTTCACGATCTGGTCGGCCGTGACCGCGAACGCATCGCGATAGCGGCCGATGATCTCGCCGCGCGCCAGCGGCGTGCGATAGCCTTTGCAACCGCCGGTGTCGACGATGAGGCTCTCCGGTGGAAGCGGCCATCGACCGAGCGCACCGTCGGCGTCGATCAGCCGCAGGAGCGCGGACGTCACGGCCAGGAGCACGACCGGCTGCGACGGGTCGAGTCCGATCGAGCGCGCGCGCCAGCCCGAGCGTGTCGAGGATGCCGCCGGCGAGGAACGACGGCGGCCCGCCGTCGTCGTGGTCGCGACGAAGCCACGACACCATGTCCGCGAGCGACGACGAGGCATGGGTCGGCCGCTCCGGCGCAGCGACGACGAATCGCCGGCGCAGGTGCGGTGGAAGCACGGCGCGACGAAAACCCGCCAGCGCGGCCCGCTCGTAGACCGCGACGCACGGCACGTGATGACGGGCGCGTCGATCCGGACCCTGCGTCGTCCCGCTGCTCTCGTAGACCCGTTCGGCGGCGCCGCAGGCGAGGACGGAGTCGCGAAACGCCCCCGCGGGCACCGCGGGGATCTCGCGCCACGAGCGCGGAGCGGGACGCCCGCAAGCGGTCGACGAAACGCCTGTAGGGCGCGTTCAGCCGATACTGATGGTGATGCACGGCGAGCGCGAGCTCGTCGAAATCCGCCTCCGACGGCGCCGAGATGAATGCCAGCACGGCGTCGGCGAGACCGCGATCGGCGGCGTCGACGCTGGTCCGTTCGATCCTGGTGCAGTCAATCATTGGTCGGGTCAGCGGCCGTCGGCGCCACCGGAAATGACCGCGAGGGTCACGGACGCGAGACCGTTTGCGGGTGTGTTCGCTGCGCACGCTCGAGTCCCGGTGACGGACGCAGGAGCGGGTGAATGCGCATTGGTGGCGGCGATTGCGCCGCGGTGATCGAGAATAGAAAGGGCCTCGGAAGGTGTCAACGCGGACCGGCGGCGCCGTCGGCACCGGTCCGCGTCGACCCGACGTGGGGATGCGGTATTCTCGGACGCCGTGCGCGTGCCGGCCACCGCGGCGGCAATGCTTGTCGGTTCGTGGGGCATCCGTTAGGCTCTTCGCCGCAATGCCGACCAAGGACGAGCTCTACGATCGTGCCGTCGACTTCGTCGCCGACGGCGACCTCGACGCGGCGATTGCCGCGTATGGTGAGGCGATCGCGCTCGATCCGACATTCACCGACGCGATTCACGGGCTCGCGATGGCGTACGCCGATAAAGGGAAATTCGATGAGGCGATCGCCCACGGACGGAAGCTCGTCGAACTCACGCCCGACGACACCCTGGCGCACACCAGTCTCTCCATGTTCTACCAGCGTGCGGGAATGATTCCGGAAGCCGAGGCCGAAGGCGCGAAGGCACGCATGTTGGACTGGAAACGGCAGCTCGCCGAGCAAGCGGAGAAGAAGGAAGGCGAGTCGTAGCGGCTGCGTCGACCGGCCACACCGCTCCGCCGCCACCGAGGCGACGCAGCGGCGGGTCAGCTCGTCAATCGCGAGAAATTACTGCGCGGGAGTAGATCACTGCGTCTCGGGCTCGCCCTCGGCGGCGCCGCCGCCAGTGGCCGCGCCGCCCGTCCCGGTGCCCGCGGCCGCGCCGCCCCCGGCGCCGCGCGCAGCCATCGCATCCGTCAGACGCTTGTCGCATTCCTGCTTGTCCCTCGTCATCAGCGCGAGCTGGCTCCGCAGGGTCTCACGTTCGTTCTTCAACGCGTTCACGGCTTCGGTCTGCGCGTTGAGGTCGTGCTGCAGCGTCGTCGCATTCCCCCACAGCGTCCAGCCGATGAACACGCCCGCTCCGATACACACCAACAAGATCACTGCCCATCCGGTATAGGTCCAAATGACCGCCTGGACCTCTTCCGCCTCGTGTCCCGCACCGTGCTCCACCATAGCGTTCCCTCCTATCGACCGCGTGCCGTCGAGAACGACCGATCACGTCACCAGGAATCCGGCTGCGATTCCAAGTATCGTCGCAAATACGGCTTGGCTTTCCGTAAGGCGTCATCGAGGCTGGTGAAGAGCTCCTCGCGCACCCAATCTCCGCGAACCCAGCAATCGAACGAGGACTCCTCGCCGAGCGTGAACTCGAGGATGCACTCTCCGACCGGCTCGCCGGTCATGATGAACCGGACCGAACGGCCGGAGTCCACTATCACGCCGCGCGCGCGCGGTGGAAGGGGAAGCCGGAGCTTCAAGCGCTCGATCTCGTTCGCCGGAACGGACTCTTGCGGCACCATGTGAATCACGCGCCATTCGCCGATCTCCGGCGCGGCTTCCTCGATGAATTTCAGGTTCAAATCTGTCAGGCGGGTGCGGGCGGTCTCCTGATCGAACTGGTAGCCGATGTCGAAGAACCGGGTGCCGATGGGCGGCCGCTCGCCGCTGGCGACGGGACGTCCGCGCTCGGTCGTCTTGCCGGTGTCGACCCACCACCGGTCCTCGACCGCTGGACCGCCGTCACGGCGTTGCTGCGACATGCGGCACCCTTAGCGTCGGAAACCCGAGAAGGCAAGGAAACCAGTGGGTTGCGGCGCTTCGCCCCTTCGACTATCGTCGCGCGGCTATGTCGTCCGCTCGCCCATGGGCGCTCGTCCTCGGCGCGTCGAGCGGCTTCGGGGAGGCGACTGCGCGCGAGCTGGCACGCCGCGGCTTCGACGTCTGCGGCGTGCATCTCGATCGGCGCGCGGCGATGCGCCACGTGGAGGAGTCGCCGCCGCGATTCGCGAGAGCGGCGGCGAGGCGATGTTCTTCAACGTCAACGCCGCGGACCACGACAAGCGTCGGCAGGTCCTCGATGCGCTCACGGCGCGGGTGGGCGGGGCGACGGCGTCCGCGTTCTTCTCCACTCGCTCGCGTTCGGCAGCTTGCATCCGTTCACCGGCCCCGACCCGACGCGCATCACCACACCGGCGCAAATGACGATGACCCTCGAGGTGATGGCGCACAGTCTCGTCTACTGGGTGCAGGACGCGCTGGCGCGCGGTCTTCTCGTCCACGGCAGCCGCATCTTCGCGATGACGAGCGCCGGCGACACCCGCGTCTGGCCGGCGTACGGCGCCGTTTCGGCGGCGAAGGCCGCCCTCGAGGCGCACGTGCGCCAGCTCGCCGTCGAGCTCGGCACTGCCGGCATCACCGTCAACGCCATCCGCGCCGGCGTCACCGACACGCCCGCCTTGCGCAAGATCCCCGGCAGCGAATGGATGCTCGAGCAAGTCGTGGCGCGAAATCCGAGCGGCCGAATGACGACGACCGAGGACGTGGCGCGCGCGATCGCGATGCTCGCGAGCGCCGACGCGCAGTGGATCACCGGCAACGTGATCGGCGTCGACGGTGGCGAGAACCTGATCTGAGCACGGCCGCCGCGGCGTCGCGTCACTGCTGGGCGCGCTTGCGGCCGACGCTTCGCCGCGTGCCGGTCATCCGGACGCGCATGACGGGTCTCCGCAGCCGCGCGCCGGCTTCGCTCGGGACGCCGCTCATCATGTTGGCGGCGAAGAGGTCCGCCTTCCGCTCGGCGTCGGTCCAGAAGAGATAGTGGCCCATCTCGTGGTGGACGGTGTGGATCCACTGCTTCATCGAGTTGTACTTCCGGCCGCGCTTCCAGCTCTCGGGATGCAAGAGATGAATCTTGCCGTTTTCATACGTTCGGCCCGCTCCCTTGCCCCAGTCGAGATACTCGAACCACTCCACGACCGGCGGCTTCAAGGCATAGAAGCGACATATCGTCGTGATGGCACGCCGGAAATCGGCAAGGTCGTAGGTGGTGAAGAACGCGCGGAGCGAACGATCGACGCTACGCCGGTCACGCAGCGTCGGAAGGATCATACGCATTTCCAGGCCTCTGAAGGTTGTGAATGCCGAGATGGTGTTCGGCGGCGGCCCGACCTTAGACAGGGTCGATCAGCGTGTCAACTCAGGGTAGGAGCGCGGCGTTCAATCGGTAAAGCGAAGGCGAAAACACCGACGGTGGAGCGCCGATGCATGGACACGTCGCGCGCTGATGGGGGGAGAGGCGGTGATGGACGCGAGTCGCCGCGCGGGCGCATCCAGCTACCCGCGCGGCGTCGAGCTCAGGCGGCTTTGGTGTATCGCGTGCCGCGCCGGGAGCCGGTGCGCTTCAACTTCTTCTCGTTCACCCAACCGGTGAGACGTTGCGACAGCGTACCCGGCGCCACGCCGGCGACGATCTTCCGCACGTCGCTCGCCTTGAACGATCCCTTGGGCAGCTGCGTGTAGACCTTGTCCCAGTCGACGCGCGACCGCCGTCCGCGGCGTTGCCGCGTCGCGGTTCCGCTCGGTCGGCCACGCCGGCCCGCGGAGCGACGGCCGCCGCCGATGGCGCTGGTGAGCTCCTCGAGCAGCGTCTGCCGCTGCTTGTTCAACCTGTTGATCTGGCTCTCGATCGCGGTGATTTGTCGTCGCCCCGCGCGCTGGAGTCGTTTCATAACTGTTTGCGCCTGCTTGCGGAGCTCCGCCAGTGTTCCGGTTCCCCCTCCACTGCGCGCCCCTTTTCGTCGTCTCGGCATATCGACCCCCCGGATCACGAAAGTATGAAGGACCCTTGACGCACCAGATTGTCGTTGAGGCTCAGCTCATACCAGAATTTCGTCTGATCAGGCAACCCGGTAACGTCACGGATAATGCGGGTGATTTTATTCAATCATCGGAGTCTGCTCGTCGCCGTCCCCAGCGCCGACCACGACGGTGCGTATGTTAAGGAATTCACGCAGCCCGAAGTACGAGAGCTCGCGGCCGAAGCCGGAGCGTTTGACGCCGCCGAATGGCAGCCGCGGATCGGAGCGGACGATATCATTGATGAATACCAGTCCCGCATCCAGGCAGCGCGCGAGACGCTCGCCGCGCGCGCTGTCGCGCGTCCACACGCTCGCACCGAGGCCGTAACGCGAGCGATTCGCCGTCGCGAGCGCCGCCATTTCGTCGGCGACGCGCACGACGGCCGCGACCGGGCCGAACACTTCCTCGTCGAACGCCGGCATCCCCGGTTCGACGTGGTCGAGCACCGTCGCCGGGTAGAAGAAGCCGCGGCCGCGCTGGATCTGCCCGCCGCACGCGACCGCGGCGCCGGCGGCGACCGAGCGCGCCACCTGGCTCGCAACCTCGTCGCGGAGGTCGCCGCGCGCGAGCGGCCCGATCTCGGTCCGTGGATCGAGGGGATCGCCGACGCGCAGCCGCTGCATCGCCGCGACCAGCGCCGCGACGAACGCGTCCGCGACCGCGTCGACGACGATGAAGCGCTTGGCTGCGATGCAGCTCTGGCCCGAGTTGACCGAGCGCGCCGCCGCGGCCTGAACGCCGGCGCGTGACGGATCGGCGTCCTCGAGGACGACGAAGGCATCGCTGCCGCCGAGCTCGAGCACGCACTTCTTCAGCGCGTGGCCGGCCGCCGTCGCGACCTCGACGCCGGCGCGCTCGCTGCCGGTGAGCGTGACCGCTGCGACGCGCGTATCGGCGATGAGCGGCGCGACGGCGTCCGCGGCAACCAGGAGCGTTTGGAAGACGTGCGGCGGGAGCTCGGCACGACGGAAGACGTCCTCGATCGCCAGCGCGGTGCCGCAGACGTTCGACGCGTGCTTGAGGACGCCGACGTTTCCTGCGACGAGCGCCGGTGCGGCGAAGCGGAAGACCTGCCAGAACGGGAAATTCCACGGCATGATCGCCAGCACCGGGCCGAGCGGATCGAAGGCGACGTAGCTCTTCGACGCCTCCGTCACCACGGGCTCGGCAGCGAGCATCGCCGTCGCATGCGTGGCATAGAAGCGGCACGCGCTCGCGCACTTCGCGACCTCGCTCCGCGCGTCACCGAGCGGTTTGCCCATCTCCGCGGTGATGAGACGCGCGTACGCGTCGTTCCCCGCGTCGAGGAGGTCGGCGACGCGCGCGAGCGCGCTGCAGCGCATGCCGATCGGCGTGTCGCGCCAGCCGCGAAACGCGTCGGCGGCGGCGGCGAGCCTGGCCTCGATCTCGGCGGCGGTGTGGGCGTCGTACGTGGCGATCACCGCCTCGGTCGTCGGGTTGACGCTGTGGAACGCCATTCGAATCCTGCTAGCGCAGCGCCAGGGTCGAGGCTACTCGCCGACCCGGTGCTGGCGGCGTATACGGCGTAGACCATGGAACGAGCGAGCCGACGCGGGTCGGACGCGGATGTGCGCTCTCGCTGCTCATCGCCGGAGCACCCGCGTGCTCACTCATGTGGCAGCGGCGTCGCCGGATCGCTGACGTTGCACGCTCCGACGCACGGCATGTGCCTTGCTCGCCCCAGGCCGTGAGCGCTGACGTGAGCTCGAGCTGTGACAGTCCGCGAACGCCGGTCGACGTCCTCGACGCGCTCGCCGGCGAGGGTGCGCGGTATGGCGAGTGCTTCGACGAGGTGTTCGATCGCGACGCGGCGGTGCGGCCGCACTATCACGCGATCTTCGAACGGTTGCTCGCGATGCCCCGCAGCGAGCTGGTACGACGCGCCGGTCTCCGCGACGCGATCTTTCGCCGCCTCGGCATCACGTTCGCGGTCTACGGCGAGGAGCAGGGCCTCGAGCGCACCTGGCCGATGGACTTGATCCCGCGCATCATTCCCGCCGCCGAGTGGGCGGTGATCGCCCGCGGTCTCACCCAGCGGGTCCGCGCGATCAATCAATTCCTCGAGGATCTCTACGTCGGCGAGATGGCGGTGCTGCACGATCGCATCGTGCCGCGCTGGCTGGTGCAGTCCTCGACCGGGTTCGTCCGCGAGGCGTACGGCGTCGCAGTTCCGCACGCCGCCCGCTGCGTGGTCGCGGGAAGCGACCTCGTGCGCGACGCCGACGGCACCTATCGCGTGCTCGAGGACAACCTCCGGACGCCGAGCGGGATCTCCTACGCCCTCGAGAACCGCGCGACGATGACGCGTGTCCTGCCGCTCGCGTTCACGCAGCATCACGTCCGGCCGATCGATCACTACTGCGCCTCGTTGCAGAGCGCGCTCCGGAGCATCGCGCCGCCGGCGGCCGGCAACCCGACGCTCGTCGTGCTCACGCCCGGCGTCTTCAACTCGGCGTACTTCGAGCACGCCTTCTTGGCGCGTCAGATGGGCGTCGAGCTGGTCGAGGGCCGCGACCTCGTCGTCGACGACCACGTCGTCTACATGCGGACGACGCGCGGCTTGAAGCGGGTCGACGTCATCTATCGCCGCATCGACGACGACTTCCTCGATCCCACGGTCTTTCGCACCGACTCCGTCCTCGGCGTTCCCGGGCTGATGGCGGCGGCGCGCGCCGGCAACGTCACGATCGCGAACGCGGTCGGCAACGGCGTCGCCGACGACAAGGCGGTCTACGCCTACGTGCCGGCGCTCATTCGCTACTACCTCGGCGAGGAGCCGGTGCTGCCGAACGTCGAGACCTATCTGCTCTGGGAGGCGGAGCAGCGTGCCGAGGTGCTGCGGCGCTTGGACGAGCTGGTGGTGAAGCCGGTCGCGGAGTCGGGCGGCCACGGTATCGTCATCGGCCCGCAGGCGAGCGACGCGGAGCTCGACGCGTGCCGCGAGCGCATCACCGCCAATCCGCGCGGCTACATCGCACAGGAGCTGGTGCTGCTCTCGACGCATCCCACGCTCGTCGAGGAGCGGCTCGAGCCGCGCCACATCGATCTCCGGCCCTTCGTGCTCTCGGGCGAGCGCATCGAGGTCATTCCCGGCGGCTTGACGCGCGTCGCGCTCCGGCCCGGCTCGTTCGTCGTCAACTCGTCGCAGGGCGGCGGCTCGAAGGACACCTGGATCATCGCCGGCGACGAGGACGCCTGATGCCCGCAGGGCGCGCGGACGACGTCCGAGGAGGCTGATGCTGGCACGGCACGCAGAGGACCTGTTCTGGGGCGCGCGCTATCTCGAGCGCGCCGAGGACACCGCGGTGATGCTCGACGTCACCTATCACGGCCTCATGCAGTCGTCGCTCGACGACGTGAGCGGCATCTGGCGCGAGCTGCTCGAAGTGCTCTACCTCGACCAGGTGTTCTGGGCGATGCACGGCGAGTTCACCGAGAGCAAGGTCACCGAGTTTCTCGTCCTCGACCACAAGAACCCGGGCGCGATCGTGTCCGCCGTCGCGCGCGCTCGCGAGAACGCGCGCAACGTGCGCGAGCGGATCTCGACCGATCTCTGGGAGGCGATCAACACCTTCGCGCTCGAGCTCGCGGCGCGCAACCTGCGCGACGACCTCGATCGCCAGCCCTTCGAGCTCTACCGGATCGTCAAGAGCCGTTGCCAGATGATCTCGGGCGTCGCCGGCGAGACGATGCCGCGCGACGACGGCTGGCGGTTCTTCACGCTCGGTCGCATGCTCGAGCGCGCCGAGATGACCTGCCGGCTCCTCAGCGTGCGCTACGCGCCGTACGAGGCGGGTGGCCTGCCGCGGTCGTTCCATCACTGGGTCGCCGTCTTGAACTCGGTGTCGGCGTTCGAGGCCTACGTGAAGGCGCACAACGGTGCGATGGACCCGGCGCAGGTGCTGCAGTTTCTGCTGCTGTCGCGCGATTTCCCGCGCAGCGTGCTGTTCTGTCTGCAAAGCGCCGAGAAGCAGCTCGCCAATCTCGGCTCGGAGGAGCGCGCCATCCCGCCGCAGCGGTGGCTCAGCCGGGTGCGCGCCAACCTCGAGTATCGCGACAGCTACGAGCTCGACGACGGCCTGCACGTCGTGCTGGTGCGCCTGCAGGACGAGATCCGTCAGGTCGCGACCGCGGTCGGGACGCACTTCTTCCGCTCGGAGACCTCGCCCGAGCTGCGGGCGCTGCGGGCGGCGTGATGCGCTTCGACATTCGTTACGTCAGCCGCTTCTCGTATCCTTCGCCGGTGTCACTGTCGCACAACGTCTTGCGTGCCTGTCCGATATCGGACGAGCGGCAGACCGTCCTCGGCTATCGCCTGACGACGGTGCCCGCGGCCCGCGTCCACTCGTACACCGACTACTGGGGGACGCGGGTCGATGCGTTCGGCATCCGCGCGCCCCATGAGCTCCTCGAGGTCACCGCCGAGGCGACGGTCGACACCACCGGGGGCGGTCGGATGATCGCCTGCCCGCGTCTCGCTCGTCTCCGCGAGCCGGCGTTCATCGAGACCTACGCCGAGTATCTCGAGCGCTCGCCGCACACCGCGTGGAACGCCGCGCTGCAAAGCGCCGCACGGGCGCGCACCGAGGCCGCCGGCGACGACGTCGTCGGCGTCGTCCTGGCGTTGATGCGGATGGTCGGCACGTCGCTCAGCTATGCCCAGGGCATCACCTACGTCGGCGTGGGCGTCAACGAGATCCTCACGCGCGGCCGAGGCGTCTGTCAGGACTACGCGCATCTCGTGATCGCGATGTGCCGGTCTTTGGGCGTGCCGGCCCGCTACGTGTCCGGGTATCTCTTCGCCGTCGACGAGACCGCCGGGGCGGGACCGCCGGCCGAGACGGTGCGGGTGAAGACCCACGCGTGGCTCGAGGTGGCGGTCCCCGGCGAGGGGTGGTGGGGTCTCGACCCGACCAATCAGCAGGAGGTCGGACCGCGGCACGTGAAGATCGGTCACGGCCGCGACTACGACGACGTTCCGCCGCTTCGCGGCGTCTACCGCGGGCCCGCCGACCAAGTGCTCGACGTCGCCGTCGAGATGCGGCGTCACGGCGTGCTCCAGCAATAGCGGCGTCGCGCACGCGACCGGCGTGACGCGAGCGTGCTCGAGAGCTCAGTCGAGATCGATGCGCACGTAGGCGACGCCGAAGCGCCACGCTCCGCCGCGGTCGTCCCGCACCTCGATCGTGAGCGCGTTGGCGCCGTTCCGCAGCGTCCCGCGCGGCACCGCGAAGCGGTACTCGCGCCACCCGACGTACGGCACGAACGACGCGAGCACGCGGTCGTCGACGCTGACGCGCATCGAGAGACAGCGGCGGCTGGTGATGTCCGGCCGCCCGCCGATCCCGATCATGGCCTCGGCGCCCCGCGGCAGCGGCCGGGGATCGCGCGGCTGCGGCGTGCGGTCGGCGGGAACCTCGAAGCGCACGACGCCGCGGCCCTCGAGCCAGGTGAACGGCCGCTCGCGGCCGCTGGCGGCGGGCGCGATCCACGTACCGGCGAGCGCCGCCGAGCCGAGCAGCTCCGCCGGCCGCAGCTCGACCATCGTGCGCTCGCGCGGCATCAGCGGCGACGGTAGCTGCACGGCGAGGGCGCGGACGTGCAGGTCGATCGTCAGCACGGCCGCGAGCGCGAGCGCCAGCAGCGTCGGCGCGAGGAACGGACGCCGGCGGAACGGCGCGAGGCAGAGGCCCATCAGCGCGGTCGCGGCGAGAGCGCCGCCGAGCGCGTCGAGGAACCAGTGATGCCCCTGGAGGACGCGGCCGCTCGCGATCAGCGCCAGCAGCGTTGCCGCGGCGACCCACCAGCCGCGCGGGCGGCGAGAGCTGGCGGCGAGGACGGCGACGGCGAGCGCGGCGAGCGCCGTGTTCATCACGTGGCCGCTCGGAAAGCTGTGGCCGATCGCGACGCCGGGAAGAATGCTCGGTCGCTCGCGGGCGAAGGCGTTCTTCAGCACCTTGCCGGCGAGGAGCCCGACCGCGCACACCGCGAGCGGCGGCCACGTGGCGCGCGCGCCGACGCGGCGGACGCTGGAGACGGTCGCGGCGATGAGGAGGAGGATCGTGATGCGGGTCACGACCTCGACGGTCCGATCGACCAGGCGATCGGTGCCGCAGGCGCGACACAGCAGGACCGCGCGCCACACCGCCGCGTCGATGCCGACCAGCCGCGGTAGCAGCAGCAGCTCGAGCACGAGCAACGCCAAGGCGCCGCCGCCGATCCAGCGGAGCACGCGCGGCGTCGCCGATCGGGGCGGCGGCGGAGCCGCGGGCGCGATCAACGCGAGCAGCCCGAGCGCCACGCGCCGCCGGCGGGCGGTGCCGCCGGGACGACTGCGGCTACGACGACGCCGAGAGCCCCGCGGGCGAGTGTCCGTTGCGGGCCGCGCATAGGGTACCCGCGTTTGTAGCGACCGCGGGCCGCGCTGTGAAGGCCGACGGGGTTACGACGAGCCCACGATCGCGTCGCCGCGGGCCGCGCCGCGCGCCGCCCGCCGCGACGTTGCGCGGGGACGTCGCGGCGCGCCGGCTCTCACGGATTCAGCAACGACGGGACGCACAGCTCGGTCGGTCGGAACGTGCCGAAGACCTGGTTGCCGAACTGATTGCCGATGAACACCGAGTCGGGAGCGGTCGTCGGCGGCGTGCCGGGTTGCAGCTTCACGAGATAGCACGCGAGCGCCGCGTTCGGGTCGATGACGCCCTCGTTGTTCTTGTTCGCGGCCAGGCACAGGCGGACCGGCTTCCTGACGTTCACGATCAGCGTGCCGAACTGATCGTCGACCTTGATCCCCGGCATCTGCGTCTTCGCGTGCCGCACCCGGTAGCACTTGAAGTGATCGACGGCAGGGTTGCTCGGCGGTACCGGCGGTGCGCTCAGGCTCTTGGCGCTCGGGACCAGCAGCTGTTCCGGCTTTGCGATGTCCGCGACGATCGTGCCGAACTGATTGACGATCCTTTGGTCGCGCCGGGTCGCGAACTTCCCGTGCTGCTTGATCTTGTAGCCGGCGAGGTGGTCGGGATGCATCGGCGCGGTCGGGTCCTCGTCGTTCTTGTCCGCGGGATTGCAGAGCCGCTTCGGGACGCGGACGTCGACGACACTGCTGCCGAAGACGTCGACGAGCGTCACGCCGAGGATCTTCGGGAACGGGCCGTGGTGGACCTCGTAGCATTGGAAGTGGTCGAGCCCCGGCGTCGGCGTCGCGGTCGGTGTGCCTGGGCCGGGCGTGCCCATCGTCGGCGTCTCGGTCGGCGTGGCCGGCTCCGGCGTCCCGGCCGTCGGCGTCTCGGTTGGCGTGGCCGGCGCGGGTGTTCCGGTGGTCGTCGCGGTCGGGGTGACGGGCGCGGACGTTGCGGTGGTCGTCACGGTCGGGGTCGCGGGTGCGGGCGTCGCGGTGGTCGTCGCGGTCGGGGTGGCGGGCGCGGGCGTCGCGGTGGTCGTCACGGTCGGGGTCGCGGTGGCGGTCACCGCGGTCGCCGGTGGCGTCGCGGTGGTGGTGGGCGTCGCCGTCGGCGCGGTTCCCGTCGGGACCGGCGTGCAGGTCGCGGTCGGGGCGGGCGTGTCGGTCGGCGTCGGGACGGGCGCGGTCGCGCAGTCGACGTTGCTCTCCGCCGAGGCGACGAGGATCTGCGCGAGCGGGTTGTCGATGGTCATCATGGTGACGTGGATCGCGACGACGGTGAGCTCGGACGTGTCGGTGCCGTTGCCTCCGGGGACCTGTTCGTTCAGGACGACGGTCGCGACGCTCGGGATCACGATCGTCGTGTTCGGCGCCGGTGTGCCGACGATCGGCGTACCGTTGACGACGAGATCGACGAACTGGGTCCCGGTGTCGTTGCTGCTCGCGGTCGCGCCGTCGCAGCCGCTGTTCGATTGCGCTTGAACGAGCGTGGCGGTGACGGCGCCGTTGGCGATGTTGACGGTCTGCACCGTCGCGGTGCTCTGGCTCGACGCCGTCGTCGCTCCCGCCGTGCCGCTCGTCATCGCGTTCATGGCGCCGGCGGTGAGCAGATTCGGCACCGAGGCGCCGAGCGCCGCCGCCTGCTGGCTGCCGCCGGTATCGTCCAGAAAGGCGTCGGGCGACGGCCCGAAGCTCACCAGCGCGGCGAGCACCTCCGCGCCGAACGCCTCGCCGCTGACGGTCGTGCCGGGCGGCGGCGGGGGCGGCGCGGCGGGGGCGCAGTTCACGTCGCTGTGCGCCGAGGCGACGATGATGTCGCCGCTCGCCGGCGCATCGAGGATGACGTGGATCATGTTCACGGTGAGCGCGGAGCTGTCGAGGCCGTCACCGCTCGCGACCTGCTCGTTCAGGATCACCAGACCGATGCCGGGGACGAAGATCATGGTGTTCGGCGCCGGGGTGATGCTGCCGAGCACGAGACCGTCGACGACCAGATCGGTGAACTGCGCTCCCGCGCCGCTGCTCGACGCCGTCGTTCCGTCGCAGCTGCTGCTCGACTCCGCATCGATGCTGGTCGCGGTGATGAAGCCGCCGAGGACGTCGACGGCCTCGGCCGTGGCGCTGCTCTGCGCGGTCGCGGTCGTCGGCGTCGTCGCGCCGGTGGTCGACGACGTCAGTGCCCCGCTCGTCACCGCCGCCGGCACGGTCGCGCCGAGCACGGTGACGGAGGCGGCGCCGCCTTCGGGCGTGAGCACGACGTGGGCGATCTCGCCGCTGCTCGCCATGTCGGTCTCCGCCGATATGCCGAAGGCCTCGCCGCTCACGATCGGCCCCGAGGGCGGCGTGCTCGCCGTCGGCTGCGGCACGGGGTTGCACGGAAGCGCCGGCGTCACGGTCGCGGTCGGCGTCGGCGCGAGCGGGCCGGCGCAGTTCACGTCGCTGTGCGCGGAGCCGACGATGACGTCGCCGGTCATCGGTCCGGCGGTGAGCACGACGTGGATCAGGTTCACGGTCAGCTCCGAGGTCGTGACGCCGTCGCCGTTGGTGATCTGCTCGTTCAAGCGCACGATGCCGATGCCGCCGGGGAGCGCAACGATCGTGTTGGGCGGCGGGTTGGCGCCGATCGCCATGCCGTCGACGACCACGCCGAGGAGCTGCGTTCCGGTGTCGCTGCTGCTCGCGGTTCCGCCACCGCACGTACTGCTCGAGCGCGCGTCGGCGAGGGTCGCGGTGATCGTGCCGCCGAGGAGGTCGATCGTCTGCACCGTCGACGACGCGTCGGAGCTCGCGGTCGTCGGCGTCGTCGTGCCGTTGGTCGCGACCGACAGCGTTCCGCTCGTGAGGACGCCGGGCGCGCTCACGCCGACCACGGTCGCCGACGCCGCGCCGCCCGCGGGCGGTAGGACCACGTCCGGGATCTGCGCGACGGTGACGCCGGTCACGACGACGGATGCGCCGAACGCCTCGCCGCTCACGGTCGCGGCGTGCGCCCGTCCCGGAACGATGACCGCAAGAGATGCGAGGGACGCGAGAGCCGCGACCAGCCGCAGCGACACGACCTTTGCCATTCCCAACCCCCTTCCACCACGCCTCGCATGTCGAGGCATCAACCCGGCCGCGGTGGACCCGCGTGAAACCGTGGGCCCGCGTGAACCTAGGATGCGACCGCGGAGGGTGTCAACGAAAAACGACGCCGCCCGCCGGGTCGGCGACGTAGGACGGCGTCCCATCCCGGGGTTCGGGATCGCGACGCAGGATGCCGAGAGGGGCGAAGGCCGGTGAGAACGCGGCCGATCCCGGCCGGCCGCGAAGCGGCTTGCCAATCGCGTGCCGGCGCGATGACTTGGAGTCGCGGCGCGGCCGCGACGGTCGCGACGCGCGCGCCGGCAACGTGTTTGCCGTGCCATTCGGCATGACGACCGAGGAACCCCAGGAAGTCACGGACGCACCGCCGGCGACGCGTCGACGCCCGCGTCGGTTCCGCCGTGCGCTCGCCCTGCTGCTCTTCTGCGCGCTCTTTGCCGGCGCGTCGGCGTGGACGACGTGCGGCTTTCGCGGCTGTCCCGACGTCGACCGGCTGGCGTCCTTTCGACCCGGCGGCGCGCCGGTCCTCCTCGATCGGGCGGGCAAGCCGTTCGCGCGCCTCACGCCGGTACGCCGCGAGCTGGTGCCGTTGCGGGCGCTTCCCCGCCACGTCGCCGAGGCATTCATCGCGATCGAGGACCAGCGGTTTCGCCGGCACCGCGGCGTCGACTGGTGGCGCCTCGCGGGCGCGTTGCTCGCGGACCTACGGAGCCAAGGCTTCCACGAGGGCTTCAGCACGATCACGATGCAGCTCGCGCGCAACGTCTTTCCGGAGACGATTCCCGCCGGAGAGCGGACGGCGCGCCGCAAGCTCGTCGAGATCAAGATCGCGCGCGCGATCGAGCGGCGCTTCACCAAGGACGCGATCCTCGAGCTGTACGTGAACCACATCTACTTCGGGAACGGTGTGCGGGGCATCGCGGCGGCGGCGGAAGAATACTTCGGCGTCCCCGCCGAGCGGCTGACGCTGCCGCAAGCGGCGTTGCTCGCCGCCCTGCCGAAGGCGCCGACGCACTACGATCCGCGACGCCATCCGAAGGCGGCGCGGGCGCGGCGCGACCTGGTGCTCGCGCGGATGGCGGAGCAGGGCCGGATCTCGCACCAGGACGCTCGGACGGCGCGCGCCGCCGCGCTCGGCATCGTCGCGCCGCATCCGCGGCCGCACGACCCGGGATTCGCGCCGTACTTCGTCGAGGAGGTGCGGCGCCGTCTCGAGGCCCGCTTCGGCGATCGCACGTACGCGGAGCCGCTCCGCATCCACACGACGCTCGACGCGGGCGCGCAGCGCGCGGCCGAGGAGGAGCTCGCGCGCCAGCTCGCCGCGGTCGAGCGCGGTGAGCTCGGGCGCTTTCGCGGACCGCGGTACTCGGCGCGCGCCGCGCCGCCGCTCGCCGGCACGGCGTACCTGCAAGGTGCGGTGGTCGCGCTCGACGCGGAGCACGGCGACGTCCTCGCCTGGGTCGGCGGACGCGACTTCCGGCAGTCGCAGTTCGACCGCGTGATCGGCGCGCGCCGTCAAGCCGGGAGCGCCTTCAAGCCGTTCGTGTACGCTGCCGCGATCGCGAAGGGCTGGGCGCTCAGCCAGCCGATCCTCGACCGGCCGCTCGAGGTCCCGCTGCCGAACGGCGAGATCTGGGAGCCGCGCAATTTCGTCGACCGCTACCGGGGCCGGCTGAGCGTGCGCGAGGCGCTGATGCGCTCGAGCAACGTCGCCACCGTGCGGCTCGCGCGGGCCGTCGGCTACCAGACGATCGCCGAGCTCGCCGAGCGCGCCGGCATCGCGGGGCCGCTCGATCAGGTGCCGGCGATGCCGCTCGGCACGGTTGCGGTGTCGCCGCTCGAGCTCGGCGCGGCGTACACCGCGTTCGCGACGCTCGGCGATCACGTCGACCCGCGCCTCATCCTGAGCGTCGAGAGCGCCGACGGGCGCACGCTCTGGCGCGCCGAGACGGTGAGCCGGCGCGTGATCAATCCCGGCGTCGCGTTTCTCGTGACCGACGCGCTCCGGGACGCGCTCGACGCGGGAAGCGGCCGCGCTGCGCGCCGGGCGGGCTTCCGCGGCATCGCCGCGGCGAAGACCGGCACCACCAACGACGCCACCGACGCGTGGTTCGTCGGTTTCACGCCGGAGGTCGTCGCGGCGGTCTGGATCGGTTTCGATCAGCCGCGCTCGATCGGCGCGCGGGCGAGCGGCGGCCGCCTCGCCGGGCCGGTCTGGGGTCGCATGATGGCGCGGCTCTATCGCGCGCGGCGCCCGTCGGAGCCGTGGCCGCTGCCGAGAAGCGTGCGGGTGCTGCCGGTCGACCCGGCGACGGGTCTCGTCGTCGCGACCGAGTGTCTGCCGCCGGGCGGCACGCGCCACCGCGAGATCTTCCTCGTCGGCCTCGAGCCTGCGACGTTCTGTCCCGGGCGCGAGCGGGTGCCGACGCGCGGCTTCGCGACCGACGTCCCGCCGGAGCCCGATCGCCGGCGCGCCGGCGCCGAGCGCGCACCGCCGGGCGAACGGCGCGAAAGCGGGCGCGGCTCGCAGATCGAGGTGATGTGAACGGCCTCGGCCACATCGCCGACGCCGGTGACGCCGGACGACGCGGGACGACGCGTCGGCCGTGGGTCGGCGCGCTGCACGATCGAACCGGCGGCACCCGGCGCGCGATCCGCGCTCACCAGTTGCGTGCCTGGCGCGCGGCCGCGGTGACGGCATGCTCCGCCGAGAGGTAGAGGAAGACCGCGAGCGCGTCGCTGCCGCGGGTGAGGCCGATCGGCACGCCGACGCCTGCCGCCCATTGGACGCCCCACGGGCCGTTCCACCCGACGCGGACGCCGGGGTCGAAGATCACGTGCGCCTCGCGTCGCACGCCCCGCGGCGCGATCTCGGCATCGTCGGAGGCGAGAATCTCGGTGAGAAAGTTGATCGCGTTCCACGGCTCCCAGACGACGCCCGCGCCGCCCGTCCACGATACCAGATCCGCGCGTTGCGACGGATGCACGGCGCGCGCGTGCGGCAGCACCGTCATGCCGGCGTTCAGGTGCACGGCGAAGTGCTCGGTGCATTGCTTGCTCACGGGAACCAGGATCTGCACGCCGAGCGACCCATTGCCGCGGCCGTCGCCGACGCTGCCGGTCGGTAAGACGAGCGAGAGGCGCGGCGCCACCGCGGGACGATCCGGCCTCTCGAGGAGCAGCTGATAGCGATAGTTGAGCAGCACGTCGCCGACGCCGTCGCGCTCGCCGCGCTCGGCGCTCGCGGTGTGCGGCACCGTGAACGAGAGCTGGTGCGTCACGTCGGGCGCCGGCCACTCCTGGGTGAAGACGCTCTGCCACGCGCCGCTCGCCTCGGTGCGCGTCGCGGTGAGGATGTGCTGCACGACGCCCGCCTCCTGGTTGTACGCTTCCTCGATGAGGAAGGAGTTGTCCTGGAGCGGGCCGCTCGCGAGCCGCGGCCAGCGTGCCGCGACCGGCGGGCGCGCATCGTCGGCGGCGCGGTCGTCGTCCGCCGCCACGACGCCCGACGCCGCGGCGACGACCACGCCGAGCGCGAGCGCCGAGAGTCGACGACGGGTGCCGGCGCCGCGGCGCGACCGACGAGGCGCCCGCCGCGCGCAAGGACGAAGTCCGCTGCCCATGCGCGCACGCACTAGCGCCGACCAAGCGGGTTCCACAATCGTGCGGGCAGCGGCACGACCCGCCGGGCGCCTTGCCTGTCGAGGCCCCCGTCGGTAGCTTTGAGCGTCGATGACGGCGACCCTCGTCTGATCGGTCGGTGCGGGCGGCCGTCGTCGGCTGCTCGATCGACCCCGCTCCGACGAGACGATCGGCGTGGATCGAGCGAGCGGCGGACGTCGGACGCCGCGATGCTCACGGCATGCCGCTCGCGGAAGCGATCGAGCTGCGTTGCCGTCGAAAACGCGACGGCGCCGGTCCGCTTGATCGCGTCGCCGCTTACGGCGATATACGCGGTCGTCACATCCAACGGCGCACTCCAGCATCGCCGGCGCCGGAGCGAATGAGATCGTCGATGAAAAACGGACGAGCCGAACGACGCGCGTGTCACCGGCGTATCGTGCTGCTGGCATGCGCGATCGTTCTCGCGCTGCGGGCGGCGCCCGCTCGTGCCGCGTTCGAGTTCGGCGACGTCGTCAGGGCGGCGCAGAAGCTCGCCCAGGAGCCGTATCACCAGCGCGAGCAGGTTCCCGAATGGCTTCGCAAGCTCACCTACGACCAGTGGCGCGACATCCGCTTTCGGCCCGACCGCGCGCTGTGGCGGGACAGCCGGTCGCCGCTTTCAGGTCCAGTTCTTCCACCCCGGCCTCTTCTACGATCGCGCGGTGCGCGGTGAACGTCGTCGACGCCCAGGGCGTGCATCCGCTCGCGTTCTCGCCGAGCCAGTTCGACTACGGCGACAACGACTTCGCCAGCCGGGTCCCGCAGGACCTCGGCTACGCCGGCTTCCGCGTGCACTACCCGATCAAGACACGCGACTACTGCGACGAGGTGCATCGTGTTCCTCGGCGCGAGCTACTTCCGCGCCGTCGGCAAGCAGCAGGTGTTCGGGCTGTCGGCGCGCGGCGCTCGCCATCGATACCGCGCTGCCCTCGGGCGAGGAGTTCCCGTACTTCAAGCGAGTTCTGGCTGGTGCGGCCGGCGCCGAACGCGCAAGCGAGATGACGATCTACGCGCTGCTCGACAGCCCGAGCCTCACGGGCGCGTATCGCTTCGTCGTCCGGCCCGGCGAGCAGACGACGGTCGCCGTCGACGCCCAGCTCTTCCTGCGCCGCGAGGTGAAGAAGCTCGGCATCGCGCCGCTCACCAGCATGTTCTTCCACGGCGAGAACAGCGCTGCGCGAGTTCGACGACTTCCGCCCCGAGGTGCACGACTCCGACGGCCTGTTGCTCGAGCTTCGCCACCGGCGAATGGCTGTGGCGGCCGCTCGACAACCCGCGCACGCTGCAGGTCAGCGCGTTCCAGATGCAGAGCCCGCGGGGCTTCGGCCTGCTGCAGCGCGATCGCGACTTCGAGCACTACCAGGATCTCGAGACGCGTCCCGAGCTGCGGCCGAGCGCCTGGATCGCGCCGCACGGCGACTGGGGCGACGGCGCGCGTCGAGCTGGTCGAGATCCCGACCAAGTCCGACACCAACGACAACATCGTCGACCTACTGGGTGCCGAAGACGACACCCAAGCCCGGCAAGCCGGGCGTCGTTCGGCTACACGATGTACTGGTACGGCGACGACCCGTCGCGCCCGCCCGAGCGGCCGCGTCGATCGCGACCCGGCGCGACCGCGGCACGGTCGAGGACGCGCTAGCGCTTCGTCGTCGACTTCGCCGGCAAGAAGCTCGAGACGCTGCCGCGCCGACACCGTGCTGCGCGGCGTCGTGACCATCGCCTCGGCGGCGACGACGCCGCCGAGCTGCTCGACCAGCACGTGGTGAAGAACCCGGTCACCGGCGGCTGGCGGCTGACCTTCCAGGTCGGCCGAAGCGCCAGCGACGCCGATCGAGCTGCGCGCCTTCCTCGACAAGGGCGGCGAGGCGCTCACCGAGACCTGGTCGGACGTGATCCTGCCGTGAGCGACAGCGCCGACGCTCGGCGGCGCGGCCCTCGCCGCGCCGCCGGCGCGCAGGAGTCGGGACGTCCGCACCGATGCGGCGCCGAGCGGCGTGCCCGGCGGCCGGACGCGCCGATCGAGTCGCGCGGAGCGGCGCACACGACTCCGCGCCGCGATCGGTCACGTCGCGCCGGGCGCCGCGCGCGAGTGTCGCCGCGCGGCGCCGCCGCGCGAGCGGCTCGCGATCCCGTCCGAGCGCTGCTGCAGGACTGGAAAGAGGCACACGCGCGCGCCGTCGCCTATCTGGCGCGCTCGGCATGCCGGAGGCCGATCACGCGGCGCTCGCGATGCAGGCGGTGGAGCGCGCCGTCGGCCGCGAGCGCTGGGAGCCGGCGCGACGCGGTCGCGGAGACGCTGCGACGCGCTGCGCGCGCTGCTTGCCCGAGCGCTATCCGCCGCTGCGCGAGCCGCCGCCGGCCGTGACCGACGCGTTCCTCGCGTGGCGGCTCGACGCAGCTCTCCGGGCGATTCGCGGCCCGCTCGACGCCCGCGCTCCGCGTCGATGCTCGCGCTGCCGTCGGTGCGGACGGCGCGGCGACGCCGCGCCGATCGCGGACCGCCGCGCGCACGCGGCACGGCGGCCGGTCGCGGCGATGCCGCCGCTGGCGCGCGGCGCATGGTGCCGCGAGCCGATCGAGCGCCGCTTCCTCCGCCGGCTGCTGCGACGCCTCGCGGGCCGCGCTCCACCGAGTGGCGGACGAGCCTGCGGACGCCGGCTCGCTGCGCGCGCAACGCCGGCAGCTGCCGTGGACGCGCGTCGCGCACCGCCGCCGCGCTGCTGCTCGCCGTCCTGGTGCTGATCCCGAGCGTGGTCGCGAGCGGCTTCATGGTCAACGTGCTGCCGCACCAGGGCGCGCACCTGGCTCGAGGTCGCCATCGTCATCTTCTTCGGCGCGCTGTTCGGCTGGATCTCGATCGGCTTCTGGACGGCGACGCTCGGCTTCTTCACCCTCGTCGATCCGCCGCGACCGCTTCGCGATCACCAACCTGGCGGACTCGACGCGACGCCGCGTTCGCGCCCGGCGGCCGCACCGCGATCGTCATGCCGATCTGCGAGGAGCCGGTCGAGCGCGTCTTCGCCGGCCTCCAGGCGATCTATCAGCTCGCTCGAGCGCACCGGCGCGCTCGACGCACTTCGACTTCTTCGTCCTGAGCGACAGCGGCGACCCCGACACCTGGGTCGCCGAGGAGGAGGCGTGGGCCGACTGGTGCCGCGAGCGTCGGCGGCTTCGACCGGATCTTCTACCGCCGCCGGCGCGTGCGCCTGCGGCGCAAGAGCGGCAACGTCGCCGACTTCTGCCGCCGCTGGGGCGCGCAGTACCGCTACATGATCATGCTCGACGCCGACAGCGTCATGGCCGGCGACGACGCTGGTGCGCGCTGGTCCAGCATGATGGAGCGCGCGCCCGGACGCGGGCATGATCCAGACCGCGCCGACGGCGGTGAATCGGCGCTCGCTGTTCGCGCGCGTGCAGCAGTTCGCCAGCCGCGTCTACGGGCCGATGTTCGCCGCCGGCCTGCACTTCTGGCAGCTCGGCGACGGCCAGTACTGGGGGCACAACGCGATCATCCGCATCGCGCCGTTCATGGAGCACTGCGCGCCTGCCGCGGCTGCCCGGCAAGCCGCCGCTCGGCGGCGAGATCCTCAGCCACGACTTCGTCGAGGCGGCGCTGATGGGCCGCGCCGGCTGGACGCTCTGGCTCGCCTACGACCTCGGCGGCAGCTACGAGGAGGTGCCGTCGACGCTGCTCGAGGAGATGAAGCGCGACCGGCGCTGGTGCCAGGGCAACCTCCAGCACCTGCGGCTGCTCTTCACCGAGGGCCTGTTCGGCGCCCACCGCGCGCTCTTCCTGAACGGCGTGCTCTCGTACGTCTCGGCGCTGCTCTGGTTCGCCTTCCTCACGCTCAGCACCGCGCGAGGCGATCCATCAACGTCCTGCACGAGCCCGACTACTTCCCGCACGGCGCCGAGCCTCTTCCCCGAATGGCCGATCTGGCGGCCCGACTGGGCGCTCTGCGCTGCTCGCGGTCACCGGCATGATCCTCTTCCTGCCGAAGGTGCTCAGCATCGTGCTCATCGTCGTTCAAGCGCGCGCAGCGCGCGCGCGTACGGCGGCGTCGTCCGGCTCACGCTGAGCGTGCTGCTCGAGATCCTGCTCTCCAGCCTGCTGGCGCCGATCCGCATGGTGTTCCACAGCCGCTTCGTGGTGCAGAACCTGCTCGGGCGCACCGTCACCTGGCGCTCGCAGGAGCGCGAGGACGCCGAGACCAGCTGGCGCGAGGCGATCCGCCATCACGGCTTCGACACGCTCTTCGCCAGCGCCTGGGGCACGGCCCTCTACTGTGCTGAACCCGAGCTACTTCTGGTGGGTGACGCCGATCATCGGCGCGCTGCATCCTTTCGATTCCGATCTCGGTCTGCGCCAGCCGCGTCCGCCTCGGCGACCGCGCGCGCGGCGCGGGGCTCTTCCTCATCCCGGAGGAGAGCGAGCCGCCGCCGAGCTGCGACGATCTGCGACGCCAACCTGCGCGCGGCGCGCGGCAGCCACGGCGCCGTGCCCGGCTTCGAGGGCGACGGCTTCGTGCGCGCCGCCGTCGATCCGTACGTCAACGCGCTGCATCGCGCGCTCCTCGGGCCGACCGCGCCGCTGCGCGCCGCGATCCGCGCCGCGCCGCCACGCGCTCGTCGCGCGCATCGTCGACGGCGGGCCGGCGACCGCCGGCGCCCGCGAGCGCGCGATCGTGCTGTCCGATCCCGAGCTCGTCGACGAGCTGCACCGCCGGCGTGTGGGACGTCGCGGACCGCGACCGCGCCGAGCGCTGGGGCCGTCTCGCCGCGGCGGGCGACGGGTCCGGCTGAGACGAGCGCTCGAGGGGACGGCGCCTCGGGAATGGTGTACGCAGAGACGAGCCGCGGCGCGATGAAGCGCTCGGCATCGGCTCGACGGGAGGAGACATGCAGATCGGGATGATCGGTCTCGGACGCATGGGCGCGAACATGGTGCGGCGTCTCGTTCGCGGCGGTCACGCGTGCGTGGTGCACGACATGTCCGCGGAAGCGGTGCGGGCGCTGGCGCACGAGGGCGCGATCGCCGCCGAGTCGCTCGACGATCTCGTCGCCCGCCTCGCGCCGCCGCGCGTCGTCTGGATGATGGTCCCCGCGGCCTTCGTCGACGCGACGCTCGCGGAGCTCGTCGCCCGGCTCGCGCCGGGCGACGCGATCGTCGACGGCGGCAACTCGTACTACCGCGACGACGTCGATCGCGCCGCGCGCCTCCGCGAGCGCGGCATCCACTACGTCGACTGCGGCACGAGCGGCGGCGTCTGGGGCCTCGAGCGCGGCTACTGCCTGATGATCGGCGGCGAGGCCGAGGTGGTGCGGCGTCTCGATCCGATCTTCGCGACGCTCGCGCCCGGGATCGGCGCGATCGCCCCGCACCCGCGGCCGCGAGCGCGGCCGCGGCACCGCCGAGCAGGGCTACCTGCACTGCGGGCCGAACGGCGCCGGCCACTTCGTGAAGATGGTGCACAACGGCATCGAGTACGGCCTGATGGCCGCCTACGCCGAGGGGCTCAACATCCTGCGGCACGCGAACGTCGGCGGCCGCGCGCAGGCCGCGGACGCCGAGACGACGCCGCTGCGCAACCCGGAATACTACCGCTACGACTTCGACCTCGCGCGACATCGCCGAGGTGTGGCGGCGCGGCAGCGTCATCGCGTCGTGGCTGCTCGACCTGACCGCCGGCGGCGCTCGCCGCGCGATCCCGGGCTCGAGCGCTTCACCGGCCGCGTCTCCGACTCCGGCGAAGGCCGCTGGACGCTCGACGCCGCGATCGACGAGGCGGTGCCGGCGCACGTGCTCGCCGCCGCGCTCTTCGAGCGCTTCAGCTCGCGCGGCGAGGCCGAGTTCCAGGACCGGCTGCTGTCGGCGATGCGCTTCGGCTTCGGCGGCCATCACGAGAAGGCCGGCGAGAATGACGAGCGACGTTCGTCCGCCAAGGCAGCCGACGACCGGCGCCGCGCTCGAGCGCGCGCCCGAGCGATGACGATGCCGCGCCGGGCGAAGGGAGCGGAGCGATGACGATACCGCGCGCCGACGCGCTGGTCTTCTTCGGCGCCACCGGCGACCTCGCCTACAAGAAGATCTTCCCGGCGCTGCAGGCGATGGTCCGGCGCGGCGCAGCTCGACGTGCCGGTCATCGGCGTCGCCAAGTCCGGCTGGAACGCTCGAGCAGCTGCGCGCGCGCGCGCGCGACAGCGTCGAGACGCCACGGCGGCGCTCGACGGGCGGCGTTCGCCAAGCTCGCGTCGCGGCTGCGCTACGTCGACGGCGACTACCGCGACCCGACGACCTTCGCCGCGCTGCGCCAAGGAGCTCGCGGGCGCCGAGCGCCCGGCGCACTACCTCGCGATTCCGCCGAGCATGTTCGCGGTCGTCGTCGAGGGCCTGGGGCAGTCGCGGTGCGCGCGCGACGCGCGCGTGGTCGTCGAGAAGCCGTTCGGCCGCGACCTCGCGTCGGCGCGGGCGCTGAACGCGACGCTGCACCGCGTCTTCGACGAGCACGCGATCTTCCGCATCGATCACTACCTCGGCAAGGAGCCGGTGCAGAACCTCCTGCTCTTCCGCTTCGCCAACACGTTCCTCGAGCCGATCTGGAACCGCAACTACGTCGAGAGCGTGCAGATCACGATGGCCGAGAGCTTCGGCGTCGAGGGGCGCGGCCGGTTCTACGAGGAGGCCGGCGCGATCCGCGACGTCGTCCAGAACCACCTGCTGCAGGTGGTCGGCTTCCTCGCGATGGAGGCGCCGGCGACGAGCTACCGCGAGTCGATCCGCGACGAGCAGGTGAAGGTCTTCCGCGCGATCCGGCCGCTCAACCCGGACGACCTCGTGCGCGGCCAGTTCCGCGGCTACCGCGACGAGGCGGGCGTCGCGCCCGACTCGACGGTCGAGACGTTCGCCGCGGTGCGGCTCCACGTCGACTCCTGGCGCTGGGACGGCGTGCCGTTCTTCATCCGCGCCGGCAAGTGCCTGCCGACGACGGCGACCGAGGTGATGGTGACGCTGAAGCGCCCGCCGCTGCAGCCGGCTCGCGCGCCGGCAAGCCGAACTACTGCGCTTCCGGCTGAGCCCCGAGGTCGCGATCGCGCTCGGGGCGCGGGTGAAGCAGCCGGGCGAGCGCATGGTCGGCGAGCCGACGGAGCTGCAAGGTCGTGCACCATCCGAGCGGCGACGAGATGGACGCCTACGAGCGCCTGCTCGGCGACGCGATGGACGGCGACTGCATGCTGTTCGCGCGCCAGGACGGCGTCGAGGCGGCGTGGGCGATCGTCGAGCCGATCCTCGGCGACGTGACGCCGGTGCACGAGTACGAGCCCGGCACCTGGGGGCCGTCCGAGGCGGACGCCTTGGCAGCGCCGGTCGGAGGGTGGCATTCTCCGGCGCTCGCGCCCGACGACACGCCGGTGATCTGCGGCTGACCGCCGGCTCGCACGGACGCGGGACGAACCGGTAGACTCACGGACCAACGCCGACTCACGGACGTACGCACGAGCCATCAGCGATGCCGCCGGACGCCACGCCACGATCATCGACCGGGACGATCGACCCGAGCGTCGAGGCCGTCGCTGCGAGCGCGCTCGAGCTGATCGCCGACGGCGCTCGCGTCGGCCTCGGCACCGGCCACGCCGCGCTCGCGTTCATCCGCAAGCTCGGCGACCGCGTCCGGCAGGGGCTCCGCGTCAGCGGCGTGCCGACGTCGGAGGCGTCGGCGCGTGAGGCGCGGGCCCTCGGCATCTCCTTGATCGACCTCGACGACGTCGAGCTCGACCTGACCGTCGACGGCGCCGACGAGGTGACGCCGAGCCTCGATCTCGTGAAGGGGTGGGGCGGCGCGCTCGTCCGGGAGCGCATCGTCGCGGCGGCGTCGCGGCGCCAGGTGATCCTGGTGGGCGAGGAGAAGCTCGTGCCGGCGCTCGGCGCACGCGGGCGCATACCCGTCGAGGTCATTCCGCTCGCGCGCGGGCTCGTGGTGCGGCGTCTCGCGGCGCTCGGCGTCGCGGCGACGCTCCGCCTCGACGGCGGGGGCGCGCAGCCGTTTCGCACCGACAACGGCAATCTCACGCTCGACTGCGCCGTGCGTATGCCGCTCGACGGCGACGCCGCGCGCGGGCTCGAGGCGGCGATGCGGGCGATTCCCGGCGTCGTCGACACCGGCCTCTTCCTCGGCACCGCCGAGCGCGTCCTCGTCGGCCGACCCGACGGACGCGTCGACGTGCTCACCCGGAGCGGCGATGGCTGAGGCGCCCGGCACGGTCGAGGTCGCGGCGACGCCCGAGGCGTTGATGGACGCGGCGGCGGCGTGCTTCTCCGCGGCTGCCGCGGGCGCGATTCGCGCCCGCGGACGCTTCACGGTCGCACTCTCGGGCGGATCGACGCCGAAGCGCCTCTACGCCTTGCTCGCGACGCCGAGCTGGGCGTCGCGTGTCGAGTGGCCGCGGGTGCACGTCTTCTGGGGTGACGAGCGCTGCGTCCAGCCGACCGATCCGGCGAGCAACTACCGGATGGCGCGCGAGGCGCTCCTCGACGCGGTACCGGTCGCGGCCGCGAACGTCCACCGCGTTCGCGGCGAGGACGAGCCCGCGGCCGCCGCGGCGGCGTACGAGCGCGAGCTGCGCGCCGCGTTCGCGACGCCGGCGGGACCGCCGCGCTGCGATCCGGGCGCCTGCTTCGACCTCGTCCTCCTCGGCATGGGCGACAACGGCCACACTGCCTCGCTGTTCCCGGGCTCGGCCGTGCTCCACGAAGAAGAGCGCTGGGCCGTCGCCGACGAGGTCGATGCGACGCCGCGCCGGCGCGTGACGCTCACGGCGCCGGTTTTGAATGCCGCCGCGGAGGTGGCGTTCCTGGTCTCGGGGCGCGATAAGGCGCCGATGCTCCACCGCGTCCTGGAAGGACCACGTGATCCCGATGCGCTGCCGGCGCAGCTCGTGCGCCCGCGCGCCGGCCGTCTACGCTGGCTCGTCGACGCCGACGCCGCGGCCGAGCTCGAGAAGAGGTGACATGGACACTCCGGCACCGAAGCACGAGCACGTCGTCTTTCTCTTCGACGTCGACAACACGCTCCTCGACAACGACCGGGTCGCCGCCGATCTCCGGCGCTATCTGCGGCGCGAGGTCGGCGCCGCGCGCGAGGAGCGCTACTGGGCGATCTTCGAGGAGCTGCGCGCCCGAGCTCGGCTACGCCGACTACCTCGGCGCGCTCCAGCGCTACCGCGTCGAGCACCCGCGCGATCCGCATCTGCTCGCGGTGTCGTCGTTCCTCGTGAACTATCCGTTCGCGAACCGGCTCTTCCCGGAGTCGCTCGACGTCGCTCGAGCCGCTTCGCCGGCTTCGGCCCGACCGTGATCCTCTCGGACGGCGACGTCGTCTTCCAGCCGCGCAAGGTCGAGCGCTCGGGCCTCTTCGACGCGGTCGAGACGCCGCGTCCTGATCTACATCCACAAGGAGCAGGAGCTCGACGACGTCGAGCGGCGCTATCCGGCCGACCACTACGTCCTGGTCGACGACAAGCTCCGCATCCTCACCGCGGTGAAGGCGATCTGGGGCGACCGCCTGACGACGGTCTTGCCGCGCCAGGGGCACTACGCGACGGCGCCGAGGAGCGTCGCCAAGTACCCGCCCCCGGACGTCACGGTCGATCGCATCGGCGCGCTCCTCGACTACGACGTGCCGGCGCTGGTCGAAGGACGGCGGCGATGACGGCGATCGTCAGCGGCTGCGCGCTCGGCGCGCCGCGGCCGGCGCGGAGGACATGCCCATGACCGCGAGCACGGTTCCTCTCACCAAACGGCCGGCGTGGACGGCGTTGCAGGCCCATCACGCGCAGGTCCGCGACCTCCACCTCCGGACGCTCTTCGCGGACGACCCGCGCGCGCGGCGAGCGCTTCGCGACCGAGGCGGTCGGCCTCTATTTCGACTACTCGAAGCACCGGATCACGGACGAGACCCTGCGGCTCCTGCTCGCGCTCGCCGACGAGGCCGGCCTGCGGGCGCGCATCGACGCGATGTTCGCGCGGCGAGAAGATCAACGCGACCGAGCGCCGCGCCGTCCTGCACGTCGCGCTGCGCGCGCCCCGCGACGGCGCCATCGTCGTCGACGGCGAGAACGTCGTCCCGAAGGTGCACGCGGTGCTCGACCGGATGGCGGACTTCTCGACCCGGGTGCGCAGCGGCGCGTGGAAGGGCCACGGCGGCAAGCGCATCCGGAACGTCGTCAACATCGGCATCGGCGGCTCCGACCTCGGGCCGGTGATGGCATACGAGGCGCTGCGCTTCTACGCCGACCGCGATCTCGTGCTCCGCTTCGTCTCGAACGTCGACGGCACCGACTTCGCCGAGGCGACCCGCGACCTCGACCCGGCCGAGACGCTCTTCATCGTCTCGTCGAAGACCTTCACCACGCTCGAGACCATGACCAACGCGCAACAGCGCGCGCGCCTGGGCGCTGCGCGTGCTCGGCGACGAGCGCGCGGTCGCCAAGCACTTCGTCGCGGTCTCGACCAACGCCGCCGAGGTCGCGAAGTTCGGCATCGACACCGCGAACATGTTCGGCTTCTGGGACTGGGTCGGCGGCCGCTACTCGATGGACTCGGCGATCGGCCTGTCGACGATGCTCGCGATCGGCCCCGAGCACTTCCGTGCGATGCTCGCCGGGTTCCACGCGATGGACGAGCACTTCCGGACGACGCCCTTCGAGCGCAACCTGCCGGTCCTGATGGCGCTCCTCGGCATCTGGTACGACGACTTCTTCGGCGCCCAGACGGTCGCGGTGCTGCCGTACGAGCAGTACCTCAAGCGCTTCCCCGCGTACCTCCAGCAGCTGACGATGGAATCGAACGGCAAGCGCGTCACCGTCGACGGCGCCCCCGTCGACTACCAGACCGGGGCGATCTTCTGGGGCGAGCCGGGGACCAACGGCCAGCACTCGTTCTACCAGCTGATCCATCAGGGAACGAAGCTGATCCCCTGCGACTTCATCGCCTTCGACGAGGCGTTGAACCCGCTCGGCCGCCACCACGATCTCCTGCTCGCGAACGTCTTCGCGCAGACTGAGGCGCTGGCGTTCGGCAAGACGGCGGAGGAGGTGCAGGCGGACGGCGCGCCCGATTGGCTGGTGCCGCATCGGGTCTTCGAGGGCAACCGCCCGACGACGACGATCCTCGGCGAGCGCTTGACGCCGGAGATGCTCGGCAAGCTGGTCGCGCTCTACGAGCACTGCGTCTTCACGCAGGGTGCGATCTGGAACGTCGACTCGTTCGACCAGTGGGGCGTCGAGCTCGGGAAGCAGCTCGCGCAGCGGATCATCCCCGAGCTCGAGGCGGCCGACGAGCCGGAGCTCGCGCACGACGGCTCGACCAACGCGCTCATCCGCCGGTATCGCGCGCGCCGGCGAGGGCGATGAGCGGTCGCGCCAGAGGCGCGTGCGTCCGCCGGCGCCGGCGCCGGCGGACGGCGGTGAGACGGCCGTGAGCCCGTCGCGCGTTCGCGCCGTCGAGATCGCGCCCTCGATCCTCGCCGCCGACTTTCGCCGCCTCGGGGAGCAGGTGTCGGAAGCGCTCGCCGCCGGCGCGCGGCGCATCCACGTCGACGTGATGGACGGCCGCTTCGTGCCGAACATCACCATGGGCCCGCTCGTCGTCGCCGCGCTCCGGCCGCTCACCGAGGGCGCCGGCGCCGTCCTCGAAGTGCATCTGATGATCGAGGAGCCGGACCGCTATCTCGCCGACTTCTCCCGCGCCGGCGCGCAGTCGATGCTGGTGCACGTCGAGGCGTGCCCGCACCTCCACCGCACCGTGCACGCGGTTCGTGCCCTCGGCGCCGCGCCGGGCGCGGCGCTCAACCCGGCGACGCCCCTCGGTGCGCTCGAGGAGATCCTCCCCGACCTCGACATCGCGCTCCTGATGTCGGTGAACCCGGGGTTCGGCGGCCAGGCGTTCATCCCGTCGACGATCGACAAGGTCGCCCGTCTGCGGGCGACGCTCGCCGCGCGCGGTCTCGAGCGGATCGCGATCGAGGTCGACGGCGGCGTCAGCGAGCACAATGCCGCGGCGCTGGCGCGCGCCGGCATGACGATCGCGGTCGCCGGGACCGCCGTCTTCAACGCCGAGCGCTCGGTGACCGCCGGCATCACGGTCCTGCGCGCGGCCTGCGGCGCCGCGGCGCCGCCGTCTTGATCCGGCGCGCGGCTTCGGGACGCGGCCGGACGATCGCCGCGACAGGAGAGCAACCATGACGATTCCGCCATCCTCTCTCCGCGAACGGCGCGAGGCGGTCGTTCGCGAGCACATGGACTCCGAGAACCGGTTGGACTTCGAGGCGACGCTTCGGACCTTCGCGCACCCGCGCTACGAGCTGATCGCGACCGGCGAGGTATACGACGGCGCCGATGCGGTACGCGGCTACTATGCCGCGTCGCGCGCGGCGTTCCCGGATCAGCGGAACGTGATCCACGCGCTGCACCACGCGGACGACGCCGTGATCGTCGAGTTCGATCTGCTGGGGACGCACGCCGGCCCGCTGCGCGGCATCCCGCCGACCGGGCGATCGTTCACCTGCCGGATGGCCGCGCTTTTTCTCTTCGACGGCGCGGAGCGGATCGTCTGCGAGCGCGTCTACTTCGACTCGGCGACCATCCTGCGCCAGCTCGGCGTCGCCGGTTGACGACCCGGTCGCGTGCGCACGGCTCGACGGCGGCTCGAGGCCGTGGGACCCCGTCGGCGACGCTCGTGATCCGCATGAGCAGGCGAGGCGCGCGGAGATGGTGACGCTCGCGCTCTACCGCAAGGTCTTCGGCCGTGCCCTCACGCTGACGCTCGCGAACTGGCCGGTCGTCGCCACCCTCTTCGTGTACGCCCTCGCCATGGCGGTCGCGGTCGTCGTCGCCGCGCCCTTCGGAATCGTCGGCGGTATCGCGCTCGGGTTCGTCTGGGCGGCGTGTCTCGGCTCGTTTCTCTACGTCGTCGAGATGGTGGTGCGGACCTCGCGGGTCACCTTCGAGGACTTCAGGCGCAGCTTCGGGGCGTACCTCGGCGACGTGCTCGGCGTGCTCTTCATCTTCTGGGTGGTGTCGATGGTCGCCGGTCCGGCGCTCGCTGCCATGCCGAACGGCTTTGCGCTCCTCCTCGCGATCGAGCTCGTCGCCTTCGTCTTCTTCAACGCGGTCCCGGAGCTGATCTACCTCGGCCACTACTCGTCGCTCGAGCTCTTGCGCGAGAGCTACGTCTTCATCGGCGAGAACTGGATCGAGTGGTTCCCGGCGACGATCGCGGCGGCGGTGCTCGTCGGGGTGGCGGCCGCCCTGCCGGCGCCGGGTCCGAGCGTCTGGCTGAAGAACGGTCTGGTCGCGTTGCTGGTCTACTTCGCGATGGTCGTCCGCGGGCTGCTGTTCATCGAGCTGAGCGGGTCGAGCCGCCGCGCGCGCGCGTTTCGCTACCGGATGGACCGCTCGGTGTGACGACCTCGCGGCGCTCCGGCCGGGCGTGGCGGACCGCTCGCGCCCGCGCGGTCCGCGAGCACTCGACGTCGCGTCGGCGACGTGGTCTGCGCCTCGGAGTCCGACGTCGGGTCAGCGCTCCGCTTCGACGACGTGCCCCCAGGCCGAGAGATGGCGCGCCGCGAGCGGGAAGGTACGGCGCACGTGCCGCGAAAAGCCCGCCTCTCGCAGCGCCGCCGCCAGCTCCGAGGCGCCGTACAGGTTCGCGTGCCACCACCGGCCGATCAGCAGGCGCGTCAAGGGATTCCGCCGGGTGATGAACAGCACGAATCGACCGCCGTCGGTGAGCCGCGCGCGGAGCGCTCGGAGCGCGTCGACGAAGCGGTCGCGCGGCACGTACTCGAGCATCGACGCCGAGACGACGAGGTCGTAGTCCCGCCATCCCGCCGGCAGCGCGTCGAGCTGCAACACGCTCGCTTCCGCGAGCCTGACGTCGGAGACGTGGCGCCTCTCCATGACGGCGCGGAAGCGATCGAGCATCGCCGGCGTGAGATCGAAGGCGTCGAGCGCGTCCAGGGGGACGTCGCGGCGCTCGGCCGCGTCCCGCACCGCGAGAGTCAGCGCGCCGGCGCCGCATCCCGCGTCCAGGACGCGCATGCGCGGCCGCAGCAGCGGGGACGCGAGCCAGAACGCGCGGAGCCCTTGCGGATATCCGACGGCGCGGATGAACCGCGTGTAGGCGTCGAGTCGCTCGGTGTAGAGCCGTCGCGGGTCTGGGGCGAGCGTCACGGCGCGGCACGACGCCCCGCGACGATCGTCGCGCGCACGCCACCGGCGGCGGTCCCGACGGGCGTCATACGGGGAATGAGTACCAGCTCGTGGACGAACGTGGGAGCGCACCGGCGCGTCGTCGCCGGCTCCGCCGCTTCGCTTCCGAGACGTCGACGGTCGACGCCCCACGAACCCATCCGTGAGCACGGCGGCGACGAATCCGGCGAGCGGCGCGCAGTGACGCGGCTTCACGGCCGGCCACCTTCGGAAGGCGCTGCCGCGGCCTGGCAACTCCGGCGCTCGCTGCCGACGCGGCGCCACGTCGTGGTGCGACCCAGCAAGCGAATGCCGACGTAGCCGCGGAGCCGAAGCACGTCGTCGCCGTCCGTCCGGGCGAGACAGCGATAGGTCCAGCCGGTCGTGAGAGCGTAGATCGTGCCGTCGCTCCACGTCTCACGCTCCACCGCCGATTCGGTGAGGCCGCGCAGGATCTCGAGGCCGACGATGCCGCGGCCTCGCAGGCGCGGGTCCGGGTTGCGCGTGTCGCGGAGCTCGCAGCCGGCGTCGTCGAACGGCGACCGCAGCCACACGACCCGTCCGCAGAGGCCGTCGTCGCAGCGCTCGATCCGGACCTGCGCGGCGCCACGCTCGGCGTACCAGAGCCCGATCGGAGACGCGGCGGAGCCGACCGCGCGCCACGCGAGCATCGTCATGACCGCGAAACCCGCGGCTGCCACGCGCCGCGCCGACGCCGGGCGGACGATCGCGCGGAGCTTCGGCTTCATGCCGAAGAGGAACCGCAGCACGCGGAACCGGCGCACGAGCAGGTGGTAGACGCTCAAGGTCGCGACCACCGACGCGGCGAGCAGCAGCGTGAACTTGGCGGGGATGCCGAGCGGCAGTCGCACCAGCCAGTAGCCGATCGTGACGATCGCGAGCTGGTGGAGGATGTACACCGGAAACGCCGACTCGCTGAGGTAGGCGAGGACCGGGCCGGATCGCGTCCAGCGCTGGTGCGCGAAGCCGAGGAGCGCGACGACGAAGCACCACGACGCGACCGCGCTTCCCGCGAGCAGCACGGCCGGCGCCGCGACGACGCGCAACACCGCGAGGAGCAGGACGACGGTCGCGCCGGCGGCGATCGCGAGCGCGCGGCGCCGCTCGCGGTGCACGGCACGCTCGAGAGCGGGGTGCCGGGCGACGACGAAGCCGGCGGCGAGGAACGTGGTGTAGTACGCGAAGTTCGCCCAGTCGTCGTACAGGTTCTGAATCCCCGGCCAGTGCGGGCGCAGGACGAGCTGGATCGCCGCGAGCGGCGCGATCGGCGCGTAGACCCACCACGCGCGCGGCGCGGCGGCCAGCGGACGGGTGCGGAGGAGCCGCGCGAAGAGCGGCAGGTAGAGGACCGTGAAGGTGAGGAGATAGGCGAGGAACCAGAGGTGGCCCCAGGTGAAGCGGTCGAGGCGCGTGAAGAACGTCGGCAGGAACTCGAGAAACGATTCGTGAAACGGCGGCGCCACGCCGAGCCCCGATGGGATCACGCTCCGGAAGCTCTCCTGCAGCTCGCTGCTCACCCGCAGGCCGTGCGCGCTGAGATCGAGCCCGCCTCGCAGCTCGAGGTACTTGATCGGCGGCATCAGCAGCGTGCAGCCCGCGAGCAACGGCACCGCGAGCTTCACGGCGCGCTCGCGCAGCAGCCCGGCCGCGCCGCGCGCGCGCAGCGACGCGACCAGCGACCAGCCGGCGAGGACGAAGAAGAGCGGCATGTGCCAGAGGCTGATGAAGCCGCAGAGCACGAGCATCGCGAACGACACCTCGTGATTGCGGACGTGGTAGAAGGGCGCCGGGTTGAAGACCATCGCGACGTGAAACACGATCAGCAGATAGGTCGCGAAGACGCGGAGCCAGTCGACGTCGTGGCGTCGCGGTGAATCCAGCTGTTCCATCGCGTCACTCCTTGGCGAGCGCGCCGACGAGGAAGCGCACGACGGTGTCTTCGGCAACCGCCTCGTCGACGACTTGCGGGTGGGCGTCCCAGTGGCGGTGCACCGCCCAGAAGACGATCGTCTCGAGCATGAGGCGCGCGGCCGCCGCCGTGTCCGGCACGTCGCGCAGCAGCTTTCGCCGGATCCGCTCGTCGAGGTAGCGGACGAGGAGGGCGACGAGCCCGCCGCGCGCCTGCTCGAACCACAGCGCCGCGAGCTCGGGTTGATCGCGCGCCGAGCGGTCGAGGAGCTTCAGCCCGCGGCGGTTCCGCGCGAGCACGTCGTAGAGCTCGCGGACGATCGTCTCGAGCTCGGCGCGGGCGTCGGTGACGCGCCGGCAAGCGAGGGCTGCCGCGAGCGACGGGGGCACGCGGCTCTCGGCGAGGCGCGCGGCGACGTATTTCACGGTCGCGCCGCGCTTCGGCGTCGGGATCGGCAGCGTCGCGGGTCTGGGCAGCGGCGGCTCGACGTCGGCGTAGCGGCAGGCGAGGTCGAAGAGCGCTTCCTTGCTCTCGACGTAGAGGTAGAGGGTCCCCTTGGCGATCCCCATCGCCTCGGCGACGTCGGCCATCTGGGTGCGGCGATAGCCCTGCTCGATGAACACCTGCGTCGCCTGGGCGACGAGCCGATCGATGCGGTCGTCCGGAGCCGTGCGTGCCATGCGTCGCAGCGGTAGCATGACTGACCCAGTCGGTCAAATACGGTCCGATCAGATACCTCGGATGCGAAGACGCGGACCCCGCCGGGCAGCGCCTCAGGCGGCGGACGTGCCCGCGGCCGGCAGAAAGCCGCCGCGGGCGAGAAAGCCGGCGCCGGCGTAGCGCGCGTCGCGACCCAGCTCCTCCTCGATGCGGAGCAGCTGGTTGTACTTCGCGACCCGCTCGCCGCGGCACGGAGCGCCGGTCTTGATCTGCCCCGCGCGCGGTCGCGACGGCGAGGTCCGCGATGAAGTCGTCGGACGTCTCGCCCGAGCGGTGGCTGACGACCGTTCCGTAGCCGCCGCTCACGCGCGACCGCGATCGCGCGAGCGTCTCGGTCAGCGTGCCGATCTGGTTGAGCTTGATGAGCGCGGCGTTCGCGACGTCGTCGCCGATCGCGCGCCGCGATGATCGCGGGATTGGTGACGAAGACGTCGTCGCCGACCAGCTGGACTCCGCGGCCGAGCCGCTCGGTCAGGAGCTGCCAACCGTCCCAATCGTCCTCCGCCAGGCCGTCCTCGATCGACCAGATCGGGAACTGGCGGACCCAATCCTGCGTAGAGCGCGACCATCTCCGCGGACGTGCGCCGCTCGCCGTCCGACTTGCGGAACACGTAGGCGCCGTCCGCGATAGAACTCGCTCGCCGCCGGGTCGAGCGCGAGCACGACGTCCGTCCCGGCTGGAAGCCGGCGCGTGCGATCGCCTCGAGAATCAGCTCGACGGCCTCGACGTTCGGAGTGCAGGTTCGGCGCGAAGCCACCCTCGTCGCCGACCGCGGTGCCGTACCCTCGTGCCTTCACGATGCTCTTGAGCGCGTGGTACACCTCGGCGCCGATCCGGACGGCCTCGCGAACGCTCGCCGCGCCGACCGGCGCGATCATGAACTCCTGAAGATCGACGCTGTTGTCGGCATGCGCGCCGCCGTTCAGGACGTTGAACATCGGCACCGGCAGGAGCGTCGGAGCGCTCGGGCCGCCGAGGTGCGGTAGAGCGGTCGTCCCGCCGACGCGGCGGCGGCACGTGCGACGCGAGCGACACGCCGAGGATCGCGTTCGCCCCGAGTCGCGACTTGTTCGGCGTTCCGTCGAGCGCGATCAGAGCGCGCGTCGATGGACGGCTGATCCGACGCCTCCGCGCCGCGGAGCGCCGGCGCGATCTTCTCGTTGACGTTGGCGACGGCCGACAGCACGCCCTTGCCGCCGAAACGCGCGGGCATCGCCGTCTCGCAGCTCGAGCGGCTTCGCGGCTGCCGGTCGATGCCCCGGACGGAACCGCCGCCCGGCCGCGCGCGCCGTCGTCGAGGCTGACGTCGACTTCAACCGTCGGATTGCCGCGCGAGTCGAGGATCTCCCGCGCGTGGATCGTTCGAATTCCGCTCATGATCGCCTCCGTCTGGGTGCTGGCATGATGGGGGAGTCTGCACGCCGCTCTCGGTGCGCGCCAGCAGTGCGGCGAGAGCCGCCGCGTGACGGTCGAGCTCGCCGACCGCGCTCGTCACCGCGCTCGCGGCCCGCAGTCGGTCGTCGCGCGTTCGTGCGAGCGCGTCGTTCAACGACGTGATCAGCCGGTCGACGTGCTGCGCGAACTGAAACGCGAAGACGCGCGTCGCCTCGACGAGCCGCTGGCGAAACTCGGCGGTTGCCCGGGACAGATTGCGGGCGAGCTCCTCGGGAGCCGCGCCGATGAAGCGGCGGCGAATCATGCGCCGGGCGAGCGCAGTCGGAAGCAACAGCGGCACGTCGTCGAGCATCAGCGAGAACATCGACTCCAGTCGTGCGTGCGGCGGCTCGACCGAGAAATCGGCGAGCTCGATCGCGGGATGGACCACGGTGCCGAAGAGCTCGCGCACGAGGGAAGTGAGCTCGCCCACGATCGCGCGCGCCTCGGCGCGCAGGCGGTCGAGTATCGCAGCCACCTCGCGATGCACGCGCTGCGCTTCGACGGCCGCCCATTCGTCGAGCGCATGCTGCACGCCTGCCTCCAGAGCGCGGTCGAGCGCTTCGATGAGCTCGCGCCGTCCGCCGCGCGTGGTCGCCCAGACCCGTTCGAGCGAGGCGATGAGACCGGAGGCGTGCGACGCGACGAACGGGCCGTGCGTCTCCTCGAGCGCGTCGACCAGGCGACGGCTCGCCGTCGTGAGCATGCCTTCGACGGTCGCACGGCTCCAGCGCACGCGCTCGCTCCGCGAGCGGAACTCGTCGATGCGCTGGTCGAGCGTCGTGACCGGCATGAGGAGCGCAGCGCGCCGGAGCTCGAGCGTACCGGCGAGCTCTGCGATCCAGGCGCGCACGCGACGACGCGCGGCGCCGAGCAGCACCGCACCGCGGTGCGCGGCGAGGAACGCCGCCACGTCGGTCTCGAGGACGGTGATCCCGCTCGCGTCGTCGGTCGAGGTTTCGAGCCGAGCGCCGAGCGCGAGCCGTGCCGAGATCGTGTACAGCCGCGGCTGCGCGCCGCCGAGGTGTCGTGCAAGGGCGTCCTGCACGAAGGCGACGGTCTCTTCGCGCTCCGCGGGAGCGACGAGGTCGATCTTGTTGAGCACGAAGAAGACCTTCTCGACGTGCGGGCGTATCTGGTCGAGGAACTCCAGCTCCGAGCGGCTGGCGGGCTGATCGGCGCCGAAGACCATCAACGCGGCGTCGACGTGTGGAATGAACTGGAGCGTGACCGCGGTGTTCTGCGCGTGGACCGATCCGATCCCGGGCGTATCGATGACGCGGACACCGCCGATCAGCGCGGGTGCCGGATACTCGACCTCGACGCGCGCGATCCGCTTGGCGTTCGAGGGATTGCTCCGCTCGGTGGTGTAGGTTTCGAGCGCCCCGAGCGCGATGTCCTCTCGCCGGCCGTCGACGAAGCACACGACCGCTCGCGCCGCCGCACCATGGCGAACGACGGTCACGACCGACGTCAACGGAACGGACGCCGTGCTCAGCACGTCGGCACCGATCAGCGCGTTCACCAGCGTCGATTTGCCGCGTTTGAACTCGCCGACGACCGCCAGGTCGAAATCCTCCGTCGCGAGCTTGCGCGTCTCGGCCGACAACAACGCGGCTAGGCGCGCGTCGCCGATCGCCGACGCCTCGACGCAGGCTTCCTCCGCGACCCGCGCGATGAGCTGCCGGCTCGCCGCGAAGTCCTCAAGCATCGGCGCGGTGACGACGATCGGCGTCGCGCGGGTGTCGAAAGGCGCTGGGTGGAGTGACGCCTACCATGTCGTTCTGCTCCGGTAGGAGTCATCAGCCCGAAATGGGGCGGTTGTACGGCGAACTCCATCGCCGTGAAGCGTCCGACCCGTAGCCGCTCGTCACGTCGCTGTCAATTTGTGGGGAGAAGCTCGGGGCGTCTACACCGCGCTCGATCGCGAAAGGCGTAGAGCGGTCGCGGAGACGCGAGCGGCAGCCGTGCGGACGTCGCGCGGCCGAGGGGGAAGCATCCTGCGCGTGATGGATCGACGGCGATCTTCGCCGGCGGGCGCCGCGCCGGGCCGCGGTTTGCTCGCGCGTCGGAGCTGCGCTAGCTCGTTCGCTCGTGACCGAGCCGCAGTTTCACGTCGTCAGAGCGGTCGGGTTCCTTCTCGCGCTGGGATTCGCAGCCGGCCTCCAGCGATTCGCGCCGCACGCGCGCCTCCGGGGGAGCTGGCGAACGAACGGCGCCTTGTGGGCCGTCGACGCCGCGCTCACCGGCACGGTCTGCGGCGCCTGCGCGTGCACGGTCGCGCGCTGGGCGGCGGCCGCTCGCTTCGGTCTCCTCGACGCCGCCGGCGCGCCGCTCCTCGTCGCGTTGCCGACCACCGTGCTCGCGCTCGACCTGGTCTCCTACGGGTGGCACCGCGCCAATCACGCGCTGCCGTTTCTGTGGCGTTTTCATCGCGTGCATCATTCGGACGTGAGCTTCACGATCTCGACGGGGCTGCGCTTCCATCCGGGCGAGTTGCTGCTGTCGCTCCCGCTCCGACTCGCGGCGGTCGCCCTCCTCGGTGCCCCCGTGGTCGCGGTCGTGACGTTCGAGATCGCGTTCGCCGCGGCCAACCTCGTCGAGCACGGGAACATCGCGCTCCCGCCGGCGCTCGAGCGCCGCCTCGCGCTCGTCTGCGTCACCCCGGCGCTGCACCGCCGGCATCACTCGTGCCGGCCGGCGGATCTCGACTCGAATTTCGGGACCGTGTCGACGGTCTGGGACCGACTGCTCGGCACCTACGCCGAAGCCGCGTCGACGGACGCCGTGCGGACGGGTGTTCCTGGAATCGACCATCCGGTCGGCCTTCGCGACGCGCTCGCGATGCCGATCGCGAGCTAGAGGGCGCCGCCTTACCGTGACCGGTCGATTCGCGTCGCCCGGCGATCGCACGACGCGAAGAATCGAGAGCCGGGCGCCCCGAGACGCGATCCCCACCGGCGGCGATCGAACGCGACGCGAGAGGCGGTCCGGATCGCCTGGCGCGTAGTCAGCGCCAGTCGTCGATCACGTAGACGCCGGAGCGGTTGTATGCCGGCTCGTCCGGGCGCTGCATCGCGACGCCGAGGATCTCGCTGCGAAAGCCGCGCGCGCGCATCGCCGCATACGCCTCCCGGCGCGCCGAGTTGACGCCGGCGACGAGCCGCGACGCGCCCTGCGAGCCGGCGAAGGCCTCGCAGGCGTCGAGCAGCTCGGCGAAGGCGGCGCTCGCCGCGCCGCCCGGTCGCGCCGCGGCGAACTTCGCGTAGCACGTCCCGCCGCCGGCCTCGGTTCCGGGTCCGCAATGGCAGACCGCGAAGGCGACGAGGTCGGCGTCATGCCAGACCAGGACGGTGTCGCCGAACGCGTGCTCGAGGACGGCGGCGATCTCACGCGTCGGGTCGAGGCCCTCGTGCACCGCATCGGCGAGCGCGCGGCACGCGCCGATCGCCGCCTGCCGCTCGCCGTCGCCGAGCGTCGACAGCGCCGACCAGTGCGCCGCCGCGCCGCCGGCAACACGCCGGCGAGAGACGTCGTCGCTGGTACCGGCGCCGGCGCCGACCGTCTTCGCCATGATCGCGGTGAGGAAGCGCGGTGCGAAGCCGAACTTCTCATACAGGTGCACGTGCTTGGGGCTCTGCGCGAACGTGAACAGACCCGCGTGGCGCGTGCCCCAGCGCGCGAAGCAGTCCATCGTCGGCGCGAGCAGGCGGCTCGCGACACCGGCGTTCCAGAGATCCGGGCGGACCGTCAGCGGGCCGAAGAACCCGACGCTGCCCCAGTTGGTCGCGAAGTTGGAGCCGACGAGCTCGCCGCCGACCTCCGCTCCGAAGGCGGCGTCGGGGTCGAGCTGGAAGCGCACGCGCACGTAATCGGAATCTCCGGCGAAGCGCGCCGGGTCGGGCAGCCCGATGAAGGTGCCGAACGCGAGCCGGAACAGGCGATCCGCGGTCGCGAGGTCGCTCGCGCGCAACGGACGGACGGTGACGTCGGTCACGAGCGCGCCGGACCCGTCGGGGGCGGTGGACGATCGGGTGAACGCGCCATCTCTGCCGGCGCGCGGCGAGCTCCGATCGCCGTCAGCGTCTTCGAAACGCCCTTGCCGACCGGCGCGTGGACCGCGATGCGGTGAGACGCCGACGGAGCGGCGCGATCAGGTGGCGAGGCGCTCGAGCATCGAACGCAGCGACGCTTCCTTGCGCTTGAGGTCGTCACGGAACTCCTTGCTGTCGGTGTTCGCGATCTCCATTCGCAGGTCCGTCACGTCGGCCTCGAGCACCGCGCGCAGCACCGCCGCTTCATCGTCGGAGAGTTGTAGGTTCGGCATCGCCCCTCCTTGTGCGCCGGCATCATCCGCGACCGGGTGCCGGCCGTGCAAGTGTCGCGCGTGGATCGCGTCCCTATTCCGGGGTCGCTCCGGCCATCCTCGCGTGCTCGTCGCGCTCGTACCGCCCCACGTCCGGCGCCTTGTCGGCGGCGGCCGGCGCCTCGGTGGGTTGCGGCGGCGAGGATTCCGCCGCGGCGGCCGGCGCCGGCGTCGTCGTGCCCAGCAGGGCGTGGTCGAGCGTCCCGGCGCCGAGCTGTTTCAGCTCGCCGCCGCAGAGCTGGTCGGCGCCCGCGACGAAGTGCTCGAAGAGCGCGCGATAATCCGTCGCGACGCGCGTCAGGAGATCGGCGCCCTTCGCGAAGTGGTGCGTCGTCGCCTCGCGCATGCGCGCGACGTCCGCCCGAGCCTGCGCGAGATCGGTCTCCAGCCGGCGCATGCGCCGGGCCGCGCCGCCGGTCCTGCGACCGATCAGGATGCCGGCGGCGATCCCGGCGCCGAGCGCCACGCCGCCGACGAGCCATGTCTGCATCTGGGGGTCGATTGCCATGCCTGCCTCTCTCGTGGTGGGTCGTGACGGCGGGGCGTCAACGTCTCGGCAACCTGGCATCGCGCGGCGCACAAGGCAACCGCCGGCGACGGAATTCGCGCGGCCGCTAGCGGGCAGGGGCAGCCGGCTCGAGCCACCAGCGGGCGAGGTCGATCTCGAGCGCGTCGGGTTTCGACCTGCGCCCGACGTTCGCATACGCGCCGGAGGCCGGTGAGCGCTACCCGTCGTGGGTGCCGTCGGGCAGTGCGCGGACCCGCCGCGTCCTCGCTACTCAGCTCGCGCGCACGCTTCGCCGGCGACGTTCCGACGCGGCCGCGCCAGCGCAGCCTGCGTCGAGCGCGCGCGTCTTCCTTCCCGCCGCTGCTCCTAGCGACCGGTCTCGCGCGCGACGTCGCGATCGAAGTCCGCCGCCGCTTCGCCGGGCATCGAGGCGTAGGCCTGCCGGAAGGTCTCGGCGATCTCCGCGATCGGCACGTCGGCGAACTCGCCGCGCTGGCGGACGTACTCCATGTGCCGGTTCCCGTCCTCGTCGAACAGGTGGTAGATCGAGTCGCTTCGGCCGTCGAACTCGAGGGGCTTCAAGCGGAAGCGCGTGCAGAGCTCGACGTTGAAGGCGGGCGTCGCCTTCACCCACGCGCCGTCGAGATGGATCGACGTGTAGCCGTGCCACATGAAGACGTCGGTCTTCATGTGGGCGCGCATCCGCTCGGTCGAGAGATGGTTGCGGACGTCGGCGAAGCCGAGGCGCGCCGGAATCGCCGAGCGCGCGGCAGCAGGCCGCGAGCAGCACGGCCTTCGAGACGCACCAGCCGTAGCCGAGCTCGAGCGTCGCGCTCGCGCGCAGCGCCTCGACGGCGAGCGAGATGCGGTAGGCGTCGTAGCGAAAGCCGTCGCGGACGGCGTAGTAGAGACGGACCGCGGCGTCGCGCGCGTCGACGGCGCCGGCGGCGCGGTCGCGGGCCCAGGCGACGACCGCGGGATGGTCGCTGTCGATGGTTCCGGTGGCTTGCAGGTAGGTGCGCATCGTCGGCGCCGTCGTTTCCACGGCCGTCGTGGCGGCACGGGCTTCGTTGCTGCGCCGGCTCATCGTGCTCGGGGCTCCCGGTGCGCGCACACGCTAGCGCTTGAGCTTCAAGAGCAGGCTCACCATGCGGCTGTGGCGCTTGGTGTACGGCGGATAGAAGAGCTCGAGGCCGGAGAGCCTCGGGTTGGTGAACACCGGCCGCATCTTGCTGAACTCCGGGAAGCCTTCGTAGCCGTGGTACTGCCCCATGCCGCTCGCGCCGACGCCGCCGAACGGCAGGTCGTGCTGCGCGACGTGGAACATGCAGTTGTTGATCGTCACGCCGCCCGAGATCGTGCCGTAGAGGAGCTTCTCCTCGGTCTGCCTTGTCGTTGGTGAAGAAGTAGAGGCCGAGCGGGCGGTCCTTGGCGTTGACGTACGCGATCACCTCGTCGAGGTCGCGGTAGGTCCTCACCGGCAGCAGCGGCCCGAAGATCTCCTCCTGCATGATCGTCATGTCGTCGGTCGACGTCGAGGACGAGGTGCGGCGGGATCTTGCGGTGCTCGTCGTTGAACGTGGCGCCGGGGACGAGCGGCACCAGCGCGCGCGCCCTTCTTCTCGGCGTCCTCGAGCGTCGCGCGCAGCCGGCGGTACGACTTCTCGTCGATGACCGAGGTGTAGCTGCGGTCGTCGGTGTCGGGATAGCGCTGCGGCACGATGCGCTTCGCCGCCTCGACGAACTGCGTCGCGCTTCGCCTCGGGCACGAAGAGGTAGTCGGGCGCGAGGCAGGTCTGCCCGGCGTTGACGAACTTGGCGTAGAGGATGCGGCGACGGCGGCTCGTCGACGTCGAAGTCGTCGCAGATGATCGTCGGCGACTTGCCGCCGAGCTCGAGCGTCACCGGCGTGAGGTTCTCGGCGGCGGAGCGCATCACGGTGCGGCCGGCGTCGGCCGAGCCGGTGAAGATGATGTGGTCGAAGGGCAGCGTCGAGAAGTCCTGCGCGCGCACGCCCGGGAGGATCGCGACCGTGTCCTCCGGGAAGTGCTCGCGGAACTTCGTCGGCGAGCAGGCGGCAGAGGTTGCTCGAGTTCGCTCGCCATCTTGATCATGCAGCGGTTGCCGGCGGCGAGGATGCTGGTGAGCGGGCTGACGGTGAGGAAGAGCGGGTAGTTCCACGGCGACACGAGCCCGACGACGCCCTTCGGCTGCGGGATCGACGCGGTTCTTGCGCGGTCGCGAACAGCACCGAGACGTGGCGGCGCTGCGGCTTCATCCACTCTTCGAGCTTCTTCCGCGTGTGGCGGATGCCGTCGACGCAGGTGAAGAGCTCGAGCATCTTCGACTCTTCCGCGCAGCGGTGGCCGAAGTCGGCGTTGATCGCGTCGGCGATCGCGTCGGCGTTGTCGAGCAGGATGCGCTCGAGCTTGTCGAGGCTCGCCCGCCGCTCCTCGAGGCTCGGGTACGGATGCCGGAGGTAGGCCTCGCGCTGGAGCGTGAAGATCGCGCTGCGCCTCGTTCTCGATGACGTCGAATCGCCGGAGCTGAGCCGTCTGGGCCATGGTTTGCCTCCGTCTCGTGCGGCCGGCGGTGAGCTTCGCGTCGGAGACGCCCGCCGGAGCCGCCATTCTGCCGTTTTCCGCATGCGGAGCAACCCGTAGACGAGGGCCGGATCCCGCGGCGGCGACCCGCGGGCGAGCACGGGTCGGGGCGCCGGCCGAGGCGTCCGAACGGTGCGACTCCTGCCGTCCGCGACGTTTGCGAGTAGTTGGACCGCCGATCTGCGGCTACGGTGTGGGATGCGGGACGCACCGACCGCGGCGGGGAATCGATCGTGGATGCGGCGAAGGGATTTCACTATCTCGTATACGTCAGCGCGGCCGTCGCGATCCCGACGGAGGCGGAGCTCCGGATGCTCCTCCTCGTCGCGCGCCGCAACAACCGGCGAGCCGAGATCACCGGTCTCTTGCTCTACGGCGACGGCGCCTTCATTCAGCTGATCGAGGGCGACGAGCGCCGCGTCCGCGAGCTCTACGCGAGGATCGCGGCCGATCCCCGCCACCGTCGCGTGACGACGCTCCTCGAAGGCACGGTGCCGACGCGCCATTTCCCCGATTGGCGCATGGGCTTCCGCACGATCGATCGCGACCTGCTGGTGCGCGTGCCCGGATTCACCGATTTCATGAGCTCCAAGGACGCGGTCGGCGAGTTGTGGAACGAGCCGCGGCACGCGTACACGCTGCTCTGCTCCTTCCGCGACCACAATTGACGGGCGGCGCGCGGCGCGCGATCGGCTCGCGACGCGGCCGACCGATCGTCTCCGCGGCGGCGCTCAGCCGCGCACGGCGAACGGCCGCGCGACGCGCAGCGCCTCGGCCTCCGGCATCTCCGCGTCCTCGACGACGAGCGCCCGCCGGAGGTGCTGCGGCAGGCTCCGGCGCCGCAGCTTCGCGACCAGCGTCGTGCGCTTCAGGCCGAGGAGCTTCGAGGCCTGCTCCTTGTTGCCGCGGGTCCGCTGCAACGCCTGGTCGATGAGGGCGTCCTCGAAGCGGTCGACCGCGGTGAAGAGGTCGATGCTGTCGGTCTTGAAGCTCGCGCGCGGCGCGCGGCGCTCGGCGACGTAGGTGCGCACCTCGTTCGGCAGGTCGTCGACGGCGATCGCGTCCTTGTCGGCGAGCGTCACCACGCGCTCGAGGACGTTCTCGAGCTCGCGGACGTTTCCGGGCCAGTCGTACTCCCAGAGGTGCACCAGGGTCTCGTCCGGGATCGTGACCTGCCGGCCGGTCTTGGCGTTGTAACGTCCGAGGAAATCCTCGACGAGCAGCGAGACGTCGGAGCGCCGCTCGCGAAGCGGCGGCACCACGACCGGCACGACCTGCAATCGATAGAAGAGGTCCTCGCGAAACGCGCCGCGCGCGACCTCCGCCTCGAGGTCGCGATTGGTCGCGGCGATCACCCGCACGTCGACCTTGACGGCGCGCTCGGCCCCGACCGGGCGGATCTCGTGATCCTGGAGCGCGCGCAGCAGCTTCACCTGCATCGGGTGCGGCATGTCGCCGACCTCGTCGAGGAAGATCGTGCCGCCCTTGGCGAGCTGGAAGAGCCCGGGGCGCGCGCTGACCGCGCCGGTGAACGCGCCGCGCTCGTGGCCGAAGAGCTCCGACTCGAAGAGCTCGGTCGGGATCGCGGCGCAGTTGACGGGGATGAACGGCTCGTGCGCCCGCGCCGACGCCGCGTGAATCGCGCGCGCCACGAGCTCCTTGCCCGTGCCGCTCTCGCCGAGCACCAGCACGCTGGCGTCCGTCGGCGCGACCCGTTCGACGAGTCGCGCGATCTTCAGCATGAGCGGATGACGGCCGACGAGTACCTGACGTTTGTCGCTCACGAGCCTCCGGCGTCGCTCGAAGAGGCCGAGGAGGTCCAAGAGGTCGGCGCGAGCGGCTGTCGGCGGATTAGCAATTGCGATGCCGCATCCGCGCGCTGCATCGCCGTGATCTCGCGAGCGCCGGACCTGTCAAGAACTTGGCAGCCGGTTCATCCGTGCACGTCGCGCGCGTTCGGTTGCGCCGCCGCCCGCCGGGTGGAACATCGGCGGGGTCGTGCACGACTCGAAGCTCGCGCCGCGCGCCGCGGTCGCCGTCCTCCTCGCCGCCGTGACCTTCGGCGTCTACGCCGACGTCCGTCACCACGAGTTCCTGAACTACGACGACGGCGAGTACGTCACCGAGAACCCCGCGGTGCGCGCCGGGCTCACGCCGAGCAGCGTCGTGTGGGCACTCACCAGCATCCACTCGGCGACGTGGCACCCGCTCACCGGCCTCTCGCACATGCTCGACTGCGAGCTCTTCGGCTTGGATGCGGGGGCGCACCTGGCGGTGAACGTCGTGCTGCACGTCGCGGCGGTGCTCGTCCTGCTCGCGACCCTGCACACCGCGACCGGCGAGCTGCTCCCGAGCGCCTTCGTCGCCGCGCTCTTCGCCCTCCATCCCCTGCACGTCGAGTCGGTCGCGTGGGTGTCGGAGCGCAAGGACGTGCTCTCGGGTCTCCTCTGGATGCTGACGATGTGGTGCTACGTCCGCTACGCGCGCCGGCCGAGCAGGAGCCGGTACCTCCTCGTCGCCGTCGCCTTCACGACCGGTCTTCTCGCCAAGCCGATGCTGGTGACGCTGCCGTTCGTGCTGCTCCTGCTGGATCTGTGGCCGCTCGGGCGGCTCGCGACGGACGGCGGTGGCGCGCGCGCGGACGCGCCGTCGGCAGCGCGGCCGACGCGCCGACGCGGGGCCGGCTCGCGAGCGAGCGCGCCGGCGCGGGACGTCGTCTCGCCGCGTCGGGGAGCGAGCGCCGCGCGGCCGGCGGTCGTTCCGTCGCGGCTCGGGACGCTCGTCATCGAGAAGGTGCCGCTGCTCGTCCTGGCGGCGGCGATGAGCGCGATCACGTACGTCGTCCAGAGTCGGGCCGGGGCGATCGCCTCGTTCGCGAGCGTCCCGCTCGCGGATCGTCTGGCGAATGCGGTCGTCTCGTACGTCTGGTACCTGGCGAAGACGCTCTGGCCGACGGGTCTCGCCGTCTTCTATCCGCTGCACCTTCCGATCCCGCTCTGGCAGGTGCTCGGCGCGCTCGTCGTGCTCGTCGGCATCTCGCTGCTCGCGGCGCGCAACGTCGGGCGGCATCCGTACCTGCTCGTCGGCTGGGCGTGGTACCTCGGCACGCTCGTGCCGGTCATCGGCATCGTTCGCGCCGGCGAGCAGGCGAGGGCGGACCGCTTCACGTACCTGCCGCTGATCGGGATCTTCCTGATGATCGCCTGGGGAATCCCCGCGCTCCTCGCCGGCTGGCGCCACCGGCGGCCGGCGCTCGCCGCCGGCGCGGCGGCGGCGAGCGTCGCGCTCGCGATCGCCTCCTGGTTTCAGGTCCGGTACTGGCGGAACAGCTCGACGCTCTTTCGCCACGCGCTCGCGGTCACCGACGGCAACTACGTCGCCCACAACAATCTCGCCGTCGCGCTCGACCGCAGCGGCGACGCCGACGAGGCGATGCGCCATTACGCGGCCGCGCTCGCGCTCAAGCCGGACTACGCGCGCGCGCACGTGAACGTCGGGCAGGCGCTCGCGGCCCGCGGCGACGCCGCCGCGGCGGCCGCGCACTATGCGCAGGCGCTCGAGATCGATCCGGCGTCGGCGATGGCGCACTACGATCTCGGTCTTCTCCTCGCGGGCGAGGGAAAGCTCGACGACGCGATCCGCCACTATCGCGCCGCGATCCGCAGCGATCCGGGCTACGCCAAGGCCTACAACAACCTCGGCTGGGCCCTCGCCGAGGAGGGCAAGGTCGACGCGGCGGTCGCGGAGTACCGCCAGGCCTTGCGCCGCGATCCCGCGATGGCGGCGGCCCACAACAACCTCGGTGTCGCCCTCGAGCGCCTCGGCCGCCCGGGCGAGGCCGTCGAGCAGTACGCGGCGGCGGTTCGCCTCATCCCGGACGACGCGAAGGCGCGATTCAACTACGCCGGCGCGCTCGGCGACGCCGGCCGAGGGGACGAGGCGATCGCGCAGTACCGCGAGGCGGCGCGCCTCGCGCCCGAGCTGCCGCAAGCGCGCTACGCGCTCGGCGCGGCGCTCGCCGCCCGCGGCCGCGCGCGCGAGGCGATCGCCGAGTATCGGGCGGCGCTGCGGAGCAAGGCCGACTGGCCGGAGGTCGAGCGCGACCTCGCGTGGCTTCTCGCGACCGCCGACGAGCCCGGGCTGCGCGAGCCGCGCGAGGCCGTCGCGCTCGCGGAGAGCGCGGAGCGGGGGACGGCCGGCAAAGACCCGGAGGTCCTGCGCGTCCTCGCCGCCGCGTACGCCGCCGCCGATCGATTCGGCGACGCCACCCAGGCGGCGGAGCGCGCCCTCGAGCTCGCGCGGCGCGGAAACCGAGCGACGCTCGTCGAGGATCTCGAGGCCCGCCTGCGCGCGTATCGCCAGGCCGAGCACGTCACGCCCGGGGTGCGCGGCTGAGCTGGTGAGGTGGCGTCGCCGAGCCGCGGTCGCGTGCCGGATGCCGCCGCCGGCCGCGCGTCGCACGGCGCCGCCGGCGGAGCGCCCGGCGCTTCAGGCCGTCGTCCGGCGCCTGAGCGCCGCCGCGATCGCGGTCGATGCTCCCGCCGCGGCGACGGCGAAGAGAAACGGCGCCGCGCTGCCGATCCGCGCGTAGAGCACGCCGCTCCACACCGGACCGACGGTGCGAGCGGCGCCGCCGGCCGACTGCGCGAAGCCGAGGATCACGCCTTGGCGCTCGCGGCCGGCGTGCTGCGACGCGAGGCTCGCGAGCGTCGGGTTCGTGAGGCCGACGCCGACGCCGGCGGCCGCGACGCCCAGCAGGAGGAGCGCGGCCCCGTGGGCCTCGGCGATCGCAGCCATCGCCGACGCGATGCAGACGGCGCCGGCGATCAGGACGTTCATCGCGCCGTAGCGGTGCACGAGTCGGCCGATCAGACCGCCTTGCACCACGAGCGCCGTCAGGCCGAAGAGGCCGAACACGTAGCCGACCTCGGTCTCGCCCCAGGCGAGGCGCGCGTCGACGAGGAGCGGGAGCGATACCTGGAGGTTCGCGATGCAAAGAAAGGTGAGGAAGTAGATCGCCATCACGCTCAGGATGCGCGGATCGCGGAGCGCCTGCTCGAGCGATCGCTCGGCAGGCCCGGCGGCGGCGGACTCGACGCGTCCCGCGGCCGCCGCGTGGGCGTGTCCGGTGGCGGCCGCCCCGGCGCCGGGGACCGCGCGCGTCTCCGGCATCAGGACGAACGCGCCGAGCATGTCGAGCAACGCGAGCGCGCCGGCGGCGAGCGGCGGCGCGGCGGGGCGAATGTGGCTGAGCGCGCTGCCGAGGACGGGCCCGATCACCATGCCGAGCCCGATCCCGGCGCCGATCCGCCCCATGCCGGCCGCGCGCCGCGGTCCGTCGGTGACGTCGGCGACGGCGGCCTGGCAGGCCGCGAGGTTGCCGGCGGTTCCGCCGGCGAGAATCCGCGACGCGAAGAGCAGCGGCAGGAGCGCGCGTTCCGTCGCGACCGCGAAGATCACCATCGCGACGGCGTTGCCGGCGAGGCTCACGAGGATCACCGGACGGCGGCCGTAGCGGTCGGAGACGCGCCCGAGGATCGGCGTCGCGATCATCTGGGTCAGCGAGAACGTCCCGAGGATCAGACCCACGACCACCGCCGAGCCGCCCATCGAGCGCACGTAGAAGGGCAGCAACGGGATGACGATCCCGAAGCCGATCATGTCGAGAAAGACGGTGACGAAGACGAAGAGCAGGACGCGCGCGGTCGCGTCCGCCGGTCGCGCGTCGATCTCGCCGGGCGCGCTCTTCGGCATCGCGCCGCTTCATGCCCGATGTGCGGGACTGCCGCCACCGCGGCGCGGACCGCTTGCAGCCTGTCCGCGGTTTGCTAGACCTGCGGCGCCACGGCGTCGCCGCGCGACGTCTCGGGAGCGAGATGGAACCCTTGGACCAGGTGCAGCTCGACGCCGACGCTGAACCCCGTGGCGCAGACGTCGCCCGCATCGTCGCCGCGATCGGCGACGTGCCGCGCGTCGCCTACGAGTGCCCGCACGTCTATCCGCTCTCGACGCCGACCTTCGTGAAGCGTCCCGGGGCGCCGCGCGAGCGGCCCGCGAGCGGGCTCCTCAAGCTCTACGTCCACGTGCCGTTCTGCAATTACGCGTGCGGCTTCTGTTTCTACGCAAAGCGCGTCGGTACGCCGCGGGCGCAGATGGCGCGCTACGTGCGGGCGGTCGCCCGCGAGCTCGAGTGGGTCGAGCCGGGAACGCTACTCGATCAGCTGTACGTCGGCGGCGGCACGCCGACGGCGTTGCCCCCGGACCTGCTGGACGCGCTGCTCGCGGCGGTGGACGCTCGGACGCGGGCGCTGCCCGGCGCCTCCGTCGCGGTCGAATCGTCGCCGGAGTCGATCTCGCCCGCGCACGTCGACGTGCTGCGCGCCCGCCGCGTGAACCGCGTCAGCATGGGGATCGAGTCGCTCGATCCGACGGTCCTCGCCGCCCTCGACCGCCGCCACGGCGCCGAGCAGGCGCTCGACGCCTGCGAGCTCCTCGTCGCGGGCGGGTTCGTCGTCAACGTCGATCTGATCTACGGCCTTCCGGGACAGACCGAGGCGGGCTTCCGCGCCGATCTCGAGACGGTCGCGGCGCGCCGGCCGCACTCGATCTCGCTCTACAACCTGCGCCTCAACGAGCGGACGCCGCTCGCGCGGGTCGTCGACGAGATCGATCGCCTCGACGTGCCGCGCCTGATGCGCTGGCGCCGCGTCGTCAACCGCACCACGGCCGACCTCGGGTACGTGCAGCGGCGCTGGCACATGTTCGTGCGGCGCGACGGCGGCGAGTCGTCGTTCGACCGCGCGCCGTGCGTCGACGGCTTCGGCGCCGGCCATCAGCTCGGCGTCGGCCTGAGCGCGCTCTCGCATCTCGGCGACGTGATCTACCGCAACCACGAAGGGTTCGAGCCGTATCTGACGCGGATCGAGCGCGGCGAGAGCCCGGTCGACGGCGTCTTCGCCCTCGCCGACCAGCACGACCGGCGGACGCTCTTCATCGCGCGGACGCTCGGCGACGGCCGCGCGCTCGATCGCGCCGAGTACGCGCGCGCCTTCGGGCGCGACGTCGAGCACGACTTCGGCGCCGTGCTCGCGCGTCTCGCGGGCGCCGACCTCACGCGCGACGACGGCGCGCGGATCTCGCTCTCCGAGAGCGGGCGCCTGGTGTACGACCTGGTGACGCTGGCGTTCTACCCGCCGCGCGCGCGCGGCTGGCTCGACGAGCGTCAGCGCCTCGCGTAGCACGGGCAGCGGCGCGCCGAGCGCTCAGGGGCGCGCGAGCGTCCAGTACTCGCGCATCAGCTCCCGCGACCAGACCGGCTGGCGAAGCGCGCCCCGCGGCAGGAACTCGGCCATGATCGGCTTCAGGTCGAGGATCGGCGTGCCGTCGATCGCGTCGAGGCCGCGGACGGTGACGGTGCGTCCGTCGCGGGCGACGATCTCGACGATCGTCGTTCCCAGGCGGTTCGGGCGGTCCTTCGCGCGTTGCGCGAAGATGCCGACGCGCGGCCAGGCGGGATTGCCGCGCGGGTGGCGCGCGCCGCGCTCGATCCTCGCCTCCGTCACGCGGTCGAAGTGGAAGATCACCTCGGCGTGCGAGAACTCCTCGAGGCCGTCGAGACACTCCGGCGCGAAGGCGTCGGTGAGCTCGATGCGCGCGGTGACGTCGCCCCATCCGTCGTCGCGCGGCTCCGCCCTGCCGCCGCGCACGTAGCCGATCGGCTCCAGCTGGATCATCTCGCCACCTCCGGTGTCTGCTTCCGCGCCGACGTCGGCGCGCGGCCTTCCCCGCGGGCGTCTCATAGCCCCGTTCGGCCGCGCTGCCCAACCGCGGCCGTCGGAGTTGCCGTACACCACCCACGACCCGGCCGTCCGCGCGTTGACGTCGCGACGCCGGCTGTCTAGCGAAGGCCGATGCATCGAGTCGCGATCGTGGGCGGCGGATTCGGCGGCCTCTACACGGCGCGCGCGCTCGCCCGAGCGCCGGTCGCGCTGACGCTCGTCGACCGCCGCAACTTCCATCTCTTTCAGCCGTTGCTGTACCAGGTGGCGACCGGCGGCCTGTCGCCGGGCGACATCGCGTCGCCGCTGCGGGCGGTGCTGCGCCGGCAGAAGAACGCCCGCGTGCTCCTCGGCGAGGTCGTCGACGTCGACCCGTCACGCGGCGAGGTCGTGCTGCGCGACGGCCGGATCGCCTACGACACGCTCGTCGTCGCGACCGGCGCGAGCCATCACTACTTCGGTCACGACGACTGGGCGCCGCTCGCGCCCGGGCTCAAGACGATCGAGGACGCGACCGAGATTCGCCGCCGCGTGCTGCTCGCGTTCGAGGCGGCGGAGCGCGAGACGGACGCGGCGCGGCGCGCGGTCTGGCTCACCTTCGTGATCGTCGGCGCGGGCCCGACCGGGGCCGAGCTCGCCGGCGCGCTCGCCGAGATCGCCAACGAGACGCTGCGCCACGACTTCCGGACGATCGATCCGTCGACCGCGCGGATTCTCTTGCTGGAGGGGGCGGACCGCGTCCTGCCGCCGTACTCGCCGGCGCTCTCGGCGAAGGCGGCACGCCGGCTGGCGCGTCTCCACGTCGACGTGCGCACCGGCACGGTCGTCACGAGCATCGAGCCCGGCGCCGTCACCGTGCGCGCGGGCGAGCGTTCGGAGCGCATCGCGGTCCACACCGTCGTCTGGGCGGCGGGCGTCGCCGCATCTCCGCTCGGCCGCGCGGTCGCGCGTGCGACCGGCGCGCCGCTCGATCGCGCCGGGCGCGTCCTCGTCGAGCCCGACCTCACCGCCGCGCGACACCCCGAGATCTTCGTGATCGGCGATCTGGCGTCGTTCACGCACCAGAGCGGCGCGCCGCTTCCGGGCGTGGCGCCGGTCGCGATGCAGCAAGGCCGTCACGTGGCGGGCACGATCGCGCGCCGCCTGCGCGGCGCGAGCACGGGTCCGTTCCGCTACTTCGATCGCGGCAGCATGGCGGTGATCGGCCGGGGCGCCGCGGTGGCGGCGATCCGCGGCGTCGAGTTCGACGGCTACCTCGCGTGGCTGGCGTGGCTCTTCGTCCACATCATGTACCTGGTCGAGTTCCAGAATCGCGTCCTCGTCCTCGTGCAATGGGCCTGGAACTATCTCACCTGGGATCGCGGCGCGCGGCTCATCACCGCCGAGCGCGCGCCTCCGCCCGGCGGCGATCGCGCCGCCTCGACGGGATGACGGGTGCGGGCCGGCTCGGCGTCCGCTGGACCGGGTGTTTGCCGGGCAACCACGCGTACGGCACGGCGGATGCGGCTCGGCAGCCCTCGTCGGATGGCGAGCGGCGTTCACGCTCGGACCGATGCATGGTAGGAAGACGCGCCGCCGGACCGGCGGCATTCACGACCTCGAGTCCACCGACGAAGGAGAGAAGAAGAGATGATGCCATCGCAACGTTCGCTCACGATCTTCGCCGCGGCCGCGCTCGCTCTCGCGACCGCCGCCGGCCCGGCGCTCGCGTTCGATCTCACCGGCACCTGGACGGGCACGATCAAGTGCAAGGAGTTCGTGAACGGCGTGAAGGACAAGTTCGAGCTCACGCCGACGATCACGATCAGCCAGTCGGGGAACGCGCTCGGCATCCTCGCGACGTTCGGTCCCGGCGACAGCGACATGTACACGGCGCTCGCCAACCCCGACGCGAAGAAGCCCGACAAGGGCGAGTTCGCGATCATCTTCTGCGGCACCGACAACCAGGTCGGCAACTCGCCGACGTTCGACGAGATCGGCCGGATGCAGGTGACGACCAAGACCGGGAAGATCGCCGCGAAGTTCAGGGGCGAGTCGATCTTCTCCGATCCCGCCGACATGGGGCCGGAGGCCGGCACGTGCAAGTGGTCGTGGAAGCGCGTCGACACCGTCGACCCCTGGGTGGCGACGACGTGTGCGATGTGACGGCATCAGCGCCGGGCGACCGCTGCGCGACGTGAGGTCATCGCCGCGACGGCTGCGCGACGTGCCACCGTCGCCGGCGCGTGCGAGGTGCCCGTGCGCATCGGCGTGGGACGCGACCGGCGCCGCTGCGTCAGGTCCGGCCGACGCGTATCCGCGCGTCGACGACGACCGCGCCCTGGCCCGGTGACAGGACCTTCACCGGATTCAGGTCGAGCTCGCGGAGCTCGGGCACGATCTCGACGAGGGCCGAGACCCGCAGGATGACGTCGAGGAGCGCGCGGCGATCGGCCGGCGCGCTGCCGCGGTAGCCGTCGAGCAGACGGCTGCCGCGGAGCGACGCGAGCATCTCCTCGGCGTCCACGTCGGTGATCGGCGTCAGGCGGAACGCCACGTCCTGGAGCAGCTCGACGAGCACGCCGCCGAGGCCGCAGACGACCAGCGGTCCGAACGTCGGATCGGTCGTGACGCCGACCAGCGCCTCGACGCCGCCGCCGACCTCGCGCTGGAGCAGCACGCCGTCGAGCGGCGCGTTGATCGCGCGCATGGCGCTGGCGATCGCCTCGACCGCGGCGGTGACGTCCGCCGCCGACCTGAGGCCGAGGCGCACGCCGCCGGCGTCGCTCTTGTGGAGGACGCCGCGCGCGATCGCCTTCGCGACCAGCGGGTAGCCCATGCGCTCGGCGAGCGCCGGCGCGTCCGCGACCGTCGTCGCCTCCGACGCGGCGTTCGGGATGCCGGCGGCGCGCAGCACGGTCGCGACGTCGGTCGGCTCGAGCCAGCGCGGGGCGTCCGCGCCCTCGAGCACGCGATCGACGACGGCGCGGATCGCGTCGCGCGCGAAGCCCTCGAGCGTGTGCGCGGTGCCGATCGGCCGCCGCCGCCAGCGGGCGTAGCGCTCCGCGGCCGCGAGGGCGAGCGCGGCGTTCTCCGGGAAGTGGTACGAGGGCAGCCGTCCGCGTGTGCCGGCGCCGAGCTCGGCGGGAGCGCCCGCCGAGGACATGAAGACGACGAGCACCGGCTTCTCGGGTGCGACCGCCGCCGCGCCGCGTGCGATGGCCGCCGCGATCTCCTCGGGTGGATCGAGCACCGGGATGTAGATCACCACCAGCGCGTCGGCGTTGGGGTCGCGGCCGACGATCTCGATCGTGCGCTCGAAGTCGGCGGCGTTCGCTGCGGCCGTCATGTCGACCGGGTTCGCGAGGCCGGCCGCGGGCGACAACAGCCGTCGCAGCTGGGCCTTGGTCTCGGCGCTGAGCGTCGGCAGCACCAGATCGTGCGACTCGCAGGTATCGGCGAGGAGGATGCCCGGGCCGCCCGCGTTGGTGACGACCGCGACCCGCGGCCCCGCCGGCACCGGCTGCGTCGAGAGCAGCGCGGCGACGTCGAAGAGCTGCTCGAGCGTGTGCGTGCGGATGACGCCGGCCTGCTCGAAGAGCGCGTCGACGGCGACGTCGAGGCGTCGCCAGCGCCGCCGAATGGCTCGAGGCCGCGCGCACGCCCGCAGCGGAGCGCCCAGACTTGACGGCGAGGATCGGCTTTCGCCGCGCCACGACCGGCGCGATGCGCGCGAACTTTCGCGGATTCCCGAAGCTCTCGAGATAGAGGACGATGACGGCGGTCCGCGGATCGTCGACCCAGTACGCCAGGAGATCGTTGCTCGAGACGTCCGCCTTGTTGCCGACCGACACGAAGCTCGACACGCCGAGGCCGAGCGCCCGCACCTGATCGAGCACCGCGAGGCCGAGGGCGCCGCTCTGCGACAGCATCGCGATCCGACCGGGCGTGGGCGTGCCGGGCGCGAAGGTCGCGTTCAGCCCGATCTCCGGATCGGTGTTGAGGACGCCCATGCAGTTCGGCCCGACGAGCCGCATCCCGTAGCCGCGCACCAGATGGCGGAGCCGCCGCTCGATGTCGCGGCCGTCGGCGGAGGTCTCGCCGAAGCCCGAGGAGATGATGACGACGCCGCGCACGCCGGCGCGCGCGCAATCGGCGACGACCTCCTCGACCGCGCGCGCCGGCACGGCGATCACCGCGAGATCGACCGGGGCGCCGATCGCGCTCACCCGCGGATACGCGCGCAGGCCCTGGAGCTCGGTCGCCGTCGGATGGACCGGGTAGACCGCATGGCGGAACGCGGCGCGGATGTTGCGCAGCAACGCGCCAGCCGATCGACCCTTCCTCGCGCGAGGCGCCGACCACCGCGACCGCGCGCGGCTCGAGGAACGCCCGCACGCTCTCGCCCGCGGCCTGGCGCTCGCGCGCTTGGCTCACCTCGACCGACTTCGGCGTCGCGGCCGTCGGGAACGTCAGCGTGAACACCCCGGAGGCGATCGCGCGCTTCACCGAGAACCCGCTCTTCGCGAACACCTGGAGCATGCGGTTGTTCTCGCCGAGGACGTCCGCCTGGAACTCGGTGATGCCGTTGGCGCGCGCGATCGGCACCAGGTGCTCGAGGAGCAGCGTGCCGATCCCGCGTCCCTGGTGCTCGTCGGCGACGGCGAACGCCACCTCGGCGCGCGCCGGCGGCGCGCCGTCGTCGACCGCGTTGTAGCGGCCGACGCCGATGATGCGCTCGCGGTCGCCCTCGACGAGCGTCGCGACCAGGCCGACGTTGCGCACGAAGTCGAGCTCGGTGAAGCGGGCGAGCTCCTCGGGCGTCAGCTCCTTCTTCGCACTGAAGAAGCGAAAATGGACCGACTGGACGCTCAAACGGCCGAAGTGCTCTCGCAGCCGGTCCTTGTCGTCCGGCCGGATGGCGCGGATCAGGATCGAGCCGCCGTCGCGGAGGATCTCCTCCGCCGCGTAGTTGCGGGCATCACTGGTCATCGTTCGTGGCTCGTAGGGCGCGTCGGGTCGAGAAGGCTCGAGCATGCCAAAAGACGGCGACATAGACGAGGGCGGTGGCCGGTCGTGCGAACCCGCGGGTCGACGGCGGCTAGCGCGGGCGCGTGAGCGCCGGCAGGCTTCCGGGCGCCGGGGGCGTCGCCGACAGCGCGAGCACGGCGCGCGACGTCTGCGCTTCCATGAGACGGGCGGCGGCGACCTTGCGGCTGAAGGCGCGGGTGAAGTCGCGAATGAGGCGTTCGAAGGCTCGATCTCGACCGCCGTACAAGCGCGACGGCTCGGTGCACGAAATCGTACCGATCCGCCCGAGGTCGCGCTGTTGATTCGCAGAGTTCATCGTCACCCCCGTCGTTGGCGCATCGCCCCTTCAATTTTCTTGCCATCGTTCGGCTCGAGTCCGCGGATGGATCAGGCTCTCCGGACCGGCATCCTTGGCGCTGCGATCTTGCCACGGTTGCGACTGGGTACACGCAAATCCCATCTTCGGGAATCGGCAAACGCGTATGCGTCGGACGACGTCGGCTCGCCGCGCAGCTCGACGTGAACAGGCCTCGGTCCTCTGCGTCACCGCGACGGCGGCGCCGTTGCGAGCGTTCAGCCGCGCGGGCGGCCGCGGAGGCCGTCCGCGCGCTCGCCGGCAAGACGCGTGGGAGCGAAGGGGCGGAGCGCGAGAAGCGGGATCGGCGCGACCGCGAGACCCACGGCGAGCGCGACGACGAGATCGTGGAGGTGGACCGGCACGGCCTTCAGGAGCCGCGCCGTCGTCGGCAGCTGCACGAGCGCGACGCTCGACGCCACCACCGCGGCGACGATCACTCGCGACGCCCACGTCCGGCCGCGGCTCAGGACCGCGGTGACGCCCGCGCTCGCCGCGAGCAACACCAGCAGCGCCGACGACCGCCCGCGTGCGACGTCGGCGTGCGCGCTGACGTTGCGCAAGTACTCGAGCGTCACGAGCACTGCCGTGAGCGCGCCCGTCGATCCGAGCGCGAACCATTGCCGCGCGGTGAAGAAGCGCGCCCGGCGGCCGCGTTCGGCGCTGGCATACGCCGCGAGCGTGCGACTCGGTTCCTGAAACGCGAGCAGCGCCGTCGGATGGATCACCAGCTCGAGCCAGACGATGTGGATCGGCAGGTACAGCAGCGGAAAGCCGGCGAGCGGAATCAACGCGGCGGTCGCGACCAGCGGCACGTGGACGACGATCAGGTACGCGAACGAGAGCCGCAAGTTGCGGAAGAGCTGGCGGCCTTCGGCGATCGCGGCGACGATCGTCCGGAAGTTGTCGTCGAGGAGGACGATCGCCGCGACCTCGCGCGCGCTCCGGGTGCCGCGCTCGCCCATCGCGATGCCGACGTCGGCGCGCTTGAGGGCGGGAACGTCGTTGACGCCGTCGCCGGTCACCGCGACGACCTCGCCGGCCTCCTGGAGCGCGCGTACCAGCGCAACCTTGTGCGCCGGCGCCGCGCGCGCGACGACGTCCGCCGCGAGCGCGGCGCGGGGGTCGCGCGTCAGCATCGACGCGAGCTCGTCGCCGACGAGCACGGTGGGATCGGCGCCGCCGAGGCCGATCTCGAGCGCGACGGCGCGCGCGGTCGCCGGATGGTCGCCCGTCAGCATGATCGGCCGAATGCCGGCGTCGGCGCAGGCGCGGACCGCTTCCGCGACGTCTTCGCGCACCGGATCCTCGAACGCGAGCAGACCGGCGAACGTGTAACCGTCGTCCGGCTCCGCGGCCGCCGGTTCGGTCCCGAGGGAGCGGACGGCGCAAGCGATCACCTTGTGTCCCGAGGCCGCGAGCTCCGCCGCCCGCGTCTGCCAGGTCTCCTTCTCGCGCTCCGGCAGCACGCAGAGCGCGAGGACGACCTCCGGCGCCCCCTTGGTGACCGCGACGGGAGAGGTGGCGTCGCCCGCGTCGGGTGGCGTGGTCATGCGGCCCGCGAGGCCCGGCGGGCGAACGATCGCCGTCTCGCGCTTGCGATCCTCGGTGAACGGAAAGCGCGCGACCTCGTGCCACGCCCCGACGTCGATCGCGGCGGCGTCGGGGAGCGCCGCGATCGCGCGGTCGAGCGGGTCGCCGGTCTCCGGCCGCGCCGCGAGGCGCGCCGCCAACATCAGCTCCGCGTCGCCGATCGGCGGCGCGCTCACGCGGTGCATGAGCACGAGCTCGCCGGAGGTGATCGTTCCGGTTTTGTCGGAGCAGATCGCGGTCACCCGTCCGATGTTCTCGACGGAGACGGCGCGACGGACGAGCGCGTGGCGCCGCGCCAAGCGATAGACGCCGATCCCGAGATAGAACGCGAAGACGACCGGGAACTCCTCCGGCACGGCGGCGACGCCGAGCGTGACCGCCGCGAGGAGCGCGTCGAGCCAGCCGCGTCCCTGCACGATGCGGGTGGCGGCGAGCACGGCGCAGGCGACGGCGGCGGCGCCGATCAGCGTCGCGACGAGGCGCGCCACCGCCTGCTGGAGCGGTGTCCGCTCGCTCGCGGTCGCCGCCGCCGAGCGGGCGATGGAGCCGTAGAGCGTCTCGCCACCGGTGAACACCACCAGGACCGTCGCGCGCCCGGTGAGGACACGCGTGCCGGCGACGCCCCAGTGGTCGACGGTGACCGCTGGACGGCCGCGCAGGGCGCCGGGCGTCTCGAGCGGCCGCTTCCGAACCGGGTACGACTCGCCGGTGAGGGACGATTCGTCGACCTGGACGTCGGTGGCCTCGAGCAGGACGCCGTCGGCGGGGAAGCTCTCGCCGGCCTCGACGAGCGCGACGTCTCCCGGCACCACCTCGAGGCTCGCGATCGTGACCAGCGCGCCGTCGCGTCGCACGACCGCGTGATCGGCGAGGCGGCTCCGCAAGCCCTCGAGCGACGCGTGGGTGCGGCGATGCAGGATCGCGTCCATCGCGGCGAGCGGCACGATCGCGGCGAGAAGCGCGACCGCCTCGGCGCGGTCGCCGAGGAAGGCGTACACGGCACCGGTCGCGCAGAGAAACCAGATCATCGGGTCGCGTGCGGTGTCGGCGAGGAGCGCCCACCAGGCGCCGCGTCGCGCCTCGACGACGTCGTTGGCGCCGAAGCGCGCGCGGCGCGCCGACGCTTCGTGCGCGCCGAGACCGCGCGCCGCCGTCTCGAGCGACGGCAGCCGGTCGAGCGGCAGCGTGCGCCGCATCATCGGAGCGCGGGGCGCGAGCCTCGGCCCGGCACCCGGCCGACGATCCGCGGGGTCGGTCGCGCTGCGCGCCGCAGCCGGCGCATCAGCGCGCGCGGGTCAGGTAACGGACGATCGCCTGCGCGTCCGACTCGCTGAGCTGCTCGCGGAAGTGGGGCATCGTCGGCTTCTTCTGGTCGAGCATGTGCCAGACCGCGGCACGGACCTGCTCCGGATCGTGGCGCGCGAAGAAGGCGCGATCGAAGACCGGCGTCGGGCGCAGCCCGACCTCGGCGAAGCTGCCGCTGCCGCGGCCGTCGTCGCCGTGGCACGCGGCGCAGTAGCGGGCGTAGCGCTCGTAGCCGGGCGAGAACAGCCGAACGAACGCGACCAGCGCCCGCGTCTCCTCGTCCGTCCAGTGACGCGGAATGGCGGGCATGCCGCGCCGGCCGTGGCGCACGAGCGTGCGAAGCTCGGCGTCGTCGACGGAGCGTTGGAACGCGGGATCCGAGAGGTCGCGGGGCGTCCGGACGCCGGCCGGCAAGGACGACGTGGCGCGTCCATAGGGCCCATGGCAGAGCTCGCAGGCATCGACGTAGATCTCTTCGCCGCGCTCGACGAGCCGCCAATTCGTGCCCGGCAGGCGCTCCACGTGGGCCGCGATCGCTTCCACCTCGACGGCGCGTGAACGCAACGCCGCAGGGTCGATCGCCAGCTGCTTTGCACCGCCGTCGCGGATGCGGCGCACGAGCTCGGCCTCGGAGCGCTGCGCGAGAAAGCCCGTCCGGAGATCGCGGGGCGGGGGATCGAAAAGCGCGGCGTCGGGGCCGTCGCCGCGTCCGCGACGGCCGTGACAGGACGCGCAGTAGGTCGCGAAGAGCGCCCGTCCGTCGGGTTCCGGCCGGTGCGACGTCCGCGGCGGAGGGACGGCGCCGTGGGGACGCTTGGTCGCCTTGCGGCCGTGGACGGCGGCGGCGCTCGCGGTCACGACGGCGAGCACACACACCGCGGCAACCCAGATGATCCGTCGCGTCGTACGAAGCCCCGTCATCCCAAGACCTGCCTTTCCGAAACCCGGGAAACCCGAGGGCGGCCCCCACGCATTCTTCCCGTGTGTGGGAATGGCGTCCGTCGAAATCGTGTATTCGCGACGGCACGAAAGTTGGAATTCCCGATCACATGCACGTCCGAGATCTCATGGAGCAGCACGTCGTCACCCTCGACGTCTCCGATACCTTGGACGTCGCCGAGCACATCATGCAGCTCGGACGCATTCGTCACATGCCGGTCCTCTCCCGCGGGCACCTCGTCGGCGTGCTCTCGCAGCGCGATCTCTTCCGTGCCGGCATCTCGTCGGCTCTGAAGTTTCGACGTGCGGCGGAGGACGAGTGGCTGGCGAAGATTCACGTGCGCGAGGCCATGACGTCGAAGGTCTGGACCGTACCGCCTGATGCGTCGATCCGGCAAGCGGTGGGGCTGATGCTGGAGAAGAAGATCGGTTGTGTGCCGGTCGTCGACAGGGCGGCAAGCTCGTCGGCCTCCTGAGCGAGACCGATTGCATGCGCTACCTCGCCCGCCTGCTCGACATCGCCGAGGAGAAAGACGCGCTTCCCGAGATCTCGGTGGTGGGCTGAGATGTTGCGAGCGTCCAATCCGTCTCCTACGATTCGAAGGATGCCGATGCCTGAATCCGGTACGAAAGGCTCCATTCTCATCGCCGAGGACGAGGCGGCGGTGCGCGACAGCCTCGCCGAGGTGCTGCGCGACGAGGGCTACCAGGTGACCGCCGTCGCCGACGGCGCGGCGGCGATCGCCGCGCTCGACGCGCGAGGAGTTCGACCTGGTGCTCTCCGACCTGCGCATGCCGGGCGCCGACGGCCTGACCGTGCTTGCAGCACGCGCGCGAGGTCGCGCCGCAGACGCTGGTGCTGCTGATGACGGCGCACGCGACGGTGGAGACCGCGATCGAGGCGCTCCAGCGCGGCGCGCAGGACTACCTCCTGAAGCCGATCATCTTCGACGACGTCCTGCACAAGATCGAGCACCTGCTGCGCCACCGGCAGGTCGCCTGGGAGAACCAGATGCTGCGCAGCCAGGTCGACCGCCAGTGGGACTTCGAGAACCTGGTCGGGCGCTCGCCGGCGATGCGCGAGGTGATGACGCTCGTGCAGCGGGTGGCGCCGACCGCCGAGCACGGTGCTGATCACCGGCGAGAGCGGCGTCGGCAAGGAGGTCGTGGCGCGCGCCATCCACCACTTCAGCGACTTCGCGCGACCGCATCTTCCTGCCGGTGAACTGCGGCGCGATCCCCGAGAACCTGCTCGAGAGCCAGCTCTTCGGCCACCTGCGCGGCGCGTTCACCGGCGCCGTGAGCAATCAGGAGGGGCTCTTCCAGCGCGCGCGCGGCGGCACGATCTTCCTCGACGAGATCGGCGACCTGCCGCATCGAGCCTGCAGGTGAAGCTGCTGCGCGCGATCGAGCAGAAGGAGATCCTGCCCGTCGGCGCGACCTCGCCGGTCCGGGTCGACGTCCGCGTCATCGCCGCCACCAACCGCGACCTCGCCGAGGACGGTGGAGGCAGGGCGCTTCCGCGACGACCTCTACTACCGCCTGAACGTGATCGAGCATCGAGATCCCGCCGCTGCGCGAGCGCCGCGAGGACATCCCGCCGCTGATCGATCACTTCGTCCGCCTCCACAACCGCGAGCTGAAGAAGAGCTTCAAGCGGCGTCGACGGCGCCGACGATGAAGCTCCTCATGTCGCTGCCGTGGAAGGGCAACGTGCGCGAGCTCGACAACGTCATCGAGCACGCGATGATCATCGGCGACGGCGAGTGGATCACGAGCGCGGAGCTGCCGCGCGCGCTGCAAGCCGGCCGCGGCGCTCGCCGTCCCCGTCGGCGACGATCTGCGCGAGGCGCTGCGCGCTTACGAGAAGGCGCACATCCAGTCGGTGCTCGCGAAGGCGGAGCAGGACAAACGGCTCGCGCCGAGCTGCTCGGCGTCTCCCTGTCGTCGCTCTACCGCAAGATCGAGGAGCTCGGGATCGGGCTCTCTCCGGCGTAGCGGCGCGGCCGCCGGGGAGAACGCCTGCCGAGCGCGTGCGATGCGCCCGTGCCGCGTGCGAGCCCCCCGCCACGTCTGCCGACCGCGAGCGATCCGCCGCGGGTGCCCGCCGCGGCGGTGGCGGTCGCGCTTGGCGAGCGTCCGACCGCGATGGTAGGACGATCGGCGATGGCACTGCCCAGCTTGCTCATGCAAGCCGGCCTCGACGAGCAGAGCCGCCAGCGGCGTCTCGCCTTCCTCGCTATCGGGCCCGACGACGAGGCGCGGCTCGCGGAGATCCGCGAGTTCGCGCTCGCGCACGTCGACGCAATCGTCGACGACTTCTACGCGCACCTGCTGGCGTTCGACGAGACCCGCGCCGTCCTCGGCAGCGAGGCGCAGATCCGCCGCTTGAAGGCGCTCCAGCGGGCGTACTTCCTCCGCCTCATCGACGGCGGGTTCGACGCCGAGTATTTCGACAGCCGCCTGCGCGTCGGCGCGGCGCACGCCCGCATCGATCTGCAACCGCAGTGGTATCTCGGCACCTACAACCTGTATCTGCGGCTTCTCATCGCCCGGCTGCGCGAGCACTACCGCGACGACCCCGATCGGCTCCTGCGCCTGATCGAGTCGCTGTCGAAGGTCATCTTCCTCGACATGGGTCTCGCGATCGACGCGTACATTCTCGGCGGCTACGTCGATCGCGCGCTCGCGCAGGAGTACCGGCGGATCGCCGAGGTCGCCGAGCGCACCATCCGTGAGAAGGAGGCGCTCGAGCAGGTGAAGGCGGACCTCACGGGAATGATCGTACACGATCTCAAGGGTCCCCTCGGCGGCATCCTCAACGTCGCGCAGCTCGCGCTCCGCAAGCGGGGCGCCGACGTCGATCAGAGCCGGCACTTCGAGCAGATCCAGCGCAGCGCGCGCGATCTGATGCGCATGATCGAGAACCTCCTCGAGATCGACCAGATGGAGGAAGGCCGCCTCGAGCTGCGCATGGAGTCGGTGAACGTCGGCGGGCTGCTCACGGAGTGCGCCGACGAGTTCCGGGCGGCGGCGGAGATGGCCGGGCAGACGATCAGCACGCCCGCCGACGAGTCGCTCACGATCGTGACCGACCGCTGGCTGCTGCGGCGGGTGCTGAACAACCTGGTCGTGAACGCGATCCGTCACAGTGGCACCACCGGCCGCATCGCCCTCGAGGTCGCGTGCGAGAACGGCTCCGTCCAGCTGCGGGTGCGGGACGCCGGGCGCGGCATCGCCGCCGAGGACCAGGCGACGCTCTTTCTCAAACAAGCGCGGCGCGGCCGCCGCGATCATCGCGACGACACCGGCCTCGGGCTGGTGTTCTGCAAGATGGCCGTCGAGACCATGGGCGGCTCGATCGCCGTCGAGAGCGCGCCCGGGCAGGGCGCGACCTTCGTCATCACGCTTCCGACCGGCATCGAGCCCTGATGCCGCGGCTGGGAACGCGTCGGCGGCGCGCGCTCCAGGCGGCGCTCGTCCTGGTCGCGCTGGCGGGGTGCCGCCAGCCGCTGGCGCTCCGTCGCGACGCCGGGGACACCGCGCCGCAGCGGGCCGCGGTCGCGCACGGCGCCGTCCTCTACGAGGGGTATTGCGCGGGGTGCCACGGCCCCGACGGCCGCGGCGACGGGCCGGTCGCCGACGTCCTCGGCATCGAACCGGCCGACCTGGGCGCGCCCGCGATCGCGGCGGCATCCGAGGAGGAGATCGTCGACCGGCTGCTGCACGGCTCCCCGCTCCGCACCGCGCCGCGCCGGAGCGGCATCGCCGAGGAGCGCACGATCGCCGAGCTCACGCGCTGGGTCGAGCAGCCGTCGAGCCGCAACTGGGACGAGATCCGGGCCGGCCGCGTCGTCTACGAGACCGCCTGCGCCGCCTGCCACGGCATCTACGGCGACGGCATGGGGACGATCATGGGATCGCGTCCCGCTTCGGATCTCCAGAGCTCGCAGGGCCGCTTCACCGACCGCGCGCTCGCGGCGGCGATCCGCGACGGCATCGGCGACATGCCGCCGATGGCGGGCGCGCTCGAGGGCGGCGAGATGCGGCCGCTGATCGCGTATCTTCGCGTCCTCTCGCCGGGGTACCGCGCCTACGGCACCTACTGCGCATCGTGCCACGGCGACGACGGCCTCGGCGTCCATCCGGAGGATCGCTTGCCGCCGGCGCTCGCGGCGCCGCCGATCGACGCCCGCCATCTCGCGATGCTCGCCCCGCGCGAGCGGCAGGATCGTATCCTGCACATGTTCCGTCGCGAGCAAGGATTGATGCCGCACTTCAGCGGCATCCTCGGCGCCGGCGAGCTCCGCGACGTCGTCGCATACCTCCGCCGCTGAGGGAGTGCTGCCCCGGGCTCAGCCAACCAGCTTGAAGGAGCGTGCCATGGACTTCGCGATTCCCCCCGAGATCGAGCAGCTCTGCGACGGCGTCCGCCGCTTCATGGACGAGCACGTCTATCCGCTCGAGCGCGGCCGCCGCTGGCGGATGGAGGTCGACGGCCCGGCGTATCCGCCGGAGGTGCGGCGCGTGCAGGCGAACGCGAAGACGCTCGGCTACTGGGCGTTTCACCTGCCGCAGCGAGGCGGGCGGCGCCGGCATCCCGTTCATGCACTACGTCCTGGTGAACGAGATCCTCGGCCGGAGCCCGCTCGGACCGGTGTGCGTCGGCTCGCAGGCGCCGGACTCCGGCAACGCCGAGATCCTGTGGCGCTTCGGCAGCGACGAGCAGAAGGCGCGCTGGCTCCGCCCGCTCGTCGACGGCGAGATCCGCAGCTGCTTCTCGATGACCGAGCCCGAGGTCGCGGGCTCCGACCCGCGCATGCTGCGCACGGCCGCGGTCCGCGACGGCGACGACTACGTCATCAACGGCCACAAGTGGTTCTCGAGCGGCGCGCACGGTGCCGCCTTCGCGATCGTCATGGCGCTCACGAATCCCGAGAACGACAACCCCTACCTCCGCTTCAGCCAGATCATCGTGCCGACCGACACCCCGGGCTTCCGCATCGAGCGCGGCATCCCGGTGATGGGCGAGGACGACAACCACCACGCGGAGATCCGCTACGAGGATTGCCGCGTGCCGGTGACGAACCGTCTCGGCGGCGAAGGCATGGGGTTCGTGATCGCGCAGGAGCGTCTCGGCCCGGGACGCATCCACCACTGCATGCGCTGGCTCGGCGTCGCCGAGCGCGCCTTCGAGATGATGTGCCGCTACGCGAACCAGCGGGAGATGTTCGGCAGCACGCTCGCGCGCAAGGCGAACATCCAGGATTGGGTCGCGGAGTCACGCGCCGAGATCGACGCCGCCCGGCTGATGACGCTGCACGCGGCGTGGAAGATCGACACCGCGGGCGCGAGCGGCGCGCGTGAGGAGATCGCGCTCATCAAGTTCTACGGCGCCAAGGTGCTGCACGACGTCGTCGACCGCGCGATCCAGGTCCACGGCGCCGCCGGCGTCACCGAGGACCACCCGCTCTCGATGTTCTACCGGCAGGCCCGCCTCGCGCGCATCTACGACGGCCCCGACGAGGTGCACAAGATGATGGTCGCACGTCGCATCCTCGCGCGCTACGACGGCCGGCGCTGACGCGCGCCCGCCGGCGGGCGGCGCTCCGCCGCGGGACGCGGCAATACCGCGTCGGCCGACCCCGCGGTCGCGCTACATCGGCTCGGCGATCGCCGGCTGCGCGGGCAGCGCGCGCTCGACGCCGATCGCGAGCGCGACGAAGGCGTCGAGCACGTCCGAGCGCGTGATGATGCCGACGAGGTGGCCGGCGTCGACGATCGGCACCGCGCCGACGCGCTCCCGCCGCATCAAGCGCGCGGCGTCGGCGACCGAGTCGTGCGGCGCGAGCGTCAGCACGTTCGCCGTCATGACGTTCTCGACGGTCATGTTCTCGGGCACGCCGCCGGCGCTCTTCGCCGGGCGGCGGTGATCGAAGACCGACGGGAACGCGTCCCGCACGTCGCGATCGGTGATGATCCCGAGGAGCCGGCCGTTGCTGACGACCGGCAGCTGGTTCACACGGTCCTCTTCCATGAGCTCACGCGCGCGGCGCACCGTGTCGCGCGGCTTGACCGTCAGGATCGAGCGCTTCATCCATTTCGAGATCTGCATGCGTCCTCCCCGCGTGTGGTGTCGTTCAGGGCGCGATCGCGACCTCGAGCACGCCGTCGTGTCGCTCGCCGAAGACGCGGTATCCCTCGGCGATCTCGCGCGAGCCTACTCGATGCGGAAGCCGCCCATGCCGTGAAGCACGTTCGCTCGCATCGTCGTCATGCGCTCGGTCCTTCGCTTCTTGCCATATTCAAGAATGCTGCCAGCCGAAGACGCCGGAGAAGCGGTGGAATACCAGGCTCCCGCGGCCAACCTGCCGGTTCGCCGTTCCCGTGCGCGGGAAACGCGTCGCGTTCGTTCGCGTAGCTGCGACGGGCCGCACGGGGGGAAGGAAACCGCGTGGCGGGTCCGTCATTCCGTCGCCGGCTCGGCTTCGTCACCCGCCCGGGATAGTGTGCGGCGTCCGATGCCGACCGACGACGCCAGCCTCCTGCGGTCGCCCACGTTCCGCGACGCCGGCGTACGGCCGCGGCGCGCCGGACGCGACGGGTGCGGGGGCGTGCGATGACCGGTGGCGTAGGCATCGTGCCGCGCCTGCGCTTTCTCGGCGCGGCGGGGACGGTGACCGGGAGCCGTTTTCTCGTCGAGACGGCGCATGCCCGCGTCCTCGTCGACTGCGGTCTCTTTCAGGGACTGAAGGAGCTCCGGCTTCGCAACCGGGCGCCGTTTCCGATCGACCCGGCGTCGATCGACGCCGTCCTGCTGACGCACGCGCACGTGGACCACGCCGGCTACGTGCCGGCGCTGGCGCGCGCCGGCTTTCGCGGACCGATCTTCGCGACCGCCGCGACCGAGGCGCTCTGCCGCATCGTGCTTCCCGACTCGGCGCGCCTGCAGGAGGAGGAAGCCGCGTACGCGAATCAGCGCGGCTACTCGAAACATCGGCCGGCGCTGCCGCTGTACTCGTCGCAGGACGTCGCGCACGTGCTGCCGCAGTTCCGGCCGGCGGCGCCCGACGCGCCGCTGGAGGTCGCGTCCGGCGTGCGTGCGACCTTCCGTCACGCCGGCCACATTCTCGGCGCCGCGACGATCACGCTCGAGCTGTCCGACGGCGCGCCACGCACCCTGTGCTTCACCGGCGACCTCGGCCGCCCGCATCATCCGCTGCTCGCCCCGCCCGCCGCCCGGCCCGCCTCCGACGTCCTCGTCCTCGAGTCGACGTACGGCGATCGGCGCCACGACGAGGACGAGTCGCTGCGCCGGTTCGAGGCGACGATCGTCCGTACGGTCGAGCGCGGCGGCGTCGTCGTCATTCCGGCGTTCGCGGTCGATCGCACCGAGGTGGTGCTGCTGCGCTTGCGCCGCCTGGTTCGCGAGGGCCGCGTGCCCGATCTGCCGGTCTACGTCGACAGTCCGATGGCGCTGGCGGCGCTCGACGTCTATCGCGCCGCCCTCGCGAAGGGCGGGCCCGAGATTCGCGCCGGCTTCGGGGGCGACGGCGATCCCTTCGATCCCGGTCATCTGATCGAGGCGCGGACGACGGCGCAATCGATCGCGATCAACGACGCGCCGGCGCCGGCGATCATCGTGTCGGCGTCGGGGATGGCGAGCGGCGGCCGCGTGCTGCATCACCTCGCGCGCTGCCTTCCCGACGAGCGCAACAGCGTCGTGCTGGTCGGCTTCCAGGCCGCCGGCACCCGCGGCCGTGCCCTGCTCGAGGGCGCCCGCGAGCTCAAGATGCTCGGGCGCTACGTCCGGGTCGCGGCGGAGATCGTGAGCGTGCCGGCGTTCTCGGTGCACGCCGACCGCGACGAGATCCTCGGCTGGCTGCGCAGCGAAGCGCGCGCGCCCGAAACGACCTTCCTCGTCCACGGCGAGCCGGAGGCCGCCGCGGCGCTGCACGACGCGATCGAGCGCGAGCTCGGCTGGACGGCGGTCGTCCCGCGCTACCTCGAGCAGGTCCGTCTCGACTGACGCGCGATGCTGCGCCTGAAGCATCTCTGCCTCGACACCATGCGGGAGCACGTCGTCGTCGTCCACGAGGACGCCGTGCGCGGCGGGACGGCTCGGGTTCAATCCGCTCGACCGCGTGCGCGTCGTCGGCGTCGAGGCCGAGACCGGCGCCACACGCGAGCTCACCGCCACCCTGAACTTCTGCCGCGACACGCTGATCGCCCCCGACGAGATCGGCCTCTCCGACATCGCGTTTCACGACCTCGGGCTGCCCGAAGGGGCGCATGGTGCAGGCGACGATCGCGCCCGCGCCCCGCAGCGTCGACCTCGTCCGCGCCAAGCTGCACGGCCGGCGCTTCGAGCGCGCCGCGTTCGACGCGATCCTCGCCGACGTCGTCCGCCATCGCTACTCGCGCGTCGAGCTCTCGATGTTCGTGCTCGCGTGCGCGCTGCAGGCGCTCGATGAGCAGGAGATCATCGACTACACGCGCGCGATGATCGCGAGCGGCACCCGGCTGGATTTCGGGTCCGGGCCGATCGCCGACAAGCACAGCATCGGCGGCGTGCCGGGCAACCGCACGACCTTGATCGTCGTGCCGATCCTCGCGGCGCTCGGCCTGACGATCCCGAAGACCTCGTCGCGCGCGATCACCAGCCCGGCCGGCACCGCCGACACGATGGCGATGTTCGCGAACGTCGCGCTCACGCCGGAGGAGCTCCGGCGGGTGGTCGGGGAGGCGGGCGCCTGCATCGCCTGGGGCGGCGCGCTCGGGCTCGCGCCGGCGGACGACATCCTGATCACCGTCGAGCGGCCGATGGAGATCGACACCGAGCCGCAGATGGTCGCCTCGATCCTCGCCAAGAAGAAGACCGCGGGCGCGACCCACGTCGTGATCGACATTCCCGTCGGCCCGACGGCGAAGGTGCGGAGCGCCGACGCGGCGGAGCACCTCGCCGCACCTTTTCCGCACCGTCGCGGCGGCGATCGATCTCCACCTCGACGTCGTGATCACCAAGGCGGACGGGCCGATCGGTCGCGGGATCGGACCGCGGCTCGAGGCGCTCGACGTCGCCGCCGTGCTGCACCGGGAGGCGAGCGCGCCGGCGGATCTCCGCGAGAAGTCGCTCTATCTCGCGGCGCGTCTGCGTCGAGCTCGTCGGCCGTGCGCCGGCGGGCGGCGGCTACCGGCTGGTCCGCGAGACGCTCGACTCCGGCGCCGCCGCGCGCGCGTTCGAGCGCATCGTCGCCGCCCAGGGGGCGTGCGCGCTGCCGCCGGAAGCGCCGCACCGCGCGGTCGTGGCCGCGACCGCCGACGGCCGTATCCGCGCGATCGACTGCTGGCACATCGCACGCGTCGCGAAGCGCGCCGGCGCGCCCGCAAACGCGTCAGCCGGCGTTCGGCTGCTTCGTGGGCTTGGCGACGTGGTGTCGGCGGGCGATCCGCTGTTCGAGATCCACGCACAGAGCGCCGCCCAGCTCGAATTTGCGCGGGGCTACGCCGACGCGCACCCGACGCTCATCCGGTTCGGGTTCTGAGCGGGAGCCTGCCCGGTCGAACCGTGCGCCGGAGCGCGCGCCGTCCGATCGTGCGCCGGCAGGCATGCCCGCGGAGTCGCGTCGCGTGCCGTCGGGCCGGGCGCCGCAGCGCACGGCGTCCTCGCTGACCGTCGGCAGGCGCATGCTCTTCCACGCGCGCATCCCGCCGACCAGATCGAGCACGTCGGCGACGCCGTGCGCCTGGAGCAGGCTCGCCGCGGCCGACGAGCGGTGGCCGGTGCCGCTCACCATCACCAGCACGTGCGAGTACGGAATCAGATGCATCCGCTCCCGCAGGTGTCCCAACGGAACGCACAAGCTGCCCGCGACGTGCTCCGCGCGCCATTCGACGTCCGAGCGGACGTCGATGACGAGCGGTGACCGGCCGCCCGCGAGCTGCTCGCCGACGGTTTGCGCCGACACCCGGATCGTCCGCCGCACGAGATCGGGCCAGGCCGCGAGCGCGGAGAGATCGCCCTCGAGCACCGCCACGATCGGAAATCCGGCGCTCATCAGCCGGCGAGCGGCGGGCTCGGCGTCTCCCGCGGCCGCGATCACGACGATCGGCCGATGTACGCTCAGGATGGTCTCGACGCCGGCGCCGATACGCTGCATCGGGACGTTGACGCTGCCGGCGAGATGCGCCGCCGCGAAATCGAGCGGATCGCGCGCGTCGACGATCTGCGCACCCTCGCGTTGCCCCGCGAGCAGCTCCGGGAGCGTCCATCGCGTGATGCACGCGGGCGCCGCCGCGGCGTCGGCCGTGACCGCGCGCTCGTCGGCGGCGATCGTCCGCACGAACTCCGCGCGCGTCATCGGTTGCAGCGCGAAATTGTAGCGTCGCTGCGCGCCGATCGTGGAGACCAGCTCGGTGCTGAGCGCCCGGCCGCAGAGCGCGCCCGCGCCGTGCGAGGGGTAGACGAGCGTCTCGTCGGGCAGCGCGAGCAACGTGGCGTGGAGCGAGTCGTAGAGACTCTCCGCGGCGTCCGACGGCCGGAACGGCGCCCAGGCGACGGAGTCCGGCCGGCCGACGTCGCCGATCAGCAGCGTCGTGCCGGTGAAGACCGCTTGCGGCAGCTCGCCGTGGCGATCGTCGAAGGCGATGATCGCGATGGCGTCCGGCGTATGCCCTGGAGTCTCGCGGATGACGAGACGCACCGTGCCGAGGACGATCTCGTCGCCGTCCCTGACGCTCAGAAAGGGATAGCCCGCCTCGCTCGTCGCGCTGCAGGCGATGCGCGCGCCGGTGCGGTCACGGACCTCGCACGCCGCCGCCGCCGTCGCCGGCCGCCACTCCGTCAGGAGGACGTGGGTCACCTCGGCGCCGAGGGCCCGCGCGTCGTCGAGATAGGCGGCGACGTCGCGCTGGGGATCGACCAGCACGGCGCGTCGCGTGCCGCGGTCGGCGATGAAGTAGGACGTCCGTGCGAGGCAGCCGAGATGGTGCTGCTTGATGATCATCGCGAGTCCTCCTGCTGCCTCTTCAGCAACACGCGTACCGCTCGCGGCTGCGGCGCCGCGCGCGTGGTTGCGGCCGGATGGACCCGGCCGGCGGGCGGCCGTGGCAGCACCGCTTCGCAGGTTCGAGAACTTCGCGCCTCGCTTTGCCACTCGTGAGAGCGATCACCCTTGACGGCGCTGCGAATCGCCGTGGCGGAGCCGCGATTTTCGACCCGGGTCTGAGCCCCTGAAGTGGCATGCGCTTCGCTCAGTCGGGCGGAGCGATCGATCGATGGTGACGACCAGCCCTCATCAGGTGACCCACCAGCACGATCAGGCGAAGGCGCTCGTCATGCATCGCGACGCGCGGACGGACGCGCCCTCGCGGCTGTCGGGCGAGGATCTCGCGTTCTGGTGGCTCGACTCACCGACGCAGCCGACGACGATGGCGATGCTGATCCTGCTCGACCGTCCGCCGGACGAGGAGTGGCTGCGGGTCGCGTTCGAGCGCGCGGTCGTGGCGGTGCCGCGGCTCGCGCAGCGCGTCGTCGACGCCCCTCTCGATCTCACGCTCCCGCGCTGGGAGCTCGATCCGACCTTCGACCTCGCCTACCACGTCAGGCGTCACGCCCTGACGCACCCCGGGATGGATGCGTTGCTGCGCGAGATCGCGCCCGCCTACGAGACCGCGTTCGACCGCTCGCGTCCGCTCTGGGAAGCGCGTGTCTACGACGGCGTCGGCGCGAACGGCGAGGCGGCGCTCTTCTTCAAGCTGCACCACTCGGTCGCCGACGGCGTCGGCGCCAACGCGATCTTCGCGGCGCTGACCGACGCCGAGCGGGTGCCGGCGTACGGAGGCGGCGACGCCTGGGAACCGGGGGATCTCGGCGAGATCGTCCACGCGCACGCCGGTGCGTGGCCGCCGCCGCGCCCGCTCGGGCTGCGTCTCCTCGAGGCGCTCCGCGATCGCGTCGCGCTCGACGCGGGGCGCGCCGCCAGCGTCGGTGGCGTGCTGCTCGATACCGTCCGCCACCCGGCGAACGCCGCCCGTGCCCTCCAGATCGTGCGCTCGACGATCGACGCGTTGCGCTTCGACAGCGGCTCGCCGCTCAAGGACGCGACCGGCCGCGCGCGTCGACTGAGCGTTCTCTCGCTGCCGTTCGACGAGCTTCGGCGGGTGAAGCGGGCGCTCGGCGGCACGATGATCGACGTGATCCTGACGATCATGGCGCAGGCGATCGGTCGCTGGCACGAAGCGCACGGGCTCAGCGCGATCCGCGAGCTGATGACGCTCGTGCCGGTGAATCTCCGTACGCCCGAGGAGTGGGCGACGAAGGCGCAGGTCGGCAACGTCGCGACCGGCATCCTCGTGCCGCTGCCGATTCACATGCGGAGCGTGCGGGCGACCTTCGACGAGATCCGCGCGCGCATGGACGCCAAGAAGGCCGACCCGGCCTCGCGGGCGACGCCGGCGATCACCGAGGTCCTGAGCGTTCTCCCGCGCGGCGTACTCACCTGGATGGCGGAGGCCACCTTCGGCAGCGTCGATTTCATCGTGACGAACGTGCCGGGAATTCTGGTGCCGCGCTATCTCGCCGGCAGCGAGCTCGTCGCCGCCTATCCGTTCGCCCCGATCGCGATGAAGAGCCCGGTGAGCGTCGCGCTCTACGGCTATCGCGATCAGCTCTTCATCGGCATCAACTCGGACGAGGCGACGATGCCGGACGTCGAGCTCTTCCAGGCGATGATCCGGACCGCCCACTGGGAGCTTCGCGCCGTCGCGTCGGGCGCGGCGTCCTAGCGTCCGAGCGGTTGCGATCGTCGCGACGAATACCCTCGACGGTCCGGCGCCGAGCGGTGTCGTAGCCGGCTCGACGCGTTCGCGTGCCGCTCCCGACGCCGCCCGACGCGCGCGCTAGGGCGAGGCGACTTTGGCGATGTGCAGCGCCTTGTAGACCGGCGGCCGCGCGCCGCTCCAGGTGAGCGTCGCGCCGGCGGTACGCGCGACGTCGGCCACGGCGGCGAGGGCGCGGATCGCGGCGGGATCGAGGTAGTCGGCGGCGCTGAGATCGACCACGATTGCGGCGACCGCGCCGCGGTCGAGCTCGCCCCGCAGCGTGGCGACGAGACGATCCGGCGCCGCCGGATCGAACGTGAGCCGCGCGACGCCGCCCGGCGCTCGGGTGCGATCGGCGGTCACCGCCATCGGGCGCGCGCCTTCCGGGACGGCGCTCGCGGGCACCTCGGCGCGCGACGTCACGGCGGTGCCGGCGTGCGATGCCACCGCGCGCCGCTTCATCGGTCCCGTCCTTCGTACGCGGCCCACAGGATCTCCTCGAGCTCGTGGAGCAACGGCATGCGCGGGTTCGAGCGGATGCTGATGTCGTCGTAGGCGGCACGGATCAGCTCCGGGAGCGCGCCCCCGAACTCGTCGCGGCTGATGCCGAGGGCGGCGATCGAGTCCGGAACGCGGCAGGCGGCGAGCAGCGCGCGAATCCGTGCGATCAGGATCTCGACCTTCTCGTCGATGGTCGTGCCGCCCCAGCTCATGCTGTCGACGAACGCCGCGTACTTGCGGTGGGCGACGTACGCCTTGACGTTCGGGAACGGCATGAACTTGCTCGGGACGGCGGCGTTGTAGCGCACCACGTACGGCAGCAGGACGGCGTTGGCGCGCCCGTGCGCGAGCTTGAACGCGGCGCCGAGACTGTGCGCGAGGGCGTGGTTGACGCCGACGAAGGCGTTGGAGAACGCGAGGCCCGCCATGCAGGCGGCGTTGTGCATCCGGGCACGCGCCTCCATGTCGCCGCCGTTGGCGTAGGCGCGCGGCAGGTAGTCGAACACGAGCCGCGCCGCTTGGTACGCGAGCGCGTCGGTGTACTCGGAGGCGAACACGGAGACCGCCGCCTCGAGCGCGTGCGTCAGGGCGTCGAGGCCGCTGTCGGCGGTGACGACCGGCGGCAGGCCGCGGACGAGATCCGGGTCGATGATCGCGACGTCGGGGATCAGGCTGTGGTCGTAGAGCGGCACCTTCCGTCCGCGCGCGGCGTCGGTGATGACCGCGTACGGCGTCACTTCCGAGCCGGTGCCGCTGGTGGTCGGAATCGCGATCAGCGGCAGGCTGTGCTGCGCCTTCGGATACTGGATGACGCGCTTGCGGGGATCGAGGAACGTCGTCTCGAGGCTGCGGAAGTCGAGGTCGGGGTTCAGATGGAAGAGCCGCATCGCCTTCGCGGCGTCGAGGACCGAGCCGCCGCCGACCGCGATCAGGTGATCCGGACGATGATGCCGGATCGCCTCGACGCCCTTCATCACCACCTCGATCGTCGGTTCGATCTCGACCTCGTTGAAGGTGTGGAAGAGGACGTGCGGCGGCAAGCAGGCGTGGATCTTGTCCTTGAAGCCGAGCTGGTCGAGGTCCTGGCTGGTCACCACGAGGACGTTCCGGCAGTCGAGGTCGCGCAGGTTGTCGATCGCGTGCGAGTTGTAGTGGATGCGGCTCGGCACGCGGAACCACTGGTCGACCGGCGTGCGCTTCGCCATCTGCTTCACGTTCAAGTAGTTCTTGACCGTGACGTTCTCGATCGTGCTGTTGCCGCCGCCGGTGCCGCAGCCGAACGAGAAGGTCGGCGCGAGGTCGTTGTAGACGCCGCCGAGCGCTCCGACCGACGACGGGCAGTTGACGATGATGCGGCCGGCGTTGAGCGCGTCGCCGTAGCGCATCGTGACGGCGTCGTCCTCGCAGAAGATCGACGCGGTGTGGCCGACGCCGCCGAAGTAGAGCACCTCCATGGCGGCGTTGATCGCCTCGTCCTCGCCGTCGACCGGCAAGATGCCGAGGACCGGGAAGAGCTTCTCGCAGGACAGCGGGTGCGCGCGGCCGACGCCGCGGAGCGGCGCGAGCAGGAGCTTGGTGCTCGCCGCGACGTCGATGCCGATCGTGCTGCGCGATCGCGACCGCGCTCTGGCCGACGGCGGTCGGCTGCATGCGGCCGGTCGCGGCGTCGACGACGGTACGCTCGAGGAGCGCGACCTCCGCGGGGCTGCACACGTGGGCGCCGAGCTCGGCGAAGAGCTCGAGCGTCCGCTGGTAGACCGGACGGTCGACGAGCACGGTCTGCTCGGACGCGCAGACGGTGCCGTTGTCGAACGTCTTCGACGTGAGGATGTCGACGACCGCCATGTTGAGGTCGGCGGAGCGATGGATGTAGCAGGGCACGTTGCCGGCGCCGACGCCGAGCGCCGGCTTGCCGGAGCTGTAGGCCGCCTTCACCATCCCGGGTCCGCCGGTCGCGTCGATCAGCGCCACGTCCGGGTGCTGCATCAGGTAGCGGGTGTCGGGCTGCGACACGCCGTCGACCCAGCAGATCATCCCCTCGGGCGCGCCGGCGGCGCGCGCCGCGGCGTCCATGATGCGCGCCGCCTCGTTCGAGCACTGCATCGCCGACGGGTGCGGACAGAAGATGATCGTGTTGCGCGTCTTCGCGATCATCAGACACTTGAAGAGCACGGTCGAGGTCGGATTGGTGATCGGCGTGACGCCGAGGATGACGCCGATCGGCTCGGCGATCTCCTTGAGGTTGCGCTCCGGGTACTCGCGGATGACGCCGACCGTGCGCTCGTCCTTGATCGAATGGTAGACGAACTCGGTCGCGACCATGTTCTTGATCGTCTTGTCCTCGAGGATGCCGAGCTTGGTCTCCGCGACCGCCAACGCCGCGAGGCCTTGCGCCGCGTCGAGGCCCGCGATCACCATCGCGCGGACGATGCGGTCGACCTGCTCCTGCGAGAACTGCGAGAGGGCGGCGGCGGCGAGCCGGGAGCGCAGCGCGAGGTCGTCGAGGTAGCGCCGCCGGTCCTCGCCGAGCTCGCGCGATCCGCCGGCGGCGGCCGTGCCCACGGCCGCGTGCGGTGCGTCAGCGGCCGCCGGTACGCGCTCTTCGACGATACCGACGGCGGTGCGCGAACGCGCGAGCGATGCGTCTGCCATGCGTGCGTGATCTCCTCGGGACAGTGGAGAGCAAGCGCGATACCGTCGCCGGGGCGCATACGACGATGGTTTTGCGGCGGTGGCATTACCGGGGCCGGGAAAATCGAGCACCGCTTCGCGATTTCGAGAACGGCCGCCGTCGGGGATCGGCCGTTCGGGGACGCCCGCGTTCGCGGCCGTCAGCCGTTCAAGAACGTGGCGATCGCGTCGTGTGTCTCGTGGGCGCGCTCGAGCTGCGGCACGTGCCCGCAGTCGAGCTCGAGGTGGTGGGCCGAAGGTATGGCGTTTCTGACGTGCGCGGCGAAGCCGATCGGGACGAGCCAGTCGCGCTTGCCCCAGACGAAGAGCGCCTCGGGCCGGAGCGACGGCAGTCGCGTCCAGAAGCCCTTCGACCCGTGCGGCTCCTCGAGATAGATCTGCCGGGCCGCCGCGTAGAAGGCCATCCGGCCGCGCGCGGTGACGTAGCTCCGCAAGAATTCGTCGACGCCGGCCTCGACCCAGCTGGCGCCGGCGGCGGGGATGATCCGGCGGACGAGCGCGTCGACGACCGGACGGGGCGTGATCTGGAGCAGACCGAGCTCCGGGCGCAGCAGGCGAACCAGCGGCGCCCACGGCCGCTCGCGCTTCCACGCCAGCGACGGCGCGAGCAGCGCCATCCGGCCGACGCGCTCCGGATATCGCAGTCCGATCTCGAGCGCGACGCGCCCGCCCATGCTGTTGCCGATCAGGTGGACGCGCGCGAGCTCCATCGCATCCAGCAGCTCGACGACCGAGCGCGCGAAGAAAGGCGGATGATACGAGGCGCGCAGCGGCTTCACGGAGTCGCCGAAGCCGGGAAGGTCGACGGCGATGACGCGAAACGAGCCGGCGAGCGCCGCGACGGTCGTCAAGAACGAGCCCTTGGTCGCGCCGAGCCCGTGCAGCAGGACGACCGGCTCGCCCGCGCCGGCGGTGAGCACCGCGAGCCGGCCGGAGACGGTCTCGATGGCGCGGAACCGCAGCCGCTCGTCGCCGCGTCCGCCGCTGGTCGCAGCGAGAAAGCCGACGCCGAGGTGGAGGTTCCGCCGGATGTGGAAGCGGCCGGCGCGGTAGGCGTCCATCGCGCTGCGGAGGTCGGTCACGAGACGCCGCCAGGTGCCGCGGTCGGCGGTGAGGACGGCGTCGGGCACCGCGCTGCGGTGGGCGGCGGCGAGCTCGACGCGGCTCTGGTCGACGACGACGTCCCACTCGCCCTCGTGCGCGACGACGAGTCGGATGCGGGCTCGTCCGGTCGGCGCGTCGAAGGCGTCGCGGTCGAAGCGGCCGACGAGGATGCGCAGGCTGCGCTCCGGGTCGTCGGGCGCGGCGCCCGCCGGCGCCGCCGCGCTCACGTGCGGCAGCATGGCTCGATCACCAGGGCGGCGCTCATCCGCTGCTCGCCGGCAGGTCGGCAGCCGGTTCCGTCGTCGCCGCGTGGAGCTCGGCTGCGCCGGCGCGGAGCCGCTCGCGCCAGCGGCTCTCGTCGACGGTGCCGGGGCGGGTGCCGTCGACGAAGTCGAGCAGCTTGGTCACGAACCGCACCGGGTGATCGAGGTACGGGAAGTGTCCGGCGCGAGCGAACACCTCGAGCCGGCTGCCGACGATCCTCTGATGCGCGTCGTGGGCGTGACGCACCGGGATCAGCGGGTCGTCGTCGCCCCAGACGATCAGCGTCGGCAGCTCGGACGCGAGGTAGAGCCGGTCGGACGCGCTCACGCGTTGCCCGCGGAGGTCGAGGACGCTGCGCGCGGTCTCGAGGAACGCGTGACGCGCGTCGGAGTCCTCGAGCGAGACGAAGTTCCGCCATACCTCCTCGAGATCGGCGCTGGCGCGAAGCCCGACGCGTCCGAGCACCTGGGCGACCCGGCCGACGCTCTGCCGTCCGGCGACGCACAGCCACGGCAGGACGGTCTCGGCGCCCGGCAACGCGGCCGCGCGCAGCAGCGGGTGGACCTCGCGCCCGAGGCCGCCGCTCGACACCAGGACCAGGCGCTCACAGCGCTCGGGAAATTGATACGCGAACTGCATCGCGACGCCGCCGCCGAGCGAATGCCCGACGATGGTGCCGCGCTCGAAGCCGAGCGCGCCGAGGAGATCGCGCAGCCCGTTCGCATAGGCGCCGAGCGAGTAGTCGCCGCGCGGCTTGCACGAGTGGCCGTGGCCGAGGAGGTCCGGCGCCAGGACGGTGTGCTGTCTGCCGAGCGCGGGCATCACCGCGTCCCACGTCGCCGAGCTTCCGGCGATGCCGTGGAGCAGCACCATCAACGGCCCGCTTCCGGTCCGCCGGTAGCTGAAGCGATGGCCGTGCAGCGTGATCTCCGAGGGCTCCATCAGCGTCCTTTCCGCGTCCGTCCCTCCTCGCGTGGCCCCGAACCTCGGCCGCGGGAGGCACGCCGCTCGCGTGGAGCGTGGGGCCCGCCCGTCAACCGCTCTCCGGTGACCACCGATCTCGGCACGACCGGCACCCGCCCGCTCGCGGGAAGCGCGATCTTCATCGCGGTCACTTCCAGAATGTCGTGCCGCAGGTCAATACCCGGGAGCACCGCGTCGAGCTCCATGCCGCGCGCGCTCAACCGAAAGAGCCCGACGTCGGTCGCGTAGAACACCTTCTTGCCGGCGCGCAACGCGAGCGGTCCGTTGAAGGTGACCTCGTCGACCTGCTCGACGAACTTCGGCGTGCCGTGCCTGGTGATCCGCATCGCCGTGCCGTCGAACGTGCGCTCGCCCCGATGCGTCCACGTCGAGACGAACACGATCGTCTCGGCGGCGGCCGCGAAGTCGATGAAGCCGCCGGGGCCGACGTAGCCGCGCGGTCCGTCGCCGCGCTTCGAGACGTTGACGTTGCCGCGCCCGTCCGCCTGGAGAACGCCGAGGCAGGTCGCGTCGAGCCGCTCGTCGCAGCGCCGGAAGAGCTCCGCGGAGGAGACGATCTCGCGCGGCGAGAGCGCCGCGCCGAAGTAGATGCCGGGCGCCGGCAAGCCGCCGACGACGCCGCTCTCGAGCGCGAACGTCAGCGCGTCGAGGTGGCCCGACTCGTAGACGACGCGGCACACCTCCTCCGGCATGCCGGTGCCGATGCTGACGAGACCGCCGCGCTCGACGTTGGCGAGCAGCGTCGCGGCGGCGAGCCGCGCGACCACGTCGTCGGCGGCGCCGCGCTGGGGCGAGATCCGGGCGAGCCAGTTGATGAAGCGGACGCGCTCGAGCGCGTCCGCGATCGCGACGTCGCTCGCGGTCGTCATCGCCGGCCAGTGGGCGCGGTGGAAGAACCCGCCGGTCTGCTCGGTATCCGGATGGTAGACGACGGCGTCGACCATGTCGGCGGGGAGCGCGACCGCGTCGTAGCCCTCGTCGACGACGAGGCCGACGTTGGCGATCACGCGGCCGCCGTTCCGTCGCGCCGCGCGCGCGAGCTCGACGCTCTCGCCGACGATCGCGGTGTTCTTGGCGTAGAGGTTGCCGTGCCGGTCGGCGGCGGGGAGGTTGAAGATCGCGACGTCGATGCGCGGCAGGCGGTAGCGCAGGCGACGGCCGTACGGAACGATCAGCTGCTCGCCCGCCGGCGTGGTGACCGGCGAGCCGCGGCCGACGCGCGGATCGAGGAAGGTGCCGACGCCGGTCGCGCTCACGACCGAGTCGCGGCCGCGCCCGAGCGCGACGAACAGCTGCACCAGGACGCCGAGCGGCAGGCACTGCAGCTCGCAACGGCCGGCGTCGGCGAGCGCGAGCATGTCATGGAAGGTCTCGAAGTGGCTGGTGATGAAGCGTGTGCAGAGCCCGGGGCGTCCGAGCTCGTCGAGGGTGCCGGGCGCCCGGCCGCGGCCGCCGTGGCCGCCGACGTTCACCACGGTGAGATCCGCGGGATGGCCGGATTGCTCGAAGGCCTCGCGCATCGCCCAGTAGACGATCGAGGCCCGCTGATGTGCGCCGAGGCCGGACTCCGCGACGACGTCGCCGTCGCGAATCAGCGCCACCGCGTCGCGCGCGCTCATGAACTTCGCGCTCTCCGGGACCGGGCTCGGATACGCGGTGTCGTGGCGCAGCCACGCGTAGCCGGCGCGTGCGAGCTGCGCGACCGTCCACGCCTTGTCGACGAGCATCATCGCCGGCAGCTCGAGACGGAACGATCGGTCCGACCCGCGCGTGCGTCGATGGGCGTTCGTACCCACGGCGCGGCTCCGGCCGGTCATCCCATCCCGGCTACGCCGCCGACGTCGACACGCCGTTCGACGACGCGTGGGACTCGGTCGCGGGCGTCGCCACCGCCGCGCCGTTTCCCTCCGCGGCGTGCGGAATGGTGGCGGGGACGCTCTCGGCGAGCGCGACGAGCTGGGCGAACTCCGCCTCGACGAACTCGACGAGCTCGTGCAGGTCGGGGACGGCATCCCAGTCGGCGTTGAAGCCCCAGAAGAGCCCGCCGTTGTAGCTGAAGAGCGCGATGCCGAGCGCCTGATTGCTGAACAGCGGCACCAGCGGATACGAGGCGACCATCTCGGCGCCGAGAAGGTACGCGGGCGACTGCGGGCCGGGAACGTTGGTGACGACCATGTTGTAGGCGCGCGAGGCGCGCGCCGAGCCGCGCGTACTGCGCGAAGATCGTCGGCATCGTCCAGTCGCTGATCTCCTCGAGCACCTCGGCGCCGAGCGTCTGCTTCGAGCCCTTCAGCCGATGCGTCGTCTCCGAGACGAGATGCAGCCGCTCGCGCGGATCGCGGGCGCCGACCGGCAGCTGCGCGACGAGGAACGAGACCTGGTTGCCGAGCGTGTTCGCGCTGCGCGGCGGTGCGGATGCTCACCGGGACGAGCGCGCGGAAGTCGAGCGACCGCGGGTCGGCGCCGCGGTTGCGGAGGAAGCGGCGCATCGCGCCCGCGACCACCGCGAGCACGACGTCGTTGAGCGTGCCGCCGAGGCGTTGCTTCACCGTCCGGACCGCGTCGAGGTCGAAGCGGCGTCCAGTCGAAGCGCCGGTGCGGGCCGATGTCGATGTTGAGCGGCGTCGGCGAGGCGGACGTCGACGCCGGCGGCGATCGCCTCGGCGAGACCGACGACCGCGTCGCGCGCCGCGCCCAGCGTCCGGCGCGGCGACTGCAGGACGCGATACGCCGCCTGGAGCACGTAGGCGGGCACCGACGCGCGCCGCGCGACCTCGTCGACCAGGAGGCGCGCCGCCGACGGCGCGGGCCGCGGGATCCACGATCCATGGTGCTCGATCGCGTCGTCGGGCGTCGTGCGCATCAGCGTCGACATCAGGTCGATGCCGGAGATGCCGTCGATCACGCTGTGGTGCACCTTGGTGATGACCGCGAAGCGCCGATCCGGGAGGCCTTCGACGAACCACATCTCCCAGAGCGGTTTCCCGCGGTCGAGCTGCTGGGACATGATGCGGCCCGCGAGCCGCTTGAGCTGACGCTCGTCGCCCGGAGGCGGCAGGCTCGTGTGGCGCAGGTGGTAGTGCAGGTTGAAGCGCGCGTCGTCGACCCAGACCGGATGGCCGGTGAGCGGGACGCGCTCGAGCCGCTGGCGGAAGCGCGGCGCCTTCCGCAGCGTGCTCTCCGACATCGCCGTGACGCGCTCCATGTCGAGCGTGCCTTGCGCATTCATCAGCGGACCGCCCGTGAAGATGCCGATCGAGCCGACGTGCATGTGGACCGCTCCATCCTCGATCGCGAGAAACGTCGCGTCGAGCGCGGACAGCCGATCGTAATGTGAGTAGCTCATGTCTCGCTCCTCGTCGTCCGAGAGAGTTGGCGTGCTTGAAGAGTGGTTAGCACCGCGTGTGCCACGCGGGACGCTAGGCAGGTCGTGAGTCCACGCTCTCATTCCTGGGAACGTCCCGCGGGCCGTTGGCATGCCTGCGAAAAGAGCGGTCGGTGGACGAACCGCGAGCGCGGCCGTCGGTGCGTCGGCGCATCGGCGCGCCGGCAGGTCGGGTACGAGCGCGCGCGGCGTTAACGCGCCGCCCCGTCCGTCGAGGCGTAGAGGCTGCTCACGTACTCACGAACCATGCGCTCAGCCGTGAAGCGCGGGATCAGCGTCCGCATCGCCGCCCTGACGCGTGCGATCCAGCGCTGCGGGACGCCGTCGGGGTCGCGCTCGTAGAAGAGCGGGACCACCTCGTGCTCCAAGAGATCGAGGACGGCGGTCGCGTCGTGGTCGTCCTGGATCGCCGCGTCCGCGTCCGGGGTCGCGATCGCCCAGCCGTTCGCGCCGTCGTAGGCCTCGGCCCACCAGCCGTCGAGGACGCTCAGGTTGAGCGACCCGTTGAGGGTCGCCTTCATGCCGCTCGTGCCGCTCGCCTCGAGCGGCGGCCGCGGCAGGTTGAGCCAGACGTCGCAGCCGGCGACGAGGCGCTGCGCCATCTCGACATCGTAGTCCTCGAGGAACGCCACGCGGCCGCCGACCAGCGGCGACGCCTTGGCGCTGAAGATCGCGTGCAGCGAGCTCTTTGCTTCCTGGTCTTGCGGGTGCGCCTTGCCGGCGATCAGCAGCTGGATCGGCCGCGGGCCGTCGAGGAGGCGAAGCGAGCGGTCGGGAAAGCGCGTCAGCAGCGAGAGGCGCTTGTAGGTCGCGACGCGACGCGCGAAGCCGACGGTGAGGACGGCCGGATCGAACACCCGTGCCGCCTGCTCGACGTACTCCGGCGTCTCGCCGCGGCGCAGGCGATCGCGCACCGACCGCTCGCGCACGTACGCGACGACCGACTCGCGCAGCGCGCAGCGCAGCGCCCACAGCTCGGCGGCGGGGATCGCGTCGATGCGCTGCCACATCGCCGCGTCGCCGAGCCGTCCCCGCCAGCCGTCGCCGAGGTGGCGATCGAGGAGACGCTGCACCGGCTCCGTCATCCAGGTCGCGGTGTGGACGCCGTTCGTCACGTGACCGATCGGCACGGCGTCGACGGTGCGGTCGGGCCAGAGCGGCTGCCACATCGCGCGCGCGACCGCGCCGTGACGGCGCGACACGCCGTTGGCGGCGCGGCTCGTGCGCAGCGCGAGCGGCGTGATGTTCACCGACGCGGTCGCGAGGGTCGACGCGCCCGAGCTCGTAGAGGAGCGTTCGCGGCGGGCCGAGCTCGTCGATGAAGTCGCCGAGGACGGGCTCGACCTCCTCCGGACGATACCCTTCGTTACCGGCCGCGACCGGCGTGTGGGTGGTGAAGACCGTCGTGCGCCGGACCGCCGCGAGCGCGTCGTCGAGGGAGCAGCCGGCGGCGCGGAGCGCGCGCAGGCGCTCGAACCCGGAGAGCGCGGCATGCCCCTCGTTGAGGTGCACGATCGCCGGATCGACGCCGAGCGCGGCGAGGGCGCGCACGCCGCCGATGCCGAGCACCGCGTACTGCGCCAAGCGCGTGTGGCGCTCGCCGATGTACAGCCGGGCGGTGATCCAACGATCGATCGCGTGGTTGTCCTCGCGATCGGTGTCGAGGAGGTAGAGCGGGACGCGCCCGACGTCGACCCGCCAGATCTGGATGCGCACCGGACGGCGCCGCAGCGTGACCTCGACGGTCAACGGCCGGCCGGCCGCATCGTGCACCAGCACGACGGGCAAACGCTCGAAGGCGGTCGAGATCCAGTACTCGTGCTGCCATCCCTCGGGATCGAGGCGCTGATGAAAGTACCCTTCGCGATAGAGCAGGCCGACGCCGACCATCGGCAGCGCCGCGTCCGCGGCGGCCTTGAGGACGTCCCCCGCGAGCACGCCGAGGCCGCCGCCGTAGAGCGGCAGCGATCCGTGGATCGCGAACTCGGAGCAGAAGTAGGCGACCGGGCGTTCTGCGGAGATCGCGCCGATCGCGCGCGGCGGCGGACCCGAGGCGAGCGTGGCCGCGAGTGCCGCGACCCGCGCGACGTACGCCGGGTCGCGCGCGAGCGCGGCGAAGCGGTGCGGCGGCGTCGCCTCGATCACGTGCCGCGGATTGCGCTCGCTCCGCCGCCACAGCGTCGGGTCGACGTCGCGAAACACCGCGGCGCCGTCCACGGTCCACGACCAGCGATAGTCGTAGGCGAGGCGCGCGAGCGGCACGAGCTCCGGCGGCAGCCGCTCGGTGAGCTCGGCGATCGCCTGCTCGACGTCGCGGGCGCCGCCGCCCTGCGCCGTCACGCGATCGCCCGCGATCGGCGACACGCGGACGCGCGCCGCGGCCCCGCATCGTGCGGGAGCTCGAGCTTGCCGAGCTCGGCCGCCGCCCCGTGACTCGTGGTGCGCTGCATGTCGCGGGTTGGAGTCGTACTCGCCGGCATCCGGGCGCGCAACCGGCCGAGCCGGCTCGCGGGCGGCGATCGCGGAAAGCCGCGTCGCCAGCGGTGGGAATGGAGCCGGAGTGCATTCCGGAAAGTGAGACGCCGCCATCGACGATCGCGCCCGCCGATGTCGCGCGGATGCGCCGATGCGCAGGCGAAGCGGCGTCCGTGACGTGGCACGGCGCTCGCTCCTTGGAGTCGCGTGCAGCTCTTCTATCGCGAGGAGTACGTGTACGACGTGCGCGAGGCCGGTCCGCGCGCGGCCTTCGACGTCGAGCGCCCGCGTCGCATCCGTGACGCGCTGATCGCGGCGGGGGTCGCGCACCCGAGCGATTTCATCGCCGCGCCCGCGGTGACGGACGACGAGATGCTCCTCGTCCACACCCCCGACTACCTCGAGGACCTCAGACGGCCGGAGACGCTCGCGAAGCTGCTCCTCCTCGATCCCGCTCATCCGTGGGGCGAGCGGCTGCTCGACCCGTTCCGCTTCGCCGCCGGAGGGACGGTGGCGGCGGCGCGCGCCGCCGTCGCCGGCGCCACGGTCGCCGTCAACCTCGGCGGCGGCTTCCATCACGCGCAGGCCGACAAGGCCGAGGGGTTCTGTGCGATCGCCGACGTCGCGATCGCCATCCGCGTCCTGCAGCGCGAGCGGCGGGTCCGACGGGTGCTGATCGTCGACCTCGACTGCCATCACGGAAACGGCAACGCCGAGATCTTCGCCGCCGACGAGTCCGTGTTCACCTTCTCGATGCACGCCAACAACTGGTGCTGGATCACCAAGCGGCACAACCGCGACATCGAGCTTCCGGCGCACGCCGGCGATGCCGTCTACCTCGGGACCCTGCGCGCGACCTTGCCGGCGATCGTCGCCGACTTCGGTCCCGACTTCGCGGTCTACGTCGCCGGCGCCGACCCGTTCGTCGACGACATGCTCGGCGACTTCGACGTCAGCGAGGAGGGTATGCTGGAGCGCGATCGCATCGTCACCCGCGCGCTCGGCGGCGTGCCGACGGCGGTCGTCACCGCCGGCGGCTACGGGCCGACGAGCTGGCGCATCCACTTCAACTACTTCCGCTGGCTGCTCTCCGGGACGCGACCTGCCGCCGGCGCCGAGCAGCTCGAGCGAGGCGCGTGATGCCGGGTGCGACCGATCGCGGCGCGACCGTCCTCGGCCGCTACGACGCCGGCGCGGTGCACGCCTGCCTCGCGGAGGCGGGCGTGCTCGCCGCGCTCGAACGGCGCGGCTTCGGCGACTTCGCGGTGGAGATCGGCCCCGGCGACAGCGCGCCGCCGCACCTCCGCGTGCACGGCGAGAAGGACGGCATCCGCGGCGTTCTCCTCGACACCATTCTCATCGAGAGCGCGGTTCCCGCCGCGTTCTTCGCGCGGCACGGCTACGCGGTCGCGCGTCCGGCGGAGCTCGTGCTGGTGAGCTGGCTCCGCGAGGAGGACATGACGGCGGCGTTCACGGCGAGCCGCCCGCCGCTGCCGCTGCAAGAGCATCCCGGCCTCGGCGTCCTGCGGCGCGCGTTCCGCGTCGTCGTGCGGATGGCGGCCGAGCTCGGCAAGGACGGCGTCGCGAGCGCGCCGAAGTTCTTCCACGACGCGGCGATCTTCTATCGCTCGCGCCTGTTCCTCTTCCTCGACCCGCGCGAGCAGGGGCGGTTCGAGGCGCTGCTGCGCGACCTCGTGGCGCTGCCGATCGGCGACGCCTCGCTCGCGCTCGCCGGCGACTGCGTCGCGGACCAGGCTGCGTGCGCGGGACGCGACCGCCCGAGCCCGGTCCGCTGGACGTTGAACCTCCAGGTGTTCCCGGTCTCCGACCTGCTCGCCGGGTTCTTGCACTCGGCCGAGTACGCGAGCCGGCTCGCCGCCGCGCGCGACGCGCACCGCTTCCATTGCGACGCCGCGGCGCTGGCCGGTGTCCGCGAGGTCGTCGCCGCCGCACGCGCCACGGCCGCCGGCGGCGGTGACGTCCGCGCGGCGGCCGGCGCCGGCGTGTGCGCCGTCGGCGCGTGATCGCCGCGCTCGCCGGCGACGCGGGTCGTCAGCTCGTGGCCGCGGCCTCGACGATTCTTCCGCCGTCGATCGCCTTCAACTCCCAGGCGCCGCCGACCGCGATCTCGAGCGCGGCGTCGTAGGCGTCGAGCCGGTCCCCGGCGTATCCGATGCTGACGTAGCCGATCCCCCGGCGCTGGAGCGCGTGCAGGACCTGCTCGACCTGCGCGGGGTTGAGCGCGGTGCCGACGCGGTCGAGGTAGACGAAGCGCGGGACGGCGATGAGGAGACGCGTGAAGGCGAGGAGCTGCTGCTCGTCGAGAGAGAGGATGTCGCGCCAGCTGCGCTCGACGGCGAGGCCGCCGGTCCGGACCACGATCTTCTCGAGGTTCATCTCCCGGAGGGCGTCGACGATCTGCGCGTCCGAGACCGCCTGATCGCGCTCGAGCCGGACGAGCACCTCGCGGAGCGTGCCCGGCGGCAGGTAGGGGCGCTCCGGGAGAAAGAGGAGGTTCTCGGGGCCGGGGTGCGCGATCCGCCCCTCGCCCGTCTCCCACAGGCCGGCGGTCGCGCGCAGCAACGCCACCTTCGCGGTGTCGTCCGCGGCTCTGACCAGGAGCCGCGTGCCGGGCTCGATGGACAGGTCGAGGTCGCGGATCAGCAGGCGGCCGTCGCGCGGCGAGCGCAGCGTCAGCGACTCGTACGTGATGCGGTCGGGTGCGCGCACGATCTCGATCGTCCGGGGCGCCGCCGCGGGCTTGTGCTCGAGGGCGTCGACCAGCGCGTTGAGCCGGGCGGCCACCGCGGCGTACGAGGAGATCGACTGGAACTGCGTGACGATCAGCGAGAACGCGCCGACCAGGAACGAGAACGCCATCGCCGCCTGCGTGATGACGCCGAACTCGACCTCGCCGCGGATGAAGAGCGGAGCGACGACCAGCGCGGGGATCATCTGAATCATGTAATTGTATCCGGTGGTGAAGAACCCGAGATTGCGGTTGACCGCGATGATCCGCTTGGTGTTGGCGATGAGCGCGTCGAGGTGACGCAGCATGCGCGCTTGCAGGCGATGCTCGCGGCGCATGAGCGCGACCGACTCCGCGTGCTCGCGGACGTGGAGGAGGTCGGTGCGGAAGTCCGCCTCGCGGTCCGATTGCGCGTAGTTCAGCCACACCAGCCGGCGGCCGAGCATGATCGTGACGAACGAGCCGACGGCCGCGTAGCCGACGCCGACGAAGAAGAGCCGCGGGCTGATCGTCCACAGGACGCCGGCGAAGGCGACGACCGTGATCGTCCCGTTGAGCAGCATGAGCAGGAGCGACAGGGAATTCGTGGTGAACAGACGGACGTCGTCGGCGATCCGTTGATCGGGGTTGGCGAGGCCTTGGCGTTGCTCGACGTGCAGCCGGTAGTACGCTTCTTCTCGGAGGTACCCTTGCACGAGCTCTCGCGTCGTCCACTCGCGCCACGTCAGGCCGAGGCGCTCCTCGAAGAATCGATAGACGACCGCGGCGACGGTCGAGGCGGCGAACACCAGGAGGTAGCGCACCGCCTGGCGGAGGAACTCGGGGGTGTCGCGATGCTCGATCGCGGTCATGAAGTCGCGCCCGACGTAGCTGTTGACGACGTTGAAGCCGCTGATCACCAGCAGCAGCGCGACCAGCGACACCGCCATCGCGATCGCCTTGTCGCCCACGTCGGAGCGGGCGAAGCGCCGCAGCGCGCGGGCGAGCCGCCGTATGACCACGCGCGTGAGGCGCAGGTCGCTGCGAATCCTGCTCTCGTCGGTGTCGCCCGTCATGTCCGTCCTCGAGGGACCGCCGGCGCGGCGGTCGGGGCCGGATGATGCCGCAGATACTCGACGACTTCGAGGACGTATCCGCGTGGACGGCGGTCGCCTCCGGCGCGGCGCGTCTGCGGATCTCGCGCGACGCCGGACCGCGCGGCGGAGCCCTGCGGCTCGATTTCGACTTCGCCGGCGGCGGCGGCTTCGTCGTCGCGCGCCGGGAGATCGCGCTCGCGCTGCCCGAGAGCTGGGACCTCGGGTTCCAGATCCGCGGCGCGGCGCCGCGCAACGGGCTCGAGCTGAAGCTCGTCGATGCGAGCGGCCGAAACGTCTGGTGGCATCGGCGAGAGGCGTTGGTGTTGCCCGAAGCGTGGCAGGCGCTGGAGATCCGAGACGACGCCGTCAGCTTCGCCTGGGGTCCGGCGGGCGGCGGGAGGATCCGGCAGCTCGGCGCGATCGAGCTCGCGATCGTCGCCGGCCTGGGCGGCAAGGGGAGCGTGTGGATCGCGGACCTGCGCCTCGAGGACCGCAGCGCGCACCCGTTGCCGCGGGTGCGCGCCTCGAGCTCGCTCCCCGGGCACCCGCCCGAAAACGTCTTCGACGGCTCGCCGGCGACGAGCTGGCGAAGCGAGCCGGCGCCCGCGCCACAATCGTTGCTCGTCGACTTCGGCGAGGACCGCGAGTGGAGCGGCCTCGTCGTCCGCTGGGAGCGCTCGGGCCGCGCGCGTGCCTTCGTCGTCCGGACGTCGGCCGACGGCGGCTCCTGGGACGTCGTGCACGCGGCGCGTGACAACGACAGCGAGCGCAGCCATCTCTACCTGCCGGCGACCAAGCGCCGCTACCTGCGGCTCGACCTCGAGACCAGCGCCGAGGGCCGCGGGTTCGGCATCGCGGAGATCGAGATCCGGCCGCGCGCATTCGCCGCCTCCGTGAACGACTTCTTCGCGAGCGTCGCCGCGGAGGAGCCGCGCGGCTGGTATCCGAAATATCTCTACGGCGAGCAGACGTACTGGTCGCCCGTCGGTTTGCCGGACGCTGCCGACCGCGCACCCGCGGCCGACGTCGCCGGGCCGCACCAGGCATGCGCGCTCCTGAACGAGGAGGGCATGGTCGAGGTCGACCGCGCCGCGTTCTCGATCGAGCCGTTCCTCGTCGTCGACGGACGGTTGCTCACCTGGGCGGACGTCCGCATCCTGCCCGAGCTCGAGGGCGGCTACCTGCCGATTCCCTCCTCCGTCTGGCAGGCCGGCGAGGTCGTCCTGCGCACGACGGCGTTCGCGCATCGCGGCCGCGACGGGCCGACGCTCTACGTCCGCTATCGCGTGGAGAACACGCGGCGGCCCGCCGCGGCGATACGGCTCTTCGCCGTCATCCGGCCGTTCCAGGTGACGCCGCCGTGGCAGGCGTTCGAAGACCTCGGCGGCGTGAGCCCCGTCACCGCGCTGGACTATCGCGCCGGCGTCGTCCGGGTCGAACGGCGCGCGGGCCGTCGTCGCGCTGTCGCCCGCCGATCGCGTTCGGCGCCGCCGCCTTCGAGCACGGGCCGATCGTCGAGCGCCTGCGCAGCGGCGACGGTGCCGGTCGCGACGCACGTCGCCGACCCACGGGGCTGGGCGTGCGGCGCGTTGCGGTTCGACCTCGACCTCGCGCCCGCGGCGACGGCCGAGGTCGAGCTGGCGGTGCCGTCGGCGCGCGCTCGCCGCCGACGCGTCGGCGGTCGCGGGCGCCGGCACCGCCGAGGCGTTCGACGCGTCGGTGCGGCAGTGGACGTCCGAGCTCGGCGCGCGTGCGCGTCGAGGTCCCGGAGTCCGCGCGCGCCTACGTCGACACGCTCCGGACCGTGATCGCCGACATCCTGATCCAGCGCCGCGGGCCGGCGCTGCAGCCGGGGCCGCGACGCTACGCGCGCTCGTGGATCCGCGACGGCGCCGGGATGGCGGCGGCGCTCCTCCGCATGGGACATGCCGAGGAGGCCTGCGCGTTCGTGCGCTGGTACGTCCGCTACCAGGCGGCGGACGGCACGGTGCCGTGCTGCGTCGATCGCCACGGCGCCGATTGGCTCGTCGAGCACGACAGCCACGGGCAGCTGGTGTTCGCGATCGCGGAGTGCTTCCGCTTCACCCGCGACCGGCGCTTTCTCGCCGAGCTGTGGCCGGCCGCGCTCCAGGCCGCGAGCCGCATCGAGGCGCTGCGCCGCACCCGCCTCGGGCCGGAGCTCGCGCCGCCCGCGCGCGACGCGCGCTACGGCCTGCTTCCCGAGTCGGCGAGCCACGAGGGCTACCTCGCGCATCCCGTCCACGCGTACTGGGACGACTTCTGGGCGCTGCGCGCGTTCGCGGACGCGGCGTTCATGGCGCAGGCGCTCGGCGAGCGAGGCGGCAGCGCATCGCTGGCGGGCGCTCCACCAGTCGTTCGGCGAGACCCTCCGTCGGTCGCTGGCGATCACGATCGCCGACCGCGGCATCGACTACGTGCCGGGCTCCGTCGAGTGGGCCGACTTCGATCCGACCGCCACCGCCAACGCGGTCACGCTCCTCGGCGCGCTGGCGTTCCTCCCGCCGCGCCGTGCTCGGGCGCACGTTCGCCGAGTACCTGGCGGGCTTTCGGCGCCGCCGCCGCGGCGAGGTCGACTGGAACGAGCTACGCCGCCGTACGAGATCCGCATCGCCGGCGCGTTGATCCGTCTCGGAGACCGCGCCGCCGCGAACGAGCTCCTCGAGTTCTTCGTCGCCGACCGCCGGCCGCCGTCGTGGAACCAGTGGCCCGAGATCGCGTGGCGCGACCCGAAGGCTCCCGGTCACGTCGGCGACATGCCGCACGCGTGGGTGGGAGCGGAGTACGTCATCGCGTTCCGTACGATGCTCGCCTACGAGGACGTCGACGACGATGCGCTCGTCGTCGGCGCCGGAGTCCCCGAGGCGTGGCTCGACGGCGGCGTCGTCGTCCGCGGCCTGCCGACGTACTTCGGGACCCTCGACCTGACGCTCCGCCGTCTCCGCGCCGGCCTGCTCTCGTGCCGTCTCGCCGGCGGGCTTCGCGTCCCCGGCGGCAGGATCGTCCTCCGGCCGCCGCTGCCGCGGCCGATCGCCGGTGCCGAGGTCGACGGGCGCGCCGCCGCCTTCGACGCCGAGACCGTCACCGTCGACCGCTCGCCGGCGACCGTCCTCGTGACCTACTGATCTCCGGCGCCGCTCAGGCGCCGGGCGCGGCGCTGCGAAGCGCGTACGAGCGCAGCACGCGCAGGTAGTTCGCGCGCTCGAAGGCGGCCGGGCCGGCGACGGCGCGCTGGCTCATGCTGCCCTGCATCTGGCGGATCGAGGTGTACTCGTGCTCCTCCATCCACGCCGTGACGTCGCGGATGAGGCTCCGGATGTGCTCGAAGCCGTGCTTCAGGATCGCCGAGGTCGTCATCGCGACCGCGGCGCCCGCCATCATCGTCTTCAACACGTCGGTGGCGCCGTGGACGCCGCCGGTCACCGCGAGGTCGGCGCGCACGCGGCCGTAGAGGATCGCGATCCAGCGCATCGGCAGGCGCAGCTCCTCGGGCGTGCTGAGGACCAGATTCGGCACCACCTCGAGCTGCTCGAGGTCGAGGTCCGGCTGGTAGAAGCGGTTGAAGAGCACGAGCGCGTCGGCGCCGGCGTCGTCGAGACGGACGGCGAGGTTCGCGAGCGCGCTGAAGAAGGGCCCGATCTTGACGGCCAGCGGAATCGTGACGCTCGCGCGCACGTCGCGGACGAGGTCGACGTAGCGTTGCTCGACCTCGCCGGCCGGTGAGCTGGGGATCGGTGACGATCGCGTAGACGTTGAGCTCGAGCGCGTCGGCGCCGGCCTCCTCGATCAGCCGCGCGTACTCCACCCAGCCGCCCGTCGAGACGCCGTTCAGGCTGGCGATCACCGGGACCTCGAGGGCGTGCTTCGCGCGCCGCACGTGCTCGAGGTAGCCCTCCGGTCCGAGATTGTAGTCGCGCATGTCGGGGAAGTAGCTCAGCGCCTCGGCGTGGCTCTCGGTCGCCGTGCGAGAGGTTGCGATCGAGATCGTGGCTCTCGATCGCGATCTGCTCCTCGAACAGCGAGTGCAGGACGACGGCGCCCGCGCCCGCGTCCTCCGCGTGCTTCAGGTTGTCGATGCTCTCGGAGAGCGGCGACGCGGAGAGCACGATCGGGCTCCGCAGCGCGAGGCCGAGGTAGCGCGTGCCGAGGTCGATCATCGGCCGTCTCCTTTCGCCGCGTCGGCGCCGTCTCCCGGCATCGCCGCCAGGTGCGTGTACAGGCGCCAGCGCGCCGCGATGTCGCCTTCGGCGAGCGCCAGCGCGCGTGCCGCCGCCTCGGGGTCGGCGAGGGCGAGCATCGTGTAGCGGGTCTCGTTGTAGACGTACTTCTTGAGCGGCAAGCTCGGCGGCGCCGAGTCGAGCTGGAGCGGGTTCTTGCCGTCGCTGCGCAGCCGCGGGTCGTAGCGGTAGAGCGGCCAGTGCCCGGAGGCGACGGCGGCCTTCTGCTGGTCGCATGGCCGTGCGCCATGTCGATGCCGTGCGCGATGCAGTGGCTGTAGGCGATGATCAGCGACGGCCCGTCGTAGGCCTCGGCCTCGAGGAAGGCCCTCAGCGTCTGCATGTCGTTGGCGCCCATCGCGACCTGCGCGACGTAGACGTTGCCGTAGGTCATCGCCATCAGGCCGAGGTCCTTCTTCGCCGTCGGCTTGCCGCCGGCGGCGAACTTCGCGACCGCCCCGCGCGGCGTCGCCTTCGACATCTGCCCGCCGGTGTTCGAGTAGACCTCGGTGTCGAGCACCAGCGACGTTGACGTTGCGCGCCGCTGGCCAGCACGTGGTCGAGGCCGCCGAAGCCGATGTCGTAGGCCCAGCCGTCGCCGCCGACGATCCAGACGCTCGTTCGCACCAGCGTGTCGGCGACGGCGTCGAGGTCGCGTGCCGCCGGCGCGTCGATCGCCGCCAGCCGCGCGCTGCAGCTCGGCGACGCGCTCGCGCTGCGCGGCGATGCCGGCCTCGTCCGTCTGGTCGGCGTCGAGCAGCGCCGTCGACCAGCGGCTGTGCCGAGCTCGCGGCGCCAGCGCGCTCGAGCAGCTCGCGGGCGTATGTCGCTCTGCTTGTCGAGCGCCAGGCGCATGCCGAGGCCGAACTCGGCGTTGTCCTCGAAGAGCGAGTTGGACCACGCCGGCCCGCGGCCCGTCGCGGTTCGTCGTCCAGGGCGTCGTCGGCAGGTTGCCGCCGTAGATCGACGAGCAGCCGGTGGCGTTGGCGATCACGGCGCGGTCGCCGAAGAGCTGGCTCAGCAGCTTGAGGTACGGCGTCTCGCCGCAGCCGGCGCAGGCGCCGGAGAACTCGAACAGCGGCTCCAGGAGCTGCACGTCCTTGACCTGGTCGCAGGTGGAGCGGCGTGCGGTCGACCTCGGGCGAGGCCCTCGAGGAAGAAGTCCCAGTCTCGCTGCTCGCGGTGCGCGGACGCGGCTCGACCGGGCGCCATGTTGATCGCCTTGAGGCCGCGTCTCGCTCTTGTTCTTCGCCGGGCAGACCTCGACGCACAGGCCGCAGCCGGTGCAGTCGTCGGGCGCGACCTGGAGCGTGTAGCGCATGCTCGGGCAGCTCGCGCCAGCGCGCCGGCCGCGACTTGAAGCCCTCGGGCGCCGCCGTCGAGCCGTCCGGCTCGTAGACCTTGGCGCGGATCACCGCGTGCGGGCAGACCAGCGACGCACTTGCCGCACTGGATGCAGACGTCGGGGTCCCAGACCGGGATCTCGCTGCGCGATGTCGCGCTTCTCCCAGCGCGCCGTGCCGGTCGGGAAGGTGCCGTCGACCGGCAGCGCGCTCACCGGCAGCGCGTCGCCGCGGCCGGCGATCATCTCGGCGGTCACGTCGCTGCACGAAGTCCGGCGCCTCGGCCGGGACGGGCGGACGGCGCTCCATCGACGCTGGTGACCGTGCGCGGCAGTGCCGACCTCGTGGAGTCGTCGAGCGCCGCGTCGACGGCGGCGAAGTTCTTGCGCACGACGGCCTCGCCGCGCTTGCCGTAGGTCTTCTCGATCGACGTGCTTGATCGCGGCGATCGCCTCGTCGCGCGGCAGGACGCCGCTCAAGGCGAAGAAGCAGGTCTGCATGACCGTGTTGATGCGGCCGCCCATGCCGGCCGTCGCGCGCGACCGCCGTCGGCGTCGATCGACGAACAAGCGCAGGCGCTTCGTCGATGATCGCCTGCTGCACGCGACGCGGCAGGTGGTCCCAGACCTCGTCGGCGGCCGTAGGGGCTGTTCAGCAGGAAGGTGCGCGCCCGGCTCGGCGGCGCTCGAGCACGTCGAAGCGCTCGAGGAAGCGAGAACTGGTGGCAGGCGACGAAGCTCGCGCGCGTGATCAGGTAGCGTCGCGCGGATCGGCCGCGGCCCGAAGCGCAGGTGCGAGACCGTGACCGAGCCCGACTTCTTCGAGTCGTAGACGAAGTAGCCCTGCGCGTAGCGGTCGGTCTCCTCGCCGATGATCTTGATCGAGTTCTTGTTCGCGCCGACGGTGCCGTCGGAGCCGAGGCCGTAGAAGACCGCGCGCACGACGTCTCGGCGTCGCTCGATGGAGAACGCCGGGTCCTAGTCGAGGCTGGTGTGGGTCACGTCGTCGACGATGCCGAGCGTGAAGTGGTTCTTCGGGTGTCGGCGCGCGCGAGCTCGTCGAAGACGGCCTTCACCATGCCGGGCGTGAACTCCTTCGAGGAGAGCCCGTAGCGGCCGCCGATGACGCGGGCACCGCTCGGCCGTGCCCGCCGTGCGCTCGGCAGCGCGGTGACCACGTCCTGGTAGAGCGGCTCGCCGACCGCGCCCGGCTCCTTGGTGCGGTCGAGCACCGCGATCGTGCGGACGGTCGTCGGGCAGCGCCGCGACGAAGTGCGCGCGATCGAGAACGGCCGGATACAGCCGCACCTTGACCACGCCGACCTTCTCGCCGCGCGCGACGCAGGTGCGCCGACCGTCTCGTGCGACGGTCTCCGCCGCCCGAGCCCATCAGCACGATCACGCGCTCGGCGTCCGGGCGCGCCGACGTAGTCGAACAGGCGGTACTGCCGGCCGGTGAGCGCGGCGAACGCCGTCCATCGCGTTCTGCACGATCGCCGGGCAGGCGAGGTAGAACGGGTTGACCGCCTCGCGCGCCTGGAAGAAGACGTCGGGGTTCTGCGCCGTGCCGCGCACGCACGGGGTGCTCGGGCGAGAGCGCGCGCGCGCGGTGGGCGCGCGACGAGCTCGTCGTCGATCAGCGCGCGCAGGTCGTCGTCGGCGAGCGGCTCGATCTTCGCGACCTCGTGCGAGGTGCGGAAGCCGTCGAAGAAGTGCAGGAACGGGACGCGCGACTCGAGCGTCGCGGCCTGGGCGACGAGCGCCAGGTCCGTCGCCTCCTGCACCGAGCTCGACGCACAGCATCGCGAAGCCCGTGGCGCGCGCCGCCATCACGTCGCTGTGGTCGCCGAAGATCGACAGCGCCTGCGTCGCGAGCGAGCGCGCGGCGACGTGGAACACGGCCGGCGTCAGCTCGCCGGCGATCTTGTACATGTTGGGGATCATCAGCAGCAGGCCCTGCGACGCGGTGAAGGTCGTGCAGAGCGCGCCGGCCTGCAGCGCGCCGTGCACCGCGCCGGCGGCGCCGCCCTCGCTCTGCATCTCGACGACGCGCGGCACGGTGCCCCAGATGTTCGGCCGCGCCGCCGCGGCCCAGGCGTCGCACGACTCGCCCATCGCCGACGACGGCGTGATCGGGTAGATCGCGATCACCTCGCTGGCGCGGTAGGCGACGTCGGCGACGGCCTCGTTGCCGTCGACCATCACCGGCGCGGGCGTCGACGCGGCGGCGGCTTCGGTCGGGGATCGCAGGGCGCTCATGCCGCCGACGCCATCTGCACGGTCGCCCAGCGGAGGAAGTCCTCCTCGGTGACGATCCCGGCGAGCCTGCCGTCCGGTCCGAGGACCGGCAGGCATCCGATCTTGAGCCGCATCATCCGCGCCGCCGCCTCGGCCGCCGGCTCGTCGGCGCCGATCGTCGTCACGTGCATCTCCATCACGTCCGCGACGTACGCCCAGGCGAGGACCCGCAGCCGATCGTCGAGGTCGCGGAACGCGAGCGAGCTCTGCGACGCCGCGAGGAGATCGCGATGCGAGACCAGGCCGACGAGCTTGCCGCGGCGATCCGTCACCGGAAGGTGGCGGATGCGGGCGCGCTGCATCAGCTTCCACGCGTCCGCCAGGGTGTCGTTCGGCGCGAGCGTGGTGACCGAGGTCGTCATCAGCGAGGCGACCGTCGACAGCGCCGACTCGCGCCTGCCGTCTTCGCCGGCCGCCGTGGCGGCGACGTGGCGCGCGGTGCCGAGCGCCGCCGCGAGCTCGTCGGCGGAGGCGTCGAGCGCCGCCGCGACCCGCTCCGCGTCCGGCACGAGCTCCGCGTCGGCCGTGGCGCAGATCGAGAGCGTGCCGCCGTAGCTCAGGATCGCGAAGCCGAGACCGATCCCGACCGCGAGCGGCACGATCGGATGGATCGCGAGCACGGGCCGTCCGAGGATCGTCCGCGGATCGCGCGGTCCCGGCACGTTGGTGCAGACGGTGTGCACCAGCGGCCGCATCATGGTGAGGCGCGTGACGAACGGCGCCAGCGCCGTCGGCAGCGCCCCCGCGGCGCCGAGGACCATGTCGAACGCGCGCGGGTCGCCGCGCTCCTTGGACCTGCGCATGCCGCGGGCGATCCGCTCGAGGCGAGCGATCGGGTCGGCGACGTCGAGCGGCAGGTCGGCGAAGATCGCCGACACGCGATTGCCGAGCGTCAGCTGCTCGTCCGGCCGGCGTACGCTCACCGGCACCAGCGCCCGGATGGTGCGACCGTCGGGCGGCACGCCGCGACCGCGCACGTAGCGGCGGAGCGCGCCGGTGATGACCGCGAGAACGACGTCGTTCACCTTGCATCCGGCGGCGCCGCGCATCGCCAGGAAGTCGTCGAGGGCGAAGGTCGCCCACACGATCCGCCGCGTCGTGCCGAGCGTGCCGTTGAAGGGCATCGGCCGCGCGGGGTCGCGGGCGATCGTCGCGACCAGCGCGGCGGCGCCGGCCGCGTCACGCGCGCCGGCGAGGGTCTCGAGCGGATGCGCGGCGGCGGACATCACCGCCCGCACGCCGTCGAGCATGCCCCAGAGACCGCCCGCCGTCGCCTTCTGCGGCGCGGCCGCCGCCGCGGCGCCGGCGCCGCCGTTCGGCTGATACGCCATCGCGCCCGGTCCGCCGCTCGCGTCGCTCATCGTCGCGTCGAGGACCTGAAGACCGCTCACGCCGTCGATCATGCAGTGGTGCACCTTCGAGAGGATCGCCGAGCGTCCGCGGGCGAGGCCTTCGAGCACGTACGTGTCCCAGAGCGGCCGCCCGTGATCGAGCGGCAGCGCGAACAGCTCGTCGACGGTGCGATGCAGCTCGCGCTCGCCGCCCGGCGCGGGCACCACGACGCGATGGATGTGACGGCGCGGATCGTAGTGCGGGTCGTCCTCCCACCGTGCCGGCCCGAGATCGAAGACCGGACGGCGCGGACGCTGCCGATAGCGATCGAAGCGGCTCAGCCCGCCCGCCAGTCGTTCCGTCAGATCGTCGAACGGCAGCGTGCCGTCGATGAGAGCGACGGCACCGACGTGAAGCTGCTGGTTCGGCCGTTCGATGTAGAGAAATGTCGCGTCGAGCGGTGACAGACGGTCGTCACGACGCCCGCCGTTCTCGTGAATCGTGTCCATGCCGCATTAGCATGCGCGATGCCGATGGCACGGGAGCCGCTGCGTTGCGGCCGACGTGTCTTGCGAGTCCGAGCGGTGCGAATCGCGGGTACGATCTTCCGAGTCGTGGGAATCGCTCGTTGCGCCGGTGCGATCATCGGAACGTGTCGATGCGGAAGTCGCATGGAAGTCGCATGAACGAGAGCCGTCACCGAAACCCCGAGCGAGCGTCGCCGCCGGGACGAATCGAGAGCGGTGCCGCGCGGCGCGCGGGGCGTGTCTCGGGACGTGGTGCCGCACGCGCGGCACCGTTCGCCGAGGGAACGGCGAGTCGCGCTCTCCCGGCGCGCGTCTCGACCGACGGCGCGGCACACGGAAGCGCCGTCGAGACCGGCGGCGCCCCCGTGAGACCGCACCTCGGAGACGCGATGCCGCGGCGTCAGATCACGCCGCGGCCGCGTACTTCTTCGCCATCTCCCGCACGCGCTTCTCGAGGTCCGCGACCCGCCGCGCGAGCTCGCGGATCTCCCGGTGTGAGGCGAAGCTCTTCCCGAGGACCGGCTCGGTGGCTTTCGCGGCGCGGGTCTCGACGGTCCGCAGCATACGCTCTGCGCGATGCTCGAGGTCCGTGACCGCCTTCTCGGCGCGGCGCTGGGCATCGCGACGGAGGCGCCGGGCGTCGGTGAGGAGCACCTTCGCCTCCTTCCGCGCACGGCTCACCAGACCCTCGCCGCGGGCGGCCGTCCGTTTCGCCTGGGTGCCGAGGTCCTTCAAGGTCATCATGCGAGTCGCCATGATCGGTTCCTCCCAGTGATCGCCGTAGCACGGCCCATACCGTTCCGATCGCCCGCCAAGCGTGCGCCGGCGCTGCCGGGGATGCCGCGCCGTTCCAGCGCATGACACGATTCATGCGTGGGTCTTCGCGCCGTTGACAATGCGCGCGACGGGCTGACGCCGCCGGCGCAGGCTGCCCGTGCAGGCGCGCGCTTCAGGACGTCGCAACGCGGCGCGCGGACCGGTCGCGATCGACGACGAGCTCCGGGTTCAGCCGCCGGAACTCCTCGGCGACGTGGCAATCCCAGCACACCGGCTGGTGCGTCCTCATCAGGAGCGGGAGCCGCTCGGCGCGGACGCTCGTCCACTCGACGGTTCCGCCGTGCGGTCCGAGCAGCGCGGTCTGCCGTCCGAAGTGCTCGACGGCGTCCAAGGGCTTGCCGCAGAGGGCGCAGCAGCGACCTTCGACCCACTGGCGCACGAGCGATCGCACCAGGCATTCCTCGGGCGCATCGACGATCTGGGCCAGGCACTCCTGGCCGCAGTCGCGACGCTCGGGCCAGCGCGAGCAGGCCTGTAACCGCAAGTCGCCGCCGTCGAGCCCGGCGGTGAGCGCGACGTGCGTCGCGTCGACCTCGACGGCGGCCGGCTGGTGCGTCTCCGGACAGGTGATGAGCCGCGTGCCGCGGTAGCGGCGATACGTGAGCACGGTGAGCGCCGCCGTGATCGCGGCGATGGCTCCCGCGACGAGCATCAAGGCTCCGACGAGAGACATGGTGACGCCTCCTTCTCGGGGCGCACTCCTTGGAGCGCCCACCCGATGCACTGCAACGGCCGTGCCGGGAGGATGCGTTTTGGAGCAGCCGCGCCCCGCAGACGCGCTACGCCGGCGGGTCGCCCTCGCGCTCGTGGACGCGAGCGGCCGGAGGTCGCCCGTCCCACCACGTCCAGTCCATCGGGTACACCTCGGGGTCGAAGATCACCCAGTACAGGTGCCACACCGCGATCGCGAGCGTCGCCAGGACCGCCTCGTAGAAGTGCAGGGCCGTCGCGACGTCGGTGATCGACTTCGGCAGGAAACGCAACGTCAGGTTCTCGAACCACAGCAGGAACCCGGTCGCGCTCATCATGAGCATGCCCCAGAGGAACGCCCAGTACTCGAGCTTCTCGATGTAGCTGAAGGTGCCGGTCGGCGGCCGGGCGAGGCGCGCCCCGGCGGAGACGGAGAGCGCGCGTCGCATCGCCGGGAGATCGCGCGGGGAGGGTAGCAGCTCGCGGATGCAGGCGCGCAGGCGCGGCCGAAGCGCGATCTCGCCGAGATGCCAGGCGAGCGCCGCGAGGAGGAGCGACGCGGCCGCGCGGTGCACCAGGCCGCGCAGGCCGATGCCCGCTTCCCAGCGCAGGAGCGGCGCGGCCCACCAGCTCTCGGGGTACGTGAGCGCGAAGCCGCTGTAGACCAGCACGGGGAAGCTCACCATCACCAGCCCGTGCTGCCAGCGGAGGCTGCGCCACATGCGCTCGCGCGGCGGCGACGCCAGCGGCGCGGGGTGCCGCGGGTGACGGACCTTGCCGGCGAAGTCGAGAAGATTGTGCGCGACCATCCCGCCGATCGTGATCGCGATCAGCCAGAGGTACACCAGACGGATCCACGCGACCGCGGTCTTGCCCGGCGACGGCGTGAGGCCGTGGACGGAGCCGAGGGCGAAGGCCGTCCCCGCGCCCGGATGGCAGCGGCCGCACGTCGCCGGGAGATTCGCCGGGTTCACGTGCGAGCGCGGGTCGCTCGCGGGCAAGATGTCATGGACGCCGTGACAGCTCGCGCAGTTCGCGACCATGACGCGCCCCGCCCGCAGCGCCAGGCCGTGGTAGCTGTCGCGAAACGCGGCGACCGTGCCTGCGCGCAGGCCGAACTTCTCGCTGAGCCGGGCGTCGGCGTGGCAGCGACCGCAGGTCTCCGACGGGATGTTGGCGGCGAACACCGGCGAGGTCGGCTCCTTCGGCCCGAGGATGCGATGCTCGCCGTGACAGTCGGTGCAGACCGGCGCCTCGGTGACCCCACGCGCGAGCGCCTCGCCGTGAACGCTGCCGCGGTACGCGGCGAGGACGTCGGCATGACAGGCGCCGCAGGTCTCCGGAACGTTCGCCCGGGAGATCGAGGCCCGTGGATCGGATGCCGGCAGCACGTCGTGCGCGCGATGGCAGTCCGAGCAGACGGCGGCGCGCTTGCCGGCCGCGACCAGACGCGCGTGCGTGCTTTGCAGGTATGCCTCCACCGGACGGACGACCGGGATGCGGAACTTCCGCGTGAGCTGCAGATCCGCGTGGCACCGGGCGCACGTGCGCGCCAGGTGCGACCAATGGGCCGCCGACGCCGGCTCGGTGTGCGGCCGGACCGTGTGGATGTCGCCGTGGCAGTCCGAGCACCGCGGCGCCTCCTCGACGCCGGCGGCGCGCGCCGCGCCGTGGACGCCGTCGCGATACGCGCCGACGGTGGTGTCGTGACAGGTCGCGCAGACGTCGAGAGGGACCGGCTTCGGCCGGGTCTCGTGCGGCACCGCCGCGTCCGCGTGACAGGTCGTGCAGGCGAGAATCCCGTGCCCCCCGTCGTCGAAGCGCGCGCCGTCGACCGCGAGCGATCGGCCGTCGTCGCCGGCGAACCCGGCCTCGCCGTGGCACGCGAGGCAGACGTCGTTGGTCGGCTCGTCGGCACGCGCCGGCGCGGCGAGGAGAACGGCGAGCACGACGAGGACGAGCGTCGCACGCCCGGACGTGGAACGCCGCGGCACGTCCTGCGCGGCGATGTCGGCTGCGCTCTTCTTCACGTGAGACCTGGACTGCGTCGCCGACGGACGCGAGCCGCGGGCGCGGCAACGGTCGCCCTCCGTCAGAACGTCACGCTCGCGCTCACCCAGCCGACGTGCGCGGCGAAATCGTCGCCGCGCCACAGACCCTCGTCGAACTCGAGATACGAGTATCCGGCGGCGACGCGCAGGCGTTGGTTCACGCGCCGCGCGACGCTCGCATGCACGCGGTGATTCACGTTGTCGAGCGAGCCGCCGGCGTCGACGACGTCGTACTGGCCGCGGATCGTGGTGCGATCGTCGAGCGAGTAGGTGCCGGCGACGGAGCCGGTCGCCGATCGACCGCGGAAGTCGATCGAGCGGAAGAACGACAGGCGCCGGCCCTCGTCGGCGACGTCGTAGTCGCGGTTCGCGAGCGAGAACAATCCGGTGACGAACAGCCGCCGGCCGAGCGGGGCCGAGGCGCGGAGACTCACGAGCTCGGCGTCCATCGACGTGCTGGAGTCTCCGGCGACGTCGCTGCGGTCGAAGTGCTCGTGCTGGTACTCGCCGCGGAGCTCGACGATCACCCGCCGCCCCGGCTGGAGGCGCGCGCTCGCGAAGGCAGTGTCGCGGTCGCGGTCGCGATCGCCGAGGAAGTCCTCGTTGACGAGCTGGTGGACGTCCTCGTCGACGTTCTCACGCTCGAGCTGATAGCCGGTGCCGAGGAGCAGCCGGCGTGTGGCGCGGACGCGCGCCTCGACGAGCGCGACGTGACGATCGGTGGTGGTGTCGAGGCGCTCGATGCGCTCCGGCGTCGCGAGCGTGCCGCCCGCCTCGGGAAGCATGCGGACGTCGAGATCGCGATCGACGCGCTCGTAGGCGTAGCGGGCGCGCAGCAGCGTGCGCGGCACGCCGCTGTAACGCGCCTCGATCCGCGGCCGGTGGCGGACGAGGTCTTTGGTGGAGTCGTCGCGCACGGCCTCGGCCGCCGGCAGCGTCCCGAGCTCGCGGCGCTCGGTGCCGGCGCCCTCGCGGTTCTGATCGAGGAGCGTGTAGGAGGCGGTGACGGTGAGATCGCGCATCGGCGAGAACGTCGCGCCGGCGTGGCCGGCGTGGCTGCGCTCGACGATCGAGATACCGTCGGCGGTCCGCACCAGCAGCGAGCCGTCCGCGCCGTCGCGCTGGCGGGCGTTCGCGTCGGCGTCGGCATAGAGGAAGCGATAGCCGGCGGTCGCGAGCACCGGCGAGGACGGCCGTGTCGCGACGTCGACGCCGGCGCGCAGCAGCCGCACGTCGGTGTTCTCGCGATAGCGGGTCCGGTCGCGCAGCGCCGTCGGTCCGAAGTCGACCTCGTGCATGGAGGTGCCGTGGTGCTCCTCGGTCCAGCCGCCGGCGACGCGCCCGACGAGCGGCCCGGCGGGAAAGGTCGCGGCGACGTCGAGGCTGTCCGAGCGGACGTCGATGGCCTCGAAGGCGGGAAAGCGGAACGCGAACGGCGCCAGGCTCTCGACGGCCGAGCCCTTCAACCGGCTGCGATTCCCGTCGTTCTCGCGGTGTCGGTACTCGAGGCCGAGGCGCACGTCCTCGCCGAGCAGGAGCTCCCCACCGAGCCGCGCGTTGGTGCGGCGGGTCGTGAGCTCGCGTCCGAGCTCGTTGGTCGACGGGAAGCTGCCGAGCGGCGCCTCCCGGGAGTCGTCGTAGAAGCTTTGGGTCTGCGTGAGGTCGCCGCGGACGTGATAGTGGCCCCAGCGTCCGGCGCGGACGTGGAGGTCGCCGGCGTCGACGGCCTCGCCGCGGTCCTGGCCGAGGATCGCGCCCCAGAAATCGCGATAGTTGCCGTCGGCGTCGTGGTGCGAGATCGTCGCCTCCGCTCCGCCGCCTTTGCCGACGGCGTCGTAGTCCTCGAGGAACTTGCGGCGGTCGCCGTGCACCGCGGTCCACCGTCCGAGGAGCGTCGCGTCGGACGTCCAACGTTCCGCGCCGCCGGCGCCCGGAGCCGCCGCGCCGCCCGCGTCGGCTGCCGCGCCGCCAGCCGCCGCGCCGTCGGCCGGCGCGGGCGGCGCAGGCGCAGCAGGCACGCCGGGCGCAGCGCTCGGAGCCGACGCCTCGGTGCCGCCGCTCGATGCCGAGGCCGGGGCCGCGGTGCCGGCCTCCCCGGCGGCGTCGGACGGCGGGACGACGTCGCGGACGCCGGGCGGCATGGCGGGATCGCCGGCGCCGGGTGCGCCGCGCGCCGGAGCGTCGAACGCCTGCGCGGTGGCCGCGGCGAAGACCGCCGCGTACAGCAGGAGAGCCGGCGCACGCGTCATCGCGCTCCTCGGCGGAAGCGGTCGCTGCGCAACGGGTTCAGGTTCTCGTCGGTGTTCGAGCCGTGGACCTGGAAGTGACAGTCGTAGCAGAGCGCGCCGCCCGACAAGAAGCCGGTGTGGTCGACGCCGCCGATCAGCGGGTAGCGGGCGTCGAAGTGGCACTGCTCGCACAGGCCGTTGTTCTGCTGGGTGAGGAGCTTGTCGACGATCGACCCGTGCGGCGTGTGGCAGATCTTGCAGCCGTCCTCCATCGCGAGGTGCTCGAAGATGAACGGCCCGCGGACCTCCGCGTGACACGAGAAGCAGCGCTCGTTCTCGTGGTCGGCCATCGCCATCACGTCCTCGCCGTGGACGGCGTGGCAGTCGGTGCAGCGCATGCCGCCTTCGGGGACCGGGTGATGGTATTGCAGGAGGAACTCGCCCTCGACCTCGCCGTGACACTGGTAGCAGAGGCGCGCCTGCGCCGTCGCGCCGCGCTCGCCGGCGGCCGTGTTCGGCGGAACGACCGTGGTGAAGGCCCGGCCGGGGTCGGCGTCGGCGGTCGAAGGGAACGGCGCTTCGTCGGACGCGGGTGGCGCGGCGTGGAGGGCGCCGGCATGGCAGTCCCAGCACGAGACGCCGGCGCGTGCGTGCTCGCTGAGCGGAAAGCTCCCGACCTCGCGCGTGTGGCAGGTGAGGCAGACGGCGGCGCGCGAGGGCGCGTCGAGCGCGCGCATCACGTCGGCGTTCAGGATGTCGTCGCGGCTCACGCTCGTGACGTGGATGCTGCCGCCGCCGTGACAGTTCTCGCAGAAGTCGGCACGCTCGCGCATCGGGAGCGCGTGCGGTCCGTGCCCGTAGGCGTCGGCGACGTCCTGGTGGCAGCCGATGCACGTCGCGCTGCCGACGCGCTCGGCGCCGGGGATCGCCGGCGGCAGCGGCTTCGGCGCGTCGTGGACCATCGGGCACGCGGACACGAGCACCACGACGCACAAAGCGCCCACGTGCAGCGGCCGTAGAGATCGCGAGACGCCCGCCACGGGTGCGTCCGTCGTCCTACAGCGCTTGCACTCGTTCGATCGAAACCTCGAGGAGCCGGATCGTCAACTGCGGGTTGTGCACCCCGGTGCTCTTGTCGGCGACGATCAGATCGAGGTTGAACTTCGCGCCCTGGAAGGTCTCCGTGTCGCGCTTGTCCTCGGGCACCGCGTCGAGCGCCCCCTGCAGATCGGCGATCAGCTGTCGCACGCGTGCCTGATGCTCGGTCAGGATCTGCTGCGGGTTCGAGTGGCAGTCGAGACAGGCGGTGAAGTTGCGCTCGCCGGTCGCTTCGTTGATCACGGGGATCGGCTCGAAGGTGTGGCCGACCTCCGCCGCGATCGGCACCGGCTCGTTCTGCGCGGGAGTCTGCGCGACGTGGCACGTCGCGCAGAGGTCCGGATTGAGATCGGTGTTCCCGTGCGTCGCGGCGCCCGGATATTCCTCGCCGGGGAAGCGGAAGCCGCCGGTGCCGACCAGCATGTCGAGCTGCGGGTGATGAGGCGCCTCGCCGATCATCGTCGGTCCCGCCTGGTGACACTGGCCGCACACGATCGGCTGGTTCGGAACGATCCGCACTTGATGGTCGTTGCCGTTGCCGTGCGGATCGTGGCACGCGACGCAGGTGATCGGCAGCGGGTCGGCGACGACGAGCCGGTCCTGCCCGTTGCTCTCGACGAACCGGATGAACGACTGCGCGACGTGGCACGGCGCGCACTCCGGGTCGCCGGCGACGTTCAAGCCGAACTCCTGGCCGGTCGTGTTCGAGTGCGCGTGCGCGGATTGCTCCCACTCGTCGACGAAGGGATGGTGGGCGCCCTGGTGGCACTCGCCGCAGCCGACGTCGGGCGAGACGGCGAGGGTCGCCTCCGGGTGCTGCTTCACGTCCGCGACGTGGTTCGCACCCGGGCCGTGGCAGTTCTCGCACTGCACGTTGTGCAGCGCCGGGACGGGCTGGCCGACGAAGCCGACCATCGGGTCCGTGAGCGCGTTGCCGTTCTCGCTGACGTTGTGGCAGGGCGCGCACGACTTGTCCGGACCCGATTGGCCGATCGCGTCGAGGGTTGCGAACGCCTGCGCGTGCAGGGTCTGCGCCCAGCGCTCCTGCTCGCTCGGGTGACACTCGCCGCACTGGGTGACGTTGCGTTCGGCGTTCGCGAGGCCGAGGAACCCCGCGGCGAACGGTCCCGTATCCGTGCCGCCCCCGCCGTTACCGCCGCCGCCGCCGCCGCCGCCACCACCACCACCGCACCCGGCAATCGCGAGCGCCGCGACGATCGTCACCAACCAAGCCCCGCCACGCACAGCCTTCATGCAAGCCATGTCGAAACCTCCCCAACGTTGTCGCGCTGAAGCGTTCCCCACCGATCAACTAGCACGCGCATTTTTCATTGTGCAACGACGACACTGCACGAACGTCACCCGCGGCGGCCCCGGCGCGCGTCACGAGCCGCGACGAAGCCTTTGCGTCGAACGCGATCGCCGATCGTCGCACGAACCACGACCGCGCATCGCCGCAACACCGCGGTCGCGGCATCGCGGCGAACCGCGCCGGCCTCCGTCCTCTTCCGGGGTGCCAAGAAATTGACGTGCAGAGCACGCCGCCTCCGGGAGTGAGGCGGCGGTCAGCGCGACGGCAGACGCGGGCCGCGGATCGGCGCCGCGCGACGGAGCGCGCGCAGCGGCGCCATCGCGAGGCCGTACTCCTTCGGCGCGTGGTCGACGCCGTGGCAGGTGAGAAAGCAGCGGCCGCTCCCGGCACCGAGCGCCTGGAACTCGAGCTGGCCGCCGCTCGACGGCGTCACGACGGTTTGGCCGGCGCGGTCGACGAGCATGAAATTGACGAGCGCCGGGTTCGTGCGCGAACCGTGCGCGTCGTGGCACACCGCGCAGGACGCGCCGTCGGCGCCGGTGAGGTGCAGGCTGTGCGGGAAGGCCTGGGCATCGCTCAGCAGCGCGGCGCGGTTGTGGCAGCCGTAGCACAGGCGATAGGTCGCGAACGACTCGACGATCGGCGCGCCGTCGAGCTGGTACTCGCGCGCGAGGATCGGCTCGTACTGCGATCCGTGCGGCCCGGCGGCGCCGATGCCGCCGCCGCGGCGGCTGTCGTCGCCGTCGTGACAGTCGATGCAGCCGATCACCGAGGCGGCGGTGTAGCCGGGCTCGAAGCCGGTGACCGTCGGGTTCCGGCCGATCGCGAGCACCGGGTGGTAGGACGCGTTGCCGGTCGCGAGCTCGAGCCGCGCATTGGTCACGTCGTCGGCGCGAATCACGAACGGCGACGGCTGCTCGGTGAGCCCGTGGCACTTGAAACACACCTCGTACTCGAAGCTCGCGCGCGACGTGGGCCCGCCGGCGGCGGTGACGCCGCTCACGCCCTCGACCGCCGCCGCGAGCGCCGGCGGCGGGGTGCCGGCGACCGACGCGCGGGCGCGATGCGGCTCGTGGCAGTCGACGCACTCGACGTGCCGCGGCATCGTCAGCGGGTTCTCCCGCGGCTGGTGGACGTCGGTCGCGGCCTCGATCGGGTGGATGCTGGGCTTGCGGAACTCGCGCCGCAGGTCCGCGCTCGCGACCGTGCCCCCGTGACACGCGAAGCAGACGTCCTCCTCGCGCGGCTCCGTGAGCAGGCGCTCGGGATGGGCGGCCGCGTGCGGGCGATGGCAGCTGTCGCACGCGTTCTCGGCGACCGTCGCGAAGCCGTCCGCCGGCCAGGGATTCGTGCCGGCGCCGTTCCAAATGGCGGCCGAGGTCGCATGCGCGCTGCTCGGCCAGTCTTCGAGGCGGTGGCACGAGAGGCAGAGCTCGCCGAAGCGGCGCTCGCGGACGAGGAACTTCGGACGCCGGTCCTCGTGCGGATCGTGGCACGACGTGCACTGGAGCTGCCCGGTCTCGTCGAGGCGGACGTCGTGGGGAAGGAGGGCGGGGTCGGCGAGCTCCGGCACGCGCGCGGCCAGCTGCGCGTCGTAGACGAACGACACCGGATGATCGTCCGAGAGGTCGGTGCCGAGCACGGCGGTACCGGTGAGCGGACCGAGCGCCGGATGCTGGGCACCGGGCTCGAGCTTGCGAATCGCGCCGAGCGCGAGGGTGCCGTCGTGACACGAGAGGCACAGGCGGCTCGCCCCCGTAGGCTGGTCGATCTCGGCCTCGAGCGTGCTGCTCTCGTACGGCCGGTAGGTCACCGCCGGCAGCTCGTGGTTCCAGAGGCCGCGCGTCGGGCTCGCATCGTGCGGCGTGTGGCAGAAGACGCAGACGTTGGTGACCTCCGGAGCGCGCAGCGTGCCTGGGCCGCTCGCCGAGAGATTATGCACCGTCGACTCGACGCCGGCACGCGCGGGGGCGACGGCGATCACGCCGCCCGCGAGCAGCGCCGCCGCGACGCGAGTCCAGCGGAGCGCGACCGGCGGTCTCGGCGGCGACCGACGCCGCCGACCCGCGGTCGGACGCGGGCGCGTCGCCTGCCTCGGCAGCGGCGCCCGGCGGGCGCAGCGATCGTCTCCCGGCTGTGGTCGGTGCATGCGCATCAGTCGTCTCCCACGTACTCGAAGACCTGGACGCGGCGGTTGTAGGCGTCGGCGACGTAGATCCGGTTCGCGGCGTCGATCGCGACGCCCGCCGGCATCGAGAACTCGCCCGGCCCACGGCCGCGGGTTCCGAAGGCGAGCAGCAGCCGGCCGTCGCGGTCGAAGATCTGGACGGCGTCGAAGAGCGCGTCGGCGACGTAGACGTGGCCGCGCGAGTCGACCGCGACGCCCTTCGGGCGCGCGAAGTCGCCGCTGCCGTCGCCCGCCTGGCCGAAGCTCCAGGCGAAGGCCCCCGACGGTACGCTGAACGCGGCGACACGGAAGTTGAGCGCGTCGCTGACGAGGACCTCGTCCGCGAGCCCGGTCGTGACGAAGCCCGGATAGTTGAGCTCGCCCGGCCCGGAGCCGCGATGTCCGAACGTCGCGAGCCGGGCGCCGCCACGATCGTAGACGGAGATCCGATGCGAGAGCGCGTCGGCGACGTAGAGCCGGCCGTCGCGCTCGCTCCAGGCGACGCCGGCGGGGCGCCGGAGCTCCGGATCGTCGAGCGCGCCCCGCGGCGTGCCCGTCGCATCGAAGCGCAGGACGCGACCGAGCGCCGAGTCGGCGACGAAGAGATCGCCGTCGGCGGTGAGGGCCACGCCGACGGGGGCGACGAGCGCGGCCGACTCGCTCCGGACCAGCAGCCGGTAGCGATCGCGGCCGAAGAGGTGCACGCCGGGAAGGCCCGGGTCGGCGACCGCGATCCGTCCGGCGGCGGCGGCGACCCCCGTCGGCCGCACCATGTGGGGCGGCGCCGCGCCGGTGATGGCGGCGAGCGCGCGGCGCCACCACGGCGCCTCGAGGCCGACGTCGCGCGGCTCGGTGATCGCCTGCACCCAGCGGAGCCGCGCCGCCGCCGGCGGCGCCGGCCAGACGACCGCGGGCGCGACCGCGGGCGCGGGCGCGCTCGCGACGCGGATGCATGCCGCGGTCGCGAGCGCCGCGGCGAGCGTCGCGAGCCGGCGCAGCGATCGTGCGCGTCGCGGCGTCATCGGCCGAACCGGCGCGTCAGCGAGAAGTGGAAGAGGTCGCCCATGCTGTCCGTCCGTCCCACCCGGCGCGCGGCGTGCGTGTAGCCGAGCGCCGCCTCGAAGCGCCCGACGTGCACCCGCGCGCGCACGCCGCCCTCGAGAAAGCGGGTGTCGCTCGAGACCGAGTCCTGGAGAGCGCGCAGGCCGGCGAAGCCTTCGACCAAGGCCCCGGGCAGCGGCCGCCAGGTCACGAGGCCGCGGCCGAAGTAGATCTCGGTGGTGCGGTCGGGATTCGAGAAATCGAAGAACGACTCGCCGGCGGAGAGCGAGACGTCGAGCGCGGTCGCGACCGGACGGCTCACGAGCTGCGAGAGCTCGAAGGCCTCGAAGCTCAGCCGGTCCGAGCGGTAGCGTTCGTATGCCTGGCGCGCGGTGAACGTCAACGTGCGCTCGCTCGGCGTCCGCACCTCGAACCCGGCGACGTCGTCGGTGATGTCCTCGACGAACCCTTCGGCGTTGCGCCCCTCGAGCAGCGTCGCGTCGACCTTGGAGTGCGCGTAGAAGACGCCGACCCACGGGTAATCCACGGCGAGGTCCCAGTGGGTGGTGAGATCCGAGAAGCGGAGATTCGCCGGCGCCTGGACGTCGTACGTCACCAGGACGGTCTGGCCGGGAAGGATTCGCCCGAGCGGGTTGCGGTCGATCTGGATGCGGTTGCCGACCAGCGTGACGAAGAAGTCGAATCCCTGGTCGAAGATCGTCGTCGCGCCGGCGTCGCTCAGCGAGATCGAGTTCGCGTCGACGTCGGGATTGTCGAGGAAGAACGGCGTCGCGTCGGCGAACGCGTGCTGCTCCTGGAAGACCGCGATCAGCCCGCCCGGAAGATTCTGGTCCTGGAGGCGGTAGTCGACGCCGGCGCCGGCGCTGACGACGCCGTTCCACGGGATGCGCTTGCGGTAGGCGAGGTCGAGGAACGGGCCGTAGTTGGTGACCTCGCCCTGATCGAAGCTCGACCGCGTCCCGCTGCCGCCGACGTTCGTCGTCAGGCTCTGGTAGAGCTGATGGGTCAGCGTCCCGGATGCGCTGTGCGTGCGGGTCGTCGTGCCGCGCACGCGCAGGTCGGCGAACAGATAGGTCAGCTGGCTCGAGAACCCCAGGCCGTGCACCAGCCGCAGCGTCTCGCTCTCGAGGATCGAGCGGGCGTCGAAGCTGCCGGTGGTGTCGTAGAGGCGGGCGGTCGAGAGCAGCAGGTGCTGGAGGCCGTCGCCGAAGAGCAGGCGGTGGCGGAGGTCGGCTTGCTGGAGGTCGAAGCTCGCGGCGTCGTTCACGAGATCGTCGCGGCGGTTGAACTCGTAGTCGAGGTCGACGCTCTGGCGCTCCCACTCGCGTGCACCGCTGAGCCGTGCGATGCGCCGGCGCTCGTCGAGGCGGGCGACGAACGGCGCCAGGGTGAACCGCTGGTCGACCTCTTCCTGGCGGACGTCGACGACCAGCGGGATGAAGAGGTCGCGCAAGTAGCCGGTCGCGCCGTACGATTCGACGCGCGTCCGAGACGTGCCGGCGAAATCGCGCGAGATCGTCGTCGTGTCGCGGACCGCGAAGAGGTCGAGCGAGTACGGGCTCTCGCGCAGGAAGCTGAGGCGGGCGTCGTAGCCGACGAGATGCCCGTTGCCGGTACGATCGTCGCCGTCGACGCTGGTGAGCTCCTGCACCAAGCCGCCTTCGCCGGCGATGTCGAAGAACAGCAACGCCGGGTCGTAGAGGAAGCCGCGGACGCCGGCGCCGAGACGCTCGTCGAAGACGAGGTTGCGGAGGTGGCGCGTCGGCTGATCGCGGCCGTCGATCTTCTCGACGTCGCCGTCGCCGCGCACCGACAACGTGCCGCGCAAGCCGACGATCCCGAGGAACGGCTCCTGCGCCGCGGTCGGCATGCCGCCCGCGAGCAGGACCGCCACCGCCAACCCGATTCCACAGCAACGCCGCCCGTCCATGGTCGCGGGTGCGCGCTACGGTGCCGGAGGCGCATGGCAGCGGTTGCACATCTTCGTGCTGACGCCGAACGCCACACGACCGTTGTGGCAGGCGCCGCACGAGCGGCCCTCGCGGATGTCGTCCATCGTCGTCGGCTGCGTGCGGTCCATCGGAAAGAGCGCGGGGTGGCAGGCGTTGCAGGTGAAGCGGAGCCGGTGCACCCAATGCGGAAACACCGCCGGATCGACGGGCGAGCCCGCGGGGTGCTGGTAGCGGACGTCGCCCGGCGCCTCGGCGCGGCTCGCCGCCGCCGGCACGAGGACCGCGGCGATCGCCGCCAGCGATGCCAGCAGGTGCGGCGCGCGGCGACGCCAGGGGCGGGGGCGCGGCACGCCGATCACCCCGCCATCCCCGGGTGGCAGCGCGCGCAGCTCGAGGCCGGGAACGCCACCGTGCCGTGACAGACGCCGCAGCCTTGTCCCGCCAGGATCTGGTCCATGCTCATCGGCATCGCCCCGGCCTTCATCTCGAACGGCTCCGGATGGCAGTTCTCGCAGGCGAGCCAGCGGGTGTGCGGCTCGTGCGGAAAGACGACCCGCGACGTCGGATCGTCGGCGCGGCGCTCGAGATCGAGCGGCAGCAGGGTCTGCTCCTCGGGTGGCGCCGGCGGAATGGTGTTGCGCGGCGCGATCACGCCCTCGGTGATCGCGCGCGTCCAATCGATCTCGTCGTCGACGTGCGGCAGCTTCTCCTTCAGCTCCTCGAAGGTCGCGGGAAACCCCGCCGTTCCCATGGGAAGCTCGGCGCGCACGACGACTTTCGGCGGCGGCTCGCGGCGCAGGGGCTCGAGCGAGCCGCGCGGTGCGCGCGTCGGCGACGGCTTCGGATGCAGCCACTCCTCGTACGGCGGCACCCCGTCGGCGATCGCCGTCAGCACCCGGTAGCGCGTCGGGGCGTCGCACGATACCAGCGCCGGCATGCATGCGAGACCCACGGCCGCCATCGTGCTCGCGCGTCGTCGGCAGACGCCGCGCGACACGTCACCCGCCCACCTCACGCCGCTTCGTCGCACACCCCTTCCGGAACCGTCAAGCCGGAGCGGACCGTGCGGTCCGCTCCGGGGTCATCCCGCCGTGAGCGCTACTTGTTGTGGCAGTCGAGACAGATCTGGCTCGGAGAGCCCGAGGCGAGCTTGAAGAAGTCGCGCAGCAGCGGCTCCTCCTTGACGTGACGGTTGTGCACGTCGTGGCAGCTCGCGCACTCGATGCCCGCCGCGCCGACGGTGCCGCCGTCGACGACGTCTCCGCCGGTGTCCGTGAAGAGCTTCACGTTCACCGGGTTCGCGACGTAGTCCGCCGGATCGACGCCGGCGCCGCTGCTGATGCCGTTGTAGGTGCTGGCCGTGCCGCCGTACGGATACGGAATGCTCACGGGATGATTCCCCTTCAGATCGCCGGTGCTGTCGGGGATCAGGAGGAAGCTCGCCGAGAGCTTGCCGTCGGTGAGGCGCGTGCCCGTCACCGTGAACGAGCTCGCGGGATTCGCCGCGGTCCGGTACACGTCTCCCATCGCGACGGTTCCGTCGTGGCACGAGAGACAGTTCTTCGTCGAGCCCTCCCACGTGCTGATGTTCGTCGGCAGCTGCGTGCCGCCGGCCGTCGTCGTGGCGTCGCTCCAGCTGTACGTCAGCGCCGAGAGCTTGTGGTTCCACAGCAGCCGCGTGACCGCGGTCGAGGGAGCGTGCTGCCGGTGCTGCACGTGGCAGAAGATGCAGATGCCCGCACCGGCGTCGGTGGTGCTCGCCTCCGCGTGTCCTGCCGTGAAGTCGTGGTGACTGTCCTTGATGCCCGCGCCCGGTGCGGCGTCCGCCCAGACGTACGCCGCGCTCACCATGACGACGAGCACCGCCGCGATCAGAGAGCAGAGTGTTCGCATGTCGATCCCGCCTCCTTTCATGCTTCACCGATTCGTACCCGAGCCGTCATCATGATCCCGGGGTGTTCGTCGTTGCGGCCGCGGACGGTGCTGCGACCAAGCTGTCCGCTGCCGTGGTGTTCACCAGCCGATAGACGCTCAAGCGGTGATTGAAGGTGTCGCAGACGTAGATCTTGTTGTGGTCGTCGATCGCGATCCCCGTCGGATTCTCGAGCATGCCCGGATAGCGGCTGCGGCCGCCGAAGAACAGCAAGATGTCGCCGCTGGCGTTGAAGATCTGCACGACGCTCCAGCTCGAGTCGACGACGTAGAGGTTGCCGAACGAGTCCAAGGCGACGCCCTTCGGCTTGTCGAACTGGCCGAAGGTGTCGCCGCGCTCGCCGACCTGTCGCAGGAACTTGCCTTCGGCGTCGAAGACGGCGACCCGGCTGTTCATCGTGTCGCTGACGTAGACGTCGCCGCTCGGTCCGACCGCCACGTAGGTCGGGAAGTAGAGCTCGCCGGGGCCGTCGCCGCGTCCGTTGCCGAGATTGCGCAGGAACCGCCCGTCGAGATCGTAGACGCGGACGTAGTGATCCTTCGAGTCCGGTCCCGGGCTGTCGGTCACGTAGAGGAGCCGGCGCGATCGATCGATCGCGATCCCACCCGGGCGCTCGATGTTCGCGAGGCGGAGCGTGCGCACCGGCGTGCCGTCGGGTGAAAGAACCTGGACGACCTTGGCGCGCTGATCGGAGACGTATACCTGGCCGGCGCCGTCGACGGCGACGCCGATCGGGCGGCTGAAGCCGCCGTCCTCGCCGATCGTCCGGACCTCTCCGCGGTCGAAGTCGAAGATGTAGAGCAACGCTTGGCTGTAATCGGCGACGTAGACGCGCGTGCCGTCGGCGGCCGGTGCGACCGCGACCGGTTGGTAGAGGTGCCAGACGGGCTTGTCGACGCCGAGGAGGCCGCTGGTGAGCGACCGGCCGACGTCGAACCGCCGGCCGAGATTCCGCTCGCTCGCGACCGCGGTCACGAACTCGATCCGCGGCGGATCGGGCGGCTCCGGCCAGACCATCGGGATCGCCGGCGGTCTCTGCCGTATGGCACAGCCGCTGGCGGTCGCGAGGATCACCGCGAGCGAGACGGCGAGGGCGCGTGCCGCCACGACCGGGAGCGGGCCCTGGAGGATCCGGAATCGATGGGGGTGTCTTCCGAGGATGGAGTCCATGACGGGCCGTTCATCATTCCACGAATTATGCCACCACAGATCGCTGGCGGATCGTCATCGTCCTTCGCATGCCCGGGAATTCCCGTAGGGTCTTGGACGCATCATGTTCGCATCGATGGGAAGCATCGCACGATGTCAGGTCGTTGGAGAAGGCATTGCGACGTGGGGGGCCTGCAACGAATCGAACGGTACCGGGTTGATCGATGCGGCCGACTATGTGATGAACCGCCGCTGGGTTTCAACGAAAATCCGCGAGGAGGAGGAGACGATGCACATGACGTCCGGAGTCCGTCGCACGGCGCTGCTGTTGGGGGGTATCGCGGCGTTCGTCGCGATCGATGTCGCAGCCGTGTGGGCCGGGGCAACCGAGGGGAAAGCGCTCTACGAGACCAAATGCAAGATCTGCCACAGTCTCGCGGGCGAGGCAGGCAAGATGGCGTCCCAGGGTGGGTCGCTCGACGGCGTCGCCACCAAGCACGACGACGCGTGGCTCACGGCCTACCTCAAGGATCCGAAGTCGCAGAAGCCGGATTCGAAGATGCCGAAGCTCCCGCTCACCGACGGGCAGATCGCCGACCTGATCGCGGCTCTGAAGGCGGCGAAGTAGGTCGGTTGCCTGGGGTGACCGGCTCGGTACGCCGTCACGAGCCGCCGGGGCGATCGACCCGAGCTCTTCGGTGAGCGACGGGGCGGCCCTCCCGCGGGGCCCCGCACGCCGTAGCGTGTTGAACGCGCTGCTCGGCGGCAGCGTCGCCGCCGTGTTCGCCGTTCTCGCGTACCCGGTGCTGCGGTTCATCATGCCGCCGCCCGGCAAGGGCGAGGAGGCGTCGAGCGTCGTCGCCGCGAAGGTCGGCGAGCTCGCGGCGGGCGCGAGCAAGCTCTTTCGCTTCGGCAGCGCGCCGGCGCTGGTGATGCGAACGCCCGGCGGCGACCTGCGCGCGTTCAGCGCGGTGTGCACGCATTTACAGTGCACCGTGCAATATCGGTCCGATCTCGAGCTCATCTGGTGCGCGTGCCACAACGGCCGCTTCGATCTGACCGGTAAGAACGTCGCCGGCCCGCCGCCGCGCCCGCTCGAGCAGCTGACCGTAACCGTCCGCGGCGACGACGTGATCGTCTCGCGGTCGAAGACGTGAGCGCGCCCGGGTGAGCCTGCGCGCGTGGTTCGCGAGCCGGGCGCCCGCCGGCGACTTCGTCGACTTCCTCCGCCACAAGTCCGTCCCGACGCATCATCATTCGCTCTGGTACTACTTCGGCGGGCTCGCGCTGCTGCTGTTCGTGGTGCAGCTCGCGACCGGCGTCCTGCTGCTCCTCTACTACCGGCCGACGCCCGACGCCGCATTCGAGAGCGTGCGCTTCGTCGTCGCCCAGGTGCCGTTCGGCTGGCTCATCCGCTCGGTGCACGCGTGGGGCGCGAACTTGATGATTCTCGCCGTCTTCGTGCACCTGTTCAGCGTCTTCTTCACCCGCGGGTATCGCCGGCCGCGCGAGCTCACCTGGGTGAGCGGCTGTATTCTCCTCGTGCTGACGCTCGGTTTCGGCTTCTCCGGATATCTGCTGCCCTGGAACGAGCTCGCGTACTTCGCGACCAAGGTCGGGACCGACATCGTCGGCGTGCTGCCGGTCGTCGGCCACCCGGTTCTCGTCTTCCTGCGCGGCGGACCCGACGTCACGGGCGCGACGCTGACCCGCTTCTTCGGGTTCCACGTCGCGTTGCTGCCGCTCGCGACCGCGCTGGTGCTGCTCGCGCATCTCTTGCTCGTCCAGGTGCACGGCATCAGCGCGCCGATCGGCGAGTCGCGCGAGGCGCGGCACGTTCCGTTCTACCCGAACTTCGTCCTGCGCGAGGCGATCGTGTGGATGCTCGCGCTCGCGGTCCTGGTCGGCTGCGCCACCTTCGTGCCGTGGGAGCTCGGCGCCAAGGCGGAGCTCCTCGCGCCGGCGCCCGCGGGGATTCGGCCCGAATGGTACTTCACCTTCCTCTCGCAGAGCTTCAAGTACGTTCCGCCGTCGATCCTGGGCTTCGAAGGGGAGCGCGTTGCGGTCCTCGCGGTCGGGGCGGTCGCGGCGGTGCTGTTCGCGATCCCGCTCCTCGACAGTGCGGCGCGCCGCGAGCGCCGCAGCGCCGCCGTCACCGCGTTCGGCGCCGCCATCATCGCGTACATGCTCGTGCTCACCGCGCTCGCCTATCTCCGGCCGTACTGACGATGGCGCGCGTTCGTCCGGCCGTCGTGTCGTTGCTGGTGCTGCTCGCCGCGGCGCCCGTCGCCGCGCTCGCGGACGACGGCTGCGTCGCCTGTCACGGCGCCCTCGACGGCGCGCTCGCCGCGCCCGTCGAAGGCATGCGTCACGACGTCCATGCCGAGCACGGCCTCTCGTGCGCCGATTGCCACGGCGGCGATCCCACCGACGTGAGCATGAGCGCGATGGACGAGGCCAAGGGCTTCCGCGGCAAGCCGAGCGGGCCCGGCATCATCACGCTTTGCGCGCGCTGCCATTCGGACGCGGTCTACATGCGCGAGCACGATCCGGGGTTGCCGACCGATCAGGCGGCGCAGTACGCGACCAGCGTGCACGGCAAGCGGCTGGCCGAGGGCGACACGCGGGTCGCGACCTGCACCAGCTGTCACGGCGTCCACGGCATCCTGCCGCCGTCGAACGCCGCCAGCCCGGTGTATCCGACGAACGTCGCGCAGACCTGCGGCCGGTGCCATGCCGACAAGGAGCGCATGGCCGCCTACGACATTCCGACGAGCCAATTCGCCGACTACCAGACGAGCGTGCACGCCGAGCTCCTGTTCAGCCGCCACGATCTCTCGGCGCCGACCTGCAACGACTGCCACGGGAATCACGGCGCGTACCCGCCGGGCGCGAGCTCGGTCGCCGGCGTGTGCGGCCAGTGCCATCCGATCAACCGCGACCTCTTTCTGGCGAGCCCGCACAAGCAGGCCTTCGACCGCGTCGGCCTACCGGAATGCGTGACCTGCCACGGCAACCACGCCATCCATCGGCCGAGCGACGCCATGCTCGGCGTCGGACCGGTGGCGGTCTGCGTCACCTGTCATGCGAAGGACTCGGCCGGGTACCGTGCGGCGGCCGCGATGAGCGACGGCGTCACCGGGCTCGCACGCGCGATCGACGAGGCGCACCAGGCGTACGATGCCGCCGGCCGCGCCGGCATGGAGGTGAGCGACGTCGCGTTCGACCTGCGAACGGCGCACGAGGCCCTGGTGCAGTCCCGCAATCTGGTGCACGCGTTCGCGCCGCAGCCGCTCCTCGACGAGGTCGCCAAAGGCGAGAAGTCCGCGCAGGCCGCGGAGGCCGAGTCGCGCGCGGCGCTCGCGGAGCTTCGGAAGCGGCGACGACTGGTGTTGATTCCGCTCGCGGCGTTCGGCGTCGTGACCGTGCTGCTGTACCTGAAGGTGCGCGATCTCGAGCGCGGACGATGATCGCGGGCGGGATCGTCGACGCGCGCGACGTCCGCGAGCGGTGCGCACCGGCGTGCCGCTTGCTAACGGTTTGTGCTAACGGGTCGGGCGCGACTCGACACTGGAGGTGAGCTCAATGCGGGTGGCAACCACAGCGGTCGGCATCGCCGCTCTTGCGATGTCGTGCGTCGTGCCGGCGGCGTTCGCCGCCTCGACCGGGATCGTCGCGGGAACGGTGAAGCTCGAAGGAACGCCGCCGGAGCGCAAGCCGTTGCAGGTCTTCAAGCATCACGAGGTCTGCGGCGAGAGCGTTCCCGACGACCGGCTGGTGATCGGGCCGGGAGGCGGCGTGCGCTACGCGATCGTCACGATCGAAGGCGTGAAGGACGGCAAGCGCGTCGAGCGCGATCTCACCCACGTCCTCGACAACCGCGAGTGCCGCTTCGTGCCGCACGCGCAGGTCGCCGAGGTCGGGCAATGGCTGGAGATCACCAACAGCGACCCGATCCTCCACAATGCCGACGCCCGCATCGGCAACGAGACGCTCTTCAACGTGGGGCTGCCGCCGGCGCGGAACGTGCGCAAGCCGCTGGCGCGGCCGGGCATCATCAAGGTCACCTGCGACGTCCGGCACACCTGGATGAGTGCCATCATCGCCGTCACCGACCACCCCTACCACTCGGTGACGGACTTCTACGGCAGCTACGAGATTCGTGACCTGCCGCCCGGCACCTACACGCTGCGGGTCTGGCACGAGGAGCTCGGAACGACCGAGCGCCCGGTGACGGTCGTCGCCGGCGAGACGGCGACCGTCGACGTGGCGTATCCGGCGCGCGCCGCCCGACCGGAGTCGGCGGGCGCGGCGAAGGAGGAAGCGAAATGAAGGCGACCCGGTGGACGAGCGTCGCGTCCCTCGTTCTCGTGACCGCGTCCGCGGCGCACGCCGCCGGCGGCGGCGTCAAGGGAACGGTGACCAACGCGGTTTCGAAAGCGCCCGTCGTGAACGCGGTCGTCATGATCGACGGCCCCGCTGTTCCCGCCGCGCGCGCCACCCGCGTGGCGATCGACCAGCGCAACGACACGTTCGTCCCGCACGTCGTCGCGATCGCGGTCGGCACCACCGTCGACTTCCCGAACGACGATCCGCACCTGCACAACGTGTTCTCCGCGTCGCCCGCGAAGCGCTTCGATCTCGGCATGTACGGCAAGGGCGAGACCAAGAGCGTGACGTTCGACACGCCGGGCGTGGTTCGCGTCCGCTGCAACGTGCATCCGAGCATGGAGGCCTTCATCATCGTGCATCCGAATCCTTACGTCGCGGTGACGGACGCGCACGGGGTGTACACGATCACCGGCGTGCCCGCGGGCAGCTACGACGTGCGCACGTGGGACGAGAAGCTCGGCGAGAAGCGCGGCCGCGTCGACGTGCACGACGAGCAGGTCACGCCTCTCGACGTCCGGCTGTCGGCGGAGCACTGAGCCGCGTTCGCGCGTGAGGCAGCGGGGCCGCGCCGCCGAGAGCGGGTCTCGCGACGGGACGGCTGGAGGGTCTCGCCCGACGATCGATCGCTGGCGCGGTGCTTGCTTCGATCCTCATCGAGCGAGGAGATCGCAGCCATGCTGATTCGGAACGACGGCGATGTCGCGGTTCCCGCGTGCGAACGGCCCATCGGAGGCTTCGCCGTGCGCCGCATTGGTGGGAAACACGGGTGTGGGCGATTCGCAGTGGCGGGAACGGCAATTCGGTGCCTTCTGCGCCGACGTGACGGACTTTTGCGGCGGCGCGACGTCGGCGCGGTCTCCGAAGCGGCCGGACGGTGGCGCCGCGCCGCCGCGCGGGCGACGGCCGTCGCGATGGTGACGAGCGTCCTCGTCGTGGCGGTCTTCGCGACGCACGCCTCGGCTGCCGAGCTCACCGGCCGCGAGGTGATCGCGCGCATGCGGCAGGCGCGGGCGCTCGGCGGCGACGACGCGATGAAGATGCTGCGCGTGACGCTCGTCGATCGCGACGGCGACGCGATCGATCGCACGCTCGTCGCCTACCAGCGGCAATGCGACGGCGTGCTCCGCAACCTCGTCGTCTTCCTCGGCCCGGAGGACGTCGCCGGGTCGGCGCTCCTCAGCTGGGCGCGCGCCGACGGCAGCGCGGACATGTGGCTCTACCTCCCCGAGCTCGGCCGTGTCCGGCAGCTGAATGCCGCCGCACGCAGCGAGAGCTTCCTCGGCACCGATCTCACCTACGAGGACCTGAGCGGCTCGCACCTCGACGTGCGCACGCACCGGCTCCTCGGCGAGGAGGAGATGGACGGACGCCCGACGTACAAAGTCGAGAGCGTGCCGAACGGCGACTCGCCGTACCGCCGCGTGCTCACGTGGATCGACCGTGAGGCGTTCTTGCCGGTGCGCATCAAGTACTTCGATCATGCCGGCGCGCATCTCAAGACCGGCACGTTCCGGGACGTCCGCATGGTGAAGGGGATTCCGACGATCTTCAGCTTCGAGATGCACAACGTGCAGACGGGGCATCGCACGCGCGTCTCCCTGCTCGAAGCCGACTACCACGGCGGCCTGGCGTGCGAGCGCTTCACCCGCCGCTATCTCACGCGCATGCGCTGAACGGAGACCTTCTGCGTCGCTCGGATGGGCGGTCGTGATGCGGCGGTGGCGTGCGACGTCGTTCCTCGCGGTGACGGCTGCGCGCGCGCGGCGCGCCGGCGTCTTGCGCGCGGCGCTGGCCGTCGCGCTCGCGATCGCCGCGTCGCCGGCGGTCGCGCCGGCGCTCGACTTCCACGCCGGCGACACCTCGGCGCACGTCGGCGGCGCGCTCGCGGGCTGGCACGTCTTCCGTCTCGATCCCGATAGCCCGCGCGAGCGCCCGTCCGGCCGGCTCGACCTGCGGCTCGACGCCACGCGCGGCGAGCACCTGCACTTCTTCACGGCGATCCGCGCCGGCTACGACGGCAAGATCGGCAACCCGGATCGCGGCAATCCGATCCTCGACCTCGACGACGCCTACCAGGACAAGGATCTCTACGTCGATTTCGACGAGGCCTATCTCGACGTCTACTTCGAGAGCTTCGAGGTCCGTCTCGGGAAGCAGAAGGTCTCGTGGGGGCAGCTCGACGATCTCCAGCCGACCGACCATCTGAACCCCGAAGATCTCACCGAGTTCTATTTTCGTCCCGAGCTCGACCGCAAGATCGGCATTCCCGCGCTGCGCGTGACCGGCTACCGCGGCCCGTGGATCGCCGACCTCGTGTGGGCGCCGACCTACACCGCGTATCGCCTCCCCAACCGCGAGGACCGCTGGTTCCCGCCGTTGCTCGAGGTGCCGACGCTCGTCGACACGCCGCTCGGTCCGGTGCCGGTGCGGACGCGCTACCCGGACGTCGATCCGCCGCCGTACACGCTCGCGAGCTCCGACGTCGGGCTCCGCGTCACGCGCTTCCTCGCGGGCGCCGAGCTCTCCGGCACCGTCTTCCACGGCTGGGACAAGCTGCCGACGTTCAAAGCCGACGCGACCGCGACGGTCGTGCCGACCGGCATCGCCGAATCACCGGCCGCGCCGAGCGTCGATCTCCGCGTCCGGCCCAGCCTGCACCGCATCACGGTCGTCGGCGCCGACGTCGCGGTGCCGGTCTGGCTGCTCGCGCTGCGCGCCGAGGCCGCGTGGATCCACGGACGCTTCTTTCCGCTCTTGATCCGCGATCAGGTGGGCCAGGATCCCCGCCTCGTTGCGACCGTGCGCGAGGCCGTCGGCCGCGTCGCGCGCAGCGGCCGCGCCGAGACGCTCGCGCTGCCGCTGCCGGCGACCGAGCTCGAGCGCGAGTCGGTGCAGTTCGGCGTCGGCGTCGACTACTTCGTCCGGGAGTCGACCTCCCGCCGCCTCACGGGCAGCGCCGTGCTGGCGCGTGCGTTCGTCCTGCTCCAGCTCATCGAGACCGTCATCGTCGACCACGACGCGCCGTTCATCTCGGATCGGATCGAGCACCTGGTCGCGCTGACGCTCCGCCAATCGTTTCGCGACGAGCGCGTCCTCGGTGAGCTCAAGGTCGCGATGAATCCCAACCACGGCGACTACTTCGTCTGGCCCCAGCTCACCTACAAGCTCACGCCGGAGCTGCAGGCGCTGTTGGAGGCGCGGCTCATCGGCGGCGACCCAGACCATCAGATCGGGCAGTATCGCGACCGTGACGGGATTCGTATCGGCTTCCGGTATCTATTCTGATTCGACGACGCGCAGCCGCGGCTGCCGAGCCGATTTCTGACGCGACGACGGACCGCCGCCGGCGAGCCGCTCTCGGCAGATCCGAGAGCGGCCCGCTCGGCGACGCGGCAGCATTCGCGACGAGGTGCGTCGCCGCGTGGCGGGAGGCTACGCCGAGTGCTCGCCCATCGTCGCCATCTGGAAGTCGGGGTAGGCGTAGTTGCCGTGCTCCCCGATGTCGAGCCCTTCGAGCTCCTCTTCCGGGGTCACGCGCAGGCCGGCGATGGCGCGGATGATCACCCAGCCGACGATCGACACCCCGAAGACGAACGCACCGACGGCGACGACGCCGATCACCTGCGGCACCAGCTGCTCGAAGCCGCCGCCGAGGAGCAGGCCCTTCTTGGCGACGGACGCCGCCGGGCAGACCGTCGGGTCGGCGAGCAGGCCGACCGCGAGCGTGCCGAAGACGCCGTTCACCAGGTGCACCGAGAGCGCGCCCACCGGATCGTCGATCCCGACGCGGTCGAAGAACAGCACCGACTCGACGACGAGGACGCCGGCGACGATGCCGATCGCGAACGAGCTGCCGACGCTGACGAAGGCGCACGGCGCGGTGATCGCCACCAGCCCGGCGAGGCAGCCGTTCAGCGTCATGCCGAGATCGGGCTTGCCGAGCACGAGCCAGGCGGTGAGCAGCGCGCTGATCGACGCGGTCGCCGCCGCGATGTTGGTGGTGGTGGCGATGTGCGCGATCGACGCCCAGTCGGCCGCCATCGTCGAGCCCGGGTTGAACCCGAACCAGCCGAACCACAGCACGAAGACGCCGATCGTCGCCGAGGTCATGCTGTGGCCGGGAATCGGCATCGGCTTGCCGTCTTTGCTGTACTTCCCGATGCGCGGCCCGAGCATGACGATGCCGGCGAACGCCGCCCAGCCGCCGATCGAGTGCACGACGGTCGAGCCGGCAAAGTCGAGCATGCCGAGCTTCGCGAGCCAGCCGCCGCCCCAGATCCAGTGCCCGGCGATGGGGTAGATGAGCCCCACCATGATGAACGAAAAGAGCATGAACGCGCCGAACTTGATCCGCTCCGCGACGGCGCCGGAGACGATCGTCGCCGCGGTGCCGGCGAACACGAGCTGGAAGAAGAACTTCGCCCACAGCGGAATCCCCGTCCAGTTGAGGGCGCTGTAGACCCCGCGGTAGGCGTCGGCCATCGCCGGGCTGTTGTCGGCGCCGCCCAGGAACCAGATCCCGCTGGTGCCGACGAGGCCGCTGCCGTCGCCGAACATCAGGCCGAACCCGGTCAGCAGAAACGCCACCGAGGAGACCGCGAACACGATGTAGTTCTTCGCCAGGATGTTCGTCGTGTTCTTCGCCCGGCAGAGCCCCGACTCGACCAGCGCGAAGCCGAGATTCATGAAGAACACCAGGAACGCAGTGACGAGCGTCCACATCGTGTCCAGCGCGATCTTCGAGTTCGCGATGACGTCGGCCATCTCCTGGGTGAAGACCACGGGCGTCGCGGCTTCCTCCGCGCCGACCCGACGCGAGAGGACGACGATCGTCGCGATCCCCAGCGCTGCAGACACCGACCACCGAAGCGATGCACCTCGTTTCCGTCTTGGCATGTCCTTCTCCTCCCGCCGGGCTCCCGGCGTCGTTCGGCGATTCATCCCCGCTTTCCGGCCCGCGTCAGATCGCGTCGGGACCGCGCTCACCGGTCCGGATCCGCACGACGTCGTCGACCGGGACGATGAAGATCTTCCCGTCGCCGATCTTTCCCGTGCGCGCCTTGGTCATGATGACCTCCACCGCCTTCTGGGCCTTCGGCTCGTCGACCAACAGCTCGATCTTCACCTTGGGCAGAAAGTCGACGACGTACTCGGCGCCGCGGTAGAGCTCGGCGTGGCCCTTCTGGCGACCGAATCCCTTGACCTCCGAGACGGTCATTCCTTGGATGCCCTCTTTGGAAAGGGCTTCCTTCACGTCGTCGAGCATGAACGGCTTGATGATCGCTTCGATCTTCTTCATGCACGTCTCCTTTCGAATATTGAATGCGGTATCGAACGGAGGATCGGGCGATCCTCTAGCGGACGATCGGCTCCGCCGCAACGATCGCCAGGCGTGCGCACGAGCACGCACGAGCGCCGCGCCGTAGCCGTCGGCGCGCGCTTCCGACGGCGTTTGTTGCGTTGACATCACGCATCGCCGCGGCGGATTCTCATCGTCCTGGAGACCCCACGATCCTGGAGACCCCACGATGAAGAAGATCGAAACGGTGCTCGCCCACTTCCTCCTCGACGACATCGACCGCGCCTTCAACCACCCCGGCGTCTACGGCGTTACCGTGATGGAGGTGAAGGCGCGATCCCGCCGCGGCCCGCGCTCGGCGCGCTATCGCGGCGCCGAGTACACGGTGAACCTCGTCCCGGCGCTCAAGGTCGAGGTGGTCGTCGATGACGCCACGGCGCCGAAGGTCGTCGCCACGCTTCGGACGCTCGCTCGCGACACGGACGGCGGCGAGGAGATCTTCGTCCTGCCGATGGCGAGCACGGCGCGCGTCGGCGACGTCTCACACGTCCGGCCGTTCATCCCGCGACGACACGGCTGAGCGCGTTCACGAGAGCCCGAGCGCCCCCGCGTCGTAGCCGGCGCGTGCCAGCGCGCGGCGGATCACGTCGGCGACGACCGGGGTGTCGACGTGCGGACTGACCGGCACCGCCGGCGCGGCCCGGAGCTGCGCCAGCAGCGCCTCGCCGCCGGCGAGCCGCTCACACGCGTCGTACACGCCGCCCGAGCGCTCCTCGACCGCGTTGTGGCGCGTGAGGATCGCGCGCAGCGCGTGCACGATCGCCGGCGTGGGCGTCGGAACGAGCAGCGCCGCGAGCGCGCCGTGATCGAGACGGAGGCGCGCGGCGTCGGGCAGGGGCTCGCCGCCGCGGGCACGCTGGGCGGCGGGCAAGAGGATCTTCTCTTCCATCCCGATGTGGCGGAGCAGACCCTCGCGGAATTTCGCGAAGGCGTCGGCGTCGATCGGGCTGGCGGCCGCGGCGCGCTCGAGGAGCGCGTCCAGCCGGGCGTGGTCGTCGCCGAGGTAGCGTGCGATCGGTCCGGGCTCGCCCGATCGCGATCCCGATCCATCGCCCGTCTTGGTGTCGGTCTCGGTCATCGTCGGTGCTCCGCTTCCAATATTCGACCGGGTCGTCAGCTCATCGGGCCCTGGTACACTTCGACGAAGCGCACGAGCGACTGCTCCGGCACGGCGAGGTTCGCATCGCGGCTGGTGCGCAGGCAGACGACCGCGGGTCCGCGCGCGCGTCGCGCCGCCGCGCAGCGCCGGCGCGACGTCGTCGATCCGGTCGGCGTAGAATCCCTCGCAGCCGAGGCCCTGCGCGACGACGTCCCAGCGCACCGCGCCCATGTCGGTGCCGAACGTGCGGCCGTAGAGCATCCGCTCGTTCGGCTCCTCCATCGTCCACGAGCCTTCGGCGAAGACGATCGTCACGATCTTCAGGCCCTCGCGCGCGGCGGACTGCATCTCCATGAAGTGGAAGCCGGCGGCACCGTCGCCGGTCACGCACACGACCTCGCGGGCGGGATCGCCGAGCTTGGCGCCGATCGCCGACGGGATGCCGGTGCCGAGCATGCCGAGCTCGAGGATGCTGTGGTACGAGCGCGGCCGCGTCGGCGGCAGGCACCAGTGCGCCCACAGCGACGTGTTGCCGCCGTCGGCGACGTAGACCGGCGTCGCGGCCGAAGGCCTCGCCGATCGCCTGCATGGCGTGCGCGGGATGCATGCCCGGGACCGCGCCACGCCGCGATCGCCCTCCAGCAGCTCGCCGCGCCAGGCATCCAATGCGCGCCGGTAGCGCGCGAGATCGTCGCCGCGGCCGGGGGCGACGGGCCGCCCGCGCATCGCCGTTCCGAGGCCCGCGAGCGTGCTCTTCACGTCGGCGACGATGCCGAGCGCGATCGGGCGCGTGACGCCGATGTGGCGCGGGTCGACGTCGATCTGGATGAGCCGCTGGCGCGACGGATCGCCCCAGTACTTGTCGTAGGGCACGTCGAGATTGCCGAGCCGCGAGCCGGCGACGAGGATGACGTCGGCCTCGCGGCGCGCGAGGTCGCGCGGCGGGCGAGAGCCGAAGAGATGCTGCGGGTGATCGAGCGGCACCGCCGCGCGTCCCGCCATCGTCGTGACGACCGGGCACCCGAGCAGCTCCGACGAGCGCGAGCAGCGCGGCGTTCGCGTCGGCGCGCTCGACGCCGGAGCCGGCGACGATGACCGGGCGGGCGGCGGCGGCGAGCAGCTCGGCCGCGTCCGCGAGCTGGCGCGCCGACGCCTGCGGGCGCGGCGCGCGGTAGCGTTCGGGCGGACGGATCGGGGCGCTCGCCGCGTCGCCGGTCGCGTACAGCACCGGCATCGGGATCTCGAGGTGCACCGGACCGGGCCGCCCGAGCCACATCTCGCGGAAGGCGAGGCGCACGACCTCCGGGATCCGCTCCCACGCGAAGATCGGCCCGCCCCACTTGACCGCCGGCCGGAAGACGTCGAGCTGGTCCTGGCCCTGGAACGTCGACGGCGGCGACGGGTAGACGATGCCGAGCCGGTGCTGCGACGTGATCGCGAGCAGCGGCACGCCCTCGTGACGCGCGGTGATCACGCCCGGCAGCAGGTTCGCGGAGCCCGGCCCGGGATTGCCGAGGACCGCCGCGACTGCGCCGGTCGTCTTGTAGAGACCCTCGGCCATGTGCGCGCCCGCGGCCTCGTGGCGGACCGGCACCAGCCGGATGCCGTGCTCCTCGAGCGCTGCGAGGAAGGGATCCACCTCCGGTGACGGCAGACCGAACACGAAGCGCACACCCTCGTCCGCGAGGCAGCGCGCCAGCAGCTCACCGCCCGTGATCTCGCTCATCGCTCACTCCGCTCTCGCTGCGCTCCACGCATCGCGGCAACGTGTCGGTGGATGGAGTCGCCGGTTGACACCCACGCCGTGGCGCCGTCTCGCCGGCGCCGTCGTCAGTGACATTCACGCCACGGATCCCAGTCGGAGCGCAACGGGGGCAGCCGATCGGGGGTGCCGACGACGGCGCCGGCGCGCACCTCGTGCAGCAGGTCGCGACCGAGGACGGCGCCGGCGGCGACGACGCCGCTCCGCAGGACGTTGGCGATGCCGTGGCCCGACGGCGTGCTCGCGCCGGCGAGATAGAGGCCGGGGACCTCGGTGCGCGGCCCGAGGCGCAGCGGACCGGCCTGATCGAGGGCCAGCTCGATGCCGTAGGACGTGCCGCCCGTCGAGCGCGTGAAGCGCTCCTGCGTCACCGGCGTCGCCGCCTCCTGCCAGTCGACGTGCGTGCCGATGCCGGGCAGCACCCGCTCGGCCGCGTGGAGCAGCCGCTCCGCGAGCGCCGCCTTGCGCCGGCGGTACTCGCGGTCGAGGTGGTAGGCGTTCGAGCCGGTGTCGCACGGCCCGCCGTCGACGCCCCACGCGGCGTACTCGCGGGGCACGACGGTCATGATCTGGAGATTGGTGTGACCGCGCGGCGCGAGCCGCGTGCTGTCGGGATCCTTGAGCGACGTGACGGTGACGTACACCAGATCGTCGTCCGGGATCGTTCCCGACTCGAGCTCGTCGTAGACGCGCTCGATGTCGTAGCTGCCCCAGATGAAGTAGTTCGTGTTGGCGTACCCGGCGGCGGCGAGATCGACGTCGAGGCCGAGGTACACCACGAAGAGCGGCAACGACATCCGGTAGGCGCGCACGCGCTCGATCGTCTCCGGACGGAAGTGCGCCTCGCCGACGAGCTCGCGGACGGTGCGCTTCAGGTCGGCATTGGACACCACGACGGGCGCGTCGATCTCGGCCCCGCCGTGCGCGAGCGTGACGCCCGCGACGCGGTCCCGCTCGACGCGGATGCGGGCCACCGGCGCGCGCGTCCGGACCTCGCCGCCGTAGGCGCGGATCGCCTCGACGAAACGCGCGGCGATCGTCTGCCCGCCGCCTTCGGGGTAGAAGGCGCCGCGCATGTAGTGGTCGGTGATGCCGCCCTGCAGGACGACCGGGGTCTTCGACGGGCGGACGGCGTAGTCGCCTTGCTCTCCGATGAGCACCGCGCTCGCGCGCTCGGAGAGGCCGTACGCCGCGAACAGCTCCGTGACCGGCCGGAGTCCCCATTCCAGAAAGCGCGGCGCCTGCGCCGCCGCCGACGCCAGGTCGAGCTCACCGGCGAGCAGCCGGCCGCCGGCCTCGCCGACCTCGCGCAAGACGTCGACGACGTCGCCGAGCCGGTCGGCTTCGGCGGGAAACGCCGCCAGCAACCGGTCGCGGTAGCGATCCCACCCCGCCGGGACGCGGAAGGTGAGATCGGGGAACACCAAGGTCGTGAAGCCGTCGGGATCGAGCGGGCGGAACCTGATGCGGTCCTCGAGACCGAGGCCCCGGAGCGTCCGCGTGATCGCGCCCTCCGGTCCGCACTCGCCGATGTAGTGGACGCCGACGTCGAACTCGTAGGCGCGTCCGCGCCGCCGGCGCCGGAACGACTGCGAGTTACCGCCGGCGACGTAGTGCGACTCGAGGACGAGGGTCGGCGTGCCGGCCGCGCAGAGATAGGCCGCGCAGGCGAGGCCGCCGAGTCCCGACCCGACGACGATCGCACCCCATCGCTCGCGGCTGTGCTCGGTCACGGGGCTCGTCGAGCATCGCGCATGCCAGGCGCGCGATCGTGGAAGTCGTCGCGTCCGCGTGACCGATCGCCCGCGGCTTCCCACACGCGGGAACGCGGCCGGCGCCGCCGCCCTTCCGCCATCCTACTGCGCCGCTCGGTGCACGCGACGCGCGGGAGGCCGCCGCCGCCCGCCGCCGGCCCGCCGGAATCGCGGCGGCACGTACGCGCACGCCGGATCCTCGGCGAGGAAGTCGCCGGTGGCCGCGTACGCGCGCGCGCGCGAGCCGCCGCATACGTGGCGGAACGGGCAGACGCCGCATTTGCCGCGGAGCAGCCGTTCGTCGCGCAGCGCGCGCATCACGGGACTGTGGTGGTAGATGGCGGCGACCGACGTCTGCCGCACGTTACCGCAGGCGAGCGGCAGAAATCCGCTCGGGTAGACGTCGCCGGTGTGCGAGACGAAGACGAATCCCTTGCCGTCGTTCACCGGGACCGGCGGGCGGCGCGGCTGTGCGTGCGGCCGCCGGAGGGCGCCGCGCTCGAGAACGACCCGGCGATACGCCGGCGCGGCCGTCGTCTTCACGGCGCGACCCGTGCGTTCGCTCCAGTCGTAGAGGTAGTGGAAGACGGCTTCCGCGCCGTCGGCGTCGATCTGCTGCTCAGGGGCCGCCCGGCCCGTCGGGACGACGAAGAACACGCTCCAGAGATCCGGCGCCAGACCGGCGACGCGCGCGCCGGTCGCCGGCAGCTCCCACACCGTGCGTCGCGAGAGACTGGTGTTGATCTGGAGCGACAGCCCCGCCGCGCGTGCGTGCGCGATCGCCTCGAGCGTCGCGCGGAACGATCCGGACGCGCCGCGAAAGGCGTCGTGCGTCGAGGCGTCGGGGCCGTCGAGGCTGAGCGCGATCCGGCGGACGCCGGCGCCCGCGAGCCGGGCGATGACGTCGCGGGTGAGGAGCGGCGTCACGCTCGGCGCGATCGCGACCTGCATGCCGCGAGCGACCGCGGCGGCGATCAGCTCGAAGAGGTCCCGCCGTTTCAACGGGTCGCCGCCGGTGAGGACCAGGACCGCCGGCTCGAGCTCGACGAGCTGATCGATCAGGCCGAGCGCCTCGCGCGTCGAGAGCTCGCACGGGTCGCGCTGCGGCGCCGCCTGGGCGCGGCAATGCAGGCAGCACAGGTCGCACGCGCGCGTGATTTCCCAGATCGCGACCAGCGGCCGGTCGCCCAGCGCCGGCGCGGCGGGAGCGCGCTCGGGTGTCACTCGGGGTAGACCGTCGGCACCGTGGCGGCGCCGTCGAAGAAGCGCTGCAGGCTCTGGATGTAGCGGTAGAACGCGTCGATCTCGAGCTGGTCCGGCCCGTCGAGACGCAGCGGGTCGTCGGGCAGCGTGAGCGAGTTCAAGGTGTAGGCGAGCTCGGGGGCGCCGTGCGCGCGGATGTTCTCGATCATCGCGCGCCAGGCCGCGAGCGGCCCCGCGATGACGAAGTGCGAGCGCGGCGCCTCGTCGAGCGTCACCAGCGCGCGGACGGTGCTGACGGCGTACCCGGCGAAGGTGATCGCGAAGAGCTCGTGCCGGCCGACGTCGTGCGTGACTGCGACGACCATCACGCAGTCGAGCGGGCCGAGCTCCCGGAACGCCTTCTCGTCCGCGCGCATGATCGCGGCGAGGCGCTGGAACCAGGCGACGGAGGGAAACGGGATCGGCGCCGGTGCCGGCGCCGGACGCGTCCGACCGGTGTCGCGTTGCGCGGCGGAGTTCTGCATCGTTCCTCCCTAGGCCGCGAGGGCTGCGACCGGCAGCTCGCGCGGGATGACCATCAGGGGCTCGCGATCGAGGCCGGCGACTTTGAGCCGATGCAGGTACTCCTTCACCTGCTTGTTGTAGAGGAAGGCGAGCCGGCCCATGCCGAGCTGGATGTTCTCGACGCCGCCGCCGGCGAGGATGGCCCGCGGCTCGACGGTCTGCGGCTCGAGCGTGAGCCGGAAGATCGCCTCCTCGCCGAGGTCGAGGATGTGGTTGATCTCGCCGCGCATCTCGGGCTGGTGCTCGAGGAAGTATTTGAGGTGGCGGACGCCGTAGGCGACGTGCCGTGCCTCGTCCTGCATGCAGAGCCGGAAGATCGTCTTCTCGACCTCGGTCGGCGCCAGGAACTCGCCGGCGCGGAAGAGCGTCAGGATGAAGCCCTCGCCGAAGATGTGCATCAGCGAGCTCGCGGTGGTGTAGTTCGGCGCCTGGAGGATCGCGGCGAGGAGCTGCTCGTTCGCCGGCGACGCCATCAGGAGACCGCCGCCGTTCGCGAGGGCACGCTTGCGGAACACGTCCATGTGGCGCGCCTCGTCCATGATCTGGGTCGCGAGGAAGAGCTTGACCTCGTGGAAGTCGTGGTTGATGTGGCAGAGCCACTTCGCGGGCATGTCGCCGGCGACGAACTCGACCTCGGTGAAGTTGGTGCACATCTGGCAGACCGCGCGCTCGATGTCGTCGGGCAGCTTCTCGAGCTTGTGCCACGGCACGTCGGTGACGGAGTTCCACTGGCGGGTCACCGCCTCGTCGTAGAGCAGCGCGGCGTTGTCGGACCACACCTCCGACTTGTCGTTCAAGTCGTACATCCCGAGCGACGGCGTCTCGAGCGGCACGTGGGAGCCGCGCGGCGCCATGCTGCCGTGGCGCGAGCCGTACTCCGGCACCCGGCCGTAGTGCCCGGTTTCGATGTCCTTGAGGCCGAGGCCGACGGGGCCCGGCGTCGCCCGATGTCCCCAGCCTTCGGGGTTGACGTGCATCCAGCCGAGATCGAAGTTGCCGCGCGCCATCTCGGCCATCCGGTCGAGGCCTTCGCCGACGATCGCGTTGTACTGGCTCATGGTGTCCCTCCGTCGGATCGACACGCCGCGCGATCGCGCGTGTGGGAACTCCGCTGCCCGGGATCGCAAGCAACGTGCCACCTCGGACGGGCATCAGTCCCGCGTCGGCGGAGCGCCCCGCCCCGGCGCCGTTCTCGTTCTGGCGAACGGCGTCGCGCTCGTTTCACAGACTTGCGAATCGCCGCGACGCTTTGCCGCTTCGCAAGCGAGGCGCCCATGACCGCTCGCTCGTCGTTCTCCGGCGACGGCGGTCGCGCCGCCGCTTCGGGCCGGTGAACCCCGGCGTCTACCAGCAGCGTCGCCGCTGGCTCGGCGGCCGCTCCTAGGGTTCGCCGGCGCTACCAGTGGACGCCGGGGAGCAGGCGCGCGAACGCCTTGCCGAGGCTGCCGGGCTGCTCGTCGCGGCGCGGGGCCTCGCCGCGCGCCGCGGCCGAATCGGGAAACAGGCGATACGCGAGGTAGAGCGCGAGGTCGACGAGGCGCGGCGCCAGGCTCGCGTTCAGCTGGCCGAGAAAGCCGAACCACGTGCTCACCGACTTCGGACGGCGGACGATCGCGGAGCAGATGAGGTCGGCGGCCTCCGCGGGCGTGATCGCCGAGAACGACTCGTAGAGGCGGGTCGGCGCGATCATCTCGGTCTTCACCAGCGGCATGTACACCGTCGTGATGTCGATGCCGTCACCCATGAGCTCCGGTGCCGCGCAGCGTGAGAAGCCGTCGAGCGCGGCCTTCGACGCGATGTAGGCGGAGAAGCGCGGCGGACCGACCTGGGCGCCGATCGACGAGACGTTGACGACGTGGCCGTCGCCACGCTTGCGCATCGCCGGCAGCAGACCGAGGAGCAGCCGCACCGCGCCGAAGTAGTTGATCGCCATCGTGCGCTCGAAATCGTGGAAGCGGTCCTCGGAGAGACGCAGCGAGCGCCGGATGGAGCGCCCGGCGTTGTTGACCAGGACGTCGACGCCCCCGAAGCGGTCGACGACCTCGCGACAGAGCCGCTCGACGTCGGCGCCGTCGGTGAGGTCGGCCGCAAAGACCGAGGCGGCGCCGCCGGCGCGCTCGACCAGAGCGCGCACCTCGGCGAGGCGATCGGCGCGGCGGGCGACCAGGATCACGTGGGCGCCGGCGGCGGCGAGCTTGAGGGCGAGGGCGCGGCCGATCCCGGACGACGCGCCGGTGACGAGGACGTGCTTGCCGCCGACCGCGTGCTCGAGCCCGCGCGCGTGCGAGGTGTCGGTGTGCAGGTTCCGCTCCCAGTAGCGCCAGAGCTGGCGCGCGTACGACTCGAGCGGCGGCACCTCGATGCCGGACCCGGCGAGCGCGGCGCGCGTCTCGCTGCAGTCGAAGGCCGTCGGGTTGCCGACGTAGTCGAGGGCGCGCAGCGGCACGCCCGTCGTCCGTTGCACCAGCCGGTTCACCGCGCCGTTGCCGTTGCGCGCGATCGCATGCGTGACCACGCCGACGATCGGCTCGGCGGCGCCGAGCCGCAGCGAGAACCGCGGCGCTCCCGCCGCGTCGGCGAAGACGTCGAGGGTCTCGCCGACCGAGCGCGGCGACGGGTCGACGAGGTGGAAGGTCTTGCCGTCGAGGCCGTCGCGGTGCGCGATGTGATCGAGCGCCGCGGCGACGAAGTCGACCGGGACGAGATTCAGCTGGCCGCCGCCGATGCCCGGCAAGCGCAGGAAGCTCGGCAGCGCGACGCCGAGCCGCGCGAGCAGCGGAAAGACGTAGTAGGGGCCGTCGACCTTGTCCATCTCGCCGGTCAGCGAGTGGCCGACGACGAGCGACGGCCGATAGATCCGCCACGGGACCGCGCACGCGGTGCGCACGATGCGTTCCGCCTCGTGCTTCGTCCGGAAGTACGGATCGCGAAGACCGCGGGCCTCGTCGAACATGTCCTCGCGAAAGACGCCGCGGTAGCGTCCCGCCGCCGCGATCGAGCTCACGTGGTGGAAGCGTCGCGCGGCGATCCGCGCCGCGACGTCGACGGCGTGCTCGGTGCCGGCGACGTTGGTCTCGACGAGCGCGTCCGCGGTCGCCGCCATGTCGTAGAGACCGCCGACGTGAAAGACGTGCGCGATGCGGCCGCGCAGCTCCGCGAGCTGCTCGGCCGCGAGCCCGAAGCGGGGGACGCAGAGGTCGCCGACGAGCGGGACGACCCGGTCGGACGCGCCGTTCCACGAGGCGAGTCGCTCCGCGAAGCGAGGCAGCGAACGCTGCCGAACCAGGACGAAGATCGTGCCCGTGCGGCGCCGCAGCAGCTCCTGGACGAGATGGCGGCCGATGAACCCGGTCCCTCCGGTCACGAGATAGCCGGCGCGGCGATCGACGGTGTGCGGCATCGAGGACTCGGGACGACGCGCGGCGGCAGGCGGCAGCATCGACCGCCTCGCCGCGCGCGGCAGCTCCTGATTCCAAGTACCGTTCCACAGGCGCGCCGGACGTCACGAACGCGCGAGGCCCGCGAGATCGCCGCCCTCGGCACGCGCAGCGCGTCGACGGCGTCGACGGGTGTCGCAAGGACGAGATCCGTTCGCGGGCGGCTGTCGCAGGGACGGGAACCGAGGCGCGCCCGCGCCCGTGGCACGCGGGCTACGGTCGGCGGAGCAGCTTCGGGGCCACGAATGCGAGCCACACCGCGGTGCCGAGGATCCAGACGGCTGCGGCTGCACCGATATGCTGGAGATACGTGGCGCTCCAATCCGCGGTGACCCGTCCCAGCATCGCGAGGATGATCGAGGCGCCGAGGACGGCGACCGCGGGCGGACGTCCGAGCGCGAGCGCCGGGAGATCCAGGTGGCTCAGCGTCACGTGCGTCGCGACGCCGAACGCGAGCAAGCCGAAGCCGCCGATGAAGAGGACGTGAAGCGCCGGAACGCGGTAGTCGGGCGCGAGCCCGGCGAAGACGAGCCCGGCCGGCATCAGCCAGACGGCGATCCACACCAGCCAGCGATGCAGGCCCGGCGTCCCGGGCGGCCGCCACGCGCCGCCGCCGAGACCCAGCCCCGCCGCGACGACGCCGCCGCGCAGGAGCGGACCGATCTGCTTCCAGCCTCGCTGCTCGAGCACGAAGCTGACGAAGATCAGGACCCCCGCGCCGGCGTACGCGACCGCCTTCCGGCGCTCGCGCGGCGACGACCCGAGATCCGCCGGCGGCGCTCCGCCGCTCATGAGCGGCAGGACGAGCGCGCCGGCGCCGACCGCGAAGCACAGGAAGACGCCTTGCTCGACGAGCAAGCGCCCGAACGCGAGCATCGCCCCGGGGGTCTCGGACCGCGATGCCAGCGCGATCAGCGCGGCCCCGCCGATCCCGTGGAGCATGCCGATCGGAATCAAGACGAACGCCGCCGGCGGCCGCCTTTCCCCCGCCGCGCCGAGGAAACGGCGGAGCGCGAACTGCAAGAGCAGGACGAAGAGCGCCGCGTACGCCAGCTCCGCGACGACCCAGCGCTCGACGAGCGCAGCGGCGGCGTTCGTCACCAGCGCCGCGGCGGCGAGACCGAGCTCGAGCGCGGACGCCGGCGCCGAGCTCGTCCGCCGCGGGATCGCGGTCAGCAGGAAGCCGATCGCGAACGCCATCAAGAAGGCCTGCACCTGGACGAGGCCATGGAAGAAGCACGAGTACGAGCGCGTGACGCCCGCGACGTAGAGCAGCCAGTGCCCGATGCCGACCCATCCGAGCACGACCGCGAGCGGGAAGAAGAGGCGGAAGGGCTCGTGGCGCCAGCGCGACGCCGCCGTCACGACGGCAATGCCATGAAGCCGGCGGTCAGGAGGCGACCGGACCCGTGGCGGCCGCCGTCTCGCCGGCGCGGAGCCAGAGCTTCTTCATGTCCTTCGGCAGCTGGCTGAAGACGTCCCATGCCTCGCCTTCCATACCCGACGGGCTGCCGAGAAGACGTTGCAGAGCGCGGAACACCGCCAGGACGGCGCGCTCCGCCTCCGTGTCGTCGGCAAGACCCGCCTGGCGCCGCACCCGTCCGATGAACTCCGGCGCGTGCACCTTGTCGACCGTGCGGCCGGCACGCTCGCGCTCGAGCCACTCCCGCTTGATACGCTCGGGGAGCTGGGCCGCGACGTCGGCCGCCTCCTTCGGCGTCAGCCGGTGATGAAGCTCGTCCATGACGGCCAACGCGATTCCGTCGGCGCGGCGTGTGTCGCAACGCAGCGCGCCGGCGATCTCACGGATCATCGTGTTCTCGTCCATGTCGACCTCCACCGGGGGCGCGAGCACCGGTCGTGCCATGCTATGTCGTGCGCGAGACGCGGACCATCGTGGTCCATGGGCTCGACGTCGTTGCAATTCCGAGAGTCGGCTGCGCGCCGACGTCTCGAAGATGCGAATGACATGGGTCTGATGACGAGCGAATCTTTCGACCTGGACGTCGCGTCGTCACCGAACGTGCGGTAACGCGTTTGCATGAGAATCGCAACGGGCGTGCCGAAACGGCGGGACGCGAAGGAGGATGCGTGATGCGTGCACAGAAGAGCATGGGGGCGCTGCTCGCAGTGGGACTCGGACTCCTCACGTTGTCGACGACGTCGGCCGGCGCAACCGACGTCACGACCGTGCTCGGACGCATGCGCGAGGCGCTCGAGCCGGGAAAGGACATGCGCGCCAACGTCGTCTTCACGATCGCGAACGGCCGCGGCGAGTCCGTCGAGTGGGCGGGCCGCTTCTACCGCAGGGGCGGCAGCGATCCGCGCATGCGGCTGGTGTTCGATTCGCCGCTCGACCTGCGCGGCACCGACATCACCGTCCTGCGCGCGTCCGACGGCGTGAGCCACACGCGCATCTACCTCCCGGCGATCCGCCGCGTGCGCGACGTCACGGCCGACATGCGCGGCGAGAGCTTCCTCGGCACCGACTTCAACTACGAGGACATCGGCCTGTATCAGATCGACTATCAGCAGCATCGGCTGCTCGACGACGACGAGATCGCCGGCCGTACGTGCCATCGCGTCGAGTCGGTGCCCGACCGGGGCTGGTGGTACGGCAAGATCGTGCGCTGCATCGACGCCAAGGACTACATCCCGCGGCGCACGGAGTACTACGACCGCAGCGGCGTCTTGTGGAAGGTGCGGACCTTCGATCAGATCAAGACGATTCACGGCTACCCGACCTGGACGCGGCTCTCGATGGAGACGGTGCCGACCGGCACGTCGACGACGATCACGCTCAAGGACGTCGAGTACGATACCGGCCTGTCGCCGTACCTGTTCGAGGGACCCTGAGACGCGGGCGCCCCGAGAGGGGGGACGAGCCATGACCGAACGAGCCGACGAGCGCGAGCGCATGGTGGAGACGCAGCTCCGGACGCGCGGTATCCGCGACGAGGCGGTTCTGGAGGCGATGCGCGCGGTGCCGCGCGAGGCCTTCATCGCCGGCGAGCTTGCCGAGTTCGCCTACGAGGACGCGCCGCTGCCGATCGAGGCCGGGCAGACGATCTCGCAGCCCTACATCGTCGCCGCGATGCTCGTCGCGCTCGAGATCGCCCCGCACCACCGCGTCCTCGAGGTCGGCACCGGCTCGGGGTACGCGGCGGCGGTGCTGAGCCGCGTCGCCGCCGACGTCTACACGATCGAGCGCCACGCCGAGCTCGCCGAGGCCGCCGAGCGACGGCTGCACACGCTCGGCTACGCGAACGTCCACGTCCGCCACGGCGACGGCACGCTCGGCTGGCCGGAGCACGCGCCGTACGACGCGATCATGGTCGCGGCCGGCGGGCCGGAGGTGCCGGAGCCGCTGCTCGAGCAGCTCGCGGTCGGCGGCCGACTCGTGATCCCGATCGGGCCGACACCGCGGCTCCAGAAGCTCGTGCGGGTGACGCGCACCGGCGACGACAGCTACACGCGCGAGGACCTCGGCGACGTGCGGTTCGTGCCGCTCGTCGGCGCGCAGGGCTGGACGGAGCCGGGCGCGAGGCGCCGGGCACGGACGCCGCCGGCGTCGCGGCGCGCGGACGGTGCGCCGCCGGAGCCCGCGCCGCGGAGCCGTCCCGAGGTCGTCGCCAAGCTGGTGCGCGAGGCGGCCGAGCCGCTCGCCGACATCGAGAGCGGCGCGCTCGACGCGCTTCTCGATCGCGTCGGCGACGCGCGCGTCGTCCTCCTCGGCGAGGCGACGCACGGGACCTCGGAGTTCTACCGCATGCGGGCGCGGATCACGCGCGAGCTGATCCTGCGCCGCGGCTTCACGGCGGTCGCCGTCGAGGCCGACTGGCCGGACGCGGCCCGCGTCGACCACTACGTCCGGCACGCGACCACGCCGCCCGCGCCGTGGAAGGCGTTCACGCGCTTCCCGACGTGGATGTGGCGGAACCGTCGAGGTCGAGCGAGCTCGTCCGCTGGCTGCGCGCGTACAACGAGCAGGTCGCGCAGCCGGAGCGCCGGGTCGGCTTCTACGGCCTCGACCTCTACAGCCTCTACACCTCGATCGACGCCGTCCTGCGCTACCTCGACGACGTCGATCCCGACGCGGCGCGGGTCGCGCGCGAGCGCTACGGCTGCCTGACGCCGTGGCAAGGCGATCCGGCCGCCTACGGGCGCGCGGTGGTGACGCAGGGCTATCGCGGCTGCGAGCGCGAGGTCGTCGCCATGCTGCGCGACATGCTCGAGCGCCGCCTCGAGTATCAGCTCCGCGACGGCGAGCGCTTCCTCGACGCCCTGCAGAACGCGCGCGTCGTCGCCAACGCCGAGCGCTACTACCGGGCGATGTACTACGGCTCGCGCGAGTCGTGGAACCTGCGCGACGAGCACATGTTCGAGACGCTTGCAGGTGGTGCTCGCGTTCCGCGGCCCGGAGACCAAGGTCGTGATCTGGGAGCACAACTCGCACGTCGGCAACGCGCGCCGCGACCGAGATGGGCGTGCGCGGCGAGCTCAACGTCGGCCAGCTCGCGCGCGAGACGTTCGGCGACGCAGCGCGTTCGCCGTCGGCTTCGGCACCGACCACGGCACGGTCGCGGCGGCGACGGATTGGGACGGCCCGATGGAGGTGAAGCGGGTGCGGCCGGCGCACGCCGACAGCTACGAGCGCCTCTGTCACGATGCCGCGATCGCAGGCGTTCTTCCTGCCGCTGCGCCAGCCGCGACGCGCCGAGGTGCGCGACGAGCTCACGCCGCCGCGGCTCGAGCGCGCGATCGGCGTCATCTACCGTCCCGAGACCGAGCTCGCGAGCCACTACTTCCAGGCCGTGCTGCCCGCGCAGTTCGACGAGTTCATCTGGTTCGACGAGACCCGCGCGGTGACCGCGCTCGGCCAGGTCGAGACGCGCGGCACGCCGGAGACCTATCCCTTCGGCCTGTGAGCACGCGGCACGTGGCGGTGGGGAGAGGCGACCTGGATTGGCGGCGGGCCGAGGCCCGGAGCTCAACGGCGACGCGCGGCACGCGCCCGCGGACGGCGCGCGCTGCGCGCGGGCGTCGACGTGCGGCGACCCCGGCGTCCGCGGGCGCCGGCGCGCGCCGCCGTCGGGCGGATCGTGAGCACCGGCACGGGCGAGTGCCGGACGACCTTCTCCGCGACGCTTCCCATGACGAGGTGGGCGAGCCCGGTGCGGCCGAGCGTCGCCATGACGATGCTGTCGCATCCGCGCGCGGCGTCGATGATCGCCGTCGCCGGGTCGCCCATCACGGTGCGGCAGACGACGCCGCGTGCGCGGCTTCCGAGCGTCTTCTGCACGCGTGCCGCCAAGCGGACGCGAAGCTCGCTCAGCAGCTCGGCCGACGGCACCCAGGCGATCTCGACCTGGGTGGGGAACGCGGCGCCGCTGTAGAAGGGCGCGAGCGCGTGCACGACCGTGATGCGCCCGCGATGCGCGCCGGCGAGATCGGCCGCGACGCGCAGCGCCGCGCTCGCGTGCTCCGAGAAATCGTGCGGCACGAGGATGCGTCGAAAGAGGCGCGGCATCGCGCGGTACATAGCGCAATCGAAGAGGAATGACAGGACCGCAGCGTCGATCCGCAGCATCAGCCGGCCTCGCGGCGGCGCCGGTGCCGATCGTGCGTCGCGGCGTCGATCGTGCTTTTCTCGAATCGCGGTAACGGAGGAGGGTCCCATGAAACGCTCGTCGTTCGTCGCCGCCGCGATGTCCGCGGCGCTCGTCGTCACGCTCGCTGCAATCGCGCAGGCCGGCCCGCCGCCGCCGCTGCAGGGACGCGGCTCGCCGGGGATGCGGATCTACGATCCCGCGACCGTCGAGACCGTCTCCGGTCAGGTCAAGCGCGTCGAGCACGTCGTGCCGGCGGGAGGCAGGAGAGGCGGCGTGCATCTCGTCCTCGAGAAGGGCGACGAGACCGTCGCCGTCCGCCTCGGTCCGGCGTGGTACATCGACCACCAGGACGTCAAGATCGCCGCCGGCGACCACATCGAGGTGAAGGGCTCGCGCGTCACCGTCGAGGGACATCCCGCGATCATCGCCGCCGAGGTGAAGAAGGGCGACCAGACGCTCGTCCTCCGCAACGCGGCCGGCGTTCCCAAGTGGAGCCGCCGCGGGCGCGGTCGGCGGTAGGCGCGGTCATTCCTCCGCGGCGCGGATCGCGGCGCCGACGTCGACGGTCGCCCGTACCGTGAAGATGTACGCCTGCAGGAGCCCGATCAGCAGATCGAGCGCCGTCAGCGGCATCGGGACGAGGAATCCGGCGAGCGCGACGAGCAGCGCGACGATGACCTGCCCGGACATCGTGTTGCCGAAGGGCCGCATCGAGAGGGCGACGGTGCGCGAGATCTCGGAGACGAGATGGAGGGGGAGGGGGCTGGGACGGACGTAGTGCGCGAGGTAGCCGACGAAGCCGCGCGCGGCGACGCCCGCGAAGACGACGATCGCGAGCGCCGAGGTCGCGGCGAGGCTCGCCCTCGGCCGCTGCACGCCGGGCAGGAGACCCGACAGGTTCGCGGCGGCGATGTCGAGGAAGAGGCTGCCGGCGAGCGTCACCGGGCGCGGCTCGGGCCGGCCGGCGACCTCGCGAACCAGCTCGTCGAGCCTCGACGGTCGCCGCCGCGGCGTACGGCTCTCGCCGAGCGCGGCGCCGAGCGCCGATCGCCATGGTGACCGCGGCCGCGGCGACGGAGACGATGGCGAGCAAGACGTGTCCGTTCAGGACGGCATCGTGGCAACCGAGCTGCCGGTTAGGGCTGTCGCGCCCCGGGCGCACGGTCGTGCGGGCCCGGCGGTCGCGGCGCTTCAGCCGTGCCACTCGAGCTCGTCGACGAGCGTCCGCACGCGGCGCCGCGCCACGAGCTCGCGCTCGAAAAACGCGTGCACGCGCGGGTCGGCGCTCGCCCGCACCTCGGGGACGGTGCCGGCAGCGATCACGCCGCGGTCGGCGAGCATCACGGCGCGGTCGGCGATGATGTCGATGCTGGCGATCTCGTGCGTGACCACGACGATCGCCATGTCGCTGCGCGCCTTGAGCTCGAGGATCAGCTGGTCGAGCGCGCGTGCGGTCGTCGGGTCGAGGCCGGCGGAGGGCTCGTCGAGCAGCAGGAGCGCCGGCTCGAGCGCGAGTGCGCGGGCGATGCCCGCACGCTTGCGCATGCCTCCCGAGAGCTCGTCCGGCATCTTGTCGCCGGCGCTCGCGAGGCCGACGCTCGCGAGCCGCATGCGCGCCAGCATCGACGCCGAGTCGCCGTCGACGGCCCAGTGCTCGACGATCGGCAGCGCGACGTTCTCGGCGGTGGTCATCGAGCCGAGGAGCGCGGCGTCCTGAAAGGCGAGCCCGATGCCGCGCAGGATCTCGTCGCGCTCCTCGGCGACTGCCGCGTGTACGTCGCGGCCGCCGACGAGCACGCGGCCGCGCCGCGGCGCGAGCAGCCCGACGATGGAGCGGAGCAGGGTGCTCTTCCCGCAGCCCGTCTTGCCGAGGACGGCCAGGATCTCCCCGCGATGCGCGGTGAGCGAGACGCCGTCGAGGACGACGTTGTCGCCGTAGCCCGCGACGAGATCGTCGACGACGAGCGCCGCTGGCTCGGCCGGCGTCGCCGGCGGGGCGTCGCGCCGGCCTGGACGGTGGAGGGTCATGACGTCGCCGGCAGTCCTATCAGCAGACGAGCGCCGCCGGGAGCAAGCTCCGGGGGGTGCGCCGCAGGTTGCCGCTCGCAGCCTGGTCGGTCGTACGAACGTGCCGAGGGGGCTCGCGGATGCTCGCCGAGGCGCTGCGACCGTGGCGATCTCCGTCGTCGCCACGATCGTGATGCAGCGCGCACGTTGATGACGGCACGAGTTGCGTTCATCGGCTCAGGCGGGCACACGATCGAGCCGAGGAGGCAGCATGACGACCGTCCCTCCGGCTTGGCAGCCGGCGGCGACCCGTGCGCGGCGCGCCGAGCGGGCGGCCGTGGCGTGAGCGCGCCGATGACGTCGCGGACGCCGTGAGCGTTCCCGAAGGCATCCGACCGATCGGTGATTGCGCCTGGGAGCTGCCGCCGGGGCTCCGGCCCGGCATGCGGGTCCCGGTGCGGATCTTCGCATCGGAGGCGCTCCTGCGCGCGATGGACGACGCGGTCTTCCGGCAGGCGGCGAACGTCGCGACGCTCGCCGGGATCGTCGGCGCGAGCTGCGTCATGCCCGACGCGCACTGGGGCTACGGCTTCCCGATCGGCGGCGTCGCCGCGATGGATACGCGCTCGGGCGTGATCTCGCCCGGCGGGATCGGCTTCGACATCAACTGCGGCATGCGCCTGGTGCTCACCGACCTCACGCTCGACGAGGTGCAGCCGAGGCTGCGCGAGCTCGTCGACGCGCTCTACCGCCGCGTCCCCGCCGGCGTCGGCAGCAGCGGCTTCCTGAAGCTCGACGACGACGAGTTTCGCGAGGTCCTCGAGCAGGGCGCGCGCTGGTGCGTGCGGCGCGGCTATGGCTCTGCCGAGGACCTCGCGCGCACCGAGGAGGGCGGCTGCTTCGCCGGCGCCGACGCCTCGGCCGTGAGCGCGCGCGCGATCGAGCGCGGCGCCAACCAGATCGGCACGCTCGGCGCGGGCAATCACTACCTCGAGATCCAGGTCGTGCGTCCCGAGCACGTCGCCGACGCCGCGCTCGCCGCGCGGCTCGGGATCACGCGCCCGAACCAGATCGCGGTGATGTTCCACTGCGGCAGCCGCGGCTTCGGGCATCAGGTCGCGACCGACTACCTCCACGTCTTTCTCCGTGCGATGACTGCGAAGCACCGCCTCGAGATCGTCGATCGCGAGCTCGCGTGCGCGCCGTTCGCGTCGCGCGAGGGGCAGGCGTACTTCGCGGCGATGAAGTGCGCCGCGAACATGTCGTTCGCGAACCGCCAGGTCATCCTGCACCGCATCCGCGAGGTCTTCGGGGCGGTGTTCGGCCGCGATGCCGCCGCGCTCGGCCTGCGCATGGTGTACGACGTCGCCCACAACACCGCCAAGCTCGAGACCCACGACGTGGACGGCGTCGAGCGCGAGCTCCTCGTCCACCGCAAGGGCGCGACGCGCGCGTTCGGCCCGCGCGCGCCGGGCTGCCGCCCGAGTACGCCGACACCGGCCAGCCGGTGATCATCGGCGGCAGCATGGAGACCGGCTCGTACCTCCTCTGCGGCGTTCGCGGCGGCGCCGCGTTCTCCAGCACCGCCCACGGCAGCGGGCGCACCATGAGCCGCACCAAGGCGAAGAAGCTGTTCCACGGGCGCGACCTCCAGCGGTCGATGGCGGCGCGCGGCATCTACGTGCGCTCGGTCTCGTTCGCGGGCCTCGCCGAGGAGGCGGGCGGCGCCTACAAGGACATCGACGCCGTCGTCGAGGCGACGACGCGCGCCGGGCTGAGCCGTCCGGTCGCGCGCTTGACGCCGATCGGCAACGTCAAGGGCTGACCGCCGCGCCGCGCTCGCGAGCACGCCGCCCACGATGCCGTACGAGTACCTCGAGGACGCGGTCACCAGCGACGTGACCTTCCGCGCCTGCGGCGGCGATCTCGACGAGCTCTTCACGGCCGCGGCCGACGCCACCACCAACTGCATGGTCGAGTCGCTCGACTCGGTCCGGCCGGCGGTGACGCTGCCGCTCGCGGTCGAGGCCGGTGCGCTCGATCTCCTCCTGATGCGCGTCCTCGACGAGCTCGTCTTCCACAAGGACGCCAAGGGCCTGCTGCTGCGCGCCCGCGACGTCCGCGTCGCCGGCGAGCCCGGCGGCTACCGCGTGACGGCCGAGCTGCGCGGCGAGCCGATCGACGGTACGCGCCACGAGCTCGCCGCGGACGTGAAGGCCGTCACCCTCCACGGCCTGAAGGTCGCGCCGGCCCGCGGCGGCGGCTGGGAGGCGGAGGTCACGCTCGACGTGTGAGGCGGTTCCTCGCGACCGCGACTCTCGACGTTGTCCGTTCATTGCCCCGTCTATATACTGCAACCCATGAAGCAATTGTTGGTGGAGGTCGATGACGAGGTCGCAGCCAGCCTGGAGCGGATCGCACCGGCACGGTCGCGGCGGCGCTCGGAGTTCATCCGCATGGCGATTCGCAGGGCGCTGTGGGAGGAGGAGGAACGTGCCACCGCGGAGGCATATCGCCGGCAACCCGACTCCGCCGGAGACGCCTACCTCGATCCGACGGTGTGGGAAGCGAAACGCCGGAAGCGGCGCCCCCGGGCATGAGGCAGTACGAGCTTCGGTGGGCGAATCTGCCGGCGCCCGTCGGCCGACGCCCGGTGCTGCTGCTGACGCGAACCGCCGCCTACGCCTACCTCAACAAGGTCATCGTCGGCGAGGTCACGAGCACGGTGCGAAACATCCCTCAGGAAGTCGTCGTCGGCCGGCGCGAGGGCTTGCGACACTCGTCGGTGGTGAACCTCGACAACCTCCACGTCGTCCCGACGACCTGCCTGGGTGCCCGCATCGGCGTCGTCGCCGCGAGCCGCGAGCGCGAGGTGAAGCGCGCGCTCGGGCACGCGCTCGGCTGGGCCGAGCTGAAGGTGCTGTGATCGACGCGTCCGCCTGATCGCGGGCCGCCGGCGACGGCGGCGAGCGAGTCGGTGCTCGTGCGGCGGTTCGCCCTGCCTACTCGGCTCCGCCTTGGTCGCCGAGCTCGCGGACGGCCACCGGACGCGCCGCGACCAGCGCGAGCGCGAGGAGCGGCACGGCGAAGGGCGCGAGGCGGCAGAAGAGGCCGAAGCCGACCGCGGACGCCGCGAGCCGCGCCGCCGGCACCGAGGCGCCGCGTTGCCCGAGGGCGAGCATGTACGACCAGTCGACCAGGAAGAGCAGGGCGACGAGGTGGCTCGTCACGAGCAGGCCGGCGGCTGCGAGCAGGGTGCGTGCCCGCCGCGGGCCGACGGCAGCCCGGCGAGCGCGCTCGCGAGGTCCGGCGGAGGTCCGGGCGAGCCCGTGAGCGTCATGGGTGCCCGCGGCGTCCTGCCGCGGCGCTCGTCTTCGTCGCCGGCGTCCTCGCTTTGCCGCTTCCCTGGCGGCGGCGGCTCGGCGCCGTCGCCGCCGGCGTGCCGCTCCTGCTGGCGCTGAACGTCATGCGCCTCGCCGGCCTCTACTGGATCGGCCTCGCGCATCCGGCGTGGATCGAGGCGGCGGCACGCGGCGCGAGCAGGAGCACGGTCGCGAGCGCGACGGCGTTCACGTGCAGGCTCGCGAGCGGATCGCGAGCCTGCTGCTGTGGATGCGCCTCCTCACGCGCACGCTCGCGCCGGGCCTCGCGGCCGTCTGAGGAGGCGGTGACGCGCACGCCGGCACCGCGCCGCGGCGCCCGTCCGCCGACCGCACGCGTTGCCGTCTGCGCGTCGGCATCGATTCTCGCGTCCGCGAGCGCGTGTGTTCTCCGTTTTGCGAATCGAAGCCCGCGAGTCGGGCGTTTTTCCGAGCTGGATCGCTGGCCGGCGAATTGCTCTCAGGGCCGACGGAGAACGATCGACGGAGAACGGAGGAGCGCGCGATGTTGACTACCCGGCAACGGAACGAGCTCACCAAGGCGCTGCGGGCCAAGCGCGAGGCATTGCTCCAGATCGTCGCGGGGGCGGAGCGGGACCTCGAGTACATCGCCGCGGACCGTGAGGCGGAGCTGGAAGAGCGAGCGCAGGAGGAGCGCGCGGCGCGGCTTGCGAGCCGTCTCGACGATCACGCCAAGCGCGAGATCGAGGAGATCGATGCGGCGCTGCGGCGGATCCGCGAAGGACGGTACGGACGATGCGCACGGTGCGACGCCGCGATCCTGCCGGCGCGCCTGCGCGCCAGTCCCGCCACCTTGTACTGCATCGCGTGCGCGGCAACCCCATCGGCAGTGCCGGCGGACGAGGTCGAGACGCGTGCGCCGCGGCATGGTCGACTACCCGACGATCTCGCATTCCTCAGCGACCACGAGCTCGAGGAAGCGCTCCGCGAGCAGATCCGTGCCGACGGGCGGATCGACCTCGACGAGCTTCGGATCGTCTGCCGGCACGGCGTCGTGCATCTCGCCGGCACGCTGCCGAGCGAACGCGAGCGCCGCGAGCTCCTGAACCTTCTCACCGACGTGATCGGCCTCACCGAGGTCGACGATCGGGTCGCCGTCAACGAGCTCCTCTGGGACCGCACGGACCGTACCCCGAAGGCTCCGGCGATGCCCCAGGAGCTCGCGGAGGCGACGCCGGACGTCGCGCAACGTTACGAGGTCGCGCCGCCGACGACGACCGAGGACATCGTCGAGCACGAGGAGGAGGGCAGCGACTACGTTCCGCCCGTCAGCCCGGTCGCGGACGAGGAATGACCGGCCGGCGGAGCCGGCGACTGGTACCACGCCCAGAGCGATTCGAGCACGGGCCAGGGCGCGGTGAGGACGCGGCCCGTCTCGACGAAGAGGTGGGACTCGTCGGGGCCGAAGGGCTCATGCTCGCTCCGCTGCCGCACGTAGGTTTCCCAACGCGCGTCGGAGACCGAATCGCGCCGCGCGAGCAGACGGGCGCGCACGACCTCCTCGGGCGCCCGGCACTCGAGGAACACGTGCCGGCGGCCGCAGGCGGCCGCGACGCCGGCGAGCCGCGCACGGTCGGCGAGCCGGATGAAGGTCGCGTCGGCGACGACGCCGCGACCCTCGCGGAGCAGCCGCTCGGCCTCGGCGCAGAGCGCGCGATAGACGGCCGCACGCGCCTCGGCGGCGTACATGCCCTCGCCCCGTTGGGCGGCGGTCGTCGCGGCGCCACCGCGTTTGCGCAGCACGTCCGAGCTCAGGAGCGCATAGCCCGTCGCCGCGGCGACCGCGGCCGCGACCGTGCTCTTGCCGGTGCCGCTGAGACCCGCGCACGCGATCAACGCCGGACCCTCGGTGCGCCAGGCGTAGCGCAGCGCGAGGTCGAAGTACGCGCCGCTGCGCCGGCGCGCCGCTTCACGCTCGACCGCCGGCACCTCCGGCTCGCCGCTCTTCACGCCCTCGACCGCGCCGCGTACGCCGGCGCGGTAGCAGGCGTAGAAGGGCAGCAAGCGCTCGATGCCGGCGTCCCGAGACGCCGCGACGTAGCGGCGGACGAAGTCGCGCGCGAGGTCCTCGCGCCCGCAGCGTTCCAGGTCCATCGCCGTGAAGGCGATCTCCGATGCGACGTCGGTGCATCGCAGCGGCAACGAGAACTCGATGCAGTCGACGACGTAGATGCCGGCCGGCAGCGGTGCGAGCGGCGGAGCCGGAACGGGGGCGTCGACGAAATAGACGTGCTGCGCGTGGAGATCGCCGTGCCCTTCACGGATGCGTCCGCCGCGCTCGCGCTCGCGAAGCAGCGGCTCGTGGCGGCCGATGAACCGGCTGCCGAGGTCCGCAAGCATCGCGTGCAGCTCGGGCGCCACGACGCCGCCGGCGAGCGGCGCGGCGAGATCCAGCGTTCGCTGCCAGGTCGCGGCGAGCGCGGCCGGCGTCGCATACGCGGCGACGGCGGGGCCCGCGGGCGCGGCGGCATGAAACCCCGCGATGCGCCTCGCGAGCTGCTCGAGCATCTCGGGACGGACGCGATCGGCGTCGACGAGCGCGGCGAGCGTTCGCTCTGCCGGCAGGCGGCGCATCCACACGAGGTAGTCGACGGTCTCGCCGGCGCCGTCGAGAGCGAGCCTACCGTTCGACGCGCACGTGATCCGGCGGACGCCGAGGTAGACGTCGGGCGACAGCCGACGATTGAGACGGACCTCCTCGTCGCAGAATACCCGGCGGGCATCGAGGGTGCTGAAGTCGAGGAACGGGAGGCGGACGGCCTTTTTCAGCTTGTAGACGAAGGCGCCGGCGAGGAACACGTGCGAGATGTGGGTCTGCACGTGCTCGACCGCGTCCGGCCCTTCTGGATAGAACGCCGGGTCGGCGAGCGCCTCGACGACCGCGTCTTGCCGGACCATCACCATCCGCTCCGCCACACATAGCAGCAAGCGGTGGACCAACGTCGTCCGGCCGTGAGGCCGTCATCGCGGAAGAGACGTGCGGGCCGGATTCGCACGACGGGGAATCCGCCCTCGGCCGTTCACAGGTCTGCGACGGCATCTCCGCGCCCACGTCGATGCGGTTGAAAAGCGGGCCGCGCCGCGCTCTATCCGCGGCCGGCTCGCATGCGGTCCGGGCGACATCACGTCTACTTGATCCCGGGGTTCTTCGGGTTCGCGAACCTCGGGCAGCTCACGTACTTCGGACACGTCCGCGACGTCGTCCGGAGCCGCTGCGCGGCGCTCGGCCTCGACGTGCGGCTCCACGTGGTGCGGACCATTCCGACGGCGTCGCTGCCGCAGCGCGCGGCGCGGGTCGTCGAGACCATCGACGCCACGGTCCCGCGGCGCGCCGGCGCGATCGTGCACCTCGTCGGTCACTCGAGCGGTGGCCTCGACGCGCGCCTGGTCGCGACCGCGGCCGCGTCGCTGCCGACGCGCGCCGACGTCGAGCGGCACGCCTCGCGGATCCGCAGCGTCGTCACCATCGCGACGCCGCACCACGGGACGCCGCTCGCGGCGTTCTTCGCGAGCCTCCTCGGTCAGCAGGTGCTCCGCGTCCTGTCGCTGAGCACGGTGTACGTGTTGCGCTTCGGGCACCTGCCGCTGCGGCCGCTGCTCCAGCTCGGCGCCATGTTCGCGCGCCTCGACGACGTCGCGACCGGGAGCAGTATCTTCGACGACGTCTTCCGCCTCCTCCTCAGCCGGTTCTCGATCGGCCGCCGCCGGGCGGTGGAGCTGCTCTTCACCGAGGTCGCGAAGGACCAGGCGCTCCTGGTGCAGCTCACGCCGGAAGCCATGGAGGTCTTCAACGCCGCCGTTCGCGACCGGCCGGGCGTGCGCTACGCGTCGGTCGCGACGGCCGCCCGGCGGCCCGGGCTGGCGTCGACGCTGGCGACCGGCATCGATCCCGCGGCGCAGGCGATGCACGCGGTCTACGGCGGCCTGTATCGCCTGGCGGCGCGCACCGGGCGGCGCCGGGTCGCGGCGCCCTCGCGCGCGCAGGCGCGAATTCTACGGAAGGCCTACGGGACCGTGCCCGCCGCGAGCGCGAACGATGGCATCGTCCCGACGCGCTCGCAGCTCTGGGGCGACCTGATCGCGGCGGCGAGCGCGGATCACCTCGACGTGATCGGCCACTTCGACGATTCCGCCCACGACCCGCCGCACGTCGACTGGCTGACGACGGGCACCGGCTTCACGCGCGAGGCGTTCGAAGCCGTCTGGGGAAGCATCGTCGACTACATCGCGCGGACGCGCGACTGATCCATGGATGGCGCGGCGGCCCGCCGAGACGACGGGCCGCCGCGTTCACGGCGAATGCCGGTGTCCGTTTACCCCCTCCATGCAACGCACCCCTCCCGTCGCCCGGCATTCGTCATCCTGCGGCCGCGCCGCGGCCGGTGCGGCTCGAGCAACTGGTCGGCGCTCACTGCTGCCAGTCTGGGCGTCCGCCGACGCGGCTGCGACGCGGTCGCGACCCTACGACGGTGACGGGGACGGCGGTGCTCTCGAGCGCGGGCACCCCGAGGATCGTCAGGACGACGATCACGAGCAAGACGAGTGCGTCCATCACCGGCTCCTTTCGAACGCTCGTTCGCGAAGCGCCCGCGGTGGGTGCTGCAATGGCAATGCCAGCGGCGGATGGGCAGCGCGGTCCGTATGACGCGGACATGACGCGGACGCCGTCGCTGCGCTTCTCGATTGTGACGAGGTCACCGGGCCAATCGTTGCATGGGTGACAATCATCGTGCGCAGGCCGCGGCCTGACGACACCGGCCGCGCGGTGACCGTCGACGACGGCGCGGTGACGCTTTCGGGAACCCTTCGGCGAGCGTCGGCTCGCGCTACGACGCGGCCACCAGCTCCGCCGGCTGGCGGATCTGGCAGATGGCGCCGAGCGTGAGCGCGACCTCGTCCAGACCCACTGCCTTCGAGCCGGCCGTCCGTGCGCGCTCCGCCTCGCGCGCGATGTCGTTCAGCGAGATCACGCCCGCGAGCCGACCGTCGGCCGCGATGACGGGCAAACGGCGCACGCGGTGGCGGCGCATGATGTTCTCCGCCTCGCGGACGGTGTCCTTCGTCCGGCACGAGAACACCTGGTTGGACATCGCGTTCGACACCGCGATGCCTTCGAGCGGTGCGCCTTGGGTGTAGGCCGCCATGCAGACGTCGCGGTCGGTGATCATCGCGATCACCTGACCGGCCTCATCCACGACCGGCAGGCACCCGCAATCGCCGTCCCACATCAGCTGCGCGGCGCGACTCAGGGAATCGCTCGGCGCGCACGTGCGGACGCTCCTGCTCATGAGTGCTTCGACCTTCATCGTCCTGCCCTCCCGTTGCTCGACACGCGCCGCGCCGCGCATCAGGGCACGGCCTCGGCCGACGCGGAACGCGTGTGCGTTGGCTGAAGCAAATACGTTGCCGGATGCCATGCGCGAGACTTGCACGTCTCTCGTTCCGACCGTCGAGAACCGCGCGCCGCGCCGCGAGCGCGGACGCAACGGCTGCAGGCGGTGGCGCCGCGTCGCGACATGGCGCGCGCGTTGCTTGGTGACGTGCGGACCGTCGGCGCAAGAGCGTGAGAGAGGAGGAGAGAAGCTCATGCGAATACCCCTGCGAATCACGTTTCGTCACGTCGCACCGTCGGACGCGGTCGAGGCCGTCGTTCGCGACAAGGCCTCGAAGCTCGACCGGTTCGCCGACGACGTCATCGGCTGCCACGTCGTGATCGAGGCGCCGCACCGTCGGCACCGTCAGGGCATGCTCTTCCACGTCACCGTGGATGTGACGCTGCCGGGTCGCGAGATCGTCGTCAGCCGCGATCCGCCCGAGCATCACGCCCACGAGGACGTCTACGTCGCCATGCGCGACGCCTTCGACGCCGTGGTTCGCCGTCTCGAGGATCGCGTTCGGCGGCGGCGAGCGGCGGTCGAGCATCAAGCCGAGCCGCCGTGTGGCCGCGTGCGCAGATTGTTTCCGAACGCGGGCTACGGGCTCATCGAGACCCCGGAGGCGCGCGAGATCTATTTTCACCGGAACAGCGTCGTCGACGGCGGCTTCGATGCGCTGACGATCGGCGCCGACGTGCGCTTCGTCGAGGAGCAAGGAGACGAGGGTCCGCAGGCGAGCAGCGTCGAGCCGTTGTCGCGCGGCTTCGCCGGGACTGCGCTCACCGCCTGAGCGCGCCGTCGCCGATCGGAGCTCAGGCAGACGCGCGCCCACTGGGGAGAGGCGCATGGTCCGTGTACTGATCGCGCGCCGGCTGGCGGCCGGCAAGGAAGAGGCCTTCGAGACCCTCATGCGCGAGATGCGCCGCGAGGCGGTGCACGCGCCCGACGATCCTCGAGCCCGTCTGAAATAGCCGCCGGGCGGCCGCGCCATCCGCCGGGCACCCGTCCGATTCCGGCGGGCGACACGCGCGCGCATGGTCAGATCCGCGAAACATGCGCGGCGCGACGTCGCACGCCTGCGAATCTCCGCCGCAAGGCCTGCGACTTGTGTTGGTACTTCGTTTGCACCTTCACGAGGCATGACGCTGGCGCGGATCGCCGCTGCTCTCACGGTCGTCGCTGCGCTCGCCCTGGCGGGCGCGCAGGCGCGGGGCGACGTATGCGACGGCCCATCGGCCTCGTACGGCGGCGCCTTCGATGCCGACACCGTCGAGACGATCACCGGACGTGTGATTCGCGTCGATCAGGTGGTCCAGAGCGTCGCGCCGATGCGCGGCATCTGCCACGCCGTTCGGCTGCTCGTGCGGACGCCCGAGGAGACCATCGCGGTCGTTCTCGGGCCGACGTGGTACGTCGAGCGGCACGGTGGCGAGATCAGGATCGGCGACCGGGTCCACGTGCGAGGCTCGCGGGTGGCGATCGACGGCACGACGGTCATCATCGCGACGCGAATCCGGAGCGGGTCCGCGACGCTCGTTCTGCGGAGCGCCGAGGGCTGTCCCGTCTGGTGACCGGCCTTCCGGACGTCCGGAGGGGGCGTAGCGTCCCACCCGGAAATGTGCGACCGGTGAGCGAGAGCGGCCCGAGCAGCGCGACATAGCGGAGAACTCATGGCGTTCACCGTCAGGGCGGTCGAATACTTCTACGCCACGATCCGCGATCAACCGGGAGCGGCCTACAGGGTGCTGTCCGCGCTCGCCGATCGCGGCGTCAACCTCGTCGCCTTCACCGCCTTTCCGATCGGGCCGATGTCGGCGCAAAGCTCTTCGACGCCGGGATCGACGTCTATGCCGCGAGCGGCGTCGCCGACGGGAAGGGCAGCTTCGGCTACGTGATCTACGTCCGGCCGGACGATCACCCGCGCGCGGTGAGCGTGCTCGGTGCCTGACGCGGACGGTCAGGGCAAGGACGAACCAAGGGGGGACCGATGGCGAAGCAGATGAAAGCTCAATCGACCGGGCAGGGCGAGAAGAAGGCTCAGCCGCCGGCCAAAGCGCCCGAGGTGAAGAAGGGCGACGCCGGGCGGACGGCCGTCGCGCCGCGTTCGACGGCGGCGGCGCCGGCGAGCCCCTTCGGATTCATGCGCCGCTTTGCCGAGGAGATGGATCGGCTGTTCGAGGACTTCAAGCACGGCGCGTCGTCGCTGCTTCCCCGCCTCGACCATCCGTTCGAGCGCGGCGAAGCCGCGGAAGCCGCGTGGCGGCCGACGGTCGAGGTCGCGGAACGCGGCGGCCAGCTCGTCGTACGCGTCGACCTGCCGGGACTCTCGAAGAACGACGTCAAGGTCGAGGTGCGGGACGACGCGGTCTGCATCCGCGGCGAGCGGCGGCACGAGCGCGAGGAGAAGCGCAAGGGCTTCTACCGCAGCGAGCGGAGCTACGGCAGCTTCTACCGCGAGATCCCGCTGCCCGAGGGGATCGACGCCGACCAGGCGAAGGCGACGTTCCGACACGGCGTCCTCGAGGTGACGCTCCCTGCACCGCCCAAGGCCGCCAAGGGGAAGCAGCTGCAGATCGAGGAGTAGATCCGCGCCCGCAGCCGGTCGCGGACGACATCGTCGATCGTAAGACGGCCGCGCTGCTCGATCATCGAACGATCAGGTCGCGCTCGTCCTCGAGCGGGCGGTAGGTCCGCCGGCGCCAGCGCCAGAGCACGGCGTAGGCACCGAGCATGCCGCCGAGGTGCGCGAAATGCGCGACGCCCGCCTGCGTCCCGAGCACGCCGTTGGCGAGCTCGACCAGCCCGTAGAGGGTCACGAAGAGCCATGCCGGCATCGGGATCGGCGGAAAGAGCAGCACCACGATCCGGCGCGGGAACAGCATGCCGAACGCCAGCAGCACGCCGAAGATGCCGCCCGACGCGCCGAGGGTCGGGTAGGGCGGGCCGCCCGTCGCCGAGACGACCGCCAGCTGGACGCACGCCGCGGAGACGACCGCGGCGAAGTAGAGGCCGAGAAAGCGGATCGGTCCGAGGGCGCGCTCGACGTCGCGGCCGAAGATGAGCAGCGCGAGCATGTTGAGGCCGAGATGCGCGACGCTGGCGTGCAGGAAGGCCGAGGTGACGAGCTGCCAGAGGTGAAAGCCGACGACCGTGTGCAGCTCGGGGGCCGGGAACCGTCCGAGCGGCCAGAGCGCGAATCTCGCGATCAACGCGTCGCCGTAGCTCGATTGCAGCACGAACACCGCGACGTTGAGCAGGATGAGGCGTCTGGTGACGGCGGTCATCGTCCGCGGGCGTTCTCCGTCGGGTCGTGAGCGCGCGCGGCGGCCGACGTCCGCGCGCCCAGCGAGATTGCGCTCAGCGCCGCTTCTTGCGCGCGCCGGTCCGCCTCCGCGCGGCGGCCGGTCGCGAGGCGCGCGGACGCGGTGCCGGAACCGTCGCGAGGGCGGCGGCGATCTCGTGAAGACCGCGCTCGAGCGCCGCGGCGATGCGCCCGAGCCCGGTCGCGACGGCGTCGGCGATCTGCTCGGCCGCGTTCTGCGGCACCGAAGTGGCCACCTCGAGATCGTCGTCGTGCTCCGACATGAACGGCTCCTTCGTTCTGCGAGGATCGGTCGGTGCGATACAAGCGCACTCGCCAGCGATCCTCAAGCGTGGTTGCCGGCGCCGCCGACGAGACCCGCGCGACGACGATCCGATCCGGGCGTGCGTGTCACGTTCCGTCCGGCATCGATCGCGATCAGTGCGACTTCAGAAAGTCGGCGATCGCTCGTGCCTCGGACTCCGAAAGCTCGCCGCGGAGATGCGGCATGGAGGGCATCTGGTCGCCGAGCATGTGCCAGACCTTGGCGCGGACGTCCCGGGGATCGTGGCTCGCCGCGTAGGCGCGGTCGAACGCCAGCGTCGGGCGCCGCCGTCGCGCGGAGCCTTCGCCGGGCGGCACGCCTTCCTCGCCGTGGCAGGCGGCGCAGTAGCGTGCGTAGCTCTCGTAGCCCGGTGACAGCAGGCGGACGTAGGCGACCAGCGCGCGCGCCTCGTCGGCGCTCGGCGGCTCGGCGAGGCGCGGCATGCCGGGGCTTGCGTGACGGACGGCGCGCTCGAGGGCGCGGTCGTCGACCTTCGCCTGGAATCGCGGATCGGAGAGCGTGGCTGGTCGTGGGCCCGTCGACTGCGCCTGCCAGGGGCGGCCGAACGGGCCGTGACAGCGCGCGCAGCGCTCCGCGTAGAGCGATCGCCCGCGCTCGGCGCGCGGCCAATCGACGTTGCCGAGACGGAGAACGTGACTCACGAGGGCTTCGCTCGTCTGCGCGCGGCGGCGGAGCGCCGTCGCGTCGACGACGATCGTCTCGCCGTCGAGGATCCGGCGGACGACGTCGGCGCGGTCGTGTCGCGCGATGAAAGGATGCAGGTCCGGCGGCGGCGGCGCGAACAGCGGCGCGTCCGGGCCATCGCCCTCGCCCGTCGGGCCGTGACATGCGGCGCACTCGCGCGCATAGAGCCGAGCGCCGTCGGCGTTCGCCGGCGAGGGCCGTGCGCCGACGGCGTTCGCCGGCGACGGGCGGATTTCCGGCGCATCGGGACGCCCTGCCGCGATCGTCCCGAGGGCTGCCGCGGCGATTCCGAGCCGCCAGAGCGATCGGCGCATCGATACCTCCGTCACACGCGGATGAGCACGGCGTAGACGCAGTCGCAGGCGTTGACAAGCCGCGGAGCGCTCGGCTCGTGGCCGCGGCCGGCCGCGTTCGCGTCCCGGTCGCGGTTGCGGTCGTGCGGTCGCGCGTCGGCGCAGGATGGTGCGGGTCGCACGGGCGCGCGTCAGCGCAGGATCAGGATCGAGGCGGCGGATACGACGGCGATCGCGGCGAGCGCGAGCGCCGCGACCCGCCGGAACGTTCCGCGTCCGAGGGCGAGCGCGAGCGCGAGCTTGAGGAGGCCGTTCGCGAGCGTCCCGAGCGCGAGCGCCTGGGCGGCGATCGCCGTCGAGCTGCCGGTCGAGACGCTGCGGGCCATCGAGATCGTGAGGGCGTCGACGTCGGCGACGCCGAGGAGCGCGCCGGAGACGAGGAGGCCCGTCCCTCCCCAGCGCGCACGGACGGCGGCGACGCCGAAGAGGACGAGCTGAAACATGGCCGCCATCTGGAGCGCGGTCCAGAACGCGAGCGGGTTCGCCGGCGCGGCGATCGTACGGGCGTCCTCGCCGCCGCCGCGGAGCAGCAGCGCGGCGAGGACCGCACCGACGACGAACGGCGCGACGACGTACGGCACGACCGCGATCGCCAGCGGAGCCTGGAGGATCGCGGTCGCGAGCACGACGCGAACGAACATGATCGCGCAGGCGGCGGTGACGCCGCAGGCGAGCGCCGTGGCGGCCGCGGCGCGGGTCGCGCTCGCGCGCGCGAACATCAAGGTGACGCTCGTCGACGAGATGAAGCCGCCGATGAGCCCGGCCGCCGGATACCCGTGGCGCGGGCCGAGAACGCCGCGCGCGATGTAGCCGCTGAAGCTCAAGCCCGAGAACAGCAGCACGAGCATCCAGAGCTCGCGCGGCCGGACGCCGCCGAGCGGGCCGTACGGACCTTCGGGCAGGAGCGGCAGGATGACCACCGCCATCACCGCGAAGCGAATCCCGGCGCGCAGCCCCACGCCCTGGACGCGCGCCACGATCGCGTGCAGGCGCGTCTTCTCGACCAGGAGGAGATTCGTGACCGCGATCACGCCGCTCGCGAGCGCGAGATGCCCCGTCCCGGCGAGGACCCCGGCGGCGAGGACGACGAGTGCGGCGACCTCGGTCGTGCCGTCGATCTCGCGGCGGCTCGCGGCGACGTAGCCCGCGACCACGAGCGCCGCCCCGCCGGCGACGAGCGCGAGCGCGAACGCCTGGTAGCCGGCGCCCCACATCCAGCCGGCGAGGCCGGCCAGCGCGCCGAGGAGCGTGAAGGTGCGGATACCCGCGAAGTGCGCATGCGGCCCGCTCGCGTGGCCGGACCACTCGCGCTCGAAGCCGACCGCGGCGCCGCCGAGCGCGGCGCCGGCGACGCCGACGATGGCGGCGAGATCGCCGGTCATGACGCCGTCGCGTGCGTCGCGGTCACGCGCCGTCGGCTCCCGTGCTCGAGGGCATCGGCCCTGGCTAGTCCGTGCCGCCGGCCTCGACAAGGGTCGCCGGCACCGACCGCGGCGGTACCTTGATCTTCGCCTGCGAGATCGCGTATCGACCAAGGCCGGGTCGCGCAGCGAAGGCGCTGGGCGACACCCAACCGCATGCCGGACGAGAGCTGGACGAGTCGAGCCCTCCGTACGCTCGAGCTGAGCGAGGCGCGCTGGCAAGCGATCCTCGACACCGCGCGCGACGCGATCATCTGCATCGATCTCCACGGCAACGTCACGCTCTTCAATCGCGCGGCGGAGAGCATCTTCGGCTACGGCGCCGCGGAGGTGATCGGCCGGAACGTGAAGATGCTGATGCCCTCGCCGTACCGCGACGAGCACGACGGCTACATCGCGAGCTATCGCGCGACCGGCGAGGCGAAGGCGATCGGCCGCATCCGCGAGGTCCAGGCGCAGCGCAAGAACGGCGAGGTCTTCCCGATCGAGCTCTCGGTGTCGCAGGCGCAGGTCGGCGACGAGGTCATCTACTCGGCGATCATCCGCGACATGAGCGAGCGCCGCGCGATGGAGTCGGACCTCGTGTCCGCCCGCCGGCTCGCGCAGGAGCGCGAGCGCCTCGCCGACGTCGGCGCGATCACGGCGCGCATCGTGCACGACCTCGGGAACCCGCTCGCCGGCATCTCGATGCAGGCGAACCTGATCCTGCGGCGCGCCACCCGCGCGCCCGAGCAACCCGCGGGCGCGCTCGTCGATTCGACGCGCCACATCCTCGAGGAGGTCCGGCGGCTCGACCGCCTCGTCCGCGAGTTCCTCGATTTCACCCGCCAGCAACGCCTCGATCTCCGCACCGTGGCGCTGCCGCCGTTCCTCCAGCGCCTGGTCGAGCTCTGGCGGCCGGTCGCCGCCGCGCGCGCCATCGACCTCACGCTCGACGCACCGAGCGCGACGCCGGCGGTGAGGGCCGACGCCGACAAGCTGCGGCGGGTGATCGAGAACCTGGTGAAGAACGCCGTCGAGGCGATCGATCGCGGCCCCGGACGCGTCGACCTGGCGCTCACGCCGCACGACGAGCACGTGCGGATCGCGGTCGCCGACACCGGACCGGGGATCCCGGACACGATCGAGGTGTTCCGCCTGTTCGAGACCACGAAGTCGACCGGCTCGGGCCTGGGCTTGTCCATTGCCAAACAGATCGTCCTCGCGCACGGTGGGCAGATCGGGTACGAGCGACGAGAGCCGCATGGAACCGTCTTCCACGTCGACCTACCAACCTCCGCGCGCGTGTAGCGCGCTCCGGCTCGTCGTCGTCGACGACGACCGGACGTTCCGGGGCGGACTGGCGGCGAACCTGCGCGACGACGGGCACGTCGTCGACGAGTACGCGGCGCCGGAGGACGTCACGGACCGGACGACGCTCGACGCGGTCGGCGTCGTGGTCACCGACTACCAGATGGAACGGGTGAACGGCCTGACGTTCGCCGACGCCGTGCACGGCTCGCACCCGGCGATCGCGATCGTGATGGTGACGGCGTACGCCACCGCCGACCTCGAGACGCAGGTCGCGGCGCGCCCCTTTCTCCGGCTCTGTCGCAAGCCCGTCGATTACGACGACCTGCACGATCTGATTCACGCGCTGGCGCCGTCCCCCTGATAGCCGCGCCGTCCGCGACGCTGGGTGACGGCGGCACGGCGGCGCCGTCGACGCCTTCAGCTCGCGTCGCGATACTCGGCGCCGAACGCGTCGGGCATCGTCATGAGATCGGCGTAGCTGAAGACCGGACCGTCGGTGCAGACGTAGCGCGCGCCGACGTAGCAGTGGCCGCAGTGGCCCTCGCCGCACTTCATCACGCGCTCGAGCGCGACCTCGATCGCGGCGGGGGCGAAGCCCGCGCGCACGAGCCGCGCGCAGGCGGCCGCCAGCATCGCCGGCGGGCCGCAGACCGCGGCGCGGAGCGCGCCGGCAGCCGCGATCGCCTCGTCGAGATGGTCGAGCACGGCGCCGACGCGCCCGCGCCACTCCGGCGTCGGACGCTCGACGCACTCGAAGACCCGCACGTTCTGCGCCGCGCCCCAGCGCGCGCGCGAGCGGTGGAGGATGCGCGTGCCGGGCTCGCGCGCGCCGTAGACGATCGCGATCGGCGTGGCGGACCTGCGCATCGCGACCTGGGCGTCGATCGCGGCGGCGAGCGGCGCCAGGCCGCAGCCGCCTGCGACGTAGACCGTCGGCACGTCGGGCGCGGAGGAGAAGCCGCGGCCGAACGGGCCGCGCACCCCGACGCGGGCGCCGATCGGCAGCGTGAAGAGGCGGCCCGTGAGACTGCCGACGCGACGGACCGTCAGCGTGACCGTTCCCGGCGCCGCACCGGCGGACGGCAGGCGCGACAGGGTGAAGGCGGCCTCGCCGGCGCCGAGCAGCGAGAGCATCACGAACTGTCCCGGGCGCGCCGTGTCGAAGCGCGTGACCGGCGGCTCGAGCGCGAGGACGAAGGTGCGCGTGTCGCCGCATTCGTCCGCGATCGCGGCGATGCGCGCGGGGTGCGGCAGGTAGCTCACGGCGAGCGCTCCCCGCCGAGCGCGGCGAGGACGCGGCTCGCGCCGATGACGCCAGGACACGCCACGTCGCAGCGGCCGCAGCCGACGCAGCCGAGCCGGCCGCACGTGGCCGCGAACTCGCGCGACAGCTTGTGGGACCAGAACCGGCGCACGCGATCGCCCGGGTCGGGCGCGGGATGATGGCCCGAGGCCTCGCGCTGGAAGCCCGAGAGCAGGCAGCTGTCCCAGTAACGGACGCGCTCCCCGCCGTCGCCGCTCGGCTCGTCGACGACGGTGAAGCAGCTGCACGTCGGACAGAGGCTGGTGCAGCCCGTGCAGGCGAGACACCAGCGGCCGAGCGCCTGCCACTCGGCGTCGTGCACCGCGCCGTCACCGGCCGTGGTCGCCGGCGTCGACCCGGCCGCGACCTGAGCGGACGCGGCGTCGACGCGCGTGATCGCCCGGCCGACGAAGGGACGCGGCACGAAGGTCGCGCGGGCGTCGCGCTCGGCCGCCGTCCACTCGCGCGCCGTCGCCACGTCGACCGCGGGCGCGTCGGCGCAGTGCGAGCGGACGACGACACGACCCGCCGCGCTGCCGACGTCGACGACCACGCGTCCGTCCCGCAGCGGCGTCAGCGCGAGGTCGAAGCCGCCGCGCGCGAACGGTCCCGCGTCGACCTCGTCGCAGAACCCGCCGGCGCATGCCGCGACGCAGTTGACGCCGACGAGGAGCGCGCGCCGGCGGCGGGCCTCGTAGGCGGCGTCGCCGGCGAAGAACGCGTCGAGGTAGGCGATCGCGGCGAGGTCGCAGGCGCGGAGGCCGACCAGCGCGAAGGGCGCGGGGTCGGGGAGCGTCTCCATGACGGCGTCGCCGCGCCAGCGCAGCAACGGCTCGCGGCTCGGGAAGAAGAAGCGCTTGACGCCCACCAGCGCGGGACCGGCGTTCCAGTCGAACGGCTCGGCGGCGCCGACGCGCTGCCATTCCGCCGCGCGGCCGGGTCCACGGCGCTCGTAGAGAAGATGATCGCGCGCGAGAGCGGCGCGCAGCCGATCGACGGCGGCGCGCGTCGGCAGGACGACGCCGCCGCTCACGGCAGCGCCTCCACCGCGACCGCGCACACCTTGAGCTCGGGCATCTTCGAGATCGGGTCGAGCGCGGTGCTCGTGACCAGGTTCGGCGGCGCCTCGCCGAAGTGGTACGGCATCGCGACGATCCCGGGCGGGACGGTCGTCGACACCACGACGCTGGTCTCCACCTCGCCGCGCCGCGACCGTACCCGCACCGGCGTGCCGGCGCCGATCGCGCGGGCGGCGGCATCCGTCGGATTCATCCAGAGGAGGCCGCGCGGGTTCTCGCGCTCGAGGAGCGGCGCGCGTCTCGTCATCGAGCCCGAGCCGTAGACGTGATGCAGCCGGAAGGTGGTGAGCTGCAGCGGGTACTCCGCGTCCGGCAGCTCGGCCGGCGGTGTGTGGACGACGGGCACGAGGCGCGCGCGGCCGAGCGGGAAGCGCTCCTCGTGGAGCCGCGGCGTCCCCGGATGCGTCGCGTCCGGGCACGGCCACTGGAGCCCGCCGGCGTCGAGCCGGGCGTGGCTGAGGCCGGCGTAGATCGGCGTCAGGCGTGCGACCTCGTCGAAGATCCCGGCGGCGCTCGCGAAGCCCATCGAGCGTCCGAGACGGCAGGCGAGCGCCTCGAGGATCTCCCAGTCGGCGCGCGCCGCGCCCGGCGGCGGGATCGCCCGTCGGACCCGCTGCACCCGGCGCTCGGTCGAGGTGAACGTACCGTCCTTCTCGGCGAAGCTCGCGGCCGGGAAGACGACGTCGGCGAGCCGCGCGGTCTCGGTGAGGAAGAGCTCGCAGACGACGAGGCAGTCGAGCGCCGCGAGCGCGCGGCGGACCTCGGCGACCGCCGGATCGGTGACGACCGGATCCTCGCCGAGGACGACGAGCGCGCGCACGCCGCCGTCGTGCGCCGCGCGCTCCATCGCGAGCGTCGTCAGGCCGGGGCGCGAGGGCACCGTGGCGCCCCACGCCGCCGCGAACTTCGCGCGCGCCGCCGGATCGGCGACGCGCTGATAGCCCGAGAGCACGTCGGGCAGCGCGCCCATGTCGCAGGCGCCCTGCACGTTGTTCTGGCCGCGCAGCGGGTTCACGCCGGCGCCCGGCTTGCCGACGTGGCCGGTCGCGAGCGCGAGGTTCGAGAGCGCGATCACGTTCTCGGTGCCGCAGACGTGCTGGGTGACGCCGAGGCCGTAGGCGAGGAACACGCGCGGCGTCGTCGCATACCATCGCGCGGCGCCGACGATGTCCGCCGCCGCCACGCCGCAGAGCTCGGCGACGCGGTCGGGCGTGAACGCCGCGACCGATGCCCGCAGCGCCGCGAGGTTCTCGCAGCGCGCCGCGAGATAGCCGCGGTCCTCCCACCCGTTCGCGAAGATCGCGTGCAGCATCGCGTTCAGCAGCGGGATGTCGGTGCCGAGGCGCAGCCGAAGATGCAGGTCGGCGAGCTCGGCGAGCCGGGTGCGGCGCGGATCGATGACGACGAGACGGGCGCCGCGCGCCTTCGCGGCGAGGATGCGGCCGCCGATGATCGGGTGGTTCTCGGTGGTGTCGGCGCCGACGACGAGCACCCCGTCGGCGGCGTCGAGGTCGGCGATCGGGTTCGTCATCGCGCCCGAGCCGAGCGTACGGCTGAGACCCGCGACCGACGGCGAATGGCAGACGCGCGCGCAGTGGTCGACGTTGTTGGTGCCGAGGACGGCGCGGGCGAGCTTCATCGCGGCGTAGCCGTCCTCGTTGGTCGCGCGCGCGCTCGCGATCACGCCGACCCCGGCGGGGCCGGCGTCGGCGAGCGCGGCGCGCAGGCCGCGCGCCGCGGCGTCAAGCGCTTCGTCGAAGGAGCACGGCTCGAGCCGCGCGCCGCGGCGGACGAGCGGCGTCGTCAACCGGTCGGGGCTCCGCAGGAACTTCTCGGCGTTCCATCCCTTGGCGCAGAGCTGCCCGCGCGAGACCGGGTGGTGCGCGACCGGCCGGACGTCGGTGACGCGCCCGCCGTCGACGGCGAGCGCGAGGCCGCATCCGACGGCGCAGAACGGGCACGTCGTCTCGACGGTCTCGACGACGCTCATCCCTGCTCCGCCTGTTGCATGGCCATCGACTCGTGCTTCAGCGGCTTCCGTGCCAGGCCTTGCACCGTCCGACTGCGTCCGCGCAGCCTCGGCAGCTCTCGAATCTGAGACCGCGAACGACGGGATTCTCGCCGCCGCGAATACTCGAGGTCGGCCGTCCGCTCGGCGTTGCCCCATCGTCGCGATCGTCGCGCCGAGCACCTGGCAGGGAAATTGAAAGCGCCACGAGCGATGACATCGTTCATTCGCTGGTTTCGCGAGATCGGCATCGACGACGTCCCGCTCGTCGGCGGCAAGAACGCCTCCCTCGGGGAGATGGTCCGGACGCTCGGCCCGGCCGGCATCCGCGTCCCCGACGGCTTCGCCGTGACCGCCGACGGCTACCGTCACTTTCTCGCGGCGGCGGGGCTCGACGAGCGGCTCCGTTCGATTCTCCGCCGCTTCGATCCCGAGGACGTCGCCGAGCTCCGCCGGCGCGGCTTCGACGCCCGCCACGCGATCATGGAAGCCGCGCTGCCGCTCGACCTCGAAGCGGCGATCGTCGAAGCCTACGCGCGCCTGGGCGGCGACGCGGCGACGCCGGTCGACGTCGCCGTCCGCAGCAGCGCGACCGCCGAGGACCTGCCCGAGGCGAGCTTCGCGGGGCAGCAGGAGACGTATCTCAACGTGCAGGGGGCGGCGGCGCTGCTCGAAGCCTGCAAGCGGAGCTACGCCTCGCTCTTCACCGACCGGGCGATCTCGTACCGCGCGCGGCTCGGCTTCGATCACGGCGCGGTCGCGCTCTCGATCGGCATCCAGCGGATGGTGCGCGCGGATCTCGGCGTCGCGGGCGTGATGTTCTCGCTCGACACCGAGACCGGCTTCCGCGACGTCGTCCTCATCAACGCGTCCTACGGCCTCGGCGAGAACGTCGTCCAGGGAACGGTGACGCCGGACGAGTACTACGTCTTCAAGCCGACGCTGAAGCTCGGCCACCGGCCGATCCTTCAGCGGACGGTCGGCAGCAAGGAGTTCAAGCTCGTCTACGACGTCGGCGGCGGCAAGGGCGTCAAGAACGTCCCGGTGGCCGCGGCGGACCGCCAGCGCCTCGCGCTCGCCGACGACGACGTGCTGACGCTCGCCCGCTGGGCGTGCATCGTCGAGGACCACTACGGCACGCGCTACGGCCGCCCGACGCCGATGGACATGGAGTGGGCGAAGGACGGCCGGACCGGCGAGCTGTTCATGCTCCAGGCGCGCCCGGAGACCGTCCACGCGCGGCGCACGCGCTCCGCCGTCGAGAGCTTCACGCTCCGCGAGCGCGGTCGCGCCCTGGTGAGCGGGCGCGCCGTCGGCACGCGGATCGCGCAGGGCGCCGTGCGCGTGATCCGCTCGCCGCAGCACCTCGAGGAGCTGCGCGCCGGCGAGGTGCTGGTGACCGACAAGACCGACCCGGACTGGGAGCCCGTCATGCGACGCGCGGCTGCGATCGTCACCAACCGCGGCGGGCGGACCTGCCACGCCGCGATCGTCAGCCGTGAGATCGGCCTTCCCGCCGTCGTCGGCGCCGCGGGCGCGACCGACGCGCTCCGCGACGGCCAAGTCGTGACGGTCTCGTGCGCCGAGGGCGATACCGGCTTCGTCTACGACGGCGCGCTCGGCTTCGACGTCGAGCGCGTCGACGTCGCGGAGCTGGCGCGGCCGCCGACCAAGATCATGATGAACCTCGGCAACCCCGACGAGGCGTTCGCGCTGTCGTTCATCCCGAACGACGGCGTCGGGCTCGTGCGGGAGGAGTTCATCATCGGGAACCACATCGGCATCCATCCGATGGCGCTCGTCGACTACGCCAAGCTCGACGACCCGTCGGTGAAGGCGGCGATCGACGCGCGCACGCGCGGCTACGACGACAAGCCGCAGTTCTTCGTCGACAAGCTCGCCGAGGGCGTCGCGACGATCGCCGCCGCCTTCTACCCGAAGGACGTCATCGTCCGCTTCAGCGACTTCAAGACCAACGAGTACGCGAGCCTGATCGGCGGCCCCCGCTACGAGCCGGCCGAGGAGAACCCGATGATCGGGTTCCGCGGCGCCGCGCGCTACTACGATCCGCGCTTCCGCGACGCCTTCGCCCTCGAGTGCCGCGCGATGCTCAAGGTGCGCGACGAGATGGGGCTCACCAACGTCAAGCTGATGGTGCCGTTCTGCCGCACGGTCGAGGAGGGGCGCCGGGTGATCGCGGAGATGGCGCGCCACGGGCTCCGCCGCGGCGAGCGCGGCCTCGAGCTCTACGTGATGTGCGAGATCCCGAGCAACGTGATCCGCGCCGACGACTTCGCCGAGATCTTCGACGGCTTCTCGATCGGCTCGAACGACCTGACGCAGCTCGTCCTCGGCGTCGACCGCGACTCGCAGATCGTCGCCCACCTCTTCGACGAGCGCGATCCCGCGGTGATGACGATGATCGCGCTGGTGATCCGCGCCGCCAAGGCGCGCGGGCGCAAGATCGGCATCTGCGGCCAGGCGCCGAGCGACTACCCCGACTTCGCGCGCTTCCTCGTCGAGCACGGCATCGACAGCCTGTCGCTGAATCCCGACGCCGTGCTGCCGACCACGCTCGCGATGCTTCGTCGCACCGGCGGCACGTCCGCGGCCGTGGCGCGCGCTGCGAACGGCGACGCCGCCGCGAGCGTCGACCGCGGTGACGAGCGTCCGCGCCTGTCGGCGTAGCCGTTGCGCGCCGCGCTCCCTTCGGGTAGCCGCGGTGAGCCATGGGTCGCCATCGGAACGCGCTGACGGTGAAGGCCGCCGTCGCGGTGCTGCTCTTGGTCGGCGGCTGCGTCGCGATCGTCGACGATGGCGTGCGCGCCGGCTCGCCGGCGCCGGAAGCGTGGGACGGACGTGACGAGTTCCGGGACGCCTGCGCCGCGTGTCACGGCGCCGACGCGCGCGGCGCCGGCCCGGCCGCGCCCGCCCTCAGAACGCCGCCGCCCGATCTCACGCGGCTCGCCGAGCGCGCCGACGGACGCTTTCCGCGCGAGCACGTGATCGCCGTCTTGAGCGGCGAGATCCACATCACCGCGCACGGCAGCCGCGAGATGCCGGTGTGGAGCCAGCGCTTCGGGCCCACCGGCTACGGCGCGACGGCCGCGGCGTCGATCTACGCGCGCCGCTGGCTCGAGACGCTCGCGTCCTACCTCGAATCGATTCAGACCGCGGGCTCGGGCGCCGAACGCTGACCCGCGCCCGACGGCGCGGACGAGCGCCGGGTCATCCCCGCGAGCGGCGGAACGACGTCGACGTCGGCGTCAGCCGCGGGCGGCGCGGACGTAGTCCTCGAGAATGTCGGTCGCGGAGATGATGCCGGTGACGCGCTCGCCGTCGACGACCGGCAGCGCCCGGACCTTGCGCTCGATCATCAGGCGCGCCGCGTCCGCGACCGGCGCATCGCTCGCCACGGTGACGGGATTCGGCGTCATCGCCGCGTTCACCCGCGTACGCTCGAGATGGCCGACGTGCGCCGGCAGGTCACGATCGCTCAAGATGCCGACCAGACGATTACCGTCGACGACCGGCAGATGACGGACCTCGGCGCTCGCCATTCGCTCGCGCGCGACGCTCAGCACGTCGTTCGGGGTGACGGTCACCGGCAGGCGCGTCATCATGTGGGTGACCTCGCCGACGCGTGACGGTCGCTTGCGCGGCGGCGCGGGAGCGTCGACGGCTCCGAGCGCGCCGGCGCGTACCGTGAGCACCGGGCACGGCGCGGATCGGATGGTGCGCTCCGCGACGCTCCCGAGCAGCGCGTGCTTGATGCCCGTGCGGCCGTGGGTGCCGAGCACGATCAGATCGACACCGCGCTCGATCGCGTAGGGCACGACGTCCAAGTGCGGCGAGCCCCACACCACCTCGAGCTCGAGCCCCCGCGGTGTGCCGTCCGATCCCAGCATCGCCCCGACGTGCGCCTGGAGATGCTCGGTCTCGGTCGCGAGACGCATCGCGTCCGCCGCCGGCGCCGGGAAGTCCCCGAACAGACCGGCCAGCTGGATCGGCAGCAGATGGAGCACAAGCAGCCGGCTCTTGAAGGCCCGCGCCAAGCCGGCAGCGAGGCGCAGCGCCTCGTCGGAGCACTCGGAGTAGTCCATCGGAACGAGGATGCGGGCGAAGTTCGCCATCGCTCTCACCTCCACACGTCTCCGTGCCGTTTTCATGCCATCTGCGCAGCGCCCACGCGCAGCGAGTCGCGATCGCCGCGGCTCTCATTCATGAGAGCGCGAGCGACCGCATTCGCGAGATTGAGAAGCGTCGCCGGCCGGCGCAGCGTGGACGGTTCGTCCTGCCGCGGGAATCGCGCCCCGGAAGAGAACCCGCCGCTGGCAGGGGAATTGGAAGGTCGTCGTTGGGCGACGAGACGTCTCGTCGGCCGCGCGAGGGGCTGGGCGAACGCGCGAAGGAGGGCGACGTGAGCGAACCGAACCCCGAGCTTCGGAAGCTGATGGAGGACGTGCAGCGGCAACGCGACGAGATCCGCGTTCGGCTCCACCTCGCGCAGGCGGACGCCAAGGACGAGTGGGAGCGGCTCGAGCACACGTGGAACCAGGTGCGCGCGAAGATGGCCGCGGTCGGACGCGAAGCGGGGAGGACCGCCGAAGACGTCGGCGCCGCGCTTCGTCTCGCGGTGGAAGAGCTCCGGCGCGGCTACGGCCGGGTACGCAAGCTGCTGTAGCGTCGCGGGACGCAGGGGAGGCGATGATGCCGGGTGCCGGCGTGACGAGCGCTGCTCCGCTGCCGCCTATCTCGGGTGCGTCGGCGGTCGACGGCTCGCGGGAGCACACGGGACGGGCGTCGCCGGGAAACGCCGGGATCGCCGATGCGCTCGACGAGGTCGGCGAGCTCCTCGCGGCGCAGGAGGCGAAGCCGTTTCGGGCGCAGGCCTACCATCGTGCAGCCGACATGATCCGCGCGCTGCCGCAGTCGCTCGCGGCGATCGCCCGCACCGGCGGCGCCGAGGCCGTCGCCGAGCTGCCGACGATCGGCCGGAGCCTCGCCCGCGTCGTGGCCGAGATGGTCGAGACGGGACGCCTCGGGATCCTCGACTCGCTGCGCGGCCACGCCGATCCGGAGGCGCTGCTCGCGAGCGTGCCCGGCGTCGGCTCCGAGCTGGCGCAGCGGATTCACGAGCGGCTCGGCTTGCATACGCTCGAGGATCTCGAGCTCGCGGCGCACGACGGCCGGCTCGGGCGGGTTCCGGGGTTCGGCGCGCGCCGCGTTCGCGCCGTGATGGAGACGCTCGCCGGCCGCCTCGGCCGGCGAGCACCGCGCGTGCCGGTGTGCGCGGCCGGCGGCGAGCCGCCCGTCGGCGAGCTGCTCGACGTCGACCGCGAGTATCGCGAGAAGGCGGAGGCGGGCGTGCTTCGCCGGATCGCGCCGCGCCGGTTCAATCCCCACGGCCGCGCCTGGCTGCCGATCCTCCACACCGAGCGCGATCACCGGCACTACACGGCGCTGTTCTCGAACACCACGCGCGCCCACCAGCTCGGCAAGACCGGCGATTGGGTCGTCATCTTTCTCGACGACGGCGACACGCACCGGCAAGCGACCGTCGTCACCGAGACGCACGGCCTCTTCGACGGCGAGCGCGTGGTCCGCGGGCGCGAGCGCGAGTGCGCCGCGTTCTACCGCCGCGCCGTGCGGACGACTCCGCGGACGCTGCCGGCGCCGAGCCTCTTCGGCCACTCGGAGCCGCCGTACGCGGACTGGGCGCCGTGACGTGGCGGACTCGGCGGCGCTCCGGTCGGTCGAGCCGCCGCCACTCGGGGCGCATGCCGGACTTGCGCGAGGACCTGCACGCCGAGCGTCAGGTTGGACCTGCCCGTTCGGGACGTGCGACAATTGCCCGATCGAACGAGATCCGTAGGAGGTGACGATGGCGCAAGCGATGTCCGCGTCGGCGATCACGACGCCGGCGCGCGGTGAGGCCGCTCGGATTCTCCGGATCGCGGAAAACGGCATTCTCGCCGCCGTGCTCGGCGCGACCGTCGTCGCCGTGTGGTTCCTCGTCGTCGATCTCGTCACCCGCGGCACGCCCTTTTACACGCCGTCCCTGCTCGGCAGCATCGTGTTCGCGGGCAAGGACGCGAGCGCGGTGACGGGCGTCGACGGCGCGGCCATCTTCGCCTACACGGGCCTGCACGGGATCCTCTTTCTCGTCGCCGGCGTGATCCTCGCGTGGATGTTCTCGCAGTTCGAGCGGAACCCGCAGGTCGGGATCGTGCTGCTCCTGCTCTTCATCACCTTCGAGGCCGTGCTGTGGGGCGTCGGCGTCAGCATCGTGCCGGCGCTCGCCGGCGTCGTCGGGGCGTGGGCGATTCTGGTCGCTAACGTCGCGTCGGCGGCGGCGATGTTCGCGTTCCTGCTGCGCCGTCATCCGGGAGCCACGGCGAGTCTCCGCCGGGTGTGGCAGGACTGACGCCACCGCGCCGCGCCGCACGGTAGAGCCATGCGCCGCCCACCGCCAACAGCAGCAGGGGCAGCGCGCTGAGCACGACGACCGACGAGTAGTAGGCGTGCAGCACGCGCTCGGAGGCGGCCGCGAAGCAGGCGGGACACGCGACCGCGGCCGACGTCGGGAGCACGATGATCGCGGCCGCCACCGACGCCGCGCCCACCCTCGGCGCGGCGATCATGCGAGATACACGAGCACGTAGAGGATCGGCCAGACGGTGACGACGAAGAGCCAATAGACCTGGCAGGCGGTGAGGGCACTGCGGATGCGCGCCGGCCGGGCGCTGTGCGCGACGCGTCCGAGCACGACGAGCACGGTGATGACGCCGGCGAGCACGTGCACCCCGTGACAGCCGATGAGCGCGTAGAACGTCCCGCCGTAGACGCTCGCCGACGCGCTCAATCCGTAGCGGAGCAGCTGCACCCACTCCGCGCCCTGGACGGCGACGAAGGTCGTTCCGAGCGCCGCCGTGGCGGCGAGCGACCGAACGACCGCGGGCTGCCGACCCCGCGCCGCGGCGGCGGTCGCGCGCCACATCGTGACCGCGCTCAGCAGCAACAGCGCGGTATTCACGGCGGTCACGGCGATCGGCAGGCGCGGCTGATGCGGCGGGGGCCATTCCCCGGCGTTGGCGCGGAGAACGAGGAACGCGCTGATCAGCCCGGCGAAGACCATGCTCTCGGCGGCGACGAAGATCGCCGTTCCCAGGACGGCGTTGTCGACGAGCCGCGTGCTGGCGGGTCCACCGCCGTCGAAGGACGAGAGGCGCGCGCGCGGCGGTTCCCGGACGTCGCGCGAGAGCCCGGAGGGGACCGTCATCACCATCCGCGGTTGAAGACGATGTCCGGGACGAGGGAGAGCGCCATGCTGACGAGCAGCAGGACCGGGAGCACGGCGATCGCCAGAATCAGCAACGTCTCGCTCTTGAGATGCATGTAGTAGCGCGCGACCAAGAACGCCTTCACGGTCGCGACCGTGAAGATGAGGAAGACGGCCGCCGGCTTCCCCATCGGCAGATACGCGAGGGCCAAACCGACGCCGAGCAACGCCACCAGCCAGGCCCAGATCGTGACGTAGCTCGGATGATGCGTCTCGGTGGTCATGTCCGCCCTCACGAGAGATAGATCAGTGGAAAGAGAAAGATCCACACGATGTCGACGAAGTGCCAATACAGGCCCGCGTACTCGACCCGGTGCTGGACGCGCGCCCAGGCGCGACCGCGGACGGCGCTGACGTAGAGCGCGAAATTCGCGACGATCCCGGCGAGCACGTGCAGCGCGTGCAAGCCGGTGAGGCCGTAGTAGAAGGACCAGAACAGCCCCGAGCTCGGCGTCAAGTGGTGCGCGAGCTCGCCCGAGTACTCGTATCCCTTGACCATCAAGAATCCGAGGCCGAGGAGGACCGTCGCAAGCAGATAGCGTGCGGCACGCAGGCGGTCGCCTGCCTCGGTCGCGGCGTGGGCCTGCACGATCGTGAGGCTGCTGCTCACGAGCACGAGCGTGTTGAACGCCGCGATCCGCGTGCTCACGTGCGCGGATTCGGCGTGCCAGCCGCCGGCGGCGAAGCGGTAGAGCACGAAGCAGGCGAGCAGCCCGCCGAACGTCATGATCTCGGATCCGAGGAACCACCACATCCCCAGCTTCCCGGAAGGTACGCGCTCGACCTCGTCGACGACGGACGCCGTCGCCGTCGCGACCTCGGAGCTCACGCCGTCACCGCCGCGGCGATCGGCGCCTGGTTCTGCGGCAGGAAGTCCGCCGTCGCGCCGGGCGCGCTGTACTCGTACGGGCCGCGGTAGACGCTCGGGGCGACCGCGAAGTTGCCGTGCGGCGGCGGCGACGCCGTCGCCCATTCGAGGGTCGTGGCGTTCCACGGGTTCGCTCCCGCTTCCCGGCCCACCCACATGCTGACCACGAAGTTGGCGATGAACGGCAGCTGCGAGAGCAGCAGCGCGACCGCGGCGATGGTGATGAAGCGGTTCGTCGGCGCGAGCCCCCGCAGGAACTCGTACTGCATCGGGTTGTAGATGCGCCGCATGTGGCCGCCCATGCCGAGCAGGAACATCGGCGTGAAGGCGAGGTTGAAGGTGACGGCCGTGAGCCAGAAGTGCAGCTTCCCGAGCGTCTCGTTCATCATCCGTCCGAACATCTTCGGGTACCAGAAATAGATCGCGGCGAAGCCCCCGAAGAACACGGTCGGGAACAGGGTGTAGTGGAAGTGGGCGACGACGAAATAGGTGTCCTGGATGTAGATGTCGACGGCGGCCGAGCCGGTGAAGATTCCGGTGACGCCGCCGACGAGGAAGGTGACGAGAAAGCCGATCGCGAAGAGCATCGGCGTCGGGAAGATCAACGACCCGCCCCACAGGCTCGCGATCATCGCGAACACGATCACCGCGAACGGCACCGAGATGAGAATCGTCGTGATGCTGAACGGCATCGCCAGACGCGGATCGATGCCGCTGATGAACATGTGGTGCGCCCAGACGACGAAGCTCAACGCGCCGGCGATGATCGTGGAGTAGATGAGGGTGCGGTAGCCGAAGATCGGCTTGCGCGCGAACACCGGCACGATCTCCAGGACCGCGCCGACGCCGGGCAGCAGGACGACGTACACCTCGGGGTGGCCGAAGAACCAGAAGAGGTGCTGCCACAAGAGCGGGTCGCCGCCGCGCGCAGGGAGGAAGAAGCTCGTGCCGAGCATCCGGTCGAGCAGCAGCATGATCGCGCCGCCGATCAATGGTCCGACCGAGAACATGAACAACACGGCGGCGGTGAGCTGCATCCAGACCATCAAGGGCATGCGAAAGAGCGACATGCCCGGGGCGCGCATGTTGATCGCGGTGGTGAGGAAATTGACGCCGCCCATGAGAAACGACGCGAACTCGAGCGCCAGGGCGAGGATCCAGAGATTCATGCCCCAGTACACGCCGGTGTACTCCGGGTCGGCGGAGAGCGGGGCGTAGCTGGTCCAGCCCCCCGCCGCCGGCCCGCCCGGGACGAAGAACGAGCTCAGCAGCGTGATCGCCGCGAGAAAGATCGTCCAGAAGGACATCATGTTGAGGCGCGGGAACGCCATGTCGTCGGCACCGACCATCAACGGCAGCAGGAAGTTCCCGAGCCCGCCGAGGAGGATCGGCATCGCGACGAAGAACACCATGATCGTGCCGTGCAGGGTGACGAGCTGGTTGTAGAAGTTCGGGTCGAGCTGCCCCTCGAACATCGCCGGCTCGGGGACCCAGCTCGTCAGCGGGATCGGCGTCTCCGGCCACGCGAGCTGCCAGCGAATGACGTACGCGCTCGCGCCGCCGAGGAGCGCCATGCAGAGGCCGAGGGTGAGGTACTGCTTGCCGATCACCTTGTGATCCGTCGAGAAGACGTGCGCCCGCCAGAAGCCGAGCTTCAGGTGGCCGTGACCGTGTGACGCCGCTGCCGTCATCTGTTCCATGCCGGCTCCTCCGGGATCATTGGTCGAAGACGTGCGGCCGCGAGCTCACGACGTAGGAGACTGCGCGCGAACCCATCCGTCGTACTCGTCGGCGGCGTGCACGATCAGCTTGCCGCGCATCGTGTAGTGGCCGAAGCCGCAGAGCTCCGCGCACGCGATCTCGTGCGTGCCGGGTTTCACGACGTTGAACCAGACGTCGATCGCGCGTCCCGGCACCGCGTCCTGTTTGAGGCGGACGTTCGGGATGAAGAAGCTGTGAATGACGTCCTGCGACTTCAGCGTGACGCGAACGTCCTTTCCCGCGGGGACGTGCAGCTCGTCGTCGATGGCGAAGTCGTCGGCCGTACCGAGCTTGCCGTCCGGTCCCGGGTACGTGACGTGCCACTGGAACTGCCGGGCGACGATCTCGACGTGGACGTCGCCCTTCGGCACGTGCATCTTGACCAGATCCCACACGCGTGCGCCGGCGGCGTCGATGCTCAAGTCGAGCGCGAGCACGATCGCGGCGGGGACGAGAATCCACGCGAGCTGCCGCCAACGATCGCCGCGTACGTAGGCTGCGCGCCGGCCGGGTTGCCGGCGGTAGCGGAACGCGAGGTAGAAGATCGTGATCTCGGCGAGGATGAACCAGAACCCGACGATGTAGAGGATCAGGTAGAAGACGCCGTCGAGATCGGCGCCGTAGGTCGAAATGTTCTCCGGGAACCAACCTGCCCCGAGTCTCAATGCACCCCTCCCCTCAGGAGAACCACCGCGGCGCGGGTACCATGGTCGTTTGCGGCGGGACGGTCAAGAATCGGCGCGCTCAGGTTGCGAACGGCCTGCCGGCGCTCCGTGACGGCGGTGCGGACAGATGCCGTTCGAGGTGTGCGTTCGTTCCCGGATCCTCGAGATACGCATCGAGGACGTCCGTGCGCGTGATGATGCCGACGAGGCGCCCGCGCTCGACGACCGGAATGGCGCCGATGCGCTCGCGGCGCATGAGGCGAATCGCGTCCTCCAGCGAATCGTGCGGCGCGAGCGTCAGGACCTCGGCCGTCATCACGATCTCGACCGGGATGAACTCCGGATCGTGGTCGTGGCGCGGCGTCACCCGCGCCGCGTAGGCGGCGGACTCGAAGACCGAAGGATACGCGTCGCGGAGGTCGCGATCGGTGATGATGCCGACGAGGTGACCCCCGTGGACGACCGGCAGCTGGTTGATGCGGTACGACTCCATCATCTCGCGGGCGTGCCGGATCGAGTCGAGTGGTCGCACGGTGCGGACCGGAGACTTCATGCGCTGGGCGATCAGCATCATCGTTCCTCCCGACGTCAAAAGAATCCAATTTCCTTGCCACCGGGAGCGGGACTGCGCCTCGGCGTGGCGAGGCCGAATCACGGTCGAGCTTTAAAGAGTTCTCGCGCGCTCTCGCCATGCCGGCGCCGATGGCGAGATGACGCCGTGCCCCGTCGTGGTTTGCAGCGATGAGAATTCCCGCCGGTTTCTTCCGAAACGTCGGAACGCGCTGATCGGGTTCGGGACGGGTCGGCCGTTCAGAGCCCGAGCCATTGCAAGAGGGCGATGCCGCGCCGGCACGCGGCGTCGAGCATGTCGGAGCGCCTCTCCGCCACCGTGCGATCGAGGAAGGCCTGACACTGGGTCCACAAGCCGAGCTGGGCCCGATCGACCGCAACCGGATCGGCCGGATCGAAGTCGGCATCGAACGCGAGCGGCGGCGAGATGACGTGCGTCACCTGCACGGGCAGCGGCAGGATGCCGGGCAGGAGGTGCAGCCCGGCGGCGCCGATCTGAAGGCGCGCACCACGGTAGTACGCGTCGTCGCCCGCGTTCGTGACGCGAATCAGCGACGCCGGCGTCGGCAGCTCGGTCTGGTAGTAGAGCTCGTCGATCCCGATCCCCGCGACGAACAGGACCGTCGCGCGGTGGCGCGCCGCGAGCTCGACGAAACCGCGCTTGCCGAACCATTTCAGACGGTACGGCTCCCGGCGATACGAGCGCAGGATCGCCTCGGTCCCGGAGCCCGGGTAGAGCATGAGCGCCTGCTCCTCGCGCAAGACGGTGTCGGCGAGCGCCATGTGGCGATTCGGGATCAGGCCCCAGATCGGCGCGAGCGTCCGCAGGACCGGGAGCGTGAAGAAGATGTTGCCGTGCCCGATGAACCGCAGGACGCGGCCGAGCTCGCGATGGATCGCGACGTTCAACATCAGCGGGTCGACGAGATCGAGACAGTGATTGCCGACCAGCAGCACGGGCCGGCGGCTGGCGTACGCCCGGGCGAGATGCACGAGACCCTCGACCCGATGACGATGGTATTGCCGCAGCGCATTGCCCATTCGGAGCATCAGCTGGTTCGCCCAATGGTGCTCGTCGAACGGAAGAAACTCGACGTCGTCGCCGGGGAGCGGAGGTTGGACGGCTTCCGGCGTGCTCATCACCCGGCGCGCGCTCATCGCAGAGCTCATGATGAGGAGTGCGCAGAGCAATCATCGTGCCCCGAGCGTTCTCGGCGGCGGCCATGCCGGCGGCGTCGGTTTTCTCAGTGCCGCGAACCCGCTCGCGCGGACGCGGCGCGCGTCCCCGGCGCGCGCCGCGAAAAGGGCGGCGTTTCCGCCGTCCAGTCCTCGGTGATGGGCGCGCGAAGCCGGCGCGCGGCTTGCAATGCTCGCGGGCATGGAGATCGGGAACCTTCTCGACCGCTGCATCGCGCTCGAGCGCGGGGCAGGGGAGATCTACCGGACGCTCGCGGCGCGGACCGACGACGCGACGCTCGCCGAGCTGTGGTGGGCGATGGCGCGCGACGAGGACGAGCACGCCCGCAAGCTCGCGACGTGGCGTACCTTGACGCTCGCCGAGCCGCCGGAGCGGCGGGCCTGCGCCGACGGATTCGAGGAGGGCGTCACCGGCCTCGAGGCGTTGATGGCCGAAGCACGCGAGCAGGCCGCTCGCGTCTCGAATGCGGACGAGGCGTTCGCGATCGCGCTCAAGCTCGAGGGAAGCGAGCTCGACGCGATCTACACCACGTTGCTCCAGGCGTCGCCGATCGCCCGCTTTCCCGACGTCGCGGAGACGTATCGCCGCGAGACGGCCGGCCACCACGAGACCCTGCTCGCGGCGGTTGCGGCTCGGCCGATGACGCAAGCGAACGCACTCGCCGCGAATATGCTCGCGGCGGCGCACCGCGAGTCGTGAGCCGCGCGTTCTAGCGCTGCGCGCCGAGCTGTTGCTCGAGCGCCTTCAGGCTGTGTGCGGCGCCGACGGCGAGCAGGCGATCGCCCTTCGCGACGAGCTCGTCGGGAGTCGGATTGAAGCGGACGCTGCCGTCGGCCTTGTAGATCGCGACCACCATCACGTCGACGTGGTCGCGGACGCCGGAGGTCGCGAGCGGCGAGGCGACGGCGCGGGTGATCGGAATCTCCTCGAGCTGGAGCTCGAGGCTCAGGTGGTGCGCGGCGAGATCGACGAAATCGAGGACGGCGGGACGGAGGATCGCTTGCGCCATGCGGTGGCCGCCGATCGTGTAGGGAGAGACGACTCGCGTCGCGCCCGCCTGCGCGAGCCGCGCGGCGCCGGTCTCGGTCTCCGCGCGCGCGACGACGACGAGCGTCGGCTGGAGCGCGCGCGCGGTGAGCGTGACGAAGACGTTCTCCGCGTCCGACGGCAGCACCGCGACCAGCGCGCTCGCGCGCGCGATCCCGGCACGCTGCAACGACTCCTCCGCCGTCGCATCGCCGTGCACGCCGAGGTACTCGTCGCGATCGATCTCCCGCAGCACCGTCTCGTCGCTTTCGACGACGACGAACGGCGCGGGCTTGGCGCGCAGCTCGCGGCAGACGATCCGGCCGATGCGGCCGAACCCGCAGACGATCACGTGGTCCTGCATCGCGTCGATGGCGCGTTCCATGCGTCTCCTCCCCAAGATCGCCCGCAGCTCGCCCCCGATCGCCTGCTGCGCGATCAGCACCAGCGTGTAGAGCACGACGCCGATGCCGAGCACGACGAGGGCGATCGTGAGCGCTTGGCCCCGCGGCGACAGTGACGGTCGTACCTGGAGCCCGAGCGTCGAAAGCACGCCGACGGTGACGTAGAGCGCCTCCATCGGCCGGTAGCCTTCGATGTACACGTAGCCGACGGTTCCGCATACGGTGAGAATCAGGATCGCGACGATCCCATAGGCGATCTCGTCGAGGTGACGCACCGGCGGCGAGAGTAGGCGCGGGGCGAGAAATCGCAAGCGCCCCCGGGATTCGCAAGCCTGCGACAACGGTTGCTGCCCCTGTCGCAAAACTCGGAGCCCCCAGGCCAGGCCCTCGCACCGGCGCGGCGGATCACGCGACGTGACGTGGCATGGAAAACGCACAGCACCGCCCAGGAACGGATCGTCATGCGACAGCTCGCGCAGATACTCGTGCCCGTCGACTTCTCGGACTGCTCCGACGAGGCCCTGCGAGCGGCGGCGGCTCTCGCCGGCGCCTTCGCAGGCCGCCTCATCGTCGTGCACTTCGTGCCGATCGACCTGTACGCGGTCGGGGATTTCCCGGCCGTGACGGTCGACGGCGAGCGCCTGGAGCGCGAGCGCGACCGCGTCGACGCGCACGTCGACGCGATTCTCGGGGGCGGCGACGCCCCGCCCTACGAGGTCGAGGTGGCGTGGGGATCGCCGCACGTCGACATCGTCCACTACGCCGTCGAGCGCCGCGTCGACCTGATCGTCGTCGGCACGCACGGCAGGACCGGCATGAAGCACGTGCTGCTCGGCAGCGTCGCCGAGCGAACGGTGCGGACGGCGCCGTGTCCCGTATTGACGGTGCGCGCTGGGACCGCGAGCGCGCTGCGCGAGATGCATGCCGTCGACCGACCGCCGGCCGGCCGGCCGCGCGAGGGCGAGGTGGGGCGGATGATGACGTGCGCGCCGCTGGTGGTCGCGTCGACGGACATGCTGGAGGTAGCGCGGCAGCGGATGGTGCGCGCCGGCATCCGGCACCTTCCGGTCGTCGACGGCGGGCGTCTCGTCGGCATCTTGAGCGATCGCGACCTGCCGGCGCACGTCGGGCAATTCGCGCGCACCAAGGTCGACGCCGCGATGACGCCGAACCCGATCGCGGTGTCGCGCGACGTCTCGGCGGAGTCGGCGGCGCGGTTGATGATCGAGCACCGCGTGCGCGCGCTGCCGGTGGTCGACGGCGAGCGCGTCGTCGGCATTCTCTCCGCGACGGACATCCTCGAGGACTACATCCGAGCCGCGCGGCCGTGAGGGTGCGATGCGTACGACGGCAGCGGCTCGCGACGGGCACACGGGAGCGGCGGTGGTGACGCTCGATGCGGTGTTCGACTGCGACGAGCGTGACGTGATCCGCTCCTGGAGCCGCGGCGCCGAGCACCTGCTCGGCTACCCCGCGCGCGACGTCATCGGACGCCCGGTGGACGTGCTGGTGCCGGTGGAGCGCATCGCCGCCGGCGAGCTCGCCCACTTGCGCGAGGAGCTGCGCGCGCAGGGCGGCGTCCACGGGTTCGAGACCGAGCGCCTGACGAGCGACGGACGGCGCGTCGCCGTCACCGTGACCCGCACCGAGCTGGTCGACGAGACGGGCGCGGTCCGCGGCTACTGTTGCGTGCTCCGGAACGTGAACGGCACGTACGCGCTCCTCGACCAGCTCTACGACGCGGAGAAGCTGGCGGCGTTGCGGGCCATGGCGGCGGGGATCGCGCACGAGGTCGGCAACCCGCTCGCGGGCGTTCTCGGCCTGCTCCAGATGGCCGAGCGCAAGACGGCCGACGCGGAGATCCGCACGCGTCTCGGACGCGCACGCGCCGAGGTGCTGCGGGTCGCGCAGATCGTCCGCGAGCTCACCGACTTCACGCGCGCCAACGGCGAGACCGGCCCGATCGACGTGAACGCGATCCTCAAGTCCGCCGCGGTGTTCGCGCGCTATGCCTACCCGGCGGCTCCGGTCGCCGTTCGCATGATGCTCGACTCGGAGGTTCCGACGCTCGCCGGCAGCGCGACGCATTTTCTCCAGGCGTGTCTCCACGTGATCATGAACGCCTACGACTCGATGAGCGGCGAGGGCGGGACGCTGACGCTGACGTCCGTGCATCGCGACGGCTGCGTCGTGCTCCGGATCGAGGACACCGGATGCGGCATGACGCCGGAGGTGCGGGCGCGGATCTTCGATCCCTTCTTCACCACCAAAGCGCGCGGCGCCGGAACCGGTCTCGGTCTTTTCGTCTGCCGGCGGATCGTCGTCGAGGAGTTCGGCGGTACGCTCGAGGTCGACTCGACACCCGGCGCCGGCACGCAGTTCTGCGTGAAGTTTCCGCTGCCGCGTGGTACGCGCAACGCGTGAGCCGACGAGCCCGCGTTTCGGCAGGCGAACCGTGTCCGGCGCGTCGGCGAGCCGCCTTTCTCGCCAGACTGGTTGCGATGCTCGCCGTCCCGGGGATCGTGTCGGCGGCCGCGGTCGCCGCCGCCGGGCCCGGCGACCAGGCGAAGGCGCAGTACGTCCGCTACTGCGCCTCCTGTCACGGCGTCGCCGGCAAGGGTGACGGCCCGGTCGTCCCGGCGCTCAAGACGCGTCCGCCGAATCTGACGAAGCTCCGGGACGAGCACGGGGCGTTCTCGCTGCCCGCGGTGATGGCGGCGATCGACGGCAGGCGCCGGATCGACGCGCACGGAAGCCGCGAGATGCCGGTCTGGGGCGCGCGCTTCAAAGAGGCGCTCGCCGGCAAGCGCTACCCCGAGCGCACGACGCTCTTGACCGTGCGCGCCCTCGCCGAATACCTCGCGACGATTCAAGAATAGCGACGGTGACCGATCCCGGGCGGCTCTCCGCCGCGAGCGGCTCGCGCCAGGTTCGCGTCGGCCTCGAGCGCCGCGTCGTGGGGAATCAGGCGCCGCGGATGCCGCGGAGGCGGTTCACCAGACGCTCGATCCCGCTGCCGGCGAACTCCTTGCGGCGCTCGCCGCCGACGTAGAGCACGTTGTAGGGCAGCACCTCGAGCTGCGCGATCCAGGGATTGTCGCGCTTGAAGTCGGCGAGGCCGCCCTGGTCGAGCAGGATCTTCCCGAAGCGGACGTCGGCGAACTCCTGGTCGGCTTCGAGGAACGCGCAGAGCTCGTCGGTCCACGCGGCGCAGGCGGGGCAGTCGCTCTTGCCGAGCATGAGGACGGCCGTCGGCGCGCCGAGAAAGTCACGCCAGCTCGCGCGGTCGAGGATTTCCAATCGCGTCATGGTCGATCATCCGTCGCGCGACGGCGGCGCGCGTCACGCCCATCATCGTGGACGCGTGCCGCCGTCCGCCGTCAGTCAGGCGACGAAGCGCTCGCCCTTCTTCCAATCGGCGCCGCAGAGGCCGCCGCTTTGCAGCGCCTGCACCGTCCGCAGCACCTCGCCCGGGCTCCGGCCGACGCTCAGGTCGTTCACGGTGACCGAGCGGACGATGCCCTTGTCGTCGACGATCACGGTCGCGCGATAGGCGACGCCGGCGTCCTCCTTCAGGACGCCGAACGCGCGGCTCACCGCGTGGTTGGTGTCGGCGAGGACGGGATGGGTGATCTGCTGCGGGAACGTCTTGCGGTCGGCGAACCACGCCTTGTGGCTGTAGAACGAGTCGGTGCTGACGCCGATCAGCTCGACGCCGTCGTCCTTGAACTCGCCGACCCGCTCCTGGAAGCCTTTGATCTCGGTGGGACACACGAACGTGAAGTCGAGCGGATACCAGTACAGTACGTACCACTTACCCGCGTAGTCCTTGCTGCTGATGGTCTTCTGCTCGCCGTTCGCGTACGCGGCGCCGCTCCATTCGGGCGCCTTCTGGCCGATCATGCTCATCGTCCACTCCTTCGTCGAAGTTGGAATCCGCGCGCATGGAACGTCGCGGGTCCGAATGATCCGTAGGATATCGCGACGACTATAGTGAATGCGTCAAATCGGGCAACCGCCCTCCTGCTGGGGACTGGCGGCCCATTACCAGGCCCCCTCCGAAGTTTTCCTTGACTAAATTCGCGGGCGCACATACCGAGACACGTCGGCCCCGAAGCCTGAACCCGTACCGCCCGACCATGGGAGGGCCTGTCGTGAGTCTCTGGAAGTCCGCTATCGTTCGCAGCGTCTTCGTGGCGAGTCTCGGAATCGCCCTCCTGCCCGTCGAAGCGGCAGCTCAGGTCACTCCGACCCCGACCGCGTCACCGACCGTCGCGCCGACGCCGACGTTCAGCCTCGACCACTTCCAGTGCTACGAGGTCCATCCCGGCCCGTTCCGCGGATTCCCCGCGTCCTTGGCAGACCAGTTCGGCGCCAGCACCGTCGCGGTGCGCCAGCCGCGCCGCCTCTGCAATCCGGCGAGCAAGAACGGCGAGAACCCGGCGGCGCCCGCGCATCCCGATCACCTCGCCGGGTACCTGCTCCGGCAACGGTCTCCGAAGTTCCACACGATTCGCGACGTCGAGGTCGTGAACCAGTTCGGGACGATCCACGTCGACCTCGTCCGCCCCGAGCAGCTCCTCGTGCCGACCGCGAAGAATCCCACGCTGCCGCCGCCGCCGCTCGTTCCGAGCATCGATCATTTCAAGTGCTACCGCGTCAAAGGCGCCAAGTTCCGGCGCTCGGGCGTCACGATCACCGATCAATTCGGGTCGATCGTCGTCGACATCAAGCGGCCGCGCCGCCTGTGCGTCCCGGCGAGCAAGAACAACGAGCCGATCATCAACGGCGTCGATCACCTGATGTGCTACCAGGTGCGGCTCGCCGCCAGCTCCACGTTCAGCGCCCCCGGCCGGGTGTTCGTGAACAATCAGTTCGGGCCCACCGTCTTCGACGTGTTCCGTCCGACCGAGCTGTGCGTGCCGTCGCTGAAGAACCCGTCGCAGAGCTGTAGCGTGCGGCGCGGGCGGGCCGGAGCTCCGGTTTGCGGCGGCTCCTGCCCGAGCCCGAACCAACGCTGCCTGTTCTTCAGCGGTCCGGACATGACCGGCCCGGACATGGGCGGTCCCGACCTCGGCGGGCCCGACACCGTCGGACCGACCTGCGCGTGCCGTCCCACGTCGGAAGCGTGCGGCGCGGACGAGACCGGTGCGTGCGGCGGCCTCTGTCCGGGCTTGAACGACACGTGCCTCTTCTTGAGCGGTCCCGACATGGGCGGTCCGGACATGGGCGGTCCCGACCTCGGCGGGCCGGACATGAGCGGACCGGAGACCGGCTGCGTCTGCCGGCCGCAGAGCGAGGCGTGCGCGTTCGACATGCTCGGCGGCGTCTGCGGCGGACTCTGTCCGAGCCCGCACGACGCGTGCCTGTTCCTGACCGGCCCCGACATGGGCGGTCCCGATCTCGGCGGACCCGACATGAGCGGACCGGAAGCGTGCGCGTGTCTGCCGAGCACCGACGCGTGCGGCCTCGGCGGCGGCGTCTGCGGCGGACTGTGCACGTCGCCGGGCCTCGCCTGCCTGGGGCTCAGCGGGCCGGACTTCGGGGGGCCGGACTTCGGCGGCCCCGACATGAGCGGTCCGGAGAGCTGCACCTGCGCGTTCCCCTGAGGTCGGCGGCGCCGCAGTCGCGTGCGGTCGCCGTCGCGGTCGCGTTCCTCGGCCGCATTCCGGTCCCACCCGGAGCGCAGTGAAGCACCCCGCCGAGGCCGACGCACCTCGGCGCGACGTTCGGCGTCAGCGGTAGTCGAGCGCCATCGTGCGGCCGCCGTAGCGGCGGAACACCGCCGCGGCGCGGGCCGCGTGTCGGCGCGCCCGCGCGCGCTTGCCGAGCGCGGCGTACGCGCGCGCGAGGTTCTGGCGGTAGAGGTACACGTCGGGCGCCGCGCGCACCGCGCCCGCGAAGTAGTGGCGGGCGCCGGCGTAGTCGCCCGCGTAGTAGCGATAGAAGCCGAGGTTGTTCATCGCGTCGGCCCACCGTGGATAGCGCGCGAGCACCTGGCGCCACGCCGACGTCCCGGTCTGATAGATCGCGTTCTGGCGCAGGTCGGTGTGCACGAACGACGCGAGGTAGAGCGCGAGCGCGGCGTAGGCCGCGGCAGCGAGCAGGCGATGGCGGCGGCGCGCGTGTGCGACGACCGCGTCGACGACCTCCCCGACGAGGAGCGCGAAGAACGCGAGGCTCGGGTACAGGCGCCATTCGCGCACGATCTCGTTCTTGGGGAGCACGCTGTTCGCCGGAAGGAGGCAGAGGAGCATCGCGCCGAGGAGCCAACCCGACGGCCGTGTCCGGCCGCGCCACGCGAGGACCACGAGCGCGGCGACGACGAGGCCGCCGGTCACCACCTGCGGGTGCATCGGTCCGCGATAGACCGGCAGGCCGTGGATCAGCGCCGTCCGGTACGGCAGCAGGTAGAAGCCGGCGGTCGTGAGCGCGTTGCCGAGCTGCGACCACAGGAACTCGAGCGGCGAGATCGGCGCCGTGCGCGACAGCGGTACGGCGTAGAGCGCGACGAGCACGACCGCGATCGTGAGGCTCGAGGCGACGGCGATCACGAGCACGACGACCGATGCGCGCCGGCCGCCGCCGCGATCGGCGGCGGCACTGCCGGACGGCGTCGCGCGCTGGCGCGGGGCGAAGCGGCCGAGCTCGCACCACGCGAGCACGAGCGGGAGGACGGCCAAGCTCTGCTTGGTGAGCACCGTCAGGACGAAGAGCGCCGCGAGCACGGCGATGCGTGCGGGCGAGAGCCCGGCGAGCGGCGCCGGCTCGGCGGACCGGGCGCCGGCGTCCGCCGCCGCCGATGCGGCCGCGCCGCTGCGCCACCGGAGATACAGATACACGGCTGCGAGGAAGAAGGTCGTCGCGAGCGAGTAGTTCCGTCCGAAGATCTGGCTCACGCACGCGGTCGCGAGCGGGTGGAGCGCGAATACCAGCGCGGCGACGAGCGGCGCCGCGAAGAATCGCCACGCGAGCGCGAGGACGAGCAGCGCGTTCACGCAATGGATCACGACGTTGGTCACGTGGTAGCCGGCGATCGCGCCGCCGTAGATCGCGTGGTCGGCCATGTAGCTCAGGACCGAGAGCGGGCGTTCCACGAGCCCGCGCGGCGTCAGCATCCGCGCGACGAAGAGGGCCGGATCCTTCACCACCGGGTTGTGCTCGATGCCGGCGATCTCGGAGTACATGAAGGGGATCGTGTAGACCCGGTGGTGCACGAGCAGGATCGTCGCGACGACGATCACCGCCGCGGCGACTGCGCGGCGATCGACGGCGATCCGCGCGGCGCCGGCCGCTCGCGGGCGCGGCTCCGGCGTCATCGCGCCCGCCGGATTGACTCGCACGTCATACGGGTCCTACTCTCCCGGCCCGATCAGCCGCGCCATGTCGATCCCTGGTGAGCGCCGGCCCAACCCCGCACCGTCGAACGAGCCGAGCGCAGTGACGACCCCCTTCGCCGGCCCGCGAGCGTCGACGGCAACCTGCGCGCGCGTCGCGGTCGCGGCGGCATTGCTGACGTGCGCGGCGGTGCCATCGGTCGCCGTCGCGGCGAGCCCGTCGCCTCGGGCGCGCCAGGCCCGACGCGCGACCTCGTCGGCCGAAGCGACCCCCGGACCAAAGACGACCGCTGCGGACGCCGCAGCTGCACGGCGCGACCCGACCTCCGCCGGCGCTGCGATCGCCGGGCGCGAGGCGACTGCCGCAGGCGCGGCGGCCGCACCGCGCGGACCGATCTCCGCGGGCGATACGCGTCCGGTGCGCGTACCGTATTGGGGGCAGACGCAGAGCCATCTCGAGGAGCTCGACGGCCTGCCGCTCGTCGCCGCGAACTGGACCGGCCGCTATCGTCCGTACGTGTATCGCGGCGGCCGATACGAGGCGGTGATCGCCGACCAAGCCGCCGCGCCGACGACGGTCGACCTCTACAGTCCGACGGCGCTCTCGGCGACCGAGATGCTGCTCGCCGGCAGCGACGCGGGACGTCCGGAGTTCGATCTCTGGGCCTACGATCGCGCGAGCGCGACGCTCGCGAACTTGACCGCGACGCCGAACGTCGACGAGGGCGCGTTCTGCGTCGCGCCCGAGACCCGCGCCATCTCGTTCCGGACGCCGGTCGGGCAACGCTTCGCGCGCGTCGAGCGCGTCGACGACCGCGCCGCCGCGGCGCCGGCGATGCGCCTCGTCGCATTGCCGCAGGACCCGGTGCCGCCGTTCGAAGGCTGCGTGTTCGCCGACCCGCACACCGTCGTCGGCGTCGAGCGCCGGCCGGACGGCTATCGCGTCCACCGCTGCACGGTCCCGGCGGAAGGCTCCGTCGTGTGTCGCGAGCACGCGCCGCTTCGCGACGTGCTCCGGTTCGTGAAGGTGATCAGCCCGACGCCGGGCGCCGCCGGGCTGATCGCGCTCCGCGTCGGCCCCGCCTTTCGGCTGCCGTATCTGTTCACGGGTGAGGCCGGCGGGCTCGAGCCGATCCCGCTCCGAGCGCGCGTGACCGGCGACGTCCTCGATTACGATCCGGAGGCGATCCGGTGGGGCTTCGAGAGCCGGTATCGGAGCTCGCTCCATCCGGACGCGGAGGAGGTGGTCTACGCGCAGCGCAAGATCGGCGGCCGATGGTTCGCGATCGTCGCGGCGCCGCGCGTGCCGCGCACGCTCGCGGAGAGCGCGCCGGCCGGGTGGAGCGTGCGGCTGCATCCGTCCGTCGCCGTCCCGGAAGACGCGCCGGAGCCGCGCGAGACCTGGCTCTCCGCCACGTCCGGCGAGCGCTACCAGACGTTCGTCTTCGCCGGGCCGCACAGCAAACCGGAGCGGATCGTCCTCTGGTGGCACGGCGGCCCCGGCGAGAACGTCTCGCCGCGATTCAATCCGTACTTTCACGAGCTCACACGACGCGGCTTCACGGTCTGGGCGATCAACTATCCCGGCAGCACCGGCCGGGGCGCGGCGTACGAGATGCGCTTCACGCGCGCCGCGCTGCTCGACTGTCTCGATGCGGTGTGGACGGGTCTCCGAGCGGCCGGAGCCCGCACCGTCGTATCGTGGTCGGTATCGACCGGCAACGTCCTCCAGACCACCTTGCTGGCGGCCGATCGCGGGCGTTTCCCGGTGTCGGCGATCGTCGACCAGGTCGGCAAAGGGCGCACGCGCATCCTCGAGCTCGCGGCGGCGCGCGGCGTGCCGATCTACACGATCCGCGGCCGCTACGATCGCATCGCGCCGATCGATCGCGTCGATCACTGGTACGCCGGCGGCCACGACGTGACGACGCCCGAGGATTTCGCCGAGCTCTTCGACGCGATCACGCCGTTCCTCGCCGGCGCGCCGGCGATCGAGATCGGCGGCTCGTAGTGTTCCGAATCGGAAGCGCGTGTCCGGCGGCGATCCGCGTGCGCCGGCGCGGCGGGTCGCGCGCGCCGCTCGACGCGCGCGCGCGCACGATGGCGAGGTGGCCGCCGGGCGCGACGCGGCGGCGCGCGCTCACGGCGCTGGCGGTCCTCGCGTGCTGCGCCTGCACGGCGCCGCCGCAGCACGACGTCGTCATCGCCCGCGTCCACTACCTGCGCGGCTCGGAGATCACCCCCGAGCTCTACGACGTCGCGATCGACGGCGATCGCATCGCGGCGATCACGCGCGCGCCGCTCGGGCCGGCGAAGCGCACGCTCCCCGGCCGCGGCCTCGTGCTCGCGCCAGGCTTCCTCGACACCAACGTTCCGGGCTTCGTCGTCGGCGCCCGCACGTCGTACCTGAAGCTTCGCGACGGGGTGACGTCGTACCTGAGCGCCCACGGCGGGCTTGCCGGCGACAGCCTCGCGCGCCAGCACCGGCCGACCGTCCTCAACTACGCGACGACGGTCGGCCTGATCGGCTTTCGTGATCGCCTCGACGATCCGAGCTTCGATCTCCTCGGCGCGCTCGAGACGGCGGTGCGCGCCGGTGCCTACGGCGTCTCGCTCTCGCCGGAGTACGCGCCCGACCGGGCGACGCCCGAGCGCGTGCAGGCGATCTGCGCCCGGTTCGGACCGCTCGGCGTGCCGGTCGCCTTCCACGCGCGCTACTCGTCCCGCGAGCGCGAGCTCGACGGCGTCGAGGAGGCGTTCGCGTGCGCGCAGCACGGCGGCCCCGTCCACCTCCTGCACCTGTCGTCGACCGGCGGCACCTGGCACCCCCGGGAGGCCGCGGCGATCGCGGCGCGGGCGCGCGCGCAAGGTCTCACGCTGTTCTTCGACTTCTACCCGTACACCTCCTGGTCCTCGAGCGTTCACCGGGCGCGGTTCCAAGGTGACTGGCGCGAGCGCTACGGCGTCGGCTGGGACCGGGTGCGGGTCGGCGGCCTCGCGGCGCCGGTCGATGCGGCGCGCTTCGAGAGCCTCCGCCGGAGCGCTCGCGAGTGGATGGTGATCGTCGACGCCATTCCGCAGGAGACCGTCGACTTCTTCGCTCTCGAGACCGACGCGCCGATCGGATCCGATACCACCGCCGGCTCGCGCTGGGTTCATCCGCGCGGCGCCGGCAGCTTCTCGCGTTTCATCCGGACCTACGTGCGGAGCGGCCGCGTCCCGCTCGCCGCTGCGCTGCACCGCTTCTCGACCGCCGCCTGCGAGCGCTTCGCGCCCTACGTCCCGGATCTCGCCCGGCGCGGCCGCATCGAGGTCGGCTACTACGCGGACCTCGTGCTCTGGAACCCGCGCGCGGTCCGCGACAACTCGACCATCGCGCATCCGCTGGTGCCGTCGTCGGGCGTGGTGACGGCGCTCGTCAACGGCGTGCCGGTCGTGGTCGACGGCGCGTACGTCGCGCCGAACCGCGAGACCGGCCGCTGGATGCACGGTCGCCTCGGCGCGCGCCGGCGCTGACGGGCCGCCGGCGCGGGCACGAACCGCCGGCCGCGCGATCAGATTCCCGGCGTCGTGCGCCGCAGGCCGCCCGGCGTCCGCGCCGCGACCAGGTGATACGCCTGGGTCCGGTTCCGCAGCAGGAAGTGATGCGAGCTCCAGAGGTAGAGGAGGAAGGCGCGGACGGAGAGCTCGCCGTGGCGCGCCGCGAGCTCGTCGCGCCGGCGCTCCAGCGCCCGTGCCCAGTCGCGAACGGTGTAGGCGCAGCTCAGCGTGTCGTCGCCGAGCTCGCGCACGTTCAAGCCGGCGCGTCCGAGCGCCGCGACCAGCCGATCGAGCTCGACGTAGCCGCTCACGCCCGGGAAGATGTACTTGCGGAGAAACGCCCCCGCGAGGCGGCCCTCGCGCGTGGTGACGAAGTCGGCGTAGGCGCGTGCCGGCGGCGTCAGATGGCGCGCGAGGAAGCCCGCGAGGTAGCGGTAGTCCGGCATGTGCTCGAGGCTGCCCATCAAGACCGCGCCGTCGAAGGTGCGCGCCGGGCGGTAGTCGAGGAAGTCGACGAGCTCGACGCTGCACGGCAGCCGCTTCGCGCGGATCAGCTCGGAGACGAACGCATGCTGGTCGCGCGACAGGGTGATGCCGTGCACGTGGATGCCCTGCGTGCCGGCGAGCTCGAGAAACGAGCCCCAGCCGCAGCCCACGTCGAGGACGTCCATCCCCGGACGGAGCTCGAGCGCGTCGATCGCGAACTGGAGCTTCCGCCGTTGCGCGGTCGGGAGGTCGTCGTCGGGCGTGGCGTAGAAGCCGTGGGTGTATGACCGCGAGGGATCCAGCCAGGCGAGGAAGAATGCCGGCGGACGATCGTAGTGCTGGGCGATCGACCGGCGGTCGAGGCGGCGGCGGTCGAGGACGAAGCGGAGCCAGACGAGCGCCTCGCGCCAGCGCGACGGCGCGCCGAGGTCGAGGTGATCCGTGACGAACAGCGCCTCGCGGTGGTCGCCCTCGATGTCGATCTCGCGCCGGAGGTAGGCCTCCGCCGCCGCGAGGTGATCGCCGCGCAGCAACGCGTCGACGGCGGCCGCCGTCCGCAGCGCGACGCGGGCGCGGCCCGGATCGGCGCCGATCGGGATGCGCGTCCCGTCCGGCGTCTCGACCGTGAGGGTGGCGCCGCCCGCGGCCATGCGCGCGGCGAGCGCGCGCAGCTCCGACTCTCTCGTCGACGCGGAGCGGACCGCCATCGCGGGAGACGTGCTAGGGGACCGGGTCGCGGCGGCGGAGCCGCGTCGCCAGGACGCGCATCACCTCGAGCGCGAAGTACGGCGTCTCGTGGACGAGATAGAGAAACCGCTTCTCGGGAATCTCGACGAGACGGCAGTCGCTGCGGGCGCGCGCGGTCGCGCTCCGCGGCTCGCGGCCGATGAGGGCGAGCTCGCCGAAGATCGCCTCACGGCCGAGGACGTCGACGATCTCGTCGCCGACCGCGATCTCCACCTCCCCGTCGGCGACCACGTACATGCACTCGGCGGCGTCGCCGCGCTCGAAGATCACGTCGCCCTGACGGTACGCCTTCGACTCCTGCGTGAGAAAGACGTGGAACCACGACATGCTCATCTCCTCGCGATGCCGCCGCGTCCGGAAAACCGCGGCATCATGCCGCTCCGGGGCGAGGGTGTCCAATCGCGCGCGCCGCGCCGCCGACGATTTCACGCGGCCGTAACGGGCGCCCCGCGATCGGCCGCTTCAGCGCGCCAGCGCGGCGACCTCGCCGGTCAGCCGGGTCGCCGTCTGCGACGCGTTGCGGAGGAGATTCTCGAGCAGCACCAGCTTGATCTCGGGATGCGTCGCGCCGAGCTCGCGGAAGCGCGCCAGCGAGAGCGCGTAGCATTCGGCCGGCTCGTCGGCGCGGACGTCGGCGGTCCGCTCGGCGTCGCTCACGATCGCGAGCTCGCCGAACGTCATCCCGCCGGAGAGCGTCGCGACGCGCTGCCGTCGTCCCGACGGCAGGTCGATCGTGACGCTGACCGTGCCGGCGGTGAGGAGGAAGAAGCGATCGGCGGCGTCACCGCGCCGGACGATGAGCTCGCCCGCCGGGAACGTCTGGCGCTCGAGCAGGCGCTCGAGCGCGCGAACCGCCGCGGGCTCGAGGCCGCGGCAGAGCTGGTGCTCGGCCAGCGGAACGCTCGCGCCCGCCGCATGCCGCAACCCCGCGCTCTCGAGCAGGCGCTCCTCGGTCCACTCGAGCGCGCGATCGATCTCGGCGAACGCCGGAATCGGCGCCGGCGCGTCGTCGGTGCGATGCTCGGCGAGGAAACGCAAGAAGCGCGAGTGGCTCTCGCCGTGGACGATCACCAGCCGTTTGCCGTGGCGTGAGAGCGCCACCTGGAGATCGAGCAGCGTCTGCGCCGCCGCCTCGTCGATCGCGCTCACCCGCCGGAGGTCGAGGATCGCGAAGTCGAGGTCGGCGCTGCCCTCGACGATCCGCCACACCGCCGCCTCGACGCCGGCGAACGTCAGGTCGCCCTGCAGCTCGTAGACCCCGGCGCGCGCTCCCACGTGCTGCGAGCACCTCGCGCTCCGCCGCGCTCCGCACGCGCTTCGAGCGCACGGCGGCGAGGTCGTAGCGGGCGCGAATCACCGATCGCGCCGCGCGCGCCGCGCGCAGGAAGTGCAGGTTGAGCTCGCGCGAGAGCTCGGTGCAGACCGCGACGCCGCGGACGCTGTTGCCGCGCTCGTCGAGCGGCGGCGAGAAGACCGCGATGCCGAGCTGGCCCGGGAGCACCGCGAGGATCCCGCCGCCGACGCCGCTCTTCGCCGGCAGGCCGACCCAGTACAGCCACTCGCCGGCGTAGTCGTACATCCCGCAGGTCGTCATCACGCTGAGGACGTCCTGCACGCACTCGGCGCGGATCGCGCGCTCGCCGGTCGTGCGGGTTGACGCCGCCGTTGGCGAGCGTCGCGGCCATCACCGCCAGGTCGCGGCAATCGACCGCGATCGAGCACTGCTGGAAGTACACGTCGAGCGGACCGTTGGGATCCTCGGTGACGATGTCGAAGTTGCGCAGCATGTGGGCGATCGCGCGGTTGCGGTGGCCGGTGTCGCGCTCGGACTCGTACACCGCCTGATCGAGGTCGAGCGCGCGCCCGGCATACAGCGAGAACGTCGAGAGCACGCGGTAGAACCGGTCCTCGTTCGAGCGTCCGGCGACCAGCGAGGCCGCGGCGATCGCGCCGGCGTTGATCATCGGGTTCAACGGCCGGCCGGTGCCGGACTCGAGGCTGATCGAGTTGAAGGCGTCGCCGGTCGGCTCGACGCCGATCTTGCGCGAGGACCGCTTCGCGCCCGCGGTCCTCGAGCGCGAGGCCGTAGACGAACGGCTTCGAGATCGACTGGATGGTGAACGGCTGGCGGGTGTCGCCGACCTCGTAGACGCGCCCGTCGGTGGTCGCGATGCAGATCCCGAACCAGCCCGGGTCGGCCTTGGCGAGCTCCGGGATGTAGGTCGCGACCGCGCCGGTGCGCAGCTCCGCGAAACGCGCGTGCAGGCTCGCGAGGTAGTCGTCGATCGGGAGGGGGACGGAGGGGCGCGCGGTTTCTGCCATGGTGGTCTCCGAATCCTGGCGGCGCGTGGCTTGCCGGTGTCGAGCGGACCGAGGTATCACACGCGGTCACGACCTGCACGGCCGTCGCCGGCCGCGCGCTCCATCGACCGATGTCGCCAGGCGAATCACCGCAGCCGCAGGCGCGTCTCACGCGCGCGACGGTCATGTTCGCCGACATCGTCGGCTTCACCGAGCTCTCCGAGCAGATCGGCTCCGAGCGCGCCTACTTCGCCGTGACCGGCGCGCTCCGCCTGCTCGACGGCGTCGCCCGCCGCCGCGGCGGCGCGGTCGACAAGTATCTCGGCGACTGCCTGATGGTCGTGTTCGGCCATCCGGTGCCGATCGCCGCGCCGGCGACCGCCGCGGTGACGGCCGCGATCGAGATGCGCGAGCAGGTGCGCGCGTACGGCCGCGCCCTCGAGCTCGACGCGCTCGACCTCGTGATCGGCATCAACACCGGCGCCATGGTCGCCGGCGACGTGCGCGGCGGCGTCGTGCGGGAGTTCCACGTCCTCGGCGACGCCGTGAACGTCGCCGCCCGCCTGAAGGCTCGGGCGCCGCGCGGCGGGATCTACGTCGGCCCCGAGACCCACGACGAGACCTGCGCCCACTTCGAGTACCGCCCGCTCGGCAGCATGCGCCTCAAGGGCAAGGACGCCGAGGTCGCGATCTTCGATCTCACCGGCGCGTACGAGCACCGCGCCGGAGCGGGCACCGGCACGACGCGCGACCCGAGCGTTCCCTTCGTCGGCCGGGCGCGCGAGCTCGCGCGGATCGCCGAGCGGCTGGCGGATCTCGCCGCGGGTCGCGGCAGCGTCGTCGTCGTGAGCGGCGACGAAGGCGTCGGCAAGTCGCGGCTGCTCGCGGAGGTCGAGACGCTGCCGCTCGCCCACGACGCGCGGCTGGTTCACGTGCGGCCCGGCGTCGCGGCGGAGACGCGGGACGGCGAGCTCTGGGCCGACCTGCTCGGCGCGTGCGGCGCGGCGGCCGCGAACGCCCGGGACGCGCTCGCGGGCGGCGCGACGAACGAGCGCAGCGCGCGACCCGTGCCCGGCGCGCGCCGCCGCCTGGAGGGTGACGCCGCCGCGGCGTGCATCGCCGAGGGCCTGCGCTGCCACGCGCTCGATCGTCCGTGGGCGGTCGTTCTGGAGGACCTCGATCGCGCCGACCCCGTCTCGCTCGCGCTCCTGCCCGGCGTCGTCGCGCGGCTGCGAACGCAGCCGGTGCTCTTCCTGCTCACGACGCGAAGCCCGCACGACGTCGTCGCGGCGCTCGGCGACGTCGTCGACGACGGGTCGCTCGAGCAGGTCGAGCTCGCGCCGCTCTCGGCGGAGGAGAGCCGCCAGCTGCTCGACGCGGTCGCCGGCGGCGCGCTCGGCGACGACTCGCGGGCGCTGGTCCTCGCCTACGCCGGCGGCCATCCGATGCGGCTCGTGAGCGGCGTCTTCCTCGAGCCCGCGCTGCGCGCCGAGCGCGACCGGGCGGGGCAGGAGCAGCGCTCGACGGAGGCCGAGCGCCGCCGGGCGACCATCCTCTTCGCCGACATCACCGGCTTCACCTCCCTCACCGAGCGCGCCGGCGCCGAGCGCGCCTACCCGGTCGTGGTCGGCGCGCTCCGCCTCCTCGACGAGATCGCGCGCAAGCACGGCGGCACCGTCGAGAAGTATCTCGGCGACTGCGTGATGGCGCTCTTCGGCGTGCCGGAGGCGCTCGAGGACGCGCCGCGCGCGGCGGTCAACGCCGCGATCGAGATGCGCCGGCGCGTCCGCGCCTACAGCGCGAGCGTCGGCGGCGAGATGCCGCTCGACGTGCACAGCGGCATCAACACCGGGATGGGCATCGCCGGCGACATCAGCGGCCCGCTGATCCGCGAGTTCGCCGTCATGGGCGATCCGGTGAGCGTCGCCGACGAGCTCAAGGACCTCGCGCCCGCCGGCCGCGTCTACGTCGGCAACGAGGTGTACCGCGCGACGCGCGAGGTCTTCGAGTACCGCGAGGTCGAGGCGAGCACGCGGCGGCAACGGACGGCGCCGGTGCGGGCGTTCGAGCTGCTCTCCGAGCAGGAGCGCCGCTACCGCGCGCGCATCGGCACGGAGCGCCGGGTGTTCTCGCCGCTCGTCGGCCGCGACGCGGAGCTGGCGACGCTGCGGCGCGTGGTGGCGCGCCTGCGTGCCGGCGAGGGCGGCATCGCGAGCGTCGTCGCCGAGGCGGGACTCGGCAAGTCGCGCGTCGTCGCGGAGCTCGCGGCGAGCGAGGAGGCCCGCGGCGTCGGCTGGCGCGAGGGTCGCTCGGTCTCGACGGGACAGCACCTGAGCTTCCACACGATCGCCGACCTCTGCCGCTCGTTCGCCGAGATCGCCGAGGACGACGACGACGCGCGCGCGCGTGCCAAGCTCGAGGCGCTCGTGCGGCGCCTCCTCGGCGACGACGCCGACGAGGCGCTGCCGTTCATCGCGACGCTCCTCGGCCTGCACGCGGAGGGCGCGGCGGCGGCGCGCATCGCGGCCCTGCACGGCGACGCCCTGGAGAAGCTCATCCTCCGGAGCGTGACGCAGGTGGTGCGGGCGGCGAGCCGGCTCGGCCCGGTCGTCCTCGTCCTGATGGACGACCTGCACTGGGCGGACCTCTCCTCGATCGGCATCCTCGAGTCCCTGCTGCGGCTCACCGACGAGCATCCGATCCTCTTCCTGCAGCTCTTTCGGCCGGGATTCGCGCCGACCTCGGAGCACGTCCGCGAGCAAGCGCGCGTGCACCACGCCGAGCGCTACGTCGAGGTCGAGCTCCGTCCGCTCGACGCGCCGGCGACGCGACGGCTCTTGAACAACCTCTTCCGCGACGACGATCTGCCGCGCGCGACGCGCCAGCTGATCGAGGAGAAGGCGCAGGGCAATCCCTTCTACGTCGAGGAGGTCGTCCAGGCGCTCGTCGACCAGGGCGCCGTCGAGTACCGCGACGGCACGTTCCGCGCGACCGAGAGGATCGCGGCCGTCGAGATCCCCGGCAGCGTGCACGAGCTGGTGATGGCGCGTGTCGACGCCCTCGACCTCCGCAAGCGGCAGATTCTCCAGACCGCGTCCGTCATCGGCGGGAGCTTCGATCGCGGCGTCCTCGAAGCCGTCATCGGCGATCCCGCGCGTCTCGCCGAGGAGCTCGCGGAGCTCGCCGAGGCGGAGTTCCTGGTGCGCTCGGATCACGGCGCGGGCGGCTACGCCTTCAAGCACCGCCTCGTCCAGGAGGTGATCTACGACGGCCTGCTGCACGCCCGGCGGGAGACGCTCCACCGCGAGGTCGCCGAGGCGATGGAGCGCGTCTTCAGCGAGGACGTTCCCGGCTACGCCGGGATGCTCGCGTACCACTACAGCAAGGGCGGCGTCGCCGAGCGCGCCGAGACGTTTCTCTTCCGCGCCGGCGCCGAGGCGGCGCGCGCGGCGGCGCCGAGCGAGGCGCTGCACTTCTTCGAGGAGGCGTCGAAGCTCTACCTCCAGCTGCACGCGGACGGCGGCGATCCCGCGAAGCGCGCCGTCCTCGAGAAGAACATCGCGCAAGCGCTCTACTATCGCGGGCGCTTCCTCGAGGCCGTCGAGCACTTCAACTGCGCGCTGACGCTGCTCGGCGACCGCGTCGTCGAGGGACGGCTCGCCCTCGGCGTGCGCTTCGTCCGCAACCTCGCCGTGGTGCTGGTGCGCTTGTACGGCCCGCGCCTCGGCCGGCGTCCGCGCCCCGCGACGGCACGGCAGCGCGAGATCATGGAGCTGCGCTACGCGCGCGCCGAGGCGACGGTCACGAGCCAGCCGACGCGCCACCTCTTCGACAGCATGGACAGCCTGGCGTTCCTCCAGCGCATCGATCCGGCGACGGTGCCGGGCTCGGGGAAGTTCTACGCCGGCGCGGCGGCGCTGTTCGCGTTCGGCGGCCTCTCGTTCGACGTCAGCCGGCGGCTCGCCGCGCAGGCGCGCGCGCTCGTCCCGCCCGAGGCGGCCGACGACAGCCTGTACGAGCGGGCGATGAGCTTCACCTATCGCGTCCTCGAGGGCGACTGGGCCGACGAGCACGAGATCGAGCCCGCGCTCATCCAGGAGAGCCTCCGGAACGGCCAGCTCTGGGGTCCGACCACGTACCTCGGTCTGCTCGGGGAGAAGCGCCTGCATCGCGGCGAGTTCGCTGCCGCGCACGCGTGCATCGAGGAGATCGACCGGATCTGGGACCTCTTCCAGTACGATCTCGCGAAGACGAATCACTACTACCTGCACACCCTCGTGCCGCTCGAGCGCGCCGAGCTGCCGGCCGCGATCGAGGCCGCGGACGCCTACTACGACGAGAATCCCGAGGATCTCCTGCACATCCTCGCGCTCGGCGCGAAGGCCAAGGCGCAGACCGAGCTCGGCGAGCTCGACGCCGCCGAGGAGACGCTGCGGCGCGCGGCCGAGGTCGTCGCGCGTTCGTCGCCGGTGCCGCCGTTTCACGTGAGCTCGTATCATCGCTCGCGATTCCTGCTCGACGTCACGCGGCTCGCCGGCGCGGTCGCGAGCGGCGATCGCGCGGCGGTGCGCGAGTGGACGCGACGGGCGCGGACGAGCGCGCGTGCCGCGCTGCGGAGCGCGTCGAAGGTCGCGTGGCGCCGGACGGAGGTGCTGCGGCTCGCGGCGCGCTACCATGCGCTCCGCGGTCGTCGCCGTCGCGCGCAGCACCTCCTCGACCGGAGCGCCGCGCTCGGCGAGCGCCTCGGCGCCGTTCCGGAGACGGCGCGCACCTACGCCGAGGCGGCGCGTCTCCTGCGCGCGGGCGGGCGCGGCGACGAGCGCTTCCGCGGTCTCGACGCGGCGGCATGCGCGGCGCGCGCGCGCGCCGCGTTCGAGTCGCTCGAGCTCGCGTGGGATCTCCAGCTCCAGCGTCTCGCGGGCCCGTGACGCGCGGTCCGCTCGACGCCGGAAAGCGCCGGTCGTGGTCGGCGCGGTCCTGACGCTCGTCTCCGCCGCGCTCTACGCGCTGGCGTTCCCGCCGGTGAGCGCGCGGGCGCTCGCCTGGATCGCGCTCGTGCCGTTCCTGGTCGCCCTCCGCGGCGCGGCGCCGCGCCGCCGGCTCGCGCTCGGCGCGCTCTGGACCCTCGCCGTCGGCTGGGCGGTCGGCACGTGGATGCCGGGTGCGGTGTCGGGATACTTCCAGCAGCCGCTCTCCATCGGGATCGCGCTCTTCCTGATCGTCACCGGCGCGATGGCGGCGCCGTACTACGTCGCGTTCGCCGTGGCGTACCCGCGGCTCGTCCGCGGCCGGGGCGCGGCGGCGCCGTTTCTCGCCGCCGCCGCGTGGGCGGGCGCCGAGCTGCTCCGCGGACGGCTGCTCAACGGCACGCTCCTCTACGTCGGCAACTCGCCGTGGGCGACCTTCGGCTACTCGCAGGCCGGCGTCGGCGCGGCCGTCCAGATCGCCTCGGTGACGGGCGTGTACGGCGTCTCCTTCGTCCTCGCGTCGGTGAACGCCGCGGTCGCGGAGGTGCTGTGGCGACAGCTGGGCGCTCGTCGTCGCGCACGAGCGGGCGAGGTCGACGATCCCGGCGGCGCGCGCGCGGCACGGACGGGACTCGGCCTCGCGCTCGCGGCCGCCGTCCTCGTGCTCGCCGGTGGCGCGCTCGTCCTCCGCCAGGCGCCGGCGCGTGCGATCGACGCCGGGCGTGCGACGCCGGCGGGGGGCGCGATCGCCGCCCAGGACGCGGCCGCCGCGCGCGACGCGGATCGCGCGACGGACGTGGAACGCGTCGGGCGCGTCGCCGTCGCCCTGGCGCAGGCGAACCTCGGCCCGGCCGCGCGCTGGGGCTCCGAGGGCGCGGCGCGGACGCTCGACGCCTATCTCCGTCTCACCCGCGACGCCTTCGCTCGCGACGATCCGAAGATCGTCTTCTGGCCCGAGGCGGCGCTCACGTTCTTCCTCGAGCAGGACGCGCTCTACGGACCGGCGGTCGCGGCGGCCGTTCGCGATCGCGACGCCGAGCTCGTCGTCGGTGCGCCGCGCGCCGCCGGGCCGGACGGCACGGCACCGTTCACCAACAGCGTGTATCTCGTCACCGCCGGCGGAGAGCTGACGGCGCGCTACGACAAACGCTACCTGCTGCCGTTCATGGAGTATTTCCCGCTGCGGCTCGAGCTCGCCCGCCGCCGGTTCGGCCGCGTCCGCGAGTTCACGCCTGGCGCGCCGAGCCCGCCGCTCGCGACCCGCGCCGGCAAGGCCGGCATCCTCGTCTGCAACGAGGCGCTCCTGCCGCAGTTCGCGGCGGAACGGATGCGCGAAGGCGCGGACTACCTGGTGAACCCGTCGAACGACAGCTGGGTGGCGCACGCGGGCTTCGCCGAGCAGCAGTTCGACATCGTCACGTTTCGGGCCGTCGAGCAGCGGAGCTACGTCGTCCGCGTCTCCGACTCCGGCCCGTCCGGCGTCATCGATCCCTACGGCCGCGTCCTGGCGCGGACGGCCCCCCTCACCCGCGACGTCGTCATCGCCGCGATCGGCCCGGCGGCCGGCCGTTCCGTGTACCGGCGGCTCGGAGATGCCTTCGGCGTGACGTGTCTCGTCGCCGCCGTGCTCGGCCTCATCCGGCGCAAGCGACCGCGCGGCGGCCTCGGATGAGCTTCGTTCGAGGGGACCTCTCGCAGCCGTCGCCGGCGATCCGTCGCTCACGACCATCGGCGCCGCTGCTCGAAACCGCGGCGGCACCGCAGATCGCGTCGCCTGCGTCCGTGCGTCGTGCTACGTTCGACGCCGGAGCCAAGCGTGACGACCTGTGCCAGCGAGCGCGACCTCGCCCATTTTGCCGCGATCGCCGCCGCCGAGGCGGCCGAGGAGGAAGAGCGATTCGCCCGAGCCGCGCGCACTCCGCCGGGGGACCGGATGCTCGCGGGCATTCGCATGGACGCGCAGCTGCCGATGACGCCGGCGATTCTCGCCGAGATCGACGCCCGTGCCGACGGCCAGATGGAGCTGGCGCGACGACGTGTCGCGCTCGGCATCCGCGCGAAGCCGCGCTCGTGAGCCTGGTCGACGTTCTGAAGGCGATCGCGAGCGCGGTCGACGCCGAATCGTTCAGCGTAATCGGCGCCGTTGCCCGAAACGCGTGGGCGCCGCCGCGGGCGACGACGGATCTCGACGTCACGATCACCGCTCGGCCGGCGACTTTGACGGCGGTCGGCGACTACCTCGGCGCGCTCGGCTATCGGACGGTGCGACGCCAGCAAGTCGATCCAAGTGACGAGCTGCCCGACATCGTGATCTTCCGTGCAGAGGACGCGGATCCACGCCAAGTCGATCTGCTGTTGGCGAAGACTCCGTTCGAGGAGGAGGTTCTCCGCCGCAGCGTCGCCGTCGACATCGCGTCGCACCGAGTGCGCGTCGCGTCTCCCGAGGATCTCGTCGTCTACAAGCTTCTTGCCGACCGTCCTCGTGACCGCGAGGACATTCGCGCGGTTCTTCGCCGACGCGCGCCTGTGATCGACCGAGATCCGGCGGCGTGCGGCCGTGGCGACACTGCGCAGCACGCGCGCCGCGCCCGCCTGAACCCGATCCGAGAGGAGGCATCGCGTGACGACGACCACTTCCGCAGCGCCCGTGGTCGAGGCGCAGACGATCGACGTCGACGGCGTGCCGGTGGCGCTCCGGCGCAAAGGCCGCGGCCGGCCGGTTCTCTTCCTGCACGGCGCCGGCTTCACCGGCCGGTGGCTGCGGTTCCACGAGGCGCTCGCGCGCGGCTGTGACCTCGTCGCGCCCGAGCAGCCCGGCCTCGGCGCGACGCCGGCGCAGGACTGGATCGAGGACTTCGACGACCTCGTCCTGCACTACGACGCGCTTCGCCGCGTGCTCCGCATCGACGAGCCGTTCGATCTCGTCGGCTACTCGCTCGGCGGCTGGCTCGCGGCGCGCTACGCGACGTGGTTTCCCGAGCGGCTGCGGTCGCTCACGCTGATCGTGCCCGCCGGGATGCCGGTGCCCGGAAGGCCGCCGCTCGCCGACCTGTTTCTCATGGCCCCCGAGCAGGTGTTCGCGACCCTCTTCAACGACTACACGAACGCGGCGGAGGTGTTCGTCGACGTCGGCGACGTCGACGCGTTGGTGCACGCCTTCGAGGAGGCGTCGGCCGTCGCCGCCCTGGTGTGGGAGCGGCGCTCCGATCGCAAGCTCGAGCGGCGCCTCGCGCGCGTGACCTGCCCGGCCCTCGTCGTCGGCGCCGAGAACGATCGGCTGGTGCCGAACGAGGCCGCCGACCGCTACGCCGAGCGCCTGCCGAACGCCCGCGCCCGGCGCGTCCCCGGCACCGGCCACGCGATCGTCGTCGAGCAGCCGGAGGCGACGGCGAAAGCGATTCTCCAGTTCCAGGAGGCCCTGCGATGAGCCGCGCGCTGCAGTTCTTCCACTTCGGCTTGATGCCGTATCCCTACATTCCGCCCGGTCCGGAGATCGAGTCGACGTGGGTGACGCTCTCGAACCGCTACTACGATCCGGTCGTCGGCCATCGTCTCTACTCCGAGTACCTCGATCAGGCCGTGCTCGCCGAGAAGCTCGGCTACGACGGCACCTGCGTCAACGAGCACCACCAGAACGCCTACGGCACGATGCCCGACCCCAACGTGATGGCGTCGCACATCGTCGCCCGCACGAGGGACATCCGCGTCGGCGTGATCGGCAACGCGCTGCCGCTCCACGGCAACCCGCTGCGCGTCGCCGAGTCGGTCGCGATGCTCGACGTGATCTCCAAGGGCCGCATCATCTCGGGCTTCGTGCGCGGCACCGGCATGGAGTACCACTCGATGCGCTCGAACCCGGCGACGTCCCGCGAGCGCTTCTGGGAGGCGCACGATTTGATCGTGAAGGCGTGGACCGAGGACGGCCCGTTCGACTGGCAGGGAAAATATTTCGACATCCCCTACGTCAATCCCTGGCCGCGGCCCTATCAAAAGCCGCACCCGCCGATTTGGCTGCCAGGGCAGGGCTCGGTGGAGACGATCCGCGAGGCCGCGAAGCGCCGCTATCCGTTCATGATGGTCTTCGCGCCGCTGGCGTTCACCAAGGTGAATTACGACATGTACCGGCGCGCCGCCGAGGAGTTCGGCTACGAGCCGGCGCCCGAGCAGCTCGCGTTCTGCGTCGCGACCTACGTCGCCGAGACCGACGAGAAGGCGCACCAGGAGGCCAAGGAGCACCTCATGTGGCTCTTCCACACCGGCCTGAAGGTGCCCGACGCGTATTTCATGCCGCCCGGCTACACCAGCGGGAAGTCGTTGCGCGGCATGTTGATGGGCAGAGCCAAGTACAACATCAAACCGTTCTGGGAGCTCACGTACGAGGACCTCATCGACGAGCAGTACGTGATCGTCGGCTCGCCCGCGACCGTCGCCGAGAAGCTCGCGATCTACACCGACGAGCTCGGCGCCGGCATCCACGTCGCCGGCGGCATGCAGGTCGGCACGATGCCGCACTGGAAGGTCGTGAAGAACATGACGCTCTTCGCGGAGGAGGTGATGCCGCACTTCCGGCCGCCCGGCAACGAGCCGGCCTGGAAGCGCGGCGTCCCGATCCCGGGCGCAGCGGAGCCTCGCTGAGCCACCCGGCGCGGTGAAGGACGGCGTGCTGGCCCCGCGGGCCCGCTGGCGTCCGCCGGGATCATCCGATCCTGCCGTCGTCGCACCGCCGCCATCGCCCGTGGCGCCGCCCCAGACATCTGGGCCGGCGGTTTCGCCTCGACGCTTCAGACCGCAGCGGATAGCCTGTGCAGGCGCGCGCATCCGACGACATGCGCGCGGCCCACCGGCAGCAAATCCTCCCTCGTCCGACAGGAGACTCGACATGAGGCTACTTCGCATCGCGATGATGGGATTGCTCTGCGCCGGGATGGTGACGCAATGGAAAAGCACCGCGCGCGCGGCCGGCGAGGGGCTCGACGACCCGGCCGCGGCGGGGAGCGCCGACAAATGCCAGCGGACGATCAAGAAAGCGGGCCGCGCCTTCGTCGCGAAGAAGCTCAAGGAGCTCGCCAAGTGCGCGAGCAAGGTCTCGACCTGCGTCCAGACGAAGAGCAGTGACGCGCGATGCCTGGCGAAAGCCGGCGCGACGTGCGAGTCGGGGTTGGCCAAGACGGCAGTCGAGCAGCAGAAGGTCGCGGCGACGATCACTCGAAAGTGCAGCGCCATCTCGGCCGACGACCTCTTGCGCGCGGCGGGTCTCTCCGACGGCAGCCTCGCCGTCACGTGCGTGTCGGAGTTCGGGACCGTGCTCAGCGACGCCGCCAGCGTCGGCCAGTGCGTCGCGCGCCAGCACGACTGCCGAACAGGGCGGATCGTGTCGTTCGAGCACCCGCGGATCGACGCGTCCGTCGATCTCGTCGGAGCCGATACCGGCGACGACGCGTGCTTCACTGATTACGGCGGCGACGGCGACCTCGGCGATCCGGGAGTCCTCGGAAAGGATCTCGTGAAATGCGGCGGCGCCGTCGCCAAGGCGGGTGCGAAATTCGTCCTCGCCAAGCTCGGGAATCTCGAGAAGTGCGTCGACGGCGTCTTCACCTGCATCCAGAAGAAGCCGGACGACGAGAAGTGTCTCACGAAAGCGCGGGTGAAATGCGACAAGGCATTCACGAAGATCGCCGCTGCGCGGGGCCGATTCTCGCAGACGATCACCGCCAAGTGCGCCGTCCCGCCGTTCGGCGCCGTCGCAGCCGGCGACGGCGGGAACGTGACCGCCTTGGGCCCCGATTGCTCGGCGTACGGTGTCGCGCCGATCGCGACGCTGGCGGACTACGAGAGCTGTCTCGCCCACACGCACGACTGCCTGACCGAGGACCTGCTGTTCCTCGAGGCGCCCCGCGCGGCCGAGCTCCTCGGTCTCGTCGGACAGCAGCTCGCGAGCCCATTCTGCCCGGCGCCGATGGCGTGCCAGGTGCCGATCCACGAGCGGTTCCGACACTATGCGGCCGACACCGGGGCGGTGTTCTTCGATCGCACCGTCGCCTTCGACTACGCCGGCGGCTCGGTCGTGCTCTCGGCGGAGCCCGACGGCACCGGCGCGGTATTCGTCGACGACGAGATCCTCGTTACCGTCACGCGCCCGGACCAGACGACCGCGAACTTCGGTCACGACTACAGCAACGGCTGTTCGGGCGTGATCACCGACAGCGATCCGCACGATCTTTCGGCGCTCTTTCAGCCGGGAGCGAATCAGGTGCGGGTCCGTTTCAAGAACACCTGCGGCGCGAACGCCAGCGCGCAGTCCTACTGGCTGGTCGGTTGCGGAACCTAATGAGGCCGTTCATGCACGCCGCCATTTCGGAACCTTTCCCCTACTGCTCGCATCGCAGCATTGATTGACCCGGGGAACCAGCCGGCGTGGAAGCGCGGCGTACCGATCCCGGGCGCGTAGGTCGTCAGCCCCGGTGCGCGACGCGCGACGCCGGCGGCGCGGTGAAGAAGCGCTCGATCTCGGCACGGGCGGCGTGGACGTCGGCACGGCCGAGGTCGATGAGCTGCGAGCAGAACGCGGCGTCGAAGAGCAGGTAGCTCGCGAGATCGGTCGTGGCCTCGTCGCTCCCGAGGCCGCGCAGCAGGTAGCGGACGGCCGCGGGGATGCGATCCGTGAGCTCGGCGGCGATCGCGCCGATCGAGCGCGACGGCGTGATCCAGAGCACCGCGACCTCACGCAGGTAGTCGCCGCCGTCGCCGGCGCTGGGCCAGCGCACGACGCTGGCGTTCACGCGCGCGCTGTGTTCGACGTCGGCCTGCACCGCGTCCAGCAGGACGGCGTCGAGGATGACACCCGCGACGTCCGCGATCGTCGGCGGCGGCCGGCGGTGTCCATCCTCGACCGATGGACGCGTCGCGCCGCGCACGCCGATCGCGACGATGCGGTCGGCGCCGAGCTGGATCGCCGGCGAGAGCGGCGTCGTGTTGCGGATGCAGCCGTCGCCGAAGTAGCGGCTGCCGATCGCGACCGGCGGAAAGAACACCGGGATGGCCGTCGACGCCAGCAGGTGCGGCACCGCGATCTCGACACGCTCCACGCTCCAGTGCGCGCGCGTCCAGAGCGGGACGTCGTCCGCGCCCTCGACGAAGAGCACGCCGCCGCCGCTGTAGAGATCGGTCGCGGCGACACTCACCGTGCGCAGCGCGCCGCTGGCGATGTTCTCCCGGATGCGGCGGAGAGGAACGTGCTTCGCGAGGAACCGGCGGAGCGGCGAGGTGTCGAGGAGCGCCTTGGACCCGACGTGGCCGATCGCGCCGCCGAAGCTGAGATCGCGGATCCATCGCCATCCGATCGATCCGAGCGAGAGGACGTCGGTGCGGAATACCTGGTCGACGCTGAGCCCCCGCCAGAGTGCGGCGAGCTCGCCGACGCCGGTCGCGAACCGGTCGGCGTTCGCCGCCAGCATGCCCGCGTTGATCGCGCCGGCGCTCGAGCCGACGACGAGCCCGAAGCTCGTCGACTCGGCGTCGATGCAGCCGAGCTCGAGGAGACCCTCGAGGACGCCGACGTGATAGGCCCCGCGGGCGCCGCCGCCCGACAGGACGAGCGCGGTGCGGGCGGCGTCCGGATCGTTCGCGCCCGTGCCGTGGATGGTGGCGAATCGCTCCATCATCGTGATCCGAGATTGAGCCATGCGACGGCTATGCCAGGGCGGGCGGCGCGAGCGATCCGGCGCTTCGGTCGCCAGCGAGGCGACGAGCCGTTGTCAAAGGCGCGAATGTCGGCGCAGGGATGATCAACCCTGGGAATCCGAAGCACCCGCTCCGGCTCCGGCAGGGCGGCGCAAAGCGCCCACGCCGGTGGCGCCGGCAGGCGTGCGCCCGTCGGCTACTTCGGCTCGGCGGGCAGCCGCAGCTCGACGTCCATGCGCGCGAGACGGTCGAGGAGCCGCACCCGCCGGCGGATCGGCCACCAGTCGTACAGGTAGATCTCCATCGGTCGCCATAGCGCCACCCATCCGCCGATGGTGAGCCCCTCGCGCGGGATGCTGAGCAACGCTCCCGGCGGCCCGTACTGCTCGATCAGCTCGCCGAGCAGCAGGCAGGCGCTCAGGAAGCTCAGGCCGATCACCAGGCTGGTGCGGCCGCGCTTGAGCAGCTGGCGGAGCTCCAGCCGGCTGATCGAGGCGCGGTATGCGAAGTAGTGGCGCACCGCCGCTTCCACGTCCGGCAGCGGCTGCGTCGGTGACGGCGGCGCGTCGACGCGGATGGACAGACGCGGCTCGGAGCGCGGCGGCAGCTCCTGCGCCCAGCTGACGATGAACTCTTCGACGGCGCCGTCGAGGTCCTTCTCCTCGATCGGCGAGGGGTCGAGCGGGTTGAACAGTTGGCCGATGTTGCGCAGCTTGAGCTCGATGACGCGGCCCATGCGGCGGGGATCGGCGCGTTCGCGCGGCAAAGGCATCGCGGCGTTGTAGTCCCGTCCCGCCGCGACGAAAACCCCGACGAACGCGCCGGATCGCGAGCCGGAATCGGAGAGGGGAATGCCCGTCATTCGGAGCCGCTTTCCGGGAGCAGCCGCGACACGGCGGGGCAGATCGCGGCCGCGATTTCCTCGATGCGCGGACGCGTCCACGTGCCGTCGGGATTCAACACGCGCCGGGCCAGCATGCGATGCTCGGCATCGTCGTCGTAGTACGCGACCTCGAAGAGCAGTCGCGGCGGAGCCGGCCCGAGATCGCGCCGGCCGTTCGCGGGCCGGCGAAGCAGGTAGAGGTCGCGGGCGAAGATGCCGGGTTGCAGATAGAGGAGCGGAACGTTCGCGAGCTCGGGGTACCGGAGCTTCGGCCCGATCCCGATTCCCTGCATCGCTTCGATGAGGCCGTACGCCAAGCGCCTCTCGACCGCTTGCGGGTGGATCGGCAGGAACACGGTCGCGAGGTCGTCGCTCTCGTAGCTCGGCGGCGACGCGTTGAAGTGCAGGCTCAGGAGCGTCGCGCCGGGATCGCGTTCGAGGAGCGCGGCGCGCGCCTTCACGGACGCGACCGGGTCCTTCGCGAGCGTCGGGTTTCCGGTGCGCGTCAGGGTGACGGACCGCCCGGCGAGGCAGCCGTTCATCAGCGCCTGCGCGAGCGCGAAGGTGAGCTCGGCTTCGGTGAGCCCTTGGTGGCGGTTGGGATCGCGGCCATTGCCGAAGTGCGCCGGATCGAGGACGAGCTCCCCATCGAGCGGCGGCGGCGAGGGATACGTCCACGCCGGAGCCGCCTGAAGGAACGGCGCGACTTGCTGCAATACCGCCTCCACGTCCGACGACGGGATCGCGCCGGGGCCGCCGGCGATTCGTGGGATCCGCAGGTACGGCAGTTGCCGTCGCTCGGCCTCGTCGCGGAGCTCCCGAGGATCGCCACCGCCTTGATCGATGATCGCCGAAACCTCGAGGCCGCCGGCGAGCATCTCGAGCTGGACGCGACGGCCGATCGACGTCGACCAGGTCACGACGCGCTCGACGTGCTGGCCCCACAGGTAGTCGAGCGCGGCCTGAAGCGCGTCCCTGAGGTCGGTCGGCGTGAATCGCCGTTCGTAGAGCGCGCCGCGTCCCGTGCTGCCGGGGTACTCGAGCGCGAGCACGCCGAATCCCTGGCGATTCAGCCAGTGGAAATACGGATTGAAACGCGGTGAGACGTCCTCGTGCGGTCCGCCGTGGAGCCACAGTACGACGGCGGTCGGAGCGAGACGGCCGAAGTAGAACGCCTCGTGCAACGCTCCCGTCCGGGAGCGCAGCCAGACCTCGAGCGGCGTCGCGGCGTCGTCCGGCGGATGCCACGCCCCGTGGTGCACGAGCCGCCACGCGCCGTCTTGCAGCTCGGCGAGCGTCGCGGGCGAGCCGGAGTCGGCGGCGATCGCGACGTAGCGCTCGCCGACGCGCTTCATCGCGGCGACCGTCACCGATCCGTCCGGGCTCTCCTCGAGCGTCGTCCAGTATCGGCCGTGGAGACCGATGCGGGCGTGCGTGCCGTCGTAGTCGAGGACGTCGCCCGCCGGAAGGTCGCGGTCCGCGGCCTCGACCAGGCGCGCCAGCGTGAGGAAGTACGGCCGGCGAAAGGGGGCGTTCCGCGCGCGGGCGATGACGCCGACCCGGCGATCGGTGGTGACGAAGAAGTCGTCGAGCTCCTCGACGTTCGCGAGCGCCGGCGACCGCCGGCAGGCGACCCGGCCCTCCGTGAACCGGCACACCCACGCGCGGTACGGTGCCTGCCGCGGCGACGCCGCGGTGTCGTGCGGGTCGCGTTCGTCTTGCCGCGCCGTTCGGCCGCGGGGGTCGGAGCGCCGCTCCACCCCGATCAGCTGATGCGCCGACGTGAACACACAGCGCTCGAAGCCGGGCGCGACCGGCTCACCGGCCGCCGTTGCGCCGTCGCGGCCGACCCGTGCGAACCGTTGAACGTTCTCCCGTGAGCGGAAGGAGAGGAGACCCGCCGAGCGTTCGACGCAGAAGCGGCGATCGTCGAGCTCGGCGGAGTCCGTGAGCGGCAGCAGCGTCTGCGTCTCGGTGTCGTAGGCGTAGAGGCCGAAGCCGGGCTCGCCGCTGCGGTGGCCGGCGAGCACGATCAGCGTCGCCGTGACCGGCGTCGGACTGTAGAAGTCGGTTTGCGCGTACGCGTCGTCGAGATCCGACGGCAGCAGCGGCTCGTAACCTCCGTTCCGGAAGAGGTACGGCCGAAAGCGACCGGACCAGTCGGCGGCGAGCAGGGGCGAGCCGTTGAAGTCCGCGATGAAGCTCTGCGCTTCCGCGAAATCCGCCGCCTGCACGTCCGTCGGCGCCTCGCCGGCGACGCGCCGTTGCGTCCAATGGAGCACGCCGCCGGCGACGACGACGGCGACCGACGCCGTGACCCAGAGAAGCGGATGGATGCCCCGCAGGTACGCCCGCAAACGGCCCACCGGCTATCGACCTCCGCACCGACGAGGACGCTCCCCGCCGAGACTGCGCGTGCTCGCGACCGCCGCCGTCAACGCGCTAGCGACCGATCCCGCGGCGCTCGAGATACGCCAGCATCGCCGTCAGGTCCGGCTTGCGGTAGCCGACGTCGCGCGCGCGCTGCAAATGTGGGAGCGCGCGGCGAAGCTCGCCCCGGCGAAAGCACTCCCGGGCGGCGATCATGTGGCCGTCCGGCACGTCCGAAAACATCGCCGCCATCTGCTCGAAGCTCGCGAGCTCGTCCCGGTAGACGAGGTTCTGCCGCCAGTCGATGAAGATCATGAAGGCCAGGTATGCGGTCACCGCCGTCGCCATCGCGCGCCGGCCCCCGGCGGTTCTCATGCGGTCGAGCCCGCGATCGATCGCGTACCCGATCAGCAAGGCGGCGAACACCATGCTCGGATAGAGCCGCCATTTGAGCACCAGCTGATCCTTCGGAAAGACGCTGTTCGTCGGTACGAGCGCGATCAGGATCGCGCCGAGCAGGAAGGCCCACGGCCGCCGCCGGTAGCGGATCGCCGCGATCGCGGCCGCCGCCGTCAGGACCGCGCCGCACACCACCTTCACGTCGATGCGCGGGTACGACGGGTAGAGCATCATGACCGCGATCCGATACGGCAAGACGTAGAGCCCCACGAGGTGGTCGAAGTTCCCGAACTGCGATTGCAGGAACGTCGCGCTCGAGATCTTCGCGGTGCGCGAGAACGGCAGCGCGTAGAACACGATGAAAACGCCGGCGACGGCGGCCCCGGCCGCCGCGAACGTCCAGGCCGCCCACCGCGGAGCGCCGACGGCGCGGCGCTCCCCCGGGTCGCGAGCCGCATCGCAGACCCAGAGCCAGGCGACGATCGCGACGAAGAACACCAGCGTCTGCTTCGAGAGGATCATCAACAGAAAGAGCGACCCGAGCGCCGCGAGCGATCGCGGCTCGAGCCAGGCCGCGCGCCGCCGGCGATGGAGGAGGATCAACGCCGCCAGCATGAAGGCGGTGGCGAGCGCGTAGTAGCGTCCGAAGAGCTCGACGACGACCGCCGTCGAAAGCGGATGAACGCCGAAGATCAGGGCGGGCAGCGCAGGGCGCACGACGTACGAGGATGCGAGCACGTAGAGCAGCATCGTGCAGACGAGGTGGATCGCGAGATTGGTCGCGAAGTAGGGGGCGGCGGCGGTCCCGGCGAGATGGAAGTTCAGCGTGAACGTCAGGAGACCGAGCGGCCGTTGCACCAAGCCCTTGAAGGTCAGCATCCGCTCCCGGAAGGACGCCAGCGAGACGATCGCCGGGTTGTGCAGCAGCTTGCCGGTCTCGGACGCGAAGAGCGGCGTCTCGAGCGCGCCCGCGTGCGCGGCGACGGTGGCGACCACCACGCACCCCAAGACGATGCCAGAGCGCCAGCGCGGGGGGATCATCCGGCGCGACGTTAACACGGCGCCGGCTCGCGACTGAAATGCGAACGCGTCGTCGCCGGCGACGCTCGGCGCGGCGTCGCGGTGCGGGTCGAACCGGACGCGGGCAGCGGGCGATCGAACGATCGCGGGTCTCGACTAATTCGGCCGCCACCCGATCGCGCGGAGCGTGGACATGCCACGGCTTCACGGAGTAGACGGAGCCCATGCAGAAGAGTGACGCGTTCGTCGAGGACCTGCGCGCGATGATCGATGCCGGCCGCTCGTTCGGCGGCCACCCGCTCTGGCATCGGATCGCCGAGGGGCGGCTCTCACGCTCGGCGCTGCGCCCCTTCGCCGTCCAGTTCTTCCTTCAGGTGCGGGAGTTCCCGCGCGCCGTCAGCGCGCTGCACTCGAATTGCACCGACGCCCACCAGCGCGTCGAGCTCGCCGAGAGCCTCTACGAGGAGGAGACCGGGCGCATCTCCGGCTGCGACGTGTCGCACCCCGAACTCTTCATCCGCTTCGGCGAAGGCGTCGGCGCGCCGCGCACCGCGATGATCGACGGCGTGCCGCTGCCGGCGACGGCGGCGTTGATCGACTGGTTCGAGCGCTCGACCAAGGAGCACCCGTTCATCGAGGGCGCCGCCGCGACCAACCTCGCCGCCGAGGGCCAGGTGCCGGGCGCCTTCGGCCCCTTCGCGCGCGCGCTCGAGCGCCACTACGGCTGCACCCGCGAGCAGGTCGCCTTCTGGGACATCCACGAGCAGGCCGACCGCGACCACAGCGCGATCGGCGACCACGTCGTCGTCCGTCTCGCGACGACGCCGGCGCTCCAGGCCGACGTCCGCCGCGCCGTCGCCCGCTCGCTCGAGCTCTGGTGGCGGTTCTTCGACGGCATCGCCGCGGCGATCGACGGCGCCTGATTCCAGCCGGGCCGGCCGCGGGTCGCCGGCATGAGCACCAGGACGCTGAGCCGGCGCTTCCGTCAGCAAGTGGGCACGACCCCGGCGCTCTGGGTGTCGCGGGTGCGCGTGCGCCGCGCGCAGCGCTTGCTGGAGACGACGGCGCTCTCGGTGGAGAGGGTGGCGGCCGAGGCAGGATTCGGCTCGTCAGCCGTGCTGCGCGCGCGCTTCGCCCACGTCGTGGGGACGAGTCCGCAGGGGTATCGACGGTCGTTCAGGGCGGTCTGAGCCGACGACGCGGCGGCCGGCGCGTCGAGCGTTCACGCCGAATCAGTCGAACACGATCACGCTCCGCGCGACCGTGCCTCGTCGCATCGACTCGAACGCCTCGTCGACGCCCTCGAGCGGGAGGCGCGCGGAGATCATCTCGTCGAGGCGGAGCGTGCCGCCGCGGTAGAGCTCGACGTAGCGGGGCATGTCCACGCGGAAGCGGTTCGAGCCCATCATGCAGCCGAGGATGGTCTTCTCGCGGAGCACGATGTCGGCGCCGGGCAGCTCGACGTTGGTGCCGGCGGGGACGACACCGATCATGACGATCGTGCCGCCCTTGCGCGTCATCCGCACCGCCTGGCGGATCGTCGCCGGGTTGCCGATCGCCTCGAAGGCGTAGTCGACGCCGCCCGCCGTCATCTCGGCGACGCGCGGCACCGGATTGCCCTCGGCCGCGTTCACGACGTCGGTCGCGCCGAGCCGGGTCGCGAGGTCGAGCTTCCACGGCATGGTGTCGACCGCGACGATGCGCGCGGCGCCCGCGATCCGGCAGCCTTGCACCACGGAGAGGCCGATGCCGCCGCAGCCGATCACGGCGACGGTCGCCCCGACGCGGATGCGCGCGGTGTTGAAGACCGCGCCGAGCCCGGTCGTGACGCCGCAGCCGATGAGGGCCATGCGGTCGAGGGGGACGTCGCGACGGATGCGCACGAGCGCGTTCTCGTGCACCAGCAAGCGCTCCGCGAAGCCGCCGATCTGCGCGAACTGGCCGACCCGCTCGCCGTCCTTCGCGAGCCGCGGCGGCTCGGCGGACGGCCGCATGGTCGCCTCGCCGTCGCACAGGTTCGGACGTCCCGCGAGGCAGTACTCGCACGCGCCGCAGAAGACCGAGAGGCAGGCGATCACGTGGTCGCCCGGCGCGACGTGCCGCACCTCGCCGCCCACCGCCTCGACGACGCCCGCCGCCTCGTGGCCGACGACCATCGGCAACGGGTTCGGCAGCGAGCCCTCGATCACGTGCAGGTCGCTGTGACAGACGCCGACGGCGGCGGTCCGGACGACGACCTCGCGCGGCCCCGGCGCGTCGACGTCAAGCTCCTCGATGCGGAGCGGCTCGCGCACGGCGCGCAGCACGGCGGCTTTCATGACAGGCCCTCCTCGTTCGGCGACCAGGCGATCGGCAGCGCCTCGAGGCCGCGGACGAAGATCATCGGCTTCCAGCGCGCCTCGGTCGAGGCGAGCGCGAGGCGCGGCAGCCGCCGGAAGACGGTCTCGAAGACGACGCGTGCCTCGAGCCGTGCGAGCCACGCGCCGAGGCAGAAGTGGATGCCGTAGGTGAAGGCGACGTGCCGGTCGAACTGCCGGCGCACGTCGAGCACGTCGGGATCGCGGAACTGTCGCGGGTCGCGGTTGGCCGCCGCCATCAGCGGCACCACCATCTCGCCGCGCCGGATCGTCCGGCCGCGGAACACGACGTCCTCGGTCGCGACCTTCACGGTCGCCCGTACCGGGCCGTCGTAGCGCAGGAGCTCCTCGACCGCGCCATGGAGGAGCGACGGGTCGTCGCGCAGCAGCGCCGCCTGCGCCGGGTGGCGGAGCAGATGGAAGAGCCCGTTGCCGAGCAGGTTGCTCGTGGTCTCGTGTCCGGCGAAGAGCAGCAGGATGCAGTTCGCGACCACCTCGTCGTGCGTCAGGTGCTCGCCCTCGTGCTCGGCGCGGATCATGAGCGTCATGAGGTCGTCACCCGGCCGGCGCACGCGCTCGCGCAGCAACGCCTGGAAGTAGTCGACGAGCGCCGCGACGCCGGCGTTCGCCTCGCCGAAGTTGTCGCGGTCGTCGACGGCGCCGCCGATGTACGCAGCGAGACGGTCCCCCCACGCCTTGATCGAGTCCAGGTCCTCCTCCGGCGCGCCCATGAGACCGGCGATCACGCTCGCGGGCAGGGGAAAGGCGAAGTCGCGGATGAAGTCCATGGTGCCGCGCGCGACGACGCGGTCGAGCAGCGCGTCGGCGGTCCGCTGGATCCGCTCGCCGCTCGCCGCGAGCTGCTTCGGCGTGAAGGAGCTCTGGAGGAGCCCGCGCAAGCGGCCGTGGTCCGGCGGATCGCGGAACACCAGCCAGTGCCCGAGGACGTCGGCGACCGCGCGCACCGCCGGCCGCCGGCTGGCGTAGCTCTCGTCGATCTTTCGGAACCGGTCGGACGAGAACGCGTCGGTGCGGTCGAAGATCTCGACGACGTCGGTCCACCGGGTGGCGACCCAGGCGTTGAGGCTCGCGCTCCAGTGCACCGGATCGTGATCGCGGAGCCAGGCGTAGAGCGGAAACGGATCCTGGACGTTCGCGGCGGACTTGAGGTCGAGGCTCGGGGCGGCGCTGCTCGCTTGCACGCGCGCGACTATAGCGCCGCCCGCGCGCGGCGCTCAAAGGCGTTGACGTCCACCGCCGGCATGCCGTGCGCGCGGCGGCGGAGGTCCGAGCGCGCCCTCAGTTCGGCGCGCAGGGGATCACGGTGGCACAGCCGGCGAAGCATTCGTTGATGGCGTGCAGCGCGTGCGCGAGCGTGCTGCGTGACGTCGGATTCGGCGGCGCGAAGGCGGCCTGATCGACGTTCGCGCAGGTGCGCGGGGCGCACTCGACGGCGAGCGCCTGATCGGCGATCGCGATCAAGTCGCCGAGGGTGTTGAGGCCGTCGGCCGCGCCCGCCGTCGACTTCTGAAACTTCATCGGATTCGGATCGAGCTCGCGGCCTTCGGGGCACCGGGTGGTGCAGAGCTTGGTCGGCAGCAGGAAGTTCTCGAGCCCCGGCGGGAAGGCGCCGGCGCGCCCGAGCGCGACGTTGAGCTTCGCCGCGATCACCTCGCCGGTGAGCTCGCCGCCGCCGAGCCCGCCGGAGGCGTCGCCGCTCGGATCGAGGTCGAGGATCGGCGGATTGCTGCACGCGTCGGCGGCGAAGTCGCCGCAATCCGCGAGGCCGGTGCAGAGCGCCGCCGGCGTGCCGCTCGCCGGCAGCAAGCAGGCGAGCGCCTGTTGATCCATGACCTCGAGCGAGCGCAAGCCGGGCGCACCGACGCGAACCGGCAGCACCGACGGGTGCAGCGTGACGACGCCGGCGACGCCGTTCGCGTCACCGTCGGCGGCGCCGTAGGTCTCCTGCTCGAGCGTGCAGAACTCGTCGGCGATCGCGTGGCAGCTCGCGTCGCAGCTCGCGGTGCCCGGCGGGTCGCAGGTCTCTCCTTCCGACGCGCAGATCGTGCCGTCGCCGCAGCGGTCGAGAGCGCAGCCGGTGCAGCCGTCGCAGGCGGTCAGGTTGCCGTCGTCGCATTCCTCGCCGGGGCACACGATGCCGTCGCCGCAGATGGGCACGGCGCAGGCATCGCACGTCGTGCACCCCACGGGCGTGTCGCACGCTTCACCGCCGCAACGCACGCCGTCGCCGCAGGCGTCGACGTGGCACGCGGTGCAGCCGTCGCACGGCACGTCGTTGCCGTCGTCGCACTCTTCGCCGCCGCACAGGTGGCCGTCGCCGCAGCGCTCGGTCGTGCAGCTGGCGGAGCAGCCGTCGCAATCGCTGGTGTTGCCGTCGTCGCACTCTTCGCCGAGCTCGACGCGGCCGTTGCCGCACACCGGGTGGCGCAGGTTGAGGCGTCCGGCGGCGATCAGCGTGCCGACCATGAAGCGTCCGGTGCCGTGGAAGCTCTGGCCCAAGCGCAGGGTCGCCGACGGCGCCAGCAGATCCATGTTGACGTGGGTCGCCGGGCTCAGGCGGACGTGCATGCCGCCGACGTTCACGATCAAGCGCCGCTCGCCGGCGCTCGGCGACGACGGGCCGAAGGCGGCGAGGTGGCCGATCTTGAGGTCGCCGGCGATGTTGATCGTCGACGGCCCGAGGACGAAGACGTGCGAGAGCTTGCCGGTCTTGAGGCTCGCGAGCTCGTAGTGGCCGCCCGTCAGCCGGAGGACGGCGTCGCGCGCGACGTGGACGTCGCCGTAGGCGCCCGGATCGAGGTCAAGGGTCCGACCCGACTTGACCAGGATCTCCGTCGTGCCCGGCGCGAACACCGGCGGCGCGGGAAGCGCCGCGATCAGCGGCGAGACGAGCGGCATGGGGCCGGCGTTGCGAATGACGAACTCGCCCGGCTCGCCCACGAAGAACTTGGCGAAGACGTCGAAGACGCTCGTGGCCTTGCCGAGCTCGACCTTTTCGGCGGCGACGGCGGAGCCGTCGGCCGTGAACACGCGTTTGCGGAGGAGGATGCCGGCGGCATTCGCTCCGATGTTGCCCTCGCCGATGAACGAGTCCTTGCCGACCTTCATCTTGCTGTCGGCGAGGAACACGTAGTCGGCGACGTTCTGCGGCGCGTCGGCGCGCGCACCAGCCACGGCAACGATGCTGCACACGAGGAGAGCGGAGACGGACAGGCTACGCGCGGTCATCGGTGGGTCCTTTCGGGTGTGGGGATCGCAGCGCGACAGTCCATACCCGCATCCGGCGGGAACTTCCACCGAATTTCGCACCGAACGCCCTCCGGGCCGGCGGCGATGGAGCGTCCGCCAGGGCGCCGTCGCGGCGCCGCCCTATTGACATATTCCAGCATAGGAATACATGACGCTCATGGCGCGGCTCGCGACGACGTCGGATGCGTTCAACGCGATCGCGGCGCCGCGGCGGCGTGCGATCCTCGAGCTGCTCGCGCATGGCGAGCGGTCCGTGAACGCCGTCGCGCATGCGCTCGGAGTGCGCCAGCCGCAGGCGTCGAAGCATCTGAGCGTGCTGTATCGAGTCGGCCTGGTCGACGCGCGCAACGCCGGCCAACGGCGGCTCTACACGCTCAACGCCGGCGGTCTCAAGCCGGTCCACGATTGGGTGCGGACCTTCGAGCGCTTCTGGACCGAGAGCGTCGACCGTCTGGACCGGTATCTGCGGGAGGTCCAACGCGAGGGCGACGCGCATCGCGCGCCGGCAAGCACGAGCGCGCGACGCGTACGCAAAGGAAGGAGACGATGATGCGCTTGAATCCGTATCTCTCGTTCGACGGCAGCTGCGCCGAGGCGCTGAAGCTCTACGAGCGCTGCCTGGGCGCCAAGATCGAGACGATGATGAAGTGGGGCGAGTCACCGATGGCCGAGCAAATCGCCGCCGGCTGGCGTGACAAAGTCATGCACGCGCGCCTGGCGATCGGCGACGACGTGATCATGGCGGCCGACGCGCCTCCGGGCCAGTACCAGGCGCCCGGTGGGTTCTCGGTGACGATCAACGTCGACGATGCCGCCGAGGCCGAGCGGATCTTCACGACGCTCGCCGAGAACGGGACGATCCGCATGGCGCTGCAGCAGACGTTCTTCGCGCAGAAGTTCGGCGTGCTGATCGACCGCTTCGGCATTCCTTGGATGGTGAACTGCCCGGCGCCGGCATAGGGCCGCCACCATCTTCTCGCGCTGCGCGGCGTCCACGTGCCGACGGCGCGGCAGTTGCCGAACAGACAGACCGGCGCGGCGAGACCTTCGCAGGCGAACTTGCCGGTCTACGGACTCGGGACGGGGCTCAGCGGGTCGAGCACGACCGCGCCGCGTGACGTCGGGGGCAGCGCGCCGGCGAGCCCGTCACGGATCGCGGCGACGAGCGCGTCGCTCACCCGGCGGCGGAGGTGCGTGCGGGCCGTCACCAACCCGATCTCGCGCACCGGCATCGGCGCCACCAGCGGGCGTACCTGCCGCGCACGCCGAGCGGCGGGGAGGCGTTGGACGACGAGCTCGGGGAGCACGGTCGCGCCGAGCCCTTCGTCGACGAGTCGCACCAGGGTGTCGAAGCTCCCGCTCTCGAACGTGATGCGCGCCGGCCGCAGCCGGGGCTCCGCCCCGCAGTACGACAGCACCTGGCTCCGAAAGCAGTGGCCCTCGGGCATGATCCAGAGGTCCCGTTCGCTGAGGGCCGCCTGCGTCACGGTCTTTTTCCGCAGCAGCGGGTCGCCGGGGGAGAGATAGGCGAGCATACGCTCGCGGCCGAGCACCTCTTCCCGCAGACCGGCGACGCCGAGCGGCGTCGCGACCAACCCGGCGTCGAGCGTGTCCGCGCGCAGGCGCGCGATGATGTCCTCGGTCTTCAGCTCCTCGATCGTGAGCTCTACCCGGGGATGGGCGGCGGCGAACCTGCCGAGGAAGAGCGGCAACACCGTCGGTGACAGGGTCGGGATCACGCCGAGCCGGAAGCGGCCGGAAGGCTCGTCGCTCTCGGCGACCACCTGGCCGAGACGCTCGGTCTCGCGCAGGACCGCGCGCATCTGCGCCAGCGCCGGCGCGCCGTCGGGCGTCACGAGCAGCGGCTTCTTTCGCCGGTCGAAGAGCGCCACGCCGAGCAGCTCTTCGAGCTTCCCGATCTGCATGCTGAGCCCGGACTGCGAGACGTGGCAGCGTTCGGCCGCCTGCCGGAAGCTCCGCGCGTCGTCGACCGCCACCGCGTAGCGCATCTGCGCGAGGGTCACCTGCGCGAGATCCATGGTCGGAGCATGGCATAAGCTGAAGTGAACGCAAGTTCAAAACGTTCGATTGGACTTGAGACCCGTTCGAGCGCAGAACGTCGTGGCGGGCAACGCCGCCCGCGATTCGATCGACGCGAAGGAGGAACGCATGTCGCTCATCAACACCACGATCAAGCCGTTCAAAGCCGCCGCCTACCACGACGGCAAGTTCATCGAGGTCACGGACCAGTCGGTACGCGGACGCTGGAGCGTCTTCGTCTTCTACCCGGCGGACTTCACCTTCGTCTGCCCGACGGAGCTCGAGGACCTCGCCGACCACTACGAGGAGTTCAAGAAGCTCGGCGTCGAGATCTACGGGGTGTCCTGCGACACCCATTTCGCCCACAAGGCGTGGCACGACACGTCCGAAGCGATCAAGAAGGTACGGTACCCGCTGGTCGGCGACCCGACCGCGACGCTCGCCCGAAACTTCGACGTGCTGATCGAGGAGGAGGGGTTGGCGCTGCGCGGGAGCTTCGTCGTCGATCCCGAAGGCGCGATCAAGCTCTGCGAGATCCACGACAACGGCATCGGCCGTGACGCCGAGGAGCTGCTCCGCAAGGTCAAGGCCGCCCAGTACGTGGCGTCCCACCCCGGTGAGGTCTGCCCCGCCAAGTGGCAGGAGGGCGCGAAGACCTTGAAGCCCTCGCTCGACCTCGTCGGCAAGATCTGAGGTCGGGATGCCGACTGCCAGCGAGACGCCGCCGACCATGCTCGACGACGAGCTGAAAGCGCAGCTGAAGGAGTACCTGCGGTACCTGAAGCGGCCGATCCGCATCACCGCGGCGCTCGACGGCGGCGACGACTCCGCGGCGCTGCGCGGGCTGCTCGACGACGTCGCCGCCGCGTCGAGTCTCGTCGAGGTCGTCGAGCTGGAGGCCGGCGGGGAAGGCCCGCCGGCCACGGGAGCGGCCGGCGTTCGCCGGCCCTCCTTCGCCATCCACCTTCCCGGGGAAGCGCCGCGCGTCCGTTTCGCCGGTCTGCCGCTCGGTCACGAGTTCACCTCGCTCGTGCTCGCGCTGCTGCACGTCGGCGGCCACCCGCCGAAGGTGAGCGACGCGCTGCTCGCGCAGGTGGACGGTCTGGTCGGGTCCTTCTCCTTCGAGACGTACTTCTCCCAGTCGTGTCAGAACTGTCCCGACGTCGTGCAGGCCCTGAACCTGATCGCGGCGCGCAATCCGAACGTCACCCACGTCGCGATCGACGGCGCCACGTTTCGCGGCGAGGTCGAGGAACGTCAGGTGATGGCGGTGCCGACCGTCTACCTGAACGGCGAGCGTCTCGGCCAAGGTCGAATGGAGCTCGAGGAGCTGCTCGCGAGGATCGACACCGGCGCGGTGGCGCGCCGGGCGAGGGAGCTCGATGCCAAGGGCGTCTTCGACATGCTCGTCGTCGGCGGGGGACCGGCGGGGGCGGCGGCCGCCATCTACGCGGCGCGCAAGGGGCTGCGCACCGGCGTGGTCGCGGATCGTTTCGGCGGCCAGGTCCTCGACACGCTCGGCATCGAGAACTTCATCTCGGTCACGGCGACCGAGGGTCCCAAGCTCGCCGCCGCCCTCGAGGCGCACGTCGGCGCCTATCCGGTCGACGTCATGAAGCACCAGCGCGCCACCAAGCTCACGCCGGGCGACCCGATCGTCGTCGAGCTGGAGAACGGCGCGAGTCTCGCCGCCCGGAGCGTCGTCATCGCCACGGGCGCGCGCTGGCGCGACATGAACGTGCCCGGCGAGGCGGAGTACCGCACGCGCGGCGTCACCTACTGCCCGCACTGCGACGGCCCGCTCTTCAAGGGCAAGCGCGTGGCGGTGATCGGCGGCGGCAACTCGGGCGTCGAGGCCGCGATCGACCTGGCCGGCGTGGTCGCGCACGTCACGCTGCTCGAGTTCATGGACGAGCTCAAGGCGGACGACATCCTGCAGCGCAAGCTCCGCAGCCTCGACAACGTCGACATCGTCGTCAGCGCGCGCACGACCGAGGTCGTGGGCGACGGCCGCCAGGCGACGGGCCTGCGCTACGAGGATCGGACGTCCGGCGAGATGAGGCACCTCGAGGTCGCCGGCGTGTTCGTCCAGATCGGCCTCCTCCCGAGCACGAGGTGGCTCCAGGGCGCGGTCGAGCTCTCGAAGAGCGGTGAGATCGTCGTCGATCATCACGGCCGCACCAGCGTGCCGGGCGTGTTCGCCGCCGGCGACGCGACCACGGTGCCCTACAAGCAGATCATCATCGCGACCGGCGACGGCGCCAAGGCCGCCCTCGGCGCCTTCGACCATCTGATCCGGATCACCGCGCCGGCGGCTTGAGACGGCGGCGTCACCCAGGCGAGTGCGCCGCTCGGGCGGTGTCCGGCCGCGCTCACGCTGCCAGCGTCGGCACGTCGTAGCGCGTGATCAGCCGATCGCCGGTGATGATCGTCAGACCTTCGATGCGCGCCGCGAGCGGCGCGCGACGTGACGTAGGCGTCGAGCGGCTCCGGCAGCGTCAACCGCCGCCGCGCGATCTCGATGGCGAGCTCCCACGCGACGACGACCGGCGGTCGCGATCTCTCGCGCCGGACGAGACGGAGGCGTCAGGACGTCGCGATGGTGAGCGTGTAATCGAGCGTCGACGTCAGGAGCGTGCCGACGAAGCCGTAGCTGCCCTCGACGGGCATGGTGCCGGCCTGGTCGGGCGCGACGCAGAGCGCGACGTGGCCGTCGCCGACGGCGATGCCGTGCATCGGGTCGAAGCCGCGCCAGCCGATTCCGGGCAGGAAGACCTCGGGCCAGGCGTGCAGGTGACGTCGTCCGTCCGGCGTGTCCGCGGCCGCCTGATAGCCGCTCACGAAGCGGCTCGCCATGCCGAGCGAACGGCAGGCGGCCATGAAGAGCAGCGCCAGGTCTCGGCAAGCGCCGCGCGCGGTGGCGAGCGTCTCCTCCGGCGGCCGCGCCGCGCCGCTCGGACGGATGTGCCGCTCGGTGCGCGCGTAGAGGAGCCCGCTCAAGCGCTCGAGGAACGCGACCGGCGCGTAGCCGACGTCGGCGGCGACGCCGAGCGCGAAGCGCCGTACGCTGCCGTCGATCGGCTCCGTGACCCGATAGACCGCGAGCTCGTCGGCTGCGGGTACGGGCCACGGCAGCGGTGCCAGGTCGCGCCCGTCGAGCGGCGGCAGCGCCGGCGTGTCGAGGTCGCAGCTGCTCTCGATGCGCAGCAGCGTGGACGTGCCGACGAACGTCACCTGCACGACGGCGTTCCCGTAGGCGTCCGTCGACCGGCGAAGCTCGACGGGCTCGGGCTCGACGACCAGGCGTTGTGACGCTCGCGGGACGTGCTCCGGGCGGGGCGTGAGGCGGATGACGTGCGGCCCGAGCGCCACGGGCACGCTGTAGCCGTAGACCGTTTCGTGACGGACCCTGAAGTGCACCGGCTCGCCTGCGCGACTCAAGTCGAAAGCCAGCGGAGGTCGACGCACCAGGGGCGTAGGGCGCCGGGCGGCGCCGGGCGGGCCGGCGGCAGCTCCGCGCGAGGAACGCGCGCGGCGACGCAGCGGCGCTCCCGCCGGTCGCGCGCGGCCTCGAGGTCCGCCGGCACGTCGTCGTACGCCAGTCCCGCGGGGTGCCAGTCGTGCAGGCGGACGACGAGAGCGTCGGCGTGCTCCGGGTGCACCAAGGTCAGCTGCACGGGGTCGAGCGCCGGCAGCGTCGGGTGGAGTCCGTGCGCGGCGACGAAGCTCCGCGTCCGGACACCGAGGACGCGGACGGGCTCTGCATCGTCCATCTCCGTTCGCAGCGGCAGGTCGACGTCCTCGGCGCGCAGGTGCCAGGCGCCGAGGTCCGCGTCGTGCGAGCCCGGCGCTTCGCGCAGGAGCAGCTCGTAGCGCGCGGTGCTCGCGTCCATCAGCCGCGAGGTGCCGTGCTGAGAGGTGGAGTCGCCCACCAGCGGCCAGAACTCGAACGCGCGACGGACGCGGAGCTCCACGCCCTCGAAGCGAAAGGCGCAGAGCAGCCGCCCGTCGTGCAGGAGCTCGCCGACCAATGCCGGACCGAGGCCGAGGCCGGCGGCGCTCAGCTCGCGCAGCACCGCGCGGAGGTCGACTTCCAGACAGAACGGCAGCGCAAAGCGATCGTGCAACGTGACGCCCCAGTCGCAGAGCGGTCCGGACCGGTCGTGGACCGCGAGCATCGCCACGACCGCGCGCAGCAGCGCGGCGACCGCCGCCGCCCGCTCGGGCGTGTGCTGCATGCGGAGCGCCCGGAACTCGACGAGCCCGAGCTGCCCGCGGCCGGGCTGGTCCGGGTTCCACAGCTTCTCGACGTTGACCTCGGCGCGATGCGCATTGCCGCACGAGTCGGTGAGGAACGGCGCGAGCGCCCGCCACAGGGTCGCGGGCGCCGGCTGTTGCCGATCGAGCAGCGCGAGCGCCAGGCGAAGCTCCGCCAGCGCTTCCTCGCCGCGCTCGTCGGGACGGACCGATTGTCCGGAGCCGCCGACGTGATCGTGCGAGAAGAGGTACGAGAGCGAGGGGTGGCGATTCAGGTATCGCAGCAATCGCGGCAGCAGGTGCGGCGCGAGGAAGAACGGGCTCCGCGCCGGCGTCGGGCCTCCGAGCGTGATCTGCCCGGCGCCGCCGGAGTCGGCGACCGTCCCGTTCCAGTAGAGCCGATACGGCGTGAGGCCGCAGGCGTCGGCGGCGCGGAAGACGTGCCGGTTGTCGGCGAGGAAGTCGGCGAGTCGGGAGTGCGGCGCCATGTTGACCTCGACGACCGCCGGGTCCGGCGTGAGCGTGGTCCAGGCGACGGTCTCGTCGACCGGCGGAGGAAAACCGGCGAGCACCAGCGCCGGCGTGCCGGCGGCGCAGCTGGCGGCCGCCACGACCGCGAGCAGCGCGCGGAACGCGGCGACGGTTCCGCACGCGGGCAGCTCGACGCGCGCGACGAAGAGACCGCGCTCGAGCGTCTCGTCGATCACCAGCAGCGAGATGCCCTCGCTCGCGAGCTCGTCCTGGAACCCGGCCGGCGGCACGGGAAGGCCGTGCATCGTCGGACGGAAGAGCCTGCGGTCCACGGCGGGATCGGGCAGCACGCGCGCCGGGTCGCTGCACCAGAGCACTCGCAGGTCGCGCTCTCCGTCGTACGTGAACACGGTCGCACCGTCGGCGCGCAAGGCGTGCACCAGTTGCCAGCGGAGGGCGTCCAGGTCGGGGCGCGCGATGTCGTCTCCGGCGGCGAGCGGGTCCGGGACGCCCGTCCACACCGCCGTCCCGTCGCGGCTGCCGTAGAGCCCGAGGCTCCAGCGCGGCTGCTCCTCGCCGGGATAGTGCCGGCCGAGCGTCCGCAGCACCGCCGCGCCCGGCCGGCCGCGCCACAACAGGGCGATCAGCCGGCGCGCCCGCTCGTGCTTGTCGTCGCCGACGGCGGCCGTGAGCCACTCGGGGTTCTGCGACCGGCGGTCGGTGAAGGTGGGCTCGTTGCCGAGCCAGACGTCGAGGCCGAGGGCGGCGACGGCGGCGTCGTGGCGCTCCACCTCCGCGTCGATCGCACCCGGGAGCGTCTCGCGTTCCGCGCCGCTCGCGGTGCTGGTCGGGACGAAGGCGGCGCTGGTCGTCATCTCGGGCGTTTACTTCGCGACGGCGCCACGTGCCCACGCGGCACGCTTCGTCGTCGCCGATGATCGCTGCGACTCACTACCACGTCCGAACGACGAGCCCAAGATTCCGCGGAATCGACCGCAACGGGCTCACGTCGAAGCATGCGCGGCGTTCGCCCGCACGCGGCGTCGCCGCGGCTCAGGACTCGGGAAGGAGCGCGTCGAGGATCCGCGTCTTCGGGCGATCGGCGTCGGCGTGCTGTGCGCGGCGGGCGCGGACCGCGTCGTCGTAGGTCGGGGCAGGGGACGGGTCGCGGTAGAGGACGCCGGTGTAGAGCTCGGTCCCGTACGTTTCCGCGACCTGCATCGCGCGCAGGCGATCGCTCGAGTCGTGCGCGACCGCGTGCAGCGGCCGCATCATCGACTTGTGCGCCTTCAGCTGGAGATCGGGCTGTCCGAAGGTCACGCACGGCGATTGCACGTTCACGAACGCGAAGCCGGGGAAGCGGACGGCCTCCTCGATGACCGCGGCGAGGCCGGTCATGTCTGCCGGCGATCCCTGCGCGACGAAGCCGGCGCCGTACGCGAGCACGTAGAGCAGCGGATTCACCGGGCGCTCGAGGCTGCCGAAGTGCGACGAGACGGTCTCGCGGCCGCGCGGCGACGTCGGCGAGAGCTGGCCCTTGGTGAGGCCGTACGTCTGGTTGTCCATCACGACGTAGGTGAGATCGATGTTCCGCCGGATCGCGTGCGGCAGATGGCCGCCGCCGATCGAGAAGCCGTCGCCGTCGCCGCCCGCGACCAGCACCAGCAGGTCCGGGTTCGCGAGCTTGATGCCCTGCGCGATCGGCAGCGCGCGGCCGTGGACGCTGTTGAAGCCGTAGGCGGTGGTGTAGCCGGGGATGCGGCTCGAGCAGCCGATCCCGGACACGAAGGCGATCTCGTGGGGCGGCCGTCCGATCGCGGCGAGGACGCGCGCGATCGCGGTCAGCACGCCGAAGTCGCCGCAGCCGGGACACCAGATCGGCTTCAGGTCGCTGTGGTACTCCTTCGCTGTGTGTTGCTCGCGCAGGGCGGTGGCACCGTTCATCGTTCCCTCACTCGCGTGGCTCGAACCGCGGCGCGCGATCGCGCTGCAACCCGAGCGCCAGCTCGCGCACGCGCGCGACGATCTCGGCGGCGACGATCGGGTTCGCGCCGCTCTTGGCGAACGACTCGACGCCGTCCGGTACGTCGACGTGCATGCGGATCACGCGATGCAGCTGGCCTTGATGGGACTGCTCGACGACGAGGGCGGCCTTCACCGACGCGAAGAACTCCTGGTAGACCTCGCGCGACACCGGGTAGAGCAGCTTCGGGACGAGGAGCTTCACGTGCAGGCCCTCGGCGCGCGCGATCCGCAGCGCCTCCATCGCGACGCCCGCGAGGCTGCCCCAGCTGATCAGCCCGACCGGCGCATCCGCGTCGCCGGCGACGACGAAGAGATCGCGCCGGCGTTTCAGCGGATCGAGCTTCGCGACCCGCTTCTGGTTCATCCGCGCGTGCACGGTGCCGCTCGCCGTCGGTGCGCCGTGCTCGTCGTGCTCGATCCCGGACGCGAGGTAGTTGCCGCCGGGTGTGCCGGGATGCGCGATCGGGCTCACGCCGCAATCGGTGAGCCGGAAGCGGTCGTAGTGCTCGAGCTCGTTGCCCGCCGCGCGCCGGCGCTCGACGACCCGGATCGCGGAGGCATCGATCGGGTCGACGATCTCCTTGCGCTGCGCGATCTCCTGGTCGGAGAGCAGGATCACCGGCGTCTGGTACTGCTCGGCGACGTTGAAGGCCTCGACGGTCATTGCGAACGTGTCGCGCGACGTCGGTCGGCGCGAGCACCGGGCGGATCGTGTCGCCGTGCGCGGAGAAGATCGCCTGGAAGAGGTCGGCCTGCTCGCTCTTGGTCGGAATGCCCGTCGACGGTCCGCCGCGCTGCACGTTGACGCAGACGAGCGGCAGCTCGGCGATGCTCGCGAGGCCGAGCATCTCGGTCTTGAGCGACATGCCGGGCCCGGAGGTCGCGGTCATCGCCTTCTTGCCGGCGAAGGACGCGCCGACGACGGCGCCGATCCCGGCGATCTCGTCCTCGGCCTGGAGCATCGTGCCGCCGTACTTCCAGATCTCGCGGTCGAGGAACTGCATGATCTCGCTCGACGGCGTGATCGGATAGCCGCCGAAGAACTCGCAGCCGGCGAAGATCGCCGCCGCCGCGCACATCTCGTTGCCGTCGGCGACGAGCTTCTTCGCGCCGTTCGACTCGGGCGGCGGCAGGACGCGCGCGGTTTTCAGCGGGTGGGCCTCGGCGTAGGCGAGACCCGCGGCGAACGCGCGCTCGTTCGCCTCGAGCACGTCGCGGCTCTTGCGCGCGAACTTCTTCACCATGCCGGCGCGGATCGCGTCGCGCGCGATGCCGAACCAGCCGGCGAGCAGGCCGAGGACGACCGTGTTCTTCGCGCGGTCGCCGCCGGTCGCCTGCTTCGCGATCTGCGTGATCGGGACCGCGAGCACCTCGGCCGGCTTGACGCCGGTGAGAGGAACCGCCGCCGACGGTCCGTCCGATTTCGGATCGTAGATGACGATCGTGCGGCCGCCGACCGGAAGCTCGGCGCCGAACTTGAGGAAGTCGTCCCAGTTGAGCGCGACGGCGACGTCGAGAGTTCCACCGGAGCTCGTGACCTCGCCGGTCGAGATGCGAACGCGGCAGGACGACTCGCCGCCGCGAATCTGCGAGCCGAAGCTCTTGGTCATGATCGCGCGATAGCCGTCGATTGCCGCCGCGGTCATCAACGACTCGCCCGCGGAGACGATCCCGTCGCCGCCGGAGCCTGCCATGCCGATGATGAGATCGTCGCTCATGTGGGGTAGTGGCTGCGCTCTGCTTCAGCAAGCGTGGTGCCACGCGCTGCCGCTCGACGGTTCGCCGCGGAGATCGAGGATCTGCACCAGGTTCCGCCGTCCGGGCGCGGGGCGATTCCCAACAATCGGAGGACGGAAATCGCACGAATGGGAACGTGCCCGGCGACGCCGTCAGCGCAGGCGCTTACGGAAGAAGAACGTCGCGAGGGCGAGGATGAGGACGCCGTAGACGAAGAGCATGGCAGCCGATCCCCGCAGCTCCGTCCAGCCGACCCCCTTCAGGAAGATGCCGCGCACGATCGTGATGTAGTAGCGAAGCGGGATCAGGTACGTGAGCTTCTGGACGAGCGGCGGCATGCTCGCGATCGGGAAGATGAAGCCCGAGAAGAACATGTTCGGGAGGAAGATGAACTGCCCGGTCATCGCCGCCTGCTGCTGCGTGTCGGAGAGCGCCGACGCGGCGAGGCCCATCCCGAGACAGGTGAAGATGAAGAGCCCGGTGAGCCCGAGGAGGAGCGGCAGGCTGCCGCGGATCGGCACGCCGAACCAGGTCGTGGCGACGAGGATCACGACCGCGACGTTCAGGTAGCCCAGGCCGACGAACGGGATCGCCTTCCCGAGGATCAGCTCGTAGGGCCGGATCGGCGTCACGATCAGCTGCTCGATCGTGCCGCGCTCCTTCTCGCGCACGATCGCCATCGCGGTCAGGATCACCATCGACTCCATCAGCAGCACGCAGATGATCGCCGGCACCATGAAGTTGACGCTGCGGAGCTCGGGGTTGAACCAGACGCGCGGCTCGACGGCGACGACCGGCGGGCGCACGCTGCGCCCGGCGCCGGTGGCGTCGACGAAGCGGACGTCGACCGCTTGCGTGAGCGTCACCTGCTCGAGATACGCGCTCGCGATCGTCGCGGTGTTGGAGTTGCTGCCGTCGATCGCCGCCATCACGTCGGCGGGCTCCTGCCGCCGCAGGCGCTCGGCGAAGTCGGGCGGGATCACCAGCGCGACCCGGACGGTGCCGCGGTCGAGCAGGCGATCGACGTCGGCGATGCTCGCGCACGGCGCGCGGATGCGGAAGTAGCCGCTGCGCACGATCTGCTCGACGTAGGCGCGGCTCTCGGCGGAGTGGCTGTAGTCGCAGACCGCGAGCTCGATGTCGTCGATGTCGGTCGCGACCACGTAGCCGAAGATCAGCAGCTCGAGCACCGGCATCACCAGGACGAGGCCGAACATCCGGCGATCGCGCCGGATCTGCACGAGCTCCTTCCCGACGATCGCGAGCAGGCGGCCGAGCGAGGCGCGCATGGCTAGTCGAGCCGGCTCTGGAAGCGCGCGATGCTGAGCCACACGATCGCGACGTCGAAGACGCAGAGGAAGAGCGCCTCGGGCCACAGCACCGCGACCCCGATGCTCTTCAGGTAGACGCCGCGGATCGCGGTGACGAAGTAGCGCCCGGGGAAGAGATAGGTGATCGCCTGGATCGGCCCCGGCATGTTCTCGATCGGGAAGACGAACCCGGAGAGCAGCACCGCGGGCAGGAGCGACGCGAACATCGCGGTCAGCATCGCGGTCTGCATGTTGTCGGCGACCGTCGACACCAGGACGCCGACGCCGAGCGAGCCGACGAGGTAGAGGACGGCGAAGAGCGCGAGCTGGACGAGGCTCCCTTTGATCGGGACGGCGAAGAGGACGTAGCCGGCGGCGACGACGATCGCCAGGTCGAGGAGCGCGATCACCACGTAGGGGACGATCTTGCCGACGATCATCTCGACCGGCCGGATCGGCGACACCAGGATCTGCTCCATCGTGCCGCGCTCCTTCTCCTTGACGATGCTGAGCGCGGTGAGAATGGCGCCGACGATCATCATGATCACGGCGATCACGCCGGGCACGATGAAGTTGACGCTCTTGAGCTCGGGGTTGTACCAGAAGCGGCTCTTCACCTGGATCGGCGCGGCGGCCGCCGCCGGCGCCGTCGCCTCGGCCGCTCGGGCGGGCGCGGCCGCGCGGCCCGCGCCGTCGCCGGACGCCGGCCGGCCCGCGACCCAGCGGCTCACCATCGCGAGCGCGTAGCCCTGGGCGATCGTCGCGGTGTTCGAGTCGGAGCCGTCGATCAGCACCTGCACCGTGGTCGGCTCGTCGGCGTGCAGACGGCGCGCGAAGTCGCGCGGGATCACGACCGCCGCGCGCGAGGCGTCGGTGAGGAGATCGCGCTCGACCTCGCGCTCGTCGCGGGCGAAGCGCACGACGTCGAAGTAGCGCGAGCGCGTCATCTCCTGAAGGAGGTCGCGGCTGTCCGGCGTCTCGCTGTAGTCGAGGATCGTGATCGGGACGTGGTCGACGTCGTAGCGGATGCCGTAGCCGTACATGACGAGCATGCTGATCGGCCACAGGAAGGTGAGCAGCAGGCTGCGGCGGTCGCGCACGACGTCGATGAACTCGCGCCGCATGATGGCGCGGATGGTGCGGAGCCGCCGGCCGAGGCGCTCAGGCATGGCGCGTCCCCGTGCTCGCCTCGATGATCGCGACGAACGCGTCCTCGAGGGACGGCGTGATGCGCTCGACGCGCCGGACGCCGATGCCGCGCGCCGCGAGCCGCTCCGCGATGCCGGCCCGTGCCGCCGCCTCGTCCTCGGCGGTGACGTGCAGGGCGTTGCCGAAGAGCGCGACGGCGGCGACGCCGGGCGCGTGCCGCAGCGTCTCGTAGGCGGCCATGAGATCGTCGCACTCGATCTCGAGGAGCGCGCCGGAGACGTGCCGGCGCTTCAGCTCCGACGGGCTGCCGGACGCGATCACGGTGCCGCCGTGGATGAGCGCGAGCTCGTCGCAATGCTCGGCCTCGTCCATGAAGTGCGTGGTGACGAAGACGGTGATGCCGCGCGCCGCCAGCTCGCCGATCAGCTCCCAGAAGCTCCGCCGCGACGCCGGATCGACGCCCGAGGTCGGCTCGTCGAGGAAGAGGATGGGCGGCTCGTGCAGCACGGCGCAGCCGAGCGCGAGACGCTGGCGCCAGCCGCCGGCGAGCTCGCCGGTGCGCATGTCGCCGCGTCCGTGGAGTCCCGCCATCTCGAGCGCCCAGGCGACGCGCTCCTCACGACGCGGCCCGCGCACGTCGTAGACGTCGGCGAAGAAGCGCAGGTTCTCTCTGACCGTGAGGTCCTCGTAGAGCGAGAATCGCTGCGACATGTATCCGATCCGGCTCTTCACCCGCTCGGTCTCGCGGGCGACGTCGAAACCGCCGACGACGGCGCGCCCGCCGGACGGCCGCAGGATCCCGCACAGCATCTTGATCGTCGTCGACTTGCCGGCGCCGTTCGGACCGAGAAAGCCGAAGACGGTGCCGCTCGCGACGCGAAGATCGATGTGATCCACGGCGACGAAGTCGCCGAAGACCCGCGTCAGCCCCTCGGCCTCGACGGCGAGCGCGGTCATGCCGGCCGTGACCCGTGGGTGAGGACGGTGGACGAACGCCAGCTGCCGGCCCCGCGGTTCATGCGCCGCGCGCTCCGTCCCCTGCGCCGTGTGCCGCGTTTTCCGCGTCGCGTGCTCCGCCGGTGCGGATGTAGGCGAGGAACACGTCCTCGAGCGACGGCTCGGCGACCCGCCAGTCCTCGACGTCGACGCCGGCGCCACGGATGTGCTCGACGGCCTCCGCGGGCGCGAGCCCGGCGCGCGGCAAGGTCACGTGCAAGCGGTCGCCGAAGAGGACGGTGTCCTCGAGGCCGGCGACGCGGCGGAGCGCCCGTTCGGCGTCGCGCGGGCGCGGTGTGCGAAAGTCGAGGACCGTGACCCCGAGCTCGCGCTTGAGCTCGGCGGGGGGGCCGCACGCGATGATGCGACCGTCGAGGAGAAAGCCGACGCGGGCGCAGCGCTCGGCCTCGTCCATGTACGGCGTCGAGAGCAGGATCGTCGACCCCTCCTGGAGGAGATCGTAGAGGATCAACCAGAAGTCGCGGCGCGAGAGCGGGTCGACGCCGATCGTCGGCTCGTCGAGCAAGAGGATCCGCGGCTGGTGGATCAGGCACGCGGCGAGCGCCAGCTTCTGCTTCATGCCGCCCGAGAGATTGCGCGTCAGCCGGTCCTGGAAGGGGCCGAGCCGGCTGAACTCGAGCAGGCGCGCGATGCGCTTGCGCCGATCGGCGGCGCCGACGCCCCAGACGTCGGCGACGTAGACCAGGTTCTCGAGGACCGTCAGCGTCTCCGAGAGGCTGAAGCGCTGCGACATGTAGCCGATCCGGCCCTGCACGCCGTCGGGATCGCGTGCGACGTCGATGCCGTCGATCGTCGCGCGCCCGCCGGTCGGCGTGAGGAGGCACGCGAGCAGGCGGAGAAACGTCGTCTTGCCCGCGCCGTCGGGACCGACGAGGCCGAAGAGCTCGCCGGAGCGGACGTCGAGCGAGACGTCGCGCAGCGCCGCGGTCTCGCCGTAGCGTTTCGCCAGCCCGGCCGCGTGGATCGCGATCGTCGGCTCGCGATGCGCGGCGGCGTCCGTCGGCGCGGCGCCGTGCACGTCGCCTTTGCCATCGGCCGCGGCCACGACGATCGCTCAGCCGTGCCGATCGGGTCCGCGATCGCCGACGCGCGGCCCGTCGCCGCGGTCGAGCGGTAGGACGGCGTCGGCGGGCATGCCCGGCTTCAACGCGCCGTCGCGGGTCTCGACCTCGATCTTCACCCGGTAGACGAGCTTCACGCGCTCGTCCTGCGTCTGGATGTTCTTCGGCGTGAACTCGGCACGGTCGGCGACGAACGTGACGGTGCCCGGGAACGGGTGATCGGGAAACGAGTCGACGCTGACCTCGGCCCGCTGGCCGAGCCGGACGTTCCCGAGATCGCGCTCTCCCACGTAGACGTTCACCCACGGATGCGCGAGGTCCGCGATGGTCACGATCGGCGTTCCCGGCTGGACCATCTCGCCGGGCTCGCGGCTCTTGGTGAGGACGCGTCCGGCCATGGGCGCGAACAGCACGCAGCGGCTGAGGTTCAGCTCGGCGATCTCGAGCTCCTTCGCCACCCGCTGGAGGTCGGCACGCGCCTGCTCGATCTCCTCGGTGCGGAATCCCTCGCGCAGGAGGGCGAGCTGCGCCTTGGCGCGGTCGCGGGCGGCGCGCGCGTTCGCGAGCGTCGCGTCCGCGATGTCGCGCTCGCTGCGCGTGACGACGCCCTGGGCCGCGAGCCGCGTCGTCCGCTCGTGCTCGCGCTGCTGGACCTCGAGGTCGCGCTCGGCGGCGTCGAGGGCGGCGAGCGCCTGGTCGATCTCCTGCGCGCGCGCGCCGCGCACCATCATCCGGTAGCGGGCATCGGCCGCCGCCTTCGCCGCGGTCGCCCGCTCCACCTGGAGCCGGTACTCGCGGTCGTCGAGCCTCGCCACCGGCTCGCCTTTGTCGAGCATCGCCCCCTCGTCGGCGGGCCGCTCGATCATGCGGCCGGGGACCTCGAAGGCGGCGTCGACCTGCATGACCTCGATGATGCCGGAGCCGCGAATGGCGGTCCGACGCTCGTCGCGGTCGTACCGTCGCCACACCGTGAGCGCGACCGCGCCCGCGCCCGCGGCGAGGAGCGCGACGACGACCACGCGTCGCGACGGCCGTTTGCCGGCGGAGGTCGGGACCATCGAATGGGACCGTTCAAGTTCCATGCCTGCAACCGTCCGCCACGATATCGCGGACGGTTCGCAAACGTCAGAGGACGAAAGGCGCCCGAGTCGCAGTCTCGGGAATTGCGCACCGGCGCCGGCGTGTCACGCCCCCGCCGCCGGCGTCACTGGCCCGCGGTCGTCGCGAAGGTGTTCCGTCGACCTCGACCTCTCCTCGTCATCGGTGGAGGGATCTGCGGGCTCGGCACCGCGCTGCTTCTCGCGCGCGACGGCCACGAGGTGACCGTCCTCGAGCGCGACACGGGACCCGTGCCCGAGTCGCCGCACGCGGCGTGGGAGGCCTGGGAACGGAAGGGGGTTGCGCAGTTCCGCCAGTCGCACAACTTCATGCCCGGCCTGCGTCTGATCCTCGAGGCGGAGCTTCCCGACGTCCAGGAGGCGTTCCGCCGCGCCGGCGCAAGCAGGTTCGACCTGGTGCACCCGTTGCCGCCTACACGCGATTCTTCCGCGGCACCGAGCCGCAGCGCATCGGTCCGGCGTTCGCGCTGCTCGGCACGATCGGCGTACTCACGCTGCCGGGCGACAACGGCACGTGGTCGGCGACGGTGATGATCGCGTCGGACGACGGGCCGCTGAAGAGCCCTGCGTCATGCCGAGACCTGGATGAAGACGGTCCGTGCCTGTCCGCTGCACGCGCACTGGCTCGACGGCGAGCCCATCACCGGCGTCCTCGCCATGAGCGGCATCGTCGATCGCTACCGGCGCTTCGTCGTCGACGGGCTGCCGGTCGCGACCGGCATCGTCTCGGTGGCGGACGCGTGGGCGTGCACCAACCCGTCCGCGGGCCGCGGCCTCACCGTCGGGCTCATGCACGCGGTGCGACTGCGGAACGCCTTGCGCGACCGCCGCGACGATCCCCGCGCGCTCGCCGAGGAGTTCGACGCGGTGACGGAGGCCGAGGTCGCACCCTGGTACCACGCACAGATCGCCGTTGATCGCGCAGATCGCCGCGTTGCGCGAGGGTCGCGAGCCGCCGCAGCCCGCGGACGAGCTGTCGCGGCTCGCGTCGTCGCTCCTCGCGACGATGACGACCGATCCGGACCTCTTTCGCGCCGGACTCGAGTACGTCGGGACGATCACGCCGATTCAGCAGATCTTCGCGCGGCCGGGCGTCGCGCAGCGAGTTCGGGCGGTGATGGACGCGGCGGCGGGCGCGGCGCCGATTCAGATGCCCGGTCCCGACCGCGCACAGCTGCTCGATCTCGTGCGGTGACGTTCCCTGCGACCTGACGGGCGCTGCCGCGCCGCCGCCAAGTAGGAATATACGGGCAGACCTACGAGTCACGCGAAAACGCGTCACGCGAAAAGACGTCCGCGCAATGACTCAACCACTGAAGATGCGCGCGCACGTGGACGACCGCGGCTTCGACGGCTATGGCTCGCAGGAGTCGGCTGTCGTCACGGGGATCTCGAAGGGCACCGCGTTCGGACAGCAGCCGATTCAGACGCTCGCGAGAAGCCGCCGCTTCGCGTGAGATCTGATCCAGCAACGAAGCCGGAGATTTCCCCGCGAGCGCCAACAATCGTATGAAAAGCTCGTCACGAGCCGGTGGTGGTGGGTGAGGAGCCCGTTGCAACCAGGTCTCGAGCGAACGACGGCCTTTGTTCGTCAGCTTATACACCCATCGGCTCATATGACGCTCGCCCGCGTCGAGACGTGCTTCGACGTGTCCACGGCGTTTCAGATCTTTAAGCACTTGATAGATCTGTCCGAAATTGACCGTCCAGACGGGTCCCAGTTGCTCTTCGAACGCAGCCTTCAGTCGATAACCATCCATCTCTCGCTCGTCGAGAAGTCCCATTATGGCATAACGTATCAACATGAGACGCCCTCCTTATGGCGATTGGCGGCTCGACACCCGTGATGTATTTGTGGATAGCGCCTGTGCGGTGCTTGACGGCTATTTGAAGGTTGATGGACGCAACGGTGTATGCACGTGCACGGTCAAGACGTCAATGACGCCGAGGCCTGTAACGGCAGCATCTATGCGGCAAGCATAGGCACGGTCACGTCGGGGGCGGAATCGATGCGTCTTCCGTGCGGCGCCACCCGGCTGCCGGCCTGCGCGTTGGGCCAGGCCGCGCATAGGTGCTGTGCATCTATGCAGCATTCAGCAAGTGTCAGCAAGTATTCCTTGACAGGTAGCGCGTCGGACTTCTAACGTCTCGACCCCTGACGTAAAGCGAGGCGCGGCCCGACCGATCGACACGCGTAGGTGACTGTGTTCTCCCATGTAATCCTGGGACTTCTCCGAGACGGGCGTTCCCGGCACGGCTACGAGCTCATGACGGAGTATACGACCCGCTCGGGAAACAAAGTGAGCGCCGGTAACTTCTATCGCGAGCTTGGCAGACTCGCGGCGGATGGTCTCGTCGAGACTGGTGTCAATCCGCCGGACGCCGACGCCAGACGCATCCCCTATCGCATCAAGGAAAAGGGCCGCCACGTAATCGATCGGTGGCTCACCTCTCCTTCGATCGATGACGGTGATTTTGCGATTTGGCTGCTGTTTGCGGATCGTGCAGACGCCGACGCACGCGTTCGTGTGATAGAGCGCCGGGAGGAAGCGCTCTGGATGCGGAGCAAGATGCTGACTCGCCTTCGGGACGACGCGCTGGCGAATCGGCGCGAGCCGAGAGTGTCATACGATCCTCTTCCAAGCGTTCTTTCACGGCAGATGAAGCAGATCGCCGCGGAGCTCGATTTCCTGAGCGAGTTCCGACTCGATTTCGACGCGTGGCTTCGCGTGTCCGAGGTGGCGACCAACCGCGGGACGCGAATCGACGCGGGCGGCGCAGGTGGGAGAGGCAAGAGGGGTGGCTCGAAGCCATGAGTGAGATCGTCGTCGAGCTCATCGACGTGACGAAGAACTACGGCTCGGGGACCCGACGTGCGAGAGCGCTGAGTGAGGTGACGCTGCGGGTGCGTCGAGGTGAGTTCGTGTCCTTCATGGGTCCGAGCGGATCGGGAAAGACGACCCTGCTGAATCTCGTTGCCGGCCTGGACGCGCCCGACAGCGGTCGGGTGATGCTCGACGGCGACGACTTGAGCCTGCTCGCGGACCACCAATTGGCGGATCTGCGTCTCCGCACGATCGGCTTCGTGTTCCAAGCGTTCAATCTCATTCCGGCGCTCACGGTCGACGAGAATCTGCGGTGGCCGCTGGAATTCGCCGGGTACGGTCGCGCCGAGGTGCGCCGGCGGGCCGCTGACGCGCTCGCGCGGGTGGGGGTCGAGGGGCGCGGCCGGCGGTACATCGCGGAGCTCTCGGGTGGCGAGCAGCAACGGGTGGCGATCGCCCGTGCGATCGCAGGCGGGCCGTCGCTGTTGCTCGCCGACGAGCCGACCGGCAACCTCGATTCTCACACCGGCCAGCGGATCCTGGATCTCCTTCGCTCGTTGAATCAGTCGGAAGGCGTCACCGTCCTGATGGTGACGCACAACGTCCTGGCGGCCGCGTACGGCGATCGCACGATCGAGCTCCAAGACGGCCGGATCGTGCGGGACGTGCGCACGCCGCCGGTTGCGGTGAGGGCCGCGTCGAGATCGGACTGATGGCCGCCCATCTCTCGTTTCGCATGGCCTTGCGCCACTTCCGCGCGGATTTTCCATCCATGCTGTTGAGCATGATCGCCGTCGCGCTCGGTGTCGCCGTCATCGTCGCCGTCGCGTCGATGAACGGCGCCGTGCTGCAGGGCTTCCTCGATACCGTCGACGGGGTCCTCGGGCGAGCATCGCTCAGCATCACGGCGGGCGAGGGGCTCACGTTCTCGGAAGACCTCGTCGAAAAGGTCGCGGCGGTTCCAGGCGTCGCGCTGGCGGTTCCACTCGTGCGCAGCGTGACGTTCCCCGACGACGGCAGCGGAGAGCTTCTCACCGTGCACGGCGTCGATCTGACCCACGACGCCGACGTGCGTCTCTACCATCGAACGGACGACCCGAAGGCGATCATCCGCGACGTGTTGCAGTTCTTGAACACGCCGGAATCGATCGTCGTCGGGCGCGAGTTCGCCGAGCGGCGCGGGCTCCACAGGGGTGACTTTCTCGATCTCGTGACGCCCGGCGGGGTCAAGCGATTCACCATCCGCGGGTTGCTCGATCCGCAAGGGCTCGCACGCACGCTTCGCGGCCGGCTCGTCGTCATGGATCTCTATGCCGCCGAGCTCGCCTTCACGGCCGATGGACAGATCAATCAGATCGACGTCGTCCTCGAGCCCACCGCGGATGCCGAGGTGACGAGAGCCGCGATCGCATCGGTCGTTCCGCACGCCCTCACCGTCGAGGAGCCCGCGCAACGCAAGGACGCGATTCGCCGTACGATCGGCGGATTCCAGGCGATGCTCACGGCATTCGGCCTGCTGACGGTCGTCGCGGGTTTCGTCATTTGCTACAGCCGCCTCGGCACGATCGCCGCTGCACGCACGTGGGAGGTCGGACTGCTGCGTGCGATCGGCGTGCGACGCACGGCGGTGTTCGCCGAGATCCTGAAAGAGAGCCTCCTGCTCGGCCTCGCGGGTGCGGCTCTCGGCGTCCCGCTCGGTCTCGCGATTGCACGGATGGGGGTGCCGTTTCTCGCTGCCACGACCGCTCTCAATTTCCGCTCGACCATCCCGGCGGTCGCTCCAGCAGTGGATCCCACAATCGTAGCGCTCGGCGTAGCGAGCGGGCTCGCGGCCGCGGTCGCCGCAACCGTCTTGCCGGCGCTCCATCTCGCGCGCACGAGACCCGTCGTGGCGCTGACCTTGCGCGGGCGCGACATCCCCGCCGCGACGCGGTACGGCACGTGGAGCTTGCGCATCGCCGTGCCGGCGGCGATCGTGGCGCTGATCGGCGCGCAACGGGCAACTGGCATCTCCGCCCTCGGTCTCGTGACCACGGTGCTGATCGTGGCCGCGGCGGCGCTGTCGCTGAATCCGCTGGCGCGGCATGGAACGATCGCGCTCGAGGGCGTGTGGCGACGCGTGTTTGGTCCCGCGGGCCGATTGGCCGTCGATCACGTCCGCGAACGACCGGCACGAAGCGCGCTCGCGGTCGCGACGCTCGCTCTCGGACTCGGAACCGTATTGCTCTTCGGCATCCTGGCATGGAGCTTCGAGCGGACGCTCGTGGCGCGACTGATGGCGAGCGAGCGCTCGGATATGGTCATTTCGTCGGCATTCATCACCGGCGGCTATCGGACGGCACCGCTCGCAGACGCATTGCTTCCGGAGCTCCGCGCCATCTCTGGCGTAGCCATCGCGGCGGGAGAGCAGAGCAGGGACATCGCTTATCGCGACGCGACGGTTGTTCTGAAAGCATGTGACGCCGCTTGCTACACGGACGCGCGGATCTATGACTGGCCGTTCGCGTCCGGCGCGATGCCCGATGCGCTCGACCGTGTCGCACGAGGCGACGCCGCGCTCGTCACGACCTCGTTCGCCCGTCAGTACGACGTCCGGACCGGCCAGGCGATCGAGCTCGCGGCGCCCAATGGCACTCTCGTGCTCACGGTCGCCGGGGTATCCGGCGGCGCGCCCGAGAGCGCGATCTGGATCAGTCGGGATCTGTACGTGAGATTCTGGAATGACACGACGCTTTGGACCGCAAATGTGGCGCTGGAGAGCGGCGCCGACTACGACCGAACGGAGCAGGCGATCGCGGCCCGATTGGGCAGGAAGTATCGCATTCTCATTCGGTCGTCGGCGGAGCTCATCGAGCATTTCGCCCGGGAAGCTCGGAAGGCCTTCAGTTTGCAGTATCTGCTCGAGGCGATCACGTTTCTCCTGGTCGTCATCGCGATCGGCGATACGCTTGCGAGCGGCGTCCTCGAGCGGACCCGGGAGTTCGGGATGATGCGGGCGGTCGGCCTACGTCGTTCGGCGTTGTTCGGCGTCGTCATGCTCGAAGGCGTCGCAATCGGCATTCTCGGACTCTTCATGGCCACGCTCACCGGGGCGGCTCTCGGGACCTTCTGGGTGATGGTGGAGTTTCCAGCCGTCGTCGGTTGGGATCTCGACCTTCACGTTCCCTATCGTTTCATCGCGGCCGCACTCGGGCTTACGCTGCTCCTCTGCGCGGCGGGCTCATTCCTGCCGGCGGTACGCGCCGCCCGTCTGTCGGCGGCCGAAGCCATCCGGAATGACTGACCAGCGGCTTCGCGATCTCTATGGCCGGGATTTCGAGCTTCCTCGATTGATCGTCTCTTCGCCGTCGCTCCAGAAGCGGTTTGCGAGTCTGTACGCCATCGGCTCGTCTTCGTTCGGCTCCCTCTTCGACCGGCAGAATCTCGGAGCTGTCGGCGCTCGGATCGTGCTCGGTCCGCCCGGCCGGCGGGAGTTCAGTGAGGTCGCGGAATGCAGGGCTTCGGTCGTCAATCTGGCGACCTCCGGCTACTTGGGTCTCGCCGGCGACGCGCGAATACAGCGCGCCGCAATCGCGGCAATCGAGCGCTTCGGCACCCACACGGGAGGATGCCGGCTCCTCTCGGGGACCACGACGATCCACTTCGAGCTCGAGGAGCGCCTCGCGAGCTTCTTTCACGCGCCGAGCGTCGTCACGTACTCCAGTGGATATGCGACGAATCTGTCCGTGATCTCGGCGCTCTTCGGGCCGGGGGACCTGATAATTCTCGATCGGCACGCGCACCGATCGCTCTATGACGGTGCACTATTGTCTCGCGCTGCGATTCAACGTTTTGCGCACAACGATCTGGATCACCTCGAGCACGTCCTGCGACGAACTGCTTCCGTCGCGCGTCGCCTCGTCGCCGTCGACGCCGTGTACTCGATGAGCGGCGACATCGTGCCGCTTCCCGAGCTGATCGACGTGGTCGAGAGACATGATGCCTTCCTCCTCGTCGATGAAGCGCATGCACTCGGCGTTCTCGGCGAGACCGGGCGCGGTGTCACCGAACACTTCGACGTTCAGCCGAAGCTGATCGACATCCGGATCGGGACGCTCAGCAAAGCGACGGCGGCTGCTGGCGGCTTCGCGGCGGTTGACCCGAGCATCGGTGCTCTACTCAGATACACTTCTCATGCTCGTGTGTTCTCGGCGGCGATGACGCCGCCGGAAGCCGCCGCGGCGCTTGCGGCCATAGATATCATCGACGAAGAGCCGTGCCGTGTTGCGCAGCTGCGCTCCAACGCCGCGTACTTGCGAACCGCGCTGCGTAGATACGGTCTACGGGTGATGGGCAACGAGACCGCGATCGTCCCGGTGTGGGTCGGCGACCGGATCACGACGTTGGAGGCGGGGATGAGACTCCTCGAGCGTGGTGTGTTCGTGAATCCGGTCGTCGCGCCAGGGGTGCCGACGGGTACCGAGCGACTCCGTTGCATGGTGAGCGCCTCACATCGGCAGTCGGACTTGGCGTTCGCCGCGAAGGCAATTGCCGACGTGCTGCGCGCCCAGAATGGCAATGGCATCACGCCGGCGACACCGTCGCCTGCTCGCCGGCGGCGAACCCGGAACGGCGTCACCACGGCGTGACGCCAGCGCCTCGTGCTACGGCGCGCTGCCGCTGAGTACCCGCAAGATTTCCGCGGCCGCATCGGGCCATCGATATTGTGCGGCGATTTCGGACGCGCCTGCCGCCAGCGACGCCCGCCGCTCGGCGCTTCTCGAGAGGTCCTCGATGACACGCGTGAGCCGAAGCGGGTCGCGTGGCGGGCAGAGCGCCATCGCGGCGCCGTCGCAAAGCTCGGCTTCCGAGGCTGCGCCGCGCGTCGTGATCACTGGCATGCCGTGGACGCACGCGGTCGCAAACGTGGTGCGGCGTAGAAGAGACGCCATTGTCGAGCGGCAGCACACAAACGTCGGACGCGCGCAGCAGGCGGGATCCGCGGTCGCTGTCGAGCGCGAACGCGCCGGCCCATACGAGTCGCGGCTCGATGCCGAGTCGCCGCCCCTGCTCGCGTGCCCGATCTTCGTACCTGGCGGTATGAGCCCGGCTTATTCACCGACTGACGACTGAACGGGTTGGGAGGCGGAGAAGAGGCGGAGATCATGACCGGATTGGTTGACGATGGCGACAGCGGGGAACGAGCGACTGCAGTGGGAGCGTGGAAAGGGCATGGAAGGAGCGCGCGGGGCACACCGGTGACCTCAGCGCGTCGACGCGCCGCGGGAATCACGGGTCGCAGGGCGCGGGGAAATTCTTCGTCAGGACGGCGTGTAGTGGAGGGCGTGGAGCCGTGTCCACAGCGTGCGCCAGAGCGCCGCCGAGCCTTCGCCGAGGACCAGCACGGCACGGCGGCCGTGCACGAGCACTCGGGCGGCGACCCGCAGGATCACCTCGCGGAATCGGCCGAGGCCCCAGCCGTGACCGGTGGCCTTCTCCAGGAGGACCCGCGCGGCGTGCACGAGGTTGTAGGCGAGCACGTTGAGGAGCAGCCGCACCTCGTTGTGGGCGAAGGAATCTCCCGCGACCAGCGTCGCCGCGAGCGGCCGGCCGCGGTAGTGGCGCTTCGCCCGGGGCGAACAGGAGAGCGCGGGATCGAGCACGCTCATGAGCTCGCCCATGTGCCCCTCGGCGGTGCCGCGCTGGCGATAGAGATCGAGCAGCGCGTGGCCGTCCTGGTCCTCGGGCGTCCAGCTCGTGACCAGCCAGAAGTGGTGCAGGAAGAACTCCTCGGCACGCTCCAGCACGACGAGCACGACCCGGCGCTCGCGTGACCACGGCTCGGCCCGGTAGGCGAGCTCGTAGCACCACGTCCGCGGCTCGGCGGGGGGCCGCCCCGGCGGGCGGCTGAGATACGGGGCGGCCAGACGGTCGAGCACCGCGTTATTGCGCAGCCGCGCCACGTACGGTGTCCCGCGCTGCTCGAGCGCCGCGAGCAGCCCCTCCTCGGGGAACCCGGCATCGATCCGTACGGCCGCCACCTGGCAGAGCTTCTGCTCCACCTCGGCGAGCAGCGGCAGGAGGAAGTCCGCCCCGCCCGCGGCGGTGTGCGCATTCCCGGCGCGCAGCTTCGCGTCGAGCAGATCCCCCGTCTCGCCGACGCTGGCGATCAGCGGATGGAAGATCCGGGTATGGTAGTGCCCATTGTATTCCGATCCCGGCTGCTGCCCCTCGACTTCGATCGGCAGCGAATCGAGGTCCACCGTCAGGTAGCGGAAGCGATGGCCGTGGCGTCCGACGCGGTGGCGTCGCGCGGCGAACTCCACGAGCGCGCGGCGTACGACCGCGCGATTGCCGTCGGCGCCGAGCATCCCCACGAGCCGCGACAGCGTCGGCTGCGAGGCGAGGCCGTCCGGCACTGCGGGATTCCGGTCCAGGATGGTCCCGTCCGTCCGGGGCCGCATCTCCAGCGGTCGGATCCCACGACGATCCGACACCGCCAGCCGAAACACCGCGTCGTCCCGGAGCCGATCCGCGTCGTCGTGGTCCCGCCACCCCTGCCCGAGCAGCAACAGCGCGGTGCGCAGCAACTCCGACAGCGGGTGGGTGATCAGGTCGGGCGCGCGCGTATCGCTCAGCCGACTCGTCATCCAGTCGACGATCCCGATCCGCTCCATCACCTCCCGCAGCACCACCGCTCCCGCGTCCGACGTCAGCCGCTCGGGGCGGCTCTCCAGCCGCAGCGATTGGTTGAACTCCGCCCGGAAAAGAGAGAGATTCGTTTCACCCATACCGCGCCTCCTCACCGCCTACGCTCGGTCTTCGCAAACCCGCTCGTAGCACGGCTGAGCGAGGCGCGGAATGGTTTCAGGCGCCCTCAGTCGGTGAATAAGCCGGGCTCAATTGCGATCGTGTTCGGCGGGCCAAGGTGCTGGGTATTTCGTTCAAGAATTCACCCGCGCCACACGCGCACCCTGCGAGTAAAAATCGAGCAGGCATACGTAGCCGCAAGCAAGCGCGCCGGAGCTCAAGTATTGAGCACGCTCGGGTGGAGTGAGATTGTAGAGCTGACAACGGGGCCCACAGTCAACTTCGTTTTCCAGACGATGCACTCCCGGACTGTCGATCCTAGATTGGTTCGCGCCGGTGTTTCACCTGAGGCCGTTTTCATCAAGTCCTACTCGATCGTTGCCCTTCCAGCTGAACGCGTGTTCGCGCCAGATCGGCTTAGGGGCATGAAAGAGCCATTCGGAAAAGCCGCCAAGAGCAAGTTCGGCAAGAACGCAGCTGCAGTTCAACTGGCCCTGAAGTGCCGACCCGGCGCGGTGGCGGAGACACGCAAGAAATGTGATCAGCTATTCCTTGCCGCGCATGCCGACTTCGTCCTGGGCCAGCAAGACATTCTCCTCGACTTGAGTACGTCCCGCATGAAGACATGGGGCGAATTCATCGACAAGCTTTTGGCCGTACGGGCGGATCCTACGTTCGGGGTCTTGGATACAACCGTCGTCACTACTGTCCGGCTTACGGACCTTGTGCCGCAAGGGTTTCCGGTGCTCGGCGCGTCAGTGTGACGTGCCGCATGACATGTTGCCGGTCCGGCAGTGCGCGGCCCCAGGTGAATGATAGCTGTGCGGGTCGCTTGATGTCCTTGGGGGCGCGCCGAACGGGAATGTCCTTGGCAAGCAACGAACGAATGTCCACGCGATCAAACAGACTCACCTCGAGGCGCTTGGCAAGGGCATACAAGGTGAGTGGGGAGCGAGAAGAGAACTTCAGATACGAGAGCAGGAGATATGTCGTCATCGCCACGTAAATCTGGCTCATCACGGCGTTGGGGCTGGTGCCGAGAAACGTCTTGATGCGCAGATGCTGCTTGATCCATTTGAAGAACAACTCGACCTGCCAGCGCGCCCGATAGATCTCCGCAATCGTTTTCGTGCTCAACGCAAAAAGGTTCGTGAGGAAGAAGTAGCGATGGCCCGTAGCGGGATCGAGGTACCCGATGCGTCGCAGATCGATCGGGATGTGTCCGCTTTACTGCCCGTAATCCGGATCGTCTGATCGGACGTGACCCCGGAAAGTGGCGGAGGATCCCGGCGTGCCACGGCGCGGAAAGCCGCGCCCCGCTTGAGTCTGGTGACGAAGAACGCCTGCTGGAGGTGGAGCTGGTAAAACCAGGCGTAGTCGACGTACCCCCGGTCGAAGGCCACGATGCTGTCCGGTTCAAGGACGAGGTGTCGGGCCTGGTGGATGTCGTGCGTCGCGCCGGTGGTGACCCGCACGAAGGAGGGAATGTGGCCGTCGTGGTCGAGCAGGGCGTGGAGTTTGATCGCGCCCTTGGTGGTCCGGAACTTGGCCCACGGGAAGACGCTGAGGCACAGATCAATGACGCTGGCGTCGAAGGAATAGAGTTTATTGCGGAATCGGAACCGGTGTTCCGGGGCCTGGATCGCACACTGCTGATACAGCGTAATGAAGAGCGCCTCGTACATCTGATACGGGCGCGTCTCATTGGCATCGGCCAGGGTGGAGCGACACACCTCGCGCGTCGCAAAACAGTGATAGAGGAATACGCGCTTGGTCTCGAGCGCGAGTTCCAGATCACGCAGGCTGGTTTGCCGGCTCAGCTGCGCGTAGACGAGGCACGCAAACTGCGTCCAGCAGGAGAAGGAGCGGACGCGTTTGTCGCCCCCATGCGCCCGGGCGAGCTTTTCGAACTCGCCGCGCGGGACGAGGCTCAGAATCTGGCTCAGAACCGTGCGCGTCGCTATCATCCGTGTGCCCCAAGGGTTTGCGGCGGCACACCTTCGCAGATCCGCGTCGCTTCCGCATTCGAGAGCAGGGGCGCGTCTTCAGTGGGGGCGAACAGTCCACGAATCCGGCCCGCTCAGAAACGATATCTCCCGCCCCGGGTACACCCCTCAACGCCGCTCCGCACAAGGGTTTCCCGCGTTGTCGGGATTTCTAAGCCGGACAGCAGTGGATCGCAGGTACATCGCCCGCACCGGCGTTAACGACGAACCAACCAAACTACTTGTGTCGGTCGGCGTAGAAGGTGACGCTCATGCGTCTCCACGCGTGCGATAGAGTAGGGCCCTGGAATCATTTCGTTAAAAGAGGTGATTCGACAGGCACGTCGTCAAGAGCGGCGACCGGGTATGTCGTCGTCCGTTACGCATGGCGCCCTGACCCTTTCCGGAACGCGGGCGGTGGCTTTTCTTTTTCCCGTTCAGCAGAGTCGTGGGGGCAGACCTCCACGGTCTTGGTCCTTCGTGTGTCTGCCACCCGCGACGCGCCGGGCCTGCCCGCACCGCCGAGCACGCAATCAGAGGAGAAACCGCCTGTGGATCCAAAGCCGCGGGTAAAGCGGTCGTCAACGTGGGCGTGATCATGTTGGCCCTCGTGGCAGCGAAGGAACTCATCGAATCGCGAACACGTCCATACCGTTCCCGTCAGGCACACCACCCGCCACACAATCCTTGGCGGTTGCTTTGGATCGCGGGCGCGATCACTGACCGGCTTTCGTATCGCAGTGCGAAGCATGAACGCCCGGCGAGGCGGTGTGCTTCCATCAAGGATGCAAGTGCGCGCCACTCCGACCGACGTTGCGATCGCGCCTTCGCAAGGCTTGGTGACCCAGAATGGCACACGTGCGGCGCGTCACTGCGCAGTATAAGCAGCAAGCGTTGGCGAGACAACGTGGCGGGACGTGTCGATGCAGTGCGCCGTGGCGAGGATTTGTCCGTCGCGCCGCTGCTGCGCTAGGAGGGAAGCACTCGTCGAGGGACGGACGCGCGACGCAGGCGGCACCGCGCCCCGATGATCCTCGGCTCCGCGGATAGAGGCTCGACATGGCTGTCCCTGATTTCCAGACCTGATGCTGCCGTTGTTGAAGCTGACCGGCGACGGTGAGCAGCATACGCTGGCCGAAGCGGTCGAGCGGCTGGCGAGGAGTTTCGGCTCTCGGAGGACGATCGAACGCAGCTTCTGCGGAGCGGCCAGACACGGCTGTACAACCGCGTCGGCCTGGACGACCACCTACCTCAGGAAGGCGGGCCTGCTGCAGGGCGTTGGGCCGGGCCGCTTCCGGATCACGACCGTGGGCGCGACGTGCTCGCCAGCCGCCCAGACGATCGATGTGGCTTTCCTGGAGAGTCGATTCCCGGAGATGCCGGAGTTCCGCAAGGGCGTTCGGAAGGCGAGGTCGCGGGCGATGAGGAGCCGCCCGCCACCTTCGACGCGGCCGACTGGACCTGGAACCTCCGTGCAGGCGTCGAAGACCGGATCCGCGAGAAGCTCGAAGCGGTCGATTCCGAACGAGGGGACCGCCGCGCGGCGCTCGGGTTCCTCGCGTTCGCGATCGAGAACGCAGACGAGGAGCGCGGCGACGCCTGGTTCCTCCGGGAGACCGAGCACGGGCTGCGCTCATGACCGGCCGGCTTCTCGCCTGCGAGGTCACAAGGTCGAAGATGCGAGTCAGCGTCATCGGGCCGATCGCGGACGAGGTCCGGGCGGCGCTCGGAGCGGAGGCCGAGACGACGAGGCGGAGTTCAAGAAGGTTCCCGGCGGGGTGCTGCTGACGTTTCCCGTCGAGCACGCGGGGGAGGCTCTCGACCTGCTGCAGGATGGGCTCGACAGCTTCGTTGATCTCGCGATGGCGCGCGTACGGAGGCGCGTCAGCCTCGAAGACCACGCGCCCGAGGCGGTGTCCTACGTCGCGGGCGTCGTCGGCCGCGAGCTGCCGCAGCCGGAGCCGGTCGTCGTGACACGCGAGGATCCGAACAGCTCGATGACGCCTCGGACGAGGACGATGTCGGCGCGTCCCGAGAGCCACGGGTCCGCGGGCGGGCGCCGATCTTCGAGCACGGCCAGCGCTCGATTGCCTCCTTGATGAGCGACATCGAGCGCGAGGTCGATCGCCCTGCCGGACCTGCAGCGGCCCATTCGTCTGGGAAGACACCAAGGTGCGCGATCTACTCGATTCGCTCTTCGTGGGTTTTCCCGTCGGGACGCTCGTCCTCTGGCACACGTCCAACGAGCAGAGAGGCGCGTGCTCTCGGAGCGAGAACGGCCAGGCCTTCGGGCGACGACGCTGGTGATCGACGGCCAGCAGCGGCTGACGTCGCTCTATGCGGTGATGCGGGGCGTCGAAGTCGTCGGAAAAGAAGGGCGAGGCGGAAGGATCACGATCGCGTTTCGGCCGCGCGACGGGCGATTCGAAGTCGCCGATGCGGCGATCCGGAACGACCCTGAGTTTCTGCCGAACGTGACGGAACTGTGGAACGGCAGCGCGCCCGAAGCCGCAGATCCGGCGCGATCTGATGAACGCGCTCCGCGACAGAGGGTCGCGCGGTCGACGACAAATACGAGGACGCCGTCGAGCGGAACCTCGAGCGCGCGCATGCGATCTCAGCGACTACCGGTTCCCGACGGTCGACATCCGCAAGACCGCTACGACGCAGGATGAAGAGGCGACGGAGGAGGACGTCGCCGAGATCTTCGTCCGCATCAACAACCAGGGCACTCGACTCGGGCCAAGCCGATTTCGTTCTGACGCTGCTCTCGGTGTTCCACGGCGAGTTGCGCGATCGAATCGAGGAGCGGGCGCGGGCGATGTCGCAGGGATCGGTCGTCGGGATGGATACGCAGCAGCTGCTGCGCGCCGCCTGCGCCGTGGCGTTCGGTCGCGCGCGGATGTCGGCCGTCTACCGTTATCTGCGAGGTATCGATCCGACGACGGGCGAAGCGGATGCCGCCGGGCGGCTTGAAGCGCCTGGACGCAGCTCGACGACGCCGCCAAGGAGTGCATGGAGCTCGACGCCGTGGCGCGACTACGTGCTTCGCGTGAAGCATGCCGGGTTCGTCAGTCCGGGGCTCATCGCCTCGAAGAACGCGATCGTGAATGCGTACGCGTTCTACATCCGGGGCCGCAAGGCCGGCGTGCCGAAGAGCAACGCTCGACGAGGTGATCGCGCGCTGGGTCTTCGGGACGCTGCTGACGGCACGCTACTCGGGATCGTCCGAGACCGATGTTCGAGCAGGACCTGGCGCGCGTTGCCAGACTGGCACGCCGGCGACGCCGAGAGCTTCGTGCGAGCGCTCGACGACGCGATGAGCGAGACGATCACCGGCGACTACTGGACGCGTACGCTCGTCTCCAGCGCTGGAGACGCAGAAGGCGCGGGCTCCGGCTGCGCTCGCATTCCGAGCGGCGCAGGTCGTGCTCGGAACGCGGGCGCTCTTCTCCGACCAGCTTCTTCAGAACCTGCTCGACCCGCCGGCGCAGGGCGGCCGCGCGGCGAGCGAAGCTCACCATCTGTTCCCGGAGGCATGGCTTGCACGCGCGCGGGATCCGCGACCGTCGTCGCGTGAACCAGGTCGCCAACCTGGCGGACGTCGGCTGGCACGAGAACAACGTGATCGGCGCCCGCGGTCCGGCCGACTACGTTCCGCGCCTGCGCGAAAAGCTCGGTATCGACGACGATCGCTGGGGCCGCATGTGCGCGGAGCACGCGCTCCCGCCGGGATGGGAGTCGATGGAGTACGAGGACGTTTCTCGCGCGAGCGGCGACGACGGATGGCCGACATCATCCGTGTCGCGTTCCGGAAGCTGGGAGGCGAGGCGGACGCCCCGCCCGCTCACCCCGCCGTGGTTCCTGCCGGGCGCCGAGAGTCGTCTGGCAGCGGATCGTGGAGACGGAGCGCGCGCTGCGTGCGCGTCGTCCGCGAGGTGTACGCGGCACGCGTTCGGCGAGGCGGCCGCGCAGAGGATCGAAGAGGCGCCTGCCGGAGCGCGAACGCGAGAGCCTCGGCCGCGCGCTCCGGGCGCGGCCCGCGGGAGCGGAGCCGCTGAGCATCGTCGACTACCTCTACCTCGGCTCAGCTACCGCCCCTCCTGTTCGCGCCGGACGTCTGGCAGGAAGCCCGCCGCCGCTTCGGCGGGGCACAGGACGCGAAGCAGACGGCTCCAGGCGGCCATCAGCCAGATCGCGCCGGTGCGCAACGAGATCGCCCACGTCCGCGAGGTCGAGCAAGACCGTCTCCTTCGCGCGACCGTGGCATGCGCTGACGTGCTGGCGATGCTGCAAGGGAGACCGCCGGCGCCACGGCAGCGATCTGAGTTAGCGACTACCCAGCTGCCCCCACAATCGTCGCGCGCTACCCCGACGCGCGCTGCACAGGCATAGCCGGCGAAAGCTGACCGAACGAACCAACGCCCCGGCGTTATAACCCTGGTGTCAATGGAACGCCCGAGGTGCACCCGCGCCTCGGGCGTTCGTCGTTGAGGGCGATCGCCAATACGCGAAAGGAGGTGTCCCGGGTGGGCAAGAAAAGCCATCGGAAAAACCGACGGGCGCGTCATGCGCGCGTCACACTCGAACAGCCACGGCGGATGATGGACGCTTTCGAGAAGCTGCTGCCGCGCGTACCTGAGGCGGCGATCTTCCCCCCGGCGGTCGTCGAGACGGCATCCGTCGACGTCGCGGAACGCGACGGCTTCAGGTCGCTCCTCGATCGCTTCAATACGCCGCCGCCGGCAAGCCAACTCACGCCGCTTGAGTACTATGGCCGCTGGCTCGAGTACGCGTGGACGTACCTTCAGCTGCCCGCAACGCGGGCGCAGTTCGCCGGACTGCGCACGCGGTACGGCGACGAGCAGTGCAACCGGTTCGACGAGCTCCTCGACGACTACGCGACCCTCTGCGACCACGTGCGCGGCGCCGATGTCCTCGGGCCGCTCTATCAGGAACTCGGCGGCCTGACGGTGACGCTCATGACGTGGCCGTACGCGTACGCGCAGGCGCTCGGCGTCGTCCTTGAGACCGTGCTTCCGAAGTTCAAGGAACGGATCGACGAGGGGAAGGATCCCGACTTTGGCTTCATGGACGCGTGGTGCGTCTCAGGCGTCCGGATGCTCGCGCTCGGCGCGATGGTTCGCGATCTCCTCGGCGAGGCCGCGCTCGCGTGCGTGCGCTTCGAGTGGGTCGACGCCGAGCCACGCCATGCCGCCATGACGGCGATCCAGATGCGCATGAACGGCCTCGATGAGCAGGGCCACTCCATGCGCCACGCGCTCCGGCTCGAGCGGGTGAAGAAGGCGGGCGAGGCGGAGAGGGCGCGCGCCGCTGCTACCGCGCGGCCGACTCTCGACGAGTGGCACCGCATCGACGCAGAGACGCGGGGAGCCGGGACCGCCACGCCGCCGCTCGGGGGCCACGTCGTCTTCGGAAAGGGCGGGCTGCTGTGAGGAATCTTCGGCTCGCCGAAGCGGTCGCCGATGGGTCAGCGGCCGCTCGCCGTCATCACTGGCGATCCTACTCCTCGAGGTCGAGCAGCGGATGAGCCCGACGCCGAGACCGAACGCTCGGCACTGAACGCGTTATACCTTTGTTGAGAGATGAGCCCGGGGTGCGTCCGCACCGCCGGGCTTTTTTGTGCCCGCGTCACGGACGACGACGCGATCGGACGAGGGGCGAACTGGACACGGGTGGTTGAGGCGGACAGTGGCGCGCGCGGGCACATCCCTTCGGCGCGGCCGGTGCACCGGCAACGGCACTGGCTGCGAACCGGCGCCCGGTTGGGACGAACGACTCTGCAGGCCCGTTCGTTCCGGCCGGGCGTTTTTCGTTTTCACTCACAGCGCGACGCGTGCTGGCCTGCAACGCGTCGCACGCATGGAGGAAGTCATGGTCGTCAAGATCGGTCTCCGCATCGCCACGTCGCTCTTCTGGGCCGGGGTCTGGTACACGTGCTCGCGCTACGCGCTCGAGAACGCCGGCGCGGCGCTCGGGCAGACGGTCAAGCTCCTCGACGGCGCCCCTCTCCAGGTGGAGGGCGCGGCGGTCGAGACCACCGGCGCTGCAGCCTGACCATGCAGCCCGCGCCAACACCGGCGGTGCGGGACGCGCGCGCACTGCCGGTCGACGTCTTCGCGCGGTACGACGCGTACTGCCGCATCGCCGCGGTGTGCCGCGTCCTCGCGGCGGACACGGACGTCTGTGCTGACCCGGCGCTCGGCGGCACGTTCGCGGCCGTCTTCGTGATGGCCGACGACGCGGCCACCGCGCATCGACAGCTGCTGCACGCCTTGGGCTTCGACGGTGAGCCCGTCCCCGAGGATGCCGTTGTCGAGATCGATGGCGAACGGAGCCCGCTCCCGAACGTCGCCGTCGAAGTGTTGCGGGAGCTCATTCAGACGGCCCTCGAGGCCGCCACGCTCAGTGAGGAGGAACCCATGCACGAGATCGAAACCACCGCCACAGCCACCGCGACCGACGGCGTCGACGCCGCCGAGCGCACAACGCAGCGCATACCGCTGCGCACGGGACGGTCACCGGCGGCTCCGGCGACGGCGGCGCCGGTGACCCCCGCGTCGGCGCAGGAGGAGCAGAGCCCCGGCGTCATCCGGCGCGCCCTCGGCACCGTGGGTACGTTCGTGATGGGCACCGTCACGCACATCATCGACGAAGCCCGCACGCGGCCGGTCCGAACCGGCCTCATCGCCGTCGGCATGCTCGCCGCCTGCTACGTCATCGGCGCCGTCTACGACGGCGTGCGCGACGGGCTTGCGAGCGACGCGACCGTCACGAGCTGATCCCCGCCATACGCTGACCCACCCGCGCGCAAGGCGTGCGCCGATCTCCGTTCGGCGCACGCCCGCGCTCACAGGCTCATCATACAGAAGGAGGTGCATTTGCCCGATCAAGACGATCGAGAGGCAGAAGACGGCGCGGAGCCGCAGCGGCAGCCGACCGTCGAGGAGACGATCCAGTGGCTCTGGAAGGAGCTGCAGGTCGCCGCACTCGTCGCCGGCGGCCTGACGCTCGTCATCGTCGTCCGCCGCTGGACGACGGGCTCCTCGGCGCCGGGTTCTTCAACGCCGAGGTCTTCATGAGCGGTCCCGCGGGAAACGCCGTGCAAGAGCTCATCCGGCGGACCGAGGACCGGATCACCAACCTCGGAGAGGGAGGGGCAGATACTGATGCACAGCGCGGGACTGATGCGCGAGCTGGTGGTGGCGAGCCCGGTCACGGACCGGGTCCAGGCAACGGTCATGGACGCGTCCACTAGCGCCGCCGCGGCCACGGTCGAGACGATGACGAGGACGGTCGCGGCGGCGCCGGCGTCGGCGCTCGCCGGCGTCGGCCGCTGGGTCGCACGGGAAGCGCTCTTCACGGTCGACACGTTCGTGAAGCTCACGGCGAGCGTCTTCGCCGCACAGCTCGTCGCGCACCTGCTCGGCCGATGGTTTCCCAAGGGGCTCTGGGAGGCGACGCCGATGCTGATGCACGGGTTCGACGGCTCGGCCGCGAAGACGGCGAACAACCCGCCGAAGAAGATGGCGAAGCCCGAGTATCTCTTCAGCTTCGACGGCCTCCGCTTCTACCGCCACGAGGACCTGTATCCGGCTCAGGAGTGGCCGTGCCCGCTGCGAATCGTCGAGCCTTGCCGCGGCTGCAAATGGTTCCTCGAGGGACCCGACGGCCGCGTGTGGTGCGCGGCGATCGCGAAGGCCCGTACGCGGTTTCATTCGGCGTATCAGGAGGTCGATCTCGACACGATGAAGGAGATCTTGAAGGGACAGTACGTCGGGCGACCCGCGCCCACTGACCCGCAGTTCTACGCGACGCGCTAGCGCCAGCCGGCGCGTCGTCCCACCAACCTCGAGGCCCGGAGCGCCGTACGCGTTCCGGGCCTCGCTGTTTCTGGAGGACCACGTCGCATGACGTCTGCCATCAAGACGATCTATCGCGTGCCGCGTCTGCGCATCGCGCTCGTCCGCGAGACGCCACACGTCGACTTCCCGGCGTACGCGCTCCGCACGAGCGGCGAGGTCTACCAGGCACTCGCCCCGCTCTTCGCCGATGCCGATCGCGAGTGCTTCTGGGTCGTGCCGCTCGACGGGAAGAACCGGCCGATCGGCGTAAACCGCGTCTCGGAGGGTACGCTCACCTCCGCGCTCGTCCACCCGCGCGAGGTCTTCAAGCCGCTCGTCCTCGCGAACGCGGCCGCCGCAGTGCTCGTGCATGGACATCCGAGTGGCGATCCGACGCCGAGCGCGGAGGACATCGCGATCACGCGCCGGCTGCGCGAGGTCGGCGACCTGATGGGCATCGCGATCCTCGATCACCTGGTGATCGGGGACGGGCGGTACGTCGAGCTTCGCGGACGAGGGGATCTGAACACCAACCCACCAACCGACGGCCGCGAGGCCGACGCCTCTCGGGCGTTCGTCTTTCGGAGGACCATCCATGGCCAGCAAGACCGTTCGCACCATCACCGATCACCCGCGCTACCGCGCGGGCACCACGCGCAACACGCTCGCGCACGTACGGGCGCTCCGGCGGCGCCTCCTCGTCATTCAGCGTCGCATCCAGCACGAGCTCGAGCACCGCCGAAGGAGGGATGACAATGCCGCTCCACACGCGCATCGACGTGCCCAGCTCGCGTGCACGCGTTCAGCGAGCAGCGCGTGCGCCCAAACCCGCAGACGTACCTCGAGGTGCACGCCAGACGACGACGGCGAAGCCTGCCTCGACGGGTGCGTCTTCGGCGCGCTGTACGTGCAAGCGGGACGGCTCGGGGCATCCAGGGCGTCGCACGGCGGCGCGCGCTGTACAGGACTTGGGCCGCCGCTTTCACCGGGAGCCACGCCTACGTCGACGGCGTCGGAGTGGGTTTCGATCCCGAGGGCGTACGCGCGGTACGGTAACGACCCGGCGACCGGCATCGAGCGGCATGATCCACGACAGCCCGGACGGCGCCGACATCGCCGAGTGGCAGCTCGGCGTCGCCGACGGCCGACGCGTCTACCTCGAGCTCGACCCGCCGGCGCCGTTCGACGAGCTTTGGCCCGACGTCGGGCGCCAGCTCTTCCGCATCCCGACCCGGGACGGAGCAGCGCATCGGCGATGCTGGCGGCGATGGGTAGGCTCATCGTCGCCCTCAACGCCGACATTGACGGGGCGAAGATATTCAAGCGGCTCACTCGCCGCAGGCGCGACGCCGCGGCGTGCGACCGAGGTCGACGCCGTCGTCGCGGTCGTGACGACGTTCGCGGGTCTCGGTGACACCTGGCACGCGCGAGTCGCCCACCGTCTCGGCGGCGCGCTCGCCCATCGCGCCTACCCTACGCGCGCACGCAAGACGGCCGGATTGGACGTAGGCGACCTCAACGTCTTCGAGAGGTCCGCTGCCGCTCCCACGGCAGCGGACGTACCTGCCGATCCCGGGCGTCAAAGCCGCCGCCCGGATGGCCCAGACAGGAACGGACCGGACCCGCAACGTTCGCGTCGTCATCCGGCACGCGCGGCAGCGCCGCGCGCGTGCGACGCGAAGGAAGGATCACGTCGGATGCTCTTCCACGACCGCAGCGCGCGTCACCGAGCTCGGAGCGGCCAGCCCGGCGGCACCACGGGAGGCGTCGAGCTGCTCGGCGCCTTCGAGGAGCAGCCAGCTGCTCCACCAGCTCGCGACGTCACTCATCGAGGGCAAGGAGCCGCCACGGGCCTTCCGTGTCCCGAGCGATCACGACGGCAGCCACGGCGAGGGCTGCCTGCCCTGTATGACCCCGACGTTCGCCCGCACCGGCAGAAGCTCGAGGTGTCGATCGACATCGGGCGGCGCTATCCGGTCGCGGTCGCGATGACGCTCGCCGGCTTCATCCTCTACGCGAGCGACTGGGCAACGCCCTTCCGCCGGATCGGCTCGAGCGGTTCGTCGAGGCGATGGAGGAGGCGGCGACGAGATCGAGAAGCGGTTCGGCGCGGACATCGTGCCGGAGCGGCCCGAAGATGGACGGGCCGACCGCGCTCCGGCAAGCGCTGCCGAGCCGAATGACGTTCGGGCGCGAGGCTCACGGCATTCGAGCAGGGGGGGCCGCCGACGTTCGTCGGCGGCGTCACGCCGGCGATTGTCACCGCGGGATGCCGACGCGGCAGCTGTCGAGCGGACGGAGCGGCCGGCGCTGCCGGACTCGCAACCGGAGCGAGAGTAGGTGAGGCGACCCGTCAAGGCTGCGATCACCAGGCTGCGATGACCAGCCAGTTGTCGGGCGACCGCGTGCTCGCCGCAGCGTTCGATCCTACGCGCCCGACGAGGCAGAGGAGCGTGCACATCACGTCGTCCGGAGCGTTCGCGGCGCGCGGTCCGGAGCGTGCACGTGCCGTTGATGACCCGACGCCGAACCCCACCGTGGCGCGCACTCAGCTCCGCACGAGTAGCCGCGCGCCGACTGTCCAGCCGATGGAGGAAACCGCGATGGAGAGACGACGTCGAGCCGCGTTGTATGCCCGCGTGTCCACGACCGACCAGACCGCCGAGAACCAGCTGCGTGCGCTGCGCGAGCATGCCGAGCGCGCCGGGTGGACGATCGTCGCCGAGCACGTCGATCATGCCGTCAGCGGCACGCGCGATCGCCGGCCCGGGCTCGATGCCCTGCTCGTCGACGGACGCCGGCGCCGGCTCGACATCGTCGCCGTCGCCGCGCTCGACCGCCTCGGCCGCAACCTCCGCCACCTCGTCACGCTGCTCGACGAGTTGCAGCACCTTGGCATCAGCCTCGTGAGCTTGCGCGAGGCGCTGGATCTCTGAGCTCACCGATCGGCCGCGCCATGTTCGCCCTCGTCGGTGTCCTCGCGGAGGTCGAGCGCGCCTGGATCGTCGAGCGCACGCATGCGGGGCTTCGCCGGGCGCGCGCCCAAGGGAAGCGCATCGGCCGACCTCCGGCCATCACGAGATCAGCGATCGGCTCCTCGCTTCGCTCGGCGGCCGGCCTCAGCTACCGTGCCGTCGCGCGAGAAGCTCGGTGTCTCCGACGGAACGGTCCGCCGTGTCGCTCGCCTCACCGCCGCGAAGGCGACCCAGACGCCCGCGTAACAACCCTCCGCGCATCCCACCTCAACGCCCTTCCGTAACCCCGCAGAATGCCAAGACCCCTCTGCGGGACGACCGACCGGCCGTCCCGCGTCACATCCGACCGTTTCCTGCGCGCTTAGAACAGCGGATCGCCATGAGCCACGCAGCATTCGTTGACGCCGTTACGCGCCGCACCTCGCCCGCGTTCGACGGGGTCTCTGGGCCAGCGAGGACCGCAAGCAAGGGAGGCGGACCCGCAACGAACACCGCGCGTCGCACTTCTTCGGGGCACGTAGGTCACGCCTC
>CAWCPU010000007.1:0-59880 GCA_963797545.1 uncultured delta proteobacterium
CAACTTCGTCACGAATCTGTGACAACCCGGGTTGCACGGCCGGCACGGCGGTACCGTCGCCGGAGATGTCGCGACCGCTTCGCGTCCTGTTTCCGGGAGCCGTCTACCACGTGACAGCTCGTGGCAACGAGCGATCGCCGATCTACCGTCTCTCCGCGATCGGCGGGTGTTCCTCGGCCAGCTCGCGAGGGCGGTGGATCGGTACGGAGTGATCTGCCACGCGTACTGCCTGATGGGGAACCACTACCACCTCGTTCTCGAGACGCCCCGGGCGAATCTGCCGATCGTCATGCGGCACGTCAACGGCTGCTACACGCGGGCGTTCAACGCGACGGAGGGCCGGGTCGGGCACCTCTTCGAGGGTCGCTACCGGGCGGTCCTGGTCGAGAAGGACGCGCACCTGCTGGAGATCGTTCGCTACGTCGCGCTGAATCCGACGCGGGCGAGACCGGCCTTCTGCGAGCGCCCGGAGGAATGGCCGTGGAGCAGCTACCCGGCGTTGCTCGGTTCCGTCGCAACGCCCACATGGCTGACGCGCGATTGGCTGCTCGGCCAGCTCGGGGCCAGTCGCGACGTGGCGAGAAGGCGCGTCAAGCGGTTCGTCGACGAGGGACTCGCCTCGTCCGATCGCGCGATCGAGGACGGGATCTTCGCCGGTGACGAGCTCGTGCGGGCAAGGACGGCCGGGCTCGAGCCGATCCCCGAGGTGCCGCGGTCGCACTGGCAGCCGCTGCGCCCGACGCTCGAGCGCATGCTTCGCGACAAGCGCGGACCCGATCCGCACCGCCTATCGACGGTACGGCTACACGGTCGAGAGTCGCAGACGCGGCCGGCTGCAGCTACTCGACGATCAGCCGCCGCCTGCGGGCGAGCGAGAGCGCTGATTGAATGCAAGACCTGACACCGGGCTCCCGCCCAAGGTCGACCCCGTCGCCGCGATCCCCCGAACGAGGGTCGCCGGTCCGAGTGGCAGCAGCCATGATCCAGCCGGTCTTCAGCTTGCGACGGCAGCGGCACTGCCGCGGCGCTGAGCAGGCAAAATCGATTCTGGAGAGACCATGAGCCCGACGAGTGCGTGATCGTGGACGACCACCCGGCCATCGCCCAGGCGGTCGAGTCGGCGTTCGCCGGGACCGCCGATCGCGCGTCGTCGGCCGCGCGGCGCAGCGTCGAGGAGGCGGTGCGCGCGCTCGCGAGCTCGACGCCGGACGTCGCGCTCGTCGACCTCCGGCTCGGCGACGGGGACGGATTCGACGTGATCGAGCAGCTGCGCGCCGTCTCGCCGCGACACGCGCGCCGTCGTCTTCACCGGCGTCGGCGAGCGGGCGTCGCTGCTGCGGGCCATGGATCTCGGCGTCGAGGGCTTCGTGCTCAAGGAGGCGCCGCTCGACGAGCTCGTGCGTGCCGTGCACCGTCGCGGCCGGAGGCGGCACCTACGTCGATCCGACGATCGCCCGCGAGCTCGCGAAGCCCGGCGGCCGATCGGGCCGCGCGAGCTGACCGAGCGCGAGTGGGAGATCATCCGCCTGCTCGCCCAGGGCCTCGGCAACGAGGAGATCGGCAAGGCGCTGTTCATCTCGCCGGCCACGGTGCGGACGCACCTGCGCAACGGCATGACGAAGCTCGGCGCCTCTACGCGCGCGCAGGCGGTGGCGATCGCCTACGCCGACGGCCGCATTCGGCCGCGACGCCTCCCGCTCGGCCGCCTGACCGGTCGGTCGAGCCCCCACCTGCCAATTCGTCGGGACCGTCTCCGCGTCCCGTTTTCGGGGGATGCGGCGACGTACAGTGGGCGCATGGGAGTGGGGAGGATCGGGGATGAGGGGAGCTCGTTGCCGGTGGTCCGGCGAGGGTCGCAGTCGCGCATTCCGCGACGCACCCTCGCCGTCTCGGCACCCCGTCGGGTGCTCGTGGGCGCGACCGTCGGGCCGTACCAGCGCGTGCCGCTCTTCGGCGCCGACCGGCTTCGCGCCGCGTACGGGCTCGAGGCCCCGGCACCGCCGCCGCTCGTAGACGTCCTCGCCTGACGCCTCGCTAGTAGCCGCCGAGGATCCCCATCCAGGCGGCGGCGAAGCCGGAGAACCAGAGCAGCGTGCTCCAGCTGCGGCCCGGCTCGAGCGTCTCCTTCCCGCGATCCGGCGCGGGGATCCAGAAGCGGAGCGCGCCGCGGCGGAGGGCGAGCCAGAGCGGCGCGGCCGCGAGGAACGCGGCGGGTGCGGCGAGGCGAGCCGCTCCGGCGCCGCTCTGCTGAAGCGCGAGCACGCCGGCGGCGACGGTGACGAGCGCGACCGCGGGTGCCGCGCGGCCGGCGAGGGCCAGCAGCGGCGAGCGGCGGAACAGCAGGTGCGCGGCGAGCGCGCACGCCGTTCCGGCCGCCGCAGCCGCGTAGCCGACGGCCACCGCGTAGGACGAGGCCCCTTCCGCGTTGGCGATCGTGCCGCCGGCCGCGAACGCCAGAGCGCCGAAGGCGCAGAGCACGCGGTGCGCCGTGCGGACGGCCGGCGGCGGCCGCAGCCGCGCGAACGCCTCCGGCACGAGCGGGCGTGTGGCCCGCTCCGGCGTCCAGCGCCGGAAGTCGGTGACCTGCCGCCGCCACAGCCACTCGAGCGAGGGCAGCACGCGCACCCCCGTCGCGACGACCGTGCGGAGCTCGCCCTCGCGGAGCTCCGCACGGTCGTCGAGCCAGTCAGGCCGCGTGCGGTTCGTGAGCAGCAGCACCGGGGTCGCGGCGTCGCCCTCCGTCGCGCCCGAGCGGAGGAGGTCGCTGCGGAGGCGCTCGGCGGCAGCGGCGTCGGCGTCGTCGTGGACGAGCCGGAAGGCGGCGGGCGTCCGGTGTCCGGCGGCGGCCGTGGCCGTCAGCTGCGGGCGGTAGACGTCCCAGGCGCCGCCTGTCGGCGTCCAGCGCAGCAGGTCCGCCGGCCGCACGACCAGCACCGTCGCGAGGCCGGCCAGAGCGGCGGCGAGCGCGGCTGCCGGAAGCCACGGGACGGCGCGGGCGGTGCGGACGGTCGCGCCGCCGTACAGGTCGGGCGCGGAGGCGTAGAGCTGAAGCAGCAGGTAGGCGAGGGCCGCCGCGACGTAGGCGAACGTCAGCGCGAGCCGCAGCATCGACATCCGCCGGCGCGCGAACGCGAGCGGGAAGAGCCAGAAGAAGACCGCCCAGACGCCGGCGGTCGCGACGATCGCGTACGCGAGCGACGACCCGCCGTAGTCCGCGAGCACGAACGGGACGAGCGAGACGAAGCCGAGCGCGGCGGCGAGCACCGCGATCCACGGAGGCACCGGAAGGCGGCGTCGTGCGGCGGGTGCCGCGTGCGCTTCGAGCCGCGCGGCGAGCTCGTCGAGCGCGGGCCGGAAACGGCCGCGGAAGTCGACGGCCTCGAGCCCGCTCAGCCGCACGGGCAGCTCGTCCCGCGCCAGCGGGCGACCACGATGCGGGTGCCCCGTTCGAGTGCCCGCAGCCACTCGGTCGCCACGTTGGGCGACTCGCCGCTGTCGCGCGACGCGACGAGCACGAGGCACGGCGCCGCGTCGAGCGCCGCGGCGATCTGCTCGCGCCAGTCGCTCCCCGGCGCGAGGTCGTTCACGTCGAGCCAGACCGCGACGCCGCGCGGGCGAGCTCGTGCGCGAGCGACTCGGCGAAGTAGTAGTCGCGGCGCGAGTAGCTGAGGAAGACGGGCGGGGCCGCCGCGCGCTGCGCGTCGGGCTCCGCCGTTCCGGTCGGCTGCGCGTCCACGAGGAGCGCGAGTCTAGAGCGCCCGCACGCGAGTTCCGCCACGTGGCGCGATCCCTTCCGGCCATGTCCGTTCGAGACAGGCCGCGCGGGTCCGAGTCCCCGCCCGGGCGGGGCCGCACCCTCCGCCCTCGAGGGCGACGTTGCCCCTGCCGCCCCGGCGGCGCCAGCTGTCCTTTGCACCAACTTCGTGTCAATTCCTCCACAGCCGTCCGGTACGGACGGCTGTGGATCGACGCGAGCGGGCGGCGGCCGGCGGGGCGGCGTGCGGCTGCGCGCGCGGCGGGGGATCAAGTGGCCGTGCTCGGAGCCGAATACCGCGGCGGGACTGTCGTCCCACCGCACTTGCTCGGCCTCGACCGAAGGAGTCCCTCGCGTGCCCGATGTCTCGATCCTCATCTGCGTCCACGGGAAGCTCGAGCTGACGCGGCGCTGCCTCGACGCCGTCGCCGCGACCGCGCCCGCCGGGCGCTACGAGGTGGTGGTCGTCGACAACGCCTCGCCCGACGGCAGCGCGCGACGCGCTCGAGGCGCTCGCGGCGCGCGTTCCCGGCGCCGCTGAAGGTCGTCCGCAGCGCCGAGAACCTCGGCTTCGTCGGCGGCAACAACCTCGCCGCCGCGGCACGCGACCGGCACGCACCTCGTGCTGCCTGAACAACGACACCGAGCCGCAGCCCGGCTGGCTCGAGGCGCTGCTCGCGATCGCCGAGCGCGACCCGGCGACCGGCGCCGTCGGCGCGAAGCTCGTCTACCCGGACGGCCGGCTGCAGGAGGCCGGCGGCATCGTCTTCGCCGACGCGTCCGGCTGGAACTACGGGCGCGGCGGCGACCCCGACGACCCGCGCTACGGCTTCGTGCGCGAGGTCGACTACTGCTCCGGCCGCCTGCCTGCTCGTCCGGCGCGCCGTCTGGGAGCGAGTCGGCGGCTTCGACGAGCGCTACGCGCCCGCCTACTACGAGGACACCGACCTCTGCTTCGCGCGTCCGCGAGCGCGGGCTGAAGGTCGTCTACCAGCCCGCCGCCGTGATCGTCCACCACGAGGGCGCCACGGCCGGCACCGACACCGCCACCGGCTTCAAGCGGCACCAGGTCGTGAACCGCGAGCGCTTCCGCGAGAAGTGGGCGCAGGCGCTGCGCGCGCAGCAGCCGCCGCACCCGAGCCTCGTGCGCCGCGCGAGCCACCGCGTCGCCGGCAAGCGGCTGCTCGTCGTCGACCCGCTGATGCCGATGTACGACCGCGCCTCCGGCTCGCGGCGCCTGCACGAGATGCTGCTGCTGCTCGCCGCGGCCGGGCACGCCGTCACGTTCGTCGCGCGCGATGACTCGGGCGAGGCGCGCTACCGCGCGCCGCTCGAGCAGGCCGGGATCGAGGTCTACGACGGCGACCCCGACCGCCTGCCGCAGCCGGCAGCCGCGCGCGCCGCGCTCGACCTGCCCGGGCCTGCTCGCCGAGACCCGCTACGACGCCGCGATCCTCTGCTTCCACGACCTCGCCGCCCAGTACCTGCCGCTCGTGCGCGAGCACGCGCCGCTCACGCGCGTCGTCGTCGACTCGGTCGACGTGCACTACGTGCGCGAGGAGCGCGAGGCCGAGCTGACCGGCGACCCGGTCACGCGCCGCGCGCGCGGCCGCGACGAAGGAGCGCGAGCTCGCGACCTACGCGGCCGCCGACGCCGTGCTCGTCGTCACCGAGGCCGACCGCGCGGCGCTGCTCGCCGAGCTGCCCGCCGCCGACGTCCACGTCGTGCCCAACGTCCACGACGGCCCGACGCCGGGTCCGAGCCCGCCGGCCGGCCGGCGACGGGCCTGCTGTTCGTCGGCAACTTCCGCCACCCGCCGAACGGCGACGCCGCCGCCTACCTCTGCAGCGGAGATCCTGCCGCTCGTGCGGCGCGAGCTGCCCGACGTGCAGCTGACGATCGTCGGCGACGCAGCCGCCGCCGGCAGTGCTGGCGCTCGCGGGCGACGGCGTCGAGGTGACCGGCTGGGTGCCCGAGATCGAGCCGTACCTCGCGAGCCACCGCCTGTCGGTCGCGCCGCTGCGCTTCGGCGCCGGCATGAAGGGCAAGGTCGGCGAGGCGCTCGCGGCCGGGCTCCCGGTCGTGACGACCACGATCGGCGCCGAGGGCATGGTCGACGGCGATGCCCGCGCGACTCCGGCCTCGCCGTCGCCGACGACCCGCAGGCGTTCGCGGACGCGGTCGTCCGCCTCGTCCGCGACGACGCCGAGTGGACGGCGCTCGCCGCGGCCGGCCGCGCGCACGTCGGCGCGCCACTACGGCCACGCGCCGGTCGCGCGAGGCGCTCGAGCGGCTGCTCGCGGCCGAGTCGACGCGGCCCGTCGCTGCCCGGGCCTGACCTCGATCGTGATCCTCGCCCACGGCGAGCTCGAGCTGACCGAGCGCCTGCCTGGCCTCGATCGCGCGCGCACACGCCCGAGCGCGCACGAGCTGATCCTCGTCGACAACGGCTCGCCCGACGACACGCGCCGCCTTCCTCGAGCGCTACGCCGCCGAGCACGACCACGTCCGCGTCGTGCTCAACGCGCCGCAACGCGCGGCTTCGCGGCCGGCTGCAACCTAGGGCCTCGCGCTCTCGCGCGGCGACGCGCGTGCTGCTGCTGAACAACGACACGCTCGTCACGCCCGGCTGGCTCGGCCGCCTGCGCGCGCCGCTCGACCGCGACCCGACGGTCGGCGCTCGCGGGCCCGCTCTCGAACAACGTCTCCGGCCCGCAGCTGGTCGCCGACACCGCCTACGGCGATCCGTACGCCGACCCGGCCGGGCTCGACGCGTTCGCGGCCGCGCAGCGCGGCCGCGAGCGCGCGGCGAGACCGCCGCGGTGCCGCGCGTCGTCGGCTTCTGCCTGCTCGCGCGCCGCGACGCGCTCGACCGCATCGGCGGCCTCGAGGAGCGCTTCGGCCCCGGCAACTTCGAGGACGACGACCTCTGCCTGCGCATCCAGGCCTCGGGCTACGGCGCGCGCATCGCGCTCGACGCGTTCGTCCACCACGAGGGCAGCCGCACGTTCGCCACGGCCAGGGTCGACTGGACGCGCGCGATGATCCGCAACTGGACGGTCTTCAAGGAGCTCTGGGGCCTGCCCGCCGACGCGCCGCTCGAGGGCGGCTACGAGATCCGGCCCGAGCGCGTCGCGCCGCCCGCGCGCTACGTCCCGCTGCCCCGCGCTCGGCGCCACGCACGCGACCGACGACGGCCGCGTCTACCGCGAGGACTCGCAGCGCGTCGCGCTCGCGCACGGCGTCGAGGCGGTCTCCGCCAACGAGGCGGCCGCGCTGCGCGACGCCTTCGCCGAGGCCGCGCGCTGGACGCGACGTCGCACCACCGCTACCAGACCCGCCGCCGGCTCGTGCAGGCCGTGTTCGACAGCGGCACGAGCGATCCGGCGCTGCTCGCCGCCGCCGCCGGCGGGCTCGTCGCCGCGCTCGAGGACAACCCGCGCGAGCCGGTGCTGCTCAACGAGCTCGGCGTGCTCTTCTACGGCCTCGGCGACGGGCGCTCGGCCGAGCGGCTGTTCCTCGCCGCGAAGCGACTCGACCCGACGCTGCCCGAGCGTCGACGCGAACCTCGCCGCCGCGCGCGAGCTGGCGAGGCAGCCGCGCGCGCGCGGCGCCGACCGCACGCGGCGCTGCTGCGGACGCTCGCGGCGCGCGCCGAGGCGATCGCGCGGCGCGCGGTGCCGCTACACGACGATGCGCATCTCGCTCTGCATGATCGTGAAGGACGAGGAGGAGATGCTGCCGCGCTGCCTCGCCGCCGTGGCCGAGCACGTCGACGAGCTCGTGATCGTCGACACCGGCTCGACCGACCGCACGGTCGAGATCGCCGAGTCGTTCGGCGCCGACGTCGTCGAGTTCCCGTGGAACGGCTCGTTCGCCGACGCGCGCAACGTCTCGCTCGACCGCGCGACCGGCGACTGGATCCTCTGGCTCGACGCCGACGAGGTGCTCGACGACGGGCCAGGGCGAGCTGCTGCGCGAGCTCGCCAGCCGGTCGTGGCGCGAGGGCTTCTACGTCGCGCATGACGAGCGTGCTCGGCGGCGACGGCGGCCCCGGGGAGACGCGGGCGGCTTCGTCCACCAGACGATGCGCCTGTTCCGCAACCGGCCCGAGTACCGCTTCGTCGGCCGCATCCACGAGCAGCACACCGGCGAGATGCCGCTGTACCTGCCGGAGCGCTTCGAGGTCGTCGACCTGCACGTCCTGCACTACGGCTACGCCGCCGAGCGCGTCGCCGCGCGCGGGAAGGGCGACCGCAACCGCTCGCTGCTCGAGCTGGACGCGGCCGAGAACGCCGAGCGACCCGTTCACGCTCTTCAACCTCGGCACCGAGCACCTCGCCGCCGGCCGCGCCGGCCGACGCGGCCGAAGCTGCTCGCGCCGGCGTGGGCGAGCGTCGTGGCCGCGGGTGGGCAGGCGCCGCAGTACCTGCCGTCGCTCGCGACGCGGCTCGTGCAGGCGCTGCGCCTCGCGGGCGAGCCGGCGCAGGCGCTCGCGCACCGCCGAGCAGGCGCTCCCGCTGTATCCCGACCACACCGACATCGTCCGCGAGGCCGCGCTCTCGGCCCGCGACCTGGGCGAGCTCGAGCGGGCCGCCGCGCTCGCCGAGCGGTGCCTCGAGCTCGGCGACGCGCCCGGCGCGCTACGCAGGCGCGATCGGCGCCGGCACGTTCCTCGCGCTCGGCCTGCTCGCCTCGATCCGCGCCGACCAGCGGCGCTACGACGAGGCCGTCGGGCTGCTCGAGCGCTCGCTCGCCGAGCACCCGGCCTTCACCCAGGCCCGCGCCGCCCTCGCCGACGTCGAGGCGCTGCGCGCGGCCGACGGCTGCTGCGAAGCGGCGATCGCGGGCCGGCCCGGCGAACGCCGACGCGCGCTCGACGCGCCCGCCGCGCCGGCGTCGCCCGACGAGACGCTCGCGCTGCACGAAGCCTGGCGCGACTCGGCGCGCGCTCCCGCGTGCGAGGCGGCCCCGGCCGCGCTCGCCGCGCTCGACCGGCTGCTCGAGCTGCAGGAGTTCGAGGCGTTCGAGCGCCTCGCCGGCCTGTGGAGCACGCTGCCGCTGCCCGAGCGCGACCGCCGCGAGCTGCTCGCCGGCATCTACATGGCCCGCGGCTTCCTCGACTCGGCCGCCGAGGAGTGGCTCGCGATCGCCGCGTCCGAGCCCGACGGCGCCGGCGCTCGCCGGCCTCGCCCGCGTCGCCCACGCGCGCGGCGCTCGCCGACGACGCCCGCGTCCTGCTCGACGAGGCGCTCCGGCTCGATCCGACGATCGCCGAGGCGAGCGCGCTCCGCGAGGCGCTCGGCGTCGCCGCCTGACGCCCGCCGGAGCTCCGCGAAATCGGATCTGCGAACGGACCTAAAGGTTTCGTGAAGGCGCCGATTACGGAACCGTCACCACTTTCTCGATCCACGGAAGGATCGCAGATGATCGATCGCGTCTCACCCAGCACCGCCTGAGACCCCGGTCTCGCAGCCCGTCACGCAGACCCGCCCGGCGCGCCGAAGGAGTCCGAGTTCAAGCTCGAGGCCGTCGACAAGCTGCCCGGAGGGGTGCCGGCGACGCCGCCGGCCGAGGTCCTCTACGCGCTCGACCGCGCCCAGAGCGTGCTCGCGGAGCTCGCCTCGCGCCAGGTCAGCATGCGCATCTCCGTCGACGAGGAGACCGACAAGATCCACGTCGCGCTCTACGACGGCGAGGGCAAGCTGATCCGCGAGGTGCCCGCCTCGCACGCGACCGCGCATGCTGTCGGGCGAGCGGCCCGTCGGGTGGCTCTCCACATAGAGCGTCGCTAGATGTCCTCGTTCGCACACCCCGACCTTCAACATCGGAGGCCTCGCCTCGGGGCTCGACACGAACTCGATCATCACGCAGCTGATGTCGATCGAGCAGCAGCCGAAGGTCCGGCTGCAGCAGAAGCAGGTGGTCGAGCAGGCGCGCCAGAGCGCGCTCAAGGACGTCCAGACGCGGCTGAAGAACCTCTCGCTCCAGGTCGCGGCGCTGCGCGACCCCGGCACGTGGAACGACGTCCAGACGGTCGACTCGACCGACACGACGAAGGTGGTCGCGACCCGCACCGGCGGCGCCGCCGCGGGCGGCTACTCGCTCCAGATCGTCGGCGCTCGCACGCGCGGCGCAGCTCACGCAGGGCAACGGCGGCGGCGGCTCGCCGTCGCTCGGCGCGGCGACGACACGCTGCACATCTCCGTCGGCACCACAACGCCGGTCTCGATCGACGTCTCGATCGCGGCCGGCGACTCGCTCCAGACGATCGCCGACAAGATCAACGGCACGAGCGGCACGCCCGTCTACGCGTCGCTGATGAACGGCAAGCTCGTGCTCTCGGGCAAGCAGACCGGCGCCGACAACACGATCGCGGTCACGGCGGCGCGGGCGGCGCGCTCGCGACCGACCTCGGCTTCACCGAGACGCAGGCGCCGCGAACGCGGACTTCTGGGTCGGCGCGACCCACTACACCGACCGCGCCTCGAACGTCGTCACCGACGTGATGCGCCGGCGTCGACGCTGACGCTCCGCGGCACCACCGGCACCGGCACCGTCTCCGTCGTCGTCGGCTCGCCGGCCGCCGACACCGACGCGATCCAGGCGAAGGTGCAGGCGTTCGTCGACCAGTACAACTCGACGATCGACTTCATCCGCGTCGAAGCTCAACGAGGACGCGGGTCGTCAACCCGACCGACCGACGCCGACCGCGCCAAGGGCGTGCTGCGCGGCGACCCGGGCCTGACGAGCCTGCTCTCGAGCCTGCGCGCGCGCGTCGCCGACGTCTTCTCCGGGCCGCGCCGGCCGACACCGACCAGCTCACCGAGGCGGGCGTCTCGACCGGCGCCACGACCGGCTCGGGCACGATCAGCCAGGACGCGATCGCGGGCAAGCTGACGCTCGACGCGGCCAAGCTCACCGAGCGCCTCGCGGCGAACTTCGACGACGTCAAGTCGCTGTTCACGAACGTCGACCGGCAGCTACGACAGCGAGGGGCTGTCGCAGCGGCTCGACCGCTTCCTCACGCCGTGGCTCACGGGCGACGGCACGAACGCGCCGATCCTGACGTCCCGCATCGACGCGTCGGCCGCGCTGATCTCGGATCTGACCGACCAGATGGCGGCGATCGACCAGCGGCTCTCGCTGCGCGAGGCGGCGCTCCGCGCGCAGTTCACCGCGCTCGAGACGCGCGCTGTCGCAGATCCAGACGCAGGGCGCGTGGCTCGCCGCGCCAGCTCGCGCAGCTCTGAGCGCGCGAGCGCCGCTCAGCCCCTCAAGCGCCGCTGCCGGCTGCCGATCTACTACACGCGATGAGCGGCTATGCGCAGCGCCAGGCAGGCGTACACCGAGGCGGCCGTGCTGACGGCCCCGCCCGAGCGGCTGGTCGTGATGCTGTACGAGGGCGCGATCAGCTTCCTCGCGCGCACCGTCGCGGCGCTGCGCGGCGAACGAGCCGCGCGCTCGCGATGCGGAACGTGCAGCGCGCGGACGCGATCATCGACGAGCTCAACCTCTCGCTCGACATGAGCTACGGCGAGGTGCCCGAGCGGCTGCGCTCGATCTACCTCTTCCACAAGCGCGCAGCTCGTCCAGGCGTGCGTCGCCCGCGACGCCGAGGCGGTCGAGGCGGTCGCCGAGCTGCTGCGCGAGCTCGCCGACGCGTTCACGCAGATCGCCGACGGCGGCATCCGACGGCGCGCGTCGACGCACGATCGCCGCCGCGTGACCGACCCGTACGAGCGGATCGTCGAGCTGGCCCGGCGCGAGGCCGAGCTGGTCGACGCAGGGCCGCTTCGAGGAGCTCGCCGCCGTCTGGGCCGAGCGCGACGAGCTCGACCGCGCTCGCTGGGCGCGCCGCCCGCCCGCCTCGGCGCGCGACGCGCTGGCCGAGGCCGACCGCATCGTCCGCGCCACGCACGAGCGCGTGCTGCGCGCTGCTGCAGGAGCTCGGCGAGCAGATCGCGCCAGCTCTCCTCGGGCCGCCGCGCCGTCTCCGGCTACGGCGGCCCGCCGCCGCGCTGCGCTCGACGCGGGCGGCGAGCGCCGGTCGACGCCGGCGGCAGGCCCTCGACGCCGGCTGGCGAGACGCCGCGCCCCGTGCGCCGCTCAAGTCACGTCGCGCGCGGCCGGACGATTACCGAAGCGTCCGCAGGATGCGGGCGCAAGCGGCAACCCACGGACGGGCGTCGTCTTCCGAAAGGAACCCGTCATCGCGCTCTTCGACCTCACCCGGATCTTCTCGCAGCAGGCGATGCTCGGCGCGCGGCCCGCCAGGCCGGCGCTCGCGAACAACGTCGCCAACGCCAACACGCCCGGCTACAAGCGCGTCGGACGTCGACTTCCACAGCGTGCTGGAGCAGGCGCTCGCCGACGGCTCCGTCGCACGGCGACGGCGACGCTCGACTTCACCGCCGGAGCCCGACGGCACCGGCGCGACGCGCGCCGACGGCAGCAACGTCGACCTCGACATCGAGATGGCGAGCCTCGCCGAGAACTCGCTCGAGTACCAGGCGCTCGCGCACGATCCAGAAGACGCGCATGCACATGCTCGACGACCGTGATCGGCCGCGGCTGATGAGCGGCCTCTTCGGCAGCTCGACGATCTCCGCGTCCGGCATGGCCGCCGAGCGGCTGCGCATGCAGGTGATCGCCGAGAACCTCGCCAACGCGAACTCGACCGCGCGGCGCCGACGGCCAGCCGTACCGGCGCAAGGCGGTCACGCTCCAGGAGGCGCCGAGCTTCGGCGACGTGCTCGGCGGCGTCGAGGCGACCGGCATCGTCCAGGACCCGACGCCCGGGCCGCCGCGTCTACGACCCGGGCAACCCGGACGCCGACGCGCAGGGCTACGTGACGCTGCCGAACGTCGACTCCGTCACCGAGATGGTCGACCTGATCACCGCCCAGCGCGGCTACGACGCCAACGTCCAGGCGCTGAACGCGGCCAAGCAGATGTTCCAGAAGGCCCTCGACATCCTCCGCTGATGCCTGATCCAGCTCATCCAGGCAATCGCGCACAGCGCCGAGTTCCGGATCGACGGGCTCGCGGGCGACACCGCCGACCGGCACCGATCCGGGCTCGGCGTCCGGGGCCGGCGGCGCCGGCTTCGGCCAGCGCGCTCGTCGCACGCGCTCGAGGGCCTCGCCAAGCAGCAGCAGTCCGCCGACGCCGCAGTCGCAGGCGCTCGCGCTCGGCAAGACCAACGACATCGCCGGCGTGGCGATGGAGCGTGGAGCGCGCGAACCTCGCGATGCAGCTCGCCGTCCAGGTCCGCAACAAGGCCGTCGACGCGTACCACGAGATCTTCCGGATGCAGATCTAGCGCGGGGGAACCCATGGTTCCCCCACGTGGCCCCCTCCTTCTGCGCAGCGGCAGGAGGTTCGGTCCCGGCCTCCCGCCGGGCGAGCCCGGCTCCGGCCGCCGACGCCAGCGATCCATGCACCGATCGACGACCGAGAGAGATCATGCGCCTGACGAGCACCCCGATCCAAGAATTGCCGGTGAGCTGACGTGCCGAGCCTCGCCCGTGCCGCCGAGCTCTGGCGCAGCCTGGAGCTGCGCGCCCAGGTCGCGCTCGTCGCGAGCGCCATCGCCGTGCTCGTCACCGGCTACTTCCTCTTCTCGCTCGCCTCGAAGCCGAGCTACACGGTCGTCGCGAGCGGCCTCGACCGCGACCGAGGGCGGCGACGTCGCCAACTCGCTCGAGGGCGCCGGCATCTCGTACCAGCTGCGCGACGGCGGCTCGCACCGTCGCCGTCCAGTCGAGCGAGGTGACGCAGGCGCGCGTCGCAGCTCGCGCAGGACAACCTGCCGAACGGCGGCCACCAGGGCTTCGAGCTCTTCGACTCGCAAGTCGCTCGGCGCGACCGACTTCGAGCAGAAGGTCAAGTACCAGCGCGCGCTCGAGGGCGAGATCGCGCGCACGATCGAGTCGGTCGACGGCGTCCGCTCGGCGCAGGTGCAGCTCGTGCTGCCGAAGCAGTCGCTGTTCCTCGACGACGGCACGAAGGCGAGCGCCGCCGTGCTGCTGCAGAGCGGCGGCATGCTCGACGGCGCCGCCGTCTCCGGGATCGCGCGCCTCGTCTCCTCGAGCGTCGAGGGCCTGAAGGCCGACGACGTGACGATCACCGACGAGACCGGGCGCGCTGCTCTGGCCGAGCGCAGCGAGCGGCGCGCGGCACCTCGACGAGCCGGCTCCAGGCCGAGCAGCAGTACTCGAACGCCGTGTCGGCGCAGATCGACGCGATGCTCGCCTCGACGCTCGGCCCCAACAAGGCGTTCGCCCGCGTCCACGCCGACCTCGACCTCGACCAGCAGACGATCGAGTCGGTCACGTACGGCAAGAAGGGCACGAAGCTCACCGAACACGACCGACGTCGAGACGCTCGACGGCAAGGGCGGCGCGCGCGCAGACGCCCGGCGTCGCCGGCACGACCGGCAACGTCGGCGTCGCCGGCGCGACCTCGGCGGCCGGCGGCACGTCGAAGTACAGCCACAAGAAGGGCGACACCACCTTCGGCGTCGACAAGACGGTCGAGAGCAAGGTGGTCGTGCCCGGCGCCGTGCAGCGGCTCTCGATCGCGCTCGTCGTCGACAAGAGCGTCCCCGCCGCCGAGGTCGCCTCGCTGCAGGCACTCCGTCGCCGCGCTCGCCGGCATCGACAAGAAGCGCGGCGACACGCGTCAGCCTCTCCCGCGTCGAGTTCGGCAAGCAGGACGACGGCGCCGGCCGCCAAGCCCGGCCCGCTCGACGCGGCCGGCGGCCCGCTCGGCGTCGCCAAGTGGGTGCTGCTCGGCGCTCGGCGCGCTGCTCTTCCTCTTCTTCGTCCGCCGCGGCCTCAAGCGCCGCGAGGGCGAGGCGCTCGGCCTCGAGCCGACGTGGCTGCGCGAGATCACCGAGTCGCGCCCGCTGGCCGAGCTCGAGGCCGGCCGCGTCGACCCGAACCTCTCGACCGAGGCGCGCCGCCAGCACGTGGCGCGAGCAGGTCGAGGAGATCGTCCGCCGCCAGCCCGAGACCGTCGCCAACCAGGTGACCCAGTGGATGCGCGAGTAGACGAGCTGAGCACGACGCACGACTGGAAGGCCGGCACAAGGCGGCGATCCTCTGCGTCACGCTCGGCGCCGGACGCCGCGGCGGAGGTGCTGCGCCACCTGCCGGAGGACGTGATCGAGCTGCTCACGGTCGAGATGGCGCGCATGCACGGACATCGACCACGAGACGGCGAGGGACGTGCTCGAGGAGGTCGTCGACCTGTCGTACGCCCGCGGCTACCTCGCCGAGGGCGGCGCGTCGTTCGCGCGCGAGGTGCTCGAGAAGGCGCTCGGCCCGATCCGCGCGGCCGAGATCCTCGCAGCGGCTCGTCGGCCGTGATCGAGGCGACGCCGCTCGAGTTCCTGCGCCGCTCGCCGCCCGACCAGATCTGGGCCTTCCTGCGCAACGAGCACCCGCAGACGATCGCGCGTCGTGCTCGCCAACCTGCCGGCGCCCGACCTCGCGGCGAAGCGTGATGCAGCTCGCTGCCGCCCGAGCTGCAGGCCGAGCTCGCCGAGCGCATCGCGTCGATGGAGCAGATCTCGCCGGAGATCGTCAAGGAGATCGCGCGCATGATGAAGGTGAAGCTCGACGCGATCGTGCACGCACGAGTACGCGGCCGCGCGGCGGCGTCAAGTCGCTCGCCGCGATCCTCAACGCCGCCGACCGCGGCGTCGAGCGCAACATGCTCGAGACGCTCGAGACGACGCAACCCGCGAGCTCGCCGACGAGGTCCGCGCGCTGATGTTCGTCTTCGAGGACATCCTCAAGCTCGACGACCGCTCGATCCAGCTCGTGCTCAAGGAGGTCGACACGAAGGACCTCGCGCTCGCGCTGCGCGGCGCCGAGCGAGGACGTGAGCGAGCGGATCATGGCCAACATGTCCTCGCGCGGCGCCGAGATGCTCCGCGAGGAGATGGAGTTCATGCAGCCGCAGCGCCGGCGCGTGATCGAGGAGGCGCAGACGAAGATCGTCGCGGCCGTCCGCAAGCTCGAGGACGCCGGCGAGATCGTGATCTCGCGCGGCGGCGACGACGAGATCGTCGTCTGAGGACGCGCTAGCCGATGGAGACCTTCGCCTTCCCGGCGCTCGACGGGCGTGCCGGTCGCGATCAAGGGCTCGAGCCCGGCCGAGCGCGCGGCCGAGATCGTCGCGCACGCCCGCGCCGACGCCGAGTCCGTCGCCGCCGCGGCCGAGGCCGCGGGCCGCGAGGCCGGGCTACGCGGCCGGGCTCGACGAGGGCCGCGCCCGCGTCGCCGACGCCGAGGCCGCGCTCGCCGCCGTCGCGCGCGAGCTCGACGCGGCGCGCGACGAGCGCATCGCGAGCACGTCGAGCGGCGAGGCCGCCGAGCTGGCGGTCGCGCTCGCCGAGAAGATCGTCGGCACCGCGCTCGAGGTGCGGCCCGAGCTCGTCGTCGACGTCGTCGCCGGCGCGCTGCGCGGCCTGCCGAGCGCGGCCGCGTCGTCGTCGAGGTCAGCCCCGACGACCTCGATGCTCGTCGCGGCGGCGCGATCGCCGGCATCGCCGACGGCCGGCGGCCTCGCGCGCGTCGAGGTCGTGCGCCGAGCGGCGCGTCGACCGCGGCGGCTGCATCGTCCGCACCGACGAGGGCGAGATCGACGCCAGCGTCGACGACGCAGCTCGAGCGCGCGGCCGAGATCGTGCGCGACGCGCTCGCGCCGACGCCATGACCGAGGCGCCTGCTCGAGCGCGCCGCTCGACGCGCTGCTGCGGCGCCGACCTCGCCGTCCGCCGCGGGCTGCGTCGCGAACCTGATCGGCCTCGTGATCGAGGCCACCGGCCTGCGCGCGCGAGATCGGCGAGCTCTGCATCGTCGTCGCGCGGCCGCAACCGCGACGCCGATCGCCGGCCGAGGTGGTCGGCTTCCGCGACGGCCGCACGCTGCTGATGCCGCTCGGCGAGCTGCGCGGCGTCGGCCCCGGGAACGCCGTCGAGCCGACCGGGCAGGCCGTTCTCGCTGCGCGGTCGGCGACGAGCTGCTCGGCCGCGTGCTCGACGGGCTCGGCCGGCCGATCGACGGCGGCCCGCCGCTCGACGGCGCGGCGCGCTGCGCTCGACCGCGGCCGCGCCGCCCGCGCCGCTCGGCCGCACGCCGCATCGACGAGCGGCTCGACCTCGGCGTGCGCGCGCTCGACACGCTCGTCCCCTGCGGCCGCGGCCAGCGCCTCGGCATCTTCGCCGGCTCCGGCGTCGGCAAGTCGACGCTGCTCGGCATGATCGCCCGCTCCACGAACGCCGACGTCAACGTGATCTGCCTGGTCGGCGAGCGCGGCCGCGAGGTGCGCGAGTTCGTCGAGCGCGACCTCGGCGACGGCGCTCGAGCGCTCGGTCGTCGTCGTCGCCACCTCCGACGAGCCCGCGCTCGTGCGCATCAAGGCCGCGTTCGTCGCGACCACGATCGCCGAGTACGTTCCGCGACCAGGGCGCGGACGTGCTGCTGATGATGGACTCGCTCACGCGCTTCGCCACGGCGCAGCGCGAGGTCGGCCTCGCGATCGGCGAGCCGCCGGCGACGCGCGGCTACACGCCGAGCGTCTTCGCGCTGCTGCCGCAGCTGCTCGAGCGCGCCGGCACCGGCGCGACGCGGCTCGATCACCGGCCTCTACACCGTGCTCGTCGAGGGCGACGACATGAACGAGCCCGTCGCCGACGCCGCGCGCGCGATCCTCGACGGCCACTGCGTGCTGCTCGCGCGAGCTCGCGCACCGCAACCACTACCCGGCGATCGACGTGCTGCAGTCGGTCTCGCGCCTCGCCGGCGAGCTCGCTCGACGCCGAGGTGCGCGCCGCCGGCCGGCGCGCTGCGCGAGGCGCTCGCGATCTACCGCGCAGAACGAGGACCTGATCACGATCGGCGCCTACCAGCTCGGCGCCGACGCCCGCGTCGACGCCGCGATCGAGCTGCAGCCGCGCGATCACGGCTTCCTGCGCCAGGGCATCGACGAGCCCGCGGCCGCGCGCCGACTCCGACCGCGCGCTGCTCGAGCTGATGGCGCCGGGCGCCGCGCTCGCGATCCCCGCCTGAGCGACTGGTCCGAAGTCATCGCACGCACGTGACCCGGAACGCATCAGCCGTTCCCGCCGCGCGCGCACGCCGATTACGTCCACGAGTTGCCAAGGCGCATCGAATGAGCAAGACAGTCCAGCCCCGAGCGGCCGGAAGCCCGCTCGCCTGCGCCCGCGGCGGGCGAGAGCGTGCGCGGCAAGCGGCGTGCGCGGCGGCTGCGCGAGATCGACTTCTCGCGCCCGACGAAGTTCACGCAGGAGCAGCTGCGCCGGATCGAGCGCGCGCACGAGGGCTTCTGCCGCACCGCCGCGATGCGGCTCGGCGGCGAGGCGCGCACGGAGATGGAGCTCGAGGTCGTCGACCTCGCCCAGCTCACGTGGACGGCCGCGCTGACCGAGCTGCCCGCGGCCAGCATCTACGGCATCGTCAAGCTCGAGCCGACCGGCATGCACATGCTCGTCAGCACCGAGCTCCACGCGATGCGGGCGATCGTCGACCGCATGCTCGGCGGCGTCGAGCTGCGCGAGGCCCCGGCCGAGCAGGAGCTCACCGAGATCGAGCTCGCCATCTCGCGCCGCGTCCTCGACTCGATCGTCGAGGAGCTCTCCCGCACGTGGGAGGAGCTGATCGGCGTCACGCTCGCGGTCGACTGGATCGACGTGCAGCTGCAGAACCTCCAGCTGGCGCCGCCGTCGGAGCCGACGATCGCGCTCACCGTGCAGATCCGCTTCGACGAGCTCGTCGCCTCGCTGTCGGCGTCGTCGTCCCGTTCCGCTCGATCGAGAACGAGGTCGGTCGGCTGCCCACCGGCGCCGGCGACCTGGCCGGAACGCAGGACAAGGACGCCGCCGCCGCCGCCGCGCTCGCCGTCTCGCTGTCCGAGACGTTCGTCGAGCTGCGGGTCGAGGTGGCGTCGAAGGAGCTGTCGCTCCACGACGTGCTCGCGCTCGAGCCGGGCGACGTCGTCGAGCCTCGATGCGCAGGCCGACGCTGGTCAGCACCGGCTGAGCGAGGCGCGGAATGGTTTCAGGCGCCCTCAGTCGGTGAATAAGCCGGGATGAGACGATGAAACGCTCGTCACTCCCGACCAGGAGCGCTGAGATGTACTGGATACGTTCGGCGCGGAGAAGCTTCACGGCTCGACCGAACCAGCGGATCTTGAACGGAGGCCGAGGGTCGGTGGGGTCGAAGTGCGTGCGATAGTCGCGCCGGCCGTTCACGAGAACCGCGCTGTGAGCGGCCCCGAGATACGAGCCGTCATATGGGACGAGGGGCGATCCCCCGCGATAGAACGGTTTCCGTAAACCCCAATACGCGCTCACGAACCAAGACGAGTACTTCCGTGACCGCCGCCGTTTGCCGGTCCACTCGCAGTACGACGTGCGGGTTGATCGAATACTGAATGAAAAGCTCGTCGTCGCATGCAAATGGAATCCAGTTCTTCTGCGGCGTCCGGAGATGCGGCATGGGAATCGATCGGACTCGCAGCTCCGTGCTCGATGCGGCGAGGCGGCCGATGCCCGGCATCGCTTGCGACGGCCGGCCGTCCGCGACCAAGTTGACGGAGCACCACATCTCGCCGCCGACCTCCGTGAGGCGGGCGTCTTCGTGGAGATCGGTTGCGCGATCGAGCGCGACGCCGTCGCGCACGACGCCAGTCGTGACGCGCGCGTGGCGCGAAAGCCGTCGTCGAGCTCGAACTCGAGGAGATTCGAGCGTGGCGGCCAGTCTTTGGGTCCGAGCGCGGCATCGAGGCCGTGCTCGGCGCAGAAGCAGTACGTGTTGTTCTTCGCGACCGCGAGGTACCCGGTCGACGTCCTCACGAGTCCGCTGTTGCAGATACCCGCACGGTAAGGCACGCACGGATCGTCGATGATTTGATGTCGCAGCAAGCCGAGCTGCTCGCCCGCGATCGTCGCGGGCTCACCTTGCGCGTATCCCTGCATCGTCCGGTACGACGTGTCGACCTCACGGCGCCAACGGCGAAGCACGTCTCGGGCTGCGTCGATCATGAGAGCTGATACGTAGAGCGGAAGTCGCGCGTGTCAGCGCCTCGAGCCGCTTGATGAACAGCAGGTAGGTCATTTGCTCGATGACACAGAGCGGGTTGGAGACGCCGCCGGACCACATCGTGTCCCAGATGCGGTCGACCTTCGACTTGAGTTCGACCGGTACATCATTGGACGGAGCGGATATAGGCCATCGCCCCGGCGTGGGGAAGCACGTAGCCTCGCGGGCCGTGCACCGCCAGGACTATTCGCAAACCGCACATGGCGCCCTCGAGTACCTCCGCGGGCGCCGGTAACATATGCGGTGGACGATGTCCGCCATCTCCATGCGATCCCCGATTCTCTTGCCGCCAAGAAAGAGGTGTGCGGTCGTACAGCGTGGGCCTATGAGCTCGATCGACGCTACGGAGAGGGTATCGGTCTGCCGGACCCGAGACGCGCCCATTTCGAAGTTTCGCGACCTGGCCGCTTGACCGCCCGCCAGTTTACCGTATTCCGTGAGGTGCCGCGGCGTAGGCCGCCTCTTGCGCGCCGCGATCGTCTGGTTCTCTCCCCGCCATGAGCCGCATCGACCTCCTGCTGGCACCGTTCCGATTGGCGAGAGACTGGTGGCGCGCGGTGCGAGCGGAGGCCATCTATAGCTGGGAGGGTGCGTGGCAGACGGTGTGGGACGAGGCGGCGGAGACGTGGCGTCTTCGGTTCCGCGCCTCGCGGTTCTCTTCGCGGTTGCTGCAGGCGTTCCGCATGTTGGTCTTGCGCCGTCCGCCCGCGCTTTTCGTCGCGCGTGCGCAGGTCGGACGGCCAGCCCGCGACAGACCTCGCGTCTTGCATCTCTTCGGCAACCTCGGCCTGGGCGGTAGCGAGAAGGTCGCATTCGACCTGATCCAGGGGCTCGGTCACGACCATGACATGCAGATCGTGACCAACCGGTTCCGGTACTTCGCTGCGTTTCGCAACGTCGACATCCAGGCGTTGCCCCCGCCCGCCCTGCGCCGCCTGGTCGAAAAGCGGCCGCCAGCGCTCGTTCACGTTCACTACTGGGGACTGACGCCATGGTTGAGCGCCGCCGTCGACACGATTGCGAGAGTCTGTCCGGACGTGCCGATCCTCGAAAATGACAACAACCCCATCCAAGCCTGGCGGCATCCGGCCATCCGACACCACGTGTTCGTCAGCGCGTTCGTCCGCGATCTGCAGCAAACGCCCGTACCGGCGTCATCGGTCATCTACCCAGGAGTCGACACAGATGAATACGCCCCACGTGCTTCGGATCTGCCCGCCGACACCGTGGGCTTGGTTTACCGGCTCGAGAACGACAAGCTCAGCCCGGACACCATCGAGCCGCTTATCGACTTGGCCAAGCGCCGCCCAAGAACCCGGTTCGTGATCATCGGCGTCGGCGTGAACCTGACGCGCTACGCGGTGAGAACCCGCGAGGAAGACGTGCGCGCCAATTTCGAGTTCGTGGGGCGAGTGGCCTACCATGAGCTGCCTCGCTGGTATGATAGCTTCTCGCTTTTCTGTGCCCCTGTTCATGCCGAATCCTACGGCGTGGTCGTCCCGTACGCGATGGCGAAGAACATCCCGGTCGCGGGATTTCTGGTCGGCGCCCTTCCCGAGCTGCTGGGCAACGACGAAACCCTCGCATCATCGCGCTCCGGGCTCGTCGACGTCCTCGCGTCGCTGCTCGACGACAGGACACGGGCGCGTGCGGCCGGTGCGCGCGGCCGGGATCGCGTCCAGCGATTCTTCTCGTTGCGGACGATGCTCGAAGCGTATCGCGCTCTCTATGGAGCGCTTCTGGCGGGCGCGAGCGCAGTCACGATCTCGGGCACCGAGCGGACGGGCGAGCGTCAGACGGCGATCGCGCCGGCGGCTCGCGATCGCGACCGTCGGCAGGAAGACGTCGAGGCCCTTGCGCCGGAGCGCCTGCTCGACCTTCGGCTCGCACTGGCTGCGCGTCCAGACGGCGAACCAGCGCTCGCCGGGGACGTCGCGATCGGCCGCATCGGCGCCGTCGAGCGGCGCGACCGCAGCCATCGCGCTCGTCGCGGTCACGGCAGCTCGTCCTCCGCCGCTTGCAGCGGCTGGTGCGGCGCCGACGGCAAGACGGCGTTGGTGCCGAACGCCGACTCGCGCTTGCTGAGGACCTCGGTGGTCGCGCGGTAGACCGGCATCATGTTCACGGCGTTGCGCTCGCCGGCCGAGAGCACCAGGTCGGCGGTGTCGAAGTCGCCGCGCGCGGCGTAGATCCGCACCGCGAGGTCGCGATACAGGTCGCCCTGCTCCGGCGTGCGCTCGAGCGCGGCGAGGAGCGCATGCTCGGCGCTGGCGGCGTCGTGGACCTTCAAGTAGTCGGTGGCGGCGCGCGCGTAGTACGTGCCGCCTTCGGTCGAGCGTCCGGCCTCCGCGGTGAGCACCGCCGCGGCGTCGGTCCAGCGCCCGCGCACCTCCATCAGCGTCACCAGGTCGTCGACGACGTCGGCGCGCTGCTCGCCGGCCTCGTAGCGGTCGAGGGCGCGGGTGAGCCCGCGCTCGATCGCGGCCGCCATGTCGTCGTCGAGGGCGCTCAGGCGGACCGTCATGGTGTCGCCGTCGGCGAGGGCGCGGATGATCTGGGCGTTGCTCTGCGGCAGGAAGTCGGTGCTCTCGGCGCTCAGGTACGAGTGCCCGGCGAGATACGGAAAGCGGTAGATCGACTCCTCGATCTCCGCCGCTCCCGCGGCCCGGTCGCCGCGCTCGAAGAGCTTGAGCGCGAGCACGTCGCGAACGTCGGACACCCACGGATTCAGCGCGATCGCGCGCCGGAGCGCGTCGTCGGCCTCCGGCCCGTCGCCGAGCGTGGTCGCGAGCGCCACCTGGGCCTCGCGGTCCGCCGGCGACCAATCGACGGCGCGGCGGACCATCGCCAGGCACTCGGCGCGTCCGTCGTCGCCTTCCTCGGCGAGCTTGACGTCGGCGTCGTCGAGCGCCTCGTTCGGCGACAGCGGGTGACGGCCCGTGGCCTTGAGGGCCGCGTTGGCGAGGAGCGGCGCGACCGCGACCGCGACGAGCACGAGCAGCACGGCGACGCCGGTCGCTCGTCCGGTCGGCTGCGGCCGGCCGCGCAGGACGAGGAGCGCGAGGATCGTCATCAGCAGCAGGAGGTTCGCGGGCATCCGCAATCCGAAGTCGACGAAGCTGTGGACGAGGATGGCGGCGACGCCGCCGGCGAGACCCCAGCGGATGAACGGCAGCTCCGCGAGCGCCGCCTTCCACTCGGAGATCTCGAAGGCCGGCGGCCGCGGGCCCGCCGGATCGCGCGCGTCGCGGCGCGCGAGCGCCCGCGTGCCGGAGCCGTCGGCGCGGTCGCGGCGCGCGGCGCCGACGACGGCGATCGCGAACAGCACGGCGAACAGCGTCCCGACGACACCGGAATCCGCGAGCAGCTCGAGGTAGTCGTCGTGCGCGTGATCCCAGATGCCGCCCTCGACGGGCGGCGCCTGATACGGCCGGAAGGCGTGCAGCCACGAGCCGAGCCCGGTGCCGAAGAGCGGGAAGTCGCGGACGACGGCGCGCCCCTGCGAGGCGACGGCGATGCGGCTGCCGAGGTCGGGCTCGACGGTGTCGGCGACGGCGTTCACGCTCTGGCCGCCGGCGGCGGCCCACGAGGCGAGCGACATCCCGGTCGCGGCGACCAGCGCGAGCGCGAGCGCCGCCGGCGCCCAGCGCATCAGGGTGAGCCATTCCGGGCTCCGGCGGCGGGCGCTCGTCATGAACCCGCAGACCGCGACGGCGATGCCGGCCAGCAGGGCCGCGCGGCCGCCGCGCGAGCCGGTCGCCGCGTGCGCGATCAGCGCGATCATGCAGGCGGCGAGCGCCCATCACCGGCGGCCAGAGGCGCCGCTGGTTCGCGATCAGCGCCGCGATCCACGCGCGCCGCGCGCGCACGCCCATGCGCCGGCCGGTGTTCGCGGCGGCGGTCAAGCGCCGTCGCAGGCGCTCGGCGAGCGCGATCGCGTAGCCGAGCGAGACCGGGATGACCATCTCGAGCCACGCCGCGAAGTGGTTCGGGATTGACGAAGGGTCCGGAGACGCGGCCCGGCGTCGCGATCTCGGAGCTCGTGACCCAGAGCACGCAGCCGTTGCCGGCGACGTCCTGCGAGGAGCCCGAGCAGCGCGAAGAGGACGCTGCCGACGATCAGCGTGAGGAGGAGCTGCTCGAAGACGTGGGTGCGCGGATTCTCCTCGCGGCCGTCCGATTGCCAGGGGAAGGCGACGATCACCGCGAAGACGCCGAAGCCGATCGCGAAGCGGCAGATCTCGACCCACACGTCGTAGGGATCGATCGCGAGCGAGCGCGCGACCGACCAGCCGCCGCCGCCCGGCCAGCCGGGAAGCATCTGCGCGTAGAGCCGCGCCGCGGCCGGTGAGAGCCACGCGATCAAGCGCGGCGAGATCGGCACCGTCGTCGCGAGCGCGACGGCGACGAACGCCGCGAGCGCGAGGACGCCGGGGGCGCGCGACGCGTCCTCGCGGCGGCCCCGCTCGCGCACGGTCACCGCGAGCAGCACCAGGACGACCGGCAACGCCAGCGGTGATCGTCCAGTCGGAGCGCCCGCCGATCAGCAGCGGCACGCCGATCACCAGCCCTTGCAGCGTGCGCAGAACGACGCGGTCGACGCGGCTCATGACGCCTGCTGCTCCTCGGCCTCGGCCGCCGAGTGGCGGTAGTAGCCGTAGTAGCGGTTGTAGAAGTAGAGGTCGCCCCAGCCGAGGTCGACGTTGTTGACGACCGCGCCGAGGAGATGCGCGTTCGCCTGCATCAGTTGATCGCGGGCGCGCTTGATCAGCTCGCGCGGGGTGTCGTGGCCCTTCACGACCATCAGGACGCCGTCGACCTCGCGCGAGAGCACGACCGCGTCGGTGACGGGCAGGACGGGCGGCGAGTCGACGACGATGAAGTCGTAGCTGTCGCGCAGGCTCTCGAGGGTGTCGCGCATGCGCGCCGAGCCGACCAGCTCCGCCGGGTTCGGCGGCGTCGGGCCGGCGGGGATGAACGACAGCTTCGGCGACGAGAACACGTGGGTGACGGCCTTCAGATCCGCCTGGCCGGCGAGGAAGCTCGAGAGCCCGCGATCGTTCCGCACGTTCAGCGAGCGGTGGCACGCCGGCTTGCGGAGGTCGACGTCGACGAGCAGGACGCGCGAGCCCGACTCCGCGAGCGCGCTCGCGAGGTTGAGCGAGCTCACCGTCTTGCCCTCGCCGGCGCCGGCGCTGGTGACGAGGATCACCTTCGGCGGCGCGTCGGGCGTCGAGAACAGGACGGCCGTGCGCAGGCTGCGGAACGCCTCCGCGACCGGCGAGAGCGGCTCGTTCACGACGACGAGGTCGCGCGCGAAGCCGTTCTGCAGCGGCGGCGGCGTCCGGCCCTCCTTGCGCACGGTGAGCGAGCCACCGCTCTTGGCGCTGCTCTCGCCGTGATCGCCGATCGCCCGCATCGCCGGCGAGCGGCGTGCGAGCGCGAAGTTCGGGATGGTCGCGAGCGCCGGCAGCTGGAGGAGGCCCTCGACCTCCTCGCTGCTCTTCACGCTGTTGTCGAAGTGCTCGCTGACGAAGGTCGCCCCGAGGCCGAAGATCAGGCCGGCGATGACGCCGAGCGTGAGGTTCATCGGCACGTTCGGCTTGCTCGGCCGCTTCGGGACCTCGGCGCGCTCGATCACGCGGATGTTCGAGGCGGCGAGCGCCGAGTTCACCGCCGTCTCCATCTGCTGCTTCAGGAGCGACTGGTGCAGCTGGGCCGCGGTGTCGACGTCGTTCTTGAGGAGGTCGTAGCGGGCGCCGAGATCGCGCAGCTCGATCGCCGACTCCTCGAGGTGCGCGAGCTTCCGGCGAAGCGCTTCCTCGCGGTCCTTCGCCGCGTCGAAGCGCGCGCGGACGGCGTCGACCTCGTGGCCGACCTCGGCGTGGAGCTGGCGCTCGAGCTCGCTCTCCTGCTGCGCGAGCTCGATCATCTGCGGGTGGTTCGGTCCGAGGCGGTTCGCGAGCGCGGCGCGCTGCGCGCGGAGATCGAGGAGCGCGAGGTGGAGCTTCTGGACCCCGGCCTTCGTCGAGGAAGTAGGACCGCGGCGTCGGCCTTGGGCTCGGTGAGGAAGCCGAAGCGGCTCTCGAGCGTGACGCGATTGCCCTCGGCCTTGGTGAGGAGGCTCGTGAGCTCGGAGATCTTCTGGCCGACGAGCTTCTGCTCCTGGTTGACGGCGACGTTCGGATGCTCGGTGCCGAAGCTTGCGGAGCGCGGCCTGGGCGTTCTCGACCTTGGCGCGCGACTCGCGGAGCTGCTGGCCGAGGAAGTCCTTCGCGGTCACGTCGGTCGCGAGCCGAGCCTCGTCGTTCGCTTCCATGTAGGCCTGCGTGTGCGCCGCGGCGAGGAAGGCGGAGAGCGCCGGGTTGGGCGTCGTGAAGCGCACCTCGATGAGGTCGGTGCCGCGGACGTCACTGACGGCGAGGTAGCCCATGTAGCGGTCGAGCAGCGCGGGATCGATGTCGCTCGAGACCTCGCCCGGGCGCTCGGAGGTCGCGGGCGCGTTCCGGTCCCAGCCGCGCGGACGGAGGGCGGTCAGCAGCCCCGCGCCGAGCGCGAGCAGGCCGCCGCGCTCCGGCGCCGGATGGAGGAAGGCCTCGTTCTGCGCCAGGCGCTGGCCGCGGATCACGCGCTCGGCGAGGTCGCGGCTCTTGAGCGCCGCGACCTGCGTCGCGAGGAAGCTCGAGACGCCGTTCACGTTGCGGTCGCTCTGCTCGACGTTCAGCACGTTCTCGCTGAGCTGGAGCTGGATCGGACCCTCGCGCGCGACCTGGAGACGCGTCGCGGCGGTGTAGAGACGCGGCGTCATCACCGTCAGCAGGACGGCGACGCCGAAGGTCAAGCCGAAGCACGTCGCCGCGAGCCAGCGGTACTTGTAGAGCACCCGCAGGTAGTCGCGGAGGCTGCCGGCGCGGGATCTCGGTGTACTCGGCCTCGTAGACGCCGGGCGTGAACTGCGGCGCGCCGGGCGCGTAGGCGCCGGGGCCGAAGGGGGCGGCCGGCGGGCCGACCTGCTCTTGCCCGGGCGGTAACACCTCCGCCGGGAGACGTCGATCGTGATTCGCCACAGGTCCTCCTGGCTAGAAGAGCGGCACGGTCCCGCCGATGTGGATGACCTCGCGCACCAGCGTCCACGCGCCGTAGGGGAGCAGCATGCCGTTCGAGGCCGGCACTTGCACCACGTCGCCGTCGGTAATCGGAACGTCCATCGCGTGTCCCTCCGCCACCGCCGCGAGGTCGACCTTGAAGGTCTGCTCCTCGCCCGCCCCCATCACGCGCTTCACTTGAATGTTGGCCTGATCGGCCGGGAAGAGATGCCCGCCCGCGGCGGCGATCGCGCCGCTCACGGTCATCCCGCGGGTCACCGGATACGAGCCGGGCTTGTCGACCCAGCCGTCGACGTGCACGGTGCCCGCCGCGGCGAGGCTGATCACGTCGCCGGGACGGACGGGCGGATTCAGGTCGCGCGCGTCGGCGCCGGTGGCGTGCGTCAGGAGATCGAGATCGAAGCGGATCGGCGCGCCGACCGCGGCGGCGGCGCGATCGTACTCGCGCGCCGAGACCAGCAGCGGCGCCGGCGTCGCTCCGCCCGCCGTCTGCTGCATCGCGAGCGCCGCGCGGCTCGGGTCGGCGCCGCCGCTCGTCTGCATCGCGAGCGCCGCACGCGCCGCGTCGGCGTCGCCGCGCGCGGGCGCGAACTCCACGAGTCGGCCGGCATCCTTCGCGGGACCGCCGGCGGCCCACATGAGATCGGCGATCGTCGCGCCCGGTCGCGTGATCGGGTAGAGGCCGGGGCGCTCGACGCTGCCGATCACGGCGACGACGCGGCTCCGGTACTCGACGACCTGCACGCTCACCTGCGGCGTGCGCAGGATGCCGGCGGCACGCAGGCGATCCGCGAGCGCCTGCTCGAGCTCGTTCGGCGTGAGGCCCTCGACGCGCACGAGGCCGAGCATCGGCATGCTGATCTCGCCGTGGCCGCTGACGCGGAAACCCTGCTGAAACGCCGGCGCCGCCGCGACGGTCGGCGGGCCGGCGGTGTCGCTCGGACGCGCCGACGAGGAAGACTGCTGCGCGTCGAGCAGGTCCGGTATCCGGATGTCGAGGAGATCGTCGGCGCCGATCCGATAGCCCGCATCCATCGACGTACCGCTGCGCTCCGCCGTGAGCGCCGCGAGGCGGACGCGGTCAGCGTTGCTGGTGAGATCGCCGCCCCGGGCGGCGGCCGGCGACGCGTTCGCCGCCGCGGCACCGGGGGGAGGAGCCGAGCGCGGCGGCCCGCACGCGCTCGTCACTACGAGCGCGACCAGGGCCGTCGCGATGGTGCATGCGTCGGCTCTGGTCGCGCTCCGACTCGCGCACGGCGGGCCCGCGCCCGCGCCACGCATTTCGATGGCCGTATCCCTCAGACCGATTTCTTCGGACAATGCGGCCAATGCTTGCACTTCGTCTTGCCGTCCTTGAGCAGGCAACACGCGCGCTTGATGGTCGCACCGTTCACGCACACTCTCGTCTCGAGAGACGTGCGCGTCGTGTCGTTAGGGCACATCTCGCTCGAGTCCTGCGCGAACGCGGATGCGCTCCCGACCGCGAAGAGCAGCAACGCGGCGGTGGAAACGAGCGAGAGCTTCTTCACTAGCGATACCCGGACGTGCATCTGGCCTCCCTTTTTTTGCGGTTCCCGGCGCAACTCGCCGGGGCTCACACCGTCGGTGACTCTCCTTGATCGACTGACGGCGATGCGCGGTAACACCTGACCCGACCTGTATTACCGCAAAACAGCGTCCATGCGGTCTGCATCATTCATGCCTGTCCCTGATCGCGGCGCCTATGGTTGAAACGCGACGCAGCGATTGCAGGGCCACGAGATCGAGCGCGCTTGCAATGAAATCGTGATGCAACGATGCAATCGACCTGCGCGAACGTCGGTCGTGATACACGCCGACCTCATCATAGTCACGCGCACGGAGACGAGAGTTTCGATGCACCGATGACCCCACGAGACCCTGATGCCGCGTCCCAGAGCGCGAGGTTCGGGCACCTACCCGGCGAGCAGCTCACCCGACCCGGCGAGCGTCCCCCCCATCGCAAGGAACGAGCGTCGCGTGTGCAGGACGCGTGCCCGTGCGAAATCCTCGTCGCCACGTCGAGCTCGTGCCCGTGACGGCGCTTGGCGGGTGTAAAATCCGCCCGCGCGTTTTCGTTATGGGGGTGCGCAGCAGACGCCGGGCGCTCTCACCGTGGACGCGCGGCGCCGAAGGCGAGGTAAGCTCCGGCGGAGCGGCGTTTTTTCGCCGCTCGCTCCGCGCTCGGACGGGCGTCGCGAAAGTGACGCCACACGGCAGGCGCCGTGCGCGTCGCGTGATCCAGAACCTTGCGGAATTGCGGGCTTGGCGTGCGGTGCGCTCGGGGACGAAATCGCCCGGGGACGACCGCAGCCGTTCAGAAGTGTGCTCCGGTGTCAGCGCAATGACGGTTCGCGGGAGGGCGAGCGCGGGTTGCGCCCGCCCTCCAGGAGACGCGAACGGTCAGCGCGCGCTCAGTGGGAGGGGGACCGGCGCGGGCAGTGCGGCATGTGGCGGCAGCGAATCTTTCCTTCCGGGCTCTTGCAGCAGGCGCGCTTGACGATGATCGCCGGCCGGTAGGCGTTCGCCGGACACGTCTTCTGGTCGAAGTGGTCCACCGTGTAGCGCCCCGGACAGCGTAGCGACGCGCTGTTGGCCATTGCCGCCTGCGGCGTGAGCGCCGCGAGAAAGATCGCGGCCGCGAGAATCTTTCCGAGTCTCATTCTGTCGACCTCCTGGTTCCGGCGCCGGAGCGCGTTGCTGATTGCGGCGACGTCCGCAGTACGCGCCGGCTGTGTCGTACGCAAATGGAGCAAGATGAGCGCCACGGTCACGCTCGGATGGTCGCGCGATTGCTAGCTGACGTCACTGTCGCATTCTCGACGAGAGAATATCGGGTCGTCGTAACAACGTTCGACGAACAGTTGTTGCGAGAAATGTTGCGTCGTCGAGAGATGCGGCAGTGAAATTGCGAGGGGGAGGATCGACACCATGAAAGAGAGGCCCAGCATGCGCATTGCCGTAGTCTTGTTTTTTCTGACAGTCGTCGGTGCTTTGACACCGATCGCCACGCGCTTCGCGCATGCGGACGAATGCGACACCTTGACGTGCCAGGAGCTCTGCCGCGCGGACCGGCATTCGTGCATGGCCTTGCGGCTGACGCTGCGGGAGTGGCTGCGCTCGTTTTGCAAGTCGGACGCGAGCGACGCGCAGTTCGAGTGCATCGACGCGAAGACGCAGGCCGACGAGGACGACTGCGCGCTGCTGTGCGGCAGCGAGTTCAAGACCTGCAAGAAGACGAACGACGACGCCTACGACGCGTGCCTGAACTCGATGCAGGCCGGAATCCAGGCCTGCAAGGACGAGATCCGCTTCGAGCTCAAGGACGCGCGCGCCGGCTGCCTGGACGACTACGACGCCTGCCGCGCCGACTGCGCCGCGCCGAACTGACGCGACCGCCGATTTGAAATACTGACCGCGGCAGCCGTATCCTCGCGCGCATGCGCGCGCGGGGGAGAGCGGTCCGGTGACGCCGTCGCCGCCGTCGTACCGCGGCGGCGCCAGCCCGCACGCCGCGCCGGCGCTCGAGTGGGCTCGCCTGCATCGCTGGCTCGCCGCCGCGATGGCGGGCCTCGCGGTCGGCTTCCTCGCCCGCACGGGGCGCCTCGACACCACCGAGACGTCCGGAGTGGGCGCGGCGCTCCAGGCCGAGCTCAGCCGGTCGTCCGCCGCGCTCCTCGCCGCCGAGCGCGCGTCGCGGATCGAGATCGGCCGCGATCGGCTGGCGCGTTCGACGCCGCCGCAGAGCGCCGCCGCGAGCGCGCAGCGTCGCCCTGCGTCGCACGCGACGCGGCGAACGCTCGGTCACCCGAGCGACGCCGCCGCCGGCAGCACGTCGCCCGCGGGCGCCGCGAGCGCGCGGTCAGCCCATGCCCCCGCGCCCGTGCGGCCGCTGGTCGACGCGTCGACGCTGCCCGCCGCCCCGGCGGCCGCGGCGACGGCGGCCGCGACCGAGGGCGACGCCGCGGACGGTGCCGCGAACGAGCTCACGGCCGCCGACGTGGGCGCCCTCCTCGAGCATTTCCGGCAGGCCTACGAGCGCCGGAATGCCGAGGACATGGCGCTCCTCTTCAGCGCCGACGCGATCGAGAACGGCCGGGTCGGCCGCGAGGCGATCGCGCGCGCCTACGAGCAGACGTTCGGGACGCTCGAATCGGTCCGCTACGTCATGCGGCAGCCGGAGATCCAAGTGGACGGCGACACCGCCGAGGCCATCGCGCCGGTGACGATGGCGTTCGTCGACACGGCCGGCCGCTCCTGGGCCGTCGACACGCTCGTCCATTGGTGGATCGTCCGCACGCCCCGAGGCATGACGATCACCCGGATGACGGAGGGAAGCTCCTGACGCGCGCCGCCGTCGGCGGCGGACGCGAGCTCGTGACGCGGTCATCGCCGTCGACGGCCGCACGTCTCCCGGCGTCGCACCGCGTGCCTCGGGAGTGAGACGCGCTACGAGCGGCGCCGACGCTTCGCGCGGGCGTGCGCGCGTTCCGCGGCGTCGACCTCGGCCCAGAGCGCATCGACGTCGAGCACGAGCCCCGGACAGCCGGGGACGCGCACCCGGCCGGCGCCGGTGCTGACGGCTACCGCGTAGCGCTCGTCCCGGCCGAGCTCGTAGATCTCGACGCTGCGAAGCTGCGGGTCGACGAGGCAGTAGTACCGGACGCGCGCACGCGCATAGTCGGCGAGCTTCTCGACCCGATCGCGCCTGACGTCGCGTGGCCGGGGCGAAGTCACCTCCACGGCGAGGTGGGGCGCCACGCGCACGAGCGTTTCCGAGGGCGCGGGAAGCGCGGGGGGGAGAAAGATCGAGAGGTCCGGCTTTCGCCCACGACGCGGACCGACGGCGATCTTGAGCTCGGATCCGAGGAGAAAGCCACGGTGGCGGCGCGCCCAACGGCGCAGGGCCGTCGCCAACCACGTGACGACGAGCTCGTGCAGAACCGTGGGCATCTCTTCCTCCTCGAGGTGCCCGTCGACCAGCTCTCCCTCGACGTCGTCGTCGAGGGTTGCCCACTCGTCGAGCGTCATCAGCTTCGGGTGCTCGGCGGCTCCGGCAGCGCGTGGCATCGACCGAGCGTAGCACGCCGCCAAGGACGCGCGGAACCGACCCGAGCGGCGGGTCAGGTCCGGACGGTCGCGAGGAAGTCCAGCACCTCGCGATTGAAGATCTCCGGCGTCTCGAAGTTGAAGCCGTGGCTGCCGCCCGGCACCTTCACGAGCCGCGCGCCGGGGATGTTGCGCGCGATGATCTCGGAGTTCGCCGGCGGGACCAGGAGGTCGGCGTCGCCGGTGATGACGAGCGTCGGCGCGGTGATCTGGTGCAGGCGGTCGGTCGCGCGGTGGCCCATGACCGCGTCGACCTGGCCGAGGATCGCCTCCATGCTGAAGCCCCATTGGAGGGCGCCGGTGAAGAGCTGCATGATGCGGCCGAGCTCCTTCTCGATGAACGCCGGGTTGAAGATGCGCGGCAGCAGGTGCTGGAAGAACAGCAGCGGATCGAGCTTGGTCACGTCGATGCGGGTCTCGCCCGCGGCGCTCACCGCGCCGCCGAACTGCTGGATCGCGAACTGCCGCTGGCGCTCGATCTCCGCGTCGGGCTCCGGAAACGTGCACCCGAGGACGAGGCTGCGAACCTTCTCCGGATGCCGGAGCGCGAGCTCCTGCGCGATCATGCCGCCCATCGACACGCCGACGACGTGCGCGCGCTCGATCCCGAGGGCGTCGAGCAGCCCGGCCGCGTCGTCCGCCATCTGGTGGATCGAGTACGGCCCCGCCGGCTTCGCGCTCCGGCCGACGCCGCGATTGTCGAAGACGATCGTGCGGTAGCGCCGCGAGAAATCCGGCACCTGGAAGAGCCACGCCGTCGAGTCGGTGGCGAGCCCCATGATCAGCAGCAGCGGGTCGCCGCTGCCGTGCTCCTCGTAGTACAGCTCGATGCCGCCGACGTGCGCGATGCTCATGGCGATCCTCCCGGGGATCGCTGTAGCACGGCCGGACCGCCGAGCCGAGCCGGTGCTACGCGAGCTCGGGCGGGCGCGGCACGCCGCCGAGCTCTTCGAGGAGCGGACGCGCCAGCGCGAAGAGCGTCGGCTCGTCCCACATGCGCCCGACGAGCTGCACGCCGATCGGCAGGCCGTCGGTGACCGTCGCCGGGATCACCAGGCTCGGATTGCCCGTCGCGTTCACCAGCAGCGAGTACCCGAGCGTCGCCAGCAGGGGCACGGTCTCGCCGTCGACCTCGGCCGTGTCGCTGACGCCGATGGGGAACGCGGGCACCGTGACCTGCGGGCACAGCAGAACGTCGTACGCTTCGAGGGACGCCATCATGCCGGCGCGAATCTCGTCGCGGAGCTCGAAGGCCGCGGCGAGCTCGGCGGCGGTCGGCATCGGCAGGGTGCGCGCGAGCTCCGAGAGATACGGATGGTAGCGCGACGGGTCGCTGCGAACGTCGTCGGCGAGCTTGTTGAGCGCGAGGCCGAAGATCCGCGCCAGGCACACGACGGCGTCGCCCGCGGAATCGAGCTCGGTGGGCTCGACCACGTGCCCGAGGTCGGAAGCCGCGCGTGCGACGCGCATGATGCCGTCGCGCACGGCGCGGGCGACCGGCAGCATGCCGTCGCTGATGACGCCGATGCGCAGCCGTCGCCCGTCGAGCTCGCGGCTGTCGCGCAACGGCACCGGCGGGACCAGCGACTGCTTGCCGTCGGGCCCGGCGATCGCGGTGAGCGCGACCTCGAGATCGTCGACGGAGCGCGCGAGCGGCCCGATCTGGAGGTAGTCGTGAAGCGTGAGCGGCACGTGGCCGGTGATCGGCACCCGGTGCTGCGTCGGCTTCAGGCCGAGGATGCCGCAGAACGCCGCCGGAATGCGGATCGATCCGCCGACGTCCGAGCCGAGGCCGAGCGGCGACATCCCGGAGGCGATCGCCGCGCCCTCGCCGCCGCTCGAGCCGCCCGGCGTGCGCTCGAGGTCCCACGGGTTGCGCGTGATGCCCCACACCAGGTTGTGCGTCTGCGAGTCCATTCCCATGTCGGGCAGGTTCGTGCGGCCGATCGGGATCGCGCCGGCGCGGCGGATTCGGGCGACGACAGTCGCATCCTCGGACGGGACGTTCTCTTGGAGCTGCATCGACCCGCAGCAGGTCACCTTGCCGGCCATCGACAGCGACTCTTTCAGCGTGATCGGCACGCCGTGCAGCGGACCGCGGCGCTTGCCGCGCGCGAGCTCCGTATCGGCGCGGCGCGCGTCGGCGATCGCCTCGTCGTCGAGCCGCTCGACGATCGCGTTCAGCGCAGCGTTGACCACGTCGATGCGGTCGAGGTGCAGCCGCACCGCCTCCTCGCAGGACATCTCACGCTGCGAGATCGCTGCCGCGAGCTCGGTCGCTGATGGATACGTCCAGCTGTTCATGGATGAGCTCCTCGATGGTGTTCGTGCGGCGGCGGTGCGCCATCGGCGCGGCGTTCACTGTAGCCGACGCAAGGTGGGCAAACGAGTCGCCATCTCTTATTGAGATGCTGTGCGACTCCTCTTGACGTTGCTGATTCTGGCGCCGATCGCGCTGGCGCTGCGGATCGCCGGCGCGGACAGCGGCTGGATCTTCCTGACGTCGGCGGCGGCGTTGATTCCGCTGTCGGCGTTTCTCGGCCGCGCGACCGAGGAGCTGGCGCTGCAGAGCGGACCGCAGCTCGGCGCGCTGCTGAACGTCACGCTCGGCAACGCCGCCGAGCTGATCATCGCGATCGTCGCGATCCGCAAAGGCCTCCCCCTGCTGGTGAAGGCGAGCATCTCGGGCTCGATTCTCGGCAACGTGCTGCTCGTCCTCGGCACCAGCCTGGTCGCCGGCGGCGTCCGCAACGGGCGGCAGCGCTTCGACGTCCACCTCGCCGGGATCGCCTCGACGATGATGACGCTCGCGGTGGTGGCGCTGGTCATTCCGGCGCTCTTCCGGCTCGGCCCGCATCGCATCCACGATCGTCAGCTCGAGCTGTTCAGTATCGGCGTCGCGCTCGTTCTGCTCACGATCTACGGCTTATACGTTCTGTATACGGTCGTGCGGCGTGCACCCGCGCCGGGCGCCGAGCCCGCCGGCGCGACGGCCCGGCCGCGATGGAGCGGAACGTTCGCGCTCGGCGTGCTCGCCGCCGCCACCGCGGGCGCCGTCGTCATGAGCGAGCTGTTGATCGACGTCGTCGAGCCGGTCGTCCAGCGCTGGGGCGTGACCGAGCTCTTCCTCGGCTTCATCGTCGTGCCGATCGTCGGCAACACCGCCGAGCACTTCGCGGCGGTGCAGGCGGCGGTCCGCGACCAGATGGACCTGAGCCTCGGCATCGCGATCGGCTCGAGCCTCCAGGTCGCCCTCTTCGTCGCGCCGCTCCTGGTGCTCGTCAGCCTGGCGCTCGGCCGTCCGGTGCCCCTGGTCTTCAACGAGTACGAGCTCGCCGCGCTCGCCGGCGGCGTCGCCGTCGCGAGCTTCATCGCGATCGACGGCGAATCGAACTGGGTCGAGGGCGTCCAGCTGGTCGCGCTCTACGTGATCGTCGGCCTCGGCTTCTTCTTTCTGTCGTGAGCCGTCCGGCAGCCGGTCCGGCCCTCGCGCGCCGTTGCCGAGACCGGCGCGCACGGTATCGCTGCCGGCGGGCCGCCGGAGCGACGGCCCGCGCTCTTGACCCGGACTCGTGCCGGCCCTAGTCAGCACCGCCGGTGGGGGTCGATCTCTCTCAGCTCTACGCCATTCCGGCCTTTCGGCTGTTCGCGATCGTCGCGCTGCTGCTGGTCCTCAAGATGATCGCGGTCGCCTTCTACACGACGTCGTTGCGGCGCCGGCGCAGCGTCTACGCGACGCCGGAGGACTACCAGCGCTTCGGCGGCGCGCCGCGTCCGACCGCGGACGACGACGTCGAGCGCGCACGCCGCGCCCACCTCAACGACCTCGAGAACGTCCTGCCGTTCCTCGTCGTCGCTTTCCTCTACGCGCTGACCGCCCCGAACATGTGGGCCGCCCGCGTCTACTTCTGGGGCTTTTTGATCGCACGGATCTTCCACACGATCGCCTACCTCGGCGGTCTCCAGCCGCATCGCACGATCGCCTTCACGGCCGGCATGGTGTTGCTGGTCGTGATGCTGCTGCACACCCTCGTCATCTTGCTGTAGCGCCGCCGCCGTCGGTCGCGGCGCGACGCGCGTCCGCTCGAGGCATCCGGCGCAGCGCCGGTCTCGCTTCATATTGATACAGTTACCGTGTCGGTTCACCGCACGTACGGCTAACAACTGCGTTGCGGTCTCCGTCTGCATCTACGTAGTTTCCGTCATTGACCACGCGCGTGCACTGTGAAACGGAGAAAGAGATCGATTCCGCGATACGACGCCCCGGCTCTCCGTCGACCGCCGCGGCGTCCCGACCTAGGGGTGGACGGGGAGCGAGGAGGCAGTGCCGAACACCCAGACGTCGAAGCGATCCTCTACGACCTCCGGCGACGCGCGCGCACCGATCCGCGTGCTCGTCGTCGAGGACGACGCCGACACGCGCGAGTCGCTGGAGGCGATGCTCGCCAGCGAGGGGTTCACCGTCCGGGTCGCAGAAGACGGCCTCGTCGCGCTCGGGGTGCTCGACGGCTGGATCCCCGACGTCCTCATCATCGACATCCATCTTCCGGGGATGGACGGCTACGAGCTGATGCGGACGGTGCGCGCGCGCGACGAGCTGCGGGCGGCGCGTGCCATCGCCCTCACCGGCATCGCGACCGTGAGCGATCGCATCACGGCGCTCGCCGCGGGATTCACGACGCACCTCACGAAGCCGGCGGAGCCGCAAGCGCTGATCTCGACGGTAGCGAGCCTCGGGAGCGGAGCGAACCGCGGCGGGTGAGGTCGGGACCCGCTGACCACCGTGCGGGCGCGGACGGCACAGACGACCGCGGAGTCGCCACCCTCCGGCGTGAGGTTGGTCCGGGGTGGACGGGCCGGCGGCGCCGCGCCCCGTATCAGGTCGAGGCGAGCGCGGCGTGGTCGAGGATCGGGATGAGTTCGGCGAGCCGCGGCGACGTCGCCAACGCGCGCTCGAGGTCGTCGCGCGGCGGCGACGGCAGGACCGACAGCCCCTCCGGGAAGAGCTTCTGAAGCAGCCCGACGGCGGCGGACGCGTTCGCCTCGGCGGCGGCCGGTCCGGTGTCGAGCGCGCCGTCGAGATCCGCGAGCACGAGCACGCCGCCGCCGCCCCGTCCCGCTGCCGTGACGAATCGCGGCGGATCGGCGTCGGGGACGGCGACCCCGACGAGCGCGAGGGCGCGCAGGATGCGGGCCACTGCGGCGGCCTCGACGAGACGCGCCGCCGGCGGCTGCGCGAGCGCGGCAGCGATCGACCACGGCCGGCCCGCTGCGATCACCGCGACGTACGGGATCGCGCTCGCGACCCCGTGCTCGACGACCGGCGCGACGCCGGGGAGCGCGAGCGTCGCTTGCAGGGCCGCTTCCGTCGCGAGCCGCTCTGCCTCCGGCGTGCCGGCGGTGCGTGTCCAGACGGACCGCTGGCCGTCGAGCCAGAAGGCCGGGATCAGCCGTCCCTCGTCCGGCGCGCCGCCCCGGAGCGCGATCCGGCCGATCCGGCGCGCGTCGAGCGCCTCGAGCCATTGCTGCGCCGTGTGAGATCCGGGCGCCGCCCGGCAGAGCTCCTCGAGCACGGCGCGGGCGCGATCGTCGGCGTGACGCGCGAGCAGCTGGGCCGCGCGTCTGGTCGCGAGTCGCGCGTAGACCGGCGTCGTCGGTGACAAGCTCGCGAGGAGGACACCGGCGGCGCGATCCGCGAGCGCGGCCGGGACGCCGGGTGCGAGCGCGATCTCGAGGATGCCGCGGCGAAGCGGCTCCGCGTAGGTCCGCAGGACCGGGTCGGGCGCCGAAAGCACCTGCTCGATCCCGGCGGCGAGCAGCGTGGGATCTTCGTCGGTCGCCGACCGTTCCAGCAGCCGGCGGTGGACGGCGCGGAGCGGCGCGAAGACTGCCGCGATCTCCGGCGGCAAGGTGCCGGCTGCGGCGTCGAACGCGCGCCGAAACGGCTCGCCGTCGAGGAGGCTGAACAGCACCTGGACCCGCTCGTGACCGGTGAAGGTCTCGGTGAGGACGTGCAGCAGGCGTCCCAGGCGGTTCGCGGAGAGGCTCTCGAAGTCGATCCGCCGCACGACCTCGCCGAACGCGTGCGCGGCTTCGGTCCGCGACCGCAGCTGCGGCAGGGTCTCGAGATAGCCGAGAAGAACGCCGACGTCGGCGCTCAGCCGGACCGCGCCGGCGAGCATGCGCGCCCGCGCCTCGACGTTCGAGCGCAACGGCTCGCGGGCGATCGCCGCCTCGATGACGGCGCGATCGATCTTGCCGAGGAGATGATGGCAGACGCCGCGGTCCGTCGGCTCGCGCCGGCCGTTCACCAGGAGATCCTCGGCCGCGTTCAGCCGCACGCGAAGCACGTCCTTGTAGGTCCGGAGGAAAACGAGGTGCTCCTTCATCTCGGCGACCTCGTCGGCGCTGAGCGGCTCGTGGCCGCCGCTGGACTCCGCGAGGTGGCTTACCTCGGGCACGATCGCCGGCGCCGGCGCCGAGCCGGCGCGCGGCGCCGCGGCACCTCCCGGCGCCGCGGCGTTCCGCCGACCGCGCCGGCGGCCGCGATGCGATCCGCCGGCGCCGGCCCTCGGCATCGCCGCGTCGCGGGGGCCGCGTTCGCGGGGGCCGGGTGACGACGTCGCGCCGCTCTGCGGCGCCGCGCCATCGGGGGTGGCGCCGGGGCCGGGTCCGCGGCCGCGGCGGCGTCGCCGGCGGCGCGGCCGGTCGCTCGGTCCGGTCGGGCCCGTGGTCATCGCGACGATCGCTAGCACAGCGACCGACCGTCGCGCAGCCGGGCGTTCGCGGCGGCTCCTGCCGACGCCGGGCGGCGCCGTGCTGCATCGACGGACGCGCCCCCGCGAAGGTTGAATCTTCGCCCGGCTCTCGGCAACGGGTAAGGAGCACACGCATGCGCCTGCAGCTCGCCGACACCGCGAAGCGGCTCGTCCGCGTCTTGGTTCGCTCCCACCCGGAGGTGCCGGCGAACCTCGTCGGCGCCGCGGTCGTGTACTTCTACTTCAACTACGTCGACCCGCTGCGCATCGCGATGCCACAGCCGCTGCGCGCCGCCATGCAACCGTCGCGCGTCCACCGTTTCGGCGTCTTCGTCGTGGTCACGGTCACGATCGTGCTCGCGAATTTCGCCGTCGCGGCGCGCTGGCAGCTGCCGCTCGCCGACTGGGAGCGCCGGTTGCGCGCCGGTGGCGATCCTCGGCTGGTGCCGGTCGAGATCCGGCGGCGCGCGGTGAACGCGCCGCTGATGGCGGCGGTGCTCACGATGACCGGCTGGCTCATCGCGGGTCTCTTCTATCTGGTGTTCTTCTCGTGGGTCGTCGCCGTGGATTTCGGCGAGAGCACCCGGGCGTTCGTCGGCATCGTCCTGGTCGCGGGCCCGCTGACGTCGGCGCTCGTCTTTCTCGCGAGCGAGTTCCACTGGCGCCGGCAGATCCCGGTCTTCTTTCCCGACGGCCGAATCGATCGCGCCGGGCGTGATCCGTGTCCCCGTGCGGATGCGCCTCGCCGCGACCTTTCTCGTGACGACCGTGCTGCCGCTCGCGGTCATGCTGATGGTCGACGTCAGCTTCGAGCGCCGCTTCGGCGACACGTTGCCGCCGCTCGTCCAGCCGGTCTGGCACGGCCTGCTGCGCACGCAGGCCTTCATCGTCGTCGCGACCGGCCTCGCCTCGCTCGTGATGGCGACGCTGGTCGCGCGCTTCATCAATCGCCCCGTCCAGGCGCTCCGCACCGCGATGGCGCGGGTCGCCTCCGGCGACTTCACCGCCAAGGTCCCGGTGCGCAGCACCGACGAGCTCGGCGAGCTCAACCAGCACTTCAACGCCATGGTCGCCGATCTGCGTACCGCGGAGCGCACCCGCGAGATCTTCGGCCGCTACGTCAGCCCGGGCGTCGCGCGCGCGGCGCTCGAGCGCGGCATCGCGCTCGGCGGCGAGGTCGTGCGGGCGACGGCGATGTTCGTCGACCTGCGGGGCTTCACGGCGATGACGCAGCGGACGCCGCCCGCGCGGGTCGTCGAGCTGCTGAACGAGTACTACGCGTTCGTCGAGCGCGTCTGCGACGCCGAGGGCGGCGTGATCACGCAGTTCCTCGGCGACGGCGTGGTCGCGGTCTTCGGCGGCCCGCTCGCGCCGCTCCCGGACCACGCGCGCCGCGCCGTCGCTGCCGCGGTCGCGCTGCAACGGCTGCTCGCCGAGCGCAACGCCGCCGCGAGCGACCGCCCGCGCTTGGATGCCGGCGTCGGCATCTGCACGGGCGACATGATCGCGGGCAACGTCGGCGCCGGCGACCGCGTCATCTACACGATCGTCGGCGACGCCGTGAACCAGGCGGCGCGCTTGCAGGTGAAGACGCGCGACCTCGGCGCGCCGATCCTCCTCACCGAGAGCACGCGCGCCGCCCTCGGCAGTGTCGACGGCCTGCCGCTCAGCCCGCGCGGCGCCGTGCCGCTGAAGGGCATCGCGGCGCCGGTCGAGGTGTACGCGATCGAGGCCTAGGGGGTTTCGGCGCGCGCCTCGCGCCTCACTCGGCGGCGGTGCACTCGGCGCGGGTCGGCGCCGTGCGGGCGCAGGCGATGCCGTCGGTGACGCCGCTCGAGAGATAGGCGCAGGCGTTCGTCGTCGCCGCCTGCATCGCGTCCTTCCGGCTGGCGCCGTCGACGGTCCGGCATTGCGATCGGCCGCGGTACTCGATGCAGACCTCGCAGCGGACGCCGCCGATCTCGAAGCTGCGGTAGACGACGAGCGCCATGAACGCCGCCAGGCCGGCGAGGCCGAGCCAGCCGAGCCGCGATCGCCGGCGCGTGCGCGCGGGACGCGATGCCGCCGTGCTCATCGCGCCGGGTCTCGGCGGCGCGCGCGCAGCGGCGGTGCGACGCCGCGCCGGCGCGTCAGAAGCGTCCGCTGGTGATGTTCCACGTGATGTCGCCGGGCTCGAGCGGCGCGAGGACCTCTTTGACGAACGTGCTGCCGTTCCAGCGGTACATCCGGAGCTCGTGCTGGTCCTCCGACGCGACGTAGATCTCGGGTTTGCCGTCGCCGTCGAGGTCGGCGACGTGGACCGGCTGCTCGAAGCCGGACGAGTGCGCGTCGATGAGCGTCTTCTTCCATTCGTCGGTCGGCGACGCGCCCTGCTCGAAGAGCCAGAGCCCCGAGGCCATCGCGCCGCCGACGAGGTCGATCTTGCCGTCGGCGTTGACGTCGCCCGAGGTCAGCGCGCGCATCTGCCGGTCGGGGACGGTCGCGACCAGGGTGCTGGTGAAGCGGCCGTCCTTCATGCGGTACTGCTTGATCGTGACCGGCCGCGTGACCGCGCCGCCGGCGCCGATCGCGCCCTCCCACACGACGTAGAGCTCGCTCACGCCGTCCTTGTCGACGTCGGCGGTGAGGATCTCCTTGGCGTGCGTGTCGCCGGGCGCGTCGACCACCGACCGCTTCCACTCGCTGCCGACGCGCTCGTACATCGTGACCTCGCCGGGCTGCTTCTCGTCGAGCTTGTTCGGGATTGCTCGGGGTCGCGAAGATCTCCTGCTTGCCGTCGCCGTCGACGTCGCCGAGCTCGATCTCGTGGACGAAGGTGTCCTTGCGCTGGTCGATGCGCTCGACGCGCCAGCCCTGATCGGGGTGCACCGCCGCGATCGCGCCCTGGTCGTGGGTGCCGATGATGAGGTCCTCGCCGCCGTAGCCGTCGGGGTTGCCGATCTCGATGTCGCGCAGGCGGTCGATCTTGCCGCCGAACTTCCCCCGCCAGTACGTCTCGTCGCGCCACTTGCCGCCCGCGAAGCGCCAGAGCTTCAGGCGCGCCTCGGTGCCGCCGATCGTGAGGATCCCGTCGCGATACGGCATCGCCTTGTGAAACGCGTTGCTCTGCGGGTCCTCGATCGTGACCGTCTGCCAGCCCTGCGGCGTGTGGCGGACGATCAGCAGCTTCGCCGCGCCGGGGACCGGCGTCGTCTTGCCGTCGGCGCCCATGACGTCGGTGAACTGCGCCTGGGCGAGGAGGAGCGCCGGGTAGGGGCCGCCGACGAGCGGATCGCGCCGCGGGCTCGCGAGCGGGCTCGGCGCCATCGCGCCGGCGGACGCCGCGGGGTTCGCCGCGATCGCGGCGACGCCGGACGGCGAGAGGTCGGCTGCGGCCTGCGGCGCTGCGGCGGCGCTCGTCGCGGCGGGCGGCGTCGCAGTCGGCGACGTCGTGCCGCCGTCGTGGCTGCATGCGACCAGCGTGAGCGTCGCGAGCAGCGCGGCGATCGTCCGGAGTCGCATCACAGCAGCTCCGTCCCGGTCGCGCCCCCGGTGCTGCCGGTCTCGCGAAAGGCGTCGAGCCCGTCGGGCGGCAAGGGGAAGTCGATGGCCATTACGCGTACCTCCTTCGAATGGGCACTGGGCGTCGACGACGAGCGGCGGAGAGCGAGCCTTCAGGTAGCCCGATCGAGCGGCGTTGCAAAGAGGCGTGCGTGCGCCCGTCAGGCAATTGACCGCGCGTCAGCGATCCGACCGCCGCGCGACCGCGGCCGACCGCGCGTGCCCGCGCCGGCCGCCGTCGGCGCGGGGCGTCGATCGGGCGAACCGGCACGGGGGTTGCTCCGCACGGCCACGTGGGAGTCGAGAGCACGGACCGGGTCGTGGTGCGGTCGGTCTTCATGCACGTCGCGCAGACCTGTGACTTGCCGCCGCTGCCCGCGGTCGCGGCGCGCGCGCTGACGCTGGCGCGCGACCCGAACACCAAGGCGGAGGAGCTCGCCCGGCTGGTGATGACCGACGCCGCGCTGGCGGCGCGCGTCCTCAAGATCTCGCAGTCGGTCGTCTACGCACGGCGCCATCCGCCGCAGACGCTCCAGCAGGCGATCATGCAGGTCGGCTTTCAGGCGTTGCGGAAGATCCTGATCGCCGCCTCGGCGCGCGCCGCCTACAGCGCCGACGACGCCGTCGCCGAGGCGCTCTGGTACCACGCCCTCGCGACCGCGCTCGCCGCCGACGAGCTCGCGGTCGAGGCCGGCGAGCCGCGCGGCGGCAACGGCTTCGTCGCCGGCTTGCTGCACGACATCGGAAAGCTCCTCTTCCACATCGCCGACGCCGCCACCTTCGCGCGGCTCGGGCACGCGGACGGCGCCAGCGAGGAGGAGCGCTACGGCGTCACCCATGCCGCGGTCGGCGGCTGTCTCGCCGAGCAGTGGGGCCTCGAGGAAGAGATCGTCGCCGCGATCATGTTCCACCACACGCCCGACAGCACGCCGCTGGCAAGCCGCGTCGCCCTGGCCGACGCGGTCGCGCACCGGCTCGGGTTCGGCTCCGTGCCGCTCGACGTCGTCACCGTCGGCGCCGCCGAGCCCGCCACCGACATCGCGCCGGTCGTCGAGAAGGTCGCGCGCGCGTTCGAGGCCGAGCGCGCGCTCTTCGACTGAGTCGCAGCGGCCGCCGTCGCCGCGGCGCAGCCGCGGTGAAGCCGGCTATCGGCGACGTCTGCGCCACCGACCGCGCACCGCTCGATCGCCGACGCGACCTCGACCGCCGACAGACACCAGGTGACGATCGGCTCGCGCCGCGCCTCGACGTGAAGCTGGGCGCTCGCCGGTTCCTCGAGAATCAACGGCACCAGCGCCGAGGCGCCCCAGTACGGCACCGTCAGAAGCGATCCTCGCGGCCTTCGAGCAGAGCCGCCGTGACCGACTTGCGGCTCACCGGCCTCGGCCTCTTCCAAAACGACGGCGGCAAAGGACGGAGCGGCAGCCGTACGACGCCTTCTGCCGCGAGCCGCTGGAGCTCGTCGTCCGCCTTGGGTACCGGAGTGAGCTGCGCGACCGCCTTGCCGCGGTCCAAGACCGTGACGGTTTCACCGCGACGGACGAGCCGGAGATAGTGGCTGAGGCGGTTCTTGAGGTCCGTGATCGGAGCCGTCTTCATCAAGCCTTTCTAGCCATTTCGTCAAAAGGCCGACAAGCCACGGCGGCGGAAAGAGCTGTCCTACTCACTTAGGACGGCACCCGGCAAGAAGCTCGCACTCCGGGTCGCCGCTTCGATCGACCGCCGCCGAGCGGCGCGTCTTTCCTTCGGCGTCGCACGCCGGCGGCGACGCTACTCGAACGGCCGCTCCGGCCACCACGGATAGAAGTCCGGCATGTCGGCGCTCGGCCGCATCGTGAAGCGCGGCGGGCGCTTCTCGAGGAACGACGCGACGCCTTCGTGCGCGTCGGCGGACTGTCCCATGAAGTAGATGCAGCGCGAGTCGACCTTGTGGGCCTCCATCGGGTGGTCGGCGCCGAGCATGCGCCAGAGGAGCTGGCGGGAGAGCGCGATCGACATCGCCGACGTGCCGTCCGCCATCTCGCGCGCGAGCGCGTGCGCCGCCGCGACGACGCCGTCGGCCGGGACGACGCGGCTCACCAGGCCGGCCGCGCGCGCCTCCTCGGCGTCGAACACCCGCCCGGTGTAGACCCACTCGGCGGCGCGGCCGATGCCGACGATGCGCGGCAGGAACCAGCTGCTGCACGCCTCGGGGACGATGCCGCGCTTGCTGAAGACGAAGCCCATCCGGGCGCTCGCCGCGGCGATGCGGACGTCCATCGGCAGCGTCATCGTGACGCCGACGCCGACCGCGGGGCCGTTGATCGCGGCGATCACCGGCTTCTTCGACGCGAAGATGCGGAGCGTGAGGAGCCCACCGCCGTCGCGATGCTCGTCGATCGAGAGCGGCTTGGTGCCCTGACTGTGATCGAAGGCGCCGCTCCCGCCGGAAAGGTCGGCGCCGGCGCAGAACGCCCGGCCGGCGCCGGTCACGATGACGACCCGGACGGCGTCGTCGGCGTCGGCACGATCGAAGGCGTCGATCAGCTCGTGCATCATGCGGGTCGTGAAGGCGTTCAGCTTCTCGGGACGATCGAGCGTGATCGTCAGGATCCCGTCGTCGCCGGCGTCGTATCGGATCTGCTCGTAGCTCATGGCGGCTCCTTTCGTCGCGCCCCGTTGTGACCAAAACGGCCGCCCGAGGGAAGGCCCGCCGCGCCGGGCGGGATCTCCGCACGAGCGCGGACGTCTCGCGGCGGCGGCTCGCGCCCTACAGCTGGCGCTTCGCCGGGATCGCGAACAGCTCGAAGAACCGTTCGATGAGGCCGCGCGATTGCCACTCCCGGTACGTCAGCTCGTGCGAGCGGCGGAGGTCGTCCTCGAAGATCCGCTCGAGGCGTCCGGCGATCCCGGGATCGAACGCGGTGAGGTTGATCTCCTCGTTCAACGCGAACGAGCGGCGGTCGAAGTTGGTGCTGCCGATCATCGCCCACCGGCCGTCGACGACCATCGTCTTGGCGTGCAGCAGCGCGGGTTCGTACTGATGAATGCGGATGCCGGCGCGCAGCAGCGGGCCGAAGTCGCCGCGGCCGGCGTAGTAAACGAGGTTCTGGTCGACGCGGAAGACCGTCTCGAGCTGCCCCGGCACGATGACGTCGATGCGTACGCCGCGCGCTGCGGCGGCGACGAGCGCGTCTCGCATCTCGTCGTCGAGGACGAAGTAGGGGTTGGTGATGGCGATCGAGCGCTGCGCGGTGGCGATCGCCAGCAGGAACAGCATGTACGATTCCGACGAGCCGCCGCCCGGCGCGCTCGTGACCATCTGCGCGGTGACGTCGCCGGCGCGCGCGAGGACCGGGAAGTACGCGTCGCCGCCGAGCACCGTCCGCGTCGTCGCGCGCCAGTCGCGGACGAACGCGGCCTGGAGCTGCTGCACGACCGGGCCCGCGACGCGGACGTTGGTGTCGCGCCAATGGCCGCTCTGCAGGCCGTCTCCGGTCCAGGCCTCGCTGATGCCGTAGCCGCCGGTGAAGCCGACGCCGCCGTCGACCACAACGATCCGGCGATGGCTGCGGTTGTTGTACGAGAGCAGCTCCCACGGCGTGAGGAACTGGACGACCTTGATGCGTCGGAACCACTCCACCTCGCAGCCGGCGGCCTTCATCTCCGACACCAGCTCGCCCGGGATGGCGCTCGCGCCGAAGGAGTCGAGGAGCACGTGCGCCGCGACGCCGTGGCGGCAGCGGTCGGCGAGCGCGTGTGCGACGTCGGCGGCGAGCTGCCCGCCCTCGTAGAAGTACTGCTCGAACGTGACGCTGCGGCGGGCGCCGGCGATCGCGCGCAGCAGCGCCGGAAACGTCTCGTCGCCGTTCAGCAGGATCTCGACCCGGTTACCGTCGACGAAGCGCGCGTCGGTGTGCGCGGCGACGGTCGGAAAGAACGACGGCTCGCCCGGGGCGATGGCGGGAAGGCGCTGCCTCGCGGCGGGCGCGCAGGATGCGACGCAGAGCACGATCACCGCCGCGAGCCGCTTCAGGTCGAGGTCGGCGGTCATGCGTCCGGATACTGTCCGGGCCGTCGCACGACAAGCGCACCCGCCGCTGCGATCGCGCGCGGGCCGCGTGCCGCGGTCGCGATCGACGGCGCAGGGCGCGCCGCGGTCGTCGGGGGAGTTCTCCGCTGCCCGCTCCACGGTAGTGGTGTTTACTCCCCCACTACCCGCGTCGCGCCGACCATTGAACGGAGGCCGGCGCTGTTCTAGCTTCGCCGGGCTACCCATCACGCCTGGCGCCGCAGGCGCCGATCGCGAGGCAAATCCATGGCCGATCTCGAGACCTTTCGTGAAGAGACCCGTCGCTGGCTGAAGGACAACGCGCCGGCGTCGATGTACACGCCGCCGAAGACGCCCGACGACCTCTGCTGGGGCGGCAAGAAGACGCAGTATCCGCCCGACGTGAAGCGCTGGCTCGACGTCAACGCGGAGCGCGGCTGGACCGCGCCGACGTGGCCCAAGGAGTACGGCGGCGGCGGACTGTCGAAGGCGGAGGCGAAGGTCCTCGCGGAGGAGATGGCGAAGCTCCGGATCCGTCTGCCGCTCACCGGCTTCGGCCTCGCGATGATCGGGCCGCTGCTCCTGCAAGAGGGCAGCGAGGAGCTCAAGAAGGAGCACCTGCCGAAGATCATCCACGGCCAGATCCGCTGGTGTCAGGGCTACTCCGAGCCGAGCTCGGGCTCGGACCTCGCGAGCCTCCAGACCAAGGCCGTCCGCGACGGCGACGTCTTCGTGCTGAACGGCCAGAAGGTCTGGACCTCCTACGCCGACAAGTCCGACTGGATGTTCATCCTGGTCCGCACCGACTTCGAGGCGCCGAAGCACGCCGGGATCACGTTCATCCTGATGGACATGACCTCGCCCGGCGTCTCCGTGCGGCCGATCAAGCTGATCAGCGGCTCGTCGCCGTTCTGCGAGACGTTCCTCCAGGACGTGCGCGTGCCGGCGCGGAACGTCGTCGGCGAGGTCAACCACGGCTGGGCGATGGCGAAGGCGCTGCTCGGCCACGAGCGCACCATGATCGCCGACGCGTTCAAGGAGCGCGACGACGCCAAGCGGCTCATCGCGCTCGCGCGCCGCTACCTCGCCGAGCGCGAACGGCACGATCGCCGACGCGCGGCTGCGCGACCGGATGACGCAGCTCGAGATGGACCAAGCCTGCCTCGACCTCACCCTCGCCCGCTCGCGCGACAACATGAAGGCCGGGCCACAAGCCGGGGCCGGAGACGTCGATCTTCAAGTACTACGGCACCGAGCTGAACATGCGCCGGCGCGAGCTGATGGTCGCGATCGCCGGTCCGCAGGCGCTCGGCTGGGAGGGCCCCGGGCTTCGACGACGACGAGCTCAAGATCACCCGCGACTGGCTGCGCTCGCGCGGCAACTCGATCGAGGGCGGCACGTCGGAGATCCAGCTCAACATCATCGCCAAGCGCGTGCTCGGGCTGCCGGACTGAACGCCGTGGATCTCGTCCTCTCCGAAGAGCAGGAGCTGCTGGCCCGAACCGCGCGCGAGTTCGTCGCCGGCCGCTCGTCGTTGAAGCGCATCCGCGCGCCTGCGCGACGCGCGGCGATCCCGACGGCTTCTCGCGCGACCTCTGGCGCGAGATGGCCGCGCTCGGCTGGCTCGGCATCGTCATCCCCGAGGACCACGGCGGCGCCGGCCTCGGCTACATGGACCTCATGGTCGTCATGGAGGAGCTCGGCCGCGGGCTGATGCCGGAGCCGATGCTCTCGACCGTTCTGCTCGGCGCCACCGCCGTTCTCCTCGGCGGCAGCGACGCGCAGAAGCGCGAGCACCTCCCGGCGGTCGCGGCCGGCGAGCGCCTGCTCGCGCTCGCCTACCAGGAGCCGCGGAGCCGCTACGACGCGCATCACGTCGAGACCAAGGCGGCGAAGGCCGGGAGCGGCTTCGTGCTGCGCGGCGAGAAGATCCAGGTGCTCGACGGGCACGTCGCGGACTGGCTGATCGTCTCGGCGCGGACCGACGGCGCAGATGCCGATCCCCGCGGCATCACGCTGTTCCTCGTGCGTCCCGACACGCCGGGCGTGACGATCGAGCGGCAGCACCGCATCGACGGGCGGAACGCCGCGCTGCTGCGGCTCGACGACGTGCGCGTCGACCGCGACGCCGTTCTCGGCGCCCTCGCCGACGGCGGCGCGCTCCTCGCGCGCGTCCTCGACCGCGCGACGATCGCGCTCTGCGCCGAGATGCTCGGCAGCATGGTCGCCGCCTTCGAGATGACCAACGACTACCTGAGGACGCGGACGCAGTTCGGCGTGCAGATCGGCACCTTCCAGGCGCTCAAGCATCGCGCCGCGAAGATGTACATCGAGATCGAGCTCGCGCGCTCGGCGGTGATGGGCGCGCACCGCGCGCTCGACGAGGGCCGCGACGACGCGACGATCGCGCGTCTCGCGAGCCTCGCGAAGGCGCGCTGCTCCGACGCGTTCGTCCTGATCGGCAACGAAGGCGTGCAGATGCACGGCGGCATCGGCATGACCGACGAGCACGACATCGGCTTCTTCATCAAGCGCGCGCGGGTCGCCGAGATGACGTTCGGCGACGCCGCCTGGCACCGCGACCGGGTGGCGACGCTCGATTCGTATTAGCCCCTGTGCGCGCCGTGCTCCGATGTGCGTCGGTGCGCGAAGTGAATTCGCGCACCTCCAACTACGCCTTCGCGTCATCGTAGTCAGCGACCCGATCCGCGTCGAGCTCGAGATTCCCCTGCACCAGGATGTTGCGAAACCCGCCGAGTCCCTTCAGGCGTGCGCCTAGCGGCTCGTCGATCACGCCGCGTGCGGCAAGCTGCGCGATGACGTCTTCGTAGTCGCGCGCGCGCTCGCCGAAATGCGTCGCGGCGCGCCCTCTTCTCCGAGTCGCCGATCGTCAGCACGCGAAGCTGCCTCTGCCGGGGCCCATCGGACGCGATGGCCGCGGCTCACGCTGCGCAAGAGCAGCCGCCGTGGAACGGCGCAAGACCGGTGTGCGGATAGTCGGCCGCACGTCTCGGGTGCTAGTCTTCGATCGGCCATGGACACTGCGCCTGACGAGATCGACGACGTCGTTCGGTCGCTGACCGACGACTATCGCGAGCGGTGCCTCTGGTTCTTGCGCCCCGACTACTACCCGGAGGGCACCGAGGCGATCCTCCGGACGCTCGATTACATCGAACGTCACGGCGACCGGCACGCGTACGTCCGCGCAGCGGAGATTCGACGATGGCTATCACGCCGTTCCAGCGTACCGTCTGCCGCCTCCTAGCCGAGACGCGGGTCGCGTCCGGCGAGAGCTACGTCGCTGGCGGCGTCGCGCTGAATGAGCTGCTGGCGGCGCCGAGGCGGTCGCGCGACATCGACCTTTTCCACGACACCGACGCCGCGCTCCGCACGAGCTGGGACGCCGACCGAGGGCTGCTCGAGCGGAACGGCTTCGTGGTGACCGTCGTCCGTTCGATCTCGCGACCAACAAGGTCCTGGCGCTCGTAGGCCGGCTCGAGCCTCGTGACTGGATCGATGTCATCGAGTGTGACGCTCGACTCCAGCCGCTCGGCTTTCTCGCGTGGGCGGCATGCGGCAAAGACCCGGGGTTCAGCCCGGCGGCGATCCTCGACGAGGCGGCGCGCGGTGCCCGCTACTCGGCGCCGGAGATCGACGCGCTCGACTTCGGCACGGCCAAGCCCGATGCCGCCGAGCTCGCGCGCCGCTGGCACGCGATGCTCGCAAGCGCTCGCCACGTCGTCGCCGCGTTACCGCCCGGCGCACTCGGGCAATGCGTGCTCACCGACGCCGGCGATCTTTTCCGCGAGGACGCGAGCACGTTGCAGAGGGCGCTCGACTGCGGCCGAGTGTCCTGTCGGTAGACCGCATTAGCGACGTGTTCGCGGCCTGTCTCCGGTTGACGGTGTACGCCTCATCGGACGCGCCATATGCGCCGCCCATTCGCTTGCTACCGGCGCGTCGCCATTCACGCCGGCGACGCGGCTCAGGGGGCGTCGTTCGGTTGGCGGGCGAAGCTCTTCTTCACGGCGCGCTTCGCGTCGCGTGGCAGATCGAGGATGACGAAGTAGTCGGTGGGGTAGACGTAATCTTCGCGGCAGCGGAGTCGACTCGAAGTTGCACCATTGCGCGACAACTCGCGGGCGTCGATCGCTACGAGTCGCTGGTTCTGCTTGTCGCGCCAAACGGCTCGGCCGTATAGTCCGCAGCTTCATGTCGCTCTCTTCTTCGTGCGTCCTCACAGGAAACACGCCGGGCGGGTGGTGCGTCGCGGAGTCGGACGGTCAGGCTCCTCGCCTACCTGTCAGTCGCCCGCGCCTTCTCGACGAAGTGCGCGCCGCTCTCCGTCTGCGGCACTACAGCCGTCGAACGGAGCGCGCGTACGTCGGGTGGATTCGCCGATTCATTCTCTTTCACGGGAAGCGGCATCCTCGAGAGATGGGCGCTGGCGAAGTCACGAAATTCCTTTCCGCGCTCGCGACCGACGGTCGCGTCAGCGCATCGACGCAAACCAAGCGCTGGCTGCTCTGCTCTTTCTCTACGGTGAGGTGTTCGATTCGCGGCTCCCGTGGTTGAACGACATCGTTCGCGCGTCGAGGCCGCGGCGCCTGCCGGTGGTCCTCTCGCGTGCCGAGGTGCGGTTGGTGCTCGAGCAACTGGAAGGCGCGCCGCAGCTGATGGCATTTCTCCTCTACGGAGCCGGGCTTCGACTGCTGGAATGCGCACGTCTGCGCGTCAAGGACGTCGAGCTCGCCGCGAGTCAGCTCGTCGTGCGGAGCGGGAAGGGTGAGAAGGATCGCGTGACGTTGTTGCCCGCCGCGGCCGCCGGCGCCTTGAAGCGACAACTCGAGCGCGTGGCTCGGCAGCACGCCCGCGATCTCGCTGCCGGAGCCGGTTGGGTCGAGCTGCCGTATGCGCTCGCGCGCAAGTATCCGAACGCCGGCCGCGAGCTGGCGTGGCAATGGGTATTCCCCGCGACCCGGACATACACGGACCGCGTCACGGGCCAACGCCGCCGGCACCACCTGCACGAGACCGTCGTGCAGCGCGCCGTCCACCGCGCCGTAAGGGCTTGCTAAACAATGAAGTTTACAAATAGTCACGCAACTGCGATTGGCACGGCGCCTGTCGACGGCGGAGGCTGGGCGGATTCGGCGCGCCGGATCTGGCCGCAAGCGCGTGGAGGACGTGGAGCCCAGATTGAAGCGTGAGCTCACTCGCATCCTTGAGGAGACTACGGCGGGTGATCCGATGAGCCTGCTCAAATGGACCAGCAAATCTACCCGCACCATCGCCGAGGAACTCTCTCGCCGCGGCCATACGGTGAGCGCGGTGACCGTGGGTCGTTGTTTGCACGATATGGACTACTCGTTGCAGGCCAACGTGAAGACCATCGAGGGTGCCCAGCATCCGGACCGAGACGCTCAGTTCCGTTACATCAATGCCCAGGTCAAGGCGTTTGTGCGCCGCCGCGATCCCGTGGTGTCGGTCGACACCAAGAAGAAAGAACTCGTGGGAGCCTTCAAAAACGCGGGGCGGCGCTGGCAGCGGCAGGGAGACGCCACGCAGGTCCATGTGCATGACTTCCCCCAGTTGGGGCGCGGAAAGGCGATCCCCTACGGCACCTACGATGTCGCCCTCGACAAAGCGCTGGTGAACGTCGGGGTGAGCCACGACACAGCGGAATTCGCCGTGGCGAGCATCCGGCGCTGGTGGCGGATGCTTGGCCGACGAAGCTATCCTCGAGCGAGCCGGCTCTTGATCTGTGCCGATGCTGGAGGAAGCAACGGGAACCGCCTTCGCGCGTGGAAGCTTCACCTGCAGCGACTGGCCAACGAGATCGGCATTCTGGTTTCGGTGTCGCACTATCCACCCGGCACGAGTAAATGGAACAAGATCGAGCACCGGCTGTTTTCGTTCATCAGCATGAACTGGCGTGGCACACCGTTGGTGAGCTACGAGACGGTCGTGAACCTGATCGGAAGCACTCGGACCCGGGGCGGGCTCACGGTCAAGGCTTTGCTCGACACGCGGGACTACGAGACCGGCCAGGAAGTGTCTACCCATGAAATGAAGGAGCTGCGGCTGCGAGGGCATTCGTTCCACCCCGATTGGAACTACACACTGCTGCCCAATTGACCATCGGCCTACGAACGTCGCTCACATGATTTGTAAACTTCATTGTTTAGCAAGCCCTAACTCGCCGCTTCAGCGGGCCGGCTGCGTCGGCCGCTGAGCGCCTATCCGTTGGGCGTCATGGGTCAGGTTCGAAGCGCGGAAAGCCCGTCTATTCTCGGCGTCGACAACGTGGTCATATTGGCGAGTAACCAATTAACGGATTCTCACAGCCGCGAATGACTTTAGAACAGGCGTACTACATCAGCCAGCTTATCTCGACCATCGCTTTGGTGTTCTCTGTTGTCTATTTGGGACGCCAAACACACTTGGCGGCACGAAGCAATTTCGCTCAGATGCACCAGGCGCGAAGTCAACAACTTCACGAAATCACCCTGATGCTGACCGATCCGGAATTGGGCCCACTTATCAAGGCCGGATTGCACGGCGACACGGGCCTGAATGACACCCAAGTGAGACGATTCTATTTTTTTGGCGCGACGCAGTTGCGCCTTCAGGAAGAGATATTTCGCCAGTGGAAAGAGGGCACCATCGGAACCGACCGATGGCGAACCACTGAGAGAATGCTTAAAGGTATGGCGGCAGCCCCCGGATTTCGATCTTGTTTTTGGATGCTGAGAAATGGTCTCGACGTCGCATTTGTCGAGCTGCTCGATGGAATGATAAACGAGTCCGGCCCAGCTACTGCTTACGAACTGGAGGCCGAATGGCGCGCCGGGGTTGATCGGGCGCGCGGACTCTAGTCAGAGCACGCGGCCATGACGCCCAACCAGCCAATGGAGCGGACGCCTCCGCGCTACGCGCCTCAGCGCCGCTCATCGGCGCGTTAGACGCCGAGGTTTCCTCGGGCTACGCTCGCCCTGACCGGGAGGAAAGATGATCAAGGGTGTGCAATTCGTGATCGATGATGAAGGGGAGAAGACGGCAGTCGTCATCGACCTAAAGAAGCATCGTGGCCTATGGGAGGACTTCTACGACCGCGCCGTAGCCAAGCAGCGCGAGGCCGAACCGCGGGAGTCTCTTGCGTCTGTGAAGCAGCGACTTGGCCGTCGGGGCAAGCTCCGCCGGGATGGCTGACTATGCCGTTACCTTCGCCCGCTCGGCGAGACGTGAGTTGGAAGGTCTGGAGCACCGGTACATCGCTCGCGTCATTGCTCGAATCGAGGCGCTGGCAGCCGAGCCGAGACCCGGGGGTGCGAAGAAGCTACAGGGTTCCCACCAGCTTTGGCGCATTCGCGTAGGTGACTACCGAGTCGTGTATGGGGTCAACGATCGGCAGCGGGTCGTCGACATCGTTCGGATTTGGCACCGTCGCGACGTGTATCGGTAGCTCGGCGTCCAACCCGCGCTTGCAGCGGACGGCGCGGACGCGCCGCCGCTGAACCGCATGCCGTTATTATAGGTGGCGTGAGGAAGCACTCGTTTGTTCCAATATCCCGGACGACGCTTCAGGTGGGCGACAGCGACGAGAATAATGTCGTGCGGCCGTACGTAATAGACGAGCTGATACGGAAAGCGATGGACCATCACACGACGAACGCCGCGCGTATGCGTGCCGGGGACAATGGCGCCGCTGCCCGGTTGTTTTTCGATCCGTTGTCGAGCTTCGCGGACGGCCAGAAGGAAGTCGACACCCAGTCCGGGCCCCTGCTCTTCGTACCAGCCGGCCGCATGCGCGAGTTCAGCGTCCGCTTCCGGGATGCCGCGGAGCGAGCGGTCTACCGCTTCCGGAGTTCTTCCTCGATGCGGCGCTCGACGTCTTCCCACGGCACTAGCTTCGCGCGGCCGGCCTCAATGTCTTGGATCCGGCGCTCCACTTCGGCAGCCCATGCCGCGTCCACATCCTCCTCCGTCTCCCCGTCGAGGCTCGCGAGGAGCTTGGCTGCCAGATCGGCCCGCTCGTTCGTGTCGAGCGTCAAAGCTTCGGCCAAGATCTTCTCGGCGGCTTTCGTCACGCGGCCACTCTACGACTCTGCAACCCACCTAACAAGCCGCTGGAGCGGCCCGGCGAGGGAGGCGACTACTCGTATCCGTGGCGGGGTTGCCGCCGGCCGCTCAGCGCCGATCCGTTAGTCGGCGCCTTATGAAACGTTGCTGGAAGGGGGAAGCATGACGCAAGAGCGGTTCGACCCCGAGGAAGTCACCCGGTTCGAGAATGCCACTTGGTCGCGGTGTGCCGAGACCTACCTGCATGGATTCGGTGCCCTGGTGAGAGAAACAATCGTCCCACTGCTAGACGAAGTGAAGGTCAGGGATGGGGATCGGGTGCTGGACGTGGGAACCGGTCCCGGCCTTGTCGCTGCTGCAGCGGCGGAGCGCGGAGCCGATGTCGTCGGCATTGACTTCTCCGAAGCGATGGTGACGGAGGCTCGTCGGCACTATCCAGGCCTAACATTTCAGCACGCGCGTGCAGAGTCCCTGCCATTTGAGGACGGTCGATTCGACGCGGTTGTCGGGAACTTCGTGCTCCACCACGCGGCCCGGCCTGAGGACGTGCTGCGCGAAGCGTTCAGGGTGCTGCGGCGTGGCGGAAGGGTGGGATTCACAGTCTGGGCAGAGCCCTCGAAGCTCGAAGCGTTCGGTTTGTTCTTTGCCGCGGTCGAGGAGCACGCTGGATCGGCGGAGCTTCCTCATGGTCCTCTGTTTGGAGTCAGCGACTTCGAGGTCTTTCATGGGATGGTTCGCAGCGCCGGCTTTGGAGAATCGTCAGTACGGGAACTGCCGATCGCCTGGCGGACTTCCTCGATAGATCCGTATGTTGCTTCCTTCTGCGACTGGGCGAATCTGGAAGCGTTTCCCAAGAAGGTCCGCGACGGCATCGAAGCCACTGTGCGAGAGAGAGCCGCTTTGTACCGGTCGGGGAACGTCTTCGTGTTGCCGAATCCCGCCATTCTGATCGCGGCGGTGAAATGAGAGGCATGGAGTTGGTGCGCTGTCGCGGCCGTTGGCGTTCATCGCGGCCCTGCAACCTGGTGCGCCTGCGAACGCTGACGGCAGCACCAGAGCGAGGACCGTCGGGGCGCGTCGCACGCCTCGTAGCGATGAGCAGTGCGACTGAGAGCCGGCGAAGCCGGACCCGATGATCCCCGCATGCGCGAAGCCTCCGGCTCCGTTGGCGTACCCGTCGGAGCAAGTGGGCTACTTCTCTCCTCCGACCTCGACTACCGCGTGGCGCGCGTCGTGCTCCGATGGGCGTCGGTGCGCGAAGTGAATTCGCGCACCTCCAACTACGCCCTCTCGTCATCGAGCGGCGACGCTGCTGGGGAATGGATATCGCCTATCGAGCCCGGCGCGTGCGCCGCGCTATGGAGCCGTCACCGTCGCCAGCCAGGCGCGCATCGCGCCCAGGAACGCGGCGAAGTCGGCGGGACCCTTCACGAGGTAGTCCGCGACCCGATCCGCGTCGAGCTCGAGATACCCGTGCACCAGGATGTTGCGAAACCCGCCGAGTCCTTTCAGGCGTGCGCGTAGCGGTTCGTCGATCACGCCGCGTGCGGCAAGCTGCGCGATGACGTCTTCGTAGTCGCGCGCGCTCTCACCGAAATGCGCGCTGAGGACGTGATTGCCGACGTCGAGCACGATCTCCGCCGCGACCTGGAGGCCACGCTCCGCCGCCCACGCGTCGCGGAAGCTCGTGCGCAGCATCGCGCGATCGGTTCGGCCGATTTCCTCCAGCCGGGAGATCGCCTCCTCGAGCTTCAGGAGACGCTGACGGACGGCCTCAGGTCTGAGGACCACGTTGCCGTTCGGCCAGGCGCTCGCCGGCGAGTCGCCATTGCTCTTCGAGGAAGGGCTTGAAATCCCAGTAGCGTGCGCGCGCGCGCGTGATGAACGCCACCTCGTCGTCGGGGTCGCGGGCGAAGAGGCATGCCCCGGTCTCCGCTACTTCCCATGCCAACACCACGCCCGCATCGTCGAGCGCGACGAGGTCGATCGGCGCACCGGCAGCAATGATGGTGTCGGCGCGGAGCCGCATCATTTCGTCGAACGGCATGCGAGGCAGGCACGAGATCGCGAGGTCCACGTCATTCACCACTCGGCGTCCCGGGTCGGCCGCGGACCCGTAGAGGTAGACGAGACGGACCCGCGGGTCCGCCGCGAGATGTCGCGCCGCGATCTCTGCCGCGGCGCGAGCCTCATCGCCGGTGAGCTCTCGAGACTCCACGCGCAGCCGTCATAGCACATCGCGGTCGACGGCACGCGCGCGCACCGCTCGCGCTTCGATCGACCGCCGGCCGTGGCGTGTCGATCGCCGCGAGCGTGTCGGTGGTACGTGGCCGTCAGGCCTGCGCCTGACCCAGGACCTCGAAACCCTCTCGATCGGCGGCCGCCGCGAGCCGAGCATCGAACGTCACGAAGGCGACCCGTCGACGTCCACCCAGTCCGCCAGCGGCGCGAGCTGCGCGACCGCGGAGATCCCCACGGTCGATTCGGTCATGCAGCCGAGTACTCGATGGCGCGCTCGGCGGTCCAGGCGCAGTTGGCGTCGACACGGAAGCGTGCGTCCGTGTGTCGCCGCAGCTCGCGCACGATCTCGAGATCACGGTCGGTGCCGAGCTTGATCTTGTAGAAAGGGTCGTCCGCGAGCGCCGGGTAGACGTGCGACCACAACGACCAGCGTTGCCTGCGAGGTCGTCGATCCGCGGTTGGTTCTGAACGGACGTGCCAGCGGCAGGTCGAAGGCGTGGAGGCGCAGCAACATGGTGGTTCACTCGACTGCCCGCGCCGGCGGCGCGGCGCTGCTCATCTGCGGTCGCGTTCCTCCGCGAGCCATTCGTGCACGGCTCTCATCGGGCTGCCCTCCCACGTCTCGTGCCACCAGTCGCTGAACCACGGTGCACGCACGCGTACGAGCACGCCACGACCGGCTCGACGAATCTCGAGATCGGGCCACGCGGCGAGCTCGCGGCCCGGACCCGTTTGCGGCGCCACCGCTGGCGCTCCCTTCCAGCGCGTCGCCTCGTCGACGAGCCGCGCGAACATGCGTCTTGCCGAGCGCTCGTCCGGCATCGGTAGCTCTCGCGAATGGAATCGTCGAGCAGCGTCAGCGCATGGCGCGATTTGCCCTTCGCCATGCCTGCCATTGTAGCGGTGCCGAGGCGTGCGACGCGATCAGGGCCCCGTCGTGTCGCGGCGCGCCCTCTTCTCCGAGTCGCCGATCGTCAGCACGCGAAGCTGCCTCTGCCGGGGCCCATCGGACGCGATGGCCGCGGCTCACGCTGCGCAAGAGCAGCCGCCGTGGAACGGCGCAAGACCGGTGTGCGGATAGTCGGCCGCACGTCTCGGGTGCTAGTCTTCGATCGGCCATGGACACTGCGCCTGACGAGATCGACGACGTCGTTCGGTCGCTGACCGACGACTATCGCGAGCGGTGCCTCTGGTTCTTGCGCCCCGACTACTACCCGGAGGGCACCGAGGCGATCCTCCGGACGCTCGATTACATCGAACGTCACGGCGACCGGCACGCGTACGTCCGCGCAGCGGAGATTCGACGATGGCTATCACGCCGTTCCAGCGTACCGTCTGCCGCCTCCTAGCCGAGACGCGGGTCGCGTCCGGCGAGAGCTACGTCGCTGGCGGCGTCGCGCTGAATGAGCTGCTGGCGGCGCCGAGGCGGTCGCGCGACATCGACCTTTTCCACGACACCGACGCCGCGCTCCGCACGAGCTGGGACGCCGACCGAGGGCTGCTCGAGCGGAACGGCTTCGTGGTGACCGTCGTCGCGAAGGCGTTGTAGAAAAAAAACCCTCTTCTTCCTCCGTTCGATCTCGCGACCAACAAGGTCCTGGCGCTCGTAGGCCGGCTCGAGCCTCGTGACTGGATCGATGTCATCGAGTGTGACGCTCGACTCCAGCCGCTCGGCTTTCTCGCGTGGGCGGCATGCGGCAAAGACCCGGGGTTCAGCCCGGCGGCGATCCTCGACGAGGCGGCGCGCGGTGCCCGCTACTCGGCGCCGGAGATCGACGCGCTCGACTTCGGCACGGCCAAGCCCGATGCCGCCGAGCTCGCGCGCCGCTGGCACGCGATGCTCGCAAGCGCTCGCCAGGTCGTCGCCGCGTTACCGCCCGGCGCACTCGGGCAATGCGTGCTCACCGACGCCGGCGATCTTTTCCGCGAGGACGCGAGCACGTTGCAGAGGGCGCTCGACTGCGGCCGACTGTCCTTTCATGCGGGTAGCATCCGCGGGGCGATGCCGCGGGTCCTCCTAGGATGACGCCGAAGCACTCGCGAGAAGGTCGGTAGACCGCATTAGCGACGTGTTCGCGGCCTGTCTCCGGTTGACGGTGCCTTATCGGACGCGCCATATGCGCCGCCCATTCGCTTGCTACAGGTCGAGCTCGGCGCCGACGTGCGCTGGGTCTCGTGCAACATCTTCTCGACGCAGGATCACGCCGCGGCCGCAGTCGTCGTCGGCCGTCCGGAGACCGGCGGCACACCCGAGCACCCGAAGGGCACGCCGGTCTTCGCGTGGAAGGGCGAGACGCTCAAGGAGTACTGGTGGTGCACGGGTGAAGCCCTGATGTGGCCCGACGGCAGCGGCCCGAACCTCATCGTCGACGACGGCGGCGACGCGACGCTCCTGGTCCACAAGGGCGTCGAGTTCGAGAAGGCCGGCGCGGTGCCCGCCTTCGACGCCAAGGCCGACCCCGAGGAGTGGGGCGTCATCCTCGAGCTGCTCCGCGCCGAGCAGCTGCGCGATCCGAAGCGCTGGACGCGCGTCGCCGCCGACCTGCGCGGCGTCAGCGAGGAGACCACGACGGGCGTGCATCGCCTCTATCAGATGATGGAAGCCGGACGCTGCTCTTCCCCGCGATGACGTCAACGACTCCGTCACCAAGAGCAAGTTCGACAACATCTACGGCTGCCGCCACTCGCTCGTCGACGGCATCTGCCGCGCCCCGACGTCATGCTCGGCGGCAAGGTCGCCGTCGTCTGCGGCTTCGGCGAGGTCGGCAAAGGCTGCGCGCAAGCGTTGCGCGGCCAGGGCTGCCGCGTCGATCGTCGTAGAGATCGACCCGATCTGCGCCCTCCAGGCCGCGATGGAAGGCTACGAGGTGAACACCCTCGACGCGTTAGTCGAGCGCGCCGACGTCTTCGTCACCGCGACGGGTAATCTCAACATCATCACCGTCGCCCACATGGCGCGCATGAAGGACAAGGCGATCATGGGCAACATCGGCCACTTCGACAACGAGATCGACATGGCCGGGCCTGAAGAAGGTCCAGGGCATCGAGCGCATCAACATCAAGCCGCAGTACGACGAGTGGCGCTTCCCCGACGGCCACTCGGT
>CAWCPU010000008.1:0-829454 GCA_963797545.1 uncultured delta proteobacterium
GACCGCGCTCTTCTGGCCGCTTGTGGTGTGGTTGGGCCTGTCCGCAGACAATCTTCTCGAGCACGTCTATCGTCGGATCGAACGCTGGCTCGAAGGCGACGCCTCGGCCCGCCGGAAACTGGATCGCGAACCGTGGGAATCCGGCGAACGAGGTGATTACCGGCGGGGATCGAAGCACGTCTTGTCTCTCCTCGTCTCCCTCGTGATCACACACGTGCTGCTCGCCTACTTTGTCTCGCTGCCGCAAGTGTGGACGATGGTCTCCCACGCCCCCGGGCAGCACTGGGGCGTGTTTGTCTTCATCGTCGTCGCGACACTCGTGCTCTATTTCAACTTCGTGTGGTTTCGGGAGCAGCTGTGCATCATCCTGTGCCCGTACGGCCGGCTCCAGTCTGCCTTGATTGACGACAACTCGGTGGTGATTGGATACGATGCCGTGCGGGGCGAACCACGCGGAGCGCATCGTGCCTCCGCTCCCGAAGCCGAGGCGCACGGCGATTGCATCGATTGCTTCCGCTGTGTGCAGGTGTGCCCGACGGGGATCGACATCCGTCAAGGCCTGCAACTCGAGTGCGTCGCGTGTTCCGCCTGTGTCGACGCGTGCGACAAGGTGATGGATCGGGTGGGGAGTCCACGTGGCTTGGTGCGTTACGATTCGATGAGCGGACTCTCAGGCGGAAAGACACGTTTTGTGCGTCCGCGGATTCTGTTGTATTCCGCGCTCCTCCTGGTGGGCGCGACCGTCGCGACGTTTTCCATTTCTCGCTACCAAGCCGCGAGCTTCACGGCCGTGCGAATGCAGGGGGCGCCGTACTTTGTCGATGACGCCGTGGTGCGAAATCAGTTTCTTGTGAGGATCGTAAACAAGAGTGATGAACCGGCGCGATTTGGGTTGCTGGCAGTCGCAACCGATCCTTCGACTCCGAAATTGGCGCTTGTCGGCTGGGACGAGGTGATGGAGATCGAGCCCGCTGGAGAACTCGTGCGCCCGATGATCATCACCGTGCCGCGCAGCACGTATGCCGGAAAGTTTGCGTTCACGATCGAGGTCGTCGGCGAGGGAAACGGCGTGCACCTGACGAGGGAAACGGAATTCATCGGGCCGGACCCGAAGCTTTTGAAAGAACATGCTAAGTAGTCTCGCAAAGCGACCGTGGCTGCTGGTGATCCTGGTGTTTTTCGCGCTTATCGGCGCGTGGACGACATTGATCATCGTTGCCGAGACGCACCAACCTGAGGAGATACCGATCGAACGTCCCGTTCGCTGAACGGCCCGCTGACGTTGCGATGAAAACGCTGACCGGGGATGCCGCCGAAGTGGCGGAACGCGCGGCAACACAAAGCCCTGCCGACGGCCGAGTGTCGCCATTGCGGCAATCGTTTTCGACCCGTGGCGGGACGTGAGGAATTCTGTTGTGCGGGTTGCGAATACGTTCACCGCCTCATCACGGGACAGAAGCTGGATCGATTCTATCAACTGCGGCGCGGTGCGAATGCTCCGGTGCGCTCATTCGTCTTTCAACCGCGAGATTTTCGTTGGCTGGAGGGACTGGTGCGACGAGCCGAGGCCTGCCGGGTCGATGGGGGCAGCGCAACCCTCGAACTGGATTTGCAGGGAATCTCGTGTGTGGGCTGCGTCTGGCTGATCGAGCGGCTGTTTCGCGATCGAGAGGGTGCGCACGGTATCCGTGTCAATGCGACGCTTGGTCGCGTGTCTCTGACGTGGGAGCCGGAAGTCTTTCGCGTGGTCGATTTCGCGCAGGAACTGCAGCGATTCGGCTACCTCGTCGGGCCTGCGACGAAAATGAGGCGCACGGAGAGCAGCGGCCTCGTGTTGCGTCTCGGACTTTGCGCGGCGTTTGCGCTGAACGCGATGCTCTTCGCGCTGCCACCCTACCTCGGGATGGAGCCGGATTTCCCGTTCGCGAAGCTCTTTACCTTTCTCTCGTTTGTCTTCGCGAGCGCGAGCGTGCTGGTGGGCGGAACTTACTTCTTCGGGAGATCGTGGAAGGCGCTCCGTCGCGGCGTCGTGCACATCGATCTTCCGATCTCTCTCGGCATTCTCGCCGGCTATGCCGGCTCCATCTACGCATGGACACAGGCGGCGGGCGACTTTGTCTACTTCGACTTCGTATCCACTTTTTCCTTCCTCATGATCGTGGGGCGGTGGACCCAACTTGCGGCGGTGGAGCGAAATCGAAACCGGCTCCTGGGTATGAATCAGGATCTTCCGGCAGTGGAACTGGTCGACGACGAAACAGCGGACGACGAGGAGAATGCCTCGGCAAATCCCGCCGAGTGGCAACGATCGCATCGCGAGGTTGCGACCAAATCCGCCGTGTCGCTCGAATTGGGAGACCGCTTTTTTGTCGAGCCGGGTCAAGTCGTGCCGGTCTCGAGCACGCTGCTCGCGACGGCTGCCTCGATCGGGCTGGACTGGATCAGCGGAGAGTCGGATGCGCGCGTGGCGCTTCCGGGTCAGGTGGTGGAGTCGGGTGCGATCAATCTCAGTTCGCATCGTATCCGGTTGCGCGCGCTGGAGGCGTGGGGAAGCTCACTGCTTTCGCGCTTGTTCGCCGTTCAAGCTCCCTCGGAACGGCGTAACCAGACATTGGAGACGATCATTCGCACCTACCTGATCGCGGTTCTTGGTGTCGCGGTGGTGGGCGGCGCCTTCTGGTTGTGGCGGTCGCGCGACCTCTCTCTCGCCCTTCAGGTGGTCGTCTCCGTTCTCGTCGTGTCGTGCCCGTGTGCCCTCGGCGTCACGCTTCCACTCATCGACGAAATGGCAGTCGCGCGCTTGCGCAGCTCGGGCGTGTTTGTGCGAGCAGAGGACCTGTGGTCGCGGTTGCGTCGCGTGCGAAAGGTCATTTTCGACAAGACGGGAACGCTGACGCTGGAATCGCTCGTCCTGCGGAATCCGAAAGAGCTGCGACGCCTCGATGGCGAAGCGCGGATTGCGCTTGGCGTGCTCGTCCACGCCAGCCGGCATCCGGTGGCGTCATGTATTCGCGAGGCTCTCATGGCGTCTGGAACGGATGCGGCGAGCGATTCGATCGTCCACGCTTCCAGCAATGTGTATGAGAAAGTCGGTTACGGTTTGGAATGGACCCACTCCTCGGGCACCGTCTGGCGCCTGGGCAGGGCTTCCTGGGCCACGGGCGGTGCGCCCGAATCGGCTCCCGGCACGGATGCGGTGTGCAGCCGCGACGGGGAGATCGTTGCCACCTTCCAAACTGGAGAGGAAATTCGAGAGGATGCAGTCGAGGAGGTGGACCGGATGCGAAAGCGGGGCATGGCCGTTTTCATTCTCAGTGGCGACAGGGAAGAAAAGGTCCAGGTGATGGCAAAACGGCTGGGATTGTCACCAGCGGCGGCAGTCGGCGCTATGTCGCCCGAGGGGAAGGCGGCATGGGTGGCGTTCGATCGATCGCGGCGATGCGCTTCATGGTGGGCGACGGGGCCAACGACACCATGGCCTTCGAGGCGGCGGCGTGTCGTGGAACTCCCGCGGTGGAGCGTGGGCTGCTCGAGCATCGATCCGATTTCTATTTCGGCTGCGGGCTGCGTGGAATCAACCACTTGCTGGAAACAACCACCCGGCGCCAGCGCACGGTGGCGCAGGTGCTCGGCTTCGCGATCATCTATAACGTGGCGTCGGTCGGGGTTGCCCTCGCCGGGTGGATGGAGTCCGCTGCTTGCGGCCGTGCTGATGCCCCTGAGCGCGCTGGCCTCGCTCGCAATCGCGGCGATCGGCATGAGGCAAGCGTAGCGCGGTTGTTTATATTGGTACTGTGGGGTACGCTTCTCGCCGGCGACTGGCTGTCGATCTGGCTCGTCAGTTTGTTTGTCCCTGAAGCCAGACAAGGTGCAGCGGGCGGCTGTCGAGCGGATTGGCGACCCAGTTCTGGACAGAAGGGTGCACCAGGCGCACCACGCTCGAGTAAAACAACGGCGCGACTGGCATTTGCTCGAGGAGGATGGCGTCCATTTCCTGATACAAGGCAAAGCGGGTCAGGGTCGCCATCGTGGTCGATGCCTCTTGATAAAGGCGATCGTAGCGCGCGTTGCTCCAGCCAGAATCGTTGTAGGTTCCGTTGGTTACGAGTTGTTGGAAGTAGTCGGTTGGTTCGTTCGCAAAGGGATTCCAGCCCGCGCGGGCGATCTGAAAATTGCCGAGCTGCCGATTGTCGAGATACACCTTCCACTCTTGATTGGAGAGGCGCACTTCCACTCCGAGCTCCTTCCGCCACATCTCCTGGAGTGTCTGAGCGACATCGCGGTTGAGGTCGTTTGTGTTGTAGAGATAGGTGATTTGCGGGAGGCCGGCGCCCTGAGGGTGACCGGCTTCGGCCAGAAGGCGGCGCGCTTCGTCAGGTCCCTGAGTGATGATATGGGTGGGTTGATAGCCGCCCATGCCCGGCTGACTGAGCGAATAGGCGGGCCGCTGACCTCCGCGCAGGACGTCTTCGCAAAGTTGTCGGCGATCGATCGCGAGGGCGAATGCGCGCCGCACCCGCGCGTCGTTGAACGGCTCTGCTCGCGCGTTGAAGACGAGATAGCTCTCGCCCAGCCGAGGCGTGATCCTGAGTGCTTCGGGGCGCTCGTGCTTGTAGGTGTCGATCTTGGACACGGGCAGCCCGGAGGTGACATGGAGTTGACCCGTGCGAAAGGCGCGCTCTTCGGTGTCCTGGCTTTCGATGGGATGAAAATGGATTTCCTCGAGGCGGACATGGCTGGCGTCCCAGTAGAGTGGGTTGCGCTTGACCACGAGATCCTGGTTCGGTTGCCAGCTCTCGAGCGTGAACGGGCCGTTACTGACAAGATTTCCCGGGCGGGTCCAGGCGGTTCCCGGTGTCTTCAAGCCTCCGAATTTTGAGACGCTGGCAAGGTGCACGGCCACGAAGGGATAGCCTTTCATCAGTTCGATGAAATACGGCACCGGGTCGGCAAGGGTGATGACGAGCGTGTGAGGATCCGGCGCGGTGACGCCGACCTGGGAAAAGTCCTTCAATTCACCCTTGTGATAGGACTCGGCTCCAACGATTGGATACATATAGATCGCCGGTTGTGAGGCGAGCGATGGTTCGAGTGCGCGGCGAAAAGAGTCGCGATAGTCGATCGCTGTCACGGGATCGCCGTTGGACCAGAGCAGGCCTTCCCGCACATGGAACCTGAGCGTCTTCCCATCGGGGGACACTTCCCAGCGGTCAGCGGCCGCGGGATCGAAACCGTTGGCGTCCCGGTTCCGGCGGATGAGCGGTTCGAAGAGTGTATCCAGGATCACACTTTCCGGCGAGCCGGTGTTGGTGTGTGGATCGAGATCGCCAGGTTCAACGCCGTTTCCCAGATGGAGAGCCTGTTCGCTAATGCCTCGCTCGACCGCGGTCTGGTGCGACCGACATCCGGACTGCAGGAAAGCAAGCGCGAGGCAAATCGCCGGTAGCGCCAGACGTTGTGCTGCCATTCGGACGTATGGCGGCGAATCGCGGTGCGCCATCTGCGGCGTCGGGTGTTCGAACATGCCCAACGGTGCGCTGCGGCAGTTGCCCTTCGCAAGTCAGCGGTCGAGGTTTCTGAGTGTCGAATTCATGAGACAAAGGAGGTGGAGTGTGCGCTCGGCGCGCGCTTTTTGGAGTTTGGCCATTTCCGAGTAGGTGGACGTGCACGTCCTCGTGCGCGTGTTGGACCTGCGCTGGAAAAAGCGGGCAGAGGGACCTGCCCGACCACCTATCGAACGCATGCGTCCGACTATGGGCAGGGGACCTGCCCGACCACCTATCGAACGCATGCGTCCGACTATGGGCTTGGCCGTTGCTTGAGCTTAAGCGGGCGGCCTGGTTCGTCCGCTCACTCGCGCGTGATCCGCACCGCCATCTCAGCGGCAAAGTCCGGGCTCGAGATTGCGACATCTCCCTCGCCGGAAGTAATCGTCTCGGCCCCGGCGACCGAGCCATCGACCGGGTTGACCCATTCGATCTGGTAGCGACCGGAAGGGAGCTTCATGGTCAGCTTTGTGGGTCCCCGCCCGAGAAGATGAACGCCGTAACGCTTTCCCGGTTCGCCCAGGGCCAAAGGGACAACTCCCGGCGAGCGCGTGACGATTTCGGGGGTCGGCCGGAGCGCGGTGAGATCGAAGCCGTGGAGGAAGTCGCTGAGAATCTTGAGCTGCGCCCGAAGGGTGGGGCCACCCCCGCCTGCCGTGCGGTTTTCCAGATCGTCGCCGCCTTCGTGTCCGACAGAAAAGGAGTAGTCGAGACTGTTGAAGAGTCCGCCGCCGGCGAAGATAAAGCGCCAGGCGCCGACGCAGTAGGGGAAGTCTTCCCTGCCTGAGAATCCTGATTCGTCGTATCCGAGGACTTGTGACGCGTTGGGATTCCAGAGGACTGCTTCCGGGTGCGCGTAGTGGAAATTCAGGATCGCGGTTTCTGGTGCGACGTCCGCCTCGCCGACCGCGAGGCGGAAGTTGGCCACGTTTTGGGCGATGAGGTGGTGGAACTCGAAAGATCGTTCTTCGTCGGTGATGGCTGCGGCCATGAGCCGTTGCCAGGCGACTGATTTCGCCGTGGCCACCTCGACGACGTTGGGATAGACCTTGCCCGAGTCGAGCAGCGGATTGAGCGTTTCGGCGATCGTGTGGTTGTCCGACCACGGTTCGTTCTGAATTTCGAAAAAGCAGTTGTCACAATCGCGTAGTTCGCGGGCAAGCCAGCGAACGAGCTTTTCCTGGAGAGCGAGAATCGGCCCGGGTGCCTCCGAGGTGTGAAGCAGTCGCCAGTCGGGCACGGGGATCGCCTGGATGTTGTTGTCTGGGTTGAGTGGATTTACGGCCCACTGCGCCTGGCCATAGATGGACGAGAAGAGGGTGATCTCGACCACGATGCCACGCCTGCCGGCCTCGCCCAGGAAGGACTTGAGGCGTTTCAAATAGGCGCTCGAAAAGTGATCGAGGTCAAACTTGAGTCCGAATTGTCCGGGAGCTTCGGATTGGGCCCGTTCCCACGGGGCGAGAAAGTCCTTCGCCTCGGGCGCAAGGGTGTTGCGCTGGATGCTGAACGCACCGGATGGTTCGACGTAGGTGCCGGCGAAGATCCGGGTGTAGTTCATCCCGTCCCGCTGCAGAGTCTTGAGGTAGCGAACGTAGTCGAAGCGGCGGTTGAGGACTGCGCCGTAGTGCTCGGCGGACGAGATCAGAGCGACGGGTTGGCCACGCCATTCGAAGTAGCGTGGATTCTCCGGGCATTGCCGGATCGGTTGGCCGGATACGGTCGAGCTCAGGGGAAGGCCGAGGGCAAAGAGGGGGCGGAGGATTCGCTCGCGCAGGGAGGAAAGCGACATGTCGAAGAGCTCCTATCTTGGGTTTATGAATACAGCGGGCGGAGGTGGTCTTGAAACGCTCGAGGTGGACCGACGAGACGGGTTTCGATCGGAATGGGCCCGAATACTCCGAGGGAAAGGGAGGCGTCAGCCGGCCTGACGTGCTTAGGGCGCTGGCGCATTTGCGAGGCTGACGGCGGCGGCGACGAGTTTCGCGACTTCCTCGAACTTGCCGCTCGAGACAAGCGCCTTGTCGACCATCCAGCTGCCACCACACGCGACCACCTTGGGGTGGGCGAGGTAGGACGCGAGGTTGGCCTCGTTGATGCCGCCGGTGGGGACGAACTTCACTTGCGGAAACGGGGCGGAGAATGCCTTGAGCGTCTTCAAGCCGCCGAGTGCTTCGGCGGGGAAGAATTTCAGGATGCTCACGCCGAGTTCGATCGCGGTGCCGATGTCGGTGGGCGTGGCCACGCCTGGGTAGATGGGAATATTGTGCTCCTGGGCGAACGCGACGACCTTGGGAAACAGGCCGGGCGAGACGAAATATTGAGCGCCGCAATCGCGTGCCTGCTTTGCCTGTTCCACGTTGATGATCGTGCCGGCCCCGACGCAGAGGCCGGGCACACCGCACATGCGCTTGATCGATTCGGGGGCTGCAGCGGAGCGAAAGGTCACCTCTGCGATCGGCAGGCCGCCCTGTATGAGCGCTTCGGCGAGGGGGATAGCGTGGCTGACGTCGCTGAGCTCGATCACGGGAACGAGGCGAAGGCGTTGGATGACAAGTGCGGGCGATTCGGACATGGCAAACGGGATTGAAAGGACAGGCGGAAACGTGGAGGCACAGGATGACTTTCCGGTGACGGGGGAGTAAATCACGAAGCGTTTGGGCGTGAAGGGACGACTCGGTTGCGTGCGGAATCCGTTCAATGGTGAACGACTTTATCGCGTGTCGGAAGATTCTGCCTCCTTCACGTTGGCCCGCAATGTGGCGTCGTTACATCTGTCCGGTCGCGCGTCTGGACGTGACTCGCTCCTCCCGGCCACAGGTGCGATCGGCTTCGAAGTAGCTTCCTCGCGGTCGCGTCGGTCACCTCTGTGGACCCGCGTGCCCTTCGACGATATTTGACGACGCCTGTTGGATTTCGGAGGTTGGTCTGAATCCGGAAGCATCTCTTTTCACGCCTTCCCCATGCCCACCATTCGTTCCATTCCTATTCGGATTTTCCACACGCCGCCGAGATGGCTGCAAATGGTCGCACGCCTCGCGGCGGTCGCCTTCGCGGGCGCAGTCGTCTCCGCGCATGCTCGAGGTATCCGACCCACCTTCCGCCGATTTATCTGCGGCCGCGCCAGCCGCACCCGTCGCGCCCGAGGCAGAGCTCGAGGCCGAAGCTGCATCGGCATCGGTACCGCCGCGATCGATCGCGCTTACTCCTGCGCAATCCATCGCCACGATGCAGTTGCAGCCCGGTTATCATCTCGAACCTGTCCTGACCGAACCGCAGATCGAAGAACCGGTCATGGTCGCATTCGACGGCAACGGCCGGATGTACGTGGTCGAGATGCGGACCTACATGCGCGATGCCGACGCGACGGGAGAATTCGAACGAGTCAGCCGCGTCTCGCTTCATGAAGATACCGACGGCGACGGCGTCTACGATCGCCACACTGTTTTCGCCGACCACCTCTTGCTGCCCCGCATCCTGCTGCCACTGGACGACCGCGTGGTCATCGGCGAGACCAACACCGACGATCTCTACCTTTATCGCGACACCGATGGCGACGGGGTTGCGGATGAGAAAAGTCTTTGGTTCACCGGCAGCCCACGTGGCGGAAACCTGGAGCACCAACCCAACGGCCTGACCTGGGCTCTGGACAACCGTCTCTACAGCGACCTACTCCGTACCGCCTCAACTTCACCGACGGCACACTGAAGAAGGAAACACATTCCCACAAACGGCGGCCAGTGGGGCCTCACCCAGGACGACTGGGGCAAGGTCTGGTTCCTAACGCCGGAGCCGAAACGGGTGCCGGTGCATTTCCAGGAGCCCATCCTCTACGGAACCTTCGACGATGCGGGCGAGTACAGCCGACGATTTCAAAACCGTCTGGCCCATCGACAGCGTCCCGGACACGCAGGGCGGGCTGCGCAATCAATTTCGCGACGACAACTCCCTCAATCACTTCACCGCCACTGCGGCCAGGACATCTCCCGCGGCGACCGCCTGCCCGCCGAACTGCGGGGCGACCTGCTCTTCGCCGAACCCGTCGGGCCGGCTCATTCGGCGGCACAAGTGACCGGTGCAGACCGATGGGGTGACCCGTCTCGCCAACGCCTATCCGCAATCCGAGTTCATTCGCGCGACCGACCCGCTCTTTCGACCCGTCAACATGGTCACCGCGCCGGACGGCACCCTCTACATCGTGGACATGTATCGGGGCATCATCCAGGAGGGGCAGTGGACGGAGAGGGCTCATACCTGCGCGGGCAGATCGATGCCCTTGGCCTCGATCATGCATCCGGTCGCGGTCGGATCTACCGCCTCACGCACGACGGCTTGTCCCGGGTCCGAGCGCCGCACATGCTCGACGAAACGCCCGCGCAATGGGTGCACACCTTTCCCATCCCAACGGCTGGTGGCGCGACACCGCCCAAAAGCTCCTCGTCCTGCGCCACGGAAACTCAGCGTTGTCCCGGCCCTGGAAAAACTCGCGCGCACCCCGTCCTCCGATCCGCGGCCGCGTATCGCACGCCTTGTGGACACTCGACGGTCTCGGCGCGCTCGATCCTTCGCTTACCCTGGCCGCGCTCGGTGACACCGAGCCCCAGATACCGTCAAGCACCGCGCTGCGCCTCGTGGAGCCGCTGATCGGACCGTCGGCCGCTGCCGACGCTCCAGTCCTGCTCGCCACCCAGGCACGCCTGCAGGATCCGGTTCCGTCGTCGCGATCCAGGCCATGCTTTCGGTCAAGCGCGCCGATCGCGCAGACGCGAAGACACTGATCGAAGCCGCCGCCCAGGCGTCCTCCTCGCTCGGCGTTTACGCGATCAACGAACAGCTCTGGCAGGCTTCGAACTCGGAGGATCCGTATCTGCTTTCCCAACTCGGCGCCGCCGGTCTCAAGTCCTACCGGGCCGGTCGTTCGTTCTACAATTCGCTCTGTTTCGCCTGCCACGGCACGGACGGACACGGCGCCCCGTCGACCCCGGGCCACACCATCGCGCCGCCGCTGGCTGGTTCACCGCGCCTCCTCGGCAATTCCGCTCCCGCCATTGCCATCGTGCTCCACGGCCTCGAGGGCCCGCTCGGTGAGAAGGACTACGGCGCGCCCATGATCCCTCTCAATTGCTATCCCGATCAGCAGCTCGCCGACGTGCTCACCTTCGTGCGCAACAGTTTTGGAACCGCAGTCCGCTCGTCACGGCCGGGGAAGTCGCGAGCCGCCGCCGCGCCGACGAGTCACGCACCGCTTCCTGGACTCTTGCGGAATTGCAAAAAGCCTTTCCTGCGCTCGCCGTCTCGCACCAGCGGTTCGAACACCGGAGCGACTGGAAACTCTTCGCCAGCGATCCCGCCGCCGAAGATTCCTCGCTCGAATTCGCGGTCGACGACGTTCCTGATACCGCTTACCGGACCAAAGACTCGAAGCCCTACCCGGGCCAATGGTTCGAGGTCGAACTTCCGACTCGCGCCATCCTCACCGGACTCGCGATCGACGCCACGGAGTTTCCCGAGGATTTCGCTCCAGCCTATGAGGTCCAAGTCTCCGACGACGGCAAAATCTGGAGCGATCCGGTCGGACAAGGCGTCGGTGAACCACTCACGCGACTCACGTTCGAAAAGCCGGTCAGCGCGCGATTCGTGAGAATCACGATGACGCAAAAAAACGGCTGGCAGCGATGGGCCATCAGCAACCTGGAACTCTACGGCGAAGAGGCCTCGAGCCCGAAAGCGCAGACGGAATAGGCACCCGCGCTTCACGGCAGTACGGCGACGAGTAAGTCCTTCGCGTAGCTGCTTGGCATTCCGATGCCGAGGTTGGACTCGCGAGGTCTCCAGTTGGTTGGCGCGAAACGGGAAGGAAACTCGGCATCGGAATGCCGACCTACGGGTGTCGCCTCGCGACCGGGCACGCGCATTGGCGGTGCCACACCATTACCATTTGCACCCGCGAACTCTCATTCCACGAGTTGGTTTTGACGGACGCCACGCTCGCGGAAAGCGCAGGCGATTGCGTTCATTAGCGAACAATTTCGTATGCGGGCGCGGGCTGCCGGGGTAACTTTTGCTGGTCGTGCCCGGACATGGGTTTCATATCTGGAGGCCGTGCCGTCGTATCGCATTCCCAATCTCGCCAATGCCTGTCGTGTGTTGAAACATTTGGGTGATGAGCCGCATGGACGTTCCATCAGCCAACTGGCCTCGGCCCTGAGAATTCCGCGCACAACGTGTCTGCGGATTGTGCAAACGCTCATCGAGCAGGGGTTTCTCGCCGAAAACGGAAAGGGATTCGTGCTTGGCGGGGCGCTCATTCCACTCGGGACGAAGGCGCTTTCCGAACTGGATCTGCCGATGCTGGCCACCCCGGTGCTCGAAAGTCTGACCGAGGTGACGGAGGAAACCAGTCACTACGCTGTGTGGAGCGAGGGACGCGTCCTGATCCTGGCGGTCAACGACGGAGCCCATCCGCTCCGGGCCGCGTCCCGACCGGGCACGCGGGCGTTGGCGCATGCCTCGGCGACGGGAAAAGTCCTGCTCGCCTTCAATTTTGTGGATCGAATCGCGGAAGTGATTCCCGCCGCGGAGAGAGAGCGACGAACCGAGCGGACAATTCTCGACGACGCCGCGCTGGAGCGTGAGTTGCGCAAGGTCGTGGCTCTGGGCTACGCGGTGGACAACGAGGAATATCACAACGGCGTGCGATGTGTTGCCGCGCCTGTCTATAACGCGCAGGGCCGGGTCTGCGGTGCAATCGGAGTCACGGCTTCCGCGACGAGGCTTTCCCAGGAATCGGTGCCGGTCGTTGCCGTGGCAGTAAAAGCCGCCGCAACGCGGTTGTCTGCACGGCTTGGTTGGATGACGTCGGCCTGAGGAGCGGATTGTTGTCTCGTCGGGTGTTACACTTGGCCGGCGACCCACGGCCGTCATCGCCGTTAGTTAGTTGGGGCGTTGCTGGAAGGCGAGTCGCTGACTCGCGCACGCGCTCATCGCCTGCAAGCAGGCTTGTCTCCCATCTAGCGGGAGGTGCGGATTTGTCGGGTCCGGACGCAACCCACGCGCGCCCACCGCGCTTCTGCTGCGCGTTGATGCGCGCGATCTCGTGGGCGATCTCGTCGGCGCGCTGGCGCAACGCCGCCGCCTCGTCGCTGTCGACGTCGGCCTCGACGTCGTCGTCGAGATGGCGCTCGGTGAGCGCCGGCAGCGGCGCATCGGGCGCGAGCGCATCGACGCGAACGGCGTCGGCGGCGTCGGCGGCTGCCGCGGCGTCGGGCGTCGGCCGCACCTGCGCGGGGATGGCGGGGACGGATTCCGGGCGCGGCGCGTCCGAACGCGCGCGCGCGATCAGCTCGGCTGCGGAGAGGAGCGCCGCGGCGATGCCGGCAATCGTCGCGACGCGTTTGATGGTGAGGTTCGATCGCTGCACGGACAGGATCGTCAGCCTAATGCAACGCGCCGTCAAGCGGCGTTCGGCGCGGCGCACGGCCGACTACCGCAGGCGCTATGGCAATCTGCAACGCTCGCCGTCCGGCTTGTGGCGATTCGCGCCACTCCAGCGCGTCACGGCCCCGCGGGGACGAAGGCGGCGAGCTGGAGCAGCCACGTGCCGGACCCGAGCGACGCGCTCGCGGCGTAGCTGCCGACGCTGGCGGCGACCGCGTCCGCCACCAGATCGCCGTCGGGCGAGGTGACGACCCGGCTCGTGAAGCCCGAGCCCGCGGCCGTGAAGACCGTGCCGGTCATGCCCGCCGCGAAAAGCAGCTCGGACGGCGCGGCCGTCGCGACCGAGCCGGTGCTCGCCGCGGCGCCGTTTCCGGTCGCCGACGTGCCCGCGTCGAACGGGCTCGTCGCGTGCAGACCCGCGTACTCCGTGATGCGCAGATCGACGAACTGCGCGGGCTGATCGAACGTGACCGTCACCTCGTTCGCGCCCGGCGAAGCGGCGGCGACGTTCGGCGCGTAATAGATCGCCTGGCTGAGACCGTTGCCGCGGAAGGTCGCGACCGCGACCTGGTAGGCGTTGCCGGCGGTGTCGGTGACGGAGGTGATCGAGGCCGCGGTGTCGTTCCAGCCGATCGCGACGATGTTGGCGTCGCCGGCGGCTTGCCCGTCCGCGTACGTCGCGGCGACGGTGTCCTGCGGCGACTGCGGCGTCGCGTCGCTCGCTTGGACGAGCGTCGGTCCGGGGCCGGCGGTCTCGACGACGAGCGGCGCCGACTCCGCCGAGACGTTGTTGAAGTAATCGTACGCGGCGACGGTATAAGAGTACGAGGTGAGCGGCGTGAGACCGGCGTCGGTGTACGAGGTCGACGGGGTGGTCCGGACGAGGATGCCGTCGCGATAGATCCGGTAGCCCGCGACCGCGGCATTGTCCTGCGACGCCGTCCACGCGAGCGCGATCTCCGACGACGTCACGCCCGTCGAGGTGAGCCCGGTCGGAACCGACGGCGGCTCGGTGTCGGGCGGCGCGGCGGTCGCCTCGAGGACGAGCACCCAGTCGCCGTCGCCGTCGGCGTTGCTGCCCGGCGGCGTGAAGTCGCGCGCGCCGGCGTTGGCGAGCGGCGAGCCGGGAATCGCCGCGTACGTGCCGTTCGACGGGTCGTACCAGGACGCGTACGCGGGCGCGGCGAGCGCCGCCATGTCGACGGTGATCGTGCGCGCCGTCGGCATGTAGGCCATCACGAGCGCGCCGTCGGGCGTGCGCGCGGCGGTCAGGTAGTCGTTGTCGCCGAGCGCCCCCGAGTCGGCGAACGTGCCGTAGCCGGCGGTCACGACGGTGTGCGCCTGGTCGGGGATGAGGTTGAACCAGGGCCGCGACGCGAAGAGGAACTTCACGAGGCCCATCTGCGCCGAGCCCGGCGTATCGAGATGGCTCTCCCAGCCGCCGATGAAGGGCCAGGTGTAGCGGTTCCCGTAGAGCTGGCCGGCGGCGCCGCTCAGCAGGGCCCAGTACGCCTGCCGGCGCAGGATCTGCGGCGTGCCCTCGTCGGCGGCGTTGTGCTCGAACTCGTAGTTCGCCTCGACGAGAAAGGTCGGCAGCGCGTTCGGCCGGTCGTAGTCGGTCAGCACCTGCGCGTAGGTCGGGAAGTAGGTGTAGGACGCGTTCAGCTCGAGCAGCGGCGCGAAGCTCGCGTCGTCGAGCGAGCCGCTCACGAGGTAGTCGAGCTCGACGCTGTGGATGTGCCGGTCGTCGGTGTCGTGGATGCCGCGCGCGACCGCTTGCACCACGGCGTCGTCGCCCGGGTTCTGCCAGCTCTGGAAGTCGTTGCCGCTCATCCAGATGATGTTGTCGAAGCTCCGGTAGCGCGCGCCGAGATAGCGGCCGTAGTCGCGGGACTTCGCGACGCCGTTGGCGGTGAGCATGCTCAAGAAGCTCCCGGTCTCGGCCGGGTCGAGCAGCACCACGAGCCCGTGCAGCGCCGCGAGCCGGAGCATGTCGTCGACGCGCGCGAAGTAGCTCTCGTTCGGGGTCGCGAGGTTGCCGGGCGTGGTGAAGGGGACGATGCCGTCGTAGGTGCTGCCGTCGCCGCGTCCACCCGTGTACGTGCCGCAGAGGAGGTTGACCCAGACGAGGTTGAAGCCCGCCGCCTGCCGATCGGCGAAGAAGGCGTCGGCCTCGGCCTCGGAGAGATTCACGAATGCCGCCTGCGGCGAGTCGCCGGTGATGAGGAACGGCACGTCGTTCTGATCGACGAGGTAGCGGCCGTTGGCGCTCACCTTCGGCGGATAGGCGGTCGCGGGCGGCGTGCCGGCGACGCGCGTGAATGCGACCAGCTGCATCGTCCACGCGGTGCCCTTCTGCGTCGCCGTCACCTCGTACGATCCCGGCGCCGGCGCCGTCCCTTCCGCGGTGAGGTTGCCGTACTTCCGCGACCGCACCTTGTAGCCGCGGCGTCACGTGGCTGATGCTCCGGCCGTTCGACGAGGCGCCGACGAACAGCAGCTCGTTCGCGCCGGTCGTGGTGACCGCGCCGCTCGCCAGCGCGGCGGCGGCACCGGACGCCGCGACCGCCGCATCGAGCGGCGCGTTGCGGTCGAACCCGGAGAACTCGTGGACGTAGAGCGCGCCGCGTGTCGTCACCGGGCCGGCGAAATGCGCCGTGACGGTGTTCCTGCCGGCCGCGACGTTCTTCGCGTAGAAGACCTGCGCGCTCGTCGGATCGCCGCTCGCCTGCGTCGGACCGATCGCGCTCGCGTAGGTGTTGCCTGTGCTGTCGGTGACGGCGGCCGCGCCGGAGCCGTCCCAGACGACGTAGGCGACGATGAGGTTGCCGGCGGCGTTGGCCTTCCGCAACGTCACGCTGACGCTGTCGCCCGCCGTGATGCGGGCGTACTTCTTCTGGACGAACGCGCGCGGCGTCTTGGCGTGCGTCGGGCTCGGTACGACGACGGCCAGCACGAACAGCGCGGCGGCGGCGACGCCGCGGGTTGCGAGTCGAGCGCGTGGTGTCGTGCACATGGCGGGACTCCTATCGGATTCTTCCCTTGCTTTGCCGCGGGCCGACGCGCGCGTGCAAGGGGATTCTCGTGATCGCGGTACTGTCGGCGGCGGTCGCAGTTACGGACCACTCGGTTCCGAGTCGTGCGACGCTGCCGCCGCCGCCGACTACGTTGCTGCATAGCACGGCGGGCGGGTGCCGGAGACCGATTCAGCGCGGCAAGAGGAAGCGGCAGGAAGGACCGGACGCCCGCGCCTCGCCCGCTCGTCGCGCTGCCGTCACGTTGCCATCACGGTGATCGGCGGGGGCGAACCGCGATCGTCAGAACGCGGCGCGACAGTAGGCGGCCTGGCCCGGCGCCTCGCTGACGCCGACCTCGATGTCGCTGAGGCCGCGGACGGCGTGGCTCTCGAGGCCGTCGCGGAGGCGGTCGAGCACGTAGCGCGCCAGCTCCTCAGCCGACGCGTGGACGATCGGCAGCAGCACGACGTCGCCGGCGGGAAACACGAAGCGCGCGCCGTCCTCGTAGACGAGCGTCACCGTCGCGTCGTCGGCGGTGACCGTGAGGCAATCGCTGCGCGCCGGCACCAGCACCCGCTCGTCGAGCTCGCGACAGACGCGCTTGGTGATCTCCTTCACGACGCCGAAATCGAGCACGTAGCCGTCGGGCCCGACGGTGCCGCCGATCGCGACCGAGACCTGGTAGTTGTGGCCGTGGAGCGGCTCGCGGAAGCCCTTGTAGGCGATGAAGTGCGCCGCCGAGAACTTGAGGTAGTCCTTCTCGACGACGACCCGGTAGTGGTCAGGCACCCTTCCCTCCTCGGACGGCGGCGCGGCAGTCCGGCGTCACAGCGCGGCGAGCGCCTCGTGGATCGCCGCGGGATCGCTCCAGTCGGCGAACGCCGCCGCCGGCGCGCACGCGACCAGCTCCGCGAGCGGCGTCCGGCCGGTCGCGACCAGCACGCACGGCATGCCGTTCTCGTCGGCGGCGCGATGGTCGAGCGGCGTGTCGCCGATGATCACGCAGTCGGCGAGCGCCACGTCGACGCCGGTCCGCCGCCGGAAGCGCTCGCGTGCGACCTCGGGGAGCGCCGCGCGCCGCGCGGCGTCGCTGCCGAAGGCGCCGACGTCGAAGTATCCGACGAGGCCCGCCGCGTCGAGCTTCACCCGCGCGCTGGCCGCGAAATTCCCGGTGAGCGTCGCGAGCGCGAAGCGCTCGTCGCGCGCCAGGCGATCGAGCGTCGCCCGCACGCCGGGGATCGCCTCGACGCGCGTCGTGCCGGCGGCGAGCGCCTCGGCGAGCCGCGCCGCCAGGCGCGCCTCGAACTCGCGCAGCATCGCCGCCTCGCACGCGCCGGTGACGCCGGCCTGCTCGAGGAGCTCGGCGATGATCAGCGGATCGGTCTTGCCGTCGAATCGCGTCCGCACCGCGGAGGTGTCGACGCCGAAGACCTCGAGCATCGTCGCGTTGAACGGCGCCGCGCCACGGGTCGAGCGCACGATCGTCCCGTCGAGATCGAAGAGGAGGAGCTTCATCGCCGCGCGCGCCCCCGCACCGCGGTCGCGCCCGATCTCGCGACCGCACCGGCGGCGTGGACGACCGGCGGAGGAGATGAAAGAAGGTCCGCGAGACGCACCACGGCACGCTAGCAGAGGGTCGCGGTCGCGCCAAAGAATCGGAGGAGGCGCCGTGGATCTCGTGCACACTCACTACGAGCCGGCCGGACCCGGTCCGCACCCGACCATCATCGCGCTTCACGGCTGGGGTGCGAGCGCGTTCGATCTCGTCGGCCTCGCGCCCTATCTCACGGGCGGCCGTTTCCAAGTGATCTGCCCGCAAGGCGCGATCGTGGTGCCGCTCGGCGGCGCGAGCGGCTTCGGCTGGTTCCCGTTGAGCGTCGGCCAGCCGACCGGGTCGCAGGCGATCGACGAGGCAGCCGCGAGCATCGGCCGCTTCATCGACGCCGCGCGCGAGCGCTACGCGATCGATCCGCGGAAGCTCGTCGTCCTCGGCTTCAGCCAGGGCGGCGTCCTCGCCTACCTGCTTGCGCTGCGCCAGCCGGAGCGGTTCGCCGGCCTCGTCGCCTTGAGCTCGTGGCTGCCGCCTCCGCTCATCGCCGGCGTCGCGACCAGCGAGCCGCTACGGCAACTGACGACGCTCATCCAGCACGGCAGCCGCGACGAGACGATCGCCGTCGACCGCGCCCGCCGCTCCGTCGAGGCGCTGCGCGCGCTCCACGTGCCGCTCACCTACCGCGAGTACGAGATGGCGCACGAGATCACCGGCCCGAGCCTCGCCGACCTCTCGGAGTGGCTCGGCGAGAAGATCCTGTCGCCGATCATTCCGCTCTGAGCGCCGGGAACGCCGGGCACGCGAAGTCGGCGGGCGCGATCTGCGCGCCGACGCCGGCGAGGTACTCGTCGATCCGCGGCGTCGCGAACGCCGTGACGTCCGCGACCGCGCAGAGCTGGTCGCGGAGCACGCAGGTGGCGACGTCGTCCGGGCCGGCGAGGTCGGCGACGCCGAGCACGGCGCATCGGTCGCGTACGAGATCGAAGCCGAGCCCCGCCGGCGACGCCAGCAGCTGGGCGACCGCCGAGCCGTCGCATGCCTTGCCGATCTTGGTCTGCGCCTTCGCGAGCAGGCTGCGCGCGCCGGCCGTGACGCGCGCCAGCGCGCGCTCGCATTTCGGTCGCGCGTCGTCGAGACAGCTCGACGGCGACGAGGCGAGGAGGCGGCAATCGAGCACGGCTCCGAGACACTTCTCGGTCGCGGCGAGGGCGCCCTTACCGAGCGCGAGCGCCGCCTTGTCGATCGCGCCCTGACATCTCGCCGCCGCCGCGCCTTGTGCGTCGGGCGGTCCCGAGAGGTCGCCGGCCGACGGCGGCAGACACGCACCACTGACGCCGGCGTCGCGCAGGAAATCCGCGGCGCGCGGCATGGCGAGCGCGACCGCCTGCTCGCTGCGGCACGCGAGTGAACGGCCGAGGCAGGCGCTGAAGCCGGCGAGCGAATCGGCGCTGGCGCCGAAGGCAGCGTCGCACGTCGCTGCGAGCTCCGCGAACCCGAGACCCAGGCCCGCGCCGTCAAAGACGTCGTCGGGCACGAGCTTCGCGGAGCCGCATTTCGCGGCCACCTTCGCGGCGAGCTTCGCCGCGGCCGCGGCGCGCCGGCCGAGAGTGACGGCACACCGCGACCGAGCGCTCGCGAGGCAGGTCTCGCGCGCCGTGTCCGTCTTGGTCTCGACGCACTTGAGCCCGCGCTCGGCACAGCTTCGCAGCGCTTGGTTGTCGGTCGTGACGAACGTCCGTGCAGCCTTCTGCACGGTCAGCTGACAGGCGACGAGCGCCCGTCGTTCGGCGACGGTCCGATCGGGCTCGGCGGTCGGAGCCACGGTCGGCGTCGACGAGACGGTTGCGGTCGGCGGCGCGGGGGAGGCCGTTGCGCTCGCGGTGGGTGTCGCCGTGCCCGAGGGCGTCGCCACTATCGTCCCGGTCGAGGACGCCGTCGGTGTCGCTGTCGCTGTCGCTGTCGCCGTCGCGGTCGCCGTCGAAGTCGGCGTCGCCGTCGGCGTCACCGTCGCGGTCGGTGTCGGTGTCGGTGTTAGTGTCGCCGTCGGCGTCGGCGTCGCGGTCGCCGTCGAAGTTGGTGTCGGTGTCGGTGTCGCGGTCGCCGTCGGCGTCCGTGTCGCCGTCGGCGTCACTGTCTGCGTTTGTGTCGCAGTCGGTGCTGGCGTCTGCGTCCATGTCGGAGTCGGTGTCGCGGTCGCGGTACGCGTCGGAGTAGGCGTCGCCGTTCCGGTGGCGAGCGGCGTCGGCGTCGCGACGGGCGTCGCGGTCCGGGTCGGCGTCGAGGTCACCACCGCCGTCGGCGTGCTCGTGGGCTGCGGCGTGCCCGTCGCCGTCACGGTCGCGATCGGCGTCGCCGTCTCGGTGACGGTCGTCGTCACGGTCGCGGTCGGCGTCGGCGTCGGTGTCGGCGTCGCCGGCGCGCACAGCGGCTCGCAGTCGGCGCTACAGCATGCGCCGTCGATCCCGGGGTCGCACCGCTCGCCGTGCTGCAGGATACCGTCGCCGCACACGGGGCAATTCGGATACGGAAAAGCGGCGAGCGGACGATCGATCGCGGCCGGGCTCGATTTCGCGGACCCGGCGATCACCGGGTCCTGACCCGGCGGATGCGTCATCACGATCACGCCGCTCGGATCCGCGATCAGCTGAGACCCGGCGCCGATCTGCATCGGATCGCGCGCCACGAGATCGATCTCCGAGCCACCCGGCGGGACGCCGGCGCCGCCGTCGATGACCACGCCGGGGGCGACCGTGAGGGAGCAGCCCGCGAGGAAGATGGTCTGGCCCGAGCCGTTCATCGCACCGCCGGTCGCGATGAGGTTCTTCGCGATCGTGATCGGCGCGTTGCGGGCCGCGCCCGCCTCGACGTCGATGCTGCCGGCGTCGCCGCCGTAGCCGGCGCTTCCGGTACCGTTCGCCGTGACCACGCCGTTCAAGGTGATCGCGCCGCCGGCATCCGCGTCGAGCTCGCCGCCGCCGTCGGTGCCGGTCAAATCGACCGCGGCGGTCAGGCTCAAATCCTTGCCCGCCGAGAGCTCGACGTCGCCGCCGTCGCCGCCGTCGCCGCCGCTGCGGGCGATCACGTCGCCGTCGAGGACGACGTCGCCGTCGGTCGGACCGATGACGTCGCCGAAGAGATCGCCGGAATCGAAGGAGACGTCGCCGCCGTCGCCGTCGAACCCGGTGGCGGCGTTGGCACGGATGCCGACACCGCTCCCGACGAAGCGGATGTCGCCCGCGGCCTCGACGTCGAGGCTGCCGCCCGATCCGCCGGTCTCGTCGCTGTCGCTGCCGTTGAGCTTCAAGACGGCGCCCTGCACCGTCACCGTGCCGCCCGGCTCGATGCCGCCGTTCTGATCGTCGCCGCCGGCGAACGTGATCTCGCCGCCGTCGCCGCCGCCGGCGACGCTGCTGACGTCGATCGCGCGCGTGACCGTGACGTCATCGCCCGCGGAGAGGTCGACCGAGCCGCCGTCGAAGCCGCCGCCCGTCGCGTCGATCGGCTGCTCGATGCGAATGTCGCGCGCGGCGGTGCAATCGATCTCGCCGCCCGACGCCTGGCTCGTCCCGCGGAGCGTGACCGTGCCGCCGACGAAGACGCTGCCGGCGGTAGACGTCAGGTCGACGCTCGCACCGCTCGCGTCGCGCTCGCCGTCGGACAGCGCCGACAGACCGTTGCCGACGATCGACGAGCCGTTCTCGAAGGTGATGTCGTCGCCGGCGAGCAGCGCGACGTCGCCGGCGTCGTCGCCGGACACGTCGAGCAGACCGTCGACGGTGATCGCGCCGCTCGCGGTGAGCGCGATCAGACCGCCCGGCTCGATGAAGCCGTTCGGCGTGAAGAAGTCGCCGCGCACCTTCAAGCGCGCGTTCGATTCCACCGTGATGCTCGAGGCATTGCGGACGTTGATGAAACCGCGGGTGAAGCCGAGACGGCTCGCCATCTCGAAGGTCTTCTTGAAGGTGACGGCGCGGCCCCCGAGATCGAAATCGCAACCGCCGGTCGTCACCTCGATGCTCTCGCTGACGGTGACCGACGTCGCAGTGCACGGACCGCTCGTCGGCGCACAGAGCACCGACGCGGTATTCGCGACGGCGTCGGGACCGCACACCCGCGACACCGCATGCACGGGAGCCGGAGACCACGCGACGGCGGCGTAGATCACGACGGTGCCGAGCAGACGAATCGCCAGACGGCGCGCTGCCGTCACGGGAGCAATCAAAGCGGAGAAGTCCTTCCGAGAGCTTGGCGTCTCAATGCGAGATCACGGCAACGAGGCAGGAACGAGCCCCTTTTGTAGGGAACTCGGACCGATCCGTCAACGCATTTGTGCGCCGGATCGGGCGGGGCGCGACCGCAGATCGGCCTCGTCCGGCATCTTCAGCAGCTCGTCGTCTACGACCGTCGGTCGCCGGTCGTCCGAGACTTTCAGTCGCTGATCGCGCGACCGAGAGCGAAGAGGACGCGCGGCGACGCTCGACGCACGGTCACCGGCCGCTCGGGATGCCGCAGCAGAACCCGCGCCTCGTCGACGCTGATCGCTCGGCCGAAGATGCAGTAGCGCCGGGTGCCGTCGCGTTGGTCGTTCGCCCACTCCGCGAGCTCTTCCGCGCTCGGGTTGTGGCCGAGCACGACCGCGCACTGGCGGACGACGAAGCCGAGCATCATCTTTGCCGGCGCGCCGGCGGCCGAGGCGTCGGCGGCGTCTCGTCGATCCGGACCTCCGCCGACCGAGGCAGCGCCGGCGCCTTGCCGATCTCGTTCGGCGCTCGTCCGCGCCGCCACCAGCGACACGCGCGGGCTCGTCGGACGCTTGCCGTTTCGCATCGATCGTCCCGAAGGCATTCGCAGGAGGGTAAAAAGGCGCCGGCGCGCTGTCAACGCATTTTCCGCGGAGGCGGCGTCGCCGCCACCCGCAGGCGCGCGATCGCCGTCGCCACGCACGGCGACTCCGTGCCGCGACGGCCTCCGCCGCGCGCGCCGCGACTTCGCGCAGCGACGCGCTTCGCCCGCGTGTCACTCGCCGTCGTCGTCGCCGTCGTCGTCGCCGTCGCCGTCGGCAGGCGCGCCGTCCGTCCCGCCGCGGTCCGATGCCACGCACGCGGTGACGGCGACGGGCGCGCGCAGAAGGACGACGTTCGGTCCGCGTCGACGCGAGGTCAGCAGCACGGTGGCGTCGCCCGCGGGCGGCGCCGGCGCCGCGGGAACGAGATAGTAGACGGCGCGCGTCGCGGAAGCGGACGCGGTGCCGTCGGCGCACAGCGGCGCGCCGCACGCGCGGCGCTCGACGGGACGCGCGAGGCGGTACGCGAGCAGCTGCAAGTCGCTGCCGGACAGCTCGGGCACGGCGAAGAGCGGCGCGTCCGGGGGCACGAGCGCCGCCACCTCACGCGCGAAGCTGACGAGCGATCGGCGCCGCGCGCCGTGCTCGCGCGCAAGCTGGCCGATCGCCAGGAGCCCGACGTCGAACGTCACGACCGCGACCGCGACCGCGCCGAGCACGGGGTGCGCCGGGAACCGCGCGCGGATCGCCGCAGGCACGTGCCAGCGGCCGAAGAGCCGCTGGCGATCGCCGCTCGCGAGCTCGGCCGCGACCGCGCGCCCGAACAGCAGCGCGACGGCAGGATAGAGCGGCAGCAGATAGACGCTGCGCTTGCCGTACGCCAGGGTGAAGAACGCCAGGATCGCGATCCACCACAGGTGGAGGAAGCGTCCGGCCTCGTCCTCACGCGCACCGCGCCACCAGCCGACGGCGGCCCACGCCAGGACCAAGTTCCACGGGAGGAGATCGGTCGCGAGCGCGTGCACCATCGCGAGCGACGATCGCCCGCCGTGCATCCCGAAGACGCCGTGCCCGAGGAACCGGTCGGCGTTCTCGCGGACCAATTGCAGCGCCAAGAACTCGTGACCGCCGGCACGGTACGCGAGCGCGTACCATCCGACGTCGATCGCGCCGGCGAGAACGACGAGCCGCCACGACCACAGCGCCGCGAGCGAGGCGCGCGCGCCGGCGCCGCGCCAGCGCTCGCGCAGCACGAACCCGACGATCACGACCGCCGGCAACGCGACGCCGGCCGGTCCCTTGGCGAGCACCGCCGCCGCCGCGATCAGGTAGCAGGCGGCGCGCGCCGGCGCGCCGCGACGCCGGTACCACGCGAAGAACGCGATCAGCGTGCCGGCGACGCAAGCGGCGAAGAGCATGTCGACGCGCGCCTCGGTCGCCGAGATCCAGAAGCGGTACATGCCGAGGAGCGCGCCGGCGGCGAGCCAGGCGGACGTTCGCCCGGTCGTATGCAGCGCGAACCAGAACGTCGCGAGCAGCATCGCGGCGGCGGCGAGCGCCGACGGCAAGCGCACGGTCACGTCGGACGACCCGAACGCCGACGCGGCGCTCGCCGCGATCCAGTGGTACAGCGGCGGCTTCGACGGCAGCTCGCCGTTCCGGCGCGGCAGCACCCAGCGACCGTTGCGGACGATGTCCTGCACGACGAGCCCTTCGCGGGCTTCGCCGTGCCGCGAGACCGGCGGCGAGCGCAGCGGCCAGACGAGCGCGGCGGCGAGCATCGCCGTCAGCAGCGTCGCGTCGACGAGGCGCGCGACACGCGACGAGGAAGAGAGCGTCGCGGGCGCGGCGTTCGCAGGGTCGGCGGGCGGCACGACGCCGCGGACGGTAGGCGAACACGGGCGCGAAGACAACGGCGCGCTTGATTCGCGGCGACCTTTGCTTCACGGTACGCGACGCATGCGCGGCCTGCTCGATTGGACGGCGACGCTGCTCTTCCTGCCGGTCTTTCTCGCGGTCCTGCTGGTGTTCGAGGTGGTTCAGCGCGTCGCCAAGCTCGCGGGCAAGCGCGCGCACGACTACTCGGTCGCGTGCCTGTGCACCGCGCTCGTCGCCGCGTTCCGCCTCACCGGGCTCCGGCTTCTCGTCGAACGGCCGGGGACCGTCGCGGCGCACACCGCCTATCTCGTCATCTCCAACCACCAGAGCATGTTCGACATCGCGCTGCTCGGCTATCTCTTCTTCACGAACTTCCCGAAGTTCGTCTCGAAGCGCGAGCTCGCGCGCCGCATCCCGAGCGTCTCGTTCAACCTGCGACGCGGCGGCAACGCCCTCATCGATCGCGACGATGCCGACCAAGCGGTCGGCGCGATCCGCGCGCTCGGCGAGCGCGTCGAGCGCAATCGGGTGTCGGCGGTGATCTTCCCGGAAGGGACGCGGGCGCGGCGCGGCGAGCTCAAGCTCTTCAAGCCGCGCGGCTCGCTCGCGCTGCTCGCCGCGGCGCCGTCGACGCCGGTAGTGCCGGTGACGATCGACGAATCGTGGCGGCTGATGCAGTCGAACTTCCTGCCGATCCCCTTCGGCGTGCGCGTGCGGGTCCGGATCGGCGAGCCGATCGCGCGCCGGCCGAACGAGGATCACGCGGGTCTGCTCGAGCGCGTCCGGGAGGAGATCGCCGCGACGCTCGCCGACCTGCGCGGCGAGCGACCCGAGCGCGCGCGGATCGCCGCCGCGCGCTGATCGGGGCGCGGCCGGATCGCCGCCGCCGGCGCGGCGACGTCACCGTGCGACGGCGGCCGGCGGCGTGCGACGTCTCGGCCGTGCCTACGCGAGCGGCGCCGTGCACCACTTGCAGCGGCGCGCCTCGATCGCGATCACCTCCTTGCATTCGGGGCACGTCTTGGTGGTCGGCGTCGCCGCCGGACGCTCGCGCATGATCGCCTTGGTGATCAGGAAGACCACGAAGCTGATGATCGCGAAGTCGACGAACGTCCCGAGGAGCGCGCCGTACTTGATCGCGTTCACGGCCGGCTTGCCGTCCGCCCCGGTGGTCGTCGAGAGGACGATCTGCGCCTCGCGCCAGCTGCCGTTCGGGATGATCAAGCCGATCACCGGCATCAGGAGATCCTCGACGATGCCGCTCACGACCTTGCCGGTCGCGGCGCCGATGATGACGCCGATCGCGAGCGCGAAGGCGTTCGTCTTCAGGAGAAAGGCTTTGAACTCGCTCCACATGCTTGCACCTCCGTGCAACGCGCCGCGTGCGCGTCGAAGCCGCTCCGCCGACGCCTCGGCGGGCCGTTGCGTTCGTACTCCGCCGTCATCCGCCGCCGAGAAGCCAGCCGACGACGAACGTCGCGGCGGCGGCGACGGCGCCGATCAGCACCGCCTCCGCCCCCGACCGCCACCACGAGCGGCCGGTCACCACCGTCTTGCCGGCGCCGACGACGAAGAGCGTCGCCAAGGTGAGCGCGATCGACCAGCGGAACGCCGCGCCCGCGGAGAGGAAGGCGTACGGCAGCGTCGGCATCGCCGCGCCGAACGCGTAGGCGAGACCGGTCGCCGCGCCCGAGACCACCGGCGAGCGCGTGTCGAGCGCCAGTCCGAGCTCCTCCCGCATCATCGTCTCGATCCAGCGCCCGCGCTCGGCGGTCACGTGCGCGACCATCGCGTCGAGCACGTCGCCCTCGAACCCTTTCCGCCGGAAGATGTCCTTCACCTCGCGGCGCTCGGTTTCCGGAAAGAGGTCGACCTCGTGCTCCTCGCGCCGGCGCTCCGCCTGGTAATACTCGCGCTCGCTCTTCACCGACAGGTAGCCGCCGAGGCCCATCGCGACCGTGCCGCCGAGGAGCTCGGCGAGCCCGGCGAGCAGCACGACGCGCGCCGGGACCGCGGCGCCGTGCACGCCGGAGACCACCGCGAAGGCGGCGACCAAGCCGTCGTTCGCGCCGAAGACGAGCTCGCGCACGATAGCGCCGCCCGGAACGTGCGACGCCTCGGAGTGTCCGGCGACGCGTGGACGAAGCAGCTGCGAGCCGAGCATTCGGCGACCGTAGTGAATGCACCGCGGACCGACAAGCGCGTCCGGCGCGGGCGAAATGTCCGATCGCAACTCGACGCACGTTTGGCATTCAGGCATAGTTGACCGCCAGATGGGTCGCAGACGGAGAGGGCGACGCCGTCCCTGGGAGCCGCGCGAAGGATCTGGCCAGCCCGGTCAGCAACCGCGCTTCGGACCTGACGGACAGCCGAGCAGCGAGCCGCGGTTCGTCGGTCCCTCGGCTGCCCCGCGACGGTGGCAAGGCGGACCGGCCGGCAACGGCCCGCGCCGCGGCGGCAATCCGGGCTATGCGGGAGCCGGGAATTCGAGCTACGCCGGCGCCGCGAATCCGAGCTTCAACCGCGGACGGTGGCAAAACGGTCAAGGCCAAGGCCGACGCCCCGGCGGCCCGGGCACCTTCGGCAACCGCCGTTTCGCCGGCGGCGCGTCGCCGGGTACGGCTCAGCCCCAGTACGCGCAGGGCCAGCGCTGGCCGCGAGGCAACCGACCGATGCGCGGGCCGCGGCAGCCGCAACCGCCGCCGCAACGCCGGCCCGAGCTGCCGGCGGCCGGGCCCGGCGGCGAGATCGACCGGTTCGAGCTCTTCTGCGCCTACCATCTCGGGATCACCGCCGACGACAGCTACCGCATTCAGAACCTCCACGAGGTCGCCCGCCGCTTCGGCACCAACGCCGCGGCGCTGAAGCAGACCCTCACCGCCTATCGGATGGACGCCGACGACATCGTGCACAGCGGCTTCGACCTCGCGAGCGCGCAGATCGACATCATGGTCGCGCCGGCCGGCATCAGCCGCAAGGAGCTCGCGCGGCCGCTCTACGACGAGTTCCTTCAAGCCCCGCGCAAGGCGCGCGACTGGGCGAAGGAGATGGAAGAAGCGGACCGCGCGATCGAAAACACCCTCGGCCGCGACGGCCGCTGGTCGCCGGCACCACGCGACCGCGCCGGCAAGCAGTCCTGAGCCGGCGCGGCGCGTTCTCGATCGTCCCGACGCATGCGACGCGAGAAACGCCGGCGCCTGCGACCCGCGAAGCGCTGAGGCGTGCGGCTCGCGCCCGGCGACGTCGCGCCTCCGTTCGCGCTCACCGACTCGGCGGGCGAGACGCACCGTTTCGGCGACGCGAGCGCCTCGCCGCCGTCGCAGCTCGAGCTGCTCGTCTTCTGGAAGCACGACTGCGCGACCTGCGAGCTCGTCGTACCGATCGTGGATCGCTTGCACCGCGCGCTCGGCCGGGCGGGTCTCCGCGTGCGCGCGGTCGCGCAGAGCGAGGCCGACGAGACGCGCGCGTTCGCGATCCGGCACGCGCTCGACCTTCCGCCGCTCGATGATTCGGGGTGCGAGGTCTCGGCGAGCTACGGCATCGAGATCGTTCCGACCCTCATCCTCACCGATCCCGGCGGTCGCGTCATCGCCGCGTTCGAAGGATGGTCGCGCCGCGACTTCGCGGCGCTCGTCGACGCGGCCGCCGCCGCGCTCGGCCAGACCCTCGACGACCGCCCGCGCATCGTCGGCGACGCCGTGCCGGACTTTCGGCCGGGCTGCGGCTCGCGCAGCCTCGACCCCGAGGTCGCGCCGCGTCTCGACGCGCGCCGCGCGAAGACCCTGCTCGGCGCGCGCCGCATCGAGGTCGGCGACCTCGACGACGTGATCGAGCTCTTCTTCGACCGAGGCCTCACCGACGGCCTGCCGATCGTGCCGCCGACCGAGGGCCGCGTGCTCCGCATGCTCGAGGCGACGCGGCGCGACCCAAGCGAGGTCGTCGCCCTCGTGCCGCCGAACCTGGTGCCGGTCACGGTCGAGAAGGTCGCGATCAACGCGGTCATGGCCGGATGCAAGCCCGAGTACTTCCCGGTCGTCCTCGCGACCGTCGAGGCCGCGTGCGACGAGCGCTTCAACCTGCACGGCGTCGTCGCCACCACGTACTTCCCGGCGCCGCTCGTGATCGTGAACGGTCCGATCCGCCGCACGATCGGCATGAACGCCGGGCACAACGCGCTCGGCCAAGGCAACCGCGCCAACGCGACGATCGGCCGCGCCCTGCCGCTGGTGATCCGCAACGTCGGCGGCGGCCGTCCGGGGGAGATCGACAAGTGCACCCTCGGCCATCCCGGCAAGTACACCTACTGCTTCGCCGAGAACGAGGAAGCGAATCCCTGGGAGCCGCTGCACGTCGAGCGCGGCTTCGCGGCGGGCGATTCCACGGTGACGCTCTTCGCCGCCGAGGCGCCGCGCGCGATCATGGATCAGGCGAGCCGGACCGCCGCGAGCCTCTGCGCCTCGCTCGCCGACGCGATCGCGAGCGTCATGCACCCGAAGCTCTACGGCTTCTGCGACGCGATCCTCGTCCTCGCGCCCGAGCACGTGCAGAAGCTCGCCGCGGACGGCTGGGGGAAAGCGGAGATCCGCGCCGCGATCCGCGAGCGGACCGCGCGACCGTTGCGAGAGCTCTTGCCCGACGAGCGCTGCGCCGAGGGCATCCCGCCGAAGATCCTCGGCCTCGGCAGCGACGTCCCGGAAGCGGTCCTCGCAACGCCGCTCTCCAAGTTCCGCAGCGACGATCAGCCGACGATCGTCGTCGCCGGCAGCGACGCCGGGATGTTCTCGGCGATCATCGGCGGCTGGGTCGCCGGCGAGATGGGCTCGCAGATGGTGACCCGGAAGATCGAGCCGTCGTGATCCAACGGCTCGCCGTCGCGCGGGCGCGTCGTCCAGCCGAACGGCAGCTTGCATCATCGGGAACGATCCGCTTTTACGGCGTGCGGTGCCGCGGACGCGTGACGACAGGACCGTTCTCGACCCGACCGACGAGCGGGTTCCGATACGTCGCATGCCGGTGCCGCGCCCGACGGACCTGCACGGCACGGTCGCGCTCCTCGACATTCGCAAGCCCCGCGGCGACGTCTTCCTCGACCGCGTCGAGGCGCGCCTCCGGGAGCGCGGTCTCGAGGTGGCGCGCTACGCGAAGCCGACCTTCACACGGCCCGCGCCGCAGGATCTGCGACGCGAGATCGCGATCAAGTGTGACTTCGTGATCGAGGCGCTCGCCGATTGAGGGTCGTGCACGACGTGCAGTGTGCACGACGGTAGCTGGTTCGAATCCGAGGGCACGCCGGCGGTCTTCGTCGCCTCGGAAGAGTTTCGTGACGCCGCCCGCGTCCAAGCCGACGCGCTCGGCATGCCGGACGTCGCGCGCGTCTTCGTCCCGCACCCGATCCAGGATCGCACCGACGCCGAGATGACGGCGCTCGCCGACGGCGCCTTCGAGGCGATCGTCGCCGCGCTCACCGCGGCCGGGCGATAGGCCTCCCGGCCCGCACCGCGTCGCGGGTGCGGGCCTACTTCCATGCGGCCAGGACCCGGCCGCGGGTGCTGGCCTACTTCAGCCAGCACCCGGCCGCGATGTACCTTGACAACGGTCCGCGGGCCCCCGTAGCGTCGCCGCGCTCTCCGTTGGGAGTTGGAACGGCCTTCAGCCGCGCCGTGCGCGCGGACTAGCAGGGCCGACGTCTGAGAACGATCGTTGGGTCGACCGAAACGGCGGTCCATGACGCCGTCATCCTCGGCTGCCCGGGATGGCGGCGAGTCGGTCCCCGGGCATCTGCGCGGGGAGGAGGAATGCGATGTGTGCAATGCTGCGTCCCGATCCCACGTTCTACCCTTCACCGCGCCTCGCGATGGAAGCGCCGGACGAGCAGTACGCGTACGTCGCGTTGCTGCGACCCGACAAGACCAAACCCGATGCGATCGCCGTGGTCGACACCAAGCCTGGTTCGTCGACGTACGGCCGCGCCGTGCATACGGTGGAGCTGACGGCGCTCGGTGACGAGCTGCATCACTTCGGCTGGAACGCCTGCAGCTCCATGCTGTGCCCGATGAACGGCCACCCGTTCACCGAGCGGCGCTACCTGATCGTGCCGGGAATGCGATCCTCGCGGTTGTACATCATCGACACCAAGCCGGATCCCACCCAGGCCAAGATCGTCAAGGTGATCGAGCCCGACGAGCTGATCCGCAAAACCGGCTACTCGCGTCCGCACACGGTGCACTGCGGGCCGGAAGGCGTCTACATCAGCACCCTGGGCGCCAAGGGCGCGGACGGCACCGACGGCGTGCCGGGAATCTTCCTCCTCGACTGCGAGAGCTTCGACGTGCTGGGACGCTGGGAGATGGAGCGTGGTGACCAGCGCCTGAGCTACGACTTCTGGTGGAACATCCCGCACGACTACATGGTCTCGAGCGAGTGGGGGCTGCCGCCCCAGTTCGAGAACGGCCTCGTCGCCGAGGAGCTGCTGGGCAACCGCTACGGTCACCGGCTGCACTTCTGGGATCTGCGCGCCCGTCGCCATATCCAGACCATCGACCTGGGGGCGAACCATCAGATGGCGTTGGAGCTGCGCCCGGCGCACGAGCCGACGAAGGACTACGGGTTCCTCGGTGTCGTCGTCGACACCACCAACCTGGAAGGCTCGATCTGGACCTGGTGGCGGGAAAACGGCCAGTTCAAGGCCAAGAAGACTGCGACGGTGCCCCCCGAGCCAGCCGATCCGGCCCGGCTGCCCGCGATCATCAAGCCGTTCAAGGCGGTGCCGCCGCTGATCAGCGACATCGACCTGTCGCTCGACGATCGGTTCCTCTACGTCGCGTGCTGGGGGACCGGCGAGCTGCGGCAATACGACGTGTCGGATCCGATGCAACCGAAGCTGTCGGGGTCGGTGAAGGTCGGCGGCGTCCTCGAGCGCACCGCCCATCCGAGCGGCAAAGCTTTCGGCGGCGGGCCGCAGATGGTGGAGATCAGCCGCGACGGCAAACGCGTCTACTTCACCAACTCGCTCTACAGCACCTGGGACGATCAGTTCTATCCCGACGGCGTGCCCGGAGCGATGGTGATGGCCAGAGCGAAGCCCGGTGGCGGGATCGAGCTCGACCGCGCGTTCCACGTCGAGTTCGCGGCCGGGTATCGCGCCCATCAAACGCGGCTCGAAGGCGGCGACTGCTCGACCGATTCGTTCTGTTTCCCCTCGGCCTGATCGACCGTGGTGCAGGGGTTGGCGGAGAGCCTCGGCCAACATCCCTGGGCGTGGTTCGCAATCGTCGCCCTCGGTGCCTACCACGGGTTGAACCCGGGGATGGGCTGGCTTTTCGCCGTTTCCAACGGCATGCAGGCGCGGCGCGCGAGCGGGGTGTTCCTCGCCGTGCCGCCCATCGCTTTCGGGCACTTCCTCGCGATGGCCGCCGCCCTGCTGCCGTTTGCGCTGCTCGGCTTCTACATCGAACGGCTGAGCGTGATCGGCGCCGCCGCGGGACTGATCCTGGTGCTGTTCGGCGTCTACAAGCTGGCCTCGCAACGGCATCCGCGTTTTCTCGCCCGCATCGGGCCGTCGCACTTGATCTTGTGGTCCTTCCTGATGGCCACCGCCCACGGCGCCGGGCTGATGCTGGTCCCGGTGGTACTCGGCTTGAGCGCACACACGCACGCTGCGCATCGCGGGCACCAGACGCTGTTCGAGTTCGCCGGCGGCGACCTGACGCTGACGCTCATCGCCGCGACGGTGCACACCCTCGCCATGGTGCTGGCAGGCGGGGCGATCGCGTGGGTCGTGTATCGCTACGTCGGCCTGCGTCTGCTGCGCCGGTCCTGGCTGAACCTCGATCTGCTGTGGGCCGCGTTGCTCATCGTCGTCGGCGGCCTCGCGCTCGGCGCCGCGCTCGTAGCGGGTTGAACCGTCGCCTCGCGCGCGAACGCGTCGTCCGCCCGACCGCCGAGGTCGCGACTCGGGTCGCGGCCCTCGGGCTGGCGCGTCCGCCGGCAGCCGTGCGCCTTGACAACCGTCCGCGGGGCCCCGTACCGTCGCCGCTCTCGGGTGGGCTCCGAGGCGCCGGCCATGGGCGTCACGTCAAGCAAAAACCCATCGCACGCGCTGACCGATGATCTCTACGAGTCGGCCGGCGACAGCGCCGCGTGGGAAAGCTGTATGCGCGCGATCTGCGAGCACCTCGGAGGCACCGCGATCGCGCTGTACACCCTCGACCTGCGCTGGTGCCGGGAGGGGTGCCCCGACGTCGGAGAGGCACGCGCGGTCCGCTGTTCGGTCGGCTTCGATCCCGACTTCGAACGAGCGTACTTGACGCATTTCATCCGACGCATCCCCTGGTACGCCGCGGACGGGCCGCACCTCGAGGCGGGCCACGTCTTTCTCAGCCACGCCGTCTGTCCGGATCGCGCGTTGGAGCGCTCCGAGTTCTACGCCGACTTCCTGCGGCAGCAGCAGTTTCACTACAACGCGACTGCCGTGCTCGAGCGGCGCGCGACCGAGCTGCGCTGCCTGACGGTGCAGCGCGGCCCGAAGCGGCGCGGCGCCTTCGGTGAGCGAACCGTGTCCCGCGTTCGGCGGCTGGTCCCGCACCTCCGCCGCGCCGCACGACTCCACGAGCAAATGCTCTCGATCGGCCTCCAGCAAGCGGCCCTCCTCGCGGCCCTCGACCAGCTTCCGGTCTCGATGGCGCTGATCGACGACGAGGGGCGCCTCGTCGCGGCGAGTCCTCGCGCCATGCGCCTGTTGAAGGGCGAAAACGGTTTGTCACTCGGCAAGGCGGGGCGGATCTCGATCGCCGTGGCAGGAGGCGCGTCGCGGCTCAGCCGCATCGTCAAGGAATGCGGTCCGCGCACGTGGCCGCCGGTGCTCCGCGTCCTCCGACCCTCGGGTGGCCCAGCCTTGTCCGTGCACGTGCTGCCGGTTCCCGGCGCCGGGCTGTGTGGTCGGTCACCGGCGGCGCTGTTGCTGTTCGGGGACCCCGACGAGGTCGCCGTCCCCGACGCGCGAACCCTCGGAGCGATCTACGGGCTCACTCCGGCGGAGGAACGGGTGGGAGTCCTGCTGACTCGGGGATTCACGCCACGTCGCATCGCCGCCGTTCAGGGAACCTCGCAGAACACGGTCAAGACCCACGTGAAGCGGCTGTTCGAGAAGGTCGGCGTGAATCGCCAGGCCGACTTCGTGAGAAGGGCGCTGACCACGATTCCCGCGCTCTGGGCAAGCGTCGTCACCCAAACGGGTGACGACGGCGACTGATCCCCGCCTGTAAAGCTCGTTGCCTGACGGATCGCGCGCCGCCCAGGTGCGCCGCATCGCGGGAGATCCGCGCGACGACCCGCGGATGCCCGCTTCCGCTCGTTCTGCGGACAGGAGGTGCGAGAAATGAAGATCAGGCTGACGATTGCAGTGGTGGTTCTCGTCGCGGTGGTCGCGGCACTCGGCGCGACCACGTGGTCGCAACAGCCGCCCTTCGCGGTCGACCACTTCTTGCTCTACAAGACCAAGGTGCCGAAGGGCACGCCGAAGTTCGCCGGCGCCGTCGCGACGCTCGCCGATCAGTTCGAGACGCGAGACGTGGCCGTGCGGAAGGACCGGTTCCTCGCCGTGCCGACCGACAAGAACGGCGAGGGCATCCTCGATCCCGATACGCACCTGGTCGGCTACCTGACGAAGGACGCGAAAGGGCAGCCGAAGCACCTCTCGCGGACCGTCGAGGTCACCAATCAGTTCGGTGCGATTCGACTGCAGACGAAGCCGGCGAAGCTTCTGTTGGTTCCGGCAAGCAAGGGACTCTCGGGCTTTTTGCCGCCGCCCGATCCGGCGGCGCACGACGTCGACCACTACCGTTGCTACAAGGTGAAGCCCGCGAAGGGTGCACCCAAGTTCCAGAAGATCCTCGGCGTTCAGGTCGCCGACCAATTCCAGAGCAAGAAGGTCGACGTCGTGAAGCCGACGATGCTCTGCAATCCCGCCGAGAAACGGCGGGGAAACGTCATCGAGGCGGTGAAGAACCCCGCGGACCATCTCCTCTGCTACAAGGTGAAAGCGCAGAGCGGTGAGCCGAAGCACGTATCGACGAACGTCTTTCTCGCCGACCAGTTCGGACAGCTCGGCCGTGCGACGGTGAAGGAGATGGAGCTCTGCGTTCCCTCGCTCAAGACGGTGCTCGACCCACCGCCACCGCCGACGCCAACGGCCACGTATACGCCAGCGTATACCCCGACGCCCACGGACACCTCGTCGATGGGAACGCCGACGGGCCCGACGCCGAGTCCATCCGCGACCGCAACCGCGACCCCGCCCTTCTGTGGCGACGGGATGGTCAACGCTCCCGGGGAGGAGTGCGATCCGCCGAACCCGCTCGACACCGACTGCGACAGCGTGATCTGCACGGCCGACTGCAAGATCCAGATCATCACCGCCACTTGTGGGGACGGCTGCCTCCGTCCGCAGGATGGCGAGCAGTGCGATCCTCCGGGGAGCATGACGTGCCCGCAAAGCGGTACCTGCAACGCAAGCTGCCGGTGTCCGGGTTTCGTCGCCGACAGCTTCTTCGACATTTTCTACCGGATCGACTTCACGGGCTGTCCCGCGCCGGGCGCGCCCCCGCAAAGCGCTTCGGGTCCGGTTCGTCTGAAGCACGGCGAATCGAATGACCCCGGAGACGGCCGCGAGGAGGTTCCGACGGAAATCGTCGAAATGACTCTCACCGGCGGCGGCGTCACCCTCCGGGAGCTGGCCGGCGGATCGGATCCGCTCGATCCGCTCGACCCGCCCTGCATGGGCGGACCCGGCTGCTCGGGAGGCCTCGCCAAGCAACAGTCCGCTGGGAGCTATTCTCCTTCGGACCTCATGCAGGCTCTCCAGATCGAGCTGGAACAGGGCCCGCAGACACTCGTTGCCCAGAACGCCGCGCCGCTCCAAGGCGCGGTGAACGGCTACCCCATCGTGAACGGTGATCTGATGGGCGGGACCTGCGTTCCGCTCGCCGACGCGAGCAACCCGTCCGGCCCGCCGGTGGCGTTCATCGCCGTCGACGAGGTGATGATCTCTCCTCCGCAACCGTAGGCGCATGCCCGCGGCGCTCCGGATGCCAGCAGCATCCGGAGCGTCGGCCGGGGCCCTGAACGCGGCACGACCGGCGTCGGTGAGCGCATACGGGCGCTTGTCACGCGCGCCGCCGGTCTCGCCGACCTCGACGAGTCCTGACGCCTCGAGCGTGCGGAGCTCGCGGTACACCCGGCTCCGCGTCACGTTCCAGAAGCGGCCGATCGTGCGCCCGACCGTGCCGGCCAGGTCCCACCCGGTCGCGGGGCCGTGATGGAGAAAGCCGAGGAGTGAGGCCGCCGTCGCGTTCAGAACGCGCAGTTGACAGTCCGACGTGGACGGTGACATTCGACGCCCAATCTGGAGGGTACCGGCTATCCGGCGAGCTTTCCGTTCCGACGTACGCCCGTCACGGCGACCGCTTCGATCCGCGCGGTCGACGCGAGCGGCTTGGCGCGTGCGGTCGCTGCTGGGCCTCGCGCTGCTCGTGCTCGGCCCGCTGCCGGCGCGCGCTGACGTGCAGCCCGGCGACGTCATCACCGCGGCGACCGCGGAGAAGGTGAAGGACTTGGTGTCGCCGGCGCTCTATTGGTGCGTCCAGCACGGGCTCCCGATGCGGATCGTCGCGCCGCGGAAGGTGTCGTGGCCGATCGCCTACGAGCAGGCGACCGAGAAGTACGCGGCGCAGGTGAAGCTCTCGCCCGACGGCCTCCACCTCGAAGGCTACGTCGCGGGAGCGCCGTTTCCACGCGTCGACCCGTCCGATCCGCACGCCGCCGTCGAGCTGGTGTGGAACTACAACTACAAGTTCTACAATGGCGACGACTTCGATCTGCGCAACTTCGACGCCGACACCGGCACGATCGCGGACGGCGAGGCGATGCGGGTCGAGCGCCACTTCCTCATCGATCACTTCCGGCGGCTCTGGTACGTGAATCGCCTCTACGTCGATCCCAAACCGACGCTCACGCCGAACGAGGACGCGGCCGCCTACAAGGAGACGCTCCATCCGCTCATCGAGCCGTTCGATCTGAAAGGCGTCGGCTTCACCTACTACCGCTACCTCGATCCGGCGCGACAAGACGACAGCTGGCTCTACCTGCCGAGTCTCCGTCGGGTCCGGCGTCTCTCGACGGCGCAACGCTCGGACGCGCTCTTCGGCCAGGACACCGACGTCGACAGCTACTACGGCTACAGCGGCCAGCCGGCGTGGATGGAGTGGAAGCTTCTCGGCGAGAAGGAGATGCTCATGGTGTTGCACGCCGAGCACTTCCCCGTGCGTTGGGCCGATCCGCCCGCGGATTGGGCGTTCGACGAGGTGTGGGAGAAGCAGCCCGTCTACGTCGTCGAAGGCGTCTCGAAGCTGCCGCAGTATGCCTTCTCGAAGCGTGTCCTCTACATCGGCAAGGACATCTTCGGGATCCCGTACTCGGACATGTACGACAAGGGCGGCGAGCTCTGGAAGATCTGGATCAACGACGCGAAATTCGCCGAGCGGCCGTTTCCGAGCGCGAAGACCGCCGTCTACCCGTACGGCGCCGTGTTCGCGCCGGCGGTCGTCATGGTCGATCTCCAGCTCGGCCACGCGACACGCATCGCGCTCCCGAGCCAGCGCTTTCCCGGTGAGGAGGGCTGGTACTACAACTTCGGCGACGAGATGGGTACGACGGCCGACCAGTTCACGATCGCGGAGCTGATCCGGTCGGGCCAATGAGCACGGTCGCGCCGCTCATACCCGGTCGGGGCGGCCGCTCGGGCAGCGTCATACCGGAACGCGCGGGAGAGCGCCGCGGGCGGTGTCACGTGCGGGCGTCCGCCTGAATCGCCGGCCGAACGGCCGTCGCGATGATCTCGGCGTCGCGGGCGAACGCGGCGGCGTCGCCGTAGCGCGACGAGTGCACGAGCCGGGTCGCGCCGACGTCGGCGAACGCCCGGGCGCGCGCCGCGGCGGCGGACGGATCGTCGAGCGGCAGGCTCGTCAGCACGACGACCTCGGGCGCCGGCTTCTCCGCCGCGGCGAACGCGCGGCGGAGCGCCGCGATCGGCTCGCCGAGCAACTCGGCCTCGCGCGCCATCGGCATCCATCCGTCTCCGTACCGCGCCGCGCGGCGCAGCGCATGCGGCGGAGCGCCGCCGACGAGGATCGGCGGTCGCCGCGGCCGCGGCCGGAAGAGGAAGCGCTGCCCGTTCGCTTCCACCTCGTCGGCCGCGAAGCACTGCTGGAGGAACGCGAGCGTCGCATCGGAGAGCGCCCCGCGGTCCGCGGTCCGTACGCCGACGGCACGGAACTCCGCCTCCATCCATCCGACGCCGACGCCGAGCGCGAGGCGCTCCGCGGAAAGCTCCTGGATCGTCGCCACCCACTTCGCCGTCGCCAGCGGCGGGCGGTAGGGCAGGACGAGGACGCCGGTGCCGAGTCCGATCCGCTCGGTCGCCCCAGCCACGAACGCGAGCGTCGCCAGTGGATCGAGATAGCGGCCGCCGGAGCCCTCGGCATCGTCGGGCGGGATCGCGATGTGATCGGCGACCCAGAGGTCGTCGATGCCGGATGCTTCCGCGGCACGCGCGCACGCGAGCAGCGTCGCCCGCGTCGACTGCGGACCCATGTTGCGGAGGTACATTCCGATCTTGAGTGCGGTCATGGCGTCACCTCTCGAGCGAGCGCGCGACGTTCGTCGCGCATCCGATCGAGAGACGGTTAGAGCGCGCGCATCGCCGAGGCAACACGACGGCGGCGAGCACGCGCGCCCCTCCCGCGTCGCTTGCGACCTCGTGATCCAGCCGCTATGGCAACCACGTTCGCACCGCTTCGACGTTCCACCGCGAATGCAACGACATCGACTGACAAGGGGAGGTTCGATGTCCACACCGATTGCTTGCCGCGTGGTGCGCGGCGCGGTCATCGTCGCGGCCCTCGTCGCCGCGGCGACCGCGAGCGCCGCACCGCCCGATCTGCCGCCCGGCGTCTCGGCGGTGCTTTACGACTTGAGCATCCCGCCCGGTGGCGAGCCCACCAAGGAGAAGGTCGCGCTCGGGCAAAAGATCTTCAGCGACCCGCGTCTCTCGTCGAACGGCAAGGTCTCGTGCGAGACCTGCCACGACCCGGCGCGCGGCTTCGTCGACCACAAGCCGCTCGCCGAGGGCGTCGCCGCGCCGCAGCAGCGGACGCAACGCAACAGCCCGACCGTCCTGAACGCGATGTTCAACGCGACGCAGTTCTGGGACGGCCGCGTGCCGACGCTCGAGGACCAGTCGAAGCTGCCGATCACCAACCCCGTCGAGATGGGGATGAAGGACGGTGACGCGGTCGCGGCGAAGCTGCGGAGCATCCCGGACTACGTGAAGGAGTTCCAGGCGGTCTTCGGCCGCGAGCCGACCTTCGACGACTACGCGTCGGCGGTCGCGGCCTTCGAGCGCACGCAGTACGCCGGCAACTCGCCGTTCGATCGCTTCATCATGGGCGACGCCAACGCGATCGACGCCGCCGCGAAGCGCGGCTGGGCGCTGTTCAACGGCAAGGGGCGCTGCAACAGCTGCCACGCCTTCAGCACCGTGAGCCCGCTCTTCTCCGACCAGAAGTTCCACAACATCGGCATCGCCGCCCACAAGACGAACTTCATCGACCTCGCCCGCCGCGCGCAGACGATCGTGCGGAGCGGCGACCTCAAGCAGATCGACGAGCTCGCGATCCAGAGCGAGTTCTCGGAGCTCGGGCGGTTCCTGGTCACCAAGCACACCAACGACATCGGCGCCTTCAAGACGCCGACGCTCCGCAACGTCCTCGCGACCGCCCCCTACATGCACGACGGCTCGCTCGCGACGTTGTGGGACGTGATGGATCATTACAACAAGGGCGGCATCCCGAACCCGAACCTCGACGGCGGGATGCAGCGCCTCGGTCTCACCGAGCCCGAGATCGACGACATGGTCGCGTTCATGGCGGCGCTCACCAGCGAGAAGCTCGCGGCGTTCGGCAAGAAGGAGCTGGCGCGCCAGCGCGGTCTCAAGGGCACGCGGCCGCAGCGCGACACCGCGGTCGCGATGGGGAAGAAGGGCGACCTCGGCGATCTCGCGCCGACGCCCGATCCCGCCCATCCCGCGTCGTTCGGCGTGCTCGTCCTGCGAGGGACGTCTTATGACTAAGTGGAAGAGCATCGAGACCAAGCACTACGAGGAGCGCGATGCGTTCTTCGAGGGACTGAAGCACGTCTCGCGCCGCGGCTTCATGCGGCTCGCCGGTCTCTCGGCCGCCGCCGCCCTCACCCGCGGCATCGTCACGCCGCGGAGCTTCCAGCTCGTCGATATCGCCGGCGCCGACGAGGGCCCCGGCGGCGGCGGCAAGCCGCCGTTCACCTTCGCCTACATCTCGGACACGCACCTCTACCCGCGCCACCTGAACGACCGGTTCGTGCGCGCGATCCTCAAGGCCGTCGACGACGTCAACAACCTCGATCCCGCAGCCGGACTTCGTCCTCTTCGGCGGCGACCTCGCACAGCTCGGCCGCAAGGAGGAGCTCGATCTCGGCGCCGAGATCCTCAAGACCGTCAAGGCGCCGATCAGGATGATGGTCGGCGAGCACGACTGGTTCTTCGACATGGGCGCCTACTGGAAGGAGCGCTTCGGTCCGGAGAACTACTCGTTCGATCACAAAGGCGTGCACTTCGTGACGATCATGAGCGTCCAGGAGAAGGACTTCTGGAGCGAGCGCAAGATGACGCCGGCGGAGCGCATGCAGACCGTCGCCGGCCTCGACAACGGCGTGCAGTCGCGCTTCGAGGTGGGTCCGCAGGGACGCGAGTGGCTGAAGAACGACCTCGCGAAGGTCGACAAGGCGACGCCGGTCGTCGTGTTCTCGCACTCGCCGCTCTACAAGTACTACCGGCCGTGGAACTTCTGGACCGAGGACGCCGACGAGGTCCAGGCGATCCTCCAGCCGTTCCGGACGGTCACGGTCATTCACGGCCACACCCACCAGCTCCTCACCAACCGCATCGGCAACATCAGCTTCCACGGCCTGCTCTCGACGGCGTGGCCGTGGCCGTATGCCCCCGAAGGCCTGCCGAAGCTGACGGTGGAGATGAACCGCGCCGACCCGTTCAGTCAGTTCGACGGCTGCGGCGACGGCAGCGTCGACGTCCTCGAGAACGGCTTGGTCAACAAGCTCTACAACCTGTGGGATCGGAACCCGGTCGCGGTGAAGGCGACGTACATGACGTCGAACGGCGCGCAGGAAGCGCCGCCGCAGACGAAGCTGCCGTCGTTCTGACGGGAGGAGAGCGATGACGAAGACCATCCTGAGCGTGCTCGCCGTCGTGGCCGTCGCATTCACCGGTGCCGTGGTCGTCGGCTCGCGCGGCGGCGTCGCCGGTGACGCCGCAACGGCGCGCGCGGCCGGCGGCGACCCCGCCGCCGGGGCGCCCGTCGCGAGCGACGCCGGCGCGGTGCGCGCCGCGGCACCGCGCCACGACTCGCCGCCGTCGGCGGACGGCAACCTCGTGGTCGAGCTCTGCGACGGCGAGACCGCCGCCGAGATCCCGGGCGTGAAGGACGGCGAGACGCCGACGCACGAGCAAGCGCAGGCGGTCGTCGACCAGCTGATGGCGGAGTGGCGGAAGAAGAACCCGAACGCGAAGTGGCAGATGGAGCCGATGCGCGTCGCGCAAGCCGGCGCACCCGAGCCGCCGATGCCGAAGGTCGGAGCGGCCGCGGCGCCGGCCGGCGCACCCGATCACGCTCGAGCCGAGACCAAGGGCGGCGCCGGCGGCCTGCCGTCCGGCGGCCAGGGCAACGTGCAGTCCGGCGATACCTATGGTGCGTTCTCCGAACGCGACGAGCGCATCTGGCAGGCCGAGACCGAGAAGTTCGTCGAAGAAGGACACCGCGTGTTCCACGACGCCAAGGCGTTCGGCGGGACGATCGGCGTCTCCTGCGACATGTGCCACCCCGACGCGGCGAACACGCACCCCGAGACGTACCCGAAGTTCCAAGTCCAGCTCGGGCGCGTCGCGCTCCTGCGCGACATGATCAACTGGTGCATTCAGAACCCGACCCGCGGCAAGCCGCTTCCTGACGACGATCCGCGTCTGAAGGCGATGGAGGCCTATATATTGGCGCAGCGCAAAGGCGCCGCGCTCGACTACGGCAAGCACTGATCGTCGCATCAGGCGCGCCACGGCGACGGCAGCCGGCCCGGCGCGTTGTCGCACCCACCGCCTGCCGCACGTGATTCGCCGACGTTACTGCCACCGCGGCGACGTCGCGGACGGCATCGCGCGCGAGCCCTCGAACAAATTCCTTGCACGTCCGCGCGAGGCCGTGTTACCCCCGCCATACCTTCACGAACACACCGCCTGCGGCCCGCCCTGGAGGATGGGAAGGCCGCTCGCCAGACGGGGGAACGCTCCATGGATACGCGCCTGCAGAGGGCTTGGGGAGCAGTGTTGCTTGCCCTCGTGTTGATCGCCGCGGCGCCGGCCGCCTCCATCGCATGCACCTCGGATACCGAGTGCGACGACATGCTGTTTTGCACCGGTGTCGAGACTTGCAATCTCTCGACCGGCGAATGCGAGAGCTCGGGAGATCCATGCGCCGGGGGCGCGGAGTGCGGCAACGTCTGCAACGAGGCAACCGCCGATTGTTTCGTGCCGAGCGGAACCGTGTGCCGCCCGGCGGTCGGTGCATGCGACGTCGCGGAAACCTGCACCGGCTCGAGCGACACCTGTCCTCCTGACGAGTTCGAGCCGAGCACGACGTCGTGTCGCGCGGCCGTCGACGCATGCGACGCCGAGGATTTCTGCCCGGGCACCGGACCCGACTGCGACGCCGACGCCAAGCAGCCCGCCGGCACCGGATGCGCCGACGACGGCAATCCGTGTTCGCTCGACGAGTGCGACGGCATCGACGATGCGTGCCAGCACACCGCCGGCAACGCCGGCACGACCTGCCGCGCAGCAGCGGGCGATTGCGACGTCGCCGAGATCTGTGACGGCGCCAGCGTCGACTGCCCGGCCGACCAGCTCGTGCCTGCCGGCACCGAGTGCCGCGCCGCCGCCGGCACCTGCGACGTCGCGGAGACCTGCGACGGCGCCACCGTCGACTGCCCGGCCGATCAGCTCGAGCCTGCCGGCACCGAGTGCCGCGCTCCCGCCGGCGCCTGCGACGTCGCGGAGACCTGCGACGGCGCCGGCGCCGATTGCCCGGCGGACGCGTTTGCCCCGCCGACCACCGAGTGCCGGGCCGCCGGCGGCCCGTGCGACGTCGCGGAGACCTGCGACGGCAACGGCGCCGCGTGCCCTGCGGACGCCTTCGAGCCGGCGAGCACTGTCTGCCGGGCATCGGCAGGCGTCTGCGACGTCGCCGAGACGTGTACCGGATCGGGCGCGGACTGCCCGGCCGACGCGTTCGCCCCCGCAACGACCGAGTGCCGCGCCGCGGCCGGCCCATGCGACGTCGCGGAGACCTGCAACGGCGCCAGCGCCGATTGCCCGGCCGACCAGCTCGAGCCTACGGGCACCGAGTGCCGCGCTGTCGCCGGCGCCTGCGACGTCGCCGAAACCTGCGACGGCGCCGCCGTCGACTGCCCGGCCGACGCGTTCGCCCCCGCAACGACCGAGTGCCGCGCCGCGGCCGGCCCATGCGACGTCGCGGAGACCTGCGACGGCGCCAGCGCCGACTGCCCGGCCGACCAGCTCGAGCCCGCCGGCACCGAGTGCCGCGCCGCCGCCGGCGCCTGCGACGTCGCCGAGACTTGCGACGGCGCCACCGTCGACTGCCCGGCCGACCAGCTCGAGCCCGCCGGCACCGAGTGCCGCGCCGCCGCCGGCGCCTGCGACGTCGCCGAAACCTGCGACGGCGCCACCGTCGACTGCCCGGCCGACCAGCTCGAGCCCGCCGGCACCGAGTGCCGCGCCGCCGCCGGCGCCTGCGACGTCGCCGAAACCTGCGACGGCGCCACCGTCGACTGCCCGGCCGACGCGTTCGCCCCTGCAACGACCGAGTGCCGCGCCGCGGCCGGCCCATGCGACGTCGCGGAGACCTGCGACGGCGCCAGCGCCGACTGCCCGACGGACGCCTTCGAGCCGGCGAGCACCGTCTGCCGAGCGTCGGCAGGCGTCTGCGACGTCGCCGAGACGTGTACCGGATCGGCCGCGGACTGCCCCGCCGACGGGTTCGAACCGGCGACCGAGGTCTGCCGGCCAGCGGCTGACGCGTGCGACGCGCCGGAGAGCTGCACGGGATCGACGGCCGATTGCCCGATCGACGTGGCGGCTCCGGACGGGACGGCCTGCGACGACGGCATGACGTGCACGATCAGCGACGTCTGTCTCGGCGGCACGTGCAGCGGCGACTCCGAGACGTGCGGCGACGGCGTCGTGCAATCGACGTGCGGCGAGGAGTGCGACGACGGCAATCTCGACTCCGACGACGGTTGCAGCTCGACGTGTCAGATCGAGTTCATCTGTCCTCCGGCGCCTGCCGCGGGCTGCCGCCGCACCGTCGAATCGGCTCAGGCGTCGATCCTCCTCAAGGACGGGTTCCCCAACAACAAGGACAAGGTGACCTGGAACTGGAAGCACGGCGCGGAGACTCTCAAGGCCGAGTTCGGCACGCCCACGACGACGACTTGGTACCTGCTCTGCATCTACGACGCCGGAACGCTGGTGGCGCGCGCGCGGATACCCGCGGCCCAAATCTGCGCCAACGGCCCCTGCTGGAGAGAGACGTCGTGGGGCTTCAAGTACAAGGACGCGTACGGCTCGCCGGACGGCATCAGAAACATGACCCTGAAGGAAGGTGATCCCGGAAAAGCGAAGATCCTCGTTCGCGGCAAAGGGACGACGCTCGACACGCCGACGCTGCCGTTCACGCAGCCGGTGTCCGTGCAGCTGCGGAACGCCCTCGGCGGCTGCTGGGAAGCCGTCTTCGGCGCGCCCGCGAAGAAGAACGACGCCGGCCAATTCAAGGACAAGTCCGACTGATCGCGCGCGAAACGTCGCGTCAGTCGTGGCGCCGGTGGTGCAACCGATCGCTCGCCGCGACGATCGCGCTCGTCAGCGGCCGACTTCGGTGTACCCGACGATGCTGACGGTGGTCTCGAAACGGCCGTCGGTTCGACCGACGGGGAGCGGCGGCGACGGCTTGTAGCGGAACGTCAGCGTGCCGTGCGGCTCGATCGTCTCCGAGATCGTCGAGTACTCGACGCGACCGGGATTGTCGTCGCCGGGCGCGTACTCGTTCTTCCAGAACCAGGCGTGATGGATCATCAGGCGGACGTCGCGGACGACGTGCGACGTGTCGTTCTCCAGCACCCCCGTGACCATGCCGTCGCTGGCACGCACGTCACGCGCGGTGACGGCGTTGGCGCGGCCACCGGCGACCAGGTTGTCCTCCGCGCCGGCGCGGCCGCAGAGCGCGAGCATGGCGATCGTGATCAGCACGGCGATTCTCGAGCCTCGCATGTCCCTCCTCCTCCTCAGCGCGTCACCCGCGTCCCGCGGGCGCTGCGCGACCGCGATGGCACGAGTCCGAGCGCGGCGTTCGGCTCGATGTCCTTCCACGTACAGTACCGCCGGAGCCCGCTCTCGGCGAGCGTGCATACCATCGCGAGGACCAACGCGTCGTCCATGGTCCCGCGGTCGGGGAGGAAGTCCGGGATGATGTCGAGGTCGTCGGCGAGGTAGGCGACCGCGGCGGTCAAGAGACTGATCGTGTAGTACGGAATCTGCGGGCATCGTCCGGAGACGTGATCGTGCAGGCAACCGAGCGCGAGCTCGAGCTGGGTACGAAACACGTCGCCCGGCGCGCCCGTCAATGACGCCGCCCGGGCGCGCAGCATCGCCTCCTCGGCGAGCAGATCCGTGACGTCGGCGGGCGCGAGTGTGCTCGCGAGCTCCACCACCGCACGGCGGAGCTCGGTGCGGGTGATGAGCGGCGCGGTCCTCGCGGAGTGCGACGCCGCGCTCGCCTTGACCGCGCGCGCGTGGCCGCGCTTCGCGGGGTGCGACGGCGCGTCCGCGTGGCGACCTTTCGCGGCGCGACGCACCGGGGTCTCTGCCCGCGCGCCCTTCGCGCGCACTTTGGTCTTCATGACGGGCTCTCCATAGCGCCCGCCGCCGAGGTGGGCAATGCACGCGGTGCGCGACCGCCGTTCACGGTCGCGCACCGCCAGATCACCGAGTCAGTCGCGGGCGCGTTGGAACGCCGGCCGCTCCGACAGCCGCTTGGCGTACGCCTCGAGCGTGGGATGGCCGTTGGTGAGACCCATGAATTGCGCCCACACCAACGTCGAGCCGATCGTGACGTCGGCCGCGGAGAACTGCTCGCCGAGGATGTACGTGCGGCCGGCGAGCGCCTGCTCGAGCACGCGCGCGACCTCGGCGAACCTCGTGCGGCCTTCCTCGACCGCGGCGGCGGAGCGCTCCGCTTCGGGCAGCATGACCGTGTTCATGAACACCTGAAGCACCGGCGGCTCCAGCGTCGCCATCGAGTAGACGAGCCACTGGTAGTAGAGGCCGCGCGCCGGCGTGCCGACGGGCGGCGCGAGCTTCTTGTCCGGAAACTTGTCGGCGAGATACGCGCAGATCGCGGCCGACTCGAACATGGCGAGATCGCCGTCGACCAACGCGGGCACCGCGCCGTGCGGATGGATCTTCATGTAGTCGGCGCTCTTGTGCTCGGCTTTGGACATGTCGAGCTTCACCAGCTCGTACGGTGCGCCGATCTCCTCGAGCAGCCAGCGCGGACGCCCGGCGCGCGTCTGCGGAGCGTAGTAGAGCTTCATCGTGACCTCCTCGTTTGGTGTGATGGGCGCGCGCATCCTCGTCCGCGTGCGCGCCTGAGTCCAGCGGCCCCGCGGCGGAGGACCGACGAGCGACGCGCAGTGGCGCGGCGATCGGTGGGATCAACGGCCGGCGCGGAACACGCGCGCGCCGACGGCCGGTTGCTGCTGCGTGACGCAGTGGAACGCGCCGAGGCCCCACAGCAGATCGCTGGCCTCGATGCCGACGACACGCCGTCCCGGGAAGCAGCGCTCGAGCACCGCCAGCGCGCGCGCATCGGCGGGATCGGTGAAGATCGGGACGAGGACGACGTCGTTGGCGACGTAGAAATTCGCATAGCTCGCCGGCAGGCGCTGCCCTTCGCGGACGAGCGGCCGCGGCATCGGCAGCTCGACGACCTCGAGCGCGGCGCCGTTCTGGTCGTGCGCGGCGCGCAGCCGCGCGAGATTCTCGCGGAGCGGCGCGAAATTCTCGTCGGCGCGGTCGTCCTCGACGACGGTGACCACGGTGCGCGGCGCGACGAAGCGGGCGAGGTCGTCGACGTGCCCGTCGGTGTCGTCGCCCACGATGCCGTCGCCGAGCCAGACGACGTGGCGGACGCCGAGCTGGTCCGCGAGGACGCGCTCGATCTCCGCCCGCGAGAGCGTCGGATTGCGGTTGGGGTTCAGCAGGCAGGACTCGGTGGTGAGCAGCGTGCCGCGGCCGTCGACGTCGAGCGCGCCGCCTTCCATCACGATCCCGGGCTCGAATCGCGGCACCTGGAGAAGCGCTGCGATCCTGGCGGGGACGGCGTCGTCGCGATCGAACGGCGGGTACTTGCCGCCCCAGGCGTTGTAGCGCCAGTCGACGACCGCGAGCTCCGCCGTCTCACCCGCGTTCGGCGCCGCCGGCCCGGCGTCGCGCACGACGAACGTCGGGCCGTGGTCGCGGCACCACGGCTCGTCGGTCGGAATGCGGTGCAGGAAGACGTGGTCGGCACGGATGCGCGACGACGCCGCGAGCACCGCGCGCACCTCGGCCTCGTGCGCCTCGTCGGTGACGTTGACGTGGACGAGCTCGCCCGGGCTCAGCAGCTCGACCATGCGCCGCCACAACGCCGGCACCGGCGCGAACGCATCCGGAAAGCTGATGCCGTCGCGCCGCGGCCACGAGAGCCAGGTCGCCTCGTGGGGCTCCCACTCGGCGGGCATGCGGTAGCCGAGCGCGCGCGGCGAGCCGGGCGAGACGTCGGCCGTCGACGATCGACGCCCGGCCGCGGCGGTGCGGCGCGGCGAGGGAGCGCGCGGCGGCATCGCGACCGCTCAGTCGAGAAAGCGCTTGGTGATGCCGCCGTAGGCGTCGATGCGCCGGTCGCGCAGAAACGGCCAGTGCGTCCGCGCCTCGTCGACCATCGCGAGGTCGCACGGCACGACGAGCACCTCCTCGCGATCGACGCTGGCGCGCGCCAAGAGCTTGCCCGCCGGATCGACGACGAAGCTCCGCCCCAGAACTCGATGCCGGCGCCGCCCGCGGGCGCCTCACGGCCGACGCGGTTCGGTACCGCGACGAAGACGCCGTTGGCGATCGCGTGGCCGCGCTGGATCGTCTCCCAGGCGCCGTGCTGCGCCTCGCCGTGCTCCGCCTTCTCGCTCGGGTGCCAGCCGATCGCCGTCGGGTAGAAGAGGATCTCCGCGCCCTGCAGCGCGGTGAGGCGCGCCGCCTCGGGATACCACTGGTCCCAGCACACCAGCGTGCCGACCTTCGCGTAGCGCGTCGCGGCCGCCTGGAAGCCGAGGTCGCCGGGCGTGAAATAGAACTTCTCGTAGTAGAGCGGGTCGTCGGGAATGTGCATCTTGCGGTACTTCGCGACCAGACGGCCGTCGGCGTCGAGGAGGACCGCGGTGTTGTGGTAGACGCCCGCGGCGCGGCGCTCGAAGAGCGAGACGACCAGCGCGACGCCGAGCCGCCGCGCGAGCTTCGCGAGAGCGTCCGTCGTCGGGCCGGGAATCGGCTCGGCCAGGGCGAAGTTCCGGTGGTCCTCGGACTGGCAGAAGTACTGCGATCGAAAGAGCTCCGGGAGGCAGACGATCTGCGCGCCGCGCTTCGCCGCGGCCTCGACGTGCGCGATCGCGGCCGCGAGGTTCGCGTCCGGATCGGCGTCGCAGCGCATCTGCACGAGCCCGACGTGCACCACCCGCGACCCGCGCGCCGGGCCGCCGCTGCCCTTCCCTCGCCTCGCGCGTGCCGATGCCGTCGGCTGCGCGACGACGGCGCCGCCGCGCTTCGATGAGGCGCGCTTCACCGCGCCGGGCCGGCGTCCGTTCCGCGTCACGGAGCCAACTATTGCGCCCGCCATTTCGACAGCGCAACCGGCAACGCTCGACGAGCCGTGCTCCCGCGTCGGCGACGGACGCGCTCGGCGCGGGAGCCGTACGCGCGGGATCAGTCTGCTTTCGCTTTGAACTGCTCGGCGTCGTTCTTCGTCGCCGTGCCGTACTCCGCCTGCCAGCACGCGTCGGCGTTCTTCAGCTGCACGGTCACCGTCGGCGTCAGCGGCAGCGCCGGCAGCGGAACGTTGGCGCCCTTCCCCTTCACGATGATCTTCGCCTTCCCGCTCGGGCCCGACTTCAGCAGCGCGAGCTGAATGCCGTCGGGATCGAGTTCCTTGTCCTTGTACTTGAAGCCCTTCGCCGTCTCTTTCCAGCAGGGCTTGCCGGCGCACGTCCCGGCCGCCGGAATGCTCGCGCGCACGATCGGCTGCGACGCCGCGGACTGGTCGTAGATGCAGAGCGTGTAGTCGGTGGAGCCGAGCGGTGCTCCGAACTCCGGCTTGAAGGTCGCATCGCCCTTCACCCACTTCCACGTCAGGCGATCGGCCTTGTCGGGCGTCTTGTCCTTCACGAGGAGCTTCGCTTTGCCGGACGCCGTCGGAACGTGGCAGCCCGTCTGCGGAACGGGACCACAGATGAAATGGCATTCGGCGTCGCAGTCGACGTCGCCGTCGCACTCCTCGCCGCAGCCCGTCTGCACCATGCCGTCGCCACAGGTGATCGAGCTGCCCGAGACGCAGGCGCCGTTGGTACAGGCGTCCGTGAGCGTGCACTCGTTGCCGTCGTCGCACGACGTGCCGTCGGCCGCGGGTGGATTCGAGCACGTGCCGGGCCCCGGGTCGCACGTCCCCGCGACGTGGCATTGATCGAGCGCGGTGCAGACGACGGGATTCGCGCCGACGCAGGCGCCGGCGCCGTCGCATTGATCGGTCTGCGTACACCCGTCGCCGTCGTCGCAGCCGGCGCCGCTCGCCTTCGGCGGATTCGAGCACAGCCCGCTCTGCGCGTCGCAGACGCCCGCATCGTGGCACTGGTCGAGCGCCGTGCACACCGGTCCCGACCCGCTGCACTGTCCGCCGCTGCATTGATCGCCGGTCGTGCAGGCATTGCCGTCGTCGCAGGACGAGCCGTCGGACTTCACGGGGTGACTGCACGCGCCCGCGAGGCATTCGTCGTCGGTGCACGAGCTCGCGTCCGGCGTGCAGGGCGTGCCGTCGGCGGAGGTCGACGTGAGCATGCAGCCGGTCACCGGATCGATCGTGGTGCTGTCCGGATCGGCGACGCAGGTGCCGGTCGAGCATTCGCCGTCGCACGCGCCGTCGTTGAACGTGTGGGTGCACTCGAGCGTCGACGGATTGCAGGTGTCGGTGGTGCAGGTGAAGCCGTCGTTGCAGATCGGCGCGTTGATGCAGCCGACGGTGCAATCGCAGATGTCGTCGGTGCAGGGGTTGCCGTCGTCGCACGAGCGCACGTCGACGATGCACGAGCCCGCGACGCAACGCTCGTTCACGGTGCAGGCACTGGCGTCGGCGCAGTCGGCATCGACGGTGCACGGCGGCGCGGTGTAGGTGACGGTGAGCTTCGGGCGCTTCGCGAGGTCGGCGGGGTGCGACTCCTCCTTCGAGACGTAGTTCACGTCGTCGTTGTTCACGCCCGCCCCGCTCTCGGTGGTGCTCTTGATCATCCAGCCGTGATCGGTGGCGCAGACGTCGACGAAGCTCTGGACGTCGGCGGTGACGTCGAAGTCGCGCGGGCCTTGACCGCCGATCACGCTGCCGATCACCGAGGGCAGCGCCGAGGCCGGCGGCTGGTCGTTCCACTTCACCGCGCTCTGCAGCCACGCGACCGTGATCGGATAGAGGCCGTGGCTCAGCGGCGGCGGCGAGTGAGCCACGCTGCCCTGGTAGAGCTCGAGGATCGCCGAGCTCACGATCGCGCCGGTCGGGATCTGCGACAGATCGAACTGCACGAGGCCGCGCCACACTTGCGTTCCCGGCGGCGAGCCCTGGACGCGGACGCGCGTATTGTTGGGACCCGCGCCCGCGATGCGATTCGGCTTGTTCTGCATGATGAAGGCGTCCTGACTGGACGGTTGAATCGTCGTCGTCAGCGCCGCCGCGGGCAGCGCCCGCAGCGACGCCGACAGCAACGCCACCGCGACGATGCGGGTAGCTCGAGTGCACATGGGTCGACCCTTTCCGTGTGATCGAGATCGGAAACGTCGCTGCTGGATCCGGTCGCGCGAGGACGGCGGCCGCTCCGATCGGGGGGGTGCGCAGCGCAGCGCATACCACATACCCCAATTCCGTCTACATGATTTCATAGACGGTCCGGTTTTCGACCTTGATTTGTCGCTCCATCCTGGAACATGTTCGTTCGCCGGTTAATGCTCGGCACGATGCGCGCGAGCGCGGCCGCCGCCGGCGACGGGAGAGCGAACATCGCGGACTTCCACGGCGAAAGCGCCGTCGCCGTCAGAGTCGGCGCCCTTCGACAACGCCGGAGGTGCTGGCCGGTCCCACCGACCAGTACCACGTTGGAAACGCGGCTTGTCCGGCGATGGCGGGCTTTGCTATGCTCCGTCGGCGACAGCGAACCGCGCACCGCTTCCCGAGTACCTTCGACGATCCCGGAGCAACCTACCCGATGACGACCCCTGCCCTCCGCGCCGCCGTGGACGACGCCCGCCCCGTCAACACCTTCACCGTCGACGTCGAGGACTGGTACCAGGTCGCGGACTTCGACGCGGTGGTTCCGTTCGACAGCTGGGATCGGTACGAGTCGCGCGTCCGCCGCAACACCGACCGCGTCCTCGAGCTGTGCGCCGAGCGCAGCGTCAAGGGCACGTTCTTCGTGCTGACGTGGAACGCGGAGCGGCATCCCGACGTCGTGCGCCGGATCCACGACGCCGGGCACGAGGTCGCGACGCACGGCTACGCGCACCGCATCGTCTACGAGCAGTCGCCCGACGAGTTCCGCGCCGACGTCGCCCGCGCCAAGAAGACGCTCGAGGACATCACCGGCGAGCCGGTCCTCGGCTATCGCGCGCCGTCGTTCTCCTTCACCAAGCGGTCCGAGTGGGCGCCCGACGTCCTCCTCGACCTCGGCTTCCGCTACGACTCGAGCGTGTTCCCGGTGAAGGACTCGCTCTACGGCATGCCCGACGCCGAGCGCTTCCCGTACGTCATCCGCGAGCGCGACGGCCACAAGCTGATCGAGTTCCCGATCACCACGACCGTCTTTCTCGGCCGCAACTTCCCGCTCGGCGGCGGCGGCTACCTGCGCGTCTTTCCCTACCTCTACATGAAGTGGGGGATGCGGCGGGTGAACCGTCACGAGGGCAAGAGCGCGCTCGTCTACGTCCATCCGTGGGAGATCGATCCCGGGCAGCCGCGCATGAAGACCGCCGGCCGCCGCGGGTTCAGCAGCCACTACGTCAACCTCGGGCGGACGGAAGCGAAGCTGCGCCGCTTGCTGCGCGACTTCCGCTTCGCGCCGATGCGGGACCTGCTCGAGCTGGCGTGAGTCCGGCGGCGGTATTCTGGGCGGCGCTCGGGCTCGTCGCCTGGGTCTACGTCGGCTACCCGCTGGCGCTGTTCCTCGCGTCGCGGGTCGTCGCGCGGCCGGTGCACAAGGCGCGCATCCAGCCGGCGATGACCATGATCATCGCCGCCTACAACGAGGAGCGCGACATCGTGCGGAAGCTCGAGAACACCCTCGCGCTCGACTACCCGCGGGACAAGCTCGAGGTCCTGGTCGCGTCCGACGGCTCGACCGACCGCACCAACGAGCTCGTCGCCGGGTTCGGCCCGCCGGTAAAGCTCCTCGCGCTGCCGCGCGCCGGCAAGACGTCGGGACAGAACCAGGCGGCCGCGATCGCGACCGGGGACGTCCTGGTGTTCTCCGACGCCAGCACCATCTACGACGGCGACGCGTTGAACGCGCTGGCGCAGAACTACGCCGATCCGACCGTCGGCAGCGTCGGCGGCGACGTCCGCTACACGCGCGAGGGCGACGCCGTCGCCGGCAAGGGCCGCCAGCTCTACTGGAACTACGAGGCCGCGATCCGCCGCTGGGAGAGCCGCATCTGGACGGTGATCGGCGCGACCGGCTGCATCTACTCGATACGCAGGTCGCTCTACACCCAGCTCGACCCGGCCGCGATCAGCGACTTCGTGCAGCCCGCGAAGGCCCTCCTCGAGGGCTACCGCTCGGTCGTCGAGGACGACGCCGGGGCCTACGAGATCGCCGAATCGAAGGAGCTCGGCGACGAACTCCAGCGCCGCTCACGGGTCGCGCTGCGCGGCCTGCGCGGCATCGGCTACATGCCGGAGATGCTGAACCCGTTCCGGCACCCGTGGCTGTGCTTTCAGCTGGTCTCGCACCGCCTGCTGCGCTGGCTGGTGCCGGTGTTCCTGATCACGGCGTTCGTCGCCAACGCGTTCCTGCTCGCCCGGCCGGCCTACGCGGTGCTGTTCGGCATGCAGGTGGCGTTCTACGGCGGCGCGCTCGCGGCCGCGATCCTCGAGCGCCGCGACGTCCGCCCGCGCGCGCTCGTCATCCCGCTCTACTTCTGCCTCATCAACCTCGCACCGCTGCTCGCGCTCTGGGCACTGCTCAAAGGCGAGAAGAAGGTGCTGTGGGAGACCGGCCCGCAGCCGTCGGCGTGACACTGGTCTAGCCGGATTTCTCACGACGCCGACGCTACCGTCCTCGAGCCGGCAGCGGAGCCGTTTCCCGGGAACGTCGGCGCGCTCGATGCCGTGGATTCCGCGAGCGCCAGGCTCGCGGTTGCTCACTCGCTACGTGTAACCTGGCGCGCCTCGCCGCGACCGCGGACACCTCCTAACCGCTTCGTCCAAGCCGCGCTTCGGCGTCGTCATTTCTTTCGCGTGCCGTCTGGCGCGAGAGGCACGAGCTTGACCGTCGTCGGCCGCACGTCGGGCGTGAGCATCGGCGGGAGGTACGTGTCGGCGTACTGCCGATACTTGGTGCGATACGCGGCGTCGATCGCGTCGTTCACGCTGTCGGCGGCGGCAACGAAGCATACGTGCTTTTCGACGCCACCGGCGCGGACGCGGCCTTCGTGCCGCTCCTGCACGCCGCGGTACCACCGCGCGGTCGGACCGTACGCGGACCGCACGTAGAGGTCGTCGCCGTGGCGCACGACCCAGATCGTCACCGGCTTGCGCAGAGCGCCGTCGCGCCGAAGCGACGCAAGCTCCAGCTCCTCCGCCGCGGCGATCTTTCCCAGTTCGTCCTTCATCCACGTGCTCGTCGTCACGTCCGCTCCCTTCATGGCTGGATCATCACCTTGATCGACTCACGGTCGTTCATCGCGCGATAGCCGTCCGGCGCTGCGTCGAGACCGATCACCCGATCGAACACCCGTCCCGGCTCGATCCGGCCCTCGAGGACGTCGGGCAGCAGCGCGTCGATGTAGGCGCGGACCGGTGCGGGTCCGCCGCCCACGCTGACGTTGCCGTAGAACGCGAGCAGCGACGCGGGCATCGCCGCGTCCTGCGGCACGCCGACCCGGCCGATCGCGCCGCCGGGGCGCGCGATACCGACGGCCGTCGCCATCGACTCGTCGAGGCCGACGCACTCGAGGACCGCGTGAACGCCTTCGCCGCGGGTCAGGTCGCGCACGCGTGCGATCGCCTCTTCGCCCCGCTCGGGTACGACGTCGGTCGCGCCAAACTCGCGGGCGAGCGCAATCCGGTCGCGATGGCGGCCGAGCACGATGATCCGCTCCGCGCCGAGCCGCCGCGCCGCGATCACACCGCAGAGGCCGACGGCGCCGTCGCCGACGATGGCGGCCGTCTTCCCGGGTGCGACCTTCGCGACCACCGCCGCGTGGTGGCCCGTGCCCATCACGTCCGCGAGCGTCAACAGCGACGGCATCAGCGCGTCGTCCTCGGAGACCGGCAGCGCGTACAGCGTCCCGTCCGCGCGCGGAACGCGCATCGCCTCGGCCTGCGCACCGTCGGGGCCGCCGTTCCCGAAGAAGCCGCCGTGCACGCACGACGTGGGCAGCCCTTCGCGGCAGAAGACGCAGGTGCCGTCGGAGTACGCGAACGGCATGACGACGACGTCGCCGCGCTTCACGCGTTGCACGTCGCGGCCGACCTCTTCGACGACACCGATCGCCTCGTGGCCCATGCGGCGGCCGGCATCGGTGCGCGCGAGCGTCTTGTAAGGCCAGAGATCGCTGCCGCAGATGCAAGCGCGGGTGATCCGCACCACCGCATCCGTCGGTTCCGTGAGACTTGCCTCCGGTACGTGCTCGATCCGCACGTCGCCGGCGCCGAACATCAGTGTGGCGCGCACCGTCGTTACCTCCCTGCCCCGTACTGCTCGTCGCTCACGTGGTCCATCCAGTCGACCGCCTTGCCGTCGAGCATCTCGACGATCGCGATGTGCGTCATCGCCGTGGTCGGCGTCGCGCCGTGCCAGTGTTTCTCGCCCGGCGGACACCAGACGACGTCGCCCGGACGGATCTCCCGGAGCGGGCCGCCCCAGCTCTGCACGAGACCGCACCCGGCGGTCACGATCAGCGTCTGCCCGCGCGGGTGCGTGTGCCACGCCGTGCGCGCGCACGGCTCGAACGTGACGCTCACGCCGAGCATGCTCGCCGGCGCGGGCGGGTTGAACAAGGGGTCGATCCGGACGGTGCCGGTGAAGTGCTCGCTCGGGCCGGGCGTCGACGGCCGTGAGCCTGGTGCTGTGATCTCCATCGCGTTCCTCCTCGTAGGGTCACGCTATCCACCGCGCCACCGTTCGATTAGATGGCGCGATCCGCACGGACCCATGAGGAGGATTCATCAATGCCGCGCCGCTCGACCGTCGACGACCTGCTCGCCTTCCTCGCCGTCGCCCGCGAACGCAGCTTCACGCGCGCAGCAGCGAAGCTCGGCGTCTCGCAGTCCGCGCTGAGCCACACGATCCGCGCGCTGGAGGCGCGGCTCGGCCTGCGCCTGCTGACGCGGACCACGCGCAGCGTGGCGCCGACCGATGCCGGCGACCGCCTGTTCCGCACCGTCGGCCATCACTTCGACGAGATCGCCGCCGGGCTGGACGCGCTCCGCGACCTCCGCGACAAGCCCGCCGGAACCGTGCGCATCACCGCGACGGACTACGCCGCCGACACGGTCCTCTGGCCGAAGCTCGTGAAGCTGCTGCGGGCGTATCCCGACATCCATGTCGAGATCGACATCGATTACGGCCTCACCGACATCGTCGCCGCGCGCTTTGATGCCGGCGTGCGATTCGGCGAGCAGATCGCGAAGGACATGGTCGCGGTGCGCATCGGGCCCGACGTGCGGATGGCCGTCGTCGGGACGCCGTCGTACTTCGCGAAGCGACCGCCGCCGAAGGTCCCGGCCGACCTGACGCGGCACGACTGCATCAACTTGCGCATGCAGCCCCAGGGCGGCTTCTACGCGTGGGAGTTCGCGAAGGGCGGTCGCGAGCTCAAGGTGCGCGTCGATGGCCAGCTCGCGTTCAACACGACGTCGCGCATGCTCGCGGCGGCGCTCGACGGCTTCGGTCTCGCGTACGTGCCCGAGGACCTCGCCCGGGCGCATCTCGCCAAGCGACGCCTGAAGCGCGTGCTCGAGGACTGGTGCCCGCCGTTCGCCGGCCATCACCTCTATTACCCGAGCCGACGCCAATCGTCGGCCGCGTTCGCGCTCGTCGTCGATGCCCTCCGCGCCTGAGTCGCAGCCGTCGGCGCGCGCCCCCACCGCAAGAAATACGGCTACGGCGGCGCGCGATGCGGCGGCGGCCGGAAAGTCCCGTGTCGGAATATTATACGAACGCACATACTGCAGTGTTCAAGTCGTTCGTGCGGGTGACGGCTTTCGCGTCGTCGCGCCATCCGATCAGCGCCCGCCGCGCGCGAGACGTAGCGAGCGCTGGCGCGAGGACGCGCGCCGGCAGCCGCTCCGCGATCTGTGCCCACACGCGGTACATCACCGGCAGCACGACCACGATCGGGAGACACGCGGAGATCCTCCCGCCGACGATCACGACCACGATCGGGTGCTGCACCTCGCTGCCGAGCGCACGGCTCATCGCGGCGGGCACGAGGCCGAGCGCGGCGATCGCCGCAGTCATCAACACCGGACGCAGACGTTGCGGTCGAGATCCTTCGGCGGTACGCTCTGGTCGCGTGACGTCGCCGCCGAGACCGCATCATCGCTACTCGTACGACGAATACCTTGCGTACGAACGCGACAGCGATCGGAAGCACGAGTACGAAGCCGGCGAGATCTTCGCGATGGCAGGGGGCTCGCCGAGGCACAGCGCGCTCGCCTCGCGCGTGAGCGCCGCCCTCGAGAGCGCCCGCGCTAAAGGTTGCGTCGCGTTCCAGTCCGACCTACGGGTACGGGTGCTGGCAACCGGCAAGACCACATACCCGGACGCGTCTATCGTGTGCGGTCCGATCGAGCGCGACCCAGCCGATCCCTCCGGCGCGACGATCACGAATCCGACCCTGATCGTCGAGGTGCTGTCACCCTCGACCGAGGAGGAAGATCGCGGCCACAAGTGGCACCACTACCAGCTCGTTCCGTCATTGGAGGAGTACGTGCTCGTGAGCCAGACGCCGCGAGTCGAGCGCTATCGGCGCCTGCCCCAGGGAACCTGGGAGTACGTCGAAGCGACCTCGGGCTCGGTCCAGCTCGCCACTGGCGCCTCGCTCGATCTCGACAGCCTGTACACCGACCTGCCGGATTGAGAACCGCCTCGCAATCGGTCGCGACAACTCATCCGACTCGGCGAACGCCCAGCCGAACTTCATCGTCGAGCCGAAGAGCGTGCGATCGCCGGCTCACGATCGCTCGTGAAGCCTCGATTCTTGCCTAGTCCCGCATGCAACATCGACGCCGACGAACGCAAGGTCCGACAAAGCAACGCCCCTCGATTGCGGATCGCCTCCTTTCGAGCGCGATGAAGGGCGATCCGGAGAACGAGCGCCTGTGGTTCGAGGCGCTGGAGACACGACTCGACGATCTTCTCCCCGGGAACGTCAACGGTAGCTCGCGGATCCAGCGTTCGAGGGGCTTCGTTCCGCCTTTGGTATGAAGTGTCTCGCGCGGGAGGCGGCGCACTCTGAGGTTCCGCCAGACGCGGGCCTGGATGCGCGTGTCGACGACCGTGGGATACTCGGAGCGCGAGGTCGCCGTCGCACAGTGGGAGCAGCGCCGGCGGACACTGCGGGCCTACGCCGCGGTCGCGGGCGTCCGCACCGGGACGGGGCACTCGAGACGAACCGCGGTGCCGCGGCCCGGCTCCGACCACACCTCGAAGCGGCCGCCGAGAGCGAGCGCGCGCTCCTGCATGCTGACGAGCCCGAGCGCTTCGCGCCGGCGGTCGTCGGCGACGAATCCCCGGCCGTCGTCGCGCACCTCGAGGCGGAGCGCGTCGTCGGCGACGGCGAGCGTGAGCACGATCGAGCGCGCGCTGGCGTGACGGACGGCGTTGGCGAGCGCCTCCTGCGCGATGCGGTAGACGGCGACCTCGGTGTCCTCCTCGAGACGCGGGATCGCGGTGAGAAAGCGCGCCGTGACCGTCCGCGACGGCAACGACATGCCCTCGAGAAGCGAGCGCAGGCTGCCCTCGAGGCCGAGGTCGCGGAGCAGCATCGGGCGAAGCTCGCGCGCCAGCAGCCGCAGGTGCTCGACGACCTCGTTCAGGTAGCCGGTGATGCGGTCGAGCTCGCCCGCGGCGTCGGGCGGCAGCGGCGCCAGCCGGCGGCGCAGCGAGGCGACCATGATCGCGACGCCGACGAGCTCCTGGCAGACGTCGTCGTGGAGGTCGAAGCCGAGCCGCTTGCGCTCGTCCTCGCGGATCTGCGCCTGCCGTTGCGCGAGCAGGCGGAGCTTCTCCTCGTTCCGGCGCAGCTCCTCGAGCGACGCCCGCAGCGCCTCCTCGGCGTTGCGACGGTCGGTGACGTCGCGACCGACCGATTGAATCTCGACGACCGCGCCGCTGGCGTCGTGGATCGCGCGTGATTCCCAGTTGAACCAGCGCCAGCCGTCGGGCGTGCGCGCGCGGTTCTCGAGGGTCGCGCGGTGCGGCGGCGCGTGCAGCAGCGCCGTCGCTCCGGTGGCGGCCGGGCGGTCCTCCTCGTGGACGAAGTGCAGGAAGCTGCGTCCGAGGATCGCCTCACGCGGCAGCCCGAGGGTGCGGCAGAGCGAGTCGTTGGTGAACGTCACGCGGCCGCTGCGATCGAAGCGCACCAGCACGTCCTGCTGCGACTCGACGAGCTCGCGATAACGCTGCTCGCTGTCGCGCACCGCGTTTTCCGCGTGCTTGCGGCTGGTGATGTCCTGCATCTGCGCGATGATGTAGAGCGGCTCGCCGCCCGCGCTCCGGACGAGCGACGCGCTCAGCAGCGACCAGACGAGGTTGCCGTCCTTGTGGATATAGCGCTTCTCGATCTGGAAGGAGCTGGTGTCGCCGTGGAGGAGGCGGTGTGCGTTGGCGATGCTCTCCGGCAGATCGGGGCCGTAGGTGGTGCTCTGAATCGTGATCCGCAGGAGCTCGCCTTCCTCGTAGCCGAGCATCCGGCAGAGCGCGCGGTTCACCTGGATCGTTCGCCCGTCGAGCGCCACGACCGTCATGCCGATCGGCGCGTTCTCGAAGACGCTCCGGAAGCGCTCCTCGCTCTCGCGGAGCGCGGCCTCGGCGACCTTGCGCTCGGTGATGTCCTGGATCTGCGAGATCAAGTACAGCGGCGCGCCGTCCGGGCTGCGCACCAGCGACGAGCTGAGGAGCCCCCAGACGACGTGGCCGTCGCGATGCAGGTAGCGCTCCTCGCGCTGCAACCGGCGGATGCGGCCCTCGATCAGGGCACGCGTCCGCGTCGCATGCTCGTCGACGTCGTCGGGGTGCGTCAACGCCTGGAACGGCGCTCCGAGCATCTCCCGCGTCCCGTAGCCGAGCATCTCGCAGAGCGCGCCGTTCACTTGCAGCGCGCTGCCGTCGAGCGCGACCACCGCCATCCCGATGGAGGCCGACCCGAACGCGCTGCGGAACCGTTCCTCGCTCTCCCGCAGCGCGTCCTCGGCATGCTTGCGCTGGGTGACGTCGCGCCCGATGCCGCGCGCGCCGATCACGCGCCCGGCGGCGTCGCGCATGCTGCTCGCGATCGCCTCGACCCAGCGCACGCCGTCGATCGACCGCAGCAGAAAGATGTCCGGGCCGACGTTCTCGCCCCTGGCGAGCGCCGCCATCAGGGCCGGCACGTCGGCGTTCGACGGATGCGGCGACACGATCTCGACCGATCGGCGGCCGACGAGCGCCGATGCCGGCTCGCCGACGTAGCGCGCCAGCGCTTCGTTCACGTAGGTGAAGCGCCCTTCGAGATCGATCGTGTAGATCAGGTCCTGGGCGTTCTCGGCGAGGTCGCGATAGGCGTCGCGCGATGCCTTGAGCTCGCGCTTCATCTCCTCCTCGCTCTCGCGGCGGAGGAACGAGATGCGGAAGGTCCGCGCCGATCCTTCGGCGATCGCGAGCGCGAGGGCGGCGCCGATCGCGATCGCGGTCGCGAGCTCGAGCGGCGGCACGAACAGGCGCAGCGACGGCACGAGGAACGCGCCCGGGGCCAAGGTCGCGAGCATCAGCAGCAGCTCGGGCTTCCAGCCCCAGGCGAAGAGCAGCGCGGCCATCAGGTAGAGCGTGAGCAGCACGAACGCGAGCACCTCGCCGAAGCTCGCCGCGTCCGCGAACAGCACGGTCGAGCTGAGCCCGAGCAGCACGCCCAGCCCGACGGCGAGCGGCCGCACCCGCCGGCCCGCCGCGTCGGCGCGGCAGAGCGCCACCACGATCGCGAGCACGATCGCCTGGCCGCAGACGAGCAGCACGCCCGGCCCTTCGCCGATGCGGTGCTCGACGGTGAGGACGATCTCCCAGGCGCCGATGGTCGTCAGCCACGCGAACCCGAACAGCGGGAGGCGGCGCTTGATGAGCCCGCGCCGCGCGTGCTCGAGCGCGCTCGACGACTCGCCGGCGCGCCAGGTGACGGAGAGCACGCTCGGCCTCTTCGTGGGGGCCTCCGTGCCGGCAGTGCTCGATGCGCTCGTCGCCGCTTCCGCGTCGGCGCCGCTCGGTGTGTTCGTCGTCGCGTCCGTGCGGGTGATTGTAGCTCGAAGCGAAGCCGAGCGGCCACCGAAGAGTGCCGCGCGCCGCCGTGCCAGCCGCCGTCGCGACGCTTGCCTCACGGCGCCCGACGGAGCATCACCTCAGAACGATCGACCGGACGAACCCCCACGTGGCGAAGGATCCCGAGCTTCACGCCCGGGCGCAGGAGAGCCGCATGAGCTACCGAGAGATCCTCTACGACGTGACCGACCGCGTCGCGACCCTCACCATGAACCGTCCGGAGCGGCTGAACGCCTGGACGCCGACGATGGGCCGCGAGCTCTTCGCTGCGTTCCAACGCGCGGCGGCCGACGACGAGGTCCGCGTGATCGTCGTCACCGGCGCGGGCCGCGGGTACTGCGCCGGAGCCGACATGGACAACCTGCGCGGCGTGCAGGCGGGCCGCTCGGACGCGGCCGAGCAGGAGGCGGCGGAGCCGGGCACGGTGACCGCCGATCGGCCGCCGCTCGCGGCGCCGCACCCGGCGCTCGACACCGTCTATGCCTACCCGACGCACGTGCCGAAGCCGGTGATCGGCGCGATCAACGGCGCGGTCGCGGGTCTCGGGTTCACCCACATGCTGTACCACGACATCCGCGTCGCCTCGGATCGCGCGCGTTTCACGACCGCGTTCGCGCGCCGCGGGCTCATCGCCGAGCACGGCAGCTCCTGGATGCTGCCCCGCTTGGTCGGTCTGGCGCACGCATGCGACCTGCTCTTCTCCGGCCGGATCATCGATGCGCAGGAAGCGCTCCGCATCGGTCTGGTGAACGCGGTCGTCCCCCACGACGAGCTCATGTCGCACGTCCGCGAGCGCGCGACCGAGCTCGCGACGTTGAGCTCGCCGCGGTCGATCGCGGTCATGAAACGTCTCGTGTACGCGCATCAGTTCACCGACCTCGCGACGGCGAGCGCCGAGGCCGACACCGAGATGCTCGCCAGCTTCCCGACGGCCGACTTCCGCGAGGGCGTGGCGTCGTTCTTGGAGCGCCGCGCGCCGCGGTTCACCGGCCGATGAAGCGTCGAGACGGCGCGGCGATCCCGGCGACGCGCCGCCGGGCGCCGATGTCGCATTCGTGACGACCGTCACCGATCTGACGGCCGCGCGCTCGGCAGGCGCATGCGCGCCGATCGACCGGGCGCACGTCCGCCACGGCGAGGGATAGCGCGTCCGCAAACGGACGACCCGAATCCGAGGACTTGCCCCTAGGCGAGGGCGCACGGCGCCGGCGCGCGTTGCGTTGGCGCCGTGCTTGCTTGATCGCTGGCCATGAGCTTCGGCGAAACGGTCCGAGAGATCCTGGCGGCAAGCTGTGGCAGCGATCTGCGGGACGCGAGCGCGTCGGCGCCGCTGCCGGAGCTGCACTCCGACGCGGTCCTGCGGACCCTCGCCGCGAACCTCGAGCTGGCGTTCGGGATTCACATCGCCAACGACGATCTGCGGCACTTCCACACCGTGCGCGACGTCATGCAGTGCGTCCGGCTCCGCGCATGGGAGCGTCGCACGACGGCCGAGGCCGGCGCCGCGGTCGGCACGCCCGCACGACCCGCGCGGCCCGTGTTCGTCTCGACGAGCCGTGATCCACGTGAGCGGCTGCTGCGCTACACGCCGGAAGTGATCACGGCGCTGCCGTTCGCGGTCGCAGCCATCGACACCAAGTAACGCCTCCGTAAACGGCGCGCTCCGCGCCGTCTGGGTCCTCATCGTGGCTACGCTCGATCCGTTCAGTGAACGACCGTCGCTCGCCGCGCGCTATGCGCGCGAGGCCGCCGACGAGCTCGCCGCGCGCCTCCGGCTGACGTGCAGGTTGGCGGTCGTGCTGGTGCCGCTCTTCGGGGTGCTGGACGCCGTCCTCTACCGGCCGCTCCTCCTGCCGTTTCTCGCGATCCGCCTCGTGATCACGATCGTCGCGGGCGCGGCTCTGCTGGCGCTCCGCACCGAGCTCGGCAGACGGCACGGGTCCGCGCTCGGTCTCGCCGTCGTCTGCGTCACCGGCCTCGGGATCGCGCTCATGACCGCGCTCGCCGGCGGCGGCTCGAGCTCGTACTACGCCGGCATCAACCTGGTCATGGTCGCCGCCGCGTTGTTGATTCCGTTCGAGCCCGTCGTGTCGCTCGTCGCGGTCGTGATCCTGGTGGGCGGCTACGCCGCCCTGTGCATCGCCTGGGCCGGCGTGCCCGACGTGCGCCTCTTCATCGGCAATCTCTTCTTCCTCGGCTCGACCGCGATCATCACCGTGGTGAGCCATCGCATCGGCGGCGTCGCGCGGCGCCGCGACTTCCTGCAACGGGTCGCGCTCGAGGAGGCGGGCCGGCATCGCGACGAGTTCCTCGCGAACGTCACGCACGAGCTCCGCACGCCGCTGGCGGCGATTCTCGGCTTTTGCGACATGCTCGCCGACTACATGCCGGACGCGAGCTCCGAGCACCGCAATTGGCTGGCGCGCATCCGTGGCAACGCGCTGACGCTCTACCGCTTGATCGTGCAGCTGCTCGACTTCTCGAAGCTCGAGGCGGGCGCGATGAGCCTGCGCACGGATCCCGTCGCGATCGAGCCGATCGTCGGCAAAGTCGCGGCCGACATGCGCGCCATCGCCGGACCGGAAGGATCGGCGGTCGAGGTCGCGCTGCCCGCGGATGCGCTCGTGGTGGCGGGCGACGCGGAGCGGATCGAGGAGATCGTCACGAATCTCGCGGCAAACGCGCTCAAGTTTTCCGCGGGGCGCCCGATCCAGATCACCGCGGCGCGCAGCGCCCTCGACGTCGCCGGGTGGGATCGGATCGTTCCGGACCCCGGGCCGAGCGCCGCGCCGACGTACGCCGAGGTCGCCGTCGTCGACGACGGCGACGGCATTCAGAAAGAGGATCTCCGACGGCTCTTCGTCGCGTTCCGGCAGCTCGACGGCTCATCGACGCGCCGGCAAGGCGGCACCGGCCTCGGTCTCGCGATCAGCGCGCGGCTCGCGGCCGCGATGAACGGTCACATCGCCGTCCGCAGCACGCCCGGCCGAGGCTCGACGTTCGCGCTGCTCGTCCCGGTAGCGGACGCGTGCCCGGGCGACCGCTCGAACGAGGACGACGCCGAGACCGGCGCAGTGCCCGGCGCCGGCCCCTACGATCTACAACCGAGCGCCTAGGCGCGGGCGAGCCGCGACGCCGGTCCTACTGCGCCATCGCGGTGCGTGAATCCGGCCGCTGCGGCACCATCCGCAGCTCCGGTCCGCCGAACCCGAGCGTCCCTTCGAACGCGAAGAACTCGGGCGGCGTGTCGCGCGTGAACCAGAAGTAGTGCGTCGGAATCAGCGACGCGAACAGCGTGTTCTGCACCGGACCGAGGTCGGCGCGGAGCTGCATCTTGGTCGTCGGCTCGTCGAGCTTGTCGACGCGGTACGTCTCTTGCGCGACGACGGCGGCGCGCATGGTGTAGACCGTGGGATCGGGCCGAAACACGACGGTGTGAAACGAGGCGCTGCCGCCGGGCGAGCCCGGGACCGGCGCGAGCACGACGCCGAACATCGGCCCGATGTACGTGTCGGGCTCGAGCGGCAGCTTCGCGGAGCCGCGCTTGCCGTCCGCGAGCCAGCGGATCTCTCCGGTGGCGAAGTCGATCGCCTGCTCGTTGACCAAGGCGCCGCCGGGAGCGCGGCCCGTCCGATGGAACGATCGCGGACGATACCCGTCCGCCGCGAGATCCATGACGGCACGCTCGTCCCAGACGTCCCCGGCGGCGAAGCGCGTGGTCACGTCCACCGTCAGCTTGTCGCCGTTCCGAACCGCATGCGACCGCTGCTCGCCGAGCACGGTGTCGTCGACGGTTCGCAGCAGGTGGACGTCGTCGTGCGGCGCCGACATCGAGCGCACGCTGTCGGGCACCGGCAGAATTTCCGCAGCGGCGACGCCGCTCTTGATTGACGCCGCGACCATGAACGCGACGACCAGCCACCCCCGAACCCTCACCGTGACTCCTTTCCCGTGGTCGCCCGCCGTCATCGGAGGAGCGCCGCGCCCTGACGAGCCGTTCAGGTTATCACCCGATTGCGAAGGCGGCTAGCGCGGAGAGCGCAGGCGTTGCGGGCGGTAGCGTCGAGAGGATGCTGGTGCCAAATCCGCGTCGAGCGTCGTGCGAATAAGCGCTTGCACGTCGCGCAGCGTGCGAATCAGAGCTCTTGCGCTCCCTCGTCGACCAGCAGGACCGGCTCCAAGAGATCCTCGCCGAAATCCTCGAGGAAGCGCGACGGCTTTCCGAGGATCAGACCGACGCCGCGGTCGTACATCTCGACCGGGTACGTCAAGTAGAGCTGGTCCTTGGCGCGCGTCACCGCGACGTACATCAGGCGGCGCTCCTCCTCGATGTCGGCCTCGTCGCGCGCATTGTAGAGTGACGGGAAGCGGCCGTCGGCGGCCCACAGCACGAACACCGTGTGCCACTCGAGGCCCTTCGCCGAGTGGATGGTCGAGAGCGTGAGCATGCCCTCGTCGTCGCCGTCGCCGGCGAGAACGCCGCCGACGCTGTCGGTGGGCGGCTCGAGCGCCATGTCGGCGAGCAGCGAGGTGACGGCGCGATAGCGCTGCGCGATGTTCGCGAAGTGCTCGAGATCGCGCTCGCGCTTCGGGTAGTCCTCGCGATGCACCCGCCGCAGGACCGGCGAATAGTACTCGAGCACCCGCTCGACCTGGGCGCCCGGCGCCGTCAGCGTCGCAACGTCGGCGAGGGCCGCGGCGAGCCGCCTCAGCTCGGCCGCGACCTGCCCGCGCGCCGGCACCGCCGCCAGCGCCTCCCACGGCGAGGCGCCGCCGACCCGCGCCGAGATCTCCCGGCTGCTCTTCGGACCGACGCCTTCGAGGAGCATCAGGATGCGGTGCCACGAGACCGTGTCGGTCGGGTTCGCGACCACCCGCAGGTGCGCGAGGACGTCCTTCACGTGCGCGGTCTCGACGAAGCGGAAGCCGCCGCGCTTCACGAACGGGATGTCGCGCCGCCCGAGCTCGATCTCGAGGTCGAAGGAGTGGAAGCTCGAGCGAAACAGGACCGCGATCTCCGAGAGCGGCACGCCTTCCTCGCGCAGCTCGAGGACCCGCTGGGCGACGAAGAACGACTGCTCGGGCTCGTTCAGCGCCTGCACCAGCGCCGGGCGCTGGCCCTCGCCGCGGCTCGTGAACAGGTTCTTGGTGTACTTCTCGGGCGCGCGGTTGATGATCGCGTTGGCGAGATCGAGGATGCCCTGCGTCGAGCGGTAGTTCTGATCGAGGCTCAGCACTCGCGCCTCGGGAAAGAGCCTGGGGAAATCCATGATGTTGCGGAAGTCGGCGCCGCGAAAGGCGTAGATCGACTGCGCGTCGTCGCCGACGACCATCACGTTGCGGTGCGCGGTCGCGAGGCGGCGCACGATCTCGGCCTGCAACGCGTTGGTGTCCTGGTACTCGTCGACCATGACGTAGCGGTATTGGCGGCTCAGACGATCGGCGAGCTCGGGGTGGCCGGCGAGCGCGTCGCGGAAGCGGACCAGGAGGTCGTCGTAGTCGAGGAGCTGCTTCGCCTGCTTGAACTCGACGTAGCGCTTGTGGACCGCGAGCAGGTCGTCGAGCTGGTCGTAGAGATGCTGGTAGCTCTCCGCGACCAGGTCGGCGAGCGAGCGGCCGCGGTTCACCGCCATGCTGTAGAGCTCGGCGAGCGCCTGCTTGCGCGGGAAGCGTCGCTCCTTGCGATCGAGGCCGAGCTCGCTGCGGACGAGACTGATCACGTCCTCGCTGTCGCTGCGGTCGAGGATCGTGAAGCTCGGCGAGAGACCGGCGGTCGCGGCGTGGCGGCGCAGGTTCAGGTGCGCGAACGAGTGGAAGGTGCCGCCCGACACCTCGGCGCAGCTGCCGCCGACGAGCCCCGCGGCGCGGCGCAACATCTCCTCCGCCGCCTTGCGCGTGAACGTGAGGAGGAGGATCGCGCCCGCCGGCACGCCCGATTCGACGAGACGCGCGACCCGGTAGACGAGCGTACGGGTCTTGCCGCTGCCGGCGCCGGCGACGACGAGGATGGGCCCCTCGAGCTGCGTCACGGCCTCGAGCTGCTGAGGGTTCAGCTCGTCGGCGTAACGAATGCGGAATCGACTCTCGTCCGTCCGGCGGGGATCGGCACGGAGCGTGTAGCGCTTCACGATCGCGTCACGGTAAGGGCTCGAGGCGAGCATTGCAACGCGCGCTTGGGCGTCGCGCTCTCGACGACGCTCTCCGGTCGTGGGGAACAGCTCACCCGCTACCCGCTCACCCGCGCGATTGCGTGCGGCGGCGACGTCTGGCAAGGCGCATAGCGGCGGCGGATGCGGCTCTTCGCGACTCCACGACCGTCGCCAGCGCCGGCGACCTCGAGCTTGCGGTCATGCGCATGCCGCGGTCGCCGTGACGGCGAAGCGGAGGAGGGATCGATGACGATGACACGCACGGTCTGGATCGCATCGCTCGGCGTGGTGATGATGCTCGGCGGCTGCCCGCGCGCGACGCCGCCGAGGACGGCGACTCCGGGGACCGTCGAGCGCGGCGACCGTCAGACCGACGCCGACGCCGACGTCTCGCGGCGCGGCGGCATGGAGCCGCCGCCGGCGATCAAGCGCTGACGCGCAGCGCCTCGTGTGGTCGACCGCGCCCTCGTGCGGCGGCGAACCCGGCTTGCCGACCCTCTCGGCGCCGTCGATAATGACCGCTCTTTCGGCGGATCGTACGTGACGAACACCGCGGCGGGAGCATATGACGCAGTACTGGGTCGGCACCTCCGGCTACAACTACCAGGAGTGGAAGGGATCGTTTTATCCGGACGATCTCACCGACAAGCAGATGCTCGCCTACTACGCGGCGCGCTTCGCAACCGTCGAGATCAACTACACCTTCTATCGGATGCCGACCGCCCGGATTCTTGCGAACTGGGCGCGGGAGACGCCTGAGCGCTTCGTCTTCGCGCTGAAGGCGCCGCGCCGGATCACGCACGATCAGCGCCTGCGCAGCATCGAGGATACGCTCGCGCACTTCTGCGAGGTCGCGGAGACGCTCGGTCCGAAGCTCGGTCCCCTGCTCTTCCAGCTGCCGCCGTTCTTGAAGAAGGACGTCGAGCTCCTCGAGGTCTTCCTCCACGACCTGCCGACCGGGCTGCGCTCGGCGGTCGAGTTCCGCCACGCCTCGTGGCACGCCGACGACACCTACGACGTGCTGCGGCGGTTCGGCGTCGCGCTCTGTGTCGCCGACAGCGAGGAGCGGACGACGCCCTTCGAGACGACGGCGCCGTTCGGGTACCTGCGGCTTCGCCGCGAGCAGTACGACGAGGAGACGTTGCGATCGTGGGCCGAGCGCTGCGAGGGCGCCGGCTGGGATCACGCGTTCGTCTATTTCAAGCACGAGGAACGCGCGACCGGGCCGCGCTTCGCCGAGCTGTTCGGCAACCTGCTCGGCGCCGACGGGAGCACACCATGAGCGACGACGCGCAGGCGAAGGACGGTCAGCCCCACCACCATCACATGGCGGTGCAAGCGGACGCCGCGACCAGCGTCGGCGTCTACGCGAACTTGATGATGGTGAGCCATCGCAAGGAAGAGTTCATCCTCGATTTCCTCTTCGTGCAGCCGCAGCATGCGGCACAGGGACAGAGCGTCGCGACCCTGCGCTCGCGCGTGGTGACGACGCCGGAGCACGCCAAGCGCATCGTCCACGCGTTGCAGGAGAACATTCAGCGCTACGAGGCGGCGTTCGGCGCCACGTCGGAGGCGACGGACCTTCCGCGGAACGTCCACTGACCTCGGGTGGCGCGAGGACGGCTGCAGCTGGCGGTCGCGACCGCGTTCTGCGCGGCGCTCGGATACGGTGCGCTCCACGTGCTGATCGCACCGCCGGAAGCGAGCGCGCCCCGCGTCGCGCCGCCCGAGCCCGATCCGCCGCGCCGTCACGACCAGGTCATCGCGGCGGTCGCGTCGGCCGCGCCGCTCGCGTCCGCCTCGCCGGCTGCGAGTGAGCCGGCGTTCGAGGCGACGCTCTCCGACGCCGAGCGCAAGAACCGCGAGGCGGTCCTGGCGGCGCAGGACGGCAACGTCCGCGACGCGATCGCGCTCCTGCGCGACGCGCACGGTCTCGAGCCCGGCAACGAGCTCGTCGCGCGAAACCTCCAGGCGGCGTTGATCAACGCCGGCTTCGCCGACATCGAGGCGAGCAAGTTCGACGACGCGATCGGCGCCTTCGTGGAGGCGCTCGGGTTGGGCGATCGCAGCGAGATCCGCCGCGGCCTCGGGTACGCGTACTACCGGATCGGCAACGTCGAGCTGGCGCGCATCAGCCTCGAGCGTGCCGTCGATCAGGGCGGCGGCGACGGCGAGACCTACGTGACGCTCGGCCGTGTCTATCTCGAGAGCCACGACCAGACGCGCGCGCTGGAGATGTTCGAGCGCGCGCTCGCCGCCGGCGCCGATCAGCCCGGCCTCGCGGAGACCGTCGCCCGCCTCCGCCACGAGGCGGCGGTCGAGCGGAGCTACCATGCGCTCGCGAGCTCGCATTTCGTCCTCAAGTTCGAGGGCCGCGAGAACACCGAGGCCGGCCGCGTGGTGTTGAACGCGCTCGAGGACGCGTATCGGCGGATCGGCGCCCGTTTCGCGTACTACCCGCTCGAGCGGCTGGAGGTGATCCTCTATCCCGACGAGGCCTTTCGCGAGATCACCAACACGCCGCACTGGAGCGGCGCGCGTGTACGACGGCCGCATCAAGCTCCCCGTCGGAGGTCTGCAACGCGGCAGCGAACGGCTCGCGCGCACGCTGCGCCACGAGTACGCCCACGCCGCGATCGTGACGCTCAGCCGCGGCAAGGCGCCGCTCTGGCTGAACGAGGGTCTGGCGCAGGTCTCCGAAGAGATCGACGATCCCGGCCGCACCGGCCGGTTGCGCCTCGCGCTCGCGAACGAGGGTCTCCTACCCCTCACCGACCTCGAGGCCGGCTTCACCAAGCTCAACCGCGAGCAGGCGAGCCTCGCGTACGCCGAGGCGCACGCGGCGGCCGCGTACCTGCTCGAGAAGAAGGGCGGCTACAACGTGCGCCGGCTGCTGGAGGCGATGGCGACCGCGGACAGCACCGACGCGGCCTTCCACCAGGCCCTCGGAGTCTCCTACGCGGATTTCGAGCAGCACTGCCTCGCCGACCTCGAGCGCCGGTTGCGCTGAAACGCCGTCCGCCGCCGGTATCCTCGCCGGACCTGCGCGCACCCCTCGGTATTTTGCCTTGACCGTCTCGGCGCGAGCGCGCTACGCGCTGGGGACCGCCGTCCCGGGCGGCGCCACCTCTCGAGGAGGATCATCCGTCATGCATTCGGACCTGCATTCGAAACGCCCGACGCTTCGGCCGATCGCGCTGGTCGCGGCGTTCGTCGGCGTCGTCTGCGCCGGCGCGGCGTCGCCGGCGCTGGCGGACGTCGACGTTCGCTTCGTCACGCTCGACGGCTTCGAGGCGCCCGGTACTCCGCCGGAGCTGAACAAGGTCGGCATTCTCGAGATCGGACCCGAAAAGGCGCGCAACGTCCTGGTGCTGAACCCGGGCACGTCGGCGAGCGCCGCCTACTTCGCTCCCCTCGCCAAGACGATCGTCGAGCTGGCGCCGCGCTGGCAGGTCTGGGCGGTCGAGCGCCGCGAGAACTTGCTCGAGGACCACGCGGCGCTCGATCAGGCGAAGGACGGCCTGATCACCGCGCAGCAGCTCTTCGACTACTACCTCGGCTGGCTCACGAACCCGAGCATCACGCCGCACTTCCAGCTCATCGCCGACGCCGACGTCGGGTTCGCGCGCGACTGGGGTCTCGACGTGGAGATCGAGGACCTGAACCGCGTCGTGAAGGAGGCGAAGAGGCGCGGCCGTCGTGTCGTGATCGGCGGGCACTCGCTCGGCGGATCCATCACGACGGCGTACGCCACCTGGGATTTTCGCGGCAAGCCCGGAGCCCGGAAGATCCGCGGCCTGGTCTTCATCGACGGGATCAGCAGCCCGACGCCGATCACGCCCGAGGACGCGACGAGCGCGCTCGAGGCGCTTCAGACCTCGTCTCCGTGGCTCTCCTTCGGCGGCATCCCCGCTCCGTTCGCGGGTCTCTTCAATGCGACGGGCTCGATGGGCGTCCTCCTCGATCCCGACGGACCGTCGATCGGCCAGGCGTCGCCGCTGATCCCGGCGAACCTCAAGCCGCCGGTTCCGGCGACGAACCTCGGGCAGTACGGCTATGCGCTCGACACCGAGACCTCGCCGCCGAGTCTCGCCGCCGCCCAGGCGCATCTGGGGCACCTCGCGGACAGCGGCGATCCCCGCGGCTGGGACCAGGCCGGCGAGATCACGCCGATCCTCCGATACGCCGAGATGTTCTCCGGGAACAGTCTGCACGGTCTCGACGGCACCGCCTGGTACCACCCGCAGCGGCTGACGCTCGACGCGCGCGCCGTCGCCCTCGGGAATCCCAACCCGGCGCAGGACATCCTCGACGTGCACGCGACCCACGGACACAATCTGCCGAAGCGGCTCAAGATCTACGCCTTCGGCGCGGCGCTCGGCGGCGCCGGCGTCCCGGCGGCCGCGACGATCCTCGCCCAGCAGTCGAACATCCCGCTCGAGAACCTGACGCTCCTCGACCGGCACGAGACCTACGCGCACAACGACCCGAACTCGGCGTTCCCCGACAACGAGTTCATCGACAACCTGATCCCGTTCCTCACGAGCGTCGAGCGCCGATGATCGCGAGCGCGCCATTCGGCTCCCGCACGACCGATCTTCACGCCGGTCGGTGAGAGCACGCCGCATGGACCGGGTGCGCATCTTCGGGCGTGGCCGAGCGGCGTGCGTCGCGCTCGTCGCTGCGCTCGCTGCGTTGGGCCATTGCGCGCCGGCGGCGGCGGCGTGCACCGGCGACACCACCGTCAATGCTTGCAGCCCCGGCTCGGGCAGCGCCAGGCTCACCTGTGCCGCCGAATGGCTGCTGACGCCGGAGCCCGCGCGCAATCACAAAGGCATTCCGGACAAGCGTACGGCGTGCTTCGAAGGCGACCCGGCGTGCGACTTCGACGCCGAACCGAACGTCTGCGGGTTTCAACTGTCGACGTGCATCAACAACGACGATCGACGATTCCTGTCGTGCCTTCCGGACTGGATCGAATCGTTCGAGCTCAAATCGCCGCGCGCCACGAGCACGGAGGTGTTCGACGTCGCGAATCGAGCGGCCGTGGAGAGCCTCACGCTGTGTAGCGCCGGCAGCCTTTGCGTGCCGCTGCTCCGGAGCCGCGTGCTGGTCACCGGCGAGAATCGCACGACGATGCGGAATCAGACGCCGGACCTGTGCTCCGACCCGGTTCTGATCCACGTTCCGTTGCGACAGCGCGGCGCGGCGCTGGCAAAGGGCAAGCGCAAGTTCACGCTCATGACCAGAGCCGGCGACGGGACCGACCGCGACCGGCTGCTGTTCGAGTGCCTGCCGGGCACCTGCGGCAACGGGCTCCTCGAGTCCGATCGCGAGGAATGCGACGACGGCAACCGCGTGTCCGGCGACGGCTGCGACTCCTCGTGTCGTCTCGAGCCGCAGCCCACGCCTTCGCGAACGCCGACGCCGGTCGCAACGCCAACCGCGTCGGCGACCGCCGTCCCGACCGCGACTGCCACGCCGACGCCGACCGGGACGCGGACGCCGACGCCGACGCCGAGCCCGACGGCGTCGCCATCGCCGACGACCGCGGCGACGCCGTCGACGACGGCGACCGCGTCATCGACGCCGACCGCCACCCGGACGGCCTCGCCGACCCCGACGCCTTCGCGGTCGCCGACGACCACGCGGACCGCGTCAGCGACGCCGACCACCACGCCGCCGCCGTCGCCGACACCGACGCCCGTCGTGGCGACGGCGACACGGACGTCGACTCCCGTGCCGACACCGACCGCTACCGCGACGCCCGCCGCCCCGCAGCCCTGCAACCCGGACAGCGAGGCCTACAGCGAGCCGGCCTTCTATCGCAGCCTCGCCTATCGCTGGGCGCCGATCATCATCCAGGACACCGCGAGCAAGTGGTACGCGGATTTCATCGGCAGGATCGACTACGACGGCGACTGGCGCAGCAACAACAACTGGAACGATCTGCCGAGCACCGGCATCGCGCCGTACATCTATTACGACGTCCTCGAGACGTCGACGCACTGGTTCATTCACTACCACACGTTCCATCCGCGCGATTGGGACGACGTCTTCTTCGGCACGTGCGGCCCCGACCCCGACTGCCACGAGAACGACACGGAGAACATGCTGGTGATGGTGCAGAAGGACGGCTCCACGTACGGTCGGTTCCGCCTGTTGGAGACCAGGGCGCACAACGATTTCTACGAGTACGCCCTCGCGAACGACGGCGTGAGCAACGGCACGGGACCGAATGCCGACGACCTCGACAACGATGCCGAGCGCGGATTCACCTTGTTCACGGACACGTCGGTCGGGATCACCGAGCCTCGGCCGGCGGTGTACATCGAATCGAAGGGCCACGGCATCTGCGATTGGTGGGACAACAACGGCCCCTACTGCACCCATGCCGACGACGCCGTTCCGGGCGGGGACGGCGTCATGTACTACCCGAGCGAGAGCGCCACGCCGTCGGTGCCGCCCGATCCGGAGGGCGGCCTATGGTCCGATTTCAAGAGCCCCTACAACCTGATCTCGCTGTGGGACGACGTCTGGGTGCTGCGCTCGTGCCTCGGCAACGGCATGACCTTCGACGATCCGTTCACCTATGCGGGCGTCGCCGGCAACGGCACCGCGTCCGTCGGCCAGGCCATGGACGGCGACGACTACGGCGACGACGCCGGCACCGCGTGGTGGGCGCAGGCGGACGACAACAACGGCCTCGCGGCGGGTGACTGGACCTTCGATCCGGCCGCGACCGTCGTGCGGCAGCTCACGTTCGCCGAGCCGGTGGACGCCATCTACTCGTTCAATCCATTTTTCGACGCCCACTGAGCGTCGCGCTGCATGCACGTCGGTACGCCGCAGGCGCGAAGGATCGTGCTCGCGCTGCTGGCCGGTCTCCTGGTGGCGTTCGCCCTGCACCGGTGGACGGCGAGCGACGACCTGCCAGAGCCGTCACCTGCGCTCGCGACGTCTTCGCCGTCGGCAACCGCCTCGAGCACCCGACGCGGGTCCGCGACCACGCGTCCGTCGCCCGTCGTCTCGTCCGGCGCCACGCGCGGCGCGCATGCCCCGGGCACGGCGCCAGAGCCCGCAACGCCGGCGCTGCACGCGGACGCATCGCCGCAGGCACGACCGACGCCGCCGGTTTTCGATTTCGCGACGCTCGCTCATGCGCCGCGATCGGAGCAGCGCAACGAGGCCGAGCCACGATTCACCACCAACGAATGGTTCACGCAGGAGGACCGGCGCCATCCCGAGCGCTACTTCGAGCTCGCCGAGCGCATGCCGGAGCTGAACCGCCCGGAAGAGCGACGCGACACGCTCGCGTACTTCGTGGCGTACCGCGAGAAGCTCCGGCGCGACCTCGAAGCCGCGGGCGGCGACGGCGAGAAGCGTCGCGAGACCCGCGCGACGATCGCGCGCTACGACGCCGCGATCTCACGCCTCCGCAAGCTCATCGAGGCGGAACGCGCAAAGTAGCAAGCCTTCCACCAGCATCACTGCAACTCGAATCGACATCAGCCGCGCCGCGCCGGGTGCCGGCCCATCCGCTCCCACCCCGCGTCGCAACGGCTTGACACCTCGGCATGCATCTATATGCTCTCATGTATGAGGTCGACGGTGATCATCGATGACGATCTCTTCCGGAAGGCCAAACGGCACGCCGCGGAGCGCGGCACCACGTTGAGCGAGGTCGTGAATCACGCGCTCCGTGAGGTGCTGTCGAAGCCGCAAGTCTCCGCTCCCCCGTTCCGTATGACGACCTTCGGCGAGCGGAAGTCCAAGGTTCACCGCGAGCCACGCGATTACCATACGGTGAGTGAGGACGAGGATCGCCGCTCGCTCCGCCGCTGAGCCATGCTGATGCCCGACGTCAACGTCCTCGTCTACGCGCATCGCGCGGACGAGACGGTGCACGCGGCGTACAAGCGCTGGCTCGTCGGTATCGTGAACGGGCGTGAGCCCTTCGCCCTGAGCGTGCTCGTCGCCGTCGGGTTCGTGCGGGTGGTGACCAACGCCAGGATCTACCCGCTTCCGACGCCGCTTCCCACGGCCCTCGCCGTCGTCGATCAGTTGGTCGGCCATCCCCGCTGTCGCGCCGTGGTCCCGTCCGGTGACCACTGGCGGCACGTCGCCGAGCTATGCCGATCGACGAAGGCCGCCGGCAAGCTGGTGGCCGACGCGCAGCACGCGGCCATCGCGATCGCCGAGGGCTGCACCTGGGTGACGCGTGACGCCGACTTCGCCGCGTTCGCACCGCACGGTCTCCGCTGGCAGCATCTGTTGCTGTCGTGACACCGTAGCGACCTCAGCCGCGCTGGCCCTTCGCGAGGACCTTCTTCCGCATGCGGACGCTCTCCGGCGTCACCTCGACGAGCTCGTCGTCGGCGATCCAGTCGAGGGCGGGCTCCAGGCCCATCTCGCGCGGCGGGGTGATCACCACGGCCTCGTCGTGGCCGGAGGCGCGCATGTTGGAGAGCTTCTTCTCCTTGGTGAGGTTGACGTCGAGGTCCTTCTCGCGGCTGTACTCGCCGACGATCATGCCCTCGTAGATCTGCGTGCCCGGCTTCACGAAGATCGTGCCGCGCTCCTGCAGGTGGAAGATCGCGTACGGGGTCGCGGCGCCCTCGCGGTCGGCGACCATCGCGCCGTTGGTGCGGTCGCGGATCGGGCCGAGCCACGGGCCGTAGCCGTTGAAGAGCATGTTGATCGTGCCGGTGCCGCGCGTCGAGGTGAGGAACTGCGAGCGGAAGCCGATCAGGCCGCGCGACGGCACCGTGAACTCGAGACGCACCCGCCCCGAATCCTGGTGCTTCATCGCGGTCATGATCCCCTTCCGAACGGCGAGCAGCTGGGTGACGATGCCGATGAAATCCTCGGGCACGTCGACGAGCAGGAGCTCCATCGGCTCGAGCGTCTGCCCGTTCTCCTCCTTGGTGATGATCGTCGGCTTCGAGACCTGGATCTCGTAGCCCTCGCGGCGCATGGTCTCGATCAGGATCGCGAGCTGGAGCTCGCCGCGGCCGGCGACGCGGAGCGCGTCGGGCTGTCCGGTCTCGTCGACGCGCAGGCTCACGTTCTTCCGCGCCTCGGCGAAGAGCCGGTCGCGGATCTTGCGCGACGTCACCAGCGAGCCTTCGCGCCCGCTCCACGGCCCGGTGTTGACGCCGAAGATCATCGCGATCGTCGGCTCGTCGACGCGGATCGGCGGCAGCGGCACCGGCACCTCGGCGTCGGCGATGGTGTCGCCGATCGCGAGGTCGGCGATGCCGGCGATCGCGACGATGTCGCCGGCACGCGCCTCGGCGATCTCGCGCCGCTCGAGGCCGTACCAGTCGTAGAGCAAGGTGATCTTGCAGGGCTCCTGGCGGCCGTCGGCGCGGCAGAGCGTGTACTGCCCGGTGGCGTGCAGCTCGCCCGCGACGATGCGGCCGATCGCGAGCCGGCCGACGTAGTCGTTGTAGTCGAGGTTGTTCACCTGGAACTGGGTGGTCGACGCCGGATCGGAGCGCGGGCCGGGGAGCGTGTCGACGATCGCGTCGAAGAGGAGCTTCAGGCTGGTCGCGCTGCCGTCGGGCGACGCCAGGGCGACGCCGGCGCGCGCGTTGGTGTAGACGACCGCGAAGTCGAGCTGCGACTCGTCGGCGCCGAGATCGATGAAGAGGTCGTAGACCTCGTCGAGGACCTCGGCGATGCGCGCGTCGCTGCGGTCGATCTTGTTGACGCACAGCACCGCCGGGAGCCGCCGCTCGAGCGCCTTCGAGAGCACGAAGCGCGTCTGCGGCAACGGCCCCTCCGACGCGTCGACGACCAGCAGGATGCCGTCGACCATGGCGAGCGTGCGCTCGACCTCGCCGCCGAAGTCGGCGTGGCCCGGGGTGTCGACGATGTTGATCTTGATGTCGCGGTAGGTGACCGCGGTGTTCTTCGCGAGGATCGTGATGCCGCGCTCGCGCTCGAGCGCGTTCGAGTCCATCACCCGATCGACGACGACCTCGTTGGCGCGAAAGATGCCGCTCTGGCGCAGCATCGCGTCGACCAGCGTCGTCTTGCCGTGGTCGACGTGGGCGACGATCGCGATGTTGCGGACGTCGGATCGGGTCGGCAGACCGCTCGCGTCGGCGGTGTCCGGGAGCGACTGGATGCTGCCCTGTGTCATCGAGAGACTATCCGGGCACCCTCTCCAGGTGTCAAGCGCGACGCCGCGACCTGCCGCGTCCAGGTCGGCCGGTGCCGGCGTGACTGCGGAGGGCTCATCCACGACTCGCCGATCGTCCCGCCCTCTGCTACCTGAGATCGATGTCCGCGCGCACGCATCTCGATCTCCGCGGCGTTCCCTGCCCGCTCAGCTGGGCCAAGTGCAAGGTGGCGCTCGCGGATCTGACGGTCGGCGACGTCATCGAGCTCACGCTCGACGATCCACGCGGCGCGCGCGACCTGCCGCGGGCGGCCGAGGCCGAGGGACACCACGTGCTCGAGGCCCGCGCGGAATCCGCGCGCTGGGTGATCACGATCGAGAAGTAACGCTCTTGACCCGCGGCTTTGCACGGCAGTAGCGTTCCGCCGTGCCCCCCTCGCCGCCGCGCCAGCGCGCGCCGGAGATGCCCGCCGCGCTCGACCTCAGCGTCTTCCGGCAGATGGCCGACATGTCGAACGAGGCGTTCTTTCTCACCGACGCCCAGGGCCGGTACCGCTACGTGAACGATCGCGCCGCCACGCTCACCGGCTATTCGCGTGACGAGCTCCTCGGGATGACCCTCTTCGACCTCGACCCCGAATACCCGCGCGACCAGTTCGGCGCCGTGGTCGAGGCGCTGGCACACGGTCCGATGCCGCCGTTCGAGGCGCGGACGCGCCGCCGCGACGGGTCGTACCACCCCTCGGAGGTGAGCGTCGCGCGCATCGACATCGACGGCGAGGCGTATCTCTTCGGGGTCGTGCGCGACATCACCGAGCGCAAGCAGATGGAAGCCGTACAGCGGAACTTCACGCAGCGCATGCTCCAGACGCTCGAGGCGGAGCGCGAGCGCGTCGCCCGCGAGCTGCACGACGACGTCGGCAAGGCGGTCGCGAGCGTCGGCGATCTCGTCCGCTCGCTCGAGCAGGCCTCCGGCGCCGTCGCCGACGAGGCGCGTCCCGCGCTCGCCGCGACGCACGCGATGATCCGCGAGATCACCGGCTCGGTCGCGCGGATCGTCGGCGACTACCATCCCGCCGAGCTCGTCGGAAGTGGGCCTCGAGGAGGCGATTCGGTCGCACGCCCGGCGCTTCGCCGAGGGCCACGGTCTCGCGCTCCGGCTCTCCATCACGGCGGTCGCCGGCGCACTGGCGACCGACCAAGAGCTGCACCTGTATCGCATCGTGCAGGAGGCGCTGGCGAACGTCGCCCACCACGCCGGCGCGCGCCACGTCTCGGTACGTCTGCTCCGCCGGCCGCGGCACGTCGCGGCGTCGGTCCGCGACGACGGCGCCGGCTTCGATCCCGCGGGCGTGACGACCGGCGCGTCCGGGCTCGGTCTCGTCACCATGCGCGAGCGGGCGGAGCTGATGCGGGCGACGCTCGACGTGCGCTCCGAGCCGGGACGCGGCACCGAGGTTCAGCTCGTCGTGCCGGTCGCGGCGACCGGGCTCCGCCCGCGGCCACGAGCGCACGTCTCGCAGGCACGCTCGACGGCGCATCGAGAAACGACGCGTCCACCCGCGGCGCCGCGCCGGCGCGACGTCGCGGGCCGGCGCGAGCGATGACGGCGCCGCGCCGGCGCACCGTCGGTCGCGCCGCCGCGCGTCCCGCGCGCCGCTCGGCGCGCGCCGCCGACTTCCCCGTCGCGCTCGACCTCGGCGTCTTCCGCCAGATGGCGGACATGACCAGCGAGGCGTTCTACCTGACGGACGAGGACGGTCGTTTCCTCTACGTGAACGACCGCGGCTGTACGATCTCCGGATACTCGCGCACGGAGATGCTGCGGAAATCGGTCTCGGACGTCAATCCGACGTTCCCTCGGGCGCGCTGGGAGGAGTTCACGCGAATGATCGCGACGGCGCCGGTGCCGCCGTTCGAGACCGTGATGCAACGCAAGGACGGCAACCTGTTTCCCATCGAGGTGAGCGTCGCGCGTCTCGACGTCAGTGGTCTCGCGCACTACTTCGGCGTCATCCGCGACCTCACCGAGCGCAAGCACATCGAGGCGGCGCGCACGACCTTCTCACGGCGCCTCCTGCACACGCTCGAGACCGAGCGCCAGCGCGTCGCGCGCGAGCTGCACGACGACGTCGGCCAAGCGGTCGCGACCATCGGCGTCCTGCTCCACACGCTCGAGCAGACGCCCGGCTCGGTGACCGACGACTTGCGGCCGGCGCTCGTCGCGACCCACGCGACGATCCGGCAGATCACCGAATCGGTCGCGCGCATCGTGCGCGACTACCATCCCGCGGAGCTCGTCGGTCTCGGCCTCGAGGACACGTTGCGCGCGCATGCGCGACAGTTCGCGCACCGCCACCGCCTCGGGCTCCGGCTCGCGACGGTACCGGTCGCGGGGCTGCTGTCGGTCGAGCAGGAGCTCCACCTCTATCGGATCGTGCAGGACGCGCTCGCGAACGTCGCGCGCCATGCGCGCGCCCACCGCGTGACCGTACGCCTCGCGCGCCGCGGCCAGCGGCTCACGATCAACGTGCGCGACGACGGCGTCGGCTTCGACGCGACCTCGTCGGGCGCGGCCGCCGGGTTCGGCCTCGTGACCATGCGCGAGCGCGCGTCGTTGCTCGGCGCGCAGCTGACCGTGCGCTCGCGACGGCACCACGGCACCGAGATCGAGGTCGACATGCCGCTCGCGGACGAGTCCTAGCCGTCAGGTAGCGCCCGCCCCGGCGTCGCCCCGCCGACCGGAATCTGATCCGATCCCGGGCGCTTCTCGATCTCGCGGACCGAGGCGCGCGACTCGAAGCCGCTCGCAAGCCGACCCAGCCTCAGCCACTTCGCGGACCCCGCGCGGGCGCGTTCCGCATCACGGCAAACGCACGCCGGTGATGGTGGGCGAGCGCCTCCGCGGGATAGCGGTGGGCCCGTCCGTACACGCACGCGACCCGCGCCTCGCAGCGGTCGCGACAATCGCTCGCGACCGCGACGCGGTGGTCGATGCACCGCGGCACGTCCCAGCCCGCGGGGTACGCGACCGCCGAGGCCGGGCAGGCGCCGATGCAGGGCCGCTCGATGCAGCGCGGGCACGGGTCGAAGTGCGCCGCCGGGCGCGGCGCCTCGAGCACCGCGTCGATCAAGAGCGCGCCGCGAAGCGCGATCCACGGGCCGAACTCCGGATGGATCAGCACCGCGAGCAGGCTCCTTCGCCCGAGACCCGCGGCTTCGGCGAGATGGACGAACGAGAGCGGCGGCTCGCTCGCGCGAAACGGCAGGCGCAGCTCGGCGCCGACGCCGTGGCGCGCCGCGATCGGCAGCACGCGCTGCTCCATGATCTCGGCGGTGAAGTCGTCGAGCGGGTGCGGCCGCGCGTCGTAGCCGGGGTTGCGGTCGACGTGCGCGCGGTACGCCGACCAGAACGCCCCGCCGCCGTTGCCGATCACGATCGCAGACCGGCACGCGCCCGGGGGGAACCGATACGCCGCCGGCACGAGCGCGTCGTACTCGGCAACGGACGCGACGCCGATCAGATTGAGACCGACGCGGGCGCATTCCTCGCCGAGCGCCGCGAGCAACCCGATCGCGCTCACCGCCGATCGGTCAGCGCCCGAACGCGGCCAGACTGCGCTGGTGCTCGAGGTCGCGCTCGCGGCTGCGCTCGAGCCGCTGCAGCACCGCCGACAGCCCGAAGAGCATGGCGCTGCCGACGAGACCGCCGATTCCGGCCACGATCGCGGTGACGATGTACCCGAAGTGCGGGATCAGCGCCTGGTAGTACTCCACGACGAACGGCAAGGACCCTTCGTGGCGGATCGCCGCGTCGGCCTTCTGGTAGAAGTCGACGTCGTTATACGCGAACCACGCCGCGGCGACGCACACGATCATGCCCGACACGAGCAGCACGAACGCGAGGCCGCGCAGGTAGGAGACCATCAACGCTGCGCGGAGGCGATCTGGACCAGCGCCGGCCCGTCGAACGTCCGGCTCGTCATCGGCGTCACGACCGTCGCAGCCGCCGCGATGCGCGCCGCCGCCGGACGTCCCCGCATCAACGCATGCACCTTGGCGCACGCGCCCTCACGAGCCGGACACTGCGTCGCGGCCGTCGTGTGCGCGAGGAAGGCGACGAAGCCGACGACCCCGAAAGCGACGAGAGAGGTGCGAAGCGACATGGACGCAGCATACGCCGCGCCGCCGCGCACCTGCAACACACCCAGGCGGCTGGTTGGTGGGGAGCTTCAACAGCGACGACGACCGGTGGCGGGCCCCCTCCGCGGAACGGCACCTGGCGGCGGAGTCGTACCCAGCAGGCCTGTCAATTCGTGCGACCAGGCGCGGTCGCAGGACACCGCTTGCGAATGACGGCTCGACCGGCGCCGCCCGAGCGGCTTTCCATCGTCCGGGCCTTCGATCGCCGCTGCGTGCACGAAGCGCGCGATCACGCGAGATCGAAACGGTAGACGGCGATCTCGCGGCGGCGGGCCTCGTCGTAGCACGCCCATTTTTCCGGCGGCGCCGCGTCGGGGGGAATCCGGCGGAAGCCCTGGCGCTCGAAGAACTGTCCGGCGCGCTCCTGCGTGGTACACGCGAACAAGTAGCGGAGCCCCGACCGTCGGCCCTCGCTCTTCATGCAGTCGACGAGCTTGGCACCGACACCCTCGGTCTTGAAACGGGTGATCGTGTAGAGGCCGACGATCTCGCCGGCGCCGGCCGCCGCGTAGGGCTCCGTCTGCAACGAGCACACGCCGGCGAGGCGGTGACTGCCGATCGTCGCGCCGTAGCCCGAGACCAGGATCCGCGCCATCTCGTCGGGCGAGCGCGGCTTCAGGTAGCCTTCGCGCTCGCCGCGCTCGAGGAGCTTCTCGACCTCGTGGAAGTCGTCGAGCGAGAGGCGATCGACCTTCACGTAGTCCTCGCGCGTGAAGAGCGTCCCCGATCCTTCGTACGTGAAGAGCTCGCGCGCGAGTCCGTCGAGCGTGCAGAGGTTGACCGAGTCGATCCCGGCGAGCAGGCCGTGGCGGATCGCATCGAGCATCGGACGGCGCGCGCCCAGCCCCGCCCACTCCGCCTCGCCGGTCTGGAGCAAGTGCTCGGCGACGGCCTCGTCCATGAAGGACAACGCGCCCGAGCCGCGGTCGCTGCGGACGCCGCCGAGCGGATCGACGACGATGAGCTTGTGAACGCGCAGGCGCGCGCCGAGACCCTGCGCGAGCTCGGCGAGGCGGTCGGGCGCGACGTCGTCGCAGATGCCGAGAAAGAAAGCCGAGCGGCGGAGAATCGCCCAGAGCTCGACGAGACGCGCGTCGGTGACGCGTGCCGCCGCGCATTCCTCCGGCGAGAGCGCGAGCACCGGCGCATCGTCGCGCGCGAGCTCGACCCGGAGCGCCGTCCGCGGCGCCGACGCCGCCGTCTCGGCGAGCGCCTGCTCGAGGACCCGGAGCGCGCGCGCGTCGCGCGCCGCGCCGCCGCCGAGCAGCACCAGGACCCGCGTGTCGTTCGCGAGCAGATCGCGCGCGACGGCGCCGAGCTCGCGGAGCTCGTCGGGCGAGCCGTCGTGGTGTACCGCGAAGAGCAGCGTCCGGCCGCGGAACTCGTCGAGGTAGAACGCCTTCTCGCTGAACTCGACGGGGGTCGACGAACGTGCCGGCGCGCGCGCCATTCGGCGCAGTTACCACGAAGCCTCGAGCCGCGAAACGCGCTGGCCGGAGCGAATTGATTTTGCCGGAGGGCGCCCGTAGGTAGAGCGCGTGACGACGTCCGCATCGCTCCGAGGGCTTGCGACGCTCGCCGCGCTGCTCACCCTCCTCTCCCCGATCGCCGTCGCCGGCGAGCCGCTCCGCGATGCGCCGCCGTCGCTCGCGCGTGGCGCATCGACGGCCGCGCCGACACGCGATCCGGTCTCGCGCGGCCGCGGCGCGGAAGCGGCGCCGCCGCGCCGTCCGCCGGCGGCGCCGCACCACGGCGCGGTCGCGGCGGAGCACCCGCGCGCCGCCGAGATCGGCATCGAGATCTTGCGCCGCGGCGGCAACGCCGTCGACGCGGCGATCGCGGTCGCCTACGCCGTCTGCGTCTTGAACGCCTCCTCGTGCGGCGTCGGCGGCGGCGGCTTCATGCTGATCGCGGAGCCGAACGGCCGGGTCGACGCGCTCGACTACCGCGAGACGGCGCCGGCGCTCGCGCATCGCGATCTCTATCGCCGCGACGGCACGGTGCTGTCGGAGCTCGCGAGCCGGGGCGCCCTCGCGGTCGCGGTCCCCGGGGAGGTCGCGGGGCTCGAGGCGGCGCGCGCGCGCTTCGCGACGCTCAGCCGGCGCGAGCTGATGGAGCCGGCGATCAGGCTCGCGCGCGACGGCTTCCCTCTCAGCGAGCACGTGGCGGCCGCGATCGCCGGCAACGCCGCCGGGCTGCGCGCCGACCCGAGTCTCGCCGCACGCCTGCTGCACGCCGACGGCACGCCCCTCGCCGCCGGTGAGACCGTCCGTTTCCCCGAGCTCGCGGCGACGCTCGAGCACGTCGCCGACGTCGGCGCCGACGGCTTCTACCGCGGTCGGGTGGCGGCGCAGATCGTGGCGGCGCTGCGCGCGCGCAGCGGCATCATGACCGAGGACGACCTCGCCCGTTACCGGCCGCGCTGGCGCGAGCCGCTGCGCACGACGTACCGCGGTCGCGAGATCGTCACGATGCCGCCGCCGAGCTCGGGCGGCGTGCTCCTCGAGATCCTCGCGATCCTCGCGCACGACGATCTCGCCGCGCTCGGCGCGACGTCGCCGCGCTACCTGCATCTCCTCGCGGAAGCGATGGCGCACGGCTTCGCCGATCGCGCGCGCTGGTACGGCGATCCGGCCTACACGCGCGTGCCGGTCGACCGTCTCACGTCGCCGTCGTACGCGGCGGCGCTGCGCGCGCGCATCCGTGACGACGGGACGCTGCCCGCCGATCGCTACGGCTCGAAGCCCGACCACGGCACGAGCCATCTCTCGGTGATCGACGACGCGGGATGGGCCGTCGGCTGCACGACCACGATCAACACCGCGTTCGGCGCGATGGTCGTCGGCGGCGACAGCGGCGTGATCCTCAACAACGAGATGGACGACTTCGCGATCGCGCCGGGCGTGCCGAACACCTTCGGGCTGATCGGCGGCGAGGCGAACGCCGTCGCGGCGGGGAAGCGGCCGCTCAGCAGCATGACGCCGGTGATCGTCCGGGAGCACGGCCGCGCGCGCATCGTCGCCGGCGGCTCCGGCGGACCGCTCATCATCAGCGGCACGGTCGAGACCTTGCTCGGCATGCTGGATTTCGGCCTCGATGCCGCGGCCGCGGTCGCCGCCCCCCGCATTCACGACCAGTGGACTCCGGCCGCCGTCGCCGTCGAGCCGGCGATTCCCGCGGCGACGCGCGAGGCGCTCACGCAGCGCGGCCACGCCGTGCGCGTCTTCCCGTTCCCGAGCGCCGTGCAAGTCGTCACCCGCGATCGCGGCGCCTTCACCGCCGCGGCCGACCCGCGCAAGGGCGGCGGCGGAGCGACGCGGTGAGCGCGGGAGAGCTCGCGCTCGTGGTCGCGACCCGCGACCGCGAGACGATGCTCCGCCGCCTCCTCGCGAGCGCGCTCGCGATGGACGGGCTCGCGAGCGTCGCACCGGAGCTGATCGTCGTCGACGACGGCTCGCGCGATCGAACCCCGCTCGTCGTCGCCGACGCGGCCGCGCGCTATCCGCGCCTGCGCTACCTGCACGTCGCGAGCCGCGGCAAGGCGGGGGCATTGAACGCCGGCATCCGCGCCACGCGCGCGGCGATCCTGGCGTTTCTCGACGACGACGTCGAGCTCGATCGGCGCTGGCTGGTCGCGGTCGACGCGTACTTCCACCGCCGCGACGTCGCCGCGGCCCAGGGCACGATCCGTCTACCGATCGAGGAGGCCACGAACCCCGCGATCGCGGCCGCCGTCGAGCGCTGGCGGACGATCCCGCGCTGCGACCTCGGCCCGACCGCGGCCGAGTCGGGATCCTTGATCGGCGCGAACATGCTGATCACGCGCGCGACGTTCGCGCGCGTCGGCCTCTTCGACGAGCGTCTCGGACCCGGCGCCTCGGGCGCGTGCGAGGACACCGAGCTCGCGAAGCGCATCCGGGCCGCCGGCGGCCGCATCGGGTACATCCCGGACGCGATCGTCTACCACGCCGTCGATCCCGGCCGGCTCACCGCCGAGTACTTTCGAAACCTGCACGCGTGCCGCGGCCGGAGCCGCATCTACTACAAGGACGCGCGCGGGCGCTCGCCGCTCGGCGTCGCGCTCCGGTTGCTGCCGGATCTCGGTCTCGCCGCCGTCAAGATCGCCGCCACCGCGCTCGCGACCGAGAGCGCGGCACATCGCCGAGCTCTGGCGCGCTGGTATCACTACCGGGCGATGCTGGCCGCCGGACGCGCGCCCCGCCTGCCGGGCGGCGCCCCCCGTCTCGACGCGTGACGGGCGCGCCGCCGGCGCAGCGGAACGACGAGAGCTCGGAGCCCGGCGCGCGCCGGCACCCCTCCTCCGTCCGCGTCAGCTCGCGGCGGCCGTCAGCGGCGTGACCTCGCCGGTGCCCTGACGGTCGCCGTCGATCGAGGCGCGCGTCGCCGACCTCGCGCCGGAGTCGCGGCGGCCGGTGAGCGCGACCCCGACGGCCCACAGCATCCACAGGAAGAGGTGGAACGGGCCGCGCGGAACGTCGGCGAGGCAAAACACGGCGGTGGTCGCCAGCGAGAGCAGGAGGACGCCGGCGACGCGCGCCTCCGCACGGTCGCCGGCGACCCGCCGGCGCCACAGGTCGCGCACGACCAGCGAGAACATCGCGAGGTAGAGCGCGAGCCCGACGACGCCGACCCCGAACGCGACCTGGAGCGGCAGATCGTGCGCGTGCGGGAAGTCCTCCGATCGCACCGGGTTTCGCGCCACGTACAGCGATTGAAACGTCCGGTCGCCCCAACCGTGGCCGACCAGAGGCCGCTCGGCGATCATCCTCACCGTGCCGCGCCATACCTCGAAGCGGTTCGCGAGCGTCGACATCGTCGGGTCGACGAACCGGGGATTGGCGATCGGCGCCACGACCACGCCCGCCAGGAGCACCGCGACCGCGAGCCAGCGGCGCGCGGGTTTCTTCTGCGTCGCGAGCGCGACGACGACGAGCATCGCCAAGCTCAGCTGGGCGGTCCGCGCGGCGAAGAGCCAGAGCAGCAGCAAGCCGGTGACGAGCTGCACCGCGAAGACCGCCTTGCCGAAACGCCGCGCCCGCGGGTCGCGCCGGGTCTCCGCGCTCGACGCCAGCAGGAAGCCGATCGGGAACGACGCGACGATCAAGCCGGCGTAGGTATTGATGTGCTGGAAGTTCAGCGGCCTCGACCAGCGCTCGCCGAACCGCCAGCCGGCGCCGATCGCGTGCAGCCAGTGCGCGACGTCGACCGCGTAGCCGATCGTCATCGCCACGACCATGCAGCCGAGCACGTACTCGATGTTGCGGCGGGTGCCGATCAGCTGCGCCGTGCTCCAGGCGAAGGCGCAGAGCGTCGCCAGCTTGACCCAGTCGCGAAGCGCCAGCGACGGCTGCGGCGCCCACAGCGTGCCGAGCAGCGCCCAGCCGGCGAACAGCAGCAGCAGGGCGAGCGCGGGATTGCGGCGCGGCGAAAGCGGCCGCCACTCCTCGAACGCGAGCGTGAGCGCGACGCCGCCCCAGGCGAAGGCGTCGCGCGGCGCGCCGGACCAGGCGAAGACGATCAGGAAGACGAGCAGCGCCGTCGCCGAGCGCGCGGTGCGTGGCGTCCACGCAGCGCCTCGCACGCGACGGTTCCCTGACGTCTCCACGCCGCCGCGCCGCCCGCGCATCCCGCTCTCAGCGGAGGAGGATCGTCTCCTCGCGACGCGCGCCGACCGAGATCATGCTGAAGGGCGTGCCGGTGAGCTCCTGGAGCCGATCGAGGTAGCGGCGGGCGTTCGCCGGCAGATCCGCGAGGCGCCGCGCCGCGCTGAGCGGCTCGGTCCAGCCGGCGAGCTCCTCGTATTCCGGCTCCGCCGCGGAGAGCAGGGCGATGCTCGCGGGCACGTCCTCGAAGCGTTCGCCGCCGGCGCGATACGCGGTGGCAGACGCGAATCGGATCGACGCCGGTCAGGACGTCGAGCTTGGTGACGGCGAGACCGGTGAGGCCGTTCAGGCGCGCGGCGTAGCGGACGAGGACGGCGTCGAACCATCCGCAGCGGCGCGGGCGGCCGGTCGTCGAGCCGAACTCGTCGCCGCTCTCGCGCAGGCGCTGGCCGATCGCGCCGTGCTCCTCGGTCGGGAACGGGCCGCTGCCGACGCGCGTGGTGTAGGCCTTGCAGATGCCGATGATCTCGTCGAAGCCGCCCGGCGCGAGGCCGACGCCGGCGCAGACCGCGCCGGCGACGGTGTTCGACGACGTCACGTACGGATACGTGCCGTGATCGACGTCGAGGAGCGTGCCTTGGGCGCCTTCGAAGAGCACGCGCTCGCCGGCGGCGAGGGCGCGATGCAGGTAGAGCGCGGTGTCGACGACGTAGGGCGCGAGCGTCGTCGCATAGCGCCGGTAGGCGTCGTGAATGGTCGCGAGGTCGAGCCCGGGCTCCTTCAGGATCGACCGCAGATAGATGTTCTTCTCCTCGAGGTTGCGCGCCAGGGTCTCGCGGAAGACGGTCTCGTCGAGGAGGTCGGCGACGCGAATGCCGGTGCGCGCCATCTTGTCCTCGTACGTCGGCCCGATGCCGCGCCCGGTGGTGCCGATCTTGCCCTCGCCGCGCAGGCGCTCGCGCGCGAGGTCGATCGCCTTGTGGTACGGCATGATCAGGTGCGCGCGGTCGCTGATCTTGAGCGACTCCTCGCGGGTGAGATAGCCGCGCTTGCGGAGCGCCGCGAGCTCCGCGACCAGCACCTCCGGATCGATCACGACGCCGTTGGCGATCACGCAGGTGATGTTCGGATTCAGCGCGCCGGACGGGATCAGGTGCAGGACGGTGCGCTCGTCGGCGACGACGAGGGTGTGGCCGGCGTTGTTGCCGCCGCCGAAGCGGACGACGATCTCGGCGTCCTGCGCGAGGATGTCGGTGACCTTGCCCTTGCCCTCGTCCCCCCACTGGACGCCGACGACGATCGTGCTTGCCATGGTGCGCTCTCAGAAGCCGCCGCGGCCGGCGGCGACGCCGCAACCGTTCACCGACCGCCTCACAGCTTCAACAGCTGCGCCGACACGATGTCGGGCGACCGGCGCAGCTCCTCGAGGACGCTCTCGGGAACGGCCTCGTCGACGTGGACGAACGAGATCGCCATGCCGCCGACGCGCTCGCGGCCGAGCTCGAGCCCCGCGATGTTGATGCCGCGCGCGCCGAGCAGCGTCCCGACCCGGCCGACGACGCCCGGCACGTCGTGGTTGTTCAGCATCAGGACGTACCCTTCCGGCACCGCCTCCATGTAGAAGTCGTTGATCCGCACCAGGCGCACGACGTTGGTCCCGAAGACGGCGCCCTCGACCTCGCTCACTCCGGACGGCGCGCGTCACGCTCGCGGTGATCGAGTTGACGAAGTTGCTCGAGCGATTGGCGCGCGACTCGGTGACGGTGAGGCCGCGCTCGCGCGCGATCGCCGGCGCGCTCACGTAGTTGACGCTGCCCTCGAGGAAGGGGCTCAGAAAGCCGCGCAGGATCGCGTTCGTCACCGGACGCGCGTCGAGGTCGGCGATCTGGCCGACGTACTCGACGCGCAGCGCCGACGCCGGCTCGGGCGAGAGCTGCGCGAGGAAGCTCCCGAGCTTCTCGCCGAGCAGGAGGTACGGCTGGAGGATCGCCAGCATCTCGCGGCTCACCGACGGCATGTTCACGGCGGCCTCGACCTCGCCGCGCAGCAGGAACTTGGTGATCTGCTCGGCGATCGCGATCGCGACGTTGATCTGCGCCTCGCTGGTCGCGGCGCCGAGGTGCGGCGTGCAGATCACCTGCGGCAGCGCGAGCAGCGGGTGGTCCTTCGGCGGCGGCTCCTCGGCGAAGACGTCGAGCGCCGCGCCGGCGACGTGGCCCGACGCGATCGCCGTCGGCGAGCGCCTCCTCGTCGACGATGCCGCCGCGCGCGCAGTTCACGATCCGCACGCCCTTCTTCATCTTGGCGAACGCGGCCCGGTTCACCAGGCCGCGGGTCTCGGGCGTGAGCGGCGTGTGCACCGAGATGAAGTCGGCGCGCGCGTAGAGCTCGTCGAGCGCGGCGAGCTCGACCTTCATCCGTGCGGCGGCCTCGGCGGTGACGAACGGATCGTAGGCGACGACCCGCATGCGCAGGCCCTGCGCGCGCTCCGCGACGATCGTGCCGATGTTGCCGAGGCCGATGATGCCGAGCGTCTTGTTGCAGACCTCGGTGCCGGTGAACTTGGTGCGCTCCCACTTGCCGGCGTGCAGCGAGGCGTCCGCCTGCGGGATCTAGCGCGCCAGCGCGAGCATCATCGTGATCGCGTGCTCGGCGGTCGTGACGTTGTTGCCGCCGGGCGTGTTCATCACGACGATGCCGCGCTTGGTCGCGGCCGCGACGTCGACGTTGTCGACGCCGATGCCGGCGCGGCCGATCACGCGCAGCCGGCCGGGCTCTTCAAGGTGTCGGCGGTGACCTTGGTGCCGCTGCGGATGACGAGCGCGTCGTAGTCGCCGATCGTCGCCTGCAGCTCGGCAGGCGGGCATGCCCGGGCGGAGGTCGAGCTCGATCTCCGGCGAGGCGCGGAAGACGTCGACGCCCTGCGCGTCGAGCGGATCGGTCGCGAGAACGCGATAGGTGCTCATCGATCGCGTCCTCGACTCAGCCGCGCGGCACGGCCGGCATGCCCTCGGCGAGCACCGCCTGCGCCGCGCCGACGCCGGCGCCGAGCTTCACCTCGTGGCCGAACATCGCCGAGGCCCATCTCGAGCGCCGCGAACGCGGTGACGATGTCGAAGCTGCCGATGTAGCCGAGGTGCGCGACGCGGACGATCTTGCCCTTCAGCTGGTCCTGGCCGCCGGCGAACGTGACGCCGACCTGGTCGCGCAGGTAGCCGACGACCTTGCCGGTACGCCCTCGGGCAGATAGATGCCGGTCGTCGCCGGGCTCGGGCTGTCGGGCGCGACCAGCCGCAGGCCGAGCGCCTGCGCGCCGGCGCGCGTCGCGCGCGCGAGCCGGTCGTGGCGCGCGAAGACCGTCGGCGAGCCCCTCGGCGAACATCAGCCGGAGCGCCGCGTGCAGGCCGAAGATCAGCGAGATCGCCGGCGTCCACGCGGTCGTGTGCTTCGCCTGGTTGTCGCGCTCGCGCTTCAGGTCGAAGTAGAAGCGCGGCGTCTTCGCCGTCGGCGTTCGCCTTCCAGGCGCGCTCGGAGAGCGCGAGGAACGCGAGACCGGGCGGCAGCATCAGCGCCTTCTGCGAGCCGGTGATCAGGACGTCGATGCCGAGCGCGTCCATCGGCAGCTCGATCACGCCGACGGCGGTGATGCCGTCGACGACGAGGAGCGTGTCGCGCTCGCGCGTGAGCTTGGCGATCTCGCGCGACCGGGTGAAGCGCGGTCGTCGAGGTCTCGCTCGCCTGCATGAGGACGAGGCGCGTCTCGGGATGCTCGCGCAGCGCGCGCTCGACCGCCGCCGGCTCGACGGCGCGTCCCCACTCGACCTTCAGCTCGGTGACGGCGAGGCCGTACGCGGCCGCGATCTTGCCCCAGCGCTCGCCGAACTTGCCGCCGTTCACGACCAGGACGCGGTCGCCGGGCGACGTGGTGTTGATCACCGCCGCTTCCATGGCGCCGGTGCCGGACGCGGCGAGGATCAGGACGTCCTGCGCGGTCGCGAAGAGCCGCTGCAGGCCTTCCTGCACCTCGGCGAAGATCGCCTCGAACTGCGGCGTGCGGTGGTGGATGATCGGCTGCGCCATCGCGAGCAGCACCTCGGGCGGGACGGGCGTCGGCCCGGGGGCGAGCAAGTATTTCTTGATCATCGCAGAGTCCTCAGCGCTCGGGGTCCGAGGCAAAAAAAAGCCTGGACCTCGTCATCTCAGAGGCCCAGGCGTTCGGCTCCTGTAAGGTTCGCACTCCCTCGTGGTGCTCCACGCAAACGCCAGTCGTGCGTACCGATCCGTCGATGTGAGGCGCGAACGGTAACGAAGGCGTTCGGAGGTGTCAAGTTTTGCCCCGATCCCGAGGCGGGCGGACGCGCCGATCGATTCTCGCACCTGCGATAGGTTCCGCTGCCGCGCTCCGCGCGTTAGAACAGCGCCGCGATGACCGACGAAGATGCCCGGGCGGCATGGGCGTATCACGACGCCACCAAGCACTCGGTCGAGAGCATCCGTGCCGACGGCCATGTCCTCGACTGGCCGAACCACCCGCTGCCGTTCAAGATCTACCCGGATCTCGACCCGATACCGCTGCCGCGCGAGTGGACGCCGAGCACGACCCCGGCGCTCGACGCGATCGCGACGCAGGCAGGCGGGACCTCGGTGCCGGATCTCGCCGCCCTCTCGCGACTCCTCCACCTCGCCGCCGGCATCACGCGAAAAGTCGTGTATCCGGATGGACGGGCGAGCTATTTCCGGGCCGCCGCCTGCACCGGCGCGCTCTACCACGTGGATCTCTACGTGGTGTGCGCCGCCTTGCCGGGGCTCGACGCCGGCGTCTACCACTTCGGGCCGCACGACTTCGCGTTGCGGCGCCTGCGCGCCGGCGATCATCGCGCGGCGCTCGTCGACGCGACGGCGCGCGAGACGGCGGTCGCGACCGCGCCGGTGATTCTGGTTTCGGCGTCGACGTATTGGAGAAACGCGTGGAAGTACCGGGCGCGCGCGTATCGCCATTGCTTCTGGGACGACGGCACGATCCTCGCGAATCTCCTCGCCGCTGCATCGGCGGCGGCGATTCCGGCCCGGGTCGTGACGGCATTCGCCGACGCCGCCGTCGCGCAGCTGATCGGCAGCGATCCCGAGCGCGAAGGGGTGCTCTCGCTGGTCGCCCTCGGCAACGACCCGGCCGGAGCGCCACCGCCGGCTCCGGACGCACCGGCACTCGCGCTCACGACGACGCCGCTGTCGGCGCACGAGGTCGACTATCCGGAGATTCGTCACATCCAGGCGGCGTCGATGCTGCGCGATGCGCGCGAGGTCGCGGCGTGGCGCGCGGCCGCGCAGTCGATCGCGCCTGCCGATTCCGGCCGTGCCGTCCACGGTCCCGCGCCGGCCGCGGATCGCGCCGCCGGAGATCTCGGCGCCGGACGGCTTTTCCCGCTCGAGCCGCTCGCGACCGTTCCGGCGTCGACGATCGACGACGTGATCGGCGGTCGCGGATCGACGCGACGGTTCGCGTATCGCGCGCTCGGCGCCGGCCAGCTCGCGACCCTGCTGGCGGCGGCGACCGCCGACACGCCGGCCGACTTCCTGGCGCCGGGAACGCACCTCGCGACGCCCTACGTGATCGTCAACGCCGTCGAGGGCGTCCCGTCGGGGGCGTACGTCTACCGTCACGACGCGCGCGCGCTCGAGCTCTTGCGTGCCGGCGACTTCCGCCAAGCGGCGGGCTTTCTCGACCTCGGCCAGGAGCTCGCCGCGGACGCCAGCATCGACGTCTACTTTCTCGCGGATCTCCGTCGCATCCTGCCGCGTCTCGGCGATCGCGGCTACCGCGCCGCCCAGCTCGACGCGGCGATCAGCGGCGGCAAGCTCTACCTCGGAGCCTACGCGCTCGGTCTCGGCGCGACCGGATTGACCTTCTTCGACGACGCGGTGACCGACTTCTTTTCGCCGCACGCGGCCGGCCTGAGCGTGATGTTCCTCGTCGCGATCGGCGTCCCCCGCAAGCGCACGCCGCGCGGCTCGCCCTGAGCGGCACGGCCTCGAAACACGTCGCGCCCGATCGCATCGGCCGGCGAGCTCTACACGAGCGTACACGACGTCGTCGCGACGCTCGCACTGGGAGAGTGAATCGATGAAGCAACGAAACGTGTTGGTGGCCGCCTTGGCGGTGGCGGTCGTGTGGCAGGCGCACGCAGCGCCGCGCGCTCTCGCGCAAGCGGGAGCCGCATCCAGCGGCGACGGTGCGGAAAACGCGGCGGGCACCACCGGCGCCGGCACGACCGGCGATGCGGCCCGTGGCGCGAGCGGCGCGACCGAGCCGGCCGATGCGACGCTGACCGCGCCCGCTCCGAACGCTCCCCCCGGCCACGCGATCGTCGACACCGAGGCGTCGGCGCGACGGCAGGCGGAATATCGCAGCGTGCCGAACCCGGCCGCGGTCTTCATTCATCAGTGGCGGGTCACCGAGGTGCCCACCGAGATGCCGGACGTTCACAGCGAGGACCGCGAAGTCGCCCGCCTGACGCTCCCCGAGGCGGTGCAACAGGCGCTCGAGCACAACCCCGGCGTCGCGTCGCAGCGGCTGACGCCGCTCCGGCAGCTCGAGGACATTCGCGCCGCCGAGGCGGTGTTCGATCCGATCCTCGGCTTCACCGTCGACAAGGACCGTCTCGAGCAGCCGAACTCGTCGGCGCTCGCCGGCGTCCGGACCAGCGTCACGAGCAACTTCGACGCCGACGTGAGCCTGCGCAAGACGCTGCGCACCGGCGGCGACTTCTCGATCGACTTCACCAACAACCGCTTCGTCTCGAACGCGCGCTTCCAGGGGCTGGTCCCGCAGTACCGTCCCGAGCTGCTGTTCTCGCTGAACCAGCCGCTGCTCCGAAACTTCGGCGCGAACTTCGCGTACCTCCTCATCAACGTCGCCGCGATTACCTCCGAGTCGGGCGCGGTTCACGTATCGCGCGCAGCTCGCCGACTTCGTGAAGCGCGTCGTCGAGGCGTACTGGGCGGTCGTGTTCGCGCGCGAGAACCTGACGGTTCAACAGCAGGCGCTCGAGCTCGCGCGCCGTACCGTCCACGAGAACGAGGAGCGCGTCCGCGTCGGGCTGCTCGCGCCGGTGTCGGTCAAGGAGGCGGAGAGCCAGGCGGCGGCGCGCGAGGAGCAGGTGATCGTCGCGCGGAACACGCTCGACAACACGCGGCGGACGCTCCGCCAGCTCGTGTACCTGCATACCGGCGATACCTTCATTCCGCGCGAGATCGAGCCGGTGGAGGCGCCCCGCACCGATCCGGTGGCGGTGAACGTGGAGACCGCGCTCGCGACCGCCCTCGAGCAGCGGCCCGAGATCATCGCCGCCAACCTCGACCTGAGCGGCCGCAATCTCACCGCGCGCATCCGGGAGAACCAGCTTCTCCCGCGCCTCGACCTCGTCACCAACTTCGGCCTGAACGGCCTCTCCGGAGATCCGGTGCCGACGACGTCGACGACGACCGGGGAGACGGTCGTGTCGCCGTTCGGAGGCAGCTACGGCAAGGCCCTCGATCGTCTCACCAGCCGCGACTTCTACTCGTACAAGGCCGGCGTCGAGATCGAGATCCCGATCGGCAACGCCGCCGCGAAGAGCGCGTACGCCCAGGCCCGCATCGACGTCTCGCAGGCGAGCCTGAATCGCCGCCAGCTGCTGTCGGACATCACCCTCGAGGTGGCGAACGCCGTCAACACCGTGAACGCGAACATCGAGCGCATCCGCGCCACGCGCGTCGCACGCGAGCTCGCCGAGGAGAACCTCCGCAACCAGCAGAAGCGCCTCGAGGTCGGCCTCACCACCACCAAGGACGTGCTCGATTTCCAGAACGATCTGACGCAAGCGCGCGCAACCGAGGTGCAGGCCGCGACCGACTACAACGTCTCGCTCGACGACCTGGCGCGCGCCGAGGGCACGCTCCTCGACAAGTACTCGGTCGTCGTCGAGGTGCCGGGCGAGCGCTTCGTCCCGTGGTGGGCGCGGTTCTGACCTCGCCGGCCGTCCGAAGCGTCGGCCGGCCGGCGATGCGATCCGCCGGCTGCGGTCGCGCGGCGCTCGACGTGAAGACCGGGGCGTGAACACCGCCGACATGCTCTGAGCGGACGGCCGCCGCAGCTTCGCCGTCACCTCTTGCGCTGGTACGGAGCCGCCGATCGTGCGAATGGTCGCGGCCTTGGCTGACGGGACGAGCGAGCGCGTGGAGGTCGTCGTCATCGGCGCCGGGATCGCCGGCTCGGCGCTGGCGACGGCGCTGGCGCGCGCCGGCAGATCGGTCCTGGTGCTCGAGCGTGCGACGGAATACCGCGATCGGGTGCGCGGCGAGTGGATCGCCCCGTGGGGGGTCGTCGAGACGCGACGGCTCGGGCTCTACGAGACGCTGGTGCAGGCGGGCGGACATCACGTCCGGCGGCACGTCGGATGGGACGAGACGATCAGCCCCGCGGAATCGGAAGCGCTCGCGATCGACCTCACCACGCTCGTCCCCGACGTGCCGGGTCCCCTCTGCCTCGGTCACCCGACGTCGTGCCGTGCGCTCGCGGCGGCGGCGCGGGCCGGCGGCGCCCGGATCGTGACCGGCGTCGCCGCGGTGCGGATCACGGCCGGCGCCTCACCGTCGGTCGTCTGGGAAGCGGACGGGGTCGTGCATCGGACGGCGTGCCGGTTGATCGTCGGCGCGGACGGCCGGACGTCGGCCGTCCGCCAGCAGACGGGCATCGCGCTGCACCGCGATCCACCCCACCATCTCTTCGGCGGCCTCCTCGCCGAGGATCTCGACTGGCCGGACGACACGGAGGCGATCGGGACCGACGGCGACGTGCACTACCTGGTCTTCCCGCAAGGTGCGGGCCGGGCGCGGCTCTATCTCGGGTTCGCGCTCGAGCAGCGACAGCGGTTCGCCGGTGCCGACGGCGCGCGCGAGTTTCTCCGCGCCTTTCGCCTGCCCTGCCTGCCGTTCGGCGAGCAGGTCGCACGCGCGCGGCCGGCCGGCCCCTGTGCGGCGTTCGCCAACGAGGACGCCTGGACCGACGAGCCGTTCACGACCGGCGTCGTGCTCGTCGGCGACGCGGCCGGATGGAACGATCCGATCATCGGTCAGGGAATCTCGATCAGCATGCGCGACGTGCGAATCGTGAGCGAGCTGCTTCTCGGCAACGACGAGTGGTCGCCGGCGCTGTTCGCGCCGTACGCCGACGAGCGGCGTGAGCGGTTGCGCCGTCTGCGCTTCAGCGCGAGTCTCAACGCCCACGTGTGGGCCGAGTTCAGCCCCGAGGCGAAGGCGCGGCGCGTTCGTTTCAGGGAGCGCGTCAACGCGGACGGAACGCTGCTCCTAGCGCTCGTCGGAGCCGCGTTCATGGGGCCGGAAACCGTGCCCGCCCCCTGTTTCGACGACGCGTTTCGCGAGCGCCTACTGGGCAGCGTCGTCGCCTGAGGTCGGGCCCCGGCCGGGCGGCGGGCCGTCCGCGGGCACAGCGGCGCGCGCGACGACGATCTGCAGGCGCTCACCGGCGGCAAGACGCAGGCGCTCGACGGTTGCGCCGGCGGCCTGGAGCTCGCGGGCGACCGAGCGTGCCGCGCGCCGCCACCGTGCCGCCGGCGTGACGCCGGGGACGCGCGGACGTCGCAGCAGCGCCGCGGCCGCCTGCAACGTGCGCCGCGGCCGGTTGTGGTCGACGACGGCGACGACGCCGCCGGGCCGGACCGCCTCGAGGACGTCGGCGAGGATCCGGCGGCGCGTCTCCGCGGAAGATGCGTCACCGACGAGCGACAGCGCCGCGCTGCCGATCGTGCCGGCCGCGAGCGGCGCCGGGACGTGGAGCCGCCGCGCCGACGCGCCGAAGGCGGACGCGAACTCGACCGCGCCGTTCGCGACCGTCAGCACGACGTCGGGCGGCCCGCCGAGCTCGCCGACGACGGCGTCCCACGCCTCGCGCTCCCACGCCGGCCGACGCCTCACGGCCGTCTCGGGCGCGGGGAGCGGCTCACGGCGCGACCCGGGGACCGATGCGCGCGGCGGAGCTCGCGCCGGTCAGCGCACGTGGCCGTTGTTGATGAGCGTCATGAACTCCTCGCGCGTCTCGACACGGTCGCGGAAGGAGCCGAGCATGGCGCTCGTCACCACACGGAGTTGTGCTTCTCGACGCCGCGCATGCGCATGCAGAGGTGCTCGGCCTCGACGACGACGCCGACGCCCTGAGGCTGGATCGCCTCCATGAGACAGGTCGCGACCTGCGTCGTCAGACGCTCCTGCACCTGCAGGCGGCGCGCGAAGACCTCGAAGAGGCGCGCGAGCTTCGAGAGCCCGAGGATCTTGTTCGACGGGATGTAGGCGACGTGCGCCTTGCCGAAGAACGGCAGCAGGTGATGCTCGCAGAGCGAGAAGAAGTCGAGGTTCTTCAGCACGATCATCTCCGAGTACTCTTCGGTGAAGAGCGCCTCGTTGAGGATCCGCTTGGGGTCTTCCTGGTAGCCTTTGGTGAGGTAGTCGAGGGCGCGGGTGACGCGCGGCGGGGTCTTCAGCAGCCCTTCCCGGTCGGGATCCTCGCCAATCGCCTTCAGCAGCTCGCGGACGGCGTTCTCGGCATTACTCAAGACTTCCCTTTCTTCTCGATCGCCCGGACCTTTTGATACTTGCGATAGTCGTATCCCGTCGCCATCGCCATCAAAAGACCTTCCATCCCGCCGTCGGACTCGCGACGGAGGATGCGGAGGCGCTCGTAGAACTCGTGGAAGTCCTTGTTGATCCGCTGCGACTCGTCGACCGGGTGCAGGAAGAAGTCGTGCAGCCGCGTCACGGTGAAGCGCAGCGCCGAGAACCGGAGCTCGTTCGGGAACGCGTCCCACTCGGCGAGCGACAGCGTGCGCAGCGACTCGTAGCCGCCGATCAACGCCTCGAACCGCTTCAGGTCGTAGCGCTCGCCGTCGAAGCAGAGCGCGTTCACCGCGGTGGCGAGATCGAAGATGTACTTGCCGCGTGACGCCGCCTCGAAATCGAGGACGCCGACGACCTTGTCGCCGCGGAAGAGCACGTTGTCGAGGAAGAGATCGCCGTGGATGATTCCCTTCGGGAGCTTGCACTCGAGGTAGTGCTCGAGGTACCCGACCTCCTCGTCGAGCGTGCGGGTGATGCGCTTGAAGTAGCTCGGCAGGCGATCGCGGACCTCGTGGTAGACGTCGGCGACGCGATCGAAGCTGAAGCGGTTGTCGATGCCCTTCTTGTAGCCCTTGCCGATGACGTGCAGGTCGGCGAGCACGCGGCCGGCGTTCTCGAGCTGATTCAGGTTCAGCTCGGGCGCGGTGCGCGGCTGGCCGTCGATGAACTTGTAGACGGAGAGGCAACGGCCCGCGAGCTCGCGGTACTGCCGGCCCTTGCGATCGATGATGAGCTGCGGGCACGGAAAGCCGTGCTTGCGGAGGTAGAGCAGGAGGTCGATCTCGCGCTTGACCTCCATCTCGCTCTTCACCTCGTCGATCTTGAGGAAGAAGCGCCCCTTCAGCGTGTCGATTCGATAGTGCGTATTCACCGAACCGGAGGGGATGCCTTGGGTCGTCTGCACCTTGCCGAGGCCATAGTCCTCCGCAAGCTGCACCAGCTGCCGTTTGTCGAGGATCGTGTACACAGCCATCGTTCGTGCCCGCCGCCCCGGAGAGAGTTTCGAAGAGCGGGCATGGTTATACCCCTAACCCCGCGAATGTCAAGAACATTCTCTCGCCGCGCGGGCGCTGCTCCGGACCCTCGGGGCGAGCGAGTCGCGCGCTCGACGCGACGCGCTTATGTCATGAATTTCATGAGCGAAAGCTCGCCGTCAGCGAGCGTGCCGGCGGCGACGGGCGGCCGCCGTGGCGGTCGTTTTCGCCCGCGGGGCGACGATTGCGACACCTCTCTGCGGACACCACTCGAGCAGAGGACACTCGGGACAACGGGGCGAGCGCGCGACGCAGATCCGCCGGCCATGATGGATCAAGCGATGCGAGAAGTGCGTCCAGTCCGCGGGCGGCAGCAGGTCCCGGAGGTCCGTCTCGATCTTCACCGGATCGTCCTCGACGGTGAGCCCGAGCCGGTTGGAGACGCCGGCGGACGTGCGTGTCGACCATGATCGCGGGGACGCCGTACGCCGTCCCGAGGACGACGTTCGCGGTCTTGCGCCCGATCCCCGAGAGCGTGACCAGCGTCTCGAGGTCGCGCGGGACCTCGCCGCCGAACCGGGTCGCGATCGCGCTCGCGACCGTCTTCAGCGCCTTGGTCTTCTGCCGGAAGAACCCGGTCGACTGGACGAGCCGCTCGATCTCGGCGGCCGGTGCCGCCGCAAGCGCCGCCGGCGTCGGGAAGCGCGCGAAGAGCGCGGGCGTGACCATGTTGACCCGCTCGTCGGTGCATTGCGCGGAGAGGATCGTCGCGACCAGGAGCTGCCAGGCGCCGTGGTGACGGAGCGCGCACCAGGCGTCGGGATACGCGTCGGCGAGAACGCGCGCGATCGTGCGCGCGCGAACCCGGCGCTGCTGAAGGCTCTCGCGCACGGTCCGAAGCCCGATCAGGCGCGGCGGCGCGCCGGCGCCGCGGAGGTCGGCGGCGGCGACGCGGCCGGAACGGCGCTGCTCGTCCGACGCTCCGCGCGCTCGCGCTCGACGCCGGCGCGGTACTCCGCCACCAGACGCATCGTCTCGGTAGCGTTCCAGCCATGCACGTCGCGCATCAAGGCGGCGACGTCTTCCGCGACCTCGGCGCCGCCGTCTCGATCGCGAAACGCGATCGGCACCCGGCGGCGGAGCGCGTCGTCGAGCGTCACCGCCATCTCGTGGGCGGCGGCACGCGTCACCTCGCCGCGGCGATAGGGCAGCGTCTCGAGGATCCGCCGCGCGGCGGCGGGATCGGCGGCGAGCCACGCCATCAGCTCCGGCGCGCTCTTGCCGTAGCGGTTCAAGAGATGCGTGACGAGGCCGTCGTCGAGCGACGGCGGCGCCGTCGCGCGCACCCGCTTGGCGAAGCCGGGGAACTGCCCGCGCTCCTGGAGCTCGATGTCGGCGCCGGGCAACGGCGTCACACCCGTCCGGCAGGCGCCGAAACGGCGGCTCGGATCGCGCGCCTGGAGGCTCGCGACCACGCGATCGACGACGCGCTCCGACACGCGCCGGTAGGTCGTGAGCTTGCCGCCGCCGAGCGACAGCAGTCCCGACGCGCTCGCGAAGATCTGCTCCTCGCGCGAGGTGTCCGACGGCGACGCCGTCTCGGCGGGCGCGACGAGCGGCCGCAGGCCCGCGTAGGCGCCGATCACGTCCGCCTCGCCGAGCCGCGCCGCCGGGAAGTAGTGGTTCACGGCTTCGAGCAGGTAGACGACGTCGTCGGCGTCGGCCGCGACGGTCTCGGGCGCGCCGGTGAAGTCGGTATCGGTCGTCCCGACGAGGACCTGGTCCTGCCAGGGGATCGCGAACATCACACGGCCGTCGCGCGGCGCGCGGATCACGATCGCGTTCGCGTTGCCGACCCGCTCGCGCGGCACGACCAGGTGCACGCCCTTGGTCAGCCGTAGGACGGGCGCGGCTTTCGGATCGTCGAGCGCCCGCACCCGGTCGAGCCACGGTCCGGTCGCGTTCACGACCTGGCGCGCCGCGATCGTGAACGTCTCGCCCGAGACGCGATCCAGGACGCGCGCGCCCGACAGCGCGTCGCCGTCGCGCAAGAGCTCCGTGACCGCGAGGTAGTTGCCGGCGACGGCGCCGGCACCGATCGCGCCGAGGATCGTCTCGAGCGTGAGCCGCGCGTCGTCGGTCCAGCAGTCGTAGTAGTGCATCGACCCGCGCAGCGCCTCCTGTCGGAGGTGCGGCTCGTGGCGGAGGGTCGTGCGCCGGCTCCACGAGCGATGGCGCGCGATGTTGCGAAACGCCGAGAGGCCGTCGTAGACCCAGAGGCCGGCGGTGAGGCGGAGACGTCCGACGGGGTCGCCCGCGAACACCGGGAACACGAAGGGCATCGGGTGCACGAGGTGCGGCGCGAGATGGCGTCGCAGGCGGTCGCGCTCGCGGCTCGCCTCGAGCACCAGCGCGAACTCGTAGTTCTCGAGGTACCGCAGGCCCCCGTGGATGAGCTTCGACGACTTGCTGCTGGTGCCGCTCGCGAAGTCGCCCTGCTCGACGAGCGCCGTGCTGAGACCGCGCATCGCCGCGTCGCGCGCGATGCCGGCGCCATTGATCCCGCCGCCGATGATCAGCACGTCGAACGAGGGGGTCGCGAGGGCGCGCGCGATGGCCGCCCGGCGGTCGCGAAGAGTCGTCGTCATCGCGCTCCGCGCACGCCTTCGCCGGGGACGCTCCCGAGAGACTTCCGCGTCGCGGAGTGTGCCGCAAACGAACGACGCGAGACGCGAGGCGGGCTCATCGGAAGCGGCCACTGATTAGCACATCGCGCGCGGCAGCCGCCACCTGCGATCGCGCGTCGGTAGTCATGCGGGAACGGCATGACTACCCGCGCGCTCGAGGTCCGACGTCACGACCGGGGCGGCGGCCTGCCGCTCCACACCAACGCCAGCACGAGATCGGCGACGTTGGTGCCGGTCGGACCGGGGCAGAAGAGGTCGCCCAGCTCCGCGAGCAGCGGAAACACGTCGTGGCGCCGGAGCGCCGCGGCGACCGAGCGGCCGGCGTGCTCCGCGCGCGCGATCGTCGCGCCGTCGGCGAAGGCGCCGGCGGCCGGCGTCGGGCCGTCGATCCCGTCGCTGCCGGCGGCGAGCAGCGCCCATCCCGGACGCCCGGCGAGGACGGACGCGACGCCGAGCGCGAACTCCTGATTCCGTCCGCCGCGGCCCGCACGAGCACCGAGCGTCACCGTGGTCTCTCCACCGGCGACGAGCAACGCCGACGAGCCGCGTGCGATCTGACGCTGGAGACGCAGGAGGCGCCGCGCGAACGAGCGCGCCGCCTCGCCGACGTCGCCGGTGATCGGCCGGCGCGCATCGATCGTGGTCCGGAGGCCGCGGCGCCGGGCCGCGACCAGCGCTCCCCGCCGCGCGGTGGCGTTGGTCGCGAGCAGGACGGTGCGCAGCGCCGCGGCCGATACCCGCTTCGGGGTCTCCGCGACCAGGCCCAGGCGGCCGCGCTCGAGGTGGCGGCGTACGGCCGGCGGAACCCGGGTCGCGAGCGCGTATCGCGCGAGGATCTCGAGCGCATCGGCGTACGTCGTCGGGTCGGCGACCGTCGGACCGGAGCCGATCGTGCCGAGATCGTCACCGGGAACGTCCGAGACGACGAGCGCCACCGCCCGACGGCCGCGCAGGATCTCGGCGAGCCGTCCGCCTTTGATCGCCGAGAGATGCTTGCGGACGGTGTTCACCGCCCGGATGCCGGCGCCGCTCGCGAGCAGAAGCTCGGTCGTCCGCCGCTTGTCCGCGAGGCCGAGGCCCGGCGCGGGCTTCACGAGCAAGCTCGACGCGCCGCCGGTGACGAGGACGATCGCCGGCACGGCCGGGTGGCGTTCGAGGCACGCGATCAGCCGTGCGGTCGCGGCGATGCTCCGGCGGTCGGGAACCGGGTGTCCGCCGCGCGCGAGCGCGACGCGACGGAGGCGTGCCCGCGCATAGCCGTGCGGCACGATCACGAGGCCGCCGACGACCGCGTCCCCGAGACCCGCCTCGACGGCCGCGGCGAGCGCTGCCGCGCCCTTCCCTGCTCCGACGACGAGCACGCCGCAATCGAGCGGAATCCGCGACGCCGATCCACGACCGCGGATGACGAGCCGTCGACCGTCTCCGCGCCGGTCGCCTCCTCTGCCTCCGCCTTCACGCCGGAGAGCCTCCGCGACGAGCGCACGCGGGTCGAGCGCGGCGATCGCGGCGTCGTACAGCTGGCGCAAGAGCGTGCGTACCGCCGCCGGCGCCCGCTGCGGCTCGGCGGCTGCCGTCACCTTGCCTGCCCGAAACCGTTTCTGTAGAGATTCACGAACATCCACTACCGAGGAGGCTCCGCATGCACCACGAGTTCCAGACCGACGACCCAGCACGCAGCTTTGGCAACGTCTGGAGACGCGTGATCACCGAGCCGCGAGCCTTCTTTCAAGAGATGCCGGTCACCGGGGGACTGTTGAACCCGTTTCTGTTCCTGCTGCTGTGTCTCGCGATCAGCGCGCTCGGCTTTCTGATCTTCGGGCCGCGCCACATGTCGCTGCGCTTCATCATCGCGGGCTTGATCCGCGCCTTCGTCGGCGCCGCGTTCATCATGGTGATCGCACGCCAGATCTTCGCCGGCGTCGGCGACTACGAGGCGACGTATCGCGCCGTCGCCTACGCGGCGGCGCCGGTCGCGCTCGTCTGGATCCCGCTGATCGGACCGCTCGCGATGCTGTACGCGCTCTTCCTGACGATCATCGGTGTCGAGCGCGTGCAAGGGTTCGACGCGGTGAAGTCGGTGCTCACCCTGCTGCTGGCGATCGTCGTCGGCGCGGTGCTCGGCTGGGTGCTCGGATCGCCCTGGTGGTGGTACGCGCACCCGCACATGCACCACGCCTGCTGACGAAGCCGGCGCCGGCATAGCGCCGGCGCGCATGCAGCGCGCGCCGAAGCAGCGGCACTCCAGACCGTTCCGCGGGGCCGCGGGCGACTCGCGGCCGCGGGGGCGCGACCGGGTCGCGCGTCGTGCTACTGGCTCTCTTCGTCGAGATCGGTCGCGCCGAGCCGGCGGTAGGCGCGATCGTCCTCGCCGCGCCGATTCTGCTTCGCTTCCGTCTCCCGGTCGGCCTGACACTGCACGCAGAGCCGGGTGAACGGCATCGCGATCAGCCGACCGTCGGCGATCTCCGACTCGCAGCTCTCGCAGATGCCGTACGAGCCCTCGTCGATCCGATCGAGTGCGTCCTCGATCGCTTGCAGCTTGCCGCGATCGCGGTCGGTGAGAATGAGGTTGATCTCGCGGGCGCGCTCCTCGCTCGCGAGATCATAGGCGTCCATTCCCTCGTCCTTGGAGATCTCGCGGCCCTCTTTGAGATCCTGCTGGATCTCGTCGAGAAGCTGCTTCTTCATGTTGACGAGGGTTTCTCGTGCGCTCTTCAAGAATGCTTTTCGCATTTGGGTCCTCAGGGGAGCGTGATGCTAAGGACTGCCGGTCACCATGTCAACTCACGAACGTCACAGCGAAATTTCGACGAGTCCGAATGGAGCGCGCGCCGGATCAGACGCGAGCCCGCGCGATCAGCGCGCTTCCCACCGGGAGCCCCGCCGCGGCGGCGATCGCGCGCTGGAGATCGAAGAGCAGGGGCGCGAGCCGCACACCCTCGTCACCGACGACGACGGACGCGCCGTGCAGCAGTCCGAGCTGGCGTCGCACCTGGAAGCAGACGAGCGGCGTCGCCTCCGAGTCGCGGTCGGCCTCGGGGTCTCGCGGCGAGAGCAGCAGGCTGTTGCTGTGATCGCGTCCACCGGCGGCGACCTCGGCCCGCAGGCGGTCGATGACGGTCCGGACTTGATCGAGGCGTCCCTTGTAGGCGAGCAGCCGCTCCGCGAGCGGCGGGACCGGCGCGAGCACGTCGGCCGCCGACGGTGCGCCGGCGCGGAGCTGGCGAACGAGAACGGCCGCGATCGGCGCGTCGGCGGGGTCGTGGCCGGCACCACCGACGGCCGCGGCGAGCCACGCCGGTCGGTCGCGGTCGTCGCCAAGCGGCTCGGCGTCGACGACGGTCACCGGCGGCGGCGGGATCGTCGCCGCGCTCGACGGCGCGTGCACGCCGCGCTGGATCGCTTTCCGCACGTTCTCCGCGTCGTCGCCGATGCGGTAGTTGTTCGAGATCGAGAGGAAGCAGAGATCGCCGAGCGGCAGGCCGCTCGCGCCGGCGAGCGCGCGGCCCCAGCCACGCGCGATGCCGAGCGCGTTCTGCGGCAGGCCGCCGTACACGTCGTGGCTGCGCGCGACCTGAAGCGTGTGCAGCCGGCCGCGGTGGACGAGCCAGAGATCGAAGACGAGGCACGGGCGGTGGTGCGCCGTCGCGACCAGGTCGAGCTCGGGCACCCACCGCTGATTGACGTAGACGCGGCCCGGGTCCGCCGCGAGACGCCGGCCGGTCTCCGCGATCTGGTCGAAGAAGTAGTGGCAGGTGCGGTCGCCGTACGTGTACGCCCCCTGGGCACGCACCTCGGGCGCCGGCGCCAGCAGCTCGTCGGCGTAGCGCGCGACGTGCTCGTCGCTCGCCGGGTACGCGGCGGGAATCGTCATCGCGCCCATCGCGGGAACCAGGAAGAAGGTGCACCACCCCTCGGCGACCCTCCCCTTCTGCGTCGACGTCAGGAGCCCGCCGTCCCGCAGGCTCGCGAGACCCGCGACCCACGTCTCCTCGAGCGAGCCGCCGGTGATCACGGCGCCGGCGCTCAGGTGGTGATCGACGTTCTTCCGCGCGTCGGCGGCGAGCGGCTGTCCTTCCTCGAAGCGGAGGCCCGTCCGCAGCGCGAAGTCGGCGCGCGCGATCTGGACGCCGAGGTAGACGATGTGCTGATCGCGTCCCGGGTACTCGCCGACGTACGACCCGCCGACGATCGCCGCGAGGAGGTCCTCGGCGCGCTTCGCCTGCAAGGTCTCGACGTGGCGCCCGTCCGCGGCGTGGTAGTCGGCGGCGAGGAGCGCTTGCTCGTAGAGGACGCGGATCTTGAAGAAGCCCGTCGGGTCGAGGTCGAGCGGCAACGGCCGGCCCTCAGTTGCAGTGATGAGTCCTTCGGACGAACCAAGCCACTCCGTCTTCTCGATCCGCCGAACGTCGTCCGGAAACTCGGCGGCGAGGACGGCCCGCTCGACGCGCAACGCTAGCTCCGCGAGCCGCGACTCCCATCCGGTCTCACGTGACAGCCTCTCGGACTGCAGGACCGTGTGGAGAGCACGTTGCGCGCGACCGTCCGGCTTCCCGGTTCCGGCAATCGCCGGCGCCTGGGACACGGCCGCTCCGTCGACGGCCTGGATGACGACGGTCGCACCCGACGCCGACACGTCGAGCGACGCGTCTCGCTCGAGGGTGCCCGCGGGCACCTGCAACGTCCGCGGACGCCAGCGATAGACGTCGATCTCGTCGAGAGCCCCCCACGCCGGCGCCTCGACCCGCCGGCGATGCACGCCCAGGCGCGCCGCGACGTCGGCGAAGAACGCCACCGGATCGACCGCACCGCGGCAGTCGACGATCTCGAGCTCGCGGCGGCGAAAGGCGGCGATGTCCTCGTGCGAGAGGGTCGCGAGCGCGTCACGGCCGAACACCTTCACCGCACGATCGGGCGCGCCGTTTCCCGCGACCACGTGCCGGCCGTCGTCGACGCCGTAGCGGTGGAGGCACGCGAGCCCCTCGAGCGGATAGAAGACCGGCGAGTCGCGGCCGCAGAGAAACACCACCGTGATGTAGGGGTTCGTGAGCAGGTTCTGCACGACGCGCTCGACCCCGTCACGCAGGGTCGCGATCGTGCCGATCGCGGCGATCGACGACGGCGGAATCGACGACGGCAGCGCCTGGAGGATCGTCGCGAGCGGCGGATCGGCTTTCAGGTCGCCGCCGGCGCTGCGAATCTCGGAGTGGCCGATCAGGATCGCGACGTTGGCGCGCGGGTCGAAGATCCGGAGCTTCTCGTCATCGGGGAAGAACGGCCATTCGCGATCGAAGTCGAACGTCATCGAGGGAACGGTCGGCGAGGCGCCGTCACGCTTCGACGCCGGCGCGCTCACACCTCGACGGCGCGCGGGCGGAAGCCGGTGGCGTTCCGGAAGGCGGTGTTGAAGTCGCGGTAGAGCGAGCGATGCGGCTCGAGCCGGTAGCTCTTCTTGGCGAAGGTCTCGCCGATCTCGTCGATCTCCTGGACGGCGTCCCAGCCGCGCGGATTGGGATAGGCGTAGTAGGGCGTCTCGTCGGGAACGCCGGCGGCGTACACGACCGTGATGCCGCGGCGGCCGGCGCGCGCGGCGTAGACCCGGTGCATGCCGTCGTTGATGAGCTTGATCGCGGGACCCGCCGGCTCGCGCGAGCACTCGACGACGGGCGGCAACAGGTCGATCCCCTCGGGCGGGCCGTCGGGCGTCCAGAACCGCACGTAGCCGCGGAGCCCGAAGAGGTCGACGTCGTGGTCGCGGAGCGCGCCTGCGAGGCGGGAGATCTTCGCGAGCTCGCTGCGCTTCACGTAGAGCTGCGCCGGTACGAGGTCGTCGGGCGGGAAGCTCTCGAGGAGCGTCAGGTCGGCACGCTCGTACGGCAAGCTCCGCGGCCGCTCGAAGAGCGTCACGCGACGGAGGGCCGCGAAGAGCTCGTCGACCCCGAACCGCTCGACGCGCGTGACGTTCATGGGAGAGCCATATGAGCCGATCACTGCCTGCGGGGCAAGCGCGGCGACGCCGGATCGCGCTCGCCGACCGGCCGCAATCCGAGGAGACGCTCGACGTCGCCGAAGTCACGCGCGACGTCGCATCCGACCGGCACGAGACCATCCGCCGGGACCGTCGACCGCGTCAGCCACACGGCGCGCATGCCGAGGGCGAGCGCGGGGCGTACGTCCTTCTCCAGGCTGTCGCCGACCATCACGGTCGCGCGCGGCGACACGCCGAGGGCGGTGACCGCGGCCTCGAAGAGCGACGGATCGGGCTTGGCGACGCCGGCGCGGTAGCTCAGGTGCCAGGAGTCGACGAGCGGCGGAATCGCGGGACAGGCGCGGCGAAAGCCGATCTCGTAAGGAGACCAGATGTTGGAGACCAGGGCGATGCGCGCGCCCGCGCGCCCGACTGCGGCGACGCACGCGCTCGCGCCGCCGACCTCGATCGGCTCCTCCTCTTGCGCGCGCCAGATCGCCGCGACCGCGGCCTCGGGCGTCGCGGCGAGCCGGAGCTCGGACCGCAGCCGCTCCGCGAGCGCGCGCGGCGAGGCGAACGGCTCGCGGAAGACGAGGCGTGTGATCGTCCGTGCGGCGTCGTCGGGCAGGCCGAGCGCCGCCGCGATCCGCCGGCCAGGACCGACGGTCGGCCGCTCGACGAGCGTGTCGCCGATGTCGAAGAGGACCGCCGCGGGGCGCGTGGTCATCGCGAGCGGTCGCGGGACGTCACGGTTGCGCTTCGTGCCACCAGACGACCTGCTTGCCAGCCTTCTTCAGGAGCTCGATGCCCATCGCGTCGCCGCGCTGGTTCGGTTGCCGGCAGTAGACGCGGGCGACGCCGCTGTTGATCGCGCGCTTGGCGCACATCACGCACGGCGTGTGGGTGATGAACATCACCTTGTCCTTCTCGATCGCGCCCGCCTTGAGGAGCGCGTTCTCCTCGGCGTGGACGTAGCCGCTGCGATCGGACGGGATGAACTCGCGATCGCTCACGCCCGCGGCGCCGCCGTTGTAGCCGACGCCGAGCACGCGCTCGAAGTCGTGCGACACGACGACGCAGCCGACCTTCTGCGAGCCGTCGGTCGATCGCAGCGCGAGCGCCTCGGCGAAGCGCTGGTATGCGTCGGCGAGGGTCATGCGCCGCGGCAGGCGCGCCGTCGCCGCGCTCTCGCCTCCGGGCGACGGCCAGCGCGGGTAGTGCACGACAGTCTTGCCGGCGCGGCGCAGGAGATCGACGCCGGCGTCCGACCGCGGGCGCGCGTGGCGATAGTAGACGTGGCTGACCCCGCTGTTGATCGCGCGGACCGCGCACAGGTAGCAGGGCGCCTCGGTCACGAACATGAGCTTGTCCTTCTCGACGGCGCCGGCGATCAGGAGCGCGTGCTCCTCGGCGTGCAGGTGGCTGCCGCCGCGCCGCGCCGGCGTCCTCGTCGAGCACGGTCGCCGCGCCGCCGGAGAACCCGGCGCCGAGGACGCGCTCGAGGTTGAAGCTCACCAGCACGCACCCCGCGCGGCTCGTCCGCTCCGGCGAGCAGCGCGCGAGCGCCTCCGCGAACCGGAGATACGACTCGAAGAGCGGGATGCGGCTCTGCGGCGCGCCGCGATTGAGCGGGTGCGTGTTCTCGGGCCGGCCGTCCTTGAACGCCGCGCTCCGCCGCGCGACCCGCACACGGCGCTCGGGCGCTCGACCCTCACGCCGGCCCGCGGTGGCCGTCGTGCGCCGGCCGATCACTCGCGGAAGTTGACGAACTGCAGCGCGAGCCCGTGGTCCTCGGCCTTGAGGCGCGCGATCACCGCCTGGAGATCGTCACGCTTCTTGCCGCTGACCCGCACCTCGTCCTCGTTGATCTGCGCCTGGACCTTGACGCCGGACGACTTGATGCTCTTCACGATCGCGCGCGCCTTCTCGGTCTCGATGCCCTGCTGCACCGTGATCTTCTGCCGCGCGCGGCCGCCGGCCGCGGGCTCGACCTTGCCGTACTCCAGGTTCTTGATCGGCACGCCGCGACGGACCAGCTTCGATTGCAGGACGTCGACGACCGCCTGCACCTTGAAGTCGTCGGCCGAGGTGACGACGATCTCCTGCTGATCCCAGTCGATCTCGGTCTTGGTGTCCTTCAGGTCGTAGCGCTGCACGACTTCCTTGCGCGTCTGGTTGATCGCGTTCTCGGCCTCCTGGAGGTCGACCCGCGACACGACGTCGAACGACGGCATGGGTCGTAGTTAGCAGGACGAGAAACCGGCAGCCAGCGGCGGGCGGGAAGACGGTCGCCGCGCCCGCTGTGCCGTCCGCACCTCGCCCGCGCCTCACTCGCCCGAAGGAGGAACCTCGGCGGCGGCGCTCGGCGCGATGATGACGTCGGCGCCGGGCGGCGGCACGAACTGGAACTCGGCGTCGGGGATGTCGACGTTCCGCTGGAGGCCGGTGAAGGAGAGCGTGGTGACGTTGCCGATCGGATCGGTGACCGCCGCCTCGACGATGTCGAAGGTGCCGCGGTCGACGCCGAGCGCGAGCGCGCCGAGATCCTGCGACTGCTTCGGCAGAAGCTTCACGTAGAGCCGGTCGGCGGTGCAGCCGCGCGGATCGCGCTCGGGACGGAAGTCGTCGGTGATCCGCCCGACGCCGGTGAGGAACGAGATCGGCGTGCTCGAGACGAACGACGCCTGGAACGCCGCCTTGATCGCTTGCTGGTCGTGCAGGCTGGTAGATCCACATGCGTCGTCCCGTCGCAGACGATCGGCTGCTCGTCGGGCGTCGCGGTAGTCCCAGCGCATCTTGCCCGGGCTTCTTGAAGGCGACGGTGCCGCCTGACGTCGTCGCTGTCGCCGACCGACGTGACGGTGATCCGCTGCGTGAAGTCGGCGCGGAAGTCGCTGGTGGTGTCGTAGCGCGCCTGGAGCTTCCGGACGATCGCGTCGGGGGCCGGGCAAGCGTCGGCGGGCGCCGGGCTCTTCGCCGGCGGCGCCGCCGGCGGCGCTGTCACCGCGGCTTTCGGCGATGGTCCCGCGGCGCCGGCGTGAACCGGCAGAGTGACGACCGCGACGAGCACGGCGAGCTGGGCGAGCACGGCGGAGGAGACGCGCATCCCCGCGCCGTATCGCGTCACGAGCGGCGCGGCAAGCCGGCCCGCGCGCCGGTGGTGGCCGCGTCCCCCACGACCGCCGCGCTCGCGCCGTCGCGACCGCCGCGCCGCCGGCATCAGTCGTCGATGCGCCGCGCGAGCACCTCACGCGGCCGCGCGCCCTCCGCCGCCGACACCACGCCCTCGCGCTCCATGCGCTCGATCATGCGCGCGGCGCGGTTGTAGCCGACGCGCAGGCGGCGCTGCAGCCACGAGATCGACGCCTGCCGGCTCTCGGTGACGACGCGCACCGCCTGGTCGTACATCTCGTCGTAGAGGTCCTCGCCGGCGTCCTCGCCGCCCTCGTCGTCGTCGCCCTCGAGGAGCTCCATCTTGTACTGCGGGCCGCCCTGCGACTTCCAGAACTCGACGACCTTGGTGATCTCGGCCTCGGAGACGTAGGCGCCGTGGATGCGCGTGACGCGCGCGGTGCCGGGCGGCAGGAAGAGGCAGTCGCCCTCGCCGAGCAGGCGCTCGCTGCCGATCGCGTCGAGGATCGTCCGCGAGTCGATCCGCGACGTCACCTGGAACGAGATGCGCGCCGGGAAGTTCGCCTTGATGAGGCCGGTGATGACGTCGACCGACGGCCGCTGCGTCGCGAGGATCAAGTGGATGCCGGCGGCGCGCGCCTTCTGCGCGAGCCGCGTGATCGACTCCTCGACGTCGCGGCCGACCGTCATCATGAGATCCGCGAGCTCGTCGACGATGATGATGATCCGCGGCAGGTGCTCGTGGACGATCGGCTGCTCGCCGGCCGCCGCGGTCTCGAACGGCGGCGCGACCGCGTCGTCGCCTTCCTCGGGCGTCGTCAGCTCGATCACCCCGGCGCGCTTGTCCGCCTCCTCGCGCGCCAGCAGGCGGTTGTAGGCGTCGATGTTGCGGACGCCCTTCTCGCGCATCGCGCGGTAGCGCATGTCCATCTGCTGCATGACGTTCGCGAGCGCGTTCGCCGACTTCTTCGGATCGGTCACGACCGGGACGAGCAGGTGCGGGATGTGGTCGTAGACCGAGAGCTCGAGCATCTTCGGGTCGATCATGATGAAGCGTACGTCGGCGGGGGTCGACTTGTAGAGGATGCTCATGATCATCGCGTTCAACGACACCGACTTGCCGGTGCCGGTCGCGCCCGCCATGAGCAGGTGCGGCATCTTCGCGAGGTCGGCGACGTGGGTGTTGCCGGTGGTGTCCTTGCCGAGCGCGAGCGTCAGCTTCGACTCCGAGCGCTGGTACTGGTCGCTGGTGATGATCTCGCGGAGGTAGACCTTCTCGCGGCGCGGGTTCGACACCTCGATGCCGACCACCGGCTTGCCGGGAATCGGCGCCAGGATGCGGACGCTGATCGCGCGCAGCGCCATCGAGAGGTCGTCGGCGAGCGTGACGATGCGGTTCACCTTGACGCCGGGCGCGGGCTCGAACTCGAAGGTGGTGATGACCGGCCCGGGTCGAACCGCGACGACTTTCCCCTCGACGCCGAAGTCGGCGAGCTTGGATTGGAGGATGCGCGACGAGGCGATCAGCGCCTCCTCGTCGAGGCGGACGCCGGTGTCGACGGGGGCGTCGAGGAAGCCGACCGGCGGCAGCTCGTAGTGCGCGCCGGGCGCGAAGCGGAACTCCTCCTGCTTGAGCTCGGGCTTGCCCGGCTTCTTCGACGGCTTCTCCGCCGGCCGGGGCGGCTCGGGCTCGTTCAGGAGGATCGGCGGCGGGGGCGGCGTCTTCTTCTTGGCGGCGTCCTTGTCCCTGTCGCGCCGCTCCGCCTCGCGGTCGCGCTCGCGGTCACGCCGCGAGCTCGTCGACGGGCGATCGTCGGCGGCGTCGGGATCGGGCGCCGGCGTGATCTGGAGACGCTCGCGCAGGCGGCCGAGCCCGCGGCGGAGCAGCTGCCCGCCGGCGCGCGCCCGCCGCCCCGTCGCGCCGAGACCGCCGATCACGGAGCCGCCGGTCGCGATCATCGCCGTCAGGACGAGGCCGGTCGCGATGATCATCGCCGCGCCCGCGATGCTGAAGAGCCGCTCGAGCTCGAAGGCGAGGAAGCCGCCGATCCAGCCGCCCGCCCGCGCGACGTTCCGCGTGTCGCGGACCAACGCCAAGGTCGCCGCGATCAGGAGCAGCTGGCCCGCGAGCGCCGCGCCGCGTCCGGCCGAGAGCGCGAGCGATCCGCCGCGCAGGACGAACACCGCGACCGCGACGATGCAGGCCGGAATCAGAAAGGCCGCGAGGCCGAGCCCCTGGACGAAGAGCTCCGACAGCGCGTGGCCGACCGGTCCGCCGGCGTTCCCGGCCGCGCGTCCCGGGCTGTAGCTGAGGAAGCTGATCGCGAGGTAGCAGGCGCCGGCGATCGCGAAGATCGCCTCGATCTCCCGCCACGGCGGAGCAGCCCCCCGCCCCACCCGCTCCCGCGCCTCCGACTTCGCCACCCGTGCTGCCCTCCCCACGCGCCGCTCCGAACGGGGATGAGATGTCACGTTCGTCCGCCGGAGCGCAAGTGCCGTCTGACGCGGCTGCTGTCCGAGGTTGGGAGAGCGCCCCACGCGGGCGGGGTCGCCAGGGCAGCGGCCTCATGCAGGTCCGTCCAAGGAGATATGCCCGGATGTCGTGGATCGTGGAGCCCGTGACGCCAGCAGCGTATCTCCCCACCTGACCGGTCGCCGCCCTCTCGCACGCGGCGGGAAGGGCGTACCTGCTGCCGTCGGTTCGGGATGGCGTCGCGCTCGTGGACGGCGTGCAGCAGGCAGCCAAGCGCGGCCAGCCCCGAGCACGACCCGCGCAGCGCGTCCCGTACGGCTCCCTATTCCTGGCCACATCCACCCAAAATTCGCGAACCCTGGCCGAGGCGTCGGTGGATCAAGCCAAGTTGGCTCGATCCTTTTTCACCATTCAGAAATTCACGCGCTTACATGCGGACGCGATCGGGCGAACATCGACGGTGTGGCCCAAAGTCTGATGGGTTCGGACGGCAGTCTTCGCGCCAGGCTCGTTACTATTTTTGTTGCCCGGCTTGCGGTCTACGCCGTCGTTCGCACGCGCACAGCGGCCGGATTCGTGCCGCGCCGGCGCAAGGTGCTACTGCGCCGCGTACTGCCGCTGCACTATACAGCGCGCGTGCTCTGCGCGCCGAGCACGTGGGCGACCGCGCGCGATGAGGCACCAGTTTACGGTTCGCAGGGCGTGTCAATGCAATTTGATTTTCCCTGGCGACGTCGGTAGCAGCACCGTTCCCTATTTCGGCAGTCACAGTGGCACCCTTCCTCGGACCGAAACCCCAAGCAATTCGCTACGCAATCGGAATAGACATCCTCACAACTTTTCGCTCGGGGTGTTCGAGTCACCCGAGGGGTTGGCGTTCGCGTTGGAGTTGGAGTTCGCGTCCTAGTTGGCGTCGGAGTCCTTGTCGGACAAGTCGGAGTCTCCCTGCAGTCCTTCGCGACGCCCCAAATCTTCACATCGGCGATGGCGACCGGCTTCTGATCGGACCAGCCGTGCGGACAATTGCCGCCCGGCTCGTTGAAGTTGCCGATAAGGAGATCGTTCGAATTCACCGATTCGTACTTTAAGCCGTACTCGATACCTGCGGGTGGAGTCGGAACCGGTACAATCCCTGCACCCGTCTCGACGCCGTCCAGGCACAAGCGCACGACGTCGCCGTCGTACGTGCCGGTGAGACGATGCCATTGTCCGTCCCAGACGTCTTTTGAATCCGCGATCTGGGAACGGTAAAACGATCCTCCGGAACCGACGTAGAAAGCAACGTGACCCATGTCGACCGTATACAGCGCATATGAAGCGTATGTGCAGGCGCATATGAAGCGTATGTGCAGTTGGAGCCCTTGGCGATGATGTAGCCGAAGCGGTCGGGTATTCCCTCTGCCCTTACCCACGCTTCTACCGTGATCTGCTTCGGCTCCAGGTCGGGACTCACGACCGGATCGGAAACCAAGACTTGGCCGTTCGATCCGAACGAGAAGGCTTTCCCGGTCCCGCACGGGCCAGGAGCCACCTGCGTGACATTGCCGCTGACCTTTCCGTTGTGCATTCCGGTCGAGCTGTCCTTCGCCGGTATTGATGGTGATGGCTTCTCATCGAGCTTCCAGTAACCGCGAAGATCCGCCGGAGCCGCCGGGGGAGCCCATACCGCCGTCGCAAGCATAGCGGACAAGGCTCCTACGAGGACGATCGTCCGCATGCGTCTGTCCCTCGTGCCATGGTTGACCAGCTCGGTCGCCCTTCCGCTTCTCTTGCGACGATGGTGAGCGGTGCTAGTTCGCCGCCTTCTGCTTCAGCTTCGCGATGATCGTCAGTTGCCACCCTGATATCGGCGGGTCGTTGCCGCGATCGGCCACGAATGCCGTGCAGGTGAGTTTCTTCGACGTGGCGAGGATCCGCGCCGAGCCCTTGGAGAAAAACCCGCCCAGACTTGAATCGATCGAAATCCCCGCCGCCGCGCCCGTCCCGAAGATCAGCGTCGCGCCGGGAGCTATACTGAGGGAAGTCGCTGCGGCATCGTTGGCCGGTGCACCGCCGGGAGCGGCGAAGAGTTCGACTCCCACCTGCATGGTCGCCGCGTCGGTGGAGGTGCAAGAGAAGAAAGTTCCAAGCGATCCTCCGGCGAGGACGCCGGGTACCGAGTAGAGATGCAGCGTCGTTTGTCCGGCCATGAGCACGGGCAGTGGGCTATCCGCAATCCCCGCGCGTGCAGCAGGTGAGAGCGCGAGCGTCAGACTGAAAGCGGTGGCGATGAGCGCGAGTGTTATGCGGGGCATGAATTCTCCTTGGTGAACACGGTTCGGTGTTTTCCGTTGGTCCGTGACCGGTTCAATTCGCCGCCTTCTGCTTTAGCTTCGCGATGATCGTGAGCTGCACCATGGATGTCGGCGGGTCGTTGCCATCGTCCGCTACGAACGCTGTACACACGAGCTTCTTTGACGTGGCGAGGACCCGCGCCGAACCCTTGGACATGGAGCCACTTCCAAGGTTCGAATCGATAAGGATCCCAGCCGCGGCGGAGGTCCCGAACATCACCGTCGCGCCAGGGGCGACGGTGAGCGATGTCGCGGCGGCATCGTTGGCTGGCGCGCCGCCGGGGGCTCCGAAGACCTCGACCCCCGCCTGCATCGTCGCCGTGTCGGTCGAGGTGCAGGAGAAGAAGGTCGCCAGTGAGCCGGTTCGGATGACTCCCGGCACCGAGTAGAGGTGCACTGTCGTCTTGCCGACCGCGAGCACGGGCAGCGGGCTATCGGCGATGCCAGCGCGCGCGCTCGTCGTCAGCGCAAGCGTGAGCACGGCTAGGACGGAAACCAGATACAAGCGGGACATTTTCAACTGCCTCCTTTGGGCGCAACTATGCGAACCGGCGAAACAGGTTGGCGCATATGCGATCAATTTGCCGCCTTCTGCTTCAGCTTGGCGATGATGGTGAGCTGGGCCATCGACGTTGGCGGCGCGTTCCCAGGGTCGGCCAGGAACGCCGTGCACACGAGCTTCTTGGACGTCGCGAGGATTCGTGCCGAACCTTTAGACGTGCCGCCGCCAAGGTTCGAGTTGATCGAAATCCCGGCCGCGGCTCCCGTCCCGAAGATCACCGTCCCACCGGGGAGGAGGCTGAGTGAGGTCGCGACGGCATCGTTGAATGGCCCGCCGCCGGCAGGGCCGAAGAGCTCCACACCGACTTGCATCGTCGCCGCGTCGGTCGACGTGCACGAAAAGTAGGTTTCGAGGCCTCCGCCGGCGATGACGCCCGGGACGGAGTAGAGGTGGAGTGTCGTCTTTCCGGCCGTCAGCACCGGCAGCGGACTATCGGCGATGCCCGCGAACGCGGATGCAGCGACGGCTAAGCTGAGCGCGGCAGCGGGGAGCAGACGAGAGACGCGAAACATGGCTGATCCTCCTAGGGTCGGCTGTACGGCCCGCAGGCGGCCGAGATTGGTTTCCGTAGGGTCTCATGGTCGCAGTGACGCCGTCGATGGAAATCGACGGATGTGGCCACCGTGGCCGAAAATGGGACGGAAACTACCCGACGCAACGCGCCAGGAAGGCGGCAAGCCCGGCCCCATCCATTTTGCTCATGGCCGCTGCTTTCCGTGGAGATCGCGTCCGCTTACCTTACCTGTCGGTACCTATTCCAGCTTCCCTAACGCCTTTGCTTCGCCTTCTGGTGCGATGCCGAACCGGCTGAGAGCAAGGATGGTTGCGCGCACCGAGACGTTCGCAGAGCTCTGGGTCATGGGAGCCCGACAGCGGAGGCACATCATGGTGGCCGCATCTCCGGAAACCACGAACGCTGTCGATCGCCTGCTGGCATTCAGGGGCCTCCGTCCGCGTGGGCCACAACGTTCGAGCTAACCGGCGACCAGGTGGTCGCTGGCCGCCGGTTGAGCGAGGGGCCCCTCCGTGGATCTCAGCTCGCTGCGGTGAGCGCGCGCGCCACGGCTCGCGGCTCGCGATCGATCACGAGGAGGTAGGCGCGGGCTGGTCCGTCCGGCTGCGCGCGCCCTGCTCCCAGTCTTGCAGGGTCCGAAGGTTAAGCGCGTAGCCGGCGGCGAAGGCCGCCTCTGATAAGCCGCTCCGCCGAGAGATAGCTTTGACCTCATCGGGCGATAGCGTCACACGCTGAAACTCCGCGAGGCGCCTGCGCGCGACAGGCCGCGCAATCTCGGTTCGCCCACACGCGTCCCGCTTCGCCTCATCCCGCTCGAACACCGGAGCTCGGTATACGGGATAGGGTTCAGGTTGTGGCGAGCAGCCCCCGGAAGCGGGACGGCCGAGGGAAACGGACGCCTCGGCCGCAATCATGACGGTTGACAATACCTCCCGTCCAAGGGGAAGCGTCCTCGCACGGCGCCGTCGATCCGCCGCGAAGCTTCGTCGTCCAGCCGCGGGCTCAGACCTCCATCACGACTGGCAGCACCACGGGCCGGCGCTCGAGCGTCTTCTTGAAGTAGCGACGCAGCGCGCGGCGCATCTCCTCCTTGACCTCGGCCGGGATCGTCCGCGACTCAGGGGCGAGGGCGGCGATCGCCTCGAGGGCCACCTCCTTCGCCTTCTCGAAGTGGAACTGGCTCTCCTCCTCCAGAAGGAAGCCGCGCGAGATCAGATCCGGTCCGGAGACGACCTCGCCGGTGTGCTGGTCGATCGCGAGGATCGCGAGCAGGACGCCGCCGTCCGAGAGGTGGCGCCGGTCGCGCAGCACGACGTCGCCGACGTCGCCGACGCTCTTGCCGTCGACGAAGACGCGCCCCGCGGTGATGGACTCGCCGCGGCGCGCACCGACGGCGTCGATCTCGAGCACGTCGCCGTCCTCCAGCACGAAGCAGTCCTCGGGTGCCAGGCCCCCCGCCTCGGCGAGCGCGGCGTGACGGACGAGATGGCGGTACTCGCCGTGGACCGGCACGAAGTAGCGCGGACGCGTCAGCCGCAGCATCAGCGACAGCTCGTCCTGGTTCGCGTGACCGGAGACGTGCAGATCGGAGACCCGCTCGTAGTGCACCTCGGCACCGCGGCGATAGAGATGATTGATCACGGTGCTGATCGCCTGCTCGTTGCCGGGGATCATCTTCGACGAGAAGATCACGGTGTCGCCGCGCTCGACCCGCACCTGGCGGTGGTCGTTCATCGCGATCCGCGAGAGCGCCGACTGCGGCTCGGCCTGGCTGCCGGTCGAGAGGATCGTCACGCGGTCGGCCGGCAGGTCCTTCAGGGCGCCGACGTCGGCGAGCAAGCCGCCCGGCACGCGCAGGTAGCCGAGCTCCTGGCCGATCTCGATGTTCTTGAGCATGCTGCGGCCGACGACGGCGACGCGCCGGTTGCTCCGCGCCGAGACGTCGAGCACCTGCTGGATGCGATGCAGGTGCGACGCGAAGGTCGAGACGAGCACCCGGCCGCGGGCGCGCTGGAAGACGGCCTCGAACTTCGGCCCGAGCGTCCGCTCCGACGGCGTCGTCCCGGGCGACTCGACGTTGGTCGAGTCCGACAGCAACGCCAGGATCCCGGCGTCGCCGAGCGTGGCGAAGCGCGGGAGATCCGAGGGGTGGTCGTCGAGCGGCGTGTGGTCGAACTTGAAGTCGCCGGTGTGCACGAGGGTGCCGAGCGGGGTGCGGATCGCGAGCGCGACGGCGTCGACGATGCTGTGGGTGATGTGCACGGCCGTGATCTCGAACGGGCCGACCCGCCACGAGTCGCCGGCCTTGAACTTCTCGAGCGGCACCGCGAGCTGGTGCTCCTCGAGCTTGCTCTCCAGCAGCGCGTGCGCGAACGGCGTCGCGTACGTCGGCACGGCGTGCTCGCGCGTGATGTACGGCATGGCGCCGATGTGGTCCTCGTGCCCGTGGGTGCAGAGGATCGCCTTCAGGCGGCCGGGGCGGTCGCGGAGGTAGCGTCACGTCCGGAATCACCAGGTCGATGCCGAGCATCGAGGCCTCGGGAAACATCACGCCGCAGTCGATCGCGACCGCGCTGTCGCCGTACTCGACGATCAGCATGTTGAGGCCGATCTCGCCGAGCCCGCCGAGCGGAATGACGCGGAGCGTGTCGGGCTCGCCGTTCATCGCAGCGCGGTGACGCGGATGATCCGCACCGTCAATGCCGCACGCTCCGGTCGAGGATCGCATCCCGGTGCCGACGGGAGCGCCGCACGCCGTACGCCGGCGCACCGCTCGCGACCGGCGCCTCCGACGCCGCACCGACCTCGTCGAGCCCGGCGGCGATCGAGCTTCGCACCGTCGCCATCAGCGCGTCGCGGTCCTCCACCGACAGGCGCTCGGTGGGGATCGGCGGACGCACCGCCACCCGCACGTCGCCGCCGCGCCGCACCAGCCAGTGCCCCTTCGGCAGGATCGCGGCGGTGCCGCTGATCGCGATCGGCACGATCGGCGTCGCGGTCTCGATCGCGAACATGAAGCCGCCCTTCTTGAACGGCAGCATCGTGCCCGTCGCCGCGCGTGCCCTCGGGAAAGAAGACGACCGAGATGCCGGATTGCATGCGGCGCTCGGCGGCGTCGAGGCTCGCGACCGCGCTGGGCGTGATCGGCGCGGTCGATGATGATGTGCTTGGTCGCGCGCAACGCCCAGCCGAACCCCGGGATCCGCGCCAGCTCTTCCTTCGCGACCCACCGCAGCTGAAAGTCCCACAACGCTTCGACGAGCGCCAGCACGTCGAGGTTGCTGCGATGGTTCGACATGAAGACGTACGACGCGCGTCCGGTCGAGGTGCTCGAGACCTTCGACGTGCACGCGCGAGCCGCAGATCCGGACGTTCAGCCACGCCCACCATTGCGCGATCCGGTACGAGAGCTTCGCCTCGGGGTCGGCCGGCGCCGCCAGCAGCACCGCTGGAATCCAGATCGCGGTATCGATGGCGAACAGCGCGAGCCTGACGATCCCGAGGAACCACGCAACCTCCTGCGTCACTCGGCCCGGCGACAACCGCCTGGATTTACCGGCGTCCGGCGGCGGAAGTCAAAGATACTCGTCGTAATTGACGCGTTCCACCGCCGCTGTTAAGCGGAACGCATTCTCGGCGGACGGAGCGCTCGGCTCCCGGAGGTCGGCCATGTCGGTCAACAAGGTCATTCTCGTCGGCAATCTCGGACGCGATCCCGAGGTGCGGTTCACCGGCGGCGGCAAGGCGGTCGCGAAGTTCCCGGTCGCGACCAGCGAGGTCTGGAACGACGCCGAGGGCAGCAAGCAGGAGCGCACCGAGTGGCACAACATCGTGGTCTGGGGGAAGCAAGGCGAGACCTGCGGCCAGTACCTCTCGAAGGGCCGGCAGGTGTACGTCGAAGGCTCCATCCGCACCCACAGCTACGACGACAAGGACGGCAACAAGCGCTACATGACCGAGATCATCGCCCAGCGCGTCCGGTTTCTCGGCGGCGGCGACGGCGCCGGCGCGCGGCGCCGGATCGTCGCGCGGGTCGGGCGCCGAGCCGCCGCCGTCGCACCCGACGCCGGCGACGCCGGCGGACGACGACGACATCCCGTTCTGATCGGCCGCCCGCGCAACGGCTCGCGTCGGCGGCGCACTCGATCGTCCCGAGATCACGTCGTCGCGCGTCCGATCACAGGCCCTCGTCGGCGAAGCTGACGTAGCGGCCGTCGCCGATCACGACGTGATCGAGCACGCTCGACGCCCATCAGGTCGCCGACCTCGCGTAGGCGGCGCGGTGATCGCGACGTCCTCGGCGCTCGGCGTCGGGTCGCCGCTCGGGTGGTTGTGGACGAGGATGATCGCCGCCGCCGACTCCTCGATGACCGGCACGAAGACCTCGCGCGGGTGGACCAGCGATGCGGTGAGCGAGCCTTCGGAGATGCGCACCTGCTTGATCGGGCGATTCTTGCCGTCGAGGAGGAGGACGTGGAACTCCTCCTTGCGAAGCGCGGCGAGGCCGCGCGCTGCAGTGCCGGTAGACCTCGGCGCTGGTGCGGAGCGGCGCGCCGCGCGCGAGGCGATGCTCGGCGTAGCGGCGCGCCAGCTCGCCGACCGCGCGAATGGCGCCGCGCGCGCCGGACCGATGCCGGCGACCGTCGCAGAGCGCGCGCGGCGGCGCGTCGACGAGCGCCCGGAGCGAGCCGAAGCTCGCGAGCAGGGCCTGGCTGCGATCGAGCGCGCTGCCGCCGCCGCGCGGCCCGGTCGGCAGCAGGATCGCGAGCAGCTCGGCGTCGCTGAGGTGGCCGGGCCCCTTGTCGAGGAGCTTCTCGCGCGGCCGATCGGCCGCCGGCCAGTCCTTGATCGGGTGCGTTCGACGGCGTCGTTCGGCGCTTGGCGGCCATGCGTTGGGGTCACGCGACCGTTCAGGGTCGCACGGCACGCGATAGCAGCCGCGGCGTCTCCCCGCACCGCTACACGAACCCATTGCCTGACCACGTGTGCCGCGCGCCCCCTACGAGGCGCGCGTCCGCCGCGTCCCTCGACCGCGGATCGCGGCGAGCTCCTCGACCATCACCTCGCGCACGTGATCGCGGAGCGCCTCGACCGACGAGAACTCCGCCAGGCTCGATCGGCTCGAGCACCTGGATCACGATGTCGGCGCGGTTGTGGAGCGTCAGGCCGTACTTCGGCAGCGCGTCGAGCGGTGCCGTCGATCACGATCGGCACGATCGGCAGCCGGTGGCGCCGCGCGAGGGTGAAGGCGCCGTGCTTGAAATCGCGGATCTCGCCGGTCGGCGAGCGCGTGCCCTCGGGGAAGATCATGACCGAGCTTCCCCGTCGAGTGCGACGCCGCAGCGCTCGAGCATCCGCTCGGCGTCGGCGGCGTCGCCGCGCTTGATCGGGACGTAGCGGTTCATCGTCATGTTCCAGCCGACGAACGGCACGCGGAAGATCTCGGTCTTCGAGACCCACTTGTAGTGCGTGTAGAGCCGGAAGAGGACGAGGATGTCGAGCAGCGACTGGTGGTTCGAGACGATCACCGCCGTTCCCGCGTCGCGCAGGCGGTCGCGGCCGTAGAGGCGGACCGTCCAGTACGGGAAGACGTACGTGTAGAACGACGCCCACGCGCACGTGTAGAGGTGCAGCGACGCGCAGCCGGCGATCGAACGGCGTCGGTCAGCGCCCAGATGACGAGCGCGCCGACGAAGAAGATCGGGCAGGTCAGGAGAATCACGATCCAGAGTCCGTACGACGCCGCCGTCTTCGCGACGCGCTCGCGGAAGCCGTCCCGCGAACGGCCGTCCCGCCGTCGCGGCGCCGAAGGACGTCGCGCGCTCATCGCGACCACCGCGGCGCGGCGCCGGGAACCGTCTCCCTCATCGTGCCCCCTTTCCACCATCGTCGGCGCTCATCGCGACCGCCTCTCGCCGGCGACGCGCAGCAGGAGCCCCTTCAGGTAGCGGCCTTCGGGGTGCGCCAGCAGCTGCGGGTGGTCGATGCCGGGGCCGAGGCGCTCGAGGATCTGGCAGTCGCGCCCGGCGTCGGCGGCCGCGGCGGCCACCGCACCGACGAACTCCGCGTCGCCGACGTGCTGCGAGCAGCTGAACGTCAGCACGAAGGCGTCCGGCGCGCAGAGACGGAGCGCTTGCACGTTGATCTCCTTGTAGCCGGCGAGCGCGCGATCGTGATCGGCGCGGCGGCGCGCGAACGGCGGCGGATCGAGGATCACGAGATCGGCGGGCGCCGATTCCGCACGGAGATACGCGAAGACGTCGCGCTGGACGAAGGTCGCGCGCTCGTCCGTGAAGCCGTTCAGCCGCCACGCGGCCTCGGCCTGCGCGAGCGCGCTCGCCGAGCCGTCGACCGAGACCACGTGCGCGGCGCCGCCGGCGGCGGCGGCGATGCTGAACCCGCCGGTGTAAGCGAAGAGATTCAGCACCCGGCGGCCCGCCGCGAGCGTCGCCGTGCGATCGCGGTTCGGCCGCTGATCGAGATAGAAGCCGGTCTTCTGGCCGCTCCGCACGTCGACGAGGTAGCGCCGGCCGCTCTCGCCGATCTCGAGCTGCGGCGGCGGCTCCTCGCCGGCTATGACGCCGCTCACGCGCGCCAGACCCTCCGCGGTGCGCACGTTGCCCTCGCTGCGCTCGAAGATGCCGCGCGGCCCGAGACGCGCGACGAGCGCCGCCACGACCGCGGGCTTCAGCCGATCGGCGCCGGCGGTGAGGAACTGGCAGGCGAGGAAGTCGCCGTAGCGGTCGACGACGAGCCCGGGAAACAGGTCGCCCTCGCCGTTGACGACGCGCCACGCGTCGCTGCCGGTGACGGCGCGCCGCAGGTCGAGGGCGGCGTCGATGCGCCGGCCGACGAGCGCGTCGTCGACGGGCTCCGCGCCGTGCGTGAGCATCCGGACGGCGATGCTGGTGCGGTCGTTCCACGTCCCCCGTCCGAGCAGCCGGCCGTCGGCGGCGTGCACCTCGACCACCGCCCCGCGCTCGCCGTCGCCCTCGACGCCGGCGATCGCGCCCGAGTAGATCCACGGGTGGCCCTGGCGAACGGCGTGGTCGCGGCCGGGCTTCAGGACGACGCGCATCGCCGTGCCTTCAGCCTCGCGGCTCGCGGACGAAGACGCCGCTCTTGCCGCCGCGCTTCTCGAGCAAGCGCAGGTCGGTGATCTCGATCGCCCGGTCGACGCCTTTGCACATGTCGTAGACGGTGAGCGCGGCGACGGCGGCGGCGGTCATCGCTTCCATCTCGGCGCCGGTGCGGCCGGCGAGACCGACGCGCGCCTCGACGTCGAGCACGCCGTCGGTCGCATGCGGCGTGAACTCGATCGCGACCGACGACAGCAGCAGCGTGTGACAGAGCGGAATCAGCTCCGGCGTGCGCTTGGCGGCGGCGATCCCCGCGATCCGCGCGACCGCGAGCACGTCGCCCTTCGGCATCCCGCCGCTGGTGATCGCGCGGAGCGTCGCCGGCTTCATGCGAATCGCCGCCGCCGCGCGCGCGGTGCGCGCGGTCACGGGCTTGCGGCCGACGTCGACCATGCGTGCCCGGCCGCGGGCGTCGAGGTGCGAGAGCTTCGGCTGACGCCGTCGGGTGGCCATCGGCGCGGCACTCTAGAGACCGCCGGCCGTCATGACAAATCCACCGCAAAAGCGCGTCCTTGCAATGCCGCACCCTGCTGACTACGGTTTCGCGGATGACGGAACGCACCCGCTACAAAGTCGTCATTCTCGGCTCGGGACCGGCCGGTCACACCGCCGCGCTCTACGCCGCGCGCGCCAACCTCGAGCCGCTCGTCATCGAAGGGGCGCAGCCCGGCGGCCAGCTCACCATCACGACCGACGTCGAGAACTACCCGGGCTTCCCGGGCGGGATCCTCGGTCCGGAGCTGATGGAGCTCTTCAAGAAGCAGGCGGAGCGCTTCGGCACGCGCTACGTGTTCGGCGAGGTGACCAAGGTCGACCTCGGCAGCCGGCCGTTCACGCTGACGCTCGCGAGCGGCGCGAGCTACGTCGCCGAGACGCTCATCATCGCGACCGGCGCCGCCGCGAAGCTCCTCGAGATCGAGTCGGAGCGCCGCCTGATGGGCTACGGCGTCTCGGCGTGCGCGACCTGCGACGGCTTCTTCTTCAAGGACAAGGACGTGCTCGTCGTCGGCGGCGGCGACACCGCGATGGAGGAGGCGAACTTCCTCACCAAGTTCGCGAGCAAGGTCACGATCGTCCACCGCCGCGCCGAGCTGCGCGCGTCGAAGATCATGCAGCAGCGGGCGTTCGACAATCCGAAGATCGGCTTCGTCTGGAACTCGGTCATCGAGGAGATCCACGGCGAGGCGAAGGCGAACGGCGTCACCGGCGTCACGCTCCACGACACCGTCACGGGCGCGCGCACCGAAGATCGCGACCGACGGCGTCTTCATGGCGATCGGCCACACGCCGAACTCGAAGCTCTTCGAAGGCCAGATCGAGATGGACCAGTACGGCTACATCCTCACCCAGGAGCGCACGAGCGCGACCAACGTCCCGGGCGTGTTCGCGTGCGGCGACGTCCAGGATCGGACGTACCGCCAGGCGATCACCGCCGCCGGCACCGGCTGCATGGCCGCGATCGACGCCGAGCGCTTCCTCGAAGCACACCATCTCGCCGAGCACTCCGCGAAGTCGGAGCACTCGGCGAGCGCGTCGCGTTCCTGAAGCTCGCGCGCCGAAACGCGCGGTCGTGCTTTGCGGCTCGGCCGCAGCATGGACGTCTCGCCCGCTCGCCCATCGGCGGCGGCCGGCGGCGGCGTCACTCGCGCGGTACCAGCAGGTGATACGACGTCGGCGTCGTGAACCCCATGCGAGCGTAGACCGGCCCGCCCATCGGCGACGCCTGGAGATTCACGAAGGCGGCGCCGCGGCGGAAGCCTTCGCGGACGACCGCCCAGGTGACGGCCTCGGCGTAGCCTTTGCCGCGGTGGCGCGGCACCGTCCCGACCCACCCCACGCCGGCGACGCCGTGGCTCGCATAGAGCGCCGCCGCCGCCGCGGGCTCGCCGTCGACGTAGCCGACGTAGCCTTGCACCTGCGGCGCGCACACGCTCTCGAGCGTGGCGAAGACGTCGGCGGTGTAGGCGCGCGACTGGTCGTAGGTGGCGTAGGCCTCGGCGCTGACGTGCAGGAAGTCGCGCCGGTCGCGGTCGGTCGTCGCGGCACGCACCTCGAGGCCGGGCGGATCGCAGCGGGTCCCGGGGTCGGCGAGCAGCACCATGCCCGGCTCGTGGACCGGCACCGTGAAGCCGCGGGCGAGCAGTGCCGCCTCGAGCTCCCGGTCGGCGTGGCCGCGGAGGGCGAGCGCGAAGGAGAGCCCGCGCTCTAGGTAGAAGCCGCCGAGCGCCGCCGTCACGGTGTCGGCGTCGACGGCGGTGCGCACCAGCGCGACGTTGTTGAAGAAGGCGCCTTCGGGGTGCGCGACCATCGTCAGGGCCGAGGTCTCGAGCACCTCGGTGTTGCGGCCGGTCCGGGTGAACTCGCGGACCATCTCCCACATGTTGAGATCCATCAGGCGCAACAAGCGCGCGCGGTCGACGCCGGCCACCGTCAGATTCGAACCGCCACGCCGCGCGCCAGCAGGTAGTCCTTGCATGCGCGGACGGTATACGTGCCGTAGTGGAAGATCGAGGCGGCGAGGACCGCGCTGGCGCCGCCGATCGCGAGCCCCTCGTAGAGGTGCTCGAGCGTGCCGACGCCGCCCGACGCGACGACCGGGATCTGCACGCGGCGGCTCACGGCGCTCGTCGAGCTCGAGGTCGTAGCCGATCTGGGTGCCGTCGCGATCCATGCTCGTCAACAGGATCTCGCCGGCGCCGGCGCGCTCCATCCGCTCCGCCCAGGCGACGGCGTCGAGACCGGTCGCGCGGCGGCCGCCGTGGGTGAACACCTCGAAGCGCGGCGCCTCGGCGGGCGCGCCCGGCACGCGGCGGGCGTCGATCGCGACCACGACGCACTGGCTGCCGAATCGCTCCGCCGCCTCGGCGACGACGGCCGGCCGCTCGATCGCGGCGGTGTTGATCGACACCTTGTCGGCGCCGGCGTTGAGGAGCGCCCGCACGTCGGCGACCTCGCGCACGCCGCCGCCGACGGTGAGCGGCATGAAGACGCGGTCCGCGGTGCGCTCGACGACGTCGATCATCGTCCGCCGCGCCTCGTGCGACGCGGTGATGTCGAGGAACGTCAGCTCGTCGGCTTGCTCGGCGTCGTAGCGCGCCGCGATCTCGACCGGATCGCCGGCGTCGCGGAGACCGACGAAGTTGACCCCCTTGACGACGCGCCCGTCCTTGACGTCGAGACACGGGATGATGCGCTTCGCGAGCATGCGTTCACGCCTCGCCGCGATCGGGCGCGCCTGGGCCCTGACGGCGCGATCCGCCGCCGGCTTCGTCGCCGCGCGCGACGCGGATCGCCTCGCGGAGATCGACGGCACCGGTGTAGAGCGCGCGCCCGACGATGACGCCTTCGAGGTTCCGGCGCCCGAGCCCGACGAGCGCGCGCACGTCCGCGAGCGACGCCACGCCGCCCGAGGCGATGACCGGCAGCGCGACCGCGGCCGCGAGCGCGTCGACGGCGGCGACGTTGACGCCCGCGCCGGTCCCGTCGCGGGCGATGTCGGTGAAGACGATCGCCGCCGCGCCGGCGCCGGCGACGCGCGCCGCGAGCGTGCCGACGTCGGTCGCGCTGTCCTTGGTCCAGCCGGCGACGGCGACCATGCCGCGCCGCGCGTCGATGCCGGCGAGGATCGCACCCGGATGGCGGCGGCACGCATCCGCGAAGAACGCGGGGTCCTCCAGCGCCGCCGTGCCGAGGACGACGCGGCGGACGCCCGCGTCGAAGGCACGCTCGAGCGTCACCGCGTCGCGAATGCCGCCGCCGAGCTCGATCGGGACGTCGACGCCGGCGCAGATCGCCGCGATCGCCGCTGCGTTCGCCGGCGCGCCGCGCACCGCGCCGTCGAGATCGACGACGTGGATCCACTCGGCGCTCGCGGCGAAGCCGCATGCGACCGCGACCGGATCGTCGGCGTAGACGGTCTCGCGCGCCATGTCGCCCTGCACCAGGCGGACGCAGCGTCCGCCTTTGAGGTCGATCGCGGGGATCACCAGCATCGTGACGGCGGGGGCGGCATGCTCATGCGCGTCGTTCGGCGGGTGTCCCGCTTCGGAATCGGGCGTCGTTCTCGCGAGCGAACGGGGGCCGGGCGAGTCACCGGAAGCCGACGTCAGCTGGCACGCTCGGCGCCGACCGCGTCGGTCTCGCCGGCGAGCGCCGCGAAGTTCGCCAGCAGGCGCAATCCCGCCGCTTGGCTCTTCTCCGGGTGGAACTGACAGGCGAAGACGTTCGCGAGCCACACCGACGAGACGAACTCGCCGCCGTAGTCGGTGACGGTCGCGACGACGCGCGCGTCGTCGGGGACCGGATAGTAGGAGTGGACGAAGTAGACGGGCGTGCCGTCCGCGATGCCGGCGAGGTGCGGCGCCGGTCGGACGATGCGCAGGGCGTTCCATCCCATGTGCGGCACCTTGCGGAGGCCCGCCGGGTCGGGCGCGAAGCGCACCACGCGGCCGGGAAGAATCCCGAGGCCGTCGACCGGTCCGAACTCCTCGCTGGCGTCGAAGAGCAGCTGCATGCCGAGGCAGATGCCGAGGAACGGCCGGCCGGTCGCGACGAAGTCCTTCACGGGCGCGACGAGGTCGTGGCGGCGCAGGTTCTCCATGCACGTGCCGAAGGCGCCGACCCCCGGGAGGACCGCGGCATCGGCGGCCGCGATCACCGCCGGATCGCGCGTGATCGCCGCGCGCGCGCCGACCCGCTCGAGCGCCTTCTGCACGCTCCGGAGATTTCCCATGCCGTAGTCGATGACCGCGATCACAGGTTCACCACCCCGACCCGAGTCTCCGCGCCCGCGCTCCGGCGCGCAAGCGCCGGGCTCGCCAGGCGGAGCGCCAGCGCGACGACCACCAGCGCCGCGAGCGGCGCATAGAGCGGCGCGCCGAACGCGCGCGGAACGTAGCTCAGCGCGAAGACGAACCAGATGTAGTAGGCGCCGGCGGTGTGGAGACGCCGCCAGGCGCGCGGCCCGACCCAGGCGGCGGTGCGGTCGAAGGACGTCGCGGTCATCGCCACCAGGAAGAGATACGCGACGCCGCCGAAGATCAGGGTGACGGGACCGGCCGCCGCGTAGAGGCCGCGGAAGGACCAGTGCGCGAGCGCGAAGAGCGCCGCCAGGTGCGCGAAGTGCGAGACCGCGAACGAGACGCCGACGTGCCGGCGGTTCGCGAGCAGCCAGCGCGTCGTCGCGCTCGGCCACGTGCGCCGGAGCGACGAGGCGACGAACGCGAGCGTGAAGAGCACGACCGAGCTGCGCGCGGTCGCGCGAATCACCATGCGGATCCCCGGCTCGCCGGTTCCGGCGCCGGCGAGGATCGCCGCGATCATCGCCGCGATCGCGAGCGCCGCCCAGCCGACGATCGGCCAGCCGTTCAGCGGTCCGCGCGCCGCGGAGTCGGCACCGGCGTTGCGACGCATGACGCGCTCAGAGCGAGCCCTTGGTCGACAGCACGCCGACGACGCGCGGGTCGCGCTGGGTCGCGACGTCGAGCGCACGCGCCAGCCCCTTGAACGCCGCCTCGACGATGTGGTGCGGGTTCCGGCCCGCGAGCATGCGGACGTGCAGGTTCATCCCGAGCTGGTTGACGAACGCGAGGAGGAAGTCGTGGATCAGCTCGACGTCGAAGCTGCCGATCCGCGTCTGCTTGGTCTTGAGGTCGTACGCGAGGAACGGCCGCCCGCTGAGATCGACGACGACGCCGACGAGCGCCTCGTCGAGCGGCACGGTCGCCTCGCCGAAGCGGCGAATGCCTTCCTTGCCGCCGAGCGCCTCGCGGAACGCCTGGCCGAGCGTGAGCCCGACGTCCTCGACCGTGTGGTGATCGTCGACCTCGACGTCACCGGTCGCACGGACGGTGAGGTCGAAGAACCCATGCTTGGTGAAGAGCTCGAGCATGTGGTTCAAGAACGGCACGCCGGTCTCGACGTCGTACCGCCCGCTGCCGTCGATCGCGAGCGCGAGCGTGATGTCCGTCTCCTTCGTACGGCGCGTGAGCTCCGCGGCGCGCACGGACGAGCCGGCGCGCGGCCGCGGTCCGGGCTTGGACCTCGGCGCGCGCGTCCGTGCTCGCGAATCGCCGGCACGCGGAGCGAGCACGGTGGCCGCGACGCGCTGCTCTTGGCTGGACGGTCGTTTCATCGACGTTCGGCTCCCGGAGACGTGCCGCAAGCCGTATCACCTTCCCCGCCCCAGCGGCAATTCACGGAAAGACGAGGGAACGCGGCCGGACGCGCGCTCGACGGCGCGCGCCGCAGCCGTCGGCGCGAAGATGCTGCGCCCGACGAGGCGGCGCGCGTCGACGGTCGCCGCGGCGGTGTGATAGTCACACGCCGCCTTTCGGCGGCGTCGGAATGACGATGATGGACGAGAAGACGGTGCTCGTGACCGGCGCGACCGCCGGGATCGGCAAGCAGACCGCGCTCGCACTGTTGCGCCTCGGCGCCCACGTCGTCATCGTCGGCCGCAACCCGGAGAAGACGCGGGCCGTCGTCGACGAGCTGAAGGCCGCAAGCGGCAACCCGCGGGTCGATGCGCTGCTCGCGGATCTCTCCGCGATGCGCGACGTGAAGCGGCTCGCCGACGAGTACAAGCGGCGCTTCGCGACGCTCGACGTGCTCGTCAACAACGCCGGCGGCATGAACACGGCGCGCGAGCTGACGGTCGACGGCTACGAGCGCACGTTCGCGACCAACCACCTCGCGTACTTCCTGCTCGCGAACGAGCTGCTCCCGGTCCTGGAGGCGTCGGCGCCGGCGCGAATCGTCAACGTCGCCAGCGAGGCGCACCGCCGCCAGCAGCTCGACTTCGACGACCTCCAGGCGGAACGCGGCTACTTCAGCTTCGGGGTCTACGCGCGCTCGAAGCTCGCCAACGTTCTCTTCACCCGCGAACTCGCGAGGCGCCTTCGCGGCCGGCCCGTCACCGCGAACTGCCTGCATCCCGGGTTCGTCGCCTCGGATTTCTTGAGCAAGGGCGGCATCTGGACGCTGCTGCAGCCGGTCGCGAACCTGTTCGCGATCGACGAGGCGAGCGGCGCGAAGACGAGCATCTACCTCGCGTCGTCGCCGGAGGTCGAGGGGCGGAGCGGCGGGTACTACGACAAGTGCGCGTCGAAGGAGCCGAGTCGCGCCGCGCGGGACGACGCGGCGGCCGCGCGCCTCTGGGAGGTCAGCGAGCAACTGGTCCGACACGCTCTCGAGCGTGTCCCGGCCGGCGCGCGCACGTAGGCTGCGCCCGCCCTCATGACCGGACGTTCGGCCCGGGACCGGGCTGCGGCGCCCACACCGGATAGTCGATTCCGGCGAGGCGGTTGATCACGAACCCCTGCACGACGAGGAGCGCGACCGCGAGCATCAGCACGCCGAGCTGCCACGGCTCGCGCAGGATCCCGAGCGAGACGATCAGCGTCGTCGCACCCGCCGGCGGGTGCGGCACGCGGCACCACACCATCGCGCCGCTCGTGAGGCCGAGCGACAGCGCCGCGGCGCCGACGTTCTGCCAGTCGACGCCCGATGGCCAGCGCCGGACCGCGCTCGGTGAGCCCGAAGACGACCAGCGCGAGGTACCCGGCGAGGCAGCCGATCAGGTGCCCGCCGAGCGTGTTGCGCGGCGACGCCGCCGGCGTCGTCGGCGTGTAGAAGAGCAGGAACGCCGTCGGCCCGAGCGACGGGAAGATGAACGGCGCGCGCGTCACCAGCGGCGACCGCCGCCATGATCGCGATCGAGATCGAGGCCGTTCACGAGCGCGAACAGGCCGAGCACCCAGATCTTCGAGTGTCGCGCCTCGAGCGCCGGCAGCTGGAAGCCGGCGCGCGACGCCCCACAGGACCGCGGCCATGTCGCCGCCGATCGGGCCCGGGACGGCGCGGCGCGCGCGCTCGTCGGGCTGCCGCCATCAGCGCAGGTACCGGTAGAACGCCGCCGAGCCCGGCGGCGAGGACGACCGAGAGCGCCGCCGACGTCCAGGCGAGACGCGCGTCGGCCGCGTGCAAGCGCGTCGAGCCCGACCGTCAGGAGGAAGATCTGGAGAGAGAGCAGCACGCCGACGAAGATGCCGACCGCCGAGGACACGTCGCGCGGCTTCGCCATCAGCTCACCTCCCGGCCGAGCGCCCACACCATGCCGTCGGCCCGCACCTCGACGTCGATGCGCCCGAGCGGGCGCTGCGGCGGGCCGGCGACGACGCCGCCGCGTGCGCGCGTCGAAGACGCCGTCGTGGCAGGGGCAGAGCATCTGCTCGCTGCTCGCGGCTCCAGTAGACGACGCAGCCGAGGTGCGTGCACTTCTGGCTGAAGGCGCGCAGCTCGCCGCCGGGCAGCCGGACGAGGATCGCCGGGTCGTGCTCGGTGGGGTAGCGGAAGAGCAGCGCCGCGCCGTCGCGGAGCGCGCTCGACGCCGACGATCGCGCCGCGGCGCGCCGCGATTGATCGGCCGCAGCGACGTCCACGCCGCGACGCCGACGCTGCCGGCGGCGAAGCCCGGCGGAGGCGAGCACCAGGTAGCGCGCGAACTCGCGCCGCGTCACCTCGTCCTCGCCCTCGGCGGTGAAGGGGAAGTCGGCGCGCCACTTCGGCACGCTCGCGTCAGCCATCTCGCCGTCCTCCTCGAGCCCGAAGGGATCGTCCTGCCAGGCGCGCGTCCCGCGCGCCCGGCGAGCACGTCGAGCGGACCGGGCTCGCGCGTCACGCGTGTAGACCTTGGTGCGCACCACCTGGCGCCCGAAGACGAACGTCGTCGGTCAGGAGGCCGGCGCGGCTCGGCCGCGAACTCCTCCGCGCGTCCCGAACCACAACGCCTGGCTCGGGCAGACCGACGCGCACATCGGCGCCAGGTCCTGCGAGGTGCGGTCGAAGCACATGTCGCACTTCATCATCTGCTCGAGCTCGAGCATGAGCTTCGGCACGCCGAACGGGCAGGCGAGCACGCAGTTGGCGCACGCGATGCAGCGCGGCTTCAGCGCCGACTGCACGATGCCGTCCTCGTTCTGCTTGATGGCGTCGGCCGGGACACACCTCGGCGCAGGTCGGGTCCTCGCAGTGCATGCAGACCATCGGCACCGTCTGGGTGCTCGCGCCCCGGTCGACGAAGTCGAGGTGGATCATCGAGTGGCCGCGGTGGGTGCCGCACTCGCCGCACGCCTGGACGCACGCCTGGCAGCCGATGCAGCGGCTCTGGTCGATGACGAAGATCTGCTCCTCGAGCGCCGCGAGCCGGCTCACGCGCGCGCTCCCGTCGAGCGCCGAGGTCGCGCGCGTCGGTCGGCGCCGCGCCCGGCCCGACGCGCTCGACGCGCACCGCGCTCACCTTGTACTCGGGGATCTTCGAGAGCGGGTCGAGCGCCGCGCTGGGTGAGCTGGTTGGCCGCCTGCGCGCCCGGCCAGTGATACGGGATGAAGACCGTGTCGGGCCGGATGGTCTCGACCACCGAGGCGGGCAGCGTCATCGAGCCGCGCCGCGACGTGACGCGCACGACATCGCCGCTGCGGATGCCGAGGCGCGCGGCGAGCCGCGGATGCATCTCGCAGAGCGGCTCCGGGTACTGCTCGACCAGCGGGCCGATGCGGCGCGTCTGCGTCCCCGAGAGGTACTGGCTCACGACGCGGCCGGTGGTGAGCCAGACGGGATAGTCGTCGTCGACGACCTCCGCGGGCGGACGGTAGCGGACCGGCGTGGAACTTCGCGCGGCCGCTCTCGGTGTAGAAGCGCCCGCCCTCGAACAGGCGCGGCGTGCCGGGATGGCCCTTCGGCCGGGCACGGCCAGAAGACGCCGCGCTCGGCCTCGATCCGCTCCCAGGTGATGCCGGAGTAGTCCGCCGTGCCGCCCTTCGAGGCGACGCGCAGCTCGTCGAACATCTCTCGTGTGCTGCGGTACGGGAAATAGCGCCCCTTGCCGAGCCGGCGCGCGAGGTCGAGGAGGATCTCCCAGTCGCGCCGCGCCTCGCCCGGCGGGCGCACCGCGGCGTTGATCTTGATGACGCGGCCCTTCGACGCTCGTCGACGTGCCCTCGTCCTCCTCGTGCAAGCGAGCCCGGGCAGCACGACGTCGGCGTAGCTGCGCGGTCTCCGAGAGGAAGAAATCGATGACGCGTAGAACTCGAGCTTCTCGAGCGCGGCGGCGGTGAAGGCGGTGTCGGGCAGCGAGACGGCGGGATTGAAGCAGATCGAGAGCAGGCCCTTGATCTCGCCGTCGTGGATCGCGTTCACGATCTCCTGCGCCGTCTTGCCCTTGCCCGGGATCTCGTCGACGGGACAGCCCCACACGGACGCGACGTAGGCGCGGTGCTCGGGGTTGGTGATGTCGCGGTTGCCGGGGAGCTGGTCGCACTTGTGGCCGTGCTCGCGCCCGCCCTGCCCGTTGCCCTGGCCGGTGATCGTCGTCACGCCGCACCCGGGCTTGCCGTACTTGCCGGTCGCCAGGCCGAGGTTGATGCACGAGAGCACGTTCTCGACGCCCTTGGTGTGATGCTCGATGCCGCGCGCGTGGAGCAGCATCCCGGTCGGCGACGTTCCCCACAGCTCGGCCGCCTGCTCGATGCGCTTCGCCGGCACGCCGGTGACGCGCGCGCCCCACGCCGGCGTGTACTCGCGCACCGCCTCGGCGGCCGCCTCGAAGCCCTCGGTGTGCTGGTCGATGAAGTCGTGGTCGAGCCAGTCGCGCGCGATCAGCACGTGGAGGATCGTGCCCATGAGCGCGGAGTCGGTGCCCGGGCGGAGGCCGAGGAAGACGTCCGCGGTGCGCGCCAGCGGGGTCACGCGCGGATCGGCGACGATCGAGCTTCGCGCCGCGGTCGCGCGCCTGCCAGATGTAGCTGGTGGTGATCGGCGCGCACTCGGCGACGTTCGCGCCCGCGACGAACACGACGTCGGCGAGGCGGATGTCGCTCCACGGGTTGCTGGCGCGGTCGATGCCGAGCGCCTTCTTGTTCGCCGTGCCGGCCGAGACCATGCAGAGCCGGCCGTTGTAGTCGAGGTTGGCGGTGCCGAGCGCGAGGCGGGCGAACTTGCCGACCAGGTACGACTTCTCGTTGGTGAGCGAGACGCCGGACAGCATCGCGAACGCGTCCGGACCGTGCGCGCTCTGGATGCGGCGGATCTCGGCGACGACGCGATCGAGCGCCGCGTCCCAGCCGACCGGCCGGAAGCCGCCGGGCGCGTCGGGCGCGCGCTCGAGCGGCGTCGAGCAGGCGGTCGGGGTGGCTGCCCTGGAGATAGCGCTTGACGCCCTTCGGGCAGAGCTTGCCCTCGTTGAACGGGAAGTCGTACCAGCGGCTCGAAGCCGACCACCTGCTCGTCCTTCACCTTGAGGACGATGCCGCACTGCTGGCCGCAGAAGCAGCAGTGGGTGGCGACCTCGCGGTCGACCGCGTCGAGCCCGGCGTTCCAGCCGCCCGGCGGCGCCTGGTTCAGATGCGGCCCGTAGCGCGCGACGAGCTCCGCCTCGCTGCACGGCGGTCGCGCCATCAGCCGAACCCTCCGACGCGCGCCACCTGCGCCAGCGCGACCAGCCGGCGCCGGCAGGGCGGGCAGATGTCCTGGTAGTGGGCGCCGCCGGCGAGCGCGTAGTCGAAGCCGACCTGCGGGAGGACGTCCTTCAGATCGGCGATCTGGAGCGCGGAGGCGAAGTCGCGACCGCACTCGCCGCAGCGCTGCTGCGGTCCGCGCGCGCCGGCCGGCCGGTAGAACTGCACGCCGAGGTTCGCCGGCCGCTGGAAGATGTGGAAGAGCTTGCCGAACGGGATGTACATGAGGCCGAGGATCACCGTCAGCGCGTGGACGGTGGTGAGGAAGGTGTAGAAGCGGCCGCCCATCCAGAGCGTCGAGGCGGTCAGCATGAGAGCCGGTGACCGAGACCGCGAACAGCCCGGCGAGGGCGAGGAAGTCGGTCGACGCGCTCGACCGCGACCGCGCCCGGGTCGCGCAGCGCGCCGCGACAGGAAGAGAAACACGCCCGCCAGCACGAGGACGGCCGAGACGTCGAGCGCGTGGAACACGAGCCAGCCGAAGATGCCCCGCGGCGTCGAAGGCCAGCGTGCCGACGTTCGCGACGAAGGCGCGGTAGCGCGCGGCGTCCTGCCCGACCGACTCGAAGTGCAGCCACCCGAAGACCAGCGGGAAGGTGATCGCTGCCGCCAGCACGCAGCCCCAGAAGACCAGCAGGTGCGCCGTCCAGCGCGAGCGTCGAGCGCGGCCGGATGAAGCGTCTGGCCCGCGAGATTCGCGAGCGCGAGGCGTGGCAGCAGCGCCAGGCTGCGCGACGCCGCCGCGCGCGGAACGCTTCCCAGCCGCGCCGGTTGAGACGCGCCGTCGGCGGCCGCCGCAGCCAGACGCGGTAGCGGTAGACCGTGCCGAAGATCGCGAACAGCGGTGCCGAAGAGATAGCCGACGAGCGCGGCGTCGAACCACCGCAGCCCACCGCTGCCGAACGCCACCAGCGCGAGCGCGGCGCCGACGGCCACGAGGCCCCACCCGACGGCTCCCGGGTCCACCGACGGCCGCATCATCGATCACTCGATGCCGCGAAGTCGTCCGGGACGCAACCGTCGACCCGAGCCGCGCGGTGGACGGCGGCGTCGTGTCCCGCGAGCGCGGGAACGCGGACGACCCATCGTCCGCCGTCATCGGTCGCGTCGCCCGCGAGGTCGGCGTGGCGTGCCGCCACGGCGTTGCCGCTTCGCTGGCGGCGCCACCGGCGTGCGTGGCCGGTCCGCTCGCTCACCTCGTGCGGTGAACGCCGCGCCGGCTCCCTCGCCGGTCCGCCGTCGGCAGCGGGCGTGGTCTCGCCGCGCCCCCTCCGCCCGGAGCCGGATCGAGACGAAGCGCGACGGCGCGGGCGTGGGCCTCGAGACCCTCGAGCCTCGCGAGGCCGACGACCGCGGGACCGAGCCTCGCGAGCGTCGCGCGTGAGGCGCCGACGATGCTCGAGCGCTTGACGAAATCGTAGACGCCGAGCGGAGACGCGAAGCGCGCGCTGCCGCCGGTCGGCAGGACGTGATTCGGGCCGGCGAGGTAGTCGCCGAAGGGCTCGGGGGCGTGCTCGCCGAGGAAGATCGCACCCGCGTGGCGGATCTTCTCCACCCAGCGCTCCGGATGGCGCACGGCGAGCTCGAGGTGCTCGGGCGCGATCCGGTTGGCGACCGCGACGGCTTCGTCGAGCGAGGTCGTGACGATCGCCGTGCCGTGACGGCGGAGGGCGCGGCGGGCGATCTCGCGTCGCGGCAGCGCCGCGAGCTGCTGGTGCAGCTCCGCCTCGACGCGCGTGACGAGCGGCGCAGAGGGCGTCACCAGGATCGACGCCGCGAGCGGATCGTGCTCGGCCTGCGACAGCAGATCGGCGGCGACCCACGCCGGCGCGGCGCTCGCGTCGGCGATCACCAGGACCTCGCTCGGACCCGCGATCATGTCGATGTCGACGGCGCCGAAGACCAGGCGCTTCGCGGTCGCGACCCAGATGTTTCCCGGGCCGCAGATCTTGTCGACGCGCGGCACGAGCCGCGTCCCGTAGGCGAGCGCCGCGACGGCCTGGGCGCCGCCGATCCGGAACAACCGATCGACGCCCGCGATCTTCGCCGCCGCGAGCACGGCGTCGGCGGCGCGGCCGGGCGGCGTCACGCCGATCACCTCGCCGACGCCGGCGACCTTCGCCGGGATCACGTTCATCAGGACCGACGACGGATACGCCGCGGTGCCGCCCGGCACGTACACGCCGGCGCGATCGAGCGGCCGCACCTGCTGCCCGAGCACCGCGCCGTCGCCGTCGACGAACCGCCACGACCGCTGGCGCTGCCGCTCGTGGAAGGCGCGGATCCGGCGCGCGGCGAGCCGGAGCATCGCCCGGACCTCGCGCGGAAGCGCGGCCTCGGCGCGCGCCATCTCGCGGGGTTTCACCTCGATCGTGCGTGCCGTGAGCGCGACGCCGTCGAAGCGGCGAGTGTACGCGAACAGCGCCGCATCACCGCGACGCCGAACCGCATCGACGATCCGCCGCACGCGCTGCTCGACGTCGCCGGAGGCGCGCTCGCCGCGCGCCTCGAGGAGCGCGACCCGGCGCGCGAACGCCGCGCCCCGCGACCCGACGACCGTCAGCAGCCGCCCGGACGAGCGCGCGGCCCGCGTCATCGGATCCGGGTCCGGCGTGCATCGGCAACGCGGCACGCCGGCGCGGCGTAGCAGCGCCGAGACGGCGTGCGAGGCCTCGGTCTCACGCGCGCACGCGCTCGATGTCGGCGCCGAGCGCCGAGAGCTTCTCCTCGAGCCGTTCGTAGCCGCGATCGAGGTGGTAGACGCGCGCGACCTCGGTCGTGTTCTGCGCCGCGAGGCCGGCGAGGACGAGGCAGACGCTGGCGCGGAGATCGGTCGCCATGACGGGCGCGCCGGAGAGCGCCGGAACGCCGCGCACGGCCGCGGTCTTGCCCTCGACCCTGATGTCGGCGCCCATGCGGACGAGCTCCTGCACGTGCATGAAGCGGTTCTCGAAGATCGTCTCGGTGATGACGCTGCTGCCCCGCGCAAGCGTCATCAGCGCCATGAACTGCGCCTGGAGATCGGTCGGAAAGCCGGGGTGCGGCGAGGTGCGGACGTCGGCGGGCTTGAATCCGCCGCTCGACCGGACCGCGATGCCGTCGCGCCGCGGCTCGACCGTGACGCCCGCCTCGTCGAGCTTCGCGAGCAACGCCTCGAGGTGCTCGGCACGCGCGCCCGCGACCGTCACCTCGCCGCCGGTGATCGCGGCGGCGAGGACCAGCGTCCCCGACTCGATGCGGTCGCAGATCACCGTGTGATCGAAGCCGCCGAGCTCGCGGACGCCCTCGATGGTGACCGCCGGGCGTGCCGGCGCCGGTGATCCTCGCGCCCATCGCGGTCAAGGCCTCCGCGAGGTCGACGATCTCGGGCTCGCGCGCGGCGTTCTCGATCGGTCGTGACGCCGTCGGCGAGCGCCGCGGCCATCATGAGGTTCTCGGTCGCACCGACGGACGGGAAGTCGAGCAGCAGCTTCGCGCCGCGGAGCCGCCGCGACCGCGCCTCGACGTAGCCGTGCCGCTGGCGGATCTCGGCGCCCATGCGCTCGAGTCCGGCGAGATGGATGTCGATCGGCCGGCTGCCGATCGCGCAGCCGCCCGGCGTCGAGACCCGCGCCTGCCCGGTGCGCGCGAGCAGCGGGCCGAGCGCGAGGAACGACGCGCGCATCGTCTTCACCAGCTCGTACGGCGCCTCGCTCGAGGTGAGCGTCCGGGCGTCGAGCGTCACCGTCGTGAACTCGCCGTCCGCGACCGCGACGCCGAGCCGTTCCAGCAGGCGGAGCGTCGTCGTGATGTCCGCGACCCGCGGCAGGCCGCGGATCGTGCAGCGCTCGGCCGTCAACAGCGTCGCAAACAGCAGCGGCAGGCCGGCGTTCTTCGAGCCGCTGACACGTACCGTGCCGCGGAGCTGCCTACCCCCGTGGATGACGATCTTCTGCATCACCCTCCCCCACCGCGCGTCCGGACACGACCCGCTCGATCCCCGCCAGGTCGCGATGCGCGCCGACGTCGACCAGGCCGGCGCCGCGAAAGAGCTCGACGACCGGCGCCGCTTGGCCGAGCCCCACCTCGACGACGAGCGCACCGCCGGCGGCGAGCGACGCCGTCGCGCCCGCGACCAGCGCGCGGTACGCGTCGAGACCGTCGTCGCCGCCGTCGAGCGCGAGCCGCGGCTCGCGCCGCACCTCCGCCGGCAGCTCGCCGAGCGTCGACCTCACGCAGTACGGCGGATTGCTCGCGATCACCTCGAAATGTTTGTCGCAGCGCAACCCCGTTGTCCAATCGCCGACGATCGTCGCGACGCGCTCGCCGACGCCGAGCGCGCGCGCGTTGGCGCGCGCCAGCGCCGCCGCGGCGTGCGACGCGGTCGACGGCGACGACGCGCGCCGCCCGCCGCTCGGTCGCGATCGCGATCGCGATCGCGCCGCTGCCGGTGCCGAGGTCGAGGATGCGATAGGCGCCGAGCGCCTCCGGCAACGCGGCGAGCGCGCGCTCGACGACGAGCTCGGTCTCCGGCCGCGGCGTCAGGACGTCGGGCGTGACCGCGAGCGTGAGCGACCAGAACTCGCGCCGTCCGGTCAGGTGCGCGACCGGCTCGCCGGCCGCGCGACGGCGGAGGAGGTCGCGATACGCGTCCGCCTGCCCGGCCGCGAGCGGCTGATCGAAGCGCAGGTACACGCCCATCCGGTCGGTCGCCAGCACCAGCGCGAGCAGCACCTCGGCGTCGAGGCGCGGCGTCGGCGCGCCGCGCCTGGCGAGGAAGTCGGTCGCGCGCCGCAGGTACTCGAGCGCGGTCCGCGGCGCGCCGGATCGCGCGTCCGAGCCGGGGTCGCTCGCCGCCGCCGTCATCAGTGCGCGGCCTTCAGCGCTTCCGACTGGTGGTGCATGACCAGGGCGTCGATCAGCGGATCGATCTCGCCCTCGAGCGTGCGGTCGAGCGAGTGCAGCGTGAGCCCGATGCGGTGGTCGGTGACCCGGCTCTGCGGGAAGTTGTAGGTCCGGATCCGCTCGGAGCGGTCGCCGCTCCCGACCATGCTCCGTCGGCTCGCGGCGATCTCGGATTGCTGCTCCTCCTGCGCGCGCTCGAGGAGGCGCGCGCGCAGGATCTTGAGGGCCTTGGCCTTGTTCTTGTGCTGCGACTTCTCGTCCTGGCAGGTGACGACCAGGTTCGTCGGCAGGTGCGTGACCCGGACGGCGGAGTCGGTCGTGTTGACGCTCTGCCCTCCCGGTCCGGAGGAGCGGAAGACGTCGATCTTCAGGTCCTTGTCGTCGATCGCGACGTCGACCTCGTCGGCCTCCGGCAAGACCGCGACGGTCACCGCCGAGGTGTGAATGCGGCCCGAGGCTTCGGTCGTCGGTACGCGTTGCACCCGGTGCACGCCGGCCTCGAACTTGAGCCGGCTGTAGGCGCCCTGGCCCTCGACGAGCGCGATGATCTCCTTGATGCCGCCGAGTCCGGTCTCGCTCGAGCTCAGCACGTCGATGCGCCAGCGATGCGCCTCGGCGTAGCGCGTGTACATGCGAAAGAGCGTCGCGGCGAAGAGGCTCGCTTCCTCGCCGCCGGTGCCGGCGCGGATCTCGAGCAGGACGTTGCGGTCGTCGTTCGGATCGCGCGGCAGCAGCAGCGCCTTGAGGCGTTGCTCGAGACCCTCGTTGCGGCCGCGGAGCTCCGTCAGCTCGTCCTGGGCCATCGCCCGCATCGCCTCGTCGGGGTCCTGCAAGAGCGACTTGCCGCCCTCGATCTGCGCTTGCAGCTCCCGCCACGCGCGGAAGGTGTGCACGATCTGCTCGAGGGTCGCGCGCTCCTTCGCGAGCTTCGCGAACTCCTTGCGGTTCGCGATCACGTCGGGTGACACCAGCAGCTCCTCGAGCTCCCGGTAGCGCCCTTCGACCGCTTCGAGCTTCTCATACATGTCGTCGAGTCCACGCCCGTTCGGCGGGCGCAAAAAAAGGGCGGGGGGTGGACCCCTGCCCTTTCGGCACCCGAGGGTGCGAGCGACCGCCGGCGGCTACTGCTCGGACGGCGTCTCGATCCCGTACTTGCGCCGGAAGCGCTCGACGCGGCCGGCGGTGTCCACGAGCTTCTGCTTGCCGGTGTAGAACGGATGGCACGCGGAGCAGATCTCGACGTGGATCTCCTTGAGCGTCGACCGGGTCTCGATGACGTTGCCGCATACACAGACGATTCTCGCCGGCTGGTAGGCGGGGTGGATCCCTTCCTTCATGACGCGCTCCTTCTCTCCGAGAAACCGAGATTTATACCAACCGTGCGCCGTGCCTTCAACCGGCGCGCACCAGGCGGATCACGGCGAGCTCGACGACGAGGACCGCGGCGAGGAGGACGACGCCGCCGCCGAGCGCGATCGTGAGACCGTGACCCTCGGCGACGACGCCGGTCAACCAGGGGAAGATCGCGGCGCCGACGCCGCCGGTCGCGATCAGCGCGCCCGTGACGGTGCCGAGCGCGTGCGGGTAGGCCTCGCCGGCGACGGCGATCACCGCGGGAAAGATGTTCGCGATCGCGACGCCGAAGATCGTGAGCGCGACGACCGCGAGCACGAGCGTCGGCGCCAGCACCATGCAGGCGAGCGCGGCCGCGGCGGCGACGGCGTTGCCGACGATCAAGCGGTGCGGTCCGATGCGCGCCCCGATCGTCCCCATCGCGAACCGACCGACCATGATCCCGGCCCAGAAGAGCGCCGTCGCGGTTCCGGCAGCGGCGTCGCCGGCGCCGAAGGCGGTCTGGAGGTGGGTGAACGCCCACGTGCCGACGCTGAGCTCGACGCCGACGTAGAGGCAGAGGACGACGGCGAGGAGAGCGACCACGGGCGTGAGCAGCACCGACAAGCTCGGGGCGGCAGCGTCGGCGCTGCGCACCCGGCCGAGACGGAGCCGCCACGCGATGACGCCGGTCGCGGCGGTGGCGAGCGCGCCCGCCGCGTACACGGAGCGCCAGCTGAAGCCGCTCGCGAGCAGGAACCCGCCGAGCAGCGGCCCGCCGACGGCGCCGACGCCGAAGAAGCCGTGCGTCACGTTGAGATCGGCGCCGCGGGCGTCGCCGCTGTGCTCGTTCACGAGCGCGTTCACCAGGCCGTCGAGCCCGCCGGCGCCGCAGCCGAGCAGCGTGCACCCGACGAGCGCGACCGACCACGCGCTCGTCGTGACGAAGCCGGCGACGCCGGCGAGCAGCGCGCCGACCGCGGCCAGCAGGACGCGTCGGGCGCCGAGGTGATCGGCCATGACGCCGGCGACGAACGCGCTCAGCAGATAGCCGGACGAGCTCACGACTTGCAGCAGCCCGAGCTCGCCGAGCGTCACGTGAAAGGTGTCGCGGATTCCGGGCAGCGCCGGTCCGGGCGCGCTCGCGATGAGACCGATGGCGAGCAGCCCGACGCACGCCAGCCGGCGGACGGCGTGGCGCGACGTGCCGCCGATCGCCGACGGCTCGCTGCAAGGCCGCGGGTCAGCCGTCGGCACCGCTCGCCGTCGTGCGCACGCGCTCGACCGCGCGCTTCCAGCCGTCGTAGAGCGCGTCGCGCCTCGACGGGCTCATCTTCGGCTTGAAGACGCGATCGACCGCGCGCACGCGGTCGAGATCGGCTTGACGCCAGAAGCCGGTACCGAGCCCGGCGAGGAAGGCGGCGCCGAGCGCGGTCGTCTCGATCACCTTCGGCCGGTCGACGGGCGCGCCGAGGACGTCGGCCTGGAACTGCATCAGGAAGTCGTTGGCGGCGGCGCCGCCGTCGACCCGCATCGTCGTCAGCGCGCGCCGGCTCTCCGCCTGCATGGTCTCGACGACGTCGCGCGTCTGGTAGGCGAGCGCCTCGAGCGTCGCGCGCGCCAGGTGGGCGCGCGTCACGCCGCGCGTGAGGCCGAGGATCGCGCCGCGCGCGTCGGCGTCCCAGTAGGGGGCGCCGAGCCCGACGAACGCGGGCACGACGTAGACGCCGAGCGTCGAGTCGACCTGCCGGGCGAGCGTCTCGGTGTCGGCGGCGCGCCGGATGATCTGCAAGCCGTCACGCAGCCACTGGACGGCGGCGCCGGCGATGAAGATCGAGCCTTCGAGCGCATAGGTCTGCGCGCCGCCGGGACCGCAGGCGACGGTGGTCACGAGGCCGCGCTCGGAGGCGACCGCCTCCGCGCCGGTCTGCGCCAGCACGAAGCAGCCGGTGCCGTAGGTGTTCTTCATCATGCCCGGCTCGACGCAGGCCTGGCCGAAGAGCGCGGCCTGCTGGTCGCCCGCGATGCCGGCGATCGGCACCGCCGCGCCGAAGAGCCGCGGCTCGGTCTCGGCGATGACGCCGCTCGAGGGACGCACCTCCGGCAGCATCGTCACCGGGATCTCGAACAGGCGCAGCAGGTCGGGGTCCCAGCGGCGCGCCCGGATGTCGTAGAGCAGCGTGCGCGAGGCGTTCGTCGGGTCGGTCGCGTGGACGCGGCCGGCCGTGAGCTTCCAGACGAGCCACGAGTCGATCGTCCCGAAGACGAGGTCGCCGTGCGCGGCACGCTCGCGCGCGCGGCGGACGTGCTCGAGCATCCAGGCGACCTTGGTCGCCGAGAAGTACGGATCGAGGACGAGTCCGGTTTTCGCGCGCACCGCCGGCTCGTGCCCCTGCGCTTTCAAACGGGCGCAGAGCTCGGCGGTCCGCCGATCCTGCCAGACGATCGCGCGATGCACCGGCGCGCCGGTGCGCCGGTCCCAGACGACGGCGGTCTCGCGCTGGTTGGTGATGCCGATCCCCGCGAGCGCCGGCGCGTCGAGGCGGGCTTTGCGCAGCGCCTGCCGGGCGACCGCGAGCGTGACGCGCCAGATCTCCTCGGGATCGTGCTCGACCCACCCGGGCTTCGGGTAGTGCTGCCGGAACTCGGAGTAGGCGCGCCCGACGATGCGGCCGCGCCGATCGAAGACCAGCACCGTCGAGCCGGTCGTCCCCTGATCGATCGCCATCACGTGCGACGCCTGCTTCGGCATGCGCTTCCCCCTTCCTGTCGCTCGCTAGGGCACGACGGCGCGCGCGCCTGCGCCGAGCGTGCACACGACGAGCGCCAATGCCTCGCTCACCTCGCCGACCGCGCCCGCGAGATCACCGTCGACGCCGCGGAGCGAGCGGTGCGCCACGAGACGGACGACGATCGTGAAGCCGGCGATGACGAGAATCGCCGCGAGCGCGCGCGCGTCGGCGACGATGAGCGCGATCGCGAGCGCCGAGACGCTGGCGAGGCCGAACTCGCGAAAGGTGATCGCGCCGAGCAGCGGCGAGCGCGATCCTCCCGGCCGCGCGCGCGACCCGAACGCGAAGACGACGATCGACCAGCGCGCCAGCATCGGCGCGAGCAGCAGCGCGGTCGCACGCAGCGCGGGCGCGACCGCGGCGAGCGCCGCGACCTTGGCGACCGTGACCAGCGCGACGGCCGCGGCGCGGACCGCGCCGTGCCCCGAGACCAGCGTACCGGTGCCGCGCGCGAGCTCCCGCAGCGGCCGCGCGCCGGTCGCCGCGACCAGCACGGCGATCACCGCCGCGTTGCGCGGAGTCGGGGCGAGACCGTCGAGCGCGTGATCGACGCCGACGAGGACGGCGCCGAGACCGAGACCGACGAGCGGAAAGAAGAGCGCGCTCTCGCCGAGCGGCGCCCGCGGACCGCCGAGCGGCAGCACGCTGAGGTGTCGGATCGCGGTGGCGAGCTGCGCGACGAGCGCGCGCGGCGCGTTCGGGTCGCCGGCACGCCGCGCGGCTCGGTAGCCGCCGCGCGCGGCGTCGGCATCGTCGGCGCGGGGCGCGGGCGCGTCGCCGTCGGATCGCGCGCTCACGTCGACCGCGGCCGGCATGTGGGGCATGCGATGAGCAGGCGCGTTCCTTACCAGCTCCGACCGGCGCCGGCCACACGACGCCGCGCGACGGCGGTGACTGGGTCCAACCGGTCGCTGCCCGTGCGACACCGGTTGACCGGGACACGCCGGCGGGACCGCCGTGGGCATCGGCGGGACGGCGCCGATCGCGACCGCGACTCTCGTTGCGCCTGCGAGTGATGGTCCCTATCATCCGCCGCCATGGCGTGGCGCATCGATCCCGCGCGCATCGTTCCCGATGCCGCGCGCGAGCTCGCCGCGCTTTTCGCCGACGACCTTCGCAGCTTGATCGTCTATGGCAGCGCCGCCGGCGAAGGCTTTCGCCCCGAGCAGTCCGACGTGAACTTCGCGGCCGTCCTCCGGGCCATCCGCGCCGCGCACCTCGGCAAGGTCGCGCAGTGGTGGCGGCGGTGGCGGCCGCACCGCGTCTCGGTGCCGTTGATGCTCTCGGTGACGGATCTCGACCGTTCGCGCGACGTGTTTCCGCTCGAGTTCCTCGATCTGAGCGCTCGGCACCGCACGCTCGCCGGCGACGAGCTGTTCGATGCCGTCGAGGTGACGCACGAGGCGGTGCGCCTCGAATGCGAGCGCGAGGCGAAGGGGAAGCTCGTCCGGTTGCGCGCGCTCTACGTCGAGCTCGCCGGATCGATCCGCGAGCAGCGCGTGCTGATGCTGGACTCGCGGAAGACGTTCCTGACGGTCGTCCGCGGCCTGCTGCATCTCCGCGGCGAGCCGTGGGCCGGCGACGGCGCGGCCGCCGTCGCGAGCTTCGAGCGCCGATACGGCCAGGCGCTGCCGGTCCTGGCGTCGCTCGGCACGGCGACGCCGGACGATCCGATCGAGACGCGCTTCGAGGCGTACCTCGCCGAGGTCGAGGCGCTCGCCGACCTCGCGGATCGCGAGGCACGGCCGCCGGCGTGATGCGTCGTCGAGATCACACCGACCCGGCGCGCGCGTGGGCTTCGCGTGGGGGCGCGCGGCCGCATCGACGCGGCGGCGTCTTCCGATCCCGCCGTGCATCGCCCGGCGCCCCGACGTCGTGCGCTCGCAGCCGCACCGGTCGAGCGTCGGTGCCCGCGCTCGTCCTCCTGACCGCGGTCGCGCTCCTCACGCGCGCGCCGCTCGCCGCGCCGGCGCCGCTGCCGACGCCGCTCGGGTACGTCTCCGACTTCGCGGGAGTGATCGACCAGGAGACCAAGGGGCTCATCATCGCGCGGCTCGTCGAGCTCCGTCGCAAGACCGGCGCCGAGATCGCGGTCGTGACGGTGCCGACGACGGCGCCCGACACCGCGTTCGACTACGCGATGCGGCTCGCCGAGGCGTGGAAGCCCGGCGAGACCGGCAAGGACAACGGCGTCGTCTTTCTCGTCGCGGTGAAGGATCGCGAGATGTTCATCGCGACCGGCTACGGCCTCGAAGGCGCGCTGCCGGACGGGCTCGTCGGCGAGATTCGCGACCGTGACGTCGTGCCGCGATTCCGCGCCGGCGATCTCGCCGGCGGCATTCGCGCCGGCGTCGAGCGGATCGCGGCGATCGTCGCGCGCGAGTACGGCGTGACGCTCGGTCCCGTGAAGAACCCGGCGAACGCGCCACGCCGCGCGCCGTCGGCGCCGGGCGGCTTCGGTCCGATGGCGATCCTGGTCCTGCTCCTCGTCTTCTTCGTCGTCCTGCCCGCGCTGTCGCGCGCGGCGAACGGCGGCCGCGGGTACCGGCGGCGGCGCTACTACTGGGGACCGCCGATGTGGGGCGGCGGCTTCGGCGGCGGCGGCTTCGGCGGCCACGGCGGCGGCTTCGGCGGCGGCGGCTTCGGGGGCTTCGGCGGCGGCAGCTTCGGCGGCGGCGGCGCCGGCGGCAAATGGTGAACGCGCACACGGAGGTACGGATGCGGAGATCACGATGGACGGTCGCGGCGCTGGCGCTGCTCGCGACGATGACGGCAGGCTGCGGGTACAACCGTCTCGTCACGTTGAAGGAGGGGATCGACGCCGCGTGGGCGCAAGTCGAGAACCAGCTTCAGCGCCGGAACGACCTGGTGCCGAACCTCGTCGAGGTGACCAAGGGCTACGCGACGCACGAGAAGGAGATCTTCGAGTCGATCGCGAACGCCCGGGCGCGGATGCTCGCCGCCGGCGGCTCGCGCGAGGAGACGATCGACGCCGCCAATCAGATGTCGTCGGCGCTCTCCCGGCTGCTGGTGATCTCCGAGCGCTACCCCGATCTCAAGGCGAACCAGCAGTTCGCCCGGCTCTCCGACGAGCTCGCCGGCACCGAGAACCGCATCGCGACCGAGCGGCGGCGCTACAACGAGAGCGTCCAGCAGTACAACACGCTGGTGCGGAGCTTCCCGACGATGCTGATCGCGCGGTCGACCGGCTTCACGCCGCAGCCGTACTTCAAGGCTCCCGAGGAGGCGCAGAAGGTGCCGGCGGTGAAGTTCTGAGCCGGACGCCGGGACGTGCCGACGGTGAGGCTCCGGTGACGAGCGCGCGCCGCGGCGTCGACGGCGATGTCGAAGGCGGCGCGCGGCGAACGCGGCGGATGCAGGAGGGTCGAGGGCGCCGATGCGGATGCTGATCGCGGGAGCGGGCGGCGTCGGCGGCTACTTCGGCGCGCTGCTCGCGCGCGCCGGGCACGACGTCGTGTTCCTCGCCCGCGGCGCGAATCTCGCCGCGCTCCGCGAGCGCGGTCTCACGGTCGAGAGCGTCGACGGCGACTTCCACGTCGGCGCCGTGCAGGCAACCACCGCGCTCGCGGACGCCGCCCCGGTCGAGCTCGCGGTCGTCGCGGTGAAGTCCTACGACACCGTAACGGTCGCGGCCGAGATGCGGCCGGTGATCACGCCGGAGACGGTCGTCCTGTCGTTGCAAAACGGCGTCGAGAACGAGTCGATGCTCGCCGCGACGCTCGACCTGCCGCCGCTCATGGGCGCGCTCACCCACGTCGGCGCCGAGCTCGTCGCCCCCGGCGTCGTCCGTCACGTCGCCGACGGCCGGATCTTCTTCGGCGAGATGACCGGGCACGAGACGCGGCGCGCGCGCGAGCTCGCGACGCTCTTCACCGCCGCCGGCGTCCGGCACCAGCTCTCCCGCGACATCCTCGCGCTGCTCTGGGACAAGCTCGCGTGGAACGCCGCGCACAACGCCGTCACCGCGCTCACCCGCAGCACCGCCGCCGACGCGGCGCGCGTGACCGCGACGATGGCCGTGCTGCGCGAGGCGATGCACGAGGTGTTCGCGGTCGCCCGCGCGCAGGGGATCGCGCTCGATCCCGCGCGTATCGAGCCGACGCTCGCCTTCAGCCGCGACCACCTCGCTGACCTCCGCACCTCGATGCTGCAGGACGTCGAGCGCGGCCGCCGTCTCGAGCACGACGCGTTGAACGGCGCCGTCGTGCGCTTCGGCGAGATCGTCGGCGTGCCGACGCCCGTGAACCGCACGTTGTACGGGCTCCTGGAGCGCCTCGACGTCGAACGGCGCCGCTGAAATACCCGGAGAACCCGCGCCGCGCCCAGGAGGTCCGCCGGAGCGCGGCGGCGGCGGCGCCGGACGGTCAGGAGCGCTCGGGCGAGATGCCGGCGCGCGCCTCCAGCACCACGATGCGCTCGCGGAGATCGAGCGCCCAGGTGAGCTTCTCGTCGATGCGGTGGATCTCGGCGCTCAGCTTGTCGTCGACGCGCCGGATCTCGCCCGAGAGCTTCTCGTCGACCCGACGGATCTCGCTCGTGAGCGTTTCTTCGACGCGGCGAACGTCCGTCCGGAGCCCGCCGATGTCGCCGCGTACGGTGGTGATCTCGCCCTTCAGAGCCTCGAGCTGGGGCGCGACCAGATCCTGCATCGCCTGCTTCACGGCCTGGTAGATGTTGGCGGCCACGGCTCCTTGCTATCAGCGTCGGTCGCGGCGCCGCAACGTCTACTCGGAGCGGCAAGCGGCTGCGCACATGCGGCGGCGCGTTGCGACTGACGAAGCGATCGGGGTGACGGGAAGGTCGGATGTCTAGCGGCGACTCGTCGAACGGCAGCCACGACGTCATCGGCGCCGGCGCGCCGGTCGCAAGCGCACCCACGCTCGGCCTGGCGAAACGACTGCTCTTCTCGCTGGTGCCGATGCTCGTGCTCGTGGGCGGCGCGGAGATCATCGTGCGCTGGAGTGGTGCGGGCGAGCGCTGCTTCGCGCCAGCCCTCGCGCAGTCGGACCTCTTGGAATGCGATCCGATCATGCAGTTCCGTATGAGGCACGACCTCGTCGTCGACGGCGAGCCGCTCAACTCGCTCGGCTTCCGCGACCGCGAGTTCACGGCGAAGCAGGAAGGCGTCTATCGCGTCGTCACGCTCGGGGACTCCTGCACGTTCGGCCTCGGTCCGTCCGGCGCGGAGCACGTCCGCCGTTTCGTTCCGACTCCGTATCCGCGGCGTCTCGAGCAGCTGGCCGCCGCGGACGCGGACCGGCGCATCGAGGTCCTGAATGCCGGCGTGTGCGGCTACAACACGTTCCACGGCGTGATGCTGCTGCGCACCAAGCTCAGGAACCTGAGACCCGACCTGATCACCGTGCGCTTCGGCTGGAACGATCTCTTCGCGAGCACCGCCGTCGCCGCCGACGCGTACCGCGAGCCGACGAGCGTCCTCGTCCGCGGTATCGAGGACCTGCTGCTGCGGACGGCGCTCTACGGATACGCCAAGCGTCTCGCGATCACGTTGCACCCGGCACCGGGTCCAGGAGCGCCGGCGGCTGCCACGATGGGGACGGCGTGGCGCCCGAAGATTCCCCTGGACGTGTACGAGACGAATCTCCGACGGATCGTCGAGCTCGCCGGCCGCGAAGGCGCCCGCGTCTGGCTGCTGACCTCGGCGGACGCCTTCATGACCGACGAGTACCGGGGCCGGTACTCCGCGCTCGCCGCGACTGCTGGTGCACAGCTCGCGAGCATGCGGCCCAGCGGCTTTCGCTCGTTCGCCGACGCGATGAAGGTACACGCGGCGTACAACGCCGCGACGAGAGCGGTCGCGTCCGAGCTCGGCGTCCCGCTGGTCGACGTGGAGGAAGCGTACCGCGACCACGCCGACCAGCACCTGTTCGAGCCGACCGACGTCATTCACCCGAATCAGCGCGGGCACGACGTCGAAGCGGAGGCGCTCTATCGGCGGCTGGTCGCGGGAGAGCTCGGGCTGGGCTCCGGTCGAGCAGCTGCCGATCCAAGTGCCGCGGCTGCGGAATCAGCGATCAGAAGCAGCGCCGGCTCGGGACGGCGTTGCGCGGCGTTCGAGCCCCGGCTCCGGCGCGTGAAACGCGTTCGCCATCCGCCGGCGCTCCGACGCGGGCTGCAAGCGAACACGAGAAGACGGAGACGCAGGCCGCGCTCGGGCGCGTTCCAACCAGTTCGTCTTGAGGAAGACCCGCATCCCGGTCTATGTCGCTTTGGACGTGGTAACCGCAGCCGAATACGACGACGGTCGGCGACGGGTGTCGCGCTGGTTCTCGGTGTTCCTGTGGCTCGGCGGGGTACCGCCCTTGATCTCCGGGACGATCGCCATGGCCCTACCTCGGCTGTACGGGCACGCGGTGTCCGCGAGAATGGACGAGTTCCTGGCGCCGGCGCAATTCGCACTTCTGACCTTCACGATCAGTCTCCAAGGAGGCGACGCAGCAGTGGGGGCGCTCGCTCGCATCTTCGTCGCGATCTGGGGGGACCTACGGCTCAAGCAATGGATGGGCGCGGCGGCGATCCTCCACAGCAGCTTCGAGTTGTGGCTGTTGCCCAGCCGCTTCCTGGCCTGGTGTACGCGCCCGGATGCCCCCGCCTGCCGCCCCTTCATCGTGACCGAAGTCTGGGCGTTCATGGCGCTCCACGTGGTGCTCGCGGTCGGCTTCGCCGTGCTCTTGCTCTGGAGTTGGCGTCGCCGAACCGCACCGACACGGTCTCGCCATCCGCTTGCTCACGTTCGGCGCTAGAGACCGCGCTTAGGATCGCGTGGTGACTCACATCGCTGCGGGCCAGCAAGTACCCGTGGAGGCCGCGCGCTGATGGATCTCCGCTACCTTGCGATCGTCGTGATTCAAACGCTGCTGCGGGTTCTGCCGTTTCCGTGTCGGACGGGCCTGATCGAGATCGGCAAGCCGCATCGGAACTCGCCCGTGCTGCTGACCGGCAACTTCCAGCTCACGGTGGCGCGGGTCGAGCGCGCGCTCGCGGGCCTCGACGCGTATCTCCTGGTCGCGAACAGCCGCGGCGTCAACGTCTGGTGCGCAGCGACCGGTGGTCTCCTCACCGATCACGACGTGGTCACGGTGCTGAAGGCGAGCGGCATCGAAGACCTCGTGGATCATCGCCAAGTCATTCTGCCGCAGCTCGCCGCTACGGGTATCGAGGGCAAGGCCATCCAGCGCAGGACAGGGTGGAGAGTCATCTGGGGACCGGTTCGTGCTGCGGCGATCCCGGCGTTCCTCCGCAACGGCTTCCGGACGAACCGAAGCATGCGCACGGTGAGCTTCCCGTGGCCACAGCGGCTCGAGATGGCAGTCGCGTGGGCGTTTCCGATGTCCCTCTTGGCCCTCCTCGTTCTGCCCGTGTGGAAGGAGGGGGTTCTTCCGCTGATCGGTCTGATGTGGGTGGTCTCGCTCGTCATGTTCCTCGGTTTTCCACTCTACGAGCAGCGGCTTCGCCGGGAGGGGACGCGCGTGGGCTTCGTCTTCTTCGACTTCGGCCCGCGCGGTGTCCTGCTGCTCCTGTGGGCGCTCTTCGTGACCGGCATCGTTGCGTACGCGGTGGTGTCACACGTGGCGTTCTGGCCTCCGACCCTCCGCTGGGGGCTGAGCTCGCTCGTCGTCATACTGCTCTTGAGTCTCGACCTGATGGGGAGCACGCCGGTCTACAAGAGCGGAGTCCACGAAGACCGGCTGTTGCGCATCAGACTGGATCCGGAACGATGCAAGGGCGCCGGGTTTTGTGAGCACGTCTGCCCGGTAGACGTGCTCGTGGTGGATCCGAGTCGCCACCTGGCTGCGCTGCCGAGGGCGGCGCACTGCGTGCAGTGTGGAGCGTGTATCGTGCAGTGCCCATTCGACGCGCTCCACTTCGAGAGCGAGAGCGGGGAGGTCGTGACCCCCGAGACGGTGAGACGATTCAAGCTGAACCTGCTCGGAAAACGGCTCGTCAAGCCGGAGACGCGGGAGTGAATCGCCGTCGCGAAGAGAGTCGGCGTCGGTCCGCGACGGCGAGCCGTTCGCTCAGAGCGAGAGGAAGCTCAGACGCGCGAGCTGGAGCCAGAGCGCGGGGAAGACCCCGAGGACGACGGTCGCGACGGCGGAGACGACGATCGACGTGACGAGGTACGGCCGGCTCGCGATCCGCGACGCCCCGGCGGTCGCCGGCGTCATGTACATCATGACCAGCACGCGGACGTAGTACCCCGCCGACACCACGCTGTTCAGGACGCCGATCACCGCGAGCGCGACATAGCCCTCGTGGACGGCGGCGGTGAACACGTAGAACTTGCCGGCGAAGCCGACGAGCGGCGGGATGCCGGTCAGCGACAGCATGAAGACCGCCATCGTCGCGCCGAGGAGCGGCGCGCGGAATCCGAGCCCCGCGTAGTCGTCGAGCGTCTCGTTGGGCTCGCCGCGGCGGCCGAGCGCGATCACGACGCCGAACGCGCCGATGTTCATGAACGCGTAGCCGAAGAGGTAGAAGAGCGCCGCCGCGCCGCCGAACGGTCCGCCGGCGGTCAGCGCGACCAGGATGTAGCCCGCGTGCGCGATGCTCGAGTACGCGAGCATGCGCTTCATGTTCTGCTGGACGAGCGCCAGCACGTTGCCGACCGTCATGGTCGCAGCGGCGATCACCCAGAGGAGCATCGACCACTCGTCGTGCAGCGCAGCGAAGGTGTGGAGGAAGACGCGCACGAACGCGGCGAATGCCGCGCTCTTCACCGCGACCGCCATCAGCGCGGTGACCGACGTCGGCGCGCCCTCGTAGACGTCGGGCGTCCACATGTGGAACGGCACCGCCGCGACCTTGAAGCCGAAGCCGATCAGGAGGAGCGCCATGCCCGCCAGCAGGAGCCGGCGATCGGCGAGCTGCGGGATGCGGTCGGCGATCGCGTCGAGGCGGACGGCGCCGGTCGCGCCGTAGAGCAGCGCGATGCCGTAGAGCAGGAAGCCGGTCGCGAACGCGCCCATCAGGAAGTACTTCATCGCCGCCTCGTTCGAGCGCGGCTGCGAGCGGAACGCGCCCGCCAGGACGTAGACGCTGATCGACATCACCTCGAGCCCGAGAAAGAGCACGATCAGGTCCGCCGCCGACGCCATCACCATCATGCCCGCGAGCGCGAAGCAGACGAGCGCGTAGTACTCGCCTGGCGGTATGTCGGTCTCGGCGAGGTAGTTCATCGACATCAGCACGACCATGAGGCCGGCGCCGAGGATCAGGAGCGCGAAGAAGATCGCGTAGCCGTCGAGCGCGAAGGTGCCGTTGAGCGTCGTCCCGCCGTGCCCGGAGAGGAGCGCGGTCGTCAGCATGATCGCCGCGAGGCCGACGATCGCGCCCCAGCCGAGCACCTCCTCGTCGTCGACGACGAGCGCGGCCGCGAGAAAGCCGCAGCCGAGGAGGCTCGTCATGACGACCGGCAGGAGCAGCAGCCAATCGATCACCGGCAACGTCATCGGAAGGCTCCGCGCCGGGTCGCGAGGTCGGCGATCGCGGTTCGCGGCCGGACGGCGTCGAGCGCCGCCGTCCGCGGGTGCTGCACCGTGTCGGCGAGCGCCGTTCGCGCGCGCTGCGTCTGCATGCGCGCGAGCAGCGCGTCGACCGACGGCTCGCATGGCGCTCAGGAACGGGCGCGGGTAGACGCCCATCACGACGATCATCGCCACGATCGGCACGAGGACGGCGATCTCGCGCCGCGTGAGGTCGTGGAGCGCGGCGTTCTCGGGATGGCGCAGCGGACCGAAGATGACGCGCTGGAACATCCACAGCATGTAGACGGCGCCGAGCACGAGGCCGCCGGTCGCGCAGACCGCGGCGACGCGGTGCGAGCCGAAGGCGCCGAGCAGGATCAGGAACTCGCCGACGAAGCCGTTCAATCCCGGCAGCCCGATCGACGAGAACATCACCACGAGGAAGACCGCCGCGTAGCGCGGGAATCGATCGCCACAGGCCGCCGAAGTCGGCGATCGCGCGGGTGTGGCGGCGCTCGTAGATCATGCCGACCAGAAGGAAGAGCGCGCCGGTCGAGAGCCCGTGGTTCAGCATCTGGTAGATCGCGCCCTGCGACGCCGATGGTGTTGAGCGGCGAAGAGCCCGAGCATCACGAAGCCGAGGTGCGACACCGACGAGTAGGCGACGAGCTTCTTCAGGTCCGGCTGCACCATCGCGACCAGCGGCGCCGTAGACGATGCCGACGACGGCGAGCGCGAGGATGAGCGGCGTCGCCGCGTGCATCGCGTCGGGGAAGAGCGGCATCGCGAAGCGCAGGAAGCCGTACGTGCCCATCTTCAGGAGCACGCCGGCCAGGATCACCGAGCCGCCGGTCGGCGCCTCGACGTGCGCGTCGGGCAGCCAGGTGTGGAGCGGGAACATCGGCACCTTGATCGCGAAGGCCAGCGCGAACGCGGCGAAGAGCCAGAGCTGCTCGCGCGAGCTCAGCGCCGTGGCGTAGAGCTGGCGGAGGTCGAAGGTGACCGGCGCCGTCCGCGCGTGCACGCCGACGAGATAGAGGATCGCGACCAGCATCAAGAGGCTCGCCGACCAGCGTGTAGAGGAGGAACTTGAGCGCGGCGTAGATGCGGCGCGCGCCGCCCCAGATGCCGATGATGAAGTACATCGGGATCAGCATCAGCTCCCAGAAGACGTAGAAGAGGAAGAGATCGAGCGCGACGAAGGCGCCGAGCATCCCGGTCTCGAGCACCAGCAGGAAGAAGAAGTACTCCTTCACCCGCTGGTGTGATGTCGCCCGAACGAGAACAGGACCACGATCGGCGTGAGGAAGGTGGTCAGCAGGACCAGGAAGAGGCTGATGCCGTCGACGCCGAGGAGGTAGTGGATGCCGAAGTCCGGAACCCACGGCGCTCTGCTCGACGAACTGGAAGTCGCCGGTGTCGCGGCGAAAGCCCGCCCACAGCGCCAGCGAGAGCGCGAAGGTCACCAGCGAGAACGCGAGCGCGGCACGCCGCGCGCCCTCGGGCTGATCGCGCGGCACGAGCAGCACGAGGAGGGCGCCGATCATCGGCGTCCACACGATCATGCTGAGGAGCACGTTGCCGGTCCATCGCCTCACCGGCAGCAGCGAAGTACGACAGCAGCGCGACGGCGCCGCCGAGGAAGATCACCGCGTAGTGCTGCACGTCGCCGTCCTGGAGCCGGCGCCAGAGCTGGCCGTTGGCCAGCGACGTCGCCGCGGTGCCGTTCACGGCGCCGTCGATCACCATCTGATCGACGATCGCGCCAGAGGAAGTTCGAGAGCCGCACGTACGGCCGCACGATGAGCGCGTCGTAGAGCTCGTCGACCCAGTACTTGTTGCGGAGCAGCGCGATAGAGCCGCGTCGAGACGCCACGCGAGCGCCTGCGGCAGGCCCGGCAGGCGCACGTAGAAGACGTACGCGAGCCCGGCGCCGGCGCCGGCGACGAGGGTCGTCAGCGCCATCAGCACCAGCTCGAGGTTGCCGCCGTGCTCGCTCAGCAGCGGGTGGCCCGTCACCGGCTCGAGGAACCGGCCGAAGCGCGTTGCCCCAGAGCCAATCCGCCGGCAGGCCGACCCAGCCGCCGACGAGCGAGAGCACCGCCAGGACGACGAGCGGAACCGTCATCGACCGGCGGCGACTCGTGGACGTGATGCGCGACCTCCGGTCCGGCGCGGCAGCTCGCCGGAGAAGGTCAGGAACAGGAGCCGGAACATGTAGAACGCGGTGAGGCCGGCCGTCAGCACGCCGACTCGCCCAGAGCAGGTAGTGACCGTCGTTCCAGACGCTGCGCGAGGATCTCGTCCTTGCTGAAGAAGCCGGAGAAGCCCGGCGCGCCGGCGATCGCGAGCGTCGCGATCAGGAAGGTCCACAAGGTGATCGGCATCCGCGTCCGCAGACCGCCCATCTTCTCGATGTCCTGCTCGCCGCCCATGCCGTGGATCACGCTCCCGGCGCCGAGGAAGAGCAGCGCCTTGAAGAAGGCGTGCGTCATCAGGTGGAAGATCGCCGACGCGAACGCCCCGACGCCGAGCGCGAGCACCATGTAGCCGAGCTGGCTCACGGTCGAGTAGGCGAGCACCTTCTTGATGTCGGTCTGGACGAGGGCGATCGTCGCCGCGAAGAGCGCGGTCGCGGCGCCGAGCGACGGCGACCACCTCGAGCGCGACGGGGCTCGCCGCGAAGACGACGTGCAGGCGCGCGATCATGTAGATGCCCGCGGTCACCATGGTCGCGGCGTGGATCAGCGCCGAGACCGGCGTCGGGCCGGCCATGGCGTCGGGGAGCCAGACGTAGAGCGGCAGCTGCGCCGACTTGCCGGTGGCGCCGAGGAGGAGGAGCAGCGCGATCGCGGTCGCGGTCCCGCCGGAGAGGGCGGCGGCGTGCGACTCGATGTGGGCGACGTCGAGGCTGATGGTCGTCGCGTCGGCCGTGCGTCCAGGCGAGGAGGAGGAGACCGAGCACGAAGCCGACGTCGCCGATGCGGTTCACGATGAACGCCTTCTTGCCGGCGGCGGCGTTCTCGTCCTTCTCGTACCAGAAGCCGATCAGGAGGTAGGAGCAGAGGCCGACGCCTTCCCAGCCGACGAAGAGGACGAGCAGGTTGTCGGCGAGGACGAGGAGCAGCATCGCGAACATGAAGAGGTTCAGGTAGGCGAAGAAGCGCGGCAGGCCGTCGTCGTGCTCCATGTAGCCGACGGAGTAGACGTGGATGAGGAAGCCGACGCCGGTCACGATCAGCGTCATCACCGCCGACAGCGCGTCGATGCGGAAGGCGACGTCGGCGCGGAAGGCGCCGGCCTGGATCCAGACGTAGACGTCGTCGAGGAGACGCGCGCCCTCCGGCGCGGCGACGACCCGCAGGACCGCGACGATGCTCACCGCGAGCGCCGCGCCGACGCAGGCGGGCGCGACGATCTTGACGACGTTCCGCGCGCGTCCGAGCACGATCGCGAGCAGGAAGCCGGCGAGGGGCAGCAGCGGGATCAGCCGCAGCAACGAGGTCGGGAGGACGGGCGGCATCACGCGCTCGACGAGGGAACGGACGCGGCTGGTGGACGGTGGATCGTCATCGCGGCGCTCACCAGCGCAGCAGGTTCAGCTCGTCGACGTTGACGGTCGCGCGGTTCCGGAAGGCGGCGATGATGATCGCCAGCCCGACGGCGGCTTCGGCGGCGGCGACGGCCATCACGAAGAACACGATCACCTGACCGTCGACGCTCCCGAGCTGGCGGGCGAAGGCCACGAAGCTGAGGTTCACCGCGTTCAGCATCAGCTCGATCGCCATGAAGATGACGATGACGTTCCGCCGCACCAGGACGCCGACCGTGCCGATGGCGAAGAGCACGGCCGACAGCGCGAGATACCAGCTCGTCGGCGCCATCACGCCGTCCGCCGCTGCGCCAGGACCACGGCGCCCACGATCGCGACCAGCAAGAGGATCGAGGTCAGCTCGAACGGCAGCAGGAAGTCGCGTGAAGAGGCTGCGCGCGACCGCGTCGACGCTGCCGTAGCCGGCCGCGGGCTGCGCCGGCGGACCCAGCGAGAGGTGCAGGAAGAGCCACGCGAGCTCGAGCGCGAGCGCGGTCCCTCCCGCCCACGCGAGGACGCGAAGACCGGGCCGCCGGCGCGCGCCCTCGATCGCGCGGTCGTCCTGGAGATTGAGGAGCATGATCACGAACAGGAAGAGGACCATGATGGCGCCGGCGTACACGATCACCTGGAGGGCGGCGATCATGTGCGCCGAGAGGAACACGAAGACGACCGCCAGCAGGAAGAGCGTCACGACCAGCGCCATCGCGCTCTTCACCGGGTTCGGATGGAGCACGACCGTGAGCGCGGAGAGCACGAGCAGCGTCGCAATCACGCCGAAGGTGATCGGTCCCATGCGTCAGCCGAGGAGGACGATCACGACCGCGGTCGCGACCACGTTCGCGAGCGCGAGCGGCAGCAGCTGTTTCCACCCGAGATTCATCAGCTGATCGTAGCGATAGCGCGGAAACGTCCAGCGGATCTGGATCTGGAACACGCAGAGCAGAAACACCTTGATCATGAAGCTCGCGATCTGGAACGCGACGATCAGGAGGTGCGGCATGCCGAGCGTCGCGCCGCCCGGGAAGTGCCAGCCGTCGCGCGCGAGGAACGGCACCTGCCAGCCGCCGAAGAAGAGCGTCGCCGCGAGCCCCGAGACGACGACGATCTCGGCGAAGTCGCTCAGCATGAAGGTCGCCTGCTTGCTCCCCGAGTACTCGGTGAAGTAGCCGCTGGTGAGCTCCGACTCGCCCTCGGGAAGATCGAACGGCACCCGCTTGCTCTCGGCGACGCCGGCGATGAGGAAGATCACGAACGCGAGCGGCTGGTAGAGGATGCCCCACGCCGGCACGACGCCCCAGAGATGCGTCCCCTGCGCGCGGGCGATCGCCTGGAGATCGAGCGTGCCGAAGGTCATGACGACGCTGATCAAGGCGAGCCCCATCGCGATCTCGTACGAGATCATCTGCGCCGAGCCGCGGATCGCGCCGAGCAGCGCCCAACGGCTGTTCGAGCCCCAGCCGCCGAGGACGACGCCGTAGACGGCGAGTCCCGACATCGCGAGGACGTAGAGCACGCCGATGTTGAGGTCGGCGACCTGGAGGTTGATCGTGCGGTCGCCGACCACCAGCACGTCGCCGAACGGCACCGCCGCGAACGTGACCAGCACCGGGAACACCGAGAGGAACGGGCCGAGCAGGTGCAGCAGCCGGTCGGCGCCCTCGGGGATCACGTCCTCCTTGGTGAACATCTTGATCGGGTCGGCGACCATCGTGTTCACCAGGCCGAGATTGAACGGCAGGATGCCGAAGATGTGCGCGCGGTTGGCGCCGATGCGGTCCTGGATCAGCGCGCTGCCCTTGCGCTCGACCCAGAGCAGGATGACGCTCAGGTTGAGCACCATCAGCAGCACGATGAGCGACTTGACGGCGGCAATCGCCGCGTCAGCCATGAAGCCGCGTGCCTCGTCCGCGGACGATCCGTCCGGCGATCAGTCCCAAGCCAGCGCTCCCTTCCGCCACACGTACGCGAGCCCGCCGCCGAGCACCGCCACGAAGATGCCCATCTCGACGAGACCGGGGACGCCGAGCGTGCGGAACACGATCGCCCATGGATACAGGAAGACGACCTCGACGTCGAAGACGATGAAGAGGATCGCGACCAGGTAGAAGTGGACGGCGAAGCGGCCGCGCGCCGGACCGCTCGGCGGGTTGCCGCACTCGAACACCTGGTCCTTCATCGCGTTCCGGCGGTGCGGTCCGAGCACCATGCTGCCGCAGACCATCGCGCCGACGATGATCGCCCCGAGTGCGAACGTCATCACCACTCCGATGTATTGGTCGAGCACGGGGAGCGCAGCGAACCGTCGTCGAAAAACCGCGTGTGAGTTATGCGACGAACTCCAGCAAGTCAAGGTGACGTCGCGATCACGCCGCGTGTATATGCCCGTTTTGACACGCCACGAAGTCGCTGGTACGCGGTCGCGATGCAGAGTCCTGCCGCGCTCGCTCGGATGTCGGCCGCACGGTCGTGAGCGAGCGCGCGAGCGATCCCGTCGCGCCGGTCGTGGCGCGTCTCGCGGTGACGCGCTGGCCGGGCTCGTCGCCGACCGCGCTCGCGCCGCTCGCCGGCGACTTCTCGACGCGACGCTACCTGCGCGCCGGTCTTCACGGAGGCGCGGCACCGGCGACCGTGGTCGTGATGGTGCTCGCCGGCTCGGGGCTGCCGCTCAGCTCCGAGGAGCTCGCGATCTTCGAGACGCCGCCGCGCGAGCTGCCGTTCATCGACGTGCAGCGGCTGCTGCGCGCGATCGGCGCGCCGGTGCCCGAGATCTACGCCTACGACGAGGCCGCCGGCGTGCTGCTGCTCGAGGACGGCGGCGACGTGCTCTTGTGGGAGCGCGCCAGTCGCGCGCCGGACGAGGCCGAGACGCTCTATCGCCGCGCGCTCGACGCCCTCTTGATCCTGCACACCCGCGGCACGGTCCACGCCGACCGCTCGAGCATCGCCTTCGCGCAGCGGTTCGATCGGCGTCTCTACGCCTGGGAGCTCGAGCATTTCCTCGAGTACGGCGTCGAGCGCCGCCTCGGCGCGCCGCTCGCGCCGGCGAGCCGCGCCCGCTTCACCCGCGCGTTCGCGGCGCTCGTCGATCGTCTCGCCGACGGCGAGACCGTGCTGAGCCACCGCGACTTCCACAGCTGGAACATCCTCGTCCGCGACGGGCGCCCGTTCGTGATCGATTTCCAGGACGCGCTGCTCGCGCCCGCGGAGTACGATCTCGCGTCGCTGCTGACCGACCGCATCACGCCGCGGCTGGTGACGCCCGCGCTCGAGGATCGGCTGCTGCGCTACTACTGGAGCGCACGCGCGGCGGAGCCGAATCGCGAGCGCTACCTGCTGTCGGTCCTGCAGCGGGCGCTCAAGGTGATCGGCCGGGTGCACTACGTCGCGTTCGAGAAAGGGAAGGCGGCGCCGCTCGCCTTCCTCCCCGCCGCCGTCGCGACCGCGCGCCGCGCGCTCGGCGAGCTCGGCGGCGTCGACGACCTCGCCGAGGAGTTCGAGAGACTCCCCTGGCCGGACCGGCCATGAGAGCCATGGTGCTCGCGGCCGGCCTCGGCACCCGACTCCGGCCGCTCACGCTCGATCGGCCGAAGCCGCTCGTCGAGCTCGCCGGCCGACCGGTCATCGCCTACAACCTCTTGCTCCTTCGCCGCTGGGGCGTGCGCGAGGTCATCATCAACCTGCACCACTACGGCGCCGCGCTCCGCGCCGCGCTCGGCGACGGATCGCGTTTCGACCTCGCCATCCACTACTCGCCGGAGGATCCGCTCCTCGACACCGGCGGCGCGATCAAGAACGCCGAGGCTCTCCTCGCGGGCGACGATTTCCTGGTGCTGAACGGCGATACCGTCATCGACCTCCCGCTCGAGGAGCTGGTCGCCGCCCATCGCAGCCGCGCCGCGACGGCGACGCTGGTCCTCCGCCACGATCCCGCCCAAGTACGTTACGGGCTCCTCGAGATCGACGCGGTGAAACGGATCCGGCGCTTTCTCGGTGCACCGCCCGACTGGCCGGAACCGCTCGTCGCGTACATGTTCGCGGGTGTTCACGTGCTGTCGCCGCGAGTCTTCGCGTACATGCCCGAGCTTCGTCCGATCAGCATCACGCGCGACGTCTATCCGCGAATGCTCGCCGCCGGCGAGCCGCTCTACGGCTTTCCCTACGACGGCTTCTGGCGCGTGATCGACACCGCCGACGACCTCGCGCACGCGGAGGCCGCGCTCGCCGCGCGCCCTCTGCTTCATTTTCTCAGCCGCTGATTCGTCCGCTCCCCGACGCCGAGTGATCGCCGAGCTCCCGGCGCATGTCGGACCGGGACTCGCGAACACGCGAGCCGCGTCGATTCGAAGAGCGCATCTGCACGTTCGGCGCGCATCCCAATCGTGCGAAACCCCATTTGGCAATCGGTTTCACGGGGCGGGGTGGCTTGGCCTTGTCACGTACTTGACGCTTCACGTTAACTCTGTGTTAGAAGTTTGAGAACGCTCGTCTTTCGCGGAGCGAGAAGTCGGTCGGTGCGGCGACGGTTGGGGGTGGTGCGGTGGCATGACGCTTGCTGCGGTACGTGGAGGGTGAGTGGACTGGAGTGGTGAGCGTCGACGTTCGGCGCGTAACGTCTCGCGCGGCCGGCGGCAGCTCGGTTCCGATGTCACGCATCTGCACCGGTTGCAGGAACGATACCCGGAACTTTCGGCGGAGATTCACCGTTTGATTGCGGTGGTGGGGGAGCAACGGCGACTACAGGCGCGAGCGAGTCCAACGGAGCAGCACGATCCACCGCTGCGGACGGCATGGAAGGGAAACATGGGAATCACGATCGTACAGAAAAGTGATCTCACCACCCGGAAACGCAATCCGCGCATCGCGCTCGTCCTCGCCGGTGGAGCGATCAGCGGCGGCGGCTTCAAGCTCGGCGGGCTGAAGGCGTTCGACGATTTCCTCGTCAACCGCAAGACCACCGACTTCGACATCTACGTCGGACTCTCCGCCGGCGCGTTCCTCGCGGCGCCGCTCGCGAGCGGCGTCACCCCGCCCGAGATGATGCGGAGCCTCGAGGGCAGCTCCGAGGAGTTCACGCAGTTCGGCGCCCTCGATTTCTACCAGCTCAACTACCGTGAGTTCGTCGAGAAGCCGATGCGCTATCTCCTCGACCTCGCCGCGTTCCTCCCGGGATCGCTGCTCGACCTGGTCGCCAAGAGTCCGGCGCTCGCGGAGCGCATCGCAGATCCGCTGCGCGCGTACGTGCGCGCACCGAGCGTCGCGCAATTGCGCGAGGTCTTGATGCCGATCGGCGAGGCCCTGCTCGCGACGCGCCCGTTCCCCTTTCCCCTCGACTATCTGCCGTCGGGACTGTTCGACAACGCCTCGATCGAGCGCTACCTCCGCCACAACCTCGAGCGCCGGCACATGCCGAACGGCTTCAAGGCGCTCTTCCAGGCGCGCAAGCGCGAGCTCTACATCGTCGCGATGAACCTCGACTCCGCCGAGCGGGTGGTGTTCGGCCACGACGAGGACAGCTCGCTCACGATCTCCGAATCGGTGCAGGCGTCGACCGCGCTTCCGGGCTTCTACCGTCCGGCGCGCATCCGCGGCATCGACTACGTCGACGGCGGCGTGCGGCGCACCGCGAACATCGACGTCGCGATCGACCACGGCGCCGATCTGGTGATCTGCTACAACCCGTTCCGCCCGTTCTCGAACCGCGTCGTCCGCAAGTACGACCCGCAGAAGGACGACTACGTCGCCGAGGGGCCGCAGCTCGGCGACCGCGGCATGCTGATGATCCTGAACCAGGTGCTGCGCACGCTGCTCCACTCGCGGCTCCAGCTGGGATTGCGCCAGTACCAAGACGACCCGAACTTCAAGGGCGACATCGTCCTGATCGAGCCGACCGAGCGCGACATCGACTTCTTCCAGATGACGCCGCTCGCGTTCTGGGAGCGCCGGCGCGCGGCGCAGCACGGGTACCTGTCGGTGACGCAGTCGATCGACACCCACTACGACATGGTCCGGCGCATCATGGAGAGCTACGGGATCCTGATGACGCGCAAGACCGTCACCGAGGGCATGCAGCGGATGCAGTCGGCGGGAACGCCCGAGGAGGCGTCCGACTTCTTGACGCGCGACGTGCCGACGCGCGCGATCTCGGTCGCCAAGGCGTAGCGCGCGCCTTCGGCGCCCCGACATTGCCGCTGTACAGGGCGTGTGTTAGAAGCGCGCGCATGCTCGCGGCGCCGTCCGAAGACTCGGAGCTGAGCGCGATTTCACGGCGATTCGAGACGGCGGATCCCGACACGATCCTCCGCTGGACGACCGCCACGTATGCGCCGGACGCGGTCCTGACGTGCTCGTTCCAGCACGAGGGCGTCGTCCTCGCTCACATGCTGCAAGGCATCGCCCCTCGGACGCCGATCGTCTTCATCAACACGGGCTATCATTTTCCCGAAACTCTCGCGTATCGCGACGTGTTGGTGCAACGATACGGCTGGAACTTGGTCGAGGTCGGCCCGGCGATACCGCGCGCCGATTTCATCCGTCAGCACGGCGACGATCTCTACCGTCGCGACCCCGATCTGTGCTGCGAGATCAACAAGATCGAGCCGCTCCGCCGGGCGATCGTCGGCGTGCGCGCCTGGCTCAACGGCCGCAGGCGGGATCAGGCGATGACGCGGCGAACGCTGGCCATCGTCGAGGAGCTCCCGAGCGGTCTCGTGAAAGTGAATCCCCTGGCGCGCTGGACCTCGAAGGACACCTACTACTACATGAAGCGCCACGGCTTGCCGCTGCATCCGCTCTTCGAGCGCGGCTACACCAGCATCGGCTGCGCGCCGTGCACGCGGCCCGTCCTCGCCGGTGAGGACGAGCGCGCCGGCCGATGGGCGGGCAGCGACAAGGTCGAATGCGGCCTTCACACCGCCTTCGACGCGCCCCGGCTCAAGCATTGACGTCGCGGGACGGCGCGTAGCGGGAATGGAAAAGGGGAGCCTGTCCTCACGGGCGGCTCCCCCCTTCGCCGCGACCCTCGAGGCGACTCAGCTCATCGGGAAGAGCTGGGCCATCTTCATCGCGAGACCCATGTCGCCCGCGATCTTCAGCTTGCCGCTCATGAACGCCATCTGCGGATTGAGCTTGCCGTTCACCATGTCGAGATAGTCGCTGGCCGCCATCGTGATCGTGATGTTCGGCGACGCGTGCTGCCCCTCGCCGACGGCGAGCTTTGCGTCGTCGATCGCGAGGTTGTACTTGCCGCCTCCATCTCCGGTGAGATCGAACTGATAGACGGCCTTCATGCCTTTCGCCGCGCCGGCATTGAAGCGGTTCGGCATCTCCTTGAAAACATCCGGAACGCTCGTGGCCTGTGGACGGTCTGCCATGTGCTCCTCCCTTCGAGGCGAGTGGGATTTTTTCTGCGGGGCTCATATACAATCCTTTACATAGACTCAAGACGGGCGGCGCGGCGTTGCTCCGCCGGCACCGCCTGATTCCCTTCGGTGTCGCCAACACGAGAGCATCCTCGACTCCCGACGCTCACCGCGCTGCTCCTCGTCCTGGTCGCGCTCGCCGGCCGCGCGCTCCCTGACCGAGCCGCCCGCGGCGGAGCGCCGTTCGTACCCGCCGCGTTGCTCGCCGACGCCGCGACGCTGGCGAGCGATCGCTTCGAGGGTCGCGGCGCCGGCACCGCCGGCCTCGATCTCGCCGCGGAGTACGTCGCCGATCGACTACGCGCGTGCGGCGTCGCACCGGCCGGAGATGCCGGCACGTACTTCCAAGCATTCGACGTCGCCGGCCCGCCGGTCGTCGGCGACGGGACCTCGCTCGTCTTTCGCAACGGCGCCGGCGCGACGACGATCGCAGCGCGCGACTGGCGGCCGCTGCCCTTCAGCGGCGGCGGCTCGGCTCGGGGACCGGTGATCGACGTCGGCGACGCGCTTCCCGCGACCGAGACCGTCGATCTCCGGTCGGCGGTCGTTCTCGTGCGGCCCCGACCTCGCGGGCCGCACGAGCCGGCGGTCGACCTTCGCCTCCTCGCGACCGCGGCGCGCGAGCGCGGCGCCGCGGCGCTGCTCGTCCTCACCACCACCGATCCAGGTGATCACGGCGACAGCGACGAGTGGAACGCCGGCGACGCCGGTCTGCCGGTCGTTCGCGTCCGGGACGCGGCGATCGCGCACCTCCTCGCCAGCGCCGGTCTCGATCCGCCGACGACCGAGAGCGAGGCGCACGCGCCGCCGACCCGGGTCGCGGCCCTCGAAGCCGACGTCCGGCTCGAGCCAACCAGGAAGCGCGCGGCGCTGCGGAACGTCCTCGGCGAGGTGCCGGGAACCGGTCGAGCCGGCGCCGTCGTCCTCGGCGCCCACTACGACCACCTCGGACGCGGATCCGGCGCGTCGCTCGCGCGCGACGGCGAGCGCGGCGCGATCCACCCCGGCGCGGACGACAATGCCTCGGGCGTCGCCGTCGCGCTCGCGGTCGCGTGCCGCGTCGCCGCGCAGCCGCTCGACCGCGCGCTGGTCGTCGCCGCATTCTCCGGCGAGGAGATCGGTCTTCTCGGCTCCGCGTACTACGTCGAGCATCCGGCGGTTCCGCTCACCGATACGCTGGCGATGGTGAACCTCGACATGGTCGGACGTCTACGACGTGACCATGCGGTGGTCTTCGGCACCGGCACGGCGAGTGAGTTCCCCGCGTTGCTGGCGCGGATCGCGAGCGCGACCGGCCTGCATTTCGGCGAGCAGAGCGACGGCATCGGACCGAGCGATCACACGTCGTTCTTCCTGGCCGGGCGGCCGGTGTTGCACTTCTTCACCGGCGTGCACGAGGACTACCACCGTCCGACGGATCGCCCGGAGCGGCTGAACGCGCCGGGGATGGCGAAGATCGCGTCCGCGGTGCTCGGCACGATCGGAGTTCTGGCGGCGACCGACGCGCCGCCGTCGTTCATCTCGACCACGCGCGCGCATCGCGAGGCGACGGGCGGCTACGGCGCCTATCTCGGGACCGTCCCGGATTTCGGCCGCTCGAGCGGCGGGGTACAGCTCGCCGCGGTCCGCGAGGGCAGTCCCGCCGAAGCGGCGGGGCTACGGCGCGGCGACGTGATCGTCGGCCTCGGCGACGTGATCGTGAATGATCTCTACGATCTCACGTATGCGCTGCGGAGCCACGTCGCGGGCGACACGGTGGTCGTCGAGTACCTTCGTGCCGGCAGGCGTCAGCGCGCCGAGGCCACGCTCGGCGTCCGACCGTAGCGAGCTCAACGGTCGTCGTCCTCGAGGTCGTCGAGAAACGCGAGCAGCGAGACGCCGAGCGCCCGCACCAGCCAGCGGTGAACGTCATCGGCAATCGCCTCCCATCCGGGCTCGACGAGCGCGAGGTGGCCGCGATCGGGAAACACATGGTGCTCCCAGCCGAGACGCGCGGCGAGCTCGGCCGCGGCATCGACCGGCGAGATCACGTCCGCGGCCGCCGAGACCACGAGCCCTCGCAGCGCGGCGTCGGCCGGCAATCGCACCTTGCCGTCCGCCAGCGCCCGAAAGAGCGCGGCGGCATCGGGCACGAGCTCGGTTTCGGCGTCGGGCACGCGGCTGCCGACGAAGAGCGCCCGCCGCCGGCCGCGCGGCGGGCCGACGCGTGCGCCGCGCACGCGCGTCAGCCAGAACTGCGGCCAGCGAAAGATCGCGGCGAGACCGGCCGCGTCGAACGGCGAGACGACCGGCGCGATCGCGACCAGCGCCGGTGCCGCGATTCGCGCCGCGAGTCGGGCACCGAACGCCACCGCGCTCCCGTGCGCGATCACGACCGGCACCTGCGGCAGACGGCGAACGAGCGCGTCGGCGTCGGCGTCCCACCGAGCCACGTCCATACCGGTGCGTGGCTCGGCCGGTGAGGCGACCCAGGACTCCCAGCCGCGATGCGCCAGGTAGGACGTCGACCGCCGCCACAGCCAACGTCCCGTCCACAGACCGTGGAGCAGCAGCAGCGGCCGGTGAAACTTCGCCGACTCGGCGCGCGTGACCTCGACGTTGAGCATTCTGAGACGGCCGTCGCGCCGATCGCACGCGTCGCGCGACCGGCAAGAAAAAAGCCCTTTGCCGCTTGCCGGTCAAAGGGCTTTTTTCGATAGAGCCCGGGGGGCTCTACGTTCTCGCCTGAGATACGAAACTTACACGTTCGAGAAACTACTCGTGTGCGAAATCAGCGCCGCTTACTTCTTCTTCTTGGCGCCGGCCTTCTTCGCAGGAGCTTTCTTCTTGGCCTTGCTGGTCGCTTTCTTCTTCGCTGCCATAGACACCTCCCTCGACTTCTAGCGTTGAGCTGCGTTGTCTAGGACTGCCGCTCAGGCGAGCGCTCCCCCACTCCACATCCTCTCCTCCACCCCTCCAACGCCGCGCATCATAAGAGAACGACTTACACGGTGTCAAGAGAAAAATCCCATTTTGGAACGACTTTCGGAAGGATTATCAGGTAGATGCCGCGGGCGCCTCCGGCGCCTAAAATGACGTTCCCGAGACCTGGCTCGAAAGAGTAGCAGATCGTTTTAAACCGCGACTGGCGCGGTTTTGCGGGGTCTTCGCCGCGCATCGTGCATGGGGGTCGCGCGACTGGCGGCCGCCGTCGCGGAGCGCTCCCACGCGTTTGCAATTGACCCGTTCCGCGAACCACCATCGTCGGTCGCGGGAGTCGGCCGCTCTTCCGTCAGCGGCGGCGCTTGGGAGTGCCGGCGCTCGCCCGTCGCGCGGGCCGGGCACGCGGGGCCGCGGTGAAGACGCGCATCCCGAGGAAACGTGCGCGCCGTCCGAGCTGCTCCTCGATGCGGAGGAGCTGATTGTACTTCGCCGTCCGCTCGCCGCGCGACGGTGCGCCGGTCTTGATCTGCCCGGCGTTCACCGCGACCGCCAGGTCGGCGATGCTGGCATCGTCGGTCTCGCCGGAGCGATGCGAGATGACCGTCGTGTACCCGGCGTCGCGGGCGACGCGGATCGTGTCGAGCGTCTCGGTCAGGGTGCCGATCTGGTTCACCTTGATCAGGATCGAGTTCGCGGCCCCGATCTCGATGCCGCGCCGCAGTCGCTCCGGGTTGGTGACGAAGAGATCGTCGCCGACCAACTGGACGCGCCGCCCGAGTCGCTCGGTCAGCAGCCGCCATCCCTCCCAATCGTCCTCCGCCATGCCGTCCTCGATCGACACGATCGGATAGCGGTCGAGCCAATCGGCGTAGAGATCGATCATCTCGGCGCTGCTGCGCGGCGCGGCGCCGGACTTCCGAAAGACGTAGGCGCCGTCGTGCCACAGCTCGCTCGCCGCCGCGTCGATCGCGATCCGGACCTGCCGTCCCGGCCGGTACCCGGCGGTCGTGATCGCCTCCATGATCGCCTGCATCGCCTCCTCGTCCGAAGCGAGATTCGGCGCAAAGCCCCCTTCGTCGCCGATGCCGGTCGTGAGGTGCCGGTCGCGCAGCACGGCGCGGAGCGCGTGGAAGATCTCGGTACCCATGCGCAGAGCGTCGGCGTAGCGCCGAGCGCCGACCGGCACGATCATGAACTCCTGCAAGTCGACCGTGTTGTCGGCGTGCGCGCCGCCGTTCAAGATGTTGAGCATGCGGCAGCGGCAACACCTGCGCGGCGGCGCCCCCGAGGTAAGCGTAGAGCGGCTGCTTCGACTTCGCCGCCGCCGCGTGCGCGACGGCGAGCGAGACGCCGAGGATGGCGTTGGCGCCGAGCCGCCCTTTGTTCGGCGTCCCGTCGAGCTCGATCATGATCCGATCGATCTCCGCCTGCCGGCGCGGGTCGCGGCCGACGACCTTGCGGGCGATCGTGCCGTTGACGTGGGCGACGGCGCGTTCCACGCCCTTGCCGCCGTAGCGCTTGGCGTTCCCGTCGCGTAGCTCGACCGCCTCGTGCTCGCCGGTGGAGGCGCCGGACGGAACGGCGGCACGCCCGCGGGTTCCGTCGTCGAGAATGACGTCGACCTCGACCGTGGGATTGCCGCGCGAGTCGAGGATCTCACGCCCATGGACCTTCGCGATCTTCACGCTGACCTCCCGCACTGCTGCACTGTTGCTTGTGACGTCACGCCGGGCTCGGATACGATGCGCGCGTGCTGCGGCACCCGACATCGACGCCGACGGTCCGCGACCGGATCGTTCTCGCAGGCGTCGCCGCCCTCGCGACCGCGTTGCTCACGACGATGGTCTTCGGCACGCGCGGTCTGCTTCATCTGCGCGCGCTGCGCAGAGAAGAAGGTGCGCTCACCGACCGGATCGCCGCGACGCTCCACGAGAACGACCAGCTTCGAGCGCGGTTGCAGCGCTTGCGAGAGGACGACCGATACCTCGAGCGCGTGGCACGCGAGCAACTCGGATTCGTTCACCGCGGAGAGATCATCTATCGCTTCCCGGACCACCGTCGTCTCGATCGTCCCGACCCTCGTTGAGATCCTCTTCGTCGAGCCGGCGCCGCTCGCGGCGCGTCCCGGGCCGCGCGTCGTCATCGAGCCGTTGGTCTCGGTCGTCACCTCGTTGCCGTTCCTCGTCCATGCCGGTCGCGCGCTCGGGCTCATCGGCCTCGCCATGGTCGACCTGCCATTCGCCGTCGGTCTCGTCGGAGTCCTTGCGCTCGACAGTTCCGCGCCCGCCCGGAGCGCTCTCGCGGGCGGCGTCGGGGCGACGCGCGTCCGCGTCGGCGCCCGCCGCCGAGCCGGTCATCGGCACGAATTGCACCTCGGTGACCTCGTGGCTCCGCAGCTTGCCGCCTTTCTTGACGCCGCGGATCAGCACGTGCCGCCCGTTCGGATCGCCGACAGGCATGACGAGGACGCCGCCCTCGTCGAGCTCGTCGATCAACGCCGGCGGCACGCGCGCCGCGACCGCCGTGACGACGATCGCGTCGTAGGGCGCGTACTCCTTCCATCCGCGCGCACCGTCGCCCTGCTTCACGTGCACGTTACGATAGCCCTGGCGCGTCAACCGCAGCCGCGCGTCGGCGGCGAGCTCCGGGACGATCTCGACGGTGTAGACCTCGCGCGCGAGCTCGGAGAGGATCGCCGCTTGATACCCGGACCCGGTGCCGATCTCGAGCACCCGCTCGCTGCCGCGCAACCCGAGGAGCTCGGTCATCAGCGCCACGACGTACGGCTGGGAGATCGTCTGCCCCTTCGCGATCGGCAGCGCGCCGTCCTCGTAGGCGTGGCCCCGCTCCTCGAGCGGCACGAACGCCTCGCGGTCGACGCGCCGGAACGCGTCGAGAACACGACGATCGTGGATCCCGCGAGCCTCGAGCTGCTCCTGCACCATGCGGTCCGGAGCAGACGCGGCGTCGGTCGTCGGGGGGTTGACGGTGAGAAGGGCAGTGAGGGCGACGAGCACGGGACCGAGCCCGCGCGTCACGCCTCCTCCTCGCCCGAGATCAGCGCGTCGTACTCGTCGGCGTCCATCAAGGCGTCGAGCTCGTCCTCGTCGTTCAGCTCGACCTCGATGAACCAGCCCTCGTGATACGGATCCTCGTTGACGATGTTGGGATGGTCGTCGAGCTCGGTGTTGATCGCGACGACTTGGCCGGTGATCGGCGCGATCAGCTCGTTCACCGTCTTCACCGACTCGAGCTCGCCGAACGACTGACCTTTCTCCACCTCGTCACCGACGTCCGGAAGCTCCACTGCAATGATCTCACCGAGCTCCCCTTGCGCGTGCTCGGAGATGCCGATGTGGGCGCGCGAGCCTTCGACACGCAACCAGAGATGATCCTTCGTGAATTTCAACGTGTCCGCCATCTACGGCACCTCATGGAGTGGCCCTTATAGGGAGGCTCTTCTCGCTGTCAAGTGAGTTGGCGCGTCCGCGCGCGCGCGGACGCCGCTCGCTGCACGCGACGGAAAACCGCGCCCGTCGCTTGCGACTCGCCGGTGCGATCGACGTCTCGGATGCGCGCGCGATGCGCCGCACCGACACCAGGCGATTGTGCGCAGCTCCACGAGCGAGAAGGGCCGACTCGCGCGTGGCAAGCCGGCCCTTCTCTCCTCCCCCGCCCCACAACCACAGCGAGACTCACGAGAGCACCGCAACCACCCCGACCCCGATTGAACCGCTCTCGCCGTCCCTCCTCGAATGCCGGCGCCGTCCACACGCCGGCAACGTGGACCCTGGATCAGTCAGTCATGCTCGCTCACGAGCAGCCGCTCGTCGCGCCGCAGTTCAGACATTTGTAGCAACTGCCGTTGCGAATCATGATCGAGCCGCAATCCGAGCAGCTCGGCGCATCGGCTTGCGGACTGAAGCTGAAGGCCGCGGTCCGCGCCGTCGTCCCGGCGGCGGTCGATCGAACCGGCGTCGGGGACTCGTCGCCGATCGCGCGCGTCTCGCCGGCGGGCAGCGCCGCGGCCGGCTGCGTCAACTCGGTGAGACCGACCTCGCGTCGCTGATCGGCCGAGAGGAAACGGGCGCCGAGGAAACGGAAGATGTAGTCCGTCAGCGATTTCGCCATCGGGATCTCGGGATTCTTGGTGAAGCCCGACGGCTCGAAGCGGACGTGCGCGAACTTGTTCACCAGCACCTCGAGCGGCACGCCGTACTGGAGCGCCATCGACGTGAGCGTCGCGATCGTGTCCATCAAGCCCGGAGATGGTGCTGCCTTCCTTCGCCATCTTGATGAAGATCTCGCCCGGCGTGCCGTCCTCGTAGAAGCCGACGTGGATGTATCCCTCGTGTCCGGCGATCTCGAACTTGTGACGCACCGACTCGCAGTCGTTCGCCAGCCGCCGCCGGACGGGACGGAACTCCGCAGCGGTCGCCGCGACCGCCGGCGCCGACGGTGACGCGGTGTTGAGCGGCTGGGTCTGCTTGCAACCGTCGCGGTAGATCGCGATCGCCTTCACGCCCTGTCGCCATGCCTCGACGTACGCCTCGATGATGTCCCCGACGGTCGCCTCCGCCGGCAGGTTCACGGTCTTCGAGATCGCGCCCGAGATGAACGGCTGCACCGCGCCCATCATGCGGATGTGGCCGAGGTAGTGGATCGAGCGCGCGCCCTTCGCGGGCCGGAACGCGCAGTCGAACACCGCGAGATGCTCGTCGTTCAAGCGCGGCGCGCCTTCGATCGTCTCCTGCTCGTCGATGTACTCGACGATCTCCTGCACCTCGCGGCTCTCGTAGCCGAGCCGCCGGAGCGCCCGCGGCACCGTGTGGTTGACGATCTTCAGCAGGCCGCCGCCGACCAGCTTCTTGTACTTGACGAGCGCGATGTCGGGCTCGATGCCGGTCGTGTCGCAGTCCATCATGAAGGCGATCGTGCCGGTCGGCGCGAGCACCGTCGCCTGCGAGTTGCGGAAGCCGGTGCGCTCGCCGAGTCGCGAGCGCGTCGTCCCAGACGCGACGCGCATCGCTCAGGAGCTCGAGCGGCACGAGCGCGGGGTCGATTTTGTGCGCCGCCGCGCGATGCTTGGCGATCACCCGCAGCATCGGCTCGCGATTCGGCGGGTAGCCGCCGAACGGGCCCATCGCGCCCGCGATCTTCGCCGACTGGAGGTAGGCCTCGCCGCACATCAGCGCGGTGATCGCCGCCGCGAACTGCCGGCCGCCGTCGGAGTCGTAGGGAAGGCCGAGCGACATCAAGAGCGCGCCGAGATTGGCGTAGCCGAGGCCGAGCTCGCGGAACGCGTGCGCGTTACGCTCGATCTCCGCCGTCGGGTAGCTCGAGTTGTCGACGATGATGTCCTGCGCGGTGATCAGCACGTCGACCGCATGGCGGAACGCCGCGACGTCGAAGTCGCCTCCGGCGCTCACGAACTTCATGAGGTTCAGCGACGCGAGATTGCAGGCGGAGTCGTCGAGGTGCATGTACTCGCAGCACGGATTCGAGGCGTTGATGCGGCCGCTCGCCGGGCAGGTGTGCCAATCGTTGATCGTGGTGTCGAACTGCATGCCCGGATCGCCGCAGGCGTGCGTCGCCTCGGCGATCGCCTGCATCACGTCGCGCGGCTCGGTAGGTGTCGGCGACCTCGCCGGTGGTGACGAAGCGCGTCCGCCACTCGCCGTCGGCGAGGAGCGCGCGCATGAAGTCGTCGGTCGACGCGCACGGAGTTGTTGGCGTTCTGGAAGAAGACCGAGCCGTACGCGGCGCCGTCGAGCGAGTTGTCGTAGCCGGCCGCGATCAGCGCCCGTGCCTTGCGCTCCTCCTCGGACTTGCAGCGGATGAAGTCGAGGACGTCGGGATGGTCGGCGTTGAGCACCACCATCTTGGCGGCGCGGCGCGTCTTGCCGCCGGACTTGATCACGCCCGCCGAGGCGTCGGCGGCCTTCATGAAGGAGACCGGTCCGGAGGCGGTGCCGCCGCCGCCGAGGCGCTCGCGGGCCGAGCGGATGCGCGAGAGGTTCACGCCGGAGCCGGAGCCGCCTTTGAAGATCACGCCCTTCGCGCCGGTACCAGTCGAGGATCGAATCCATGGTGTCGTGAACCGAGAGGATGAAGCAGGCGCTGCACTGCGGCTTCGGCTCGACGCCGACGTTGAACCAGACCGGGACTGTTGAAGGACGCTTTCTGATGCAGGAGGAGGTGCGTCAGCTCGTCGGCGAACGTCGCGGCGTCGGCGGCGGTCTGGAAGTACCCTTGCGCGACGCCCCACGACGCGGATCGTGCCGACGACGCGGCCGATCAGCTGACGAACGCTGCGCTCGCGTTGCGGCGTTCCGAGCGGCCCGCGAAAGTACTTCGAGACCACGACGTTGGTCGCGAGCTGCGTCCACGGCTTCGGGATCTCGACGTCGTGCTGCTCGAACACGACCTCGCCCTTCTCGCCGTAGATGACCGCGCTGCGGCGCTCCCACTCGACGGTCGTGTACGGATCGACGCCCGCCTCCGTGAAGTACCGCTGAACGGTGATGCCCCGCCCCGCCGGCGCCGCGAGGGCGACGTCGCCCGCGACCGGCTGCGTCGCGACGTTCGCGTCCGGCTCCGCTCCCCGCCCTGCTCTTCGCCAGCCCTTCTGCCATCGTCCCGCCCCTCCGCCGGTGTCGCCGGGAACGCTCGCCACGGAAGGCTCCCCCCGATCGCCCGGTCTCGAAAACTCGCTCATCCCAAGATGTTGTATGCGATGGCGCGGAGGTACACAACGAATTGACGGGTGTCAACAAGAAAACATCGCTCGATCGCGAAAACTTCACGCGTCGATCATCGCGCGGCGACGCCGCCGGCTGGCGGCGCGCGCTCTCCTCGCGGCCGGCGACGACACGGCAGGCCGCTCGCGTGACTCGGGATCGAACTGTGGTAAGCACGGCGAGCGTGCGCGAAGCGTCGATACCGTTACGCACTCTGCTCGAGCGCTGCCTCGATCGCGTCGCCGGCAGCGAAGGCGCGACGACGATCTGGCGGGCCTGGGAGGACGCCGTCGGCGCGCAGATCGCGCGCCGTGCCCAGCCGGTGCGTCTGCGCGGACGGACGCTGATCGTCGCCGTATCGAGCGCGCCCTGGATGCAGGAGCTGCAGCTGCTGAAGCCGCGGCTGCGCGCCGCGATCAACGCGCGACTCCCGCGTGAGCTGGTCGGCGACCTCTTCTTCGTCCTGGCGGAGAACGACCCGCCTGTCGCACCGGGCGAGCAGCGCCCGTCGCGTCGCGCCCGCAGAGCGGCCGGGTGCGCGGCGCCGCCGCGCGATCCGGATCTCGCCGGGTTGCCCGAGCCGCTGCGCCGCGGCTTCGGCGATCTTCTCCGCGCATGGCAACGGCGCGCGCGCGCATGAGCCCGCCGCGCGACGCGGTCGCGGAGCTCCGCGGGCTTCGCTTCCACTACCTCGATTGGGGCACGGCCGGCATGGCGCCGCTCCTGTGTCTCCATGGGATCACGCAGACGGCGCACAGCTGGGATGAGGTCGCGCCCTCGCTGGCGACGAGCCACCACGTCTATGCCCTCGACCAGCGCGGTCACGGCGACTCGGGCTGGGCCGCCGACGGCGACTACCGCATCGACAGCCAATGCGGCGACGTCGCGGCGTTCGTCCGCGAGATCACCGGCGCCCCGGCGATCCTGGTCGCGCTCTCGATGGGCGGCCTCAACGCGATGACGATCGCGGCGCGCGCGCCGGAGCTGGTGCGCGCGCTCGTGGTCGTCGACATCGCGCCCGAGGTGCAGCGGCGCGGCGTCGAGAGCATCCGCAGCTTCGTCGCCGCGACCGACGAGCTCGAGTCGTTCGAGGCCTTCGTCGCGCGCGCGCACGCGTTCAACCCTCGCCGTTCGCTCGACAACATCCGCGACCGCATGCGCCACAACCTGCGCCGGCTGCCGAACGGTCGCTGGACGTGGAAGTACGATCCGGCGCTGCGTGATCCGGCGCGTCTCGCGAGCGGGACGAGCGATCTCTGGGAACGAGTCCGGTCGATCCGCTGCCCGATGCTGGTGGTGCGCGGGGAGCAAAGCGACGTGCTCGCGCCCGAGGCCGCCGAGCGGCTCGGCAGCGTCGCGCACGCCGAGGTGCGCACCGTCGCCGGCGCCGGACACTCGGTGATGGGCGACAATCCCGCCGGTTTCCACGCCGCGGTAGAGCCGTTCCTCGCCTCGCTGCCGCGCGGCTGACGTGGCGGATGCCGCGGACGCCCGTCGCGCGCGGCGCGACGGCGCGACGATCGAGCTCGAGGCGCTCACCAAACGCTACGGCGACACCGTCGTCGTCGACGCGCTCTCGCTCGGCGTCGGACGTGGCGAGCTGGTGGTGCTGCTCGGCGGCTCCGGCTGCGGCAAGACGACGACGCTCAAGATGGTGAATCGTCTGGTCGAGCCGACGTCGGGCTTGGTCCGCATCGACGGCGACGACGTCGCGCGGTTCGCGCCACACGAGCTGCGGCGCCGCATCGGGTATTGCTTCCAACAGGTCGGGCTGTTTCCGCACATGACCGTCGCCGAGAACGTCGGCATCACGCTCCGTCTCCTCGGGCGCCGGCCGACGGAGATCGCGCACCGCACCGACGAGCTCTTGGCGCTCGTCGATCTCGAGCCCGCCGCGTTCCGCGACCGCTGGCCGCACGATCTCTCCGGCGGCCAGCAGCAGCGGGTCGGCGTCGCACGCGCGCTCGCGGCGGAGCCGGCGATCGTCCTCATGGACGAGCCCTTCGGCGCGCTCGATCCGCTGACGCGCGACCGGTTGCAGGAGAGCTTTCGGGCGATCGTCGCCCGGCTGCGCCTCACCGTGATCTTCGTGACCCACGACATGGTCGAGGCGCTGCTCCTCGGCGATCGCATCGCGGTGATGCGCGCCGGCCGGCTCGTCCAGCTCGGCACCCCGAGCGAGCTGGTCGCCCATCCGGCCGACGAGTACGTGGCGCAGCTGATCGGCACGCCCGCGCGCCAGGCGCGCGCGCTCGACGCGTTGCTGGCCGGCGAGCCGTCGGCGTGAGGGAGCGCCGCGTTCCTGCCGGCGTCGCGCACGCGTCCGGCCGCGCGATCGATCGCGCCGCCGTGACGCCGGACACGTCGGCGGCGCCCGTGGGTCGCTCGCGGAGAGTGCCGGCGGCGCCATGAAGGACCAGCTCGCGCTCCTTCCGGAGTACCTCACGGCGCATCTGCAGCTCTCGCTCGTCGCGCTGCTCCTCGGCACCCTCGTCAGCGTTCCGACCGGCATCTGGATCGCGCGTCGCAAGCGCACCGAGCAGGTGGTGCTCGGGGTCGCGAGCGTGATCCAGACGATCCCGGCGCTCGCGCTTCTCGCGATCATGGTCCCGGCGCTCGCCGTCGCGAGTGCCGTCTCCGCCCGCATCGTGGGCGTCGAGATCCGCAGCATCGGCTACCTGCCGGCGATCATCGCGCTCACGCTCTACAGCGTGCTGCCGATTCTCCGAAACACCGTCGCCGGCCTCGACGGCGTCGACGCGGCGGTGATCGAGGCGGCGCGCGGCGTCGGGATGACGCCGGGTCAGCGCTTGCGCCTCGTCCAGCTGCCGCTGGCACTGCCGGTGATCGTCGCCGGAATCCGCACCGCGTCCGTATGGGTCGTGGGAATGGCGACGCTCTCGACGCCGGTCGGCGCGCCGAGCCTCGGCAACTACATCTTCAGCGGCTTGCAGACGCGGAACTTCTCCGCCGTCCTCGTCGGCTGCGTCGCGGCCGCGGCGCTGGCCCTCGCCGTCGACGGCTTGATCCGCGGAATCGAGGTCGGACTCCGGGCGCGGCGGCGCGGCCGGCTGGCGACCGCGCTCGCGCTTCTCGTCGTCCTCTACGCCTACACCGCCGCGACCTTCGCGGCGTCGCTCCGCGGCGGCGCGACGGCGCGACCGGTGCAAATCGGCGCCAAGACCTTCACCGAGCAATACGTCTTGAGCGAGATCCTGGCGCGCCAGATCGCCCGACGGACGAGCCGGGCGGCGACCCCGGTGCCGTCGCTCGGCTCGACGGTCGCGTTCGACGCGCTCCGCACGGGCGCGATCGATGCGTACGTCGACTACTCGGGCACGATCTGGGCGACGGTCATGCACCGCGACGACGTCCCCGACGACCGCCGGGCGCTGCTCGCCGCGGTCGACGAGTATCTGTCGTCGAGGGACGGCATCGTCGTCGCCGGCGCGCTCGGCTTCGAGAACGCCTACGCGCTCGCGATGCGTGCCGCCCGCGCGCGCCAGCTCGGCGTCGCGACGATCAGCGCGCTCGCGCCCCACGCCGCCTCGATGACGATCGGTGCCGACTACGAGTTCTTCAGCCGGGGCGAGTGGCGATCCGTCGAGCGGGTCTACGGCCTCGAATTCCGCGAGCGCCGCAGCATGGATCCCTCCTTGATGTACCAGGCGGTCGCCGGCGGCGACGTCGACGTGATCAGCGCGTTCTCGACCGACGGCCGGATCGCCGCCTACGACCTGCGGGTCTTGGTCGACGACCGCCACGCGATCCCGCCCTACGACGCGATCATCCTCGTGAGCGCGCGGCTGGCGCACGAGGAGCCGGGGGTCGTTGCCGCCCTGCGCGAGCTCGCGGGCACGATCGACGCCGACCGCATGCGGGCGATGAACCTTCTCGTCGACCGCGACGGCGTGAGCCCGGCTCGAGTCGCCGCGGACTTCCTCGCATCACTGTCGCCGACGAAGAGACACTGACTCGAAAGGCCGGCGCGTCGCTGACGGGCGCGGTGCGAGGGCGGCGCGCCCGTCAGCGTTGCGGCGCGTCCCAATCGAACATTCGTTGGCGGCGGCGGTGGCGGAAGTTCGTGATCTCGAGGCGGATGCCGTCAGGGTCCTCGAAGAAGGTGGCGTAGTAGTCGTTGTCGTACTCGGCGTAGATGCGCGGGTCGGTCACCTCGACGCCGGCGTTGCGGAGCTCCTTGGCGGCGCGGTCGACGGCGGCTTCGTCGACGACGCGGAAGCAGAAGTGATGGAGGCCGGGCGCGTAGGGATCATGCGCGCGATCGCTGCGCGCCGGGCGGAGCGAGAAGCCGAACTGCCGATTGTAGTAATGCACGTGCGGGTCGCCGCCGATCACGGACTCGCCCCTGCGATACCCGAGCACCGTCATCACGCGATCGTAAAATTCCGTCGACCGCGCCAGCTCGCGAACCGTGACGTACACGTGATCGATCCCGATGACCTCGACCGGCATGACCGGCGACCTCCGTATCATCCATCGCGCGCGGGCGCGGACGTCACGGGCGCGGTGGCGGGTCGTGTGTGCGTGCCCGAGGGGCGCGTTGGCTTCCGCGCCAGGAGGGCACACACACACGACCCGCCACCGCGCTCACGGCAAGGTCCTCACGTCGCGCGCAGCCGGGTGAGAAAGACTTGCATCTCCTTGCCCGCCTGAATGTCCCCGGTCTCGTCCGCGACCGCGATGCCGCGCGTCCAGGCCTGCGCGGCGTCGTCGACGCGGCCGAGCGCCGCGAGCGCGCTGCCGAGGTAGCGGTACGCGACCGTGTAGCGCGGCTCGACCGCGACCACCTTCTCCAGGTACGGCAGCGCCGACGCCGCGTCCCCGCTCGCGAGGTACTCCTGCGCCAGCGTCAGGTTCAGCAAGCCGTCGTCCGGCTCGTCCTCGAGAAGCTCACGAAGCTCTTGGATGCGCTCCGACGTCATGGAGACTCCGTTCCTCGCGCGGCGCACGCGGACGCTCGACGAAGCGCTCGTGCTCCGCGGCCTCGATCCCCCGCCTGGTGAGCTCCGCGACGTCGAGAAGCGACTCCGCTGCCGCGACCTCGGCGGCGGTCGCATGCGTCGTCGGATGCGGCGGCACGAAAAGCGAGCAGCAATCCTGATCGGGCAGGATCGACGTCGTGAAGGTACCGATGCGCTCGGCGCTCGCGATGATCTCCGCCTTGTCCATGCCGACGAGCGGGCGCAGGACGAGCATCGGCGTCGCCGCGCCGATGACCTCCATGTTCTCGAGCGTCTGCGACGAAACCTGTCCCAGGCTCTCGCCGGTGACGAGCGCGCGGCAGCCGGTGCGCTCCGCGAGCGCCGAGGCGATGCGGAGCATCATGCGCCGGTAGAGAACCACGCGGTGCGTCCGCGGCACGCGCGCGACGATCTCCGCCTGGATCGCGCCGAACGGCACCACCCACAGATCGGAGTGGAGCTGCCAGCGCGTCAGCAGGGTCGCGAGCTCGCGGGCCTTGTCGCGGCTGGCGCGGTCGGTATACGGCGCGCCGTGAAAATGGACGAAGTCGACGCGGCACCCGCGCTGCATCATGCGGTAGGCGGCGACCGGCGAGTCGATCCCGCCGGAGAGCAGGCAGCACACGCGGCCGCTGATCGTGACCGGCAGGCCGCCCGGCCCGGCGAGCTTCCGTGCCGAGACGAACGCGGAGCGCGGCAGGATCTCGACCGTGATCGTCAGCTCGGGATTTTCGAGATCGACGCGGGCGCCGGTCGCGTCCTGCACCGCACGGCCGAGCAGCGCGTTCACCTCGGGCGAGGTCAGCGGAAACTCCTTGTGCGCCCGCCGACAGCGCATGCGGAAGGAGCCGAAGGTTTCGCGCGACGCCGCGGCGAGGACCGCGCTCCGGATGTCCGCGAGCTCGAGCGTCGTCTCGACCCCGTACGAAAAGTTCGCGACGCCGAACGTCGTCGCGACGCGGGCGCAGATCTCGTCGACGCGGCATCGCGCGCGGTCCACAGCACGACGCGCCCCGGCAGGCTCTGTGCGCGCGTGATGCCGAGGCCGGCGGTCGCCGCGCGGAGGTTGCTCACCAGACGCGCGACGAAGCGCTGGCGGTTGCCGCCTTTGAGCGCGATCTCGTGATAGCGGACGACGAGGCAACGCATCGCGCGGACGATACCACGGGCTTCCGGCGACGCGAACCGACGTGCTACCACGATGCCCGTCTCATGCGCGCCGTCCTCTCCATGCCGCTCGACGTGAACGCGTGCACCCCGGCGTAGTCTCCAAGCTGCGCGCGGCGCTCACCGGCGCGGACCCGCAGCCGCGGCGCGCTGTCGGGCATCGCGTCCGCGGTGCTGGTCCCGCTCTTCGTTCAGCGACGACGGCCTGCACCTGCTGTTCACCAAGCGCAGCGAGGATCTCGCGCACCATCGCGGCCAGGTCGCGTTTCCCGGCGGCCGGCACGTCGCCGCGACCGATCCGTCCCTGCTCGATACCGCGCTGCGCGAGACCCACGAGGAGATCGGCGTCGAGCCGTCGCACGTCGAGGTGCTCGGCCCGCTCGCGCCGATTCACACCGCCGCGACCAACTTCGTGATCAACCCGTTCGTCGGCCTGATCCCGTACCCGTACGAGTTCCGCGCCAACCCTCGCGAGGTGAGCGACATCTTCTCGGTGCCGCTCGCAGCGCTCGCCGAACCGAGCGCTGCGAGCGAGGAGGAGTGGGACTTCGGCGGCCGCCGCGTCGCGGTGACGGCGTATCGTCACGGCGGCTTCGTCATCTGGGGAGCGACGCAACGGATCACCGCGATGCTGCTCGAGACGCTCGCCGCGATTCGCGCTGCGCGCTGACCGCGACGACGCGCGCGATGCGCGCCGAATCACGTTGACAGCCCACCAGGGTGCTCGTAAGGTCACGAAGCGATGCGGGTCGGGCAGTCGCGACAACACGGCAAACGCGACGGGACGTGGCGGGGACGATTCGGGCTGACGTCGCGCTCGTGGCGCTCGCCGGCATCGCCTACGTCGGGTGGGCCAAGCTCGAGTGGCACCGTCCCACGGCCGAGCTGCCGCAACGGCGTACCGGCGGTCGGACGCGCCTCGACGATCGCGATTCGTCTTCGCGACCCGCAGTCCGGATTGCAGTGGAGCCGGGTCGAGCTCGAGAGCGCCGGCAAGAGCGTCGTGCTCGCGAGCGAGAGCTATCCGGCGGCGTCGTGGCGAAAGAGCACCGTCCTCGACACCACGCTGTCGGTGCCGGTACATGCCGCCGATCTCGGCGTTGCCGAGGGTCCGGCGACGTTGCGCGTGTACGCCGACGACTACTCCTGGATGCGCTGGCTTCGCAGCGCCCGGCCGATCCTCGAGCAAGCGGTGACGGTCGACCTCACGCCGCCGACCATCGAGGTGCTCTCGACGCAGCACTACGTGAAGCTCGGCGGCACCGACTTCATGCTCTACAAGGCGTCCGCCCGACACGGTCCGGAGCGGCGTCCAGGTCGGCCCCTACTTCTTTCCCGGCACGCGCGGGTCTCTTCGACGATCCGACGATCAGCGGCGCGTTCTTCGCCGTGCCGCAGGACCTCGACGCGAAGACCGCGCCCAAAGCCGTCGCCGAGGACGCCGCCGGAAACCGGCGCGAGGTGAGCTTCCACACCGTCGTGAAGCCGCGGCGCTTCGCCGAGAAGACGCTCGACCCTCGACGACGCCTTTCTCGAGCGCAAGGTGCCGGAGATCCTCTCCGCGAGCGGCGCGCCGGCGGAGCCGGATCTCGTGAAGGGCTACCTCTACGTCAATCGGACGATTCGCAAGCAGAGCGAGGCGCGCATCCACGACGCGACGCGGACCTCGGCGCCGCGACCGCTGTGGGACGGCGCGTTCCTTCGCCAGCCGAACAGCGCGCCGCTCGCCGGGTTCGGTGATCGCCGCTCGTACAGCTACGGCGGCAAGATCATCGATACCCAGACCCACCTCGGCTACGATCTCGCGTCGCTGCGGCAGAGCCCGGTCATAGCGGCGAACAACGGGACCGTCGTCTTCGCCGAGCTACCTCGGCATCTACGGCGACGCGGTGATCATCGATCACGGTCTCGGCATCTTCTCGCTGTACGGGCACCTCAGCGCCGCGACCGTGCACGCCGGGCCAGTCGGTACAGCGCGGCGACACGATCGGCCGAACGGGCGAGACCGGCCTCGCCGCCGGCGACCATCTGCACTTCAGCGTCATGCTGTACGGCGTCCACGTCGATCCCGTCGAATGGTGGGACGGCAAGTGGATCCAAGATCACGTGACGGCGAAGCTCGACCAGTATCCGCACGCGACCGTCACCGCGCGCCAAGGCGGCTAGCGTCGCATGCGTGAGCGCGAAGAGACGGCGCTCGCGCGCGGGCGAGAGCAGCTCGAGGACGCGGGCGTCGCCGCTCACGACCAGCGATCCGGCGCTGCTCCTTCCGCTCGCCGGCCGGTCGCCCGAGCTCGACCTCGCCATCGTCGATCGCCTCGCCGCCGAGCCGTCGCAGGGGAACGCCGCGGCGCTCGCGCGAGGTCGCGAGCGCGGCCGAGCGCCGCGGCTGGAAGGCCGTCGTCAAGGAGAGCCGGCGCGCGCTCTACCGCTTCACGCAACGTGGGATCGCCGCGCCGGTCGCCGCGCCGGCACCGGCCGAGCCGTCGGTGGCGCGACGGCTCGCCGCGGTCGCGCTCGAAGGCTACCTCTCGCCGATCGACGGCCGCGGCGATCGGCTGGTGTGGCTCGTGCGTCCGCAGCGCGAAGGCGGCTTGCTCGTGCTCACCGCGGTCCTGAACGAGCCGGCGGGCCTCCGCGACGTCGCGATCGCCGAGCTTTCGCGGAAGGCGCTCCGGCGCATGGAGCGCGACCTCCAGACCCGCCATGGGCTGCGCATGGTGCCGGCCGACGGCGCGTACGCCGACGCGCTCGTCGCCGAGGGATTCGCGCGGGCGCGGGTCGCCGGCACCTCGGGCGTCGGCGAGTACCCGACGTTCCGCGCGCGCCTCACCACCGCCGCGCCGGCCCCACGCGATCCACCGCTGATCGCGCGCACGCTCGACGCCGACGCCGCCGCCGCCGAGCAGCATCGCGGACCGGCGCTGCTCGACGAGCCGGAGTTCGCGAGCTGGCTGCTCGAGCGCGAGACCGTCGCGCCGTATCTCGGCGAGATCACCGCCGCCCGCGAAAGCCCGCTGCTGTTGAGCCGGCCGCAACAGGACGAGCGCGTGCAGAGCATCGTCGCGCGCGCGCTCCGCGAGCTCTTCGGCGGCGAGGCGGGCGAGGCGTATCGCCGCCGGCTCGAGGAGATGGCGTACTACCTGCACGCGACCGGACGCCGCGAGCTCGCGCTCGCCGCGGTCGCGACCACGCACGCGCTCGCCGTGGGCACGCGCGGCGGCGAGGGTGTCGCGTTTTTCGAGGAGCTGGCGCGCCGGAGCTTCGGTGTGTTGCTCGCGCAAGAAGCGGAGCGGGCGCAGGCCGAGGCCGAGAGCTCGCTGCTGGTGCGCCCCGGCGCCCCGGCGGCGACGCGGCCGGTCGCGCCGCGCCTGCGCTGACGCTCAGAGACGGATCGTCATCCCTTCGGTCGCGCACTCGACCGGCATCTCGGCGGCGTGCTCGCGCATCTCGCGCCCGAGGTGCATCAGGACGAGGCGGCGGCACTCGAGCTCCGCCAGCCTCGGCCGCAACGTGCGGAACTCGATGTGCCGCCCCATCGGATCGTCGTACGCCGTGCATTCGCACAGGAACAGATCGACGCCGCGCGCGAGCTCGACGAACCGTTCGAACCACGGCGAGTCGCCGCTGTAGAGCACGCGCTTGCCACCGCTCTCGACGACGAGCGCGAGCGCGGTGTCCTCCACCTGGTGCGGGACCCGCACCGCGCGAATCGTGACGCCCCCGACGGTGGCGGCGGTCTCGGGCTGGAGCTCCCGGAACCGCAGCTCGAAGGGCAGCGTGCCGGAGTTGACGTCCCGATACAGCGCGTGGAAGAGCTCCCAGAATCGCGCCTCGACTCCCGGCGGACCGAGCACGAGGAACGGCCGCTCGCGCCGCCTCTCATACATGTATTCGAGCACCAGGAACGGCACGCCCGCGAAATGATCGCCGTGCATATGACTAATCACGACGTAGTCGAGGCGCGCGGTGTCGATTCCACGCTGCTTCATCGCGGCGAGGATCGTCGGTCCGCAGTCGACGAGAAACGTCGCGTCGCCGGTCTCGAACAGATACGCCGCATACAAATGGCCGGCGCTGCGAGAACGCGTCGCCGGAGCCGAGGACGGTGACGTCGAGCCTCACCTCGGAACCGGTCGCCGGCGGGGTCATGCTGGCTCTTTAGCGCCTTCGCACGTGGCAAAGCAACGCGCGTGCGAGCTGGTATGCGAGCGCGTCACGGAACTCGCTCGGAGACCGTCACCGCATTGACGGTCGTTATGACTGAACCTCGCATCAGCTGAGCGGCGTCGAGCCAAGTCTGCACGAACTAGGAGGAATTTCGTGGCACCTGCCTTGCTGAACCCCCGTTTTCAATACCTGAAAGCGGAGGCTTCGGACTATGAATGCACGGATCACGGCGGCCCTCATCGGACTCCTCATGTTGATATCGACGCCCGCATTCTCCACCACCATCGTGATGATGAGCGACGAAGCACTCACGCTGAGCTCCGATGCCGTGATCGCCGGCACCGTCGTCGACATTCGCACGGGACGCGCTCAGCACGGAATCAATACATACATTACCATCGCGGTCGAAGAGAGCCTCAAAGGATACGTCGGCGCCAGCGAGGTGACGATCCGTGAGATCGGCGGCACCATCGGCGACGACCAGCAGTGGATCTTCGGCAACCCGACGTACGAGCTCGGCGAGTCGGTGATCGCGTTCCTGTCGCAGAACCGCGACGGGACGCTGCGCACCAACCAAATGGCGCTCGGAAAGTTCTCGGTCGAGCGCGACGAGACCGGCGAGGAGGTCGCGGCGCGGCACATGGACGAGAGCGTGCTCGTCGTCGGCGAGGCGCTGCTCCAGAGCCACGACCCCGACGGCCGCCGGCCCGCGGCGGCGTTCAAGAGCCACCTCCGCGACGTGGTCCGCCGCCAGCCGGTGCCGATGTTCCGCAGCCCGCTCGCGACCGCTCCGCTCGAGATGCAGTCGCAGGTCGCCGAGGAGGTCGCCGGCTTCAAGCTCTTCAACAACGTCCGCTGGTTCGAGCCCGACGACGGCCAGCCCGTCAAGTATTTCATCGACCGCACCGGCGACGCCAAGATCGGCGCCACCGACTCGATCGCGGCGATCGAAGCCGCGCTCAAGGCATGGACCGACGTCCCGACCGCCTCGATCGTCATGCAGTCGGCGGGCTTGTCGGACAACTCGGGCTCCTTCTGCGACGGCACCAGCAAGATCGTCTTCAACGATCCACAGAACCAGGTCACCGATCCGACGAGCTGCGGCGGCGTCCTCGCCGTCGGCGGCTATTGCGCGGGCGGGCGGCAGCAAGGTCGTCAACGGCGTCACCTTCCGCCAGGATCGTCGAGGGCGACATCATCTTCAACAACGGCTGGACGAACTGCTCGTTCTGGAACAAGACCAACCTCGCCGAGGTGGCGACGCACGAGCTCGGCCACACCATCGGCCTCGCGCACTCGACCGACGCGTCGGCGACCATGTACGCGTACGCGCACTTCGACGGCCGCGGCGCATCGCTCAAGGCGGACGACGCCGCCGGGGTGAGCTTCATCTATCCGGAGCACGGCGGCACCAACCCGACGCCGACGGCGACCAACGCGCCGAATCCGACCGCGACGCCGACGCCCTCCGTGCCGGACAGCGACGGCGACGGCGTTCCGGACGCCTACGACAATTGCCCGGTGAACCAGAATCCGTTGCAGGAGGACATCGACGACGACGGCGTCGGCGATGCCTGCGACAACTGCATCGCACGCGCCAACCCCGATCAGAAGGCCGCCGACGCCTGCGGGCTGCTCAACATGAAGCGCATGAACCTCCACATGGACAAGCACGCCGACCGTGACACGCTGAGCCTGCTCGGCAGCTTCCGTGCGACCACCGGCAACATGAGCCTGAACCAGATCGCCGGCAATGCCGTCACGATCTCGGTGAAGAACATGCAGGGGGACGAGGTCATCCACGAGACGGTGCCCGGCGGCCACTGGACGTCGAACCGCCGCGGAACGCGCCTCATGTACCGCGACCGTAAAGGTACGCTCGGCGGGCTCACGGCCGTGACGCTCACCTCGCGCGACGGCTCCGCCTACGCCTTCTCGGCGGCGGCGGTCGGCCTCGACGTGAGCGGCGGCCGCGAGCCGGCCCTCGAGATCGATCTCGCCATCGGCGGCGAGAGCTACGTGAGCGCGAGCGGCTGCTCGATGAACGCGCGCGCCACCCGCGTCCACTGCAAGCAGAAGCGCAAGTGATCTCGGCTCGCTGACTGCCGGCTCGACGCCGGCAGTCGGCGGTTCGGCACTGGGCGCGTCGCGGCGACTCCGCTGGCCGGACCGTGCTCCGGTTGGTAAGACCCCGCTGCGATGCAACCGGAGCTGAGAGTTCGCCGCGCGCGCCGTGACGACTTCGACCGGGTGCGCGCGCTGCTCGGGATGCGCGACGCGGCAGGCCGCGCCGACCGCAAGCGCTTCCGTCGATTGGTGTCGCAGCTGCGCGAGGACCTGTACCTCGTCGAGCGCGAGGACGATCTGGCGGTCATCGGCATCGCGCTGGTGGCGTACGTACGGGGGATCGCACAGCCGACCGCGATCGTTCGCCAGCTGCGCGGCACCTCCGACGTCGCCGCGAGCCTGCTCCTCGACTGCGCGCGCGCCCGGGCGCTCGCGCGCGGCTGCACGCGGCTCGAGCTCGAGCTCGATGCGGCGCTCGTCGCCGCGCTGCCCGCGCTCGACGGCGTGCTGGCTCGGACCGGCTGGAGCGACGGGCCGCGCACCGTCGTCCACGCGCTTCGCGAATGACGGCGCCCGCCTCGCTCGTTCCCGAAGCGCCGCCGCGGCTCGCCCGAGCCGTCGCGGTGATCCGCGCGACGTTCGGCGGCGATGCGGAGGCGATCGCGACGTTCGCCGCCGCCCTCTTCGCACGCGGCGCCGGAGAGTACCTCGAGCAGCTCGGCGAGGACCAAGCCGCGGCGGTCGCCGCGCACGCCTTTCGCTTCGTCGCGGCCGGCGGGCCGATGCCGCGCGTCCGCGTCTTCGACCCGAGCTTCGCCGTCGACGGCTGGGAGAGCAGCGGCACCGTGCTCGAGACGGTGATGCCGGACCGGCCGTTCATCGTCGACACGCTGCGCGAGTACCTGCGCAGCGAGGACATCGCCCTCCAGGTGCTCTTGCATCCGGTCGTCGCCGTCGACCGCGAGCCGGCGGCGGCGAACGAGGCTGCGGGACCGCTGCGTGCCGTATACGGCACGCAGCGCGGCGCGACGCACGAGTCGATCGTCCATGCCGTGCTCGAGCCGCTGCCGCGGGAGCGGCTCGCCGCGATCGAGACGGAGGTGCGCGAGCGCTTGCGTGACGTGCTGCTGGTGACCGGAGACTTCGACGCGATGGTCGCGCGCACCGAAGCCGTCGCCGAGGAGCTCGCGCAGCAGGTCGCGACCGCCGGCGGGCCGTCGCGCGCGGAGGTCGCCGAGGCTCAGGAGTTCCTGCGGTGGCTGGCGCACGGCGGCTGGGTCCTGCTCGGCTATTGCAGCCTCACCCTCGAAGCCGTGTCCACGCCGAGGTTGCGGATCGACCGCGGCTCGGGTCTCGGCCTGTTCCGCGACCGGCCGGCGTCGCACGACGTCGGCTCGACGCCGCTCGCCGAGGTCACCGGCGAGCTCCGCGAGCGGAGCGTCGGCGGCTCGCCGGTGACGATCGCGCGCACGACGGCGCATTCCCCGGTTCATCGCCGCGTTCGCATGGACTACGTCGCGGTGAAGCGCCTCGACGCCGGCGGCACCGTCTGCGGCGAGCATCGCTTCCTCGGCCTGCTCACCTCGAAAGCGTTCGCCGAGGAGGCCGCCGAGATCCCGATCCTGCGCCGTCGCCTGCAAGAGATCCTCGACGCCGAGCACGTCGCCCGCGGCTCCCACGATCACAAGGAGATCGTCGCGATCTTCAACAGCATGCCGAAGGCGGAGCTGTTCTCGCTGCCGCTCGACGCGCTCCGCGGCGACATCCGCATGATCATGGCGATCCAGCAGAGCGACGACGTGCGGGTGAGCTTCCGGCCGGACGCGCTCGCACGCGGCGTCGCGGTGATGGTGATCATGCCGCGCGACAAGTTCTCGGCGGCGATCCGTACGCGCATTCAAGACGCGCTCGCGGCGCGCTTCGGCGGCCAGGTGATCGACTACCACCTCGCGCTCGGCGAGAGCGAGCGCGCACGGCTGCACTTCTATCTCGCGGCGCCGCGCGAGCGCATCCAGGCAGTGCGCTGGCGCGACCTCCAGCACGAGATCGCCGGCGTCACACGCAGCTGGGACGATCGCCTCCGTGAGCGCCTGGTCGGCGCCTACGGCCACGAGCAGGGCACGGCGCTCGCCGAGCGCTACGCACGGGCGCTTCCGGCCGAGTACAAGGCGACGGCGGAGATCGCCGCCGCGGTGCACGACGTCGGCCATCTCGAGGCGCTGCGGAGCGGCGCGGGCTTCCGCATCGACATCCAGAACCCGGTCGGCGCGCGCGAGCGCTTCACCGCGATCAAGCTCTACGCACGCGGCGAGCAGCTCGTGCTCTCCGACGTCATGCCGGTTCTCGAGAACCTCGGCCTGCGGGTGTTCGCCGAGGACCCGGTGACGATTCCGGCTCTCGACGGACAGCCGATCTACCTCGACACGTTCTTGGTGCAGGACGGCACGGGCGGACGCCTCGACGTCCAACGCGACGCCGCGCGGCTGATCGCGGCGCTCACCCAGGTCCGCGCCGGAATCGAGAACGACGCGCTGAACCGCTTGGTCCTCGGGGCCGGCTTGTCGTGGCAGCAAGTCGACCTCCTGCGGACGTACTGCAACTACGCCTTCCAGATCGGCGTAGCGCCGAGCCGGCGTGCGATCGTCGACGCGCTGGTCCGCCACCCCGACTGCGCGACGCTGCTGCCGCGCTACTACGACGCCCGGTTCGCGCCGCCGGACGCGGCCGCGCCCGCCGGCACGCCGGACCGGGACGCCGAGGTCGCAGCCGCGCGCCAGGCGTTTCTCACCAGCCTCGACGCGGTGACGAACATCGGCGAGGACCGCGTGCTGCGCGCCCTCTTCGGCCTCATCGAGGCGACGGTCCGGACCAACTACTACGCGTTTCTCGCGGGCCGCCGCGGCCACGTCGCGATCAAGCTCGACGCCAGCCGGATCGACGAGCTGCCGCGCCCGCGGCCGCTCTACGAAATCTACGTCCACAGCCCGACCATGGAAGGCGTCCATCTCCGCGCCGGCCGGATCGCGCGCGGCGGCATCCGGTTCAGCGACCGGCACGACGACTTCCGCGCCGAGATCCTCGGTCTGATGAAGACCCAGACCGTGAAGAACGCCGTCATCGTCCCGGTGGGCGCCAAAGGCGGCTTCATCGTGAAGCGCGGCACGAGTCCCGACGCGATCATCGACGCCTACTCGACGCTGATCCGCGGCATGCTCGATCTCACCGACGGGTATCGCGGCGAGCGGACGGTGCCGCCGCCCAACGTCGTCTGCTACGACGAGCCCGATCCCTATCTCGTCGTCGCCGCCGACAAGGGCACCGCGACCTTCTCCGACCACGCCAACGCGATCGCGGCCGAGTACGGTTTCTGGCTCGGCGACGCCTTCGCCTCCGGCGGCTCGCACGGCTACGACCACAAGAAGCTCGGCATCACCGCGCGCGGCGCCTGGGAATGCGTGGCGCAGCACTTCCGGACCCTCGACGGCGGCGCGCTCGACGTCGACCACGACCCGATCACCGTCGCCGGCATCGGCGACATGAGCGGCGACGTCTTCGGCAACGCCATGCTGCTGTCGCGGACGCTCAAGCTCCGCGCCGCGTTCGACCACCGTCACATCTTCCTCGACCCCGATCCGGATCCGGCGCGCTCGTACGGCGAGCGGGCGCGGCTCTTCGCGCTGCCGCGCTCGAGCTGGGCCGACTACGATCCGCGCGCGCTCAGCCGCGGCGCGACGGTCGTGGCGCGCGGCGCTAAGGTGGTGACGCTGTCGCCGGAGCTCCGCGCCGTGCTCGGCGTCGAGGCGCCGACGCTCGACGCCGACAGCTTGATCCAGACGATCCTCCGGATGGAGACGGATCTGTTGTTCAACGGCGGCATCGGCACCTACGTCAAGGCGCGCGGCGAGACCAACGCCGAGGTCGGCGACAGCGCCAACGCCAGCGTGCGGGTGAACGGCGGCGAGCTGCGCGCGCGGGTCGTCGCCGAGGGCGGCAATCTCGGGTTCACCCAGCACGGCCGGATCGAGTACGCGCTCGCCGGCGGCCGCATCGACACCGACGCCATCGACAACTCGGCGGGCGTCGACATGTCGGACCACGAGGTCAATCTCAAGATCGCGCTCCAGCCGCTCGTCGAGTCGGGCGAGCTCTCGATCGCGCAGCGCAATCGCGTCCTCGCCGACGTCGAGGACGCCGTCACCGCGCTGGTTCTCGACCACAACCGCGGTCAGGCGCGCATCCTCACCCGCGACCGGCAGCGCAGCGCGCTGCGGCTGATCGACTTCCGCGACCTCATGACCGAGCTCGAGAGCAGCGGCCTCCTCGACCGCGGGCTCGAGGCCCTGCCGGACCGCGAGAGCTTGAAGGCACGCCGCGCGACGGTTCTCGGCCTCACCCGTCCGGAGCTCGCGGTTCTGCTGGCGTATGCCAAGATGCATTGCACGCGCGTCGTCGCGGCGAGCGCGGTCGCCGACGACCCCTACCTGGATCGCGTGCTCTTCGGGTATTTTCCCGCGCTCCTCGGCGAGCGCTTCCCGGACGCGATCCGCCGTCATCGCCTGCGCCGCGAGCTCGTCGCGACGACGCTCGCAAACCGTGTCGTCGACCTCCTGGGCATGACCTTCGTCACCCGCACCGCCCGCGAGACCGGCGCCGAGCCGGCGGCCGTCGTGCGCGCCTTCGTGATCGTCGACGCGATCGTCGGCGCGGTTCGCGTCGCCCGCGACGCGGCGGCGCTCGGCGCCGCGACCGAGACGGGCGTCCTCGACACCCTGCTGCCCGCGGTCGAGGCCGCGACCCGGTGGCTCGTCGACGGCGACCGCGCCGCGGAGCCGTTGACGTCGGTCGTGAGCCGCTTCACGACCGCGTTCACCGGCGTGCGCGACGCGCTGTCGCCCGCGCGGCGCGAACGGCGGGCACGCCGCGCCGCCGCGCTCGCCGCCGCCGCGGTCCCGGCCGCGCTCGTCGAACGCTGTCTCGACGCCGAGGCATTGCCGGAGATTCTCGACGTGATCGCGGTGGCCACCGAGACCGGCGCGCCGCTGGCGGCCGCGGCCGCCGCGTACTGGCGGCTCGACGATCTGACCGACTTCGCCTGGCTCGCGCAGGCGCTCCGCACCGTCGCCGCGGAGTCGCGCGCGGAGCGGCGCGCGGTCGACATGCTCACCGCCGATCTGCACCGGCTGCGACGGGCTCTGAGCCGCCGGCTCGTCGCCGCGACGCCGGACGTCGACACCGCCGTCGCCGAGCTTCGCGAGCGCCGCACGCTCGAGCTCGAGCGCCTGCGAGGACTCGTCGACGAGCTCAGAACGGCGGGAACCACCACCCTCGCGGCGATGATGATCGTCGTCGGCGAGCTGCGGCGACTGGAGGAACGCGCATGGTCCTGAAAGTGCTCTTCGGTTTTCTCTTGGGGTTCATCCTCGGTGCGATCGGCACCGGCTTCCTCGTCACGTCCGGCGCCGGCAACTACCTGATCGCCGCCAATCCTCGCGTCCAGGAGCTCGAGTCGAAGATCCGCGAGGCGGAGGACCAGCGGGCCTTCGTCACCCGGCGGCTCGAGGACGTCGCGCGCGTCACCGAGCGCATGGCGAGCCGCTTCGAGGAGCTCCAGGATCGCTTCGAGGCGCTCGAGCGCGCTCGGCCCAATGCCGCGGTCAGCGCCGGCCCCACGGCCGCGGCGACGCCGGGTCCGGGGCAGGATGCCGCCGGCGAGGGCGCGGCGCACCCGGAGTAGGCGGGACGATCGCGGGCCACGGCAGCGGCGCGGCGCACACGCGCCGCCACGCCGCCGGCTCCGCGTGCTACGCTGAGGCGTGGCCTCCGAGACCTCCGACGCCCCGACGATCGACCTCGAGGTCCTCGCGCTCTCCAACGGCCCGGATGCGATCGCGCGGCACCACGGACGGGCGATCTTCGTCGCCGGGGCGGCGCCGGGCGACCGCGTCCGCGCCCGCATCGTCGAGGATCGCGGCGCGTTCGCGCGCGCCGAGGTCGTGGAGCGCATCGCGAGCGGCGCGGCGTATCGTGTGCCGCCGTGTCCGTGGGTCGGCGCGTGCGGCGGCTGTCCGTGGCAGCACGTCGCCTACGACGCGCAGCTCGAGGCCAAGGCCTCGAACGTTCGCGAGACGCTCGCCCGCATCGCCGGGGTCCGGGCCCGGCGTGAGCTCCCGATCATCGCCTCGCCGCGAGAATGGCAGTACCGCCACCGCATCCGGCTCCACGTCGACGCCGAGCGCCGCGTGGGCTACTTGCGCCCGCGCTCGCGCGAGACGGTCGAGATCGACGCCTGCATCATCGCCGAGCCGGCGCTCTCGAACGCCCTTGCCGCGCTGCGGCCGTTCCTCCGCGAGCTCGAAACGCCGATCGAGACCGTCGAGCTCGCGAGCAACGGCCGCGGCGCCGTCGTCGCGCACCTCAGCGCGAGCGGCGCGTTTCACGCCGGCGATGCCCCGGCCGTCGGCCGGCTCCGCGCGAGCACCTCCTTCGCCGGCGTGCGGGTCTCCGGTCGCGGCTGGCAGCAGGAATGGGGCGATCCCTCGCTCGCGGTCGCCGCCGAAGGCGGCGCGCCTCCGCTCGTGCAGCGCGCAGGCACCTTCACGCAGGTGAACGCCGATGCGAATCGCCTGCTGGTCGCCTCGGTCCGGACGCTCGCGTCCGGGGCGACGAAGGTCCTCGATCTCTACTGCGGAGCCGGAAACTTCACGCTGCCTCTCGCGCGCGCCGGCGCCGCGGTCGTCGGCGTCGATCGCGATCGGGCCGCGGTCGCCGCCGCGATTGCGAGCGCGGCGGACGCCGCCCTTACGAGCACGCGTTTCGAGGTCGCGCCGGCGGAGCACTTTCTTCGCCAGCAAGGCTGCGCCGGCGCCGATCTCGTCCTCCTCGACCCGCCGCGCGGCGGCGCCGCCAAGGTCGCGCAGCAGCTCGCACGTCTCGGACCGGCGCGGATCGTGTACGTGTCGTGCGATCCGGCAACGCTTGCCCGCGACGTCCGTACCCTCGTCAAGGCGCGCTACGTCGTCGATCGCGTGCTGCCGATCGATCTCTTTCCGCAGACCGATCACGTCGAGACGGTCCTCGAAGCGGTGCGCGGGCGCGCGAAGACTCTCTATTGACTGGGTGTCCAGTGACTCATATCCTCGACTTCCCTACGTTTTGTGCGTTTCCCCCGTATCGGTTCGCCCCGGGTAGAGGTGCGAGCGCGGGCGACGAGGGAGGTGGATGCGATGCCCAAAGAGGAGAAGACGGCCAAGGCCAAGGTCACGATCATCTCCGGAAAGGGAGTGTCGCAGACCATCAACTACCTGCTCGAGGATCGCGACGAGCTCGAGTGGCTGGTCGCCGTCGGACGCAACAAGAGCGGCGAGATCTTCTTCTACGACACCGGCGGCGACATCGTCGAAGACCTCGGCACCCTCGAGTACCTGAAGCAGCGCATCATCCGCGCCCACTTCGGCGACGAGCCGGAGTAATCCCGCCGCCTCCGCGCCAAATCGCTCAAGGCGGATTCACTCCGCGCGCCGTCCATCGCGAGCGCAGGCGGCGCGCGGACCTGGTCGAAGCGGCACGGATTCACTCCGCCTCGCGACGTCGATCGGAAGCCCAGCGAGCGGGGACGGCGTCGACGGCGCTGCTACAGCTCCGCGGGAACGGTCGCGATGATCCGGTCGCCGTCGACGCGGAGCGGGACGCGCAGCAGCGCGCGGCCGAGCGGCGGCCCTTCGACGCACTCGCCGGTATCCGGACGGTAGAGCGCGCCGTGCGTGCCGCAGACGATGAAGTCGCGCGAGGCGTCGAGGAAGCGGTTCTCGACCCAGTCCATCGTGAGGGGGACGTGGCGGCAGCGGTTGACCCACGCGTGAAGCTCGCCGCGGAAGTTCACCACGAACGCCTCGGTCGGGCCGCCCGGCGACGGCAGCAGAAACTTCCGCGTCTCGCCCGGCGCGACGTCGCCGACCGAGCCGATCACGATCTCGGCGTGCTCCGATTGTCCCACCGGGCTTTTGTGCCTACCATGCCGTCCCGACCACGGCCATGGACCTCCCGCTCCCGAAGCTCCGGCCCGCCGAGGCGTTCCCCGTCGACGTCGATGGTCGGCGCGTGGTGTGCCTGCGTGATCCGCTGCAATACGCCGCCGACCCGCTGCTGGTTCCGCCGGCGGCGTACTTCATCCTGACGCTGCTCGACGGCACGCGATCGCTGATCGACGTGCAAGAAGCGTTCGCGCGGCGCTTCGGCACGATCGTCGAGGCGAACGACGTCCGCGAGCTGGTCGCGACCCTGGACGCGCATCACTACCTCGAGTCGCCGCGCTTCCTCGCCCGCCGCCGCGAGGTCGACGCCGCGTACCACGCGGCGCCGCTTCGGCCGGCGGCGCACGCGGGCTCGAGCTACCCCGCGGAGCCGGCGGCGCTGCGCGCGCACCTCGACGGTTTCTTCGCCGACGTCATGCCGCCGCCGCTCCGAGGACCGGTCAGCGCGCTGATCGCGCCCCACATCGATCTGCGCGTCGGGGGAACGGCTTACGGCCATGCGTACGGCGCGCTCGCCGAGCACGCGCCGGCGTCGCGTTTCGTCGTCCTCGGCACCTCGCACTGCGGCGGCACGACCCTGTTCGCCGCGACCGGCAAGGACTTCGCGACGCCGCTCGGACCGGTCGCGACCGACCGTCCCTTCCTCGATCGGCTCGCCCGGCGGCTGCCGGACGATCTCTACGCGGACGAGCTGCTGCATCGCAACGAGCACGCCGTCGAGTTCCAGATCGTGATGCTGCAGCACGTACTCGGCGGCCGTCGCCCGTTCACCGTGGTGCCGATTCTCGTCACCTCCTTTCACGAGATGATCCTCGCGCGACGGTCACCCGCCGACGACCCGCGGGTCGCGCGCTTCATCGAGGCGCTGCGGACGACGCTCGCCGAGGACGACGTGCCGACCGCGCTCATCGCCGGCGTCGACTTCGCCCACGTCGGCCACAAGTTCGGCGACGCGGAAGGGCTCGCCGCCGACTTCCTCGCGACCACGGAAGAGAAGGACCGCCGGCTGATCGCGGCGCTCGAGGCCGCCGACGCCGAGCGCTTCTTCCGCGAGGTGGCGGCGGACGGCGACCGCACCCGGATCTGCGGCTTCGCGCCGATGTACACCCTGCTGTCGCTCGTCGACGGCGCCGCGGGTCGGCTGCTGCACTACGAGCGCAGCGCCGACGAGTCGACGCAGTCCGCGGTCAGCTACGCGAGTCTCGCCTACAGCGACGGCTGATCGCGCGCGGCGCCCGTCGCTCTCCCGGCTCGCTAGGCACGGCACAGGATGGCGATCGCGCGATCGAGCTCGGCGAGCGAGGCGCACGAGACGACGGAGTCGGCGGCGCGCGCGTAGCTCGCGATCGCGCTGTCGCCGGTGTTCCAGCGATCGACCGGCTCCGGATTCAACCAGAGAACCCGGCGCACCCGCAGGCGGAGCGCCGCGAGCAGATCGGCGCGCGGCGGGCGGCGGTTGTTGCGCGCGTCGCCGAGAATCAGCAGCAGCGTGTCCGAGCCGAGCTCCGCCGCCGAATACGTGACGAGATCCTTCAGCACCGCGCCGAAATCCGAGCGCGCGGCGAGGTCGATACGGCCGGCCGGCCGTACCTGGCCGTCGACGAACTCGATCTCGACGAGCGAGTCGACGTAGCCGTAGAGCCGGAGGCGGCGGAAGTGATCGGCCGCGGGTGCGAGCAGCGCCAAGAAGAAATCGCTCGCGGTCGCCGCCGACGCGGAGAGATCGCAGAGCGCGATCAGCGTCGGCTTGCCGGGTCGCCGGCCGCGAAACTCGCGCTCGACCGGCACCCCGCCGTGGGCCATCGAGGCGCGAATCGTCCGGCGGAAATCCAGCCGGCCGCGCACGCGGCGTTTCAGCCGGCGCGCCAGTCGCGCGCGGAAGCGCTGCGACAGCGCGCGCACCAGGGCGCTCGCGTCCTCGACGTCCCATGGCGACATCGCGCGAAACGGCATCGTGAGCAGCGCACGCTCGCGTCCGCGGCCCGTCGATCCTCGTGCCCGCTCGGCGTCGCCGGCGGCATCGGCCGATCCGCCGCCAGCGTTCGCGTCGTCGTCGGTCGCGGCGCCGCGCGCGCGACGTCCTCGGGCGTGCGGCGCGGTCGCCTCGGCATCGCCGGCGACGTCTCCGCCGCCGGGCGCGGCCGTGGTCGTCATACCCGACGCCGAGCGCGCCTGGCGGACGTCGCCGGACGCGGCCGTGGTCGTGGTCACGCCCGGCGCCGCGCGCGCGTCGCGGGATTCGCCGGCCGCGGAACGCTCGCCGGTTCCGCCGGGTTGCGCGGCGCCGAGCGAGCCGCCGGCGCCGCTTCTCGCGCCGCCTGCGGGCGCGATGCCGTCACCGACCGGTCCGCCGCGCCGGCTCGGCCGCCGCACGCGAGGTCGTGGCACCCCGGCGACGTGTCCGGGAAACACCCGATCGAACGCCGCCTCGAAGAGCGGCCGATCGCTCTCGTGCTTCACGAGCGCCGCCGCGAGCGCGTCGCGAAGCACGCCGCGCTCGACGCCCGCTACGCTCATCGCCGCAGCGGCGTCTATCGCTTCCGCGACACTGACGGCGACGCCGCTCCGGCGCAGCGACGCGACGAGCTCCGCGAGGCGCGCCCGCATCGTCAGCGGTCGCGATCGACGGCGGTGGGCGACGCGGGCCGCGTGATCACCGCGGCGCGCCTCCGATCCGACCGGCTCGATGGCGTGCGCGGCCGGAGCATGCGGGCACGCCACGATCGCGCGCGGTCGTGCAGCGGTGCGATCGGCGGGCCGTCGCTTCCCGTTGAGTTTCCACGGCTCCCGGTGGCACCGCCGTTGCTGATCTGCGCCCTCGCGTGCCGGAGTCCGCGATCACCGCGATCCTCATCATCCTGAACCTCGCCCTCCAGCTCTTCGATGGGGTCGCAACCTATTCTTCCTGGGATCAGTGCGGTGAAGGCAACCCACTGCTCCGCGCGGGCTTCGAGGTGTGGGGCGCGGGACCGACGCTCCTGCTCAGCAAGATCGCAGCAGCCTTGCTCCTCCTCTTCCTGATCCGCGCCTCGCACCGCATGCTCGTGAAGGTCGGGTTGTCGCTGACGATCGTGGCCTACACCACGTTCTCGTTGATCCCCTGGTCGTACTGCCTGTTCGGCTGAGCACCCGCGCGCGTCGCCGGCCGCTCGCGAGCGTTGCGGCCGCGCTCCGGCGCCGGGGTTGCGATCGCGCCGGATCAGCGCGGGGCGCGGCCGATCGACGCGTTCACTTCCGGAGCGCGGCGATCTTCGGCTCGGCCTTCCGGACGTCGTCCTCATGCTTCAGGAGCACGGCGAGGGTCCGCCTCACCGCGTCCGGCTCGAGCTCGCGGACGCCGAGCGCGACCAGCGCGCGCGCCCAATCGAGCGTCTCCGCGATGCTCGGCGCCTTCCGGAGCGCGAGCCGCCTGAGACCGGCGACGAACTCGGCGACGCGGGCCCGCAGCTGCTCGTCGAGCGCCGGCACCTTGAGCGCGATGATCTCGCGCTCCTTCTCGACGCCGGGGAACTCGAGGTAGAGATGCAGGCAGCGTCGGACGAGCGCCTCGGAGAGCTCGCGCCGCTGGTTCGACGTGAGGACCACGACCGGGCGTGCGACCGCCTGGATCGTCCCGAGCTCCGGAACCGTCACCTGGAACTCGGCGAGCACCTCGAGGAGAAACGCCTCGAACTCCTCGTCCGCCTTGTCGACCTCGTCGATGAGCAGGACGACGCGCCTCGGCGCCAGGATCGCACGCAGGAGGGGCCGCTCGAGGAGATAGTCGCGCGAGAAGATGTGGCCGGAGAGCTCCTCCCACGGCGTCTCGGCGTCACGGTCCGCCTGCAGGCGCAGCAGCTGCTTCTGGTAGTTCCACTCGTAGAGCGCGCGTGCCTCGTCGAGTCCCTCGTAGCATTGCAGGCGAACGAGGTCGGTCCGCAGCATCGACGCGATCACCTTCGCGAGCTCGGTCTTCCCGGCGCCCGCCGGCCCTTCGACCAGGAGCGGCTTCTCGAGCGTGAGCGCGAGGTAGACGACGGTCTCGACGCGCGCGGTGGTGATGTAGCGCGCTGCCGCCATGCCGGCGCGCACCTCGTCGAGCGTCACGGACCTTCGCCGCGCGCCGCCGCCGGGGCGTGAGGCGCCCGTGCGGGCCCCCCCACGGCGCTCCGCGGTCGCGCGCGACGCGTCGGCGTCCGGTGGCGCAGCGGACGGCACCCCACGTCAGGCGCCGGCGTCTTCCGGGTCACCGTCCACGGGATAGAGGACGAGGCCCGTCAGCAGCTTGGGATGAAAGTACGTCGACTTCTCCGGCATCGTGAGGCCCGCGACGCCGATGCGGCGAAGCGCGTCGACGTCGGTCGGCGGCAGGAAGAACGCGGCGGCCGCGCTGCCTTTCTCGACCGCTTCGAACGCCTTCGTATCGTCTTGCGTATAGCTCAGACCGGGCGTGCCACCGCGCTCGCCGATCGGCAGGCGGAGGACGCGCGCCAGCACCACCTGGTGGAGCGCGGCGACGTCGAGCCCACGGACCGGCGCGGCGATCTCCGGCGCATAGGGCAGCGCGCCCGCCGCCGCGCCGAGGAGCCAGAGGGTCTCGGCGCCGCGTATTGCCGCACCGATCGTGACGAGCCGGCCAGCGCCGCCGGAGGCCGGCGGCCGTCCGCTGCCGGCAGCGGCATCGCCGCCGCGCGTACTGCCGGCGTACGTCGCGGTGCCGGCGGCAGCCTCGCCGCCGATGCCGAGACGGCGGCGGAGCTCCGCCTTGCCGCGCTCGTTCCACGGCAGCTCTTGGATCGTGAAGTGCTCCGCAAGCAGACGGCGGAGCGTCGCGGGATCGACCGCGAGGGTCTCGAGCAGACGATGCGTCGGCAGGATCACCAATCCCGGCTCCTCGAGCGTGGTGAGGAACGCGAGGACGTCGTCGTAGGGCGCGCATCCGGCGGGGGGCGCGTCGGCGCCGAGCGCGGCCCGGACCTCGTCGCGGTAGCGAAGCGCGGTCTCGTAGCGATGATGCCCGTCCGCGATGAAGACGTCCTTGCCCTCGAGACGGCCGGCGATCGCCGCCTGCGCCTGCGGATCGTCGATGCGCCAGACGCGATGCCGAATGCCATGGTCGTCGGCGATCTCGATGATCGGCGGCTGCGGAGGAACGAGCGTCGGCAGCGCCCACGCGCCGTCCGACACCAAGCCGAAGATCGGCGACAGCGACGCGCGGCACGCGCGGAGCAAGCTCAGTCGATCGCTCTTCGCGCGCTCGAGCGTGCGCTCGTGCGGCCGGACCTTCCCGGTCTCGAAGTGCTCCAAGCGCAGCGCGCCGATGATGCCGAAGCGCTCGCGCGTCGTGCCGCCGGCGAGCGGAAAGCGCTGCGCGTAGAGGTAGAGCGCGGGGCGCGCCTCGACGGCGAGCACACCGCTCGCGCGCCACTCCGCGAACCGCCGTGCCGCCGCCGCGTAGGGGTCGGCGTCGCGGTTCAGGATGAGCCGCACGACGTTGTACGGGCTCCGCGCGTACAGGCGATCGCGTGCCGTTCCATCGATCACGTCGTACGGCGGCGCGACGACGGCGGCGAGATCGCCGGTGATCGCCGGATCGAAACGGAGCGCGCGGAATGGTTTGAGGATCGCCACTAGCGAACCGGCATGGTGCCGAGGACGTGCCGTAGCGCCTCGATCGGAACCGCGCCCGCTCGCACCACTCGCGCCACGTCGTCGGCAAGCAGTAGCACGGTGGAGCCGACGCCGCCACCGAGGACGCCGCCGTCGACGTAGACGTCGACCGCGGAGCCGAACGCGCGCCGCGCGCTCGCGACGTCGCACGCCGCCGGCGCGCCGCTGCGGTTCGCGCTCGTCGCCGTGATCGGCGCGCCGAGCGCGGCGGTGAGCGCGGTCGCGAGCGGGTGGCTCGATACCCGGACGCCGATCGTCCCCGTGCCGCCGGTGAGCGCGGGCGGCAGACCGTCACGCGCCGGCAAGACCAGCGTCAGCGGTCCCGGCCAGAAGCGCGCGATCAACCGTCCGGCGACCGGCGGCACGTGCGACGCGACCGCCGCCACCATCGCCGCGTCCGCGACGATCACCGCAATCGGGCTGGCACCCGCGCGGCCTTTCGACGCCGCGCACGCCGCGACCGCCGCCGGCGAGAGCGCGTGCGCCCCGAGCCCGTAGAAGGTCTCGGTCGGGTAGACGACCAAGCGGTCGCGGCGCAGGGCCGCGACCGCGCGCGCCATCACGTCGTCGCTCACGCTCCGCCGCGCGCGGTTCGCCCGTCGCGATGCCCGCCGCGCTTCTCGCTCGCCTCGGCGGCGCCGCTCTCGTTCGCGCCGGCTTTGCGCGTCGCGGGCAGCGACCCGCTCCGCTCGCGCTGCAGCCGCGCGTTCTTTTCCGCGACGCCGCGCGCGAGGCCCGCCTTGAAGTCGTCGAGGCGCGCCGCGAGCGCGGTGTCGGCGAGCGCGAGGATCTGCGCCGCGAGCACCGCCGCGTTCTCCGCTCCCGATTTCCCGATCGCGACCGTCGCGACCGGCACGCCGGCGGGCATCTGCACCGTCGCGAGCAGCGCGTCGAGCCCACCGACGCCGCCGGCGTCGAGCGGGACGCCGATCACCGGCAGCGTCGTCTGCGCCGCGACCGCACCCGCGAGATGCGCCGCCGCGCCGGCGCCGCAGACCAGCACGCGATAGCCGGCGGCGCGCGCGTCGCGCGCGAAACGCGCCGTCGCCTGCGGCGAGCGATGCGCCGAGAGCACCTGCGCCTCGCATGGCACGCCCAGGGCCTCGAGGCGCGCGGCCGTGGCGGACATGATCGGCCAGTCGCTGTCGCTGCCCATCAGGATCGCTACCTGCGCGCCGAGGGCGCGTTGCGGCGTCGTCTCACGTCGTCTCCTTCCGTGCCGGCGCGAGCAGCGCGCGACGGCCGATGTCCTTGCGATAGTGCGCGCCGGTGAAGCCGATGGGCGTGACGCCGTCGTAGGCGCGCGCGACGGCGCTGGCGAGATCGTCGCCGAGCGCGGCGACGGTCGAGGACGCGGCCGCCGGCGGTGACGATCTCGCCGTCGCGCCGCGCGGTGCCGGCGTGGAACACCACGCAACCGCGATCGGCGGCCGCGTCGAGGCCGGTGATGACGTCGCCGGTCTCGCGGCCGGCCGGGATAGCCCGCGGCGGCGAGCACGACGCCGGCACTCGCGCGCCGATCCCACGCGGGCCGGTAGCCGGACAGGCCGCCGTCGAGCGTCGCCTCGATCAACTCGACGAGGTCGGAGCGCAGCCGCAGCATCAGGACCTGACACTCCGGATCGCCGAAGCGCACGTTGAACTCGAGGACCGGCCGCGCGCCCCTCGCGCACCATCAGACCGGCGTACAGCACGCCGCGATAGACGATGCCGCGCCGCCGAAGCTCGGCGACGACCGGCTCGATGATCTCGTGCATCACCGACCGCTCCAGCGCCGGCGTCACGCAGCGGCGCCGGCGAGTAGGCGCCCATGCCGCCGGTGTTCGGTCCCGCGTCGCCGTCGCGGAGCCGCTTGTGGTCCTGCGACGACGCGAGCGGCACGACCGCGCTGCCGTCGGTGAGCGCCATGAACGAGAGCTTCCTCGCCCGCGAGGAACTCCTCGATGACGAGCCGGCGCGCCGGCGTCGCCGAACATCCTGCGGGTCATGAGGTCGTCGACGGCGGCGTGCGCCTCGGCGGCGCGTCGCGCAGACGCGCGACGCCCTTGCCCGCCGCCAGGCCGTCGGCCTTGACGACGACCGGCGCGCCCAGGTCGGCGATCGCGCGCGCGGGCCGCGTCGGCGTCGTCGCAGACGTGATGGCGCGCGGTCGGCACGCCGGCACCGACGAGCAGCTCCTTGGTGAAGGCCTTGCTGCCCTCGAGCTCGGCGCCGCGGCGCGACGGGCCGAAGATGCGCAGGCCGTCGCGCTCGAAGGCGTCGACGATGCCGAGGACGAGCGGCTGCTCGGGCCCGACGACGGTGAGCGTCGATCTCGCTGCGTCGCGCGAAGTCCGCGCACGGCGTCGATGCGCTCGGCGGCGATGGCGACGTTCTCCGCGATCGCGGCGGTGCCGGCGTTGCCCGGCGCGCAGAAGAGCCCGGTCACGTGCGGGCTCGCGCGAGCTTCCAAGCGAGCGCGTGCTCGCGTCCGCCTCCACCGAGGACCAGGACACGCATGCTCAGTGCCGGAAGTGCCGCTGGCCGGTGAGGATCATGGCCAGCCCGCGCTCGTCGCGGCGGCGACGACCTCGGCGTCGCGGATGCTGCCGCCCGGCTGGACGACGGCGCTCGCACCCGCCTCCGCGATCACGTCGAGGCCGTCGCGGAACGGGAAGAACGCGTCCGACGCCGCGACGGTGCCCGCAGTCGGGAGCCCGGCGTTGCCGGCGCGGAGCACCGCGAGCCGTGCCGCGTCGACCCGGCTCATCTGACCGGCGCCGACCCCGATCACCTGATCGGCGCGTGCGAGGACGATCGCGTTCGACTTGACGTGCTTGCAGATGCGCCACGCGAAATCGAGCGCGCGAAGCTCGTCGGGCGTCGGCCGGCGGGCGGTCGCGACCTCGCCGGCGGAGACGTCGATCTCGGCGAGGTCGCGGTCCTGGAGCAGGAAGCCGCCGACCACCTTCTTGAGGTCGCGGTCGCGGGCGCCCGCCGTCTTCCACGCCGCGCGGGACGCCGCGAACAGATCCGCGCCGTCGGCGAGCGCGAGCGTCAGGAGCCGGACCTGCTGCAAAGCTTCGCGCCGCCGAAGAGCGCGAGCGCCTCGGCGTCGACGTGCGGCGCGATCACGACCTCGAGGAAGAGGTCCTGCATCGCCGCGGCGGTCTCGCCGTCGAGCGCGCGGTTGAACGCGACGATGCCGCCGAAGATCGACACCGGATCCGAGGCACGGGCCTTGCGAAACGCCTCGACGAGCGTCGCCGCCGATCGCCGACGCCGCAGGGGTTGGTGTGCTTGATCGCGACCGCCGTCGGTGCCGCGAACTCCTTCACCAGCTCGAGCGCGGCGTTGGCGTCGACGATGTTGTTGAACGAGAGCTCCTTCCCTTGCAGCTGCCGCGCGGTCGCGAGCGAGGGCTCGGCGGTCGCGATCCCGTCGCGATAGAAGGCCGCCGCCTGGTGCGGGTTCTCGCCGTAGCGCAGGTCCTGGACCTTGACCCCGGTGAAGCGCGCGGTGGCGGCGAACGTCGCCGCTACCGCCGCTGCCGAGATAGTCGGCGATGGCGCCGTCGTAGCGCGCGGTGAGCGCGAAGGCCTTGGCGGCGAGCCGCGCGTTGGTCGCCGCCGAGACCTCGCCGCGTCGCGGCGATCTCCGCCGCGACCGCGCCGTAGTCGTCGGGGTCGACGAGCACGGTGACGTCCGCGTGGTTCTTCGCCGCGGAGCGCACCATCGACGGGCCGCCGATGTCGATGTTCTCGATCGCCTCTGCGAAGCTCGTCTCGGCGCGCGCGGTGACGGCCTCGAACGGGTAGAGGTTCACCACGACGAGATCGATCGGGCCGATGCCGTGCTCGGCCATCTGCGCGCGATGGCGCGGGTCGTCGCGGACGCCGAGAATGCCGCCGTGGATCTTGGGATGAAGCGTCTTCACGCGCCCGTCGAGGATCTCGGGCGAGCCGGTGTAGGCGCTCACCGCCGTGACCGGAATGCCCCAATCCTCGAGCGCGCGCGCCGTCCCGCCCGTCGACAGGATCTCGACGCCGGCCTGCGTCAGGACGCGCGCCAGCTCCTCGAGCCCGCGCTTGTCGCTGACGCTCACCAAGGCGCGTGTGATGCGTGCCATCGTCGCTCTCCCCTACGCCGCGATGCGCGGCACGCGGCTCGCGACCCGCGCGAGCAGCTCGTATGGGATGGTCTCGGCGCGGGCGGCGACCTCGTCGACCGGCAGCGTGCTCCCCCAGAGCTCGACCTCGTCGCCGATCGCCACGCCGGGGACGTCGGTGACGTCGAGCATCGTCTGGTCCATGCACACCCGTCCGGCGACCGGCGCGCGGCCGCCGCGCACCACGACGACGCCGCGATTCGAGAGCGCGCGCGGATAGCCGTCGGCGTAGCCGACCGGCAGCGTCGCGATCGCGGCTCGGGCGCGCCGCGACGAAGGTCGCGCCGTAGCTGACGCCCGTCCCGGCGGGAACGTCACGCAGCGCCACGATCCGGGTGACGAACCGCATGACCGGTGCGAGCGCCGCATGGGCGCGCGTCGCGTCCGACGGGTGCACGCCGTAGAGCGCCAGGCCGGGACGGACCCAGTCGAAGTGCGCGTCCGGCGCCGCGAGCGTCGCCGCGCTGTTCGCCGCGTGCACGACCCCCGGCCGCAGCCGCGCCGCCTCGAGCGCGCGGACGAGCTCGCGGAAGCGTCGCGAGCTGGCGCGCCGTCTCGGGACCGCCGACACGCTCGGCGCTGCAGAAGTGCGTGAGCAGACCTTCGACGGCGACGCCCGCCGTTCCGTGCAGGCGACGGATCAGCTCGATCGCCGACTCCGGCGCGACGCCGAGCCGGCTCATGCCGGTGTCGACCTTGACGTGAACCGGCGCCGTCCGGCCGCGGCTGCGCGCGACGGCGCCGAGCTCTGCCGCCGTCGCCGGCTCCCAGACGACCGCCGTCAGCCGATCGTCGACGACCCGCTCGTGCTCGGCGCGATAGACGCCGCCGAGGACGACGATCGGCTCGATCGCTCCCGCGGCGCGAAGCTCGACGCCTTCCGCGACGGTCGCGACCGCGAAGCGCTCCGCGCCCGCGGCGCGCAGCACGCGGCGCGACGTCGGTGAGGCCGTGGCCGTAGGCGTTCGACTTGACCACCGGCAGGACGCGGGCGGGCTCCGCCGGCGACGCCGGCGAGCTCGCGGAAGTTGCGCGCCAGCGCGCGTTCGTCGATCTCTGCGATGGTGGGTCGCGACTGCTCGATCGTACGTCATGGACCGCGTGCGGGAGCGGCACGCGTAACGCACGGGTGCGCGGTTGTAAAGGCGAATCGAAGCGGGTAGCGTTTTCGCGTGACGTTGATCGTCAACGGCGAGCCGCGAGTCGTCGCGGACGCGCTCAGCATCGGGGATCTGCTGCGTCCCTCGACGTCCGCGCCGGACGGGTCGCGGTCGAGGTGAACGAGGAGGTCGTGCCGCGGGCGGCGTTCGCCGAGCGGCACCTGATGCCCGGCGATCGCGTCGAGATCGTCAATTTCGTGGGCGGCGGCTGACATGCACGATCCATTCGTCCTCGCCGGCAAGTCGTACACCTCGCGACTGATCGTCGGCACCGGCAAGTACCGCGACTTCCGCGAGACCAAGCAGGCGGTCGAACGCTCGGGCGCCGAGATCGTGACCGTCGCCGTCCGGCGCGTGAACATCACCGACGCCCGCGCCGAGAACCTGCTCGATTACCTCGACCCCGCGCGCTACACGATCCTGCCGAACACCGCCGGCTGCTACACGCGCCGAGGAAGCGGTCCGCACCTGCCGCCTCGCGCGCGAGGCGGGCGTCGGCTCGCTGGTGAAGCTCGAGGTGATCGGCGACGAGCGGACGCTCTTCCCCGACGTCCCGGCGACGATCGAGGCCGCGCGTGCTGGTCGCCGAGGGCTTCCAGGTGCTGCCGTACGTCACCGACGACCCGGTCGCGTGCAAGCGCCTCGAGGAGATGGGCTGCGCCGCCGTGATGCCGCTGGCGGCGCCGATCGGCTCGGGGCTCGGCATCCGCAATCCCTACAACATCCGGATCATCCTCGAGCAGAGCACGGTGCCGGTGATCGTCGACGCCGGCGTCGGCACCGCGTCCGACGCCGCCGTCGCGCTCGAGCTCGGCTGCGACGCCGTGCTGATGAACACCGCGATCGCCGGCGCCGAGGACCCGCTGCTGATGGCGGAGGCGATGCGGCTCGGCGGTCGAGGCCGGCCGCAAGGCGTTCAAGGCCGGCCGCATCCGCGGAAGCTCTACGCCACCGCGTCGAGCCCGCTCGCCGGCCTCATCGACTGAGCGCGGCAGGCGCGTGACGCGCGCCCCGCGCTGCATGCTCGTCGTCGACGTCGCCGACGCTGGCGGCGCGGCGCGGCGGCGGTCGCGAGCTGCGCTCGCCGCCGGCGTCGACGCGGTCCAGCTGCGCGATCGGACGCGCCGGCGGCGGCGCGCTGCTCGATGCGGCGCGATCGCGCTGCGTCCGGCTCGACCCGCGACGCACGGCGCGCGCGTTCTCGTCAACGATCGCCTCGACGTCGCCGTCGCGTCCGGCGCCGACGGGCGTCCATCTCCCCGCGGCTTCGTTTCCCGCCGCGGTCGCGCGCGCGGTTCTCGGCGCCGACGCGCTGGATCGGTCGCTCGACGCATGCGCCCGGCGAGGCGCATGCGGCGGCGGCGAGCGGCGCCGACTACGTCGTCGCTCGGACCGATCTTCGCGACGCCGTCCAAGGCGGCGTTCGGCGAGCCGCTCGGCGTCGGCGCGCTCGCGGCGGCGCGCCGCGCCGGCATTCCGATCGTCGCGATCGGCGGCGTCGACCGCGGAGCGCGTCGAGCGAGGTCGTCGCCGCCGGCGCGACCGGCGTCGCGGTCGTGCGTGCGATCCTCGATGCCGCCGACCCGGCCGCCGCCGCGGGCGCGATCGTCGCCGCGGTCGCCGCCGCCGGAATCGGTCGGTGAGCGCCCCGGCCGCAGCGGCGCGCACGGCGCCGAAGCGCGAGCATGCACCGATCCCCTCGGCCGCGCCGGGTCGCGGAAGAGCACCAGTGGCCCCGGCGGCCTTTCGTCGTCTTCTCGTCGCCGGTCTTGGGCCTGGCGGCGATTGCGGCCCCCGCGCCACGGTACTGGCCGGTTCCGACCGCGACCCGCGTCACGACCCGCCTTGACAAGGCGCGAAGCCATTCGGATAGAGTCGCGCGGTTCGGCGACTGCGCTCCGTCCGTTCACCGCGATCGAGGCGTACGCAGTGCGGGTGCACCGTGCCGTGTCGTTCGCGGGTCCTGCTGGATACGAAGGCGGCGCGGCGGTTCGGCCGTCCTGGAGGGCGGATGATGATCGAGGCTGCGACACACGACGACATGGTTTCTGCGCACGAGAACCCGACGCCAGCCGGGCGTGCTGCGACGGCGAAACGATGGGCTGCGGCCGTCGTCGTCGCCGTGCTCCTCGCCGGCTCGGCGGCGGATTCGGCCGAGATCGACGGCAGCAACCTTCGGCTGTTCCTGCTCGGCGTCCAGGACATGAACACGCCGCAGACCGTCCTGCGCGCCGACATCGACGGCGAGGTCACGGTCGCGGGCACGTCCCGCAAGCTGCAAGCGGTCGCCGTCTTCCCGCCCGGGAAGGATGCGCGCTGGTACCTGCAGCTGCGGGAGCCGGCGTTGCGAGCACTGGTGCTCGGCGGCGAGCGCAAGGTGGTGCAGCACGCCGGCTCGAAGACCGAGACCGTCCCGATCGGCGCCGCCATCGACGCGCTCGATATCGCCTACGAGGATCTGAGCCGGTTCATCGCCGACGACTTCAAGACGTGGCAGATCACCGACCAGGGCACGGACACGGTCCTCGTCGGCATGCATCCCACGGTCGCGTCCGCCTACGTGTACCGCGCGGCCTTGATCGACAAGGAGAAGCAGGTGCCGCTGCGGACGCAGCTCTACGCCAAGACGTTGAACAATCTCGTGAAACTCCGTCTCGACGGCGAGCACGTGCTGATCGGCAAGAAGTGGCTGCCGACCACGGTCGAGCTGCAGAACTATCCCGAGGACGCGACCGTCAAGCTGCACGTGCGCTGGTCGCCGAACGCGCCGGTTCCGCCCGAGCTGCTCGCGCCCGCGAGCTTCGCAACCGCGCCGCCGCTTGCCTGGGAGGCGCCGCCGCACGCGGTGGCTCCGCAGCCGGCCGCTTCGCCGAGCCCGAAGGGAAGCTCGCAGTAGCGTCCGGGTCCGCCGCGCCGGCTCAGACCTCGGCGGCGTACGGCGGCGCCGGATCGTACTCGATGATCTTCTGCACCGTCCGCGCCGCGTCCGCACCGTGCATCTGACCGACGAGCCAGAGCGCCATGTCGATGCCGGCGGAGACGCCGGCGGACGTGACCAGATTCCCGTCGCGGACGTAGCGCACGTGCTCGAGCACCGTGACGTCGCCGCGACCGCGCAGCGTCTCGATGAACGCCCAGTGGGTCGTCACGCGCTTCCCTTTGGCGATCCCGGCCTGGTGCAGCAGCAACACGCCGGTGCACACGCTCGTCACCCAGCGGCATCGCGGCGCGACGTCGCGAATCCAATCGATCACCACCGGGTTGTCGACCTCACGGCGCGTGCCCTGCCCGCCCGGGATCAGCAGGACGTCGAGCGGCGGCGCGTCGCGAAGCGTGCAGTCCGGGAGGACACGCAATCCTTTCGCGCAACGCACCGGCCGATCGTGCTCGGCGATCAGGATGATCCGATCGCCGCCGTCGAGCTTCGCCGAGGACGTCAGCACCTCCCAGGGACCGACGAAGTCGAGCTCTTCGGCATCGTCGAACACGAGAATTCCCGTCGTCGTCATCGCTCTTCTCCTTTTCATGCCGCCCGCGGTCCGCGCGGCGCACGACGCGCGATCGGCGGCGTGGAACGAAACCGGCTCCGATAGGCGCTCGGCGACACCCGCAGGGTCCGGAGAAACGCCCGCCGCATCGATTCCGCGCCGCCGAATCCGCACTGCGACGCCACCGCGTCGACGCCGGCGGAGGACTCTTCCAGACGCCGGCGCGCCGCTTCGACGCGCACCTGCTCGATGAAACGCGCCGGCGTGACGCCGACCTGCTGGACGAAGACACGCGCGAAGTTGCGGGGGCTCATCGCCACCCGCTCGGCGAGCGCCGGCACCGCGAGATCCTCGTCGACGTGCTCGGCGATCCACGCTTGCAGGTCGCGGATCGGCTCACGGTCCGCCGCTTGCACCGCCAGCTGTGCACTGAACTGCGATTGTCCGCCGGGACGCCGCAGGAACAGCACCAAGTCGCGCGCGACCTTCAACGCGACCTGGCGGCCGTGGTCTTCCTCGACGAGCGCCAGCGCCAGATCCATCCCCGCCGTGACCCCAGCCGAGGTGTAGATCTCGCCGTCACGGACGAAGATCGGCTCCGGATCGACGCAGAGATCGGGGTAGCGCTGCGCGAGCTGCGCGCAGCCGCGCCAATGGGTCGTCACCCGGCGACCGCGCAGAAGCCCGGCCTCGGCGAGGACGAAGGTTCCGGTGCACACCGAGCCGAGCCGACGCACCCGCGGCGCCATGCGGCGGAGCCAGGCGAGCAGCGGACGGTCGCCGAGCGCCGCGACTACGCCTTCGCCGCCCGCGACCAGCAGGGTATCGATGCCGCCGCGAACGTCGCGATAGCTGCGATCCGCCGCGAGCCGCAGTCCCGACGAGGTCGTGATCGGCCCCGCCGTCGCGGCGAGCACCTCGATGTCGTAGCCGCCGGCGAGTCCGGCGCTCCGCTGCAAGTGCCGCGTCGCGATCGCGAAGACCTCGAGCGGCCCGGTGACGTCGAGGACCTGCACGCCCGCATACGCCACGACGGCGACGCGCCGCCGCGCGCCAGCGACGGTCAACCGGGGCTTCGCAACACCGCTCGGGCTCGTCTTCCGCACGCCTCGAGCATCGCCGATCGCGCCGCTGGCAGCAAGGACGATGATCCCACAGATTCTGCCAGCGGCGCGGAGTCGACGCGGCGGGCGGCGCGGCGGGCGTGCTCGGCAGCGGCGTCGGCGCTCAGCGGCGCCGCATGCTGCCACGCGACGGCGACGGCGCGGCGCGCGCGACGCACTCCTTGAAGACACGATGCCAGTTGGTGACGGTGCCGAGCTGCTGCACGTACGACTCGAGGCCGATGAGCGCGCGCACCAGGAACACGCGGTGGCCGGGCGCCTTGAAGATGCGATGCTCGAAGCCGATGGCGGCGATCTCCATGCGCGCGCTCGACCGAGTTGATAGTCGCGCGGATCGTACCGCCGATCGGTGAGCACCGGCTCGAAGATGATGTGCATGATGCGGATCATCGGCGCCGGATCGTCGCCGTCGTCGAGGAAGCCGAGGCGCACGAAGCAGTCGCTCATCGTCGCCTCGTCGCCGCGCAGGATCGGCGTCCGCCAGCGCGACGGTACGCGCTGCGGATCGCCTCGGGGAAGACTGCGGACGCTGCCGAAGTCGAGCATGCAGAGCTGCGGGATGGTACGTGACCAGGTAGTTGCCGGGGTGCGGATCGGTGTGCAGGACGCCGAACTCGAAGATCTGCCGCCAGAGCGACGCGGAAGTACTTGATCGCCACCCAGTCCTTGAGCGCCTGGTCGACGCCGGGCTCGAGGATGTCGGCGAACGGATAGCCCTCGAGGGCGCTCATGGTGAGCACGCGCCGCGAGGAGAACGCGCGGGTACGGCTCGGGGATCATCACCTCGCGGATCGTCGCGCGAACATCTGCTGGAAGCGGCGCGATGTTCGTGCGCCTCGTTGACGTAGTCGAGCTCCTCGTGCAGCCGCTCCTCGAGCTCGCGGTAGACCTCGCTCTGAGTCGATCTTCTGCCGCATCACGTCGCGGCCGATGCGCGCTAGCGCCTGCAGCAGGGCCTTGATGTTCTTCAGGTCCTGCTGCGACCGTCTCGTCGACGCCCGGGTACTGGATCTTCACCACCACGTCCTCGCCGCTCTGCAGGACGGCGCGGTGCACCTGGCCGAGCGAGGCGGCGGCGAACGCCTCGGGCTCGAAGCGCGCGAAGAGCTGCTCCGGCGGGCGCGCCGAGCTCGCGCTTGATCTGCTCGCGGATCGCGCCGGTAGCTCCATCGGCGGCACCTGCGACTGCACCGCCGACAGCACCTCGAGCGCCGCGGGCGGCAGGAGGTCGTCCGCATCGACAGCATCTGCGCGAGCTTCATGAACGCGCCCTTGAGCTCGGTCGAGCGTCTCGACGAGGCGCATGGCGTTGCGCACGTGGGTGTCGAGCAGGTCGCGCTCGGTGCGGGCTTCCGGACGGAACGGGCGCTTGAGCGCCTGCCAGATGTAGCTGCCGCCGACGGACGTGGTGAGAGCTCCCGACCTTGAGAACGCGGCGGGTGCGGCCCGTGGTGAGCTCGGCTGCGCGCGGCGCGTGCCGGCGCGACGATCCGCGCGGCGAGCGTCGCTGCCGCATGCGCCGGCGCGCGCGCGTCGCCCGGCGGCGACGGCGCCAGCGCGTGATGCTTCTCGTGGACGAGCACGTGGGGCCGCCGGATCCATGCGCTTGCGAGTCATCGAGATCGCGACCGCCGTCAGAGCGTGATTGATCACGCTCGCGGCGACGCCGGCGCCGAAGCCGTTGTCGATGTTGACCACGGTGACGCCGGCGGCGCACGTGTTCAGCATGCCGAGCAGCGCCGCGAGACCGCCGAAGCTCGCGCCGTAGCCGACGCTCGTCGGCACCGCGATCACCGGCTTGTCGACCAGCCCGCCGACCACGCTCGGCAGCGCGCCTTCCATGCCGGCGACGACGATCAGCACGCTCGCGCGCGCAGGAGCCGATGCGCGGCTGTCGAGCAAGCCGATGGATGCCGGCGACGCCGACGTCGTAGAGGCGCTCGACCGTGTTCCCGGCGAGGTGCGCCGCCCACGCCGCCTCCTCGGCCACCGGCTGATCCGACGTGCCGGCGGAGACGACGAGGATCGTGCCCTTCCCGGTTGCAACGACGGGCTCGACCTCACGGACCGCGATGCGGGCATCGGCGTGGTACGCGAACTCCGGCGCCAGAGCCTGCAGCCGTGCGGCGGCGGCGGGGTCCACGCGCGTCACGACGACGTTCTGACCGTGCGCCGCGAGCCGTTCGCCGATCGCGACGATCTGCTCCGGCGTCTTTCCTTCGCCGTAGATCACTTCCGGGTGGCCGGTGCGGAGGGCTCGGTGGAGATCCGGCTTCGCGAAATCGAGGTCGGTGAACGGCAGGTCGCGAAGGGCTTCGACCGCCGCGGCGATCGTCGTCTCACCGCGCTCGAGGCGTCCGAGCAGCTCTTCGAGAGCACGGCGATGCATCGGTCGACGCTATCCCTCGGCGAGCGGTCGTACAATCACCTCGCGGACCGCGCGCGTGTCGGCGCGCGTCACCTCGATGGTGACGTTCGGCAACCGCAGCCGGTGCCCCTGGCGCGGGATCCGCGCCAGGTGCGTGACGACCAGACCGGCGATGGTCTCGTAGTCGCCGGTGGGCAGCCGCCACGGGAAGATCTCGTTCAGACGGGCGACCTCCATGCCGCCTTGCACCCGCACCGCGCCGCCGGCCGACGTCTCGTAGAGGACCTCGCGCTGGTCGTACTCGTCCTCGATCTCGCCGACGATCTCCTCGAGCAAGTCCTCGACCGTGACGATCCCGACGGCGCCGCCGTGCTCGTCGACGACGACCGCCATGTTGACGCCGCGGCGCTGCATCAAACGAAGCTGCTGGTGCGCGAGCTTGTTCTCCGGGACGTAGAGCGGCGGCCGCATGACGCTCGTGACCGGCTCGTCCGGCGCCGCGCCCAGCACGTCGAGGCTGTGGACGATGCCGACGATGTTGTACATGCGCTGCTGAAAGACCGGCACGCGCGAGACCTTCTCGCGCGCGATCATCGTGATCGCGTCCTCGGTGCGCGCGTCGTCGCGCACGGCATAGATGTGGATCAACGGCACCATCACGTCGCGGACGCGGGTCTCGCGGAACTCGAAGATCCGGTGGATCACCTGGCCGGACGACAGCAACGGGTCGTCGGTGACGCGTTCGCGGCGCAGCAGCTCCGAAAGCACTTGGCCGGCGGCCGGAACGGTGTGGTGGAGCGCACCGCCGCTCAGCCGCGCCGCCGCGGCCTCGATGATCCGCAGCGGCGTGCACGCCGCCGCGAGGGAGCGGCGCGCGAACGCGCGTACCGTCGACGGCAGGATGGCGGCGTCGGACTGGGCGAGTCCTCGCGGCAGCAGGTCGACGACGAGGGCGAACGGCGGGGCGAGGAGCACCACCACGACCACCACGAACGGGCCGAGCGTGCCGATCAACGCGAGCGCGATCGCGCCGACCGCGACCACGCCGGCTGCCGCGGCGCCGGCCTCGAGACTCGCCGCGGTGCGCGGCGCGAGCGGCGCGTAGACTGCCGCCGATCCGCCGGCGGCGATCGCGCGCAAGACCGACGCGACGATCGCTATGCCGAGGAAGACGATGGCCACAAGTCGACTCGCAGGCGCTCGATCGCGGGACCGTCGAGCTTCTCGACGGTGACGGTGAACCCGTCCATGCTGAGGGTCTCGCCGACGTCCGGAACGCGTCCGAGGCGATCGATGACGACGCCGGCGATCGTCGCCTCGTCCTCGGAGAGCGGAATGTGCAGCTTCAGACGCGCGTTGATCGCGCTCACCGACGCCCGGCCGCTCACCACGAACGTGCCCGGTCCACGACGCACGATCGCGGGCTCCTCGTCGTCGTCGAACTCGTCGCGGATGTCGCCGAAGAGCTCTTCCAGGATGTCCTCCATCGTGACCAGGCCGAGAAGGCTGCCGTACTCGTCGAGCACGAGCGCGATGTGGACCTTGCGGGTACGGAACTCACGGTAGAGCTCGCCGACGGACCTCTCGCCGGGAACCACGTACGGCTGCCGCAGGATCGGCTCGATGCCACCGTCGAGGCGCGGAGCGCCGATCAGATCGCGGACGTACAGCATGCCGATCACGTCGTCCTTCTCGCCGCGGTAGGCGGGAATGCGCGAGCAGCCCGAGGTGTGAATCATGCGCAGCAGCTCGTCGTGGCTGACGTCGACGGGGACCGCGATGATGTCGCGGCGCGGCGTCATCACGTGCCGCACCGGTCGATCGCCGAAGCTCACCACCTTCGCGACCAGCGTGCGCTCGGAGGCCGCGAGCTCGACGCCTTCCTCGCTGAGCGCGGCAAGCTCCTCCGGCGCGAAGATGTTGTCGCCGGTCGGCTCCTCGTCGAGGAAGATCAGGGCCAGCCGGCGGCCGACTCGCGTCAGCAGATCGGCGATGCCGGTGAACGGCGCGAGCAGCAGCATCAAGGCAGGCATGACCGTCGGTCGGCCGCTCGCAACCCGCCGTGACGCCGCCCCTGCCGCCAGCCCCCGCGACCCGAGCAGCAGCACCGCTGTCGCGAGGATCGCGACGACACTGCCGCGTATGCCGCCGCGACCATGGGCCACGACGACGCCGAGCGCCGCCGTGCCGACGAGCGCGATCTCACGCCCGAGCGCGAGCGAGATCAGCAATCGCCGTGGGTGGCGGTGCAGCTCGTCGAACAGCCGGCCGAGACGCCGCGGGCCCTGCGGCGTGCGCGCGATGATGCGCGCTTCGGCGAGCGTCGCCTCGGCGCCGGCGAGGGCGGCCCACATCGCCAGCGCGAACCCGAACCCGAGGAGCGCGACGGTCTCGGTGGTGCTCATCCGCGTCCGCGAAAATGTTGGTGACCGCGTCCGCCCGGATCGACGTCGCCGTCGCCGAGGATGCGGACGCCGGCCTCACGAGTGATCTCGCCGACGTGGGTGACGCGGCAGCCGAGCGCGTCTCGCAGCGCGTCGAGCGCCGCGACCTTTCGACGCCGCACCGTGAAGAGGAGCTCGTAGTCTTCGCCGCCGGTGAGCGCGAACCGCCGGGCGCGACGCGGCGGCAGCACCTTCAGCGCCGCCGCGAGCGGTAGCGCGGCGGCGTGAACCACCGCGCCGCTGCTGCTCGCCACGCACAGGCGTTCGAGGTCGATCAGCAGCCCGTCGCTCACGTCGATCATCGCCGTCGCCACGCGCGCGCGCGCGAGCTCGAGGCCGGCACGCAGGCGGGCGATCGGGTGACGCCAGCGCGAGACCGCGCCGGCGCCGCGCGCGATGCTACGAGGGCGCTGCAACAGCTGCAACCCGAGAGCGGCGCCGCCGAGCTCGCCGGTGACGAAGAGCTGGTCGCCGGCGCGAGCGCCGCTGCGGCGGATCGGCCGCGCGGGCGCTTCACCGACGACGGCGACCGTGATCGAGAGATCGCGCGCCGCGGCGAGGTTGCCGCCCGCGAGGGTCGCACCCGCCGCGCGCGCCGCCGCGCGCGCCCCAAGCACGATCGCCCGCAGCTCGGCGACCGCGAGCTCGGGGCGCGCCGCGATCGCGAGGAACGCCGCGACCGGCCTGCCGCCCATCGCGGCGACGTCGCTGGCGCTGACTTCGAATGCGCGCCGGCCGAGAGCGCGCGGCGTCAACCATCCGCGGCGGAAGTGCACGCGTTCGATCAACGTATCGATCGTGCAGAGCAGTGGATGGCGGAGCGGTGCCAGCACGGCGGCGTCGTCACCGGGTCCCAGCGGGACGCGGGCCGTCGCAGGGAGAAGCCGGCGAATGTCTTCGAGGAGAGCGTGCTCGCCGCGGTCGCGCAGCGTCTCAGGCATTGGCGCGCGGGTGGCCCCGCATCACCCGAACATCTCCTTCACCTTTTCGAGGAAGCCCCGGCTCAACGGGTGCACTTCTTCTCCCGATGAACGCGCGAACTCCTCGAGCAGCTCCCGCTGCCGTGCAGTCAGCTTGCGTGGGGTCTCGACGATCACGCGGACGAGCTGATCACCGCGGCCGTAGCCGCGCACGTCCGCGATGCCCTTCCCTTTGAGCTTGAACGTCGCGCCTGATTGCGTCCCGGGCGGCACGCGCATTCGGATCTTGCCCTCGAGCGTCGGCACCTCGATGTCGGTACCCAGCGCCGCTTGCGGAAAGCTGACGGGCATGTCGCAGATGACGTCGTTCTCCTCGCGCCGAAAGAGCGGATGATCGAGAACGCGAATCACGACGTAGAGGTCGCCCGGCGCGCCGCCGCCCGGCGCCGCCTCGCCCTCGCCGCGGAGCTTCAGCCGCGAGCCGGTATCGACACCGGCCGGAATCTTGACGCTCAGGCTCTGCGTCTTCCGCACCGCGCCTTGGCCACGACACTTGGAGCACGGATCGGTGATGATCGATCCCTGGCCGTTACATTGCGCGCAGGTCTTCGCGATGCTGAAGAAACCCTGCTGGAACCGGACCTGGCCGGAGCCGCGGCAGGTCTGGCAGGTCTTCGGTGCGGCGCCCCCCCGGCTGCCCTTGCCGTGACATGCGTCGCACTCGACCATGCGGGGAACCGAGATCGTCTTCTCGGCGCCGAACGCCGCCTCTTCGAAGCTGAGATCGAGGTTGTAGCGCAGGTCCTCGCCGCGACGCACCCGACCGCGGCCGCGACCCGGACTGCCGAAGAAATCGCCGAAGATGCCGCTGAAGATGTCCTCGAAGCCGGCGCTGAAATCGAACCCGCCGGCGCCGGGCCCTTCGAACGCGGCATGACCGAAGCGATCGTACTGCGCGCGGCGCTCGGAATCCGACAGCACGTGGTAGGCGGCGGAGGCTTCCTTGAACCGCTCCTCCGCCTCTTTGTCGCCGGGGTTGCGGTCCGGATGGTACTTGAGCGCAGCCTTCCGATAGGCGCGCTTGATGTCCTCGTCGTTGGCGTCGCGACCGACGCCGAGCACCTCGTAGAAGTCTCGTCGCTGTGGCGGCATGCGGCCGTTCACCTTACCGGAAGTCGAAGGTCGGCACCATCGACAAAGAAAGCCGCGGCGCGTACGAGCCGCGGCTGATGTCCGCTCAGGCCGTCGCCGGCGTGACCGCGCGACGCGACGTCGCGCGAACCTCCGACGCGTGCGCGGACTACTCCTTCACCTCTTCGAAATCCGCGTCGACGGCGTCGTCCCGGCCGCCCGACGCGCCGCCACGCGCGGCCTGCTCGCCGGTCGCGCCCGCGCCGTCGCCCCCGGCGGCACCCGCGTCCCCGGCACCGCCCTGCTGCTGGCTCGCCTTGGCGTACATCGCCTCCGCGAACTTGTGCGCCGCTTGCTCGAGCTCGGTGCGCGCCCGCTTCATCTGCTCGGGATCACCGCTCTCGATCGCCTTCTTGGCGTCGTCGACCGCGCTCTGCAGCTGAGCCTTGGCGGCCGCATCGGTATCGGCCGGCGCATCGGCAATCGACTTCTCGGCCCGATACACCACCTGATCGAGCTGGATCCGGACCTCGACCTCCTCGCGCCGCTTCTTGTCCTCCGCGGCGTGCAGCTCGGCCTCCTTCACCATCCGCTTGATCTCTTCCTCGTTGAGGCCGCTCGACGCGGTGATCTGGATCGACTGCTCCTTGCCGGTGCCGAGATCCTTGGCGTGCACGTGGACGATGCCGTTGGCGTCGATGTCGAAGGTGACCTCGATCTGCGGCATGCCGCGCGGCGCCGACGGGATGCCGACCAGGTCGAACTGCGCGAGCAGCTTGTTGTTCGCCGCCATCTCGCGCTCGCCCTGGAAGACGCGGATCGTGACCGCGCTCTGGTTGTCCTGCGCGGTCGAGAACACCTGGCTCTTCTTGGTCGGGATCGTGGTGTTCTTCTCGATCAGCTTGGTGAACACGCCGCCGAGCGTCTCGATGCCGAGCGAGAGCGGGGTGACGTCGAGCAGCAGGACGTCCTTCACCTCGCCCTTCAGCACCGCGCCCTGGATCGCCGCGCCGATCGCCACCACCTCGTCGGGGTTGACGCCCTTGTGCGGCTCCTTGCCGAAGAGCTTCCGCACCCGCTCCTGCACCGCCGGCATGCGCGTCATGCCGCCGACGAGGATCACCTCGTCGATGTCCTTCGCCGCGAGGCCCGCGTCCTTCAGCGCCGTCAGGCACGGCGCATCGAGGCTGTCGAGCAGCTCCGCCACCAGCATCTCGAGCTTGGCGCGGCTGAGCTTGATGTTGAGGTGCTTCGGCCCGCTCTGATCGGCGGTGATGAACGGCAGGTTGATGTCGGTCTCCATCGCCGTCGAGAGCTCCATCTTGGCCTTCTCCGCGGCTTCCTTCAGACGCTGGAGCGCCATGCGGTCGTTGCGCAGATCGATGCCCTGGTCTTTGCGGAACTCGTCGGCGAGGTAGTCGATGATGCGCTGGTCGAAGTCCTCGCCGCCGAGGAAGGTGTCGCCGTTGGTCGCCTTCACCTCGAAGACGCCGTCGCCGATCTCGAGGATCGAGATGTCGAACGTGCCGCCGCCGAGATCGAAGACCGCGATCTTCTCGTCCTTCTTCTTGTCGAGGCCGTAGGCGAGCGACGCCGCCGTCGGCTCGTTGATGATGCGAAGCACGTTGAGCCCGGCGATGCGGCCCGCGTCCTTGGTCGCCTGGCGCTGGCTGTCGTTGAAGTACGCCGGGACCGTGATGACGGCCTCGGTCACCTTCTCGCCGAGGTGGTCCTCGGCGGTCTGCTTCATCTTCTGCAGGATGAACGCGGAGATCTCGGCGGGGCTGTACTTCTTGCCGCGCGCCTCGACCCATGCGTCGCCGTTGTCGCCCTTCACGATCTTGTAGGGCGAGATCTTCGTCGCCTTCTGCACCTCGGGGTCTTCGAAGCGACGGCCGATGAGACGCTTCACGGCGAAGATCGTGTTCTCCGGATTGGTGATCGCCTGCCGGCGCGCGATCTGGCCGACCAGACGCTCGCCGCTCTCGGTGAACGCCACGACCGACGGCGTGATGCGGCTGCCCTCCGCGTTCGTGATGACGACGGGATCACCCGCCTCCATGATCGCGACGCAGGAGTTCGTCGTGCCGAGGTCGATGCCAATGACTTTAGCCATAGTGATTTCCTCTCTTTAATCCGTGTGCGCGGATGCTACCCGTTAATCATGGCGACGTGCCGTTTCAATGTCTCGTCGGCTCGCGCGACCCGGCTGCCTCGTCGGGGGCCGGACCCTTGCCGACCGTCACCAAGGCCGGCCGCAGCAGCCGATCATGGAGCGTGTAGCCGCGCTGGTGCTGCGCGACGACGGTATTTGCAGGCTCCGTGCTCTGCACGTGGCCGATCGCTTCATGACGGCTGGGGTCGAACGGCGTACCGTGGGCGTCGACGACCTTCACGTCGTGACGCTCGAGGACGTCACCGAAGGAGCGGAGCACGAGCTCGACCCCCTCGATGATGGGCTCGACCTCGCGCGAGCTGCGCGCGTGATCGATGGCGCGCTGTAAGTTGTCCATGACGGGCAGAAGCGCGCGCAGTAGACCTTCGTTCGCGTAGCGAAGAGCTTCCGTCTTGTCCCGTACCGCCCGCTTCTTGAAATTCTCGAGCTCGGCCTGATCGCGGAGCACACGATCCTTCAACGCCGCGAGCTCGCCGCGGAGACGATCGATCTCGCTCGCTCCGACGTCACCGGCGCGTGCCGCGTCGGCGGCCGGCGAGGCGCCCGGGGAAACCGCGCCACCTTCCGCGTCGTCGGTGCGACGGTCATCTCGCGACGCCGGATCTCCACCGTCCGCGCGCGTGCGCGCGTCGGAGCCGGTTTCCGGTCTCGGCCGCAAAGGGTCCTCGTTCGCCATCTGGTCCCGTCCTCTATTGTCGCTCGATTGTGCGCGGGGTCTCGAAGCTACGACCCGAGAGATCCGTGCGAAGCTAAGAACGGGCTATCCGGGTGTCAAGGCGAACGGCGTTGCGGCTCCGGGCCGCCGCCGGCTACAACGGGCCGTGCCCTCCTCCGTCCCGCCGCAATGAGACCGTCACACCCGCGATCGTCATTCGCGCGCGGGCGTTCGGTGAATCGGACAAGATCGTCACGTTCCTGACGCGCGATCGCGGCAAGCTCAGCGGCATCGCGAAGGGCGCGAAACGCTCCAAGCGGCGATTCGTCAACGTGCTCGAGCCGTTCACGCACGTGAGCGTGCGGCTGCGAGAGCGCTCGAGCAGTGAGCTCGCCTTCATCTCCGCGTGCGACCTCGTCGACGCCTATCACACGTTCGCGCGCGACCTCACGAAGTTCGCGCACGCCAGCTACGTCCTCGAGCTCACCGACCGCATGGTGCGCGGACACGAAGCAGGCCGCGAGATCTACGACCTCGTCCGCGAGACGCTCGCCCTCCTCGATCGCTCGGAGCACGCGACGTCGCCGCTGCATGCGCGTCCGACGGGTGAAGGCGTCGTGCGCGATGGGCCGCTGCGGCAGCCGAGCGCGGGAATCGGCATCGGCGGCGACGCACCCGCCCCGACGGCGCGGGCGCCGTGGCCGGGCATTCTGCGGGCGTTCGAGCTCCGGCTGCTGCGGTCGACCGGCTACGAGGTCGTGCTCGATCGCTGCACGCGATGCGGCACGACGCTCGCGCCCGATGCGCCCGGCTACGCCCATCCCGCGCGCGGCGGCGTGTCCTGCGGCGCGTGCCGCGGCGACGGTCGGACGTACGTCGCGTCGCCGCACACGTTGCGGCGACTGCGCGAGCTGCAAACGATGCCGCTGCAAACGGCTCAGGGCGCCGATTTCATGCTCGCCCCCGGCGTCGCGGCGGAAGCGCGGATCCTGGTGCGTGGCTTCCTGTCCGCGACCTTGACGGCGCCGCTCGCCTCGGAACGGCTGCTCGAGACCCTGTAGCGCGGCGCGCGTCAACCGTTCGCTCGTTCGGCGCCGACGCTTGTCGGCGTGGCCAGCGGTCTCGACCTCAGGCGCGAAGCGGAAGCCAGACGCGGAACGTCGATCCGACGCCGGGCGTGCTGGTCACGGTGACGGTACCGCCGAGGAGCTCGGTCCAGCGCTGCACGAGGTGCAGCCCGAGTCCGACGCCGTCGTGCCGCCGGGTCGTCGAGGCGTCGCCCTGACGGAAGGCCTCGAAGACGTACGAGAGCGCCTCGGGAGCGATGCCGACCCCGGTGTCGGCAACGGCGAACTCGACGCCGTCGAGACGTCGCTCGACGGAAACCGTGACGTGACCGCGCTCGGTGAACTTGAGCGCGTTGTCGATCAGATTTCTCAGCACGATCTTCAGCTTCGCGGGGTCGCTGTCGATCACGGCGGCGTCGCCCACGACCCAGCGCAGCGCCACGCTCGGCTTGCGGCGCGCGAGCTCCCGCGTCTCGATTTCGACCTGACGCACGAGATCCTCGATTGCCACCGCGCCACGGTCGAGGCGCAGGGTGCCGCTCTCGAGCTTGCTCAAGTCGAGCGTGGCATCGATGAGCGCCGCCAATCGGCGTGCCGTTTCGCCGACCCGCGCCAGCATCTCGGCGTGCTCGCCGCCGAACGCGGCGGCGTCGTCGAGCAGCAGGTCGTTGTAGCCGATGATGATGTTGAGCGGCGTCCGCAGCTCGTGCGAGATCGCCGCGACGAACTCGGATTTCAGACGGCTCGCGCGCTCGAGCTCGCCGAGGATGCGCGCGTGCTCGAGCGCGACCGATGCGAGGTGGGCCACGCCGCGGGCGATCCGCAGCTGTCCCGCGCCGAACGGCTCGGCTCCGCGGCGATAGGCGGCCATCACGAGCGCGACGCAGACGCCGCCGCGACGCACCGGGAAGTACAGCGCGCTGCCGCACTCGCGCTGCAGCTCGCGAACCGACGGCGCCATCGTTCCGGCGGTCGCCGCATCGATGACCGCGACCTCGTCGGGATCGAGACGGCTCAGCAGATCGGTGAAGTCGGCACGCGGCACCCTCAGCCCCGACGAGCTCGCGCGCGGCGGGCTGCCGCCGCTCGCGACGGAGACGTAGTGCTCCTGCCCCGCGTCCCACATCCACGCCGTCGTCCAATCGCACCCCAGCACCTCCGCGCTCAGATCGCAGAGCCGGTCGAAGATCTCCGGCGAGTCGATCGACGCGATGAGCTCGCGGCCGGCGCGCGCCAACGCATGCGCGACCTCGGCCTCGACCCGCCGCGCCTCCTCCGAGCGCTTGCGCTCGGAGATGTCGACGACGGTCCCTTCGTAGTGCCGCAACGTCCCCGCGGCGTCGCGCACGGCGCGGGCGTTCTCCGAAATCCAGGTGACCGTGCCGTCGCGGCGGTAGACCTGCGACTCGAAGTCACGGACCACGTCGCGCTCCTCGAGAAGGCGGCGAAACACCGCCCGCCGCGTCGGGTCGACGTAGAGCTGTCCCGCGATGTCGGTCAGATGCACCGTGAGATCGTCGGCCGAGTCGTAGCCGTAGATGCGGGCCAGAGCCGGATTCGCGCTCACGTATCGTCCGTCGGGCGTCGTCTGGAAGATGCCTTCGACCGCCTGCTCGAAGATGCGCCGGTACTTGGCCTCGGCGGAGCGCCGCTCGGCGACCGCGCGACGATGCTCGCGCACGTCGCGCAAGGTGACGATGACGACGCGGCGCTCGGCCCATTGCGCGACCGCCGTCCGCAGGCGCATCGCGCAGCACGAGCCGTCGACCCGGCGCAACTCGCGCTCCTCGAGCACCGCGCCGTGGAGCCGCACGCGCTCGACGAGCGCGAGATCGGCGGTTGCCGTGTCGGCGAACAGAGTATCGAATCGCTCGCCGACCAACCGCTCCGGCTCGTAGCCGAGGTACTGACGAACGGCGCGATTGCATTCGATGACGGTTCCGAGCCTCGCGTCGACGACGACGATGCCGTCAGGCGAGTCGTGGAACACGGTCTCGAACAGCGCCGCGCGCCCGCCGTCGACGGCGCTCGCCGATGCCGCGTCCGTCCTCGGAAGGGCGCTCGCCGACGCCGACGGCTCGACGTTGCCGCCGGCGGACGCATCGCACGCCGACGCCGGAGTGGACATCGATCCCATCTCGACGGAGTGCCAGCAATCGTCATGCCTCCGCGGACCCGTTCTGGGACGTCGGCAACGGTCGTCGAGTGTCGCAGCGATGCCGCGTGGTCACGAAAGCGTCGCCGCGACGTCCTCCGTCGCGTCCGTGCCGGCGCGCGCACGGGCGTCGTAAATTGACCCTCCATACCTGCGGTGATATCCCCGCTCCCTCGGGTCTTTCACGAACATGAACGCGTCCGCACGCCCCGTCACGATGGAGAAGATCGCCAACCTCTGTAAGCGGCGAGGCTTCGTCTACCAGTCGAGCGAGATCTACGGCGGGCTCGCGAGCTGCTGGGACTACGGCCCGCTCGGCGTCGAGCTCAAGCGCAACATCACCGAGGCGTGGTGGCGGGACAACATCACGTCGCGCGAGGACATGGTGGGTCTCGACAGCTCGATCCTGATGCATCCCAAGGTCTGGGAAGCGTCGGGACACATCGAGGGCTTCACCGACCCGCTCGTCGACTGCAAGTCGTGCAAGCAGCGCTTCCGCGCCGACCAGCTCGCCGGCGACCGCTGTCCGGAATGCGGCGGCGAGCTCACCGAGGCACGCCAGTTCAATCTGATGTTCCGCACCTTCATGGGTCCGGTCGAGGATACGGCGAGCACCGTCTACCTTCGCCCCGAGACCGCGCAGGGCATCTTCGTCAACTTCCAGAACGTCCTGAACGCGTCGCGTCTCAAGCTTCCCTTCGGCATCGGGCAGATCGGCAAGTCGTTCCGCAACGAGATCACGCCCGGCAACTTCCTCTTCCGCACGCGCGAGTTCGAGCAGATGGAGATGGAGTTCTTCGTGCAGGCCCGGCGACGACCAGCGCTGGCACGAGTACTGGAAAGCCGAGCGCTTCGCCTGGTACCAGCGCTACGGCATTCGACGCGAGCGCCTGCGCCTGCGGGAGCACGGCGCCGACGAGCTCGCGCACTACGCCAAGGGCTGCGCCGACGTCGAGTACGAGTTCCCGTTCGGCTGGTCGGAGCTCGAAGGGCATCGCGAACCGCGCCGACTTCGACTTGAAGCGCCACTCCGAGTTCAGCGGCCGCGATCTCTCCTACTTCGACGACGAGACCCGCGAGCGATTCATCCCGTACGTGATCGAGCCCTCGGCCGGCGTCGGCCGCCCATTGCTCGCGTTCCTGGTCGACGCCTACGACGAGGACGTCGCGGACGGCGAGGAACGCGTCGTGCTCCGGCTCGACCCTCGGCTCGCACCGATCAAAGTCGCGGTGTTTCCGTTGCTGCGAAAGGCCGGCCAGCCGGAGAAGGCGCTCGCGATCCGCGACGTCCTGAAGCAGCACTTCGCGGTCAGCTACGATCAGGCGGGCGCGATCGGCCGGCGCTATCGCCGACAGGACGAGATCGGGACGCCGTTCGCGATCACCGTCGACCACCAGACGATGCAGGACGACACGGTGACATTGCGCGACCGAGACTCGATGCGGCAGATCCGGCTGCCGGTCGAGCACCTGGTCACGGAGCTGCGCGCGCGCCTCACTCCGGAGAGCTCGCCGGTGCCCGTCGCCGTCGCGGGCGGAAGGGCGAGCTGATCGTGGCAACCGTTCGGGGTGGAGGTACGAGGCAGAAGCAAGGACGACGGCCGGCGGCCAGGCCTCGCGCGAAGACGAGCGCGACGAAATCGCGGGCGGTCGCTCGCGCGAAGGCGCGCGCCCTTCCCGCCGGAAAGCGCCGCAACCGGTCGATCGCGGAGACGTCGGCCGCGACACGCTCGCGAGCGCGCGGCGCCGCGGTCGGTCGCCAGCGGTCGCCCGGCGCCAAGACCGTCGCGCGCACGCGCGGAACCTACGTGTACTTCTTCGGCGCCGGCGCCGCCGACGGCCGCGCCGAGATGAAGAACCTGCTCGGCGGCAAAGGCGCGAACCTCGCCGAGATGGCCGGCCTCGGTCTGCCGGTGCCGCCGGGCTTCACGATCTCGACCGACGTCTGCTCCTACTACTACGCCCACGACAGGACGTATCCGCCGGCGCTGAAGAAGCAGGTCGCGGCGAATCTGGCGCGCGTCGAGAGCATCGTCGGACGTCGCTTCGGGGATCGCGACGGACCCGCTGCTGGTCTCGGTCCGCTCCGGCGCGCGCGCGTCGATGCCCGGCATGATGGACACGGTGCTGAACCTCGGCCTCAACGACGAGACCGTCGAGGGGCTCGCGAACGCCTCGGGCAACGCCGCGGTTCGCGTGGGACTCGTACCGCCGCTTCGTCCAGATGTACGGCGACGTCGTGCTCGGGCTGAAGCCGGAGCAGAAGGAGCAGGACCCCTTCGAAGAGATCCTCGAGGCCAAGAAGCGGGCCCGCGGCGTCGAGAGCGACGCGGATCTGACCGCGGACGACCTGCGAGAGCTCGTCACCGAATTCAAGGATCTGATCCGGAACCGACTCGGCGTGGCGTTTCCGTCGCGAGCCGGAGGAGCAGCTCTGGGGCGCGATCGGCGCGGTCTTCGGCTCGTGGAACAACGCCCGCGCGATCACCTACCGCAAGCTCTACGACATCCCCGAGGAATGGGGCACGGCGGTCAACGTCCAGGCGATGGTCTTCGGCAACCTCGGCGACGACTGCGCGACCGGCGTCGCCTTCTCGCGCGACCCCGCGACCGGCGAGAACGCCCTCTACGGCGAGTTCCTGCGGAACGCCCAGGGCGAGGACGTCGTCGCCGGCATCCGAGCGCCGCAGCAGCTCCGCCGCGAGGCCTCGATCGCGCGCGCGCAGGCCCAGGGCATCAGCGAGGCCGAGCGCGCGGCACGGTTCCCGTCGCTCGAGGAGCTGATGCCCGACGCCTTCAGGCAGCTCCTCAAGATCGCGCGCCAGCTCGAGCGGCACTATCGCGACATGCAGGACCTCGAGTTCACGATCGAGCGCCACCGCCTGTGGATGCTGCAGACCCGCAACGGCAAGCGCACCGCGTCCCGCCGCGGTGAAGATCGCCGTCGACATGGTGAGCGAGCGTTTGATCGACCGCGCGACCGCGATTCGCCGCGTCGACCCCGCCTCGATCGATCAGCTGCTCCACCCGACCCTCGATCCCGCGGCGACGAAGCAGCTCCTCGCGAAGGGCATGCCGGCGTCGCCCGGCGCGGCGAGCGGCGAGGTCGTCTTCAGCGCCGACGAGGCCGAGGCGGCGGCCGCGCGACGGCCGCAAGGTGATCCTCGTCCGCGTCGAGACCTCGCCCGAGGACATCCACGGCATGACGGTCGCGCGAGGGAATTCTCACCGCCCGCGGCGGTCAAGCGTCGCACGCGGCGGTCGTCGCGCGCGGCATGGGCAAGTGCTGCGTCGCGGGATGCAGCGCGCTCGACGATCGACTACGACGCACGGGCGCGTTCACCGCCGGCACCGAGCGCATCGCGCGCGGCGACTGGATCACGCTCGACGGGTCGACCGGCGAGGTGTTCCGCGGTCGCGTGCCGACCGTCGACCGCCACGGCGAGAGCGGCGACTTCGCGCACCTTGATGGGCTGGGCGGACAAGGCGCGGCGGCTGAAGGTCCGCGCCAACGCCGACACGCCGCAGGACGCCGCGGTGGCGCGCCGCTTCGGCGCCGAAGGCATCGGGCTCTGCCGCACCGAGCACATGTTCTTCGATCCCGAGCGCATCGACGCGGTACGCGAGATGATCCTCGCCCACGACACCGCCGGCCGCGAGCGCGCGCTCGCGAAGATCCTGCCGATGCAGCGCGGCGACTTCATCGGATCTTCGCGCAATGGCCGGTCTGCCGGTCAACATCCGTCTGCTCGATCCGCCGCTGCACGAGTTCCTGCCGCACGGCGACGACGAGATCGCCGAGCTCGCGCGCAAGATCGGCGTCGACGCCGCGGCGCTGCGCGCGCGCCGCGACGCGCTCGCCGAGATCAACCCGATGCTCGGCATGCGCGGCTGCCGCCTCGGGATCGTCTATCCCGAGATCTACCTGATGCAGGTGCGCGCGATCATGGAGGCGGCGTGCGCGCTCGACGCAGGAGAACGTGCAAGTGACGCCCGGAGATCATGATCCCGCTCGTCGGTCACGTGAACGAGCTGCGCGTGCTGCGCGCCCAGGCCCGAGAGCTCTGCGATTCGATCATGCGCGCCGCCGGCGTCAAGGTGCCGTACACGATCGGCACGATGATCGAGGTGCCGCGGGCGGCGCTCACCGCCGACGAGATCGCGCGCGAGGCCGACTTCTTCTCGTTCGGCACCAACGACCTCACGCAGATGGGATTCGGCCTGTCGCGCGACGACGCGGGCACGTTCCTGCCGATCTACGTCGACCGCGGCCTGCTGCCGGCCGACCCGTTCGCCGTCCTCGATCAGACCGGGATCGGCCAGCTCGTACGGATCGCGGTCGAGAAGGGCCGGAGCGTCAAGCCCGGCTTGAAGATCGGGATCTGCGGCGAGCACGGCGGCGAGCCGAGCTCGGTGGTGTTCTGCCACCGCGTCGGCCTCGATTACGTCTCTTGCTCTCCGTATCGCGTGCCGATCGCGCGGCTCGCCGCGGCGCAGGCCGCGGTCGGCGCCTGAGAGCCGCGCGCGGCGCGAGCTGGAACGGGGTCGAGTGCGACTCGCCGCCGCTCCAGCACGTACGCGACGGCCGTCGCTCCGGTGCGCCCGCGTCGCGGCGAGCGCGCCGGCGGCGGACGGTCGCGGATGACGCGTCCGCCGATCCGCGGCACCACCCGCGTCTATGCCGTCATCGGCGATCCGGTCGCGCACAGTCTCTCGCCGGCGATGCAGAACGCGGCGTTCGCCGCCTGCGGCATCGACGCGGTCTACGTCGCCCTGCACGTCGTCCCGGCAGCGGTGCGCGACGCGGTCCGCGGTTTCGCCGCCGGCGGGGTCGCCGGCTTCAACGTCACCGTGCCGCACAAGGAGGCGATGCTCGCGCTGGTCGACGACGTCCGACCGCGCGCGCGGGCGTGCGGCGCGGTGAACACCGTGACCCGCACGGCACACGGCTTGGTCGGCGACAACACCGACGGCGACGGGTTCCTCGCCGCGCTCGCCGACGCGCGGCTGCGCCCGCGCGGCGCGACCGTGCTCGTGATCGGCGCCGGAGGCTCGGCGCGAAGCGTCGCCGACGCGCTGCTGCGCGCCGGCGCCTCCGAGCTCTTCGTCGCGAACCGCACGCCCGCGCGCGCCGGCGCGCTCGCCGCGGCGCTCGCGCGCGCGCGGCCGGCGCGTGAGCGACGCGCCGAGCCGCGGGCGCATCCGATCGCGGCTCGGCGCGGTCGCGTGCACGCCGGCGGTCTCGAGCTCCTCGGAGACGCGGACGTACTCTCGCGCTGCGACCTGATCGTCAATTGCACGACGACGGGGCTCGCGCGCGACGATCTTCCCGCGATCGATTTCGGCGCCACGCGACGCGACGTCGTCTGCTACGACCTGATGTACGGCGCGGCGCCCTCGCCGTTCCTGGTGTGCGCGCGCGCCGCCCGCCGGCGCGCGCTCGACGGTCGCGGCATGCTGCTCCATCAAGGCGCGCTGGCGTTCCGCCTCTGGACGCGCTGCGAGCCGCCGATCGCAGCCATGCGCCGCGCGCTCGCGAGGGCCCTCGCGATCGGCGCGCGCCGGTAGCGCGCGAAACGCGCTCCGATCCACGCCAGGTGGCGTTCACCGGGCCGCGTTCCGGGGCGACGTGACGTCATTTTCGTGCCGACCGGCGCTTTTTTTACCCGTTGAGCGGATGCGGCGAGGTTCTTACGATGATTCCGATGCTCCACGTCATTTCTGCAAGCGGCGAGTTCGAACGATGCCTGCGCGGTCGAGCGCCTCGGTAGCCTCGGTGTCGCGTCTCGGGGATCTTCTCGTTCGGCGCGGCCAGATCGCCGCCGCGCACCTCGATCGGGCGATGAACGAGCAGCGCGCTCACGGCGGCGCGCTCGCGAGCCACCTGGTCAAGCTCGGCTTCATCAACGAGGACGCGCTGCTCTCGTATCTGCAGAAGGAGTATCGCCTTCCCGTCGTCGACCCGTCGAATCTCGACATCCCGCCCGAGGTCCTGGCGCTGGTGCCGCCGACGATGGCGCAGAAGCATCAGCTCATTCCGGTCAATCTCGTGCGCTCGACGCTGACGCTCGCGATGGCCGACCCGTCGAACCTGGTCGCCATCAACGAGGTCAAGTTCCTGACCGGCTACGACGTGAAGATCGCCGTCGCCGGCGCGACCGCGGTGCAGAACGCCATCGAGCGCTACTACGACGCCGCCGTCAACTACGATCAGGTGCTGAACGAGATCGGCGGGGCCAACGAGGAGGTGCAGCTGGTCTCGAGCGAGGAGGAGGTCAACCTCCAGGAGCTCGAGCGCGCGACCGAGGAGGCGCCGGTCGTGAAGCTGGTGAACGCCTTGCTCGCCGACGCCATCAAGAAGCGGGCGAGCGACATCCACGTCGAGCCCTACGAGAAGATGCTGCGCATCCGCTTCCGCATCGACGGCGTGCTCTACGAGATCATGCAGCCGCCGATCAAGCTCAAGAACGCGATCACCTCGCGCATCAAGGTGATGGCGTCGCTCGACATCGCCGAGCGCCGCATGCCGCAGGACGGCCGCATCAAGCTGAAGCTCACCGGCAACAAGGAGATGGACTTCCGCGTCTCGGTGCTGCCGACGATCTTCGGCGAGAAGGTCGTGCTGCGGCTGCTCGACAAGTCGAACCTCCAGCTCGACATGACGAAGCTCGGCTTCGAGGAGCGCGCGCTCGCCGACTTCAAGGAGGCGATCTACAAGCCGCACGGGATGGTGCTGGTCACCGGGCCGACCGGCAGCGGCAAGACCACGACGCTCTACTCGGCGCTCGCCGAGCTCAACAAGGTGGCGTCGAACATCTCGACCGCCGAGGATCCGGTCGAGTTCAACCTGGTCGGCATCAACCAGGTGCAGATCCACGAGGAGATCGGGCTCGACCTTCGCCGCGGCGCTGCGCTCGTTCCTGCGCCAGGACCCGGACATCATCATGGTCGGCGAGATCCGCGACTTCGAGACCGCCGAGATCGGCGTCAAGGCCGCGCTCACCGGCCACCTGGTGCTGTCGACGCTGCACACCAACGACGCGCCCTCGACGATCAACCGCCTGCTCAACATGGGCGTCGAGCCCTTCCTGGTCGCCTCGTCGATCAACCTCATCATGGCGCAGCGCCTCGCCCGGGTGATCTGCGCGCAACTGCCGTGAGGAGGCGCCCGTTCGCGCCGGAGGCGTTGATCGACATCGGCGATGCCGGAGGACGTCGCGACGTCGACGCGCTGCTACCGCGGCGCCGGCTGCACGCAGTGCAGCGGGACCGGCTACAAGGGCCGCATCGCGATCTACGAGGTGATGCCGATGACCGACCCGATCCGCGACGCCGTCCTGAGCGGCGCCTCGAGCGCCGAGATCAAGCGCGCGGCGATCGAGGGCGGCATGAGCACGCTCCGGCGCAGCGGGCTCACCAAGATCGCCGAGGGCGTCACCACCGTCGAAGAGGTGCTGCGCATCACCATGTCCGACTGATCGCGGATTTCACCGGCGTGATGGTGGTGGGCGGGTGTGGGGGCGTGGCGCGGCGACGTGGGCCTTCGCGGCGCGGCGGGGCCGTCCGCTGCGAAAGTCGATTGCAGTCTTCAGCGTATCCGCGGAGCTCTTCCAGGTGAGGCGGCCCCGATGCGCCGCGAAGGCCCACGTCGCCGCACCACGCCCCCACACCCGCCCACGACGATTCGGAGAACCCCGCGACGGACACAGAACGATGGGAAACACTTCGCGGCGCAGAGGCGTCGCGCGGCGGCGGGAACGGCGTACGCCTCCCCGCCGCCGGCCGAACACGGACGACCGCACAACCATGGTCGGGGTCCGCCAAATGAGTGACACCGGGCTCCGGATTGACGGTCGCGGTCGTGAAAGACCCAGGCGCGCGGCGCGCCGACCGTGGCATGTCGGTTGCTTTATGCGTTAGCGCCCGGAGGTCGCCCCATGCTCGGCAACATTCAAGACTTTCTCCAATTGATGCTCGAGGCCGGCGCTTCCGACCTGCACATCACGCAGGACAGCCCGCCGCTCATCCGCGTCCACGGCACCCTGCGGCCGCTGTCGTACCCGCCGCTGACGGCGACCGACACGCGGACGCTCTGCTACAGCCTGCTCACCGAGGCGCAGAAGAAGAAGTTCGAGGAGGAGAGCGAGCTCGACTTCTCGTTCGCCGCCAAGGGCGTGTCGCGCTTCCGCGGCAACTTGTTCCTGCAAAAAGGCGCCGTCGGCGGCGCGTTCCGCACGATCCCCTTCGAGATCCCGCCGCTCGAGAAGCTCGGGCTGCCGCGCGGTCGTGCTCGAGATGGCGTCGCTGCCGCGCGGCCTGGTGCTCGTCACCGGCCCGACCGGCAGCGGAAAGTCGACGACGCTCGCCGCGATCATCGACAAGATCAACGAGACGCGCGCCGAGCACATCGTCACGATCGAAGATCCGATCGAGTTCGTGCACGAGCACAAGAAGGCGCTGGTCAATCAGCGCGAGGTCTTCGCCGACACGCACGGCTTCGCCCCCGCGCTCAAGCACATCCTGCGGCAGGATCCCGACATCGTGCTGATCGGCGAGATGCGCGACCTCGAGACGATCGAGGCGGCGCTGGTCGTCGCCGAGACCGGCCACCTGGTGTTCTCGACGCTGCACACCAACTCGGCGGTGCAGACGATCAACCGCGTCATCGACGTCTTCCCGCCGCACCAGCAGGCGCAGGTCCGCGCGCAGCTGTCGCTGGTGCTCCAGGCGTCGTCTCGCAGCAGCTGCTGCCGCGCGCGACGGACACGGCCGCTGTCTCGCCGCCGAGATCATGATCCCGAACGCCGCCATCCGGAACCTGATCCGCGAGGAGAAGATCCACCAGATCTACTCGCAGATGCAGGTCGGGCAGCAGAAGTGCGGCATGCAGACGATGAGCCAGTCGCTGCTCGATCTCTACCAGCGGCGGCTGATCACGCACGAGGAAGCGCTCGCGCACGCGACCGAGCCGGAGGAGCTGAAGCAGATGATCGGGCAGCCGGTCAGCGCGACCGTCGTCCGCCCCGCGGCGCGACGCTGAGCGGAGTTTTTCGTCTTCGAATGAGCGGAAAAGGAGCTTCGTGATGCCGATGTACCAGTGGGTCGGCGTGTCGCCGCGTGGCGAGACGATGCGTGGTCAGATGGAGGCGACGACGCGCGAGGCGGTGATCACGCGCCTGCGCGTCGCAGCGCATTCAGCCGGTTCCCGACGAAGATCAAGGAGAAGGGCAGCGGGCTCGACGTGGAGATCAAGCTCCCGGCCATCGGCGAGCCCGGTCAAGCAGCGCGACATCGTGATCTTCACGCGCCAGCTCGCGACGATGATCGACGCCGGTCTGCCGCTCGTGCAGTGCCTCGACATCCTCGCGGCGCAGCCGACAACAAGGCGCTGCGCAGCGCGATCCGCGCGGTGAAGGAGGAGGTCGAGTCCGGGCTCGACCTTCGCCGAGGCGCTTGAAGCAAGCACCCGAAGATCTTCGACGACCTGTACGTCAACATGGTGGCGGCCGGCGAGGTCGGCGGCATCCTCGACACCATCCTCAATCGCCTCGCCGTCTACATGGAGAAGATCGTCAAGCTGAAGAGCAAGATCAAAGGCGCGATGATCTACCCGCGCCTGCATCATCGGCGCCGCGGTCTCGGTGACCGGGATCCTGCTGATCTACGTCATCCCGGTCTTCGCCGAGCTCTTCCACAGCTTCGGGCAGGCGCTGCCGGCGCCGACGCAGTTCGTGATCAACCTCTCGAACTTCACGATCGCGTATTTCCCGTACCTCATCGCCGCGATCATCGTCAGCGTCGTCGGGGTGCGTCGATCGGCGCTACCGCACCGAACGCGGCCGCTACATCATCGACGGCATCAATGCTCAAGGTGCCGGTCTTCGGCGACCTGATCCGCAAGACGGCGATCGCGCGCTTCACGCGCACGCTCGGCACCCTGGTGTCCTCCGGCGTGCCGATCCTCGACGCGCTGACGATCACCGGCACGACCGCCGGCAACAAGGTCGTCGAGGAGGCGATCCTCGCGACCCGCAGCAGCATCAGCGAGGGCAAGACGATCGCCGAGCCGCTGATCGCGAGCAAGGTCTTCCCGCCGATGGTCTGCCAGATGATCGCCGTCGGCGAGACCACCGGCGCGCTCGACGCGATGCTGCAGAAGATCGCCGACTTCTACGAGGACGAGGTCGACAACGCGGTCGCCAACCTGACCGCCTTGATGGAGCCGATGGTCATCCTGTTCCTCGGCATCGTCATCGGCGGTCTGGTGATCTCGATGTACCTGCCGATCTTCAAGCTCGGGCTCGGTGCTCGGGTAATGACCGGCGGTCCGGCCGTGGAGGACCAAACGGGTCTCCGCGAGCCGGCTGGGCTGGTTGCTGCTCGTCCGCGCTCCTGCTCGTCTCGGTCTTCCTCGGCGGTGCGGCGCTGTCTCCGCCGCGCCGGGCCAGCGCCACGACGTCCGCCTCGGCGTTGATCGCGCTCGGCTACGGCGATCACCGGCGTCTCCGGCCTGTTGCTGCCGCGGGTCCGCCGGGTCGGCGTCTTCGCCGCCGTGCAGCTCGCGCTCGACCTCGGCCTGGTCAGCGTCGTCGTCGTCCTCACCGGCGGCCTCGAGAGCCCGCTGCCGGTGCTCTACAACCTGGTGATCATCAACGCCGCGCTGCTGCGACCTCGGGACGCGGCATCATCGCGACCGCGCTCTCGGCGACGATCGCCTACGTCGCGGTTCTGATCTGTCTTCATGACCGCCGGCCGGACGGCGCCGCCGGGCGCTCACCTGTTCAGGCACGATCACGCAACATCGTCGTCCTTCTTCGCCATCGCCGGCCTCGCCCGGTTCCTGACGCTCCAGCTCGCCGCGGCGCGGAGCGCTGCTCGCCCGTCAGCGCGAGGAGATCGGCCGCATCGAGGCGCTCCAGCAACTGGTCGCGAACGCCGTCGACAACGGCCTGGTCGTCACCGACGCGGCCGGACGCATCACCTCGGCAAACCGCACCGCGAGCGGAGATCCTCGGGTCGGCGGACGCCGATCACCGAGGGCGTCGCTCCTCGAGACGCTGCTCCCCGGCGCGAGCGAGGTCGACGCCGGACGGCGACTCGCTCGAGCTGACGATCGCCGACGCGCGACGACAGCGCGTCGCGTCCTGCGCATCAAGGCGGCGACCGTCACCGACACGTACCGGCACCCGATCGGCCGCGTCTACGTGCTGCAGGACGTCACCACGATTCGCGAGATGGAGTCGCGCCTGCGCGAGCACGAGCGCTCGACGCCTACGTCGAGCACCGTGCGCCCGCTCGACGACGCGCCGGTCCCGACCTTCGAGGGCCTCGATCGGCGAGAGCGCGGCGATGCGCGGCGTCTTCTCGCTGATCGAGAAGGTCGCGCCGACCGACAGCGACGGTCCTGATCACCGGCGAGAGCGGCACCGGCAAGGAGCTGGTCGCGCGCGCGATCCACGCCCGGAGCCCGCGCGCGCAAGCACGAGTTCGTCGCCGTCAACTGCGGCGCGATTCCCGAGACGCTGATCGAGAGCGAGCTCTTCGGCCACGTGCGCGGCGCCTTCACCGGCGCGGTCGCCGACCGCCACGGCCTCTTTCGCCAGGCGCACGGCGGCACGATCTTCCTCGACGAGATCGGCGAGCTGCCGCCGTCGATGCAGGTGCGGCTGCTGCGCGTGCTGCAGGAGCAGCACGTCGTCGCCGGTCGGCGGCAGCCACACTTCGCCGTCGACGTGCGCGTCGTCGCCGCCACCAACCGCGACCTCGAGCGCCTGGTCGCGTCCGGCGGCTTCCGCGAGGACCTCTACTATCGCTTGAACGTCATCCGGATCGACGACGCCCGCCGCTGCGCGATCGGCCCGAGGACATCCCGCTGATCCTCCTCCACTTCCTGCGGCGGTGCTCCGAGCGGCACGGGAAGACCGTCGAGAAGGTCTCCCCGCGGACCATGCGCGTGCTCGTCACGTACTCGTATCCGGGCAACATCCGCGAGCTCGAGAACATCGTCGACCACGCGGTCACGCTGTGCGACGGCGACACGCTGACCGAGCACGACCTGCCGGCGCACGTCGTGCCGCCGCAGCAGCCGCATGCGGCGCCGGAGCCGAAGCCGGAGCGCGAGCCGACGCCTGCTCCCCTCCTCGCCGACGGTCTCAGCCTCGACGATCAGCTCGCCGCCTACGAGAAGGAGATGCTGCTCACCGCGCTCGATCGCGCCGGCGGCGTCCGCAAGCGCGCCGCCGAGCTGCTCGGCATCAAGTACCGGTCGCTGCGCCATAGGCTTTCGAAGTACGGCCTCGGCGACGACGACGACTCCGAGCTCGGACAGCCCGCGCGCGACTGATGCGGCGCGGGGGGTCCACGCTGCGGTCGCGCACCGGTCGCGCACCGACGGGCTCCGCACGCGGCATCGCAAAGCGCGCCGCGATCGTCGATGGCAAACGCCGGCGGCACCGAAGGGCGACCGCGAGAACGGCGTGATTGTGACGGGCAGAAAATGTCACTGGACCAGAAACCAGACCGTTCTTGTCAGCGTCTCGGTCACGGCAAGCGACAGATGTCATGCGATCTGAAGCGCCCACGTCGACGCCATGGCCAAACGGACCCGCGAAAACACTACGCCGGGCTGGTACGCGCATGACCTCGCCGGCGCGAGTGGCTCGCTCGCGACCGAGCTGGCACCGCCCTTGCTGTTCGGACCGTCAACACGCCGGACGCCGAGAGCGACCGGGTCACAGGAGGAAACAATGACAAGAAACAGCAACGAATCCGGTTTCACCTTGATCGAGCTTCTCGTCGTGGTCGCCATCATCGGCATCTTGGCGGCGATCGCGATCCCGCAGTTCGCCGCGTACCGTGCCAAGGGCTTCGACGCCCGCGCCGCGAGCGACTGCCGCAACGTCGCAACCGCGGAAGAGGCGTACTTCGTCGACAACGCCGCGTACTCCACCTCCACCGCAGGGCTGCCGGGATTCGTCAACTCGGAAGACGTGACGACCACGGTCGCACTGAACGGAGCCGACGCCTTCACCGCCACCTGCACCCCGGCCGCCGGCAAGGGCACTACCGGGTACAGCTGCACCTGGGACAGCAAGCCTGCCGCGGGCAGCCCGAATCTCGTCTGCGCCGTCGCCGCTGCGCCCTGATCGACGACGCGATAGTTTTCTCGAACGCGAGCGGGCGAGCCCAACCGGGCTCGCCCGCTCTCCGTTTGGAGGCGGGTGCGCCGCATGATCGATCGGGAGCATGCCCACGCGGCGCCAGCATCGACTTCTGCTAAGCTCGAGAGCGCATGGACGGACTGGTGATCGCGGCGGTTTTCGTCTTCGGGGCCGTCGTCGGCAGCTTCTTGAACGTCTGCATCGTCCGGCTGCCCGAGGGGCGATCGGTCGTTCGGCCGCCGTCGCACTGCCCGCGGTGTCGGGCCGGGATCGCCTGGTACGACAACGTCCCGGTGCTGAGCTACCTGGTGCTGCGCGGCCGTTGCCGCGCGTGCGGCGTGCGCATCTCGCCGCTCTACCCCGCGGTCGAGGTGCTGACGGGCGCGCTCGCCGTCGCCCTTTGGGTCCGGCTCGGGCCGACCGTCGCGTTCGCCGGGTACTTCGTGTTCGCGGCGGCGCTCGTGACCATCACCTTCATCGATCTCGACCACCGCATCATCCCCGACGTCATCAGCCTGCCGGGCATCGCACGTCGGCCTCGCGGTCTCGTTCGTGTCCCCGCTCGTGACCCCGCTCGACGCCTTCATCGGCGCGCTCGCCGGCGGCGGCGTGCTGCTCGCGATCGCGCTCGGCTACGAGGCGATCCGCGGGCACGAGGGCATGGGCGGCGGCGACATCAAGCTGCTGGCGATGATCGGCGCGTTTCTCGGCTGGCAGAGCCTGTTCGTCACGCTCATGGTCGGCGTCGATCGTCGGCTCGATCATCGGCGTCGCGCTCATGCTCCATCGACGCGCCGACGCGAAGCTCGCGATCCCCTTCGGGCCGTTCCTCGCCTGCGGCGCGCTCGTGCATCTCTTCTTCGGCGATCGCATCCTCACCTTCTACTTCGGCGGCTGAGCCTCGTCTGATCCGCACCCGCGAGCCGGCCGTTCCCGACCAGCGGACGCGCTACTCGTAGCGCTGCGCGCGGCGGCGCGGTCCGCTACTGGCGGGCCTCATGGTAGACGCCCGATCGGTGCCGCGGCGAAGCGCGGCTTCACGGTCCTCGAGCTGCTGGTCGTGCTCGCGGTGAGCGCCGTCCTCGGCGGCGGCACGTTGCTCGGATGGCGGCGCATCGAGGCCGCGCTCACGCTCGATCGCGCGCTGCACCAGCTCGCGGCGGATCTCGCAGACCGCGCACGTGCTCGGCGATCGCCTCCGCCACCCGCGTCCGCCTCGTCTTCGCCGTCGGCACGGCGTACGTATCGTGCGTGAGCGCCTCGACGACGATGGCGACTTCGTCGCCGACGCGCGCGATGAGCTGCCGCGCGGCGATCACCATCGCCGACGCGAACTCGGGCGCCGACCTGGTGTTCTCGGCGCGCGGCGACGCGGAGAACGGCACCGTCACGCTCGTGCCGATCGGCCGCGGCGACGGCTGCGGCGCGTGCGGCTCAATCAGCGCGGGCGTATCACGATCGTCGTCCGCGGCCGACACGTCGAGACGTGCCACGCTCGCTGACGGATGCGCATCGCGAGCGCTCGCGGTGCCCGGCGATCAGCGCGGATCGGACGCTCATCGAGGCGCTCGCCGCGCTCGCGCTGGTCGCGTTCGCCGCGTCGGTGGTCGTCGCGGCCGCGACGGCGAGCCTGCGCGCGGTTCGCCTCGGCCGACGGGTCGAGCAGGTCGGTCGCCATCGCGACCGACGAGCTCAGCGCGCTGCAGGCGCGCCGCCCGGCCGTCCCGGAACGACGTCGTCAGGGAGGAGCCCGCGCTCGGCCCGCTCGGCGCGCTCGGAGTCGACGTCGTCTCCGCCGGTCCAGGCGTCGTCGCGCTGCGGGTCGTCGGTCCGCGACGCACCGGATCAGCCGCCGGTCGTCCTCGAGACCCGCGGCCGCGGTGCCGCGCAATGAGGCGAACGCGCGTCACGGCATGACGCTCCTCGAGCTGCTGGTCGGCACGCTCCTCGCGCTCGTCGGTGCTCGCGGGCATGAGCGCGCTCCTGAGCGCGGTCGCTGCGCGCGTGGAGTCCGCGCCGACGCCAGCGCCGAGGCGCGCCGAGGCGCTCGCAAACGCGCTCGACCAGATCGCGCCGCGACGTCCGCCTCGCCGGCTACGACCCGACCGCTCGCCGGCCTGACGGGCATCCTCGACGGCGACCGCCGCAGGGCCTCGAGATCGCCGCCGACCTCGACGGCAACGGCAGCGTCGACGCCGACTCGGAGGAGCACGTGACGTACCGATGCGCGGCGGATTGCGAGACCATCGAGCGCGTCGTCGGCCGGCAGGTGATGCCGTTGCTCTCGGGCCTCGCGCCCGGAGGCGTTCCGGCTGCGGTACTTCGACGAGGACGGGCACGAGCTCACCCCGAGCGACGCGCCGGCCGGGCGGCGATCCGCCACGTGAGCGTCCGGATCGTCGCCCGGGGCCGCGCCGACGTTCCGGGGTTCGCGATGACGAGCGGCGCCCGCGTGCTGAACCGATGAGCGCCGGGCGCACGCCCGGCGCGGCGGGCGTGCCGACGGTCCGTGCCGGGTCGCGCGGCGCGGCGCTCGTGGTCGCGATCATGATCCTGCTGCTCGCCGGCATTGCCGCGGCGGCGCTCGCCGAGCTCGGCCGGCTGGCGGCCGCACGCGCGCGCCTCGGCCGCGACGGCACGCGCGCGTGGTTCCTCGCGGAGGCGGGCCTGGCCGACGTCGTTGCCGCGTTCGAGCCCGCCACCACCTTCACCGCCGCTCTCGGCGCCGAGCCGGCGCGCGTCGACGTCGGCGACGGGATATGCATACACCTCGACCGTATTCGACGACCGGGACGAGACGCCGAACGATCCCACGATCGATCACAACGGGCGCGTGCGAGTGCGCGTCGCGGCGACCGGTCCGCCACCGATTCGTCGGCGGCTGGAGGCCGTCATCGGCCGCGCCGTCGAGCCATTTTGGCCGGCGGCCGTTCTGCTCGCCGGGGGTGTCAACGATTTGACTCCAGGTTTCCTCATCGACGGCCGAGACTACGGCATGAGCGGACGCATGCGAGAGCGCAGCCGCCGGACGTGAGCGCTTCGGCGTGGCGCTGCCTGCAGGCGCGGTGCTCCCCGCGGTCGCGGCCGGCCAGATCGTCGGGCGCGGCACGGCGCCGAGCATCGCGCATCTCGACGCCGCCGGACCTCACGCCGATTCGCAACGCGGCGGACGCGACCCACTACGCCGGCGGCGCCGTCGGCGGCGTGCTCGGCAACCGCGGCGTCGCCGGCGCTCACGATCGTCGACGGCGATGCGACCGTCGACGGCGCCGCCGGGGGCGCGGGCGTGCTCTTCGTCGACGGCGCTCTGCACGTCGCCGGACGTCTCGACTTCACCGGCGTGGTCGCGGCGCGCGCCGGCATCATCGTCGACGCGCCGGCGGACGCTCGACGTCTGCGGCGGCCTGTGGGCCGCGAACGCGCCGGCGCTCACCATGCGCGGCGGCGGCCGGGTCCGCGCCAGCGTCGAGGCATGGCGATGGCCGCGACGCGTCGCGCCGCTTCCCGCGCGCGCCCGGGTGATCGCGGTGCGGGAGCTTTTTTGAGCAGCGCCCACCCGGAGGGTATCGAATGAGCGCGACGAGCCTGCATCACGTGACCGACAGCGTATTGGTCGTCGACGACAGCGAGGACACGGCTCGCGTCACGTCGCGGATGCTCAGCGGCGCGGCTTTCAGCGTGCGTGTCGCCGTCGGACGGCCTGCAAGCGCTCGAGCTCGTGAACGAGGAGGCGCCGGACTGCATTCTCCTCGACGTCATGATGCCGCGGATGAGCGGCTTCGAGGTGCTCGAGAGGCTCAAGGAGAAACCCGCAGACCGCCGCGATCCCCGTGATCCTCCTCACCGCCAAGGGCAGCGATGAGGACGTGCTGTCGCGGCTACAAGGAAGGCGCCGACTACTACATCACGAAGCCGTTCTCGTCGAAGCAGCTCATGTACGGCGTCCGGCTCGTCCTCGGCCAGCAGCCCGACGGCGGCGCGACGCCGCCGGAGTGATCCGAGCGGCCTCGCGGCCGGTGCCGGTCGACGACGCCACCTGCAGCCGTAGTTCGGAGCCAGCCACGGCGCACGGCGACCGCTGGCTGGACGGTTTCCACGGGCGCGCGATAGATTCGCCTCGCCCGAATGACGGCTGACCGCCACACCAACGATCGCGGCGTGCTGATCACCGTCGAGGGGATCGACGGCGCCGGCAAGAGCACGCAGATCGAACGGCTCGCCGAGCTGCTGTCGACGCGCGGCTACCAGGTCGTGTCGCACGCGCGAGCCCGGCGCGACGCCGCTCGGCCGCGAGATCCGCCGGCTCCTGCTCGAGACGGACCTGCCGCTGACGCCGTCCGCCGAGCTCCTGCTCTTCGTCGCCGATCGCGCCGAGCACGTCGGGCGCGTCATCGAGCCGGCGCTCGCGGCGGGCGCCGATCGTGCTCTGCGACCGCTTCTCGGATTCGATGATCGCCTACCAGGGTTACGGACGTGAAGCCGACGTCGAGCGCGTGCGGCGCTGGGACGCGGAGAGCCGCGACGGCGTCAGCGCCGACCTGACCCTGCTGCTCGACTGTCCGGTCGCCGAGGCGGCGCGTCGCCGCCGGCGCACGCGCGATCGCTACCAGGCGCTCGACGCCGCGTTTCACGAGCGCGTCCGCGACGGCTTTCTCCGCCTCGCCGCCGCGGCGCCGGAGCGCGTGCGACGGATCGACGCCGGCGGCGATCTCGCGAGCGTGACCGCCGAGGTCGCGCGCGTGACGCTCGCGTGGCTCGACGGCGGGCGGCGGTACGTGGCGGCACGCACGAGCAAGACGGCGCCGCCCGTCGCCGCCGCGACCCCGGCGCGCTTCGCGCGAGATCCGCGGCCAGGCGCGGCCGATCGCGTTTCTCCGCGACGCGTGGTCGACGGGACGGCTCGCGCACGCGTACGTGTTCACCGGCCCGGCGGGCATCGGCAAGCTCGCGACGGCCCGCGCGCTCGCCCTCGGCCTCCACTGCGAGACGGTGCCGTTCGACGCCTGCGGCGCCTGCGGCGCCTGCCGCACGATCGCCGCCGGCACGCATCCCGACGTCCGGGTGATCCTCGGACCCGCGAAAGAGCGGCGGGACATCTCGATCGATCAGGTACGCGAGCTCCAGCGCGAGCTCGGGTTCCGCTCGCTCTCGGGCCGTCCCAAGATCGGCATCGTCAACGACGCCGAGCTCCTCACGCCGCAGGCGCAGAACGCGCTGCTGAAGACGCTCGAGGAGCCGGCCGGCGACACCGTGCTGATCCTGGTCGGCGTCAACCCCGCGAGCCTCGCGCCGACGATCCTCTCGCGCTGCCAGCGGATCGCCTTCGCGCCGCTCGGCGACGCCGACGTCGCACGCGATCCTCGAGCGCCACGGGCGGCCGCGCGACGAGGCCGCCGCGCTCGCCGCGTACGCCGAGGGCAGCCCGGGCCGCGCGCTCGCGCTCGACCCGGCGTTCTTCACGACGCGGCGACCGCGAGATCCTGGCGCGGCTGGCGGCGCTCGCGCGGCGCCGACTTCAAGCGGCTCGCCGCCTTCGCGCAGGAGCTGGCGTCACGACGAGAAGGATCTCGGCCTCGGTGCTGACGATCGTCGCATCGTGGTATCGCGACGCCGCTTCGGCGCGCCGTGCTCGGCGTCCGACGCCGGCGCTGCAGAACGAGGATCTCGCCGCGCGCCACGGCGACCCCGACGTCGCCCGCGATCTTCGCAATCTCGAGACGACGTATGCTACGATGACGGCTCTGCGGCAGAACGCGAACCGGAATCTCGCGCTCACGCAGATGCTGCTCCAGCTCTCGTGACCGCCGCCATGGACGCCTCGACCGCCATCGCCCCGCAGACCGCACGTCATCGGCGTGCACCTACCGCAGCGCCGGCAAGGTCTACGATTTCGACGCCGGCTGCGTTGATCCTGCAGCGCGGCGACCTCGTCGTCGTCGAGAACGATCGCGGCCCGGCGCTCGGCACGTCGCGCGCCCCGCGGCGGCCGCCGTTCAGGTCCGCGAGGGCGAGCGGCTGCAGAAGGTGCTGCGCAAGGCCGACGCGCCGCGATCTCGCGCGCGACGAGCTCAACAAGCAGCGCGAGCACGACGCGCGGCGCCTCTGTCTCGCGCGCATCCGCGAGCGCCGGCTCGCCGATGAAGCTCGTCCGCGTCGAGTACCAGTTCGACGCCAGCAAGGCGGTCTTCTACTTCTGCGCCGAGGGGCGCGTCGACTTCCGCGAGCTGGTGCGCGACCTGGCGCAGAGCCTGCACACGCGCATCGAGATGAAGCAGATCGGCGCGCGCGACGAGGCCAAGCTGCGTCGGCGGCGTCGGCCCGTGCGGCCGCGAGCTCTGCTGCTCGACCTGGCTGCGCGAGTTCCAGGCGGTGTCGGTGAAGATGGCGAAGGAGCAGGGCCTGTCGCTGAACCCGTCGAAGCTCGCCGGCATGTGCGGGCGGCTCAAGTGCTGCCTGCGCTACGAGTACGAGACCTATCTCGAGCTCCGCCGCGGCCTGCCGCGCGATCGGCAGCACGCGTCGAGCTCGCGTCAAGGGCGACGGCGAGGTCGTCGCGGCAGAACGTCCTGAAGCAGACGGCGATCGTGCGCCGCGCCGAGGACGGGGTCGAGGTCGAGGTCACGCTCGAGGACCTCGTCGAGAAGACGTGCCGACTGAGCCGTCGCAGCCCGTCGCGACCGCGCGTGCCGCGAAGCGGATCTACATCACCACGCCGCTCTACTACGTGAACGCCGAGCCGCACCTCGGCTCCGCCTACACGATCCTGATCTGCGACACGCTCGCGCGCTTCCACCGCCAGCGCGGCGACGAGACTTCTTCCTCACCGGCACCGACGAGCACGGCGACAAGATCGCCGCAGGCCGCCGCCGCCGCCGGGCGAGCACGCCGAAGGCCTACGCCGACCGCATCAGCGCGATCTTCCGCGACACCTGGGAGGCGTGCGGCCTCACGCTACGACCGCTTCATCCGCACCACCGACGCCGACCACGTCCGCACGGTGCGGACGATCCTGCAGCCGCGTCTACGACGCCGGCGACATCTACTTCGGCAGCTACGGCGGCCTGTACTGCACCGGCTGCGAGCGCTTCTACACCGAGAAGGAGCTGGTCGACGGCAAGTGCCCCGATCATCGCACCGCGCCCGAGTGCATCGAGGAGGAGAACTACTTCTTCCGCATGGGCAAGTATCAGGAGCGGCTGGTCGCGGCGCTCGACGGCGCATCCCGAGCTGATCCGGCCCGAGCGCTACCGCAACGAGGTGCTCGCGATGCTGCGCGAGCCGCTCGAGGACCTCTGCATCTCGCGCCCGAAGGCGCGGCTCACCTGGGGCATCGAGCTGCCGTTCGACGACCGCTTCGTCACCTACGTCTGGTTCGACGCGCTCATCAACTACGTGACCGCCGTGCAGTCGCTCGGCGCCGAGCGCTTCGGCGCGCTCTGGCCGGTCGCCGAATCACTTCATCGCCAAGGACATCCTGAAGCCGCACGCGGTCTACTGGCCGACGATGCTGATGGCGCGCGGGCCTGCCGCTGTACCAGCACTTGAACGTGCACGGCTACTGGACGGTCGCGGGCGAGAAGATGTCGAAGAGCCTCGGCAACGTCGTCCGGCCGCTCGACATGAAGGAGCGGTACGGCATGGACGCGTTCCGCTACGTCCTGCTGCGCGAGAGCGTCTTCGGCCTCGACGCCGACTTCCGCGAGGACGCGCTCGTGACCCGCATCAACGCCGACCTCGCGAACAACCTCGGCAACCTCGTGAGCCGCACGCTGTCGATGCAGCAGCGCTATTTCGCAGGGCGCGGTGCAGCCGCGCAGCGACCGCCGGCCCGAGGACGACGCGCTCGAGCGCGCCTACGCCGACGCCGCGCGCGAGGTCGAGGAGCACGTCGCGCGATCTCATGCTGTCGCGCGCCCTCGAGGCGATCTGGCGCGCCGCCGACCGCGCCAACAAGTACATCGTCGAGACCGCGCCCTTCACCCTCGCCAAGGATCCGGCGCGCGAGCCGCGCGTCGGCGACGATCCTCCACAACCTGCTCGAGGCGCTGCGCGTGACCGCGCAGCTCGCGGCGCCGTTCGTCCCCGAGACCGCGGCGCGCATCCTCGCGCTGCTGAAGCTGCCGCCGGACGCGGTCGTGCTGCCCGGTCCCGCGTGGGGCGACGGCGTTCGCGCCGGGGCACCACGTCGAGCCGCCGGTCGTGCTCTTCCCGCGCATCGAGAGCTGACGGCGGCGCCAGGCGGTCGGCGAGCCTCGCGAGGACACCCGAGAACGGCGATGACGACGGCCGCCGAGACCACGCCGGGCGCGACCGACCGCAGCCGGTGGCGTCCCGCCGATCCGCCGCCGCCCGCGAGCGTCGTCGCGCTCGTCGACTCGCACTGTCACCTCGACCAGGACGCGTTCGACGCCGACCGCGACGAGGTGATCGCGCGGGCGCGCGCCTTCGGCGTCCGCCGGATGATCACGGTCGGCGCCGGCGGCCCGATCGAGAGCAACCGCGCGGCGGTCGCGCTCGCCGAGCGCGATCCCGACGTCTTCGCGGCCGTCGCCGTCCATCCGCACGACGTGAAGGACGTGACCGACGCGACCTGGGAGGAGCTCGCGGCGCCTGTGGGCGCATCCGAAGGTCGTCGCCGTCGGCGAGACCGGCCTCGACTACTACTACGAGCACTCGCCGCCCGAGACGCAGCGGACGCATCTCCGGCGCTTCATCCGCGAGGCGCAGCGCGCGCGTCTGCCGGTCGTCATCCACTGCCGCGACGCCTTCGCGGACCTCCTGGCGATCGCCGCCGAGGAGGAGGCGCGCGCCGTCGGCGGCGTCATCCATTGCTTCACCGGCGGTCCTCGGGAAGCGGCAGCGTGCCTCGAAGCCGGCTTTCACCTGTCGTTCTCCGGCATCGTCACCTTCGCGAACGCCGGCGCGCTCCGCGACGCCGTCAAGGTGACGCCGCTCGACCGCATGCTGATCGAGACCGACGCTCCCTTCCTGGCGCCGCTGCCGCATCGCGGCCGCCGCAACGAGCCGGCGCTGGTGCGTCGCGTCGCCGAGGAGGTCGCCCGCGTCCTCGAGCGCGACGTCGGCGAGATCGCCCGGGTCACCTCGGCGAACACCGAACGGCTGTTCCACCTCGCGCGACCCTAGACGTCGGGCGAAGTCCGCACCCGGCTCGCGCCGGCGCCCGTCGTCGAGCGCGGGGCGGGCCCGAGCGGTCATCGCCCTCGGCGGCGGACGCTCAGGGAATGCGCGGCGGGTACCCGGGCGTGCCGTAGGGCCAGCCCTGCGGGAACTCGTAGTCGGCGGGAAGCTGCCCGGTCTGCAGCATCCAGTACTTGAGCGCTCGACCTCCCCAGCGCTGCTCGTCGCTGTTCGCCGCGTTCCGGACATAGACGTCGATGAGCGGCTTCGCCTCGGGGCTGCCGCTCTTTCCGAGCGCGATCAGCTCTGCCGCTTTCGCATACGAGGAGGGATCGCTCTTGTATGCTGCGATCAGCGGCGCAATCGCGTCGGGCGGCACGCCACCGGGTTCGCCCCGGAGAGAGTCCGCGGCTCGCTGACGCGTGTCGGGATCGGCGCTCTCGAGATTCGCGACCGCGCTCGCCTTCGACATGTGGACGCACCCGACCGTCAGCGACAACGCGACGGCCAACCCAACCATCCAAACGTGCTCGCGCATGCGATCGAGCTATCAAAGACTGCGGCGCGTTTCCAAGCTCGCCGACGGCGCCGCGTTGCCACCGTCACGTCGCAAGGCCCGCTCGGCCCGTGCGCCGCCGTTGCGAAAGGCGCGATGCTCCGGAGCTCGCAGGATCGGCATCGTCGACGGCGCGCCGGCGACCGACCGCAGCGTCGGCGCGCTGGTCCCCGCGGCACGCGCGGCGGTCGCGCCGGATCAGACGGTGCGGTCGGCCGCCGCCTCGACGGCGACCTGCTTCGCCCACTTGTAGTCGGGCTTGCCGGTCGGAGCGCGCTGCACCTGGTCGACGAAGACGATCGCCCGCGGCAGCTTGTAGCGCGCGAGCTCCCGGGCGGCCGCGTCGCGCAGCTCGTCGGGCCCGGCGTGCATCCCGGCGCGCAGCGCCACGACGGCGGTCACCCGCTCGCCCCAGCGCGGGTCCGGCGTGCCGGTGACGAGCACGTCGAACACGGCGGGATGGCGCTTCAGCGCCTGCTCGACCTCCTCGGCGAAGATCTTCTCGCCGCCGCTGTTGATGCAGACGGCGTCGCGCCCGAGGACGTGGATCGCGCCGTCGCTCGCGAGCCGCGCGCGATCGCCGGGAACCGCGTAGCGCACGCCGTCGATCGTCGGGTAGGTGCGCCGCGTCTTCGCCTCGTCGCCGAGATAGCCGAGCGGCATGTGCCCGGTGCGCGCGAGCCACCCGAGGTCGGAATCGCCGGGCTCGAGACGGCGCGTGAGCGCCTCGTCGAGGACGACCGTGTTGGCGTCCATCGTGAACTGCGTCGCGGGCGCGCTGCCGGCGGCGCTGAAGCTCGCGCCTTGGGCGCCGGTCTCCGACGCCCCGAAGCCGTCCACCACCATGATGTGCGGCAAGAGCTCGAGAAACGCCTGCTTGTTCGCGGCCGACAGCATCGCACCGCCCGACCCGATCACGCGCAGGCCCGAGAGATCGTAGCCGCCTTGGCGCAGGCGCTCGATCAGCGGCGTCGCGAACGCGTCGCCGACGATCGCCAGCGAGAACACCCGCTCGCGCTCGATCGTCCGCCAGATGTCGTCGGGATCGAGACGCCGCGGATCGCCTTGCACCACGACCGTGCCGCCCTGATGGAGCGTGATGAACGCCGACCAGTGACCGGCGCCGTGCATGAACGGCGGCGCGGTCAGCATCCGCATCATCTCGCCGTACGCCGTGCGCGCGATCACCTCCTCCATCGTCGTCACCGGCTGCTGGCCGGGCACCCGCCCGCCCATCGCGGCGAAGAAGACGTCGCGCTGGCGCCACAAGACGCCTTTGGGCATCCCGGTCGTGCCGCCGGTGTAGACGATGTAGAGATCGTCGTCGCTCGGCCGCACCGGAACCGGACCGTCCGATGAGCCGGCGAGCGCGCGCTCGTAGTCGAGCGCGCCCGGCAGCAGCGGCTCGCCGCTGCCGTCGTCGACCTGAAGGAGGAGCGCCGGACGCGCCAGCTTCTCGAGGACCCGCGCCAGCCGGGGCGCAAAGCAGGCGTGATAGACGACGGCGCGCGCCTGCGCGTCACGCAGCAGGAACGCGAGCTCGTCCTCGACGTAGCGGTAGTTGACGTTGAAGGGGGCGACCCGCGCCTTGGTCGCGCCGATCATGCCCTCGAGGTACTCCGAGCCGTTGTAGAGGTAGAGGGCGAGGTGATCCTGGCCGGACTCCCACGGCGCGAGCTCGTCGCGCTCGCGCCGGCAGCCGAGTCCGGCGGACTGCAAGAGATGCGCGAGGCGGCGCGTCCGGAGCTGGAGATCGCGCCAGCGCACCCGGCGCGCGGCGGTGACGATCGCCTCGCGCTCGGGGACCGCGTCGGCGATGGCTTCGTTCAGGTCGGCGAGCGTGAAGGTCATCGCGGTCTCGTAGCACGTGACCGCGCCGTCGGGGAATGCGCGGGCGGTGAGCCGGCGGACGATCCGCCGGCTCACCGCGAACGCCACTAGCGCGTCACTGATCGAAGATGGTCTTGGCGCCCAAGGTCAGACGTCCCAGTCCCGGCAGACCGCCGGTGATGTTCACCGAGGAGGACCCGCTCGTGTGGGATGCAGAAGATGTCGCCAGCGTCGGTTTCGCACGCGTGCCGCAGGGCACGTTGGCGGTACCCTGGACGAAGGCGCTGCCGCCGCCACAGAAGACGCCGAGTGTGACTTGATCCGGGACAATCGGCGAGCGTCGTACACGGCTCCTGGTTGTTGGTGCCGCGGAAGCAGTGCGTCCCGATCACGCCGTTGTCGGGGTAGCACTGCCGGCGTTTCAGCGTGCACGTCTGACCCGACTTGCATCCGATGCAGTTGCCCCCGGACGCCTGCGGGATGCAGTCGGCGTTGAGACGCAGGTCCGGAACGTCTCGATGCTGCAGAGGTTGTCGCTCGGTCCGAGCGTGCACATGCGCCTCGCCCGACGGAGTCGGTATCGGCGGGATTGAGCCGACAGATGCCGTTCGAGCACGCATTCGGCGCGGTGTCGACGCCGGCGGAAGCGCAGTTGCTCGAGTCGCAGGTGCTGCCGTCGACGCAGGGCTCGCCGTTGTCGGGACCGCCGCGACAACGCTTCCCGCCGCAGATCCCCGGCGTGCCGATCGGATTCTCCGGACAATCAGCGTCGGTCATGCACGGATCGGCATTGGCGTTGTTGCACACGTCGCAGAAGCACTTGCGCGACTCGAACCCGAACGCACGGCAGTCCGGGCTCGCGGCGCTCGCGATGCGGTCTGCAGGCCCGTCGTCACCGGCAGCTTGATCGGCAGCGTGCCGGCTTGCGCGCCCGAATCCGGCGGACAATCGAAGCTGAGCGCGCCGAAGAGCTCGTTCTCGCCGTTGATCGTGCACGGCTGCGTCGCGCGCGGCCCGCTGTCGCAGCACAGCCCTCCTGCGCATGCGCCGGGACTGCACACCGGGCATGGCTTGTCGAGGGTCCCGCTCGTATGCGGTCGCGCCAGCAGCGAGAGCGACGCCGTGGTGCTGCCGTCCTCGACGTTGACCGTTCCGGTGATGGCACCCTCGATCTGGTTCGTCACGCAGACGGGAACGGCGCCGGCAGAGAGCGGCAGCGGCGCCCCGAAGAAGAACACGCACGGCCCGGTCGCGCCGGCGTTGGTGCAGTCGATGTCGGTGGTGCATTGGATCCACGACTTGTCGAGGCAGCGATGGTTGGCGAACTCGACGCCGCCGGCGTTGTCGATCGGACCGCTCACGTCGCACTGGCCGCACGGATGATTCGCGTTGGCGCAGCCCGAGACGCTCAGTGTCAGGCGACCCATGGTCGGGATCTGGAAGTCGTGGGCGATACCCGTCCAGCCGGTGTCGAGATCGGCGTCGGTGCCGTTCACCGTCACCTCGACCGTGGTCGGGCAGGCACCGGTCGGCGGCGCATCGACGCAGACGTTGCAGGCCGCCGGATACGCGGTCAAGCCCGGAACGGTCGCGCGATCGATGCAGTCGGTCTTGAACTCGGTCACGCAGTCGGCGCAGAGGATCAGCTCGCGCAGCGAATCGATCGTGTCCGGCGCGCCGTCGACGTCGTCGAGCGTGCTGCAGTCGGTACCCGGCGCGACCGGCAAGGTGACCGCCGGACACTGGGTCGCGAAGCCGATCGCGGCCGGCGTGAGGTCGTCGGCGTTGCCCGAGCCGCTCACCGGCCCGACGGTGAGGTCGCAGGCCTTGTCGGTGCCGCCGCATGCCTTGCAGAGCTTGACGATCTTCTTCGACTCGGCCTTGTCGATCGCCGTCTGCGTCTTCCCGGAGTCGTCGCCGCTGGGACACGGCGCAGCGTAGCCGGGTTTCTGGCCGTTGACCTTGTCCCAGCACTTGCCGAGCGCCTTCGACTTCGCGAGCAGGAACTTCGTCGTCTCCTTCGCGATCGTCGCCTGGCACTTGTTGATCGACGAACCGGTCCCGAATTCGCCGGCCGCGAGCCCGTTCGCGTAGAGGTCCATCGCCTGGTCGATCGCCGTCTCGTCGATGCACAGCAGGCAATCGGTGATGCCCTTGCCGTCGGAGGCCACGCCGCCGCAGTGGTTGATCGGGTTCGCGCAGCCCTTCGACTCGAGATCGGGACACTCGCCGATGTTCCAACCGATCGACGCGAGGTCGACGTCGTCGCCGCCGGCGCCGCAGACCTTGTCCGCGCCGCCGCACGCGCCGTCGATCTTCGCTTTGAACTTGCTCTCCGCCTTCGCGATCTTGGCCGCGGTCTTGCTGCGGCATCGTTGCACCGGCCGCCAGGGGGCGAGGTGTAGCCGGCTAGCCCTTTGGTGATGGCTTCCTCGCATTTCTCGAGCGTCTTGGTCTTTGCGGCGACGAACTTCCCGAGCCTCCTTGATGATCTTCGAGCGGCACTTCTGCGCGGGCGTCGCCGCGTGCGCGACGCCCGCGAGCATCACCACCGCGACGAGCGACGCCACGGCGGGACTGACGAGACGCGATGTCGTATGCATGGTCGTCTCCTCCTTCGTTGCCAGGCGCAGCACTCGCGGGCCGCGCTCGGTGCAGGGTGATACGCCCGGCCGGGCTGCGTCGTCCTGCTCGGGCATGCGTCGGATCTCGCCGGTTTCCCGCGGGAGGTCGCGTGCGCTCGAACTGACGGCACGCGGAGCGAGAGCCTCCGCTGCGCACGATGACTCGACCGCTCGCGGAAGGTCGACGCCGCGAAGGGTAGGTCAGCGCTCCCGAACGAGTCAATGAAAAAACGCGCGCAGCCCGCGAAATACCGCCGTCCCGCGGCACGTCGGCGGCGGCGCGGCGCAGCGCAAATGCCCTGGCACACCCGCGACATCGTCCCACTTCGGGCCGGCCGTCGGCGGCATGACGCGAGGCCGCACTGCCGCACCGGCCGGGACCGCCGGCGCGTCATCCCGGCGTCCGCCGGCGGCACGGACCGGCGCACGCGGGGCGACCCGCGCCGGGGCTGAATCGTCGACGGACCGCGGCCGTCGCGTCGGTATCGGCCCGACGTCGGCCACCAGCGCGCCGGATGCCGTCCGAGTTTCGGCCGGCACCGCACGCCGGATGCCGCCCTGATCGTTCGCCCTGCACGGCGCGCCGCGGCGTGTGGACACGAGAATTGAAACATGTTTCACTCTTGCGAATGCGCGCGCGGGCCCGCTTCGAGCCGACCGATCTTCGCACGCCACGCAAGGCGCCGGTCGCCCGTTTGGCCGCGAGCCAGCTGAGCCGCGTGCGACGAATCGTCGACGCCGCCGTCCTGCTGGCGGAGAAGGGCGGCTTCGAAGGCGTCCGCCTCCGCGACGTCGCCGACGCCTCCGAGGTCGCCCTCGGCACCCTCTACAAGTACTTCCATAGCAAGGAAGACATCCTGCTCTTCGCGTTGACGGAGGAGCTGGAGAAGCTCGAAGCGGGCATGGCGGATCACCCGCCGATTGGCGGCAGCCCGCTCGCGCGCGTCACGCAGTTCTTCGAGCGCGCGACGCGCGGGCTCATCCGCAAGCCGCAGCTCGCGCGTGCCGTCCTGCGGTCGCTCGCCTGCGGCAACTCCGAGACCGCCGTCCGGGTCTCGCGCTTTCACCTGCGGATGACCCGGCTCATCGTCACCGCGCTGCGCGGCGCGCCGCCGACGCCGCTCGCGAGGCGTACGCCCGCACCGGCGGAGGCGGACGTCGCCTTCATGCTGCAGAACGTCTGGTTCGCATCGCTGATCGGCTGGGCCGCCGGGCTGCACCCGTCGCGCGTGGTGTCGGAGCAGGTCCACACCGCGGCGGCGTTGATGCGGATCCCCGACGAGGCGGATTGAGATGTCGCGGTCGCCGTGCCCGGCCGGGGAGGATTGAGATGTCGCGCTTTCCCTTTCCGCCGTTTCCGAACAGCTGGTTCCAGGTCGCGTACGGCGACGAGCTGCCGGCCGGCAGCGTGCTGCCGCTGCACTACTTCGGGCGCGAGCTGGTCGCGTTCCGCGGCGAGGACGGCGCTCCGCACGTGCTCGACGCCTACTGCGCGCACCTCGGGGCGCATCTCGGCGTCGGCGGCAAGGTGGAAGGCAACACGATCCGCTGCCCGTTCCACGCCTGGTGCTTCGACGGCGGCGGCGCCTGCGTCGAGGTGCCCTACGCGAAGAAGATCCCGCCGAAGGCGCGCGTCCGGAGCTGGCCCGTCGTCGAGCGCAACGGCCTTCTGATGGTGTGGCACGACGTCGACGACCGCCCTCCCGCATTCGAGCTGCCCGCGCTCGCGGAGTACGGCGCCGACGAGTGGACGGAGTACAAGCGCCTGCGCTGGCGCATCCGGTCGCACAACCAGGAGATGGCGGAGAACGCCGTCGACCGCGCCCACTTCCGCTACGTGCACAAGACCGTCGACGTGCCCGAGTCGAGGGCCGAGGTCGACGGCGCGATCCTGCGCGTCGTCTCGCACGCCAAGATGACGACCCCGCGCGGCGACATCGACGGCGAGATCGCGTCGACGTCGTACGGCTTCGGCTTCGCGACCACGCGCTTCCGCGGCATCGTCGAGACGCTGCTGGTCGCGTCGGTGACGCCGATCGACGTCGAGGACCTCGACGTCCGCTTCTCGTTCACGGTGAAGAAGCTCGGCGACGCGGCGATCGACCGCGGCGTCGGCAAGGCGCTCATCGCCGACATCGAGAAGCAGATGGGCGAGGACAAGCCGATCTGGGAGAACAAGGTCTACATGCCGCGACCGGTGCTCTGCGACGGCGACGGTCCGATCGCGGTGTTCCGGAAGTGGGCGCAGCAGTTCTACGCGAGCGCGTCCGCGGCGAGCGCCGCAAACGGCCACGACCGCAGCGCCGCCGAGGGCATGCAGGCGTGACCCGCGCGATCGACACCTTCGTCAACGTCAACATGGGCTCGCTCGGCCGCCCGGACTACCTGGTGCGCGTCGCCGAGGACTACTTCAAGCGTCCCGACGCCATCTTCAAGAGCTACTCGGTCGCCGAGCTCACCGACGTGATGGACCAGGCCGGCGTGAGCAAGGCGGTCGTCACCGTGAACGCGCTCGAGCCGTCGCCGGACGTGCTGGCGTTTCCCAAGGCCGACCCCGAGCGCTTCGTGCTCTCCGCGTTCGTCGACCCGCGCCGCGGCATGCCGGCGCTCCGCGAGCTCGCGGCGCTGGTGAAGAACGAGCCCGTCGTCCTGGCGCGCACGACGCCCTTCATGGTCGGCGGCATCCCGCCGAACGACGCCTGCTACTACCCGCTCTACGCGAAGTGCATCGAGCTCGACCTGCCGTGCGCGGTGAACACCGGCCTCCCCGGCCCGCCGGTGCCGGGCCGCTGCCAGGATCCCCTGCTCCTCGACGAGGTCTGCTACTTCTTCCCGGAGCTGGTGCTCGTCATGGCCCACGGCGCCGACCCGTGGTGGGACGTCGCGATCCGCCTGATGATCAAGTATCGAAACCTGTATCTGCAGACGTCGGCCTACGCGCCCAAGTACTTTCCCCCGGCGCTGGTGCAGTTCATGAACACGCGCGGGCGGGACAAGATCCTGTTCGCCACCGACTTCCCGGTCCTGCAATTCGACCGCTGCATCCGCGAGGCGCAGGCGCTCGACCTCCGCGAGGGCGTCCTCGACAAGTTCCTCTACGGCAACGCCGCGCGGGTTCTGCTGCGCGCCGCGTGACCGGTGTGGAGCCGCGCGCCATGACCGCCGCCGGACGGGATCTCCCAGGGACGCCGCGATGACCGCCGCCGGACGCGAGTCGCGAGCGGCGCGCCATGACGGTCGCGCCGCGCGAGCTGCTGAGCGCGCCGCACGTTCTCGAGTACCCGTACCGGCGCTCGGTCGGGCCGGTGCATCGGCCGCTTCTTCGCCGCGCTGCGGGAGCGCCGCTTCGAGGGCGTTCGCATGGGCGACGGCCGCGTGCTCGTGCCGCCGCTCGAGTACGATCCGAAGACCGGCGAGTCGCTCTCGCGAATTCGTGCCGGTCGGACCGGGCGGCGTGGTCACGACGTGGGCCTGGGTCGCGTCGCCGCGGCCGAAGCATCCGCTGCCGCACCCGTTCGCCTGGGCGCTGATCCGGCTCGACGGCGCCGACACCGGCGATGCTGCACGCCGTCGACGCCGGGAGCCTGACGCGTGATGCGCACCGGCATGCGCGTGCGACCGCGCTGGGACCCGGAGCCTCGAGGCGACATCCACGACATCGTCTGCTTCGAGCCGGAGGCGCGTGAGCGCGTCCGTCGACAGCATCAAGACGCCGATCCGCCTCGACTACACGTACACCGCCGGCCGCGCGACCACGCGCTTCCTCCGCGGCATGGCCGAAGGCCGCATCCTCGGCCAGCGCTGCCCCGAGTGCCGCAAGGTCTACGTCCCGCCGCGCGGCGCCTGTCCCACCTGCGGCGTCCCCACCGACGAGGAGGTCGAGGTCAGCGGCAAGGGCACGGTGACGACGTTCTGCATCGTCCGCATCCCGTCCGAGAGCCTCTCGGTTCCAGCCGCCGTTCGTCTGCGCGCACATCCTCCTCGACGGCGCCGACCTGCCCGTTCTTCGCGCTGATCCAGGAATGCCCGTTCGACGCCGTGCGCATGGGCATGCGCGTCGAGCCGGTGTGGGCGCCGCCGGAGGAGCGCGGCCCGACCTTCGAGAGCATCCGCTACTTCCGTCCGCTCGACGAGCCGGACGCGCCGTTCGAGTCCTACGTGCGCATCTCTGAGCGAGCCGTCGCGTCGGCCGGCGACCGGCGGCTGCTCCGCGATCCCGCGGGTCTCGCCGATGCGTGACGTCGCGGTCGTCGCGTTCGCCCAGACGCCGAGCGTCCGGCGCGAGCGTCGGCCGCAACGAGGTCGAGATCCTGATGCCGGTCGTCCGCGAGGCCCTCAGCGCAGGCGGGCATCCGCAAGCAGGAGATCGGCTTCACCGTCTCGGGCAGCTGCGACTACCTCGCCGGGCAGCCGTTCGCGTTCGTGACCGCGCTCGACGCGGTCGGCGCCTGGCCGCCGATCGTCGAGTCGCACGTCGAGATGGACGGCGCCTGGGCGCTCTACGAGGCCTGGGTGAAGCTCCAGACCGGCGAGGCCGACTCCGCGCTGGTCTACGCCTTCGGCAAGTCGTCGCTGGGCGACCTGCCCGAGGTGCTGACGCTCCAGCTCGATCCCTACTGCCTCGCGCCGCTCTGGCCGGACGCGATCTCGCTCGCCGCGCTGCAGGCGCGCGCCTTTCTCGAGGCGACCGGCGCCGAGCGAGCGCGACCTCGCGGAGGTCGCCGCGCGCAGCCGGCGCGCCGCCGCGTCGAACCCGAACGCGCAGGTCACGGGCGATTTCGACGTCGCGGCGCTGCTCGCGGAGCCGTACCTGGTCGCGCCGCTCCGCAGGCACGACTGCCCGCCGATCTCCGACGGCGCCGCCGCCGTGGTGCTCGCGGCCGGCGACCGGCGCGCCGCATGGCGCGACGGCCGGCGTGGATTCGCGGCATCGACCACCGCATCGAGCCGCACGGCGCTCGGCGTGCGCGACCTCACGCGATCGCCGTCGACCGCGGCTGGCCGGCGAGGCGCGCCGGCGTCGGCACGGCGGCCGGGTCGACGTCGCCGAGCTCCACGCGCCGTTCACGCACCAGGAGCTGATCCTGCGCGACGCGCTCGGCCTCGGCGACGGCGTCGACGTCAATCCGTCGGGCGGCGCGCTCGCCGCGAACCCGATGATGGTCGCGGGCCTGATCCGCATCGGCGAGGCGGCGCGGCGCATCCTCGACGGCGACGGCGAGCCGCGCCGCTGGCCCACGCGACCTCCGGCCCGTGCCTGCAGCAGAATCTCGTCTGCGTGCTGGAGGCGGACTGATGGCGGAGCGCTGCGCCGTCATCGGCATCGGGCAGACCAAGCACGACACCAAGCGCGTCGACGTCTCGATGCCCGGGCTGGTGCGCGAGGCGGTCGACGCGCGCGCTCGACGACGCCGGCGTCCGTGGCGCGACATCGACGCGGTCGTGATCGGCAAGGCGCCCGACATGTTCGAGGGCGTGATGATGCCCGAGCTCTACCTCGCCGACGCGCTCGGCGCGGCGGGCAAGCCGATGCTGCGCGTCCACACCGCGGGCAGCGTCGGCGGCTCGACCGCGCTCGTCGCGGCGAGCCTCGTCCAGGCGGGCATCCACCAGCGCGTGCTGACGGTCGCGTTCGAGAAGCAGTCCGAGGGCAACGCGATGTGGGCGCTCACCGTCCGCATCCCGTTCCAGCAGGCGATCGTCGCCGGCGCCGGCGGCTACTTCGCGCCGCTCATCCGCGCCTACATCGCGGCGCTCGAAGCGCGCCCGAGGACACCGGCATCCAGGTCGCGCTCAAGGACCGGCTGAACGCGCTCAAGAACCCGTACTCGCACCTGGTGTTCCCCGACATCAGCTACGACATGGTCGCGAACTCGCCGATGCTGTGGGATCCGATCCGCTACCTCGAGACCTGCCCGTCTTCGGACGGCGCGTGCGCGATGGTGCTCGCGAGCGAGTCGGCGGCGAAGGCGCTCGCCGAATCCGCCGGCGTGGGTGCTGGGCGACCGCGATGCGCAGCGAGCCGACGATGTTCGCCGGCCGCGACCAGGTGAACCCGCGCGCCGGCCGCGACTGCGCCGCCGAGCTCTACCGCAAGGCGCGGCATCACCAATCCGCGACGCGAGATCGACTGCGCCGAGATCTACGTGCCGTTCAGCTGGTACGAGCCGATGTGGATGGAGAACCTCGGCTTCGCCGGCGAGGGCGAGGGCTGGAGCATGACCCAGGAGGGCGTCACCGCGCTCGACGGCGACATGCCCGATCAACCCGTCGGGCGGCGTGCTGTCGTCGAACCCGATCGGCGCCTCCGGGATGATCCGCTTCGCCGAGGCGGCGATGCAGGTGCGCGGCCAGGCCGGCGAGCACCAGGTCGACGGGCGCGCGCAAGGCGCTCGGCCACGCCTACGGCGGCGGCTCGCAGTTCTTCGCGATGTGGGTCGTCGGCAGCGAGCGGCCGTAGGCGCCGCGTTCGATGCGGCGGCTGCTCGCGTTCGCGGTGCTCTTCATGGCGGTCGCCGCCGGCGCCGGACGTCGCTGACGCGACCTCGGCCGGACCGCAGGCCGGTGCCGCCGGCGTGCCGGCGCGCGGCACGACCCCGGCCGAGATGCTCTGCACGTCGTGCCATTCCTCCTCGCCGCTGAATCCCGACGCGGCCGGCCGCATCGAGCTGCCGCGGCGTTCCCGAGCGCACTACACCCCCGGCGCGCGCTACACGCTGACGTTCGCCGTCTCGCATTCGCGATCCCGGCGTGCGCGGGTTCGGGCTTTCAGCTGACCGCCGTCCGGCGCGACACGCTCGCCGGCGCCGGCGAGCTCGTCGCAACCGATGCCAAGACGACCCAGGTGCTCGCCGGCGACCTCGACGGCCGCCAGTACGTCGAGCACACGTACGGCGGCATCACGGCCGCCAAGGGCGGCGGCAACGGAGCTGGACCTTCGAGTGGGTCGCGCCGGCGCACGACGTCGGCGACGTCGCGTTCTTCGCCGCCGCGAACGCCGCGAACCTCGACGGCTCCAAGGAAGGCGACCGCATCTACAGCCGCTCGCCCGAGCCCCTCGCGGTCACGCACGGGCCCGGCGGCGACGCCGGCACGCACGGCAAGGAGGCACGATGAAGTTCTGGCAATCGATCGCGTTCGCCGAGCCCGAGCAGCTGATCGGTATCGCGCGCGCCGTTGAGGAAGCCGGGTTCGACGGCATGCATGATCTCCGACCACGTCTTCTACCCGGAGCGCCTCGAATCGCGAGTACCCCTACGCGCCCGACGGCAAGCCGATGTTCGGACCCGAGACGCCGTGGCCGGAGCCCTGGTCGTCGATCGCCGCGATGGCCGCCGTGACCACCACGCTGCGCTTCGCGATCGGCGTGTACGTCCTGCCGCTTCGCCGGCCGCTCGAGGTCGCCAAGGCATCGAGCACCGTCGCGGTGCTGTCCGGCGAACCGGGTCGCGCTCGGCGTCGGCGCGGGGTGGATGAAGGAGGAGTTCGACGCGCTCGGCGAGCCGTTCGAGAACCGCGGCCGGCGTCTCGACGAGGCGATCGAGATCCTCCGCAAGCTCTGGAACGGCGGCGCCGTCGAGCACCGCGGCGAGCACTACGAGTTCGATCGCCTGCGGATGTCGCCGACGCCCCGCCGCGCCGCTGCCGATCTACGTCGGCGGCACCAGCGCACCGGCGCTTCGACGCGCCGCACGCATCGGCGACGGCTGGATCGGCGCCGGCAACGCGCCCGAGGAGGTCCCGCCGCTGATGGACCGGCTGCGCGGCGTTGCGGCGCGACGCCGGCCGCGAGCACGCTGCCGTTCGAGACGTCGTCGCGCTCACGGTCCCGCCGGATCCCGACCTGTTCCGTCGTCTCGAGCGACGCCGGCATGACCACGTCCGTCGGCTGGCCGTTCGCGTACACGGTCGGGCCGGCGTCGACGCTCGACGAGAAGCGCCGCGCCCTCGAGCGCTACGGCCGCGAGGTGATCGCGCGCTCGCGCTGAAGCGTACCGAGTGTGCTCGTCGCACGCGTCGGTGGACTCGACCGACACGTGACCGAGGGCGCGCACCGTGCGGCGCGCGACCGGCCGTGCGAACGCGGCGGGAACGGGGCTGCCGCCGTTCCCGCCGCGTGGATCTCCTACAGATTGTTCGCGCACGCGCACGCGCGATCGAAGGCCGGGTCGGCGGCGTTCGGATCATGTAGCCGGGGCCGGTGCAGCGAGTGATTCTGCCGTTGGTGTCGGCGCTGCAGCCGTAGCCGGCCGAGCAGCTGCCGTTGTCGGTGGCCGAGTCGCCGACGCCGAGCAGACTCATCACCGTGCTGCAATTGGCGGTGGTGCCGCCGCTGCCGGCGTAGGACTCGGTCGCGGTGTGGTAGCCGAGGCTCTGCCCCGCGCATGCGCTCACGCAATCCTGATTGAAGTCCGAGAGCAGCCAGCACGGTGAGCCGTCGCTGGGGACTTCTACGCTGCACGCGACCGGCGTCGCCGCCGCGGTCGGCGTCGGCGTCTCGGTGCCGGTCGCCGTCGGCGTCGGCGTGGCCGTGTCCGCCGGCGTCGCGGTGGCTGTCGCCGTCGGTGTCGCGGTCGGCGTGGGTGTCGCCGTCGCGGTCGGCGTCGACGTCACCGTCGGCGTCGCGCTTTCGGTCGGCGTCGGCGTCGGTGACTCCGTCGGTGTCGCGGTCGGAGTCGGGGTCGGCGTGCTCGTCGCGGTCGCGGTCGCCGTCGGCGTGTCCGTCGGCGTCGGCGTCGCCGTCTCGGTCGGCGTCGGCGTCGGCGTGGTGGTCGGCGTCGGCGTCGGCGTGGCGGTCGGGGTGCCGTTGCATTCGACCGGATACGGCGCGAACGCCGGCACCGCGACGCGGTCGACGCAATCGACCTTGAACTCGGTCACGCAGCTGACGCACCCGACCAGGTCGGCGAGCGTCGTCACGCTGCCGCCGCACGCGGCACCGCCGGGAACGGCGACGTTCGGACAAGTCCCCGCGAAGCCGATGTCCGCGGGCTCGATGTCGTCACCGCCGCCGCTCCCGCCGATCCTCGATCCGGCGCCGAAGGTCCGGCCGCTCGCGACGGTCACCTCGTCGTCGCATTCGCGGTCGCGACCGCCGCATGCTCTGCACACGTTCTTCGCGAGACGGCTCTCCGCCCTCTCGATGACGCCGAGGGTCTTGGCATCGGCCGATGGGCACGGCGGCGACGCCGCGCCGCTCCCCACGGCGATCCAGCAGCGCGCGAGCGCCCGCGTCTTGACGAGCGCGAACTTGACCGCGCTCCGCCCGATCGCGCGCTGGCAACTGTTCAGAATCCGCTCACGGACGCGATCGCTGGCGAGCAGCTGCCCGTAGTAGAGGTCGATGCTCTGCGCCGTCGCCGCGTCGGCGATGCACGTGAGGCAGGTACCGACGTCGTCGCAGTCGTCGATCGGGTTGGTGCACGCGCCGCTGCTCTCGAAGTCGGGACATTCCGCGGGGAACCCCACTCGCGGCGGCGGGTCGTCCGCGTCGGCTCCGGAATCCGCCGGGTTGCAGGACCGGTTCCGCCCTCCGCAGGCGCTCTCGACCATTCGCGTCAGGGTGTCGCGCGCGCGCGCCAGGCGCGCGGCGGTGCGGGTGTGCAGGAAGCAGTCGGTACCGTTCGGCAAGCGCCCGGTGACGACCCCGTCTTCGCACTGGCGGAGCGCGCCGAGCCGGACCTGCGCGTATCGCGCGGTCGCTTTGAGGATCGCATCGCGGCATCGCTCCGTGTCGGCGCCGGCGGGCGCGACGTAGCCGAGCACGGCGGTGATGGTCACCGCGGCGATACGCCTCGCATGACGCTGCTCCATGTCCACCCCCCCGATACGATATCGTTCCTCGTATAGGTAATGTGATGGACCTCAGCAGCGTCAATCTGCAGAAATGAACAGCACGCACAAATATTACGTCGAACTACGTCGCGTCACGGAGTGACGATTGCGACACGTGCGGCTCCGCGCGCGTCCGTTCGCCGATCGCGGCGTCACGCGCCGCTCGAGCGTCGGCAAATTGCCGCCGAGCCATCCCGACGAGACGGCCGGCTAGCGTGCCCCCTGGCTCTTCGGCACCGTGACGGTGACGCTGGCTGGCGTCACGTTGCCGCTGCCGTCCTCGGCCTCGTACGCGATCGTGTAGGTGCGCCCGTCGCCCTTCCCGCTGCGCTCGGCACGCAGGAGGAACGCACGGTCGTCGGTGCCGAACGCCGCGTCCTGGACGTCCGGGTCGGTATGGCCCGAGCCCTCGGCATCTGCCGACTCGTCGCTGGTGATCGAGACCAGCCGGATCGCCGGGTGCTCGTCACACGCGTCGGTGGACTCGACCGACACGGTGACGGGAACGAGCTTGTGGTTCGGCGGCCACAGCGTCGACGGCGACGCGGACAGCGCGAGCGTCGGTGGCGTGGTGTCGACGACCGCGGTCTCGAAGCTCGCGACGTCGTCCGCGGGATCGGGATCCGCGCCCGCGAATTCCGCCGCGTTCTCCACCGTCGCCTGGTTCACGATCGGCGTCGGAACCCCGCCGGAGCACCGCGCGGGAGCCCGCACCGACAGCTGAACGTTCGCCGCCGCGTTCGGCAGGAGCGCCGGAAGGTCGCATGTCACGCCGCCGGCGGGGCCGCCCACGCACGCCGGGTCGTGCGCGAGCAGCACGGCGCCGGCGGGCAGCAGGTCGGAGACGCGGACCACGACCGCGGGATTCGGGCCGTGGTTCGCGATCGCGAGCGTGTAGGCGAGCTCGGCGTCCTGTCCCGCCTCGAACGGACCCGCCGTCCCGCTCTTCGCGATCGCCAGATCGGCGGTGTTGAGCAGCTCACGATGGATGAGGAGCTCGGCGTCGTTGGGCTCCGGAACGTCGACGGGATTCACCGGGCCGCTCGACGAGTCGCCGAATTGGAGGAACGGCATCGAGATGGTCGCCCAGTCGTCGTGGCCGGTGAGCGGGTCGGCCGCGGTGCGGATCGTGGTGTTGGTGCAGAGCAACGGGTAGCCGGTGACGTCGCTGGTGTCGACGTTGACGGTGATCCCGTCGTCGGCGGTGTCGCCGTCGCCGTTCCAGTCGACGGGCGCGCCGACGAGCGCGAGCCGCTTCTGGCGGAGCGGATCGGTGTACACCAGGAAGCTCTGGAGATCGGCCGGATCGAGGATCAGCGATTCGGAGAGGTGGTCCTCGGCGAGCTCGGGGAGCGGCACCGTGCCGCGCGAGCCGTTCGGCTGCCGCGGCGGCGAGTAGTCGATGATGCTGGAGCCGTCGAGCCGTTGGATCTCGAAGTGATCGTAGTTCATGACGCTCAGGTAGTTGGGCTTGCAGTTGTCGTCGACGTCGCCGCCGTGATGCAGATCGAGCGTGTGTCCGAGCTCGTGCATCAGCGTCGAGCCCTGGAAGAGCGTGTTCCAGACGACGAGGTCGTTGCCGCCGATCTCCGCCTGGCCGCCGGCGCTCTGGCAGAGGGCGCCCGCGCATTGCGAGTCGTCGAAGCAGGGCTGTCCGCGGTTCGCGCCGAAGGTGCAGCAGCGCGTCGAGGTGATCCCGTAGCGAAAGACGAGACCGCGGGTGGCGGCGTCGAAGTTCGCGGCCTTGGCCTGGTAGAACGCACCCTGGTCGCTGCTCAGGCTGCAGACCGAGAACTCCGGCGACAACGCGTTGCCGCCGCCGAGATCGTCGCCGACCAGGAGACCGTTCTCGGTGAGCGCCCCGGTGTCGACGTGCAGAGTGATCCCGGGGAGCCCGTCGGGGTTCGCGATCCCGCCGGCGTCGACCGGCGCCGCCGCGAACGCCTCCTTCCACTTCTGGACCTCGGCGCGCTGCGGCTCGAAGCCGGGGCGCCAGTCGAGCTCGACGAAGAGGTCCTTGTGCATCGGGTCGGCGCCGAGCGCCGGAAGATTCAGATCCACGGTGCCGTTGCCGTCGACGTCGAGCCCGTTCTGCTCCCAGTCGTCGAGCAGGCCGTCGCCGTCCGAGTCCTGGCCGACGTCGATCTGCCAGCACACCTCGGCGCTGCCGCCGCGGATGCAGTGGTCCGGCCAATCGACGGGTCCCGTCCAGCGGCCGCCGAACGGCACCTGCAGCACGAAGCTCTCGACGACGTCGTCGTCGCCGGCGAGGCCGCCGTCGCTGTCGAGAATGCGGATCCGGATCGGGATGCCGTCGGGGTGGAACTGGAGATCGCCGAGCGGCACGGCGGCGGCGAACGTCCAGGGCACGTTCCGGCAGCTCGGATCGACGTAGCCGTCCTCGGTGAACATCGCGTACGGGAGGATGTAGCCCTGCGGCGGCGAGTTGTCGCAGTTGTCGCTGGCGTTGTCGGAGCTCGCGCCGTCGATGGTGACCTCGGCGTAGAAGTCACCGAGGCTTTGGAAGTCGACGTCGCTCAGCTGGATGAGCTCGGTGATGCGAACCGTCACGGGGACCATCGGCTGCGCCGCCGCGGTCGACGGCAGCAGGAGGAACGCCAGCAGTGCGGCACCGCGGCCGAGCACGCCGGTCGTGCTCGCGTTTCTTCCGTTCGAGTCGTTCATCGTCGCACCTCCCGTCAGGACTGCGGGTCGATCGTCGCGACACCGGAGCCTACGGAGCGCCGCGGTTAGCCGGGAGGGTCGAACGGTAAAGATTTCGGTAACGGTTGCGCGTCAGTCGGCGGCCGCCGAGCGCGCCACCGACGAAGGCATGACGGGCCAACCGCCGCCGAGCGCCTTGTAGAGCGCGACGACGTCGAGCGTGACGTCGCGGTCGCTTTCCGCGAGCGCGTTCTCCGACGCGAGCAGCGAGCGCTGCGCGTCGAGGACGGTCAGGTAGTCGACGATCCCTTCGCGGTAGCGCGCCCGCGCCAGCGTGAACGCGTCGCGTGCGGCCGCCGTCGCCTGCGTGAGGGCGTCGCGGCGCTCGCGCTCGGCGCGGTAGGCGGCGAGCGCGTCCTCGACCTCGCGCAGCGCCACCAGGATCACCTGGCGATAGGCGAGCGCCGACTGCACGGCGCGCTCGCGCTGCACCTCGACGTTGCTGCGGATGCGGCCGGCGTCGAGTATCGGCCAGCTCACGCCGGGATTGACCGCGAAGTAGTGGCTCGCCCACTCGGTGAGCGTCGTCACCTTGGAGCTGTCGAGACCGAACGATCCGGTGAGGCTGAATCGCGGAAAGAGATCGGCCTCGGCCGCCCCGACGCGCGCGGTGGCGGCGTGGAGCCGCTGCTCCGCGCGACGGACGTCGGGGCGCCGCTCGAGGAGGTCGGACGGCAGACCGACCGGCACCCGCGGCGGCGACGACGGAATCGCCGCCGGCTCCGCCAGCTCGTCGGCGAGCGCTTCGGGCTGGCGCGCGAGCAGAGTCGCGAGCGCGTGCAGCGAGCGCCGCGTCGCCGCCTCGAGCGGGGGCGCTGCCGCGACGGCGGTCGCGACTTGCACGGTCTGGCGCGCGACGTCGAGGTCGGCGACGAGGCCGGCGCGCCGGCGATCCTCGGTGAGCGCGAGGAGCTCGCGCTCGGCCGCGAGATCGTCACCGGTTATCGCGAGCTGGCGTTGCGAGGTGCGGAGCTCGACGTAGTCGCGCGCGACCTCCGCGACCAGCGACAGCACGACCGCGTCGCGGTTCTCGATTGCGGCTCCGGTCTCCGACTCGGCCGCCTCGAGACTGCGCCGCACGCCGCCGAAGACGTCGAGCTCCCACGAGGAATCGAATCCGAGCTGGTAGACGTTCGTGGTGACGCCCGGGAGGCCGCCGACGCCGAGCGGACTCTGGATCGTTCCCGGCACCGCGGCGGCGGCGCTCGTCGCCGGCGACGACCCGGACGCGGCGGAGGTCGTGTCGCCGGGCGACGCGAGCCTCGTCGCGGCGACGGCCGCGCCGCGGCCGCGCGCGGCTTCGCCACCGAGCCCCGCACCACCGGCGCCACCCGTGCCGCCGGCGCCGCCGCCGCCACTCGGCACGCCGCCGCCACCGGCCGCGGTGCCGAACGGCAGCACGATGTTCTCGCTGCCACGCGCCCGTTGATAGCCGCCGGTCGCGTCGATCGTCGGCCACAACGCCGCGCCGACGACGCCACGCTGCGCGCGCGCCTCTCGGATGCGGGACTCGGCCTGCTTGACGTCGAGGTTTTGCGCGACGGCGTCGCGGACGAGCGCGTCGAGCTTCGGATCGTCGAACGTCGTCCACCACGCGAACGGCGAGAGCGGCGCCGCGACCGCGCCGGCGGTCGCCGTCGACGGCGGCCGGCTCGCACCCGACGTCACGCCGCTCGCTGTTCCGACGTCGCGCCGCCGGCGCCGGACGCACTGCCGGCGCCGAGCTCGCCGTACGACGGTTCGATCGCGGCCTCGGGCCGGCGGTAGCTCGGTCCCACCGGGCAGCCGGCGAGGCACGCCGCCAGCGCGCCGGCCGTGACGAGCGCGGCCCGTCGCACCGTCACGGCCGGCTTCGCGGGTCGCGCGCGAGTCATCCCGCCGCCGCCACCTTCTCGCCGGGCCGCAGCCGCTTCAGGCCGAGCGCCAGCGTCAGCATGCAGAGCGACGCGACCGCGAGCATGCGGAACACGTCGACGTACGACAGCGTCGCCGCCTGCCGCTCCACGCCGCGCGCGAGGAGGGCGAGGCTGCCGCGCGCCGCCGCCGACGCGTGGGCGCCGTGCGCCGCGAGCAGGCGCGCCGCGCGCGCGGCGGCATGCCGGTAGCCGGGATCGTAGGGCGTGAGGTGCGAGACCAGCCGCACGTGATGGAGCTGACCGCGACGGTCGAGCATCGTCGTCACCACCGAGACGCCGACGCTGCCGCCGAGATTGCGCATGGTGTTGATCAGCGCGGACGCGTTGTTCGTCTTGTTCGCCGGCAGCCCGATGTAGGCGGCGGTGTTGATCGGCACGAAGAGGAACGCGAGCCCGGACGCCTGGAACATGCGCGCGATCGCCAGCCAGCGGAACGACACCTCGGTATCGATCGACGTCAGGTGCTCCATGCTCGCGGCGACGACGATCAGACCGAAGGCGATCAGCCATTTCGGCTGGACCTTGCCGACGAGCCAGCCGGCCACCGGCATCAGCGCCATGATCGTGAATCCGCCGGGCATGAGGATCAGGCCCGCGGTCGTGGCGTCGTAGCCCATCAGCTCCTGGACGAACTGCGGCAGGAGCTGGGTCGTGGACAGCAGCACGAAGAAGACCGCGAACATCACCAGCGTGGTGAAGAAGAAGCTGGTGTTCTTGAAGAGCGGCAGGTCGACGATCGGGTCCTCGCAGCGCAGCTCACGGATCACCAGCGCGAGGATGCCGATCGCCGCGAGCGCCGCACAGACGCAGATCAGCGTCGAGGCGAACCAGTCGTCCTCCTGCCCCTTGTCGAGCATGATCTGGAGGCTGCCGAGCCCGATCGTGAGGAGGCCGAAGCCGAGATAGTCGACTCGCAGGCCGCCGCGCCACGCCGCCTCGTGCTCCTCGATCGCGCCTTGGGAGTCCTGGACCAAGCGGGAGGTCAACAGCAGCGACACCGCGCCGACCGGGATGTTGATGAAGAAGATCCAGCGCCAGCTGTACTGATCGGTGATCCAGCCGCCGAGGACGGGCCCGATCGCGGGCGCGACGACGACGGCGACCCCGTAGAGCGCGAACGCCAGGCCGCGGCGCTCCTCCGGGAACGTGTCGGTCAGGATCGCCTGCTCGCTCGGCGCGAGGCCGCCGCCGCCGACGCCCTGGAGCACGCGGCACGCGAGCAGCGCGGCGAGGTTCGGCGCGATACCGCAGAGGAACGAGCTCGCGGTGAACACGACGACGCACGACATGTAGAACCGCTTGCGGCCGAGCACCGACGCGAGCCAGCCGCTCGCCGGCAGCACGATCGCATTGCTGACGAGATACGTCGTCAGCACCCAGGTGCTCTCGCTCTGCCCGGCCGCCAGGCTGCCGGCGATGTGCCGGAGCGCGACGTTCACGATCGAGGTGTCCATCACCTCCATGAACGTCGCCAGCGACACCGTGAACGCGATCAACCACGGATTCACGCTCGGCTGCGGCGGCGTCGACGGCATCGGACCGGCGCTTCACCGCACCTCGACGCTCGGCACCACCGACATCCCCGGCGCGAGCACGCGGTCGAAGCGGCCGATCTGATCGCCGTCGAAGACGATCTTCACCGGCACGCGCTGCACCACCTTCACGTAGTTCCCGGTGGCGTTCTCGGCCGGCAGGACGCTGAAGCGCGCGCCGGTGCCGTGCTGGATGCTGGCGACGCGGCCCGAGAAGCTGGCGTCCGGGTACGCGTCGACGTCGATCGTGACCGGCTCGCCGGGGCGCATCCGATCGAGCTGCGTCTCCTTGAAGTTCGCGGTCACCCAGACGTCCGTCGACACGATCGCCAGCAGATCCTGGCCGGTCGCGACGTAGGCGCCGGGCTCGACGTCCTTCTTCGTGATCCGCCCCTCCACCGGGGCGCGGATCGTGCAGTACGAGAGATCGAGACGGGCACGCCGGACGTCGGCGCGCGCCCGCTCGACTCCCGCCCGGGCGACGAGAATCGCCGTCGCGGCGTCCGCGACCTCGGCGCGCGCCGCCGTGACGCTGGCGCGCGCTTGCGCCAACCGGGCGCCGGCGCTCTCGAAGGCCGCGCGGGCGGCGTCGAGCTGCTGCGCCGACCGCGCCCTGGCGTCGACGTGCGCGTACCGCCGGTAGTCGCGCTCGGCATTCTCGGCGGTCGTCCGCGCGACCGTGACCTCCGCCTCGGCCTCCGCGACGGCGGCGTCCTTCGCGCGCAGCATCGCCCGCGCCGACGCGAGCTTCGCGCGCGCCGACGCCGCGTTGGCGCGTGCCTGCTGGAGCGCCGTCGCGAAATCGCGCCGATCGAGCTCGACGAGCAGGTCGCCCGGCCGGACGGCGACGTTGTCGTCGACGAAGACGGCGCGCACGACGGCGGACACGCGCGGGCTGATCGCGACCACGTGACCGTCGATGAAGGCGTCGTCGGTGGATTCGTACCGCCGGGCGTGCAGCCACCACAGGATGCCGCCGACCACGAGCAGCGCGACGGCGACGCCGGCGACGAGCCACAGCGCGGGACGTCTGTAGAACGGTCGGTCAGCCGCGGCCCGTCACCTCGGTCGAGAAGTCCACTCGTCACGCGTGCCGTAGTCAAGACACGGCGGGAGGCGACGTCACATCCGTCCGGTCAGCAGCAGGATGACGACGATCAGGAGGATCAGGCCGCCGACGCCGGACGGCCCATAGCCGTAGTCGTGATAGCCCCACGTCGGCAGCCCGCCGAGCACGACAACGATCAATACGATCAGCAATACGAGTCCCATGAGCAAACCTCCCTCTGGCATCGATACTCCCGATGTGTCCGCGGTTTGACAATCGCCGTCTCCGTCGGTTCACAGCGCTTCCGCCGCAACCCGAGATGCGCGTTCACATCGCGACCGTTCGATCGACGAGCGGTCGGCCGCTTGCGCGGGCACGAGTTCTGCTGAGGACTGGCGACCCGCAAGCGGGTCCGAAAGGAGGATTCGCCGTGTCACACATCGATCGTCGTCTGCCGCGTCTCGCGCTCGCCCTGCTCGCCGCCGCGCGCTGCTCGTGAGCGCGAGCGGCACACGTGCCTGTCAGAAGGAGCTCTACGCCGCCGCTGCGACGTACGCGCGATGCGACCTGAGGGCATTCGGCAAACTCTTCGCCGGCAGCGACACGTTCGAGCGGGTCGGCGCGAAATGTCGCGTCACGTACGCCGAGACGTGGATGAAGCTGCAACCCGGGGCAGCCTGCGCCGGCGGGCGATTCGTCGTCGGCGACGGGACGGTGGTCGACATGCTGACGGGACTCGAGTGGGAGCAGAAGACCAGCGACGGAAGCGTCCACGACAAGGACAACGTCTACACGTGGAGCTTCGCGACCGCGGCGGCCGACGGCACGGCGTTCACGGATTTCCTCGCCGCGCTGAACGAGCCGCCCTGCTTCGCCGGACAGTGCGATTGGCGGCTCCCGACGCGTGCCGAGCTGCAAACGATCGTGCACGGGCCGTGCGCGACGCCCCCGTGCATCGACCAAGACGCGTTCGGTCCGACGGGCCCCGACTTCCAGTGGTCGTCGACCACGAACCCGACCGGCATCGGCTTCGCGTGGGGCGTGCAGTTCGCGACCGGCACCACGGGCGCGGCGCCGAAAACGGTCGGCCTCCGCGTCCGCGCCGTGCGCGGCGGCTACTGAAGGAGACGAGAGTCAGCGTCGAGCCGGCAAGCCGACGACCCGACGGCAGAGCGCCACGATCGCGCTCACGATCTTCTGCTCCGACATCGGCTCGCTGGCGACCGGCGAGAGCGGACCGACGAGGGTCTCGGCGATGACGCCGACGACCGCGGCCGCCGCGAGACTCGTGTCCTGCGGCGGAAGCGCGCCGGTCTCGACGCCCCGCTGCAAGAGCGCCGCCATCTGCTCGCGATACTCCCGCCGATACGCCAGACGCTCGGCGTCGACCAGCGGGTCGACCGGCTCGTAGACGAGCGCCCACGCCAATCGTCGGTTGCGGAGCGCCCGCCCCGCATAGGTCGCCACCACGGCCTCGAAGCGCTGCGCGACGCCGCCGACGCCCTCCGCGTTCCGCATCGCCGCGACCTCGCGCAGCGACACCGCGCGGAACACCTCGACGAACATCTCCGCCTTGGAGGGAAAGTGGCGATAGAGCGTGCCCGCGGCGACACCGGCGCGCGCGGCGACCGCCGCGACCGACGCGGCTCCCCAGCCGCCTTCCTGGATCACCCGCGCCGCGGCCCGCAGCAATCGTTCCCGCGTTCCGGCCTTCGGGCCCTCCGGCTCCTCCGCGGCGGAGCCTGCCGGGCGCGCGCGGCTCGCGGGCGCGCTCGAGTCCGGCACCGCACCCAGCCAGTCAGTCTGCTGAACGCCGTGCGACGCAGCCGCGGCGGCGCCGGACCGCCGGTGGGCGGCGCGGCGCTCGGCGCGCGGTCGGCGCCGATTCGTCGCCTGCCGTCGCAGAGCCGGCCGGCGGCTCACCTCAGACCCTCCCCTCGACGACCGCGCACGCGGCGCTCACGTGGACCGGCGGCGCCAGCCCTCGCCCGACGCGTAGCGCTCGAGACCGGCGCTGAACTCGCCGGTGGCGAGCGCCGTCATCCCGTGGCGGTACTCCGCCGCCAACGCCTCCTCGACCGTCAGCGACCACTGCGCGTACGAGGACAGCCGATCGCTGCGCAGAGCGCCCTGCGGCCGTGACGCGATCTCGCGCGCGAGGGTGAGCGCCGCGGGCAACGCCTCGCCGCGCGGCACGAGTCGGTTGGCGAGGCCCATGTGGAGCGCCTCCTCGCCCGAGACGCCGCGGCCGGTGAGGATCAGGTCGAGCGCGCGACTGTGGCCGATCAGCCGTGCCAGACGCACCGTGCCGCCGTCCATGAGCGGGATGCCCCAGCGGCGGCAGTAGACGCCGAAGACCGCGTCCTCGGCGGCGACACGCAGGTCGCACCACGCCGCGAGCTCGAGACCGCCGGCGACCGCGTGCCCTTCGACGGCGGCGATCACCGGCTTGCCGAGCAGCATCCGCGTCGGCCCGAGCGGGCCGTCGCCGTCGGGAGTGACGCGGGTCACGCGCGCCGGGTCCTCGCGCATCGCCTTCAGATCGGCGCCGGCGCAGAACTTCCCGCCGGCACCCGTCAGCACCGCGACCGCGAGCGACGGCTCGGCGTCGAAGCGACGAAACGCCCCGGCGAGCGCGTCGGCGGTCGGCCGATCGATCGCGTTCGCCACCTCGGGGCGATCGATGGTGACGACGGCGATCGAGCCGTCGACCTGGTAGCGAACGGTCACGGCGTCGGCCTGCCGTCGAGGGCCGCTTGCAGCGTACGGTGGAAGTGGCTGAGCGCGCCCTCGAAGCGGCCGAACTCGAAGAACTCGTTGGCGCCGCTCGCGAGACCGCGCTGGATGGAGAGCGAGACCATCGCGTCCTCGATGGCGCCGGCGTTGGTGAACTCCGTCGCCCGCTTCACCTCGGTCATGGAGCCCGCCACATCGTCGCCGTGGTCGGTCAGCGCGTAGCTCACGAACTTCGAGCGGTCGACGGCCAGGGGCTCGACGGCGACCATCCGCATCTGCTCGGGGAACGTCACCACGACCACGTTCGGAAAGAGGTGGTAGACGTACGTCAGCACCCGCCCGTCGACCCGCCGCTCGGACGGCGGCAGCGCGCGCAGCTTGCCGATCGTTCGATACGGGAACGTCACACGGTGGTTTCTGCCGAACGTCTCGATGACGTTCAGGTTGTCGAACTGGACCGGATAGAAGGTGTCCCGGTGCGTGAAGCGGATGTGGTAGCCCTCCAGGAAGGCGTCCATCAGGATCTTCCAGTTCACCGGAAACTCGATCTCGGATGCGTCCAGCACGCGGAGGCTCGGCGGGATCAGCGGTGGCAGCTCGTCGAGGCGCGCGTCGGCGATCCCCGGCTCGTCCTGCGTCACGAAGACGAGACCGCTGGCCTCGACGGTCTCGACCGGCACCAGCCCGAGCGCGCCCTTGTCGAGGTCGGGGAACCCATGCTCGTGCGGCACGTGCTGGAGACGGCCGTCGAGCGTGTAGGTCCAGCCGTGATACCGGCAGACGAACGCCTTGGCGCAGCCCGACCCGTCCGCGACCTGGGTGCCGCGGTGCCGGCAGGCGTTGCGGAAGGCTCGCGCCCGCCCGTCCTTCCCGCGCACCGCGACGAGCGGCGTCCCCGCGGCCTCGCGCGCGACGTAGGAGCCGGTCTCGGGGAGCGCGGCCGACGGGCAGAACGGCGTCGGGTATCGACGGAACACCCGCGCGATCTCGGCGTCGAGCCGCTCCTTCGACCGGTAGTGCAGCACCGGCTCGCGCCAGCACACCTCGCTCTCGTCGGTCGTCTCGTTGTCGATGTGATCGAAGATCCGCTGCACGATCGACTGGTCGTCCAGCAAGCGCGTCATCGCCGCCATCGTCGACTCCTCTCACCGGGATCGCGGCGTCGCGCACGGCGCCGGTGAATCCCGATTCACACCAGAGTGAATCCGGATTCACACCGCAATGTCAAACCGGTTGCCGGCGTGCGGTCGGCCGCGGTCGCGTCCAGCCGGCAACCCACCCCGACGAGTTCCCCCTTGCCGAGCGCCCTGGCGGCGCGCTAGAGAGAGCCCCACATGTTCCCCGCCGGCCTCATCGACGCTTCGCGACCCGACGCCCGCCAGGCGGTCGTCGTTGTCGTCGTCGTCGGTGTGACCGAGGCCATCGCGCCGTAGCGGGGACGCAAGCGTAACGCATCCGAAACCCCTGCCGGCGCGAGGCCGGCGGGGGTTTCGTCGTTTTGGACCCCCGCCGTTCCCCGAGCCGCAGGCACTACGCGGAAGGAGGACGACATGCAGACGAACGGCGCGGGGCTCATCGTGAAGCTCCTCGAACGCCAGGGGATCACCACGATCCCCGGCATCCCGGGCGGCGCTAGCTTGCCGCTCTACGACGCGCTTCACGGCAGCGCGATCCATCACGTGCTCGCGCGTCACGAGCAGGGTGCCGGGTTCATCGCCCAAGGGATGGCGCGCAGCACGGGGACGGCGGCGGTCTGTCTCGGGACCTCGGGCCCGGGCGCGACCAATCTCCTGACGGCGATCGCCGACGCCAAGCTCGACTCGATCCCGCTCGTCGCGATCACCGGCCAGGTGCCGCGCGCGATGATCGGCACCGACGCGTTTCAGGAGATCGACACCTACGGTCTCACCATCCCGATCACCAAGCACAACTACCTGGTGTCGTCGGCGCGCGAGCTGCTGGACGTCGTGCCCGAGGCGTTTCGCATCGCGACCTCCGACCGTCCCGGACCGGTCGTGATCGACGTCCCGAAGGACGTGCAGCTCGAGCCCGTCACCGTCGACGCGTGGCCCGAGCCGGGAGGCGCCGCCGCCGCGGTCTCCTGCGCCGCGGACGACGCGCGGCGCGCGGTCGCGATGCTCGAGGCGGCGCGGCGGCCGGTGCTGCTCGTCGGCGCGGGCGTCGTCACCGCCGGCGCGTCGGACCTGGTGCGCCGACTCGCGGAGGCGGGCTCGATCCCGGTCGCGGCGACGCTCCTCGGTCTCGGCGTCATGCCGGCGCGTCATCCGCTCTTTCTCGGGATGGTGGGCATGCACGCCGCGCGCGCGACCAATCTGGTGCTCGAGGAGTGCGATCTGCTGCATCGCGCTCGGCATCCGGTTCGACGATCGCGCGACCGGCAAGGCGGCCGAGTTCTGTCCGCGGGCGCGCATCATCCACGTCGACGTCGACGCCAGCGAGCTCGGCAAGATCAAGACGCCGACGCTCGGGATCCGCGCCGACGCCGGCGAGGCGCTGCGCGCGCTCGTCGCCGACGTGATGCCGCGCCGGCGACCGTCCTGGTCGGCGCGCGTCGCGGCGCTGCGGGCGGCGCACCGCCTCGCGATGCCGGGCGCGGCGGACGTGCGGCGACCGTACGGCATCGTCCGCGCCGTCGCGGCGCTCGCCGGCGACGACGCGATCGTCACCAGCGACGTCGGCCAGCACCAGATGTGGGTGGCGCAGGCGTTTCCGTTCACGCGGCCGCGGCAGTGGCTCACCTCGGGCGGGCTCGGGACGATGGGCTTCGGCCTCCCCGCGGCGATCGGTGCCGCCCTCGCCTGCCGCGATCGGCGCGTCGTCTGCTTCACCGGCGACGGCGGCCTCTTGATGAACCTCCAGGAGCTCGCGACCGCCGTCGAGGAGGAGGCGCGGGTCACGGTAATCCTCCTCGACAACGCCCACCTCGGCCTCGTCCGCCAGCAGCAGGAGCTCTTCTACGGCGGCCGCTATCACGCGTCGCGCTTCCACGCCGCCCCCGACTTCGCCGCGATCGCGCGCGGCTTCGGCATGGCCGCCTGCGACCTCGCGAGCGCCGCCGACCCGGCGGCGGCGCTCGCGGCGGCCTTCGAGACGCCGGGCCCGTGTCTCGTGCGCGTGCCGATCGCGCCCGAGGAGAACGTCTATCCGATGGTGCGCCCCGGGGCGCCGAATCGCGAGATGATCGACCACAACGCGGCCGCTTCCGCGGCGTGCGTGGAGGAGGGATGCGACGATGCCGCCGACGCGATCTGACGAGGGCCACGACGACCGAGCTTCCGCCGCCGTCGACGTCGGCGGCGTGGCGGCCCGCGCGCGCACCAGCGTCGCCCTGAGCCTGCTGGTGCGCAATCATCCCGGCGTCATGTCGCACGTGTGCGGCCTCTTCCACCGCCGGCTGTTCAACGTCGACGCGATCGCGTGCGTCCCGACGGCCGACGCGTCGCGCAGCGCCGTCCTGCTGCTCGTGCGGGAGGACGCGCGGCTCGAACAGGTCGTGCGCCAGCTCGCGAAGCTCGCCGACGTCCTCGAGATCCGGCGCGATCCGGCCGGCGCCGACGCGTTCACGCCCGTCGCGATCGCGCTCGCCTGCCCGCCGCCGGCGGGAACGTCGTGACGACGGCGGGACGCGTGCGCAGATGCGCGCGAGCTCGCGGCATTCGGAGCCCCTGTTCACGCTCGTCGTTGCCCCACATGCGAGATGCGGCGTACCGATCCGGACGTCGCACGACGCAACGGGTCGTTGCCGCCGCGCGCAGGGATGATCTAGAGTCCGCGCGCTCGAACGCCCTCTCGTCGGAGGAGGTCCGTATGCGTCCCGGTCCACGCTCCGCCCTCTCGTTCGTCTCGGCCATCGTCGCGTCGCTCGCGGCGGCGGCGACCGCGCCCGCGCAGACGGTCGAGGTTTCGGACTTCACGGTCGCGACGCCGACCTTCGAGGAGCACGTCTCCGATCCCGACGTCGCCGTCGGTGCCGACGGCACGATTCTGTTCGTCTGGGGCGAGTACGGCGACGGCGGCGTGAACCGCAACATCGCCGTGTCGCGCCACTTCACCGCCGCCGGCATCCCGCTCGGGCCGCCGACGCGGATCGACACCAGCAAGCACGTCTCGGGACCAGAGCTCGCCGCCGCGCCCGGCGGCGGCTACGTCGTCGTCTGGCCGTGGATCAAGTCGAACCAGGACTACGCGCTCTTCGGCCAGCGTCTCGACGCCGACGGCCACGCCCTCGGTCCCGACTTCCAGGTCGACTTCGCCAACGGCGGCTCGACGGTGAGCGGCGCAGCGACCGCGCTCGCCTCGGGCTCGGTGTACGTCTGGCGGCAGCTCGGCAAGCTCTGGATGCGGCGCTACGACGCCGGCGGCACCGCCGCGGGCGCGCCGTCGGTCGTCGCGCCCGGCAGCGGCGCCTTCGACTTGGAGGACGTCGTCGCGTTGCCCGACGGCGGCTTCGCCGTCGTCTGGACACAGGAGCAAGGCGAGTATTCGGCCTGGGCGCGCGCCTACGACGCCGACGGCACGCCGCGCGGCGACGGGTTCCCGCTCGCCGCCGACCTCATCGCCACCCGCGCGGCGGTGAGCCCGCTCGGTGCGCTGGTCGCGGTCGGCATCCGCGAGAACGCCGGCGACGCGAATTTCGAGCCGTGGATCGTGCGCTTCACCGCCGACGGCACCGTCCTCGGCGAGCATCGCGCCGAGGTGCCGAACACCGGCGTCGTTCCCGGTCCCGACGTCGCGGTCGACGCGCACGGCCTCATCTACGTCGCGTGGAGCGAGTACCAGGCGGCGGGCGTTCTGCTGCCGCCGCGGGCGCGCGGATTCGATCCGAGCGGCACGCCGCTCGCACCCGGCTTCTGGGTGACCACCGACACCACCACCGACATCCGCACCGCGATGCTTTCGGACGGCCGCTTCGTGAGCGTCTGGATCGCGCCGTCCGGGCGCGTGAAGGCGAACGTCGTCTCGGTGCCGCCGCCGGGCGACGTCGTCTGCGGCGACGGCATCCTCGCCGCCGGCTTCGAGGACTGCGACGACGGCGCCGCCAACAGCGACACCGTCCCCGACGCCTGTCGCACCAACTGCCTGCGCGCCCGCTGCGGCGACGGCGTCGCCGACGCCGGCGAGACCTGCGACGACGGCAACACGCGCAGCTGCGACGGCTGCGACGCGCGCTGCGCCGCCGAGCCCGGCCCCGTCTGCGGCGACGGCATTCTTTCCCCCGGCTGCGAGCAGTGCGACGACGGCGGCCTCGACGCCGGCGACGGCTGCGACGGAACCTGCACGCTCGAGCGCATACCAGGCGGCGGCTCGCCCGCGACGGACTGCCGGCTCGAGTGGGTCGTCGACAACCCGAGCAACCAGCCCCGGTTCGACCGCCGCGGCCGATGGAGCGCCGACCAGCGCTGCACCGACGGCGACACCGCGTGCGACCGCGACCCCGCCGCCGGCGCCTGCGCGTTCGCGGTGCGCCTGTGCGCGAACAACCGCACCGCCACGCTCTGCACGCCCGCTCCTCTCGCGGCGGTCGACCTGCGGAGCCCGAGCGCCAAGCAGGCGCTCCGCACGCCCGCCTATGCAGGCGTGCGCGCCGCCGTCATCGGCGCCGCCGCCGCGCTCGTCGGCGCGACCGCGCCGGACGCGTGCAGCGAGCCCGTCGAGGTCGCGGTGCCGCTGCGCGGTTCGCCCGGCACCTGGCGTGACGGCAAGCTCAAGCTCAAGGCGCTCGCGACGGCGACCGACGGCGTGCGCGACAAGGACACCCTGAAGCTCACCTGCGCGGCGCCGTGACGCGATCCGGCGCGGCCGGCGCTAGGGAAAACGCGGTGAGGACGTGCGCGCGGCGACGCCGCCGTCGACGACCAGGACGCTGCCCGTCACGTACGAGGATTCGTCGGATGCGAGGAACACCGCGGCGTTCGCGATCTCCGCGGGGCGGCCGAGACGCTGTGCCGGGATCTGCCGCTCGAACGCGGCGCGGCCGCCGGGAAAGACCTCGAGGTAGGCGAGCAGGGGCGGCGTCTCGATCGGCCCCGGGCAGATCACGTTGACGCGCACGCCGCGCGCCGCGTTCTCCACCGCGGCGGTCTTGGTGACGTTGATGACCGCGGCCTTGGCCGCGCCGTACGCGCCGAGTCCCAGCTCGCCCCCGAGCCCCGCGCCGGAGGCGACGTTGATGATCGAGCCGCCGCCCTGCTCCGCCATGACGCGGACCGCGGCGCGCACGCCGTAGAAGGTGCCGTCGAGCGTGACCGTGAGCACGGTGCGCCAGTCCTCGTCGCTCGTCTGGTCGATCATGCCGCCGCGCGGCGAGGCCGCGTTGTTGACCAGCACGTCGAGCCGGCCGAACCGGCGGCGGGTCTCGTCGATCATCGCGTCGACCTGCGCGCGCACGCCGACGTCGGCGACGATCGTGTGATCGGCGGCGCTGCGCCCGGCCGACCGCGTGCGCACCACCTCCGCCGCGACCGCAGCGGCGGCGTCGGCGCGGACGTCGTCGACGACGACGAGCGCCCCTTCGTCCGCGAAGCGCAGCGCGCAGGCCCGGCCGATCCCGGAGCCGGCGCCGGTGATCAGCGCGACCTTGCCTTCGAGCCGGCCCGGCATCTCAGGCACCCGACACGCGATCGACATGACGGCGTCCCGCGCTCATCGCACCGCCAGCGGATTCACCGGCGACCCGATCCCCGCGACCACCGGCAGCGGCGGCGCGCTCAGCAGGAACTCCCAGCGGCCGTCCGCCGCGCACGCGGCGGCGAGCGCCTCGAGGTCGAACATCTCGCCGAACGGCATGCCCATGTCGCGGATCCCGAGCAGGTGCACCGGATAGAAGAGCCCCGGGTCCTCGCACGGCATGACCTCGACGGCGGTCGTGTCGGCGCACACGGCGGCGACGTCGCGCGCCCGCAGCCACTCGACGCAGTCGATCCCCAGGCCCGGCCCCTTCCAGAGATAGGTCTCGCGATCGTGGTCCTCCGTGAACGTCCGCAGGTGACCGGTGCGGAGCACCACGACGTCGCCGGGCTCGATCGTCACCCCCGCGGTCCGCACCGCGCGATCCAAGTCGGACGGGCTCACGACGCTGCCCGGCGCCAAACGCTCGACACCCGCCGCGCGCGCGAGATCCAGCAGGATCCCGCGCGACACGATGCCGTCGCGCGCGAGCTTGTCGATCCCGTCCCGCGACGCGCCGTCCGCGCTCAGCACCTCCGACGCCGGGAAGCCGTTGTAGAGCAGGCCGTCGTAGTGCACGTGCGCCAGGCTGTCCCACTGCGTCGCGCACTGGAGCGGCATGCGAACGACGTCGTCGGAGTAGCAGAAGCCCCGCGGGTCGTCGCCGATCAGCTCGCCGACGACGGTCATCGAGTGCTCGGGGTTGAACCGGCCCGCGACGGCTCCGGTCTGCGGTCCATCGGAGCCGAGCGCCAGGCCCAACGAGAAGACGCGTCCGCTCCGCACGCAACGCGCCGCGCGCTGCACGACCTCGGGCGTGATCAAGTTCAGCGTCCCGCGCTCGTCGTCCTTCCCCACCGTCCCCAGTTCGACACGCGCCCGGCGATCTCGCGGACGCGCTCCATCCCGGCGCTCATCGCGAGAGCGCCGCGCGCGCCGCGAGCACGATGGACGGCGGCATCCTCATCATCTCAGCCGCGGAACTCCGGCCACACCTTGGTCGCGAAGAGCTCGAGCTGCCGCGCCTGCACCTCCCACGGGACCGTGCCCTGGTAGAAGAAGTTCCACGACAGCCACTCGAGGGCGCCGTCGCCGTGGCAGCGGACGAGCTTCTCCATCTGGCGCTTGACGTCGTCGACGGTGCCGCAGAGCTGGTAGCCGAACTCGATCATCCGCTTCGTCGACTCCTCCTTGCTCGCGAGCGCGAGCGGACGCTTCGGCGGGTCGCCCTCCTTGCGGAAGATCTCCATGAAGCCGAAGAGACCGAAGTAGTAGTGGAACTCGTAGCCGGTGGTGTCGGCGGCGAGCTGGAACGCCTCGTCGCGGGTGTCGGCGATGGTGATCGCGCGAACGGCGCCGACGTTCTCGCCGAGCCGGTAGGCATGCCCGTGCTTCGCCGCCTCGTCGCGGTAGAGCTCGCACCAGCGGAGGAAGCGCTCGGGGATGCCCTCGAAGACCCACGGCATGATGCCGCGCGCGGCGCAGTCGACGAGGGTCTTCTCGCTGAGCGTGAACGGCGCCCAGATCGGCGGGTGCGGCTCCTGGTACGGGCGCGGGCAAACGCCGATCTTGCGGATCACGTTTTGGTCGTCGATCTCGCCGTCGGCGCCGTACTTCCGCGTCCACTCCGGCGCCGGCCAGCCCTCGATGCCGGTCTCGTACGGATACGGCACCTGGTAGTGCACGCCGTCGTGGTCGAAGACGTCCTGCGGTCCACGCCTTGGTGACGATCTCGAGGTTCTCGTCGTAGCGGTCGCGGTTGGCGGCGTCGCCGGCGGAGCCGTCGCCGGTCGCCGACGGCACGCCCTGGCCGAGGATCTGCATCCAGCGCTTCTGGTAGCCGCGCGCGAAGCAGACCGCCGTCCGGCCCTTGGTGAGCTGGTCGAGGATCGCCATGTCCTCGGCGACGCGGATCGGGTCGGCGGTCGTGAGGACGACCGACATCGGCGCGAACTTGATGCGCTTGGTGCGCGCGGCGAAGTCGGCGAACAGCAGAATGGGATTCACCGACAGCTCGCCGCCCTCGGTGTGGAAGTGGTGCTCGGTCGTCGAGTAGGCGTCGATGCCGAGCTCGTCGGCGAGGATCGCGAGCTTGCGGAGCTCGTCGAGCATCATCTGATACCGCTCGGTGTTGCGGCCGATCGGCCGCAGGCGCTCGCGCTCCTCGAACGTCGCGGGGACCGTCGGCATCGCAAACAGGTCGACTTTCACGTGGGCTCTCCTCGTCAGAATCTCTCGCGCAGCCATTTCGTGATGATCGCGAGCGCACGCTCCCGGCCGCTCTCGTCCTTCGGCCCGCCGGGTCCAAAGCCGAGGTGATCGCCGGCGACGCGGTGCTGCTCCTTGTCGGGCGCCGGCGCCCGGTCGTAGATCGCGTCGGTGTCGCACGCGAACACGGCGTTGTCGCCGGTGTAGGCGATGACGAGCGTCGGGATCGTGAGCTTCGGCAGGCAGTCGAGCGTCGACGCGCGCGACGACAGACCCGACCACGTCGAGAGCCACGCGCGCGGCGTCTGATACTTCCCGAAGCCCGCTTCGAGGTAGTTGAAGACGTCGGGACGCGGCGAGAAGAACGAGCCGTACGCGCGCTCGCTCGGGTAGAGCGACGGATCGGTGTAGGCGGGGTTCGCCTCGGTGCGATGGATCGCCATGTAGCGCCCGACGAGACCGCGGCGGAGCGCCCGTTGGCGATCCACGAAGCTCAGCGTCTCGAAGTCCTCGGCGCCGATCTTCCGGCGATAGTAGCGTCTGCTCCTCGACGCAGCCGCGCGCGATCGCGTCGATGCGCGCGACCCGATCGCGCTGCGCCGCCGCGGTAGCGCGCGAGGAAGTCGGCGTCGTAGCGGCTCGGCTCCGGCGGCTCGCGGAAGCCGTTCGCGGGATCGTACATGTCGAGGGCCGGATCGACCGACGAGCGGATCGTGCTCGTCGACCACCGACGGGTCGATCACCGAGAGCATCAGCTTGCCCTGCCCGAGGTGGGTCGCGAGCTGGACGATGCCGTCCGCCGGCGGGCAGCTCGAAGCGGTTCAAGTCGAACGGGTCGCCCGCCGCCGTGTCGGTCAGCCGTCCGGGCGCCGCCGTCGCCGCCTGCGATTGATAGAACGTGTAGAGGGCACCGCCGCCGCTGTTGCCGAGGAAGACGACGCGCTCGAAGCCGCGTCGCGCCGCGGAGGAACCGCAGCGCCGCCGCGACGTCGAGCAGCAGCATCTCGTGGACGAGCGCGACGTCGTTGTTCACCCAGCGGCCGGCCTGGCCGAAGGCGGCGAACCCCGCCTCGAGGAGCCACGGGATCGCGTAGTGGCGCTGCATGTCGCCGCGCGGATGCATCAGGCAGACGACGGTGCGCTCGCCGCCGCGGCGATAGAGCGTGCCGTGCGACTCGCCGCGATCCTCGGCGACGAGCGGCACGTTCTCGATCGTCGTCCCCGGCGGCAGGCGGTCGAAGCGACCACAGGCTCGGGCCGAGCGCGGTGTAGCGCGCGATCTGCGGGAACATCAGCGCGCCGCCTTGCCGCTCGTGAGCTGCGACTCGCGCCGGAGCGCGCGGCGGCCTTCCGGCGTGATCGTCAGCGGCCGCATGCAGTCGACGTTCACCGCCTCGAGATCGTCGTTGGTGATCAGATCCCACGCCGCCGCCGCCGCGACGCGCGCCGCCTCGCCGGGGCCGTGCACCGCGCCGCGCGGGTGCCACATGATGGTCGTCCCCGCCATCGGCGCGCCGCCGAGGGTGCCGCCGTGGAGGAAGCCGATCTCGTCGTAGTCGACGTTGCGATGGTAGTAGGGCAGCCGCGCCGCCTCGCGATCCATCTGCACCGGGTGCGGCACGAAGTTGCAGAGCACCCAGCCGTCGGCGCGGAAGAGCCCGAAGGCGGTCGGCGGCACGTGATTCCGATCCGCGAAGACCGGCCGGAAATCGGTGTTGTGGAAGCGGAACGGGAAGAGGTCGCCCTTCCAGCCGACGACGTCGAGCGGGTGGTGATCGAAGAAGAACGACGTCAGCTCGCCGCGCGCGCTGGACGCGGACCTCGTACTCGGCGGGAGCGCGCGCGTCCGCGCCGCCGGCTGGGCCGCGCGCGCCGGCGCCCGCCGCCGGCGCCGGCGTCGGCACCTCGATGACGTCCGGGTCGTACGGGTTGTGACGTCCGAGGCTCTCGTGCTCGACGAAGCCGATCTCGCCGGCCGAGTCGAGGACGAGGAAGTAGTTGTCGGTCGTGCGCGGCACGACGCGATAGGTGACGCCTTTGGGGACGACGAGGAAGTCGCCCGGGCGGAACGCGAGCGGGCCGAACTCGGTCTCGAGCGTGCCCTCGCCGCGATGCACGAAGAAGAGCTGGTCGGCGTCGGCGTTGCGGAACCAGTACGGCATCGGCGCCGTGCGGCGGCTGACCGAGATCGCGACGTCGGGATTGTGAAGGATGCAGACCGGCGTCCCGCACGGGTCGCCCTGGTCGGACGGCTCGAGCCGCTCGCCGTCGAAGTCGCCGGGCGCGTAGTCGCCCTCGACGCGCGTCCAGCCGGTCGGCTCGTGCTCGCGGTAGAGCTCGGCGACGCGGCCCTGGAACCCGCCGCGCCCGATCTCCTCCTCCTTCAGCCCCTCCGGGACGGCGACGTGCGCCTGGCGCGGCGTGCGCCCGCGGACGTGATGAATCCAGGAGGTCTTCATGCGAATGCCCTCAGGCGAAGAGGACGTCGTGCGCGTACTTCGTGTCGACGTACTCCTTGACGCCGCGGATCTTCCCGTCCCGCAGCTTGAAGACGAAGTGATAGTGGTTGCGGTAGTCGCGGCCCTTCGCCGTCTTCGCCTCGATGATCACCTGCGCGCACACGGTGTCGGCCTCGGCGACAGCTCCTCGACGCGAATCTTCATCGGCTCGGTCTGCGAGTAGAGCCCGACGCCTTTCATGAAGAGCGCGATCACCGCCTGCTTGCCCTCGTAGAGTCCCGCCATGTCGGAGCCCGGCGGCACCCACCAGTTCACGTCGTCGGCGAGCGCGTCGAGCACGGTCGGATCGCCGCTGCTCACGCGCTCGAAGTAGTCCTTGATGAGGCGTTTGTTCTCAGGGGCTCCCATGGCTGGCCTCCGTGTCGGCGATCGGCGACGCCGCGACGTGCATCCGGTCGCGAATCCAGCCGCGCATCGCGGCCTCGCGTTCGCCGTCGGCGCCGCCCGGGACGAGCTCGCCGCCTTCGAGCGCTAGTAGCGGAACCGGCGCGCCGGCGACAGCGGCGCCGGGCACGAGGAGATCGAGCGCCGCCGCGTCGCCGGCGATCGCGATCACCCCGTCGACGAGCGCCGGGAAGACTGCCCGCGCGGCGAGCGCGAGCGTCGCGCCGTCGCCGACGCCGAGAAGACAGACGCGCGGCGGCCGCGACGGGCCCGCCACGGACGCGACGGCGCCGGCGTCGCCATGCATGGCGGCGGCAGCGGCAGGCGCGCCGGCCGCGCCGGCAGTCGCCGCACCGTCGTCCGCGCGCAGCTCGCGGACGAGCAGCGCCAGCTGCACGACGCTGTCGCCGAAGCTCACGGCCTCGATCCGGTGATCGAGGTCGTGCGAAACCACGAGTAGCCGCGATACGCGCCCCACGCGCGCACCTGATCGTCGCGCGGCGGGCCGGGATCGCCGCTGCCGAGGAAGGGATTCCGCGAGAACGGCGCCTGGGCGCAGCAGCGCGACGCGAACGGCGCGACCCGCTCCGCGAGCGCGACGAGCGAGCCGGCGTCGCCGCCGTCGTGGTGGAGCGCGACCAGCCACGGCGCGCCGGCGGCCGCCCGGCCGACGTCGACGCCGCCGACGTCGATACGGCGCACCAGCTGACACGACGCGATCACGCCAGCTCCTTCACCGGCGCCGCCGCCGCGCTCTTCCCGGCGACGGAGCCGAACGTGACCGCCGCGCCGAGCGTCGCCGCCGCCGGCGTAGTAGCACGCGGCGGTCGGCGACGCGATGCAGTTGCCGGCGCCGAAGAGACCGGGAATCGGCCGATCGGATCGCGTCCAGCACCTGCGCCGAGGCGTCGATCACCGGGCCGCCGTTGGTGTCGAGCGTGCCCGATCCGAGGAGGATCGCGTGGTACGGCCCGTTCGCCGCGATCGGGTACATCGTGACGTTCGGCTTGTCGAGGCGCCACGAGGTCCCCTGGATTCGGGAAGGACCAGATCTTCGCGTGCCACTCGCGGTCGTAGAGCTGCTCGCCGCGGTGGAAGTCCTCGTCGACGCCGGCGTTCGCGAAGCGATTGAACCGCCGGACGCTCTCCGCGAGGCGGCGGCGAAGCGCGGCGTCGAGGCGCAGACCGGCGATCCGCGGCGCCAGGCGCTCGAGGCGGGCGTCGATCGCCGGGCCGAGCTTCTCGAGCGTGTCGGCGGTGATCACGTACGGCGCCGTCGCCTCGCCGGCGGCAGCGGGAAGCGGCCGGCGAAGAGCTCCGCCGTCCGGCGGTCGTAGATCATGAAGAGGACCGCGTTGATCCACTCCTTGCGATACGAGTCCCAGGCGAAGTGCGCGCGCGTGCGCTCGTTGTAGTTGACCTTCTCGTTGACGACGCGCGTGCCCGAGGCGATTCACGACGATCATGCTGTCGCCCGGCGGCATGAAGACGTCGTCGGGCGTCGACGAGAACTGCAGCGCCTGCTCGAGGACGATCTGCGCGCGCCAGGCGCTCTGCATGTCGCCGAGCTTGGCGCCGACCGAGAGCGCGATCGGCACGAAGTCGCCCTCGTTCGTCGGCACCGCGCAGCCGCCGTGCACCGGACCGGGCTGGAAGTTCCGGAGAAGCTCCGGGTTGTGCGTGAAGCCGCCGCTCGCGAAGACGACGCCGCGGCGCGCGCGCAGGCGAACCGTCGCGCCGTCCTGCGTCTCGGCTTCGAGGCCGACCACCTCGTGGCGCGCGTTGGTGATCAGACGGCGCGCGCGATGGCCGAGCGAGGACGGCAAGTTGCCGGCTCTCGATCGCGGCGCGCAGCTGGCGCACCATCTCGTCGCCGAGACCGAAGGAGCCGTCGGCCTTCCGCGCCCAGAGCCGGCGGTCGACGACGCTCGCGGCGCTCCGCGGGAGGTGTCGACGTAGTCGGGCAGCGGGCCGACCATGACGTCGGCGGGCATCGAGTGCAGCGCGCCCATCGCGTCGAGACCGTCGACCGCGGGCGAGCCGTTGTCGTAGAGCGCCTCGAGGAGCGAGTACTCGTGCTCCGGCAAGCCGAAGCGCGCCGCGTCGGCGCGGTAGAGCTGCGGATAGGCGTTGCGCGCGAGATCGCGGATCGTCGCCTCGCGCGGCTCCTTCAAGCCCTTCTCGCGCTCGAAGCGGTTGCCCGGGATGAAGTAGACGCCGCCCGACTTCGCCGTGGTGCCGCCGAAGATCGGCCCCTTCTCGAGGAGCACGACCTGCGGCGCCGGCCTGCGCGGCGAAGAGCGCCGCGACGCAGCCCGCCGCGCCGGTGCCGACGACGACGACGTCGGCTTCCTCGTCGAAGGCCGCGCGCCGTCCGCTGCTGGTTCCATTTGACGGCCGCGCAGCCGGCCGCGGCAACGGACGCGGCCACGCCGGCGAGCGTCAGGAAGCGGCGGCGCGAGACGCCGTCGTCGCGCGACCCGGCGGCCCGATCCGTGCTCGCGCTCGGACGCTCGAGTGACGGCCGCCGACGCGGTCGCGCACCGCGCGCCGCGGCGGCGCTCTCGATCACGCGCTCGCGACACGCTGACTCCGGGCGTGCGTCACTCGCGCGCGGCCGTGACCAGTCTTCGGAGTAGAACTGGCGCGCCCACTTGCGGTACTCGCCGATCGGGCCGTCGCCGTCGCAGAGCACCGGCCGGGCGCGGAACTTCTTGTGCTCCCAGATCGCGAAGTCCTGCGTGATCGCGTTCGACTGATCGTCCATGTAGGCCTTGAGGAGCGCGATGGTCTCCTCCTCGCTGCGGCCGTCCTTCTTGCCGATGATGCCGGTCATGAACGCCGTCGTCTCGGCGTCGATCGGCGTCAGACCCGCCTGGACGACGGTCGTGAACATCCCGTCGTAGCGCAGGAAGTTGAAGCCGAGGCCCCAGTTCTGCGCCTCCATGAAGAAGGTGTCCTCGACGCCCATCGTCGAGACCGTCTTCCGCGTGCCGATGTTCCAGTAGAACATCTTGCCGTCGAACTTGTGGCTGCGGTTCTCCGGCATGTCCATCTTGTGGACGCTGTGGAAGTGCGGCCAGTCGATCGCGTTCTCCATGATGTCCTGCGGGTGCGTCTTCACCGTCCAGCGTACTTCTGCCACTCGAGCGTGAACTGCGGCGATCGCCCCAGCCGGCGATCTCGGGGATCTCGAAGTCGGGCGGCGCGCCCTGGTCGTGGTGCCAGACGAAGATGATGCCGTTGCGCTCGCGGACGTGCCACGACCGCATCTGCGCCTTCGGCCGGGATCTTCTTCGCGTACGGCACCTCGACGCAGTTGCCGTCGCCGTCCCAGCACCAGGCGTGGAAGGGACAGCGGACGGCGTTGCCGACGACCGTGCCGCCGACGCCGAGATGGGCGCCGAGGTGCGCGCAGAAGGCGTCGAGCACCCGCGCCCGGCCGTCCTCGCCGCGGAAGGCGACGAGGTCGCGGCCGAGATACTTGAGCGGCTTCACCTCGCCGACCGGCGAGCTCGTCGGCGTAGAGCACCTGATACCAGCTGTTCGGAATCCCGAAGGGAAAGCGAGGCATGCGACGGCCCTCCACGCGGTCGGGGACGTAAATAGAACGTGTTCCAGTAACACGGCGCGCGCGCGCGCGACAAGCGGAGGGGCGGCAGCCGGCGCGACGCGCCGCTGGATGGCGCTCGACGCAGCAGGAACCGCGAGGGCATCGAGGCTACCGCACCCAAGGCTCGACGCCTGCGAGCCCCTCCTCCGCCGTCGCCAGCGCCGCCTCGGCATCCGGACGCGTGTAGAAGCTCGAAGGCGTAACGTCCTCGCTACCGTAGAAGGCGAGCTCCCGATCCTTGCGCAGGCGCTTCGAGATCTCCGACCAGCGTGGCACCAGGACGGAGAGGCGGTGCGTTTGGCCGTGTACGCCGATCGGATCGGCATGCGGAGTTTTCTTGACAGCCGTGTAGTCAAGTGACTACAGACGGGCGGTGCGAGCCGTCACCCGCCGCGCAGGCCATGCGCACGGCGCTCCGCAGCGTGGACGGGATCGAGCCGCGACGCTGGCGCCCGTCGGGGCGACGTCGCCGCACGGCCAGCAGGAGACCGTCGCGGCGTTGATCGACGCCGCGATCGCGCTCCTCGCGGAGCGTGGCCCCGCGGCGGTGTCGGTGCGGGACATCGCGGCACTCGCGGGCGTCAATCACGGCCTCGTGCACCGGTACTTCGGCAGCAAGCAGGCGCTCGTGCGGGCCGCGCTCGACCGCCTCGCTGGTGAGCTCTTCGCCGTTGCCGGCGCGGCGCGACTCGACGTCGCGGGCTTGAGCGCCCTCTTCACGGCGACCGCGCGCCACGAGTCGTATTGGCGGGCGCTCGCCCGCACCGTGCTCGACGGTGAGGCGCCGCGAGAGTTTCAGACCCGCTTTCCGACGATCCGCCGCGTCGTCGAAGCGCTGCGGGAGATGCAGCGGGCCGGAGCGCTGACGCGCGACCTCGACCCGCCGCTGGTCGCGGCCGGCGTCGTGGCGCTCGTGCTCGGCTGGCTCGTGTTCGAGCCTTTCCTCGTGACGGCGACCGGCCTCGATGCCCGCGACCGCGAGGACAATCGACGCGCGTTGCTCGCCGCGCTGCTCACGATCCTCGGCCGTATCGGCGGACCCGCGGCCGCGTCGCCGCCGGACGGGAGCGAGAGAAGCACGCAGCGATCGAAGCCCACGCGGCGCCGGAACGCGACCGGCGCCAGGAGACCGTCGCGATGAGACCCCACACTCAGGTTGCCGCCGTTCTCGTCGTTGCCGCGTGCCTCGTCCCCGTATGGGCCGCGGCCGCGCCGCCGACGCCGAGACAGTTCGGCCCGCCGCCGCCGACGTCGTGGCGGCCGCAAGGATGCCGGACGGTACCGACGACGAACGCGGTCCTCGGGCCGCGCGATCGCTGGCACATGGTCCACGGCGACGTCGCCAACAGCGACGAGGTGTCGATCGCGCTCGCGCCCGCGTTCGAGGCGGACTGGCACGCGGAGCCGAACACCTTCAACGTCGCGGCCCCGACCTTCGATGCGGCGGGCAACCTCTACTTCACGCCGTTCCTGCCCTACGAGAACGTGATCATGATCTCGCTCGATCCGGCGACCGGCGCGCGACGGTGGGCGATCCCCGGCACGGGCGCGCCGGCGGGAGCCGTGGCGCCGATGGTGCTGAACGACCCCGCCAACCCCGGCGCGGAGATCGTCTACCTCACGCTCTACGACCGTGCCGTCGCGGTGCGTACCGACGGGACGATCGTCTGGGACGTGCCGACCGGACTCACCCGCACGGGCGTGCTCCGTCAGGATGCGGTTCCCGGGATGAACTACCTCCCGGCGCTCGACGCGATCGTCGGTCTCAGCGGTGACGGCCACCTCTACGTCTTGGCGCGCGCGACCGGCGCGCAGCTGCTGGCCGCGCCGTTCGAGCTCCCCGGCGAGCCGAGTCCTCCCGGGACGATCGTGCTGCCGCCGGCCTTGGTCGACAACGTCGCGGCCCAGCTCGCGCCGCTCGTCGACTTTCCGCCCGGCAGCACGCTGCAATCGTTTCTCTCGGCGGTCCTCGGCAACGAGATCGAGGTGTCGAACTCGTTCGCGGTCGATCCCTTCACCGGGCGGCTGTGGGTCGCGGCAACGGCGCCCGACGCCGCCGACGGCACGGTCGACGGGGTCTCGCGAGTTCGGCGCGCTCTACGGGCTCGACGTGGTTCCGGACGGATCGAGCTTCGAGGTCGTGATCGGGTGCTCGCGCTACTTCGCCGGCGGCTCGGCGTCGACGCCGACGCTCCGCGCCGACGGCACACGCTCCTACTTCGGGGACAACGACGGCAACCTCATCGCCCTCGACGCCTCGTGCAACGAGGCGTGGACGCTCGACGTCGGGAGCCAGATCGTGGGCTCCGTCGCCGTCGCGTCGGACGACGACGAGATCTACGCCGCCACCCAGACGAGCATCGTGCAGATCATCGACGACGGGACCTCGGCGCACCTGGGCTGGACCGCGAATCTCGACGTCTACGCTCCGGGCGCCGCCGACCAACACAACTTCAATCTTCTCCTCGCGAGCGTCGGAGCGAACGGCGTCGGCTTCATGGCCGGCGCGGGCATCCCGCCCGGCGTGCTCGCGGGCATCGGGTTGCCGTTGACGGTGGGCTACGGCGTCCTCGACCGCGCGACCGGCGCCGTTCGCTACTTCGCCGACGGTCTCGACGAGAGCGTCGCCGAGCTCGACGTGGGGCCGGACGGCGCCTACTACAACGCGAACTCTCCCGTGCGGCGCGCCTTCGCGCACGCGGTGTTCCCCGACCTGACGCCGCCGATCGAGGGCGGCATCCGCAAGTACAAACCGATCCGGAGCGACTTGCTGATCCGCGACGGCGTCTGCGCGGCGCGCGATCGCGTCCAGAACGCCCTCGCGTTCGGCAGTACGTGCGGAGACTCCGCGGCGGCCGACGCCACGCAGGTCGCGGAGCTGATCGCGCAAGCACGACGGGCGGGACCGAGAGCGATCGCGGAAGGCACGCTGTCGCCGACCAGGTGGGGCCGGATCGATGCGTCCCTCACCGACGCGAGCGGCGGCGGGCTCGCGACCGCGGCACCCGCGTTGGAACGCGCCTGCGCGATCGCGGCGCCGTGCCCACCGGATCCCCGCGCCGGTTGCCGGTCGGCCGGCAAATCGAAGCTCCGCCTGAAGCAGCGGCCGGGTAAGAATCCCAACGGCGATCTCCTGAGATGGAGTTGGACGAAAGGCCAGGCGACGAGCGTGGCCGACTTCGCCGACCCGACGGACGCCGCGGACTACGGCGTGTGCGTGTACGCCGGCACCGCCGGCAGCGAGGCGCTCGTGTACCAGGCGGGAGTCCCCGCCTCGCCGAGCCGTTGGGCGACGCGCGCGCGCGGCTTCACGTACACCGATCGAAGCCGCGACGAGCGTGGGATGTGGCGGATTGCGCTCAAGAGCGGCGCGTCCACGAAGTCGGCCGTCGACGTGCGCGCCGAGGGCGCCGCGTTTTCGCCAGGCCTGTTCCCGCTCGCGCCGCCGGTGACGGCGCAGCTCGTGAACCTCGAATCGGGCGCATGTTGGGAGAGCCGCTTCGAGAGCGGCAGCGTGCTCACGAACGACGACGACGAGCTCAAGGCGAAGACCTCGAGCTGAGCGCCTCGCCATCCAGGACGGGAGCGCGCCGCCGCCGCGGCCGAGAAGCGGGCGCGGCTCGATCGCGCGACGGGTCCGAGATGCACGGCGGCGGGGCGTCGCCCGCTGCGCCGGGTCGGTCGTCGTGCCGCGCCGAGCGGGCGCGAGCTGCCCAACGGTCGAAACGGTCACGACCGCGCGCGCGTATGTCGAACGACATGCACGCAGACCCGCAGCCGCAGCTGGCGTCGCACGTGCCGACGCTCGAGCCCGGACGGAAGACGAGATCGACGTTCCGCGGCGCGCCCGGCGCGGCGACCGCCGGTTCGCGCATGCCGGGCAGCCACAGGCTGTGCACGACGTCCGCCGACGTGAGCTCGAGGCGCACCGCTTCGCCGCTCGGCACGATCAGCTCGTTGCGGATCGTGATGCCGAGATTCGGATAGTCGAACTCCCACCACCACTGATGTGCGACCGTGCGGATGACGAGCGCCGGGTCCGCGGGAGAGCGCACGGCGGAGCCGGCCGCGATGAGCGACCCGCAGCACAGCGCCGCCGCGGCGACGCCGCATGCGATCGCGACGCGTCGGCGGGGCGCCGGCCCGCGGGCCGGAGGAAGACCGGCGCTCATCCGAGTCGACCGCCCGCGATCACCCGGCGCACGTCGCCGGCAATCGCCGCCGCATCCGTCTCCAGCGCGCGATATTGACGGAGCGGATGGCCGTCGGGTCCGACGAGAAAGAACTCGAGGACGTGATCGACGCCGCCGTCGGCGGTGCGCCGGCGAACCAGCGAGAAGCGCCTCATCAGCTCGTCGATCTGCTCGGGCGTTCCCGTGAGGAACCGCCATCCGTCGCGGTCCGCCCCCCGGGCTTCGGCGAACGCCAGGAGCTGGTCGGCGCGGTCGTGCTCGGGATCGACGGTGATCGACACGAAATGCACGGTCTTCCCCAGCGAATCCTGGAGCGCCTTCGCGACGCCGACCATGCGGGCAGTGATCGCGGAGCACGGCCCCGGGCAGCTCGTGTAGATGAAGTCGAACAGCACGGGCGCGCCGCGGAGCGCCGTCAGCGAGACCTCGCTGCCGTGCGCGTCCGTGAGGCGCGCGTCCGGCAGACAATCAGCGGTCGGGTCGACGACCGGAAAGCCCGCCGGCTCGGCGCGCGACCCGTGACATCCCGGGAGGATCGCGAGCGCCGCGAGACAGGCGGCGAGCGCGCACGCACGGCGGACGCCGCGGCCCGAAGACGTCACGGGCGCGTCCCCCACGAGGAACCGCGCGAAACCGACGTGAGAGAGCACACGGTCTTTCGAAACGGCGACGAGAAACGCGACGATCGCACTGCGCACCACTCGATGCATAGACGAGGCTAGCCGAGACGACGACACGGTGCACGCCATGCGACGGAATGTCGCAGGCCGGCGCTGAACGGCCCGTTCGAGCAGATCATGAGGACCGCCGTCCACGCTCGCGAGGACGCACACCCGAGGACGACGAGCGGAATCAGCGCGCCGCAGCGTTACACTACAGATCGTGGGGGCAGAGGAGCGGGCCGCGTCCAGCGCCGCGAAGGCCGACAAGGACCGCAGACAAGCCGTGATGACGGTCTCCGCGCTCCAGCAAACGCTTCCCGGTGAGATCATCGAGGCGACGGTCGGGGCGATCGGCTGCGGATCGTCGAGATCCTCTACGAGCCGACAGCGTCGGCGGAACGCCGACGGGCGCGCCTCCGCAGGAGCACGCTCGCGAACGCGAACACGCTCAGCGCGAGCCCGACGGCGGCCAGCGCGAACAGGTATCCGTCCCACGCGGCAGTGGGCGACGGACCGCCCGGCGCGCGCCGCACGGCGGCCGCGAGCGCAGCCGGATCGAAGCGGATGCCGTAGACGTATTCGGTCAGGCGGCGGTCGGGGGCGAGCACGGCGACGAGGTTCGGGTGCGCGTACTGGCCGTCGAGCTCGATCGTGCGGACGTCGAGGCTGGCGAGCGTGCGGGCGAGCGCGTCGGGGCTGGTGGCGCGCACGGTGAGCCATGCGTCGGGGAGCTGCATCTTGGCGCGGAAGGCGCGCAGGCTCTCGGCGGTCTCGCGCGGGTCGAACGAGAGGCTCACGACCCGGTACTCCGACGGTCGCAGGTCCGCGCGCGCCAGCGCCCTGCGGAGACCGGTGGTGAGCGGCGCGCAGGTGTGGGGGCAGCGCGTGTAGATCGGGCTGACGATCCAGGCGCGGCGCGCCCGCGGCGTCGGCGAGCGCGGCGAGATCCCGGCCCTGCTCGTCGACGAAGCCGGCGAACGGGACGACGTTGCCGACGGTCCGCGCCGGATCCGGCGGCAGCACCGTCTGCGCCACGGCGCCGGAGCCATGGGCCGCGAGCGCCGCGACCAGGACGGCGACGCGCCGCAGCCTACCTGGCGCCGGCGACCGGGCTCGACGGATCATAGCCGGGGACCGCCTGCGTCGGGCCGGTGACGACCTCGTAGAGCGGCGGCACGTAGGCGACGGCGAGCAGCACCACCGCGGCGATCACCCAGGGCGTGAAGTTGCGGGTGATGGCGATCTCCTCGTCGTGATACGCCTCCGCCGTCGGCAGGCGCAGCCCCGGCTCGCGCTCCCGCGGCGCCGAGGAGCGTCGCGAAGAACACGACGAAGAAGCACAGCATCGCCACGGCCATGATCGTGCCGCCGACGGCGCCGACGCGCTACCACCGCACCCACTCGGGATGGAACAGCGGCGAGCCGGGATTGGCGTACGTCGGGCCGAGGTCGGTGCGGCGTGGGTCACCGAGCAGGCCCGGCGACCGAGAGACCGAACGAGAACACCAGATGCCGCCCAGCCAGAGGTAGGGCACCCAGACGTTCAGGGCCGGGAAACGCAGCGGCTTGCCGGTGAGCTGCGTCACCAGCAACGAGCGTCATGCCGAGGAAGCCGAGGAACACCGGGCCGCCGATCGTGGTGTGGAAGTGCGCCGGGACCCAGGCGGTGTTGTGCACGACGTTGTTCATGATCACCGACGCGTTGATGATGCCGGTGATGCCGCCGAAGAAGAACAGCACCAGGCCGGCGAAGAGGTACGCGAACAGGTACTGCTCGCGGTCGAGAAACGGCAGGGCGCGCCACCAGCCGAACAGGCCGCGGCCGCCGCGCCGGCGCGCGGCGTACTCCAGCGACGCGGCGACGGTGAAGGCGGTGACGAAGCTCGGCACCGCGACCATGAACGTCAGCGCGCCGTGCAGCCACTTGTAGCCGCTGCCGATCGCCGGGGTCGGCGAACTGATGATGCAGCCCGACCGGCGCGGAGAGCACGATGAAGAGCATGAACGTCAGGCGCGCCGCCGCGTCGGAGTAGAGCTTGCCGCCGGCGATCTGCGGCAGCGCGACGTAGAACATCACGTACGCGGGCAGCAGCCAGAAGTAGACCAGCGGGTGGCCGAAGAACCAGAAGAGCGTGCGCGCCAGCGCGACGTTGACGGTCGCGGTCCAGCCGAGCGACCACGGGATCAGCTGGACGATCACCTCCCAGGCGAGCGGCAAGGTCGCCGTCAGCCACACGGTGAACGTCGCCAGCATGCCGACGACGGCGAGCGGCGTCTTGCGGCCGGGGTGGGCGCGCCGCCAGCCGACGTACACCGGGATCCACTGGAAGAACGGGATCCACGAGCCCACCACCAGGAGGGCCGCGCCGACGTAGAAGAGCGGGCTCGCCTTCATCGGCGGGTAGAAGGTGTAGAGCACCGACGCCGAGCCCGTCAGCATCGCGAACGCGGCCATGAGCGTGCCGGCGAGCATGAGTCGCGACCGCGAGCCAGGTGATCGCGGCGGCGAAGGGCCGTCGCAGGTAGTAGGCGATCACCACGTAGCCGAACGCCACCTCGAAGAAGGTGGTGAACACCAGCGCGTTGATGACCCCGTGCAAGGTCAGCCCCTGGTAGTACCCGAGACCGAGAAAGCCGACCGAGCGGATGACGCCGGCGCGGTAGAGCACCTGGAGCAGCCCATGGTAGCCGCCGAGGACGAGCAGCACCGTCGGCACGACGAGCAGCACCAGGACCGCGGCGCGGTGCGCGCCGTCGAGGACGTAGCGATCGTCGGTCGTCATAGCGTCTTCAGGTACTCGACGAGCGCATGCACCTCGTCGGCGGTGAGGGGCGTCTCCGGCATCACCGGCTGGTAGCCTTCGACGATCTGCTCGTTCGGCTCGCGCAGGGCCTCCTCGAGGTACTCCTCGTCGGCGACGACCGTCGCGCCGTCGGCGAGCTTCACCTGCCGTCCGAATACGCCCTTCAAGGTCGGTCCGAGCCCCGCGGAGCCGTCGGTGCTGTGGCACGCCGCGCAGCCGTTCTCCTCGAACAGCCGCGCGCCGCGGGAGGCGCCGCCGGTCTCGACGTGGCGCGCCGCCGGCGGCGGCCCCGCGGCGACGACGAACTTGCCCATCATGCAGCTGGTGGCCGGCACCGCAATACTCGTGGCAGATCACCGGGTACTCGCCCTCGCGGTCGAAGCGCACGCGCGCGGCGTTCACCGCGCCCGGCACCGCCATCAGGTTGACGTTGGTGTGCTCGATGTAGAGGCCGTGCGTGACGTCGAGCGCGCTGAGATAGAGGTCGACGTCGGAGCCCGGCGGCAGGCGCACCTCGGGCGGGTCGAACGCCCACATCTTCGCGACCATGTGCACCTCGTAGTGGCTGTTTCCTTTGTCGATGACCTCTCCCTGCGTGAACGGGGCGACGTTGGTCACGCACGTCGGCACCGAGATGCGCAGCCGGAGTCCGGCGTACACCAGCGCCGCGAAGAACACGGTCACCAGCAATCCCGCGCCGACGAGGGCCATACGCTCCGCCCGGTCCATGTCCGTCCTCAGCCGCGATGAGCCATGAGGAGATACATCGCGATCCACAGGCCCGCGTAGAAGACGCCCATGACGACGAAGAACGCGATCGCGCCGCGGGGGAAGAACGATCCGGGATCCGACTCGCCCGTCATGGCCGGGTTCTCCCGCCTACAGCCAGCCGCGCCACCAGGACGTGCTCTCGACGTCCCGGGACGCGACGACGTTCACTCGGCCGAGCTGCTGATCGCCGCGACGCGCGACCACCGCGCCGACCACCTGGCCCTTCTTGATGGGCGCGCTCAGGCTCGGCGGCACGTCGACCTCGATCTTCACGTCGGCCGCCTCGGCGCGCGGGACCGTCAGGCGCAGGTCGTCGGCGGCGACGACGGTGAGGGAGGGAACGCTGCCGCCGGCGATCGTGATCGCGTTGCCGACCGGCTGGCCGGCCTTGGCGGCGGCAATGGCGCGGTAGCCGGCGAAGCCCTTCGACAGGAGCTTCGCCGCCTCGTCGAAGCAGCCCCGCTTGGTCGGCGCGCCGAGGACGACGGCGAGGAGGCGGAGGCCCTCGCGCGTCGCCGTGGCCGTCACCTCGAAGCCCGCGGCGGCGTAGTAGCCGGTCTTCAGACCGTCGGCGCCGGGGTAGGTACGGACGAGGTGGTTCGTGTTCCGCATCTGCAGCTGGCCGTCGCGGAAGGGCGCGTCGGGAAGCTTCGCCCACTCCATGACCTCCGGGAACTCGGCGAGCTTGCGCGCGACGATCGCGAGGTCGGCGGCGCTCATGAGGTCGGGCTGCTGCCCCGCGCCCGGCGGCAGGCCGTGGACGCTGTGGAACTCCGTCTCGGTGAGGCCGAGCTGCTGCGCGCGCTGGTTCATGAGGTCCACGAACGCGTCCGTCGACCCGGCGACGTACTCGGCGACCGCGACCGCGCCGTCGTTCGCCGACGCGACGACGATCGCCTTCAGCAGCTCGCGGAGCGGGAAGCGCTCGCCCTCGCGGAGGTACACCTGCGAGCCGCCGATCTTGCTCGCCCACGCCGACGCGGTGACGACGTCGTCGAGGCCGACCGCCTTGTCGCGGACGCGCTCCATGGTGATGAGCAGGGTCATCATCTTGGTCATCGAGGCGGGCGGCCACTGGAGGTGCTCGTTCTGCGCGAACAGCACCCGGCCGCTGTCGCGGTCGATCACGAGCGCGGCGCGATAGGGCGCCTCGGGGACGAAGCGGCCGCCCTTCGCGGCGACGGCGCTCGGCGCGCTTCCCGCGCTCGCGTCGTCGTCCGCCGTCGCTGCGCCGCGCGCCGCTCTCGCGCCGTGCGCCCTCGCCGCGCGGCGTGCCGGCGCCGCGCCATGCCGCACTGCCGCGCCGGCGCGCGCCGCCCATGCCGACCGCGCGGCGGTCACGAAGGTCGCGCCGCCGAGCGCGACGACCGCGAAGGGTACGATCCACCGGAGCCTCGCCATCATCCCAACCTCCCCCGCCGCCAGACGGTCGACGCGCCGAAGCATACTCCGAGAAGGGCCGGCGCGGCCAGTCGAGACCGACGTCGCGGACGGGCGCGACGCCCGGCGGACGGCGAGCGAGCAGGCGCGACCGCGCAGGCGGGTGCGTCGAGCGGCGTCATCGCCGCGAGCTCGAGGACCGTGCGCGCGTCGCGGCAGTCGATCGCCGGCGGAGGCCCGGAAGGCAGCTCCACACCACGGGAAGGCACGGGCGCGGTGACGCCGTCTGCGACGACGACCGCGCGTTTCGTTGCGAATGCGACGATCGCCGAGGTCGGGGCGGATCGGTGCCGCCACGATGAGCGAGCATGCAACTACCCGTGATTGCTTCGCAGATCCACGAAATCGGCCGCCCGACTCGGTATTGCGCTCCTCGGAGGTCGATCGACAATCGTTCTGCCCGGCGATTTTGTCATTCTCGATTGTGGTCGTGGTAGGCAGCTGGTACCGTGCAAACACTGATTGTCGGCGCGAGAAGCTCTCGAAATATTTCAACGTATTCCGTCAGTATCCCGCCCTCAGCATTCAGCGCTCTATGAGCAGCACCGTTGTCGCGCGGAATTCGTCCGCGCACATCCGGCGTTGCACGGTCAACCAAGGAGTAAGCGCTATGGGTAGGAAGCTGTACGTCGGAAATCTCGGTTTCGAGGTCACGAGTCAGGAGCTGCAAGACGCGTTCGCCGCGGTCGGCACGTGCGAGTCGGTGGCACTCATCACCGATCGCGACAGCGGGCAGAGCCGCGGTTTCGGCTTCGTCGAAATGTCATCGGACGGCGAAGCGCAAACCGCGATTCAGCAGCTCGACGGCAAGGAGATCAAGGGCCGCGCGATCAGAGTCAATGAGGCACACGCGAAGGACGACAACCGAAGCGGCGGCGGTGGCGGCCATCGCGGCGGCGGATCGAATCGCTGGTAAGCCGCGCCGGAATCGTATCCGTGAATGACATGCGAAGCGGTTTGCGCGAGGCTCTGGCGCGCCAGTGGAAATTGTTGTGGGGAGACGAGACGCGGCCGGGCGTGCTCCGCCCTCTCCCCAAGAAGCGCACCGTCACCACTCGCTCCGCAGAGGATCGTGCCCAGTTCTGGGCCGAGTTCCGCGCCGGGCAGCGGGAGGCGGCAGAGCGTTCACGTCCATAGGAAAGATCAGGTGTAAGATGGTGCAAGCCGTCAGACAATCCAATCCGTGCGATAACTTCAATCATCGACGCAGCAACGCGCCCGTCGGTCACTGTCCGCAGTGTGGAGGCGTCGTGAACGCGAGCGTCACGCCGCAACCATGCGGCGAGGTCGAGCACGCGGCAGCGCGGCGAGGCCACGCGGCGTTTTGCGTCCACTGCGGCACCCAACTCATCGCGCGTTTTTGAGTGTAGGGCTTACCGGTAATCGACGCTGAGCGGTTCGACCCGCGTGACGATGCGGGCGGACGCGTCCGGCGTCGAGACGGGTAGGGACCTCGCCCATGGCTGTCACCGCCGTCGCCGCGCGACAGCCGTCTCCGCGCCGTCGGAGCGCACGACGCGTGCGCGAAGTGCGTCAGGAGCGCGCTCCCTCGACCACATCGGTCGTGCCAGGCTGCCACCGGCCCGCATTCGCCTGGTAAGCGGTCGCCCTACCTCCTACACTCGCCTTCATGGCCACCGCGGTGTTCGGCCGCGAGACCGAGCTCGCGGCAGTCGACGCGGTGCTCGCCCCCGCTCGAATCGGGCTTGCAGCGCTCGTGCTCGAGGGCGATCCCGGTATCGGCAAGACGACGGTGTGGCGGGAGGGGACCGCTCGCGCCGTCGGCAAGGGATACCGAGTGTTGTCGTGCCGGGCGGCGCCCGCCGAAGCTCGGCTGTCATTCACCGCGCTCGGCGATCTCCTGGCGCCGGTGGAGCCTGCGGTGTTCGGCTCGCTCCCGGATCCGCAACGCCAGGCCCTCGACGCCGCGCTCCTGCGCGCAGCACACGAAGGCGTGGCGCCCAACCCGCGCGCGATCGGAACCGCCGTCGTCTCGCTCCTCTCGGAGCTCGCGGCTTCTGCCCCCGTGCTGCTCGCCATCGACGACATCCAGTGGCTCGACCTCCCCTCGGCGCGGGCGCTCGAGTTCGCGTTGCGCCGACTCGAGCTTCACCAGATAGCGGTCCTCGCGACCTTGCGGCTCGGTGAGCGGCCTGGCGCCAGCGCGCTGCTCTCGACCGGCGTCGACAACCGCATCCGTCGCCGTCGCCTCGGCCCGCTCAGCTTGGGCGCCCTCTACCGAATCGTCGAGGACGAGTTGGGTCACCGGCTGCCGCGTCCGCTTCTCGTCAGGATCGAGCGCGCCACCGGCGGCAATCCGTTCTATGCGGTCGAGATCGCGCGGGTGCTCCAGGCGGAGGGGAACTTGGCACCGGGTCAGGAGCTGCCGATCCCTCACGATCTGCGCGAGCTCGTCACCAAGCGGGTGCGGAGATTGCCGCGGCGGACGCAACAGGCGCTCCTCAGAGTCAGCGCGCTTGCCCAGCCGACGGTCGCCCTGGTCGATCCCGCCGACCTCACGCCGGCGGAGACGGCCGGCGTAGCCCGCGTTCGTTCCGACGGTCGGATCGAATTCGCGCACCCATTGTTCGCCAACGCGGTCTACGCGGCAGCATCGCACGACCGCCGACGGAAGCTGCACGGAGAGCTCGCGGAGATCGTAAGCGACGTCGAAGAGCGGGCAAGGCATCTGGTGCTCTCGGACGCGAGCGATGACACCGACGAGCAGGTCTCCGACGTTCTCCACGACGCGGCCGAGCATGCCCTTCGGCGTGGAGCGCTCGAGATCGCCGCAGACCTCGAGGAGCAGTCGGCGCGGCGAACGCCTGCGCAGATGCTCGACCTTCGATGGCGGCGCGGTCTCAGGTCCGCCCGGCATCATCTGAAGGCCGGCGATCCAGAACGGTCGAGGCGTCTCTGCGAGGAAGTGCTTGGCGGCACGCCTCCGGCGTCCGTTCGTGCGCACGCTCTCCATCTGCTGGCGGAGAGCTCGGCAATGCGGAAGCCTGAGGCGGCCATTCCGTTTCTCGAGGAGGCGTTGGCATGCGTCGGCGACGACACACGCCACGCGGCGCAGATCGAGATCGCCCTCGGCCTCATGCTCAGTTCGGTACTCGACCTGGCGCGATCGAACCGGCACCTCATCCGAGCAGTCGAGCTCGCCGAGCGGGCGGGAGACACCACGCTCGTCGCGGATGCGATCGCGTTCAAAGCGCTCTCGGGTCTCCTTTTGGGAGAGGGCCTGGACGAACAGGCGCTGGAACGGGCGCTGGCGCTCGACGACCTCGATCGCGAGGTCCCGTTCCAGATGCGTGCCTCGTCGAATGTCGCCGTGGCGTACGAGTTCATTGGGCGACTCGACCGCGCCCGTGAATTGTTCGCCGAGCTGCGGGAGCGACTGGTTGCGCGCGGCGAGGAAGGCGACCTCCCTTGGGTTCTTGCTCACCTGGCGGCGACGACGTCGCTCGCCGGGGATCCCGAAGTCGCCGAGCGCGAGGCCAGCGATGCCATTCGCGTGGCTGCTCTCACCGGCGTCGAGATCTTCCGCGCTTTCGCGCTCACGGTGCGAGCGTTGGTCAGGGCCATGCGCGGTAACAGCGATGGCGCACGCGACGACGGCGCCGAGGCGCTCGCGGTCTCCGAACGCATCGAGTGGCCGATCGGGGTGGGCCAGGCCCGTTGGGCGTTGGGCTTTCTCGCGTTGTCCGAAGCCGATCCCGAAACGGCCGCGGCGACGCTCGAGCCCGTGGTCGCTACGGTCGAGGCGCTCGGCGTTTACGAATGGCCGATCGCCATGTCGCTGCCGGACGCGATCGAGGCCTTCGTCGCCATCGGTGAGCGCGAACGGGCGACACGCCTGACGGATGCGCTCGCCCGGTGCGGCCGCAAGTTCGACCGCCCCTGGGCGCTCGCCACCTCCGGCCGCTGTCGCGCCTTGCTCGAAGCGGCCGGCGGCGATCTCGACCGTGCCGCCGCCGCCGCCGAGCAGGCGCTCGTCGAACACGAGCGCCTGCCGATGCCGTTCGAGCTCGGGCGGACGTTGCTCGTCCAGGGACAGCTGCAGCGCCGCCGCGGCGAGCGCCGTGCGGGACGGCAGACACTCCAGCGGGCCCTGGCGATCTTCGAAGAGCTTGGCGCCCGCCTCTGGGCCGAAAAGGCCGCCGCCGAGATCGCTCGGATCGGCGTGCGCCGCGCGCCGGATGAGCTGACCGAGGGCGAGGATCGGGTCGCCAAGCTGGCGGCCCAAGGGCTGACGAACCCCGAGATCGCAGCCCGGCTGTTCATGAGCCGAAGGACGGTCGAGGCGAACCTGGCCCGCGCATACCGCAAGCTCGGCATCGGTTCCCGAGCCGAGCTGGGGGCGATGATGGCGAAGCGCGGGTCGGCGGCACCTTCCTGAGCGCGGCGGTCCGCTGCTCGATTCCATTCACCTTCTCATTAGATGGGCGAGCACCCAAAGATGGGCGAGCACCCAATACATGTGGAGATGACGGATGCGGCGGGACGCGATCCGGATCTAGCGTAGCTGAGACATGCGATCGACCCGAAGAACGCACGGTCCGTCGCCGATCGCACCAGCAAGTTCCCGCGCAAAGAAAGGATTCGTCATGATCATCAGGAACGATCCAGGTACGAGGCCCATCCTCACGGCGCTCGCACGCGTGTGGTTCGTGGCACTGGCTGCCACCGCCATCGCCTCTCCCGTCCATGCGGCCAGCTCCAAGTGCCCGCCCGATTCCGTGAGGGTGGGGGACTCTTGCGTCGACACGTACGAGGCGAGTGTCTGGCGACTTCCGGAGCCTGTGAACCAAGGTCTCGTCAAGAAGATCAGCAAAGGGAAAGTCTCGCTCCAGGACCTCACCGACGCCGGCGCGACGCAGCGGGGCTGCACCGCTCCGCCGTTCTACTTCCAGCCCTACCCGAGTCATTTTCCGGCGGACGGCAATTGGACGCCGGTCGGCGGGACGGGTCCCCCCACACCGGCCGTCTATGCCGTGTCGATCGCGGGCGTGCTGCCGACGACGTGCACGTCACAACTCCAGGCGGCACAGGCGTGCGCGCTCTCGGGGAAACATCTCATCACCAACGCCGAATGGCAGCGTGCCGCGGCCGGAACCCCCGATCCGGGGAACCTCGACGACGGCACGACCACATGCGTGACCACCGGCGGCGGGCCAGCCAGTACCGGCAGTCGCGCTGCATGCGTGTCCGCGTGGGGCGTGCACGACATGGTGGGCAACGTGTGGGAGTTGGTATCCGATTGGGCCGACTTTGCGCACGACGGTACGACGTGGAGCGCAAGCGCGGGCATCACTGACGGCGACGTCAGCTTTTTCGGGGGGGATGCGAGCGACGCTTTCCATCGACTTCCCGGGGCGACGATCCGCGGTGGCCAGTGGTCCAGTTCTCAAAGCGCCGGGGTCCTGGCGGTGACAACCGCCGCCTATCCGTCTCAGCAGTTTCTCCCCGTAGGGTTCCGATGCGCCCGCTAGCCGCGCTGTGACGGAACCGCATGCCGCGACCGAGGCGCAGCTCGCAGACGAGCGCATGCCAGCCGTACCGCAAACTGGGGAACACGGATACGGCGGCACGGCATCCGAATCGAGGGTCGGCGCCGACGGTGAGCGGCACGTATCTAGCCGAGTGCTTCTGGCCGGGCGTGACCCGGGACGCGGTCGAGGCGGCAAACGCGCGCGTGCGGAAACGGGCGGCCGCACTGCGGCGGGCGGGATCGTCCGTCCGCTTCCTCGGATCACTGCTCATCCCCACTGACGAGGTCGTGTTCTTCCAGTTTGCGGCCGGCTCGAGCGAGGAGGTCCTCCGCGCATCGCGCGAGGCCGAGCTGCCGTTCGACCGCGTCGCCGCGTCGATTTGGCTCGAGCCCGGCGACCTGTCGCCACCAGAGAAGGCCGCTCTGGCGGATGACGATTGAAGCGCACGGCAGGGAGTTCGTCCGATGCCGGTGACCACGTAGGCCCGGCCGCCCGCTGACGACGATCGTGCGGCTGATACCTGAACGCGACGAGTGCGCAAGCGGAGAAGGACCTTGGACTTGCCACCCTGCTTCGCTACGAAGAACCGTCAGCCGCGAAAAGGTGCCCGCTGCCCGGGTAGCGAACGACCTTTCGCCGCGTATCGTCGTGGTTGCCGCGTTCCGTCGCCGGCCGCGGTTGACAGCGGGAGCCGGACGTAAATAGAACGCGTTCTACCGACAGCGTGCCGGTGTCGCCGACACCCGGACCCTGTTCGACGACGAGCCGCTCGCAGCCTCCACTCGCCGCAACCCCCGCGCGGCACGGAGGCGGAGGCAGCATGGAAAACCTTCACTACCGCCTCTTCGACGCCGACAACCACTACTACGAGACGCGCGACGCGTTCACGCGCCACATCGAGCCGCGCTTCCGCGACAAGGCGATCCGCGTCGTCCGCGACGCCGACGGGCGCGACGTCGTGATGGTCGGCGAGCGGCCGTTCACCTTCCTCACCGAGCTCAACTTCGACACCACGGTCAAGCCCGGGTCGCTCCGCGAGATGCTGCGGACGCTCACCGAGGAGCACGTCCTCGATTCCAGCGTCCGCGAGCCGGTGCAGCCCGCCTACGTGAACCGCGACGCGCGGCTCGCGCTGATGGACGCGCAGGACATCGAGTCGTGCCTGATCTTCCCGACGCTCGGGGTCTGCGTCGAGCACTTCATGAAGGACGACGTCGCGCAGACCTACGCCAACCTGCGCGCCTTCAACCGCTGGCTCGACGAGGAGTGGGGCTTCGACTACCGCGGCCGCGTCTACGCCGCGCCGCTGCTCTCGCTGCGCCACCTCGACGAGGCCGTCCGCGATCTCGAGTGGGCCCTCGGCCGCGGCGCGCGCATCGTTCATCTGCGCGCCGGGCCGACGTTCGGCCGCTCGCCCGCCGACCCCTACTTCGATCCGTTCTGGTCGCGGGTGAACGAGGCCGGGCTCACCGTCGCCTTTCACATCGGCGAGGCCGGCTACAACGAGATGGCGTCGACCTCCTGGGGCGAGAAGCCGAACCCGTCGGCGTACGACCAGTCGGCGTTCCAGTGGTGCATGTACTACGGCGACCGCCCGATCATGGAGACGATCGCGGCGCTCATCCTGCACAACCTCTTCGGCCGCTACCCGAACGTGAAGGTGCTCTCGGTCGAGAACGGCTCGCTCTGGGTCGCGTACCTCCTGAAGCTGATGGACAAGATGAAGGGCATGGGCCGGAACGGCCCGTGGCTCGGCGGGCGCGTCCACGGCCGGCCGAGCGACGTCTTCAAGCAGCACGTCTTCGTCTCGCCCTACTACGAGGAGAACATCGTCGCGCTCGCCGAGCTGATCGGCGCCTCACAGGTGGTCTTCGGGTCCGACTACCCGCACTGCGAGGGCCTCGAGCGGCCGCGCGAGTTCGCCGACGAGATCGCGACGCTGCCGCCGGACGTGATCAAGGCGATCATGCGCGACAACGCGCGGCGCCTCGTCGGAGCGCCGGCGTGACGGCGTACGACCACGCGACGAGCGTGACGATGCGACGCGCATACGACGTCGTCGGAGAACCGTCGTGACCGACGTCGACGGCGAGCTCCGCGGACGGGTCGCGCTGATCACCGGCGGCGGCGGCTCGTGCATCGGCGCGCCGACGGCGCGGCGCCTCGCGCGCGAGGGCTGCGACGTCGTGATCTGCGACGTCCACGAGCGGCGAAACCGCGAGACCGCCGAGGCGATCCGCCGCGAGAGCGGCGCCACCGTCCTCGACTTCCCGCTCGACATCTCGGATCGCGAGGCGGTGGACGCGATGATCGACACCGCGCTGCGCGAGCTCGGGAGCGTCGACATCCTGGTGTGCAATGCCGCCGAGAACCGGCTCGGGCACCTCGTCGACTACGATCCCGCCGACTGGGACCGCACGATCGAGGTCAGCCTCACCGCGAACTTCTATCTCGCGCGCCGTCTGCTGCCGCACATGTTCGAGCGCCGGCGCGGCAACATCGTGATGATCTCGTCGATCGCCGGCTGGATCGGCGATCCGAATCCCGAGCGCGGCGAGCCGGCGTACGCCGCCGCGAAGGCCGCGCTCTTCGCGCTCACGCGCAACATCGCCGCCGAGGCCGGGCCGTACGGCGTGCGCTGCAACGCGATCGCGCCCGGGCTCATCTGGTCGCGCTTCGTCGAGCGCTACGCCGAGCAGTTCCAGCCGCTCGTCGACGAGACGCCGCTGCGCCGCTTCGGCACCTCCGACGACGTCGTCGAGGCGATCCTCTTCCTCGCCTCCGACAAGCGTGCCGGCTTCATCACCGGCGAGGCGCTCAACGTCAGCGGCGGCTGGTACATGCGGCCGTGAGCGCCGGCGGCTGAACCGATCGTGGCGGTCTTCGACTACGCGGCGCACGGGCTCGTGCCGTCGGCGCGCCCGGCGATTCCGAGCGCGCCGCAGACGATCGCGGCGGTCCTCGATCGCGGCGTCGCCGAGCACCCCGATCGCGAGGCGCTCGTCGCCCGCCACGGGCGCTACACCTACCGCGAGCTCGACCGCGCGGCGAATCGCGCGGCGCACGCGCTCGCACGGCTCGGCATCGGCCCGTTCGACCGCGTCGCGGCCTCGCTCCCGAACGACGCGGAGATCGTGATCGCGCTCCTCGCGGTGATGCGGCTCGGCGCGATCTGGGTCGGCATCAATCGCGTGCTCGCGGCGCCGGAGAAGGGCTACATGCTCGGCGACGCCGGCGTGCGGGTCCTGCTCGCCGACCCGGCCGTCGCGGCCCAGCTGGCACTCAACCGCTCGGCGCTTCCCGCGCTCACGCACGTCGTCGAGGTCCGCGAGGGCGATGCGGGGAGCCAGTGGGCGACCCTCTGCGCCAACCAGTCCGACGGGCCCTGCCGCCGCGACGCGATCGATCCGTTCGCGCCCGCCGCGATCGCGTACACCAGCGGCACGACCGGCTTTCCCAAGGGCGCCGTTCACAGCCAGCACAATCTGCTGCTGCCGGGCGCCGTCGCCGCCGCGACCGGCGCGTACGGCGCCGACCTCCGGCAGGGCGTCCTGCTTCCGCTCACGATCCTCAACCTGATGGTCCTGGCGCCGCTACTGGCGTTCCAGGACGGCAGCTGCTGCGTCGTCATCGACCGGATGGATCCGGAGGGTCTCGCCGAATGGATTCGCCGCGAGCGCGTCGGCCACGTCACCGCGGTGCCGACGATCTACCGCGACCTGCTCGGCGACCCGGCGATCGATCCCGACGACCTGCGCTCGCTGCGCCGGCCCGAGGTCGGCGGCGCCGAGTGCCCCGAGGCCGTCCAGGCGCTCTACCGGCGGCGCTTCGGCGCCGAGATCACGATCGGCTACGGCATGACGGAGGCGCCGACCGCGGTGGCGCGCTCCGACGGCCGCACCGTGCCGACGCCGGGGTTCTGCGGCAAGGCCGTCCCGCAGGTCGAGATCGAGATTCGCGGCGCGCGCTCGGCGAGCGGCGGCGAGATCTGCATCGCGCCGGCGGCGCGCGGCGCCTGGGCCGGCGTCTACACCCCGATGCTCGGCTACTGGAACAAGCCGCACGCCACGTCCGAGGCGCTCCGCGACGGCGTCTATCACTCGGGCGACCTCGGCTTCCTCGACGACGACGGCAACCTCTTCATCAGGGGACGCCGCAGCGAGCTCATCTTGCGCGGCGGCGCGAACGTCTACCCCGCCGAGGTCGAGCGCGTCCTGCGCGCGCATCCGGGCGTCGCCGACGCCGCCGTCTTCGGCGTTCCCGACGAGCGCCTCGGGCAGCGCGTCGCCGCCGTCGTCACGCCGGCCGCGGACGCGCGGCTCTCCGCCGACGACCTCCGCGCCCACTGCAGCGCCGAGCTCGCGCGCTACAAGGTGCCCGAACGCATCCGCATCGACGCGACCTTGCCGCGGAACTCGATGGGCAAGGTGCTGAAGCGCGAGCTCGTCGCCGAGTTCCAGGCGCGCGAGGCGGCGATCGCCGGCGACGGCGCGCGGAGCGCTTGAGTGGCGGTCCTGCGCGTCGGTCACCTCGGCATCTGCGTTCGCGACCTCGAACGCTCGATCGCGTTCTACCGCGACCTCCTCGGGTTTCGCCCGCTGACGCAGGTCGACGTCCGCGGCGCCGAGGCGGATCGTCTCCTGCGCGTGCCCGGCGTCGACCAGCGCACCGTCTTCCTCGAGCGTGACGGGGTACGGCTCGCGCTCTTCGCCTACCGGACGCCCGCCGCGATCGGCGACGGCGAGCCGCGGCCGATGAACGCGGTCGGCTTCGCGGCGCTCATGCTCCGCGTCGACGATCTCGACGCGACGATCGAGCACTGCCGCCGCGCCGGCGTCCGCGTCCTCGAGGACACCCGCACCGAGTACGCGGCGTTCCGCTCGAGGCTGATCTTCGTCTGCGATCCCGACGGCACGCTGATCGAGCTCGTCGAGATCCCCGGCGATCCCTACGCGCCGTTCGGCGTCCCGTACGAGAGCGCGAAGTGAGCGGAGACGGCGCCGCACCGATCATCGACGGCGGCACAGGACGGACGCCATGACCATGATCCAGACCGTCCTCGGACCGATCGAGCGCGATCGGCTCGGCGTCACCATGTCGCACGTGCACCTCACGCTCGACATCCTGTGCTGGTACATGCCGCCGGCCGACCCCGCGCTGCACGCGCTCGCCGAGCGTCCGCTCGCCCTCGAGAACCTGAGCATGGCGCGCCGGAACGGTCTCAGCGTCCGCGACAACCTGCTCCAGCACGATCGCGACCTCACGATCCGCGAGCTCGAGGCCTTCAAGCGCGCCGGCGGCGCGACGATCGTCGACATGGAGCTTCCCGGGATCGGCCGCGACGTCGCCGCGTTGCAACGGATCGCGCGCGCGACCGGCGTCAACATCATCGCGTCGGCGGGCTGGTACACGGCGGCGAGCCATCCGCCGGAGATCGCGGCCAAGAGCATCGACGAGCTCGCCGACGTGATCGTCGGCGAGCTCACCCACGGCATCCCCGACAGCGGCGTCCGCGCCGGCAACATCGGCGAGATCGGTCTCAGCGGCTATCCCAACGACGCGTTCCAGCCGGCGGAGGAGAAGGTCCTGCGCGCGGCCGCGCGGGCGCAGAAGCGGACCGGCGCGTCGCTGACGATCCATCCGAACGCCGGCGCGCACGGCCTCAAGGAGGCGCCCGCCGATCACCTCGACGTCTATCTCGACGTCCTCGAGCGCGAGGGCGCCGATCTCGGAAAGCTGTACGTCTCGCACATGGGATTCTTTCCGGCGTCGACGGCGAAGCGCGTCCTCGCGCGTGGCGTCGGCTTCGTCGCCTACGACCACTTCGGCCACGAGGAGTACTACGAGGCCCTCGGCCCGGGGCGCGCGTTCCCGCGCGACAAGGAGGAGGTCGCGCTCGTCCTCGCGTTGCTGGAAGCCGGCCACGCCGACCGTGTCCTCATCGGCTGCGAGGTCGGCTGGAAGACCTGCTACAAGGCGTACGGCGGCTGGGGCTACGCCCACGTCCTCGAGCACATCGTGCCGTGGCTGAAGGATTGCGGCGCCAGCGACGAGGAGATCTGCACGATGACGGTCGACAACCCCGCCCGGCTGCACGCGACTCCGTAACCCGGCGTCGACGCGCCGGCGTGCATCCCGGCGTTCAGGCCGCACCGACGGCGCGTGCTCGCGCCGCCGACCTCGCGCCACGCCGACGGCGCGCTAGCGGCCGTCGCGGGCTTGGGTGCTGCCGCAGCGCTCGCGGCACCGCAGCAGGTCGGCGGCGCAGGTCTGCGATTCGCGCTTGTCCCCGAGCGAGACGCACGCTTGGTAGTCGTCAGAGCAGCTTTCCGAGCAGCTCGCCGGGCGATCGTCCTCGGGGACGCAGCGCTTGAACACGCACCACACCGTGTCGAGCAAGTTCCGCCGGTGCCGCCGTGCGGGCTCCGCGACGACCGCCGGGGGCGGGCCGCTCTCGGCTGCGGACACCGTCGGTGCTTCGGCGGTGACGCGACGCTCGGATCTGACCGGCTCCGCTTGCCCCGGCACCGGCACCGGCACGGCGCCCGCGTTCGGCACGACCGGCGGCGGCGCCTGGCGTGCGCTGCGCGACCGCTTTCCCTTGCGACCGGCGCCGGAACCGGCGCTCGCCGCGGGCTCGACCGTCTGCGGGTGAGCGGCTTCCGTCGCGGGAAGCGCCGGCGCGGCCTCCGCGCGTTGCGCCGACGGTGGACACGCCGCACGGCAGCGGACCGCCGCACCGCCGCACACCCCGGGATGCTTCGCCTCACGCCGCTGGGTGCAGACCTTGTAGCCTTCCGCGCAGCGATCGAGACACGCCGCGCGCGCGAGGCCGCTCTCGGTCGGGCCGGTCGCGGCGGCGGCGACGGCCCCGTCGGCGGCACGCGCGTCGCGCGCCATCGTCACGGCGGCGCACGCCGCGACCGCCGCCATCACCCGAGCCACCCGCCGCATCGCCTCGCGTCCTAGCAACGGTTCGGCACCCGGCGCAAGCCACGCGGCGATGGGTCGTGGCTGGTTTCCACGAAAGCCGCCGGCGAGCGTGCACGACGAGACGGTCCGGTGACGGCGGTGCTGCCGTCCGTGGAGAGAACGAGTCACCGGTAGCGGGCCGCATCGGCGACGTAGCGCTGGAGACACCGCGTCGAGCAGAACGCGAGCTCCGCGTCCGGGAGCGCGAGGCGCGCCGCGGTTTCCGACGGGCCGAGCTCCATGCCGCACACCGGATCGATCACCCGCCGCTCGCCCGCAATCGCGTCCAGCGCGCCGGCGACGAAGAGCTCGACGGGCTCGCTCACCCCCTTCAGTCTCCGCGGCCCGAGCGGCACGAACGCGACGCCGTCCATCGCCGAGACCTCGGCCCGCACGGCCTCGGTCACGACCACCTCGTGCCGGCCGGCCTCGCCCGCGATGCGCGCGGCGACGTTGACGTTCGCACCGACGTAGTCACCGTCGCGATAGAGGACGGTGCCCCAGTGGATGCCGCTCCGCACCGCGGGAAAACGCGGCTCCGCGACCGTACGCGTTTCGACGTCGAGCGCGCACGCGACGGCGGCGCGCGCCGTGGCGAACGTCAGCAGGAACGCGTCGCCGATCTGCTTCACCACGCGGCCGTCGTGACGTGCGACCGCCTCGCGCACGAGCGTCGAGAAGCGCGCGAGCACGTCGGCGGACTCCCGGTCGCCCATCGCCTCCGCGAGCGGAGTGAAGCTGCAGACGTCGACGAAGACGATCGCCAACCGCAGCGCGTCGGGCTCGCCGCCGGTCGCGCCGAGAAAGCGCATCGCGATGTTCTCGCGTCCCGCGACCGCGAGGAGCCGCGCGTCGAGAAACGCTGCGATGCGCGCGGACAACGGCATCAGGCGGGCGCCGATCTCCCACATGGCGGCGGCGAACGCCTCGCCGGGACGAACGCGGGCCTCGAGCGGCGTGAAGACGTGGAAATGCGCGATCCGCGCCTGCGCCTCGACCGCGCGCCTGATCGCGTCGCCGACGACACGCATGATCTCGATTACGGCGTCGTCGGGAAATCCGACGTCACGCAACGTCCGGACGTCCTCGATCAACCCGACGTCGTGCTCGTCGAGAAGATCGTTCGGCCGGAGGCCGGCGGCGACCCATGCGCGCTCGGCGAGGTCCGCCGCGAGGCCGACGCGCGCCGCCGCCTCCGCGAGCCCGCCGGTCCACTCGCGCGGCCGCCGCCCCATGTGCGCGACGTACTGGTCGATTTCGCCGCGACGGGCGAGGACCGTCGCGCGCGGAACGCCGCGTCGCTCGAGGAGCCCGAGCAGCGCAACGCGATCGACGTCCGCGGGAACGAAGCGCGTGCGTCCGGGCTCGCCGAGGAGGCCCGCGCGCTGCCAGTCACGCAGCCGCTCGGGGGACTCGCCGCCGGCGTGCGCGAGCTCCTCGAGCGACAGCGTGCCGGGCGTCGCTGCACCCGAGCGCGACATGCCGATCAGCTAGACGAGGCCGCAGAGGGCGTCAACGTCCGGCGGGCGTTCTCGGCACTGCCGCGAGCGTCCACTCGTGCCGAAACGGTCCGCGACCGACGGCCGAATCGCCCCCGACCAACCTGCCCACCAGGGCTGACCGCCCAACCCTCCCCGCGCTCGTCATGTGCGGGTTTCGGTCCATCGTGATCGCGCGGATCGGTCGATCGTGATCACCAAGATCGGGATCGTGATCGCGCAGACTCGGTCATCGTGATCACCCCGTGGTAGGGCGCCCCCGGACCGGGAGGGCCTGAGCAGAGCGCGACGCTGGGGAGTCCAGTGCCGCCATCCACCTCCCCACACGGAGGAGGTGGCGGTGGCGACGGAGCGACTACCCATGCGGACGATCCGCGAGATTCTTCGACAGAAGTGGCAGCTCGGGCGAAGCAACCGGGCCGTCGCCCAGAGCGTCGGCGTAAGTGTCGGCACGGTGGGCGGTACGCTGCACCGGGCGCGTGCGGCGCAGCTGACGACGCGGGCGGCGGTCGTGCCGCTGACGGACGACGCGCTTGAGGCCGCGGTCTACGGCCGTGCCGGCGGCGCTTCCCAGTCGCGGCCGCAGCCCGACTTCGCGACGATCCACACCGAACGGCGCAAGCCCGCCGTCACGCTCGAGCTCCTGCACCTCGAGTATCTCGAGCGCCATCCCGACGGGTACCGCTACACGCAGTTCTGCGATCTCTATCGCCGGTGGCTGAAACGGCGCGGCCTCACGATGCGCCAGGTGCACCGCGCCGGCGAGAAGAGCTTCGTCGACTACGCCGGGAAGCCGCCCGGGCTCACCGATCCGACGACTGGTGAATGGCGACCCGTCGAGCTCTTCGTGATGGTGCTCGGCGCGTCGAGCTACACCTATGCCGAGGCGACGCGCACCCAGCAGCTTCCCGATTGGATCGCGAGTCACACGCGGGCCTCCTCCAAGATGATCACGGCATGAAGAAGATCGAACGTGCGATCCTATCGGGCGGAGGAACGGGAGGACACATTTCCCCCGCCATCGCCATTGCCGATGAGATCAAACGCCGGAACCCCGAGGCGCAGATCCTGTTCGTCGGGGCCGAGGGAAACATGGAAATGGAAATGGTCCCTGCCGCCGGTTATCCCATCCGGGGATTGAAGATCGTTGGATGGAACCGTAAACGGGCGCTTTCCAACTTCCTGCTTCCGTTCAAGATCCTGGGCAGCCTGCTAAGAGCCCGCAAGATCCTCCGGAAGTTCAAGCCCCAGGTGGCAGCGGGTGTCGGCGGATACGCCAGCGGACCGACATTGAAGGCAGCTACCATGCTGGGCGTTCCGTCACTGATCCAGGAACAAAATGCCTTCGCCGGAAAGACCAACAAGCTGCTCGCAAAGAGTGTGGCAAAGATCTGTGTTGCCTACGAAGGACTCGAGCGCTTCTTCCCTGCCGGCAAAATTGTCATGACCGGCAATCCAATCCGCAAAAGCACGGTGGACATCGCCGGAAAAGAACAGTGTCATTTCCCACGAGCATGACCCACCCGGCAGACGGTTTTCTCACGAGCATGACCCAGGGGGACTGAGGGTTTTCTCGCGAGCATGACCCACCCCGGGTCGGCGCGCGGCCCGCGGTCCACTCCCGAGACCATCTCCAGCCATGGTCCGCACCGAGGAGGTGCAGGCGATGGCGTATCGCGAGGTGGACATGTGGGAAATTCTGGAGGTGCTCCGCCGGTTGCACCGGCAGGAGTCGAAGGCGGCGATCAAGCGCGCGACGGGTCGGACCCGGAAGACGATCCGACGATATCTCGCGACGGCCCGCACGCTTGGCTGGGATGAAATCGCGGAGCCGACCGACGCGCTCGCCGTCGCGATCGCGCGCCGGCTGAAGCCCGTACCGGAGACGCCGCGGGCGGGCGCCAGCGAGGCGCTCCTCGCGCCCCATCGCACCCAGATTCAGCAGTGGCTCGTCCCGGAGGACGGTGGCCGCGGCCTGCGGCTCGCGAAGGTGCACACGCTGCTCCGTCGCCAAGGCGTGTCGGTGCCGTACAGCTCCCTGCACCGCTTCGCCGTGTCCCAGCTCGGCTTCCAGAATCGCCGGCGGATGACGGTGCGCGTGGCGGAGGTCGCCCCGGGCGAGCTGGCGGAGGTCGACTTCGGACGGCTCGGCCTCGTCCCCGATCCCGTGACAGGCAAGCGGCGCGTCGTCCACGCCTTGATCGTCACGCTCGTCTACAGTCGCCATCAATACGTCTACGCGACGACGTCCCAGCAGATCCCCGACCTCGTGGTAGGGCTCGAGGACGCCTGGGAATATTTCGGCGGCGTCCCGGCCCGGGTCGTCCTCGACATGTGGCGCGCCACATAATCGAGGTTCTGTGGCCGTCCCGGTTATGTGGCCGACGGCTCCACGTAGGCCGCGGGTGTAGTGCCGGACGCGAGGGACTGGACACATAATCGGCAGCTCCCACAGAGGACGACCTTCACCGCCCGCAGGGCAGAGAGGAGGTTGTCGATGTTGGAGCGTTGATTTCATCCGTCCGGAGACGATCGATCGAATCCGAGGGTCGTGGATCGGAAAGCCGATCGAGCAGTACGTCGGCTGGCTCGCCAAGGAGGGCACGCTGCCCGGAATGTCTTTCGCCGCGTCCCGGTCCTGCGGCGCTTCGCGGACTTCGCACACGCGCGCGGCGCCACGACGTGGGAGCAGCTCCCGGCTCACGTCGACGCGTTTGTCGAGGACTGGGTGCAGAGCCACGGCGCGGGGCAGCAGCATACCGAGGCACGGAAGAAGCTCGCCGGTGAAGCCCGCACCCCCGTCGAGCAGATGCTGCGGCTCGTGGTGCCGGGCTTCGCGGGTCGGGGTCGCTCACACGCTGCCGTGCCCTTTCAGGGCGGTGCGCCGGGGTTCTTCGCGTACCTCCGCGAGGAGCGCGGTCTGCGCCCGGCGTCGATCGTCGGCTACCGCCACTACCTGACGACGTTCGAAGCCTACCTCGAGCGGATCGCCCTCCACGACCTCGCGGCCCTCTCGCCCGCGGTGCTAAGTGCGTTCGTGGCCGATCGCAGTCCGCGGCTCAGCCGGACGAGCCTGCGTGACCTCTGCGGCACGCTGCGGGTCTTCCTGCGCTACCTCCACCGCGAGGGCGTCGTGCGTAGCGATCTCAGCGCCACGGTGGAGTCGCCGCAAGCCTATCGCTTGGCGACCGTGCCGCGGTCGATCACCTGGGACGAGGTGCGCCGGATGTTGGAGGCCGTCGATCGGCGCAGCGTCACCGGCAAGCGCGACTACGCGATCCTGCTCTTGCTCGTCACCTATGGCCTGCGGGCCCGGGAAATCACCGCCCTCACCGTCGACGATCTCGACTGGCGCCGCGAGCGGCTGCGGGTGCCCGAGCGCAAGGCCGGCCATTCCACCGGCTACCCTCTCTCGCCGCTGGTCGGCGAGGCGCTCCTCGACTACCTCCAGCACGGGCGGCCGACGACCGGCGATCGCCACGTCTTCTTCCGCGTGCTCGCACCCCCGACGGCACTGACCGGCGGCGCCATAGCCAGCCGCGCCGCGCATTACCTGCGCAAGGCCGGCATTGTCGTGCCGCGGGCCGGGTCGCACACCTTGCGGCACACCTGCGTGCAGCGGCTCGTCGACGCCGAGTTCTCGCTGAAGATGATCGGCGATTATGTCGGCCACCGGTCGCCCGCGTCGACCGAGATCTACACCAAGGTCGCCGTCGAGGCCCTACGGGAGGTCGCGCTCGGCGACGGGGAGACGATCCTGTGAGGCCGCGGGCGGCTGGTGGGTTCCAGAGCGTGCTGGCGGACGGCATCGGCCGCTTCCTCGCGCACAAGCGGGCACTCGGCCGGCGGTTCCGCAGCGAAGAGCGCGAGCTCGTCTTGCTCGACCGCTTCCTGCACACCCAGGCGGTGAGCCGCGTCGAGGACATCACCGCCGAGCCTCCTCGCGGCGTTCCTCGCGTCCCGTCCGCGCCGTTGGCCCCGGAGCTACAATCACTTGCTCGGCGTCGTGCGCGGGCTCTTGGATTGGTTAGTCGGCCAAGGGATCCTCCCGGCATCGCCGCTGCGCGCGGCACCGCGGCGCGCCACGGCCCAGCGCGTGCCGTATCTCTTTGATGCCACGCTCGCCGGCCGGCTGTTGGCGCTCGCCGGCAGCCTCGACGATGCGGCCGGCGCGCCGCTTCGGGGGTTCACGTACCGCACCATCTTCGCCTTGCTCTATGGCCTGGGACTCCGGGTCGGCGAGGTCGCGCGCCTGCAGCGTCAGGACGTCGATCTCGCGCGCGCAGTGCTCTGCGTGCGCGCCAGCAAGTTCGGCAAGAGCCGCCTCGTGCCCTGCGGGCCGCGGATGGCGGCGCTGCTCGGCGACTACCTGGAGCGCGCCGTCGAGCGGCGCGGGCCCCTCGCGCCCGAGGCGCCCGTGTTCTCGTTCCGCCGCCGGCGCGCGGTGCATCCCGGCACCATCAGTCAGACCTTCCACCACCTCCTCCCCCGCCTCGCGCTCACGCTGCCGGCCGGGACCGCACCGCCGCGCGTGCACGATTTACGGCACGCCTTTGCCGTCGGCACCTTGCTGCGCTGGTACCGCGCGGGTATCGCGCCGGCCGACCGGCTGCTGCAGCTCTCGACCTTCCTGGGGCACGTGAATCCCACCTCGACCGCGGTCTACCTCACGATCACCGCCGACCTCCTCCAGGAAGCCAATCAGCGGTTCGAACGCTGGGCCATGCCGACGCCGCCGGAGTCGCACCCATGACATCGCCGACGGTGGGCTCGCTCCTCTATGCGTTCTTCGTCGATCACCTCACGACACTCAAAGGCCTGCGCCCGACCTCGGTCCAGAGCTACCGCGATACGCTCCGGCTCTTCCTGCGCTTCGTCGCCGCCGATCGCGGCTGCCGCATCACGCGCCTCGCGCTGGCCGACCTGACCTTCGAGCGCGTCCTCGCCTTCCTCCGGCATCTCGAGGCTGACCGGCACAATCACGTTCGGACGCGCAATCAGCGCCTGGCGGCCCTCCACACCTTCTTCGACTATCTGGCGGGGACGGTGCCCGACCTGCTCGCCGTCGCCGAGCGCGTCGCCGCGATCCCAATCAAGCGCTGCCCGCCTCCGGAAACGTATTTCCTCGAACGCGACCAGATCAGTGCGCTGTTCGCCCACGTGCCCGCCCACGGCCGCCACGCGCAGCGAGACCGCGCGCTCCTCCTCTTCCTCTACAATACGGGCGCGCGAGTGCAGGAGGTGAGCGACCTGCGGGCCGGCGACCTCGACCTCGGTGCCACCCCGCGCGTGCGCCTCCACGGCAAGGGCGACAAGTGGCGGACCTGTCCACTGTGGGCGGAAACGGCGCGCGCGCTCCAGCTCCTCCTGCCCGCCACGGGCGCGGCCCCGCCTGACACGCCCGTCTTCTGCGCCCAGCCCCGCCGCCCGCTCACCCGGTTCGGGATCTACAAGCTCGTCCGCCGCCACGCCCGGCCACTCGAACGGGACGCTCCGACGGGGCTGCCCCGCCGCATCAGCCCCCACATTTTCCGCCACACGACGGCGGTGCACCTCCTGGAAGCGGGCGTGGAGGTCAATGTCATCGGCGGGTGGCTGGGCCACGTCGAGTCTCGACACGACCAACCGCTACGCGGAGATCAACGCGCGCGCGAAGGAAGCGGCGTTGCGCGCCTGCGAGCCGCCCACGGAAGCTGCGGCGGGATTCCCCCGCAAGCCGGTATGGCGCGACGACGAAGCGCTGCTCGGCTGGCTCGCATCCCGTGAGCGTTATGTTCCCCCCGCCGCGCGGTCCGCCACGTCTAATCACACGTTCCCGCGCTGCCGCCACAGATCGCGATCGGCCACAGAACCTCGATAATCTGCGTGCCGCGATCACCAAGGCCGACCGCTACGATCCGATCTTCGCGCGCACCTTCGACGAGTACGCGCACCACCGCGGCTTCGTGATCGATGCCGCCGTCGTGCGCCACCCGACCGGCAAGCCGCACGTCGAGCGCAATGTGCAGTACGTGCGCGAAAACTTCTTTCCGCGGCGAGACGTGGCTCGACGCCGCGCACGTGCACCGCGAGGCGATCCGCTGGTGCACCGAGATCGCCGGCACGCGCATCCACGGCACGACGCGGCGAGCGCCCGCTCGCCGCGCTTCGTCGGCGGAGCGCGCGGCCCTCCAGCCGCTCGACCGTCCGCGCTTCGATCCGCCGACGTGGGTCCAGTGCAAGGTCCACCCCGATCACCACATCCAGTCGACAAGGCCATCTACTCGATCCCGACCGCGTACCTCCGCAAGCCGTCTGGGTCCGCGCCGATCGCAAGCTCGTGCGCGCCTACTACGAGGGCGAGCTCGTCAAGACGCATGCCCGGCAGGCGCCCGGCGGCGCGCGCACCGACTACGACGACTATCCCGAGGAGCTCGCCGCCTACGCCATGCGCGATCCCGAGCGCATGATCCGCGAGGGCCCCGCCTCGGCCCGCACGTCGGCCGCTTCCTCGACGCTGCTCGTCGGCGCCTTCCCCTGGGCGTACCTGCGCCAGGCGCAGAAGCTCTTGCGGCTCGGCAACAAGTACGGGCGCACGCGCCTCGACGGCCGCCTGCCAGCGCGCGCTTCACTTCGATCTGATCCACGTCGGCCGCGTCGAGACCATCCTCAAGCAAGGGCCTCGGCGCCGTGCCGACCACCCCGCGCCGGAGGACAGCTCGTCCTCCTGCCCCCACCCGCTTCCTGCGTCCCGCGGGAAGCTTCGCACCACTCCCCGAAAGGAGATCGCCGCTCATGGAGATCAGCCAGTCCCTCAAGACGGTCCTCAAGCGCCTGAAGCTCTCGGGCATCCTCCCGACGCTCCCCGACCGCCTCGCCTACGCCAAAAGACGAAGCTCAGTGAGCTCGACCTCCTCGAGCTCATCCTCCAAGACGAGATCGATCGCCGCGATCACACCGAATCTCGCGCATCCGCCTCGAGCGCGCCGGCTTCGAGGAGGAGCAAACGCTCGAGGGCTTCGACTGGGATGCGCCGATCACCTTCGATCGCGACCGCGTCCGCGACCTCTTCGGTCTCGGCTTCGTCGAACGCCACGAAGACGTCATCTTCCTCGGCCCCGTCGGCGTCGGCAAGACCTTCCTGGCCTGCGCCCTCGGCCACGCCGCCTGCCGCGCCGGCCACGATGTGCTCTTCACTGCGCGCCGATCATCTCTTCCAGCACCTCCACCAAGCGCGCGCCGATCACTCGACCGAGAAAGTCTTCCGCCGGCTCCTCGCGCCCGAGATCCTCATCATCGACGACTTCGGCCTGCGCCGTCTCGACGCCCCGCAGTCCCAGCGACCTCTACGAGGTCATCCTCGAACGGCACCGGCGCGCCACCACGATCGTCACCTCGCAATCGCACCATCGATGAATGGATCCCGCTCTTCGACGATCCGATCCTCGCGCAGAGTGCCATCGACCGCCTCGCCCACAACGCCTACCAGGTCGTCATCGAAGGCGAGAGCTATCGGAAACGCCAACGGCCCGGCGGCGACGGCGCAACGCCGGCACGACGAACCCCACCGCGCCGGCGGAGGCTCCATTGAAGAGGCCGAGGATGATCATGCTATGAGCTGACCCGGTTTCGGGACCCTGGGTCATGCTCGTGAGAACACCCGGGTCATGCCCGTGGGAAGTGACACTATCACGAATCCATCGAACAAAGCCTCGAAGGAAAAGACCTTCGGAACGTTGCGCTGGTACCGTTCATTTCACGGATGGACCTCGCCTACGCCATTGCCGATGTCGTGATCTCCTGCGCCGGAGCCATTTCCGTTTCCGAACTTTGCCTGGTCCGCAAGCCGGCGATCCTGGTGCCATCTCCCGATGTCGCCGAAGACCACCAAACCAAAAACATCATGGCTCTGGCTGATGAAGATGCCGCTCTTTTCGTGAAAGCCATCGAAGCACGGAGCACGCTGATCGATACCGCGCTGACCCTGATCCGCGATGATGCTCGCTGCAAGGCCTTGTCAGGACGCATCGCCGAGCTCGGAAAACCAGATGCCGCGGCAGAAATCGTCGACGAACTGGAAGAGCTCTTGTGAAACACACTCTCTCGGTTATCGATGCGGTCTCGAACTGCCTAGCGCTGGTCGTGTTCAACTGGGCGAAGAGAGGTCGGCTCGCATGCACCGCCATCGCACTGGCCATTGTCGCTTCAACCGTACTGGTCAAGCAGCATCATTCTATTGTAGCAGCGGCTGCCGGCGCGAGAGCTATGCGCGCCAGCGGCGTGCGGCGCGCGCGGCACCAGCGCAGCCCGAGGGGCGGCTCGATCACCGCGACCGGCAGCGCGCGTACCGGGTGCGGCGACGGAGTCGCGTGACGGATCAATCTTCCCGACCGGCGGGATCTTCGGGCGCAGAGGGGCGGTCGCCGGCAGCCTCGTGCGCGCCGGTGCGGAAGGAGAGCGCCGATGGGCAGCGGCCGAAGGCGACGACGACGGTCGCGCACTGCGCGATCTGTGGGCAGCGCGGCGGTGGGTGCGTTGGGAGGCGTGGTGGATGCGCGCCGCCGCCGGCGCACGGGCGCCGCGCCCGGGATGAGCGCGGGGCGCGGCGATGATCGGTCCCGAGCGACGCGCGGAGATCCCCCGGCTCTTCTACGCCGAGCATTGGAAGGCCGGGACGATCGCCCAGGCGCTCGGCGTGCACGCCGATGGCGTGCGCCTTGCCATTGAGGTCGCGCGGCTCCAGTCGCGCACGGCCCGGGGTGCGGCCGAGCCGGCTCGATCCCTATCTGCCGTTCGTGCGCGAGACGCTGGAGCGCTATGCGCGCCTGCGAGCGACGCGGCTCTACGAGATGCTGCGCGGCCGCGGCTACGAGGGCTCGGTCGTGCAGCTGCGGCGCGTGGTGGCGAAGATCCGCCCGACCCCGGCCCGAGGCAGCGTATCTGCGACTCACGGTCTTGCCCGGCGAACAAGCGCAGGCCGACTGAGCGCCCTAGAATGGTGCGGCCCTCGAAACGTTCGCCTTCGAAGATGACACCGAAGAGGACGAGGGCCAGACCAATGAAGACGTCGATTAGCTCCCACGCGTCCGCGGAGAGCCAGAGTGTCGTTGGCTCAGCGATCATCGACGCGAAACGCGATGCGATCCGGCGTCAGAACCGCCGCGTGTTTTACCGCTGCCTACTTGCGGGCGCCGCGCTGGCGGTCGTGCTTGCCACGAGGCGTCGGCGGAGATGATGCCGCTACGGCGAAGCACTGGCGACCGGCTCCTCCGGGGCCGAGAGGCCCATGTAGACTTCGCGCAGCTGATCAAAGTCTACCGGCCTCTCGACGCGGATGCACAGCGGCGCTTCACCCGGCTGACGAACGCGTTCAGCAAGAAAGCCGAGAACCATGCGGCGGCGATCGCGCTGCACGTCGCGTACTACAACCTCTGCCGGACGCACGAGGCGATTCGCTGCACGCCCGTGATGGCGCTCGGCGTGGCGGATCACGTGTGGACGATCGGCGAGCTGATCGACGCCGCGCTGTCGGCGACCGAGTCTGACCCGGTCCCAACCGGACCTGTGCCCTACGCTGGCATGAGCGCCGCGGAGGCGAAGGGCGGTCAGACGGCGATCCAACCCAAGCGGTCGTTCTACGTGATCAAGGGCGGCAAGAAGTGAGGTGGTCGGTTTTCAGCGACCGAGTGGCCGGGTTTCGGCAAACCCGGCCGCGACCGGCGGCCGTGCCGTGGTTGACACGGGCGCGACGCCTGGACGAGAGTCACGCGCACGTCGTTCACCTGGGGCGTTCCGCGCGCCCTCATTCTCGACACGTGGAGGGGGACCACCATGACGCAACCGAAGCTCACGACCGAGCAGGAATCGCGGCAAGTCGCCGAGCAGGCGCGCGAGACCGAATGGGCCGGACGGACGTTTCTCCGCGAGCTCTTCCTCGGAAACTTCCTGCTGCCGCTCATCCATCCGTTCCCGCTCGAGACCGCGGAGCGGCCGGAGTTCACGCGCTTCTACGGCGAGATGAGCACGTTCCTCCGCGAGCAGGTCGACAGCGTCGCCATCGACCAGACCGGCGAGTACCCCGAGCACGTGATCGACGGCCTCCGCAAGCTCGGCGCCTTCGGGATGAAGATCCCGAAGGAGTACGGCGGGCTCGGGTTCACGGTCTCCGAGTACTGCAAGGCGATGGAGCTCATCGGTAGCTGCGACAACAACGTGAGCGCGCTGCTCTCGGCGCATCAATCGATCGGCGTGCCGCAGCCGCTCAAGCTCTTCGGCACGCCGGAGCAGAAGAAGAAGTATCTCCCGCGCTGCGCGGCCGGCGCGATCTCGGCGTTCGCGCTCACCGAGCCGCACGTCGGCTCGGATCCCGCGAGCCTCTCGACGACCGCCGAGCGCGAGGGCGACGTGTTCGTCCTGAACGGCGAGAAGCTGTGGTGCACCGACGGCACGCTCGCCGAGCTGCTGGTGGTGATGGCGCGCGATCCCAAGACGAAGAAGATCAGCGCCTTCATCGTCGAGACCGACTGGCCGGGCGTCAAGGTCGAGTACCGCTGCCACTTCATGGGCCTGAGGGCGCTCGCCAACGGCGTGATCAGCTTCCACGACGTGCGCGTGCCGCGCGAGAACCTGATCGGCGAGGAGGGCAAGGGCCTGCGCATCGCGCTCACCACGCTGAACACCGGGCGGCTGACGCTGCCGGCGTGCTGCGCCGGGATCGCCAAGCAGTGCCTCAAGATCGTCCGCGGCTGGTCGAACGCCCGCCATCAGTGGGGCGTCCCGATCTGGAAGCACGAGGCGATCGGCCACGCGATCGCCGACATGGCGGCGACGACGTTCGCGATGGACTCGGTCGTGGCGGCTCGCGAGCCAGATGGCCGACCGCGGCGGCTACGACATCCGCCTCGAGGCCGCGGCGGCGAAGGAATGGAACACGGTGCGCTGCTGGGAGATCGTCGACAAGACGCTGCAGCTCCGCGGCGGGCGCGGCTACGAGACCGAGAGCTCGCTCAAAGGGCGCGGCGAGCACCCGATCCCGGTCGAGCGCATGCATGCGCGACTGCCGCATCAACCTGATCTTCGAGGGCTCGAGCGAGATCATGCACCTCTTCATGGCGCGCGAGGCGGTCGACAAGCACCTGCAAGTCGCCGGCGCCATGATCGATCCGAAGAACGGCCAGAAGGAGAAGCTCGCCGCGCTCCCCGAAATCCTGGCGTTCTACGCCGCGTGGTACCCGCCGCTCTGGCTGAAGCGGACTCCGGCACGCTGCTCGCAGTACGGCGACTGGGGACCGCTCGCCGCCGCACCTGCGCTTCGTCGAGCGCAGCTGCCGGAAGCTCGCGCGCGAGAGCTTCCACGGCATGGCCGTCTACCAGGCCAAGATGGAGCGCAAGCAGGGCTTCCTGTTCCGCGCCGTCGACATCGTGATGGAGCTGTTCGCGATGTCGGCGGCGATCTGCCGCGCCCGCGCCATGCGCGACGCACGGCACCCCGACGCCGAGCACGCGGTCGAGCTCGCGGACCTCTTCTGTCGCAACTCGCGCCGCAAGGTGCGGAAGCTCTTCCGCGACGTCTGGCGGAACGACGACGCGGTCAAGAACCGGGTGGCGGCGTGCGTCATGGGCGGCGGCCAGGCATGGCTCGAAAGCGGCGTCCTCGACATCGGCCTCGACGAAGCGGCGTTCCAGACGCGCTCGCTCGTCGAGCTCCGGCGGACGCTCGCGCAGAGCGACTCGCCGCAGGCGGCCGCAGGGTCCTGAGCGCCGCCGGTCGCTGATCGCGGGCAGCGGCAGGCCCGCCGGAGCGTCGTCGGTTCTGCGTACGAGACCCGCTCGACGACGCCGCGCTGCGCGCGCCGCTCCACTGGATGGAGCAGGCTCGCGCAGCACGCTGAGGCGCGGGCGCCTCGGCTCGTCCTCCCGGAGCGACGAACCGAGGCGCCTCGCGGCTGGGCTGCTCTAGCTCAGGGCGCCAGGCACGGCGAGCCGCTGCAGACGTCGACCACCGCGCCGGCCGGCTTCAGGAACTCGGACTTCTGCGTGCGCGCGTCGACGTTGCTCCGCGGCTTGCTGTGCGGATCGGAACCCATGGTCGGCGGCGTGTTCGTGATCGGCGGCGCCGGCGTGCCGGCATCCCAGACGACCAGTGCCGAGCCGGCGAACGGGAAGCTCGGGATCGCCGGGATACCGAGGTACGGCGTGACGTCGGTGTGCCGGCCGGGCGCGAGCGCGGGCTGGTAGATGCTGGCGCCGAGGGTCCTGGTCTCGACCTCGGTCGTGATGTTGGAGACCTGGAAGTCGCCGAAGGCCTCGTGCAGCAGCACCGTGTGCGCCGGCGTGTTCGGCAGGAGCGGCGCGCGCGTCCCGGTCAGGTGGCTCGCGTAGCCGTTCGGGTCCGAGCGATCCCAGAGCATCTGGATGAGCGAGAAGATCAGCGGCCGCTCGAGCTCGTTCGGATACGCCGGGTACAGGAACATCGCATAGACGACGAAATCCGAGCTGCGCTGGAGCAGCGTCGAGTAGTTCATACCGGGCACGCCGAGGACGCCGCGGGTGATGTCCTGGGCGACCGCCATGAGGCTGCCGCCGAAGATGCCGCCCTGGCTGTTGCCGTCGTAGTACACCTCGCCGTTGAACACCGAGTTGCCGCTCATGTCCTGGAAGGCGGCGTCCGAGGCGAAGCCCTGCGGATGGATCATGAGGCGCGCCAGGTAGAGCTGGTCGAGGAAGCTCTGCTGCAGCCGATCGGTGAGGGCCGGGAAGTTCGAGAGCTCCCCGAGCGCCGCGATCGCGGTCGGGATGTCCTCGCTCGACATGCCGATCCAGTCGGTCGCGCAGAAGACGAAGTTGTGCTCGTTCGCCATCGATTCGACGTTGCCGGCGGTGACCTCGGTGCGGGATCCCAGGAGACCGTGCCCGTAGAGCGAGCTGCGCGCCGGCACCGCGGTGGACACGGCATCGGCAAGCGCAGCGCGCGGGATGATGCACTCGAACGAGGCGGTTTGCGGCGTCGGCTGGTGGAGAGGCAGGCCGTCCGGTCCGAGGATGAAGCGGGCGCCGGTCGTCGTCGAGCTGACGTACCGCTCGACCGTGAACGTGCCGTCGACGATGCGGTAGATGTTCGCGTTGACGTCGTTCTGCACGTTGGTGACGACGAAGGTCGGCGCCGCCACGCCGAGGCGGCTGAAGCCGTCGTCGCGCAGAAACAGCATCCGCTCGGTGAGGTTGCGCGTGCTCGCGACCGTGAAGTCCCACGCGAGGTAGAGATCGTTGCGCGGCACGCCCGCGGCGGCGAGCGTCGCGAAGATGTCCTCCATGTGCGCCCGGCGCGCTTCCACCGCCGGGTCGTTCGGTCGAGATGTTGTCGCGATAGGCGAGGAACGTCGCGCTCGGCGCGATCAGCGAGCCGTTCGACTGCTTCATGTTGCGCAGCGCGACGATGTAGCGCTGGCCGTCGTCGAAGTTGATGCCGGGCCGGAGGAAGATCGCGCGCGTCGCCTCCGAGGTCGCGTTCGAGTCGATCTCGGCCCAGTGCAGGTGGTGCGCGAGCGTCGTCGCGTTCACGATGACCGTCGGCGAGCCGGCGGCGAGGGACTGGGCCATGTCGGTGATCGGCGGGGCGCCGGTCACCGCGAGATCGACCTGCGGGACGCGCAGCTCGATCGAGTCTCCGGGGCTGAACCCGTCGTTGAAGTTGTGATCGATCGGGTTGATCGGGACGTTGGCGGAGTTCCGCGGCATCGAGGTGATCGCCAGGTGGACGCGGCGGCCGCTGTCCGTCGTCGGATCGACGATCGTGAAGTAGTCGTTCGGGAACGGATAGAGGCACAGGCTGGGATCGAGCGGGTCGCAGGTGCCGGGGCATCCGCAGTTCGGCTGGCACAGGCCCGGACACGTCGGCGCGTCGACGCCGTCACACTCCTCGTTCGGCTGATTGATCGTTCCGTCTCCGCAGGTGGGGCACTGGCAGTTCGCGAGGCAGGATCCGGTACACGGAGACGGCGCGCTGCCGTCGCACTCCTCGCCGGCCTCGATCGTGTCGTTGCCGCAGTTCGGCGGCGCTTGGGTCGCCGGGACGCACAGCTCCGCGGGCTTGACCACCTTCAGGCCCTCGAAGCCGAACTGATTCGCGGTGTAGACCGGAGCGAGCTTGGTGAACTTCGGCGTGCTCGTCTGCTTCGCCTGGTAGCAGAGCAGGCGGTTGTCGTGCGCTCCCGCGCCCGGCGACTCGCCGTTCTTGTCGACGGGCAGACAGAGGCGCTTCGGCTTCTTGAGCTGGACGGTCATCGAGCCGAACTGATCCTCGACGGTGACGGTCTGGGCGACGAACTTCGGCGCGCTCCTGCTCTCCCTGATCAGGTAGCACTGGAAGTGGTCGATGCCGGGCACCGGCGGATTGGGCGGGTTGTCGAGGCTCTTCGCCGACGGCACCTGGAGGTTCTTCGGCTTCTTCAGGTCGACGAGGTGGGTGCCGAATTGATCCGTGACCTGCTGGTTCCTGATCGGCTGGAACTTGGTCGTCGACTTGATGAAGTAGTCCTCGAGGTGCAGCGGGTGCGTCGGCGCCGTCGGATCCTCGCCGTTCTTGCTGGCGGGCGCGCAGAGATAGCGCGGTTTCTTGACCACGACGTCGCCGACGTGCACCCCGTCGTCGAGGTGCACCGTGCGCGACGCGAACTTCGCCGAGTACGGGCTCGCCTTGTAACACATGAAGTGATCGAGGCCCTGGGCCGCTGCGGGCGATGCAAGGGTCGCCAGCGCGAGAATGACCGCGGCGATCGTCGCCGCAGACCGAGTCCAATTCGGCAGGAGCTGCATCGTTCCCTCCTCGGTTCAGCTGATGAGATCGATCGCGGCGACGGGCGTCGCAGCGGCGGCTCAGTCACGGCACGCGACGTCCTTATGCTGCGGCCACCGCGGCCCGGTCAAGGAAAATCTCCGACGCGCTGCGCCGGCCCGAGGACCGCGCCACGACCGGCGCGGCCGGCCTGGCGATCCTCCTGATCCCGGGCAGGCCGCCGCCCCGCAGCGAGAGCCGGGGGCACCCTCGGATGGGTCTTGTCAGCGGCATCGATGCGGGCAGAATCCCGACGCCGAGACCGCCCGGTACCGCGAGGAGCGAGCATGGACACAGCGATTTCGAACGAACGTCACGCCGACCATCACTTTCGGTTCCACGTGCGCCACGCCCACCTGTCGTCGGCCTTCGGCAGCGACTGGTTCGGGCTGAAAGCCGAGGCGTTCGCGCGCTTCTTCGGGACGCCGACGTTTCTGCTCGCGCAGACGGCGATCGTCGCGCTGTGGATCGCGTTCAACCTCGCCGGACTCGCGAAGTTCGACGTCTACCCGTTCATCCTGCTGAATCTCGCGTTCAGCTTGCAGGCGGCCTACGCAGCGCCGCTGATCCTGCTGGCGCAGACGCGGCAGGCCGATCGCGACAAGGCGCACGCCGAGGCGGACGCGCAGCATCGCGAGGCGCTCGCCGCCGCGAGCGACGAGCGCCAGGAGCTCGCGTCGCGCCAGACGGCGCAGATCCTCGACCTGCTCGACCTGAACACGAAGCTCACCAAGATCACCCAGGAGCTGACCGAGCGGATCGAGGCGCTCACCGCCGAGGTGCACCGGGACGTATGCGCGCGCTGACGTTCACCGTCCGAACCGGCTGACGGATCGGAATTTCTCGGTGTCGTTCGCGAATGTCGCAAGGCAGCGGCGGTTGCACGCTTCCGGCGGCAGCGATTTTCGACGTCCGTCACCGCGGGAAGCCGCCACGGCGTCGGGGCCAAACGTAGCAGCCGGCGTTTACGCGCTCTGGTGCACGTCGAGCCAGGCGAGCAGCTCGCGGATGCTCCCCGTCGCCAGGGCGATGCTGGTGTCCGCCGCGCCGTAGTAGAGGTTGATCGTGTCGCCGTCGTCGCCGAGCGTGTAGCCGCAGGGAAACGCGACGTTGCCGACGTCGCCCTCGCGCTCGTAGGGCGCCTCGGGGCCGAAGATCCACGAGTCGCCGCGCGCCAGGCAGTGATCCGGCTCGTCGAGCGCGAACAGCGCGAGGCCGAGTCGATAGAGGCACCCGGCCGCCGTGTGCCGGACGCCGTGGTAGAGCATCAGCCACCCGCGCGGCGTCTCGATCAGCGGCGGCGAGAGGCCGACCTTGTTCGCGTCCCACCAGCCGCCCTTGCGCGCCTGGAGCAGCAGCTTGTGACTCCCCCAGTTGCGAAGATCGGGCGAGAACGAGATCCAGACGTGCGCGCCGGAGTCCGCCATCGGGCGGTGAATGAGCGCGAAGCTGCCGTCGATCCGCCGCGGCAGCAGCGCCGCATCCTTGTCGTCGGGCTGCATGACCAGCCCGAGGCGCTCGAAGCGTGCGAAAGTCCTCGGTCAGCGCGAGCGCGACGCCCGGCCCGCCTTTGCTGAAGGCGGTGTAGGCGATCGCGTACTTGCCGAGCTCCTCGACGAACGTGATCCGCGGATCTTCGATCCCCCACAGCTCCTCGGGATAGCGCTCGGGATCCGGCCGGAGCGTCGGCTCCGCGTCGATCTCCCAGCCGTCGATGCCGTTTGCGGAGCGCGCCGCGCACAGGTGCGAGTGTCCGCGCCGATCCTCGACTCGGCAGAGCAACAGCGTCGTGCCGTCCGCGCAGCCGCGTGGCGCCGGCGTTGAAGACCGTGTGCGCCGGATACGGCCAGTCCGCCGCGGTCAGAATCGGGTTGCTCGCGTGGCGATGGAAGAGCGTCTCGTAGCCGCGCGTTCACGCGTCATGCGGTCGTCCCCTGCTCGATCGCCGGCGCCGTCGATGGCGGCGACGCGATCGGCCGCGCGCATCTCCGAGAGCGCGAGCAGGAAAGAGAGCGTCGACTCCGCGCCTTGGTTCTCGTTCACCCGATCGGCGTGCAGCCCGTCGCGGCAGCCGCCGGTGGGCGCATCGTAGAGCGGTTGCTGCAGCTGGTTCTGCCCGAGGAACCAGTTGAAGGCGCGACCGCGCGTGCTCCGTCCAGCGCGCGTCGCCGGTGACCCGGCGCCGCCTCGAGGCACGCCGAGACCATCGCGCACGCCTCGACCGGCTGCTGATCGAACGCACGCCTTCGGCCCGCCGCGCGCGGATAGAAGCCGTTCGAGCCGATCGGCGCGAAGTATCCGTCTTCCGTGCGTTGGATCGCGGCCAGCCACTCGAGCGAGCGCAGCCCGCCGCCATCATCTCCTCGTGCTCCATCCGGGCCCCGGACGCGATGAGCGCCTGCGACAGCCGCGCGTTGCAGTACGTGACGCGCTCCTCGAACCACGGCCAGTCGCGCCGGCTGTGTCGGCGGAAGAGGTCGAGCAGGCGCTCGGCGAGCGTCTTCCGCATCGCCTGCACGTTGCTGTCGCCCTGGAAGGCGCGGAGGTACTCGTCGATCCCGAGCAGCGCGTACGCCCAGGCGCGCGGACTCGTGAACGCCGAGACCGCCGGCAACGCGGCATGGAAGAGCTGTCCGCCGAGACTCTGCCTCCCCGGATCGCTCGGAGCGGCCGACGACGGTGCCGAGCGCCCACAGCGCGCGCCCGTGGCTGTCCTCGGAGCCGCGCTCCTCGATCCACTCTCGCGAGTACGACATGAAGTTCCGGAAGCGTCCGCTGCTCACGTCGAAGGCATGGCTCACGAACGCCAGGTAACGCGACGCGAGCGCGCGCACCGTCTTGCCGTCGTCGCTGCCGGCGTCCTCGATCAGCGCCATCAAGAGCAGCGCCCGCGCGTTGTCGTCGAGACAGTAGCCGTCCTCGTAGCGCGGCACGTTGAAGGCGGCGTGCTGGAGGATGCCCGTTTGATCGGTCATGACGTGGACGTGGTCGAGGTTCGGCTCGGGGAGCTCGGCCGGCCGCTTCGCGAGCGTCTTCGCCTGGAACGACCGTTCGGAGCCGCGCCGCGTGCTCCGTCGCGCGCGCGCTCGAAGCTCTCGAGGTAGCGGCGCGCGACCGCGGGCCAGAGCATGTCGCGCCCGTGCGCGGCCGCCCGCTCGCGGAGCGCGAGCCGCTTGCGCGTCGTCGCCGAGGAGGTCGATCACCTCGCGCGCGATCGCCGTCCGCGTCGCGCCACGGCACCAGGATGCCGCGTCCGTCGGCGAGGAGCTCGCGCGCGTAGCGATACGGCGTCGAGATCACGGCTTTGCCGGACCCGACCGCGTACGCCAGCGTCCCCGACGTGATCTGCTCGGGGTTGAGGTACGGCGTGACGTAGATGTCGGCGGCGGCGAGGAACTCGGTGAGCTCGTCCTGGCTCACGAAGCGGTCGTGGAAGATCATGCTCGCGTCGACGCCGAGCCGTTGCGCGCGCTGCTCCAGCATCAGCCGGTAGGTCTCGCCGTAGCGCTCCTTGACGTGCGGATGGGTCGCGCCGAGCACGATGTAGACCGTCTCGGGATGGCGCGCGAGGATCGCCGGCAGCGCGTCGATGACGTACTCGATGCCCTTGTCGGGCGAGAGCAGGCCGAAGGTGAGGATCACCGACTTGCCCTCGACGCCGAGCGGTCCTTGTTCCGGCCGTCGAACGGCACGGCTCGGGATGCCGTGCGGGATCACGTCGATCTTGCGCTCCGGAACGCCGTGGACCGTCGCGGAGCAGCGCGGCACCGTGCGCGCTCATGACGATCAGCGCGCTCCGAGAGCGTGGCGAGCTCGTCCATCGACGCGCCGCTGTAGAGGATTCGGCTCGCCGAGGATCGTGTGCAGCGTCGTCACGATCGGCATGCGCAGCTCGCGGAGCAGCGCCAGGACGTGGCTCCCCGCCTTGCCGCCGAAGATGCCGTACTCGTGCTGCACGCACAGCGACGTCGACGGCGTTGACGTTCAGGAAGTCCGCCGCACGCCGGTACGACGCGATGTCGCTCTCGGCGATCTCGAAGCGGACGCGCGGCGGATAGGCGTGCCGCCGGCCGGCGTCGTTCATCGCGAGCACGAAGCAGTCGAGCTCCGGGAACTCGGCCGCGATCGCGTCGCTGAGATCGGTCGTGAACGTCGCGATGCCGCAGCGCCGCGGCAGGTGATTGCCGAGCATCGCGACCTTCCGGATCGCACCCGCCGCGCTCGCTGCCCGCTCGCCGAGCCGATCCGCCTCCGGCACCAGCCTCCGCGGGCGCTCGCTACGCCCGAGAAGACCCGTGACCGTGCTGGCTGGAGGTGAAATCACGCCAGGCCAATGCCAACCGCGACCGTCCGCGGAATCATCGACTTGCCGGTATCGGACGACACCGGTCTCTGCGAGAACTCGATGGAGTTTTCGATGGAGACCTCCTACGTCTGTGTGGGGGCTCGGAGAGGGCTGCGGCGCGAAGTGCGCCGCCCTAAGGTCCGTGCGTGGGAGCCGTGCGCGGGCGAACCGCAGAGCTGGAGCGACGACGCATCGTATCCCGTCAAGAGCCGCCGCACTAGCCTCTTCGGGCATTGGAAACCGCCGCATCGCATTTCCGCCGCAAGCAGCGCCCGCCGCCCGCGGGGTCCATTGACGTCCCTCATGGACGGAGTACAAGCGAGCGAGCTTCCAACCGTAGCTTTGTTCCGCAAGGGAGATCCCGACATGGTGCCGCACCAACGCCACAACGCTTTCCGCCTCTTCCTTTCCGTCTTCGTCCTCTTGGTCTTGGCTGCGGCCGTGCCGGTACCAGCTGCAACGATCGTGGTCGCCAACAACGGTACCGACAGCGGCACCTGTGGCTCGGCGACCGATCCGTGCCGCTCGATCACCCAGGCGATCACCAACGCTGCTCCGGGCGCATCGATCACGGTCGGTCCGGGCGTCTATGGCGACCTCAATCACAACGGCACCTTCGGTGAGGCCGGCGAGGAGCCGGCGCAAATCGGAACGGGCTGTGGCTGCATGATCGACGTCGACAAGCAGCTCACGATCGCGTCCCGCGACGGCGCCGCCGCGACGGTGATCGACGCGACCGGCGCCGCGGTGACGGCGGTGCTGATCGACGGCGCGTCCGCCAGCGGAAGCATCTTCGGGAAGAACAAGAAGGGGTTTACCCTCGCCGGTGGCTCAGGCGTCGTTGGGCTCACCATCAACGACGGTGCGAGCGGCGTGACCGTTGCCGGGAACGTCTCTTCGCACAACGATTTCGGTTTTCGCGCCGACGCGTCGGATAGCGCCTTCGTCAACAATCGCGCTGAGGGGAATTTCTTTCAGGGCATCTTCGTCACCGCGACGTCGACGCTCACCGCGAACGTCGCGACCGACAACGTCCAGAACGGTATCTGGCTCATGGGCGGCGGCCCGCATGTCGTCAAAGGCAACGTCTCGAACGGCAACGGCGGCGACGGCTTCGTCATCGACGAAGTCACCGTTCCGGGGACGCTCCTGCAGCAGAACGCCGCGATCGGCAACCAGGGCTCAGGGGTCGACGTCACCGCCAGCAGCACCGGCGGCGCGACGATCACCAAGGGATCGCTCTTCGGCAATGCCTCGAATTGCGCCTTGACCGACGACGCGTCCAGCGGGTCCATCGACGCCGCCAAGAACTTCTGGGGCGCAGCGACTGGACCCGGCGCTGATCCCGCCGACGCGCTTTGCGGCACGAACACGGGTAGCGTCTCCGTCACGCCCGTGCTCACGAAAGAGGCCAAAGTCTCGGTCAAGCCTCTCAAGTAATGGTGGTTGTCCGCGACCTCGATCTTGGCGAGCTCGCAGGCCGAGCCGCATGCCCGACGCCGCGATCGGACCGCCCTCTGATCAGCCGAGGCCCATCCGGCGGGCGATGATCACCTTCATGATCTCGTTCGAGCCGGCGTAGATCGACTGCACGGCGGCGTCGGCGTAGTCCATCGAGATCGGGTACTCGAGCATGAAGCCGTAGCCGCCGTGGAGCTGGAGGCACTCGGCGGTGAGCCGCTTCTGGAGGTCGGTCGTCCACCACTTCGCCATGCTGACCTCCGAGACGATCTCGTCGCCGCGGACGTGGGCGGCGAGGAGCTTGTCGACGAAGGCCTGGCCGAGCTCGACCTGGGTCGCGAGCTCGGCGAGCGTGAACTGGGTGTTCTGGAACGCCGCGATCGGCTGGCCGAAGGCGTGGCGCTGCTTGACGTATGCCACGGTGTCCTCGAGGGCGCGCCGGCACGACGCGACCGAGCCGACGCCGATGCACAGCCGCTCCTGCTGGAGCTTCTCCATCAGCATCTTGAAGCCCTGCCCCTCGCGGCCGAGCAGGTTCGCGCGCGGCACGCGGCAGTCCTCGAAGAAGATCTCGCTGGTGTCCTGGGCATGCAGGCCGAGCTTCTCGAGCTTCCGTCCCTTCACGCAGCCGGGCGTGTCGGCCTCGACGAGCAGCAGGCTGATGCCCTTGTGCGGCGGGTCGGCGGCGGGATCGGTCTTCGCGACCACGATGAAGAGGCCGGCGAGCTGGCCGATCGAGATGAAGGTCTTCGCGCCGTTCACCACGTAGTGGTCGCCGTCCTTGATCGCGCGGGTCTGGATGTTGGCGAGATCGGAGCCGGTCCCGGGCTCGGTCATGCAGATGCCGAGGAGCATCTCGCCGGCGATCGCCGGCGGGAGGTACTTCCGGCGCTGCTCCTCGCTGCCGTACGAGAGGATGTACGGCATGCAGATCGACGTGTGCACCGCCGTCATCAGGCCGTGCGCGCGGAGGTACGCGAGCTCCTCCATCACGATCGCGTCGTAGAGGAAGTCGCCACCGCCGCCGCCGTACTGCTCCGGCATCGCCGGACCGAGGAAGCCCTCCTCGCCCATGCGGCGCCAGGTCTCGCGGTCGGTGATGCCCTCGCGATTCCACTGCGCCACCCTGGGCTCGATCTCGCGCGCCGCGAAGCGCTTGAACTGTGCGCGAAACATCTCGTGCTCGTCGCTGAAAATGTCACGCCGCATCTCGGCTCCTTCGGTGTGGTGACGTTCCGGTCGCTCTGTCATGTTCACGCGGTACCGAGTCGCTTCGCTGCTCGTGCGAGCGGGCGATCCAACGTCCACAGCAGCGTGCGACCCAAGACGGCCGAGGCCAGGAGATGGACGTCGATCCAGCCCAATCGCGAAGCCATCGATTCGTGAAGCTCGAGAAATGCCAGCGCTTCGTGGTGCTCGACGACGGGACTCTGAGGAAGCGCCTGAAGCAGGGACAGGATCTCGGCCCGCTCGTGCAAACGACTGCACGCGAGCTCACCGACGACGAACGGGTGACACGTCACTTCCCCGTCTCGCAGCAGAGAACGGAGCTCGTCGTTGCCGCGTCGCAAGTGATCGACCCAGACGGAGGTGTCGACCAAGATCACGTGCGCTTCCCGCTCCGCCGCCGCGGAATCCGCTCCAGGGCGCGTTCGGTGCCACCGAGCGTCGCCAGCCGATGCGCGCTCGCGCGTGCGATGAGCGCCTCGAGACCGGCGTGCAGGAGCGCCGTCTTCTCGGTGATGCCGGTCAGCCGGGTGGCGCGTTCCACGAGCCCCTCGTTGAGATTCAGGGTCGTTCTCATATATGCATATGCATGCATTCCCAATGCAGACGTGTCAACCGACGGCCGCGGCGCCCGGTGCCTGGGATCCAGCTGCGCCCGCTTGGTACGCCGGCCGGCTCCGGTCCCCGCGCGTCGGCAGGATGACCGCGATCGCGTCTCTCTTCGGGGTCAGCGCCACGTGTTAGAATCCGCTCCCATTCGGATGTGGTGCGAGAGCGAGACGGACGGGCCGAGCGGATGCGCGGCATCGATGCCGGCGCGGGCACTGGCTCGCACGGTCGGGCGATGAGCGCGGCCCGCGAGCGGCGGAGCGACACGCTGGTCGTCATGCCGGCGTTGAACGAGGCGGCGACGATCGCGAGCGTCGTCGGGCGTCTCGCGGCGGCGGCGCCGGATCTCGACGTCCTCGTCGTCGACGACGGCTCGCGCGACGACACCGCCCGACGCGCGCGCGCGTCCGGCGCCGACGTGGTCTCGCATCCCTTCAACCTCGGCTACGGCGCGGCGCTCCAGACCGGGTACAAGCACGCGACGCGCGCCGGTTACGCGTACGTCGTCCAGATGGACGCCGACGGACAGCACGACCCCGCCGACGTCCCCCGGCTGCTCGCGCCGCTTCGCGGCGGCGTCGCCGACCTCGTGATCGGCTCGCGATTCATCGAGCCGTCCGGCTATCGCATGGGCGCGCGTCCGCGGCGCCGGCCGTCTCTTCTTCCAGCGGATTCTGCTGCTGTGCGGCGGCCCGCGCATCGCCGACCCGACCTCGGGGTTTCAAGCGCTCGACCGGCGTGCGTTCGTCGCCTGCTGCTCCGACGCCTACCCCTCCGACTTCCCCGACGTCGACGTCCTGCTCCTGCTCCACCGCCAGGGGATTCGCATCCTCGAGGTGCCGGTCGAGATGGCGCCGAATCCCGCCGCGCACGTCCCGATGCACGCCGGCACGCGCGCGATCTACTACACCTACAAGATGCTGCTCTCGATCTTCCGGACCGCCCTCGGGCAGCCGCTCACGCCCGCGGTGGACGGCACGTCGAAGATCGCGTGCGGCACGGAGGCCGACGATGGACCCTAGCGCGATCGAGGCGGAGACCCTGCGACAGCTGCTGCTCCACCAGCGCGAGGCGGGCGTGACCCGGGTGATCGCGTTCGTGGTCAGCGCCGCGTTCCTGCTCGCGGTGCTGAACCTGGTGCGACGCGGCAAGCTCCGCGAGGAGTACACGCCGATCTGGGTCGTCGTCGGCATCGGCATCGTCATCCTGAGCGCCTGGTTCGACGTCGTCTGGGCGATCACCCGCGCCGTCGGCGCCTGGACCGCGAGCTCGACGCTCTTCTTCTTCGGCGAGATCTTCCTGCTCGCGCTCTGCCTGAACTATGCGGTCCGGCTCTCGGCGCTCACGGTGCAGATGCGGGTGCTCGCGCAAGAGGTCGCGATGCTGCGCGCCGAGCTCGCGGCGCCGCCGCGGCCGCGGGTCGGGGCCGGCGACACCGTCGCGTCGTCGTGACCCGCGACGGCGGGCCACGACTGCGGCGACGCCGCCGCTGCAACCGAGCTCGCCGTCGCTACGCCGCGTGACTCGCGGCGCCGCTCTCGAGAAACTCCTCGATCTCGTCGCGCCGCGCGCCGGCGTCGCAGTAGCCGATCTCGAGGAGCGCGCGCGTGTAGCCCGAGTCGAAGAGGAGGTAGCTCATGAGATCCGCGCTCTGCGCGTCGGGCGTGCCGAGCCCGTCGACGAGATGGCGGACGAGACGCGGCATCTTGTGGGCGAAGGTCTCGGCGACGAGCGCGAGGTCCTGCGACGGTCCGATCACGAACGGCGTGACGATCCGCATCGGCTCGCTCACCGCCTGGCCGTTGCCGTCCGCCGTCCGGGCCTCGGGGTCGCCGCCGTAGGCGAGGATCAGCTCGTTCATCCGGTTCAGGTGGTCGAGGTCGGCGTCGAGGTGGTCGAGGAAGATGGCGTTCAGAAAAACGCCGCAGATCTGCGCCAGCGGCGGCGGCGCGATCGCCCGCTCGCGGGCGTCGCCGCCGCTCTCGACGGGGGGCAGCTCGGCGCGCGCGAGCGCCGCCGCCGATTGCTGCGAGCGGATGCCGATCGCGAACACCCGGCTCGCGCCCAGGCGGATCGCCGGGCTGCACGGGTTCACGAGCCGGAGACCGCCGTCGCCGAAGTAGACCTCGCCGAGCGCCGAGCGGATCGCGACCGGCGGGAAGACGATCGGGATCGCCGCCGACGCGCACACGTGGTCGAGCGTGAGCGCGATCGGCACCACGACCCGCCGGCTCTTCGCCCACACCGGGTGACCCTCGCGTCCCTCGACGAAGGTGAACGATCGCCCGGAATGGTAGCTCGTCGCCGAGATCGCCACCGCGTAGAGATGGCCCTCCTGGATCGAGCGCGCGATGCCGTGGAGCGGCAGCGAGCGCGCGAGCAGGCGCCGGAGCGGAGAGGCGTCGAGCAGCGAGTAGGTCCCGGCGCCGCCGAGAAAGCCGCCGAGCGACAGGTCGCGCGCCCAGCGGAGCGCGCCGGCGCCGAGCGCGAGCGCGTCGGTGCGAAAGACGTCGCGTACCTGGAGCTCCGCCCACAGCCGCGCCAGCTCCTCGGTCGCGTCGTGGAAATCGGCGCTGCGCGCCGCGATCATCGCGCCGTTGATCGCGCCCGCCGACGCGCCGGCGACGATCGCGAACGGCGACGCGCGCCCGCGCCGCGCTTGAATCTCGCCGACGCGTTTCAGGACGCCGGCCTGGTAGGCACCGCGCGCCCCGCCGGCGGTGAGAACGAGGCCGAGCACGGCTACGTCGCGCCCTCCAGCCGTGCTGCGTCCGGCGCGCAAGAGAATCGCGGGCTCACGATGGTCGACAGCAACGGCGATGCCAGCGTGGTCGAAGCGAAAGCGGCGGGCCGACGTGGCTCGACGCCGCCGTCGCCGGCGCCCGCTGCTCGCGATCCGTGCACGCATGCCGCGACATCGAGCAGAGCGCGGATGCGGACCGGCTCACCGGCGGTCGCGCCCTCGGAGCGCGATCGCTGCTCGGTCCGCGACGCCGACTCGCCACCGCTCGCTCGCCACGCGTCCCGGCGGCCGGGCACCGCTAGGACTCGCGCACCGCCGCGTTCAGCCGCCCCGCATCCCGAGCTGACGGCGAAGGCTCTTCGAGGCAGTCGTCCGGAGGTGGGAGCTCACGGCCGCGGCCCGTCGCTCGGGAACGACGCGTTTGGTGCGGCCGCCGTGACGGAGCACCTGCTCGCGCAGCGTCGGGTCGACGGCCATGTGCACGGCGAGCTCCTCGCCGACGGCGCCGAGCGCGGCGTCGAGATTCGACGGCTCGACGCTCAAGAGCGCGGCGAGCCCGTCGCGAAGCGCGTCGCGCTCGAGTCGCGGGAAGAAGTTCGCGATCGTCGCCAGCCGCTTGGCCGCCGGTGAGATCGGTCCCGCATGCGGCGCGGGCGGCGGCGTGGCGGGCAGCGGGGCGGCGAGCAAGGCGCGCACGTCGAGGATGCCGGCGCCGAAGCGCGTCGTGTCCCAGCCGTTCGACGTGTGGACGCCATGCGTGACGAGCAGGTCTCGGAAGACGCGCGCCAGGTTCTCCTTGCCGTAGCGGGCGATCAGACTCGGCCGCCCGTGATGGGAGAGCCACAGCGCTGCGGCACCCGCCGTCGCGGCGGTCGCGAAAGAGGTCCCGGAGCTCTGCTCGACTCCGTAGGCCTGCGCTTTCGCCGTGCGTGCGATCCACACCGACTCGCCCGGCGCCGTCACGTCGACCGCCGCGCCGGACGCCGACCACTGCCAGGGCTCGTCCTTGCAGTTCGACGCGGCGACCGCGACGACTCCGTGCAGCGCCGCGGGGAAGACGACGAACGGGTAGTAGTTGCCCGCCGCGGCGATCACGATCAGCCCGGCGGCGATCGCGTCGGCGACCGCGCGCGCGAGCGCCTCGGACGGGAGCGGACCGCCGAGGCTCATCGATACGACGTGATGCTGGCACGCGGTCGCGTGCCGGAGCGCCGCGACGAGGTTGCCGTACGAGAGATGGACGACGCTCGTCGACACGCGCAACGGGACGAGCGCGGCTTCCGGGGCGACGCCGCTCACGAACGGAGTCTGGGGCCCGCCGCGGTCGCTCATGATGACGCTCGCGGTCGCGGTGCCGTGTCCCGGGAAGTGCAGCGGCCCGGCCACGAGATCGTCGAGCGGGTCGGCGTCGCCGTTCACGAAATCCAGACCCTGCTCGGGGTGAACGCGATTCGTCGCCGGATTCGTCGACCAGATCTCGTAGTGGAGGGTGTAGCCGGTATCCGGATGCGCGACGAAGATGCCCTTCCCGGTGGCATTGGGCAGCGTCCCTGGCTGCGGCGCCTTGATGTGGTCGAGGTGCCAGTCGCAGGGAAGCGAGCACGTGAGCGGCGTGCCGCCGCCGAACGACTTGCGCGCGCGGGCGGACGGCACGGGCGTGAACGCCTTTTCCGTCGCCGCAATCGCGCGCGCGGGATTCGGCGGCTCGAGACCCGGCCCGACGAACGCGACTTCCGCGCTCGCGACGCCCGGCTGCGCCGCGAGCGCACGCGCGTGCTCCCATGCGTCGGCGACCGGTGGCGCCGGCGTCCCCGCGGCGGGACTGACGAACACCTCCCGCGCGCTCGCCGGCAGGAGCGCGACCCGCCACCCCTCCGCGCTGCCGAGCGCCGCGTGGATGGCGTTCTTCGCCGTCACGACCGCGGTCGCCGCGGCATCCTCCGTCAGCAATAGATGGAAGCCCTCGAAGCTCAGCGCCGACTCGCCGTCGCCGCCGCGACGCCGCCGCCGCGCCGCGCCGCGCTTCGGCGTCCGACGCGGGCGCCGTCGCCCGCGCGATTCGGCACCGCCGGCGGCCGCTCGCGGCCGCGTCGATCCCACGCGCCGGGTGCGCTTCCCGCGCGCGGTCACGACGCGCGCCGCCCGCTCAGGCCGGGAGCCGGCGCCAGGACGACAGAATCAGGGTCGAGCCGTGCACCGTGCCCTCGCACTCGATCGACGATCCGACCAGACCGTCCAGCACCGAATCGGCGAAGGCGTTGCCGCCGACCCGCCGCAGGACGTAGCGCACGTCGCCGGTGTCGAGCATCACCGCGGGGCGGGCGCTCTTCGAGCCGGTCGCGTAAGGGCGCTTCACCACGGTGCCGCGTAGCTGCATGTCTCATTTGCCGTGCAGCCTCCGGAACCGCACGACCTCTCCGTCCTTGATCGTTGCCGTCAGTACCACCGGGAGCCTGATCGGGGAATCCGGGGGCTTCGGCGCGTGCCCCGTCGCGACGTAGACGTCGGTCGGACCCGCGACCATCCGCTTGGCGCCCTTCGGCAGCCCGTCCCGAAGCGGCCGGGCCGCGAACGAGACGAACCGCACGCCCGACATCGCGCTCTCGCGCGCCGCGCGCGCCAGCATCGCGTGCACGGGCTTCGGCGCCGGCGCGCTCTTCTTGCGCACCGCCGCGACGACCCCCGGAAGCGCAATGCCTCGCCGCATGAGACGCTCGCGCCGGAGGTCGCGACCGATCGGCAGCGCCGCGGATTTCCCGACCGCGGCGCGGTACGTCTTGGTGCGCGTCAATGCGCCCTGGGCCGGAAAGACCGCGTGGATCGCGGGATCACCGAGGAGGCTGAACTGCGCCAGCGTCTTCATGTCGGCGGGATCGAGCAAGGTGACGCGCTCGACGAAACGCTGCCGCGCCTCGAGCGCGGCGCGCCCGAGCGACGCGCCCGACAGCACCTGCTCCAGGAAGAATTGGCAGATCAAATCCGCCGAGCCGTTTCCCTCGCTCGGTCCGTAGGCGATCGTCGAGCTGCCGAACACGCCGTAGGCGCCGCTTGCCAGGTAGGTGCTGCAAATCCCCAGCTGCCCGCCCTGCGGATCGTAGAGCTGGCCGCCGAAGCAACACTCGGCGGCGAGCACGGTGCCGTCGCTGACGTGGCGCGCGACCAGCTTCGCCGAGTGCGCGGGCGGGTAGTTGCGCCCCGACTGGCCGTAGAAGAACGGATCGTCGGTGGCGCCGTGGCAGTTGATGAAATGCGCGCGCGGCGCGAGCTGCGCCTTCGTCCACGACGGCCCGGCTTTCGGCGACGTCCGCAACGCGGTCGACGCGCCGAAGAGATTTCGCACGCTGAGATCGGTCGACCTCTTCCAGACGAGCGCGCTCAGCCCGAAGTAGTCGTCATAGGCGGAGCGCGGCCGCGTCTGATACTTCGCCGCGGTCTGCAAGAGGCCGATCAGATACGCTGGATCCGTCGCGCCGGTGAGGTCCGGGAGCCGCCCGACGACGCGCGACGGACCGCGAAAGTCGCCGGGGTCGTGGCTGTACGGCGCCTCGCAGGCATACGGCAGGTCGCCCCACGCGTAGCGGTCGTCGTCGGCTTCCGGATCCGGCGAGTAGAGCGGGTTCGTCAGGTCCTGGTGCGGCACGACGTCGATGGCGCCGAGGATCATCAGGTAGTCCGGGGTGCGCGCGGCGTAGATGCCGTCGATCGCGATCTTGTTCTGCTGCGGATCGCCGGCGTCGGCGACCGGCTTCGCGCGCAGCGTCTTCATCGCCGCGCGATCGTCGAGTGCGACGAGCTTGGCAGTGAGCCCGCGCGCCGCGTCCGCCTTGATCAACGCCGCCACCGCGGCGCGGATCCTGGTCAGTCCGGCGCTGCCGTACTTGGCGCGCAATGCGCCGGCGTTCGTCACGATCAGCTTGTCGACCTTCGCCATCGCTCTCCTCCTCGGGCGACGTGCCCGCGCGCGCCGTCGAGGCGCGCTGACGGTGCGCGTCGTACGACCGCGCCGGCGCGCGGGTCAACGACGTTCGAGCGGCGCGCGTGCCCGCTGAATCAAACTGAGACGAAGAATCGCGCGGCGGCGCGGGTCGGGAAGCGGACGCGAACGATCGCACCCGGTCGTGCGCGCGCCGGACGCGCGCGGCGCCTTCCGATCGCGCCTACCAGGAGCGCACCCGGCGCGTTCCGATCGCGGCAGGCCGCCCGCCCGAGCGTGCTCTCCGCGTACCTTCCATCGGAATGAAACATGTTATATTTCCGCGGCTCGCCACCCCACCCTCACCGGCAGAGGAGCTTCGATGTCCGAGCCCGCATTGCTCTACGAGAAGGACGGTCACGTCGCGACGCTCACCATGAACCGTCCCGACGTGCGGAACGCGCTCAACGCCGAGATGCTCTGCCGCATGGCGGACGCGTGGCAGGACGTGAACGACGACTCGAACCTCCGGGTCGCGATCCTCACCGGCGCCGGCGACCAGGCGTTCTGCGCCGGCGCCGACCTCGACCGCCTGGTGCGCATGATGCAGGGCCTGCGGCCGACCGAGACCGACTTCGACCGCCGGATCGTCGAGGACTTCACCGTCATCTACAAGGGCCTGCTCCGGAGCTACGAGGTCGTGAAGCCGATCGTCGCCGCCGTCCGCGGCTACTGCGTCGCCGGCGGCACCGAGATCCTCCAGGCGACCGACATCCGCGTCGCCGCCGACGACGCCCGCTTCGGCCTCGCCGAGGTGAAGCACGGGCTGTTTCCGATCGGCGGCTCGACCGTGCGCCTCGCGCGCCAGGTGCCGTTCTGCAACGCGATGGAGATCTTGCTGACGGGCGAGCAGCTCTCGGCGGCGGACGCGTACCGCATCGGCCTCGTCAACAAGATCGTCCCCGCGGCCGACGTGCTCCGCGAAGCGCGCCGCTACGCCGACGTCATCGCCGCCAACGGACCGCTCGCGGTGCAGGCGGTGAAACGCTCGGTGATGTACGCGCTCGGCAGGCCGACGGCCGAAGGCCTCGACAAGGAGCAGGAGCTCGGCGTGCCGGTGCAGATGTCGGAGGACGCGAAGGAAGGCACGCGGGCGTTCAAAGAGAAGCGCAAGGCCGTCTTCACCGGCCGCTGACGCGCAGCCCATGAGACCCATCGCGCACCCGAGGGCAGCGACGTGCTGATCAACCTCGCCACGCTCCAGGAGCTGATCGCAGCCGAGATCCCGGACCGTCCGGCGGTGATCTGGCGCGACCGCGTCCTCACCTACGCCGACCTCACGTCGCGCACGCGCCGCCTCGCGAACGCGTTTCGCGGGCTCGGCCTCGGGCTCCGGCGCGAGCGCGCCGAGCTCGCACCGTGGGAGTCGGGGCAGGATCACGTCGCGGTCTATCTCTACAACTGCCCCCAGTACCTCGAGACCATGTACGGCGCCTACAAGGCGCGCGCGACCGCGGTGAACATCAACTACCGCTACAAGGCCGACGAGCTCTCGTATCTCCTCGCCGACAGTCGGGCGCGCGCGATCGTGTACCACGCGTCGTTCGCGCCGACGCTCGCCGCCATCCGCGATCGCCTTCCCGAGCTGCGGCACTTCATCCAAGTCGACGACGAGTCGGGCGAACCGTCGCTGCCGGGCGCGCTCGCCTACGAAGACCTGGTCGCGGGACATCCCGCCGAGCTGCCCGCCCTGCCCTACTCGGCCGACGACCTCTACGTCCTCTACACCGGCGGCACGACGGGGATGCCGAAGGGCGTCCTCTGGCGCCACGAGGACGTCTTCTTCAACGGGCTCGGCGGCCACATCCCGGGGTTCCCGAAGCTCGAGAGCGAGGACCAGCTGCGCGTCCACCTCCAGCTCGGGATCGGCGGCCGGGCGCTCATCTGCCTGCCGTTCATGCACGGCGCCGGGCAGTGGAACGCCTTCAACGCCTTTCACCGCGGCGGCACCGTGATCCTGCCCGACGAGAACCGCCGCCTCGACGCGCACGCGGTGTGGCGCGCGGTCGAGCGGCACGCCGCCGACCAGATCGCCGCCACCGGCGACGCCGTCGCGCGGCCGCTGGTCGCGGCGCAGCGCCAGGGCAACTACGATCTGCGGTCGCTGAAGATCGTCGTCAGCACGGCCGCCGTCCTGTCGCGCACGGTGAAGGACGAGCTGCTCGCGGTCCTCCCCGAAGGCACGCTCCTGATCGAGAGCATCGGCGGCTCGGAGCTCGGCATGCAAGCGATGAGCTACGACACCGAGTCCGGACACGCCGGCGTCCCGGCGTATCAGCTGCGCGCGGGGACGGTCCTCTTGAAGGCCGACCGCAGCGGCATCCTCGAGCCGCCGAGCGCCGAGCCCGCGGCCGGCGCGGAGGGCAGCGTCGCCGCGCGACCCGCCGCCGACGGCGAGACCGGCTGGATCTCGAGCACCGGTCACCTGCCGCTCGGCTATCTCGGCGACGAGCGCCGCACGCGCGACACCTTCCCGACGATCGACGGCGTCCGCTACGCGATCGGCGGCGACCGCGGCCGCTTCCTGCCGGACGGCCGCGTCCTCTTCCTCGGCCGCGAGGCGATGTGCATCAACAGCGGCGGCGAGAAGATCTACGCCGAGGAGGTCGAGCGCGTCGTGAAGAGCTTCCCCGCGGTCTACGACGCGCTCGTCGTCGGCATGCCGAGCGAGCGTTGGGGGCAGGAGGTGACCGCGGTCGTCGCGCTCGTGCCGGGCACCGCGGCGCCGTCGATCGACGCGCTCCGCGCGCACTGCGCGCCGCACCTCGCCGACTACAAGATCCCGAAGACGCTGGTCGTGGCGCCCGAGATCGCGCGCAGCCCGAGCGGCAAGCCCGACTACGAGTGGGCGCGCGAGTGCGCGGCGTCGTCGCGTGCCGGGCGCGCCGGCACGGCGAGCGCGAGCGCCACGGCGGACGAGCCCGGCGCCGCGAGAACGACCGCGCTTCTGCGGACGGTCTGAGACGACCCGTGTACATCGCCTACACCGAGGAGCAGGAAGCGCTCCGCCGCGACCTCCGTGCGTACTACCAGCGGATTCTGTCGCCGGAGATCCGCGAGGCGCTCCACGAGGGCCGCGGCGTCGGGCCGACCATGCGCGCGGTCGTCCGGCAGATGGGCGCCGACGGCTGGCTCGGCATCGGCTGGCCGAAGGAGTACGGCGGCCAGGGGCGGTCGCAGATCGAGCAGTTCATCTTCTTCGACGAGTCGATGCGCGCGGGCGCGCCGGTGCCGATGCTGACGATCAACACCGTCGGCCCGACGCTCATGCGCCACGGCACCGACGAGCAGAAGCGTTTCTTCCTGCCGAAGATCCTGAAGGGCGAGCTGCACTTCTGCATCGGCTACACCGAGCCGAACGCCGGCACCGACCTCGCCTCGCTGACGACGCGCGCCGTCCGCGACGGCGACGCCTGGGTCATCAACGGCCAGAAGATCTTCACCAGCCTCGCCGGCGACGCCGACTACGTCTGGCTCGCGACCCGCACCGACCCGGACGCGCCCAAGCACCAAGGCATCTCGATCTTCGCCGTCGACCTCCGGACACGGGGCGTGCGGATCGACCCGATGCACCTGCTCTCCGAGCACGACATCAACGCGGTCTTCTTCGACGACGTGCGGGTGCCGGCGTCGAGCCTCGTCGGCCGCGAGAACCAGGGCTGGCGTCTGATCACGAGCCAGCTCAACCACGAGCGCGTCACACTGTGCTCGGCCGGCCTGCTGGAGCAGGCGTACGACGAGACGGTCGCGTGGGCGCGCACGACCCGCCTCGCCGACGGCCGGCGCGTCATCGATCAGGAGTGGGTGCAGATCGGCCTCGCGCGCGTCCACGCCGGCCTCGAGTTCCTGCGCCTGATCAACTGGAAGGTGGCGTGGACGGGGACCCAGGGGCGGCTCGAGGTCGCCGACGCGTCGACGATCAAGGTCTTCGGCACCGAGTTCTATCTCGGCGCCTTCCGGCTCCTCATGGAGATCATCGGCGAACGCGCCTATCTCCGGCGCGGCTCGCCCGCGGCGATCGCGATGGGACGCCTCGAGCTCCTCTATCGTGCGCTGCTGATCCTCACCTTCGGCGGCGGCACCAACGAGGTGCAGCGCGATCTGATCGGCATGTTCGGCCTCGGCCTGCCGCGCATGCCGCGCTTCTGAGGCGCGGGGCGACGCCATGGACTTCTCGATCACCGACGAGCAGCAGGCGATCGCCGACCTCGCGAAGCAGATCTTCGCGGACAAGGCGTCGCACGAGCGCCAGCGGCGGCTCGAGCGCAGCGGCACCAAGCGCTTCGATCGCGAGCTGTGGGCGGATCTCGCCAAGGCCGGTCTCCTCGGCATCGCGATTCCGGCCGAGCACGGCGGCAGCGGCCTCGGCTTCCTCGAGGTCGCGCTCATCGTCGAGCAGGTCGGCCGCGCGACGGCGCCGGCGCCCTTTCTCGAGACCGTCGTTCTCGGAGCGTCGCCGATCGCGGCCTTCGGCACCGACGAGCAGAAGCGCCGCTGGCTGCCGCGCGTCGTCGCCGGCGACGCGGTGCTGACGGCGGCGCTCGTCGAGGACGACGCCGAAGCGAGCACGCCGGCGACGGTGGCGCGACCGGCACACGACGGCTGGCGCGTCTCCGGCCGGAAGCTCTGCGTCCCCGCGGGAGACGTCGCGGATCTCGTCCTCGTCCCCGCCGCGTGCGATGACGGCTCGGTCGGCGTCTTCCTCGTCGAGCCGCGGTCGCCAGGCGTAGCGATCGCATCGCTGCTGACGACGAGCGACCAGCCGCAGGCGCTGATCGTCCTCACGGACGCGCCGCTCGGCACCGGCGCCCGCCTCGGCGACGGCGGCAACGGCGCGGCGATCGTCGCGTGGATTCGCGAGCGCGCGACCGCCGCCCTCGCGGCGCTCGGCCTCGGCGTCTGCGAGCAGGCGCTCGCGCTCACGGCCGAGTACACGAAGAACCGCAAGCAGTTCGACCAGCCGATCGCGATGTTCCAGGCCGTCGGCCAGCGCTTGGCCGACGCCTACGTCGACACCGAGGCGATCCGGCTCACCACGTGGCAAGCGGCGTGGCGGATCGCCGCCGGCCTGCCCGCCGAGTCGCAGGTCGCGGTCGCGAAGTACTGGGCCGCCGACGCCGGCCAGCGCGTCGTCCACACCGCCCAGCACCTCCACGGCGGCATCGGCGTCGATCGCGACTACCCGCTCCACCGCTACTTCCTCTGGGCCAAGCAGCTCGAGCTCACGCTCGGCGGCGCGACGGCGCAGCTGCGCCGGCTGGGGGCGATGATCGCGGCTGAGTCGCGCTGATTCCCCGAGCTTCGGGTCGTCGACGTCACCGAGGCGATCGCGATCGACGCCGGACTGTTCGGCGGGCGCGGCCGGCCGGATCGAAGCCGTGGGGTGAGCCGACCCCGCCCCAGGCGACGGGTGCTGTCCTAAATAGGACAAGCGCGCGTGTTACCCGAGCGAGTGCTTCTCCATCCAATCCAGCATGTCCTGCCGGTCGAGGTCCGCTTGCCGCTCCTCCCGTGTCAGGCGCTCCGCGACCGTCCCAATCTCCTCGGCCGAGATCTCGTCGTTCGCATAGCGGCCGAGCGCCTTCTCCAGCGCCCGGAGGCTCACCCGATTCGGGTCGTACCCCGCCATAGCGACCTGCTCCCCCTCCGGGTCCGGCATGTGCGGTCTGCGTGTAGTGTCCACCGAAGTGCCCCTTGAACACCGCTGTACCATAGGCTCGCAATGATGTCGTCGTTCCCTCCCTCCGATGCGACGGGCGGTGCTGGCGGCGTTCCTACTTTCGCCCACCCTTGCCGCCCTTGATGACGTAGAGCTTGCGCGGCGTCGTCGGGCTCGTGTCGCCCTTGGCCTTCGCGGCGCTGATGAACGGCAGCGAGGCTTGCGGGTCGGTGACGAGCGGCGGCGGCTCCGGCGCGGACAGCGCGGCGTCGAGCAGTTCGCCGACCGACCACGGATGGTCGGTCACACCGAGCGCCATCGCCGGCGTGCACCGGATGCTCTCATGCCACCGGCACAGGTCGTAGTCCGCGTCAGGGAAGTGAAGGACGCGAACGGCGGCGCCGCCGTCCGAAAGCTCATCGAAAGCGGTTCGACGACAAGCGGTTGGAGGACGCGACGGAGGCATGGGCGAAAAAAACTGGCGGCGGCGTCGATTGGTCGAAGTGCCTCACGATCAACGGTGCTCGCGTCTGCCTCGGCGTCGAGATCCAGATGTCGGCGCGCAGCGATCTCCTCATCATGGACGTGGCGCACCTTCGCGAGGCGATCACCACTGGCGCGTGCGACGTCGGCGTGATCGTGGTCCCGTCCGACCAGCTCGGCGTGTATCTCACCGATCGCGGCCCGGATCTCTCGTCGGCCCGCCGAGCGATCCAGAACGGGCGCGCGGAGGATCTGCCGTTGGTCCTCGTCGCGATCGATCACGACGGACCCGGCGAGCCGTTAGCGAAGCTCCGCACTCGACAGGGGAAATTAGGACAACCGCCGTCGAATTAGGACAGCACCAGGCGACGATTCGTTTAGTGTTTCGGCCGCGTCTTCTGCTATGACCGCCGAGACGTTCCGTCCCGCCGCGTTTCGGAGGAGGCGCATCCCGGGACCGAGCGTTCGTTGCCTTTCGTCGACGATCCCGATGTTGCATCTGCGCCCGCCGATGGCGGTCCGCGCTGAAGGAGAGCTCTGTGGCCCACGACCGACGCTCGAAAAACCGCATGACCGTGCTCGCCGCGATCGCGGCGACGATCCTGCTCGCGGTGCTCCTCGGCGGCACCGCCCGCGCCGCCGACTTCGCGGCCGAGGCGCACGACGTGCTGCCGGCCGGGAACGGCAACTTCAACGCGCCGCACGCGACCGATCAGATCCCGCTCTACGACGGGCTGACGCCGCTCTTCGACCAGGTGATGCCCGGCGATCTCGACGTCTACTACAAGCCGAACGTCTTCGGCCCGACGGCGTCGGGACCCGGATCCGCCGAGGGCGCGCCGCTGATGCCGCGCCCCGACGTGACGGTGCAATACGACAACTTCGGCGTGCCGCACGTCACGAGCGCGACGCGCGCAGGCGTGATGTTCGGCGCCGGGTGGGTGCAGGCGCGCGACCGCTGGCCGATCATCGCCGCGCTCCGCGGCGCCGGAAAGCTCGCCGCGCTCGACGCACCGGGGTTCGACGCGATGGCGGTCGCCGAAGGCTTCGGCACCTTCACTCCGTCCGCGCAGGCGCTCGCGATCTTGGACGAGCAGGCCACCCTCATCGAATCGAAGGGGCGGCGGGGCCGCCAGGTCCTGAACGACCTCGACGAGTACGTGAACGGCGTCAACGCCGCGAACGCGCCGCTGATCGGAACCTCGTACACCCGTGAGGACGTGCTCGGGAGCGCCGCGTTCGTCGCGGCGACGTTCGGCGCCGGCGGCGGCGGCGAGGTGCGCGCGTCGCAGCTGCTGAGCAGGCTGATCGCTCGCCACGGCGCGGTGCTCGGGCGCCAGATCTGGGACGACCTCGCCGAGAAGGACGACGGCGACGCCGCGGTGACGATCCGCGGCCGGCGGTTCCGCTTCGGCTCGGGCCCGGTCGTCGACTCGCCCGGCAACGCCATCGTCGACGACGCCAGCTTCTCGCCGGCAGCGCAGTCGACGTCCTTGCAGCTGGCGGCGGTGCGCCACCTGCCGCGCGCCATGAGCAACGCCCTGCTCTTCGCGCCGAGCCTGTCCGCAACCGGTCACCCCCTCCTCGTCGCCGGCCCGCAGACCGGTTACTTCTCCCCCGAGATCCTCTACGAGATGGACCTCCACGGCGCCGGCATCGACGTGCGGGGCGTGACCTTCCCGGGCTCGGGGCCGTACGTCGTCATCGGCCGCAGCTACGACTACGCCTGGAGCGCGACCTCCGCCGGCCACGACGTCATCGATCAGTACGTCGAGAAGCTCTGCGGCGACGACACTCACTACGTCTACAAGCGCGACTGCCTGGCGATGGAGCACGTCAGCGCCGGCACGGTCACCGTCGGCAGCACCACGTCGCAAGTCGAGTACGACCAGACCGTGCACGGCCCCGTCGAGGGCTACGCCACCGTCAATGGCGAGCGCGTGGCGATCGCGAGAAAGCGCTCGACGCACGGCCGCGAGGCGATCAACGCGCTCGCGTTCGCCGAGCTCGACGCGGGCAAGGCGAAGACCGCGCACCGGTTCTTCCGCAGCGTCGGCCAGGTCGAGTTCACCTTCAACTGGATCTACGTCAACGATCGCGAGGCGGCGCTGTTCTCGAGCGGCCGCTTGCCGCGCCGTCCGCGGAACATCGATTGGGGACTCCCGACGTGGGGCACCGGCGAGTGGGAGTGGCGGGGATTCCTCTCGCGGAGCGGCCATCCGCACGTGATCAACCCGCGCGACGGCATGATCGACAACTGGAACAACAAGCCCGCGCTCGGCTTCCAGTCGTCGGACTCGGAGTGGGGCTACGGCGCCGTCTACCGGAATCTCCTCCTCGCCCACGCCCAGCAGGTGACGCTTCCCCCGGGCGGCAAGCACACGCTGACGTCGGCCGTCGCCGCGATGAACCGCGCCGCGACGCAGGACCTGCGCGCGACCGAGCTCCTCCCCGAGATCAGCAACATGCTCGACAGCGGAACGCCGCCCGATCCCGTCGACGCCCAGATGGTCGACCTCCTCCAGCAGTGGGTGGCAAACGGCGGCAGCCGCCTCGACGTCGAGCCGACCGTCGCCGGCGACGGCAAGGTCGACGATCCCGGCGCGGCCATCATGGACGTGCTCTGGCCGAAGCTCGCGAACGCGGTGATGGCGCCGCTCCTCGGCCCGACGATGAGCGACCCCGCCGACCTCCGCGATCGGCTCGCGGAGATCCTGCCGCGCGACAATCCGCCGGGACCGATCGGCTCGGCGTTCCAGGGCGGCTGGTACAGCTACGTCGACGAGGATCTGCGCAACGTGAAGCCGCTCCCCGATCCCGCCGCCGCGCTGAAGGATCCGTTCAAGACCAAGTTCTGCGGCGCCGGAAACGTCGCCGCCTGCGCCGCGTCGCTGTGGCAGGCGATCGACGACACCCGCGTCGAGCTCTCGAGCGCGCAAGGCTCCGATCCGACGCTCTGGCGCGGCGACGCCGCCCCCGAGCGGATTCAGTTCGCCGGCCTGCCGATCCCCGACACCATGCGCTGGGCGAATCGCCCCACGTTCCAACAGGCGATGTCGTTCGACAGCCACCGCTGATCTCCCGGCCTGTCGTGGGGCAGCTGGGACACGTTGCAGCCGCTGTGGCCGACCGCGACTTCTCGCGCTTCGCCGGCCTCACGACGCGCAATCCCTAGGTCGGCTGAGCCGCTCGCTCGGAATCCGGACGATCGATTTCCCGATCGCGCGCGGTCTCGGCTCACGCGTGAATCGGCGGCAGCCGATCGCGCCAGGCGCCGTCGGCCTCGAGCTGCGCGGCGACGCGCAGCAAGACGTCTTCGCGTCCGAACGCGGAGACGAGCTGGACGCCGATCGGCAGGCCCTCGCCGTTCCAGTGGAGCGGCAGCGACATCGCCGGCTGACCCGTCACGTTGAACGGAATCGTGAAGCGCAGGAGCGCGCCGGTGCGGGTCCACGCCGCGAGCGGGCTGCCGGGGACCGGACGGTGCTCGCCGAGGCGCGGCGGCGGTCCGGTGAGCGTCGGCGTCACGAGCAGGTCGTGCCCGTCGGCCCACCACGCGGCGACGCGCCGGCGAAAGACGTTCATCGCGTCGAGCGCGGCGAGATAGCGGGTCGCGGTGACCGGCCGGCCCATCTCGGTGATCGCCCAGTTGTCGGCGTCCATGTCCTCGGGGCCGAGCCGGCGGCCGATCCACTCCTCGAGCGTCTCGACGAGACGGGCCTGGCTCGCGGCGACGACGGTGATCGCGTGCGGCCCGAGCTCGTCGACGGCGAGCGCGCTCGGGCACGAGTCGTCGACGCGATGGCCGAGCGCGGCGAGGCGGCGCGCCGCGGCCTCGACGGCGGCGATGCAGTCGGGGTGCACCTCGGCGTCGCCGGGCCGGCGCAACACGCCGACGCGCAGCGTCCCCGCGGGCGCGCCGACCTCCTCGCGATACGGCCGCGCCGGCGGCGCGGCCTCGTAGGGATCGCCCGGCATCGCACCCGACACCGCATCGAGGAGGGCGGCCGTGTCGCGCACGCTGCGCGTGACCGCGAACTCGAACGCCATCCCCGCCCACATCTCGCCGACGTCCGGGCCGACCGAGATCCGGCCGCGCGACGGCTTCAGGCCGAGGATGCCGCATTGGCTCGCCGGATTGCGAATCGAGCCGCCGCCGTCGCTGGCGTGCGCGAACGGCACCATGCCGGACGCCACCGCCGCCGCGGCGCCGCCGCTCGAGCCGCCGCTCGCGTGCGCCGGGCTCCATGGGTTGCGACACGGCCCGTACGCGTCCGATTCCGTCGTCGCCCAGGCGCCGAGCTCGGGCACGTTGGTCCGGCCGACGATCACCAGGCCGGCCGCACGGAACTTGTCGACGAGGTAGGCGGTCGTCGGGTGGAGGTAGCCGGCGTCGCGCAGGAAGCGCGTGCCCCAATGATTCGGATCGCCCTTGGCGTAGCCGCCCGCGAGATCCTTGAGCAGGAACGGCACGCCCCGGAACGGCCCGTCCGGCAGCGAGCCGCGCGCCTCGTCGCGCGCGCGCGCGAAGTGCTGGTGGATCACGGCGTTCAGCTGCGGGTTCAGCCGCTCGATCCGCGCGATCGCGGCGTCGACCAGCTCGAGCGGCGTGGCGTCGCCGCGGCGGACCAGCTCCGCCTGCGCCGTCGCGTCGAGACGTCCCAGTTCGTCCGCCATGCGGGTCGCACGGTAGCGCGAAGCGAAGCCGGCCGAAAGGTCCGCCGGCGGAGTCCGTCTACCCACCAGGGAGCTGCCGGTAGCCGGCCGGCGCCGCCTTGACCCGCGGTGCCGGCCGCGGGCATCACCCCGCGCCGACGAATCGGGGCACGGCTCTCCGGCGTCGCAACCACGGCATCACATGCAACGATTGTACTTTCCCAACGTGAACATCTTGCGCGGTTTCGCGGCGGTTCTCGTGCTCGTCTACCACGTGATCGAGTTCACCAAGTGGTCCGACTTTCCCGGTGAAGGCGCTCTCGTCGTTTTTCGCATCGGCTGGCTGGGAGTCGATTTGTTCTTCGTGCTCAGCGGCTTCGTCATCGGCCTGAGCGCGCTCACGCTCTATCGCGATCGCGGCGAGCATTTCAGACGGACGTTCATGCGGCGCAGGCTCGCGCGAATCGCGCCGCTCTATGTCTGTACCGCGACGCTTTTTCTGACTCTCGTCGATCCGCAGCTCCTGCACGTGAAGGCCACGGTATTGGCGACGCACGTCGCCGCGCATCTCGCTTTCGTCCACAACTGGTTCTATGCCACCCACAGCTCGATCGACGGGCCCAACTGGAGCGTCGCCGCCGAGATGCAATTCTACGTGCTGGCCGTGCTCCTGTGTCCGTGGCTTTCCCGGATCGAGCCGGCGCTGATTCTCCTGGGCGGCGTCGGCCTCGCGTGGACCGCGCGTTGGGTGGGCTTTTGGTGTACCTACGCGAGCCGAGACACGTTTCGCAGCTTCATCTTCACGAGCCAGGTTCCGTGCATGGCCGATGAATTCGCCGTCGGCATCGTCCTGGCGCGCTCGTTTCTCGACGGCACCCTCGCGCGACTGCGGCAGCGGTGGAGGCACGGCGACTGGGCGCTGACCGCCGGAGCCGTCGTCTCGGGGGCGCTGTGCCTGACGATCGCGATGAAGCTCTACTGGCCGCACGCAGGATACTGGGATGACGTCTACATGGTCACGCTGTGGCGAACGACGATCGCGATATCGTTCGGCTTCGTCGTGGCGTCGTTCTCTCTCTTGCCGGATTTGACACGCTGGCGGCTGTTGAAGCCGCTCGATTACCTCGGCGACATCAGCTACGGCATATACCTTTGGCACCTGCTCGTGATCCTGTCGCTGAAGCGGCTGCTGCCGGCGGATGCGCATCGATTCTTCCTGACGTCGACGTTGGTGGTGACGGTCGCGCTTGCCGCGACGTCCTGGCACCTGCTCGAAAAGCCGATGGTGGCGCGCTTCCGGTGATCCTCGCGCCGTCCACCGGCAACCGGTTAGTGGCGCGTCGGCCGCTCGGCGGGCCGTTCAGTCCGACTTCGCCTTCAGCTGATCCGCCTGGTTCTTCTGCGGCGCGCTGAACGTCGTCTGCCAGCACGCGTCGTCGGAGTCGACGAGCTGCACGGTGAGCGGCAGCGAGCCGACCGGCAGCGGCGGCAGAGGCAGGCTCGCCCCCTTGCCCTTGACGACGATCCGCGCGCTCCCCGCCGGGCCGGACTTCAAGTCGATCCGCTGGATGCCGTCGGGGGTGAGGTCGCGATCGCCGTAGCGATAGCCCTTCGACGTCGCTTTCCAGCACGAGCGGCCGGCGCAGACGCCGCCGGCGGGCGCGCTCGCGCCGGCGATCAGCACGCCGGAGCCGTCGTAGAGGCAGAGCGCGTAGCTCGTCGACGCGAGCGGGTCGCCGAACCCGGCCACGGTCGTCGCCGGGCCGCCGGCGAGCGTCCAGAGGAGCTTGTCGCGGGCATCCGGCGTCTTGTTCGCGAGCAGCAGCCGCGACTTCCCGGCGACGGCCGGCGTCGCGCAGCCGGTCTGGGCGCAGGCGTGACAGCGGAAGACGCCGTCGACGAAGTCGGCGGCGAGGGCGTAGCCCGCCGGGACGATCTTCGCGGCCGGCTCCTGCACGAGCGCGCAGTCCGGCGGCTCGAGGACCGGCAGGCGGATCTCGAGGTTCGAGACCGTGATCGGCGCCTGGCCGTTCGAGTCGCGACCGTAGGGCTGATCGGCGGGCAAGAGCTCGAGCTTCACGACGTGGCCGGCCGCGACCTTCCAGCCGTTCGGATGCAGCTGGAAGACTTGGCGGGTCGCGCTGGTATTGATCTCCGGTCGATACAGGCCGCGCGCGATCAGGGTCTGCATGTCGGTCGACGGGTCGACGTCGAGGAGGCGCGCGGCGAGCTGCGAGGTCGGACCGGGCGAGAGGATGTCGGCGACGATCGTCGGCGATCCCATGATGGTGAATCCCGCCGCCGGTGCGGGATCGGAGCGGACCGTGGCGGCGCCGGCCTGATCGGCCGCGCTGGCGCTGGCGCACGCGCCGCCGCCGGAGATCGGGTCGAACGCCTGCCCGATCGGCGCGTCGGTCGGGACCGACGGCGCGATCACCTGCTGCGGCGCGCTCGCGATGCGGATCTCGCCGGGCGCGAGCGCGGCCCAGCTGGACGCCTGGAACGGCTGGTCGGTGCCGGCATCGTCGAAGTCGCCGGTCGCGCCTTGCGACGGGCCGCCGCAGGTCTGTGTCAGCGTCCGGACTCCGAGGAACGGCTGCGGTCCTTGGCCTCTCACGTAGAAGTCGAACCAGGCGTGGCGCGCGGCGCCGAGGAAGGCGGCGTCCGGCGCCTTGTTCTGCCCGCGTTGATGGCCGTGATCGGTGAAGACCAGCGAGATCGGCGTTCCGGGATGATGCGCACGCGTGCGGTTGTAGAAGCGGATCGCCTCGTCGGCGGGAAAGAGATCGTCGGTCCAGCCGTTCGAGATCAGCATCGGCGCCGGCGGCGTGGAGTCGTCGATGTAGTACGACGAGTGGTGGCGCGACTCCTCGTCGACGACGTCGGCGGTGAGCGGGTTGCCGTCGTAGGGCTCGCCGGCGTTCACCTCCGTGTACCAGGTCGTGAGGTCGGCGTCCGGGTCGGTGCCGGGCGGCGCGTAGTTGCTCGCCGCCAGTCCCGTCGCGTACAGGCCCGCGACGAACGATTGCTTGAGCACGCCGACCCGGCCGCGCGCGAGGTAGGGCGCGTCGGCGACGTAGTCGAGGGTGTGACCGTTGGGCACGAGCGCGTTCGAGAGGTCGGTCCACGGGATGTCGGGCTGGGCCGCGGCGATGCGCATCGCCTTGCCGCCGGCGCTCACCCACGGCACCAGCGTGCCGTCCACCGGGTTCGGGTCCTCGCCGCCGATCATCTTGCGATCGCGGAGCGCGCCGAGCGCCATCGACATGCCGCCGCCGTACGAGCCGCCGGTCGCGCCGATCGCCTGCGGATCGATCAGGCCCTCGCCGGCGGTGGCGCCGTCGGCCGCCTGATCCGCGAGCGCCTCGAACACCTCCTGCGCGTCGCGCACCTCGTAGCGCGTGTCCATGAGATGGTTGTAGCCGGCGTCGCACGTGCCGGGCGTGAGGCGCTTCGGATCGGTCGCGCCGCACGACAGGCCCCAGCCGCGATCGCTCATCGAGAACACCGCATACCCGGCGTCGAGCCACTCCTGCATCGACGCGCTGGTGAGCGACAGCTTCGAGCCGCCCCAGCCGTGGAAGACGCCGATGATCGGAAAGCCCCCGTCCGGCCCGGCCGCGGGCGCCGGCGGGAAGCCGACGTTCACGTCGATCGGGGCGCCGTCGAAGGTCGTGAAGATGCCGGCGCAGTGGCGCTCGCCGGCGTCGGCGCCGCTCTGAACGGTGCAGGTGACGGCACCGCCGAACAGCTGGTCGATCGCGGCGTCGGCGGCCGGCGCGACGGCGAGCGTCGCGAGCGCGGCCAGAACCATGAGCGAGTTCTTCATCGTCGAGGTCTCCTTCGTACGGGTAGCGGTCTGCGCACACGGGCCGGGACGTCCGTCACCGATCGCGTGCGACGCGTCCGTCGAGCGTGCAGCGAGGCTACGAGCGGCGGCGCAGGCCGACAATTCCGGACAGCGGGGAGAGCGCGCGGAAAAACGGAGGGGATGCGGTCGCGGAGGTCGGGGCCTCCGGCGGCGGCGGGAACGTGACGGCGGACGTCGCAGATCCGGAAGGCCCGCGCGAGCGTGTCTCGCCAGATTCGGCCGCCGGCCCTATCATGCATCGGCGATGATCAACCGCCCTGCGGTCGCGATCTTCCTCGCGGCGGTCGCCGCGTCCGGCTCCCTCGGCTGCGCGGCTCGCTCGAGCCGCACCGGCGCGGGCCGCTACGCGATGGTGGCCGGGTACGGCATGTACTACGAGGAGTACGGGCACGGCCGCCCGCTGGTGTTGCTGCACGGCGGCCTCAACACCATTGCCGGGTCCTTCGCGCGCCAGATCCCGGAGTTTGCGAGAGCACACCGAGTGATCGCGATCGAGCAGGCGGGTCATGGACATACGCCCGACGCGCGGGAGACGTTGAGCTACGCGCAGATGGCGGAGGACACCGCCGACCTCCTCCGCCAGCTGAACGCCGCGCCGGCGGACGTCGTGGGATGGAGCGACGGCGGCATCATCGCGCTCGTGATCGCCACCCGCCATCCCGAGCTGGTGCGGCGACTGGTGATCTCGGGCGCGAGCATCAACGTCGAGGGACAGCGGCCGGAGGACGTCCAGGCGCTGCGCGACGAAGTTCCCGAGGACGTCGAGTCCGACGCGCCGCCGCCGTCGGCGGCCGGTAGCGACGGCGGCGAAGGCGCGCCGTCGACCGACGCCGACGCCGAGCAGCCGGCCACGGCGCCGGAATGGCGGCGAGCGGCGCCCGCCGCGCGCTCACCATCACCGACAAGGTGCGGCGCCTCTGGCTGACGCCGGTCATCCTCGAGAAGTCCGACCTCGCCCGCATCGACGCACCGGTCCTCGTCATCGCCGGAGACCGCGACGTGATCCGCCTGGAGCACACGGTCGAGATCTTCGAGTCGCTGCCGAACGCGCAGCTGTGCATCCTGCCGAACACCGGACACGACACGTTCCAGACGGCCGCGGACTCGCTGGACCCGCTGATCCTGAGATTCCTCGGCGGCTCTTGAGACGCGTGTCGATGAGGGGACGCGCGCATCCCGCGATCGTGACGCCGGTGGCGCTCACGCTGCTCGCGGTGAGCCTGTGGCTGATCCACCACCGGCTCGGGCTCGCCGGCGGATACGACGCGCTGGCGACGCGGCTGGCGGCGACCTGGCGCTCGCGGCTGCCGGTCGCCTTCGCGCTCACGCTGGCGAGCTATTGCGTCGTCATCGCCTACGATCTCCTCGCCCTGCGCCACGTGCGGCGCATCGTGACGCTGCCGCGGGTCGCGCTCGGCTCGTTCGTCACCTACGTGGTCAATCACAGCGTCGGGCCGGGACTCCTCGGCGGCGGCGCGATGCAATACCGCATCCTGGCGGCGGACGGCCTCGCGGCAGGCGAGATCGCCGACGTCATGGCGCTCAACCTCGTCACGTTCTGGCTCGCCGTGCTCTTCCTCGGCGGTGCGGCGCTGTTGGCGACGCCGCTCCGGCTGCCGGTGCACCTTCCGGCGCTCGAGCCCACCAGCCGCGTCGTCGGCGCGATACTGGTCGCGATCGGCATCGGCTACTGGGCGTGGACGGCGAGCGGCACGCGCCACGTCCGCGTCCGCGGGTTCGACGTCACGCTACCGCACGGCGGCGTGACCGGCGCGCAGATCGCGCTCTCGAGCCTCGAATGGGTGCTCGGCGCCGCGGTGCTGTACTCGCTGCTGCCGCCGACGCACGCGCTCTCGTTCGCCCGGCTGACCGGCATCTTCGTCGTCGCGCGCGCGCTCGGGCTCGTCAGCTACGTGCCCGCCGGGCTCGGCGTCTTCGACGCGACGATCGTGATGCTGCTGGCGCCCTACCATCACGCGCCGATCGTCGTCGCCGCGTTGCTGCTCTATCGCACCGTCTACCTCGGCCCCCTCGCCGCCGTGTTCGTCTTCTTCACCGCCTACGAGGTGACCAGGAACCGCGCGTTCGTGCGCGCCCGCAGCGCGCTCGACCAGTGGTGGCCGGAGCTCGCGCCGCGGGCGCTCGCCATCGTCACCTTCGCGGGCGGCTTGATCCTGCTCATCTCCGGGGCGACGCCGCCGGCGCCCGGACGCATGGAGCTGCTCAACAAGCTGCTGCCGTTGCCGCTCGTCGAGGCCTCGCACTTCATCGCCAGCCTCGTCGGCGTCGGGCTCCTGTTGCTGGCGCGCGCGCTCCAGCAACGTGTCGATGCCGCGTACTATCTGACGATCGTCCTGCTCCTCGGCGGCGCGGTGACGTCGCTGCTCAAGGGCATCGACTACGAGGAAGCGACCGCGCTCGCCGCCATCGCGGTCGCGGTGTCGCTCTGCCGGCCGTACTTCTATCGGCGGAGCTCTCTCGTGCGTCAGTCGTTCTCGGTCTCGTGGGTGATCGCGGTGGTGCTGGCGCTCGCCGGCACCTGGGCCGTGGTGGCGACCGCGTACCGCGACGTCGCCTACTCGCACGAGCTGTGGTGGCAGTTCGAGCTGTCGGCGAACGCGCCGCGCGCGCTGCGCGCGTTCGCCGGCGCGTTCGGGTTGGCCGCCGCGTACTCGGTCGCGCGCCTCCTCCGCCCCGCGCCGCCGCTTCCCGCCGAAGCCTCGGCCGACGACACCGGCCGCGCGGCGGGGATCGCCACCACGGGTCACCGCGCGATCGCGCATCTCGCGCTCCTCGGCAGCAACCGTCTCCTCTTCCACGGCGACGACGGCTTCCTGATGTACGACGTCCGCGGACGGTCGTGGATCGCGATGGCGGACCCGTTCGGACCGCCGGCCGCCCGCCGCGAGCTCGCGTGGAGGTTTCGCGAGCTCGCCGACGAGCACGGCGGCTCGGCGGTGTTCTACGAGGTGAGCGTCGGCGAGCTGCCGATCTACCTCGACCTCGGGCTCAAGCTCTACAAGCTCGGCGAAGAGGCGCGCGTGCCGCTCGATCGCTTCAGCCTCACGGGAAAGGACAAGCAGGACTTCCGCACTGCGCTCAATCGCATGGCCCGCCTCGGAGGGGAGTTCGCCGTCCTACCGCCCGCCGAGGTTCCGCCGATTCTCGATCGTCTCGAGGCGATCTCGAACGAGTGGCTGGCGCACAAGAACGTGCGCGAGAAGCGCTTCTCGATGGGCTACTTCGACCGCGCCTACCTGTCGCGGCTGCCGATCGCGGTCGTGCGCCAGGGCGAGCGCATCGTCGCGTTCGCGAACCTCTGGGCGGGCGAATCGAAAGAGGAGATGTCCGTCGACCTGATGCGCTATTCCGACGACGCGCCGCCGATGGTGATGGACTATCTGTTCACGCAGCTCATCCTGTGGGCGCAGACGCAGGGCTACGGCTGGTTCAGTCTCGGCATGGCGCCGCTCTCGGGGTTCGAGCGCCGCCGGCTCGCGCCCGGATGGACGCGGCTCGGCCGCCTGCTCTTTCGCTTCGGCGATCACTTCTACAACTTCCGCGGCCTGCGGGCCTTCAAAGAGAAGTTCCGGCCCGAGTGGGAGCCGCGCTACCTCGCCTCACCGGGAGGTCTGGCGCTGCCGTTCGTGCTGACCGACATCGCCGCCTTGATCTCGGGCGGCATCGGCGGCGTCATCCGCCCGTAGCCGGCGGGCATGCACCCGGCGTCAGCCGCCGTGACCGGCGCGATCCGCCGGCGACGCGTGTCTTGCGCCGCGACCGGCGGCATCCGTCGACGACGCGTGTCCTGCGCCGCGACCGGCGGCATCCGTCGACGACGGACCGCCCTCGCCGCGCGCCAGCCGCCGCCGCGCGCCCGCGAGGATGCGGTCGGCGAGCGCGACGTAGTTGCCGTCGAAGTGATGGCTCCCCGCGGTGCGCACGATCTCGACATGCGACAACGCCGGATCGCGGCAGAGCGTCTCGGGCTCCTGCTCGCCGTAGAAGCACTGCACCAGACCCGGATCGAGACGCTGAATCTCCGGCAGCACGAGCGGGGCGTTCTCCGACGGCGCGCGTCCGAGCAGTCCCGTGACCTGGAACTCGAAACGCGCGCGCGTCTCGAGTCCGAGCAGCGAGACCTCGACGACCCGCGCCCGCTCCGCGGGCGGAAGGCGAGCGACCGCGAACGGGAGAACGGCGGCGCCGAAGGAGTAGCCGACGAGGACGAACCGCACGTCGCCCCAGGCGGTGCGCGCGGCGCCCATGATCGCCGCGAGGTCGGCGGCGACGCGCTCCGGCGGCTTGGTGTGCCAGAAGTACCGCAAGCTGTCGACGCCGACGACGGGCACGCCGCGCCCGGCGAGCGTCTCGCCGATCGTCTTGTCGAGATCGCGCCAGCCGCCGTCGCCCGAGTAGATGACGGCCGCGAGCGGGCCCGGCGTCGGCACCGCGAGCACGACCAGGGGTAGCTCGGGAAGCGCGGCGGTGATCGGGTCGCCGGCCGCGGTCGACGCGAGCATCGGCGTGACCAGCTCGGCGAGCGCGCGCGCGACGTCGCCCCGCTCGCTCGCGCCGACGCGCCACGGCCCGGGCAACGCGGCCTTCATCCCGTAGGCGAATCCTCCGTTCGGATCCGGGGTCGCCGGCGCCCCGGGACAGAGCGGCACGCGCGTCGCGAGGGCCGACGCGGGATCGACGCCGGCGGCGCCCGCGACCGTCGCGGCCGGCGCCTGTGCGAGCGCGGCGTAGGCCAGCACGGCGCCCGCGCCGACGCCGGCGAGCACCGGCGATCGATAGGCGCCGAAGTCCGCCTCGCGCTCGAGCCGATGGCTCAGGTCCTCGATCTCGGCGACGACGTAGTGGCAGCCGTCCGTGCTGCGCCGGAGGTTCTCGAGATACGCGGCGAGGTCGACGCCGACGACGATCGCGCCGCGCCCCGCGAGCGAGCCCGCCGCGTCGCCGAGCGCGGGCGTCCAGCCCTCCGCGCCCGAGAACACGAAGACCACGCCGGCCGAAGGTCGCGGCGGCGCGATCACCCGCACGGTGCCGAGGCGGCCCTCGCTCCGCACCGTCGTCTTCAACGCGGGCCGGCAGCCGACCGTCAGGACCGCGACCGCGAGGAGCAGTAGATGCGCGCGCGCTGCGATCCGCGGTGGGTAGCACGCGGCGGCCGTCCGACCAACCTTCACGCAGCCCGGGTAGTGCTCAGTTACCTGAGGCACTACCGCAGCCCGAGCGTCTCTTCCGTCGTCGCAGCGGCGACACACGCGACGCGTCCGGCAGCGGCGACGCCGTCGCCGCATTGGGCCGCCGGCGCCTGCGTGGTAGAGACCTCGAGGTGCGAGCGCTCACACGAACGATCGCAGTGTCGCTGTCGCTCGTCGCCGCGACCACGGCGCTCTCGTGCGCGACCCTGCGCTCGCTGCGCGGCCAGGCGCCGGTGCCCGACGTCGCGCACGTCGTCGACCCCACGTCGAAGCGCTCGCTGCCGGCGGGCGAGGTCGTCGGCTTCACCGGCCGGTACGGCAGCCACGTGTGGCTCGGCATTCCCTACGCCGAGCCGCCGGTCGGCGACCGCCGCTGGCGGCCGCCGGCGGCGGCGGCGCCGTGGTCGGGCGTCCGCGAGGCCGTCGCGTTCGGCGGTCATTGCCCGCAGTACGCGAGCCCGTTGGCCGGCATCGACGACAAGCCCGGCACCGTCTCCGGCACCGAGGATTGCCTCTACGTGAACGTGTACGCGCCGCGCTTCGAGCAGCGCGCGGTGCCGACCGGCGCCGCGCGGCTCCCGGTGATGGTCTGGATCCACGGCGGCGGCAACACGGTCGGGCTCTCCGACTTCTACGACGGCGGGCGGCTCGCGGCGCGCGAGCGCGTCCTCGTCGTGACGATCAACTACCGGCTCGGACCGTTCGGCTGGTTTCGCCATCGGGCGCTCCGCGACGGCGCCGCGACGGCGGAGGAGCGCTCGGGAAACTTCGGCACGCTCGACGTCGTGCGGGCGCTGGAGTGGGTGCGCGACGACGCCGCGGCCTTCGGCGGCGACCCGGGCCGGCGTCACGATCTTCGGCGAGTCGGCGGGAGGGCGGAACGTCGCGACGCTCCTGGTCTCGCCGCGCGCGCGCGGCCTCTTCCAGCGCGCGATCGTCGAGAGCGGCGGCACCGCGCTGACGCCGGTCTCCGCCGCGGAGAACTGGACGGACGACGCGACGCCCGGTCACGAGAACAGCTCGAACGAGGTGATCGCGCGCCTGTTGATCGCCGAGGGCCGCGCGCAGGACCGCGCCGACGCGCAACGGCGGACGGCCGCGATGCCGCCGCGCGAGCTCGCGGCGTGGCTGCGCACGCGGACGCCCGCCGAGATCCTCGCCGCGTACCATCGCGAGGCGCAGGAGTCGTTGCTCGACGTCCCCCAGCTCTTCGCGGACGGTGCGGTGTTTCCGGACGGCGACGTCCTCGAGCTCTACGCGCGCACCGGCGGCTGGACGCGGGTGCCGGTGATGCTCGGCACCAACGAGAACGAGAACAAGCTCTTTCTCTTCATGAACCCGCTCTACGTGCGACGCTGGTTCGGCGTCGTGCCGCGCGTCCGCGCGCCGCAGCTCTATCTCGCGACCGCCGACGCGATGACGGCGATGTGGAAGGCGACCGGCGCCGATCTGCCGGCGAGCGCGCTCAGCCGAACCGAGCCGCAGGTCTACGTCTACCGCTTCGATTGGGACGAGGAGCCGTCGATCCTCGGCACCGACCTCGCGACCTACCTCGGCGCCGCCCACGGCTTCGAGATCCCGTTCGTCTTCGGCCACTTCGACCTCGGCCGCCAAGGGAACGTCATCTTCAGCGACCGCAATCGCCCCGGCCGCGAGGCGCTGGCGGAACGGGTCATGTCCTACTGGGCGGAGTTCGCCTACGCGGGCGATCCCGGTCGCGGCCGGCAGGGCGACCTCCCGGCGTGGACCGCGTGGGACGCACACGGGGGCCACGGCACCATGCACCTCGACACCGGCGACGATCTCCGGATGGGCTCCGATCCGGTGACGATCGAATCCGTCGTCGCCTCCGTGGAACGCGATCCGCGTCTGGCGACGCCGCGCAAGCGCTGCTGGGTGTTCCACGAGCTGGCCCGCTGGTCCCGCGGCATCCGCCGCGACGACTACGAGCGGCGCGCGGAGTGCCGGGCGTACCCCTTCGACGCGTTCCCCTGGAAGTAGCGCCCGGTGCGGGCGCCGTCCTCGGCGTCCCCGCTCGCCCGCCGGGCCGCGGCGCCGGAAGGGCGTGCCGGCGTTCGAGGCAGTGGAGCGTATTTGGGCAGGGCGTCCTGCGCGCCGGAGCCGGCAGCCGCGCCGCCACCACGCAGCACCGCCGACGCGGCGACGAGGTATGGAACGATTTCCGGTCCGCCGAGCGCCGCACCCGCGGCACATTGATTGCTCCGCCTCGACCGATTGCCGTTGCGGCTCGGCCCGACGCCCATCGGCGCCGTTCGCGCAGTCTGCCGGGAGTAAGACTTGTCCGTCCACGTCGCCCTCAACCACGTCACCGCGTACCGGTACGACCGACCCGTGAGCGTCTCGCCGCAACTCGTGCGGCTGCGGCCGGCGCCGCACTGCCGCACGCCGATCCTCTCCTACTCGCTGCGCATCGAGCCCGAGCCAGCATTTCATCAACTGGCAGCAGGACCCGCAGAGCAACTACCTCGCGCGGCTGGTGTTTCCCGAGAAGGTGCGCGCAGTTTCGCGTCGAGGTCGACCTGGTCGCCGAGATGGCGGTCTACAACCCGTTCGACTTCTTCCTCGAGCCTGCACGCGGAGACGTTTCCGTTTCGATACGAGGAGTGGCAGGTGCACGAGCTCGCGCCCTTCCTCCGCCGAGAGCCCGCGACGCCGCGCTTCGCCGCGTACCTCGACGCGATCGACGCCTCGCGACGCCGCACGATCGATTTTCTCGTCGACGTGAACCGGCGACTTCAGCGGCGACATCCGCTACGTGATCCGGCTCGACCCGGGCGTGCAGTCCAAGGAGGAGACGCTCGCGCTCGGCCAGCGGCTCGTGCCGCGACACGGCGTGGCTGCTCGTGCAGCTGCTGCGCCACCTGGGGCTCGCCGCGCGCTTCGTGTCCGGCTACCTGATCCAGCTCACGCCCGACGTGAAGGCGCTCGACGGTCCCGCCGGCGCGGAGCACGACTTCACCGACCTCCACGCCTGGTGCGAGGTCTACCTGCCGGGCGCGGGGTGGATCGGTCTCGATCCGACCTCGGGTCTGCTCGCCGGCGAAGGGCACATGCCGCTCGCTTGCACGCCGGAGCCCGTCGAGCGCGGCGCCGATCACGCGGCGCCGTCGAGGAATGCGAGGTCGCGTTCGAGCACGCGATGTCGGTGCAGCGCGATCTACGAGTCGCCGCGCGTCACCAAGCCCTACACCGAGGAGCAGTGGGAGACGATTCTCGCGCTCGGCGACGCCGTCGACGCCGATCTCGGCCGCATGGACGTGCGGCTCACCATGGGCGGCGAGCCGACGTTCGTCTCCGCCGACGACCGCGACGGCGCCGAGTGGAACACCGCCGCGCTCGGTCCGACCAAGCGCGCGCTCGCGGCCGACGCTGCTCGCGCGGCTCAAGCGAGCGCTACGGCGCGAACGGCTTCGTCCACTTCGGCCAGGGCAAGTGGTATCCGGGCGAGCAGCTGCCGCGCTGGGCGCTCGGCTGCTACTGGCGCGCGCGACGGCGAGCCGGTCGTGGACCGACCCGGCGCTCTTCGCCGACGAGACGCGGACTGATCGGTCACGGCCCGGCCGACGCCGAGCGCTTCATCCGCACGCTCGCGGCGCGCCTCGACGTCAGCGACGCGCACGTGCAGGCCGGCTACGAGGACGTCTGGTACTACCTCTGGCGCGAGCGCAAGCTGCCGGCCAACGTCGATCCCTTCGACGCGCGGCTCGACGACGAGCTCGAGCGCGAGCGGCTGCGCCGCGTGTTCACGCAGGGCCTCGACGCGGTCGTCGGCTACGCGCTGCCGCTCGCGCCGGCGACGGCACCGCGCGCCGCGCTGGCGAACCGGCCCGTGGTTCCTGCGCAGCGAGCGGCATGTACCTGCTTCCCGGGCGACTCGCCGATGGGCTATCGCCTGCCGCTCGATTCGCTGCCGTGGGCGGCGGCGAGCGACCTGCCGTACGTCGCACGCGCTAGATCCGATGGCGCCGCGGCAGCCGCTTGCCCCGTATGACGTCGCCGGCGCCGCGCCGAGCCCCGCCGCCGCCTCGCCGGCATGCCGAGGATCGCGACGGCGGACGAGGGCGCCGGCCGCGACGCCGCGGCGGCGGCCGGACGCGACGCGCGGACGCCGGCGCGTTTCGAGTCGGCGGGCTGGATCGTGCGCACCGCGCTCTGCGTCGAACCGCGCAACGGCGTGCTCTACGTCTTCATGCCGCCGCTCGGCGACGGTCGACGAGTACCTGGAACTGGTCGCGGCGATCGAAGCGCACCGCCGCCGGCGCTCCGGCATGCCGATCGCTGCTCGAGGGCTATCCGCCGCCGCACGATCCGCGGCTGCGCGCAATTCAGCATCACGCCCGATCCCGGCGTCATCGAGGTGAACATCCAGCCGGCGGCGAGCTGGGACGAGCTCGTCGAGCAGACGACGACGCTCTACGACGACGCGCACCAGGCGCGCCTCACGACCGAGAAGTTCATGCTCGACGGCCGCCACACGGGCACCGGCGGCGGCAACCACTTCGTGCTCGGCGGCCCGACGCGCCGCCGACAGCCCGTTTCTGCGGCGGCCCGATCTGCTGCGGAGCCTGGTCTCGTACTGGCACAATCATCCGTCGCTGTCGTATCTGTTCTCCGGGCTGTTCATCGGCCCGACGAGCCAGGCGCCGCGCGTCGACGAGGCGCGCCACGACAGCGTCTACGAGCTCGAGCATCGCGTTTCGCGCGCTCCGCGCCCACGAGCGGCGACGCCGCCGCCGTGGCTGGTCGATCGGCTGCTCCGCCACCTGCTCGTCGACGTGACGCGGCAACACGCATCGCGCCGAGTTCTGCATCGACAAGCTCTATCGCGCCGGAGACCGCGATCGGGCCGGCGCGGCCTGCTCGAGATGCGCGCCTTCGAGATGCCGCCGCACGCGCGCATGAGCCTCGCGCAGCAGCTGCTGCTGCGCGCGCTCGTCGCGCGCTTCTGGCGCGAGCCGTACGACGCGCGGCTCGACGCGCTGGGGCACCGAGCTGCACGACCGGTTCATGCTGCCGTACTTCGTCTGGCTCGACTTCGAGGACGTGCTCGAGGAGCTGCGCGCAGCCGGCTATCGCGTTCGACCGCGCGTGGTTCGCGCCCGCACTTCGAGTTCCGCTTCCCGCTGCTACGGCGAGCTGGCGGCGCGCGGCGTCCACCTGACGCTGCGTCAGGCGCTCGAGCCGTGGCACGTGCTCGGCGAGGAAGGCGCGGCCGGCGGCACGGTGCGCTACGTCGACTCGTCGGTCGAGCGCCTGCAGGTGCTACGTCACGGGCCTCACCGGCGATCGCTACGTGATCACCTGCAACGGCCGCGCCGCTGCCGCTCCAGCCGACGGGCCGCAACGGCGAGTTCGTCGCCGGCGTCCGCTACCGGGCGTGGCAGCCGCCGTCGTGCCCTGCACCCGACGATTCCGGTCGCACGCGCCGCTCGACGTTCGACATCGTGGACACCTGGATGGAGCGGTCGCTCGGCGGCTGCCAGTACCACGTGATGCACCCGGGCGGCCGCAACTACGAGCACTTCCCGGTGAACAGCTACGAGGCCGAGAGCCGGCGCCTGGCGCGCTTCTTCCAGTTCGGCCACACGCCCGGGCAGCTCGTCGTGACGCCGCGCCGAGCGCAGCCGCGAGTTTCCCTACACGCTCGACCTGCGAACGCTGACGATGGCATCGCAGCCCGACGTTTCGGCCGAGTCGACCGGCGCCGAGACCGCGTCGTCGCCGTTCGGATCGGATCTCGCGGCGCTGCATGTCCGCGTACGCGGTGCCGCCGGGACACTTCGACGAGCTGCGCGACGACGGCGGCATGCTGCGACCGCACTGGCAGACGCTTCGTCGCCGACGCCGGCGACCTCGGAGCGCCGAGCAGCTCTCGCAGACGCAGGCGCAGCGTCGCCCGCCAGATCCACGAGAACGGCGTCACCTACAACGTCTACGCCGGCGGCCGACGGCGCCGTCCCGGCCGTGGGCGCTCGACGTGCTGCCGCATGCTCGTGCCGGCGGCCGAGTGGGACGACGCTCGCGACGGGCTTGCGCCAGCGCGCCCGGCTGCTGAACGCCGTCGGCGCGCGACCTGTACGGCGCAGCAGCGCCTGCTCGCGAAGGGCTGCTGCCGCCGGCGCTGGTCTTCGGGCATCCCGGGCTTCCTGCGCGCCTGCCACGGCGTTGCAGCCGCCGGGCGGCGTCTTCCTGCACCTGGTCGCCTTCGATCTCGCGCGCGCGCCCGACGGCAGCTGGCGCGTCGTCGGCACGCGCGCGCAGGCGCCGTCCGGCGCCGGCTACGCGCTCGAGAACCGGCGTCACGATCGTCGCGGCTGTTCCCCGACGCGTTCCGCGAGCTGCGCGTGCACACGCTGGCGCCGTTCTTCCGCGACGCTGCAGGACGACGCTGCTCGCGACCGCGCCGTCCGACGGCGAGCGCCGCACGTCGTGCTGCTCACGCCGGGCCCGTACAACGAGACCTACTTCGAGCACGCCTACCTGGCGCGCTAGCTCGGCTTCCCGCTCGTCGAAGGCGGCGACCTCACCGTGCGCGACGACCGCGTGTTCCTGAAGACGGTCTCCGGCCTGCGCCGCGTCCACGCGATCCTGCGCCGCCTCGACGACGACTTCTGCGATCCCGCTCGAGCTGCGCGCCGACTCGACGCTCGGCGTGCCCGGGCTGGTGCAGGCGTGGCGCGCCGGGCACGTGCTCGTCGCCAACGCGTTCGGCACGGGCGTGCTCGAGTCGCCGGCGCTGCTCGCTTCCTGCCGCCGGCGTGCGAGCGGCTGCTCGGCGAGACCCTGACGCTGCCGTCGATCCACGTGGTGGTGCGGCGAGACAGGCCGCGCTCGAGGACGCGCTCCCGCGTCTGGCCGAGACGCGTCGATCAAGCCGGCGTTCCCCGACTGGCGCGATGGAGCCGGTGTTCGTCGCGGATCTCGACGCCGCCGCGCGCGCGCGAGTGGGCGCGATCGGCTGCGCGCGCGCCCGAGCGCTACGTGCGTCGCAGGAATACCTGCCGCTGTCGCACGCGCCGGTCTGGGACGAACGGCACAGCTCGAGAGCCGCGCGCTGATGCTGCGCGTCGTTCGCCTCGCCGACGGCACGGGCGACTACCGGGTGATGCCGGGCGGCCTGTCGCGCATCGCCGGCGACGAGCGGCACGTCGTGTCGGGCCAGCGCGGCGGCGAGCAGCAAGGACACCTGGGTGCTGTCGGACGCGCCCGATCGAGCGCTTCTCCCTGCTGCCGAGGGACGGCTCGGTCCGCGAGGACGTCGCGCGCGGCGAGCGCGACGATCTCGAGCCGCGCCGCCGAGCACCTGTTCTGGCTCGGCGCTACGCGGAGCGCAGCGAGAACTGCGCCCGGCTGCTCCGCGCGGTGCTCGTCGCGGCTGCCCGTACGCCGACGCCCTGCCGCGCGGGGCTGTGCGCAGACCTTCATCGCGCATGCTGCGCAGCGGCTGCTGCGTCCCGATGCGGCGACGCGTCCGCGACGGACTACTGTCGGCAAGCCGACGCCGCCTCGAGCGCGCGCTGATCGACGGCATGTTCGACCGTCGCAAGACGCTGCGCAGCCTGGCGTTCAACATCGCGCAGCACGCGTGCGCGTCGCCGGCGCGGTGCGCGACCGCCTGTCGTCGGACAACTGGCGGCTGCTCAACCGCCTCTACGAGGCGTTCGATCCGAGCCGCGGCGCAGCGCGGCGTCTCGCCGAAGCGCTCGAGCTGCTCGACGACGCGATCGTCTCGCTGGTCGCCGTCGGCGGCCTCGAGATGGCACACATGACGCGCGACGACGGCTGGCGCTTCCTCAGCCTCGGCCGGCACCTCGAGCGGCTTGCTCTACGTCGACGACGATCGTCGCCGAGGCGGCCGCGTCCGGTTGACGCCGAGCGAGCCGGCGCTCCTCGAGTGGCTGCTCGACCTCGTCCGACAGCCTCATCACGTACCGGGCCCGCTACATGCGCCAGCCGGAGTGGCTGCCGGTCGTCGATCTGCTGCTGTTCGACCAGCGCAACCCGCGCTCGGCGGCTTTCCAGCTCGCCAAGCTCGCCAAGCACGTGCGGCTGCTCCCGGAGGCCGGTCTCGCGGACGTCCTCAGCGACGGTCGACGCACGGCGCGGCGCGGCGTGCCGGACGCCCGATGCGACGGCGCGCGACCTCTCCGCGGACCCGCGCGGCGGTCGAGGCCTTCCTGCACGCCTGCGAGCGGCTCGCGCTGCGCCTCTCCGACGCGCTGACGCTGCGCTACTTCAGCCACGTCTACGAGCCGCCGCACGCGACGGCGACGATCTGATGAGCCGACCTTCTACCGAGGTCGAGCACGAGACCGGCTACGTCTACGGGTCGACGGTCTCGACGTCGCAGCACGTCGCCTACCTGCGCCCGCGCGACTTGCCGCGCCAGACGGTCCACTGGTCACGCTCGACGGTCGATCCGCCGCCCTCGGCGATCGAGCCGGCGCGTCGACTACTTCGGCAACGCCGTCGACCAGTTCACGGTGCTGACGCCGCACCTCGAGCTGCGGACGCGCGCGCGCAGCCTGGTCGAGGTGCGAGCGTCGCGAGCGCGCGATCGAGCCCGAGGCGAGCCCGCCCTGGGAGCAGCTCCGCGACGCGCTCGTCTACGAAGGCCGGCAAGGAGGCCGCGCGCCGTTCGACCCGGAGCCGGCTCAGTTCGCGTTCGCCTCGCCGTACGTCGCGCTCGACGCCGAGCGTCGCGGCGTTCGCCCGCGCGTCCTTCTCAGCCGGGCCGGCCGCTGCTCGGCGGCGGCCGATCGATCTGATGCACCGGATCCACGACGAGTTCCGTTCGACCCCTCGGCGACGACGATCACGACGCCGGTCACGCGCGTGCTGGAGGAGCGGCGCGGCGTCTGCCAGGACTTCGCGCACCTCCAGATCGCCTGCCTGCGCTCGCTCGGCCTCGCGGCGCGCTACGTGAGCGGCTACCTGCTCACCGATCCGCCGCCCGGCCAGCCGCGCCTGGTCGGCGCCGACGCGTCGCACGCCTGGGTCGCGGTGTACTGTCCCGCGCACGGATGGGTCGACCTCGATCCGACCAACGACGTCGCTGACCGGAGCTCGCGGCACGTGACGGCTGGCGTGGGGACGCGACTACGGCGACGTCAGCCCGCTCCGCGGCGTCGTCCTCGGCGGCGCCGAGCAGTCGCTGCACGTCGGCGTGAGCGTGGTGCCCCTGGACGCGAGCGCATGGCAGCAGAAGCTGGCGGCGCTCCCCTAGCACGCCCCAATTGCGCCGACGGCGTGCGCACCTGCTAGTGTCGTGGGATGACCGTCCTCACCATCCGCCACACGACGACGTACCGATACGCGAATCCCGTCCAGTTCGGCGAGCATCGCCTGATGTTCCGGCCGCGCGACAGCCACGATCTCCACCTGCGATCGACCGCCCTGGAGATCTCCCCGCAGGCGACCGTGCGCTGGTACCACGACGTGTTCTCGAACTCGATCGCGATCGCCTCGTTCGCCGAGAAGGCGAGCGAGCTCCGCTTCGTCAGCACGATCACGCTCGAGCACTTTCCGAGCGCCGAGCCGGAGTTCCCGATCGAGCCGTACGCGCGCGCGTACCCGTTCAGCTACTCCGCGGCCGACATTCCCGACCTCGGCCGCTCGGTGGAGCGTCACTACTCCGACCCGGAGCACCGCATCGACGGATGGGCGCGGCAGTTCGTCGCCAACGGCGACACCGCCACGCAGGAGCTGCTGGTCGCGATGACGAAAGCGGTGAAGGAATCGTTCGTCTACCAGCGGCGCACCGAGGAGGGGACGCAGTCGCCCGTCGAGACGCTGGAGAAGGCCTCCGGGACCTGTCGCGACTTCGCCCTCTTCATGATGGAGGCCGCCCGCAGCCTCGGGTTCGCCGCGCGCTTCGTGAGCGGCTACCTCTACGACGCGACGGCGCGCGGCGGCGACGAGACGCACGCGTGGGTGCAGATCTACCTTCCCGGCGCGGGCTGGGTGGCGTTCGACCCGACCAACGGCATCGTCGGCGGCACGAACCTGATCCGGGTCGCCGTCACGCGCGATCCGAGCCAGGCCGTCCCGCTCACGGGCTCCTTCACCGGCGCGCCCGGCGACTACCTGGGGATGACCGTCGACGTCGCGATCACGCCGGACGAGGCTGCCGGCGAGCAGGCGGCGTGAGCCCGCCAACGGTCTAGCGGACGGCGGGAGGCGATCGGCGTCGCCCCCGAGCCGAGACGGCGGCACGCGCCGGCGTCCGGGAGCGTAGGGGCACGCATCAGCCGGCGCCGGCTCGCCCGGCATCCGCATCGGCCGCCGCCCGGCTCGCCCGGCGTCGACCAAGGTCGCGAGTGACAGCGACGCGTGAGTCGCGCCATAATCCGCGCCCCAAGGAGCCACGTGTCCGAACCCCAACCACCCGACTTCCGAGCGTTCGTCGACGTCGCGCGGCTTCTCAACTCGTCGCTCGACCTGGAGGTCGTCCTGCGCCAGCTGATGCACGGGCTCGAGCGGCTGCTGAACCCGACGCACTGGTCGCTGCTGCTGCATGACGAGAACACCGGCGAGCTCGTCTTCACGCTGGTGCGCGGCGACGCGCGGGCGGCGCTCGCGAACCTGCGGCTCGACCTGCGCGAGGGCGTCGCGGGCTGGGTCGCGACGCACGAGCAGCCGCTGCTCGTGCCCGACGTCGCCGCCGACCCGCGCTTCTCGCGGCGCATGGACGAGCTCTCCGGATTCCGCACGCGCTCGATCGTCGCGGTGCCGCTGCACGTCGCAGGGCGCGGCCTCGGCGTGCTCGAGCTGGTGAACGCGACCGACGAGCGCGAGTTCACCGCGACCGACCTCGCGATCCTCGTCAGCTACGCGGACTTCGCGGCGATCGCGATCCACAACGCCCGCACGCATGCCGAGATCGTGCGCCTCAGCCAGACCGATCCGCTGAGCGGTCTCGCGAGCGCCGCGCACTTCTTGAGCCATCTCGAGAGCGCGATCGCCGCGGGCGGCACCTTCGCGGTCGTCTTCTTCGACATGGACCACTTCAAGGAGTTCGTCGACACCCACGGACACGTGCGCGGCAGCGCCGCGCTCTCCGAGGTCGGCCGTCTGGTGCACCGGTCGCTCGAGGCCGGCGAGGTCGGCTGCCGGTTCGGCGGCGACGAGTTCGTCTTGCTGCTCGGCGGCGCGAACCGCGCGCAAGCCGAGGCGCGGAGCGCCGCGTTCGCGGCGGCGATCGACGCCGCGACCTTCCTCGAGGGCGAAGGCCTTCACCTGAAGCTCGGCGCCTCGTTCGGGTCGGCGGCGTTTCCGGAGGACGCGCAGAGCCCGCGCGAGCTGCTCCAGCTCGCCGACACCCGGATGTACGCGGCCAAGCGCGAGCGCCACCGCGAGCGGCGCGGCTGACGCCCAGCCGACGCGCGCCGCGGAGGCACGCGTCGCGACGCCCACGCCACGACGCCCGCACGTTCCCGCCCGACGGGCGCCGTCAGCCCGACGCGCGCGCGATCAGCGCCTCCAGCACCTCGGCGCTGCGCTCTTCCAGCTCGGCACACGCGAGGAAGGTCTCGCGCGCCCGACCCTCGGCCGCTTTCGCGAACGATCGCCACGTCGCGGCGCCGAGACGTTCGCCCTCGGCCTGGATCGCGAACTGCTCGTCGAGCGGCCGGCCGGCGAAGAGCGTGCGGTTCACCTCGTCGAGCTCCGGGTGGCTCGCGACGAGCTCGCGCGCGATCGCGGCGGCGTCCGCGAAGAGGGCCTCGACGCGGGTGGCGATCTCGTCCTCGCGATCGGCGCAGGCGCGCAACGCGGCGGCGCGCGCAGGGTCGGCCGTCTGCGCGGCCCAGCCGCGGTAGCGCTCGGCCGCCATCCGCTCCGCGATCGCGATCAGCAGCGGACGGCGCTCGACGGCGACGCGTCCGAGGACGGGAGCGAGGATCGTGGCGATGCTCGGCATCACGCTCATGCGAAACGGATCTCGGCTCCCGCGATCTCGACCTGATCCTGGTCGCGGCGAAGACCGCGCGCGCGCGCGGCATCGAGGAGGCGCCGGCGATCGGCGACGGCGACCTCGAACCCCGCGACGCCCTCCCGAGTGCCGCCGCGGAAGCGCAGGGTCCCCGCATCGAGGGCGATCTCCCAAGGCCCGGACGCGGTCTCGCGCGGCGGCCGGTCGAGCACCTCGCCCCATCGTCGCGCCAGGCTCGCGGCGTCGGCGGCCTCGAGCTCGACGGCGGTGATCGCGCGGACCACGTCGGTCCGCACGTGCGCGTGCCACTCGGGGCCCGCCCAGCGCCACGACTCGGGCGGCACGGCGGCGTCGAGCGAGAGGATCGCGCCGCCGACGTCGCGCGGGTGCAGGTGCGTCGCGCGGATGTCGGGAAGGTCGATGCTCCAGACCGCGCGGACGCCGAGGCGCGCGACCCGCTCGCGGGCCGCGTCGAGGTCGTCGACTTGGATGATCACCATGTAGCCGCCGTCGCCGCCGCGACGGTCGAGGAAGCGGCCGGCGGCGGTCTCCGCCTGCACGGGCGCGACCACCTCGAGAAACGCGTCGCCGACGGGCATGACGGCGTTCTCGAGGCCGAACGTCGCGACGCCGGGATCGCGGAACGCGACCTCGATCGCGAGCACGGCCGAGAGGTCCTCGACGACCGAAGTCAAGCGCTTCGCGGCGAGCACGACCTGGCGGATCCGCATCGCCGGCGCAGTACCACGACCGACGGCCGAATGCGATGTTGGAAGCGCCTCGGAGGCGTCGCCTGGACTAAGGCGCAACGCCTCGCCATGCTGAAATCGAACGAATGGAGGATCCGATGCGAACGACGATTTTCACTCTCATCCTGATCACGGGGCTGATCGGATTCGGTTCCGTCCGGGCCGCAGACGCCCGGGTGCACGTCGACGTGCACATCGGCATCCCGCCGCCGCCGTCCGTGGTCTTCGAGAGCGGCCCGCACGTCGTGTTGGTCCCGCACACGCGCGTCTACTACGTGCCCGACTACCAGTACGACCTCTATCGCTACCGCGACGCCTGGTACCTCAATCGCGACGGCTACTGGTACCGAGGCTCGACCTCCCGCGGGCCGTTCACCGCCGTCATCTACGACCGCGTGCCGCGGTCGATCATCGGGCTACCCGGCAGGTATCACCATCATCGCCTCCGCCCGGTCCGCTCGTACCGACATCACGGCCCCGAGCACCACGGCCATGCGGAGCACCGTGGGCGCTCCGAGCATCACGAGCACGGCCACTCCGAGCACCACGGCCACGGTCGTCATCACGGCCACTGACCGTGCCGCGCTGATCGCGGCCTCGACGGCGTCGACGCTCGGCGCCGTCGAGGAACGGACGGCGCTGCCGGCTCACGCCGGCGCGCCGGTCGCGATCCCCGGACGGACCTTCAGGACGATCTCCTTCCGGATCTGCACCGTCCCGACCTTCGCGCCGCGCGGCTTCGTCACGTAGCGCGCGCGCGTGCAGGAGACCGGCACGACGCCGCCTTCGCGCGCCTTGCTGTGGTAGGCGGCGATCGCGGCGGCGTGCTTCAGCGTCTCGCGATCGGGCTCCTCGCCGGGACGGGCCTGAAGAATGACGTGGCTTCCCGGCATGCCGCGGACGTGGAACCACCAGTCGTCGGGGCGCGCAACCTCGAGGCTCAGGCGCTCGTTGTCGGCGTCGGTGCGACCGGCCAGGACCTTCCAGCCGCCGGCGAGGACGTACTCGATGAATCGCGGCGGCTCGAGACGGGGGCGCGGCACGTGCGCCTCAGAGCAGCCGGTCGACGTTCTCCGGCGGGCGACCGACGACCGCCTGCTTGCCGTCCTTGATGACGATCGGGCGCTCGATCAGCACCGGATGGGCGACCATCGCGTCGAGGAGCGCGTCCTTCGACGCGACGGCGCCGAGACCGAGCTCTTTGTAGAGCGGCTCGCCGGTTCGCATCAGCGTGCGAGGGTCGTCGAAGCCGAGCAGCGCGAGGATCTCCTTCAGACGTTTCTTCGTCGGCGGGTGCTCGAGGTAGGCGGTGATCACCGGCGCGACGCCGGCGTCGGCGAGCCGCTGGAGCGCCTGCCGCGACTTGCTGCACCGCGGGTTGTGGAAGATCTCGTAACGAGCCATTCCCATCTCCTAGCACGACGGCCTGCGCGTGGAACGCGGCACGATCACGTGCACGTCGCGCTCGCCGTCGGGTTCTTTGACTGTCGAGGGACGTCTCCGGCAGAACCGACGCGATGACCCACAGCAAGCACACGATCGAGCTCCGCGGCGCCGGCGGCGTGAAGCTGGTCTCGAGCACCTGGGGCGCGCCCGACGACCCGCCCGTCATCTTCCTGCACGGCGGCGGGCAGACGCGGCACGCGTGGCGCGGCACGGCGCACGCCGTCGCGCTCGACGGCTGGCACACGCTCTCGCTCGACCAGCGCGGCCACGGCGACAGCGAGTGGCCCGCCGACGGCGACTACAGCCTCGCCGCGTTCGCGGACGACCTGTGCGCGGTGGCGGCGACGTTGCCGGCGCGGCCGATCGTGATCGGGGCGTCGCTCGGCGGCCTCGCCGCGCTGATCGCGCAGGGCGAGCGCCTCGCGGCGTCCGGTCCCGCGGCCGCCCTCGTCCTCGTCGACATCGCCACCCGCATCGAGCCGGTCGGCGTGCAGCGCATCCACGAGTTCATGCTCGCGCACCCCGACGGCTTCACCAGCATCGAGGAGGCGGCGGAGTCGGTCGCGCGCTACCTGCCGCACCGCAAGCGGCCGAGCGACACCACCGGCTTGAAGCGCAACCTGCGCCTCCATCCCGACGGGCGCTATCGCTGGCACTGGGACCCGCGCTTCATGAGCGGCCGCAAGCCGCCGTCGGACGCGGTCAACATCGAGCGCCTCTCGAACGCCGCGCGCGCCCTCACCTGCCCGACGATGCTGGTGCGCGGCCGCCAGAGCGACGTGCTCAGCGAGGAGGGCGCGCGCGAGTTCTTGGCGCTGGTCCCGCACGCGCGCTACGCCGACGTCTCGGGCGCCGGCCACATGGTCGCCGGCGACCGCAACGACGCCTTTACGGTCGCCGTGGTCGACTTCCTGCGCGGCCTGCGGGACGGCGCGGCGGCCTGAGGCTCGGGACCCCGGCTCGCACCGGTCTCGCTCTGCGCGGCGAATGTTGTATGAGAAGGGCTTCCCGCCGGCAGGCGTGGCCACCCAAGGAGGACCCCATGGTCAAGGGCGCTGTGATGCACAATTTCATGGAACCCCTGCGCATCGAGTCGCTGAAGCTGAAGGCGCCGCGCGAGGACGAGGTCGTGGTGAAGCTCGTCGCGAGCGGCGTGTGCCACTCGGACCTGTCCGTGACGCAGATGAAGCTGCCGATCCCGCCGCCGGTCGTCCTCGGCCACGAGGGCGCGGGCATCGTCGAGGAGGTCGGCAAGGGCGTGCGCGACCTGCAGCGCGGCGACCACGTCGTGCTGGCGTGGTCGGCGAACTGCGGCAAGTGCCACTACTGCATCGCCGGCTCGAGCCATCTCTGCGAGCAGGCGATCCTCTCCGCGATGCAGGGCCAGGAGGCCGTCTTCGAGCTCGACGGCACCGACGTCTCACGCATGGCGGGCGTCGGCTCGTTCGCCGACCACACGATCGTGCGCGCGACCTCGGCGATCAAGGTACGCGACGACGCGCCGCTCGACCGCTGCTGCCTCGTCGGTTGCGGCGTCATGACGGGCGTCGGCGCGGCGATCAACACCGCCAAGGTCCGTCCGGGCCAGACCGTCGCCGTCTTCGGCTGCGGCGGCGTCGGCTTGAACGTCATTCAAGGCGCGGCGCTCTCCGGCGCGGCGCGCATCATCGGCGTCGACCTGGCGCCGAAGAAGCTCGAGATGGCAAAGGCGTTCGGCGCGACCGACACCGTGAACCCGTCGGACGGCGACCCCGCCGATCAGATCCGCAGCCTCACCGACGGCCTCGGCGTCGACTACGCCTTCGAGGTGATCGGCATCCCCGCCGTCGTCGTGCAGGCCTACATGTCGCTCAAGCGCGGCGGCAAGGCGATCATCGTCGGCGTCGTCCCGATGGGTCAGAACGTCGAGATCCCCGGCATGATGCTCGCGCTCGAGGAGAAGTCGCTGGTCGGCTCGCTCTACGGCTCGGCGAACCTGCGCCGCGACATCCCGAGCCTCATCGACCTCTACATGTCGAAGAAGCTCAAGCTCGACGAGCTGGTGTCGCGCCGGATCAAGGTCGACCAGGTGAACGACGCCTTCCAGGCGATGGAGAAAGGCGAGGTCGCCCGCAGCGTCATCGTCTATTAGTGCGCTCGACCGCGTTCTCGACAGCCATCAGGACCATCGGGTTCCGCCATCGCGACGCCGGCCGCTGCACCGAAGCAGCACCGGCGTCGCCCGCCGCACGACGCGCTGCCGTCGTCGTGCCGGACACACCGCCGCGCGCGCCCGGTCGCGCCGTCACACCAACCCACCCCCACGTCGTCGAAGGCACCGTCGAATGACCGAGGAATCGTTCTGGCGTCGATGCAGCACGTGCAAGAAGCCGATGCGCTTCAAGGGCGGCTACTTCGTGTGCAGCGTCTCGACGTGCAGCCGCAAAGGCACCGACTTCGCGTTCTGCTCCGTCGACTGCTGGGACGCGCACGTCCCGACGCTCCGTCACCGCGACGCCTGGGCCGAGGAGAAGATCGCCCCGAGCGCCGAGGAGTGGGCGCGCCAGCAAGAGAGCCCGGCGCGTGAGGCGGCGGCGCGCGTCAGCCGCGACGCGCACGCCTCGCGCCCGCCGCGCGAGCCCGCGGCGAGGGCCGTCCCGACCGCGCCCGCCGCGAAGCCGCACGCCGATCCGCCCACACCCGCCGAGCGATCACCCACGCCATCGACGGCCGGCGTACACGAGCCCTCGTTCGCGAGCGCCGCGGCGATTCCGCGCGAGATCCTCGTCGTGGTCTCGAAGCTGAAAGCGTACGTCCGCGCGCGCTCCGGCATGAACACCTCGGACGAGGTGATCGAGACGCTCTCCGACCGCCTGCGCACGCTCTGCGACAAGGCGATCGCCCATGCGCGCGAGGACGACCGCAAGACCGTCATGTCGCGCGACTTCCGCAATCTGCCATAGAACGGACTGCCCATGATCGAATGGACCGAGCAGCACCAGATGATCCGCGACGCCATGCGCCGCTTCATCGAGGCCGAGATCAAGCCCAACCTCGAGGAGCTCGAGCACGGCGACACCCCGCCGTACGAGATCCTCCGCAAGATGATGCGCACCTTCGGCCTCGACGAGATGGCCCGCATGCGCTTCACCCGCCGCCTCGAGCGCGAGAAGGCCGCCGCGGCCGCGCGCGCCCGCGGCGAGAAGGATCCGGGCGAAGGTGATGCCGTCGTCGGCGGCGCCGGTGAGGACGGCGCCGGCATGCAAGTCATTCCGGTGATCGAGCTCTGCCGCTACTGCCCCGGCATGGTGACCGCGATGGGCGTGAGCGTCGGCCTCACGTCGGCCGCGATTCTCTCCAAAGGCACCATTCCGCAAAAAGAGCGCTGGGCACTCGATCTATTGACGATGGAGAAGATCGGCGCCTGGGCGATCACCGAGCCCGGCTCCGGCTCCGACGCCTTCGGCGGCATGAAGTCGACCGCGCGCCGCCAAGGCGACGGCTACGTGCTGAACGGCCAGAAGACCTTCATCACCAACGGCCCCTACGCCGATACGATCGTCTTCATCTGCAAGCTCGACGACGGCAGCGACCCGAAGGACCGCAAGGTGCTGACGTTCGTGTTGGAGCGCGGCGACGCCGGCCTCACGCAGTCGAAGCCGATGCGGAAGATGGGCCTGCACTCGTCGCCGACCGGCGAGCTCTTCCTCGACGACGTCGTCGTCCCGCGCGACCGTCTGCTCGGCGAGACCGAGGACGCGCCCGCCCGCTCCGGCGCCAAGGCGACCTTCACGATGGAGCGCACCGGCGTCGCCGCGATGGCGCTCGGCATCGTCCAGCAATGCATGGAGCTCTCCGTCGACTACGCCCGCACCCGCGTCCAGTTCGGCCGCCCCATCGGCGAGTTCCAGCTCATCCAGCTGAAGCTCGCCAAGATGGAGGTCGCCCGCATGAACATCCAGAACATGGTCTTCCGCCAGATCGAGATGTCGTCGGCCGGCAAGTCGATGGACCTCGCCGAGGCGTCGGCGTGCAAGCTCTACGCGGCGCAGGCCGCGATGGAGGTCGCCCTCGAGGCGGTCCAGCTCTTCGGCGGCAACGGCTACATGGCCGAGTTCCAGGTCGAGCAGCTGTGTCGCGACGCGAAGGTGCTGCAGATCTACGCCGGCACCGACGAGATCCAGGTGTCGCAGATCGCCCGGAGCTTGCTCGCGCGCTGACGCCCCCTTCGACCGGCCGCTACCCGGAGCGCTGGAGGCGGTGCAGCCGCACCGCAAACCGCTACTCAATGGGTTCGTCCGCCGCACCCGCTGGCGCCGGCCGGCCGACGTTCAGGGCAGCATCACGTTGTCGACGCCGGTGCCGGTCTTCAGCGTGAGCTTGCCTCCGACGCTCGACCCGGTGAGATCGATCGTATCGGCGCCCTTGCCGCCCTTCACGGCGAGGTTGCCGCCGAAGGTTCCGGGGGTGGCGGTCAGGCTGTTCGTGCCGTCTCCGAGGGTGATCTTGGCATCGTCGCCGATCACGGCGGTCGTCAACGTGAGCGTGTCGTCGCCGGCGCCGGTCTTCACGTCGAGCTTCTCGCCGATCTGGGTGGCGGTATCGAAGACCACCTCGTTGGTGCCGGCGCCGAGCGTGAGCTTCGCCTTGCCACCGACGAGCGCAGCGCTCAAGAAGACGGTGTCGTCGCCCTCGCCGGTCTTGACGTCGAGCTTCCCGCCGACGCTGCCCTGATCGAACCCAACGGTGTTCTCGCCGGCGCCCAAGACGGCTTTGACGTCGCCATCGATGCCCGCGCCGTCGTCGAACTCGAGGACGTCGCGGCCGTTGCCGGTCTTGACGGAGAGCTTGCCGCCGACGTCGCTGCCGACGTCGAAGATCACGGTATTGTCCCCGGCGCCGAGGACCGCCTTGAGGTCTCGGGCAACGGCGGACATCTGGTCGAAGACGACGCGGTCGGTGCCGTTGCCGGTCTTGATGGAGAGCTTGCCGCCGATATCGCTGCCGGTATCGAAGACGACCCTGTTCTGGCCCGCACCCAGCACGAGCTTGGCATCGCGGACCAGGCTCGAGCCGCCGTCGAAAATGACGTCGTCGGTGCCGTCGCCGGTCTTGACGGAGAGCTTGCCGCCGAGGACGCTCGCCGAATCGAGGACGAGCATGTTGTCGCCCGCCCCGAGCGTCAGCTTGACGTCGCCCGTTATCGAGGAGCCGGTGTCGAGCACGACGACGTCGTCGTCCTTGCTTCCGTCGAGCTTGACCTTGCCGGCGACGTGTCCCGCGTCGAGGATGAGCCTCATCCCGCCGGGGCCGCCATCGACGGTGACGTTGCCGGCCACGTTCGAGTCGTGCAGCGCGAGCTTGTCGTCACCGTCGCCGCCGTGGAAGACGAACGTTCCCCGGAACGGTCGCGGCGGTGAAATCGACCTCGTCCGCGCCGGCGCCGAGGTCGAAGAGGATATCCGACGTGACGCCGCTGAACGTCGCGGCGCTCGCCGAGCCGTTCACCGAGGTATTCGTCGGGGTGACGCGGAACTCGTCCGCTCCGAGGCCCATCTGATCGATCGCGATCACGTTGTCGTCGGCATCGCCGACGATCACGAGCTTGCCGGCTTTGGTCTCGACGGTCACGTTGCCCGCGGCGAGGAGCGGCGCCGGCGCGAGAACGATTCCCAGACTGATGATGCACGCCAGGCGAAGATCGATCATGGCTGCGTCCTCCATCGGGCCGCGCGCCGCGCCGTGAGACCGAGACATCCGGGAAACCGGCGGCGCGCTCGCCGCCTTACTCGAATAGCCCCCGCAGTCCCGCGATGTCCAACCGCCGCACCACGGTGTAGCGCGTCCCGAGGTGCGTTCGGAGCCGACTCGGCGACGCTGCTCGATGCGCGGGTCGTCGTGATCGGGCGTCGGCGAGGTCTCGTCGTTGACATGATGAAGTAGCGATGAAAGTATCGTTGTTTCATGTCGACCACGATGGTGCAGATTCGAAGCGTGCCCTCCGATCTTCATCGTCGCCTCAAGGCGCGCGCGGCGATGGAAGGCATGTCGATGTCCGACTACGTCCTGCGTGAGATCCGAAAGGCGCTGGACCGTCCCATGCGGCAGGAAGTTCTCGAACGGCTGCGCGCGCGCCCGTCACGCAAGTTGCGGCGGAGCGCTGCCGACGTGATTCGAGCCGAACGCAACTCGCGATGATCGTCCTCGATGCTTCCGCGCTCGTCGAGCTCTTGCTCGGTACGGAACAGGGGCACTCCATTGGCACGCGCATTGCCGATCCGACGCTCGGCCTCCACGTTCCTCACCTCGCGGACATCGAGGTCGTCCAGACCCTGCGACGATACGTGAGAGAGAGCGAGCTCGATTCAGCCGCGGCGGTGTCCGCGCTCGACGACCTCCGTTCACTCGACCTCGAGCGCCACGCACACGAGCCGTTGTTGGAGCGTGTTTGGGCCTTGCGGCGGAACCTGACTGCGTACGATGCGGTGTACGTGGCACTCGCGGAGGCACTCGATACGATTCTGCTGACCTGCGACCGGAAGCTGGCCCGAGCCCCTGGGATGGCGAGGCGCGTCGAGCTCGTCGGCTGATTGCAAGAGCTCGTCCCGTCACGGGTGCGGTCGCGATGCTGGATCGACGGGGCGACAACTCGGCGGCGGCATCGCGCGACGGCTTCAGCACGTACCGAAGCCGAGGCGCATGCGGACGAAGGCGGCACGTCGACGCTCCGCCCAGGCGATCGCTCGACCGTACGACTCGCCGGCGACGAGGAAGGCTGCCCAGGCGGCAAAGCCTTCGACGACCGACAGTCCGACAGTCGCGCTCCAGACCGTGACGAGCATGCACAAGGTGGCGGTGCCGATCGTCGCGCCGGCGAGACACGCGAGCGGCGACGGTCGCGTCGGGGCGGCGTTCGCACGTCGGAGAAGCACGACCGTCGCGCCGTAAAGCGCCGCGACGGCAATCGCCAGCGACGAAGCAAGCAACGCCTTCGAGCCGACACCTGCCGCCAAGAGCAGCAACAGCAAGATCGTGGTCGCACCGACACTCTTCGTCTTCATGGTAGCCTCCGGGCAACAGCTGTCGCCGTGCGGGGATGAGCAACGGACGTGCCGCCGGAGCGCACGGCGAAATGTCGGATATCGCACCCGGCGCGTGCCAACAGCGCGCACATGCAAACGCCGTAGGCACTCCGCGATCGTCCGCGTGTCGCGTACGGCACAGCGTCGACGGAGTACGAAAGGCGGAGGTTCGAGACCCCCGCATCGCTTTACGCCGTGCCCTGCCGCTTGTAGTCATCGCGCGCGAGAACGCAGGAGATGCGCTGCTCTCCCACCGGCCATGAGAACCCCCCGGGCGCGAAGTTCTGCCTCGAGTGCGGTGTGCGTCTCGAGCCGGAACGAGAGCCACGCGCGCACACGCTCGCTTCGGCGGAGACGGACACGGCGCCCGGCGGCGAGCGCCGGCAACTGACCGTCCTGTTCTGCGACCTCGTCGGGTCGACGTCGCTCGCGCAGCGGCTCGACCCCGAAGACTGGCGGGAGGTCTTGGCGCAGTACTACTCCGCCGCCGCCGGCGCGGTGGCTCGCTGGGGCGGCCACGTCGCGAAGAGCCTCGGAGACGGGCTGCTCGTCTATTTCGGCTGGCCGAGCGCCCGCGAGGACGATCCCGAGCGTGCGGTGCGTGCGGGGCTGGCGATTCTCGAAGCGATGGCGCCACTCAATGCAGCGCGCGGCATCGACGACGGGACGCGGCTCGTGGTGCGGATCGGCATGGACACGGGACCGGTCGTGATCGCCGACGACGGCGAGGTGTTCGGCGAGACGGCGAACGTGGCAGCGCGCGTGCAGGGTGCTGCCGAGCCCGACAGCGTCCTCATCACGGCGGCGACGCGACGTCTCGTGGCGGGGATGTTCGTGCTCCAGGATCGCGGCCCGCAGTCGCTGAAGGGCGTGCGCGAGCCGGTGACGCTCTATCGCGTCCTGCGCGCGAGCGCGGTGCGCAGTCGGCTCGAGGTGCGCGGCCTCCGTGGGCTCACACCGCTCGTCGACCGCGAGGCGGAGCGCCATGTGCTCCTGGAGCGCTGGGGCCGCGCCCGCAGCGGCGAGGGGCAAGCGGTGCTCGTCACCGGCGAGCCGGGGATCGGCAAGTCGCGGCTGGTCCGCGCCTTGCGCGATCACATCGCCGGCGAGCCGCACCGGTGGCTCGAGGGCTCGTGCTCCCTCTACATGCGGAACACCGCCTTTCATCCGATCGTCGAGCTGGTCGAGCAGGCCCTCGGCTTCGACCCGAGCGACGAACCGGCCGAGCGCGCGCGGCGTCTCGACGAGGCGCTTCGCCTCGCCGGTCTGACGGCGCCGGATACGCAGGCATGTCTCGCTTCCTTCTTGTCGCTCCCGCACGCGAGCATTGCCGCGCTCGCCGGGCTGAGTCCCGCGGCGCTGCGTCGACTGACTCTCGACGCGCTCGTGCAGTGGGTCGTCGCGTTGAGCGAGAGGGAGCCGTTGGTCCTCTTCGTCGACGATCTGCACTGGGGCGATCCCTCGAGCCTGGAGCTGCTGACCAGGATCGTCGAGCGGACCGCCACTGCTCGCATCTTGACGTTGGTGACGTACCGGGCCGAGCTCTCGCCGTCGTGGCCGGCGTTGCCGCACGTGAGCACGCTCGGCCTGGAGCGCATGAGCAGTGCGGATGCGACGGAGATCGTGCGCGAGTTGATCGCGCGCTGGTCGCTTCCGAATCCGGTGCAGCAGCACATCGTGGATCGCGCCGAGGGCATCCCGCTGTTCATCGAAGAGCTCACCAAGATGGTCATCGAGTCTGCGAGCCAGCCGATCGGCGCAAACGGTTCCGAGCATCCGAACGCGCCAGCGACCCTGGAGATCCCCGCGACGCTCCAGGGGTCGTTGCTGGCGCGGCTCGATCGGCTCGGCCGGGCCAAGGAGATCGCGCAGGTGGCCGCGGTGATCGGGAGAGAGTTCTCGTACGAGCTGCTGCGCCTCGTGGCGACTGACGCGCACCCGGCTCGGATCGGCGAGGAGGAGCTTCGAGACGGCCTCGCGCAACTCATGGACGCGGGGTTGGTTCTCGAGTGCGCCGCGCCAGCGACCTACGTTTTCAAGCACGCGCTCGTGCAGGAAGCGGCGTACCAATCGCTGCTCAAGAGAACGCGGCGCCGGTTGCACGCGCGCGTCGTGCACGTCCTCCGCGAGCACTTCCCTGAACGGATCGACACACAGTCGGAGCTGGCGGCGCGGCATGCGGAGGCCGCCGGCCTGGCCGGCGAGTCGATCGTGCTCTACGAGCGGGCCGCTCGGCAGGCCGCCGTGCGCTCGGCCCACGAAGAAGCGCTCCGGCACCTGCGCAGGGCGCTCGCCGTCCTGGCGACGCAGCACGCGAACGTCGAGCGAGACCGACGCGAGGCGGACGTGCAACGCGCACTTGCCGCCGAGCTGATCGCGGCACGCGGCTACGGGCATCCCGAGACGGCGGCCGCATGGGAACGGATGCGCACCGTCGCGCACGCGGCGGGCGAACGCCAGAGCTACGGTGCGGCGCTCCTCGGGCTCGCCCTCGTCGACTACGCCTCCGGTCGACTCGAGCGCGCCAGCGAGCTCATCGACGAGGGCCTGGCGGTGGCCGAGCATGCCGGCGACGCCGTGCACATGGTGGCGGCGTACAGCGAGAAGACCTCGGTCGCCTATTTTCAGGGACGATTCCGCTCAGCCCTCGAACACGCCGAGCGGGCAATCGCGCTGTACGACCCCGATCGTCATCACCAGGCGCTCGTCTCCCTGCTTGGCGACGATGCGGGCGTCTCGGCGCGCTCCACTTCGGGCTGGGCGCTCTTCCAGCTCGGGTACCCCGACCGCGCCCTCGCCCGTGTCGAGGAAGCCGTCCGTTTGGCTGTTTCGCTCGATCATCCGTTCAGCATCGCGCAAACCTCCGTGTGGCGGCTCGGCATACACATGGAGCGTGGCGACGACGTCCTGCGCGAGCGAGCGTCGGAGGCCTTGCGCTTCAGCGAGAAGCAAGGCTTCCCGCTGTGGTCCGGCACCGCGAAGATCTGGCTCGGGTACGCCGTCGGCGACGCCGCGATGCTGCTCGACGGATCGGCCATGACGGCAGGGACCGGGAACCAGGCCGGCGCGCCAGCGGTGTTCTTCATGCTGGCGGATGTATGCCGCCGGCGCGAGCTGTTCGCCGACGGCCTCGCGACCGTCGATGCGGGTCTGGCCACCGCGGCTGCGACGCCCTCCTTCTATGATGCGAACCTCTACCGACTGAAGGGGGAGATCGTCCTCGCCGACGGCGCGCGGTCCGCGTCCGAGAGTCGGAGGCTCGCCGAGGAATGTTTTCGGCGCGCGATCGAGATCGCGTGCGGGCAGGAGGCGAGATCGCTGGAGCTGCGCTCGACGAACAGCCTCGCCCGGCTCCTGTGCGCGGAGGACAGGCACGACGAGGCGCTCGCTCTCCTGGCGCCGCTCTACGCGTGGTTTCGCGAAGGTCTGGACACGCGCGACTTGCTCGAGGCGAAGGCGCTGCTCGCCGAGCTCGGTGCCTGATGCGGCTCACGATCCATCGTTCACCCTGCGCCCCATGACGAAGAGGAGGAGTCGCATGCCGAAAGCCGTCGCCATCACCGATCAGGACGTCAGAGTCGCGATCACCTTGGCGTGTATCGGTTATATCGCCGAAGGCCATTCGAGCGAGATTCAGCAATCCGAAATGAGAGCCGCCCTCCAGCAAAGCGACCTTCCCACCGCGGGCAAATGGGAGATCCTCTGGGGCCCCTGGAAGCATCAGACGAACCTCTGGTACGTCGCCGTCGGCGCGAACGCGCAGGGCGCGCGCACTGCCGCGATCGTGATCCGTGGAACGCAGATGAAGAAGATCGACAGCCTCCACGAGGATTTCGACTTCGGCCTGGTGCCGGTGCCGTGGGTCGATCCACGGCTGCCGATCCTGGCGATGGTCGGGAGAGGCTTCGTCACCGCGTTCCGCCGGCTGCTGAAGGCGAGGGACCCCGCGACCCGGAAAAACGCCCTCGACTTCGTGGCGACGCTCGGCAGCGGAACCGTGATCGACGTCGTCGGCCACAGCCTCGGCGGCGCGATGGCGCCGTTGATGGCGCTCTACGTCAAGAAGCTCTTTCCCCGCCAGGTCGTGCGATCGTTCCCGTTCGGCGGGCAGACGACGGGCAACGCAAACTTCGCGAAATGGTACGCGCGCTCGTTCGCCGGACAGCCGGCGACGCACTGGATCAACCACCTCGACACGATTTGGATGGCGCTCGCGAATCTCGATCGGATCGAGCAGCTCTACGGCCCCGACGGTCCGAAGTGCCCCGACCTCGTCAAAGCGATCATCGACAAGTACTTGAAACCCCACGCGGGCAAGTACGCCGCGATCGCCAACCCGGCGATCCTCGACGGCAAGCTCTACGGCTTGGAAGGCTGGCTCACGGAAGCCAGCTCGCAGCACCAACACTTCTATTACATGTACCTCTGTGGGGTTCCCGAGACCGTGATCCGCGAGCGCCTCGATCCGGACTGGTCTCCGCCCTGGCCGCGTGCGCATTGAGCGGCGACGAGGAGAATGCCGATGCTGATCAATCCGAAGGAGTATCTCGCCCGCGCGCGGCGCGAGGGCTGGGCGATGGGCGGCTTCAACGTCTTCGATCTCGAGTCGGCGCGGGCGGTCGTCGACGCGGCGGACGCGCTGCGGGCGCCGCTGCTGGTCCAAACGTCGGAAGGCGCCGTCAAGCACGCGGGGCTCGAGAACCTGGTGGCGATCGTCCGCCAGCTCGCGGCGCGGACGACCGCGCCGGTGGCGCTTCATCTGGATCACGGCAAGAGCGAGGAGCTCGCCCGCGCCGCCGTCGACGCCGGCTACACCTCGGTGATGATCGACGCGTCGCGCGAGTCCTTCGAAGAGAACCTGCGCGAGACGCGTGACGTCGTCGCCTACGCGCACGCGCGCGGGGTGCACGTCGAGGCGGAGCTGGGGACGCTCGGCGGGATCGAGGACCTCGGCGAGCAGGCGACGCGGTCGATGCTGACCGATCCGGATCAGGCGGTGCGGTTCGCGTCGGAAACCGAGGTCGACGCGCTCGCGATCGCGATCGGCACGTCGCACGGCGCCTACAAGTTCAAAGGCGAGCCGCACCTCGACTTCGATCGCCTGCGCGACATCGCCGCGCGCATCGCGCAGCCGATCGTCCTGCACGGCGCCTCGTCGCTGCCGCAGGAACGAATCCTGTTCGCCGAGCGCTACGGCGCGAAGCTGCCGCACGCCCAGGGCATCCCCGCCGAGCTGATCAAGAAAGCCGTGGGAATGGGGATCGCCAAGGTGAACACCGACTCGGACCTGCGCCTGGCGGCGCTCGGCCGCTTGCGGCAAGTGCTCGTGGAACGTCCGGACCTCTTCAACCTCTACGAGCTGATGGGCGAGATCGAGAGCGCGATCCGCGACGCCACCATCGAGCGCATCCGGCTCCTCGGGAGCGAGGGCAGAGCCTGAGTCGGAGAGGTCGCCACGGAGGACGCCGGCAGTGGCTGGTTTCCCCCCACGACGCAGCGTCCCGTCGCCTTGGATGCGCGTGGAGCGCCCGCGCCGAGGTCTCGTCCCGTCGATGCACCTGGAGTGCCGGCGGCGAGAGTCTCGTCGCGCGACGCGCGACCTCGCCGGCTACTTCTTCTTCACGATCTGCGCCGAGAACGACAGCGTGAAGTCGTTGCCGTGCCGCCAAATCAAGAGGCGGCTCATCGGCACGTTGAGCTCCACCACGGCGCTGACGTCGATGCGCACCACCGTGTGCGCGGTGCCCTTGCGCAGCTTGCCGGACAGGGACCCCGCAAAGCCGTTGGCATCGACGCTCCCAGTGTCGCGCATGAACAACACCGACTTGGGTGGGTTGGTGCATGGCGGCGGGCACGAGCTCTCGACGGCCGCGAACGCCGCCGCGGAGAGCAGGACGGTTCAACGCGTGAGTTGCGGCGTACCCGAGCCGGCGCTACATCGGCCGCACATGCTGGCCCCTTCCCTTCCGCAGCGCACCCGCGTCTACCGGTGCCACCACCTCGACTCGACGCGCTGGGACGCCGTCGTCCCCCGCCCCGACGACATCGTCATCACGACGTCGCTCAAGGCCGGCACGACGTGGACCCAGCGCATCGTGAGCCTGCTGGTCTTCCAGACGACCGAGCTTCCCGAGCACGCTCCACTGGGTCTCGCCCTGGCCCGACTGCCGCTTCATCGGCGGCACGGCCGAGATGGCGGCGATCGTCGAGAGCATCGAGCACCGCCGCTTCCTGAAGAGCCACCTGCCGCTCGACGCCCTCCCCTACCGCGAGAGCACGAAATACATCTACGTCGGCCGCGATACCCGCGACGTCTTCATGTCGGCGTGGAACCATCTGCGCGCCTACACGCCGCAGGCGATCGAGATGCTGAACTCGGGAGAGCACGCGCCGGCGGAGCCCTTTCTCGAGCCGCCGGAGGACATCCGCGACTTCTGGCGGCTCTGGATCACACGGGCAACGTACCCGTGGGAGAGCGACGGATACCCGTACTGGTCGCACCACCACCACGCGCGCAGCTACTGGGACTACCGCCATCTGCCGAACATCCTCTTCGTCCACTTCAACGACCTGAAGGCCGACCTCGAAGGCGAGATGCGACGGATCGCCCGCTTCGTCGACATCGACGTGCCCGAAGAGAAGTGGCCGATGCTCGCCGACGCGGCGACGTTCGCGTCGATGAAGCGCGACGCGGCGCTGCTCGGCCCGGAGATGGACGTGATCTTCCAGGGCGGCGCCGAGCGCTTCCTCTACAAGGGCACCAACGATCGCTGGCGCGACGTCCTCACGGCGGAGGACCTCGCGCTCTACGAAGCGGCGGCGGCGCGCACGCTCACGCCCGAGCTCAAGCGCTGGCTCGAGCGCGGCGCGGCGTCCGGCGTCGTGCCGAAGTAATCCGCACCGGCCGCGGCGCCACGCGCGTCACCGTCGAATGCCCGACGTCGGACGCGCGCTCGGTCCGACGTCGCTCGTCCGGGTCGCGCCGCCTCCACCGTGCGCTCACCGCCCGCGCAGGGCGTCGATCGCTTCCAGCACGGGCCAGACAGGAGGTTCGCCCCTCCGCAACCCACGCACGAGACGCCGCGAGCGCAGCATCGGTAGTCGCGGACGCGGGACGTGCGCGTCGATGAAGCACGCCGCGGCGCCGTTCGGGCGGCGGCGGACCGTTGACTTACGAGAACCGTATCGATAGCTGATGCGTAAGACGATGGAAACTGTCACCCTCTCGAGCAAGTATCAGCTGGTGCTGCCGCGCGGCGCCCGCGAGATCGTCGGGGCGCGACCCGGCATGCGCTTCACGGTCGTCAGCAAGTCGGGCGTCGTTTTTCTGGTGCCGGAGCGTCCGATGCGCGAGTTCCGCGGCGTCGCCAAGGGCGCGCGGACGCGCGTTCTACGCGAGAAGAAGGACCGGCTCTGATCCTCGTCGACTCGAGCGGTTGGATCGAGTACTTCGCGGATCGTGCGCGCGCCGACGCGTTCGGCCGCTATCTCGAGGGGCGCGAGCCGCTCGTCGTCTCGGTGGTCGAGGTGTACGAGGTCTACAAGGTCCTGCGGCGGGACTTCTCCGAAGAGCGCGCGGTCGAGGCGGTGTCGGCGATGCGGCGCGCGAAGATCGTCCCGATAGACGAGCCGCTCGCGCTCGAGGCCGCGGACATCGCGCTGAACCATGGTCTCGCGATGGCGGACTCCTTGGTCTACGCGACCGCTCGCCGCCATGCGGCCACGCTCGTCACCGGCGACGCCGATTTCGAGGGGCTTCCGGAAACCGTGGTGATCCGCTGACGCCGGCGCGGCGACCCGGTCCGGCGTCCCGCGACGGGAGGACACGATGACCAACTCGCAGCGCGCGGGCGCGTTCGATGAGGAGCACGTGGTAACCGTCGACGGCGCGACGGTCGCATATCGCACCGTCGGCGAAGGCCCGGCGCTCGTTCTGTTGCACGGCTTTCCGCTCTCGAGCCTCACCTGGCGGAAGGTCGTCCCGGCGCTCTCGCGGGCGTGCACCTGCTGGGCGTTCGATCTGATCGGCTTCGGGGGCTCGCGCTCGGCCGACCCGACGCATTTCTCGTCCGAGGGCCAGGGACGATTGATCCAGCGCGCGCTGGCGGCGCTCGGCGTCTCGCACTACGCGCTGATCGGCAACGACACCGGCGGCTGGGTCGCGCGCGAGGTCGCGCTCCTCGACCCGTCGCGCGTCACCCACCTCGCGCTGACCAACACCGAGATACCCGGGCATCGGCCGCCGTGGATTCCGCTCTACCAGCGCCTCGCCGCGCTGCCCGGCAGCAGCACCGTCTTCGGGTGGATGCTGGCATCGCGACTCCTGCGGCGCTCGTCGCTGGGCTTCGGCGGCTGCTTCGCGGATCTCGACTTGCTCGACGGTGAGTTCAGCGACTGCTTCATCGCGCCGGTCCTGGCGTCGGCCGAGCGCCGCGCGGCGCTGGCGCGATTCCTCGTCGAGATGAAGTTCGCGCGGCTCGACCGCTTCCGCGAGCTTCACGGCGTGCTGTCGATGCCGGTCGCCTTCTTCTGGGGAGCCGCCGATCCGACGTTTCCCGAGGCGGCCGCCCGCACGATGGTGTCGCAGTTTCCGAACGTCGTCGGCTTCCGGTCGATCCCGAAGGGCAAACTGTACGTGCAGGAGGAGTACCCCGATCGCGTGGCGACGCTCACGCTCGAGCTCCTGAGGGGCCGCGCGTAACGCCGTCGGGCGCGATGCGCGCATGCATGTCGCCGGCGGCGAGGCGCGCCGGCGATCCGGCTCGTGTCGTCTAGATCCGCAGGAACACGCGCCGCCGGTAGAGCGCCGCGGCGGAAACCATCCAGACGAGCAGGTAGGCGACCGCGAACAGCAACGATCCGCGCAGCGCGCCGGCCCACGACGCGAACAAATGCTCGTAGAGAAACATCCGCAGCGATTCGCCCGTGACGCCGGCGGAGACCTGGCAGAGCTCCATCAGGCGCGCCCCGACGCTCGACAGCAGATAGACGGCGAGCGCGTTGGTGCCGAGCATCACGAACGGCTCCGCGACGGCATCGTGATGCCGGCGATCGATCAGCTCGTAGCAGAGCGCCAGCAGCGCGAGGCCGAAGCCGCCGGAGAGGAGGACGAAGGAGCTCGTCCAGAGCTGCTTGTTGATCGGGAACCACCGATCGGCGACCGCGCCGGCCGCGGCGAGGACGATCCCCGCGAGGAGGAGCCCGAGCGTCTTGCGGCGAGGATGCGCCGCCGATCGCAGCCACGAGCCGGCGAGCATCCCGAGCAGCGTCGTCACGACCGCGGGGATCGTGCTCAGGAGCCCCTCGGGATCGAACGCCTCTCGATAGAGATGGCCGTGGAACAGCCGATCGTCGAGGTAGCCGGCGAGGTTGCCCTCCGGCGTGAGGACCCCCGCGCCGATCCCGGGCACGGGCACGAACGTCATCACGACCCAGTATCCGACGAGGAGAACGATCGCGGTCAGCGCCCGGCCGAGCACGCCGGTCGCGAGGAACAGCGCCGAGCCGACCAGGTAGCAGGCGGCGATCCGCTGCAGGACTCCGAACACACGCAGCGTCGAAAGCGACCAGGACCAGGAAAACGCGTTCAGGAGGAGCCCGAGCACGAAGAGCAGCAACGCGCGCACGGCGACCTGCGGCAGGATCGCCTCGCCGTCCTCGGTCCGACTCAGCCGGCGCGACAGCGAGAGGTCGATCGAGACGCCGACGATCAACAAGAAGAAGGGAAACACCAGGTCCGCGAGCGTCCAGCCGTTCCAGGCGGAATGCGCGAGGAAGCCGTAGCCGTCCGTCCAGCTTCCCGGGTTGTTGACCACGATCATCGCCGCGACCGCGAGGCCACGCATCGCGTCCAGCGACGAGAGGCGCGTCGATCCCGGCGCGCACGCGCGCGCCGACGGGTGCGGCCGAGCGATCGCATGCTGCACCGCGAGCGGCATGCACGAGCGCGGAGCAATTCCAGTACCAGCGTCCGAGACCGGCGCCGCTGAATACAAACGGCCCGCGAGCGCCGCGGTCTGCGCGCGCGGACGCGAGACGTTCCACGACGCGTTCACGCGATGCCGTCGAAACCGGCGCACGGTGCCCTTCGATTGGGCGCGAGGGCCCCTCGCCGGTCGATGCCGGCGAGGGGGGCCCTCGCGCGCTGTCCAGAAGCCGTCGAGTGGGCTGTGGCCGTCAGTCTTGGTCGATCGCGCGCAGCTCGTCGGCGCTGAGCGTGCGCGGTGCGGGCATCGGCCGCGGCACCCCGGCGCGTGCCCTGGCGAGCGGCGCGCCGACGGCGTTCACCGGCCCGAAGTCGGGCGGCGGCATCCGATGATGCGTCGCCGCCTGAAAACCGCCCGCGATCTCGAACAGCGTCGGCTCGCTGAACGGCAGGCCGAGCAGATCCATCCCGACGGGGAGCACCGCCGGCGTCGGCCCCACGAGCTGGTTGCTCGCGTTGCGGTCGTAGACCATCGTCGTGAACCCCACGGGCAGCGTCATCGCAGGGAAACCGCGGCTGTTGATCTGCGTCCAGATGCCGCCCGGCCGATCGTTGAGGGTGGGCTCGCGGGGAGCGGTCAGGATGGCCGGCGGAATGCTCCCGGTCGGGTACACGATGGCGTCGAGATTCTGCTCGGCGAAGCAATCGAACACCACGGTCTGCATGGTGAACCGCGTCTGCAACGTGCTGGCGCTCGCCAGGGTCAGATTGGTGTCGCTGCTCACCAGGCCCGATTTCCTGTTCGGCATCGTCGGGTCGTCCCAGAACTTCCCGGTGTCGATCAGGTCCGTGAGGCTGTGGATCTCGGAGTCGCCGCGTTCCGTGATGTAGACGTTGAAATTGTATCTGGCGTCACCGGTGTCGCCGGGGGACGAGCCGAGGTTGCGCAAGCTCGGCTGTCCGGACGCGGTGTGCGGAACGAGGCTGGTGTCGAAGAACATGTCGATCAAGGTGGCGATGTGGTCGTCGGCCGGCGCGCCCGTCGCGTCGACGGGGAAGACGGCCGGGAATTGGCCGATGAAGAGCTGGTTGCGCCATTTCGGGGAAAACTTGTCGACGGAGGCCTGACACAGCGCTCCCGTCGGTCCCGGATCGACGATCGTCGCTCCGAGCGCGCGCAGGTCGTCGATGGCTTCGTCGACGAGGTCGATGCTCTCGGAATCGGCGACGTTGAGGAGGCTCTTGTTCATGTACTCGCGCAGGACGCCGATGCGGAAATTCCGCAAGTCCTTCTTGTCGGCGCCGCGCTCGACGAACTTCCAGTACGGCTTGTCGGGCTTGCGATTCTTGCTGAAGGCGGTGAGCTCGTCGGCCGGGTCGAAGCCCGCATAGACGTCGAGGATGCGCGCAACGTCCTCCGCCGTCCGGCAGAGCGGACCGACGCGGGTGACGATCCCGCGCTGGATCATGCCGTCGGCGCTGACCAGCTCGCGGGTCGGGGCGAGACCGACGAGGTTGTTGTTCTTCGACGGCTCGCGCACCGACGTGCCGCTCTCCTCGCCGATGGCGCAGGTCACGAAGTTCGCCGACACCGCCATGCCGGAGCCGCCGCTCGAGGCCCCCGGCTGCCGCTCGGTGTCGTAGGGGTTGCACATGGTGCCGCCGAACGAGCTCCGCGTCCCGGTGACGCCGCCGGCGGCGTACTCGCCCATGTTCGCCTTGGCGATGATGATCGCCCCGGCGGCACGCAGCTTCTTCACGAAGTCGGCGTCGTCGGGCGGCCGATCGTCGCCCCACCCCGCGTCGGCGCCCGCCGTCGTCCGCATGTCGAAGGTGTCGTACTGGTCCTTGATCGCCATCACCACGCCGTGCAGCGGACCGATGAGCTTCTTCTTGGTCTTGTAGTAGGCGTCCAGCATCGCCGCGGTCTCGAGCGCGTCCGGCATGTCGGGATCGTCGTCGACCATGTCGGTCTGGCTGCGTGCGTTCTTCTCGGGGAAGCCCCACGCCTGCCGCGCGGCCGGACGGAGGTTCAACGTGATGAGCGCGTTCAGCTTGCCGGCGTGCGGGATCGTCGAGATCGGCCCGAGAATGCCTTCGGGCTCGTTCACGCACGTGCCGTTGTAGGCCTTGATGCGCTCGAGATAGAGGCCGACCAGCTCGGTGGCGGTGATCCGCCCCGAGGTGATCGCCTTCTGGATGTCGGTGATCGTCGCCTCCTCGACCGCGAACGGCTCCCGTCTCGGCGCCGCGCGTGCGACGTCGGAACTCGAAATGGCGAAGACTGCGAGCAACGCGAGCGGAAGAGCGAGCCGTGCCGTTTTCATCATGTCTTTCTCCTCGTACGATTCGGACCGGTGGACGAACGACGGCGCAGCTCCGATGCGACGCCGCCGAAAACTGCGCACAGCAATCGATATGCCGAGTGAGCGCGGCGCGATCTCGATCGCCGAGACGCGCCGACGCCGGAGCCGGTTTTCGACAGTCGTCGCCGCGGGATATCGCGCGCCGCGCGCTCACCGCGTCGCGCGGGCGACCGCCACTGCGAAGCGGCATTTTCCGTTGCCGGTGCCGCGCTCGTGGGCGGCGCGTGCCGCGTTCGCGCGCAGAGTGAACTCAGGCAGCGAACCGCGCGGGCCCGCTGTCGCCTTCAGCCCGAGCTCGCCTCCGCCAGAGCTGCGAGGTCAGGCGAGATCGCCGTCAGCGCTCGAGGCTTTCCGAGGCCGGCGACTCGCCGTCCGGGGTTTCGCGAGCGTGCGGCTCGAGAGGCTCGTCGCCGTCATCGGCTCCGGCGTGATTCACAGGCGCGCTCGCGGCGGTTCTCGCACCGGCTGGATGGTTGCCGGTCGAACTCGGTCGCGGGTGTTCCGGGTGTCCGCACGTTTCCGAGGTATCGCTCACCGTCCCACCTGCGATCGTGAGGGGCGGTTCATTGCCGCACGGCAAGCACTCGCCCTTCTGGCGGTCGACGACGGCACAAAGGGTCGTCGTCCCGTTCTTGAGCAACATCTGCTCCGCACGCACGACGCCGACGCGGGAAAACAGAATCGCGGCGACCATCCCCGAGACGAGCGTGATCACGGCAGCGCCGCTACCTGATTGCCTCATTGAGACATCGGCCCGCTTCGTCACGATTTGGTGCCTCGAGGAGCTGGGGGACCGCACGGCGAACGGCCGCGAGCAGCCCGTCATCGAGCCGCGCATCGTGAAGCGTGCACGCCGCACGCAACTGCTCCGGCGTGAGGCCGCGAGCGACGGTGAGGTTCGCGCCTTCGAGATCGGCTCCCGTCAAATCGGCGCTGGTCAGATCGGCGGACCGAAGATCCGCACCTCGGAGGTCTGCGCCGCCGAGCAGTGAACCGTCGAGCACCGTCCCGATGAGCACGGCTTCCCTGAGATTTCCGCGTGCGATGCGCGCGCCCTTCGCCTTCGCATTCACCAAGATCGCTGCGCGCAAATCCGCTCCGTTCAAGCCCGCGTCGGTGAGCTCGGCGTCCATCAAGTTCGAGCCGCGGAGGTCCGCGCTGATCAGGTTCGTTTTGTCGAGCTTGGCGAGGTTCAAGTTCGCTCCTTGGAGGTGCGCCTCTTGCAGATCGGCACCGGTGAAGATGCTGTACGCCAGGTTCGCACCCTCGAGATGCTTGCGCGAGAGCCGCTTGCGCTCACCCGTGGTGAAATCCTTGTAGCTGAGATCGACGGTGCTCAGCGCGCGCGTCATGTTCTTGAATTTCGCCATCACCCTCCCGTCGTTCGTGGTGGTGTAACCCGGTGTCGGGTAACCGGTGCTCGCGAGCGACCACACGAGCGCCATCACGGACGTCTCGAACACGGCTACGACGACGAGCAATGCGACCGGCGCGAGCCGTGCCGACGGTTGGTATCGTCGCCAGAAATACACGACGACGACCGCACCGACGACGTGCGCGACGGCGAGCGTCGTCGACAGCACCGCGCTGTGCGCCTTGAGAGCGCACAGCGCGAAGAGCGCCAAGACCGCGGGCAACAGACACCACAGGGAGACCTGCGCCACCAATCGCTGGCAGGCACCTACCAGGCCCTCCTCCGACTCCTCGGCGAAGTTGATCAACCACGGATACAGGCGCGGCTTCCCGAGAGGAGCGTATTCATTCCGAATCGTGCTCAAGATCCCGCTGATGCGGCATTGATAGAATTGCAAATACACGAACATGCTGACCGCGATGATCGGAGCCACGATCAGAAATACGGTGAACGACGCGGACAAATTCAGCGCGGGCAGCACCGTCGATTGGTTGAGACTCACCTGCTCGTCCGACGCCGTCGACAACGTCAGCGCGCAATACGCGAGGAGACTCATGTAGATGAGGTAAGTCTGACTCGCGTTCTTCGACGTCTCGGCGATGCTGTCGAGGAGCCAACGGGGCGCCTCCGGGCGCTCGGAACCGGCCGAGTCTTGGAGCTGAGGCGCCGCCACGCCGCTAGCGCACCCAGATGCCATGAGCCGGGCGAACGGCTACCGCACGCACGCGAGATCCCACCACACGGTACCTGCTTGCGCGAAGACGTCGTCGGCAGCGTCTTTCGTTTGATTGAGCTTCTCGCATTCCGTGAAGCCGAGGTTGTTCGTGTACCACCGATCGCTTTGCTGCGAATCGCGCTGCTTACAACAGCCTGCGGGATCTGCAGCAGCGCGGCTCGCGCCGAGTAGCAGCACGACGACGATCAGAGACAGAGTTTTCACCGTTCGATCCTCCCTCGCCGCACCGCCGCGGCGGTCGTACGACGTACGGCGCGAGTCATACCACGGCGAGGCACCACCATCGGCCGTAATCACGTCAGCGGCATGGTCGTATGACACTTTCCTGAATCAAACTGACGCACGTACGTGGCGGTCACCGCACGCCGCTCGACCGCAGACCCGGCGGAGGCACCGTGGCAGTCCAGTCGTCGCGCCCGCGCCGTCACCCGCGCCGGGAGCGATGGTGCGCGATGCGGTGGCGACGTTCGCATATCGGCAGTCATGTCGATCAGCGAAGGTCCCCGGCATCGTCGCCGTAACTTGACATGTTGACGATACCGTCAACGCGCCCATATCGATTGTCATTTATACACGGCGTGGACGACTCTACATCGCACCTTGTTACACGTTCCAGACGCGAGCGCCGAAGACCTTGCATTTCATCGATATCGTCGAAATTGCGACTCACTCGGTTCCAGGAGGGGCTGCCGCGATCGGATGGAGATCGTGAATTGTTGTATGGGAACGGACTGCTCGAGAGCAGGTGAACTCGGAGGGTAAGTCCGCGATTCCGCGGACGTCGGACGAAACGGCGACGCCGTCGGCGCCGTACGCCGCGGCACGGCGGCTGCTCGTGGTCCGCGCGCCGGGCGCATTCGATCCAAAGCTCGGCGCCGAGGTGTCGCAATGAAGCCGACGTCGATCTCGCTTTCGGAAGCCAAGTTCGTCCGCGCCTGCAGGGAAGCGCCGATCGGCGTGCAATGGCTCGCGCTCGACGGCACCGTCCTCTGGGAGAACGCCGCGGCCGAGCTGTCGCGCGGCGACCCGCGGCCGGCCGGGCCGTCGTCGGTCTTCGATTCGAGCGCCGGCGAGCCGTTCGCCGAGCTGGTGCGCCGCATCCGCGCCGGCGAGGAATCCGTCTCGACGGTCGCCGAGGTGCGCGGCGCCGACGGCGCCGCCAAGCGCGTCGCGATCGAAGCCCGCGGGGAGTGGGAGGCCGGGGTGCTCGCGGCGGTGCGCTGCTTCATCCGCGACGAGGGCCGCGAGGCCGAGGGCGCCGGCGCGCGCGCCCTCGGCGGCGCGGAGGTCGTGCACCTGCGGTCGGAGTTCCTTGCGAACGTCAGCCACGAGATCCGGACGCCGCTGAACGGCATCATGGGGTTCACGCAGATGGCGCTCGACGTCGCGGTCGACGGCGAGCAGCGCGAGTACCTCGACTCCGTGCACCAGTGCGCGACTGACTTGCTGCGGTTGATCGACGATCTGCTGGAGCTGTCGAGCATCGACGCGGGCACGCGCGTGGAGCGCCCGGCGCCGATCGAGCTGCGTGCGTTGATCGAGACCGTCACGCGACGGTTCACGACCGCCGCCGAGGCGAAGGGACTGGATCTCGTCTGCGACGTCGCGCCCGAGCTGCCGAGCCGCGTCGTCGCCGATGCCGACGCCTTGCAGCGCATCCTCGGCCACCTGCTCGACAACGCCGTCAAGTTCACCGCGCAGGGCGAAGTGGTGGTGCGGGCGTGGCTCGACTCCGCCGGTCGCGACGGCCCGCCGACGCTGCACGTCGCGGTCTCCGACACCGGGATCGGGATCCCGGCAGACCGCCGGCAGGAGATCACCGAGCGCTTCGTGCAGCTCGACGGTTCGAGCACGCGCCGCTACGGCGGGCTCGGTGTCGGCCTCGCGATCGCTTACGAGCTGGTCGCGATGATCGGCGGGCACCTGTGGGTCGAGAGCCGCGTCGGTGAAGGCAGCACGTTCCACGTCGTCGTCGCCATACAGCCTGCGGAGAACGGCTTCGTACCGCTCGCGCTCCGCAACGTGTTCAACGACTGCACCGCCCTCGTCGTCGTGCCGGGGCAAACCAGCCGCCGCGTCTTGATGGACGCGCTGCGCAGGTACGGCATCGCGGCGCGCATCGCGGCCGACGCCGCGGAGGCGGCGACCGCGCTCGACGCGGACCAGCCGGCGGATCGCAAGCTCGATCTGGTCATCGTCGACGACCGCGTGCCCGACGCCGGCACGCTCATCGGCCGCGTCCACGGCTCGCGATCGCTTCCCGTGCTGGCCCTGTCGCAGCGGAAGCAATCCAGCCGCACGGCCGTCGCCGATGAGGAAGGGCTCATCACGGTCCCTCGACCGGTCACGGACGACGCGCTGCGCGCGCCGCTCGCGGCCCTCTTGGGCAAACGCACGGTGTCACGGGCCCTCGCCGCGAAGGCCGGTGGAAACCGTCGCACCGGCCCGTTGCACGTCCTGATCGTGGACGACGCGGGCGGCTCCTCGGCTGCTGCATCCTCGCGCCACGGTCGCGCGCACCCGGTTCACGCCGTCGAGAGCGACGGCGACGCGCCGAAGGATCTCGCGCGCGCCCGCTTCGACCTCGGGCTGCTGGCGATGCTGGTGACGACCGCCAAGAGATCGGGGGAGGTCGCGTGACGCCCGCGACACCCGAGCGATCGCACGACATCGGCGGCGCCACCATGATCGGCGCGCTCCACATCGAGACCGGGTAACTCCTCGTCCACGGCCGGCCGAGCCGCCGGCCGTGCCCGCTACGCCCACCGTGCCGCGCGCGCTGCGCCGGCGCGGCGGACCTTCCTCCGCCTCTGTACCGATTCTGGATACGCGAGACACCACACAACAATCGGTACCGAGAGGAGACTCACCATGACTGCGAAGCGCACGTTCCTCTGTTCCGCACTCGCGATCGGCATCGTCGTGGCGGCGTCGCCGGCGAAAGCCGCCCGACCGCCGGCGCCGACGTCGGTGAGCGCACGCCCGACGTCGCACACCACGATCGAGCTCCGCTGGAGCGAGAGCGACGCCGCCGTCACTAGCTTCATCATCGAGCGCAGCTTCGACTACCGGCACAAGTTCCGCGCCATCGCCGAGATCGACGGCGGCGCGCGAGCGTACCTGGACGAGGGGCTCGCGCCGACGACCACGTACTACTACCGGCTGCGCGCCGTGGAGAGGAAGCACAAGTCGAGGCGATCGCTGGTGGTCTCGGCGACGACGCCGCCGCCGCCGACCGCGACCCCGACGCCGACGCCGACGCCGACGCGGACCGTCACCCCGACCCCGACGCTGACGGTGGTGCCGCGCATCGCGCTGCCGACCGACCTGCCGACGCTCTCGCTCCCGCCGCTTCTGCCCCTACCGACCGTCACGGCGACGCCGACGGCCACCCGGACGTCGACGCGGACGCCGACCCCGATCCCGACGGTGACTCGGACGCCGACCCCGACCGCGACGCGCACGGCGACGCCGATCCGCACGCCTACCCGCACGGCAACCGCGACGCCGACCCCGACCGCCACGCTGACGCCGACGCGAACGGCCACGCGCACCGCCACGTCGACCCCGGTGCCGACCAAGACGGTGACGCCGAGCCCGTCGCCGACGCCCGATACGATCGCGCCCAGCACGCCGGCGAACCTGCACGCGACCGCCAACGGCTGCACGCAGGTGGACCTCAGCTGGTCGGCGTCGACCGACACCGGCGGCGCCGGCCTCAAGGGCTACGACGTGTACCGCAACGGCGGCTTCGTGAAGCAGGTACCGGCGCCGTCGACGGCGACCTCCGACGTCGGCCTCTCGGGCACGACGAAGTACACCTACACGGTCGCCGCCGTCGACAACGCCGGCAACGTCTCCGGGACGAGCAACGCCGCGAGCGCGACCACGCCGGCGTGCAACCAGCCGCCGGTCGCGAACGCCGGCCCCGACCGCAGCGGGCAGACGGGAACGCCGATCAGCTTCGACGGCTCGCAGTCGAGCGACGCCGACGGCAGCATCGTGAGCTACGCCTGGACCTTCGGCGACGGCGCGACGGGGAGCGGGGTGACCACGACGCACAGCTACGCGTCGACCGGCTCGTTCACCGTGACGCTCACCGTCACCGACGACGACGGAGCGACCGACACCGACGTCGCGACGGTGGCGATCACCACCGGCGGCGCCGGCGGATCGGTGGTGTGGCGCCACGGCTGGGGCGGCACCGGCTTCGACGTCGGCTTCGGCAGCGCCGTCGACGGTGACCGCAACGTCCTCGTCACCGGGACGTTCGGCGAGAGCGCGAGCTTCGGCACCGGCACGCTGCGGAGCGCCGGGGCGGGCGACGTCTTCCTCGCCAAATACACGCCCGACGGCAACCCGATCTGGTCGAAGCGCTTCGGCGCCGCCGACTCCGACATCGGCTACAGCGTCGCCGCCGACCGCAGCGCCAACTGCGACGGCAACGGCGGCACCAACTGCGTCGTCGTCGCCGGGCTGTTCTCGGACACCGTGAACTTCGGCGGCGCGCCGCTCACGAGCGCCGGCTCCTACGACATCTTCGTCGCGAAGTACTCGGCCAACGGCACGCACCTCTGGTCCAAACGTTTCGGCAGCGCCAACGAGGACGTCGCCTACGGGGTCGCGGTGGATGCGGCCGGCAACGTCCTGCTCACCGGCTTCTTCAGCGCCAGCGCCGATTTCGGCGGCGGCACCCTGAGCAGCCAGTACTTCGACCGCGACGTCTTCGTCGTGAAGCTGTCGCCGACCGGCGCGCACGTGTGGTCGGAGAACTTCTCGAGCACGAGCTCCGACATCGGCCAGGCGATCGCGGTCGACGCGGCCGGGAACGTCGCGGTGACGGGCTTCTTCACCGGCTCGATCGACTTCGGCACCGGCAGACTGACGGCGCGGAAGGAGGACATCTTCGTCGCCAAGTTCGCCGGCTCGGACGGCCACGCGGTGTGGGCGAAGAGCTTCGGCGGCATCGACGTCGACCGCGGCCAGGGCGTCGCCTTCGATCACAGCGGCAACGTCATCGCGACCGGCCTCGTCTACAACGGGACGGTCGACTTCGGCGGCGGCCCGCTGTCGACCGGCTACGACCAGGACGGCTTCGTGGTCAAGCTGACGGGCGCGACCGGCGCCCACATGTGGTCGAACTTGATCGGCGGCGACAACATCGACGCCGGCCTCGGCGTCACGGCCGACGCGAACGACAACGTGACGCTCTCCGGCTACTTCGAGAACACCGCCGATTTCGGCGGCATCTTCCTCACCAGCTCCGGCAACGCCAGCGCCGACATCTTCGTCGTGAACTACTCGCCGACGGGCCACTACCGGTGGGCGCAGGGATTCGGCGGTCCGAGCGGCGACGGCTGGCAGGGCGGCCACGTGACCACCGACGCCGTGACGAACGAGCTGGTCATGACGAGCTCGTTCGAGGGGACCGCCGACTTCGGCGGCGCGACGCTCACCAGCGCCGGCTCCGACGACGTGTGTGTGGTGAAGCTGCGGCCGTGAGCGCATGAGGCGGAAGGACGATGACGGCGGATGGTGCACGTCATCGTCCTTCCGGCGCGCACGTGCCGGCGTCGCCGTGCGATGCGCAAGTTTGTCTGAATGCGAACCGCAAACTGTACATGACCGGCCGCATCACACTCGACGCATATGACATTTGCGTCCGGCGACAATTTCGCAACTACCCGGCGGGGATGAGTCGCAATCGATAATCGGATGAAATGCGAACCGTTCAGTCGTGACTGCGAGAGCGGTCTCGAGTGATCTCTCACCGAACCCCGCGGATCTGCTGCGCCGGCGACCCGGCGCCGTCGCGGGCGCGCCGGCGCGACGGCACGCACCATGCTGCGTCGGCCTACGATTCCACCGGCGACGTGTGCGCGCCGGCGATCGACACCGAGAACGGAGATTGCCACATGACGACTGCCTCCATACGACCGACCATCATCAGCGCAGCGCTGGCGAGCTGGCTTCTCCTCGCGCCGGCTCCGTTGCTCGCAACCACGCTGGTCATGATCGGCGACGACGCCCTGACCCTGAGCTCGGACGCCATCGTCTCCGGAACCGTCGAGCGGATCCGAGCCGCGCGCGACGCGACCGGCGCCATCCACACCGACGTCACGATCGCCGTCGACGAGACGATCAAAGGCGACCACGCAGCGCAGGTCACGCTCCGCGAGCGCGGCGGTCGCATCGGCGGCGAGGAGCAATGGCTCTTCGGAAACCCGACGTACGCGGTCGGCGAGTCGGTGATCGCGTTCCTCGACCGCGACGGCGGCGGCGCCTGGCGGACCCACGACATGGCGCTCGGGAAGTTCTCGGTCGAGGTCGACCCGAATACCGGCAACGACGTCGCCGTCCGGCGCCTCGACGAGGACGTCGTCGTCTTCGGGGCCGGCATCCTCGAGAGCCGCGATCCCGAGAGCCGGTGCCCGGCGGCCGAGTTCAAGGCCCACCTGCGCGACCTCGTGCGCCGCCAGCCGGGCCGCGCGGCCGGCGCGACGCCGGCGACGACCCGATCCGACGCCACGTCCGGGGCGGAGGACGGCGAGTCGGTCGCGGCGTTCAAGCTCTTCAACGACGTGCGCTGGTTCGAGCCCGACCGCGGCGATCCGGTGCGGTACTTCGTCGACGAGGGCGGCGACGTGACCATCGGGCCGGCCGCGTCGCGGAGGGCCATCGAGGGGGCGTTCGCCGCCTGGACCGACGTGCCGAGCGCGTCGATCGTCCTCGAGTCCGCCGGGCCGACGAGCTCGAGCGGCGCGTTCTGCGACGGCACCAGCAGCATCGTCTTCAACGACCCGAACGACACCATCACCGACCCGACGAGCTGCGGCGGGGTGCTCGCGGTCGGCGGCTACTGCGCGGGCGGCGGGACCAAGACCGTGAACGGCGTCACGTTTCGCCAGATCGTCGAAGGTGACGTCGTCTTCAACAACGGCTACGAGAATTGCGCCTTCTGGAAGGAGATCAACGTCGCCGAGGTCGCGACCCACGAGATCGGCCACACGATCGGGCTCGGACATTCGGACGACTCGACGGCGACGATGTACGCCTACGCGCACTTCGACGGCCGCGGCGCGTCGCTCAAAGCCGACGACGCCGCCGGGGTGAGCTTCATCTATCCCGAGAACGGCGGCGCCCCCGAGCCGACGCCGACGCGTTCACCGGCGCCGCCGAGCACGCCGCCGCCGCCGCCCGACGCCGACCGCGACGGCGTCCCCGACGCCTCCGACAACTGCGTCGCGACGTTCAATCCGGCCCAGGAGGACGTCGACGGGGACGGCGTGGGCGACGCCTGCGACAACTGCGTCGCGCGCTCCGATCCCGCGCAACGCGCTCGCGACGCCTGCGGGCTCTTGATCCTCAAGCGGTTGACCTTGCAGCTGGAACGCGCCGACGGCGACAAGGTGATCCTGATGGGAACCTTTCGAGCGACCAGCGGCGGGATCGCGCTCGCCGACGTCGCCGGCAACGACGTGACGATCACGATCGAGAATCCCGGCGGCACGGTCGTGATGCAGGAAACGGTGCCCGACGGACACTGGAAGTCCAACCGCCGTGGCACCCGTCTGGCCTACCGCGACCGCAAGGCGGAGCTCGGTGCGTTGACGTCGCTGACGCTCTCGTCGCGCGACGGCGTCGTCTACAAGCTGTCGGCGACCGCGGTGCACCTCGATCTCCGCGGCGCGCGCGCGTCGCAGCTCGAGGTCGATCTCGAGGTCGCGCGCCAGGACTACGTCAGCGCGACCGGCTGTACGATGAATCCGAGCGCGACGCGGGTGCGCTGCAAGCAGAAGGTGGACTGAGGCAATCGTGGCGGGGAGCGGCGCGACGGGGTTGGAGGGCCGAGGATCGAGCGGGCCGATCCTCGCCCTCCGATCGACGGCGAATCATGCGCAAATTGTGCGCACGGCCGTGCAAATGCGTGCGGCAAACGCCAATGCGAGCGACAAACCTGCGGCGTTTTCCCGCCGCCGCGCCGACGAGCCGCGCACCGGCGAATCGGCAACTCCCTCGTTCTCGTCATACCGACCTACGCGAGTAGATGACGAGGCGATTTCTTTTCCGTGTGAAACGCATGCGTACGAACGGCAACACCAGGCGATTATCGCAAATAAATTACGGGGCATGCTCGGTAATGACGCCGATGCTTCCGTCCTCGCCGGTGTGCGCGCACGGCACGCGGCCTGCTCCTCGCCCGCGTCGGTGACCGACGCGATGGAGGAGGCTTCCATGAAGAGTCGTACGACACGAGATGCGGTCGGGCTCGGCGGCGCGAGACTCGCCCGCGCCTGCGAAGAGGCGCCGATCGGAATCCAGTGGCTCGCTCCGGACGGGACGGTCCTGTGGGCGAACCGGGCGGCGGCCGACCTCGCCGGGCCGGACGGCGGCGACGAGCGATGCAAGTCGCTGGTGGAGCTCGATGCGAGCGATCGGGTCGCCGGGGTGCTCGCCCAGCTCGGCGGCGGCATCCGGAGCGCTTCCACGACCGCGGAGCTTCATCGCTCAGACGGCAAGACGAGGCACGTGCTCGTCGACGCCGACGCGGAATGGGAGCAGGGAGCGCTGCGCGCGATTCGCTGCTTCGTCCGCGACGTCAGCGAGCGGATCGAGGCCAAGAACGCCCTCGAGCACGCCGATCGTGCGGCCCTGGACGTGCTGCGTCTGAAATCCGAGTTCCTCGCCAACATCAGCCACGAGATCCGCACGCCGCTGAACGGCGTCATGGGCTTCACGCAGCTCGCGCTCGACACCGACCTCAGCGACGAGCAGCGCGAGTACCTCGACCGCGCGCGCGCGTCCGCGCACTCGCTCCTGGCGTTGATCAACGACCTGCTCGACTTCTCGCGGATCGACGCCGGCAAGCTCACCCTCGAGCTCGGATCGTTCGAGCTGCGCGCCACCATCGAGGACGCGGTGCGGTCGTTGGCGACGACGGCGGAGGAGAAACGCATCGAGATCGTCTGCGACGTCGCGCCCGACGTGCCGGAGTACGCGATCGGCGATGCCGCACGGCTGCGGCAAGTGCTGAAGCACCTGGTCGACAACGCCGTCAAGTTCACCGATCGCGGCGAGGTCGTGGTCCGCGTCGCGATGGACACGTTCACCGCCGACGCGAGACTCGTGCTCCACGTCGCGATCGCCGACACCGGCAACGGCATCTCGGAGGAGCGGCAGCGGGCGATCTCGGCGCCGTTCGTCCAAGGCGACGGGTCGTCGACCCGGAAGCACGGCGGTCTCGGTATCGGCCTGACGATCGCGCAAGAGCTCGTCGCGCTGATGCGCGGACGCCTGTGGATCGAGAGCCGCGTCCGGGACGGCAGCACGTTTCATTTCACCGTTGAGCTGCGCGCGCACGAGCACGGACGCGCAGCTCTGACCAAACCCGCCGACTGGGGCGGGCGAAGCGCGCTGGTCGTCGCGCCGAACGGCACCGCGTGCCACGTGCTCACCGCGCTGCTCACCCGCGCCGGCATGACGGTCAATCACTTCGACTGCGATCAGCGCGGCCTCATCGCCATGCAGGCGCGTGCGGCGGCCGGCCGGCGGTTCGACCTGGTCGTGATCGACGACCGCGTCCCCGGCGGTCTCGAGCTCGCCGCGACGATTCGCCGCACGGCGCGCCTCGCGGACGTGCCGATCGTGATGCTCGAGGCGCCGTCACGCGCCAACGGCGCGCCGCCGCGCGTGGGGACGATCGAGCTGGCGCGGCCGATCACGGAGACCGCGCTGCGGAGCGCGCTCGAGACGGTCTTCACGACGACGCCCGCGCGGTCGAGCGCGACGGTCGACGTCGAGCGTCGCCACCGGAACGACCGCCTGCGGGTCCTGCTCGCCGAGGACGATCCCGGCTGCCGCCTGATCGCCGCCCGCTCGCTCGAGCGCCGCGGCCACACCGTGCGCGCCGTCGAGAACGGCAGAGAGGCGCTGAAAGCGCTCGCCCGCGGCCGTTTCGACGTCGTCCTGATGGACATCCAGATGCCCGAGATGGACGGGCTCACCGCCGTCACGGCGATTCGCACCAAGTCGCGGCTGCGCCGTCATCTGCCGATCGTCGCGCTCACCGCGCACGCGATGGAGGGCGACCGCGACCGCTGCCTGGAAGCGGGCATGGACGCGTACCTCAGCAAGCCGGTCGACACCGCGATGCTGGTCGCCACCGTCGAGAGCATCGCGCACGCGACCCGCGCGGCGTAGCGCCGAGAGCCGCCACACCGCCGGCGGCCGTCAGACGCGCGTCAGCTGGCGATACTTGATCCGGTGCGGGCGCTCGGCGGCGGCGCCGAGGCGCGTCTTGCGGTCGGCGTCGTACTCCGAATAGTTGCCTTCGAACCAGACGACCTTGCTGTCGCCCTCGAAGGCGAGGATGTGGGTGGCGATGCGGTCCAGGAACCAGCGGTCGTGCGAGATCACGACCGCGCACCCGGCGAAGCTCGCCAACGCGTCCTCCAGCGCGCGCAGCGTGTTGACGTCGAGATCGTTCGTCGGCTCGTCGAGCAAGAGCACGTTGGCGCCCTCTTTCACCAGCTTCGCGAGGTGCACGCGGTTGCGCTCGCCGCCCGACAGCGTGCCGACCTTCTTCTGCTGATCGCTGCCGCTGAAGGCGAAGCGCGCGACGTAGGCGCGCGAGTTGACCTCGCGGGCGCCGAACCGCAGCGACTCGGCGCCGCCGGTGATCTCCTCCCAGACCGTCTTCGCGGGGTCGAGCGCGCGGGCCTGATCGACGTACGCGAGCACGACGGTGTCGCCGACGCGGATCGTGCCGTCGTCCGGCCTCTCCGCGCCGGTGATCATGCGGAAGAGCGTGGTCTTGCCGGCGCCGTTCGGACCGATCACGCCGACGATGCCGCCGGGCGGCAGCGCGAACGTCATGTCCTCGACCAGCAGCCGATCGCCGTACGCCTTGTCGACGCCCTCCGCCTCGATCACGACGTTGCCGAGGCGCGGCCCCGGCGGAATGTAGATCTCGAGGTCCTCGCGGCGCTTCTGGGAGTCCTGATCGAGCAGCGCCTCGTAGGCGTTGATGCGCGCCTTGCCCTTCGCGCGACGGGCCTTCGGCGACATGCGGATCCACTCGAGCTCGCGCTCGAGCGTCCGCCGGCGTTCGCTCTCCGCCTTGTCCTCGTGCCGCAGGCGCTCCTGCTTCTGCTCGAGCCACGAGCTGTAGTTGCCCTTCCAGGGAATCCCCTGCCCGCGATCCAGCTCGAGGATCCAGCCGGCGACGTTGTCGAGGAAGTAGCGGTCGTGCGTCACGGCGATGACCGTGCCGGGATAGCCCTGGAGATGGTGCTCGAGCCAGGCGACCGACTCGGCGTCGAGGTGGTTGGTCGGCTCGTCGAGCAGCAGGATGTCGGGCTTCTCCAGGAGCAAGCGGCAGAGCGCGACCCGGCGGCGCTCGCCGCCCGACAGCACCGCGACCGGCGTCTCCGGCGGCGGGCAGCGGAGCGCGTCCATCGCCATCTCGAGCCGGGCGTCGAGGTCCCAGGCGTCCTGGTGGTCGAGCTGCTCCTGTACTTCGCCCTGACGCGCGAGCAGCGCCGTCATCTCGTCGTCGGACATCGGCTCGGCGAACTTGGCGTTGATCTCTTCGAACTCCTTCAGGAGGTCGACGGTCGTCCGCACGGCCTCCTCGACGACCTCGCGCACGGTGCGCGCGTCGTCGAGCAGCGGCTCCTGCTCGAGGAAGCCGACGGTGTAGCCGGCCGAGAGCACCGTCTCGCCCTCGAACGCGTGGTCGACGCCGGCGAGGATGCGGAGCAGCGACGACTTCCCCGATCCGTTGAGACCGATGACGCCGATCTTCGCGCCGTAGAAATAGGAGAGATAGATGTCCTTCAGGACGGCGCGCTTGTCGTAGAGCTTGCTGACGCCGACCATCGAGTAGATGACTTTGTTGGGCTCGTTGCTCATGGATCGCGAGGTCGCCTCCGCGTGAATCCGTCGACGCTAACGTCAGCGGTGGAATCGCGCAAACGACCGCGACCTCCGCTGCCGCGCTCGCGCCGGACGGCGCCCGATTCCGTCGAACCGCGCCGCCGTGGCATCCTCGCCTCATGAGCACGCGACCCGCCGACGCCGCCGGACTCATGCAGGCCTTCGCCGAGCGCACCGGCCTCGGGTCGACGCGGCCGGAGCGGCGCTACCTCTGGACGGACGCGTTCGCCGTCTGCAACTTCCTGGCGCTGGCGCGCGCCACCAGCGAGCGGCGCTACCGCGATCTCGCGCTCGAGCTCGTCGAACGGGTGCACCGGACGCTCGGCAGACATCGCGCCGACGACGCGCGCCGCGGCTGGATCAGCGGGCTCGCCGAGGACGAAGGCGCGCGTCACCCGACCCGCGGCGGGCTCCGCATCGGCAAGCCGCTGCCCGAGCGCGCGCCGCACGAGCCGTTCGACGAGGCGCTCGAGTGGGATCGCGACGGCCAGTACTTCCACTACCTCACCAAGTGGATGCAGGCGCTCGACCAGGTCGCGCGCGCAAGCGCGGCGCCGGTCTTCAACGCCTGGGCGCGCGAGCTCGCCGCGGCGGCGTACCGGGGGTTCGTGTACGCGACGCCGGGCGGCGCCCGGCGCATGTACTGGAAGATGAGCATCGACCTCGGCCGTCCGCTGGTGCCGTCGATGGGACAGCACGACCCGCTCGACGGCTTCGTCACGTTCACCCAGCTGGAGACGACGGCGTCGCGCTTTCCGCCGGCGCCGCCCCCGTCGCTCGGCGCCGAAGCCGCGGAGCTGGCGGCGATGATCGACGCCGGCGGTCTCGCGACCGGCGATCCGCTCGGCCTCGGCGGTCTCCTCACCGACGCCTTCCGCGTCGATCAGCTCGTGCGCGAGGGCGCCGTGGTGCCGGCCCCGCTGCGGGACCTGCTCCTCGCCTCGGCGCTCGCCGGCCTCGATCACTACGCCGGCCTCGGCGAGCTGCGCCGTCCGGCGGAGCACCGCTTGGCGTTCCGCGAGCTCGGCCTCGCGATCGGCCTGCGCGCGGTCGCGTTCATGCGACAGGCGCCGCCGTCGTCGGGCGGCACAGCGGAGGGCAGCCACGGCGCGCGGCTTCTCGATGCGCTCGCCGCGCACCTGCCTCTCGCCGAGCGCATCGTCGGCTTCTGGCTCGAGCCCGCGCACGCGCGCGTCGCGACCTGGACCGAGCATCTCGACATCAACGAGGTGATGCTGGCGACCGCGCTCGCGCCCGAGGGATTGCTCCTCCTCGGGTCCCCTCTCGCGACGAGCTGAGGCGCGGCGAGGAGCGAGCGCCTGCTCGGGAGCCTCCGGCTCCGGGTCTCGGTTTCGAGCCGCGTCGCCGGCCCGTCGCGCCCGTAGGTAGGCACCGGCCGGGCCGGTTGATAGCGTGGGTGGTTCCACCGGTCTCCCGTGCGCGTTCATCTCTTCGGTCGATTGCCGTTGCGCGTCGCGCTCCTCGTCGCGCTCGGCGCCTGCACGCGCACGCCGGCGGCGCCACCGCCGCGATACAACCTGCTCCTGGTCTCTCTCGACAGCGTGCGGCGCGACATCGTCGGCTGCTACGGCTACCGTCCGCGGCATGCCCCCGGGATCTCGCCGAGCCCGGCGCTCGACCGGCTCGCCGCCGAGGGCGTGCGCATGGCCGACGCGTACGCGTCGGCCCCATGGACGCTGCCGTCGCACGTCTCGATGTTCACCGGCCAGCCCGCGATGGTGCACGCGGTCGAGACCGACCCCCAGACGCTCGACGACACCGAGCCGACGCTCGCCGAGGCACTCCACGACGCGGGCTACCGCACCGCGGGATTCTTCTCCGGGCCGTACCTCGATCCGCACTGGGGCTTCGCGCGGGGGTTCGACCGCTACGACGCGGTCTACGGCAACGACGTCTCGGAACGCGAGCGCGACGTCGAGGCGGTGCGGGCGGAGGTCGCCCGATCGGACGCCGCCGGCGACCACGCGCGCGCGCACGAGCTGCGCTGGAAGGCGCGCGGACTGTTCGAGGAGGTCCGCCGAGCTGCGGAGGACGACGTCAGCTCGGAGCCGGTGACCGAGCGGGCGCTCGCGGAGCTCGAGGCCGGAGCGCGCGGCGGCCGCCCGTGGTTCGTCTTCGCGCACTACTTCGATCCCCACTACGACTACATCCCGCCGCCGCCGTGGAACGCGACGTTCGACCCCGAGTACCCGGGCACGATCGACGGCACCGCGTTCTTGAGAAATCCCGCGCTGAGCCTTCTCGATCCGGCCTCGTCGCAACACCTGATCCGGGTGGCGTCGCCGCGCGACCTGGAGCACGTCGTCGCGCTCTACGAGGGCGAGCTCGCCTGGACGGACCAGCACGTCGGCCGGCTCCTCCGCCGGCTCGACGAGCTCGACGTCGCGCGGCGGACGCTCGTCGTCGTGGTGTCCGATCACGGCGACGAGTTCTTCGAGCACGGCGGACTCGGCCACCGCCGGACGGTCTACGACGAGGTGATTCGCATCCCGATGCTGCTGCGGCTCACCGGCGTGCTCCCCGCCGGCGCCGTCGTCCCGGGCTTCGTCAGCACGGCCGACGTCCTGCCGACGGTGCTCGAGCTGCTCGGCGTCCCCTCGCCGCCCGATCTCGGCGGCGAGAGCTTCGTGCCGTTGATCGACGGCCGCGGCGACCCGGCGGCGCGGACGCTGATCAGCCGTCTCGTGCACTTCGAGATCGGTAGCGTCACCGTCGACGAGCACGTCCGGTTCCCGCCCGCCGGGTCACGATCGACGAGGCGTTCCAACGCGGCGCCGTGAAGATCATCCGCACGCGCTCGTGGCCCCTCTACCCGTTCGGCCTGCCCGCCGACGTCAAGCACATCCTCGAGGACAACGCCGACGAGGAGTACCGGCAGGAGACGCTGGCGTGGACCGACGTCGGGCGGTTCCCCGACGAGTCGCCGTCGCGCTTCTCGACGAGCTTCGACGATCCCGCCGCCGGCGCCGCGCTCGACGCCTTCCGTACCCGCTATCGCGAGCTGCTCGCGATCCGCCGTCACGCGGCCGAGCGCGCCCTCGACCAGCCGCTGCGCGCGCGACTCGAGGCGCTCGGCTATCTCGAGGACTCCGACGAGCCGAACTTGCCCGCCGGCCACGACTTCCGCCTGCCGCCGCCCGGCGACCTCACCGCGGGCGCCTCACCGTAAGCGCACCCCCACGCGCTGGCGCCGGCGCGGACACCGTCGGCGTCTCGTCGAGACGGCGCCCGTCAGCGACCCGCCGGTCCTCGGCTCACGGTTGACACTGCACGAAGTAGCGCGCGGTCGCCGAGCCGTTCAGGGCGGCCGAGCAGGACGGGCGCCCGCCGCAGCACGAACCGACGCCGGCGGGCGGGCACGAGACCGGCTGACAGCCGTCGCCGTCCTCGCCGCCGGTGCCGCCGCAGCTGGAGTAGCCGGCGAAGCCGTTCACCGAGAACGGGGCTGCGAGCGTGCACACGAGGTCGACGTTGTTGCTGGGGCGATTGATGGTCACGCTGCAGCCGCTCGGACCGTTCTGGGTGGCGGTGCCGCCGGGCCACTCCGCGGGATCGACGCTGCCGCCGTCGTTGCTGTTCACCGGGAACGTGAAGAGCTGGTCGCCGCACGTGCATCGCGCGGTGCTGCCGCAGCTGTTGCTGGCGCAATCGCCGGCAGCGCTGCACTGCTTCCCGAGCGCGCACCCGGGGCACGCGCCGCCGCCGCAATCCACGTCGGTCTCGCTGCCGTTCCGGGCGCCGTCGGCGCAGTTCGGGGCGCGACAATAGCCGGTCGCGCAGACGCCGCTCGGACATTCCGCGCCGGCGGTGCACGGCGGCTGGCAGACGCCTCCCGAGCAGCCGCCGACGGCGCAGTCGGGGTTCAAGAAGCACGCCGCGCCGATCGGACATCCGGGACAGCTGCCGCCACCGCAGTCGAGGGCGGTCTCGGCGCCGTTCTCGACGCCGTCGGTGCAGCTCGCCGGCTGGCACACGTTCGCCGAGCAGACCCCGCTCGGACACTCCGCGCCCGAATCGCACGCGGGCTCGAGGTCGGCGACCTCGCCGCCGTTGCGCACTCCGTCGGCGCAGGTCGCCTGCTGGCAGACTGCGAGCGTGCAGACCAGGCTCGCGCAGTCGGCGCCGAGCCGGCAGCCGGCGCCGTCGCCGCACACCGCGCACGCGCCGCCGCCGCAGTCGACGTCCGACTCGGTGCCGTCCTCGATACCGTCGGTGCAGGTCGGATCGTGGCAGACGCCGGCGACGCAGATGCCGCTCGCGCAGTCTTCCGGCGCCGTGCACTGCCCGCCGCTCGGGCAGGCGGGGCAGGTATCGCCGCCGCAGTCCACGCCGGTCTCGGTGCCGTTCTGGACGCCGTCGGTGCAGCCGGGCGGCGGCGGGACCGGACAGGCGACCGGAACGCCGTTCGCGAGCTTGAGCTTGAAGCCGGATTTGCGTGAGGCGATGAGGCACGCCGCATTTCCCCGTTCATTCGCTGCCACGGAGGGGATGACGCGCCCGGTCGCCCGGAGCCTGGCGCGCGACCAACGCGCCGTGCCGCGGTCACTCCTCGTCGACGTCGGGATCGTCGAGAACCGGGGCATCGGCGGGAGCATCGTCGAGCAGCCTGCCCGTCCACCGATCGTCCTGCGCGCGGCAGAAGTGGTCGCACACCACGCGAGGCTCGGCGCAGCACTTCGTGCTCACGCCGCAGGCCGCGACGTCGCGCGCGGTCCCGTGCTTGCACTCGCACGAGACCGTCGGACAGTCCTGCGCCTCCTTGCACGAGTGACGGCAACCGCTCTCCGCGGCGGCGGAACCGCCGTCAGCGGACGGCTTCGCCGAATCGGCGGGCGGCGCGTCCGGCCCGAATCTGCCGAGCCACGTTTGGTGGTTGGCGGCGCAGAACCCTTTGCACGTGTCGCTCGCACTGGCGCAGCAATGCGTCTTCTCCGTGTCGCACCCCGACACGTCGGTCGCGGTCCCGCGATCGCACTCGCAGGTGATCTTCGGACAGTCGCTGGCGCGCGTGCACGGCTGATCGCACGGCGCCTTGCCCTCCGAGTGGGCGCTCTTCGCGAGCGCCTCGGGCGACACGATCGCCGCGAGCAGCACGGCGACGCCGACGACGGCGAGCGACCTGGGACCGTCCAGCCGCCGTTTCGGGCGACGCCGCGCTGCTGCTGCATGGCGATCCGACCGCATACCCATCGCTTCGTCCTCGGCGTCATCCCACGCGCAGGCGGAGTTGGAAAGACGACCGCGCATGCGCCGACGCTCGCGGGCGCGACGAGCGGAACGGCGGCGGCATACGCCGCCCGAACGCGGCTGCGATCGTCGCGCGCGCGTGCGCCTCTGCACCGCCCGCCGGGCAGCGGAGCGGTTTCCTAGCGGCGTCCACGGCGTAAGCTCGGAGTGGTGGAGCCCACGCTCGTTCGGCTGCGGCCGCGCTGGGACACGCGCTACGTGAGCGCCGGCCGCTCGGTGCTGATCACCGGCGCCGACGGCTTCGTCGCCGGCGGCGACCACGGCCTCTACGTCCACAACACCCGTGTGCTCTCGCGCTACGCCCACCGGCTGAACGGCCATGCGCCCGAGCCGAGCGCGCTCTCGAACGTCCAGCAGCACTCGTGGCTCGGCTACTACGCCCTCGAGGCGACGGCGGTCGGCATCGACCGCTCGCGGTCGCCGACCAAGGGAACGATCGAGCTGCGGCTGACGCGCATCGTCGGTCCCGGGTTGCGCGAGGAGATCGCGGTCACGAACTTCAGCCAGGCGTCCGCGTCGCTGCGGCTCGCGATCGAGATCGACACCGATTTCGCGGACTACACCGAGGCGACGAGCAACCGCCGGCAGCACGGGCGGCGTACGCGCGAGTGGCGCGCACGGGAGCGCGCGCTGGCGTTCGGCTACGAGGCCACGCACCTCTACGATCATCGCGACGAGCGCGGCACGGCGCACCTGCGCTGCGGCGTCACGCTACACGTCACGCACGCGGACTCGCCGCCGAGCGCGGACGACCGCGGGCTGGCGTTCGCGATCGCGATCGCGCCGCAGCAGACGTGGCACGCCACCATCGAGGTGGTCGCCGACGTCGGCGGCACGGATTGCGATCTCGATCCCGCGATCGCGCGCCGGCTCTCCGCGGAGCAGACGGAGCACGGGCGGCGCTTTCTCGCGGAGGCGGCGACCTTCGAGACGCCCGAGAGCGGGACGCTCGGACCGCTGGTCGTCGCCGCGCTCGCGCAGGCGCGCCGCGATCTCGCCGCGCTCCGCCTGCACGACCTCGACGCGAGCGAGCACGCGTGGACCCCGGCGGCGGGTCTCCCCGCATACGTCGCGCTCTTCGGCCGCGACACGCTGAGCGCCGCGTGGCAAGCGGCGATCTGCACCGACGAGATGCTGCGCGGCACGCTTCCGGTGCTGGCGCGCCTGCAAGGCACCACCGTCGACGATTGGCGGGACGAGCAGCCGGGCCGCATACTCCACCAAGCGGAGAGCGGGCCGCTCGCGCTCCTGAACTACACGCCGTTCGCGCGCTACTACGGCTCGATCACCACGCCGGCGTTCTACCCGACGGCCGTCTCCGAGCTCTGGCACTGGACGGGCGACCTCGAGCTGGTGCGCCCGCTCGTCGCGACGGCGCTGCGCGGGCTGCGCTGGCTCGACGAGTACGGCGATCGCGACCGCGACGGGTTCTACGAGTACGAGACCCACTCGGACGGCGGCCTCCGCAACCAGGGATGGAAGGACTCCGGCGACGCGATCGTGCACGCCGACGGCTCGCTCGCCGAGCCGCCGATCGCGACCGCCGAGGCGCAGGCGTTCACCTACATCGCGAAGTTCCGCATGGCCGAGCTGCTGTGGTGGCTCGGCGAGCGCGCGGACGCGCGCCGCCTGTACGCCGAGGCCGAGCGGCTCCAGGCCCGCTTCAACGAGGTGTTCTGGATGGACGACGTCGGCTTCGCCGCGATCGGCCTCGACCGCGACAAGCGCGTGATCCGCTCGATCACCTCGTCGCCCGGGATCTGCCTGTCGACGGGGATCTTCGACGACGAGGCGCGCGTGCGGCGGGTCGCCGAGCGGCTGCTCGCCGACGACCTCTTCACCGGGTGGGGCGTTCGCACGCTCTCCTCGCGCCATCCCGCGTACGACCCCTACAGCTACCAGCGCGGCACGGTCTGGCCCGTCGAGCACGGCCCGATCGCGCTCGGGTTCGCGCGCTACGGCTTGCACGACGCGGTTCACCGGCTGGCGCGCGCGCAGTTCGACTCGGCGGCGCTCTTCGACTTGCTGCGGCTGCCGGAGCTGTTCGGCGGCCAGCCGCGCGACGAGGCGCATCCGTTTCCCGCGATGTACGCGGGCGCCAACTGGCCGCAGGCGTGGTCGGCGTCGACGCTCTTCTGCCTCGTCCAGGCGATGACCGGCCTCTATCCGTACGCGCCGCTCGACGTGCTGCTGCTCGATCCGCATCTCCCGGACTGGCTGCCCGAGCTGACGGTGCGGCGGCTCCGCGTCGGCGCGGCCGAGGTCGACCTGCGCTTCCGCCGCGGCGCCGACGGCCGGAGCGACTACGAGGTTCTCGACGTCCGCGGACGGCTGCACGTCCTCCGGCAGCCGAGCCCGTGGTCGCTGACCGCCGGCGTCGCCGAGCGGGTGAAGGACGCTCTCACGAGCCTGCTCCCGCGCCACTGACGCCGGCGACGGCCCGCACCGTCGCGCGCGAGCGCGTGCACGAATGTCCAAAGGGTTTGTAGCTTCCACCCGAACCGCGTGCCGCGTGCACGATCGCGGGCCAGATCTCGCGCGAATGCGGCCGCGCCGTCGAGGCACGGCGCTCGCTTGTGATTCCCGACGCCGCCTGCCCCGCCCGCTCCGCGAGGCCGAGGCGCGCGCCGCTCGGCCGAGCACCAACGCTCGCAGGGGAGATGCCCGCGTTCATGACCCGCGCGCACGACGAGGAGGAGACACGCTGAAGCCGATCGTCAGGACCGTACCGCCCGCCGCGCACGCGCCCGAGGTCGCGATCGAGCGGCTCGACGTCGCCGCCTACGAGGTCCCGACCGACGGCCCCGGCGGGAAGGAAGCGGACGGGACGCTCGAGTGGAGCGCGACGACCGCCGTCGTCGTCGAGGCGCACGGCGGCGGCGAGACCGGCATCGGCTACACCTACGGCGACGTCGCGACCGCGCGCTTCGTCGAGTCCATGCTCGCCGGCGTCGTCACCGGCAAGAACGCGCTCACGCCGCCCGCCGTCTGGCACGACATGCAGGTGGCGATCCGCAACGCCGGGCGCCCCGGCCTCGGCGCCATGGCCGTCTCGGCCGTCGACGTCGCGCTCCACGATCTCGCGGCGCGGCTCCTCGACGTCCCGCTCTACCGCGCGCTCGGCGCCTTTCGCACGCGCACGCCGGTCTACGGATCGGGCGGGTTCTGCAACTACCCGCTCGCGCGGCTCGCGGATCAGCTCTCCGGGTGGGTGGCGCAGGGAATCCCGCGCGTGAAGCTGAAGACGTCGCGCCATCCCGACGAGGACCCGAAGCGGCTCGACGCGGTCCGCGCGGCGCTCGGCGACGCGCCGCTGGTCCTCACCGACGCCAACGGCGCGCTCGGCCGCAAGCAGGCGCTCTACTGGGCGCAGCGGTTCCGCGAGCAGTGGAACGTCGCCTGGATGGAGGAGCCGGTGTCGTCCGCGGACTTCGAGGGCCTGCGCTTCGTGCGCGAGCACGGACCCGGCGGCCTCGAGGTCGCCGCCGGCGAGTACGGCTTCGTCATCCGCGACTTCCTGAACCTGCTCGAGGCGCGCGCCGTCGACTGCTTGCAGGCGGACGTCACTCGCTGCGGCGGCGTCACGGGCCTGATGCAGGTGGCGGGGCTCTGCTCGGCGTACGCGATCGACCTCTCGGCGCACTGCGCGCCGGCGATCTCGGCGCACGCCTTCTGCGCCGTCGAGCGCGCGCGCCACCTCGAGTACTTCCACGACCACGTGCGCGTCGAGAGCATGCTCTTCGACGGCGTGCTCGCGCCGGTCGGCGGCTGCCTCGCGCCGGACCCGTCGCGTCCCGGCCTCGGCCTCGCGCTCAAGCGCCGCGACGTCGCGGACCGGCTGGTCTACGGACGGGAGGGACGGCGATGAGCCTCACGGCGCCGGCGCGGACCCGGACGGTCCCCGCCCGCATCGCCCTGCCCTCGCGCGGCGGCGCGCCCGCGCGCGCCGCCGTCGACGTCGGCGGCCTCGAGCGGCGGCTGCGGCAAGCGGTCGCCGGCGAGGTGCGCTTCGACCCCGGCGCGCGCGCGCTCTACGCGACCGACGCGTCGAACTTCCGCCAGCCGCCGATCGGCGTCGTGATCCCGAAGACGCTCGACGACGTCGTCGCCGCGCACGCCGCCTGTCGCGAGTTCGGGGCGCCGATCACGTCGCGGGGCGCCGGCACCAGCCTCTCCGGCGAGACCGTGAACTTCGCCGTCGTCATCGACCACTCCAAGTACCTCGATCACATCCTCGAGGTGAACCGCGACCAGCGCTGGGTGCACGCCGAGAACGGCGTCATCAACGAGGTGCTGAACCAGACCACCGGCAAGCACGGCCTGATCTTTCCCCCCGATCCCTCGACCCACCGCTACTGCACGATCGGCGGCAACGTCGGCAACAACTCCTGCGGCATCCACTCGGTGCAGGCGCAGTTCTACGGGTACGGGCCGCGCACCTCCGACAACGTCCACGCGCTCGAGATCCTCACCTACGACGGCGAGCGCATGTGGGTCGGCAAGACCACGGACGAGGAGCGCGCCGCCATCGTCCGGCAGGGCGGCCGCCGCGGCGAGATCTACGCCGCCCTGCACGGGCTCGCGGAGAAGTACGCGCCGCTCATCCGCGAGCGCTACGCGCCGATCGACGCGCTGCCGCGCCGGGTGTCGGGGTACAACCTCGACGAGCTGCTGCCCGAGAAGGACTTCAACCTGGCACGCGCCCTGGTCGGCACCGAGGGCACCTGCGTCACCGTCCTCACGGTCAAGCTGCTGCTCACCGAGAACGTCCAGTTCCGCACCCTGCTGCTCGTCGGGTTCGAGGACATCTGCGTCGCCGCCGACCACGTTCCGGACATCATGCGGCACCGGCCGATCGCGCTCGAAGGCATCGACCGGGTGCTCTTCCACAACGAGCAGGTGCTCGGCAAGCACGTCCACGAGCTGTCGCAGCTCCCGAGCGGCGACGCCTGGCTGATGGTCGAGCTCGGCGGCGACACCCGCGAGCAGGCGGATGCGAACGCGAAGGAGCTCGTCGCGTCGCTGAAGAAGACGAGGAAAGCGCCGACCGGGTACGCGATCGTCGACGACAAGGCGCAGGAGAAGAAGCTCTGGGCGATCCGCGAGGCGGGCCTGTCGGCGACCGCGTTTCCGCCCGCGGGCGGCGAGAACTGGCCCGGCTGGGAGGACTCGGCCGTCCCGCCCGCCGTCGTCGGCGACTACCTGCGCGACCTGAAGCGCCTGTATGCGAAGTACCGCTATCATGGCGCGATCTACGGGCATCTCGGCCAGGGCTGCGTCCACTCGCGCATCAGCTTCGACCTGAAGACCGCGGCGGGCATTCGCCAGTATCGCGCGTTCCTCGAGGAGGCCGCCGATCTCGTCGTCTCCTACGGCGGCTCGCTCTCGGGCGAGCACGGTGACGGCCAGCAGCGCGCCGAGCTGCTCCACAAGCAGTACGGCGAGGAGCTGGTGGACGCGATGCGCGAGTTCAAGCGCATCTGGGATCCCGACTGGAAGATGAACCCCGGCAAGGTGATCGATCCCTACCGGCTCGACGAGAACCTGAAGCTCGGGACCGACTACAACCCGCCGCGGCCGCCGGTCGCGTTCACGTATCCACGGGACGGCGGCGACTTCGCGCACGCGGCGCTGCGCTGCGTGGGCGTCGGCCGCTGCCGCATCCCGACCGGCGACGCGGTGATGTGCCCCTCCTACGTCGCGACCAAGGAGGAGAAGCACACCACCCGCGGCCGCGCCCGACTGCTCTTCGAGATGCTCCAGGGCGACGTCATCACCGACGGCTGGCGCAGCCGCGCGGTCAAGGAGGCGCTCGACCTGTGCCTGGCGTGCAAGGGCTGCACCAACGACTGTCCGGTGAACGTCGACATGCCGACCTACAAGGCCGAGTTCCTGTCGCATCACTGGGCCGGCCGGGTGCGGCCGCGCCACGCGTACGCGTTCGGGTTCGTCGACCAGGCGGCGCGGCTCGCGTCGCAGGCGCCGGAGATCGTCAACTTCCTCGCGCGCACCGCGCCGTTCGCCCAGGTGGGGAAGCTCCTCGCCGGCATGTCACCGCAGCGCGAGATCCCGACGTTCGCGCCGCAGAGCCTCCAGGAATGGTTCCGCCGGCGCGGCGGGCCGCGGCATCCGGCCGGCCGGCGCGTCGTCCTGTGGCCGGACACCTTCAACAACTACTTCCACACCGACGTCGGCGTCGCCGCGGTCGAGGCGCTCGAGGCCGCGGGATGGCAGGTGGTGATTCCGAGCCAGCACGTCTGCTGCGGGCGGCCGCTCTACGACTACGGATTCCTCGACGTCGCGCGCGGCTATCTGGAGCGCACGCTGCGCCAGCTGCGCGACGAGATCCGCGCCGGCACGCCCGTCGTGGGGATGGAGCCGAGCTGCGTCGCCACCTTCAAGGACGAGCTCCACGCGATCCTGCCGCACGACGACGACGGCCGGCGGCTGCGCGCGCAGGTCTACCACTTCAGCGAGTTCTTCGATCACCACGAGATCGCGCCGCCGCGGCTGGCGCGCAGAGCCGTCCTCTGGGGCCACTGTCACCAGCGCGCCACCGGCGGGATGGACCCCGACGAGCGCCTGCTGCGCGCGATGGGCCTCGACGTGCGCACGGTGACCGGCGGATGCTGCGGCCTCGCCGGCTCGTGGGGCTTCGAGTCCGGCCACCACGACATCTCGATGCAGTGCGGAGAGCAGGCGCTCCTCCCCGCGGTGCGCGACGCCGGGCCGGAGGCGCTCATCGTCGCCAACGGCTTCTCGTGCAAGACGCAGATCGGCGCTGCCACCGAGCGGCGCGCGCTCCACGTCGCGCAGGTCATGAAGCTCGCCCGCGAGCACGGCGCGCGCGGGTCGGCGCGGGCGTACCCGGAGGCCGCGTACCACCTCGCGCGCCCGGCGCCCCCCGTCCTCGAGCGCGCGACTCGCACGGCGGGCGGTCTCGGGATCGCGGCGGCCGTGCTCGGCGCCGGCCTCTACGCCGCCGCGCGTCTCCTCGACCGCGCCTGACGTCGCTCGCTCACGCCGGCGACCCCCGTCGGCGGCGGTCGGCTTCTTCGCCGACCGCGCCCGACGCGCATGCCGACGCGATCGTCGGCCGCTGTGATTGACGCGCCGCCGGCGGCGCGCCATGCCTAGGCCATGTCGCTGTCGCCCGGGTCGCTGCCGCGCTACCTCTTCACCGGCCGGGCGCTTCAGGTGCTGCTCCACCTGCCGAACTTCGCGCGGCTCTACTGGCGGCTCTTCCGCGACCGGCGGGTGTCGATCCTGCCGAAAGCCTTGCTCGTGCTGACGCTCGTCTACTTCGTCTCGCCGTTCGACCTGATTCCCGACTTCGTGCCGGTGATCGGCGAGATGGACGACGTCGCGGTGGTGCTGTCCGGGCTGTGGCTGTTCATCCGGCTGTGCCCGGTCGAGGTCGTACGGGAGACGGTGCACGAGATCGCCACCCGCAGGCAGCTGCGCGGCTCCGCGCGAAAGGAGGCTCGTGGCTAGGCGCTCTCTGATCGCCGGCGCGATCGTCGTGGTCGTCGCGATCGCCGCGACCAGGATCGGCGAGCGGGTTGTTCATCGACGCCCTGTGGTTTCGCCACCTCGGGTTCATGGCGGTCTTTCGCACGGTCCTGGTCGCGAAGCTCGGTGTGCTTCGCGCTGGCGTTCGCGGTGAGCTGGGCGGTCGTCGCCGCGATCGGACTCGCCGCCGTTCGCCAGGTCCGCGCGACGGGCCTCGTCCGGGTGGTGCTCCGCCGCGACGGCAACGGCCGGCGACGATTCCCGAGCTGATCGCGCCGATCGCCCACCGCCTGCCGTGGCGCGGCCTGGTGCTCGCCGCGTCGGCGGCGATCGCGGCGATCATCGGCGGTCGCGCAGGTCGCGAGCTGGCGGGACGTACCTGCTCTGGCTCTACGGCGGCGACGTTCGGGGTCGACGGACCCGTACTTCGGGCGCGACGTCGGGTTCTTCGTGTTCGCGCTGCCGGCGTATCAGGCGCTCGTCGGCGGCGGCGCTGGCGATCGATCGTGCTCGCCGGCTTGCTCGCGGTCGGCGTCTTCTGGCTCAGGGGCGCGATCGACGTCCGGCGCCCCGGCGAGCTGATGCCGCCGGCGGTGGTCGGCCTGCTCTCGCTGCTGCTCGCGCTCTTTCTGCTCGCCAAGGCGGCGGGGTACTGGCTCGGCCGCTACGAGCTGCTGCTCGAACCGTACGGCGCGGTGTTCGGCGCCGGCTACACGGTCGCGCACGTGAAGCATGCCCGTTCCAGTGGGTGCTGGTCGCCGCGGCGCTCGTCGGCGCCGGGCTCGCGGCGGCCAACTGTGCGCGCGCGGAGCTGGCAGCTGCCGGTCGCGGCCGTCGTCGCTGGTGTTCGCGACGGCGATCGCCTCGTCGATCCTGCCCGACGTCTTCCAGCGCCTGCGGGTGCGCCCCGACGAGCTGCGCGCTCGAGCGGCCGTACCTCGAGAAGAACATCGCCATGACCCGGCTCGCGCTACGGCCTCGACGCGATCCAGACGCGCCCGTTCCCGGCGGAGCAGACGCTCGACGCGGCGGCCGTCGAGCGCAACCGGGCGACCTTCGCGAACGTCCGGCTGTGGGACCCGCAGCCGCTGCTCGACACCTACCGCCAGCTGCAGCTGATCCGCCTCTACTACGAGCTTCCACGACGTCGACGTCGACCGCTACACGCTCGCGGGCGACCGGCGGCAGGTGATGCTCGCGGCGCGCGAGATCGATCCGACGCTGCTGCCGGCGAACGCGCGCACGTGGGTGAACCAGCGTCTGCAGTTCACGCACGGCTTCGGCGTGGTGATGAGCCCGGTGACGGAGCTCGAGGGCGAAGGGCTGCCGCGCCTCTTCGTGAAGGACATCCCGCCGCAGCTCGCCGGTCGGCATCGAGCTCACGCAGCCGCGCATCTACTTCGGCGAGAAGACCGACGACTACGTGCTCGTGAACGCGGCGGCCGAGGAGTTCGACTACCCGAAGGGCGAGCAGAACGTCTCGAACTCGTACGCCGGCAAGGGCGGCATCGAGCTCGGGTCGTGGCTGCGCCGCGCGGTCTTCGCCTGGAGCTTCGGCGACGTGAACCTCCTGATCTCGGGGAACCTGCGCGCGGAGAGCCGCATCCTCTTCCGTCGCTCGATCGCCGAGCGCATCTCGACGATCGCGCCGTTCCTGCTCCTCGACCGCGACCCGTACGTCGTCGTGTCGGGCGGGCGGCTCTACTGGATCCAGGACGCCTACACGACCGCCGACGACCTTCCCCTACTCGGAGCCGGTGCGGGCGCTCGGCGTCAACTACATCCGCAACGCCGTGAAGGTCGTCGTCGACGCCTACGACGGCACGGTCACCTTCTACGCCGTGGACGAGAAGGAGCCGGTGCTCGCCGCCTACGCGCGGATCTTCCCGGGGCTGTTCCGGCCGTTCGCCGAGATGCCCGAGGATCTCCGCAGCCACGTGCGCTACCCGGAGGACCTCTTCCTGATCCAGGCGGAGATGTACCGCACGTACCACATGACCAACCCCGACGTGTTCTACAACAAGGAAGACCTGTGGAGCTTTCCGACCGAGAACGCGCGGCGGCGCGCGCTCGGCGGTCGAGCCCTACTACGTCATCATGCGGCTGCCGGGCGAGCACGCGCGAGGAGTTCATCCTCATGCAGCCGATGACGCCGTCCAACCGCAGCAACATGGTCGCCTGGCTCGCCGCGCGCTGCGATCCGCCGCGACTACGGCGAGCTCGTCGAGTACGAGTTCCCGAAGGAGCGGCTCGATCTACGGGCCGCAGCAGATCGAGGCGCGCATCGACCAGGACACCACGATCTCGCAGCAGCTCTCGCTCTGGAACCAGATGGGCTCGAAGGTGATCCGCGGCAACCTGCTGGTGATCCCGGTCGAGGACTCGCGTGGTGTACGTCGAGCCGCTCTACCTGCGCTCGGAGCAGGGGCAGATCCCGGAGCTGAAGCGCGTGATCGTCGCCTACGACGACCGCCTGGCGATGGAGCCGACGCTCGAGGCGGCGCTCGCCGCGCGTGTTCGAGCCCGCCGCGGCGCGCGCCGATCGCGCCGGCGTCGATCGAGCGAGCGCCGGCGTCCCGCCGACGGACCGGCCGCCGCGCCGCCGCGCCGGACGGCCGCGACGACGCGGCGCGCGCGCGACCACTACCGCGCGGCGCTCGACGCGCTCCGCGCCGGCGACTGGGCCGGCTTCGGCCGCGAGATGGACGCGCTCGGCAAGGCGCTCGAACAGTGAGCCGCGCGCACGCCGCGACCGTCGCGGCGGGGGACTCTTGACCAGCGCGGGATTCCTATCTACGGCCTCCGACGAAACGGATCCCAGACATCGAGACCGCACGGAGGCAACGCATGGCGAAGCAGACGAGCCGGAAATCCAAAGCGGGGACGCGGCGTGGCGCCAAGGCCGGGATGCGGCGCGGCGCACGACGCGGCACCAAGAAGGTCGGGGGAAAGAACACGCGCGCCAAGGCGCGGACGAAGACGACGCGGACGAGCACGGCGGCGCGCCGGCCGTCGCCGCCGGCAACCAGCGCCATCGAGGCGATCGCGAAGCGGATCGTCGAGGTCTCGACCGCCAACGACGACGAGGCGATCTTCGGGCTCTACGCCGACGGCGTCGAGTCGACGGAGATGGGGCAGCCGCCGGTGATCGGCATCGACGGGATCAAGCGCAAGCTCGAGATGTGGCGCGGCATGACGACGAGCGCGTCGTTTCGGCCGCGGTCCGTCGCGACCGGCGGCAACACCGTCATGATCGAGTGGGAGGGCACCGTCACGCTCGCGGCGAGCGGCAACACCGTCAAGATGGACGAGGTCGCCGTGCACGAGATCGCCGGCGGCAAGATCGTCCGCGAGCGCTACTACTACGATCCCGCGGCGCTGCGGCCGTAGACGGCGGCTGCCGGCCTGATCTCGGCCGGCACCGAACGGCGAACTGCGTGGACGCTGCTCGGCGCGTCGCCGCCGTGCGCTCGGGGCGGCGTCAGTGGCCGCCGGCGGGCTGCGCGGCGGCGCGCGCGTCCGGGCTCTGCCGCTCGCGGGCCTGCACCAGCTCGCCGTCGCGCGCCGTCTGCCCGACGTTGACGGCGATCATCTCGTCGCCCGTGAGCCCCTCGCTCACCTCGCTCTCGCGCCCGTCGTCGTAGCCGAGCGTCACCTCCGCGAGACGGAGGCGGTCGCCGTCGACGACGGCGACGAACGTCTTCCCGTCCCGGAAGACGAGCGCGTCGTCGGGGACGCGCGGCGCGTTCGCCGGCGCGCGGATCTCGATCGCGACCCGCGCGTACATGCCGGGAAAGAGCGCGCCGTCGGCGTTCGGCAGGTCGACCTCGACGAGCATGGTCCGCGTCGCCGGCGCGAGCGCCTGCGGGTGGCGCGTCACCGTGCCCTCGAAGCGGCGCCCCGGATACTCGCTCACGGTCACGACCGACGGGTCGCCGTCGCGCACCAGCGGTGCCGCCGACTGCGGCAGGTCGACGTAGACGCGGACCGGGTCGAGCGTCGCGACGGCGACGATCGGGGCGTTGGCGCCGACGCTCCCCGCGGTCGCCTGCGGGATGAGCGTCCCGGGATCGGCGTAGCGCGCGGTGACGACGCCGTCGAAATCGGCGGTGATGCGCTTGTACTGCTGCATCGCCTGGAGCTGGCGCAGCGTCGCCTCGGCCTGGAGGAAATCGGCGTGGGCCTGCTCGGCGTCCTGCTGCGACACGACGCCGCGGGCGCGGAGCTTCTCGTAGCGCCCGTCGGTCGCGCGCTTGAGCGCGAAGCTCGCCTCCGCGTTCCGCACCTGCTGGTCGAGCTCGGGCGCCTCGAGGACGGCGAGCTCCTGCCCGGCCTTCACGCGATCGCCCTTGTCGACGGCGATCCGCTTCAGGTAGCCCGCGATCTTCGCGTAGACCGGCGTCTCGACGTAGCCGTGGATCTCGCCCGGCAGCTCGAGCGTCCGCTGCTCGGGCGCGCGCCCGACGTGCACGACGGTCACGGCCCGTCCCTTGCTCGCGTCGGTGGCGCGCGCCTCCGCCTCGCGGCGCGTCCGCGCGCGGCCGGCGACGACGAGCGTCACCGCGAGCAGCGTCGCCACGACCGCGGCGACGACGAGCGCGGTCGTCGGACCTCGCCCCAGCGGCTCGGGCGCGTATGTCCGCGGATCGTCGGCCACTCAGCGGTCGGCGCCTTCGATCCGGTGCGCGGCCGCGGCGATCGCCTGGTCGCGCGCGGCCTTGGTGACGAGCGTCCGGGAGACGATCGCGTAGACCGTCGGCACGAAGAAGAGCGTGGTCGAACGTCGCGAGCGACGAGGCCGCCGATCACGGCGCGGCCGAGCGGCGCGTTCTGCTCGCCGCCTTCGCCGAGCGCGAGCGCCATCGGCAGCATGCCGAGGACCATCGCGAGCGCGGTCATGATGACCGGGCCGCAGCCGCGATCGTCGCGGCCGCGATCGCCGCAGGCACCGCGCGTCGTAGCCGTGCATCGCGCAGGTCGTTGGCGAACGTGATCATGCAGGATGCCGTTGGCGACGGCGACGCCGACCGCCATGATCGCGCCCATGAGGGCCGGCGACGTTGATCGTCGTGCCGGTCGACGAACAGCATCCACAGCATCGCCGGCGAAGGGCGCCGGGCACGCGCCATCATGATGATCAGCGGATCGAGCCACGACTGGAAGTTCACGACCATCAGCAGGTAGACGAGGACGATCGCGAAGCACGAGCCCGCGACCGAGGCTGGCGAACGACTCCCGCATCGACGCGCTCTGTCCGCGGATGTCGATCCGGGTCCCGGGCGGCAGCTCGCCGAGGCCGTCGACGAGGCGGCGGACGTCGGCCGTCACCGCGCCGAGGTCGCGATGCTCGACGCCGCAGTTGACGTCGATCACGCGCTGCACGGTGTAGTGGTTGATGACCGCCGGCTGCACGTCCTGCCGGATGGTGGCGACGTTCGCGAGCAGCTGCGCCGCCGGCCGGGACGCCGCGCCCGTCCCGGCGGCCGGCGCGCCGGCGCTCGCGCTCACCGCACGCAGCGGGGTGCGCTCGAGGGCCTGGATGGAATCGACGGCGTGGAACGGCGTCTGGACGGCGACGGTGTAGTTCACGTTGTTCCGCGGGTCGAGCCAGAAGCTCGGCGAGGTGAGGAAGCTCGAGCTCAGCGACGTCAGCAGGCTCGAGGCGATCGCGCTCTCGGTGACGCCGAGCTCGGACGCCTTGGCGCGATCGACGTTCACCCGCAGCGTCGGGTAGTCGAGGAGCTGCGCGATGCGCACGTCACGCGCCCCGGCGATCGCGACCATGCCGTCGCGGAGGCGCTCCGCCAGCGCGTACGACTTCGCGAGGTCGTTGCCGGAGATCTGCACGTCGATCGGCGCCGAGAGGCCGAAGTTGAGGACCTGGCCGACGATGTCCGCGGCCTGCGAGTAGAGCTGCATCTCCGGGAAGTCGCGCCGGACGCGCGTGCGGATCGCGTCGACGTAGTCGGCCGTCGGCCGGTGGTCGGGCGCCAGCGCGACCAGCACGTCGGCGTCCTGCGGGCCGAGGCTGTCGGTCTGGTAGAAGGCGAGGTTGTAGAACGTCGGCAGGCCGATGTTGTCGCTGATGCCGGAGAGCTCCGCCGCCGGGATGACGTCGCGGATCGCCCGCTCGACGTCGTCGACGAGGCGCTCGGTCTGCTCGAGGCGCGTGCCGGTCGGCGCCCGCAGGTGCAGGCGCATCATGCCGGCGTCGACCGCCGGAAAGAAGTCCTGCCCGACGATCAGCAGGAGCAGCGCCGAGGCCAGAACGATCACGCCCGCGAGCGCCAGGAAGAGCGTCCGCCGGGCGATGACGCCGCCGAGGACGTCGCGATAGCGGTCGCGGAAGCGCTCGAAGCCGGCCTCGAAGCCGCGGGTGAAGCGTCCGGCCCACCCGCTCCCGGCGTGCTGCTCGGGATCCTCCGGCATGAGGTGCTGCGCCATCGACGGCACCAGCGTCCGCGACAGCAGGTACGAGAGCAGCATCGCGTAGATGACGGCGAGGGCGAGCGGCAGGAAGAGGTACTTGGCGACGCCGGTCAGGAGGACGATCGGCGCGAACACGATGCAGATCGAGAGCGTGCCGACGAACGTCGGCAGCGCGATCTGCTGGGCGCCGGCGAGGATCGCTTCCAGCAGCGGCTTCCCGCCCGCGTGGTTGCGGTGGATGTTCTCGACCTCCACCGTCGCGTCGTCGACCAGCATGCCGACCGCGAGCGCCAGACCGCCGAGCGACATGATGTTGATCGTCTGCCCCGAGAGCGCGAGGCCGACGAGCGCACCGAGGATGGAGAGCGGGATCGAGGCGATCACGATCAGCGTGCTCCGCGCCGAGCCGAGGAAGACGAACACCATCAGCGCGACCAGCGCCGCGGCGAGCGCCGCCTCGCCGATGACGCCCCAGAGCGCGCCGCGCACGAACACCGACTGATCGAAGGCGAGCTTGATGTTCACTCCCGGCGGCGCGGTCTCCCGGATGATCGGCAGCGTCGCCTTCACCTGGTCGACGACGTGCAGCGTCGACGCCGCCGCGTGCTTGAGGATCGCGAGGTAGGTGCCGCGCCGGCCGTCGACGCGCACGACGTTGGTCTGCACGCCGTGGGTGTCGGCGACGGGCGCGACGTCGCGGAGCAGGACCGGCGTCGGCGTCGAGGGCTTCACCGGGATCGCGCCGAGCCCCTCGATCGTGAGCGGGCTGCCGTTGAGGGAGACGACGTACTCGCGGTTCCCGATCCGCACCGTCCCCGCCGGCAGGATGACGTTGCCGGCGGCGAGCGCGTCGGTCACGTTCAACGGCGACAGCCCCTGCCCGTAGAGCCGCTGCGGGTCGAGGTTCACCGTCACCTGCCGCCCGACGCCGCCGAACGGCGCCGGCGACGACAGCCCTGCGATCGTGAACAGCCGCACCCGGATGAAGTTGAGCCCGAAATCGAAGAGATCCTGCTCGGGCAGCGTGTCGCTGAAGACGTTCAGCTGCGCGACCGGCACGTTGGCGGCGTTGTAGTCGATGACGTTCGGCGCCTGCATGCCGGGCGGGAGGATTCTGAGGATCGTCTGCGAAACCGAGGCGATCTGCGCGATGGCGCCGCCGACCTCGGAGCTCGAGTGGAAGTAGACCTTGATGAGGCCGATGCCGTTCAGCGACTCGGACTCGATGTGCTCGATGCCGTTGACGGTCGTCGAGTAGGCGCGCTCGCTGATCAGGACGACCCGGCGCTCCATGTCGGTCGCGGGGAGGCCCGGGTAGTTCCAGACGACCATCACCACCGGCAGGTCGATCGCCGGGAAGATGTCGACGTTCATGTGGAAGAACGAGACCGTGCCGAGGACGAGGAGGAGGATGGCGAAAACCGCGACCGCGAGGGGACGCCGGAGGGCGAGTCGAACGATCCACATGCGGTGGCTCGAAAGCGCCGCATTCGAACAGGTCTACGGCGCTGGCGCCATACCCCGCGGCGGCGACGGCGCGCGGGCGCGGCGCCGTCGCCACCGAGTCGGCGTGCCGCGGGCTACGGCGCGCGGCGGCCGGTCGACGGCTCGATCGCGACGCCGCCGGTGATCATCGACTGGATCTCGGGACCGAAGAACACGTAGGGGTTCACCCGCTCGGGCGCGCTCGCCTCGTCGAGGCGGGCGGCGAGGGCGGGCGGTAGCGCGAGCGCCGCGGCGGCGAGGTTGTCGTCGAGCTGGGAGAGCTTGGTCGCGCCGATGATCGTCGAGGTGACGCCCGGTCGGTCGTAGACCCAGCTGAGCGCGACCTGCGCCGGGCTGCGGCCGACCTCCTGCGCGACGCGGCGGAGCTCGTCGAGCACGTCCCAGTTGCGCTCGTTGGCGAGGATCTTCGTGAACGCGGGATTGCCGGACTTGGCGATCGCCTCGAGCCGCCCGTCGCCGCGCGCGCCGGTCTCGCGCGCGTACTTGCCGGAGAGGAAGCCGCTCGCGAGCGGGCTCCACGGACAGAGCCCGACGCCGAGCTCGAGCGCCGCCGGCACGTGCTCGCGCTCGATGTTGCGCTCGATCAGCGAGTACTCGAGCTGCAGCGCCGCGATCCGCTCCAGGCCGCGGAGCTCGGCGATGGTCTGCGCGCGCGCGAGGTACCACGCCGGCACGTCCGAGAGGCCGACGTAACGGACCTTCCCGTCGCGCACCAGGTGGTCGAAGGTGGCGACGACCTCCTCGACCGGCGTCAGCATGTCCCAGGCGTGCAGCCAGTAGAGGTCGAGGTAGTCGGTGCGCAGCCGCCGCAGCGAGCCCTCGAGCGCGCGGTAGACGTTCTTCCTGCCGTTGCCGCCGGCGTTCGGGTTGCCGCGCTCGGTGTTGAACGTGAACTTGGTCGCGAGGACGACGGCGTCGCGCAGGCCGCGGTCGGCGATGAAGCGGCCGAGCATCTCCTCGCTCTTGCCGTTCACGTAGCCGTCGGCGGTGTCGATGAAGTTGCCGCCCGCCTCGACGTAGCGATCGAAGATCTTGGCGGCGCTCTCCTCGCTGCTGCCCCATCCCCAATCGGTGCCGAAGGTCATCGTGCCGAGGCAGAGCTCGGAGACGCGAAGCCCGGTCCGTCCGAGCAATCGGTAGCGCATGGTCGTGCTCTCCGGCGTCAGCGCGGCGGCGCGAGCTTGGCGCCGTGCTGCTGCATGTAGGCGCCGATCTCGCGTTCCGTACTCGGGCGGCATCCAGTCCTCGAGCCGTCGCATGCGCTCGCCCTCGAAGTAGGCGCTGCTCTCGCCTTCCATCTCGAGATTCGGCGCGCCGGCGAGGCGATAGATGGCGCGCCACCGCATCCAGACGTGATCGCCGCGCTCCTCCGGGCCGTCGACCACGATCACCTCGCGCGAGTCGAAGCGCTTGTCGAAGGCGCCCGTCGACGAGGCGAAGTACGCGAGGATCGCGTCGCGTCCCTCGTGCGTTCCGGCGAACGCCTCCGCGCCCGTGGTGGCGTACGTCGCCGCGGGCGTGAAGCAGGGCTCGACGAGCTTCCAATCACCCGACGCGTACGCCTGCTCGAACTTCATCGCGTAGTTCACGAAATGTCTCAGCGCGCTCATGGCAACCTCCGTTGGGGAATTCCCTCGTACCTAGACGAGCGCGCGCCGTACGCAAGCCGAGCACCGCGGCGGCGAGCCGAGTCGCGCGTGTCGGAGGACCGCATCGGCGCGAGCTTCCCTCGATCGGGCGAGTCCCCCTCCGTGTAGAGTCGCGCGGTCAGACGCAGCACGACGCGTTCCTCGTGAGCGAGATCGAGTTCGACCAGATCTTCGCCCGCAACGCCGTCTGCTCGAGGCCGTCCCGGGATCGACCGTCGCTCACCCGCCCGCGCCCGGTCGTACGCACGAGGTCCTCACCGGGCAGCGATCTGGACACTTCAAGTGACCGGTGCTACAAGCTGACCATGCGGGAGATCCCGGCCGCGAAGTTCAAGGAGCAGTGCCTCGCGTTGCTCGATTCCGTCGATCCGGACGGCATCATCATCACGAAGCGCGGCAAGCCGGTCGCGAAACTCATTCCCCTGGGGACGGACGCCGCGAGCCTGATCGGGTCGCTGCGCAAGAAGCTCAAGATCAAGGGCGACGTCATGTCGACGGGCGAGCGGTGGGATGCTGAATCTTGATACGCACGTGCTCCTGCACGCCGTCGCCGGCCACCTCTCCGCCGCCGAGACCCGGCTGCTGCGCAGCGAGCGCTGGAGCATCTCGGCGATCGTCCTGTGGGAGATCGCGAAGCTGGCGCAGCTCGGGCGGATCGAGGTCGATCTCGACGATGCGGAGGTGGTGCGGACGCTCGCGCGCGTGCACCTCTGGCCCATCACCCGCGAGATCGCCCACGCCAGCACGCGGCTCGACGTGCACGCAGATCCGGCCGACGAGCTGATCGCCGCGACGAGCGTCGTCCACAACGTCGCCCTCGTGACGCGCGATCGCAAGCTGCGGCGTTCCCGCCGCATCCCGCTCGCCTGAGCGCCATTGCGGCCCCGGCCCGGCGGTGAAGCTGCGGGGGTAGGAGCCGGCGCCGACCTCCAGAGCCAACCCGGGCCCGTGACGGCAAGCGCCCCCGCGCCGCCGCCCGCCGGCCGCTCTCGGTCCGCATGCGGTATGCCTTCATCCTGACCTACGAGCCTGTACTCGACGACGCCCCGTTTCGATCGTTCGACACGACCGCGGATTATCGTCGCTGGTGTGAGCGACAGTTACCGAGCTGGCTCGGGTATGGACGCCAGGTTTGACTACCAAAAGGCGTTGGAAATTCGGGATGTCGTTGCTCGACATCGCGTACGGAAGCTGTTCATCGGCAAGTCCGGCGCCATTCTTCTCGGGTTTCCAGACACGACGCAGGATGCGGACGTGTTCGTGGAGAAGGACGCGGCCAACGGCAGAGCGCGGAAATAGAGCGCGGCAACTTCGTACAGTTGAAGAACGGGCCGTTCGATCTCGATCTCGTTTTCGGCTCCGGACGGTCATCGAGACATTCGCCGATGCCGCCGCGCGCTCCGCTCCCGCAGGCGGGTCTCGCGAAGGCGACGCAAGCCGGCCGAAGGGCGTGCCGCCCTTGCCGCGATCTACGGGTGGTTCGGATCGCCTCGATGTCCGCCTGCGTCGTGCCGGTGTTGTGCGCGACGGCGGGTCCAAGACTGATCGCGCGTCTGCGGACTGCCGTCCTCTTGGTGAGCGCGGACCTCGCGCGGAGTGTAATAAATTAAACGAGCGCGCTGCACAGGAGCAGGGCCCCGAGCCACGCGACGCGTTCGCCGGAGATCGTCATGACGCCGATCCCTCCTCGGTTACGACCGAACGTTCAGCGAGATTCTGCGAGGTGGGTTGCCTGAGCCCGATCGGGATGCTCGATCGTCCGGCGCACGCCGACCGCCATCGCGTGGCGGCCGGGCGGCGTCGGGCTGGCCTCAGGTCTGTACCCCGGCACGATTCACACGCACGAGAAAAAAGTGCGCTCCCGCGCCCAGTGTCCGAGTTTCGCTTGCCCGGCCGCGCCGACGGGGTTACGCAGAGCTGCGACCGCCGGCCTCGGCGCGTTCATGTGCCGCGGAACGTCGGTCATCGAGGGACGGTGTATGGACGACGTGATGGGTTGGAATAGGGCAGTTTCCGCGACCAGGGCACCGCGCAACCACGTCTCCGACCTTCAGGGGGTGAGCCGCCTCGCCGTCGACGCGACGGCGGGCCTGAGCAGCCTCGTCGAGGCGATGCAGGTCAACGTCGCGCGCATGCCGGCGAAGCTCGGCGGGCCGCTCGTCGAAGGCGCGGTGAACGGCATCGTCTGGCTCGTGCACCGGAGCATCCACGGCGTCGCGCGCGGCGTCGGTGGTGGTATCGACCTCGTGCTCGCGCGACTCGTGCCGATGCTCGGCCACATGGAGTCGTCACCCGCGCGCGACGCCGTGGTCGCGGCGCTGAACGGCGTGCTGGGCGACCACCTGATCGAGACCGCCAACCCGCTCGCGATCACCATGCACTGGCGGAACGACGGCAAGCCGCTCGAGCCCACACGCCAAGGGCTCGCCGCGGCGTTTCCGACGCCGAGCGCGAAGATCGTCGTCCTCGTGCACGGTCTCTGCATGAACGATCGGCAGTGGACGCGAGGGGAGCACGACCACGGCGGCGCGCTCGCCCGCAACCTCGGCTATACGCCGGTCTATCTCCACTACAATACGGGCCAGCACATCTCGACGAACGGCCGGGCGCTGGCGGCGATGCTCGAAGAGCTCGTCGCCGCGTGGCCGGTTCCGGTCGAGCGGCTCGCGATCGTGGCGCACAGCATGGGCGGCCTGGTTGCGCGCAGCGCGCATCACTACGCGACGCTCGCCGGGCATGCGTGGCGGCGGAGTCTCGACACACTCGTCTTTCTCGGCACGCCGCACCACGGCGCGGCGCTCGAGCGCGGCGGCCACCGGCTGCACCGGTTCTTCGACCAGCTACCGTACGCGGCGCCGCTCGGCCGCCTCGGGAAGATCCGCAGCGCGGGCATCACCGATCTCCGTCACGGCAACCTCCTCGACGAGGACTGGCGCGGTCGCGATCGCTTCGCGCACGGCGGCGACTCGCGCCGACCCGTGCCGTTGCCCGACGGCGTCGAGTGTTTCGCGATCGGCGCAACGAAGGGAAGGGCGCCGCGCGACCTCCGTGGCCGGCTCCTCGGCGACGGGCTCGTACCCGTCGCGAGCGCGCTCGGCCGGCACCGCGATCCACGGTTCACGCTGGCGTTTCCCGAGTCACACCAGTGGATCGCCTGCGAGACCGGCCACTTGGATCTCCTCGGTCGCCGGCAGGTGTACGAACGGATTCACGCCTGGCTCGCGCGCTGACGCGAGGCCGTGCTCGTCGATGATCCCGGCACGTTCGTCCGAGAGCCGCGACGAGGATCGTCCGCGCGCCTAGTCGACGTCGGCTTGGCAGGGGCGCCGCGGAGTCGGAGGACGCTCCCTAGTGCGCCGCGGCCCGGTGAGCGACGTGCGGCTTCGTCGCCGCGTGCGCGTGTGTCGCTCGGCTCTCGGCCGCTTCCTCCAACAACTCCGATGCGAAGGTCCCGACTTTCCGGTTGACGTCGCGAATGAGGTCGTAGATCGCGCCAATGGTCTGATCCTGGACGCGTCTCACTTCCTTCGCCGACGCCTTCAGTAGATCGCTCCCTTCGAGCACCTTGAGGGGAAGGTCGGCGATCGCCTTGTGGATCTCCTCGACCGTGGTCGCGCCCTTGTCGATCTCGTCCTGGATCAGTCTGGTCAACGTCTTCTTGTGGCTCATGGATGGACCCCTCCCGGGGTCGATCGAGCAAGAGCCATACCTCGGCAGTCGTCGCGCATACGCTGCGCCGAGGTCGCTTGCTCTTGCATCCGCAAGAACGATTCGCGGCCGTTTTCGTGCGCGTGGGAAGGTCCGCGTGCCGCTTCGCTCGAGCGCGCCGCGGCACGCCGGCGCGCCGGGCGGCGAACAGCGAAATCGTTCACCCTCGTGACCGTCCTCCCGCGTCGCGGGGGGAACACGTTCGATGCGACGCACGCGCGCCCGAAGGTACGGTTCTTGCCTCTACTCGAAGAGGGGCACCATGGTCATCCCGCGGTTGAATCGCATCGGACGCCTACTGCCGGTCGCGTGGCAGCAGGAGATCGTGCGGCGTGCGCGCGGTCTCGACCTCGCGGCGGTCGCCAGCGATCTCTTCCTCGACTACCCGCCCGACGACCGCGGCTTCGACGCGGTCACGACCAAGCGCGAGTTCTTCCTGATCGAGCAGATCGCGGCCCGCTACTTCCGCGCGACCACGAGCGGCGCCGAGAACATCCCGGACGGTCGGGTCGTGATTGCCGCGTCGCATTCCGGCGTCATTCCTTGGGACGCGCTGCTCCTCGTCGCCGAGATCTATCGGCTCACGGGACGGTTCTCCTGGAACGCCGGTCACCACTTCTGGGGACGGCACGCGTTCTTGAAGAACCTGCTCGTCCCGACGGGCATGGTCCTCGGCGGGCACACCGACTTCGAGGAGCTCCTGCGCCGCGACGAGATCTGCACGATCTTCGTCGACGCCGGGCAGGGCAATCGCCACGCGTATTACCTGGAGAGCGACCGCTACAAGGTGAAGCCCGAGAAGGGCTTCGCGCCGGGTCGCGGCGGCTACGTCAAGCTCGCGCTCCGGACGCGGAGCCCGATCGTGCCCGTCGCGATCGTCGGCGCCGAGGAGGTGCACTACTGCCTCGGCGACATCCCGCAGCTGGCCGAGTACCTGAAGGTGCCGTTCGTCCCCCTGGTCGCGTCGCCCGTCCCGCTGCCGGCGCGCATCTACATCCGATTCGGCGAGCCGATCCGCCTGTCCGCCCCGCCCGAGGCGGCCGATCGGCAGGCGGTCGTCGACCGGCTGAACGAGCAAGTGCGCTCGACGTTCCAGGCGCTCGTCGACGACACCCTCCGCCGGCGCAACGGCATCTACTGGAGCTCGTACGACGCCGGTGATGGTGCCGGGCTCTCGCCGAAGGCTGCTCCCCAGCGCGTCCCTCCGCGGAGCGTCGTCGTAGCGGACACCCGCGGACACGCCGAAGCCGCTTAGCTACGATCACCACTTTCGCCAGTCGCCCCCAGGCATGATCCGGCGCATGAACTCGTCGAACAGCGGTACGGTGAAGGCCGTGTCGCCGTGGCTCGGGCTCCAGATCATTCCCTTGGCGATCAGCTTGTTCCGCGTCGGCCCGAGCGACGTCACCTTCCGGTGCAGCTCCTCGGCGATGTCCCCGGAGCGGTGCGGCCCCGGGCCGAGCTCGGCCATCGCGCGCAAGTAGCGCTTCTCAGCCGGGGTCAGTCGGTCGAACCTCACGCGAAAAAAGCTCGCGTCGAGCGCCGCGATCGCCACCGCCGACGCGCGCTTCACATCACCGAGTGTAATCGGCGAAGCCTCGGCAACATCCCACGCGTGCTTGCCCCACTCCTGGAGGAAGTACGGATATCCATGCGTTTCCTTCACGATCCGCGCGAGAGCGTGGTCATCCACCGCAACGCGTTGCGCCGCCGCCGGCTTTGCGATTGCGATGCGCGCCTCCGGATCGGCGAGCGCCCCGATCTCCGGGAAGTCAAAGAGCCGCTCGGCGTAAGACTTCGCCCGGCCCATTTGGCCCCGAAGCTGCGGCAGTCCGGCACCGACTAGCACGACGGGCAGCCGCCGTTGCGCGGCCCGGTGCAGTGCGATGATCAGCGCGGCCAACTGGCTCTCCTCGACGTATTGGAGCTCGTCGATGAACAGCACGAACGCGCTCCGGGCTTTCTTCGCCGCCTCTCCGGCCGCTTCGAGCAACGCGCGCAGGTCGTGCTCGAGATCGCCGCTGTCGGCGAGCCCGGGCTCCGGCTCGGTTCCGACACCGACCTCGATGTCTTTGTACTTGACTTTGAGCGCTCGAACGAAGCCGGCCAGGCCGCGCAGCGCGCGCCGGGCGAGGTCTTTGGCCTTCGCCGTTTGCGACAACCGCAGGAGAGCGATCCGGATCTCCGGGGAAAGAAGCGCGGGCAACGACCGGCCTTCCGGCGCCTCGGCACGCACGGTTTGAAAGCCGGTAGCCTCGGCGTCCTCGCGCATGCGGTCCAGGAGCACGGTCTTGCCGACGCCGCGGAGCCCGACGAGCAGAAGGCTCTTCGTCGGCAATCCGCGCCGGGCACGTTCGAGCGAGACCCGAATCGATTCGCGCAGCTCGTCACGGCCGGCCAATTCCGGGGGCGGCGTTCCGGCACCAGGCGCGAACGGATTCCTGACGGGATCCACGCGAAGTCATTTATACAGACTTTAGCGAGTTTACAAGATCGAGGTAAACTCGCTAACTTTGGCCTAACCGCTCAGACGCGGAACACCGTCATCCCCTTCGATCCGGAGTCGATCGGCCGGTCGCCGCGAGGTGCGATCGATTCGAAAGCGGGCGGGTCGTTCGCTTCGAGCCGACAATGACTCGCGCGCCGCCTGGAAGAGTTGATAGGCCGCACAATCAGCCTTTCGGGGTAGCTTCGGGCCGGCCGACCTCGCCGCCTCGCGCCGCATGAAGACGACGCGCGTCGGCGGCGGCCACCCCGCGTACCTCGTCCGTACCGACCCTGATCCGAACGACAAAGACGCGCCGCGCACGACCGCCAGCAGGACCCGTGGCACTACTCGATCGCGCGCATGGTCGACGCCTGCGCCGCGACCGGCGCCCTGCCGTTCTACGGCCCGTTCGGCGACATCTCCGACCCGCTCGGCTGCGAGGACCAGTTCCGCGCCGCGTTCCTGCTGGGCTGCGTCGGCGCCTGGTCGCTGCACCCGAGCCAGATCGCGATCGCAAAGAAGGTCTTCTCGCCGCCGCCCGAGGAGGTGAAGTTCGCGAAGCGCGTTCTCGAGGCGATGCCCGATGGCCGCGGCGTCCTCATGCTCGACGGCGAGATGCAGGACGACGCGACGTGGAAGCAGTGCCGCGTCATGGTGAACCTCGCCAAGATGCTCGCGGAGAAAGACAAGGACCTGGCGCAGCAGTACGGATTCTGAAGGTCCGCCCGAATCACTGCATCCGGCTGCAGAGCCGGCGCCCGGCGACGGCGACTACCGAGCACACCTGCCGTTCAAGGGGTTTACTGCCGTTCACTACACGCAGGCAAGCATGCGGTACGTGCGCGGTCCTGGAGGTGATCGTGTCCTGCTTTGCAGCTCGAGGCTCGAGGCGGGTGTCGACGCCGCGAGCGCGACTCCAGAACAAACAGTGCGCGGCGTCGGCGGCTACCTTATCTACTCGGAGCGATGCCGAACCCCATCGCGGCTGTCATGACGTTTCCTATCGACCTACCGTCTCGACGACATCTACGCGACGGTCGACGAGCTCCGCCGCAAGGGGCGCCAAGATCGTCCGCGAGCCCGGCCCGATGAAGCAGGGCGGCCTCTGAGATGGCGTCCATGGAAGACGCGGACGGCTACAAGATCGAGCTGATCCAGCTGCGCGGCCGCACCGACTGACGACGGCCACCGTTCGCGTCGTCCCAGATCGAGAATCGCCCCACAACGATACGATCGCATCGTATCGGCCGTTGATCGCATTGAGCCGTCACCCGCGGCGGTGTTAACGACGGCCGACCGCAGGTCCACGAAACGACGATCCATCGGAGGAACCGATCGAATGGACATTTCCCGAGTCTCGGGTTGGCTGCTGAACGGCAACAGCGATGCGATCCGAACGAACCGTGAATCTCTCCTCGCCGCGGCGAAACGCCAGCGACGCGCGGCGAACCGCGTGTTTCTCCGAACGACCGCCGTGAGCCAGTTTCTGGCGATGATCGACAAAAAAGGCGCGCTGCGCGCGCTGCAACCTTTCGTCGTCGAAAGGGACCCCGGCGGGACGGTCATGCTGGCTCGCGAGCATCTCGAACGGCTCGATGCGCGATCACGGGCCCGCATCCTGATCCAGGCGGCCAACCTCGCCTATCGACATCTGGACTTCGACAACGGCTCCTCGTGGGCCGAGGAGGCGGAAGAGCTGCTGCACGAGTCAACCCCACCGCTATCGTCACTCGAGTTCGTGCTCGACTGGTCCGAGATCGCGATCTGGCGCGTGCGGCTCGGCTGGCGTCGGACGCGCGCCGCCGACGTGCACGACGAGCTCAAGATGATCGTGCACCGCCTCGAAGCGGCGTACGTCCCAGCGAACGAACGTGGATTCCGGGCGGTCACCCTGCATCTCGCGATCGCACTCGAGCTCTGGGCGGCGATCGATTGGTTCCAAGGACGTATCACCGACGCCCGCACGAAGATCTTTCGCAGCATCGCGCTCCACGGCGAGGTTCACGACCTCGTACGCTCCGCGTACGCGCACTTCACCGCGGCTCGCATAGAGTATTCACATGAGCGCAGCGAGTTCACTTGGGCCGATCATTTGGTGCATGTGGCTGAATCGCAGTTTCGGAAGTTGAAGCACCCTTTCCTGTGGCGCGCGATGAATCTGCGCGCGCGGTGTCTACTTCGACAGCGTCGCGTGGCAGAGGCACGCACTGTCGCAAAGGCAGTCCCCTTCGCGGTCGTAAAAGATGCTGCCGAGCGAACGTATGCCGAAGGAGAGCAACGGCTCACGCTCGCGTGGATCCACGAAGCGTCAGCAAAGAAGGCGGCACACTGGCGGGATGCGCTTCAGCAAGCGACCTTCCTCGTCGACCACCGCACAGGGTTGCCGACGCGTCTCCGTGCGGAAGGTTACCTCCACCGCGCCATCGCACGACTCCATCTCGACGACTCCATCGATGGAGCACTCGCCGACCTGAACGAGGCGTGGACGCTTGGAAAGGAAGCGGGCTCGACGAAGCTTCTCATAGCCTGCGAGCTTGCGACGGCCGACTGCCTGATCAAGGCGAAGAAGGACGTGGCGGCCGACTACCATCTGCAGCGCGCGGAGCGGTCGCTGCGGAAGACGGAGAGTCATTTTCTCCGCACGTGGCACATTCGAGTCGCGGGACGGTTGAACAGTCGCGTCCCCATCTCGATGGACTGCGATTGGAAAACATCCCGCGCCGCATACCGGCGGTCGTATTACATGTACCACGTGTTGCGGTCCTCGAGCGTGCCAGACGTGCTCGAACGAACGGGGTGGGCGGAGGCGACGTACGACGTCTGGCGGTCCGAGTTCGGAAGCTACATCGGCCGTCCCAACGCTCTGCCAAACGGCGCACGACCATACGGAATAGACCCGCATTCGAAGCCGGGTCGAAGCTGGACCACGTAGGCACGACGCAAAAAATCACCCGGGTTCGAAACCCTGGATCCATAGTCTGGCGCAGCGCAATGGGGCTCTCGCATGCTTCCCGCAAGGAGGAAGCCCCATGGAACACGATGCGTACGTTGCACTCGTAGCTGCTGGGTGCTGGCTCGCCATTGGTGGCGCGGTGCTGGGCGCGAAGTTCGCGAACGCGATCCGTCCCGCGCTGCGTGCACGGCTCGCCAGCGCCCAAGCCGAGCTCACGCGCGAAGCCCGCCGCGCGCAGCGCGCGCGCGACGGCGTCGGCACGATGATCCTCGGCACGTTGAAGGCCGCATGGCGGATGCGCCGCGTGGCGGCCGTCGCTGCGCCGCCCGTCCCGCGTGACGACGTCGCGGCGCGCCCGCCCGATCTGGTCGTCGCCGCGGTCGGGACGCTCCTCGGTCTCGCGGCCGTCGTCAACGAACGTCTGCTCGCCGACGTGCTCCCCGATCTGCTCGGCATCGCGCCGAGCGCGCGGGCCGTCGGCATTGGTCGCATCTTCGTCGTCGTCGCGCCGAGCGCGGTCGTGCTCGCCGAAGCCGTTGGTGGTCTCGCGATCGTGCGGGACAAGGTCGGCGTGGCGACGATGTTCCTGCCTTGCTTCGCCTTTGAGCTCTTCGCGGCGGGTCGTCGCGCCGTGGAGATCGCGTACGTCGGCGCTGCATCGGAAGACGGCGGGTATTCGTGGGTGCTCGGCGCGCACGCGGCGGCGTACGTGGCGATCGCGGTGCTGCTGCCGCTGCTCATCTTCAACAGCGCGCGATGCCTCGAGCCGGTGATCGTCGGCGCGACGCCGAGCCGCACGGTGCGGCAGTCGATCACGAAGCTCCTGGCGCTGTCGCAAAACCTCATCCTCACCGCCGCCGTCCTAAGCGTCGTCGTTGCGATGAGCGTCGGCTGGATTCTCCTCGCAGCCGTATCGGCGGCACTCATGGTGATCGAAATCGGTCTGCGTTTCGGCGTTCGTCCATCCGTGGAGCTGCTGCTGCTCGCATTCTGCGACTTTCCGGCGTTCATCTTGAGCAGCCTCACCGACGCGGCGCGGGCAATTCGCCGCACGCGGCGGGTCGGTGCCGCGATCGCGGCGGCGCTGGTCGCGATCGCGGTCGTCGGACTGGTGTGGAGGGGGTCCGCGTTCGGCGGCGACGCGCCCGCAGCGGCCGTGGAAACGGTCGCCGGCCCGGCACCGCCATTCGCCGTCGAAGAGCTGCTCGCGATGCGGACGGTCGACCTCTCGGCACAGCTGCAGGCGCGGATCGCCGTTCGGCGCGTGGCCGCGCCGCGACTCGTCCTTTGCATCGTGGATGCAACCGCGAGCGTCTCGCCGGCGATCCGCGCAGCGACGCGGCACACGTGCGCGAGCAGCGTGGCGAACCTCGCGCCGGAGTTCGTCGGCGCGGTGATGCCGATCTCCGATGCCGGCCTGGCGTCGACCGTCCCGATCGTCTGGCGCCCGGCGACGGCCACCGCGGTGACGTGCGCCCCCGACGCGACACTGCCACCCGTGCCGCCACAGAGCACACTGTTCGACCTCCAACTCACGTACGCGCGCCGTCGGCTCGAGCGTCGGACCGCTGATTGCCAAGCGGCGGTAGCCACCGAGTACCGGGCCGCGGCCGACGCGATCGGCACCGCCGCGCCGGACTTCGTCGCACGCGCGACGAGGAACCTCGCGGCGACGACGTTCGGCCACACCGATCTGCTCGGCACGCTCGCGCGTATCCCTGAGCTGATCGAGCAAGCGCGGCGACGCGCGCCGACGGCGTTCGTCGACGTCGAGGTGTACGTGCTGAGCGATCTCGTCGACGACGTGCAGTGCCGGCGACCTGCCGCGGACGACTGTGATTCGGACGGCGTCGCCGCCGTGCGCCGGCTCTCCGCGCTGCCCGCACTGCAGCTGCACTTCCACCAGGTGATCGCGCCAGCGCGCTCCAGACAACAGCTCGCCGCGACGTGGAGAACGCTTTGGGCTGCGCTCGTCCCGAACGCCTCGTTCGAAATCTGGTCGCCGGAGGTCCCGCTGTGAGCGCGTTTCACGCCTCGGGCATCGACAGCGCGCGGCAGGTCGGGCAGACGACCGACGCGCGCGCACCGGCACCGCAAGCTTGGTCGCGGACACTCGCATTGCGCGTGGCGGGCCTCACGGCGCTGATCACGGCAATGACCGTGTTCTTGACCCAACTCGAAATCTTCGAAGCCGGGGCGAAGAGGCAAGTTGCGTTCTTCACGGTCGAGCGACGGATCACCGTGTCGTACGCGCGGTGGGAGCATGCGGGGACGAGCGAGGACGTCACCGCGACGTTGCGCGCGCTATGCGACGGACACACGACGTGCTCCGCGCGTCGCGACTTCACGAGGATAGCCGGCGACCGCACCGCCGCGACGCATAAGACGTTGCGCGTCGCATACGCGTGCAACGGCCGCCAAATGCCGGCTGTCGAGATGTCCGGCCCAGTCGATGGCGGCGAAACATCGATCTATCTCTCCTGCAACTGATCGACACGAAAGGAGGAACCACCATGTACCGTCTATGGTTGGCCATCGGAGTGCTCGTCGCGAGCTGCGCATGTAACGGCGTGGCCGGTGCACAACAGGTGAGCGTCACGATCACGTCCATCAAAGAAAACGTTAGCATCGAGGGTCGCGTCACCGGCCTGCCGGCCGGTCAGAACGGTGCGTATAAAGTGCTCGTACTCGTTCACACGGACGTCTGGTACGCGCATCCATACGCGCGGCAAGGAGAAGGACTGTCCTCCGCGCTGATCACCCCGGACGGGACCTGGACGATTCCGACCGTCAAACGACAGTTCCGCGCCGACCAGATCGCCGCACTCGTCGTCACGAGGAACGCGCCCGAGGTCGACAAGATCGACAACATCCTCGCCGTGCCGGCGGAAGGTCGTGTCGTACAGACCCTCACCGGCACCGACGACTTCGGCAAGCTGTGACATCTCACCGAACGATTGCTCAGCGGGCGCCGCCGACTTCGGACGCGAACGCGGCGATCGCGTCGACGAGACCCGGCGTCTCGAACACGTCGTTGTGCGACGCGGGCGGCGCGGACTAAGCGCTTGGGCTCGTTCGCGGCGGCGAGGAGGCGCTCGCCGAGGGCGAACGGCACGAGCTCGTCGCGATCGCCGTGCGCAACGAAGAGCGGCACGTGCACGCGCGCGATGTGTGACAGCGAATCGAAGCGGCCGGACGCGAGCAGCGCGCGCGGGCCGTAGTAGACGCTCGCGACGCCGCGCACCGAAGTGAAGGTCGCGACCACGCCGGCGCACGGCCGCTCGCTGTCGTAGGCGGCGCACGCGTCGGCGTAGACGCCCGGCTCGCTCGGGCGGCCTATCGCTCTTGCCGTAGCCGCGGTAGTCGTACGCTAGGACGTCGAGACCGCGCGCGGCGAGTGCGACGATCACGTCGGCGCGGTTCGCGACGACTGCTCTCGCCCGAGTCCCTTCCGAAGCCGATTCCCTTCCGGAGCCTGACTGTAGCAAACGGCAATACAAGGGCGAAGGTCCGACTTTGGCGCCCATGAAGACGGACTGTCCAGGGGTGGGGATCTTACCTGTGAACGGATGCCGCGGCGGCCCACGTCGCGTTGCGGGCTGCCGGTAGTGCGCGGGTGATGGCCATCGCTCACCAGCCGTCCATTCGGGGTCGACGCCCCATGTTTTGGCTACGGGGAGCCCGGCCCCATACGAAAATATGAGCTGTGAGCTCACCGCCAAGACGGGGTCACGGGCTCGTGTGTTGAGCATGGCCAACGGGATCACGAGGGGTGGATCACCGGGCGTGTACCAACCGCTTGAGTCGATAGCGCTGGGTGACGGTGCGACGAAATGGGCCCTCTTCAATGCCGACCTTCCGCACGTCGAAGACCGCGCCGTCCCGCAGCAGCGCGGACAGGATGCGGCAGAGGCGGTGGGCGAGTGCCACGACGGCGCGTTGGTATCCGCGGCGCGCGCACAGCGTTGCGAAATAGGGATTCAACGGGTTGGTCGTGCGCCGCGCGTGGTGCGCGGCCTCGCAGAGCATGGTCCGCAGTTCGGCGGAGCCGCGCTTGGTGATCCGTCCGTGACGATCGTACTCCCCGGACTGATAGGTGCGCGGTACGAGCCCCGCGTAGCTGGCAGCGTGCTTCGCATCGGGAAATCGGGTCACGTCGGACAAGACCGCCAGCGCCGTGAGCGCGACGATCGGACCGACGCCAGGGACGGTCTCGAGGCGGGCGAGCTCATCCGTAAAGGATCTCCGCTGGTCGGCGAGACACCGTTCGAGGCGAATCACTTGCGCGCGGGCGCACCGCCAGAGCGTGTGGTGGTCCTCGATGTAGCTCCGGAACAGCGGGTCGGGTGGGAGCGCATCGAACAGCCGTGTCCATGCCGCATCGCTCCCAAGACTCCGACTCAGGTGGCCGAGTCCGGCACTGCGCAGCAGCCGCTTGACGGCCAGCACCTCGGACGTTTGCTGGCGGACGAAATGGCGGCGCCGCGACAGCGTCTCGCGCAGCGCGCCGATCGGGAGTGGGGGCACGTGTACGATCGATCGATAGATGCCACGCCGCAACCCGTCGCAGAGTTCGAACGCATCGCGGCGATCGCTCTTCTGGGTCGGGCGCTGCGCCTTCAGTCGCACCTCATGCGCATCGATCACCACGGGCACGAGCTCGAGCGCTTGGAGCTGCCGCGCGACGTAGAACGCGGTCGTGCCCGTCTCCAGCGCCACCCGCGTGCCGGGTGCCAGCCGGTGCGCCGTCCCCAGCGTCGCCAGGCCCGCCGGCGTCGTTGCCACCTCGCCCCGTGCGGTCACCGTGCCCACGTCGTCTTGGATCACAAACACACTGCGCTTGCTGTGCACATCCAATCCCACGTACGTTTCCATTGGGCTGTCCTCCCTTCGCTGGGGCTCCACAGCGTGGATGACCCCGTGGTCTGCCGCGAACCTTATCGCGGTTGCGGGGGGACAGCCCGTCTTCATCAATACGAATATGTCAACCAGCGAGACCAAAACGCCCTCTAAAAAGTCCTATCAACATCAACCACGATCGCCAGCACGGTCGCCGCGATGAACGACGCGGAACTGATTGCTCGGGTCCAGGCGCTCCTCGGCGGCCGACCACTCGAAGTGTCGGCGAACGATCTGCGCGACGCCATCATCCCGATGGTGGCCGGTCGTCTGAACGTGGTGATCCAGGCGAGTCCGGAGCCCGATCTCACCGGCGATCCGTGAGTCTCTCTGGTAGCCACGCCCGGCACGCAACGAACGCGTGCTTCGCGGGCCATGTGACTGGCGTCTGCCGAGCTGGATCGATCTGCAGTCCTGACGGCGGCCGGCCCGTGGCCTAGCAGCCCGTGCATCGACCCTATTTTCGATCCAACGAGCCGCCGGACCCTACTGGTCGAACGGGACGCCCGGGAACGCCGACGGCCTCTCGGGCGGGTCGACTGCGGCGACGGCTGCCGTCAACACGCACACCGAGAACTTCGCCCACCACGTGCGCGCCGTGCGAGACGGGCGGTCGACGCCCGTCGAGCTCCGCCATGAGCACGCGCCGCCACTACCCCATGGTGAGCGCGCCCTTGGCAATCTGTCGATCGTCCTGCCCCGGCCTTTCGGCCGATCGTTCAAGCGTGAAACTTTGCGTCAGGTCTGCGATGGAGACGGAGGCGCGGCCGCGGCAGTCATGCCCCGTTATCCATTGGAGCCGGTGCCCCATCGATAGTTTGGGTCCGAGCAGGCGATCCTTCATTGGCGAGGCAGGCGGGTTGCCACCGTCGGCACTCCCCCAGGTCAGAGTCCAGGTCATCGGCGCCATCTCGGGCCGCGGCCACCGCCACCAAGGAGGTGCGTACATGGTCGCGCAGAAGAAGGCGAGCAAGAAGCGACCGAAGGCGGCGACGCCGACGGCGTTACCCGTCGTGCGGCCGCAGGTGGCGGGCATCGACATCGGCAGTGCCGAGCACTGGGGCTGCGGGTCCGGCCCGCGCCGAGGGCGCGCTCGACGTCCGCAGCTTCGGCACCACCACCGACGCGTTGCACGCCCTCGCCGACTGGCTGGTCGCGCAGCACGTGGAGTCGGTCGCGATGGAGAGCACCTCAGTCTACTGGATCGCCCTCTACGAGCTGCTCGAATCCCGCGGGGTGGAGGTCGTGCTCGTCAACGCCCGCCAGCTCCACCACGTGCCGGGACGGAAGACCGACGTCAGCGATTGCCAATGGCTCCAGCTGCTCCATAGTTGCGGGCTGCTGCGGGGATCCTTCCGGCCGACGGAGGCGAGTTGATAGGCTGCAGGATCAGCCTTTTGGGGTAACGTAACGCCCGAAGTCGGACCATCTGCCGCACGGTTGGCGCCGGTGAGAGACCGCAGCGGTTTCTCGCCTTCAGAGCGCCGACTCGGCGAGCAGGCGAAGCGCCGCGGGATCGCGGGTGCCGGCGAGGATCGTCGTCACCGGGCTCGCCTTCCACGCTTGCAGGCGCTCGCAGATGCGCGCGGGCGGCCCGGCGAGCGAGATCTCGTCGGCGAGCGCGTCCGGTACCGCGGCCGCGGCGGCGGCGCGATCGCCGGCGAGAAAGAGGCGCTGCACCTCGCGCGCCGCGTCCTCGTATCCCAGGCGCGCGATCAGGTTCAGGTGGAAGTTCTTCGCCGCCGCACCCATGCCGCCGATGTAGAACGCCAGCATCCACTTGATCGGCACGAGCGCCTGCGCGAGGTCGTCGCCGACGACGACCTGCACCGGGCAGGCGATCTCGAAGCCCGGGCGCGCGCCGCGGAGCGACTCGGCGTAGACGTCGGCGCGAAACGGCGAGAAGAAGAGCGGCAGCCAGCCGTCGGCGATCTCGGCGGCGAGGGCGACGTTCTTCGGACCCTCGGCGCCCATGTAGATCGGGATCTCCGCGCGTAGCGGACGGATGATCAGCTTGAGGGGCTTCCCGAGGTGCGCGCCGCCGTCGAGCGGCAGCTGGTAGTGCTTGCCCGCGAACGTCACGGGCCCCTCGCGCCGCAGCATCGTCCGCACGAGCGCGACGAACTCGCGCGTGCGCTCGAGCGGCCGCGGAAAGGGCTCGCCGTACCACCCCTCGACGACCTGCGGCCCCGAGACGCCGACGCCGAGGATCAAGCGGCCGTTCGAGAGATGGTCGATCGTCGCCGCCGTCATCGCGACGCAGGCGGGCGTCCGCGCCGCCATCTGCATGATGCCGGTGCCGAGCTTGATCCGCGTCGTCCGCGCGCCGATCCAGCACAGCGGCGAGAACACGTCCGAGCCGTACGCCTCCGCCGTCCACGCCGAGTCGTAGCCGAGCCGCTCCGCCTCGAGCACGAGCTCCGTCGGATCCCACGGATCGGGCATCCAGTAGCCGAGCATCAAGCCGAGCTTCATGTGGTTCCTTTCTCGCGAGACCGGTCGCGGCGCCCGGGCGCAGGGACGCTGGTCATTGGGTTTGACGCTTGTAGCGGGAGTGGACCCGCCGCGGCAATGCGCTCACCCTGGGTGGCGCTGGTCGGACGCGGCTCGAGTCGGTACAGTCCATCGAATGGACGTTCCCGGCGACTGAGCCACGAGACGTCGATGCCATGATGATCCCAGTCGAGAAGATGCGAGGAGCGCGACGTGTCGGTCGTCGATCTCGGTGCGTCAGGGGATACGAGTCGTCTTCCACACCCGCCAGGAGGATGGCATCGAGATCTCCCATGGGAATCGTCTCGGTCGACGTCGAGGTCAGCGGCGACTCCGGCACGCGGGCGACGGCGAAGTTCCTGGTCGACAGCGGCGCCAGCTATTCCGTGCTGCCGCGGGTGCTCTGGAAGCGACTCGGACTACGCCCCAAACGTGCCATGCGCTTCGAGCTCGCCGACGGCACGGAGATCCGCCGGCAGCTCTCGGAGTGCCGATTCACGTTCGAGGGCATCGATGCCGTGAGTCCGGTCGTGCTCGGGCGCCAGAAGGACGTGGCGTTGCTCGGCACCGTGACGCTCGAAACCATGGGACTCGTGCTTCATCCCTTCGAACGGCAGCTGCGTCCCATGCGTCTCCTCCTCGCCGCCGTCCGCTGACCGATCCGAATCGCGCGGCCAAGCGCACGCGCTCTTCCTTGATCTGCCGCTCGAGGACTCGATCCTCGGTCTCGCGTACCCGCTCGAGGGCGCGGGTATCGGTAACGACGACCCGGAAAGACGTCACGAACTACGGCGGCGGCGATCGGCGGTCACGTCGGCGGCGGAACGGACCCGCGCCCCGCGCACGTCGTTCTGCGAGCAAGGCGCCGAGAATGGCGATGGGCACACACACGCGCTGCCGCGGGTGCCGGTCGCTCAGCGCGTGCTGGCATGGAGGACCGTCAAGCCCACGACTTCGCCGTCCTCGTAGCGGATGATGATGTCGTCGTCCGTGAGCTCGCTGTCGGTCGCCTGCGCCGGCTTCTTCAGCTCGATGTAGAGAACGTCTGCTTCCGCGTCGTACGACGACGAGAGGAACCGGTGCGGGGAGTGCAGGACCACCGGAACGAGGTCGAGGTATGCGCTTACGTCGGGGGGGCCATAGTTGCTTCCTGCGATCGAGCGCCGCCAGGCGCCGGGTCACGAACGCCGTGATGACGAAGCCGTCGGACGCATCCCGTTCGCGATAGACTACCACGAGCGACTTTCCAGGCTCCACCAGCCGAATCGCGAGGAGTGCCCCATATCCGCCGGCGAGGATCCGCTCGGCATTGGAAATCGCCGCCAGAACGCTCGCGCGCATGGTGGCAAGCTCGCGGTGTACCTCGACGATGTGGGCCCAGCGCTGGTCGGTGAGACGGATCGGCACCCCCCTCCGTGAGATTGCCGTGGAGGTCAGCGACGATCATGTCTGCCGAGACCAGGCCATGCGTTGAAGGTCTACTCGGCGTCATCACCCGTCGACTCGCTGTCTCGGAATCTCGGCCTCCCAACCGAGCGGCGCCGCGACTGGACGGCGAGCTCTCGCAGAAAATCTTTCGTGCCAGGCGGTCCGGTGACCGTGAGAGAGATCGCCGCGAGCTGCGCGCCGGCGTCGAGGGTGAACGAGAGAAACGGGCAGCAGCGCCGCTCGACTTCGATGAAGCGCGCGACCGTCGTCACCACGTCGTCCGCCGGCGCGAAGGCGAGCCGATAGCCGTCGGGCAGCTCGGCGACGTCGGCGATCAGCGCTCGCAACGCCGTCTCGAGCTCCGCGCGGCGCGCCCGGAGCTCGGCCGGCGGTAGGCTGCACGCGAGCGGCGGATCCTCACCGGCGCGTTTCATCTTGGTCTCCCGTCGTACGAGCGTCGCGCGACACCCCTCCTCGCGCGCGCCGTCGGATCCTCCGCGCCGGCGTCGAGAACCAGACAGCGCGCGACGTCACCACCGCATCGACACGTCTCGAGCACCAGGCGCAGCGCACGGCGCATCCGTCGAAGCGCGCGGAGCTTGTCGTCGAGGTCGCGCAGCTTCTCTTCGCTGACGATGCGGACGCGCGCCGGCGAACGGCGCGTGCGAAGGCGGATCAGCTCGTGAATCTCGGCGAGCGTGAAACCGAGCCGCTGCGCCCGCTTGATGCCACGGACGATCGTGATCGTGTCCGCGTCGTACCGGCGGTAGCCGGACGCATCTCGTCGCGCCGGCGCGATCAAGCCCCGACGTTCGTAATAGCGGAGCGTCTGGACGTTGACGCCGGCGCGAGCCGCGGCAGCGCCGATCGCGACGGCACGTACCGCGGTCGCAGGACGCTTCCATGCCTGCATACCGCCCACCGTACAGTCTGTACCTGGGTATAGAGTCAAGACGCAGCCGGTCGCGACGGCGCCGGCCGAAGCAGGCCACTCCGGCGGTCAGATCAGGCCGGCACCGTCGCGAGCGCCGGCGCCGATCGACGGCTACGGCGCGGGCTCTACACGCGGCCGGTGCATGCGCCGAGCTCAGGACGCGCCCGGTGGCTCCGCCGCCGCGACCTCGCCGCCCTGCGCCGCCGCGAGCTGCGCGTCGGTGTAGAACTGGCGGTACCACTTGCGGAAGCGCGGCACGTCGCCCTCGCCCTCGGTGAGGACCGGGCGCGGCCGGTGGATCTTGTTCTCCCAGATCGGGAAGTCGAGGTGCCAGTCGGCCTCGTAGGCGTCGAAGAACGCCTTCACGATCTGCCGGTCGACGCTGCGGTGCGCGTAGTACGCGTGCTGGACACGCAGGCGCTCGGCGTCGAGGGGCGTCAGCATGTTCATCGCGATGCCGTTCATCGGGCCGCGCACGCGGGTGAAGAGGAAGCCCGGCCCCGAGTTGTACGAGTTCACCGTCGTCGCGTTGGACGCGGTCGCGGCCTGGTTCTCGGCCTCGGTGTCGACGTCGATCTCGAGGCAGTAGCGGACGCCGTCGGGCTTCCAGCGCATGCTGACGGTCTCCCACTTGTGGAGCGTGATGAAGTGCGCGTAGTCGACGCCGTTCTCCATCACCTCTTGCGGGTGCGAGCGGATGATCCACTCGCGGGTGTCGTAGCGGTAATAGTCCGCGGTGCCGATCTCGGAGATGCGGTCCGGCTGCCAGTCCGGCGCCGCGCCGTCGACGTGGTGGTAGACGTAGAGGAGGTCGTTCTGCTCGAGCAGCGGCCACGCCTGCATCGCCGCCTTGGGCGGGATCTTCTTCGCGTACGGGATCTCGACGCAGCGGCCGCTCTCGCCGTCCCAGCACCAGGCGTGGAACGGACAGCGGATCGCCGAGCCGGCGACGCTGCCGCCGTGACCGAGGTGGGCGCCGAGGTGGGCGCAGTACGCGTCGAGCGCGTGCGCCTTGCCGTCCTCGCCGCGAAAGACGACGAGCTCGCGGCCGAGCGCGTGGATCGGTCGGACCTCGCCGACGGCGACCTCGTCGGCGTAGCAGAGGCTGAACCAGCCGTTCGGAAACGGCGGCAGCGGAATGCGCGTCATCGTGGTGATCTCCTCATCGGTGCTTCGGCGCCGGCGGGGGCGCGGACGGCCGTACGGGCGTTGCTGTCCACGGTCATGCGCCGGGGACGACGAACGGCACCGGCTCCATGCCGATCTGAAGCGCCTTCGGCTCGAGGTACTCCTCGAGACCGTAGCGTCCGAGCTCGCGGCCGACGCCGGACTGCTTGGTGCCGCCGAAGGGCGCGACCGGGTTGAAGGGCGCGCCGTTGATGTCGAGCTGGCCGGTGCGGATGCGGCGCGCGACCCGCTTCGCGCGCTCGACGTCCCGGCTCCAGACCGCGCCGCCGAGGCCGTAGATGGTGTCGTTCGCGATCCGGATCGCGTCCTCCTCGTCCTCGTACGGCAGGATGCAGAGGACCGGACCGAAGATCTCCTCCTGCGCGATCGTCATGTCGCTCCGCACGTTCGCGAACACGGTCGGCCGGACGTAGTAGCCGGTCTCGAGCCCGGACGGCGGCTCGTCGCCGCCGGTGACGAGCGCCGCGCCCTCGGCGACGCCCTTGCGGATGTACGCGCGGACGCGATCGCGCTGCGTCGCGGAGACCAGCGGCCCCAGGCGCGCGGTGCCGACCTTGGGATCGCCGACCGTGATCTTCTCGGCCTCGTCCTTCGCGATCCGCACCGCCTCGTCGTGACGGCGGCGCGGCACCAGCATCCGCGTCCACGCGGCGCAGGTCTGTCCCGAGTTGATGTAGCTGTAGCCGACGCCGGTGCGGACCGCCTTCTCGAAGTCGGCGTCGTCGAGGATCACGTTCGGCGCCTTGCCGCCGAGCTCGAGCGAGACCTTCTTCACCGTCGTCGCCGCGAGCTCGGCGACGCGCCGTCCGGCGCGCGTCGAGCCGGTGAACGACACCATGTCGACGCCGGGATGCGCCGCGATCGCCTCGCCGGCGACCGGACCGTAGCCGGTGAGGAAGTTGAAGACGCCGGCCGGCAAGCCGGCCGCGTCGACGATCTCCGCGAACACGAAGCACGAGAGCGGCACGACCTCGCTCGGCTTGACGACGATCGTGCAGCCGGCCGCGAGCGCCGGGCCGACCTTGGCGACGATCTGATGCAGCGGGTAGTTCCACGGCGTGATCGCGCCGACGACGCCGACCGGCTCGCGGACGACGAGCGAGTTGCCGAGCCGCTCCTCGAAGCTGAAGGTCGCGAGGAGGTCGGCGTAGAACGCGAGCGTCGAGGCCGGGAACGCGACCATGTACTGCGAGGTCATCGGCCGCGGCGCGCCGAGCTCGTCGACGATGATCTCGACCAGCTCCTGCTGGCGGTCGAGGAGGCCGCGGGCGATGCGGCGGAGATGCTCGGCGCGCACCGCGGGCTCGGTCGCGGCCCAGCCGTCGAGGGCGCGCCGCGCGGCAGCGACGGCGCGATCGACGTCGACGCGGCTGCCGTCGGGAATGCGGCCCATCACCTCCTCGGTCGACGCGTTGTGGACGTCGAAGGTGCCGGCGCCGTCCGGCTTCACCCATTCGCCGCCGACGTAGAAGCGATCGAAGACGAGCACGAGCGGCTCTCAGCTCACGCGGTCGCCTTCGGCGTCTCGAACTCGACCGGCACGTCGACCGAGTAGAACTGCCGGTACCAGCGCCGGAAGCGCGCGATGTCGCCGTCGCCCTCGGCGAGCACCGGCACCGGCCGGAAGATCTTGTTGTTCCAGAGCGGCATGTCGAGCTCCCAGTCCTTCGCGTAGTAGTCGAAGAAGGTCGCGACCGCCTCGCGATTGGAGTCCTTGTGCACGTAGTAGTTGTGCGTCAGCTCCATGCGCTCGGGCTCGATCGGCGTCAGCGACTGCACCGACACGCCCTCGAGCAGGCCGCTGACGCGCGTCAGCGACAGGCCGGGCCCCCACATGAAGGAGCGGATCGTCGCCATGCCCTCGGCGCTCGCCTGCACCGAGTCGCGCTCGAAGTTCAAGTGCAGGCTGCACACGGGACCCTCGGGGTTCCAGTCGACGCCCTTCACCTTCATGCCGTGAAGCGTGTTGAAGTGCGCGACGTCGAAGCCGTTCTCGTAGAGCTCCTGGAGGTGCGTCGTGAGCTCCCAGCGCCGGCGGCCGTGCAGGTAGTAGTCGGGGTTGTCGACCTCCGGGATCACCGGCGGCGTCCAGTCGGGCGCCCGTCCCTCGGCGTGGCAGTAGACGATCACGAAGCCGTTCTGCTCGCGCGTCGGCCACGCGGCGACCTCGGCCTTCGGCGGGATCTTCTTCGCGTACGGCACCTCGACGCACTTCCCGGTGTCGCCGTCATAGCACCAAGCGTGGAACGGGCAGCGCACGGAGTTCCCGGAGACGGTGCCGCCGACGCCGAGATGCGCGCCGAGGTGCGCGCAGTAGGCGTCGAGCACGTGCGCCCGGCCGTCCTCGCCGCGGAAGACGACGAAGTCGCGCCCGAGCCAGTGCACCGGCTTCACCGCGCCGGGCGCGAGCTCGTCCGAGTAGCAGAGCTTGAACCAACCGTTCGGATAGGGTGGCAGCGGGATGCGCGTCATGCGCGACCTCCAGTCGCGCTCGGCGAGCGACGGTGCGTCCCCCGGCGAGCGAGGCGCGAATTAGAACACGTTACAGTTTTCCAGGCAACGCAAACGACGGGGTCTGCACGCGGCCGGCTCAGCTCGCGACGCGTGCGCCGTCGGTGCCCACACCGTTCCGCCTGGTGACCAGGTACTCGCTGTAGAGGTGCGCGAGGAAGCGCTCGACGCCGTGGATGACGAGCGCGGCGCGAATCGACGGGAAGATCTCGAAGGCGTGCTGCGCGCCGGGCAGCTCGGCGTAGGCGACCGGCGCACGCGTCACGCGGCGGAGCTCCTCGACGAAGCGGCGCGCCTCGGCGACCGGCGCGAGCGTGTCGCGGTCGCCGTGGATCACGAAGAACGGTGGCGCGCCGGCGTGCACGCGGCACATCGGCGACGCCTTCGCGAACGCCTCCGGGTGATCGCGGAAGCGGACCTTCATCACCCGACGCTCGAGCAGGCGGCGCAGACCCTCGTGGCGATGCAGCCGGAACTGGTCGGTGAAGTCGTAGACGCCGTAGAACGGCACGCAGCCGCGCACCGAGGTGTCGACGTCCTCGAAGCCCGGCTGGTACTCGGGGTCGTTCGCGGTGAGCGCGACCAGCGAGGCGAGATGGCCGCCCGCCGAGCCGCCGGTCGCGACCACGAAGGCGGGATCGCCGCCGTACTCGGCGACGTGCTCGCGGATCCACTTGATCGCGAGTTTGAGATCCACGAGGTGATCGGGGAACGTCGCGCGCGGGCTCAAGCGATAGTTGACGCTGACGCAGACCCAGCCGCGCGCCGCGAGGTGGAGCATCAACGGCAGGCCCTGCTGATCCTTGTTGCCGAGGATCCAGGCGCCGCCGTGGATCTGGAGCAGCACCGGACAGGCGGCGCCGTCGCGCGTGCGCGGCCGGTAGACGTCGAGGCGGAGGCGAATACCGTCGACGGTCGCGTAGACGACGTTCCGGACCCGCTCGACCGAGCGCGGCCGAATCGGCAGCGGCAGCACCAGACGGCGCCACGCGATCTGCGCCGCCATCCGCGCGCTCAGCTCCGGCAGGATGCTGTCCCCGTAGCCTTCGCCGAGGCCCTGCGTGAGCGCGTCGGCGACGATGTGGCGCGCCGAGCGGCCGCTCGACCACGCGCGCGCGAGCCCGAACCACGAGACGATCGTGATCGCGAGGCCGAGCACGCCCGGCCAGCGGTCGAGCGCGCCCATCCAGGTGAACCACACGGTGCCGATCGCCTGGAAGGCGATGTGTTGCAGCGCGAGCTCGCCGGTGAGCCAGCCGGCGAAGAAGCTCAGCACCGATCCGCGTGGCGAGGTGAACCGCGGCCGAAGCGCGTTGTACGTGAGCGCCGCCCCGATCAAGCTCACGAAGAGGAAGATCCAGGAGACCATAGGCCGACGCCTTCCTTCTACTTCAGCGCGAATCACACTGTCGACCCGGGCGTGCGAGGACGCGGTACCGGCTCGCGGAGCGGTGGTGCCCGTCCCAATTCATCAGGACGGCACCGGCGCGGTACCGTCACAGCGTCGGCGCGCTACCCTCGTTGACGGGGCGCGACGGCGGGGTGTACGAATCGCGTCACCGTGAAGGCGCTCGCGATCTCCATCGTGGCACTCGTCCTCATGGCCGTGACCGGTGGCGCCGCGTCGGCGCACCTCGACAACCTCGGCGCGCCGGACCCCTACTGGCAGACCGGCAACGCATCCGCGGCGAGCGGCGACGTCGCGAGCGGAAGCGCCAGCGCAACACCGGGGGCCGCCCGGTTCCTGCAAGGTTTCGTGTACGTCTCCGGCGGCACCGCGTTGCTTCTGCTGCTGTCGCTCCTGCGCATGCTGTTCGGGTCGAAGCAGCGCTCCTGGGATTGAGCGGAGTGCACGCGGGCGCTCTCCCGACGCGACCTTCCGCCGCGACCTCGACCCAGGCGACCGATGGACGGTAGCTCGATCAGGACGGTCGAGGTCCTCCCACCGTCGGCGACCGGTGAGACGAGGGTGGTGCATGCGCGTCGCGGCGGTCATCGTCCTCGGCGCGCTCTTCGTCATCGGAGTCCGCGTCGGAGGCGACGAGCCGAACGGCGGCCCACGCGCGGGCGACCTGACGCCGTTCCAGATCCTCTTTCGCGACGCCGCGCCGCCGGTGCAGCGCACGTTTCGCGAAATGCAAGAGGGGCTGATCGAGGCCGAGAACGTCCGCGCCGCGACCAAACGCTGGCCGGACGTCGCGACGCTCGCCGCCCAAGGGATTCCGCCGTTCGCCGACGCGGCGTCGACGTACCGCTGGCGGCTCGTCCAGCAGGGAGTCTACGTCAGCTACCTCGGGACGCCCGCTCCGGCGTCCGGCTCGCCCGCCTTTCTCGCGCTCATCCAGGAGCCGGAGCCCGGGTCCGCCGAGGTCCTCGCCCCCACGGCACCGCCCGACGAGGTCCACCACCGGCTCAGCGACGGCACGCTGCTCCACGTCACGCTCTGGTTCCGCGAGGGAACCGCGCCCGTCGACGACGAGTCGATCACGCGACCGTTCGCGACCGGCTGGAAGCAAGTTCTCGCGGGAACGCCGGCGCGCTGATGCGACGGCTGCTCGTCATCGCGCTGATCGCGCTCGCGAGCGCGGCGCCGGCCGCGCACGGGGCACCGACCGTCGAGCCCACTCCGGGCGCGCCGCTGCGCCGTCGGCGTCACGCTGCACCCCTACTACTCGTGGACGGCGAACATCGTGCGCGGCACCGGCGGTCGAGGTGCGCGCCGGTCATTCCGGGCGAGGTCGACGCCGGCAACTATCAGCCGTCGCCGGAGGACATCGCCAAGCTCGTGGACCTCGACGCCATCGTGGTGAACGGCATCGGCCACGACGACTTCATCTTCGACATGATCAAGGCGTCGGGCAACACGAACGATCACGATCATCCGGCCCAACGACGCCGTCCCGCTGCTGCGCGCGACCAACGGCAGCGGCGTCAACTCGCACACGTTCATCTCGTTCACCAACGCGATCCAGCAGACCTACGCGATCGCGCGCGCGCTCGGGACGCTGCGCCCGGCGCTCGCCGCCGCGTTCCAGGAGAACGCCGCCGACTACGCGCGCCGCCTGCGCGCGATCAAGGCCGACGCCGCGCGGGCGCTCGCCGACGCGCGGATCACGCGCGTCGTGACGGTGCACGACGGCTACGCGTACCTGATGCAGGAGTTCGGCATCGAGGTCGCCGGCGTGGTCGAGCCGGCGCACGGTCTGGTGCCGTCGGCGGCGGAGCTCGAAGGCATGATCGACGCTCATGAAGCGGGAGAAGATCGAGGTCGTCTTCAGCGAGGAGAGCTTTCCGCAGCCGCTGCTGAACGTGCTCCGCGACGCGACCGGCGCGCGCGTCTACGTCATCAGCCACATCGCGCGCGGCGCGTACTCCGCCGACGAGTTCGAGCGCGAGATGCAGCGGAACGTCGCCGCGATGATCCAAGCGCTGGTGACGGACGCGAGCGGGACGCCTCGACCTTGAGCGGCGCCGTCCCGCCGCTGCTCGAGATCGCCGGCCTCACGGTCCGGCGCGAACGCCGGCGTGCTGTTGGACGGCGTCTCGCTCGCGCTCCCGCCCGGCTCGATCACGTCGCTCGTCGGCCCGAACGGCGCCGGCAAGAGCACGCTGATCGCGGCGCTGCTCGGCCAGATCGAGTTCGCCGGCCGGATCCGCTTCCACTGGCGCGGCGCCGGGCGGATCGGCTTCGTCCCGCAGCGCTTCGCCGTCGATCCGACGCTGCCGCTCACCGCCGGTGAGTTCCTCGCCCTCTCGCGCCAGCGCCGCCCGGTCTGCTTCGGGATCGCCGCCGCGGCACGCGCGCGCGTCGACGCGCTCCTCGCCGCCGCCGGTCTCGACGGCTTCGCGTCGCGGCCGCTGGGGTTGCTCTCGGGCGGCGAGATGCAGCGGCTGCTCTTCGCCAATGCGATGGATCCGGCGCCGGAGCTCCTGGTGCTCGACGAGCCGGCGAGCGGGCTCGACGAGGCCGCCGTGCGCCGCTTCGAGGATCGCGTGCTCGCGTCCCGCGACGAGTCGGGAACACGGTGCTGATGGTGTCGCACGACCTCCGCGCAGGTCCGGCGGCTCGCCGATTCCGTGATCATGCTCGACCGCGCGGTCGTCGCGGCCGGCCCCCCGCTCGCGGTGCTCGCACCGGGCAGCGAAGCCGCGCGCGAGCTCGACGCCGTGGCGCCGACATGAGCGCGCTCTACGAACGCCTGGCCGCGCTCGCGCAGGCCGGCATTCTGCCGGCGAGTTTCGGCTACGCCTTCGTCGTGCGCGGCGTGATCGCGGTGCTGCTGCTCGGTCCGCTGCTCGGCGGCATGAGCCATCTCGTCGTCGCGCGCCGTCTCGCCTTCCTCAGCACCGCGCTCGGGCAGGCGGCGCTCACCGGGCTCACGATCGGGATCGTGCTCGGCGAGCCGTTGAACGCGCCCTACGGCGGCATCTTCGGGTTCTGCCTGCTCTCGGCGATCGTCATGGTCTACGTGAAGCGCCGCGCCGCGCTGCCGTCGGACACGCTGATCGGCGTCTTTCTCTCGATGACGCTCGGGCTCGGCATCTGCCTGCTCGTCGCCGTGACGAAGCGCTTCAACATCCACCAGATCGAGGCCGTCATGTTCGGGAGCGTCCTCACGGTGACCGACGCCGACCTCGGCCTCCTCCTCGTTCTCGGGGTCGCCGTCCTCGCCGTGCTGGCGTGGAACTACAACGCGCTGCTGCTCGACAGCCTGAGCCCGCCCCTCGCGCAGGTGTCGGGCGTCTCGTCGGCGATGATCGAGTACCTCTTCGTCGTCCTGCTGACCGTCGCGATCGTCGTCTCGCTCAAGGTCATCGGCGCGCTGCTCGTCGAGGCGCTGGTCATCGTGCCGGCGGCGTCGGGCCGGAACCTCGCCCGAGCCATGCGCAGCTATCTCGCCTGGAGCGTCCTGACCGCGGTCGCCGCCGGCCTCGGCGGCCTCGCCTTCTCGACGCGCATCCTGGTGCCGAGCGGCGGCGCGATCGTGCTCGCGCTCGCCGCGCTGTTCTTCCTGACGCTCGCGATCGGCGCCGTCAGGGACCGTCTCGGCGCCCAGAGCTGAACGGAAGCGCCGGTGCTTGACACCCGCGCCCGAAGGCGAGACAAATTCGGACACTCACAGCGAATCGGCGCTGTACCAACTTTCGATGGAGGTGGCGGCTATGAGGCAGTCTCTGCTGGGCGTTCTCTTCGCGGTTCTATTGGTGGCAACATTCGGGACGCCCGCGCTCGCGGCCAAGACGCACGCTCACAAGGCGCACAAGGCTCACAAGGCCTGCATGGTGGGTGGCGTCGCTTACGAATGCGCCTCACTCAAGAAGACCGCGAAGGCATCCGCGGAAGGAACCTGTCGGAAATCGACGGGATGCGGCACGCACAAGTGCTGCACGACCGGCGCACACGGCTGCGCCTGCGACGACTGCTGCGTCGGCGAAGAGCACAAGTAGCAACGACGAGGCGGGGAGCCGAGCGGCAGCAGTGACGCTCGGCTCCGGCGCGGGTCAGCCTCCGACCCGGCCGCGCACCGAGGTGGACAACGGCGCCGAGTCCGACTACGTGAGGCAGCTCATGGCCCGTCCGTCGCCCATCACGACCAAGCCCGGCCGCAAAGCCGACGAGCTCGTCGTGCACCTGCCGCCGGCCTGGGAGCTGCGGCTCCGGCGCGTGCTGCGGACGATGCTGGCGGACGCGCTGCCCGACGCGCGGGCGCCGGGCCTCACGCCGCAGCAACGCGAGGCGCGCATCCGCGCGCGACGCCGCAAGGTCCGGGACGCGATGTGCCAGTACGTGAGCGACCTCGTCACCGCCGACGTCGTCGGCAAGGAGATCGCGCTCGGAACGCGGAGCCGCGCTGGCACGCGGCGCGGCTCGCTGCGCGAGCACGTGCAGGCGATCCTGCGCGACGTCGCGGGCCGCTGACGGCCCGACCGACCCCGAGCGTCGCGCTCGCGACGCGGCTCACATGGACTGGCCGCTGATCACCCGCACGCGCATTCCGGCGACGCTCGAGTCGGTGACGACCGTGCGCCGCGACGCCGAGGTCGATCCGCGCTCGGTGGGTGTCGACCCCGATGCGGTCGCGCGCATCTGGTCGGCCGCCGAGCACCTCTACGAGAGCGGCATCCATCCCGCGCTCGCGCTCTGCGTCCGGCGCCTCGGCAAGGTGATCATCGATCGCGCCCTCGGGCACGCCTCGGGAAACGGCCCGCACGATCCACCCGAGACGCCGAAGGTCCTCGCCACGCCGGACACGCCGTTCGGCCTGCTCTCCGGGACGAAGGCCGTCACGGCGATGATCATCCACCTGCTCGATCAGCGGAACATGATCCGCCTCGACGATCCGGTCTGCGAGTACATCCCCGGCTTCGCGGTACCCGGGAAGCAATGGATCACGATCCGCCACGTCCTCACCCATCGCGCCGGCCTGCCGAACCCGCCGCCGGAGACGATGGATCTCGATCTGCTCGAGCATCCCGATCGCATCCTCGAGCTGCTCTGCGACGTGCCGCTCGCGTGGCGTCCCGGACGGCAGCTCGCGTATCACGCGGTGACGGGCGGCTTCATCCTCGGGGAGATCGTCCGCCGGGTGACGGGCAAGACCATTCGCGCCGTGCACGACGACTCGGTCCGCCGCCCGCTCGGCTTCCGCTGGATGCGCTACGGCGTCCTCCCCGCCGACGTCGGCCGCGTCGCCGTCAACTACTTCACCGGCTTCCCCGCCCTGCCGCCGATCTCGACGATCCTCCGCCGCGCCCTCGGCGCCGACGTCGAGCGCATCGTCGAGATCTCCAACGACCCGCGCTTCCTCACCGCGATCGTCCCGGCGGCGAGCATGGTCGCGACCGCCGACGAGCTGAGCCGCTACTACCAGCTGCTCTTGAACGGCGGCCTCCTCGACGGCGTCGAGGTCTTCGACCGCCGCACGATCCGCCGCGCGACGGTCGAGCAGTCCTACCTCGAGTTCGACTTCACGCTCGGCCTGCCGCTGCGCTACGGCATGGGCTTCATGCTCGGCGGCAAGTACTGGAGCTTCTACGGCCCGGACACGCGCTTCGCCTTCGGCCACGTCGGCTTCACCAACGTCGTCGGCTGGGCCGACCCGGAGCGCCAGGTCGCGGCGGCGCTGCTCACCAGCGGCAAGCCGCTCTTCTACCCGGCGCTGTACCACGCGTTCGACCTGCTGCGGCAGATCGGCGTCGCCTCTCCGAAGCTCCGCGCGGCGTCGTGAGACATCCAACGGATACTGCGAGATTCGCCGTCACCGCCGCCGCGGCCATCGACGCGCCGCCGCGACAGCCGTCGTCAATCGCGCGCCGCGAAGGAATCCAGCAGGCCGACGACGAAGCGCGCGTCATCCAGCGCCGCGCGCCTTCTCGAAGTAGCTGCGCGCGAGTGTGACGCTCGTCATAGCTTGATGATCTCGCCACGACGGTAATCGGGCTTGAGATCCCAGTACCACGACGTTCCCGTCCGGATGCGCTTCGACCCCAGCCGTCGTAGACGCCGGCGGAGGTCGTCCAACGCGTGCGTGCAGGTATCGCCACGGTCCTCGAGCAGCACCGCATCCTCGGTGAGATCGAGGAGCAGCGGGCTCGCAATCGCGAGATCGGCCGGCGTGCGGAGGACGGGCGACAGCTCGACGAGGATGCCGTGCTCGGCGAGCGCGGCGATCTCTCGAGTGAGGCCCCTCTCGACGGGCTCGAAGGACGAGAGTCGCGCGCGTCGTCCGTCGGGCAATCCTTCGACGACCAAGAACAGGTCGAGATCCGAGTCCGGCCGCGCGGTTCGCCGTGCGACCGAGCCGAAGATCGCGATCGAGACGAGTCTCTCGCCGTAGACGCGCCGGAGCTCACGAACGACGGACTGGATGAACGGGTGCTCGGGCGTCAGCACGCTGGTCACGGTCGCTGCACCGGGCATCGACAAAGGGTAACACGCCGGCGTGTGCACGTGCACGCCGTCACGATCCGTGGGACTTGCCGAAGCCGGCCAGAGCCCGATCCGGCTTCGCGACGTGTCGACGCACTCGATCGCGCCCGACGGGAACCCGCTTCAGCGACGCTCGGCGATGGGCGTGCGGCGAGATCAGCGGCGGTCGCCCGAGGTCGCGCTGCCGGCGGGTGACACCGACGCGAGCGCGTCGGGGCCCATGAAGCGCTCGATCATCGGGTCGATGTTGGGGCCGCGGCGGAGCGTGTGGCCGCCGTCGACGGCGAAGCACTGGCCGGTGACCCACGACGACTCCGGACCGGCGAGCCAGCGGACGGCGGCGGCGACGTCGTCGACCGTGCCGAGACGGCGGATCGGCATCTGCGCCTCGTAGTCGGCGACGATCGCCGCGTCGTCGAGGAGCGGCGCGGCGAGATCGGTCGGCACGAGACCCGGGCGCACGGCGTTCGCGCGCACGCCGAGGCCGCCGAGCTCGTCGGCGGCGACCTTGATCAGCATCTCGAGGCCGGCCTTGCTCGCGCAGTACGCTGCCATGAAGCGGTGGGTGAGCACGCCCGCGATCGACGAGATGGCGACGATCGACCCGCCGCCGGCGCGGCCGATCGCCTGGCCCGCGTGCTTCACGGTGAGAAACGCGCCGGTCACGTTGACGTCGACGACGTAGCGCCACATCTCGGCGGTGGTCGCGAAGATCGGGCCGCCGGCGCCGCCGCCCGCGCTCACGACGGCGACGTGGAGCGCGCCGAGCGGCGCGGCGGCCTGCGCGACGGCGGCCTCGACGGCCGCCTCGTCGGTGACGTCGCAGCGCACCCACCGCACGCGGTCTCGTGCCGGCGGAGCGGCGACGGTCGCTTCGTCGAGTCGCGACACCTCCGCCGCGAGCGTCTCGGCGGCGGCGCGAAGCTTGGTCTCGTCGCGGCCCGCGATCGTCACGACGGCGCCGTCCCGCAGGAGATGCCGCGCGCACGCGAGGCCGATGCCGCTGCCGCCGCCGGTCACCAGCGCGGCCTTGCCTTCGAGTGGTTTCACGTTCATCGGGCGATCCTTTCTCTCATCGGTTCGTCGATACCGTCAGGGCGTTGCGACGGTGGCGGCGGCCGGAGCGCCTCCGACCGATCCGCGCCGGGACCGCGCCGGCGACGTCGCGGTCGACCTCCGCGAGGCGTCGTCCGCTCGTAGTCCACGGTTTGACAGCGGCGAGAACGGCGTCGTAGACGCGCACGGCTCACGGGTCTGGGCGCCATGCTGTTCTTCTCGCTACGCTTCCTCGTCTTCTTCGCGATCGTCTTCACGCTCTACTGGGCGTTGCCGCGCGAGCGCCAGCGCGTGTGGCTCCTGCTGGTCGCGAGCTTCTGGTTCTACGCGACCTGGAATCGCTGGCTCGCGGTCGTGATCGCCGCCGGCGCCACCGCCGACTGGGCGATCGCCCGCGCGATCGAGGCGTCGACGTCGGCGCGGCGGCGGAAAGCGCTTCTCCTCCTCAGCATCGCCGGCAACCTCGGGCAGCTCTGCTACTTCAAGTACCTCGATTTCCTCCTCGCCTCCTTCGGTGAGCTCCTGAACGCCGCGGGCCTGGCGGCCTCGATGCCGACGTTCCGGATCGTGCTGCCGATCGGCGTGTCGTTCTACACGTTCGAGGCGATCAGCTACACGGTCGACGTCTACCGCGGCACGATCCGCGCCGAGCGCTCGCTGCCGGCGTTCCTCCTCTTCATCACCTTCTTTCCGCGGCTGATCGCCGGGCCGATCATCCGCGGCCGGAACTTCCTGCCGCAGGTCCGGCGACGCAAGCGCTGGGACTGGGCCCGCCTCCAGCTCGGCGTCGCGCTCTTTCTCCTCGGCCTCGCGAAGAAGCTCGCGCTCGCCGACCGCCTCGCGCTCTACGCCGACCCGGTGTTCGCGACGCCGTCCGCGTACGGCTCCGCCGCCGTCTGGACCGCCACGTTCGCGTACGTGCTGCAGCTCTACTGCGATTTCTCGGGCTACAGCGACATGGCGATCGGCCTCGGCCACATGCTCGGGTACAAGCTGCCGGTGAATTTCGACATGCCGTATCTCTCGGCGAGCATCTCCGAGTTCTGGCGGCGCTGGCACATCACGCTCTCGCGCTGGTTTCGCGATTACGTCTTCGTGCCGCTCGGCGCGGGGCGCCGCGGCGCGTGGCGCACGACGGTGAATCTCCTGGTCACGATGGCGCTGGTCGGGCTCTGGCACGGCGCCGCGTGGCACTTCATCGTGTTCGGCCTCGTGCACGGCGTCGTGCTCGCGGTCGAGCGCCGCGGCGACCGCCGCCGCTCGCCGTTCGCCCCCGGCCCGACGCCGCCCGTCGCGCCGGAGGCGGCACCGCCTGCGACGTGGGTTCTGCACGCGCTCCGCGTCGCGCGCACGTTCGTCCTCTTCGACGCGACCTGCGTCCTCTTCCGCGCACCGTCGTTCGCGACCGCGGGCGCGATGTACGCGCGCATGCTCGTCCCGCACGGCGGCCTCGGCCTCCCGCTCGCCGCCGAAGGCTTCTGGCTGGCGGCCGTCACGATCGCGGTCGCGCACGCCGGCGCCGTGAGCGGCGTCTGGCGTCGGGCGACGGAACGGATCCCGACGCCGGCGCTCGGCGCGGCGCAGGCGGCGCTGGCGATCGTGGCGCTCGCCCTCGCTCCGGCGACGAACCGCGCCTTCATCTACTTCCAGTTCTGAGTGCGATGGCGACCACCTCGACGGCGACCTGGCGGCGTTCGTGCACGACGCGCGGGCACGCATGATGCGGCGACGTGCGAGCGCGGACGCGCGTCGCAGCCGGCGGGTGCTGCTGTGGACGCTGGTCGACGTTGGCGCTCGCCCAGGCGGCCGCCGTCGTGACGATCGAGGCCTTGCGGCTCGACCTCGGCGACCCCGCGTACGTCGATCGCTTGCATCGGCTCGAAGCTCGTATCGCCGCGCGCCCCGGCGTGCCGCTCGTCGTCTTCGTCGGCACGTCGCGGGTCGCCCTCGGCGTCCGTCCGGACGTGCTCGCGGCGGGCGACGGCGATCGCGCGCCGGCCGTCGTGTTCAACTTCGGCCGTGACGGTGCCGGCCCGGTCGAGCAGCTCCTCTGGCTGTCGCGGCTGTTCGACGACGGCGTTCGGCCGTCGTGGGTGCTCGTCGAGTACTTCACGCCGGCGTCGATGGCGGTCGGCGGCGCCGAGGACGCGGTGCTCGACAAGGTCGACGCGCGGCTGCTCGGCTGGCGTGATCTCGCGGTCATGGAACGGTACCCGACGTCGGCGGCCGACGGGCATCTCTACGCCGCCTGGGTTCGGAGCCGCCTGGCGCTGTGGTTCTCGCAGCGCGACGTCCTGCTCGAGCGTCTCGCGCCGGCGCTCGTGCCGGCGGGCGCCCGCCGGCACGCGAGACCCGTCGATCGCGACGGCTGGTCCAACGACCCCGCGACCGACGACCGTCCGGAGAATCTCGCACGCGCGCGGACGTTGATCCCGGCCGGCATCACGCGCTTTCGCGCGGCGCCGAGCGCCGACCGCGCGCTCCGCGAGATGATCGACCTCTGCCGCCGGCACGGCGATCTCGATCGCGCTCGTCCGGATGCCGGAATCGACCGCGTTCCGGTCCTGGGTTCCGCGCCGCGTGCGCGCGGGCAGCGACCGCTACGTCGCCCACGTCGCGCGCCGCTACGGGGTTCCGATCGTCGACGGTCGCGACTGGGTCGGCGACGATCTCTTCTATTACGATCGCAATCACCTGCTCCCGGCCGGCGCGACGGTCTTCACCGAGCGCTTCGCCCGCGACGCCCTCGGACGCTTGCTCGACGGCACCATCCGGGACACCGCCACGGCGGCGTCTCGCGAGCGCGACGCGACGACCGCGGCGGAGACCGCGCCCGCCGGCGGTTGATTGATTGCGCCTGATCCCGACGCGGACGGCGGCGCGCGCGCGCGCTCGCGTGGCTCACGTCGCCGTTCGGTTGCGCCGGGCCGGCGAATCGTGCTTGAGCCGGGGCACGTGGAAACGGTCGCCTACGGCTACGGCCTCGTCGAGGCGCCGCGCGTCGCCGCGGACGGCACGCTCTACTTCAGCGACGTCACGCTCGGCGGCGTCTATCACCGTTCGCCGGACGGCGTCGTGGAAACGGTCGTGCCGAAGCGCCGCGGCGTCGGCGGCATGGCGCTGCACGCCGACGGCGGCGTGGTCGTGAGCGGCAAGGACGTGTCGCACGTGCGCGACGGAACGACGCGGGTGCTGCTGACGGTCGACGGCGCCGTCGGCTTCAACGATCTCACGACCGACGCCGCCGGCCGCGTCTACGTCGGCTCGCTGCGCTCGAGCGCCTTCGAGGACGGCGACCGGATTCCCGGTGAGCTCTGGCGGATCGACGGCGAGGGACGCGCCGTCGAGGTGTACGGCGGCATCGACTTCGCCAACGGCGTCGGCTTCTCGCCCGACGGCCGGACGGTCTACCACTCGAACTACAGCGCCGGTGTCGTCCTGGCCCACGACGTCTCGGACGACGGTCGCGGATCGAACCGGCGGATCTTCGCGCGCGTGCCGCGCGGGAATCCCGACGGTCTCGCCGTCGACGAGTCGGGGTGCGTCCTCGTCGCGCTCGCACCCGGCGGCGGAGTCGCGCGCTTCACGCCGGCGGGAGAGCTCGACACGATCATCGAGGTTCCGGCGCGGTTCGTGACGAGCCTCTGCTTCGGCGGCGGCGATCGTCGCGATCTCTACGTCGTGACCGCCGACAACACCGAAGACGCGTCGCGCGGCGGGACGATCTTCCGCACGCGCGCCGGCGTCGCGGGACTCGTCGCGCCGCTCGCGCGCGTGTAGGCGCGTCGCGTTGCGCTCATGCGTCGCCGAGCTGACGGCGGAGAAGACATATCGACAGTAGGCGCGCGGCGTCGCGCGCCGATATCCAGGAGGATCGATGGGCAGACTCGACGGTAAAGTCGCTTTGATCACCGGCGCCGCGCGCGGCCAGGGCGAGGCCGAGGCGTGGCGCTTCGTCGCCGAGGGCGCGAAGGTCGTCCTCGGCGACGTCCTCGACGCCGAGGGCGCGAAGGTCGCCGCGGCGCTCGGTAGCGCGGCGCTCTATCGCCATCACGACGTCAGCCGCGAGGACAGCTGGGCGGCGTTCGTCGCCGCCGCGCGCGAGCGCTTCGGGCGCATCGACGTCCTCGTCAACAACGCCGGCGTCCTGCACATCGCGCCGATCGCCGTCATCGAGCTCGCCGACTACATGCGCGTGATCGGCATCAATCAGGTCGGCTGCCTGCTCGGCATGAAGTCGGTGATCCCGTCGATGCTCGAGGCCGGCGGCGGCTCGATCGTGAACATCTCGTCGACCTGCGGCCTCGAGGGCACCGCCGGCCTCGTCGCCTACGTCTCGAGCAAGTTCGCGATCCGCGGCATGACCAAGACCGCCGCCCTCGAGCTCGGCCCCCTCAAGATCCGCGTCAACGCCATCTGCCCCGGCGGCATCGACACCGTAATGGGCCGCGGCGGCGACTTCGCGACCGTCGACACGAGCGCCGTGTATCAGTCATTGCCGCTAGGACGGATCGGCAAGCCCGAGGAGGTAGCAAACCTCGCAGCGTTCCTGGCATCCGACGAAGCATCCTACTGCACCGGCGGCGAGTACCTCGTCGACGGCGGCATGCTCGCCGGTCCGAATTACGGGGCGACCTGAGAGCCCGCGACAGTGCACGGCGCGGGGAGAGAGTGCGCGCGCAGGCGACTGAACTCCGGAGCCGGCGCGCGCACTCTCTTCCCGCGCCGTGCACCCGCCGGCCTGCTCACGCGGCCCTTGCTTCGAAACTAGAACACGTTCTAATCTCGTCGGGAACACCGCCCCGACGAGGTTCCCCATGACGCAAACCGCCAGCAGCGAGCCGTCGATTCCGGACGTCCTCGACCCCGAGCTCTACCTCGGCGACCCGCATCCGGCGTACGCCTGGTTTCGGCGGAACGCGCCGCTCTACTGGGACGAGCGCCACGACCTCTGGGTCGTCTCGAAGTACGCCGACGTCGTCTACATCTCGAAGCACCCCGAGCTCTTCTGCTCCGGCAAGGGCGTGCGGCCGAAGACCCAGCAGCTGATCTCGATCGTGACCATGGACGAGCCGCGCCACGGCAAGCTCCGGAGCCTCGTCAACAAGGGCTTCACGCCGCGCATGGTCGGCATCCTCACGCCCAAGGTGCAGGCGATGGTGAAGCAGGCGATCGACGCCATCGCCGAGCGCGGCGCGTGCGACTTCGTCCGCGACCTCGCCGTCGACCTGCCGATCATGATCATCGCCGAGATGCTCGGCATCCGCACCGAGGACCGCGCCCGCTTCCACGAGTGGTCGGACGTGATGATCGCCGCCGGCGTCGACAATCCCCCGCCCGAGGTGATGAACGGCGCGATGGAGGCGTTCCAGCAGTTCGCGGCGTACCTGAACGAGGTCTTCGAGGACCGCCGCCGCGCGCCCAAGGACGACCTCGCGAGCATCCTCCTCGCCGCCAAGGACGACGGCGTCCTCACCGACGACGACGGCATGTCGAACGACGAGCTCCTGATGTTCATGACGCTCCTCCTGGTCGCGGGGAACGAGACCACGCGGAACGCGCTCAGCGGCGGCATCATCGCGCTGGCGCAGAACCCCGACGAGCGCGCCAAGCTCCACGACGACCCGGACCTCATCGACAGCGCCGTCGAGGAGATCGTCCGCTGGGTGTCGCCGGTCATGAACTTCGCCCGCACGGTGACGCGCGACACCGAGATCCGCGACGCGCGCCTGCGCGAGGGCCAGCAGGTGATGCTGCTCTACCCGTCGGCGAACCGCGACGAGGACCACTTCGAGGACGCGAACCGCTTCAAGGTCGACCGCGAGCCGAACGACCACATCGGCTTCGGCATCGGCAATCATTTCTGTCTCGGCGCAAACCTCGCGCGCCTCGAGCTGCGGACGATGATCGGCGAGGTGGTGCGGCGGCTGCCCGATCTCGATCTCGTGCCGGGCAGTGCGCCGGTCTACGCCGCGTCGTCGTTCGTGCGCGGCATCACGCACCTGCCGATGGTGTTCACGCCGGCGGCGGTGTGACCGAGCCGGCGACAACAGTCGCGGCGGACCGCGCCTGCCGCGGCAGCGTCGCTGCCAGCCGCGGCGGCGGCGCCAGCGGCGGTGCCGACGCCGGCACCCGACGCGGCCACGTACACGATTCAAGGTCGCACGGTCACCCTGCCCGTCTGCGTGCGCGACGCCTGCGTCCTGGTCGCGAACTTCGTCGTCTCCGCGGACGCCGTGCGACGGCTGCTGCCGACGACGGCGCTGCAACCCGTCGAGCTCTACCCCGGCGGCGCGCTCATGAGCCTCGCAGCCGTCGAGTATCGCGACAATGACCTCGGCCAGTACAACGAGGTGGCGATCAACTTCTTCGTCCGGCACGTCGCACCGGCGACCCCGCGCCGCGGCAGCGACCTCAGTGCCGGCGCCGTCGCGATGCCCTCACGTCCGGGCGCCCCGCCGGCAACGGCGGCGGCCCGCCCGCCACGGCCCGCCCTGCCCTTCGTCGGCGCGCTCCTCGCGTTCGTCCGCCGCGAGGTCGGCGTCTACGTCCACCGCATGCCGGTCACGACGAGCTTCTCGCGCGACGCCGGCTACGAGATCTGGGGCTACCCGAAGACCGTCGACGACATCGCGTTCACCGACGACGCCGACCGCCGCACCTGCGTGCTGCGCGCCGACGGCTCGCACGTCCTGACGCTCACGACCGCGCGCCGCGGCCGGCTGCGTCTCGGCGACATGCCGCAGGACACGTACACCTGGCGCGACGGCGGGATCATCCGCACGCGATCGACGATGCGCGGCCAGGGCGTCGGCGTCCGCCTCGGCGGCGCGCAGCTCACGCTCGGCGCCCATCCGATCGCCGACGAGCTCCGCACGCTCGGCCTGCCGCGCCGCGCGCTCATGACGATGTCGATGGAGCATCTCGCCGCCACGTTCCACGCACCCGAGGAGGTCTGATCACCATGCACACGCGCATCTGCGACACGTTCGGTATCGAGTTCCCGATCTTCGCGTTCAGCCATTGCCGCGACGTCGTCGCCGCGGTGAGCCGCGCCGGCGGCTTCGGCGTCCTCGGCGCCCTCGCCTTCTCGCCCGAGCAGCTCGCCGTCGAGCTCGACTGGATCGACGAGCACGTCGGCGGCAAGCCGTACGGCGTCGACATCGTGATCCCCGCGTCGTCGGCCGCCGCCGACATGCCGGCGGTCGAGCAGGGCGAGCTCGAGAAGATGCTCCAGGGGATGATCCCCGAGGAGCACCGGCAGTTCATCGAGAACATCCTCGCGCGCCACAACGTCCCGAAGCTCCCCGAGGGCGAGTCGGCGTACACCGCGCTCCTCGGCTGGACGCAGCAAGGCGCGCGCCCGCAAGTCGAGATCGCGCTCGCGCACCCGATCAAGCTCCTGGTGAACGCCCTCGGCCCGCCGCCGAAGGACGTCGTCGACCAGGCGCACGCGCGCGGCGTCCAGGTCGCCGCGCTCGTCGGCACTCCCGAGCACGCGAAGAAGCAGATCGCGAACGGCGTCGACATCATCGTCGCGTCCGGCCACGAGGCCGGCGGCCACACCGGCGAGATCTCGACGCTGGTCTTGGTGCCCGACGTCGTCGACGCCGTCGCGCCCCGCGCCCGTCCTCGCCGCCGGCGGCATCGGCTGCGGCCGCCAGGCCGCGGCAGCGCTCGCGCTCGGCGCCGAGGGCGTGTGGACCGGCTCGATCTGGCTCACCGTCGCCGAGAGCGACACGGTTCCCATCCTGAAGGACAAGCTCCTCGCCGCGACCTCGCGCGACACCGTCCGCTCGCGCTCGCTCTCCGGGAAGCCCGCGCGCCAGCTCAAGACGCCGTGGACCGAGGCGTGGGACGGTCCCGAGTCGCCCGGCACCCTCCCGATGCCGCTCCAGTTCATGGCCACGGTCGACGCCGTCACCCGCATCCACCGCTACGCCCACAGCGACAAGTACGGCGCCAAGGACCTCATCGGCAGCCCCGTCGGCCAGATCGTCGGCCGCATGAACGCCGTCCGCCCCGCGCGCCAAGTCATCTACGATATGGTACAGGAGTTCGTCGATGCGACGACGCGAATGTCAGAGACGCTCGCCGCCGCCGAAGCCACCGAGCGCCGCGCGGAGAGCAAGTAGGCCGGACACGGCAAGGAAGCCGGAAGCAGCCAGCAAATCGGAGGCGGCTCGATGCGTGTGATCGTCGATCAAGAGCTCTGCGAGGGCAACGCCGTCTGCATGCGGGTGAACCCCGAGGTCTTCGTGGTCCGCGACGACGACAAGGCGCATCTCCTGATGACGGACCCGCCGGAGAGCCTGCGGCCGAAGGTCGAGGTCGCGGTGCAGCGGTGCCCGAGGCAGGCGATCAAGATCGAAGGGTGACAGCAGCTCGCAGTGTTCCGACGGTTTTAACGGTAGGCCGCTTAGCGGCGGCGCGCACGCGCCGTCCGCTGGAGCGGCGAGTTAGACGCGTTCATCGGCGGCCGCCGCGCAAGCGCTCGTTCCGCTTCGGTTGGCAGCGCCACCGCCACGAAAAGACTCTGAGGATAGAGATAGTCCTCGCCCGACTCGTCACGGACACGGACGTATCCTTCTTCCGCAGCCACAGCGTCGGGCAGCTGCTCGTAGAGCTTGCGCAGTTCAAGATCCTCACATCCCTTGTTGCGAACACAGAGGAGAAACCGCTTCTTTCGTCGCCCTTGTGTCATCAGTCGAGAAACCTCTTGATCTTCATCTTTCTTCTTCCCACCCCGTGAGCCTCGTACCAGTGTAGCTCCGCACGTCGAATTCGCCCACTGATCAGCCGGACCTCCGCAACACCCTTCCGCTTGCGCCAACGTCCCGGCCCATGTTGCCTCCGAAGACGTACGCGATCGCGGATGCCACGACCTGAAGCGATCGTAACGGTCTCTGTGATCTCGCTGACCACCTCGAAGTCCACAACTGATCCGTACTCATCGCGATTGCGGCTAACGGCCGCGCGTCACCTGCAACGCCGCGTACAGGAACCGCGCCGGAACGATAACCGTCGTCGCGGCTTTGTCAGGTGCATGCGCATGTTAGGCCGCACTCAATCCACCGTTCAAGGAGCGACGATCAAGGCTGCGTCGATGAACGCGTGTACGACCATCAACAATTCGAGTCGCCGCCGACGGAGGAGAATGAAGCCGATCCCGAATCCCAGCCCGATCGACGCGTACGTGGCGAAGTAATGCAGACCGAACCAACCGTGCACGAACACAAAGGACACGACCGTCACCGGCAGGATCCAGATTGCAGCTCGAGTCGACCCGGCAACGCCACGCAGCGGCAACCCCCGGTAGCACGTCTCCTCGCAGATCCCGGCCGAGGCCGAAGAGAAGAGGAAGAAGAGCCGCTCCATCGGGCTGACTGGCAAGAGGGCGAACGTCCGCGAGACTGTGGGCGGCGTCGCGCCGTACCAGTAATGCGGAGCAACAACGGACAGAACACCGAGCAGCGCCGCACAGCCCAGCAACGGGGTCTTTCGGCGCCGGAACCACGACCAGTCGACCCCATAGTCCGACCAGGAATGGCGCCCCCGGGTAAGCGCCCACCACGCCAGCAAGAACGGAATCCACTGGAAGAGCAGGATCCAGCAATGGAACAGCCACCAAGGCCGGCGCCCCTGCGAGCCATCTAACGGTCCGAGGACCGGCTGAGGATCGATGATCGTGTACAACAGGGGCCGAAGTACCAATGCAGCAAACAGCGCGCGAAGCGTCGGCCCATGTTTCCACGGCGCGAATGGCGAGCGTGCACCTGACGTTGAGTCGGATCGCATTGCCGTGTCGGCCTAACGTAGCAGGCATGACCTGCGCGCGAAGCGCGTCAGGTCCATGCCGTAGTTAGAACGGCACATCATCCGTGCTATCCGCCTTAGCAGCCCGTTGAAGAAATCCGAGTTTCGACGACGACGGCCGAAAGTCGCCGCGAGTAACGACGGGCCAGCGCAGAGTCCGATCGCGACCAGCGTTGCCGCACGCGGCGCACGAGGGCCGCAAGCAGCGTCACGATGGCGTCCGCGAGCGCACGCAACGTCGCCGCGAGCCCCTGGAGGCTCCGCGGCGTGCCGATCCTGAAGAGATGCCGCATGACGAGCCCGAGATTGCGCGCCGCGGCCGTGAGGAGGTAGCGCTTTTGGACGTTCTCGATGCCCCGCAGCCACGTCCGCCGTTGGTTCCCGCTGCCGCAGATGTGGGCGAAGCTCCGCTCGACGCGTTCCGAACGCAGCCGTTGCAGGCGGCGATTGCGTCGCCCGCGCACGCGGCGCCGATTCGCCCGAAACGCGAGCTCACAAGCGACCGGCTTGTCGTGCCACCGCCGCCGTCCGCAGTCCCGCTCGGGAATGTACGTCCGCAGCCCCCACGCCTCGCACGCCGCGAGCGTCGCGGCGGCGTGATAGCCCTTGTCCGCCACCACCTCTTCGATGACGACGGGCACCGCCGCCTGGTCCACGTACGCTTCGGCCTGCCGCACGCTCGACTCCAACGTCGCCGCATCCCCCGCATCGCCGGGATAGATCTGCGGCGCGAGGATCACTTCGCTCTCGACATCGATCACGTGCTCGGCCTTGTACGCCAAGTGCGTCCGGCCGTCTTTGAGCTTCGTAATCCGACTCGCGGGATCACTGGAGGACTGCCACGCCGCATTCGACACGCGCTTCTTCCGCCGCCGATCGAGCCGCCGGGCGTCTTCCTCCGTCGGTGCCACCACGCCCTCGTCGACGGCGAGCCGGCGGATGTACTGCTGCCACGACTCGCCGGTGTCGCGGCGGACGATCGACTTCATCGCGGCGTTCGCTTCCAACGTCGTCGCGTCCACGGCGACGGTCTTGCCCCGCAGCAAGCCCTTGGTCGCGGCCAGCTGCAAGATCCGCGCGAACACCGCCTCGTGCACCGCCAAGGGCAGGCGCTGGCGCGTGACGGTCAGCGACGAATGCTCGGGCACCCGATCGGCCACGCCGAGGCCGAGAAATTCCCGCAACGCCAGACTGTCGCTGCACCGCCAGGCAATCCCGCGCTGCGAGTCGATCCCCTCGAAGTACCCGACCAGCAACATCCGGAAGTAGATCCCCGGCGGAATCGACGGCCGCCCTTGCGTCTCCGCGTAGTACGGGGCGCACTCGGCTTCGGCGAAGCGGTCGAAGTCCGCCTCCGCCAGCAGCGCGTTCACCCGCGTGTAGAAGGGATGGCCGGCCGACCGGGGCAAGCTCGCCGTCGCCACCCACAGCGTTTCTTCCCGCTCCCCGCGCCGTCCCAGCGCCATCGCCACCCCTCCCGTCCGCGCGCAGTATACGTGAAACGCCTTTGCGTGCACGCGCTCCGTGCGACTTTTTCAACGGGCTGTTAGGTGACTCCGCGCGCGTGTCACTGAATGAATACATCGAGAACGCGCGCCGCAATCCGCGTAAGTTGATCGTACGTAACGACCTCAATGGCATGAAAGTGCGGCATTGAGAGTCCGTAGGGCTTCCTGATGCGATCCATTGCCGTCGCGTCCCACTATGATGCGAGCACGGATCTTCAGGGTGTCAACATTGTCCTTGCTGCGGATCGTATCTCTACTACGTTCCAACTCAGCGATGTAGCGCACGACCTGGCCAATCACCATTGCGAGTCGTGCGGACGGGTAGTAGCTGTCATGAGATCGATCGTGGTTTAGGAGCGGCTCCTTGAAAGGCGTCTTGATCTCTACCACCTCCAGGTAGTTGTCAGCCGTGCGCCGGAGCATGAAATCCACATTGTCATTCATCTCTGGTCCACGTTCGTCGATCCAAGAGTTCGCTATATTCGCTGCCGAACATCCACGGATTGTCGGACAGTATCTCCTGGAACTGTTGTTCATCGGTATTAGCATTCGCGATTAGCTGGACGAGCTGTTCGTAAGCTCGCCGGTGCTCGACCACGCGCGATGCGATCGCAAGGTGCCTCACGGTCTCTGCATCGCTTTTCTCAAGCGCCTCGATAAACTCTGCAACATAGGCGCTTGAATGCTCAAGTCGAGGGATGATCCGCTTCAGCAGCTCCACCAAATCTGGCGTAGGCCAGTTCGGGAGCTGCTCGACGATCGCCTCGAGCTTGCGGTAGTCCTCGGAGCGAAGCACGTGCAACTCGCCAGACGACTCCGTGAGCTTCCCCTCGAGGTGAGCCTGGAGGAATCGACAAAGCCGCTCGATCTCGTTCGGGTTCTCACCCTCGAGGCGGATCGACTTTTGCGGTGTGTAGAACCAGCCGGCTTTGCGCCTATCGATACTATCGAGCTTCAGAGAATAGTGGTGCACGGCTTCAGTGTTCGGGTCCAGGATCTCCAGCATGGTTGCGACCCTGAACGTACGTGGACCTTCTCGGAGAACAACCTGCTCGATCTTGCCGACGTTAGGGTTACGGTACGCCTCACGGATCCGAACGGTCACATCTTCGAGAGTCGTCTCAGGTGGTAGGCCCGTTCTTGCCATGCGCAATTCCTGCCGCGGGTCGCGTTCTAACTTACTATTGGACAGTTCTGTGTAACACACCCGACACTGACCGGATTTCGCAGGCTATCGCGACAGTGCCGCCGCATGTCGGGTCATCGAGTCGCCAAGAAGTCTCGCTGCTTACGCGCTTTCGAAAGAAATTCCTTCGCGTGTTATCCTGCACGGCGGCGCAGGCTATCACGATCATCGCCGCCATGGGGTTCATTCGACTGCCCTTTGCCGCTCGCGATGCCGTTCGAGCGATCGGAGCCGCTGAGCAGTGACGTCCCGGTACCTCATCGGCATGGGCACGGACTATACTGGCCACCGGTTCGCCGCGACAAGAAGAAGTAGGGAACTCCGATGGCCTTCCGCATCGATCCTGTCTCGCGATGGAACAATGTCGATGCGCGTTCGCGGCCTGACGGCGGCGCGGTGCCCGCACATCCCGCAGCACCTGGCACGATGCCGATCCCATGCGGCGTGCGCAAATTGGTGACGTCGACGGCGTTCGCGGGTGTGAAGTGGTGCTGATCGACGCTGGGGCGCACCGCACGCCGTGTCGCCAAGGCGACATCATTCCGGGACTGTCGTAACGATCACGGGCCCGGGTGGTTCGTCGACTTCTCTGGTCGTCGAGACGAAGGCGAATCTCGAGCCACGAGACACCCCGCGATTCCTGTCGTCGTCGGGCTTGCTTTCGAAGCACGTGAACGCGCCGGGTTCAGCTCAAGAACGCGGCGCCTTTCTGCGTCGTGGCCTCCATCTCGTTGTCAGCCGGGTTCCGCCTTTGGCGCGCTCGAGAATGCGGAGATCCGCCCGATCTTGCGGTCGACGAGCAGCCGCTTTGGCGTTGATCAGTTCGTCGAGCCCAATGTAGTGCGCGGGAACGCCACCGAAGGTGGCATCGACCCGCCTCCTCCACCCCACGTCGAAGGTCCCGACACCGGAGATCTCGGACATGATGTCGATCCTGACCGGTGCGACGCCGAGCTGGATGATCCACTTCGGGTCGATGACGTCTTCCTCGGTGTATCCAAGCTCCACGCCACCGAAGAAATCGCGGAGCGCCGCGAGTAATTTGCGGGCGTTGGTAGCAGTCGGCTCAACCAAGACGTCGAGATCTTTGGTCGCGCGGGGACGGGCGTGTAGCGCGACGGCGTGCGCCCCGACCACGAGGTATCGAACGCCATGGGCATTCAACGCGGCGATGAACTCTTCGTAGTCTCGGTACGCCATCCACACCCCGTGTCTTCAGGCAGCTCTCCAGTGCTTGCCCGACCGCCTCGACACGTTGCTCGGGGCTCAGGCCCTCGTACCAAAAGCGGAAGTCGGCCTCATCGGCCGCCGTTTTGCGAACTCGAGCGACTGTCCACAATCTGCCTCGCGCATGGACGGTCTGAAGTCGTTTGGCCATACGAGCAAGCTATCACGAGCTCGGCGTCTCGGCTGAACGATACGGGCGCTCAAGGCGGCGGAGTGTTTTCGTCGTCCGACGGATGTCGGCGGCGAGTCGTCGAGCAACACCCTCGAGATGCCGTGGCGATCATTCCCGCGTGCCTCGATACGTCAGTCGCCGAGCAGCATCCCGAAGTAGAACTTCGCCGACGCGTCCGTCGGCTCGCCGACGTGGATGTGCTTGAGCTGCTGGTACTCGGCGAGGCCCTACGGGCCGAGCTCGCGGCCGAAGCCGCTTTGCTTGTAGCCGCCGAAGGGGAAGCGGACGTTCAACAGATGATAGTCGTTGATCCAGACCGTGCCGGCCTCGATCTCGCGGGCGAGGCGGAGCGCGCGCTCCTGGTCGCGTGACCAGACGGCGGCGCCGAGGCCGTACATGGTGTCGTTGGCGATGCGGAGCGCGTCGGCGTCGTCGCGGAAGGGAATCACGGCGACGACCGGCCCGAAGATCTCCTCCTGCGCGATCCGCATCGCGTTCTCGACGCGGGTGAAGATCGTCGGCTCGTAGTAGTAGCCGCGCGCGAATCCCGCGGGGCGGCGGCCGCCGAGCGCGACGTGCGCGCCTTCGGACTGGCCGAGCGCGACGTAGCGCTCGGTCGTCGCGCGCTGCGCCTCGTTGATCAGCGGGCCGACCGTCGTCGCGGGGTCCATCGTGTCGCCGATCACGAGCAGGCGCGCGTCCTCGATCATCTTCTCGACGAAGTCGTCGTAGAGCGACTCGTGCACCAGGACGCGCGTGCCCGACTCGCAGACCTGGCCCTGATGGAAGAACGTGCCGAAGAGCGCGCCGCGGACGGCGCCGTCGAGGTTGGCGTCCTCGAGGATGATGTTCGGCGACTTGCCGCCGAGCTCGAGCGTGACGCGCTTCGAGCCCGCGCGCCGCCGTCTCCATCACGCGCCGGCCGACGCTGGTCGAGCCGGTGAACGCGACCTTGTCGACGTCGGGATGGCCGACGAGCGCCTCGCCGATCTCCGGCGCCGGACCGGCGACGACGTTGACGACGCCCGCGGGGACGCCGGCGCGGGTGCAGATCTCCGCCAGCATCAACGCCGTCACGGGCGTGTGCGGCGACGGCTTGAGGACGACGGTGTTCCCCGCGGCGAGCGCGGGCGCGAGCTTCCACGACGCCGCCGCGATCGGGAAGTTGAAGGGGACGATGCAGGCGCAGACCCCGACCGGCTCTTTCCGGATGATGTTGCGGCTCGGCACCGGGACGAGCTCCGCGTGCTCCTCCTCCTCGGCGAGCTGCGCCAGGAGCTCGGCGTAGTGCATGAACGTCTGCGCGGTCGCGGGGATGTCGGCGGTGTTCGCCTTGCGGATCGTGCCGCCGCCGTCCTGCACCTCCGCCGCGGCGAGCTCGGCCTGGCGCTCGAAGATGCCGGCCATGACCGCCTGCAACACGGCGGCGCGCTCCTCGCGGGGCTTCCGGCGCCACACGCCCGTGCGATGCGCCCGCCGTGCCGCCGCGACGGCGTCGTCGACGTCGGCGGCGCCCGCCGCCGAGACGGTCGCCCAGGGCTCGCCGGTCGCGGGATTGATCGTCTCGTACGTCGCACCGTCGCGGGCCGCGCGCCAGTCGCCGTCGATGAAGAGTCGGTAGTCGTTCATGGATTCGACATAGCCCATCGGAGCGAGACGGTTCCACCGCGTATCGCGACGGAATCAGTCGTCGTCTTCGTCGTCGGGGGCGCTGCTGCGGTAGTCGTTGGGCTGGCCGGAGAGCAGCGCCCACGCGACCGCAATCACGAGCGCCGCGAGCGTCGCCTGCAAGGTGAGAAACGCCGCGATCTTCAAGTAGGCGAAGGCCGGCGAGGCGAAGCGCGTGAGCCATCCCGCCGCCTCGTCGGCGAGCGCCGAGGAGAACGACAGGGTGATCGTCCACCATTTGATGCGGTTGTCGATCGGCACGAAGAGCAGGAGGTGCGTCATCGTGAGCACCAGGATGCCCATCGCGAAGAGATGAAAGTGCGTCAGCTCGAGCAGGCCCTCGTAGCTTCGCGGTTGCGTGAAGCTCGCCTCGTCGCCCAGGTAGAATGCCTGCACCGACGCCGGCGTCAGGTTCATCTTCGCGAAGTAGAGGAGCGCGTTCGTCAGCCAGAGCAGCGCGACGAAGACGAGGAACCACCCGAGCACGAGGCGGAGGAGGCGGTTGTCCCGCCAATCGGGCGTGACAGTGAAACGCACGTCAGACGCTCGCTCTGATCGTCGACACTCTGGAGCCTCTCACGGCGCGCGCTCCGGCGGCGGCTCGTCGCCGCGAGTCGTCGCGGCGCCCGCTGGCGCGGCGCCCGGCGGCTCCGGCACCGCGGGGGACGCGACTGCCGCGGCGCTGCGGATCAGGACGGTGTGCAGCGCGAGCGCGCGGCGGACGGCGGCAATCGTCGCGGTCGCGGTGAGCGTCGCGCCGGTGATGCCCTGAACGTCGCCGCGCATCTTGAGTCCCTCGTCGAGCTCCTTGCCGTCGAACTGGTGGAGCCAGCGTTCCGTCGGGGCGTACTCCGGCGGCTCGTTGAAGGCGAGGATCTCGACGCGCTCGACCTCGCCGGCCGGCGAGATCACCACCATGCACGTCTCCGGCAGGGTCCGCACGACGTGGGTGTCGATGACGGCGTAGCCGACGGGCGCGCCGCCGCGCCAGCCGACGTGGATCGTCCAGAGCTGGGTGTCGAGGCGCGCGCGCGCGAGCTTCTCGACCTCGGCCTTCTGCGCGTCGGTGAGGATGAAGACGCGCTCCTCGACGCGGTCGGCGCCGGGGAACGCCAGCGCCAGGGCTTCGTCCTTGGCGAGGAAGACCTTCGCGGACGGCGCGGTCGCGGTGAGCACGACTGCCAACGACGCCGCCAGCACGACGCAGCGTCGCGCCCTCACGGCGAAGGCCGACCGGCGACGATCACCACGGACGCGGCGGCGCGCTCGAGCTCCCAGGCGCGCGGCGGCGCGCCGTGCAGCGTCACCGTGCGGCCGGCGCCGCCGCGCTCGACGATCACGGCGCCGGATGCCGGAACCCGCGCCAGCACCGCGTCGGCGCGCGAGGGCCCGAGCACCATGAGCGCGGTCGAGAGCGCGTCGGCGGTCGTCGCGTCGCGCGCCCAGGCGGTCACCGCGCGCTCGGCGTCGACCGGACGCCGCGGTCCGCGGGTCGTAGATGTGGCTCGGCGCGCGCCAGCCCTCGGCCGCGAAGTCGCGCGCGTAGTTCGCCGACGTCGACACCGCGCCGCCGCCGAGCTCGAGCACGCCGAGCGAACGATCGGGCGCGGCCGGATCGCGCACGGCGACGCGCCACGCGCGGCCGGCCTCGTCGCCGACGAACGCGAGGTTGCCGCCGAGGTCGAGGAGCGCTCGGCGTACGCCCGCCGTCGCGAGCGCGGCGGCGGCGCGGTCGAGCGCGTAGCCCTTGGCGACGCCGCCGAGATCGACGCCCATGCCGCGCTCGCGGAAGGCGACGGTGCGGCGCTCGCCGTCGAGGACGAGACCCGCGTAGCCGACGGCGGCGGGATTCGTCGGCGCGAGGTCGAGGTCGCGGTAGGCGCCCCACGCCCGCAAGAGCGGCAGGACGGTGACGTCGAACGCGCCGTCGGTCGCGGCGGCGAGCGCGCGCGCGCGTGCCAGCAACGCGAACATCTCGGCGCCGACGGGCTCGGGGCGCGTCGCCGCGCGCGCGTTCAGGCGGCGGAGCTCGCTCGACGCGCGGTAGAGGCTCATCGCCGCGTCCACGTCGCGCAGCGCCGCGAACGCCGCCTCGAAGCGCGCCGGGCGCGCGTCGGGACGATCGATCGCGATCCGGGCGAGCGTTCCCATCACGAGCTCGACGCGTTCGACGCCGTCGAACGGCGCGGACGGCGCGGCGGCGTTCGCGGCCGACGCGAGCGCCGGATTCGCCGGCCGCGCGGACGACGCGGAGGTCACCGTCGCAGCGAACGTCGCGACAACGAGAGCCGCCAGAACCGACGCGCGACGCGCCGACGCCGATCGCGGTCGGGAACTCGGAGCAGCGCTCACCCAAATGAAATTGAATATCATTTTCGACGCGTCGCGCTTCTACGAGAGGCGTCCCGGACTGTCAAGCAAGCGGCCGACCGGGTGCCGGCGTATCCAGACAGCACCGCCGACCGAGACCGCCCAGTACCGTCGAGCTGCGTTGTTGACCGAGCCTCGAGGCTCTGTTTGGGATACGAGCCGACGTGGCGCCCACGCTCTTCGACAGCGTCGACCATCTGGTGATCGCGGTGCGCGACCTCGCGGCGGCCGAGGCCGCGTACGGGGACCTGCTCGGTCTCGCGCCGACCTGGCGCGGCTCGCATCCCGCGCTCGGGACGCGAAACGTGATCTTCGGCTTCGCGAATTGCTACGTCGAGCTGCTCGCGCCCGCCGCCGGCGGCGACGGGCCGCTGGGCGCGGCGCTCGGAGAATACCTGCGATCGCGCGCCGAGGGTGTGTTCGCGGTCGCGCTCGGCACGGCGGACATCGACGGCGCGGCGCGCGCGCTCGCGGCAGCCGGACTGGAGCCGAGCCCGGTCGCTCCCGGCGAAGCGGTCGCGGCGACGGGCGCGATCCGACGGTGGCGGAGCGTCGTGCTGCCGCGCGAGCGCACGCGGGGTGTGCAGACGATCGTCATCCAGCACGACGATCCGGCGGCATCGCCGCGCGCCGCCTCGCCACCCGCCGATCCGAGCGCGGCCGCCGCGGTCGACCACGTCGTGATCTTCTCCGACGATCTCGACGGCGCGCTCGCGCTCTGGCGCGACGCGCTCGCGCATCCCGGAGCGATGGCGGCGCGAGTTTCCGGAGCGCGGCACGGTGAACGTCGGCCTCCGCCTCGGCGGCGTCACGCTCGAGCTGGTGGCGCCGCTCGCCGGCGGCGCGGGCGAGCGCGGCGAGCGCCTGTGGGGCATCGCCTACGCGGTCGGCGACTGCGACGCGGCGGTCGCGCGCGCCCGCGCCCGCGGCGTTCCCGTGAGCGACGTCCGCGCCGGGCTCGCACCCGCGACCCGCGTCGCGACCGTGAAATGGTCGGACCGCGTCCCGACGCTGCTCCTGCAGCACACCAGCGCGCGCCGCCCGGTGACGATTCCGGCCGACGAATTCTGATCGGCGGACGTGGCCGGAACCGCCCGCGCTCAGCCGGCGCCGTCGCGGATCGCGGCGCGGCGCACTTGCTTGCCGAGACGGCAGGCGCCGCAGATGCCGTAGAGCTCCATCTTGTGGCGGCTGATCACGAAGTCGAGCTTCCGCGCGACGGTCTCCTGGAGCCGCTCGATCTCGGTCGTTCTCGAACTCGACGATGCGCCCGCAGCGCTCGCAGATCAGGTGATCGTGGTGGTGCTGTTCCTCGACGTTCTCGAAGCGCGCCTCGCCGTCGTAGAAGTGGCGCTCGGCGGCGAGGCCGCACTCGCGCAGCAGGCGCACGGTCGCGATAGACGGTGGCGTAGCCGACGCGCGGATTGACCTTGCGGACCTCGCGGTAGAGCTCCTCGACGCTGATGTGCCGATTGCTGCCGAAGAAGACCCGCGCGATGTCGTCGCGCTGCGACGTCGACTTGAGGCCGCGCTCTTTCAGCGCGCGCTTGAAGGCGCCGAAGCGGTCTTCCTGAACCCGATGGCTGACGGTCAACGGGCCCTCCGCGTGATCAGGCGGGCGGTGGCCCGGCCGCCCGGTCGCGCTCGAGCATGGCGCGCAGGGCAGGCGAGAGGAACACGCCCTCGAGGTCGCTGCCGGCGAGCGCGGCGCACAGCACGTCGAGGCGCTCGGCGAGACCGAGACGCCGATCGAGCAGGATCACGTTGCGGTCGTTGAGCCGGCAGGCGCCGCTGCGCGCTCGATAGCCGACCTCGCGCAGCAGCTCCTCCTCGCGGATCTCGAAGCCGAGCGCGCGCGCGGCCGCCGAGAGCTCCTCGACCATCGCGTCGACGTCGGCTGGATTTTGCGCGCTTCACTAGCGGGAATCATAGTGGTAAACGCGCATCCGAGTCCATGATCAAGAGCATTCTCGTCGCACTCGACGGCTCGGAGCACGCGCAAGCGGGATCGCGAGTACGCGATCTGGCTCGCGGAGCGGATGCAGGCGACGGTGATCGGCCTGCACGTCGTCGACGTGGTCTCGATCGAGGGGTCGGGCTCCTTCCTGCACGACATCTCGGGATCGCTCGGCTTCGAGCCCTACCTCGACTTCTCCTCGAAGATGCGCGAGGCGCTCCAGGAACGCGGGCGCACGCTGCTCGAGAGCTTCCTCGAGGCGTGCCGCGAGCGCGGCGTCCGCGCCGACACGCACCTGGCGACCGGCATCGTCGCCAACGAGGTCTGCGAGCTCGCGCGCACGGCGGACGTCGTCGTCATCGGGCATCGCGGCGTCAACGAGAAGTTCTCGACCGGGCTCCTCGGCGGCACGACCGAGAGCGTCACCCGCAAGTGCCCGAAGCCGGTCTTCGTGACGCCGGCGGAGTTCCGGCCGATCACCCGGCCGCTGCTCGCCTACGACGGCAGCCGCGCGCCGCCGCGGCGATGCACGAGGCCGCCGAGCTCGCGGCCGCGCTCGCGCTGCCGCTCACCGTCCTGCACGTCGGCAAGGACGAAGGCGTCGCCAACAAAGTCCTCGACGAGGCGCGCCGCTACCTCGCGACGTATCGCATCGAGCCCGAGTGCCTCGTCCGCGGCGGCTACGCCAACGAGACCATCCTCGACGTCATGGCCGAGGGCGCCTACGATCTCCTGTTCATCGGCGCGTACGGCCACAGCCGCATCATCGAGATGGTGCTCGGCAGCACGACCGAGTACGTGCTGCGAAACGCCTCGTCGCCCGTCTTCCTCTGCCGCTGACCGCGACGGCCGGCAGGCGTTGCGAGCGGGGTGCAGCTGCGAAGCGAAGGGCTGGGCCGCGGGCGCCCGCGCGCAGGGACGGCGGGCGGCGCGAGCGATCGCCCGCGCCGCCGTGAATCACGCGATCAGTGACCGGAGCCGATCAGCTCGGCGATCGTGAACTGCGCCTCGGTCGTCCCTTCCTTGTCGCCCTGCGACCAGTACCAGCCGGGCTCGCCGGGGAACCGGCTGCTCGGCAGCGACGCCTTGGTCGCGTGCTGGAGCTGCATGTCGACCATGACGATCGCCGGCGTCATCCCGGTCTCTTCCTCGTAGACCATCTTCGAGCCGGGGAACGCGGACTTCTTGTGGGTGAAGTTGTTGATCCAGACCTTCCAGAGCTGGCCGGCGCGATCGTAGATGTCGCTGTACGGCGTCTCCCAGACTTCCTTGTCGATGTAGAGCACGCGCTTCGAGTAGGCGTACTGCGGAAGCTTCGAGACGCCCTCGACGACGAAGACCTTGCGCTTCTCCCACTCGCCGTCGAACGCCCAGTCGGCCGCGCCGTCCGCCCATTTCACGGGAAACGCGGTGGTGTGCATCGCGCCCAGGACTTCCTTCTCGCCGAGGAGCTTCCAGTCGGCCCAGGCGATCTGTCCGGCGTACCCGCCGTAGCTGTCCTGGTCGGTGTCCTGGCCGAAGAGCGCGTCGGAGCGCTGCGCCGTCGACAGGCGGCGGACGCGACGGAGCGACGGCAGGTAGAGCCAGCTGTCGTCCTGCTTGGCGGGGTCGAAGTAGCGGTAGTAGGTGAAGCCGACGCCCTTCAGATCGAACGGCTCGATCAACGGGTGCAGGGTCTCCTTGAACTCGAAGTTCTCCTTGTTCGGGATCTCCGGCTTGGGATCGACGTAGAGCCGGCCGACGTAGCGCAGGCGCCGGAAGTGGTCGATCAGGAAGTGGCGCTCCGTCTGCAGCGGCCGCTCCTCGGAGATCGGGCCGGTGTCGGCGTCGAAGTTCCGGAGGTCGAGGTCGTCCTCGAAGTTCGGCCGGAAGTTGTAGTTCCACATGACCTTGATGGCCGCCTGCTTGTCGTTGCGCGTCGACGCCGGGGAACGGCTGGCCGGCGACGTAGTTCTCGACCTTGATGCCGTCGGGGCCGAGCTTCACCTGGCCGGAGTACTTCTCGGTCGCCTCCTTGTAGGCGCGCTTCCACGGCAGCGGCTTGGTCTCGATGATCTTCATCGGAAAGCCGTGCTGGACGCACCAGAACATACCGGGCGAGACGAGGTCTTTGACCTTGTCGGCGTTCGCCTTGTTGATCGTGTCGCCGACCTGAACCTGGGCATGAGCCCGTGGTGGCGCGACGAGGGCGAGCGCCGCGAGCACGAGCGCGGGGGTTAGGCGGTGCCGCATTGGGAGCTCCTTTCCTTCCATGGTCGCCGAGCGTGCCGGCGAGCGCGCTCGATCATGATCGTTTTCTTGGAAGACGATTGGTGTCGGGGAGAGCCGTCGGTCGTGTCTTTGATGAGAGATACGCCGCGGGACTACACAGTGTCAACAAACCGACACGCCAGGGGGCGGCCGGCCGGCCCATCGACCGCCGGCGAGACGCCGTGGTCGCACGAAGGGGCCGTCGAGGGGCTGCCGACGAGTCGTCGGGCGGCGGGTCTAGCGCGGCGCTTCGCCCTCGGGGGGCGTGCCGATCTCCTCGCGGCGAAGGCGCGCGACGCGCTCCTCGAGCTTCTTGATCGAGCGCTCGATCCTCCGCACCTCGTGCTGGAACGCCGGATGGCCGGTGATGCGTCCGACCGAGGACTTGATGCGCTCGTCGATCGAGCGCTGGAGCGCCTCGAGCCGGCGCTGCGGCCCGGAGAGCAGGTCGTCGAAGAACCCCTTCGCGGCGGCCTCCGCCGCTTCGGGGTCGGCGCTCGCCGGGAACGCCTCGCCGCCGACGTCGAGGGACTCCTCACCGGCGACCGCCGCAGGCTCGCCGCCGGCGCCAGGGCGCCGGCTCACCATCTCCTGCATGCGCCGTCCGGCCTTCTCGCCCATCGTGCCGATCGCCTCGAGGCTCTTGTCGACGCGCGAGCGCAGCTGCGCGAGCGTGTCCTCGCCGTGCTGAACGAGCTCGCGCAGCAACCCCAGCGACAGCAGGCTCGAGCGCCGCTTCTCCTCCTCGAGGATGATCTGCGCGAAGGTGATCGCGGTGAGATCGTTGCCGCTCTCGTTGTCGATCACCTTGACGTCGTTGCCGCTCCGCACCAGTCGCGCGATCTCTTCGAGCGTGATGTACCGGCTCTCGAGCGTGTCGTAGAGCTTGCGGTTGCCGTACCGTTTGATCAGTCGAATCGTGTTCGCGTCGTTCACGTGCGTCCCTCTCATTCCGCCATGACTCGGCACAAGAGCGTTCGTGATCGCGGGCCGTCGAACTCACACAAGATAGATCGCCTGCCAAGCCCCGAGCAGGAGCTTGCCGTTCTCGACGGGGACGCTCTGCGACGCGCCGACGAGCGACGAGAGGATGTGCGCCGCCGCGTTGCCCTCGGCGTGGAGGTAGCCGTCTTGCAGCGGGATCGTCTTCAGCAGCTCGTCGATCATGTCCTTGCGGAGGTTCGGATCGGTGTTCTCGTTGATCGTGATCGCGGCGGTCGTGTGCGGCACGTAGAGATGGCACATTCCTCGCGCGACGCCGGATTCCTTCACGGCTCGTCGCACTCCGGCAGTGACGTCGACCATCTCCATCTGCGATTCGGTCTCGATCCTGATCTTATGCACCGGACGTGGCGGAGTACCACATGCCGCAGCGCGTGAGCAAGCTCGAAGTCGATCGCTCGGTCGGCGTAAGTCATCTTGTTGACTCGCTTCTCGCCGTGCCGGAGGAGCGCGGACGGCCGCCGCCGCGACCGCGAGGCGACGGTTGTCGCTGCGACGACCTTTGGTACACTCCCGCGCGATGCCGACGTACCTCGCGGCCGCGGTGCAGATGAAGTCGGGCTCCGACCTCGACGCCAACCTGGACCGTGCGCGCGCGCTGGTGCGGCGCGCCGCCGAGCGGGGCGCGATCTTGATCGTTCTGCCCGAGGTGTTCGCGTGGCGCGGTCTTCGCACCGACGAGCACGACGGCGCGACGCCCGTTCCCGGCCGCGTCAGCGATTTCCTGACGGCGCTCGCCGCCGAGCTCCGCGTCGTCCTCGTCGGCGGCTCCTTCCTCGAGCACGCCGATCCCGGCGGCAAGAGCTACAACACCTCGCTCGTGATCGACGCCGGCGGGACGATCCGCGCGCGCTATCGCAAGATCCATCTCTTCGACGTCGACCTCGCGGGCGAGGTCTCCGTCCGCGAATCGGAGACGCGCGCCGCCGGCGACGAGGTCGTCACCGCGACCACCGCGCTCGGGACGATCGGTCTCAGCATCTGCTACGACCTGCGCTTCCCCGAGCTGTACCGCCGGCTCGGAGCCGCGGGCGCGACGATCCTGACGGTGCCCTCGGCCTTCACCTTCTTCACCGGCGCGGCGCACTGGGAGCCGTTGCTGCGCGCCCGCGCGATCGAGAACCAGTGCTACGTCGTCGCGCCGAACCAGAGCGGCACGAGCCCGCACGGCTTTCGTGACTACGGCAACTCGATGATCGTCGACCCGTGGGGCATCGTGCTCGCGCGTGCGGCAGACGGCGAGCAGGTCATCACGGCGGAGATCGACACCGAGCGCCTCGCGCGCGTCCGCCGCGAGATGCCATGCCGAGCGCACGTCAGGCTCGCGTGACGCGCGCCCCGGCGACGCGTGCGCGTGCGCGCGGCGGCGCACGTCGCCCTTCGCGGGCGCCGCAGGCCGTGGCGGACGCGGCACACGAGACGACGGGCACCGCGCGGCGCGGGAAGGCCGCACGGCTCGGCGGCGCGGTCGAGCCGCATCCGCTGCCCGACCCGCACACCGGCGGCCCGAGCCGCTTTCCGCTCGTCACCTGCGACGAGGCGTGGAGCACGCTCGCGCGCTTTCGGCCTCTCGCCAGCGAGCGCGTCGCCGTCGCCGGAGGCGGCCGGCCGCGTCCTCGCGCGCGACCTCCGCGCCGCGATCGATCTGCCGCACTTCGCGCGCTCGTACATGGACGGCTATGCGATCCGCGCCCGCGACACCGAGAACGCTTCGGTCGAGCGGCCGGCGCGCCTCCGCGTCACGGGAGCGGTCGCGATGGGACGCGCCGCCGCGGGTCGCGTCGGCGCCGGCGAGGCGCACCGCATTCCGACCGGCGGCATGCTGCCGCGCGGCGCCGACGCGGTCGTGATGGTCGAGCACACGAGCGAGACCGGCGACGGCGACCTCGAGGTCCGGCATGCGGCGCGACCGGGGGAGCACGTCATGCGGCGCGCCGAGGACGTGCGGCGCGGTCAGCTGCTCTTCCGGCGCGGCCGGCGATTTCGTGCGCAGGACGTCGGCGCGCTCTCCGGCGTCGGCGTCACGCGCGGTCGCGGTGTACCGCCGACCGCGGGTCGCGTTGATCGCGACCGGCGACGAGATCGTCCCGCCCGAGCAACGTCCGGGACCGGGCCAGGTCCGCAACATCAATCACCACGCGCTCCGCGCGATGATCGCGGCCGAGGGCGGCATCACCGTCGACTTCGGCGTCATCCCCGATCGCCGGGCGCCGATCGAGCGGGCGCTCACGCGCGCCCTCGCCGACGCCGACCTGGTCCTGTTCTCGGGGGGCAGCTCGGTCGGCGCCAAGGACCTGACGCCGCTGGTGATCCGCCACGCGCGCCGCTCCGAGATCCTGATCCACGGCATCCGCGTCAAGCCGGGGAAGCCGACGCTGATCGCGCGCGCCGCGGGGAAGCCGATCATCGGCTTGCCCGGTCATCCGGTGTCCGCGCTCGTCATCTTCGAGCTGTTCGCGGTGCCGCTGCTGCGCATCCTCGCCGGCGAGCCGGTCGAGCAGAGCCTCACGCCGCGCCGCCGCGTCGTCGCGCGTCTCGCCGCGCCGATCAAGTCGATCGCCGGCCGCGACGACTTCGTGCGCGTGACCGTCGACTGGCACGGCGCCGAGCCCGTCGCGACGCCGCTCGGCGGCGGGTCGGCGGAGATCTTCAGCCTCGTCCACGCCGACGGTCTCGTTCGCGTCGCGGCCGATGCGGCGATGCTCGCCGCCGGCACCACCGTCGAGGTCCGGCTCTTCTCGTGACGCCGTGAAGGTCCTCGTCACCGGCGCGACGGGTTTCATCGGCCGTGCGGTCGCGGCCGCGCTCGCGGCACGCGGCGACCGGCTCGTCGTACTGGCGCGCCAGCCCGGCTCCACGCCACTGCCGCCCGGCACCGAGCGCGTACAGTGGGACGCCGCCGCGCCGCCGCCGCGCTCCGCCTTCGACGGCGTCGACGCCGTCCTGCACCTCGCCGGCGAGACGATCGCGCAGCGCTGGACGCCGGAGCGCAAGCAGCGCATCCGCCGAAGCCGCGTCGACGGCACCCGCCACGTCGTCGACGCGATCCTCGGCCTCGACACGCCGCCGCGGGCGCTGGTCTCCGCCTCCGCCGTCGGCATCTACGGCGATCGCGGCGACGAGATCCTGTCCGAGGCGTCGGCTCCGGGCGCGGGGTTCCTCGCCGACGTCTGCCGCGACTGGGAAGCGGAGGCAGCGCGCGCCGCCGGCGAGCGGACGCGCGTCGTCCAGCTGCGGACGGGCGTCGTCCTCGACGCCGGCGGCGGCGCGCTCGCGCCCCTCCTGCCGCTCTTCAAGCTCGGGCTCGGCGGCCGGATCGCGAGCGGCCGCCAGTGGATGTCGTGGGTGCATCGCGACGATGCCGTCGGCTTGGTCCTGCACGCGCTCGACCGCGACGACCTCCGCGGCCCGATCGACGTGACCGCGCCCGAGCCGGCGCGGAACGCGGACTTCACGCGCGCGCTCGCCGCCGCCCTGCACCGGCCGGCGTTCTTCCCGGTGCCGGCGAGCGTGCTGCGCGTCGCGCTCGGCGAAGCCGCCGAGATGCTGGTCGGCGGGCAACGCGTGATCCCCGAGCGCGCGCTCGCGACCGGATTTCGGTTCCGCCACCCGACGCTCGCCGCCGCCCTGCGCGCGATCGTCGAGCGCTGACGGCAGTCGCACCCCCGGCCGCCGTCGAAGCACCGGGGCACGCCGGCCGGCGCCATGCGCCGCCGTCGACGCGGCGATCGCCAGTGGTGCCAATCCACGGTCGGCGATTGAGCCAATTGACCTTTACATACCGGTTGGCACCTCGTACCGTCGTCGCCGTGCTCGACCTCGCCTTCACGCCCGATCGGCACAGCGGCGAGCCCGTCTACCGCCAGCTCGAGAGCTACCTCCGCGGCTTGATCGCGGCGGAGCGGCTCGCGCCGGGAACGAAGATCCCGGCGTCGCGCGAGATCGCCGCGGCGCTCGGCGTGAGCCGCAACACCGTCAGCCAGGCGTACGAGGACCTGGTCGCCGAAGGCCTGCTGACCGCGCACGTCGGCCAGGGCACGTTCGTGGCGACCCGTCCCGCGACCGGGCCGGTCGCGCTCGCGCGCGCCGAGCACGCGCGCAGCCGCGGGTTCGTGTGGTCGGGACTGTTCGCGCTGCGCGCGCGGACGCTCGACGTCCCGCCCGGCTTCCGCACGGTCCGTCGCGGCCGTCCGATCCGCTGCGACTTCCGCGGCGGACAGGTCGCGACCGACGCGCTGCCGGCGCGCGAGCTGGCGCGCGCGTTCGCCGACGTGCTCGCGCACGGCATCGCCGACGTCGCGCGACAGAAGGACATCCGCGGCTGGCCGCCGCTCCGGCGGGAGATTGCGCGCTACCTCGTCGAGCGCGGCATCGGCTGCGAGCCGGACGACGTCTTGATCGTGAACGGCGCGCAGCACGCGATCGACCTCACCGCCCGCGTCCTGCTCGACCCCGGCGATACCGTCGCGATCGAGCAGCCGGGCTATTTCGGCGCCGCGCTCGCGTTCACCGCCGCGCAGGCGAACGTCGTCGGCATCGGCGTCGACGAGGAAGGGCTGCGCACCGACGAGCTCGCGCGCGTGCTGCGCGCGCGGCGCGTGAAGCTGGTGTACGCGACGCCGGCGGCGCACAGCCCGACCGGCGCGGTCATGAGCGACGCCCGCCGGCGCGCGCTCCTCGCCCTCGCCGACGAGCACCAGACGCCCGTCTTCGAGGACGACTACGACAGCGAGCTGCGCTACGAAGGTCCGCCGGTGGCGGCGTTGAAGACGCTCGATGCCGCCGGGCAGGTGATCTATACCGGCACCTTCTCGAAGGTGCTCTTCCCCGGGCTGCGCGTCGGCTACGTCGTCGCGGCCCGGCCGCTTCTCGAGAAGATGGCGCTGGCGCGATGGAACGGCGACGTCGAAACCTCGATCGTGCCGCAGGCGGCGCTGGCGCTGCTGCTGGCGCGCGGCGGTCTCGAGCGGCATCTGCGGCGCATGCGGAAGCTCTACGCCGCCCGTCTGGCGGCGCTGCTCGCGGCGCTCGCGGAGCACATGCCGCCCGGCACGACGTGGACGACGCCGCGAGGCGGCCACAGCGTCTGGGTGCGGCTTCCGCCGGGCGCGGACGCGGACGCCATCGCGCACGACGCCGGCGACGGCGGGATCGCCTACACGCCGGGCGACGTGTTCTTCGCAGACGGCCGCGGCCGTGACGCGCTGGTGTTGACGTTCGCCGCGCTCGACCCCGCCGCCATTCACCGCGGCGTCGCGGCGCTCGGCGCGATCGTGCAGCGACACAGCGCGCGTCGGAGGAGATCGTCATGACGACTTCGCTTCGAGCATCGGAACGACCGGCGGCCGGCGCGCGCAGCGCGGCCGCGAGCGACGCACGCCGCGACCCGTGGGCGTGGGTGTTCGCGATCGGCGCCCTCGGCAATCTCGCGAACGGCGCGTGGATGCTCGCCGACCCCGCGGGATGGTACGCGAAGCTGCCGGCGGCGGTGCCGGATTTCGGGCCCCTCAACGAGCACTTCGTTCGCGACATCGGCAGCCGCGTTCACCATGCTGGGGGTCGCGCTCGCGTGGGCGCGCGTTCGTGCCGCGCGCTGCGGGTCGCGATGCTCGGCATCGTCACGACGTTCTACGTGCTGCACGCGCTCGTCCACGTGTACGACACCCTGCGCGGCCTCGTCGGCGGCGGCCATTGGGCGATCGATTTCCCCGGGGTCTACTTCCCCGCGATCGTGCTCGTGGCGCTGCTCGTCGTCCTCGCACGCGCCGAGCGGCGGCAGGGCCGCGATGCGTGACCTGCTTGCGCTCGTCGCGCGCGATCGCGGCCGGCGCGCTCCTCGCGGCGCTGCCCGTTTCTGCACTACCGCTTCGGCGGTGCCCACGCCCACCACCACGCCGCGGCAGACGCGCGCACGGAGGATGACGCGCACGCGACCCACGGACTCCCGGATGCGCGGGAGCTCACGGTCGCCACACCAACGGCACGATGAAAGGAGCCCGCCATGCGACTCGCCCCGATCGAGAAGCCGAAGCACCTGGTGACCAGGATCGTCTACTGGATGACCAAGCGGCGGCTCGGGAAGGTGATGACGCCGATGAAGGTGGTCTACGCGCGGATGCCGAAGATATTCCGCCTCGTCTACGAGGAGGTGAAGCTGATCGAGAACGGCATCACGGTCGATCCGATGATCAGCTTCCTCGTCCGCAGCTGGGTCGCGACGATCAACGGCTGCACGTTCTGCGTCGACATCGCGCAGGCGGTCGCGATCCAGAAGCACATGGCGCTCGAGAAGTTCCACGCGCTGCCCGAGTACCGGACGAACCCGCTCTACAGCGACCGCGAGCGCGCCGCGCTCGCCTACGTCGAGGAGGCGACGCGCGCGAAGCGCGTCGGCGACGCGACCTTCGAGAACCTGCGCCGCCACTTCGACGAGCGCGAGATCGTCGAGATCACCTGGCTGAACGCGATCGAGAACTACTACAATCTCATCAACCTGCCGCTCGAGATCGAGTCCGACGGCCTGTGCGCGATCGCCGAGCGCCGCGCCGCCGCGTGAGCCGCCCGTCCGACGTTCGGTTCGCGGTGCCCGAGGCGCACGTCGGCGCGTGAACACGATCGCAAGTGATTCGTGCGACGTGGCGTGTCCGTGCGCCGGAAGCCGTCGCGGCTCCGAGCTGCCGCAAGCACGACCGACCGACCCGCCGCTCAGCGCGCCGCCGCCGACGTCTCGGCGGCGGCGGTGGCGGCGACCGCGTCCGCGACGGCGATGCCGTCGAGCGCGGCGCTGACGATCCCGCCTGCGTAACCCGCGCCCTCGCCGCACGGGTGGAGATTCGCGAGCGCCGGACTCGCGAGCGTGCGCGGGTCGCGGACGATCCGCACCGGGCTCGACGAGCGCGTCTCGACGCCGACGGCGACGGCGTCCCGCGTGTCGTAGCCGCGGAGCGTCCGCGCGAAGCGGCGAAACGCCTCGCGCAGCCGCTCGCTCACGAACGGCGGCAGCTCGGCGTCGAGCCTGACCGAGCGCACGCCGGGGACGTAGGACGTGGCCGGCAGATCCTTGCTCTCGCGGCCGGCGATGAAATCCTGAATCCGCTGCGCGGGAGCGACCTGGCGGCCGCCGCCGTCGCGGCACGCGGCGCGCTCGATCGCGGCCTGCAGCGCGACGCCGCCGAGCGGGCCGGCGAATCCGAGGGCGGCAACGTCGGCGGTTCCGAGCGCGACGACGATGCCGCTGTTCGCGAACGGCGAGTCGCGCCGCGCGAGCGACATGCCGTTGACCACGACCTCGTCCGGGTCGGTGGTCGCCGGCACGATCCAGCCGCCGGGGCACATGCAGAACGAGAACACGCCGCGCTCGCGCACCGTCGTCGCGAGCCGGTACGCCGCGGCGGGGAGCGGGAAGCGCCCGGCGTCGGCGCCGTACTGCGCGCGGTCGACGAGCGGCTGCGGGTGCTCGACCCGCACGCCGAGCGCGAACGGCTTCGCCTCGAGCGAGATGCCGATGCCGGCGGCCATGCGGTAGACGTCGCGGGCGCTGTGGCCGGTCGCGAGCACGACGGCGGCAACCGCGATCTCCTCGCCCGCCGCCGTGCGGACGGCGCGGACCGCGCCGGCGTCGACGACGAGGGAGTCGAGTCGCTGCGCGAACCGGATCTCGACGCCGGCCGACGCCAGCGTCTCCCGGAGCGCGGTCACGATCCGCGGCAGCCGGTTCGAGCCGACGTGCGGGCGCGCGTCGACGAGAATGTCCGGATCGGCGCCGTGCGCGACCAGCATCTCGAGCACCCGGCGGACGGAGCCGCGTTTGTGCGATCGCGTGTGGAGCTTGCCGTCGCTGTAGGTGCCGGCGCCGCCCTCACCGAAGCAGTAGTTCGACTCGCGGTCGACGACGCCGAGCTTGTTGAGCGCCGCGATGTCGCGCCGGCGCGCCTGTACCGGCTTGCCGCGCTCGAGGACGAGCGCCGGAATCCCCTGCTCCGCGAGCCGGAGCGCCGCGAACAGCCCCGCGGGCCCCGCGCCGATCACCGCGACGGGAAGGCCGCGGCGCGCGACCGGAAACGCCGGCAGCGCCGGTCGCGCGGGCTCGGGCGTCCGCTCGCCGCGGACGCGGAGCCGCACCGTCAGGACGAAGCGCACCCCACGGCGCGCATCGAGCGCACGGCGCCGGACCTCGAGCTCCGCGACGTCGTCGGGCGCGACGCCTGCCGCCGCGGCCGCGGCCGCGACGAGCGCGGCGCGCTCGTAGAACACCTCCGGGCGGACGATGATCTCGACGTCACGCGCCATGGCGTGTCCGAGGGGCGCGAGCCGCGAGGAGTCGCGGCGGCGTGGCGCCCGCCCCTCCTCGGCGAATCAGCTCGCGTCGGCGCTCGCGCCGCCCCTGCGAAGCCCCGAGCGCGCGCCGGCCGTGAAGCCCTTCGCCATGTCGGCGACGATCGCGCGCGCCGCGTCGCGCGGGCTCGCCGCGTCGCGGATCGGCTTGCCGACGACGACGTAGTCGGCGCCGGCGCGAATCGCGGCCTGCGGCGTCGCCACCCGTTTTTGATCGTCCCAGTCCATGTCGGCGAGACGCACCCCCGGCGTCACGATCGTGAACTGCGGGCCGCATGCTTCGCGGATCTTCACGATCTCGCGCGGCGACGCGACGACGCCGTCCATGCCGCTCTGCCGCGCCAGCGAGGCGAGCCGCACCACCTGGCTCGTGAGGCCGGCGCGGATGCCGACGCTTCGCAGATCGTCGGCGGTCAAGCTCGTGAGGACCGTCACCGCGAGAATCTTCGGCTTCCGGATCCCTTCACGCCGGCAGGTCCGCTGCACCGCGACGGCGGTGACGCGCATCATCTCGCCGCTGCCGGAGGCGTGGACGTCGAACATCTTCACGCCGAGCCGCGCCGCCTCGCTGCCCGCGGCCGCGACCGTGCGCGGGATGTCGTGGAACTTGAGGTCGAGGAAGACCTCGCCGCCGCGCGCGATGATCGTCTTCACGACCGCCGGTCCGGCGTGCAGGAAGAGCTGCTTCCCGACCTTGAAGAGCCCGACCTCCGCGATCAGCTCGTCGACGAGGCGCTCGGCCTCGGCGAGCGTCGGCACGTCGAGCGGGACCACCAAGCGGCGCTTCGCCGCCTCGAGGCGGCGGATGGCGGAGACGGCGTCAGCGGGTGCACGCCGCGACCGCAGCGACGTCACGGCGCACGCCCGTCGATCGCCGCGGCGACGATCGCGGCGACGTGCGCCGCCGCGTCGGTGAGCGGTACCTCGGTCGCGGTCGCCTCGGTGCGCGGCTTCACCTCGACCGCGCCGCGGTCGAGCGCGCGCGGACCGATCGTGATCCGCAGGGGGTACCCGATCAGGTCGGCGTCCTTGAACTTCACGCCCGGACGCTCCTCGCGATCGTCGAGCAAGACCTCGACGCCGCGCTCGACGAGGTCGGCGTACAGACGCTCGGCCGTCGAGCGCAGCCGCTCGTCGCTCCAGTTGACGGGCACGACGACGACGTGGAACGGCGCCAGCGGCATCGGCCAGATGATGCCGTTGGTGTCGTGGTTCTGCTCGATCGCCGCCGCCATGGTGCGGGTCACGCCGATGCCGTACGTGCCCATCTCGAGCACGCGCTCGTTGCCGTCGGCGTCGAGCACCGTCGCGCGCATCGCGGCGCTGTACTTGGTGCCGAGATAGAACACCTGTCCGACCTCGATGCCGCGCTGCACGGTGAAGCTGCCGCCGCACTGCGGGCAGCGATCGCCCGCGGCCGCGACCCGGAGGTCGGTGAAGGTGGCGTCGGGAAAGTCGCGGAGCTGCGAGATGCCGACGAGATGCGTGTCGGCGTGGTTCGCGCCGCTCACCGCGTCGCGGACGCCGGCGAGCGCGCGGTCGGCGAGGATGCGCGCGCGCGTCGCGAGACCGACCGGCCCGGCGAATCCCACCGGCGCGCCGGTCACGCGCTCCACCTCCGCCTCGCCGGCGAGCTCGAGCGTCTGCGCGCCGAGGGCATCCTTGAGCTTCGGCTCCGAGAGCGTGTGGTCGCCGCGCACTAGCGCCGCGACCGTCTCCTTGCCGTCGGCGACGTAGAGGAGGGTCTTGATGAAGCGGTCCTGCGGCAGCCCGAGAAACGCCGCGACCTCCTCGACCGTGCGCTTCGCAGGCGTCGCGACCTCGCGCGCCGGCGCGTCGTCACGCACGGCCGCATCGTCTGGCGCCGCCGCGGTCGTGCTGCGATCGCCGGCCGCGCCGTCGCCGATCGCGGCCTTCTCGATGTTCGCCGCGTACGCGCAGCCGTCGCAGCTCACGATCGCGTCCTCGCCGGACTCGGCGAGCACCTGGAACTCGTGCGAGCGGCTGCCGCCGATCGCGCCGGTGTCGGCTTCGACCGGACGGAAGCGCAAGCCGCAGCGGTCGAAGATGCGCGAGTACGCGGCGAACATGCGATCGTACTCGCGATCGCAATCGGCGCGGTCGAGGTGGAACGAGTAGCCGTCCTTCATGATGAACTCGCGGCCGCGCATGAGGCCGAACCGCGGCCGCACCTCGTCCCGGAACTTCACCTGGATCTGGTACAGGTTGAGCGGCAGATCGCGATAGGAGCGCACCTCGCGCCGCACGAGATCGGTCACCACCTCCTCGTGCGTCGGCCCGAAGCAGAAATCGCGGTCGTTGCGGTCCTTGATGCGCAGCAGCTCCTTGCCGTAGCGCTCCCAGCGGCCGCTCTCCTGCCAGAGCTCCGCCGGGCAGACCGCGGGCATGAGGATCTCCTGCGCGCCGGCGCGCGCCATCTCCTCGCGGATGATGCGCTCGACCTTGCGGAGCACACGGACGCCGAGCGGCAGGAGGTCGTAGATCCCACGCGCGACCTGGCGGATCATGCCGGCCCGCAGCAAGAGCCTGTGGCTCACCACCTCGGCCTCCGCCGGCACCTCGCGAAGGGTCGGGATCAACATCCGGCTGTGACGCATGCGCCTCCTCGATGCGGACGCGGCGCCGTTCCCGTCGCGCGTCGCGACCGTCTCTATAGCGCGCGGTCGATCGCGTTGCACGGACGCGTGCGCACGCCGGCGTTGCACGCACGCCGGCCGGCACGTAGATTTTCGGCGCCTCTCCCGTTCACGTGCGTGCACTCGTCGTCCATGGCGGCGCCGGCTCGACGGCGCGCGATCCGGAAGCCTCGCAGGCCGCGTGCGCGCGCGGCCTCGCGACCGGTTGGGCCGTCCTCGAGCGCGGCGGCTCGGCGCTCGACGCCGTCGTCGCGGCCGTCGGCCGGCTCGAGGACGAGCCCGCGTTGAACGCGGGCCTCGGCGCCTGCCTCACCGAGGACGGCACCGTCGAGCTCGACGCCTCGGTCATGGAAGGGACCGCCCGCGCCGCCGGCGCCGTCGCGCTCGTGCGGCGGATACCGAACCCGATTCGCGTCGCGCGCCTGCTGCTCGAGGACGGCCGGCACGTGATGATGGCGGGCGCGGCCGCGGAGCGCTTCGCCGCGGCCCGCGGCGTTCAGCTCGTCGATCCGGCGAGCCTCGTCACGCCGGCGCGCGCCGAGGCATGGCGGGAGCGGCAGGCGCGCGCCGCCGCCGACCGCAAGCCCGACGGCGACGGTCATGACCGCGGCACGGTCGGCGCCGTCGCGATCGACCGCGACGGACGGGTCGCGGCGGCGACCTCGACCGGCGGCATCGCGTGGAAGCGCGCCGGCAGGATCGGCGACTCGGCGGTGATCGGCGCGGGAACGTTCGCCGACGACCGCGCCGGCGCGGCGTCGGCGACCGGCGACGGCGAGGCGATCATGCGGGCGACGCTCGCGCGGGTCGCCGTCGAGCATCTCGCGCGTGGGCTCGCGCCGGAGCGCGCGGCGGCGACGGCGCTCGCCGAGGTGACGGCGCTCGGCGGCGAGGCCGGGATCATCGTCGTCGATCGCTTCGGTCGCGTCGCGGCGGTCCACACGACGCCGCACATCACGTTCGCGACCCGCAGCGCCTGAGCGGCGACCGGCCGTCGTCCGCGCGGGCTCTCGCCGGCTCAGCCGCCGGCCGGCGTCACGGGCGCGAGGCGTTGACGATCGGCAGATCGAGACGGTTGCCCCATTCGCCCCACGACCCGAGATACACGCGCACGCGCGGGTAGCCGGCGATCGTGAGCGCGAGCCAGGTCTGCGCCGCGCGATAGCCGCCCTGGCAGTAGGTGATCACGTCGTGCGACGCCGTCACGCCCGCGGCCTCGTACATCGCCCGCAGCTCGTCCGCCGGCCGGTAGCGCCCCTCCGCGTCGAGGTTGCGCGTCCACTCGAGGTGCACGGATCCCGGGATCGCGCCGCCGCGCGCGGCGCGCGCGACCGCGCCCGTGTGCTCCGCGGCGGAGCGGGTGTCGACGATCCTCACGTCCGGCCGCCCGAGCGCGGCCTCGACGTCGCCGACGGTCGCGAGGTGGCCCGGGCGGCGCTCGATTGCGAGCGACGTCGTCTCGGGCTCCGCGGCTTCGCGCGTCGTCGGGAGACCGGCGGCGCCCCAGGCGCGGATTCCGCCGTCGAGGAGGCGGGCGTCGGGATGGCCGAGGAGATCGAGCAGCCAGAGCACGCGCGTCGCGCGCATCCCGGAGTTCTCCTCGTAGACGACGACGCGCTGGTCGCGCGTCACGCCCCGGAGCTCGAGCAAGTGGCGAACGATCCACTCGAACGCGGCGAGCGGCGCCGCCGAGGTGTCGACCAGGCTGATGCCGAAGACGTCGAGGTGCACCGCGCCGGGAAGATGTCCGGCCGCGAAGGCCGACGCCGGACGCACGTCGAGAAGCCGCAGCGCCGGGTCGCCGAGCGCCGGCGCGAGGTCACACGGCTCGATGAGGAAGCGAGACATCAGGCGACGAGAGTGTCGCGGAAGCGACGGGACATCTGACGAGCGCTCCGATCCTTCCGACGCACCAGGCGAGGACGCGATCGCGCGCCGGGATCTCAGCTGTGCGCGAAGTTCTCGAGGGTCTTGGCGCGCGACGGATTCCGCAGCTTGCGCAGCGCCTTCGCCTCGATCTGCCGGATGCGCTCGCGCGTGACCTGGAACCGCTGCCCGACCTCCTCGAGCGTGTAGTCGGACTTCTCACCGATGCCGAACCGCAGGCGCAGGATCTGCTCCTCGCGCGGCGTCAGCGTCGCGAGCACCTTGCGGGTCTGCTCCTCGAGCGAGAGCGCCATCGCGGCGTCCGCCGGCGAGATGCTCTGGCGGTCCTCGACGAAGTCGCCGAGCGAGCTCTCCTCGTCGTCGCCGATCGGCGTCTCGAGGGAGACGGGCTCCTTCACGATCTTCAGGACCTTGCGGATCTTGTCCGGCGGCATCTCCATCTGCGCCGCGATCTCGTCGGGCGAGGGCTCGCGGCCGAGCTGTTGGACGAGGTAGCGCGAGGTGCGGAGCACCTTGTTGATGGTCTCGATCATGTGCACCGGGATGCGGATGGTGCGTGCCTGGTCGGCGATCGCGCGCGACACCGACTGCCGGATCCACCACGTCGCGTACGTCGAGAACTTGTAGCCGCGCTGGTACTCGAACTTCTCGACCGCGCGCATCAGGCCGATGTTGCCTTCCTGGATCAGGTCGAGGAAGCCGAGGCCGCGGTTGGTGTAGCGCTTGGCGATCGACACCACGAGCCGGAGGTTCGCCTCGATGAGCTGGCGCTTGCCTTCCTGCGCCTTGTACTCGCCGCGGCGGATCGCATCGAACGACTGCCGCAGCTCGGCCTCGGTCATCTGGGTCTCGCGCTCGAGCTGCTTGATCCGCTTCCGCGCTTCCTTGATGTCGGTCACCATCTGCGTGATCTGCTCGATGCTCTTTCTGAGCGTGGCCGTGACCGCGCGGGTCGCGCCTTTTTCGCCGCGGATGAGCCGTTCGCCGAGCTGCACGAGCTCCTTGGTGTCCTTCTTGGTCTCGTGCTCGTAGCGCCGGCAGACGGCGTGCTGGCCGTCGAGGGTGCCGATCGCCTCCTTCAGCTTGTCGACGATGACGTTGATCTGCCGCGCCCCGAGCGGGACCTCGGCGAGGACGCCGTGGATCGCGGGCTTGATGCCTTCCAGACGCTGCTCGACCCGCTTGAGATTCTTCGCGGAGATGCGCTTCTTCCCGGACTTGAGCTCGACGAGCTTCTCGCGCTCGGTGACCAGACGCCGCAGGCGGGCGACGTGCTTGAGGAACGCGGTGACGCGGGCGTCCTCACGCTCCGGGGCGCCCTCGGCGTTCGCGGGCTCTTCCTCGTCGTCGCCGAAGAGGTGGCGGCCGTCGATCTCGCCGTCGCGCAGGCGGTCGGCGAGGTTCAGCACGTATTGCAGAGCGAGCGGCAGCGAGAAGACCGCCTTCCGGACCTCGAGCTCGCCCGCCTCGATGCTCTTGGCGATGACGACCTCGTCCTCGCGCGAAAGCAGGGCGACGCCGCCCATCTCCTGGAGGTACATCCGGACCGGGTCCGACGAGTCGCGAAGAAGGGAGCGGTCCTCCTGCTCCTCCTTCTCCTCGGGGACACCGTCGGGCACCCACTCCTCGTCCTTCTCTTCCTCGCCGTCCCCGCTGAACGGGCTCTCCTCCGAGGCCTCGACGGCGATCTCACCCTCGCCGTCGCCGAGCATCGAGATCACGCTGTTGATCTCCTCGACGGACGTCGGGTCCGGACCGAATGACTCGCGATCCCCCGACGGCACGAACTTGCGCTCGCGCCCGAGCTCGACGACGCGGTTCACTTTGCCGGGGCTCACGTCACCGTTCGGCTTCTCTTTTCGGGGCCGGGATATGCTCTTGATCGCCATGCGCGCTCTTCGATCTTCGATCAGCTCGGCGCCGCGACACACCACGTCCGCTGACGAGGTGTCGAAACGTCGTGGGCTAGGTGTCTCGTGCTCCTGGTGGGACAAAAAGGCACGGTTCGGCCGTCAGCTTAGTAACGAGACCGTACGAAGTCAACCGAAAACATCGATAGAGTCGTAGTTTAAGCCCATCGAGCCGCCGGCAGCGAGGCTCGGGCGCTTCTCCCACGCACCGTCGAATCGTCGCGGGCGCGCCCGGAGCGGTACCGCCCAGGCACGCCGGTCAAACTGCACCTCCACCTCTCGAGACGGCCCCCCCCGTCTGCAATGTGTTGACGTCCGAGCAGTCAGGATTCTTCAGGCGGCTCCAGCGAAAGCTGGAGACCGTTTTCGAGCACCCGCTTGAGGATGTCCATGCTCGAGGCCTCCATCCGTGTCTTGACCGGATCGTAGGCGGTGAAGTTGACGAGGCGGAGGACGGGTCTCCCCGCGATGACGTCGATGATGTTGAGACATCCGAAGTCCTGGTCGATGTTCACGAGCTGCGGGCCCGTGGCTCCCAACATGCGTCCGAGGACGGCATTGTTGACGCCGCCGTGCGCCACCACCGCGACGCGCTGCCAGCCGTCGTCGGCAAGCAGCCGTTCGAAGAGCGGCCACGCGCGCGAGCGCACCGCCCGGTAGGTCTCGCCGCCGAGGTACGGCGTGTCCCAGTCGGTCGCCGGACTCGCGAAGAACGCCCGCACCGCGGCGAAGATCTGGGCCATCTCCTTGCCGCCGATCTCACCCGGAACGATCTCGCGGAGATCCTCGACGGTGGTGATCGCAACGCCCGTCGTCTGTGCGAGCGTCCGCGCCGTCGCCTGCGCGCGACCGAGAGGACTGCTGTACACGGCATCGAGCTGGACGTCGTGGAGGAGCTCCGCCAGACTCTCGATCTGCCGGTATCCCTGCTCGGTGAGGTCGTCGCCAGGAAGCGCGCCCTCGGGCGCGCCGCCGTAGAGGGTCTCGCCGTGGCGGACCAGGAAGATGCGGCGGCAGGTCGGAACGCCCGGCGGAGGCACGCGCCATCTATAGAAGAACGCGCAAACACGCCGCAATCCGTGGCTGTATCGCACACGCGCCGAGACGATCCGGGCGCCGGTCGTGAGCCTCGGCCCTGCGACGATCGCGTTTGTCGGCGGTACCGGAAGGCAGGGACGCGGGCTCGCGTTGCGGCTCGCGGCCGCCGGCCACCCGGTCGTGATCGGCTCGCGGCGCAACGAGCGCGCCCGCGACGCGGCTGCCAAGACTCGGCTTCGCCTCGCGCAGGGCGGCCGCGCGACCACCGGCCCGATCGAGGGCACGAGCAACGACTCGGCCGTGTGGGCGGCGGCGATCGTCTTCCTCACGCTCCCGTTCGAGGGCCTCGACGCGTTTCTCGCCGAGAGCGGCGCACTGCTCGCGGGTAAGATCGTCGTCGACGTCGTGAACCCGTTGCGGGTCGTCGGCGGCCGCTTCGACGTCGAGCCGGTCATGGAAGGGTGCGCGAGCATGCGCGTCGCACGGATGGCGCCGAGGGCTCGCGTCGTCGGGGGGTTCAAGAATGCCGCGGCCGCGCACCTGCTCGCGCTCGACACGCCCGCGCACGGCGACACCCTGCTCGCGTCCGATGACGACGACGCGAAGGCGATCGTCGCGGGCCTGGTACGCGAGATCCCCGATCTCCGCCCGCTCGACGCCGGGCCGCTCGCGAACGCCGCATTCCTCGAGCAGGTGACCGCGCTCGAGCTGAACTTGAACCGCATCCATCGCGCGACGACGGCGATCCGGATCCTCGGCGTCTGATCGCCGGCTCGGCCGCGGTGCCGCTCCGCATGGCGACGCGCCGGCGCGACGGCTCGATCGCGATGACGGTCTCGCGGTTGCGGGTCGGATCGCCGCGGATCACAATCACCGCCGTGTCGCAGCAGGATCGTCCCGGCCGAGGCACCGCGGCGAACCCGCCGAACCGCTACGAGCCGCTCCATGTCGAGGTCGAGCCCGATGACGACGCGCCCATCAGCGACGACGTCGACGAGCCGCCGCCACCGACGCTCTTCTACCGCGACGCGAGCCGCACCGTCTTCGCCGAGAACGACAGCCCCGACGTCGGCTTCCGCTTCAGCCTGAACCCCTACCGCGGCTGCGAGCACGGCTGCATCTACTGCCTGAAGCCCGAAACTCCGGTCCTCCACGCGGACATGACGTGGCGTCCGATCGGGGCGGTGAATGTCGGAGACGTGCTCGTCGGCTTCGACGAGTTCCCGCAACCGGGCGCGACGCGCAAGCTGCGCGCCGCAAAGGTAGACGCGGTGTGGTGGTCGAAGCGTGCGACGCTCCGTCTGATCACCGGGCACGCGGACGTGGTCACGACGCCCGAGCACCGCTGGCTGCAGGCGCGGGACTTCCGGTGGTCGCGGACGGAACAGCTCTCGCCCGGCGGCAAGCTGCGGCACCTCGCGGTGACCGCTTCGGAGCCGATCGACGATGACTTTCGCGTCGGCTACGTCGCGGGACTGTCGTTGGGCGACGGCACCTTCCGCTACGAGCCCGGATGGCGCAGCAACCGCCTGGGTTTTCCTGCGGCGTACTGGCGCATCGCGCTGGTCGACGACGAGCCGCTGACACGCGTCGTGCACCACCTTCACCATTTCGGTATCGACGCGAACATCCGGCCGTTTTCCGCCGCGAGCCCGCACCGGCAAGCGCTGCGCAAGGTCGAGATTCGGTCGCTCGCACGGCTCGCGATCATTCACACGTTGCTGACCGCCGAACGCGACACCCGCAGCTATCGCCGCGGGTTCCTCGCGGGCTTCTTCGATGCCGAAGGCTGCAACAGCGACTCGCTGCGCATGTCGCAAGTCGACATCGCGGTCCTGGAACGCATCCGTCGTTACGGTCAGTCTCTCGGATTCGCGTTCACGCTCGAACGCCGGCCCGACGGCAGGGCGAGCACCGTCCGGCTCGCCGGCCGGCTCGTGGATCGAATCCGCTTCTTCTCCGTGTGCCAGCCGGCGCTCTCGCGAAAGGTGCAGGCGCTTCTCGGGCGGGAAATGAACCTCGACGCGGAGCCGATCCGCGCGATCGAGCGGGGACCCGTGACGGACGTCGTCGACATTCGGACGTCGACGGGAACGTTCCTCGCGGGTGGGCTCGCGACCCACAATTGCTACGCCCGACCGTCGCACGAGTATCTCGGGTTCAGCGCGGGGCTCGACTTCGAGCGGCGGATCATGGTGAAGGAGGACGCGCCGGCGCTTCTCCGGGCGACGCTCGCGTCGCGACGGTGGGAGCCGCAGGTCGTCGCGCTGTCGGGAAACACCGACTGCTACCAGCCGGTCGAGCGCCGGCTCCAGCTGACGCGCCGCTGCCTCGAGGTCTTCGTCGAGTTCCGGAACCCGGTCGCGGCGATCACGAAGTCGGCGCTGATCGCCCGCGATGCGGATCTGTTCGGCGATCTCGCGCGCGACGGCGCGGCGATGGTCTCGTGCTCCGTCACGACGCTCGATCCCGTGGTCGCACGACGGATGGAGCCGCGCGCCGCGCGTCCGGAGCGCCGGCTCGACGCGATCGCCGCGCTGGCGGCGGCCGGCGTCCCCGTGAACGTGATGATCGGTCCCGTGATCCCCGGCCTCAACGACGAGGAGATCCCGCGCATCCTCGAGGCCGCCGCGCGCGCGGGCGCGCGGAGCGCGTCGTGGTTGCTGCTCCGGCTGCCGAAGCCGGTCGACGCGCTCTTCGACCGCTGGCTCGCCGAGCGCTTCCCGGAGCGGCGCGAGCGCATTCTCGGCCGAATTCGCGAGACCCGCGCGGGGCGCATCAACGACAGCGCGTGGGGTCGGCGGATGCGGGGTCAAGGCGTGTACGCGGAGCACATCGCGGCGCTGTTCGCGGCCGCGGCGAAGAGGCACGGCCTCGACGGGCCGCCGCCGCCGCTCAGCGCCGCCGCGTTTCGCCGACCGCTGCGAGCGGGCGCGCAGCTCGCGCTCTTCTGATCGCCGGCGCGAGCGGCGACGTCATTCGAGGCGCGGCGCGGCGATCAGCAACCGCGATTGGAACGCGGTGCGAAGCGCGCTCGACGCGGCCGGGTTCGCGCGGCTGCCGGCCCTGCTCTCCGCGCGCGAGTGCGGCGCCATGCGGGCGCTCTGGAGCGACGAGCACGCGTTTCGCTCGCGCATCGACATGGCGCGCCACGGCTTCGGGCGCGGCGAGTACCGCTACTTCGCCGCTCCGCTGCCGCCGCTGGTGGCGACGCTCCGCACGCGGCTCTATCGCGACCTCGCGCCGACCGCTCGTGCGTGGGCCGAGCGTCTCGGACGCGATCCCTCCGCGTTTCCCGAGGAGCTCGACGACTTCCTCGCGCGCTGCCGCGCGGCCGGTCAGCGGCGGCCGACCCCGCTCCTGCTACGCTACCGGGAAGGCGATTGGAACGCGCTCCACCAGGACCTCTACGGCGCGGTCGCGTTCCCGCTGCAGGTGCTGGTCGTGCTCTCGAAGCGCGGCCGCGACTACGACGGCGGCGAGGTCGTACTCGTCGAGCAGCGACCGCGGGCGCAGTCGCGTGCCGCCGCCTTCACGCTCGATCGTGGCGACGGCTTGATCTTCACCAACCGCGAGCGTCCGGTGCGCGGCTCACGCGGCGATTACCGGGTGAGCATGCGACACGGGGTGAGCGTCCTACACCGCGGCGAGCGGCTCACCCTCGGCATTATCTTCCACGACGCGGAGTGACCGGAAGTGGGCGCTGCGGTCGAGCGCGCGCGTCACCACTGCTCGTAGCGGATCGCGCGCCGATCGTAGCCGGCGGCGCGCAGCCGTTCGCGCAGGCGGCGGACGAGATCGCCGACGGCGGCGATCCAGAAGTGACGCGTGCGATCCGTGTCCGCATCGACCCAGCGCGACGCGACCAGACGCTCGAGCGGCGGGTTGTCACCGGTCGCGAGCCCGGCCGGCGCCATCACCGGCTCCCAGCGGAGCCGCCTGTGCCGCGCCATCCAGCTCTGGAGCTCGTCGCGGAAGAGCAGCTCGGATTCCGCGCGGGCGCCGTGGAGGATCGTCACCGGATGCGTCCCGCCGCGCTCGAGGATGCGGGCGACGATGGCGCGGATCGGCGCGATCGCGGTGCCGTCGGCGACGAGCACGGTCTCGGCCGCCGGCGGATCGCCGACGGTGAACGTGCCGAACGGGCCCTTGAAGTCGAGCGTCGCGCCGCGCTCGAGCGCGAAGAGATGCGTCGACACGGCGCCCCCTGGCACGCGGTCGACGCAGATCTCGAGCAGGTCGTGCTGCTCCGGGCTCGACGCGATCGAGTAGGCGCGCACGGCCGGCATGTCGCCGCCGAGCCGCAGCTCGAGCGAGATGAACTGCCCGGGCGTGAACGCGAACGCCGTCTCCGGCGGCAACCGCAGGAACAGCGATCGCGTCGTCGGGCTCCACTCCTTCACGCGCTCCAACGTCGCGCGGTACGGCGGCCGCGTCACCCGCCAACCCTCGTGATCGCAATGAGCCGCATCGCGGGTCAGCTCTGGTTGATCGTGTACTTCGGAATCAGGATCGTGACGTCGCCGTTCACGACCGCTTGGCAGCCCAGACGCGAGTGCAACGTCAGGCCGGGCGCCGTGTCGAGGCGGTCCTCCTCGTTCTCCTGCATCTCGGAGAGGTTCTTGTCGCCTTCCTTGACGATCACGTGACAGGTGGTGCAGGCGCACTTGCCGCCGCACGCGTGCTCGAGGTGCACGCCGTGGCCGAGGAGCACGTCGAGGATCGAGCGCGGCTCGCCGTCGTGGCTGAACGGTCCCTCGCCGCTGAACTCGATCGTCCGCTCGGGCTCGCCGGACTCGTAGAGGATGCGGATCTTCGGCACCCGTTCACACTGGCGCGCGGCGCACCGCGGCCGCAAGAGCGCCGCCGCGCATCGACGCGGATGGCCCGTCGACGCGTGGCGCAGCCGTGTCGCAGGGCGCCGTCGAGCCGCCGTCGCGTCGCTCGACGCCGGCACGGCGGACGTGGGTCGGCGCCACCTCGACGTCGACGACGGTGCATGGGCGCGTCACCGCGGCACCGGTGCAGGCGTGGGACGCCGGCGCCCGAGCGTCACCCGCTGCATGCGCCCATGCCGGGCGGAGGCGCGGATGTACTTCTGACTGACCGGCGAGACGTCGTGAGCGCCGACGCGGACCTCGATCAGCGCGAAGCTGTCGGCGCGCTCCGCCGCCGCCAGCGCGTCGCGGAACTCGCCGACGGTCTCCGCGACGTAGCCGACGCCGCCCCACGCTCGCGCGAGGTCGGCGTACGGCCAGTTGGGAATCGCGAGCAGGTCCTCGCGCTCGGCGACCGGTCGGAAGATCCCCCAGCCGCCGTTGTTCATCAGGACCACGATCGGTCGCAGGCCGTAGCGCGGCGCCTGCGCGATCTCGGGGCCGGTCATCTGGAAGGCGCCGTCGCCGCAGAGCACGATCGGCCGCTTGCCGCTGCCGATCTCCGCGCCGAGCGCACCCGGGACGCCGAAGCCCATCGACGCGTAGTAGCCCTGCGCGAGATAGCCGCCGCCGCTGCCGACGCGGACGTCGAGCCCGGCGAACAGCATGTCGCCCGACTCGGCGATGACCGAGATAGCCGCGCTTGCCGGCGAGGAAGCGGTTCAGCTCGACGAGCATCGTCGGCGACCGTGATCGCGCCGCCGGGGACGCGGCGCGCGCTGGCGCCGAGGTTGTCGGCGTAGACGACGCGCTCGCGATGACGGCGGAGCCGCTCGCGGCCGAGCGCGCGCACGAAATCGCGGATGCCGACGTCGGTGTAGGTGTGGAAGCTGACGTTGACGCGATTGCCGACGGCCCAGATCGAGCGCTCGCGCATGATGCGGGGCGGGCGGCTGCCGAGGTTCATGTCGGTCAGCAGCGTGCCGAGATTGATCACCAGGTCGGCGGCGTCGACCCGCTCGCGGATCGGCGGCGGGCTGATCGGCCCGATGTGCACGCCCATGTACTGCGGGTGGTCCATCGGAAACGCGCCCTTCCCGAGGACCGTCGTCATGCACGGCGCGCCCATCCGCTCGACGAGCTTCACGACGTCGCGCGCGAGCTTGTAGCGGAAGGTCTCGATGCCGACGATCACCGCCGGCTTGCGGGAGGCGTTGAAGCGGGTCGCGGCGTCACGCACGGCCTCGGCGGTCTTGCGCTCGTCCGAGCGCGCGAACTCGAGCGTGCCGTCCCACTTCCGGATGCGGTCCGGCACCTCGATCTCGCGCTCGACCATGTCGCGATGGATCTCGAGGTAGCCCGGTCGCTGCTCGCGCCACATCGTCCGCACCACGTGATCGACGTCGTCGGCGACGGTGCGCGGCTCGGTCGAGGACGCGCGCCGCGCAGGTGAGCTCGGCGTAGATGCGGAACTGCGACTCGATCTCCTTCGCCTGATGGTGGATCAGCTGACCGAGCTTGCGCTCCTCCTCGCCCGGCCCGCCGCTGATCACCAGGATCGGCACCCGCTCGGAGAACGATCCGGCGACGGGATTCACCATGTTGTGCCCGCCGGCGCCGTAGGTGACGCAGACGACGCCGATCCGGCCGGTCGCGCGCGCGTAGCCGTCGGCGGCGAAGCCGACGCCGGGCTCGTGCGAGAGGGTCACGATCTCGAGGCCGCGCGGCCGCCCGAACTTGAAGAACAGGTTGATGACCAGATCGCCGGGAATGCCGAACAGGTGCGTGACGCCGATCCGCCTGCAGGTAGGCGACGAGGAAGTCGCCGACGCGCATGCGCGCGCGCATCAAGCGAAGAACTCCTCGACGTTCTCCGACGACACGTCGACGCTCACGACCTCGTTGTTGCGATAGACCTGCAACGCCACCTGATCGCCGGCGCGATGGCTCCAGAGCTGGTCGTAGAGCTCCTTGCGGGTCGCGACCTGCCGCTCGTCGATCGTGATGATGACGTCGCCCTGGGTGATGCCGGCCCGCTCCGCCGGGCCGGCGGGGAGCAGACCCGCGACGACGACGTGGTTGCGGAGGGTGTAGCAGTAGACCCCGAGCCAGGCGCGCGTCGGCCGGCTCGGCCGCCGGCCGAAACGCAGCAGCTCGTCGCGGTGATCGCGATAGTGCTCGATCGGAATCGCGAGCGCGAAGCGGCCGATCTCGTTCAGATTGAGCGAGACGACGCCGACGACGCGGCCGAGATTGTCGAGCAGCGGCCCGCCGCCGAGCCCGGGATTCATCGCCGTCGTGTAGAGCGCGCGATCGAGCGATGTACTCCCAGTTCGCCTCGAAGAGCGTCGTCGCGGTGACGGCGCCGGAGCTGGCGCGCCGTCCGGTGTCGCCGGTGCTCGCGAGGATGAAGACGTCGTCGCCGACGGCGACCTCGGGCGGCTCGCGCACCGGCAGCGACGGGAATCCCTCGCCGGCGATCTTCACGAGCGCGATGCCCGACGGGAAATCCTGCGCGATGACGTCGCCGCTGAAGGTCTTGCCGTCGAGCGAGGTCACGATCACGGAGTGCGCGCCGAGGACGACGTAGTTGACGGTGACGATCAGCCCCGCCGGCTCGACGAGGGTGCCGGTGCCGGCGCGGTCGGTCCCGAGCACCGCCGCGGACGGGTGCTGCTCGGCGACCGCCACTTGGATGTGCACGGTCGCGGGCAGCGTCTCCTCGAGCAGACGAACCGTCGAATTCACGGGCGAACGCTCGACGCGACGACGCGGTTGCGCGCCTTCCGCACGGTCACTATGGAGGAGGCTCCCATGCACGTCCGCCGGCTGGCGCTCGACCTCGCGCCGTGGACTCTCTTTCGCGCGCTAGCGCGGCGACAGCGACCGTTTCTCATCGATGCCGGGCAGCCGTGGGGCGAGGAGTGGGTTTCCTCTATGGGATTCGGTCCGCGGATGCAATTCCGGGTCACGGCCGGCGACGACGCGCGGCCGCTCGATAACCTCGACGCGCTGCTGTCGTCCTACCGGCCGAGCGCGCGCGACCTCGCGGCGGCGCAGCCGGTGCCGTTCGCCGGCGGCGCAGTCGTCGCGCTCGCCTACGACGTGAAGAACACGCTCGAGCGCCTGCCCGCGCGCCAGCGCCTCGACGCCGCCGACCCGTACCTCGATTGCGCGCTCTACGACGCGGTCGTCGCCTACGATCATCGCCGCCGCCTCTGGCAGGTCGCGAGCTGGCATCTCGACGCGGCGGAGCTCGCGCGCTACGCGGAGGAGGTGCTCGAGGCCGCCGCGGAGGCGCGCTGCCTGGCGGAGACGAGCGAGGGACCGCACGACGGTGCTCCGGCACCCGCACCGGCCGCGTCGGTCGCGCCGCGCGGGATCCTCGCCAGCGTCGATCGGCACGGCCATCGACGCGCGGTCGACCGCGTGCGCGCGTACATCGCGGCGGGCGACGTCTATCAGGCGAACGTGAGCTTCCGGTTCGACGCGCCGCTCGACGGCGCCGCCGCTCGCGCTCTACGGTCGCCTGCGCGACGCGCAGCCGGTGCCGTTCGGCGGTTATTTCGACCTCGGCGATCGCCAGGTGCTCTCGAACTCGCCCGAGCTCTTCCTGCGGCGCCGGCGGACGGAGATCTGCACCTGCCCGATCAAGGGCACACGCCCGCGCGGCCGAGACCGCCGCGAGGATCTGCGTCTCGCCGAGGAGCTCCTCGACGATCCCAAGGAACGCGCCGAGCACGTGATGATCGTCGACCTCGAGCGCAACGATCTCGGCCGGGTGTGCCGCACCGGCAGCGTCCAGGTTACGCGCTTCGCGGAGCTGGCGCAGTTTCGGACGATCCAGCACGTGGTCTCGACCGTCGGCGGAACGATCGCCGCCGACCTCCCGATGCGCGAGCTCCTCGCCGCCACCTTTCCCGGCGGGTCGATCACCGGCGCGCCGAAGATCCGCGCGATGGAGATCATCGACGAGGTGGAGCGCGGGGCGCGCGGCTTCTACACCGGCGCGCTCGGCTGGATCGACGCGAGCGGCGATTGCGACTTGAACGTCGCCATTCGCACCGCGGTCGCGCGCGACGGCCGAGTCGCGTATCGCACCGGCAGCGGCATCGTCGCGGAGTCCGACCCGGCGCGAGAGTACGCCGAGTGCCTCCTCAAGGCGCAGGCGTTCTTCGCGGCGCTCGCGCGCGATCCGTGCGACGGTCGCGCCGCAGGCCGCGCTGCCGGCGTCGACGGTGCGCCCGTCGCCGGTTGCCCGTGAGCCGGCCCGCGCCGCGATCGCCGGCAGGTCGCAGCGTGTTGCTGTTGAACGATCGGCTGGTTCCGGTCGCGGACGCGCGCATCGCCGCCGTCGATCGCGGGTTTCTCTACGGCGACGGACTCTTCGAGACGGTGCGCGCGTATCGCGGCAGGCCGTTCGCGCTCGCGGCGCATCTCCGGCGCCTCGGACGCTCCGCCCGGGTCTTCGAGATTCCGTTCGAGGCGAACGCCGCGCATTGGCGCCCGCGGATTCGGCGGCTGCTGCGCGCCAACGGCCTGCTCGACGCCGAGGCGTCGGTACGGCTGACGATCTCGCGCGGCGCGGGGCCGATCGGCATCGTGCCGCCGACCGGGTACGCGGCCGACGACGCTCCTGATCGCAACGCCGCTCGACCCCCGCGTCGCGGCGGCGCAGCGGGACGGGGTCGCGATCTGCTTCTTTCCGTTCCGGCTGGTCACGGCGGCGCTGCCGAGCCACAAGACCCTCCACTACCTCCCGGCGGTGCTCGGCAAGATGATCGCGAGAAGGCACGGTGCCTGGGAAGCGCTCTACCTCGGCGCCGACGACACCGTCCTCGAGGGGACGACCAGCAACGTCTTCATCGTTCGCGACGGCGCGCTGCAGACGCCGCCGCTCCACGGGCATCCTGCCCGGCGTCACGCGCCACGTGCTGGCGACGATCGCGAAGCGCGCCGGCATCGTGCTCGGCGAGGCGGTGTTCACTCGCGACGATCTCTCGGCCGCGGACGAGGTCTTCCTGACCGCCTCGACGGTCGAGATCCTGCCCGTCGTGCGGGTGGCGGGGCGGCGGATCGGGGACGGCAAGCCGGGCGCGATCACCCGGGCCATGCAAGAGCGCTATCGGCGTTTCGTCGACGCGGCTCTCGCACGCGAGACGTCACGCGCGCCTGCGTAGCAGCACGCGCGCGCGGCGACGATCACAGCAGCAGGTACGGCGCGATCATCATGCCGAGCGACACCGCCACCGAGAGCACGGCGAAGCTCGCCTTGCCGACGGAGTTGGCGCCGGACTTCACGTGCCCCCACACCCCATGCGGAGGTGGCGCGCTCGCGCCGTCGTCGGCGTGCTCGTCGAGCGCGTCGTCCAGATCGCGGTCGACGTCGTTCGCATCGTGCGCCGCCGAGCCGGCGACGTGCCCATAGGAGCCCGGCGCGCTCGGCGGATCGTCGGTGAGCAAGTTCATGTCGTCCTCGCTCCACCGCTCGCTCGCGATGTCCTTCCGCCAGCGGCTCTCGGCCTCGTCCCAATCCTCTGCGATCTTCGGACCGAGGATCTCGTCCTGGTCGGCGTCGCGGGCGCGGGGCTGCGCCGTAGCGCAGCCGGCGACGAGCATCGCCAGCAGCATCACGATCGCGCCGCCACGAGCCACGTCCGTCATCGTCCACCTCCACGCCGTTCGGGCGGCAACGACGCTCGAATTGGAATCCTCACCCCCTCGCAGCTATAGTCGCTCGCCCCCACACGTACAATCCACATTCCGCGGAGGGCGCATGCGGGTCTACGTCGACGAGGTGCATCGCCACGCCGGCAGCGAGGTGACGCTCGCCGGGTGGCTGTATCACCGCCGCTCGAGCGGCAAGCTGCACTTTCTGCTCGTCCGCGACGGCACCGGAACGATCCAGTGCGTGGTCGCGGTGAAGGACGTCGCGCCGGAGGTGTTCGAGCGCGCCGGCCGCTGCCCGCAGGAGTCGTCGGTCGAGGTGACCGGCAGCGTGCACGCCGACGCCCGCTCACCGCTCGGCTTCGAGCTCGCCGTCCGCGACTTTCGCATCCTCCAGGAGGCGCACGACTACCCGATCACGCCGAAGGAGCACGGCCCGGCCTTTCTGCTCGACCATCGCCATCTCTGGCTGCGCTCCTCCCGCCAGCACGCGATCATGCGGGTCCGGAGCAGCGTCGTCCGCGCCTGCCGCGACTACTTCGACGGCCGCGGCTTCACGCTGCTCGACGCGCCGATCTTCACGCCGGCGGCGTGCGAGGGCACGACGACGCTCTTCGCCGTCGATTACTTCGGGACACCCGCGTACCTCACGCAGAGCGGCCAGCTCTACATGGAGGCGGGCGCGATGGCGTTCGGCAAGGTGTACTGCTTCGGGCCGACGTTCCGCGCCGAGAAGTCCAAGACCCGCCGGCACCTGACCGAGTTCTGGATGATCGAGCCCGAGGTCGCGTTCGCCGATCTCGACGCCGACATGAGCCTCGCCGAGGACTTCCTCGTCGAGGTCGTCGGCCGCGTCGTCGAGGAGCGCCGCGCGGAGCTCGCGGTGCTCGAGCGCGACACCGCGCCGCTCGAGCGCGTGCAGAAGCCGTTTCCGCGCCTGGCGTACGAGGAGGCGCTCGCGCTCCTCGCGGCGAAGGGCAAGCCGGTCGCGTTCGGCGACGACTTCGGCGGCGACGAGGAGACCGTGCTCTCCGAGCACTTCGACCGGCCGGTGCTGGTGCACCGCTATCCCGTGGCATGCAAGGCGTTCTACATGAAGCCCGATCCCGCCGACCCGCGCGTCGCCCTCTGCGTCGACGTCCTCGCTCCCGAGGGCTACGGCGAGATCATCGGCGGCGGCCAGCGCGAGGACGACCTCGGCGCGCTCGAGACCCGCATCCGCGAGCACGGCCTGCCGGCGGAGGCGTTCGCCTGGTACCTCGATCTCCGCCGGTACGGCTCGGTGCCGCACGCCGGCTTCGGCATGGGCATCGAGCGCATGGTGGCGTGGCTCTGCGGCCTGCATCACGTCCGCGAGACGATCCCGTTCCCGCGGATGCTCGAGCGGCTGACGCCGTGAACCTGCCGGGCGCGCGCGTGCCGCCTCCACGCGACGCGCACGCGCCCGGCGACCGCGATCAGTCCGCGGCGAGGATTTGAAGCACGAGGGTGCGCTTGCGCGGACCGTCGAGCTCGGCCATCAGAATGCGCTGCCACTGCCCCATGGTGAGCGCGCCCTCGGACACCTGAAGCGTCACGCTGCTCCCGAGCATGATCGCGCGCAGGTGCGCGTCGGCGTTGTGGCGATCGCAATCCGAGTAGCGCGGGTCGTTGTGCTTCCATTCCTCGCCGCGCGGCGCCAGCCGCTCGAGCAGCTGCTCGACGTCGTCGAGGAGCGCCGTCTGCGGCTCGTTCACGAACACCGCCGTCGTCGTGTGCATCGTGCTGAGCGTGACGAGACCCGACGCGACCCCCGTCGCGCCGACGATCTCCTGCACCATCGCCGTCAAATCGCGGATCTCCACGCGCTTGGTCGTGTCGATCTCGATCCGATGCACGTGAACCCCCGGCTGCCGCGCGTGCTTGCCGTTCGTCCCCCCCGACGTCCATCTCAACGCCGTTTCCTGAACGTGTGTGCTCATCGTCCCTCCCTCTGAACGCTCATTTGCTGCTCGACCCGCTTTCACTCGTGACCCGCTGCCGACGAACATCGCTCAGCTCGCCGCCCGCGTGACCTCGCCGCGCCCGCGGTGCTCCGCGAGGCGCGCCGCTACCAGGGCCGCTGCCGCATGGCCGCTCGCGACCGCGCTCTCGATCGTCGCCGGCAGGCCGGTGTCGGTCCAGTCGCCGGCGAGCGCGAAGTTGCAGAACCGCGTCGCCGTCGGTGGACGGAGCCGCGCCGCCTCGACCGTCGGCGACATCGTGGCGGACTTCTCCTTCACGACCTGCGCGTGCCGCAGCACGGCGCCGCGTGCGGCCGGCAGCATCCGGCGCGCGTCGGCGAGCGTCGCGGCGACCAACGTCTCGGCGTCGAGCTCGACGACGTCGCGCGCGCCCGAGATCACGAACGTGAGATACGCGCCGTCGCGATCACGGCGCCCGGCGATCTCGTCGCGGTTGAACATCCAGTGCGTCTGCGTCCCGACGAATCCCGCGAACGCGTGCCCCGTGACGTGCCGGTCGAACCAGAGATGGACGGAGACGATCGGCGAGCTGGTGAGGCGCTCGATGCCGCCGAGCATCGCATCGTCGCGCCGGACGGCAACCGGCAACAGCGGAAACAGGCCTTGCGGAGGGACGGCGCTCACGTACGCGGCCGCGGTCAAACGGCGGCCGTCGCGGAGATCGAGGTGGCTCACCTCGTCGCCGCGAACGCCGATCCCGACCACGTGCGCCTTGCTCTCGATGGTGCCGCCGCGCTCGACGACGTAGCGGTGCGCGTCGGCGGTGTAGAGCTCCGAAAGCCCGACCTTCGACAGCACGAAGCGCGCGTCGTCCTTGCCCGCGAAGAAGGCGCGCAACATCACCTCGGCGAGCAGATCCGCCGACGCGAGCTTCGGGTCCTCGTTGAGGGTCGCGATCGCCACCGGATGCCAGAACGCGGACCGCGCTCGAGGGCTCTGTCCGAGGACGTCGAGGATCTGCTCGACCGTCGACGACCGCAGCAACGGATCGCGGCGCTTCTTCAGCGCCAGCAGGCGGAGACCGCCGACGAGGATGCGCACGCGATCGCTCGCGTCGACGAGCCGGTACCGCAAGACGCCCGCCGCCATGTGGAGCGGGCTCGGCAAGGGCGCGCACGAGATCGCCGCCTCGCCGCGATCCGCATCGAGCATCGGCACGCTCAGGCGGGGCTGGATCGCGAGCTTGCCGGAGGCGCCGATGCGGTCGAGGAAGCGGAGGGTCTCGTGATAGCAGCCCATCATCGCGTGCTGGCCGTTGTCGATCACCTCGCCGGTGGTCGCGTCGGTGTAGGAGTACGCGCGGCCGCCGAGCACCGGGCGTTTCTCGAGCACCTTCACCCGGACGCCCTCGCGCGCGAGCGCGACCGCCGTCGCGAGGCCGGCGAATCCGCCGCCGATGACGATGACGTCGGTCATGCGCCGCCGCTCCGCGTCCGCACCCACGCCAACGCCGTGCAGGCGACCTTCTCGACGAGGGGCACGCGCACGCGCGGACCGAAGATGGCATCCGGCCGCGCGGCGATGCGCGCGAGCAGACGCTGGTAGACGAGGCGCATCCCTTCCGCCGGAGCGAGCGCCCGCCGATCGCAGCGGGGCAGCGCGGCCCGCGCGACGGCGAAGAGCTCGCGCGCGCGCGCGCACTCGTACGCCACGAGCGCGCGGAACGCGGCGTTCTTCGTGTGCGTCAGCAGATCGCGCTCGCGATACCCGAAGCGCCGCAGGTCCTCGAGCGGCAGGTAGACGCGGCCGCGCTCGGCGTCCTCGGCGACGTCGCGAAGGATGTTCGTGAGCTGCAGCGCGATCCCGAGCGCCTCGGCGTAGGCGCGGCTGCCGGGATCGCGGCAGCCGAAGATCGGCAGCGCGGCCAGGCCGACCGCCGCGGCGACGTGGTAGCAGTACCGTCGCAGCTCGTCGAAGGTCTCGTAGCGGCGATGCTCGAGGTCCATGCCGACGCCGTCGACGATCTCGCCGAGGTGAACCGCCGAGATGCCGAAGCGGCGCGTCGCATCGCCGAGCGCGAGCGCGACCGGATGCGTGGCGGTCCCGATGAGCGCGCGCGCCAGCTCGTCGCGCCAGGCCGCGAGCGCCGGCGCCGCCGCACGGTGCTCGTCCGCGGCGTCGTCGACGACGCGGCAGAACGCATACAGCGCGTCGAGGCCGCGCCGGCGCTCGGCGGGAAGCAGCCGGAACGCGTGATGGAAGCTGCTGCCGCTCGCGCGGGTGATGCGCGCGCACTCGGCATAGGCGGCGTCGAGCGTCGCGGCCGGCGCTTCGACGGCGGCGTGCTCCTCGCGCAGCCGCTCCGAGGTCGCGGCGCCGATCACCCGCGACCTCCGATGAACGCGCGCGCGACCAGACCCGCCTTGGCCCAGCGCGAGAGCGTCGGCCGGGCGGTGAAGGCGTCGTAGCCGACGCGCTCGAGGCGATCGAGGATCGCGAGCCCGCCCCACGCGAACAAGCGCACCTCGCGGCCGCGCCGGCGGCTCAGCATGTCGGCGAGCGGCAGGCCCCGATGGAAGAGCTGGCGCGTCCGGGCGCATTGGAACCGCATCAGCTCGCCGAAAGCCGGCGTCACCGCCCGGCGCGCGAGATCGTCCTGCGAGTACCCGAACCGCGCCAGGTCCTCCCGCGGCAGGTAGACGCGCCCCTTGTCGAGGTCGACGCCGAGGTCCTGCCAGAAGTTCGTCAGCTGGAGCGCGGTGCAGATATCGTCGGCACGCGCGCGACGCTCCGCATCGGCGGACTCGAACAGGTAGAGCACCAGGTGGCCGACGGGATTCGCGGAGTGCGCGCAGTACCCGCGCAGCTCGTCGAACGTCTCGAAGCCGCGGAACTCGACGTCCATCCGGAACGCGGTCAGCAGCCGCAGAAAGGGCTCGATCGGAATCGCGAAGCGCTCGATCGTCTCCGCGAGCGCCACGAAGATCGGATGCGCCGGCCGGCCGGCGTAGCACGCGCGCAGCTCGCGTTCCCACTCGTCGAGCCCGGCGACGGCGCGCGCCGGGTCCGGCGTCTCGTCGGCGAGATCGTCGGCGGTGCGCGCGAACGCGTAGACGGCGGCGATGTGGCGGCGGAGCGGCCGCGGCAGGAGGCGGGAGCCGAGCGTGAAGTTCTCGTAGTGCGCGCGGGCGATCCGCTCGCATTCGGCGAACGCGGCATCGAGGGCGCCGTCGTCCGCCGGACGCGCCTCGGACGCCGGTCCTGCCATGGTCTCGACCGCCTGGCTGGAGCCCGCCATCATCCGCCGACCCTCAGGACAGGACCGCGGCCTTTCGAGGCGTCTCCGCACGCGCCGGCGAGCTCGCGCCGGCGAGGTCGCGCGCGTGGGCACGCGCCCAGCGATCGGCGGCGAGCAGCGTCTCGAGGTCGGCGGCGGGCGCGACGGTGTGGGCCGCCATCACCGCGGCGACGACCTCGGCGATCTCGCGGTACGCGATGTCCTCGGCGAGAAAGCGCTCGACCGCGACCTCGTTCGCCGCGTTCAGCACCGCCGGCATGGTTCCGCCGGCGCGCAGCGCGCGGTACGCCAGCGACAGACACGGGAAGCGGTCGGCATCCGGCGCGACGAACGTGAGGTCGCCCGCCGCCGGAAGATCGAGCGACGGCAGATGCGCCAGCGGCAGGCGATCGGGGTACGCGAGCGCGTAGGCGATCGGGATCGTCATGTCGGGCACCGCCATCTGCGACAGCACCGAGCCGTCGACGTACTCGACCATCGAATGCACGATGCTCTGCGGGTGAATGACGACGTCGATCCGGTCGGGCTCCACGTCGAAGAGCCAGTGCGCCTCGATCACCTCGAGGCCCTTGTTCATCAGCGTCGACGAGTCGATGGTGATCTTCGGTCCCATCTTCCACGTCGGATGCTTGAGCGCGTCGGCCCGCGTCACGTGCGCGAGCTCGGCGGCGGAGTGACGGAGGAACGGGCCGCCCGAAGCGGTGAGGATGATGCGGCGGACCTCGGAGGCGTTGTGGCCGCGGAGCGCCTGGAAGATGGCGTTGTGCTCGCTGTCGACGGGCAGCAAGCGCACGCCGCGCTCGCGCGCCGCGCGCGTCACCAGCGCGCCGGCGACGACGAGGACCTCCTTGTTGGCAAGCGCGACGTCCTTGCCGGCGTCGATCGCGGCGAGCGTCGGCACCAAGCCGAGCGCGCCGACGAGCGCCGAGAGCACGATGTCCGCGTCGCGATGCGTGGCGACCGCGAGGGCGCCGGCAGCGCCGGCGACGATCGTGCCGGCGAACTCGGGGAGGCGCGCGCGCAAGCTCGGCCGCCGCGTCCTCGTCGGCGACCGAGACGACGTCCGGCGCGTGCCGGCGGACCTGATCCGCGAGCTCGGCCGTGTTCCGCCCCGCCGCGAGCGCGACGGCTCGGAACCGTTCCGGAAACCGCTCGACGAGCTTGAGCGTCGACACGCCGACCGATCCGGTGGAGCCGAGAACGGCGATCGATCGGCGGCGTGCGGCAACGGTCATGCGCTCACGGGGACGGCGTCATCGGTGCGCGTGGCGCTCGCCGCGCGGGCGCGAAACAGGCCGAGCGCCATCAACGGGAAGTAGTTCCGGTACATGTAGTATCGCAAGTAGAAGTGCTTGGGGAACCCGGTGCCGGTGAAATGCAGCTCGTCCCACGTGCCGTCCGACTGCTGCATGCGGGAGAGATGGTCGATGCCGCGGACGAGCTCCGGGCTCAAGGCATCCTCGCCCGCGAGCAGGCCGAGGAGAGCCCACGCGGTCTGCGACGGCGTGCTCGGGCCGCGCCCGGCGAGCGCGGGGTCGGCGTAGCTGTCGCAGGTCTCACCCCAGCCGCCATCCTCGTTCTGGCAGTCCTTCAGCCACTGGACCGCCCGTCGCACGTACGGCTGGCGCAGGTCCTCGCCGATCGCGCGCAGCCCGCTCAGGACCGACCACGTCCCGTAGATGTAGTTGACGCCCCAGCGGCCCCACCACGGACCGTTCGGCTCCTGCGTGCGCTTGATGAAATCGAGCGCGCGCTTGGCGCGTCGCATGTCGAGGTCGAATCCGTACTCGCCCATGAGCTCGAGATGCCGTCCGGTGAGGTCCGCGGTCGGCTGATCGAGCATCGCCTCCATGTCCGCGAACGGGATCTTGTTGAAGAGCTCACGCAGGTTGTCGGTGTCGAATGCGCCCCAGCCGCCGTTGCGGCTCTGCATGCCGAGCGTCCAGTTCATGCCGCGCTGGATCGCGCGCGCCTTTCGGCGCTCGTCGCCGAGGGCAATGCGACGGAGCACCATGAGAATGACCGCGGTGTCGTCGGTGTCGGGATACCAGTCGTTGGCGAACTCGAACGCCCAGCCGCCCGGCTCGAGATCCGGGTTCTTCACCTGCCAGTCGCCGCCCGCGAAGATCTGGTTCTCGAGCAGCCACTCCGCGGCACGCTGGAGAGCCGGGTCGTCCCCGGGGACGCCGGAATCGAGGAGCGCCTTCGCGGCGAGCGCGGTGTCCCAGGTCGGCGACACGCACGGCTGGAAGAAGATCTGGTCGCCCTCTTCGATGACGAAGTCCTCGATCGCCTGGATCCCCTTGGCGACGGTCGGATGGTCGTCGGGGTAGCCGAGCGCGTGCAGCGCCATCACCGCGTTCACCATCGCGGGCTGAATGCCGCCCCACCCGCCGTTCACGTCCTGGTGCCGAATGATCCAATCGGCGGCGGCGGCGAGCGCACGGCGGCGCAGCGGTTTCAACGGAATTCGGCCGACGAGCTTCAACGTCTTGTCCAACGCGAGGAAGAAGTTGCGCCACGAGAGCAGGTGCGGATCGGGCGCGAACGCGTAGTCGGCGCGCTGCGGCGGCCGGAGATAGAGCTCCTCGATCCCGGACTCCGGGTCGATGCGCACGAAGGGCCGCTGCGCCATCAGGATCGCGAGCGGCACGACGGTTCCCCGCGCCCAGCTCGACATCTCGTAGATGTTGACGGGAAACCAGTGCGGCAAGAGCACGAGCTCGACGGGCATCGCGGGTACGCCGTCCCACGGGAATTGACCGAAGTACGCGAGGAAGATCCGCGTGAAGACGCCCGCCTTCGCCGCCCCGCCGCGCGCCAGGATGAACTCGCGCGCCTTCGCCATCGCGGGATGCGACGCGGCGACGCCGGCGAGCTTCATCGCGAAATACGCCTCGATCGTGTTCGACAGGTGACCGGCGGCGTCCGGGTACAGCGACCAGCTGCCGTCGTCGAGCTGCGTGGCGAGCAAGTGATCGACGATGCGCTGCTGACGCTTCGCCTGCACCCGCCCCATGAAGTGCATGAAGAAGATGTACTCGGCATCCATCGTCGCGTTCGCTTCGAGCGGACGGTGCCAGTATCCGTCGGCGAGCTGCGCTTCACGGAAGTACGTCTGGGATCGTGTGATGGTGTGATCGATCTTGGCGAGGAACTCGTCGCCGCGCGCGGTGGTCGCTGCGCGCCTGGAGCCATACGGCGACGACCCCGCCAGGTGCTCGCGTCCTCGATCCATGCGGTCCATCCCCCCCTACCCGACCGGACCTAACCACCCGGTCAGCAACGGCTCCAAAAAAACGGCGCCGGGCAACCCTCGACCGACACCGCAAATCACCCACCGACTCGACCCACCGGTCAGCGAGCGGACCAAAAAAACCGTGGCATGCGAGCCGCAGCCACGGCAACCAGCCGAACGAACGGGCCCCGGGTTATAGGTGCTGGCTACGGGGGTGTCAATAACATGCCGTCCCCGCTCGCTTCGCTCGCGATGGACGTCGCCGCGCGAAGTGAATTCGCGCGCCTCCCCCTCCGCTCGCTCCGCTCGCCACATGCCGTCCCCGCTCGGTGCTGCGCGGTGCATGCGCGCTTGGCTCGTGGCGGGCGCGAGCTCTGCTTTAGGATTCGGAGCCGGGCATGAGGGGCGGCTCGTGATTCTCGGCGCGTTCGAGGTTGGTTTCCAGGAGTGGATCGCCGGGGGCGAGGGCTTCGGCTCGGGTGAAAGAGGCGATCGCGGCGTCCCATTCTTGAAGCTGCGCGTGCGCGACGCCTTGCAGGTGAGCGAGCCAGGCGTTTTCGGGCTGGAGGTCGACCGCCATCTCGAGCGCGTGCAACGCGCCGGCCGGATCGCCGGCGCGCAACCGCACCCAAGCGAGGTTGCCGTGCGCCGACGGCTCTTGCGGCTGGCTGAGGATCGCGGCCTCGAGCATGGCCGCCGCGTCGGAGAGTCGGCCGAGGTTCGCGTACACCCAACCGAGGTTGCTCTGCACGTTGGGATCGCCGGGATCGCGCTCGCGGGCGCGCTCGAGAACCGCGCGCGCCTCCTCCCATTTGCCGAGCCGCCCCAGGATCGATCCGAGATTGTTGAGGGCCGAGACGCCGTCGTCGGACGCCGCCAGACGGAGCACGCGCACCGCGTCCTGCTCCCGCCCGACGGCGGCATACGCCCAGCCGAGGTTGGTGCGGATCGAGCGCATGACGTCACGCGCCACCCAATCGGACTGCTCGTCGGCGAGAGCCTCCGCCATCTCCAGCTGAACGACGGCGTCGTCGTTGCGGCCGACCTGGAGGAGCAGGCTGCCGTAGGCCGCGCGCGAGACCGCGTCGGCGGGGGCGATGCGGACCGCTTCCGAGACGAGCTCGAGTCCCTCTTGCGGCCGCCCCTGCCGCGCGTACGCGTTGCCGAGCGCGGTGAGGACGTCGGGGTCGCGCGGGCGCCGGTCGCGCAACCGTTCGAGGGCGCGGGTCTCGGCGACGGCGACGCGCGCGGCGTTCGCCTGGTCGCCGCGCTGCTCGTACGCGTGTTGCAGGTTGCGGTAGATCCGCGCCTTCAGCGGCGCGTGCGCGAGCGCATTCTCCCAGAGGGTGACCGGGTCGCGCCACACGGTATTGCGTTGGATCGTCGCCACGCCGAGCGCTACCACCGCGACGGCAGCGATCGCGAGGCCGAGCCGAGGCGCCGCGCGCGTCGCTCCGCCGATCGCGAGCGTCCCGAGAACGGCGAAGCCGCCGACCGGCAGATACATCCGATGCTCGACCGCGAGATCCGCGATCGGCACGATCGTCGAGCTCGGCGCGAGCGTCAGCAGGACGAAGCCGAGCCAGAATGCCGCCGCCGCGCGCCCGTTGCGGACCAGCCAGACGAGAAGCGCCAGCACGATCAACCACCCGATCGCCGGCACGACCACGGTCGCAGCCAACGGGTCGGTCGCGAGCGGCCAATCGTAGTCGGCGGTCTGACCCGTCGGCCAGACGAGCAGCCGCATGTAGTGCCACGTCACGCCGAGCTGCGTGAGCAAGTAGCGCCACGGCGAGATGTCGATGTCGAGGCCCGCGCCGGGATTGCTGCGGTGCAAGACCAGGTAGGCGAGGACGCCCCAGGTCGCGAAGAAGCCGGCGAGCGGAGCCCAGCTTCCGGTCACGGGCGGCTCGCGGGCGGGAGCGTCGCGCGCGAACGACACGACGCTCGGCGGCTCCGCTCGACGCGCCGCGAGCCGCCGGACCAAGAGCGCGGCCAACGGCGCGGAGACCATCACCGGCTTCGTCGCCATGCCGAGCGCGCAGCAGAGCACCGCCGCCGGCCAGAGCAGGCCGCGGCGCTGCGGTCGCATGAAGCCGGCCAGGAAGAGGTCGAGCGTCGCGAGATACCACAGCGCGACCAGCACCTCGCTGCGGCCGATCACCGACGTCACCGCCTCGGTCTGCAACGGATGGACCACGAAGATCAGCGCGGCCACGCCCGCGATCGCGCTCTCGTGCCCCGGCGCGGTCGCGGTCACCAGCAGCGTGCGGCGGGTGAGGTCGAAGAGGACGAGCGCGCAGGCGACGTGCGCCGCGACGTTGAAGGCGTGATACCCCACGACCGCGAGACCGCCGAGTGCGTAGTTGAGCGCGAGCGAGAGCTCGACGACCGGGCGTGCCGCCATCAGCGGACCCGGCCAGAGCTCGCGAATCCGGAGGTTCGACACGATCGCGTTGTAGTCGTCGAAGACGAACGGCACGCCGAAGCTGTTCGCGTAGACGACGCAACCGGCGACCACGATCAGGAGCAGCACCCATCTCATGCGGCCGGCCCGCCCTTCGCACCGTCGCGGCGCAGCAGCTCGCCCATCTGTCGCACCGAAGGATCCCGCGGAAAGAGCCTCTCGGCGCGCGCCTGGGTCGCACGAGCGTCTTCGGTCATCCCCTTCATCCGGTAGCTGCCGGCGAGCCCCACCAAGGCCGTGGGCGTGGGGCTCTGCGCGGCCGCGCGTGCGTACATCGTGATCGCCTCGTCGTACTCGCCGCCGGCGTACAGGAACGTCGCATAGTTGACGAGAATCTCCGGCGCGTCCGGCGCGAGGGCGAGCGCGGCGCGATACTCGGCGCGGGCCTCCTCCCGCGCCCCGGCTCGGAAGAGCGTGTTCGCGATGTTCATCCGGAGCGACGGCATGCCCGAGGGCGGCGTCAGGTCGATCGCCTTGCGCATCCACGCGAGCGCCGCCTGCTGGTCGCCTCGCATGCTCTCGGCGTTCGCGCGATTGACCATCGCGCTCGCGAAATCCGGCTTGGCGGCGAGCGCGGCGTCGTAGCTCGCGATCGCGTCGTCGACGCGTCCCGCCTGCAGCAAGGCGTTGCCGAGGTTGTAGAGCGTCGCCGCATCGTGCGGCTTGATCGCGAGCGAGCGCTCGAATTCCTGCCGTGCGTCGTCGAAGCGCCCGCGCTCGGCGAGGACGGCGGCGAGCTCGCGATGGCTTCGCGCGGAGCGCGGCGCATCCGCGACCATCGCCGTGAAGAACCGCAGCGGATCGGTCCAGACCTCGTTCCGCGTCCACGTCCGAGCCGCGTAGAGCACGACCACGACCGATGCCGCGATCCAAAGCAGACGGCGCGACGGCGCCGCTGCGCGGCGCGACCGCTCCTCGCCGGTCACGTACGCCGCGGCCCGCGTCATCGCCGACGCGAGCACCAGACAGAATCCCGCCGACGGCAGGTAGAGCAGCCGCTCCGCCATGATCGTCCCGATCAGCACGAGCAGGTTCGACACGACCGCGAACGCCAGCGCCATCAGCCCGAGGCCGAGCGCGATCTCCGGCGCGCGCCGGCGCGTCCACCACGCGGCGGCAAGGACCGCGGCCAGCACGCCGAGGCCGCTCACGAACACCGGATCGGTGACCGAACGGACGGCGGTGATCTGGTCGTACGAGTAGTCCGCGGCGAGCGCCAGCGGGAAGACGAGCCGCCAGGCATAGAGCGCGACGACCTTGATCGCGGTCAGGGTACGCGGAACGAGCGGCAGCGCCACGAGCGGGTTGTCGAGAACGTCGATCGCCGGCGTCGCGCTTCCGAGCACGGCGGCGCGACAGGCGAAGAACACGATCGTCACGCCAGCGAGCGCGGCGTAGCGCGCGAGCGGCAACCGGCGCGCGCCGGCGAATCGGCCGACGTCGGCGGCCGGCGGCGCACCGCGCGCCGGCGGATACAGGAGATCGGCGAGGATGAGGACCGGGATCAACGCCACCGCGTTCTCCTTCGCGAGAAGCGCGAGAAAGAGCACGGCGCAGCCGCTCGCATCGCAAAGCCACGGCGGCAGACGACTCGATCGGCGCGCATTGCCCGCCCGGCGCCGATCGGCGGCGAGGAAGCACCGCCACGCGAGAAAGAAGCCGGCCGCCGCCAGCAACTCGGCGCGGCCGACGATGCTCGCAACCGCCTCGGTGTGAACCGGGTGAGCGGCGAAGAGGAGCGCGGCGAGAAACGACACGCTCGCGGCGATACCGAGCATGAAGAAGACGTTCAGCAGCAGCACGCTGACGCCGGCGTGCAGCAGGACGTTCACGGCGTGGTACCCGAGCGGCGACAAGCCGTGAACGGCGTAGTTCGCGGCGAAGCTCAGCGTCGTCATCGGCCGCCACCCGCGGCCGTGGCCCTCGGCCCACCACGAGGGATTCGTCAGGATCGCGGCGACGTCGCCGCGCAGCCAGTCGTTGCGGACGATCGCGTTGACGTCGTCGTAGAGCAACGGACCTTGCAGGGTGTTCCCGTAGACGACCACGGCCAGCAAGGCGACGACGGCCGGCTTCCATCTCTCGCGCGAGGAACGAGCGGCGGGCGCATCGGCTTCCGCGACACGCGCGCGGCGATCGTCGCGAGGTGCTTCGCGGCGAGGCGGTTCGCGGCGACGCGACCGTGGCCGCTCACGCGCTCTGACGTTCGCCGCCAACGACCCTCGCAAAGAGGTGGATTTCAGCACCCGCGGTCATGCTCTCGTCCGTGAAAAACTCCGCGCCCGTAGCAGATCGACTGTCCGGAAGGGAGTCCCCCGGTCTCGACCTGTAGAAGTTACACCCTGCGAATCCGTCCTTACACCATCCTCGGCCGCGCACCTCGGATGCGCGGTGGAAACGCGGCGTCCGTTTTCCGGCGTCGCGCTGCCGTTCGCTGGCATGCTCCTCGCTCCTTCGCGAGACGATACGCGTGAACGTTGGCGACCACGACACGAGGCTCGAGCGCGATCGCGCTCATTGAGGAGGACCCGATGGCGAGAGCGGTTTTCTGCATTGCCAGGACGGAGCCGCAAGCGGAGGACATCGTCCGACAGCTTCAGCTTGCCGGCTTCGCGAACACGGACATCTCGGTGCTGTTCCCGGACAAGAGCGGCACTCGTGATTTCGCGCACCAGCAGCACACCAAGGCACCGGAAGGCGCGGCGACCGGCGCCGTCGCCGGCGGCGTGCTCGGCGGCGCGCTCGGATGGCTCGCCGGCATCGGCGCGCTCGCCATACCGGGCATGGGACCGTTCATCGCCGCGGGTCCCATCATGGCGGCGCTGAGCGGGACCGCCGTCGGCGCCGCGGTCGGCGGCATCACCGGAACGCTGGTCGGGATGGGGATCCCGGAGTACGAGGCGAAACGCTACGAGGGGAAGATCAAAGCGGGCAACATCCTGATCTCGGTCCACACCGACGACGGTAACCAACGCTCACGCGCGCGAGACATCTTCGAGCGCGCCGGCGCCGAGGACATCTCCTCCGCGGGCGAGGCCCACGTCACGCACGCGACCTGATCCCGCACTCGTTTCCGCGCGCGGTCGGAGCTCGACGTGCGCGTGAAGACGGCCGAGCGACGCGGAGCCCGCTCCGCACGCTCGGCCGTTCCGTTTCGAGCCACGGCACCGGCCCCGCCGGGCTCGAGTATGGCGGAGAAGGGATGGAGTCGAACCATCCGGCGCGCGCGAGGCGCGCCAGGCCGGTTTTGAAGACCGGTGGGACCACCGGGTCCCTTCCTTCTCCTCATCGGACTGTCGCGGACTGACAGTAGCGACCGGATAACGCGGACGCCACGAGAAGATCAATTGTCCGCGTTTTGTCCGTGTACGCGGTGGTCGCCGCCTACGCCGTCGAGCCGCTTCAGTCGAGAGGGGTCGTCCGCGGAGGCGCCGTCCGTAGCTGTTGCACATACGGATCGTTGCGACGATGTCCCTCGATGTCGAGAAAGAGCATGCGCCGCGCGCCGGGCTTCACCGCTTGCGCCCGGCGGATGAGCGTGAAGAGCGTCTGCGCCGACTCCGCGAACCCTTCGTGAGGGTACACGACGTGGTACAGAGCCACGCCACGATCGTCGCTCGCGATCCCGCGTCGCGTCTCGTGCATAGCGCCTCGCCTCGATAGCACCGTCGCGCTCCGCCGCGAGCCTTCTGTGAACTGCCCGAGCGCCGGACGGCTCGCCGGCTGATCGCCATGGAACGTGAGCGTTCGGGATTCTCATCCGCCGAACGCCCCCAGACGCGATGAACCCCGCGTGCCGCCGCGACCGGCTACTCGTACGGATCGCGTGCCGGCGCCCACCAGGCGATGGGACGACGATGCAACGGCGCGCGGCGGCCGCGCGGGACGAGGCGCATGGTGGAACGCGGCGTGCGATCCACGCGTATCGCCCCCGCGCCACCGAGCACACGGTGCTCCATCGCATCGTGCGCGAGCATCTCGCCACGCTTCTTGCGGCCGCCGACGCGGCAGGCGGCGTGCCGCCGTTCGTCGAGCGCGAGTTCCGCCAGTTCTTGGGATGTGGCGTGTGGGCCCGAGGCTTTGCTCGCTTTCGCTGCGGGACCTGCCACGCGGAGCGGCTCGTGCCTTTCTCGTGTAAAGCGCGCGCCGTCTGTCCGTCGTGTTGGGAGGCGGCGGATGGCCCAGCGCGCCGCGCATCTCGTCGATCGCGTGCTGCCCGCCGTACCGATGCGTCAATGGGTATTGAGCCTGCCGTTTCGCCTCCGCTACCTCCTGGCGTGGAATCACGCGCTCTGTCGCGACGTCCTCGCCGTCTACGTGCGGGCGCTTCGTGGCTTCTACCGCCGCCGCGCCCGGCACAACCGGATCACCGACGCAGAAACCGGTGCCGTCACAGCGATCCAGCGGTTTGGAAGCGGGATCAATGTGATGGAATGCGCACAGTACCTGGCGTCATCACCTCCGCAATTTCATTCGAATAACGGGCGTTGCGTTTCCAGCGGATCCCCCACGACGAGCCGGCCGGTCTGTTTGAGATGCGCGAGGATCGCTCGTACCCGCTCGGTCTCGAGATCGGCGCGGCGAATCTCCCACGGGGCAAAGGGCACCAGCTGCCGCATGGGGACGACGCCGGCGTCGACGAGCTTCTTGATCGTCGTGTCGCTCGTCGCGGTGTACCGCGCGGCCGCCTGCAGCGTCACCAGCTCGGGATCCGCGAGCGTCGCGTTCCGCCCGTCGATCGCGTGGGTACGACGCGCCGTCTTGACGGCGAGATCGCTCCACGGTTTCCCCTTGCCGGTGCGGCGACCGAGCTTGTTCAGCACGCGCGCGATGTCGGCGTCGCCATAGCGCGGCGCCATCTTGCGGATCACCTCGAGGTCCGCGTCCGTGGTCCGGTGCACCGTCTTTGGGCTGACCTTCGTCATGGTGAACGCCGTATGGCAGCCGCCCTTCCAGTGCACGATGAAGGAGAGCGTCCCCGGCGGATCTTCGTCGACCAGCACTTCCTCGACGATCGTCCGCACGAGCTGCTTCTTGAGCTCAATCGGACACGCCGGGTGGGGCCAGAGATCCCCGATCCGTTCGCCGAACGCCAGCAGCGTCGCGCGCTCCTCGGCCGACGGCGGCCGGCGCCGCGCATCCAGCTCAGCGACGCTCGTCCGGATTCGCTCGGCTTCTTCGAGCTTGGCGTTCCAGCGCCGTTCCAGCTCCGCTGCCACCAGCCGGTTGCGCGGATCGACGGCGTGGTACTGTTCTGCGGCGCGCGCGGTTTCGTACTCCAGTTGTTCGAGCTGCCGCGCGAGCGCGTGGCGGCGATCGTCGTCCTGCGCACCCAGCTGCTCGAGCGCCGCGAGACTCGCCCGCATCCCGAGCGGCGAGAGCACCTGCACGATCTCTTCGCCGAATCGGCGATCCACCGTCGCGCCGCCGAAGCCAAGGCAGTACTGGCCGCCGGCAGTGACGAAATCGCCGCTGCACACGTAGCGCGCAGCCGTCCCCGCTTTGCCCCAGTAGCGCACGTGAAGGCGACGGCCGCAGCGCCCGCAGCGTAGCAGCCCCGCGAGCAGCCCGTGCCCGGCGCGCACCGCGCCCGCTGTCTCGTCCGCGTCGCCCCGCCAGTAGTTCCGCCGCATCATCCGCTGGTGCTCCTCGAAGGTCGCCCAGTCAATTACCTTCATGATGGTCGCGAATGAAGATGCGGGCCTGCTCCGGCGCCGTCGCCGCCGTCCGGCGTTTGCGTAACGCACCCGCGCACCACACCGGTGCGGTGGTGCGCCGCCCCCACGCATAGGCCCCCGCGTAAAACGGATTGTGCAGGACCGACGCGATGAAGCTCGGCCGCGGCACCTGGAAGACGACGGTCTGCTTCGTGCCGACCACCTTGGTCACCGGCAGCGAGACGTCGTGGTCCCGGAACCATTTGAAGGTCTGCCGGATGCTCCACGTCTCCCGGAATTTCGCGAAGACGAGCGCGATCGCCTCTTGGACGCGCACGTTCGGATCCTTCACCACGGTCTCAGGCGCCTCCCACACATAGCCAGGCGGCAGCCGCGGATAGAGCGCGCCCCGCCGGGCTTTGTGCTCCTTCCCCTGCAGCAGGCGCAGGCGCAGCACCTTGAGCTCGACGACGCTGATGGTCGCCTTGATCCCGAGCACCAACTGGTCATCCATGCGGTCGGTGTCGTAGATGGTCTCCTCATCGCCCAGCAGCGCCCCGAACAGCTGGCAGAGTTCCACGAGCTGGCAGAAATCCTTGTCGGTGCGCAGCAGCCGTGAGAGCTCGCGATTGAGGATGAGCCCGACCTCGCCGAGCGCCACGCTCCCGAGCAGCCGCTCGAAGTCCGCGCGACGCTTCGCTGCGACCCCCGCGCTCGCCCCGAGATCGGCGTCGAGAATGTCCACCTGCGGAAAGCCGAGCGCGCGGGCCCGGTCCGCCAAGGCGTACTGCAAGCGCTGGCTCTCGAGATTGTGGCGCACCTGGCCCGGTGACGACTGGCGCAGATAGACGACCGCGCGGCGCGCGCGATGCGCCGCCGTGATCTTTTCCTCACCGCTCATCGTCCATCTCCTCGACGGCGCGCACGACGCCGATCAGCGCACGGGCCAGCAACACGATCGCGGCCGCGGTCGCCGCCGGATCGATCACGACCTCGATCGCGTCGCGGCGCTGGCCCGCCGCGGCCCACGGGAATTGCTGCTGCTTCACGTCCTCCACGGGTCTCCTCCTCTCCCGACGATCGCGTCGGCAGCGCAGGATCCGTGGTGGGGTGGGTCGGCGGCAACGGCGTGGCGAGGGCGAGCCGCTCCGCAGCGGCGTGCAGCACGTCGAGGGGCAGTACCGCGACCGCGGAGACCGTGATGGCTCCCGCGGCGGGGTCAATCATCCAGCGCGGGATCTTGAGATCGATGCCGTCCCGCTCCCGCACGGTAATCGGCAGATCCGAACGGGGCGACGCCGACACAATCTCGAACTCTTGGCCCACCAGTGGATGGAAGCGGTAGTGGACCGTGATCGTCGACGACAGGGTATCGTGACGTGCTGTTGCTGAACGTTCATTTCCACACGCTCTGTCTCGACGGCGTCCTTACGCGCCATGGGGACGCGTGGCGCTTCGTGCCCGCGTCGCCGCCGGCGGCGCGCGAGCTCGCGCGGCTCGTCGCCGCGATCACGCGCCGTATCGAGCGCCTCCTTGCGCGCCAGGGGCTCGCGCTCGACGACGCCGAGGGCGATGGCCCCCGACTCCCTCGCCGAGGACGCGCCGGCGCTGGCCGCGCTCTGCGCCGCATCGGTCGCCGGGCGGAGCCTCCTCGGCCGCGCGCCGCATGCCCGCGTCGCACAGATCGGCAGCGATTCGATGCACACACCCGACGGCTGTTTCCGGGTGCGCCGCAGTCGGTGTAAGACGCGGGCGATGCACGAACGCGTCGCTCGTTTCGGCGGTGGACGAGGTGCGCGGTGCGACGGCTGGTGCCGTCGGAGTGATCGCGCGCGGCATCGAGGTCGCGAAGATCAGCCGATCGTGCTCAGCGCGGCCTCGGCGTGAGCGAACCGCGCGCGATCGCGGTGAGCGTCGCGCGCGCGGTGCGTGGCCGCGCGGCACGCCTCGCCTTGACGGCGGCGGGAGCCGCGCTCTTTCACATGCGGCGCCGGAAGCAGGTCGTCGTCATCGTGTCGAGCATGCGCGCGGGTTCGACGCTGCTGAAAGCGCTGCTCGCCGCCGCCGCCGACGTTTCGCATCTGCCGGAGCAGAACCTCCGACCGTGGAGCAGCGCCTACGAGACGTACTATCGCCTGTGGCGATTGAGCCCGGCGGCGATCCTCGTCATCAAGAAGCCGTGCCCGTATTGGAGCACGGTGTATCCCCGCTTCCCGCGGCTGCCGCGCGGCGCGCGGCTGCGGGTCGTCGCGGTGGTGCGGGAGCCCGTTCCGACGATTCTGTCGCTCGAGCGGATGAACGCGGCGGTCGGCCGTGTTCCGCTCACGCGCGACGAGTTGATCGCCTACTGGTGCCGCACGTACGACGCCATTCGTGCCGGCTGCGAACGCGCCGGCATCACGCCGTACGTCGTGCGCTACGAAACGCTGGTCACGGATCCGGTGACGGTGACGCGCGACCTCTTTCGGTTCATCGGATCGGCTCGGCGCACCGGCACGCGCGCGTACGCGAGGCCGCCCGATTTCGATTGGCAATGGGGCAACGACGACGCGGGCGACAAGATCCGCAGCCTCGCGGTGCAACGCGACACGCCGGCGCGCGACGCCGACCTCGAGGAGCGCGTTGCGCGGCACGTCGGGGTCGCCGCCGTTCGACGTGCGTTCGGCCTCGTATCCGCTGACGTCGTGGAGGCGGTCTGACCGAACCCGCGCTCACCGTCGCGATTGCGTACCGCGATCGTGACGGCTCGCGCGTCCGTGCGTGCCTCGACTCACTCGCTCGCCAGACGAGTGGCGAGTTCGCCGTGACCTTCGTCGATTACGGCAGCCGGCGGGAAACGGCGGAACGCATGGCGCGCCTCGTCGGCACGTACCCGTTCTGCCGGTACATCTACACCGACACTCGCGGACGGCCGTTCTGCCGCGCCGAAGCCATGAATCTCGCGCTGCGATCGAGCCGCGCTCGGTTCTTCGCGGCAGCCGACGTCGACCTGCTGTTCCCGCCGAGCTTCATTGCGGCGGCGCTTGCCCGCGCCGATGACGACCGCTTCGCGTACTGCTTCCCGCTTGCGCTGCCGCGCGGGGAAGCGGTGGTAGACGCGACGATGGAGCTACCCGGCGAGCTTCCACTCGCACGCGGCAGCTACGGCGCCTTTCAGCTCGCACCGACGGCGGTGCTCCAGCGCCTGCGCGGCTACGACGAGTTCTACCGATTCTGGGGACGCGAGGACACGGATCTGCACCAGCGGCTGCGCGATGTCGGACTGGTCGAAGAACGTCTTCACGAGATGTGCCCCGTGTATCACCAGTGGCATCCGCGCGTGTCGATCGACGATCCCGCAAGCATGCCGATCGGACTGTGGCCGCGCATGTGCGACCACTTCGCGCGCATGACGGGCGTGCCGGTCCGGAATACGGATGCGTGGGGCAAGGCGCTGACGACGGGCGAGCGTCCGGCCGTCGCTATCGCCGCGGCGCTCGCGCGCGGCAGCACGACCGACCCCGCACGCGTCACGGTGGTGCGGACCGCGGCCGCCCAAGCCCGGTTTCTCGGAGCTCTCGTCACACGGTTCTGGAGCTTGTCGCCGAACGACGCGCTCGCGATCCACCATCGGGCGCCACCCTGGTGGGCGAGCGCCGCCGCCTCGGTGGTCGGCCGCGTCGGCGGCGCGTCGCGCGTCGGTCTTCTACTGCGCCGGCCGCACGAGCTGCTCGACGCGTCCCTCGTCGAGTTCGTCGAGCGCAACGCCGCATCAATCGCCGACTACCATTTCGCGATGTGCTCGGAGTATCCGTACTCGGTGCTCGTGCGCGCGTAGCCCGGTACGGTCACCGCGGTCATCATCCGGCACGCATCGCGCGGCTCGCATCGGCCCCGCCGCTGGTCAAAGCGCTGCGACACCGCAACGCGGGACGCAACGGTGGCGCTCGCTGCCGGCTCCGCGTCGCCGACGCGTTCCACCATGCGCCGCGCGCCGCGTGCCGCGCGGCCGCCGTGCGCCGTTGCATCGTCGCCCCATCGCCTGGCGGGCGCCAATACGCGATCCATCCGGTGCTCGGACGGTTCACAGACGGCTTGACAGAACGTGAGCGTTCGGGAGTCTGATCCGCCGAACGCCTCCAGACGCGATGGCACGAAGGGTTCGCGGAGTCGGCGCAGACGCTCTTCACGCGCATCCGCCGGGCGCAGTCGGTGAAGCCCGGCGCGCGGCGCATGCTCTTTCTCGACATCGACGGACATCGTCGCAGCGATGGCGGCTTCGACGCTGACATGCTGGAGCTCGAGCACGTCTTCCTGCCTGCCGTCCTCGCGCCCTTCCTCTCCGAGCTCCACTGTCCTCTCGTCCAATCTCAGAAACACGCGACCGCAACAGGATGACCTCCCGGGCGAGCTGATCACCGCGGATCGTCCGAGCGAGCGTCGGTAGGTTGCCGGCAACACGGCGTGGCCGCTCGCCTGCGTCGCCTTGGCCCTCCTGCTCGGTGGGTGCGGCGGCGCGATGCGGCTTCGGTCGCGAGCGCGTGCGCTATCTACCCGCCGCGCGCGCATCGAGATCCCGCCGTCGCCGGCGATCGCGGTCGAGCCCGCGCGCACCGTGACGCTCGGAGGCAACGGCATGCAGCTGCAAGTGCGCGGGGTCATGCCGCTCCGAGACAGGGCGACGCCTCCGCTGATGCTCGGGGCCAGCGCCAATGAGTCGGTCGCGATCACGACCGCGCGCAGCGGTGGCGCGGGCTAGGTGTAGTGCTGGGAGCTCTTCGCGCCCAACGGCGCGCAAGTCGGGTCGTACGATTGCGACCAGAGCACCCGGACGCTGCCGGCCCAGACGGGCGTCTACACGATCAAGGTTTTCGATTTCTTCAACGACGAAACGGGTCCACACGACCTGCCGCTCGCCGGGTGTCGGCCATCGTGCGCTGCAAGTCAGTCACATCGTCGCGTTGCGCAGACTGCGGAGGAACTCGAGCACCGCGGTCGTGAACGCGTCGTTGCGGTCGCCGGCGACCATGTGGCCGGCGCCGCTCACGTCGGCGAAGCGCGCGTGCGGGACGAGGTCGAGAAACTCGCGCGCGCTGGTCTCGCTCAGGATGTCGCTCTGGCGACCACGGACGAGGAGCGTCGGGCACGTGATCGCGCGCGGCATTCGAGAGCCGCTCGACATTGCCGGCGTCGCGCGGCGGGCGGCGGCCGCTCATGAATTGCGGGTCCCAGTGCCACCGCCAGCGTCCGTCCGGGTGGAGACGGAGGTTGCGGGCGAGGCCGGTCGTGTCGCTCCGGCCGCGGCGGTGCGGCAGGTATTCCGCGACCGAGTCCGCGGCCTCATCGACAGTCGCGAAGCCGTCGGGGTGCGCGAGCATGAACGCGTGAATGCGCTCGACGCCGACCGGCTCGATGCGGGTCGCGATGTCGACGAGGACCATCGCGGCGGCGGGTCCTCCGTTCGCGCCGTCGCCGCGCTCGGCCTGCACGATCAGCGTGGCGAGACCACCGAGCGACGCGCCGACCACGACGGGACGGCGCGTGAACGTCGCCGCGATCGCGCGCAAGTCGTCGGCGAAGGCGTCGAGGCTGTAGTCGCCGTCCTCGGACCAGTCGCTGTCGCCGTGGCCGCGCTGGTCGACCGAGATCGCGTGCCAGCCGTCGACCGCGACCGCGTGCGCGGTGCCGCGCCATGCGTGGCGGGTCTGGCCGCGGCCGTGGAGGAACACGACCGGGCGTGATCCTGCGCGCCCCAGCCCGTCGCGACGAGCCGGCCGCCGGCGGCGCCGCGGAGCTCGAGCGTGTGCTTGCGGTCGCTCACTCGGCGGCTGTCGCGCGTGTACGCGCGACACTCCGCAGCGGTCACCAAGAACGACGGGGTGAAATACAAGGCGCGACTCAAATAGCCGTCGACGACTTGGAACGACGAAACGCTTGCGTTCGGCTGCGGACAGCCGCGCCGTGCGAACGCGACCGACTCCACAAAGTCCCGCCGGTCCGGCTGACGCGCACGTACGCAAGCTGTCGGAACCTGTCGCGCCGCGACTGCTCTCGCCCGAGTCCCTTCCGGAGCCTGTCCGCGTTCTGTCCGTGAACAGAGGTCGGCGGGAGCCGTCAGCGGTCGGGTCGCTCGCGCGCAGAGTGTCGGCGGATTCGGCGCTTGTCGACCGGAGCCGATCGCTGTCGCAGGCTGGGGCCGATTTGAAGACCGGTGGGGCCCCGGGCCCCTTCCTTCTCCCCATTGTGTTTCCGTCTGCTTACCGCGCCCGCTCGCGCGCGTGAAGCCCGCACGAGAGTCGAGTGTCCGTCTACTGTTCGTGTTCTCGTCACACGGTCTACTCAGCCTCGCCAGTCCCACCCGAGCGGCGTCACGCGTGGCTGTGCCGTACCCCGCTGCTGCACGTACGCCTGGGTTAACGTGAGCGCCTCCGCGAGGTCGGTCTCGTCGACGATGTCGTAGCGCCGAAAGACGCTATCAGTCTTGTGCCCGCGGATCCGCATCGCGACATTCTGCGGGACGCCGGCGCGGACCATGTTGCCGATCGCCGACCGACGGAGGTCGTGGAACAAGCGCCCCTCGAACCCGGCCGCCTCGCACGCCTTCTGCCACGGCTCGCGGAAGCACCGGATCCGCTGCCCGGCGCGGTGGAACACGTGGCAACACTCTGGGCGGCGGAGAGCGGCGCGGTGGCGGATCACGTCGAGGAGCTCGCCGCACGGCGCGACCCGCGCAGAGATCGGCCGGGATCACGGCTGCCGCCGTGCTCGTCCAACGCGCGACGACACACCACACGGGTGTGCCGGCCGGGCGATCGGGCGCGGCGCCGGGCGCGCGCGGCACCGCGGGGCACGCCGACTTCAGCGCGCCCGTGCGGCGGAGAACGGTCGCGCGCGCGACGGCGGCGGTGGGCCGGCGGGGGAGGTGTCGCAGAGGCGAGCGCGCGCTCGCGTCGCGCGCTGGCATCCGTCGGCGCGGACGTCGCGCGCGCGCGGGCGGCGGCGCCGGGCGCCGCGGTCCGCCGCGTGATCCGCGGCTGTTACCTCCAGCCGCCCCAGCCAGCCTTCACGTTCGTCGTGGTCGTCATCGCTGGGCTCCTTCGTCGGTGGTCGTTGGGATTCGTGCTCGCGCCGCCCCGCCGCGCCCCACGCGCGGCCCGCGGGTCGGTTACTTGAAGCCCATGCTGCCAGCCTTCACAGTCGTCTTCGCGGTCATCGGTCGTCCCTCCTTTCCGCGTGCAGCGTCGTTCACGATCGGCACCCTGAGCACGCACCGTGCCGCCGCCACGATGCACGTCGAGCTGGCGCGCCGTGGCTCATCCGTGCCGGCGGCGCTGGACAGCCGTGATCGACCGTTCCGATACGCCGAGCAGGCGCGATGCGACGCCGCACGCTCGTTCGCGCGTGCACGGCCGGAGGGGGAGGTGTCGCAGAGGCGAGCGCGCGCTCGCGTCGCGCGCTCGCATCCGGCGGCGCGGACGTCGCGCGCGCGGGCGGCGGCGCCGGGCGCCGCGGTCCGCCGCGTGATCCGTGGCTGCAGGATCTCCTCGAGGATGAAGACCAAGACCGCGCTGAAGGCAGCCGGCAGGACGCGGCGCTGAGGCGCTGAGAAGCGAAACCGGCATGTAGGCCAGCGGCTTCCGATGAAGCCGACGAGCCACAAGACCAACCGATCGGCGGGTGAGCGCCAGCAGCGCTTTCCCCGCCGAGTCGTTTCGAGGCGCCGTGCCGCCCGTGGCGCTGTGCTCCAGCGTCCGCCGGACACCGACACCGCTCGGCGACTCCGCGCCGTGCCGGGGCCGTACGCGATGCCGCTGGTTTCGAACTGGTGGCCTGGGCCTGGTCCGGCGGGAATCACCACCAGCCGCGCCCCATCGGCACCATGAACGATCGCTCAAGGCGCGCGGCTCCGATGACCGATCGATCAGATGCCTCGGCGGTCTGCGAGCGAAAATCCGGCGTTTGCCAGCGCTTCACGGTTGGTACGCGCCGTGCTCAAGGGATTGTCCGCGACACGATCCATCGAGAGGAGGACGCGATCATGAAGACCAAGACGAACGTGCAGGCCGGCGGCATCCGCTGGGGGTGACACAGGCCCGAACGGCAGCGCATCCACGACACCATCTGACGAAAGAGAGCGATCATGAAGACGAAGACCAAGGTGGAGGCGGCGGCTTTTCGCGCGGCTGAGCGTAAGAGGAAACGCACCTCTGACCACACGACGGCTCGGCGGGGGGATGGCGGAAGCCTCCCCCCGCCGAGCCGTCGCGAACCAAAGGACGACCACACATGAAGACCAAGACGAACACGAAGGTCGGGTGGGGCGGTCTCAGGTAGCCGCGCCGGTGGGCCGGGGTCGTCATGGCGCGGGCTGCGCCGTGCTCGCCGGGCGCAGCCGCGCGCAGCTCCAAGCGTAGCTTGACAATCGAGGCGGGGCCTAGCGAATCTCCGTGCGCGCAAGGAGGACGGCTTCGGAGTGGTCGCAGCGCCCGATGCGAGTGGACCGGTCCTGTTCGTCGACGACGAGCCGGATCTGATCGACACGTTCGTCTACAACTTCGAGGATGCGTTCCGCGTGCTCACCGCGACGAACGGCCCCGATGCACTGGCGGTGCTGCGCGAGCACGACGTCGCGGTGATGGTGACCGACCAACGCATGCCCGGTATGCACGGCCTCGAAGTCATCCGGCAGGGGGTGGAGCTGCGTCCGGATCTCGTGCCGATCATCCTGACCGGCTTCACGAGCGACCGCGACTTGATCGCGGCGATCAATCTCCAGCGGGTGTACCGGTACATCCCGAAGCCCTGGGACCCGGACGAGCTGCGCCATCGAGGGCGCCCTCGAGAAGCACCGGCTGATTCGCGAGAATCGTCGCTTGACCGCCGAGCTGCGAGAGGCGAACGATCGGTTGCGCGCCGAAAACGCGTACCTCAAGACGGCCGAGGCGCCGCGCATCCTCGTCGGCGAGTCGCCGTCGATGCGGCGCCTGCTCGACGAGATCGGGCGCGTCGCGGCGAAGACCGTGACGGTGCTGATCCACGGCGAGACGGGCACCGGGAAAGAGCTTGTCGCGCGGTCGATCCACGCCGGCAGCCCGCGTCGCGACCGCCTGTTCGTCGCCGTGAACTGCGCCGAGCTGTCTCACGACGCCGCCGAGAGCCGCCTCTTCGGCCGTCGGAAAGGTTCGTTCACCGGCGCGACGGAGGATCACAAAGGCTTCTTTGAGGTGGCCGACGGCGGCACGCTCTTCCTCGACGAGATCGGCGAGCTTGCGCTCTCGTTGCAGGCCAAGCTCCTCCGAGTGCTCCACGAAGGCGAGATCACGCGCTTCGGCGACAACAAGCCGCGCAAGGTCGATGTGCGCATCCTTGCGGCGACGAATCGCAGTCTCGACGACGAGGTGAAGACGGGCCGGTTCCGCGCCGACCTGCTGTATCGGTTGAACGTCGTGCCGCTCCGTACCCCCGCGCTGCGCGAGCGTCCGGAAGACGTGCCCGTTCTCGCGCGGCACTTGGTCGCGATGCACGCCCGCAAGCTCGGGCTGCCCATGCCGCAACTCTCGCCGCAAGCGGAGGCGGCGCTCCGGGCCTGCGAGTTCCCGGGAAACGTGCGCGACCTGGAGAACATGTTGATCCGCGCCCTCGTGATGGGGGACGCGGGGCAGCCGCTACGGCCGGCGGATTTCTTCGACGTCGTCGCCGAGGACCTCGCCGCCGCCGACACCGACCCCGCCGCCATGCCGCCGCCGCTCCCGGTGACGGCGCCCGAGTGCGCGCCGGTGCCGGCGAACGGTAACGGCGGCCTCCTCGAGGCGGTCGCGCGGTTCGAGCGGCAGTGCATCGAGCAGGCGATCGCGACTGCCGGTGGCAACCGTGCGAGCAATAGGACCGAATCGGGGCGCGTCCGATCGGCAAAGCGTCAACCGACCCTGTCAACCGACCATGGAACCGCCGCTAATGTGGTCTTTATCTCCACGATCGGCGAAGGATGAGATTCCCGCCTGATGGCGTCGTCAGTGACGCCCGGGAACCACGTTTCAGTCGTCAGCGAGTGACACGCGGTCGTTCGTCGTCGCCGCTCAAATCACCTGACAACATGGGTCCGAAGTCCCGGGACCAAGCGGAAATGCCGAGGATTCCCCGTGGCCACGGAGAACTCCACCTCGAGCGCCGCTGCTCCGATCCATAGATCGGCAGTCGGGACGGTCCTTCCCTTGCGGCGCGTCTCGGCGTCGAGACGACCCGCAATGCGAGCGGTGGCAAGCGAGAGCGGGCGTGTCGGAACTCGTGCAAAGACTTCTTCGACGAACGCCTCCCGCGTCGCCCGTATTCGAGCGTCGGAAGCCCGCCAGATTCCATGGACCAGCTCCGCGGCGGTCACGGCGCAAATGGCGACCTCGACGTCCTTGAACCGGTTCGCCAAGCGCTCGAGCGCCATGACGACCGTCTGACCTTGCCGCTCGGCGTCGATCAAGATCGTCGAATCGAGGATCAATCCCACGCGGGAGGCTCGTCGACCGAGGCTTCTCGAATGATCGCTGCGAGATCGGTTCCGAAGTTTTCGTCAGGCGCGACCGAGGGTCGTGCGAGATTTACCCCGATACACTCGGACAGTCTGCGCGGAGCGAGCGACGCGGGTGACAGCACAGCGACGGGCTCGGCATGGCGCTCGATCACGGCCTCGGCTCCCGCGGATACCCGATCGAGAAGTCTCGAGAAGTCTCGAGCGGCCTCGGTCGCGGTGATTCGAATCCGATTTCTCACAAGAAAATCATATATCCCCGAGTGCGCCGCGCCGCAATACGCCGAGTAGCCACCTGGGTTGTACCGTGACCGCTCGGCTTTCGGCCGCTCCGTGTCGCGACTGCTCTCGCGGAGCGTCCCTTCCGGAGCCTGTCCGTGTTCTGTCCGTGAACAGGAATCGGCGCCAGCGGTCAGCGATCGGATCGCTCGCGCGGACAGCGTCGCCGGGTTCCGCACTCGTCGATCGGAGCCGATCGCCGTCGCAGCCTCGGGGCGATTTGAAGACCGGTGGGGCCACCGGGCCCCTTCCTTCTCCGAACGTCGGACGGCGAACCGAACGCATCCGATAGCAGAGTGATCGCGAGCGACCAACGCAGCCCCGGCGGCGGACAGTACCCGGCGGCGGGTAGCGATTCATCTGGAAGCGAGTCGCTACCCGGCGGCGCTCCTCGCGCGTTGCACCGCCAGCGGCGCCGGCTGCGATCGAAGATCGGCAAGGTCGGATTTGCGCCGCGCAGCGGTGCACGATTCCAGCTTGACACTCTGCGCAGGGCTCCTTTATCTTGCGCGAAATTCAGCAGTTGTCGCGTCAGCGGCCGGGCGGGCGAATCACCGAGCGGCCGACCCGGACAAACGCTCTGGCAGCTCGCTCCCCCATGGCCCAGCATCGTATCCTTTTCATCGAGGCAAGCGTCGGAGGTGTGCTCGGCGGATCCCTCACCGGCATCCTCCACCTGATCGAGCGCCTGAACCGCCGACGGTTCACGCCGTCGGTGGCGCTCTACGAGCAGAAGGACGTCATCAAGACGCTCGAGGCGGACGGCGTCGCCGTCCACGTGCTGCCGCGCCTTCCCGAGCCGACGCCCGACGGGGATCGCGGTCGTTTCGCGCGGGCGCTGGTGCGCGTCCGCGACCTGGTCGCGGTGATCACCCCCCGCGCTCGCGCCCTCGTCTCGCTGCTGCGCGCCGAGCAACCCGACCTCGTGTACCTCGCCAACGGCGTCACCACGAACCTCGACGGCGTCATCGCGGCGGCGATCTGCGGTCTTCCGATCATCGTGCACGAGAAAGGGCTGCGCCGCGTCGGTCCCGTGGAGCGGCTGATGTCGCGGTGGGTGGATACCTGCATCGGCATGACCGAGAACGTGACCGCGCACGTGCGCGATCGTCACGTGCACGCCCGTCGCTTCGTCACGATCTACGACGGCATCAACTGCGAGGCGTTCGCGCCCGGCGGCGGCGAGGGCGTGCGGCGCGAGTTCGGCATTCCCGCCGACGCGCCGCTCGTCGGCATCGTCGGCCACATTCAAGGATGGAAGGGCCAGCTCCTCGTCGTCGAGGCCGTCGCGCGCGCGCGCGAGCGGCATCCCGAGCTGCGTTGCCTCGTCGTCGGCGGCGTGCACCGGATGGGCGCCGAGTACGGCGCGCGCATCCGCGAGACGATCGCAGCTCGCGGTCTCGAGCAGCACGTCGTTCTCACCGGCGCGCGCGGCGACGTCGCCGCGTGCATGGACGCGATGGACGTCGTCATTCACTCCTCGACGCGCCCCGAGCCGTTCGGCCGCGTGCTGATCGAGGCGATGGCGCTCGGGAAGCCGATGATCGCGCCCAACGAGGGCGGACCGCGGGAGATCGTCGTCGACGGCGAGACCGGTCTCCTGGTGGCGCCGCGGAGCGCCGACGCGCTCGCCGCCGCGATCACGCGCCTCGTCGAGAATCCCGAGGAGCGCGCTGCGATGGGCCGCGCCGGACGCGCCCGCGTCGAGGCGGTCTTCGACATCCGCCACCACGTGCGCGCGATCGAGGCCGTCTTCGACGAGATCCTCGGCGGCCGCGCCGTGACGCGTGGCCTCGCCGACACGGCGCCCGCGAGCTGATGCGCTCCGATCGCCGGCCCGCCGGCGTCGACGGCGGCGACCCTTCATCGAGCCAATAGACCTCTCATGGGAATCGAGCCGCTGCAGCCGAGCTCTCCGGAGTCGGTGTTCGAGTTTCTCGAGCACCGCGGCACGCCGCGCGGACGCCGGCACTGGAGATGGAAGTACCAGCTCGAGCGCGGCGGGGACGGCCGCGCCTTCTATCACCGCGCCGCGAACGACGCGGTCGGCGGCTTCATCGGCCTGCTGCCGACGACGCTCCACACCGGCGCGACGACGGCGCGCGCCGCGTGGTTCGTCGACTGGGCGACGGCTCCGGGCGAAGGCAGCGTCGGCGTCGGCGTCGGCCTGCTGCGGCGCGCGCAGGCGTCGACCGACATCCTTCTCACGCTCGAAGGCTCCGAGGACACCCGCAAGATCCTGCCGAAGCTCCGCTGGACGAGCAGCGAGGGACCGGCGACGTGGGTCCTGCGCGTGAGCCCGCGCGCGATCGCGGAACGCGGCCCGCTCCGCGCCCGGCGGTGGCTTCGCGTGCCGGCGCGGATCGCGGGAATGCTCGTCCACCCCTTCTATCGCGTCGCGAAGGCGCCCGACCTCGGCTTCTCGCTCGAGGAGATCGCGCGCTTTCCGGCGTCGTACGACGCCGTCTGGGAGGCGCGGCGCACGCAATTCGCGCCGCTGATGGACCGCAGCAGCGCGCAGCTCAACTTCATGTGCGCCGAGTTCCCCGACGGCGGCTATCGCCGCTTCCTGCTCCGCGACGGCACCCACGTGAGCGGGCACGTCATCCTGCGGATCGACGAGAAGAACGGCCTCGAGCGCGGCCGCATCGTCGACGCGCTCTGGGATCGCAGCCGGCCACGCATGGCGGAATGGCTCGTCCGGGCGTCGTCGCGCCTGCTGCAGGACGCCGGCGCGGAGTACATAGAGTGCACCGCCTCGGTCCCCGATCTGGAGGAAGCGCTCCGCGCCTGTCGTTTTCGGCGCCAGCGAACGGTGCCGGTCTGGTATCATCGCCTCCCCGGTGACGTTCCGACGCCGGACGCGTGGTTCATCACCTACTTGGATTGCGACAGGGCATATCGTTGAGAGAGAACATCATTCAGGTCTTTGCCGAGGTCTTCGGCCTGCCGCACGAGCAGTTCGGCGACGACACGGCGCCCGCGACGGTGCGGGGGTGGGACTCGGTCCGTCACGTCGAGCTGGTGATCGCGTTGGAAGAGCGTTTCGGTTGCACGTTCGATCCCGACGAGGTACCCGACCTCACCTCACTCCCCCGTATCGAGGAAATCCTGAGACGCCATGGATAACCGATCACTGAAGCTCGCCGATCCGCCCGTCGACGACCCATCCGCTCAGCGCGCCCGCGAGTACGCGTTCGGGCGCATCGCGGTGGTGCGCGCCGTCGAGGAGCGGCTGCTGTCGCTCTTCTCCGAGGGCAAGCTCTTCGGAACCACGCACACCTGCATCGGCCAGGAGACCTGCGCGTTCGCCGTCGTCGAGGCGCTCGACCGCACGCGCGATCTCGTGTTCTCCAACCATCGCTGTCACGGCCACTACCTGATCTACAGCGACGACGCCGAGGGGCTGATCGCCGAGATCATGGGCCGCGCGACCGGCGTCGTCGGCGGCAGAGGCGGCAGCCAGCATCTGTGCGCGAACGGCTTCTTCTCGAACGGCATCCAGGGCGGCATCGTGCCGGTCGCCACCGGCATGGCGCTCGCCGAGAAGATGAAGAAGAGCGGCGTCGTGACGGTGGTGTTCCTCGGCGACGGCACGCTCGGCGAGGGCGCGGTCTACGAGGCGCTGAACGTCGCGGCGCTCTGGAAGGTGCCGCTCCTCTTCGTCCTCGAGCACAACCAGTACGCGCAATCGACGCCGACGACGACGACGATCGCCGGCGACGTGCTGGCGCGCGCCGCGGCCTTCGGCATCGCGACCGACCGGCGCGCCGCGCGCGACCCGGTCGCGCTCAAGGAGTACATGGCGACGGTCGTCGATCGCGTCCGGCGCGGCGGCCAGCCGTTCTTCCAGGTGCTCGACACCTACCGGCTCGCCGCGCACAGCAAAGGCGACGACGACCGCAATGCGGAGGAGATCGAGAGCTACCGCCGCGCCGATCCGCTGCTCGAGCTGCGCGAGGCCGTCGGCGCCGAGCGCGCCGCCGAGATCGAGGCCGAGGTCCGCGCGCGCGTCGACCGCGCCGTCGCCGCCGCGGAGGCGGCGCCGTTCGCGGCGCTCGCCGCCGACGAGGAAGCGCGCCTGCACGCGCCGCGCGCCGCCGCGGACACGGGCCGCTCGGCGCTCGCCGGCGGCAACGGCAAGGAGCCGCAGAGCGTGGTGCAGAGCCTGAACGGCGCGCTGCACGAGCTGATGGACGGCGATCGCGCGGTCCTGGTGATCGGCGAGGACCTCCTCGATCCGTACGGCGGCGCGTTCAAGGTGACGCGCGGCCTGTCGACGAAGCATCCGGACCGCGTGCGCTCGACCCCGATCAGCGAGTCCGCGATCATCGGCATCTCCAACGGGCTCAGCCTCCGCGGCTATCGGCCGATCGCCGAGATCATGTTCGGCGACTTCCTCGCGCTCTGCGCCGATCAGATCATCAACCACCTGGCGAAGTTTCACTGGATGTACGGCGGCAAGGTCGAGACCCCGGTGGTCGTGCGCGCCCCCGTCGGCGGCCGCCGCGGCTACGGACCGACCCACAGCCAGTGCATCGAGAAGATCTTCTTCGGCGTGCCGGGGCTCGTCCTCGTCGCCGTGAGCCTGCGGCACGATCCCGGCGAGCTCCTGCGGCGCGCGGTCGCCGACGACCGGCCGGTCATCTTCCTCGAGCAGAAGCTGCTCTACGGCAAGCGCTTGAAGACCGATCCGCCGCCGGGGCTCGTGCTCGATCCGCCGGAGAGCGAGCGCGACGAGCGCTACCCCGTCGGCCTCTGGAGACCGGCGGGCGAAGCCGCCGACGTCACCATCGTCACCTACGGCGAGATGACCGAGATCGTCGAGGACGCCCTCACCGTGCTCTTCGACGAGGACGAGGTCCTGCCGGAGTATCTCGTGGTCGCCCAGCTCGCGCCGCTGCGGATCGAGCCGATACTCGAGTCGGTGCGACGGACCGGCCGCCTGCTCGTCGTCGAGGAGGGCACGGAGCCGTGGGGCTTCGGCGCCGAGGTGATCGCCAAGATCAGCGAGCGCCTGATCGACCGGCCGCCCCGCTGCGCCCGCGTGGCGGCGCGGCACCTGCCGATCCCGAACGCCCGGCCGATGGAGGACGCAATGCTTCCGGACGCGGCGCGCGTCGTCGCCGGCGCACGCCGCCTGCTCGCGCACTGACGTGGCCGCGAACGCGCTCGAGCCGATCGTCGTCCCGCGCGAGCACGTCAACGACGACACCGTCTTCGTGACCGAGTGGGCCGTCGCCGACGGCACACGCGTCGAGGCGGGCGCGGTCGTCTGCAGCATCGAGACCTCGAAGGCGATCGTCGAGGTCGAGGCACCGGCGGCGGGTTTCGTCCGCCACCGGGCCAAGGCCGGCGACGAGGTGCCGATCGGCGGCATCCTCGGCTACATCGCGGCGGCGGCCGACGCGGCGTTGCCGGATGCCGGCGCGCCGCCGCCGGTCGAGCCGAGCACGAGCGGCGACGTCGGACAGATCAGCGCCAAGGCGCGCCGCAAGATGACGGAGCTCGGTCTCGATCCGGCGCTCTTCGCCGGGCGCGGCAACGTGCGGGAGAAGGACGTGCTCGAGATGGCGGCGAAGCAGGCCGCCGGTGCCGCCGCCGAGGATCCGCGCGGTCCGTACCGCATGCAGCCGCTGAGCGCGGTGCAGCGGCGGACGGCGCGCGTCATGGAGCAAAGCGTCGCGTCGATCCCGGCGTCGTATCTCGAGCGCACCATCGACCTCGGCGCGATCCGCGCGCGCGCCAAGACGATCGCGGAAGAGTCCAAGGGCGTCGTCACCGAGCTCGACCTCGTCGTCGCCGGCGTCGCCGGAGCCTGCCGGAGCTTGCCGCGCTTCAACGCGCACGTCACGGAAGGATACCAGCTCCAGATGTTCGAGCAGGTGAACGTCGGTGTCGCGATGGATCTCGACGGCGAGCTCTACGTCCCGATCGTCAAGAACGCCGCCGAGAAGGCTCCCGCCGCGATCGCGAAAGAGCTGCGGTCGCTGCTCTACCTGACGCAGCGGCGCCGCCTCGAAGCCAGCCACCTGATCGGCGGGACGATCACGGTGACCTCGATGATCGGCCGCGGCATCCAACGCTTCGTGCCGATCCCCTACCCGCAGCAAGCGGCGATCATCGGCCTCGGCGACCCGCTGCCGTCGGCGCCGCACGCGACGGCGCTCGCGATCGTCTTCGATCACCGCGTCGCGAACGGCAGCGAGGCGGCGCAGTTCCTGGCCGCCGTCGAAGAGCTCGCGCGCGGCTGACGCGGCGACGCCGGGGCGATCGCGCCTCGGCTCGCCGTCGCCACGATCACGCGGTCGCCGACGGCCGCGTCGAGAAGCGCCGCAGCATACGCGATGCCCACGGGCGGTGGCTCGCGACGAACCGGTAGGCCGCCTCCACCAGCCACACGAACGGCGCGACGCGTCCGATCGCGGCAGCGCGGCGCCAGCCGAGCTGCTCGAGAACGAAGAGGCAGGCGCGTCCGGCGCGGAAGACGCGCCCGTCGATCGCCAGCACGTGCACGGCGTCGCGGCATACCGCGCGCAGCTCCGGCGTCATCGGCGGGCTCGGCGCCTCCTGATACGGGATCGCGGCGAGGACACCGCGCCGGTCGCGCGCCAGCGTCCATTCGACGCACGCGCGGCAGAAGCCGCAGTCGCCGTCCCAGAGAATCAGGTGACGATCCTGGACGCGCGCGGCCCCCGGCGGCACCGCTCCGGCGCGAGCGATCTCGACACTCGCGATCACCGCCGCAACCTAGCACGCGCTCAGGCGTCGGACGATGCGACGACGACGCCATCACGGCTGGGGTGTCGTGACCCCGGTTGGGAAGCGACGGCGGTATCTGCTAGCTCGCGCGCTCGGTGTCGACCCGACGGAAGCTCGCGTGGATCACGCTGCTCTACTTCGCGGAAGGCTTTCCGTACGGATTCGTGATCGACAACCTGCCGGTCTACTTCCGCACGCACGGGATCTCGCTCGCGACGATCGGCGCGCTGAGCCTCCTGCGCATGCCGTGGTCGGTGAAGGTGTTCTGGTCGCCCGTCGTCGACCAGATCGGCGCCCGCCGGCAATGGATCCGCGGCGCGCTGCTCGTGATGGCCGCCGCGTTGCTCGCGGTCGCGATGCTCCCGCCGGCGCCCGTCGCGCCCGCGCTCGTCATCGCGCTCTTCGCCTTCACGATCGCGGCGGCGACGCAGGACATCGCAATCGACGCCTACACCATCGAGCTCCTCGTGCCGGGCGAGGAGGGCGTCGCGAACGGCGTCCGCGTTTCCGCCTATCGCGCCGCCTTGATCTTCGCGGGCGGGGTGCTCGTCGCGCTGCCGGTGCTGACGGGGTGGCCGTTCACGTTCGTGCTGGCGGCGGGAAGCCTGATCGTGATCGCGCTGGCGGCGGGATACGCCCCCGCGACCGCCCACGAGCCGCAGCCGCCGCGCGAGTGGGCGCGCTCGCTCCGGGAATGGGTGAGCCGTCCCGGTGCGATGCCGGTCTTCGCCTTCGTGCTCCTCTACAAGCTCGACATCAACGCGATCGGCCCGATGGTGAAGCCGTTCTGGCTGGATCGCGGACTGTCGCCGACGGAGATCGCCTTCGTGTCGACCACGCTCGGCGTCGGCGCGAGCGTCGCCGGCGCGCTCGTCGGCGGCGCGCTGACGTCGCGCTGGGGAATCTTCCGCGCGCTCTGGGTCTTGGGCCTGCTGCAAGCCGTCGCCAATCTCGGCTACGCGGCGGCGGCCTGGACCGGAGCCGGGCGCGCCGGCATCTACGCCGCCTCGCTCGCCGAGAGCTTCGGCGGCGGACTCGGCACCGCCGCGTTCCTCGCGTTCCTCATGAACATCTGCGACAAGCAGCAGGCGGCGACGCAGTACGCGTTTCTCAGCTCGCTCTTCGGATTGAGCGGCTCGCTGAGCGGCGCCGTCTCCGGACGCGGCGTCGAGTGGCTCGGCTACGGCAGCTACTTCGCGTTGACCTTCACGCTGGCGTTGCCGTCGTATGCGCTCTTGCCGTGGGTGCGGCGCTGGATCCGCGAGGCACCCGACGAGCACGCCGAACCTCCGCACGGTTCCCGGCGCACCGCGGAGCCGTGACCATACGTCGCGCGCTCGCCAGCGGCAGCGCGCGCGCGTGCCACGATCCGCGACTCACTCGCTGCGGAAAGGCCGGCGCTGCTCGTAGCCCGTGATCCGCGCCGCGATCTCCTCCGCGAGCGCCTGGTTGCCGCTCGAGCGCGCCGCGGCCTCCGCGCGACGCGCCGTCGCAGCCGCGTCGCCGAACCGCCCCACCTCCGCGTAGGCCGCCGCGAGCGTGTCGAGGCGGTCGGCATCGGGCTGGTCGCCGCTCCCCGCGACGGCGCGCTCGGCGAGCGTGACCGCGGCCGCACCGTCGCGAAGCTGGGCGCGCGGAGCCGTCGCGAGCAACCACGCGAGCATGTTGGCCGCCTCGAGGTCTTCCGGATGCCGCGCCTGCACCTGGCGGAGAACGGCGATCGCGTCCGCGCTCCGCGACTCGTCCATGTACGTGAGCGCCATGCTGACGCCGACCGTCCCGTCCGGCGCCGCTCGCAGCGCCGCGTCGAGATGCTCCGCGGCCTCGTCGACGCGGCCGGCCGACCGCAGGAGCTCCGCCAACGTCGCCTCGGCGGCGACGTAGTCGGGACGAAGCCGGATCGCCGCGCGGAGAGCCTCGATCGCCTCGGCATCGCGCCCGAGCGCCCGGAACGCGAGCGCCATGTTGAAGCGCGCCTCCGCGAAGCCCGCATCGAGCGCCGCCGCGCGGCGGAACTCGGCAAGCGCCGCTTCCGGCCGATCGCGGCGCAAGGCGATGATGCCGAGATCGTTCGGCACCGCCGGGGCTTCCGGAAGAATCTCCCCGGCGCGATGGAGCGCGTGCTCGGCGCCGTCGAGGTCGCCGCGGTCGAGAAGCGCGAGGCCGAGATTGATGTACGACTCTCCCTGCATCGGATCGCGGCGAAGCGCGGTCTCGAGATGCGGGATCGCCTCCTCGGACTTGCCTTCGGCGATGAGGAGCCGCGCGAGGTTGTTGTGCGCGACCGGCTGCGTCGGATCGATCCGCAGCGCCTGCTCGAAATAGCGGCGCGCCTCGTCGGCGCGGCCCGCCCCGTCGGCGACCGTCCCGAGGTTCGCGTAGGCGTCGGCGTCGGCAGGTTGGATGTCGAGTGCGGCGCGAAATTGCGCGATCGCCTCGTCGGGCCGGCCGGCGCGGACCAGCGCGTTCCCGAGATTGTTGCGGCAGACGTAGCATTGCGGGTCGATACGGACCGCGCGCTGCCAGAGCGTCACCGAATCGCGCCACACGTCCACTTGCCGCCACGTCAGCGCCGCGAGCGCCAGCACGATCGGCAGCGCGGATCCGACGATCATGCGAGACGTCGTCGTCGCGGGCCGTGCGAGCGAGACGGCGACGATCCCGCCGTAGACCACGGCGAACCCGAGCGTCGCCAGATACGTGTACCGATCCGCGGCGATGTGCGGTCCGGCTTGCGCGATGCCGAGAACGGGCGCGAGCAGCGCGACGTACGCCGCCCACGCGGCGAGCGCCCATGGCCATCGCCGCCGGAAGCGAAGCAACGTCCCCGAGACGGCCGCGACGATCACCGCGGATACCAGCACGTCGGCGCGCCAGAATCGCCAGCCGACCGGCAGCACGTACAGCGGCGACAGCGCGATCGGAAGCACGGTCTTCGCGAGATAGAACGCGAGCGCATAGAACGCCTGCCCGACACGGCCGCCGATCCCGTACTCCTGGATCGAATAGAACGTTCCCACCCGGCTCTCCGCGATGCCTTCGAGGATCGCGGTACAGACGCCGAGCAGCACGAACGGAACCTTCTCGAGCCACACGTCGCGATGCTCGCGATCGAACGCCGACGCGAGATCGCGAAACCGTCGCAGCGGATACGCGTCGAGGACGACGAGGACGAGCGGTACCGTCATCCCGACCGGCTTGGCGAGGAGCGAGAGCACGTACCAGCCGAGCGCGGCCACGGGAAACGGTCGGGCGCCCGAGGCGTGCTTCGCGCCGGCCGAGGCCGTCTCATGGGTCCGTAAATAACTGCGGATCGTCAGCAGGAAGAACAGGCCCGAGAGCACGTCGCGCCGCTCGGTCGCCCACGCCACCGACTCGACGCGCAGCGGGTGAACCGCGAAGAACGCGGCGGCCGCCGCCGCGCCGATCGTCGTCGCCGTCTCGGTCACACCCAGCCGTGCGGCGCGAATCAGCTGCATCGCGACGACGTAGAACAGGGCGGCGTTCGCCAGGTGCAGGAGCAGATTGCTCAGGTGATACCCGCGCGCGTCGAGTCCCCAGAGGCGATAGTCGACGGCGAAGCTCAACCACGTGAGCGGGATGTAGTGCCCGTGAAGATCGGTGAACATCCACGCGAGATTGCTCGGCGCCAGGCCGCGAAACGCGGGGTTCTCGACGAGATTGGATTGATCGTCGAAGTCGACGAAGCCATGCGCCAACGTCTTGGCGTAGGCGAGCGCGGTGAGGACGATCACGAGAGCGAGCGGCGCCCATCGTGCCAGCGGACCGGGGAGCGGGCCGGATCGCTCCGCCGCAGCAGGTGACATGACCGCCGGCGTCGCGGGCGTCGCGACCGACGGCGCGGTTTTGGTGTGCGCAGACGGTGACGCGTTCGAATGCAGCGCCGCGCGAGCACGCGACTTCTTTCGTGCACCCATGCACCGTGCGTAGCCGCGTCGCGTCGCGGCCGTCAACACACTGCGCATCGCATCTGGTCGAGCGTTTCCGCCGCACTGGATGGGAATATTTCTTGACAATCGGAAGAACGCTGGCCTACCCTCGATGTCGAGCAACCTTCCGTTCGTGCCGCTCGGAAAGACAAATGCGAATCGTGGAAAGCGAGCCTCCTCGCTCTTTGGTGCCGTCCACGGGGCGCAACGAACGGCAGCGCGAAAGTCCGAGCTCGACGTGGTTGCGCCGATCTCGTTTCACGAATCCGCTCGTCCGTGACCGTGCGCGGGCCGCGGAAAGGCCGACAGTGCCAAGGAGGAGAGCCATGAGACCGTCTACGCGTTTCGCGAGGTTCGCGATGGCGTCGATCGCCGGAGTGTTCGTGCTGGCAACTGCCGCGCACGCGGCGACGCCCGAGCAGAAATGCCGCTCGACGATCATCAAAGAGTCCGGAAAGTTCGTCAAAGCGAAAGCCAAGGCGCTGCAAAAATGCGAGGAGGCGATCCTCAAGGGTAAGACCGGCTACGACTCGCCGCCGATGACCCGTTGCAGCGACACCCAGGGAAAGACGGCCGCGGCGATCACCAAGGCCGAGTCCAAGTTCAAGGCCAAGATCGACAAGGCATGCGGCGGCGCCGACAAGGACTGCGGCACGGGCGACGATCTCACGCTCGCGAACATCGGCTGGGACATCGGCCAGTGTCCCGATTTCGAGGGCCACGGCTGCACGAACCCGATCACCAATTGCGGCGGCAGCACGTCCAACGGGCAAGGCATCACCGATTGCCTGCTCTGCATCGACGAGGCGGCCGTCGATCAAGCGATGAACCTCTACTACGACAACAACCAGACGACGCAGTCGGGCTCGGACGAGAACAAGTGCCAGATCACCGTCGGCAAGGAGAGCACGAAATTCCTGCTCGCGAAATCGAAGATTCTCATCAAGTGCGAGGACAAGCTCAACCAAGGCAAGACCGGGTTCAGCTCGCCGTGTCCGAGCGGCGATGCGTCCGGAAAGACCCAAGCGAAAATCGACAGCGCCGAAGAGAAGAAGGCAACGAAGCTCTGCAAGGCCTGTGGCGGTGACGACCGGACGTGCGGAACCGTCGACGATCCGAACATCTCGACGATCCGCATGGGGAGCAGCTGCCCCGACGTGCAAATCCCGGGCGGCGACGACTGCGGCGCGATCGGCACGATCGACAACGTGCAAGAGCTCGTCCAGTGCGTCGATTGCGTGACCGAGTTCAAGGTGGACTGCATGGACGCGGCCGCCGCGCCCGGTCAGGCGACGTACTCGGCGAATTGCGTCGGCGGCCCCACGCCCACGCCCACCGCCACGCCGACCGCGACGTCGACGCCCTGTCCCACCGCGACGGGTCTCTGCCCGACGACGGTCGAGTTCACCTCGGCGGGCGGCACGACCGCGGACCTCGATACCGGATGGACGGGCATCTCTCACGACTCGGACGTCCCGTCGAACGGCCGGCTCACGCTCTCGATCTCCGGCTGCGCGAACTCGATGCATCCGTGCGGGCAATGCACGACCACCGGGCCGATTCAGAACGCCGGTGGAACGGCCTTCAACAATCATCGCTGTACGGACAAGCCGTGGATTCAATGCACCAGCACCGCCGACTGCATCACCGGCGGCGCGACCGGCCCGTGCGTGTTCTTCTTCGGACCCCCCTTGCCGCTCTCGTCGGGTGCCGTGCCGGTATGCGTGACCAACGAGATCCAGGGCGCCGTCACGGGAACGGTGAACATCGAGGACGGCACTGCGGAGACCTCGATCGCGCTTCTGTCCCGCGTCCACCCGACGGGCACGGTCGACAAGCCATGTCCCAACTGCGTGGGCGGCCTCTGCGACGGCGGACCACGCGCGGGTCAGGCGTGCACGGTCAACGGTGTGAGCGCGCTGTTCGGGCCGGTCAGCCTCGACTGTCCGCCCGATCCTGCGGCGAATTCCGGCAATCTCGTCATCACGTTGCCGACCTCGACCGGCACGCAAACGAAGATGCTGACCACGGCGAGCCCGGCTTGTCGCGCCGGCGGCTACACCGGGTTCAAGTGCTTCTGCGACACGTGCAACAACGTGAACGCCGAAGCATGCAGCTCGGATGCGGATTGTCCGGACAACCCACCGGCAACGCCCGGGATCTGCGGCGGCACCCGCTGCCTCGGCGGCACCAACCCCGGCGACCCGTGCCTTACCTCGGGCGATTGCCTGGGAGGCGGGCAGTGCGACGTGCCCGGCGGCACGGCCACCGCCATCAATGCGTGCTCCAACGGCGTGTGCGTCGCAGCGCCCGGCGATACCGACTCCTGCAACGAGGGCCACTGCCAGCTCGGTCCGACCGACAACCTGTGCTCGATCGAGACGTTCCGTGGCTGCACGAATAACGCCGGATGCACTCCGCCGCCCGGCGGCACGTGCGTCGGCTGTCTGCCGGGTCAGACCTGCACGACCAAGCGGCGCGAGTGCTACCTCGACAACGGCCAGGTCGGCGGCAGCGTCTCGGTGTGCGGCCAGGCCAACGCACCGTGCAACGGCACGGCGTCAACCGTGATCGGAGCTCTGTTCTGCATCCCGCAGACGGGCTCGAGCGCGGTGAACTCCACGGCCGGGCTCCCGGGATTGGGGCGCTTGACGTTGCCCGGCACGTCGAAGATCCAGTAGCCCTACCTCGCCTTTGACGAACGGCCCCCGGATCGAAAGGTCCGGGGGCTTTTTCTTGTCGGCGACCCGACATCTCATCAAGCGCGTTGTCGCTGCTTTTTGTCTACACCACGTGTATATCGCGTCTGCGACCCTCCTTCCGGTGATTGACCTTCCGAGTGCCAGTTGTCTAAACCACATCTGACACGATCATCGCCGAAGGGGGATTTCCGATGCGCCTGATGCCGATATGGATCGCTCCGCTCTCTGCTGCCGCCTTCGCCGTCGCACTGATACCCTCCTCGGCGCTCGCCGCACCCAGCGCGGCAAGTCAGTGCGCCGCGACGATCGGAAGCGCGGGTGCCGATTTCGCAACCGCGAAGCACGATGCGATCGTCGACTGCGACAACGCGCTGCTCAGCGGCCGCCACTGCAACGAGTCGAAACGCGACCGTCAGATCGCGCGAGCGCTCGCCAAGATGGAGCGAGAAATCGGGCGCGATTGCCGTGGCGTGAATCTCTCCGACCTCGGGTTCCCCGGCTCGTGCCCCAACCCGGGAGGGCCGGATTTCACGGTGGACGAATTGGCGGCTTGCTTCGCCGATCAAGTCGAAGCGCAGGTGGACGCCGCGATCGCCGCGGAGTTCCCCGCGCTGAATCCATTGAGCGGCGACGACGAGCAGTGCGCCCGGACGATCGCACGGCAAGGGCAGATCTTCCTCGAGCGCACGTTCCGCGCGCGTACACGCTGCTTCGAGCTGCAGCTCGAAGGTCGAATTTCGAACGCCATCAACTGCCGCGCCGAGCCCCCGACCGGCGACGATGATACCGACCGCCTGATCGCGAAGGCGACGGCACGCCTGACGGACAAGATCCGTCGCGGGTGCAAGGGCGCGTCACTGACCGCGATCGGCTTCCCGGGATCGGCCTGCCTGACCGTACGTGGCAACGGATTCTCCGTGTCGGAGCTCACCCAGTGCATCTTGACGACGCACGAGGGCGTTGCCGACGCGATCATCAACATCGAGTACCCGCTCGGCGCAGGGCCAACCCCGACGGCGACGAGCGAGACGACGGCATCGCCCTCGCCGAGCTCAACGCCGAGTGCCACCGCCGGCGAAGCAACCGCGACGGAGACGGCGACCAGCACCCCCGGCGAGCCCACTCCGACGGAGACGGCGACCAGCACCCCCGGCGAGCCCACTCCGACGGAGACGGTGACCAGCACCCCCGGCGAGCCCACCCCGACGGAGACAGTGACCAGCACCCCCGGCGAGGCCACCCCGACCGCCACCGTGACGAGCACCCCCGGCGAGGCCACCCCAACGGCCACCGTGACGAGCACCCCCGGCGAGGCCACCCCAACGGCCACCGTGACGAGCACCCCCGGCGAGCCCACCGCGACGGCCACGGCGACCAGCACCCCCGGCGAGCCCACCGCGACGGCCACGGCGACCAGCACCCCCGGCGAGCCCACTGCAACGGAGACGGCGACCACCACCCCCGTGGAGCCCACGCCGACGGAGACGGCGACTCCGACTCCGACCCCGACGGCTACGACGTTCTGCGAGCCCGGCTCGTCGACCTGCGCGAACGCCGGCAACGGCCTCGAGATCTGCAGCATGGAGGGGACCTGCGAGTGTCCCGCGCGCCTCGACTTCGAGGGCGACGCGAGCGATCCGGCGACTGATCTCGACACCGGATGGACCGGCATCGCTCACGATTCGCGCATCGTCTCCGCCGGCAAGGTCACCGTGGAGATCACCGGGTGCGACAATCCGAACCGCGACAACCCCGAGCACGCGTGCGGAATCTGCGACTTCACCGGTCCGATTCCGAATCCCGCGCCGGACGCGGGCGACATCGACAACCAGCGCTGCAAGAACGACTCGTCCGTGAAGTGCACGTCGAACGCGGATTGCACTGGCGCCGGCAACGCCTGCATCTTCTACTTCGGCGGGCCGCTGCCGCTCTCGGCCGGCGGCGTCGCGACCTGCGTCACGAACGAGATCGTCGGCGCGATCATCGGCACGGCGAACATCGAGACCGGCGAGACGGCAAGCACGCTCGAATCTCACCTCGCAGCGTCTTCACCGGCATCCTGACCGACACGCCGTGCCCCAAGTGCACGGACACCGGCGGACTGAACGACGGTATCGCGAGCGGCGGCACGTGCACCGGTGGGCCGCGCGACGGCGCGGCGTGCGACGCCAACGCCGAGTCGCCGATTCCGTCTTTCGGCCGCACGAGCCTCGACTGTCCGCCGAATCCGGGCGCGCAGATCGCGACGCTGCCGATCAGCCTGAAAAACTCGACGGACGTCGAATCGCGCACGCTTGTCCGACGACAGCCCGAACTGTACCGCGTTCGGCTTCACGAGCGTCGAAGTGCGCCTGCGACACCTGCGACAACGCCGACGGCGACGCCGTGCGCGACGCAATGCCGACTGTCCCACCGGCGGCATCTGCGGCGGTCTGCGCTGCCTTGACCGACTCTCCGACTCCCGGCACGCCGTGCACTCGCGAAGGGACCGGACCAGCGACCCCGCGTGCTGCAGCGAGCGCCTGACGCGTGCACGACCGGCGAGTCATCGGGCACGATGCGGCCAGGCCCGGCGAGCGCGACCAAGCCGAACGCGTGCAGCAACGGCCAATGCGTCAGCGGCGGCGGCGGCGACGAAGGTCAGTGCCAGACTCGGCGCCGACCGACAATCTCTGCCGCCATCGAAACGTTCCGCGGTGCACCGGCGAACTCCGACTGCCCGGCGGCGGGCGACACGTGCGCGCGACGAAGCGGCGTGAGTGCTTCTTCGACAAGACGAGCTCGCCGGCCCCGGTGTCGGCAATCCGCCGAGCACGCGGACCGTGAACGCGACCGGCATGGAGGACACCCCGGTCAACGACGTCTCGCATCCGCGTCCTCGCGTCGCTCTTCTGCATCGGGCCGACCGGGCTCGTCGGCCGTCAACGACGTCGCCGGTCTTCCCGGCCTCGGCCGCTTGAAGCTGAAGGGAACGGCGCGGGGTCTGCCTCCGGCTACGCCGTAGCCCGACAATTACACGAATCCTTCCGCAAACGGCCCCCGGTTCCGAACGGGATCGGGGGCCGTTTCGATCGCCCCGCCGCCCGCCGGTCGCGTGTGTTCTTTGCAGGAATCGTCAGTTTCTGCGTCCGTGAATCACGCCCAACCGTGATTGACCCTCCGCAGGCCGGCCGCCTACTGTCACGGAGTGCCGGATCATTTCAAATTGCCGATCCGTTTGCGCACCGACAGAGACGTCCACCGCTAAACGGAGGTTCGCCATGCATCGCCTTTTTCGCATCGCATTGATTGTCGCGATCCTGCTCGGCGTCGGTCTGCCGACCTCGGCCCGTACCGCGCGCGCTCTGACCAACACGGAGCTGAAATGTCAGCAGACGATCGGCAAAGAGGGCGCGAAATACGCCAAGAGGAGAGAAAAAGCATTGCGCGGCTGCGCCTATGCGCAAGCGCGCGGCGACGCCTGCGACACGGCGAAGCGCGACAAGCAGATCGCGAGCGCAGAGGCGAAGCTCGGCCAGCGGCTCGAGCAAAAATGCGGCGACGTCGCGCTCGAGAACCTCGGATTTCCGGGGGCGTGCTCGGACGGCAACGGCCCGCCGTTCGCCGCGCAGGATCTCGTCGCGTGCATCCGCGACTCGCACCTCGCCCGCGTCGACATGGCGGTCGCGACCGAATACCCCGCGACGCACGGCACGCTCGACGGCGCCGAAATCAATTGTCAAAAGACGATCGGCGTCGAGGGCGAGAGATTCATCGCCGCGAAGCTGAAGTACCGCGCGAAATGCCTCGACGATCAGCTCAAAGGCAAGCTCGACGCCGCCGTGAACTGCCGCGCTCAGGTGCCGCCGAACGGCGCCGGCACCGGTGACCCGAAGACCGATTCGCGGATCACGAAGGCCGTCACCAAGCTGCGGACGAAGATCGACCGCAAGTGCTCGGGCGTCTCGCTCGAGGACCTCGGGTTCCCGAACATGTGCGACGATCCCGACGGCCCGCCGTTCTCCGCGAGCAACCTCGAGGACTGCATCGAGGACACGCACGAGCAAAAGGCCGATGAGATGGTCGGCTTCGAGTACCCGGGCGCTGCGCCGGCGACGCCGACGCCGGTCGTGACGCCGTCCCCCGATACCCCGACGCCGACGGGCGGCGGTGCGACGGCGACCGGCGGCGGCGGTGCGACCCCCACCGCGACGCCGACACCGAGCGGCAGCTGCGTCCTGCCGAACCCGATACCGGAAGTCCTGAGCTTCGTCGCGAAGCCAGGCGTCGATCTCGACACCGGCTGGACCGGCATCTCGCACGACGTGCCCGGCGTCGACGACGGCGCGATCACCGCGGTGCGCCTGAGCAACTGCGATCTCGACACGGAATCGCCGACGTGCGGTCAGTGCGACACCGAAGGTCCGATCCTCTTCCCGGGAGCTTCGAAGAACTGCCGCTGCTACGATCTCGCGGACCGCGACGCGCAGCTCGTTCGCGAGCTGCGATCCCGAGATGCCGTCGTCGTGCAGCGCGCCCGAGACCTGCGAGTGCTTCTACGGTCCGCCGCTGCCGATCTCGTCCGGTGCCGTCCCGGTGTGCGTGATCAACCGCTACGCCGCGCCGCTCACCGGGACCGCCAACATCTCCGATGCCGGCCCGCACGCGGGCGAAGGCGCCGCGTTCGTGCGTCTCGAATCGAGCGTCCACAACGGGCTCACCGTCGATCAGCCGTGCCCGACGTGCGAGGGCGACACGACACCCCGTGACGGCGTTCAGGACGGGACCTGCAACGGCGGCCCGCGGAACGGCCAGCCGTGCGACGTCGCCGGCACCAACGATTTCTTCGGTAATTTGAGCTTCGAGTGTCCGCCGGCGCGCGCCGCGAACGTCGGCAACCTCGACATCAAGTTCAATCGAGCGACGACGGGCACGACGCAGCTCCGGCAGCGGTCCGGCGTGCACCGCGTTCGGGTTCGGCAGCTTCCTGTGCCCGTGCGACACCTGCGCCACCCCGGGCGGCGAGGCGTGCAACAGCAACGCCGATTGTCCGGGCGGCGCGGAATGCGGCGGCTTGCGGTGCATCGGCGGCGACGCCAACGGCACGCCCTGCGCCGACGATTCCGAGTGCCCCGGCGGCGGGTTCTGCAATCGGCCGGGGACGGCGACGCAGACGAACCAGTGCAGCAACGGCGTCTGCGTTGCGAACCCGAGTGACACCGACAATCCGAACGAAGCGCGCTGTCAGACCGGTCCGAGCGACAACCTCTGCAGCATCGAGACCTTCCGCGGCTGCACCAACAACGTCGACTGCAATCCGCCGCCGGCCGGGAATTGCGGCAACTGCGCGCCGAACCAGACCTGCACGACGAAGCGCCGCGAGTGCTTCCAGGACCCGATCGTCCGCCAGGGAACGCCGGGAACGCAGAACGCGATTCTCGCGGCGACGTTCTGCGTCCCGCCGACCGGCAGCTCGGCGGTGAACCAGGTCGCCGGCCTGCCCGGTCCGGGCGCGGTCGTGCAGCCGACGCGCATCTTCCGGAGCGGCGCGCAATGCGGCAACGGTGTCCTCGACTCCGGCGAGCAATGCGATCCGCCGATGGATTCGAATTGCCCGGGAGAATGCCACCTCGATTGCCAGTGCCCCGGCGCCGCGACGTGCGGCGACGATACCGTCAATCAGCCGAGCGAGGAGTGTGACGGCAGCGACGACGCGCTCTGCCCCGGCGCGTGTCAGCCGGATTGCACGTGCGGCGCGACCTGCGGCGACGGCGTCGTCGATCCGGGCGAGCAGTGCGACGGCAGCGCCGACGGCGCGTGTCCCGGCAACTGTCAGCCGAACTGCCAGTGCCCGACCTGCGGCGACGGCGTGAAGAATCAGCCCAGCGAGCAGTGCGACGGCAGCGACGACCAAGCGTGCCCCGGCGCCTGTCAGCCGGACTGCACCTGCGGTCCGTTCTGCGGCGACGGCGTCAAGAACGGCGCCGAGCAGTGCGACGGCGGCGACACCGGCAGCTGTCCGGGCACCTGTCAGGACGACTGCACGTGCGCGCCCTTCTGCGGCAACGGCGTACGCGAGGCGGGCGAGAACTGCGACCCCGGACCGCCCGCCGACGACGCGCTCTGCCCCGGCGCGTGTCAGGCCGCCTGCACCTGTCCGGCGATCGGCGAGCTGTCGTTCATCGTCACGCCCGGCGCGGATCTCGACACCGGATGGACGGGCACCTCGCACAATTTCGGTGTCCAGGCCGGCGCGACGATCCCGGGCGAGATCGCGGCCTGCGATTCCATGAGCGACCCCGAGTGCACGTTCTTCGCGAACGTCGGCTCGTTCTGCTCCGGGGACGCGAGCCTTTCGTGCACCGACAGCACGCAGTGCCCCGTCGGGCAGACCTGCGTGATCAACACGTACGGCGCGCCGCTTCCGCTCTCGTCCGGCGGCGTCCCGGTGTGCATCGTGAACCGCTTCGCGGGCGACGTCACCGGTACGTACAATCTCCAGACCGGCGACGCGGCGATCCGCGTGCCGTTGAACTCGCTCGTGCACCTCGCGACCGACGTCAACCGGCCGTGCCCGATCTGCGATTGCGGTGCCGCCGATCCGCAGAGCTGCGCGCTCGGGCAATCGGGAACGTGCAGCGACAATCCGCTGCGGTCGTGCACGGTCGAGGGAACCGGTCCCTTCGGTCCGACCTCGAACGACTGTCCGCCGAACACGGCGACGAACATCTCCGGCGGCGGTCTCGACATCGTCTTCGACCCGGCGAGCACGGGCACGGTCAGCTTCCCCTCGAATCAGCCGTGCACCGGCAACGGCTTCCAGGGCTTCGGCTGCTGGTGCAGCGGCCAGACGCAACCGAGCGCCTGCAACAGCGCCTGTGACGGCGGCTCGCGCGACGGTCTCTCGTGCACCACCGACGCGAACTGTCCGGGAGCGCCGGCGGGAGCCTGCAAGCCGCTCTGTCGTCAGATCGTCGGCGACCCGGTGGGCGAAGGGCAGTGCGTCGCCGGACCGATCGATCGCACGTGCGCGCAGGCACACCAGGTCACGTGCAGCACGGATACGGACTGCCCCGGTATCGGGCCGTGCGTCTCCGAGATTCGCCGTTGCTTCCTGGATCCGATCGTGCGGGTCGGCACCCCGGGCACCTCGACGGACGTGCTCGGCGCGACGTTCTGCATCCCGGCGACGTCGAGCCCCGCGGTGAACAACACCGCGGGTCTCCCGGGTCCGGGCGCGATCCGCTTCCCGAACACCGTCGACGCGAAGTTCTGCGGCGACAACGTGCGGAACCGTCCGAGCGAAGAGTGCGACGGCAGCGACAGCGCGAACTGCCCGGGCGCCTGCGCACCGGACTGCACGTGCATGACGGTATGCGGCAACGGCGTGACCGAGTTCGGCGAGCAGTGCGATCCCGGCAACCCACCGACGGTTCCGGCGAGCGATGCGGCGTGCCCGACACAATGCAAGCCGGCGAACGACCCCGCGGCGTGCACCTGCCCGCCGATCTGCGGCGATGGATTCGTGGCGCCGACCGAGCAATGCGATCCGGGCGGCGTGCCGCCCGGCACGCCGGCGAACGACAGCGCGTGCCCGGGATCGTGCAACCCGGTCACGTGCGCGTGTCCGCCGCCGATTTGCGGCAACGGCACGATCGAACCGGGCGAGACGTGCGAGCTGCCGAACGTCAATTGCGGCCCGCTTCAGCTCTGCAGCGCTGCGAGCTCATGCACCGCATGCGTGCCGTGACGGCGAGCGTACCCGGCGAATGAGTCATCCACGAGGCCGTGGCGCCCACTGGGCTCCACGGCCTCGTCACCTCCCGCCATCTGCGTGTCGAGCGCCGTACCGCCGCGCCTCCGGCGAAAATGCCGTAACGGCAATCGACTTCTCCCCCCTTTTTCTCGTGTGCATAGCGGTCCGATGTGATTGCCCGCGATCGAGCGGCAGTGATCTAAACATCGTCATTCACGACATCCGCCACGCCGTCATCGAGGAGGGAACGCCATGACGCTGCTCCATCGTCAGACAACGTTGATCGTCGCGTCGCTCGTCGCGAGCGTCGTGCTGGGCGCCGGAAGCGCCGCGGCGGATGCGGAGAAGTGCCAGCGCGCGATCGCGAAGGAATCGGCGAAGTTTCTCGCGGCGCGATCCAAGTCGCTGCAGAAGTGCGAAGACAAGAAGCTCACCGGCTCGGTTTCGCCGGGGACCGTCTGCTCGAGCGAACCGAAGACGATGGCAGCACTCGCCAAGTCCAGCTCGAAGGCGAAGAGCGGAATCACGAAAGCGTGTTGCGGCCGCGACCGGACCTGCGGCAACGCCGACGACGAGTCGTTGGCCGCGATCGGATGGGGCGGTACGCCGACGTGCCCGAACTTCGAGAATGGCCAGGCCGGCAATTGCAACAACGCGATCACCGATCCGGGCGGCATCGCCGACTGCGTGATCTGCATCGGCAGCGCCGCGACCGATCAACTCACCCGCCTGCTGTACGGCGAGCTGAACCAGGCCGCGAACAGCACCATCAAGAAATGCCAGCGCACGATCGGCAAGGAAACCGTGAAGTTCTACCAAGCGAAGGCCAAGGCGCTGCGGAAGTGCTGGGATGCCCGCATCACCGGCAAGCACGGCAACGATTGTCCGACGCCGGGCGACGGCAAGGCGAGCGCCGCCATCGCCAAGGCCGAATCGAAGAAGGTGTCGCGGATCTGCAGAGCCTGCGGCGGCTCGGACCGCGTGTGCGGCGGATCCCCGGACATGAACCCGCAGAGTGACATCGGCTTCGCGGACACGTGCACGGACCTGACGGTCCCGAACGACGGCGGCCCGCACGGCGGCCAAGCGTGCGCGGCAGCCGTCGCGACGATGTCCGACCTCGTGAGCTGCGTCGACTGCGTCGCCGAGTTCAAGATCGACTGCGTCGACGACCTGACCGTGCCGCAGTTCGAAAGCTATTCGGCGAACTGCAATCTGGGCGCGACCCCGACACCCACGCCGACCGCGAACGGACCGACGGAAACGCCCACCGGCCCCGTCGCGACGCCGACGCCGACACCGACGAGCACGGCGTCGATTCTCTGCGGCAACGGCATGATCGATCCGGGCGAGGCGTGCGATCCCACGGCGCCTGCCGGCAGCGGCGAGAGCTGTGATCCCTCCATCTGCGTGCCGCCGGGACTACCCGCCGGCGAAGGCGACGCGTTCGCGTGTACCTGTGCAACCGGCCAGCTGCGCACGATCTACGTCAATGGACGCCTCGACAACGGCTGGACGGGAACGTCGCAGAACAGCGCCACCGTCGACGGCACGGACGCGGACAACTTGCTGTTCGATTGCGACGGCACGACGGATACGCTCTGCCGCGTCGCGGGACCGCGACCGGGACGGTGGGGTCGGCGCTGCGAGCTCGACACCAGAACGCATTGCGCCACCGACGCGGATTGCGCGCCGACGAACGGGCGCTGCGTCTCGTTCCTGGGCCCGCCGCTGCCGCTGTCCTCCGGAGGCGTGCCGGTCTGCGTGACGAGCTTCTTCGAGCGTCCGATCACCGGCACCGTGAACGTCGCCGACGGCAGCACCGTGAGCAACTCCTTCCTGCGCTCGATCGTCCACGTCTCGAGCTCGATCTCGACGCCGTGCTCGCAGTGCAATTGCACCGGGCTCGGCTGCCAGAACCAGATCGGCGACGCCGGCACGTGCGGTCCGGGTCCCGCGGTCGGCATGCCCTGCACGATCGAGGGGACGAGCGACTTCGGTCCCGTCTCGCGCGACTGTCCTCCGCTTTCGTCCACCAACGTCTCCGGTGCGGGACTCGACATCCGCTTCGTACCGACGACGACCGGTCAGAGCGTCCTCGACACGACGCTGCCCTGCACCGCGAACGGATTCGAGCAGTTCGACTGCCCGTGTCACACCTGCGCGGGCGGACCGACGCCGAACGCGCCGTGCCACAGCGACGCGCAATGCGGGCCGGGCGGCGTATGCGGCGGATTGCGGTGCGGAACCGGATCGAACAACGAAGGGGCGCTCTGCTCGACCGACGCCGACTGCCCGCCCGGCGCGTCCGGGCTTTGCGGCAGGCCGGGTGTGCCGACGAAACCGAACGCATGCTCGATGGGTTGCGACGGCGGAGCCAACAACGACCAGGCCTGTACGAGTGACGCCGATTGCCCGGCGGGTAGCTGCGTCCCGCTGTGCAGGCAGACCGCGGGGGAACAGGTCGGCGTCGGACAATGTCAGCTCGGCCCGTCCGATGGCCACTGCAGTCAAGATACGTTCCGTGGCTGCACGACGAACCTGGACTGCACTCCGCCGCCGCTCGGGACCTGCACGACGTGCTCCCTCGGACAGATCTGCGAATTCCAACTGCGACCGTGTCACGTCTTCCCGATGGCCCTACAGGGCCAGGCCGGGTCGTTCTCCGGCGGGACTTCCAGCGGATTGTCCGTCAACACGTTCTGCATCCCCGACACGCAGAGCCCGGCAGTGAACCAAACTGCGGGACTGCCGGGGGAGGGCGCGATCATCACGGATCATACGTTGACGGTTTCGTTCCCGGCGACGCCGCAGTAGTCGAACGACCGAGGCGGCGGGCGAGCCGGACGCCTGCCGCTTCGCACTCGCCGCGAGCGTTAGCGCGACTGCGACCGGTCCCTATGCTACTTCGCACACTCTCCCGCCTTGCCGCCCCGCGTTATGCCAAGTTTTTCCTTGACTGCCTCACGGACGCAGCACTACTCTACTCACCGGACGCCAACGCCGGGTGCCGTGATTTCTTTCATTCCCGGTTCTTACAGCGATCTGATCGGCCAGCCGAAGGAGGGTAATCCATGAGGTACACTGCGAGTCTAGCGAGCGCGATGGCCGCCGGCCTGTTCGCGCTGGCCGTCGGAATACCGACGGCACATGCGCAGCTGTCGAAAGACGAGACGAAGTGTCGCGAGGGCCTGGCCAAGGCCGCGACGAAGTTCGTCTCCAAGAAACAGAAAGCAATACAAAAGTGTAACGACAAGAACATCAAGAACGCTGGCTCCTGCACCAACCTCGGCGACACGAGGACGAAGCTCGAGGACAAAGTCCGCGCCGACATCGAGAAAAAATGCCCCCTCAACGTCTTCAACTTCGCCAACATGGGGTACCCTGGGAAGTGCGAGGACGCGAATCCCGCCGACAGGTTCACCCTGGCCGATCTTCAGGATTGCATCGAGAGCACGCATGAAGACGCAGTCGATCGGCTGATCGACATCGTGTACGGCACGACGGTCGGCGGCCTGACGCAGGACCAGCAGAAGTGTCAGGCGGAAATCGGCAAGAACGCCGGGAAGTTCATCGCTGCGAAGATGAAGGCGATTCAGAAGTGCCGCAACTACTTGAACAAAGGCAAGCTGACCGGCTTTTCTCCGGAGAGCTGCGAGACCGCCGACCCCAAGACGGCGGGCGCGATCACCAAGGCGGAAAGCAAGGCACGAGCCAAGATAGCCAAAAAGTGCGTATCGGACGCGGACATTCAGGCGCTCGACGTTTGCGATCCGAGCGTCACCGGCACGTCATGGTGCCAAGGCGGAACCAATGATGGGCGGCCCTGCACCAGCGACGCGCAATGCGCTGGAGGCGGAACCTGTACCGTGGCGAAAGCCACGACGGTCACCGAGGCGCAAGACTGCGTCATCAACACCCACGAAACCCAGATCAGCAGCTCCGATGTCACCTTCATCGATCTGCTCGACATCGAATACGCCGCGCAGCCGTTCTGCGGCGACGGCGTCAAGAATCAACTCGACGAAGAGTGCGACGGCAGCGACGACACGGACTGCCCGGGTCAATGTGGCGCAGCGGACGGAGACTTCGCCTGCCTGTGTCTCAACATCCCTCGTCAGGCCGTAGTCGAGCACGCCAATTCCGATCTCGACAACGGGTGGACCGGTATCAGTCACGATTCCGGAATCGTGGAAGGCGGTAGCTACCCCCTCGATCTCTACGACTGCGACAACGTCACGGACTTCGACTGCACGGTAGGACCGAGCTGCGAGGGTGCACCGCATCCGGCGTGCGTCACCAATGCGCAGTGCCAGTTCTTCGGACTCGGGAACTGTCGGAGGAGGCGAACGGCGCTCGGCCCCCACTGCAACCTGGACATTTCCGTCGTCTGCACGAACAACGGGGATTGCTCCGGCGCCGGCAATTTCTGCGTCAAGCATTTCCACGGTGCGCCGCTGCCGCTCTCTTCCGGCGGCGTTTCCGTGTGCGTAGTCAACACCTTCAGCGAAGACGTCGTCGGCACGACGAATCTCCAGACGGGTTCCAGTGCGGTTCGCCTGCGTCAGCGATCGGACACGTATCTCGGTCCGGTGGCCAACCAGCCGTGTCCTGTTTGCGGTGGCTTCTGCGCCGGCAATCTCGGCGGCGGCGGCACCGTGGGACAGCGGCAGCGGTGCACTACCGATGGGGACTGCCCGAATGCGCCGAACCATTGCGTCCACGACAACATCTGCAGCTACGGCGCGCACGCGGACCAGACGTGCCGTCCCGATCCGCCGTTCGGTGGTCCGACGGGCCTGTTCGGCAATCCGAGCGTGGATTGCGGGCCGCCGCCGGGTAACCCGCTCTCCACGCCGGGTCTCGACATTCTGTTCAATCCGGCAACCACTGGATCGACGAGTTTGCTGCCGAACTTCGAATGCGACTTCCCATTCCAAGGCAACAAGTGCATCGGCGGCGCGAACGAAGGACACGCGTGTACCGCAGCGAGCGACTGTCCGAGCGGCACATGCAATGAGCAATGCTTCTGTCCGACGGGTGGCGGCGTGCAGGAACGGCCCAATCGGTGCAACAGCGCATGTCGAAACGGCGCGAACAATGGGCTGCCGTGCAGCAGCGATGCGCAGTGCCCGAGTGGGTTCTGCGAGACTTCTGCCTGCCGCTACAATCCGGCTGATACCGGCTCCAGCCAAGAGGGTGCCTGCGTAACGGGGCCGTCCCAAGGCGTTTGCTCGGTATCGACGTTTCACAACTGCAATAACGATGGTGAATGCGCGGGGGCGAACTGCCCATTCTGCGTCTCGGGTGAGACCTGCGTCTTCAGTCCGTCGCAGTGCTTCGTGAGTAGTGGCATCACGCGAACCGGCTCCGCCGGCGTTCCAAACAAGAGTACGGTTGCGATCTTCTGCATCGCCGCGACCGGCGCCTCGGCCGTCGATTCAGTCGCCGGTCTGCCTGGTCCCGGAGCGATCACGACGCCGACCACCACCGAGGAGGTTGGTTTCTAGAGATTCCCGACAGCGTTCGACGTTGCGAACGGAAGGCCGGCACCCGATCCAGGGTGCCGGCCTTTTTCATTTCCGCCTGACGCTCTAGAACAGCCGGCCAGCGCCGCCAGTAACCTCGCGAGCTCGCGCTTGGAGGCGTGCATCGCCTCCTCTGGGTTCCGCGCGCGCGCAATGGTCATCGCGCTCTCCGAGCAACGCGCCAAGGAGAAGAGGCGCGAGCGGACGGGGCGGTCGCTTGACGATCCGACCGGCCTGCATGGCGCTTCGGCGGTGCCGGCAGCGCAAGCGGGCGCGCCACACGACGTCCTGTACGGACGCGGCTAAGCGTTTAGTGAACCGCGTGGCTGGGACGCGGCGTCACCGTCGCGGCGATCACCGGTGAGGCGCGGATCGGCGATGCCGCAGTCGAGCTCCTACAAGTCTCGTGCTGCCGCGGTACGAGTGCGAGCTGCCGTCGAACTCGGCGCGCCCGTTGCGTCACGGGAACAATGCCGCTTGCCGGTTCGGTGTGACACGACATTCGTCATTTCAACGGCATTTGGATGAATTTAATAATCGCAAGCAGCATATATCACGACGTCATATTGTGCGCGCACGCGATTGACGGCTGCTGCGCTTCGTTGCTAGCGGCTGATTCGCCGCGGCAATGGCGATCTCAAACCACCAACGCAACATTCAACCGACGATCGGAGGTTCCCGTGATCAAGACAAAGATCTCAGCATCGCTCTTCGCAGCGGTAGTGACGATCGCGTCCCTCGTGGTACCCGGAAGCGCATCGGCACAGTTCAACACCTACACGCAATCCGGCCCGAACTCGGCGTTCGCGTGGAAGCGCGACGCCGTCCCAACCACAGAAACGACCTTCGTCACGGCGACGATCACCACCGGTGTGAGCAATCGGATGCTCGTCATTCACGGATCGATCCTCGACAGCGATTTTGGCGGCTGCTGTGAGCAGTTGTTCACTATCCGCCCGACCGTCAACGGCCAACGCGTGCAGATACCTCCCAGTGCGGCATGGCTGCGCGAGCCACCGTCAGGCCAAGGGGTTTCGGCGCCCGTGGGATCCGCTTCGGCTACCTGGTTCGTCGATCTCGACGCGGCAGGACTGACAAACGTGCCGTTGACGATTCGATTGGTCGCAGCGGCGTACTTCGCGGGCACGGTCGCAGACGTCTCGTTCAGCGCCTACACGGCTGCGAAATAACGGAGACGAACGCGCGCAGCTGACGAAACGAACGGGGAACCGTGCGCGCCGGTTCCCCGTTCAACGGCGCTCAACGATGCTGCCTCGTGGATCGCACTGGATTTTCGAACGCACGCCCTTCGCCTGAAATGACCGCAGGCCGACGTGAATGAAGGAGCGTGCTATTTGTCGTGCTTCGCCTTCGTCGGTTTCGCCTTCTCCGATTTGTCGGCCGCCTTCGATCCCGGGCTGGGGAGATCGACGATCTTGTACATCGTGAACGAGCCCTTCATGTCGATCGGGATGGGGAAGGGCGCGGTCGCCATCATGGCACGGACGTGCCCGCCGGAGAGCTCGCCGTCGGAGATGTTCCGGACACCGAACACGACGATGTTGTTGCTCGGCTGTCCGGGACGCGGGATCATCTTCTGATCGGCGGTGATCGCGAACTTCGAGCCCTTCACCTTCTCATCGGTCTTCAATCCGGTGTCGAAGTGCTCCGCGGAGACGACTTTCCAGTCGATCTTCGAGTACTCGTCGTGCGGGTTCGGCTTCAACTTCGACCACGACGAACGGAGAAGCGCACGCTCCTTGTCGCTCGGCACCCAGCGCGCTTGCTTTTCCTGCGCCTTCTTCAAGGAATCTTGAATCTCCTTCGGGAGCACGACGTCGAGGAGGGCGATGTCGACGTCGTCACCCGCGGGCGCAGGAACGATCGTGTCATTCGTAGGCACGAGCACTTTCGCCCCGCCCTCGACCTCACCGTTCTCGGTCTCGACGGGGACCGCCTTCTGCTCCGAGGCGAGGATCGCCTTGGCCTTGTCGACCGCTGCCTGCTGCCGTTTCTCTTCGGATTCTTTGATCTTGTCGACGTCGGCCTTCTTGACGTGCGTGATCTTGTAGAGATTCAGCACGTTGAAGACGCGGGGCTCCGTCGTGTCGGCAGCGGCTGCGGCTGCCTTTGCCGAAGGCGCCTTTTCTCCAGGTGAAGCGGCGGCACGCGCCCCGCTTGCAGAAGCGGCAGCGGCAGGGGAAGCGGCTGCCGCCGGCGATGCCGCCGGCGTCGGGACGGCGTGGTGGATCTCGCTCACGACGAGCCAGACGCCGTTCAAGTCCACCGGGATCTCGCCGTCGGTGACGGTGTTTTCGACGAATCCGAAGCCCAGTCGCGGAACGAGGCACAACGCGGCGACGCCGCTCGCAATCGCCCCGCGCCAAAGTCGTGGAAGTCTCATGAGAATCGCCTCCTCGGGCACCGCGTGAGAGCGGAACTTGTTAGCAATCGGCTATCGCGGAATCAATACGGGGTCGTGCGACGCAGGTCTGCTTGACCGCCCAGGGCGTCTCCTCTACCGTGCCGGGCGATCGCGTATTCTCCCACGGTCACCACCACATCCAGTCGCGACAGTCTCCCCGAAGGAGCAGGACCAATGAGCGTACGACTGCTGAGCTGCGTCGCACTCGCAGCGACGATAACGATACTGACCGCGTGCAGCAAGCCGCAGACCGCCGACGAGCACGCCAAGTCCGCGGCCGCTGCCGCCCCGAACAAGGAAGAGGTGTCGCATCGGATCGAGGAGTACTTCGGGAAGAGCGTCACGCCCGGCATCGGCCTCAGCGTGAAGGACATCACACCCTCGCAAGTGCCCGGATGGAACAAGGGAACGCTCGAGGTCACCGCCGGCGGCAACACGCAATCCATGGAGTTCCTCGTCACGACCGACGGCAAGTACTTCATCAGCGGCGAGGTCACGGACCTCACCGTCGATCCTCTCAAGGCGGTGATGCAGAAGATCGACCTCAAGGACCGTCCCGCCAGGGGCCCGGACGACGCGAAGGTCACGATCGTCGAATACTCCGACTTTCAATGCCCGTTCTGCTCTCGCGGCTATCAGATTCTCGAGACGCAAGTGATGCCGGAATACGAAGGCAAGGTACGGCTCTACTTCAAGTACCTGCCGTTGAAGAGCATTCATCCCTGGGCGGAGAGCGCGGCGCTCGCGGCCGAGTGCGCGAACCGCCAGAGCGGCGAGGCGTTCTGGAAGATGTACCACGCGATCTTCAAGGCCCAGCACGAGATCAACCAGGACAACCTCAAGGAGAAGGTCACGCAGTTCGCCAAGGACGCCGGGCTCGACGAGGCGAAGTTCAGCGAGTGCTTCGAGGCCAAGGCCGGGCTTCCTCAAGTCGAGCAGGACCTGAAGGAAGCGGCTGCCGTCGGCGCGAACTCGACTCCGACGTTCTTCATCAACGGCCGGCGCCTCGAGGGCGCGCAGCCGTACGAGAACTTCAAGGCGATCATCGACCAAGAGCTCAGCTGATCGCTTCGCGCCGAGCCGTCGGCGGTTTCCTGCGGCGCCGTCGCGCGTCGTTCCAGCTGTTCTTCGGGCCATTGATCAGCTCGGTATGGGCCGCGTCGCGCGCCCGACCGACGTCGCGCGACGCGTCAACGCCGCGCGTAATCGTATGTCGTCCGAGAAGGAGGATTTCCTCCGTCCGACGCGCCCCATTCCGCCGTCGCGCCTTGACACCTCGCATCGGTCGTTGGTAGCCGTGGAGTATAGGCGCGCGATTTCGCAGCAAAGTGCCGTGTCTTCACCATCGCGCTCACTCGTTCCTGAAAGGGGTTCGTATGACGTCAGCTCTCCGCCGGTCGCGTCTCGCGGTCGCCGCATCCGTGTGTCTGTTCTCCGCGCTGCTAATCTCGGGCGCCGCGCTCGCCGACGGCCTGTCGGACCCCTCCGCCGCAAAGACGGCGAACAAGTGCCAGAAAGAGATCAAGAAGGGCGGCGCGAAGTTCGTCGGGAAGAATCTCAAGAGCCTCGACAAGTGCGTCGGCGGCATCTTCAAGTGCATTCAGACGCAAGCGGATGCCGCCAAGCGGCAGAAGTGCGTCGACAAAGCGGGTGGGAAATGCACGAAGGAGCTCGGCAAGATCGCCACCGAGAAGCAGAAGTACCACGACAGCATCGTCGGTAAATGCGGAACGCTCAGTCTCGAAGACGTCGAGAGCGCCGCAGGCGTGGGGTACGAGAACGTCGACTTCGAGTGCACCGGGCCGCTGAGCAGCGTCGCTGACGTCGCGACCTGCGTCGCGGACTACCACGAGTGCAAGAGCGATCCCCTGTACACCGTCGAGCAGCCGCGCGCGCAGGAGCTGATGCAGTTCGCCAACGTCCCCGCGCAGCTGATCCCTTCGAGCACGTGCCTGCCGGGTGCAGGCGGCGCGGGCGACGACGTCGACGACGAGAAGGGCGTCGGCAAGGCGCTCGCCAAGTGCGCCAAAGGTCTCGCCAAGGCCGGCAGCGGCTTCGCCACCAAGAAGATGAAGAGCATCGAGAAGTGCCTCGACGCGGTGTTCGCCTGCGAGCAGCTCAAGCAGGGCCCCGACCTCCCCGCCTGCATCACCAAGGCGACCAAGACCTGCGACAAGGCGTTCGCGAGCGTCGACACCGCCGAAGCCAAGCTCCGCGCTGCGGCCCAAAAAGCCTGCGGCACGATCGACTTCGACACCGCGCTCGGCGCCGACACGGGCTTGGACCTCGTCCTGCTCGGCAAGGAATGCCCGAGCTTCGGCATCGGAACCGTCGACAGCCTGAGCAGCTACATCGATTGCCTGTTCCAGCAGCACGAGTGCCGCGTCGACCAGCTCTTGCGCTACCAGGCGCCGCGCATCGAGGAGCTGCTCGCGAGCGTCGGCCGCCTGCCGCGGGCCGCCTTCTGTCCCGGACCGTCGCCGACCCCGACGCCGACCCCGACGGTGACGGCCACGCCGACGCCGACCGTCACCGCGACCCAGGGACCGGTGACGCCGACGGCAACACCGAATTGCGGAGACGGCGTGCTCGCCGCTGGAGAGCTCTGCGATCCCACCGCGCCCGCCCCCGGCGACGTGTGCCCAAACTCCGGAAACGGGCTCGAAACGTGTAGCATGGCGTGCACCTGCGCCTGCCCGAGCAGAGTCGACTTCGAGGGAGACGCGACTGATCCGCTCAGCGAGCTCGATCCCGGGTGGACGGGTATCGCACACGACGCACGAATCGTCTCGAACGGCAAAGTGACCGTGCAGGTCACCGATTGCCCGTCGAGTCCGGGCTTCACCAAGCCGTGCGGCACGTGCAACATCAGCGGCCCGATCGACAATCCCGCGGCCGACGCCGGCGACCTCAACGACCACCGCTGCCACGACGACTCCTCCGTCAAGTGCACCAGTAACGCGGATTGCACCGGTGCCGGCAACGCTTGCATCTACTACTTCGGCGCGCCGCTGCCACTGTCCGCCGGCGGGGTCGCGACGTGCGTCTCCAACGAGATCGTCGGCACCATCACGGGAACCGCGAACGTCGAGACCGGGGAGAGCGCGAGCGTTCTCACCCTGACCTCGCACGTCTTCAACGGTCTCGCGACCGACACCCCGTGTCCCAAGTGCACCGATCCAGGCGCGCTCAACGACGGCATGGCGAGTGGCGGAACCTGCACCGGCGGGCCTCGTACCGGCATGTCGTGCGACGCGAACTCGGAATCGCCGATCCCCGCCTTCGGCCGGACGAGTCTCGACTGTCCGCCGGCTCCGGGCGGCAAGATCGCCGACCTGCCGATCGCGCTGAAGAACTCGACGGGCGCGGAGAGCCGGTCGCTGTCGGCCGCGAGCCCGAGCTGCTCCGCGTTCGGCTTCACCGGCTTCAAGTGCCCGTGCGACACCTGCGACGACGCCGACGCGACGCCGTGCGCGTCGAATGCGGACTGCGGTGCCGGCGGCATCTGCGGCGGTCTGCGCTGCCTCGTCGATGCGCCGACGCCCGGTACGCCCTGCAGCAGCGAAGGCACCGGCAGCGACTCGGCCTGCTGCTCCGAGCCGACCTGCACCACCGGCACGATTGGGACCTGCGGCCGGCCCGGCGAGCCGAGCAAGCCAAATGCCTGCAGCAACGGTCAGTGCGTCAGCGGCGGTGGGTCTGACGACGGCCAGTGCCAGCTCGCCCCCAGCGACAACCTGTGCTCGGTCGAGACCTTCCGCAGCTGCACAACGAACAACGACTGCCGTCCGCCGGCCGAGGGCGGCACCTGCGGCAACTGCGCACCGGGTATGCAGACCTGCACCGTGAAACGCCGCGAGTGCCTCTTCGACCTCGACGAGAACCCGGCGACCCACGACGGCACGATCACCGCCCACGGCGCGGCGGATGCACCGGTGGACGACGTTTCCCACCCGACCCTGGCGTCGATGTTCTGCATCGCGCCGACGGGATCTTCGTCGGTCAATGCGGTCGCCGGCCTCCCCGGCCTCGGAAAGTTGAAGCTGAAAGGAACGGCGCGCGGGCTGCCATGATGACCTGCTGACCACGCCCGAGCCGTCGCGGTGCGTCGCGACAGCTCGGGTGATATGAACCGTCTCTCTGAGAGGGTCCTTTTGACAATCAAGATGTCCGTTTGATAGCGAGGCTGCCTGGGTCGTTGACGCTCATCGAACATCCGAGCATCGGGAGGGGTATATGAATCGAGTTCTGACGCTGGGCCTTCGCATCGCCGGCCTTGCCGCCATCGCGTTGATGATCGTGCAGTGCGGCGACAGCAGTGTTCATGTGACGACTGGAGTCGATCCCTCGCCCGGGACTTTCGAAGGATTCACCGATGAGGGCGGCAGCATCACCGTCCTCGTCGGCAGCATCGAGCGCATCAGTTTCGAGTGCGATAGCGAGACGATCGAGAACCTCTTCAACCCTCCCGAGCAGGTGAGTGGCGGCCATTTCGACGTCAGCTTCAACGACGGCGGCCGCCGATTCCGGGTCGAGGGCCGGTTCTCCACCAACGACACCCTCAGCGGCACGATCGACGACGCGGATGATCAGTGCGACGTCTCGTTCGAGGCGACGCGCTCGGGCGTGACGCCGCGAACGCCGACCCCCGGACTCACCCCGACACCGAATGGCTCGGAGACGACGAGCGAGCCGACGGCTGAAAGCCCCAGCCCGAGCGTGAGCGTCACGCAGACACCAAGTGAAAGCGGCAGCGGCGGTGCGACGCCGAGTACGTCCGTATCGGCATCTCCGGCGCCGTGCGGGGAGTCCGCTGGCGGCACGTGCCCGTCGAAGCTCACGACGGAAGGTGAAGGTGAGCAAGCCGATCTCGACAGTGGCTGGACGGGTATCGCCCACGATTCGAAGGTAGTCGGCAAAGGCACGTTGACGGTGGGGCTCGATTGCCACGGCAACGACAAGGGATCGTGCGGCGCTTGCGATGTCTGCGGGCCGATCGCGAGCACGACGGTCGTAGACAATCACCGCTGCGCTGCCGACAGCTCGAAGACGTGCACCAGCAACGCGGATTGCGGCAGCGGGGATTGCGTCTTCTTCTTCGGCGCGCCGTTGCCGCTCTCGTCCGGCGGCGTACCGGTGTGCGTCACCAACCGCATCAACGGCTCGATCACCGGCACCGCCGACCCGGATAGCGGCGAGGGCGAAGCGATGGTCAGCTTGACGTCGTCCGTGTTCACCGCGGTCGACGTCGCCGAGCCGTGCCCGCGCTGCAGCGGTGCGGGTTTCAACCAGACGGGGACGTGCGACATCGGCGCACGCGCCGGCATGGCCTGCACCGTTCACGGCACGAGCGCGCTCTTCGGCAACACCAGCTTCGATTGTCCGCCGCCGCCGGGCGCGAACGTCGGCAATCTCCAGATTCCATTGAACCCGACGACCGGCACGTCGATGATCACCGCCAGCTCGAGCAAGAAGTGCGTCGGATTCGGGTTCACCAGCTTCGATTGCTTCTGCGACGGCCAGCAGCAGCCGAACGCCTGCAACAGCGGCACGTGCGTCTTGGATGGCACAGGCGCAGGGAAGTGCAGCCCGAACATGGTCGACAACCAGTGCAGCGTCGAGATCTTCCGCGGCTGCACGGGCAACGCCGATTGCCGGCCGCCGTCGGAAGGTGGCACGTGCTCCACGTGCGCGACCGGTATGCAAACATGCACGACGAAGGCGCGTCCATGCTTCCCCGGCGCGACTGCCGGGATGGTGACCGGACCGATCGTGAGAACCGGAACTCCGAGCACGACCAACCCGACGCTGGTCTCGACGTTCTGCATTCCCGCGACGTCGTCGTCGGGCGTGAACACGGCGGCCGGTCTTCCCGGGCCGGGCGCGCTCAGCTTGCCGTCGAAGGCCTGTTTCGACGATACCTGCTCGTTCTGAGGGCGTGAGCTGACCCGTCAAAGGCCCGCCGGTCGATGACCGGCGGGCCTTTTTGCTGATACGCGCGGCTGGTGTACCGGGAGGCCCTCTGGCATAAACGCCGCCACGTACCCTGTGGAAGGAGGAAGACGCATGAAGTCGTTGAGGTGGACGAGTGGGGTGCTCGTGGCGATGTGCTGCCTCGTCGCCGCGTGTGGGAACAGCGACGTCGGTCTGAACGGCGTCTCGGGTGACGTGCGGCCGGGGTTCTTCATCGGGAAGACGGAGCAAGGCGGTGACCTCTCGATCGCGGCGGACACCATTCACGCGATCTTCTTCGAGTGCGGCGGCAACGACGCGAAGGTCGTCTTCGATCCGCCCGAGCCGGTCGCCGGCGACGGCAGCTTCGCGGTCGAGTTCACCGACGCCGGCCGCCACTTCACGGTCACCGGCCGCTTCACCGGGCAGAATCACGTCGAAGGCCGCATCGACGGCGACGTCGACTGCGACGGCCACTTCGAGGCCGACCGCTGCAACGAGAACCGTCAGGACTGCGGCGACGTCGACGGCGATCTCATTCCCGACGAGATCGACCCCGATCAGACGGGTCCGCAGCGAACGCCGACTCCGATTCCGACGACACCGGGAAACGGCACGGTAACGGCGTCGGTCACCACGGGCCCGGTCGAGACCGAGACTCCAGCGGTGAGCCCGACACCGTCGACCTCAACGACGCATACGCCCGTCCCGACGAGCACGCCGGTGACGTTGTGCGGAAACGGCATCCTCGACATTCTCAACGCAGACGGCCTCGAAGAAGAATGCGACGGCATCTTGATCAACAGCGAGTTCGACTGCGGCGGCGGACCCTGCGTCTGCGGCGACTTCTGCGACGACGACGGCGGCACCCTCGCCTGCGGTCCGGATTGTCGCCTCGACTTCAGCCACTGCAGCGTACCGCCGTGTGTGCATCCACAGGATGATTTCTGAGGCCTACCCGAGTGTCCGGAGGCGGCGCGCGCGTCAGCCCGCGCCGCCTCCTTCCGGGCTTTCGACCGTGATCCGCCGGTAGAGCTTGAAGAGCTCGTAGAACGCCCGGGCGATCACCAGCGGGTTCGCGCCGGTCGGCTTGCCGTGCGTGCGCCGCAAGTGATGCACGCCGACCTCGGTGACGCGAAAACCGGCGCGCACCGCGCGTGCCAGGGTCTCGGTGCTGATCATCGCGCCCTCGGCCTCGGGATGGATCGTCGCGAAGACGCGGCGCTTGAAGAGCTTGAACGCGCAATCGACGTCGCGCACCGGCACCCGGAAGAGCAGCCGCACCAGACGATTCCACGCCGACGCGTTCAGCTGGCGTAGTCCGCCCTCTGCGCGCACCAGGCGATAGCCGACCACGATGTCGTAGTCGGGCACGAACGGCAGCAAGCGCTCGATCTCCTCGACGTCGAACTGGCCGTCGCCGTCGGTGAAGAACACGTACTCGTTGCGGCTCGCGGCGAAGCCGGATTTGAGGGCGCCGCCGTAGCCGCGGTTCGCCGGATGATGCACGACCCGGACGTGCGGGTCCTGCGCCGCGAGCTCGTCGGCGATCGCACCGGTGCGGTCGGCGCTGCCGTCGTCGACGATGATGATCTCGTACTCCTCGGCGACCCGCGGCAGCACCGCGCGCAGCCGCTCGACCATCCCCGCGACGTTGTGCTCCTCGTTGTACGCCGGAAAGAACGCCGAGATGCTCGGGAGGCGGTTCACCGGCGGTTGCAGTACCACCGCTCCTGGCGAGAGTCTAATACGAGGTCGCGATACGCGATGATGCGATCGGCGCTATGCCCATTCCTGCCTTGTGCGTATCGCAAGGCGTTTGGTACGCTCCGGAGCTCGTCGCGATGCCCTCCGTCGATCTCACGGTTCTCCTCCCGGTCCTGAACGAGCGGGACAACATCACGCAGCTGCTGCCCCGCACCGAAGCGGTGCTGGCGACCATCGGCTGCAGCTACGAGCTCCTGGTCGTCGACGGCGGCTCCATCGACGGCACCGCCGACGCGGCGACCGCGGCCGGCGCGCGCGTCATCCGCCAGACGCTTCCCGGCTACGGCGGCGCGCTCCGCGAGGGATTCGCCGCCTCGCGCGGCAGGTACATCCTGACGCTCGACGCCGACCTCTCGCACGATCCCGATTTCATCGCCAAGCTCTGGCGCGGGCGGACTCGCGCCGACGTCATCATCGCGTCGCGCTACGTCCGCGGCGGCGTCGCGTACATGCCGCGCCATCGGCTGCTCCTCTCGCGCGTGCTGAATCGCTTCTTCGCGCGTCGGGCTCGGCCTGCCCCTCCACGACCTGTCGAGCGGCTTCCGGCTCTATCGCCGCCACGCCGTTCGCGACCTCGCGCTCGAGGGCACCAACTTCGAGGTCCTCGAGGAGATCCTGGTGAAGGCGCACGCGGCCGGATGGCGCATCACCGAGATCGCGTTCACGTACTATCCGCGCGAGCGCGGCACGTCGCACGCTCGCATCATTCCGTTCGGGCATCGCGCTGCTGCGCGCGTTCTTCCGGCTCTGGAAGCTGCGAAACTCGATCGAGTCGGCAGACTACGACGAGCGGGCATTCTACAGCGTCATCCCGCTGCAACGCTGGTGGCAGCGGAGACGCCACGAGATCATCTGCGCCTGGGCGCGCGGAGCCGGCAAGACCCTCGACATCGGCTGCGGCTCGAGCGTGATTCTCCAGTCGATCAACGACGTCGTCGGCCTCGACGTCCTGCACAACAAGCTCCGCTACATGCGCCGCTACGACGTGCCGCTGGTCCGCGGCTCGATCTTCGCGCTGCCGATGACCGACGCGAGCTTCGACTGCATCGTGTGCTCGCAGGTCATCGAGCACATCGCCTACGACGAGACGATCTTCGTGGAGCTGCGCCGCGTGCTCCAACCCGGGGGCCTGCTGATCCTCGGCACCCCCGACTACGGTACCGTCGGCTGGCGAACGATCGAGCCGCTCTACGGCTTCTTCGCGCCCGGAGGCTACAAGGACGAGCACATCACGCACTACACGCGCGAGGGACTCGTCGCGCTGTGCCGCGATTGGGGATTCGACGCTCGAGGGAACCGGCTACGTCTTTCGGAGCGAGCTGATCCTCGCCCTCAGACGGGACCGCGAGCCGCCGGCACGCGTGCGTGACACGGCGCCGGCGCGCATCGCCGACGCGAGACGCCCGTCACCACCCGAGCTTCTCGCCCCAGTACACGCCAAGAGCGTTCAATAGCGCCGACGCCTCGACGAGGAAGAGGACGGCCGGACGGCCCCGGCCCTCCATCCCGACCGCGACCAGAATGATCCCGTACGGCAGCACGTCGAGCAGGTAGCGGTACCCGAACTGCACCCACCCTTGGTAGAAGTACGGCAGCAGCGCCGCCGCGGTGAGCGCGACCGTCAGCCACAGCAGCCTCACCAATGCGGTCGCGCGAACGGCGCCGCGAACGCATAGAGGAGCACCGGGCTCGTCAGCAGGATCGAGAGTCCCTCGGACGACGGCTTCAGGAACGGGAACTCCTCGGTGTAGTCCCACCCGCGAAAGATCGAGATGTAGAGGTGCCGCGGCAGGTAGCGCCAGTCGTACCAGCCGTGCGGGCGGTTCGCGAGGTACATCTCCGCCGCCTTGCCGTAGCCGGTCTCGAGCGGGTTCCCGAACCGCGCGTAGTTGAGCGCGAGCTCGATGCTGGCCGGCAACAGCAAGCCGACGCCGATCAGGATCGCCCGCCGAAACGCGGCGCCGTCGACGAAGCGCCGCAAGCCCTCACGCGTCGCGTGGCGCTCGATCAGCAGCAGGACGAGGCCGGGAAGGCCGGTCACGACGTTGACGCGCGACAGGACCGCGAAACCGAACGCCACGCCGACCAGCACGCTCCGCCCGCGCCCGAAGAGCTCGAGCAGCGCGAGCAGCAGAAAGAGCTCGACGCAGAGGTGCGACAGGAACCACGTCGTGCCGATCGATCGCCGTCGCCCAGTTCACCGTGCCGAACGCGAAGATCAAGGTACCGAGCGCGGCGCGGCGCGGTCCGACGCCGACCCGCAGCAACACCAGCCAGCACAGCGCGGCGTTCAGCCCGGCGACCGCGGTGCTGAAGGCGTTCATGTTGAACGCCGTGCCCCACCACCACACGAACGGCAGCAAGAGGATCGCCGGCGCCGGCGCGAACGGCGAGTGCACCTTGCCGTCGACGGTGATCCAGTCGTGATAGTGCGGCGGATACCCCGAGACCCAGAGCCGCCCGTGGAGCCACGCGTCGGCGACGTACACGTGGTGCTTGTAGGCGTCCGGCAGCCGCGGATTGTACGCGTAGTAGAGGAGCGTCACGCCGAGGAAGATCGCGGCGGCGGCGAGGCGACGGCGGCGCGGCGTCACGGCGACGGACTATATCGGCGGGGTTTTCGAAAGGACAATCTCGGGCCGGAGGACGCGCGTCAGATCCAGCGAGCCGGACCCGCCTGGAACCACATCCGCGCGCTGTAGGCGTCGCGCGAGATCGGCATGCCGGACCAGATCGGGTAGAAATACACCAGCAGCACGAGCCCGATCACCGCGTAGGCGACCACCACGACACGGCCCGGCGGCCAGTGAAACGCCGGCAGCCGTTGATAGACGACCGCGACCGCATACATGCCGGCGATCGCCGCCCAGACGAGCACCCCCCAGCGCGGCAACGGGACCGATCAGCGTCGGCAACAGCGGCACGAGCAACGCCAACCCCGAGACGACCCAGAAGCCGTCGCTCGCCGGCGCGCGCCACAGGATGCGCGAGCACCATGCCGAGCGCGAGGAAGCTCGCGTAGAGCGAGGGCAGGTAGTGGTACTGGAACAGCGTCCGCCCGATCCACGACCAGACGACGTAGTGCAGGACGAAGGCCGTGACGAGAAAGACGCTCGCGAGATGCTTCTCGCGGACGCCGCGGGCGAGCGCGATGAGGATCGCGACGAAGCCTCCCCACCAGAGCAGCGGGTTGCCCCCGGCCCAGACGCCGACCACCTTCGACGAGTCGCCCGGCATGTCCTTGAAGTGGTACCAGACCGGGCGGAGCGAGAACGGCCAGCTCCACCACTTCGACGAGTAGGGATGGGTCGCGTCGGCGACCGCCGCCTCGTAGCCGACGACGTCCTTGAAGTACTTCGGGATGTCGCCGATGCTGTGCCACCAGCCGAGCAGGTAATGCGGCAGGAACACCGCCAGGTAGATCGCCGCCGCCGCGCTGCGTCACGAGCGCCGCCGGCGCGAGCCCGCGCGATCCACGGGCGCGGGTAGCGGTGCAGCCGCTCGGCGTGCACGCTCAGGATCGAGAGAAAGATCACGATCGTGAGCCAGGTGAACGCCGGGAATGAAGAGCTTCGAGGCGAGGGTCAGACCGACCGCGACGCCGAGCCAGACGAGGATCGTCGGGCTGGCGCGACCGGGCGGCGTACGGAGATACTCGAACAAGAGCAGATAGGCGACCGCCCCGAAGGTGACGTACCAGATGTCGATCACCGCGATCCGCGAGTCGACGATGAAGAGCCCGTCGATCGCGACGGCGGCGGCGGTGACGAAGGCCGCGAGGCCGTCGCCGAGGAGCTTCCGGCCGCTCGAGGTACGCGACGCCGACCAGCAGCGTGCCGCAGATCGCGTTGAACATCCGGTAGCCGTTCGCCTCGCCGCCGAAGAGCGCGACGCTCGCCCCGATCGCGAGCTTCGCGAGCGGCGGATGCGGATCCATGAACTCCTTGCCGCGCAGGTAGTTCTTCCCCTGCTCGACGAAGTACACCTCGTCGAAGACCAGCTCGTTCGGCTGCCCGAGATGCCAGAAGCGCAACCCGCCGGCGGCGAGCATCGAGCAGCAGCGCGACCACGAGATCCCAGCGCTGGATGCGATAGCGCGGCGCGTCGGCTTCGACCTCCCAGAGCGCCCGGGCGGTCTGCGAGGCGCCGGTGCCGGCGCGCGCACGCGGCGCCGCCGGCGCCGGCTGTCGGTCTTCCGCTGCGGGCGGCCGCGCGGCTTCGCGCGACGCGGCGGCGACGCCGGCGCGACGGCCTCGGCTCGACCTGCTCCACCGGCTCGTCGTCGAGATCGGGCAGCGGCAGCGGCTCGGGTGCGACGCCGCGTCAGCCGCCATCCCTCGAGCACGCGAGCAGACGAACAGGCCGACGTTCACGACCGAGACCGCGACGCCGAACGGATCGTACTTGTCGAGGAAGTGCTCGGCGTTCAGCGCGCGCAGGATGTACCAGAGGTTCAGAAGTAGGTGACGGTGAGCACCGCCGAAGAGCGCCCACAGGCGCCGCCGGCGCGGCAACAGCAGCGTCAGGAAGAGCAGGCACGGGAAGAGATAGCGCTCGTGCATGCGCGTCGACAGCATGAAGAACCCGAACGGGAGCAGGAAGCAGAGGTAGAGGTACATCTCGGCGTCGCGGCGGCGGTAGATCAGGTAGGCGAGATAGGCGAAGAAGAGACGACGAGCGACGAGCGCCCAGCCTGGTAGCTCATGAAGAGCGAGCATCCCGCTGTCCGACTGGCGGAAGCCCGCCGAGGAGCGCCATCAGGTTGAAGGCGTTCACGGAGGTCTCCGCGTAGTACGCCGCGCCCTTGCGGTAGTGCTCGAAGAGCGCGAACGGCTCGAGGAACGGCAGCGTCAGGAGCGCCGCCGACGGCGATGCCCGTCGCCGCCGCGATGATCGGCCGCTCCGGCCGCTCCCAGTTCCCCCGCCAGGACGCGAGGAGCGGCAGGAAGATCAGCGCCTGCGGCTTGGTGAGCGCGGCGAGCACGATGAGCGCCCAGCCGAACGCGATGCGGCTCTCGAGCAGCAGCAACACGCCGAGGAAGAGCTCGAGCGTGAAGAACGAGTCGGTCTGGCCCCAGATCGCCGAGTTGAAGATGACCGCCGGGTTCAAGCGTGTAGGCGAGCACGATCGCCCACGTCGTGCGCACGCCGACGCGCGGCCGCAGCAGGACGAACAGGAGCCAGCTCGTAGAACAGGTCGGCGACGAACGCGGGGAGCTTGATGAGGATCGTCGAGAGCGCGCCCGCGCGCTGCTGATCCCGAGCACCTGGATAGATCGCGCCGAGCAGCCACAGGATGTAGAGGTAGCCGGGCGGGTAGTCGCAGAAGTAGTTCGGCGCGTAGAAGTCGGCCGGACCCGATCTCGGCGAGGCGCAAGCCCCACGCCTTGTAGGTGCCGAGATCGGTGTCGAAGCCGAAGTACGGCGCCGCGCACGACCTTCGCGACGAAGAGGACCGAGCAGGAGGGCGGCGAGCAGCAGCTTCTCGCCCGGCGTCGCCGCGGTCCTCCCGCACGCGCGGCGGCGCAGGTAGTACCAGAGGCCGGCGGTGATCAGGCAGAGGACGAGGATCAGGCCCCAGAGCCCGAGCGGCGCGATGCCGCCGCCGCGGTCGGCCGGCTGGTAGACGTGCTTGGCGTTCGGCGGCGGACCGGAGACCGGCTCCGCCGAGATCTCGGCTGAACCACGCCTCGTCCGGTGTTGAGGCTGCTGTAGCCGCCGAGCCGGAGCGCGAGCTGGAGCCGATCCTGCCACTTCTCGGTCTTCACCCACATCTCGACGGCTGCCAGTCGGCTTGCGTGCCCTTGACGTCCTCGGTGTTCTGGAACCCCTCCATCAGCGAGAGGTAGGCGCCGATCGCGCTCTGCCCGACGTTCTCGGTCCTGATCTTGCCCTGGATGTGGTACCAGGTCTGCTCCTTGACGTGCAGGTCCTGCACGAAGCGCGCGTCGTTCGGCTTCTTGTTCTTGATCGCCGCCTGACCGGGCTGGCGCCTTCTCGGGGGCTGTCCAGACGAACTCGGTCGCGTCCGCGCGCGGCGTCCCAGCGGTCGGTGCGCCACTCCGCGGGCGTGTTGCCGGTGCCGCGCTGCGAAATCGCCGTTCTGGACCAGGTTCTCGCCGCGCGGCCGACGCTGCGACAGAGCAGGACGACGGCGGACGAGAGCGCCGCGATGAACCGCGTCGCGTAGCGCGCGGCCGACCGCGAAGGGATGATGCCGACGCCGTGTGCGGGTCGCATGCGGACCGAAATCTAAACCACAGCGGATCGTCGAATTGAAAGTTGGGCGCCAGTGCGATCGCATACGCGATGCCCGCTGCGGTTCCGTTGCAGAATAGTTTGCGCGATGCGACTGTATTTCCCGCTTCCTTGACAGCGAAAATGCCGGTTTGCTACGATGCTCGCAGCAGCGGGTCATCGTCACCCCTCAAGGAGGAGAGAAGTCAATGAGAAGAGCATCGACGTTCCTCGCGCTCGCGCTGTGCGCGACGCTCGCCATCGCCGGTTGCGGTCAAGACAACGGCAACAACAACGACAACGGTGGCCCGAACGCCGACGACGACCCCGACGTCGGCGGTCGCGACCCGCACGCCGACGCCGATCGTGACGCACGGAAGACGGCGACGCCGACCGTGTCCGAGACGTCTGACCGGCGAGACGCCCGACACCGACGCCGACACCGGGCGGCGCAGCGGCAGCTGCGAGAGCTCCGCGCTGACGCTCACCGTCACCAGCCTCGCCGGCTCCGATCTCGACACCGGCTGGACCGGCATCGCGCACAACTCGGTCGGCGATCGAGCAGGCGCAAGCGTCACGATCAATCTCGACTGCCCCGGCGGCGACGACTGCACGGTCGACGGCTCCGCGCTCGTCGGCACGACCTTCGGCTCGCCGCTGCCGCTCTCCTCGGGCGGCGTCGCGACGTGCGTGACGAACACCTTCCGTGAAGCGGTCACCGGCACCTACAACTGCGAGACGGGATGCGGCGAGAGCAAGGTTCTCCTCACCTCGGCGGTCTTCCTGTCGCAGGACATCTCGCGTCCGTGCCCGCGGTGCGAGAACGACCCGACGGCCAACGACGGCGACAAGGGTGGAACCTGCGACGACCAAGCGGTGAACCCGGGTGCCGCGTGCGACACGGGAGGTACGAGCGCGGTCTTCGGGCCGACGTCGAACGACTGCTTGCCGCGCGGCACCGCGATCGCAAACCTGCCGATCGACCTGGATCCGCTGACGACGGGGACGGTGACCCGCACGGCCGACGTGGATTGCGCGTCGTTCGGCTTCCCGCCGGGCTCGTGCTTCTGTACGGACCAGGTTCGGCCGAACCCGTGCCTCTCCGGCACCTGCCCGGATTCCGGCGAGTGCCAGGCGACTGCCGGCATGGAAGGCATCTGCTCCGGCCAGCCGTTCCGCACCTGCTTCCCGGAGAACGGCGACCGCGATTGCGAGGGCACGTTCCCCGGCGCGGGGACCTGCAACGCCCGGCTGCGGCCCTGCTTCGGGACGACGATCTCGCGAACCGGTCAATGCGGCGGCTCGGGAAACCCCGCCGACGGCACGCTGGTCGGCATCTTCTGCATCCCGCGCACGAGCGCTCCGGCGGTCGACACGACGGCCGGTCTGCCCGGACCGGGCGCATTGAGCCTGCCCTCGATGTCGCTCCGCACGGTCCGACCGTAGCTTCTCGATGCGACGGGGCGACGTCCTTCGGGACGCCGCCCCGTCGCGCTCATAGCGAGAGCCCCATCGCATGCGATGGGCCGACGCGCTTCTGATCAAGGAGGTCGTCATGATGGGCATCCGTGGGATCGGACGGCTGACTCGGTTCTCGTCGTGCGCCGCCGCCGGATTCGCAGCGGTGATTCTGACGTCGCACACGGCACTCGCCACGCAGAAGTTCGGCCCGATCGAGCTCTCGGGAAATCTTCAGATCGCAGAACATCGTACGGCATCCCGACATCGACGAGTGGCACTTCATCCAGCAGCGCAACACGTTCCGCGCCCGCGTCGACTGGGACTGGCTGCAACGCGGCAAGCTCATCGACCGCTTCGATCTCCCCTTCATCGAGAGCTCGAAGCTCTTCCTGCTCTACCGCGGCGTGTACGACAGCATCTACGACTACACGCCGAAGTTCCGTGAGCGGGATTTCCGCGGCCGCAAGCCCGGCCGTGCCGCCGACCGCGACCTCGCGGACTTGAGCAAGGGCGCGCGCGACGCGCTCAAGTTCGAGAACAACCTCCGCGAGGCCTACATCGACCTGAAGCTCGCCGATGCCCCGGTCAGCTTCCGGCTCGGCAAGCAGCAGGTTATCTGGGGCGAGGCCGACGACTTCCGCATGCTCGATCGCGCCAACCCCCTCGACGTCTCGTGGCACTACATCATGGAGATCCCCCCGCCGTCGTTCGGCTGGGACGATCTCCGCATCCCGCTCTGGATGCTGAAGGGCCTGTGGGACATCGGCAACATCGGACCGCTGTCGAACGCATTCTACGAAATGTACTGGAACCCCGGTGACTGGCGGCCCGTCAAAGTCGGGTTCCTGCCGCGGCCGTGGGGTCTTCGCATTCCCAATCCGCTGACGAACCGCGAGGACGGCGCATTCTTCGCGCCGTTCCGCGCCGAGCGTCTCGCCAACGGAACGTCGCTCTTCAAGCAGGGTGACTACAGCCGGCAACCCGGCGACAACAGCCAAATCGGCATGCGCTTTTCCGGCGTGTTCCCCAACGGGCTGCAGATGTCGATCAACTACTTCTACCAGCGCTGGGCGGGCGACGACGGCACGCCCTTCGCACCCGTCCGGGGCATCACCGATTCTCGAGAAGGTCAGATCCGCACGCAGGACTTACTCGCGCGAGGCTCGCTGCCCGCCGAGTACATCACGCCGTACATCCACACGGTCGGCCTGTCGGCGAACTATTTCGAGGGCAACTGGACGCAGACGATCTTTCGAATGGAGACCGTCTACGACTTCGGCTTGCCGCATGCTACGATCGCGACAAGCAAACCACCCTCTCACCGATCCTGCCCGGCGTCACCCGCAAGGACTACTGGAAGGGGATGATCGCCTTCGACCGCCCGACGTGGATCCGGTCCCTCAACAAGAAGACCACCTTCTTCATCACCGGCCAGTGGTTCATCCATCACATCATGCACAACGAGGACAGCCTGACCGGGCCGCTGGACCTGCCGACCGCCGGCGCGCGTGCCCGCGCGTTTTGCGGCAGCGACAAGTTCACGCCGTGCACCGATCCGCGAGGCAACGGCAACTTCCGCGACGACATCCGCAGCTGGGAGTCGCTGATGACGTTCGCGATCTTCACCTTCTACAAGGGCGGCTCGGTCGTGCCGCTCCTCGGGTTCATCTTCGATCCCGTGAACAGCTACAGCATCTATCCGTTCTGGAATCTCGACTACCTGGTCACGCCGAACTTCATCGTGAACCTCACGCAGCGCTACTTCATCCCCGGCCAAAGCGACGTCCAGAAGGGCGTCTTCGATCCCTGGCTGCTCGGCACGCAACGAGGCAGGTCGGAGACGGCATTGCGCCTCACTTATCAGTTCTGAACCGCGGGCGTAGCTCGCAGGCGGAAGAACGGGGAGTCCACGACCTGGACTCCCCGTTTTCGTTTCGACGCGACGCGCGGTAACATCGGCCGTCACGCCGCGAATCGAAGGGCATGGCCGCTTACATCTCTTCGCGTTGCATCCGCGACCGACCGCAGCCATTCGCTATTCCGGGGCAGAATGATTTGGAACGGATCACAATGACCGGTGAGCCCGGCCATGGTGTACCGTCCTTCTTCCGGTAGCTTCGAGGGCTTGGGTGTTTCGCCTGCTTCGCCAAATCAGCTTCCGTCATCTACGCGCGACCTGGGGCCGCACGCTCCTCGTCGTCGGCGGCGTCGCGACCGGCGTCTCGCTGATCGTCGCGATCAACGTCATCAACACCAGCGTCCTCGCGAACTTCCGCGAGACCATCGAGCTGATGGCGGGCCCCGCCCAGCTCGAAGTGACGCTCGGCATCGGCGAGGTCGGCTTCCCGGAGGAGACGGTCGACGTCGTTCGCACCGATCCCGACGTCGCCGCCGGCGTCCCACTCGTGCGCGGCAGCGTATCGCTCGCGGACGCGCCCGGTGAAGTGCTGCAGATGCTCGGCGTGGACTTCACCGCCGAGGAAGACCTGGAGCGGTATCACCTCACGGCGACCCGTCGAGGCGACACGCTCGCAGCGCTCGCCGACCGTCATTCGGTGTTCCTCACGGAGCGGTTTGCGGCGAAGCACGGCCTCCAGCTCGGCGATCGGCTGAGACTCTCGACGCCGGAAGGCGTCGACACGTTCACCGTGCGCGGCCTCTTGGATGCGGGCGGGCTCGGCGCCGCGTTCGGCGGCAACGTCGCGTTGATGGATCTGCCGGCCGCGCAGCTGGTACTCGCCAAGGACCGGCGGATCGACCAGATCGACGTCGTGCTGCGCGACGGCACCGACGTCAGGACGGCGCAGACGCGGTTGCAGGCGCTGCTGCCGTCGACGTTGAGCGTCGCACGACCCGAGCAGCGGGGCGAGCAGTACGAAGGGGTGCTGGCGTCGTTTCAGGCGATGCTGACGGGACTCAGCACACTCTGCCTGGTCGCGGGCATCTTCATCATCTACAACACGACCTCGACGGGAGCGATCGCGCGGGCACGACCGATCGCCGAGCTGCGCCTCATCGGCGCCGATCGCGGCACGCTCTTCCGCTTGCTGATGATCGAGTCGGCGATACTCGGCTTCGTGGGCTCGGCGCTCGGCGTTGCCATCGGCATCCCGCTGGCGCGTCTGTTGGCGGGGACGGTGACGGAGTCGATGGGAGTCATCTTCCAGCTGCGGTTTCCGGTCGAGCGGTTGAGCATCGATCCGTGGCTGCAGGTGATGATCGCGGCGGCGGGCGTCGTCGTCGCGTTGTTCGCCTCGTATTTTGCGGCAAAGCGCATGACCACGATGGACCCGCTCGACGTCGTACGGACGAACGCGGCGACGCTGGCGTCGTCGCCACCACCGGCGGGCCTGGTCCGATGGTGGCTGGTGCTCGTCGTCGTCAGCATCGTCGCGTTTGGGCTCGAGGACCACTTCGCCTCGATCGCCTGGGGCAATTTCGGCTCGACGCTCTGGAACGCGGCGGTGATCGTGATCGCAATCCCGATCGTCGAGCTGGCGTCACGGCTCCTGCTGCGGGTTCTGCCGCGTATGTTCGGTGCCGCCGGGACGGTCGCGGCCGGCAGCATCGCGCGAGCTCCGGCGCGAGCCGGCGTGACGGTCGCCGCGATCGCGCTCATCGTCACCATCGCCATCATGCTGTCGTCGCTCGTCGTGAGCTGCCGGGAATCGCTGCGCAGCTACTTTGCGGGCGTCCTCTCGGCGGACCTCGTGGTGAGCGCGGTCGCGACCGAAGGCGGGTGGCTGGAGACGCCGGTGCCGGCACGCATCGCGGGCGAGATCGCCGCGCTTCCGGGCATCCGCGACGTCGAGACCGGCCGAGTCATCTCGGGTCAGGTGTATCGAGGACAGCGCATCGGGCTGCTCGCGCTCAGCGACGGCATGTTCGAGCCGGCGCGGTATCCGCCCGGGTGGTACCGCGAAGGCAATGCCGAAGAGGCGTCGGCGGCGCTGCGGAAGGGCGACGCCGTCGCGATCTCGACGAGCCTCGCCGACCGCTTCGATCTGCACGTCGGGCAGCACATCGATCTCGAGACTCCGACCGGCCTGGTCGCGCTGCCGATCGTCGGCGTCGTTCCGGACTACGTCTCGGATCGCGGCAGCGTGATCCTGAACCGGCGTCTCCTCGTCGCGCGCTGGGGCGAGTCGACGGTGAGCCGCGTCAACGTCTTCGTCGACCCCGGCGTTCCGCTCGACGTGGTGCGCCAACGCATCATCGACCAGCTCGGCGATCGGTTCCGCCTGAAGATTCTCACCTTGCGGGAGCTGCTGCGCTACCACACCGAGATGATCGACAGGGCGTTCGCGGTCATGAACGCCGTCCAGCTGCTCATCGTGATCGTGACGGTCGCGGGGATCTTCGATCTGCTGCTCGCGCGCATCGCCGAGCGCCGGCGCGAGCTCTCGCTCTGGCGCTTGGTCGGCGCCGACGAGCGCGACGTGCGGCGATCGATCATCGTCGAATCCGGCACGATCGGCGTGATCGGCGCCGCCATGGGGGTCGCCGTCGGTCTCGTGACCGCGTGGCTCTGGATCGGCATTCATTTTCGACAGCTCCTCGGCTACTACGTCGAATACCACTTCGCCGTCGCGGCGACGGTGTGGTACGTCACGCTCGTCATCGCCATGACGATGCTCGCCGGCTACGCTGCCGCCTCTCGCGCGACCCGCCTGCCGGTATTGGAGGGCATCCAAGCGGAGTAGGAGTGCATCGCATGCTCGGAATCAGGATCGCCGGAACGGGAAGCCATCTTCCCGGCCCGCCCCTCGATCAATCGCAAGTTCGGCGGTTCCTCCGACGGTATCCCGACGGCCTTTCGGAGGCGCTGCAAGACAGGCTGCTCGCCGCATCGGGCATCGAGACTCGCCACTTCGCCATCAGCGTCGACGACGAGACGCGACGCGAATCGAACACCTCGATGGCGGCGGAAGCCGGACGCGCCGCTCTGCGCGCGGCCGGCTGGCAGCCGGACGACGTCGAGATGCTGGTCGTCACGACCGTCGTGCCGGACCAGCTGATGCCGCCCACGAGCACGTTCGTCCAGGAGGCGCTCGGGATCCGTCGCTGCGCCGAGCTCGAGATCTCCGCCAACTGCACCGCGCCCTCGAAAGGTCTGATGGTCGCGGCAAGCCAGCTCCGACTGGGCGTGTACCGGCGCGCGCTCGTCTGCTCCTCGCAGTACGCGAGCTTCGGGTTCCTTCCTCCGTGGACGAACCCGGGGGCGATGAGCGCGAACCAGGGCCATCTGCGCTGGATCCTGTCGGACGGCGCCGCGGCCATCGCGCTCGAGTGCGCCGAGCCCGACATCGACCTCCGGATCTGCCTCGAGTCGACCGGCACCGGAAAGAAACCGGGCATGTCGATGGCGATCGGCGCCGCGAACCCGGACGTCCTCGGGGCGTTCGCCCGAGGAGAGCATCACGGCGAGCAGGACGCGCGTTACGCTCTGAAGCTGGGGATTCCGCTCGTCGTCGACGGCCTCGAACGAATGTTGCGAACGCTCGAGATCCCCGGCACCGCGATCGACCATTTCATCCCATCGGTCTCGTCGGTCCAGGTGGCGGAGCGGCTCCAGCCGGTCGCCGAAGGTCTCGGCATCCGGCGCGACGCGTGGAGGCTCAACTTCACGCGCGTCGGCTACGTCGGCAGCGTCGCGGTGCCGATCATGCTCGACGAGATGGCGCGCGGCGGCCGGCTGCGCCCGGGCGACCTGGTCTGCACCGTCGCCGAGGAATCGAGCAAGTGGATGTTCGCGGGAACCGTGTTCCGCTGGAATCCTTGACGGCCGGCGAGCGCTGCCGCGGAAGAGCGTCTGCAACCTCCGCGCGTCCCACGACCGCGCGGCGCGGCTGCCGTGGCGCCTTTCGGATTCGAGACGCATCTGCCGAGACGACGCCGCTCGCTGCGACATCGACGCGCCGTCTCGCCGGACGATGGGCTGCGAGCGCAATTGAAAGCACCCTAACCCGCCGATAAGATGCGCAGTTCATGGCGCGCAAGGCAGCGACGCGGCGCAGCGACCCGGGGCGCCGCGCCTCCGAGGAGACGCCGCCACGGCGGCAGGCCGCGCCGCCGGCGAACCAGCGCTCGACGATAGAGCGCGCCCTGCTCGCAGTCCTGGGCGTCGATGCGGCGCTCGGCGTCGTGATGCTCTACGTCCACCTGCAGCTGCACGCGACGGGCGGCAAGTACACGAGCTTCTGCAACGTCGGCGGCCGCGTGAACTGCGACGTCGTCCTCACGAGCGCCTATGCGACCCTCGCGGGAATTCCGGTCGCGGCGCTGGCGCTCGCGACGTATCTCGCCCTCGCCGTGCTCCTCGTCTGGCGCTGGCGCGCGAGCGAGCCGATGCGCGCCCGTTTGACCGCGCTGGTTTTCGCCGGCACCGCGTGGAACGCGGCGTTCTCGCTGTACATGGCGGCCGTCGCCGTCTACGCGATCGGCGCCGTGTGCCTGCTGTGCTCGGGCGGATACCTCCTGAACGGCGCCGCCGTGGTGCTCGCGTGGCAGCTCGTGCGCCGCGAGCCGCCGGACTCAGCCGCACGGCTCACGCCGGCACGCGCGCTGCTCGGCGCCGGCGCGCTGGCGGCCGCCGTCGCCGTCATCGCCGGCGTCCAGTTCCGCGGCACGAGCGGTGCCGCCGGCTACCTCACGCCCCGCGACGTCGAGGCGCGCGATCCCGAGTTCTATCGCTGGTACACGACGCGGCCGAAGGTCGAAGGACTTCCGCCGCCGGTGCACGTCAAAGGCGACGACGACGCGCCGGTCACGATCGTCGAGTTCTCGGACTTCGAGTGCGGCTATTGCGCCAGGGCGTTCCGCGACCTGCGCGCGATCGAGCGCGAGCATCACGGCAACATCCGGGTCGTCTTCCACCACTTCCCGCTCGACTCGGACTGCAATCCGCACGTGTCCGCGCGCATGCATCGTTCCGCGTGCCTGGCGGCGATCGCCGCGGAGTGCGCCGCGCGCTTCGGGCGTTTTTGGGACTACCACGACCGCCTCTTCGAGGCGCAAGATCGTCTCGGGCGCGACGCCCTCGTCGAGACGGCGACCGCCCTCGGCATGGACCGCAGCGCCTTCGAGGCCTGTCTCGACGATCCGGCGCCGCGGGCGCGGGTCGTGGCGGATGCGGCGGCGGGCGCGCGTCTCGGGGTCAAGTCGACGCCGACGCTCTTCATCAACGGTCGCGAGGTCGAGGGCGCCCTCGACCACGACGCCTACGAGTACGTGATCGCGATGGAGCGTCACGGCTGATCGACAGGTTTGAAAGGAGCCCACAGTGGAACTCACCGAGGAGATGCGGTACCGGCTGTGCTATCTCACCCTCAGGCTCGCGCTCGACCAGAAGCTCGAGCGCGACTGGGGCAAGCAGGACTGCAGCGGCGTGCTCGCGTTTCTCGATCTGATGTCGGGAAGCCATCTGGCGGACGAGCAGACCGCGACGCCGGAGACCGAGCGCAAGTACGTGAGCCAGCGTCCCAAGCTCGAGGACTTCCTCGACGCCGAGTTCGGTGAGGACATCCTCGATGTCGTCAACCGCGCTGTTGCCGAGCTCGTCTGAAGCGATCACCGCGCCGCCCGCCGGATCGGGACCGTGGCTGCGTTGGCTGCCCGTCCTGGTGTGGGCGGCGTTCATCTCGTGGTTCTCGACGGGCGCGTTCTCGGCGCATTCGACGAACCACTACATCGACCCGATCCTCCGCCTGCTGTTCGGTGAGCTGACCGGAGCGCAGTTCCGGTTCGCGCACGCGGTCGTCCGCAAGAGCGCGCACCTCACCGAGTACGGGATTCTCGCGATCCTGCTCTGCCGGGCGATGACCGTGCCGCACGCGCGCGTCACGGCGTCGGTGGTGGTCCGCGCCGTGCTGCTGTGCGCGCTCTACGCCTGCGTCGACGAGTTCCACCAGACGTTCGTACCGGATCGCACCGGCTCCCCGATCGACGTGCTGGTGGACACGAGCGGCGCGTCGATCGCGACGGCCTTGATCGCGTGGTGGCGAGGGATGCGATCGCCGCCGGATGCCGAGCGCGCGCGTGCGGCGCGCTAGTGCTGGCCGTTCTCGAGAGTCAGCTTCAGGGTCTTCAGCCGTGACAGCTCGCTGTTGATCTGATTCAGACTGTCGAGCACGCGCGTCACTTCCGCCGCAGCCCAGTCGAGCTCGTCGTGCGACACCTTCTCGAGCGCGCTGCGCAGCTGGGTGTAGAGGCCCATCACGCCGCTGATTCCCTCGACGCCGACCTCGGACATGCGGCGCTGCAGCTCGCCGGAGAAGCGCAGAACGGCTTCGGCTTGCTCGAGCATCTGTTCCATGTGGCTGAGAACCTCCTCGCAGGCAGTGGGAGATGCGGTACGGCGGCGAAGCTACCTTCGCACTCGCGAGCAGTCAATCGACGTCGATCCAAATTGACTTCACGCACTCGACTCCGTACATTCCGCCGCCGTGTCCTTGGCGTCTGGTTCGGCTCGCGCATTCTCCATGCGTTGGCAACGGCTCGCGGCGACGCTCGTCGTCCTCGCGGCGTGCTCGCGCGGCGGCGCACCCGGCGCCACGTCCTCGCAGCCGGCTGCCGGCGGCGGCGAAGTCATCGCCTCGTACGATCGCAAGCAGTTCACCACCGACGACTTCCGTCGCGAGCTCGAACGGCTCCCGCCGCGCTCGCGGCTGCAGCTGAGCTCGCCGGAGCGCAAACGGCAGTTCGTCGAGAACTACATCATGAACGATCTCCTCGCCGAGGACGGGATCGCGAAGGGCTACGACCGCGATCCCGAGATCACCAATCAGGTGGACCAGCTGCGCCGCCGGCTGATCGTGCAGAAGGTGATGAAGGACTATCAGGAGCCGCCGCCGCTCAGCGACGACGAGGTCCGCGCGTATTACGAGCAGAACAAGCGCATGTTCTCGGGCGGGCAGGTGCGCGCGAGCCACATCCTCGTGAAGGACGAGGAGCTCGCGAAGCGGCTGCGTGAGGAGCTGCGCCAGGACCCCTCGAAGTTCGCGGAGCTCGCGAAGAAGAACTCGATCGACACCGCGACCGCGGCGCGCGGCGGCGACCTCGGCTTCTTCGGCCAAGGCCGCATGGTCGGCGAGTTCGAGCGCGCCGCCTTCGCGCTTGAAAAGCCCGGCGACATCAGCGAGATCGTCAAGACGCCGTTCGGCTACCACATCATCATGCTCACCGACCGGAAGGAGGGCGAGGAGAAGCCGTTCGACGAGGTCAAAGATCGCATCCGCATCGCGCTGCTGAACTCGCGCCGGCAAGAGCAGGTGAACGACCGGTTGGCGGCGCTGCGAAAGAAAGCGGCGATGCAGATCGACGACGACGTGCTGGCGAAAGCCGAGATCCCCGGCGCCCCCGCGACGCCGACGCCCGCGCTCGCGGGCCGCGACGACGCCCGAAAGCCGATCGTGCCGATGGCGCCGCGAGGAACCTCCGCGCCGACGCCGCCGACCTCGCCGGCGCCGCCGGGAGCGTGACGGCGCGCGGCCCCGTGGCGGCAAGCGATCCGCCGAGACCGTCGGCGCGTCACGATGCCCGGTCCGGCCGCCGCAGCTTGCGGGCGTCGCCGACCCGTAAGGTGACGCCGCTCCGATCGAAGTAGTCGAGGAGCGCGATGCTGAACTTGCGGCTGATCGCGAGGCGATCGCGGAGCTCCGCGGCGGTGATGGTCTCCTGCGCCGCCAGCGCGTCCTCGAGCGCCGCGCGTACGCGCCCGACCACCGCGGTCGCGTAGTACAGCTCCTCGCCGACGCGGACGACGCGCCCGCTCTTTTCCAGGACGCCGAGCACGTCGAGCATACGGCGGCGCGACACACGGTGCCGCGCCTCGAGCTCGCGCAGCTCCGGCGGCGTGTAGCCCGCGTGCGCGAGCTCGGACTCGATCTCACGCGCGAGCGACTCGTCGGCGCCGAGATCGACGCGATGACTCGGCGCCGCGAGCAGGCTCTCGCGGCGGACGACGACGCGCTCCCGTGCGAGCCGCTCGACGATGACGCGAAACACCTTCGCGGTCACGGCCGGCGGCAGCTCGGCGCGCACGGCTTCCATCTCGATGCCGGGCTCGAGCGGCTTGTGCGCGTGATGGCGGGCGACGATCGCGCCGATCCGGCCGCAGATCGCGTCCCAGCCGGCCGACGTCATCCACAGCTCACCGGTCGCGGGCTCGCCGACCACGACGATCTGCGCCGCCGCATCCGCCGCACCCGCGCTCGCGCTCGCCGCTCCGCCGCCGCGGGTTTCGCGGGTGTCGGCGGCGCGCGCGCCGACGCCCGCGCGCAGACTCTCCTCGTCGCAGTCGAGCCGTTCGGCGATCTCCGCCGCGGGCAGCGCGAGCGCCGGCGACAGCTCGATCGTCGCCGCGACCGCGTCCGCGACCGCGCCGGTGCGAATCGTCTCGAGCCGCGTCACGGTGGCAGTGTCGCCGCGCCGGTGCCGTTCCGCCGCCGGGGCCACGACCTCGCCGCCGCCGAGCGTCGCCCGCGCGTTCTCCGCCCGGACGATGAAGCGATCACCGCGCACCACGACCAGCGGACGCTCGAGCACCAGCTGCGCATGGGCGCGCGCTTTCGCCGCAAGCGACGCCGCGCCGTCGAGCAGCACGACGCGCGCGCGCGTCTCGGCCGTGCCCGCGTGGACCCGGACGCGGCTGTGATTCCGGAGCCCCTTGCCGACCGACGGCCGCATCTCCAGAAACGCGTCGAAGCGCTCGCTCACGAGCGACACGCCGACGTCGGCGACGACGTCGCCGCGGGTGATGCGCGCGCGCTCGACGCCGACGAGGTTGAGAGCCACGCGCTGGCGCCAGCCGGCGACGGCGACGCTGGCGCCGTGCGTCTCGACGCTGCGCACCCGGCCGCGGTCGCCGCCGGGAAGCACGCGCACCTCGGCGCCGGGCGCGATCGTGCCCGCGATCGCCGTGCCCGTGACCACGACGCCGTGGCCTTTCAGCACGAAGGCGCGATCGACCGGCAAGCGAAAACGACCGGGTCGCGTGCGCGGTCGCAGCGTCGCGAGCTGACGCTCGATCTCCGCTGCCAGCTCGGGAATCCCGGCGCCCGTCACGCTCGAGACCTCGACCACCGGTGCGCTCTCGAGGCGCGTGCCGGCGACGAGAATCTCGATCTCCTCGCGCACCGCGCGCAGGCGTTCCGGTGACGCGAGATCCGCCTTCGTGAGCGCGACGATTCCGCGCTCGACGCCGAGGAGATGCACGATGTCGAGGTGCTCCTCGGTCTGCGGCATCACGCCGTCGTCGGCGGCGACCGTCAGGAGCGCGAGGTCGATCCCGTGGGCGCCGGCGAGCATGTTGCGGATGAAGCGCTCGTGCCCGGGGACGTCGACGATGCCGACGCGCCGCTCGCCGAGCGTCAGCGCGGCGAACCCGAGGTCGATCGAGATCCCGCGCTCCTTCTCCTCTTTCAACCGATCGGTGTCGCAGCCGGTGAGCGCGCGCACCAACGCCGTCTTGCCGTGGTCGATGTGGCCGGCGGTGCCGATGATCGCGTGGAGGACCTCGCTCATGCCTCCTCCGGCGTGCGAGCGCACAGGCCGCCGGAGCTCGGCACGACGTCGGCGGGATCGGCGATCATCCGGAGATCGAGCATGAAGGCGCCGTCGCGCACCCTGCCGACGATCGGCGGCGCGGCGGCGCGGAACCGGCGCGCGATCGCGTCGGGCCCGTCGCTCACGTGGGTGATCGCCAGCGCGCGGCTCGGGAGTCGGACGTCAGGGAGCGCGCCGCTGCCGATCTCGCACTCGCTCTCGACGAGCGCGACCCGGTAGCCCGCGCCGAGCGCCCTCGCGACCAGCTCGGCGGCGCGATAGGCCGTCTCCTCGATCGACTCGAGGCTGCGGGTCGCGGCGCGCAGCACCGGAAACGTCGCGGCCAAGTCGGGCGCGCTGCGATAGAGACGCAACGTCGCGCTCAAGCCGGCATACGTCAGCTTGCCGGGCCGCACCGCGCGCCGCAGCGGGTTCCCGCGTACGCGGCGGATCAGGTCGTCGTGGCCGACGATCACCCCCGCCTGCGGACCGCCGAGAAGCTTGTCGCCGCTGAACGTGACCGCGTGCGCACCCGCCGCGATCCGCTCGGCGACGACCGGCTCCTTCGGCAGCCCGAAGCGCGTCAGGTCGACGAGCGCGCCGCTGCCGAGGTCTTCCACGACGGGCAGCCCGCGCTCACGGCCGAGCGCGACCAGCTCCGTCAATCCGACCCCGGCGGTGAAGCCGACGATGCGATAGTTGCTGGTGTGCACCTTGAGGAGCACCGCGGTGTCGCCGCCGAGCGCCTGACGATAGTCGTCGAGATGCGTGCGGTTGGTGGTGCCGACCTCGCGGAGGCGCGCGCCGCTCTTCGCGAGGATCTCCGGCAGGCGGAACGACCCGCCGATCTCGATGAGCTCGCCGCGCGAGACGATCGCCTCGCGGCCGTCGGCGAGCGTGTTCAGCAGCAGCACCAGCGCCGCCGCGTTGTTGTTCACCACCGTCGCGGCGGCGGCGCCGGTCAGCGCGCAGAGATCGCTCTCGACGAGATCGTCGCGCTCGCTGCGCCGTCCCTCGACGACGTCGTACTCGAGCGCGAGCGGGGCACGCGCCGCGCTCGCGACCGCGGCGATCGCCTGCTCCGCCAGCGGGGCGCGACCGAGGTTGGTATGCAGCAGGACCCCGGTCGCATTGACGACCGGCGGCAGCGCCATCGACTCGTAGCGCTCGAGAGACCGTGCCGCCTCGCCGACGAGGGTCGCGACGTCGATCGGCGCGCACGGCCGGCGCGCGCGCAGGGCGGCGCGCCGCCGCTCGAGAACGCCGCGCAACGCGTCCGCGACCAGCGGCCGCGCCAGCCGTTCGAGCAACGGCTCCGCCTCGCTGCTGCCGAGCAGTCGATCGACGGAAGGCAGCGCGCTCGGATCCGCCGCCGTCACGATCGCCCTCGCGTCCGGCGGGCCGTCCGGAGCGCGATCCCGAGCGCGACGCACGAGAGGGCGAGGGCGGTGAGCGCGAACGTCATCGCGAGCGGCGCGCGCTCGCGCGGGGTCGCGGCCGGCGGCGCCGCGCCGGCTCGGTCGGCCGTCGCGCCGGCAGCCGCGGGTTGCCCGGCCGCGGGCACGGCCGGAGCGGCGCTTGGCGCGGCCGCCGTCGCCGGGGGAGCGGCGCTCGTCTGCGCGGGACCGGTCTCTTCTTGCCCGCCGTGGTGATGGTGCCCGTGCCCGTGTCCGGCGCGTGCCTCCGTCAGGACGGTCTCGGACGCGGGGCGCTCGGGATTGCCCGGCTCACCCCAGTGGTCGCTCGTCCCGTCCTCGTACCACTGCGTCGCATCCCACGTGAGCGTCCGCGCCGTCTTCGGGTTCCAGGCGAGGAAATCGAACGTCACCAGCTGACCGTCCGGGATACGACCGCCGCTCCACCGCACGTGCGCCGCGCCGAGCGGGAAGGGCTCGTACACCGCCTCCCACCCCGGCTTGCTCTCGACGGCCACGACCTCGACGCCGACGGGAAGCTTGAGCGCGATCCGCACCGTCGGCGACTTCTTCTCCGTCGGCACGAGCAGCGTGTAGCGCTCCCAACCGCCGGCGGCGCTCTCTTCGGGGAGCACGACGACGTGGGCCGCCGCCGACGACGCGAGCGCCAGCACGCAGAGGAACGTCACGACGGCGCGCACCGATTCCGAATGCCACGGGGGTACGAGCGGTACAAGCCGCGTCGGCGCACTGCTGCGCGTCCCCGCCCGGCGCCGGCCCGATTCCCGATGCACCCGGCCGGCCCCGGGCACGGGACCGTGGGCGCGTTGACCATGCGTGGAACGCTGTGCGACCATCGTTCGACGATGAGCACGGCGCGTGCGGAGGCGACCGCGATCGTGCGCCGTCTGCGCGAAGCCGGCTACGACGCGCTCTTCGCCGGCGGCTGCGTCCGCGACGAGATCCTCGGCCGGACGCCGAAGGACTACGACGTCGCGACGAGCGCGCCCGCGGAGCGCGTGCTCGCGCTCTTCCCCGGCAGCCTCCCCGTCGGCGTCCAGTTCGGCGTCGTGCTGGTACGGGCCGGCGCGCACCGCATCGAGGTCGCCACGTTCCGGCGCGACGGCGTCTACCTCGACTCGCGCCACCCGGTCTCGGTCGAGTTCGGCAGCGCCGAAGAGGACGCCAAGCGACGCGATTTCACCATCAACGGCATGTTCTACGATCCGCTCGCCGAACGGCTGATCGACTACGTCGGCGGCCGTGACGATCTCGCCGCGCGAACGATCCGCGCGATCGGCGAGCCCCACCACCGCCTGGACGAGGATCGCCTGCGCATGCTGCGTGCCGTCCGCCTCGCCGCCCGTCTCGATTTCGCGATCGACCCGTGCACGTGGGACGTGATTCGCGGCGAGGCGCCGACGATCGGCCGGATCGCGTGGGAGCGGATCGGTGACGAGATCGAGATGATCCTCGCCGAAGGCGCCGCGCGACGCGGCTTCGAGCTGCTGCACGCCGCCAGTCTTCTCGCCGCCGTGCTGCCCGAGGTCGCGGCGATGGAGGGCGTCGAGCAGTCGCCGGACCACCACCCGGAAGGCGACGTCCTGCGCCACACGCTGCTGGTGATCGATCGGCTCCGGCAGCCGTCGGAGACGCTCGCGCTCGGCGCCTTACTGCACGACGTGGCGAAGCCGCTCTGCGCCGAACGCCGCATCGTCGCCGGCGTCGAGCGGATCACCTTCTACGGGCACACCGACCGCGGCGCCGAGATGGCGGTCGCGATCTGCCAGCGGCTGAAGCGGAGCCGTGCGGTCTGGGAGCGCGTCGCATACCTGGTGAAGAATCACCTGCGGCTGGTGAACGCGCCGCAGATGCGGCAAGCAACGCTCAAGCGCTTCCTGCGCGAGGAGGGGATCGAGGAGCTCCTCGAGCTCGCGCGCATCGACGCGCTCGCCGCGAGCGGAGACCTCCAGTACTACGACTTCTGCCGGGCGCAGCTCGCGGCGTTGTCCGCAGAGGAAATGCACCCGCCGCGGCTGGTTTCGGGCGACGATCTGATCGCGCTCGGCCACCGGCCTGGTCCGCTCTTCGGCGCCATTCTGCATGCGGTCGAGGAGGCGCAGCTCGAGGGAGTCCTCACCAGCCGTGATACGGCGCTCGAATGGGTCCGGCGGCAGTACCCGCCGCCGACGCCAGGCGGCGGCTGACCGAGCTAGTGCAGCGTCTCCGGGAGAAAGCCGCGCATGACGGTCGCCGCGACGCGCGCGGCGAGCGAGCGCGGGACGAGGCGCAGCGACCACGCGCGGACCTTGTTCCCGGGACCGACGATCACCGACGGCTTCTTGCCGAGCGCACCGAGCGCCGCGGCGACGACGTCCTCGGGCTTCGCGCCCGGGTGCTGATTCTCGCCGGCGACCGTTTGGAACTCGGTGTCGACGGGGCCGGGTGAGACGGCGAGCACGTCGATGCCCGTACCGTGATTCTCCGCCCACAACGCCTCGCCGAGCATGAGATCGAACGCCTTGGTCGCACCGTACGCGGCGTGGAGCGGCACCGGCTGGTAGCCGGCGGCCGACGCGAGGATGATGATCGCGCCGCGGCCGCGCGCCCTCATCTTCGGCAGCACGAGGTGGGTCAGGGCGACGACCGCGGCACAGTTGAGGCGGATCATCTCCAGCATCTTCTCGAACGAGGTCTTCTCGAACCTTCCTGCCAAGCCGAAGCCGGCGTTGTTCACGAGAACGCCGATCTCGAGATCGTCGATCGCCGACACCAGAGTCGCCGGGGCCCCGTCCGCCGCCAGGTCGAGCGGCACGATGCGCGTTCGAACGCGATGTTTCGCCTCGAGCTCGCTCGCGAGCGCCCGCAAGCGGTCCTCGCGGCGCGCGGTGAGGACGACGTGCGCGCCGGCCGCGGCGAGCGCGTGCGCGAATGCCGTGCCGATGCCGGCAGACGCGCCGGTCACGACGGCCCACGGCCCATATGAGGTCAGCGATCGCATGTGCGTCCTCCCGTCGCCGCGTTTCTTCCGAGGTGCGGCAAAACACCACGACCGACAACGCGGCTCGTCAGTCCGTCCTCGCGCGAAAACGGCTCGTCACGTCGTGCCAGCGGGAAACCCCACGCTGCCGGCACTTCTTCTTCTTGCCAAACCGCATCCGGCCGAGGCATGGTAGGCGCTTCCAAGTCTTTCCGAAAGGACTCCCGCACATGAGACGTGCCCTGGCCTTCGTGGTTGCGCTGTCTTTCGGGCTGCCGTCCGCGACGGCGCATGCCCTCCATCGCAAGACACCCGCATCGATGCAGATCACGTCGGGAGTCGCGGGGGACCTCGGCACGCCACGCTGGGGCGGGTACCGGTTCCTCGTCTTCGATACAGACGCCGACCTCGTGCGCGACGGCAGCCAGGGCCGCCAGATCTTCCTCTTCGATCTTCGCCAGCGGGCGCTTCGCGGCGTGCTCGCAATTCATCGGGTGACGACGGGCCCGGGAGACAATCGGCGACCGAGCACGGGCCGTCGCGGCCGGACGGTCGTCTACGATTCGCTCGTGAACGGCACACGGCAGCTCTTCGTCGCGAACGGACGCGGATGGCAACGGTACGGCGCGGGCGCTGACGCGCGGGACCGCCGACAGCTGGAACGGGAACGTCAGCGACACCGAGAGCTTCGCGGTGTTCGAGTCCGACGCCGATCTCCTCGGGAACGGAGTGCCCGGCACACAGGTGTACCGTGTCGAGCTTCGCGGCACCGACCCCAACTGCCCGTATCCGTGCCCCTCGAACGGCAACCTGGGATTGACGCAGATCACCTTCACCGCCGGCGGCAATCATCATCCGGTGACGAATCGCGGTGGTGAAGCGATCGCGTTCGAATCCGACGCCGATCCGCTCCGTCGCGGCGAGCATGAAACGCAAGTCTACGTCGCGTTTCCGAGCATCGGCGAGATGATCGCGCTCAGTCACGGTCCGGGCACGGCGCACAACCCGGCGATTACGCGCAACGGCCGGCGCGTCGCGTTCGAATCCGACGCCGATCTTCTCGGCAACGGCAGCACCGGAACGCAGATCTTCGTGTACCGTGATCTGGGCGGCGCTCCCGAGCAGGTCACGTATGCGCCGGGCGCACTGAGCACCGAGCCGTCCCTCAGCACGAACGGACGGGCGCTGCTGTTCACCTCGACCGGACGACCTGCTCGGCAATGGCAGCGGGGGCTCTCAGGTGTTTCAGTACGACCTCGGCGACCGCCGCGCTCCGGCAGGTCACGGCGGGAAACGGCACCCCGCGCCATGGGGCCTACAGCGCGGGCGTATTCACGGCGTTCGTCGCCGACGGCGACCTGCTCGGCACCGGCGCGACCGGACCCGAGCTCTACTTCGTCAATCTCTTCCAGCTCGGTCGCCGCACCGTCCCCTGAACGTGTCCGTGAATCTGTTTGCGCTCGGCAACCGCAGCGCCCCCTGAACGCCCCGGCTCGGGCGCGCTCGCGCGCGCCGCGACGTACGAACGACGCGTGACGGCGTCGCTGGCGCGGATCTGGGAGAACGTGCTCGATTGGGAGCACCTCCCGTGGCTCCATCGCAGCTCGTTCCTCGCCGTCCGCCTCCGCGAGGCGACGTGCGACGGCTGGCGCGCCGCGCTCCGTCTGCCGCCCGCCGCCGCGCCGCGCGACGCCGAGATCGAGGTCCGGCTCGATCGGCCGCGGCTGCGCTACGTCACGCGCACCGTCGGCGGGTTCGGTGCCGGCAGCGAGATCGCCGTCCGGCTCGAGCCGATCGCGGAGCGCGTGACGCGTGTCTGCGTGGAGTTCCTGGTGCCGATTCCCGCCGACCCGGCGAAGCTCGACGCGATCGGTGCCGCCTACGTCCGGACGTACATGCGGTTGTGGGACGAGGACGAGGCGATGATGGTCCGCCGGCAGGCGCTGCTCGACCGACCGAGCGACGCCGCCGCCCGCGGCGCGCCGCGCGTCGATGGGACCGGACGGGCGCTCGCTCCGATCGACGAGATCCGCGCGGCGCTTCCGCTCACGATCGAATGGAACGGCGAGCCGTTTCTCCTGATCGAACTCGACGGCGCGCTTCTCCCCTACGCGTCGACGTGTCCCCACCTCGGGGGCCCGCTCGCGGACGCGCCGGTGGAAAATGGGTGCGTCACGTGTCCGTGGCACGGCTACCGTTTCGACGTCCGCACCGGCGCGAACCTCGACGGCCGGCCGTGTCGTCTCGCGAGGGCGCCGGCCGTGAAGGTCGACGCCGCCGGGGTCGTGCGCTTGTCCGCCGCCGCGAACGCTTGATCGACGTCAGCGCCCGGGCGCGCGAGCGGCGCTGCGTCGTTGGTACCGGCGACGCGACCGGGTAGCGACGGCGCTACTCGCCGCGTAGCACGAACCGCCACCCGAGCGGGATCTCGGCGGAGAAGCCGTCGGCGAGCGAGTCGGCCTCGGCGTCGATTCCGACGGTCCGGTCCTCGTAGAGCCGCCGGACGTGCGCGTCGGCGAACACGCCGACGCCCGCGATCTCGCCGACCCGTTGGTGCTCCGGCGTCAGAACGTAGTCCGCGAAGAGGTGCGGCGCGGTCCCTTCACAACAGCCGGCGCCGAACACGAACGTGAGCGCGCGGCCCGGCCGAGCCGCGCGTACCCGTTCGACCACGCTCTCGGCAACCGCCGTCGCCGTGATGATCATCGTGCCGGCGATCGATCTCGTCTGTCCCAGCGCCTGGCGTTCATGACGCGCGCGGTGCCGTCACCGACGGCGCCGCGCGCTCGTGCCAGAGGCTCAGGCGCCGAAGAGCGCGCCGTACCAGAACTTGCCGGCGCGGTTGTCGACCTGGTCGACGTGGATGTGCTTGATCTCGGTGTACTCGAGCACGCCTTCCATGCCGAACTCGCGGCCGATGCCGCTCTGCTTGTAGCCGCCGAAGGGCGCCGCGACCGACAGCAGGTGGTAGTCGTTGATCCAGACGGTGCCCGTCCGCATCTGCTTCGCGACCACCATCGCCTTGTCCTTGTCCTTCGACCAGACCGCGCCGCCGAGGCCGTAGATCGAGTCGTTCGCCATCTTGATCGCGTCGTCGATGTTCTTGTAGCGGATCACGACCAGCACCGGGCCGAAGATCTCCTCCTGCGCGACCTTCATGTCGTTCTTCACGTTCGTGAGGATGGTCGGCTCGACGTAGTAGCCCTTCTTGAGATGCTCGGGCCTCTTGCCGCCGACGGCGACCTTCGCGCCCTCGGCGACGCCGGCCTTGATGTAGCCGAGCACGGTCTCGCGCTGGCGCGCCGAGATCAGCGGTCCCTGCGCGGTGCCGAACTCCATCGGGTCGCCGATCGTGAGCGTCTTGGTGCGCTCGACGAGCCGGCCGACGACGTCGTCGTAGAGCCGCTCGGAGACGAAGAGCCGCGTCCCCGACTCGCACGCCTGGCCCTGGTGGAAGAAGCAGCCGAAGAGCGAGCCGTCGACCGCCATCTCGAGGTCGGCATCGTCGAGGATGATGTTCGCGGACTTGCCGCCGAGCTCGAGCGTGACCTTCTTGATCGTCGAGGCCGCGAGCTGCTGGATGCGCCGCCCCACCTCCGTCGAGCCGGTGAACGCGACCTTGTCGACGAGCGGGCTCGTGCAGATCGCCTCGCCGCACTCGGCGCCGCTGCCGTGGACGACGTTGACGACGCCCTTCGGAAGATCCGTCTCGTCGATGATCTGCGCGAGCTCGAGCGCGGAGCACGGCGTGTCGGTCGCCGGCTTCAGGACGACCGTGTTGCCGGTCGCGAGCGCCGGGCCGATCTTCCACACCGCCATCATGAGCGGGAAGTTCCACGGAATGATCTGGCCGCAGACGCCGATCGGCTCGCGCGCGATGTAGTTCTTCGACTGCGCCGGAAACTGCGGGACCTGGATCTCCTCCACGAGCGGCACCTTCTCCGCCACCTCGGCGAAGTAGCGGAGCTGCGCCGCCCCGAGCATCATGTCGCCGCCGGTCTTGCGGATCGTGCCGCCGGAGTCCTGGGTCTCGACGGCGGCGATGTGCTGGGCCTTGGCGTCGAGGCCGGCGGCGATCTGGTTCAGGATCTTCGCGCGCTCCGCCTGGCTCATGCGCGGCCACGGTCCCTCGTCGAACGCCGTGCGCGCGGCCGCGATCGCACGCTCGGTGTCCTTCAGGCTCGCGCGCGCCACCCGCGCCCACGGCTCCTCGGTCGCGGGATTGATCGAGTCGGCCGTCCGCCCTCCCTCGGCGTCGCAGAACCGTCCATCGATGTAGAGCTTGTACTCCTGCATGGTGGGTCTCCTTGTGCGCTGCGCGCTGGCCGCGCGGCAGGTGGATTGCCCGCGACTCTCGCGCAATCGCCCGTTCATTGCAACGACGGTGGACCTCGGCACGCGATCGCGGATACGCATGCGCCCATGCGAGCACGCGCCTTCGTCACCTGCCCGGTTCCGCCTCGCGGCATCGCCCTGCTCCGCGACGTCGCGACCGTCCGCCGTCACGACGGGCGCCTGCCGATCGCGCGCGCGGCGCTGCTGCGCGGCGTGCGCGATGCCGACGGCCTCCTCTGCATGCTGACCGAGCGCATCGACGCCGAGCTCCTCGAGCGCGCGCCGCGGCTGCGCGCGGTCGCCAACTGCGCCGTCGGCTACGACAACGTCGACATGGCCGCGGCGGCGGCGCGCGGCGTCGTCGTCACCAACACGCCGGACGTCTTGACGGAGACCTCCGCCGATCTGGCGTTCGCGCTGATCCTCGCCTGCGCCCGCCGCGTCGCGGAGGGCGACCGTCTGATTCGCGCCGGCGGCTGGCGCGGCTGGTCGCCGGATCTCCTCATCGGCGCCGACGTCCACGGCGCGACGCTCGGCATCGTCGGGCTCGGCCGGATCGGCGGGGCGGTCGCCCGCCGCGCGCGCGGCTTCGGGATGCGGATTCTCTACTCGCAGCGCCGCCGGCTCGCGCGTCCACCGAGCGGCGCGCGCCACGTGACGCTCGACCGCCTGCTCGCGGCCGCCGACTTCGTGACGCTCCACGTACCGCTCACCGCCGCGACCGAGCGGCTGATCGGCGGACGCGAGCTCGCGCGCATGAAGCGCTCCGCATTCTTGATCAATACCAGCCGGGGCGGGGTCGTCGACGAGCCGGCGCTCGTCGACGCCGTGCGCCGGCGCCGGATCGCCGGCGCCGGCCTCGACGTGTTCGCGCACGAGCCGAAGGTCCCGGCAGCGCTCCGGCGGCTCGCGAACGTCGTGCTCACGCCGCACGTCGCGAGCGCGACCGCCGCGACGCGCGCGCGCATGGCGCTGCTCGCGGCCGAGAACCTCGCGGCCGCGCTCAGCGGCCGCGAGCCGCCGAATCGCGTGCGCGGCGGGTGAGGAGAGCGCGCGCTTCGATCACGGGCACTCCGGGACGATACCGGTATCGTAGGTATCGTGCTTCCAGCAGTTGTTCGTCCCGTCGTCGCGCACGTCGCGCGCGTTCAGGTACTGTGCTTGACCGCGACCGCGAGACGCCCGGCCGGGCACGTCGCTCGAGGCGTCGATCACGATGCCGTTCCCGTTGTCGGGTGCCGAGACTTTGATCGTGTTCGCCGACGTGGGGGACGACCGTCCGCCGCTCGTGCACGAGGCCATCGGCGTGGCGCCCGCGATGACGCTCGGCAGCACGGATTTGACGCTCCGCGACGTCCGTGATTTTCCTCCGCGGGAGCGGACGCACGACGCATGGCGCGTCAGCGGCGTCTGGAGGAGACGACGTGGCGCAGCGCTGGCTCTTCAAGACGGAACCGACGGCGTATTCGTTCGACCGTCTCGAGCGCGAGAAGAAGACGACGTGGGACGGCGTGAAGAACCCGGTCGCCCGCAAGCACCTCGGCGGCGTCAAGCGCGGCGATCTCGTCTTCATCTACCACACCGGCGACGAGAAGGCGGTCGTCGGCACCGCGAAGGCGCTCTCGGATGCCTACCCCGATCCGAGCGCCAGCGATCCGAAGGCGGCGGTCGTCGACATCGCGCCCGTCGAGCGGCTCGCCCGGCCGGTCACGCTCGCCGAGCTGAAGGCGCGCCCGTCGCTCGCGAGCTTCCCGCTGGTCCGCCTCCCACGCCTGTCGGTGATGCCGGTCACCGGCGCGCAATGGGCGGAGATCGAGCGCCTGGCGCGGCGCTGACGGGAGTCGACGATGACGCTCACCGACGACACGATTCCCGGCGCCACCGACCCGAGCACCGTCGGGGAACGGTTGCCGGGCGTCGCGCGCGGCGGCGCCTTCCTCTTCGAGCCGATCGGCACTCGCGAGATCTTCATCACGGGCGAGTTCACCGACGAGCAGCGCGCCTACGCGGCCACGGCCGAGGAGTTCGTCACCAGGGAGGTCGTTCCCCTCCTCGAGCGCCTCGAGAGCAAGGAGGACGGGCTCATGCCGCGGCTCCTGAAGCGCGCCGGCGAGCTCGGCCTCCTGATGGTCGACATCCCCGAGCAGGACGGCGGCCTCGGCCTCGACAAGGCGACCTCGATGCTGGTGAGCGAGCGCGCGGCGAAGGTGGCGTCGTTCAGCGTGTCGTGGGGCGCGCACACCGGCATCGGCACGCTGCCGCTCGTCTACTACGGCACCGACGAGCAGAAGGCGCGCTACCTCCCCAAGCTCGCGAGCGGCGAGATGCTCGCCGCCTATGCCTTGACCGAGGCCGACTCCGGCAGCGACGCGACCGCCGCACGCACGACCGCGGTCCTGTCGCCCGACCGAAAGACCTACGTCCTGAACGGCGTCAAGCAGTTCATCACCAACGCCGGGTTCGCCGATCTCTTCACCGTCTTCGCCAAGATCGACGCCGAGAAGTTCACCGCGTTCCTCGTCGAGCGTCGCCTTCCCGGCGTCTCGACCGGGCCGGAAGAGCAGAAGCTCGGCATCAAGGGCTCCTCGACGCGTCAGCTGATCCTCACCGACGCGCAGGTGCCCGCGCCGAACCTCCTCGGCGAGGTCGGGCGCGGCCACAAGATCGCCTTCAACATCCTGAACGTCGGCCGCTTCAAGCTCGGCTGCGGCGCGGTCGGCGCGGCGCGCGAGTGCCTCGAGACCGCGATCCGCTACGCGAGCGAGCGCCGGCAGTTCGGCCGGCCGATCGCCGAGTTCGGCGCGATCCAGCAGAAGCTCGCCGACATGGCGACGCGGATCTTCGTCGCCGACGCGATGTCGTACCGCACCGCCGGGCTGATGGACGACGCCACGGCGAGCCTCGATGCGACGGCGGCCGACTACCAGCAGCAACTCGTCGGCGTCCTCGACGAGTACACCATCGAGTGCTCGATCATCAAAGTCTTCGGCACCGAGTGCGTCGACTTCGTGGCCGACGAGGCGCTGCAAGTCCTCGGCGGCTACGGGTTCATCGAGGACTATCCGGTCGAGCGCCACTACCGGGACTCGCGCATCTACCGCATCTTCGAGGGCACCAACGAGATCAATCGCCTGATCGTTCCCGCGACGCTTCTCAAGCGCGTCGCCAGAGGCGGCCTCCCCTACTTCGACTTCATTCAGCGTGTGCAAGGCGAGATCGCCGAGCCGGCGACGCGGCCCGCGCCCGCGGCGGGACCGCTCGCGCTCGAGATCCAGGCCTGCGAGATGGCGAAGCGCGTCGTCGCCTACACCGTCCAGGTGATGCTCCAGCGCGAGCTCGCGAGCCTCCAGGAGAAGCAACAGCACCTCTTGATCCTCGCCGACATGATCATCGACGTGTACGCGATCGAGAGCGTCACGGCGCGCGTCGCGGATCAGCTCGCGCTCCGTTCCGGCGTCGACGCGTCGACCGAGCTCGACATGACGTACGTCTTCGTCGCGTCGGCGAACCAGCGCGTCGCGGGGCTGGCGTCGCGCCTGCTCGCGAACGAGAGCGAGGGCGAGGAGCTCGCGCGCCACCTCGAGACCCTGCGGGCGTTCACGCCGTTCATCCCGATCCGGACGATCGACGCCAAGACGCGGATCGCGCGGCGTCTGGTCGCGGACGGCGGCTGGGATTTTTCCTGACCGTGGCGACGCGCCGCCAAGCGGTGTCGCTCGGCGCGCTCGCGGTGGTCGTCGCGATCGTCTCGATCCGTGCCGCCCGAGCCGAAGCAGGCGCGACGCGGAAGCGCGCCCACGGCACCGCCGCGACCGAGGGGCGGGCGTCGCCGTCAGCGACGACGACGCGCGTCACGTATCGCGTCCGCAGAGGCGCCGCCGTCGATCTCGGTTGGACCGGCATCTCGCACGGGCAGGCGTGGCCGTCCGGCCAGCATCTCCAGCTCGATCTCAGCTGCGCGGCCGGGCGCTCCGCGTGCAAAGCGCGCGGCGGCGGCACCGGCGTCGTCTTCGGTCCACCGATTCCCCTCTCCTCGGGCGGCATTCCGGTGTGCGTCGTCAACCGCCTGCGCGACGCGATCACGGGCGAGCTCGACGTCGCGTCGGGGTGCGGCACCCTCACGCTCCGCCTCGCCGCGAGCGTTCTCCTCGCGCAGTACCCGACGCATCCGTGCCCGGTCTGCGTCGGCGATCGCGTCGTCTCCGACGGCCGCAAGGAGGGGCGCTGCGAAGGCGGGGCCAACGACGGCACGGCCTGCGACGCGCAGGGCGAGAGCGCCGCGTTCGGCGCGACCTCGAGCGATTGCGAGCCGCGTGGGACGCCGATCGGCACGCTGCCGATCGACCTCGCACCGCTGACGACCGGAGCCGCCGGCCTCGAGGCAGCGCGGACGTGCGCCGGTCCGGCGGCGGCGGCACGGTGCTTCTGCGCCGCGCAGACGGCGCCGAACGCCTGCCGGTCCGGCGTGTGCGACGGCGGGACGTGCAGCTCGGGACCGGTCGACGGAACGTGCACCGGCGCGCCGTTTCGCAGCTGCATGCCCGGTAGCGGCGCGGCCGATTGCGAGGCGCGCTTCCCGGGCGCCGGCACCTGCGAGAACCGGCCGCGGCCGTGCTTCGCCGAGACGATCGGAGCGCAGGGCGTCTGCGATCGGCATGCGCCGACCTTCGTCGCGACGTTCTGCACGCCGGCGACGGCCGCTCCGTCGCTGAACGCGACCGCGGGTCTTCCGGGGCCGGCGCGATTGATCCTGCCGCTGGAGAGCGTCGACGCCACCGCCGACGCGGGCAAGCGCTAGCGTCCGGCGGTACCCGCTCGCGCCCGCCGGCCGCAGCGGACGCCGCGGTTGAAGGCGATCTTCGCGAGCGCGTAGTAGACGCGGAAGGCGAGCGCGTCGAGACCGGACGCGGGCGCCATCCACGGCGGGCGCGCCGTCAGCATCACCTTCAGCTGGTACAGCGCCGCCCGCCACGCCGGCGATCCGGCGCGACGGGAGTGCTCGCGATGAAAGACCGGGTGGAGCGGCTCGAGCGCCGCGATCCCCTCGCCGTAGAGCTGCGATTGCCGCCACATCGCGCCGACGCTGCTGCGGTTGCGATGCGCCACCAGGGCGTCGGGTCGATACCCGATGCGATAGGCGGTCCGTTCCTGCATGCGCCACGCGAGGTCGACGTCGCCGCCGGAGCGCAGGCTCGCGTCGAAGAGACCGATCTCGTCGAGGACCGCGCGGCGAAACGCGAGATTCGAGGTGGTGGCGCACGGCAGGTAGGGATGGCGGAGCATCGCCGCGTGCTGCCCGCGACGCCGGAGCGCGAAAAAGCGCTCCACCCGCGTCACCGGCTCGAACGCGATCACCTCGCCGGCAAACGCCCCGAGCTCCGGCGCCTCGGATCCGGCGACCAGGGCGCGAATCCAGCCGGGCTGCGCGATGCAGTCGGAGTCGGTGAAGGCGACGATGTCGCCGGTGCTCTCCGCGATGCCGCGGTTCCGCGCCGCGTAGGATGACCGGCGGCCGGTCTCGACGGCGAGCCGGACCGGATAGCGCGCGACCACCGCGTGCGTGCCGTCGGTCGACCCGTTGTCGACGACGACGACCTCGAGCCGCTCCGCGGGATAATCCTGCGCGACCAGCGAGTCGAGGAGATCGCCGATCATCCCGGCGCGATCGAGCACCGGCACGACGACCGAGACCGTCGGCGCTGAGAGCGGCGGCATCGCGGTCACGCGCCGGACGGCTAGCCGGCGGCCGGCAGCTCGCGCGGATTGATCGGCTGCCCGAACGAGAACTCGACCCAGTTCCGGTCCGGGTCCTCGACGATGCAGAGGTAGCCCACGACCGGGCCGGCGTCCCGCGGCCCCTCGCGGAGCAGGCCCTCGGCGCGCGCGAGCGCGCCGACCTCGTCGACGTCGGCGCGCCGCGACAAGGAGAAGCCGAGGTGATGCACGCCGGGCCGGTCGTCCTCGTTGTGCGCCATCGGGATCAGCACGAAGACGAACTCCGGGTCCTCGGCGCGCTCGGCGAGCCACACGACTCGGCGGCCGTCCTCCTCCCGCTCGTGCGCGACGAAGAGCCCGGCGTACTTGCGGTAGAACGCGACGGAGCGGTCGAGATCCTTGACCCGCAGCGCGACGTGCGTGAAGCGCGGCCGCATGCGACGGTCACCCGACGGCAGCCGCGCCGTCGACGGATCTCGCGCTGAACGTCCAGCCGCCGACGGCGCAGCGCACGAGCTCGGCCGGCGCGGCGCTCGCGATCGAGGCGGTCAGTGGCCGGCGCCGATCAGCGCCGCGATCGTGTACCAGCTCTCGTCGTTGCCGTACTTGTCGCCGACGTCGAGGTACCATCCCGGCTCGTTCTGGAACGCCATGCCGGGAATCGCAACCCGGGTGCCGTGCTCGAGCTGCATGTCGACCGTCGTGAAGGCGTAGATGAACATGTGCGGGTAGTCGTACGCGAACGCGACCTTGGGGTTCGGCTTGGTCGAGGTGCGGATGCTCTGCATGACGACCTTCCAGAGCTGGCCGCCGCGGTCGTAGAGGTCGGTGTAGACGATGAAGAAGGTCTCCTTGTCGATGAAGATGACGCGCTTCGAGTAAGCGTACGCCGGCGCCTTCGGCGTGCCCTCGACGATCAGCACGTCCGGCCGCATCTCCCACGCCTCGCAGAACGTCATCCCGCCGTCGTCCTTGCACGGGACGGGGGGGAGGTTCTCGCCGTGGAGCGAGGCGAGCATCGGCTTCTCGCCGATGAACTTCCAGTTGAACCAGGGAATCTGCCCGGCGTAGCCGCCGTAGCTGTCGACGTCGATGTCCTGCCCGAAGAGCGCCTCCGAGCGCTGCGCGCTCGAGAGCCGCCGCACGCGCCGCAAGCTCGGCAGGTAGAGCCAGAGATCGTCTTGGCGCAGCGGGTCGAGGTAGCGGTAGTTGATGCCGCCGATGCCCTTCAGGTCGAACGGCTCGATGATCGGGTACAGACCGGCTTTGCGAAAGGCCTGATCCTTGTTCGGAAGGATGTCGGGCTTGGGGTCGACGACCAGGCGGCCGGTGAACTGGAGGACGCGGAGCCAATCGAGCACGAAGTGCCGCTCGACGGTGTAGTGCTGGTTGCCGTCGCGATCCACCGAGAGCTGGCCGGTGTCGGCGTCGAAGAGATGGAGGGCGAGGTCGTCGGTGAAGTAGTGCGTGCGCTCGAAGTTGTACATCAGCTTCGTCGCCGCCTGCGGATCGTTGACGTCGACGTGCGGGAACGGCCGGCCGCCGACGTACCCTTCGAGCGTCTGGTCGTCCTTGAGCTTCACCTGCGCGGCGTATTTCTCGGTCGCCGCCTGGTAGTGCGCCGGCAGCGGGATCTTCTGATAGGGAACGATCGTCATTCCCATCCCGCGGTTGACGCACCACTGCACGCCGTCGGACACGATGTCCTTGACCTTGTCCTTGTTCGCCCGGGTGATGACGTCGCCGGGCTGCACCTCCGCCCCGGCCACGATCGGCGCTGCCAGAAAGGCGAAGACGAGCGTGGCGACGGACCATCGAGTCAGTCGGCGGCGAAACGGATCGCTCGGCATTGCTCCGCTCCTTTCGGTTGCTGAGTGCGTCGGCGCAAATGGGGGGTTGACGGCGCACTATAGTGATGCCGATTTTTTCGTGTCAACATGACGCACTCGCGGCTCCGGGACGCGTCTCAGGACGACCATGCCGGCCGTCAGGACCGCGAGCAGCGAGCCGATCGCCGCCCGGTACGCCAGCGCGCCGGTACCCTCGAGGGCGTAGACGATCGCGCCCCATATGAGCGGCCCCGTGATCGCGGAGAAGCGGCCGACCATGCCGTAGAGGCCGTAGAACTCGCCGAGCTTTCGTAGCGCGAGACCACGTTCAGCGAGAACGTCGTGTTCGCGAGGTCGTGGAGCGCCCAGGCGTAGAGCGCGGTGCGGCCGGCGGCGCCGGACGTCGACGGCGGCGGCTCGCGCGCGCGATCCGTCGCGCCGGACGGAACGATGCTCAGGAATCCCGCGCCGCGGCCACGGCGCGCACGGCGTCGGCGACGAGCGCCGCCAACGCCGCCGCGTCGCGCTCGCCCATTCCCGCGATCCTGCACCCGGCCGCGCCGGCGTGGCCGCCGCCGCCGAACCGTTCCGCGACGCGCGAGAGGTCGACCGTCGAGTCGGGGGAGCGCCGGAAGCTCACGCCGTCGCTCTTGGTGTCGTAGAGCGCGAACACCGCCTGCGAGCGCTGCTTGCCCCAGGCGTCGGCGATCTCGCTCGGGTAGCCGGCGCACCAGGCGGCGACGACGGGCGTCGGACCGGCCGCGACCTCGACGCGGGTGCGGTCGGCGAGCGCGTGGGTCGCCGCGAGCTCGGCGGCGACCCGCGCCTCGGCCTCCTTCATCGACGGCGAGTACGTGACCGCGGGATCGACCGTCAGGAGCTCGCGATACGCGTCGGTCTCACGCATCGCCGCGACCGTCAACGCGAGCTCGCGCGAGCCGGTCAGCGCGTGGATCCAGCGATCGTTGTCGTCCGCGAGCAGCACCAGACGCTCGAGCGCGAGAAAGGACTGGCGCGCAGCCGCCGCCACGTGATCGAGCCGCCGGCGCAGGAACTCGAACACCAGCCGCGACGCGGCGTAGGTGTCCTCGACGACCATCGCGGCGAGCGGCACGTCGATCGCGCCGCGCCGCAGCCGCGCGATCGCGCTCCGGTGGTGGTCGATCCACGTGATCCGCGTGCCGGCCGCGGCGAGCTCGCGCAGATGGCGATCGGTCTCCGGCTCCGTCCAGCTGATGTCGGTGATCCAGAGGTCCTGCGTCGCGCCGTTCGGCGGCGGCGGCACGGCACGCAGCACCTCGTTGATCTCGGGGTTGTTCGCGAAGTGCGGCCGGACGTCGGCGCCGGCGTAGAAGCGCGCCACCACGACCGCCGCCGTCACGCCGTCGAGGCAATGCGGACCGTGGCTGACGATGTGGACAAGCTTCGAGGGATGTGCGATCGCCGGCTCGATCGTCATCCCCTACCAGCCGAAGCGGAGGAAGCACAATGCGACTCAAGAGCAAAGTGGCGCTGATCACCGGCGCGGGGTCGGGCCTCGGCCGCGAGATCGCGCTCGCCTTCGCGCGCGAGGGCTGCGCCGTCGGGATCAACGACATCCGGCCCGAGGCCGCGGAGTCCGTCGTCGGCGAGCTGCGCGCCGCCGGCGGCGAGGCGTCGGCGCTCCCCGCCGACGTCGCCGACAGCCGCGCCGTCCACAAGATGGTCGCCAAGCACATGGGCGAGTTCCAGGCGCTCGACATCCTCGTGAACAACGCCGGCATCGCGTTCATGGAGGAGCACGTGAAGGCGAACTGCGAGGCGATGATCCAGGAGGTGATGACGACCGGCCGCACCACCCGCTCGGCCGAGGCGACCAAGACGATGGAGGACGGCCACTGGCGGCGCACGCTCGCGATCCACCTCGACGGCACCTTCTACTGCACGCGTGAGGCCCTCAAGATCATGGAGTTCAACGGCTGGGGCGTGATCATCAACATGGCGTCGCTGGCGTCGCTCACGGGCATCATGGCGGCGCCCGACTACTCGGCCGCCAAGGCCGGCATCGTCGGCTTCACCAAGTCGGTCGCGCGCGAGGTGATCGGCCGTGGCATCCGCGTGAACGCCATCGCCCCCGGCTACATCGATACGCCGCTCTTGAACCCGTTCACCGACTTGATGAAGCAGATGGTCGTCGCGCAGACGCCGATGGGCAGGCTCGGGACGCCGGCCGAGGTCGCCGCGGCCGCGGTGTTCCTCGCTTGCGACGAGTCGAGCTACTTCGTCGGCCAGGTACTGGCGCCGAACGGCGGCATCTACATGTGAGCCGCCGCGGCGCGGCCGGCCCCCGTTGACATCGCATGCCGGGCCTGATTGAGACTGACTCCAGTCATTTCTGACTGTCGTCAGGTACGTGGAGCCGTGACCGCCGCCGCCCGACCCGGAGACGAGAATCGCACCGCGCGCAAGAAGCGCGAGAAGCGCGCCCGCATCATGCGGGCGGCCCGGCAGCTCTTCGAGCGCAAGGGATTCGACGCGACCACGATGCGGGAGATCGCCGCCGACGCCGACATCGGCCACGGCACGCTCTTTCTGTACGCGCGCAGCAAGGAGGACCTCCTGGTCGTGATGTTCCGCGACGAGGTGGTGCGCGCGGTCGACGACGCGATCGCGACGGTTCCGCCGCACCGGCCCGTCCTCGATCAGTTCCTCCACGTGCTCGGCGCGCTGCTGTCGCACCACGAGCGCAACGTCGCGCTGGCGCGCGTCTTCGTGAAGGAGCTGCCGTTCGTCGACGACGCCGGCCGCGGCGTCGCCGCCTTCATGAAGAATCTATTGACGCAGATGGCGGAGCTGATCGCGCGCGCGCAAGCCGCGGGCGAGCTCGACGCGGAGCCGCCGCCGATCCTCCTCGCCCAGAATCTCTTCGCCATCTACTTCAGCATCCTCCAGCGTTGGCTCGGCGGCGACGTGGACCGTACCGACCGGGATCGCGCGCTGCGCGCGGCGCTCGAGCTCCAGCTCGGCGGCTTCAGGCGCAAGACCCGCCGGCGAGCCGCACGGCGCGGCGGCTCGGGACGAAAGACCCTGGCCCCGCGGCGCACCGCCCGGCGGCTTCACACCGTAGATGCAACGGCGCGCGCCGCGCCGAAGGACGCGTGCACGACGCGCGACGGAGAACGCCATGGGCGCACGCACGGGTAGAGAGTTTCTCGACGGCCTCGCGAGGTCGCGACCCCACCTCTGGATCGGCGACGAGAAGGTCACGCACGTGCTCGAGCATCCGGCGCTCGCCGGCGCGGCGCAGACGGTGGCCGCGCTCTTCGACCTCCAGCACGCGGCCGCCGACGACTGCCTGGTCCCCGATCCCGAGACCGGCGAGCCGATCAACGCCAGCCACGCGATCCCGCGCTCGCGCGCCGACCTCGAGCAGCGCCACCGCTGCATCCAGCGCGCCGCCGAGCTGACCGCCGGCCTCATCGGCCGGAGCCCCGACTACATGAACGTGACCTTCGCCGGCTTCGCCGCGCGTCCGGACGAGTGGGGCATGAACGGCAACGAGGAGGGCGCGGCGAACCTCATCGCCTACCAGAAGACGCTGCGGCGTCGCGACCTGTCGCTGACGCACACGATCATCCACCCGACCATCGACAAGTCGCGCGGCGACTTTCCGGGGGCGGACGTCGCGCTCCGCAAGGTCGCCGACGGCGAGCACGGCATCGTCGTGCGCGGCGCGCGCATCCTCGCCACACTGGCGCCCTTCGCGGACGAGATCGCGGTCTATCCCGGGCATCCGCTGCCCGCGGGCGCCGACGCCCACGCGCTCGCGTTCTGCATCCCGATCGACACTCCCGGCCTCAAGCTCGTCTGCCGCGACAGCTGCGCGACGCCGCGGAACCTCTTCGACCACCCGCTCTCGAGCCGCTTCGACGAGCAGGACGCGTTCGTGATCTTCGACGACGTCGAGGTCCCGCGCGAGCGCGTGTTCATCGGCGGCAACCTCGCCGTCTACAACCAGGTGATGTCGACGAGCTGGTTCCCGAACGTCATGCAGCAGACGATGATCCGCGCCCAGACCAAGCTCGAGTTCGCCTGGGGCCTCGCGACCCGCCTCACCGAGGCGATCGGCGACTGGTCGCCGCCGACGACGCAGATGCTCGGCGAGATCTGGAGCTACGCCGAGTTCGCGCGCGCCGCGATCCGCGCCGCCGAGGCCGACGCCTACGAGTGGGTGCCGGGCGTGTGGTTCCCGCGCGGCGAGCCGCTCTCGGCGCTGCGCGCCGCGCTGCCGACGTGGTTCCCGCGCGTCAGCGAGATCGTCACGCTGCTCGGCTCCCACAACCTGCTGGCGGCGCCGACGGCGTCGCAGCTCGCCGACCCCACCCTCGCGCCGCTGATCGACCGCTACCTGCACGGCGCCGGCGGCGTGACCGCGACCGACCGCGCCCGCATCTTCCGGCTCGCGTGGGACTTCGCCGGCAGCGCCCTCGCCGCGCGCAACGTGCTTTACGAGCGCTTCTACCTGGCGTCGGGCGCACGCAACTACCAGGTGATCCACAAGCTCGCGCCGAAGGAGCGCGCCGCCGCGCTCGTCGATCGCTTCCTCGCGGAGGACGTCGGCGCCGGCCATGCCGACGCGAGCGCTGCGGCCGCGAGCGCGACGACGGCGAACGCGACGCCGACGGCGAGCGGCGCACGCCGCGCCGCGCGGGGACGGCGATGAGCACGGCGACGGTCGCGGGCGTCGCCGTCTCGACCGCGCACTTCATCGACGGCAAGCGCCTCGCCTCTCCCCGGACCTTCGCGGTGCGCTCGCCGATCGACGGCACGCACCTCGCGGACGTGAGCGCCGGCGGCGCGAGCGAGATCGCCGCTGCCGTCGACGCCGCGCGCCGGGCGTTTCCCGCGTGGGCTGCCCTCGGCGCCGAAGGCCGGCACCCGATCCTGAAGCGTCTCGCGCAGGCGATCCGCGATCGCGCGCCGCGGCTCGCGGCCGTGGAGACGGCGGACAACGGCTCGCTCCTGATCGGGAACGTCGCGCGCGTGATCCCGCGGGCGGCGCACAACGTCGAGTTCTTCGCCGATCGCGCCCTGCGGCTGAATCGCGAGACGATCGACTCCCCGGAGGTGACGAACCACGTGCGCTTCGACCCCGCCGGCGTCGCGGCGCTGATCACGCCGTGGAACGCGCCGTTCATGCTGACGACGTGGAAGGTCGGGCCGGCGCTCGCCGCGGGCGACACGGTCGTCGTGAAGCCGCCGGAGTGGGCGCCCCTCACGTGCTCGCTCCTCGCCGATCTCGCGACCGAGGCGGGCGTGCCGCCGGGCGTGCTCAACGTCGTGCAAGGCGTCGGCGAGGACGCGGGCGCCGCGCTCGCGGCGCACCCGGAGGTCGACCGCCTGAGCTTCACCGGCTCGACCGAGACCGCGAGGCTGATCGGCGCGTCGGCGGCGCGCTCGCTGACGCCGGTGAGCTTCGAGCTCGGCGGCAAGTCGCCCTTCGTCGTCTGCGCCGACGCCGACCTCGACGCCGCCGCGCAGACCGCGGCGGGCCAGTACGTCAACGCCGGCCAGGTGTGCCTCGCCGGCACGCGCCTGCTCGTCGCCGCCGCCGTCGCCGACGAGTTCCGCGCGAAGCTCGGCGCCGCGATGAGCCACGTCACGGTCGGCGACCCGCGCGACAAGGCGACGCGCGTCGGCCCGCTGATCACGCCCGAGCACTTCGCCCGCGTCGAGGGCTTCGTCGACCGCGCGCTCCGCGCCGGCGCGCGGCCGGTGTGGGGCGGGAAGCGGCACGCGGCCGGCGCGCTCTACTTCCAGCCGACGCTCCTCGAAGACGTCGATCCGGACGCCGAGATCGTGCAACGCGAGGTCTTCGGCCCGGTGCTCACCTGGCAGACCTTCGGCGACGAGGACGAGCTCGTCCGCCTCGCGAACGGCACCCGCTACGGCCTCGCGGCGATGGTCTTCTCGAGGAGCGAGGAGCGCGCGATGCGGCTCGCGCGCCGGCTCGTCGCCGGCACCGTGTGGGTGAACTGCTTCTTCGTCCGCGACCTCGCGGCGCCCTTCGGCGGCAGCCGCGACTCCGGCATCGGCCGCGAGGGCGGCAACTGGAGCTTCGACTTCTACTGCGACGTGAAGAACGTCGCGGTGCTGAAAGGATCGTTCGCATGAGCGTGCTCGACGGACCGCGCGAGGAGTGGCGCCGCATTCTCCACGAGGGCTGCCCGGTGTGGGTGCGCCCGGACGGCGAGGACCTGGTTCTCGGCGACGGCCGGCGCGTTCCCGACGCCGCGGCGACGTACCTGCCGCCCTGCGATCCGACCAAGATCCTCTGCGTCCACCTCAACTACGAGTCGCGGCGCGCCGAGTTCCGCGCGCCCGAGATCCCCACCCCGACCTACTTCCAGAAGCCGACGACCGCGCTGAACGCGCATCGCGGCGCGCTCTGCCGTCCGGCCGGACACCAGTACCTCAACTACGAGGGCGAGATCGCGGTGATCGTCGGCAAGCCGATGCGCAACGTGCGGCGCGCCGACACCTGGGACTACGTCGCCGGCTTCGCGCCCGCGAACGACGTCGGCTGCCACGACTACCGCGACACCGACGCCGGCTCGATGCTGCGCGTGAAGGGCATGGACGGCTTCTGTCCGCTCGGGCCCGGCGTCGTCCGCGGCGTCGACGTCCGGCGGTCGACGGTGCGGACGCTCATCAACGGCACCATCGTCCAGGAAGGCGCCGTCGCCGAGATGCTGTTCCCGATCGACTACCTGCTCGCCGACCTCTGCCGCTTCATCACGCTGCTTCCGGGCGACGTCGTGCTCTCGGGCACGCCGAAGAACTCGCGGCCGATGGACGTCGGCGACGTCGTCGAGGTGGAGGTGAGCGGCGTCGGCCGGCTCTCGAACCGCGTCGTCGAGGCGCCCGCGCCGGTCGAGGCCGTCGGCCATCAGCGTACCGACAGCGAGGCCGTGCGCCGGGTCGCGCTCGGCAGCGACTTCTTCGCGGGACGCGAGCCGAAACGAGCAGGCGCATGACGGCTGGACGCTTCGTGAAAGAAGCGCGCCGTTCGCCGACCGCGCGCGGGACGGCGTGCCTGGCGCGCGCACGCGGCGCGCGCGCCGGCGTACGGACGCCCGCATGACCGGCGCCGAGCACCTGGTCGAGACCGCCGTCGCCGCCGGCATCGAGGTCTGCTTCGCGAACCCCGGCACGACCGAGATGCCGCTGGTCGCGGCGTTCGATCGCGTCCCCGGCATCCGGGCCGTGCTCGGTCTCTTCGAAGGCGTCTGCACCGGCGCCGCCGACGGCTACGGCCGCATGACCGGCAAGCCGGCGATGACCTTGCTGCACCTCGGGCCGGGCCTCGCGAACGGCCTCGCCAACCTCCACAACGCGCGGCGCGCGTGCTCGCCGGTCGTGAACGTCGTCGGCGATCACGCGACCTGGCATCGCGCCGCCGACGCGCCCCTCACGAGCGACATCGCGTCGCTGGCGCGTCCGATGTCCGGCTGGGTCCGGTCGACGACCTCGGCGGCGGCGCTCGCGAGCGACATGGCGGACGCGATCGCGGCGGCGCTCGCGCCGCCGGGACGGGTCGCGACGTTGATCGTTCCTGCCGATTGCCAGTGGGGAGAGGTCACGTCCGCCGCGGCACGTCCGCACGACGGCGCGCCCGCCGCACCGCCCCGGGCGGAAGGATCCGCGGCGCAGGGCGCGGCCGCCGCTGCACCGACGGCGCCGCCTCCAACCGCGAGCCGCCAGCCGGTCGACGGCCGCGCGATCGAGCGCGCGGCGAAGCTCCTCCACGGCGGCGGACCGATCGCGCTCCTACTCGGCGGCGACGCGCTCGCGGCCCGCGGCCTCGCCGCCGCGGCGCGCGTCGCCGCCGCGAGCGGCTGCAAGCTCTTCAGCGAGACGTTCCCGGCGCGGATCGAGCGCGGCGCCGGCATCCCGGCGCCGGTGCGCCTGCCCTACTTCCCCGAGCAGGCGCTCCAGGCGCTCGCGGGGACGGCGACCTTGCTTCTCGCCGGCGCGACCGCGCCGGTCGCGATGTTCGGCTATCCGGGCGCGCCGAGCCGCCTGGTGCCCGAGGGCTGCGCGGTCGAGGTGCTGGCGCGCGTCGAGGAGGACGTCGCGGCGGCGCTCGAGCACCTCGCCGACGCGATCGGCGCGCCGCCGCGGCCGCCGATCACGCGCGAGCGCGAGCGTCCGGCGCCGCCGACCGGGCCGCTCGACGTCGCGACGTTCGCGGCGGCGCTGGTCGCGCTTCAGCCCGAAGGCGCGATCGTCGCCGACGAGTCGGCGACCTCCGGCGGTCCGTACGGCCGGCTCTCCGAGTCCGCGCCGCCGCACACGGTCCTCGGCCTCACCGGCGGCGCGATCGGCCACGGCCTGCCGACCGCGACCGGCGCGGCCCTGGCGTGTCCGGAGCGGCGGGTGATCGCGCTCCAGGCCGACGGCAGCGGCCTCTACACGTTGCAGGCGCTGTGGACGCAGGCGCGCGAGGGTTTGAACGTGACGACGCTCGTCTGCGCCAACCGGCTCTACCGGATTCTCCAGATGGAGGCGGCGCGCGCCGGTGCGAAGGAGCTCGCGCGGAACGCCCGGATGCTCACCGAGCTCGCGCCGCCGGCGCTCGACTGGGTCGCGCTCGCGCGCGGCTTCGGCGTCCCCGGCACGCGCGTCACGACCGCCGACGAGCTCGTCGGCGCGCTCGGGCGTGCGCTCGCGACCGACGGCCCAGCGCTCATCGAGATGGTTCTCTGACCGAAGCGGAGGAAACATGGTCCAGGTCACCGAGCTCGGCTACATCGGCATCGGCGTCAAGCAGCTCGACGAGTGGAAGCGGTTCGCGGCGGAGATCGTCGGCCTCGAGGTCGCGGACGACGGCGAGCCCGACCGTTGCTACCTCCGCATGGACTACTGGCACCACCGCATCGTCCTCCACGACGACGGCAGTGACGACCTTGCCTATCTCGGCTTCCGCGTCGCCGGTCCCGACGAGCTCGAGCAGATGCAGCGGCAGCTCGCGGAAGCGGGCATCGAGCTCCGCGTCGCGTCCGAGGCGGAGGCGCACGAGCGCCGCGTCCTCGCCCTGCTGAAGCTGCACGATCCCGACGGCACGCCGGTCGAGATCTTCCACGGCCCCGAGGTGCACTTCGCGAAGCCGTTCCACCCCGGTCGCGGCATGCACGGCCGCTTCGTGACCGGCGAAGGCGGATTGGGCCACTGCCTGATCCGCCAGCGCGACGTCGCCGCGGGGCGGCGCTTCTACCAGGCGCTCGGCATGCGCGGCAGCGTCGAGTACGTGATCCGCCTCGGCGAGAAGCAGACGTTCGCGCCCGTCTTCATGCACTGCAACGCACGCGACCACACCGTCGCGTTCGGCCTCGGCGGCCCGGAGCGGCGCATCAATCACCTGATGCTCGAGGCGGACAACCTCGACGACGTCGGCCTCACCTACGACCTCGTCCGCCGCCACCGGATCCCGGTGCACATCACCCCCGGGAAGCACTCGAACGATCACATGTACTCGTTCTACTTCCGCAACCCGTCGGGCTGGATGTGGGAGTACGGCTGGGGCCCGCGGCCGGCGACGCACCAGTCGGAGTACTACCTGCAGGACGTGTACGGGCACGATTTCGAGGCGGGCGGCTTCTGAACCGCGCCGCGGCGTCGCCTCAGCGCCGCGCGAACCCGAGCGGCTGATCGACGAGCCGATCGTAGACGACGCGTTCGCCGACGACCCGCGCGAAGTCCGGCAGGCGGTGCGGTGACGGCGCGGCAGCGCGCCCGAGGTGCTCGACGTCCCAGCCGCGGACGAGCAAGCGATCGGCGATCAATCGCCGGTGGCATTGCCACCACAGGGCCTCGGCGCACATGAACGCGGTCGAGGCGCGGCGCGCCTCCGCCTCGAGGACCGCGAGAGCCGCAGCGAACTCCGGCGTGTCCATGTAGTCGGCGTAGCTGCGGAACGCGGCGACCTCCCAGGCGCGATGCGGCGACTCCCCCGTCGTCGGCCTCCGTCGCCCGCCGAGCGCCGGCATCCAGCGATACGTGATCGCCCGCTCGGCGCAGGCGCCCGCGAGCGCGTCGCGCCCGAACTGCGGATGCCGTCGCGACCCCGGAAACGCGCGCACGTCGGCGAGCACGCGGACGTCGTGGCGAGCCAGCATCCGGAAGAATTCCTCGGCCGAGAGATTCGAGTGCCCGACGCCGAAGATCACGGACGCCGGCGGCGCTCGATGCCGGGCCGTGTCGTCGGCGTCGCGGCTCTCTACGTCTGGTCGAGGCCGATCCACTTGATGACCGGCGGCGGCGGGCGATGCGCCGCCAGCCGCTCCAGCAAGACGTCGGGATCGTCGGCGACGACGAACAGCTCGCGATACTCCGCTCGAATGAACTGCTCGTGAATGCCGCCGTCGATCAGCGCCAGCAGGGGATCGAAGTACTCGGCGACGTTGAGGAGGCCGATCGGCTTGCGATGGATCCCGAGCTGCGCCCACGTGATCATCTCGAGCAGCTCTTCCAAGGTGCCGAAGCCGCCCGGCAGGGCGACGAACCCGTCCGCGAGCTCCTCCATGAGCGCCTTCCTCTCGTGCATGCTCTCCACCACCCGGAGATCCGCGAGGCCCTGATGCGCGATCTCCTTCGTCGCCATCGCGCGCGGGATGATGCCGACGACCTCGCCCTCGGCGGCGAGCACCGCGTCGGCGACGACGCCCATCAGACCGACGCTGCCGCCGCCGTAGACGAGGCCGAGCCCGCGGGCGACGAGCGCTCGGCCGAGCGCGCGCGCCGCTTCCGCGAACAGGTGGCGCGCGCCGACGTTCGATCCGCAGAACACACAGACCCGGCGCAGCCGAGGCGTCGAGTCGTCGCGGCGCGCGGGTGGATCGGGCTTGCGCATCACCGCCATGAAGCCGGAACACCGCGCATCGTGCAAATCGCCGCGCGGGCCGGGCGTCGGGCGCCGGCCCCGATCCGCGGCCACGGACCCATCAGCGGGATGGCGATCGCCGTCGAGCCGTGCGAGATTACGGCGGCAGTCGGGAGCTGGTGTAGGCGGCTGCTCCGAGAGCAGTCGCGGTCGATTTCTCGAAGCGCCGCGGCGCGACGAGGTCCGCGCCCGAGGACCTCACGGCGACGGCGCTCGTGAGAAAGGACGACTCACATGCGCTTCGTGGTGGGGTTCCTCTTGGGTGTGATCGCATGCGTCGGCGCGCCGCTGCTCGGAATTCGGCTCGGATACCTCAGCATGGCCGCACGGCCCGAGCCGGGCGCCGTCGAGGAATTTGTCGGCGAGCTCGCCTACGAATGGTGGATCGAGGGCGCGGCACCGAAGCAGTCGACCGCGTTCGCCGGCGATCCGGCGGCGATCGCCGTCGGACTCGACCACTTCCGCGAGAACTGCGTCGCCTGCCACGGCGGTCCGGACGTCGCGGCTGCGGAGCTGGCGAAGGGGCTGCACCCCGCGGCCCCGGAGCTGTCGGCGGACGACGTGCAGAAGATGAGCGACGGCGAGCTCTTCTGGACGACGCGGGAAGGCGTCCGCCTGACCGGCATGCCGGCGTTCGGACCGACGCACAGCGACGAGGAGATCTGGAAGATCGTCGCCTTCGTTCGCCGCCTTCCGCACCTCACGCCGGAGGAGAAGGAGAAGCTGCGCGCCACGACGCAGGAGGAGCACGGCCATCATCACCACGACGAGGAAGCGCCATCGACGGGTGACGCAACCCCGCGAAACGAACGCCACGACTGACGACCGGCGGCAGGTCGGGCAGGATCACGACGCCGCGAGCGTCGACGGGAGCGAGATTCCATCGCTGATCCGCGTGGAGAGGCTGGCGCGAAGCCGACGGCGACGTGCGGACTCCGCCGCTCCAGGCGCTCCGAGCGCGATCAGTCCGGTCGCTCGGAACGCGCGCCCGCCACGACCGACCGTTTTCCCTCTTCGCGCGCTCCCCGCGTCTCGCTAATTACGATGGTTGCGGGGGCGGTCCGCGCGTAGCGCGGAAGCAGAGGAGCGATCATGGTTCGAGCCACGGAGGGGCGGGGGGCTCGGAGCGCGGCGCGCGACCATCGCGGCGCTCCGAGAACGCGCGCGGCGGCGGTCGTCGCGGCGGTGGTGCTCGTCTTCCCGACGGGGTGCGGACACGTGAACCAGTCGCTCCAGCGCGAGGTCGCGGCCGAAGCCCGCGACCTCGTGCCCGCGGTCGACGACGACGCGGGCGTTCAAGAGGTCGCCGCGGCCGCAGCCGAGAGCGGGACGCCGCCGCCGAGCGCCGCCCCCCTGAGCGCCGACGCCGGGCTCGACGATTTCGTGCGCATGGCGCTACGCGAGAGCCCGGCCGTCCATCGGGCCGTACGTCAGCTCCAGGCGCTCGGCTACCAGGTGCCCCAGGTCACCTCGCTCGACGACCCGATGCTGACGCTGATCCCGCCGACCGGCAGCATGACCGAGACTGCGGCGGGCATGATGGACGGCGCCGTCAGCATCTCCCAGAAGATCCCGTTTCCCGGAAAGCTCGGCGCGCGCGGTCGCGTCGCCGAAGGCTCGGTGCGGATGGCGCTGAGCATGCTCGCCGATGCCCGCATCACGACCGTCGCGCAGGTGCAGAAGGCCTATTTCGCTTACTACCTCGCCGACGTCTCCGACGGCATCACGCGGCAGAGCGAGGGCCTGCTGCGCCAGATCCGCGACGTCGCCGCCGCGCGCTACCGCGCCGGCGCGGCCACCCAGCAGGACATCTTGCGCGCCGAGGTAGAGCTGTACTCGCTGACGAACGAGCTGATCACGCTCGAGCAGCAGCGCGCGAGCGCGCGCGCCCAGCTCAACGCGCTGATGAACCGCGCCGTCGACGCCGACCTCCCGCAGCCGAAGCCGTTCCCGTTGGAGCAGGTCGAGTGGAAGCTGCCGCAGGTCCTCGAGCGCGCCGCCCGCGACAGCCCGCGTCTCGCACGCCTGCGCGCGCAGATCGACCGCGACCTGGAGCGGATCCGCGTCGCGCGCCTCAACTACTATCCGGATCTCAACGCGAGCTTCAGCTACACCTTCATCTCCAGCGCCGGCCTCAGCAAGGTCGCGAACGGCGCCGACGCTTGGAACCTCGGCCTCGGGGTCAATCTTCCGATCTGGTGGCAGCGCCTCCGGGCCGGGGTGCTCGAGGCGAACGCGCAGGCCCTGGCCTCGGTCGAGGAATACGACGAGCTGCGCAACCAGCTCTTCTTCCAGCTGGAGGACACGCTGGTGAAGATCGACACGCAGTACCGCCAGGCGCTCATCTACCGCGATCTCATCGTGCCGCGCGCATGGCAGGCGGTCGAGGTCTCCACCTCGGCCTACCAGAGCGGCGCCGTCGAGTTCACCGCCCTGATCGACAACTGGCGCAAGTGGCTCGGCCTCTCCGTCGCCTATCAGCGCGCCCTCGCCGAGCTCGAGCAGCGTTTCGCCGATCTGCAGCAGCTCGTCGGCGTGCAGCTGCCGCGGCGGAGCGACCTCGCGATCGCCGCGCCCCGCGAGGAGAACGACGGCAGAGCCGGCGCCGACGGCAGCGTCGCCGGCACGGCAGGGCGCAGCCGATGAGCCGCGCGCGAACGGTCGCGCTGCTGGTCGCGGCATTCGTGATCGGCGCGGTGGCGGCGCGGCTGTGGTCGCCGCGTCCCGCGCCGGCGCGCCGCGAAGCGCCCGCCGCGAGCGCGGGGCAGAGCGCGGCGCGCCCCTGGTACACCTGCGGGATGCACCCGGAGGTGGTGCAGGACCATCCCGGGGAGTGCCCGAAGTGCGGCATGAAGCTTCAGCCGATGTCCGCCGATCGGGCGGCCGCCCGCGGCCTCACCGGAATCGCCGCGGCCAACGCGCCAAGCGGCGAGCGCAAGGTCCTCTACTGGAAGTCGTCGATGATCCCCGGCGAGATCCATCAGGAGCCGGGGAAGGACTCGATGGGGATGGACCTGGTTCCCGTCTACGCCGACGAGGCCGCCGGCGCCGGCGCCATCCGCATCGATCCGGTCACCGAGCAGAACATGGGAGTCCGCACCGACGAGGTCATCGAGGGACCGCTGGTGAAGACGGTGCGGACGGTCGGCTTCGTCGACTACGACGAGACCTCGCTGGCGACGGTCACCACCAAGGTCGACGGCTGGATCGAGAAGCTCCACGTCGACATCACCGGCGCCCAGGTACACGCCGGCGACCCGCTCTTCGACTTGTACTCGCCGGCGCTCTTCTCCGCGCAGCAGGAGTACCTGTCGGCGCTGCGGAACCTCCAGAAGAAGGAGGTGCCGGCGGTCCCGGGCTCGCGCCTCGACTCGGAAGCGCTGGTGCGCGATGCACGCACGCGTCTCGAGTACTTCGACATCAGCCCGGCGCAGATCGGCGAGATCGAGCGCACCGGCACGCCGCGCAAGACGCTCACGATCCACGCGCCGTTCACCGGCATCGTGACGCACAAGAACGTGGTCGAGGGCCAGCGCGTCATGGCCGGCACGGAGCTCTTCCGCATCGCCGATCTGTCGACGGTGTGGGTGATCGGCAAGGTGTTCGAGTACGACGTCCCTTACGTGCGCCTCGGCCAGGAAGCGTTCATGACGCTGTCGTACCTCCCGGGCCGGACCTTCCACGGGCGTCTCACCTACGTCTACCCGTACCTCGACGCCAAGACGCGCGAGATGTCGATCCGCATGGAGTTCCACAACGCGGGGTACGAGCTGAAGCCCGGCATGTACGCCACCGTGACGCTGACCAGCGAGCTCGCGAGCAAGGCGACGCTGGTTCCGGACGTCGCGGTCATCGACACCGGCACGCGCGCGGTCGCGTTCACGATGCCGGAGCCCGGGCGCTTCGAGCCGCGCGAGGTCGAGGTCGGCGTGCGCAGCGAGAACAACTATCTCCAGGTGCTCTCGGGTCTCGTGCCCGGAGAGCGGGTGGTGGTCTCGGGGCAGTTCCTCCTCGATTCCGAGAGCCGCCTGCGCGAGGCGGCGCTCAAGTTCATGGAGCCAGGGGCCGCGGGCGGAGCGATCCCGATCGAGACCGTCACCGAGCGCGCCGCGCACGGCCGCGAGCACACCGCCGAAGGCGAGTCGCAGCAGCTCTACTACGTCTGCCCGATGCCGGAGCACTCGGACATCCTCTACGACGAGCCCGGCAAGTGCCCGATCTGCGGGATGGAGCTGGTGCCGGTGAGGCGCCGCGCCGGCCACGTCGAGAAGCCGAAGATCCTCTACTGGACGTGCCCGATGCCCGAGCACGCGTTCGTGCACGAGCCGGGCCCGGGGAAGTGCCCGGTCTGCGGCATGTCGCTGATTCCCGTCACCAAGCCGCCGAGCGTCGCGGCCGGAAGGGGCCGCACGAGCGCGGCGCCGCGACGCACGCCATGATCGCGCGCGTCATCGACTTCTCGCTCGAGAACAAGCTCATCGTTCTGCTGCTGGCGCTGGTCCTCGGGCTCGGCGGCTACTACGCCATCGCCCGCACGCCGCTCGACGCCATTCCCGATCTCTCCGACGTGCAGGTGATCGTCTTCACCGAGTACCCCGGGCAGGCGCCGCGCATCGTCGAGGACCAGGTCACGTACCCGCTCACCACCAAGATGCTGTCGGTGCCGTACGCGAAGGTGGTGCGCGGCTACAGCTTCTTCAACTTCTCGTTCGTCTACGTGATCTTCGAGGACGGCACCGACCTGTACTGGGCGCGGAGCCGCGTCCTCGAGTACCTGAGCCAGCTCCAGGGGCAGCTGCCGCGCGGCGTGACGCCGACGCTCGGGCCCGACGCCACCGGCGTCGGCTGGGCGTTCATGTACGCGCTCGAGAGCCCGACGCGCGACCTCCAGCAGCTGCGGAGCTTGCAGGACTGGTACCTCAAGTACCAGCTCACCGGCATCGAGGGCGTCTCCGAGGTCGCCAGCATCGGCGGGTTCGTCAAGCAGTACCAGGTCGTCGTCGATCCGGAGAAGCTGCGGGCCTACGACATCCCGCTCGGCAAGGTGCGGCAGGCGATCCAGCGCTCCAACAACGAGGTCGGCGGCCGCGTCATGGAGATGTCGGAGACCGAGTACATCCTGCGGGCGAAGGGGTACGTCAACGATCCCGCCGAGCTCGAGGAGACGGCGGTCGGCGCCCGCGAGGACGGCACCCCGATCCTGATTCACGACATCGGGCAGGTGTCGCTCGGGCCGGACATGCGCCGTGGCATCGCCGAGTGGAACGGCGAGGGCGAGACGGTCGGCGGCATCGTGGTCGTGCGCTACGGCGCCAACGCCCTCGACGTGATCCAGCGGGTGAAGGCGAAGCTCGCCGAGCTGAAAGGCGGCCTGCCGGCGGACGTGCAGATCCACGTCGCCTACGACCGCTCGGCGCTGATCGAGCGCTCGATCGACACCCTGCGCTCGAAGCTCTTCGAGGAGTCGCTGGCGGTGTCGCTGGTCTGCATCGCCTTCCTGTTCCACTTCCGCAGCGCGCTGGTGGCGATCCTGACTTTGCCGATGGCGGTGCTGCTGGCGTTCGTCGTCATGCACTGGCAGGGCATCGGCGCCAACATCATGAGCCTGGGCGGCATCGCCATCGCCGTCGGCGCGATGGTCGACGCGGTCATCATCATGATCGAGAACGCGCACAAGCACCTCGAGCGCGACCGGGGCCGCAAGCCGCACTGGGCGATCATCCGCGACGCCTCGATCGAGGTCGGACCGACGCTGTTCTACTCGCTGCTCGTCATCACCGTGAGCTTCGTGCCGGTGTTCACCCTGGAGGCGCAGGAGGGGCGGCTCTTCAAGCCGCTGGCGTTCACCAAGACCTACTCGATGGGCGCCGCCGCGTTGCTGTCGATCACCCTGGCGCCGGTCCTCATGGGCTACCTCGTGCGCGGCCGCATCCTCCCCGAGGAGCGAAATCCACTCAACCGCGTCCTGATCGCGGTCTACCACCCGCTGATCGAGCGCCTCCTGCGGCGGAAGGCGCTGTGCTGGGCGATCATCGCCGTCGCGGCCGTCGCGGTGCTGGTGACCTGGTGGCCCTACAGCCGGCTCGGCTCTGAGTTCATGCCGCCGCTCTACGAGGGCGACCTGCTGTACATGCCGACCACCCTTCCCGGCATCTCCGTCACCAAGGCGCGCGAGCTGCTCCAGCAGACCGACCGCCTGATCGCGAAGTTTCCCGAGGTGCACCACGTCTTCGGCAAGATCGGCCGCGCCGAGACGGCGACCGACCCGGCGCCGCTCAGCATGATCGAGACGACGATCATGCTGAAGCCCGAGGACGAGTGGCCGGTGGTCGACGTCACCGACGCGCAGGGAACGCCCGTCGCGCACCGCCGGCGCACGCCGGACGAGCTCGTCGACGCGCTCAACGCCGCGGTGCAGTTCCCGGGCGTGACCAACGCCTGGACGATGCCGATCAAGACGCGCATCGACATGCTGTCGACGGGCATCAAGACGCCGGTCGGCATCAAGGTCTCGGGCAGCGACCTGCCGACGTTGCAGCGGATCGGCGAGCAGGTCGAGGCGGTGGTGCGGCGCGTGCCGGGGACGCTCAGCGCCTACGCCGAGCGCGTCGCCGGCGGCAACTACGTCAACTTCACGATCGACCGCCACGCCATCGCGCGCTACGGCCTCACGATCGGCGACGTGCAGGACGTCATCGGCAGCGCGATCGGCGGGATGAACGTGTCGACGACGGTCGAGGGTCTGGAGCGCTACCCGATCAGCCTGCGGTATCCGCGCGAGCTGCGCGACAACCTCGACCAGCTCCAGGCGATCCTGGTGCCGACGCCGATGGGTCAGCACATCCCGCTCGGCCAGCTGGCGCACCTCGCGGTCGAGAAGGGGCCGCCGAGCATCAAGAGCGAGAACAGCCGGCCGAACACGTGGATCTACGTCGACCTGCGCGGCATCGACGTCGGCACCTACGTCGCGCGCGCGCAGGAGGCCGTCGCGGCGGCGATCCAGCGCGGCGAGGTCCAGCTGCCACCGGGCTACAACATCGTGTGGTCGGGGCAGTACGAGTACATGCAGCGCGCGCAGCGGCGGCTCATGATGGTGGTGCCGCTCACGGTCCTGATCATCGTGCTGATCATCTACCTGAACACCCGCAGCCTGCTCGAGACCTGCATCGTCATGCTCGCGGTGCCGTTCAGCCTGGTCGGGGCGATCTGGCTGATCTGGTACCTCGGGTACAACATGAGCATCGCCGTATGGGTGGGCATCATCGCCCTCGCGGGGCTCGACGCCGAGACCGGCGTGGTGATGCTGCTCTACCTGAACGTCGCGCACGAGGAGTGGCGGCGGAAGGGCATGCTGCGCACCCTCGGCGACCTGCGCGAGGCGATCTATCACGGCGCCGTGCAACGGGTCCGGCCGAAGGCGATGACGGTGTCCGTGATCCTCGCCGGTCTGCTGCCGATCCTGTGGAGCCACGGCACCGGCGCCGACGTGATGAAGCGCATCGCCGTGCCGATGGTCGGCGGCGTCATCACCTCGTTCCTGATGGAGCTGATGGTCTACCCGGCGATCTACTTCGTCTGGCGCGGCTCGTCGCTGCCGGCGGGCGCGCCGTCCGGCGAGACGAGCGACGCCTGACGACGCAGACCGCGAGCCGCCGGCAGTGCCGGCCTCGAGACGAGAACGACGTCCCCGATCGCCGCGGACCGGCCGCGTCGTCGGCGAGCAGTCGCGTTGCCGGACGCCGTCGCCGCGTGCCGATCGCGGTTCCATTGGCGGGTGCCGCGTAGTAGCACGGCACGCATGAAATTCGGATTGATGTACGCGGACGCCGGACCGTTCGCGTTTCCCGAGCTGCTGACGCATCTCGCGCAGACGGCCGAGCGCGTCGGTGTCGAGTCCCTGTGGACCGTCGAGCACGTCGTCATCCCGCTCGGCTACGCGTCGACGTATCCGTACGATCCGTCGGGCAAGATTCCGGCGCCCGAGCAGCTGCCGATTCCCGACCCGTTCGTCGCCCTCGCCTACGCCGCCGCGGTGACCAAGACGATTCGGCTCGCCACCGGGATCGTCATCCTGCCGCAGCGCCATCCGCTCTACGTCGCCAAGGAGGTCGCGACGGTCGACGTCCTGTCGCACGGCCGGATGATCCTCGGGATCGGCGTCGGCTGGCTCGCCGAGGAGTTCCAGGCGCTCGGCATTCCTTTCGCCGAGCGCGGCGCGCGCACCGCGGAAGCCGTCCGGGCGCTGCGCTCGCTCTGGAAGGACGAGGCGGAGCCGTTCGAGGGCAAGTTCTACCGCTGGCCGAAGGTCGAGTCGCATCCGAAGCCGGTACAGAAGCCGGGCGTGCCGATCGTCGTCGGCGGCCACACCGAGCTCGCGGCTCGTCGCGCCGCCCGCTACGGCGACGGCTTCTTTCCCGGCGTCGCCGACGAGGCGAAGCTGACGTGGCTGCTCGGCATCATGCGCGAGGAGTGCGGCAAGATCGGCCGCGATCCGGCGACGATCGAGATCACGTCCGGCCGCGGCGCACCGACCGGCGACAGCGTGAAGGCGCTCCGCGACCTCGGCGTCGCGCGCTTCGTGCTGCCGCCGCCGGCGTACGATCCCGACGGCCTCACCCGCGGCCTCGAGCAGCTCGGCGATCTGATCGCGAAGGTCGGCGGCTGAGGAGCCGCGCGAGCGTGCGCGTCCGGCTCGAGCTCGCGGAGGTCTTGAGCGACCCGTTTGCCGCCTTCGCGCGTGCGCGCGCCGCGGGCTGGCTCGCCGACACCGCGTTCTCGGCGGCCGTCGTCAAGCACGAAGCGGTCCGCGACCTCCTCGCCGACCCGCGCCTGCGCGCGAGCTTTCCCGATTTTCTGCGCTCGTTCGGCATCGCCTCCGGGCCGTTCTACGAATGGATGGCGGGGTCGCCGCTCAACAAGGACGGGGACGAGCACCAACGGTGGCGGGCGGTCATGTCGCGGACGTTCACGCCGCGCCATGTGGAGCAGATCCGACCGTTCCTGCGCGCGGCCGCCGCGCGGCTGATCGCCGCGTTCGCCGACCGCGGCGCGTGCGAGTTCGTCGGCGAGTTCGCCGACGAGTACCCGTCGCTCGGTCTCTGCGAGCTGATCGGCGTCCCCCAGGAGGATCGCAACACCTTCCGCGGCTGGGCCGACACCATCGGTCTCGGCTTCAGCCCGGTCGTGCTGGCGTCGCGCATCGCCGACGTCGACGCCGCGCTGACGGAGCTGCTCGCGTACACCGCCGCGCTCGCCGACGCGCGCCGCGACGACCCGCGCGACGACCTCGTGACCCGCATCGCGCGCGCCGCGATCGAGGACGGCTGGACGAGAGAGGCCACCGCCAGCGCGATCGCGGGCCTGGTGTTCGCCGGCCACGAGACCACCAAGAATCAGCTCGGCTGGATGGTCGCCGTCCTCGCCGGCCACGGCGACCTCTGGGACGCCGTCGCCGCCGGAACGGTCGCGGCGAGCGTCGTCGTCGAGGAGGTGCTCCGGGTGCGCTCCGCCGTGACCGCGGTCGGCCGGCGGGTCGCGGAGCCGGTGGAATACGCGGGCGAGCGTCTCGAGCCGGGAACCCAGGTCTTGCTGTCCGTCTGGAGCGCCGATCACGACGAGGCGATCTATCCGAGACCCGAGGAGCTCGATCCCGTCGCCAATCGCGAGCCGCCGCACCTCGCCTTCGGACACGGCGCGCACTTCTGCCTCGGCGCGGCGCTCGCGCGCGCCGAGCTCCAGGAAGCGCTCCTCCGGCTCGTCGCGCGCATCGAGTGTCCGACGGTCGGCGACGGCGCGGTCTGGAAGCCGCCGGTCGGCATCAACGGCCCCGAGCGCCTGCCGATCACGTTCGCGGCGCGCGCGAGCACCGACCGCTGATTCGTCGCACGCGCGAACCGCGTGCCGGGAGACCGACCATGAACCCACTCGCAATGACGAAAACGGAACGCGAGGCGTTCCTCGCCGGCGCGCACGTCGGCGTGCTGTGCGTGGCCCGTCCGGGGATGGGACCGCTCGCGGTGCCGGTCTGGTACGGCTACGAGCCCGGCGCCGACGTGCGTGTCGTGACCGCGGCGAGCTCGCCGAAGGCGCAGCTGATCCGCGCGGCCGGGCGGGTGTCGCTCTGCGTGCAGAGCGAGGCCGTGCCCTACAAGTACCTGACCGTCGAAGGCCCGACGACGATCGAGACGCCCGACTTCGAGCGCGACGTCCGAGAGATCGCGCGTCGCTACCTCGGGCCGGATCTCGGCGAGAGCTACCTGCGAGCGACCGAGGAGAGCCGCCGGGCGGCGCCCGAGATCCTGATCCGCATCCGGCCGGAGCGCTGGCGGTCCGAAGATTTCGCGAAGTGGTCGATGCAAGGCTGAGCCCGCCGTGGGTAGTCGTCCTCCGCCATGAACGCCGCCGCGGACGCCGTCGAGCGCGCGCTAGCCGACGAACGGCTGCGGAACGCGCACCTGATCAACGTCAACCGCTTGGCGGGGGTCGCGATGTTCCTCGCGGTCGTGCTGGTGTCGCAGGCGACGCTCCAAAGGAGCAAGGACCGGATCAATCCGTCGTTTGCGCTGTTCGCGGCGTGGGCCGTCGGCGCCGCGCTTGTGCTGTGGGGAAGCCGCCGCTCCGAACGGATCGGACGCCTCGGCGGACTCTCGATCCCGCTGATCGACATGCCGATGCTGTTCCTGCTCTTCGCGAATACGATCCTGAGATTGCGCGCGTCGGGATTCGCGAGCGACGCGGCGGCGCTCGCGGCTCACGCCGCGGGTCCGTTCGTCCTCCTCGTCTTCTTGGCGTCGCTCTCGCTCGAGCGCCGGCAGGTGTATTTCGCCGCCGCGGTCGCCGCGGCGCTCGAGGTCTGGCTCGGGCACCTCGGCGTCATGGACCTCACCGTCCGCGCGACCTCCGCCGTGGTCATGCTCTCGGCGGCGGTGCTGTTCTCGACCGCGAGCCGGCGCGCCGTCGACCTGGTCGCCAGCGTCGCAGGCGAGCAGATCCGCCGCGAGCGGCTGGGCCGCTACTTCTCGCCGCAGATCGCGGCGCGCCTCGCCGAGCGCAGCGAGAGCGCCGCCGTCGGCGAGAGTCGCGAGGTCACGATTCTCTTCAGTGACATTCGCGACTTCACGGCGCTGAGCGCCGAGCTCACCAGCGAGGGAATCGTCGGCATGCTGAACGAGTACCACGAGGCGATGGTCGACACGATCTTCGCGCACGGCGGCACGCTCGACAAATACATGGGGGACGGCATCATGGCGTACTTCGGCGCGCCGGTCGCCCAGCCTGACCACGCCGAGCGCGCCGTCCGCTGCGCACTGACGATGCAGGCGACGCTGGTGCGACTGAACGCGGCGCGTTCCGCGCGCGGCGAGCCGCCGCTGCGGATGGGCATCGGCATTCACACCGGTCCGGTCGTGATCGGCGACATCGGCGCCGCCCGCAGACGCGAGTACACGGTGATCGGCGACGCCGTGAACGTGGCGGCGCGCATCGAGGAGATGACGAAGCTCGACGCCGAGCCGATTCTCGTTTCCGCGGCGACCTACCGCCGGGTCGGCGACGCGATGCGGTTCGCCGCGCGCGACCCGGTACGCATCAAGGGGAAGTCTCAGCCGGTCGTGACGTACGTCCCGATCACCGCGGCACCCACGGCTTCGTAGCGCTCCGGGGATCACGCCGGCGACGCGGACGGCGGCGGCGACGCCGGATGAGACGCATGCGTCACGCGTTGACATCTCGTCTCGAAATGCGAGAGGGTCCGCTCCGGACCTCGCGCCGGCGCAACGCCGGCGGTCTCACCGTTTCCCTTGCAACGCTGGATAGAACGCGCAGCACCGCCGTTGGCATTCGTGCTCGGCATCGCCCTGCTCGAGGCGGCGCACCTCTGGCCGCAGCGAGACGCGTTCCGTGAGCTCCAGCCGCTCGCCGTCCTCTACGGCGTCTCGGTCCTGCTCGCGGCCGGCGTCGGGCTCGGGCTGGTGGTTGGAAGCGTCGGCCGAGGGCTGACGTTCGTCGGCGTCGTGTGGACGTGCCTCTGCGCCGCCAGCATCGTGAAACGTCGCTACCTCGGCGCGCCGCTCTACCCGTGGGATCTGCTTCGTCTGCGCGAGATCCTCGGCATCTGGGCGCAGATGCCCGATCGGCTGCGGGTGGCGCTGGTATTCGCGATGGCGTCGTCGACGGCGGCGCTCGCGGCATGCGCCGTCACCTTCGTTCGCCTGCGGCCGGACCCGGCCGGGCGATTGCGACGCGGGATGGCCGGCGTGGCGATCCTGGCTGCGGTCCTTCTGCCCTTCCACCCCATCCTGCGGTCGCGGTTTCCCGGCCCCGGCAACGCGCTCTCGGTCGCGCTGCGCCTCCGCAACGTCCGCTGGTGGCCGGAGAAGAACTATCAGGTCAACGGTTTCACCGCGGGCTTCCTCATCAGCCTCGACACGCTCCAGATCCCGCGACCGCCCGAAGCGCCGTGGCCGCTGCCCGCGGATTGCGATCCGACGTCGCCGCCGGCGCCCGCAGACGGCGCCGGCGACCGTCGCGGCGGCGGCGCGGCGGCGGTCGGCCCTGTCGGCGATCACCCCGATGCGACGGCGGGCGATCGACGCAACGAGACCGCCGCACGTCCACCCGACGCGGACGCCGTGGCACAGCCCGACGTCGTCGTGCTGCTGCTCGAGTCCTTCTTCGACCCGCTCACGCTCGGCATCCCGTTCAGCCGCGACCCGATCCCGTTCTTGCGGACGATGGTGCGCGCGAGCGGCGGCGCCGAGCTCCACAGCACGGTATGGGCGCATGGCACCGCGAACGCGGAGTTCGAGATCCTGACCGGCCTCTCGACCGCGTTCTTGCCGCCGGACTCGGTCGTGTTCTTCCACTACCTGCACGCGCCGATCCTGTCGCTGGCCACGGAGTTCCGGCGCGCGGGGTACCGCGCGGAAGCCGTGCACCCGAACGCCGGGTGGTTCTACTCGCGCGCCGACGCCTACCGCTGGCTGGGATTCGATCGCGCCTGGTTCAAGGACGACTTCGTCGCCGCGCGCTACGTCCGCGCGACGATCTCGGACGACTGGCTGTTCTTCGCGAAGCTGCGCGAGCGTCTCTCGGCGGCGGGCGGCGCGCACCGCCCGCCCGAGTTTCTCTGGGGCGTGAGCCTCGGCACCCACGGTCCGTACGCGAGCAAGCGGGTGCCGCGCTGCGATCTGCGCGTCGGCGACGCTGCGGCGGCGGGTGTCGCACGCATCGGTGCGCGCGCCGACTCGCGCTTCGAGAGCCTGCGCGTCTACGCGTGTCTCCTGGAGCGGCTCGACCGGCACATGAGAGAGTTCGTCCGCTGGCTCGAGCTCCGCGGCAAGCCCGCGGTGCTCTTCGCCTACGGAGACCATTGGCCGCCGCTCGACCCCGGGCTCGACGCCTACAGCGAACGGATGACGCCTGCCGGCGATCGCGTCGGCGCCTTATCGAGGGCCGACGAGACGGTTCGTATCTCGCCGACGCCGCTGCTGATGTGGAGCAACACGGATGCGACCCTCCCGCGCGGCTACCGCGGCGGGTTCAACTTTCTCGGCCCCGCGATCCTGCGTGCCGCCGGCTTGGCCCCGCGCTGCCAGTTCGCGCTCCTCGAGCCGCTGCACGCGCGCGTGGACCTCGTCCATCCGCGTCTGATGACGGCGGACGTCGATCCGACGCTGCTCTCCGAGATCGACCGCTACTGGTCGTTGACGTACCGGCTTCTGATCGACGGCCCCGGAGCGACGCACCCGTGACCGCGACGCGGATCGTCGCCGCCGCGGTGCTGCTCGCGACCGGGCTCTGCGTCGCGGCGGGCGCGGCGTGCTACGTCGCCGCGCCGGTCGACGAGCTTCGCGGCACGCTCGTCTACCGGCCCGCCGGCGCGCGCGCGAGCCGCGAGGCCGGTCTCGCCGCCGCGACCAACGTCGCGCTCGACGCGATTCCCGAGACCTTCCTCGTCGCCCTGCTCTTCAACGAGGACAAGAAGTTCTTCCAGCATCACGGGTTCGACTTCGAGGAGGTCGGAAACAGCTTTCGCAACTGGATGCGCGGCGGGCACCGTCTCCGCGGCGCCAGCACGCTGACGCAGCAGCTCGCGCGCAGCATCTTCCTGTCGCCTGCGCGCACGATCACCCGGAAGCTCCTCGAGGCGATCGACACCGTGAAGCTCGAGCGCCACTTCACGAAGGACGAGATCCTTCTCCTGTACGTGAACAACGTCGAATGGGGGCCGGGCATCTACGGCATCACCGCGGCGGCGGCGCACTACTTCGCGCGCAAGCCCGCGGAGCTCGCGCCGGTGCAATCCGTCTTCCTGGTCGCGATCCTCCCAAGCACGACGCGCGTCGCGGCGGGCTTGGGTGACGCGCGCCTCAGGCGGCAGATCACCGCACGGATGAAACGGCTGCTCGCCGGCGTTCGCCGCGCCGCCGGCGCGCGCGCCGACGACGACGGCGGCGTCGCGAACGATCCGGTCGCTCGGATCGTTCCCGCCGTCAGAGAGGCGAGGCAGCGTGCCCACGCGCGACGAGCCGCGCGCTGAGCGGCCGGCGGCGCCCGAGACTCCGGGCGCCGAATCCGCACGGCAGACACCATCCGGCCCCGCACCGAGCCGCGACCCGGAACGCGCGCCGAGGAAAGCGCGCCGCCCGCGCGCACGCCGGCTCGTCGCGGGCGCGGCCGCGGCTCTGATCCTCGCGATCGTCGCGCTCGGCGTGCTCGTGCGCTGGCACCATGCGCCGCGCGTCCTCGCCAACTCGGCGGTCGGAGCGCCGCTCGTCCGGTACTTCAACGATCTGCGTGAGCGGACGTACTTCGCGCGTGACGACGCGTGCCTGCGGGAGCTCGCCGCGGCGGGCGTCGACTTCACGTTCGCCGCCGCGCCACCGCATCGCGACCGGTGCGCGCTCCGAAACGTCGTCCGCGTCCTGCCGACGACGCTGCTCCGCCGCCCGCTCTACATGACGTGTCGGCTGGCGCGATCGCTGCGACGCTTCGAGCAGCTCGTCCTCCAGCCCGCGGCGCATCGCTACTTCGGCCAGCCGGTGGCGCGGCTGCTCGAGGAAGGCGTCCGGAACTGCCGCACCGTCGACGGCTATCGCACGCTGCTCAGCGAGCACGCGTTCGCGAACGCGATCGACGTCACGGGCTTCGTCCTGCGCGACGGCACGGTCATCGAAGTCGCGGCCGATCGCGCCGCGGCGGGCCCGCAGGCCGAGTTCGTCCGCGAGGTGACGGCGAGCGCGTGCACCGTCTTTCGAACCGTCCTCGGCCCCGGCTTCGACGAGCGGCACGGCGCGCACGTCCACCTCGACATGGGGATCCTGGGCGGCTGTCGCCCGTAGCGACGCACGGCGATCGGCGGCCTCCTCGGCGGCTGTCGTCCCTAGCCACGCGCGTCGATCGGCGGCGCTGGTCTCTCGGCATGGCGCAGCCGGCGGCGGACGCGGTCGAGCAGGGACAGCGCCGGCGCGCGACGACGGCGGACGGCGCGCGCCGGCGCGTTCCCCTCGCTGGGAATCACACGCTCTCGGTTCGCGCCGCTGCGAAATCGGAACGTGCTGGCAGCGGTGGCCCAGCGCGCGGCGCGGCGCAATCTCCGTGTCGCCTCCGGGCACGCGCATTGCTCGCTTCGACGACCGTCCCTGTCGTCTAGCGGCCCAGGACGCCATGAACGCGGTGGACGGCGCCAGCATCGTCGGCGCGGGCGCGGTCCAGCGCAGCTCAACGTGGAAACCGGGGTTCGAGTCCCCGCAGGGACATGGTCGCCACCACGTCGATCGCCGATCACCCGAGCCGATCCGGTCGGGTACGGCTCGTGCTTCTCCGGTTTCTCATGTCCCCGAACCCGGCGGCTCCCCGGCACGCGGCAGGCGCGGCGCTCCGGCGCTCGACCCGCGCGGCATGACGCTGCACGCCGTCATCGACAATCGCGAGCATCGAGGCGCCGGCCTGGCCGCCGTGCCGTCGGCGGGTGCCGCCTCGGGTCGTCGGCCGTCGGCGGCGGCGCCGGCGCGGGTCGCGCTCGTCGGCAACGCCAACGTCGGCAAGAGCGTCGTCTTCGGCGCGCTCACGGGCGCCTACGCGACGGTGAGCAACTACCCGGGCACGACCGTCGAGGTGACGCGCGCGCCGGCGCGCGCCGGCGGCGCCGAGGTCGTCGACACGCCCGGCGTGAGCAGTCTCACGCCGAGCTCCGAGGACGAGCAGGTCACGCGCGACATCCTGCTCGCCGGCGTCGACGCCGTCGTGCTCGTCGTCGACGCCAAGAACCTGGCACGCGGCCTCGCGCTCGCGCTCCAGCTGGGCGAGGCCGACCTGCCGTTCGTCGTCGCGCTCAACATGATGGACGAGGCGGCCGACCACGGCGTCGCGATCGACGCCGGACGGCTCGCGCGCGAGCTCGGCGTCCCGATCGTACCGACGGTCGCTGTGACCGGTCACGGCATGCGTGCCCTCGCCGCGGCCGTCGGCCAGGCGTGCCGTACGTCGCGACGCGTCCACTACCCCGCGGTCGTCGAGCGCGCGCTTCTGCGAATCGAGGGACGATTCGCTGCCTGCCGCACCGGCGCCCGCTCGCTCGCGCTCGCATCCCTCGCGGGGGACGGCGCGCTGCGACCCTGGCTCGCCGCGCGACTCTCGCCGGAGGTGCTGGCGGTCGTCGAGGACGAGCGCCGCGAGCTCGAGCGGCGGCTCGAGCGCCGCGTCGCCTATCACCTCGGCAGGGCACGCTTGCGCGCCGCCGAGGAGCTGGCGCGCACGGTCACGCACGTCGACGCCGTCGAGCAGCCGGCGGCAGGGTCGGCGGGCGCACCGCACGTCGCGCTCGCGCTCGCCGCGCTCGCCGCTTGCGTCGCGCTGCTCGCCGGCGATCTCGGTCTGGTGCGCGTGCTCGCGACGCTGCCGGGTCGCGCGCTCGCGTGGCTCGTGGTCGCGGCGGCGCTCGTCACCGCCGACCGGTCTCCCACGCTGCGCGCGGCGCTCGGGCGCTGGGCGTCGCGACGCGTTTCGGGACTCGCGGTCCTCGCCGTCGTGCTCTACGTCGTCTACCGCTTCGTCGGCGCGTTCGCCGCGGGGACCGCCGTCGACTTCCTCGAGAAGACGGTGTTCGCGACCTACGTGAGCCCGTTCGCGGTGCACGCCGTCGACCGCGCCGTCGCCGCGCTCGGCACCGTCCCCGCGCCGGCGGCAACCGCGCTCGGCCTCGCGCGCGACCTCCTCGTCGGACCGTACGGCCTCGTCACGGTCGCGCTCACGTATGCGCTCGCGATCGTGCTCCCGATCGTGACCGCGTTCTTCCTCGCCTTCGCCGTCCTCGAGGACGCCGGCTACCTCCCGCGGCTCGCGGTCGTGCTGAATCGTGCCTTCGCCGCGATGGGCCTGAACGGCAAAGCCGTCCTGCCGATGGTCCTCGGCCTCGGCTGCGACACGATGGCGACGCTCACCGCGCGCATCATGGAGACGCCCAAGGAACGCCTGCTGGTGACGCTGCTCCTCGCGCTCGGCGTACCGTGCTCCGCCCAGCTCGGCGTCACGCTCGGCATACTCGGCGCGCTGCCGCCGTGGGCGCTCCTGGTATGGGGCGGCGTCGTGGTCGGCGTCCTGCTCTCCGTCGGCGCCATCGCGGCGCGCATCCTCCCGGGCGAGCGCTCGGATCTCATTCTCGAGCTGCCGCCGATCCGCCGGCCGCAGCTCGCGAACGTGCTCCTCAAGACGGTCGGCCGGCTCGAGTGGTACCTGAAGGAGGCGGTCCCGATCTTCGTCGCCGGCACCTTCGTCCTCTTCGTCCTCGACGCGACCGGCGTACTCGCGCACCTCGTGCGCGCGAGCGAGCCGCTCGTGGTCGGCGTCCTCGGCCTGCCGTCGCAAGCGGCCGAGGCGTTCCTGGTGGGATTCTTTCGCCGCGACTACGGCTCGGCGGGGATCTACGCGCTCTTCGCGCAGGGGGCGCTCGCGCCGACGCAAGCGGTCGTCGCGCTCGTCACGCTGACGCTGTTCGTGCCGTGCGTCGCCAACTTCTTCGTGATCGTGAAGGAGCGCGGGCTCGGCACGGCGGCCGCGATCGCGGGCTTCATCTTCCCGTTCGCCTTCGCGGTCGGCGGCGTCGTGCGCGTCGCGCTCTACGCGGTGGGGCTGCCATGAGCCAGAACGGCGCGCAGATCACGTGTCCCCTCTGCGGTGCGCGCTACGGCGTCGCCGAGGGACGCGCGTGCCGCGAAGCGTGCCCGCTCCGGCGCGCCTGTAGCCTCGTGCGCTGCCCGCACTGCGCCTACGAGGTCCCCGCGCCGACCGCGCTCACGCGCGCGCTCGAGCGTGCGCTCGGACGACTGACCGGGAGAAGGAGGCTCGCCGATGCATCGTGACGAGCAGCTCGAGGAGGTGCTCGAGCGCCTGTGGACGCTCGGCGAGCAGGGACTCCGCGCCCGCCCCGCGCTCGCGGGCGAGGCGTTCGACTTCGACGTCGCCCCCGCCGTCGCCGACGCGACCGTGCGCGGCTTGGTCGCGGTCCGCGGCGGCGCGCTCGAGCTCACGGCCACCGGGACCGAGCGCGCGCGCGCGGTGATCCGCCGCCATCGCCTCGCCGAGCGGCTGCTCTTCGACGTCATCCAGGTGGACGCGGTCGCGATGGAGGCGGGCGCGTGCGAGCTCGAGCACACCCACGTCCTCTCCGACGACGCGACCGATCGGATCTGCGCCTTCCTCGGCCATCCGCCGAGCTGCCCGCACGACCACCCGATTCCGCGCGGCCGCTGCTGCGAGCGATTCGGCGCCGAGGTGCGGCCGCTCGTGACGCCGCTCAGCGAGGGCGACGTCGGCGCGAACTACCGGATCGTCTTCATCGCCTCCGAGTCGGCACGCCGGCTCGATCGGCTCTGCGATTTCGGCATCGTGCCCGGCGCACGCTTGCGCGTGCACCAGCGCCTGCCGGCGTTCGTCGTCCAGGCCGGCGGCACCGAGCTCGCGCTCGCGTCCGAGATCGCGTCCGGCATCTTCGTCCTGCCCTGCTGAGCCCTGCCGGATCACCGTCGATCGAGCGTCCGGGGCCGCGTGATCGTACGGGCGGCGGGCGTGTCAGCGGACGTCACGTGTACTCGCCAGCCCACAGCGCCGCGAGGAACTCCTGCCACGGCAAGATCGTCACCGCCCCGAGTCGACGCGCCCGTGGCTCGAAACTGACACAGAGGTAGCGGCGCAGCTTGCGCTCCTCGGCGAGGGCGCGCAGCGGCTTGAGATCGCGAGCGTCGACGTTACGCGCAGCCTTCACCTCGACGGCCGTGTGGTCGCCGATCACGAAATCGACCTCGAAGCCCGACGTCGAGCGCCAGTACGCCAGCGCGTCGCCGGAGCAGTAGTCCCGGTAGCTCGTCAGCTCGTGCATGAGGACGGTCTCGAGCGCTTCGCCGAATTCGGGTGTGCCGGGACGATACTCGCGGTTCTGCAGGCTCCCCACCACGCCGACGTCGAAGAAATAGTACTTCGACGAGGCGAGTGGCTTGCGCTTGCGCGACTTGCGCCAGGCGGGGAGCTCGCAAAGGATCAGCGTGTCCTTCAAGACTTCGAAGTACTCGTGAATCGTCGTACGCGGCACTTGCGCGTCGTTGGCCACCTTCGTGAAGTTCACGATCGTGCCGTTGCAGAGCGCGGCGACGCGCAGGAAGCGGCTGAATGCGGGAACGTTCCGCGCCGCCCCCTCCGCGACCACCTCTTCCTGCAGATAGAGTCCCGTGTACGCCTCCAGGTCGGCGCGCGGATCGTCGGAGAAATAGATCGAAGGCAGCAGCCCGCGCTGCACCGCCCGCACGAGATCGAACCGCTCCCCCAGCTCCGCCGACGTCAGCGGATGGAGATACCTCGTGCGCGCCCGCCCCCCGAGGAGGTTCACGCCGCCATGACGGAGCTTGCGTGCGCTCGATCCGGTGAGAAGGAAGCGCACGCCGCGCTCTTCGATCAGCAAGTGCACCTCGTTCAGCAGCTCCGGCAAGCGCTGGATCTCGTCGATCACAACGAGCCGATCGTGCGGCGTCAGCTCTTGCGCGATGCGCGATGGGTCATGGCTCAGGGCGAGATAGGTGGCGTTGTCGAGGAGATTGTAGACGCGCGCCTCCGGGAGCGTCCGGCGGATCAGAAAGCTCTTGCCGGTCTGTCGCGGCCCCAGGAGGAAGTGAGACTTCTTCGCGAGCAAGCCCGGCAGATCCAGCGTACGGCCGACATACGGAGGGCCCGCATCTCCTGCGATCGTCGCCGTCATCGTCAGATTTCATGACAAATGACGACCGTGGCGTCAATCAGCAGGGCGGGCACGGGCCGAGCGGGGTGCCCACGGTGCGGGTATTACAGCGCTACGGCAGGCGCTGGTGATGAGCGCCATGCCCTGACAAGCCACCGACAAGGCGGTGGTTCGCCGACTCGACCCGCCGGCGAACGCGGAACGCGGTTACGCGCTCGCCTCCTCGTGCTCCCACTTGAGGATGTCGAGCTCGTGGAACTTCTGGCGGAGCCACGGCGTCAGCAGGCCGAGGCGCTTCACGTTCGGGACGACCTTCGAGAACAGCATCTTCTGGAACTCGCGCATGATCTCGGAGCTCATCACGATCGCGTGGGTCTCCTCGATCGGGAAGCCCATCTCCTTCCACACCTCGATCGGCGTAGAGGCGGTCGCGCATCAGGCGGCAGCCCTCGTAGGTGAACTCCTCGCGCTCGCGGAGCTCCTTCTCGTCGAGCTCCTGGTAGTAGCCCTCGAGCGAGAGCACGCCGAAGGCGACGTGGCGCGACTCGTCGCGCATGATGTACTGCGTGAGCTGCTTCAGGAGCGGCTCGTTCGAGAACTTCTCCATGAGCGCGAACGCGGCCATCGCGAGACCCTCGACCAGGATCTGCATGCCGAGGTACTTCATGTCCCAGCGGGAGTCGGTGAGGATCTGGTCGAGGAGCGTCTTCAGGTGCGGGTTGATCGGGTACTCCTTGCCGATCTTGTCGCGGAGATAGTGATCGTAGGTCTCGACGTGGCGCGCCTCGTCCATCACCTGCGTCGCGGCGTAGTACTTGGCGTCGATCCACGGCACCGCGTCGACGATCTGCGCGCTCGCGAGCAGCGCGCCCTGCTCGCCGTGGAGGAACTGCGACAGGCTCCACGACAGCTGCTCCTTGCGGAACTTGCGGATCTCGGCCGGCGTCAGCTTCGCCCAGATGTCGGTGCCGAAGAGCGGGTTGTTCAGATCGGGAAGGTTCTCGGCCTCGGGATCGACGTCGAGGTGCCAGGCGATCGCGGTCGACGAGTCCCACTGGTTCTGCTTGGCCTTCTCGTAGAGGTTGCGGAGGCCGGCCTTGAAGCTGTCGTAGCTCCACGTGTAGCAGGTGTCGAAGGTGGTCGAGAGCCGTTCGTTGAAATCCTCGACGGCATCGAGCGCGACGGTGGCGGGCTGACTCATTCGGGTTCTCCTTGAAGCGCCGTGCCGTTCATCAGCAGACGCTGCGTGGTCTGCGTGATCTCTTCGATCGAGACGTCTCGGTGATCGATCCACCAGGACACCAGCTGCGACAGCATGCCGACGATCGCGTTGGCGACGATCGCCGGGCGCATCGGCGCGAACACGCGCTCGGCGACGCCGGCGGTGTAGTTCTCCTCGGCGTCCTCGATGAAGAGCTCGTGGAGCTCGCGCAGGAGCGCGTCGAACTGCGCGCTGTGGCCGAAGAGGATCTTGAAGACGTCGCGGTGCGAGCCGGCGAAGCGGAAGAAGGTCTCGGTCGCGACCCGCGCCTTGTCGCGCCGATCGGCGTACGGCGCCTTCGCCTGGTCCATCTCCTCCTTGAGCTGCATCGCGGTCTCGCGGGCGAGGTCGGTGAAGAGCGCGTCTTTCGTCGGGAAGTGGAGATAGAAGGTGCCGGTGCCGACGTCGGCGGCGGCAGCGATGTCCGCGATCTTGGTCGCATGGAACCCTTTGGTCGCGAGCAGGTGCTTGGCGGCGCGCAGGAGCGCGTCGCGGGTCCGGGCTCGGCGGCGGTCCTGCCGGGTCTCCTCTGCAGTCGCTGTACGTGTCGGCATGCGAGATGCTGAATGAATATTCACAACTGAACGCGCGTTCACGGATACGCGATGCCCCCTGCTGGGTCAAGACATTTTCGCGGGTCCGGCGGGTGTCGCTCGATCACGTCGAGCGCACGCAACTGACGGACGGCGCCTGAGCGAGACGCCAACGGACCGCACGCCACAGCCGACTTGGAGCCGTCGCATCGCCGACGAGTTCTGGACCGGGACGGTCACGCCGCTGACGTTCTCGCTGCTCGCCGAGACGATGGCCGATCGCATGGTCCGCGGCGCCGCTGCGTGACGCCGGGCTCGGGACGCTCGCTGACGCAGCCGGTGCTCCGGCTGCACGCGAGCCACGTCTACGCGAACGCGCGCCTGCTCGCCGAGGTGATCGCGCTGATTCCGGCGGCGCTCCGCAGCGAGGGCCTGCTCGCGCTCCTGCCGGCGCCGCTCCGCGCGTCGATTCCGGAGCCGCCGGTGTGGCGCGCGGGCGCGCAGAGCGCCGCGATCATCGCGCGGCTCCTCTGGCGCGACCGAGACTGGGCGCCATGGCGGCGCGCGGGCGCCTTCGACGCCGCGTCGGCGCGGGTGCGCGCCTGGTTCGCCGAGAGCGCGTCGGCGGGCCGCGGCGAGGAACCGCACGCGATCCTCGCCGCGATCGAGCGCGCCCGTGACGAGCTCGGCGGCTACCTCGCCGTCGTCAGCTGGGGGATGGTCTTCGCGTACGTCGCGTTCCACCTGACCAGCGAGCTCGCGCGGCGCTGGGCGCCCGGTCTCGATGCCGAGCGCGCGGCGCTCACCGTCGGCTTGCCGGGGACGGCCTCACTCGACGCGCATCGCGAGCTCGTCGGCCTCGGACGGCGCCTGCGCGCGGACCCGAGCCTCGCGGCGGCGGCGTGCGCCGAGAGCTTCGGGATGGTCCGCGAGCGGCTCTCGCAGGATCGCACCGGCGTCGGTGAGGAGTTTCGACGCTTCATCGCCGCGCCACGGCCATCGCCTGACCGGCCGCGACCTCCTCCACCCGACGCTCTACGAGGCCCCCGAGATCGCCCTGCAAATCGCCTGGCGCGTCGGCGACGAGACGACCGACTTCGGTGGCGCGCGCGAACGGCGCGCGCGCGGCGACCGCCGCGATCGAGAACGCCGTCGGCGCGCGGCGCCGCCGGCACGTTTCGCCGTCCGGTCTTCCGGGCGAGCCTCGCCGCCGCCCAGCGCTACTACGTCGTCCGCGAGAACATGCGCTACCACGCCGACTACTTCCTGGCGCGGCTGCGGACGCTCGCGATCGATCTCGGCGCGCACCTCGCCGCGCGCGGCATCGTCGCGCAGCCGATCGACGTCTGCTTTCTTCGCCTCGACGAGATCGCGACGGCGCTCGACGAAGGCGAGTCGTGCGCCGCCGTCGTCGCCGAGCGGCGCGCCGCGTTCGCGCTCGATGCCGCCGATCCACCGCCCGAGACCCTCGACGGCGCCGGCGAAGACGCCGCGCCGGCCTCCGCTTTCCCGGTCGAGCTCCGCGGCGAGATCGGCGCGCCGGGACGCTGCACGGCGCGGGCGCGCATCGTCCACGGCGTCGACGACTTCGCCGCCGTCGAGCGCGGCGACGTCGTCGTCGCGCGCTACACCGACCCGGGATGGACGCCGATCCTCGAGCTCGCCGCCGGGCTCGTGCTCGAGTCGGGCGGCCAGCTCTCGCACGGCGCGATCGTCGCGCGCGAGCTCGGCATCCCGGCGCTCGTGAACGTCGCTGGCGCGACGCGCGCGATCACCAGCGGCGACACCGTCGAGCTCGACGCGACGACGGGAGCGGTGCGGGTCGTCGCGCGAGCTCGACGGTGACGCCGCGCCTCCTCACGGCCGCTTGGTGATCAACCCGGTGCTGAAGCTCCGGACGCCGTTCTGCTCGGCATACACTTCGAGAATTTCGAATTGCCCGGCGTCGGCACCGCCGGGAAAGAAGCTCTGGCCGCTCAGCTTGCACGAATGATTCGACACCTCGCACCCGCCGATCGGATGACCGATCACGTCGACCATCGTGCAGTCGGCAATGCCGCAGTGGGTGCCGCTCTTGCGAAACGAGATGAAGAAGTTCAGCACGGCACCCTCGCACGCGGTGGCAAGCCCGTTCATCTTGATGCGGAAGTCGGTCTTGCCGACCGTCAGCGATTTCAGCTGGACCTTGCCGAGACCGCCGTCGAAGCCACAGATCGTGTTGATCCGCACCGGCGGCGTGCATGCGGGGATGCCGTCATCGGTCGTGGTGTTCGGCGCCGTGCACGGCTCGTACGCCGTCATCATGTTCACCTTGAAGTTCTTCCCCTTGTCCGGCTGGTTCACGACGGCAAGGACGGTGCTGGCGCTGATCGCGAGGGCCGCGACGGTCGCCGCAAGCGCTACTTTCTTCATACGATTTCCTCCTTGGGCTGCGAGCAGTGAGATCGGCTCCGCGATGGCGGTCGCCAGCGGCTATGCCGTGCAAGAAGCCTGCCCCAAAACGGGACAGGTCAGTCTGCTAACCTGGCGATTTGGTTAGAAACGACCTTGCCAAGCGAGCGCTCCCGCCATGCAATGATGCGGGACTCGGGTGGCGACGCCGAATCGATGCAGGCGTGCAGGGTGGAGCGTGACCGGGGCGAGCCGAACGGCGCCCGTATCAGGCGACGGTCAGGGCCGCTCGACGGCCGCCGGCGCGCCGCTCGCGATCGAGCGGTAGCAGGCCTCGGCGAGCGCGACCGACGCCGCGCCGTCGGCGAGGCCGATCGACGGCGGCCGCCGGTCGCGGAGCGCGGCGGCGAATTCGTTCAACGTCGCGGCGACGGTCTGCACCGGCTCGCCGACGGCGAGCGGGTCGCGCCGCGTGCCGACGAGACGCGCCGCGATCCCGTGCACGTGATCGCCGACGAGCTGCGCGTCGCGGCACGCGAGCTCGATCGTCCCCGAGCGGCCGGCGGTCGCACGCGAGCCGCCGACGCTGGCGACGATGCCGTCCTCCATCTCGATCGCGGCGGCGAAGCTGTCCTCGGTCTCGCGCGTCGCGACCCGCGCCGCGGCGGCTTGCACGCGCAGCGCCTCGCGTCCCGTGAGGTGGCGGAGGAGATCGAAGCTGTGGACGCCGGTGTGGAGGATGATGCCGCCGCCCGCCTCGGCGCGACGATCGATCCACGGCAGCTCCGAGGGCTCGAACCGCTGCGTCAGACAGGCGCCGTGCAACGGCCCGGCCGTCGAGAGGGCGGCGCGCAGGGCGCCGACGACGGCGTTGAAGCGCAGCGTGTGGGCGACCATCGCCACGATCCGGTGGCGAGCCGCCGCCTCGGCGATCGAACGGCACTCGCCGAGCGTCACCGCGAGGGGCTTCTCGATCAGGAGCGGCTTCTGGGCGCGCGCAGCCGCGATCGCGAGCGACGCGTTCGCCGTCGGCGGCACCACGAGCACGACGGCGTCGACCTCCGGATCCTCGATGAGCGCCGTCGCGCGCTGGTGAAAGCGGCAGCCCGCCTCCTGCGCCTGCCGCCGGCCGCGCTCGCCGTCGCGACGGCAGAGCGCGACCAGGCGCAGGCCGGGAGTCTCCGCGACGTGGCGGAGATAGCGGGCGCCGTGCTTTCCGGTTCCGACGATGCCTACGCCGAATGCCATGACGACGATGAAGGCCGGCGCCGCGTTGCCACGCCCGGCGAGCTTGTCTCTCGCCTCTCGGCGCGGGTGTCAATCATGCCGCCCGGGGGAGAGCGCGCGCCGGCATCCGCGCCGCGATCGGCCGGCGCGGCCACAGGCGCACGCCCGCCGCCCTCAGAAGATGAATCCGGCGCCGATGCTGAAATCGTCCGGGATCGGGTTGGCGCTGCCGTCGTTGAAGTTGCGGTAGTCGAGCTTGAGGACGACTTGCGGGTGCGGCTTGTACGAGAAGCCGACCGTGTAGAGGTTCACGTCGGTGCCGGCCTCGCGGCGGAAGCCGCGCGGGACGGCGTCCTGCGTGTCGAAGATCTCGTAGCGGAAGAACGGCGCGAGATAGTGCGTCGTCTCGGGAAAGACGAGCGGCAGGACGTCGTAGGCGATCTCCGCGTAGAAGCCGAATTGATCCGAGCCGATCGTCTCGCCGAGCGCACGGCTCAAGACCGCGGTGTCGTCGATGTGCGTCATGACGCCGAGCGCGCGCAGCCAGAGACCGTGGTACTCGAGCTGCGCGTGCGCGTCGCCGACGAGCGTGAATGCGTTCGGGTGCTCGCCGTCGAAGTTCTGCCGCTGCCCCGACGCGCCGGCCCAGCCGGAGACGCCGACGAGGGCGCCGCGGTACGCGTAGTCGAGGCGGAGCGTGCCGGCGAGGTCGTCGGCGAACGCCTGGTTCCCCTGGCCGCGCCCCTCGCGAATCCCTTCCTCGCTCCCGAAGCCGCGCGCATTGAGGCCGTTCAGGACGTAGCCGCGATAGGTGAGACCGGGCGCGAGCGTGCCGAAGATGCCGACGCCGCCTTCACGCCACGTCGTCGGCAACAGCCGCTGCTCGACCTCGGGCCGCGCGTTGCCGAAGTAGAACGGCGGCTCGTGCATCTCGTTGACGAAGCCCATCGGCACCAGCACCAGGCCGGCACGGACGTTGAGCTGCTGCCAGAGGAGGAAATCGAGGTAGGCGAACTCGACCTCGACCGCGCCGCTCTCGGCGGCGACGGTGTCCTCGCCGATCAGCGCGTGCTCGAACTCGATCTCCGAGTTGAGCAGGATCCAGTCGTTGAACTTGTAGCCGGCGTAGAGGACGAAGCGCTCGAGGTCGAACTGGTCGTGGGTGCCGCGCTGGTCGCTCACCGGCTTGCGGTAGTGGAACTCGCCGTAGCCGCCGATCGAGAGCCCGCGATCGAGCTGGTAGACCTTCGACGCCGCCGGACCGAGGCCGTAGTAGCTCTTGTACTCCTTGGCTTCCGGCAGCGTGAGACTGCTCTTCAAGCGCTCGACCTCCTCGGCGAGGACGCCGATCTTTCGATCCTGCTCGGCGGCGACCGCGGGCGGCGGCGCCGCCGCTCGGGCCGGCGCCCCCGCGGTCGTCGCGGGCGGCGCGCCGATGGGAGCGCCGGCGGCGCCCGCGGGTGCCGCCTTTCCGCTCGCCCGCTCGTCCTCGAGCGCCTTCAAGCGCGCCCGCAGCTCGTCCATCTGCTGCTGCATCGACTGGAGCTGTTTCTGGTACGCCTCGATCCGCGGATCGCTCTCGGCGTGCGCCGGCGCAGCCAACGTCGCGACGACGAGCGCCGCGGCCAAGAATCCTCTCGTGAAGATCGATGCGAGCATGTGAGTCCTCCTCGGCGACGGTCGCCCGCGACGCCTCGCGGCGGCCGCTATTGGTAGTCTTCGTTCAGTCCCCGCAGGAAGGCCGCGAGCGCGTCGATCGCGTCGGGCGTGAGCACGATCCTCGCGAGCTCGGGATCGCCGTTGCGCGCTCGGCCCGCCCGCGCGAGGTCGGACATCGTCGCGTAGAGCCGCAGGACGTCCTCGAGCGTGTCCGCGTGCCCGGAGTGCAGGTACGGCGCGGACTGGCCGAGCGAGCGCAGGCCGGGGGTCTTGAAGCGCGCGACCGCCGCGTCGAGCAGGGCCGCGGGGTCACAGCCTCCCGCATCGTCGGGCGTCCGACACAGCAGCGCCGTGATCGCCGACTGTGGCCGAGGGATCGCAGTGTTGGCGTACACGTTCCAGAGACCGAGATCGGCCCGCGACGGATCGGCCGCCGACAGCGCCGATCGGAACCGACCCGGCGCCGCCGGAAAGTCCGCGGAAGGCGGCAGGTATGCTTGCGGGTCGGCATTGCGCTCGGCCAGCGTCGGCACGGCGAGCGCGACGAACGCGCCGGCGCCGTGGAGCGCGTCGTACTCGTCTTGCGAGGCGCCGGTATCGTGGAACCGGAAGTCGGTGAACGTCGGCGCCGGATGACATGCGATGCAGTTGCCGACGGCGCCGGTCGTGCTCGGCACCGAGCCTCGGACGTCCGGTCCGGCGGCGGCGGCCGCGGCCGGCTCGGCGAAGAAGATCTCGAGACCGGCGAGCTCGCGCTCGCCGAACGCGAACGGCTGCGCGTGCAGGACGAAGCGGCCGTCGGCGGCGCCGACGAAAGCGAGCTCGGGATTTCCACGGATGAGCTCGCGCAAGCGGCGGCTGTAGGCGAGCGGCGACTCACCGGGGTCGGGCGCCCGCGGCAAGCCGTTCTTCGCGAGGAAGACGTCATACGGCGACCCGCTGAACTCGCCGCCGGCGTCCTGGGCGAACACCAGCGACTCGACGTAGGCGCCGATCAGACGCGCGACGGCGTCGAGAACCTCCTCGTCGCTCGCCGTCGCGACGTCGATGCGAAACCCCTCGGGCAGGACAAGCTCCCCAGGGATCGCCGGATCGTCGCCGCGGAGCACGACGCGGTACGGCAGGCCGCCGAACTCGCCGGCGAGCTCGCCGTTGCCGTCGTCCTCGCGGATCACGCGCGCGACGTGCGCGACCGCCTGTGCGCGCTCGTCCGCGAGCCAGCCGAGATTCCGCCCGGTCAGCGTGTCGCGCACCAGGTCCTCGGTGCTCGCGAACTCGCCGTCGAGGTGGAGCAGGAACGGCGCGCTCCGCGACAACGTCGCGTTCACCAGCGCCGGGGTGTTGCGCTCGGTGGTGGCTCGGCCGTCGGCGCGCGCCGGAACCGGGCTGCGGCGCGCGAAGTCCGCGTAGGTGCGAACGCCGCCGCCGCGCGTCTCGCGCTGCTCGTCGACGAGGTGGCAGCCGCGGCAATTCATCGCGCCGCCGGCGAACGGTCCCGGCAGCGGCTGGCCGAGCGTTTCGGTCCGCGCCATCACCGGATCGCCGAGCTCGAGCGGCTCGTTGACGTCGTCGCGCATCCGGCTGCTGAAGAACTCGGCGAACCGCGTCTCGAGAAAGAGCCGCTCCCCGACCGCGACCTCCGCCGGATCTGGCGCCTCGGCGGGCGCCGGTCCGCCGCCGCCGTCGCCGCTGCACGCGGCGAGCACGATCAGGACGCCGGCGACGGCCGCACGGCGGGCCGCCGACGAGCGCGCCAGCGAAGCAGCGACCGATCGCATCGTCAGTGCGCCGTTCGCGGTGTACCGGCGACAGGCCGGCGCGCGGCGACGAGGTCGGCGGCCGCGGTGACGGCAGCCGCGATCGCGAGAAACTCGTCCTCGGTGAGGTGGAGCGACACGGGTCCGACCGCGAGCGTCACGTGACCAACGTGACACATCCGGATGGCGACGGGGGGCGGCGTTTGCGGCGACGGCGAGAGCACGATGACCTCCGGTCAGATTGAGAATGAAAGTGAGAATCATTTTCAATTCAATCTGTCAACCGGCGCGCGACGGCGGCGCCCGCTCCCGGGCAGACGCCCGGCACCGCATCGCGACGCGACGCGACGCGGCCGTGAGCGTCGCGACGCCGCTATCGCCTGCGGGCGGCTACGCCGCCGCGCCGGCGGCGATCGCGGCGACCTGCTCGGGCAGGCGGCTCCGCTGCCGGCGCCCGGAGAGCCCGAGCGCGTCGCAGCGCGCGAGATACTGGTCGACCGCCCGCGCGGTGAGACGTCCAACGGCGCGGCAGCCGTGCGCGATCTGCTCGCGGCTGGTGCCGCCGGCGGCGAGGAGGATCAGGGGCTCGATCAGCTCGGTGCTCGCCGCGACGCCGAAGAACGTGTGCTCGGTGCACGCGAGATGGTCCTCGAGGTGCGCCGCCTCGTGCGGCTGATGCGCGAGACGGTAGCGCGCCTGCCCCATGCCGTAGGCGAGCGCGCGGCCGGTGTCCTGCATGCACAGGCGAAAGAGCTTGGCGTCGATCGGCAGCCGCGCGTGCGCCGCGGCGAACTCGAAGACGTTCACGACGAGGGTCGCGAGCATGACGTTGATCGCGAACGACGCCTCCGGGTACGTCTCGGCGAAGAGCATCTCCTTGAGCGCCTGCTCCGCCGTCGCGCTCGCGCGCTTCAGGCCCTGGCCGCCCGCGAGGGCGCGCTTGCGAAACACCTCGACGTGGCGCGCCTCGTCGATCATCTGCGCGCAGAGGAAGCTCTTGAGCTCGAGGAACTCCTGATTGATCGAGAAGATCCAGCGCGACGGCAGCTCCATCGTGACGAGCGCGATCTCCTCGAGGACGGTGCAGAGCTGCGCCGTCGCCGCCTCGAGCTCGCGCGGCATCGCGGCGCTCGGCAGCGTGCGCCAATCGAGGTCGATCGCCGGCGCCCAGCGGCGCGCCTTCGACTCCTCGTAGAGCGCGGCGACGCCGTCGGCCCACACGTCGCTCTTGCGATTGACGGTGTAGCCCATGTCCGGCAGCTTCCCCCAGATCTCGGCGCCGCGCGCGACCATGCTGTACTTGTCGCGCACGAACTCCGGGATCTGGTCCCAGCCGTACGAGCCGAGGTTGCAGTCGCCGTAGGTGAGCCCGCGGCGCGGATCGGCCACCGTGGCGCGCACGCGCTCCGTCTTGGCGTCCCACCACGTGAGCGTGAGGTCGCCCGACATCACCCGCTGGACGAGCGCCAAGAGCTCCGCGTCCTCGAAGTAGTCCTTCTCCGCGAAGTAACTCACATCAACGTACCGTTGAAAACAAAATAGATCCTGGTTCTCGAAAAGTTGTCACGCATCAAGTGCCCGAAGGCAAGAGTAGCATTTGGACCTCTCGCCAAAGCTTATCAAAGGAATCCGCTGAGCGCGCAGCAGCCAAGTCGAACAAGCGCGCCAACGCGGGCTGATCGACCGTTTCGCGATAGCTTGCATTTCCCACCGCTCTCATTCGTAACCAGCCTTTGGCGTCCCTTATCGCCTCTGGATCAGGCGGCGCATCGAGTTCGTCAGCAAGCCCTCGGCATCCAGCTATTGATGCAGCCGCTGCGATAAACCAGGCTTCAAACTCCGTCTTCGCAACCACTACTGCGATCCGTCGATCGGATCGCGCTTGACGAGCGCGGTCAAGAAGAGCGGGCCCAAGCTGCGCCGGGCAATCCTCATCGGCATCGACCAGAAGTAGAATTCCATCGTCGGAAGTTGTTTGCCGAGCGGCTAAATCTACTGCTCGCTCAAGCTCACCTGCGCGTAGCAGGCGCGACTTGGGCACTCGGATTGGGTGAACGACGTCTACGTTCGTTCCGGGGCGGAGCGCTTCGCCGATGCGCCGCAAGAGCACGGGCGCAGCCTCGACTTCGCCATGACCTTCGACGATGCATGCGATACGCATCAACTTGCGGGAATTGCTCCAAACAAGTTGAGCTGCTCCGGCTTGAGATTTGTCTCCGCGGGATCTGGCCGAAGCTGATCCATTCGGAGCAGGTCTCCCGCGGTGTAGAGGTGATCTCGCAAAGCGGAGCGGCTCGCAGGATCGAGACGACCGATCTTCGTTTCACCCTGCTCGGAAAGTACTGCCAACACCTCGCCGTCAGAAATATCCTCGTTGTCGAGAAGATCAGGGCTGTGACTGGTGACCACGATCTGCGTCCGCTGGCTCGCTTCCCGAAGACTGTCAGTGAGAACACCAGCCGCCGCGGGGTGTAGTGCCGCTTCTGGTTCCTCGATTCCGACGAGTCGAACTGGATTGGCTCCGTTGCGGGCTGATTGAAAGAGGGCAACCAAGATACCAAGGGCACGGAGTGTTCCGTCGGACATACTCGCCGCGAGAAACTTCCATGGGTGCGTGGCACCACTCACCGCCTGTCGGAACTCGATTGTCTCTTTCGGCCCGATGATCTTCGGATCGACGCCCTTCACACCGGACACAACCCGCGCGAGATAGTCCTCGACCCGCGCTTTTGAGATCGGGCTTCGCGATGCCATGGCCGTCAGTACCGCCGCCAAGTTACCGCCGTCGCGGGCCAGCACTTCCCCGGGATCCGGCGACTGAAGGTCACGCATCCGATCAGGATTGAGATTATAGAAACCCATATGCGACAGCGCATCAAAGAGCGGCCGAAACTCGTCGAGTCCTGAGACCGTGACGAGATACAGGCGATCGGCGGCGGCCTTGGGCGGCGTCTTGAGATTCGTCTGGACGACCGATCCCGCTTCCGTCACATAGTGTGACGAGACCGACGAAGGCAGCTGAACGAAACACTCTTCGTTCTTGACGACGTATCCTCCGCGCTCCTTGGCGCCGACGTCAAACGCATAGTGACCCGTCCATCCTGCGAACGAGAACTCGAGGCGAATTCCGAAATGGGTGGGATGCCCGCTAGATCGCCTCCGCACCTCGCTGATTCCCCCTCGATCACGCAGCGCGTGGTCAAGTGTCGTGCGTAACGATTCCCCGACGAGACGGAGTGCGTCGAGGAAGTTGCTCTTTCCGGATCCATTCGGCCCGACAAGAAAATTCAATGCGCCGAGGTGGACATCACACGCCGCGATGCTCTTATAGTTCCGCAATACGACGCGTGTCAGAAACCGCGAATCTTCATTCATTGAATGATCTCAGCCCCGTCTCCGCTCACGAGTATGCTCAGCAGCCGCGTTGTAGGTTCGCGAGCACATGCCCTGTCTCGATATCACACGCAACGGTACAAGTGCTCATCGACCTCCCGAACTCAGCGAGATCGGCCCGACACCTAGAAGACGACGTAGCACGTACTCTCGAGCGCGAGGTTCAACGACGATTCGGACTCGAACGGGTCAGCGCGTGCGCAGGCCCATGTCGGCGAGCTGCGCCCGGCCCATCTCGAGGGCGTTGTGCAGCTTCGAGCGCCGCCTGCGCTCGGGGAGGCCGCACTTGTCGAGGCGCTCGAAGTACTCCTCCACCTGCTTCACCTGGAATTGCGCGGTGATCCTCACGCCCTGCTCGATGTTCTCCTTCTTCATCCCCTTGCCGGAGAGGATGATGAAGGGCTCCATCACCTCGACGGCGTAGCCGCCGCCGAAGACGAAGTTCTCGGCCTCGTCGAGGTGCTTGTGGATGATCTCGCGCTTCTCGGGGAAGTGGTCGAGGACCCACTTCAGGTGCTGCATGCCGTAGCCGACGTGGCGCGCCTCGTCCTGCATCACCAGCCGGAAGAGCTTCTTGTCGCCGTCGGTCGGCGCGATGTACTCGCTGAAGCGGAACATCGTCAGCACCATGCCTTCGGCCTGGAGGTGCAAGGTCGTCGACGACTCGGCGAAGCTGTCGGCGTCGCGCAGGAACTTGAGGTTCACCTCGTTCTGCGGGCTCGCCTTCATCAGGCCCCAGCCGGTCGTGAGCGCGCGCTTGCGGAAGACCTCGGCGTGGCGAGCCTCGTCCATCGCCTGGGTGGCGATGAAGTTCTTCACCTCGAAGAAATCGGCGTTCAGGCGGCCGAGCCACTTCGCGGGCACGTCGGTCGCGATCATCTCGACCTCGGTGAGAAAGGTGAGGAGCTGGGCGTACGCCTTGGCGATGTCGTCGGGCAGGTCGTGCGCGGCGAGCTCGGCCCACGGCACGTCGGTCGTGGCGTTCCACTGCCGCGACATCGCCTCCTCGTAGTAGCCCTCGACGTTGTAGGCCCACACCTCGCTCTTGCGGTTCACCTCGGCTTGCAGATCCGGGCAGCCCGCCGGGATCTCGGCGCCGCGCGGCGCGAAGCTACGATTGGCGCGGGTGAGCTCCGGCATCGCGGTGAAGCCGTATCCCGGCACGTCGAGGTCGCGGAAGGTCAAGCCGCGGCGCTCGTTCTGCGGCGCGCATGCGGTGCGCTCGGTCGCGGCGTCCATCCACGAGAGGTCGAGCTCGCCGGTGCGAAGCGTGTACCGCCAGCGGTCGACGAACTCGGCGTCCTCGAGGAAGTTCTTGGTGCTGAGGTAGCTCATGACGCGGCTCCCGGTGTCAGACGGCGCTGGGACGCGGCGAGGAAGCGGATGGAGCGCGCGCGCCGGCGGCCGGGCGCGGGGCGACGTAGTCGACCGCGCCGACGCCGGCGGCGAGGTCGAAGAACTTCTGCACGCTCTCGGCGAACCGATAGAGCTTGTCGTGACCGTCGGGATCGTCGTAGCGCAGCCGGAGCTTCTCGCCGAAGTGCGTCAGGGTGTTGATCGTGTGCGCGACGTCGGCGGCGCCGTGCGCGCGGATGGCGTCGAACATCTCGCGCCAGGCACCGAGCCGGCCCTCGAGGACGAAGTCGACGCGCCCCGGCGCGAAGCTCGCGACGCGCTCGACGGCGGTGCACTCGAAGACCTCGAAGTCGAGGACGTAGAGCTCCTCGACGGCGTCGGAATCGTCGGCGAGCACGCGAACGCCGATCGTCGCATCGAAGAAGCCGAGGCTCCGAAAACGCTCGTGCTCGTCGCGCATGCGGTCGGCGAGGGCACGGAAGAATGCGTCGGAGGGAAATGCGAGCGGCGTCGTCAACGCGTCATTATGCGAAGCGCTGCGGCGAAGCGTCAAGAAGCGATCGCGTCGGGTGGTGTCTGAAATTGTAGACTGGCACGTCCCGTCGGATGCCGCGCCGACGCCGGGCTTCCGCCACCGCCGGCCGTCGTCAGGCCTGCGGAGTCAGAGGCCGTCCGCTGACCGCCGGCGCGACGGCGGCCACCGCGGCGAGGCGCACCGGCGCGACCGGCGCCGGCATCCACCACAGCAAGGGGATACCCGCCGCCGCGCACCCGGCGGCGGCGGCGAACGCCGTCGGGTACCCGAAGCGCTCGATGACGCCGCCGAAGACGAACGCGCTCGCCGCGACGCCGACGCTGAACGATCCCGCGAAGAGCGTCTGCACGCGGCCGAGATTCTCGGGCCGGCTCTGGTCGACCATCAAGGCGTTCGCCGTCGGGTAGCTGACGCCCTGCCCGGCGCCGAACGCCAGACCGACGAGGACGAGCCCGAGGACGCTCGCCACCGTGCCGAGCGCGACGATCGCGCCGGTGAGCACCGCGATCGCGGGCAGCAGGACCTGGCGGCGTCCGATGCGATCCGACAGCGATCCGAGGCCGACGCGCACGGCGACGGCGGCGCAGGTGTAGGCGAGAAAGAACGGCGCGACGCGGCCGACGCCGATCGCGTGCACGAAGGTCGGCACGTACGTGAGCACCGTGCCGAACCCCATCCCCGAGCCGACCATCGCCGCGGCCGTACACCAGAGCACGGCGTTGCGGACGACCGGCGTCGCACCGGCGGCGCTCCGCCGCGTCGCCGAGGCGCGCGGCGGACGCACGGCGAGCGTCAACGCGGCGGCGACGACGCCGAGCGATCCCGCGACGCAGAAGAGCGCGTCGAAGCCGAGCCGCCGCGCGATCACCTCACCGATCGACGGGGCGATCGCATGCGTCAGCAACGTCGAGACGCCGAAGATGCCGAGCGCGTGGCCGCGATGCTCGACCGGCGCCAGGTCCGCGGCGAGGGTCGAGGCGGTGACGAACGCCGCGGTGAAGCTCACGCCCTGGATGACGCGCAGCCCGAAGAGCGCGGGCCCGATGCGCGCCACCAGCACGTAGGCGAACGACGCCAGCGCCATCGCCAGCGCCCCGGCGGTGACGAACACGCGGCGGTTGACGCGGTCGAGAAGAACGCCGAGGAACGGCAGCACGCACAGACCGGCGAAGCCGGCGGTGCCCATCACGTAGCCGATCGTCCTCTCGGTCGCGCCGAGCGCGGTCAGGTGCAGCGGCAAGAGGAAGAAGGAGGCGAAGTTCAGAAAGAAGACGAAGTTGGCCGCCGTGACCAGGTAGAAATCGCGCGACAGGGATCGCGTCGAGGATCGCGGCACCCGACTCGCTTAAAGGATCTGCTTGAGCCAGGCAACGCGCTATGAGAGCGGGATGCGACCAACGCCCACGAGCACGCGCGTGACCGCTCCGCGGCGCCGCCGGCCGCTCGGCAACGACGAGATCGGCACGGTGATCGACGTCCTGCGACGCGAGGCGCCGGGCTGGGGCGCGCCCGCCGTGACGTTGATCGCCGAGCAGACCGGCGATCCGTTTCGGGTGCTGATCTCGACGATCCTCAGCCTGCGCACGCAGGACGAGACGACCGCCGCCGCCTCGCGCCGGCTCTTCGCGCGCGCCGCGACGCCGGACGCGATGGTCCGGCTGCGCGCCGCGACGATCGCGAAGCTGATCTACCCGGTCGGCTTCTACCGCACCAAGGCGCGCGCGATCCTTGCCGTCTGCCGGGCGTTGCTCGATCGCTGGGGCGGCCAGGTGCCGAACGACCTCGACGCGCTGCTCACCTTGCAGGGCGTCGGACGGAAGACCGCGAACCTGGTGCTGACGCTCGGGTTCCGCGCGCCCGGGATCTGCGTCGACACGCACGTGCATCGCATCACCAATCGCTGGGGGTACGTGCGCACGCGAACGCCCAACGACACCGAGCAGGCGTTGCGCCGGAAGCTGCCGCCGGCGCATTGGATCGAGATCAACGATCTGCTGGTCGCCTTCGGCCAGCGCCTGTGCCGGCCGATCTCGCCGCACTGCTCGCGCTGCCCGATCGCGCGGTACTGCATCAGGCGCGGCGTCACCGCGTCGCGCTGACCGCGGCGCACCGGGCTGCCGTCGAGCGCGCCGCCGCGTGTCTCTCGGCGATCGCGCCGCGCTCGCTGCTTGAGCACGCCGCGACGCGCTTCGACGACACGTCACGTTGACCCTCCGACGCGGCTTCACTATCGTCGGCGAGGCTCACCCGATGCCGTACTTCACCCCAATCGGTGCGCTCGACAGCATCGAACGGCAGATCCGTCGCGTGCGTTTTCGGCGGAACCTGCACGCGTTGCAACGTGCCGCCTATCTCGGACTCGCGACGGTGGCGGCGGCCGCGACCGTCTTGGTCCTGCTCGCGCTGCGCGCCGGCGCCCGGCTGTTCGCGGTCGCATCCTGGAGCGTCGGCGCGACGATCCTCGCGAGCGCGATCCTGCTCGTCGTCGAGACCCGCCGGCGATGGCTCGGCGCGGGTGTCGCCCCGGGATGGATCGACCGGCGGGCGAGCCTGCGCGGACGGCTGCAGACGCTCGCGGCGATCCGTGAGCGTCCCGCGCTCGGGTCGGCGGCGTTCACGCCGCTCCTCGTCGAGGACTCGCTGCGCGAGCGGACGCGCTGGACGCCGGCCGCGCTCGTGCGCCGACCGGTGCCGCTCGGCGCGCTGTCGTCGGCGATCGCCGCGACCGGCGCGTTGCTCCTCGCGCTCGCGATGGCGCCGCGCCTCCAGCCGCACGTGCCGGAGATCGTCTTCAGCGACCAGCCGGTCGCGAGCGACGCGGGCGAGCGCCTCGAGGGCGTCCCGGACCGCGTGATCGTCGCGCCGAGCGACGAGCCGTCACGGCGCCGGGACGATGCCCTCGGCGCGGCGCTCGAGGCGCCCGGCGCCGGCGACGGCCGCGACGAGTCGGCGTTGGCGCGGCTGCCGACCGCCATCCAGAAGCGCATTCGCGAGCAGCTCTGGGGCGAGGCGTGGACACGCATGCGCGACGCGATGGCGCGCGCCGAACGCGACGCGCGCACCGCCGACGCCGGCGAGCGCGACGGCGCCGATGAGATCGACGGTGGTGCGCCGGCCGACCAGGACGCGGACGAGTGGGAGCAAGCGCCGGGACCGGCGACGCGAAGCGCGCGCGCACGCCGCCGCAAGGGAGGAACGTCGGCCGCGGGCGACGCCGGGCCGGGCGACGGCGGCACGCGCCGGCGTGGCCGGCTGGCGCCCGACGACGAAGCGGACGATGCGCTCGCCGCGGGCGATCCCGCGGGCGGCGCCGGCGGCGGCACCGATCCCGATCTCTACGGCGCGCAGACCGGGGCGATGCCGTCGACGTCCGATACCTTCGAGCTCGGCATCGCGGCACGCGTCCGCGGCCGTCGCGGCGGGCCGGGTCCCGCTCCCGGCGAGGCGCCGCCGGCGCCCGCCGACGCGCATCCCGAGCTCGCCGCCGACCAGCGTCCCGAGGCGGCCGTCCACCACATGGTGGTCCCGGCGGCGTACGAATCGCTGGTACGCGAGGTGTTCGCGCATCGCGACGGCGGGAGCGGAGCCGCGCCGTGACGCCCGAAGCCGCGAGCGACGCGATCCGCGACTTCCAGAGCACCTTCGCGGCCGTGCAGCGCGAGATCGCCAAGGTCGTCGTCGGGCACGAGCGCGTCGTCGAGGTCATCCTGACCGCGTTCTTCGCCGGCGGTCACGTGCTGATCGAGGGCGTGCCGGGCATCGGCAAGACGCTGATCGTCCGCTCGCTCGCCGAGGCGCTCAACCTGAGCTTCAACCGCATTCAGTTCACCGTCGACCTCATGCCCGCCGACATCACCGGGACCCGCGTCATCAACGAGGCGCCCGACGGCCGGCGCGAGTTCCTTTTCGTGCCGGGCCCGGTCTTCGCGCACGTGCTGCTCGCCGACGAGATCAACCGCGCGACGCCGAAGACGCAATCGGCGCTGCTCGAGGCGATGGCCGAGCAGCAGGTGACCGTCGCCGGCACGAGCTATCCGCTGGCGCCGCCGTTCTTCGTGCTCGCGACGCTGAACCCGATCGAGATGGAGGGCACCTACCCGCTGCCCGAGGCGCAGCTCGACCGCTTCCTGTTCAAGGTCCTGCTGCGCTACCCGTCGCAGAGCGAGCTCGAGCGCATCGTCGGCGAGACGACGCGCGCCGAGCTGCCCGCGGTGACGCCGGTCCTCGCCGCGACAGCGCGCCGGCGCGCGTCGAGGAGCTGAAGCAGCTCGTCCGCCAGGTGCTCGTCGCGCCGCACATCGAGCGCTACGTCGCCGGTCTCGTGCGTCTCACCGTGCCGCCGGCGGCGCGCGACGGCGAGCGCGCGGCACCGCCGGCGACGCCCGAACGGGGTCGCCGCGACGGCAAGGCGGCCGAAGCCGACGACGCGGTCGAGCGCTACGTCACCTACGGCTCGAGCCCGCGCGGCGGGCAGGCGCTGCTGCTCGGCGCCAAGGTGATGGCGCTCCTCGACGGCAGGCCGCACGTCACGTTCGAGGACGTCGATCGCGTCGCGTCCGCCGCGCTCTCCCATCGACTGGTCATCAACTTCGCCGCCGAGGCCGCCGGCGTCGATCCCGCCGACGTCGTCGAGCGCGTGCTCGCGTCGGCGCACCGTCTGCGCGCGTGAGCGGAGGCGGCGGCGCGTGCTCCCCGGCAGCTCCGGTCCGACCGTCTCGTGAGCGCGCCGCCCGCACCCCTCCTCGATCCCGCGACGCTCGCACGCTACGACGGTCTCACGCTGCACGTCCGCCACGGGCTCGGCGCGCGTGCCGGCGACCGCCGCTTTCCCGGCCACCCGCAACCGTCGGGCATCGAGCTCGAGGCGTACAGCGCCTACGCGCCCGGCGACGACCTGCGGCATCTCGACTGGAACGCGGTCGGACGTCTCGACAGCTTGCTGATCCGCCGCTTCACCGCCGAGCGCGAGGTCGCCTTTCACGTCCTCCTCGACCGCAGCGCGTCGATGGCGGTGCCCGCCGACGACGGCAAGCTCGCGACCGCCCTCGAGCTGGCGATGGCGCTCGGATACATCGCGCTCGCGGCGAACGACGCCGTCCGCCTCGTCCTCCTCGGCGACGAGACGCCGCGGGTCTCGCCGCTCTTTCGCCAGCGCGCGAGCGCGCTCCGGCTCGCGGAGCTCTCGGGCGGCACCGTCGCGCGCGGCGCGCGCGGGATCGGCGCCGCCCTCGAGGGCTATGCGCGCACCGGCCCCGCGCCCGGCGCCGCGATCGTCATCTCCGATTTCATGACCGAGGCCGGCGAGGTCGAGCGCGGCGTGCAGGCGCTCCGCGCCCGCGGCTTCGAGGTCCGCCTGCTGCACGTGCTCGGCGAGCGCGAGCTCGCTCCCGAGCGCGAGTTCGCGCGCGGCATCCTCGAGGACGTCGAATCCGGCGCGACGCACCCGATCGTGCTCACCGACGCGGTCCTCGGCCGCTACCGGGAGCTCCTCGCGGCGCATCTCGGCGCGCTCGCCGCGCTCGCCGAGCGCGCGCGCAGCTCCTATGCGCGCTGCACGACCGCGACGCCGGTCGCGACGTTCGTCACCACCGAGCTGCCGCGGCTCGGCATCGTGCGCCGCCGATGAGGACGTCCGAGGGCGCCGGCGGCCTCGCGGAGCGCGGCACGTGAGCGGCATCGGCTTCGCGAACCCGGCGGGGCCTTCACGCTCGCGGCGGTCGCCGTGCTGATCGCGCTCCACCTCTACGATCGCCGGCGCCGCGTCGTGCCGGTCGCGACGATGTTCCTGTGGAAGCGCATCGCCGCCGAGCCGCTGCAACGGCAGCGCTTCCGGCCGGACGCGCTCTTCCTCCTCCAGCTGCTGCTCCTCGCCGCGCTGATCGCCGGCTATCTCCGGCCGTTCGTCGAGACGAGCGCGCCCGGCGTCGAGCGGCGCCCCGCTCATCGTGGTCGCTCGACACCTCGGCGAGCATGCAGGCGCGCGAGCGCGGCGGAACGCGCTTCGATCTGGCGCGCGCCGCGCATCGCGGCCCTCGTCGAGGCGCTGCAACGCGACGACGAGGCGATGCTGGTCACCGCGGCCGAGCGGCCGCACGTCGCCGTTCGCTGGACGGCGGATCACGCGCGCCTCACCGATCGCCTCGACGCGCTCGCGTCCGACCGATACGCCGACGAATCTCGCGCCGGCGATCGAGCTCGCGCTCGGCGAGGCGCAGGCGCGTCCGCGCGCCCGGGTCGCGGTGCTGACCGATCTGCCGCCGGAGGCGAGCGGCGTGACGCCGCGCGAGCTCGCGCGCGTCGACTACGTGCAGGTCGGCGAGACCGACGACAACGTCGGCATCCTGAGCCTGACCGTGGACCGGCCGCCGTTCCACGCGCCGACCGACGCCACCGCGACCGCGCTCGTCCGCAACTACGCGGCACACCGGCGCCAGCGTGGTCGTGGAGGCGCGGATCGACGGCGATCCGTGGGAGCGGCGCGCGATCGACGTCGCGGCGCGCGCCACCGAGCCGGTGCTGCTCGCGCATCCGCCGCACGGCGGCGCGCTCACCGTGACGGTCCTCGCCGACGACGCCCTCGCCGTCGACGACCAGGCGTCGGCGTGGATCTCGCCCGGCGAGCCGCTCGACCTGCTGCTCGTCAGCGACTCGCGCGAGCTCGCCGCCGCGTTCGGCGAGATCGCCGCGGCCGTGCCGGGCAGCAAGGTCGAGGTGATGACTCGCGCCCGCTACGCCGAGAAGACGCCGGCGGGCCGGCGCATCGGGCTCTTCGACGGGTTCGTGCCGGAGGAGCTGCCGCCGGCGATGAACGCGCTCTACGTCGCGCCGCCGCCCGGCAACGCCGTCTGTCCCGCGGCCCGGACGATCGACGCCGCGGCGGTCATCGATTGGGAGCCGGAGCACCCCGCCATCGCCGGCCTCGGCGCGTTGCAGGCGCTCGAGGTCGGCCGCGCGAGCGAGCTCGCGACGCCGCCGTGGGGCGATGCCGGTCGTCCTCGCGGCATCGCGACGGCGCGCCTTTCCGCTGCTCGTCGCCGGCGAGCGCGGCGGCCGCCGTACCGCGTGCCTCGCCGCCGAGCTCGCCGCGCCGCTGGCGTCGTCCGATCGCCTGCCGCTCCTCGTCCTCACCCTGAGCGCGCTGCGCTGGCTCGCCGAGCCCTACGCGGGAAGCGCCCTCACCGTCGCGACCGGCGGCGCGACCGTCGTCGGCGTCGGGACCGACGCAGCCGATCGCCGGGCCCGGCGACGGCAGCGGGCTGCGCGTCATCGGCGATCCGCCGGTCCTGCTCGCCGAGCGCGCGGGGATCTACCGCATGGGACCGCACGGCGGCGAGCGGCTCGTCTTCGCGAACCTGTTCGACGATCGCGAGTCCGACATCGGACGCGGCGGCGCCGGCGCATGGCCGGCGGCGCCCGCCGACGGCGCGCCGGCTCCGAAGGCGACGCGCGAGCTCTGGTGGTGGCTCTATCTCCTCGCGCTCGTCTTTCTCGTCGTCGAATGGCTCTACTGGTCGCGGCGGGCGGGCGCGCGACTCGCCGCCCGGCAGCGCCGCGCGCAGCCGACGGGCGGCGGGCGGCCGGCCGAAGGTCGCACGCCGTGGGACCCGGAGACGCGCTCGTGATTCCTCTGCCGCTCGGGCTCGGCGCCCTCGGCGTGGTCTCGCCGACCGTGCTGCTCGCGCTCGCGGCGCTGCCGCTCTTCTTCGCGGCCGGCGCGCGGCGCATGGCCGCGGCGACGTGTCGCGCGCTCGCCGCCGCCGCGGTCGTGCTCGCGCTCGCCGGGCTCTACGTCGAGCGCGCGCGGCCGCGAGGCGGGCACCTGCATCGTCGCCGCGATCGACGTGTCGGCGAGCGTCGCAGCACGCCGCGGCGGATCGTGCCCGCGAGTTTCTCGAGCGCGCTGCTCCCCGCGCTCGGTCCGCACGACCTCCTCGGCTCGATCGCGTTCGCCGCGCGCGCCCACGTGATCGCGCACCCGGCACCGGCGCGGCCGCGCGCTCGCCGACTTGCTTCCGGGCCGACCGGCGACCTGACCGGGCTCGAGACCGGCGACACCGACCTCGCCGCCGCGCTCGTCGCCGCGGCGCCGCTCTGCCCGGAAGGCAAGCAGGCCGCCCTCGTGCTCTTCACCGACGGCAACGAGACCACCGGCAGCGCGCTCGCCGAGGCGGCGCTGATCGAGCCGCGCGTGCCGGTCTTTCCGGTGCTGCCGCCGCGGAGCAGCGCTGCCGCCGGCGGCGATTCGCCGCGTCCTCGCGCCGTCGCTCGCGCCCGAGCACACGATCCTGCCGCTCGAGGCCGTCGATCGAGAGCCGCGCGCCGAGCAGCCGATGCCCGCCGCGCTCGAGCTCACCGCCAACGGCGAGCAGCTGCGCGACCGTGCCGCTCGAGCTCGCGCCCGGCCTGAGCGTCGTCGACCTGCCGTATCGCTTGCGCAGCGCCGGGCAGTACCTGCTCGAGACCGCGCTCGCTGATGAGACCGGACGATCCGCAGCCGCGCGGCCCCGGTCGCGCACCGCGATCACCGTGACGCCGCCCGCTGCACGTGCTGGTCGTGAGCGAGCGCGAGACGCCGGTCGTCGCGCGCGCGCTCGGCGAGCGCGGCATGCAGGTCGAGGTGGTCGCGCCGGCGGCGTTCGCGGCGCGCGCCGCCGACTCGCACGAGCTACCACCTGGTCGTCCTCGACGACGTCGCGCGCGCGCGCGTTCAGCGACGCGGCGCTCGCCGCGCTGCGCGACTGGGTCGCCGGCGGCGGCGCGCTCGTCGTGACCGGCGGCGAGCACCTCTTCGGCGACGCCGGCTTCGTCGGCAGCGCCGCTCGAGCGCCTGCTGCCGGTCGAGCTCCGCTCGCAGACGCCGGAGCCGCAGGAGCGCGAGCCGATCGCGCTCTACCTCGTCATCGATCGCTCGAACAGCATGGGGTACTCGAGCACCGAGCCGATGCTGTCGAACGGCGAGAAGATGGAGTACGCGAAGCGCGCCGCGCTCGCCGTCCTCGAGCAGCTCGGCCCCGCGCGACCTCGTCGGCGCCATCGCCTTCGACTCGCTGCCCTACGAGCTCGGCCCGCTGCGGCCCGTCGGCGAGAGCCGGCGCCGAGCTCGCGGCCCGCATCCAGCAGATCCAGTACGGCGGCGGCACCGACTTCAAGGAGGCGCTCGACATCGCGCGCCGCAATCTCATCGAGTCCGGCGCGCGCGTGCGCCACGTCATTCTCCTCACCGACGGCGACACCAACCGCGGCGCCGAGGACCACGCGCGCTGATCGCCGCGCTGGCGCGCGCCGAGATCACCGTCACCACCATCCGGATCGGCTCCGACACCATCAACCTCGACCTGCTGAACGCGATCTCGAGCGCGACCGGCGGCGAGTTCCACCACGTCGAGAACGTGCGCGCGCTGCCGCAGCTGATGATCCACGACACGCAGCGCCTGCTCGACGACAGCGCCGACCGCAGGGCGCGGCGCCGGCGCGGATCGGCGACGGCGGAACCATCCTCGCCGGCATCGCCGAGCGCGAGCTGCCGCCGGTCGACCGCTGGGCGCTCACGCAGCCCAAGCGCGGCGCCGAGGTCCGCCTCTACGTCGGAGCACGGCGAGCGCCACGATCCGCTGCTCGCGACCTGGCAGTACGAGCTCGGCCGCGTCGCGGCGATGCCCGATCGACTTCCAGGCCGGGGCCGCCGCCTGGCCGGCGTGGGACGGCTTCGACCAGCTCTGGTCGCAGCTCGTCGCTGTGGGCGGCGCCGCACGGCCTCGCCGGCGATCGCCACCTCGAGGTGGAGCGCCGCCGCGACGGCACCGCTGATCCGACTCGAGACGCACGACCGACGGCGACGGGCCGTTCGCGCTCCGGCTGCCGGCGGCGGGCGACGTGCTGCTGCGCCCCTCCGGACGCCGCACCTTCACCGCGACCGTGCCGAATCTCCGGGCCGGCGTCCACGAGGCGGTGTTGGTCGCGCCCTCGCGCGAGGGCCCGGTCGAGAGGCCGATCGAGCTCATGGTGCCCGCCACGCTCGGCGAGCGGACGCGAGGCGCGCGCGAGCGGCCGAATCGCGGCGCTGCTCGCGCAGCTGGCGGCGCTCACCGGCGGCGCGGTCGATCCCGACCCGGCCGCGATCTTCGCCGCCCGGCCCGGCGTCAAGCGCGAGCGGACGCCGCTCGCGACGTATCTCGTCCCGCTCGCGCTCGGCGCTGGTGCTCGCCGACGTCGCGCTTCGCCGTCGCGCCGGCGCGCGCTTTGACACAGAGAAACGGAATCGCGAGAATCCTCGGCCTTCACCCCGAAGGAGGTCGCGAATGGCGTACATCATCACCCGCCTGTGCCGTGACTGCGTCGACACCGCGTGCGTCGGCGTCTGCCCCGTCGACTGCATCTACGCCTACAAGGGCAACGACCACGAGACCTTCCCGAACCAGCTCTACATCCATCCCGACGAGTGCATCGACTGCGGCGCCTGCGAGCCCGAGTGCCCCTGGCAAGCCATCTTCGAGGAGGCCGCCGTCCCCGACATCTTCAAGGACGACACGCCCCTCAACTACAAGATGATGGAGTACAAGGACGACTTCGAGGTGCGCGACCGAGAAGAAGCCGCAGCCGAGCGCCGAAGAGGTCGAGGCGAACAAGCGCAAGTGGGGACTCGTCGCGTAGCCGCGATCACGAGTCCGCGATCGCGTCGTAGCCGCGATCGCCGAGCTCGACGAGACAGAAGCCGTGGCCGAACGGGTCGCTGAAGTAGGCGATTCGTCCCCAGGCGTGCATTTCGACCGCACCTTCGCACGTCGCGCCCGCGTCTTGGACGCGGGTGACCTCCGCGTCGAGATCCGCGACGGCGAAGTCGAGGTGCACCGGCGTCCAGTGCCGACGGTAGTCGCGTCGTAGCGACGAGTCGGCGCACGCGTCGCTGCCGTCCGGTTTCGCCAGCAGGTAGATCGGCGCCGCGGCGCCCAGCATCTCGACCACGCTGCCGCCGAGCCGGCGCGCGACGCGCAACCCGAAGGCACGGGCATAGAAGTCGACCGCCCGCTCGAGATCGTCGACGTCGATGTTGACGAGCATCTGCGGCACGTGCGCCGGCTCACTTCTTCGGCTTCGCCGTCCGCGAGCGTGGGCCCGAGCCGTAGTCGCCGAACGGGTCGTCGCGCTCGCGGACGGCTTGCCGGAAGCCGACGGCGGCGGCGCGGCCGACGAAGTCGAGGCCCTCCTGGGTGTGGCGGGCGATGCCGTCGAAGAGCGTGCCGAGCGCGCGGCTCGACGCGAAGCCCATGTTCTCGACGGTCTGGTTACAGAGGAGCTTCAGCATCACCAGCTGATTGGTCGGCAGGCGCGCCATGCGGCGTGCGAACGCCGTCGCGTGCGCGGTGAGCTCGGCGTCGGGAACGGTCTCGAGGATGAGGCCGATGCGCGCCGCTTCCGGCGCGCGGATCTCGTCGCCGGTGAGGAGATAGCGCTTCGCCTTCTCGAGCCCCATCCGGTAGACCCACATCGCCGTGGTCGGCGTGCCCCAGACGCGCGCCGGCGGGTAGCCGAAGGTCGCGCCCTCGGCGGCGATCACGATGTCGGCGCAGAGCACCATGTCGGTGCCGCCGCCGATGCACCAGCCCTGCACCGCCGCGATCGTCGGCTTCGAGGCGTACCAGAGCTTCATGTAGGTCTCGACGAAGCGGCCGATCATCCGCATGTCGGCGACGGAGTCCCATTTGCGCTCGCGCTCCTCTTCCGTCGCCTGCGCGGCGGTCGACCAATCGAGGCCGTAGCCGGCGCAGAACGCCGGCCCCTCGGCGCGGAGCAGGATCACGTGGACGTCGCGATCCTCGTCGGCCGCGTCGATCGCGGCGGCGAGCTCGTCGCGCAGCGCCGGGGTGATCGTGTTGTACTCGTCGGGCCGGCAGAGCACGATCGTCCGAACTCCCGCCTCCGTCTCCGTGCGAACCGCGGTGCTCGTCGTCATCCGTTCACTCCTCTCGCGTCGTGGCGGCCTCGATCGTGTCGTTGCCAGGACGGCGGCGCATCGTGAAGCCAGGACGGCCGCGCGCCGCAGCCGCGCGACACAGTAGCCAACGGCTCCCGTCGAGGAAACGGACGCCGAGGAAACGGGATTGGCCTCCGTCCACGCACGGGCCATTGGATCTTCTAGGCGTGCGCTCGCGCGTGTAGACCTCGCGGCCGGAGGAACACCGATGGCTCGCATTCCCGGTCTGCCGGCGGAGGACGCGCCGCCCGAGATTCGTCGCGTCTACGACCTAGCGGCACGGACCTACGGCAAGCAGCTCGAGCCGCTCGCCGTGACCGCGCACAACCCGGAGATCTTCCGGGCGTACGCGGCGTTCGAAGGCTCGTTCGCGGCGGCGCGCCGTCTCGACCGCCGCCTGAAGGAGCTCGTCACCTTGAAGGCAGCCGCGCTGATCGGCTGTCCGTTCTGCCTCGACATCGGCTCGGCGCAAGCGCGCGCCGCGGGTCTCGGCGACCGCGAGCTGCGGGCGCTCGCCGCGTACCGTGAGAGCGACGCGTTCTCGCCGCTCGAGAAGGCGGCGCTCGACTACGCGACCGCGATGACCGCGTCGCGCGTCACCGTCGACGACGCGCTGGTCGCGACGCTTCGCGAGCACCTCGATCCGGCGGCGCTGGTCGAGCTCACCGCCACGATCGCATGGGAGAACTACCGGTCGCGATTCAACCACGCTCTCGGCATCGAGGCGCAGGGGTTCTCGGAAGGGACGTACTGCGTGCTTCCCGAGGCGTGACGGTTCCGGTCCGCGACGCCGTCGTCCGATCTCGTCTCGGCGCGCTCGGCGCGTCATCGTCGGACGCCCTCGAACGCGGACGAGCGTCGTCAGCCGCGCGTCGACTCCCGGCCCGCGACCGGCTCGCATGCGAGCCGGACCGCGACCGAGCCGGAGGTATCGGCGATCAGCGCGATCCAGCGATCGGCCCAGCCGTACTTCTCCGCGAGCAAGCGGCGGATCTTCCTGTGCCCCTCCGGGTTCGGAAGCGGCGTCGCGCCACAGCGATAGGATGCGCCGCCGCGTCGCAGCTCGATCTCGGGGCGCGCTCGCACGTCGGCAAGGAACGGACGCGCCGCGTTCGCAGCCTCGACGAGGAGCGCGCCGTCGTCCTCCGCGATCCAGGTGCGGGTCTCGTGCGTGGCGCCGTGCCCGTCGGCCGTGCGCAGGATCACCACCTCGCGGCCTTCGAGCGCGGCGAGCGTCACGACGCCGAAGGACACGGCCGCGAGAAGAAGGACGACGAGCGCGACGGTGATGCGGCGACGCATCGCGCGATGAGACGTCGTCGTCACCGTGATGCGTCGCGCACGCGCGGCAGACGAGCGGACGCCGCTACTGCGACGGCGGCTGCATGGCGTTGAAGCGCCGCGACGCGAGGAACGGCGTGATCGACCGGTTGCGCACCTCGACGTCGGCGACGACGCCGGGCGCGATCGGCCGCGCGGGCGGCTCGTTGGTGCCGACGTTCAGCTTGGTGCTCTCCGGCAGCTTCAGGCTGCCGTCGTAGACGTTCTCGCTCTTCACCTCGCCGTCGACGATCAGCTGGAGCTGGTGGCTGGCCGCGTTCCACGTCGTGTCGACGTGGTGCCAGTCGCCGGCGCTCCAGTCGTCGATCGGCATCCCGAGGCTCGCCTTCTGGCCGTTCGAGTCGGTGATCTCGAAACGCAAGTAGTTGACGTTCTTGTAGACGCGAATGTTGTCGCCGATCGTCACGAACGCGGCATCGTCTTGGCTGGCGCCGTCCCACGCCGGCTGCACCCAGAAGGAGATCGTGCCGGCCACGCCGGTGAAATCCTTGAGCTCCGTCGCCTCCGTCTGATTGATCGTCTTGTACTGGGTGTCGGGCTCGCTCTGGAAAACCGTGTGGGGCGAGGCGGCGCGGACCGCGGCGTCGCCGCCGGCCGGCGCACCGTCGCCGCCGGCCGGCGCGCCGTCGCCGCGATGCGAGCGGGCTGTGCGGTGCAGATGATGCTCGGTCCCGCCGGCAGTCCCGCCGCGCGAGGCGACGGCAGGGCCGTCGTCGTCGTCGTCGAGGCCGGTGTCGCCGAAGCGGCGCTGCCACGCCTCTCGGCGCCGGCCGGGCTTCCAATCGCTCGCCCGCGCACGATCGGCTGGGTGTGAGCCGGCAACGCCGGCGCTGCGTGCTTCCGGATGACCGTCGGGTCCGAGGCTCGCGATGCCGTCGTGCCCCCGCGCCGTGCCGCTGCCGAGCGGCCGTCCGGACGCATCGACACGATCGGCGGATCCGTCGAGCGTCGGCGAGCTGCCACGTGGTGCGCCGCTCCCGCGAACCATCCAGACGCCGAGCAGCACCGCGGCAGCGACGCCGAGCGTCACGCCGAGCGTGCTCCAGCTTTGAGGAGACGATTGCTTTCCGGTGGAAGCGGCTTTGGTTGCCATCGCGATACGCGCTCGGACGGTCGGGGCGAGACCAGCACCGCCAGCTAAGCGCGACTCACGGAGCGCGTCAATCACATTCCGCGACGCGCGTCGTACGACCTTCTGAAAAGCGCGCCGGCGCGACGCGCGGCCTTCCGCGTCGCGCGACCGCGGTCCTCAGCGGCCGATCAGTCGCTCGACGCGCACGCCAACCGCCTCGGGCTGCTCGAACGCGACCGCGTGACCCGCGGCGTCCGCCTGGGGAAGGGCCTTCTTCCAGGCGTCCGCGTAGGCCGGCGGCAGCATCCGGTCGTTCGCTCCCCAGACGACGAGGGCCCGCGCGCCGTAGCGTGCGAGCCGGTGCGCGAGCTTCGGGTTGCGGTGTAGGCGCGTGGCCGCGCTGCAGGTCGTCGTAGGTGTTCGGGCACCACACCCACGCGGAGTCGTGCTTCTCGGCGAAGTCCGCGGGCAGCTAGCGCCACCGCATCAGGTGGAAGGCGTAGAATTTCACGAGCCCGACCTCAGTCGGCGGCGGGCGCCGCGTTTCGGTCGCGCGCCGCCGCAGTGTCGCTCGCCGCTCCGGCGCCGTTCGCCGTCGCCGCGCCGTTCGCCGCTCCGGCGTCGGTCGCGGTCGCGACGCCGTTCTGCACCGCCGCGCCGTTCGCCTTCTCATGGCGCGCGGCGTTGCGGGTCTCGTAGGTGATCGTGGATGCCTCCGCGACCGAGCCGATCGCCGCACCGAGGGCGCGGCTCACCATGCGCTCGAAGTGGCCGATGCGGCACTCGAGAAAGGACGAGTGCACCCCCGCCGGCAATCCGCGCGCGCGCAGGCCGCGCTGGACGCGCGTCACGACGCCGATGTCCTGCTGATTCGTCCGATCGAACGCCTCGCGGCGGAAGTCGCGGAGCGCGGCGAGGTCGCCGCCGAGATCGAAGCTCCGCGCCACCAGCCGGATGCGCTCCGGCGCGACGGGGTCGATGCGGAGGTACGAGAACTCCGCGGGTCCGAGCACCGGGATCAGGTTCGGGAAGAGATGCCCGAAGCGCACGTACGCGTGCTCCTCCTCGTTGAGATGCGGGACGCTCGGCACCATCGCGCGGTAGTCGGGCCGGATGAACGCGTGCGTGTAGCTGCCGTGCTCCTCGAAGTGGTGGCGCGCCGTCTTGGTCTCGACGAAGTCGTTCAGCACGTCGTGGACGATCGCGACGTGGTAGCCCTCGAGCCCGTTCTCGACGTAGACCTTCCAGTTGACGTCGACGTCGTACGCGTACTCGAATGCGAGCTCCATCTCGTCGCCGCGCGCCCGCCGCATCGCCTCGCCGAGCTCGCCCGCCCACGCCGCGAAGCTCGGCGCGCTCGCGTCGAGGCAGCCGAAGACCATCGGCCCGAGCGTCGCGACCCGCACCGGAACGAGGTTCATTCCCGTGAGGTCGCAGTCGAACTCGTCGCGCTGCGGGACGCCGAGCAGCCGGCCGTCGGTGCCGTAGCTCCACGCGTGATACGGGCAGCGCAGCTGCCGCCCGCAGTTGCCCTGCCCTTCGGCGACCGTCGCGCCGCGGTGCCGGCAGGCGTTCAGAAAGCCGCGCAGCTCGCCGTCGTGGCCGCGCACCACGACGACCGGCGTCGTGCCGATCGCGCTCGCGACGAAGTCTCCCGCCGACCGGAGCTCCGGCAGGTCCGCGACGTGCACCCAGCTGCGCGCGAAGATCCGCCGCATCTCGGCGTCGAAGACCGCGGGCGACGTGAAGGCCGCCGGCGGCAGCAAATGGCCGGGCGCGGGAGCGGAGAGATCGCAGCCGTCGATCGCGGGCGTGGCATCGTCCATCGTCGTCTCCTTCGATGCGGGAAGGTCGTTCATCCGCGTTTGCCCCGGACGCGCGCCGTCCGGGGCATCGCCGCGGTCTTCGGTTGCAGCTCCTGGGCGCGCCGTTCGAGATCGCGTGCGGCACGGCCGCGCGCGAGGCCGAGCAGCATCAGCGCCATCCCGAGCTCGGTCGCGGCGCGAAACTCGCCGTCGTCGAGCTCGCCCAGCGCCCACTCGATCATCGCGTGGGTGTAGTGCGCGAACATCCGCCGGGACACCGCCACGGGATCGATCCAGGCGACGAGGTCGCCGGCCCGCTGCGCGTCGCGCAGGACGCCGGCCATCATTCCGACGTAGCGGTCGGCGATCGCGCGCCGCAGCGGCCGGGTCTCGTCCGCGGTGAGGAAGAGATGCGTCAGCTCGCGCGAGTACCGCGGCGCCGACAGCAGGTCCTCGTTTCCCGCCTCGCAGGCGGCGAAGGCGCGCTCGACGAAGCTGCCGTCGCGTACGGCGGCGAGGCTCGCGGCGACGTTCGCGACGGTCTCCTCCAGCTCCCCGAGCAGAAGCGCATCCTTGCCGCCGAAGAGATTGTAGAGCGTCGGCACCGACACCCGGCTCGCCTTCGCGAGCGCGCGCATCGTCAGCCCGTCGTAGCCGCGGTCCGCGATCAGCTTGCGGGCGGCGGCGAGAATGCGGGCGCGGCGCTCGGCCTTGTGCTCGTCGAAGAGGCTCATGGGCGATTGAATTTGAACGCGTTCAAGAATTAACACGCGTTCAAATCTTGAAGCAATACGGGTCTCGGGACGGTGCACCGCGGGGAGGATCGATGAAGCTTCGCATGCTGACGGTCGCGATCGTGGCCTTCGCCGCCGGCGAGCTGGATCCGATCGGGCTGGTGTACTGGCGGATCGCGGCGACGCGCTTGCCGCAGATGAAGGCGGAGTCGCTGGCGGCGGCGAGTCCCTTCGAGAGCATTCCGCACGCCCGCTGGATCGGCGAGTCGGCGCGGGCGTTCGCGGTCGACGACATCCACCCCCAGGCACCCGTCCACTTCCTCGTGATTCCGAAGCAGCGCATCCCGACCCTGCTCGATGCACCGCCGGATCTCGTCGCCGAGATGATCGGGCTCGCGCGCGACACCGCGGTCGCCCGCGGCATCGCCGCCGACGGCTTCCGCATCGTCGTCAACACCAACCCGCGCGGCGCGCAGAGCGTCTACCACCTGCACATGCACGTCCTCGGCGGGCGGCAGATGCGCTGGCCGCCGGGCTGACGCGAGCGCGCACCCATCGGCGGTGCCCGGGATCTGCAAACGCAGCAGGAAGGACGTCGCGCAGCGGTGGGTGCCGAGCGCACGGACAGGCGAGTTCCGGCGACCCGTGCCGCGCGGCAGCCGCGGGACCGGAGCCCGCGGCTGCCGCCGCATCGCCTACTCCGACTTGTCCTTGTACTGCGACGCGGTGTTCTTCTGCGCCGGCGTGTCGTAGACCGCCTCCCAGCACACGTCGTCGGTGTTCCGCAGCTGCACGCGCACCGGCTGCGTCATCGGCAGCGGCGGCATGTCGAGATTGGTGCCCTTGCCGCGCAGGATGATGACCGCTTTGCCGGTAGCGCCTTCCTTCAAGCTGAGATTGCGGATGCCGTCGGGCGACGTCTCGTTGTCCTTGTACTTGAAGCCGGATGACGTCTCGCGCCAGCACGGACGCCCCGCACACGTCGAGTCGGCGGGAATGCGGGCGCGGGAGACGAGCGTCCCGGCGTCGTAGACGCACAGCAGGTAGTCGGTCACCGTCGTCGGCGAGCCGAACTCGGCCTTGGTCGTCGCGCCGCCCTTCTTCCATTTCCACGTGAGCTTGTCCTTGGCGTCGAGGTGTTGGTCGCGGACGAACGCGAGGTTGGTCGGGCCGAGCGGCGCGCGGCAGCCGCTCACCGGCGCGGGCGTGCACTCGAAGACCGTGTGACAGGTCGCGTCGCAGCCGTCGCCGGGCGTCGTGTTGCCGTCGTCGCACTCCTCGCCGCACGCCGCCTGGAGGACGCCGTCGCCGCACGTCATCGAGGAGCCCGTGCAGACGCCGGCCGTGCAGGCGTCGGCGAGCGTGCAGATCATGCCGTCGTCGCACGCGGTGCCGTCGGGCGCATCGGGTGCGTCGCACACGCCGGGCGCGGTGCAGGTCTCGACGCCGTTGCACGCGTCGAGGTCGCCGGGGACGAAGCACGGGCCTGGGTCGGCGTCGTTCCCGGTGCCGAGCCACGGCACGTAGTCCACCGGACCGACCGCGCTCACGGCGCCGCCGGTGCCACCGGGGTTGCCGGCGTCCGTCGGGCCGCTCGCCGCGCCCCACCAGTTCCGCTCGGCGGCGAGCGCTCCCGTCGCCTGCCAATCGACGGCGAGCACGCCGGTATTGGTGAACGCGTTCTCCTCCGCCGTGGCCATATCCGTGATGTGGCCGTTCCGCGGCTCGACCTCGAGGCCGACGTCGACGCCGTCGATGGTGTTGTTGGTCATCGTCGGATTCGAGATGAAGCCGATGAGCCGGACGCCGTACGAGCCCGCCTCGGCGGGCGCGACGCCGGTCATCGTGTTGCATGTGACGACGGCGTTGCTGATGACGCCGAGGTTCTGGTTCGCGACGCTGTTCGCCGCGTTCTGGAGCACGATCGCGCGCCGGAACGAACGCAGGTTCGTGATCGTGTTGTGGCTGATCTCGACGTTGCTGAAGGTGCCGACGGTGGTGCCGACGAGCGAACCCGTGAAGACGATGCCGCTGCTCGAGTTCGACGCGTCGTATGGGCCCGGATCGTTCGCCATGTCGATCGTGTTGTAGCTGACCTTCTGGAGGGTCGTGATCGCGTCGCCGCTGTGGCTCGTGTTGAAGTACGCCGAGATGCCGGCGGATCGGATGCCGCGGTCGAATACGTTGTAGCTCACGTCGGTCGGGCCCTTGTGGCGCTCGATGAGGATCGGATTCGAGCCGTGCCGGTGCAGCTCGTTGTAGCGGAAGACGAAGGTGTCGTTGGCATTCGGTCCCGCGGCGTAGAGGCCGTAGTCCGATCCGTCGGCAGGGTTGTTCGTCCCGAGCAGGACGTTGTTCGTGACCGTGATGTTGACGGGAGCCGTCGAGCCGACGCGGATGTTGAAGCGCACGTTCGACGGGCCGGCCTTCGCGTTCTGGACCGTGAAGCCGTCGAACAGCACGTCGCCGGCGGTCGCCGTGATCTGCACCGTGCCCGCGATGGCGAGGCCGGTGCCGCCCGTGCCGTCGATGATCGTCGCCGCCGCCCCCGCGACGCTCTGGACCGTGAGCGCCTTCGAGATCGTGATCTTCGCCTCCGCATAGATACCGGGGCAGACGCTGATCGTGTCGCCGTTCGCGGCGGCAGTGACCGCGCCCTGGATCGTCGTCGTCGCCGGGTCGGCGCCGGTGCAGTCGAGCGTCGCAGCGTCGTAGGTGCCGTCGGCGTCGACCACGATCGTCGCGGCGCGTGCGAGCGTCGGCAGCAGCGCCGCCGTGCACACGGCGGCCAGGATCATTCGAAAGCTTCGGTATCTCATCGCTTCCTCCAGTCGGGGGTGGGGTAGGTGCAGCTGGGCGAACGGACTCACGGCCGACCGGATGGCAAGACAGGCCGAGCGCGCATGCCCCAGTGGATCAACGCGCGCGCCGGTTTCAGGCAACGAACGTCGACGTCACCGGTTCATGTCGCGAGACATCGCGAAGCGAACGCTGTGCCATCGATCGGCAGCCGGCGCAACGCGAAACTCGCGTCCTGCATGCGCGGCGATGGGAAATCACGGAGGCCTGCGTCGACACGCCTGCCGCATCCAGCCGCCGCGGAGCGCCGCCCGCCGGAGTCTTGTCGTACGTTCGCCGCGCTCCGGCCTCGCACGCTTTCTCCTCGAGCGGCGGAAACGGCGCGCGGCCGCACTGACTGCTCTCATTTGGCGCAATCATCGCGGACGCAGCGTGCGACGGCGTGCGACGCTTCCGCTCGCGATCGGACCTGACGACGTTCTCGACCGACGGAATGTGGCGAACGGAATTTCTCACTTCCGACCACGAAGTTTCGACTTGCTGCTGCGCCGCCGGACATGCGACAAGGCATGTCGCTTGCTGCTCTGACGCCACACCACGACAGCGCCTCGGCCTCCCACCCCCACGGTCGTCGTTCGCGCCCCCTAAAGGAGATCTTCGATGAACGGACGATCGCGGTTCAGACTCGGCGGATTGGTGTCTCTCGCGCTCCTCGCCGCCACCCCCACGTTCGCCGCGGCGACGACCTGGCTCGTCCCCGGCAACGGCTCGAACACCTGCACGACGGTCTCGCCCAACTGCAACACGATCGCGCAGGCGGTCACGGCGTCGTCGAGCGGCGACACCATCCAGATGGGCGCCGGCACGTTTCCGGTGAGCGCCGTCATCGTGCTCACCAAGAGCCTCACGATCGTCGGCGCCGGCAAGACCAGCACCTTCGTGCAGCCGGCCACGACCGGGTTCTCGGTTCGAACGAGCAACATCGTGTTCCAGGACTTCACGTTCCAGAACGGCGCGACCGCGATCGCGTTCCAGAGCGCATCGAGCGACAACACGCAGGTGACGCGCGTCGACTTCAGCGGTCAGACGTCGCGCGGCATCGACATCTCGCTGGCGAATACCTTCACGGTGACCAACGTGGCGATCACCGACTGCCGCTTCGCGACGCCGAACATCGGCCTGCGCATGTCGTCGTCCAGCCAGGTGACGGGACTCACGATCACCGGCACCACCTTCGACGGCAACCCGTACGGCATCTACCAGGCCAACGACGGCAGCACGTCGCGGCTCGGCACCGTCACGATCAGCGACTGCACGTTCAGCGACAACACCAACTACGGCATCTATGCGGAGGAGATCCGCGACGCGGTGATCGAGGACTCGACGTTCTCCGGCGGGTCCGTCGGCGTGGGCATCTTGAAGTTCTACTCGAGCAACGCGACCGCGGTTTCGAACGTCACGATCCAGCGCAACCAGTTCACCGCGTTCAAGGGCAACGCGCTCGACCTCGAGATCTTCGCGCTCGGCCTGGGGTCGCCGATGACGGTCGAGGCCAACACGTTCGTGAAGGACGTCGGTATCGCGACCTCGGCGCCGGCCATCTTCGTGGGGCTGCCGCCCGCGTCGGCGAACGCCGCCGTCAACATCCTCGACAACGACATCTCCCTCACCGGCACGTTCGGCTCGGCCACCGCGGCGCACGGCATCCAGCTGCGCGGCAACGGCCCGGTCGTGATCAACGGGAACACGCTCGACGGCGGCAACGTCGGTGGCACGGGCACGACGCCACCCTCCTCCGGCATCTTCATCCAGTCGCGATCGGGCAGCACGGTCATGCCCGCAACCACGAGCATCACCGGCAGCTGCAACAGCATCCAGAACTTCCGGAACGGCGTCAGCGTGTTCGACTCGGTCGCGGGCTCGTACGGCGGCCTACCCGCGGGCGCGGTCGTGTCGTTCGAGAGCAACACGATCCGCGGCAACTCCGACGCCGGCGCGGCGAACGGCGCGAGCCCGACGCTCGACTTCGAGAACGACTGGTGGGGATGCCCCGCCGGTCCCGGCAACGCGGGGTGCGACGCGGTCGTCGGTGCTGTCGACGCCGATCCGGCGGCGACGGCGCCGCCGGCGTGCGTCGGGTGCGTGACCGACGCCGACTGCGACGACACGCTCTTCTGCACCGGCGTCGAGACGTGCACCGCCGGCACGTGCAGCGCGAGCGGCGACCCCTGCGCCGGCGGCGCCGAGTGCGGCAACGTCTGCAACGAGGCGACCGACGATTGCTTCGTCGCAAGCGGCACCGAGTGCCGCGCGGCGGCGGGCCCGTGCGACGTCGCCGAGACCTGCACCGGCGCGAGCGCGACGTGCCCGGCCGACGCGTTCGCGCCGGCGACGATGGTCTGCCGCGGCGCTGCGGGCGACTGCGACGCCGCCGAGCTGTGCTCGGGGAGCGGCCCGGCGTGCGGCCCCGACGCGAAGCAGCCGGGCGGCACGGCGTGCGCCGACGACGGGAATCCTTGCTCGCTCGATCAGTGCGACGGCGTGAGCGACGCCTGCCAGCACCCCGCCGGCAACGCCGGCACGACCTGCCGCGCCGCGGCCGGCGCGTGCGACGTCGCCGAGAGCTGCACGGGCGCGAGCACCGCGTGCCCGGCCGACGCGACGCTCCCCGACGGCACCGCGTGCGACGACGGCATGGCGTGCACGATCGCCGACGCCTGCACGGCCGGCGTCTGCACGGGCTCCTCGATGACGTGCGGCGACGGCGTCCTCCAGGCGGCGTGCGGCGAGGAGTGCGACGACGGCAACACGACGCCCGGCGACGGCTGCGACGCGACCTGCCACATCGTCTTCGAGTGCACGCCCGCGCCGGTGAGCGGCTGCCGCGCGCCGCTCGGCCCGACGAACCTCGCGTTCGTCCGCGACCAACACCTCGACGCCAAGGACAAGCTCACGTGGAAATGGAAGAAGGGCGGCGCGACGACCAAGGCCGAGTTCGGCTCGCCGACGACGGTGACCGACTACCTGCTGTGCGTCTACGACGCCGGGACGCTCGTCTCCCGCGCCCGCATTCCCGCCGACTCGACGTGTGCGGGGCGTCCGTGCTGGCGCGAGACGTCATCCGGCTTCAAGTACAAGGACAACGAGACGTCGCCCGACGGCATCCGCAATCTCAGCTTGAAAGAAGGCGCTACCGGCAAAGCGGTCATCATCCTGCGCGGCAAGGGCGTCGATCTCGACGTGCCGCCGCTGCCGATGACGCAGCCGGTGCGCGTGCAGCTGCGGAACACCGACGACGTGTGCTGGGAGGCGGTCTACGACACGCCGGCGCAGAAGAACACCGCGTCGCAGTACAAGGACAAGTCGGAGTAAGCGATACGGAGGCAGCCGCGGGGTCCGGTCCCGCGGCTGCCGCGGCGTGCATGGCTTGACCGGTGTTATCACCTCATTCTATCGTGATAACAATGATCCGCACGCAGATCTCACTCGATGAGGACGCGTACCGCCAGGCGAAGCGCGAGGCACGGCAGCAAGGCATCTCCTTGGCCGAGTTCCTTCGGCGACTGGTGAATGCTGCGATCCGCCATCGCCGCACGAAACAGCAGCCATGGCTTCGCCACGCCGGAGCGCTGGCCTCCGGCGATTCCGAGGCGAGCCAGAGCGTCGACGCCGTCGTCTACGGGCGGCCTCGACCTTGAGGTCGCCTGCGGCGTTTCTCGACAGCGGCATCTTCATCGCGTTTCTCGATCGCTCTGATCGTTTCCATACCGCGGCGGTCGAGCTCTTCTCGAACCCGCCGCGCCGATGTCATACGTCGCTCGCCGTCGTCTCGGAGACGTACGGGTGGTTCCTCCACCGGCTCGGCGAGGAGGCCGCACGCACCTTTCGCCTCGCATTGGCGGACTTCTCCTGGCTGAAGCTCGAAGCGCTCGACGCCGGCCACCACGCCGCCGTCGTCGCCAAGCTCGAGCGCTTGCGGGGTCACAAGCTCACCTATGTGGACGCCTCGAGTCTGGTTTTCCTCGCGCGCCTCCGCATTCGGGAGGTGTGGGGAACGGATCGGGATCTGAGCATCGAAGGCGCCCGCGTGCTACCGCGCGGTATGTGAGGCAAGCGCACGCCGAGCGGTCAGCGCACCCGATGGAGAACCGGCGTCGTCAGCGCCGATCGGGGCGACGTCTTCCGGATCTCGATCGGGCACGATCGCCGGTACGCTGCGCATCGCCTGCACTATCGGCGATCCATGGTTCGACGGCTTCACCGTCCGCAACGCGGCGTATGATCTCGACGTACGGCGCGCTCTTGCGAGACGCGATCGCGATCCGGCCCTCCGCGAGCTCGCGGATCTCCGCGCCGGCGAGCTCGTAGCGCCAGCCGTCGGCGAGCGGGTGCGCGTCGGCCGCACCGGTCACGATGGCCGCGACGAAACCCTCGAGCTCGGCGCGCGTGGCGACGAGCTCGGGGGCAAGGTCGGCTTCGTCGCAGCGCACGCGGAGAAGAATCCCGGCGAGGTCGGACGCGGCATCGATTCGGCGCGCGACGTCCCGCGACGGCTCCGGCGGCGGCTCGATCGGCTCGGCGTCGACGCCAGCCGCAACGGCGCGAATCAAGCCGGCGAGCGCAGGCCCCGAGATGCGAGCCGCGCCACGGACGCGGCCGACGGCGGCGGCGTCACGCGGCATCGTGCGAGCGATCTCGATCGCCGTCGGGTCCTTCATGACCCAGCCGACCGGGAGATCCTGGGTTTGCGCTTCGAGGTCGCGCCACGCCGCGACTTCCCGCAGCACGGCGAGTTGGCGGCCCGTCAAACGGCCGCGCCGTTGCACCTTGAGGTAGGCGCGCCGCGGATCGGGCACGCCGACGCCCTCGCCATACCGTCGCGCGAGCTCGTCGCGTGCCCACGCCGTCCGACCACGCGCCTCGATCTCGACGGCGAGCGCATCCGCGATCGCGTGCAGATGGCGCACGTCGTCCGCGGCGTAGGCGAGTTGCGTCGGCGAGAGCGGCCGCTTCGACCAGGTCGTGAACGTCTCGTTGTGCCGGAGCCGAACGCCCAACACCCGCTCGACGAGCCGGTCGTAGGCCAGTGACGCGCCCAGGCCGACGAACCCCGCGGCGACCTGCACGTCGAAGACGCGGGTCGGACGCACCGCGAAGCGTCGCGCGAAGAGCAATAGATCCGCCGACGGCGCATGCATCAGCAGCTCGACGTCCGGGTCGGCGACGAGTTGCGCGATCGGACCGACGTCGCCGGCCTCGAGGGGATCGATCACCGCCACGCGATCCGTCGTCGCCACTTGCACGAGGCACGGCAGGGGCGCGTACGTCCGTTCCCAGAGAAACTCGGTGTCGAGCGCGACGCGTCCTTGCGACCGCGCTTCGTCCGCGAATCCCTGGACCTCAGCCGTCGTCGTGAGGTGTTCGATGCGACCGTCTGTGAGCGACATCCGCTACTGGTATCAGACCGCGAGCGGCCCGACGACGAAGGTCGTGGTGAGGAATCCGCCGCCGACGGCGATCGTCGATGCGCGCATGCGTCGCGCCGTCAGCCCGCGTCCGCCAGCTTGAAGACGCGGCGCGCGTTGCCGGCGAGAAAGGACGCCTCGGCTTCCGCGCCGAGGCCGAGCGACGCCAGCCCCTCCAGGCACGCCGACGCCGTCAGCATCGGGTAGTTCGTCCCGAACATCGCCTTCTTCGCGCCGCGCCCGCGCATGAACTCGACGAAGTCCGCCGGGTAGCGCGTCGCCTTGTAGGCCGAGGTGTCGACGTAGAGGTTCGGGAACTTGGTCGCGAGCGAGATGATCTCCGGCGTCCACGGCGCGCCGATGTGGCCGGCGACGATGCGCAGCTCCGGGAACTCGAGCGCGACGTGCTCGAGGTACGGGATCGGCCGCCCCGGCTCCGAGGTCATGAGCGGCCCCGTGTGGCCGACCTGCAAGCAGAACGGCACGTCGAGCTCGATGCACTCGGCGTAGAGCGGGTAGTAGCGGCGGTCGTCGGGCGGCAGCCCCCAGAGCCACGGCACGATGCGGAGCGCGCGGAACCCGAGGTCGCGCACGCAGCGCCGGAGCTCGCGGACCGCGTCCATCGGCCGCGCCAGGTCGACCGACGCGACGCCGACCAGCCGCCGCGGGTGCGCGCGCACGAACGCCGCCACCTCGTCGTTGCCGATCAAGGCGCCCTGCGGCCCCCACCACGCCGCGACCAGCCCGACGGCGACGCCGCCGGCGTCCATGGTGCCGATCGTCGCCGTGAGCGGCACCTCCGGAAACGCGTCCTGCCGCGTCCAGCGGAGCAGCGACGCGAAGAACGGCTGCTCGAGAAAGCGCCGCGTCGGGTGCTGCATCCAGACGTCGACGATCTCGATCACAGCGGCTCCATCAGGAACTCGAACGGCGCGAGCAGCGCCGCCGGTCCCATGGTCTGGATCGCCGCGATGCGCTCGCCGACCGGCGTCGCCGCAGCGATCGACGCCGTGATGCCGGCGATCACCTGGTGTGCGAGCTCGACTCGCGGCCGGCGCCGCGCCTCGTAGCGGACGAACGCCTCGGGCACGGGCGCGTCGGCGAGGCACTCCGCGAGGACGATCGCGTCTTCCATCGCAAGACACGCCCCTTGCGCCATGAACGGCGGGCTCGCGTGCGCGGCGTCTCCCAGCAGGACGACCCGCCGCGAGTGCCACGTCGGCGCCCGCACCCATTCGGGCGGCGTGCAGGAGAAGTCGTCGTCGGAGCGCGTGCGCTCGAGGAAGCCGCGCGGCGCGCCGCCGATGGCGCGGAAGCGGTCGAGAATCCGCTGCCGGCGGCCGGCGATCGGGTCCATCTCGCGCGTCGCGGCCGGCAGCGCCGCCCAGCCGTAGGCGCGGCCCGGCCCGCCGGGGAAGAGGCCGAACATCGAGCCCTCGCCGACGTACATCCGCATGATCGTCGGCGGCGCCGGGTCGTCGAGCACCGCGCGCCAGTAGAAGATCCCCGCCCACTCCGCCGCGACGTCGTGCAGCTCGGGCATCGACCGCCGCACCGTCGAGCGCGTGCCGTCGGCGCCGACGACGACGTCGAACCGCTCGCGCGTGCCGTCCGTGAAGCTCACGTCGACGCCGTCGTCACGCTCGGCGAGCGCGGCCACGCCGACGCCGAAGCGCACCCGCGGCGCTTGGCAGGCCAGGGCATCGAGCAGGTCGCGACGCAGGAGCGCCAGCCACGGCCAGCCGCCGAAGCGCCCCTCGAAGGGCATGCTCACGAGCACGTCGTCGCCGTGCCAGTACTCGACGCGCGACGCGATCACCGCGCGCGCGGCGGCGGCGTCGAAGGCACCGAGCGACCCGAGCGCGCGGGCGCCGTTCGCCGGGATGGTGATGCTCGCCCCCTCGCTCGGCGGCGCGGGGGCGGCGTCGACGACGGTCGCGTCGATGCCGCGCCGTCGGAGCGCGATCGCGGCGGCGGTGCCGCCGATGCCGGCGCCGGCGATGAGGATGCGCGTGGCGGTCATCGTTCCCCGCCTAGTAGCACACCGGCGGGCGGCGGCCGATGCCGGGCAGCGTACCCGGGACGCTTGTTGGCGGTCATGCTTCACAGCTCGTCGCGATCAGCGCGGCGGCTGCCGAGTCCGGGGACCACCATCCCCGTGCGACTCTGATACGCCCGATAGGCCGCCCCGTAGTGATCCAACATCATCCTCTCCTCGGATCGCATGTAGAGGAGGTAGACGGGGATCACATAGAAGACCGTGACGGCGAGCGCGGCAATGCTCGCCAAGGCCGCCGCCAGCGTAAACCAGAGGACGAACACCCCCAGGGAGATCGGGTATCGAACGAACCCGAACGCACCACCTGGGCGCGCCGCATCCTGCAGCTGCGCGGCTCCGGTTTGTGGGAGGGGGATCTCGGTGCGATGCGCGACGATCGCCGTGCCGCGCGTCGCCGCCGATCGTGATCCTCGTCGACACGTCGGTGTGGATCGCGACGTTCCGGCGCCGGGATCCGCTCGATCTCTCCGACCTCTGCGACTTCGACGAGATCGCCACCTGCTTGCCGGTGATCCAGGAGGTGCTCCAGGGATTCGCCGACGAGCAGGCATATCGTGTCGCGCGCGAGGCCATGTACGCGTTGCCGATCGTCGAGAACCCGCTGCGCGCGGATGTGTTCGACGACGCCGTGGCGCTCTACCGCACCGCGCGCAAGGCCGGCCACGCCGTCAGATCGTCCGTCGACTGCGTGATCGCCGCGTGCGCGTTGCGGCACGACCTCGAGGTGCTGCACCGCGACCGTGACTTCACCGAGCTCGCCGCGGTGTCGCCGTTGCGCGCACGGTCCGGATAGCGAACCCGCGCGAGGGCGGACGCGGCCCGTTCAGCCGGGCGGCGCCGGCGCGGCCGGGAGACGACGCCACGCCGACTCGACGCGCGCGCGGAGCGCGGCGACGTCGCCGTCGTTCTCGATCACGACGTCGGCGTGCTTGCGCCGCTCGGCGTCGTCGAGCTGGGCGCCGACGCGGGCGGCGATCTCCGCGTCGCTCATGGCGCGCGACCCGGCGAGTCGGGCGCGCACGGCGTCGCCCGGCGCGCTCACGACCCAGAGCTGATCGACCAGGCCCGTCCCTTTCGCCTCGAGGAGGACCGGCGCCTCGAGGACGAAGTGCCCGGCGAAGCCCGCCTGCCGGCGGTCGGCGATCTCGCGCATGATCTCGCCGAAGATCAGCGGGTGGACGATCGCGTTCAGCTGCCGGCGTTTCTCGTCGTCGGCGAAGACGATCGCGCCGAGACGTTTGCGGTCGATCGTGCCGTCGGCGGCGACGAGCTCGCGGCCGAACGCGTCGACGATCCGCCGCCAGCCCTCGCTCCCGGGCTGGTACACGCGGTGACCCACCTTGTCGGTGTCGATCACGTGCGCGCCGAGCTCGCGCAGGATCGCGCCGACGACGCTCTTGCCGGCGCCGATCCCGCCGGTGAGGCCGATGATCATGGTCGTTGCCTACTCCGCCCGACGCCCGGCGGACAAGCGCTGCCCGGTGTCCGCCGTCGGCTCCGCTTGCCGCTGTTGCACGACCTCGCCGAAATCGGCACGACGGACGCATGCCGGACCGACGCCGCGACGAGGGCGTGATCGCCTCCACGACGCCACCCGAATCGGAGATCCTCGGCGAGGACCGCGTCGGCGACGTTCGCATCCGCCGGCTGCGCTACCACGGCGGCGACGGCGCCGCGGTGCCGGCGTATCTCTTCCAGAGCCGTACGCAGACGAGCCGCGGACCGGCGGTCGTGATTCAGCACGGCGCCAACACCAGCAAAGACGACTTCTACATCCAGGCGCCGGCGCGACGATGGGCCGCCGCCGGTTGGACGGTCCTGGCGATCGACTTGGCGGAGCACGGCGAGCGCGCCAGCGATCCGCCCCTGGAGATGATGCGGCGGCGGCGCCTGATCACGAAGCCCGACTTCGTCGAGCAAGGGATCGCCGACCTCCGGCGGGGCGTCGATCTGTTGACGACGATCGAGACCGTCGACGTCACACGGCTGGGATTCGTCGGCTTCAGTCTCGGCGGCATGCTCGGCACCGTGTTCACCGCACGCGAGCCGCGCGTGCGCGCGGCGGTGATCGTGATCGCCGGCAGCTTCGCGCATCTCCGGTACTGGGAGCGCGGCGACACCGACGACGAGCGCGCGCGGCGCCGTGCCGCCGCGGAAGCGACGGACCCGATCTTCTTCGCCGCGGCGATCGCGCCGCGGCCGCTCTTGATGATCAACACCGAGGAGGATCCGGTCTTCCCGCGCGAGGCGGTGACGTGCCTGTTCGAGGCCGCGCGCGAGCCGAAGGAGCTACGCTGGCATCCCGGTACGCACCATCAGTGGGGCGCGAGCGTCTTCAAGGACGCGTGGCTCTTCTTGAAGCGCCACCTCGAGGACGACGGCCGGACGCCATAGCGTTCGCGCCCGCGGCCGGTGCGTCACGACGTCGGGCGGCGACGACGGCGCAACGGTTCACGCTCGACCCCTACGTGATCTCCCGTCCGTCGCCGACGCGCCTCCCCCCATCGTCGTCGCTGCTGACGTCCACACGTGAAGGCGCGTCTCGCTCGCTCTCCTCAGCGGAACGCAGATCACGCTCGCACCGTTGCAACTGCTTCATACGATCGCGCAGTTTTGCGGTCGCGCGATCGACGTGCTCACGAGGAAACCCTCGGAGTTGTCACGCTGCCGCCGCCGATGTCGTGGCATTCTTCTTGATATCTCGCGCACCATGGTCATCGACTCACGCACGTTCACCGACATCGCGCGCCACCTCCACGGCATCTCCGAAGGACTGCTCGACGGCATGAAGAAGGTCGTCACCTTGAATCCGGACACCCCGTCCGACGATCTGCAACGGATGCGCACCGAGTGGCTCCAGGCCGTCGAGGCGTTCGTCCGGGTGAACCACGAGGTCCTGACGCTCGCCGAGCTGCTGCGCGCCCTGCTGAACGCCAACGACGGCGCCGCCACCGAGAAGCCGCCCGAGCAGCTGAACTAGCGTTCGGCTGGACCGCGCCGAAACGGCGCGGCGATCGTCGCGAAGCATCCCGCGCGCGGTCGCACGTGTTGCCGCGAACGGCGCGCGCAGATCGTGCACGTGGACGCGCCTACATGTCGCACGCCAATGCATACACTATGGCTGCGGATTTCGTATAGATTTTTTATTGACTCTTCTCATGTGAGTCGGTAGCTACACATCCTCATCACCCGCTCCTGGTGAACCGGAGGATCCTGCCCATGAAGAAGCGCACCCCGCCGCTCCTCGGCCTCGCGATCACGACCCTGCTCCTCGCGCTGCCGGCACGCGCCCACGCGTGGCCGCTCTATCCGCTGCTCGCGTGCGTGAAGAGTCTCGGCAACGGCAGCTACACGGCGTACTTCGAGTACCAGAACGATCATCCGTCGACGCTGACGATTCCGGTCGGGGATCGGAACTTCACGTCGCCGGCGCCGTCCGATCGCGGCCAGCCGACGACGTTCGTCTCCGGGCACAGCGCGACGTTTCCGAACTCGCCCTTCGTCGTGACGTTCGACGGCAACGATCTCTCGTGGGTGGTGAAGGGCGCCGACGGCCACTATCGCTCCGTGACCGCGAACCGGCACTCGAATCCGTGCCCGACGCCCACCCCGACCAAGACCGCCACCAAGACGCCGACGAAGACCGCGACGAAGACGCCGACCAAGACGCCGACGCCGACGAAGACGCCGACGCGGACCGCCACCAAGACGCCGACCCCGACGCGTACCGCGACGCCGATCCTCACCGCGACGCCGACGCCGGCGACGACGCCGCCCCTCGACCACTTCCAGTGCTACGAGCTGAACCGCGAGCCGTTCGTGCCGCTCATGCTCCAGCTCGACGACGTGTTCGGCGCCGGCATCGTCACGACCGGCCGCGCCAAGCGCCTGTGCAATCCCGCCGACAAGAACGGCGAGGATCCGACGGCGCCGGACCACGTCCAGCACCTGATCGGCTACCAGATCAGGCAGCGCTCACCGATCTTCAAGACCGTCCGCGAGGTCGAGGTCGTGAACCAGTTCGGGACGCTCTTCCTCGACGTCGCCAAGCCGGATCTCCTCCTCGTCCCGAGCGCCAAAGACCTCACGGGCACGCCACCGCCGCTCGTCAATCCGACGCTCGACCACTTCAAGTGCCACCGCGTGAAGCGCGCCCGCTTCCGCGCCACCGGGATCGACGTCGAGGACCAGTTCGGCACGCTGGTCGACGCCATCAAGAAGCCGATGAGCCTGTGCGTCGCGGCCGACCAGAACGGCGCGGGCATCGTCGACACCGACGCCAACCTGCTCTGCTACAAGGTGCTGACGATGCCGTCGCGGCAGCACGTCGACGCGACGATCTTCATCAACAACGACTTCGGCCGCGACCACTTCACGATCACGCGCCCGACCGAGCTCTGCGTGCCGACGACGATCATCGGCCCCTGATTCCGGTCTCGCCGTGCCCGCCGGTGAGGATCGACGAGACCCTCACCGGCGGCGATCAGATCAGACCAGACCGCCTTCCGCCGTGTGCAGCGGCGGCGCTTGCTGGGGCACCGCGGGTCCGACGCTGTTGATGCGGTCGATCATCATCCGCAGGCGCGCGAACCCCAGGCGATTGAAGCGGAACACCAGCCGCGGCAGGTGGGCGATCTCCGGCTCGCCTTCCTCCTCCGGCAGCGCCTCGGCGACCTCGAAGGCGCCGTCGGCGAGGATGTCGGCGAACTCGCCGTTGAGCTCGGCGACGAGCGCCGGCGCGAGTGCCGCGTTCAGCCGGATCACGAAGCGATCACCGACGTAGCGCGACGAGTGATACACGCGATAGAAGCGGCGGATCTCATCGACGGCCTCGTCGATCTTGTCGGTCACCTTGAAGAGCGCCATGTCGTCGGCCGAGATCAGCCCGCGCCGCAGCAGGTGGTCCTCGACGTAGCGCTTCCAGGTCTTCCAGTACGTGCCGCGCGGCGCATCGAGGAAGACGATCGGCATCGGCCGCGACTTGCCGGTTTGCACCAGCGTCAGCGACTCGAAGCCCTCGTCGTGCGTCCCGAAGCCGCCCGGGAAGAGCACGATCGCGTCGGCTTCCTTGATGAACATCAGCTTGCGCGTGAAGAAGTACTTGAAGGAAACCAGCTTCGGGTCGCGCTCGATGAACTCGTTCGGCGACTGCTCGAAGGGCAGCCGGATGTTGACGCCGAAGCTGCGCTCGCGTCCCGACCCTTCCTGGCAGGCGCGCATGATGCCGCCGCCGGCGCCGGTGAGCAGCATGAAGCCTTCGCGGCAGATCCGCTCCGCGAACTCCTTCGCCTGGCGGTACTCCGGCGCGTCCTCCTTGGTGCGCGCCGAGCCGAAGGTGCTGACCTTGCGGATGTGGCGGTAGGGCGCGAACACCTTGAACGCGTAGCGCATCTCCTTGAGGGCGGTGGTGATGATCTTGAGATCGCCGACCGAGCGCCTGGTCGCGCGCCAGGCGCAGCACGGTGGTGACGATCTCGCGCAGGTAGCGCTCGTGGCGCGTGCTGCCGAGGTCGCCGGCCTGCTCGAGGAGCTGGCCGATCAGGTCTTCGGTCACGGCGCTGCGGGACGGACGGAGTCGGGCCATGGACCCATGATAGCCGAGCCCGACTGCAGCGCGAATGGCGTCTTGCGCACGCGGTGCACCCTGAGTAGAAATTTCGGCTCATGTCGCTCCGCGTCCTGCTCGCGTTCCTGCTCGTCGTGGCGGCCGCCGACGCTCGTGCCGGCGGGTCGCCAGTGCTCCTCGTCGACGATTTCAACGCCGACGCGCCGGCGTGTTTTCCGGGCGGATGGAAGTCGCGCGACGCACGGACCGCCGAGCGCGTGTACACCGTCGCGAGCGAGAACGGCGACCGCTTCTTGAGGGCGGTGGCGCAGCCGCAATCGACGCAGATCGGCGTGCCGGTGAAGGCCGTGGTCGACGAGTACCCGGTGCTGTCGTGGCGCTGGCGCGTCGACGAGGTGCCGGTCGGCGCCGACGAACGCGCCGCGGCCACCAACGACTCGGCGGCCGGCGTGTACGTCGTCTTCAAGGGCCCGTTCGGCGGGCTCATCCCGCGCGCGATCAAGTACGTGTGGAGCGCGCGCGAGCCGCGCGGCGCCGAGTTTCCGAGCCCCGGGTACTCGACCGCGCACATCGTGGTTCTCGAGAGCGGCAACGAAGCCGTGGGACAATGGCGCACCGAGACGGTGAACGTCGCCGCCGACTATCGACGGCTCTTCAAGGCCGATCCGCCCGAGCTGCAAGGCGTCGCGGTGCTGACCGACGCCGACGACACCGGCTCGCGCGCCGCCGCCGACTACGACGACTTTCGCTTTCTGGCGGAGCCGGAGCGGATGCCGAGCGGCGCCGCCGTCGCGAACGCCCGCTGACGGCGACCGCCTGGAGTCGTCCGCGGCTGCGGTCCGTCGCCGGGCGCGCGTACTCCTCGGCCAGCACCTCGCCCGAGGTTGACTCCCGGCGGACGCCGCACGAAGCTCGCACGGAGGGAGAGATGCCGATCGAAAAATTGAGCCACGACGAGGTCGAGCGCGCGCTTGCGAAGGTTCCCGGCTGGCGCCGCGAGGGCTCGGCGATCACCAAACGATTCCGGTTCGCGGATTTCAACGCCGCGCTCGCGTTCGTGAACAAGGTCGGCGAGATCGCCGAGACGGCGAGCCACCATCCGGACATCACGATCAACTACGACCAGGTGACGCTGACGCTGTCGACGCACGATGCCGGCGGCCTCACCGAGCGCGACTTCGCCCTCGCCGCCGAGATCGAAACCGTCGCGATCTGAGCACGCGCACCGTCCGACCAGGCGGTCCCGGCGGTGCCGCAGCGAAAGTGAGGCCCTGCCCGTGGCGACCGAGACCGGAAACGACTTCGAGAACTTCGATCGCAAGATCGCCGACGCGATGCTCGCGGCGCACGACGGCGCCGGCGGCCTGCCCGGCTGGCTCGCGATCAAGCTCCACGAGCTCGGCCCCGGACGGCTGGTCGCGACGCTCGCCGTGCGCGACGAGCTGGTGACGCCGCTGGGCGCGATTCACGGCGGCGTGATGGCGGGCTTCGTCGACCACTGTCTCGGCGTCGTCCTCTATCCGCTCATGAAGCGCGGCCAGTGGGCGGCGACGACCGAGTTCAAGCTCAACTACCTGCGCGCCGTCCGCAGCGGCGTCCTCGAGGCGGTCTCGACCGTGCTCGCGATCGGCCGGCGCTCCGCCGTCGTGCGCGTCGAGGTGACGAACGACGGCAAGCTCGCGTGCGTCGCGCAGGGCACGCTGCTGATCTCGGACCCGCCGAGCGCGAAGTAGCGCCTCCGGATGCGCCGTCGCTCCGGTCGAGCGTCGGCGCGGGCGCTCGACCGCACGATCGCGTCGTCAGCGCTCGTAGATCGCGTAGAGCGCGATCACCGGCGTCACCAGCGCGCCGAAGACCGCGGCGAAGCTCGCCTTGAACCACAGGAACCGTCCGAGCGTCATCTCGCCGAGCCCGAGCATCCCGAACGTCGCGAGCACGAAGGGCGCGAGCACGAGCGCGCAGACGACGCCGAAGAAGACGCCGCGTCGCACGGTGCCGTGCGGCACGCGGCCGAGCACCGGATGCGTCGTCCGGACGAGGGCGCTGAGAGCGCCGCTGTGGACGCGCTGGCGCGCGAGCGGCGTCACGAGGAGCGTGGTGACGAAGGGCAGCACGAAGCCGGTGCCGAGCAGGTCGCCGACGACGCTCTGCTGTCCCCACACCGGCACCTCCGCCATTCCGCGGAACATCGCCCACGCGATCGCGTAGTTCAGGAGGAAGTTGACGACGCCGGCGCCGATGCCCTGCTCGACGAAGAGGTAGCGGCGGTGCGCGGCGGACACTGCGCTCGGGGCGGCGGCGGTCACGGCGAGTGCCGACGGGCGTATCATGACCGCCGCGTCACGAGAACGACCGGAACGCCGCCCGACGGCGCATGGGTGATCGCGCGGCGCACGACGCGCGGCCGGTAGCCGGACGCCAGCTTCAGCTCCGTGCGCGCCAGCACCTCGGCCAGGACGACCTTCATCTCGTAGCTCGCGAACGCCGCCCCGATGCAGCGGCGGGTCCCGCCGCCGAACGGGAAGAACGCGTACGGTCCAGGGCGCGCGCCGAGAAAGCGGCTCGGATCGAAGCGCTCGGGATCCTTCCAGAGATCCGCTCGACGATGCGTGAGATAGATGCACGGCGACGCGACCGTCCCCGCCGGCAGCTCGAGGCCGCCGATGCGCGCCGGCTTCCGCAGCAGGCGCGCGACGTTGGTGACGACGGGCGCGAGCCGCGCGGTCTCCTTGACGACCGCATCGAGGTACTCGAGCCGCGCGAGGTGCTCGGGCTCGAGCCGGCCGTCGCCGCGGACGCGAGCGAGCTCGGCGCGGAGCTCGGCGAGCGCCTCCGGACGGTCGAGCACGTAGGTGAAGACCCATGCGAGCGAGGTCGCAGTGGTCTCGTGCCCGGCCATGAGCAGCGTGAACATCTCGTCGCGGAGCTCCCGATCCGTGAGCGCGCCGCCGTCCTCGTCGCGGGCATCGATCAGCATCGACAGCACGTCGGTGCGGCCCGCGGTACCCTCGCGCCGGCGGCGCGCGATCTCGTCGAAGAGCACGCGGTCGACGTCCCTCCGGTAGCGGACGAAGCGGCCCCACGGTGCGAGGCCGAAGAGCTCGATCTGTGCCGCCGGAATCGCCATGAACGGCGCCGCCGGCCCGTCCGCGAGCGCGAGCATCCGGAGCAGGGACGCACGCATGTGGTCGAGCTCGTCGGCCTCGTCGATGCCGAAGACGGCGCGCAGGATCACCTCGAGGGCGATCGCCTGCATCTCGTGGTGGATCGGAAACGGTCGCCCGAGCGGCCAGCGATCGATCACCTGGTCGGTGATGTCGCGCATGAGGCGCCCGTAGAGCTGCATGCGCTCGCCGTGGAACGACGGCGACATCAGGCGCCGCTCGCGGACGTGCGCCGCGCCGTCGAGCATCAACAGCGAGTGGCGGCCGAGGAGCGGCTCCAGGAACTCGCGGTTCTGCTCGCCGGCGACGAGCTCCTCGGGGTCGGCGGTGAAGATCTCCCTGTTCGCGTCGGGATGGCTGAAGACGACGAAGCGCCGTCCCCCCAACGCGCGGACGGTGAAGGCGTCGCCGTACTCGCGGGCGCATTCTTCGAGGAACCGATAGGGTCGCACCGCCGAGCGCAGCACCTGCACGAGCCCCGGTGCGCGCGGTCCGGGCGGGAGCGCGCCCGCGCCGTTGCCGGCCTCGTCGCCGCGGTTGCCGGTGACCATTCCTTCCGGGTGCGCCCGCTGCGGCGGCTCGATCGCGAGCGCCTGACGCACGAGCTCGAGGGGCCGCGGCAGGAGATCCTCCCAGCGCGCGACGCTCAGCAGCACCGCGCGGCGGCCGCGCCGCCAGGCGCGCAACAGGTACCGCTGCCATGCGAGCCGGTTTCCCTTCGGGCCGATCAGCGCGCCGGCGAGGGCGATGATCCCCGCGCCGCGGTTGCGCGTCTGGCCGTAGGTGAACGCCAGGTTCGCCGCTTCCCCGGCCTCGTCGCGGCCGTAGCCGGTGACGACGTGCCAGAGGTCGTGCATGTCGCGCAGGCGGTCGAAGAACCATCGCCGGTCGGGGTCGACGTCGCCGGCGTCGCGGTCGGCGGGCGCGAGGGACGCCGCGACGAGGCCGTCGGCCGAGAGCTGCTCGGCGCTCATGAACTCCAGGTAGGCTCGCCCGAGACTCTGCTCCGGCATCGCCGCGAGCGCGTCGCGGTCGGCAAGCGCCGCGAGCAGCGCCGGGCGTGCGGCGAGCAGCGCCGGCCCGTCGGGATGGGCGAGGAACTCGCGGTACGCGCGGTCGGCCGACGCGCCTTCGACCGCCGTGATCAGCTCGAACACCTGCTCGGTACGCGACGAGTCGGCGATGAGCGTCCGCAGCGCCCGCCACGCACGCCGCCATTGCACCGGACGGGAGGCCGGCGAAGCTCCGGCGATCCTCGCCGCGGCCGGGCGCGGCCGCTCCGTGATTTCGCCGGCGACGCTCGTCGACATCGACATGGGACCTCCTTTCATTGCAACGCTGCCGAGCGTCCGTTCCCGCTCGACGGAGTATTCCCTACCATCCGCGCAGCGCGAAGACCCCGCCGGCGGGTTGATGATTTCCTTCGGGACTGCTGAGGATCGGATCACGCCCTCGCCGCGCACCGGCCGCGATCATCGACGCCGGAGACCCGCGACCGGGCGCGTGACCTCGGCGGCGAGCTCGGCCCACCGCTGCTCCCAGCCGGTCAAGTGCAGCTCGCGCGCGGTCGCCATGCCGGCGTCGAGAAGCTCGCGAGCTTTCGCGCGCTGCGACCGCCGTCCGGCGGCGACGAGCATCCGTGCATACTCGAACTGGGTGCGCGCGAGATACGGCCGGGCACCCATCCGATCGTTCATCGCGAGCGCGTGCTCGTAGTGGCGGACCGCGTCACCGGCGCGGCCGAGCGTCTCCGCGAGCAACGCGAGATAGTGCGAGGCCGATCCGCTGTAGGCGCGCAGCAGGTCGTGCGCCACGTTGCGGGACGCGAACGGCGCGAGCTGCGCATAGAGGGTCGCCGCGCGCCGGACGTCGCCGAGACGGCTGCAGAGCTCGGCGAGTCCCGAGATCGACACCAGCCAATGCTCGTTCCGCGGCACGTCCGCGAACTCGTGCGCCGCGAGCGCCTCGAAGGACGCGCGCGCCTCGTCGACGCGCCCGCCGTCGCAATGGTAGCTCGCCTCGCCGATGCGCAGGCTGATCGCGGCCTGCGGATAGTAGTCGAGCAGGAACTCGAACGCCGGCAGGAAGTCCTCCTCGACGCCGCCGCGCTCGCGCCCGAGCCAGAGTCCTTGCCCTTGGAAGATCGCGAGCGCCCCCGGGTGTTGGATGCGTCGCCCGATCGCGAGCGCCTCGTGACGGAGGCGGTCGGCCTCCTCGAAGCGGCCGTCGCAGAGCGCCCGGCTCGCACGCCACCAGGTCGCGAACCACGTGTAGACGGGCTGGCGGAGCGTGACGGCGAGCGCCGCGAGCGGCGTCGATCTCGCGATCGGCGGCGACGACGTCGCCGAGCACGAGCAAGGCGCCGACCCGGAGCTCATGGCCGCTGAAGGCCGCGTGCTCGTAGCCGGTCCGGCCGCCGAGCTCGAGCAGCTCGGTGCCGACCGCGAGCCCGCTCCTCGACGTGATCGGGGCCGAGCATCGCCCACGCGCGCGCGGCGAGCACGTCGAGGAGCGTGTCGCGGTCACCGGCCGCCGCGCGAGATCGAGCGCGTCGCGGCTGAGCGTCAGGCGCGCGTCGACGCGAATCCGTGTACGGCGCGGTGCCGACCAAGCGACCGAGGAGGCGCGCGCGCAGCGCGGGATCGGAGTCGCCGACCGCGGCGAGCGCCTCCTCGAGCAAGCTGCGCAGCGCCTCGTCCCCCGGCAGGCCCATCTCTCCGCGGCCGCCGAATCCGAGCGCCGCGTGCGCCAGGGCGGCGGGTCGGTCGAGGCTGCGCGCCAGGTCGGCGGCGCGCAGGAACACCGCCCGCGCCCGCGCCCGTTCGCCGGCGCGCGAGCTGGCCTCGCCGAGGGCCAGCAGGACCTCGAGCCGACGCGTCTCGTCGGGCGCGGCGGAGAGGTCGAGCGCTTGCAGCGCGCGCTCGTAGTCGGCAGCGGCCTGCTCGTAGGCGAGGAGGCCGGCGGACCGCTCGGCCGCGCGGGTCGCGTATCGCACCGCACGCTCGATGTCGCCGCCCGGGGCCGCCTGAAAGAAATGATGCGCCAGCTCCGCGAGGTGGGCCTCGGGACTCGCCGCGTGGAGCTCCTCCAGGACTTCGCCGATGCGTCGATGCAGCTGCACCCGCGCCGGCGTCGTCAGCTCCTCGTAGAGGGTCTCGCGGATGAGGGCATGCGAGAAGGCGTACTCGCCGAGCGCGCGGCCGCCAGCGACCGGCGTCGCGGTCCTGGAGGCGGAGGCGAGCGGCGGCGGCGTGAGGATCCGAGACGCGACCGCCTCCTCGAGCACCTCGAGCAGGCGGTCGCGCGCGAGATCGGCGACGCGCTCGAGGACCGGAAGCGCGAAGCTCCGGCCGACGGCCGACGCCACCGTCAGCACCCGATTGCACTCCGTCGAGAGCGCATCGAGGCGACGGCCGATCGCCTCGCGAACGCCTTGCGGCAACGCGATCCGCAGCGAGGACGCCGGATCGAGGGTGTCGAGCCTGCCTTCGGCAGCCAGCAGACGCACGATCTCGCCGACGAAGAACGGATTGCCCTCGGTCATCTCGAAGACGGCGGCGGTCACCGCCGCGGGCGCGGCACGACCCGCGGTCGCCGCGATGAAGCGGGCGACGTCGTCGCGCGCCGAGCCCGCGCAGGGGAACGCGCTGGCAGGCGGGCTCGCGCGCCAGATCGCCGAGCACGGCCGCGAGCGGGTGGCGGCGGCGCGACCTCGACGTCGCGATACGTGCCGATCACCAGCATGCGAGCGCCGCGCAGCTCGCGCGCGAGAAAGACGAGCAAGAGGAGCGACGGCTTGTCGGCGTAGTGGAGGTCGTCGAGGATGAGGACCAGCGGCTGGGCGCGCGCCGCGCCCTTGAGCACCGCCGTCACGCTCTCGAACAAGCGGAACCGCGCCTGCTCCGCCGGCAGCGCGTCCGCGGCGACGTTCTCGCGAAAATCGGGGAGCAGCTCTGCGAGGTCGGCCGCCGTCTCGCGCTCGCTCGAGCCGGCGCCGACGCACGCGCGCACCACCTGCGCCCAGGGCCAGAACGCCGGAGCGCCCTCGCCCTCGTAGCAGCGGCCGGTGAGGACGGACGCGCCGGCCTCGATCGCGCGCCGGGCGAACTCCTCCGCGGTGCGCGTCTTGCCGATGCCCGGCTCGCCGACGAGAAGAACGAGCCGGCCGCGCCCGCCGACGGCGTCGGCGAACGCCGTTTCCAAGCTGGCGAGCGCGTCTTCGCGGCCGACGAAGACGGCGCTCGGCCGCACGCCGCCGCCCTCCGGCCCGCACCATCGATCGGCGCCGAGCCGTCGATCGACCGCGGCACTCTCGTCGAGCGCGGCGACGAAGCGGTAGCCCCGGCCGTGGACGGTCTGAATGACGCGCTGGCGATTCGCGTCGTCGCCGACGGCCTTGCGCGCGGCGGTCACGCAACGCGGCAGCACCGAGTCGCTGACGAACTCGTCCGGCCAGAGCTTCCCGAGGAGCTCCTCCTTGGGGACGACCCGATCGCGATGCCGGACCAGATAGGCGAGGACGTCGAAGACCTTGGGCTCGATCTTGACGATCGCCCCGCGACGGCGGAGCTCGTAGAGACGCTCGTCGAGCTCGTACTCACCGAACGCCGCTGTCGGCTGCACGGTCACCGGCGCACGACGGCGGCGGGGCGGCGATCGGCCGCGCGCTCGGGATCAGCCGCGCCGGCCGCGGACGAGCGGCAATGCCGCGACGAGGGCAGCGACCGCGACGCAGCCGCGGCGCAACGCGCAGCCGCACGGCCGAGGACGTCGTGAGCCTGCGCGACCGCTCGGCAATCCGCTTCGAGGCTCGACACCGTTCACTCCCGGCCGAGCCTTGGTCGCGCCGCCTGCGAGTGTCAAGCGAGCGCCGGAACGTCGGGAGCCGATCGCGGATTGCCGGTCGCGACGATGATCCCCTCTCGATGAGCGACCGCAGCCGGCTCGATCGCCAGCCGGCGGCGAACGACGTCGAGCGGCTCGGCCAGGAGGCGCTCGAAGGGCACGACCGGCAGCCAGGCGGCGCGACGGCCGCGCAGCCACGCCCGCCGCAGATAGAGCGGCCAGCGAAAACGGTTGCCGTACGGCTGAGTCAACGCGATCGCCAGAAGGATGAGGACGATGCCGCGAAAGGGAGTCTGCGCGTACGTGAACGCGAGGTTCGCCGACTCGCCCGCCTCGTCGCGCCCGTATCCGGTGAGGACGTGGCAGAGATCGTGCATGTCGCGAGTCCGATCCGCGACCCACTGCCGGTCGGGGTCGAGCGTCTCGCGATCGTCACCGGCGCGCGATGCCGCCTGCGCCGTGATGAGGCCCTCGGCGTCCAGGACCGCCGCGTCCATGAAGTCGGCGTAGGCGCGACCGAGGCTGCCCGCCGGCAGCGACCGGAGTCGCGCGCGATCGGAGAGCGCGGCGAGCAGCGACGGCCGCTCGCCCAGAAGCACGGCGCCCTCGGGGTGCGCGACGAAGCGCTGAAAGAGCCGCTCGAAGTCCCGCCCGGAAACCGCGGCGATGATCTCGAAGGCTTGCTCGGTCCGCTCCGCGTCCGCCATCAGGATGCGCAAGGCGCGCCAGGCGCGCCGCCACTCGATCTTGACCGGCGGCGGTGGCGAATCGTTCACGCGGGTGTCCATGAATCACCTCCGGTCGGATGTCTCCGACTGGTAGCGACGGTAGCGCACGGCCGCGGCCGATGTCCTGACGGGGAGCTGATGATTTCCTTCGGGCCGCCTGACGATCGGGCCCCGGCGCTCCTCCGTGGACGAGAGCGCCGCGACGCACCGGCCCGCGCCGTGAATCCGCCGCGCCGCCTCGGCTCTCGTCAGCGCGCCGCCGCGAGCAGGCGGTCGCGGACGTCCGCGGTCGCCGCCGCGTCGATCGCCGTCCACGCGAGCGCGAGGGCGCCGTCCATCAGGGCGCGATCGGCGGCGGCGGTCACGCAGTGCGCGGTGAACTCCGGCTGGTGGTTCACCGCCGGCAGCGAGCCGATGCCGATCATCGGATGGATCGAGGGCATCGCGAGCGAGACGTTGCCCATGTCGGTCGAGCCGGCGGCGCGCTCGAGGACGGCGTTCATCTCGGGGAACGCCCGGCCGAGAGCTTCGGCGTTCCGCCGGTAGCAGCGACGCCAGCGGCGCGTCGTGGCGCATCTCGGCGTACGGCTTGTGGTCCTCGACCACCTCGAGCGTCGAGCCGGTCGCGAGCGCGCCGGCCTCGAAGCAGCGCAACACCTTGCGATGGATGTCGTCGAGCTCGGCGAGGCCGCGGGCGCGCACGAGGTACTTCGCGACGGTGTGCGCCGGCACGACGTTCGGCGCGTCGCCGCCTTTGGTGACGATGCCGTGCACGCGGTCGGTCCGCGCGGATGTGCTGCCGCAGGAGGCCGATCGCGGTCTGCGCGATCGTGAGCGCGTCGCCGGCGTTGATGCCGAGCTCCGGAAACGCCGACGCGTGCGCCTCCTTGCCGGTGTAGCGCACCTCGAACTGCGCGACCGCGAGGATCACCGGCTCCGACCATGTCCATCGGCGCCGGATGGACCATCATCGCCGCGTGCACGCCCGCGAAGGCGCCGCGCTCGAGGAGGAGGATCTTGCCGCCGCCGCCCTCCTCCGCCGGCGTGCCGACGACGCTCACGGTGAGGCCGACGTCGTCCGCGACCTTCGCCGCGGCGAGCGCGGCGCCGACCGCGGTCGCCGCGATGATGTTGTGACCGCAGGCGTGGCCGATGCCGGGGAGCGAATCGTACTCGGCGCAGATCGCGAGGTGGAGCGGGCCGCTGCCGGCACGCGCGACGAACGCCGTCGGCAGATCGCAGATGCCGGCGTCGACGGTGAAGCCGTAGCCGGCGAGCGCGTCGGCGAGCCACGTCGACGCGTGCTCCTCCTCGAATCCCACTTCGGGATCGGCGTGAATGCGGTGGCTCAGCGCGACGAGGTCGTCACGGGCGCGCTCGACGCGCTCCCGCGCAGCGGCTTTGGGATCCATGGCCCTCCCTTAGCGCGCTTGCCGCGGGACTGACAATCAGCACCCGCTCGGCCGCGACGGCGACGCGCCGCGTGCCGGCCGTCACTCGAGGACGGCGACGTTCTCGAGCGCGGGGACGCATCCCGCGTCGCCGGCAGCAAAAAGAAGCGCCCCGGAAGGAAATCCTCCCGGGGCGCGATATTGCCAAGCGATTGCCGCGTCGATGCGGCGCAGAGCGCGCTTAGGCTGCCTTGGTGACGTTGGAGGCCTGCAGGCCCTTGGGGCCCTTGGTGATCTCGAACTCGACCTTCTGACCCTCTTCCAGCGTTCGGAATCCTTCGCCGGAGATCGCCGAGTAATGCACGAAGACATCCTCGCCGTTCTCTTGGCGGATGAAGCCGAACCCCTTCTCAGGGTTGAACCACTTCACGTGACCAACTGCCATTCGCTGTCTCCCTCCTTTCGTCCGTTTGGGTCGTCATCGAGGGAGGGCGCTCTGCCACATACAACGAAGCCGTGGCCAACAACGCCACGGCCTTTCTGCGGACAATCTACCTTCACCTCTAAGACTACGGCGCTTCCTACCATCGCAATTTTTCGTTTGCAACAACAAAACGCCGCCGAAGGAGGGGCGCTATGGCGCCTCCTATACCAGCATGAGACGCCGTTCGGAGTCGGTCTCCTTTGGTCGCGGCCGCGCGCGGTGCCGGCGCGTGACCGGCGCGCTCTCGACGCCGGTCGCGGCGAGCGCCGTCGCCGCCGCCTCGACGTCGGCAGCGCGGAGCGGCGCGGTGGTGAAGGTGTTGACGATCATCGTCGCCAACCGTGAGGTGTCGACCACGCGGACGCCCTGCGTCTGCTGAATCTCGCCGCCGGGATCTTCCGCGACGCAGAGTACCGCGTGCACCGGCAGCGGTCGCCGGAGCGCGCGCCGCACGCGCGCCCGGACGCGCAGCGCCTCGATGTGGCAATCGTCGATCATCGCGCGCCAGAAGCTGCCGTCGCGTCGGCGCCGCGTGTCGTCGGTCACCACGACGAAGATGCCGTTCGACCCGATCACGACCCGGTCCTCGCGGCGCAGCGTCAGCGGCAAGCGCGACAGCACGCGGTAGGCATCCGGCAACGACAGGAGCGCCCGGCCGACGTCGGCGCCGCGCCGCCGTCGCGACCACGTGCGGCGCGCGTGCGCGGCGGAGCGCAGCGCGAGCGCGGCGAAGCATCCGACGACCGGGACCAGCATGGCCGCGACGAACGCGGGCGTCGGCCGCGGCATCGGCCTCGTCAGCGCCGCGACCGCCACGGCGCTCGCGGCGACGACATAGAGCTCACCGACGCAGCGGAGCCCATGTCGCGTGACGTTGCTGAGGCGGGGAACGGTCACTGCCGCCGGCGAGAGCAACGCGTATGCCACCCACGCGTCGCTCGGCTCGACGCACGCGCCCGCGGCCAAGAAACCGCACGGAATCGCGACGGCGCGCCCGAGCACGGTGGAATGGCGCCGCGCCGGGTGATCGCGAGGAGTGGAGCGGTCATGCCGGTGCCGGAGGCGGGCCAAATTTTTGGCGAGCCGTCCGCTCGTGAACGGCCGCGGTCGCGGCGAGGTGGCGTGCTCGACGCCGGCGACGGTGCGCATCGAGACCGGACCGGGCCGGACGAGAGGTCAGCCCGCTTCGCGCGATCTCGACGACTGGTCCCGGCCGTACGCCTCCGCCAGCAGATCGAGGACGTGCCGGACCGGTGTGGCGAGGCCGGCCGAACGCAGGCCGGCCTCGAGCTGGAGGGCGCAGCCGGCGTTCGCCGTCGCCACGAGATCCGCGCCGCTCGCACGGATCGCGGCGACCTTCCGCTCGACGAGGCGGCGGGCCATCTCCGGATGCATGACGTTGTAGTGCCCGGCGCTGCCGCAGCAGAGATCCTCGTCGTCCATCGCGACGAGGCACACGCCCGGAATGCGCGCGAGCAGCTCGCGGGGCTCGCGGCGAATCCCTTGAGCGTGCGCCAGATGACAGGGGTCGTGGTACGCGATCCGCACCGTCGCGACGGGCGGCGACGGTCGGGACGGCGGCTCCGCGGGCAACGCGGCGAGGAATTCGGTGGCGTCGCGCACGCGCGCGGCGAGCGCCGCGGCGCGCGTCGCGTAGGCGGGATCGGTCGCGAGCAGCGCGCCGTACTCCTTCATCATCGCACCGCAGCCGGCGGCGTTGACGATCACCGGCACGTCGCCCGGGGCGACGCTCGTGAAGGCGTCGACGTTCGCGCGCGCGAGCCGCTCGGCCGTCGCGCGATCGCCGGCATGAAGCGACAAAGCGCCGCAGCACTGCTGGCCGCTCGGCACCGTCACCCGACAGCCGTTTCGCAGGAGCACCGCGTGCGTGCTCCGGACGGTGTCGCCGAAGAGCTCCGGCATGACGCAGCCGGCGAGAAGCTGCACGTGGCAACGCTCGGCCGCGCCGGGCGACGCGTGCAGCGGCAGGCGCGCCGGCGGCGGAAGCGGCTCGGGAAGCAGGCTGAGCCAGTAGCGGAGGCGCGACGACGGCAGCCGGCGAAGGACGCGGCGGGCGGCGTCGAGAACGCCGAGGCGCGCGAGCAGGTGAAGCGGCGCGAGCACGATGCGCAACCGGTCGCGATACGGGAGCAGCGCGAGCGTCGTCCGCCGGCGCGCGCGTTCCCGCAATGGGCGGCGGTAGCCGTGCTCGATCCACGGCCGCGCCGCCTCGATCAACGCGCCGTAGTGCACGCCGGACGGACAGGCGCTCTCGCAGCCGCGGCAGCCGAGGCAGAGATCGAGGTGCTCGACGGCTTCGCGATCGAGCGGCAGGGTGCCCTCCTGCAGCGCGCGCATGAGATGAATACGCCCGCGCGGCGAGTCGGCTTCGGTGCCGAGCTGCACGTACGTCGGGCAGGCCGAGTGGCAGAGGCCGCAATGGACGCACTCGAGGAAGCGCGCGGTCGGCGCGAAGCCGCCGTCCGGAACGCGCGAGGGCTCGTCGGGACGTTGCAGGGTCATCCGCGACTCAGATGCGGCCGACGAAACGCCCGGGCGCGAGCGTGCCGTGCGGATCGAGAGCGCTCTTCATTCGACGCATCAACGGCAAGGCGGCGGGAAGCGGCGACCAGACCGCGATCATCTCGGCGAGCTCGGGGGGCCAGCGCTCGACGGTCATCTGCGCCCGATGCCGCGCGGCGAGCTCGCCGAAGGTCGCGAGCCGCAGCGCCGCGCGCGCCGCCGGACTGTCCGGACGCCCGCCTCCGCCTTCACTGGCCTCGAGGACGCCGAGCACGATCGTGCCCGCAGGCGCGTCGAGGAGGCAGCGGCCGGACGTACGCGCGCAGGCGGTGGCCAGCGCGCCCGCGAGCTCGATCGCGCGCCGGGTCGGCGCCGCGAACCGAACGACGAGCGGATCGTCGGTGCGGCGGCGGAAGTCGCGGACCGCGTCGGTCGTCGCGAGCGCCTCGGGCGCGTCGGCGTCGTCATCGACGACGACCTCGGCGGCGAGCGCCGCCGCGGCATCGAGGATGCGTGCGCGCTCGGCGGCGACGTCCGCGGCAACGCCGCCGAGCTGGAAGACGACGCGCTCGGCGCCGCGGTCGCCGAGCGCCAGCACGACCGTCGCGGCGAGCGATCCGAGCCGCCGCTCGACGATCGTCTCGGCGACCGCCGGCAGGGATGCGCCGCGGCCGAGAGCGAGGACGAGCGTGCGGCGCGCCGCCGGCAGCGGCTTCACCTTGAACGTCACCTCGACGATGACGGCGAGCGTGCCGAGCGAGCCGATCATGAGCTTCATCAGGTCGTAGCCGGCGACGTTCTTCACGACCTTGCCGCCGCCGCGAACGGTGGTGCCGTCGGTGAGCGCCGCCGCGATCCCGATCACGAGGTCGCGCACGCGCCCCTGCGTCGCACGGAAGGGCCCGTTCAGATCGGCGGCGACGAGTCCGCCGATCGTCGTCTCGTCCGGCAGCGGCGGTGCGACCGGCAGCCATTGCCGTTCGGTCGCGAGCTGCCGTTGCAGCGCGGCGACGGTGAGGCCGGCGTCGACGGTGACGGTCATGTCGGCGGGCGTGTACTCGCGTATCGACGCCAGCCGCGCCGTCGAGAGCGCGACGTCGTAGCGCAGCGGCGCGTGCCCGAGCTCGCGGTGGGCGCCGACACCCAACGCCACGACGGCGGCGCCGCGACCGTCGGCGGCCGCGACGACGCGCGCGAGCTCGCGCCGGTCGGCGGGCCGCACGACGATGCGCGGCGCGACCTGCGCGATCCGCATCGCCGAGGATGCCGCCGCCTCGTCGCACACGTCGCTCGCGACGGCGCGGAGCTCGGCGGCGAGATCCGGCGCCGCCGACGCATCGCACCGGATCACAGCGGCCGCCTGACGCCGCGGCCGGCGCTGCTCGACGCAGCCGCCGCCGCTCGGAAAGATCTTCCCCGGATTGGCGCGCTGCTCGGGATCGAAGACGGCGCGCACGCGTTGCATCGCGGCGAGATCGTCGCCGCCGAAGATCAGCCCGAGCTCCTGCATCTTCTCGATGCCGATGCCGTGCTCGCCGGTGACGCTGCCGCCCAGGTCGACGCAGGCGCGCAGGATCTCGCGTCCCGCCGCGAGCACCCGCCGTACCTGATCCGGGTCGCGCTCGTCGTAGAGGATGATCGGGTGAATGTTGCCGTCGCCGGCGTGGAAGACGTTGCCGATGCGCAGGCGATGGCGGGTGCCGATCTCCTCGATGCGCACCAGGATCTCGGGAAGCCGCGTGCGCGGCACGACGCCGTCCTGCGTGCAGTAGTTCGGGGCGAGGCGCCCGACGGCGCCGAACGCGCGCTTGCGGCTCTTCCAGAGCGCCGCCCGCTCGCCCTCGTCGGCGGCGGTGCGGACGCTGCGGGCGCCGTTGGCGCGGCAGATCTCGGTGATCTCGGCGGCGAGCGGCGGCAGGCCGGCGGCGTCGCCGTCGATCTCGATGATCAGGATGGCGCCGGCGTCGGTCGGGAATCCGAAGCGGTACGCGGCCTCGACGGCGCCGACGATCGTCCGGTCCATCATCTCGAGCGCCGCCGGCACGATCCCGGCCGCGATCACGCCGGACACGGTCGCGGTCGCCGCCGCGACCGTCTCGAAGACGGCGAGGAGGGTCGTCACCGCCGCGGGAATCGGCTCGAGCCGAAGCGTCGCCGCGGTGACGATGCCGAACGTGCCCTCGGACCCGCAGACGACGCCGGTCAGATCGTAGCCGAGCGTCTCCTCGACGTCGCCGCCGAGCTCGACGATCTCGCCGTCCGGCAAGACGAGCTCGACCCCGAGCACGTGGTTCGTCGTGACCCCGTACTTGAGCGTGTGCGGCCCGCCCGAGTTCTCGGCGACGTTGCCGCCGATGGTGCAGGCGTTCTGGCTCGAGGGGTCGGGAACGTACTGCAGGCCGGCGCCGCGGACGGCGCGCGTCACGTCGGCGTTCACCACGCCCGCCTCGGCGACGAGCCGGCGGTTCGCGAGATCGATCGACCGGATGCGGCGCATGCGGCTCACGCCGATCATCAGCGGCGCGATGCCGGGCAAGCAGCCGCCCGAGAGACCGGTGCCGGCGCCGCGCGGCACGAACGGGATGCCGACCGCCGCCGCAAGCCTGATCGCCCGCGCGACCTCGTCGGTCGTCCGCGGCAGTACCACGACCTCGGGAACGGCACGCTCGAGCGTGTAGCCGTCGCACTCGTACACGGTGAGGTCGGCCCGTCCGGTGAGGACGCCGTCGTCGCCGACGATCGCGCGCAGCGCGCGGCGAAAGCCCTCGTCGATTGACACCACGGAACGCTACCACAATAGTTCCGGCGGCTCACATTCGTGCTGGCGGTGGGGAGGCGGAGATGATCACGGCGGAGGCGGCCGGCGCGGCGTGGAAGCGCGCGCACGAACGCGGCTCGATCCGACGAGCCGGCGTCGGCCGCGATCGCGCCGGTGGCACCGCCGGCGCCGCGCCGCTGGAGCTCCTTCGACGCTCGGCGCTCGTCGCGCTCTGCCTCGCAGCGGCGTGCCGTCCCGAGCTCCGGCCGCGGATCGAGCAGCCGGTGGCGCTCGCGCGCGTCGATCGTGTGCCGGGTCTCGCCGACGACGGCGATCCGGCGGCGCTCGCCGCGGCGGTGCGCACGAGCGTCGCGTACTACGCCAAGCTGCCCGCGGCGCAGCAGCTCGATTTCGGCCCGGATCGCGTCACCGCGGGCGCCATGCGCGACGCGCTCGCCGCTTTCGCGGCGTTCCTGGAAGGCGCTCCGCCACCGGAGGCGATCGCCGGCGAGATCGCGCGGCGCTTCCACGCCTACCGAGCGCAGGCGCCGGACGGCGTGCTGTTCACCGGGTACTACCTGCCCGCGCTCGCCGCCCGCGCGAACCGCGACCAGCGCTTCCGCCATCCCGTCCTCGGCCGGCCGCGCGACCTCGTGACCGCCAGCCCCGCGGACTTCGGCGCGACCTGCGCGCCGGAGATCGTCGGTCGAGTGGAGGGCGGCCGCTTGCGCCGCTACTTCACCCGTGCGGAGATCACCGCCGGCGCGGTCGCCGACGCGCCGGTGCTGGGCTGGGTCGACGATCCGGTGGCGCTGTTCTTTCTACAGATACAGGGCTCGGGCAGCTTGGTGTTTCCCGACGGCGCACGCACCGTCGGCTTCGCCGCGTCGAACGGCCAACCGTACGTCAGCATCGGGAAGATGCTCGTCGACGCCGGCAGCATCGACGCCGACGCCGCGTCCATGCAGGGCATCCGTCGCTGGATCGCGGCGCATCCCGAGGAGGAGGCGCGCGTCTTGAACGCGAATCCGCGCTTCATCTTCTTCCGCGTGCTCCATGGCCAGCCCGTCGGCAGTCTCGCGGTGCCGCTGACCGCCGGACGCACGATCGCGACCGATCCGGCGGTCTATCCGCCCGGCGCGCTCGCGTACGTGCGCGTTCCGCCGAACGACGCGGGCGGTCCCGGTCGGGACCGCGGTCTCGACCGCCTGGTTCTGAATCAGGATCGCGGGGCCGCGATTCGCGGCCCCGGCCGCGTCGACGTGTTCTTCGGCGCCGGCAGCGACGCCGAAGAGGTCGCCGGGCGCACGAAAACGCGTGGCGACCTCTACTTCCTGGCACCGCGCTGACGCCACGCGATAACGGCGGTTGAACGGCCTGGCGCCAGTTGCGAGAATCCCCGCTCGCGAACCCGCCATGGCTGAACCACTCATCCTCAGCGCCGCCCGCACGCCGATCGGCTCCTTCGGCGGCGGTCTTGCGACGCTCGCCGCGCCGGCAGCAGGCGCGATCGCCATCCGCGCCGCGGTCGAGCGCTCGGGCATCGACGCCGCCCGCATCGAGCAGGTGATCATGGGGAACGTGCTCGCCGCGGGCCTCGGCCAGGCGCCGGCGCGGCAAGCCGGCCTCGGCGCGGGCATCCCACGCACGCACGCCGCGCTCACCATCAACAAGGTGTGCGGCTCCGGTCTCATGGCCGTCGCGCTCGCCGCGCAGGCGATCCGCCTCGAGGAGACCGAGGTGGCGGTCGCGGGCGGCATGGAGAGCATGACGAACGCGCCGTACCTCCTGCCGCGGGCGCGTCAGGGTTTTCGGCTCGGCCACGCGCGGATGCTCGACGCGATGATCCACGACGGCTTGTGGGACCCGTACCACGATTTCCACATGGGGAGCGCCGCCGAGCGCTGCGCGGCGGATCGCGAAATCTCGCGCCGGGCCCAGGACGAGTACGCGGCCGAGAGCTATCGCCGGGCGCAGGCCGCGGGCGCGGCCGGCCGATTCGCCGCCGAGATCGTCCCGGTCACCGTCACCGACCGCCGCGGCGCCGCGGTCTCGATCGACGCCGACGAGGAGCCGTCGCGCGTCGACTTCGCGCGGATCGCGACTCTCCGGCCGAGCTTCGAGACGCACGGCACGATCACCGCGGCGAACGCGTCGACGCTCGCCGACGGCGCGGCGGCGCTGGTGATCGCGAGCGCGGCGGTCGCCGCCCGCGCCGCGGCGACGCCGCGGGCGCGCATCGTCGCGACCGCGACCGCCGGTCGCGAGCCCGCCGAGTTTCCGATCGCGCCGATCGACGCCATCCGCAAGGTCCTCGAGCGGGCACGCCTGCGCCTCACGGACATCGATCTCTTCGAGATCAACGAGGCGTTCGCGGTAGTCGTGCTCGCGGCGATCGCCGAGCTCGGACTCGACCGCGCACGGGTCAACCCGCACGGCGGCGCGATCGCGCTCGGCCATCCGATCGGCGCGAGCGGCGCGCGCGTGCTGACGACGCTGCTCGCGGCGCTCGAGACCCACGGTCTCCGCCGCGGCCTCGCGACGCTCTGTCTCGGCGGCGGCGAAGCAATCGCGATGATCGTCGATCGCGACGTCTGAAAGAGCGCCGTGACGCGCGATCAGCTCGAGGTGCCGCATCCGTCACGCTTTCGATCGTCGATCGTGACCTCGACGCTCGTCGCGATGGCGACCTGGTGGGGTCTCGGCCTGCCGTACTCGCTCTTCACCTGGCTCCTCGACGCGAAGCAGCTGCACTGGGTGCTCGTTTGCTACGCCTGGGAGGTCCCGATCTGCGGTCTCCTCGGACCGCTGCTCTTCCCGATGATCTGGTTCCGCCAGATCGAGCGCGCCTGGGACGGCGTCTTCGCCGACGCGGAGGCGGTCGATCCGGCGCGCGTCGCCACCGTCGAGGCGATGATCCTCGACTATCCACGCCGCGTCGCCTGGGTGCTGCTGATCACCTCGATCGCGGGTTACGGCGTCGGCGCTCTTCAGCTGCGGCTGTTGGCGCAGCTGCCGGCCTCGGACGTGGTGAAGATCTGCATCCTCGGGATCGTCACCGGCCTCGTCGGCGCGCTCTTCACGTTTCTCTTCTTGGAGTGGCGGCTGGCGCCGCTCTTGGTGCGGCTCGGCAGCGTCCGCGCGGTCGAAGCCCCGACCGTCCGGCGCACGCCGCTCTCGCAGAAGGTCTTCGCCTCGTCCCTGATCCTCACCCTGACGGCGCTCCTGCTCCTCGGCACCATCTTCTACTCGCGCGGCGAGCGCATCCTCGAGGAGGAGGTCGGACGCCGCGTCCTCTCCGAGGCCCGCTATCTCGCCGCCGAGCTCACGCAGCAAGGCATCGAGCGCGCGGCCGACTCCACCTGGTGGAGCTATCGCGAGGACCGCATGCGCCTCGGTGCTTCCGGGCACGTGTACCTGATCGACGCGGGCGGCGCGGTGATCGCCGGCGCCGACGTGCCGCGTCGTCTCTCCGACGAAGGCTTCCGTCCCAGCACCATCGAGACGATTCTCACCGCGACCGCGGACCATCTCGTCGACCGCGTCTACAACCCGCGGATCGTCGCCTTCACGCCGGTGGTCGACGGCGGGTACCGCGTCGTCGCGGTGGCGTACCGCGCCGAGTTCGCCGGCGAGCTCGACCGCATGCTGCGCCGGGGCGGCCTCGTGTTCGTGATGAGCTTGCTGCTGGCGCTGGTGCAAGGCTTCCTGCTCTCGCGGCGCCTCACCCGCCCGATCGAGGTCCTGACCCGGATGGCCGGCGACATCGCGCGCGCGCCGGACGGTCCGTGGGAGATGGTCGCGGTGCGCACCAACGACGAGGTCGGCGAGCTCGCGACCGCCTTCAACCAGATGACCACCCGCCTGGAGGCGGCGCGCAGCGAGCTCGAGCGTTACAGCGCCGAGCTCGAGCGCCGCGTCGAGGAGGCGACGCGGAACATCGCCACGCTCTACGACGTCACTCGCACGACGACCTCGACGGTCGAGATCGAGGACGTGCTCGCGCTCGTCGCCGAGAAGACGCTCGCCATCTTGCAAGTGCAGCGCCTCGTCCTGCTGTGGTACCCGCCGGACATCGAGGGCGTGGTCGACGCCTACGCGATCAGCGCCGGCGCGCCCGGCCGCCGCCTCGACTTCGAGCAGCCGGTCGACCTCGCCTCCCTGTGCCCGCCGTCGCGCCTGCCGGCGATCACGGCGATCGCGTCGCTCCGTCCCCGGCTGCCCGCCGCGATCGGCGCGCTCGTCGCGTCGGCGGAGGTGTTGCGGCTGCCGCTCGTCTTCAAGGACCAGCTGCTCGGCATGATCGTCGCCGGTCTGGAGCACGGCGCCGCCGACCCGGATCTGGCACTCGCCGCCGCGGTCGCGAGCCAGGCGGCGGGCGCGATCGCCAACGCCGGGCTCTTCGAGACCGCCCGGCGACACGAAGCCGAGCTCCGAAAGCTCTCGCAGATGCGGGCGCAGCTCCAGGAGGACAGCCTCCGAAGCCTGTCGCGCGAGCTTCACGACGGCGTCGGGCAAGTCCTCACCGCGATCAAGATGGACCTCGGCCTGATCGAGCGCGCGACGACGCTCGACACCGCCGAGATGCGCGCGCGGGTTCGCGAGACGCGCGAGCAGATCACCGAGCTGCTGCAAGAGGTCCGGACGATGTCGCAGCTGCTGCGGCCCTCCATGCTCGACGACTTCGGCCTGGTCCCGACCCTGCATTGGTTCGTCGACAAGTTCGCGGCGCGCACGCACATCGAGGTCAGCCTGCAGACGCCGCCGCAGGAGACGCGGCTGCCGAGCGCGATCGAGGTCGTGCTCTATCGCGTCACCCAAGAGGCGCTCACCAACGTCGCGAAGCATGCCAAGGCGCAGCACGTGTCGGTCGAGCTCACCGTCGGGGAGCGCGAGGTCGTGCTGGCGATCGTCGACGACGGCGTCGGCTTCGACGTCGAGCGTTTTCTGCGGACGCCGGCGCTCGGCGGCGTCGGCCTCCTCGGGATGCGCGAGCGCGTCGCGTACTACAGAGGCCGGATCGACATCCGCTCACGTCCCAAGGCGGGCGTGCAGATCACCCTCACGATCCCGATCGACACCGCCGCGACCAGCGGTGACGGCGAGCGCGGTCGCGTTCCGCTCGCCGGATGACGCCGGCACCCGACGCATCGGCCGCGCGCCGCGGCGCCAGCGCCGAGTACGGCGGGTTGCGCGTCGCCGCGGCGTGGGCGGTCCACGTCTACACCGCCGCCGGCGCGGTCCTCGGCTTTCTCGCGATCCGCGCCGCGATCGACGGCGCGTTCGGCGACGCGTTCCGCTGCCTGCTCGTCGCGATGGTGATCGACTGTTCCGACGGGACGCTCGCCCGCACCGTCGAGGTGAAGCGCGTGCTGCCGTGGTTCGACGGCACCAAGCTCGACGACATCGTCGACTACCTCACGTACGTGTTGGTACCCGTCGTCATCGTGCATCGGGCAGGGCTGCTCCCCGCAGGCGTCACCGGTCTCGTGGTCGCGGCGGCGCCGCTGCTGGCGAGCGCCTACGGCTTCTGCCGCACCGACGCCAAGACCGCGGACCACTATTTCCGGGGCTTTCCGTCGTACTGGAACGTCGTCGCGTTCTACGCCTATGCGCTGCCGCTCTCGCCGCCGGCGACGAGCGCCGTGATCGTCGCGCTCTCGGCGCTGGTGTTCGCGCCGCTCAAGTTCCTCTACCCGTCACGCGCGCCGCGGTTTCGCGCCGCCACCGTCTTGCTCGGTGTCGCCTGGGGCATCGTGATGATCGACGCGGTGTGGACCACGCCGGGAACGGCGAAGCCCTTGCTCTGGCTGAGCCTCGCGTACCCGGCCTACTATGTCGGCCTCTCGCTGTGGCTGCAGGCGACCGGGAACGATTGACGTCGATGCGATCGCCGCCACCCCTGATCGACGAACGACCACGAGCCCGACCGTGAGTAAGGACGAGACCGCCATCGAGCGCGCGCAGCGCCTGTTCCGCGAAGCCTACCAGCTTCAGATGGCCGGCGAGCTCGCGGCCGCGATCGCCCGCTATCGCGAGTCGATCGCCGCGCATCCGACGGCCGAAGCCCACACGTTTCTCGGCTGGACCTACAGCTTCCAAGACCGCCTCGACGACGCGATCGCCGAGTGCAAGAAGGCGATCGCCGTCGACCCGGACTTCGGCAATCCCTACAACGACATCGGCTCCTACCTCTTCAAGCAAGGGAAGCTCGACGAGGCGATCCCGTGGCTCGAGCGCGCCATCCAGGCGAAGCGCTACCAGCCGCGCCACTTCCCGCACTGCAACCTCGGCCGCATCTACTGGGCGAAGGGACATCTCAACCGCGCGATGGCGGAGTTCGAGCGCGCCCTCGAGATCGAGCCGTCGTCGCGCTTCGCGGAAGCGGCGCTGGCGGCGGTCCGGCACCAGCTGCACTGAACGGCGCTCGCTGTCGCGCGAGCTCGCTTTCTTCGTCGTCCAAACACGCAGAGGCCGTTGCCATGGTGTGGGGCGGGACGGGTGCGCCCTCGCCGCCGCGGAGGACTCCGCGTCTTCGCTAACGTCGATTGCAGACGGCGATGCAGCCGTGGCGTCCGTCCAGTGAGGTCGTCCCAACGCGGCGGCGATGGCGTACCCGTCCCGCCCCACACCCGGCAACGGCCTCAGTGCTCGGCGTCCGAAAAGGGCGCTTGCATGAGCGGCGGCCTCTTGGCCGCTACGCCGATCCGACGTATGCGCGGCGGGCGCGCGCGATGACGCCCTCGTGGGCGCATCGGACGGCCTCCTTCGGCGTGTATCGAGGCGGCCGTGGGCGCGACCTGCAAACGGCATCACTACGTGCCGTCCGCCGCGCCCACGAGGGCGTCATCGCGCGCGCCCGCCGCGCCGGCGTTACGACCGTACGTGACGAGCTAGGAAACCAGCCACTCGAGCAACGACCGCATGTCCTTCTCGACGAACGCCGCGCCGGCGCCGTCGGCCGTCTTGCGGGTCCAGGCGCCGTCGTCGCGGAGCGCGATGTCGAACCAATCGGCAGCGGAAGGGTTGGTGCGATCGTATTGAATGACCGAGGCGGTCGCGAGCGGACCGACGGGCGCCGGCCGTCCGCCGACGTTCGCCAGCGGCTGCACGAAGACCTCCAGGCGGCGATCGAGAAACTCGATGGCGAGCCGGGCGCCGTCCGGCACCTCGATCCCGCCGAGGTTCTTCGGGTTCAGGGTGCGCTGGCACTTCAGGAGCTGCTCGGCGAGCTCCTTGTTGACCGCGGTCGAGAGCGCCTCGATCTCCGAGAAGAGACTCTTCACGTGGCGTGCACGGAGAGTGAAGAGCTCCTTTTCACGGTTGGCGCGATGGCGGACGCGACCGTTCGAAATCAGCTTCTTCTGAGCCCTTTCAGCTACACTTCGCGCCCACTCGCGCATGCCGGCGGTTGCCATATGTGAAAGAGATATCGCATGCAAACCAGTGTCGGCTACTGGGGGACGGGCGAGAGCCCCGCGGTGAGCATGCGCGCCGACGGCTACGCGGGCTGCACGAGCCGCTCGGCCAAGCCGAGCTTCAGCTGCTCGAGGAGCGGTCCCGGCTCCGCCTTCCCGCCGCTGATGAAGCCCTGCACGAGGATGCCGTTCAACGTCGCCATGATCAACGCGCCGTCGGCCTGCGGATTCACCGTCGAGCGGAACAGGTTCTTCTCGCGACCGGTTTGCAGGATGTCGGCGAGCAGGTTGCAGTAGATCTGGTAGAGCTCGGTGATGCGGTCGAGGAGATCGTCGAGATTCTTCTCCTCGCGGACGACCAGCGAAAGCAGAAAACGCACCGAGTAGACGTTTTGGCTGACGAACTCGTAGTAGAGATCGATCAGCTTCTGCACCTGACCGAGCTCGTCGAGGCCGGAGAGCAGCTCGACGACGTCGATCGAGTACGGCTCGAGCGTGCTCTTCAGCGCGGTCCGGAAGAGATCCTCTTTGCTCGTGAAGTGCCAAAAGATGAGCGCCTTGGAGACCTGCGCCTCCTTCGCGACCTGCGCCAGCGAGGTGTTCGCATAGCCCTGCGTCGAGAAGAGTCGCGTCGCGGACTCGAGGATTTTCTGGCGCGTATCCATCGGACGGCGGGGCTGCTCGCGCCAAAAGTACGTAAGGCGACGGCGCCGCGCAACCGCTGCGCGCGAGAGCGCCGCACGAGCGTTCGCCTTGGCGCGACCGGTTGGCGCGAGCGGCGCGAGGCGTTTTCGACCCGCGGGCGCGGAACGGCCGGAGGAGACCGCGGGGAAAGCCGGCCGTCGCCTACGCGGCGGTCGGCTGCGGCGGCTCGGCCGTGATCGTCAGCTGGCTGCCGTCGTAGTCGACGGTCACGTGCGAGCCGTCCGGCACCTCGCCGGCGAGGATCTTTCGGCCGAGCGCGGTCTCGATCTCGCGTTGCAGGACGCGCTTCAGCGGCCGCGCGCCGTACATCGGGTCGTAGCCGGTGTTCGCGAAGTGCTCTTGCGCACGATCCGTGAGGTCGAGCTGGATCTTGCGCTCCTCGAGCCGCTGCGCGCAGCCGGCCGAGCTGGATCTCGACGATCTGCCTTCAGCTGCTCGCGCGACAGTCCGTGGAAGACGACGATCTCGTCGACGCGGTTGAGGAACTCCGGACGGAAGTGCTGGCGCAGCGCCTCCAGGACCTCGCGCTTCATCGACTCGTAGGCGGTCTCGGTCGGTGCCGCCGCGGTACGCGAGGATCACCTGGCTGCCGACGTTGCTGGTCATGATCACGACGCTGTTCTTGAAGTCGACGGTGCGGCCGTGGCCGTCGGTGAGGCGGCCGTCGTCGAGGATCTGGAGCATGACGTTGAAGACGTCGTGGTGCGCCTTCTCGATCTCGTCGAAGAGGATGACGCAGTACGGGCGGCGGCGCACCGCCTCGGTGAGCTGGCCGCCCTCGTCGTAGCCGACGTAGCCCGGAGGCGCGCCGATCAGCCGCGCGACGGTGTGCTTCTCCATGTACTCGGACATGTCGATGCGGATCATCGCCTGCTCGTCGTCGAAGAGGAACTCGGCGAGAGCGCGCGCGAGCTCGGTCTTTCCGACGCCGGTCGGGCCGAGGAAGATGAACGAGCCGATCGGCCGGTTGGGATCCTTCAAGCCCGAGCGCGCGCGGATCACCGCGTCGGCGACCGCCCGCACCGCCTCGTCCTGGCCGATGACGCGCTGGTGCAGGTGCTCCTCGAGCCCGAGGAGCTTCTGCACCTCGCCCTGCATGAGGCGCGAGACCGGGATGCCGGTCCAGCGCGCCACCACCTCGGCGATGTCCTCCTCGTCGACCTCTTCCTTCATGAGCCGGCTCGCGCCCTGCGCGCTCTCCATCTTCGCCTCTTCGGCGGCGAGCTCGCGCTCGAGCTCGGCGAGACGGCCGTACTTGAGCTCGGCGACCTTGTTGAGGTCGTACTCGCGCTCCGCCTTGGCGATCTCGACGCGCACCTTCTCCATCTGCTCGCGGAGCTGGCGGTGACGCGCGACGCCGCCCTTCTCGCGCTCCCATTGCGCGCGCAGCCCGCTCGCTTGCTCGCGCAGCTCGGCGAGCTCCTTCTCGAGCCGTTCGAGCCGCTCGCGCGACGCCTTGTCGGTCTCCTTGCGGAGCGCCTCGCGCTCGATCTCGAGCTGCATCACGCGCCGCGACACCTCGTCGAGCTCCGCGGGCATCGAGTCGATCTCGGTGCGGAGCTTCGCCGCCGCCTCGTCGACGAGGTCGATCGCCTTGTCGGGGAGGAAGCGGTCGGTGATGTAGCGGTGCGACAGCACGGCCGCGCTCACCAGCGCCGCGTCCTTGATGCGGACGCCGTGGTGCAGCTCGTAACGCTCGCGCAGTCCGCGCAGGATCGAGATCGTCTCCTCGACGCTCGGCTGGTCGACCACGACCGGCTGGAAGCGGCGCTCGAGCGCGGCGTCCTTCTCGATGTGCTTGCGGTACTCGTCGAGCGTGGTCGCGCCGATGCAGTGCAGCTCGCCGCGCGCCAGCATCGGCTTCAGGAGGTTGCTCGCGTCCATGGCGCCTTCCGCCGCGCCGGCGCCGACGACGGTGTGGAGCTCGTCGATGAAGAGGACGATCTCGCCCTCCGACGACTGGACCTCCTTCAGGACGGCCTTCAGCCGCTCCTCGAACTCGCCGCGGTACTTCGCGCCGGCGACCAGCGCTCCCATGTCGAGCGTGATGACCTTCTTGTTCTTCAGACCCTCGGGCACGTCGCCGCGGACGATGCGCTGCGCGAGCCCTTCGACGATCGCGGTCTTGCCGACGCCGGGCTCGCCGATCAGGACGGGATTGTTCTTGGTGCGGCGCGACAGCACCTGGATCGACGCGGCGGATCTCCTCGTCGCGCCCGATCACGGGATCGAGCTTTCCCTGGGTGGCGAGCTTCGTGAGGTCGCGCCCGTAGCGCTCGAGCGCCTCGTAGGTGGCTTCGGGATCGGGGCTGGTGACGCGCTGGTTGCCGCGCACCTCCTGCAGGGCGTGCATGAGCTTGTCGCGGGTGAGGCCGCCCTGCTTCAGCAGGCGGCCCGTCGCGCCTTGCTCGTCGAGCATCGCGAGCAGCAAGTGCTCGACGCTCACGTACTCGTCCTTGAGGTTGGTCGCCTCGGTCTCCGCCTGCGCGAGCACGCGGGCGAGGCGCTGGGTGAGATAGGGCTGGCCGCCGGAGCCGGGTCCGCCGACCTGCGGCACCTTCGCGAGCTCGCGCTCGACCGCCGTCGCGAGCGGCGGCAAGGCGATGCCGGCCCGCTCGAGGAGCGCGGGCACGATGCCCTGCGATTGCGCGAGTAGCGCGGCGAGCAGGTGCTCGACGTCGACGCCTTGGTGATTGCGGCGGGCCGCGAGCGTCTGCGCCTCGCGAAGCGCCTCCTGCGATTTGTGCGTGAGCTTTTCGATGTTCATGAAGCGAATGAGATAACCATTGCACGCTGGATCGCAACCGCGCCGGCGGCGGCGACCCCGTTGCCGAGCGCGAGAGCCGCCATCACAATCGCTTCGGGCGACCACCCGCCGGCAGACGCCCGCGCCGGCGGTCCGCAGGAGGTCGAAAGACGCATGGCCATCGCGCACGAGGAGCGCATTCAGATCGGCGGCCAGTACTACCTGGTCGCGGCCTCGCGGGCCTCGTACCGCCAGAAGGCGATCTTGAGTCACGAGGACGTCTTCGGCGTGTTCGATCTCAGCGGCGACATCCCGACGGCGGGTACCGAGGACCTCGGCGTCTTCTTCCACGGCACGCGCCATCTCGATCGGTTCGAGCTCCGGCTGAACGGCGACGTCCCGCTCTTCTTGAGCTCGCGCATCAGCGACGACAACGTCCAGCTCGTCACCGAGATGACGAACGCCGACGTGTCGCGCGACGGCAAGATCGTCGTGCCGCGCGACACGATCGCGCTTCACCGCGTGAAGATCCTCGTCGACGACCGGCTCTACGAGTCGATCGAGCTCGCGAGCTTCCACGATCGGGAGGTGCGCTGCGAGCTCCTGCTGATGGTGAGCGCCGACTTCGCCGACATCTTCGAGCTTCGCGGCCTACGACGCCCCTCACGCGGCGAGCTGCTGGCGCCGGAGGCCCGCCGCGACGGGCTCCTGTTCCGCTACCGCGGCCGGGACGGGCGCGAACGCGCGACGCGCATCACCGTCGACGCCCCGCTCGAGCCGTTCGGCCCAACCGGCTTCCTGCACGTGATCACGCTCGCGCCCGGCCAGCGCGCGCGGCTCGAGGTCAGCGTCGGCTGCGAGCTCGGCGGCGTCGCGCCGACGCCGCGCCGAGGCTACGAGGCCGCCGCCGACGCCAGGCGCGGCGCGGAGCGTACCTGGCTCGCAAGCCAAGCGAGCATCGACTCCAGCAACGACTTCTTCAACGAGCTGATGGCACGCTCGACCGCCGATCTCGCGATGCTGCGCTCGACGACGAACGGCGAGCCGTACGTCTACGCGGGAATTCCCTGGTTCGCGACCATGTTCGGCCGCGACGGCATCATCACCGCGCTCGAGACGCTGGCGTTCGCGCCGGCGATCGCGCACGGCACCTTGCACCGGCTCGCCGCGCTGCAAGGCGTCGAGGTGAACGCGGCACGCGACGAGCAGCCCGGGAAGATCGTCCACGAGGTGCGCGACGACGAGATGGCCGTCTGCGGCGAGGTCCCGTTCGGCCGCTACTACGGCAGCGTCGACTCGACGCCGCTGTTCCTGGTTCTCGCCGCCGCCTACGTCCGCCGCACCGGCGATCTCGCGACCGCCGAGGCGCTGTGGCCGAGCCTCGAGCGTGCGCTCGAGTGGATCGAGCGCTACGGCGACCGCGACGGCGACGGATACGTCGAGTACCATCGCGAAACGCCGGACGGGCTCGCGAATCAAGGTTGGAAGGACTCCCACGACGCGATCTTCCACCGCGACGGGCGGATCGCCGAGCCGCCGATCGCGCTGGTCGAGGTGCAAGGGTACGTGTACGCCGCGCGCCGCGGTCTCGCGTACCTGGCGACGCGGCTCGGGAAGCATGCGCTCGCCCGCGATCTCGTCGAGGCGGCGTCGGCGCTCCGACGGCGTTTCCACGACGACTTCTGGATCGCCGACGAGTGCTACTACGCGATCGCACTCGACGCCGAGAAGCGCCGCTGCGAGATCGTCTCGTCGAATCCGGGACACTGCCTGTGGACCGGTCTCATCGACCGCGAGCACGCGGCGGCGGTGATCGCGCGTCTGACGGCGAGCGACATGTTCTGCGGCTGGGGCATTCGGACGCTCAGCGAGACCGCGCCGCGATTCAATCCGATGAGCTACCACGACGGCTCGGTGTGGCCGCACGACAATGCGCTGATCGCCGCCGGTTTTCGTCGCTACGGCGCCGTCGACGCGGCAGTGCAGGTCATGACCGGACTCTTCGACACCAGTCTCTTCGTCGATCACGCGCGGCTGCCCGAGCTTTTCTGCGGCTTCGAGCGGCGCCCCCACGGCACGCCCGTGCCCTACCCGGTCGCGTGCCGCCCGCAGGCGTGGGCGGCGGCGAGCCCGTTTCTGATCCTGCAAGCGATGCTCGGCCTGCGCTTCGACCCGAGCGCAGGCCGCATCGTCTTTCACCGGCCGGCCTTGCCGCCGTGGCTCGAGTGGCTCGTCATCCGCGACCTCCGGCTCGGGCCGGCGACGGTGGACGTACGGATCGACGGTCCGCGGCGCAGCAGCTCGGTCGACGTGCTGCGGCGGACCGGCAACGTCGAGGTGCTGATTCGGAAGTGACCGCTCGGCGGACCGCCGTGGCGCTCACCACGCCGGCCGTACGCTCCGCGGTCTGCGGGTCGCGAGAATCGGCGCCAGCACCATGCCGGCGAGGAAGCCGCCGACGTGCGCCCAGAACGCGACGCCGCCGACGTCCATGCCGAACGACCCGATGCCGAGCATCAGCTGATACGCGAACCACAGCAACAGGAAGAACACGGCCGGGATCTCGACGATCTGGAGAAAGACGAAGATCGGCACCAGCGTCACGATCCGCGCGCGCGGATAGAAGACGAAGTACGCGCCGGTCACGGCGGCGATGGCGCCGCTCGCGCCGACCATCGGCAGCGCCGAATGCGGATTGGCGGCGACTTGCGCGATGCCGGCGACGGTGCCACCGACGAAGTACAAGGCGAGAAACCGTCCGTGGCCGACGCGATCCTCGACGTTGTCGCCGAAGATGTGCAGGTAGAGCATGTTGCCGATGAGATGCATCCAGCCGCCGTGCAGAAACATGCTGGTGAAGAGTGGCGTGACGTCGGCGCCGAACCGCCGCGGCACGAGCCCGTAGACGTGGATGAAGCGCTCGGCCGCGTAGCCGAGACTCTGCTCGTACAGGAACACGACGACGTTCGCGACGATGAGCAGGTGCGTGAAGATCGGATAGGTCGCGGACGGGATCGTGTCGCGCAGCGGAATCATACGCGTCGCATCGTGGCACGTGCGTAGGTGGCTTCCAAGTTCGGCCACCGCTGCGAACGCGAATTGCCATCCTGCTCGGGCGCACTTATAGTGCGCGGCTGATCGACGGATCCCGCACCACGGAGTGACGCGAATGGCGGACGAAAAGGACCGATACGGCGACAAGCTGCGCGACGTCGAGAAGGCGCGCGAGGACAAGTACTTCGCCGAGCGCGACCAAGAGCTGCTGCAGAAGCTGAAAGCGGCGACCGCCTCCGGCGACGAGGACACCCTCCGCGAGCTCGCGCGCATGCGATGCCCGAAGGACGGCACGCGGCTGGAGCACAAGACGCATCTCGACGTCCCGCTCGAGGAATGCCCGCGCTGCCACGGGATCTGGCTCGACAAGGGCGAGCTCGACGAGCTCGGCCGTCGCGAGAGCGCCGGCTGGCTCTCGCGCTATCTCGGGCGGAGCGGCTAGCGCGCCACGTCACCGACCCGCGCCGTCAAGTCATTTACCCGAACGGCGCGCGCGATCGCGAATGCGATCGCGCATGTCATGTGCTCGACGAGTCAGCAGATCCCGTCGGCCCGGTGTGGCGCACGATTGTCGCCGCCGCAATCGAAGTGACACGGCAGGCGCAGGCCGCGCCGCTGGCGCTCGCGTAACTCGCCGGAAGTTCCGTGCGTACGTAGCGGCGAGCGCGCCCCCGCCGCGCGACCGCGGGAACGCATCTTGCTCGCCTCCATCGGAGGTTCACGCGACCGATGGCACGCAGGCGCAGCCACAGTGAGGCGTCGGGGTACACGATCCTCGTCGTCGACGATCAAGAGGAGACCCTCGCCTCGGTAAAGCTCGTCCTCGAGCGCGAGGGCCACCGCGTCCTCGTGGCCGAGAGCGGGCCGCGCGCGCTCGAGCTCTTCGGCCAGCATCAAGTGCATCTGCTGCTGGTCGACTACTACATGCCGCGTATGACCGGCGAGGAGCTGATCGCCGAGCTCCGCAAGGTCGATTCGCAGGTGCAGATCCTGCTCCAGACCGGCTACTCCGGCGAGAAGCCACCGCGGGAGATGCTGCACAAGCTCGACATCCAGGGCTACCACGACAAGGCCGAAGGGCCCGACAAGCTCCTGCTGTGGGTCGACGTGGCGCTCAAGTCGTACGAGCAGCTGCGCCGGGTGCGGGAAGCGGAGATCCTCAAGTCGCAGCTGCTCGCGAACATCTCGCACGAGTTCCGGACGCCGCTCCACATCATCCTCGGCTACACGCAGATCCTGAAGGAAGAGCACGGCATCGCCGTCGACACCCTCGACCGCATTCACGACAACGCGGCGATGCTGCTCGACCTGGTGAACGACTTCCTCGGACTCTCCGACCTCGACACCGGCGTCGCGATCGCTCACTCGACGGAGATTCCGACCGCGACGCTCGAGAGCGAGTTCGCGAAGTGCGCCGCGACGCTGATCCGCGACAAGCCGATCCGCTTCGAATGGCAGGTCGACCCGGCGATGCCGGCGATCTCCGCCGATCCGGCCAAGCTGCGCGTCATCGTGGTGAACCTGCTGTCGAACGCGGTGAAGTTCACATCGGCCGGCACGATCAGCGTCACCTCGGCCGCCGGCGACGGTCGCGTCAGCCTGGCGATCCGCGACAGCGGCATCGGCATCGCGCAAGACGACCACGAGCGCATCTTCGAGGCCTTTCGCCAGCTCGACGGCAGCGACTCGCGGACGCAGCGCGGCACCGGGATCGGCCTGCCGATCGCGCGCAAGCTCGCGCGCATCATGGGCGGCGACATCGCCGTCGACTCGAAGCTCGGTGAAGGCGCGACGTTCGTCGTCACCCTACCGTGCGCACGACCCGGCGCACGGCCGGTGCGCGTGGCACCGGCGGTGCCGCAAGGCGAGCTCGCCATCCTGGGACTCTGACCATGCCGCCCGGCGCGAGTCGGCCCGCATCGCAGCTGCGCGTACGGCTGCTCGACGCCGTGCTGCTGATCATGGGCGGCATCCTCTACACCGCCGCCTTTCCGCCGTACGGGTGTGATCTCGCCGCCTGGGTGGCGCTGGTGCCGCTGCTCGCCGTCGCCGCGCGGGCGACTCCGCGCGGCGCCTTCGCGGCGGGCTTCGTCTACGGCAGCATCTTCTTCGCCGGCACGGTCGCCTGGGTGGTCGAGGCGGTCGCGGCGTACTTCGCGAGCGGCCTCGTCGCCGCGATCGCGTTCAGCAGCGTGATCTGCGTGCTCTTCGTCGCGGGCTACGTCGGCTGCTTCGCGGTCGCAGCCCGCGCCCTGCTTCGCGGCCGGCGCCGGTGGCGCGCGTTGGTCGCGATCCCGGCGCTCTGGGTCGCCTACGAGCTGGCACGCGCCCGCCTCCTCACCGGCCTTCCGTGGGAGCTGCTCGGACACTCGCAGTGGCGCCGGATCGAGCTGATCCAGATCGCCGACGTCGGCGGCGTCTACGCGGTCTCGTACGCGATCGCCGCGGTCAACGTCGGCATCTATTTCGCGCTCCGGGGCGTCGCTCGCGCCGCGACGCCGCGACGCCTGCTGCGCAGCATGGCGCCGCTCGCGGCGGCCGCGGCGCTCGTCGCCGTCTACGTCGGGTACGGCGCCCGCGCCGTCGAACGCGAGCTCGCGCGGCCGGCGGGTCCGCGCGCCGTCGTCGCGCTGGCGCAAGCGAACCTGCCGACCGTGTGGGAATGGCGACGCGCCAACGCGGAGCGGAACCTGCTCGCGTACGCGACGCTCACCCGCGGCGCGATCGCGAGAAGCCGTCCCGATCTGGTCGTCTGGCCGGAGTACGCCGTCACGCTCTATCCGGAACGGGACACGATGCTGATGCCGGCGCTGGCGGCGCTGGCGCACGACACCACCGCGGGGCTGGTCTTCGGGGCGCCCCGTCTCGCCGGCGACGCGGACGGCGACCGCTACTTCAACGCGGCGTACCACCTCGCGCCGGACGGCGCGCTCGCCGCCTACGAGAAGATCCGTCTCGTGCCGTTCGCCGAGTACAAGCCGCCGGCGATCGCGCAGGCGTTCGCCGGTGAAGCCGACCGCCAGTTCAGCGCCGGCACCCGCAGCACCGTCTTCTCCACCGCCATCGGACGTCTCGGCCTGTTGATCTGCTACGAGGTGACGTTCCCCGAGCTGACGCGTGACCTGGTGCGGGCGGGCGCCGAGATCCTGATCAACGTCTCCAACGACGGATGGCTCGACCGTGCCGGACTCGGCGCCAGCGCCCAGCATCTCTCGATCGCGGTCTTCCGCGCGGTCGAGAGCCGGCGGTTCGTCGCGCGCGCGTCGTCCTCGGGGATCTCCGGGTTCATCGACCCGCTCGGGCGGCAGTTCGCGCTGCTCGGCGAGAACCGTCGCGGCGTCACCGTCGGCGAGATCGAGCCGCGCGACGAGCTGACGTTCTACACCCGTCACGGAGAGGTCTTCGCCCTCGCGTGCGTCGCCCTCGGCGCGCTGCTGATCGCACCCGCGCTTCGTCGCCGGCGCGGCGGATGAGCGGCGTGCAGACACGCCGCCCCGACCTGCGCCGTGCCGCGGTCGCGCTCTACGTCGCGGCGGCGCTCGCGGCGACGATCGTCGTGTTCATCAACAGCCTGGGCTGGGTCGGACGGGCGTTCCCGGGCTTCTTCTTGATGAACAATCGCGTCGTGCCGTCGATCGGCCTGGCGCACTGGACCGGCATCGTCGCCGGCAAGCAGCACCGCGAGTCGATCTACCAGCATCAACTCGTGATTCTCGACGGCCGCGAGGTCGCGAGCGCAGGGGACGCGTACGCCGCCGTCCGCGCGAAGCCGCCGGGCACCGTCTTCCGCTACGTCTTCCGCGACACCGACGACCTCGACGACTGGATGATCGCGTCGATGCCGTTCGCGTTGAGCGACTACCTCTCGGTGTTCGGCGCGTACCTGCTGAACTGCCTGATCTTCACCGCGGTCGGCATCGCGGTCTGGCTGCTCGGCCCACGGTCGCCGACGACGATCGGCACGGTCGTCCTCGCCCTCGACCTCGGCGCGTTCTGTCTCACCGCGATGGACCTCTACGGTCCGGGGCAGCTCTTCCGCGTCCACGTCACGACCGAGGCGCTCTTCCCGGCGGTGTTGCTGCATCTGACGCTCGTCTTTCCGGTCGTCCGCCTCGGCCGGTTCCGTCGGGGCGTGCTCGCCGTCGTCTACTTGCTGGACGCCGTCTTGGTCGCGTTCTACCAGCTGTACCTCTACGACCCGGCGATCTACTCGGAGGTCCACAACCTCTGCATGGCCGTCGCCGGCCTCGGCGGCGTCGTGCTGATCGCGTCGTTCATCCAAGCCTACGTCACGAGCCCGTCGCTGCTGGTGCGGCGCCGCATCGGCATGGTCCTGCTCGGCGCGGTCGCCGGCTTCGCGATTCCCGCCTGGCTCTTGACGATGTCGGCGCTCTCGGGCGGCGATCGCGCCATCAACCTCGCGGCGTTCACCGCGCCGCTCTTTCCGCTGAGCCTCGCCTACGCCGTCGTCAAGCTCGACCTCTTCGAGATCGACGCGATGTTGCGACGCGGTATCAGCTACCTGCTGCTCACCGGCACGGTGGTCGCGATCTACGGCGCGGTCGTCTTCGGGTTCGGCTTCGTCCTGCAGACCTCGGGGGTCGCCTACTCGGCGCTGGTGCCGCTGGTGTTCAGCGTCCTGATGGTCTCGCTGTTCAACCCGATGCGCGACCGCGTTCAGCACGTCGTCGACCGGCTCTACTACCGTGTCGGCTACAACGCGCAAAAGACGCTCGAACGTGCCAGCGGCGCGCTGGTGTCGACGCTCAACCTCGACGATCTGTGCGCGCTCGCGGTCGAGACGATCGCCTGCGCCCTGTTGATCGACGAGTCGTCGCTGTGGCTGCTGCACGAGCGCGGCGGCTTCGAGATGGTGCTCTTCCAGGGCGGCCACCACGCGCCGGAGGCGATCCCGGCGGATCACCCGTTGATCGAGCGCTTGCGGCGCGGCAAGCGGGCAGTGACCGTCTACGATTTCACGGAGGGCCCGGTCGAGCGGCCCAGCGATCGCGCGTGCCGCGAGATGCTCGAGCGGCTGCACGCGCAGCTCGTGCTCGCGCTCGCGGTCCGCGGCGAGCTCGTCGGCGTCATCGCGCTCGGCGAGAAGAAGTCGCAAACGATCTTCACGCTCGACGACCTCGACTTCCTCAGCACGTTCGCGAACCAAGTCGCGGTCGCGATCGTGAACGCGCAGTCCTATCGCAAGATCGAGGAGCTGAACGCCAGCCTCGAGCACAAGGTCGCGCAGCGCACCGGCGAGCTGGCGCACAGCAACGCCGAGCTCGCCCGCTCGCTCAGCGACCTCGAGCGCGCCTACGACGACGTGCAACGCAGTCAGGAGAACCTGCTTCGCGCCGAGAAGATGGCGGCGCTCGGGCGGCTCACGGCGGGCATCGCCCACGAGGTCAACACGCCCCTCGGCGCGTCGCTGAACTCGCTGAAGATCATGGGGGAGCTCGTCGGCGAGTACCGCAGCTCGATCGGCGACGCGAGCGTCGACGAGCAGGATCACCGCGAGATCGCGACCGAGCTCGAGGAGCTCGTCGGCAACGTCTTCAAGTGGACGAGCAAGGCGGCCGGGTACATCCGCAGCATCAAGGCGCACACGCGCGGCGCCGAGAGCGGTCAAGAGCGGTCGTTCGACGTCGCGCAGCTGATCGAAGACACCCGGCTGCTGCTGGCGCATCGGCTGCGGCTCTCGGCGTGCTCGGTGACCATCGATTGCCCGCCCGGCGTCATGCTCTACGGCGACCCCGGTCGCCTGGGTCAGGTCCTGACGAACCTCCTCACCAACGCGATCGACGCCTACGAGGGCAAAGGGACCGACGCCGGCACCATCCGGGTCGCGGTGACGCGCGCCACCAAGCACCTCGAGATCGGCGTCGAGGACGACGGCTCGGGCATCGAGCCCGAGCACCTCGACCGCGTCTTCGAGGAGCTCTTCACGACCAAGCCCGCCGGAAAGGGGACCGGTCTCGGCCTGCCGATCTCGCGCGACATCATGAGCGAGTGCTTCGGCGGCCGGATCGACGTGGTTTCGACGCCCGGCAGAGGCAGCCGCTTCACCCTGTGGATCCCGCGTCGCGACGAATGCAGTGCCGCCGACCTCCGCATCGCCGCCGACGCGTGAAAGGCGTTGTGGCGCCGTTCCGGCGACCGTATAATTCCTCGCAATCTCGGAGGTCCGCACGATGCAAGCCACTCGGATCGGCAATCTCGCGGCAGGACTGGCCTTCGGCACGGCGACCGCGGTTTGCCTCGCCCTCGCCGGCGGCGTCATCTACCGCGAGGGGGATCTCGGCAGCATCGTCGCGCTCGTCGGCGCACCGATCGCGCTGCTGCTGGTCTACGACGAGTCGTCGAAGCGTCGCGTGCTCGCGCTCTACGCCGCGCTCCTGGTGTCGATCTTCATCGTGCTCTCGGACCAACTGCGGGGAGGCATCGACGGGACGATGGTGCTCGCGGTCGCGGTGGTGGCGATCGCGCTGCCGATCGGCCTGGATCTCGTACTCTCCGACGTCGGCCGTCACATGCACGTGAACCGCGGCCTCGGTCTCAGCACGGTCGTGAGCTTCACCACCCTGGTGGTGCCGCTGATGGCGTTGATGCTCGCCCAGGCGCACCAGCGCGCGCGCAGCGAGGACGAGGACCTTCTGCAAGAGGTGGCGCAAAAGATCCGCAGCGAGCCGGGGTCGCTGGTGGTGAGCGAGCTCGACCCGCGCAAGCGGGCGCTGCTCGAGAACCGGGTCGCGATTCGCACCAGCAACGGCACCTATCGTCTCTCCGACGCGGAGTTCCAGAAGGAGACCCGCGAGTACACCGTTCGTCAGGACACCGAGCGGCGCGGCGTGCGGAAGAGCGACGTGCTCACCCGCGAGGCCGAGGAGCGCATGCGGATCATCCTCAAGCTGCAAGGGACCGATGCGCCCGAGGACGTCGTCCTGTTCTCGCATCGCGGCCCGATGACGATCCTCGAGAAGCACGTCGAGCTCGCGCAACAGCGCGACGACCGGAGCTGATCGTTCGCGCCGCGCCGCCGTCAACGGCCGACGCGCGGCGCTCCGCGCTCACTGCAAGCGGCGGCTCACGACGTCGACGGCGTGGCGGGCGAGCGCGTCGTCGGGTGCCAGCGCGGCGGCGCGCTCGAACTCGGCGAGCGCTCGCACCAGCATCCCCTTGGCAGCGTAGATCTGGCCGAGGTTGAGGCAGGGGAACTGCCGGGGCTCGTAGCGCAGGGCGGCTTTCGCGCGCTCGAGCCACGGGATGGCACGATCGGGCTCGCCCTTGCGCATGAGGTAGACCCCGATGTCGTTGTACGGGTTGCCGAACTCCGGGTCGAGACGGATCGCGATCTCGCAGTGTCGAATCGCCTCGTCGAGGCCGCCGCGCTGCGCGAGCGCCCACCCGAGATAGGTGTGGCCCTCGGCGGTCGGATAGGCGTCGATCGAGCGCCGGTAGAGCTCGATGGCGTCGTCGAGCGCGCCTTCGCGCTGGCGCTCGAGGGCGTCGATCAGCAGCGCGGTCGCGCGCCCACGATCGCCGCCGCCCTCGCGCATCACATCGAGCGGGGTGCGCGAGCGCGGCGACTCGCGATGCCAGCATCGTCCCGCATCGCCACCAGGCGCTCGTATCGCTCCCAGAGCTCCGGAAACGCCGCACGCAAGCGGCGCACCGCTTCGGGCAACGGACGCTCGGGGGCGGGCCGGAACCCGCCGTCGGCGGCGGTGAGACGTCGGAGGATCATCACGCGACGAGCATAGCGGCGGCATCCGATTGCTGCCTAGCCCGCATCTCGATGCGCGCGCGAGGCCGGCGGAGCTGCGACGGGATCGCGCCGGCGGCGGGCGGTCGAGCCGTGACCGCCGGCCGTGCGTCGGGCGGTGGCGGCGTCGCGACGCCGCCGTGACGTCGCCTTTGCGTTCGCCGGCTCGCCACCGTAGCATCGCGCGCTTTCGATGCGTCCCTCGCTCGATCCCGGTGGAGTGCTCGACGATCTCGACTCTCTGATCGACCGACGCGGCGAGGTGTCGGCGGCCGTCGAAACCGTCCTCATCGAGACCGTCAAGACGTTGGCGGCGACGGTACCGGTGCCGCGCCACGATCCGCTGTACGGCGTCGATCGGGCCGGCGGACCGAGCCTCGCCGCGCTCGAGCGGCTCTCGCGGCACGGCGATTTTCGGAAGTACGTCCACGTCCTCGACGTCCGCGCCGGCCTCGGCGGCGGCGCGCGCTGGCTCGCCTCGCGCTACGGCTGCCGGGTGGTCGCGCTCGACGATCGCCCGGCGGTGGTCGCGCTCACCGACCGCTTGTCGCGTCGCGCCGGGCTTCGCGAGCAGGTGCGCGCGCTCGCCGGGAGCGTGGTCGCGATCCCCGTCCGCGACGGCGTGTTCACGCAGATCTGGTCGGTCGAGGCGCTCCATGAGCGCGACGACCCCGTTCCGGTGCTGCGCGAGCTCTTCCGCGTCCTGCGGCCGGGAAGCCCGATCGCCCTCCAGGAGATCGTCGCGCCGGCCGGCGCGTCCGGAGCGGACGAGCGCCGCAGGACGGCGCGCGCCTATTGCGACGCGCTCGCCGCCGCCGGGTTCGCCACGATCGAGCACGACGACGTCACGCCGCTCCGCGCCGAGACCTCGCCGCTCGTGCTCTCGGCACGGGCACGCTTCGAACGTGCGCTGCGCGAGCGGCTGCCGCGGCTGGCGGCGCGCCGCGACGCGACCACCGCCGCGTCGCTCGCCGAGGCGCGGCCCGTCGTGCAGCTCTTTGCACGCCGTCCGAGCACGTGAGCCGCGCAGCGCCGGCGAGCGAGCTTCGCCCCTACGTCCCTCCCGAGACGAGCCTCCCGGAGCTGACGCCGCTCGCGCTCGGCCTCGGCGTGCTGCTGTCGCTCACCTTCGGCATGGTGAACGCGTATCTCGGCCTCAAGATCGGCATCACCGTCTCGGCGTCCATTCCATCGGCGGTGCTGTCGATGACGGTGCTGCGCGGCGTGCTCCGGCGCGGCACGGTGCTCGAGAACAACATCGTGCACACCGTCGCCTCGACCGGCGAGTCGCTCGCGGCCGGCATCATCTTCACGGTGCCGTCGCTGATCTTTCTCGATCTCGCACCGACCCGGCTCGAGATCGCCGCGCTCGGCGCCGGTGCCGGGCTCCTCGGGATCCTGATGATGATCCCCTTTCGGCGGTCGCTGACGATCGACGAGCACGGCGCGCTGCCGTTCCCGGAGGGCACCGCCTGCGCGCAGGTCTTGATCGCCGGCGATCGCGGCGGCAGCACCGCGCGGCCGGTGCTGGCGGGGATCGCGCTCGGCGGGGCGTACCAGTTCGCGATGCGCGGCCTCGGCCTCTGGCGCGAGTCGGTGACCTTGACGATCGCGCGCCTCCACAAGGCGACGATCGGCGCCGAGCTGTCGCCGATCTTCTTGGGCGTGGGCTTCCTGGTCGGCGCACGGATCGCGGGGACGATGCTCGCCGGCGGCGTCCTCGCGTGGTCGATCCTGATCCCGCTCTTCGACGCGAGCGGCGGCTCGGCGATCGGCGCCCTGCTCGGCATCCCGCCGACCGTCACGGATCTCTCCGCGGCCGAGATCTGGAGCCGGTACGTCCGCTACGTCGGCGCCGGCGCGGTGACCGCGGGGGGGCTTTCCGCGATCGTCCGCGCCGTGCCGGTCATGGCGACGGCCTTGGCGCGCATGCGCCCGCGCGCGGCGGCCGCGGACCTCGACGTCCCGCGCACCGAGCGCGACCTGCCGCCGCAGGTCGTCTTCGGTGGCGTGGTCGCGCTCGCGACGGTGTTCGCGGCGCTGCCGGTCTTCCGCCTCTCGATCACCGCCGCGGTCCTGGCGGTCGTCCTCGCCTTCTTCTTCGTCGTCGTCTCCGGGCGCATCGTCGGCCTCGTCGGCACGACGTCGCAGCCGGTCTCCGGCATGACGATCACCGCGCTCCTGGTCACGAGCTTCTCCTTGGTGGCGCTCGGCGAGCGCGGGCCGGCGGGCATGGCAGCGAGCATCACCGCGGGCGCGATCGTCGCGATCGCGATCTCCCTCGCCGGCGACATGGCGCAGGACCTGAAGACCGGCGCGCTCCTCGGCGCGACGCCGCGGAGCTTGCAGATCGGCGAGATCGTCGGCGCGACCGCGGCCGCGCTCCGCGCGGGCTCGATTCTGTTCCTGCTCGACGCCGCGTACACGCTCGGCTCGCCGGCGTTGCCGGCGCCGCAGGCGCGTCTGATGGCGACCCTGGTAACCGGCGTGATGCACGGCGACCTCCCGTGGGCGTTGATGCTGCTCGGCGCGGCGCTCGCGCTCGCCGCCGAGGCCGCCGGCCTGGTGAGCCTCGCCTTCGCGATCGGCCTCTACCTGCCGATCACGACGACCGCGCCGCTGATCTTCGGCGGTCTCCTGCGCGCGGCGCTGGAGCGTCGCCGATTCCCGCTCGGCGACCGCGCGACGCTCTTCGCCTCCGGCTTGATCGCCGGCGACGCGCTCATGGGAATCGGCATCGCGGTGCTGATCGTCGCGGGCGTCGCCGGCCGCCTGACGCTGCGGACGGTCGGACCCGAGGGATCTCCTCTCGAGACGATTCTCACCGCCCTGCCGTTCGCCGGATTGGCGCTCCTGCTCGCTCGCGAGGCTCGCGCCGGCACGTGAGCGGGCGTCACGAGCGCGACCTTCACCGCTGCCGCCGCGACGACGTATCTCGACGAAGGACGCGACGATTCCGCGCTTCGCACGCGCGTGGTAGCGTCCGCGCGCGATGGATCGTACCGCTTCCGCGTTGATCGCATTCGCCGCCAAGCCCGAGAACCTCGAGCGGCGCGCCGCCGCGATGCTGCTGATGGCGGAGCTCGGCCTCGACGATCCGAAGGCGCTCGCCGCCGCCGAGGACGCCCTCGCGAGCCCAACCGTGCTGCAGGAGTTCGCGCTCCGCTACTTCGAGAAGCTCCGTCCGCCGGGCGGATTGCCGGCGCTGGTGGCGCTGCTCGACGCGGCCGACTCCGGGATTCGCGAGCGCCTCAAGCGCCTGGTGCTCGAATACGGCGGCGCCGCCGTCGCTGCGATCGCGGCGGCGGCGCGTACGCAGGATCGCTCGAAGCTCTGGCTCGGCGCGGCGGCCGAGATCCTCGGCACGATCGCGACCGAGCCCGCGCTGCGCGCGCTCGCGGCCCTCCTCGCCGGCGGCGACGCCGAGCTCGCCCGGACGGCGTCGGACACGCTGCACCGCACGATTCGCGCGCTCCCCGACGACGCCCGGCCGGCGATGTCGAAGCGCATCCTCGCCGTCGTCGCGCGACCCGACGTCGCCGCCAACCCCGCGGCGATGGTGACGTTCACGCGCGCGTGCGGCGCGCTCGAGCTGGCGACCGCCCGGCAGTGGCTGCTCGCGAACGCCGGCCGAGAGGACGATCGCCAGCTGCAGAGCGAGGCCCTGCACGCGCTCGGCGCCTGCCTGCGACGGGAGAAGCTCCTCGCCAAGGAGGTCGCGGTGCTCTCGAAGCGTCTCGCCGACGGCGACTTCTCGCGGATCGTTCGGCCGGCGCTCGAGCTCCTCGAGGGGCACCACTTCGGTGCCGACGCGCAGCCGTTCCTGCTCGGCTTGCGCGAGAGCCCGCACGTGCCGGTGCGGGCGTTCGCCCTCGCGAAGCTCGGCGAGAGCGAGGCGCCGGGCGCGGTGCGCGCGCTCCTCAGCAGCTTCGCCGACACCGATGCGGTCCGCCGCTCCGCCGCCGGCTCGCTGCGCAAGATCCCGGAAGCGCGCCAGGCGTTGATGAAGACCTTCATCGCGGCGACCGATCCGAGCGCCGCATTCACGATGGCCGAGACGCTCGCGGGATACGGCCTGCCGTGGCGCGAGCCGGTGCTCGAGCAGATCTGGCGGCGATGGATCGAGGCGACGGAACGGGAGGACCGCATCCAAGGTGCCTATCTCCAGTTCCTGCGAGCGGCGGCGCCGGCCTTTCTCGCCGATGCGCTCCGCAAACGTGGCGCCGCGCTCTTGAAGAGCGGCCGCGCCCGCGACGCCGCGCGCGTCCGGCAGCTGGTGCGCGAGCTGCCGGAGGCAACGGCCGAGGACGGCTACCAGCTCGCGCTGGCGCTGGTGAAGAGCCGCCGGCGCGGCCTCGAGGCGCCGTTCCGGCGGCCGGATCCGGCGCTCGAGCTCCTCGTCGAGCTCGACGGACCGAGCTTCCCGGTCACGACCCGTCTCAAGCGCGAGCGCGCGCTCGACCCGGAGGAGCTGTACGCGATCGGCTTCGCGCTCGCGGAGACGTCGGGCGGCGGGTATCGTCTCGGCGCGGAGATCCTCGAGCACCTCGCGAAGCGGCAGCCGCGGACGAAGGTCGGGAAGAGCGCCCGCAACAAGCTCCGCCTCGGCGCCTGAGCGCCGCGCTCCTCGGTCGCACCGGCCCTCCTGCGATCCCTCGATCGCGTGCTCGCCGAGCCGCGGCGCCCGACGAGGCCGCCGACCATCGACGTCGGACCAGCGTCAATCGCCGCCGAGCTCGTCCTCGAGCGCGTACTTCTCTTCGACGCCGATGAGCGCGGTGAACTCGGGGAAGCCGACCATGCGGTCGCGCGCGCCGCGGGTGCTGCCGTCCTCGCGCAAGCGCCGATACACGCCCGCGATCGCGTGCGTCGCCGCGAACAGCGCCGACACCGGGTGGACGATCAGCTGAAACCCGAGATCGGCGAGCTCGTCGGCACCGAGCTCGGGCGTGACGCCCTCCTCGACCATGTTGGCGACGAGCGGCGGCGGCAGGCGGCGGCCGATCTCGGCGAGCTCCTCGACCGACGCCGGCGCCTCGACGAAGAGCGCATCGGCGCCGGCGTCGCGGTACGCGAGCGCGCGCTCGATCGCCTCGCCCAGGCCGAGCGCCTGACGCGCGTCCGTCCGTGCGACGAGCAGGCCCTCGCGATCGCCGCGGGCGCGAACCGCGGCGCGGATCTTTCCGACCTGCTCCGCGATCGAGACCACGCGCTTGCCGCGCAGGTGCCCGCAGCGTTTCGGCCACGCTTGATCCTCGAGGAAGATGCCGGCCGCGCCGGCGTCGAGCAGGTCGTCGACGGTGCGCGTCACGTTCACCACCCCGCCGTACCCGGTGTCGGCGTCGACGATCACGGCGCACGCCGCCGCGCGCCGGACGCGGCGCGCCGCCGCGACGATCTCGGTCCGGGTCAGAAGCCCGAAGTCGGGCTCGCCGAGGTGCGTCGCGCTGACGGCGAATCCCGAGACGAACACCGCCTCGAATCCGGCGTGCGCCGCGAGCTTGGCGGACAGCGCATCGAACACCCCGGGAACGACGAGCGGACGGCGCTCCTGCAAGCGCACGCGCAGTGGCACCGCCGACGTCATGGCCGACTCATGCAGTAACGAGGTCGGGCCGCGGCACCGCGGCCCGACGGCTGGCGGACGCCGCACGCCGACCGTCGGACCGACGCGCCGCAGGCGCCGCGCGCACGGCACGGCGCCCGCTCGCGGACACGGGAATCAGAATTGATACGTCAGCCGCAGGCCGGTCTCGGAGCGGCCGCGGTTCAAGCCGCCGAGACCCCAGGGCTCGAAGTTCACCCGCCGGCGCGGATTGATGATGTAGCGCTGCGAGAGATTGACGGCGAAGTTCGGCGTCACGAAGTAGTCGACGCCCCAGACCGCCTCCTGGCTGTAGTCGTTGACCGGGTCGAGCAGGTACACGAACGCCGGCGCGACGCTGCCGCCGCGATAGAAGCCGAGGATCGCGAAGGTCGCGAGCGCCTCCCAGCGATGGATGTCGTCGCGGTACGCCACCGGCGGGTCCTGGTTCACCGGCCGCGTAAGCGTCGGATTGTCGAGGACGCCGATCGTGCTCTTCGCCTTCTGGACCATGTAGGTCCAGAAGAACTGCCCGGTGATGAAGAACGTCGTCTTCTTGTTGAGCGGCCGGATCCACGTCGGGCGATCGAACGCGAAGAGACCGGACCAGACGTCCTGTTTCCGGGTCCCGGCGAGGAACGGCGCGAAGGTGGTTTCGCGTACGCAGCCACGGCCGATCCCACCCTGGTCGACCGGCTTCCCCTGCCGCGCGATCGCGTTCGGATTGTGGCCGCAGGAGAGGAACGGGAGACCGAAGTCGTACGCTTGCTCCATGCGGAAGACGGCGCCGGACCTCTCTTCCGCGTAGTTCGCGGCGAGACCGATCGTGTGGATGTACGGCAGGTAGTACTCGACGGGCAGCGTGCCCTTGGCGATCAAGTCCTGCGTCAGGATGTTGCCTTCCCTGGTCGGCTTGATGCCGCGGACGGGCGACGCCTCGGCGCTCGCGCCGCCGCTCGCGGTGAGCCGCTGGTAGAGATAGCCGATCTGCAGCTGCAGGCCGGCCGGCAGGATCGGCGTCTCGGGACCGGTCACGCCGTTGAAGCGGATGCCGAACTGGCTGTTCTCCCACGGGTTGCGGCTGTAGTTGCCCTGCCGGCCGAACGTGCTGTGCAGCATGCGCTGCGAGCGGAAGACGCGGAACGCGCCGCTGCGCGGGTTGTAGATCGGATGGCCGATCTCGACGCCCCACGGCGCCGGCAGGAAGGTGAACTTGTTCGGGTACCAATCGCCGGGGTTCCAGTACGCCTCGGCGAAGACGTTGCTCCACGACCCGATGCTGCCGGCGTCGTAGAGGCCCTTGATCATCCAGAACGGAATACGGAGATCGTCGAACCCGAACGCGGGCGGCGGCAGCTCCTGCTGGAAGTGCCACGACAGGTCGAGGCTGTTGGCGCGGTCGAGCAGGCGGAATCCGTCGGACTCGCCCCAGATGATCTGCTGGCGTCCGGCGCGGAGACTGAAGTTCCCCTTGAACTTGATGTCGACGTACGCCTCGCGCAGCACGTTCTCGAACTTGAGCGCGTCACGCGCGCCTTTCGAGAAGTCGTCGAGGTCGTCGAAGCGCTTGTCGATCCTCTCGCCGGTGAACTCGTGGTGCAGCCGAATGCCGGGCTGGGTGTCGTAGACGCTGTCGTAGACGCCGCGCCAGAGCAGGAAGAGGTGCGAGCTGTCGATCCAGTCGGACAAGTCGTAGCGGTCGAGGAGCTTGCCGTTGCGCCGGATCCACTCCCAGTCGACGCGGATACGCGCCGTGTTGCGCTGCTGGATGAATTGGTACTTCGCCGGATCCGGGTGGCGGACGATCTCCTGCGACTGAAGATTGCCGGAGAGCTCGAAGGGACCGAACTTCTGGGTTGCGAGCGCGGTGCCGCTGGTGACGAGTACGACGACACCGGCGAGCGCCGCGAGCGTCCGCCATCCGCGAAACATCAGCATGGTCTCTCCTCCCGCACGTGCCGCGTGTGCGTCGATCTGGTGTGGACCCCGTTCTGTGTCTCGTAAGTGCGCGCGGGGAATCGCCGACCCGCACCGAGAGCGCTCTACCCCACGTTCCCCGGTATAGGCAACTGCTGCACTTCGAATATCGACGGGCGCGGCGGAGCGCGCGCGGAGCGTGCAGGTCGGCCGACGGCCGCGACGCGACGACGGCGTCGCCGGATCGCCGCGTCGGCCGCGGCGCGGACGCCGATCAGGAGGCCGATCGCAAGCCGGCCGCTCAGCCGTGAGCGGCGGCGATCAGGCGGAGAGCGCGTGCACCGGCGCGTCCCGACGCCCGGGCGCCGGCGGCTGCCGGCACGACCCGGCGTGCAGCGGAAACGCCAGCGTGAAGCACGAGCCTTCGCCGAGGCGGCTCTCGAGCGCGACGCATCCGCCGAGGAGCATGGTGAGCCGCCGCACGATGTAGAGGCCGAGCCCGACGCCGTCGTGCAGGCGCCGGTCGCTGCCGTCGACCTGCCGGAACATGTCGAAGATGATCGCCTGGCTCTCGGTGCTGATGCCGATGCCGGTGTCCGTCACCGAGATCGCGAGCGTGGCGCCGCCGTCGGCGACCCGCGCGTGGACGGAGACCGCGCCCTGGTCGGTGAACTTGAGCGCGTTGTGGACCAGGTTGCGGACGACCATCTTCAGCTTCGCGTAGTCGCTCTGCAGGGCCGGCAGCCCCTCGGCGCACTCGAAGCCGAGGCGCACACCCGGCTTCACCCACGAGCCCGGGACCTGCGCCGCCAGCTCACCCAGCATCCCGCCGACGTCGACGTCGACGAGCGTGATCGGCAGCGCGCCGGACTCGAGGCGGCTGACGTCGAGCGTCGCCTGGATCAGCTCGAGCAGCTGCCGTGAGGAGTCCAGCACCTTGCCGCAGATCTGCCCCTGAAGGGCCGTGACCTCGCCGAACTCGCCTTCGCGCAGCAGCTCGTTGTAGCCGATGATCGCGTTGAGCGGCGTCCGCAGCTCGTGCGACATCGTGCTGATGAACTCCGACTTGAGGTTGTTCGCCGCCCGCAGGTTGTGAACCAGACGGCCGTTCTCGAGCGCCGCGGCGGTCTGGTACGCGATGCCGGCGAGCAAGCGGCGCGTCTTCGCGGTGAACGGGTGACGATGCTGGTGCGAGCCGATCAGCAGCGCGCCGATGGTCACGTTGCGGAGCGTGAGCGGCACCATCAGAACCGAGCGCAAGGTCCAGCGCTCGGCCCACGCCGGCGCGATCAGCTCGCCGGCGTGTCCGTCGTGCGTCTCCGCGTACCCGCGGCGCATCATCTCGGCGAGGATCGGAAAGTCGCGGACGTGGAGCTCGAGCTGCCGCGCCTCCTCCAGGTACTGCGGATGGACGAGGTCGGTGCCGGCGGCGACGCGGAAGGTGTCCGCGTCGTCGTAGAGCAGCACGTTCACGAAATCGCATCCGAGCAGGCGGCATGCGAGCGCGCTCAAGCGCTCGAGGCGATCCTCGGCGTCGAGGTTGGCGTCGAGGAACTCGGCGATCTGGAGCAGCGCCGACGAGATCTCGCCCTCCTCGCGTTGCCGGGTATGCAGGGTGGCGTTCTCGATCGCGACCGCCGCCTGGGTCGCGATGCCGACCGCGAGCTCGCGCTGGAAGTGCGCGAGCGGCCCGGTGCCGGCACGGTAGCCGGTCGCGAAGATGCCGACGGTGCGGTTTCCGCACCGCATCGAGGTGAAGAGGCCGGACGCGATCTTCCAGCCGCGCAGCGCGCGCGCGCCCGGCCCGGTGCCGGCGTCGACGATCTCGAGCACGCCCTCGGCGGCGATCAACGCGCCGAAATCCCAGAATCCGCTGCTCACCGCGGTCTCGGCGGCAGCGCCAAGACCATGGCTCGCGAGCAGCCGGTAGCCGGCCGGACTCCGCGGGTCGACGAGAATCGTCGCGCACCACTCGGTCTTCAGACGCTCGATCGCGACGGTGTGGAGGCGATCGATGACGACGCCGAGGTCGAGCGACGTCGCAAGGGCGCGGCTGACCTCGAGCAGCCCGAGCGCCGTCTCCGCGGTGGTGGTGAGCTCGGCGTTGGCTTCCGCCAACCGCTCACCGGTTGCGGCGAGGTGGCGGTTCTTGGCGCGCAGGTTGCGCTTGTAGAAGAAGCTCTGGTTCGCGACCAGGCAGAAGACGAAGACCGGCGCGACGAAGTACGCCCACAGGCCCGCCTGCATCACGGCGTCCGGGGAGGTGATCGAGAGCAGCGCGCCGTAGCAGAGCGTGCTCAGGATCGTCATCGTGATCGCGCAGGTGCCGGACACCATCGTCGCCGGCACGATGATCATCAGGTAGAAGCAGCCGAAGAGCAGCCGGCTCGGGCCGGCCGCGAGCAGGCCCGCGGTGATCGCGAGCCCGTCGATCGCGAGCTGGACGTAGACCAGCCAGCGGAGATCGCATCCCCGCTTGAGCTGCCGCTCGTACATGAGGCTCATCACGGCGACCGACAGGGCGATCAGGCCGACCGTGAACCACGGCAGCGCGAGGGCGCCGACCAGGCGCATCAACGGCACCGCGATCGCGACCGCGGTCGCGGTGCGGAGCCGCGTCACCGAGAGCCAGTGGTTGATCGCGGCGAGGTCCGAGCGCTCGAGCTCCGCGACCGCGGGAGTGTCCGCGAGCCCGGCACCAAGCTCGGCGTATCGCAGCGATCGCAGCTTCTTCAGCACCGAGAGCGGCGGAGCAAGGCCTATGCCACGGAGTCCGTTTTGTCGTACCGCGCGCGGCGCGTGCGAGGGACGAAAACGCTACGGAAAACACCGTGACGCACCGTCGACGGTCGCGCCGGCGACGGTTCGTCGCCGGCCGTCACCCCCATGACGGGCGTCGTCCGCCGGCACCCGTCGACGACGCCTCGGGACGAACGCGAGCCTCGCCTGTGCCATGTCGGTCGTCGCAGCATCGCGGACGGCCGCGCCGCCCGCGGCACCGATGCTCACCACCGACGCCCGCGGCAAACGGCTCCCGCCGGCGGCTCCCGCCGGCGCGGCTCAGCCCGCGCGATGCGTCTCGACGCGCGACCGCAGGTCGTCGAGCTCGCGCTCGAGGGCACGGTGGCGCCGTCCGAGACGGACGAGAAACAGCGCCAGCAGCAGCCAGAACGCGCCGTACGCGCTGAACAGAAACCAGAATCGATCCGGCATCACCCCGCCTCCGCTTCGCTCAGGCGCGCCTCGATCGCGCGCAGCTCGTCCTGAACCCGCAGCTCCTCGTACCGCCGCCACAGCAGCCACAGGAACAACGCGACGAAGGCGAACAGGGTGACGAGGAGCGCGACCACCATGCGGGAATCCTGCAATCCTCCCTGGCCTTTCGGCGCCGTGATCACCGAAGGATGCATCCCGCGCCAGAGCCGCACCGAGATCATGATGAGAGGGATGTCGAGCACGCCCACGACCGCGAGGACCGCGGCGTAGCGCGCGATCTGTGGATCCTCACGACCGGTCGCACGCAGCACCAGGTACACGGCGAAGATCGTCCACAGGATCACCGTCATCGTGAGGCGCGGGTCCCACGTCCACCACGTGCCCCAGATCGGCCGCGCCCAGATCGGCCCGGTGACGAGGACCATCGTGCAGAAGAGCATCCCGACCTCGACCGCGGCGTGCGCGAGGCGGTCGTGATCGCTCCGGCCGCGCCAGAGAAACAGCGCGCTCGCTCCGGCGGCGACGAAGAAGCCGAGGAATGCCGCCCAGGCGCAGTTGACGTGGAAGTAGAAGATGCGCTGCACCGCCCCCTGCATGCGCTCGTTCGGCACGTAGAGGAACACGCAGCCCAGCGCCGCCGAGCATCCCGGCCGTGGCGGCGGCGGGCAAGACGTGATCGGCCGCCCACGCGACCCGTGAGCGCACGGCGACCCTCGGGGCGGCGTCGGTCACTCTTGCACCAGCTGCTCGAAGAGCATCCAGCCGCTCACGGTGAAGATCACGTCGAACGTCGCGAGGACGCGCAGCCACACGCCGGCGCTCGCGACGGTGCCGCCCGCGAGCACGATCCGGCTCGCCTCGACCGCGCAGATCACCAGCGGAACGAGCAACGGCAGCACCAGCAGCGGCAGCAGCAGCTCGCGCGCGCGCATGCGGACGGAGATCGCCGCGAACAGCGTCGCCAGCGCCGAGAAACCGAGCAGCCCGAGCACGTTCACCGTCACGAAGGCAACCGGGGCGCTCGGCGGCGCGACGCCGAGCAGAAGGCCGAGCAAGAGGACGAGCACGATCTGCGCCAGCGCGAGCACGATCAGGTTCGCGGTCATCTTCGCGAGGAAGATCGCGCCGCGATCGATCGGGCTCAACAAGAGACCGTACCAGCCGCCGCTCTCGCGCTCGATGAGAAACGCGCGCTGCACCGACAGCAGCCCCGCGAAGATGAACGTCACCCACAGGACCGCCGGCGCCGCGGTCGCCGCGCCGGCGGGCTCGAGCGCGAACGCGAAGACCAGGACGATCAGGAGAACCAGCACGAAGAGCGCCGACAGCGCCTCACGCGTCCGCAGCTCGAGCTGCAAGTCCTTGTGCAGGATCGACCACATCGCTCAGGCGGCGACGGCCCCCGTGACCCGCTGGTAGACCGCGGCGACCGTCGCCCGTGCCGCCGCGTCCGCGGCCGCGTCCCACACGATGCGGCCGCGATGGAGGATCAGCGGCGCGATCGGCGAGCGCGAGACCGCGCTCGAAGTCGTGGGTGGCGACCAGCACGGTCTTGCCGCTTTGCCGGAGATCCGCGAGCACCTGCGTGAGGAGGTCGGCGGCGGCGGGATCGAGCCCGGTCCACGGCTCGTCGAGGAGGAGCAGGTCGGGATCGTGGATGAGGGCGCGCGCGAGCGCGACCCGCTGCTCCATGCCGCGCGAGAACGCGCGCACCGGACGCGTGCCCGTGCCCGCGAGGTCGACGCGCTCCGAGCCACGCGGCCGCGTGCGCCTCCGGGCGCGTCAGTCCGTAGAGACGGGCGTAGAACGTGAGGTTCTCCCGCGCGCTCAGGTCGGGATAGAGCGAAGCTCTGATGGCCGACGAGGCCGAGCCGACGCCGGACCGCGGTCGCCGCGGCGTCGCTTCCGAAGAGACGCAGCCGGCCGTGCGACGGCTGGTAGAGCGTCGCACAGACGCGCAGCAACGTGCTCTTGCCGGCGCCGTTCGGTCCGAAGAGCGCGACGGTCTCGCCGGCGACCGACGGAGAGCGAGACGTCGCGCAGCACGAGCGTCCGCCCGAACGCTTTCCCGAGCGCCTCGGCCTCGATCACCGGCTCGGGTGCAGGCACCGCCCCGCCATACGCGAATCAGCGCAGCTGGTCGAGCGCGGCGAGCGCGCGCAGCGCGCGGGCCTCGTACTTCGCCCGCAGCGCCGCGTAGTCGTCGGCGGAGAGCTTGCCCATCTGGAAGTCGAACTCCGCCTCCTTGATGGCGGAGTAGGCGAGGTCCTTCTCCTTCTCGAGCCGGTAACGCTCGGGATCGGCGGGCGGACCGCCGTTCGACGCCGCCACGCCGCGGAGGAGCGGCGCCGCGACGAAGGTCGCGATCACGCCGATCAGGGCGAGACCGGCGGTGTAGAGCAGAGCGCTCACGCGTCGAAGCGCCGGAGCTCGTCCTCGAGCACGGCACGGCGCGCCGCCTCGCGCTCGTCGACGCCGGGCGTCGGCGTCGCGGGCCGTCGGCGCGTCGTGCGGCTTTCGCCAGCGCCGGCCGACGATGACGACCATCGCGGCGGCGACGAAGATCGCCGCGAACGGCGTCACCCACGCGACGATGTTGAATCCCGTCGTCGTCGGCGCCGAGAGGATCTTCTCGCCGTACGTCAGCCGGAAATGATCGAGCACCTGCTCGCGCGTCAGACCCTGCCCGAGCTGCGCCGCGATCTCCTGCTTGAGCGGGATGCCGGACGGGCAGTGCCAGGTGATTGCACGCGTGGACCGTGAGACCGCAGCCGCACTGACAGGTGAGCGCCTCCTCGATCTCGGTCTGGGTGGCGTCGTTCATCGCAGCGCGGGCTCGAGGCCGCGCTCCTCGACCGCGAGCGCGGCGGCGAGCGCGCGCTGCTCGGCGGCCGTCGGCGACATGACGATCACGGTGCCGAGCGCCATCACGATCGCGCCGATCCAGAGCCACACGACCAGCGGATTGATGAAGATCTGCAGCGTCGCGAGGCCGGTCGCGTCGTCGTAGCTGCCGAGGACGAGGTAGAGGTCCTCGAGCGGCGTGCGTCCGGATCGCGACCTCCGTCGTCGGCTGCTGCTGGCGTTTGTAGAGGCGCTTCTCCGGATGCATCGTCGCGACGACGCGACCGCCGCGCGCGACGTCGACCTCGGCGATCATCGAGGCGACGTGCGGCGTCCTCGGTGCTGGATGCCCTTGTAGGTGAGCGTGAAGCCGCCGACCTCGACGGCGTCGCCCGGCGTGGACCGTCTGCTGCTCCTCGATCCGGAACGCCGACGACGCCGCGATCCCGACGAACGCCATCACCACGCCGACGTGGATGACGTAGCCGCCGTAGCGGCGGCGGTTCTTGCCGACGAGGTTCGCGAGCGCGCGCGCCGGCGACTCGCCCATGAGCGCCTGGCGCGCGCGCGTGCCGCGGTAGAACTCGGCGACGATCGTCGTCAGCACGAACGCGGCGAGCGAGAAGCAGACCACCGCGTAGTAGTGGTGATAGCCGGCGGCGAAGACGGCGACGCCGGTCACGAACCCGACCGCGAGCGGCGTCGCGAAGCTCCGCCGGAGATTGCGCGCGCTCGCCCGCCGCCAGGCGATCACCGGCCCGACGCCGGTCATGAAGAGCAGCGCCAGGCCGAGCGGCGCGTTCACCTTGTTGAAGAAGGGCGGCCCGACGGTGATCTTGATGCCGCGCACCGCCTCCGAGATCACCGGGAACACCGTGCCCCAGAAGGTCGCGAACGCGATCCCGACCAACAGCAGGTTGTTGAAGAGGAAGGCCGCCTCGCGCGAGAGGAACGAATCGATCTCGTTCTCGCTGCGCAGCAGCGGTCGGCGCACGAACACCAGGACGAGCGACGACCGCGATCACCAGCACCAGGAAGCCGACGAAGAAGGGGCCGAGCCCCGACTGGGTGAACGAGTGCACCGACGAGACGACGCCGCTGCGGGTGAGGAACGTGCCGAAGATGGTGAGGCAGAAGGTGAGGAGCACCAGCACCATGTTCCACATCTTCAGCATGTTCTTCTTCTCTTGGATCATCACCGAGTGCAGGAACGCGGTGCACGCGAGCCACGGCATGAACGCGGCGTTCTCGACCGGGTCCCACGCCCAGTAGCCGCCCCAGCCGAGCTCCTCGTAGGCCCAGCGGGCGCCGAGCATGTTGCCGACCGTGAGGAAGAACCACGCGAAGAGCGTCCAGCGCCGCGTGGTGCGGATCCACACGTCGCCGAGGCGGCCGCGTCGCGAGCGCGGCGATCGCGAAGGCGAACGGCACCGAGCAGCCGACGTAGCCGAGATAGAGCGAGGGCGGGTGGATCATCATCCAATAGTTCTGGAGCAGCGGGTTCAACTCGGCGCCCTCGCGCGCCGCGATCGGCAAGCGCTCGAAAGGATCGGTGATGAAGACGAGGAGCGCCGAGGAAGAAGACCGCGATCGTCATCAGGGTCGCCGTCACGTACGGCATCAGCGCCTGGTTGCGCTCGCGATTCTGCAGATGCACGAGCGTGCTCATGGTGGTGAGGATCAGCACCCAGAACAGCAGCGAGCCCTGCTGCCCGCCCCAGAGCGCCGCGATCGTGTACGGCAGCGGCAGCGTCGTCGACGAGTACGAGGCGACGTACTCGAGAGAGAAGTCCTCCGTGAGCAGCGCCCGCCAGAGCACGGCCGCCGCGATCGCGACGAGACCGTGGACGACGTACGCCGCGTGCCGACTCGAGCGCACCAGAGTCCGTCCGGCGCATCCACGACGCCGGCGAGCGCGGTCGCGACCGCGTAGAGCGCGACCACGAGCGCGAAGCGGACGGCGAGGGTGCCGAGCTCGATCACGACGGAGCTCCGAAGGAACGCACCGTCAGCCGCTCGGGACTTCCGCCTCGTACTTCGACGGACAGCTCGTGAGCAGCGTGTGGGCGTGGAACATCCCGGCCGACGCGTAGGTGCCCTCGACGATGACGTCGCGGCCCTCCGCGAACATGTCGGGAAGGACGCCGTTGTACGTCACCTCCACGCCCTCGCCCGGCTTGTCGAAGCTCGCGAGACGGAAGCGCAGGTCGAGCGTGCTCGGGTTCCACTGCACGCTCTGCGCACCGACCCGGCCGGCGACGCGGATGCCCTCGTCGGCGATGGCCTCGCGGCGCGCCAGGAACTCGTCGATCGTCAGGTAGTAGACCGACGTCTGCCGAATCCCGGTGTAGACCAGATACGTCACGGCGGCGGTGATGATGCACGCGCCGATGATGAAGCGTCGATTTCTCGTCATCGAGGAGGGACCTGACGAAATCTATCCGCCTTCTCGACGCCTTTGCAACACACGTCAAGCTCGCTCGGCGTCGTTGGGGCGGCGGCGCCGTGGCGCGACGCACACGCCGCGCTCCGATGCACGGATGAACGCCAAGAGCCGCTCGACGTCCGCACCGGGCTCCCCCTGCGCGAGCTGCGCGATCGCACGACCGAGATGGACGGGACGGCCGAACAGCGTCGCGACCGCGCGGCGGATGGCGCCGATCCGCTCGGCGTCGAACCCGGCGCGCCGCAGGCCGACGACGTTGACGCCGCGGATCGTGTGCGTCCCGTCCATCACGCAGAAGGGCGGCACGTCGCGGCTGGTGCGCGAGAGGCCGCGCAGCAGCGCCAGCGTGCCGATACGGACGTGCTGGTGCACGACGCAATTGCCGGAGACGAAAGCGCGGTCCTCGAGGACGACGTGACCCGCGAGCAGCGCGCCGCCGGCGACGATCGTGTGGTCGCCGATCCGACAATTGTGGGCGACGTGAGCGTTCTGCATGAAATAGTTGCCGTCGCCGATGACGGTCGCGCTGCCCGGCGCGGTGCCGCGATGCGCTTGCGCGTGCTCGCGGAAGACGTTGTCGTCGCCGATTCGAAGAAACGTCTCGGCGGCGCGATACCCGAGATCTTGCGGGTCGCCGCCGAGGACGACGCCGGGGTGCAGCGTGTTGCGCGCGCCGATCTCGGTCGGTCCGTGGACGACGACGTGCGCCATCAGCCGGGTGTCGGCGCCGATACGCACCCGGCCTTCGACGACCGCATAGGGACCGACCACCGCCGAAGAGTCGACGTCCGCGTCGGCGCTGACGATCGCCGTCCGGTGAATCATTCCTCGTCGCTTTCGTCGGCGTCGTCGTCCGGAGACGGATCGGCGTGCTCGCCCGCGATGCGATAGCGTTCGGACGCCCAGCCGCCGAGGTCGATCAGCCGACATCGCTCGGAGCAAAACGGCCGGTCGACGTTGCCTTCCCACGCGATCGGCTGACGGCAAATCGGACACCGCGGGGCGAACGTCATCGCGAACGAGCATAGGACAGCCCGCTCCGCGGTCGCAATCGAGACCGGGGCGGAGCGCAGGAACGCGAGCGCGTACGCTCCGCGGCGACGGATCAGTAGCCGAGACTACGCTTGCGCGCGCGCAGCCCGCGCCGGCTCCCCTTGTTCTTGAAGGAGCGGCTGCCGCGACCGTCCGCGGCGAGCTCCGTGGCGAACGGGTCCGCGGGCGCGTACATGTCGCGCGACGGCGAGAACGCTTGCGGCGGCGCAGTGGGCCGCGGTCCGGCGCTCGGACGTGCCGGCGGCCGATCTTCCGCGTCGTTCACGCGCAAACGCCTTCCGGAGTACTCGAACCCGTCGAACCGCCGAATCGCATCCGCGGCCTCGACGTCCGTCGCGTACTCGGCGAACGCGAATCCTCGCGAGCGTCCGGTCTCCCGATCCGTGCCGATATGAACGCGCACGACGGGGCCGGCGTCGGAAAGCAATTTCGAAAGCTCCTGCTGGGTAGTATCGAAGCTCAAGTTCCCGATGAAAATCTTGTTGGAAATAACGACTCCTTTCCGTTCTCAGGCTAGTGACCGAAAAAACTGCGCTCCCCGTCATAGCGGAAGGGCACCGCGAATGACAACTCACTCGTAGTCAAGGCTGGGGGCGTACTCAGGATTCGGCGGGTGGTCCGGCGGGACCTTCGGGCTCGTCGTGCGGCGCCTGGTCGTCGGTAGCGGGCCCGCGGCGCCGGCGCCGGTTCCGCACGCCCGCCGTGTCCGGGTCATAGGCCGGCGACGCATCAGCGCTTTGCTCTGCGCCCGGCGCGTCGCCGTGCCCGACACTTCCAGGCCCGGCCGACCGCCGCCCGCGCCCGCCGCGACGGCCGCCACGACGCCGGCGACGGCGCGGCGGCGAACCACTTTCGCCTTCTTCAGCGGCGACGGCTGCCGTCGAACCGGTCTCGCCGATTGCGCGTGCCTCATCCTCGAGCGCGCTGCGCGGCATCCGGTCGTCGCTGCGGGACGGGAGCTCGATCGGCTGCCGTGCCGGCTCGGTGACCTCGTTTGCCGGTCGCGCCGGCTCGGATGTCGCCGGCGGCGACCACGGGAAGGTCGCCTCCTCCGCATCCGCACCGAGGTCGCCGGCGCGGGAATCGGCGCCGGTATCGATGGTCGGCGAAGCGGACGCGACCGGCGCGTGGCGCACGACCGCCGCGGGCTCGTCGTCGACGTCTTCCGACATTCCCACCGGCCGTTCCACGCCCCCGCGATCGGCTCGCTCGTCGCCGCGTTCCGCGAGCGTGACGACGTCGCCGGCGTCGCCGGCGGGCGGCGCCTCCCGAGCGGGCTCCACGCGGGCGGCGAACGACCGGTCGGCGAAGCTCGCCTCGGACGCCGGCGCCGCGAACGCGTCACCTCCGGCGGCCGACTCCCCGGCCGGCACGGCAGCGACGTCATCGCCGCCGCCGACCGACTCGGCGGCGGCCTCCGAGCCGAGAGCGGACCGGCCCATGTCCGCCGTCTCGGCGGCGTGCCCGTCGTATGCGAGCTCGTGAAGCTCCCCGCCCTCGACCGTGTCCGGACGATCGGGGACGCTACCGGGCGCGCTCGGCCACGATCCCGCGCCCGCGGCGGGGGCGGGGCCCGGCTCGCGCGCCGGCGTCTCGCGTGCACCCGCTCGCGGACGGTCCGCGTGCCGCACGCGCTCCGCGGCATCCGTCGAGACGGACTCGCCGCCGCCCTCGCCGAGCACCGCCTTGCGGTCGCGGCCGCCGCGCCGGCGACGGCGCCGCTGCTTCGATTCCTCGCCCGCCGCCTCGCTCACGACGCGGCCGCTTCGCGCCGCCGGCAGCTTCTCGGCGCGCGCGGTCGCCGGCCGGGCCGCGTCGATGCGGCGGGCGGCGCCGTTCGCAGGCATCGCGACCGCGGACGTCGGAACGTCGCCGGGCCGCAGGATCGAGACCGGCCGTTCGCTGACGTCGCGCGTCCGCGTCTCGATCTCCGACTGGTGCGGCATGAGCTTGTCGTCGACGACCACCTGGATGCGCGCCGCGTAGCGCGCCTCGAGGACGGCGAGATCGTCGCGCTTCTGGTTGAGCAGATACATCGCGACGTCGCGCGGCAGCCCGACCTTCATCTGCGCGATGTCGCCTTCGGCGATCCGATGGTGGATCTTTCGCAACGCGACCAAGGCCGCGGACTCGGGCGTGCGCACCGCGCCGTGCCCTTCGCACATCGGGCACGCCGTGTACGAGCTCGCCGACGCCGCGGGACGGAGCCGCTGCCGCGAGACCTCGAGGAGACCGAGGCGCGAGATCCGGCCGATGTCGTGCCGCGCCTTGTCAGCGCGCATGGCGTCGCGCAGCGTGCGCTCGACGTCGGTCACGTGGCTCGCCATCCGCATGTCGATGAAGTCGATGACGATGATGCCGCCGAGATCCCGCAGGCGCAGCTGGCGCGCGATCTCGGTCGCCGCCTCGAGGTTCGTCTTGTACGCGGTCTCCTCCTGGCTGCCGCCCCGCATCGAGCCGCCGGAGTTGACGTCGATCGCCGTCAGCGCCTCGGTGCCGTCGATCACGATCGAGCCGCCGGACCGGAGCTGGACGCGGCGCTTGTAGATCGACTCGATCTGCGCCTCGAGCCCGAAGCGGGAGAAGATCGGCTTCTCGCCCTCGTAGAGCTGAAGGAGATGCTCCTTGCCGGGCATCACGTTGTGGAGGAAGTCCTTGGCGCGCTCGTAGACCTCGTCGTTGTCGATGAAGATCTCGTTGATGTCGGGGGTGAAGTAGTCGCGGATGGTGCGGAGGACGAGGTCGTGCTCGCGGTAGACGAGCGTCGGCGCGCGCTTGCTCTCGGCGTGCTTCTTGATGCTCGCCCACAGGCGCTGGAGGTAGTTGAGGTCGCGCTCGAGCTCGCCGCTCTGCTCGTCGAAGCCGGCGGCGGTGCGCACGATGATCCCGCAGCCGGGCGGCGGATTCAGGTGCTCGATCATCTCGCGCACGCGAGCGCGCTCCTCGCCCTCGATCTTGCGCGAGATCCCCGCGTCGTCCGATCCCGGCAACAGGACGAGGTAGCGTCCCGGCAGCGAGTAGAACGTCGAGAGCGTGGGTGGCTTGTTGGTGAACTGCTCCTTGACGATCTGAACCAGCACCTCGTCGCCCGACTTGAGGACCTCCTTGATACGGCGGCGGCCCTTGTCGCCGGCCGCGGCCGAGGACGAGCCGTTGCGGCCCGCCGGGAGATTCCGAAAGCAGATCTCGTCGAGCGGGAGAAACGCGTCGCGTTCGGCACCGATGTCGACGAACGCCGCCTCGATCGCCGGATGAATCCGCCGGACGATACCCTTGTAGATATTGCCCTTCAGATGCTCGCGGCTGAGAGACTCGATCTCGAAGGACTCGAGCTGGCCGTTCTCAACGATCCCGACGCGGCTCTCTTCCGCATGGGTGACGTTGATCAACATGATCTTCGACATGGTGGGCTTTACCCTCCCCCGCCGCTCCTCGACCCCGCCAAGTCCTATCACCGGCAGTTTCGGGGGGCCAGGAGAACCGCACGGGCCGGTACCACGACGGAACGCGATCGCGACGCGGCGCCGAGGCGCGCGGTTCCGCGCCCTCGCCTCACCGGCCGACGTCGGGGGCGCGTCGCCATGCCGCGAGCGCGCGCCGTCAGGCGCGAAGCGCTTCCTCGACGAAATCGAGGCGGTCGTTGCCCCAGAACATTTCGTCGCCGACGAAGCACGTCGGGGCGCCGAAGACGCCGCGGCCCACCGCCTCGTCGGTGTTGGCCTTGAGCCGCTCTTTCACCGCCGGATCCTCGGTTCGGCCGAGCAGCGCTTCGCCGTCGAGGCCCGCGGCGTTCGCGACCGCGACCAAGACGTCGCGGTCGCCGATGTCCTTCCCTTCGCCCCAGTACGCCTTCATGACCGCGTGGTGGTAGGCCGGGAAGACGGCGTCCTCGAGCGCCGCGATCGCGCCCCGCAGCGCCCGGATCGAGTTCACCGGGAACACCGACGGGATCTGGAACGGCAGCCCGAGGCGCTTCGCCCAGCGCGCCACGTCGCGCATCATGTAGGCGCCTTTGGCCGGGACCGCCGCCGGCATGCTGTTGCCGCTCGCCTTGAAGACGAACCCGAGCACCATCGGGCGGAAGACCAGCTCCGCGCCCGTCGCCTCGGCGATGCGCTCGATCTCGCGATGCGCGAGGTAGCTGTAGGTGCTGGTGTAGTCGTAGAAGAACTCGACGCGTTTCATTTCGACTCCTCAGCGCGACGCAGCGCCGCGCGGCGGCTCGGGTGCCGCGGATACCGGAAGAGCTGCGTTCCGCGGGCCATTGCCGACGAGCGGCTCACGTGCCGCGGGTATTGCCGAAGAGATCTACGTGCAAGCGCGGCGTAAAGCGATAGCCGCGCGCCTTGCAGATCTCGGCGAGCCAGCGACTCCGGTCGGCGAGCTCGCCCGACGTGACACCGAGCGGCATCAGGACCACGGCGCTCGGCGCGACCGGCGGCAGCCGCTCGAGGAGCTCGTCGACCTCGCCGAGATCCTCGGGACGCGCGATCACCAGCTTCAACTGAAACGTATAGCTGCCCATCAACCGCGTCAGGACGTCGACGTCGATGCGACGCGCGCGATGCTCGGCGCGCAGCGCCGCGCCGTGCTTCGGATCCGGATCGGAATTGCCGAGCTTCGGGCTGATCGACATCAGATCGCACTCGAGCGACTGGTAGACGACGCCCGCGGTCTCGATCGTCAGGTGGCGACCGCCGGCGCGGAGCGCGGCGGTCAGCCGCGGCAGGTTCGGCCACAGCATCGGCTCGCCGCCGGTCACGACGACGTGTCTGGCCGCCGCGGGCATGGCGGCGACGATCTCGGCGATCGTGCGCCATGCGCCGACGGGCTCCCACGACGTGTACGGCGTGTCGCAAAACTCGCAGCGCAACGAGCAGCCGGTCGTCCGAACGAAGTAGGACGGCATGCCGACGAGGCCGCCCTCACCCTGGATCGAGTAGAAGGTCTCGGCGATTCGCAGCCGGTCGTCGTCGCGCGACGGATGCACGGCCGCACCCTACCATGGCGCCGGCGCGCGTCGGAGCCGCGGGGGCGCTGTCCTCGTAGGACGTAGCGCGGCGCGGGCCGGCGTTGACTCAGGTAGATTGGTTTAATAACCAACCTATTTATGGGACGTCCCAGCCTCGCCGAGCCGCGCCGGCGGCAGATCGTCGACGCGCTGCGGACGACGATCCTGAAGCACGGCCTCGGCCACGCGTCGGTGCAGCGCATCGCCGCGGAGGCCGGCGTCCCCGCGGGGCTCATCCACCACTACTTCGAGTCCAAGGAAGATCTGCTGATCGCCACCGTCGACCTGATCGTCGACGAGCTGAAGACGCCGCTCAAGGCCGAGCTCGACGTGCTCGATCCGGAGCGGGCGTTCGGACGGGCGCTCGACTTCCTCTTCCTCGAGATCCCGACCGAGCGGATGCGGAGCGTGCTCTTCGCCGAGATCGGCACCGCGGCGCTGCGCCGCCCGCAGCTGCGGCGGCGGATCGCGGCGCTCAACGCCGAGATCGTGACCGAGCTGACCGCGTTGATCGATCACCTGCCCGATCGCCGGACGCGCCACGCCGACAACGCCGAGCTCGCGATGCTGATCGCGTGCCTCTTCGCCGGCGCCGACGCGCAACTGCTGTTCGATGCCCACGCGATGGACCCGCGCCACATGCGTCGTCTCGCCGACGAGCTGGTGGCGCGCTTTCGAGGAGAGACCGATGGAAAAGCTCATGCCAGAAGCACGCCGGATGCTCGACGACTTCGAGGTGATCGAACACGTCGACGATCGGCAGATCGCCGGCCTGCGCGCGCGCGTTGACGTCGACGTCCCGCTCGAGCTGCACTGGACCTGGGAGTACGGCAGCGAGGTCGAGGAGCTCCGGCAGCTCTACGAGCGCGGCAAGCGCGCGCAGTGGAACGCCGAGACCGACCTCGACTGGTCGCTGCCGTTCCCGCGCGAGGAGTGGTTCCTGCCGAAGCAGGGCGCGTCGCTGCTGGCGAGCGTCCTCGACAGCCTCGGCGCCGACGACAAGACCTGCCGCGAGGCGGCATGGGACGACTTCGCGCACACCATGTCGCAGCTGCTGCACGGCGAGCAGGCGGCGCTCCAGCTCTGCGGCCAGCTCACCAACGCCTGCCCGACGATGGATCAGAAGTGGTACGCCGGCTCGCAGGTGATCGACGAGGTCCGCCACGTCGAGGTGATCTCGAAGTTCCTGGCGCGGAAGATGGGCGTGCTCTACCCGGTGAGCCCGACGATCAAGTTCCTCCTCGACAAGCTGCTCGCGGCGCGCACCTGGAAGCTGAAGACGCTGGGGATGCAGTGCCTCTTCGAGGGCGTCGCGGTCGGCATCTTCGACATCATCAAGACCATGACGACGAGCCCGCTCCTGAAGGAGATGCTCCGCCGGGTCGAGCTCGACGAGTCGCGCCACGCCGCCTTCGGCATCCTCACGATGCGCCGCCTGGTGGAGGACGCCACCCCCGAGGAGATGGTCGAGTTCGAGGAGTTCGCCTTCGAGATCCTCGAGGCGCTGAACGCCAACCAGCAGCTCGACATGCTGCACGACCTCGGGCCGAAGTACGGCCTCGATCCGGAAGCGGTCGTGCGGCTCACCCACGGCCTGCCGAACTGGGCGGCGATCAACAGCGAGATCTACATGCACACGGTGATGCCGAACCTGGTCCGGCTCGGGCTCGTCACCGAGCGCACCGAGGAGCGCTACCGGAAGCTCGGCATTCTCTCCGACACACGGACGGCGCCCCGCAGCTCGTTGCCGTTGCAGTAGAAGCTGGCGATCAATCCTTGAAGGCGAGATCGCGCGCCGGCAAGCGGAAGCGGCGGAAGAGCGCGTAGATCTCGCGTCGCGAGATGCGTCGTTCGCGGTAGATCACGCGCCGCTTGCGCCACATCGAGGGCAGCGCGCGCAGCGCACCGGCGTAGCTTCGGAGGAGGATCGCCAGCAGCTCGCCATGCGAATAGTCGCGCACGAAGCCGCCGGATGCGCCGCGCTCGGAGATCGCGGCGTAGGCTTGCAGCGCGTAGCGGTACGCGGTCGCGAGCGGGCTCGCGGCGATGATCGGCAGCGGCGCGTGCTTCACCAGGTTGAAGATCCGGTTCCGTTCGACGTGGTACGCCTTGACCTTCGAGTGCTTGCCCGCGGTCGAGCTCTTCAGGTGGAACGCGACGGCACGCGGCACGTACCAGCAGCGCCAGCCCCGCAAGCGGGCCCGCATGCCGAGGTCGGCGTCCTCGAGGTAGAGGAAGTACTCCTCGTCGAAGAGGCCGACGTCGTCGAGCATCGCCCGGCGATAGAGCGCGGCCGAGGCGCACGGGAACACCACCTCCTCCTCGCGCTGGTACGCCGGGCCGTCGGTCTCCTGCCAGCCGCGCGGCCGGTACACGCCGTCGAGGTAGATGAGGAGCCCCGCGGAATCGATGCGGCCGGGCTCGGTCGAGATCAGCGTCTTCGGCGCGAACATGCCCGCGCTCGGCAGACGGTCGGCGGCGGCGACGATCTCCGCGAGAAAGCTCGGCGCGAGCGTCGCGTCGTTGTTGAGCGTCAGGACCAAGTCGCCTGCCGACGCCGCGATGCCGACGTTGTTGCCGCGCGCGAAGCCGGTGTTCTCGCCGAGGGCGACGACGCGCGCCCCGCTCAGCACCGTCGCGGCCGCCGCGAGCGAGTCGTCTTCGGAGCCGTTGTCGACGACGATCACCTCGAAGTCGCGATAGGTCTGGGCCGCGATGCTGGCGAGGCAATCGCGCAGCAGCGCTCCCCCGTTGTAGTTGACGACGACGATCGACACGCGCGGCATCACGGCGCTCCGGCTCCCCTGCGACGCCATGCCGCACGCGAGAGTGGCGGCGTTTGGCTATCGCGCGCCGCGCCCGCGGATCAAGCGACGGCGGTGGCAGGGCGCGACGGTTGACTTCGCCGCGCGCCGATGACACGGGTGGCGAACTATTCGCAAGTCGGATCAAATGGCCGCTCGGGTCGAGGAGCTGTGCCGCTTCATCGAGCTCCTGTCGGCGCGCTTCAAGCAAACCGCGGAGGTCTTCGCCAATCGCGCTCGAGGTGTCGGAGCGCGAGCTCGCGTTGCTGCGCACGCTCGGCGGCGGAAGGGCCGATGATCACCAAGACGCTCGGCGGGCGCTTCGAGCGTGCCGGTCAGCACGATGACCGGCCTCGTCGACCGCATGGAGAAGAAGGGCCTGGTGCGACGCGTCCCGGCCGGCGGGACCGGCGCTCGATCGAGCTGGAGGCGACGCCCGCCGGTGCGCTCGCGCTGCGCGAGCATGCTCGCGGCATCGAGGCGATCGCCCGCGGCATGCTCGCGGCGCTGCCCGACCGCGACCAGCGGGCGCTGATCGCGATTCTGCGGCGCATCCGCGACGCCATCGAGGGCGAGGAGCGCCACGCGCCGGCTGATCCCCAATGGACCGATACGCCGAACTGTTCGGGAGACGTTCGATACGAAAGGAGTCAGCATGAAGCCGACTTTCGTTACGGGCGCGAACGGTCACCTCGGGAACAACATCTGCCGACTGCTCGTCGAGCGCGGCGAGCGCGTGCGCGCGATGATCCGCGCCAGCGCCGAGCGCGAGCCGCTCGCGCGGGCTCGACGTCGAGATCGTGCGCGGCGACATCATGGACGCCGCCTCGACCAGCGCGCGCCATCGAGGGCTGCGGCCGCGTCTACCACACCGCCGCCGGATTCCTGATGTGGTCGCGCGGACCCGGAGCGCGACATCATCCGCCCGAGCGTCGACGGCACGCGCCACGTCATGGAGGCGGCCGCCAAGGCCGGCGTCGAGAAGGTGGTGTACACGAGCACCACCGGCACGATGGGGTTCTCCGAGCACGCCCGACCGCGTCGTTCGACGAGACGCACTTCAACACCGAGCCCGCACACCCACTACGTGCGCGGCAAGATCGCCGCCGAGCGGGAGGCGTTCGCGATCGCGCAATCGCACCAAGCTGCCGATCGACGTCGACGCACCCGGGGTTCATCCTCGGGCCGCGCTTCTGGAAGCTCAGCGAGTCGGTGAAGCAGGTCGCCGACTTCCTGAACGACGGCAGCGCCCATCTACTTCGAGGGCGGCTTCGGCGTAGTCGACGTCGAGGACGTCGCGCGCGGCTCGCTGCTCGCGATGGAAAAGGGCCGGAACGGCGAGCGCTACATCCTCTCCGGCGAGAACGTCACCGTGAAGGGGCTGTTCGACATGCATCGCCGACCTGACCGGGCTGAAGGCGCCGACCATCAAGGCGCCCGGTCGGGCTGATCCGGGTGGTCGCCGACCGGCATGGAGATCGCGAGCAAGCTGACCGGCGAAGCGGCCGATGCTCGACCGCAGCCAGGTCGACGAGTTCGCCGGCAAGTACGGCTACTTCGACAGCTCCAAGGCGCAGCGCGAGCTCGGCTACACGCACCTCTCGGCGCGCGACACGCGTGCGGCGCACGATCGCGTGGCTGATCGACCACGGCTTCGTCACCGAGCGGCGCCAGAGGGCGCTGCAGCCCCACCCCTCGCTGCGCGACGCGTACTGACCCTGCCGCACGCCCGGACGACGAGCGTGCGCGCTAGAACTCGACGACGACGTCGGGGGTGCCGTCGAGGCGCACGGTGTCGACGAAGCGGATCATCCGGTCCTGCAGCGACATCAGGAGCGAGCTGGTGCGCGAGCCGTGGCCGAAGAAGCGGACGCCGCGCATGAAGGTGCCGTCGGTGACGCCGGCGGCGGCGAAGATGATCTCCGGGCCCGGCGCCAGGTCGCGCTCGGTGAAGATCCGCTTCGGATCGGTGATGCCCATCTCCCGCATGCGCTGCTCCTGACCTTCCTTGGTCGGGACGAGACGGCCCTGCATGCCGCCGTTCAAGCAGCGGATCGCCGCCGCGGCGAGCACGCCCTCGGGCGCGCCGCCGATGCCCATGACCGCGTGGACGTTGGTGCGGCGAACGGCGGCGGAGATGCCGGCCGAGAGGTCGCCGTCGGAGATCAGGCGGATGCGCGCGCCGGCGGTGCGGATGTCCTCGATCAGCTTCTCGTGCCGCGGGCGATCGAGGACGATGACGACGAGGTCCTTCACCTGCCGGCCGAGCCGCTTGGCGATCGCGGCGAGGTTCTCCTTGGGCGTGGCGTCGAGATGGACGACGCCCTTCGCCGACGGTCCGACGATGATCTTCTCCATGTAGCAATCCGGCGCGTGGAGGAGCCCGCCCTTGTTCGACGCCGCCAGCACCGCGATCGAGTTGGGCTCGCCGGTGGCGCAGAGGTTCGTGCCCTCGAGCGGATCGACGGCGATGTCGACCTCGGGATCGTCGGGGTTCTGGCGTGCCGACCTTCTCGCCGATGAAGAGCATCGGCGCCTCGTCACGCTCGCCCTCGCCGATCGACGACCGTGCCGCGCATCGGCAGCGTGTCCATCGCCTTGCGCATCGCCTCGACGGCGACCTGGTCGGAGCCGCGCCGGTCGCCTTGACCCATCGTGCGCGCGGCGGCGATCGCCGCTTCCTCGACGACGCGCAGAAACTCGCGCGACAAATGCTGCTCCATCCGCATCTGAGATCCTCCTCGAGCTGGAATGAACGCCGCCCGGCGGCGCGTGGCGACGAACGATCGCGGAGAGCCCGCGGGTCGACACGCCGGCCGTGGCGCCGGGCGAGTGTGGCACAACTGCGGCCGGCAGCGGAAGCGCGATTCACGCGTCGATTCGGCGTCCCGACGGCGGGCCGAGCGCGACGGCCGGCGGTCGGCGACCGCGTCGCGCCTCGGCGGAACGGCGACGTCGGCGCGCACGGCGCGGCCTCCCGCCACGGCTCCGCGTGTCAGCGCCCGCTGTACCTCGGCGGGCGCTTCTCGAAGAAGGCCATGACCGCTTCCCGCAGATCGTCGCTCGCGACGAACGCGGCGTTCCAGGCCGCCACGTACTCGAGGCCGTCCTCGACGCTCTTGCCCTCGCAGTAGGCGAGCACCCGTTTGGTCCCGGTGACGGCGAGCGGCGAGTTCGCCGCGATGCGCGCGGCGATCGCGCGCGCCTGCGCGACCGTCTCGGCCTGGTCGGCGTAGACGTGATTCACCAGGCCGATCTCGCGGGCACGCTCGGCGGCGAAGTCGTCGCCCGTCAACGCGAGCTCCGCGACCTGCCCCTTGCCGACGATGCCGGGGAGCCGCTGCAACGTGCCGACGTCGGCGACCATCGCCATCCGCGTCTCGCGCACGCTGAAGAGCGCGTCGGACGCGGCGACGCGGACGTCGCAGGCGGTGATCAGGTCGATGCCGCCGCCGATGCAGTACCCGTGCACCGCCGCGATCACCGGCTTCGGGCAGCGCGCGACCGAGGTGATCGACGCCTGGAGGCGGACGATCTCGTCGAGAAGTCGCCGCCGTGCCGCGACGCCGCTGCCGCCCTCGGCGATCGAGCCGCCCATCGACTTGAGATCGAGCCCGACCGTGAAGTGCGCGCCGCGCGCCGCGATGACGATCGCGCGCACCTGGTCGTCGGCGCCGAGCTCGGCCATCGCGTTCGGCAGCTCGTTCCAGAACGCCGGCCCCATGGCGTTGCGCCGCTCCGGGCTCGAGAGCCAGAGGGTGCCGACGTGCTCGCTGCGTTCGATCGTGAAGACTTCGTACGACGACATGGGACCTCCAACCGGGCGCGGATCGTAGTTCGCGGGGGCGGACGAGCCATGCACGGCGTCCCGGCCGACCAGGCTCGAACCGCTCCGGCCGACAGGCCGCGCCGCCGCGCGACGCGCCTGCATACGACGGCCCGGGCGCCTCGGCAAGGCGCGCGGGCCGCGCGCCGCGGTGGACACTGCCGGGACCGCTCGGTAGGACGAAGCCCGTGTCGGTTCCGACCGCGCACAAGATCCTGATCGGCACCGCGATCGCGTTTTTCGCGTTCTTCGCGCTCTGGGAGCTCCGCGACTTCGCCGCGAGCGGCGACGGGGACGCGCTCGCGTGGAGCGGCGCGGCCGCAGCCGGGGCGGTCGCGTTCACCGCCTATCTCCGGCGCTTCGTGCGCTCGCTGCCGTGACCACGATCATCCACGGCATCGATCCGTCGCGCATCGAGGCGGCGGTGTTCGATCTCGGCGGCGTGTTTCTCGCCGGCGGCGTCGAGGCGGTCGCGGGTTTCGGCGACCGCCACGGCGTTCCCGCCGACGCGTGGCAGGCGATCCGCCGCGACCTCTTCCATCACGAGACCGGGCTCTGGTGCGACGTCGAGCGCGGCGCCTGCACGTTCGACGAGTTCGTCGCGCGGCTGCGCGCGCGCGCCGCCGAGCACGGCGTCGAGGTCTCGCCGGAGGAGGCGCGGAATTTCATGCAGAACACCGGCGACTCGGCGCGTGAGCGCCTGCGTCCGGAGATCGTCGCCGCGGCCGAGCGCATCCACCGCCGCATGCCGACCGCGCTGCTCACCAACAACATCCGCGAATGGCGCGACGAGTGGCGCACCCTGATCGACGCCGACACGCTCTTCGACGTCGTCGTCGACTCGTCCGAGATCGGCGCCCGCAAGCCCGAGCGGCCGATCTACGAGGTCACCCGCGAGCGCCTCGGCGTACGGCACGAGTCGCTCTTCTTCGTCGACGACATCGGCGCGAACCTCAAGGTCGCGCGAGCGCTCGGCTGGCAGACGCTGCGCTACGACGACACGACGCGCGTCCTCGAGGTGCTCGACGCGATCGCCGCGGCCAAGCCGGAGCGGCGCCGCGAGACGGGCCGCTGAAGCGCGGCGCGCGCCGGCGCGGCGGCGCCGTGCGGGCGCGCCGCCGCCACCCTGACCACGTCGAACGACCCGCCGGCGCGGCGGCCCGGCGACGGCGGGCGCTACCGCGGCTGCGGGACGATGCGCAGGTAGGGCTTCACCGTGCGCCAGCCGTTCGGGTAGGTCTTCCGCGCCTCGTCGTCGGACACCGTCGGGACGATGATCACGTCCTCGCCGTGCTTCCAGTTGACCGGCGTCGCCACGCGGTGCTTCGCGGTGAGCTGGCAGGAGTCCAAGATGCGCAGCACCTCGTCGAAGTTCCGCCCGGTGCTCATCGGATAGGTGAGCATCGCCTTGATCTTCTTGTCCGGGCCGATCACGAAGACCGAGCGCACGGTGGCGTTGTCGGCGGCGGTGCGGCCCTGAGCCGACGACGCGGCTTCCTCCGGCAGCATGTCGTAGAGCTTCGCGACCGTGAGGTCGGCGTCGCCGATGATCGGGTAGTTCACGGCGGCGCCCTGGGTCTCCTCGATGTCCTTCGACCACCGCGTGTGGTCGCTCACCGGGTCGACGCTGAGGCCGATGACCTTGGTGTTGCGCTTCTCGAAGTCCGGCTTCAGCCGGGCCATGTACCCGAGCTCGGTGGTGCAGACGGGCGTGAAGTCCTTCGGGTGCGAGAAGAGAATCGCCCAGCCGTCGCCGATCCACTTGTGAAAGTCGATGCGTCCTTGGGTGGTTTCCGCGGTGAAGTTCGGAGCCTCGCTGTTGATTCGTAGTGCCATGGGGTCACCTCCGGTTTCGGCCTCGCGTACTACCGGCAACGGAGTAGGGCAAGAGGAGGGCCGCACGAAGGGTGCGCTCGTCGTCGGCATCACCGTTGACGCCGCGCCCGCCGCGCAGTACCGGAGCCGTTGCCGCGCGCATCGCGGACCGGGAGCGCTCGAGTGACCTTCACCACGATCGGCGTCATCGCTTCGGAGCCGGCAACCGCCGACGTCGTCCGCGTCGTCGGCTCGGGATCGTGACGGCCGACGCGATCGTCATCGTCGGCGGCGGTCAGGCGGGAGGCTGGGCGGCGAAGACGCTCCGCGCCGAAGGCTACGCCGGGCGGGTCGTCCTCGTCGGCGACGAGCGGCATCCGCCGTACGAGCGGCCGCCGCTCTCGAAGAGCGTGCTCGCCGGCCAAGCCGAGCCGGAGACGACGCACCTCTTCAAGCCGGACGCGTGGGCGGCGCTCGGCATCGAGACGCGAAGCGGCGCGCGCGCAGCGGCGATCGATCGGGCGGCGAGGTGCCTCGTCGTGGAGAGCGGCGAGCGGATCGCTTACGACGCGCTCATCCTGTGCACCGGCGGCCGCGCCCGCGAGCTTGCGATTCCCGGCAGCGATTCGCCGCGGATCCTGACGCTGCGCACGATCGAGGACTCGCTCGCGATCCGCCGTGCGCTCGACGGCCCGGGCACGCGGCTCACGGTCGTCGGTGGCGGCTGGATCGGGCTCGAGGTCGCGGCGACGGCGCGGACCGCGGGCGCCGACGTGACCGTGGTCGAGGCGTTGCCGCGGCTCTGCGCGCGCTGCGTCCCGGTCGAGGTCTCCGAGTACCTCGCGTCGCTGCACCGTGCGCGCGGCGTCGAAGTGCTCCTCGAGCGGTCGGCGGTCGCGTTCGCGGACGACGCGCGCGGCGTCACGGTGCGACTCGACGACGGCCGCGCGCTCGCGTCCGATCTCGTCGTGGTCGGCGTCGGTCTCGTCGCGAACGACGCGCTCGCGCGTGACGCCGGGATCGAATGCGACGGCGGCGTTCTCGTCGATGCGCACTGCCGCAGCTCCGACCCACGCGTCTTCGCCGCCGGCGACGTCGCGGTCGCGCCGAATCCGTGGGCGGGCCGGCGCGTGCGCCTCGAGTCGTGGCAGAACGCGCAGTACCAGGCGATCGCCGCCGCCAAGGCCGCGCTCGGCGGCGACGCCCCCTACGAGCCGCTGCCGTGGTTCTGGTCCGACCAGTACGACCTCAAGCTCCAGATCTACGGCCTCCCCGCCGCGACGCACCATCCGGTGATGCGGGGCGATCCGAGCTCCGGCGCGTTCCTCGCGTTCTACCTGGAGGCGGACCGCGTGAAGGCCGCGGTCGCGGCGAACCTGCCGCGCGAGCTACGGGTGGCGCGCCGGCTGATCGAGCGCGGCACGAGCGTGCGCGCCGCGGACCTGGCCGATACCGGCCGCGCGCTCGCGGCACCCGCCTGAGCACCGCGCGACGCGGCGTCGCGCTCCCGGAGCGCTCCCGCAGCGACGCAACGCCGCGGAGCTAGGCCGGAATGCGATAGCGCGCGAGCACGACGGTGACGTTGTCTTTGCCGCCGTTCCGCAATGCGACGTCGACGAGCGCGCGACACGCCTCCATCGCCGAGCCGCGCGATTGCAGCACCTCGACGATGGCCTCGTCGGCGACCATCTCCGTCAACCCGTCGGTGCAGAGCAACAGCTGATCGCCGTCGACCAATCGCGACCGCTTGAGATCCACCGGCGGGTCCTCGGGGCGGGTGTCGATCGCCTTCGTCAGGACGTGCCGCATGGGATGCGTACGGAGCTCCTCGCGGCCGATCGACCCGGCATCGAGGAGCGACTGCACCAGCGTGTGGTCGCTCGTGAGCCGATGAAGCCGCCCGTCGCGGAGGAGGTACGCGCGCGAATCGCCGACGTGCGCGATCAGCAAGTCGGCGCCGAAGCTGCAGGCGACGGTCATCGTCGTGCCCATGCCGGCGAGGTTGGGATCGCGCTCGGCGAGCTCCATCAGCTTGCCGTGCACGGCGTGGAACCTTTCGGCGGTGCGCGCGAGCACGTCCGGCGCCGACGCCTCGTCGAACCGCAATATCCAGTCGGGGTCGCGCACGACCGTGCCCACGAGCGTGCTGATGGCGGTGCGGCTCGCGACCTCGCCGGCGGCCATCCCGCCCATCCCGTCCGCGATGAGCATGCCGTACGCCGTCTCGGAGGTCTCCTCCGGAAGGTCCCCGGGCGGCAGGTTCGTCAGCAACGTGCGCAGGGATCTCTCCGCGCGCGCGACCAAGAAATGGTCCTCGTTCGTCGCTCTGACCTTCCCCGGATTCGACGACGCGCCGATGTCGACCTGGACGACGGAGGAAGCGGTTCGCGGCGCGTGCGCGGGCGCCGGGGCGTTCGGAAGCTCGACGGTATCGACTGCGTCATGCTCGGACATGCTCTCCTCGGTTCGCTGGGTGGCTCCACTTCGGCTGTCACGAGCCGCACCGTGGTCTGATCTCGGACGCCGCCGCAGTCGGTGCCCTTCAGAAACACCCGCGATGCACGCCGGTCAAGGCGCAGCGCGCGCGCGCCCGTGGCGAAGCGGTAGTGTCCCAATTGGGACACGGGCGAAGCGATCCGCCCGCGCACGCTCGCCGCTTGACGTGCCGCGACCGCTACGTTACTGACCAGTCAGTAACCCATGGCGGCTCCGAGCACGACCGGCGACCAGCGCCGCGCAGAGATCCTCGAGGCGGCGACCGGCGTCTTCGCCCGGGCGGGCGTGCACAAGGCCCGCATGGACGACCTCGCGGCGGCCGTCGGGCTCAGCAAACCGGCCCTGTACCTCTACTTCCCGAGCAAGGACGCGATCGTCGAGGCGCTCCTCGGGCGGCTCTTCGATCTCGAGCTGGCGGAGCTGCGCGCGCTCGAGCGGACGCCGGGCCCGGTCGCCAACCGGCTCCTCGCGTTCAACGATCGGATCATTCGGCACTACGAGGCGATGGCGGTCCGCGCCTCGCTGGTGCGCGAGTTCTACGCGCTCGCGGGCCGCGACCGCCGCGTCGCGCTGCGTGTGCGCCGCTACCTCAAGGCCGTGGCGGCGCGGCTCGAGGCGCTCGTCGCCCAGGGCGTTCGCTCGGGCGAGCTGCGAGCGCTGTCGCCGCGCGCGGTCGCGACGACCGTCCTGGCGCTCTACGAAGGCCTCATGGTCCTCTGGGCGGCCGACCCGTCGGCCGTCCGGTGGAGCGTGCAGGCGAAGGAGGCGCTCGAGCTGCTGCTCCACGGCCTCGCGCGCCCGAGGAGGTGACGATGGCCACGCCGGCTCCGGCAACGTTCGCTCCCGCGATTCCGCGCCGCCCGCCCGGCCCACGCGGCTGGGCGCTGCTGCGCGCGGTGCGCCGGGTCGGGCGCGACCCGCTCGGCCTCTACGTCGACGCGCAGCGCGAGTACGGCGACGTCGTCGGCGCGCGGATCGGGCCGTGGGACACGATCCTCGCGTTCCACCCCGACGCGGTCCAGCACGTGCTGCACGACCGGCACGCGCTCTACCACAAGGACAACGCCGACTACCGGCTCCTGAAGCCCATCCTCGGCGAGGGGCTCGTCACCAGCAACGGCGAGCTCTGGCGGCGCCAGCGGCGCCTCATCCAGCCGAGCTTCCACCGCCAGCGGATCGCGGCGTTCGGACCGCTGATGGCGGCCCGGGCCGAGACGACGCTCGCACGGCTCGACGAGGCGGCGCGGACGGGCGCCGTCGTCGACGTCGCGGAGGAGATGCGCCGCCTGACGCTCGAGATCGCGACCGGCGCGCTTTTCCGCGTCGAAGGGGCGGGCCTCGCCCGCGAGGTGGGCGAGGCGTTCACCGTCGTCAATCGCCACGTCCTCTGGCAGTTCCAGCACCCCCTGATGATGCTTCCCGGCATCCGCGCGCTGCCGATTCCCGAGAGCCGCCGGGTCCGCGCGGCCGTCGCGCAGCTCGACGCCATCGTCGCGCGCATCGTCGCCGAGCGCCGCCGCCGCGCCGTCGAGGGCGACGACCTCCTCGCCGAGCTGCTCGCCGCGCACGACGAGCGCGGCGGCATGAGCGACCGCCAGCTGCGCGACGAGGTGATGACGATGCTGCTCGCGGGCCACGAGACGACGGCGAACGGGCTCGCGTGGACGTGGTATCTCCTCGCCGGCGCCCCGGACGTCGCCGACCGCCTCGCGGCGGAGGCGGCGAGCGTGCTCGGCGAGCGCGCCCCGTCGGCCGACGACGTCCCGCGGCTCGCCTACACCCGGATGGTGATCGACGAGGCGCTCCGCCTACGCCCGCCGGTCTGGACCATCTCGCGCACCCCTCGCGAGGACGACGAGATCCTCGGCTATCGCGTGCGGGCGGGTGCGATCGTGGTCATGAGCCCGTGGGTGACGCATCGCCACCCGGACTTCTGGCCCGACGCCGAGCGCTTCGACCCCGAGCGCTTCCTGCCGGCGCGCGCAGCGGGCCGGCACCGCTTCGCGTACTTCCCGTTCGCGGCCGGCCCTCGACAGTGCATCGGCGAGCCCTTCGCGCTGCTCGAGCTGGTCCTCGTCGTCGCCGCGATCGCGCGACGGTTCCGGCTGACGCTCGCCCGCCCGGGACCGGTCGCGCCCGAGCCGCTCGTCACGCTGCGCCCGCGGGGCGGCCTGCCGATGCGCGTCGCGCAGCGGAACGGATGAGCCGCCGGTCCGCCCAGATGGAGCTGCCGGGCGGCAACTGCGATCGGTTCGCGGCGCAGCTGCCGGGCGGCGTCTGCCCGCCCTGACGCGCGGCGCGGCGGACGCGCGGCGCCGGCGCGAGCGCCGCGAGCCGGAGGCCTGGCGGATCGCTGCCGTTCAGCTCGTCGTCACGACGAGCGCGACGCCGCGATGCACCAGGCGAGCGCGTCCTCGAGACGATCGTTGCCCCAGAAGAGCTCCGCGCCCGCGACGAAGGTCGGCGCGCCGAAGATGCCGAGACGACGCGCCTCGTCCGTGTTGCGGCGCAGGCGGTCCTTGCTCTCGGCGGACTGCGCGCGTTCGAGCCACGCCGCGGCGGGCTGAGCGAGGGTTTCGAGAATCGCGCCGATCACGGCGGCGTCGGCGATGTCGCGATCGTCGGCGAAGTTCGCGCGGTAGACGCCGCGGATGAACTCCGGCTGCCACGGCTGCTCGCACGCCGCGCACGCGACGCGCGCCGCGAGCAGGCCGTTCCGCGGGAACTGCGTCGGCCGCCGGAAGACGCAGCCATACTTCGCGCAGAGCCGCTCGAGGTCGCGCCACATGTAGCGCCCCTTCGCCGGATAGATGTTGAAAGGCGAGTCGTTCCAGCCCTGATCGCGGAAGATCGGGCCGAGCAGAAACGGCCGCCACTCGAGGACGACGCCGGCACGACGGGCGACGTCTTCGACGCGCGACACGGCGGGATACGAGTACGTGCTCGCGAACTCGAACCAGACTTGCAGCGCGCCTGCGATCAGAACCCCGCCGCGGCGAGCGCCTTCTGGAGCTGCGCCTCCGTCGATCCGTAGTGCTGCTCGAGCGTCTTCGCGCGCTTGAAGTAGAAGTGCAGGTCGAGCTCCCACGTGAAGCCGATGCCGCCGTGCATCTGGATGGCCTCGCCGCAGACCAGCCGCGCGGCGTCGCCGGCGTAGGCTTTCGCCACCGCGGCACGCGAGCGCCGTCTCGGGGCTCCGCGTGTCCCAGCACCACGCGGCGCGATAGACGGCCGAGCGCGTCGACTCGGTGCGGAGCAGCATGTCGGCCATCCGATGCTGGAGCGCCTGGAACGCGCCGATCGGCCGCTTGAACGCTTGCCGCGTCTGCACGTAGTCGAGCGTCATCTCGAGCGAGCGGCTCATGAGGCCGAGCAGCATCGCCGCCGCGCCGATCGCCGCGAGCTGGTCGGTGCGCTCGAGGATGCTCGGCCGGTCCGAGCAGCGTCGCGGCGTTTTCGAGCTTCACCTCGCCGAAGCGCTGCGCGAGGTCGAACGTCTCGAGCGGCGTCACCTCGAACGGCGCGTCGACGAGCACGACGCCGTCCGCGGTGGTGACGACGAGCGCATCGGCGCGCGCCGCGAACGGCACGAAGTACTTGGTGCCGCGCACCTTCCCGCGCTCGAAGCGCGCCGGCGTCGCGGCGCTGCCGCTGAACGGCGCGTCGTCGCGCGCGATCGTCACGAGCTTCTTGCCGGCGACGACGTCCGCGACCAGCGCGTCGCTGGCCGCCCGCCTCGGCGAGCAGCGCCGCCGCGAGCGACGACATCGAGGAACGGGCCGGGCGCGCAGACGCGGCCCATCTCCTCGAGCACGATCGCGAGCTCGATCGCGCCGAGGCCCTGCCCGCCCACGCTCGCCGGCAGGACCAGGCCGAGGTAGCCCATCTCGGCGAGGCGGCGCCACTCCGCGGGATCGTAGCCCTCGCGCGAGTGCTCCATCACGCTCCGGCTCTTCTCGAGCGGCAACTCGCTGCCGAGGAAGTCGCGGGTCGACTGCTGCGCAGCAGCGCCTGGTCGTCGGAGAGGTCGAACTTCATTCGCGCGTCCTGCGGCAGGCTCAGCACGCGCTTGGCGATGATGTTCCGCTGGATCTCGGACGAGCCCGAGTAGATCGTGCCGGCGCGCGACCACAGGAACTCGCGCGCCCAGTCGACGTCGTCGCGCGCCTCGGGGCTGGCGCGCAGCAGCTGGCCGCCGGGCCCGAGGATGTCGAGCGCGGTCTCGCGGAAGCGCTTGTCGAACTCGCTCCAGAAGATCTTCTCCGATCGACGCTTCCGGGCCCGGGCATCTTGCCGTCGGCGATGTTCGCGAGCATGCGGATGCCGTTCGCGCGCATCACCTCGTTCTCGACCAGCAGGCGCGCGAGCTTCTCGCGGACGGCGCCGCTGGATGCGGCCGAGCTCCTTGCACGTCGCCGCGAGACGGCCGAGATCGCGCGCGTAGCGCGCCGCGAGCGACAGCGACCCCGCGCCGCGCTCGTAGGCGAGGACCGTCATCGCGATCCGCCAGCCCTCGCCGATCTGGCCGACCAGGTTCGTCCGCGGCACGCGCGCGTCCTCGAAGAACACCTCGCCGAACTCGCTCTCGCCGGTGATCTGCCGGAGCGGCCGCACCGTGATGCCCGGCGTGTCGAGCTTGCAGAGGATGAACGAGATGCCGCCGTAGCGGTCCTTCGAGTCGGTGCGGGCGAGGACGAAGATCCAGTCGGCCCACGGGCCGAACGTCGTCCAGATCTTCTGGCCGTTCAGCACGAAGTCGTCGCCGTCGATGACGGCGCTCGTCCGGAGCGACGCGAGGTCGCTGCCCGCGCCCGGCTCGCTGAAGCCCTGGCACCAGATCTCGTCGCCGGAGAGCATCGGCGGCAGGAAGCGGCGGCGCTGCTCCTCGGTGCCGTGGTGGATGAGCGCCGGCCCGAGGAGGCCGATGCCGAGGACGTTCAGGATCGGCGGCGCGTCGGCGAGCGCCATCTCCTCCTCGTAGATCGATCTTCTCGACCTCGGTCGCGCCGCGCCCGCCCCACTCGACCGGCCACGCCATGCCGAGGTAGCCGGCGTCGTCGAGCTTGCGCTGCCAATGCGCGGCGGAGCTCGATCAGGCTGTCCTCGGTCGCGTGCGGATCGCGCAGCTCCTCGCGCCACGGCCGCGTCATGTTCGCCTGCGAGCCAGGCGCGGAGCTCGATCGCGGAACTCGAGATGCTGCGTCGACAGCTGCAGATCCATGGTGGTCCTCGAGAGGAGAAGGCTGGCACGGCCGCTGCCGCACCGCGGCGTCGCGCGTGTTCGAGTACGAAAGCCTCGCGATTACGTCAATACGAGTGAGCCGACCGGCGCCATGCTCACGTCGGCTGCCGCATAGATTTCGCCGTCCTCTTCGATCTACCGATCGGCTGCGAGAGGTTCGTCACGCGAGCTCGACGGAGAAGCGGATGTTCTTCTTCTCGATGCCGTTCAGGACGATTTGCAGGCCGCCGCTCCGGAGCATCCATTCGAGCCGGTGGTCGCGGTACTCGCGGACGAAGTGGCCCGACTCGACGAGCTGCGGCAGCATCTCGAAGCCCGACATCGATTCCATCGCGGCGGCCATAATTTTCTGCACGCTCGGCCGCGCCTGCATGCGTTGCAGCCAGCCGCCGAGACGCGAGCCCGCCGGCGGGGCGAAGCCGTTGAACGCGGCGGCGTTCACCGGCGGGAAGACCGAGAGGTCGCCCCAGCCGAAGCTCGCGCCGTTGAACCACTCGCGGCTGCCGAGCTGCCGCTCGAGGTACGCGTTCGCGCCCGCGATCTGCTCGCCGCCGCGGGCGACGAGCTGGTCGGCGAGGTCGCCGGTGGCGCGGCCGAAGACGCGCACCTCGTAGAGCGCCCAGTTGATCGCCTCGTAGTAGGTGTCGCACATCTCCTCGAGCATGCGGACGCGGGCGCGCTCGGCGGGATCCACCGGCAGCATCGCCGGCTTCGGCCACTTGTCCTCGAGGTACTCGAGGATGATCGTCGAGTCGAAGACCGACGTCTCGCCGTCGACGATCGACGGCACCTCGCGACGCAGGCTCGCGCGGTGAAACTCGGGGTCGCCGCCGGCGAGGATGTCCGGCAGCTTCGACGCGAACTCGATCCCCTTCTCGTACATCGCGAGCTTCACCTTCTGGGCGTAGGGCGAGAGCGGATGCTCGAAGAGCGTGATCATCGTGGTCGTCTCCTTTGGTGGCGTCTCGTCGACGAGTCGTTGGCGCGAAACGTCGTCGGTCACACCACAGGCTCGAGGTCGTATCAACGGGGATGGCCGGCGCCGCTGTCGCGGCCCGCGGCCCCATGACGCCGAGAGCGCTCTGCCCCGGCAACGGGAGAAGTTTTCGCCTTCGTCGACCACGACGGGGCTGGATGACCGGCGCTCTCGGTGAAGGACAGAGCCGGAAGACGAATCGCCTTGACGTGAATAGGTCGATCGACCTAATAGCTGCCTGAGTTGGACGATCGACCTAATTCGCTGTTCACCGCGCCGGTTTCGCGGAGCGCCTTTCTGGAATCGCCTCGCTCGCCACGACGGCGGCGGCGGCGTCGACGGCAGGCCAGAACCTCCACCCGGATCAGGCGCGGCGGCGTTTCTCGCGGCGACGCTCCCATGGTTCGGCGTCGAACAGCTCTGTCGCACGAACCTCCTCCCGTGACTCCATCGCGCCGCCTGGATCGATCACGACAGGTGGTCACGCCCGACGTGCACGGCACACCCGTCGGCGACGAGCGCGACCGCGACGTCCTCGGCCGCACCTGAACGATGGCAACGCCGCGAGCGAGGACCCCGCGTTCCCGTCGTCGGTCGACGGGGCACACCGGCGCGCCGGAAAGCGCCGCGCCGAGATCGCGGCGCCGGTCGTCGAGGGACGCCGACGGTGCAGCCGAGATCCCGGCCACGCGGCGCCATCCGTCGGCGCGCGACGCCGCCGCGACGCACGGCGCGCATGCGGCGGCACCGCCCGCGGAGCGTCGAGGGCCGCATCGTCGTGCCGGCGCCGCGGTGCTGCCGAAGGGGCGCGAGCGCGCCGAGGCGCTCCTCGACGCGGCGACGGCAGTCCTCATCGAGAGCGGCTACGCGCAGCTCACGATCCGCAAGATCGCCGCGCGCGCCGGCACGCACGTCGGGCATCTCCAGTACTACTTCCCGACCAAGCAGGCGGTCGTCCGTGCCATGCTCGAGCGCTACCTCGACCGCGCGGTCGGCGAGGTCGAGGCGCGGATGGCGAGCACAGGCGGCTATCCGATGGCGCGCGTCCGATCGGCGCTCGACGCACTCCTCGCCGACCAACGCGACGCCGACCGCTGCGGATTCTTCTGGGAGCTCTGGGCCCTCGCGGCACGGGACGCCGCGGTCGCGACGGCAATGCGCACCTTCTACGAGCGCTGCTGGCGCGAGGTCGTCGCCGTGCTCGTCGGCGCGAACCCCGAGCTCGGTCGCGCGCGTGCCGGGCGCCGCGCCGCGCTCCTCATCGCGACGCTCGAAGGCCTGACGCTCTTCCGCTCGCGGCGCGCTCCTCGCGAGCTGCCGCTGCCCGGCCTCGAGAAGGAGCTGCGCGCGCTGGTGCGCCACTTCGTGAGCGACGTCGAGTCGTGACGACGAGCGCGACCGATGACTGGCATCTATCGCTGGCTCCGCCCCGTCCCCGCCTGAGCGGGGAGGCGGGCGGCCGCGGACGACATCAGCCGGACGCGCGTCCGCGTCCGCTCACCCGGGTCTCTCGACGACCCGCAGGGTCACGGTGGCGATCGCGCAGCGACGTTCCTCGGCCGCGCTCCGCGTCGAGACCTCGACGCGCGCGACGCAGACGGTGTTGCCGACCTGAACGGCGTTTGCCCGCGCGACGAGCGTCTCGCCGTCGGCGGGGGAGAGAAAATTGACGTGCAGGTCGATCGTCACCGCCATGCGGCCGGGCGGCAGGGCGGTCGTCGCGGCGGCGCCCGCGGCGTGATCGACGAGGCCGCTGATGACGCCGCCGTGGAAGAAGCCGTTGAACTGCAACAGGTCGGGGCGACGGTCGGAGAGAAATGGACGCAGCCCGGCTCCGCGTGCACGACCCGCGTGCCGACCGCGCTCGTGTAACCGGGCCGGGCGGTGACGGCTTCCACCAAACGGCGCACGTTCTCCGAGCTCGACATCGCGGCTACAGGCCGAGGCTCTTCGCGATCGTGTTGCGCTGGATCTCCATCGTGCCGCCCGCGTAGAACGCGAGGAGCGATTCGCGCAAGCGGCGCGGCATCGGCGTGTCCTCGAGGTAGGCCTTGGCGCCGAGGAGCCGCATCCCGCGCACGACGATCGCATTCAGCCGCTCGCCGCAGAAGAGCTTCGCCATGCTGACCTCCTTGACCGGCGTCTGCCCGGCCGCGGTCCGCCAGGCGGCCGAGTAGGTGAGGAGCCGCATCGCCTCGATGTCGGTGGCCATGTCGGCCAGCTGGTGCTGCACCGCCTGGAACCGCGCGATCGGCTGGCCGAACTGCTCGCGCGCCGTCACGTGCGCGAGCGTCTCCTCGAAGACCGCCTGCGCCGCGCCGACGCAGCTCGCGGCGACGCCGAGCCGTTCGAGGCCGCCGCCCATCATCACCAGACTCCACCCGTGGTTCTCTTCGCCGAGCCGGCGGAACGCCGGCACGCGCACGTGACGATACTCGATCCGGCAGGAGGCGACGTCGTTGCCGGCGATCTTGTCGAGGGGAGTGATCTCGAGACCCGGGCTGTCGGTTGCGACGAGCAGCAGGCTCGTCGCGCGGCTGGCCTTGCCCTCGGAGAGGGTCCGCACGACGGTGAGGACGTAGTCGGCGTCGCGTGCGCCGGTGGTGTAGAGCTTGGTGCCGTCGACGACGTAGTCGTCGCCGGCGCGCACGGCACGGGTGACGATCCCCGCCGCATCGGAGCCCGCGCCCGGCTCGGTCAGCGCGAAGGCGAAGCGCAGGCGCCCCTCGGCGATTCCACGCACGTACTCGCGTTTCTGCTCCTCCGTCCCGCCGAGGCCGATCAGCGCGGCGCAGATGCCGTTGACGAACAGGATGTTCCCGGCGCTCGCGCTGTAGCGGCCGAGGACTTCGTTGATGATGCACAGCTCGACCGGCCCGCCGCCGTTGCCGCCGTGCTCCGCCGGCAGGCAGCAGCCGAGGATGCCGGCGTCGGCCATGGCGCGGTGCAAGTCCGAAGGGTAGGCGGAGACACGGTCGCGCGCCGCTTCTTGCGCGACCGTGCAGTGCGCCTCGCAGAAGGCCTGGACGCGATCGCGCAGGGCGGCCTGTTCCGTGCTGAAGGCGAGGTCCATGGCGTTCCTCCGGGGTCGAGCGGCGTTCTGGTATGCTGCTAGCAGCCGACAAATGTTGTCGCAACAACATTCATGACGCGACCGACGTACAGCGCCGAGGCGGCGACCGTGTTCTGGCTCCATCAGGCACACCACGCGGTGCGCGGCGACATCCTGCGCGCGTTCCGGGATCACGGTCACGATCTCACCGCCGAGCAGTGGGCCATCCTCTCGGCGCTGTGGCAGCGCGACGACTGCTCGCAGACGGAGCTGGCGGGCGCCGCCGGCCGCGACCGCCCCGGCGTCACGCGCCTGGTGGACTCGCTGGAGAGAAAGAAGCTGGTCCGCCGCGCCGCCGTGCCCGACGATCGCCGCAGCTACCGCGTGCGGCTGACGGCCGCGGGCCGGCGCCTGCACGACGTGCTCGGCGCCGTGATCGAGGACGTCGTGCGGCGGGCGCTGCGCGGCATGCCGGCGGCGGAGCGCGAGACCTTGCGCGGCGGCCTCAAGCAGATCGCCCGCAACGCGCGCCGGAAGTGACCTCGCCGACGAACCGCCGCCGACCTCGAGCCGCCGCCGGCGATCGCCGGACGCGTCGCCGCCGCGCGAACCGGCCGCCGCGCGACCCGCGGCATCGCCCGGCACGGCCGCGCTCGGGCGCCGCTAGCGGCGCGTGAAGACCGCGGTGCGTTTCTCCAGGAACGCCGTCACCGCGGCGAGGTGATCGGCGGTGCCGATCAGCGCCGCGAGCTCCGTCGCCTGCGCCGCGAGCGCCTCCCGCGGCGTCAGAGTCGGGAGCGCTGCTCGGCGAGCCGCTTGGTCGCCTCGACCGACAGCGGGGCGCGCGACGCGATCCGCTCGGCGAGCTGCAGCGCCGCCGGGAGCAGCTCGTCCGGCGCGATGCACGCTCGCTGACGAGCCCGAAGCGCGCCGCCGTCTCGGCGTCGTACGGCAGACCGGTGAAGAGCATGTGCTTGGCGTTCGCCACGCCGATCAGGCGGGGCAGGCGATAGGCCGACGCCGTCAGTCCGACGTTCACGCCGGCGCAGACGAACCTCGCCTCGGTCGAGGCGAGGCGCACGTCGCAGCACAGCGCGAGCTCGACGCCGCCACCGACGCACCAACCGTTGATCGGCGGCGATCACCGGCGCGCGGAACGACTCGAGCTGGTCGAGCAGCCGGCCGAAGTCGAGGAGGTTCGCGCCCGGCGCGCCGCCGCCCGCGACCGCCTCGAGCTCCTCCCGCAGGTCGTCGCCGCTGCAGAACGCCTTGCCCCGGCCACCGACGACGACGGCCCGCACGGAATAGTCCGCGCCGAGCTCGCGCGAGCTCGTCGCGGAGCTTCGCCCGCATCGCCGTGCCGAGCGTGTTGCGCGGCGGGTTGTCGATCTCGAGCAGCGCGACGTGCTCGCCTTCGCGGCTCGAGATGAATCGTCCCGCTCATGCCCGTGCTCCTTGCAGCAGCGGCGCCGCTGGCGAGCAGGCCTCCACCTCGGCGGCCGAGAACCCCGCTTCGATCAGGACCTCGCGGCTGTGCTCGCCGATCTCCGCCGGTCCGCGGCGCAGCGCCGGCGGCGTGCGCGACATGCTTGAGTGGGGCTGCCGACGAAGTCGCGGTTGCCCATCGCGGACGACGACGCCGCGCGCCTGCACCTGCGGATCGGCGAGCGCCTGGTCGATGGTGTTGATCGGCCCGCAGGGGATGCCGCTGCGCCAGCAATCGCTCCAACCAGCGCCGCCGTGGTGTCGGTCGCGAGATGCGCCTCGATCGCCGCCTTCAGCTCCTCGCGGTTCATCACCCGCGAGATGGCGTCTGCGAAGCGCGGGTCGTCGCGCAGCGCCAGCGTGCCCGATCGCGTCGCAGAAGCGCCGCCAGAGGCTCTGGTTGTTGACGCCGACGACGATCTAGCCGTCGCCGGTCTTCAGCGCTTCGTAGGGCGCGGCGAGGCGGTGCCGCGAGCCGCGCGGCTGGGCGACCTCGCCGAGGGTGAAGTACATCCCCGCCTCCCACACGGTGTAGGCGAGCGCCGACTCGAGCAGCGTCGCCTCGACGCGCTGCCCCTCGCCCGGTCTTCTGGCGGTGCGCCCAGGCAGCGACCACCCCGAGCGCGCCGAAGGTTCCGGCGTTGAGATCGGAGATCGGCACCGCCGTCGACGACGGGGCTCCCGCCCGGGTGGCCGACGAAGCTCATGATGCCGCTCATCGCCTGCGCGACCAGGTCGAGCCCGCCGCGCTCGCGGTACGGACCGTCGTGCCCGAAGCCCGAGATCGAGCAGTAGATGAGCGCCGGGTTGACGCGCGCGAGATCGTCGTAGCCGAGGCCCAGTCGATCGAGCGCGCCGGGACGAAAGTTCTCGACCCAGACGTCGGCCCACTGCGGCGAGCCGGCGCAGCGCCGCCGCGCCCTCGGGCTTCGCCATGTCGACCGCGATCGCGCGCTTGTTGCGGTTGACGAAGTCGTAGGCGCGAAACGGCCCGACGGCGGTGCGCGTCACCTCGCCCTTCGGCGGCTCGATCTTGATGACGTCGGCCCCGAGGTCGGCCAGCAGCATCGAGCACCACGCCCCGGCGATGACGTGGGTGCAGTCGAGGACGCGCATTCCATGCAGCGGTCCGGAGGGTCGAGGTGCGTCCGCCATACGATGTCTCCGCATCCGAGATGGAGGACCTCGGTACCACGATCCAGCGCGGGGAGCGACGTTCGGGCGAGCACGTCGCGACGGGATCGTACGCTGGACATGCGCGATAGCGGCACGGTCGCTTGCCGCCATGCCGCCTTCCTATGGACGCAGACGGTGCGCACTGCCACCGATCGGCCAGGCCGACGATTGGAGACGTCCTCGCGCCCAGCGGGAATCCCTTAGTCGTGCGATCGCCAGAACGCCCGGTGGAGTCTCGCGAAGTGAAGGGCTTGCAGCGACCGGTCGATGCGCCGCGAGACGAGATAGCAGGATTGCGCGGCAAAATGGCGAGGCCTGCGCGGGCGGCGCTCTCGCAGCGCGCAGACGTGGGGCATGTGGGCCGCCGAGACGTCGACGCGACCGCGACACACGTACACCCCGCAGTACGGGTGGAAGGTTCTTCGGGACTTCCTGCCGGCGTGCCACGTCTCTGCATCAGGGCGGACGAGGGCGCGCTCATCGAGCAAGCGCATCGCCACGACCCGCGCTCTCGGCAAGACATCGCGCCGCAATCCGCGACTTCGCGCTCGACGTGGGCGCCACCGCCTGGCTGCTTCAGCAGTGGACTGATCGCTGCCGCCGCTATCAGCGCAGTGGCCGGTGGACCGCCCGCCGAGGCGCCAGATCTGGAGCAGCGCGTCCTTGACGTGTCCTCCGTTGTCCAATAAGCGGCGCCGGTGACCGTGGCAGGAGACAGATGCAACTGACTGTCCGCCAGGTCTCCGGGCTTCTCGGCGTCTCCGAAAAAACCGTTTACCGCTGGATCAACGACGGGACGCTGCCCGCGTACCGGGTGAAGGATCAGTATCGCTTCAACCGGGCGGAGCTTCTCGAGTGGGCGGCGGCGCAGAAGGTGAACGTGTCGGTCGAGCTCTTCGAGGAGCCGGAGAGTCGGACAGCCGACGTCCCGAGCCTCACCGACGCGCTGCAGGCGGGCGGCATCTTCTACCGCATCGAGGGCGGCGACAGAGAGGCGGTGCTGCGGGCGGTGATCGAGCACATGCGACTGCCGGAGGAGGTCGATCGGCAGTTCCTCTTCAGGGTCCTGCTCGCCCGCGAGGAGCTGCAATCGACCGGGATCGGCGACGGCATCGCGATTCCTCACGTGCGAAACCCGATCGTGCTCCACGTGTCGCTGCCGACGATCACGCTCTGCTTCCTGGAGCACGCGGTCGAGTTCGGCGCCCTGGACGGGAAGCCGGTCTTCGCGCTGTTCTCGCTCGTCAGTCCGACCGTGCGCGCGCACCTCCAGCTGCTCTCGCGTCTGGCGTTCGCCTTGAACGACACGCGCTTCAAGGCCGCCCTCAGAGAGCAGGCGTCGCGCGAGACGATCCTCGCCGAGGCGCGACGGGTCGAGCAGACGGTGGACGAGCGCCGCCGCGGCAACGGGAGCGAGGGCTAGTGGACTGTAACGGCCAGATCGGTAGCGGCTCACGCGGCCCTCGCACCCGCTGGCTGCGTTGCTCCTCCTCGGCGTATCGCCCCGGATACGCAGTCGTCGTCGCGCCTCGCCAGCGGGCGCGATTGCTCGCGCGCTCCGCTACCGATCTGGCCGTTGCAATCCACCTAGTGCACGAGGAGGACGCCCGACCGGCCCGATGACGTTGCTTCTGTTCGCCGTCGGCTTGCTGCTCGCGTCCGGTCTCACGAGCGTCTGCGTGTCGCGCTGGGCGCGCGCGTCGACGCTGATCGGCGTCGGCGGGGCGATCGTCGCGAGCACGATCGGCATCGTGCCGGCGCTCGGCGTGCTGGCCGGCGGCTCGCACGAGGCGCTCCGCCTGCCTTGGTCGGTGCCCTACGGCGCGTTCTTCGTCGAGGTCGACGCGCTCTCCGCGTTTTTTCTGGTGCCGATCTTCGTGTTGTCGCCGCTCGCGGCGGTCTACGGCGCCGAGTACCTGCGCGCCATGCGCGCGCGTCGCGCCGCGGGTGCGCCGTGGTTCTTCTTCAACGTGCTGGTCGCGAGCATGGTGCTGGTGGTGCTGGCGCGGAACGCCGTGCTGTTCCTCGTCGCGTGGGAGGTGATGGCGCTGGCGTCGTTCTTCCTGGTCACGCTCGAGGACGAGATCGAGGCGGTCCGCGACGCCGGCTGGACGTACCTGGTCGCGACGCACCTCGGCACCGCATGCCTGCTCGCGCTCTTCGTCTTGCTCGGGCGGACCTCCGGCTCGCTCGACTTCGACCGCTTCGGCGCCGCCGCCGCTCGCCGGCGTGCTCTGTTCTGCTGGCCGTCGCCGGGTTCGGCGCCAAAGCCGGCTTCGTGCCGTTTCACGTCTGGCTGCCCGAGGCGCACCCGGCGGCGCCGAGCCACGTGTCGGCGCTGATGTCGGGCGTGATGATCAAGACCGGGATCTACGGCCTCGTGCGCGTGCTGATGCTTCTCGGTCCGCCGCCGCTCTGGTGGGGCGTCGTCCTGTGCGTCGATCGGTGCCGTCTCGGGCGTCGGCGGCATCGCTCTTCGCACTCGCGCAGCGCGACCTCAAGCGCCTGCTCGCCTACAGCAGCGTCGAGAACGTCGGGATCATCACGATGGGACTCGGCGTCGGCGTCTTGGGACGCAGCACGGGCGTCCCCGCGCTCGCCGTTCTCGGGTTCGGCGGCGCACTCCTCCACGTCTGGCAATCACGCGCTCTTCAAGGGACTCCTCTTCCTCGGCGCCGGCGCCGTCGCGCACGCGACCGGCACGCGCGACATCGAGCGGCTCGGCGGTCTGCTGCGGCGGATGCCGCGCAACCGGCCTCACGTTTCTGCGTCGGTGCGGCGGCGATCGTCGGCGCTGCCGCCGCTGAACGGCTTCGTGAGCGAGTTGCTCGTGTATCTCGGCGCGCTACTACGGCGCTGATCGTCCGCGCTGAACGCCACGGCGACGTTCGCGGCGCTCGCGGTGATCGGCGGCGCTGGCGTTGATCGGCGGGCTCGCCGCGGCATGCTTCACCAAGGCCTTCGGCGTCGTCTTCCTCGGCGAGCCGCGGGGCGATCGCGCGGCGGACGCGCACGAGGCCGGTCGTGCGATGCGCTGGCCGATGTACGGCCTCGCGGGCGGCTGCGTCGCGATCGGCGTGCCTCGCTCGCCGCTGATCGTCCCCGCCCTCGCGCCGTTGCTCGCCGACGTGACGCGGGTGCCCGCCGACGTCGTGGGCGAGACCGTCGTCGACGCCGCGCAGGTGCTGCGCGCCGTCGGCGCGGCGGGCGTGATCCTGATCGCGGTCGCCGCTCTTCTCGCGGTGATGCGCCGCGCGCTGTTGTCGAGGCGCGACGTCGGCGAGGCGGTGACGTGGGATTGCGGCTACGCGCGGCCGACCGCCCGCATGCAGTACAGCGCGTCGTCGTTCGCGCAGCCGCTCACCGACCTCTTCGACGGCGCGCTGCGGATGGAGCGTCACGTGGTCGCGCCGCGCGGCTTCTTCCCGCGCCGGGCCGCGTTCGCGAGCGCGAGACGCCCGACGTCGCGCGCGAGCGGCTCTACGCGCCGCTCTTCGACGGGACGGCCCGGGCGCTGACGTCGCTCCGCTGGCTCCAGCACGGACGCGTCCAGCTCTACGTGCTCTACATCGCCCTCACGCTGCTCGCCCTTCTCGTCTGGAAGCTCGGATGAGCATCGACGCCGCGGCGCTCGTCCACGTCCTGCTCGCGCTGGTCGCCGCACCGTCGCTGCTCGGCGTCGTCAACCGCACGAAGGCCGTGTTCGCGGGCCGCGTCGGGCAGCCGCTCTTCCAGCCCTACTACGATCTCACGAAGCTCCTCCGGAAGGCGGCGGTGTACAGCCGGACGACGACCTGGGTGTTCCGCGCCGGACCGATCGTCGCGCTGGCGGCGCTCGTCGCTCGCGGCGCTCCTGGTGCCGCTCGGCGGGCTCGGCCGCGCCGCTCGCGTTCTCCGGCGACTTGGTCCTCTTCGCCTACGTGCTCGCGCTGGCGCGCTTCGTGACCGTCGCCGCCGCGCTCGACACCGGATCGAGCTTCGAGGGCATGGGCGCCAGCCGCGAGGTGACGTTCAGCGCGCTCGGCGAGCCGGCGCTGCTGCTCGCGCTCGCGGCGGTCGCGCGCCACACCGGCGCGCTCTCGCTTTCGGTGATGTACGCCCGCGTCGGCGCCGACGCGTGGGCGCACGCGGCGGCGGCGTTCGGCCTCGCGGCGGGAGCGCTCGTCATCGTGTTCCTCGCGGAGAACGCCCGCATCCCGGTCGACGACCCGGCGACGCACCTCGAGCTCACGATGATCCACGAGGTGATGGTCCTCGACCACGGCGGGCCCGACCTCGCGTTCATCGTCTACGGCGGCGCGCTCAAGCTGTGGGTGATCGGCGCGCTGATCGTCGGCCTCGTCGTGCCGGTGCGAACGGGGTCGGCGGCGGTCGACACCGCGGCCGCGCTCGCGGGCATGATCGTGCTCGCGGTCGGCGTCGGAGTGATCGAATCGTCGATGGCGCGCTTGCGGCTCGTGCGCGTGCCGCAGCTCCTGATCGGCGCGACCGTGCTGTCGACGGTCGCGTTGGTGCTGATCGCGAGATGAGCGCGTGAGGGCCTGGGCCGACGCGACGTTGATCGCCCTCGTGCTGACGAGCCTCGTGCTCCTCGGCTCGAGCCGGCTCGTGCGTCACATCCGCCTCGTCGGCGCGCAAGGCGTGCTGCTCGGCCTGCTGACGCTGGTCGCGCACCAGGGCCCGCTGTCGCGCGACGTCGTCGCGCTGGCGGCGGCGATCACGCTGGTGAAGGGCGTCGCGTTCCCGTGGCTGCTCGCGCGCGTGCTGGCGCGCGCCGAGGTGGTGAAGGAGGTCGAGCCGTTCGTCAGCTACAACCTCTCGATCCTGATCGGCGCGCTGACGCTGCCGGTCGCGTTCTCGCTGAGCGCGCGGCTGCCACTGCCGTCGCCGACGGTCTCGGCGTTGACGGTGCCGGTCGCGTTCGCGGTGACGCTCATCGGCCTGCTCTTGATCGTCAGCCGGCGGAAGGCGCTGACGCAGGTGCTCGGCTACCTCGTCCTCGAGAACGGCATCTACGTCTTCGGCGTCGGGCTCGCGGCGGGCACGCCGCTCGTCGTCGAGATCGGCGTCCTGCTCGACGTCTTCGTCGCGGTCTTCGTGATGGGAATCGCGATCTTCCACATCAACCGCGAGTTCGATCACGTCGACGCCGATCGGCTGGCGACGCTCCACGACTGGACGCCATGATCGCCGCCCTGCTCGTGGTGCCGGCGCTCGCCGGCGCCGTCGCGTACTTCATCCGCGCCGACTCCGCACGGCGCGCGCTGCTGCTGCTCACCGCGGTCGCGCACGCGGCGCTGACGGCGGCGGCGTGGCTGCGCGACCCGGCGCCGGCGCTCGGCGGCTGGCTCCAGCTCGACGCTGCCGGCCGGCTCATCCTGACCATCACGAGCGTCCTCTTCCTCGCGGCCGCGACCTACAGCGTCGGCTATCTCGGCCGCGAGCAGCGCGAGGTCCGCCGCGATTTCGAGGACGGCCTGCTGTTCGCGAACGCGCCCGAGCCGACGTTCACGGCGTGCCTGCTGCTCTTCCTCGGCGCCATGACGCTGGTCACCACCAGCCACCGCTTCGGCTTGCTCTGGGTCGCGATCGAGGCGACGACGCTCGCGAGCGCGCCGCTGATTTATTTTCATCGCCACCACCGCTCGCTCGAGGCGACCTGGAAGTATCTCTTGATCTGCTCGGTCGGGATCGCGCTCGCGCTCCTCGGCAACTTCTTTCTCGCGGTCGCGGCCTCCGATCCCGCGGGCGCGCCGGTGCCGCTCGTGCTCGGCGACCTGGTGCGCGGCGCGGCCCGGCTGCACACCCCGTGGTTGAAGGCCGCGTTCCTGCTTTTCCTCGTCGGCTACGGCACGAAGATGGGCCTGGCGCCGCTCCACACCTGGCTGCCCGACGCCCACAGCGAGGCGCCGTCCGTGGTCTCGGCGCTGCTCTCGGGCGCGCTTCTGAACTGCGCGTTCCTCGGCATCCTGCGCGTCCAGCAGGTCTTGGCGGCGGCGGGCGAAGCCGCGTTCGGCCGCGACCTCCTGGTGCTCTTCGGCGTGCTGTCGATGGCCGTCGCCGCGATCTTCATCGTCGGCCAGACCGACTACAAACGCATGCTCGCCTACTCGAGCGTCGAGCACATGGGCGTGCTCGCGCTCGGCGTCGGCCTCGGCGGCGCGGCGACCTTCGGCGCGCTGCTGCACGCGGTGAACCACTCGCTCACCAAGGCGATGCTCTTTCTCGTCGCCGGGAACATCCTCACCGTCTACCGCACGAAGTCGACGGTCGACGTCCGCGGCGTGCTGCGCGTGCTGCCGGTCTCGGGCGTGCTCTGGGTCGCCGGCCTGTTCGCGATAACCGGCTCGCCGCCGTTCGCGCCGTTCCTGAGCGAGCTCGCGATCCTGAAGGGCGCGCTCGATCAAGGTCGCATCCTGATCGCCGTCGTCTATCTGTTGCTGCTCGCCGTGATCTTCCTCGGGATGATGACGGCCATGCTGCGGATGGCGCAGGCCGGCGGTGACGAGACGAGCGGGACGGCGGACGCCGAGCCGCACTCGGATCCGGCATCGCACGGCGCGCGCGACGCCGAAGGACGGTCCGACCCGGCATCGGCCGCCGCCCGCGGTGCCCGCTCACGCTCGGACGCGACGCCGCCGTCCCTCGGCATCGGCGAGTCGGTTTGGGCGGCGGCGCCGCCGGCCGCGCTCGCGCTCTTCGTTCTCGCCCTCGGTCTCTACGTTCCGGGGTTTCTCCGGAACGTCATCGAGGAAGCCGCTCGCGTGCTCGGGTGATCGACGCCGCGACACGCCCGTCGCTCGCGACGGTCCACAACGCCGAGGCCGTCGCGCTCGCGCGCATTCCGCATCTCGAGATCGGCGCGTTCAGGAGCGCCGTCCTCGAGCGGGTCGCAAACGGCGCACGGATCGCGGCCTTCTTCGGTCTGCCGTTCGACGCCGCGCCGACGACCGCGCCGGACGACCACGCGGATCGTCACGGCGCGATCCGGCTCGTGATCGTGCTCGCGGATCGTGACGCCGGCACGCTCACCGTACTCGCAACCGACGTCCGCGACGGCTACGACGCGCTGACGCCGGAGTGTCCGCAGGCGCATTGGTTCGAGCGCGAGATCGCGGAGCAGTGGGGCGTCGTACCGGCGGGACACCCGTGGCTGAAGCCGCTCCGCTTCCATCCGTCGTATCGGGCCGGACGCGACGCGTGGTCGCGGACCGATGCGATCCTGCCGGGCGTCACCGACTTCTTCGCGGTCGACGGCGCCGAGACGCACGAGGTCTCCGTCGGCCCGGTGCACGCGGGCATCATCGAGCCCGGCCATTTCCGTTTTCAATGCCACGGCGAGCGCGTCTTCCACCTCGAGATCGCGCTCGGCTACCAGCATCGCGGGGTGGAGCGGGCGCTCGTCGGCGGCCCGTCGAAGCGGACGATCCCCTACATGGAGACGCTCGCCGGCGACACCTCGATCGGTCACGCGACCGCGTACTGCCAGGCGGTCGAGGCGCTGGCCGCGAGCCGCGTCTCCGCGCGCGCCGAGGCGTTGCGCGGCGTCGCGCTCGAGCTCGAGCGGCTCGCGAACCACGTCGGCGACCTCGGCGCGCTCGCGAACGACGTCGGCTACCTGCCGACCGCGTCATACTGCGGGCGCATCCGCGGCGATCTGCTGAACGCGACGGCGCTGATCTGCGGCAGCCGCTTCGGACGCGGCCTGGTGCGCCCCGGCGGCGTCGCGTTCGACGTCGACGCGGCGTGCGCCGCCGCCGTGCAAGCGCGGGTCGCCGGCGCGCTCGCGGATGCGACCGCCGCCGTCGAGCTGCTGTGGGACACCCCGTCCGTTCAGGCACGGTTCGAGAACACCGGCGTCGTCTCGCGCGAGACCTGTGAAGCCCTCGGTCTCGTCGGACCCGCGGCGAGAGCCTGCGCCGTCGAGCGCGACGTGCGCCACGAGCTCCCCTCGGGGATCTTTCGCTTCGCGCAGATCCCGATCGCGACCTGGTCGAGCGGCGACGTGTTCGCGCGCGCGCAGGTGCGGTGGCTCGAGACCCAACGTTCGGCCGCCTTCGTCCGCGAGCTCATCGGCGCCCTCCCCGGCGGCGACGCGTCGGGCGCGGTCGGGCCGCTGGCGCCGAGCCACGTCGTCGTCTCGCTCGTCGAGGGCTGGCGCGGCGAGATCTGCCACGTCGCCGTCACCGACGCCGCCGGCCGCTTCGCGCACTACAAGGTCGTCGACCCGTCGTTCCACAACTGGATGGGGCTCGCGATGGCGCTGCGCGACGGACAGATCTCCGACTTCCCGCTCTGCAACAAGAGCTTCAACCTCTCCTACTGCGGCCATGATCTCTGAGGTCGCGCGATGCTGAAGCTGCTCCGGACACGCGTGCGACAAGGGCATCGCACGACGACGTTCCCCGCCGGCGCGCCCGCGCTGCCGGACCGGTTCCGCGGCTTGCCCGTTCTCGATGCGACGAAATGCGCCGACGGCTGCCGCGAGTGTGCCGAGGCGTGTCCGACCGACGCGATCCGCGCCGACGGCCGCGATCTTCGTGTCGACCTCGGCCGCTGTCTCTTCTGCATCGAGTGCGGCGCCGCGTGCCCGGCCGGCGCGGTTCGGTTCACGCAGGACTATCGCTTGGCGACGCGAACGCGGGGCGATCTCGTCGTGACGGCGGCCGGGGCGCACGACGATGCCCTACCGTCGGCGGCGCGGCCGCGCGACGCGTCGCCGATCGACGGCCACGCGCTCCGGCTCGCGACGGCGCTCGACGAGAAGACGCGGCGGCTCTTCGGGCGTTCGCTCAAGCTCCGGCAGGTGAGCGCCGGCGGCTGCAACGGCTGCGAGTCCGACGTGAACGTCTTGAGCACGGTCGTCTTCGATCTCGGCCGTTTCGGGATTCAGTTCGTCGCGTCGCCGCGCCACGCCGACGGCCTCCTGATCACCGGACCCGTCACCGCGAACATGCAGCTCGCGCTCGCGAAGACGTACGAGGCGGTCCCGCACCCGAAGATCGTGATCGCCGTCGGCGCCTGCGCGATCTCCGGCGGCCCCTACATCGACCACCCGGAGGCGCAGAACGGCGCCGATGCGACCCTGCCGGTCGATCTCTACGTCCCCGGCTGCCCGCCGCACCCCCTCACGATCCTCGACGGCTTGCTCCGACTGCTGGGCAAGATCAGCGACGACATCGAGACCGAGCGGCGTATCTGACCAATTGCCGGCGGCGACGACGGCGATCCCGGTGGAAGAACGTCACTGACGGTCGGCTGTCGGCGACGATTCATCGGGATCTCGTCAATGCGCGTCACGGAAGAGCTCTGCGCCGATCGCGGTCGGAACACCACCGAGGTGGACGTCGCCGCTAGCTGCCGCCCGCGTGCCGTACGAGCAGCGCGCGCGTCCGCTCGATCGCGTCCGCGTCGCCCTCGACGGCGAACGGTATCGCGAGGAAGTCCGTCGCGCCGACCTCGGCGAGTTGCCGTAGCTGCTCGCCGACCGCGCTGTCGTCGCCGGCGATGATCACGTCGGCGGGGCCCTCGGCGCCCTCGCGGTCGAGCATCGCGCGATACGACGGCAGCGCGCCGTAGATCGCGAAGTGCTGCGCGGCGGACATCTTCGCGGCGCCGACGTCGTTCGTCACGGCGATCGGGAGGCCGACGACGATCCGCGGGTTCGGGCGGCCGGCTTTCGCCGCCGCCTCGCCGATGCGCGGCACCGTGTGCTCGCGGAGCGTCTTCGGGCCCGTCATCCACGTGATCGTGCCGTCGGCGACGGCGCCCGCGAGCGCGAGCATCTTGGGCGCGAGCGCGGCGACCAGGATGGGGCAGGGCGTCGCGCCGGGTACGCCGAGCGTCGCGTTCACGCGGTACTCGCTGCCGGTGACGCTCGCGCTGCCCTCGCGGATCAGCGGCGCCAGCACGGCGAGGTACTCCTTCATGTGCGAGTACGGCTTCGCGAACGAGAGGCCGAACATCCCCTCGATCACGAGCTGGTGCGAGAGGCCGATGCCGAGCGCGAAGCGGCCGACGCACGCGGCCTGCGCGGTGAGCGCCTGCTGCGCCATCGCCACCGGGTGGCGCGGGAACGTCGGCACGACCGCGGTGCCGAGCTCGATCCGCGTCGTCTCGCGGCCGCAGAGCGCGGCGAGCGTGATCGCGTCGTTGCCGAAGATGTTCGCAAACCACGCGCTCGCGAAGCCGTCCGCCTCCGCGCGCCTGGTCTCCTCGATGATGCCCGCGATGTCGCCGCGGTCGCCGGTGATGTCGCCGAGTCCGATGCCGATCCGCATGTGCGCCCCCTTTCGAAAGCAGCGTGCCCGATCGGCACGCTCGGCGCGAGTCGAGCGCGAACTACCCGCGTTCGACTCGCGGCCGTTCAAGCGCATACCGGCGGATGCCGGTCGTGCCACGGCATCGCTTCCTCGAGCGCGGCGGCGATGCGTGCGCGAAAGTCCTCGCGGCCGTAGGCCGCGAGGAGGTGCCGCCGATCGGCAGGCCGGCAGCACTCCAGTAGAGCGGCAACGAGACCGCCGGCTGGCCGGTCAGCATGAACGGCCGCGTCCAGCAGGCGATCTGCGCCGCGTGCCGTGCCGACCGCGAGCGCGTTCCCCATCGGCGGCACGAGCTCGCCGAGGCGCGGTGGCGGCTACGAGATGGTCGGCGTGAGCAGCAAAAAGTCCGACCCGCCGCGCCGAGCCGATTCCCTCGTCGACGCGTCCGTCTGCGGTCGCTACGGGGGTGTCCGAGCCACGGCGATGTATGGTATACATCGCCGCGTGCGTCGAACGCAGCTTTACCTGGACGCGGAGTGTGCCCGCGTGCTCTCGGCCGAGAGTCGCCGGCGGGGCACGACGATTTCGGCCCTGGTGCGAGAAGCCGTCGACCACGCGTACCGCAGCGGCTCGGCGAAGGATCGCGGCTCGCTCATCGACCGACTCGCCGGGGTGTGGGCCGGCCGCGCCGACGTCGCGAACCCCGCTCGCGTCGTGCGGGCGCTCCGGCAATCGAAACGCCCCGAACGGTGGGGAATGGGTGGCGATGGCCAAGCTCCTGCTCGACAGCGACGTCGTCATCGCGTGGCTTCGAAGTGACCAGAGCGTCGTCGGCTGGCTGAAGGAACGCGACGCGGCCGGTGACGTCCTCGGATGGACGCCGGTGTCGATCGCTGAGATCGGAGCCGGCGTGCGTCCGCGCGAGGCGTCCATCATGAGCGATCTCGTGCGCGTCTTGCATTGCGTGGAGCTGGACGAGCGCGTCGGTCGCAAGGCAGGCGCGTACCGGCTGCGCTTCGGGAGGTCGCATGGCGTCGAGATCGCCGACGCCCTCATCGCCGCGGCGGCCCACGTCCACGGTATGACCCTCTGCACCCGCAATCTGGGACACTACCCGATGCGTGACGTCAAGAAACGGCGCGTGTGACGAGCGACCCGAGCGGTCCACGGCGCGAAGCCGACGCGTGGTCCGTCGCGTTTACCCGCTCCAGCCCCGATGCGGTCGTGGGACTCGACGACTGCCGTCGTGGGATTTGACGAGCGGCGCCATCTTCGCTTATTGTTCGCCGCCGCTGGAGTAGCGGTACCGTCCGGCACGGTCGCCCCCGCGCGATCGCTCCGCGGGGCGAGAGCTCAGCGGCCGGGCTGGCCCTCGGCGAGGGCGCGGAAGCGGTAGATGTAGTGCGGGCCGAGCTTCGCGATCGAGCGACGCGAGTGGAAGAGGACACGATTCAGCTGGCTGTCGGTGACGTAGATCCAACCCTCGGGCCCGAAGCTGAGGCCGTCGGGCCAGACCAGTCGCGGATCGCGCACCATGGTCGCCTGGCGCGCGGTGCGCGCGTCGCGATCGGCGACGACGCCGGCCATCGGCGCGGCCGACGGCGGCTTGAGCACCGTGATCGCGCGGTCCTCGATCGCGGTGATGTAGATGTTGTTCGCGCGGTCGATGGTGATGCCGTCGCTGATCGGCTTCGGACCGTAGTCCTCGACGGCATTGCCGAGCGCTTCGGCGGAGAGCCGCTCGTCGCGCAAGGCGGCGGTCGGCACCCGGTACATGTGCGTCCCCGAGAGCGGGCCGAAGTAGAGGTACTCGTTCGCGAGGTCGAGGACGATGGAATCGACGCCGATGCGGATCGGGACGAAGAAGAGCTTGATCTTGTAGCCCTCGACCGCCATGTCGATCTTCTCCGGCGCGACCGACTCGTGGCCTTGCAGCACGCGGCGCGCGTGGCGGTGCGCGACGTCGTAGACGATCAGCGCCGGCTTCATGCGAAACGAGCTGGTGTCGGCGATGTAGACGACGTCGCGGTCGGCGTCGATCGAGAGATCGTTCAGGTAGGAGCCCCAGCCGACGCCCTCCGCCGAGCCGAAGTCGTACTCGTGGACGAGCGCGCCGGTGGCGATGTCGAAGCCGTAGAGCGCCGGCTTGCCGAAGCCGTTCTTGCCGTGATCGAGCACCCACAGGCGGCCGCGGGCGTCGAGCTGGATTCCCTGCGGCGTCTGGAAGCGCTGCTGCCAGGCGTCGTCGGGATACGGGCGCGAGACGTTCCCGCGAAAGATCTCCGCGACCTTCACCGGCGGCGATCCTTCCGGGTGGTAGGTGATGAAGATCCGCCCCTCGGGCGACACCGCGATGTTGCCGACGACGTTGCCGAGCGCGGCGACCACCTCGAGCTCCGCGGCGCCGCGGACCGGCGTGTCGGTGTAGACCTTCGGCGGCACCGCCTCGGGGCCGCAGCCGGCGAGAAGGAGCGCGGCAATCGTCGCGACGGTCGCTGCCACCCGACGTCGTCTCATGATGGGCGCGCTCCTAGCAGAAGCCGCCGCAAATCACACGACCCGCGCCGGCCAGGCGCCGACTTCCGCGCACGACGAACGCAGTCGGCGTCCGGGCGGGGGTTCGGGCCCGCGCCGAGGGTAGTGTCCGTCCTTGCCTGGTCGAACCAGCCACGACCCGCGCCGAGTTTCTCGTTGACGGCGACGCGTTTGCTGGTAGACCGTTCGGCGAGCGCGCCGCGACGCGCGAGGGGTGGCCGGTGAAGCTGGTGCTGTTCTCCGATCTGCATCTGGACGCGCCGTTCGAGTGGGCGCCGCGCCCGCTCGCGCGCCGCCGCCGGCAAGCGCTCCGCGACGCGCTGACCCGCATCATCGGCGTCGCGACCGAGGTCGGCGCCGACGCGCTCCTCTGCGGCGGCGACCTCTACGAGCAGGATCGCTTCTCGCCCGACACCGCGGAGTTTCTCCGCGCCAGCTTCGCCGGCGCGGCGCCGCTGCCGATCTACCTCGCGCCCGGGAACCACGACTGGTTCGGTCCCGAGAGCCTCTATCGGCGGGTCGCCTGGACGCCGAACGTCCACGTCTTCACGGGCGACCGGCTCGCGCCGGTGACGATCGCGGAGGGGCTGACGCTGTGGGGGGCCGCGCACTGCGCGCCCGCGAACACCGACGGCTTCCTCCACGGGTTCGGCGTCGACCGCGGCGGCGTGCACCTGGCGCTCTTCCACGGCTCGGAGCGCGGCTGGTTGCGGGCGCAGGGAAGCGGCAAGGTGCCGCACGCGACCTTCGACGCCGCCGACCTCGAGCGCACCGGCCTGCACCACGCGTTTCTCGGCCACTATCACTGTCCCGTCGACGCCGAGCGCCACACCTATCCCGGCAATCCCGAGCCGCTCTCCTTCGGCGAGACCGGCGAGCGCGGCGCCGTCGTCGCGACGGTGAGCGCCGACGGCACGCTCACGCGCGAGCGTCGCTCCGTCCGCACCACGGAGCTGCACGATCTCGAGGTCGACCTCACGGGGTGCGCGACGCGCGCGGAGGCGCGCGACCGCCTGGCGAGCGCGCTCGCCGGCGCGACCGGTGCCGCGCGCGCGACGCTCGTCGGCGAGCTCGCGAGCGACGCCGACCTGGCGCCGCAGGACCTCGCCGACGCCGCGCCGTGGCTCGAGGCGCTCGTCGTGCGCATGGGCGCGGTTCGCGCCGCCTACGACGTCGATGCGATCGCGCAGGAGCCGACCGTCCGCGGTCAGTTCGTGCGGGACGTCCAGAGCGCCGACCTCTCGGAAGACGAGCGGCGTCGCGTCCTGATCACCGGCCTGCGCGCCCTCGACGGGCGCGACGACCTCGACGTCCTCTGATGCGCTTCGAGACCGTCCAGGCGCGCAGCTTCGGCCCGTTCGCCGATCGCACGCTGACGCTCGCCCCCGGCCTCACGGTCATCCACGGGCCGAACGAGTCCGGCAAGTCGAGCTGGCACGGCGCACTCTACTTCGGCCTCTGCGGCATCCGCCGCGCGCGCGGACCGTCGCGCGCCGAGGATCGCGACTACGCCGAGCGCCACCGGCCGTGGAGCGCGGCGTCGTGGGAGGTCGGCGCCGTGATCGCGCTCGACGACGGCCGCCGGATCGAGCTCCGCCACGACCTCGACGGCCGCGTCGATTGCGGCGCGCTCGACGCCGCGCTCGGGCGCGACGTCTCCGCCGAGATCATCCACGAAGGCGCCCCGGACGGCTCGCGCTTCCTCGGGCTCGACCGCCGCGCGTTCCTCGCGACCGCGTGCATCTGCCAGGCCGACCTTCTCGGCATCAGGAACCGACGCGACCTCCTGCAAGAGCACCTCCAGCGCGCGGCAACGAGCGCGCGCGGCGACGTCACCGCCGCGGCCGCGATCGGCCGCCTCGACGACTTCCAACGCGAGCGGGTCGGTCAGAACCGCGCGAACAGCACCAAGCCGCTGCGTCGCGCCCTCGAGCACGTCGAGGCGGCGGAGGCGGCGTTGCGCGCGGCCAACGACGAGCACGCCGAGTACTGTCGTCTGGTCGCGCTCGCCGACGAGCTCCGCGGCCGCGCGCGATCGACGCGTGATCGCGTGCGCGCGCTGCACGCCCTCGGCGCCGCGCGCGAGGCGGTACGCTGGACCGTACGGTCGTCGCGGGCGCGCGAGCTCGCCGCGCACTTCGCCGACGGTCCGCCCGCGAGCCTCGCGAGCGACGACGAGCTGGCGGCCGAGGTCGAGTCCGCGTTGCGCGCCTGGGACGACCGCCCGCCGATCCCGGCGCTCGGCGGCACGGCGGCGGCCGACATCCGCGCGCGCCTCGCCGCGTTGCCTGCGGCTCCGGAGGGCGACCGCGAGCCGGACCCGCTCGTGCTCCTCGCCGGCAAGGCCTACGAGGAGAGCCGCCACGCGCTCGCGCTCCACGAAGCCGACCGTCCCGCCCCCGCGAAGCAGCCGCAGACCGGCGGCGCGGCGGAGGAGGCGTTGCGCGACTGGGCACGCGAGCTCGAGCTCGAGCCGCCGCCGATCGATCCGCTGCTCCTCGAGCGCGTCGCCCGCGCCGAGGAGCACATCCGCGGACTCGCGGAGAATCCTCACCGGCGCGGCGTGCTCATCGTCGGCATCGCGGCGGCACTCGCGGGCGCGAGCGCGATCGGCTTCGATGCGCCGATCGCCGGTCTCGCGATGCTGGCGATCGCCGGCCTCGCGCTCATCGCGTGGATGCTGGTGCGCACCGGGCCGCAGGCACGCATCAACGCGCTCGCCGAGCTCCGTAGCGCCGAGGAGGCGCTCGGCGAGCGGAAGCACGCGGTCGCCGACGCGATCCGCCGGAAGTCCGCCGCGGCGGAAGCCGTCGCCGCCCGCAAGCTGACGGCGACGCCGGAGGCGCTGCGGAGCCTGGCGCGCGACGTCGCCGAGGCGGTGCAGAGCGCGCGCGATCACGAGCGCTGGACGGTCCGGCACCGACATCTGCTCGCCGCGTCTACCGCCGCCGAGTCCCGGCTCGGCGACGAGCTCGCCCGTCGCGGCGCGGGCGGAACGGGCCGGACGCCGGACATGCTGAGCGCGTACCTCGCGAGCTGCGCCGAGCGCACGCGACGCGCGGCCGCTGCCGCCCGCCGCCCGGACCTCGAACGCGAGCTCGCCGCGCGCACCGCTGCCGAGCAAGCGGTCGACGAGGTGCGCCAGCGGCGCGCGCGCGCCGGCGAAACGCTGCGCCAGCTCGCGAAGCGATGCGGGATCGACGCCGTCCCGGACGACGAGCTCGAGGTCGAGACGGAACGGCTCGCGGCGGCGCTGCGTCGCTGGCAGACGAACCGCTCCGCGACGATCGCCGAGCACGAGCGCCGGCGCGCCGAGTGGGTCGAGCTCGAGACGCTGCTCGCGGGCGCGACGCTCGACGACCTCGAGGCGAGCACGGCCCGTCACGTCGCCGAGGCGAACCGGCTGCGATCGCTGGTCGACCCGGCGCTCCTCGACGACGCCGCGACCGTCGCCGCCGACGAGCCGCTCGGCGTCCTCGAGCGTGCGGCGGACGACGCCGATCGCGAGGCGGCGCACGCGGAAGGCGCGCTCGCGGGGCGCGGGCGCGAGCTCGCGAGCGTCGCCGAGGCGGAGGAGGAGCGCGCCGCCGCGGAAGCCGAGCTCGAGCGCCTGCGCCGGCTGGAGCGGACGCTCGCCGTGACGCGCGACTTTCTCACTCGCGCGCAGGAGCGCGTGCATCGCGACATCGCGCCCGTCCTCGCCGCGACGGTCCGTCCGTGGCTCGCGCGCGTCACCGCCGGCCGCTGGGTCGAGGTGCTGATCGACCCCGAGGCGCTCGAGGTCCGCGTCCGCGGCGCCGGCGGCGATTGGCGCGAGGCGACGCAGCTCTCGCACGGCACCGCCGAGCAGATCTATCTCCTGCTGCGGATGGCGCTCGCCAAGCATCTCGCGAAGCCGGGCGAGAGCTGCCCGCTCATCCTCGACGACGTGACCGTGCAGTCCGATCGCAGCCGAACGCTCGCGATCCTCGCCGTCCTGCAGGCGATCAGCCAGGAGCACCAGGTGATCCTCTTCAGCCAGGAGGACGAGGTGCTCGCCTGGGCGGAAGAGCAGCTCACCGCGAACGACCGGATCGAACGCCTGGAACCCGTCCCCGCCGCCCGCTAGCGCAGCCGGTCGCGTCGTCGCGGCGACACGCGTAGAAGAATTCCATGCTGACGGTCCGACGCGCCCGCGAGCGCGGCCATTTCGATCATGGCTGGCTCGACACCAATCACACGTTCTCGTTCGGCGACTACCACGATCCGGCGCACATGGGCTTTCGCGCCCTGCGCGTCATCAACGAGGACCGCGTCCAGCCCGGCGCGGGCTTCCCGACGCACGGTCACCGCGACATGGAGATCGTGACCTACGTGATCGAGGGCGCGCTCCAGCACAAGGACAGCCTCGGCACCGGCTCGGTGATTCGCCCCGGCGAGGTGCAGCGGATGACGGCCGGCACCGGCGTCACGCACAGCGAGTACAACGCCTCGCACGCGGAGGCGGTCCACTTCCTGCAGATCTGGATTCTCCCCGAAGCGCCCGGCCTGCGCCCGAGCTACGAGCAGAGGGCGTTCCCGGCCGGCGGCCGGCGCGGAAGCTGGCAGACCGTCGGGTCGCGCGACGGACGCGACGGGTCGGTCACGATCCTCCAGGACGTGACGCTCGCGCTCGCCGACCTCGACGCCGGCGCGACGATCGACTACGCGCTCGCGCCGGACCGACACGCCTGGCTTCAGGTCGTGAGCGGCCGCGTGACGCTCGACGGCGCGGCGCTCGAGACGAGCGACGGCGCCGCGATCACGGACCTGCGACGCCTGACGATTGCGGCCCAAGAGTTCGCCGAGCTGATGCTCTTCGACCTCGCCTGAACGCACCGGTCCGCCGTCGTCGACACGCCGGCGGTGAAAGGCCTCCGGCACGTCGGAGCGTGGTGCCGTCGGACTCGTTCTCTACGGCACGTGCAGCGTGACGTCGCCTCCCGAGGTCGTCGAGGTGACGCCGGTCGCGGGATCGGTCGCCGAGATCGTCGCGGTGCCCGACCCCACGGCCTCGACCCGACTCTTGTTGCCCGCGAGGTTCGTCGCGATCGCGACGTTCGCGTCGCTCGAGGCGTAGTCGACGTCCTGGGTGATGTTCTTCGTGCCGCCGCCGCCGTAGTGGCCCGTCGCGGTGTAGTTCTGGACTTGCCCGACGTTGCGCGTCGCGGTCGTCGGCGTGAGCGTGATCGCCTCGAGCGGGCCGAGAACGGCGATCGTCGCATCGCCGCCCGACGCCGTGGTGGTGATGCCGGTCGCGGGATCGGTCGCGCTGATCGTCGCGGTGCCCGGAGCCACCGCGGTGACGGCGCTGCGGTCGCCGTCGACGTTGCTCACGGTCGCGACGCCGGGATCGCTCGAGGCGTACACCACCTGCTGCGTCATGTTCATCGTGACGCCGTCGCTGCGATAGCCGGTCGCGGTGAAGCGCTGCACCTCGCCGACCGCGTGCGACGCGGAATGCGGCGTCAGCGTGAGGTGATCGAGGTGCGGCGTTCCCATCGGGGTCGGCGTCGGGAAGCTCGACGCGGCGCCGCCCTTGTAGGCGTTCACCAGGAAGATCCGCGGATCGGCGTTGCCGTCACCGAAGAAGTCGGCGGCGCTCACGAAGGCGCCGAACTGGAACATCGCGGTGAGCGGCGGCTCGATCGCCTGGCCGGTCGTGAGCAGCACGAGCCCGCGCGTCGAGTCGAACTCGTAGAGACGCTCGACGCCGGCGTCGCCGGTGTCCAGGAGATCGGCCGAGGAGAGGAAATAGAAGCGATTGGCCGTGCGCGTCCCGTTCGCCGCCGGGTACGTGCTGTCGCCGTCCGTGCCCGCCGTCATCTGCACGAGGCGGCGCGGCGTCGTCGCGAGGCTCACCTGGAAGATCTGTGCATGCGTGCTGCCGCTCCCGGTGAGGTCGGCGTCGGAGTCGAAGAGCACGCTGACATCGTCGCGGGTGAAGGTCGGGTGGCGGCTGTCGCGCGACCCGCACGTGAGCTGCTCGATCTTGCCGCTGCTGACGTCGCGGACGAAGATCTGCGACGCACCCGTCACGCAACCGGTGCCGGCAGCGTCTCCGCGCGAGACGAACGCCACGCGGCCGCCCTTCCAATCCAACGCGGGATCGCTCGCCTCCTCGGTCGTGAGCAGGGTGAGGCCGGCGTTGCCCTCGGCCGGACACGGGTACGCAGGACAGCCGCTTCGCTGGAGCGCGCGGAGGTCCGATCGGTAGAGATGCGGGCCGGGCGCGACGCCTTCGTCGGTGAGGTCGCCCGTCGACGTGAACGCGATCGCCCGTCCGCCGCCGCTCATCGCCGCGTCGAAGCTCTCGCCGACGTCTTTCGTCACCTGAAAGAGCGGCACGACGCCGAACTGCCAGTTGACGCCCGTCGACGCGAACACCTGCCGGCCGCTGCTGCCGTCGCCGAGCAGGTCGGCGGTCGAGTGGAACGCGAGGATCTTGCCGCGCTTGGCGCCGCTCGGCGCGAAGCTTCCCTGGTCGCCGAAGGTGACCTGGAAGAGGCCGAGCGAATGCTTCTTCACGCGGTGCGCGAGATCGAAGACGAAGATCTGCGAGACGGCGTTGCCGTTGCCGAGCAGATCCCCGTCGGAGTGGAACAGCAGCACGTTGGACTTGCCGGCGAATCGCTGACCGCCGACGGTGCGGGAAGGTCGCGTGGTGACGTCGAGGACCGGCGGGGTGTTGCGATGCAAGGCGTGGGTCGCGGCGGCGCTCAGGACGACGACGCCGACCACGACGGCACCGATGATCGCGCGAGGGAAGCGGCTCATGGTCGATGCTCCTGTGGTGGAAATGCGGACGTCTGGCCGGCGGGCGCGGCGACGCTGCGGTGGACGATGACGCGCGCGGCGCGGATTCGCCGCGCGCAGCGAGAGAAGGACGATCGGCGATGCGAGGTGGTGGAGGGAAGCGTCAAGGTCGGTCGCGGTGCAGCAGGGTGCATCGGTTATACCGTCGGCGAGCGTCGCTCTCCATCCCCGTCCTGGAGAGCGCAGCCGCGGTGGCGCTCGACACGGCGAACGCGTCGGTGCGCCGGACGCGGCGGCGGCCCAGTGACCGTCGCGTTTCGCCGCACCGGTCCGCCCGGCCGCTGAAACCGCGGGCGGCGCGCTCAAACGACGCCGGCGGCGGCGAGGCGGGCGATCTCGTCGGCGTCGACGCCGATCTCGGCGAAGACCTCGGCGTTGTGCTCGCCGAGACGCGGGGCGAGCGCGCGGGCGCGCGACGCAGCGCCCGCGAATTGCAGCGCGTTGCCGTGGAGGACGATCTCGCCGATCGCGGGATGCGGGTGGCGCTCGATCATGCCGCGGGCGTTCAGCTGCGGATCGTCGATCAGCTCGTCGGGGCGGACGACGCGCGCGCACGGCACGTCGGCGCCCTCGGGACCGAAGGCCGCGAGCGCCTCGTCGCAGGTCCGCTCGCGCACCCAGTCGCCGATGATCGCGTTCAGCTCACGGCGCCGCTGCGCGCGGCCGCGGTGGCTCCGGAAGCGCTCGTCGGTCCCGAGCTCGGGCTTGCCGATCGCGGCGCAGATCCGCCGGAAGAGCTTGTTGCTCGCGCTGCCGACGACGATCCAGCCGTCGCGCGCCTCGAGCGCGTCGTAGGGCGCGCTGAACGTGTGCTGATTGCCGACGCGCTCGGCGCGGATGCCGAGGCCGGCGGCGATCGTCGCCCAGGAATCCGTGATCGCGAACATCGCGTCCTGATTCGAGAGATCGAGGGCGCGGGCGCGGCCGGTCCGCTCGCGCTCGAGGAGCGCGGCGACGACGCCGACCGCGAGGAAGAGCCCGCCGACGAAGTCCGCGAGCGCACCGCCGCCGCGGACCGGCGGCCCGTCCGGGAAGCCGGTCATCGCGAGAAACCCGCTCGCCGCCTGCGCCACGATGTCGTACGACGCCTGCCCGGCGCGCGGCCCGGTCGCGCCGAAGCCGGAGAGCGCGGCGACGACGACGCGCGGGTTGCGCGCCTGGAGCACGTCGGCGCCCAGGCCCTTCGACGCCATCCAGCCGGCGCGGAAGTTGTCGACGACGACGTCGGCGCGGTCGACGAGGCGCAGGAAGACCTCGCGGCCCGCCGGCGTGCCGACGTCGAGCGTGATCGAGCGCTTGCCGCGGTTGGTGTTCTCGAAGGCGAGCGAGGTGTGACCCTGCTTCGACGGTCCGTAGCGATAGTCGTCGCCCGTCCGCGGCCGCTCGATCTTGATCACGTCGGCGCCGAGGTCGGCGAGGAGCGCGGTCGCGAACGGGCCGGCGACGACGCGGGTGAGATCCAGGACGCGAATGCCTTCGAGAACGCGACCGGCCATGGCGCCGCATGGTACCAGAGGACGCGCGCGGCCTCGACGGAGCGAGGGGTCGTGTCCCGAGGACACTACCAGCGACGGGTCGTGACGCATCTCGCCTTGCGCGGCGACCCCTCGCATTGGTAGCCGCGGCTGCCCGAGAGGAGGGCTTGCCATGCGTCGTACGTCTTCTGCGATTGCCGCATTCGCGCTCCTCGCCGCGACGTCGCCGACCCGCGCGACCACCTTCACCGTCGCTCCGGGACCGGGGACACCGGTGCGGTACGCCGTCGACGCCGCGAGCCCGGGCGACACGATCCGCCTCGCGAGCGGCGCCTACCCGGAGGCGGTCACGATCACCAAGTCGCTCAAGCTCGTCGGTCCGCGGGGAAGCTACCTCGACGCGTGAAGATCGACGACACCTGGGCCATCGGGTTCGACGTCCAGGGTGTGGGGATGCGTTTCATCGGGCTCGCCGCGCGCGCCGGCGTGCGAGTGCGCGGCAGCCTCGCCGGCGACCACACGGTCGGCATGCTCATCGAGGACTGCGAGCCGCGTTCGGTGACGGTGAAGAAGAGCTTCGCCAACTACGGTCTCGCGACCGGAATCCTGCTGCAAAACAGCGACGGCATCGTCATCCAGGGCAACCAGGTCGTCGCGAACCCCGACTCCGGCATCGAGATCGACGCGACGTCGAACGGCAATCGGATCGTCGCCAACCAGATCAGTGGCAGCACCGCCGACGTCGTCGATGCGGGTAGCGGCAACGGCTGGAAGAGGAACACGTTCACCACGGGCAGCGTCCCCGCGTGCCCTTGAGTCACTGAGCACGTCGGCCGGCCGGCCCACGTCGGCCGGCCGACGTCCATCACGTCGTCAGCGGTGCCGCGCCATCGCCCGCACGGCACGCGCCATCGGCGGCGATGGTACCGAGTTGACCAGGTGACCACCGGGGACTACGCTGCGATGTCATGAAAGCCGTCGGTGTCAAGCAACTGAAGGCCCGGTTGTCGGAATACCTGCGGCTGGTGAAGAGCGGCGAGACGATTTTGGTGACGGAGCGCACGGACGTAGTGGCCGAGCTGCGGCCCGCGCGTCGAAGCCTCCCGCGCGCCGGCGTGCTGGAGGAGATGCTCGATGCGCTAGCCGAGAGTGGTCAGCTCACGCGGGCTGCGCTTCCGAAGAAGGGGTGGACGATGCGGTGCCGCGGGCTGGGACTTCCGGCGGGCACGGCCGCTACGCTGCTCGACGAGGTTCGCAGCGAGCGCCCATGACGGCGGCGCCGATCTACCTCGATACGTCCGCGGTGTTGCGCGCGTGGCTCGAGGCCGGCACGTCTCCGGACATCGAAGCGCGGCTTCTCACCGCGCCCGCGCTCGTCACTTCGCGGCTCGCGCTGGTCGAATCGGCGCGTGTCATCCATCGGGTCAGAAGCCTGGGTACGGTCGCCGAGGAACAACTGGCGGACGCGGAGCGGGGCATCGAGGATGTGTGGACGCGCTGCGACGTGTGGGAGCTCACGCGCGAGGTGTGCGACCTGGCGCGAGCCGTCTCTCCCACGAAGCCGCTCCGCGCGTTGGACGCGCTCCACGTGGCGACCTTCGTCATCGCACGACGCAAGTTCGAGGGCCTCGCCATGGTGACGACGGACACGCGCCTGGCCGAAGTGGCCGGCGCGGTGTGAACCGACTGCCTGGGGAGATAGAAGCGCTGTAGCGAACGGCAGTACAAGGGCGAACGTCCGACTTTGGGCACTACGTCAACCAGCGCGACCGAAGAGGCAGCTCGAATTTCCCGTCAACGCGACGATGCGGGCACGGAGCCTGATAGCGGACGGGTCGCGGCTCTGAAAGCGCGCGCGTCGGGAGCTCGCACGGAGCTCAGCGTTTTCGGCGTACGGCCGCCGCCGCACGACGTCGTCTCGTAAGGAGCTCGCGCCGTCGGCGGCGGCTCAGGGCACGAGCTCGTCCGCGCCGATGTCGCAGCCCGGGCCGCTCGGCCGCGGGTCGCCCTGGATGTCGTCGGACGGTGCGCCCGTGCAGTTTCCCACGTCGACTGGTCGGCGACCCCGCTCGTGAGCGCGAAGCCGTGTGTCAGACGCGGGTCGACGCTCAGGTTGCCGCCGAGGTCGTCGACCGTGCCGCTCCGCTGCTGCGTCAGGAGGCCGACGTCGTCGTGGTCGAGGTCGACGACGGGTCCGGGTGGTGTCTCAGTCGAGCTTCAACGACGGTACACAGAGCTCGTCGAACGACTTGACGTTCAGCACCCCGGGGCCGACTACGGCATCGAGCGTCCGTGCGCCGCTCGACGAAGGCCGGCAGCCCGCGGCCATCGCCGTCGGCCGCGCGCAGAAACGTCGCGAGATGCTCGCGCACGCGAGGTGTGCTCGGCAGCACGCGGCCGATCCGGCGCTGCGCTGCGCGACGCCATGGTGAGTCGACATCGCCGATGGGCACCACGCGCGCGAGACTACGAGTAGCGTTGCAGCGGATTCAGGCGCTCTGTGGCAAACGGCAGTACAAGCGCACGTCCGACGTTGGGCACTATGACCAGCGCGAGCGAAGAGGCAGCTAGAATGCCTATCGACTTCCTGAGCCGCATCTGACGTCTGCGACTGAGCAGACCGGCGGCGGTGAAGCGAGCTGCTCAGCAGGGAACCGCGAAACCCCGCTCGAGCGCGGTGATCACCAGCCGAACGCGCCGCACCTCGGCTGCCCGGGGCGCCGCATGGAATTTGACAAACTCACGATACGATCCTCAATCTGGAATGCATCATGACGGCTGCAGATCGAATGCTATCGGTCCTCGCCATATCGGCCGCTCTGTGCATCGTCACCGGCAGAGTTGCGCTCGCATATGAGCACAACCTGAGCATCGAGCGCACGTTGTCGGAGATACTCCAGGATCAGCGGCTGAAGGAGGCGAAGGCGCGAGGCGACACGTCGAAGCGCGACGTCAGCGACGAGGAGGCGAGCGAGCAGCAGAAGGCCGCAACGGAGGAGAAGAAGCCCGCACGGCGCGCCCTGCTCCCGGACGTCGGCTACAGCCCGGAGACGAGCGGCAAGTTCGGGGTGAAATTCACCGATCGCGACATTCGCGGTCTCACCCTGGACGTCTCCGCCGACTATGCCATCAAGGGGCAGGAGAAGGCGCGGTTCGCGCTGGTCGCGCCCGCCCTCTTCGACGGACGCGTCATGCTGCTCGCGGGCGGCGAGGCCAAGACGGATCCGCAGGTCGAGTTCTTCGGCCTTGGAAACAACGACGTCGGTCCCGACGAGCTCTCGACCAATCGTTACACGCGCAACAACGCCCGACTGGCGGTCGCGTTCCGGCTCGACCCGCGGCTGCTCGCCGTGATCTCGGGTGAGTTCAACAACGTGCGCATCAAACGCGGCGACGTGAGCGGCGACACGCCGTCGACGGTCGACGCATTTCCGGGTCTCGTCGGTATCCACGGCGGCCAAACGAGCCCGATTGGCGTCGCGCTCGTCTACGACGACCGCGACGAGGTGACGCGGCCGATCAAAGGCTGGAACGTCATCGCGAAGTATCAACGCGTCGACAAGGCGCTCGGCAACCGCTTCGAGTTCAACCGGTGGATGCTCGACGCGTCCTATCTGTTTCCGCTGCCGACGCGCCGACAGGTGCTCGGCATCCGCGCTGCCGGCGAGTACATCGACAGCCGACGCCGAGGGACGCCGTTCTTCGAGCTCTCGGCGCTCGGCGGCAGCGACGACATGCGCGGCTACCACCAGTACCGCTTCCTCGGCACATCGATGGTCCTGGTCGGCGGCGAGTACCGCGTGAAGTTCTTCGACTTCGACCTCTTCGACTGGACGAACGTGAAGATCGACGGCGTCGCGTTCCTCGACGTCGGCCGCGTGTGGTTGGACCACGGGGAGGTCGTCGCGTCGTACGGGCGGGGTGCATTTCGAATTCCGCAGACGACCGAAAAGGTCCGTGTCGACGGCGGCCCCGGCCTGCGCTTTGCCTTCGGCGAGGCGATCGTCGCCCGTCTCGACCTCGGATTCAGCGAGGAGTCGCACGGCCGCGCCTACTTTACGTTCGGCCACACGTTCTGACGGCGGCGAAGCGACGACGCGGATGCGTAGCGACGACGGTCAAGACGACCGTGACCCAGGGTACTGTCCGAATAGGACAGCACCTGACCCAGCGGCCGCCTTGACTGTTCTTCCGAGCGCGGCGCATTGTACGGGATCGGCTGGGGGAGCCGCCGACGCGCGGCTGAGAGGGCGGAATCGGTCCGCCGACCCCTCGAACCTGAACCGGATCATGCCGGCGGAGGGAAGCGCCATGTCGCAGACTCAGCTCGAAGCAGCCCGCGCGAACGTCGTGACGCCCGAGATGGAGCGGGTCGCCGTCCGCGAGAATTGCACGGCGGAGCTCATGCGCGCCGAGGTCGCGCGCGGACGGCTGGTGATTCCCGCGAACAAGGGCCATCTCGCGGGCGCGGGCGGGACGACGGTCGCGAACGGCTCGGCCGCCGCCGACGAGACCGTCGGCGGCCGGCACGTGACCAGCGACCACGGTCCGAACGGCGGCGCCACGGCGACGGGCCGACGGGCCTCGACACCCGTCGGCCATCCCGGCGCACGCGACGACGCGCGCGTCTGGGTCAATCAGACCGTCGCGCAGCGCTGGCGGGAGATCGACGACCCCGATGCGCACCGCGGCGTGCGCGCGCCGAAGCGGCTCGATCCGATCGGCATCGGACGCATGATCACCACCAAGATCAACGCCAACATCGGCGCCTCGCCGGTCTCGAGCGGGACCGCCGAGGAGGTCGAGAAGCTCCGCTGGGCGCAGAAGTACGGCGCCGACACCTTGATGGACCTCTCGACCGGCGGCCGCCTCGAGGAGTGCCGCCAGGCGATCATCGATCACGCGACGATCCCGATCGGCACCGTGCCGATCTACTCCATGATCATCGGCCGCGCGATCGAGGACCTGTCGTACGACGTGATCCTGAAGGAGATCGAGCGCCAGGCTCGGCAGGGCGTCGACTACTTCACGATCCACGCCGGCGTGCTGCGCGAGCACCTGCCGCTGATCAAGAACCGTGTCACCGGCATCGTCTCGCGCGGCGGCTCGCTGCTCGCGAAGTGGATGATCCACCATCGCAAGCAGAACCCGATGTACGAGCTCTTCGACGAGATCAGCGCGATCATGCGCGAGTACGACGTCACCTACTCGCTCGGCGACGGCCTCCGGCCCGGCTGCCTCGCCGACGCGTCGGATCCCGCGCAGCTCGCGGAGCTCCACACGCTCGGCGAGCTCGTCGCGCGCGCGCGTGCGCAGGGCGTCCAGGCGATGGTCGAGGGGCCGGGCCACGTGCCGCTCGACCAGATCGAGTTCAACATGCGGCTCCAGCAGCGGGTCTGCGACGACGCCCCGTTCTACGTCCTCGGCCCGCTCGTGACCGACGTCTTCCCCGGCTACGACCACATCACGAGCGCCATCGGCGCCACCGAGGCGGCGCGCCACGGCGCGGCGATGCTCTGTTACGTGACGCCGAAGGAGCACGTCGGCCTGCCGAAAGCGCAGGACGTGATGGCGGGCTGCATCGCCTACAAGATCGCGGCGCACGCCGGCGACGTCGCCCGCGGCGTGCCCGGCGCGCGCAGCTGGGACGACGATCTCTCGCGGGCGCGCGCCGCGCTCAACTGGCCGCGGCAGTTCGAGCTCGCCTTCGACGGCGAGACCGCGCGCGCGCTCCACGACGAGGACCTCGAGGTCGACACCGACTTCTGCGCGATGTGCGGCCACGACTGGTGCAGCATGCGGATCTCGAAGGAGATCGTGGAGTTCGCGAGCGGCAAGGACGTGGAGTTCCAACCGGAGCGGAAGGCGATGCGGAGCCCCGGCGTCGGCGACGCCGGACGCGCGGTGCTGGCGGCGCGCGGCACCCTGCCGGTGGTCGAGGGCAAGCACGCCTGTCACAGCGACGTCGTGCCGGACGCGGAGACGGCGCGGAAGGTCCAGCAGGACGCCGGCACCGGGGCGCTGTAGAACGAACCGCGTGAGAACCGGCCGACCCGACGACGATACGCTCGTCTACAGTACCGACGCGTCGTCGCACGCCCGGCAGCCGTCGAGCTCGCGCGACGCGACCGCGCGTTCCGCGGCGGCATCGCCGGCGCGCCCGGACGGCACCGTCCGGATCTGGCTCGAGCGCAAGGGCCGGAACGGCAAGCCGGTCTCGATCGTCCGCGGCCTCGCGCTCGAGAAGGACGCGCTCGGCGAGCTGGCGACACGCCTCAAGCGCGCCTGCGGCACGGGCGGCTCGGCCAAGGACGGCGAGATCATCATCCAGGGCGATCACCGCGCGCGCATCGCGGAAGAGCTCGGTCGCAACGGCCTGCGGGTCAAGCTCGCGGGCGGATGACGGAGACCCACATGTCGAGATCACCGATGAATCGCCCGCTGCGGCTCGCGACGGTCGTCGCAGTCGCGATCGCCGCCGCCGTCGCGACCGCCGGCCCCGCGCGCGCCGGCGGCGACTGGAACGACGCCGGCGTCAAGTGGATGTCGTACGAGGACGGCCTTGCCGCCGCGAAGAAGGAGAGCAAGCCGATCTGCTTGATCGTCTACACCGAGTGGTGCCCGCACTGCGCGAACTACAGCGGCGTCTTCCACGACCCGAAGGTCGTCGAGGAGTCGAAGAAGTTCGTCATGATCCGCATCGACAAGGACAAGTTCCCCGACATCAGCAGGAAATACGCGCCCGACGGCGAGTACATCCCGCGGACGTACTTCCTCAAGTCCGATGGCACGCTCGATCCCGAGATCCACGCGCCGCGCGATCAGTACAAGTACTTCTACGACGAGCACGTGCCCGGATCGGTCCTCGGCGGCATGGAGCAGGCGCTGAAGAAGCTCGCGAAGCCGACGAAGGCGTAGCTCGCCGATGCCAGAGCCCGTACGCCTGACGGTCTTCTCCGACTACCTCTGACCCTGGTGCTACAATGGGGCCGTGCGCCTCGCCCGCATCGAGGAGGAATTCGGACCGCGGGTCGCGATCGAGTGGAAGAGCTTTCTCCTCCGCCCGTACCCCGAGCCGAAGCCGATGGAGGCCTTCCGCACGTACACCGAGTCCTGGCGCGCGCCCGCGAGCCAGCCGGAGGCCGGCCGCTTCACCGTGTGGTCGACGGACGAGCCGCCGCCGAGCCATTCGTTGCCGCCGAACGTCGCCGGCAAGGCCGCCGCCCGGCAGGGGCGCGAGGCGTTCGATCGCTATCACCACGCGCTCCTCGACGCCTACTTCCACGCCAACCGCAACATCACCGACGTCGAGAACCTCGTCCGGATCGCCGAGGAGACCGGCCTCGACGTCGGCGCGTTCGTCGAGGCGATGCAGGACCGGTCGCTGATCGACGCCGTCGTCGCCGATCACCGGCTCGCGGTCGAGTCCGGCATCACCGGCGTCCCGGCGGTGATCGTCGACGGGCGCTGGAAGATCACCGGCGCCGTCGATCGGGAGATCTATCGCGCGGTCGTCACGAAACGGCTCGCCGATGAGTCACTCTGACGGCGCGCGACGGACGTCGTAGAACGCTGAGGACGGCGCGCGTCACGCGACGTGCTGCCAGAGTGAGAATCCCGCGACGGAGAAGTCGCGGTCGAAGGCGAACGCCGTAGTGCAGTGGGCGGCCTCCATCACCGCAAAGCTGACGGCGTCGGTGTACGTGATCCGCTGGTCGGCAAGCTTGCTGAGCCACGCACAAGCCGCCTGGTGGTGCGAGCGATCGGCAAATTCGATCGTGACCAGGCGCATCGCCGCGAGCCGCTCGATGACGTTCCTTGCCGGTCGAATGCCGAACGGGAAGAGGAGCAGCCGGTGGACCTCGGCCAAGACGAGATTCGTGGTCAGCAGCGGAATCTGCTGAGTCGTCGCGCGCTCGAATAGTCGCTCAGCAACGTCGTGGCATGCATCACGCGCACCCACGAGGGCGACCCACGCGCTGCTATCGACGAAGACGCCGCCGCGCGGCCGAGCGGCGGTAGCGTGGCGCTTTTTCGGCAACGTAGGTCTCGTTGAGATAGCGGTCGACGTTTTCGCTGAGATCAGACGGGCCGCCGACGATGCAGCCGCTCAGTGACAGCAAAGGATCGCTGGACGGTTTGCGCGTCAGCGCACGAATCGCGACCCGCACCGCTTCTGATTTCGTGCATCCACGTTCTTTCGACCACCGATCGAGGCGCGCCATGTCGTCTTTCTCGAGATAAACCTGCAGCGGCTTGGCCAGTCGTCGTACCCTCTCATGAATCATCCCGCGAGAGTTCATGAACGTAACCGGGTACTCGGATCGATCAGGACGCCGGGATTCAGCATGCCGTCCGGATCGAGCGCCGCCTTCGCGGCGCGGAGCGCGCGGGCGAAGAGCTCCGGGCGCTCGCGGTCGTACCACGGGCGATGGTCGCGGCCGACGGCGTGATGGTGCGTGATCGTGCCGCCGAGCGCGAGCAGCACCTCGGACGCGGCCTGCTTGATCTCCGCCCATTGCTCGATCTGGCTCGCGGGTCGCGCCGGCGCGATCACGGTGTAGTAGGGCGCCGGACCGTCCGGATAGACGTGGGTGAAGCGACAGCTCACCGCGCCCGCGCCGCAGACGCGTCGCACGGCCTCCTCGGTCGCGTGCATGACGGCGGCGTGGAACTCCGCGAAGCGGTCCCAGGTGATCGCGGTCTCGAAGGTCTCGCTGATCATGCCCATCGCGATCAGCGCGTCGCGGAGGTAAGGCGCGCCGAGGAACGCCTGGCGCCAGGCGCCGGCGGCGCCTTCGCGCCCCGCGGCCTCGTCCCGGCGCGTCGCGCCGGCGCCCTCCGGCACCGAGCCGCCGTGATCGCGACAGCACTCGAGCGCGCGCGTCATCCAGGCGTCGAGCGGGTGATCGGCGGACTCGAATCCGAGGACGAGGACCGCCTCGCCGCCGGTGCCCGCGCCCGAGGTCATCGCCTCCTGCGGGTCGAGGAGCCGGCAGTTGGACGGGTAGAGGCCGGCCTGGCTGATCGCGTGCACGGCGGCCGCGCCGGCGACGAAGCTCGGGAACGTGATCGACGCCGAGGCGCGCATCGTCGGCCGATCCTGGAGCCGCATCCACGCCTCGGTGATGACGCCGAGAATGCCCTCGGAGCCGATGAACAGCCGATCCGGGCTCGGACCGGCTCCCGAGCCGGGCAGTCGCCGCGTCTCGACGACGCCGCTCGGCGTGACGACGCGCAGCGACTCGACGAAGTCGTCGATGTGGGTGTACAGGGTCGCGTAGTGGCCGCCGGAGCGGGTCGCGATCCAGCCGCCGAGCGAGCTGAACTCGAAGGACTGCGGGAAGTGTCGCAGCGTCAGGCCGTGCGGGCGCAGCTGGTTCTCGAGCGCGGGGCCGAGGACGCCGGCCTGGATGCGCGCCGCGCGCGAGACCCGGTCGACCTCGAGCACTCGGTCGAGCCGTCCGAGATCGATCGACACCGCGGCGCGATGCCGGCCGTCGGCGGGAACCTCGACGCCGCCGACGACGCTCGACCCGCCGCCGTACGGAATCGCCACCGCGCTCGTGGATGCGCACCAGTCGAGAACCGCCGCGACCTCATGGTCGCTCGCCGGAAAGGCGACGACGTCCGGCGGGTTCGGGTAGTCGCGACGAAAGCCGCGGACGACGTCGCGGAAGGACTTGCCGTAGGTGTGGCTGGCGCGGTCGTACGGCGCCGTCGAGCAGATCGGCGCCAGCGCCGGCGGCGGCGCGATCCGCGGCGCCCGCAGCGTGATCTCGTCGAGCCGCGGCGGCGCGAGCATCGACGGTGCGGCGATGTCGAATCGCGCGCCGAGGAGCGCGGCGATCCTCTCCTGCTGCTCGCGCGTCGGACCCTCGTCCTCCCAACCCCAACCCCAGAACCTCCGCTTGCGCGCGATCGTCCGCGGTGGTGTCTCGGCGTCGCTCATGGGAATCGCCGCACGGAAGCCGCGCCGCCGATCAGTCGGTGAACGCGTCCTCCGCGAACACCGGGAAGTCGGACCACGACTGCGAGAGGATGCCGCCGCTGCCGTCGACGAGGGTCATCGCAAGGGCAAGGGCGGAGAGGCTGCCCGCGCCCGCCGGATACGGTTCCATGCCCTTGAGGAACGCGGTGCGCGCCGTCTTCAGCGTCTTCTTGTCGCCGAGGTGCAGCGAGCCGCCGGCCCCGACGCGGATACGGTACTCGTCCGGCGTCGACGACGTCACGCCCTTCGACATCAGGAAATCGTGGAGGCTGATGCGGAGCAGGCCGTCGCTCGGCAGGGTGTAGAGCTGCTCCGCGACCAGGCTCGGCGTGAAGCCGCTGCCGTCGTCGTACGCCTGGAGCTTGATGAAGTTGAGCTGATGGCTCCAGAGGTTCCCGAGCTGGACGTTGCGCCGCGCATAGATCCGCCAGCGCGTGTCGAGGGCGTCCGCGAACGGATTCGGGACTCCGGGATAGTCGCGCGAGAAGAGCGTCGTCTCGCTGATCGGATCCTTCCGGAAGAGGCTTCCGTGGTTGAGCAGCAGATGCGACGCCCCGTCCTTGTCCTCGCATCCGGAGTACCCGCTGCAGAGCAGGACCACGAGAGCCAGCAGCGACGCTTGGAGCATTGGGCGCATGAGGCACCTCCGATCGCTGGGGCATCACCGCGGATCGGGCGACCGAGGCCATACGGGACGACGGCTCACCCGGCGTCGCGGACGATGCGCGTGTCTTGGATGTCAATGCGAGCTTGCACCGGCTCGATGCAGCGCGGATGGTCGCGCATTTCGGTGACCGAGGTCAACCGTCGCGCGCGAGTCTTCGAGCGCCGCCGCCGCGTCCATCCGTACTGCTGCGCGCGACCTTCGCCAGCTGGCAGGGCACTTCGACCCGGGCGCCCCCCGAGGGCTCACCAGAGCGTGCGGACGGGGTACCGCGCGATGTCCGGATCGGGGGTCACCACGATGAGACCGCCGATCAGCGCCTGACATACCAGCATGCGGTCGAACGGGTCGCGATGAACCGGCGGGAGCCGTGCCAAGTGAAGCGCCGCCTCTTCGTCGAGAGCGAGGGACTCGATGCCGCGCGCACGCCGCTGGCTGGGCACGTACTTTTCGGGCGGCTCGGGAAGGGGGAGCCGGCCGAGCGCATGCTTCACCGTGATCTCCCACGCGGACACGCTGCTGAGGTAGACGTCGTTGGCCGGGTCGGCGAGCGCGGCGCGCGCCGGCTCGGATACCGCGGCGCCTCCTTCGACGCTCCACAGGAACGTGCAGGTGTCGAGCAGGAGCTTCACCGGTGGCCTTCGAACGCGTCGACGACGTCGTCGGGCAGCGGCTCGAAGAACGTGGCGGCGAGCGTGAATCGCGGATCGCGGCGGAACATCGGCCGTTTGGTCTCGCGGCGTCGCGGCAGCGCGCGTAGCTCGGCGATCGGCTCGTTGCGACGGCAAATCACGACGACCTCTTCCTCGCCGCGTTCCAGGCGGTCGAGCCACTCGGAGAGGTGGGTCTTGGCCTCGTGAACGTTCACCTTCGTCATGGTCGACTTATGGACCAGGAAGTGGACCAACACAAGAGACCGACCGGGGCGCGTCGGGCTCGGCCTACGCCGCAGGTGGACGACGTGACCGCGCGCTGCACCCCGCGCTCACGCCGCCGTGGCGGTGCGCTCTTCGCCGGCCGGCAGCGTGATCGTGAAGCAGGTGCCGACGCCGACCTCGCTCTCCACGTCGACGGTGCCGCCGAGCGCTTCGACCAGCCGGCGCACGATGTGGAGACCGAGCCCGACCCCACCGCCGCCGGAGTTCGGCACCTGGCGGAACATGTCGAAGATGTACGCGCGTGCGGCGGCGGGAATGCCGCGGCCGGTGTCGCGCACGCGGATCATCACGTCGCCTCCCGCCGTGCGCCCCGCGCCGAGCGTCACGTGGCCGGCGTCGGTGAACTTCAGCGCGTTGTGCACGAGGTTCCGTACGACGGTCTTCAGCTTGCCGCGATCGGTGTCGAGGAGCGGCAGCGGAGCGGCGGCGCGCTCGAGGCGGACGTCGACGGACGGGCGGCGCCAGCTCTCCGGCAGCTGCTCGATGACGTCGACGAGGAGACGATCGACGTCGACGGGCGCGTTCTCGACCGGCAGCCGTCCGGCTTCGAGGCGATTCAGGTCGAGGAGCGCGACGATCATCTCGAGCAGCGCGAGCGCCTGGTCGCGGGTGCGCCCGAGCGCGTCGCGCTGCTCGTCGGAGACCGGCCCGAGCGCCTGGTCGCGCATCATCTCGACGTAGCCGAGGATCACGTTGAGCGGTGAGCGCAGCTCGTGGGAGATCGCGCCGACGAACTCCGACTTCAGCTGACTCGCCTTGCGGACCTCGTCGAGCAGGTGGGCGTTGTGGAGCACGATCGCCGCGTGCTCGGCGATCCCGGCGAGCAGGCGCGCCGCGGCCGCGGGCGCCTCGGCGTGGGTGCCGTCGTACCCGATCGCGAGAAAGCCGGCGACGCGCCCGCGCGACCGCAGCTTCGCGAGCAGAACCGTCGCGAGCGCGCGGCCGCCGGTCAACGCCGCCGGCACCTCCGCCGCATCGGCGCCGGCGAGCGTCACCACGTCGGCGTCGTCGAGGCGCGCGAGCGCCGCCCAGCTCGCGACCGGGAACTCGATCAGGGTCAACGTCGCACCGATCCGCTCCGGATCCGACGTCGCGGCCAGCCGGAAGGTGCCGCGGTCCGCGTCGACGAGGAACGTCGCGCCCCAGTCGGCGGCGGCGTAGTTGAGCATGGTGCGCGTGACGCGCGTCAGCAGCTCGGGCGCGTCGAGCGTCGCGCCGAGCGTCCGAGCGACCTCGACGAGCGCCGAGGAGGTGCGCGCCTCGGTCGCGAGCTCGTCACGGTTGCGATCGAGCCGCGCGGCGAGCGCGGCGAGCGCGGCGTTCTTCTTGGCGAGGTGGACGCCATAGAAGAAGCACTGCTGCGCGACGAGATAGAACGTCGCGACCGGTACGAGGAAGCGGACGCTCGCGATTGTCTCGAACGCGAAACCGTTCTCACGGACGAGAAGGAGCCCGTGGCACGCCGCCGCCACCGTGGCGACGGCGACGCCCGCCCGGATCGACAACAGGCTCGGCGGCACGATGGCGATCACGAACAGCAGGCTGAAGAGCACCGCCGCCTCGCCGTGCGCCGACACGGCGATCCCGACGGTGATCGCCGTCAAGTCGCACAGCGTCTGCACCGTGAAGAAGGTCCACGAGCCCATGGTGGCGCGCGCGAACGCGCGCCCGAAGACGGTCACCAACGACAGCAGCGCGCACACGATCACGACGTTCGAGGTCGCGAGGTCGGCGACGCCCAGGGCCTCGAGGACGAACGCGATCAGCGTGACGCCGGCGGCGGCGCGCAGCCGCGTCGTGCAGAGCCAGCGATTGAACGTCGCCAGGTCGCGGACACCTGCCGCGGGGAGGATCGCGTCGTCGACGGCGTCGAGCATCTTCGGACGTGGAGAGCAATCGACGCGCCAGCGCAACGGGACGCGCGTGCGAGCGTTCGCACGTCATCGTCCCGGTCGCTTGGCCGGCCAATCGGCATGCGCGCGCGGCGCATCCGATGCGGGAGGTCCGGCAGCTCGCCGCGGGTCGGACCGGCTACACGTACTTCTGCAGCTCGAGCTTCGCGATCTGGTTGCGGTGCACCTCGTCGGGTCCGTCGGCGATGCGCAGCGTGCGGATGCCGGCCCAGGCCTGGGCGAGCGGGAAGTCCTGGCAGACGCCGCCGGCGCCGAACGCCTGGATCGCGTGGTCGATCACCCGCAGCGCCATGTTGGGCGCCGAGACCTTGATCATCGCGATCTCGGCGCGCGCCGCCTTGTTGCCGACGGTGTCCATCATGTAGCGCCGCCTTCAGCGTGAGGAGGCGGCACTGCTCGATGTCGATGCGCGCGTCGGCGATGCGCTGCTGCCAGACGTTGTGGCGGGCGATCTCCTTGCCGAAGGCGACGCGGGTCATGAGGCGCTTGCACATCGCCTCGAGCGCGCGCTCGGCGACGCCGATGGTGCGCATGCAGTGATGGATGCGGCCGGGACCGAGACGTCCCTGGGCGATCTCGAAGCCGCGGCCCTCGCCGAGGAGCATGTTCGACGCCGGCACGCGGACGTTCTCGAAGCTCACCTCCGCGTGGCCGTGGGGCGCGTCGTCGTAGCCGAAGACGGTGAGCATGCGCTCGACCTTCACGCCCGGGGTGTCGAGCGGCACCAGGATCATCGACTGCTGGCGATAGCGGTCCGGGCTGTCGGGCGCCGTCTTGCCCATGACGATCAGGATCTTGCAGCGCGGATCGCCGGCGCCCGACGTCCACCACTTGCGGCCGTTGATGACGTAGTCGTCGCCGTCGCGGAGGATGCTCGCCTGGATGTTGGTCGCGTCCGACGAGGCGACGGCGGGCTCGGTCATCGCGAACGCGGAGCGGATCTTGCCGTCGAGGAGCGGCTCGAGCCACTGCTTCTTCTGCTCGGCGCTGCCGTAGCGGACGAGCACCTCCATGTTGCCGGTGTCGGGCGCCGAGCAGTTGAAGACCTCCGACGCCATCGCGGAGCGACCCATGATCTCGGCGAGCGGCGCGTACTCGAGGTTGCGTGAGCCCGGCGCCGTACTCGCTCTCGGGAAGAAAGAGGTTCCACAAGCCCGCGGCGCGCGCCTTCTCCTTGAGCTCCTCGACGACGCGCGTCGGCTGCCAGCGATCGCCCTCGGCGATCTCGCGACGGAAGCGGTCCTCGTTCGGGTGGACGTTCGCGTCCATGAAGTCGCTGACGCGCTTCTGCAGCTTCTTGACCTTGTCGGTGTAGTCGAAATCCATGATCTCTCCTGCGTGCGGCGGCCGCGCGGGCCGGCGAGGTCATACGAGCGAGCCCTGCCTGCATAGCGAACGCGTTCGGCCGGCACCAGAGCACTGCACCGAGCATCGTTCGCGTCGGCGGCGCAGCGGCCGTCGCACGGGCGACGCCCTGCGACCGCGTGAGCGTCAGCCGGCGATCGCCGCGGCGAACGCGGCGCGCAGCTCGTCGTAGGTGTGCGTCACCGGGAATTGCGGAAAGTCGCGCACGACGTTCTCCGGCGGACGAAACAGGATGCCGCGGTCGGCCTCCCGCAGCATCGTCGTGTCGTTGTACGAGTCGCCGGCGGCGACGACCCGGAAGTTGAGGAGCGTGAGCGCCATCACGGCGCGCCGCTTGCCGTCGGCGATCCGGAGCGTGTAGTCGCGGATGCGGCCGCTCGCGTCGACGACGAGCGAGTTGCAAAAGAGCGCCGGATAGCCGAGCTGCGCCATCAGCGGCTGCGCGAACTCGGCGAAGGTGTCGGAGAGGATGATCACCGACGCGCGCGCGCGCAGCCAATCGAGGAACTCGACCGCGCCCTCGAGCGGCGCGATCGTCGCGATCACCGCCTGGATGTCCGGCAGGCCGAGCTGCTCGCGCTCGAGGATCGCGAGGCGCGCGCGCATCAGCTTGTCGTAGTCGGGCTCGTCGCGCGTCGTCCGGCGGAGCTCGGCGATGCCGGTGCTTGGCGGCGACGTTGATCCAGATCTCGGGCACGAGCACGCCCTCGAGGTCGAGACAGGCGACGACCGGAAGCGGCATCGTGCCCGGCTAGCAAGCGTCGCGCGCGAGTTCAAACGTCGCACGATCGCCGCTGCGGCGACGACCGCGCCGCCCGCGACGCCATTGCGTCAGCGGACCGACGCTGTCACTGATTCCGGTCGCCGCCCGTCGATGCCGAGCCGCTTCGCCACAGGAACCGCCGTCACCCGCACCGGCGACCATCGCTACGCCGCGACCATCGATCGCGGCTGGTGGGTGTTGCGCGGACCGAACGGCGGCTATCTCGCCGCGCTCGTGCTGCGCGCCATCACCACCGACGTCGCCGATCCCGCGCGCCGCCCGCGCTCGTTCGCCGTGCACTACCTGCGGCCGCCGCGCGCCGGCGACGTCGAGGTCATCGTGCAGCCGGAGCGCGTCGGCCGGACGACGACGGTGGTGACGGCACGGCTGGTGCAAGACGAGAAGCTCACGGCGCTCGCCGTCGCCGCGCTCGGCACCGACCGGCCCGGGCCCGAGTTCGCCCACCTCGTGATGCCGGCGCTGCCCGGCCCGGACGAGCTCGCGCCGCCGCCGCGCAGACCGGTCGACATCCCGATGCGCGATCGCTACGAGACCCGGATCGCGATCGGTCGCGCGCCGTGGGAGGGCGCGCCGTCGGCGGAAGCCGTCACCGGCGGATGGATCCGACTCGCGGACCCCGAGCCGCTCGACGCGCACGTGGTCGCGGCGCTGACCGACGCCTGGTTCCCCGCCGTCTTCACGATGACCCGCGAGCCGATCCAGGTGCCGACGGTCGACTTGACGATCCACTTCCGTGACGAGCCGCCGTCGATGCACGAGTGGTCGCTCGTCCGCTTCGTGAGCCGCCACGCGTCGCACGGCTTTCTCGAGGAGGACGGCGAGATCTGGAGCCGGAACGGGCGGCTGCTGGCGCAGAGCCGTCAGCTCGCCCTGATGCTTCCGGGCGCCTGAGCGTCAGCGGCGCCGGCGGCGGGGTCGTCCCCATCGCCGCTTTCGCGACGACGCCAGCCGTTTCGCACGATCGGCGACCGCGCCGATCGTTCCCACCGTGCGCCGCACGCGGCCCGCGACCTTCCACTCTGGCTCGGCGCCGTAGCCGAGCTCCGCCATCAGCGCTCCCGCGACGCGCTCGAAGAGGACGCGCGTCGAGGCGCTCCATCGCCGCCACGGCAACGCCGCAGCCGCGGGCGTCAAGAAACCCGCGGGTTCGGGGGGCGGTGCTCCCAGCCGGGCGATGACCTCGCCGCCCCAGCTGATGCCGCCGGGATCGCGGCCGGCCGCGAGGGCTCCGCTCGTCGCGGGCAGCGAGTGAGCGTCGGCGATCTCACGACATCGAGCGAGGTCCGCCTCGACGCCGCACGCGGTGAGGACGCGGTGCAGCTCCTCCGCCGGCCTCGCGAGCAGCGCCTCGTACCGCACCTCGACGTAACGGGGCGTCGGAAGACCCGTGGAACGGCCGGCCGTCACGTAACGCGTCCAGACCGCGGCGCCGCCGGCGACGTCCGGCGGCGCCCAGCGCGCGCCCCAGCTTCGTCCCGCGACGGCGAGCGACGCGGCGACGTCGCGCCCGTCGCGGATCAGGTGGACGAACGTCGCTTCCGGAAGCAGCGCGTGAATCCGCGCGACGTGCAGCGCGTACGACGGGTCCTTCTCGAGCACCACCGAGGCCGACGGCTTCAGGGCGGCGATCCGGCGGTGCACCTCGTCGACGACGTCACGGAGGAGGCCGTGGAACTCCGACTCCGTGAGCACGGCGGGGAGCCCCTTGTGTCGCTGCTCCGACCAGCGCTCGGGTGACGGCGGCCGCAGCTGGCGCTCCCATATCTGGAGCCAGGCGCGGACGTAGCCGCTGAGGAGGAGCGTCTCCTGGCTGGTGACGACGAGAGGATGCGAGCCCATCATGCGCTGCAACCACGTCGTCCCGCTGCGGGGCGCGCCGATCAGGAAGATCCGCGCGGACGGATCACGCTCGGCCGAGCGGTGCGGCGGCATGCGCGTGCATAGCACAGGCAATGGTGGTTCAGTGGCGGCATGGCGCTCGTCGCGTTGACGCTCTCGCTGGCGATCGCCGCGCTCGGCGCAGTCGCCGTCGCCGCGCCGACGGCGCTCGTCGCGGTCAGCCGTCCGTTCCTGACACCCGCCGGTCTCTATGCCGCCGCCGCCCTTCGCCTCGCGCTCGGCACCGCGCTCTTTCTTGCCGCGCCGGGATCGCGCCTGCCGAAGACGCTTCGCATCGTCGGCATCGTCGTGATCGTGGGCGGCATCGCGACGCCGTTCATCGGCGTCGACCGCGCGCGCGCGGTCGTCGACTGGTGGACCGCGCGGGGACCCGCGCTGATGCGCGTCTGGGGCGGCATCGCGCTCGCGTTCGGCCTCTTCCTGATCTACGCCGTCACGCCCCGCCAACGCCGCTCACAGGAAGCATGACGGCGGCCGGCGGCACGACCGCGGGGATGCCGGCGCGCGGTCTCGGACGCTCGGGGCTGACGGCGTCGCGCCTCGGTCTCGGCCTCGCTGCCGTCGGCAGGCCCGCCTACATCACGCTCGGTCGCGACCGGGATCTTCCCTCGGCCCGCACGCCGGACGCGATGTACCGGCGCACGGCAGAGCTGCTCGACGCCGCGTGGAAGGCCGGCGTCCGCTACGTCGACGTCGCGCGCAGCTACGGGCGCGCCGAGGAGTTCCTCGCGCGCTGGCTCGCCGAGCGCGCGCTCGCGCCGGGGACGCTCACGATCGGCAGCAAGTGGGGCTACCGCTACACCGCGGGGTGGACGATCGACGCCGCGGTCCACGAGGAGAAGGAGCTCTCGCCCGAGCGGTTCGCGAGCCAGCTCGCCGAGAGCCGCGGGCTGCTCGGCGGACACCTCGGTCTCTACCAGATCCACAGCGCGACCGTGGAGTCCGGCGCGCTCGCCGACCGCCGGCTGCTGCACGCGCTCGTCGAAGGCCGGCGCGCCGGCGCCTATCGCGCGATCGGTCTCACCGCGAGCGGGCCGGCGTCGGCCGAGACGCTCCGCCTCGCGCTCGCCGCCGAGCTCGACGGCGAGCGCGTCTTCGACACGGTGCAGGCGACCTTCAATTGTCTCGAGCCGTCGCTCGCGCCGCTGCTCGCGACCGCCCACGAGGCCGGCGTCGGCGTCATCGCCAAGGAGGTGCACGCGAACGGACGCCTCACCGCCGCGAACCTCCGCGCCGACGACGCGCCGCTGCTCGCGCGGCTGCGCGACGTCGCCGCCGCCGTGCATCGCGACCCGCGGGTCGCCGCCGCGGCGCTCGCGCCGCACGTCGCCGCACGCGAGGCGGTCGACGTCGCCGACCTCGCGCTCGCGTTCGTCCTCGCGCATCCCTTCATCGACGTCGCGCTTTCGGGCGCCGCGACGACCGCGCAGCTCGCGTCGCACGTCCGCGCGGTCGCAATGCACCTCGACGCAGACACCCTGCGCGGCCTCGCGACCGTCGCGGAAGCGCCCGCGCGCTACTGGTCGGTGCGCGCGTCGCTGCCGTGGACCTGAGCCTCGGAGGATCGGCACGCCCGTCGCCGCCGCGGACGCGGCGCGGCGTTGACTCCGACCACGACAGCCGCCAAGAGGGGTGAATGCCCGTCGGGATTCCTCGTGCGGGAGGGGGGTCGCATGAGATTCTATCTGGTCACGCCGAGGAACCCGGAGAGCTTCTGGACGTACGACCGCATCCTTCCGAGCCTCGGTAAGCGCTGCATCTTCCCGAACCTCTCGATGCCGACCGTCGCCGGCCTCACGCACGCGCGACCACGAGATCATGCTCTGCGACGAGAACGTCGAGGAGATCGACTTCGACTTCGACGCCGACATCATCGGCGTCACCGGCTACATCGTCCACAAGCAGCGCATGCTCGAGATCGCCGACGAGTTTCGCCGCCGCGGCCGGTTCGTCGTGATCGGCGGACCGTACGCGTCGCTCTGCCCCGAGGAGCTGCGCGGCAAGTGCGACGTCCTCTTCGTCGACGAGGCCGAGGAGACCTGGCCGCGAGTTCATCGCGGACTTCGAGCGCGGCGAGATGGCAGGCGGAGTACCGTCCGGCGGAGAAGCCGGACCTCACGAGCTCGCCGACGCCGCGCTTCGACCTCCTCAAGGTCGACCAGCTACCACGCGATGACGATCCAGTTCGCGCGCGGCTGCCCGTTCAACTGCGAGTTCTGCGACATCATCGTCGTCTACGGCCGCCGGCCGCGGGTGAAGAGCGGTGCCGCAGGTGATGGCGGAGATCGAGGAATGCCACCGCCTCGGCGCGACCCAGGTGTTCCTCGTCGACGACAACTTCATCGGCAACAAGAAGCTCGCGAAGGAGCTGCTGCGCGACGATCGCCGCGTGGGGCGAGGCGCACGACTACCCGATCTACTTCAACACCGAGGTCTCGCTGAACGTCGCCCAGGACGAGGAGCTGCTCGAGCTGCTGCGCGCCGCCAACTTCACGACCATCTTCATCGGCATCGAGAGCCCGCGGAAGTCGTCGCTGCAGGAGACCAAGAAGACGCAGAACATGCGCGGCGACCTCGTCGAGAACGTCCGCAAGATCCAGTCGTACGGCATCCAGGTGCAGGCCGGGATGATCGTCGGCTTCGACCACGACGACGCGTCGATCTTCGAGGAGCAGCTGCGCTTCATCCAGGACGCGCGCATCCCGGTCTCGATGACCGGCATGCTGCAGGCGATGCCGAAGACGCCGCTCCACGAGCGCATGGCGACGGAGGGCCGGCTGATCTCCGAGTCGGTCGGCGACCAGTTCGTGTTCTCGAACATCCTGCCGAAGGCGATGAGCCGGATCGAGCTCTACAAGGGCTACCGCACGCTTGATCGCCGACCTCTACGACTTCCGGAACTTCCGCGACCGCACGCCTCGAGTTCATCCTCAACCGCGGTCGCCGCGTCGGGAACGATCTGCGGGTGCGGCGCGAGGAGCTCCGTCTCGCGGCGCGCGTGCTGCGCGACACGGTGCTCGCCGCGAGCCCGCGGCGCGCCTGGTTCACGCTCTCGCTCATGGGCGCGACGCTCTGGAGGCGCCCGGCCGCGCTCGCCGACGCCTTCACCTTCGCGATCGTCCACAAGGCGCTCTACGAGTACATGCAGTCGCTCGACCGCCACCTCGAGCGCATGATCGGCGAGATCGAGGCGACGGCGGCCGAGGCGCTCGCCCCGGCGGCCGGCTGAGCGGCGCCCAGCGCGTGCGCGCCGGCGGTGGGATGAACGGCATCGCCGATCGCACCGGCGTCATGCGGCACGATCGCGCCCGCGAGGAGACCACACGATGAAGTACGGCGTCTTGATGTTCCCGACCGACTACGCGATCGCGCCCCGCCGAGCTCGCGGTCGCGGCCGAGGAGCGCGGCTTCGAGTCGCTCTTCTTCCCCGAGCACACCCACATCCCGGCGAGCCGCGCACGCCGTGGCCGGGCGGCGCCGACCTCCCGAAGGAGTACTGGCACACCCACGACCTCTTCGTCGCGCTCGGCGCCGCGGCCGCCGTCACCAAGACGATCAAGATCGGCAGCGGCATCTGCCTCGTCGTCGAGCGCGATCCGATCGTCACCGCCAAGGAGGTCGCGAGCGTCGACTTTCTGTCGAGCGGCCGGATGATCTTCGGGATCGGCGGCGGCTGGAACGTCGAGGAGATGGAGAACCACGGCACCGCCTTCAAGACGCGCTGGAAGCTCCTGCGCGAGCGCGTGCTCGCGATGAAGGAGATCTGGACCAAGGACGAGGCCGAGTACCACGGCGAGTTCGTCGACTTCGAGCCGATCTGGTCGTTCCCGAAGCCGGCGCAGAAGCCGCACCCGCCGATCCTGATGGGCGGCGACACGCCGAAGGCGCGCCAGCGCGTCGTCGACTTCTGCGACGGCTGGATGCCGATCGGGATCCGGACGCAAGGGATCTTGGACGGCATGAAGGATCTCGCCGAGCGTGCGCGCGCCGCGGGCAAGAAGCCGAGCGACTTCCCCGTCACCGTCTTCGGCGCGCCCGCCGACACCGCGACGCTGCGGAGCTACGCCGAGGCCGGCATCGAGCGCGTGATCTTCTGGGTGCCGCCGGAGCCGCGCGAGAAGGTGCTGCCGATCCTCGACAAGTACGCGAAGGTCGCGGCGGAGCGCCTCTAGCCGCGCTCTCGACGCGCCGGCGCTGCTTCCTGCCCGGAAGCGCGCGCGACGCGCGCGTCAGCCGCGGCCGGGTGGGATCGCGAGCCGGGCCTCGATCGCGACGATGCGCTCGCGCAGGTCGAGCGCGGTCGTGAGCCTGTCGTCGACGCGACGGATCTCCGCGGTGAGCTTCTCGTCGAGCCCCAGCATCCGTGCGCTGAGCTTCTCGTCGACGCCACGGATCTGCGCGCTGACCTTCTCGTCGACGCCACGGACCTGCGCGCTGAGCTTCTCGTCGACACCACGGATCTGCGCGCTGAGCTTCTCGTCGACACGGCGAATCTCGGCGGTGAGCGTGGTGTGGTTGCCCTGCACCTCCGTGCGCAGGGCCCCGATCTCGCCTTTGAGCGATTCGAGCTGAGGCGCAACGAGATCTTGCATCGCCTGCTTCACGGCCTGGTAGATGTTCGCGGCCACGTGATCGTCGTACCACCGGCCGCGTCGTAGCGACAACCAGTACTCGTAGGCGGTGCCGCGGCCCATGGTGGAAAGCGTGACGCGGCGCCAGGCTCGCGCCGGTCAGCCGGTCGGCTCGGAGCCGTCGCGGCCCTCGTTGCCGGCGGCGGGTCGGTCACCGACGCTCTCCACCTCGGCGTCGACGACGCATACGAACGACGCCGCGATCGCGGACGGCAGCTCGCCCGCGTGCTCGACGACCAGCAGCTCGCAGTTGCCGGCGACGGTCGTCCGGCACCACGCGCCCTCGATACGGGCGCACAGCGCGAGCATCACGCCGCCGTGGCTCACGACCACGACGTCCTCGTCCGGATGCGCGCGCGCGAGGCGCTCCAGGACGCGGCCGGCGCGCTCGCGGACGTCCTCGAGCGACTCGCCGCCCTCGGGGCGCCATTCCCAGAAGCGCTCCGGATCGTACGCGGGGTCCTTGCGGCTGGTGCCGTACCTCTCGCCCGCGAGGACGCCTACCGTGCGCTCGTGCAGGTCGGGCTCGATCGCGATCGTGCCGCCGTGGCCGAGCACCTCCGCGATCAGCTCCGCGGTCTGGCGCGCGCGCCGATACGGGCTCGCGATCACGCGCGTCGGGCGGAAGTCGCGCGCGATCGTCGCGCCGACGATCCGCGCCTGGCGCTCGCCGAGGTCGGTGATCGAGATCTCGTTGGTCGTCGAGAAGCGGCGGTCGCGATTGCCTTCGCTCTCGCCGTGACGGACCAGAAGCAGGCGGCCTGGTGGCATGCCACTGCTTAACGTCGGCCGTGGTATGCCGCAACCATGAGCGATCGATCCATCGGTGCGAGCGAGCACCCGAACGCGACCCGCATCCGCGAGCTCTTCGCCGCGTTCCGCAGCGGCGACGTCGCCGCGATCGAGCGCACGATTCCAGAGCACGCGGTCTGGCACTTCCCCGGACGGCGCGGCAAGCTCGCCGGCACGCACCGCGGCCGCGCGGCGATCTTCCAATTTCTGATGAACGTCGCGCAGCTCACCGGCGGCACGTTCCATCTCGATCTCGAGGACGTCGTCGCCAACGATCGCACCACGGTCGCGCTCTTCCGCGGCCACGGCGAGCGCGACGGCAAGACGCTCGACAACCCGACCTGCCTCCGCATTCGATTCGAGAGCGGCACCATCGCGGAGGTGTGGGAGTTCGTGTGGGATCTGTTCGCGGTCGACGAGTTCTGGGCGTGAGCGCGAGCTGACGAGCTACCCGTGACTCGCACGCCGAGTGTTCGACGTTCGGTGTCCGCGTCGCCCTTGGGCGCTTGCTCCCTTGTCTCCTGCGACTGTTCTTCTTCGTCGCGGCATAGGTTTGACCGGCGCATCGGCGATGCGGTACCGGCTAGCGTGATCGCGAGCGTCGTGGCCCTCGTCCTGGCCTTTCTCGTTCCCGCCGCCGAGGCGGCGTCAGGCGCGCGCTGCGAACGCAGAGTCGCGGCGGCGGCGACGGACTGCGTGCGGCGCGTCGGCAGGCAGGTTCGTCATTGCTATCTGCGGAGCGGTGCCGCCTGCGCGAGCGACGATACGCGGGTGACCTCGGCGCTCGCCGAGCCGCGCGCAAGATCACGGCGGCGTGCCCGGACGCCGCCGCGGTGCACGCGGCAGGCTACGGTCCCTTTTTCGGTCCCCAGAGCCTCGTCGAGCGAGCCGCGGACGGCTGCGTCGGCGATGTCGCGAGTCTCGTCGCCCGCACCTTCGGCGGGCCACACGCCGCGACGCTGGCCGCCGCCGATTCGACCGGCCGCGCCTGTCTCGACACCGCGTACAATGAAGGCCTCACGCTGTTGAGGAAGTCCGTGCGCGTGCAAGCGGCTTGCATCGCCGCCGAGCGCGCCGCCGGCAAATGCGATCCGTCGCGGATCGGCTCGCGCCTGAGCCGACTCGAGGCGGCGGCAGAGGGACGGATCGCGCGTGGCTGCGCCGATCTCGCCTCCCTGATCGGGCTTTCCCCCACACGCTACGTCGACCGGGTCGCCGAACAAGGTCGCTGTGCGGTCGCCGCCACGCACGCGACGACGTCGCCTCTCGCCCTCGACTGTGGCCCGCGCCCCGAGGCCGCGGCACCGGCGCGCGGGGTATGGACGCGCATCGTCCTCGACGAGGCAGTCTGGGGCACCCGCTGCGGCGACGGCAGCCCCTACGCGTTCTGGCTGCGGCTGGCTCCGGAGGGCTCGCCGATCGAGCGGGTCATGGTGAATCTCGCGGGCGGAGGCGTCTGTGTGCTCGGCCCCGACTGCGCCGCCGTCCAGGCAAGCCTGTTTCGCGCCATCGACGACGTGCAGCCGAGCGGCGGGCACTTGAGCACCTCGGCAGCGGTGAATCCGTTCTACGACTGGACACTCATCCACCTGCCCTATTGCACGCAGGATCTGCACATCGGTGGCGGCACCACGACGGTCTTCGCCGCCGAGGGCGTCACCGTGCACCGCTTCGGCTCGATCAACGTCCGGGCCACGCTGCGCTATCTGCGGGATGTGCTCTGGGCGGCGCTCGACCAGCAGGACAGCGTCGGCTACCTGCCCGGGCGCCTGCGAGTGATCTTCGCCGGTGAGTCCGCGGGCGCGTTCGGCGTCCAGTACAGCTACCACTACCTGCTCGACGACCTGCGTTGGACGCACACGACCGCCGTGCCCGATTCGGGCCTCGCCTTGGACAGCGGCCAGCTTCTCGGCGTGGCGGGTCTCGGCCTCCTCATGGCCGCAGACACTGGCGCCGGCTGGGACACCCGCCCGTTTCAGGCACCCTACTGCCAGCAGAGCGCGTGCGCCGTCGGCCCTGTCATTCAAGCCGTGACGTCCGCTCGCCTCGGTACCGTTTCGGAGCAGATGTTTCTGAACGTCTCGAATCAAGTCGACGGCACCCAGGTGAGCACGACCTACTTCCCGAACACCCGGACCTGGGTGAACGCGGTGCGGACGTCGTACTGCACGAATCGCGGCCTACCCGGCGTCCACTATTTTCTTCCCGCGCGATCGGCCTCGACCCATACGCTGTTGCGGAGCAATACCTTCATGACGTCGCTCACCGCCGGCGGTGAGGTCATGGGTGATTGGCTCGCCGGCGCGATCAGCGACCCGTCAAGCACGGTCGACCGCGTCGACGAGGGCACGCTGACAACGAGCATTTCGGGTGTCGCGCCGTTTCCGTGCCCGCTCGGCACCGCCGGTGCCGCCTCGCCGGACTGAGCGACGCTTCCACTCCTCGGGCACGGCTCGTTCGCACCGCCCACTCGAGCGCCGCGCCGAGAAATCGCCCACGGATGTCGTTGATTCATTCTTTTGTCTTCGTCGGTCCTCCCTCGTGCCTTGGCGTCGGCGGCGTCGACGTGGCGGTCCACTGACGGCGGCGCAGGGTGGGATGCGGATGGTGGTCGGCGCCATCTCCCGATCGGCTCTCGCGGCAGCAACGGCTCGAGACGCGCGCGCTCGGGATCCGGCAGCGCGTGCGCGCGGACGCCGGCCGGTGGCCGGCCGCTTCATCCCATCTACCGGCCGGGACGGAGGATGAGGAACGTCGGGTCAAGTCCCTGACCGCGGCAGACGCGGGTCGTGCACTCCGACGCGCCCGGCGGGCCCGCGGGCGTCGTCCGCGGCCTGGTAGCGACGTTCGATGTGGCACTTTCCCAGCGCCGCCGTGGCATGAGCCGTGCTCGTGGTTCGCGTGATTCACCCGTGCTCGGAGCACGCGTGGCTCCGTGCGTGCCACCTACTTCCTGACGCGTACGTAGTACTCCGACCGGACCGCCACCGTCCTTCGTCAGGCGGCAACGATCACCCTCGAGAAAGGGCGAACCAGGAGCTCTCATGCGAACGTTCATCGTGTCGAAAGGCAGGCGGGCAGCGCTCCGGACCGTCCTGGCGGCCGCCGTCCTGGTGCTTCCCGTCGCAGGTTCAGCGCACGAGGACGCGTTCAAGCGCACCGAGGACCGGCCGCGCTGCGACCACTACGATTCCCTGAAGCGCCCGTTCTTCGGCGAGACCCACCTGCACACGGCGTACTCCTTCGACGCCGTGACGCTCGACACGCGCAACACGCCGGCCGACGCCTATCGGTACGCGAAGGGCGGCATCGTCGGGTTGCCGCCCTGGGTCGACACGCGGAATCAGTTCGATCCGACTCCCCCGCCGCCCGACGGCTCCCCGCTGGTCGCCCAGTACCCGTACTGCCTGCCGCCCGCACGCTGCGAGTTCACGGCGACGCGCACCGGGCAGCTGCCGGAGGGCCGGGCGCTCGACTGGGTCGCGGTCACCGAGCATGCCGAGCAGCTCGGCGAGGCGAACATCTGCATGTTCGAGGCCGTGCTGCCCTGCACCACGAGCCAGGAGTGCCCGCAGGGACAGGAGTGCGGGACGGTGATCGCCCGGCGGGCGGGCTCGACGAGCACCATGTGCGTTCCGGTCGGCTACGCGAGTCCGGTGTGCGCGCTCGCGCGCGACGAGCTCACTCGTCTCCAGTCCGGCACCGCCCCGGGCCTGATCGCGGTGCCGGAGAACATCAACGAGAACCCCACCCGCGTCCAGTTCTGCAACGACGCGCCGAACGACGACGTCGGTCGCCGCTGCCTCGAGCAGGCGAAGAACGTGTGGCAGCAGATCCAGGACGACGCCGAGGAGGCGTACGACCGCACCTCCGCCTGCACCTTCACCTCGTTCATCGCCTACGAGTACACGGCGATGATGGGCGCCGGCCGCTGCGAGGACGCGCCGGCCGTGCCCTGCTGGGACGAGCTCGACACCGGCGCGCCCTCGAAGGACTGTCCTGCGGGCGGCACGCAACTCTGCACCGGGACGTTCCCGGGGAGCGGCGGCGCCGACAACATGCACCGCAACGTGATCTTCCGGAACGACGACGTGCTCGCGCTGCCGATCAGCAACCTCGAAGCGCCCGTCGGCTGCGGCGTCGGCGGGAGCTGCGACCGCCGCTATCCGATCGGCTCGCCGCAGCAGATGCTCGAGGAGCTCCGCGCGCGCTGCAACGATCATCCGCGGGAGAACCCGCGCTGCGAGGCGCTGTCGATCCCGCACAACCCGAACATCAGCGGAGGCGCGATGTTCCTCATGCCCGAGAGCCTCGACGAGGCCCGCGTCCGCAACGCGATGGAGCCCCTGGTCGAGATGATGCAGATCAAGGGGTCGTCGGAGTGCCGATTCCTCGCCTCTGCGCCCGGGGCCTGGGGAGCGACGGACGAGGAGTGCGGCTTCGAGAACATGGACTTCAGCCGCCTGAACGGCGAGTGGATCGCGCCCGAAGACCGCAACCCCGACAACTTGCCGCCGGCCGCGTACGTGCGGAACGCGCTGAAGAGCGGGCTCGCGTACGAGGCACGCAAAGGCATCAACCCCTTCAAGCTGGGCTTCGTCGGCGGGCTCGACAACCACAACGGCACGCCCGGACAGAGCGAGGCGATCGACTACGCGCGCGTCGGCGCGCACGGCACCCAGAGCTTCACCGTCTCGGGGCAGATTCTGAACGAGAAGTTCATGCTCGGCTTCGAGACCAGCGGCGGCGGACTGACCGTCGCGTGGGCGGAGGAGAACTCGCGCGACTCGGTCTTCGAGGCCCTCAAGCGGCGCGAGACCTACGCGACCAGCGGGACGCGGCCGATCGTACGTTTCTTCGGCGGCCCCTCGCTTCCCGCCGACATGTGCGCGCACGGCGACTTCGCGGCGCGCGGCTACGCCCGCGGCGTGCCGATGGGCGGAACGCTCGCAGCTAGCCGCGCCGCCCCGCGCTTCGCGGTGAGCGCCCTCATGGACGCCGGCTGGCCGAATCATCCCGGGACGAAGCTCGACCGCGTGCAGATCATCAAGGGTTGGGTCGACAAGAGGGGCGAGACGCACGAGCAGGTCTTCGACGTCGCGGGCGCAGGCCGATCCGACGGCGCAGTCCCCGCGCAACCGGGGGCGGTCGACCTTCGCACCTGCACCCCGACCGGGGTCGGGCAATCGAGCCTGTGCACCGTCTGGCAGGACCCGGACTTCGATCCCGCCGAGCGCGCCTTCTACTATACGCGCGTCCTCGAGCAGCCGAGCTGCCGCTGGAACCAGTACTACTGCAACGCACGCGGCGTCGACTGCAGCGCGCCGATGGGTGTCTGTGGCTCGACCGACCCGACGCTGAACGGCCAGGGCTGCAGCTCGAGCGACGACTGCGGCGGCGGCGTGTGCGAGACGCCGGTGAGCTACACCCCGTTCGAGTATCAGCAGTGCTGCTCGGGGCTGGTGCCGGCGACGGTGCAACAGCGTGCCTGGACGTCGCCGATCTGGTACGACCCGACAACACGCTCGCGACGCGCATGGTGAGCGCCCTGCGACCCGCCGTGCACGGCCTACGCCGCCTGACGCGCAGCCCGCTCGTCCACTTCGTGCTGCTCGGCGGCGTGCTGTTCGCGGCACGCGACCCGATGCTCACGCGCCGGCACGCTGCAAGTGCTCCTCTCGTGCGCGATCCGATCGTCATCCCACGCGAGCGCGTGCGCGCGCTCACGGAAGAATTCACGGAACGGTGGGGCACCCCGCCGACCGAGGCGCAGCAGCGCGCGCTCGTCGAGCAGGTGGCGCAGGAGGAGATGCTCTTCCGCGAAGCGCGGCTGCTCGCGCTCGGCCTCGGTGACGGCAGCGTTCGGCGCCGTCTGGTCGACAAGATGCGCCTGGTCAGCGACCGTCCGGGCCGCAGCGAGGACGAGCTGGTGCGCGAAGCGATCGAGCTCGGGCTCGACGACGACGCCGTCATCCGGCGGCTCCTGGTCGAGAAGATGCGGATGGTGCTGCGCCAGGATGCCGGCGGCACGCCGATCGCGGATGACGACCTCGCGGCGCACCTCGAGCGCCGCCGTGACGAGCTCGAGGAGCCGGAGCGGATCACGTTCACGCAGGTCTTCCTCAGCGAGGATGCTCGGGGGGCGCACCTCGCAGCGGACGCCCGCAGGACGCTGGCCCGGCTCCGCTCCGCCGACTTGCCGGCGGAGCGAGTCACGGAGCTGTCCGACTCCTTTCCGCTCGGTACTCGGCTACGCGCCTATACCCGCTCGCAGCTGGTCGGTCGGTTCGGCAAAGGCTTCGCCGAGCAGGTGATGGCGCTCGAGCCCCGCACCTGGTCGGGGCCGTTCGCATCTCCCTATGGGCTGCACCTCGTGCGTGTGGAGGAGAAGCTGCCGGCGCGCCTTCCCTCGATCGACGAGGTGCGTCCGGCGTTGACGCGCGCGGTGCTGCGCGAGCGCGCGCAGCAGAGCCTGGCGCGCGGCCTTGCCCGGCTGCGGCAGCTCTACGCGGTACGCGTCGAGGGCGGCGGACTGCACGCCGCCGGCGCCCGCGTCACGGAGAACGCATCGTGAAGCGGCCCGCAGTCGCGAAGCTCGCCGTCCTGGGGCTGGCACTTCTCGCTGCCGCGAGCGGCGCCGGCATCGCGATCGCCCATCCGCTCGATCCTGCGCTCCTCGAGCTCCGCGAGACCGCTCCCGGGATTCTCGACGTCCTTTGGAAGACGCCGCGTACGGTGGGCGCAGCCCTCGATCCCGTTCTTCCCGAGCGGTGCCGCGCGGACTCGTCGAGAAGCGTGCGGAGCGACGCGCGCAGCGTCTCGTGGCGCTGGAGCGTCGACTGCGGGGCTGAGAGTCTCGTCGGCGAGCGCTTTGCAGTGCGCGGCCTGGACGTCCAGCGCGGCGACGCGCTGCTACGCCTCGAGCTCCTCGATGGACGGCACGTGCAGGCCGTCCTTCGCGCCGATCGACCTGCGCTCACGGTCCCGGCGGCGGACACCGTGCTCGACGTGATGGCGTCCTACGCCGCGCTCGGCGTCGAGCACATCCTGAGCGGGATCGACCACCTGCTCTTCATCCTCGGGCTGGTGCTCCTCGTCCGCGGCCGCCGCGCGGTCCCGTGGACGATCACCGCGTTCACCCTCGGCCACAGCGTGACTCTCGCGCTCGCGACGCTCGGGGTCGTCAATGCTCCCACCCAGCTGGTCGAGGCGCTGATCGCGGCGAGCATCGTCGCCGTCGCTCTCGAGCTGACGCACTGGCGAGATCTCGCGGAAGAGGCCGCGAGCGCGCCGCCGCTGCTCCTGCGGCGGCCATGGCTCATCGCCTTCACGTTCGGGCTCCTGCACGGCTTCGGCTTCGCCGGCGCGCTCGCGCAGATCGGCCTGCCGCACGGTGAGATCCCGCTCGCGCTGTTCTCGTTCAACGTCGGGATCGAGCTCGGGCAGATCGCGTTCGCGGCGGCGATCCTCGCCCTCGTCGCGGTGATCCCCCTGCGCTGGCAAGCGGCCGGCCGGCTCACCGCAGCCTATGGGATCGGAGTGCTCGGCATGCTCTGGCTCTACGAGCGCGCCCTGCCGCTCCTCATCCGCGGCGCGTGATCGGCACCTGATCTGCGCCGCCGTGCCCTTGCCGCGCGCCGCGACGGCTGCACCGTGGTGCGCGCGACACCGGCTGCGGAAGCTGCGCTTCAAGGCGTCGACGAAGAAGGACGGCGCGCCCAAACAAGGGTCCTCCCGCGTGCCTTGGCGTCGGAGGCGAGATGGACGTCGGCCTTCTGTTCGCGCTCGACGTGGCAGGGTGAGCGCCGACCGTCGGCTACCGCGCCAGCGGGTTGACGGTCTTGAGGCCGCGGAAGCGGCTGAAGTCGGAGTCGTTGGTGAACAGCGTGGCCTGGTGCTCGATCGTGATCGCGGCGATCTGGGCATCGGTCACGAGGTTGCCGGCGGTTCTGGCCTGCCGGAGGAGCGTGATCGCGTTCCGTACGAGGTCGGGACCGCCGTCTGCCTCGACGACGTGCGGGCGGCTCGTCCACTCCTCGACGCAGTCGGCGGCCTGCTCGACGGTCATCGGCGCCACGTACACGCGGGGGCTCGTCGCCAGCCGCAGAAAGCCGAACAGCACCACCTGCGGGAGTCCGACCGGCTCCGTGCCGTTCAGGCAACGCTCCCACCACGCCGCCGCGGCGCGGTGGTGAGGTGAGTCCGCGTCATAGGCGTAGAGCAGCAGGTTGACGTCCGGGACGATCACGACCGACGTCGCCGCTTGCCGAGAACGGTCTCGATCTCCATCTCGTCGGGCAGACGATTCATCCCGCTCGCGTCGATCCCCGGCCGCAGTCCCATGCGGTGCGCCTTGACGCGGAACGGCTTGCCGCCCCGCGCAGTCGCCCGCGGGGCGAGACCCTCCCGAACCGCACGATTGAGGATCTCCTTGAAGCTCTTCCCGCTCCTGCGGGCGGCGTCCTTCAAGAGCCGCTCGACGTCCGGGTCCAGGGTCACCGTCGTGCGCACGGAGGCATCATGATGCAGCGAAACAATGCTGTCTAGACAGCACGCATCAGCCTCGGGCGCCTCGCCTGCCGTCGTCCGTCGAGACGTTCGTGCCCTTTCGCCGGACGCTGATCGTGCAGGCACTACGTCGCGATCTCGTCGTCGCATCGCGCGACCGATCGTTCGATCGATACGGCGTCGGGCGCATCTGGTAAACCGTCTCGAGCGCCGCGAGCGGCGCTTTCAGCGGAAGCTCAAGGACACCGGACACCGGCGATCCGGGCAGGCTGTGAGATATCGAGCGCGCCCGTCGAGCCGAATCGACGAAATGCCGGCCCGATGCGCTCGATCGGGGCCGCTCGTCGTCGGTTCGGCGCTAGAGCTAGACGGCGCGCGGCGACGCGTGCACGGCGCGGTCGTGCGCCCACTTCCGGATGTGGTCCACCTGCTCGCGCATCGTCTTCGAGAGCGGGACGACCGCCAGCGCCGCGCGCTGCAGATCGGGATGGCCGAGCTCGCGATCCTGTAGGCGAGCGGCGCTGAGCGCGGACACCACGCATTGCTCGATCTCCGCGCCGGTGCAGCCTTTCGTGAAGGCCGTCAGCTGGTCGATCTTGAAGGCGGCAGGATCGGCGCCGCGCCGTCGCAAGTGGATCTTCAAGATCTCCGCGCGCTCGGCGTCGGCCGGCAGATCGACGAAGAAGACCTCGTCGAAGCGCCCTTTGCGGATCATCTCGGCGGGCAGGAGATCGATGCGGTTCGCCGTCGCGGCGACGAAGACACCGCGCGCCTTCTCCTGCATCCAGGTCAGGAAGAAGGCGAACATGCGGCCCTGCTCGCCGGTGTTCGCCTGCGACGTGACGCCCATCTCGATCTCGTCGAACCACACCACCGCCGGCGCGATGTCTTCGAGCATCCGGCACGCCTGCGCGAATGCGGCCTCGGCCGGACCGAACAGGCCGGAGAAGATGTCCGTAATGTTGACGCGATAGAGCGGCAGACCGAAGTACGACGCGATCGCCTTGACGGACAGGCTCTTGCCGCACCCGGAAACGCCCATGATCAAGACGCCCTTCGGCACGATGTCCGCGTCGATGGTGTCGCGCATCGCGAAGAGCTTGCGGCGCTCGAGCAGCCACTGCTTCAGGTTGCCGAGACCGCCGACGTGTCCGATCTCGGTGCCGTCGGCGACGTAGGTGACGAGGCCCGACCGGTTCACGAGGAGGCGCTTCTCTTCGAGCAGGATCGGCACCGCGGCGGCACCGAGCGGGTTGCCGCCGGCGGTGGCACGACGAACCGCGTGCCGCGCTTCACCCAACGTGAGGCCCCGCAGCGCGCGCGCCATCTGCTGCACCGTCGCGTCGTCGGACTCGGCCGTGCCGCCGGCGGCGCTGATGCGCTCGCATTCGCGGCGGAGAAACGCCTCGATCTCGACGGGATCGGGCCCGCCAAGCTCGACGTAGGCGAGGTCGCGCGCGACGTCGTCGGGAAGGAAGCGGAGCGGCGAGGAGATCACCACGAACTTGTCGGTGTCGATGCAGCACGCGTACAGGTCCCGCAGCCGCCGTCGGACCTCTGCCGCGTGCATCGGCTCGTGGAAGTCCTGGAGGTGAAAGATCGCGCCCGGCGGCTGGGCCGCGACGAAGTCGAGCGCGGCGCGCGGCTCCAACGCGTCGCTCGCGACGGTGCCGTCGTCGCGCCGCATGCCTTCGGTGAGGCTCCACGTCCACACGGGAATCGCCGGGGCGAAGAGCCGCTGCGCGGCATCGCGCAAAAGGTCTCCGATCCGCTGCTCCTCCGTCGAGTGGATGTAGATGAGCGGCCGGCCCGCGGCGAAGAGGTCGCGCAACACCCCCAATGCGCGAGACTCGGTCGCGCGCACCGCGCCGACACCGTTCACCTGCTCGCGTTGCATCTCCGTTTCGCCGCCCATCGAAGTCACGATCGTCGTACTCTCCCCACGAGGTTGAGCCGTGTCACGGCGTATCGTAGTCGAGGTCGGAGGAGAGAAGTAGCCCACTTGCTCCGACGGGTGCGCCAACGGAGCCGGAGGCCTTCGCGCATGCTGGGATCATCGGCGTCCGGCTTCGCGGGCTCTCAGTCGCACTGCTCATCGCTACGAGGCGTGCGACGTGCCCCGACGGTCCTCGCTCTGGTGCTGCCGTCAGCGTTCGCAGGCGCACCAGGTATCCGTCCAGCATCGCCACCGCCGCCTGCGCTTCATCGCCACGATCGAGGATCCACCCGTCGTCCAACGGATCCCGCGCCACCTCGGGCTCCCAACCGCGATCCCCGAGCCCGCCCCGCGCGCCCGCCGCCCCCGACCGCGCGTGCGCTCGCGTTCGACTTCCCCGGCTAAGTGCCCCGTCGGGTTTTCGAACCCGGACGGTGTGCTGCGTCTTGACGCTGCGCATCCGCCACTGTCGCAGCCGCGCCCTTCGGTGGGAAGACACCCGGAGCATCGCTTTGTCCGCCCTGTAGCAAGCGAATGGGCGGCGCATATGGCGCGTCCGATAAGGCACCGTCAACCGGAGACAGGCCGCGAACACGTCGCTAATGCGGTCTACCGACGCCCGCGCGAAGCGCCGAGCCGCGCTTGCACCGCCTCCGTCGCCGACGTATGCGAGCGCCCGATGTCGCCGACCGCCACCGCGCTCGCCGGGTTCGCCGCGTGGTTCCTGCTGCTCACGTTCATGCTCGGCACGTATCGCACCGCTCTCGTGCTGAGCGGCCGGAAGAAGGCCAACAGCTTCGCGCCCGACGGCTCCGACGTCTCGGCGTTCGGCCGCCGCCTGAACCGCGCCCGCGACAACTGCTTCGAGACGCTGCCGCTCTTCGCGGCGCTCGCGCTCGCCGCCTCGCTGTCCGGCAGGCTCGCCGTCACCGACCCGCTCGCGATGTGGGTACTCTACGCGCGCATCGGCCAATCGGTCACGCACCTGATCTCGACGAGCGAGAACGCGGTCTCGATCCGCTTCGCGTTCTTCGGCGCACAGCTCGTGATCTACGCGATCTGGGCCGGTCGTCTGCTCGCCTGAAGGCGCGTCCTACGTGACCAGCCAGCTCGGCCGCGTCGTCGACACCGCCAGAAATGGAGGTGACCGGCGCGGGGCTGCCGATCCGAGTCGGCGGCAAGCCGTAGGCACCGCGATCACCCCGAGCGGCGTCGCCCTATTAGGCTATAGGCTACGAAGATCCTGCCCGCGACGCCCTGATTGCGCACGCCGATTTCGAGCACGCTCACTCGGTGTTCGAGTTCGGGTGCGGCACCGGACGCCTGCCGAGACGGCTCCTCAGACCGTCTTGCCCGGAGGTCGTTATCGTCGTCGATGGCTGGTACTGGTTCAGCGCGGCGTCGCAGTAGTACGACGCTCCGAATAGCAGAGATACACATTGAAGACGTAGCGCAATGTCCGCCGCGCGAAAGGCATGTTTCTCGGTAGCAACGCGAGGTACGGCCCGATCAAGTAGTAGCAGCGTATGAAGGCACGGCCGAAGAAGGAAGGCATCAAGTAGCGATCGCGGATGATTCTGAAACGCTCGACCTCTGGAGCATGAGGATCGCCGTAGACGGCAGTCGCGATGAAGCAATTGCCACCGCGGACGGTCACGTCCGTCTTACCGGACGCAGACTTGTACGTACCTGAAAGCGAGAAGGCCCTTCGGATACCCTTCTGGCTCTGGAGATCGTCAGCGACGCGAACGATCTGATCCAGATCGCGTGTCGCGCTCTCGATGTCACGTTCGGCCCTGATCTGCTCGACTTGTAGCTCAAGGCGCGTCTCGTGGACCTTGCGCGCGAACGCTTGACGATCTTCCAGGGCGAGTTCCTCCGAGTGGATTGCGACGAGGGGGTTCGAACTCGCAGTTGGCTTCTTGTCGCTGTCGTCGCCGTCTCTCATTGCCAAGGTCTCCCTCCTGCTGCCCCATTTTCCGTCAGTTGCCGAACAGCCTAGCGAAGAAACCCTTCTTCGGACGTACGAACTTCACCGTGACACGTCCGTGGGGCAACTCGATTGTGTGGACGAACTCAGCACTGACGCCGGAAGCATTCCTGATCACCTGCCGGATGCGCTCGATCTCTTCGTCGAGAAGCTCTGTCTTGATTCGCCCGAACGCGTCGTCAGCCGCGCGCAGCAAGTCCTTGGCGACTTGAGCGTCGCCCTGCGATAGCCATGCAAGACGAGTCTCGACTTCTCGTGGAAGCTGGTGCGTGTTGGCTTTCGAAAGAACGGCATTGACCTTCTGGTAGATTGCACCCACGTCATCCTCGGGGCCGATGAGGATCGTCGATACTTCCCGAGACCGGTATCGCACCCACAGCAGGCGGAGGATGTCGAACTTCTGTTCGAAGGAAAGAACCCGCGGCAAGATCGCGAGCAAGCGTTCGGCAACCTCACCACTCATGTTCACCGCCCCACGCCTCCACGAAGCGTAGGTTCGCTTCGCGTACGCGAGAGCGTTCGCGCCGTACTGGTCGCGATAAGCCGTAAACACGATCGAGAGCTTGTCGTCGTCGAGCGTGAAGAAGACCTTCTTTACGTGCTCGGTGGCGCCTCCGTAGAAGGCATCGACGGCCTGAGCACGCCGCGCGTTGTGTGCGGCCCAATCAATGTCGCGCCGCCTTCGGGATCGTCGTGGCCCGTTACCCCGCCACGCTCTCCGCGGCGCGAGACCGCGGTAACTGCGACCTATTCCCACTACCTCACTCCCAGCGGTCCTTGGCCTTGGCCGCCCCAATCGTCTGCCATTGCATATTCGAAGGAGCGTCCAACCCGCCACGCTTGAGTGCGACGATATGATCGACGACGTATCGGGGACACGCGCCCGACGTACGACCTGTCGACGGGCACGGGTGGGACTGCTCGAAAGCGGCGCGCGCCGCCTCACTCCGCTTTATGCGTCCGCGCGCGTCACGAGCGACGCCGAATGATGCACCAGCCGAGCCAAGGGGCATTGTCGCCGCTGGCATCCCCGCCGGCGGAACCATCGCGTCGTTCGACGGATCGCTTGCTTGCCCCGGCAAGTGCATCTCCCTGCGAGCAGGTGCATCGCCGCCGCCGGCGTGTGGCGCGCTACGTGTGTAGGGCGCAACGCACCCGCCATCCTTCCGCGTATAGCCCCGGACGTGAACCGTGCTGTCGGTCGAGCCGCTATGTGAATTGGGGGGCGCGCTTGATGAGTTGCGACTGCTGATCGAGCCATGATGTGTCGCGAGAGAGCGACCGCTCACGCCGCCACTCCTGACGAATGGCGCTACGATGAGAATCGTGATGACCGCGATCGCGGTCGTTGCGGCGCGCAATCGGCGATCCAGTGGAGTCACTCTACGCGTGGTAGCGCGGACAACTCCGGCGCGGCGTTCCGATTGCTTAGAACTGGTAGGTCAACGTCCGCTTCATCATCGCTGATCGGTCGTCGCGATACGCCGTGTTGTACCGGATGAATCCCATGGCAGCGGTCGCCCTTAGTTTCGACAAGACAGAGCCCCGGTGAGCCGTCGGGTCTAACACCTACTCCCACCCGGCCGTGCGCTTCATCGTCCATCAGAATGAATGCGGCCGCACCGCTCTCATCCAGCATCAGACCCGCGCGGAGCGCCTCCCGCTGATCGACGAAAGCGAGAAATGGCTCGCCACCAGGCGTCACACTCAGGGATGCGCGGCTCTTCTCATCCTCATCTGCGAGGTCGAGGCGAGCTTCATCGTTGGCATCGACAGCGAGGGAGACGCGCGTCTTGGCATCGCTGTCGTTTAGCGTCAGACTCGGCATGCCATCTGATGTGATGCGTAGAGCGGCGCGTGGCTTTCCTTGCGTATCGACCAATGTGAACGCCTGAGCCTCTACGATCCGACTACTAGGAAGCGCCCGACGAACGATATTGCTATAAGGTGCGAGAAGCGCCAGCGCACCCATCACTGCGGCAGCAACAGTCGCGAATCTAAGCCGACGATACCGGCGTTCCAATGCGACGAGACGCTTCTCTATGGGCCGAATATCGTCGCGAGCGCGGAACATCGACGGCTCCTCCCGTCGGCGGACGAGAGCAATCGCGGTGCCGTTGGTGCGATCAGGCGTTAGTGCAGGTTCAGATCGTAAGATGGTAGCCGCAACGGCAGCGCAGCGCCGCGACTTGTCGGCACCGCTCGGCGACAACATCGTCGCACAGCACCTCCCGGCGTCAATGGTGTGGCGAATGATGCATGCGTGACGCGAGCTGCGCTTCCCGACCGCCGTAGCGCTATCTCATTCCCCGCAACGCCTAGCATGAGCAGTGCTACCCCCGTGGTCGGATTGAGAGGGCCGGCTTCCACGAACGGCAGTTGCCGCCGCCGGGGCCACTGCTGTGGCTACTGAGCCCCCTTCGAATCGGACGCGCCGTCCGGCCACCGTTCTACCGTGAGCGTCCACGAGCAGCCGTCGTGCACTGTCACCCTGCACGTGGGTGCCGCCGTCCCGACCGTAAACCGGAGCGGCAGTGCCGGGCCCGCGACGCGGTGTGATGCGCCGATGTCGATGGCCGGTGCCTCACCCCACTCCACACGCGCCAGCTCGTCAAGCCCCTTGCCGTTCGCGACGATCTCCAGCACGTCCTGCGCGAACCCGCCGCGGGACGGGTCCGCGCGCGACACGAGTCGGGCCTTGTAGGGCAGCGGCGCGACCGCCTTCTGCACTCGCTCGACGATCGGTCCAAGTGCTGTGTCCGCCGTCTTGTCCGCTGCCTTTTCCAACGCTCGCCCACCAAACCAGGCCAACGCCGTACCGAGCATACGCATCACCATGACGAATCTCCTTGTGCAGCGGGCCGCCCGAACGCCTCGCGACCAGCACTCAGAGCATCGGCATCCCGCGCCGACTGCTTGAGGCACACGGGATCATCTGGACGCCGCCGGCACCGCTCGTTACCGTTCGTCACTCGACGCGCGGCTAGCGGACGCTAAACAATAAAGTGTACAAATCGGCAGCTTTTTGCTATTCGCGATCCCGTGCGGGAGTATGGGCGGGCGTTGCGGGGGCGACGGTATCGCCAGCCGAACGGCGTTGGCTGCGAGCACTCGGCACACTCAACGAAGCGCAAGCGCGCCTGTTCGTTGCCGAGAAAGCCCTCGAGATGGGTGTCGATAGTCGACATTAGCCGCCTGGTTAACACTTTACCGGTTATGGGACGCGCCGCTGTTCGCCGCCTATTCGCTTCATACGGCTGCCGCGCCGCCTGAAGGTCGTGATCGACGCCGGTAACGGCGCGGCGGGGCCGGTCGCGCCGCGGGTCATCGAGGCGCTGGGCTGCGACATCCACACGCTCTACTGCGAGCCCGACGGCCGCTTTCCGAATCATCACCCCGATCCGACCGTCGAGGAGAACGTGCGCGACCTGATCGCCGCCGTGCACGACGACCACGCCGACGTCGGCGTCGCATTCGACGGCGACGCCGACCGCGTCGGC
>CAWCPU010000009.1:0-761892 GCA_963797545.1 uncultured delta proteobacterium
ATGGCGACAGCGGGGAACGAGCGACTGCAGTGGGAGCGTGGAAAGGGCATGGAAGGAGCGCGCGGGGCACACCGGTGACCTCAGCGCGTCGACGCGCCGCGGGAATCACGGGTTGCAGGGCGCGGGGAAATTCTTCGTCAGGACGGCGTGTAGTGGAGGGCGTGGAGCCGTGTCCACAGCGTGCGCCAGAGCGCCGCCGAGCCTTCGCCGAGGACCAGCACGGCACGGCGGCCGTGCACGACACTCGGGCGGCGACCCGCAGGATCACCTCGCGGAATCGGCCGAGGCCCCAGCCGTGACCGGTGGCCTTCTCCAGGAGGACCCGCGCGGCGTGCACGAGGTTGTAGGCGAGCACGTTGAGGAGCAGCCGCACCTCGTTGTGGGCGAAGGAATCTCCCGCGACCAGCGTCGCCGCGAGCGGCCGGCCGCGGTAGTGGCGCTTCGCCCGGGGCGAACAGGAGAGCGCGGGATCGAGCACGCTCATGAGCTCGCCCATGTGCCCCTCGGCGGTGCCGCGCTGGCGATAGAGATCGAGCAGCGCGTGGCCGTCCTGGTCCTCGGGCGTCCAGCTCGTGACCAGCCAGAAGTGGTGCAGGAAGAACTCCTCGGCACGCTCCAGCACGACGAGCACGACCCGGCGCTCGCGTGACCACGGCTCGGCCCGGTAGGCGAGCTCGTAGCACCACGTCCGCGGCTCGGCGGGGGGCCGCCCCGGCGGGCGGCTGAGATACGGGGCGGCCAGACGGTCGAGCACCGCGTTATTGCGCAGCCGCGCCACGTACGGTGTCCCGCGCTGCTCGAGCGCCGCGAGCAGCCCCTCCTCGGGGAACCCGGCATCGATCCGTACGGCCGCCACCTGGCAGAGCTTCTGCTCCACCTCGGCGAGCAGCGGCAGGAGGAAGTCCGCCCCGCCCGCGGCGGTGTGCGCATTCCCGGCGCGCAGCTTCGCGTCGAGCAGATCCCCCGTCTCGCCGACGCTGGCGATCAGCGGATGGAAGATCCGGGTATGGTAGTGCCCATTGTATTCCGATCCCGGCTGCTGCCCCTCGACTTCGATCGGCAGCGAATCGAGGTCCACCGTCAGGTAGCGGAAGCGATGGCCGTGGCGTCCGACGCGGTGGCGTCGCGCGGCGAACTCCACGAGCGCGCGGCGTACGACCGCGCGATTGCCGTCGGCGCCGAGCATCCCCACGAGCCGCGACAGCGTCGGCTGCGAGGCGAGGCCGTCCGGCACTGCGGGATTCCGGTCCAGGATGGTCCCGTCCGTCCGGGGCCGCATCTCCAGCGGTCGGATCCCACGACGATCCGACACCGCCAGCCGAAACACCGCGTCGTCCCGGAGCCGATCCGCGTCGTCGTGGTCCCGCCACCCCTGCCCGAGCAGCAACAGCGCGGTGCGCAGCAACTCCGACAGCGGGTGGGTGATCAGGTCGGGCGCGCGCGTATCGCTCAGCCGACTCGTCATCCAGTCGACGATCCCGATCCGCTCCATCACCTCCCGCAGCACCACCGCTCCCGCGTCCGACGTCAGCCGCTCGGGGCGGCTCTCCAGCCGCAGCGATTGGTTGAACTCCGCCCGGAAAAGAGAGAGATTCGTTTCACCCATACCGCGCCTCCTCACCGCCTACGCTCGGTCTTCGCAAACCCGCTCGTAGCACGGCTGAGCGAGGCGCGGAATGGTTTCAGGCGCCCTCAGTCGGTGAATAAGCCGGGATAAAAGCTGTTGGCGAGGAAAGCTCCAACTCCCGCCGCTTTTGCCGCTCGGACCAGAACGCGGTCACTCGGTTGCCGACAAACCAAGTCAGCCCAAGAGTGACGAGCGCTACGGCGAGGCTGAGAGTCGCTTTCCAGACTTCTGGGTCCATAAGGCCTCCGACGCCGAACGCGAAGCGGATCAGCCGCGGCGCGCCTTGCGCGCCGTCGGCTGCATGCGCCGGTTAGCGTGCACCCGAGAGCGAGCCGAAAGCCACTTCTTCAAGGATGTCTGGCTCTCAGCCGACGGTCGCCCCTCGAGGAGCCCTTCCATGCTGATGTCTTCGTCCAGATCAGGCCAGTGAATGCCTTCGCCCTGACCGATAGGACGCCAATTTCGGCGCTCGCGTGCATTTCCATGTAAGAGACGCGGATACCACGCAAGTGGCGCCGCCACTGTCCGGCCGTCACTCAGATCGACAACGAGGACGTCCTCCGCGATGCTCACGCGGGTGACAGCGGCGTGTGATCTCTCAGCTTTTGAAATACGCATTCCAGGCCCTCACTAGGTGCTCCCGACGCTCGACGACGAGCCGAGCGCAACCGCGATAGCTCATGCGGCGCGAGTCCGCGACTGCTCTGCAAACGAACCGGATCGAGCCAGAACTTCGCGGATGCTCCGCTGCCCTCGATGTGCACATGGATTCGGCTCCGCTCGGTCGCTCGCGTAAAAGAAGAATCGATACGACCCTACCCTGAAGACTGTCGGCATCGCACCTCATTGGCCTTGTGTCGTTCTGAGGCATCTCAGGCACGCTAACGCGAAGCCGATGAGTGGCGCGCCGGCGCCGCCGCGGATGCGGCATGGGCTGCCAACGCGCGGCCGCTCCAGCGGCAAGTTAGACGAACTGCTACCCTCACGTCTCGCACTACTTTGGATCGTGCAGCCACTCGTCCAGCGCTGCTGCCGAACTGATGACGGCGGCGCACTCGCGGAGTGCTGTGTGCATCTCGGCGTCCACGTACCCCGTCGGGAGCAGCGTCTCGGCGTTGACCACCCACGAATGTCGGTGGTTTCGCGGTAGACCGCTCATCAGGAAAGCGGTGGGCGTTCCACAACACCACCGACCGCGCCATATGTCGCTCGCTGGTGGCACCGCTTGAGGAGGTCGAGAACGTCGTCGATTTGTCGAGTCATCATGTGCAGTTGTCGGCTAACGGATCGGCGCTGAGCGCCGGCGCTCGCGAACGCGCGATACGAGTAGATAGTTAGTGTCACCGCCGGGCCGCTCCAGCGGCTTGTTGGGCGAGCGCTCGAGTGTTACGGTCCATCGCATGACGCTTAAGGCTCGCGTCCGCGCCGCCGCCTCGTCGTAGACGAACCCACCGACTTGCCTGAGGGAACAGAGGTGGAGCTTCTGCCGCTGGATCCCGGCGACTGTCTCGACGCAGATGATCGGGCCGCGCTCCACGCCGCCTTGCGGGAATTGGATGCGGACGTCGCCGCTGGGCGCCTCGTCGATGCCTCCGCGATCCTGAAGGATCTTCGATCTACCGGTACGCCTCGACGTGTTCGCTTCACCGCGACCGCTCGGCGGCACATGAACCGCGAGAAGGGCTTTGGCTGCAGAACCGCCTCCAGCGCGATCTCTTCAGTGCTGAGATCGAAGAGGCGCTCCGTATCCTCTCTCGGCTTCCAGGCGCGGGAACACCGTACCGCGAAGCGGCGCAACCGGACTCCGACGGCTCTACCTTCGGAAGCTGACCTGTCATAATTACTATACGTTTGACCAACACGAGCTCATCATTCGTGCAGTTTGGGGAGCACGCCGCCGACATGCCCCATCGATAAAGTCGTAAGCGCCCTCGTCGCCCAACGCTTGCGCTCACGCGCGGCGGGGCACACCGTCGTTCGCTGTGCTGAGACTTCACGACCCCGCCGACGTGTGCAGCGCGGGGTTCGTCGATCTTCACGGCTTCTCAAGCTTGTCCCCCATCCGCCGAATGATCTCCTGCAGGTCGGCAATCTCACGACGATCGACGACTCTTACTGTGGCACCTAGATGAGTTGCGACAAACGACATCTGGCTTGACAGCGGCAGTCGTGGCGATAGGAAATACAACCAATGCACACCGAAAAAGAGGAAGTGAAACACGGGCATACCATGCAGCGCTCGTCGTTGAGGATGTGCAACAATCTCGATAAGGTGGCGCAGGTCGTGGGGCGCAACGGCTGCGCACGGGAATTCGTCCACAGTTCCTGGTACTCCGGCAAGGAGCATCGAGCGGAGAACGGGCTCGTTTGAGCCGAGATCAACAGCCTGCCAGGTCTCGCCACTCGCAACTCCAGCCCGCCACAGTACTGACAGCAGAAACAGCTTGAACGCGCGATACGCCACTCTCACCCGTACTTCGCCAGAAGGTGAGGCTTGGATCGCATCTATGAGGTTACGAATCGCGGGTGCAACCACGCGCTCGCCTTCGCCTAGATGCCCCTCGCAGACCTTGCAAAGCAGGTGTTCGCGCAGGCCCTTCTGAATTGGTCTTTTGACTCCGGTCCGGGAGTCGAAGGCGACAGCCCTGTGTTTCTCGTCATAAAGCGCTTGGTAAACCCGCCAGTTGCAGAAAACACGCCGACCCCACTCATAACGCCGGCGCCGGCTGCGACGACCACGCAATCATATCCTTTGCTACCGCCGCGCCGCCGCCACACACGCCCTTTCTCCCCATAGCTTCCCACCGCCCCGCCCCGCGCGGCTTCGTTCAATGCGGGTTGGCCGACGCGCTCGCTCCACGCGCTGTCATCCTCGCGGCGAGCACCTCTGCGTCGCTCGGCATCGACCAACCGCCTATCAATTGGACAGGTCTGTGTAACACGTCTGAACCTGACAGGATCTTGCAGGCTATTGCGCCGACGCGACGCCTGCTGAGTTGCGGGTTCGCGAAGCGTTCGCGGACTGTTATCCACTTCGGGGTGAATTTCTCTGGGCCGTGTTAGCCTGCAGACGGCCGCAGCCTAACACGGAATGCAACAATTCATTTCCACTCACTGCTGTCCGGCTTAGAAATCCCGACAACGCGGGAAACCCTTGTGCGGAGCGGCGTTGAGGGGTGTTGCGTATTCCGGCGATTTCGAACGGGTGTTCCGGCGTGAAAGCGAACGGCCGTTCCGGGCAAACCGAACGTCTGCGGAGCGGAGCGACGCTGGGCGCCTCTAGTTGATCGGTTTGGTCTCCTCGGTCAAGGTCATCTGGGGTTTCCGCATCGATTCGCCACTCAGCCGAATGCGGTGCGCTTGGTGGACGAGGCGGTCGCAAATGGAGTCGGCGACGGTATCGTCGCCGATCACCGCGTGCCAGTCGTCGGCATCGAGTTGGCTGGTGACGATCGTCGCGGCAATGCCGTAGCGATCCTCGAGGACGTCGAGCAGGATGCGGCGTTCGGGTGCGCCGAGGCGCTCGAGCGCGAAGTCATCGAGGATGAGGACCTGCGTCTTGGCAAGACGCTGGAGGACGGCGAGATAGCTGCCGTCGGCGCGCGCTTGCGTGAGCTCGTCGAAGAGGCGCGTGGTGCGGCGGTAGCAGACCGTGTAGCCGTCGCGGCAGGCCTTATGCCCGAGCGCACAGGCCAGGAAACTTTTGCCGATGCCGGTCGGCCCCGTGAGGATCACCGTGTGATGCTGGGCGACCCAGCGGGAGGTCGCGAGGTCGAGCATTTGCGGTTTCGAGAGGCCGCGCGGGTGGCGGTAGTTGATGTCCTCGACACACGCCTGATGGCGGAATTTCGCCTGCTGCAAGCGCCGGGTAAGTTTGCGGGCGTCGCGGACCGTGCGCTCGGCATCAGCGAGGAGACCGACCAAATCGGCGGGTGCGAGCGGCTCCTGGGTGGGCGGGCGCGCCAGCCACTGGCGGAAGGCGGCGCCCATCCCGTGAAGTTGCAGGACGGTGAGCGTGTCGAGGGTCTGTTCGACGAGCATGCAGAGTCTCCTTGCTGACAGCCTCGGCGGCTGCCGGTTCGGGCGCGAGGGACGCCGGACGGCTCGCGCCGGATGGGTGCGCGGAAAACGGCTGCGTACAATGCCCCAGGAGCGACGTACGGCGGGCGGTGGATACCGCGGCATGGGTCCAATCCGCGCCTCAGTGGTAGTACCGCGGCCCGCGGATGTTGCGGTGAGGTGGCAGCGGCACGGTGTGCGCCGGCGCGTCGAGCTCCTCGCGATCGAGCTGGTGGCGGAGGATCGCGACGACACTGCGATAGGAGAGCGCGCGATGGGCGAGGGCCCGCGCACACGCGCGATCGAGCCGGGTGTCAGGATAGCGATGGCGCAGCCGCATGAGACCGAGACACGCGCGGTAGCCCTGCTCGGGGTGCGGGCGCGCGTCCAAGAGCGCCGTGACGAAGGCGGCCGTACACGGCCCGACGGTGTGCGCCCACGCGATCAGCCGCGATGGGGTCCACTCGGCGTGCGCGCGGTGCGCGGCGGGCATGTGGGTGGGCGCGGTCGTGTACCCGTAGCGCAGACGGCTGCGGAGATGGCTCGCCACACGCCGGCCGGCCTGGAAGAGCTCGATCGTCGTCGCGGTCGCCCGCAGATCGAGTACTTCGCCACGCAATTGGTAGGGGACGCTGTAGAAATGATCGGCGAAGGCGACGTGGTAGTCGATATTCACCTTGGGCCGCGCCCACTCGGCGAGCTCGTAGGGCACGGCGGGCAACGGCCGGAGCGCGGGGCGGTCGAGCGTTTCGAAGAGGGCGCGCCGCGACTGGCCGAGATGGCGCATCGGCCGAGCATTCAAGCGGTCGCGCAGCGGCACGATCGCGGCGGCGAGGTCGGCGAGCGAGGCGAAGACGTAATCGCGCAGCACGGCGAGGATCCACCGTTCCGCCACGAGCACACCGGCCTCGGCCTTGGCCTTATCGCGTGGATGGTAGGGTCGAGCCGGCACGATCGCGATCCCGTAATGGCGTGCGAGATCGGCGTACGTCGGGTTGAGCTCGGGATCGTAGTAGTCCGGCGTCTTCACGCCGCTGCGAAGATTGTCGGGGACGACGACGGTGGGCAGCCCGCCGAACCAGGCAAACGCCCGGACGTGACAGCCGATCCACGTCGGGAGATCCTCGTGGAGCACCGGCTCGACATAGGTGTAGCTCGAGCCGCCGAGGACGGCGACGAAGAGCGTGGCCGTCTGGCGCGTGCCGGTCGCGGAGTCGACGATCGGGAGGCCATCGCCGCTGAAATCGACGAACAGCTTCTCGCCGGCGCGATGGACCTGGCGCATCGAGAGCGGCAACCGTCCGGCCCAGCGGGTGTACCGCTCGCAGAATTGACTGTATTGCAGGCCCGCGGGTTCCTGCTCGCGGTACTCTTGCCAGAGCAGCTGGCGCGTCACATGCGGCCGGCGCAGCTCGCGGTGGACGGCCGCCCAGTCGGGCTCGGGACGCTGCGCGACCGGGCGGTGCTCGGCCGGGAAGAGGAGCGCGGTCAGCGCCGCGTCGTCATCGAGCGCGGGCGCGAGCGGCCACGTGAGCTTGGCCACCGCCGCCCGGCCGACGTAGCCGCTCACGGTGCTTTTCGCGAGCTTCGTGCTCTGCGCGATCGCGTCGAGCGAGAGCCCGCACGCGAGTCGCAGTCGAAGAATCTCTCTCAGTTTCCGCATGGGTAGCCTTCCTCGTGCCATCTCCCCCACCTCCTTGGTGGCGGGATGGCGCGCTGCTACCCAGCGTCGGTCAAGCCCCTCGGCGTCCGGCGACGGCGGCGCCGATCGCCTGCCGTTCGAAATCGTCGGAATCGGCGTTCGGTGTGCTCCGGAATCGGCGTTCGGTTTCGACCGGAATCACCGTTCGCTTTGGTCCGGAACACGCAGTGTACCCGGGGCGGGAGATATCGTTTCTGAGCGGGCCGGATTCGTGGACTGTTCGCCCCCACTGAAGACGCGCCCCTGCTCTCGAATGCGGAAGCGACGCGGATCTGCGAAGGTGTGCCGCCGCAAACCCTTGGGGCACACGGATGACAGCGACGCGCACGGTTCTGAGCCAGATTCTGAGCCTCGTCCCGCGCGGCGAGTTCGAAAAGCTCGCCCGGGCACATGGGGGCGACAAACGCGTCCGCTCCTTCTCCTGCTGGACGCAGTTTGCGTGCCTCGTCTACGCGCAGCTGAGCCGGCAAACCAGCCTGCGTGATCTGGAGCTCGCGCTCGAGACCAAGCGCGTATTCCTCTATCACTGTTTTGCGACGCGCGAGGTGTGTCGCTCCACCCTGGCCGATGCCAATGAGACGCGCCCGTATCAGATGTACGAGGCGCTCTTCATTACGCTGTATCAGCAGTGTGCGATCCAGGCCCCGGAACACCGGTTCCGATTCCGCAATAAACTCTATTCCTTCGACGCCAGCGTCATTGATCTGTGCCTCAGCGTCTTCCCGTGGGCCAAGTTCCGGACCACCAAGGGCGCGATCAAACTCCACGCCCTGCTCGACCACGACGGCCACATTCCCTCCTTCGTGCGGGTCACCACCGGCGCGACGCACGACATCCACCAGGCCCGACACCTCGTCCTTGAACCGGACAGCATCGTGGCCTTCGACCGGGGGTACGTCGACTACGCCTGGTTTTACCAGCTCCACCTCCAGCAGGCGTTCTTCGTCACCAGACTCAAGCGGGGCGCGGCTTTCCGCGTCGTGGCACGCCGGGATCCTCCGCCACTTTCCGGGGTCACGTCCGATCAGACGATCCGGATTACGGGCAGTAAAGCGGACAGCATCCCGATCGATCTGCGACGCATCGGGTACCTCGATCCCGCTACGGGCCATCGCTACTTCTTCCTCACGAACCTTTTTGCGTTGAGCACGAAAACGATTGCGGAGATCTATCGGGCGCGCTGGCAGGTCGAGTTGTTCTTCAAATGGATCAAGCAGCATCTGCGCATCAAGACGTTTCTCGGCACCAGCCCCAACGCCGTGATGAGCCAGATTTACGTGGCGATGACGACATATCTCCTGCTCTCGTATCTGAAGTTCTCTTCTCGCTCCCCACTCACCTTGTATGCCCTTGCCAAGCGCCTCGAGGTGAGTCTGTTTGATCGCGTGGACATTCGTTCGTTGCTTGCCAAGGACATTCCCGTTCGGCGCGCCCCCAAGGACATCAAGCGACCCGCACAGCTATCATTCACCTGGGGCCGCGCACTGCCGGACCGGCAACATGTCATGCGGCACGTCACACTGACGCGCCGAGCACCGGAAACCCTTGCGGCACAAGGTCCGTAAGCCGGACAGTAGTGGGAATCAGTACACCACGAAGCAACAGCTCAAGAAGCTGAAGGAAAGCTGGGATGAGGTCGCGGAGAGCGAGATGCCACCGTGGATGTATCTTGCTCCTCATCCGGATGCGCGACTTTCTGCGGATGATCGGACGGCTCTGCGGGCTTGGTCACAATCCGAGGGCAGCGAGGACTCGAATACCCGCTGAGCGAACAGGGTGAACGGGCCGCCCAACAAGTCGATGAAGCTGACGGTCTCGTTCGGCGCCCGCAGCTTATTGGCAAGGCCTTCGGCTGCATACGTGACCCACGACTGATGTCAGCGGGAGAGTCATGATCGACATCGACAAGTTGACCGAAGCGGAACTCGTGGATCTGAACAACCGCATCGTCGACGACTGCGCTTCCTGAGCCAGATGCGCGCGCATGCGACGATGCTCAAGGGCAAGATTGGTGACCGCGTCAGTTTCCCGCCCGGCGGGCAGCCCGTCGTCGTGGGAATGCTGACGCGCTACAACAAGCGGACGGTCACGGTGATCTCGGAGACCGGCCAGCGCTGGAACGTCGCTCCCGGCGTGCGGGCGCGGGGAAGGATCGCGGCCAAACTTGAATGCTTGACATAGATTGAGTAACTAAAATAGTAGAGTTACTCAAGCTATGGGCCTTCGCCAGGACAAGCGGGACGATCTCCGACGAGCCATCGTCGACACGGCAATCCGGCTGTTTCGCGCCAAGGGGTATGACGGGACGCGCATCCAGGAAATCGTCGCGCACGTTCGTATCAGCGAGGCGACGTTTTTCAATCACTTCCCGAGCAAGGAGGCACTCCTCGACCAGTTCACTTTGGAAACCGTCGACCGCTATACGGCGCTGCTGCGTCACGAACTGCTCGACGACGCTCGCCCCGTCCAGGAGCGCATCCGCGAGATGGTCGCCAAGATCGGGCAGACCTTCGCGGCCGACCGGTCGTTCATGGCGGTCGTGGCCGTACGTTCCAATCTCTTCTACGGAGCGACCGACCTCGCGCGTGCACGCCACCTCGGAGCGTACAAGCTCCTCGCAGAGCTGTTCCGGCAGGGGCAGCAGCGCGGAGAGATTCGCCGCGACGTCGACGCGCTTCAGCTCGCCGAGATCCTCACCGCCGCGTACATACTGACGATCGCGAATTGGCTGATTGGCTGGTGGAACGACGGCGGTGCGCTCGAGCCACGACTCGCGAAGGCGATCGAAGTCGTTCTCTCCGGGTGCTCGCAGACCAGGGGTACCCTGTCGGGGTCGCGCGCTCAGAGCCCCGTTGGCAAGCGCGCGGGGAGGAAACGAGGATGACCGACCCCTTCGTCGAGTCCGCCCCGATGATTGTGACGAACGTCGCCCTCGTCCGGGTGGCATGGGTCGTGATCGGCCACCTGCGAACGTTTCTCAATCGGCACCGACGAGTGCGATGGCGGCTGTCGATCGTCGAGTTCGTCACGCTGCCGGAACCGTTGATACTCGCTACGATGGCGGTCCGAATCGGATCCTTCGCATTCCAGCCGGGCATGTCCGGCCTGGTTGCGATCCCCGCCGTCGCGGCATCAGTGGCCGGACTCGTGGTGTCACTCGGGGCGTTCGCGTCGTTCCCACAGATCGGAACGGGCCACTACATCGATTCGGGCCAGCACATCGTGCGCCGCGGCATCTACCGATGGATCCGTCATCCGATCTACCTTGGGGTGTTCCTAATCTGGATTGGCTTCGCCCTGGGTTGCCGAAGCCTTGCGGCCGGGACCGCGATGGTGGTCTACGTCCTCCCTACCTACCTCCTCTACATCCGTGCAGAAGAAGAGATGATGTCGTCCCACTTCGGAGACGAGTATGCGCGATACTGCGAGAGGACGGGCGCGCTTTTGCCGAGGCTCCGGCACGCGTGAGGAACGCACACGCTACCGCCTTCAACACCATCGACGCGCGATTCGAGCAGGGACCGTCAATTTTAGGTGGGCGCCTACGCCCTTCTGACGGTCGGCCTTGTCGTCAACCAGGTGTTCATGTGAAGCCCTGTCCAGCAAGCCGCTGCAGCCGACGCGGGCCACGGAGCCCAACGGGCAACAGGAACCATCGGGGAGCGGCCCGCGCGGCTGAACGGCAGCGTTAGCCGCATCGCGGGTCAGTCGTGGACTTCGAGCTGGTCAGCGAGATCACAGAGATCGTTACGATCGCTTCAGGTCGTGGCATCCGCGATCGCGTACGTCTTCGGAGGCACCATGGGCCAGGACGTTGGCGCAGCCACGGAGACGCTCCGCCTGCGTATCGGAGAGGTCAATGGTGAGCTTCATGCCGATAACTGTACCGCGGTGCGGTCCCGTTCAACAACCCGCTGCAGCAGACCGGCAGAGCCGGCCGCTGAGCGCGTATGCGTCGTTTGGCGACAACAAAGAGCGGCGAGAAGGAGATAGTTCATGACTGACATCGTCGAAGGCGGCTGTCTGTGCGGCGGGGTACGGTATCGTATCGACGGTGAACCGCTCAGCAGCGGAACGTGTCAGTGCCGCACTTGCCGAAAGGCCTCGGCCGCTTCGATTGTGCCGTGGCTACACCTCGACGCGGCGAAGTTTGCGTTCACCGCGGGCCGACCAGTCGAATTCAAGTCGTCACCGTCGGTCACGCGAAGCTTCTGCGAACGCTGCGGCACACCGCTGACCTACTGGACGACGAGCTACGGGCCAACTATCGACGTAACGACCTGCAGCCTCGATGATCCGGAGGCTTTTCCGCCGATCGGCCATGTCTGGACGAGTCATAAACTTAGCTGGGTCAAGCTTGCGGACGGGTTGCCTTGTTTGGAAGAGGGCGTGCCATCGGATTGATGTCCGGGACCGTCGCGACGCGGAGGCCGAACAACGCCATCCACTTGACGCGCAAAAACGATGCGCGCAAGTGATGGCTAAGCGTTCGACGGCCTGCGCACTATGGTCACCTTGGACAGGGAGATCCTCATCCGGCCGGCGGCCATGGCCGACGCTGCCCTCGTGGCTGGTCTCTACAACTACTACGTCAAGGAAACGTTCATAACGTTCGAAGAGGAGGAAGTTCCTCCCGCAGAGATCGGGCGTCGAATCGAGGCGGTAGTCTCAGCATCGCTGCCGTGGTTGATCGCCGAGCGAGCCGGTCAGATCGTCGGGTATGCCTACGCGAGCAAGTGGCACGCTCGCACGGCCTATCGGTTCTCTGCCGAGATCACCGTTTACGTCGACTCGAACCAGAAGCGCCTCGGAGTTGGCTCGCGGCTATACGATCGGCTGTTTCCGATACTCTTGGCCCGAGGCATCCATGCTGTCGTGGCCAGCATCGCACTTCCGAACGAGCCGAGCGTGGCCCTGCACGAAAAGTTTGGGCTTTCGAAAGTCGCGCACTTCAGTGAGGTGGGCTTCAAGTTCAATCGCTGGATCGACGTCGGCTATTGGCAACGCATTTTCTAGGCGAACCCGAAGATGGGTTGGCTCTACGCGAGGACATGATGCGCGGCGAAGCGCCGCAGTGATCGACGGGCGGCGGGCGGGCGACCGTCGTGTCGGCCGCTTGCCGCTCGGCGGGGCGCATGCGAGATTCGGCGCGCCAAATCAGATCCGCATCGAAGGGAGCCCCACGATGTCCGAGCGCACGAGCACGCCCGAGCAGGTCGAGTTTCGCGAGTACTGCCGCCGCTGGCTCGCCGAGAACCGGCCGGCGGTGCCGAGCTTCCGCCTGCCGCTGAGCCCGATCGAGGTGATGACCGAGGAGCAGCGCGACTACCTCTGCGCGTGGGAGCGGAAGTGCTAGGAGGCGGGGCTCGTCGGCAGCGACTACCCGAAAGAGTACGGCGGCCACGGCCACGTCGGCTTCCAGCAGATCGCGACGCAGGAGATGGGCCGCGCGCAGGTGCCGTACATGGTCAACGTGATCGGCCTCGGCATGGCGGCGCCGACGATCCTCAATCACGGCAGCGAGGAGCAGAAGCGGCGCTACCTGCCGCCGCTGCTCGCGGCCGACGAGATCTGGTGCCAGGGCTTCTCGGAGCCGAACGCCGGCAGCGACCTCGCCAGCGTGCAGACGTCGGCGGTCCGCGACGGCGACAACTGGGTCATCAACGGCCACAAGGTCTGGACGAGCCTCGCGCACTTCGCGAGCTGGATGATCATCCTCTGCCGCACCAGCAGCGCGCACAAGTACAACGGCCTCACGTACTTCATCGTGCCGATCGCGAACACCAAGGGCGTGACCGTCCGGCCGCTCATCAAGATCACCGGCGAGACCGGCTTCAACGAGGTGCTGTTCGAGGACGTGGTGATCCCCGACAAGCTCCGCGTCGACGACGTCGGCAAGGGCTGGACGGTGGCGATGACGACGCTCCTCTACGAGCGCGGCGCCGCGGAAGGCGCGGGCAGCGGCGGCGGCGTCTCGCTCGACGAGCGGCTGCAATCGCTCGTCGACCTCGCGCGCCGCATGAAGCGCGGCAGCGGCACCGCGTGGGACGACCCGCTCGTCCGCGACCGCGTGATGCAGATCGGCGATCCGCGTCGAGGGCATGCGCCAGGTGCACCGGCGGTCGCGCGTCGAGCCGCTGACGGACCATCCGATGCGCCTGCCGCTGCAGATCGAAGGTGCTGGTGAGCGAGCTGATGCAGGACATGGCCGACGCTCGCGCGTCGAGATCGAGGGGCCGCGCTCGAGCCTCTACCTCCGCGACCCGCACGCGCCCGACCACGGCCAGTGGCCGCTCGCCTACATGAACTCCTACGGCTTCACGATCGCCGCCGGCAGCAACGAGATCCAGCGCAACATCCTCGGCGAGCGCGTCCTCGGCCTCCCGAAGTCGAAGTAGGGCGCGCATGGCACAACCGAAGGACTTCGGCTTCGGCTCCGAGGAGCAGATGGTGCGCGACTCGGCGCGCAAGTTCCTGAAGGAGAACGCCGGGATCGAGAAGCTGCGGGCGATGGTCGCGCGCGACCACAAGACCGCCTACGAGAGCGAGGTCCAGCCGGCGCCGTTCGACGCGCGGCTCTGGCAGCAGATCGTCGACCTCGGCTGGACGGCGCTCGCCGTGCCGGAGGAGGCCGGCGGCGTCGGCATGAAGATGATCGCGGTCGCGGCGCTCGCCGAGGAGATCGGCCGCGCGGCGCTGCCGTCGCCCGCTCACCGCGACGCTGATCGCGACGGTGGCTCTGCGGGAAGCGGTGCTCGATCGCGGTGCGCTCGCGGCGCTCGAGAAGATCGCGGCCGGCACCGCGGCGACGCTCGCGTGGGCGACGGCCGACGGCGAATGGGAGCCGAGCGCGAGCGACGTGCAGGCGCGACCGGCGGGCGACGGCGTCACGTTGAGCGGCACGGCCGCATTCGTCCAGGACGCGCGCAAGGCGGGCTTCTTCGTCGTCGCCGCGCGCTCGACCGCCGGCATCGGGCTCTACGCCGTTCCGAGCGACGCGCCCGGCGTGCACGATCGAGCCCGACCAGATCGTCGACCTCACGCGCGACCAGGCGCGGGTCACGTTCGACGACGTCCGCCTCGGCCCGGAGGCGATCGTCGCGGCGCCGCCGCGCGGCAACGATCGTGCTCGAGACCGCGACTGCCCGGCGATCCTGACCATCGTCGCCGCCGATCTCTGCGGCGCCGCCGAGTGGCAGCTCCAGACGACCGCCGAGTACGCCCGGGTGCGCACGCAGTTCGACCACCCGATCGGCTTCTTCCAGGCCGTCAAGCACCCGATCGTCAACATGATGATCGACGTCGACCGCGCGCGCTCGCTTGATCTACGCGGCGGCCTGCGCGATCGACGCCGACCCGACGGACGCCGAGCGCCTCGCGCGCATGGCGAAGGCCGCCGCCTCGGACGCCGCCGCGTTCTGCTCCGACCGCTCGGTCCAGCTCCACGGCGGCATCGGCTTCACCTGGGAGTGCGACGTCCACATCTACTTCAAGCGCCAGAAGCACAACCAGTTCCTGTACGGCGACGGCGCCTACCAGCGCGCGCGCCTGGCGACGCTGACCGACGCCGCGTCGATCGGCGCCTGAGCGGCGTCGCGTCAGCTCCACGCGCGGCGCATCATCGCGGCGTGGTCGTCGCGGTCCGGCCCGCGCCGCGCACCCGGGTCGCGACTTCGCCGGTCGCGTCGAGGTGGCGCCGACCGCGTCGATGCTACGTTGGTCGTCTCGCGGCTACGCCGGTCGCCAGACGTTTGCGGGGCGAACGGGAGGTCTGAGCGAGCACGAGCGCCGGCCGCTTCTTCGTCGTCGCGACGTCGGTGAGCGGACATCGAACGAGCGCGACGTCGCCCGGCCTCACAGGCGGTCGTAGTCCGCGTCGCGAGGGTCGTTCCACCATGCTGGTGTCGCGCTCGTGCGCTTCGGTCTTCAGCAGTCGCAAGAGCCGGGCTCGCCGCGGCATGCGCGACCCGCGAATCAATGATGCCGGACGGGTTTGTCTTATTGCGATACAGCGAACCGCCGAAGCGACGGTGGAAGCCGCGGCCCACTCGTGCTACCGGGCGACGACGACGGTCGCATGGTGCACGGACGAAGCGCTGAGCCGGGTCGACGCCGGTGAGCATACTCAAGGCCACGGCGCAATTCATCGGGTGGTTGACGACGTCGATCGCGGGGATCGCGGCTATACTCTATGCCTGCGGTTATCTCATCAACCGCGCGCACCTTCATTTGCTCGGTATCGATGCGCTGGTCGACTACCGACACGAGGAATACGTCCAGGAGGGCGGCAAGTTCGTCGTCGTCGTCTTGGACATGATCGCGCGTCTGTTCCTCGGGCTCTACGTGACGCTCGCCGTCGTCGGTGTGATCGCGGCGGTCGTCGCCGGCGGCGTGTGTCTCGTCCGCTCGCGGATGCTCGGCGTCGACGCGCGCACCTACTTGGGCGGATGGCGATCGCGATATGACGTTTTCGTCGCACGGTGGCGGTTGCACGTGCGTGTCGCCTTGTTCGTCGGCTGCGCGCTCTTGTTTTTCTATTCTCCCGTCGAGCAGCTCTCGTCGTATCGCGAGCCGTTGCAGTTGACCGGTCTCCTGTACGAAAAACCCGGCGCTACCGCCCGCGAAGCGACGTCCCAGAGCGCGCAGCTCGTCGCCGCGATTCGCGGGCACGAGACCGCGCGATTGGTGGACCATTTCGGGGCGACGCTTCTGCCGTATGCGTTGCTGTCCGCGGCGCTGCTCCTCGTCGCCTGGCATTTGAGCGTCGGATGGAAAGCCCGTGCGGTGCTCGTCGCTCCGTTCGTCATCGTCACTAGCACGTACGTGCTCCTGCTGCCGATGGTGTACGGCGTGCTGATACGAACGAACCGACTGCCGCGCATCATCATTCACGCGGCCGGCGCCGGCGACGAGAAGCTCTATTTGTTGGAGAAGGTGGACGAGGCGTTCGTCGTGTGGAATCCCGCCGCAGGTACGATCGCATGGCTGCCGACGCGAGAGGTCTCCGGGGCGGAGCTGCGCGAGGACGACGTGATCGTCCGTTAGACGGGCTGGACTAGCAGCCCGTTGAAGAAATCCGAGTTTCGACGACGACGGCCGAAAGTCGCCGCGAGTAACGACGGGCCAGCGCAGAGTCCGATCGCGACCAGCGTTGCCGCACGCGGCGCACGAGGGCCGCAAGCAGCGTCACGATGGCGTCCGCGAGCGCACGCAACGTCGCCGCGAGCCCCTGGAGGCTCCGCGGCGTGCCGATCCTGAAGAGATGCCGCATGACGAGCCCGAGATTGCGCGCCGCGGCCGTGAGGAGGTAGCGCTTTTGGACGTTCTCGATGCCCCGCAGCCACGTCCGCCGTTGGTTCCCGCTGCCGCAGATGTGGGCGAAGCTCCGCTCGACGCGTTCCGAACGCAGCCGTTGCAGGCGGCGATTGCGTCGCCCGCGCACGCGGCGCCGATTCGCCCGAAACGCGAGCTCACAAGCGACCGGCTTGTCGTGCCACCGCCGCCGTCCGCAGTCCCGCTCGGGAATGTACGTCCGCAGCCCCCACGCCTCGCACGCCGCGAGCGTCGCGGCGGCGTGATAGCCCTTGTCCGCCACCACCTCTTCGATGACGACGGGCACCGCCGCCTGGTCCACGTACGCTTCGGCCTGCCGCACGCTCGACTCCAACGTCGCCGCATCCCCCGCATCGCCGGGATAGATCTGCGGCGCGAGGATCACTTCGCTCTCGACATCGATCACGTGCTCGGCCTTGTACGCCAAGTGCGTCCGGCCGTCTTTGAGCTTCGTAATCCGACTCGCGGGATCACTGGAGGACTGCCACGCCGCATTCGACACGCGCTTCTTCCGCCGCCGATCGAGCCGCCGGGCGTCTTCCTCCGTCGGTGCCACCACGCCCTCGTCGACGGCGAGCCGGCGGATGTACTGCTGCCACGACTCGCCGGTGTCGCGGCGGACGATCGACTTCATCGCGGCGTTCGCTTCCAACGTCGTCGCGTCCACGGCGACGGTCTTGCCCCGCAGCAAGCCCTTGGTCGCGGCCAGCTGCAAGATCCGCGCGAACACCGCCTCGTGCACCGCCAAGGGCAGGCGCTGGCGCGTGACGGTCAGCGACGAATGCTCGGGCACCCGATCGGCCACGCCGAGGCCGAGAAATTCCCGCAACGCCAGACTGTCGCTGCACCGCCAGGCAATCCCGCGCTGCGAGTCGATCCCCTCGAAGTACCCGACCAGCAACATCCGGAAGTAGATCCCCGGCGGAATCGACGGCCGCCCTTGCGTCTCCGCGTAGTACGGGGCGCACTCGGCTTCGGCGAAGCGGTCGAAGTCCGCCTCCGCCAGCAGCGCGTTCACCCGCGTGTAGAAGGGATGGCCGGCCGACCGGGGCAAGCTCGCCGTCGCCACCCACAGCGTTTCTTCCCGCTCCCCGCGCCGTCCCAGCGCCATCGCCACCCCTCCCGTCCGCGCGCAGTATACGTGAAACGCCTTTGCGTGCACGCGCTCCGTGCGACTTTTTCAACGGGCTGCTAGGGGAGGATCGATGTCGACATCCCGGCGCGCACGGTGGGTGAGACGTCTCGCGGTAACGATGCTCGTCGCGGCGATCGGCTGTGCGATCGGCGCTCACGACCGACGATCGCCGTCGGCGGCACGACGGCCGGAGGACTTCCTCGGCACGCTGCGTGTCGCCGGCCGAGAGGTCTGGCTCAACGAGGACCGTGCCTCGACCGGCGTCGCGCTCTACGTCGGCGATCACTTGTGGACCGGCGCCGGCAGCAGCGTCATCGTCGATTTCGCCGGCGGCGGCTCGATGCAGCTCGACGAGAACACCGACCCGGTGTTCTCGCTCATCTCGCTCGGCGGACGACCTGCGAGAAATCAGAAGCCCGACGACGATGCCGTGTTTTTTTCGAAATGGGTCACCCAGACGAGCTGCATCTTGGTGCGTCTCTGGTATGGCCAAGTCTACATCGACAAGAAGACGATCTGCCTGCGCGACGGCAACATCGCGCAGGTACTGAACAGTCGCGTCAACCTGCTCGCGAGCGGTGAGCGCTCCATCGTGACGGTCGTCGAGGGACACGTCACCGTCACCTACCCGAAGTCCTTGCGGCTCATGGGACGGGAGCAGGCGCGTGTTGCCGCGCACGGTGCCGTCCGACTTCGGCGGAACCTCGCGCCGACAGAGCTGGCGCAAATCATCGCGTGGCGCGACCGGTACGATTTCCGCGCCAATCTGTCCATCGGTCGCGACCGCACGCGCGCGACGACGGGGACCGAACCACCACCTGCGGGCGCGCCGCCGACGTATCCGCAAGCTCCCGCGCCGATCGCGCCACCCGCGCCACCGGCGCCACCCGCGCCACCGGCGCCACCGGTCCCACCCGCTCCAGCGGTACCACCGGCACCGATCGGCTGAAGCGCGAGATTGGGCGTTCGCCCATTGTGCGCGAGGCCGTGGACCTCACCTGCGGCAGCGACGCATGCCGGCATCGCACCAGCTCACGCGGCGACCTCCGACGCGTGGCACCAGCGCGACGTCGCGAAGTGGCTCTCTTGTGGCAGCGACGCGACGACCGTAACCCGGTCTCGCGCCGTGCGCGGAGCCGGCGAACGCTGCCACGAAGGGAGACGATCGATGAAGCTCTATTCCGGTCCGTTGAGCATGTTCGGCGCCAAGGCGGAGATCGCGGTGCTCGAGAAGGGCGTCGAGTGCGAGCGCGAGCTCGTACCGTTCTCGCTGGCGACGCTCTACGAGCCCAAGCACCCGGTCGTGCTGCGGGTGAATCCCAAGAAGCAGGTGCCGGTGCTGACCGACGGCGATCTCGAGATCTTCGACTCGACGCAGATCTTCGAGTACCTCGAGGACCGCAAGCCCGAGCCGCCGCTCTGGCCGCGCGATATCAAGGCGCGGGCGCGCGCGCGGCTGCTCGAGCTGGAATCGGACGAGGTCTTCTTTCCGAACGTCGTCGCCCTGTTTCCCCACACCCGCGCGCAGACCGGCGAGGAGAAGGTCGCAGAAGCCCAGGCTGCGATCCGGGACTTCTACGAGCGGATGGAACGCGCGCTCGGCGACAACGAGTACCTCGCGGGCCCATTCTCCTATGCCGACATCGCGTTCTTCATGGCGCAGTTCTTCGCGACGTTCCTCGGCGAGGCGATCCCCGACCGTCACGCTCGGCTGAGCGCGTGGCGGGAGCGCGTCGGCGCTCGGCCGAGCGTGCAGCGCGTCGCCGGCGCGATGCCGCAGTATCTCGCGAGCCAGCGCGCCGCCTAGCGACCTCCGACCTCGCGACCGCCGCGGCCGTCGACGGCTGACGTCGCGGCGGTCGCGGATCGGCCGATGATTGCCGACGGCGGCGAGCTCGACGGCTGCCGGCGACTTGCGGCGCGGCCGTGCCCCGCGGGCGCGATTGTGGCAGGATGCGCGTCTCGCGGAGCTCGTACGCAGGCGCGCACGCTCACATGCCATCCGTCGTCACGGTCGACGCCGATTCGCCGCGTCGCTTTCGAGGTCGAGCGCTCGCCGGCCGGGATCCTGCGGGTCGCCTTCGAGATCGACGGTGAGATCGGCCGTCTCGCGTTGCCCGCCTGGCGCGGCATCCATCCGGGCGAGCGGCTCTGGGAGCACACCTGCGTCGAGGTGTTCGTCGGGATGGTCGACCGCGAGGCGTACCACGAGCTCAACGTCGCTCCTTCCGGCGCGTGGCAGGCGCACGCCTTCACGCGCTATCGCGACGGTGGGCTGCTCGCGGGCGTGGCGCCTGCGCCGCGCGTCGCCGCCGAGCGCGGTGACGATCGGCTCGTCGTCGAGGTGGAGATCGACGTCGCGCGATGGTCGGTCGACTATCTGCCGGCGGCCTGGCGGATCGGTCTCGCGGCGGTTCTCGAGGACACGGACGGCGCGCTCGCGTACTGGGCGCTCGCGCATCCGCCGGGTCGGCCGGATTTCCACGATCACATGGGGTTCGCGCTCACGCTCGACCGGCCGCAGGTTGCGGCGGCGGTGTCGTCTTGAAGATGGACGGGGCGCCGCGATGACGGCAATCGCCACGTCCTTCCGGCGACGCTGGATTTTCCTCGCCATGACGGCGACTACGGCGTGATGAAGACCGGCCTCGATCGGCTGCTCGCCGAGCCGGTGCTCCGTCGCCCATTGCACGGGCGTCGCGTCGCGCTGCTCGCGCATCCCGCGTCGGTGACCGCCGAGCTCGCGCACGCGCTCGACGCGCTCGGCGCGACGGGCGACGTGCGGCTCACGGCGGCGTTCGGGCCGCAGCACGGGCTGCGCGGCGACAAGCAGGACAACATGGTCGAGTCGGCGGACTTCACCGATCCCGTCCACGGCATTCCGGTCTTCAGCCTCTACGGCGACGTCCGCCGGCCGACGGCGGCGATGATGGACACGTTCGACGTTCTGCTCGTCGACCTGCAGGACGTCGGCTGCCGCGTCTACACGTTCGTGACCACGCTCCGCTACGTGCTCGAGGCGGCGGCCGCGCACCGCAAAGCGGTGTGGGTGCTCGACCGTCCGAACCCGATCGGTCGCCCGGTCGAGGGCCTACGGCTGCGTCCCGGCTGGGAGAGCTTCGTCGGCGCCGGGCCGCTGCCGATGCGGCACGGCCTCACGCTCGGCGAGCTCGCGCGCTGGCTCGTCGCGACGCTTCGCCTCGACGTCGACTGCGAGGTCGTGACGATGAACGGCTGGGACCCGGCGCGTGCGCGCGGCTTCGGCTGGCCGCTCGGCGAGCGCGCGTGGGTGAATCCGAGCCCGAACGCTTCGACGCTCTCGATGGCGCGCTGCTATCCGGGCACGGTGATGCTCGAGGGCACGACGCTCTCCGAGGGACGCGGCACGACGCGGCCGCTCGAGCTCCTCGGCGCGCCCGACCTCGACCCGGCGGCGCTGCTGCGCACGATGACCAGCCTCGCGCCCGAGTGGCTCGCCGGCTGCCGCCTTCGGCCATGCTGGTTCGAGCCGACGTTCCACAAGCACGTCGGCCGGCTGTGCGCCGGACTCCAGATCCACGTCGACGACGCGGCGTACGAGCACGACGTCTTCCGTCCATGGCGCGTGCTCGCGTCGATGCTCAAGGCGCTCCGCCTCCTGCGGCCCGACTACGCGCTCTGGCGCGACTTCCCGTACGAGTACGAGCGCGAGCGGCTCGCGATCGACGTCATCAACGGCGGCGACGCGCTCCGCACGTGGGTCGACGACGCGGCCGCGTCGCCGGCCGATCTCGAGGCGCTCGCGGTTGCCGACGAGGCGGCGTGGCGCGACGAGCGCTCCGCGATGCTGCTCTATCGTTGAGCGCTGCCGTGCCGGCGGCGCGCCGCGTCCGGTGTGCCGGCGGCGCGTCGCGTTCCACGGTCGTCGCGGGGCATCGGCGCACGCGGAGCGGCATCGTTCCGCGGGTGCTGGCGAAACTTCAGCCAGCACCGTTCCGCCGGTACTGGCCGGTTCCGGCCACTACCGTTCCGCGCCGCGCGTTGACGCGACCGCCGCGACGCCGCTAGCATCCGGCACCTCACGTCGGACGGCCGCCCGCGGCCCCGCCTCGCCCGCAGGAGGATGATCATGTCGACCCCGCTTTCGCCTTCGTTCGCCGTTCTCCGGTCGTGCATCGCCGTGGCGCTCGCGACGCTCGTCGTCTGCGCGCTGCCTTCGACCTCCGCGCGCGCCGCGGAGCTGCAGGTGGTGTCGACGAGTCCGCCGTCGAACGGCGCCGCGCCGCGCGTGGCGACGATCACCATCGACTTCGACCGGCCGGTGCAGACGGGCTCGGTCGACGCCGACAGCGTCCGCATCTTCGGGCGCGGCACCGGCACCAAGGCGCGGACGGTTGCGTTCTCGAACGGCGATCAGACGCTGACGCTCACGCCGGCGCAGCCGTTCTCCGCGGGCGAGGTCGTGACCGTGAACCTCTCGCACGACCTCGTCGCCGCCGACACCTCGCCGCTGCGGAGCGCGGGCTACGCGTTCCAGTTCACGATCGCCGCGCACCCCGGCGCGCGGACGTTCCAGTATCTCAACGCGATGTCGAACCGCACGAATCCCGGCACCGCGACGCGCATCTACGGCGCGCAGGCGACGGACCTGAACGGCGACGGCTATCTCGACCTCGCGACCGTCAACGAGGACAGCGGCGACGTGCGGGTCGCCCTGAACACGGCGGACGGCACCGGTCTCTTCAATCCCTTCCTCGGGCCGAAGGCGATCGGCCTCGAGTCGAGCCCGAACGAGGCCGCGGACTTCGACAACGACGGCAAGACCGACGGCTGCTTCTCGGCGACGAGCGACGCCGGCGTGTGGATCCTGCTCGGCAACGGCAACGGCACGTACGGCTCGAGTCAGAGCGTCCACCTCGGCGGCGAGCCGCACGGCATCGCGGCGCTCGACGTCGACGGCGACGGCGACTGGGACATCGTCGACGCCAACGTCGGCTCGAACGACCTCGCGCTGATGCTGAACGACGGCAGCGGCCACTTCGGTACGCCGACCTTCTTCGACGGCGGCGTCGACGGCGAGTACGGCCTGACCTCGGGCGACATGAACGGCGACGGCATCATCGACCTCGTCGTCGGCGGCCGGAACGGCCAGGAGATCCGCACCCTCCTCGGCAACGGCGACGGCACCTTCACGCCGGCGGCGGTGCAGAGCTCGGGCGGCCTGACCTGGGTCGTGCAGCTCGGCGACGTCGACGGCGACGGGCGGCTCGACGCCTCGGTCGCGAACAGCGTCAGCAACAACGGCGCGATCCTGATCGGCAACGGCGACGGCACCTTCGGCGGCGCCGGTGATCACCGCGACCGGCGCGCACACGCCGTCGACGGACCTCGCCGACCTCGACGGCGACGGCGACCTCGACTGGATCCTCTCGAGCTTCGGCGGCGGCTTCTGGCGGATCTACGCCAACGACGGTACCGGCACCTTCACCTTCGATCAGCAGATCAACGCGGCGAGCAATCCGTCGTGCGCCGTGCCGCTCGACTTCGACAACGACGGCGACATCGACCTGGCGCTCACCGACGAGATCGCCGACATCGTCCTGCTCGAGGAGAACGTCGGCTACAACGCCGCGCAGCCGACGCCCGCCTGCGCGCCGACGCCCGAGCCGTGCCGCACGCCGGCCGTCGGCGAGAAGGCGCTGCTGAAGCTGCAAGACCGCTCGCCGGACGACAAGGACCGGCTCCTCTGGAAGTGGATCAAGGGCGCGACGACGCCGAAGTCGGACTTCGGCGATCCCCTTACCGCCGACGCGTACGACCTCTGCATCTACGACGCCGGCGCGCTCGTCGCCGGCGCGACCGCCCCGGTGGGCGGCCAGTGCCGCACCAAGCCCTGCTGGACGGACAAGCGGACCGGCTTCGACTACAAGGACAACGACTTCACGCCGAACGGCATCCAGAAGATGACCCTGCGCGAGGGCCTCGCGCCGGGGAAGGCGAAGATCATCGTCAAGGGCCGCGGCGCGAACCTGCCGATGCCGGCGCTCGGCTCGCTGACGGGACCGGTCGACGTCCAGCTCCGACGATCGACCGGCGGCCTCTGCTTCGGTGCGACCTACAGCGCGCCGTTCCAGAAAAACGACGGCGTCACGTTCAAGGACAAGGCGGACTGATCGTCACGGCCGCGCGAGCGCGAGCGCCGCGTTCATCGCGCGGATCTCCTCGATCTTGCGCTCGAACGGCGTCCAGTCGTCGCGCTCGGCGATCGCCGACCAGATCGCCTCGATCTCGTCGATGAGGAGCGTGCAGGGCTGCGGGCGCGCGAAGTACGGGTCGGCGAGGCGCTCGGCGTGCACCGGCACGTACGTCGCGAGCAGCGCGCGGAGCCCGTCGAAAGCGGGCCGCGCGTACGCCGTGGCCGCCGGGCTCGCGAGCGCGCGCTCGGCGCTCGCGCCGCCGCCGTGCCAGTCGAAGAAGAACTGGTCGTAACCGAGGCGGCCGCCTTCGAGGAACGCGTACGTCGCGGCCATCAGACGCGCGTCGTCGTCGGGACCGCGGGGAACGACGCCGAGGCGCCGGCAGAACGCGTCGGCGAGCGCCGCCTCGAACGCCGGCCGGAACTGGTTCAGCGCCGCCTGGAGGGCGGCCGGCGTCGCGAGCGGCACCAGCGTGTCGGCGAGGCGCTCGACGTTCCAGCGCACCATCTCCGGTTGCCGGCCGAACGCGTAGAGCCCGTGCGGGTCGAAATACGCGGCGACGAGCTCGGGATCGTAGTACGGAAGAAAGCGGTACGGCCCGTAGTCGAAGCTCTCGCCGGTGACGTTCATGTTGTCGGTGTTGAGCACGCCGTGGACGAAGCCCGCGACCATCCAGCTCGCGGCGAGCGCCGCGCTCCGCCGGGCGACCGCCGCGAGGAACGCGGCCGGCCGCTCGCTCGCGGGCGCGTCGGCGGCCTCCGTGACGTAGTGCCGGATCGTGAACTCGAGCAGGCGGCTCAGGAGCTCCGTCTCGCCGAGGTACGCCAGGCGCTGGAACGTCCCGAAGCGGACGTGGGAGTGGCTCAGGCGGACGAGGATCGACGACCGGGTCGGCGACGGCTCGTCGTTCCGGTAGAGCGCCTCGCCGGTCTCGAAGAGGCTGAACGACTTCGACGTCGCGACGCCGAGCGCCTCGAGCATCTCGGTCGCGAGCACCTCGCGGACGCCGCCCTTGAGCGTGAGCCGGCCGTCGCCCTGGCGCGACCACGGCGTCTGCCCGCTGCCTTTCGTCGCGAGGTCGAGCAGCCGGCCGTCGACGGCGTCGCGCAGCTGCGCCAGGAGAAAGCCGCGCCCGTCGCCGAGGTGCGGGTTGTACACGCGAAACTGGTGGCCGTGATAGCGCAGCGCGAGCGCGTCCTCGAGGTTGTCCGGCAGCGGCACGAGCTCGGCGAAGTGGCGCTCCCACTCCGCCGCGTCGAGCGCCCCGAGCCCGACGCGCTCCGCCCACGCCTGGTTCCGGAACCGCAGCACGCGCATCGGAAATCGCGCCGGCGTGACGACGTCGAAGAACGCCGCCCCGAGCTCGGGATGCCGCGGTTCCGGACGGTATGTGCGCGCGACGGGCACGAGAGGGCTACGCGGGCGACGGTCGAAGCTCCCGTGCTCAGTATCGCTGGATCACGTGCTCGGCGAACTCGCGGAGCACGGTGCGGGCGGCGGCCATCGGCGGGAGGAGGCCGATCTCGCGGAGTCCCGCGTCCTCGGCGGCGCGGAGCTGGGCGATGAGGTCGTCGGGCTCGCCGACCATGGCGCTCGCGCGGATCGTCTCGGCGGTGACGAAGCGGCGCTCGGCTGGGACGAGGTAGGTGCAGTGCCCTTCGTGGATCTGGAGGTAGCGCTTCGCGGGCGGCGTCTCCATGGCGGCGACGTAGGCGCAGTACTCGTCCCAGACGTTCTCGAAGCCGCGCGGGATCGCCGCGTCGTCGTGCGTCGCCGACCAGACCTCGTAGGCGAAGTGGAGCGCCGCGCCGACCTGCGAGCCGCACTGCTCGACGACGCGCTCCGAGTCGACGCGCTCGCCGGGACGCAGCACGACGGCGGTGGTGAGCGCGGCGGTGTGGAAGTCGGCCGGCAGCGGCCGTCCGGCGTTCGCGGCGCCGGCGCGGATCGTCTGTACGTGGCGGGCGAGGACGCGCGGCCACTGGTTTCCCATCGCGACGTGGCCGTCGCCGAGCTCGCCGGCGATCTCGAGGACGCGCCGGCCGTTGGCGGCGACGTAGATCGGGATCGGCGGATCGAGGGCGATGAAGCCGAGGTCGAGGTGCAGGAAGCGGATCGTCCGCGTCACGCCGTCCTGCGTGTAGTCGACCTCCTCGCCGCGCAGCAGCGCGCGCACGACCCGGAGGTACTCGCGAAACGCGGCGACCGGCATCGGCGCCATGCCCATCACGCGCATCGCGGTGTGCCCGGTGCCGATCCCGAGGAACACGCGGCCCGGCGCGATCCGGTTGATCGACGCGATCGCGTGCGCGGTCACGGGCGCGATGCGCGTCCCCGGAATCGCGACGCCGGTGCCGAGCGCGATCCGCCGGGTGTTGGCCGCCGCGAGCGCGAGCGTCGCGTAGCAGTCGGACCAGATCATCTGCGAGTCCGGCACCCAGGCGCGGTGGTAGCCGAGCTCCTCGGCGTCGCGGATCAGCTGCCAGTCGTCGATCTTGGTCGCGACGAAGACTCCGAACTCCATGACGTCCCTCCCTCCGGTTTCCGATGTGGCGGCCCTCGGCTACGCTTCCCTCATGACACGCTTCGGATACAAGCTCATGAGCGAGGAGCACGGCCCGGCCGACCTCGTGCGCAATGCGGTCCACGCGGAGGAGGTCGGGTTCGACTTCGTCGCGATCTCGGATCACTTCCATCCCTGGCTCGAGAGCCAGGCGCATTCGCCCTACGCGTGGACGGTCCTCGGCGCCGTCGCGGCGCGCACGACGCGCATCGGGCTCACGACCGCCGTGACGTGCCCGACGATCCGCTATCATCCGGCGATCGTCGCGCAGGCGGCGGCGACGCTCGCGGTCCTGAGCGGCGGGCGCTTCACGCTCGGGCTCGGCGCCGGCGAGCTCTTGAACGAGCACGTGGTCGCGCTCGAGTGGCCGCCGCCGAAGGTGCGCCAGGAGATGCTCGCGGAGGCGATCGACGTCATCCAGCTCCTCTGGGCCGGGCGCACGTGCTCGTACGACGGCGACTACTTCGAGATCGATCGCGCCAAGATCTGGGACCTGCCCGACGAGCCGCCGCAGGTCGCCGTCGCGGCCGGCGGCCCGGCGGCCGCGCGCATCGCCGCGGAGAAGGGCGCCGGCCTCTTCGCGACCGCCGCCGATCGCGCCCTGGTCCGCGCCTGGCGCTCCGCCGGCGGCGAGGGGCCGTCGTACGCGGAGGTCGGCCTCTGCTGGGCCGCCGACGAGGCGCGTGCGGTCGAGGTCGCGCACGAGCGCTTCCGGTTCGGCGCCCTCGGATGGAAGGTCATGCCCGAGCTCGCGAACCCGGAGAACTTCGAGGCCGCGACGAAATGGGTCCGGCGCGAGGACGTCGCGAAGATGATCGCGTGCGGCCCCGATCCGGAGCGCCACGTCACCGCCGTGAAGCGCTACCTCGACGCCGGCTTCGATCACGTCGTCCTGGTCGGCGTCGGTCCCGACCAAGCGGGCTTCTTGCGCTTCTGGCAGGAAGAGCTCGCGCCGCGTCTTCGGAAGCTCGAGTGAGAGGCCGCACCACCGGGTATCGGCGTTGCCGAGACGCGCCGGAAGGGGTTGCGACGCACCGGAAAGGCGTCGCAGTGCGCGACGGCCGAACGGGCGCCGCGGTTGCGTCGCGCGCGCCGCGTGTGCCACGTAGCAGTCGGGAGGACGTCCCATGGCGGCTACCGCGCTCACGCTGATCACCGACGACGGCGTCCAGGACGTCGACGCTCGCGGCGCCGGCGACGCGATCCGCCTCGCGCCGTCCGCCGTCGAGCGCGCGCTCGGCTGGACGGTGAAGGCCGAGGGTCTCTGTCGGGACGACACCTGCGTCCCGATCCGCGACCGCGCGGCGCTGATACGCGACGGCGGCGACGTCGATCTCCGCGAGCTGGCGCGGCTCCTCGAACGGCCGCTCGCGACCGACGCGGCAGAGCGCGTCGCCGTCCTGGGAGCGTCGGCGGCGACCCGCTCGGCAACGCTGCGGTCGCTCGTCGCGCCGGACTTCGCGCTCCCGGATCTCGCGGGGCGGACGCATCGCCTCTCGGATCACCACGGCAAGAAACGGCTGCTCATCGCCTGGGCCTCCTGGTGAGGGTGCCGTGAGGACCTGCCCGTGTGGCAGGCGCTCTACGAGGAGCTCGGTGCGCAGGGTTTCGTTCCGATCACCGTGGCGCTCGACGCGAGCCCGGATGCCGCGCGTCCGTACGTCGAGCGCGCCGCGCCCGCCCACCCGAGCCTGATCGACGTCGATCACGCGGTCGCCGACCTCTTCAACGTCGTCAACGTGCCGACGATGATCTGGATCGACGAGCGCGACCGGATCGTCCGGCCGAACGACCAGCAGTTCGGCACCGATCTCTTCGTCGCCCTGACCGGTCGCCCGTCGGCGCCGTTCTTGCGCGCGGTCCGTGCGTGGGTCGCGAACGGCGAGGGCGCCCTTCAGCCGGACGACGTCCGCGCGCAGCAGCTCCTGCCGACGCCGGAGCAGCAGCTCGCGCGCGCGGAGTTCCGTCTCGGGTGGCACCTCCACCAGCTCGGCCGGCGCGACGCCGCCGAGCACCACTTCCTGCGCGCCGGCGAGCTCGCGCCGGGCGACTGGACGATCCGCCGCGGCTCGCTCCCGATCCGCGGCATCGACCCGATGACGAGCCCGGAGTTCCTCGCCCTCTGGCAGGAAGGCGCCCCGACGTATCCGACCGCGCTACTGCCTCCCGTCGACTGACGCGCGGCTCCGCGCCGACCCGGGGATCCGCGGACCGGCGACACAGGGGCGGAAGGTCGGGAGGAAGACCTACACGATCGAGGCGTACGCCGAGATCGATCGAACGGACTGCACCGAGATGCGCCGGGTCAACTTCGCCGACGTTGGCGACGGCATCGGCGCGGCCTCACGGCGGACAAGACGCGGCCGCGACCGCGTTCTTCGCCAGGTACTTCTTTCCGTCCGAACCGTCCTTGACGACGGTCGCCGACGTCGCCGGACCGAAGCTCGCGCAATACCGCCGGCCGGCGTCGCTCGCGCCGGTCGTGAGAGCCACGGCAACGGCGCCCTGACTGGTGCCGAGCGCATACGCGACCTGCGCGCCCTTGCAGACGGCTTTCTCCAGCCGACCGCGCTTCAGCACGATGACGTCGCAGGTTGCGTGCGAGCGGTCGCGATAGGTGTACTGACTACCCGCTCCGTTGCGCGACCAATTGGCGCAGGGGAGGTCGATCGTGAAGTCGCCGCCGGCGCCGGCGACGCGGAGAGTCGCCCCCGCGAGCGCCGTGCCGGAGCCGGCCGGGGCGCAGCGCGGGTCCTCGTCGACGCCCTGGGGGAGCGACAGCGACCGGTCCTTCGAGAGGTAGACGAGCTTGTTCTTGGCGACGCCGGACGGGGGCGTGGTGAGCAAGAGACGCGCTCCCGTCAGCAACGACGGATGCGGGCCGGTGACCGTGACGTCGCCGTCCGTGCACCTCGTCGTCAGGCCGACGCCGCCTGGATCCGACGCGACGCAATTCGAGCCCACCAGCGGGTAGGTGCCGCCCGGCGCCGCGGGATCGATCGCGACGTTGCACGTGATCAGCGTCGAGCCCGTGGGAATCGGATCGTTGTCGAAAAAGGAGAGGATCAAAGCCCGCGCCGCGGTGCAGTCGACGCCGGGGGTGCAGCCGAAGGGCTGGAACGCGTAGACGCTCTCGTCCTTGTGAATGGCCGGGTTGACGACGCAGTCGGGCGTCAGCGACGACGTCGCCGCGATCGGTGTGCGCGGATCGAAGCCGATGTCGAGCTGAATGGACGACACGCTCGCCCCGCCGTCGTCCAACGTGACGTCGACGGGGACGGTCTGTCCGGGATCGCCGACGGCCGAGCCGATGTGCTCGGTCACGGCGCCGCATCCGATCCTCTCCGTCGACACGACCACGTCGTCGTAGCGAACCCCGACGTCGGCGTGCGCGCCGTGGAAGAAGGTGTTGAGCCAGAGGATGCCGATATGAACACTACTCGTCGTGCGGTGCCAAAGATCCGTCCAAGGACCCAGCTCCACACCATCGATCCAGAAATCCTGCTGTCCATTCGCGCCGGACTGGGTCGGCGTCGGAGTTCCGCCGTCGAGCATCACCTCGATGCAGTACCATCGGCCTGCCTGCATCCTTGGAGGTGTCGGCGGGGGCGCGTGCGCCGGGTTGGTGCAATACGCCGAGCCCACCATGCAGGGGAAGTGATCGCCCCAGCAGGCGCCGTTGGGATTGGCGCAATCCATGTACATGCCGCGGTAGTATGAATAGAGATTCATCCGCCCCGCATTGCCGGTATTGTCGATCGGCTCTATCCAAATGGAGAACCAGTCCGCTCCGGTCGGCCGGGTGTCCGAGTGGCCGAGCCAGCTTCGATCTCCCGCGTGCAGCCCGCCGCCGTGGTTGGGAGCAGTGAAATCGTATCCTGGCTCCCAATACTGGTACCAGCGAGCGTAGAGTTTGTCGTTCTGCCCGGGCAACACTTTGACCAGATCCGCTCCTCCTTTCCCCGGTGGAACGAACAACCTGGCCGCGTGGTTGCCGGCAGTATCGAAGGGTCCCGCATCGCTGACCAACGTATCGTCGGGCGCCGGGTTCCCGTCGTAGTCGTCCCAGACGGAAAAGTTCCCGTCTTCGAACCCGTTGCAGAATATCCAGCCCGGCTGCATCTGGGTGCACTCATCGGCGGCGCGGACGGTTGGCGCCATGCCGATCAGGGAGCAGCACGCCACGAGGACGACGGCAGCACACCGGGAGCTCACGTTCTTCCTCCGGAAGCCATCGGCGTCACCCTAGTGCAGATCGGCGCCGCCGACCAGGATCGCGAACGCGCGCGCGGGCCGGAGGCGCAGGTGCATCGGTTCGCCTGTGCCGCTCGGCGCGGCTACCGGGACGCCGCCGCGGAGAGCGGCGTCGCGGGTGCCGCCGCTGCCGTTCGGACGTGCACCGACTCCGCGAGCTCCGCGAATCCGGCGGCGACCGATGCCGCGAAGGCGGCGAGGTCGGGGACGACCTCGCGATCGGCGTTGAAGCCGAAGCCGATCGAGCCGCAGTAGCTGAAGAGGGCGACGCCGAGACCCTGGTTCTCGAAGAGCGGCACCTGCGGAAAGCCGCCGAGGAGCCGGGCGCCGAGAAGATAGAGCGGCACCTGCGGGCCGGGGACGTTGGTGACGATGAGATTGTAGGGATGGAGCCGCGCCAGCAGGCGGACGCCGAGGCCGACGACGCCGGGAACGGCGTAGTCGGCGACGCGACCGAGCGCTTCGGGGCCGAGCTCCTGATGGACGGCCTTGCGGCGCGTCGTCTCGGCGGCGATCGCCGCGAAGCGCCGTCGTGGATCGGGCTCGTCGAGCGGGACGGTGACGAGCCAGCCCGAGGCGCGGTTGCTGGCGACGCCGCGCTCGTCCTCGGTGCGCACGCTCACCGGCACGACGATGCGGACCTTGAGCCCCGCGACGTCGACGCCGCGCCCGAGCAAGAAACGTCGGAGGCCGCCGGCGACGATCGCGAGCGCGACGTCGTTCACGGTGCCGCCGAGGCGTGCCTTCACGGCTTTCACCTCCGCGAGATCGAGCGCGAGCCAGTCGAAGCGGCGGTGCGCGCTGATCGGCAAGTTGAGCGGCGTCGCCGGCGGCGGCGCGGCGCCGCTGCCGACGAGATCCCACACCGCGCGGAGGCTCTGGCGCGCGCTCGCGCCGAGGCCCGCCGGATCGCCGGCGATCGCGAGCAGCCGCCGCGCGACCACGATCGGTGCCGTCGAGCTGCCGCACGACGCCGTCGCAGAGGAGGCGTGCGGCGCTCGGCGGCGGTCGCGGCGTCCACCGGCGCGGCTCCTCGATCTCGTCGTCGGGCGTCGGGCTCACCAACGCGGTGAAGAGATCGAAGGCCGAGATCCCGTCGGCGATCGCGTGATGCGTCTTCACGAGAAGCGCGAAGCGGTCGTGCGCGAGGCCTTCGATCACCCAGAGCTCCCAGAGCGGCTTTCCGCGGTCGAGCTGCTGCGACATGATCCGTGCCGTCAGGCGCTTCAGCTGCTCGTCGTCGCCCGGGCGCGGCAGCGCGGTGTGTCGCACGTGGTAGCTCAGGTCGAAGTGGTCGTCGTCCACCCAGACGGGCTGGCCGAAGACGGGGATCCAGCCGAGACGCTGGCGGTAGCGGGGGACGAGGTGCAGGCGCCCGGCGATCTGCGCCCGGATGCGGTCGATGTCGATCCCGCCCGCGGCGGTCGTCAGCGGCCCGGCCTCGAAGACCACGAGACCGCCGAGGTGCATGTGCGTGGTCGTGTCCTCGAAGTGGAGGAACGACCGATCCTGCGCCGAAATCCGCTCGTAGAAGGCGTTCGGCATCGTATTCCCTCGCCGGATCTACGCTCCTCGACGCGCGCATGTAAAGGATCTCGACGCCGGTATCGCTGCACGGGGAGACTTCGACGCATAGGGCCCTGACGGCGGCGGCGCTGGAGCGCGCCGCCGCCGTCGCGCTATATGCGCGGCATGGTTGATCAACCGACGTCCTCGGACGTGATCGTCGTCGGCGCGGGTATCGCGGGCTGCGTCGCGGCGCGTGAGCTCGCGAAGGCCGGCGTCTCGGTGCGGCTCCTGGAGGCTCGCCCGCGCGTCGGCGGTCGGACCTATACCGTGCCGTTCGGCGACGGCGAGGTCGATCTCGGCGCCCACTGGGTCGGTCCCGACCAGGCGCGGCTCCTCCGTCTCACGGGCGAGCTCGGCCTCGAGACCGCCCGGCAGTACAACACCGGGACGAAGATCCTCGCGCTCGACGGCCGGCGCTCGACGTACCGGCGGGCGATCCCGTCGGTCTCGCCGTGGGCGCTCGTCGACATGCAGGTCGCGTTGACCGCCCTCGACCGACTGCGGCGGCGGATCGACGTCGCGGACCCGGCACGGGCGCGCCGCGCGGCCGCGTGGGATGGGATGACGCTCGAGACCTGGACGCATCGACGCCTGCGGACGCGCGCGGCGCGCGCGATCTTCCACACCGCGATCGGTTGCATGTTCGGCGCCGAGCTCCGCGAGATGTCGGTGCTCGGCTTTCTCACCTACCTCCAGGGAGGCGGCGGCCTGATCGCGATGTCGACGATCGACGGCGCCGCGCAGCAGGACTACTTCGTCGGCGGCACGCAGCAGATCTCCGAGCGCATCGCCGCGGAGCTCGAGACCCGGGGCGGCGCCGGCACCGTCGTGCTCGACGCGCCGGTGCGGCGCATACGGCAGGACCCTGGTGGCGTCGTCGCCGAGACCGATCGCGGCGCGTTCCGCGCGCGCTACGCCGTCATCGCCGTTCCGCCGCCGCTCGCGGGCAGGATCGCCTACGATCCGCCGCTGTCGCCCGCGCGCGACCTTCTCACGCAACGCACGAGCATGGGGTCGATCATGAAGTGCTACGTGCGCTACGCGTCGCCGTTCTGGCGGACGCGCGGGCTCTCGGGGGAGGTGCTGGCGAACGACGGCGTCGTGCAAGCGGTCTTCGATTCGAGCCCGGAGGACCTCTCGTCCGGCGTCCTCGTCGTCTTCAACGCCGGCGACGCGGCCCGCGACGTCGCGGCGCGGACGGAAGCCGAGCGCTCGGCGGCCGTGGTGCGGAGCCTGGTGAGCTTCTTCGGCGACGAGGCGGCGCAGCCGCTCGAGTATCGCGACTTCAGCTGGAACGACGAGCTCTGGAGCCGCGGCGGTCCGGTCGCGCTCTTCCCGCCGGGCACGTGGACGAGCGTCGGCCACGCGCTGCGCGCGCCGCAGGGCCGCATCCATTGGGCGGGCAGCGAGACGGCGCTGCGTTGGGCCGGCTACATGGACGGCGCCGTCGACTCCGGAGAGCGCGCCGCCGCCGAGGTCGCGGCACGCCTGCGCGACGAGGCGCCGGCGCGACCCGGCACGCAGCCCGGATCGGACGTCCGCGGCGAGGCGCCCGACCGCCGCGCGCACGCCGCTCGCGTATCCTGAGGCGTACGCCGATACTCGACCCCGCGGGCGGTCGTCACGCGATCGGCCGCGGTGGAACCGATCGATGAGACAAGCGCACCATCGATTCGCCGTCCGCACGCGCGGCCCGGGCCTCTACGACGTCACGTCGCAGCTGCGGACGTGGGTCGCCGAGCAAGACGTCGAGGACGGGCTGCTGACCGTCTTCATCCAGCACACCTCGGCGTCGCTGACGATCCAGGAGAACGCCGACCCCGACGTGCTCGGCGACCTCGACGCGTTCTTCCGCCGCCTCGTCCCCGAGGACGCGCGGCGCTACCGGCACAGCGCGGAAGGTCCCGACGACATGCCGTCGCACATTCGCGCCGCGCTCACGGCGACGCAGGTTGCGATCCCGGTCGTCGCTCGACGGCTCGCGCTCGGCACCTGGCAGGCCGTCTACGTCTTCGAGCACCGTGCCGCGTCGTACGCGCGGCACCTGGTCCTCCACCTCGTCGGCCAATGACGGCTACAGAAATTCATTCGGAAGGAGACCCGTCATGACGGCAGCGCAGGATCGCGCCACGCTCGAAGACCTGGTCGTGCGGTTCACCGACGCCTTCAACCACGACGACCTCGACGGTGTCATGGCGTTCTTCGCCGCGGACGCCTGCTACGACGAGTTCAACGGCACCCGGAGCCACGGCAAGGCCGCCATTCGCGAGGTGCTCGCCCCGCAGTTCCGCGGCGACTACGGCGCGATCCGCTTCCACCCCGAGGACATCTTCATCGACGTGCCCGCGGGGAAAGCGCTGATCCGCTGGCTCTGCACCCTCGAGCGCCCCGACGGCATCCAGGGCTGGCGCGGCCTCGACGTCCTCTGCTTCGAGAACGGCCTGGTGACGCAGAAGCTCACCTACGCCAAGGCGGCGGTGCCCCAGCTGAAGCCGCTGCCGTGAGGACGCGCGGCGTCGAGCACGAGGCGTCGGCGGCGGGCCGCCGGCCGACGCGGCCGCTCACGTCTCCGGCGTCTCGAACGGTCCGTCGAAGGGGCCCGCGAAGTAGGCGACCTCGCCGAAATGGTCGTAGTGCTCGCGATACGGCCGGAGGCCGGCGGCATCCGGATCGACGGCGAGCCGCTCGACGGCGGCGGCGGTGAGCAGCAGGTACCCGCGCTCGTCGACGCCGTTCTTCAGCAGGCGGTGCGCGAGGACGACGTCGGCACCGGTCAGCTGCCGGCGCTCGCCGACGTGATGGGCGACGAAGCGGCCGTGGTGCGTGATCAGCTTGAGGTCGAGGACGCCGACGTTGGTGCAGGCGCGGCAGGCGCACGAGGTGTCGAGCTCGAGGTCGCGCCGGCGGGCGCGGAAGGCGCCGGCGGCACCGCGGAACACGTCGAGCAGCACCGCGCCCGACATGCGGATGGGCTCCGCCGCGAGCGCGAACACCGCGTCGCCCTCGAGGCCCTGGACGTCGAGCGGCGGCGACAGCGCCTTCATCACCTCCCCGAGGAGGACGCCGATCGTCTCGGCGGCGTGCTCGAGCTCCGTCGAGGTCATGAAGCCGGTGAATCCCGAGATGTCGGCGAGCACCAGAAGGCCGAGATCGGCCTTCACGGCACCGTGCGTGCCCGTGACCGCGCCGCGCCCTTCGCCGGCCCCCGGCCGTCTCGCCCCCTCTTCGACGATCGCCATGCTCGACTCCTTCCCGCCGCCGTCCAGGGTCACCTCGATCGCGGCTCTTCGGCCGGATCGACGATACCGGCTGGACGCGCCAGCACCAGACCACCCGTAACGGCGCCGCGGCGCCCCATCTTGGAGGATATTGCTGCGTCAGACCAATGCGCCGTCATCGAGCGGGATGGCTACCCGGATCATGTCCCCGCGTTGACAGGCGCGCGACGTCTTCCGTACGATCGTCCCCGTCGTCGCGACTGGCGCTGAACCGCAAGGTGGACCCGACCACCGGGAAGCGACGATTTTTCGAGCCGCGCGCCTGGGTGCCGCGTCGTCCCGTGAAGCGTGGACGGGCGGTCGGACCGAACGGAGGCACCCGATGGCCGAGTCGCTGCTCGACGCGTACCTGACGAACCGCATCCCCGGCTACGTTCCCGGACGGCTGTCGACGGAGACCGTCGCCTTCGCCGCCGCGCTCGACGCCGTCGCGAAGGTCGCGCCGGAGATCGTTGCCGCGCTCCGCCGCGAGCTCGCGGACCAACGCTCGCACCTGAAGCTCATCGCGAGCGAGAACTTCGCGTCGCCGGCGGTGCTGCTCGCGATGGGCAACTGGCTGAGCGACAAGTACGCGGAAGGCTCGCCGGGGCACCGGTTCTACGCCGGCTGCGAGAACGCCGACGTGATCGAGTCGCGCGCCGCGGAGTTGGCGCGGCGGCTCTTTCGCGCCGAGCACGCCTACGTCCAGCCTCACAGCGGCATCGACGCGAACCTGGTCGCCTTCTGGGCGGTGCTCACGCAACGCATCGAGGCGCCGGCGCTCGAGCGCCTCGGCGCCGATGCGCTCACGAGCGTGAGCGACGACGACTGGGAGCGGCTGCGGCGCGAGCTCGGCGACCAGAAGATGATGGGGATGGCGCTCGACGCCGGCGGCCATCTCACGCACGGCTTTCGCGCCAACGTCTCGGGCAAGCTCTTCCGCTACTGCGCCTACGGCGTCGATCCGCAGACCTGCCGGCTCGACTACGCCGCGGTCCGCCGGCGCGCGCGCGCGGAGCGGCCGCTCCTCATCGTCGCCGGCTACAGCTCCTATCCGCGGAAGATCGACTTCCGCGCGTTTCGCGAGATCGCCGACGAGGTCGGCGCGACCCTGATGGTCGACATGGCGCACTTCGCCGGCCTCGTCGCGGGCAAGGTGTTCAGCGGCGACTTCGATCCGGTCGCGCACGCGCAGGTCGTGACCACGACCACGCACAAGACCCTGCGCGGGCCGCGCGGCGGTCTGGTGCTGTGCGAGAAGGCGCTCGCGGAGACCGTCGACCGCGGCTGCCCGCTCGTCCTCGGCGGCCCGCTCGAGCACGTCATCGCCGCGAAGGCGGTGGCGCTCACGGAGGCGTCGACGCCGGCGTTCGCCGACTACGCCCGCCGCGTCGTCGACAACGCCGCGACCCTCGCCGACGCGTTGCAGGCGCAGGGCATCGCGGTCGTGACCGGCGGCACCGACAACCACCTCGTCCTCGTCGACGTGCGGCCGTTCGGCCTGACCGGCCGCCAGGCCGAGGCCGCGCTGCGCTCGGCGGGGGTGACGCTCAACCGCAACGTCATCCCCTTCGATCCGAACGGCGCCTGGTACACCAGCGGTCTCCGCCTCGGTACGCCGGCGCTGACGACGCTCGGCATGGGCGCCGACGAGATGCGCGAGGTCGCGGAGATCGTCCGCAGCGTCCTCGCCGCGACCGAGGCCGAGACCATCGCGAAGGGCGCGAACGCCGGCAAGCGCTCGCAGGCGAGCTACCGTCTCGACGACGGCGTGCGGCGCGATGCCGCCGCACGCGCCGCGGACCTGCTCCGCCGCCACCCGCTCTACCCGGAGCTCGAGCTGTGAGCGCTCGAGCGGGGATCGATGCGGAGCCGCTCACGGCCGTACGCCGCGACGACGGCCGGCTCGTCGACGCCGCCGGGAACGTCCGGCTCGGGATCTTTCGCGAGCCGATCCTCGAGGTGAACCACCGCGACTTCCGCCTGCTGAATCCGTTCGGCCGCCCGCGCGGCCGCCTCGCGCGCCACTTCGCGTTCAACCAGTTCGAGTTCTTCGGCGCGCTTTCCGAGGAGCTCGTCTTCGGCTGCGCGATCGCCGACATCAAGTACGTCGCGACCGCGTTCGCGTACTGCTACGACCCGCGCACGCGCCGCTTGCGGGAGTTCGGCTTCCGGCGGCCGCTCGCGATCGGCACGCGCTTCACGCAGGCCCCCGAGGGCGGCACGACCGCGTTCCGCGCCGGCGCGAGCACGATCGCGATGAGCGCCGACCGCGCGACGCGCACCCGCCGGCTCGCCGTCGAGCTCGCGGACGGGCTCGCGATCGACGCGACCTTCAGCGAGAGCGATCCCGCGATCGAGCCGATGTGCATCTGCACGCGCGCCGGCGCGACCGGCTGGGTCTACGCCCGCAAGACCGCCGGCCAGCGCGTGACCGGCCGGCTCGCGTGGGACGGCGGCAGCGTCGACCTCGGCGCGCTCGACATCCGCGGCCATCACGACTGGACCGCCGGCTTCATGCGGCGCGAGACGTTCTGGAACTGGGGCTGCCTCGCGGGCCGCGTCGCGGACGGCCGCGTCGTCGGGATGAACGTCTCCTGCGGCGTCAACGAGACGAGCTTCACCGAGAGCTGCTTCTGGCTCGACGGCGTCCTGCACAAGGTCGACGCCGTCTTCTTCGACTACGACCGCGCCAATCTCGAGAGGCCCTGGCGCGTCCGCTCGTTCGACGGCCGCGTCGCGCTCGAGTTCCATCCCGAGGGCAAGCACGTCGAGAACGTGAACGCGTGGATCGTCGCGACCAACTTCAATCAGCTCTACGGCCGCTACTCCGGGACGCTCACGACCGCGCGCGGCGAGCGCATCCGCGTCGATCGCATGCTCGGCTACGCCGAGAGCCACTACGCGAGGTGGTGAGGGCCGGCGACGCGCCGGCTCGGCCACGGCCGCGGCCCGCGCGTAGGCACGGCCGCGCGCAGGCACGATCGCGCGCGGGGCGCGGCCGCGGCGCGCCGATCTCGACGTGCGGCTCCTCGCGGTCACACACCACGCGCGCTGCGACGGCCTGGCACTGTCCGTCTTTGACCAGCCAGTACCGACGGCCTTTCATTGTTGACGCCTGCGCCGCGCGGCCGGTACCATCCGTCGCCACGCCGAGGGTCGGAGAGCCGTCGCGCGTGATTCCATCGTGATGCGAAGCGCGGCCACCTCATTCGTCGTCCTGTCGGCGACGCTCGTCCTCGCCTCGGCGGGGGCTGCGGCTGCATTACCGGCGGCGACCGCGAAGCAGGTCGTCAAGTGTCAGCTCACGATCGACAAGGCGGCCGGCAAGCTCGTCGACGCCCGCCTGAAATCGCTCGACGCCTGCGCGACGGGCTTCTTCAAGTGCCTCCAGCAGGATCCCGACGACCTGATCGCGACGCCCAGCTTCGACTACGGCTCCCTCTCCGTGCTTTGCGGCGAGGGGGGTATCGACGTGTTCTCCGGTCTGCCGGCGATCGCCGCGTGCCTGCGGACGGTGCACGAATGCGACGCCGACGGCATCGTCGATCTCGAGCTGCCGCGTCTCTTGGAATTGTCGGACCTCATCGGCAGCCTGGTGGCGCCGTGTGCCGTGGCGCACGGCGGGTCGGGCGCCGGCCTCGCGGACCACGCCGCCGCTCGCAGGCTCACCGACTGCGCTGCGGCGATCATGGATCGCGGTGCCGCGTTCGTCGCGCAGCGGCAACGGGCGCTCGCCGCCTGCGCCGACGCGGTCTTCGCGTGCTCGCACGACCACCCGGGCGATGCCGTGTGCCTCGCGCTCGCGAGAGGCACCTGCGCGTTCCAGCTCGACGTCGCCGATCGCGGGATCGACGCGTTCCGCCAGGCGATCAAGGACGGGTGCTCGGCTACCCTCGTCGACGACCTCTTCTCGCAGGCCGGGTCGAACGTCGACAGCCTGGTGACGGACTGTGAGACCTACGGCGTCACGCTGAACGGCCTCGACACCTACGCCGAGTGCGTCGTGCGCGAGCACGTCTGCAAGGTGGACGACCTCGCCTACGTCGAGCTTCCGAACCCCGACGTCATCTCCACCTTCACGCAGCTCGATCACCCGCTGAGCCCGTTCTGCCTCTGAGCTCGCCGTTCGGTCCGCGGCGCGACGTCGATGCGCATCCTCTTCGATCCGAGCTTCGACTCCGCCGTCTGGCCGGGGCCGCTCGCGGAGCGCGACGCGGTCGCGGGCGAGGCGTGGGCCGGGCCCTCGTACCTCCTCGACCTCGTCGAGACCGCGCTCGGCCTCGGCGGCCCGCCGCTGACGCACGCGATGCGCGCGGCGTCGATCGTCCCGGCGGTCCAGGCGACGCCGGGCTTCTGGACGCGCTCCGCCGAGATCGATCCCTTTCAGAGCGCGCTCCGGCTGCTGCGCTGGCGTGACGCGCTCTGGATGGCGGGCTGGCGCGGCGAGGCCGTGTCGGACCGTCTCGCCGAGCTCGCGGCGGTGACGGGCGCGGTGCTGCCGGGCGTGCCAGACCGCCTCGCCGCCGTCGCCGCCGCGCTCGCGGAGCGCACCGCCGGGATCGAGGCCCTCGAGCTCGTGGCGCCCGTCGACGACCTCGCGCCGGCATGGCGCGCCGTCGTGCACGCGCTCGAAGCGCAGCGCACGACCGTGACGACCCGGACCCTCGCGCCGGCGCCTGCCGCGGGCGACCTCGCGGCGGCACGCGCCCGCGGCTTTCACGCCGCCAGCGACGGCTCGCTGCAGCTGGTGCGGCCGCCGGGTCCGTTGCAGGCGGCGGAGGAGGTCGCCGCGTGGCTCGCGGCGGAGGACCGGCTCGACGGCACGGTCGTGATCGGCGCCGAGCCGCTCCTCGACGCCGCCCTCCATCGTCACGGCCTTCCGACGACGGGCGCGCCGCTCGCGCTCCGTGACAACGCCCTCGTCCAGATCCTCCCGCTCGTCGTGGCGATGGGATGGTCGCCGCCCGATCCGCGGCGCGCGCTCGAGCTCGTGACGATGCCGACGAGCCCGGTGCCGCGTGCGCTTGCGTGGCGGCTCACCAAGGCGTTGCACGAGGCGCCCGCGGTCGACAGCGATCAGTGGCGCGCGGCGCTGGTGGACGGTCTCGCCGAGATCGACGATCCGGCGTACCGCGCCCGCGTCGGCGAGCGCGTCCGAACCGTGTTCTCGGCGCGCGTGTCCCGCGGCGGCGCGTATCCGGTGCGCGAGGTGCGCCGCCGCCTCGACGTGCTCGATCAGTGGATCCGCGGCCGGCTCGAGACGTCGCCGTCGCCGGCGGGCGCGGCCGGCGACGCGCTCGCGGTGCACCACGGCGCCCACGCACGCCTCGCCTGGGAAGCCGCGGCGATGCAGAGCGCGGCGCTCCGGAAGCTGCTCGACCAATCCGGTCTCGAGACGCTCGCGGCGCCGCAGCTCCAGCGATTTCTCGACCAGGCGATGGAGCACGGGATCGCCTCTGCCGCGTATCCGGCGCAAGCTGGCCTGCCGGCGGTGCGCGTCCCGGGGGCGGTCGCCGGTCCGGCGCGCCGGGTCGTGTGGTGGTGCTTCACGCGCGACACCGCGAGCTTCGCGCCGTCGCTGCCGCTTTCCGCGCTCGAGGCCGAGGCGCTCGCGCGTCTCGGCCTCGCCGTCCCGGACTCCGGGAGTCTCGCGATCGCCGCCGCGGAACGCTGGCGCCGGCCGCTCTTCCAAGCGACCGAGACGTTGCTGCTGGTCGCGCCCCTCTTCGACGCCACGGGCGCGGAGCAGCATCCGCACCCGCTCTGGGACGAGATCGAGGCGAACGCCGCCGGCGCCGCCAAGCTCGGCGCGCTCGTCCGCGACGCGCCGGCGGCGCGCGCGGCGCCGCGGAGGAGCGCGCGGCCGATCCGGCCGCTTCCGGAGCGCCGCCGGCGGTGGCGCGTCGCCTCCGGCGCGATCGCAGGCCGCGACGTCGAGTCGCCGTCGAGCTTGGGTCTTCTTCTCGGCTGCTCGCTCGCCTGGACGCTGCGCTACGCCGGCCGCGTGCGCGGCGGCGCGACGGCCGCGCTGCCGGCGGCCGAGCAGATGCTCGGCACCGTGTCGCACGCGCTCCTCGAGCGCGTCCTCGCCGCGCGGCCGTCGACGATCGCCGAGGCGGAGGCGTACGCGCTCGCGCTCTTCGACGGCGAAGGCCCGCGCATGGCGGCGGCGCTCTTCCTGCCGGGCGCCGACGCCGCCTGCGCCGACGCGCGTCAGGTCGTGCAGCTCGCGACGCGCGAGCTCTTCCGCCATCTGCGCGCCGCGGCGCTCGACGTGATCGCCGTCGAGACGACCTACGCCGGCGCCGGCGCCGGCGGCGCCCTCGAGGGTCGGCCCGATCTCGTCGTCGGCCGGCGCGTCGACGAGGCGGCGGCGACGCGCACGCCGACATCACCGCGCGGCGCGGCGCCGGCGGGCGACGTCCGCGGCGTCATCGACCTCAAGTGGAGCGGCGCGCCGTACCGCCGCGACGAGCTCGCCGCCGGAACCGCCTACCAGCTCGCGGCGTACAGCCATCTCGTCCGTGCCGCCGACCGCGATCCGTTTCCGCCGGTCGCGTACTACGTCTTGCGCGATCAGCGCCTGCTGGTGAGCGATGCGCGGGTGTTTCCGACCGGCGAGCCCGTCGGCGACGTGCCGCCGGAGGCGATCTGGCGCGCCGTCGAGCGCGCCGTCGCGCGCCGCCGCGCCGAGATCGCAGGAGGGATGCTCGAGGCTCCGGGCAATGCCGACGACGAGCGGCCGATCTGCGAGGCGAGCGTCCTCGAGGGCGAGGCGCTCGTCCTGGCGCCGCCGTGCCGGTTCTGCGAGTTCTCCCTGCTCTGCGGCAAGCCGCACGACGAGATCACGCGTCGATGAGCGCGATCGAGATCATCTCGGCGAGCGCCGGGAGCGGCAAGACGACGCATCTCGCGACCGTCCTCGAGCGCGCGATCGTCGAGCGGCGCGCCCGGCCCGACGCGATCCTCGCGACCACCTTCACCAAGAAGGCGGCGGCGGAGCTCACCGAGCGCGCGCGGACCCGCCTGCTCGCCGCCGGCCGCGTCGACGAGGCGCAGCGCCTCGCGGCGGCGCGGATCGGCACCGTGAACGCGGTCTGCGGTCGCATCGTCAGCGACTTCGCGTTCGAGCTCGGGCACTCGCCCGACATGCGCGTCCTCGACGAGCAGACCGCGGCCCTCACGCTTCGCCAGGCGCTGTCGCGCGTCGTGACGCCGCCGGAGCGCGAGCAGCTCGCGGAGCTGAAGCTGCGGTTCTGGGAGTTCGACTGGACCGAGCTCATCGAGCGCATGGTGACGCTGGCGCACGCGAACCGCATCGACGCCGCGTCCTTCGAGACCGGCGCCGCGCGCAGCGTCGCGGAGCTGATGCCGCTCTTCGGCGAGGCGGAGCCGGCCGCCGCCGCCGTCGCGCTCGACGAGGCGCTGGCGGCGGCGCTGGAGGCGTTCATCGGCGGCGTCGACCTCGAGCGCGACACCACGCTGAAGACGCGGGACGCGCTCGACGACGCCGGCAGCGCGCTCGCCCGCCTGCGCTCCGGCAGGCCGCTGCGCTGGAAGGACTGGCTCAAGCTCGCGCACATGGACGTCGGCAAGCGCTCGCGCGCCGTCGCCGCGCCGGTCGCCGTCGCGGCCGCGGCGCACGAGCGCCATCCGCGCCTGCACGCCGACCTCCGCCGCGCGATCGCGCTGATCTTCGACGTCGGCAAGCGCGCGCTCGACGCCTACAACGACTACAAGCGCGCCTGGGGAGCGATCGATTTCGCGGACCAGGAGGTCTACGCGCTCGAGCTGCTCGCCGTTCCCGCCGTCCGCGCGCAGCTCCGGAGCGAGATCGACCTCGTGCTCGTCGACGAGTTCCAGGACACCAGCCCGCTCCAGCTCGCGATCTTCTTGAAGCTTGCCGAGCTCGCGCCGCGGAGCGTCTGGGTCGGCGATCAGAAGCAGGCGATCTTCGGCTTTCGCGGCACCGATCCGGCGTTGATGGACGCCGCGATCGCGGCGATCGTCGGCGGCGGCGATCCGGAGACGCTGTCGCGCTCGCGGCGGAGCCGGCCCGACCTCGTGCGGCTGACGTCGCGGCTCTTCGCGCCGGCGTTCGCGTGCCAGGGGATCCCGCCGGTGCGCGTCACGCTGACGCCGGAGCCCGACACCGAGCCCGAGGGTCTCGGGCCGATCGTCGAGCGCTGGCGCTGGCCCGCCGACAACAAGGCGCAGGACGTCGCCGCGCTCGCCGCGGCGGTGCGGAGCTTTCTCGGCGACTCCGATGCATGCGTCCGCGACCGCGAGAGCGGCGAGGTCAGGCGAGCGCGGCCCGGCGACGTCGCGGTGCTCTGCCATACCAACGACACCTGCGCCGCCGTCGCGCGCGAGCTCGCGGCCGTCGGCGTCCGCGCGGTGCTGCCGCGCACGAAGCTGCTCGCGACGCCGGAGGCGCAGCTCATGCTCGCCGGCCTCCGTCTCTTCGTCGATCCGCGCGATACCCTCGCCGCCGTCGAGCTCGCGCGCCTCGTCGGCTTTCCGGCCGACGGCGACGCGTGGCTGGCGGCGCTGCTGTCGCCCGCGTCCGGCGGCGAGCGCCCGCCGTGCGACGACGACGGGGCCGCCGGAGCCGCGGCGGCCCGCGAGCCCGTCGACGATCGTGCGGCGTCCCGCGGCGCGCGTGCCGCCGGCCGAGCCGCGACCGCACGCGCGCGCGGCGACGATCAGCTGGCGCTGCCGTTCGCCGGCGCTGCCGGTCGCACGGGCGGTGTACCGCCGACGGTGGAGCGCGGCGCGCCGGCCTCGAGCGGTGGGCGCGTCGCCGGCGCCACGGATCGCGAGGTCGCGGCCGGCTCACGCCCTCGGCCCTTCGCCGACCTCGCGCTCGTGCGGCGGGTCGCCGCCGCGCGCGCCGCGCTGCCGTACGCCGGCGCGCTCGGCGCCTTCGACGCGGTCGCGCAGGCGCTCGACGCGCGCGAGCGCTGTCTCGAATGGGGCGACGTCGCGATGCGGCTCGCGAATCTCGACGCGCTGCGCGCGCACGCCGCGGTGTACGCCGACATCTGCGCCGCGGAAGGCGCCGGCTGCACGCCCGCGGGGCTGGTCGCCGCCTTGATCGAGCTCGCCGAGGCCGATCTCGACACGCAGGCGGTCCTCGCCCACGAGGACGCGGTCGTGATCAGCACCTGGCACAGCGCCAAGGGGCTCGAGTGGCCGGTGACGGTGCTCTTCGATCTCGACTTCCAAGGGCGGTCGAGCGCGCTCGGGGTGCAAGTGGTGAGCGACCGGACGGCGCTCGATCTCGGCGACCCGCTCGCGGGACGCTGGGTCCGCTTCTGGCCGCAGCCGTATCACCCGCAGCAGAAGAAGGCCGAGTTCCATCGACGCCTCGCGGCCGCCGACGTCACGGCCGCGACCGAAGAGCGCGAGGCGCGCCAGGCGCTGCGCTTGCTCTACGTCGGTTGGACGCGGGCGCGCGATCGCCTGGTGCTCGCGGCGCGCGCCGGGCGCCTCTCGAGCGGGCCGCTCGAGCACCTCCACGACGGCGCCGGCCCGCTCCTCGCCGAGCCGCCTGCGACCGGCGCGGCGTCGCCGAACGGCGCGGTCGCGGAGCGGGGAGCGTGCGACGTCGACGTCACGTGGGGCGGCGCGCCGCTCCGCGTCCGCGTCCGCGAGACCGCGCCCGTGACGCCGCTCGCGCGCGCGGTCGAGCCGGGTGTCGGCTACGACGCGCGCGGCCCGCGCCATCACCCGCCGGCGACGATCGTCGCATCGAGCGCCGAGGACGGGTCGGTCGACGTCGCGGCGCTCGCCGCCGGCGGCGCGGCGCCCGAGGCCGGCGGCGAACTCGCGGCGCGCGCGTCTGCGGCACCGGAGGTCGCCGGCGTCGTCGCGCCCGACGCCGCGGGCGCGCTGCGATTCGGCCCGGTCGTCGGGCCGCCGGAAGCGATCGGCGCGCGCATGCCGTTGCTCGGCGATCCCGACATGGCGCGCGTCGGCGAGGCGCTGCACCGATTCCTCGCCGCCGACCGTCCGGGCCTCGCGCTCGCGCTGCGGCGCGACGTCGCGCGTCGCTTGCTCGAGCGCTGGGAGCTCGGGTCGTCGCTCGACGTGGACGCGGTGCTGCGCGCGAGCGACGCGCTACGGGTGTGGGCCGAGCGGCGCTGGCCGTCCGCCACCTGGCAGCGCGAGTGGCCGTTGCTGCATCGCCTGCGAAGCGGCACCATCGTGCGCGGCACCAGCGACCTCGTTCTCGAGCATCGTGACGCGTACGTCGTCATCGACCACAAGAGCTTCCCCGGAACGAGCGCGCAGGCGATCGAGCGCGCCGCGGGGTTCGCGGGCCAGCTGCGGGCGTACGCGGCGGCCGTCGCCGCCGCGACCGGCAAGCCGGTGGTCGCGTGCTTTCTCCACCTGCCGGTCAGCGGCATCGTCCTGCCCGTCCGCGTGTGACGCGGCCGCGCCGGCGCCTGTCGTTTGACTAGCCGTGAACGCATCGCCATCCTCGACACGCATCGTTCGCCGTTCCGATCGATCGATCGCAACCGTTCCGCAATACCGCCGTCGACCGCAGCCGATATTCGCCGTGTCCGCACGAAGGGGGGACTGTCGCCATGAGAAAGCTCGCCACCGCGCTCGCCGTGGTCGTCGCGACGTCGCTGGTCTCTGGGTGCGTCGTCGCGGATCGTTACGGGCATCATCGTCGCGCGTACGAACGCCACGAGCCCGACGACGCGTGGGACGTCGTCCGGCGCGATCCTTGCCGCTACCACGAGTACCAGGAGTTCGCGCGCGAGCATCAGAACCCCGAGAAGCGCCGCCGTTTCGCCGAGAAGCTGGCGCGTGAGGGCTGCAGCCGGCGCGACCGCGACCAGTACCGATACGACGATCCGCACTACGAGCCGCACCGCCGCTGACGCCGGTCGCGGCTGCCGGCGCCCGACGCGCGCGATAGGCATCGTGCGGCGCGAGCGCCGGGGTCGGCAGCGGCGCGCGCGACGGGCTCGCGAGCGCAGGCGACGGGAATCGTCGCGCCCGCGGGGACGCGACGATCGGCGCCGCTCGGCGGATTCAGTGGGCGGCGTGGTGCTGCTTGATCTCGCCTCGCCACGCGCCCGTTTCCGCGCCGCGTGACTCGATGAACGTCTTGAAACGCTCGAGGTCGCCGGTGATGCGCAACGTCGCCGCCCCCAGCGTGTCGCCGACGTTCTCCACGAACCCTTCCGGGTCGTATTCCATCTGGAGCATGATCCGCGTCTTGTCGTCCGCGAGCCGATGGAACGTCACGGCGCCGGCGTTCTGCGCGCCGCCGGTGCTGTGCCACGCGATCCGCGCATCCGGCACCTGCTCCGCGATCTCCGCCTCCCAGCGTTTCTCCTTGCCGCCGATCTGGGCGCGCCAGAGAAGCCGCTTGTCGTCGAGCTGCCGCACCTCGCGGACGCCTTCCATGAATTTCGGGAACTCCTCGAATTGCGTCCATTGATTGTAGGCCGTGCGGACCGGCACGTGTACGTCGATCGATTTCTCCACCTTCGACATGCTGCCTCCTTTCACGGGTCGCGACGCGCGTTCGCGACGTCGCTCCTCGACGACACGCCGCATCTTCCGTGCCATGGCAGCCGGCTCGAAACGCCACCGCTCGACGGCTCGAAGCTCGCCCGCCGCGCGTCCGCGATCCGCGTCCCGGCGCGTAGTTCGTACAAAGGTAAAGAAGAAACGAATCCGCTCGACGGCTTCAACACGCGCGCGCCCGCAACGTTTCCGCCGCGGGCCCGGGAATTCACCGGTCTCGCTCAGCCTGCGAGCGCGACCACGAGGCGGTAGAGAAATTCCATGCCGGAGCGCAGGCTCGCTTCCGGGATGCGCTCGTCGATGCCGTGCGCGCGCCGCGCGTCCGCTTCGGTGATCGCGATCGGGCTGATGCCGTAGGAGGCGATGCCGGCGTCGCGCAGGAAGCGCGAATCGGTCGCGCCCCTCGACATGAAGGGGATGACCGGCGTCCCCGGCCACATCTCCTCGACGACGGTGCGGATCGCGCGCGGACCGGGACCGTCGAGCGGCGACGGCTCGCCGAACCCGAACTCCTGCGTCGGCCGCACCTCGATCGCGGGATCGCCGATCACCCGCTGCAACGTCGCGCCGACGGCGGCGACCGACTCGTCGGGAAGGATCCGGCAGTTCACGTTCGCCGTCGCCTCCGCCGGTAACGCGTTCCGGCGCGTGCCGCCGCTGACGGTGGTCGCGACGCACGTCGTGCGCAGCGTCGCCGCCACGGCCGGGTTGCGATCGAGCACGGCGACGGCGCCGGCCGGCGGGAAGCCCTGCGCGCTCGCCGCCGCGCGCATCGCGCCGGCGACCGCCGGGGGCTCGACGGCGGCGCGTCCGGCGAAGTACGCACGCGTCACCGGCAGCATGCGCGCCGGAAAGCGGTGGCGGCCGATCCGGTCGAGCGCGGCCGCGAGGCGATAGATGGCGTTCTCCGCGAGCGGCACCGACGAGTGGCCGGTCGGGCCGTGCGCGACGAGATCGAAGTCCTGATACACCTTCTCCGCCGTCTGCAGGCTGACGAGCTTCAGGCGGCCGTCGTCGCCGAGGACGAGGCCGCCGCCTTCGTTCAACGCCAGCTCGGCGTCGATCGAGCGGCGGCGGTTGGCGAGCAGCCAGCGAGCTCCGGCGCCGCCGGATTCCTCGTCGCCGGTCCAGGCGAGGATCACGTCGCGCGTGAGCGGCGCGCCCGCGCGCTTCAGCTGCACCAGCACCTCGAGCGCGAGCGCTGCCATCCCGAGATCGTCGTCGACGCCGCGCCCGACCAGGAATCCGCCCGACGGCGTGACGACGTGCGGGTCCGTCGACCACGATTGCCCCGCCGTGCCGACGACGTCGACGTGCGCGAGGAGGAGAATCGGCCGGGCGCGGCCGTCGCCGCGCAGGCGCGCGACCATGTTCTCGCGGCCGGGCGCGAACTCCGAGATCTCGGGCTCGATCCCCGCCTCGCGCAGGCGGGCGGCGCCGATCGCGACCGCGCGCGCCTCGTTGCCGGGCGGGTTCGACGTGTCGGCGGCGACGAGCGCCGTCAGCAGCGCGCGCGCCGACGCGGCGGCGGCGTCGTAGTCGACCGCGGCGGCTCCGCGATCGGCGCCCGCGCCGGCTTCGCGACCTGCCACCGTGGCGCCCGCCGGCGTCGCGGCCTGCGGTGCCCGCGGTGCGGCGTCGCGACCAGCGACCGTCGCGGCGGCGCGCGCCGGCGCCGTCGCCGCGTCGCGGGGTGCGGCGATCGCGGCGTCGCGCGAGACCGCCGTGTCGTCGCGCGGGGCCGCGATCGCGACGCCGGCGGGCGCCGACGCGCGCACCCGGTCGCGCGAGCAACCGGGCGAGACGGTGAAGCTCCAGAGCCCAGCCAGGACGATCAGCGCGCCGAGGCGGCGCCGACCGGTGCACGCCGCGGCTCGTCCCCCGGGCTCGATACGTCGACGGTCGACCACGCGCGCACGAGGAAACAAATTCGCACCGGTTTCGCAAGCGACCCGCAGCGCGCGGTCGTGACTCATTTCAAAGTGAGTCATGACCCCGCGCCGGGTCGTGGTGCTTGGCCCCGACTACTGCGCGCCGGCCGGTGACGAGCCTGCAGCGAGACCGAAATACTCCTCGCCGGCTCGGTCCGAGGTGTGCTACGCGTTGAGAGGCCGGACGCCACGGACCGGCCGCCGACGCGATCACCCGCGCCGCATCAGTCACCCACTCGTTCCAGGAGGCTCTCGATGTCGACCCGTCCTCTTCGCGTGACGCTCGTCGCGCTCGCTCTTCTCGCCTTCGCGCGTCCCGGCGCGGCGCAATGTCCCGGCAGCTGCGGTGCCGAGCTCGCGACCGTGCCGAGGACGGTCGAGAAGTACGTGAAGAGGCGCTTCGCGGCGATCGAGCGCTGCGCGAAGCGGGGCGCACCCGCCTGTCCGACGGCGTGTCCGGTCCCGGACGCGACCGCCGAGCCGTACCTGCTCTCGCAGAGCTGCGCCGATCTCCTGACGTGCGAGATCGACGGGCTCGCCGAGACCTTCTACGACGCGACGTGGGACGACGTCGGCTTCTGCGCCACCGCGTCGGCGACCGACTGCGGCAAGAGGCGCGCGAAGATCGCGGGCGCCCTGGTCTCGAAGAAGCTCGTTCGCCGGCGCAGGGGCAAGATGGACAAGTTCCCCGCGGACGTCGCGAAGTGCACGCTCAAGGTCGACCGGGTAGGCGCTTGCGGCGGCGCTGCGCTCTGCGACACGGCGGCCGACTGGATCGACGAGATCCTTCCCATCGCGGTCGCGAACAACGGCTATGAGACCGTGCCGTTCACCGTCGTCGCGCCGGGCGAGGGCGTGGCGACGCTGACGCTCGCGGCCGCGAGCGCGGACTGGGGCGACCTCGGACGCGAGTCGGTCGTCGTCACCTACGACGTCGACGGCGCCGTGTTCGGCACGATCGTCGTCTACCTCGGGGCCCCGACCGAGTATCGCGTGCTGCTCGGCGCCCTCACCGCGGGCGAGCACACCATCGGCCTGCGCCACGAGAAGAGGCTCAGCCCCGCCGGCGACTCGCCGGTCCTGGTCACCGCCGCCGCGAGCGTGGAGGCGATCCCGAGCGGCGATGCGCGCTACGACTTCACGCGCTTCTCGCCGATCCTGCTCGGCCTCGACGCCAAGCTGAACATCGTGCCCTCCGCCACCGGCACGCATCCGGGCAACGCCGTCAGCGACGTGCCGGTGATCGTCTACGTCCGGCCGGTGCCGCATGCGGGCTACACCACCTACCGCTACGTTCTGATCTGGTCGAACGAGGACAACGGCACCGGCCAATTCCCCGATCTCCTGATCGCGCGCTACGGGCGCACGACCGACATCGAGAACGTCCTCGAGGTCGACGTCTCCGACACCGGCACGCTCGACGAGGTGCGCTTCCGGCCCGACGAGAGCGGCTCGCTCGCGCTCTTCGGCGGCGCGTTCCAGGGCACCCACCCGATCATTCGGACCAGCACCGGCAACGGTCTCATCGCCGACGACGGCGCATCGACGTTGCACTTCGCGATCGCGCCCGCCGAGTACGACGACGCCGGCCTGCCCCGCGAGCTCGGGATGAACCTCGACCCGGCGTCGTACGTGCTGATGGGGAAGGAGATGGTGCGCGAGAACAAGGTCGAGCCCTTCGCGAACCCGAACTCCAAGAAGCTGAGCGACGTTCGCAACTACGTCTACGTCGACTACGACATCGACGTCGACGTCGGCGGCCAGGTGCTGCGCGGCGTCGCCGTCGTGAACGGGGTTCCGTACTACTCGGACCACAACCAGTCGTTCATGGCGGCGGTCAACCCGCGCGTCAGCGACGGCGTCGGCCAGCTGGCGATCGAGGTGCCGGCGGGGACGACGATCGCCGACGTCCAGCAGTACGGGATGCAGGGCATCGGCACGATGTCGGGGACGGCGACCGAGCTCGACGCCTTCACGCTCGAGAGCGACTACCTGCCGAGCCCGCGCCTCACGTTCAGCGGCAGCATCATGCAGAGCGGCGCGAACCCGTTGTGGCTGGTGACGCCGTAGACGATCCGGCGCGCCGCTCGGCCGACGTCGTCAGCGCGCGCGGAGCTCGATGACGGCGATCTCGCGCGGGCAGAAGAGACGGATCTTCTGGCCGGTGAAGCCGATGCCGCGATTCACGTAGAGCGTCGCGCCGCCGAGGCGGAAGTCGCCGCGATCGAAGCGGGTGATGAACTCGGCGAGGTTGCGGGGCTTGCGGCCGCGGCGGTGCGGCAGCGCGAGCTGGCCGCCGTGCGTGTGGCCGGAGAGCGTCAGCGCTGCGCCGAGGTCGGCGGCCTGCGGGAAGCAATCGGGCCGGTGCGAGAGCACGATGAAGGGCTCGTTCACCGGGAGCTTCGCGACCAGCGGCGGCAGCGCCGGGTGCTCGCGGACGCCGCGCGCCCAGTCGAGGCCGAGGTCGTCGACGCCGACGATGTGGAGGCGGCCGCCGTCGACGGTGACGGTCGTGGTGTCGTTCCGCAGCACGGTGAACGGCGTGTGGCGGCGGAGGTCGTGCGTTACCTGCTCGGCGCCGGCGTAGAAGTCGTGGTTGCCGAGCGTCACGACGACCCCGTGGCGCGCGCGCAGCTCGGCGAGGACCGGGAAGCCGACGGGTCCGGTCTCGGCGCGGTCGACGATGTCGCCCGTCACGCAGATGAGGTCGGGCGCCAGCTCGTTGACGCGTGCGACGTGCGCCGCGAGCTCGCGCGTGTCGCAGTAGGCGCCGATGTGGAGATCCGAGATCTGCACGATCCGCAGACCGTCGAGCGCCGACGGGAGATTCGCGACCGGCACCGTGAGACGGCTCACCGTGAGCGCACGATGGCCGCGCAGGTATCCGTACGCGAGCAGCGCGACGATCGTGACGACGCCGACGTCGGTGAGCCGCCCGTAGACGTTACCGATCAGCCGCAGCGTCGCCGCCGAGACGCCCGCCGCCGCGAGCATCGGGCGTCCGACGAGCGCGGCCGCTCCGCCGACGACGCCGGCGATCAACAGGAAGAGACCGCCGAAGATGCAGGTGAACGCGATCGCGACGTAGATCCGGATGACGCGCTCGAGCAACGGATCGGTGTCGCGGGCGTCGCGCGGGGGCGGGGCCGCACCGTCGCGCTGGGGCGTTCCGACGGGGACCCCGGCCCGCGGCCGGCGCATGACGACCGCGCGGTTCAGGAGATAGATCGCGAGCGGCGCGACTACATGGATTGCCGCATGGATCTCGATGCCGGCGCGGTTCAGCGCCCAGGCGATGCAGACCCACTCGGCGACGGCGACGAAGAGGACGAGCACTCGAAAAAAAGAGCGGAAAAAGGCGCCGCGGAGCCGTTCGAAGAGCCGTCTCACCTCCGCAGGCGTACCACGGCGCCCGCCGTCGCCGAAATCGGGGGCGGCGAGCGGCGAGGAGATCGGGACGCGTCCGGAAGGAGCGTTCGCGAAGGAGCGTTCGCGCGCGTGTCACGGCGGGTCGATGCGGCGCCCTCGGTGCCGCGGGTGGCACGCGCCGCCGGCAACTGCCCGCGAATTTCCGTTGGCGAGCGTTCCCCGATTCTTGCTAAACCTGTCCGGACCGGATTCAGTGCTCCCACGACGAGACCAATGAGAGCTGCCACCCGACTCGCCCTATCCGTCTGTGCTCTGGCGATCGCCGCCGCGACCGCTCGCGCGCAGGATTCCGGCATGCTGCCGCCGGACCGCTTGGACGGGGGATCGCCCCGGATCGTCAACGGGACCTTGACGTCGAGCTATCCGACGACGGGCGCGCTGCTGACGCCGGGGAACGCCTCGACGGGCAGCCTCTATTGCAGCGGCACGTTGATCGGCTGCCAAACCTTCCTCACCGCCGCGCACTGCGTCTGCGACACGGTCGGCGCCAACTGCCAGGGCACGCATGCGCCCAACCCGGCCGCGTTCATCGTCTTCTTGCAGCACGCCGGGTTCTTCGCGGTCTCGAGCATCACGGTCCGTTCGGATTTCGATTTTCCCGTCGGCGACGTCGCGGTGATCAAGCTGGCGCAGCCGGTGACCGGCATCGCGCCGACGGCGATCGACACCACGGGCGCGCCCGTCTCCGGGACGACCGGCATGATCGCGGGCTTCGGGCGATCCGGCGGCGGCGGCTTGAACGCCGACTACGGTCTCAAGCGCGTCGGCAAGGTGATCACCGCGACCTGCGCCCCCAATCCATCGGACGCGACCTCCGTGTGCTGGAACTTCGCCGAGCCGCAGGGTGCGCCGGGGACCAACTCGAATACCTGCAACGGCGACTCGGGCGGCCCGCTCTTCATCGACTTCGGCGCCGGCGATCGCCTCGCCGGCAGCACCTCGGGCGGCACCAGCAACACCTGCCTGCCGAACGATCACAGCTACGACGCGAACATCTTCACGTACGCGAGCTGGATCCAGACGCAGGGCGGCGCCGACCTCGCCAATCAGACGTGCGGCACCATCCCGCAGATCGGGCAGCCGGGTGCGAACGTGGTCGCCGCGACGGGCACGCTCAGCTCGGGCTCGCCGCAGGGGACGCACACCTTCGAGGTGGCGCCCGGAACCGAGCTGTTGCGGGTCGCCATGAACGCGATCGACGACGGCCCGAGCGACTTCGACCTCTACGTCCGAGCCGGCGCCGAGCCGACGACGAGCATCTTCGACTGCGCGGCCGCGGGCGCGAATCAGTTCGGGTTCTGCGAGTTCCCGAACCCGACGCCCGGCACGTGGTACGTCCTGGTGAACCGCTTTGCCGGCGCCGGGCAGTATCAGCTGACGGTCAGCACGTTCGGCATGGATTGCGCCGCGCCCGGCACCGACGGCGCCTCGTGCGACGACGGCAACGCGTGCACGACGACCGACGTCTGCCAGGCCGGCGCCTGCGTCGGCACGCCGGCGAACGGCGCGGCGTGCGACGACGGCGATCTCTGCACGGTGAACGACACCTGCACGAACGGCGCGTGCGTCGGGAGCACTGAGCCCGCCTCCGGCTGCCGGCTCATGGTCCCGCCCGCCCGATCGGTGTTCCAGCTCACCGAGCGTCCGGTCGACACCCAGGACCGCCTCCAGTGGCGGTGGCGTCACGGCTCCGTGACCCCGCGCGCGGATTTCGGAGATCCGGTCAACGGCAACACCTCCTACGCGCTCTGCGTCTACGACGCGTCGCCGAGCGTGATCATGCGCGCCGCGATTCCCGCCGGCGGCTTCTGCAACGCGCGCCGTCCGCGCCCGTGCTGGAAGTCGACGTCGAAAGGCTTCCAGTACACCGACAAGGACCTCACGCCCGACGGCATCCAGTCGATGACGCTCCGCGAAGGGTTGCTGCCGGGCAAAGCGTCGATTCTCGTCAAGGGCAAGGGTCCGCTGCTCGACATGGCGGCGGTGCCGATCGCGTCGTTGCCGGTGGTCGTGCAGCTGAAGAACAGCGACGGCCAGTGCTGGCAGGCGACGCACGGTCCGGCGGTGATCTCGAACGACGCGCGCGGCTTCAGGTCCAAGGGAAACTAGCCGGCTGCGCCGAGCGGCGGCAGCCTTTCCGGCGACGTCCGCGCGCGTCGTGCTCGCGGCGCTGGCGTTGCTGCTCGCCGCCGCGCCCGCGCGCTCCGCGGCGGCGGCGGATCGCGCCGGCGCGTCGTCGCGCGCCGGCGGCGCCGCGGCGTCGTGCGCGGGCGACGCGCGCGAGATCGTTCTCCGCGGGACGGGCGAGGCCGCGGTCGCGCAGCCGACCGTCGCCTTCGAGCTTCGCGACCGGAGAAGCGGCAAGCCGCTCGCGCCTCGCGACGCGGCGCTCGGCGAGCTCCTCGGCGCGATTCGCCTGACCGCGATCCTCGACACCGGCGCGAGCACGCACCTGCTCTCGAGCGCGACGGCGCAGTACGCCGCCGTCGAAGCCGAGCCCGGCGCCCGCTACGTCGAGACCGGCGTCAGCGGCGAGCACGCGATGGGCGTCTCGCGTGAGCTCGGCCTCGCGCTCTTCAGCGGCGACGAGACGCGCGCGGCGCGCACGTTCTCGGCGCAGCGGTTTCTGCTGAACGACGCGCCCACGGACCTCGCCGCGCTGCTGCTCTCGCCCGGGTCGCTCGTCGACGTGATCGGCATGCCGGCGCTTCGCGAGCTGGTGGTGGCGATCGAGGCCGGCGGCGCGGAGGGCGACGACGCCATCGCCGTCGAGCTCTCGACGGCCGCGCCGGCCGCCGCCGTCTGGGTGCGGCTCGCGACGGTCGACTTCAACCGCCGGCGGCACCCGCAGAACCGCGGCGCGCTGCCGACCGCCGCGCCGAACCCGGTCGTCGAGAAGGTCCGCGTCCGCGCCGACGCGAACGCGGTCACGGGCGACTGGCTCCTCGACACCGGCTCCGCCGTCACGATGATCTCCACCGACGCGGCGCACGCGCTCGGCATCGTCGATCGCGGCGGCCGCCCGTCGCGGAAGCCGTCCTTCACGGTGCCGGTCGGCGGCATCTCCGGCGGCAACGACGCGCTGCCGGGATTCACCGTCGATCGCATCGAGATCGCCGCGGAGGACGGCGTCGTGATCGTCTTCGACCATCCCGCGGTGGTCGTGCACGACGTGACCACCGTCGCCGACGACGGCACCGCGCGGACCCTCGACGGCGTCCTCGGGATGAACCTGCTGCTCCCCTCGGGGAGCGGCATCGGTCCGCTCGGCGTCACGACCGAGCACGCCGCGCCGTTCACCCGCGTCGTCATCGACGGACCGCGCTCGCGCCTCGGTCTCACGCCGGCGCGCTGACGGCGTACGGCGGTCCGGGATCGCCACGACGAGCCTCCGCCCGGCACGTGGCGCCGTCCCGCGGTCGGCGAGCCTCAGAACACCCGGTAGCCGCCGTCGATGATGATCGTGTCGCCGGTGTGGTAGGCGCTCGCGTCGCTCGCGAGGTAGACGGCGATGCCGCCGAAATCCTCGGCGGTGCCCCAGCGCCGGATCGGGACGCGCGGCAGGACCTTCCGCTGCATCGCCTCGGACGCGAACGTCCGCTCGGTGAGCGGCGTGTCGATCCAGCCCGGCAGGACGGCGTTGGCGCGGACGCCGTGGCGGGCGAGCTCGACGGCGAGGCCGCGTATCATCGAGATCACGCCGCCCTTGGTCGCGGCGTAGTGCTGGCCGCGGGCGGCGCCCTCGATCGCGGCGAGGCTGCTGACGACGACGAGCGAGCCGCCGCCGGACCGCGCCGTCATGTGGCGCGCGGCGGCGCGCAGCGTGAAGAAGACGCCGTCGAGATTCACGCGCAGCACGCGCCGCCACTCGGCGGTCGTCATCTCGACGAAGGACGGCGCGGCGCCGCCGATGCCGGCGTTGGCGAAGCAGGCGTCGACGCGGCCGAGCTCGGCGACCGCGTCGGCGAAGCGCCGGTCGACCTCCGCCTCCTCGCCGACGTCGCAGCGGAGGGCGAGCACGCGCCGGCCGTGGCGCTCGAGCCGGCGCTTCGCGTCGGCGTTCTTCGCCTCGTTCGTGCCCCAGATGCAGAGGTCGGCGCCGGCGGCGGCGAGGGCGTCGGCCATGCCGATGCCGATGCCGCTGTTGCCGCCCGTCACCAGCGCCACCTTGCCGGTGAGGTCGAGCGCGGCCGGCGTCATCGGCTGCGCCGGTGATGCGGCGCCGCGAGACGGCCGGCGACGCCCGGCGCCGTGATGCCGCGGGCGGCCGTCAATTCAGGAACCCCGATCGCGGCTCGTCGTCGTCGTCGACCTCGCGCGCCACCGGCCCCGCTTGATGATGCACCAGCCGCCACTCGTCCTGCTCGCAGACGAAGATGTTGGTGGCGATCAGCCGGCCGTCGGGAATGTCCTCGAGGCAGAGGACGAACGCGGTCGTGCCGAGGAGGTGCACCGTCGGCTCGGTGCAGACGATCGTCGGCGCCGGCCCGCCGAAGATGCCGCGCCAGCTCGCCATCACCGCGTCGCGCCCGATGAGCGACTGCCAGCCGGGATGGATGCACGCGACCGGCGCGCTCCGCGCCCAGAGCGCGTCCATGGCCGCGGCGTCGCGCTTGGCGAACGCGCTGTAGAACGCCGCGTTGGCGGCGAGAACGCTCTGCTCGTCAGACGGCATACGGCACCTCCGGATCGGCGGCGGATCTTCGCATCGCCGCCGCGCAAAGCAAGCCCCCGCGGCCGTATCGGACCGTCCTATCCGATTCGGACGGCACCGGCGGACGGGTCCGTCACCCGAACCAGCGCTCCGGCGGGAGCTTCGCGTCGCGCTCGGCGTGCGCTATCGTCCGCCGCCATGGGTGACACGACCGGCATCGTCCCGTTCTGGAAGAGCTACGATCGCAAGCACGTGCTGCGCTTCGCGCAGCTCGCCGAGGACCTCGGCTACGACTCGATCTGGGTGCCGGAGGCCTGGGCGTACGAGCAGTTCCAGCTGCTCGCCGAGATCGCGCTCGCGACCAAGCGGTTGAAGGTCGCGACCGGCATCGCGAACGTGTTCAGCCGCTCGGCGGGTCTCCTGGCGATGAGCGCCGCGACCCTCGACGAGATCTCCGAGGGCCGCGTCATCCTCGGGCTCGGCACCAGCGGGAAGATCGTGGTCGAGAACTTCCACGGCATGCCGTACGAGAAGCCGCTCACCCGGCTGCGCGAGACGATCGGCATCCTGCGCGCCCTCTGGCGCGGCGAGCGGCTGGCGCCGGAGATGAGCACGCTCTTCGACGCGCGGCACTTCAAGCTCGAGATGACGCCGGTGCGCGCCGAGATCCCGATCTACGTCGCGTCGCTGCAGGAGAAGGCGATCCACGACGTCGGCCGCGTCGCCGACGGGTGGATCCCGACCTTCTGGCCGTATCGCCATCTCGCCGACGGCATCGCCTGGCTTCGCGAGGGCGCGCGCGACGCCGGTCGCGCCGACGCGCCCATCGAGGTGGCGTCGTTCATCGCCGTCGTCCCGTTCGAGGACCTCGACATGGCTCGGAGCCTGGTGAAGCCGCTGGTCGCCTTCTACATCGGCGGGATGGGCGCCTATTACCACGCGCTCTTCTGCCGCTACGGGTTCCGCGACAACGCCGACGAGGTCCGGGCGCTCTATCGATCCGAGGACCGCAAGCGCGCCGCCGCCGCCGTCAGCGACGAGCTGATCGACGCGATCGCGATCTGCGGCCCGCCGGATCACTGCCGCGCGCGGCTCGCGGAGTGGCGGCGCGCGGGCGTGGGAACCGCGCTCCTCAACCTGCCGGTGAACGTCCCGCCCGAGATGACCGAGCACTTCATCCGGACGATGGCGCCGGGCGCGTGACCTCGGCCGCGTCGCCCGCGCGCGGAGCGCGAGTCCTTCCCCGTCACGGCGGACGGGCGTGAGCCGATCGGCCGTGGCCCTTCGCTATCGCACCGCGCTCGTGACCGGCGCCTCGAGCGGCATCGGGCGCGCGCTCGCCGAGCGGCTCGCGCGGCGCCTGGAGCGCGGCGCGGACCGCGCCGCGCGCTCGTCGATCGCGTCGCGAACCGTCGCCGGTCGGCATCCGACGGCGTCTCTCGTGGTCGAACGCGGAGCGGCGGCGCCGAGGACCTGCTACGCGTGGGAAGCGGTCGCGGCGCCTGCGTGAATTCGAGGCGCGTCGCGACGCTACGGCGGCGCTGCCGGCGATGGTCGCGCGCGGGCACGGGCACGTCGTCGGCGTCAGCTCGATCGCGGCGTTCGGCGCGCTGCCGCGCCACGCCGGCTACTCGGCGCCGAAGGCGGGGCTCTCGATGTTCCTCGAGTGCCTGCGGATGGACCTCGCGCACGCCGGCGTGTGCGTGACCGCGGTCCATCCGGGATTCGTGCGCACGCCGATGACCGCCCGCAGTCGCCAGCCCATGCCGTTCCTGATGGACGCCGACGCGGCGGCCGACGTCATCGTCCGCGCGCTCCCGAGCGGCCCGGCGACGATCGACTTTCCGCGCACGCTCGCCCTCGCGGCGCGTGTCGGGGGCGCGCTGCCGCGGCCGGTGCGCGATCTGATCCTCGGGCGCGTCGTGCGGGACGGGCGCGGTCGCGACGGCACGACGGCCGGCGCCGCGCCCGTGAGCCCGTCGTCACCGGACGCCGAAGGCGTCGTGCGCTCGCCGGCGGGGACGCGTGACGAGTAGGCGAGTCTCGGGTCGGCTTTGCGAGGCGGCGTCCCTGACGGCGGCGGGGCGTCCCGCGTCGTTGGTTGCGCCGCCGCGGCGGCGTCCCGCATCGTTCGCCGCGGCGGCGCGCGGCATCGCCTGTCTCGCCGCGGTCGTGCTGCTCACCGCGCCGTCACCGTCGCCCAGGAGCGGGTTCGCGGGAGCCGAGAGCGCCGGCGATTCCGAGCTCCGCTTCGTCCGTGACGGCGCGCTCGTGAAGCGGTTCGACCGCGAGGAGCTCGAACGCTCCTGCGCCGCGCAGACCGTCAGGATCGACGACCCGTACTACCACGCGCGAAAGTCGTTCCGCGCGTGTCCGCTGCGTCAGGTGCTCGAGCGCCGGGTTCGGCGCCGGCGTGCTCGCGAACGCCCATGACGAGTTCTTCTTCCGCGCGCGCGACGGCTACGTGAAGACGGCGACCGCGGAGGTGCTCGGCGAGGACGGCGGCTTTCTCGCGCTTCGCCGACGCCGAGCACGCGCACGGCGCCGATCCCGGGTGGCAGCCGATCGATCGCAAGCAGGCCGACCCGGGGCCGTACTACCTCGTCTGGGCGAAGCCGTCGCAGCGCGAGCGAGCGCTACCCCTGGCCCTACCAGCTGGTCACGATCGAGATCGGCTCCTTCGCGCACGAGTACCCGCACACGCTGCCGTCGACGGCGCCGCCCGACACGCCGCCCTGGCGGGGCTTCGCGATCTTCCGCGACGAGTGCGTCTCGTGCCATGCGATCAACGGCGAGGGCGGCAAGGTCGGCCCGGACTTGAACGTGCCGCGGAGCATCGTCGAGTATCGGCCGATCGAGCAGATCAAGGCGTATATCCGCGATCCGGGGACGTTCCGCTACACCAGCATGCCGGCGCACCCCGACCTCTCGCCCGAAGACCTCGACGCGCTGATCGCGTACTTCGAGGTGATGAAGACCCTGAAGCACGACCCGGGACACGCGCCGTGAGCGGCACGCATCGCATGCACGGGCTCCTCCTCCACCTCGGCAGGGTGCCGCTGGCGACGCGTCACGGCGAGCTCACCGTCGACGTGTGCCAGAACCTCGTCACCCGCAACCGGGTCCTGGCGGTGTCGCGCGGCGACTTGCGCGCCGCCGAGCCGCTCCTCGCCCGCGTCCACTCGTCGTGCGTGACGAGCGAGGGCTACGGCAGCTGCGACTGCGACTGCGCCGAGCAGCTCGACGCCGCCCTGGCGCACGTCGCCCGCGCCGGGCGCGGGATCGTCTTCTACCTGATGCAGGAAGGTCGCGGCGCCGGGTTCGTCGCGAAGGTGCGGGACCGGATGATCGTGCAGGCGAGCGGCAACACGCTCACGACGTTCGACGCATACGAGCGGATGGGGCTCGACAGCGATCATCGGGTATACGACGAGGTCGCGTCGATGCGCCGCCTCCTCGGCATCGTCGCGCCGTTGCGGCTGCTCACCAACAACCCGGAGAAGGTCGCGGCGCTCGTGCGTGCGGGGATCCCGCTCGACGGCACGGCGCCGCTGCGGCACGACGTGTCGCCGTTCAACGCGCACTACCTCACGGCGAAGCAGCGTTCGGGACACACGCTGAACGGCGGCGGCGGCACGCGCGCCGCGGAGCCGCCGGAGCCGGTCGAGTATTTCGAGCCGTATGCTCTCGCCGGCGCGCCGCATCTCATCCACGTCGCCTCGTACTTCGTGCCGATCGCGCTCCCGCCGGCCGCGGCGTCGCCCGACGCCGGCGGGTCGGCGGCGGCGTCCGCCGACGGTCTTCCGGCGGTGCACGGCGACGCGGCCGCCCGCGAGGAATTCGACCGCCGCCTCTCGACGCACGCCGAAGGCCCGCACTGGTTTCAGCTGCACGCGTACTTCGACGTGGGCACCGGCGGTGAACGGGTGGTGCTCGCGTACCGCCGCGACGCCGACGCGGTACCGCTGGTGCGTCTCCAGCGCGAGTCGTTGCTCGAGCGTTTCCGTGTCGGGGGCGGCGGCGTGCACACGGACGCGTGGCACGCGACGGTGCGCGCGATCGTCGCGCGCGGCGCGGGGTGCGTCGCGGTCCTGGCCGCCGAGCAGGCCGCGGCCGCCGAGCGCGCGGGAGACGACGCGACGTTCGGCGACTTGACGGCCGGCGCGGTGGTCGCCGACGCCGCGGTCGGCGACGCGGTCGGCGACGCCACGTTCGGGGACGCGGCCGCTGGCGATCCCGCAGTCGATGACGCCGCGATCGACGACACCGCCGTCTGGCTTCTCGCGCATCATGCGCCGCGACGGGCGCAGCCGCTTCTCGATCGACCGGCGCCGCGCGCCGGCGCGCGCGGGACCGAAGGCCTGTCGGCGCTCGCGCGCCGGCTCGAACGGCTCGGCGTCGTGACCGAGCCGGCGATCTCTCTCGCCAGCGCGCACGTGCGGCGGTCGCCGGCCGCGTCGCCGTCGTCGAGCTCGGAAACGGCGCGCGCCGGAGAACGATCGTGACGCGCGCCTCCCGCCGGTGACGCCCGCTTCGGACTGGCGCGCGGGACACCGCTCGCTCGCGGCACGCGTCGCGGCGATTCCGCGTCTGCTGCGCGAGGGCGCCGGATGCATGGCCGGCCTCGAGCCCGCGCTCGACGGCGGCGCGCGGCGCTTCGTCGTGACCGGCGTCGGCAGCTCCGCCGCCCATGCGCGGTTTCTCGTCCACCTGCTGCGCGAGGCGCTCGGGTGCGATGCGCATGCCGTGCCGTTGAGCGCGTTCGTCGACGCGACGGTGCCGTCGTCCGAGGACGTGCTGATCGTGATCTCGCAAGGCCTGTCGCCGAACGCGCGCCTGGCGCTCGACCGGCGATCGGCCTGGAAGCGCGTCGTGGTCGCGACCGCCGCGACGGAGGAGGGCGCCCGGCGCGCGGGCGACGCGGCGAAAGCGGATCTGCTCGCCGAGCTGCGCGCGGCCGGCGTCGCGATCTTTCGCTTTCCCGCCGGCGAGGACGAGTTCGAGACGCTGGTGCGGGTCGTCGGGCCGATCGCTGGCTACCTGGCGGCACTGCGGCTCGCCGGCGCGATCGCCGCGGCGATCGCGCCTGGGCGGCCGGAGCGGCGGCACGCGGCGATCGACGCGGCGCCGTCGGAGCGACGCGCGGCGACGGGCCCGGCCGCGTCGGCGTCCCGCCGTGCCGCGTCGCCGTCGCTGGTGTCGTCCCTGGCGTACGATCTCGACGCGATCTGCGCCGCGATCGCGAGCGCGCCGGCGACGCTCGATCGCGCGCTTGCCGGATTCGACGTCGGCCGGCTGCGCGACGGCGTCGCGCTCCTCACCAGCGGCACCTACGGCGAGCTGATCGAGAACCTCCGCTACAAAGTCCTCGAGGGCATGCTGCTGCCGTTGCCGGCGGCGTGGGACCTCCTCGGCGTCGCGCACGGAGCGCTGCAACAGGCGCACACCGGGGCGATGACGTTCATCGCGCTCACCCGTGCCGACGCGCGCGCCGAGCCGGCGCTGCTGTCGCGCGTCGAGCGCGCGCTCGACCGCGAGCGCCACGCGCTCCTGCGCTTCCCGGCGACGCTCCCCGGCGCGCTCGCGATCTTCGAGCACGAAGCGCTGATGAACGAGCTGATGCTGCGCTTCATCGCGGCCCGCCAGGTGGATCAGATCGCGTGGCCGGGCCGCGCGCTCGATCGCGAGCTGTACGCGCTCGCGCGCCCGCGGGACGTCGCCGGCGCGCCGGCGCCGGATCCGCCCGGCGAAGCAGGCCGCGACGCAGCCGGTGACGCCGGCCGTGACGCGGCCGCCGACGCAGGTCGCGACGCAGGCGCCGCACCGGCGCCGCGATCCCGCGGGTCCGCGTCCGGACGGCCGCCCGTGATCGACGCCCGTTCCGAGCAGTGCCTCGAGTGGCTCACGTGGCCGGAGCTCGAGGCGCTACTCGGCGCCGGGGCGCGGACGGCGGTCGTCCCGCTGGGATCGACCGAGCAGCACGGGCCGCACCTGCCGTACGCGACGGACGCGGTGATCGCCGAGGAGCTGGCGCGACGCTTCTGCACGCGCGTGCCGGAGGCGATTCGCTGTCCGGTGGTCACGCTCGGGTGCTCGGCCGAGCATGCGGCGTTCCCGGGCACCCTCGACGTGCGCGCGGAGACGCTGATCGCCGTCCTGCGTGACGTGCTGCGCTCGCTTCGGCTGCACGGGTTCGCGGCGGCGTTCGTGTTCTCGGCGCACGGAGGCAACTGCGCGCCGCTGCGTGCGGGGCTCGACGAGCTCCGCGCCGCGGCGGCGCCGATGCGCGTCGTCGGCTACACCGATCTCGCGGAGGTCACCGCGCTCGCGCACCGCTCGAGCGCCGCGTTCGGCGTGAGCGCCGACGCGTCCGGGCATCACGCGGGCGAGTTCGAGACCTCGATCATGCGCGCGCTTCGCCCGGAGACCGTCCGCGCCGCCGCGATCGATGCGGGTCGGATGGCGGGCGGCGGCGACGCGCAGGCGCTCTTCTATCCGAGCCTTCGCGCCAACGCGCCGACGGGCGTCGTCGGCGACCCGCGCGCCGCCGGCGCGGAGCGCGCGGACGGCTACCTCCAGGCGTGGGTCGACGTGCTGGTCACCAGGTATCGTTCCGAGGTGCCGAGCACGTAGACGAACGGCACGAAGAACGCGTAGTAGAGCTGGTTCGGAACGATCCGCAGCGCCCACCCGAGATCGACGCCGCCGAGGATCAGTGCGTCGGCGGCCGCCCACAGCGCGTAGTAGACGGCCACGTACGCGAGGACGGCGCGCAGGAACCCGCGCAGCGGCGCCGCCGCTTCCGGCACGCGCACCGGCACGATCCGCTCGCGGAAGACGAGCGCGATCGCGACGAACCCGACCTCGTAGATCAGCCAGAGCGATTGAGCCGGGAGCTCGCCGGTCGCGGCGGTGAGGGCGCGATGCAGGACGAGGGTCGCGAGCGGAACGACGAGCGTCCACACCGCCGACTCGACCGCCGCGCGCGCGACGCCGCGGCCGGCGCGAGCCGCGGCGAGGCCGAGGACGAGAAGGAAGACGCGGAAATCGCCGAGCAGGACGAGCAGGAAGACGACGAACGTCGCCGCCGGCGCGTCGGCGACGCCGAGCCACCGCAGCAGCGGGCCGCCGGCGAACGGATCGACGATGGTCTCGATCGTGAAGGCGAGGGCCCACCAGTAGAGCAGCCCGGACGCGGCCGGCACGACCGCGACGCGCCGCCCGCGCTCGCGGAGCAGGAACGGCAGGAAGAGGACGGGCACGATCCAGAGCGCGTAGACCGCCTGCAGATCGCTCGCGTAGAGCTCGCGCCAGCTCGTGAAGCTCATCGCGATCCTCCGCTGCCGCGCGGCGCGACGTCGCCGCCGGCGGCGTCGCGGCGGAGCGTGTCGGCGCCGGCGCGGTAGCCGAGGCGCGGCACGAGCCGCCTCCGAGCAGCGGTCACTTCCAGCCGGTTTTTCGCCGTCCCGTTCCCGTGTTTCCTCACGTCGACTCCCCGTGTTCGGTGATTGCCGGCGAGGGTCCGGCGGATACGCTGCGCGGCACTCACCACGAAGGAGGTCCGTGCATGCGCAAGAGCCGTGCTGTCGTCGCCATCGTCACGTTCGTCGCCGCAGCGTTTCCGAGGTCGTTCGCCACCGCGGCTCTGCCCGACTCGCTGCCGTCGGTCACGAGCGGCGCCCGGCCCGGACCCGACGTGCTCTATGCGCCGGCGCCGGCCGCGCCGCAACTGGAGAGCAGGAGCCCGCGCTTCACGGCGCCGCCGCTTCTCGTCTCGGGGCAGGAGGCCTACGTCGCGGGCGAGTACCTCTACCAGGACTTCCTCTACGACGACTACGGCAGCGACACCGACGGCGCCGGCGCCTTTCCGCTGAGCCCGCGCGCCGGCAACATCGACTACCCCACCGATACCGCGCGCTACGGCAACAACGCCGCCGACCTCGTCGAGCTGCGGATCGCGCCGACGGCGGCCGACGTCGCCTATCGCATCACGCTGAACACGCTCCTCGCCGCGGACAGCACGATCGTCGTGATCGCCTTCGACACCGACCGCAATCCGCTCACCGGCTCGGCGACGTTGCCGCGTGATCCCGGCGCGCCCTTTCCCGGAACCGACGAGGTGATCACGGTGTGGGGCACGGGCGCCGAGCACACGAGATTTCCGCTGGCCGGCGTGCCGGTGACGACGCCGCTCACCGACCTCACGACCGATCTCGAGGCGAACCAGATCACCGTCGTCGTGCCGCGCACCGTCTCCGATCCGCACGGCACGTGGCGCGCGACGATCGCGACCGGCCTGTACGATCCGTCGACGGGCGGCTGGCTGCGGCCGCAGCAGTCGGCGACGGCGACGGCGCCGGGCGGCGCCGGTCCGCTCGACCCGACGCCGGCCGGCATCTTCAACCTCGGCTTCCGCTTCGGCGAGCAGTTCGTGACCTGCCCGAATCCGCCGAACACCACGGCGTGCGACGTGCCGCCCGACACCAGCCAGTCGGCGGCGATCCGCGACAAGACGCCGACGGCGTTCGCGCACGACGTCGACTTCACCAAGCTCGACGACGCGGTGACGGAGTCGACGGTGCCGGCGACCGGGCTCCAGATCCGCCTCTTCCCGAGCCGGCTCCGCCTCCCCGAAGGCCGCAACGTCCTCGGTCCGGGCGGCGTCGACTACGGCGTCTTCCCGCAGTACCACGGCCAGCTGCAGCCGTACGCGCTCTACGTCCCGACCACGTACGACGCCGCGACACCGGCGGGTCTCACGCTGCTGCTGCACTCGCTCGGCGAGCACTACTGGCAGTACACCGGATCGACGATCGTGCAGCAGATCGGCGAAGGCCGCGGCAACCTCGTCGCGACGACGCTCTCGCACGGGCCCGACGGCTGGTACCAGCACGAGGCCGAGTACGACGTGTTCGAGGTGTGGCACGACGTCGCCGAGCACTTCGCGCTCGATCCCGATCGCGTGGTCTCGAGCGGCTACTCGATGGGCGGCTACGCGACCTATCGCCTGCCGACGCTCTATCCCGACCTCTTCGGCAAGGCGTTCACCCAGGTCGGACCGCCGGGCGACGGCATCTGGATCCCGCCGTCCGCTCCGACGGGCGGCATCGAGACGCTCACCAACCTCTGGCTCGAGAACGCGCGTAACATTCCCTATCTCGACGTGGCCGCGAGCGCCGACGAGCTGGTGCCGCTCGCCGGCCCGCGCGCGCAGAACCTCGGTGCGCCCGAGCTCGGCATCCGCGGCTTCGATCAGCTCGGCTATCGGTTCCGGTTCCTGGTCTTCAGCCCGTCCGATCATCTGGCGCAGGCGAGCGTCGGCTACGACTATCCGTTCGCCGCCGATTTCCTCGGCGACGGCTTCGTCGATCGCAACCCGCCGCACGTCACCTTCGCGTACGTGCCGGCGGCGGACGACGCGAGCCTCGGCCTCGTCCACGATCACGGCTACTGGGTGTCCGAGGTGCGCCTCGCCGACGCGAACGCGCCGTCGGCGCCAGGGAAGGGAGTCGTCGACGCGTTCAGCCACGCGTTCGGCGTCGGCGACCCGCCGAGCACGCCCGGCGCGACCGCAGGCGCGGTGCCGCCCTTCACGTACGAGGAGTTCAACCGCACGTGGGGCGCGGCGCCCGCGATCCCGGCGGAGAACGTCCTCGACGTGACGCTGCGCAACGTCGGCTCCATGCGTCTCGACGTCGCGCGCGCCGCGCTCGACCCCGACGCCGTCCTCACCGTGCACGTCGACGCCGACGGCAACGGCACGCTCGCATCTCGAGGGCGCGTTCCCGTCGTGCGCCGGGGTCTTCGAGAACGGCGCGCCGGCGTCGGGCTTCCTCGAGCCCGGCGGCGTCGCGATCGCCGTCACGAGCGGGATACACGGCTACGCGATCGAGTGCCGCGGCACGTTCGAGCTCCGCAGGGTGCGGATCACGCGCACGGGCGCCGGACTCGACAAGCTCGCCCTCGAGGCGCGCACCGAAGCGCTGCTCGCCGACCTCGGCCTTCCCGGTGACGATCTCACGATCACGCTCGCCGGCGCCGACGGCGCGTTCTACGCCGCGACGATTCCCGCGGCGATGCTGGCGGCGAACGGGCAGGGGACGCGCGTCCGCTTCCGCGACCGCAGCGGCATCGTCGCCAACGGGATCACCAGCCTCACGATCGGCGGCCGCAGGCGCACCGACCTCTCGCTCCGCGCTCGCGACGTGAATCTCGGCGGCGCCATGCCGGGTCCGTTCACGGCGACGCTCGAGATCGGCAGCCGTACGCTGCACGCCGCGGGCGTCCTCCGCCCGCGCGGCGCCGGCCTCGTGCACCCGTAGGCAGGGTCGCGTCGCGGCGTCTCGCGTAGTTTGCCGACGGTGCCGGGCACACCCGGTCGCGCCATGGCGCGTGGCGAAGCATCGCGATCGAACGTCGACCCCGGTGCACCGTCAGAGCGCGCACCGGAGCTCTTCGGCGGCGAGCGAGGCGAGGACGCGGCGCGCCTCCGCCGCGCCGGGGCGCGCGCCGGGATCGGCGTGCTCGTCGCCGAGCACCCGGCGCTCGTCGATGGCCGGCGGCGCGTCGATCGCGGCGACGGATGAGAGCGGCTCCAGAGTCAGCCATACCCAGAAGCAGCGTACGCAGACCTTGATCCGGCCGTTCGCCGCCGTGAGCCCCTCAGTGAAATCGGTGAACGGCCGCGTGCACGCCGGGCAGACGAGCGACGACGCGCGACCGTCGTGGAGGGCCGCTTGCCACAGCTGGTTCATGAACCGCCGCGGCGCCACCTGCCGGAGGACCGGGAGCGTGACCGCGCCCGCGCGACAGGCTCGGCAGAGCCACACGAGCCCATGGCGCCCTTGCGTTCGGCGAAGGGCGCGGCTGCACGCGGGACATCGCAACGATTCCAACCGGCGGGCCATAGTCGGCGATCCCAACCGCCCGCAGTGTACGCGAAGGCCGCGCGGCCTGGGAGCCCACGGCGGTTGCGACCGGTCCTCGGGCGGCGTCCGTCAGGGGCCGCGCGTCGTCAGGACGCGGGGATCGGGTCTCGCCCGCGGTCGGGACCGAAGAGCGCGCAGCCGTATACCGGTGCACGCCGCACGCCGACGCCGCCGTCCAGCGCCGACAGGATCGCGCGCCGTCCGAGACCGTCGCCGTCGTTGCTCGGACCCGTGACGCCGCCGGTGAACAGCAGGCGTCCGTCGGCGCCGTAGATCACCGTCGCGCCGGACGCGAGCGCGCCGAAGCGGTCGGCGAGCGCGTCGTCGACGCGTGCGACGGTGACGCCGCGAATCCCTTCGGCGCGCGTCCAGAGATCCGTGTCGGCGGTCGCGTCGGCGACGCCGGTGGGCTCGACGAAGAGCACGCGCGCATCGACCGCGTCACCGACCCGCGCCATGATGTCGTCGAGCTCGTCCAGACTCGCACGTGAGCGCGAGCAGCGGGAGTCCACCAGCATCAAGAGCGTGGGACGATCCAATGCCCGCGCAATCGCGACGGCGCGCGGCCAGATCGGCGGCGGATCTCCTTGGAGCGCCGCGGTGCTGTGCTGCGAGAAAATGGCCGCGCCGACGATGAGCGCGAGCATCCACGCCGGCGCCAACGCGGCGAGCGCGCTGTAGCGATACCTGTCGCGCATGCCGCTCTCAAGCAGAAAGCGTGCCGCGCCCAGCCTCACGGAAGCGCCGGTATTTCCACCGCTGACGGCACGCCGAGGCTCAGACGCTCGATCCGAATGCGGCTCTCCGCGGTTCCGTGACACGGGCCGGCCCCTAGGGGCTCGTACGCAGGAGGGCCGCGGGCGCCCACCCGGATGATCCGAGCGGCGCCGTCGGCGACGGCGCATCAGACCTCGAGGCGGAACCCGTTGCCGTCGCGGACGACGCGTCCCGCCGTCGGCGCTGCGAAGTGCGTGCCGATCATCAGCGTCGCCGTGCCGGCGAGGCGCGTGAAGACCTCCCGTCGCGTGCGCTGCGCGAGCGCGATGTCGTAGTCGGCGGCGGAGACCCAGTCGAGGCGCGCCATCTGGCAGGGGTGGTGGATGAAGTCGCCGGTGATGAGCGCCTCCTCGCCGTCGGACGAGATCCGCACGCTCACGTGGCCGGGCGTGTGGCCGAGCGTCGGGATCAGGCTCACCTCGTCGCACAGGCGATGGTCGCTTGCGACGAGGTCGACGAGACCGGCGTCGTGCACCGGCTGGACGGAGTCCGCGAAGCTTCGCCGGTGCTCCTCGTCCTGCGACTGGGTGCGCCAGTACTCGAACTCCGTCCGGGCGATGAGGTGGCGCGCCTTCGGAAACGTCGGCACCCACTTGCCGCCGGCGAGCATCGTGTTCCAGCCGACGTGATCGACGTGCAGGTGCGTGCAGACGACCGTGTCGATCGACTCGCGCGCGTGTCCGGCGACTTCGAGATCGCGCAGGAACGAGGTCTGCATCTTGTTCCACGTCGGGATCAATCGCTCCTTGTCGTTGCCGATGCAGGTGTCGACCACGATGCGTCGCGACGGCGTCGCGACGACGAGTGCGTGGACGCTCATCCGGAGCCGGCCGTCGTCGTCCGCGAAATGCGGCCGCAGCCAGGCGTAGGGTCGCACCGCCGCCGGGCTGGCGTCGGGCAGGATGAACCTGGTCCCGCCCGTCAGCTCGAGCTCGGTGATCTTGGTGATCGTCACCGCGCCGACGCGCCACTGCTCCATGATCGTCCTCCTTCGTCGCGGCTCACGCGGCGCAGCCGGGTGAGCGCTCGCGCGAGATCGCGGAGCGCGTCGTCGCCGACGCCCGGCACGCCGGCGTCTCTGCGGAGCGCGGCGGCGAGTGCGGCCGGTGACGCCGCCACCGGAACCGCGCGCGCCGCGGCGGCGAGGATCGCGGCGTCGAGTCGATCGATGGCCGCGCGGAGCGCCGGCAGGGCCGGCGTCGCACCGAGCGCCGGCAGCGCCGGCGCGGCGGCGTCGCCCGAACGTTCGCCGGGAGCCGGGAGCGGCGCGATTCCGGAGCGCCCGGACCCGGCGACGGCTGGAACCGGCGCGACGCCGGCGCGCTCGCCGGGATGCCGGTCGTGCGCGCGGGCACGCTCTCGCGCCAGCGCGCGCTCGTGGCGCTCGGCGTGGTCGGCGGCACGCTGGATCGCTTTCGCGGCATCGATCTCGGCGCGGGCGAGGCCGCGGTACGCATGCCCGTCGAGGCCGGCCGCGGTCGCGCGCTCGCTCGCCACGCGTTCGACGGCGTCCTCGCGGGCGCGGTCCTCGATCGGCAGACCGGCGGCGTGCTTCGCCTCGAACACGAGCGGCATCAGGAGCAGCCGGCGGCCGACGAGGTCGACGAGATCGGCGTCGGCGGCCCGGAGCGCGGCGCCGGCGCTGCGCTCCAAAGCGCAGCCGCGGCCTTCGCCGAAGTACCGCGCGCGGATGGCGGCGAGCGTGCCGTCGCGCTCGCGTGCGCGCAGCCAGTCGTCGAGGTCCGCCGCGAGGTCCGCTGCGGACGGCGGCAGCCAGTACGCTTTGCGGTCGTCCGCGAGGCAGGCGACGGTGACGAAGCTCGTCGCGCCCGCGGCGCGAAGCGCATCGCGTCCGGGCGGCGGTGCCGCGCACGTACGCTCGTCGACGCGCGGAAAGGCCGCGAGCTCGAGCGTGTCGGTCACGAGCGCGTCCGCGGTGCCGTCGCGCAGCGCGCACGGCAGCAGGCGGTTGTCGTCGAGCGGGACGATCGTCGCGTGACGAAGACGGGCGCGGGCGACGCGCTCGAGATGGCCGCCGCGGTTGACGGCGACGCGGATGCCCGCTCGGTCGAATGCTGCCAGCCGCGCGTCCTCTGGCGACGTCGTGCCCCCGGGGGGCTCCGGCGGCGTCGCCATCGCCGCGCGCAGCCCGCGTGCCGGAGTGGTGACGAGGACCGCCTGCGCGCGCGCGACCGCCGGCGTCATGAGGCCGTCGACGAGGCGGTCGGCGCGGACGGTGATGCCGCTCATGGCGACGTCGAGCTCGCCCGCGAGCAAGCGCGCGCGGAGCTCCGGCCACCGGAACGGCGTGAACACGACGGCGCGGCCGCGATCGGCCGCGTACCTGCGGGCGACAGCGACGTCGAAGCCGTCGAGCGTGCCGTCGCTGCGGCGGTACGAGAACGGCGGGTAGTCGCCGCTGGTGCCGACGCGGAGCGCCGCGCCCGGAGGTGGCGCCGGCTGACGCCGGTGGATCGGCCCGCAGGCGGCGAGCGCCGCGAGCGCGAGAAGGACGGCGCTCGCACGCGGGCGGTGCGACGGGGCCCGGCCGGTCGCGTGCCGCGCGACGCCGCCGGAACCGCTCACGGTCGCCAGTGCGCCCGCAGCCACGGCAGGATGATCCCGTTCGCGGCGCGATCTCGGGGATCGCCGGCCGCGGCGCCGGCGGCGGCCGAGCGCCGCAGGTAGTGATCGGTTCCGTCGAGCTCGGCGTACGTCCTGTCCTCCGCTCCGACCGCGGCGAACGCGCGCCGGCATTCGCTCGGGTAGATGTCGGTGTCGGCCGTCGCGGCGATCGCGAGCACCGGCACGGTGACGCCGGGAAGCGTCCGCTCGAGCGCGGCATTCGAGGCGAGGCCGGACCACGTCGAGAGCCAGCCGCGTGCGCTCATCGTGCGCGCCAGGCCCTCGCCGTAGTTGCCGGCGATCGGATCGCGCCCGAAGGAGAAGATCGAGCCGAGCGGCCGCTCCGACGGGTCGATCGTCGGGTCGAGGTAACGCGGATCGGCGAGCGTGCGATAGACGAGCAGGTAGCGACGCTGGAGCGCGCGCCGCTCGACGAACGCCGCCGCCCCCGCGGCCGCGTCGCCGGCGATCGCCGGGTACCGGCCGGCGTCGGCGCTCGCCTCGTCGCGGCGGGCGCGGAAGTAGGCGGCCTCCTCGCACCAGCTCCGTGCTTGCCGATCGATGCGGGCGCAGCGTGTGCGCTGCGCGGCGCGGAACTCGGCGAGGAATTCCAGCGTGTAGCGCGACGGGCCGTCGCGCATCGGGCGGTAGCCGTTCCGGCGATCGTACATGTCGAGGCGCGGGTTCACCGCCGTCGGGTCGGACTCGTCGACGACGGACGGATCGAGGCGGTCCATCAAGAACCTGCCCTCGCCGAGGTGCGCCGCGAGCAGGATCAGGCCGTCCGCCGTCGGCATCTCGGTCGTCGCGAGCGGCACGCGGTCGCCCGACGGCGCGCACGCGAGGCGCTCGTCCGGGCGCCTCGCGGCTTGCTCGAGATAGAAGGCGAAGAGCGAGCCGCCGCCCGAGTTGCCGAGCAGGACGAGCCTCGAGAAGCCGCGCGCCCGCAGCCAGGCGAGCGTCCCGGCGACGTCGAGCAGCAAGCGCTCGTGGAGCGCGTCGGCGTCGTTGTTCAGGTGGCGCGTGACGGCGCCCATGAACGCGTAGCCGGCGCTCACCAGCTGCGGCGCGAGGTAGTGGCGCGTGAAGTCGCCGCGCGGATGCATCGCGACGACGACGGCGTCGGGGTCGCGGGTCGCCGGGAGGTGGAGGACGCCCGAGAGCGGAAAGCCGTCGCTCGCCTCGTGGTCGACGAGCTCGCGACGGATCGTCGGATCGATGTGGAGGTACTGATGCGGCAAACGCACCGGCGACGCGCTCGCTCGGCTCAGCTCGGGATCGCGCCCGATGCGAAGATCGCGAGCCGCCTGCCGCCCGGGCCTTCGTGATCGACGATCGCCGGAATCTGGCCGCCCGGGTCGATCGCGAGGAGCTCCGGCGTCTGCTGCGCGCGCTTGCTCACGTCGACCGGGTGGACGGTGTACGCGAGCCGCGTCTCCTCGAGCACGATCGGCATCGTGTGCGCGTTCGGCGTCGTCCCGGTGTCGAGGTCGATCATCGCATTCCCCTCGGGCGCGGAGAGTTCAACGCGCTCCGCAGGGAGTCAAACCGGCGCGTGCTGCGTGCCGCAGGAGCGCGCCGCGTCGTTCCCGCCGTCGGGTCGCAGTGGCGGTCGGTCACGGTCCACGGAGCCGTGCCGTGCGAGGCACGTCGGCCGCGTCACGGGCGGCTGGAACGCACGCGGCCACGGTGCGCGCCATCCGCTCCGCGAGCGTCGCGACGTGGGGCTCCTCGAACAGCGTGAAGTGGTCGCCCGCGGTGCCGACCGACTCGAAGTCGCCCCGCAGGTGCGCGATCCAGCCGAGGGAGACGTCGTTCTTGGTGTCGCGGCTGATCGTCGACCAGTAGAGCGACACCGGAAGCGCCGTCGGCGCACAGACGTACTTGTAGTGCGCCACCCAGACGGCGCGCCGGAGCAGCGACATCTCGGTGCCGCGGTTGGTGACGATGTGGCCGACGCCGTACCCGTCGCGGGCGGCGGGCGGCTCGTCGCGGCGGCGGCGCCTCTTGCGCCAGCGGCGGATCCTCTTCGCGATCCGCTGCTCCACGTACGTGCGGCGGGTGCCAGGATCGAGCTCGGCGAGCCGATGGAGGTGGAGGAGGAGGCTCGCGATCCTGCCGCGCGTCCGGGCGCGATGGTGCGGCAGCCAGGTGTCGATCATCAAGATTCGCGCGATCTCGGCACCGCTCGCGTGCAGCGCGCGCGCGAGCTCGAGCGCGACGACCCCGCCGAACGACCAGCCGCCCAGCACGTACCGTTCGGAGGATCCGATCGCGGTCAGGCGCTCGCGGCAGAAGTCCGACCACTCCTCCGCCGACGACGGCATCTCGGCGCGCGTCGTGCCGTACGGCGGGGCGATCGTGTAGAGCGGCTGATCCGGCCCGAGGCGCCGGGCGAGGTTGCCGTAGGTGTCGACCTCGTTGAACCAGGTGCGGATGAAGATCAGCGGCACGCGGGAGCCGCCGAGGTGGTAGCCGAGCACCGGTGCCGCGGTCGCGACGTGGCGATCGACGGGGACGCGCCCCGTCAGGTCGACGATCGACATCGGCGGTGAAGCTCAGCCGGCCTGCTGCCGGCCGCGCGCCTGGACGCCGGCGCGGCGCTCGGCGATCGCCTCGGGCGTGAGCGACCGCGCGTGCTCGCGGGACGCCTGCGTCTCGATCCGAAGCCCGTCGCCGAAGCTCGCCGCGAATCCCTCGTCGATCACGTGCTTGTAGCTGCGCACCACGTCGGGCACGCAGGACAGCATGTCGTTCGCGAGCGCGCGGCACACCGGGATGAGCTCGTCGGGCGCGACGACCCGGTTCACGAGCCCCCAGGCCTCCGCCTGCTCGGCGGAAAGATAGTTGCCGGTGAGCGACAGCTCCTTCGCGCGGTAGATCCCGATCGCCCGGCTGAGCTTCTGGCTCAAGCCCCAGCCGGGCATGATGCCGACGCGCGCGTGGGTGTCGGCGAAGCGTGCGTCGCTCGACGCGATCAGGACGTCGCAGGCGAGCGCGAGCTCGAAGCCGCCGGTGATCGCGAAGCCGTTGATCGCGCCGATGATCGGCCGGTCGCAGCGCGCCATCGCGGTGACGATGTCGCCGTCGGCGACGGCGGCCTCGGTCGCGCTCGGGTCGACGCCGGCCGCGCCGAGCTCCTTCAGATCGAGGCCGGCGCAGAACGCGCGTCCGGCGCCGGTCAGGATCACGACGCCGATCGCGGGATCGTTCTGCACGTCGCGAAAGGCGGCGACGATCGCCGCCCGCAGCTCGCGCGAGAGCGCGTTCATCGCCTGCGGGCGGTTCAGCGTGAGCGTGGCGACGGCGCCGGACTTGTCGATCTCGAGGACGCGATCGGGCATGCGAGTCTCCTCCTCAGGGTGGCCGATCATAGACGAGGAGCGGCCCGCATCTCCACGGTGTCACTTCGCGATCATCTGCACCGTCATCGAGACGTTCGCGTTTGCGACGTTGCCCCTGAAGCCGGCTGCGTTGAGGCTCACCGCGAGCGGTTGCCCGACGAGCGCGCCGGGGTTCGCCGCTTCGGCGGCGTCGAGATCGAGCCACCACGTGCCCGTGAAGCCGCACACCGGATAGTCGCCGCTGCCGTCGGCGCCGGAGTACGGGTTCTTGCATCCCTTCCAGACTTGCGTGTTCTCGGGGTGGACGGAATCGGGCTCGAACCCGAGGCCGTTCACCGTCGGGTACATCGTCATCGTGTCGCCGGGCGAGTAGATGCCGATCTCCTGGATCGTCGCGTGAACCACGAGCAGCCGCTTCCGCTTGCCGCGCGCGATCGTCGCGCCGACTACCGGTGCCGGGGCGGCGGGTAGCGCGATCGCGGCGGCGGACGCCGCCGCAGCTTCCTTCCCGGAAACCGTCGCCGACGAAGCAGGCGCGGCCGACGCAACGGCGATCATCGACACGGCGACGGCGAGTACCCTCACGGAGCTCATCGAATCCTCCCTCGATGTCATGGCGACATCGTCACGGTGATCGATCGGTTCGCTCGAACGTCCCCATGACGCTCGCGATCACGATCACACTCGTCGGGAGGAAGTACGGAAGCTCCCGGGGAACGGTTTGCTCGCCGTAACGTCTCGACGTGCCGAGAGGTTCCGGCGTGCCGGAACGGGGGGCGATCGTGTATGGATGGCGGACGACCCCGCGCCTCGGCGCGGGCAGGAGCGAGGCGATGAGATGAGATTCGGCGTCTTCTACGAGTTGCAGATGCCCAAGCCCTGGGACGCGCGGTCGGAGCGGCGGATCGTCCACGAGGCGCTCGAGCAGGTCGAGGTCGCGGATCGGCTCGGCTTCGACTACGCGTGGTGCGTCGAGCATCACTTTCTCGAGGAGTACTCGCACTGCTCGGCGCCGGAGGTTTTCCTCGCGGCGGCGGCGGCCCGGACGCGGACGATTCGTCTCGGTCACGGCATCCGCCAGGTGATCCCCAACTACAATCACCCGGCGCGCACCGCCGAGGGCCTCGGGATGCTGGACCTGATCTCGGACGGGCGGCTCGACTTCGGGATCGGCGAGGGCGCCACGCGGCTCGAGCTCGGCGGGTTCGACATCCCCGCCAAGGAGAAGCGCGCGATGGCGCTCGAGGCCGCCGAGCAGATCGCGAACATGATGGTCCTCGAGCCCTATCCCGGGTTCGACGGCAGGTACTTCTCGATGCCGTGCCGCAACGTGATCCCGAAGCCGATCCAGAAGCCGCACCCGCCGATGTGGATGGCGTGCACCAATCGCGACACCATTCGGGTCGCGGCGCGGAACGGCCTCGGCGCGCTGGCGTTCGCCTTCGTCGATCCCGACGAGGCGCGCACCTGGAGCGCGACCTACTACGACATCATCAAGAGCGAGGAGTGCGTGCCGCTCGGCCATGCGGTGAACGCGAACCTGGCGATGGTCTCGGCGTTCTCGATCCACGCCGATCGCGCCGAGGCGATCCGCCGCGGCCAGGACGGCTTCGAGTTCTTCTTCTTCGCCGTGAACGCGCTCGTCGCCCGCGACGCCCGCCCCGGCCGCTCGCATCTCTGGGAGACCTTCGAGGCGCTGCGCGGCGATCGCACGGCGCAGCTCATCGCCAGCGCCGGCGACGCCGGCTACCGCGGCGCCGGCATCGGCACGCCGGACGACATGCGGACGCACCTCCGCGACTTCCAGGAGGCCGGCGTCGACCAGGTGATCTTCCTGCAGCAGGCCGGCCACAACCGCCACGAGCACATCCTCGCCGCGCTCGAGCTGTTCGCGCGCGACGTCGCGCCCGAGTTCCGCGGCGAGGCGGCCGCGCGCGAGCGGCGGAAGCGCGAGGAGCTGGCGCCGTTCGTCGAACGGGCGCTCGCGCGGAAGAAGCGGATGCCGGCGCTGCGCGACGAGGAGATTCCGGTGGTCGGCGCGTCACGCGCCAAGGCGGAGGTGAATCAGCCGGTCCTCGACCGCTGAGGAATGCCGCGCGCGCCGCGCATCGGCAGGCGGAACCAGCCGGTCGCCGACGTACGCGAGAAAGGGCGCCGCTGCCACGCGGACGCCGAGCTCCCAGTGAACGTCGGCCGGCGCCGATCCGAAGGCGCGGATCGTCCCGGGGTGGATCCCGTGGATGTGATGCGCCGCGCAGACTGCGACCCGATTGGTTTGCTCGTTGCCGCCGCCGCGGCCGCGGTACCGCAGGTGATGATCATGAAGGTTACGGCGCGAGCTGCACCCCGGCACGGCGCAGCGCCAGCCGTCACGCGCAAAAATGGGATCGTGGTGGCGCGGCATCGCCTCCCACTCCGTGATCACGTGCAGCAAGAGGCGTTCGAGCGCCGTCCAGCGCGGCGCTCCGGGGACGGCGAAGGCATCGAGCACGTCGCGGACGAGCGCGACGACCGACGCGGGGCCGGTGAACCGAACCTCGGCGTCGCACACCTCGCTGCGTGCACGCCGGTCGAGGTTCGCCGCGGACAACGCCCGCGCACCGATCTGCACACCTGCACCGAGTGACATTTTGCGGCACCGGACGCGCAGCTCGAGATCGGCGAGCGGAGAGATGAGGCGCGCGTCGAGCGGCGGCGGGTCGAGCGGGACGTCGGGACCGCAGGTGTCGCGCGCCTCGAGGACCCAGCTCACCTCGTCACCGAGCCGACGGACCGTGACCACCTCCGCCCGCGCGATCCACGCCGCGGCGTTGGTGCGGTCGACGACGGGCAGGAGCGTGAGCGCGCGGGACCACGACAGCGTGCCGTCGTGGTACGCGCGCCCGAACTCGTCGCCCCTTGCCGTTGCGTTCTCGACCTTGAGGAGGGCCCACGCCTTGCGAGTCGATATTCCGAGCCGTTCGCGCACGTAGGCGTCGAGCGACGCGAACCCGAGCAACCGGTAGAGCCGCAGGTCGACGATGAGGCGCAGGAGACGGCCGATCCGCGGCTCGCTCAGGCGAATCGCCCGGACAGCCCTGATCACGCGTGCGTCGACGGCGAATGGATCGGCCGGCGTGAGCATCATCGACGCGATCGACGGATCGCGACCTGCAGCCGCCTCGATCGCCGGGCGCGAAGGCTCGGCGGCCGGTGCGGCGGCCGCCGCCGAAGCCGCAACGACCCCGGCCGGCAGATCGACGACCCGCTCCTCGACGTTCGACACGCCGCTCTGTACGGAGTCGGCGAACGGGGAGCAGGTGCGCCCCGCTGCGACGGCGCGCCGTCTGCGGCGCGCGATCCGCAAGGACGCGAGCAGCGCGCGATCGCCGAGCGACGTACCCGCCGGCCGGCCCGACGAGCCCTCGGCCGCGATGACCTCGGCGGCGCGCCAGTCGGCGAGCGGCTGCCCCGCCATCCGCGACGCCAGCTCGAGGGCGCGGCGCCAGAGCGCACGGACGCGGACCGGACACGCGATGCGGATCCGAACGCTAGGCTCGCCGTCGATCTCGTCCTCGGAGGGCTCCGGGTCCTCGGCGCCGTGCTGCGCGGTCGGCGCGTCGCGCGCGAGTCGTTCGAGCTCCTCGACGGTCGCTCGTCGCGCAATCGCGAGCCAGCGCGCTTCATCCGCCGCCGAGGCGATGGCGCAGAGCGCGCGCGTCTGCGTCCACGAGAGCTCCGAGCGGCCGAACGCCGTCGCGACCGCCGGCAGCTCGTCGAGCCGGGTCGCGACCCACGCGGCCGACTGCACCGTCCGTGAGGATACGCCAAGGCGCTCACGTGCGTAGTCGCCGATTCGCACGAACCCGAGGCGGCGGTACAGATGATTGCGCAGGAGCACCCGCGCGGCGCAGCCGAGCTCGAGCCGATCCCCGGCTTCCATCCGGCACGCGACCTGTAGCTTGGCGTCGAGCCGCAGTGCGAGACGCGTGCGCTCGGACCTGTGTGCGCGCTGAGCGTCATCGATGTCGCCGTCGGGTGCCCTCCGTGGCCGCGACCGCGGCGGGCGATGCAACGCGCGAGGAATCGCCGGTGATGCACGCCGGGGTCGCCGCCGCCACCATCCGGTTCTCGACCGCCGACGAATCATCGTGCCGTCTCCGTGCAGCGATGTGCCAAACGCCATACAAACGATCTATGTAATCGTCTCGCAATTCGCAGGCGAACAATAGACGAACATTCCGCCGACGTCAAGAGCGGTGGCTCCTGGCGCCCGAGCGCGAAACCGGCCGGCGCGTCCTCGAGTGACGTCGCGATCTGGAATTGACGTCACGAGAGCGGTGCGCGAAGCGGTGCGATGCACTCGCTGCGGAGCGGCGGGCTCGACGGTAGAGCAACACGGGGACGACCGCCGTTCAGCGACCGCGCGCGTTCGTTCGGAGGGTCTGCGCGGACGGCGAGCGCCGGTTGGCGGTTGCTCTGCGGCGACGCGGTCAGCGCCAGTCGACGGCGCCGAGATCGGTCTGGCCGAGCCAGGCGTACTCGACGTTCACCATGCCGATCGTCTGGTTCTTGTAGGAGACGAGGGCATAGCGCGCATCGCGATGGGAGAGGGCATAGCGGAGCGCGATTCCGTGATGGCCCCAGACCCGCACCGTGAGCGACGCGTCGCCGCGGGCGATGTTCTCCCAGCCGTGCGGCTCGGGAGCGAAGAGGTCGCTGACGTAGTACTCGCGGCAGGCGAGGCCGAGCATCACGCGATCGCCGAGGATCAGGCGCAGCCCGAGCAACGCCTGCGGCGTCGTGCCGTAGTGGTAGTCGCGATCGCCGAGCCGGCGGGTACGGCCGGCACCGCCGTAGCCGGCGCCGACGAGGGCCGTGCCTTGCAGCGCGATCCGGCGCGACAGCCAGCTCTGCCACGTCGTCCCCGCCGAGAGCGCGATGGTCGACACGCGAAACACCTGCGGCGAGACGTAGTCGTAGCTGCCGTAGAGGCCCCACACGCCGCGCGTCGCGTCGCCGAAGGAATAGGTGGTGCCGAGGAGCAGGCCGCGCGTCAGCAGGGTCTCGACGGCATTGGTGGTGACGCCGTGGAGCTCGAAGTCGAAGTAGTCGAACGGGCGGTCGTAGGTGTAGCCGGGCCGGCCGGGGAGGCCGTAGTCGAAGTAGATGCTTCCGATCGCGCCGTGCCGCTTCACGTCGCCAGAGATGTTGTGGCTGCTCTGGGTGAACGCATAGCCGACCTGGAGGCGCGCGAACACGGCGGGATGGTGGCTCGGGTAGACGGCGTCGAAGCGGTTGCCGAACGCGAGGCGGTTGAAGCCGAGCGGCGGCGAGATCGCGGCCGCGCCGACCTCCCGCCACCACGCCGGACGCGAGCCGCCGGATTCGAGCAGCAGGCTCCCCATCCGGAAGAGCGACTCGCCGAGGAAGGACCCGCCGATCGGCGTGAAGAGCTGGTCGTTGATCGACGGCGTGGTGGTCTCGCCGCCGAGCTCCCAGAGGAAGCTGCCCGCCTCGGCGTAGAGCAACGATTGCCAGAGGTCGAGACCGGCCGAGCGCGCGAAGCCGTAGTAGACCGAGCCGCTGTAGGGATGGAGGAACTGATTGATCGGGAAGCGGTCCTTGTCGACGACCCACTTTCCGTCGGTGAGGTGGTCCCAGAAGTTGTCGAAGCCGGTGCGGTAGATACCCTTGTTCGATTGAAAGTGGCGGTCGTACTGGTTCAGCAGGAAGAGAAAGCCGATCGTCTCGAGACCGGGGACGACGTAGCTCTTTCCGGCTCCCGTCTCCGTGCCGGGAGAAGGCGTCTTCCGGGTGCGTGCGGGCGCCTCGGTCGCCGACGCGACGACGGGTGTGGCGACGACGACGGCGAGGAGCGCGGCGACGAGCGCCGGCCCGAAGGCGTTCGAGATGGGGTGGAAGAGGCGCATCATCGGTGATCGCGTCGACCGGAGGCAGGCACGCGCTCGCAGCCGTGCGGGTTGAAGCACGAGACGCGCCAGCCCGACGGACGATCACCGCTGCGCTTCTCGCCGCGGAGCCGCGATGATTCACCGTAGATTGTAGAATCGCGTCCAGACCGGTCCGTTCCGGGTCGCTCATCGAGGTCGATTCGGCGGCGACGGCGTGTATGGACTCGGCTCCGCACCGCAGTTAACCAGCCGGTTAAACTTCGGTGGGTCGCGGTATTTGGAGAGAGTTCGCGACCGCCGCCCAACGCAAAGGAGCCGCAATGCCAACGCTCTTCGGTGTCAACGCGTCCCCGTTCGTCCGCAAGGTCCGTGTCGTGCTCACGGAGAAGCAGATCCCCTACGACCTCGAGCCGGTGATGCCGATCGACGTCAGCGCCGAGTTCAAGCAGATGAGCCCGCTCGGCAAGATCCCCGCGTGGCGCGACGACCGCGGCACGCTCTGCGACTCGTCGGTCATCTCGGCCTACCTCGAACGGGTGAAGCCCGAGCCTGCCCTTTACCCGCGCGCGGCCTACGAGTTCGCCCGCGCGCTCTGGTTCGAGGAGTACGCCGACACCGCGCTCGTGAACGTCTTCGGACAGAAGATCTTCTTCCCGCGCATCGTCGGACCGCGCTTCTTCAACCAGGCGGGCGACGAGGCCGCGGTGCTGAAGGCGATCGACGACGATCTGCCGCCGCTGTTCGATTACCTCGAGAGCCAGCTCGGCGGCGGCGACACGCTCGTCGGCACGAGCTTCTCGATCGCCGACGTCGCGATCGGCAGTCAGTTCGTGAACCTGCGGCACGCCGGCGTCGACGTCGACGCGAAGCGCTGGCCGAAGCTCGCGCGCTACATCGCGGCGGTGCACGGCCGGCCGTCGTTCGAGCAGTTCATCGAGGAAGAAGCCCCGCAGTTCAGCCACGCCGCGTGAGGTGACGTCGACCTCGCGACGGCGCCGCTCGAGGCGTCGTCGCGGGGGTCGGCTCGGCTCACCTTTGGGTCGCTCCCTGCTGAACGAGTGGGGTCGGGCGCACTTCAGGCGCAATGGCGGCGCCCGAGGACGTGCTCGCGTCCCTGCACCTCCCCGCGGCGCAGCGCCGGATTTTCGTAGTTTTTTTGGTTGAGTTGAAATGTCCATCCGTTGCGGGTAGCTCTGAGCTCGTCCCCGATGTCTGTCGTGCCGATCAGACTGCTCGTGGGCACGGCGATTGCGGTCGCCGTGGCAACCGCGAACCCGCGCCCCGCTCAGGGGGCCGACATCCCGCTTCCCGGCAAGCGCCTGGTCATCGAGAGTCGCGGCGGCGGTCAGAGCAAGGTCGTCTTCGTCCTCCGCGACGGCACCGCCGGCATCACCAAGGGGAGCGGCACCGACGTCGACGCGATCAGCGCCACCCTCCACATCGCCTACGGCGGCGCCTCGAACGGCGCGCTCTTCACGATTCCAGCCGGCACGTACCACGGCACCGAGGGGTGGAAGAGCAACAAGGAGAAGCAGGCCCGCTTCTTCAACGGCGCCTCCCCGAACGGCTCGACGGAGACGCAGCGCACGACGATCCGGCCCGGCAAGTCGATCCAGTTCGTCGCCAAAGGTCTCGGCGACGGCGTCGTCCTCGACGTCTTCGGCGCCGGCGCGCCTCCGGGCAGCGTCTTCACCGCGTACTGCGTCGGCAACGGCGGCGACTACAACTGCCACTGCAGCGAGTTCCAGGACTGCGAGTACCGGCTGATCACGAACGGCACCGGGGCGCGCCTCAAGTGCCGGAAGCCGAGCATCGGTGACCCGACGTGTCGCGGCCTCCAGCCGACGGCCCTGAGGAGCGCGACGACGTTCGCCGTGGACTTCGTCAACGATTGCGAGGTCACACCGTGAAGGCACCGGGGCGATCGCAAGGACTCAGCCGGCGCGAGTTCCTGACCCGCACCGCCTGCACGGCCGCCATCGTGGCCGTCGGCGGCCTCGGCGGCGTCGTCGCCGCGAACGGCGTCGCGCTGAGCGCCCGCGGGAATGGCTGCGTCACGCTCCGAGATCGTCGACGGCCCGGCCGCGGACGCCGCCCGCGGGGGCGGACGGAGATCGGGTAGCAATGGCGACCCTCAGCTTCAGCGTCGACTACATGCAGACCGCCAACACGCCGGCCCCCGGTGAGATCGGCTTCGAGGGCGGGAACCTCACCACGACCGTCACCGCCAGCGGACGGCTCGACGCGGTCGGCGACACGGTCATCTCCCCGACGTTCGGCGTCGTCCTCTCCGGTGACGACCGCTACAACGTCACCGTCGAGGTGACGCGGACGTCGAGCAGCACGATGCGGTTCGTGGTCGTCTTCGAGCTCGACAACATGGGCGGCGCCTACTACGGGGGCTGCGAGCACATCGAGAAGACGATCGACGACGTCCCCATCACCTTCTGACCGCGGCGCGCCCCCCGACCGTGCGGGCCTCGGCAACGCAGACGGTCGACCTCCACGGCCATCGCGGGCACGTATTCGAGGGCCCGTCGCGCACCGGCGTATGCGTCCAGCTCTACGGGATGCTGCGCGAGTGCAACTCGATCGGGAACGTCTCCGCGGCGTTCGCCCGGCTCCTCCTCGCCGCCGTGCCCGGCGTGGCGCTCCACGGGTATACGGGCGGACCCTTCTTCGATGCCGCGCTCGAGCCGGCGGCGGGTCGCGACGCCGCCGCGCCGATCGGGGTCTTCTACGGCGTGCCCGATTTCGTGGGCGAGCCCGTCTACGCGCACCCGACGCTGATCGGGGGCTTCGTCTGCGAGACGGATCGCATCCCTCAGCGGTGGGTCGACGTCTGCAACCGCTTCGATCTCGTCCTGGTGCCGTCGCGGTACTGCCGGGAGACCTTCCGCCGCTCCGGCGTCCGCGCTCGCGTGATGATCGTCCCGCACGGCCTCGAGCCTTGCTATCGGCCTCTGCGGTCGAAGACGCGGGCGGACCCGCTGGTGTTCTACGACGTGGTCAACGCCCAGATCCCCGAGCGGAAGAGCCTCGAGGAGTTGCTGCGCTGCTTCCAGCGGGCCTTCCAGGGCCGGCGCGACGTCCGGCTGCGGCTGCGCGCGGAGCGCTCGTCGGCGATCCGGCGCTATCTGGTCGCGTACGGCATCGGACCGGACGACCCGCTGATCCGGGTCGAGGAGCCGGGTCCGGCCTCGACCGAGGAGTTCGCTGCGATCTATTCCGAGGTGCACTGCACCGTCCACCCGGCGAAGGGCGAGGGATTCGGACTCATCCCCTTCCAGTCGATCGCCTGCGAGACGCCCGTGATCGCCCCCCGAGCCACCGGGATGGCCGACTACCTGACGCCGGCGAACGCGATGCTCCTCCGGACCAAGGGCATCGGACACCCCGAACGTGTACTACGAGGAGGGACGTACCCGATAATCGACGAGGACCATCTCGTCGAGCTGCTGCGCCACGCCGACGCCGACTGGGAGGCCGAGTACGCCAAGGTACGGCAGGTCGCGCCGACGTTCCGCGCCCGCCACACCTGGGAGAACGCGCTCGCCGAGATCGTCGGCCTGATCGGGGAGCTCGCACGGATCGACGATCCCGCGGCGCGCGCCGCGTGCATTCGCGATCGCGGGCCCGGCTGAGCCGCGGCGCTCTCAGGCGCAGGGCGCTGCGCGATCGGGTCGAGCGCCGCCGGCGATAGTACCAATTGACGGATCGTAGCGCCGGTACCTCTCGATCCGCTCGTAGCCGTGTCGAACGAAGTAGCTCTGGATCCGTCTCCGGCCCCCCCCACTCGATACAGACGAGCCGCGGCTTGAACCGCTCGATGTCGAAGCCAGCGAGGACGGCGAGCTCACCGTGCTCGACGTCGATCGAGAGGAAGTCGATGGCGGTGATCCCGTGTCGGTCGAGGAGCTCGTCCAACGTGGTCGTCGGAACGTGGATCGGCTCCGTCCCCAGGTCTTCCCGACGGTCTTCTGCGCGGCCCGGTCGAGGACAGCCCCAGTCCGACCGGGACCCGATAGAACGCGTCGACCGTACCGCGTGGTCGGTGACGATGAAGTGGGCGAACGTCGTGCCGGGCGCTCGGCCGTGAAGGGCGGCCCATACTCCGGCAGGGCGTCGACTGCGATCCCAGACCAGCCCAGGTGCCTCTCGAGGTAGCAGGTCGTACTGTCGGCGACCGGCGAAGCGCACCCGACGTCGACGAACACGCCGCCGTCTGGTCCGCGAAGAAGTCGCGAACGATGAGCTCCTCGTCGCCTTGCGAGTAGAGCTTGGCCGTCGATCCCGGCCACGGCTCGCCGATGTCCGGAAGAGAAGCCCGGTCCCTGCCGTCGCGGCCGTGCCCGAAGGTACCGGGCAAGCTTCTCGCGCACGACCGGGAACGAGCAGTGGCGGCGCAGACGCTCGACGGCGCTCCGTGACATTGCCTGGTATCGCGCCGGCTCGTCGCGGGCGACGCGGTAGCTCTCACGAAACACCGCCATCAGCGACGCGACGTTCAGCCGGTGACTCAAGGTCCGATACATCCGGCGAGGGTCCTGCGGCCAGGAGGCGGGCTCGAGGCTCGTGTCGACGAGGAACGCGTTCGTCTCGTCGACGTAGTCCTCCATGCCGGTGTGACGCGGCGAGATCGCCGGCATGCCGCACGACATGGACTCCATGAGCGGCAGGCACTGGCCCTCGCCGCTCGACGCGTTCACGGCGTAGGTCGAGGCGCGCGCGAGGCGCACGTAGACCGCGTCGGTCAGAGAGGCGGCGTTGGCGACCACGCGGCAGCGAAACGGCCGCAAGCGCGCGAGCAGCTCCGCGATCTCGCCGTAGCCGCGGGGCCTGCCGCCGACCAGCTTGAGCACGAGCGTCGCGTCCTCGCGCTCGCCGAGCGCGGACAGAAGCTCCGCACGATGTGCTGCCAGTTCTTGCGGCCGTCCTGCGGGTTGAGGATCGTCGTGTACACCACCCCGCTCAGCGACACTGAGCGTGCCGACGTGCCTGCTGCCGGCCGCGTGCCGCGTCGCGATCGAGCGTCGACGTCGACCGCGGCGCGCGCGCGAGCCCCTGCTGCTCGGCCGCGGACGATCGGGTGTCCAGGCGGACGCCGACGAGCTCGACGGTGCGCTCGCCGAGGTCGGGCGGCCGGCCGGCCGCGTCGCTCGGGCGCGTGAAGCGGTTCCAGATGGGCGCCGGGATGGAGGCGACCGGGAAGTCGACGCCCAGGCTCTTGCCGACCACCCGCGCGGCGAACTCCGAGTGCGTGATGGCGCCGCCGAGCGTGCGGAGCACGAAACGCCAATCGTGGCGCGCCTCGCCGTGCCAGCTCTCGTTCGGGAGGTCCGAGAACTCCCACGCGAAGACGGGAATCGTCGGGCACCGGAGGCCGACGAGCGTCCGGTGCGGCGGCGTGAACGACAAGAAGACGCAGGGCTCGCCGACGCGCCGGCAGATATCGAAGATGGCGTCGACCTGACCGCCCAGGTCGTAGGTCGCGGGAGGCGGCCCGTCGGTAGACTCCACGCGGACGTCGTCCTCGACCGTCACGACGGTACCGAGGGTTCCGAGCAGGGGGCGAAATGCCTGCAGGACGAAGTAGTAGCTGTACTCCGCCGTCCCCAGCGTCTCGGCGATCGTCTGCTCGTTCCGCTCCGCATGCACGATGATGACGGGCACTAGGGATCTCCCGTGTCGAGGACGATCTCAATCATTCGCGCGGAAAGGCAAGGTTCCCGTTCCTGACGTCGAGCGCAAAGCGTCGTCGAGCGGCACTTCGCGAAGCCGGGGACCAGGCAGTCCAAGCGCATGGGCCCGTCATTATAATAGGGCACGCCCCTCCGGCGACTCCGCTCCGCATGGCGCGCGCGTCGGTCCCGGCCGGGCCTGCCGCACGGTTTCGGCCGGAGCCGCGCGTGGATGCTGTCTGCAAATCGAACGGCAATCGAGCGTGCCGCCGGTTGCGCGTGCGCGCGTCGCGATGGCATGACTCGCCGGATGGAGCTGGACCTCCGCGACGACGGCGTCGACAATCGCGTCGACGTCGAAGCGGACACCGGCCGGCTCGAGGTCTCGATCCAAGGCGACCGCAACGTCGTCCGCATCGGGCCGGACGCACGCTTCTCGCAGCGGCCGGCGATTCGCATCCGGGGCGACGACAATGCGGTCGTGCTCGGGCGCCGCGCGAAGCTCACGCAACGGTCGTCTATCGAGATCAACGGAAGCCGCAACCGGGTCTCCATCGGGCGACGCAGCGGTGGATGTCTGCGCGTCCGCTTCCAGACCGACGGTGCGGCCTTGGAGGTCGGCGATGCCTGCACCGTCGTCGACGCCGTGTTCTCCCTGAACGAGCCGCGGCGGATCGTCGTCGGGAGGGGCTGTATGCTGTCGGCCGGCATCTGGATCTCCGTGAGCGACATGCACACGCTCGTCGATCTGGACACCGGGGAGCGCCTGAACCCTCCCGAGGACGTCGTGATCGGCGACCGCGTCTGGCTCGGCTACGAGTCGAAGATCCTCAAGGGCGCCGAGATCGGATCCGGCAGCATCATCGCCACGGCCGCCGTCGTGACGGGGAGGATCCCGCCGAACTGCATGGCGGCGGGGATACCCGCGCGCGTGGTCCGCGAGCGCGTGAGCTGGCGCCGGCCGCTGCTGGGGATCGCGGCCTGGGCGACGAGCGACGTCGATCTGAAGCGGTGACGGTGGGCTCAATCGCGGCTGCCGCGCGACTACCGGCGCGCACGATCGAGCGAGACGCGGCGGCCGCGTAACGTCGACGCACGAGGCGGCGAGACCGGGTCTTCGCGCGCGGACGATAGGCGCCGTAAAACGGCGTCGTCGCCCGCGGCGATACCGGTCACCGAGTGCCGTTGTTTCCCTAGGGAATATTCCCTGTACCCAGGGGAGAGAAATACTCACATTTTCCTTGACCCGCACGGGACGACGGGCGTAATGCTCGCCATAGCGAAACGGAGGGACGCGAGGTTCTGAGGCGCCTCGCTGGACCACTGGAGGGCGTCATGATGTGCCGTGTCACCGCCCCACTTGCCGCGTTGTTCCGCCGCGAGGCGACCTCGCGTCCCCCGCTTCGCCGCGCCGTCGGGACGCCATCGGACATGCGGTCGGCCCTGCACCGGCAGCTCCGGATCGCGCGCCACCGCGCTTTCCGCTGGTTCACCGAGCCGATCGCGGCGATCGAGCGCGAGCGAAGGCAGCGCGACCTCGCCCCGAGCCTGTGGTGGTACGGCTTCCCGTCGCCGGCGATCCTCCATCCCCCGCTCGCGCGCGCGAAGCGGAGCGGTGGACGCGTTTCGCCGACCCGTTCGATCGGCTGACCGTCTCCGGTAGGGCCACCATCGGCTACGATCGAGGAGCGACGGCGGCAGGCGTCATACCGGAGCCTTGCGCGTGTGCCACTCGGTCGCCTGCTCGTAGGCGTGGCCCGCGCGCAGCACCGTCGCCTCGTCGAACGGCCGTCCGACGAGCTGCAAACCCACGGGGAGGCCGGCGCGCGTGAAGCCGCAGGGTAGCGAGAGCGCGGGCAGCCCGGTCGCGTTGAACGGCGCCGTACAGCGAATCATCGCTCGCAGAACCGGCTCCTCGACGCCGCCGTAGCGGACCGTCTCGTCGCCGATCCGGGCGGCGACGACCGGTGTCGTCGGCGTGACCAGCAGGTCGACCGATTCGAGCGCGCCCCGCATCGACGCGCTCAGCGCGTCGCGAGCGCGCAGGGCGCGCATCAGCGAGAGCGCGTCCGGCGTCGGGGTCGCGAGAATCGCGCGTACGTCGGCGCCGAAGTCGCCGTCCCGCGTACGCACGGCGTCGGCATGGATCTCCTGCGCCTCGGCGAGCACGAGACCGAAGATCGCATCCAGCCCGGCCTCGACGCCGGCGACCGCGATGTCGCGTACCTCCGCGCCGAGCGCGCGCAGCTCGCCGAGCGCCCGCTCCACCGCCGCCGCGATCTCGTCGTCGAGCGGTGCGAAGAAGTACGGACGCGGCACGCCGACGCGAAGCCCGCGGACGCCGCCGCCGAGCGCGCCGGTGTAGTCGTCGACGGGCGTCCGCACGCTCGCCGGGTCGGCGGGGTCGTAGCCCGCGATCACATTCAGGATGAGCGCCGCGTCCTCGACCGACCGGGTGAGCGGTCCGGCATGATCGAAGAGAAAGGAGAGCGGCAGGACACCCGCCTTGCTGACGCGCCCGTAGGTCGGCTTCAAACCGACGACGCCGCAGAGCGACGCCGGAATGCGAATGCTGCCGCCGGTGTCGGTGCCGGTCGTCGCGGCGGCGAGCCCCGCCGCGATCGCGGCTCCCGACCCGCCGCTCGAGCCGCCGGGGATGTGCTCGAGGCCCCACGGGTTGTGCGTCGCGCCGTAGTGCGGGTTGTTCGTCGTGACACCGTACGCGTACTCGTGCGTGTTGAGCTTGCCGAGCAGGATCGTGCCCGCGTCGCGGAGCCGTCTGGCGACGGTGCAGTCCTCCGCCGGCACGTAGTCGGCGTGGATCTTCGCGCCGGCGGTCGTGCGGATGCCGGCGGTCTCGTACAGATCTTTCAATGCCACCGGAATGCCGTGCAGCGGGCCGCGCGTCCTGCCCGCCGCCAGCTCGTCGGTCGCGCGTCGCGCGTCGGCGCGCGCCCGCTCGGCCGTGACGGTGATGTAGGCGTTCACGCGCGGATCGAGCCGCACGATGCGATCGAGATACCCGTCGGTGAGCTCGAGCGGCGAGATCTCCCGTGCCCGCAGCGCCCGCGTCGCGCGCGCGACGGTGAGTCCGTTCAGGTCGAGATCACCCATCGTGCCTCCTCTGCGTGCCCGCCGGGACCGTCCCCGATGCCGGCGACGGCGAGCGCGCGCCGTCACTTAGCACTCGCAGGCGGTGATCCAGAAAGACGCGCTCACGACCGCCGTCGTGCATCGCCGTCATCCGGAGCGGTGAGCGTCGTCGACGAAGCGCGCGAAGCGCTGGCTCGCCCGGCACGCGATCCGGCCGCGTGCCGTCGAGCGCGGGCGCGCGCGATTCACCTCCGGCGAGCGCCGGCCGTCTACCGCTTGTCGTCGCCGAGTGCGGCGCGCCGGCGCCGCCCGCTCATCAGATAGACGTCCGACCGCGCCTGGGTGAGCGGGTCGCCGGAGGACTCGATGCCGTCGACCCTCGGATCGGGGTCGAAGATGATCTTCCGCCGCTCGACGACCTGATCGTCCACGCGGGCCGTCAGTGTGATCGTGCCGAATCCGACCTCGGCGCGGCCGTCCGGCCACGTGACGCTGGCGTTCGTCACGTCGTCTTCCGGCTCAGCCAGCTGCACGAACATGCCGAGCTTCACCGGCTCCTTCGCCAACCGTTGCGAGAGCTCGTCGAAGAGGAAGCTCTCCGACCTTGCCGCCGCGTCGTCGTTCGAGAGGTACGCGGTCCCCGCCGTGGGCCGGATGCGGAAGCGTCCGTGGCAGCTCGCACCGTCGGCATTCGTGAACTTGAACGACGTGACGGCGAAGAATGCCTCGCGTGCGAAGCTCGTCGGGATCGGCTTCGGGGTCTCGACGAACCGCTTGGCGTTCGGATGCGACGCGAGGAACGCCCCGAGCGCATCCGCTTTGCCCGCTCCTGCCGCCGCCGCCGCGCGGAGGAACTCCGCGAACTCCTCGCCGGTGCGAACCGGGAAGCCGTTCACCGAGTGCGCGATGACGTCGGTGTGGACGTGGTCGGCGAGGTGGAAGCGAACGGCGATGCCCCGCGGCCCGGACCGCGCCGGGTCGTTGTCGGACGTCGTCGGCAGCCCCGGCCCGTCCGAGTAGCGCACGGTCACGGGCGTCGACGGCCTGCTCGCGTGCGGGGCGCGCGTCAGCCGCGTCGCCCCGGGCGACGGCGTGAACGTGCCCGTGCACATCAAGCCCTTGGCGTGGGCGGGCCGGAACCCGGCGTGCACTCCTCCGGAGAGCACGTCCAGCGCGTCGAGCAGATCCTTCGCGAGAGTTGGATTCGTCAGTGTGCCGGTCGGCATTCGTCTTCCTCCCGGGCGCCGGCGGCAATCAGCGGCGCCTCCTCGCGCGACTCATACTCCGCCGCCGGAGGCAGGGTAAGGGAGGTCGCCGTCGCGGGCCCGTGGTTACGAACGTGAGGAGAGCGGCGAGATCCGGGAGGTCCGTCAGACCGCCAGGGCCGATGACTCGAGTCCATGAGCGCGAACGTCGCCACGTCGTGTCGGCGCGTGCACGAGTACGCGCACGCGCCGACGAAAGCAGCGTCATGTAGCGATTAGCCCGCGAGCACGGGGCGGCGTTTCAGCTCGCACTGCCGCCGCAGGTGCCGGATGGCGACGGGCGAGCCTCGCGGGTGCATCGCTGGGTTGCTACCGCCGGCCCGCTACGGGCATGGATCGCAGCAGAGGCTGCCCGTGCCGGAGCCGGTGAATACGCAAACCTGTCCTGCACCGCAGTCGGCGTGCGAAGTGCAGGTGCTCGAGCTGCACGTCGAGGAGGACACGCATTGCGGGGTGTTGTCGATGGTGCCGCAGCCGCCGCCGCCGCCGGAGAGATGGCACTCGCCATCGCCGCACGAGCCGCACGCCGCGCAGCCGCCGGAGACACATGGCGGGCCGGCCGCCGCCTCCGGCGCGCAGACCATTTTCGGCCCGACCGGCTGGAGCGTCCGCGTCCCGAACTGATCCGTCCACGGGACGCTCGGGAGCGCCGTCTTCGGACATTTCACCTTGTAGCAGACGAAGCGTCCCGCCGTGTCGCCGGACGGTGCGCCCGGAGGCGCGGGGCTGACGTTGGTCTTCGTCGTATCGACGCAGAGCAGCTTACCGGGCAGCTTGACGACGCACCCGGAATCGGCGGGAAGCGGAGAGGATTCGCCCAAGTCGGCGGTGTAGACCGCCCTCCCGATCGGGTCCTTGATCTTGTAGCACTTGAGGTGGTCGGGAACCTGAGCGCCCGCGGACGGCGCCCACACCACGCAGAGTGCTACCAGCTGCAGCATGAGAAGAAGGCGTTTCATGTGTTCCTCCGTGCGTCGGCCGAACCGACGCGGTCACCGAATGAAGGAGCGCCGGCGGCGACCATCTCCGAAGCGCGTCCGCCAGCGTCCGTGTCCATAGCCTCGACACGAGGAATCACACAAGCCGAACTACCGCCCTCCGTCGCCTCGGCGAGCTCGCTTTCACCGCGCACCGGGCCGGGCCGTCCGCGACGGCCCCCACGGCCCGCGCGCCGCGTGGCAACGCCGGAGGCCAGCTCGGCACGTGCCTTCGCCAGCGCCGATCCGATGACCTGATGCATGTCCCAGTACCGGTACTCGCCGAGACGCCCGCCGAAGACGACTGACGGGTCGGCGTCCGCGATCTCCCGGTAGCGCTCGAAACGGCGAGTGTTCACGGCGTCGTTGATCGGGTAGCAGGGGACGCGCTCTCCCGACCATCGCTCCGGGTACTCCCTGGTCACCACCGTCGCGTCGAGCGCCGCCGCGCGGGCGGGATCGAAGTGCTTGTGCTCGACGATGCGCGTCCAGGGGACGGCGGCGTCCGTGTAGTTGAGCTGCGCGACGCCCTGAAAATCACCCCGTAAGACCTCGTGCTCGAAGCGGAGGGCGCGGTACTCGAGCTCGCCGAATCGAAGGTCGTAGTACTCGTCGATGCGGCCGCTCCACACCACCTTGGAGGCGAGCCCGCCGAGGTCGCCGCGCGCCGCCAGAAAATCGACCCCGAGCCGCACGTCGATGCCGTCGAGCATGCGCTCGACCATCCGGGTGTAGCCGCCGTGCGGCACACCTTGGAAACGGTCGGCGAAATAGCGGCGGTCCGCCGAGAGGCGCAGCGGCAGCCGCTTGAGGACGGCCGCGGGAACCTCGGATGCGGGGCGCATCCACTGTTTCTCCGTGTAGCCGCGGATGAAGACCTCGTAGACGTCGCGGCCGAAGTGGGCGAGCGCCCACTGCTCCACGGTCTGCGGGTCGTCGTGGCGGACACGGTCCGACTCGAGCCGCGCCCGCGCCTCCTCGGCGGTGGTGACGCCCCACAGCTCCCGCAAGGTGATCAGGCTGATCGGGAGCGAGTAGGTGCGACCGCGGAAGTACGCCCTCGGCTGGTGCACGTAGCGGTTGAACGTGGCGAAGCGCCGTACCCAGCGCCAGATCCGCTCGTCGTCGCAGTGGAAGACGTGCGGCCCGTACATGTGCACGACGATGCCCTCGCGCTCCTCGGTGTAGGCGTTGCCGGCGACGCGGCGGCGCTTCTCGACCACGAGGCAGCGTTTGCCGGCGTCGGCCATCGCGCGCGCGAATGCGGCGCCGAACATGCCCGCGCCGACGACGAGGTAATCGTAGGCGCGGCTCACCGAAGGCCGCCGGGCGGACTCGGCTCGGCAGCCTGCGAGATCTCGTGCGCGCGCAGCACGTGCGTCCGCCGCTCGCGGCCGAGCATGTGTCGTCCCGCTTTCGCGATCCATCCACGCACCCCCCGCTCGGCCATCTCGGGAAACAGCGCGGAGTAGCGCTCGACGACCAGCATGAGATCGCGGACCGCACGCGGTCGGTCGTACGTCGACTCTCGGCGCCGGTGCCGCATGGCGTACCGATGCACGACCACGCCGCGACAGTCCAGCAGTCGCGGCCACAGGAAGTCGAGCCCCCATCCGGTGCCGCTGCCGACGGCGAAGGTGGGGGCGATGCGCACCAGCGCGGTGCGCGAGACGATCGGCGCCATCACCTCGACGAAGTCGGTGACCGCGAAGAACACGCCGGGACGCTGGCGCAGGATGCCGTGGCTCACGTCGCTGTCGGCGGTGAGCGACAACTGGCAGAGGGGCCATCCCCGGACCGACGCGAGGTCGAGCACGCATGACAGCTCGTCGCCGTCGAGCTCGAGATCGTCGTCGAAGAGCCCGATGCGATCGTAGCCGGACCAGTCGACCTCCCGCAGCACGTCCGAGAAGATCCGCCACTTCATGCCGGCGCGCGCCACCCGCACGTCGCAGGTGCCGGGGTCGACCCCGCCGTCGTAGTCGACGCACAGCAGATCCCAGTTGCGCGCGCACCGCAGCCACGACGGGTGGCGCGAAGCGCGTCCGGCCGCGACCACGATCAGGTGGCGGCGCGCGGCGGGACGGGTGCGCACGTCGGGCGCGTCCGGTCCGAGGTCGCGCACCGGAGGGAGATGCCATCCGGCGCCGGCGAGCGCAAACCGCATGCTGGCCGGCACCAGCCAGCACCGCAAACCGTCGCGGGGTTTGCGGCCACGGGATTTCAGAGTAAGACCAGCGACCGCAGCGGCTCGCCCGCATTGCCACCGCGACGGCAGCACGCGCGTCGCGACGCCCATCAAAGGAGGAAATCGCAGTGTCCGAGCCCATCCGGTTCGATGCGCCGTTCACGATCGGCGGCCAGCTCGAGGCCCGTGCCACGCATCCGGAGACCGAGAACAAGGTTTTTCTTCTGCAGGGCGACCGCACCTGGACCTACCGCCAGCTCCGCGACGAGTCGGTGCGGACGGCGCACTTCCTCCTGCGCCGCCTCGGCGCCGATCGACGACGCAGCGGCCCGGCCACGTCGCGATGCTGCTCGAGAACCACTTCGAGCTGGTCGCGCTGCTCGGCGGCTGCGGCTACGCCGGCCTGACGCTCTTCGGCGTCAACACCGGTCTGCGCGGCGAGATCCTGGCCGGCGTCGTCAACCAGTCGCGGCGCGCGTCCTGGTCGTCGACGAGCGCTTCCTGCCCGGAGGTCGAGCGCGTGCGCGGGCAGCTGAAGCACGTCGCGCGCGAGAACATCCTGGTGCTGCTCACCGGGACGGGCGCGACTGCGAAGGCTACCGGAGCCTGCACGGCCGCGGTCGCGAGCGAGGTCGGCCGCCGCCGGCCAGCCGCTCGACGCTGCCGGCGCGTCGACGTCGATCCGATGGCGAACCTGATGGTCATCTACACCTCGGGCACGACCGGCCTGCCGAAGGGCATCAACAACAACCACACCAAGCTGTGCGCCACCGGCTTCGGGGTGTCGACGCAGCTCGGCCTCGGCCAGGACGACGTCGGCTACGCCTGCATGCCGCTCTTCCACTCGAACTCGATGTTCGTCGGCTTCATGCCGGCGCTTCTGGGTCGGCGGCGGCATCGCGCATGCGCGAGCGCTTCAGCGCCAGCAAGTTCGTGCCCGACGTGTTGCGCTACGGCGTGACGTTCTGGAACTACGTCGGCGAGCCGGTGCACTACGTGCTGGCCGCGATCGAGAAGGAGTACGGCGGCGACGAGGCACGCATCCTCGCCGAGGTCGCGAACAACCCGAAGCAACACGCTGCGCTACGCCGTCGGCAACGGCGCCGCGCCGCCCGACATCGACCGGTTCATCGCGCTGGATGGGCCTCGAGGACATGTTCGAGCTCTACGGCTCGACCGAGGCGGCGATCAGCACCTTCCGCCGCAAGGGCGATCCGCGCGGCAGCGTCGGCGAGGTCCTGGATCCCGGCGGTGAAGATCCTCGAACGAGCGCGGCGAGGAGTGCCCGCCGGCGGCGCTCGGCGCCGACGGCAAGATCGCTCAACTACGAGCAGTGCCGTCGGCGAGATCTGCCGCGTCGCGCAGGACACCGGGCTCTTCCAGGGCTACTTCGACAACCCCGACGCCAACACCTCGAAGTTCCGCGACGGCGTCTACCACTCCGGCGACCTCGGCCACATGCTGGTCGCAAGGACGGCCGCCGCTTCCTCTACTTCGACGGCCGCACCGACGACTGGATCCGCAAGGACGGCGAGAACTTCTCCGCCGGCGCAGGTCGCGCCGGCTGCTCTCCGAGCATCCCGACGTCGCCCTCGCCGCCGCCTACGGCGTGCCGTGCTCGGTCTCCGACGAGCTGGTGATGGCGGCGCTCAAGCTGCGCGACGGCGCCGACTTCGATCCCAAGGGATTCTTCGAGTTCTGCGAGAAGCAGGTCACCGGCGGCAGCATGGACCGCAAGTGGTTCCCCGACTTCGTCCGCCTCGTCGACGACTTCGAGTTCACGCGGACGCAGAAGATCCTGGTGCGCAACCTGAAGAAGGATGCACTTCTACGCGGAAGCAGCTCGCCCGACGCGCCGATCTACTGGCGCCGTCGCGGCGACGCCGCGTTCAAGCCGTTCACGCGCCAGGACTACGACGCGCTGCGGCAGGAGTTCGCGCAGGCCGAGAAGCTGGAGCTGCTCGACCGCTGATCGGCGCATGGGACCAGGCGCCGCACCGTCGGTCCCGGCGCCGACAGGCCGCACGCCGTTGCTGCCGTATCTCACCGCGGCGGCGATCGTCCTTCACTGGACGATTCAGGTGTACGTCTGCGGTTTGGGCGAGGCGGCGACGCCGCAGAGCGTGCGAGGCTTGGCGCTCGGCGCCGCGGTGAAGACCGGGGTCGTCGTTGCCGTCGTCGTCGGTCTCTTGCATCTCGGCGGCGAACGACTCGCCGATCTCGGTTTCAGTCGCATGGCGCTGCGGCTCGCGCTGCGCCGCGGCCTCGTGCTCGCGATCGCGCTCTTCCTCGTGTTTGAAGTCGAGGTCGCGGGCGTCGGCGTCCCGCCGCTCACGGCGCCGACGTCGTCGAAGCTCGCCTCGCTGTTCCGCGATCCACGCGAGGCGCCGTTCTGGGTCTTCGCGGCCGTCGTCGGCGGTGGCTTCACCGAGGAGCTCGAGCGCGCGTTCGTCCTCACCCGCTTCGAGCGCTGGTTCGGAACGGCCGGCCTCGTGCTCGCGGTGCTGACCGAAAGCGCCGGCTTCGGCGCGAGCCACACGTATCAAGGTACCGGCGCCGCGGTGTCGATCGGCATTTTCGGTCTCTTGCTGTCGTTGGTGTTCCTGCGGCGGCGTCTCGTCGCCGATGCGATGATCGCGCACGCCGGCTTCGACCTGATCGGCATCGCGCTCGCGTACGCACAGGTCGCAGGAGCGCGCGCTCCTGGTTAGAGCGTGCTCACGATACCGGAGAACGCTGCGCAGCACCGATGTCACGCGCACGGCGGCCACGCTCGATGCGCCCGGGGAGGCGAACGACGGCGGCGACGAATCAGCCGCCGCCGTGCACGTCGTTCAGGTGGGCGGCGCTTCGCAGGTCGCGGGGCAGGCGACGACGGCCGGATCGTCGGTGCCGGTGCGCGTGCACGTGTAGCTGCCTTCCCACGTTCCGGTCAGGTCGAACGTCGTCGCCGCCCCGAAGCCGGCGCGCGCACGAGCGGGGAGCATGGCGGCGACGACGAGTGTGAGGAGCGCGGGGAGAACGAAGCGGATCGCGTGACGCATGGAACCTCCTGGTGTCGGTAGTGGAGGTGCGAAGCGACGTCGTCGCCGAGCTCGACGTCAATCGGGGTCGGGCATCGGGCAGCCGTCCCTATTTGCCCCACTGCCGTCCACCGCGCCCGTGCCGCGTGTCGCGACGCGAGGCGTGCGACCGTTGCTTGACACGATTCGGCCGCGCTCAGTATCGCGGCGACCATGGGGCGACAGAGCCGTCGGAAAGCCGCGCGTCAGCAGCCTGCCCGCCGCGCCGACGTCCGCGATCCGCAGCGTGGCGACGGCGGCCGCAACGACGCCGAACGGTGGCGCGACGTCTTCTGCGACGTCGAATCCGAGGCCGTCACGCCCTGGCGTGAGCTCTGGCGCGCGCACTGGACGCCGGCGGTCGTGCTCTTCGCTCTCGCGCTCGTCGCGCGTCTCGTCGTCCTGCTCCAGATCACCGGCACGCCCTACGCCGAGGTCACGAACATCGACAGCGATTCGTACCTCACCTGGGCGACCGAGATGGCGACGAGGAGCTGGCTCGGAACCGGCGGCTACTATCAATCGCCGCTCTACGCCTGGTACCTCGCGGCGTTCCAGAAGGTCCTCGGACCGAGCACGTGGCCGCCGCGCGTCGGGCAGATCGTCCTCGGCAGCGCGTCGCCGGTTCTGCTGTACGCGATCGGAACGCGGCTCTTCAGCCGCCGCGTCGGGTGGCTCGCGGGGCTCGCGCTCTGCCTCTACGGGCCGCTGATCCTCGAAGAGGTGACGCTCAGCAAGACGTCGCTCCTGGTCGTCTCGGTGCTCGCCGCGTTCGCGCTCTTTCTGCGCTACGCACCGGTCGCACGGGTGCGTGGCGTCGCCGCCGCGGGCTTTCTCTTCGGCGTCACCGTCGTCGGCGTGGCGCAGTGGCTGCTCGGGTTTCTCGCCCTCGGCGTGATGGCGTTCGTGATGCCGCGCGCGGCGGACCGGCGGCGGCGATCGCTCTCTGCCGGGGCGTTTCTCGTCGCCGGCATCGTCGCGATCGCGCCGGTTGCGGCGTGGAACACCTGGCACTTCGGCGGGCTCGTCCTGACGAGCGGCGGCGCCGGCCTCAACTTCTACTCGGGGAACAACGAGCGCGCGACGGCGCTGCCGTCGAGCCCGCCCGGGCTCCGCGACGTGCCGCGCTACGAGGAGGAGGATTCCCGCACGCTCGCCGAGCGCGAGGTCGGCCATCCGATGAACGAGGCGCAGGTTTCACGCTACTGGAGCGGCCAAGCGCGCGCCTTCATCCTCGGCCATCCGGGCGCGTACCTGGCGCTCCTCGGCCTCAAGCTCGTCGCGATGTGGAACGCCTACGAGATCCCCGACAACTACCACTACGCGTTCATGCGCGCGTACTTCGTTCCGGTGCTCTACGGTGCGCTCACCTTCGGCATCGTCGCGCCGCTGGCGCTGGTCGGTGCCTTTCGACCGTTCTGGCGCCGCCGACAGCTGACCGCGCTCTACGTCGTCACGCTCGCGACCCTCGCGCCGCTGCTCGTCTTCTACGTGCGCTCGCGGTACCGGCTGCCGGCGGTGCCGTTCCTGATGGTGTTGGCGGCAGTCGCCGTCGAGCGGCTCTACGGCGCGGTGCGCGCGCGCGACCGCCGGGCGACGGGGTGGAGCGCCGGCGCCATCCTCGTCGCGGCGCTGTTCGTGAACCACACGTACTGCGAGCCGGCGCACCACGGCTTTCCCGCGCTCTGCCTCGGCGGCGACACCTGGTTCGACAGCGAGTGGCTGAAGCTCAGCGCGTGGTACGAGGCGCGCGGCGACTTCGACCGCTCGCTCGCCTACGCGCGGCGCGCCGGCGAATGCACGAGCCCGCGACGGCCGGGCGCCGCGCAGTTCGCGATCGGCACCGCGGCGGCGCGGAGCGCGGTCGCGCTCGACCGCCGCGGCGAGCGCGACGCCGCCCTCGAGCGCGTCGGCGTCGCCGAGTCGGCGTTCGCGGCCAGCATCCACGATCGCTATCGCGTCGGCGACGCCCACAACAACCGGATCATGGCGCTGGCGATGATCGGCCTCGACGAGCGCGCGCGCGCCGCGACCCGCGAGGCGCTGCGGCGCCGCGAGATCGACCGCGCGCGCGTCACCCAGATCGCGACCAAGCTGACGCAGCAAGGACGGAGCGAGGATGCCGCGGCGCTGACGGCCGTCCTCGCCGACGCGCCCGGCGGCTGACGCTCGGGCGAGCCGACGCCGTCCGACGTCTTGCGCGCCCCGGGCGTTCCGAGGCACATCGCCCCCATGGCGCTCTCGATCGATCTCTTCTGGTCCTTTCGCAGCCCGTACTCGTACCTCGCGACCGGCCGGATCGTGCGCCTCGCGCGCGAGCACGACCTCGAGGTGGTCGTGCGGCCGGTCCTTCCGCTCGCCGTCCGCGTGCCCGGTTTCTTCGAGCGGGTGAATCCCCTCTGGCCGCCCTACCTGCTCCGCGACACGATGCGGATCGCCGAGTACCACGGCATCGACTACGGGTGGCCGCGTCCCGACCCCGTCGTCCAGGACTACGCGACGCGCGCGGTCGCCGCCGAGCAGCCATACATCCACCGGCTGGTCCGTCTGGGCGCCGCCGCCGGGCTGCGCGGGCGCGGCCTCGCCTTCATCGACGAGGTCTCGCGCATCATCTGGAACGGCAAGGTCGAGGGCTGGCACGAGGGCAATCACCTCGCCGACGCCAGCCAGCGCGCCGGGCTCGACCTCGCCGATCTCGACGCCGAGATCGCCGCCGATCCGGCGCGCTACGACGCCATCGTCGAGGAGAACCAGCGCGCGCTCGAGGCCGCCGGTCACTGGGGCGTGCCGACGATGGTCTTTCGCGGCGAGCCGTTCTTCGGCCAGGACCGCCTCGACCTCCTGGTGTGGCGTCTGCGCCAGCACGGGCTGGCCCCGCGCCGGCCGTCGTCTTCCTCTCCAACGACTTCGCACGATCCACCGAGGAGGTGACGCGATGGACGCGTACCTGCGGCGATCGACGACTTCCCACCACTCGACGCGGCATACGGTACGAGCCGCAACCACACGATCGGCACGTGCGCTGACGCGAACAACGGCTGATCGGACCGGGTGACGACGGTCTCCGGCGCGCGCGCGGCGGTTCCTTAGCGCAGGACGCGACCAGCATCTCCCCGGCGACGGTGTTCACCACCGCGGCGAGCACGGTGCGGTGCGGCGCGAGTCGTTCCCGCGGAACCTTCGGGGGGCGCGGCGGCGTGCGCGCCGCCCAGCCCGGTGACGAACACTCGGGCGAGGGCGGCGAGCCGCTTGCGGTAGACCTCGGCCGTCACGCCCGGGCCTTTCAGGCCCGCGACGCTGCGGATGAAGAGCTCGGCGGCGTCGCGCGCGGTCAGGCCGGACTCGGCGAGGTCGATCGCGCCGGTCCGCGCCGCGGCGCGGAAGACGCCCGTCAGCCGCTCGACGAAGCGGCGCTCCATCTCCGCCGGCAGCGCGCCGCAGAGCCGGTTGCTCTCGTCGAGCAGCTCGCTGCCGTGCGGCGACCCGTAGGCGATCTCGATGAAGCGCAGGCTCTTGGCTTCGACCGCCGCGACGAGCCGGTCGACGAGCGGCGCGTCGGCGCGCAGCGCCGCCGCCGCCTGCGCCAGCGCGTCCTCGTGGAGCTGCGCCGACAGGCTGCGAAAGATCTCCTCCTTGTTGCGGAACTGCAGGTAGAGCGCCGCCCGCGAGACGCCGGCCTCGCCGGCGATGTCCTCCATCGAGGTGCGCCGGAAGCCGTAGCCCGAGAAGCGGGTGAGCGCCGCGTTCAGGATGCGCTCGCGGGTGGCGGTCGGCGGTCGGCCCATCGGTGTCGGCGGCATTCTTGACAAAGATCGTCTGAAACGTCAATAAACGGCGTCCATAGGAGGGACGCATGACCTCGACCAACGGATCTCTCGGCGGCAAGACCGCGGTCGTCACCGGTGCCTCGAGCGGCATCGGCCGGGCGATCGCCGAAAAGCTCGGCGGCGCCGGCGCGCACGTCTTCCTCGCGGGCCGCACCCGCGAGGCGATGGACGCGTCGCGCGCGCGCATCGAGGAGGCGGGCGGGCGGCGCGACCGTCGTCGTTCTCGACGTCCGCGACGTTCGGCAGGTGCAGGATCTCGTCGAGCGCGCGCTCCGCGAGACCGGGCGCGTCGACGTGATGGTGAACAACGCCGGGCTGTCGTATCCGGCGCCGATCGCCGACGCCGATCCCGAGCACTGGCGCGCCATGCTCGAGACCAACGTCCTCGGGCTGCTGGCGGGCTGCCAGGCGGCGATCCGGGCGATGCGGCAATGCGGCGCCGAGGGGCACATCGTGAACATCTCGTCGATCGCCGCGCAGCGCAGCGACTCCGGCGTCTACGGCGCCACCAAGCACGCGGTGAACTGCATCTCGAGCACGCTCCGGCGCGAGCTCGAGGAGGATCAGATCCGCGTCGTCAACGTCATGCCGGGCGCGATCGCGACGAGCTTCGCGCGCAACTTCGATCCGACGCTGGTCTCGGGGCTGCTCCAGGCGTCGGGCGTGAAGGTCGACGTCAAGGCCGGCGAGCGGTTCCCCGACGAGGTCCTCGAGCGCCTGATGCCCGTGATGCGCCGCGTGCTCGGCAGCCCCGCCGACGTCGCCGACGCCGTCCTCTACGCGGTCACCCAGCCGCCGTACGTGAACATCGCCGACATCGTCGTGCGCCCGCCGAAGCAGCTGAACGTGTAGCGCCGACGTGCTGCGCGGCGCGCGCGCCGCCGTCAAAATCCGAAGCTCGCCGTCCCTGGAATCGTCAGCCGGGCGAGGCCCGGCAATCCGGCTCCCGCGTTGATGGCGCCGGTGCTCACCGGCGGCTGGCAGAACAGTCCGGCGAGCGTCGGCGCGGTCGGGCTCACGACGCCGCCGGCGCTCACGTCGTCGCCGATCCCGCCGTTGGTCGTGAAGCACTCGTGCGGCGTCGACGGGCCACACGTGTCGCCCGTCGCCGTGCACTCCGCCGGGCTGGAACACGACCGGAAGGTCTCGATGACGCAGTGCTGGTCGTTCGGGCCGCCGACGCAGGCGCCCTCGTCGGTCGAGTCGAGGTCGGGCGGTGTGTTCGCGGTGCAGCTGGTGACGCAATCGTTCGGCCGTGTGGGCTGACCCACGCGGCCACAGCTGTTCGAGGCGCACTGCGCGCCCGACGTGCACGGCGTGCCGGCGTTGGCGCCGCCGAGGCACCGCAACCCGCCGCAGATACCGCCCGCACCGCAGTCGGCGTCGGACATGCACGGCGTCGCGGCGGCGTCGTCGCAGGTGTCGCAGAAGCAGCGGAGCGAGGTGAACCCCGTCTGCGTGCAGCTCGGGCTCGCGGCGCTCAGCGTCGCGGTCTGCACGCCGGTCGTCAGCGGGACGGTCACGGCCATCGTGCCGAGGACGATCGACGGGGGACAGTCGAGGCTGAGGTCGTCGGCGTACTCGACGCTCGACCCGTTGACGACGCACGCCTGGCCGGCGCGCGCGCCGTCCGTGCACGTGCCCCCCGAGCAGCGGGGACACGGATTGTCCGTCGCCGCTCCGAAGTAGTCGACGATCCGGAGCGGTGTCGTGAGCGCGAGGCTGCCGGTGTCGACGTCGATCGTTCCGGTCACCGGCCCGCTGATCTCGTTCGTCAGGCACAACGCAACACCGCCGATCGAGACCGGCTGGGGCGCGCCGAGGAAGTAGACACACGCGTTCCCCGTTCCTGGGCAGTCCGCATCGCTGGTGCACGGCACCCAGCTGCCGACCCCGCCGACGCCGCGACAGCGGCGATTCTGAAACGCGCTCCCGCCTGGGTTGTCGATCGGGCCGGAGAGCGTGCACTGCCCGCACGCCGGTGCGCCGCCGGCGCAGCCGCTCACCGCGAGCGTCAGCCGCATCATCGACGGCAGGTGCTGATCGTGCTCGAAGCCGAGGTCGCCGTAGTCGACGTCGGCGTTCGAGCCGGTCGCGGTGAAGCTGTACGAGACCGGGCAGCCGGTCGGCACCGCGCCGGTCGGCGTCGGCGTCGGCGTCGGTGTGAGCGTCGGCGTCTGCGTCGGCGTGACGGTCGCGGCCGTCGCGGTGGCCGTTGCGGTGGGCGTCGGTGTCACGGTCGCGGCCGTCGCGGTTGCCGTGAGCGTCGCCGTGGCGGTCGCCGTCGCGGTTCCCGTCGGCGTGGCGGTCGCCGTTTGCGTGGCCGTCGAGGTCGGCGTCGGGGTCGGGGTCGGCGTGGCGGTCGCCGTCGGCGTGGGGCTCGCCGTCGCCGTGCGGGTCGGCGTGATCGTCGCCGTCGGCGTCGGGACCGGCACGTCGCATTGCGCGGGGTAGTCGATGCCGAGGGCGGGCGCGCCGTCGCCGACGCCGGCGTCGGTCACGCAATCGGCTTTGAACTCCAGCACGCAATCGACGCAGTCGACGTACGATTGCAGGTCGGTCACCGCGATCGCCCCGCAGTCGAGGCCGCTCGGATGCACCGCGGTCGGCGGAACCGTCACCGGCGGACACGAGAACGGCGTCTGCACGAAATCCGCGAGCGCCAGCCCCGGCGGCGTGTCGCACCGGCCGTTCTTGTCCTTGTCGCCGCCGCCGCCGCACGCCTTGCAGATCGTCGCGATCTTCTTTTGCTCCGCCTTCTTGATCGCCTCGACGGTCTTGTTGTCACCCGGCGACGCCGGCGGCTTTCCCGACCCGGCCTTCGGATCGGTGTCGGGGCAGCGCACGCCGTCGTCGAAGCCCTTCTTGCCATTGAGCTTCGCGTCCCAGCAGGTGCCGAGGATCTTGACCTTCGCTTGCAGGAATTTGACGGCGACCTTCGCGATCGCCACCTGGCACTTGTTGGTGGTCTTCCCCGAGCCGGACTTGTTGTTGGGCGCGAACGCGGCGGCGTTGAAGCGGTCGTAGAGCAGCTGATCGACGCCCTGCTCGACGGCGAGGTCGCCGATGCAGACGAGGCAATCGGCGATGTCGGCGCAATTCGCGATCGGGATCCCGTCGCAATCGCCTTCGAAGCCCATGCACTGGCCGACGTTCCAGTCGATCGCCGCGAGCGCGTCGTCACCGGCACCGTTGCAGCTCTTGTCGGCGCCCCCGCAGGCGGCGGCGATCTTCGCTCTCAGCTTCGACGCCGCGTCGTCGATCTTCGCCGCGCCGGCGCCGTCCGGACACTGCGCCAGCGCCGGCGGCTTGGCCTTGGCGATCACGCCCTTCTTGCACTTGTCGAGGATCTTCGACGCTGCCGTGACGTACTTGCCGTACTCCTTCGCGATCGTGCGCGTGCATTTCACGGGGTCGGCCGACGCCTCCGTGATCGCGAACGGCAGGAGAAGAGCGGCGACGATGGAGATCGAAGCAGCGCGCAGGGGGTGCATGGTTTGGCTCCTCGATGAAACCGGCGGGCAAGCCGCGCGTTCGGTGCGATCGGGGGTGACTACTGCGTCACCTGCGAAGGAGTCAACGACAATCGTCGTCGTTACCGGGTCTTGACGGACCTGCGGGTGCCGAGCCGGCTACTTCTTCGGGATCTCGAGCGCGGCGGGAAGCGTCCCGTCGAGGAACGCCGCCTCCTCGACGCGTTTCGCGATCCGCCAACCGTCGGCGGTCCGGACGAGCTCGTCGACGTAGTAGGCGCCGATGGTGAACACGTGCAGGCTGCCGTCGGGGTTCTTGAAACCCATCGGGTTGTAGAGCGCGGTCCGGGCAGTGGCGCGGTCGCCGTCGAGCTCGACGGCGGAGTTGGTGACGTAGTGCACGGTCACCGCGAACGGCGCGAGCGCCCGCTCGAGCCAGCCGCGCACCTCCGGGTACGATCCTTCGATGCCGCCGCTCGCGGTGTAGTCGAGGTGCGCGTCGCGCGTGAAGCAGGTGTCGAGCAGCGACCAGTCCCGGGTGTCGGTCGCGGTCGAGTACCGGATCAGCAGGTCGTCGATCGCGATTCGATCGGCGAGCTCGCGAACTGTGACGTCGCGGTCGTCCATGCGGTGAGACGGTCGCCGACCCGACCGGTCCGCGATCACCGGCGCACGCCTTCGATCACGCTGACGACGGGGCTCGGGATGATCCTCGTCAGCGTGAATCCGGCGGCGTCGTAGAGGGCGCGGAACTCGGCCTCCGAGCGTTGGCGGCCGCCGGTGTTGACGAGCATGTTGACGTCGTTCGCGGCGGCGCCGCGGCTCGCGGCGGACTGGTCGACGCGCGACGGGTAGACGTTCTCGACGATCAACAGCTTGCCGTTCTTCGCCATCGCGGCGTGGCAGCTCGCGAGGATCGCGCGCGCGGCCTCGTCGTTCCAGTCGTGAATGACGTGCTTGAGGAGGTATGCGTCGCCGCCGGTCGGCACCGCGTCGAAGAAGCTCCCGCCGACCGCGGTGCAGCGATCCGCGATTCCCTTCTCGAAGAGGTGCTGCTCGGCGCGCTTCACCACGTGCGGCTGATCGAACACGATGCCCCGCAGGTGAGGATGCGCCCGGAGGATGCCGATCAGCAGCGCGCCGTTGCCGCCGCCGACGTCGACGACCGTGCGCAGCGCCGAGAAGTCGTAGACCGCGGCGACGGCGACCGCCGCGAATTCGGTGAACGCCGCCATCGCGGCGTCGAAGTTCGCGGCGGCTTCGGGGTCCTGGGCCATCTGGGCGAATGGATCGGAGAAGCCGCGCTTGCGAAAGACCGGGTCGCCGGTGCGCACGACCGACTCGAGCTCGCCCCATGCGTCGTGCACGCCGTTCCCGGCGAACAGCAGCACCATCGCGCGCGCGCTCCCGGGCACACCCGCGCGCAGGCACTCGCCGGCCGACGTCAGCGCGAATCGGCGGTCCTCGCGGTCCTCGACGATCCCGATGCTGGCGAGGAGCCGCAGCACCCGGGCGAGCGACGGCGCGTGCGTCGCGGTCGCCTCCGCGAGCTCGCCGACGGACCGGGGACCGTCGGCGAGCAGATCGGCGATGCCGAGCTTCGTGATCAGGTAGAGCGCGCGCGAGAAGTAGTGACCGGTCGCGATCTGATACAGCGCCGCCTGCGGCGGCGTCGCGGGACGCGTGCCCGCGTCTTCCGTTACCATGATGTCTCCTTCGGTCGCCGGCTGCCCACGGCCGTCTCGTCAGTCGCCGTACGCGGCGGCGTAGCGCTTCCGCATCTCGTCCGCGGACACGTCCTCTTTGTGCGTCGCGAACGCCCAGACGTGCCCGAAGGGATCGGTCAATCGGCCGGCGCGGTCACCGTAGAACTGATCGGCGACGGGACGCGTCACCGTCGCGCCCGCGCCGGCGGCGCGCTGGAAGAGCGCGTCGACGTCCTCGACGTAGAGGTGAATCGTGACCGCGGATCCGCCGAGCGTCTGCGGGCTCAGGATGTTCATCTCGGGGTACTCGTCGGCGAGCATGATCACCGCCTCGCCGATCTTGATCTCGGCATGGCCCACACGGCCGTCTTTCGGATTCTCGAGGCGCATCACCTCCGTCGCGCCGAAGGCGCGTTCGTAGAACTCGATCGCCTTCGCCGCGCCTTTGACGCAGAGGTACGGCGTCGCGCCGTGGAAGCCCTCGGGAATCGCTCGTGCTTTGACCGTCATGACCGTCTCCTTGTGCGCCGGTCACACCGGCGCGGTGTTGCGAATGAAAGTTTCGTACGGTGAAGGATTAGCGACCCGCACCGGCTCCGAGTCATGCGCCGACGTTCGTAAGGACGCCGGTGAAGCGTTGACAGGGGAACGGGCAGGCCAGGTATTGAGCCGCGAAATTAGACACTCGGGGTGCGAGCCCCGGGGACTTCGGGGTGCCGACGCTCTAAGGAGAAGCGGAAGGCCACACCGGGTGCGCCGCCATCGCGAGGCGCATCCGGACCCCGCGCGGTCAGAGACCCTGCGCATGCCCGAACGCACCGCGTACGGGAACCGGGAGATCCCGCGTCTGTCTCCGGAGCCGTCGGCCGGAGACCGCATCGGGCAGTCCCAGGACGAACGCCGATGATGGACGGACGCGGGAAGTCGGACCGCTGCGTAGTACCGGGGAAGCTGCCGAACAACGCCGAGGAACCGGCCGCGGAGGCAGCGGAGGGAAGGGGGCGGACCAAGGGGAACTCGCTCGGGCGCAACGCGCTCCGGACTCAGGGCCGGGACGGTGCGTCCAGCGCGCTTGAGCGGGTACGTCAGGCAGCGAACAAGGATAGGAAGCAGCGGTTCACCGCGCTCCTCCACCACGTGTACGCCATCGAGCGGTTGCGCGCCGCCTACTTCGCCCTCAAGCACCACGCGGCGGCGGGCATCGATGGGGAGACGTGGCGGCACTACGGAGAGAATCTCGAAGCGAATCTCCTGGACCTCTCCGGACGGCTGCAACGAGGCGCGTATCGCGCGAAGCCGGTACGGCGGGCGTACATCCCGAAGACGGACGGGCGGCTGCGGCCGCTCGGCGTTCCCGCGTTGGAGGACAAACTCGTCCAGCGCGCCGTCGTCGCGGTGCTCACCGCCATCTACGACGCCGACTTCCTCGGCTTCTCGTACGGCTTCCGGCCGGGGCGTAGCCCGCATCAGGCTCTGGATGCGCTCTCGGTCGGGCTCCTGACGAAGAAGGTGAACTGGGTGCTCGATGCCGACCTCCGGGACTTCTTCGACACCCTGGACCACGGGTGGTTGGTGACGTTTCTCGAGCATCGGGTGGCGGACCGGCGCGTCGTGCACCTCATCCAGAAATGGCTGCGGGCCGGCGTGCTGGAGGACGGGACGCGAACACACCCCGAGACCGGCACAGTCCAAGGCGGCAGCATCAGTCCGCTCCTGGCCAACCTCTACCTGCATTACGTGTTCGACCTCTGGGTCCAGCGGTGGAGGACGAAGCAGGCGCGCGGCGACGTCGTCGTCGTGCGCTTCGCGGATGACTTTGTCGTCGGATTCGAGCATCGCCAGGACGCCGAGCGGTTCCTCGGCGAATTGCGTGAGCGGTTGGCGCGGTTCGCCTTGGAGCTGCATTCCGCCAAGACGCGCCTCATCGAGTTCGGACAGTGTGCCGAACGCAATCGACGAGCGCGGGGTGACGGGAAGCCCGAGACCTTCAACTTCCTCGGCTTCACGCATAGCTGCGCGAAGAAGCGGAACGGTCGCTTCACGGTGCTGCGGCCGACGATGCGCATGCGGTGGCGAGCCAAGCTGCGGACGGTGAACGCCGAGCTGCGGCAGCGCTTGCATCGTCCCATCCCGGAGCAAGGCCGGTACGTGCGCGCGGTCGTGGCAGGCCACTTCCAGTACTACGGCGTGCCGATGAATTACCCCGCGCTCCGGGCCTTTCGTATGGCCGTGGGGAGACGGTGGTGGCGGGCCCTGCGCCGCCGCGGTGGCCGGCACCCCATGCCGTGGCATCGGATGCGACGTCACGTCATCCGATGGCTTCCGCCCGCGCGCCTCTACCATCCCTATCCCCTCGTGCGCTTCGGCGTCGTTACCCAAGGTGGGAGCCGGATGCGGTAATGCCGCACGTCCGGATCTGTGGAGGGGGTTATGGGTGACCATGATTCCTACTCCGACTCCGTTTCGTCGTGCACGCGAAGACTACGACGGTCCGGCGAACGCGTATTGGACGAATCGGAACTCGCTCGAACGAGGATGGAACCGCCGCGTCGCCTGACGGCGACGCGACTGCAAGGCACCGATCTCACGACGGTCTCCGGCGGCGCGCAACGCCGTATGCAGCCGCAACGGTTCGCGCGCGAGGGCGAGTCTCGGGTCGCCATCCTAGCGGGGAATTCCGTCGTGCCGGTGGAGCGTCCCGGCCATCGAGGCGACGTACTCGGTCGGCGTGAGACCGGTGAGATCGCGGAAGTCGCGATGCAAATGCGATTGATCGAAGTAGCCGCAATCGAGCGCGACGCCGACGAGATCGTCGACGCGTCCCGCGCCGAGCTCCGCGAGCGCGCGCCCGAGGCGAACGATGCGCGCCAGGCTCTTCGCCGGGACGCCGACTTCGCGATGAAAGAGCTCGTTCAGGTAGCGGGACGAGACGCCGAGCTCGCGCGCGATCGCGGCGACCCGCATCTCGCCGCCGTCGCGGGCGAGGCGCGCCAACGCGGCGCGCGTCGTCGCGTGGGCCGACGGGCCCGCGGCGATGCGCGCGACCAGCCACTCCTCGACCAGATCGAGCGCGATGCCGAGATCCGGCGCCTCGATGAGCCGCTGGCGGAGCGACTCGACGCCGCCGAGACGGCCGAGGACCGATTCGAGATCGAGCATCTCGTTCGCCAGATCGCGGAGCGGCAACCCGGCGAGGACGGACCACGCGCCGAGCGGCCGCAGCTGCACGGCGACGGCGCGCGGATGGTGGATCGTCGATTCGATGGCGAGCGGGCGCTCCTGGAGGCCGCAGATCCACGCCGTGCGGTGGACCGCGCCGCGGGCGCTGCCGCCGCCCTCGACCACGCGTTGCGGCGGGCCGAGGTTGAACATCAGCATGAGCTCGCCGTTCGGCAGCACGCGATGGCAGGCGTAGGGGGCGTCGGCGTCGCCGGCCCAGAGCGACGCCACGTACCCGGCGAGCGCGGACGGCGGCGTGCGCACCCACATCTCCCACGCCGACTCTCCCGGCGGCTCGCGGACGACGCGCGTACGCAAGCGCGGCGCGTCGGGCGCCTCGAAAAACCGCGCCGTGGCCATGCCGCCGCGCATACCACGCGTGCCGCCGCTTTGCTCCCCGCGCCGGCGACCGTGCATCACCGTCCCCGCGGCTGCGATCGCGACCCGCCGCTGCTCGTCGTCGATTCGTTGAATCCGGCTCACCACTCGTCGTAGACGCGGACCGTCGAAACGTGCCCGGGATGGCACCCGCCCCGGGCGGTGCACTCGGCAGGATACCTGCGGATCGCCGATCGACCTGACCTCGCTCGTCTTCCTGCGCGCGTGCGGGAGGGCCGATGACCCTGCGGTCGACAGCGCCGCCGTCGGAATCGAGAGCGGCGCCAACGCGTCGACGAAGCGTGCAGCCGGCGTGCACGCCGACGTCGGCCGCCACCGCCGACCCGCCGCGGTTCTCGAGTCGCCTTCGCGGCACGTCATCGGTTGCGCGCCGTTGGCGTTGCCGGGGTCCGCCGCGCCGGCGCGCATTTCGCCCGGTGCCGTGGTTCAGCGAAGGTCCAACGTTGCAAAGGAGGACAAGCCATGAGGCCATTGCGATATGCGTTGCCGATTCTGCTGCTCGCGACCAGTGCGTCCGCTCAGACCCCGGTGTTCGATCACCTCCAGTGCTTCCGTCTCAAAGACGGGCTCAAGCGAAGCCCGCTCCAGGCGGACCTCGATCCGGAGCAGGCGCCGCCGTTCGCGCTCGCGCCCGGCTGCAAAGTGAAATTTCCGGCGAAGCTCTTCTGCATCGACGTCGACAAGACGAACGTCCAGCCGCCCGGCACGACGCTGCCGATCAGCGGTGACACGACCCGCGACTTCCTCTGCTACGCCGTCCGCTGTCCGACGCCGGCGGGCGGCTTGCCGACGCTCACCGTCAGCGATCAGTTCGGCGAGCGCACGATCACCGTGAAGCCGTCGAAGTACCTCTGCGCCCCGGCCATCAAGGGACCGGCGCCGCAGCCGACCCCGCGTCCGTGCGCCGATCTCGGCGGCGGGCAATGCAGCGACACGTGCGGCGGCGGCGACCAGTGTCTCTTCGTCCCGCAGGGGTTCGAGCTCGTCGGGATTCCCGGCTTTCCCGACATCGTCGGCATGGACGACTGCCGGTGCGTCCCGTCGTCGCTCCGCTGCGAACAGTTGGCGGCGGCGGTCTGCGCCGTCACCGGCGGCGACGGCGGTCTCTGCCCGAACGCCGGCGAACAGTGCACCGTGAACGGCAACATGTGCGCATGTCAGCCGTAGTGCGGACCCGCGACGTGTCGGAGGAAACGGGCCACTCCATCCGCTCCTCGGGATGCGTGATACCCGGCGCGGTTTCCACGGAGTAGCTTGACGGCGACCGGCGCGGCGGCGGTCGACGCTCGTCGGCCGCCCGCGCCGGTGCCGCGCCCTCATCGACCAAGGCGGCGCGCAGAAGGGAGACCGTCATGTCCTCGCTGGCGAAGCACACCACGGCAACCGTCATACCGGCCCTGCGGTATCGCAATGCACCGGCCGCGATCGATTGGCTCTGCCGCACGTTCGGCTTCGAGAAGCAGCTCGTCGTCCCGAACGCGGACGGCACGATCGCGCACGCGCAGCTCCGGTTCGGCAACGGCATGGTCATGCTCGGCTCGGCGGTCGACTCGGAGTACGGCCGGCTCATCAAGCAGCCCGACGAGATCGGCGGTTGCGAGACGCAGACGGCGTACGTCATCGTCGACGACGCCGACATCGTCTACGGACGCGCCAAGGCCGCCGGCGCCGAGATCGTGATCGACGTCAAGGACGAGGACTACGGCGGCCGGGGCTTCACCTGCCGCGATCTCGAGGGCCACATCTGGAACTTCGGGACGTACGATCCCTGGCTCGCGCACTGAGGTGATCGGCGCATCGAAGGCGCCGGCCGACGCCCGTGCCCGCGCGCGTGCGAGGTGCTTCGTGGCGTTCAGGCGATCGGCTGCAGCATGACGAACGAGTAGCCGACGGCGACATCGGAGCCGCCGTTCGCGTACGAGTGGCGCTGGTCGCCGCGAAAGACGACGACGTCGCCCGCGGCCACGCGCCAGCGCTCGCCGGCCGCTGCGAGATCGATCGTGCCGGCCTCGCAGGCGAGGTACTCGCTCGTGCCCGGCGTGTGCGGCACGCCGACGAGGCTCGTCCGCGGCGGCAGCTCGATGCGCTCGATCAGCATGCCGGGGATGTTGTCCGGCAGGAGCGTCCGGACGGTGACGTGGCCGCGCGTCCGCGTCGGCAGCGTTCGGAGCGGGTAGTGCTTGACCTCGGCGCGCGGCGTCGAGATCAGCTCCTCGATCGGCGCCTGGAGCGCGACCGAGACCCGGTGCAGGACCGCGACGGTGGGATTGGCGCTGCCGGACTCGAGGCTCGCCCAGGTCGCGCGCGGCAGCCCCGAGAGCTTCGCCATCTGCTGCTGGCTCGAGCCGCGCGCCACCCGCAGCTGGCGGACGTTGCGCGCGAGCCGCGCCGCCAATCCCTCTTCCGCGCCGATCGCGATGGCATTCTGCCAGTGTGCTGGCACCACGGCCAGCTTACTGGCGGGATGCGGCTATGGTGTCTCGCGGAGGGAGACCCACCATGAAGCTCGACGGCATGCACGGGCGACGTCTGTCTGATTCTCGGCGCCGCGTCCGCGCCGCCGATCGACGAGGAGGGCTCATGCTGAAGATCCGCGGTGTCTACGAGGTCGCGATCCGCGTCCGCGACCTGGGAAGGGCCGAGGCGTTCTATCGCGACGTGCTCGGCTTCGAGGTCGGCTTGCGTGACGACGCGCGACGCTGGGTGTTCATGCGCGCCGGTCCGGACGGGATGATCGTGCTGCAAGAGGACGCCGGCGGCGAGTGGCCGAAGCAGCACTTCGCGTTCAGCGTCGCGGCGCCGGACATCGACCGCGCCGCGTCGACGCTCGCGGATCGCGGGATCGCGATCGAAGGCCCGATGGTGCACGAGTGGATCCCGGCGTCGTCCTTGTACTTCAGCGATCCCGACGGCCACGACCTCGAGCTCTGCGCCCCGCTCGTACGCGGGAGCTGAGGAGACAGGAACGAGGGCGCGGCGCTCGGGCCGCGTCCGCGAAACCCTCCGGGCGCGCAGCGTAAACGGCGGACCGCGCCGCCGGCGAGGCCGCGCCGCGGGCGAGGCCGCGCCGCGCGTCAGCGCTCGACGACCCGTCCGTCCGCGATCAGGCGCACCAGGTCGAGGGCGGTGACGATGCCGCGGACCTGCTTCCCTTCGGTGACGAGGACCCGGTGCAGGTGGCGCGCAGTGAGGACGTGCGCGATCTCGGTGATCGGCGTCGTCGGCGAGACCGTGATCATGTCGACGACCATGATGTCGGCGACCGTCTTCGTCTCGGCGTTTCGCGTGATGCCGCGCAGGAGCTCGACGGGCTCGGGCACCTCGTTGGGAGCGAACTCCGGCTGCTCGACGCCCTCGACGGCGACGCCGGCGAGCGTGCGATCGAGGCTCGCGGCGCGCACGATGTCCGAACGCGAGACCGTCCCGACGAGGATGCCGTCGTCGACGACCGGCACGCCGCCGATCCGGTGCGAGATCAGGAAGTCGCCGAGGTCGGCGAGCGAGGTGTCGGACGTGACGCTGAGCACGTGCGATTGCATGACGTCGCGTGCGAGGAGAGCCATGCCGAGCGCATACCAACCGATCCGCTCTTGCATCAACCGGCGCCGACCGGGATTCTCGACCGATGGTGGCTGACCCGTCGATCTCCGAGGCCGTGCACCAGGCGCCCGCGTGGTTCACCAGCGCGCTGGCGGCGCCGCGCGAGGATCGCACGGTCGAGGTCGAGGGCTGTCCGATCCACTACCTCCGCTGGGGCGATCCGGCGAAGCCGGGTCTCGTGCTGGTCCACGGCGGCGCGGCGCACGCGGAGTGGTGGAGCTTCAGCGCACCGCAGCTCGCGAAGCAGTACCACGTCGTCGCGCTCGACATGAGCGGCCACGGCGAGAGCGGCTGGCGCGAGGAGTACCCGCGGGAGATCTGGGCGCGCGAGGTGATGGCGGTCGCCGCCGACGCGCGCATCATCGGCGCGCCGGTCCTCGTCGGCCACAGCCTCGGCGGCCTGGTGAGCGTCGTCGCCGCGTCCCTCTACGGCGACCGCCTCGCGGGGGCGATCATCGTCGACTCGCCGGTGCGCGCGCCCGACCCCGAGAGCGAGGAGGGCGCGCGCGGCCGGCTCTTCCGCAATCCCAAGACGTATTCGACGCTCGAGACCGCGCTCGAGCACTTCCACCTGATGCCGCCGCAACCCTGCGACAACCGCTTCATCATCGACCACGTCGCGCGGAACTCGCTCCGCCGGGTGGCGAACGGCTGGACGTGGAAGTTCGACCCGCGGGTCTTCATCCGCTTCTCGCTGAAGCCGCTGAGCGACTACCTCGCCGACGCCCGCTGCCGGATCGGCGTCTTTCGCGGCGAGCTCAGCTATCTCGTCCCGCCCGAGATCGCCGAGTACATGTACGAGGTCCTCGACCGGAACGCGCCGATCGTCGAGATCCCGCAGGCCCACCACCACCTGATCCTCGACCAGCCGCTCGCCTTCATCGCCGCCCTGCGCGCCATCCTCGCCGACTGGGAGCACTCCGTGCCGCGCAAGGCGCGCGGCTGACCGCGGCCGGCGAGCCGTCAGATCCGTGCCAGGGCGGCGCGCTCGATCCAGCCGCGCTGGCCGTCGTGGCGCGCGACCTGCGCCCAGTCGTCGCGCTCGCCGAGCACGCGCAGGACGCTGCCGGGCTTGGCGGCGAAGTGCGCCGTCCCGGTCGCGGACGGCTCGAAGCGCACCGTCGTCTCCTGACGCGCGACGACGACGGCGTAGGCCGGCAGATCGACGGTGGCGAGGCGATACCCGGCCGAGCTCGACAGCGCGGCGCACGCGATCGTTCCGGCGACCGCGATCGCCTTGAAGAGCCGCGCGGCGACGGGCAGGAAGCGCGCGAGGATGAGCGCGAGCATGACGATGGTGTAGGCGATGCTGGCGGCGATCAGCAGCGTGTCGCTGTTGAGGCGGCTCGCGAGCGGGAAGAGCAGGCGGGCGTAGATCGGCTCCTCCTCCGGCGTTCCCGCCTCGGTCCGGGCGAAGGTGAGGTTCGCGTGCAGGTCGGGGTCGCCGGGGATCAGGCGTCGCGCGCGCTCGTACTCGAGGATCGCGCGGCCGAGATCGCCGGATCGGAAGTACGCGTTCCCCAGGTTGAAGTAGAGGTGGCCGCTCTCGCGGCCGGCGGCGAGGATCTTCTCGTAGGTCGCCGCCGCTTCCGGGTAGTGCTCGCTCGCGTAGAGCGCGTTCGCCTGGAAGAAGAGCGCGTGCGGATCGACGGCGCCCGGCGCGCCGTGTGAAGCCGGCAGCTTGGTCGCGGGTTCGCGCGCCGGTTCGGCGGGGGCGGCTTGGCCGTCCGCGGCAGCCGATGCGGCGACGGGGAGCGCGTCCGCGTGCGCGGCCGTCGTGGCGCGGCCGATCGTCGCGGCCGCCGGGATGACGAGCGCGACGACGAGCGCGGCGGCGAGCGGCGGCGCGAGCTTCCGCGTGCGCTCGAGGCGGCGAACGATGTCCTCGGCGCGCGCCAGCGTCTCCGGCATGTCGCGGTCGCCGTCGCTGGTCGGCGCGAAGCGCACCCGCTCGCAGGTCGTGAAGAGATCGCGCAGCTCGGTCGCGACGCGCGGCGCGAGCGCGTTCCCGCGTAGGCGCTCGCCGACCGCGTCGGGGGTGACGCTGCCGGGCGGCAGGTCGAGCTTCGCCGACAGGTAGTCACGCACCGCGCCCGCGACCGCGTCGTAGAACGCGACGCGGTCGCCGCGCTTGAGCGCCGCGCGCGCGCCGGCGAGGGCGGCGCGCGCCTCGCGGCCGGCGCGGGTGTAGCGCGCGTAGCCGACGTCGCCGCGCAGCCGGCGGCGTCGGCGGTCCCAGGCGACGGCCGCGAGCCACGCCGCGAGCGGCACGAGCTGGTACGCCCAGAACGCGGGCTCGGCGTACCAGCGCGTGCCGATCGGCCGCAGCGTCCCGGGCGTGTCCTTGATGAACACGATGTCGCGTCCGAGCGGCTCGGCACGCGGCGCCGCCGGCGCGCCGCCGACGACCTCCGGCGCCTGCGCGCTCCGCGCCGCGGGCCGGACGCTCACCGGGATCGGCGGGTGCGTGATCGTGCGGTAGGCGCGGCTCTCGGGATCGAAGTAGCTGAACCGCAGCGCCGGCAGCGCGACCGCGCCGGGATGCTGCGGGATGACGACCTGCTCGAAGGTCTTGTCCTCGAGCGTGCTCCCCGGCGCGGGCGTGGCGCCGGGGTTCGACGGCTGCGCCGGGTAGACGCGAAGCGCGTCGCTCTCGGGGATCGTCGGCGTCGTCACGTGCTCGAGGTTGCCGGTGCCGCGGATCGTCATGGTGAGCGTGACGGGGTCGCCGGCTTGCACCTCGAGCGGCGCGGCGCGGACGTCGAACTGGAACTTGCCGACGGCGCCGGAGAAGTCCGCGGGTTTGCCCTCTTCCGGGAGCGGCAGGACGTTCAGGGTCAACGGATCCGACGTGAGCTCGACCGGCTCGCGCGAGCCGCCGAAGAACTGGCCGAAGATGTCGCCGCCGCGGCGGCGGACGATCGTGTTGAGGGAGAGCCGCGCCGGGCCGACCGTGAGCGGGCCGCTGCGGAGCGGCGTCAGCGTCGTCGCGAACTCGGCGACCTGGACGGTACCGGACGCGGTCCGCTCCTCGTGCTGCGACGGCTGGCCGAATTTGTCGAGCGCGAAGCCCTCGCCGTCGAGCTTCGGATACTCGACGTCGGTGACGCGCACGTTGCCGACCGAGAGCGCGATCCTCACCGGCAGGCGCTCGTGCAGGTAGACGTCCGTCTTGGGCGCGCTGAGCGCGAGGCCGAGCGGCTCCTGCGCGGCGGCGCCTGTGCCGCCGGACGGCGCCGGCGCGTTCGCCGCGAGCACCTGGAGCGTGACGGTGCCGGCGTCGTAACGTTGGCCGCCGTAATCGAGCGTGATCGGTCCGATCGTGTACGTGCCCGCGCTCTGCGCGACGACCGAGAAGTGATGCGTGATCGACGCGTTCGTCCGGCCGTTCACGATCGAGAGCTGGGTCGCCGGTCCGACGTAGCGGACGGTCACGCCGCGCGGCGCCGGCACCTGCGGAACCGGCACGTCCTGCGCGCCCGACGCCTCGACGGTGAGGTCCGTGGCGCGGCCGACGCGCAGCTGCGCGCTGTCGAGGTGCGCGCGGACGGTGATCGCCGCGGCGGCATCGGTCGCGGCGCACACGGCCGCCAGCATGATCGCGAGCGCCGAGACGCGAGGGCGCCGCATCACCAATCCTGCGCCGGCTCCGCGACCGCGGCGGGTCCCTGGAGGCGCTTGATGATCTGCTCGGGCTGCACCTCGTCGTCGCGTTGCGCGTCGAGAAGCGCCGTCGCCTCTTGGCGCGACATCTCGCCCTCGTGCTTCTCGCCTTCCGCGGCCGCCGCTTGCTGCTGGCTCGCCGGCGGCTGCTCGCCGGCGGCGGCGCGTTGCTCCGGCGTGTGGCCTTCCTTGGTCTCGTCCTTCTGCTGCTCCTGCTGGGCCTGTTGCTCCTGCTGTTGCTGCTCGCTCGGCTGCTTCTCGGCCTGCTGCTGCTCGCCGTTCTCGCCGCTCGGCTGGTTCTGCTTCTGCTGCTCGGCCTGTTGCTGGTTCTGATCCTGCTGGTTCTGCTGCTGCTGCTGCTGGTCCTGCTTCTGCTGTTGCTGATCGTTCGCTTGCTGTTGCTGCTGTTGCTGCTTCTGCTGCTCCTCGAGCTTCTTCTTCAGGTCCTCCAGCTTCTTCACCGTGAGCTCGTAGTTGAACTTCGGATCGGGATCGTTCGGCGCCGCGCCGATCGCGCGCCGGTACGCGACCAGCGCCTCGGCGTAGAGCTTCATCGCGTTCTGCGGGTCCGACGCCTCCGCGGCGGCGGCCATCCGATACTTGGCGTTGCCGACGTTGTACGCGACCTTCGCCGGCCGCTCGCCGTCGGCTTCGGTCGGAACTTGCGTGAAGGCGTTGAGCGCGTCCTCGAGCTTGCCGCCCTTGTACGCCGCGTCGCCGAGGTTGAAGTGGAGCCGCGCCGAGTCGGGCTGATCGATGAGCGCCTGGTTGTACTTGGCGATCGCCTCGTCGAACTTGCCCTCGTCGTAGAGGCGGTTGGCCTCGCGCCCCGTCGCGTGCGGGTCGAGCCAGGCGATCGAGGTGAGCGCGACCACGAACGCGATCACGGCGAGCTTCGAGGCCGACGCGGCGGTCGCGGGCGCGGCGGCGCGGCGGTTGCGGCGCATGCTCGCGACGAGCGCCGCAAGCGATCGGCGCCGCGGCCGCGCCACTCGCCGCTCGCCGATCAGCGCTTCGGCGAGCAGCAAGAGGATGGCGAGCGCGAGCGGAATCTGGAAGCGGTGCTCGTAGCGGCGCTCGAGCGTGCTCGTGAGCTCGCGCTTCTCCATCGTCGCGATGTAGTCGCGGTAGAGCTCGGCGAGGCCGAACGTCGTGCCCCCGGCGTGCATGTAGACGCCGCCGGTGTCGACGGCGATCTTCTTGAGCGTGTCCTCGTCGAGCCGCGACTTCACGACCTGGCCGTTGCGGTCCTTCACGAAGCCGCCGGACGCGGTGGGGATGAGCTCGCCCTCGGTGGTGCCGAGGCCGACCGTGAAGACCTTCACGCCGCGGTCGGTCGCGTGCTTGATCGCATCGGTGATGGCGCCCTCGTGGTCCTCGCCGTCGGTGATGAGGATCAGCGCCTGGTGCTTGCCCTGGTGTCCTTCGAAGGCGTCGAGGCTCTTGTCGATCGCTTCCGCGATCGCGGTCCCGCCCTTCGGAATGATGCCGACGTCGATCGCGTCCAGGCTCTCGGTGAAGGCGGCGTAGTCGAGCGTCAGCGGGCACTGGACGAACGCGGTGCCGGCGAACGCGACGAGCGCGATGCGATCGCCCTTGAGCTGCATGATCAGGTCGCGGACGGCGAGCTTGGCGCGCGCGAGGCGGTTCGGCTTGACGTCGTTCGCGAGCATGCTCCGCGAGGTGTCGAGCGCGACGACGAGGTCGATGCCCTCGCGATGGACCTCCTCCCACCGAAAGCCCCACATCGGCCCGGCGAGCGCGACGACGAGGAGCAGCAGCGCGACGGTGCGCACGCCGGCGCGCACGCGCCGGCGGCGGAGATCGAGGCCGGGGGCGACGGCCGGGACGAGGCTCGCCGCGACGAAGGCGTCGAGCGCCCGCCAGCGCCGGCGGCTCGACCAGGCGAAGAAGAGGGCGACCAGCGGTATCACCGCGAGCGCTAGCAGCGCGAGCGTGTGGTCCCAGCGGATCATCGTTCGATCATCATGCCAGCAGCGGGCGAGCTCCGCAGCTCGGGGCGCCGCGGAGCCCCGCGGTGCCGCAGGATGCCGGCGCGTTCGCCGTCGCGCGGGCGCGTCGTCTGGTCGGCGGCGTCACGGCAGCTTCCGGAGAACGGTCTCGCCGAGGCCGATCTCGAGCAGAAGAAGTCCGAGCGCCGGCCAGAGCAGCCACGGAAACCCCTCGCGGTACTCGAGGTACTCCGGCGCCTCGAACTCGGTCTTCTCGCGCTTGTCGATCTCGGCGTAGATCTTCTGGAGCGTCGCGGTGTCGGTCGCTCGGAAGTAGCGGCCGCCCGTCTTGTCGGCGATCGCGGTGAGCGTGTCCTCGTCGATGTCGACCTGCATCGGGCGGTAGACCTTGTTGCCGAAGAAGTCCTGCGCTGGGTACGGCGCGAGGCCGCGCGTCCCGGCGCCGACGGTGTACACCTTGATGCCGAGCGCGGCCGCCGCCTCGGCGGCCGTCTGCGGCGTCACGCGTCCGGCGTTGTTCTGGCCGTCGGTGAGGAGGACGACGATCTTCGTCTTCGCCGTCGACGCGCGCAGCCGGTTCACCGCGGTCGCGAGGCCGGAGCCGATCGCCGTTCCGTCCTCGATCATCCCGACCTTGACGCGCTCGAGGTTCTGGAGGAGCCAGCCGTGGTCGAGCGTCAGGGGACATTGCGTGTAGGCGCGCGCCGCGAACAGCACGAGGCCGAAGCGGTCTTGCGGCCGCGCCGAGACGAAATCGCGGACGACCGAGCGCACCGCCTCGACCCGGCTCGCGCGCTCGCCGTTCACCGTGAAGTCCTCGGCGAGCATGCTGCTCGAGATGTCGAGCGCGAGGACGATGTCGACGCCCTCTCTATAGATACGCGTCTCCGCGCGCCCGAGCTGCGGCCGCGCCATCGCGACCACCATGCACGCGAGGGCGATCGCATTGAAGATCGCGAGCCAGACGCGCCGCCCGGCCGCGCCGCGCGGGGCGACGGAGCGCAGGACCGCGAGGCTCGGGTAGCGGATCGCCGCTTCCCGCTTCCGCTGCCGTCCCCAGCGGAAGACCAGCGGCACGAAGACGAGCAGCAGGAGGAACCACGGGCTAGCGAGGCGCATGCGGTCCTCGCCATTTCGCGTCGCCGCCCGACTCGTCGCGCGCGCTCGCCTCGAGGTCGACGGGCGCCGGCGGCGGCGGCGTGTCGCGGGCGCGCACGACGCCGTTCCCCGCCAGGTCGGGCGCGCGCGTCTCGTCGATGAAGCGCTTCGCCGCGTCGTAGGCGCGCTCGCTGTCGGCGATCGTCGGCACGTGGCGCGCGAACTTCACGAGATCGGACTCGGTGAGAAAGTCGCCGAGGAGGTCGCGATGCACGCGCTGCAAGCGGCCGTTCCGCGCGCTCGTCGCGAGGAACTCCTCGGTCGTCATCTCGGGCGCGCGCACGTCGAAGCGGCGCTCGAGGTAGGTGCGGACGATGTCGGAGAGCGTCGAGTAGTACTCTTTGAAGGCGCCTTGCTCGATGAGGTGGCGGCCGCGGAGGCGCTCGAGATCGGCGTAGGCGATCGTGTGCGGCGGCACCGGCGGAAGCGCTCGCGCGGCGGCGCCTCGGCGGGAGAAGCGCCAGACGAGGAGCGCGACGACGACGAGCAGGCCGACGGCGCCGGCGACCAGATAGTACGGCCGCCAGTCGATCGGCAGCGGCTCCGGTCCCTTGATGTCGCGGATGTCGGCGCCGTCGGCGTTCTCGGGGAGGAGGCTCTTCACGGTGACGACGGTGTGAGCCTTCGGCACCTCGACGAGCTCGCCGTGGGGCGGGCGATAGTAGACCGGCGGCGACTCGACCTCCTTGTAGCCGGTCGAGTAGCCCGCGAGCCGGTACCAGCGGCCGACCGTCGTCATGCCGGCGTCCTGCTGCGACGGCACGGTCCCGAAGTCGATGATGTCGAAGTCGCCGATGTGCTCGGTCGGCTGCGCCATCACGATGTCCATGCCGGTCGGCGCCGTGACCTCGACGGTGAAGCGGAACGGCGTGCCGATCGTGACCTCGTCCGGCTCCGCCTTCACCTCGACGTTGATCGGGAGCTCGGCGCCGGATGCCGCGCCGGTCGTCGCCGACGGCACCGCAGCCGGCGTGCCGGCGGTCGCAGCCGACGGCGCTGCGGCTGGCGCGGCGACCGCGGGGGCGGCGGCGGGGACGTCTTGCGGCGGGATCGGGTCGGCGTGCGCGCCCGATCCGACGGCCGCCGCCGCGGCCGCGACGACCGTCGCCGCGACGAGCGCGACCAGCACGTCGCGCCGCCGTGAGCCGACGACGCGCGTCATTGCCGATGCTCCCGCATGCGGAAGAAGCGGAGCAGCGCTTCCGTGTAGGGCCGGTCCGTCGCCACCATCACCGCGTCGACGTCGTTGCCGCGGAGCCAGCGATCGCGCTCGTTCCGCGCCGCGGCGGCGCGGGTCGCGAACGCCTCGCGGACGCGGCGGTCGCCGGTGTCGACGACGTAGCGCTCGCCGGTCTCCGCCTCCTCGAGCTCGACGAGGCCGACGTTCGGCAGCTCCGCCTCGCGCGGGTCGTCGAGCACGACCGCGATCACGTCGTGGCGCCGCGCCGCGATCTTCACCGCCCGCCGCGTCTCCTGGCGCTGGAGGTCGGCGCCGAGGAAGTCGGAGACCAGGAAGACGACGCAGCGCCGCTTGGTCACGTGGCGGAGATGCTCGAGCGCCGTCGCGATGTCCGTCCCGCGTCCGGCGGGCTGGATCGAGAGCACCTCGCGAATCACGCGCAGCACGTGCCGTTTGCCCTTCCGCGGCGGCAGCGCCAGCTCGACGCGGTCGGTGAAGATCACGAGTCCGACCTTGTCGTTGTTGGTGATCGCGGAGAACGCGAGCAGCGCGCCGAGCTCCGCCGCGAGCGCGCTCTTCAATTGACGGACGCTGCCGAAGACCGTCGACGCGCTGGCGTCGACGAGGAGCATCACCGTCAGCTCGCGCTCCTCGGCGTAGCGCTTGACGTGCGGCACGCCCGTCCGCGCCGTCACGTTCCAGTCGATCGTCCGCACCTCGTCGCCCGGCTGGTAGAGGCGCACCTCGGCGAACTCCATCCCGCGGCCCTTGAACACGCGACTGGTACTGCCCGGCGAACGAGGTCGGTGACGAGGTGCGCTGGTGCGGATCTGGATCTTCCGGACCGCCTTCAGCTGCTCGCGCGTCAGCATGAGATCGCTGGGCGAGTGGCGCGACCGTGCGCTACGGCACCGGGACGCCGTCGAAGACGCGCTTCACGATCTCGTCGGCGTCGATCTCCTCGGCCTCCGCCTCGTAGGTGACGATGACGCGGTGGCGGAGGACGTCGGGGCCGATCGACTTCACGTCCTGCGGCGTCACGTAGCCGCGGCCCTGGAGGAACGCGTGCGCCTTCGCCGCGAGCGTGAGGTAGAGCGTCGCGCGCGGCGACGCGCCGTACTCGATGAGCGGCGCCAGGTCGAGCTTCGTACGGCCGCGGGGTCGCGCGTCGCGAAGACGATGCTCACGATGTACTCCTTGATCTTGTCGTCGACGTAGATCTGGTCGACGAGCGTCCGCGCCTGGAGGATGTCGTTCGTCGACGACCACCGGCGCCACCGCGCGGTGGCCGTCGATCACCGCCATGCGGTCGAGGATCTGCCGCTCCTCCTCGCGCGACGGGTAGGCGATGTGGAGCTTCAGCATGAAGCGGTCGACCTGCGCCTCCGGCAGCGGGTAGGTGCCTTCCTGCTCGATCGGGTTCTGCGTCGCGAGCACGAGGAACGGCTCGGGCAGCGGATGCGTCTCGTCGCCGATCGTGACCTGACGCTCCTGCATCGCCTCGAGCAGCGCGCTCTGCACCTTGGCCGGCGCGCGGTTGATCTCGTCGGCGAGGATGATGTTGCGCGAAGATCGGCCCTTTCTTCGTCGTGAAGATGCCCTCGCGCGGGTTGTAGATCATCGTGCCGATCAGGTCCGCGGGCAGGAGGTCCGGGCGTGAACTGGATGCGCCGGAAGGTCGCGTGGATGGCCTGCGCCAGCGTCTTCACCGAGAGCGTCTTCGCCAGGCCGGGGACGCCTTCGAGGAGGACGTGGCCGTTCGCGAGGAGGCCGATGAGGAGCCGATCGACGAGATAGCGTTGCCCGATGATGACGGTGCCGATCTCCTCGCGGAGCCGGTAGGCGAGGGCGGACGCTTCCTGAACGCGGTCGTTGACGGTCGCGATGCCGGTGGTCATTCGCGGAGGGATAGCAGGGCGGTCGAAGCGGTCAAGGTAGGTTGCCGACGGAGCTCGCGCGCGGCCGAGCGGGCTCGCGCACCTGCAAACGGGCCCCGAACCGGCGGTGCATGCGGCGCCGGCGCGTCAGCAGCGGGCGGGAAGACGGCCCCGAGACGAGTCGGAGCGCTCAGCGCGCGTCGGAGTCGCGCGCGAAGCTTCTCTTCAGGGCGCGGGTCGCTTCGCGCGGCAGCTCGACGAGCACGAAGTAGTCGGCGGGGTAGAGGTAGTCTTCGCCGCTCTCGTCGACGACGCGCAGATACTGGTCGCGTTCGGCTCTGGCGTCCGCCAGCACCCGATAGATCTTTCGAAGCTCGAGGGACGCCGGATAGTCGGCGTTCTCGATGCAGATCCCGAAGCGCTCGACGCGCTCAACGCTCGTCGACATAGCGCTTCCATTTGACTTCTTTTTTGCCGATGCCGTGCGCTTCATACCAATGCAGCTCCGCGAGCCGAATGTCGCCGCTGGCGAGTTGGATCGTAGCGATTCCTTTCATCTTCCGCCAGCGACCACGGCCGTAGCGCCTGCGCAGCCGAGCGGCGGCCCGGATCGCGCGTCCCGTCGCGATCGCCTGCACGTCGGAAATGTCGCTCACGACGACGAAGCGCATCGCCCTCTGCTGCGGCTGGCACGCGAGTTTCTTGAAGTTGCACCATTGCCCGACAACCAGCGGACTTCGACGGGTACGAGTCGCTAGTTCTCCTTGTCGCGGCAAACGGGCGCGCCGTATAGTCGGCGCCCTCATGTTCGAGCCCGAGCAACTCGAGGGCGCGCCGCAGCTGATGGCGTTCCTGCTCTACGGAGCCGGCCTTCGCCTGCTGGAGTGCGCGCGCCTGCGCGTCAAGGACGTCGAGTTCGCCGCGAATCAGATCGTCGTCCGCAGCGGGAAGGGCGACAAGGATCGCGTGACGCTGTTGCCCACGGCCGCGGCAGGCGCTTTGAAGCAGCAGATCGAGCGGGCGGCCCGGCTGCACGCGCGTGATCTCGCCGCGGGCGCGGGTTGGGTCGAGCTGCCGTATGCGCTCGCCCGCAAGTACCCGAACGCCGGCCGCGAGCTGCCGTGGCAATGGGTGTTCCCCGCGACCCGCATCTACACGGATCGCGCGACCGGCCAGCGGCGGCGACACCATCTGCACGAGACCGTCGTGCAGCGTGCCGTCCACCGCGCCGTGCGGGCGGCCGGCATCTACAAGCACGCCACCTGTCACACCTTCCGGCATTCGTTCGCGACGCATCTGCTCGAAGCGGGGTACGACATCCGCACGGTCCAAGAGCTCCTCGGGCACAAGGACGTCGCGACGACGATGATCTACACCCACGTCCTGAATCGCGGTCCCGGTGCCGTCCGCTCGCCGGCGACAGCCTCGCGGCAGACGGCGATGACCGACGCGCGGCGCGATCGATCGAACTGGCGCCGCGACACGCTGCGCCGCCGCGCAAGCTAACACCGCCGGAGGCGACGTGAGGCAAGCGAGACTAAGTACCTGTCGGCTTAAGTACGGCAACGTATAAATGTTGCCCGCTTTGAGCTTCTCGGTTACCCTTCCCCGCGGGGGAGGTATGGATGGATGCCGAGGAAAAGCCCATTCGAGATCAAGCTCTCGCGGCAGGAAAGAGAGACCCTGGAGAGTCGGGTGCGCAAGTATACGTTGCCGTACTTTGAAGTCCTGCGCGCCAGGATCGTTCTCCTCGCCGCCGAGGGCCGGTCCAATGAGGCGATCGGAGCGGCGCTCTCCGTTGGCCGCGACGTGGTGAGCCTGTGGCGCAAGCGGTTCTTCCACGACCGCGTCGGTGGTCTGGACGAGCGACCGCGCCCGGGACGCCCCCCGGTTTTTCCCCCAGAACTCATCGTCCAGATAAAGGCCATCGCCTGTGAGTTGCCCGCCACGCTGGGTGTGCCGCTGTCGCGGCTGAGCACGGCCGACATTGTTCGCGAGGCACAGCGCGCTGGCATCGTGGCGACGATCAGCGACAAGACGGTGTGGCGCTGGCTCAACGCCGACGCCATCCGTCCCTGGCAGCACCGTACCTGGATCTTCCCGCGCGATCCGGACTTCGCCACCAAGGCGGGGCGCATCCTCGACCTCTACGCGCGCCAGTGGCAGAGCGAAGCCCTGCACTCCGACGAGTTCGTCATCAGCGCCGACGAGAAGACCAGTATCCAGGCTCGCATCCGCAAGCATCGGTCTTTGCCTCCGCACCCCGCTCACGCGGCACGGATCGAGCACGAGTACGCGCGTGGTGGCGCCTGGGCGTACATGGCGGCGCTCGACGGGCACCGCGCGAAGGTCTTCGGCCGTTGCGAGCAAACCACCGGCATCAAACCTTTCGATCGCCTCGTCGCCCAGGTCATGGCCACCGCCCCCTACCGCGACGCCCGTCACGTCTTTTGGATCGTGGACAAATGGCTCCTCTCACCGCGGCCAGGCTTCCGTTCGACGCCTGCAGACGGCGTTCCCGAATCTCGTGCTCGTCCACGGCCCAGTCCATGCGAGCTGGCTCAACCAGATCGAGATGTATTTCTCCATCGTCCAGCGAAAGGCGCTGACCCCCAACGACTTCTCGTCGCTCGCCGATGTCGAGGACCGTTTGCTTCGCTTCCAGCAGTACTACGAGATCATCGCCAAGCCCTTCGAGTGGAAATTCAACCGCGCTGACCTCGACGCCCTCGTGAAAAAGATGGGGGCTGCGCCCACCAGGCTCCGTCCTGCCGCCTAGCGTCATACGTTGCCGAACTTATGAACCGGAGTACGGAACTGTCCAATTGATAGGCGGACTGGGCGACGGCCGAGGCTCGCGGGGACCGCCTCTTGCGCGTAGATCGCTCATGGTTATACTGGTGGTATGAAGACTGCGATCTCCCTTCCCGACGAGGTCTTTCGCGCTGCAGAGCGGCAGGCACGCAGGGCGAAAAAGTCGCGGAGCCAGCTCTACGCGGAGGCACTCTCGGAATATTTGGCTCGCCATGCCCCGGATGAGGTGACCGCCGCGATGAATCAGGTGGTCGAGAAATTGCGTGAACCCACCGACCGGTTCGTCTCGGCAGCGGCGCGCAGAATCCTAGAGCGGAGTGAGTGGTAGCGCTCGCGCAGGGCGAGGTCTGGTGGGCGGACCTGCCAGACCCGTCCGGATCGGGTCCGGGCTTCCGACGGCCAGTGATCGTGGTGCAGGGCAATCACCTGAACCGAAGCAAGATCGCGACCGTCGTGTGTGTGCCACTGACCAGCAACCTGACGTGGGCCGACGCTCCGGGCAATGTCCTCTTGCCTGCGAAGCTTCTCGGCCTTCCCAAGGATTCGGTGGCGAACGCGTCTCAGATCATCGCCGTCGATCGGGACTTTCTCAGTGAACGCTGTGGGACACTACCTCCGAAGAAGCTCGCGCTGGTGATGAGTGGAATCGACGTGGTGCTCGGTCGATGAAACCGCCCAACATGCCGCTCCAGCGGACCGGCTGCGCCGGCCGCTGAGCGCCTCGCCGTTAGCCGGCGAACGAAGGAATGCGTGATCGATGCGAGTCCGGTTCTACATCGACCGCGAATCCGATGAACCGCACATCTATCGTCACGGTATCGATAAGCAAGAGGTCCGCGACGTACTGGCTCGGCCGTTCGAGGATCGGTCCGGTCGCGACGGTTCACGTGTGGCCTTGGGTCAGACACGTGCGGGGCGCTATGTTCGGGTCGTCTACGTTCCCGATCCGGAGCCCGCATCGGTCTTCGTCGTGACCGCATACGAACTGGGCTCGAAGGCGAAGCGTGCGCTTCGCCGTCGGCGTAGGAGGAAGGCATGAAGAAGCAATCGCGTTTTCCCCGGGGATGGGATGAAGCCCGTGTTCGGCGCCTTCTCAAGCACTACGATCCGCAGACGGACGCCGAAGCGGTTGCGGAGGACGAAGCGTCGTTCAGGACAACGACGCATACCGCGATGAAGGTGCCGATCGAACTCGTTCCCGAAGTCCGCCGACTGCTCGCCAAACATCGGCCGGCTAACAAGCGGATGCAGCCGGCGCGCACGAACTCCCGCGCGCAGGCCGCACGACGCGGGGCGCGCGGCTGATCCGCTATCCGTTAGACCGCCTCGAGTGCCGGCCAAACGCGATTGCATGTATCGATTCCTCAAACCCGAGCTGACAGCCGCGATTCGGACTGCTGTGCATGAAGCCCGCCGAACGCATCGGGAGACCTGCGGGTTGCTCGTGTCTAGTGCACACGTGACCCACTTGATTCCAATCCGAAACCGGGCGCGCCGCGCTGGTCGCTTCGTGTTCGACGCACGCCAGTGCAACGCCGTTGAGAAGGCAGCCGCAACAGTCTTGGACCACGAGGTCATAGGCACGTTTCATTCTCACCCCATCTCGCATGCTGTGCCTGGCCCAGGAGACATCGCCGGTACTGTGAACGATTCCGTGATGTTGATCATCGATTGCTGTGCGCGGGAGGCGAGGCTATGGCGCATCAAAGACGGGAGGGCACGCTCGCTTCGTTTCGAGATCCTACCAGTACCAGGTCGCGAGCGGTCCAACCCGCGGATGGAGCGGACCGGCGCGCGCCCAGTTCATCTGGGCCGCGCGGCGGTGCGCGCCGGCCGCTCAACCGCAGGACGTTGGACAGCGAAGAGATGAGTTCATTCAGCGTCCCTAGGTCGGTGGCAAAATGCGCGGGCAGTTGAGCTTGAGCGGATCGCTGCGGCTCACGGGGCCGTCGGTGGTACCGGGCCCGGCCGCCGCTGGGCGACGCTGCAGATCAACCAGGCGTACGCGATGCTGCTGTCCTCGCAGTTTCAGGGCTTCTGCCGCGACCTCCACTCCGAGTGCGTCGATCACATCGTTCGATCGGTCAGCCCCGTCGTGCTTCATACGGCGCTGCGAGCCGAGTTCGTCCTCGCCAGGAAGCTTGATCGTGGTAACCCGAATCCAGGGAATATCGGGGCTGACTGCTGTCCGGCTTAGAAATCCCGACAACGCGGGAAACCCTTGTGCGGAGCGGCGTTGAGGGGTGTACCCGGGGCGGGAGATATCGTTTCTGAGCGGGCCGGATTCGTGGACTGTTCGCCCCCACTGAAGACGCGCCCCTGCTCTCGAATGCGGAAGCGACGCGGATCTGCGAAGGTGTGCCGCCGCAAACCCTTGGGGCACACGGATGACAGCGACGCGCACGGTTCTGAGCCAGATTCTGAGCCTCGTCCCGCGCGGCGAGTTCGAAAAGCTCGCCCGGGCACATGGGGGCGACAAACGCGTCCGCTCCTTCTCCTGCTGGACGCAGTTTGCGTGCCTCGTCTACGCGCAGCTGAGCCGGCAAACCAGCCTGCGTGATCTGGAGCTCGCGCTCGAGACCAAGCGCGTATTCCTCTATCACTGTTTTGCGACGCGCGAGGTGTGTGCTCTACCCTGGCCGATGCCAATGAGACGCGCCCGTATCAGATGTACGAGGCGCTCTTCATTACGCTGTATCAGCAGTGTGCGATCCAGGCCCCGGAACACCGGTTCCGATTCCGCAATAAACTCTATTCCTTCGACGCCAGCGTCATTGATCTGTGCCTCAGCGTCTTCCCGTGGGCCAAGTTCCGGACCACCAAGGGCGCGATCAAACTCCACGCCCTGCTCGACCACGACGGCCACATTCCCTCCTTCGTGCGGGTCACCACCGGCGCGACGCACGACATCCACCAGGCCCGACACCTCGTCCTTGAACCGGACAGCATCGTGGCCTTCGACCGGGGTACGTCGACTACGCCTGGTTTTACCAGCTCCACCTCCAGCAGGCGTTCTTCGTCACCAGACTCAAGCGGGGCGCGGCTTTCCGCGTCGTGGCACGCCGGGATCCTCCGCCACTTTCCGGGGTCACGTCCGATCAGACGATCCGGATTACGGGCAGTAAAGCGGACAGCATCCCGATCGATCTGCGACGCATCGGGTACCTCGATCCCGCTACGGGCCATCGCTACTTCTTCCTCACGAACCTTTTTGCGTTGAGCACGAAAACGATTGCGGAGATCTATCGGGCGCGCTGGCAGGTCGAGTTGTTCTTCAAATGGATCAAGCAGCATCTGCGCATCAAGACGTTTCTCGGCACCAGCCCCAACGCCGTGATGAGCCAGATTTACGTGGCGATGACGACATATCTCCTGCTCTCGTATCTGAAGTTCTCTTCTCGCTCCCCACTCACCTTGTATGCCCTTGCCAAGCGCCTCGAGGTGAGTCTGTTTGATCGCGTGGACATTCGTTTGTTGCTTGCCAAGGACATTCCCGTTCGGCGCGCCCCCAAGGACATCAAGCGACCCGCACAGCTATCATTCACCTGGGGCCGCGCACTGCCGGACCGGCAACATGTCATGCGGCACGTCACACTGACGCGCCGAGCACCGGAAACCCTTGCGGCACAAGGTCCGTAAGCCGGACAGTAGTGATCGGGGCTGACTTTACGAGGCTGGGCCTATCATTCTGGGATGAAGTGCGCCGGGAAGATTCGCGGAACAAGGATCGCCAGACCAAGCTCGAGGAGCTGAGCGAATGGCGAAACGCGATTGCCCACCAAGACTTCGATCCCGGCAAGCTGACACCGGTGTCTCTCACCTTGCCAGTGATCAAACGGTGGCGCAGCCGCCTGCAACGCGTTGGCACTGTCCTTTGATCGTGTCATGGCGCGTCACATTGAGTCGATCGCAGGGGCGGCGCCGTGGTAGGAGGTTCGAGATGACTACAGCGCGAAGAGGCGAACCAGACCGGTCGCGCCGACTCAAGGTTGGTGACCGGGTGCGATTCAGACTCGGTGGCCGGCGGTTCGCCGGGGTCATCGTAGAGGATCGCGGTCCCATTGGGGCTGGGGGTCGTCGGCTCTACGTCGTTCGGGCTCAGATTGATCCCACCGGCGAGTCCGTGTTCGAGCTTCCCGCAGATGAACTTGACGCCGCATAGGCGTTCGACCGCTGCCCAACACGCCGCTCCACCAGCCGGCGGCGGACCACCGCATGGCGGACGATCGCATCTCATCGCGAGCGTTCTCGAGAATCCGCGCCGCCGCTGGTGAGCGGCCACGCGTTAGCCGACAACTACACATGATGACTCGACAACTCGCCGACGTTCTCGACCTCCTCGACCGGTACCACCAGCGAGCGACATATGGCGCGGTCGGTGGTGTTGTGGACTGCCCACCCGCCTTCCTGATGAGCGGTCTACCGCGAAACCACCGACATTCGTGGGTGGTCAACACCGAGACGCTGCTCCCGACGGGGTACGTGGACGCCGAGATGCACCCAGCACTCCGCGAGTGCGCCGCCGTCATCAGTTCGGCAGCAGCGCTGGACGAGTGGCTGCACGATCCAAAGTAGTGCGAGACATGAGGGTACCAGTTCGTCTAACTTGCCGCTGGAGCGGCCGCGCGTTGGCAGCCCATGCCGCATCCGCGGCGGCGCCGGCGCGCCGCTCATCGGCTTCGCGTTAGCCGTCCAGAACAGGTGTCGGAATGACGAACGAAATGCAAGTCCTGAGCGATGCATGGCACGAGCTACTCAATGAATACACTCATCACAAGCTCCCGGGCCAGCGCGATGGATTTCCTGCAAGGCTCTGGTGGTCTGAGCGAGACATCGTAGTTCGTGTTGCCGCTTGGTGTGCCGCGCGAATCGGATGGGACTCGGTTCACATGGAGGTTGGCGGTTTCCATGGTGCCCGTTCGGTGGATCTATACATTCTCCACGGGCTGCTAGCTGTGCTGCAGGAGATGTTTGTGCCGTGAGGCGCAGCCGATCAAGGCGCTCGAGCCGACCGGCATGAGCTGGCTTGCCCACGTGCGACCTGCGCGGGCGGCTCAGCGCCAATGCGTGAGGTGCAGTGACAATGGGTGTGACGTGGGACGCGGACAAGCGAGCATCCAACCGGCGAAAGCATCGCGTCGACTTCGAGGAAGTGGCTACAGTGCTTGCTGATCCGTTGTCCACGACCTTTGCAGACCCAGATCACTCGCAAGGCGAGCATTGATAATAAGTAACGATCGGGACATCGACATCGGGCCGGCTATTGGTTGTCGCGCACGCCGATGAGGGAGAAGACATACGGATCGTCAGCGCGCGAGACGCAACGCGGCACGAGCGGAGGTTCCATGAAGAAGAGTAAGGGACCGAAGACCGACGAAGTCCGCCCAGAATACGACTTCGCTTCGATGAGCGGCGGGGTGCGCGGGAAGTACGTGATCGTGCTCGAGCCCGACGCGTTCGTTGGGTCAGACACGCGAGGGGCGCTATCTTCGAGTGATCTACGTTCCGGACCCGCAGCCTGACTCAGTGTTCGTCGTGACCGCGTACGAGCTGGAGCCGAAAGCGAAGCGGGCGCTCCGACGGCGACGCAGGAGAAAGAGATGAAGAAGCACAATCGTTTTCCGCGAGTATGGGACGAGGGCCGAGTTCGGCGGCTTCTGGACCACGACGACGTGCAGACGGACTCGGAAGCAGTTGCCGAGGACGAAGCGTCGTTCCGGACCACCACCCACACGGCGATGAAAGTTCCCATCGAACTCGTGGAAGTCCGCCGGTTGCTCGCGAAGCATCGCCCGGCGAACAAGCGGATCCCCAGCCGACGCGCAGACGAGCTGCGCGCGGCTGATCCGCTTTGCGTTAGCGAACGAGCGCATCGAGTCGCCCGGCATGAACTGTCTTGATACACCTGGCAACCGCCTGGCCGGCGGCTCATGCGCGGACCGTTGGGCGCAGGATTGAAAGATGGAACAGCACCGACAAGGAGAAAAAGGAGAGTTCAGCGCGGAAGAGAAGCGGGGGCTCTACCGCGCGATCCACGAACGGCGAGACGTACGAGCGCAATTCCGGCCCGATCCGATCCCCGCGGCGGTGCTCGCGCGGCTACTGTCTGCGGCCCACGCCGCCCCCTCCGTCGGCTTCATGCAGCCGTGGGACTTCATCCTCATCGACGACCCGGCGCTGCGGCACGCCGTCAAGCAGATGGTCGCTCGCGAGAACGAGCGTGCCGCCGCCAACTACGAGAGCGAGCGGGCCAAGTTGTATCGTTCGTTGAAGCTCGAGGGAATTTCCGAGGGCCCGCTCAACCTCTGCATCACGTGCGACCGCACGCGGGGCGGGCCCCACGTGCTCGGCCGTAACACGGTCCTGGACACCGATCTGTTCAGCGTCTGCTTGGCCATCCAGAACTTGTGGTTGGCAGCACGTGCCGAAGGCGTCGGAGTCGGCTGGGTGAGCATCGTGGACCCACAGGAGCTGGCGCAGCTGCTCGGCCTGCCGGAGCAGGTGTATGCGGTGGCGTATCTGTGCCTCGGCTTGGTCACTGAGTTCTTGCCTGCGCCAGAACTGCAGGACGCCGGTTGGCGCGAACGCCTGCCGCTTCAAGAGCTGCTTCACCACAACCGATGGGGCATAGCAGTCCCGCACGCCGAGCTGTTCGGCATGACTTCTCCGGGCTCGGCCTAACGATGCGCTCCAGCGGGCCAGCTGCTCGCGATGCTCACGCAGTGCAGGCTCGAGTTTGGGTACGCGGAACTGTGACGAGCCCTTCCGATATGAGAACATGAAAAAGTCGGGCGCGAGCCAAGGCCGGCCGGCATCCGAGCTCATCTCGAAACGAATCGCCGAGCTCGGGGACTGGCGCGGGAAGACCCTCGGCAGAATGCGCAAGCTCATCAAGGATGCAGACCCGGACGTCGTCGAGGAGTGGAAGTGGATGGGCACTCCGATCTGGTCGCACGACGGCATCATCTGCACCGGCGAATCCTACAAGAATGTCGTGAAGCTAACCTTTGCCAAGGGCGCGTCCCTGAAGGATCCGGCCCGGCTCTTCAACGCGAGTCTCGAAGGAAACGTCCGCCGCGCGATCGACATCCACGAAGGAGAAGAAGTCGACGAGTCCGCTTTCAAGGCGCTCGTCCGCCAAGCGGTTGCCCTCAACGGTTCTGGCAAGTCGAAACCTTCGAAGAAAGCAAAGTCCTAACGCTCACGGAGGAGGTCGCCAATGAAGTACGTGATCAGCTGGTTCGAACGACCACAGGGTACGCCCATGGAGTACGAGAATGCCCAGAAGAGGATCCTCGAGGTTTTCGGTCAATGGAAGGCGCCCGCGAACTTCAAGGTCGAGTTCTTCGTGGTGCGAGTCGGCGAGTGGGGTGGGCATATGCTCGTAGACTGCGACGATCCGCTGGCGATTCACAAGTTTTGCTCGATGCTTCCCGCGTTCGTCTTCGAGGCGCGTCCGGTCATCGCCGTCGAGGACGCCGTCCGCAGCGAGCTCGAGGTGATTGCCTGGCGCGACGGGCTGAAACGCAAGTGATCGTGGATGGTGGCGGCGAGACGTCGTGCGCGGGCGGCTCATTGCGCGGTGACGCGTAACGCGCAACGAGGGACCAATGTCGAAGCTTCGTGTCCAAAGCTTTGCCGTGTCCGTCGACGGCTACGGTGCCGGACTGAACCAGAATCGTCAGAATCCGCTCGGCGACCGCGGCCCTGAGTTGATGGAATGGTTCTTTCACACGCGCGTTTGGCGCGCCATGCACGGTTACGACGACGGTGAGACCGGGGTGGACAATGAAATGGCCGAGCGCGGCTTCGTCGGGATTGGCGCGTGGATTCTCGGGCGCAATATGTTCGGTCCGATCCGAGGTCCGTGGCCGGACGAGAGCTGGAAGGGCTGGTGGGGCGAGGAGCCTCCGTATCACACGCCGGTATTCGTGTTGACGCATCATCCCCGGCCGCCGGTCCCGATGGCGGGGGGCACCGAGTTTCACTTCGTGACCGACGGTATCCACGCGGCGCTGGAGCAAGCGACGACAGCGGCGGGAGGGCGCGACGTGCGGCTCGGTGGCGGCGTCTCCACGGTACGGCAGTATCTGCGCGCGCGGCTGATCGACGAGTTGCACCTCGCGGTTCGCCCCATCTTGCTTGGTCGCGGCGAGCACCTGTTGCAGGACATCGATGCGCCTGCTCTCGGTTACGAATGCGTCGAGGCGGTTGCCGGAGCGCGCGCGACTCACGTGTTGCTGCGCAAGCGGGCGTGTCAGCCGGAGAGGTAATGCGTAACGGCACCGCCTTCGGAAACCGCGAGCAGGCGGTCGCGACCTTCGTGGCGAGCGCGCTTGGCTGTGACGCGACGCGAGTGGTGCGCGTCGACGCGTTCGCTACCAACGCGGCCGTCGAGGTGGGATCGCTCTGCCATGGCGATCTGAAGGCGACGCACAGCTTCGTCGACGCGGACCGGCTCGCCGGCGTGATCGATTGGGGGGACGCGGTAGTCGGCGACCCGCTGTGGGACGTCGCGCGCTTCGCGCAGCGCGCGGACGCGGGATCGGTCTCCTTGCTGCTCGAGGGGTACGATCCGGATCGGGCGATGGTCGACGAGCTCGCGTGGCGGGTGCCGTTGTACGGAGCGCTGTGGATGCTCGTCGACGCGATCGTAGCTCACCGTCTCGGGCATCGCGTCGAGCCGGCGCTCGAGGCGGCGACGGCCTGCATCTCAGCCTGGCCGATCGTCCGCCGTCACGATGCGGCCCGACGCATTGGCTCTCTTGCGGCGGCCGCATCGTCTAGGCATGGGCCGGCCAGCGAGTCGTGTGGGCGCGTCGAAGGATCGGAGGGTACGCGGTGAGAATCAGCGACGTCCGCGCGGTCTTGCTCACGCATCCGTACGGCTCCGAGGCGACGGGGCGGCGCAGCGCCTGCTTCGTCGAGGTGGAAACCGACGCCGGCATCACCGGAACGGGCGAGACGTACGCGGGCGTGTACGTGCCCGAGGTCGCGGCGTCGATCGTCGAGGTGTTCAAACCGCTGGTCGTCGGGCAGGACGCGACCAGCCCGGACGCGCTCTACCGCATTGCCTACCGTGCCACGAGCTATTTCGGTCGGACGGGTCTCACCGTGATGGTCTTGAGCGGGATCGAGAACGCGCTCTGGGACATCGCCGGGCAGGTCCGCGGCGTGCCAGTGCATGCGCTGCTGGGAGGCGCGGTGCACGACGAGCTCCCGGTCTACGGGAGCGGCGGGCCGTTCACGATGACCGTTCCCGAGCTCGTCGCTCAAGCCGTCGACACGAAACGGCGCGGTCTGCGCGGGTTCAAGATGCGCGTCAACTTCTTCCGCTACCAGCCCGAGCTCGAGGCCGAGCGCGTGGCGGCCGTGCGCGAGGCGCTCGGCCGCGACATGGCCCTCGCCATCGACGCCGTCCAGAACTACAACCCGAGGCCGTGGTCGGTGAAAGAAGCCGTACGCATGCTGCGCGTCCTCGAACCGTTCGACCTGGCGTGGGCGGAGGAGATGCTGCCGCCGTTCGATCCGCAGCCCTACGCCGAGCTGCGGCGAGCGACCGCGACGCCGATCTCGGGCGGCGAGGGCATCACCACGGCGCTCCAGTTCGAGCAGTGGCTGCGCGCCGGGGCCTTCGATCTGGCGCAGCCCGACGCGACGATCGTCGGCGGGATCGGCGAGGCGCGTCGCGCGTGCGAGGCCGCCGCGGCGCGCGGCATCCCGGTGGCGATGCACGTGTGGGGATCGGCGCCGACGCTCGCCGCCAACCTCCACGTGGCTTTCGCCACGCCCAACTGCACCTGGGTCGAGCACCCGGTGCTCGGCAACCCGCTCGAGTCGGAGCTGTTCGTCGAGCCCCTCGTGATCGACCGCGGCCACGTGCGGCCGCCGACGACCCCGGGACTCGGCGTTCGCCTGACGGCGGAGGTCCGGCGGAAATACCCGTTCGTGCCCGGCAGCGGCAGCGTGTTCGGCGTGTAGGCACGCTTCCTTCGGCGAGAGCGCCTCGTCCTCGACCAAGGCAGCGAGCGACCGATGTCACGTGAGCTCCCGGAATCCGACTGGAGACTCTTCCGCGAGCTTCGACGATCGGCGCTCGAACGATTCTGCCGGCGGGTGCTGGCGGAGATCGAGGAGATCGCCGTCGACTCCGCCAGGTCGTTCCACGAGCGGTACGTCGAGGCGTATCGGCTGATCGGAGCGCGCGATCGTGAGCTGGCGGAAGCCTTCGACGATGCGCGCCGCTCACGAGCGGTTCTTCAACTCGTGGTGATCGTTTCGCGGGGCCTGCTCGAGCCCGACGAGATCGGTCGCTTCACGACGGAGACGCAGCGGATCATCTCGACGTTGCGTACCGACCGGGCCGCGGACGGCACGCCCGACGAGCCGATGCCCCCGCCGTCTGCCGGACGCGACCCGACGCCGACGACGGAGATCGAGCGGCTCGAGCACGTCCAGCTCGCGATGCCTGCGGGCCACGAGGCGGCGGCTCGCAGCTTCTACTCGGGCGTTCTGGGAATTCCGGAGGTCCCCAAGCCGCCGGAGCTCGCGAAGCGCGGTGGGGTTTGGTTCCAGAGCGGTCGCTTGAAGATTCATCTCGGCGTCGACCCGGATTTTCGACCGGCGCGAAAGGCGCATCCCGGGCTGCTCGTTCGCGATCTGCCGCGGCTCGTGCGGAAGCTGCGCGCGGCGGGCATCGACGTGATCGAGGGAGATACCTTGCCCGGCAACGATCACGCGTACGTGAACGATCCCTTCGGAAACCGTATCGAGCTGATCGCGCCGTCGGATGCGCCGGCGGGAGAGCGCAGACGCCGGGATCGCGGGTGAGATAGCCGATGCAGGAAGGGCGTCCGAGCCGGACGGCGGAGTACATGGCGTTGTTCCGCGCCCTGGAGACGGCGCGCTCGGCGAGCCGCCGCGTCTGCGAAGACCGATTCGCCGACGCGTTCCTGAGCCCCGAGCTGCGACGCGTGGTCCGCGTGTCGAGGTTTCGTCCCGCCGGCGTCCTCATCCGCGGCTACATCGATCGCCGGTGGCCGGGCGCCCGCACCTCGGCCGTCGCGCGCACCCGGTTCATCGACGACACCGCGGAGGCGCTGCTCGCCGTCGGCCTCGATCAGGTCGTCATCCTCGGAGCCGGGTTCGACGCCCGCGCCTACCGGATCCGACGCATGACGGGCGCGACGGTCTTCGAGGTCGACCACCCCGCGACTTCCGCGGCAAAGCGCCGGATCGTGGAATCCCTGCTCGCCGCGAAGCCCGCGCACGTGCGGTTCGTGCCGATCGACTTCAACTCGCAGTCGTTGCCCGCGGCCATGGAGGCGGCCGGCTACGATCCCCGCCGCCGCACGCTCTTCGTCTGGGAGGGCGTCACGAACTACCTGATCGAGGACGCCGTCGACGCGACCCTCCGCTGGTGCGCGGGCGCGGCCGCCGGCAGCACGGTGATCTTCACGTACGTCCACCGAGGAATCCTCGACGCGCCGCAGACGTTTCACGGAACGAAAGCGTTGCTGAAGACGCTCGATTCGGCCGGCGAGCGCTGGACGTTCGGCGTGGATCCGTCGCGTCTGCCGGCCTTCCTCGCGGAACGCGGCCTGGTGCTCGACGAGGACGTCGGCGCGTCCGACTATCGCAGCCGGTATTTCGGCCGGGCGGCGGCGCGGATGCCGGGCTACGAGTTCTATCGAATCGCGGTCGCCCACGTTCCGGACCGGACGTCGACGTGATCGGCGGCGGCGACGCGTGCCGGAGGTCGACCGCGTCCTCTCCGCGACGCGCGCTTCAGTCGTCGATCGCCTGATACGCCGACGTCCAGAAGTCGAGGCACACCGCGGGCGGACTGGGGGCGGTCCACAGGCGTTGCGTCATGAGGATGCCGACCATCTCCTCCGCGGGGTCCGACGACCACGACGTGCCGTACGCCGCCGTCCCAGCCATAGCGGCCGGGAACCGCGGCGACGTCGTCGCGCCGGGTGACGACCGCGACGCCGAAGCCCCACCCGCGCCGCTCGCCGAGCAAGAAGCCGGCCGCCGCGTTCCGCGCTGCGCCGATCTGATCGGTCGTCATCGTCTCGACCGACGGTCGCGACAGGATGCGCTCGCGACCGTGCTTCCCCTTCGCGAGCATCATCTCGCCGAACGCGAGGTAGTCGTCGATCGTCGACACCAGGCCGGCGGCGGCGTCGGGGAACACCGGCGGGCGACTCCATTGGCCGTCGCCGGCGCCGTCGTGCAGCTCGAGCGTGCCGCTCGCGGGGTCGACGCGGTAGCAGCTCGCGAGACGATCGAGCTTCGCGAGCGGGACGCTGAAGCCGGTGTCCTTCATCCGGAGCGGCTCGAAGATCCGCTCGCGGAGGAACGTCTCCAGCGATTGCCCGGAGGCGCGCGCGATCAGCACGCCGAGCACGTGCGAGCCGGTGTTGTACATCCAGGTCTCGCCGGGCTGGCCCATGAGCGGCAGGGTACCGAGGCGGCGCAGCCACTCGCCGGGCGCGAGCGGCGTCGACGGCATCGGCGCGCCGAGCGTCCGGAGCTCGGCGGCGCTCTCCGCTTTCTGGATCGGCGTCTCCGACGGGCCCATCGTCATGCCGAAGCCCATGCGGAAGGTGAGGAGATCGCGGACGGTGATCGCACGACGTGCGGGGACCGTGTCGTCGAGCGGTCCGTCGATGCGCCTCAACACGCGACGATCGGCGAGCTCGGGCAGCAGGCGATCGACCGGCTCGTCGAGCCGGAGCTTGCATTCCTCGACGAGGATCATCGTCGCGACCGCGGTCACCGGCTTGGTCATCGAGCTGATGCGGAAGATCGTGTCGCGGCGGATCGGCTCGTCGCCGCCGAGCGCCTTCACGCCGACGGCATCGACGTGGGTCTCGCCGCGGCGGCTGACCGCGGTCACGAGACCCGGCACGCCGCCATGCTCGACGTGGCGGACCATGACGTCGTGCAGGCGGGCGAGCCGCGCCTTCGAGAGCCCGCCCGCGCTCATCCGGCGTGCGCCGTTCTCGCGGACGGCCGTATCGCGGCCACCACGAGGAACACGACCGCGATCACGGCGGGCGCGACGAGAACCTTCATGAGCATGACCACACCTGTCGACGCCGCGTGACGCACCGCCGGACGGACGAGCGCTCAGGCCGTCGCGAGATACTCGGGCAGACGGTCGAGACAGCTCGTCCAGCCGCCCTGATGCGCGTCGCGGTCCGCGACGGACTCGAAGCGGGCGTGATGCAACGTGAGCTTGGTCTGGCGCCCCTCCGCCGCGAGCGTCACGGTGACGACCGTCTCCGCACCGGGCTTGCCGTCGGCGTCCTCGCGGACCCACGTGAAGACGAGCCGCTCCGGCTCGACGATCTCGCGATAGACGCCCTGCACCCAATGATCCTCGCCCGCGGGCGAGCGCATGCAGACGCGCCACGCGCCGCCGGGTCGGACGTCGAGCTCGCACGCCGACACGCTGAAGCCTCGCGGACCGAACCATCGCACGAGCCGTTCCGGATCCGTCCACGCTTCGAAGACGAGCGCGCGCGGCGCATCGAGCACGCGGGTGATCGCGAGCTCCGCCGTCGCGGGCGCTGCGCTATCGTCAGTTCTTGCGGCCATGTCTCTTCCGGCGACCGAGTCGCTTGCTGCTGATCTTCGACTCGCGAAGATACTCGTCCAACCGATCGAAGCTCTGCTCCCAGAACAGGCGATAGGCGTCGAGCCACTTGGCGGCGTCCCTGAGCGGACCGGCCTCGAGCCGGCACGGGCGCCACTGCGCGTCGCGACTGCGCACGACGAGCCCCGCGCCCTCGAGCACCTTGAGGTGCTTGGACACCGCCGGGAGGCTGATGTCGAAGGGGCCGGCGAGCTCCGTGACCGACGCCTGTCCCGACATCAGGCGCGCGAGGATCGCGCGCCGCGTCGGATCGGCGAGAGCCGCGAACGTCGTGCTGAGGTGGTCGATCGCCATGTCGGCAGCCGTGCCCCGTAACAAACCAGACGGTTAAATACGGGCGCGGCCGGACGAAGTCAACGGCGCGGTCGGCGGCGCAGGGATCTCGTTCCCGTCACAATTTCCTTGTACTGCCGCACCCTGTCCGTGTAAGCGGATGCACGTTCGGCCGGTTCTCGGCGCCCATCCAAGATCGCCGCCAACCCCCAGGAGGCTGCCATGACCCCCACGTCCTCGCCTCGGGCCCGTCGGCTCGTCGCCCTCGGAGCGCTCTGTGCTTGCGCGCTCGCCGCTGCGCCGGCTTCGGGCGCCTCGAGCTACACGCTCTTCGAGACCGGCCAGGTTCGTCCGCTCGCGCAAGCAGGCGGTCATCTCTTCGTGACCAACACGCCGGACGACCGCCTCGAGATCTTCGACGTGACCGGCGCGTCGCCGGTGCACGTCTCGTCGGTGCCGGTCGGGCTCGAGCCGGTGGCGGTCGCCGCGCGGAGCGCAACCGAGGTCTGGGTGGTCAACCATCTCTCGGACAGCGTCAGCGTCGTCGACGTCAGCGACGCGAGCGCGCCGCGCGTCGTGCGGACGCTGCTCGTCGGCGACGAGCCGCGCGACGTCGTCTTCGCCGGTCCCGGCGGCAACCGCGCCTTCGTCACGACCGCGCACCGCGGCCAGAACACGCCGTACGCCGCGACCATCGAGACGGTGCTCACGACGCCGGGCATCGGACGGGCGGACGTCTGGGTCTTCGACGCGACCAACCTCGGGGCGACGCTCGGCGGCGCGCCCGAGACGATCGTGACGCTCTTCGGCGACACGCCGCGCGCGCTGGCGGTGTCGCCCGACGGCAACACCGTCTACGCGGCCGTCTTCCATTCCGGCAACCGGACGACGACGGTCTCCGAAGGCCTGGTGTGCGACGGCGGCGCCACGGCGCTGCCGTGCGGCAAGGTCTGCGCCGGCGGTCCGAGCATGCACAACACCTGCGCGAACGACGGCAACTGTCCGTCGAGCACGTGCGTGACCCGGTCGCCCGGCGGCCTGCCGGCGCCGAACGTCGACCACAACGGCCTCCATCAGCCGGAGGTCGGGCTGATCGTGAAGTTCGACGGCGCGCACTGGGTCGACGAGCTCGATCGGCAATGGGACAACGCCATCAACTTCAGCCTGCCCGACGAGGACGTGTTCGCGATCGACGCGACCCAGAGCCCGCCGGTCGAGAGCGCCGTCTACACCGGCGTCGGCACGACGCTCTTCGACATGGCGGTGAACCCGGTGAACGGCCACGTCTACGTCTCCAATACCGACGCGCACAACGAGGTGCGGTTCGAGGGCGTGGGCATGTTCGCCGCGCTCTTCAAGCCGTCCGGCGAGCCGCCGAGCGTCCGCGGACATCTCGCCGAGAGTCGCATCACGGTCCTCGACGGCGCCAGCGTGATCCCGCGGCACCTCAACAAGCACATCGACTACGGAACGTGCTGCGCCTCGACGCCGAACGCCGAGAACGCCGCGAGCCTCGCCTTTCCGCTCGGCATGGCGGTGTCGAGCGACGGCTCGACGCTCTTCGTCGCGGGCTTCGGCTCGAGCAAGATCGGCGTCTACGCGACGGCCGAGATCGAGGCCGACACCTTCACCCCGGGGGCGGACGACATCGCGCTCGACGGCCTCGGGGCGTGCCCGGGCGGCTCGTGCGGTCCGACCGGCCTCGTCCTCGACGAGGCGCACGCCCAGCTCTACGTGCTGACGCGCTTCGACGACGGCCTCTCGGTCGTGAGCACGACGACGGGCACGGAGGTCGCGCACCTCCCGCTCCACAATCCCGAGCCGGCGAGCGTCGTGAACGGCCGCCGCTTCAACTACGATGCGCGCCTCACGTCGAGCCACGGCGACTCGGCGTGCGCGAGCTGCCACATCTTCGCCGATTTCGACGCCCTTGCGTGGGACCTCGGCGATCCCGACGGCGATCTACGGAACAACCCCGGTCCCTTCCGCGTCGGTCCGTTGCCGAACCCGCCCGCCGTCTACGCCGACTTCCATCCGTTGAAGGGTCCGATGACGACCCAGAGCCTGCGCGGGCTCGCGAACGCCGGCCCGATGCACTGGCGGGGCGACCGCACCGGCGGCAACGAGGCGCCGTCGGTCCAGCCCGACAGCGGCACGTTCGACGAGCAAGCGGCGTTCAAGAAGTTCAACGTCGCGTTTCCCGGCCTGCTCGGACGGAGCGCACAGCTGACGCCGTCCGAGATGCAGGCGTACACCGACTTCATCTTGCAGGTGACCTATCCGCCGAATCCGATCGCGACCTTCGACGGGCCGGTTCCCGCCGACGTCACCGCCGGCAGGAACTTCTTCAACGGCCCGGTGTCGGACACGTTCCAGAACTGCAACGGGTGCCATCGTCTCGATCCGGCCGGGAACGCCGACTTCGGCGTCGAGACGCCGGGGTTCTTCGGCACCGACGGCGAGTCGTCGTTCGAGAACGAGACCCAGCATTTCAAGGTCCCGCACCTGCGGAACATGTACCAAAAGGTCGGGATGTTCGGCCTGGAGGCGGTGCCGTTCTTCGGCGCCGGCGACAACCTCTTCCTCGGCGACCAGATCCGCGGCTTCGGCTTCCTGCACGACGGCAGCCTCGACACGCTCTTTCGTTTCCACCGCGCCGCCGTCTTCAATCAATCCGGACTGAATCCGGGCGGCATCCCCGTGGGACCCGCGGGCGATCCGCTGCGCCGGCAGATCGAAGCCTTCATGATGGCGTTCGACAGCAACCTCGCGCCGATCGTCGGCCAGCAGGTGACGCGGACGAGCACGAACGCCGGCGTCGTCGCCGGACGGCTGCAACGGCTCGTGCAAGCCGCGAACTTCGGCCAATGCGACGTCGTCATCAAAGGGCGAGTCGGCGGCGAGGAGCGCGGCTACCTCTATGCGGGGGGCGGCGCCTTCGTTTCCGACCGTGCCGACGAGACGCCGCTCGACGACGCGACGTTGCAGGGGAAAGCCAACGTTCCCGGCCAGGAGCTCACGTATACCTGCGTGCCGCCGGGCTCCGGCATCCGCATCGGCCTCGACCGCGACGGCGACGGCTACGGGGATCGCGACGAGCTCGACTTCGGCAGCGATCCGGCGAACCCGGCGAGCATTCCGAGCGGCGTCTCGCAGCTCTGCGGGTCGCTCACGGCGATCGCCTACAAGACCGCGAAGGTGACCGATCACAACGGCGTGTTGTCGGTCCTCGCCAAGGACGTTCCGCTCGGGTCATACGCGCAGGATTCGGTGTCGACGTCGCTCGAGGGCACGCTCGCCGGCCTGATCTTCGCCGAGAACGTCCCGAGCGCGTCGATCATCCAGAAGGGCCACGCGTTCAAGTACTCGACGCCGAAGGGCGCGACCGGCGTCACCCGCCTGCTGGTCAAGGAGAGCCGCACGCCCGGTCTGTTCCGTGTGAAGGTGAAGACCAAAGGCGCGTGGTCGCCGGGCTCCGTGTTCGAGGCGCCGGGCCTGCTGTACGTGCAGCTGAACGTCGGCGGGAAGTGCTTCTTCGGTCACCCCACGAAGGTCCGGCAATAGCGGAGATTCGCGGTGGTAGCGTCTCGCGTCGACCGAGACGCTACGGCCGCGGCGCCGGTGCCTCCGCGCGGCGGGGGTGTGGACCGCGCGGAGACCGGCGCCGCGTCAGCCTTCCTGCATCGGAATCGAGCCGATGTAGTCCATCTTGCCGAGCTCGACGCCGTTGTGGCGGAGGATCGCGTACGCCATCGTCGCGTGGAAGAAGAAGTTCGGCAGCGCGACGTGCACCAGGTAGTCGTCGCCCCGCAGCCACTTTCCGCCGAGCCACGGCGGCGCGACCTTACGCTCCTCGGCGCCGGCGTAGTCCTTCGCTGGGACGCTCTCGAGGAACGCGAGACATTTCTCGATGCGCTCGCGGAGCTCGGCGAAGGTCTGCTCCGTGTCCGGGTGCGACGGCGCTTGCTTGCCGGCGAGATAGGCGGCCGCGTACTTCGCCTGGTCGCAGGCGGCCTGCACCTGGCGGTTGAACGCGTACTGATCCGGCGCGAGGCGCGCCTGCGCGAGCACGTCGACCTCGAAGGACTTGGCCTTCGCGTGCGCGGCGGCCTTGTCCATCCACTGCTCGAGATTCCGTAGAGTCTTGGCGATCACCCGAATGGCATCGTCGTGTGTCATGAGATCCTCCTCTCGTGAGCCCGCGACGATAGCCGACCCCCTCGCTCAGGCAACCCTGGAGCCCGTCGACGCCTCATCGAAGCCGGGGCAGCGGTGCGGGAAGGGAAGTGTTGCACGCCCCGTCCTCGCGGCGGTGCTCGCTGGCGGCGAAGGTCGCCGACGTCATGCAGCCGAGCGACGGGGACACCGTGCTGCACTCGAGGAGCCGCACGGTCTGCTGCGTCGTCTTGTCGATGATCGCCGCCTCCGCCCAACCGTCGCCCTGCGGGCAGTCGGCGGCGATCGTCGGGTCGTCGCGGACGTCGAGCCGATAGAGCTCGAATCCGTTCGCCTTCTGCCAGGCTTCGGCGAGGCGGGTGACGTTCTCGCGGGCATGCGCCCGCGATTCCTCGACGGTCTCGAACGACGCCTTGCCGTCCGACGACCGGCAGGCGGCGATCGAGGCCGCCATCCATACGACCAGAAGTACGACGAGAAGCCGCGTCGGCGTCCGCATGATGTCGCTCCTCTCTGCCGGGCGATTCCCGCCCGCAAACCACCCGAACGGCGCGAACGCAACCGCGGCCGCCGCCGCGTAGCTCGCCGGGAGCGGTTTCAGCGAATCATCGCAGGCGGCGCCGCGACCGGCAGCTGGCCGGGCGCGGCGATCGTCGCGTGCCCCTGCTGCTGCCATGCGAACACGCCCTCGTCGAGGACGGCGCTGTGGGCGTATCCGCGCCGGCGGAGCTCGTCGACGAGGACGCCGGACAGGTGATGCGGGCAGGCGCAGTAGGCGATCACCCAGGTGCCGTCGTTCGGCACCTTGTCGACGTCGTGCAGCTCGAAGTACGGAATCGAGATCGCTCCCGCGATGTGCATGCGCTCGTAGTCCGAGGTCGGACGGGCGTCGATGATCACGAGGCGCCGCTTCTCGTCGTACGCCTTGGCGGCGTCGGCGACCGAGACGTACCGCCCGTCCCTCAACGTGAAGTCCGCCTGCGCGCCGGCGGGATTCATCACGACCGGGACGTCGGCGATCGCCGGCCCATCCCCTCTACGAGCCGACGCCGGAGCCGGCGGCACCGGACGCGCGAGCGAGCGCAAGTACGCGACGACGTCCTCGATCTGCTGCGACGAGAGCTTGCCGCGCCAGGCCTCCATCGGCGTGCCCGGCCGCCCGCGCACGATCGCCGCGCGCAGGAACGCGTCCGAGGCGGTGTCGAGGAACATCGGATTCGCGAGGTGGACCGCGTGTCCCCGTTGCGTCGTGGTGCCGTGGCAGCGCTCGCAGCTCGCCCGGTACACCCCGGCGCCGTCGGCGGCCTTGCCCGACGACGGCTGCTTCGGCAACGGGGCGGGACGCGTGGTGCCGCGGATGTACGTGACGATCGCGTTGACCTCGACGGGGTAGAGCGGTCCGCCGAACTCGCGGCCGTAGCCTCCCATCGCGGTGCCGGCACGTCCGCGCTCGATCGCCGAGCGCAGAAACGCGTCGTCCGCGGTCTCGAGGAGCGTCGGCGACGCGAGCGACGGCGCGACGTCGGCCGCATAGCCTTCGCGATTGGCGCCGTGGCACTGCCGGCAGTACTGCGCGTAGAGCGCGGCGCCGACCCGCGCCTCGGGGCGGTCGACGGATGCCGCGCTCGCCGAGCCGCTCGCGGCGACGAGAACGCAGACGATGATTGCGGATACGACTCGCATGGACGTCAGGACCGGGCGCCGAGCCGGGGATGCGGGCGCGACTGCGAAGCATGCACGGAGAACGCGCGCCGCGCTAGATGGTCGAGGACGCCCGTCGAGTCCCGCCGTGGCGTGACCGACCCGGCTGCGTCCGCCGGCGATCGTTCGCGCGGCCTCAATCGGGCCCGCCGACGGATACCGCGGCCGGCGTCGGCCGCTCGCTCGCGATGAGGAGGACGCCCGTCAGGATGACCGCGCCGCCGGCGGCGGCACGCGTCGAGATCGACTCGCCGAGGAGCAGCCACGCGAGCGCGATCGCGAAGACCGGAATCGACGTCAGCACGATCGCGAGCGCGCTGACGTCGAGGAGCTCCTGGCTGCGTGCATAGACCAGGTACACCGCGATCGTGCAGAGCACGATGAGCGCGCCCAGCATCACGGCGGGGTACGTGCCGCCTGGGTTCCGCCACGCGCCGGCGAGGACGAGACCGGGGAGCGTCGTGAGCGTCGCGACCGAGAAGATCGGCGTCATCAGCTGGAAGAGGCTCGCCGCCCGCGGCGCGCGCCGCTGGGCGACGGCGTAGAGCGACCACGACACGCCGGCGCTCATCACCAGCAGGTTGCCGATCACGTGCTCGCGTGACACCAGGTCGGTGAGGCGGACGCCGTCGGTCGCGACGTAGAGGGCGCCCGCGAGCGTGATCAGCGCCCCGGCGGCGCGGCGGCCGTCCAAGCGCTCGCCGAGGAGCCAGAGGGCGAAGACGATCGTCGAGACGACCTCGACGTTCACCACCAAGCTCGGCGAGCGCCGCCGTCGTCAGCCGAACGCCGTAGTTGTAGACGAGGAAGTCGATGCCGAGCGCGACGCCGGCGATGAGGGTCCAGCGCTCGCGCGGCAGCCACGTCGTGCCGGCGCCGCCGAGGATCCGGAAGACCGCCGCCGCGATCGTCAATCGCACGACCGTGATCAGCTCCGGCGAATAGCCCGCGAGCGCGCCCTTGGTCGCGACCGGCGTGAGGCCCCAGAGCGCTGCCGCGATGAGCGCGAGCGCGAGGCCCATGGACCAGGGCTCTTATCGCGTCGGGGCGGCTCGCGTCGACTCGCGCCGGCGCCGTCGTCAGGTCGCGGCGTGCTCGCCGCTCCCGAATCTCCGTGCGGCGCGCGCTTTCGCCTTGGCGGCTTCCTGCTGCCGGTCCTTCGGCGCGGCGGTCGATTCGAGCGACGCGAGGAGGCGGCTGGAGATGCGCGCGATGCCGTCGACGGCGGCCGCGAACGCCGCCTCGTTCGCCTTCGACGGTCGGGTGAAGCCGCTGATCTTCCGCACGAACTGCAACGAGGCGTCGTGCACCTCGGCGTCCGTGACCGGCGGCTCGAAGTTGAAGAGCGTTCTGATGTTTCTGCACATGAGGTCGACCTCGAAACGGTGGAGTCACCCGGCGGTCATCGAGCGCGCCATGGTACGACTGGCGGCGTCGTGAGGGAAGGCTGGTCGGTGCCGTCTCGAGTCGGAAAGCAGCGGCCGGTCGACCGCGGCGTCACGGCAGCTGGAAGACGCGCTGGAAGTGTCGCAGCGCCCGTTTGGTTCCGCGCATCGTGAGGGCGCCGCCCGCGATCGCCTCGTCGAGCGTCGCCTCGCCGCGTCGCGCGGCGATCAACGCGCGGGCGGAGCCGGTGAGGACGAGGTCGGCCTCGGCGCGCGCCAAGGCCGCCCGGCCGCCGCGCGCGCTCGCGAGCTCGAACGTCTGGCCGTCGAGGACGAGGCGGTAGCGCTCGTCGATGCCGGTCGCGGCGCCGGCATCGTAGTACGCGACGACGGCGCCGTGGGCGGCGGTCTCGGGCCGGATCTCGGCGACGCGTCGTGGGCTCGGCAGGAGCGCCATGCCGAATCGCGCCATCGCGCGCAGGATCGGCAGCGCCTCGCGTCCCCTCGGCGTCAGCGCGTACACCGCGCGTCCGGCGGACGGCGCCGCCGGCGCGCGCGTCGTGACCAGGCCGTGCGCGGTCAGGGCCTGAAGCCGCTCCGTGAGGAGCGTCGGGGAGATGCCCGCGAGGTTCCGGCGCAGAGCGGAGAACCGCGAGGGGCGGAACGCGAGCTCGCGGATGACGAGGATGCTCCAGCGGTCGCCGAGGAGATCGAGCGAGCGCGCGATCGGGCAATAGTGGGTGTGACGCTTCATCCCGCCGTCACGGCGCCGCGACGGACGACGCCGCGGCGATCGCGCGGACGCGTGCCGACAGCGCCTCGGCTTCCTCGGCCTCGACGCCGACGACCGGCGCCAAGCGGACCGCGACGTTCTTGTGGTGCGGCGTCGCCGCGATCGGATCGCAATCGTCGTGCGCGGTGATCGCGTTCAGGCGCGGGCCGTTGACGAGGCGGTTGCCCTTGCCGTCCGGGTAGGCCTGGCCGTAGCCGTGCGGCAGCGCGACCAGGCCGCGGCGCAGCGACGCGTCGGCCTCGACGCGTGCTACGAGTCGTCCGCTGCGCGTCTCGACGGCCATCCAGGCGCCGTCGACGCCGCCGAGCGCCGCGAGGTCGTCGGGATGGATGCGCAGCGCGCCGTCGGGATCGCTCTTGCGCCACGCCGGCGTGCGGAAGATCTGATTGGCGTTGTGCATCCGTCGCTGCCCCGCGACGAGGGTGAACGGGTACGCCGGATCGGGCTCCTCGGCGGCGGGATCGAGCGCGCGCAGCCATGCGAGGAGCCGCGGGATCGCCAAGTGGATCTTGCGGTCGGGATGCTTGACGAGGTCCCAGATCTCGTCGTGCTCGTGCGCGGTGAAGACCAGGCCCGAAGGGCTCGCGAGGACGCGCGCGAAGAGGAGCTCGCCGAGCTCGATTCCCTCCGCGGTGCTGTCGAGCGCTCGCTGGACGGCGCGCGGGTGATCGGCCGCGGTGCGGTGACAGGCTCCCCAGAGCGGTGCGGCCGCGGCGGCGCCGTCGGGCAGCGTCGGTCCGAGCGTCCGGTAGAGCAGCACGGAGGCGAGCGGCGCGAGCTCGGGGTTCTCGCCGAAGAGTTGGAACGCGCGGCTCATCATCGCGGCGTGATCGGTCGCGGCGAGGTCGCGGAGCTCGGCGAGAACCGGCTCCGCGGGGAGCGCGCCCATCGCGCCGAGGACGCGCGCGTAGATCTCCGCTTCCGGCAGCGTCCCGGGAAGCGGGTCGAAGAGCGGCGCCCGCAGCTGGAAGTAGTTACGCGGCCATTCGAAGGTGAAGAACGTGCACTCCCACTTCTCGTACTGCGAGGCGGCGGGGAGGACGTAGTCGGCGAGGGCCGCGGTCTCGGTGTAGGCGACGTCGATGACGACCGAGAGCTCGAGGGCGCGAAACGCCTCCGCGAAGCGCGCGCTGTCGGCCGCCGTGTTCGCGGGGTTGTTGGAGTCCACCCAGACGGCGCGCACGCGCTGCGGGTGATCGGTCAGGATCTCGTCGGCGAAGCGGTTCGTCGGCAGGAGGCCGCCGATGATCTCCTGACCCGTGACCGGCGAGTGCTCGCCGCGCGAGTTGGCGAAGAGCGGCTGCAGCCAGGTGTGGAGCGCGTTGGTGCCGCGCCGGCCGAAGTTGCCGGTGAGGAGATAGAGGAGCTTCTCGAGGTAGGAGTTGAGCGTCGAGTGCCGGCTCTGCTGGATCCCGAGCTCGACGCGGACGACCATCGAGGGCGCGGCGAGGATCATCTCGACGGCGCGCTCGACGTCGCCGAGCGCGACGCCCGCGTGCGCGACCCAGCGCTCGACCGGCGTCTCGAGGAGGACGGCGCGCACCTCCTCGAAGCCGACCGTCCGCTCCTCGAGAAACGCCGCGGCCTCGCCGCCGCGCCGGAGGATGAGGGCGAGGATCGCCGCGAGCAGGTACGCGTCGGTGCCGGGCCGCAGCTGGAGATGGAGGTCGGCGACGTCGGCGACCTCCGTGCGTCGCGGGTCGATGACGATCATGCGCCGCGCCGGCGCCTTCTTGATCTCGTTGACGGCGTTGCGCGCCGCCTGGAACCCGTGCGCCATCCACGGATTGCAGCCGAGCACGACGAGCAGATCGGCGTGCTCGATGTCCTCGGCGGTGTGGCAGAGCTGCGCGCCGAAGAGGTGGCCGTTCACCCAGAAGTCGCCGGTCTTCTCCTGCGAGAGCGCGTTGAAGTGCTTGGTCACGCCGAGCGCGTCGCGCAGCGCGGAGAAGTACGCGCCGCCGAGGTGGTTGCCCTGGCCGCCGCCGCCGTAGAAGGCGAGCGCGTCGCTGCCGTGCGCGGCGCGGAGCGCGTTCAGCCGCTCGGCGATCTCGCCGACGGCGGTCTCCCACGAGATCGGCTCGTGCGTGCCGTCCGCACGCCGCCGGAGCGGCGTCGTCAGGCGGTCGGCGTGCGCGCCGTACCAGTGCAGGCGCTGCGCCTTCTGGCAGAGGTAGCCGTGCGAGCGGCCGTTGGCGCGGTCGCCGCGCACCCGGGTGATGGCGCGGCCGTCGGTCGCGACCTCGAGGCCGCAGTTCACGTAGCACAGGATGCACGCCGTCTGCTTCCACGAATCTTTCGCCATGGGATCCTCGCGCTCGATCTCGGAGTATGGATGCCGTTACCGACAAGTTGGTACGGAATCTGTACTTACCGTTTTCGCCGCGTCATGCAAGCGAGCCGGCCGTGGTCCGTCCGGGCGCCGCGCTCGCGGTTCCGCGCGCCGAGCTTTCCGTATGGACTCCGCGGCCGAAATCCTGGCAAAACGACACGACGTCCCGGTTCGACCAGCGAAGCATGACCGAATACCCCTTCAGCGACGCCTCCGACGCCGACGAGCAAGCGATCCCTCTCGACGCAACCATCAGCGACCGGCGCGCGTCGCCCGTCGCGACGCTGGCGTTGTCGGTCGTCGCGGGCGTCTCCAGCGTCGGCGTGGTGATCGCGTCGGTCTGGGGCGTGATGCCCGCGGCGGGCGTCACGATGACCGCGTGTACGCTCGCCGGCTTCCTGAGCCGCCGGAGCTGGCTCTGCGAGCTGGCGGCGCACTTCCGCGTGCAGTATCTCGTCGCCGCGACGCTGCTCGCGATCGCGTCGCTGCTCATGCGCGACGCCTGGCAAGCGGCCGGGTTCGGCGCGGTCGTCGCGGTCAATCTCGCGGTGATCGTGCCGCTCTACGTGAGTAGGGCGCCGCGGGTCTCGGGTCCGACGTCCGCGCTTCGCCTGTTGCAGGCGAACGTCTACGCGCCCAACGATCGCTACCATCTCATGCTCGAGTCGGTGCGACGCCACGATCCCGACGTGGTGCTGTTCGAGGAGGTCAGCGCGGCCTGGCTCGACCGCCTGCGCGCGTTGTCGGGCCGGTACCCGCACGTCGTCGCGGAGGCCCGCGAGGACAACTTCGGGATCGCGCTCTTCAGTCGCGTGCCGATCGCGGACGCGCGCGTCGTCTACCTCGGCGAGGTGCCGGCGATCGTCGCCGAGTTGCGCCTCTCTGGCGGCGCGGTGACGCTGATCGGTGCCCATCCGTTCCCGCCGGTGAGCCCGTGGTATGCGCGCCGTCGCGACGAGCAGATGGCGGAGCTGGCGCGTCTCGCGAGACGCCTCTCGACGCCGGTGGTCGTCCTCGGCGACTTCAACGTCACCGCGTGGCCGGACAGCTTCGCGCAGATGCTCGCCGACGGCGATCTCTACGACAGCTCGCGTGGCTTCGGACCGCAGCCGTCGTGGCCGGCGCAGCTCGCTCCGCTACGCATCCCGATCGATCATTGTCTCCACTCGGCCGGCGTTGGCGTCGTCGACCGGCGGCTCGGCGCGTTCAACGGCTCGGATCACTACCCGCTCATCCTCGACCTCGAGGTCGGCGCGGCGCGGTCCGAGATCGCGAACGCCTAGCGCTCCGCCGACGTCACGCGATCCGCACGAGCTGCTTGCCGAGATTCCCGCCGGTGAAGAGGTTGCGGAACGCCTTCGGCGTGTTCTCGAGTCCCTGCGCGACGTCGACCGCGTTCACGAGCTTCCCTTCCGCCGACCACTGCGCGAGCTTGCCGACCGCCTCCATCGCGCGATCGAGGAAGTCGAGCACGAGAAAGCCGCGCATCGTCGCGCGGCGGATGATCAGGTTCGTGTAGTTCGCGGGGCCGTGGGCCTTCGAGCGGTCGTCGTAGCCGGCGATCGCGCCGCAGAGGGCGATGCGCGCGCCGATCGCGAGGTTGTCGAGCGCCGCCTCGAGGATCGTGCCGCCGACGTTGTCGAAGTAGACGTCGAGCCCCTTCGGCGCGAGCTCCTTCAAGCGCGCGGCGACGTCCTCGCTCTTGTAGTCGATGGCGCCGTTGAGCTTCAGGTCCTGCGTCAGCCATGCCTTCTTCTTCGACCCGCCGGCGATGCCGATCACCCGCGCGCCGAGGTTCTTCGCGATCTGCGCCGCGAGCGAGCCCGTCGAGCCCGCTGCGCCGGAGACCGCGACGGTGTCGCCGGCCTTCACCGCGGCGACGTCGACCACGCCGAAGTACGCCGTCAGGCCGGTGATCCCGAAGAGGCTGAGCGCGGTCTCGAGCGGCACGCCCGGCGGCAGCTTCAGCGCGCCGAGCGGCCCCTTGCCGTCCGTCAGGCAGTAGTCCTGCCAGCCGAACCCGCCCTGGACGGCGTCGCCGACCTGAAAATCGGGATGCTGCGACGCGACGACCTTGCCGGCCGCCGCGGCGCGCACGACGTCGCCGAGCGGAACCTTCGGTAGATACGTGTCGATCTCGATCCACGCGCGCTGCGTCGGATCGCAGGACAGCACCTCGTTGCGGACGACGAACTCACCCGCCGCCGGCGCCGGCACGGGCGTCTCCCGGAGCTCGAAGCAGTCGTCGGTGAGCGGCCCGGTGGGTCGCTTCACGAGGATCCACTGGCGGTTCTTCTCGGCCATCGCAGTCACCTCCGCGGCTCGGATCGGATTTGGCGTTCGTGGGGTGCGGACGTTACGCCATTCGCGCGGGCGAACCAACTCGTGGTGCGTGCCCGTGCTCGCCTTGCTATGAAGAGACGGCGAGAGGGACGGGAATCGACGTGCAAGAGAACGTCTACATCACGAGCGTCCGGGCGCCGGACCGCATGAAGGCGGAGCCGGCGAAGGTCCGGAGGGTCGGCTAGCCGTGCCGATCTCCGCGCGAGAAGCGCTCGTCAGGCTGCGCGAGGGGAACCGTCACTTCGCGGCCAGCGTCGCCGCCGGCGAGACGCTCCTCGGCCATGCGCGCCGGGCCGTGCTGCCGCAGGAGCAGAAGCCGTTCGCGATCGTGCTCGGTTGCTCGGACTCGCGGGTGCCCGCCGAGATCGTCTTCGATCAGGGCCTCGGCGACCTCTTCGTGATCCGCGTCGCCGGCAACATCGTCGCGCCGTCGCAGGTCGGCAGCGTCGAGTTCGCCGCGTCGCGGTTCGGCACGCGTCTCGTCGTGGTCCTCGGGCACTCGCAGTGCGGCGCCATCGGGGCGACGCTCGAGGAGCTCGAGCGTCCCGCGGAGAACCAATCGCGCAACCTCCGTTCGATCGTCGACCGCGTCCGGCCTTCCGTCGAGACGTTGCTGAAGACCGAGCTCAAGCACGATCTCCCCGCGCTCGTGCGCCACGCCGTCCGCGCCAACGTCGCCGCGTCGGTCGACCACCTCCGCCACGGCTCCGAGATCCTGGAGAGCCTGACCCGCAGCGACGGCCTCGCCGTCGTCGGCGCCGAGTACTCGCTCGAAACCGGCCTGGTCGAGTTCTTCGACGACGTCGAGCCCGGATGATTTCGCGGCCCGTTACTGACCGGTGATTCCGCGCGTAGCGCGGACACCGTTTCAGTCCCCTCTTCATCGGGGATCGTTCTGCAAGGTCTGCGGGCAGGGTGATGGCGTCACGGTCGAGACACGTGTTTCAGTCCCCTCTTCATCGGGGATCGTTCTGCAAGTTGGCGAGCAGGCCGGCGTGGCGCCTGGTGAGATCGAGTTTCAGTCCCCTCTTCATCGGGGATCGTTCTGCAAGCGCAACAAGCATCGCCGGGATTCGCACCAGGCGCTCGAGTTTCAGTCCCCTCTTCATCGGGGATCGTTCTGCAAGCGCTCTCACGGGGCAGCAGAAACAGCAACTTAGCACACCGGGAGTGACGCTCAAGTTCGCAAGGGTTGAGATTGCCCGGAAACGGGCAGTATTTGCGAACCTCTACCATATGTCCGCGCAGTAGTTGCGGTATTCGCAGGCGGCGCAACGGGCGCGTACCGCCGTCGCCTCGGGCAGTTCCTGACGCGCAACCATGCTGCGGATCTCGTCGAGATACTGCCGAATCCGCGAACGATCGGCGGCGGATATCGGAATGCGCACGATGTCGTCGGTCGGCATCAGGTAGACGAAGCCCTCGCGCACCGGCTTTCCCAGCTGTTCCTCTGCAAGTAGTCCGTAGGCAGCCATCTGATCTCGGTAGTTCTGCCGTGCGCCGCCTTCGGTGTCCTTGAAATCAACCGGGAAACACGCGCTGTCGGTGACGATGACGAGATCTGGACGTCCGACGAGACCGAGCCGTTCGGATCGGAGAAAGATTCCAAACAGGCGACGGCCATCGAGCAACCCATACTCGCGTAACCGGCGTCGACGCTCCAGTGCTTCGATCACGTTCTGTGCCGTCTTGCCGCGATGCATCTTGTACGTACGCTTGTAGTCGACGGGCAGTACATATCGGTAGAAAGGTATGCGGTGACAATACGACCATTGCTTCAAGTCGGTGACGGTAAGGTCGAGCAGTTCGCCCACGGCGCAACCCGTATAGCTATTCGTTGACCACCATGCGGCGAAGCTGCACGTCCTTCTGGCACACGGGAACGACGAGGATCTTGCCGATGGCGCTACCGAGCGTGTCCGAGAGTTTGGCGAACAGCTCGCCGCGCCGATTGCCGTCAAGGGGACCACAGAATGCGCTGTACTGAATGTGGGTCAAGCCGTAGTCCTTGCACACGTTCGCAACGCGAAGCCGGATGCGGTCGTCCTGGATGTCGTAGACGACGAACGTCAGCAGCTCCTGCGCGGTTACCACTTGAATGCAAACGGACGGTACGGCTCGCCGCCTCGAACGAACGCGGCGACGTTGCGCGCTTGGATCTGAACGACCGATTTGACCTTGTGGCGTCGGCCGCGAAACGTGACCTCTGCTTCCATGCGCTCGAGAACGGCACCTGCGGTGGCGCGCCGGCTGTCATCGGTGAGCATGCCGGCGGTTACCTCGAACCCGGCTCCCTTCGTTACGGCCGAGATCACGGCCCGATCGACAATCGGCTGTCGAAACTCTTCGACGAGGTCGAGCACGAGCGACGGCTTGCCGGGGCGATCGACGTGCAAGAAGCCGGCAAACGGTTCGAGGCCGGCATTCATCACCGCGCCCCAAACTTGCGTGTAGAGGATGCCGTAGCCGTAGTTCAGCGCCGAATTGATCGGGTCGGTCGCGCCGCGGTGCTCGCGAGTGTCGAAGGTCGCCCGGCCGTCCATCAAGGCGCGGACACCGGACCAGTAGTGCCGCCCGGCGGCACCCTCGATCGCGAGCAACGCGCTTCGTAGCTCGTCGACGGTATCTCCCGCGAGCTTGTCGACGTCACGCCGGAGCGCCCCGAGGGAGCGCACGACTCGCTGGAGTTCGTCGAAGCGTTCCGGTTTCGCGGTCTTCTGGTATTTGGCGAAGTACTTGAGCAGCGCCGCCTGATTGGCGAGCTTCCCGCGCACGATCGCCGTCGCGAGGTCGCGGCCGCGGCGGTCGCCGTATGCCGCCATCTGTTCCCGGCGTGTGAGGACCGTTGCCGTCAGCATCGGTGACGAGAGCATCGCGAAGGGTCGGCCCGTTGGCGTCAAGAAGGAGACGCGAATGCCGCGCTCGCAGCACGCCATGATGAGATCCGTCGACATGGAGACGCCCGGCCCCGCGATCACAATCTCGCTGATGCGGAAGAGGGGCAGCTCGAGCTGATCGGGCTTCGTCCTCGGAGCCGGCTTGCCGTCGGCGGTGCGGCGAACGCGGAGCGGTCGTTCCGGCGTGCGGATGCCGTTGGAGGTGACGACCGTCAGCTGTGGTGCCGGCGGTAGGTCGAACGCAAACGAGAGCTGCGGGCCGCCTTCGATCAACTCGAGGCGTGGTCGAGGGCCGCGGACCACGAGGCGCTCGCTGGTCTTGCTCAAGAACGATCCGGGATCGCTGACGATGACGCTTTCCATGGGCGGCGCTCGGAACGCAAAAGGCTACCATCGATGGGCCAGGGGACTGAAGAACGAAATGCGAGGCGGCTGTGTCGAACCGGAGCACTATCCGAGGAATGAACGCGGGCTGAAGCAGGCTTCCCGGTCCCACGGCTCGTGCCGCAGCAACACGCCGTATTGCCCGCATGCGCCTCGCGCGCGACACTGCCGACGATGCCCGCACGGCCGGCACCAGCGCTCCGCCGCCAAGATCAAGCAGCGGTCGAACGCATCCTTTCGGGAGTCCGCCGGCATTTCGGTGATCGGCTTCTGCGGGTGATTCTCTACGGCTCGAAGGCGCGCGGCGACGATCACGCCGAGAGTGATCTCGACGTGCTGGTCATCCTCCGAGGCGACGGCCCCGTCGACTGGCGTGATGAGCGAGCAACGTCGTTCATGGCCGCGGGCGTCGCGCTGGAGACCGGCGTCGATGTCGCTGCCAAGTGCATGCATGTCCGCCGACCGTCTTGCGCGTGAAGCCGCAGAGCCCGACGGGTTCGTGCCGCGTGTCTCGCGCGAGGCAATCGTCCTGTGGGAAGCGATCTGAGCGCCCGTCTCGTTGCGCGGCTGGACAAGGCGAGGCGCAAACTCGCCACCGCGAAGCGCTGTGAAGCCGGGCGACATCAGCGTCGACCTCTATCGCGCGTTCGTCGCGGCTCGTGACCAGCGCGAGTACGCCGACTACGACGTCGCGACGATCATCGGGGAGGAGCTCCTGCGCCGAACGGTCGCAGACGCCGGCAGTTTCATCGATGCCGTCGAGGCGCTGCTCCGGGCTGAGGGACACGTGAGCCGAGCGTCGGCGGCGTCAGCCGCGCGTCGGTCGTCGAGAGCGCGCTCCGCAGCGCTGCCTGGAACGCGGGGAAGCGTGATGTTCGCTGCCGCAGCATGGCGATCCATGTCGCCGCGTCTCCTTCGCCAGCTCCGTGCCCCTGTACCCCCACGCACCATGCGACGAGGGTGGCAGCGTGGTCGTACTGGCGGCGTCGCTTCTCGCGAAGAACCGCGTCGACACGTGCCGTCGCAGCGGCCGTGAGCGCGGCCAGCATGGTCGCGCGATCGCGTCGATCCAGCTTTTCCGCAGTCGTTGCACGCTGAAGAAGGTCGACGAGAGAGGGTGTGGAGAGCGCCGGTCGCCGCGGGGGCGGAACGCGCGCTTCATCATCGAGATCGTCGCGATCGATCACCTCGAACGGATCGTCTGAAGGAGGACGCTCAATGGCGAATGAGCGATTCGGACCGCGCGATCGCATCGGAGCATCGCCGAGCAGCCACACGAACGCCGGGAAGAGCACGTGTCCGGGATGATCGGCATCGGACCAACCGAGACCGGCAGCCTTCTCGAGCCGCCAGGCTGCGGACGGCAGATCGCCCGCGATGATGTCGAGGACACCAAGGAGCCGCGGCGACTTCGTTGCGCTCTCTTTCCGTGCCGACGCCGCGCGCTCCCTCAACGTGGCGGCATTCGGGTCGCCGGCGGCGAGCCAGCGAAGCAAGCGCGCCAGCGACGGTGCTCCGCGCCATGCCGCCTCGAGGCGCTGTGCGACGTCATCACGACCAAGCTCGCGGGCGGCGAGCGCGGCGCCGTCGAGGAAGTCGCCGCGCCATGTCGGTGAGGTGATCAGCGCCGCGGCCGCTTCGTAGGCCTCGAGCGTCTTGGTCCAGTCGCCCTGCTCGCGGACCGCCGCGCACCAAGCGCGGACCGCTTCAGGTCGCTTCGAGGCACGGGCCAGACGCTCGAGTCCGTCGATTCCCTCGCTTCGCGCGACTGCCTCGCGCAGCCGGCGGTCGTGGTCGGTCTCCCAATCGCTCTCCAATCGTCTCGGGTCGGCTCTCGCTCTCGAGTCGCGCGATCCACCGCGGCAAGAACTCGTCGAGATCGGGCAGGGCGCCGATCGTGACATGCTCCATCGCCGCGATGGGCTCGTTCAAGTATGCGATCGCCCGCACCGCGGCGATCGCGTCAAACACGGCGCCGGCGCGTTCGACGAGCGGCGTCGTGAAATAGATCGCGGCAACATAGCGGGCGGCGCAATCCTGGACGTCGACCGTGAGCACCTCATCGACCAGCTCGTGTTGGCCGAGATCGATGTCGGCGCCTGCAATCGGTCGCAAGACCGTTCCGAGAATCGCGCGCGCTCCGGCGTAGTCGCCGGCGAGCGAGGCTTTGATTCCCTGCCGCAAGTACGCGTCCACCTCGCTCGGATTGGCCTGGCCGATCCGGCGGGCCGCGTGAATGAACTGCTCGACGTCGCGCAGCAAATCGTTCGATGGCGGGTTCGGGCGCCAGCGAGACCCACCGGTTGCCGCGCGCCGCAGGAGCGCATCCTCGATCCTTGCGCGTGGCGCATCCTCGAGGTCCCGAAGGATCTCGCGAACGAAGTCGCGGAAATCGGCCGCGCTCATCGCGTCGAGCGCGGATGAGACGTCCGCGTCGTGGGACGACCGTTGCCGCGGTTGAACCGTGAATCGCTTCCGTTTCATCCGACATCATCCGTGGCCGCGAGACGTATGCGGACGGCGGCCTCCGCCCGAGCTCGCGGCGATATTCGTCGATGATTGCTCCGGGCCGAGGTTTCACGTTAGTCTGAATTTGGACTAATCGAAGGAGGAACCGATGCGCGTAATTCCCCTCGCTGAGGTGAAGGCGCGGCTCAGCCAGCTCGTTGCTGAGCTCGAGACCGCCGACGACGAGGTGATGATCACCAAGAACGGCCGCGCCGCCGCGGTCCTCGTGAGCCACGACGAATTCGAGCGGTGGCGCGAGACACTGCGAGATCTTGTCGGATGACGAGCTGCGAGCCGAGGTGCGCAAGGGCATCCGGGATTTGAAGCGCGGCCGCGCCAAGACGTTCAGCGTCCGCGATATGGATCGTTTGTTCGCGGCTACCCGCAGGGACGTGGCTGAGCATACGCTCCGCCTGACGCCTGGCGTCCGCGGTGCGATTCGCACGATGCATCCGGACCTCAAGCGGCGGGTCCGTAGGGCACTCGATCGCATTCGCGTGGCTGCCGGACTCCGGCAAGCCGTTGGTCGGCGAGCTGAGCGGCTGGTGGAGCCTCCGCGTCGGACGCGTTCGGATCATCTATCGGTATGCGAGCCGGCGCGCGGCGGTCGAGGTGGTTGCGATCGGTCCGCGATCATCGATCTACGTGGACGCAGCGTGCTTGATGAGGCGGATCGTCCGCTGATGAGCATCGGCCATGCTGACGCGGACAACATGGACGCGCGTTATCGTCATCCGCCGCGCGAGACGGGCGCAGCGCACGGCCGGATGAGCCAGTCTCGCAGATCGCAGCGTGCTGCTCATGTCTTTAGTCCTGTTCATGCCCGGCGTCGCCACAGTTCGAGGAGCAGCAGCGCTGCGCCGTCGAAGGCGATGACGTAGGCGCCGGATTCAAACACCGGCATGCGCCAGTCGATATCGACCTTGACATGCGCCTTCGGGACTACGGCGAAAATATGGTTCTCGTGGGCCATGACGTCGGACACGGGCGTCGATTCGCCGTCTTGGTAGAGCCGCAGTTGCGGGAAGTCTCGCGTCTCGTGAAGCAGCCCGCTGTCATCGTTCGTGAAGATCTCGCTGGCATGGACCCTGCGATACTTGCCCAGGCCCCGCAGTGTCAGCATCCGGAGCTTCTCGTTCCAGGCGAGGCCGACGGCCCGCTTGAGCAACGCGGCTATGTCGGCGTCGTACTCTCCCATCTCCCAGTCCTGCCGGCGGTGCTGCTCGGTGAAGTCATGCACTTTCACGCTGGGCAACGAGGTGCGGAATCGGTTGAGGCTTTGGTATGCGTTCAGCCAACGAGCGCCGCTCTTACCTGCGCGGCAGCGTTCGAAAGCCACCCGCGCCTGAATGTTCTGAGGTCCACACCCAAGGCGCTCGGCGTGATTAGCCAAGATGGTTTCGACCTTGGTCCGAAGCTGCAGCAGAACCTCCGGGTTCGCGTTGCCGTCCTTCTGAACCGTCGAGACCAGGTTCTCCGCCTGTGTGCGAGCTGTGATCATCCCGTGTTCTGTGGTCACGAACCACGACCGCGCATCAGCTGACGGATACCACGCGTAGATACAGTCCTCGAAGTCGCTGCGGTCGATCTCCGCCGGCAAAGCACTCATGCCGGCAAAGGCATTCGGAGGCACGAAAACGATGGCCTTACCAGGTCGGTGGCGACCAACGCGGCCGAAACGCTGCAGGAACGAAGCAGCTTCGGATGCCTCGAACAGCAAGTAGTCACACTGGAAATCAACGCCGACCTCGATGGCCGAGGTACCGAGGGCAAGGAGCCTGCGGCGCGTCTGCCGAATGGCGCGGTGCGAAAGTCCGCGGATGATAGCGAGCGAGTTGCGTGCGAAGCCAGTCTCGACGAGGCGGTCTTCCAAGCGGATGGCGTTGATGACGGAGTTCACGATCACCACCGCGGGCAGGTAGGCATCGTCGGCGACGTGCGCCCGCAACCGCTCCAGCTCCGGTCGGAGACCAATGAGCTGGGCCACGATTGCTTCGACGGGATCGCTGCCGGGAACGAGTTGGATCGGCGTCACTTCGACGGAGTGGACAGCGATGCGCGACTGACCAGGCGGGCGCTGCGTTGGCGTGCCGGACTCGATCACGACTGGGTCGACGGCGCGATCGAGCAATTGTTGCACGTCCAGTGGCGGCGTGGCGCTGAGCAAGATGAGGCGCTGGAACGCCCCGAAGCCGCGCGCCATCGCGATCATCGCGAGTGCATGAGCCAGCTCAACGCCTTGATAGAGGTGGAACTCGTCGGTGATCAACGTGGCGTATCGCTGCAGCGACTGAAGCGCCTCCGCGTGGTACCGCAAGGCCAAGATCAGGAACAGGATATCGGGATTGGTGAAGACGATTTTTGGCTTGTCGGGGTTCAGCAACCGGCGTAGCGTCTCCCCACGGCTCTTGCAGGCCATCACACCTTGCCACTGATCGAGTAGCGCGCCATCGATTGGTACCAGGACATAGTCGGCCGCGCTGTAAGTCGTCGCCCTATCCCCGCCGCCCCACGTGTGCGGTGTCAAGATGACAGGCGCGATCCCTTCATCGTTGGCGAACGCCGCAACCGCCCGTACTTGGTCGCGCAGCAACTCGTTGGTGGGATAGACGGCGACGGCCCACTCGCGCCGCTTCAACACCGGTAGGATCGCTGCGCGGGTCTTGCCCGTGCCTGTCCTCGCCGCAAGCAGCAGACTGCGACCTTGTTCCCAGGCACCCCACATCTCGACCTGGTGGGGATAGAGGGGAAAGCGAGAAGACGAATGGTCGATGACCGGCAGTTCGAGCCGCCGAACCCTAAAGGTCATCGCAAGCGCCGTCGCTGCTCAACCAGCAAAGCCTGCATCTCGAGTGCGACCTGGAAGGTCAGGCAGAGAACCAGTCGGGAATACTCGGGCCTGACCCCGAACAGGTCTCGCCGCTGGCGCTGCCACTCTGAAAAACGCTCTTCCACCTCGGGCGCATGGGCCGCGGCGTTGCGGAAGTAGTGCAAGGACTCAAACATCGACAACAGCAGCCACTCGAGTCGGCCACGTGGTGAGAACCCCCAGCCATCCTCGTCGCAATTGCTTCCATCTTCCAACCAGACCCGGATATGCCCGATTGCCGGGCCGATGTTCGCGGGCGCCGCACCGCACCCACATGCTTCGATATACCGTTTAAATAACACGAAGAGAGCCTCCCCTGCCGCGCCGCATTCTCTGAGAACCGCCGCGTATTCCTGACGATCGAAATGGAGCAGCGCCGTTTCCAGTCGTCTCGTGATAGCCCAGCCGATGATATCCCGGTGCAAGTCTGCCACGAGATCCCGGACTGCGTAGTTGCACGCTGGCAGCATTCCGTCGATGCGTTGGTAGCGACTCTCGACACTCTCGAAGACTTTGCTTGCTATGACGAACTCAACAGCCATCCGAAGACGGTGCTGCAAGCTGATGACTTCGTCGTGAACGGCGGAGTGGGAGTCGATTTCCTGATCTGGATCATCGTACTCGCGGCGAAGGCGAGATCCGAGTCCGACCAGTTCTCCGTGCACGAGGTTAATCCCGGCTTATTCACCGACTGAGGGCGCCTGAAACCATTCCGCGCCTCGCTCAGCCGTGCTACGAGCGGGTTTGCGAAGACCGAGCGTAGGCGGTGAGGAGGCGCGGTATGGGTGAAACGAATCTCTCTCTTTTCCGGGCGGAGTTCAACCAATCGCTGCGGCTGGAGAGCCGCCCCGAGCGGCTGACGTCGGACGCGGGAGCGGTGGTGCTGCGGGAGGTGATGGAGCGGATCGGGATCGTCGACTGGATGACGAGTCGGCTGAGCGATACGCGCGCGCCCGACCTGATCACCCACCCGCTGTCGGAGTTGCTGCGCACCGCGCTGTTGCTGCTCGGGCAGGGGTGGCGGGACCACGACGACGCGGATCGGCTCCGGGACGACGCGGTGTTTCGGCTGGCGGTGTCGGATCGTCGTGGGATCCGACCGCTGGAGATGCGGCCCCGGACGGACGGGACCATCCTGGACCGGAATCCCGCAGTGCCGGACGGCCTCGCCTCGCAGCCGACGCTGTCGCGGCTCGTGGGGATGCTCGGCGCCGACGGCAATCGCGCGGTCGTACGCCGCGCGCTCGTGGAGTTCGCCGCGCGACGCCACCGCGTCGGACGCCACGGCCATCGCTTCCGCTACCTGACGGTGGACCTCGATTCGCTGCCGATCGAAGTCGAGGGGCAGCAGCCGGGATCGGAATACAATGGGCACTACCATACCCGGATCTTCCATCCGCTGATCGCCAGCGTCGGCGAGACGGGGGATCTGCTCGACGCGAAGCTGCGCGCCGGGAATGCGCACACCGCCGCGGGCGGGGCGGACTTCCTCCTGCCGCTGCTCGCCGAGGTGGAGCAGAAGCTCTGCCAGGTGGCGGCCGTACGGATCGATGCCGGGTTCCCCGAGGAGGGGCTGCTCGCGGCGCTCGAGCAGCGCGGGACACCGTACGTGGCGCGGCTGCGCAATAACGCGGTGCTCGACCGTCTGGCCGCCCCGTATCTCAGCCGCCCGCCGGGGCGGCCCCCCGCCGAGCCGCGGACGTGGTGCTACGAGCTCGCCTACCGGGCCGAGCCGTGGTCACGCGAGCGCCGGGTCGTGCTCGTCGTGCTGGAGCGTGCCGAGGAGTTCTTCCTGCACCACTTCTGGCTGGTCACGAGCTGGACGCCCGAGGACCAGGACGGCCACGCGCTGCTCGATCTCTATCGCCAGCGCGGCACCGCCGAGGGGCACATGGGCGAGCTCATGAGCGTGCTCGATCCCGCGCTCTCCTGTTCGCCCCGGGCGAAGCGCCACTACCGCGGCCGGCCGCTCGCGGCGACGCTGGTCGCGGGAGATTCCTTCGCCCACAACGAGGTGCGGCTGCTCCTCAACGTGCTCGCCTACAACCTCGTGCACGCCGCGCGGGTCCTCCTGGAGAAGGCCACCGGTCACGGCTGGGGCCTCGGCCGATTCCGCGAGGTGATCCTGCGGGTCGCCGCCCGAGTGCTCGTGCACGGCCGCCGTGCCGTGCTGGTCCTCGGCGAAGGCTCGGCGGCGCTCTGGCGCACGCTGTGGACACGGCTCCACGCCCTCCACTACACGCCGTCCTGACGAAGAATTTCCCCGCGCCCTGCGACCCGTGATTCCCGCGGCGCATCGACGCGCTGAGGTCACCGGTGTGCCCCGCGCGCTCCTTCCATGCCCTTTCCACGCTCCCACTGCAGTCGCTCGTTCCCCGCTGTCGCCATCGTCAACCAATCCGGTCATGATCTCCGCCTCTTCTCCGCCTCCCAACCCGTTCAGTCGTCAGTCGGTGAATAAGCCGGGTTAATAGGAAACTGCTCGAGGTCTGCTTCTTCCCACGCGTCCTCAATCTCGTCGATGCATACCTGAAGCTTGCCTGCCTTCACCGGGAAGCGCAGCCCTTCGATCAACGTCCGCGCGAAACTGAGCGCGTGTTGCGGCCCCTTGGCAGGCACCGGCCTCATGCTTGGAGTCGTGAGAGCATCCTCCGGGGAATGTGAACACAGTGATCCGCGGAGACTACGAACCAGTCGTTGCGGATCTCAGCGACCCGGAAAACGAGATGAGGCGGGATGGGCAGGGGCTCGTACGAAACGATGTCGCCCCGCACGTCTAGGGGATTCACAGCGTGGCTAGGCCGAGTCCGCTCATCGGTGAAAACTGCGATCGCTGGGGTTATCTCTTCCCATTCGAGGCGAATCGGACATCCCTTTTTCCCAAGCCGTACAACTGCGGGAGGTCGAAACGCGACGAGCGCATAAAGATAGAAACCGAAACCCGGCGCTTCTCGATCGCTTGACCGCCACACCGGATTCAGAACGAGACGCCACCCGAGTGCCGGGCTGTTGCTGCCACGCGGGGCATCGTCCGTGCGGAGTGTTTTCGAGTTCACGGCGTTCTGAGTAAATCGCGTTCGCTCGATCGACCCGCGGAGACATGCGGGCGTCGCGTATGCGGGCATCGTATCGAGATCCTCGGCGTAGCGCGGGGTGGTGCCCGTGTACGTCCCGTACGAGTATCCGCACACGGCGTAGCTCAAAGCGTAGTTGTGGATAAGAGGGAGCGTGGCCGCGGTCTTCGAGATCTCGGAAGACGAGAACCAAAGAAAGTCATGGTTGTACAGCCGGCCCGAATAGAGGCGGATTCCCCGGGCGTTGAGGTCCAACCGATCGCTCATGGCGCCCCCCGGTCACTTCTTCCTGCTTTGCAGCTTTCGATAGTCGGCAATGTCATTGTACGCCTTGTCAAGAAAGGTCCGATCAAGCGGAGTATCGGCACATTCCTTCACCAAGGCGTCGATCTCAGTGGTGGCGAAGACGCTGACTCGATCGGGATTGCCCGCCAAAGGTACGTACCTGCTCTTGAGCAGCGCTGTCACGGCGTCGGCATCGAACTTGTCATTCTGCTCGTAGAGTTCCATCGTTAGCTCCAGTGGAGTGATGAGTTCTTCCCAGGCAGCCACGACGCCGAAGAGCGTGTTGCGGCAATCTCCACCGATGCGCGACTCTGCGCCGTAGCTCTTGCAGGCAAGCAGCGTCTTTACCACTAGAATCAATTCCTCTCGTGTCACCGCCTTCAGTGTGACAATCGAAGCAAACAACGTCGCCGGCTTCACGACGTGGCGGCTGCCCAATGCCTGACCCGTCTTCTGGTCCGACTCGTTGACCGCATTGAACGTGATTTCTTCGGAGATCTGATCGAATGGCAGCAACGAGAACCCGGTTGAATACTCGATACGATGCTTGATATTGGCGTCCTCGCCCAACGCACTGGCGCCATACAGGCCACAGCGCGGGCACTGAAGACAGAGGTTGTCCTTCAGATAGCATCCATCATCGTTCTTCCCGGATGGAACAGCCTTGCCCGCGCGCTGTGCGGCTGAGCGAAGGATGTATTCCATCTGCCGGGACTCCGCAGCCTTCTGCTTCGATCCCAGAAATGCCACTCGTTTCGTAACTGTCGCCCGGTCGCTTTCTGACAACGGCGTATTTACGGAGTTGAGCTCGCGAGTCTCCTCCGTTCGCAAAACGGTGTAGTCGAGCACCTCGCGCAGGAGCAGGAGCTGGATAGTCTCCGCGCCGATGATCGGTTGCGGCTTGTCGACTAGGTAGTCCGTCAGCCTGTCCAGTGCCGCCATCTACTCCTCCTCGTCGTCCGGCATGGCCGTTGCGCCTTGAGATTCCCAGAACGCGGCGATGTCTTGTTGTTTGACGGGTTGCCTTCTTCGATCTTCGCACCCTCGGCCTTGCGTGGAAGGTACAGGTCGTCGAATCCGCTGATCTCCTCGCCCCAGGCCGCGGAGAGCCGCCTTCGGTGCCGTACTTTCGACGAACGAACGCGATCCACGTTTGGCGTCGTGCTTCCTTCGATTCCAGCGCCTTCTTGCGAGGTCGAAGTAGAGACCGTAGTCGAGCCGGTCGAGGAGAGTGTCATGTGCCGTGACAGGCGCCTCCCGTAAGGTCGCCACCAACTTATCGATTCCGTGCTCCAATGCCTGCAGCGCCGCGGGGTTCGGATGTCTGCCCGTGGCCTCATGGACACGGACGGCGAATCCCTTGAGGGAGGCAGGGTCGCTGCGCCCGCTCTTCAGCTCGCTCAGGATCTTTCCCACTGGCCCCATCAGCCCGTGCTTCGAACGTGTCGACGTTCGGCCTCGGTCGTCGCGGCGGAACTCATCGATGAACGGGACGAGATCTCGAATGCGATCGATCTGCGGCTGTGCCTTTTCGACATCAAAGGGCTTGATCTGCACTGCAATCGGGTTCTCATGCGTGCACCTCCGCAGGTGTTGGCCTGATGAAAAGCAACGAGCCGCTCAATGAGAGTCACATGGCGCGGCGTCGAGGCTGCGCTCGCCAGCTTCCTCGATCCGGCGGGCCAGGCGCTCAGGCGGGTCAGCCGCCGAGTACCTGGTAGAGTGCGGAACGAGCGGGGAGCCCGGTGTCTCGGCGCCAGCAGACTCGCTGCCCGATCGCCGCAGCGAGTCGCTGCGCACGATCTGATGGGCACCCATTCGTAGCCGACGAGCGCGCGAACCGCCGGAACCGGGCTGACGTACGCCGCGCCGCCGCCGGGTGGAAGTCGACGGGCTCTCCTTCCTTATGGATCGCAACAGCTGCGTCGAACACGAGGCTGAGAAGCGAGAGACGACGTACAACGCCGGAGACCCTTGCTGGTTCGGACTCGTCGGTTCCCGCGGCAACGGGATACGTCAGCGGAATGAAGATCAGGTTCGGGCGTCTGGCAAATCAGATGGACGGTTTCGAAGAGGCGTGAAACCTCGCGACGAATGGCTCCGACATTCTTGCTGCTGCGATCCGATTCTCGATGAGAGCCTCGACCGCGGCATCCCATGAAGCGAAAGAGGCTGCACACGCGACGTTTAGCGCGTCCAAGTCGTCGTCGAACTCTTCATTGAGTCGCTTCAACGCCTCGTTGCCGCCGCTTCTTCTGCGTATCAGGTGGTGAACCGGTAGCTGAACAGGCTCGATCAGCTCCTCGTGCGCTCGAGCGTCGAGGGGTCGCGGTCCCGAGCTTGCGGGCGCCGCCTGATCCGTAAAGGCGAGCGAGAAGCCGGATTCCAGGCTGCCGGTGTCGCCGCGCATCTGTCCTTTCGCCGCCTCCACCCATTCGCGCACGCGGTGAACCAGCGGCTCCCCCTTCACGGGCCCGAGATTCATTCGCGGCAACAAGGTCATCAGCTCGGCCGGACGGCTTCCGAGCAGCATCTGAAGCAGCAGGCGTTCGTAGTAGCAGGACGGTGCAGACCATGACGTACCCAAAGGCGCCGTGCGCGACGCCGCGGTTCGTGTGCGTCTGGGGATTGTCGATGAAGTCGGCGGAGGCCTTCTTGCCGGAATGCGCGTACGAATGGGGCGTTGCAGATGGGGCAGAGGTACACGGCCTTCGAGGAATCCTTCCCGGCAAACGGCTTGGAGCGACTGTAGTGATCGAGCTGTTTCTGGGCTCTGCTCTCGCGGATCACCACCAGCTGCCGGCAGGAGCAAGGTCAGTGATGAACGCTCGTGCCATCGCTGCCGGAGAGCGTCCCGGGGCGCCTGCCGGCCTGCGAACACGTTCTGAGCAACACGGTCGAGCAGATCGATGAGCACCTGCAGTCGAGTGTCATCCGGCAGCTCTTCGACAGGTCGCTGACCTCCGGATGGCCCACGGCGCCGCCGGGAAGCGCCCAGAAGAAATCGACTGTCTTTGCCATGTCCTTTGCCGGCATCAGGGTCGAGGTGGACTGCAACGCTGCCCAACTCCCTGGCCGAAGATTTCCTCGTACACTTACTGGCCAATTGGGCGTCTTCGTCGCCGAGAACCGTGATCCTGTCCGGATCAGTCATCGCTTTGAAGAACTTGAAGACCATCATCTCCGGCTGCGCCACCGAGATTCGCCCCGCCTGACGTTCAAATTCTTGGTCGCTTGGAGTCCGCGTCTCTCCTCTTCAGGCGCCAGTATTCCTCGATGACCTTCCGCTTCGCCTTGGCAGGCTTCTTCGCGAAGCTCTGCGCGCCGATCTTCCCGCCCGCAGCTTGGAGGTACTGGCGGGATTCGGCGAAGGAGACGAGATCAGGCTTCGGCAAAACGTTGCCCGTCGGACTGCCGACCATCAGCTGCGTGACGTCCTGGCCGATCGTCGAGTCGATCGTGACCTTCAAAGTGCCCCGGACATCGTCTGGCGTCGGGCTGGCGCCAGACGAACGTTCGGGTCAGTCGCATAGACCGTACCGTTCGAGAAATAGAGCAGTGGTCGCCACCGGCGTTCCTGGAAGGCCACCTGTACCGCTCGATGAAGAAGCGTCGTCGACACGCCTCGCACGAGCACCTCATGGGAGCAGACGCTGAGGTGATGTCCGAGGGCCGGATCATTCGCGAGAGCCGCTACAGCGTCACTCGGGCTGGCCGCCGAGCAAAAGTGGTCAATGGCCTTCACCAAGTGGGCGAGGGTGAGGAAGCGATCGGAGCTGCTGGACGGTAGTCGTGATTCGTCGTTGCCGCTCAGCATGGCCTCCAGGATCGCGCCGTCGCTTCGTCCGGGTTTGTTGTGATGGAACTCTGCACAGCGGGCCATAATCTGCTGCACCGGCTCGTTTCGCTCTTCGAAGCCCAACACGGTGCACAGCCCCGGGACAATCTGCCGGGTTAACTCCGGGAGGATGTGGGGCACATAGGCGACTGAGCCGGCCGCGCGAACGTATCGCTGCCAGGCTTCCGTTTCCTTTCCGACATCATGCGCCAGCACGGCCACGACGAGGATCTGTTGCTCCGAATCGCTCAAACCGTAGTGCCGCGCATCCTTGAGGATCGGGCAGAAGTTCGAGCAGCACGTCAACCTCGATCAGGCTGTGCTCGAAGAGGCTCTGCTCGTAGCCTCGCTTCTTTGCGAGTATCCGCTTCCAGCCACGCGCCTGCATCCAGGCTGCGGCCTTGGCGATTAGCTCAGCTCGCTCGAACATGCCTAGTTCACAATCACGTCAAGTTCGCTTCGAATAAATTCGATGTGGTGAGGACAACGTTTCCTCCGTGTCGAGCACGACCCGCCCATTCCCCCACACCGCGTACTTCCCGACGTGGATCGCCTCGCCCATCCGCAGCAGCGGCATCCACGGCCCGACGTCTCCCTCGTACACCGCCTCGCCGACGAACCCCGAGATCTCGTGCACGTCGCCCGTGCGGTTCGAGCGGCGCGTGCGGCGTTCCCATGCCGTGTCGCAGGCGACGGTCCGCACGTGCTCGGCCGCGCGACCGACGCCGGCGAAGTCCATCTCGACGGGACCGTCGCCGAAGAACGCGGCGAGGCTCGACAGCCGGTCTCTGATGCGGCACGCGAGGTCCGCGAACGACGGCTTCTCGACGAGCCGTCCGTTCCGCTTGAGCGTCGTCGGCGTGATGAAGCGCACGCGGACGCGGCGTACGGCGGCGTCGTCCGGTCGGACCAAGTGCTGGAGTCGAAGGCCGTCCGTCGTGGGTCTCACGACGGGCTCGGGGTCCTCGAATACGGTGACGGGTCCGGACGCGGTCTCGCCGATCACCCGCGCGAGCCGCAGGCGGCCGCGGGCGGGGCCGAGGCCGCGCTCGGCGAGCGCTCGGAGCGCCACGAGGAAGTAGGGGAGCAGACGGTTCGCGTGGCCGAACACGCTGAGGCCGACGGTCAGCGCGTCGCCGGGGGCGAGCGCCTCGACGTGATCGACCGGCGGCTCGAAGACGAACGGACGGGGCAGGTCCTGCGCCCGCGAGAGTCGGTCGCTGCCAGCCGGCGGCGCCGGCCGGAATGCGGCCGGGTAGGGACAGGACTCGCGCAGCGGGCACGCGCGACAGTCGAGGTCGAGGTCGTGGCAGACGAGGCGGCGGAACGCGATCTCGAACGTGCCGCGCAGGATGTTGGGGAGCCTCGTTGCGCGCACTCGAACGGGCTCCGCCGCGACGAACGTGACGCGATACGGATGGATGGACAGCCGATCAAGCTCGGGAGTGCCGTTCGCGGGCATGAAGAGGCCACGCGTAGCGTCGCCGCGCTCCGCGCTGTCAATCGAGGAGCGGGCGAACGACTGCGTCAATGACATCCGCTGTTTCGAAATGGCGCGCTTACGTCGCTGGTACCATTCGTTGGCAGACGGCAAGCACAGCCTCCAGCGTCGGCAATGGCGCGTTCGGTCGGTCAGCCGATGCCGGCGGGCTTGAAATAGCTGACCTTGGCGTGCCGGTAGCGCCGCAGGTGGCGGTCGGTCGTGAGCAGGGTGAGGCGATGTACGCGCGCGGTTGCCACGATCAGCTCGTCGGCGGGATCGCGGTTCGGAAAGGACGGGAGCCGCATGGCATCGACGACGATCTCGGGAGTGAGCGGGAGGACATCCACGTTGCCTGCGATGGCGTGCCGGAACCATGCCTCGGGCTCGCGGTCGAGCGGGAGCTTGCCGAGCTGGTGTTTCTTCCCGACCTCCCACAGGCTGATGGCGCTCAGCCCGAACGTCTCGTTCGCGCTGCCGAGAATCCGGCGATGCTGCTCGGGGATCGTATCCGGCTCGAAATACCCGCGCAGCCACACGCCGGTGTCGAGCAGGTACTTCACCTCGAAGCATCCCACGCAACGGCGACGGGATCGTCGACGTCGGCGGGGAGCTCGAGGGTACCCGCGCCCGCGCCGAAGAAGGACTGCACCTGCGGCTCGGGCACGAGGCGCGCAAACGGCTTGCCGCGTTTGAGAATTTGCACCGTCTCGCCAGCCTCGACCCACTTCGACACGCGGCGAAAGTCGTTGCGGAGATCGCGCACGGTGGCTCGCTTCACGGTGATACACTAGTCTCACGACGCCACGACAGTCAACCGAGGGCGCCGCTGGGACGCGCTCGAAACCGCGCCCGGCGGATGATGGGCGGGTTCCGAAGCGCGCGTCGCGGTCCATGCCGAGATGGTGGCTTGCGCACCGTTGGGCAGCTGGTAGAGCGACGCAGGGATTACGCATGGCGCGGGCACGCCGACCGGAGACGCGTGAAAGAGGAGCGCCGATGACGCTCGGTGACGGCTCGCGCGCAGAGCAGTGGCCGGCCCTGCCGCTCGAGGCATGGCGCGACACCTACGCGACCCTGCACATGTGGCTGCAGATCGTCGGCAAGATTCGGCTCGTCCAGAGTCCGTGGCTGAACCACTCCTGGCACGTCACGCTCTACGTGACGGCGCGCGGGCTCACCACGTCGCCGATTCCGCACGGCGCTCGCACGTTCCAGATCGACTTCGACTTCTCGCGCCATCGGCTCGAGCATCGAATCGAGCGACGGCGGCACCGCCGGCTTTCCGCTCGAGCCGCAGTCGGTCGCCGCCTTCTACGCCCGCGTGATGCGCGAGATGGCGCAGCTCGGTCTCGCGGTCCGCATTCACCGCAGGCCCAACGAGGTCGCCGACCCGATCCCGTTCGACGAGGACGAGACGCATCGCGCGTACGATCCGGAGTACGCGAACCGGTTCTGGCGGGTTCTCGTGCAGGCCGACCGGGTGTTCGAGAATTTCCGGACGCGATTCATCGGCAAGTGCAGCCCGGTGCACTTCTTCTGGGGCGCGCCGGACCTGGCCGTCACGCGCTTCTCCGGACGGAGGGCCCCCGAGCATCCCGGCGGGGTTCCGAACCTTCCCGATTGGGTCGCGCGCGAGGCGTACTCGCACGAGGTGAGCAGCTGCGGCTTCTGGCCGGGTGGTGGGCCGATTCCCTACGCCGCGTTCTATTCCTACGCCTATCCCGAGCCGGCCGGGTTCTCGGCGGCGCCGGTCGCGCCGCGGGAGGCGTTCTACAGCAACGATCTGCGCGAGTTCATTCTTCCCTACGACGCCGTACGCGAAGCGACGTCGCCGGACGCGGCGCTCCTCGGATTTCTCCAGTCGACGTACGAGGCCGCGGCGAGCCGCGCGCAGTGGGATCGCGCGGCGCTCGAGCGCGCTCCGCGGTAGCGCCGTCCCATGCTGCGCGAGCTCGCCGGCGGCATCTGGACCGAGGAGCGGCCGCAGCGCTTCTACGGCCTCGAGGTGGGGACGCGCATGACGGTCATCCGGCTCGGCGACGGCAGTCTCCTTCTCCATTCGCCGGTCTCGCTGGATGCGGGACTCCGTCGTGAGCTCGACGCGCTCGGTCGCGTGCGCTACGCGGTCGCGCCGAACCGGGTCCATCACCTCTACGCCGGCAAGGTCGCCGACGCGTACCCGGAGGCGAGGCTGTGGATCGCGCCGGGGCTCGAGCGCAAGCGACCGGACCTCGTCTTCGTCGCGGTGCTCGGCGACGAAGCGCCGATCGAGTGGCGCGGCGAGGTCGATCAGACGTTCTTTCGCGGGCGTCCCTACGAGAACGAGGTCGTCTTCTGCCACCGCGCGAGCCGCACGCTCATCATGTGCGATCTCGCCTTCAACTTCGGTCCGCGCGCGGCGCCGCCGACGCGCTTTCTCATGCGTCTCATCCGAAGCTACGGCCGGTTCGGTCCCTCGAAGCTCGATCCGTTGCTGATCCGCGATCGCGCGGCGGCGCGGCGGAGCCTGGAGCGCATTCTCGGATGGGACTTCGACCGGGTCGTGGTGGCGCACGGCGAGATCCTGGAGCACGGCGGCCGGGAAGCGCTGCGCGAGGGCTACTCGTGGCTGCTCGCCGCGTGACCGCAAAGCGCCGCCCCGCCGCTCGCGGCGGCGAACGCCGGTCGGCCGCAGCCACCATCGAACGAACGATACGCGCGGCACGCCGCGGCTCTCGCCGATCGGCGCGTCGCGCAAAGGAGGAACCATGGCAACGACGCGGGTCGTGCAGGTGTCGCGTCCGAACGGACCCTTCGAGATCGTCGAACGGCCGATCCCGGAGCCGGGCGCCGGATCGGTACGGATCAAGGTAGACGCGTGCGGCGTCTGTCACAGCGACAGCATGACGAAGGAGGGGACGTATCCGGGGATTCGCTATCCCCGTGTGCCGGGACACGAGGTCGCCGGCGTGATCGACGCGGTCGGGCCCGGCGTCGTCGGATGGACGCCGGGCCAGCGCGTCGGGGTCGGGTGGCACGGCGGGTACTGCGGCCGCTGCGACCCCTGCCGGCGCGGCGATCTCTTCGCCTGTCAGACCGGCCAGGTGACCGGGATCACGTTCGACGGCGGCTATGCCGAGCACATGATCGCGCCGGCGAGCGCGGTCGCGTCGCTGCCCGACGCCGCGTTGCCGACGGACACGGCGCCGCTCCTGTGCGCGGGCGTCACGACGTTCAACGCGCTTCGGAACAGCGGCGCACGGTCCGGCGACGTGGTCGCGATCCTCGGCCTGGGCGGCCTCGGCCATCTCGCGGTGCAGTACGCGGCGCGGATGGGCTTTCGCACGGTCGCGATCGCGCGCGGCAAGGACAAGGAGCCGCTCGCGAAGAAGCTCGGCGCGTCGATCTACGTCGACAGCCGGGCCGTCGATCCCGCGGCCGCGCTCAATGAGCTCGGCGGCGCCACGGTCATCCTCGCGACCGTGACCAGCGGCGAGGCGATGAGCGCCGTTCAGGGCGGCCTGGCGGTGAACGGTACGTTGATGGTGATCGGCGCCGACGTGGCGATGACCGTGTCGCCATTGGTCCTCATCGGGGGGCGTCGCGCCGTCAAAGGCTGGTACTCGGGGACGTCGATCGACTCTCAGGACGCCGTGGGATTCAGCGCTCGCGCGGGCGTGCGCTCGATGAACGAGGTCTTCCCGCTGGATCGGGTCCCGGAAGCCTACGACCGGATGATGAGCGGCAAGGCGCGCTTCCGGGTCGTGCTGTCGATGGCGCACTGACCGCGCGACCAGCGCGCGCGCGGCACCGTCACCACTTCTCGCCGAACGGCCGGAGGTCGACCTCGAACGTCCACGCCGAGCGGTCCTGGTGCGCGACGTGAAAGACGGTGTCGGCGATCGCGTCCGGGCGCGCGAAGAAGTCGTCGGGCCGTGACGCGAACGCCTGGCGCGTCCACGGCACGTCGATGACCGCGTCGATGACGACGTACGCCACGTGGATGCCCTTGGGGCCGAGGCTCCGCGCCATCGATTGCGCGAGGATGCGCTGCGCCGCCTTCGACGGCGCGAAGGCCGCGAAGTTCGCGGCGCCGCGCCACGCCGAGGTGTTGCCGGTGACGACGATCGCGCCGCCGCCGCTCGCGAGCATCCGCGGCGCGACCGTTTGCCCGAGGTGGAGCAGCGACATGACGTTGGTGCGGAACGTCTCCTCGAGCGTCGCGGGCGCGACGTCGAGGAACTCGCCGAAGTGGCCGCTGACCGCGTTGTGGACGAGCACCGCCGGCGTACCCATCTCGGACGCGATGCGCTCGATCACGTCCCGGACCCGCTCCGCGTCGGTCACGTCGACCGGGTAGCCGCGGCTGCCGGCGATCTCGCCTTCGAGCGCGGCGAGGCGCTCGGCGTCGCGCGCCAGCATCGCGACCCGATAGCCGCCGGCGGCGAACCGCCGGCTGAGCGCCGCGCCCGTGCCGGGGCCGACGCCGGCGACGACGCAGACCTTCGCCGCCGTCACCACGATGCGATCCCGAGCTGCGTCGCCGTCATCACGACGCGATCGAGACCTCTTGCCGCGGTCACCACGATTCCTTGAACGGGCGGAGATCGAGCTCGTGCGTCCAGGCGGCGCGCGGCTGGTTATGCAGGAACCAGTACGCGTCGGCGATACCGTCGAGGCTGACGAGGCCGTCCTCGCCCAGGGCCTGCGCGAGCTGCGGCAGGCCCTGGATGATCTTCTCGCCGGCGATGCCGCCGTCGACGACCACGTGCGCGACGTGAATGCCGCGCGGCCCGTAGGCGCGGGCCATCGACTGCGCGAGCGAGCGCAGGCCGGCCTTCGCGGCCGCGAACGCCGTCGTCATCGGCTTGCCGCGGAGCGACGCGGTCGCGCCGGTGAAGATCACCGTCCCGCGGCCGCGCGGCAGCATCCGTCGCGCCGCCTCGCGGCCGACGAGGAAACCGCCGAAGCAGCCGACGCGCCACACGGCCTCGAAGTACGCCGCGTCCATGTCGGCGAGCTCGCCCATGGCGGCGTTGCCGGCGTTGTAGACGACCAGGTCGAGGGCGCCGTCGCCCTCGCGCTCGGCGCGGTCGAAGAGCGCGACCACGTCCTTCTCGACCGTGGTGTCGACGGGGACGGCGGTGGCGCGGCCGCCCGCGCTCCGGATCGCGGCGGCCACGCGCTCGACCTTCTCCGGCGTCCGTCCGGCGACGAACACCTCGAGCCCCTCGCGCGCCAGCCGCACGCAGAGCGCGCCGCCGAGGCCCGCTTCCGGTCCGACGCCGACGATGATCGCCTTGCTCGGGTCCCGCATGATCGATTCCTCCCTGAGAACGAGCGTGAGGCGACGAGGCCGCCGTCCTGCGGCTGACGCCCGACGGCCTTCTCGACACCCCGATTCTGGTGGGTGCAGGTGCGGCAGCGCATCGGCAGCTACTCGACGGGCAATCGGTCCACGATCACCTGGCTCACCTTCTCGTAGTGTTCATCGGTCGTCACCACCACCACGCCGTACTGCATCGCGCTGGCGGCGATCCAAATGTCGTTGGTTGGGATCGGCGTGCCGGCGGAGCGTAGGCCATTCAGAATCACTGAACGCGGCGTACGCGGAGGTGTCGAGGAGGATGCGCCTCATCGCCACAGGTCGGGGTCGACCGGCCGCTGGGCTCGTAACGCGCGGTCGAACTGGTTCGCCTCCGCACGGGTCCACGCACCCGCGAGTGCATCGAGGTCGTGGTGGCGTTCCGGCGCAGTCTGTCGCGTGGCCAGACCGGCCGCTTCTTCGAGCAGGCCGAGCACGGCTTGGTTGACACTGCTGCGCGTGCGACGGGCGCGCCCGGCGATCACGCGGGCCAGACCGGGTGGAATCTGACGCACCGTTACCGTCTTCATGAAAGCCTCCGCATGCTGCAACTCGGCCGCACTATGCAGCACGACCTGCTGCAAGATCAATCGGTCCCGCGACATCCGGAACACGCCGACGCGCGTGTCGGGGATCGGCTGGGTCAACGCGGTGGCGAGCGCCAGGCCGAGCGCTCTGCGCGTATCGACCGGATCGACAGAACAGGACGCCATTGTTGGCGATGCCGTCGATGACCTTCACGTCAGGCAAGGCGCGCACGGCTTCCAGGAGATCGGCCGGACCATGATCGCTGTCGGCGTCGAGCTTCACCGAGGACGACGAATTTCTCAGGCATGGCGGACCTGGCAAGATCCGACGGATCTGGAGCAAATATTTACTGCTGGACGAGTATGCTGCTCGATACCGCTGCGCCGCGAGCGGTGTCGGTCACGACCACATTGATGATCGCGTCATCGGGGGGTGCCTGGCCGCCGCTGAGTACATCGAAGTTGAGGAACGTTGCCTTCGATCCGTTGGCAGGCACGTTATTGACGTTGAAGTTGAATACATTGCCCGCCGCAAACCCGCCGGGGCCCGTCGTAAAACTTGGGTCACGGACGGACAGCTGAGCGCTCAGACTGCCATTGGTGTGGTTGCTGACCATGACGTTGAATTGCGCCACCGCGCCGGGGCTGACGGGGTCGGTCGTCGAGGTGAGCGCGTAGGAGAAAACGGGTGCGGCGTAGACCGGCGTCGTGGCGCTGGCCTGGGCCAAGACCTGGTTGGCGGCGTCGCGCAACACGACTTCCATGAGCAACGCGGCGGTCCCGCCGGGGGGAGCCGTCGCGTTGAGAGTGACGTGGCCGGTCCCGCCGGCCGCCAATGGAGCCAGCGTCCAATGCACCACGCCATCGGCATCGGGCATGCCGTCGCCGTCCGCGGACGTGAAGCTCGCACCGACGGGGAGCGGCACGGTCAACTGCAGGCCGGAGAGCATCCCGGCGCTGAAGTTATGATACGTGAACGTATAGGCGAACGGCTCCCCGGGTGCGACGGTCCCTTGCGCCGTCGATAGCTCGAGATCCATCACCGGCGCGGATTGCACGACGACGTTGCGTGAGACCGACGCACCACGGACGTTATCGGTCATGGTCAGGCCGACAATCGCGCCGTCGGGCGGCGCCAGCACACTGAAGTTGAGCAGCGTCGATTGCGAGGCGCGCGCCGCCACGTTGAAATTGATGTTGAATATGGCGCCTCCCCCAAACCCGCTGGAGTTCGTCGTGAAGTTCGGTACACGGTACAACAGCTGCGCAGTTTGCATGAACTCGGTGAGGTTGGTGACGGTGACGGTGAATTCGGCGACTTGGTTGGGGCCGACCGGATCGGTCGTGGTGGTGAGCGCGTAGGCGAAAACCGGCGCGGCATACACCGCCGTCGTGCTACTGGCCCGTGCCAACACCTGGTCGCCGGCGTCGCGCACCGTCGCTTCCACGAGCAAGGCGGCGCGACTGTTGGGCGCAGCCTTTGCGTTGAGAGTCACGTGGCCGGTGCCGCCGGCCGCCAGCGGATCCAACGCCCAATGCACCACGCCATCGACATCGGGCATCCCGGTGCCGTCGGCAGACATGAAGGTCGCGCCGGCGGGGAGCGGCACGCTCAACTGCAGGCCGGAGAGCATCCCGGGTGTGAAGTTATGGTAGGTGAACGTATAGGCGAACGATCCCCCAGGGGCGACCGTCGCCTGCGCGGTCGAGGGCTCGAGATCCACCGCAGGCGCCGATTGCACGACGACGTCCCGGGAGATGGATGCGGCGCGAGCTACGTCCGTCATCGTCAGATGGATGATCGCGCCGTCGGGCGGCGCTTGGGTGCCGTTGAGCACGGTGAAGTTGACCACACCCGATCGCGAGGCGCCGGCTGCCACGTTGTTGAAAGTGAGGTTGAATGTACTTCCCGCCGGATGCCCGCTGGAGCCCGTCGTGAAATCCGGAACAGCATAGGACAGCTTCACGTTCTGCATGATGGTGGAGAGGTTCGTGACCGTGACGGTGAATTCCGCCACCTGACCTGGGCCGACCGGGTCGGACGCCGTCGTCAACGCGTAGGAGAAAATCGGTGGCGGGCTAGCCGTGGGGGTTATCGTCGCCGTGGCACTCGGTGTGGCCATCGACGTTGGCGCCGTTGACGTCGACGTTGCGGTCGCCGCGGGCGTGCTGGTGGGTGTCGGCGAGGACGTCAGCGTCGACGAGGCGATCGCTGTCGCCGTCGGAGCGGGCGTAGCAGTCCGAGCGGCTGTCGCCGTGGGTAGCGGGGTCGCGGTGACGGTTGCCGCCGGCAACTCCGGATCCGCGGCGAGCGCGAGCGGCGTAAAGTCGCTGACACCTGTCTCGTCCGCGGTCGCGAAGAGAATCTCGAAGAAACACGTCGGCAAGATCGCGGGAAAGTCGAGCTCGAGCTCATCGCTTACTCCGGCCGGCAGCGCGATCTCGTAGTGATCGAGAACGTCCGAGCCCATTTCCCGTACCACGATCAAGAGCTTCGGCGCGATGGTGACGGCAGCGGCGTCACGCACAAAGCCGCCGCCACCGCGCACATAGGCGAGGCTGAGTCTGTTCGTGACGCCGGGTCGGAAACGAGTGTTCCGGCTGGTCACGACGACGCGACGGAGTGCCCCCGGTGCGGAGACCGGTACACCGCCGGCGACGTAGCCTGCCGGGGGTCCGTTGAGCCGCCGGATCGCGGTGATGAACTGCGCGATGCTGGAGATCGTGCGCGGCGACCGCGCGGTTCCCGGCGCGGGGGCGAGCGCACCGAATGCCGTCAGGTCGGCGGGGCAATCCACCGTTTCGAACAGCGGGCCGGCCGTCGTCGCGGCACGCAACTCGTCGCGTCTGGGCACGACGGCGCCGACCAGCTCATCCAGCGCGCATTCGGATCGACGTTGCGCGCAGGTCGCGAAATCTCCACTCTCAGTGAGCGTCGGAACGGCCACGGCCGCGCAATCGGGCGCGATCGCCTCGAGGTTGAGGCCGGCGTTACTCAGGAGGAGCCCGAATTCGAGCACATCCTCCCCGCAGCTCTTCGCCACCGTCGCCCTGGCCTTCGACCTGAGAACGTCGAGCTTGCTCGTTCCCTTTTGACATCCCGCGTCCGCTTTCGCGAGGCACTTCGGATCGCTCGCCTTGTTCTGTCCGCAGGCGAAGATCTTCGACAGGCATCTTCTAGCGCTGCCGAGTGCGACCAGTGCGAACGTGCGTTCCGCTTTGGTGAGAGCGGTGGCGCATTTCACCAAGGGTTTGGCGGCCGCACTTGGCCGCGTTACCGCGCAATCGCCGCAGCCGGGAATCGCCGTCAGGTCCGGCAACGGCAGTGGTGTCTCGACACCGGGAGCTTGCTCGAGGAGCTCGCGTGCGCGCGGGAGCGCGATGGGAACGAGTCGCTCGGCCGCCAGCCTGGACTGATCGACGAGGCATTGGGCAACCGCGGGCACGCCGCTGCAGATGTCCGTACCGCCCCTCGACTGACACGCTGGACCGAGCGCGCCGAGACCGAGGCCGTCGCCCGCGAGCAAGTCGACGAGTCGCAGTTGCTCGCCGCTGCAGCTCGTGACGATTTTCGCCGCGAGCTTCGCTTGTGCCGGCGGCAGCTTCACGAGCGCCGTATTGCACTTGGCGCCCGCCTTCTCGAGACAGCTTGGCGGGTCGGGCGCGACCTGCAAGCACTTGAGCACTCCCGTCGAGCAGCTCGCGATCGTGCTCGCCTCGAGCGTCGAGATCGTCGCGCCTACCCGGACGATCGCACTCTCACAAGCGATGACGGCCTTCTGCGACTTTGCGGTCCGAAGGCGCGGGAGCTCGTCCGCCGTTGCGGGACACGCGATCAGAGCAGCCAGCACCGCAGCTGCGACGATTTGTGCGAAACGCGACATGAGCGACGATCTCCGCGAGAGAGAAAGAGTCCCGCTCCTGGGGGCATCGCGACGTCAATGTCAAGCACTTTTCAGGGTTTCACTCGATGCGCCAGATTGGCGCGGTAAAATTCGTCCGACGCCGTCGTTATGTCGATCGTGACGAATCGTGCGCAGACACTCGGGACATCCGGCTCGACGAGCTATTCGTCCTCATACCGAGGCCTGCACGTCTGTTTCGTCGTCGGTCTCGAGGCGGTCGAGGCGCGGGCCGGCGGCGGGCCAGCCGTCGGCAGCCTTGAACTTCGCCGTCGTGTGATTGTCGGGATTCTGCGCGCCGGGTCGAGCGTGAGCGAGCATGCGGCCGGGTTGCCGGCGCACACGCCTTTCCACTTGTCTAACTGGCCGGTCATCGCTGCCGGCGTCGACATGACCGTCGTTTTGCGCGCGTAGATTTCGATACAGGTGACGGTGTCGCGTGTCGCGTCTTGCGGGTCGGGGCAGGTGCACGTGGTCACGCCGCCGTTGCCGTTGGGGTTGATCGTGACGGTGCCGGCCGCGCCTTTGCACTTCATTTCGACGGTCAGGATCGCGCCGTTTTCCTGCTCCACGTCGTCGAAGGTGGAGAGGAGCATATCGCCGAGCTCGCACACCATTTTCCGCTGCTTTACGTCGGGCTCGCAGAGTGCCGCGACCGGATGCGACGTCTCGGACGAAGAGGCTCGTCGGTTGGACTTCGACGGCGCCTGCGTGGGGACCGTCACAACGATCGCAGCAGCGCCGCCGGGTCGGCGGCGAGGAACTCCTCCAGCGCGATCCCTCCCGCGCCGACGAGAAGCGGCCGCGACCGCGGGTGCCTCGCGCGAAACGCCTCGAGGCCCGCCTTCGAACGTTCGCGGCCGCTCTTCACCTCGACCGCCCAGACGTCGCGCCCGCTGCGCACCACGTAATCGACCTCGACGTTCCCCTCGCGCCACCACGAGACCTCGTAGGCGAGCCCCTGAAGATGATTCACGAGGTGGGCACCAACCGCGTTCTCGACCAGCCGTCCCCACCATGGCGCGTCGTGCCTGGCTTCGTCGGGACTCCGGAGGTCGACCGCGCTGACGAGGGCGTTATTCCACAGCAGGAGCTTCGGCGTGGAGCCTCGGCTCCGTGCTTGCCCTGCTGAGTACCGCTCCAGCCCGGTCACCAGAAACGCGTGCTCGAGCAGGTGCAGATAGTGGGCGAGCGTGGTGGTGTTGCCGGCATCCTGAAGCTGGCCGAGCATCTTGTTGTAGGAAACCGGCTGGGCCGGCAGCCGGCACGCGAGCGCAAACAGGTGGCGCAGCAGCGCGGGTTTGGTCACTCGTTCGAGGGCGAGGACGTCGCGGCCGAGCACCGCTTCGATCAGCGAGTCCCGAACGTAGCGCCGCCACGTCTCGGCGTCTTCCGCGAGTGCTGCCGCGCCGGGGTAGCCGCCGAAGAACAGCCAGCGATCGAGCCTCCACCCGAACGCCTCGCGACACTCCCCGTAGGACCAGTGCAGGCACCGATGCAGTAGGAAACGGCCGGCGAGGCTCTCGGTGCTCCCGCGCGCGAGCAGCAACGCGGATGACCCGAGCAGCAACACGCGTACGGAATGCCGTGCACGCCGGTCCCCATCCCACAGCCCCTTCACCACTTCGTTCCAGCCGGGCACCTTCTGGACCTCGTCGAGCACCAGCAGGCACGGCCGCTCGCGGCTCTGCGCCCGTGCGAGCTGCCACTGCGTGCGAATCCATTCCGGCCCCGGCGGCAGTAGCTCGTCCGCGGCTGCGTACCGGACCGGCCCCTTCCAGCGCGCCGCGACGGCGTGTGCGACCGTCGTCTTGCCGACCTGGCGCGGCCCGACCACGATCTGGATCAACGCCGGTCGCCGCGCGAGCGAGCGCGAGAGAACCCCCGCCAGCGGTCGCTCGTAGGTGGCCACGGAAGCGACTGAAGCACGCCCCTATGGCAGGGTCAAGATTTACTCAATCACTGAGTTCGTGTGCTCAGCGATTGAGTATAACATCCGCCGACGTCGCGGCTCTTTCGTGCGCCACTCCAGGGCGTCCTCGAGACGATCGTTGCCCCAGAAGACCTCCGTGCCGCCGACGAAGGTCGGCGCGCCGAAGATGCCGAGGCGCTGCGCCTCCTCCGTGCTCCTGCGCAGACGCTCCTTGGTCTCGGCGGACTGGGCGCGCTCGAGCCATGCCGCGGCCGGCTCGCCGAGCGACTCGAAGAGCGCGCCCACGACGGCCGGGTCGGCGATGTCGCGATCGTCGGCGAAGCTCGCGCGGTAGACGGCGCGGATGAAATCCGGTTGCCACGGCTCGTCGCGGGCGGCCGTCGCGACCCGCCTCGACCCGGTGAACGACTACAGCCAGGAGGTCGTGTGGGGCGTCGACTGGTTCGTGACGCCGAACTTCGCGGTGAACCTCGCGCAGCGGTTTCTGATCAACCCGAAGCACGAGGTGAACTTCGAGCCGTGGGGGCTCGGCGGCTTGAACCGCGGGCGTTCCGAGACGGGGCTCCGCCTGACCTATCAGTTCTGATCGTTCGGGCAGGGGAGGACACGTGACCGCGCGCCGGTCTCGCGCGGTCGCGTGAGAGACGCGCCTCTGAAGGTCACGGTCGGCACCGCCAGGCGTAGAGCGGCGGTCGAAACCAGATCTGCACGACGCACTCCTCGTCGATGCCGCAGGTCCGATGCGCGTTCGATCATTCCGCATGTCCGGATCTGTGCGGGGGCGCCGAGCAATCGGCGTCCCTGCCGCGACCAACACGCACGAGGCGGTTGGAAGCGCCGGCGGATTCTGCTTGAACCGCGGGGTGCCCATGAGGCACTGCTGAGTCTTTCATGTACGCTCAGACCAACGTCCAGCTGTTCAGTCAGCTCCAGCGCGAGGGGTACACCGCCGCCGATCAACGCTTGATCCACGACGCGTATCAGGGGGCGATCGAGGTGTTCACCGGATACTTCACCGCGATCGGCCGGACGCAGATCGCACACGTCGTCGGCACCGCGAGCATCCTCGGCTCGCTTCACGTGCCGGCCGAGGTGATCGCGGCCGCCCTCCTGCACAACGCGTACGACACCGGCGATTTCGGCGACGGCCGCCTGGGAATCTCGGACGCGAAACGCCGGCGCGTGCGACAGGCGGTCGGCGCGCGCGTGGAAGAGTACGTCCATCGATTTCCCGCCATGAAGCACGCCACGCACGCGGCCGCGGCGCGGTCGCAGCAGGCCGCTGCGTTCGACGCTCTCGAGCCGGTCGATCGATCGGTGCAGCTGATCGTGTTGGCGGACTCGTTGGAGCATCGCCTGAACGGCGAGGACGGAAGCCGGAGCGGCGCGTTCCTCGCGGAGCGCGCCGAGTGCCTCGGCTTTCCGGCTCTGGCGGCGGAAATCCGTCGCGTCTTCAGCCAGCCGATCGCGGGCCGGTTCGACGTCGAGCTCGCGAGCCCGCGCGGGCGGTCCGGCGTGATCGCCCCGCGGTCCTATCGGCCGAAGGCGTGGGTCGCTCTCGTCCGCAGGCTCCGTGACGTCCGTCGTGGGGACGGCCTGCGGGAACGACTCGGACGGATCGCGCAGGAGATCCCGCGACGCCTGTTCGCCGCCGGTCGACGTTGAGCCGTCGAGGGACGATGCGTGGGGATCGTCCGCGGCCGTCCGATGGCTGACGACCTTCCGCCGACGTCGGCGCTGCGCGCGTTCGCGCGTGCCGCGGAAACGCTGAGCTTCACCGATGCCGCCGACGACCTGCACCTCTCGCCGTCCGCGGTGAGCCGGCAGATCCAGGCTCTCGAAGCGCACCTCGGCGTCGCGTTGTTCCGGCGTCTCAACCCCGGCCTCGAGCTCACGCCGGCGGGCAGGCGGTACCTCGATTCCGTGCGTCGCGCGCTCGGAGAGCTGCGACGCGCCCGCGCGGAGTTGACGATGCCGCGCTCCGGGGCGCTACGGGTGAGCGCGCTGCAATCGTTCACCGAGGCGTGGCTCATTCCGCATCTGGCGGAGTTCGAGCGCGCCCACCCCGGCATCGAGCTTCATGTCGAGGCGACGCTTCGCTATGCGGACTTCGACCGCGATCCCGTCGACGTCGCGATTCGCTTCGGAACCGGCCCGTGGGCCGGTCTCCACGGCGAGCCGCTCGTCGACCTCGTGTACTTCCCGGTGTGCCGTCCGTCGCTCGTCGACGGCGACCCGCCGCTGCGCGTGCCGTCCGATCTCGCGCGGCATACGCTCATCCACATCAGCCAGGTGCCCGACGCGTGGGCGGATTGGCTGCGCGAAGCCGGCGTCGAGCGCCTCGCGCCGGTGCGGCACGTCACCTACGACCACGTCTCGATCGCGCTCAGCGCCGCCGAGGCGGGGCAGGGCGTCGCGCTCTGCGCCACGCTCCTCTGCGAGCGGCGCCTCGCCGAGAAGCGGCTCTGCGTGCCGTTCGACGTCGGCGTCCGGTCGGAATCGACGTACCACCTCGTGTGCCGTCCCGAGGGGCTCGACGATGCGCGCATCGTCGCGCTGCGGGATTGGCTGGTCGAGGAGCTGGCGTGACGTCGCGTTGCGCCAAGCGCAATCGCGCGTGCGCACGTTTCATTTGCGCAGGCTCGGAGCCCGGCGTAACGCCGGACCATGCGACAGCTCACCTGCACGGCAGCCGGCACGATCGAATGGCGCGAGGTACCCGAGCCGCGTATTCAGGCGGACGGCGAGGCGCTCGTCCGGCCGCTCGCGGTCGCCCGCTGCGACATCGATCTCTTCTTGACCTCGGGCGCGTTCCCGATCCGCGAGCCGTTCGCGCTCGGCCACGAGTGCGTCGCGGAGGTGGTGGCCGTGGGCGATGCGGTCCGGACCGTGGAGATCGGCCAGCGCGCCGTCGTCTCGTTCCAGGTGAGCTGCGGGCGCTGCGCGTCGTGCCGCGCCGGTCACACCGCGGGTTGCGACGAGCTCCCCGTGCTCTCCGACTACGGCATGCAGCCGCTCTCCGGCGTGGAGTACGGCGGCATGCTCTCCGATCTCGTCCGCGTGCCGTTCGCCGACGCGATGCTGCGGCCGATCGCGCGCGGCGTCGATCCGGTCGCGCTCGCCAGCGTCTCGGACAACGTCGTCGACGGCTACCGCGCGGTCGCTCCTCACCTGGCGGAGCTCCCGGGCGCTGACGTCCTGATCGTCGCGCACGGGCTCCGGAGCATCCCGCTCTATGCCGTGCAGGCCGCGGTCGCACTCGGCGCGGGCCGCGTCGATTTTGCGAGCGACGACGACGAGGCGCTCGCGCTCGCGGAGCGCCTCGGCGCCAATCCCGTGCGCACCGACTTCGGCAAGCGCCAGCGGCGGTATCCGATCGTCGTCGACGGCGGCCTCACGCCGCAGGGTCTGCGCTACGCGATCGCTTCGACGGCCCCGGAGGGGGTCTGTCACAGCACGAGCTTCTACGCCGGCGGCGACCTCCCGCTTCCGCTCGGCAGGATGTACACCCTCGGCATCCGGTTCGTGATCGGCCGCGCCCATTCCGCGGCGTTGCTTCCCGTCGTCGTGCCGCTCATCGAGCAGGGACTCCTGCGCCCGCACGAGATCACGACCCGGGTCGCGGGATGGGAGGACGCTCCCGCCGCCTATCTCGAGCCGGCGATCAAGCTCGTCGTGCAGCGCGGCTGACACCGGAGCCGCGGGTCGGCGTGCGTGCATCGCTTCGGCGGACCCGACAGGCCGACGGTGCTGGCCGGAGTCTCCGGCCATTGCCCAGGCCGACAATCTGCTTGACGGCCGAACTGCCGGAAGCGCAATCTCGCGTGTCGATGCAGGAGGATCTCGATGGCTGACGCTCCGTCGCACGCGCTTCCCGAGGCGTTGCACGTCGCGCCGCACGACGTTCCGGCGCTCCGCGACTACCCGGCGCCCGGGATCGACAGCCAGCTGCTCGCTGCCGACGTCGAAGGCGGCTTCTTCGTCGTGCGGCTCGTCGGCGCACCGGGCGCGAGCGTGCCGACGCATCTGCACACCGGTGTCGTCCACGCCTTCACGATCTCCGGCAAATGGCAGTACCGCGAGTATCCGGAGTCGCCGGCGAACACCGCGGGCTCGTACCTCTTCGAGCCGGCGGGCTCCACCCATACCCTGCAGATCGCGGCCGACGCGGGCGGTCCGACCGAGATCTTCTTCGTGATCCACGGCGCGCTCGTGAACTACGACGAGCGGGGCGCGATCCAGGGGGTCCTCGACGCCGGCGCCGCGCTCGCGGCGTTCTCCGCGATGCCCGAGGCGCGCGACCGGCCGTCGGCGCGAGTCATCGTCGGAGGTCGGGCGAGCTACTCGCGGTGACGACGCGCGCGACACCGGTGCGAACCCGTCTCGTCCCGGCGTTGGTCGCGCTGATGGTGATGTTCGCGCTGATGACGATGGTCGCGGCCGGCAGCGCGCGCGCCGCCGTGATCCTGGTCTCGCCGAACGATCCGGCGGCGGTCAACATCGCGAAGATGGAAGGCGCGGGCGCCGGCGACGAGGTGGTCGTCGCGCCCGGGACGTACCGCTTCCGCCTCTACCTCGAGGCGCACGGGACGGCGGCGCAGCCGATCGTCATTCGCGCCGCCGATCCCGCGCGACCGGCCGGTGTGGGATCTCGCCGGCGACATCATCGCGAACTGGCCCGGGACGTACGGCGGCGGTGATCGCGGCCGGTCGATCTGGCAGTTCACCGGCTCGCACTACGTCGTCTCGGGGATCGTGTTCCGGAACGGCACCGACGGCGGCACCGGCGACGGCGGCGGCGTGCGTCTCAAGTCGTCGGACGACGATCACGATCCGCGACTGCCTGTTCCAGTTCAACGACAACGGCATCCAGGGCGCCGGCACGAACACGCTCGTCGAGTTCTGCGAGTTCGACCGCAACGGCGACGCCCGGCTCGACGCGACGCCTCGCACAACATCTACACCCACGGCGGCGACCTGACGGTCCGCTACTCGTACATCCACGACGCGCGCCGCGGGCAGAACCTGCACATCCGCTGCAACAGCGCGATCTTCGAGTACAACTGGATCGCCCGGCCGACGAGCTACATGGGCGACATGATGCCGTGCACGGTCGCGCCCTGCGACGCCGATCAGTACCTGATGCTGCGCGGCAACGTCTTCATCGACGGCACGCCCGCTCAACGACGGCCAGATCTTCGTCATGTACAACGACCAGGGGACTGCCGGAAAAGGCTTTCACCTGACGATGGTGAACAACACGATCATCGGGAACGGCGACCCGTCGGCGCTCGTGCACTTCGCGAACGCCAGCCCCGCGCTTGAACCGCGAGCAGACGGCCGTCCTCGACAACAACGTCATCGTGGACGTGCAGCCGGGTCTTTCGCGTCGATCAGCCGGGCCTCGCCAACTGGGACGCGTCGGGCACGAACAACTGGGTGACGCACGGGCACGACCGACACCACCGGCCTCGCAAACATCACTGAGCGGCGCCGATCCCGGCTTCACGAATCCGGCCGCGATGAGCTACGTGCCGGCGCCCGGGAGCCCGCTGATCGGCAACGCCGACTCGGGGCTCTCGGGCCTGCCGATCCGCGAGTACTACCGCGACGAGACGCTCGCCGCACGATGGCGCGCGCGGGCGGCGGTGAACGACATCGGCGCCTTCGAGTCGACGACCGCCGGCGGCGCCATCGGGCCCTACGACGACGACGGCCAGTGCGCCGTCGAGGCGACGCCGCTCGCCTGCGACGACGGCAATCCCTGCACCGACGACAGCTGCGACGGCGCCTCGACGTGCGTCCACATCCCGAACGCCGCGCCCTGCGACGACGGCGACCCGTGCACGACCGGCGACACGTGCAACGCCGGCAGCTGCGCCGGGACGGCGGTCGCGGAATGCGGCGTGCTCGATCCTTCGTGCTCTACCAGGCGAAGCGTGTGGCGCCGGCGTTCGTCAAGTTCGGGCCGGTCCTGCTCGAGGACGAGATCCGGAGCGCGAAGTACCAGGTCGATCCGCCGACGCAGCTCGGCCTCCCCGCCGGACGCCAACGGCGCGGCCGCCCACGATCCCGCGACGCACCTGCGGGAGTACCGCGTGTCGCCGTTCGCGGGGACGCGCGGTTTCGCCGCACGTCGGACGTCGAGATCGCGAACGCTGCCATGCGAGCCTCTTCCTCGAGCTGCGAAAGCCGGTCAGCGTGCTCGTGCCGTCGGCGAAGAGTCTCGTGGATCCGAACGTCGCCGCCGCCCGATCCCGCCATGCACGACGTCGATCACTTCCTCTGCTACCAGGCCAAGGCCGAGAGGAAGCGGCCCGACGGCACGAGCGCGCCGCGCGTGCCGCAGGGCATGCAGGTCGAGGTCGCGGACCAGTTCCAGGCGCGGCGCTACGACCTGAAGAAGGTCAGCAAGCTGTGCACGCCCGTCGCCAAGGGGGAGGACCCGAGCGACCCGTCGCGTCTGCTCTCGGGAAGCGGCGGCGCCATGCCGGTCGCGCCCGCGTCGCGCCGGCACCCCGAGCGGGTGCTCGTCTGCTACAAGGCGAAGCTCGCGCGCAAGCTGATTCCGCAGGTCGACGGTCCGGACGGTCCGGGAACCGGTTGCGGGCCGGCGGCGTCGGCGCCGGCACCCCGCTCGCCCAGTCGCGCGCGACGCCGATCGGCGGCATCTTCGTGAGCAACCAATTCGGCTCCGAGGAGCTCGGCGTGAAGAAAGAGGCGGAGCTCTGCATTCCTTCGACCCGACCGGCGGGCGGATGAGCGCGTCGGAAGGCGTGCTCGCCGGAATCCGGGTCATCGATTGCGGCACCTACATCGCGGGCCCGGCGGCGGCGTGCGTGATGTCCGACTTCGGCGCCGAGGTGATCAAGATCGAGCGGCCGCCGCACGGCGACCCGTACCGCTATCTGCAGAACGTGCCGCTGATTCCGTCGAGCGACCTGCAGTACTTCTTCCTGCTCGACGACCGCAACCGCCGGAGCGTCGCGCTCGACCTCGAGGACGACGCGGCTCGTGAGGTGCTGCGCAACCTGGTCCGGTCGGCCGACGTCTTCATCACCAACTTCCAGCCGCAGCTCATGCGGAAGTTCGGCGTCACCTGGGACGACCTGCGCGCGCTCAACGAGCGGCTGATCTACGCCTCGATCACCGGCTACGGCGAGACCGGCGACGACGCCGACAAGCCGGGATACGACGCGACCGCCTACTGGGCGCGCTCCGGCCTGATGGATTTCATCCGCGACGCCACCTCGGAGCCGAGCCTCTCGCCGCCGGGGTTCGGCGACCACCCGACGTCGGTCGCGCTCTTCGCCGGCATCATGCTGGCGCTCTATCGCCGGCAGCGGACCGGCCGGGGCGGCAAGGTGTCGACGTCGCTGCTCGCCAACGGCGCCTGGTCGCAATGCCGCGATTCTCCAAGCCGTGCTCTGCGGCGCGGAGTTTCCCGAGCGCCGGACGCGGGCGACGTCGCTCAATCCGACGACCAATCACTACGTCAGTCGCGACGGCAAGCGCATGTTCCTCGTCGGCCTCGACCCGAAGAAGGATTGGCACGCGCTCTGCCGCGCGACCGGTCTCATGCACCTGATCGACGACCCGCGGTTCGCGACCTTCGCGGCGCGCATGGCGAACGCGCGCGAGCTGATCGAGACGCTCGACCGCGTCCTCGGCGGCAAGGATCTCGCCGAGTGGACGGAGGTCTTCAAGAAGCACGACGTCATCTGGGCGCTGGTGCCGACCGTCCACGAGGCGGTCGACGATCCGCAGATGGCGTCGGCCGGGATCTTCGCCGAGGTCGAGCACCCGACGCGCGGACGGCTGCGCACGATCACCAACCCCGTGAACCTCGACGGCGACGACAAGGTCGCGCCGCGCCCGGCGCCGGCCGTCGGCGCGCACACGGTCGAGGTGCTGCGATCGCTCGGCTACGACGACCGCGCGATCGACGAGCTCGCGGCGCGCGGCGCGATCGGCCGCTGATGCGCCGCCGGCTCACCGACTCATGAGCGGAGGCGGCGCATGAAAGTGGGCGTCCTGCAGTTCTTCAGCTGGCCGGAGCGCCGGGTCGCGATCGAGGCCGTCTACGAGCGCGCCCTGCAACGGATCGAGGTGATGGACCGCGGCGGCTACGACGCGGTCTGGCTCGCGGAGCACCACTTCCACTCGTTCAGCGTCTGCCCGTCGGTGCACATGATGGGGGTGCACGTCGCGGGCCGGACGCAACGGCTGCGGATCGGCACGGCGGTGTCGCTCGCGGCGTTCTACCATCCGCTGCGGCTCGCGGAGGAGGTCGCGCTCCTCGACGTGCTCTCGGGCGGGCGCGTCAACTGGGGCGCCGGCCGCGGCTTCGATCGCACCGAGTTCCGCGCCTTCGGCGTCCGCCGGAGGAGAGCGCGCCGCGCTTTCAGGAGGCGGTCGAGTCGTCCTCGCGGCGTGGCGGAACGAGCGGCTGAGCCATCACGGCCGGTACTTCGACTTCGACGACGTCGAGGTGCTGCCGCGGCCGACGCAGAAGCCGCATCCGCCGGTGTGGCTCGCGGCGTCGTCTCCGGAGGCGATCGCGCGCGCCGCCGGCGCCGGCTTCACGATCATGATGGACCCGCACTCGACGCACCTCGAGATCGCCCGCAAGCGCGAGCTCTACCGCGAGAAGCTCGTGGCCGCCGGCCACGAGATCGCCGGCCGCGAGATCCCGATGGCGCGCCTGCTCGCGGTCGGCGCCGACCGTGCGCGAGGCGGAAGAGACCGCGCGCCGCGGCGTGCAGTGGCTGATCGGGTCGTACGCCGGGCCGCAGCACCAGCCGAACACGAGCATCATCGGCTTCGGCGTCGCCGCCGACGCCGCCGGCCGTCCGATCGATCCCGTGGAGCGCTATCTGCAGGGCGTCGTCATCTGGGGCACGCCGGAGTCGGTGACGGACGAGATCCTGCGTCTCCGCGAGGAGATGTTCCTCGACTACCTCCTCTGCGCCCCGCTCAGCCACGAGACGTTCACGCTCTTCACCGACCGGGTCCTGCCGCGCATCGGCGCGTGAGCGAACGGTGCGGCGACGCGAGCGAGCAGCCGCTCGGATCGTCGCCCCGCGCCGGATCGAGCCCGACGCCGGCCGGTCAGCGGATCCGCGCCGCGCGCGGCGGCGTCACTCCTCGATGCCGAAGGTCTGGTCGACGACGTCTCGAAAGGCGGCAAGTCGCGCGGAAGCTCGTCGCGACGATCGGCGACGGCGCGTAGTCTCCCGAGGAAGAAACTGGTCGCCCACGCAGCCATCCCGCCCGACACGAGGAGCGGTGCGGCGACGGCGTCTGCGGGAGGAGACGGCCGCAGAGCGGCCGTCTCCTCCGTCGCAGTGATCCGGGGATTCGTTCAGGGGATGGTGAAAGGTGCCGGACAGAGCGGGAACGCCGCCGGCGGCAACGAGCACGCCGGGAGCGCATTTCCGATGAGCGGCGTGTCGACCGTATTGTCCGACGAGCAGTTCCCCACACCATTGCTGATGTTCACCATGTCGCCGCCCACCAGGCCGAGCGGGTGCGGATTGTAGCCGTTGCCGGTGATCACGTTGGAGAAGATGTAGTTGGAGTCCGGCTCGGGGTCCGGATCCGGAGGCGTGAAGCCGGCGGCCTGCTGGTTGGTCAGCGCCAACCCCCACGTGCGATGGTTGCGCTGAATATTGTGGTGGATAAGCGTGCTGTCGTTGGCGATCACGAGAATGCCGGCGCCATCCGGAACGCCGCCGACCGTGCCGGACCCGATGTTCACCCGGTTGTTCGCCTCGAAGACGTTGTGGTGCACGTCGTGACAGCTCGATTGGTCGATCAGGTCGTTGTCCTTGAAGATGAGCATGCCCGCCGTGTTGTCGGTCGCATAGTTGCCGTAGGCGGTGCCGTTGACGGTGTTCTCGAATTCGATCGAGGCGACGCTGGTACGCACCTCGTTGTGCCGTAGAAGCGTCTTGCCGGACTGACCGACGTACAGGGCGGCATCTCTGACCGCGTGCACGTTGCAGAGCTCGATGACGATGTTGTCGCTTTGGATCGGAAAGACCGCGTACCTCGAGTTGAAGTTGCCGTCACCGACGATGTCGCGGTACGTCACGCCGTCGGCGCCCTGCACGAAGATTCCGTCATTGTCCTGGTTGAAGACCGCCAGGCTCTGGAACACGAGGCCGTCGACTCCGAAGGCGCGAATACCGCGTCCCTCCGTCACGACCGGCGGCGGGATGATCCGCGGGCGATCGTCAGTTGCCGCACCGCAGCCGACCAATTGAAGGCCGTTGGTGGTGACCTCGACCTCTTCGGGGTAGTCGCCGGAGCCGATGAGGAGCTTCTGACCCGGCGTCGCGGCCGCGACGGCCGTCCCGAGCGCTCCGGCCGCATTCGCGACGAACGAGCCGGTCTCGCTGTACTCTTCGCTGACGGCGTCAGCCACGGCGTCGAAGCCGGTGCACGTCAAACACGCCTGCAAGTCGGCGACGGTCTCGGAGCCCGCGCAGCCGAACATGCCGGCGATCTGCCCCAGTGTCTCGGCGTCGCCGCACTTCTTCGCGATCTTGTCGTCGATCTTCTGAAACAACTTCGCCTGCTTGTCCGAGGTCTTGGGATCGGTCGGTAGTACGAACGCGCCGCCGCTGAAGGCGCCGACGCAGACCGGAGCCAGATCGACGGCCGCGCCGTCCTTCATTTGCTTCGCGATGCACTTGGTCGCGTTCTTCTGCAGGCCGGTGACGATCGCAATGCCGCTCTTTGCGACTTCCTTGATGCAGTTTGCGCGCTCTTTGCCTGTGCCGGGAAGCTCCTCGGTGGTGACGCCGATGGTCTCGGCGCTCACGAAGTTGGCGAGCACGGTGTGTTGCCCGAGGACGCAGCTCGAGATGACGGATTCGTCCGTAGAGGAATTGTACGACGAGGTCAGCGCGCCCTGCGCGCCATCGACGGCGCACGCCTTCTCGATCTTCTCGGAGGCCTTGTCGGCTGCCTTGAGCAGCTTCGCGGTGTCGTCCGAGGTGGGGCAAGCGCCGGCGGGGTTCTTGAGCTTGCACTTGGCAGCCGACTTGAGCTTGGCCTTGATGTATTTGCCGCTCTCCTTCGCGATCGTCTCCTGACACTTGAGGGCGGCGGCTCCCACTGTCGTGATCGCTGCCGGCGCCTTGTCGGGACACGACGCTATCGCGAAGGCCGACGCCGGGACGGTAATGACCGCGAGCGCAAACAAGACGGTGATCTTCATGGGCATCTCTCCTGGGGGTTTGGGCCACTTCGCCGTCGCGTGAGACGAGCAGCGTCGAGAGCCGCGGAATTGTGAAGCGCACTTCTGAATCGGGGCACGCGCGTCAGTCCTCGAGGCCGAAGGCAGCGTCGACGAGCGTCTCGCCGACCGACTGCGCGCCCTGTCCGAGACACATCGGGTCGTTGGGCGGCTCGAACGCGCACGCCTCGAGTCCGCTGGTATCCCCGCAGGAGGCGAGCCGTGCGTCCACCTTGGCGCGGATCCCGGTGAGGGTGTCGGCGAGCGTCGCGCCGCAGTCGACGGGGCTCGACGCCGTGATGTTGTCGAGCTCGCAACGTCCGAGGGACTTCAAGACGCTGGCGATGCCCTTCTGCACGCCAGCGAGGAGCCGGCGCTGACACCCGAGCGCCTGGCTCGAGCCCGCGACGTTGAACGGCAGGTCGGGAGGAGCGGTACCGAGCGCGACGCGCAAAGCATCGGCCATCCCTTCATCCTCGCGGCAAACCAAACAGTCCACGAGGCCCTCGATGCTGCTGAGCGGGATGCTGTCGCACGAGCCGCCGCAGGTCGCGGGGAACCCGAGCAGCGAGGGATTGAGCGGCGGATTCAGGCCGGCGCACACACGATCCTTGCTACCGCCGATCTTGGTTCTGAGCTTCGACTCCGCTTGCTGGATCGCGCGATCCCGCCGCCCGGCGTCGCACGCGCGGCCGCCCACCTCGTCGAGGTAGCAGCGCGACCATTCCTTCAAATGCTTCTTGGCGTAGCGGCGGAAATTCTTGTCCACCTCACGCAGGCAGGTCGCGCGCCGCGCAGCGGGCGCGAGAATACGAACCGCGCCGAACGCCGAGATCGGGATGTCGATTGTGGGCTCGTCCGGATCGTTCGACGAGACGCGGAAGATCGCGTTGGCGAAAATGCCGGAGGGCGGCGTGAACGTGACGTCGAACGTCACGCTCTGCCCGACCGGAATCGAGAACGGTGCCGCGGGCCCGCTGGCGTCGAACGGGGGAGTGTTGCCGCCGACGAGCCCGGCCGCGCTCACGTCGAGCGGAAAGTCTTGGCCGTTGTTGAAGATGGTGACCGTCTGGGTCGCGGAGTCCCCGACGAAGGTCAAAAACGAAATCAAGATCGGCGCGACGCGGATGTCGAGCGGCTCGAGGCACGACGCAACCATCGGCGTGATGAAGGTGTGATAGTCCGACGGCGGGTCGATCGCGTCCTGGAAGTTGGAGCACGAGTAGCCCGGCAAGGTCAGGAAGTTCACGATCTCGTCGACGTTGGTGAAACCGTCTCCGTCGGTGTCCTGTGTCTCGATGTCCGCCAGCGCCTGGTTGATCGACTTGCCGAGGTAGAGCTGCTGCTCGACGGCACTCCCGAACGGGTTGCGCGCTCCGGTGCCGGTCCACCGATAGTGGCAGTTGCCGCAGGCGTAGTTGCGGTCGCCCGGGTTGAGGCCGTAGCGGTCGGTGAAGACCTGAAAATAGGTCGGTCGAGCCAGCGCGGCGCTCGCGAACGCGAGCTGGGCGAGGCCGCCGACGATCATGAGAAGGGCGCGCGCTCTCATCGCTACCTCGGGTACGCCACTCGCGTGTAGTCCGGCGCGACGGTGCTGAAGGCGGACGTGACGCACGTTTGGACGGCCGCCAAGCTCCCCGCGGCCCCACATCCATCGATACCGGTGAAGTCACTGCATTTCGCGACCTTGTTCGCCGCCTTGTCCTGCGCATGCGCGATCCCGCCGTCGGGGTCGAGGACGCAGTCGAGCGGCGGGACGTTCACTCCGCTGACGTTGCGCTGCTCGCAACGCCCGAGCGTGCGCGTCCATTCCGTCGCGAGGGCTGTCGCGGCCTTCGAGAGCGAGCGCTGGCACGACTGCGCCGCACCACCCGGGAGCGGGCCGGGCAACGCCGGCGGCTCGGCGCCGTATGCGGCACCGAGGGCAGTCGTACCGAGGGTTTCGGCCATGCACACCGCGCACGACGCGACGTCGCTCATGTCGAAGAGAACGATGCCGGCGCACGGTGCGGGGCACGACGTTCCGTGCCCGAGCGTGACCGGCGTCAAGCTGGCGCCGGCGCAGCGTCGATCCTTCGGACCTCCGATCTTCTCGCGCAACTTCGTCTCCGCGGCGGCAATGTGCGTGTCGCGTCTGGTCGCGTCGCACGTGAGCCCCTGGACGCGGGTCGCGAAGCACTTGTTCCATTCCTTCACGTACTTCTTGGCGAAACGCTCCTGCTCCTTCGCGAGGGTCTTGTGACAGCGGGCGACGACGCTGCGGTTCGATTCGAGGAAGCCTTGCGACATCACGATCGGGGTCGACTTGTCGTGCTGATCCCAGAGATCGTGGAGGATGTTGCCGGCCGCGTTGGTGACGTTCGCGCCGCTCAGGAACTCGACGTAATCCCGCGACGCCGTCTGGTAGTAGAGCGTGACCTCCGCCTGCACCGCGTTCGCGCCGACCGGATACTGCACCTCGTCGAAGTTCTGGCCGTCGGCGTAGACCGCGCCGACCGGCGCGCCATCGAAGGCCTCGTAGGCGGCATTGGTGAAGCCGCGCGGCGGGATCCGATTGTCTTTCTCGCGTACGTTGTTGAGCACCAGGTGCTGGCTCGGACCGGACGCCACGCCGAGCGTCACCGCGAGCGCCGGACTGATGCCGTCAACGGCTTCCCACACGTGCAGGTTCGGATCGTAACCTTGATCCATTGGTGTCAGGCCGTAGCCGACGAGCTCCGCGGTTGAGAAGACGTAACGACCCGACTCGAAGACCACCGTCCGGCTCGCATCGAGGGCGCGGACGTGCAGCCACATCCGGCGGCCGTCCGGATAGCCGGTCGGAAGCTTGTGACCGCTCTCGTTCTGGACGCGGACGGTGAGCGTGCCGTTCTGGAGGTCCAGCGCCATGCTCGCGGCGCGACGCAGCATCGACGTGGCCTTGTCGACGGTCTTCGCCAGCAACGTGGGATCGACGTCGGGACCGAATGCGGGATGGAACGGCAACACCTTCGGAATGAACGCGTTGCCGCCGACGAACTCGTGCAGCGGGACGTCGTCGCGCAGGAAACCACCATTGGCGTCCCGTCCCGAGACGGCAGGCATGTGGCAGTCTTGGCACGTCGAGACCACCGTCCCGTTGCCGCCGAATTGCGGGGCCGTCACTCCCGTCGTCGCGAACGTGCTCGCCGCCCACTCGTCGTACGTCGACTGCTCGGGGAAGCCGAACGCCGGGTCACCCGGCGTATCGAGCGCGTTCAGAACGTACTCGCCCGACATGTTCCGGGTGAACGCCGGGTTGAACACGTTGTGACAGGTGCCGCAGAGCTCGGAGCTGGCATGATACGGCGAGATCAGCGTCGGTCGCGTCGGAGCATGTGGATCGCCGCCGAGATCGGCGACGACGTCGAATGGCCCGCGCAACCGGTCGATCGGATCGACGACCATCATCGCCGAGCCGAGCACCGTCACGGGCTGCGAGAGTCCCGACAGGATCGCGGCATCCTCGGGCGGGTTTTCCGGCGAGGGGAACGGATCGACCAGACGGTGACAGACGCTGCACTGCACGCCCTCCCGGTCCCCCGCGGTAATCGCGGTACCGTCCTCGGGTACCGAGCGTCCCTCGAGCCAACCCTTCGGCATGTGACAGCGCAGGCAGGTCTCACCCGCGTGCTCGAGATCCTGATTCGCGATCGCGAGCGCAGCCAGCATCAGAGGATCACGACCGGATTGCGCCATCATCGAGCCCTTCCAGGCGGCGAACGGCTCGACCTCGGGAAACCCGAAGTTGCTGTGGCAAGGCGAGCAGGTGCTCGGCAAGGCGAAATTGTCAGTGACGGTGAGCGGCTGGGTGCCGGGAAGACGAAAATCTTCGGCGGTCGTCGGGTATGGGACCGCCGAGACTCGCGCCGCGCCCTGGACGCCGACGAGAACGCCTACTGCAAGCGTTATGCGGAGGAGATGCCTCATGTCACCGCCGTTGGGACGTCCGCGTGTCCTCGATCGCCCTGTGGAACACACCTCGTCGAGAACCGGCACGTTTCATCGAGCCATGCATGGAGAAATGGTCCAGAGCTGGAAACTCGCTTGTGGGATTCGGCACCTGATGACCGGCGAAGAACGTCGCGGAGAGGGCTGAGAGGTCTCGTCGAGACGATCGTCCGATTGGTTGCGGCTTCTACCGCAGTCCCGTGGCTTTTGTAAACCTTTATGTGGGCGTGAGCGAAGTCGCGCGGAACGAGCGGGGCGCGAACGATGGTCTCTCGTCGGCGCGCGACGACGTGACGGGCCGCGACGCCGGCATGCCGCGCCGTGCCACGATGGGAGTCGCTCGCGACGACCGCGAAGCGCGGCGTGCGCCGCGGGGCGCAGCGCTGTGCTATTGAGGCGCGCAGCTCGATCAGGAGGCGCGATGACCTCGGCGTCGAATCGCTACCGCGAGAAGCTCCGCACCGCCGATGAGGCGGTGGCGTTGATCCCCGACGGGGCGTTCGTCGCCCAGGGCAACGCGGTCGGCGAGCCGCCGGCGCTCCTCGAGGCGACGGCGCGGCGCGCGCGGGCGGGCGGCTTCACCCGGCTCACGATGACGTCGCTCCTGCCGATGAGCCATTCGGCGCGCACGATCCTCGCGCCGGACGTGCGCGACGTGATCCGCTGGCAGTCGATCTTCGCGAGCGGCGCCGACCGTCCGCTGATCGCCGCCGGCGACGCGATGTACTCGCCGGCGTTCTTCCACCAGGTGCCGCGCATCTATCGCGAGTTCGTGAAGATCGACGTGGCGCTGATCTGCGTCTCGCGCGTCGACCGCCACGGCTTCATGAGCCTCGGCACCAACGTCGACACCAGCCGCGCCGCGATCGAGTCCGCCGACCTGGTGTTGGCGGAGGTGAACGAGGCGATGCCCCGCGTCCACGGCGACGCGTGGGTGCACGTCTCCGAGGTCGACGCGATCGTCGAGCACACCACGCCGCTGATCGAGCTGCCGGCTCCGCCGCCGCGTCCCGAGGACGAGGCCATGGGGCGCATCATCGCCGAGATGATCCCGGACGGCGCGACGATCCAGCTCGGGATCGGCGGCGTCCCGAACGCGGTCGCGCGCTCGCTGATGGGCCACCACGACCTCGGCATCCACACCGAGATGGTCGTCGACTCCATGGTCGACCTCATCGAGGCCGGCGTCTGCACCGGGCGGCGCAAGACCTTCCACCCGCGGAAGGTGATCTTCGCCTTCGCCGCCGGCTCGCGCCGGATGTACGACTTCCTCGACGACAACCCCGGCGTCGAAGGGCACCCGGTCTCGTACACCAACTTCCCCCCCAACATCGCCCGCAACGACGCGCTGATCTCCGTCAACTCGACCATCGAGATCGATCTCGTCGGCCAGTGCTGCTCCGAGTCCATGGGTCACGTGCAGTGGAGCGGCACCGGCGGCCAGCACGACTTCGCGCGCGGCGCCTTCGACTCGAAGGGCGGCAAGTCGATCATCGCCTTCTACTCGACCGCGAAGGGCGGCGAGGTGTCGCGGGTGGTGGCGACGCTCAAGCCCGGCGCCGTCGTGACGACGCCGCGCACCGAGGTGCACTGGGTCGTCTCCGAGCACGGCGCCGCCTGCCTCAAAGGCAAGAGCATCGCCGAGCGCGCCCGCGCGCTCATCGGCCTCGCCGACCCCAAGTTCCGCGACCAGCTCACCGCCGAGGCGAAGCGCCTACGATACCTCTGAGATGCCGCCTCGGACGGTGCGCGCAATGCGATTCGAGGTCGCAGCATCGCGGCCGTCGGCGCCGCCGCATTCGGTCACGACGTTGACGTGGTCACCAGGGATTGAGTAACGTGTCCACATGAAAAAGGAACCCGAGATCGTCGTCGGCGTGCGGGAATTGCGGGCGCGGCTGAGTGCGCATCTGCGGGCAGTCGCGTGTGGCCACACGGTCACGATCGGTGACCGGCAACGGCGACCGGTCGCGCGAATCGTACCGATCGAGCGTAGCTCCGACGAGGAGATCTTGGATCGATTGGCTGCCCGCGGCGTCATCCAGCGTGGTTCCGGCAAACCGGCCATGCGCGAACGGATCGCGCTGAACCGCGGGGCGCGCCCGACGTCGGATCTCGTCATCGAAGACCGACGTTGATCCTCTATTTGGACACGAGCGCGCTCGTGAAGCTGTACGTCGAGGAGCCCGGTTCGGCGGCGGTCGTTCGCGCAGTGGAACGCGCCGCCGCGCTGGCGACCGTCCGTGTCGCCTACGCTGAGGCGCGCGCCGCATTTGCTCGACAGCGGCGCGACGGCGGTCTCGATGCGCGCGGTCTACGCCGAGTCGTCGAGAATCTCGACGGCGATTGGTCCGTATACACGATCGTCGACGTGACCGAGTCCCTGGTGAGAACGGCCGGGATACTCGCTGAGCGTCACGCGTTGCGCGGATTCGATGCCATCCATCTGGCGGCGGCCGTCGAGCTCGCACGCGCGGCCGGCGACGTGGCGTTCGGCTGCTTCGATCGACGGCTCCGCGCTGCGGCTGGGCGTGAGAAGGTCCAGGCGCCGCGCCTGTAGGTGCGGCGCTCGCGATCGACTTCGCGCAGAGCGCGATCGTGCGGTGTCGGCGGCAGCGGGGGGCTCACGACTTGATGATCGGCGCGACGGCGGTCTCGCTCGGGTACGCCGTACTCAGCCGCGATCGACGGAGCTTCCCTCGCATTCCTGATCTGCGGCTCGAGGTCGCCTGATCCGGGTACCTCGCGGCCACGGTGTCCGCCACCGACCTTGGAGGTGCGCGCCGGCCGCTGGGCGCGGAGGTATTTCGCGCGGCGGTGCGACCTCGTCGCTGTCGCCGATGCCGTCCTCGGCCGTGTTGGTCGTCCGCTTCCAGCGGAGTCCATTCGCACGGCACCCCGTCACCAGCACCGCCCCTGCCGAGAGCCGTACGATCCAGGGCGTCCATGCCCGCACGGTCGGGTGTCGGCATGGAGGCAGACGACGCCGAGGCGTGATCAGCCGATCAGAAGGACGCGCCGCTCGGCGAGCTCACGCTGCACGGGAACGGCTGGATGCCGGGATAGTCCGCCTCCAGGGTGCCTTCCGCGATCTTGTCGACGACCGTGTCGGGCGCGGCCATCGCGTCGCCCAGCCACTCGGAGAGCGACGTGCCCCCGACGATCGCGTCGTGGTACCACGGACCCGTCACTTGCACGTGCTGCGATGCCGTCCGTCCGGAGAAGAAGCTCAGGATGCCCGCCGTGCCCTGCAGGTTGCAGTAGTTGCTCCGCAGCGTGTTCACGAACGGCACGATCGACGAGAAGAACGTCGTGCTCGACTGCACCTGGTCGATCTGGTTCGAGATGTTGAGGATCTGCTGCTCGGGCAGCCGCTTGAGCCGCGGGGCCGTCGCCGCCTCGAGGTTGTCGAAGATCTCCGCGCACGTGTTGTTCGTGCAGTACGGCGGCAGATAAGGCCCGACGTTCCAGCCCGGCGACTCCGGGATCAGCGCCAGGATCCCCAGCGTCAGCACGCCGAGCGGCGTGCCGTTGTCCATGCCGAGCCCCGAGTCCGGCGCCGCCGTCGCGTGCGGCCAGCGCAGGTCGTCGAGGATCCAGTGGTAGTTGTACATGTCGCCGTAGCCGCCGGCCGAGCCGCCGGTGATCAGCGCGCGGACGCGGTCGTCGCGGTACCCGTCGGAGTCGGTGGCATCGAGCTGCGACCACACCGCATCGCGCGCCCATCGCAGCGCCGTGCGCGCATCGAGCGCGCCGAAGCGATGCACGGTGATGTCCGTGAAGACGTTGGTGACGCCGCCGCCGATGTGCAGGTCCTGGGTGCAGTACGGCAGGTACACCTTCGTCCAGTCGCGGAAGGGATTCGCCGCATCGGTGTTGCTCATGATCCCGCCCGTCGGCATGCTCTGGCCGATCGACGTGAAGCGCGCCGGCGGCTGCGCGGCGCACGACGTGTTGTCGTAGCAGGCGCCGCCGCCCTGCATGAAGACGACCACGTTCTCGGGCGGCGAGCCCGCCGGGGCAAGCCGGATCCAGAACGCATAGTCGCTGCCGTCACCACAGCGCGTACCCCACGTCGCGCCGTCCAGCACGACCTGCGTCGCCACGCCGGGCGCCGGCACGGGCACCGCCGCGCGCGGACCGCAATCGAGGGTGAGCGGCGCCGTCCGTCCGTGCGCCGTCGCGACCAGGCACCGCGCCTGCGCCGAGGCACGCGCCGCGAGCGTGGGCGCGTCGACGGTGACCAGCGTCTCGGTCGGCGTCGGACACCGCGCGGCGATCTTCGTCGCGGTCTTCGACTCGCGCGCCGCGAGCTTGGTCGCCAGCGTTGCGGTGTCGCAGGTAGCGCCCCGGTGCTCCTTCCGTACGCAGAGGCTCTGCTGCTTGAGCGCGTACGAGACGAGCGACAGGCTCTTCGTTGCGATGCCGTCGAGGCACTTCGCATCGGTGGACGTGGCGGCGTTGCGCACGGCAGCCTGCGGGCCGCCGTAGCTGCGCGCGACGATGCTCGCCGGCGCGGCGTCGCAGGCCTCGTTCAGACGCGCCACCAGGCCCGCGGGCGTGAGCGCGGCGCTGTACTGCGCCGCCGTCACGGTCGCCTGGCCGGGACATCGCTTGAGGACGCTGTTCTCCACCGCCGCGTGCGCGGCGGCGATCTTCGTGTCGTTCGCGGCGCACGCGCTGCCGGTGTGCTGGTAGCAACTCCGCTGCTGCTTGCCGACCTTCGTGATGCACTTGCGCAGCGCATCGCTGGCCGCCCGCTCGCAGAGCTGCCCGGGCGTCGAGGCGGCAGCGGCCACCCCGGCGACCGCCACGAGCGCGACGCCGGCCAGGGTTCCCAATACGGTGCGATTCGTCATGATGTCTTCCCAGGTTCCGCAGGCCGGATCGACATCGACGGGCCACGCGACGGGTTGGCATTCCGCGACCGGCGCAGATGGGATGGCCTACTTGCCGCTGGCGCTCCGTGTCAACGAAAAACACGCGTCGAGACGGGCTGGAGGACGAACGGGTGAATGCTGGATCGGTAAAGGCGCTCTTTCGGTACCCCGTGAAGTCGATGCGCGGGGAGCCTTTGACGGAGGTGCGCATCGTCTCGGAGCACGGAGTCCATGGAGACCGGGCGTTCGCGCTCCTCGACCTCGAGACCGGCCGTGTCGTTTCCGCCAAGGAGCCGCGCCTGTGGGGGCGCCTACTCGACTACGAGGTCCGGTTCGTGGAGCCGATCGCTGCGGGATGCCGGCACACCGACGTGGCAATCACGCTGCCGGACGGAACGAGCGTCCGGAGCGACGACGTCGACGTGGACACGCGCCTTTCCGACGCACTCGGGCGGCGAGTGCGCTTGTCGTCGTCGCCGCCACCCCAGGCGACGTTCCGTGAGCATCACCCCGAGTCCGGCGGGGACACCGTCCAGCCGCTCGCCGTCGGTGCCGGCGCGGGCACGTTCTTCGACTTCGCGCCGCTGCACCTCGTGACGACCGCGACGCTCCATCGCCTGCACGATCTCCGTCCCGAGTCACGATTCGACGTCGCGCGCTTCCGCCCGAACGTCGTCGTCGACACGGGCGCCGTGCACGGCTTCGTCGAGAACGCCTGGCTCGGGCACGTCGTCGAGATCGGGGACGAGGTCCGCGTCCACGTCATTTTTCCGTGCCCCCGGTGCGTCGTCACGACGCTCGCCCAAGGCGATCTGCCCGCCGATCCCGAGATCCTTCGCACCGCCGCGACGCACAACCGGCAGCTCTTCGCGTTGCTCGCGAAGAATAGGCCGACGGTCGGCACGTATGCCGCCGTCGTCCGCGGCGGTACGATCCGCGTCGGCGATCCGGTGCGCCTCGGCGAGGCCGCCCCCGCGAGACGTATCGGGGCGTTCGTCCACGCGGTCGCGCGCGCCATTCGCCGGCGCTGACGCCGCGGCGGCGACCAGGCCGCCGAGTGCCCGAGATCGAGGCGTTCGCCACGGGGTGGGTGATGGGTGCGACGAAGCCGAGCGCGGTTCTCATGCCCCAGGAGGGCAGCGCGCGGCGTCGAGCTTGGCGAACCATGCGCCGTCGCCGAGAACGTCGGCGAGCTCGCCGATCTGCGGATGATCGCGCAAGAAACGCTCGGCGGCGGCGCGATCCTGCCCTCCGTCGACGGCCCGCGACGTGCCGTCCCACGAGCCGAGATCCGTTTCTGCTTGTCTTCCAGTCGCACCTCGGCGGAGAGACGACGCAGCTGGCGCGCCGCATCGCCGACCAGGAGATCCGCCGGATGCAGACCGATGGGGAGCGCCGTGACCTCGTCGATCTCGACGTCCTTGTTCTCGCAGAAGACGCGGTGGACCAGTGGATGGTCGAGGATGTCGTCTCGGGGCCGGCGCTCACCTGGAGCCCGCCTCCGGGACGACGGATGGTGCGGACGACGGCACGCCGCGGCCGGCGAGCGCCTCGGCGAAGCGCGGCCAGATGCCAAGAGGCTTGCCGCACAGCTCGAGAAACTCGCGAACGTCGTCGCCGATGCGATCGACGACCCTCCGGCAGGCGGCGTCGCTCCACGGCAGCGGGCCGGGGGCGAACGGCTCGCGCAGACCCAGGGCGGGGAGGAGCTTGGCCTGTATCCTCCTCGGAATGCGGCGCAGCGCCGCCGCAGTGTCCGGATCGGTACGCATGTGGCGAAGTCGGACCGTGTCGCGGAACTTCTCGGTGGCCGTGTTCAGCCGGCGCGTCGCATCCGCGATCGCAACCTGCGGATCGACACCGAGAAACGCGAAACAGCGCGCGAGCTCGAGATCGGGGGAAGCCGCCAGCTCCTCCAAGAAAACCACCAAGACGCGATCTCGAGGGACGTACTCGAGGTAGTTGCGCAGCCGTGCACGGTACATCGAGTCGTCGACCATCTGCGGGAGAGCATCGAGCGCGGCGTCGAGCTCGAACGGGCAGTCGACACCCCACACGCTGCCGCTGTGGTGGAACTCCCGGAACGACGACTCGATCCGCGCGATGGGGTCGCGGGCGATGAAGATCAGTCGGATGTCGGGATACCGCGCCAGGATTCGTTCGCGCGCCAACCGTTCGTAGCGCGCGTCGCTGTACCAGATGCTCCCGTCGCCGCGTACCGCACCAGGAGCGCTGTCCTCGAAACGGGCGGTGAACTCCGCCCAGCGCGATGCCGGATCGGGAAGGTCGAAGAAGCGGAAGTCCTTCCGTTTCGGCATGAAGATCGCCGGATGATCGGACAGCAGCGAGCACAGGGTCGTGGTGCCGCACTTGCTGAAGCCGGGCACGATGAAATCGAGCCGCACGCCGCCGATTATGCCATGAGCTTCGCTATTCGCGTTGAGCGCCGTCGTCGTCGCAATGAACGGCAGCAACAGATGGGCGAGGCCGGTTCCGAGCGGGATGCCGACGGCGACGAACGCGATCAAGCACGCGGCGGCCAACGCGAGCAGGCTGACCGCGAAGGATGACCTGCATCGACTGCCTCACGGTATGCAAATCCGCCTTCCGCTGAGGCGGCGGACGACGTTGCGCGTGTTCCCGACGCCGCGTATCGTTCCAGGTCGCGATGGCGATGACTGTTGCCGATGCTCGGGCGTTTCGCGCGCGCTGGCGCTTGGTCGCGCGCGCAGCGCACGACGAGCTGCGCCGCACGACACCCGCCGGCCGGTTCCGCGTTGTTGCCGCGCTCATGGAATCGCGTGACGCTGTTGGAGATAGAAAGCGCCTCGCGGCGGAAGATGCCATCGTCCGCCGCCGATGGGCTCGGCTTCGGCAAGCGTTCAGTGGTCGAGCGTAAGTCGCCGCTCGTCCCGCTCGCGGCCGCAATCCGCGACATGGTTGCGTGGATGGCGGCCGACAAGGTTCCTGGCGCGCTGATCGGTGGGGTAGCGGCGTCGATCCTCGGTCGCCCTCGAGTGACCGGCGATGTCGATGCGCTCATATGGCTCGAGGACGAGCGGTGGGAAGCGTTCCTCGAGAGCGGCGAGCGGTTCGGGATCCGTCCCCGCCGACCCGATGCTCTCGCCTTCGCCCGGCGGGCGCGCGTGCTCGTGCTCCGGCATGAGCCGAGCTCGATCGATCTCGACGTCAGCGTCGGCGCTCTTCCGTTCGAAGAGGAGAGTATCGCGCGGGCCCGCAAGCACCGCCTCGCGGGTATCTCGATCCCAATCGTCTCACCGGAAGATCTCATCGTCATGAAAGCGATCGCCCACCGGCCACGCGATCTCGGCGACATCGAAGGAGTGCTCGCGACGCACCCTCGACTCGATCGTGCACGGGTTCGGCGCTGGGTCAGGGAATTCGCGGGGCTGCTGGAAGCGCCGGAATTATTCGATGATCTCGCGCGGCTCTTGAAAAACACGCCGCCCGGTCCTCGCTCGCGATCGCGAAAGCGACCTGCTTCATGAGTTGATACGAGGACATTGCAGCTGCGTCGTTGTTGCGGCGGGTTGACATCGTGCCCAAGCTCGGACGTTCGCCCTCGTGCTGCCGTGTGCCACAGCAGCCCGCGTCGTCGATCAGTCCGACTTGTCCTGGTACTGCGTCGAGTCGTTCTTCTGCGGCGGACCGCTGTAAAGCGCTTCCCAGCACGCCCCGTCGCTGTTGCGGAGCTGGACCGTCACCGGCTGCGTCATCGGGAGCGTCGCGAGTGGCAGGTTCACGCCCTTTCCCTTGACGACGACCTTCGCCTTCCCCGGCACCGTGCCTTGCTTCAGTACGATCTGCGTGAGGCCGTCGGGCGTCGCGTCCTTGTCCTTGTACGTGAAGCCGCTGCCGGTCTCCCTCCAGCACGGCCGCCCGGCGCAGAGCTGATCGGCGGGAGCGCTCGCCGACATGACGAGACCGCGCCCGTCGTCGTAGATGCAGAGCAGGTAATCGGTCGTGGTCGTCGGCGATCCGAAGTCCGCCTTCGGCGTGGTCGCCCCCTTCGTCCACTTCCAGCCGAGCGAGTCGCCGCGGTCGGGCGTCCTGTCTTTGAGCGCGATCTTCGACTTGAGGGGCGCGACCGGCCGGCGGCAGTCGAGCCGTGGCGCCGCGCCGCAGACGAACTCGGTCTGGCAGGTCGCGGAGCAGCCGTCGCCGCTCGTCGTATTGCCGTCGTCGCACGCCTCGCCGCAGCTCGCTTCGACCACGCCGTCACCGCAGATCATCGAGTCGCCGCCGCAGGTGCCGCCGACGCAGCGGTCGTCGATCGTACAGGTCATGCCGTCGTCGCAGGCGGTGCCGTCGGGCTGCAGTGCATCGATCGGACAGCTCGGACTCGACCCCGTGCAGCGTTCGGCGGCGTCGCAGTCGCTCGTCGCCAGCCGGCACAGGCTGGTCGCCGGCGCGAACGCATCCAGCGGACAGGTCGCGCTCGACCCGGTGCAGGTCTCGGCGACGTCGCAGACGCCGTGCGCGGCGCGGCAGAGCTGTGTCGCCGGCGCGAACGCATCCGGCGGACAGTCGTTGCCGATGCCGTCGCAGAGCTCCGCGACGTCGCAGTCGCCAGCCGACGCGCGGCATGCGGCCGTGCTCCTCGCGTCGGTGGGGCATGCCGCGCTCGACCCCGTGCAGCTCTCGGCGACGTCACAGACGCCGGCCGAAGGACGGCACACGGTGGCGCTCGACGCAAAGGCGTCGCCGGGGCACGCCGCGCTCGCGCCGGTGCAGCTCTCCGCGACGTCGCAAGTGCCCGCCGACGGCCGGCAGGTGGTCGCGCCGGATTGGAACGCGTCGGCGGGGCAGGCCGCGCTGGTCCCCGTGCAGCTCTCGGCGACGTCGCACGGGCCCGCCGACGGGCGGCACACCGTCCCGCTCGATTTCAATTCGTCCGCCGGGCATGCCGCGCTCGCGCCGGTGCAGCTCTCGGCGACATCGCAATCGCCCGCCGGCGGGCGGCACTGGACGGCGGGCGACGCGAACCCGTTCGGCGGACAGGTCGCGCTCGTCCCGCTACAGGACTCGGCGACGTCGCAGACATCCGCCGAGACGCGGCACTGCGTGGTCGCGGGCGCGAAGGCATCCGGCGGGCACGTCGGGCTCGTGCCCGTGCACGTCTCGGCGACGTCGCAGACGCCGGCCTGCGCGCGGCAGCTGGCACCCGCGTTCCCCGCCGGGTGCTGACAGGTGGCGCTCGTGCCGTCGCACTGATCGAGCGTGCAGGGGTTGCCGTCGTCGGCGCAGGCGGTGCCGGCGGCCTCGAGCTCGCACGTCGCGGTGCAGCAGTCGCCGCCGGCGTCGTTGCCGTCGTCGCACGCTTCGCCGGGGTCGAGCTGGCCGTTGCCGCAGGCGGCCAGGGCGGTGGCGGCGAGGTGATTCAGCAGATCGGGCCCGTCGGCATAGAGCGAGCGCGTCTTCCACCAGAACGTGGCCGCGTGGTTGTTGTTCGAGTCGTGGGCCTGCTGCCAGCGGTAGCTGCCGTTGCAGGTCGGGCCGTTGCTGAGGACGGTGATCTCGCTCGCCGCCACCGGATGGTCGTCGCCGTCGAAGAAGCCCGGGTGCTTGCACACGCCGACGACGTCGATGCCGAGGCCCTTGGTGCCGGAGGTGACGGTGTCGTCGACGGTCGCCGGCCGGACAGGTCGCGCCCATCGTGAACGTCGCGCTGAACTGATTGTAAGCCGATCGAGGTCGACGTCGTGTTGGTGCCGGCGGCCGCCACGCGCGGCGCGGCGACGAAGAGCCAGTCGAGGATGCGCTGGCGAGCCGCGTCGCGGGCCGCCGCGTGCGTGCCGTTCGAGGCGTTCGTGATCGCGCTGTGGCAGAACGCGCCGTAGCGCTCGCCGTGCGCGGCGCGGTAGGTCTGTCCGGCCGACGGCGTGGTGTCGAGGCCGACGGCCAGCGGGCTCGCCTGCGCGTCGTAGGGAAGAGACCCGTCGCTCTGCCCGGTCCATCCGCTCGGCGAGCAGCTGGCCCACGACGTCAGCATCAGGGCGCGCTTGTTCTGCGCCACCCAGTCGGCAGCGCCGCTTCCGTCGACGCGGCCGGCATACTCGCACCAGCCGTTGCCGGGCGCGCACGAATCGCCGAAGCCCACGATGAGGTCGCCGTCTTTGCAGCCGGTCTCGAAGCTGGTGGGGCCGACGACGTTGTACTTGCTGGTGCCGATCGCGTCGATCATGCCGTGCAGGGTGACGACGCCGGCGATGCGGTCGCGGACGCCCCAGTCGTAGGTGCCGACGCCGTCGGGACCGGTGTTGGAGGCGACTTCCATCGCCGCACGCGCGCCGCTGCTGTGGCCGACCAGGATGATGTTGCGCGCCGGCGCCGGGAAGAGGCGATTGATCTCGCCTGCCAGCCGGTAGCGCCACTCGAACGCCGAGGTGCACGGATCGCCCTGACGCGTCGTGGAGCAGCCCGGATCACCGACTTCCCAGTCGTCCATCAGGAGCGGGTCGGTGGAGTCGGAGGGATGAAATCCCGACGGCGCTGCCGTGTAGAGATTGGCGCGCGCGCTGTGGGTGACGACGGTGACGCCGGGATGCGCGGCCTCGTAGGCCGCGATCCTGGCCGGAAGCGCGGCGTTCACGGCGGAGTCCAGATCCGCGAGCGAATTGTGAGCGCCCATGCGGCTGCTGGTGCAGTTGTCGACGCCGTGCACGTACAGGATGTCGAGCTCGACGGTGACCGCCTCGGCCGCACCCGCGCCGCCCAGCAGCAGCGCCGCCACCAGGGTTGCCGACACCAATCGTGCCGTGCTCGGGATCGCCACGGGCGCCCGACTCGTATGCCGCAGTCCAGCCATCGGAACTCGCGGAGCGTACCGGTGTCGGTACCGAGTCGCAACGAAAAAGTCGCGCGCGCGCGAGCGGCTCGCGTCGCGGCGTGGTCGGGCCTGGCGCGGACCGTCAGCCGTCGGCGGCGGGGTCTCGCGATGGCGCCGCGTCAGAAGAGCGCGTGACGGCGGCAGTCGTCGCGAGCGATGGCTTCATGCTGAAGCTCGGCTCGAGCCAGGCCGCCATCGAGGCCGCGTTCGCCCTCGCAGACACGTGCGAGCCCAAGGTGCGGGCCCGGCGTACATCTGGGCAAGGACGGCATGATGGGGCACCTCGACGGCATCTTCACCGATCCGCGTTCTCTCGCGGCGGCTGGCGGAGGCGCGCGTCGACCTTCCTGCTGCGCCGATACGCGACGCCGTCACGCCGCGCTTCGTGCAAGCGCGTGCGATGCGGCTCTCGGCGTCGCGCCGTCAGCCGACGGTGCGGATCGCCGCCGCCAGCGTCTCGACCATCTGATCGATCTGCGTTCGCTCGGCGATGAACGACGGCGCGAGCATCAGGTTGTCGCCGCTGACGCGCGCCAGCAGGCCGCGGTTGAAGCACTCGATGAAGACCTCGTAGCCGCGCTTGCCGGGGGCGCCGGCGCGCGGCGCGAGCTCGACGGCGCCGACGAGGCCGATGTTGCGGATGCTGACGACGTTCGGCAGGTCCTTCAGCGCATGCACCGCGTCCTCGATGCAGGGCGCGAGGCTCGCCGACCGCTCGAAGAGGCCCTCGTCGCGGTAGAGGTCGAGCGTCGCGAGCGCGGCGGCGGCGGCGAGCGGATGGCCGGAGTAGGTGTAGCCGTGGAAGAGCTCGATCACGTGCTCGGGGCCCTGCATCAGCGCGTCGTGGATCTCGCGCTTCACGAGGACGCCGCCCATCGGGACCGTCGCGTTGGTCACGTTCTTCGCGAACGTGATCATGTCGGGGACGACGTCGAAGTAGTCGGCGGCGAAATTCCTGCCGAGCCGGCCGAAGCCGGTGATGACCTCGTCGAAGATCAGGAGGATGCCGTGCTTGGTGCAGATCTCGCGCAGGCGTTGCAGGTAGCCCTGCGGCGGCACGAAGACGCCGGCCGAGCACGACACCGGCTCGACGATGACGGCGGCGACGTTCGACGGATCGTGGAGCGGGACGATGCGCTCGGCGAGCTCGTCGGCGAGGTGCGCGCCCCATGCGGGCTCGCCGCGGACGAAGGCGTGATGCTCGGCGACGAAGGTGTGGCGCAGGTGATCGACGCGCGGCAGGATGCTGCCGAACACCTTCCGATTCGGCGCGATGCCGCCGACCGAGATGCCGCCGAAGCCGACGCCGTGGTAGCCGCGCTCACGCCCGACGAGGACGGTGCGATGGCCCTCGCCCTTGGCGCGCCAGTACGCGAGCGCGATCTTGAGCGCGGTGTCGACGGCCTCGGACCCCGAGTTGGTGAAGAAGACGCGGTCGAGACCCGCGGGCGCGAGCTCGGTGATCCGCTGCGCCGCCATGAACACCTTCGGGTGGCCGATCTGAAAGGCGGCGACGTAGTCGAGCTCGTCGAGCTGCGCCTTCACCGCGTCGACGATCGGCTGCCGCCGGTGGCCGGCGCTCACGCACCACATCCCCGAGACCCCGTCGAGGATCTGCCGCCCGTCGTCGCTGGTGTAGTGCATGTCCTTCGCGCTCACGACCATGCGCGGCGCGCTCTTGAAGTGCCGGTTCGGCGTGAACGGCATCCAGTACGGCTTGAGGTCCAACTCCATTCTCGGCATGGCGGCTCCTCCGCTCGGGCGACGGCTCCCCGGTGTCCTCGACGACCCAGCGCCGTGATAGATCACTCTGCTCGCGAAGTAACGAGCATTCCTGCGACGGCGATCGCTCGCTTCACTCGCGCCATGCCATCCGTTCGGCGAGGCCATGCTGCATCTTGGAACCGTCGTCGCCGGCGGCGAGATGAACGGGTGGCGAGTAGACCGTCCACTGCGGCGTGAGTCGGATCACGACCCGGCGCTCTTCGCGCGCCTTCGCTTCCACCAGCGGCCGAGCTGCCTCGGGAAGCGGCTGGCCGGACATGATCGCGGCCACCTGCATCATGACGTCGACGGTGGTCTGGAAGTCGTCTTCCACCGCAGCGGGCCCGTAGAGCTGGAGGTACGTGAGCGGCCATTTCTCGTCGAGCACGCAGACCGCTGCTTCTCGCGTTCGTTTGACGGCTTTGGCTTTGGCGCGCTCGGCCATCGTCGAGATCAAGAGGTCGTCGCCGTCCATGACGTAGTAGACGACCGACATCGACGGCGGCCCGTGTTTGCGTTGGAAGGCGAAGATGCAGGTTCGATGGTGCTCGACGAACTCGCGTCTCTGAGCTTGATTCATCATTCCTCGACCTCCTGTCCGTGGGAGGACGCGTGGGCTCACGCGACCTTCAGCCCGGATCTTCAATTTCTCCCGACCGATGTCCAGCGGGAACGCGGCCGCCCGGCCCGTCTTGCCGTGCCCGTTACGGCTCCCATAAGAGCTGTGTCGAGCGCGCATCGTCATGGAGACCTCCGAACCGCGGAAAGCGCGACGCCAGCTCGCCGCGATGCTCAGCGCCGACGCCGTCGGCTACAGCCGGCGCATGGCCGCGGACGAGGCGGCGACGGTGCAGGCGCTGCGGGCGCACCGCCAGGCGTTCGACGGCTTCGTCCGCGAGCATCGCGGGCGGGTGGTGAACGCCGTCGGCGACAACGTCCTCGCCGAGTTCGGGAGCGCGGTCGACGCGGTGGCGTGCGCGATCGACATCCAGACCGAGATCGGGCGCCGCGAGGCGAAGCTGCCCGATGACGAGCGTCTGCTGTTTCGGATCGGCGTGCACCTCGGCGATCTCCTGATCGAGGACGGCGAGATCTTCGGCGACGGCATCAACGTCGCCGCGCGTCTCGAGCCGCTCGCGGAGCCGGGCGGCATCTGCGCGTCGGGCGCGGTCGTCGAGCAGGTGCGCGGCAAGGTGGCGGCGGCCTTCGAGGACCTCGGCGAGCAGCCGCTCAAGAACATTCCGGTGCCGATCCGCGTCTACCGCGTGCGGCCGGTCGCGAGCCCGGTCGAAGGCGCGTCGCCGGCGGCGATGACGGTCGCCGGATTCGGCGGCCGGCCGGCGATCGCGGTCCTGCCGTTCGAGAATCGCGGCGGCGATCCCGCCCAGGAATATCTCGCCGACGGCATCGTCGAGGACCTGATCGCGCGGCTCTCGGCGTTCCGGCTCTTTCCGGTGATCTCGCGGAGCTCGACCTTCACCTACAAGGGGAAGCGCGTCGACGCGCGCCAGGTGAGCCGCGAGCTGCGCGCGCGCTACGTCGTCGAAGGGAGCGTGCAGCGGTCGGACGCGCGCGTCCGCGTCAGCGTCGAGCTCGTCGACGGCGTCCTCGGCCACCAGCTCTACGCGGAGCGGCACGACCGCGAGGTCGGCGACGTCCTGGCGGTGCAGGACGCGATCGTGGTCGCGATCGTCGGCTCGATCGAGCCGGCGCTGACGCGCGCCGAGCGCCAGCGGGCGCGTCTCAAGCCGACGACGCACCTCGACGCGTGGGAGTGCTTCCAGCGCGGCGCCTGGCTGCTCTTCGGCCTGCGCTCGAAGACCGACACCGAGCAGGCGCTGGCGCTCTTTCGCCGGGCGCGCGAGCTCGACCCGGCGTTCTCGACGGCCGCCGCGCTCGAGGCGGTGAGCCACGCGGTCTCGCTCCTGTATCAATGGTACGACGATCGCGAGCAGGCGATCGCGGCGGCGCTGGCGACGGCCGAGACCAGCGTCGCGCTCGGCGACGACGACCCGTGGGCGCACACCGCGCTCGGCTACGCCTGCACCGCCACGGGTGACGGGCCGCGCGCGATCGCCGCCTTCGAGCGCGCGATCGAGCTGAACCCGAGCCTGACGATGGCCTACCAGGGTCTCGCCGTCGCGCTCTCGGCCGACGAGCCCGACGAGGCCGTCCGTGTCATGGAGAAGGGGATTCGCCTGTCGCCGCGCGACCCGCAGATGCATCTGTTCGTCCACCAGATCGCGGTCGCGCACCTCGTCGCCGGCCGCTACGAGGACGCCGTCGAGCACGAGCAGCAGAGCCTCCGCCTGCGCGCCGACCAGCCGCACGTGTACCGCGTGCTCGCCGCCGCGTACGGTCACCTCGGACGGGACGCCGAGGCGCTCGACGCGCTCGAGAAGATGCGGCGCCTCGCGCCCCGCTTCACGCTCGAGGATTTTCGTCGCTCGGCGTCCGAGCGGCTCGTCGATCGCTGCGTCGAAGGCTGGCGGAAGGCGGGATGGCGAGAGGTATAGCGTAAGCGAGGAGAGCGCGACGATGAAGGACTTTCGAGGGAAGCTCGCCGTCGTCACCGGCGGGGGAAGCGGCATGGGACGCTCGCTCGCGGAGCAGCTGGCGGCCGAGGGGTGCCACGTCGCGCTCTGTGACGTGTCGGCCGACAGCCTCGCCGAGACGCGAAGCGTCTGTCAGGCCGCCGCGCCGGCCGGCGTGCGCATCACGACCGACGTGTGCGACGTCGCCGACGAGCGACAGGTGATCGCGTTTCGCGACGCCGTGACGGCGCAGCACCGCAGCGATCACGTCAATCTGCTCTTCAACAACGCCGGCATCGCCGGCGGCGGGAGCTTCGTCGACGGTTCGCGGGCGGAGTGGGAGCGGACGTTCGCGGTCTGCTGGTTCGGCGTCTACAACTGCGCGCGCGCATTCCTGCCGCTGCTCGTGGCGAGCGACGAGGGCTACATCGTCAACACCAGCAGCGTGAACGGCTTCTGGGCCTGTCTCGGACCGGGCATCGCGCATACCGCGTACAGCAGCGCGAAGTTCGCGGTGAAGGGCTTCTCGGAGGCCCTGCTCGTCGATCTTCGCCTGCACGCGCCGCACGTGAAGGTCGCGGTCGTGATGCCGGGCCACGTCGGCACCTCGATCGTCATCAACAGCAACAAGGTGCTCGGCAAGCCGGACGCGCTCGAGATGGGCGCTGCCGACGTCGCAGCGGCACGCGACCAGCTCCGGCGGCGCGGCGTCCCGGTCGACGACATGACCGACGACGAGATCCGGGGCATCCTCCACCAGCTGTCGCTCCGCTTCCGCGACGACGCGCCGCTGACGGCGGCGCAGGCCGCGACGACGATCCTCGACGGCGTGCGTCGCGATGCCTGGCGCATTCTCGTCGGCGACGACGCCGTCGCCCTCGACCGCATGGTGCGCGCCGCGCCGGAGACGGCGTACGACGCGTCCTTCATCGAGGCGTTGCAGCGCGAGGGTCACCTGAGATGGGTGCGGTGAGCGCCGGGGGCGGCGACGCGGTCGGCGCGCGTCACGATGCCACCGCGGGCAGTCGGACGCCGAGCGCGCCGCCGCGAATCGCGGGCCCGCTCTCCGGCGTCACGATCGTCGACCTGACCCGCGTCCTCGCGGGACCGTTCTGCACGCTCGTGCTGAGCGACCTCGGCGCGCGCGTCATCAAGGTCGAGCGTCCCGACGGCGGCGACCTCGGCCGCTCGTTCGGGCCGTGGTTCAACGGCAAGTCGGGATACGCGCTCTCGGTGAACCGCGGCAAGGAGAGCATCGCGCTCGATCTCAAGCTCGCCGACGACCTCGCGATCTTCCATCGCTTGCTGGCGCGCGCCGACGTCCTGGTCGAGAACTACCGGCCGGGCGTGATGGAGAAGCTCGGCCTCGGGTGGGACGCGCTGCACGCGCGCTACCCGCGGCTGATCTACGCCGCGACCTCCGGCTTCGGCCACTCCGGTCCCTACGCGCACTGGGCGGCGTTCGACCTCGTCGCGCAGGCGATGGGGGGCGTCATGAGCCTCACCGGGCATTCCGGGACGCCGCCGACGCGGGTCGGCACGTCGATCGGCGACATCGTCGCCGGTCTCTTCACCGCGATCGGCGTCAACGCGGCGCTGGTCCACCGCGCGCGGACCGGCGAGACGATGAAGATCGACGTCGCGATGCTCGACGCGCAGGTGGCGATGATGGAGAACGCGATCGCGCGCCACTTCGCCGGCGAGCGGCCGGGGCCGATCGGCGCGCGGCATCCCTCGATCGCGCCGTTCGACGCGTTCCCGACCTCGGACGGCCACCTCGTGATCGCGGTCGGCGACGACGCGGGCTACCGGCGGCTCTGCGCCGTGCTCGGCCGCGACGATCTCGCCGGCGATCCGCGCTTCGCCACCAACGCGCTTCGTCTCGCGAATCACGAGGCGCTGAAGGACGAGCTCGGCGCGACGCTCGCCGGGCGCCCGGCCGCGCAATGGCTGGACCTTCTCCGGGCTGCCGGCATCCCGTGCGGGCCGATCAACACGATCGCGGACGTCGTCGACGATCCGCAGATCGCCGCCCGCAACATGATCGTCGAGGTCGACGACCAGACCGCCGGCACGCTGAAGCTCTTCGGGTGCCCGATCAAGATGTCGGCGTTCGACGATCCCCACGTTCGCGCGACCGCGCCCGACCTCGACGCCGATCGGGCACGCATCCTGAAAGAGCTCGACGAGACGTGAGCCAGCCGGCCATCCGCGCGCGCCGGGTCCACGTGCAACAACCTCGCGATGCGGGTTTACTGCGTCGCGCATGACGACGAGCGCCTCGAGCCATGAGCGCGGAGACCGGTGACGCCTCCCATGGACGGACCGCCACTCCCATCGTGGATGCGCAACGCGATGTTCGCGACGGCGGCCATGAACGTCGCCGGCGCCGCCGCGTTCCTACCGCCCGCGCGGGCGCTGCGCGCGCTGGTGGGTTGGCCCGAGGCCGATCACCCGCTGTATCTGCTCACCCTGAGCATGTTCGTCCTGCTGTTCGCCGCCGGGTACCTCTGGACGGCGCTCACCGCGCGCGGCGATCGTCTGTTCATCGCGCTCGCCGCCGTGGGCAAGCTGGCGTTCTTCACGCTCCTCGGGGCGTTCTGGATCGCCGGCGCGTTGCCGTTCCGCGGCGTGCTGGCCGGGACGGCCGACCTCGTCTTCGCGGTGCTGTTCTTCCGCTGGCTCCTCGGCGACCACGTGCCGGCCGCCGTCGAGGGGCAGCGTCCGTACCGCGCGCCGTCGTGAATCGGGCGCGTGCGGTGTGCATGAGGTGATGGTCCGTTCATCTCACTTGCTGGCGATCTCCGGGAGCCTTCGCGGCGCCTCGACGAACACTGCCGTGCTGCGGGCGATGGCCGCGGTCGCGCCGGCGGGTGTGACGATCGAGCTCTACGGCCGACTCGGCGAGCTGCCGTTCTTCAACCCGGACGTCGACGGTGAGACCGACACGCCGCCCGCGGCGGTCGGCGACCTGCGCGGGCGGGTCGGTCGAGCCGACGCCATCCTGATCTCGAGTCCCGAGTACGCCCACGGCGTCCCGGGCGTCTTGAAGAACGCGCTCGACTGGCTGGTGAGCAGCCTCGAGTTTCCGGGAAAGCCGGTCGCCCTGATCGACGTCTCGCCGCGCTCGACCTACGTGCGGGCGTCGCTCGTCGAGACGCTGACGACGATGTCCGCCGCGGTCATCGACGATCCGGCCCTCACCATCCCGCTCGAGGGAAACCGTTCCGACGCCGCGGGGCTGCTCGCGAATCCGACGATCGCCCGAGCGTTGCGGGCCGCGGTCGACGCGATCGTCGGCGCGATCGACGCCACGTCCTCCGCAGGCGATGAGCGCTGAGGTGTTCCGGCTCGGCCGCCGGATCGCCGCTCGCTCCCCTCGATTGGGCTCGCTTCGCCGAATCGTATAGACAGGTAGGAGCGGGTCGAGGCGAGTTCTTCGGGCTGTTTTCGCGGTCCGCCGGCTCGGTCCTTCGTAGCGAACGCGCGACATCGTCGAGGCTCGTAGAGATCCGTCGTGGAACAGCGCCCAGCAGCGGAGACGTCGGAGCTCCTCGAGAGGCTTCGGCTCGAACGGCGGTCGCCGCGCGGGTCGCGCCGGCGGCTGCGTTCGTTCGCCGTCGCGGGCGCCGTCCTCGCGCTCGCGGCCTTGCTCTGGGTGCTTCTCGAGCGGCCGGGGACGCCGGTCGTGCGGACGGCGGTCGCGCGGGCGGCGACGGACGCGGCGGCCGACACCTCCGTCCTCGACGCGAGCGGCTACGTCACCGCGCGGCGGGAGGCGACGGTGTCGGCGAAGATCACGGGCAAGGTGACGGAGGTGCTGATCGAGGAAGGCATGCGGGTCGAGGAGGGGGCGGTCCTGGCGCGGCTCGACGACACCGAGACGAAAGCGCAGCTCGCACTCGCGAAGGCGCAGCTCGACGCCGCACGCTCGCAGGTCGCCGAGATCCGTGCCCAGCTCGACGAGGCCGAGCGCGATTTCGTCCGCCAGAACGCGCTGGTGAAGGACCGGCTCGCGGCGGTGCAGGCCCTCGACGCCGCGCGCGCGCAACGCGACACGCTGCGCGCCCGGCTCGCGAACACCGAGGAGCAGATCGAGGTCGCCGAGGCGTCGGTCGAGGTCGCCCGCGTGCAGCTCGACGACATCGTGATTCGCGCGCCGTTCGCCGGCATCGTGGTCGCGAAGGCGGCGCAGCCGGGCGAAATGATCTCGCCGATCTCCGCCGGCGGGGGGTTCACCCGCACCGGCATCGGCACGATCGTCGACATGGACTCGCTCGAGGTCGAGGTCGACGTGAACGAGGCGTACATCAATCGCGTGCGGCCGGGGCAGCCGGTCGAGGCGACGCTCAACGCCTACCCGGACTGGAAGATCCCGGCCGAGGTGATCGCGATCATTCCGACCGCCGACCGCAACAAGGCGACGGTGAAGGTGCGGATCGCGATCAAGGAGAAGGACCCGCGGATCGTTCCCGACATGGGCGTGCGGGTCGCGTTCCTGAACCCGAACAAGGGCAACGCCGCCGCCAGCCCCGCGGCGTCCGGCGTCGTCGTTCCGGCCGAGGCGGTGCGCGCGGAGGGCGACGGCGGCGTCGTGTTCGTCTACGCCGACGGCAAGGTGGAGCGCCGTCACGTCACGCTCGGCGCGAAGAGCGGCAGCACGCACCAGGTCCTGAGCGGCGTCGCCGGCGGCGAGCGCGTCGTGCTCTCGCCCCCCGACTCGCTCGAGAACGGCGACCGCGTGAGGCTCGCCGAGACCGGATGAGGAACGACGGGAACCTGATCGAGATCCGCGGTCTCCGCAAGGAGTATCGCCGCGGCGGCGAGACCATCGAGGTGCTGCACAGCATCGACCTCGACATCCCGCGCGGCGACTTCGTCGCGCTCATGGGACCGTCGGGCTCGGGCAAGACGACCCTGCTGAACCTGATCGGCGGCCTCGACGTGCCGACCGCCGGCAGCATCGTCGTCGACGGCGCGCGCATCGATCGGCTCTCGAGCCGCGAGCTCGCGGAGTGGCGGGCCGCGAACGTCGGCTTCGTGTTCCAGCTCTACAACCTGCTGCCGGTGCTGTCGGCGCAGCGCAACGTCGAGCTGCCGTTGCTGCTGACCGATCTCACGGCGGCCGAGCGCCGCGAGCACGCCGCGATCGCGCTCGAGCTCGTCGGCCTCGCCGACCGCGCCAAGCATCGGCCGCGCGAGCTCTCCGGCGGGCAGGAGCAGCGCGTGGCGATCGCCCGCGCGCTGGTCTCGGACCCGGTGCTCCTCGTCTGCGACGAGCCGACGGGCGATCTCGACCGCGCCACCGCCGACGAGATCCTGGCGCTCCTCCAGATGCTGAATCGCGCCCACGGGAAGACGATCGTGATGGTGACCCACGATCCGAAGGCCGCCGACCACGCCCGCCGCACGTTGCAGCTCGACAAGGGCACCCTCGCCGCGGGGAACGGCTCGGCCGTGAGGGACGCCACGACACCGGCGAGCGGCGCGCGCCACGGGCAGGGTGGACGATGAAATACCTGCCGCTCCTCTGGGCGGGCCTCTTCCGCAAGAAGACGCGAACCGTCCTGACGCTCCTCTCGATCGTGGTCGCGTTCCTCCTCCTCGGCCTGCTGCAAGCGGTGCGACTGGCGTTCGAGTCGGGCGCCGACACGGCGGACGCGAAGCGCCTGCTCACGATCGCGCGCTACTCGATCATCGAGCCGTTGCCGATGTCGTACCTGCGGCGCATCGAGCAGGTGCCGGGCGTCGTCGCCGTCGCCTACGCCGATTGGTTCGGCGCCAAGTACCAGAACGAGAGCAACGCGTTCCCCGTCCTCGCCGTCGATCCCGCGCGCTACCTCGACATGTACTCCGAGTTCACCGTGCCGCCCCGCGAGCGCGAGGCCTTCATCAAGACCCGCACCGGCGCGATCGCCGGCAAGCGCTTGATCGAGCGCTTCGGGTGGAAGATCGGGCAGAAGCTGCCGATCAGCTCCGAGATCCACCCGAAGAAGGACGGCGACATGAACTGGGAGTTCGACCTCGTCGGCTCGATGGACGCCGAGGACCCGGCGGTCCGCGGCAACACCGACATGGTCCTGATCAACGTCGCCTACTTCGACGAGGCGCGGCAGACCGGCAAGGGCAAGACCGGCTGGTACACCGTGCGCGTCGCCGACCCGGCGCAGGCGCGGGCGATCTCGGCGCGCATCGACGCGCTCTTCGAGAACTCGCCCGACGAGACCAAGACCCAGCCCGAGAAGGAGTTCGCGCTCGGCTTCGCGAAGCAGATCGGCGACGTCGGCGCGCTCGTCTCCCGGATTCTCGCCGCGGTCTTCTTCACGATCCTGATGCTCACCGGGAACACGATGGCGCAATCGATCCGCGAGCGCATTCCCGAGCTCGCGGTGCTGAAGACGCTCGGGTTCTCGGACGCCAAGGTGACGGCGCTGGTCCTGACCGAGGCGCTCCTGATGATGCTGCTCGGCTGCGCGCTCGGGATGACGGCCGCGGTCGCGCTGATGCCGGGCCTGAACGGCTCGACCGGCGGGCGCTTCCCGCCGCTCTTCGTGAGCGCCGAGACCTGGGTCGTGGCGGTCGCGATCGCGACCGCGGTGGCGCTCGCGGTCGGGGTGCCGCCCGCGCTGCGAGCGGGACGGCTCAAGATCGTCGACGCGCTCTCGGAGCATCGCTGAGGAGCCGATGCGCGCGCTCAACCAGACGATCCAGATCACGCTCGTCAACCTGTGGACGATCCCCCGGCGCCTCGGCACCTCGCTCGTCGTCGTCGTCGGCATCGCCGGCGTCGTCGGCGTGCTGGTCTCGGTGCTGGCGATGTCGGAGGGCTTCCGTCACACGCTGGCGAGCACCGGGCGCGCCAGTCGCGTCATCATGCTGCGCGCCGGCTCGGACGCCGAGATGTCGTCGAACCTGCCGCGCGACGAGGCGACGCTCCTCGGGAGCCTCGGCGGCCTGGCGCGCGACGAGGCCGGCCGCCCGCTCGCGTCCGCCGAGCTCGTCGTCATGGTCGACTTGCCGCGCAAGGGGGAGACCGACCCGAACAACGTGCCGTTCCGCGGCGTGCAGCCCGCCGCGTTCGCGATTCGCGACGAGCTCCGCATCGTCGAAGGCCGCCGCTTCCGGCCGGGCGTGCGCGAGGTGATCGTCGGCAAGAAGGCGGCGGCGCAGTTCGCCGGGTTGAACGTCGGCTCACGGATCGCCTTCCGCGACAGCGACTGGACGATCGCCGGCATCTTCACGACCGGCGGCGACGTCCACGAGTCCGAGATCTGGTCGGACGCCGAGGTGGCGATGTCGGCGTTCCGCCGCAGCGGGTACCAGTCGATGACCGCGCAGCTCGCCGACGGCTCGGCGGCGGGCTTCGCGAGCTTCGAGCGGCGGATCAAGGACGATCCGCGGCTCTCGATCAACCTGCTCAGCGAGCCCGACTACTACGCGAGGCAGTCGAAGGTGCTCGCGGCGTTGATCGACGTCCTCGGGTACACGGTCGCGATCTTCATGGCGATCGGCGCGACGTTCGGGGCGCTCAACTGCATGTACTCCGCGGTCGCGAGCCGGCAGGTCGAGATCGCGACCCTGCGCGCGATCGGCTTCGGCAGCGTGCCGGTCGTCGTCTCGGTGATGCTCGAGGCGCTGCTGCTCGCGCTCGTCGGCGGCGCCGTCGGCGGCGCGCTCGCCTACGTCTACTGCGACGGCAAGTCGCTCTCGACGCTCAACTTCAACACCTTCTCGCAGGTGGCGTTCGACTTCCGGGTCACCCCGCGGCTGATCGTCGAGGGGCTGGCATGGGCGTTGAGCATCGGCACGGCGGGCGGCCTCTTCCCGGCGATCCGCGCGGCGCGGCTCCCGGTGGTGACGGCGCTCCGCGTCTCCTGACGCGGCCGCCGGCGAACGCCCGGGCTGCGCGTTTCCGCGAGCGCAGGCATGCGCCCGTCAGCGCAGCGCGTCGGAAGGCGCGACGTCGCCGCCGTCGCGTACTGTCTCCCCGACCCGCCGTGTTGTATCGTCGCGGCCGGTGATCTCTTTCGAGAGGGCGCCGCGTGGTGCCCGGAAAGGAAGGCATCATGACCGCTCTCACGAGCAGCGCTCCCGCCATGACGGGGAGCCGTTCCCCGGCGATCTCGCGGACGTATGAGGAAGGTCTCGTCGCCGGCTTGATCGGCGCGGCGACGGTCGCCGCGTGGTTCCTGGTTCTCGATACGATCGAGGGCCGCCCGCTCTACACGCCGACCGTCCTCGGTACCGCGCTCTTCTATCACGGGGCGGGGCTGAGCGCGCCGCAAACCATCGAGGTCTCGCTCGAGCGCGCGCTGATGTTCACCTGGGTCCACGTGCTGGCGTTCGCCGTGATCGGCGGCGTCGCCGCGTGGCTCCTCGAGCTCGCGGGGCGCGACCCGAACTACGGGTTCGGCATCCTGCTGCTCTTCGTCATCTTCATGTTCGGCTTCCTCGCAGCGGCGATGATCTTCGCGGAGCCGGTGCTGCACGCGCTCGCGTGGCCGGCGATTCTCGTCGGCAACGTCCTCGCCGCGGCGGCGATGGCGGCATACTTCTGGCGACGCCACCCGGATCTGCGGATCTTTCCGTAACGGGCGGCGGCTTCGCGGCCTCCGAGCGCCCTGCCGGCGAGCGGTCGTCGAGCCCGGTGCCGCGCCGCGGGTAGCCTGCGCCGTTGGACCGCGTCACGTCGCTTCGTTCGGCGCTCGGAGTTTTGTATGACCGGGCCATGACGACCGCCGCCGAACGCATCCTCGCCGACGTGCGCGCCCTCGCGCCGTCGATCGCCGCCCGCGCACCGGAGATGGAGGTCGCGCGCCGCCTCGCCCCCGAGCTCGTCCAGGAGCTGAAGACCGTCGGGGTGTTCCGCATGCTCGTCCCGCGCGGCCACGGCGGGCTCGAGATCGAGTTTCCGCCGAGCGTCGACGTCCTCGCTGCGCTCGCCGCCGCCGACGGCGCGACCGGGTGGACGGCGATGATCGGCTGCGAGACGCCGCAGCTCTTCGCGCTCTTGCCGCGCGCGAGCTTCGACAAGGTGTATGCCGGCGGCCCCGACACGATCTGCGGCGGCGCGTTCGCGCCGCAGGGCAGGGCGGACGTCGTACCCGGCGGCTATCGCGCCAGCGGACGGTGGAGCTTCGCGAGCGGCTGCCAGCACGCCGATTGGCTCTTCGGCCAGTGCGTCGTCCTCGCCGACGGCAACCCGGTGCCGGGTCCGATGCCGGGAGCGCCGAAGCTCCGCTGCGTCGTGATGCCGGCGCCGGCGTGGCAGATCATCGACACCTGGCGCACCGCGGGGATGCGCGGCACCGGCAGCCACGACATCGCGATCGACGGCGCCGACGTCGCCGAGGAGTGGAGCTTCGATCTCTGGCTCGGCGAGCCGTCGCTGCCGGGTCCGAGCTTCGCCGCGCCGATGCTGCAGTTCTCGATGCACATCGGCGCGGTCGCCCTCGGCATCGCCGAGGGCGCGCTCGCCGATCTCGTCGCTCTCGCCGAGACCCGGAAGACGCGCCTCTACGCTCGCGCCGAGCTCGCCGACCAGCCGCTCTTCCAGTACCGCCTCGGCCACGCCGAGGCCGACGCCCGCGCCGCGCGCGCGTTCCTGACGTCGTGCGCCGAGACCTACTGGCGCCAGGCGCAGGCGGGCGCCCTCGACCCCGCGCTGCGCACGCGCGTGCTCCAGACCGTCGCGTGGGTGGTCGAGACGGCGGCGCGCGTCGTCGACGCCTGCTACACCGCCGGCGGCGGCAGCGCGCTCTACGAGAAGTCGCCGCTCCAGCGGCGCCTGCGCGACATCCACACGCTGACGCAGCACGCGTCGGTACAGGAGAACGTCTTCGCCACCGCCGGCGCCGAGAAGCTCGGCCGCCCCGGCTCGTTCGGCCCCTGACGCGCGAGCGCGACGCGGCGCCGCCGCCGCTTCTTGTTTGCCGCGCGTGTTCTCGGCTACAGGATCGCCCGGTCATCGGCGCACCGGGTCGGTAGCGCGAGATTGGAGGGCTCCATGACGGTCGCGATCGTCTGTACGGCGTTGCTCGCGCTTCTGGTCTTCGGCCTCGGCGTTGCGGTGTCGCTGACGCGCGGCTCGGCGAACGTGGCGGTCGGATACAGCAGCGATCCGACCGACCGTCTCCACAAGCTCTGCCGCGCGCACGGCAACGCCGCCGAGTACGTGCCGATGCTCGCCGTGCTGATCCTGCTGGTCGGCGCGCGGCAGCCGAGCGCGTGGATGATCTGGACGTTCGTCGCGGCGACGGTCTTCCGCTACTTGCACGCGGCGGGGATGGTCTTTCCCGCGTCGCTCGCGGAGGGGAATCCGCTGCGCTTCGTCGGGGCGCTCGGCACCTACCTCGCCGGGATCGCGCTCGTGGCCGCGGCGCTCCTCCGGGCATGAGCACCGCCACCGTCGCGCGCTGCGCGTCGCTCGCCGCTCTGCTCGCGCTCGCGGCCGGGTGCGCGCATCCGGCACGCGTCGCCGCCCCGGCGACGGCGTGGAACCCGCGCGCGTGGGCCGACGAGAACACGATCGAGATCGGCGTCGTCCGCGCCGACGGCTCGCCGCACTGGTTCAAGGTGTGGATCGTCGTCCTCGACGATCAGGCGTACGCGCGGTTCGGGGCGCGCTCGGCGGCGAAGCTCGAGGAGAACCGCACCAAGCCCTTCGTCGGCGTTCGTGTCGCCGACCTCGAGTTCCCGCACGTCCGCGTCGAGCCCGCCCCGGAGAGCGCCGCGCGCGTCGCGCGGGCGATGGCGGACAAGTACTGGAGCGACGTCCTGATCCGCCTGATGGACCACCCGTTGACGGCGCGCCTGAAGGCGGAATGAAACCTTGAAACCTCCGTGGCGATTGGCGGGGCCGCGGAATCCACGAAAGGAGTGATCGCGTGATCGTCGTCCACCATCTCGAGAACTCGCGCTCGCAGCGCGTCCTCTGGCTGCTCGAGGAGCTCGGCGTGCCGTACGAGGTCAAGCGCTACGCGCGCAACACGGAGACGATGCTGGCGCCGCCGTCGCTGCGCGCCGTGCATCCGCTCGGCAAGTCGCCGGTGATCACCGACGACGGCCGGACGCTCGCCGAGTCCGGCGCGATCATCGAGTACCTCGTCGAGCGCTACGGCGACGGCCGGCTCGTGCCGCCCGCGGGCTCGCCGGAGCGCGCCCGCTACACGTACTGGCTGCACTACGCCGAGGGCTCGGCGATGCCGCCGCTGCTGCTGAAGCTCGTCTTCGATCGGGTCGAGACCGCGCCGATGCCGTTCTTCGTGCGGCCGATCGCGCGGCAGATCGCCGGCCGCGCGAAGAGCTCGTTCATCGAGCCGCAGATCGCGCTGCACCTCGGCTTCATGGAAGGCGAGCTCGGCAAGAGCACGTGGTTCGCCGGCGACGAGTTCACCGCCGCCGACGTCCAGATGAGCTTCCCGCTCGAGGCCGCCGCCGCGCGCGGCGGCCTCGCCGCGGAGTACCCGAAGCTCACCGCGTTCCTCTCACGCATCCACGCGCGTCCGGCGTACCAGCGCGCGCTCGAGAAGGGCGGACCGTACGAGCTGCTGCGCTGAACGCGACCGCCGCCGCGATCGACCGTTGCACGAAGGAGGGTCCATGCTGCTCGTACTCGGAACCATCGAGGTTCATCCGGACGACGTCGATGCCGCCGTCGCCCTCGCGGCGACGATGGCCGACGCGACGCTGAAGGAACGCGGCTGCATCCAGTACGCGTTCGGCCGCGACGTCGCGCAGCCGAATCGGTTCTTCCTCACCGAGCGCTGGGAGAGCCCCGAGGCCCTCGCCGCGCACTTTCAGACCCCGCACATGGCGGCGTTCCAGGAGGCGATGCAGAAGCTCCGCATCGAGCGCCTCACGGCGACGCGCTACGACGTGGAGAGCGTGACGAGCCTGATCGGCGGCTGACGTCCGCACCGGTGCGCGCACGGCCGGCGGAGCGTCCGAGCGGCGCGAACGTACCGGCGTGACGGCGGCGCAGAGGGGATGCGACCGCAGCGGCGGCCGCGACGCCGAGGCCGCGATCAGCCGCGAAGGTGCGATCGCCTCGCGCGCGTCGTCGCGGAGGGTTGCGACGGCGCCTCCGAATCGGCGCCGTCCGACTCGACGAGCTGAATCGTCTCCTCCTGCGTGGCCGCCGACGGACGCGTCCGGAAGCGCAGCTCCGGCAGGCGCGCCACCGCTTGGCGCAGCGCCTGCTCCCAGCGCGTCCGGATCTTGATCAAATCGGGGTCGTTGGCGCCGAAGCGGCGGTGGCGGGTGAGGTCGAGCTCGTCGGCCGAATACGCGGCGAGGTCGATCGGCGGGCCGACCGTGACGTTCGACCGCATCGTCGAGTCGAGCGACAGCAGCGCGTATTTCGCCGCCTCTTCCAGCGACGTCTTCTCGTAGCGGATTCCGCGGTCGAGGATCGGGCGGCCGTACTTGCATTCGCCGATCTGAAGAAACGGCGACTCCTCGGTCGCCTGCAGGGGATTTCCCTGCGGGTAGATCAGGAAGAGGCTCGGCGGTGCGCCGCGGATCTGGCCGCCGAGGATGAAATGGACGTTGAACTTGTAGTCGTCGCGCTCGAGCGCCGCGCGGTCGATCTCGGAGACGCGGCGCACCTGTTCGCCGACGATGCGCGCGGCGTCGTAGAGCGTCGGCGCCGACGCCAGACCCTCGCCCTCCTCGAAGTCGGTCCGCAGCAGGGTCACGATCGACTGCGAGCACGAGAGGCTGCCGCTCGCGAGCAGAACCAGGACCCGCTCGCCGGGAGTCACGAACGTGTGCATCTTCCGGCAGACGTTCACCTGGTCGTAGCCGGCGTTGGTGCGCGAGTCCGACGCCATCACCAGGCCGAACTTCGTCATGATCCCGAGGCAGTACGTCATGAGGTCGGCGGAAGCGTACGAGATCGCTCCCGGGGTCGCAAGGTAGAGCACCGCGCGGTCGAGCGGCGGGACGCTCTGCTGGAACGATCCCTGCAAGCGCAGAGTGGATTCGTGCGCTCGAAAGCCGCGGTGTCTTCAATGTTGATACGGTTCGGATTCGATATCGCCTTCGAGCTGCCGCAACCGACGGCGATGGTCCTGATGCTGCACGTTCACCCGTCGCGTGAGGCGTGGCTGCGTGGGCCCGAAGCGCTGCGGATCGATCCGCCGCTTGCGATCGACGACTTCATCGACGGCTTCGGCAACCGCTGCAGCCGCATCGCCGCGCCGGCCGGCGCGCTCCGGATCCACAACGACGCGCTGATCCTGGACGACGGCGGGCTCGACGCCGTCGCTCCGACGGCCCGCCAGCACCCGGTCGAGGAGCTGCCGCCGGAGACGCTGCAATTTCTCCTGGCGAGCCGCTACTGCGAGGTCGACTGCCTGGTCGACGTCGCCTGGAAGCTTTTCGCTCACACGCCGGCAGGCTGGCCGCGCGTCCAGGCGGTCCTGGACTGGTGTTACGCCAACGTGCAGTTCAGTCATGCGCACGCGCGTCCGACCAAGACCGCGCGCGAGGTGCTCAACGAACGCGCAGGCGTGTGCCGCGATTTCATGCACCTCGCGATCACGTTCTGCCGCTGCCTCAACATCCCGGCGCGCTATGCGACCGGCTACCTCGGCGACATCGGCGTCCCCGCGATGCCCGAGCCGATGGATTTCAGCGCCTGGTTCGAGGTGTACTTGGATCACCGCTGGTGGACCGTCGACGCTCGTCACAACCGCCCGCGCATCGGTCGCATCCTGATGGCGCGCGGCCGCGACGCCGTCGACGTCGCGCTCACGACGTCGTTCGGCCCGTCGACGCTGACACGCTTCGTCGTCGTCGCCGAAGAGGTGCCGTACGACTCCGGCGGTAGGTAGCCTCGACTGCCTACGCCGCCGAGACCTCCGCGATCCGCACGCGCGCCGTCGAACGCCGCCATTGGTGCTCGCCCCGTAAGACGCGTACGCTGGTGTCGCGGGCGCGGCGTGCCCGCCGGAGGGACGAGTGAGACGATCGCGAGCGATGGCGGTGCTCCTCGACTGCGTGGCCGCGGCGGCGCTGCTGCTCGGCTGCTTCGCCGCGACGCCGGCGCTCGCCGCCAACGTCATCGACGCGAAGCTCCGCTGTCAGATGGAGTACGGCTCCGGCTCCGACACCGACGTCGCCTGTGAGCGCGGCGTCGATCTCGGCTCGCGCGCCGGTGACGACGTCGAGGACGCGATCAACGAGTGCAGCCGCGACACGCGGGACGCGACCCATGCTGCCGCCTGCCAGCACGGCGTGACGCTGCGGGCGCGCGCGGCGGACGGGCGTGCGACCGGCAACGAGAACACCAGCAGCTTCTCGTACAGCTGGAAGGAAGGCCGGCCGGCCGCGCAGGTCGAGATCGGCGATTTCGAGGCGCGGATCGGTGACGCCGAGAAGTCGACGGAGGCGTGCCTGCGCGCCTTCGAGGGCAGCTCGACGCCGCCGAGCTGCATGGCCGGGATCACCGTGCAGCGGAAGCCGCCCGCGCCGCCGCCGCTCGGAAGCGTGCCCCCTTGAAACCGCGGCGGCGTCTCATGACGCCGTGATCGACGCCGACTACTGCCGCACGATGGCGCGCTACAACCGCTGGATGAACGAGCGCCTGTACGCGCTCTGCGCGACGCTCCCCGACGAGGATCGCCGCCGCGATCGCGGCGCGTTCTTCGAGTCGATCCACGGCACCCTGAACCATCTGGTCTACGCCGACCTGGCGTTCCTCTCGCGGTTCACCGGCGACCCGCCGGCGGTGCCGCCGCTCGGCGTCGAGCTCTACGCCGATTTCAGCGAGCTCGCGGCGGTCCGCGCGGAGCTCGACGCGCGCCTCGTCGCGTGGTCGGAGGGGCTCTCGAACGAGTGGCTCGCGGCGCCGTTCACCTACACGAGCAAGGTCGACGGCCTGACGCGCACCCTGCCGACGTGGGTGCTCGTCGTCCATCTCTCCAACCATCAGACGCATCATCGCGGCCAGCTGACGACCCTGCTGACGCAGTGCGGACTGGATCCCGGCGTCACCGACCTGCCGTTCATGCCGGGCGTCGCCAGCGTCGCCGGCGACGGGCCGTCGTAGCCGGCGCGCCGGGCGGCGCCGGCGCATCCGCGATCAGGCGAGGAGACGCACCGCCCAGATCGCGTAGATCACGAGCTGCGCCGCGAAGAACGCGAAGCGCACCGACACCGCGTTCTCGCTCGTCGAGATCAGGTGCGTCACCGACTGGCCGATGCGCGCGTAGAGGACGTACATCGCGAGCGGGTCGGTGACGGCGAGCCGGCCGGAGATCGAGGCGGCGACCGCGAGCGCGGCGAACAGCGGCAGCGTCTCGAAGCAGTTGTCGCGGGCGCGGTTCAGGCGGCGCCCGAACGGCGCGACGTCGGATGCATCGGGCGCGAAGCTGTTCGCCTTCTTCTCGCCGCTCAGGACGAGCCGCGTGCGATACGCGGCGAGCGCGAACGTCAGCAGCAGGAACCAGGCGGCGAATCCGGCAAGCGCGGCGGCGGTCGGCGGCATCGGGCGCTCGCATACGCCGATCGCCCGTCCCGGCGCAAGCGGCGCGAGCGCGTGGCGCGAGAGTCCGCGACGCCACGGCGCGCGAGCGTCGCGACGCTCGCGCGCGTGTGATAGCGACGGCTCGAACCAGCGAAGGAGGGTCTCATGGCGCAGGACATCGCGCTCGTCACGGGCGCTTCGAGCGGCATCGGGGAAGCTTTCGCGCGGCGGCTCGCCCGCGACGGGCGGCATCTGGCGTTGGTCGCGCGCCGCGCCGACCGCTTGCAGGTGATCGCCGGCGAGCTCGAGCAGCAGCACGGCATCACGGTGCACTGTCTCGCGCTGGATCTCACCAGGCCCGGGGCGGGTCGCGAGCTCAGCGACCACGTCGAGCGCCGCGGGCTCGTCGTCGACTGGCTCGTCAACAACGCCGGCTTCGGGACGGTCGGGAGGATCGACCGGCTGCCGGTCGAAAAAGAGCTCGAGGAGGTGCAGCTGAACGTCGCCATGCTGGTCGAGCTCACCGGCCGTTTCACGCCCGGCATGGTCGAGCGCGGTCACGGCGCCGTCGTCAACATCGCGTCGGTGGGAGCCTTCGCGCCCGGGCCGTACATGGCGACCTACTGCGCGACGAAGGCGTTCGTCCTGAGCTTCACCGAGGCGATCGCAGCCGAGCTGCGCGACACCGGCGTCCACGTGCTGTGCGTCTGCCCGGGCTTCACCCGCACCGCGTTCCAGGACGTCGCCGCGGTCGACGCCAGCGCCGTCCCGAGCTTCGCGTGGATGTCGGCGGACGAGGTCGCGGACCAGGCGGTGCGGGCCGTCGGCCACGGCCCGGTCCTGGTGAACGGCTTCATGAACGGCGTCATGGCGCGCGTGATGCGCTACATGCCGCACGCGCTCACGACCCGCGTCACCGAGAGCATGCTGAAGCAGAAGACGGCTTGAATGGCGGCTGCGACATCGGTGGAAAGCGCGCGACGCCGCGCGTGGCCGGCCAAGCCGTGATCCGCCGGCGCGGCAAGCCCGACGCGCGCAGCGAGGCCGAGCGCGGGCACTCCGCCCACCCCCGTGCGCGTCCCGCCGCCGCCGACCCCGTCGCACGCTTTCGTCGCTGGTACCGCCGCGCCGAGCGTGCCGGGATTCCGCTCCCGGACGCGATGGCGCTCGCGACCGCGACGCCCGACGGCACGCCGTCGGTGCGGTTCGTGCTCTTGAAAGGCGTCGACGCGCGCGGCTTCGTGTTCTTCACCGACGCCCGCAGCCGCAAGGGCCGGGAGCTCCGCGCGACCCGCCGCGCGGCGGTGGTGTTCTACTGGCATCTCACCGGCAAGCAGGTGCGGATCGAGGGAGCGATCGAGGAGGTCTCGGCCGACGAGGCGGACGCCTACTGGCGGACCCGCCCGCTCGAGAGCCGGATCGCCGCGTCGGCGTCGACGCAGAGCGCGCCGCTCGAGAGCCGCGCCGCGCTGCTCGCGCGCTGGCGGACGATGCGCCGCGCACACCCGTCGGGGGACGTGCCGCGCCCGCGCGAGTGGACCGGCTTTCGCATCGTTCCCGCCGTCATCGAGTTCTGGACCCGGGGCGAGCATCGCCTCCACGATCGCGAGCGCTTCACGCGGCGCGCGCGCGGTTGGACGGCGGAGCGCCTCCAGCCGTAGCGCGGTCACGGGTCGCGCAGCGCGCGCGCGTCGCCCGGCACCGACGGCGCGAGCCGCGCTGCGGCGCCCCGCGCCGATCGCGGCTTCATGCGGCGAATCTAGCCAAGCGCCCACGCGATCAGTAGGGTGGACGTCCGGTGCGATCGCGCCGGCACACACGTTCGATCGAAGCGAGGACGATGACGATGAGCGAGAGTCAGTACGTCGTGCAGAAGGTGGAGTGGTTTCAGTTCCGCGCACCCGACGGCAAGGCCTTCTTCGTGATGGTCTCGAGCTTGCCGAACGGCTTCTTCACCGCCGTCCCCTGCGATCTCACGATGGCGCGCGCGGATCACAGCTTGATGGCGCTGGCCGCGACGCCCGACGAGGCGCTGGCGCAGCTCCAGGCGACGCTCGGCGGCAAGAGCGCCGACGAGATCTTCACGCACGCCTGATCGCCCGTGGCGCCGCGCCGGTGTCTCGGCGGCGGTGCGGCGCACCCGCGCGGGCGTCGACGAGGAGCCTCGGTGTCGCGGACGATCTTCCACGTCGACATGGACGCGTTCTTCGCGGCGATCGAGCAGCGCGACGCGCCGGACCTTCGCGGGCGACCGGTGATCGTCGGCGGGTCGTCGTCGCGCGGCGTGGTCGCGGCGGCGAGCTACGAGGCGCGCGTGTTCGGCATCCACTCCGCGATGCCGTCGGCGCACGCCCGCGAGCGCTGCCCCGACGCCGTCTTCGTGCCGGGCGACATGCGCAAGTACCGGCGCGAGAGCCGCCGCATCTTCGGCATCTTTCGGCGCTATTCGCCGCGCGTCGAGGGTCTGTCGCTCGACGAGGCGTTCCTCGACATGACCGGCACCGAGAAGCTCCTCGGCGATCCGATCGGCGTCGCCGAGCGCCTGCGCGCCGAGGTGCGCGCCGAGACCGCGCTCGCGGTGTCGGTCGGCATCGCGCCGGTGAAGCTCGTCGCGAAGATCGCGAGCGACCTCGCCAAGCCCGACGGCCTGCTCGCGGTTCGCGAGGGCGAGGTGACGAGCTTCCTCGCGCCGCTGCCGATCGGCCGTCTCTGGGGCGTCGGGCCGGTCGCACGCGCGCGGCTCGAGACGCTCGGCATCCGTACGATCGGCGATCTCGTCGCGACGCCGGAAGCCCGGTTGCGCGAGGCGCTCGGGGCGTGGGGAGTCGGCCTCGCGCGGCTCGCGCGCGGCGAGGACGCGCGCGACGTCGAGCCCGACCGCGACGCCAAGTCGTACGGCGAGGAGAACACCTTCGAGCGCGACGTCCGCGACCAGCGCCGGATGGCGGCGACGCTCCTCGCGCACGCCGAGGCCGTCGCGCGCCGGCTGCGTCGCGACCGCGTGCGCGGCCGGCGGGTGACCGTGAAGATCAAGCTCGCGCGCCGGCTCGGCGGCGGTCGCTTCCCGCTCCTCACGCGCTCGTCCACGCTCCCGACCCCGACCGACGACGGTGCCGCGATCGGTGAGGCCGCGCGCCAGCTCCTCGCTCGCGCCGGCGTGCGCGAGCCGGTGCGGCTCCTCGGCGTGTCGGTGAGCGGCCTCGCGTCGCGCACGGACGGCGAGCAGCTGAGCTTGGCGGTCGGTGGCGTCGCGAAACGCGAGCGCCTCAATACGGCGATCGACGCGATCCACGACCGCTTCGGCGAGCGTGCGCTCCACCGCGGTCTCGAGGAGACCGAGCGCAGCGGTCTCTCGCTCCAGCGCAAGCGCGGCGAACGCTGAGCCGCGCGCCGCGCGCGACAGCGGCGAATGCGGAGCGGCGCGCGACGGTGGCGAGCGCGCTGCGATGCGCGCAAGCGACCCGCGGCGGCCGAGCGACGGCGCCGCCAGGTGGCGCGCGCCGCCGCGCCGCGCGGCGCATGCGCGGTCGAGCGTCGAGACGCGCCGCCGTGTCGGGCGGCGCGTCTCGACGCGAATGCCCTCAGTGCGCCGGTGACGGTGCGGCGTGCGCGGGCGGCGAGGTGCCGGCGGGCGGCAGGATCTCCAGCAGCTCGACCTCGAAGATGAGCGTCGCCCCCGGCTTGATCAGCGGCGGCTGGCCGCGGTCGCCGTACGCGATGCTCGACGGGCAGATGAGCTTGCTCTTGCCGCCGACCTTCATCAGCTGCACGCCCTCGGTCCAGCAGGGGATGACGCCGTTCAGCGGAAAGGTCGCCGGCTGTCCGCGCTTCACCGAGCTGTCGAAGACGGTGCCGTCGATCAGCGTGCCCGTGTAGTGGACCTTCACCTTGTCGGTGGCCTTCGGCGACGGGCCCGTGCCGGGCGTGATCTCGCTGATGATCAGACCCGAGGCGGTCTTCTTGGCGCCCTTCTCGGCCGCGGCCTTCTCGAGGAACGCCGCCGAGCTCTTCTTCTCGGTCTCCGCGAGCGCCGCTGCGCGCGATTTCTGCAGCTCTTGGATCTTCGGCCCGTAGGTCTGGGCCTCCGCTTTCTTCGGCCGGTTCAACACGCCGTCGGCGAGGCCTTCTTGGACGAACTCGAGCTCTTTCTCCGTCAGCGCGAACGGCGCGAGGTTGCGGCTGAGCAGGAGGCCGAGCGTGTAGATCGTCTTCTCCTCGTCGGTCTTCGGCTGCACGTCGGCGGCGTGAATCGGCGCCGCGCTCGCCAGCAACGCCACCACGATCACAGGTATCAGATGTCGCATGCCCTCTCCTTTCGAACGTCCCGGTGCTTCTGTTCACAAACGCGCGCGGAGTTCAACTCGTGGCGGCTCGCGGCGGTGCGGCGGCGAGCGCGCGTGCGAGGCCGGAGATTCGCCCGCGGCGGCCGCGCGGCGGCGCCGGCCGCACGCGGCTGCACGCCCGGCGCCGCGTCGCCGGCGCGCGCCCGCCGTCGGCCGTCGTCCCGCTGCGGCGAGCCCCACGCATGTGCCGTGTGATCCGCGCTGGCCGGCGCCCGAGATGGAACGGATTTCATAGGTGCTGATCTGACGACCGCTATGACGTTTATTGCTGGTCGCGCATGTGCATAATCTTTTCAGATTTTGGTGATTGTTTGCACGTCAACGTTCGGGTTCAATCCCGCGCATGCGTGGAAAATCGGGTGGGATCGATGGAAATCGTAAATGAACAAACACTCATTTTATTCAAGCGTGCTCCTGATGATTATCCTTGCCGCTCCCGCCCGGGCCGCGACGACGCTCCAGGACTGCGCCGCGAGCGCGCTCTGTCGCCGCGACGGGGCGACCACGATCGTCGACGGCGGTGACGACATGGTCGTGGTGACGGGCCTGCTCGTGCCGCTGCCGGGCACCGACGCGCTGGTGATCCGCGCCGGCGCGATCGCGATCGACGGCAGCCACGGCGGCGCGATCGCCGCGCGCGGCGGCGTCCTGCTCGCCGCGAGCGCGGGGGTGGTCGTCGCCGGCGACCTGCGCGCCGGCGGCGCGGACGCCGACGTCCTGATCAACGCGAGCGGCAGCGTCCAGCTGCAAGGCCCGCTGACGATCGATGCCGCGGACGCGATCGAGGTGACCTGCTCCGCGGCCGATTGCTCGGTGAGCATGTCGCGCGCCTACGTGCACGGCGCGAGCCTCCTCGTGCGTGCCGAGGGCGACGTCACGACGGACGGCAATCGGCTCGACGTCGTGCCCGCACGGGTACGCATCGAATCGGCGCAGGGCGTGCTGCGCGCGAGCAACGACGCGATGATACGCATGGACACCGTCGACGAGTCGCGCTCCGCCGGCCGGGCCGTGGATGCCCTCGGCGAGGCGCGCGCCTTCTGCTCGGAATGCAATCCGCCGACGCCGACGCCGACCGCGACGCCGATCATGACCGCGACGCTGCCGCTCGAGCCGAGCCCGAGCCCGACCGCGACCGGCACCGCGACGCCGACCCCGACGGTCACTGCGACGACGACGCCGACCGGCACTGCGACGTCGACGGCGACGCCCACAGAGACCGCGACGCCGACGCTGACGCCGACCACGACCACGACTGCGACCGGAACCGCGACGCCGACCCCGACGAACACGGCGACGCCGACCGCGACGGCCACTGTCACGCCGACTCCCACCGCGACTCAGACTCCCACCGCGACGGCGACGGCGACGAAGACGCGCGACGCAAGACCGCGACGCCGACGGTCACGTCGACCCCGTGCCCCCCGACGCCGACCAAGACCGCCACCAAGACCGCGACGCCGTGCCCCCCGACACCGACCAAGACGCCGACGAAAACCGCGACGCCGTGCAATCCGCCCACGAAGACCCCCACGAAGACTCCGACGAAGACGCCGACGCCGACGCCGACGAAAACCGCGACCAAGACGGCGACGCCCTGCAATCCGACGAAGACCCCCACCAAGACGGCGACGCCGTGCAACCCGACGAAGACCCCGACGCCGGTCGCGACGCCCTGCAAGCCGACGGCGACGGCGACCACGAAGCCGTGGTGGTGGCACTGACCGGCTGCCGCCAGACGTTCGCGAGGCGGCAACCCGTCGCCGGAGAGACGGCGACGAAATCCGCGCCCGTCGCTCCGGTCGTCGCACGATGCGACGGGCGAGCGCTCCGCCGCCAGGGGGCTGCCTCGGGCGAGGCGTTCGCGACGGCGTGATTAGCTGAGCGCCGCCGTCGCCTCACGCGCGCGCCGCTCGCGGGACGCGCGCCGCCCGCCGAGCACGTGGCGGGGCGTCGCAACAGGCCGTCAGCCGAAGAGGGCGTCCGCTTTCGCGGCGAAGACAAAGTCGCTCTCGGTGAGGCCGTCGATCTTGTGCGTCCAGATCGTGAGCCGCACCTTGCCCCAGGCGAGATGGACGTCGGGGTGATGCCCTTGCTCCTCGGCGAGCTCGCCGACGCGGTTGGTGAAGGCGAGCGCCTCGCGGAAGTTCTTGAAGCGGTACTCCTTCTCGAGACGGTGGCCGTCGACGACGCGCCAGTCGCCGCCGAGCTCGGTGCGCAGCGCCTCGAGCCCGGCGCCGGCGAGCGGCGGTACGCCGCCGCGGCAGGGGACGCATTCCTTCGACGCCAACGTGCTCGCCATCATCACCTCGGCTCGCTGAGATGTTTCCGTCGTACGTGCTAAGGAGCGCCGATGCAAAATTTGATCGCGGCCCTGGGGCGGGTGAGCGACGTGGTGTGGGGGCCGCCGATGCTGCTGCTGCTGGTCGGCACGCACGTCTTCCTGACCGTCCGCCTGCGCTTCATCCAGCGTCACATCGGCACCGCGATCCGGCTCTCGGTCGCGCCCGAGCGCGGCGCCGCCGGCGACGTGTCGCAGTTCGGCGCGCTCACGACGGCGCTCGCGGCGACGATCGGCACCGGCAACATCGTCGGCGTCGCGACCGCGGTCGCGTCGGGCGGCCCGGGCGCCGTGCTCTGGATGTGGCTGACCGGCGTCTTCGGGATCGCGACCAAGTACGGCGAGGCGCTGCTCGCGGTGAAGTATCGCGTGCGCGGCGCCGGCGGGTCGATGGCGGGCGGGCCGATGTACGTCCTCGAGCGCGGCGTCGGCGCGCGCTGGCTCGGCGTCGTCTTCGCGGTGCTGACGGCGGTCAGCGCCTTCGGCATCGGCAACACCGTGCAGGCGAACTCGATCGCGACTCTTGATCCACGACGACTTCGGCGTCGGCGACGTGGGCTGACCGGCGTCGATGCTCACGATCCTCACCGCCGCCGTGATCCTCGGCGGCATCCGCTCGATCGCCGCGACCTGCGAATGGCTGGTGCCGTTCATGGCGATCTTCTACGTCGTCGGCTGTCTCGTCATCCTCGGCGCTCGAACGCCGCGCGGATCCCGGCGACGATCGCGCTGATCGTCGGCGAGCGCGTTCAGCGGCCATGCGGCGGTCGGCGGCTTCCTCGGCGCCGGGATGCGCGAGGCGATGCGCTACGGCGTCGCGCGCGGGCTGTTCTCGAACGAGTCCGGCCTCGGGAGCGCGCCGATCGTCGCGGCGGCGGCGCAGACCCGCAATCCCGGTCCGCCAGGCGCTGGTGTCGTCGAGCGGGACGTTCTGGGACACCGTCGTCGTCTGCGCCATGACCGGGCTCGTGCTGGTGAACTCCGGCGAGTGGCGGACGGGCGCGCAGGGCGCCGCGCTCACCAGCGCGGCGTTCCGCGACCTGCCGGTCGTCGGGCCCGATGGTCCTCACCGTCGGGCTTCTGACGTTCGTCTTCTCGACGCTGGTCGGCTGGTCGTACTACGGCGAGAAGGCGCTGCGAGTACCTGCTCGGGCCGCGGCGTCGATCGTGCCCTATCGCTGGCTGTGGGTCGCCGCGGTGCTTCGTCGGCTCGGTCCTGCCGCTTCCGGTCGTCTGGTCCGGCCGCCGACATCACCAACGCGTTGATGGCGATCCCGAACCTGATCTCGCTGCTTCTGCTGAACGGCGTGATCGTCCGCGAGACGCGACGCTATCTCTGGAGCGGACGCCTCGACGACGCCGCGCCGGAAGAACCGCCCGCCCGCGCCGCCGACGGCTGACGTCCGAGCGCCGGCGCGCGAGCACGCCGGCGGTCGTCTCAATCCGCCGGCTCGTCGGTCTCGTGTCGCGTCAGGCGGAGCTCGACGCGACGGTTCTTGGCGCGTCCGGCCGGGTCGTCGTTCGACGCGATCGCGCGATGCTCGCCGTAGCCGATCGCGACCACCCGCGACGCGAGCGCCGCGTCGCCGCCCGCGATCGCGTGCGCGACCTGCGCGGCACGCGCCAGCGAGAGCTCGAGATTCGAGGGGAACCTCCGGCTGTGGACGGGCGTGGCGTCGGTGTGGCCGGCGACCTCGATCGTCACGTCCGGCAGCGAGCGCGCGATGCGACGCGATCTCGTACAGCAGCGGCAGCGCCCGGCTGTCGAGCTCGGCCCGGCCGGGCGCGAACTCGACGCTGCTGTCGAGGCCGACGACGACGCCCGAGTCGTCGGTCGCGACGCTGAGCTCGGTCCCGAGATCGGTCGCGGCGCCGAAGGCGCGGAGGTAGCGCGCGAGCGCGGCGTACTCTTGCTGACGGCGATGCTGCGGATCGTCGATGGCGCCGCGCTCCGGCTCATCCTGCGGCCGATCGGCGGGACCGGGCGGAAGCGATGCGAGCCGTACGGGCTCCGCGGCGGCGTCGACGTCCTCGGCGGCGGTCTCACGGCCGATCGGCGGATCGGGCGCGCCGGCCGTCGCGACACGCTCCGACTCGGTGACCATCGCACCGCCACCTGCGTCGGCCGCGATGCGTGGCGTGCTCGGCTCCGCCAGGGTCGCCGGAGCGTCCGCGTGAGCGAGACCCGCGGCGGCGCCGCCCGGCGCCACGGCGGGTGACGCTGCGTCGCCCGCCGCCGCCTCGCGTGGCGGCGGCGCGTCGCGGAACGCCGCTCCGCCGCGGTCTCCGTCCGACGCCGTGTCGTCGCGATCGGCGGCGGCGCGGCCGCTCGCCGCGCGCGCACGCGTGTCGGCCGGCGAATCTGCCGCGCGGTCGGCCGCCTTCCGAGACTCCGCATCGCGGTGCGGAGCGGCGAACGGATCCGACGGTATGTCGAACAGGGCCGCGGTGAAGGGCAGGGCGCTCGCGACGGACGCCGCGCCGGCGCGCTTCGCGGCCGGTCGCTTGGCGCATCCGGCCGTCTTGCCGGCGCCGCCGCGGGTCACCGTCGTCGCGACGACGACGAATGCGAAGAGCAGGAGCACGAGGTCGCTGAACGTGAGCAGCCATCCGGTGTCGTCGATCTCGGCCACCGCCGCGTCCTCGCCGACGATCGCGGCGCGTGCGGCGAGCCGCCGGGCGCCGTCGCGTCGCGAGCCGGCGCGACGGGTGCCCGCGCCATCGCGGTCGGCGTCCGCAAGGGTGGGCTCCGGAGCGGCACGTCTCGCGCTGTCGCTTCGCGCGCCGGCGCGGCGCGCCGCCTCTCTCGACGGCGCGGCGTCGCATGACGGCGGGGTAGCGCGTGGCGGCGTGGCGCCCGCGCGCGACGGTGCGTCGGACGACGGTGCGCCGTCGCGCGGCGGCCCGGCGACGGCGCGCGAGCCGGCGTCGCACGGCGCGGCGACGGGGCATGACGGCGCGTCGCGTGGCGGCGCGGGATCGCGTCGTGCGGCGTCCGCTCGCTCGGGTTCCCCTGCTTCTTCCGACCGCCCGGGCTCCTCTGCCTCTTCCGACCGCGCGTCTCGCTCGCCGAGGCGACGGCCGCCGGGCGCGCGCTTGCGATCGGCCCTGGAGCGCTCCGCGCGGCCGATCGGCGGCCCGTCCGTGGCGCTCGGCGGCCGGTCGCGCGACCCTGCGTCCTGCTCGTCGATTCCGCGGCGCGACGCGCCGTCGCGCGCGCGAGGATCTCGTTCGCGCGCGCCGGCGTCCGCGCGTTCCGTCGCGGGCGGCGCGTCGGCGGCCGGTTCCGACCCGCGGCTCTCGCGCTGGCGCGTGCCGTCCTCGTCGTCGCGCCGGCGGCGGTCGGCGCGTCGACGTGCGACCGGCCGCGCGCCGCGCGACTCAGGCCGCGCGCTCGGCAGGTAGTGGACGGTCACCGAGCACCTCGACGGCTGCGTCGCTGACGTAAGCGCGGAGCGCGCGTTCGACGCGGGTCGGATACTCCCGCGCGTGGACCAGCAGGATGCCCTCGATGATCATCCGCATGAGCAGCGTGCGCCGCGCCTGGTGCGCCTGCATCTTGGTCGCGAGCGGCAGCACGACGACGTTCGACAGCACCGCGCCGTACAGCGTGGTCAGCACCGCGAGGCCGAGGCCGGAGCCCAGCGACGCGAAGTCCGAGCCGGTGACGTTCCGAAGGAGGACGACGAGACCGATCAGGGTGCCGATCAACCCGAAAGCGGGAAAGAGCTTCCCGAGCGTGATCAGGACCTGGCGCGCGGCTTCGGCCTCCGCGACCCGGACGCGAAGCTCGCCCGCGAGCGCGTCGCTCAGCTCGCGGCAGTCGTTGAGCTCGACCGCGAGACCGACGGCGTCGCGCAGGAACGGATCGTCGGCCGTGAGCGCCGCGCGCTCGAGAGCGGGCGTGCCGTCGATCCGATGAATCCGCGCGTAGCGTTTCAGGGTCACGATCAGCCGTTCCGGGTCGGCGCACTCGACGAGGGCGACGCGCAGGTGGCGATACGCGCTCTCGATGCGCCTGCGGGAGAACGTCAGACACAGGACCGCGAGCGAGCCGCCGACGGTGACCAGCAGCGAGGCGGGATCGAGAAAGCCGGTGGCCGCGGCGACGGCGACCGTCGCGGAGGCGGCGGCGAGCGTCACGACGATCCGGCGCGCGGACGTGACCCGAAGCTGGGATGGACTCGGCATGTCGACGCGCGGAGCAGGTTCGATGCCAGCGGGTCGTCGTCGTCGGAGTCGTATTCTCGCCGTGCAATCGGTGGGTTGCGCGCACGGGACGCCCGGCGTCGGCGGCAGAATCCGCCGCGCGGGCGGCGATTTCTGCCGGCACGAATTTCTGGCATGCAGGGTGGATGCTCTCGCGACCCGTGACCCACGTCATCTTCGACATGGACGGCGTCCTGCTCGATACCGAGCCGTTCTACACCGAGGTGACGCGCCGGATCGTCGGCCGCTACGGCAAGACCTTCGACTGGTCGATCAAGGGCAACATGATCGGCCGCAGCGCCTTGGCGTCGGCGCGCTACCTCGTCGACACGCTCGAGCTGCCGATCGCACCCGAACAGTACCTCGAGGAGCGCGAGGCGATGCTCGAGCTCCTGATGCCGACCGCGAGGGAGATGCCGGGCGCCCGCGACCTCACGGTCGCGCTCTGGCGCCGCGGCGTTCCGCAGGCGGTCGCGACGAGCTCGTCGGAGCGCCTGTTCGAGCTGAAGACGCAGAACCATCGCGACTGGTTCGCGATCTTCGACGTGATCGTCCTCGGCGACGACCCGCGGTTGGCGCACAGCAAGCCGGCGCCGGACATCTTCTTCCTCGCCGCCGCGGATCTCGGCGTCGATCCCTCCCAGTGCGTCGTCTTCGAGGACTCGCCCGTCGGTGTCGCGGCGGCGCGCGCCGCCGGCATGCAGGTGATCGCGGTGCCGGATCCCGGGATGGATCGCGACCGCTTCGCCGATGCGGACGTCGTCGTGCCGTCCCTGCTCGAGATCGACGCCGCGACGCTCTGCGGCTCCGACGAGGTGGCTCGGTCGAGGCGCAGGTAGCGTCGCGCGCTCGGCGCGCTCGCCGGATCGAGCGGCGCCGGGTGACGGTCGTCGGCCGACTACGCCGGGCGGTCCGGTCCCGAGAGCAGGAACGCGAGGACGTGATCGGCGACTTCTCGCGGACGCTCTTCGTGCACCAGCAGCTTCGCATCCGGGACGGCGTGAAAGCCGCGGCAGTCGGCGAACTGGCCGGCCATGGCGCGGGCGCGCTCGACCGGGAAGATCGTGTCCTCGGCGCCCCAGACGAGAAGCACCGGGCTCTGGATACGCCGGTGATCGTCCGCCAGCCGATCGACCAGGTCCCACTCGATGCCTCGCAAGTAGCGGAGCTGCCCGTCGCGCCGGTGCTTGGATTCCCGGAGCGGCCGGATGAACTGCTCCTCGAACTCGCCGCCGAGCAGACGCGCGTCGACGACGGTGTTGCCGAAGCCCATCGACGACCGGATGAACCACGGCGAGCGCAGCAGCAGCGCGAAGACCGCGTCCGCGCCCGGCAACGCCAGCGTGCGCTGGAAGAGCGAGATCCACGGCGGCCGATGGCCGGGGATCTCGGTGCCGATGAGCGTCATCTTGCGGACGCGCTCCGGCGCGAGGAGCGCGAGCGCGCGTGCGATCGTCCCGCCGGTGTCGTGCGCGACGACGTGGAACGGCGCCAGACCGATCGCGTCGACGAAGCGCAGGAGCTGGCGCGCATGGCCGGAGAACGTGAAGTCGTTGCTCGGCCGCCAGCGGGTTGCGCCGGCGCCGGGCAGGTCGACGACGTGGCAGCTGAACCGCGGCGCGAGATAGCGGAGCACCTTCCGGTAGGTGAATCCGGAGAGCGGCCAGCCGTGAACGAAGAGCACGGGGTCGCCGGATCCGAACGTCCGATAGGCGATCTCCGCGGTGCCGACGTCCTGGTAGCGGACCTCGGCCTCGAGGAACCGTGCTCCATCCGCCTGCGTGCTCGCGTCCGCGACCGGCTGCGCCGGGCTCGCAGCGGTGTCTGCGGCATGCTCTCGATTTCGTCGCAGCTCGACGGCGGCCATCGTACCCCCCCGTGCGCGGCTGCCGAGTTCGGTACGTACGATGAGCCGCACGCCGTTCGAGATCCATGAACCGTGCCGCGCCGCTGCGCTCGATACGGCGACCGCGTCTTCACGGTTTCGTCGCCGTCTCCGCGCCGACTCGTGGCGCCGGCGCGACGGCGCGTTGCAACGCGGCCACGTCGTCCGCCTGCGGTTCCATCCACCCGGGATGTTCGATCCGTCAGCAGCTCGTGCGGGGCGACTCGCGGCGCCGCCGGCGTCCGCGTGCGCCGGTGGCGTCCGCGTGCGAGGCCGCATCGGCGTGCGGCGACGGCGTGCCGCCTCTACTTCGCGGGCGTGCGGTGATCGTCGAGGCACTGCAGGACGAGGCCGCCGTGCGACCACGCGGCGCCTGCGGCCATCGCCATCGCGACGAAGGTGACCTCGGCGATCTCCTTCTCGTCGGCGCCCGCCTTCGCGGCGCGCTTGGCGTGGGCGTCGATGCACCACGGGCACTGCGTGATCTGCGCGATGCCGAGGGCGATGAGCTGCTTGGTCTTCAGCGGCAGGGCGCCGTCGGCGAACGCTTTGCCGTCGAACTCGAGCCACGCCCGGTACGGCTCGGGCGCGAGCTCGCGCATGTGCTTGAACTGCTTCGCGGCGTCGACTCCATGGAATTGCATCGGCGGTCTCCTCTCGCGGCGTGACTTGCCTGGCCGACGGCATCGCGTAACATCGCCGGAATGGCAACCGACCCGCAGGCGGCGCGCACCGGCCTCATGAAGTTCCTCGCGAAGCAGGGCGGCTCGCTGCCCATGCGCGAGCTCCACACGCACAGCCTGGTCTTCTACCAGGCGGGCCACCAGGCGTTCTCGGAGATCATGGAAGGCCTGGTCGCCGACGAGCTCGTCGCGTTCGACGACGGCGTGTTCACGCTCACCGACAAGGGCCGCGCGCAGATCGGCGACGGCTCATAGCGGCGCGGTCGCGGCGTTTCGTCTCGTGGAACGTCAACGGGATTCGCGCCTGCGTCCGCAAGGGGTTTCTCGACTGGCTGCCGAGGGTGCGCGCGGACGTCGTCGGGCTGCAAGAGGTCCGGGCGGAGCGCGATCAGGCGCCGGACGCGGCGCGGGCGCCCCGCGGCTTCGCGCACGTGAGCTGGTCGAGCGCGCGCTCGCGGCGCGGCTACAGCGGCGTCGCGGTCTTCAGCAAGGAGGACCCGCAGGCGGTCCGCAGCTCGCTCGGCGTCGAGGCGTACGATCGCGAGGCGCGATTTCTCCTGCTCGAGCTCGGCGATCTGCTGGTCGTGAACGTGTACTTTCCGAAAGGGAGCGGCGTCGACCGCGACAACAGCCGCGTCCCGTACAAGCTCGCGTTCACCGAGCACGTCTTCGAGGTCGTCGACGACGTGCGGCGCGCGAGCGGCAAGCCGGCGCTGGTGATGGGCGACTTCAACGTCGCGCCGACGCCGCTCGATCTCGCCCGTCCGCGCGGCAACCAGGAGACGAGCGGCTTCCTTCCCGAGGAGCGCGAGCTCTACGCGCGCTGCCTCGCGCGCGGCTACGTCGATACCTTCCGCGCGCTGCATCCGCATACCCAGCGCTACAGCTGGTGGAGCAATCTCGTCGGCGTGCGCGAGCGGAACATCGGCTGGCGCATCGATCACATCCTGGTCTCCGCGGACCTGCTGCCGCGGGTGCGGCGGGCCTACATCTGGTGCGACGTGCGCGGCTCCGACCACTGCCCCGTCGGCGTCGAGCTCGCGCGCTGAGCACGCCGCGAAGCTCGCCGTCGGCATCACCACGCGGCCGACGATCGATCGCCGTCGGCGGGCTGCCGTCGCGGCATGCGACCTTGCGGTAGGCGTCGCTCGAGCGACCGCTGCCGCCGAGCGAGGCGGCTTTCGAGCCGAGGACGATCTTGCTACGTCATCCGCGTGCAGCGCGTGCCGGCATCAGCGAGCGAGCACACGGCGACGGGTTGGCGGTGACGGACCGCCCGACGGCCGACCGAGAAGGCGGAGACGGTTTGCCCGTCGGCGAGAAAGAGTCGCGGGCTCTCGCCGTCGCCGCGCCGTATTGGGCGGGCGAGGCGGAGATCGTCCGCGCGTACCTCGACGGCCTGCGCACGATCGCGAGCGACCTCCGGTGGCTCCACGCGCAAGCGTTCAAGGAGGCGTACGTCTTTCTCACGCTGCCGTCCGACGTCCGCCGCCGCTTCGAGACGACCGGCGAGCTCGTCCATCCCGGAGGTCCCGCCGCGGCCGCGCGCGTGGCGACCGAGCTCGCGCACTATCGGCTGATCGCCGACGTCATCGCCGCGCTCTGGGCGCCGATTCGCGTGCCCGAGCTGGTCCAGCTGCCGGAGGACCGCAAGCTCCAGCGGCTGCGCATCGACCTGGCGCGCGACGGCGGGGACCTGGCGAAGGCCGCGGCCGCGTTCACCGAAGGCGGGGGCGGCGCGATGTATGCCGTCCTCGCGGGTCTCGACGGCGGCCCCATCGACCGCAAGATCGCCGACGCCTTCGCCGTCATTCATCGCGACGAGCTGCTGCACGGGCCCGCCGAGGTGCACGCGATCGGCCGCGCCGCTTCGACGGCGGACGACTGGGATGCCGCCGTCGAGATGGTGCGCGCGATCTCGCGGCAGCGGCTTCTGATGCGGAACGAGATGTTCGGCAACCCGATCGGCATCGAGCGCCTGGAAGCGATTGCGCGCGGGGAGATCGAGCCCTGGCGGATCGCCGCCGACGCGCTCGCACCGCCCTCCGCCGCACGCTGACGCCGCGGATCGCAGCGACGTGACGTCCCGCTGCGAGGTGTAGTCGCACGACGAGATCGGCGCGCTCACGCGCGCGTTCAACGACATAGCGCAGGCCGCCATCTCCCGGCACTTGGTCGCGCTCGTGGGGGGCGAGATGGGCGTCTCACGAGCGACGTCGGGCCCGGCAGCAGGTTCTGGTTCACGACACGTCTCGGCGTGATTCCGCGGTGAGGGGTGCGCTTGTACGCGGCACCTTCTTCCGCCCGGCGCGCGCAGGAGGGGCGGAGGAGAGCGACACGCGGCGCACGGGTGCCGGCCCGATTCGAACCAGGTTGAGCGGCGCGGTGGCCAAGGTTCCCACCGACCATGCGGTGGAGCTATATGGCCGGCGGTCATGGTCTCAGAAGGTTGACATCTCCGAGGGGCGAATATAAGGCGAAGCCTATCTGTTCTGTAATGAACTTCACCGTGACCGGATCCAATGCCGTTGATGCCGAAGTCGAATGCCGCTGCCTTCCGTGCGTCATTGCAACGTCATGGCCGTGCGCGGGTGTTTCACTGGACACCGGTTGAGCGGCTTTCCTCGGTGCTTGAGCACGGCCTCCTCTGCCGGCGTGAACTCGACGCCAGGGGGATTCCGTATGAACCTCATGGGTATGGCCGAGCGGGAAAGGAGGACGATTTCCTGGATCACGTGTGTGTATCCTTCTATCCGCAGAAGGGCATGATGAAGCGGGAGACGGGAACTCCTGCCGTCGTTGTCATCACGGCTGATGTCGTCTGTGCCGAAGGAGCATGCTTCTGGCCTCGGAACACGGCTCTTTCGGAGTGCGACTTCGAAGAACTGGCTACGTGCACGGCACTTGAACACCTTGAGGATCTCTTCGAAGGGCCGACGGCGTTCCGCCTCCGCGACTGGCAAGCGGAGGTATGGATTCCCGGTGGCATTCCCGTTGACCAGTTTCGTCGCGTCTGGTTCCGCAACAAGAAGGAGCGTGACGAAGCTGCGGAGGCGTGCGCTCACGTACCGCTTCCCAGAACTCTGATCTTCACGCTCGGAGAGAGTTGGGCGTTTCCTCAAACGCAGGATGAAGAGCCATGACTACTGAACGTCAAGTTGGGCAGATTCGCATCGTCGAAGCAGAACCGCCCGCAAAAGAGGATCTCTTCTTCACCCGATTCTCCGGTGCGCTGATGGGCGGTGCGATTGCTGATGCGCTCGGCTGGCCTACGGAATTTGCTCGCACCGAAGCGGATCTGGAGCGCGTCGGTGTCACGTATCCCGTCGTGGACCTCCAGCCGTGGCACAAACGTGCGGGGGGACGTTTTTTCACCCGAACCGACAACATCCAGCCCGGTGACTATTCCGACGATACGCAGCTCACCTTGAGTGTCGCACGCTCCCTCAACCCTGACGGCACGGTCGACAATGAGTACTTTGCAAAGAAGGAGTTGCGCTATTGGCTCGAGTTCGCGCGAGGCGCTGGAGCAACGGTCACTGCGGCGGCGAAAGCTGTATCGCGGGTCAGTTCGGACTGGCGTTGGAACTTCTTCCGGTTCAAGCGCGGGCGACATGGCGATCTCGACTATCGAGGAGCAGGTGCGAACGGGGCGGCGATGCGCGTCGCACCGATAGCGATCGCCAACCTGTATGACCCACGCAGGGTCATGGTGGAAACTTGGAAGAACGCCATCGTCACACATGGTCACGCACGTGCGATCATGGGTGCAGTGGTCTACGCAGAAGCACTACGTGCGGTCGTTGCCAATGCGGTGAACGGCTGCAAGGACGACGCCGCTAAGTTTGTGGATGCGCTGAACCAGTTTGTCGATGACGCCGCACCACCGATCGATGATCCAGATATCCGATTCTGGATGGAGCATTGGAACGCCGAAGGCACGCGATTCGACGATCAGTGGCATGACGTGAAGACCGAAATGACACACATGCTATCCTTTGTGCAGGCGACCCGCCGGGAGCCGATCAGGAACGTGTACCGTGATCTCGGGTCTTTCGAGCCGGCGACCAAGGGGTCGGGCACCGTCGCTATCGCCGCAGCGATGGCGCTGTTTCTTCGCGAGGGAAAGAATTTCGAACGCGTCGCCCGTGAAGCAGCGAATATGCTCGGCAGCGACACCGACACGATCGGCGCAATGGCTGCATCGCTGTCCGGCGGTTGGCTTGGGTACACGGAGCTTCCCGAGCGGTGGGCCAGCGTGATGGCCGACTACACTTACATCAATCGGGTCGCGGAGACCCTGACATTGATTGCGCTCCGTCGGATCAGCAACAATCCGTTGCGCTTGGATGTCGTCGAACCGTCACCATCGGAGAGTCTGCCCGATGCGCTGAAGCGTCAGGATGTGATTGAACGTCGCCGTTACTGGCATCCGCTCCTCGCGGGCGGAAAGGTATGGAAAGTCGAAAGCCAGGAAGTCGGCCGCCCGAAGGTCAAAGGCCGTGTGTTTATGGCGACCGTTCACTTCGATATTGGGCAGACGTGCAAATTTACATCCTTCAAGGGCCACGATCGGCGGCCGCAAACAGGATACACCGCAGCCCGTCGCAGTAAGCCCCGCTAGGTAAGGGGCCGACTCGGGCCCCTCATGTTTTACGGCATCGCAGCCGATGACCAACTGACACACAGTAGCGCATCCCGCTTGCCAGGGATCGGCGCCGCACGGTCGGACGGTCGACCGGCGCGGCAAGTTCCAGCAACGGCCGGCGAGGGTGGCCTAGGTCAGCCGCCACCATGGGCGCGTGTACCGTTGACCGATTCCGGGGTGCAGCCTAGATCTGGTGGATGCAGCCCGCGCTGTCGATCGATCGTCTCGTCGACACCGGCAACGTGCGCGCCGCCGATGCGCCGCGCGTCCTCGAGCTCTGGGACGAGATCCGCCGCCTGAAGCGCGCGAAGAACGCCTTCATTCCCGCGCACAACTACCAGGTGCCGGAGATCCAGGCGATCGCGGACTACGTCGGCGACTCCTTCGAGCTCGCCGTCAAGGCGCGCGACATCGCATCGCGCCTGGTCGTGTTCTGCGGCGTCCGCTTCATGGCCGAGGGCTGCTACACGCTGAACCCGAAGACGCCGGTGTATCTCCCGAGTCTCCAGGCGTTGTGCTCGCTCGCCGAGGTCGACGCCGACGAGGTCGCCGAGCGGCAGGAGTTCCTGCGCGCGATCGGCCGGAACTTCGTCACCATGACCTACGTCAACACCTACGCCGACGTGAAGGCGATCTCCGACACCTGCTGCACGAGCTCGAACGCCGCCAGGATCGCCGAGCGGCTCGGCGCGCCCGACATCCTCTTCGTGCCCGATCAGAACCTGGCGTATCAGGTCGCGCTCAAGACCCGTCGCATGTACCTGCCGCCGCCCGAGCCGGGTCGCTTCCGGCCCGAGGAGTACCGCGCGCGCATCGAGCCCTTGATGCGCGAGGGCGAGCGCCAGGGCCTCGCCGGCAACGTCTTCGCGTGGGAGGGCGCCTGCCACGTCCATCACCAGATGACCGTCGACGACGTGGCGCGCATCCGCCGCGACGATCCCGGCGCGGTGGTGATCGTCCACGGCGAGGTGCAGCCCGAGCTGCAACGCGCCGCTGACGCCGTGCTCTCGACGTCGCAGATGATCACGTACGTGAACGAGCACCCCGAGGCCACGCGCTTCGCGATCCTGACCGAGTGCGGTCTGGTCGTCCGGATGGAGCTCGAGCATCCGGAGAAGCAGTTCTACAAGCCCTGCCGCCTGTGCCAGTACATGAAGGCGAACGACCTCGAGAACGTCTACGAGACGCTGCGCGACGAGCCGCCCGAGCGCCGCATCACCGTCCCCGAGCCGACCCGGATCGGCGCCGAGCGCGCGATGCTGAAGATGATCGAGCTCGCGAGCTGACGGTCCCGAGCTCGCTGGCGCAGGAGCATCGCGCGGACGCTCGAGACTAGCGTTTCGTCGAGACGATCACCCGCTGCACCGCGGGCTCGAGCGAGTGCAGCGCGTTCTCGGTGAAGCCGGCGTTGCGCAGCATGCGGTCGAGCTCGGCGAAGGTGTAGGCGTCGCCGGCGGGGGTCATCGCCAGCATCACGAGACTGAACGTCGCCGCTTCGGCGGGCGACGTGCGGCCTTCGTCCGGAATGAACTCGACGGTCACGGCGCGGCCGCCGGGCTTCAGCGCCGCGTAGACCTTGCGCAGGAGCTTCTCGCAGGTCGCGGCGTCGAAGTGGTGCAGCAGGTTGGTGATCAGGACGACGTCGTAGTCGGTGCCGAAGTCCGTCGTCAGCGCGTCGCCGGGCAGGGCGCGGAACCGGTCGCCGATCCCCGCTTCGCGCGCGTTGCGCGCGGCGACGGCGAGGACGTTCCGCCAGTCGAGGGCGACGATCTCCAGCTTCGGGTTGTGCTTCGCGAGCGTGATGCCGAAGAAGCCGTGACCCGCGGCGATGTCGAGCACCTTGCCCGGCGGGTCCGCTTCGACGGCGAGCCGGATCGCGACCAGCTCGGCGGTGACCTTCGCGATCGGCGCCATCGCCTCGGCGAAATCGACCCAGATCGGGTGCTCGGGCGTGAGCGCGTCGTCCGCGAGCGCGGTGCCGCCTTTGCGAACCGCCTCGGTGAGATGCTGAAAGCCTTCCACGACGCGTTCCGACGCCAGGAAGCGGACGGCCGAGCCCATGTACGCCGGCGATCGGCGATCGAGAAACGCCTCCGAATCCGGCGTCAGGGCGTAGGCGCCGTTTTGCTTGGCGAGGAAGCCGACCGCGGCCATCGCGTCGGCGAGCATGCGGACGCCGCGTTCCGCGGCGCCGCAGCGCTGCGCGAGCGCCGGCGGCGTGCGATTGCCCTCACCGATCGCGGTGAAGAGGTCGATCTCGATCGCGGCGCGGATCGCTGCGGCGCGCTGGTAGCCGGTGAAGGTCGCGAACAGCGTCGCCATCGGTGATTGGGGCTCGGCGGCCATCGTGTCGTCCTCCCGACCGCGGGCTTATATCGACGTGCTGTCATACATGGAAGCCAGCCTCCGTCCGGATCGGTAGTAGCTCGAGAGGAAGAGCGCGGCGAGCGCGAGCTGCAAGATCCAGATCGGCGCTTGCGAGGCGGCCGGCAGGAACCCGGCGCGCACCGCGAGCGCCTCGTTCAGCGCCAAGCCGACGATCACCGGGACGACCGTGAGCACGAGGACGCCCTTGCGCTCGAGCGGACGGCGGTCCGCCCAGAGCAGGAGCGCCGTCCAGCCGAGCATCAGCGACGCCCCCATCCCCATCGCAAAGCGATAGTCGGCGCCGGGCGCGAAGGCCGGAATGCCGTTCGCGAAGCCGAAGAGCGCCGGCCACAGCATCTGGACGGCGGCGAGCGCGTCGGTGACGGCGCCGACCCAGTAGCTCACGCGGAGCGCCGTGACGCCGTACTCTCCCGCGGTGACGCCGTGCTGTTCCGTGGGTCCTCCCACGCTCTCGGTCATCCGCCCGGTGATCCGCCGCGCGCGGCGTGCAGGCGCTCGAGATACTCCGGCGCGTCCAGCTGCTGGGGGTGCGTCGCGACGAACTCGCGGAACCAGGCCTCGCCCTCGGCGGCGCGTCCGGTCCGCAGGTAGAGCTCGAATAGATCCGCGAGCGCCCACGGGCAACCGGGCGGGCAGGGCGCGACCGCCTCCTTGAGCGTCACGATCGCCTCCGGGACGAGGCCGACGGTCGCCTGCATGTCGGCGAGGTGGCGGAGCCGCATCTCGATGGTGACGGGGTGATCGCGCCAGAAGAGGCCGACGTGGACGAAGCACACCACGGCGCCGGCGACGATCGCGACCGCCGCCGGCGCGACGCCGCGGCGCGCTCGCAGGCGCGCGACCAGCTCGAGGGCGCCGAGCGCGGCGAGCGGCAGCAGCGCCGTCGCCACCGGGATGCGGTAGCGCGAGAACAAGAAGAAGGCGACCAGCGACAGCCAGTAGACCACGACGCACGCGCCCAGCAGCCGCACCGAGCGCCGCGTCGGCGCGAACGCCAGCGCGCCGAGGAGCGCGAACGGCGCGATCGTCCCGAATCCGAGGAGCGGCAAGCGCAGGACCGGCGAGTAGCGCTCGAGCAGATACTGATCCTGGTTGTCGGAGATCTCGAAGTCGTTCCAGAAGAGCAGCAGCTTGCGCGCGAAGGCGCGCGCCGCGAAGCTCGGGTGCTCGCGCATGTGCCGGAACGCCTCCCGGAACCAGAACCACGACACCTCGTTCGGCGACAGCGACCGGCCGGCGCGCGCCTCGGCCTCGGCGCGGAAGTCGATCTCCTCGAAGTAGGGATTCGCACGGACGAAGGGCACCGCGCCGTACGCGCCGTACGGGTTCGTCGGGTTGTTGCCGGTGTAGAAGTTCTGGCCGCCTTGCGACGTCGTCACGACCCAGACGCCGGCGACGTGGTGGTTCCGCCACGCCACCGGCGCCAGCACCAGCCCGGCGCCGGCGACGACGAGCGCCGCCGCCGCGACCGAGCGCGGCACGCGCCCGACGCGCGCCGCGCGGTCGTCGCGGTCGAGGAGCGCGGCGACCGCGGCGAGCGGAACGAAGACCAGGAAGTTGGCGCGCGTCAGGGCCGCGGCGGCGATCGCGGCGCCGGCCGCGAAGCGCGCCCGCAGCGAGCGGCCGAGGACGAGCGCGAACGCCGCCGCGCCGAGGAGCATCGAGAGCGAGGTCTTGTCGACCTCGCCGACGTAGAAGATGTCGGGCTCGTAGAGCGCGAGGCCGAGCGCGGCGAGGCCGCCGACGAGCGCGCCGTCGTCGGCGATCGATCCGGTGGCGGCCGGCGAAGACCGACCGCCGACGCGACGGCCGATCAGCGCGACGACGACGCAGGCGCCGGCGCTGAACGCGACGTTCAACAGCCGCGCGAGCAGCAGATCGTGGCCGGCGACGCGATAGAGGATCGCGAGCACGTACGAGTACAGCGGATCCATGTAGAACGCGCGGTCGCCGCCGAGCCAGTCGCCGGCGGCGATGCGCTGCGCCCAATCGTCGTAGAACTGCGGGTCGACGACGAGGTGGTCGAACCAGATGGTGCGCCGCAGGGCGAGGACGTGGGCGATCCGCAGCGTCGCGCCGAGCGCGACGACGCCGCAAAGCCACCACCGGCTGGCCACGATCGTGCGCACGTCGACCTCGCCGCGGCGACGATACGACGGGCGGCGGGCTTGCGCGACGCCCGTCAGCGTCCGTCCGGCTTCACGGCGCCGGTCGCCTCCTCCCAGCCGCGGCGCAGCACGAAGCCGCGGTCGAGCCGGATCACGAACGGGATCGCGATCGTCTCGAATCCCGCGTCGGTGGTGAGCGCGGCGGTTCTTTGGAACCGGTCGAGCGGCGTTCCCGCTCGCGCCGCCGCCGCGCTCAGCTGCCAGAGCTCGTGGATGAAGCGCTGGAAGCGCAGCACCCCGTCGCGGTCCGTCACCCGGCCGTGGCCGGGAATCACGCGATCGAAGTCGAGCGCGAGGACGCGGTCGAGCGTCGCGTCCCAATCGTGGACCGAGCCGCCGGCCTCGAGGTCGATGTTCGGATAGTGGGCGTTCCACACCAGGTCGCCGGTCATGAGCACGCGATCCTCGACGAAGAGCGCGACCAGGTCGCCGTCGGTGTGCCCGCGGCCGACGTGATAGGTGCGGATCGTCTTGTCGCCGATCCGCATCTCGTGCTCGTGGTCGGCCGCCTCGTTCGGCAGCAGCGCGCGCGCGTCGCCCTTCCAGAAGTCGGCGTCGCGAGCGAGGAGGTGCTGGCGCGTCCGCGTCGTCGCGACGACGCGCGTGCCGGCGGGAAACGCCGGGTTGCCGTGCGTGTGGTCCTGATGGAAGTGGGTGTTGATGACGGCCTGCACCGGGCCGCCCGCCACCGTGGCGGCGAACCGCTGAATCCAGCGGCCGTAGAAGGGAAACGTCATCGTGTCGACGATCACCGGGCCGGCCGAGGTGCGGAGCACGGCGACGTTGCCGGTCACCATCCACGGTCCGTCGACGCCGTAGATCACGTGGAGGTCGTCGGTCAGCTGGTCGCTGTCGAAGGTCGCGATCTGCCGGTAGGCCCAGATGCCGAGGATGCCGAGGATGAGCCCGACCGCGAGCGGCCAACCGCGCGTGCGCTGCATCGCCACCTCCGAGCGCTGCGGCACTGCACCGCCGCCGCGATCGGCCCGCGCGTTATCGGCTTTCGCGGTGTTTTGCTAGGCTCGAGCGATGTCGATCCTCGCGCGTCTCGGACTCTCCGGCTCGGACCAACCGTCGCGCCACCCGCTCGCCGACGCGATCCGCGCGCGCCTCGCGACGCTGCCGCCCGAGCGCGCCGAGTACCTCGCGGCGTTCGCGGGCCTGCTCGCGCGGGTCGCGTACGTCGACCGGACGATCGCGGAGGCGGAGCGCACGGCGCTGTGTGCGGCGCTGCGCGAGCGCGTCGGGGTGCCGGCCGACGAGGCGGTCGTGGTCGCCGACATCGTCGTCCAGCAGGCCACCTCGATCGCCGGCATCGAGTACTCGGCGCTCACCCGCAGCTTCAACGAGCTCGCGACCGAGGCCGAGAAGGAGCAGCTCCTCGATTGCCTCTACGCCGTCGCGACCGCGGACGAGTGCGCGTCGCTGGTCGAGGAGGAGGAGATTCGCGCGGTCGCGCGGGCTCTCATGCTGTCCCATGACCAGTTCATCGCGATCCGCTTGCGCTACAAGGAAAAGCTCGAGGTTCTACGGGGCCTGCGCGACCCTCGCCGCGGCCGCCCTTGACTACCGTGGGCGCGCTGCGAGAGTGCGCCCCGGATGCCCTCCTCCAGCGCGAGTGCCTGCATCGTCCCGAATCAGCCGGTTTTAGTGGTCGACGATCACGACGACGTGCGCGAAGCCCTGGTCGCGCTCCTCGAGTCCGAAGGCTACGCCACCGTCACGGCGACGAACGGCGCCGACGCGCTCGCGTACCTGCGATCGACGCGTGAGCTGCCGTGTCTGATCCTGCTCGATCTCATGATGCCCGTGATGGACGGCTCGGAGTTCCGCGAGCAGCAGCTCGCCGATCACGAGCTCGCGTCGGTTCCGGTGATCATCGTCTCGGCGTACGGCCAGCGGACGCAGGGGCGCGCGTTGGGCGCGGTCGCCTACGTCGCGAAGCCGATCGACGTCGAGCGGCTCATGCAGCTCGTCCGCTCGCACTGCGTGGGTCCGACGGCGCACTGAACCCGCGGCCGCGCGGCGGCGCTCGTCGACGAGCCGCGCGGGTCGCGGTTCACCCGCTACGTTCGCGGCCGCTCGTCAGCGGGGTCGATGCCGCAGCGCCGATCAGCGGTACCCGCGCGGCCCGACCGCTCGCGTCGCGCGTGACGAGAGCGTCGGCGCGGAAGGCGGCGCCGCGTCGCGCCGCGCATGCGGCTCGCCGCTCCGCTGCTCGTCTTCGGTCGCCGTCGTGAGGCGGTGGGGCGGGCGGCGCGTGACGTTCACCGGGATGCCGAGCTTGGCGCGCGCGGCCGCACGCACGAGCATCGGATCGACGCGCCGCTCGACGCCCGCGCGCGCGACCTCGCCGAGCGCGTAGCCCTCGAGGTCCGGGTACATCTGGTACACGTCCTGATGGATCTCGACGTAGACGTCGCCGTCACGCTCGCCGATCTTGACTGGCTGATACACCAGCTCCCCCGGCGTGCCGCGCCCGACGAGCGGGTAGAGCATCTCGATGTCCTCGGGATAGAGCCGGATGCAGCCGTGCGTCGTCAGCCGGCCGACGGTCCACGGATCGTTCGTGCCGTGGATCGCGTAGAGATCCTTCGAGAGCCGGATGCGATAGGCGCCGAGCGGATTGTCGGGCCCCGGCGGCACCACGCGCTGCGGGTGATCCATCGTGCGGAGAATCGAGTCGGGGACGACCCAGGTCGGGTTCTCGTCCTTCGAGACGACGGTGAACGGCCCGACGGGACTCGGCGCCTCCTCGGCGCCGATGCCGATCGGCCAGGTGAGGACCGGGACGCGCTCGCCGGGAAACGTGTCGACCGGGAACATGTAGAGGCGCATCTCGGGGATGTTGATGACCAGGCCGCGGTACTCGTCGACCTGCGGCAGGATCCACCGCGTCGGCACGAGGAGGTCGGAGCCGATGCGCGGCTCCCACTCGTCGATGGTGGGGTTGGCGTCGCGGAGCTCGCGGAAGCCGACGCCGGTGCGTCGTGCGATCGTGAGCAGCGACTCGTTGCCGCCGACCTCGTAGTGCTGCAGCTGTCCGAAGATCGGCGGCAAGCCGGCGCCGTCGGGAACCCGCACTTTCACGATCGTGAGCTTCCGCGCCCACGGGAGGCGCTCCTGATCCGCGCCGCGGTAGCGAACCGCGCGTCGCTTGACGCCGCGGCCCGCGTGCGCGGCCGTGACGCTCTCGCGGCGCACCGGCGCGCAGCCGGTCGCGGCGAGCTCGCCGGTGATGAGGACGGCGATCGCGAGGAGCACGACGCGAGCGCGGGGACGGGTCGCTGTGCGCACGGAATGCGCCGAGACGGGGGCCATGCCGCGGATCAGTGCAACGCGCATGCCACGAGCCTTCGCGCGACGCACGCGCATGCCACGTCCGATTTCCGTCACCACGCGGCCGCTGCGCGTACCAAGCGTCGCGGCGGCGTTGCGGGAATGACGCTGTAATTTCGTCCGTCGACGCTGCCCGGTCTTCCCGCTTCAATGGGCGCCGGACGCAACGTCACGGCGCAACCGCGCGCGGAGGGAGCCATGTCGCAGTTCCTCGAGGTCATCGAGTGGTTCGACGAGAGCGGCGAGGAGATCGTGCACCGCATCCCCGAGGCCGGCTCGGGCGAGATCAAGCTCGGCGCGCAGCTGATCGTGCGCGAGAGCCAGGCGGCGGTGTTCTTTCGCGACGGCAAGGGGCTCGACGTCTTCGGCCCCGGGCGGCACACGCTCACGACCTTGAACCTGCCGATCCTCACCAAGGTGCTGGCGCTGCCGTGGGGATTCACCAGCCCGTTTCGCGCCGAGACGTATTTCGTCAACCTCAAGCGCTTCACGAACATGCGGTGGGGGACGAAGGACCCGGTCGCGTTCAAGGACAGCGAGCTCGGGTTGATCCGTCTGCGCGCGTTCGGCGCGTTCACCATGCAGATCACCCAGCCGCTCCTGTTCGTGAACACGCTCGTGGGTACACGCGGCAGCTTCGGCACCGTCGACATCGAGGATTTTCTCCGTGAGGTCATCGTCTCTCGTTTGAACGACTACTTGGGTGAGACCGTCGATAGCCTGATCGAGCTGCCGAAGCACTACGACGAGATGGCGAGCGCCGTGCGCGCGCGGCTCACCGACGACTTCCGGCGCTACGGCGCAGAGCTCGTCGACTTCTACATCGGGCGTATCACGCCGCCCGAGGACGTCCAGCGGATGATCGACGACCGCGCCGGGATGCAGGCGGTCGGCAACCTCGACGAGTACTTCAAGTTCAAGGCCGCCAAGGCGATGGGTGACGCGGCGAACGGCGGCGCCAACGGCGGCGACCACGTCGCGGGCGCCGCCGCGGCCGGCGGCATGGGCGTCGGCGTCGGCGCGGGCCTCGGGATGATGCTGCCCGGCATGCTGCTGAAGGTCGTCAACGGCGAGCTCGCCGGCGGTGCCGGCGGGCCGAGCGGCGGCGCGCCGAACGGCGGTGCCCGCGGCGGCGGTGCGTCCGGTCCTCACGCGGCCGCCGCCGGCGGCGCGCAGTGTCCCGAGTGCCACGCGCCCGTCGCGCTCGACAATCGGTTCTGCGCCTACTGCGGCCATCAGCTGGTCGTGATCCGGAAATGTCCGCAGTGCGACAAGAACGTCACCGCGCAGGCGAAGTTCTGCCCCGCCTGCGGCGTCGACTTGAGCGCGGAGCACCGCTGCGCGAGCTGCAACGCGACGCTGCCGCCCGGGACGCGGTACTGCATGCGCTGCGGCGAGCACGTCGACGCGCCCGAGCCGCGTCCGTAGCCGCGCCGATGCGCAACGTCCGGCGCTTCCGAACCGAGCTTCGATGACCACCGCACCCGCGGTCTCGTGACCACGCCGCTCGTCGTCTCGACGGAGTGCCCGACCTGCGGCGCGCCGCTCGATTTCAGCGAAGGCAGCAACGCCGTGCGCTGCGGCCACTGCGGCTCGGCGCTGCTCGCGACCGGCCGCAAGCAGGTCCTGAGCTACGTCATCCGACCCCGCGTCGACGCCGCCGGCGCCGCGGGCGTCGTCAAGTTCGCGATCTCCGACAGCGCGACGCGCACCGCCGTCACCCAGGTCGGCCTCCACCTCGTGCCCTACTATCGATTTCGCGGCGAGGATCTGCGCTGGGAGCGCGGCGTCGCCGAGCGCGAGCCGCTCGATCTGGCGATGCTGAGCACGCTCGGCGTCGACGGGCGAGAGCTCGGTCTCGCGATCCACGAGGACGAGCCGGAGCCGGTCGTCACGCTCCGCGAGCGCCGGATCGAGAAGAACTTCCTCGGGTGCGCGCTGCCGGGCCTGCCCCTCTACTCGCTCGGCGTCCGTCCGGCCGTGCTGAAGCTCGAGCTCTTCGATCGCGCCGCCCTTCCCGCCGACGCGACGATCGTCGCCGCCGAGATGGACGCCGAGGCCGCGCTCGCGCACGGCCTCCTCACCGACGACCGCGACAAGCTCCTGCACCGCGAGGTGATCGGGCGGGTGCTCTCGCTGGTGTACTTCCCGTTCTGGATCGTCGTCGTCGAGCGCGCCGGCGCGCGGCGCGTCGCGATCGTCGACGGGGTCACCGAGGCGCTCGTCGTCCGCGACGCCGACCCGAGCGTCCTCGCGACCCTCGATCTCGCCGAGACCGGCTCGCCGCGCACGGTCGGCTTCCGGCCGCTCACCTGCCCCAACTGCGGCTGGGAGCTGCCGCTCGAGCCCGACGACGTGATCTTTCCCTGCGGCGCGTGCCCGCGCGTCTGGCTGCTCGAGGGCGACCGCCTGTCTGACGTTCCGTACAGCGTCGCGCGACCACCGAACGGCGCGGCGCGGGTCACGCGCCCCGACCGCTCGACGCCGGCGCGCGGCTCGTCGGTGCGGCCGTCCGCGGTCGCGTCGACGCTGTCCGAGGCGGCGGCGCACGCGACGCGCGCGGCGTCGCTTCATCATCTGCCGATCTGGACCGTCGACGGCGCGAGCGGGCGGTTCTTCGTGCCGGCGTTTCGCTACCGCCGGCTGGCGCTGGTCCACGACCTGGCGCGCAACCTGACGCGCGTCGCGCCGGAGATCGAGCAGGATTCCGGCGAGCGCCCGTCGTTGCACGCGGCCTACATCGACGAGCACGACGCGGGTGCGCTCGCCGACCTCGTGCGCGCCGGCGTGACGGCGGAGAACGGCGAGCTGCGCGAGCAGGCGCCGCTCGCCGTCGAGCGCGCCCGCTTGGCGTGGTTGCCGTTCGAGAGCGACGGCTACTCGCTGCGCGAGCCGTTCAGCGGCACGTCGATCCCCGAGAACCTCCTGCTCTGACGGCGCAGCGCGCGCGCGCGATCGTCGTCCGCGACGCCGGCCTGCAGCACACGGGAACCTATACGCTGCTCGTCGAGAGCCCATGACGGTGCCGCGCGACCCCGCTGCGCACGCGGGACGGCGACGTCGCTCACGCTCGGCTCGGGCGATCCGGTCGCGGCGCTACGGCGTCGATCGCCGCGAGCAGCTCGTCGATCGAGGCGCGCATCCGGAAGGTGTCGGGACGGTAGATCCAGCGGATCACGCCGTCGTCGTCGAGCAAGAAGTTGGTGGCGAGGAAGAGGTCTTTGCTCGGGTTGATCCTCGCCACCTCGCCGGCGATCAGCGCGGGCGGCATGCCGCCGTCGTCGCGGATGTCGAGCGGGCCCATGAGCGAGCCGTCGACGTCGGAGAGGATGGGGATCGGCAGGTCGAGCTTGCGCCGCAGCCTCTCCGAGATCTCGGGCGGATCGACGCTCACTGCCACCACCTCGACGCCGCGATCGAGGATCTCGCGATAGCGCTTGCGGAGCTCGCCGAGCTCCGTCGTGCAGAAGGGTCACCAGCTGCCGCGGTAGAAGATCAGCAGGTGGCGTTGCCCGCGGCGCTCGGCGAGGTCGAAGACGCCGCCGTCGGAGGTCGGCAGCCGGAAATCGGGGAAGCGGTCGCCGACGCGCGGCCGGTCCTCGCGCGGCCCGTACATGCTGAAGCGCAGGTAGAACAAGACGAGGAGCCCGAAGAGCAGCGCGCTCAGCGCCGTCGCGACGACGGCCGCCGCGCCGCCGTCGCGGAGCGCGAAGGCGGCGGCGAGCACGACGCCGAACGCGGACACGGCGAGAAACTCCCACGGCACCCGCCGAAAGCGGCCGAGCAGCGTGTTCGACGCCATGTAGAGGCCGAACCCGGCGAGCACGATCAGCGGTCCGACGAGCGCAGCCATGGGCTACCGGCTATGCCGCGTGCCGGGCCGAATCAAATCGCGGCGAGAACGTCGCCGCCCGCGTCGAGTCGATGGACGGCGCTAGCCACGTGGTTGACCGATCGCCGGCGCCACGCGGCGCCGCGTGCCGCACGCGCTCGCGGCGCATTCGCGTGGTTGTATTGTCGGCTTCGTCCTTGGCACAGTGACCGGGCGCGGTGATCATTTCCGACAAATACGAGGTGACCGGTCGAGATCGGCCAGGGCGGCATGGGCTGTCGTCTACCGGGTGCGCCACGTCGAGCTCGACACCGTCGACGCGCTCAAGATGATGCCGTCGCGAGCTCTGCCCAGGACCCGGGGCTCGTCGAGCGCTTCCGGCGCGAGGCGCGCGTCATGGCGCGGCTCAACCACCGCAACATCGTCCGCGTCTTCGACTTCACCCGCGACGGCGACGCGTACTACCTCATCATGGAGTACCTCGAGGGGAAGAACCTCCGCCAGCACCTGCAAGACAGCCTCGACCTCACGCACGCCCGCTGCCGCTCCGCGAGGTCCTTGCGCATCGGCGCGCAGATTGCGCGCGCGCTCGCCTACGCGCACGCGCAGAGCACCCAAGGTCGTCCATCGCGACATCAAGCCCAGCAACATCATCATCGAGGCCGGCACCGGGCGCGCGGTCGTGACCGATTTCGGGATCGCGACCATGCTCGGCGACGCCGACAGCAAGCTCACCCGCACGGGACTCTTCGTCGGCACCGTCAAGTACTGCGCGCCCGAGCAGATGCGCCACGATCCCGACCTCGACGGCCGGGTCGACGTCTACTCGCTCGGCCTCGTCCTCTACGACCTCTACACCGGCCAGCACCTCTACGCCGGTCTCAGCGATCAAGAGGTCGTCGGCCGCGTCCTCTACGGCGAGGATCCCGACCTGGGCGCGCTGGCGTCGGCCGAGCCCGGCTTCGCGCGCCTCGTCGCGCGCGCGATCCACCTCGATCCCGACGCGCGCTACCCGACCGTCGACGCGCTCCTCGCCGACCTGCGCGCGTGCCTGCAAGCGCTCGAGCCGGAGGACCCCGTCAATTCCAGCTCCAGCTCGCCCGTGAGGAGTCCCTCAGCGATGCGTACGTTCATAACGCGAGCGGCGCCGACGGTTGGCCGCTCTGCGGTCGTCTCCGCGCCGCCAGGTGACCTTCGGAGGTGCAAGACACAAGGCCCAGATGTTGGGGTCGGCTGAAACAACCGGACAGGCAAGAGATGACTATAGCCACATCCTGCGCTACTGCATAGCTACAACCCTGCGCTCGTGCTCTTCAACTCACGGCCTTCCCGTGATGCGCCCCTCTCGTGCTCGCAAAGACTTGACGCGGAGATCGACGCGCAACGCGCATGTGCGCTCATCGCGGAGGGGAACATCGCTTCGCGCGTCGGAATGCGCGCCAACGATCCGGCCAGCGCGCATACCATTGAGCGAGCCTTCCCTGTGGAATTGGGCGCCCACTTACCTTGTTGACAAAGTAGACGGTAAACAGCGGGGACAGCATCACAAAGCCGATCAAGTGAGTGATAGCCGTAAGCGTTACGAACCCGACAAACAAGACGCTCGTAGCGAATAGCTTTAGTCTCCGTAGCGGCCACCGTGACCAGCATGCTGGCAGGCCCCGGTAAAGCTCAGCTGCGATGCGAGGCGTGTCTTTTGCTAGATCACCTGCGATGGTTGACGCTGCACCGGAAAGGATCGACCCAGCGATCGCTACGCCGAAGTAAATTGATACTACGACGAGTACCCAGCCTCGCATACCGTTATGCCGCCTTATCATACTCTTCTGGGGGGTGAGAACGAACCCGAGGGGGAGGAGGAGGGCCACCCCCACCCCCTAGTGTTTCGTCATCATAATTCCCAGCATCATGTGCTTATACCCGCCGCCTCCTCCCGGCCGCTGGATCGCACCTGTGGTGAGATCTATTCGGTACGCTCAATCCCCTCTCAAGAGACAGCCCACCAGGCACTTCCGTCACGACATGGGCCTCTTTTCTGCAACTGGCGGGATATGTCTCCAGGATCGCTGAGCGAAGAACTATCCAGAGACTGGAGACTTTGCCGGGAGCGGCATGCTTTCCGGAACTGTGCTGAAGATGATGGAGAGGTTGACGCATAAACCGGGCAGAACGACGATCGCCGAGCGTAGTACTCGCGAGGTGGTACTCTTTATTTATTTACCCTATTCTAGTGAACGAATGTTCACCTGAACATGGTGCGTTATCCACACCCTCGCCGCGAGAGGCGTATATTATTGACCTACGGCCTCCGCTGGATCAGTCGCCTTCGTCCCGAAGGTCTGCGATCGTGCTCAAGACCCACGCATTGGACCGCAGTACAGCTATTTGCGCTCTTCGTCACACGAGAACGTGCACGCGCACCGTCCTGCGCGAGATGTAAACGTTTCGCCGACCTTCGCAAACGGCAAGTACAATACCCGCACACACCCGCCGGCACCCTCGTCGAGCGCCACCGCACACTTTTCTGAGCTCACGCGCCAGACCTTGACAGTCCTCAAACTGCGGACTCTCCACTGCGAGTAGCGCTCCTCCAGCGCCCGTTCGAGTTCATCAGCTCGGACGCTGGGATCATAGACCGCAGCCAGCCCAGCGACCCGTCCGTCTTCGCCAAAGTCTACGATAACTTGCACCGGGCGGCGGGTCGTATTCTCTCGATTACCATGTGATAGTAAATAGTGAGCTTTGCCCAGAAGCTTCGGATCAAGCAACGCGACTGTAGAGTCCCGTGCTATTGTCCGCGAGCAAGACAACGCCATAAGGCCGACGAGCGCAATCATTCGCATTGCTTCACCGGAGGCTCTGGCGTTCTACATGCTTTATCGCATTGGGTGCCGCCGTACACCTTACAAGAACGCACTTACAGATGTCTTGCGCCGACATTTTCGTATTCAACTCACATTTCTCACAATCGCTCTGACAGCTGGACCCTTCGCCCTGATATACACAATGGCAGGTACAGCGATCAGTAACATTCGGCTCTCGAGGACACACTTTGGTGTGATACTCGTCAGGCGAAGTAAACAATCCGGTTAGATCGATCGCATTCACAGGGTCATTCAGTACGTACGCGTACAGGTTCGTGCTGCCGCCATCGAAACGGATTGGATCTTTGCTAGTCCACCGCCCGACGCGCGCGTCGTAATCGCGCTCGCCGAAGCGTGTAAGCCCTGTATCAGGATCGTACAGCCCACCGGCGAACCCGAATGGTTGGAAGCCCGGATTCGAATCGCCCGTGACACGACCGAACTCATCATAATCGATTTGTTGGGCGATCGACCCTGTGACCACGTCGACGACAAGGCGCGGACTTCCCAAGTGATCAGCAAGCACTCGATACGTCGACCCACCTTTGATGAAGTAGTCCGGTACGTTACCTAAGCTACCATACACGAAGCGTGACGTCACCGTCCCGCTGCCATCTAGCTCCGCGATTGGGCGCAGCTGTCCGTCGTAGAGCCATGCCTGCGCGAGCACCCCATCGACTCGTTTTCCAACCCGACGGTTCATCGCGTCGACAACGTACTCGATGACTGTGCCGTTCGGAAGCGTTACAGATCTCAAGTTCCCGAAGACGTCGTACGCATAGGCGGTCACTGCGCTGCCGATGGCTTTCCTCACCAGTTCACCGTTCGGAGTATAGTCGTATGTCGCATCCCCGAAGGCGCGCAAGCGATCCTGCGCATCATAGCTGACCGTCGCGTCACTAACCCCCGGGGCTGTACGACGATTGCCGTTTTCGTCATAGGTGTATGCGGGTGAAGGCGCCACGGGCACACCGTCGCGAGTAACATCCTGCAGCCGTGCCGCATCATCGTAGGTGTATGTGAGAACCGTCGCCGGCGCACCATTCACGGACAACGTTTGCATTATCACACGTCCGAGTGCGTCACGAGTCGGGTACGTGATACTCAGTAGTGGGTCGCCGTTCCAGGTCGTCTCTGTTGTCGCAAGTTCGCCGAAGGTGTTGTACGTACGCGTCTCCTCCACTTCGCCGATGGTGACCTTGCTCGCAAGACCCTGCGGGCCATTGCGCTCAATCGTGACCGCACCTGCTTGCGTGAGGAGACCATCGTCGTCGTACGCGACATTCACTGTGTTCGCACCATTCACGCTCGTTGCTGAGACACGAAAGTCATTGTCGTAGGTACGGTTCACACTTCCCGAGACGGCCCCAGCCCACGCCGTCAAGATCGGCAGCGTGCCATCGTACGCGAATGCAAGGGCGCTCGTGAGCGGTACCGACGTTGTGATGCCGTTGAGGGCGCCCGGGGTTGCGGGAGACGTCGCGTTGGCCGAATCGTAGGTGTAGGTATAGACACCAGCGGGCACGGTGAGCGTCGCTAGCCGCCCGCTCGTCGTGCCGTAAGCGTAGTCGATAGTCTGCCCATCTGGACGCGTAACAAGCTCTAGCTGACGATCTGCATTGTACGTGTATGTCGTCGCACCCGTCCCTGGAACTGGAGGCGGTGTGTACGTGCTCATCACATCAACTGGAGTGTAGCCGAACGTATGCGTTGCCTGACCGGGTGGCGTGATGCTGGTGACATTACCATTCGTATCGTATGTCAACCCGACGATCCGGCCACCGGACAGCGTCACCACCGTAATGCGGTCTGCATCATCGTATTGAAACGCGACATCTTTCCCCAAAGGATCCGTGACTTTGTCCAATCGGTGATGTAGATCGTAATGTTGTGTATACACGCGCGCGGTACTACCGCCTCCCTGCGTCACGGTGTCGACTGATCCGGGGAATGCAGCGCCGTACGTAAGCGTCGTTGCCTCCAGCCCTTCGCGAGCATCCGAACTGACGTGGCCGTGAGCATCGAGAGTTATTATCCATTGGCGACCCTCCGCGCTGGTATACGTCAGTGTGGGCGTCGGCGACTCTTCATAATCACGCGCGAATGGGCGCCCATTGATAGTCGTCACCTGATGCGCGCTGCTCAAGACGAGCGCATCATTCTCGTCGAGAGTCTCAGTCCGCGTGACCGTGCGTGTCAATGCCCGACCGAGAGGCGTGGTGCGGGTAACGGAAAACAGCGGCGCCATCATCCCAAACCGCCTTTCGGGAAGGGATGAATACGAATCTATCGTCCCGTCCGGATACGTCGCAACTCGGCTGCCGTCCTGATTTGCATCCGTCGTCTTTGTCAAGCCAGACGGATCGGTGTTGACCAAGTGCGTGACACCAGAGCTCAAGTGTTGAACTTGGTACGTCGATGTCCGATTCAATGGCGACACGACATCGACGGCGTACCCGAGATTGTCGTCGACGGTCCTCACCAATGTTCGCGTATCGTGGTTCGGATCCTCATCACTTGCGAGTCGCCCAAGCGCGTCATATCCAAACGTAGAACTGTAACCACGAGGCGTTTGCCACGTACGCATCAATCCTGACGCTAGAAAGGCGGCCACGTTAGATTCCCCTGCGTCATTCGTAATCGTCGACACATACCCGTATCCATGAGTATCAAGGCCGAAGGTTGTAGTTTGTCCACCAGGTGCCACAATCGCAAGCGCGTTGCCGGCTCCATCCCTCTGAATAGTCGTGACGTTGCCGTCACGATCCGTGACCCTTGCGAGCCGGCCGGCGCCGTCGTACCCGAAACTCTCACGCACAACTCCGGTCAGACCGTCCCGTGTGGACACGTGCCGCCCGAATTTGTCGAAGCGATACATCTCACTGCCGTCCTCCGACGGCATAATGATGTCGTTGTCGCCGACCGATGGGAACGCTGCTGACACCCTGCGCACGCGGGCATCGACGACGACATACAGGCTTCCGTCAGGAGCCAAGGCAAGACCTTTTGGAGCGCTGAGAAAAGCAGCTACCGCTGGGCCGCGATCCCCGCCGGCGCCCACGTCGCCAGTGCCGGCCACGGTTGTGATGAAGCGATCTGTCCCGATCCGCCGCACTATTGGATTGGTGCCAGGCGCGGTCCCGATGCTATCGGAGAAGTAGAGCGACCCATCACCTCCCACCGTAAGCCCACGCGGTTCCGCAACCTCGGCGGTCGCAGCCGGGACACCGTTCCCCGTGATGCCATCCGTGCCGTTGCCCGCGATCGTTCGGACGATCCCATCGCGTTCGACAGCCCGGATACGATTGTTCACCCGGTCACCGATATACAGGACGCCGTCTCGACTCACCGCGATGCCCCACGGACGATTGAACCGCGCGGTCGCGGCCGGGCCTGGATCTGTCGTGAAGCCGGCATTTCCCGTACCCGCGACGTTCGTAACCATGCCGTCGGTGGTAATCCGCCGGATGCGATGGAGCCAAAGATCGGCCACGTAAATGCTCCCATCGGGGCCGAGCGCCAAATCCACAACGTCCCCGAACGTCGCCTGGAGTGCCGGACCGTCATCACCGCACGTTCCCGCAACCGAATCCGGCGGGCAAGCCACACCGGTACCGGCAATCGTCGAAATCGTTTGGGTTTCAGCATCCACGCGCCGAATGCGTCGATTCTGTGCGTCCGCAATGAGCAGACTTCCATCCGCTGCGACGACGACACTCATTGGGATGTTGAGTTGCGCGGCCGTTGCCGGACCGCCGTCGCCACAGGGTGTGGTCGAGTCACTACATTGCGTGCCATCGCCCGCGACGGTGGTTATGATCCCATCAGGACTTATCCGACGAATCCGCTCTTGCGCTTCGTCCGCGATGTACACGGCCCCGTCGGCCCCAACGGCAACGTCATCCGGTATCCACAGAGCCGCCGACGCTGCTGGAATGTTGTCGCCGTTGAAGGTGTGGACGCCGGTACCCGCCGTCAACGTGATCACCGGACCGCTGGTCTCATTCGCACGCCGCCGCCCCCCAGAGCCGAAGTAGAGGACCGATTCCGATGGGGCGAATACATGGTGAGGCGTGAGACTCCACCCACCAAGACCAACGCCACGGGCATCCCACGTTCCAACGACGCCCTGTTCCTCCGCCCACAGGGTGACTTCCTGTTGCCGAAAGTTACCGCTGATCGCGCCGTTGCCATTGTAACCGAATCGCGCGACTCGCTGATAGAATCCCGCATACACATACCCGATTCGCACGGTCGCCGTCACCGGCCCTTGCAGCGTCCGCCCGTAGGTATCCTGGCCGTCCCACTGGAACGTATACGTCATCTGCGTCGGCGGGGCAGATGCACTGAAATGCTCGCCGGCAACCGTGATATCGAGGTCAATGCGCTGCAATGATGCCGGTACCTGTGCACCACGCAAAGGGATTGTCAACGTCCGCGCGCTGAGGCGGCCCGGCACCCGATCGCTCTCGTAGCGAAGCTCGTACGGTGTTCCCAAAACGGGGACGCGTTCCGCCAGCACTTGATTTTGACACTTGATGATCGAGCCAAAGTTCTGGTTCATGTCCGGGGGTGGCGGGCCTGGGCCCGGTCCGGGACCGGGGCCGGGCCCTGGTCCGGGACCGCATGGTCCAGGACTGTCTCGCGGCGGATCATCGCCGCCATGAAGCGGCGATGGGTCCGGACCTTCCGCGTCTGGGGGCGGGCCGAACCCCCAGTTCGTATCCCATGCGCTGAAATGCGGGATCATGAGACGCCAGAGCGTCGTACCGACGCTATAGAGCGACGCGATTTGCTCGCGCTCTGGCTCACTGAACCCCGTGTTGTCAGCGATGCCATCGCCGTCAGTATCGATGTCGGCCACGCCCGGGGTTGTCGCACTCACGTACGCGATAACCTTGCCACTATCCGCGGCGACCCACGCGCCGAGGCCTCGGTCATAGAATCCGAGCGGCACGCTTTCACCGACGCTGAAGTTCAAGAAGTTCTCGACATAGAACAGCAGAGCCGGCGAAAAGTCCACACGGACAGCGCCCTGGTTGTTCGCCTCGATCGCACTTAAATCGACGGCATACGTGTATGCGATGTTCGGGGGCAGATCGCCTGGCATTGCCGCCATCCCCCTCGCACCCACCGTGTACTCTGTCGCGCGTAGATCAAAGCTGGTGAGGGGTTGCATGCTCCCATCGCCAAATACCATCGTCGCCGTGGTGCCTTGTGGCACGAACACCGTCGCCGTTCTTGGACTTGTACCATCGGTGGTGTCAACAGTCTGAGTGCCACGAGCGACTTGGAATGCCGTTGTGCCCGGCAACTGGATGGGGTTCGACTGACTATCGATCGGAATCATCGCGACGTCGGGCAAACTCACCGTGTCCTGCCATGCGACATCGACTTGACGCTGAACCGGCAGATAGTCCGAGTGCGTATATGTCACAGTCAAGGGCGCGCCGCCATTCACAGCAAGATCGAACCACCCGTCAGTACGTGTCAGCGTCTTCCCGAACTCGGGATGCCGTAGAACGGCTACTTCAATGACCGGAATTGGTGCGCCCGCACGGTCGACAACACGCCCCCGTAGCAGCGCGGCCCGCCGGCGCTCGATCGTCCCCGGAGGGACACCCGATTGGATCGGATCGGGCCCGGCGTACAGGAACGCGGTCGCGGTGTCGATCGTCGTCGCGACGGTTTGATCAATCGGCGGCGCTATGAGCGCCGGATCCGGCGGCGGTGTCGCCGTCGGCGTTACCGTGACCGTCGGCGTTGGCGTCAGGGTCGCCGTTGGGGTCGGCGTCGGGGTGCGCGTCACGGTCGGCGTTGCGGTGACCGTCGGTGTCGGCGTCACCGTCGGGCGGACCGAGAGACCCTTGAGCGTGCCCGGGAGCTCGAGCCGCGCCAGGCCCGGCAATCCTGCCAGACCGAGGAGCGGGGTGCTCGCGTATCCGGTACAGTAGAGACCGGCGAGCGTCACCGAAGCCGTGTCGGCACTCGGTGCGGTCGCGCTGCCGACCGCGCTCACCGCGTTGCCAACCCCGCCGTTGTCGAGGTAGCAGGCACGCTGCGAGAGGGTACAGAAATCGCTCGGCGCCGGGCAGTCGGCAGTGGTGAGGCACAGCCGCCAGGTGTCAATCGCGCAGTGCTGGTCGCTCGGACCCGTGGCGCATTTTCCGCCTGCCGTATTGGCGCACACCCCGTTCGAGCAGGCGTTGTCGCGGGTGGGTTGGCCGGGGACACCGCAGATACCGCCCGTACCGCACTCGGCCTCGTCATCGCCCTCAATCGTGCACGAGGCCCCGACGTTCGGACTCCCGACGAGACAGCGGAGCCCGCCGCAATGTGCAGCCCCGATCGCAACGCAGTCAGCATCCGTGAGGCATGGTGTCGCCGCGAGATCGTCACAGACGTCGCAGAAGCAGCGGAGACCCGTGTAGCCGAACGTCCGGCAGTACGGGTTCGAGGTCGCGAGCGTCTTCGTGACGGTCTCGGTCTTCGCCGTGATGCTGAGAGAAAACGTATCCAACCGCGAGCTCGCGGTCGGCGGGCAATCGAGGCTACCGAACGGAAGACCCGCCTGCGGGAAGGGGAAGACCGAGTTCGCGTCGCACGCGAGACCGGCGCGCTGGCCGTACGCACAGAGCCCGTTCTTGAGCCCGTCATTGACGTTCATGCCCGTGTCGGGCTCGTCACACGGGGGGCACTGGAAGCCGCCCGAGCCGCTCCCGCCAAACACGCCCTGGGCAATCGGGAGCGCGAGGCTCGCCGCTGCGGTCTCAACGTTGACGGTCCCCGTCACGGAGCCCGCGATCCGATTCACGAGACAGACGTCCGTGCCGCTCCCGTTCGCGGCGGGCATGGGACCGCCGAAGTAGTAGGCGCAGGTGCCCGCAGCCGCGCAGGTGCCCGCCGAGATCGGCGGAGTGGTTGCAGTCGAGCCCGGACAGTCGCTGTCGCCCGCGCACGCGATGCCGTCGTAGATGCCCCCGGCGCATTGCTGGAAACAGGCGGCATCGGTCTCACAGTGGATCGCGGTGTTGTTCGTGCACCGCCGGTTGCTGACGTCACCGGCATTGGGGTTTCGGTTCTCGATCGGCCCGCTGACGTTGCAGACGCCGCAGGGCTTCGAGGCATTCGCGCAACTCGAGACCGCCAGCGTGAGCTTGGCTGCCGAGGGCACCTGCACGTTGTGGAGCATGCCGGCCGTTCCTATGTCCAGGAAGGTCGCGGCAGACGTCGCGAGAAACTCGTACTCCGCAGGACACGGGCATGTACAGTCCGACCCACAGAGTTCGAGGCCATTCCCCGCGTTTGGACAGGTCGCGCTTTCGGGCGGATCGCAGCGTTCTCCCGTCTCGACGATTCCATTGCCGCAGACTGCCGCGCTCGCGGCAGCGGAAGCGAGAACGCCGAGTACCAGCAGCGCAATCGCGGCCGCCGTGGCGTACGCACGTCTCGTCATCAACGGCTCCCGATCACCGCTCTCGGCGCACATCGCCGCTATCTCACGCGCTGCGCTCGGGCCGCTCACTGCACGCTCCCGCTGAAGTGGAAGTGGAGGCCGCCGGTCAGCGTGAGCCGGCCGAGACCAGGGAGCCCGACGACGGAGTTGACGAGCGGATTGGTCGTCGGCGGAACGCAGAAGAGCGCCGCGAGCACGGGCTCGCTACTCCCGCTCGCTGCCGGATCCGCGGCGCCAATCGCGCGAATCGGCTCGCCGGCCTGTCCGGTAGTGGCAAAGCAGCTCCGCTTCTGTGTCCGGCAGTGGTCGCCTTCAAACGGGCAATCGCGATCGTCACGGCAGCCGCGGAAGGTGTCCGTCGGGCTGCAGATCGCATCGAAGGGGCCCTTGAGACAGACGCCTTGATCCCCCGAGATCGCGGTGCAGACGCCGTCCGTACAGTTGTTCGGGGCGCTTGCGGCCCCTTCGCCGCTTCCGCATGTGCTCCCATTGCAATCGCGGCTTGTCAGGCACGGCCGCGCGGGATCGTTCGCGCAGACGTCGCAGGTGCACTTGCGGTCGAGGAAGGCAGATGCGCGGCAAGAGGGACTTCCCGCCTCGAGCGCGACCGCTGCGCTCGCGGTCGCGAGCAGGAGCGGCTGGGAAGCGCGTGCGAGCGCGCCAATCCGATCGCCGGGAGCGGGAGGACAGTCGAGCGAGGTGGCGCCAAACGAGCGGATCGCGGAGGCCGCGTGAATTTCGCAGCGCTGGCCCGCGCGCGGTCCGGTGTCGCAGGTGCCGGTGGTCGCGCTCGCATCCGCATTGTCCGACGGCATACATCGCGGACAGGGACTATCCGGCGTCCCGCCGTAGAGCGTCGCCGAGAGGGGGACGCGAAGAGCTGCGGCGCCTTGCGCGACAGTCACCGTACCGGTAGTGGCGCCTGCGAGCTCGTTCATCACGCAGACGCCGACGCCCGCGCGCGAGATCGGCATCGGCGCGCTCGCAAAGTCGCGACAGGGACCGGCAGCGCCGGAGGCAGTGCAATCCGCATCCGTAAGGCATGCGAGCCACGTCTGGTCAGCGCACCGCCGGCTCTTTCGCCGCGCGTTCGGGAGCGACGACGCGCTGCAGGCGCCGCATTGGCCGCCCGTCTTCGCGCAGGAGCTGAGTGCCAGCCCGATGCTCCAGCCGGAAAAGGCGAGCTTGTGCGTGGCACCCGTCCAGCCGAGATCGAGGATGGCCGATCCCGCTTTCGTGGTGAATGTCGCGCGATCGGGACAGACGACGGCTGCGGTTGCAACGCGCGGCACGGCGACCGACGCGAGGGCGAGCGCGAGGATACACTTGTGCATCTCAGCCCGACGGGGCTTCGGCATAAACTTCTCCCTGGTGGGTTACGGCACGCGTGTGCCGCGTGCGGGCCAAAAGAGCGTGGGGCGTGCCGCTCAACTACAGACGGCTACAGACCTCCGTGCGTATCCATCAGCCACAGAGAAGCGAAGGTCCAAAAGCGGCGGGCCGTCGCTCAGGGGGCGCGTGCCCTATGGCACTCACGCAGTCAGGCCGTCAAGGAAAAAACGCGTTACATATATGAATCGTATCACGATGAGACACGTTTCGTCTGGTATATGATCGGCCATACATTCGAGGAGTCTGTGTCAATAGATAGATAGTCGCTTCGAGCGACGCGTCTCGCTGCCGGAGACGCGTTGGCCTCGTGCCCCAGTCATCCGCGAAGCGTCAGCCGGGTTAAAAGACCGATGCCCGGTGATCTTCGTCGCGGGAGCGCCGGCGTCTTGGCCGTGAGCGGGCGGGTAGGCGTCGATCGTGCACGTCGCGCGCGGCGACGCTGGCTGTCGCGAGTTCGATGCGCGGCCGGGGCGATGCCGTGTGTTCACCCGGATGCGACACCGCGCCCGCGCGTGGTCGCATCGATCGCAACGAGCAGCTCGTCGATCGAGGCGCGCATCCGGAAGGTGTCGGGACGGTAGATCCAGCGGATCACGCCGTCGTCGTCGAGCAAGAAGTTGGTGGCGAGGAAGAGGTCTTTGCTCGGGTTGATCCTCGCCACCTCGCCGGCGATCAGCGCGGGCGGCATGCCGCCGTCGTCGCGGATGTCGAGCGGGCCCATGAGCGAGCCGTCGACGTCGGAGAGGATGGGGATCGGCAGGTCGAGCTTGCGCCGCAGCCTCTCCGAGATCTCGGGCGGATCGACGCTCACTGCCACCACCTCGACGCCGCGATCGAGGATCTCGCGATAGCGCTTGCGGAGCTCGCCGAGCTCCGTCGTGCAGAAGGGTCACCAGCTGCCGCGGTAGAAGATCAGCAGGTGGCGTTGCCCGCGGCGCTCGGCGAGGTCGAAGACGCCGCCGTCGGAGGTCGGCAGCCGGAAATCGGGGAAGCGGTCGCCGACGCGCGGCCGGTCCTCGCGCGGCCCGTACATGCTGAAGCGCAGGTAGAACCAGACGAGGAGCCCGAAGAGCAGCGCGCTCACGGCCGTCGCGACGACGGCCGCCGCACCGCCGTCGCGGAGCGCGAAGGCGGCGGCGAGCACGACGCCGAACGCGGACACGGCGAGAAACTCCCACGGCACCCGCCGAAAGCGCCCGAGCAGCGTGTTCGACGCCATGTAGAGGCCGAACCCCGCGAGCACGATCAGCGGTCCGACGAGCGCAGCCATGGGCTACCGGCTATGCCGCGTGCCGGGCCGAAGCAAATCGCGGCGGCGAGGACGGATCGGTGGCCGCCAAGGAGATCGCCAACATCCGCGCGGCGCACGCGCGCGCCGAGCAGGCGGCGCACCACGAGGCGCTCCACCCCTGGGCGTTGGGAGCGTCGCTTGCGGAACTCGACGAGGCGATCGCGCTGATGCGCGAGCAGCTGCCGATCCGCCGCGAGTGACGTGCTCCGACCTCACCCAGGCGGCGGACCCGAGGGCCGAGCCTCCCTCACAGGCCGCGCTCGAGGCTCGCAGGTCTCGGCATCACCGGCCGCGGGGCTCGTCGGCTCCGCCGCGCTCGTCGCTGAGAGCGACGTCCGGCCCTGCTCGTCGCGGAACGTGACGTCGACGGTCATGCCGCTCTTCAGCCGTGGATCGCCCGCGAGCGCCAGCTCGACCTCGACCACCTTCTCGTCGCGCCGCTCGCGCGGGTCGTCGGACCGGAGGTGCTTCCGGCCGACGGCGAGACCGACGCGGGTGACGGTGGCTGCGAAGCGCTCGCCCGGGTAGGCCTCGGGCGTCACGTCGGCGGCCTCGCCGGTGCGTACGCCGGCGATGTCCGTCTCCGGCACCTCGGCGCGCACCTTCGAACGCGAGAGGTCGGCGATGCGAAAGAGCGGCTCCGGGATCCCACTCAGCAACACGCCCTCGCCGACCTCCTTGAACTTCCTGACCATGGTGCCGGTGAAGAGCGCCTTGATCGTCGCGTAGTCGAGGATGACGCGCGCGAGGTCGAGAGCGGCCTCGGCGCTTCGTGCTTCCGCCTCGACCCGGTCGAGATCGCTCGCGGACACGAGCGCTTCGCGGCGGAGCCGGCGCATGCGCCGCTCTCGCGTGCGATGGCGTCACCTGATCGAATGATCAGAGCGTGATCCAGATGATCTGGACGATCATGCCGACGATCGCGAGGGCGCCGACGATGAAGCTGATCGCACGCCAGGGTTGGAGGTGGTTGGTGTAGCAGTAGGTGTGGACGACGCGCGCGATGGTGAAGGTCCAGCAGTAGACGCGGGCGCCGAAGGGGGTCGCGCCGAGAAGGACGTAGATCAGCGCGATCGTGAAGAAGAGCGGAATGCTCTCGAGGTCGTTTCGCTGGATGCGGAGCGCGTGCGCGACCGCGGACGTCTCCTGAGCGGCGGCGGCCGCACCCGTCGGGCCGAAGACGCGGGCGTCCTCGGAGTTGATGAATCCAGCATGCTTCTGGCGCTGCGTGCCGGTGTAGATGGCTGAGAACAGCATCTTGAGACCGAGGATCGCCGAGCAGAGGGCGTAGGATCCGAACGCGGGATTGCCGATGAAGCCGTCCATGGCTGCCTCCTTCATGTGCCGCGGTTTGCGGCGCACTGCCACGGGGCAATCGATGGGTCAAGGTTGCCGACCGCCGGGAATCTCACCGTCGCGATCACTCCGTCTGGCCGGCGCCCACGCCGACCCGCGGCCGGTCCTCGCGCCGGCCGTCCGTCGCGAAGCGGAAGGAGAACTAGCCGAGTGATTCAGTCGACGACGGACGCGAGGACGAGATCCGAGAGCCGCTGGAAGCGCTCGAAGCTCCGCGACTCCTCGATGAGGCCGGCGGTCAGGCAGACGAACGTCAGGTCGCGCGCGGGATCGACCCAGAACAGCGCCGAGCCGGCGCCGATGCCGCCGAACGTGCCGGGCGACGCGGTCTCGCCGAAGTGCGTCGGGAAGATGCCGCTGCCGCGGAGGAAGAAGCTCAGGCCGATGTACGCGGGGAAGTCCGGCCAGCCGCGGAGCTCGCGCGCGTAGTTCCAGAGATTGTTCGGGCGAAGCCCGGTGTGGTTCGTGGTCGCGAGCGTGAGGATCGCGGGGGAGAGGACGCGCGCCGCGCCGAGCTTGCCGCCGCAGCGGAGCGCCTCGGCCCAGCGGAAGAGATCGGCGACCGTCGAGTAGGCGCCGCCGGCGGGGATCTCCGCCTCGGCGTCGACGAGGTCGTTGAACGCCTCCAGCAGCTCGGCGTCGAAGAGCCCCGGGCTGCGATCGCGGACGACGACCGGCACCCGGCGCGGCGCCAGGTCGGGGCGCATGCCGAGCGCCGTGTCCTGCATGCCGAGCGGCTCGAGGAGCTCGGCGCGCAGGACGTCGCGGAAGCGGCGGCGGCCGCCGTCGCGGCGCCGCACGACCTCCGCGAGAATCGCGTGCGCGGTGACGGCGCTGTAGTTCACGACCGTCCCGGGCAAGCCTTCGAGCGGCTGATTGCAGATCGCCGCGACGGTCGCCTCGAGATTGCCGGCGAGCTCCATCGGCAGGCCGGGCGGCATTCCCGCCGACATGCCGCCGGTGTGCGTCAGCAGCTGCGCCACCGTGATGCGCTGCTTTCCCTTGATCCCGAACTCCGGGATCACGTCGGCGACGGCGGTCGTCAGCGCGAGCTCGCCGCGATCGACGAGCTGGAGCACCGTGCCGGACGTCAGCGTCTTCGTCACCGAGAAGACGCAGTAGACGTCGTCGGTACGCGCCCGCCGCCCGGCGGCGCGGTCGGCGAAGCCGTACGCCTCGTGCAGCACGATCTTGCCGTGGCGCGCGACCAGGAGCGCCGCGCCGTCGTAGCGCCCGGCGTCGACGTCGCCGGTGATCGCGGCGCCGGCGCGTGCGAGCCGCGCGGCGTCGATGCCGACCCGCGCGGGATCGGTGCTCTCGAGACGGTAGCTGTCGCTGCTCGGCATGACGGTCTCCTCTCAGTCGCGGGCGGGCTCGGGGAAGCGCTCCCGCAGCACGCGTTTCAAGATCTTCCCGGCGGGGTTGCGGGGGATCTCGTCGACGAAGCGGACGTCCTTCGGCAGCTTGTAGCGCGCGAGCTTGCCGTCGCAGTGCTCGAGAACGTCGGCCGCGTCCAAGGCGTCGTCGGCCTTGACGACGATCGCGAGCGGCGACTCGCCCCACTTGGCGCTCGCCTGGCCGATGACCGCGACCTCCTTCACCTTGGGGTGCGACAGGATCACGTTCTCGATCTCGGCGGGATAGACGTTCTCGCCGCCCGAGATGATCATGTCCTTCTTGCGGTCGGCGATGAAGACGAAGCCCTCGTCGTCGATCGTCGCGAGGTCGCCGGTGTAGAGCCAGCCGTCGCGGATCGTCTCCGCGGTCGCCTCGGGCCGGTTCCAGTAGCCCTTCATCAGGTGCTGCCCGCGGATGATGACCTCGCCGAGCGCGCCCGGCGCGACGTCGCGGCCGCGATCGTCGACGACGCGGACGTCGGTGTGGAAGAACGCCTTCCCGGTCGATCCCGCCTTGGCGATCGCGTCGTCGGGGCTCACCAGGCACGCGGGCCCGCAGCTCTCGGTGAGGCCGTAGACCTGGTGCACCTCGATGCCGAGCTTGGCGTACGCCTCGATCAACGTCACCGGCACCGGCGCGGCGCCGCTCATGACCCAGCGCAGGCTCGAGCGATCGTAGCGGTCGCGGTCGGGGAACCGGAGCATGAAGGTCAGCATCGCGGGCACCGCGAGCATGACCGTCAGGCGCTCGCCCTCGATGGTCTGGAACGTGCGCGCCGGATCGAAGGCGCGCATCAGGACCGTCGTCATGCCGCGATGGACGTCGCCGAGGAGCGGCGTCAGGGCGCCGACGTGGAAGAGCGGCAGGACGATGCCGTAGCGGTCGCCGTAGCGGACGTCCGCGGTCACGCCGATCGTGAAGCACGCCCAGAGAACGGAGCGGTGCGTGTGCACGGCGCCCTTGGGGAGCCCCGTCGTTCCCGAGGTGTACATGATGTAGAGCGCGTCCTCGTCCGCGGCGGCGATCTCCGGCTCGGTCGATGCGCCGGTGCCCTGCAGCTCCGCGTAGTCGCGTGCGAAGGCGTCGCGCGTCTCGCCGCCGACCTGGATCCACGTGCGGACGGCGATCCGCGCGCCTGCCGCGTCCGCGCCCGCGGCCGTGGTCTTCGCGCCGGCCGCGCGCACCGGCGCGTCCCCGGCGGTCCGGCGTTCGCTTGCCGCCTCTTTCCGGCTGCGCTCCTCGAGCGTCGCGACGGTGTCGCGGAGCTCGGCGCCGTAGATCAGCGTCGTCGCGCCGCTGTCCGCGAGGATGAACGCGAGCTCGTCGGGAACGAGACGCCAGTTGAGCGGGACGGTGATCGCGCCGAGCTTCGCGAGCGCGAAGAAGCTCTCGACGAACTCGGCGCAGTTCATCAGCAAGAGCGCGACCCGGTCGCCCTTGCGGACGCCGAGCGCGGTGAGCGCGTTCGCGGTGCGGTTCGCGCGCTCGTTGAGCTCGGGGTAGGTGAAGCGTCGGCCCGCCTCGACCTCGACGAGCGCCTCCATCCGGGGGCTCAGCGCCGCCCGTTTGGTGAGCAAGAGACCGATGTTGTTCCGCATCGCAGGGCTCCTCGGGGGAACTGGGACGAGCCGTTAGCAGCGGCGCCCCGGCGGAGTAAAGCGGATGCGCTTCGGCGGCAGTGGCTGGGATGATTGGTAAAGCTTCGGCGGGCCGGAACCGGTGTCATCGCCGCTCCGCGCCGCAGCGTTCGCAATCGTCTACGGCTTGCGCGCGACGAACACCTTCGAGACGAAGTGCGGCTCGACCGACTCGACGTCGAAGCCGAGGTCCGCGAGCGCGACCGCGAGATCGTCCCCGACGTAGTCCTCGTAGAACGGCTCGTGGAACTCGGCGGCGAAGCGGCCGAGGAAGTAGGCGAGGTCGCCGCTCTCGGCGAGCTGCGCCGAGTCCTCGACGACGAGGAGGCCGCCCGGGCGCAGCACCCGGTACGCCTCGGCGAGGACGCGCCGGCGTGCCGGCCGCGGCAGCTCGTGGAAGAGGTAGACGCTCGTGACGATCTCGAAGTGGTCGTCGCGGAACGGCATGCGCTCGGCGTTCTCCGCGACCAGCGACACGTCGGGCACCGCCGCCAGCACGCTGCGCGCGGCCTGGAGGTAGTACGGGCTCAAGTCGAGGCCGTAGAGACGGAGACCAGGATGCGCGGCGGCGATCTGGCAGAGCGTGCGGCCGGTGCCGCACGCGACGTCGAGCAGGCGCGGCGCGTGCGCGTCTTCGGCGGCGAGGAAGCGGGAGATCGGCGGGATCACCTGGCGTCGCATCACGTCGGCGGTGCCGGCGAACAGCAGCTCGACGCCGAGGTCGTAGAGCTCCGCCGAGCGCCGGCTCAGGTAGCCGTCGGTTTGCCAGTGGAAGTTGCGGCGGAAGTACGGCGGGTAGCGGTCGACGTCGACGTCGGCGGGAAGGTCGCGGTACGCCTTGCGGGCGATCCGTGCGATCACCGACGGCGCGTCGGCGAGCAGCCGGGGCAACGCCCGCGCATAGCGGCCGAGCGGCATCTGGAAGAGCAGCGTGCGCGGATAGAGGCCGGCCTCGACGTTCTCGAGGTCGCGCGCGAGAAGGGCCTCGTAGCGCTCCTGGAGCGCGGCGGCCGCCGCGTCGTCGGGACGTCCGTCCGCGAGACCGAGGGCGGCGATCGCCTGGCGCAGGACGACGAGCGGGATCAGGATCGACCACTGCTGCGCGCGATAGGCGGTGCGATCGAGTTGACGCCGAACGGCGGCGAGCATCGCTCATCGACTATAGCGTCACCCCCGGCGTTGTCATCCGAGCGGCGCCGCGGTGGCGACGTTCGCATGTCGACGGCGGCCGCGCGCGCACTTTCCGCTTGAAACTCGCGTTCGGAGCGGTCACGCTTGCCCGCGTGACGATTGCCGGCCCACGCACCAGGGCGCGCCCAGTCGCGCCGGCGTCACGCCGTGCGGCGCCGGCTTCAGGCGGCGCGGTCGAGCCATCACGCCGCGCGGTCCCGGCGTCACGACGCCTCTCGCTGATCGTGCTCGTGCTGCTCGCCGGCGTCCCGCGGCTCGCGGCGGCCGATGCGAGCAAGTGCAAGGCGCGGATCGCGCTCGAGTCCGCGCGCTTCGTGCAGACCAAGATGAAGGCGTTGAGCGGCTGCCACGAGTTCGTTCTCAAGGGCACGCGCCCCGGTCCGTGCCCCGACGCGAGGGCGCTCGCGACGATCGACAAGGCGGCCGCGAAGATGAAGACGCGGATCGCACGCAGCTGCGGCGGCGCGAATCACGTCTGCGGCGACGCCGACGACGAGCCGCTGGCGGCGATCGGCTGGGACGTCGAGACCTGTGGCGATTTCGGCGGCGCCGGCTGCACCAACGCGATCGCCGACTGCGGCGGCATCGGCGACTGTCTCGCGTGCGTCGGCGGCGCCGCCGCCGATCGCGTCGCGGCCCTGGTGTACGACGCGCTCGAGCCGTCGACCCCGTTGACGACGCTCAACAGCTGCCAGATCCGCCTCGGCAAGGAGTCGTTGCGATTGGTGCGGTCGACGTCGAAGGCGTTGCAGCATTGCTGGGACGCCGTCAACGACGGCAGAGCCGGCGGGCCGTGTGCGCTCCCGGGCGACGGACGCGCGCAGCCGGCGATCCTTCACGCCGAGGAGAAAGCGGTGTCACGCATCTGCGCGGTGTGCGGCGGCCACGACGGTGCGTGCGATGGGACCGACGATCTCGAGCCGGGGACGATCGGCTTCGTCGCGAGCTGTCCCGCGCTCGACCCGCCGTCGGGTGGCAGCTGCGGTGCGCCGGTCGGGTCGCTGCACGATCTCGTCGATTGCGTGGATTGCGTCGCGCGCCACGCGGTCGACTGCGTCGACGCGCTCGCGGTGCCGTGGGGCGCCGCCTACCCGGCGGCCTGCAACCCCTAGCGCGGCGCACCCGGTTTTGCGCGGGGCCGCGGGAAGAAGTTACACCGCGACTGGGCGGTCTCACACACACCGCGGCGCTTCCGCATCTCGATAGCGTGGAACTACGCGGACCGAGCGCGCGAACGCGCCCGGTATACTCCTTGCTGCCTCCAGTCGACTGTCCGACATCGAAGGGAGGACCTCATGAAAACGTTCATTGTCGGTATCGGCCTCGCACTCGCGATCGGCGTCGCCGGCTGCTCGAGCGAGAAGACCGTCGTTCGCAAGGAGTCGGTCACCTCGGTACCAGCCGCGCCGACCACCGTGGAGCGTACGACGACCGTGGAGACGAATCCCGCAGTGGTCGAGCGTCGCACGACCGAGCGCCACACCACGGAAACCCTCGACTACTAGGAGACCAGATGAAGAGCACGAGCGAGAGAACGATGCGCGGAGCGGTGGGAATCTCCGCGAAAGTGATCGGTGGGCTGACGGTGGCGATCGCCCTGTTCGCGATCGGCATCCTGGCATCCTTCGTGGTGCTCGGGCTGCGCGACGTGTACGCCGGCGACACCGTCGTCGAGCACCACAGCACGTACACCGAAGAGCACCGTGTCGAGGGTGGCGCCGCAGGCGCGCTCGACGACGCGGACGTGATCGAGAAGCGAACCAAGACCGAGGAGCGGCACGTGGTCGAGACCGTGCCCGCCGTGAAGGAGCACGTGGTCGAGCAGCGGACGCGCGTCGAGAGCGTGCCGGCGCCGGCCATCGTCGAGCGGCGGACGACCGTGGAGACGGTGCCCGCGCCTGCCGTGGTCGAGAAGCGGACCGTCGAAACCCACACCGAAGACTGAGCCGAGGCCTGCCTCGGTGATCCACGGACGGCGACGCCGCGGCGGTCCCCCGCCGCGGCGTCTCCGTCCACACGAGACTTTCCTCGTACCCTCCGCGCCGTTTCCGACCGTGGCTCCGCAAGCAATCGATACGCTGTGCCAGCGCGAGCGCGATGTCGCCGCGTGATTTTTCGCACGCTGCGGCGAACGCGACCACATAACTGTTGACATGCTCCGTCTCACCCCGCCATTCTCTCTCCTCGCGCCACCCCTGCAGCCGAGACACCGAGACTCTTGCGCACCTGCCGCCGACAACGCCCTGCGCTCCTCGCGTCGATCCTCGTCCTCGCCGCGCTCGTCACGCCGGCGGGACGCACGGCCGTCGCGTCCGGCGAGCCCGGCCCGCCCAACGATCCCTTCCTCTGCTACCGGGTGCGCACCTTCTCCGGCGATCAGCGATTCTCGCCGGTCGCCGCGCTGCCGCTCAGCAACGCCTTCCAGCAAGGCAATTGGGACGTGCTCAAGCGCAGCGCCTTCTGCACGCCGGTCGACGTGAACGGCGGCGGCATCGTCGACACGCGTACGCACCTCGAGAACTACGCGATTCGTGAGTCGCCCGGCTCGACGACCGACGCCGACCGCCGCACCATCGTGGTCGACGGCTTCGGGCAGCTCTCGCTCGATACCAACAAGTCCGACCGCATCCTGATCCCGACCGCGTCCGACTCGCAGGCGCCGGTCGCGCCGCCCGACCCGGCGACGCACGCGGTCGACCACTACCAGTGCTATCGCGTGCGGGTCACGCGGCGGACGACGCCGTTCCCGTCGCGGCTGCAAGTCCAGGTCGTCGACGAGTTCAATCAACCGACCGTGCTCGAGGCGCGGAAGCCGACCCGACTGTGTCTGCCGGTGAGCGCGAGCGGCGAGCCGATCAAGAACCCGTTCGGGCACCTCATGTGCTACAAGGTGAAGCGCGCGTCGGGACAGTCGCACTACGTCCGCGTCCTCGGCATCTACGCCAACAACGAGCTCGAGAACGCCAACCCCGGCGGCCCCGGCCGTCTCACGACGACCCGCGAGGACGAGCTGTGCATGCCCGCCGTCATCAATCCGTCGGCGCCGGTCTGCGAGATCCTGCCCGAAGACGACGGCCCGAATCCGAATCGCTGCACGCCCGCCGCTCCGACCGGCCCCGTCTTCTACGTCGCGACCGACGGCAGCGACAGCACCGGCGCCGGGTCGGCCGGCGCGCCGTGGGCGACGATCACGTACGCGATCAATCACGTGCCCGACGGCAGCACGATCCTGGTGCGACCCGGCACGTACGTCGGCCACGTGATGCTCGACGTCGCCTTCGCGCAGGGGGTGACGGTGCGCTCCGAGGTGCCCTATCAGGCGCGGCTCCGCTACAGCGGCGCCGTCGTCACCTCGTTCCACGGCCAAGGGATCACCTTCGAAGGCTTCGACGTCGCGCACAGCGGGCCGGGCGCGACCCCGCTGGTGGTGCAGATTCAAGATCTGATCGCCAGCGGCAACGACTTCGTCCGGCGCATCACGCTCCGCAACAACGTCCTGCACGACAGCTGGAGCAACGACATCCTCAAGATCAACAGGGGCGCGGGCGAGATCACCGTCGAGGGCAACGTCTTCTACAACCAGCACGGCGACGACGAGCACATCGACATCAACAGCGCGACCGACGTCGTCGTGCGCGACAACGTCTTCTTCAACGACTTCGCCGGCAGCGGCCGGACGAACGCCAACGACACCGCCAACTACATCGTGGTCAAGGACAGCAACGCCACCGCCGACCGGAACACGGGAAGCGCGCGGGTCTCGATCCGGCGCAACATCTTCGCGCACTGGGAAGGCAAGTCGGGCGCGCACTTCGTGCTGGTGGGCGAGGACGGCCAGGAGTTCCTCGAGGCGCACGACGTCGTCGTCGAGAACAACCTGATGCTCGGCGACTCGCCGAACGTGATGCGGGCGCCGTTCGGCGTGCGGGGCGCGAAGTGCGTGGTGTTCCGCCACAACACCGTCGTCGGCGACTTTCCCTCGCTCGCCTTCGCGTTCCGGATCAACGCCGAAGGCGCGCCGCCGAACGAGGAGATCGCCTTCTACAACAACATCTGGTCGGACCCGACCGGGACCATGGTCGATTTCACCGACACCCCGTTCGGCGAGACGACGTCGTTCGTCATCGACAACAACGTCTACTGGAACGGCGGCAACGACATCCCCGTCGGCCACGACGACCTCATCAACGTGACCGACGACAGCGACGCCGTGATCGGCGATCCCCGCCTGCCGAGCCGCGCCGGCTTGGTGCTGCCGCGCTGGGATCCCGACGCGGGACGGTTCGCCGACGGCTCGACGTCGACGTGCGAGGCGTTCGACCGGCTGGCGGCATACGGCGTCCTCGGCGACGGCAGCGCCGCCGTCGACGCGGCCGACGCGGTGATCGGTCCCGCGCACGACATCCTCGGACACCCCCGCCCGGCCGGCATCGCCCCGGACGCAGGGGCGTACGAGACCCGCTAGCGCCGGAACGCCGCGGCCCGTGCGCGCTGCCGCCGTCGGTCGCCGGCGGCGCTGCCGGATGCGACGTTCGGCCGGTCCGGCACGTGTTGCTCGCGTGCGCGGGGCCTCCTACAATCCCGCCCTCTCGCGGACGGAACGATGCATCCAGCTGGCGCCATGGAAGGGGAGCAGCTCGGAACGGGACGCATCGTCGTCGCGGCGCCGTCGGACCACGAAGAGGTCGAATGGCAATTCGACGCCCCGGACCTCCCGCGGATCGCGCGCTGGCTCGAGACCGTGCACGTCGATCCGCGGCTCGACGTCGGCCCGCCCGAGGAGGCGGCGCTGCGCGACGTCTACCTCGACACCGAGGACGCGCGTCTCCATCGCGCCGGGTATGCGCTCCGTGTCCGCCGCGCCAACGGTCACGGCGAAGCCACCTTGAAGGCGCTGGTCGCGGCGGCGAACGGCCTCGCGCGCCGTCGCGAGATCAGCGAGCCGATCGGTTCCGGAGCGCCGGCCGCGCTCTCCGACTGGCGCGGCCCGGTCGGCGACCGCGTGCGCGCCGTCGCCGGACGCATGCCGTTGCAGACGCTCTTCGAGATCCGCACCCGCCGCCGCCGTTTTCCCGTCCGCCTCGACGGTGCGTGCGTCGCGGAGCTGGCGCTCGACGAGACGACGATCGGCGGTGGACGGGTGACCAAGCCGCAATCGCTCACCCGCGTCGAGGTCGAGGTCACGGCGGGCGCGGTCGCCCAGCTGACGCCCTTCGTCGATACGCTGAAGGACGCCTTGCACCTCGGCGCGACGACGCGTTCGAAGTACGAGGCCGGCCTCGCGGCTGCGGGCCTGGAGGCGCCGGCCGAGCCCGACCTCGGTCCGACGAAGATCGATGCGTCGATGTCGGTCGGCGCGGCGGCGTATGCGGTCCTGCGCGGGCACGTCGTGCGGCTGCTCGCGGCCGAGCCCGGCACCCGGCTCGGCGAGGACATCGAGGCGCTGCACGACATGCGCGTCGCATCACGCCGCCTGCGGGTCGCGATGAAGCTCTTCGCCGCGGTGCTGCCGGCGCGCCTGGCGCGACAGTGCGAGGAGATCCGCCGCGTCGGCCGCGCGCTCGGCGCGGTGCGCGACCTCGACGTGCACCTCGCCGAGCTCGAGACCTGGGCGGCGACGCGCGATCCTGCCGACGCCGCGGCCTTGGAGCCGTTGCTCGTCGGTGTTGCGGCGCCTTCGCGACCGGGCGCAGCGGCATCTGCTGCGCGTTCTCGACGGCCGCCGTTACGAGCGCTTGGTCGCGGCACTCACTCGCATGCTCGCCCGCGAGCCGGTGCGACGCCCGCCCGCGGCACGCCAGCCGGTGGTGGCGGTCGCGCCGGATCTCGTGCGCCGCCGTTACCGCAAGATGCGCAAGCGCGGCGAGGCGATCGCCGCCGGCGCGCCCGCGGCGGAGTACCACGAGCTTCGCATCAGCTGTAAGCGCCTGCGCTACGCCGTCGAGTCCTTCGCGGATCTCTACGACAAGCCGGCGCGCGCGCTCGTTGCCGAGCTGGTCGCGCTCCAGGACGCGCTCGGCCTCAATCAGGACGCCCAGGTCGTCGGCGGCCAGCTGCGCGCGCTCTGCGCCGCCGGCGCGCCGCGGTTGCCGCCGCGGACGCTCTTCGTCACCGGCCAGTTCACGCAGTGGTATCTCGAACGCGCCGAGGAGGTGCGTGAGCGCTTTCCGAAGCTCTGGCGCCGCGTCCGCGGCAAGCGCTGGAAGCGGCTCCGCCGGGCGATGGACGACCGCCGGCCGCGCAACCCCGCGCCGGCCGCGCGCTGAGCGGCGATGGCGACGGTGACGGTGCCGCGGTGATCCGGACGCGCGTCGTCGCGACGCTCGGACCGGCGACCTCTTCGGACGCGGCGCTCGCCGCGCTCCTCGACGCCGGCGTCGACGTCGTCCGCCTGAACTTCTCCCACGGCACGTTCGCCGAGCACGCCGCCTCCATCCGCGCGATTCGGCGGATCGCCGGCGCGCGGCCGGTGGCGATCCTTCAGGACCTCGCCGGCCCGAAGCTCCGGCTCGCGGCGCCGGTCGCGGGGAAGAGCGGCGACGTCGTGCCGTTGCCGCTGCCGCCGACCGTCCGCGCCGGCGACCCGGTCCTGCTCGCCGACGGTCTCATGCAGCTCGAGGTCGTCGACGCGACGCGAAGCCGGATCGTGATCGGCGGCGCCGTGCCGGCCGGGAAGGGGATCAACCTGCCGTCGTCGCGTCTCGACATCCCGTCGCTCACCGATCACGATCGCGCGAGCCTGCGCGTCGGCGTCGAGCACGGCGTCGACCTGGTCGCGCTGTCCTTCGTGCGCCGCGCGTCGGACCTCGACGAGGTGCGCGCGAGCGGCCTGCCGGTGATCGCCAAGATCGAGAAGGCCGAGGCCGTCGACCACGCCGAGGAGATCGTCGCCGCCGCCGACGGCATCATGGTCGCGCGCGGCGACCTCGGCGTCGAGGTGCCGTTCGAGCGGGTGCCGATCGTGCAGAAGCGGCTGATCGCGCTCGCGAACCGCGCGGCGAAGCCGGTGATCACCGCGACCCAGATGCTGCGCTCGATGGTGGCGAGCCCGTTGCCGGCGCGTGCCGAGGCGACCGACGTCGCCAACGCCGTGCTCGACGGCACCGACGCCGTCATGCTCAGCGAGGAGACGGCGATCGGCGCCTATCCCGTCGAGACCGTAAGGGCGATGCGGCGGATAGCCGGCGCCGCGGAGGCGGTGCTCGCGCCGCGCCGCGGCGACGGCGACGGCGACCGCGAGACCGCGGCCGTCATCGCTGACGCCGCCTGCGAGATCGCCGCGCGGCTCGCGGCCGCGGCGATCGTCGTGCCGACGGAGTCCGGTCATACGGCGCGCATGGTCGCGAGCCGGAGGCCGCGCGTGGCGATCATCGCGCTCACGCGCGACGAGGGGGTGCGTCGGCGTCTCTCGCTCGTGTGGGGCATCGATGCGCTGGTGACGCCATCGCTCGTCGAGAGCGCGGCGGTGCTGGAGCGCTTTCGCGAGCCGGTCCGCGCGACCGGTCTGGTCCCGCCGGGCGCGCGCGTCGTCGTGACCGCGGGGTGGCCGTTCGCGCGCGGCGGGGTCAGCAATCTCGTCCACATCACGACGCTGTGATGCGCCGTCGTCGACGCGCGCGCGGCGCCCCGGCGCCGTGTGTGTGTGAAACGCCGCGACGCCGCGAGTCGCCGAAAGGATTCGGATGAAGATCGACGCCGCCATCTGCTGCGCGCCCAATGCTCCGCTCGAGATCGATCGCATCGACCTCGATCCTCCCAAAGCCGGCGAGTGCCTCGTCCGGCTCGCCGCGACCGGCGTCTGCCACACCGACGCGTACACGATGAGCGGCCGCGATCCCGAGGGCCTCTTTCCGGTCGTCCTCGGGCACGAAGGAGCGGGCGTCGTCGAGGAGGTCGGGCCGGGTGTGACGTCGCTGCGGCCGGGCGACCACGTGATCCCGCTCTACATTCCCGAGTGCGGCACCTGTGAGTTCTGCCGCTCGGGGAAGACGAACCTCTGCGGGCGGCTGCGCGAGACGCAGGGACGCGGCCTGATGCCGGACGGTACCAGCCGGCTCTCGCGTCGCGGCGCGCTGCTGCATCATTACATGGGGACGTCGACGTTCGCCGAGTGCACGGTCGTCCCGGAGATCGCGCTCGCGAAGATCCGCGCCGACGCGCCGCTCGACAAGGTCTGCCTCCTCGGCTGCGGCGTCACCACCGGCATCGGCGCGGTGCTGAACACCGCGCGCGTCGAGGCCGGCGCGACGGTCGCGGTCTTCGGTCTCGGCGGCATCGGGCTCTCGGTGATCCAGGGCGCCGTGCTCGCGGGCGCCGCGCGCATCATCGCCGTCGACGTCAACGACGGGAAGTTCGCGCTCGCGCGCCAGCTCGGGGCGACCGACACGCTCGACCCACGCGCCGTCGCCGACGTCGTCGAGGCGATCGTCGAGCTGACGGGCGGCGGCGTCGACTACTCCTTCGAGTGCATCGGCAACGTCGAGGTCATGGGGCAGGCGCTGCGCTGCACGCACAAGGGCTGGGGCCAGTCGATCATCATCGGCGTCGCCGGCGCCGGCGAGGAGATCCACGCGCGGCCGTTCTACCTCGTCACCGGCCGGAGCTGGCGCGGCACCGCGTTCGGCGGCACCAAAGGACGGAGCCACCTGCCGGGACTCGTCGACGAGTACATGCGGGGCACGATCGAGCTCGACGAGATGATCACCGCGACGATGCCGCTCGCCGAGATCAATCGCGCGTTCACGTCGATGCACGAAGGCCGGGCGATCCGCAGCGTCGTGCATTTCGGCCGCTGACGTCGCTCCCCGGAGCCGATACAGTCGGGAACGCCGTTTGCGAGGGCAGGGATCGGCGGCGTAAACAGCACGCGCGACGTGATCGCGAGCCGTCGGCACGCTTTCGCAGGCCGACGATGATCGGAACGTTCGTCGAAGAAATCGTCAGGGGAGGCGCCAAGCGATGAGCGCTGCGGTGGTGTGGCTGATCCTGGCCAGCGTGGCGGCCGTCACCGAGATCGTATCTCCGCTCTTCGGCTTCGTGTTCATCAGCGTGGCCGCCGTCGTCGCCGCCGTCGGTGCGGGTGTCGGGCTGGACGGCTCGGTGCAGATCCTCGCGTTCGCGAGCACGCTTCTCCTCGGACTTCTTCTCGTGCGACCGCGGTTGGTCTCGAAGTTGGGCTCCCAAGGCGTTCCGTCCCGCACCGAAGCATTGATGGGCCGCGAAGGACAGGTGACGGAACCGATCAATCCGGTCCTCGGCGCAGGTCGGGTCACCGTTGCCGGAGAGGATTGGGCGGCCTCGAGCACGCTGCCGCTTCCCGTCGGCACGCTGGTGCGCGTCGACGGCGCGAACGGGATCGTGCTGCGGGTGTCGCCGGTCGTCGCTGCGACGGACGCGGCAGGAACGTAGTCGCGACCACCGACAATTTCAGGAGGATCCCTTCATGATTTACGTCGTCAGCATCGTGGCGTTCTTTGCTTTGATGGTCCTGGCCCAAAGCATCAAGATGGTGCCGCAGAAGCAGGTCAAGATCATCGAGCGACTGGGGAAGTTTCACAAACGAGCGGAGGCGGGTCTCAATATCATCGTTCCGTTCATCGACAGCGTGCGGGACACGATCGACATCCGCGAACAGATCACCCAGATCGAGCCGCAACCGGTCATCACTCGCGACAACGTCACGATGGAAGTGGATGCGGTGATCTACTACGTGATCGCCGATCCGGTCCGTGCGATCTACGAGGTCCAGAACCTCCAGCGTGGGATCGAGCAGCTCACGCTTTCGGCGTTGCGAAATGCCATCGGCGCGCTCGACCTCGATCACACGCTGACCTCACGTGACACGATCAACACGCAGTTGCGAAGCGCGCTCGACACGGCCACCCAGCAGTGGGGCGTCAAGGTGGTTCGCGTCGAGCTCAGAAACATCAATCCACCCGAGGAAATCCGGCTCACGATGGAGAAGCAGATGACGGCGGAGCGCTCCCGCCGTGCCGTGGTGACGACCGCCGAGGGCGAAAAGGCCGCGGCGATTCTGCGCGCCGAAGGCGACAAGCAGTCGAGGATCGTCAGCGCCGAGGGGGCGAAGCAGTCCGCGATCCTCGCCGCGGAAGGTCAAGCCGAGGCGCGCCTCCGCGTGGCGCAGGCCGAGTCGCAGGCGATCCAGGTGATCGCCGAGGCGATGGGCTCGATGGGGAGTCCCGCGCAGTACCTCATCGCGCAACGCTATCTCGAGTCGCTGACGCAGATCGCCGGCAACGCGCAGAAGATCGTGTTCCTTCCGTTCGAGGCGGCGGGCGTGATGGCCTCTCTCGGCGGCATGAAGGAGCTGCTCGATTCTCAGGCTGGCGTCGCCGCCGCCGTCGAGACCCCGAGCTGACGTCCGTCGGTTCCCGAAGGCCGCGGCGCCGGCTGGCGGCGTCGGCCCGGCGATCATCTGGCCGGTCGCGTCCTCGTCGCCGGCGGCGCGTCCCGACTCACGGCACCGGCGCGCCGCCTTTCGACTTGAACAGGCCGGCCTCGTTCTTGTCGAAGTCGGCCGGCTGGTACTCCGCCTCGAAGCAGGCGGCGCCTTCGATCGAGAGCTGCACCAGCACCGGGCCGGTGAGCGGCAGCGCGCGGGACGTCGGCCAGCTCGCCCTTGGCCTTGGCGCCGACCACGGCCTTCCCGGCGTCGCCCGCCTTCAGTTTCAGGACCTGGATGCCGCTCGGCGTCCGCAGCTTGTCCTTGTAGACGAAGCCCTTGGTGCCGGTCGGCTTCCAGCACGGCTTGCCGGCGCAGAGTCCCCCGGCGGGCGCGATCGCGCCGGCGACCAGCGTGCGCGACGGGCCGTCGTAGATGCAGAGGCGTGCGTTGGCGGAGGTGAGGGGGTCGCCGAAGTCGGCGACGTCGGTGGCGGCGCCCTTGTTCCACTTCCAGAGCACGAGGTCGCCCTTGTCGGGCGACTTGTCCTTCAGGACCAGGAGAGACTTGAGCTCCTGGACCGGCGCCTTGCAGCCGGCGAGCGGCGCGAGCGCGCAGCCGTGAGAGGCGAGGTCGCAGGCGTCGCCGGTGCCGTCGTGGTCGACGTCCTCCTGGAGAGGATTCGGCGTGGTCGGGCAGTTGTCGAACGTCGTCGGGGACGCCGTCTTCGTCTCCGTCGGCCTCCGCGATCGCCACGACCACGGGTTGGCTCTGGCAGATCGAGCCGTTGGGGCAGTTGCCGTCGGCGGCGCAGGCGCCCGGGCTGACGACCGTGCAGACGAGGGTCGCCGGGCTGCAGAAGGTGCCGTTGGCGCAGGCGTCGGCGGCGGGATCGCAGGAGATCGGCGGATCGACGCTGCAGCGGCCGCCGGGGCTGGTGAAGACCTGGCTCGACTGCTCGACGTCGAGAGGATTGCTGCGGGTCGCGGGATCCACCGGTCCGATCACGGTGACGACGCCGCTGCACGCCTCGAAGCGCTGCAGGACGAGGCCGCCGATCACGCCGTTGCCGTCGAGGTCCTCGTTCTGCTCGCTCTCGAGCGTGAGGAACTTCACCGACGCGCCCTCGACCTTGTACGGCGCGGCGGGATCGCAGATCTCGAGCCGGCACGGCGTGACGGCCTGGCCGACGTTGGTGAGCGTCTTGGTCGCGATGTCGTAGACCTGAAGGACGCCGTCGCTGGTATCGCCGTCGCCGTTCAGCGGCCCGGCGCCCTGGGCGGCCTCGCTGGTGCGGAAGGCGACGAGGTGGCGCGTGCCGCACGCGGTGCCCGTCGGCTCGCCGAGGACGAACTCCTCGGCGGCCTGGCCGACGTTGCGGAGTCCGAAGCCGCCGTGCTCGTAGACGTGGAGGACGCGGTCGGTGGCGTCGCCGTCGCCGTTCAGCGACGTGCCGCCCTGCTGCGCTTCCGGGATCAGGAACGCGACCCGGTTGCCGGAGACGGCGAGGCTGTCCGCCGCGCGCCCGACGTTGGTCCACGAGCCGGCGCCGAGGGCGCGGACCTCGAGCACCGTGTCGGTCGTATCGGCGTCGCCGTTCAGATTGGTGTCGCCCTGCGCCGCCTCGTCGGCGAGCGCGGCGACGAGCGTCGGAGGAGAGCTTCACCGCGGTCGCGGCGAGGCCGAGGTTCTGCGCCGGTCCGGCGGCGATCGAGAGCTGGACGACGCGGTCGTCGGTGTCGGCGTCGCCGTTCAGCGAGCCGCCCGGGCAGCTCGCCGTTCCCGCCGCCGACTCCGGGCGGAGGAACGCGGCGTTGCCGTCCGCGACCGAAACCTCGTCGGCGGGGCAGAGCGTCGCGATCGCGCCGGTCGTCGCGTCGACGACCTCGAGGACGTCGTCGTCGAGGGCGCCGTCGGCGAAGAGCAGCGCGTCGACGCCGAGGGGATCGGCGGGATCCGGACGGACGACGTAGGCGTCCGAGGATCCGTTGGTGTCGCCGCCCGGCCCGAGGAGATTCGCCGCGTCGGTGTCGAACGCGACCGTCCGACCGTCGGCGGAGATCGAGACGTCGCCGAGAAAGCCCGGGTCGGGAGTGCCGTCGAGGGCGACGTTCAGCCGGCGCGTCGTGCCGGTGACCCGATCGTGGATATACGGATTGAACCCGGTGACGGGCCCCGGCACGAGGTTGGTCATGTCGCTGCCGAAGACGACGTAGCGTCCGTCGGCGGAGAGGGCGTGGTTGGAGCGCGGGATCGTCAGGTTGCCGCCCCCGCTCGCCTGGCTGCCGTCGCTCGCGACCGAGACGCGCTCGATGATGCCGGTCTGACGGTCGCGCACGTAGATGTCCGCGACCCCGTTGGTGTCCTTGCCGGGCGGGAGAGTGACGTCGTCGCCAAAGAAGGCGACGTAGCGTCCGTCGAAGCTCAACCCGGCGGGCAGGTAGTCCCCGGGTGCGACGTCGCCGCCATACGCCGGGTCATGGAAGACCAGCGGCTCGGTGACGCCGGTCGTGCGATCGTGGAGGTACGTCGCGGTGAAGTTGACGCCCGGCCAGAAGTTGTCGGCGTCGCTCTCGAAGAGGACGACGTTGCCGTCGCCCGAGATCGCGATCTTGAAGCCGACCCCGGAGGCGTCGTCGCCCTGGACGCCGCCGGTGCCGACGCTGACGCGCTCGGTCGTCCCCATCAGCCGATCGCGAACGAAGACGTCCTTCACGCCGTTGGTGTCCTCGCCGGGAGGAAGCAGATCGCTCGCGGCGCTGATGAAGACCACGAAGCGGCCGTCGTCCGAGATGTCGACGGCGAAATCGCTGACGGGTGCCGACTCGCCGCCGCCGAACGCGACGTCGATGCGCTCGGTGACGTGCGTCACGGTGTCGTGGACGAACGCGTCCAGGCCGCCGTTGGTGTCGACGCCCGGGCCGAGGAGGTTCGTGGCGGCGCTGGTGAAGGCGACGAAGCGTCCGTCTGCGGAGATCGCGAGACCCTCGAAGGTTCCGGCGTCGGCCTCGCCGGCCCCACCGGTAGGCACGTTCACCCTGATGGTTTCTCCGGTCACGAGGTCGTGCCGGAAGACGTCGTCGGCGAGGTTGGTGTCCCCTCCCGGACCGAGCAGGTCGTCCGAGGGAGTGCTGAAGGCGACGAAGCGCCCGTTCGCCGAGAGCGCGCTGTTGAAACCGCCGAAGGCAGCCTCGCTCGCCGCCGCTGGCGACGCTGGCGCGCTCGATGGTGGGCGCCGCGTTCTCGGGCTCCGACGTGCGCACGAACACGCGGCCGCCGGAGACCGCGATCGGCGCGCCGTCGATCTTCGGCGCGCCGTCGATCGCGCGGTCGCGGGCGATCGCGGTCTCGCCGGCACCGAGCCGGAAGATCCGAGGATCCCGTCGAGAACGTCGCCGTCGCCGTTCTCGTCGCAGGCGTTCTGGCCGAACTCGCTCTCGAGGAACGCCAGGACGTCGCCCTCGACCGCCAGCGCCGGGAAGGTGAACGGGGGCCGGCTCACGCGCTGCACGGTCGCGCCCTTCGGCGCCGGACGCGAGGCCGCAGCCTGACGTGGCGCCGAGGGCTTCGATGGTGCCGGTCGACCGGTCGCGCAGCGTCACCACCGTGTCGGTCGCGTCGCCGTCGCCGTTGCGGTCGACGCCGTCGATCGACTCGCGGAACGCGAAGGTGCGGATCGACGCGCTCGCGGTGAGCCCGTCGAGCGGCACCGGGCTCTGCGACTCGAGCGCGTAGGCGACGCAGGCGTTGCCGGCGCCGGTGCAGACCGCGGGCATCGCCGAGCAGTCCTGGTGCGGAGGCAGCTGGCAGAACTGCGGCGCGGCGCGGGCGAGCACCAGCGGACCGCCGGTCGCGGCCAGCGACGTCGAGATCGAAGAGCTCGCCGCAGGCGCCGGTCGTGCACTCGGTGCCGGTCGGGCAGAGCGTCGCGGGGTCGTCGACGCAGGAGTCCTTGCAGATGCCGCCGCCGCAGTCGACGTTGCGCTCGCAGCGCGAGCCGGCGTCGTCGCCGCCGACGCAGGTGCCGTGCCGGCGCGCGACGCGAATCGTCGTGGCCGGCGCGTCGATCGAGCCGAAGGCGGTGAAGACGTCGGGATCGGCGACGGTAGGGTCGAGCTGCGGCTCGAGGATCGGCGGAAGCTTGCCGCCCTCGGGGGTGAGCGAGGAGAGGAAGGTCTGGCTCGGCACCTTGAACGGCAGGGGCGACTTGGCCCGGAAGCGCACCAGGCGCGGCACCGGGAGACCCTGGTCGGTCGTGAGGATGCCGCGCCACACGAACGGCATGAGCAAGTTGCCGTCGCTGTCGAGGGCGGCGCGCACCTCGGAGCCGAGGGCGGTGCAGGGCGGCGACTCCTGGAAGCAATCGGCCGCGTAGTCGTTCGCCACCGGCAGCGCGGTGAAGTGGGGAAAGGCGTCGTTCCGCGCCGTCGTGCCGCAGGCGCCGTCGTTCGCGTAGAGCTCGTCGATGCAGGCGAGCAGGCCGGTCTGCGTGGTGCAGGTCTGCGTCGCGAGCTGGCACGGCAGCGGACTCGTCTTCGCGGTGACGGCGATCGCGACCGGGCCGGTGAGCGTCAGGTCGTCGTCGGGCGCGGCGAAGTCGGCGTCGGTATCGGGGAAGGGAAAGACGATGCGCCGGTCGCCGATGTCGACGTCGATGCGCGTCGCCAGGCCGGGCTCGGCGCGACAGACCGCCGAGGCGACGCCGGCCGTGCCCGCGCAGGTCGCGGTGTCGACGCCGGCGCAGTCGTTGGCGAGGGCGACGACGCGGTTGGTGCCGTCCGGCGCCTTGAACACCAGCGTCACCACCTGATCCGCGGCGCTCGGCAGGAAGCCCGGCGACTTGGCGTCACACGGACGGAGCCGGATCTCGAGCGGCTCGCCCGGTCCCGCGAACGGCCGATTGGTGCCGCCGACGGCGCCGTTGAACGTCAGCGCGGTCCCCGGGATGAGATTGCATCCCGCGGTTGCCGGGTGCGGTGACGCGGCGACCAGAGCGGAGCAGACGAGCAGAGCGGCGAAGACACGATTGCTATTGCCAGCGAGGGACGGTGGCATCGGACCCGGGCTCCTTTTCGCGTGCTGGAAGAGACGCCGACCGCGGCGTTGCCGCGAGCCGGGGTTGGGCGATACCTCCCGCAGCGACCGCGCCCGCCCCCCTTGCGCGCACTGCGCTCCTCCTGTTCGTGGGGTGGTGCGGCCGCCGGGCTTCCCAGCGCTAGCACGCCCGATGCCAGCGCGGCTTGCTCGTGCAGCGTGTCGAGCCTTCGAGGATCGCACTGCCGCGATGCGAGGAATCCGCATGGCCTTGCATCCGAGCACGCGCGTGCTGCCGACGTCCGGCGCCCGACTGCTGCATCTTTCGGCACGCGTGTCCGTTCTCTGGGCAACGAGACGAGGATGCCGTCGACGCGCTCACGGCGTCCTCGACCGCCGAGACCTCGAGGCCTACACGGACCAGCTGCGTCCTCTCCTCGGAATAGACCAGCTTGACTTCTTCGCGGTCGCCGTTCATCCGGGGTCGACGCTCGTCGCTCGGTATCGAGCGGCGCGCGCGGGGTCATAAGCTCGATTGCTCACGATGCGGAACCGATCTGCTCGCGCCGGCGCTTGCCCCTCGAGATTCCGCGCGTAGGATGACGCCGGCCGATGCAGGTCTTCCACCGCAGCACGAACACCATCGCGCGCGTGAGCATCTTCGGCGCCGTGTTCGTCATTGCGGCGGCGGCGTACGGCCTGGCCCTGATCAACCGCTCCGCGTACGTCACCAACGCCGGCGTCGCGCGCCAGCAGCCGATCCAGTTCAGCCACCGCCACCACGCGGGCGAGCTCGGCATCGACTGCCGCTACTGTCACACCTCGGTCGAGACCTCGTCGTCCGCGGGCTTTCCGCCGACGCAGACCTGCATGAACTGCCACTCGCAGATCTGGACCGACAGCCCGTTCCTCGAGCCGGTGCGCGCGAGCTACCGCACGAACGGATCGATGCGGTGGATCCGCGTCCACGATCTTCCCGACTTCGTCTACTTCGACCACTCGATCCACGTGAACAAGGGCGTCGGTTGCGCGACGTGCCACGGCCGCGTCGACCGGATGAACCTCACGTGGCAGGAAGCGTCGCTCCAGATGGAGTGGTGCGTCGGGTGTCATCGCCACCCGGAGCGGTATCTCCGTCCGCGCGAGGAGATCTTCAGCATGACGTGGCAGCCGCCCGGCAACCAGCTCGAGCTCGGCCGCAAGCTCCTGAAGGCCTACGACGTTCACACCCGGACCGATTGCTCGACGTGCCACCGGTGAGCGACGGACGGACCCCGGCGTGAGCCTCGATCCGCACACGCTGCGCGCGAAGCTCGCGGGCGCGCACGGCCGCCGCTACTGGCGGAGCCTCGAGGAGCTGGCCGGCGCGCCCGACTTCGATGCGCAGCTCGCGCGCGAGCTCCCGCGCTTCGCCTCGGTGCTCGACACCGTCGACCGCCGGCAGTTCCTCAAGCTCATGAGCGCGTCGCTCGCGCTCGCCGGGCTCGGCGCCTGCACGCGCCAGCCGGCGGAGAGCGTCGTCCCGTACGTGCGCGCGCCCGAGGACATCGTCCCCGGGCAGCCGCTCTTCTTCGCGACGGCGATGCCGCTCGGCGGCGCCGCGACCGGCCTCCTCGTCGAGAGCCACATGGGGCGGCCGACGAAGGTCGAGGGCAACCCCGATCATCCGGCGAGCCGCGGCGCGACCGACGTCTTCGCCCAGGCGGCGATCCTCCAGCTCTACGATCCCGATCGCTCGCCGGTGATCACCAGCGCGGGCGAGATCCGCCCGTGGAGCGCTTTTCTGGATGCGCTGCGCGCCGCGCTCGACGCGCAGCGCGCGAGCGGCGGCGCCGGCCTCCGCCTGCTCACCGAGACCGTCACCTCGCCGACCTTGGCGGATCAGATCCACCGACTGCTCGCGGCGTTCCCGTCGGCGAAGTGGCACCAGTACGACCCGGTCGCGAGCGACGGCGCGCGCGCCGGGATTCGCAAGGCGCTCGGCAGCGACGCCGACGCGCAGTACCGCTTCGACGCCGCCGAGGTGATCGTCTCGCTCGACGCCGACTTCCTCGGCTGCGGGCCGGCGGCGGTCCGTCACGTGCGCGACTTCGCGAACAAGCGCCGGGTCGCGGGCGGCGGCACGCCGCGGCCGCGCGGCGCGCGCGGGTCGGAGGCCGAGGCGGCGGGCGAGGGCGCGGCGGAGCCGATTCGCGGCACCATGAATCGCCTGTACGTCGTCGAGAGCACGCCGTCGGTGACCGGCGGCAAGGCCGACCACCGGCTGGCGCTGCGCGCGAGCGCCGTCGAGGACTTCGCGTGGGCGCTCGCGACCCGCGTCATGGGGTCGATCGGCACGCCGCCGCCGCCGGGGCCGGAGATCGGGACGCACCAGGCGTGGATCGACGCCGTCGCCCGCGATCTCGCGGCCCACCGCGGCACCGGCCTGGTGATCGCCGGCGAGCAGCAGCCCGCGGCAGTGCACGCGCTGGCGCACGCGATGAACCAGGCGCTCGGCAACATCGGGCGGACGGTCGTGTTCACGCAGACGGCGGCGGCGGCGCCCGTCGAGCACATGGCGTCGCTCCGCGATCTGGTGCAGGCGATCGACGCCGAGTCCGTCCAGCTCCTGCTCATCCTCGGCAGCAACCCGGTCTTCACCGCGCCCGCCGATCTCCGGTTCGGTGCGCAGCTCGCCAAGGTCGGGATGCGCATCCACCTCGGCCTCTACGCCGACGAGACGGCGCTCCTCTGCCACTGGCACGTGCCGGAGGCGCACTTCCTCGAGTCCTGGAGCGACACGCGTGCGAGCGACGGGACGGTGGCGTTGATCCAGCCGCTGATCGCGCCGCTCTACGACGGGCGGACCGCGCACGAGCTGCTGGCGGCGTGCTTGGATGCGCCGGAGCAGACGAGCTACGACGTCGTCCGCGCGTACTGGCGGACGCAGCATGCCGGCGCCGACTTCGAGCACTGGTGGCGGAAGGCGCTGCACGACGGTGTCGTGCCCGGAACGACGTTCACGCCGCGGGCGGTCTCGGTGAAGGACGTCGTGCCGCCGCGCGCTCGCGCCTCGGCGACGGCCGGCGAGATCGAGGTCGTCTTCCGTCCGGACCCGACGGTCCTCGACGGCCGCTTCGCCAACAACGGCTGGCTCCAGGAGCTGCCGAAGCCGATGACGAAGATCACGTGGGAGAACGTCGCCCTCGTCAGCCCGGCGACGGCGTCACGGCTCGGCGTCGCCAGCGAGGACGTCGTCGAGATCCGCTACGACAACCGGTCGCTGCACGCACCGGCGTGGATCATGCCGGGGCACGCGAACGACTCGGTGACGGTGCACCTCGGCTACGGCCGCCAGCGCGCCGGACGCGTCGGGACCGGCATCGGCTTCGACGCCAACGCGATCCGCACGTCGGCGGCGCCGTGGATCGCGAGCGGCGTCGAGATCCGCAAGACCGGCGAGCGCCATCCGATCGCGTCGACGCAAGAGCACTTCTCGATGGAGGACCGCCATCTGGTCCGCGAGGCGACGCTGGCGCGCTATCGCGAGGAGCCGGACTTCGCGCCGGCCGAGGAGGAGCAGCCGCCGCGCGACCTGTCGCTCTATCCGCCCGTCGAGTACCCCGGCTACGCGTGGGGCATGGCGATCGACCTGAACGCCTGCACCGGGTGCAACGCCTGCGTGATCGCCTGCCAGTCGGAGAACAACATCCCGGTCGTCGGCAAGGACCAGGTGGCGCGCGGCCGCGAGATGCACTGGATCCGCATCGACCGCTACTACGAGGGCGACCCCGCGAGCCCGCGCTTCTACAACCAGCCGGTGCCGTGCATGCAATGCGAGAACGCGCCCTGCGAGGTCGTCTGCCCCGTCGGCGCGACCGTCCACAGCAGCGAAGGGTTGAACGATCAGGTCTACAACCGCTGCGTCGGCACCAAGTACTGCCAGAACAACTGCCCGTACAAGGTCCGCCGCTTCAACTTCTATCTCTACCAGGACTGGACGACCGAGAGCCTGAAGATGGCGCGCAACCCGGACGTCACCGTGCGGAGCCGCGGCGTCATGGAGAAGTGCACGTACTGCGTGCAGCGCATCAACTACGCGCGCATCCACTCGCAGGAGGAGGACCGGAAGATCCGCGACGGCGAGATCGTCACCGCCTGCCAGCAGGCGTGCCCGGCCGAGGCGATCGTCTTCGGCGACGTCAACGATCCGTCGAGCCGCGTGTCGCGCCTCAAGGCCGAGCCGCGAAACTACGCGTTGCTCGCCGCGCTCAACACGCGCCCGCGGACGACGTACCTGGCGTCGCTGCGCAATCCGAACCCGGAGCTCGAGCGCGCGTGAGGTCGTCGCGATGACAGAGCCGATGCCCGACGCGCAGGCGGCCGAGGCCCGCCCGTACGAGCAGCGCCCGCCGATCATCGGGCCGGGGCACACCTTCGAGTCGGTCACCGACAAGATCAGCGCCGTCGTCCTCACCGGCCGGACGCCGCGCGGCTGGTTCATCGGCTTCGGCATCGCGTTCACCCTGCTGATGGTCTTCATCGTCTCGGTGACGAACCTGCTGGTCACCGGGATCGGGATCTGGGGCATCAACCAGCCGGTCGCGTGGGGCTTCGACATCGTCAACTTCGTCTGGTGGATCGGCATCGGGCACGCGGGCACGTTGATCTCCGCCATTCTCCTCTTGCTGCACCAGCAGTGGCGGACCTCGATCAATCGCTTCGCCGAGGCGATGACGCTGTTCGCGGTCGCCTGCGCCGGCATGTTCCCGATCCTCCACCTCGGCCGGCCGTGGCTGTTCTACTGGCTGTTCCCGTATCCGAACACGATGGGCGTCTGGCCGCAGTTCCGGAGCCCGCTCATCTGGGACGTGTTCGCGGTCTCGACCTACGCGACGGTGTCGCTGCTGTTCTGGTACGTCGGCTTGATTCCCGACATGGCGACCCTGCGCGACCGGTCGGGAAGCCGCGTCGGCCGCGCCGTGTACGGGATGCTGGCGATGGGCTGGCGCGGCTCGGCGCTCCACTGGCATCGCTACGAGACCGCCTACCTCCTGCTCGCCGGCCTCTCGACGCCGCTCGTGGTCTCCGTCCACACCATCGTCTCGTTCGACTTCGCGGTCTCGGTCCTGCCGGGCTGGCACGCGACGATCTTCCCGCCGTACTTCGTCGCCGGCGCGATCTACGCCGGCTTCGCGATGGTGATCACGATCGCGATCCCGCTGCGCGCGTACTACGGCCTCGAGGACTTCGTCACCGTCCGCCACCTCGACAACATGGCGCGGGTGATGCTCGCGACCGGGCTGATCGTCGCCTACGGCTACATGATGGAGACGTTCATGGCCTGGTACAGCGGCAGCGGGTTCGAGACCTTCATGATCTGGAACCGCTTCACCGGGCCGTACGCGTTCCAGTACTGGTCGCTGATCCTCTGCAACGTGGCGTTGCCGCAGACCCTGTGGTTCAAGCGCCTGCGGACCAACATCCCGTTCCTGTTCGCGATGTCGATCGTGGTCTCGGTGGGCATGTGGCTCGAGCGCTACATCATCATCGTGGTGAGCCTCTCCCGCGATTTCCTGCCGTCGTCGTGGGGCATGTACACCGGGACGATCTGGGACTGGGGCACCTTCCTCGGGACGATCGGTCTGTTCGCGACCTTGCTCTTCCTCTTCGTGCGCTTCCTGCCCGCGATCTCGATCTTCGAGATGCGGACGCTGGTGCCGGGGGCAGCGGTGAAGGAAGAGGAGAAGGAGGTCGCGGTCGTATGAGGCGCGCGCGCGAGGTGGCCTGGTGATCCGGCCGCCGATCTACGGCATCCTCGCGGAGTTCGACACCCCGACGGAGCTCGTGGTCGCGATCCGCAAGGCGCGCGCCGAGGGCTACCGGGTGATGGACGCGTACACCCCGTTCCCGATCGAGGAGGCCGCCGAGGCGTTGCACATCCACGACCGGCGCCTGCCGTTGCTCGTCCTGATCGGCGGCATCGCCGGCTGCATCGGCGGCTATCTGCTCCAGTACTGGATCTCGGCGGTCGCCTACCCGCTCAACGTCGGCGGCCGGCCGTTGCATAGCTGGCCGGCGTTCATCCCGATCACCTTCGAGACCACGGTGCTGCTCGCGGCGCTGGCGGCGGTCTTCGGCATGCTCGCGCTGAACGGCCTGCCCATGCCCTATCATCCGGTCTTCAACGTGCCGCGCTTCGCGCTCGCGTCGCGCGACCAGTTCTTTCTCTGCATCGAGGCGACCGATCCGCAGTTCGACCGCGACGGCACGCGGCGCTTCCTCATGCGGCTCGACGCGCGCAGCGTCGCCGAGGTGGAGCACTGAGCGTGGGCGCCGTGGGATTCCGCGCCTGCGCCGCGCGCGACCGCGAGGCCGCCGCGCCGATGAGGCTCGCGTCACGCGCGACGGCGTGGGCCGCCGCGCTCGTCGCGTTGCTCGCCGTGTGCGGCTGCCGGCGCGACATGCAGGACCAGCCGCGCTACGACCCCTTCCAGCAGAGCGCGTTCTTCGCCGACGGCCGTGCGTCGCGGCCGCGGGTTCCGGGGACGGTGGCGCGCGGCCACTTGATGGAGGACGAGACGTTCTTCTCGGGGAAGACCGGCGACGCGTACGCCACCGCGCCGCCGATGCCGGTGACGCGCGCGCTCCTCGCGCGCGGCCGCGAGCGCTTCGACATCTACTGCTCGCCGTGCCACGACCGCGCCGGCACCGGCCAAGGCATCGTCGTGCAGCGCGGCTACAAGCGGCCGGTCTCGTATCACGACGCGCGCCTGCGGGCGGCGCCGATCGGCTACTTCTTCGACGTGATGACGAACGGCCTCGGCGCGATGCCGAGCTACGCGCCGCAGGTCGCGCCCGCCGACCGCTGGGCGATCGCGAGCTACATCCGGGCGCTGCAGCGGAGCCAGCACGCGACGCTCGCCGACGTGCCGGAATCCGAGCGCCCGCGTCTCGACACCGCCGCGCCGCTGCCGGCGTTCGGCGCCGAGACCGCGCCGCCGATTCCACCGCCCGGTCCGCGCGGCTCGCAGCCGATCCCGCGCCGCGCGCACGAGGACCGGCGGCCGGCGCCGGCGGAGGAACCGTGATGGCGACCGTGCCGCGCGATCGCCGTCGCTATCTGCTCAGTCCCGATCACGTGCTGAACCGGATCGAGCACGGCGCGCTGCTGGCGGCGGGCGTCGGCCTCGTCCTCGGCCTCGTCGGCTTCGTCGTCGACCGCGACCAGTTCTTCCGCGCGTACCTCATCGCCTATCTCTTCTTCTTCGGCATCGCGCTCGGCTGTCTGGCGATCTTGATGGTGCAGTATCTCACCGGCGGCGCCTGGGGCGCCGTCGTGCGGCGCGTGCTCGAGTCGGCGACGCGGACGCTGCCGCTCCTGGCGCTGCTCTTCCTGCCGCTCGCGCTCGGCCTCCACCATCTCTACGAGTGGGCGCGGCCCGAGGTGGTCGCGCGCGACGCGCTCCTCCAGCACAAGCACGTCTACCTGAACGTACCGTTCTTCCTCTTCCGCACCGCTCTCTACTTCGCGGTCTGGCTGTCGGTCGCGTACTACCTGAACCGCTGGTCGCTCGAGCAGGACAGCGACGCCGATCCGCTGATCGCGCGGCGGCTCGAGATGCTGAGCCGCGGCGGGCTGCTGCTCTACGGCCTGACGATGACGTTCGCGTCGGTCGATTGGGCGATGTCGCTCGAGCCGCACTGGTTCTCGACGATCTACGGCATCATCTTCATGGGGGCGCAGGGCCTCTCGACGTTCGCGTTCGTCATCCCGGTCGCGGCGCTGATCGCCGATCGGCCGCCGCTGTCGCACGTCATCACGCCCGAGCGGTTCCACGACCTCGGCAAGCTGCTGCTGGCGTTCGTCATGCTGTGGGCCTACTTCGCGCTCTCGCAGTTCCTCATCACCTGGTCGGGAAACCTCCCCGAGGAGATTCCCTGGTACCTGAACCGCATGCGCGGCGGCTGGCAGTGGCTCGGCCTGTTCGTGATCGTCTTTCACTTCGTCCTGCCGTTCATCGTGCTGCTCTCCCGCGACGTGAAGCGGCACGCGCGCGTGCTCGCGACGGTCGCGACCGCGCTGATCGTGATGCGCTTCGTCGATCTCTTCTGGTTCGTGCGGCCGTCGATGGAGCCGGCGGGGCTCTCGGTGCACTGGCTCGACGTGGTCGCGCCGGTCGGCATCGGCGGCATCTGGACCTGGACGTTCATCCGCCAGCTCAAGGATCGGCCGCTGGTGCCGCTGAACGACCCCTACCTGCCGCAGGAGACGGGAGCGTGAGCGACCTTCATCGACCGGACACGCCGGCCGAGGGCGAGGTCGCGCCTCCCGGCGCATCGGTCGACGCCGGCCACGAGCTGCGCGACGTGCGCGTCTGGCCGATCGTCGGGGCCGGGGTCGGCCTGTTCACGCTCGCCGTCGTCGTCCACCTCGCGATGCTGCTCGTCCTGAACGTCTTCGCGGCGCGCGAGTCGAAGGAGAGCCCGCCCGCGAACCCGCTCGCGGGCGCATACGGCCCGAAGGCGCCGCCGCAGCCGCGTCTCCAGACCGAGCCGCGCGGCGACCTCGAGCAGCTGCACGCCGCCGAGGACGCGGCGCTCGAGACCTACGGCTGGGTCGACAAGCCGGCGGGCGTCGTCCGCATCCCGATCGAGCGTGCGATGGACCTGGTCGCGTCCGCCGCCGGCGCGCCGTCCGGCAGTGCGCCGGCCGCCGGCCGGAAAGACGGTCGGCGAACGGGAGCGGCGCAATGACCCGCGCCGTCGGGCGCGCGCGGCTCGCCGTCGCCAGCGCGGCTCTCGCGATCACGATCGCGGTCCCTGCGGGCGCGCGCGCGGTCGGCGGGCCGGCGGACGCGCGCGCGGCCACGGTCGGGAACGCACCCGCCGTGACCGACGCCGCCACCCGGCCGCCGGCGTTGCGCGAGGTCGGCATCGATCAACGGCTCGGCGAGCAGGTGCCGCTCGACCTGGCGTTTCGCGACGAGACCGGGCAGCCGGTCACCCTGCGCGACTTCGTCCACGACAAGCCGGTCGTCCTGACGCTCGTCTACTACGAGTGCCCGATGCTCTGCACGCTGGTGCTGAACGGTCTGGTGCGGGCGATGAACGTGCTCGCGTTCGACGCCGGCAAGGAGTTCGAGATCGTCACGGTGAGCTTCGATCCCCACGACAGGCCCGAGCTCGCGCGCAAGAAGAAGGCGACCTACCTCGACGAGTACCGCCGCGCCGGCGCCGCCGGCGGCTGGCATTTCCTGACCGGCGATCAGCCGGAGATCGAGCGTCTCGCGCGCGCGGTCGGCTATCGCTACACCTACCTGCCCGAGGAGAAGCAGTTCGCGCACGCCGCGGCGATCATGGTGCTGACGCCCGACGGCAAGCTCGCGCGCTACTTCTACGGCGTCGAGTACTCGCCGCGCGACCTCCGCCTCGGTCTCGTCGAGGCCGCGGACCGGCGGATCGGCAACCCGGTCGATCAGCTGCTGCTCTACTGCTACGCCTACGACCCGGCGACCGGGACCTACGGCGCGGTCGCCATGCGCCTCATCCGACTCGGCGGCGTGGCGACCCTGCTCGCCCTCGGCGGCTTCATCGTCGTGATGCGGCGCCGCGAGCGCGTCGAGGAGCGGGCGCGCGCGAACGCGAGCGTCACGACGGCGAGAGACGGCGCGACGGATCCGAGCGGCGGCCCCGCGTCCGCGGGGCGCGATACCGGGATCGCCGCCGAGCCGCCGGAGCGGAGAGTCTGAGCCATGCTCGAACGGCTCGGTCTCATGCCGGTGGAAGCGTCGTCGCTCGCGGGCCGCGTCGACGGGCTCTACTACTTCCTGGTCGGGCTCACCGCGTTCTTCTCGCTGCTGATCGCGTTCTTGATCGTGCGGTTCGCGGTCAAGTATCGGCGCCGGCGCGACGACGAGTACCCGCAGCCGATCCACGGCTCGCTCGCGCTCGAGCTGCTGTGGACGATCGTTCCCTTCATGATCACGATGGTGATCTTCGTCTGGAGCGCGAGCCTGTTCGTCGCGATCAAGCGCCCGCCGAACGACGCGCTGCAAGTCTACGTCGTCGGGCGGCAATGGATGTGGAAGCTCCAGCACCTCGAGGGCCGGCGCGAGATCGACGAGCTGCACGTTCCCGTCGGTCGTGCGGTGCGGGTGACGCTCACCTCGGAGGACGTCATCCACAGCTTCTACGTGCCGGCGTTCCGCGTGAAGCAGGACGCCGTGCCCGGCCGCTACACGACGCTGTGGTTCAAGGCGACGAAGCCCGGTAGGTATCATCTCTTCTGCGCCGAGTACTGCGGCACGCAGCATTCGGGGATGATCGGCTGGATCGTGGTGATGGACCCCGCCGACTACCAGCAGTGGCTCGCCGCCGAGCCGGCAGCCGGCGGTCCCGGCGCCGCCGAGGCCGCGACCGGCGGCACCCCGCCGCTCGCCGTCGCCGGCGGCAAGCTCTTCGACGAGCTCGGGTGCGCGAGCTGCCACAGCGACGAGTCGAGCGCGCTCGGCCCGGCGCTGGCGGGCGTCGCGGGCTCGACGGTGCGCCTGCAAGGCGGCGGCAGCGTGACCGCCGACGACGACTACCTCCGCGAGTCGATCCTCAATCCGCAGGCGAAGGTCGTCGACGGCTACCAACCGGTCATGCCGACCTTCAAAGGGCAGGTGAACGAGGAGGAGCTGCTCCAGCTCATCACCTACATCAAAACGCTCGGCCTCTCGGCGCACGGCGCCGAGCGCACGGAGCGGGGCTCGTGAGATGACGAACTATCTGAACGCCAACTACGGCATCCGCTCCTGGCTGCTCACCAAGGACCACAAGCGGATCGCGCTGCTCTATCTGATCAGCGTCACCGTCTTCTTCGCCCTCGGCGGCGTCTTCGCGCTGATGATCCGGCTCGAGCTGCTGACGCCGCCGGGCGACTTCGTGCAAGCGGACACCTACAACAAGCTCTTCACCATGCACGGCGTGATCATGGTGTTCTTCTTCCTGATCCCGGCGATCCCGGGCACGCTCGGCAACTTCCTGGTACCGATGATGATCGGCGCGCGCGACCTGGCGTTCCCGCGCTTGAACCTCGCGAGCTGGTACATCTTCGTCGTCGGCGCGCTGTTCACGCTGTGGGCCGTCTTCACCGGCGGCGTCGACACCGGTTGGACCTTCTACACGCCGTACAGCACCGGCGTCTCGACGTCGAAGGTGATCCCGGTGGCGCTCGGCATCTTCATCAACGGCTTCTCCTCGATCCTGACCGGTCTCAACTTCATCGTGACGATCCATCGCATGCGGGCGCCGGGTCTCACCTGGTTCCGCCTGCCGCTCTTCCTCTGGTCGATGTACGCGACGAGCTGCATCTTCATTCTCGGCACGCCGGTGCTCGCGATCACGGTGCTGCTCCTCGGCGCCGAGCGCGCGCTCCACATCGGCATCTTCGACCCGGCGCTCGGCGGCGACCCGATCCTCATGCAGCACCTCTTCTGGTTCTACTCGCACCCGGCGGTCTACATCATGATCCTCCCCGCGATGGGCGTGATCAGCGAGCTCATCAGCTGCTTCTCGCGGAAGAGCATCTTCGGCTACAGCTTCGTCGCGCTCTCGAGCGTCTCGATCGCCTTCCTCGGCTTCCTGGTCTGGGGCCACCACATGTTCGTGAGCGGCCAGTCGGTCTACGCCGGCTTGATCTTCTCGATGTTGAGCTTCGCGGTCGCGATTCCGTCGGCGGTGAAGGTCTTCAACTGGACGGCCACGCTCTACCGCGGCTCGATCTCGTACGCGGCGCCGATGCTCTACGCGCTGGGCTTCATCGGGCTCTTCACGATCGGCGGCCTCACCGGCCTCTTCCTCGCCTCGGTCGGCCTCGACGTCCACGTGCACGACACCTACTTCGTGGTCGCGCACTTCCACTACATCATGGTCGGCGGCACGATCATGGCGTACCTCGGCGGCCTGCACTACTGGTGGCCGAAGATGACCGGGCGGATGTACCCCGAGGGCCTCGCACGGGTCTCGGCGTTCATCGTCTTCCTCGGCTTCAATCTCACGTTCTTCCCCCAGTTCCTCCTCGGCTACCTCGGGATGCCGCGGCGCTACTACGCGTATCCGCCGGAGTTCCAGGTGCTGAACGTGATGTCGACCGCTGGCGCGTCGATCCTCGGCGTCGGCTACCTGCTGCCGATCACGTATCTCCTGTGGTCGCTGCGCTACGGTCGCGTCGCGGTGGCGAACCCTTGGGGCGCGTCCGGCCTCGAGTGGCAGACGCCGTCGCCGCCGCCGACCGACAACTTCCCGCGCACCCCGATCGTCACCCGGGAGCCGTACGTCTACTCCGGCACGGAGGCCGAGGTTGTCTGATCACGTCGCGACGGGCGGCATCGCCGGAGCGGGCCGGGTCGCGCCCGACGTGCGCGTCGGCGTCAACGAGCCGCTCGGTCAGGCGGAGCCGCACGCCTACGCGCACCAGTTCGACGACGCCCAGCAACAGCTGGAGGCGTCCCAGCTCGGCATGTGGATCTTTCTCGTCACCGAGATCCTCTTCTTCGGCGGCCTCTTCCTCGTCTACTCGGTCTATCGCACCCTCTACCCGACCGCCTTCGGGGACGGGAGCAATCAGCTCGACCTCACGCTCGGGACGGTCAACACCGCGGTGCTGATCGGCAGCAGCTTGACGATGGCGCTCGCCGTCCACGCCGCGCAGTCCGGACGGCGCAACGCCCAGGTGTTCTTCCTGATCGCGACGATCGCGCTCGGGTCGGTGTTCCTCGGCATCAAGGGCGTCGAGTACGCGCACAAGTTTCACGAGGGCCACGTTCCCGGTCCGAACTTCACGTTTCCCGGCGGCGACGCGCAGCAGGTCGAGCTGTTCTTCTCGCTCTACTTCTGCATGACGGGCCTCCACGCCGTCCACATGATCATCGGCATCGGCATCCTCGGCGTCCTCACCTGGATGGCGCGCCGCGGCCGTTTCGGGCCGGCGTACTACACGCCGGTCGAGATCGCCGGCCTCTACTGGCACTTCGTCGACATCGTCTGGATCTTCCTCTTTCCGTTGCTCTACTTGATCGCGCGTCACCACTGATGCGCCGGAGAGGCTCATGTCCGCCCAGCACGTCGTGCCGATTCGCGTCTACGTCACGATCTTCGTCGCGTTGATCATGCTGACGGCGCTCACCGTCGCGGCCTCCCACGTCGACCTCGGGAGGTACAACGCCGTCGTCGCGCTGACGATCGCGATCATGAAGGCGCTCCTGGTGATCCTGTACTTCATGCACGTCCGCTACAGCTCGAGGTTCACCGCGGTCGTCCTCGCGACCGGCTTCTTCTGGCTGGCGGTCCTGATCGTGCTCACCATGAGCGACGTCGTGAGCCGCGGCTGGCTGGGATATCCCGGCGGCTGAGCGGCCGAGCGGCGGGGTAGCGGGTGAAGAGGGAGCGCCGCCCGCGCCGGCTCGTTCGTTGACAGCTCGAACCGCCGCGCGTAGACAAGTCGCCGCCGATTCCGACGGCCCACGGAGGGGAAACGCATGGACGACCACGAGCAGATCGCGCTCGGAAAGCTCGCTGCCGAGCCGACGGCGGACGACTTCGCGCGCCGGCTCGAGGATTGCGGTGGAGCGGAGACCGACCTCTGGACCGCGGAGTTCGTCGCGTCCGGGAAGATCGGCAAGATCTCGGGCTGACATCGAGGTCGAGGGCGTCACCGTTCCGATCCGACGACGAGGAGGATGAAAGGATGAGGAAACCTTCCGAGCTCGATTTGAGCGAGCCGACGGCCGGACTCCGGGACGAGGCGAGCCTGCTGGCCGAGGCATTGGAGCAAGACACCGCAGCCGATCATGGAGACGCGCCGAAGCTCTGGACGGAGCAATTCGCCGCATCGGGGAAGTCGGGCAAAGGCAACCCCTGAGCCTCGGGTCGCAGGGCCGCTCCGAACGCGCGTGAACGACCGCTCGGCGGTCGACGCCGGCCGGCCCGCACGGTCGCTCGAGCAGCCAGCTTCCGACGACGCCACGGCGGATCTGCTGTGGCGAACCCACGACATCTTCGACGAGCGCTACCGCAAGAGCGCCTCGGCGCTGATCGCGGTCGCGCGCGTCCTCGAGCGACGGCATCCGCTCGGCGGCGGCGAGGATGAGTTCCTGGCATGGTACGCCGAGGCGGCCGCGGCGCGCCCGGCGCTCTTCACGCGCGTGTGGACGGATCCGAGCGCGTACTTCTGGGTTCGCATGGCGTATCAGCTCGTCGCCGCGTGCCTTGGAACGGCGCGCCTGGCGCCGCTCGGCGACGCATACTGCCGCGCGATCGCCGCGCCGGACCCGCGGCATGCGCTGGCCGCTCACCTGGACGGCTTCAAGGGATTCGTGCTCGCGATGCACGTCCTCGCCCGCTCCGAGTGCCGGTTCGCGCGGCCGTTCCGGACGACGCTGCCGTTCGCGATCCCGGCGACCCGTCTCGTCCTCGAGGGCGAGGGCGCCGTCGCGATCTCGCGCCTCGCGCGGCGGCGGCTCGACCTGGTCCACGAGCCGGCGCGGTGGGAGGGCGCGTCCGACCGCGGCGCCGCGGCGATCGCGCCGCCGGTTTTCGAAGACGCGGCCGCCGCGAGCGACGAAGCGTCGCGCGGCGCCGTCGCGACGACGATGACGGTCGCGCTCGCGGCCTCGCGTTCGGCGGCGCCGCGCGCGGTGCGCGTCGTCGAGTACCCGGAGGTCAGCCACGCCGGCGCGCGAATCGCGCTACGGCCGGCGGCGTTTCACCTGGCCGGACTCGATTTCGCCGGGCCCGCGCTCGCGGCCGGGCTCGACTTCCAGCTGCGACACCGGGCGTCGATCGCGCGCACGCTCGCGGTGATGCAGCTCCATCACCGGGCGAGCTTCCTGCAATTCCGGCACGTGATGCGAACGGTCGCCCTCAAGCCCCGCGGCTCGGGGACGTACACCAACATCAGCCACTCCGATCTGCCGGGCGCCTTCGTCGCGAGCGTCGTCGCGAACCCGTACGAGCTCGCGGACACGTTCATCCACGAGCTCCACCACAACCGCCTGTTCTTCGTCGAGGAGCGCGGCCCGTTCTTCGAGGACGGCAGCGACGCGCTCGGCGCGAACCGCCACTACTCGCCCTGGCGGGACGATCCGCGGCCGCTGCACGGGCTCTTCCACGCGGTCTACGTCTCGATTCCCGTCCTGCAGTTCTGGCTGCACGTGCACGCGACTGCCGCGCTCGACGACGGTACCGCGGCGTACGCCGTCGATCGCATCCTCCGCGGCATCGCGCAGCTCGAGCTCGGCGTCGGCGAGCTCGAGCGCAGCGCGCGGTTCAGCGCTTTCGGCCGCTCGCTGTTCGATCGGATGAAGGCGGACGTCGGCGAGCTGCGGCACCAGATCGCCTGCGTCTGCAACCTGCCAGCCGACGCTGCCGCGCTGGTCTGCCGCGAGGACGGCACGATCGAGCCGGAGACGAGCAAGCTCAGCGGGCGCGCGCTGACCGTCCGCGAGGCCGTCGCGGAGCACGTCCGGCGTTTCTCGCCGCTGGCGTCGTCGGCGAACGGGTAGCGTTCACCCGCGGCGCTCGGGGGCGCGAGCGCGGCGAGCGGGCCGCTCCGGCTGCGTCGCGCGCCGCCGCGTGACCGGCACCCGCCGGTCCCGCGAGCGGTCGGCGCCCGGAGCGGTCTCCAGGTCGACGCTCACGGCGCGACGCCGGCGCGGCGCGCCCAGCTCTTGAGGCTCGCCATGATCGACGACTCACGGTTCAAGAGGCCGAGCGATCGCAGGGTCCAGTGGTAGGTCTCGACGACCGCGGTGCGCGCGGAGCGGGTGAGGAAGCGATCCGCGGCGTCGACGGCGATCTCGCCGTGCGCGTCGACGTCGATGGCGCGGAACGCCGCCTTGACGTTCGCCGCCACCCGCTCGTGGGTCGGCAGACGCGCCGGCCCGCCGCCGTCCTGGAACGACATGATCTGCGGGTTGGTGTTGATCTCCCACACCTGGATGCGGCCGTTCAGGAACGCGTAGTCGATCCGGCCGTAGTCGATGCGTGCGAGCGCGAAGATCTCCCGCAACTGCGCCTCGTCGGGGTTGGCGCGCACGTATGCGTGCTCCTCGTCGACCAGGTCCTGCCCGACGACCTCGGGCGTCTTCAGCATCCAGGCGCGGCTGAAGAACACGTGGCGCGGCACCACGCGCCCGCGGAAGGCGAACACCGAGTACTTGCGGTACCAGCCGGCGGCGTCGGCGGTATCGCAGAACTCCTCGATCAGCAGGCGCTCGCGGCTCACGCCGCGGGCCTCGAGCCGCGCGATCGCGTCGGCGAGCGCGGCAGGGCTCTCGAGCAGCGGCGTGCCGCTGCCGTCGTGATCGTTCTCGCCGCGCACGAAGACCGGAAACCGCGCCGGCGTGCGGGCCTCGGTCGCGCGGTAGACATCGAAGGCGTTGATGCCGCGCTCGTGGAGGGTCCGCAGCAGCTCGTAGCGTCGCATCGAGCGGAGCGGGTGGTTGAGCGGCGTCGTCCCGGCGTCGGCGAGCGCCTGCCAGACCGCGGCGGCGCGCTCCGCTTCCGCCGGCGCGAGGCGCTCGAGATCGGAGAAGACGTAGGCTCCCGCCGGCAATCGCCGCGTCTTGAAGACGTCCTCGTACGGGAACGGCGTGATGCGATCGGCGAGCTCGCGGCCCCACGACTGCCGGAACCGATTGATCGTGTTCCGGTTGGCGCGCGTCACGAGGTAGTAGATCACGTGGTCATTGTGTCAGCTGCGGGTGGCTGGCAGAAGCGCTCGAGTCCGCAGCGCGACGCCCCGATTCGGCGGCCGTCGCCCGACCACGCGACAGGAGGAGTGATATGAAGGTCTACGATTTCGTCGGCGCCCCGAATCCCAAGAAGCTTCGCGTCTACATGGCGGAGAAGGGCGTCAAGATCCCCTGCGAGCAGGTGAACATCGTGAGCGGCGAGAACCGCCAGCCGGAGTTCCTCAAGAAGAATCCGCTCGGCGGGCTGCCGGTCCTCGAGCTCGACGACGGCACGTGTCTCTCCGAGTCGCTGGCGATCATGGAGTACCTCGAAGAGCTGCATCCGACGCCGCCGCTGCTCGGCACGACGCCGAAGGAGCGCGCCCGCGTCCGCGAGCTCGAGCGCATCATCGAGTTCGGCGTCCTCTCCCGCATCGGCCAGATCTTCCAGAACACGCATCCGTTCATGGCGGGGCGTCTCAAGCAGTCGCCGGACGCCGCCGAGAACGCCCGCAACGGCCTCGCGACCGTCCTCAAGATCGTCGACGAGAAGATCGGCAGCAAGCCCTTCGTCGCCGGCGACAAGCCGTCGATCGCGGACTGTACCCTCTTGGCCGCGCTCGAGTTCGCGCAGTTCGCCGAGGTGCCGATCGACCCGTCGCTGAAGAACCTGCACCGCTGGCACGAGTCCTTCAAGCAGCGACCGAGCGCCGCGGCCTGAGCGCCGGCGCGCGACGCGCGGCGCGCTCCTCGCGCCGCGCAGCAGACGAGGAGGGACGAATGATCGATCTTCGCCGCGACGGCGACGTCTTCGTGCTGACGATGCAGAGTGGTGAGAACCGCTTCAATCGTCCCTTTCTCGACGCGCTGAACGGCGCCCTCGAGACGATCGAGTCGACGAGCGGTCCGGCGGCGCTCGTCACCACCGGCGGCGACCCGAAGTTCTACTCGAACGGGCTCGACCTCGCCTGGCTCGGCGGCGACGGCCAGGCGGAGGCCGGGAGCTTCATCGGCGACCTGCTCCGCTTCTTCGGCCGGCTCGTCGGCCTGCCGGTGCCGACGGTCGCCGCGATCAACGGCCACGCGTTCGCCGCCGGCGGCATGATGGCGCTCGCCCACGACTTCCGGGTGATGCGCGCCGACCGCGGCTTCTTCTGCCTGCCCGAGGTCGACATCCGGCTGCCGCTCGCCGCCGGCATGACCGCCCTCATCAAGGAACGGCTCGCGCCCGCGGTGTTCCGCGACGCGATCCTCACCGGCGCGCGCATCGGCGGCGCCGACGCGTGCGCGCGCGGCATCGTCGAGGACGCCGTCGCCGCCGAGGAGGTCCTGCCGACGGCGATCGCGCGCGCCGCGGCGCTCGCCGGCAAGGACCGCCAGATCTACGGCACGTTGAAGCGCGGCATGTACGCCGAGCTCCTCGCGGTCCTGAGCGGCGACGGAGCCTGAGGCGCGCGGCGGGTCGCTCCGCGCGGCGTCGTCCCGGGGGGCGGCTACTCCGCCGGTTGATATTTGATCAGGACGCGCGAGCCGTCCTTCAGACCGTCGCGGAACCGCTTCTCGTAGCCCTTCCAGCGCTCGCCGTACTTCTCGGCATAGGTCCGAAACATCACGTCCTCCACGGCGGTGTCCTTCGACAGCGAGCCGGTCGCGGTGAACGTCGGTCCGTCCGGCTTGCCGACGGCGATCTTCGCCTTCGTCCGTCCGGCCTTGATGCGGCGAACGCGCCACGTCGTCGGCGGCGACGCGACCCACACCGCGCCCTGATGGTACATGAACCAGATCTCCGCCGGCTTGCTGAACGAGTGATCCTTCCGCTCGGACGCGATGTAGACGTACGTGCTCGACTTCAGCTGCGACTCGAGGTCGCTGCTGAGCGCGCGGCCGGTCGCGGGGAGCGCGACGGTAGCCGCGAGGATCAGCGTCGCCGCAAGCCGTCGATGGCGAGCGTGCGTGGTCATGCGGCCACGCTTACCACGTGACGGCCGCAAGGCAACGCGCGCGACCGGCTGTACGCGGCGCCGCGCGGATCGGCGCGCATGCATCCCGCTCGGCCGCCGACGAGGGTGCGAGCGACCGCGCTCCGCCGCTCGGCTGCCGGGCGTCGCGGGCCGACGTTCACGCGAGAGTCACCGCCTCGTCACGTCCCCCACATGCGCACCGTGTATTCGAGCACGGCGGAGGACCATGCATGACGAGTACGGGACGGGCAATCGAGAAGATCGCGGAGCCGGAGCACGCGCGCGACCGTCGCGCGATCGTGTGTCACCGGTGCGGTGCAGAAACCGTGGTGGCGCGGAGCGCCGCGCTCGAGGAGACCGGGTGCATCCGTTGCGTCCGGCGTCTGAGCGTTCCGCCGCGCGTCGACCGCGATCCGCCGCGGGCGCTGCGCTTCGTCTCCGGGTGGTGCGACAAGGCGAGGGTGCCGGGCCCCGGCTACGGGATCGTCGAGTGCCCGCACTGCGCCGTCCGCTGCGTCGTCGAGGTCGGCGCGACCGCGCGGACCGGTTGCGCGGCGTGTCTCCGACCTCTCGGTCCGCGCCCGCTTCTGCGCATGGATCTGAAGACGGGCGATCTCGCCGCGACGGCGCGCGATCGCAACCCCGATCGCGCGCGCGACGGCGGTGCCGACGCGTGGCGGGACGCCGGTGACGAGCGCCGCGCCGACGTCGGAGCCTGCCGCGCCGGCGCCGAGCTCCAGCTCGGACACACGGTCTGAACGTCGAGCGTCGCGCCGAGCAGGGCGTCGTCGCCGAGAGGGGATGAGGAAGGCAGGGACCATCCCTGCCTTCCTCCGGGGGCCTGTGTGAATCGCAGGGGCTGGTCGCACGAGGCGACGCTCACAGCAGGCGACATGTACCTTGTCGGAGGTGTGTGTCGGCGGCGTCACACAAGCATGACATCTGCACGACGAATGGCGATCGCGCGCGCTCGATCGATCATGCTTTCGCCACGCGTCGATCATCGAAGCTTCACGAGCGGGCGATACGCTCGGAAGGCAAGATGTCTCTGGGTATGCGCAACGCAGCAATCGCCGCGCCGCACGCCGAGACGCGCTTCGTCGCCTACGTCGCCGAGTCCGACGGCGACGTTCGGGATGCGCAGCGGTTGCGCTATGCCGTCTATCGCGAGTCGCTCGGCATCGCCGCCGACGCCGACGAGCTCGACGCCGATCGCTTCGATCCATTCTGCGATCACCTGCTCGTTCGCGACACGCTGACCTCCGAGGTGGTCGGGACGTATCGCATCCTGTCGGCCGACGCCGCGCGATCGGCGGGCGGCTTCTACTCCGAGACCGAGTTCGACCTGACCCGCATCCTCGACGCGAGCACGCGCCTGGCGGAGGTCGGCCGCGCATGCGTCCACCCGGCGTACCGCGGCGGCGCGGTGATCGCCCTCTTGCTCGGCGCGCTCGCGCGCCACCTCGTCGCCCGCGAGTTCGAGCACGTGATCGGCTGCGCGAGCGTGTGCGCGACGCGCGACCCCGCCGGCGCCGCCGAGATCTGCCGGCGGCTCGTCGAGACCCGGCTCGCGCCGCCCGAGTGGCGTGTCGTGCCGCGCGAGCCGTTCCGCACGACCGCAGCCGCGCCGCGAGACGGACGCCCGGCGCTGCCGCCGCTGATCAAGGGCTACGTACGGCTCGGCGCCTACGTGTGCGGCGAGGCGGCATGGGACGAGGCGTTCGGCACCGCGGACCTCCTGTTGATGCTGCCGATCGCGGCGATGGACCGGCGCTATCGCCAGCGGTTGCTGCGAGGCGCGGCGTGAGCGCGCTCTCGGGCGTGCTCACGGCGCCGCTCGGGCTGCGGCTCCCGCGCGGGCTCCGCACGCCGAAGGCGGCGCGCAATCGAGTCGCCCGCCGACCGCGCCGCGTCGTGCGCGCGTGGCGCGTCGCACGCATGCTGCTCGAGGTCGGGCTCTCGCTCGTCCGCGCGCTCGTCCGATCGCGGGGGGATGGCGCCGCGCCGTCACGTTTCGCGGCCCGCTCGGCGAAGCGGACGCTCGCGGCGTTGAACGTCCGGCTGCGCGTGCGCGGCGCGCCGCCGGTCACGACCGGCGCGGTCCTGGTGGTCGCGAACCACGTCTCGTGGCTCGACGTCTACGCGCTGAACGCCGTCGCGCCGGCGCGCTTTCTCGCCAAGCGCGAGGTGCGCGGCTGGCCGATCGTCGGCCTGATCGCCGCGCGCACCGGCACGATCTTCATCGTGCGCGGCAGCTTCCGCGACGCGGCTCGGGTCAAGGACCGGGTCGCGAGCGAGCTCGCGGCGGGGCGGCGGGTCGTCGTCTTTCCGGAGGGAACGACGACCGACGGCACGTCCGTCGAGCGCTTCTACGCCGCGATGCTGCAAGCCGCCGTCGACGCCGGCGCCGCCGTGCAGCCGGTCGCGATCCGCTACACGGACGCCGCCGGCCGGCTCCAGCCCGCCGCGGCGTTCGTCGGCGACATGACGTTCGTCGAGTCGCTGCGCCGCGTGCTGCGCGAGCCGCTGATCGACGCCGAGCTCACCTTCGGCGCGCCGATCGCCGCCGCCCGGAGCCGGCGCGAGCTCGCGCGCGCGACGCGCGAGTGGATCGTGCGCGCGCTCGGGCTCCGCGGCGACGGACTCGGCGCGCAGCCGAACGTCCGCGATCGTCCCCCGCGTCGCGCGGCGTGACGGGCGCTCCCTACGGCTCCAGGACAGCAGCGCTGCACGTCGCGCCCGGGATCGTATGGCCATGGGTGTCGCTGGTATCGGCGGCGCAGTGCAGGTCGGTTGCCGCGGGCGGTGCGCCGACGAGACAAAACGTCACCTCCGCGAACCGTCCCGGCTCGAAGCCGGAGAGCTTGATCAAACCCAGGGTCAAGCGATCGTCGACCGGTCCGCCGTTCGCGGATCGGTCGCGAGCTGCGGTGAAATCAGCCTCGGGGATGAACGTTACCCGCTCGCGGACGCGCGCGTCGTCTGCACGTCCCGGTATCGCCAGCTCATCCGGCGGATAGTCGAGCGTGAGGACGGCGCCGGCCGGCGATTGCGGGCTCGTCAACGTCACGAGAATGCGAAAGGGAACGCACGCGCATCGTCCCGAGACGCACATCCCGCTTCGGCAATCCCCTTCGTTCACGCACTGCGCGTCGTCGGGGCAGGCCGGGGACGTGGGGCCGCCGCAGTCGACGTCGGTTTCCTGCTGATTCCGGTGCCGATCGGCGCCGACCGCTCGCTGGCTCGGGCGTTCGCAGCGCCGGGACGGAGGCAACGCGTGCGCGGGCACGGCGATGACCGACATCAGCGCAGTCGCCGTGAAGGCCAGTACGTGGACGTGCGCCTGATTTCGACGGCTGTCTGCCATTGGAGCTCCTCGCCGGTGCGATCGACCAGCGAGGCGCGCTGTCTAGCCTGCCGGGCGCGATTCGGAGAAGAGGCGGGCGGATGCGAGGCATCCGCCCGCGCGGTGAGAATTCTCGATCAGGGACCCGTGACCGACGCGACGTTGCACGAGTCGCCCGTGACGTCCGTCCCGCTGTTCGTCGCGAGATCGGCCGTGCACGTGAAGCTTCCGGCGGTCGGGACGGTGGTTCCCTCAGCGCAATCGAAGGTGACGCTCGCGAAATCTCCGGGCGCGACGGCCTGCGTGCTGACGAGGCCGACGACGACCTGATCGTCGATGTTGTCGCCGTTCGCGTCCTGATCGGAGACGTTGAAGAACCCGCCGCCCGTGCCGGTGAGGTTCATGGCGCGGCTCTGGTCGGTGCCGCTCTGGTTGCCCGGCACGTCGAGACCGGCGGGATAGGCGATGGTCGTGGTGACGCCCGTGACGTCCGGGAAGCTGACGTCGTCGTACGCGATCGTGATCGTGATCGTGATCATGTCGCCCTGTTGGCACGCCGGTCCGCCGGGCGTCGGCATGACGGTCGGGGTCGGCGTTTCTCCGCCGCCAGGCGTCTCCGTGGGCGTCGGCGTCTCTTCCGTGCCCGGCGTTACCGTGGCCTCGGGGGTTACGGTGGCGCCGTTCGTCGGCGTCGGGCCCGTGCCGCTGCACTGCGAGGTGTCGAAGCGGCAGCTCGAGTCGCAGCTCAGCGTGCCGGACTCGAACCCGCGACTGACGCAGGTCTCGCCGTTCAGGTCCGTGCCGTCGCAATCCTCGTTGCCCTCGATGTTCCCGTTGCCGCAGACGTCGATGAAAATGTTGTCGTTGCCGTTGTCGCCGCAGCCGGAAATGTAGACCGCCAGCGCGAGGACGCTCAGTGCCCAGGATACCGTTCGCATCTTCATCCCTCCTTCGTGGTTGCTATCGCCGAGCTGAGATCGGTCATGGTCCGGTGATCGCCGCGACGTTGCACGACGCCCCCGACACGTTGGTTCCGCTGTTGGTCGCCAGATCGGGCGTGCACGTGAAGCTTCCGACGGCCGGGACGGTGGCGTCCGCGGCGCAGTCGAAGGTGACGCTCGCGAAGTTCCCCGGCGATATGACCTGCGTTCCGACGAGACCGACCACGACTTGATCGTCGACGTTGTCGCCGTTCGAGTCCTGGTCGGAGATGTTGAAGAATCCGCCGCTCGTGCCGGTGAGGTTCATGGCGCGGCTCTGGTCGGTGCCGCTCTGATTGCCGGGCACGTCGAGCCCTGCGGGGTACTGGACGCTGGTGGTGCCGCCGGTCACGTCGGGGAAGCTGACGTCGTCGTACGCGATCGCGATGATAATGGTGATCGTGTCGCCCTGGCGACACGTCGCCCCGCCGCCTCCCGGCGTGGCGGTCGGCGTCGGCTCGCCGCCTCCCGGCGTGGGCGTCTCGCCTTCAGAGCTGGCCGCGGACGGCGTCGGCTGCGGCGTCGGCGTCTCGCCTCCGGCGGTCGGTCCGACGCCGCTGCATTGCGAGGTGTCGAACTGGCAGCTCGAGGTGCAGCCCAGCGTCCCGGTGGCAAAGCCGACCGTGGCGCACGTCTGCAGCGCCAGATTCGGCCCGTCGCATTGCTCGACGCCCGCCTGCACGAACTCGTCGCCGCAGGTCGCGGCGACGCAGGTGTTCAAGCACGCATCGTCGTTGTCGACGTTGCCGTCGTCGCATTCCTCGCCCGCATCGATCACGCCGTCCCCGCACTGCAGGAATTCGACGCGCGTGCCGTCGTCGCCGCACCCGGTCATCTGCGGCAGCAGCGCCGCCATCAGCAAAACCGCACAAATGATTTCAACGAGCCGTCTCATGTGGCCTCCGGACCGGGCGTCAGTAGGTGTACGAGAAGCCGAGACTGACCTTCACGCCCGTCTTGTAGCGATTGGTGATGTCGTTGCCTTCCGTGAAGAGGAATCGGTCGTTGAGGAGATTCTCCGCCGTGAGCTTCACGTTGACGGGCGCGCCGAAGAGGTCCAGGTGGTTGAGATAGACGAAATCGAGCTGGTCGCGCCGCTCCTCGAAGATGTCGGGAACCGCCGTGATGCCGAGCGCCGACAGCCGCCGTCCCTGCGTATTGTAGAGCAGGCGCGCCGTGCCCCAGCGCGGGTCCGCATACTCCAGGGACGCGTTGACGACGTACGGCGCCTGGCCCTGGAGCGTTCGTGAGATGGACGACTGCGACTGAAACTCCCCGCGCTCGACGTTCACCTTCGAATGGATGTAGGCGACGTTCGTCAGCAGCGAGAGGTTCCGCAGCGCCGGGCTGACGAACTCGAAGTTCTTGCGGCCCTCGAACTCGAAGCCGATCAGCGATCCGTCCTTGGCGTTCGCGAAGCTCTCCCGCGGCGTGCCGCCGGTGTCGAGCAACGTCTGCTCGATCGGCTTGTCGATGCTCTTGTGGAAGAAGCTGAGCGAGACGATCTCGAGCGGGGAGAAGAACCACTCCCAGCGGAGGTCGTAGCTCTCGATGCTCGACTGCACGAGATCGGGATCGCCTTCGATCGCGCGGAAGCCGCGCGGCTGCGGAAAGACCGTCGGCGACAGCTCGCGGAACTCCGGCCGCGAGACCGCGCGGCTGTACCCGAAGCGCACGTTCATGTCGGCGCGCGGCGTGTAGACGAGATTCAATCCGGGCAGCGGGTCGAGGTCGTTCTTGCGCGGCTCGAGCGGATCGCCCTGCTGGCTCGCGGCGTGAACCTTGATGTACGAGTACTCCATCCGCACGCCGGCGATGAGGCGAAGGCGTTCGCGAATCAGCGGCAGGTCGAACATGCCGTAACCGGCGATGATCTCCTGCGAGGCGCTGAAGGAGTCGCGCGGGACGGTGTTCTCGTCGAAGTTGACGAGCCCGGGCGCGATGTTCTCGGGGCGCAGGATCTCTTCCGGCGGCCGGCTGCGGTCGACGCCCTGCAACACCAGCTCCGGACCGAGACGGAACTGGAACGTCCGAAGGTCGCTGTTGCGCGTGCGATAGGCGTACGCCGGGCCGAACTTGAACTTCGCCGGGAGGCCGGACCACAGCGACGTGTAGGGCAACGCGGTCGTGAACGGGATCGTGAAATCGACCGCGGAGTCGGTCAGGTACTCGCGCAGCGTGTAGAACGTCCGCGTATTGCCGTTGGCGTCGTCGGTCATCGACAGCCGCACGCCGCTGGTGCTCTCGCCGCCCTGGTAGACGGTGAGGCGCCGGTCGGGGGTGTCGCGGGTGGTGCGTCCGAACGCGGAGCGCCAGTCGATCTCGAGCCGCGACCAGCGGTGCTCGCCGGCGAGCTGTCCGTACGCCAGGTCGTCCTTGATGTACTCGAGGAGGGTGTTCTCCTCGATCTGGCCTTGCTTGTTCACGCCCCGGCCGGTCAGCGTCTGGTCGGAGGTGTTGCGGTCGTACAGGGAACGGAACGTCAGCCGGTGATTCGGTGCGAGGTCGTAGGCCGCGGTGAAGAGTCCGCCGAGCCTGGTCTCGAAGACGCTCGACTGGTCGACGAAGTCGTCCTGCGGGTTGGGGTTCCCGGAGACGAAATCGCGGACGATCTCGTCGGGGCGCTGCTTGTACTCGGTCGTGTAGACGCCGGCGAGCGAAAAGCCGAGGGGACCGACGCGGTCGCCGACGGACAAGTTGACCCCGAAGTTCGGCGGCGCGGTCGTCGACTCGGCGCTCCAGACGTCCTTGAAGGAGCGGCCGAAGAACTGCTCGACTCTCGGGCTCTGCTCGACGTCACGCCGGTCGGCGTGCTCGAGCACCTTCGGCAGCGAGCGCACGTTCTGATCGAAGCCGAAGTAGTCGACGCCGCCTCCCTTGTACGTCTTGAACCGCTGGAAAGTGGCTTGGGTGTTGCCGGACGTAGAGAGCCCGAAGTTCGCCGTGAGCTTCTCGGGGTAGGCGCGGAGCTGAATGTCGGCGAGGCCGCCGGAGAAGTCTCCGGGAAGGTCGGGCGTGTACGTCTTCAAGATGCCCAACGACTCGATGAACTCCGCCGGGAAGAGGTCGAGCGGCACGACCCGCTTGTCAGGATCGGTGCTCGGAAGACGGCTGCCGTTGAGCAACGCGCTGCTGTAGCGCTCGCCGAGGCCGCGCACGAAGATGAACTTGCTGTCCTTGATCGTGATCGCCGGGGCGCGCTGCACGATCTCGGCGGCGCTCGAGTCGGGAGATTTCGCGATCGTTTCGGCGCTGATCGTGTCGCTGACGACCGCGGCCTTCTTGCGTTGCAGGAGCTGGGTCGCCTCCGCCGCCTTGTCGGCCTGCGCGACGACTTCCACTACCTCGATGCCCGCCTTTCCCGCCGGCGAAAGCGCGGCGTTGGCGCGCGCAATCTTGTTCGGCTGCACGGACACGTTGCTCAGCCGAACGCTCTGGTAGGCGGGCGCGAAGATACGCACGTCGTACGTTCCGGCGGGCACCGAGAGCGTGAAGTGCCCGTCGAGATCGGTCGTCGTTTTCGCGCCCGTGCCGACGATCTCCACGCCGGCCTCGATGATCGCGTCGCCCGTGACGCCGTCGACCACCTTGCCGGCGACGGTGCCTGTCGATTTGCCGGTTGCGGGCGGCGTCTGCGCCGGCGGTGCCTGTGCCGACGTCGTGGCGACGCACGTCGCGAGCAGGCAGACGGCGGCGAGTGCGGATGCCATTCCACGCGTCATGCGCCGTCCTCCTCCATGGTGGTGCGTGCGACCAGCGACGAGCGCGCCGACCTCGATCGACGCGACCACCGACGAGCGCACCTAGGTAACGGCGGTCTGTTACGCGTCCGTTAGGATTGGATAATGAAGAGGTGATGCGTCCCACATTCGGTAGCCGGGATGCATCGTTCGCCGGCCCTCGGTCCTGATCGTCGAAACGTAGTCGACGCGCAACGGCGCAGTAACGGAGCCGGCGCATGCTGCGCGCTCGACGGCTTCGCGCGCGCCGACCGCCAACATCTCACGCCCGCGTACGCGTGCCGGCAGTTCACACAATCAGAGTTGGGTCTCAACTGAAGTGTCATACGCCGCTGGTACACGATGACGCGACGCTGACGGCGCGCTGCAGAGCATCGTCGGCGACACCACCGGACGAGCCGGAGGTGCGTCCACTCGACCCCCCCCGAGAACCTCTGGGGCCAACAGAAGAAAAGGAGATCGGTATGCATCACCCAGCAATCCCCCATGCGGGCGCGAGTCGTCGTATGCGCCTAGCGACGGCGCTCGCGCTCGGCGCACTGACGATCGGCAGCCTCGGCGTGGCGCGCGCGGACACGAAGGCGTCGATCAAGTGCCGCAAGACGCTGAGCATCCAGCTCAGCAAGCTCGCCAACGCCGGGTTCAAGAACGCCGACAAGTGCCACAAGGCCGCGGACAAGATCTGCACCGTCGGCAGCAATCGCGCCGCGTGCAACGACGTCATGACGGCCGGCTTCGATCCCAAGGCGAAATACTCGGACGGTAAGGCGAAGGCGACGCAGAAGATCGACAAGGATTGCCTCGCGGGCGATCCGGTGCTCGCCAACTACAACGGCGGCAACATCGAAAATGCGGTCTTGCCGCTGATCGACCAAGCCGTCGAGAGCAACTCGAGCCTCACGCAAGGCGACGCCGATCTGCTCTGCGACAAGCCCAAGGTCAAGTGTCTCGAGGCGATCGGCAAAGGGCGCTCGAAGATCATGAAGGAGATCCTGAAGAGCTCCGTGAAGTGCCAGAAAAATCTCGACAAGACGGCCGTGTCGTTCGGACCGATCGATCCCGGATGCATCGGTGCCGGCGACAAGTCGGTGCCGAAAGCGCTCGCCGACCTCGCCAAGAAGTGCACCGATGCCGGCGTCGACCCGGCTACCGTCGGCACGTGCTCGCCGTTCCCCGGTTGCGTCACCTCCGACGCCATCGCCACGGGGCAGATTCTCGCGCGAGACATCTTCAGCGTCAGCTGCGGCGACGGCGTGGTCGATCCGGGCGAGCAGTGCGACGACGGCAACCTGATGGACGGCGACGGCTGCAACGGTCTCTGCGAGCTCGAGGGCCGCACGTGCACCGACTTCGGGAGCTCCATCCTCGGCACCCGCACCGTCAAGGTATCGATCAATACGCCGACGGCGCTGAGCGGCGTCCAAGTGGCGTTCGACTACCCGCAGTTCGAGGCCGGTATTCCGGGCGTCGGCACGTCGAGCCTCGTCGCCGACCGCCTCACCGTGCTGCAGAGCGCCGACCTCTCGGGCATCAACGACACGGACACCGACGGCAACGTGGCGCTCGTGAAGCTCAATGGCGGGTTCACGACCGGCGACCTGTTCTCGGTCACGCTCGACAACTGCGTGGCGCTGTCGCATCGCATCTGCAACCGCGCACAGAACGTCATCGACTGCTGCAGCGATATGATGGATCCGAACCAGTTCGTCATTCCGCCAGGCAGCGAGACGTGCCCGAAGAAGGAGTGCCTGAGCAAGAAGACCTGCTACCTCGGCTCCGACGACGGCATGCCGTGCACGGACGACAACGACTGCGGCCAGTCGTGCAACGGCGGCGTGAACGCGAACATGGTGTGCACGATGGACTCCGACTGCCCAGGCGGGCGCTGCCAGGGTCTCTGCGGGCAGGCGATCTGCATGACCGACGCGGATTGCGATGCGGTCGCCGGCGATTGCCAGCCGATCACCTGCGGCGTGGACCCGGACGTCTGCATCGGGGCGGGGCGCGACGGCTCGCCGCAGTTCGGAGCCTGCGCGTTCAAGTGCGACGGGAATCCGCCCGTCTGTGCGCCCGGCCATTTCGGCCCGACGAAGTGTGTCGGCGGCGCCAACGACGGCATGAGCTGCAGCGTCGACTCGGATTGTCCGGGCGGCGAGTGCAACCCGACCGTCGGGACCTGTGACAACGTCGCGGGTGCCTGCCCTGGCGACAATCAGTGCGTCGACCAGACCAATGCCCACACCTGCAACATCAGCTCGCCGGTCGACGCCGACGGCCAGCCGGTCGACGGTGTGACCTGTACGCTCACGATCACCGAGACGCCGTAACGACGCGGATCACATGCGCAGATCGAGAAGAACCATGACAACAACGACCACAATCAAGGAGAGTGGAATGAGACACTGGAAGAGTCTTGTGGTTGCGCTCGGGACGGTCATCGCCGTCGCGAGCTCGAGCGGGATCGCGCGCGCGGCTGCGGTGTGCGGCGATCTCAATAACAGTGGTGGAGCGAATCCTCGCTCGATTGCCGACGTCGTCCTCCTCTTCAGGGCTGTCATCGAGCAACCCGATCCGACCCCGCTCTGCGGCAACCCCGACATGGGCGCCCTCAGCTGCGGCGACATGAACCAGGACGGCTCGATCTCGGTCGCCGACGTCGTGATCCTCTTCAACGCCGTTCTCGGCAACGAGACGCTGTTCCCGCTCTGCACCGGTCCCGGCAACGTGGTCGCGTGCAACGGCACCGTCTCGGGGAACATCAATAGCAACGAGATCTTCCCCGCCGGCTCGTGCGCCGGCGGTGCCAACAACGGCAAGGACTGCGACCCGAACAACGCCGCGGCTACCTGCCCCGGCGGCACCTGCACGCCGTGCACGACGTTCCTCGACGGGCTCGTCTTCGTGCAGCCGAACGTCGTCCTGACGATCAAGCCCGGTGCGGTGATCAAGGGCAAGAAGAACCCCGTGAATCCGCCGCCGTCGGCCCTGATCATCCTGCGCGACGCCAAGCTCAACGCGCAGGGCACGCAGACGAGCCCGATCGTGATGACGAGCGATCAGACGGTTACGCACCGCGCCCCCGGTGACTGGGGCGGTCTCGCGCTGAACGGCCGCGGCATCGTCAACTGCCCGAGCAACGAGTGTCTCGCCGAGGGCCTCACCGGCGTGCCGTTCGGCGGGACGGAGGCCCACGACTCGAGCGGCATCTATCGCTTCCTCCGCGTCGAGTTCGCGGGTCGCATCCTCAGCCCGGACAACGAGCTCAACGTCGTGACGCACAACGCGCTCGGCGACGGTACGCAAGAGGACCACATGGAGGCCAACCAGGGCCTCGACGACGGCTTCGAGTGGTTCGGCGGCACCGAGAAGATGCACCACATGGCGTCGTTCGGCGCCGCGGACGACAACTTCGACTGGCAGCTCGCGACCCAGACCTCGCTGCAGTACGGCTACGCGCACCAGTACGGCGCCGTGCTCCAGAACAGCGGCAACCAGGGGTTCGAGGGTGACAACAACGAGAACGGCTTCGACTTCACGCCGCGCTCGCACCCGAAGTTCTGCAACATGACCCTGATCGGCTCGAAGAACCAGCCGATCGATCCCGCGCAGGAGTCCTTCGGTGCGGTGCTCCGCCGCGGAACGGAGGGCGAGATCGCGAAGGCGCTCATCACCAACTGGAAGTCGGGCGGCGTGAGCGTACGGGACGCGTCGACGGCCAACAACGCGTGCAACGCCGGGCCGACGCTCACGAACAAGCTCGTCATCCGGGCTAGCCTGTTCTTCAACAACGGTCCGAACGGTACGACCCACGCCGTCGATAACTCGTCCACTATGGGCGCGAACTGCAGCTCGTGCAGCATCTACAACCTGTGGGCGGCCCTTCCCGGCTCCGAGGCGAACAAGCCGGCCGAGAACGCGACGTGTACGTCGGAGACGGTGGCCGCTCCGGATCCTGGTCTGAGCCTCACCTATCCGAACCTCGACCCGAGGCCGAGCAACGCGGCGGCCGTGGCGAATTCGTACGATTGCAAGAACATGGACTCGTTCTTCGAGACTACGAACTACCTCGGCGCATTCGATCCGGCCGGTGCGAACTGGCTGACCTCGCCGTGGATCGACGCGGCGGTCAACTGATCGCGTAGACGATTCACGCCAAAGACCGGTCGGGGGCGACGTGCCGAACGCCGCCCCCGATCGAGTTTCGATTTCCAATTTTGGAGAGACATGATGCGATTCAGGATCGTTTCGATGGGAATAGTTGCGGCGGCACTGATGTCGCTCGCGCTGCAGAGCGCCGACGCGGCGAAACGTGTCGGAAGAGATGAAGTTCCCGTCGGCGCTCGCTTCAGCGGCGGAGCGAGCTCGGTCGATGAGCTCATGCATCGCTTCGTCGACGCGCTGGTCGTGAAAGATCGCGATGCCATCGAGGCGCTGCGGATCACCGAAGACGAGTACCGAAGGATCGTCCTGCCCGGAAGCATCGACAAAGGGCAGACACCACAGCGCTATCCCGAGCAGTATTTTCAGTACTTCTGGGGCGTCATGAACGGCAAGAGCATCTACAGTCGGGCAAACTTTCAAGAAGTGTGGGGCGGGCAGCCGCTCACGTTGAAAGAATACAAATTCCGCAAGGGCATCAAAGACTATGCCTGGTATCGCGCGTACATCCAGAGCGACCTGACACTGGCGAACACGAAAGGTGAGGAGGCGCACCTCCTCATCGGCTCGATCGCCGAGTTCAAGGGGCGGTTCAAGTTCATCTCGTACATCCGCGACTGAGTCGCCGAACCACTTTCGAAACGAGGAGGAGACTGCCACATGCAGAAACGGGGCACGTTGTTGATGACCATGGGCGTTGCGGCCGCCGCGTCGATGCTGCTCGCATCCGCCGCGGCGCATGCCGATCCGGTGAAGTGCAAGGCGGCGATCGCGAAGAACGGCCAGGCGTTCGCGGTGGCGAAGATGAAGATTCTGCAGAAGTGCGAGGCATCGGTTCTCGCGGGCAAGCTGCCGGGATCGACCAACTGCCATACCGAGGAAAAGGCGGCACCGGCGATCGCCAAGGCGGCCGACAAGATGCGCGCGAAGATCGCCAAGGCGTGCGGCGGCAAAGACAAGGCCTGTGGCGGTGACCTCACCGACGAGGACTCGCCGGCCTCGATCGGATGGCCCGCGGCCTGTCCGAACCTCGAGCTCGGCAACTGCAACAACGCCATCACGACCTGCGACGACATCTCCGCGTGCCTCGAATGCATCGTCGAGTCGGCGGTCGATCAGGTGAACTCGCTCTACCACGACCAGAGCGTCGCCAACCTGATGCCGGCGGGCTCGGCCGAACAGAAATGTCAGGTGGCGCTCGGCAAGAACGGCCTGGGCTTCCTCTCCGCCAAGGAGAAGGCGCTCGGCAAGTGCTGGGCGGCCGTCGACAAGGGCAAGGCCACGGCTCCCTGTCCGGTTCCCGGCGACGGCAAGGCGCAGGCCGCGATCGACAAGGCGGAGGCGAAACTGATCGCCGGCGACTGCAAGTCGTGCGGCGGCGTCGGCGACAAGGACGCGAACGGTGTCTGCGACGCGGCGGGATTCTACCCGCCGACGCAGATCGGTGTCCCGGCGAATTGTCCGGCCGTCCACGTGCCAGGCGGCCAGGATTGCGGCGCCATCGGCGCGCTCACGACGCTCGACAAGCTCATCCAGTGCGAGGCGTGCGTCACCGAATTCAAGGTCGACTGCATCACGCCGGCCACCGTCCCGCACGATCAGACGTACCCAGCGGAGTGCAATGCTCCCATCTGCGGTAACGGCCATATCGAGCCCGGCGAGACCTGCGACGACGGCAACACCGCGAACGGTGACGCCTGCCCGGCGAACTGCGTGATCGCGTCCTGCACCCCGGCGGGAACGATGCGCAACGTCACGGTCAGCTTTTCGGGGAGCAACGTCGCCGGCCTGACCGTGTACCTCGAATATCCCGAGGGCAAGGTGAGCCTGCCCGGTATGGGCAGTGATCAGAGCGTGCAGGACCGCATCTCCGGCACGCCGTCGAACTCGCTCGCCAACCCGAACGACCTCGACTACGCGCTCATCGTGGGGGTCGTGAAGGTCTCGGCGATTCCGGCCGGGCAGCTGTTCGTCGCGCAGTTCGACGACTGCACTGGCGCGCAGCCGCCCACGAGCGGCGAGTTCCCCTGCACCGTGACCGACGCGTCGGACCCGAACGGAACGACTCTGACCGGCGTCACGTGCTCGGCCGTGGTGAACTGAGCCGCATCACATCCGGGAGGGGCGGCGACGAGCCGCCCCTCTCGTCCCGCTGAATCGTCGACGTCGCCGATGCGCGCGACGTCGTTCAACGCAGCTGGCTGCGACGTGGAGGAGAGCTCATGACTCGAGCGCTGATCGTACTCGTGCTGTCTCTGGCGATCGGGGCCCCTGTGCCCCCGGCATCGGCCGCACAGGATCCGGTCAAGGTGTCACAAAAATGCAGGAACACGATCGCGGCGCAGGTTTCGAAGCTCGCCAAGACGGGTCTGAAGCTCATCGACGCGTGTCATGCATCGCGCGACAAGGGGAAGCTCACCGGCGATTGCAACCTGATCTCCACCGCGGACCCCAAGGGCAAGTTCGCGGTGGCTGAGACGAAGGCGACGGCGAAGATCGACAAGGCGTGCGGCGTCGGCGATCCCGTGCGCGACAACTATCCGCCCGACGGCAACGTCGACGGCGTCACGTTCCCCGCGGTGCTCGGCGCCATTCAGGGCAGTGGAGCCGCCCTCCAAGGATCGCCCGATCTCGGCGGCGACAAGGCGAAACGCAAGTGCCACAAGGCAGTCGTCAAGGCCGAGACCGACGTCATCAACGAGATCGTGAAGAACGCGACCAAGTGCCAGAAGGGCGCGGACAAGCTCGCGACGTCGTTCGGCGAGCTGAAAGGCGACTGCGTTGCAACGCCCGTCAGGACCGGGCCGAGGGCGACCAAGGCGATTTTCAAGGCGTGCGGTGCGATCGCTGGAACCGACGTCGGCAGCTGCACGCCGCTGCCGCAGTGTCTCGTCACCGCGGCGACGGAGACCGGTCAGGCAATCGCCACCGCGATCTACGGCAAGCCGATCGCGTGCGGCAACGGCAGCGTCGAGGGTATGGAGGAGTGCGACGACGGCAATCAGATCAACACCGACGATTGCACGAACACGTGCCACGCCGCGGTCTGCGGCGACGGCATCGTGCACCAAGGCGTCGAGGAGTGCGATCAGCAGTCGAACGGCTGCATCGATTGCCAGATCGTCTTCACGTGCGGGAACGGCGTCGTCGAGGTGCCGGGTGAGGAGTGCGACGACGGCAACGTGGTCGACACCGACGGGTGCACGAGCACCTGCCACGTCGCGGTCTGCGGCGACGGGATCGTCCGCGAAGGCGTCGAGGACTGCGACGACGGCAACACCGACAACACCGACGCGTGCGCGCAGTGCCACGCCGCGACGTGCGGCGACGGCTTCCTCCAGACCGGCGTCGAAGAATGCGACGACGGAAACATGATCGACGACGACGGCTGCACGAACTGCACGCTCGACATCCCGGTGTGCGGTAACCACGTCATCGAGGCCGGCGAGACGTGCGACGACGGCAATACCGCCGATGGAGACGCCTGCCCGTCGACGTGCGTGATCGCGTCCTGCACGCCGGCCGCGACCAAGCGGAATCTCACCGTGACCTTTGCCGGTTCCAGCGACGTTGCCGGCATCACGGTCTATCTCGAGTATCCCGAGGGCAAGGTTAGCCTGCCGGCCGGCGGCAGCGACCAGCAGGTGCAGGCGAGGATCTCCGGAACACCGTCGAACGCGCTCGTCCAAGCGAACGACTTGGATTACGCCCTGAGCCTCGGGGTCGTGAAGACCAGCGCGTTTCCGGCCGGGCAGCTCTTCGTCGTGCAGTTCGACGACTGTACGGGTGCGCAGCCGCCGAGCGATGCCGAGTTCCCGTGCACGGTGACCGATGCGTCGGATCGCAACGGCGGAGTGGTCTCGGGCGTCACCTGCGCCGCCACGCTCGCGCCCTGAAGTCGTGTGATTCCACGGCGCGCCGCCTCGGGACGCTCGCCGGCGGCATTATGGCGTTGCAACGCGTTCGTAACCGAATCTTCAATGTCTGCGTGTAGACTTCGTCGGAACCGGCGCCGAGGCTGCGGGTGTTCGGTACCGACAACGAAGGGCGGGTCGATCTGATGCGGGAAACGTGGACGCGCAGCCTCTTGGGCTCTCTTGCATTTGCGGCGGCCGCGATTGCGGTGTGCGGGAGCTCCTCGGTGAGCCTCGCCGCGCCTGGCGTCAGCCCGCAGACGGGGACCCTCATTGCCTGCCAGCAGACCGTGACCGATGCCTCCGTGCGGCTCGCCGGCAAGGTGGAACGCCACATGAATCGCTGCGTCCAGCGAGCGCTGCCGTGCCTGCTCGAGCCCAAGAACGCGGCTTGCTGCGCCGACGCGGCGGCGCGCTGCGCGGACGACCACGCCAAGATCGCCGATGCCGAGCGGCGCTTCGACGCCCTGGTGACCAGCCGGGCGTGTCGGCGCGCGGCTGTCGACGAAATAGTCGGCCCGGACGGCCTCGGCTTCAGCAGCGTGGCGGCCGCGTGCGCATGCCTCGATCCGGCGGTTGAGGTCACTGACGTCGCGAGCTTGAGCGAATGCCTGCGGCGATTGCTCGTCGAAGACCTCGAGCACCTGCTCGCGCTTCAGCAACCGCGTGCCCGCGAGGCGCTGGCGTGCATGGGCCTGGAAGACGATTTCCCCGGCGCGTTCCGTGACGAGCCGTCGTCCTGCGCCGGATGCACCGCGCCGTCACCGTCCCCGTCGCCGACCGGCACCCCGACGCCGCACGCGACGTCGACGGTGACCGCCACGAGCTTCGTGACGGCGACACCGGTGTCCACCGCTACGTTCACCGCGACCGCAACGTCGACCCCCGCCACCACCAGCACCCCTACCAAGACCGCCACGACGACGCCGTCTGGCAGCGGTACGGCGACACCCCTCCCGACGGGCACCGCGACGGCGACGCCGGTCGCCAGCGGAACGGCGACACCGGTCCCGACGAGCACCGCGACGGCGACGCCTACCCGCACTCCGACTCCCACCGCCACGCCGACCGCTTCGCCGACTCGAACCGCGACGCAGACGGGTACGGCGACGCCCACGCGTACGGCGACGGCGACGGCTACGCGCACCGCGACTCCCACTACGACGGCCACCGCTTCACCGACTCGCACCGCCACGCCGACCCGTACCGCGACACCCAGCCCGACGGTGACGACGACGCCGCTGCCGCAAGTCTGCGGCGACGGCATGATCGAGGCCCCGGAGACCTGCGACGACGGCAACACGCTGGACGGCGACGCGTGCCCGTCGAACTGCATCATCGAGTCCTGCTCGCCCGCGACGACGACGCGCAGCCTCAACGTCACCTTCGCCGGATCGAGCTCCGTCGCGGGCCTGACGGTCCTGGTCGACTACCCGGAGGGCAAGGTCAGCATCCCGGGGAACGGCAGCGGCACCGATCAGGATCGGTTTTCGAACGGACCATCCGGCGCGCTGCTCCAGGGGAACGACCTCGATTATGCGGTCATCGTCGGCGCGGTGAAGGCGAGCGCGTTCCCGGCGGGGCAGCTCGTGACGATCACGTTCGACGACTGCATGCAAGCCGCGCCTCCTACGGACGCCGAGTTCTCATGCACCGTCACGGACGCTTCCGATCGCTTCGGCGGGCCGATCTCCGGCGTGACCTGCACGGCGGCGTTGCAGTAGCGCCGCGGCGGACGGACTCGGATGGACGACGGCACGGCTACGACGACAGCCAGCCTCGGCACGTTCGGCTCCTTCGGCGGTGAGGACTTCGGTCGCCGCAGCTGGCTCGCGGCCATTTCGACGTCATTCACGGTCTACGTCGGGCTCGCGATCGCTGCGGTGACGCTCGGGACCGCGACCACGAAGGTCGTGACCGAAAAGAAGGTCGACGTGACCTTCGTCGAGAAGGTCGCGAAGGAAATCCCGCCGGCGCCGCCGCCGCCCGTCGAGGTGAAGCCCGCTCCGCCCCCCGTCGCGGCTGCGCCGGTCATCCGGCCGGACCAGAAGATCCGCAAGCTCGACAAGCCGCCGCCGCCGAAGGAGCTGCTCGCGCCGAAGGAGATGCCGAAGGAAGCGCCGCGCGAAGCGGATCCCAGCGAGGACAAAGGCGTCGCGGTGTACGGCGAGCCCGGTAAGGGCGATCCCGCCGGTCTCGAGGGCGGGCAGGCCGGCGGCGTCGCCGGCGGCACCGTCGGCGGCGCGATCGCGCTGCCGGAGGACGGGATCCCGCCGGTGCCGGCGAAGAGCAACGTCATCCCGGCATACCCGCAAGAGGCGCGTGCCGCCGGCAAGACCGGCATGGTGATCCTCAAGGTCGTGATCACCGCCGACGGCAACGTTGCCGACGTGAAGGTGATGCGCGGTGAGGAGCCTTTCGTGAGCTCGGCGGTGCAGGCGGTCAAGAAATGGAAGTACGAGCCGGCGCGCTACAAAGGCCAGCCGATCACCGTCTACCGGATCATCCAGATCCCCTTCAAGTTGACCGTGTAGAGCGCATCAAGCGAAAGGACCGATCATGTCATTCAGCTTCGCTGACATTTGGCAGCATATGGGCGTGCCGGCTCTGATCGTCGCCGCGATCCTCGGCGTGATGGGGCTCGCCTCGCTGACGGTATTCGTGGAGCGCGTGTTCACGCTGCGTCGGTCGCGAAGCGCGTCGCGTGCGTTCGCAACCAAGGTCGCGCCGGACCTGCAAGCAGCGAACATCGACGCGATCATCACCGACGCCGACGCCCACAAACACGGGCACCTCGCCCGGATCGTGCGCACCGGGGTGACGACGTACTGGCACGCATCGAACACGCCCGACATCTCGGCGCTGCCGCCCGCGGAGCGCACCCGGCGTCACCTCGAACGCTACATGGAGGAGGTCGGCGCAGATCTCCGCCGTGGTCTCGCCGTGCTGTCGTCGGTCGGCTCGATCGCGCCGTTCGTCGGCCTCCTCGGCACCGTGCTCGGGATCATCTCGGCGTTCCAGGGGATCGCGGCGACCGGGTCGGGCGGCCTGTCGTCGGTCTCCGCCGGCATCAGCGAAGCGCTGATCGAGACGGCGCTCGGCCTCGCCGTCGCGATCCCGGCAGTCCTCGCGTTCCACTATCTCACCAACGCGATCGGCCGCGACGAAGCGGTGCTGAACCGTGCGGCGGGCGAGCTGTTCGACACGATCGAGGATTGGGCAGAGCGCAATGCACAGGGCGGACGTGAGCGGGGCGCGGCGTAGGTCCGCTCGCGGCGCCATCCCGCCGGACATCAACGTCACGCCGCTCGTCGACGTGGTGCTGGTCCTGCTCATCATCTTCATGGTCGTCGCCCCGCGGATGGATCAGGACGTTCCCGTCGATCTCCCCGGCATCTTCAACCCCGATCCCGAGGTCGAGACCGCGATGGATCCGCTCAAGGTCTCCGTCGCACACGTCGGCGAGTACTACCTGAACGACCAGAAATACGATCTCGAGGGCGTCATCACCGCGCTCGACGCGGAGCATGCGGCGGAGCCGCTTCGCCGGCTCGTGCTCCGCGCCGATGCCAAGCTCAGGTACGGCGACGTGCGCGACATCCTCGCGCGCTCGCAGAAGGTCGGGTTCCCCGGCCTGTCGTTGATGGTCGGCGAGCGCCACCGTCCCGGCCAGCGACCGGTGCCCGCCGCCGACGCGAATGCGGCACCGTCGAACGCCGGTGTCGAGGCGCCCGAAGCCGCTGACGGCGCCGGTGCCGGCGAGCAGCCGCCGAGCGGCGATGCCGGCGCGACGCGCGACGACGTTCCGGCGGCGCGGACCGAGGGCTGAGCCATGGCACTGAATCTCGGCGACGAGGGCGGCAAGACGCTCGCGCCGCAGATGAACGTGACGCCGCTCGTCGACGTCGTCCTGGTGCTGCTCATCATCTTCATGATCATCACGCCGCTGCTCAGCAAGAACTTCTGGATCCACACGCCGAAGCAGGAGAAGGAGGAGGTCGAGAAGGAGCAGCTGGCGCAAGATCCCGACCCGCCGCTCGTCCTGCGCGTCGGCGCCGACCGCACGATCGACGTCAACGGCGTCGCCGTCGCCGTCGACGAGCTGCCGGCGCGGCTGAAGCGGATGTTCGCGGCGCGTGACGATCACATCATCTTCTTCGACGCCGCCGCCGACGCGTCCTATGGCTTCGCCGTCGAGGTCATGGACAAGGCCCGCGAGGGCGGTGCCGTCACGATCGCGGCCCTCACGTCGGCGCTCGAAGCCGCACCGACGCAGGCTGCGGACGGCGCCACGGCGAACTGAGCGACGCGTTTCGCGTAACCAAGTCTTCATCGACGAGGGGATTGAGCTCGGGCGGTGATCGGGTATTGAAGAATCGTCCGAACGGTAGCCCGCTTTACTCTTCCTCCACGATGGCTGCGAAAAGCCCCGGCTGACCCGCTCGGGGCTTTTTCGCATCTGGGCGCCGGGTGCGAGGGTCCCCCGGACCCGGCGCGCGTGGTTTGACGCGGCGGTACGCGACTCCTAGTCTCGCGCGAGCGCGCCGAGGCAGACGCCCGGCCGCGATTCCAGGAGCGGACCGTGAGCGGCGCGCGCGAAGAGATCAAGCTGTATTTCGATTACAAGAGCCCGTTCGCGTACCTCGCGAGCGAGCCGGCGTTCGAGCTTCCCGCGCGCTACGACGTCGAGGTCCGCTGGATACCCTACCAGCTGCGCATCAAAGGACCCGGCGAGCGCAGCGTGCGGTCGGATTGGAAGGCGCGTTACTCGTACCTCGACGCGCGGCGCTTCGCGAGCCCGCGCGGTCTCGTCATCAAGGGTCCGAAGAAGATCTACGACACCCGCCCGGCGCTGATCGGCGCGTACTTCGCGATGCGGTTCGCTTGCTTCCGCCGATACACCGCCGAGGCGTACGGACGATTCTTCCGTCGCGAGCTCGAGCTCGACGACGGCGAGGCGATCGCGGCGTTGCTCGCCGAGTGCGGGGCGTCGCCGGACGAGTACCGGCGGTTCCTCGCGGGCGAAGGTGCCGTCGCGTACGAGCGCGGCGAGGCCGAGGCCGAGGCGGACCACGTCTTCGGCGTGCCGATCTTCCTCTTTCGCGGTGAGCCGTTCTGGGGACACGACCGGATGCCGCTCCTCGAGGAGCGGCTCACCGCCGCCGGTCTGCGCCGCTGAACGCCGGCGGCAGCGGCAGCGCGAAGCAGGATTGACACGGATAGTCCGTGCGCCGGACGATGTTGCCAATGGCTGAGCCGGATTTTTCGCGTGCGCTCCTCCGGCGCGCATTCGTCGCGGCAGTGCTCGCGGCATGGGTCGTTCCCACGAACGCCGGCACCGCCGTGCCCGGCATCGCGGGCGCGACGATGCTGCTCGCGCAGTCGGAGCCCGGCGACGACGCCGGCACCGGAAGCGGAGGCGGGACGTCGCGCCGCGAGGATCCGATCGAATACCCGACGCCCGGTGACCCGCACCGGTGGGAAGGGCCGGCGTCGCGCCTCGTGCCGCTCAAAGAGGACCGGCGGGAGGAGGCCGACGTCGACGTCGAGGCCTCGCGTGAAGAAGCGGCTGCGCTCCGGCGCGAGGCGGCGGAGCTGCGGGATTCGCTCGAGCGCGTGGACGCGCAGAAGAAGCGCGGCGCGCGCGTGACCGTCGAGGGGCCCGACGACGGGCGACGCGGCGGGGAGATCGAGGAGCGGATCGAGGATCTCCAGAATCGCGCGCGCCAGCTCGAGGAGGAGGCCGACGACTTGCAAGGGAAGTCGACGGACATCGTCGATCCCGCGAAGACCGACGAGGACAGGATCGGGAAGCCGGAGCGCGATCCGCTGAGCGGCGACATCGACGACGACACCGACGACGACGCCGACGACAGCGACGCCGACTAGCCTCGCCCGGCCGGCGCCGAGCCCTGACGGCCGCCGGCTCCGAGCGCGATGCGGTTTGCTCCGCCCCGGCGTTCTCTCCACAATGCCCGCGCGATGCGCGACGGCGGCGTCTACTACGGCTGGCGGATCGTCGCGGTCGCCTTCCTCACCCACTGCCTCACCGTCGGCTGCGTCTTCTACAGCTTCGGCGTCTTCTTCACGCCGCTGATTCGCGAGTTCGGCTGGTCGCGCGCCGAGCTCTCGTGGGGCTTCTCGTCGGTCTCGATCTTCGGCGCGATCTACGCGCCGTTCGTCGGCCGGGTCGTCGACCGCTATGGGCCGCGTCCGTCGCAGCTGTTCGGCGCGGCGGTGCTCGGCTGCACGTTGATGCTTCTCGCGAGCGTCCATTCGCTGCTGCAGTACTACGCGCTGATGGCGCTCTGCCTGTCCCTCGGCTCGAGCGTCGCTCGGGCCGATCGCGAGCAACACCGCCGTCGCCGGGATGGTTTCTCCGCCGGCGCGGTCAGGCGCTCGGTCTTGCGACCGCCGGGATCTCGATGGGCGGCGTCGTCTTCGTGCCGCTGTCGCAGACGTTGATCACGCACTTCGGCTGGCGGCGCGCGATCGCGACGTTCGGCGCGACGGTGCTGGTCGTGGGGCTGCCGCCGATCGCGCTCTTCATGCGCAAGCCGCCCGCCGAGATCGCCGACGTCGAGCAGCCGCACGACGGCGGCGATCCCGGCCTCGCGCAGGAGCTCGAGCGCTCGGTGACGGCGCGCGAGGCGATCGGCGATCCGAATTTCTGGCTCATCGCCGGCGCGTTCGCGCTGACGGTGATGGGCTTGAGCGCGATCTTGCTGCACCAGATCCCGCTGCTCATCGACCTCGGCGTCAGCGACGCGCACGCCGCGCTCGCGCTCGGCGCGACGGCGGGCGTCGGCGTCGTCGGCAAGCTAGGGTTCGGCGCGCTCCTCGACCGCTTCGAGCAGCGGAAGGTGATCGTCGCCTGCTTTCTTCTTCAGGCCGCCGGGCTGCTTCTCTTGCCGTTTGCGGGCCAGCCGGCGCTGCTGGTGCTCTACGTCGTGGTCTACGGCTACGCGATGGGCGGCAACGCGACGCTGCAGGCGACGATCATCGGCGAGTGCTTCGGACGCCTCCACTACGGCAGCATCGCCGGCCGGATGAGCCCGTTCATCGTCTTGTCACAGGCGCTCGCGGTGCCGGTCGTCGGCTGGGTGCGCGACCGGACCGGCACCTACGTGCCGGCGATCGCGATGATCTTCGTGATGACGCTCGGCGCAGCGCTGTGCATCTCGCGGCTGCGCGTCCCCGACCGTAGCCGGCGAGCGCGCGTGCGCGGACGGCGCGGGCGGGACGAGCACGACGCCGGCGTCCGGCGGGAACGACGCGAGGAGCGCGCGGCGTCGGAGCCGGTCGGTCAGGTCTCCGGCGCCGACTCGAGCGTGTAGTTCGAGACGCGCCAGCGACCGTCTTCGCGGCGCACCGTCAGGAAGAGCCGCTTCGCGAACTCGTCCGCGCCTTGCGGCCGGACGCGCAGCTCGTAGACCAGAGACGCGACCGGGTCCGCATCGCCGCCCTTGCGCTCGAGGAACCGATAGCTCACCTGCGGCTTCATGGTGCCGTCGTCGATCGCTTGTCCCTGCTTGAGACGCGTCTCCTCGTCGATCTTGGCGATGGCAAGCCCGCTCGCGAGCTCGCGTGCGGCGTTCTGATCGATCACGACGAACAGGCGATCGATGAACTGCTCGGCGACCGCGCGCCGCGGATCGGCGGAGGCGCAGCCGCCGATCGAGAGCGCGAGCGCCATGACGAGAGCCGTGCGCAGCATCGATCGTCGATACTAGTCGAACAGTCGAGGACCCGAAAGCGCGGCACGCGGGCAATGCTCGGCCGTGCGGAACCCGCGCCGGCAACGCTCTGCGCACGCCGGCGTCGCGCGGCGCCGGCGTCACGCCGGTGACGCTTTGAAGCGCGACGGTCGAGTGCTAACGTGCGACGCCCGATCGGCCGGGGGTGCGCAGTCGAGAGCCCGTCCGTTGATGTTCCAAATCCGATGCGGCGATCCGACGACCTGGTGGAGGCGATGACGAAGCGGAACGGGGCGCGCCCGAAGCGCCGTCGGACGCGGCGTGTGGAGAGCGCTTCGGCGGACGAGCGGCCGCAGGGGTTTCAGCCGGAGCGCATGCGCGCGTTGTGGGAGAACATCGATCACGCCCGCGCCAAGCTCGCGCCGGAATCCGCCGACACGCCGAGCGCGCCGGCGACGTCGTTGCTGAGCTGGGTCGTGCCGGCGCGCGTGCTCGAGCTCGCCCCGTGCGCGCTGCTCGCGCGGGCGACCGGCTGGATCGTGCGCCTGCCCGGACTCGACTGGCTCGCGGCTCTCTGGCGATCGTCGCCGTCGAGGTGATCGTCAGCAGCGCGGCGGCGCGGCTGCCGTCCGCCCAGCGGTATCGCGATCGGGGTTGAGCATCCGGACGCCGGCCACGCGCGTCGGCGTGCGGTTCGCGATCAGCACACGGCCCGACGCACCCTGCCACCAGATGCAGACGGGCTGCGTCAGCTCGCGCTGGATGGTCGCGAGGTACCGCGTCTTGGTGAGGAGGGCGACGGGCTCGTTGCTCGCGAGCGCGGCCGCGGCCGCTTTCGGTGAGCGGACGCGCTTGATCGTGCGGCCGTCGTAGAAGCTGAAGGAGTAGCCGTTCGTCTTGTACGCGAAGATCGGTGCCGCCGCGGGGAGCTCGCGGGCCGCGTCCGCGGCCGTTCGTAAGCTGCTGAAATCGTCGACGACCGGCGCGCCCGCTCGGTAGAAGAGCAGCTGGGCGCCGAGCGCGGTCGCCAGGACGAGTGCCGGCACGGCACGCCAGCGGCGGTTGCGGATCGCGTAGAATCCTGCCGCGGAGAACGGCAGCAGGAGCAATGCCGATGCGGCATGCGGCGCATACCTCGGATAGCTCACACCGACGGCGACCGCGGTCGCGATCGCCGCGACACCCGAGCCGGCGGCCCACACCAACCCGGGAATCCGGAGCGCTCGCGCCTGCGCCGCACGCGGTGCGCGCACGAGCCGGGTGAGGTACGCCGCGACCAGGAGCGCGAGGGGCGGGAACGCCGGCAGCACGTAGGTCGCGAGCTTCGCGCGCGAGCAGGTGAAGAAGACCAGGACGACGGCCGACCAGACGACGAGAAAGAGATCGACGTCGTGCCCGCGCCGGATTCGCCGCGCCGCATGCCGCAAGGCGTCCGGCAGGAAGAGACTCCACGGCAGGAACGCCACCGGCAGCATCCAGAAGAAGTACCAGAACGGCTTGGTGTGCCCGGTCGCGCCCTCGACGTAGCGGCCGAAGTTGTGGCTCCAGAGGAAGGTCCACAGGTAGATGGGCGCCTCGATGGCAGCGGCGACGTACCACCCGCTCGCGACCACGGTGCGATCAGGCCTCCGACTCCGGGCCGCAGTCGTCGCAGCCTGCCGTACTCGCCGGTCACGACCGCGTAGGTGCCGAGGATCAAGCCCGGCAGCACCACCGCGACCGGACCTTTGACGATCACGCCGAGAGCGGCGAAGGCGTACATCGGCCAGGTGCGCGGCCGCGCATCCGGCGCCGCCTCGCCGTCCGCTTCCAACACGCGATACGCCCAGAACAACGTGCCGGCCACGCCGAGCGTGAGCAGCGTGTCCATGCGCACCGATCGTCCGATGATGACGAAGAGAATGGCGGTCGCGAGCACCGCGCCGGCCGAGAGCGCGGCGGTTCGGCCGATTCTGCGCCACGCGAACGCGGCCGTGATCACGATCGTCGCCGCGGCGCCGAAAGCAGACGGCAGGCGCGCCGCCCACGCGCTCGGGCCGAGTAGCGTGAACATCGACGCGACCAGCCAATAGAATCCCGGCGGCTTGTCGTAGTACGGAGCGAAGTTGAGCGTCGGCACGATCCAGTTCCGCGTGAGAAGCATTTCGCGGACGGTCTCGGCGTACCGTCCCTCGCCGGGATCCCAGAGCGCGGGACGGCCGAGGTCGAGGAAGAAGGCGAGGGCCGTGATGATCGCGAGCACAGCGACGCCGAGCACCCCGACGACGACCCGACGCCGCGACCCCGCGAGCTGCCTCCACCCGTTCAGCACCGAGCGGGCGTACCATGGACCAGCGGTGACGGTCCACGCACCCTCCGTAGGGAATTTTTCCGGAACGTTTGAGGAGACCACGCGCTTGTCGAGGACCTTCAGCCTCCTAACATGAGCGGCGTCAGGAGGACGAATTATGACGTCGAATCTCGGGAGGTTTCCCGCGTCGAGTCGAGACCAGGATCTGGCCCGTGCGTACGCCGGCGAGGTGCCGCCGCCGTTCTATTGGCAGTCTCCGGTGATGCCGCCCCGACGCGTGAGCCGCCATCACCCGGGAGCGATCGAGATGGCGCTGCCGTATTCCGCGGTGCCGGACGAGCTCCTGCGCGTATCGGCGGTCTCGCTGGAGCAGCTCGACGAGGTGATGGAGCGTCGCGCGCGACGCGAGGAGCACGCGGGCTGAGCGCGACGGTGTCGCACCGAGCGTACGCTCGCGCGCGCACCCTCAGAAGACCGGCTCGCCTTCGCGCCTCGGCGAGAGTTCGAAGCCGCGCCGCGAGCTCGTCGCGTGCGCACTCCCGGTTGGCCTGTCTCCGATCATGCGACCGTCGAGTTCGATCACGGGCACGATCTCCGCGCCCGTGCCGGTGAGGAAGCACTCGTCGGCGATTGAAGAGGTCGTAACGCCCGAGTCGCGCCTCGCGATAGCGCAGGCCGACGTCGGCGGCGAGCTCGCCGATCGCGGCGCGGGTGATGCCGTCGAGCGCGCCGTCGCTGGCCGGCGGCGTCACCAGGCGATCTCCGTCGACGATGAACACGTTGTCGGCGGTGCACTCGGCGACGAAGCCCTCCGCGTTCAGCATCAACGCTTCGGCGGCGCCGGCGTGATGCGCCTCGAGGCGCGCCAGGACGTTCTTCAGATAGTTGAGCGACTTGATGCGCGGGTCGACGCTCGCGGCCGGTACTTGCCGGGTCGCGGCGGTCACGACGCGAATCCCGGCGGCGTAGAGCGCCGGCGGGTAGATCGCGAGGTCGGTGACGATGATGATGACGCGCGGGCGTGCGCAGGTGAGCGGGTCGAGGCCGAGCGGACCGTCGCCGCGGGTGACGACGAGCCGGATGTAGCCGTTCTCCTGGCGGTTCGCCGCGACGGTCGCGCGGACCGCGTCTGCGAGCTCCGCGCGCCGCAACGGAAGGTGCAGGCCGATCGCGTGCGCCGACGCCCACAAGCCGGTCGAGGTGCGCCGTCCAGCCGAAAGACGCGCCGCGCGTAGATGCGGAGTCCTTCGAAGACGCCGTCGCCGTAGAGCAGGCCGTGGTCGAACACCGAGATGTGGGCGTCCTCGCGGGAGTGGAGCTCACCATCGATGTAGATCTGCATCAGGACCTCCGAGCTTTCGAGCGGCGCCGCCGCGACGGCGGCACGGCGCGATCGGAGAAGACGTCGCGCCAGCGGGCGTAGTTCGGGCCATAGGTGCGTACGAGCAGGTCGTTGAAGCGTCCGACGATCTTCTGCACGTAGATGTCGTGCTTGAGGTAGTCCTCGACCGCGGTCACGAAGCCGTGGTTGTTGCTCCACGCGCCCGACGCGGAGCCGTCGGCGGCGACGAGACCGACGAGCGCGACCCGCGAGTCGGTGCAGAGGGTGAGGCCGCGGCCGCCTTTCTCGTCGATGGATCGTGTCCTTGATCGGGTGGGGGTAGAGCGCGTCGGCCTCGAGCGCGAGCGAGCCGTAGGTGACCGCCGCGATCCGCACGCCGCGGCGGTGCACGGCCGCGATCGCGTCGCGCAGCGCGCCGAGCTCCTCGTCCCACCCGGAGATCAGCACCGCCACCTCGGCGCGCGCCAGGAGCCCCGCCGCGCGCTCGAGCAGCGCGTCGCGGCCGTGAACGTTCCAGATGTAGCCGACCGGCTCGTCGCCGCCGAGTGTCCGGAGCTCGTCGCGCAAGCCGTCGAGGGCGCTGCGTCAGCCGGCGCGCGTAGCGCTCGATGAAGTCGTCGGGATCCGCCGGAATGTAGCGCTTGGCGCGCCCGCCGCCGTCGGTGGCGAACACGAGGTCCTTGTCCTGCAACCGCGCCAGCACCTCGTACACTTTCGAGCTCGGGACGCCCGAGGCGCGTGCGAGCTCGTAGCCGGTCGCGGGGTGTGTTTGACGAGCGCCACGTAGAGCTTGGCCTCGTACTCGCCGAGTCCGATCTCACGAAGTCGTTCCTGCAGCGTTCGCATCGTCGTCGGCGCGAGCAGCGATCCGCGCGCCGTATAGTCACTACCTAGGGAGTGACTAGTGAGTCAACGGGTGGCCCTGCTCTCGAACGAGGCGGCGGCCGGCGCTCGGAGCGGGGAGGCGGACGTCCCGATCGCGCGCGGCTCCGACCGTCCGGCCACTGCCGCGGCCGGCGCCCGGCTAGGCGCCGGCGCGCGCGTCTGCTACCGACTCTCTCGAGCCGCATGACGCGCGTTCTTCGATGTCTCGGCACCGTCGCGATCGTGTTGCTCAGCGCCGACGTCGTAATGGCCGAGCTCTCGCATCGCAGCGACCGTGGATTCCGGAATCCGGCGCCGATCTCGCGCGGGAACCTCGCCGTCGCGCTGCCGTTCTTCGTCCGCCGTGCGATCGGCGCGTTTCTCGACCGCGGCGGCGCGCCGCCGCGGGTAGCGAACGACGGCGCGTTCCTGCGCGACAACGCGCGGCACAGCACGCCGACCGTGACCTGGATCGGTCACGCCACCGTCCTCGTCCAGATGGATCACGTCACGTTCCTCACCGATCCCATCTGGTCGCCGACGGCGAGCCCCGTCGCCTTCGCGGGGCCGCGACGCTACGCACCGCCCGCGCTCGACCTCGATGCGTTGCCGCCGATCGATTTCGTCCTGATCTCGCACAATCACTACGACCATCTCGACCTGGCGACGCTCCGCCGGCTGTCGGAGCGGGGCAGCCACTTCTACGTTCCGCTCGAGGTCGGACGGTTGCTGCGGTCGGAAGGGATCGGGCCCGTCGACGAGCTCGACTGGTGGGACGCGCGACGGTTCGGGCCCGTCGAGATCCATTGCGTGCCGAGCCAGCACTGGAGCGGCCGCGGCCTCACCGACACCGATGCGACGTTGTGGGCGGGGTGGGCCGTCGTCGGTCCGGAGCGGCGCTTCTACTTCGCGGGCGACACCGGCTACTTCGCGGGGTTCAAGGACATCGGCGAGCGCTTCGGGCCGTTCGGCGTCGCGGCGGTGCCGATCGGCGCCTACGAGCCGAAGGCGATGATGAAGGACGTCCACTTGAATCCCGAGGAGGCGCTGCAGGCCGGGCTCGACGTTCGTGCGGCGCGCATGCTCGGCATCCACTACGGAACCTTCGACCTCACGGACGAGCCCCTCGACGAGCCGCCGCGGCGCTTCCACGCCGAAGCCGCTCGCCGCGGACTCGCCGACGATCGGGTGTGGACGCCGGCGCTGGGGGAGACGCGGTACTGGTAGCGCCGCCGCGGCGCCGCCGGATTCAGCGGCGCGACACCGACCGCTGAACGAGCGGCGCGACCGCGGCGAGACGCGGCACCACGACCGCGTCCGGGGCTTCCAGCGCGAGCTCCGCGCCGCCGACGAGCACGGCGTCGATGCCGGCGGCGCGCGCGCCCGTCCAGTCCTCGCGGACGGTGTCGCCGACGTGCAGCACCTCCGAGGGCGCGAGACCCGCCGCCTGGAGCGCCGCCGCGAAGATGCCCGGGTCGGGTTTGGCCGCGCCGGCTTCGCTCGAGAGCGTGATCCGCTCGATCAGCGCCGTCAGGCCGAGCTCGGCGAGGATCGCGCGCACGCGGCCGTCGAAATTCGAGACTACGAGCAGGCGGAGGCCGCGCCGGCGAAGATCCTCCAGCAGCGGGAGTGTATCGGGGTCGATCCGCCAGGTCCGGGCCTCGGCGAAGAACGCGAAGAGCTCGTCGAAGTACGCGTCGAAGTCGGGAAACGGGATGCCGGCGAAGACCTCGCCCACGACGGCGCGCCACCAGGCCTTCTCACGGCCGCGGAGCTCGCCCGCCGGAGCGCCGGGGAAGGCCAGCGGCGGCGCGCCGCCGAACGCCCGCCGAAAGCGTTCGTGCAGCGCCGCCGGCGCGACCGTCACGCCGTGACGGGCCGCGACCTCGGCGTAGAGCTCGCCGACGGGCCGGACGGGGTGAATCAGCGTGCCGGCGGCATCGAACGAGACGGCAAGCCGCGCACGTCCCGGGATCGCGCTCACGGCGCGACGCCGAGGTCCGGATGCTCCCAGAACTGGATCGCGACGCCGAACGCCGAGCGCGGCGAGATGAAGGCCGTCTCGCGGCCGTCACGGAGGCGCGTGCGTGCGGTGATCCGCACGCCGTCGCGCTCCAAGCTGCGCAGGATCGGCGCCAGGCGGTCGACGTGGATCGCCACGTGATGGAACCCTTCGCCGCGCTTGCGAAGAAACTCCGCGACGAACCCGTCGGGCGCGGCCGGGTTCTGCTCGATCAGCTCGATCTTGTAGCCGTCGAGGAAGAAGTTGGTGAAGCGAAAGCTCGGCTCGTATCCCTGCCGCGGCTCCTTGCCGGGCGTGATCGGGAAGAATCGCCGGAAGAAGGCGAGGGCGGGCGCGATCGCGCGCACCGCGATCGCGACGTGGTTCACCTGCAGCCGGACGTCCTCGCCGTCGTAGCGGTGAACGGCGACGGCCGGCAGCGGCGGCTCGTCCTCGAACGCGCTCCAGAACTGGATCAGCGTGCCGAACGCGGAGCGCGGCGAGATGAAGGCGGTCCTGCCCTCGGCGCCGGCGTCGAAGCGGTCGACGATGCGGACCCCGCCGCGCTCGAGCGCGGCGACGACCGCGTCGAAATCCGGCGCCTCGATCGAGAGATGGTGCAGCCCTTGGCCGCGCTTGGCGATGAAGCGCTCGACGAAGCTCCCCGGCGCGGCGCTCTCGATGAGCTCGAGCTTGAACCCGCCGACGAAGAAGTCGCACCAGGTGTAGTCGCCGGTGTGGCCGGGGAGCCGCTCGTTGCCCATCGTGATCGGGAAATGACGCCGGAAGAATGCGAGCGCCGTGCCCATGTCGCGGACCGCGATCGACAGATGATTCACCCGCATCGTGGAGAGCAGCGTTAGAGCAACCCCGGCGGAGCGTCAAACTTGCCGCGTCGCGGACACGATGTTAGCGTCGGTCATCCCTGGCGGTGGCGTTGGCGGTGACGCGAGGACTCGCTTGGCAGAGATCATCGAGCTCAAAGACATTCTTCGGGCACGCGCTCGCCGCCGTGAGCGCGCACTCACCGCGCGCTGCATCGCGATCATGGAAGAGTGTCTCGCCGCCTCGATCGACGCATACGACGAGGCGCCGCCGCACGAGCGCTTCGTCCGGGCGACGAAGATTCGGCAGCTCGAGGATCTGATTGTCTACGCGGCGAACTTCGCCTGAGCGGCGGCGCGTCGCGCGGTGCGGGTGCCGCGCGCTCGGCTGCGCCGCGGCAGCGTTCGTGCTGGCGCTGGTCGGCTGCGGTCCGCGCGCGCCGCGCCTGCTCCGGCGCGAGGCGCCGCTCGAGAAGATCACCGCGGTCACGGTGCGGGTGCCGCGTCCTACGGAGCTCCCGGGGCTCGTCGGGCGCATGCAGCACCACCACGTGACGGCTGGCGATACCTTGCTCGACGTCGCGCGCGACAGCGGGCTCGGCTTCGCCGAGCTGAAGCAGGCGAACCCGACCGTCGACGAGTGGGTGCCGCGTCCGGACGTCGACTTGGTCGTGCCGTCGCGCTGGATCATCCCGCGCTCGCGCTATCGCGGTCTGGTCATCAACATCCCCGAGATGCGCCTCTACATGTTTCCGCCGGTGACGCGGCCCGGCCAGTCGGTGCCGGTGTTGACCTGGCCGATCGGCATCGGCACCGATCAGGCGCCGAGTCCGGTCGGCCCGTTCACCGTCCGTTCGAAAGACGTCAACCCGACGTGGATCGTGCCGGACGACATCCTCCGCACGATGGATCACCCGCGGCGAGTAGTCGGGCCGGGGCCGGACAATCCCCTCGGCAAGTACCGCATCCGCCTCTCGAAGGGGATCTATGCGATTCACGGCACCAACAGCCCGTGGTCGATCGGCCGGGAGACGACGCACGGCTGCGTCCGGCTCTATCCCGAGGACATCGAGGACCTGTATCCGCTGGTGAGGCCGGGCTTTCCCGGAGAGCTCGTCTACGAGCCGGTGAAGGTCGGCGAGGACGGCGTCAAGATCTACGTCGAGGTCCACGACGACGTGTACCGACGCGTGCCGAACCTCGAGCGGTACGCGTGGCGCGAGGTCGAAAAGGCGGGCGTCGCCGCGCGCGTCGATCGCGAGCGCGTGCGGCGCGCGGTGCGCGAGAAGCGCGGCATTCCCGTCGACGTCACGCGCGACCCCCGCGCGCCGCCGCTGATCGCGCGCGAGCATCGCGATCCGAGCCGGCGATCCGGCGAGCGCCGTGCTGCTCCGGCGCGACGTGCCCTCGAGCGCCGACGACGCACGTCGGTCGGTGGCGCCGCTGCCAAGGGCGCCCAGCCTCGCCGTGCCGCGCGCGGCACGGCGCCTGGTCGGCGCGCCGCAGGGCCTCGACCGAGCGGCGGCTGAGGTCTCGTCCCCTACGAATCGGCGCGCACGATGCCCTTGCGGATCGCGTAGCGCACCAGGCCGGGCGTGTCGTGGATGTCGAGCTTCGCCATCAGCCTGGTGCGATGCGTGTCGACCGTCTTCTGGGTGATTCCCAACGCGGTGCCGATTTGACGATTCGTGTGGCCCTCGGCGACGAGCTGGAGGATCTGCCGTTCGCGATCCGAGAGCGAGATCGTCTCCTCCTCGGGGTTGTTCGACGCGAGGTAGCGCTCGACGATCACGTGCGAGATGTCCGAGCTCAAGTAGAAGTCACCGCGCTCGACGGTGCGGATCGCCTGTAGCAGCTCGGAGGCCGCCGCCTTCTTGAGCAGGTAGCCGCGCACGCCGGCTTGCAGCGCGCGCAGCACGTACTCCTCGTCGGCGTACATCGTCAGAACGATCACCTTCGTTTGCGGCAAGAAGCGTCGCAGTTGGCGCGTCGCTTCGATGCCGTTCAGGAGCGGCATGGCGACGTCCATCACGACGACGTCGGGGAACGTGCGGCGCGCTTTCTCGACGGCCTCGCGTCCGTTCTCCGCGGTGCCGACGACCGTCACCTCCGGCTGCTCTTGCAGCAGGGACAAGATGCCCTCGCGAACGATCGTGTGGTCGTCCGCGAGCAGAACTTTCGTGCGATCACTCATGGGCTGGGATGGACCGTGCGCGGCGCGATCCGACGCCGCATCCTGACGGGGCGCTTCTCACAGGACGCCGGAGATTTCTGGGTACTCGCCGAAGCGCATGGCGGGCCGCGGACGTTAGCACCGGATACGCGAGGCTGCCAACCGTCGATGCCGCTTTTTTCCGAGTCGTGTCAGGTGTTGACCTGACAATTTAGCATGGAGGTTGCGATAGCGTTCCTTAATAACGACTCCGGCAGTTTCGCGTCACGCACAGGAGGAGCCATGTACAGCTACAGGGTGCCGGACCAAGTCGATCTGGGGGTGGGGATGGACGCCGAGATGATGATCGGGAGCAGCGCTTCCATGCGTGACGTCGAGCGCGCGCTCGCCCGACTCGCCACCGCCGAGGTCAATCTGCTGCTGCGCGGCGAGAATGGAACCGGCAAGCGCATGCTGGCCGAAGCGATCCATCGCCAGAGCCGACACGCGGGCGGACGCCTGCCCGCGCTCTCGCTTGCGGGCGTGCCCGAGGCGCGTGCCGAGGTCGAGCTCTTCGGGGATGCGAGCATGCCGGGGCTCGTCGCCCAGGGGCGCGGCAGCACGCTCTATCTCGAGCACATCGAGACGCTCTCGCCGCGGCTGCAACGCCGTCTGGTGCAAGCGCTCGACACGCCGGGCATCGGCGGCGACCTGCGGGTGATCGCGGGCACCACGGTCGAGCTCGAAGAGCTCGTCCGCCTCGGACGGTTCCGCCCGGATCTCTACTTCCATCTTCCGGTGCGCGTCACGATTCCGCCGCTACGGGAGCGCCGCGACGACATCGCCGCGATCGCGAACCAGTTCGTGAAGCAGTGGTGCGAGCGCACGGGAGCCGCGCGGGTCGTCCTCGGCCGGAGCGCGCTCGCGGAGCTCGCGAACTACACTTGGCCGGGGAATGCGCGCGAGCTCCAGCAGACGCTCGAGACCGCGTTGCGTGCGTCGCGCGGCAGCGACGTCAGCGCCGAGCGCATCCGCGCCGTGCTCGGCAGACGTCCGCGTCGCTATGCCGCGCAGGACGTGTTCCCGCTCCGCCAGCTCGAGCGTGACTACATCGCCACGGTGCTCGGCCGCTGCAACTGGAACCAGAGCCTCGCAGCGCGCCGGCTCGGCATCGGCCGGAACACGCTGCTGCGCAAGATCAAGATGTTCGGCCTCGACAGGGCCGAAGTCGCCGCCTGACCGGCCGCCGATCGCGAGCCGGCGGCGGCCGCCGGTCTGCTCAGCGCGCGACCGCGACCGGCTCGCTCCAGCCCGCGGCCGGTACCCGCGCCGTCACGATCTCCTCGCTCGTCGGCGCCAGCGCGTCCGCGCTGGCCGCGGTGACGACGAGCGGGGTGCCGTCCGCGGCGCGCGCGAAGATGTACGACCGGCCGTCGAAGCGCGTGCCCAGGATGTCTCCGATGAGCTGCGGGTTCACCGCGTAGCGGACGCCCGGCATCGCCGCGAGCTGAGCGAACAGTCCTTCACGCAGCCACTGCTCGCGCCGAAGCTGGTCCTCGCCTGGCTCGCAGAACACCCAACGCTCGTTCCACGGCCACGGATTCGCCGACGGCTGGGCGACGATCTCGACGCCAGCCGCTGCGAGCCGCGGACCGAGGGCGCAGAACCGCGGCTCCGCCGCGGTGTGCGGCTCGCGAAACCCGTCGTAGCAGATCATCACGCCGACGCGCCCGCACGCGGTGTCGATCGGCGCCAGCTCGGATGCATCTCCGGCGCTGAGCGGCAGCGCGTCCTCGAGCGTCGGAACCAGATGGACCTTCTTCGTCACGTTCACGCAGCGGCCGTCCGGCGCGAACGTGTAGCTGAGGTTGAAGAGCCGACTCCCACGCGGCGCGAGGTCGGCCGCGTCCCAGCCGGCCGCGTTCTCCGGCAGGATGATGCTGCCGGCGACGACCGTCGCGCGGAGCCGGCGCGCCGCTTCACTGAACGCCGAACGGTAGAGCGCGTGCATTTTCCCGCTCTCGCCGAGGAGGATGGCGGCGGCGGGCGACAGCGTGCGGTAGGCGAGCATCGACGAGGCGAGCCGCAGCGGGCGGCGGAGCGCGATCCGGCGCAGGAGCGTCTCGACGGAGTCGCCGCGCACCACGAGGTCGGCGTGACCGGCGAGCGAGAGAAAGGTCCCGATGTGCTCCGGAAAGACCACCAAGGTGGGGACGTCGGAGCGGCGATCACGTCGCTCCGTCGCGATCCGGGTCGCGAGCGCGTCGATCTTCGCGCGGAACGCGTCGGGCGCGAGATAGTCCTCGACGCGCATGAACGGTTGCACGGCGACGAGGTCGATGACGGACGACAATTGCGCAGCTCCGCGAGCGCGGTTACTGTACGCCTCCGCGCGCGTCAAGCGGGCGCGGCACGCTGCGCCGCGCGTCGTCGACGCGCCCGATGATCCACACCGAGGAGAGGTCATGGCAGAGTTCGTCAAGGTGGCACGGACGGCCGACGTTCCCGCGGGGACCGGCGTCACGGTCGAGGTCGGCGGCAAGGCGATCGCGGTCTTCAACTGCGACGGCGCTTTCTTCGCGATCGACGACACCTGTCCGCATCAAGGTGGGCCGCTCGGCGAGGGTGAGCTCGAGGGTACGACCGTCACCTGTCCGTGGCACGAGTGGCGCTACGACGTCAGGACCGGCGTCAATCTCGAGGATGCGAGCTGCAAGGTGAGCGCCTACCCGGTCAAGGTCGAGGACGGCGACGTCTTCGTCGCCGTCGACGGCTGACGCGGCCGGCTCGCGGCGCCGGCGGCGAAGATCGCGCCCGCCGACGCGCGATCACTTGAGGTGCTTGCGAAATTCCGGGGGCCGCTTCTCGAGAAACGCGGTCGCGCCTTCCTTCGCCTCCTCGGTGCCGTAGTACAGGGCGAGCGCGCCGAATCCGAGGCCGCCGATCCCGTGGATGTGGTCGGTGTCGGCGTTGAAGGAGAGCTTGGCGAGCTTGAGCGCCGTCGGGCTCATCGCCAGCAGCTCACCGCACCAGCGTTCGACTTCGGCCCGTAACTCCGCCGTGGGCACCACCGCGTTCACCAGCCCCATCGCCAGCGCGTCCGCGGCCGAGTACTGCCGGCACAGGTACCAGATCTCGCGCGCCTTCTTCTCGCCGACGACGCGTGCCAGATACGCGGTGCCGAATCCCGGATCGACGCTCCCGACGCGCGGCCCGGTTTGCCCGAAGATCGCCGTGTCCGCGGCGATCGACAAGTCGCAGACGACGTGTAGGACGTGGCCGCCGCCGATCGCGAAGCCGTTGACCATCGCGATCACCGGCTTCGGGATGTTGCGGATCGTCGTGTGCAGCACGCTGACGTCCATCTCCTCGTAGGCCGTCCCGCCGCGCTCCTTCTGGTCGCCGCCGCTGCAGAACGCCTTGTCGCCGGCACCGGTCAGCACCGCGACGCCGACGTTCCGGTCGTGCCAGGCGTCGCGGAAGCAATCGATCAACTCGCGAACCGTTTGCCCGCGGAACGCGTTTCGTCGCTCGGGGCGGTTGATGGTGATCCACGCGGCGCCGTTCGCCTTCTCGTAGAGCACGTCGTGCAGCTCCATCGGTCGTCCTTTCATCGGCTCGGCTTGTAGCCGAACGCCGCCGCGCCGGGAAGCGTACCGCCGCGCGATCGCCGGTGCCGCGGTCGCGAGGGGATCTCGCTCGCCGCGGCTGCGGGCACGTGGCGGTCGTCGGCAGGTGAACGACCACGACGCACGCCTGCCGCGACCTTGACAAGGGCGGCAGGGCTAACGAATGCTCGCGGCGAGCATGAACCGATTCTACCGAGCGGTCGTCGGGGCCCCGCGGCTCGTCGTGGCGCTCGCCGCGGCCGTCACGCTCGTCCTCGCGTTCGGTGCCGCCCGGCTGCGCGTCGACAGCTCGGTGACGACGCTGCTGCCGCGCGGCGATCCCGGAAAGAAGTTCTACGATCAGGTCGTCGCCCGCTTCGGCAACGACGAGGTCGACATCATCGGCATCGTCGCCGACGACGTGCTCGCCGCGCCGACGCTCGAGAAGATCCGCACGCTCACCAGTCGCGCCGCCGAGATCCCGGGCGTCGCGAGCGTCGTCAGCCTGACGAACGTCCGCGATCCGATCGCCGACGTGCTCGATCCTCCGCTGCTGATCGCCGAGATCCCGGCGACGGCTGCCGAGCGCGAGGCGCTCGCGCGCCCGCATCAAGGACAATCCGCTCTTCTCCGGGAACCTGATCGCATCCGACAGCCGGGGCGCGGCGGTGAACATCTTCCTCGAGGACACCGCGCGCGACGACGCGTCGGCGCGACGGATCGACGGCGCGCTCGAGCGGCTGATCGCCGACGTCGGACGCGACGGTCCGGAGCGACTCTTCCTCACCGGCATCTCGCACATCAAGGTGAACGCGCTCGCGCTCATGCGGCGTGACCTCGCGACCCTCACGCCCGCGAGTCTGGCGCTCGTGGTGGCGGTGCTGTTCTTCTCGTTCCGCACTCGCCGCGGTGTCGTGCTGCCGCTCCTCTGCGTGGTCGTCGGGGTGGTGTGGACGATGGGCATCATGGGGTGGATGGGCGAGCCGATCTCGCTCGGCACGCTGGTGCTGCCGTCGCTCCTCGTCGTCATCGGCAGCTCGTACGCGACCCACGTCGTCGCGCGCTACTATCTCGAGCTCGAGACGCCGACGGTTCCGGGCCAACCGGTCTACGGCGCGCTCCAGCAAGCCGGCCTCCCGGTGTTCGTGTCCGGCGTCACCACCGTGATCGGCTTCTCGGCGCTGATGCTGAATCCCATTCAGGCGGTGCGCTCGCTGGGACTGTACGCCGTGGTCGGCATCGCGCTGCTGTTCGTGCTGGCGATGACGCTGGTGCCGGCGATGATCGAGCTCCTGCCCGAGCGGCGGTATCGGCGTGACAGCGGCGTCGGTCGCGGCGAGAGCGGTCGTCTCGGCGCGATCCTGGCGGCGCTCGCGCGCTTCGACATCGTTTGGCGGCGTGCCATCTTCGTGATCGCCGCCGTGCTCGTCGCCGGGTCGCTGTTGGCGATACCGCGGATCGAGGCGGACACCAACTTCCTCTCCTATTTCCCGGCGAGCGCGCCGGTCCGCGTCGCCCATCAGACGATCAACGAGCGCGTCGCCGGCGCGCTGCCGTTCTACGTCGTCGTCGGTGACCGGCACGCCCGGCTCGATGGTCGACGGAAGAAGCGCTGCGGCGGCTGCGCGACCTCGCAGCGCTTCATCGATCGCATTCCCGGCGTCACCCGCAGCGTCTCGATCACCGACTACCTCGACCTGTTCGACAAAGGACTGCGATCGAGCGGCGACATCGTGCTCGACGACGAGGGGCGGCCGGTCGCGCCCGTCGGACGGTGAAGAGCTTCTGGGAGGATCCGTCGCGCCTCGAGCGAGGTGCTGACGTTCGTGAAGCAGAACCCCGACGCGTTTCGCGCGGTCATCACCAAGGACTTCGGACAGGCGAACGTCCTGGTACGGACGCGCTTCGAGCGCTCGAGCGAGATCGCGGACGCGGTGGCTCGCATCGGCGACTGGGCGACCGAGCACATGCCGCCGGACGTGCCGGTGGTGCCGACCGGCAACATCATCCTGCTGAACGGTACCACCGACGACGTCGTCTGGGGCCAGGTGAAGAGCGTGACGGTCGCGTTGATCGTGATCTTCATCGTGATGTCGGTGCTGTTCCTCTCGGCCAAGGTCGGGTTCATCGCGATGCTGCCGAACATCGTCCCGGTGGTGCTCTTCTTCGGCGTGCTCGGGTGGACCGACATCATGCTGAACATCGGCACCAGCATCATCGCGGCGATCGCCCTCGGGATCGCGGTCGACAACACCATCCACTACATGGTGCGCTTCAACCGCGAGCTGCAGGCGACGCACGACGAGAAGCAGTCGCTCGCGGCGGCGCTTCGCACGGTCGGGCGGCCGATCGTCTACACGTCGGTGGCGCTGACGCTCGGGTTCCTCGTCATGCGGCTTTCCGACTTCGTGCCGGTGCGGGACTTCGGCGAGCTGAGCGGCGGCGACCATGGTCGGCGCGCTCGTCACCAACGTGATGCTGCTGCCGGCGCTGCTCGCCGAGACGCGCATCGTCACCCTCTGGGATCTCTTGTTCGTGAAGCTCGGCAAGGATCCGCACAAGACGATCCCGCTCTTCCACGGATTGCGGCGCGCGCAGGCGCGCATCGCGGTGCTGCTCGGGACTCTGCAGACTCTCGCCAAAGGCGCGACCGTGGTGCGCCAGGGCGACGTCGGCGAATCAGATGTACGTCATCATCAACGGGTGCGCCGACGTCATCCTCATCGGTCCCGACGGCCGCCGGCACCTCGTTCGCCAGCTCGGACGCGGGGACGTCTTCGGCGAGATGGGCCTCGTTCGCCAGTCGCAGCGGACGGCCGACATCGTCGCGACCGACGACATCGAGCTGCTCGCGGTCGATCAGCGGTTCCTCCAGCGTCTCCAGCGACGCTACCCGCGGATCGCCGCGACCGTGTTCCTGAACCTCACACGGATCCTGAGCGACCGTCTCGAGAACACCAACGAGCAGTTCGCGGCGGTGGGCTAGCGATGGCCGCGGAAAGTGCCGTGTGCGCCGCCGCGCGCGATCACGGCGGGAGCGTCGTCGCGGTCGACGGGTGGACGCTCGTCGCGGACTTCGGCGACCCGGCCGCGGAATACCAGAGCTTGCGCGAGGACGCGGCGATCGTCGACCTGCCGTTTCGGGCGCGTGTGCGGGCGACCGGCGCCGACCGCATCGCGTTCTTGCAAGGGATGCTGTCGAACGACGTCGCCGCGTTGCAGCCCGGCGGCGGCTGCCACGCGCTGCTGCTCACCGAGCAGGGGAAAGTCGTCGCCGATCTCGTCGTCCTTGCGGCAGGCGACGCCGTCCTCCTCGACGGTCAGGAGCCCGCGGTCGCCGCCGCCGTCAGCGCGCTCGAGCGCTTCATCGTCGCCGACGACGTCGAGCTCGCGCCGCTCGCCGCGGCGGAGCACTCCTTCGGAGTCTACGGTCCGCGTGCTGCCGGCGCGCTCGCGCGTCTCGGGGTGGCGGTCCTTCCCGCCGGCGACTTCCAGCACCGCACCGGTGACGTCGCCGGCGTCCCCACGTCGACTGCTCGCGTCCCGGCGCCCGGTGCCGGCGGCTTCCTTTGCGTGGTGCCGGAGGAATCGGCGGCCATCTGGTGGTCGCGCGTCGTCGCCGCAGGTGTCCGTCCCGCCGGGCACCGCGCCTACGAGGCGCTTCGCATCGAATCGGGCGTCCCGTGGTACGGGCGCGACGTCGGTCCGGAGACCATCGCTCTCGAAGCGCCGCTCGAGGACGCGATCAGCTTCCGCAAAGGCTGCTATCTCGGACAGGAGGTGATGGAGCGCGTTTCGGCGCGCGGTCACGTGAACCGCAAGCTGGTCGGCCTCGAAGCCGCGGCGAGCGCTGCCCTCGTCGCGGGCGAGCGTCTCTTCGCCGGCGAGCGCGACGTCGGATGGATCACCAGCAGCTGCTGGTCGTGGCGGTTCGCGAAACCGATCGCGCTCGGCTACGTACGTCGGGAGCACCTCGTTGCGGGGACGGTGCTCGCGACCGGCGCGAGCGCCGGAGCGGCGACGGTCGTCGTGCGGCCGCTGCCGTTCGCATAGCGCTCCCGCGCGCGATCGCGGTCGGTCGGCGTCGCCGCGCGCGATCGCGACCGCCGCATCGCGAGACGACCGCTCGGCCGGCCGGGGGGCGTGCCGCCACGCCGGCCGGCCGCGGCACGAACACGTGTCAGACGGTCGACGGCAGCGCGGCGATCCCGAGACGAGCCGCCTCGCGAAGCGTCGCTCCTCCGCCATCCGTGGCCGCCAGCGTGTGGAGATCCTCGGGGGTATCGACGTCGAACGCGACGCGCGCGTTGCGCCACAATGCACAGGGAATACCGATGCGCTCGGCGGCGGCGAGGTGGCGTTGCAGGCTCCGTCCGCCGAAGCATGGTCCGAAGATCGATCCCGGGCGACGGACGAGCGCGTTCGTTCCGAAGCCTTCCTTCGAAGGCACCACGAGCGCTCCGTGTGCAGGCGTACGGTCGACGACCTCGTCGACGTCGTCGGGCCGAAGGAGAGGGACGTCGGAAAGCACGACGACGACGCCGCGTGCGCCGAGGTCGAGCGCAGCGCCGGTCCCGAGAGCGACCGCAGCGTTCAGGCCGCGCGGGGAGCCTTCGTCGACGACGAACGCTCCCGCCAGGCGTGCGCGCGCGGCGAGCGTCGCATCCGCAGTCACGACCAGCACGCGCTCGACCCCGCGTGCGGCCGTCAGTGCGGCGAGCACGTCGTCGAACATCGCCATCGCGATCGCCATCCGCGCCGGCGGTGAGAGCACGACGCCGAGACGCGTCTTGGCGATCTGCAACGGCTTGGCGGGCAGGACCGCGACGGTCACGGCACGTCTCCTGGAACGCGTGCAACGCTCCCACGCCGTTCCGCTTCCGAACGGCACACGAGTCGCGACTCCTAGAAGGCGCTCTCACGAGAGTCAATAGTTCGGGATGGGCGGCCGTGACCGGATCACGCCACTCCCCGACGGCGCGCCGTTCGATTTCCGGTTTCCCGACGCGTGGTATAGCATCGCGGCTCGCATTCATGCGCGTCGTTGCTGGAGTTGCCCGAGGACGGCGTCTGCGTGCCCCGAAGGGACACGGAACGCGGCCGACGGCCGATCGCGTGAAGGAGGCCCTGTTCTCGATGCTCGAAAGCCGTGACCGCTGTGCCGGCGTGGCGATCCTCGACCTGTTCGCGGGCACCGGCAGCCTCGGGATCGAGGCGCTCAGCCGGGGCGCCGTCGAAGCCGTGTTCGTCGAGTCGAGCGCCGTGGTCGCGCGGACGATCCGCATGAACCTCGCCGCGGCGGGTTTCGCGGGCGAAGTGCTGGTCATGCCGGCGGCGCGGGCGATCGCCGCGCTTCGCGACAGCGGACGCCGCTTCGGCGGCGTTTTCCTCGATCCGCCGTACGATCGCGAGTGGATCGGCGGCACCCTCGAGCGGCTCGAGGCGGCGGAGCTGGTGAGCGACAGCGGATGGGTCGTCGTCGAGCACGGCCGCGAGGCGCCGCCGGCGCGCGTCGGCAGGCTGGTCGCGCGCGACACCCGACGGTACGGCGATACGCGTCTGACGTTCTTCGAGGCGACGCCGCCGGAGGCCCCCGATGGCGCTTGATCCGGACGCACGCCAGTCGCTCACCGCCGTCTACGCGGGCTCGTTCGATCCGATCACGAACGGCCACGTCGACATCATCGAGCGCACGCTGCAAGTATTCGAGCGGGTGATCGTCGCGGTGGCGTTCAATCCCGACAAGGACAGCGCGCTCTTCACGCCCGTGGAGCGGGTCGAGATGATCGACGCGGTCTTTCGCCGCTATGGCGGCCGTGTCCTCGCCGACAGCTTCTCCGGCCTCCTCGTCGACTACGTCGAGCAGAAGGGCGCCAAGGTGATCGTGCGCGGCCTGCGCGCGGTCGCGGATTTCGAGTACGAGTTCCAGATGACGATGATGAACCGGCACCTGACGCTCGCAGATCGAGACCATCTTCATGATGGCGGGCGAGGCGCACTTCTACACCAGCTCGCGGCTGGTGAAGGAAGTCGTGATGCTGGGCGGTGACGTCGAAGGACTCGTTCCCGACGTCGTGCTACAGAGGCTGCAAGCCAAGGTGAGACCATGAACGCGCATCCAGCGATCCGAAACGACGTGCGGTTGAGCAGCCGGCTCGACGGCGTGAAGCCGTCGGCGACCCTCGCGGTGACGGCGGCGATGGCCGAGCTGCGACGGCAGGGGAAGGACGTCGTGGATTTCGGCACCGGCGAGCCCGACTTCGATACGCCGGAGCACATCAAGGCGGCGGCGATCGCGGCGATCGCCGCGGGTGAGACCAAGTACACGCCGGTCGGCGGCACGCTCGAGCTGCGCCGCGCGATCGCCGCGAAGCTCGCCCGCGAGAACGGCCTCGAGTACGCCCCGGACGAGATCATCGCGAGCTGCGGCGGCAAGCACTCGCTCGCGACCGCGTTCATGGCGCTCTTCCAGGACGGTGACGAGGTGATCGTGCCGGCGCCGTTCTGGGTGAGCTATGCCGACATGCTGGTGCTCGCGGGTGCGACGCCGGTGATCGTCCACACCCGCGAACGGGACGGGTTTCGGTTGACGCCGACGGCGCTGGAGCACGCGATCACGCCGCGGACGCGCGCCGTCATCGTCAACAGTCCGTCCAATCCGACCGGCGCCGCGTACGACACCGACGCGTTGCGCGCGCTCGGCAAGGTGATCGCGGCCCGCGGCCTCTTCGTCATCTCCGACGACGTGTACGAGCGTCTCACGTACGAGGGCTTCGTGCAGCGCCACCTGCTCGCGCTCTGCCCCGAGCTGCGGCCGCACGCCCTGGTGGTGAACTCGGTCTCGAAAACCTACGCGATGACGGGGTGGCGGCTCGGGTACACGGCGGGCCCGAGCCGGATCATCGCGGCAATGGCCAAGCTGCAAGGGCAGAGCACCAGCAATCCGTGCTCGATCACGCAAGCGGCGGCGATCGCGGCGCTCACCGGCCCGCAAGGGTGCGTCGACGTCATGGTCGCGGAGTTCGCGCGCCGTCGCGCGTACGTGCTCGAGAGGCTGGCGGCCATTCCCGGCGTCACCTGCGCGCCACCACAAGGCGCGTTCTACGTGTTTCCCAACGTCGGCGCGTATCTCGGCCGGCGCGTCGGCTCGTACGACCTCGCGTCGGCGTCGGGTCTTGCGTCGTACCTGATCGCGGAGAGCGGGTTGGCGGTCGTCGCGGGTGAGGATTTCGGGGCGCCGCAGAACATCCGGATCTCGTACGCGACGTCGATGGAAAATCTCGCCAGGGGCATGGATCGCCTCGCGGACGCGCTTCGCGCCGTTGCGGGTTGACGTCAGGTGAGCGCCGGGCGCACACCGCTACGGCGGTAGCGGAAGTAGTCGGCGAGAATCCGGCCGTGGTCGAACGCGAGCGGCGCGGGCAGGTCGTTCTCGCTGAAGACCTCGGCCCTCGCCGCGTCGTCACCGGCGACCGGCCGACCTGACGCTCGGGCGATGTAGACGACGGAGAGCGTGTGCCCGCGCGGGTCCCGCGTCGGATCCGAGTAGACGTCGAGAAGCTCGGTCAATTCGACGTCGAGCGCCGTCTCTTCCCTGGCCTCACGCCGCGCCGCGTCCTCGGCGCGCTCGCCGTAGTCGACGAAGCCGCCGGGGAGCGCCCACCCACGCGGCTCGAATTTCCGTTCGACGAGCACTATTCCTCGATCCGCGACCTCGATGATGATATCAACCGTCGCTGACGGACCCCGAGGTAGCGTTCCCATGCAACATCGCGTACCAGCGGACCTTCGGAACACCAAGCGGCGCAACCGTTGCCTTGACAAGGTGAAACCCCGCCAGTACAGCAAAACGAATTTCGTGCCCGGCACGCCCGTCCAGGGTGTCGGAGGGAAGGGGGCGCGGCGGTCCATGCTGGCACATCTCCTGCTCGAACCCGGCAAAATCGCCTATCGGGAGGTAGAAACGCCGGTTCCGGGTCCGGACGATGTCGTCGTCCGCGTGTCGACCGCCCTCACCTGCGGCACGGATCTGAAGGCGTTCACTCGCGGCCATCCCAAGATGCCGATGCCGACGCTCTTCGGCCACGAGTTCGCGGGTGACATCGCGTTTGCGGGCCGCAACGTGAAGGGATTCCGCGAAGGCGACGCGGTCATGGCGGTGCCGACCGCGCCCTGCAAGACCTGCTACTACTGCCGCCATCGGCAGGAGAATCTCTGCACGACGATCATGGACACGATGGTGCTCGGCGCCTACGCCGAGTACGTGAAGTTGCCGGCGGCGATCGTCGAGAACAACATGTTTCCGAAGCGCGACAGCGTCGACTACGCCGAGGCGGCCTTGCTGGAACCGCTCTCGTGCGTCGTGCACGCCGTCGACCGCCTCGCGGTTCGTCCCGATGATTGCGTCCTCATCATCGGCGCCGGCGCCATCAGCCTGCTCCATCTCCTCGTGCTCAAGAGCCTCGGTGTCGAGCAAGTGATCGTGCTCGGCCGCCGCCAGTTTCGCGCCCAGGCCGCGGTCGATCTCGGCGCCCAGGTGCTGCTCGCGAGCGATGCCGTGAGCGCGCATGCGCAGGTGCTCGAGGCCACCGACGGACGCGGCGCGGACGTCGTCATCGAGTGCACCGGCCAACCCGCCGTGTGGGAGCAGGCGATTCACTACGTGCGCCGCGGCGGGACGGTCGTGCTCTTCGGCGGCTGTCCGGCCGGTACCCGCGCGTCGTTCGACACCGCGCGGCTGCACTACGATCAAGTGACCTTGATCAGTCCGTTCCATTTCACGCCGCGTGACGTCCGTAAGGCGTACCACCTGCTCGTCGACCGGCGGATCGACGGCCGTCCGCTGATCACGGGGACCTACACGTTCCCAGAGCTCGATCAGGTCCTTGCGTTGCTTCAGCAAGGGTGCGGCATCAAGTACGCGCTCGTTCCGCAGTCGCTGGCAGGCTGAGGCGACGGCGTGGCGCGGCGCCGCGCCGGCGGCGGCGTCTTGCCGTGATGGCCGAGGTGTTCCTCCGTGGCGTCACGACGTGAGCGCATGACGCCGTCGACGATGCGCGCAGGTCGTCTCGACGAGAACCTCGAGGTTCGTGTCGTCGAGATGCCCGTTCCACCGGTACGTGCGGGCGAGGTGCTGGTGCGGACGGCGGCGTGCGGAATCTGCTCCGGCGACATCATGGGGTGGTACATGCGGCGGAAGGCGCCGCTGGTCTTCGGCCATGAACCGGTCGGCGAGGTGGTCGCGGTCGGGGAGGGCGTCGAGGAGTTGGTGCCGGGCGACCGCGTATTCGCGCATCACCACGCCCCGTGCTTCCGGTGTGAGCTCTGCGACCGCGGCGAATTCGTGCAGTGCACCGCTTGGCGCGAGGGCCGCCTGATTCCTGGCGGCATGGCGGAGTACTTCGTCGTGCCGGCCGGCAACGTCCGCGGCGATACCCTGCGCCTGCCCGACGGCGTCTCGTACGCCGATGCCAGCCTGATCGAGCCCGTCGCGTGCACGGTGAAGTCGATTCGCCGCGCCGGTCTCAGCGGCGGCGAACGGATCGCGATCGTCGGTCTCGGCATCATGGGTCAGCTCCACGTCCTGCTCGCCCGCGACGGCGGTGCGGGCCAGATCATCGGCCTCGACCGCGTGCCGTTTCGCCTCGAGCGGGCGCGGGAGCTCGGCGCCGACGCGGTGATCCACGTCGACGAGGGTGATCCGGTCGCCGCGGTCCGCGATGCGACCGGCGGCGCGCTCGCGGACGTCGTCATCGTCGGACCCGGCAGCATCGAGGCGATGGAGCTCGGGCTCGAGCTCGCGGGACGCGGCGCGACCGTCGTGCTGTTCACCGCGAGCCGTCCGGAGGATCGTCTCGCGGTTCGGCCGTACGATCTCTACTTCAGGGAGATCCGGCTGGTGCCGAGCTACTCTTGCGGTCCGCCAGATACGCGCGACGCGCTCGCTTTGGTACGCCGCGGCGTCGTCAGCGCGGAGAAGGTCGTCACCCACCGCTTTCCGCTCGCGGATCTCTCGGCGGCGTACCGTACCGCGGCCGATGGCGGCGTCGCGCTGAAGACGATCGTCACGTTTCCGTGACGCCGGAAGGGGGCGCTGCCCCGCGGCCGAGGCGCCGGCTCCGCGCGACAGCGGCAGCGCCGTCCGCTGCCCCAACAAAAAAGGCGGCGATCCCGAAGGACGCCGCCCTTTTCGATCTCCACTCGAGCGGTGCTGCCTTATTTCCTCATGTGCTTCATGAAGATCGCTTCCGCCTTTTGTGCCGCAGCTTCGGCACGGCGAGCCGCATCTTCCACACGTCCTGCGGCAGCCTCGGCGCGTGACGCCGCCGACTCTGCCCGTGCAGCCGCCGAATCCGCCCGCTGCATCGACTGTGTATCGACCTCGGTGTGCCGCTTCGTGCAACCCATCCCGAGCGTCGACACCAACATGACGGCGGCTGCAGTTCCAACGAACGTCCTTGACACATTCCGCATCGCTCTCACCTCCTTACAATGTGCGCCCACACGGCGTTGCTGAACCCACAAAAATGTTTGGCAGAAAACCTCTTAGCTCGCAAGCATGGGAGTGCTGCGGTTTCGCGCATGCGCTCGTATATGCCGATCGTCTCGAAGGTCGTCAGTACTCGTCGTCGTAGTCGCCGCCGCCAGGCATCGCCGGTGCCGCGGCCTTCTTCTCGGGCTTGTCGGCGATCGCTGCCTCCGTCGTGATGAGCAGCCCCGCGACGCTCGCGGCGTTCTGCAGCGCCGAGCGGACGACTTTCGTCGGGTCGACGACGCCGGCCTTGATCAGCGGCTCGAAGCGCTCGGTGAGCGCGTTGAAGCCGAAATCGTCCTTGCCTTCGCGGACCTTGTTGACGACCACGGACGCCTCGGCGCCGGCGTTGAAAGCGATTTGCCGCAACGGCTCTTCCATCGCGCGTCGCACGATGCCGACGCCGATCCGCTGGCTGCCGGTCGTGGCGAGATCCTGTAGAGCGGCTTGCGCCCGCAGCAGTGCGACGCCGCCGCCCGCCACGATACCCTCCTCGGCGGCGGCCTTGGTCGCGTGCATCGCGTCCTCGACCCGCGCTTTCTTTTCTTTCATCTCGACCTCGGTCGCCGCGCCGACGCGGAGCACGGCCACGCCGCCAGCGAGCTTGGCGAGCCGCTCTTGCAGCTTCTCGCGATCGTAGTCCGAGGTGGTCTCCTCGATCTGCGCGCGTATCTGTTTGATGCGCGCCTGAATGTCGTCTTTCTTGCCGGCGCCGCCGACCAAGGTCGTGTTGTCCTTGTCCATCACCACGCGCTTGCAGCGGCCGAGGTCGTTGAGCGTCAGGTTCTCGAGCTTCAGGCCGAGCTCCTCGGCGATGACGCGGCCGCCGGTGAGGATCGCCATGTCCTCGAGCATCGCCTTGCGGCGATCGCCGAAACCCGGCGCTTTGACCGCCCCGCAGCGCAGCGTGCCGCGGATCTTGTTCACGACCAGCGTCGCCAGCGCCTCGCCTTCGACGTCCTCGGCGATGATGATGATCGGTCGCCCGCTCTGCGCGATGCGCTCCAGCACCGGCAGGAGGTCGCGCATGTTCGCGATCTTCTTTTCGTGGAAGAGCAGATACGGATCTTCGATCTCCGCGATCATCTTTTCAGGATTCGTCACGAAATACGGCGACAGATACCCGCGGTCGAACTGCATGCCTTCCACCACGTCGAGGGTGGTGTCCAGTCCCTTCGCGTCCTCGACGGTGATGACCCCCTCTTTGCCGACCTTCTCCATCGCCTCCGCGAGGAGCTCGCCGATCGTGGTATCGCCGTTCGCCGACACGGTGCCCACTTGAGCGATGTGGGCGCGATCTTTGACCGGCTGGCTCTGCGACTTGATCGCGGCGACCGCGCTCTGCACCGCGACGTCGATGCCGCGCTTGAGATCCATCGGGTCGTAGCCGGCCGCGAGCAAGCGCAGCCCTTCGCGGAGAATCGCTTGCGCCAGGATCGTTGCGGTCGTGGTGCCGTCGCCCGCGAGGTCGGACGTCTTGGTCGCCACCTCGCGGATCAGCTTCGCGCCCATGTTCTCGAACTTGCCTTCGAGCTCGATCTCCTTGACGACCGTGACGCCGTCCTTGGTGATCAGGGGGGCGCCGTAGCTGCGCTCGAGCAGCACGTTCCGACCGCGCGGACCGAGCGTCACCTTTGCGGTATCGGCGAGCAAGTTGACGCCGTGGAGGATCCCCTCGCGAGCTTTGTCGTGCAGGTGAACGGTCTTCGCGCCCATGGTGACGCTCCTTTCGTGTCCGTTTGAAGTGAGCGAGTGTAAGCATTCCAGTTTCGGTTGCAAGAGAGTGTGCGGCGCGTCGACGCGCGTCTCACGCTTGCACTCCAGGAACGCATCCGGTAGAGGAGGCGCACTTTTTCCCGCGCCTGTACAACCCCGCGGTCGCGGGGAGCCGACTCCCGGGGCGCGTAGCGAGGGTCCTCATGAGACGCGGTTTGGTCGTGGCGCTGCTGCTGCTCGCAGTGTCACCGGCGCGGGCCGAGAGCGGACGCTACACGTTTGGTGGCACCGCCGAGCAGGGGACGTTCGTGCTCGATACGCAGTCGGGCCGCGTCTGGCGCTACGACCGAGTGGATGATGCGTGGTATCTCTACGACCTCGAAGCCCTCGTTCGGACGCCACGAGGTGACACGCCGGCGCGCTCGCAACGTAACGATGCGGATACCGAACCGGCTGAACCGAAGCGGCGACAGGAATGAGGGCACTCGCCTTCTGGGGTAGGAACGAGGGCACTCGCCCTCTGTGGGACGTGACGCGGCAGCGTCGCTGAAGCGGAGTCGCGCGCCACGCCCAGGGCGCGCATGTGAGCCTCTGTATCCGGGCGCGCCCAATCCAACGAGCGGAGAATACGAATGATCGAACTGGTAACGGTAATCAGCGTCGGCGCCTTGGCGTTCGCGTGGTTTCTCGCGACCCAAGTGCTGGCGCATCCGACGGGTACGCCGAAGATGCAAGAGATCGGCGGCGCGATCCGTGAGGGCGCCGAGGCCTTTCTCAACCGCCAGTATCGGACGATCGCGCTGCTCGGGTTGATCGTGGCGGCGGCGATCTTCGTGCTCTACGCGTGGGTGCGGCCCACCACGCCTCATGATCCGGCGCCGGCGATGACGCTCGCCACGGTGACGTCGCTCGCCTTCTTGTTCGGCGCGTTGTGCTCGGCGGTTGCCGGCTACATCGGCATGTTCGTGTCGATCCGCGCGAATCTCCGCACCGCGAGTGCGGTCCGAACCAGTCTCAACACGGCACTGCAGATCGCGCTCCGCGGCGGCGCGGTATCGGGACTCTTCGTGGTCGCGCTCAGCTTGATCGGCGTCGTCATCCTCTACCTCGTCCTTCGCGGGCTCGCGTTCGACGTGCGCGCGATCCCGTTCCTGCTGGTCGGCTACGGTTTCGGCGCGAGCTTCGTCGCGCTGTTCGCGCAGCTCGGCGGCGGCATCTACACCAAGGCAGCCGACGTCGGCGCCGATCTGGTCGGCAAGGTGGAGGTCGGGATTCCCGAGGACGATCCGCGCAACCCCGCCGTGATCGCGGACCTCGTCGGCGACAACGTCGGCGACTGTGCGGGCCGCGGCGCCGACCTCTTCGAGTCGACGGCGGCAGAGAACGTCGGCGCGATGATTCTCGGGGTCGCGCTCTTCCCCATCTACGGCATCAAGCGGGATCATGTTCCCGCTCGTCGCCCGTGCGTTCGGTCTGATCGCCTCGATCGTCGGCGTCATGGTCGTCCGCACCCGCGAGGACGCCGATCCGATGCAGGCGCTGAACCGGGGTTACTACGTGACGAGTATCCTTGCGGCGCTCGGGTTTCTCATTGCGTCACGCTGGCTGCTGTACACGCCGGCGGCGCCGTCCGCCTGGTTCAGTTTTTTCGTCTGCGGCGTGATCGGCATCGTCACCAGCATCCTGTTCGTGTTCATCACGCAGTACTACACGGAAGCGCAATACCGTCCCGTGCGCGAGATCGCCGAGGCGAGCCGCACCGGCCCGGCGACCAACATCATCGCCGGAATCGCCGTCGGCATGGAATGCACCGCGATTCCGGTGATCGTCATCTCGGCTGCGATCATCAGCAGCTACATACTCGGGCGGAACGCCGGCATCGCGGTGCCGCCGAGCGCCGCCGGCCTCTTCGGCACCGCGGTCGCGACGATGGGCATGCTCGGTACCGCCGCCTACATTCTGGCGATGGACACTTTCGGTCCGATCACCGACAACGCCGGCGGCATCGTCGAGATGAGCGAGCAGCCGGACGAGATCCGCCGAAAAACCGACCGCCTCGACGCCGTCGGCAACACCACCAAGGCCCTGACCAAAGGGTACGCGATCGGCTCGGCGGCGCTGGCAGCGTTTCTGCTGTTCTCGGCGTACCTCGACGAGGTCGGCAATCTCGGTTCGCCGATCACGGCGGTCAACATCGCGAAGCCCGAGATCTTCGTCGGCGGCCTGCTCGGCGCCATGCTGGTCTTCTTGTTCTCATCGCTCGCGATCCGCGCCGTCGGCAAAGCGGCCTACTACGTGATCAACGACGTCCGCGATCAGTTCCGTGAGGATCCCGGCATCCTCGCTGGCAGCTCGCGTCCGAACTACGCGCGCACCGTCGACTTGGTGACCACCGGCGCGCTCCGTCAGATGGTGTTGCCGGGCGTCCTGGCGGTGGGTTTCCCGGTCGTCGTCGGCGTGGTGTTCCGGCAGTTCGGTCTCGGAGCGGAGGCCGTGGCAGCGTTTCTCATGGTCGGCACGATGGCCGGCATCTTGATGGCAACGATGCTCAACAACGGCGGCGGCGCATGGGACAACGCGAAGAAGTTCATCGAGTCGGGGCAGTTCGGCGGCCGGGGCTCGGAAGCACACAAAGCAGCCGTCGTCGGCGACACCGTCGGCGACCCGTTCAAAGACACCGCGGGGCCGAGCCTGCACGTGCTGATCAAGCTCCTGAGTACGATCACATTGGTGATGGCGCCGCTCTTCATCTGAAGCACGCACCGCACCTGAAGCGCGCACCGCGATGTGGGCCCGGCAGGCGTCGGCGCGCGGCCGCGCCCGCGCATGATCGCGAGAGTCTCCGCCGGGTCGGTGAACGGCGCAGGGTCTCCCGGCGGACCGCGACCTCCTCGCGGGCGCCGGTTCGATCGATCGAACCCGAATTCGTGACGTGCCACCGCGGCGGCCGTGACGGTCAGCGGCTCGGCCTGCCGGAACGATTGATTTCGTTGACACTTTCCGCCGATCTGAGCAAGATGGGCCAATGGACGCCGTTCCGGCGCCGGCTCCCGTGCCCTGACGATTCCGCTCTGTCCGAAAGGAAACATGCATGGCGACGGTCATCACCAGCGAGTGCATAAACTGCGGTGCATGCGAGCCCGAGTGCCCGAACACGGCGATCTATCAGGGCGGCGTCGAATGGGAGCTGAACGGTACGACGCATGCGGCGATCTCGAATGACATTTTTTATATCGTTCCCGAGAAGTGCACCGAGTGCGTGGGATTTTTCGATCACGAGGCCTGCGCTGCGGTGTGCCCTGTCGACTGTTGCGTTCCCGATCCGAACATTCCCGAGACCGAAGACCAGTTGATCGCTCGCGCGAAGGTCTTGCACCCGGAGGTCACCTTCGGTGCCGACTTCCCGTCGCGCTTCCGCAAAGAGAGCGGTGACGGCGCCCCGGCCGCATCGAGCCCACCTGCCGGCGGAAACGGTGTCGACGTCGCGGCGCAAGCGGCGCCGGCACCGGCGCCGCTTGCGGCTCCCGCGGCAGCCGTGAAGGCGGCGCCCGTCCGTCGGGCTGGGGGGCGCGTCGAGCGCGCCGTCCGGCCGCCCGCGAAGCCATACGTCCCGAAGCAGTTTCCGGGCGAGCTCCCGGACGATTTCGAGGCGCTCCTGGAGAAGATGTTCCCCGGCTCCGCGGTACGCAAGGCGTCGCTCCCGGTTCGCGCCGCGGTCGCGCTCTCGTTGCCGTTGCTGGGGGCGCTGCCGCACGAGACCAAGAAGAAGCTCGAGCTCGCGGCCGCGGGCCGCACGCCGATGAACTCGCTGCTAGCGACGTGCCTCAACGTGCTGCTGAATTTCGTCCTCTATCCGATCGCGTTCGCGCTCATCGGTGCGATGTTCTTCGGCCGCAACCCGTTCAGCCTCGCGCTCGACAGCTTCATCTTCTACGGCGTCGCGCTTGCATCGATCGAGACCGCGTGGCGGCTCCGCGAGGGCCTCTTCTACGGAGTGCCATCGGACGAGATGGCGCTCGGTCCGGCGCTCTACGGTCCGCTGTTGCTGCCGATGGCCGCGCCGTTCACGCGTTTGGCCGCCGGGCGCACCCGAACCAGCGGTACGATCGCCTTCGACGGGTTCTACGACGTCCAGTTCGACGAGAAGCGCGACCGGCAACGACGTTACGGTGAGGTCTACAATCTCCAGGACGTCGGCAACGGTTACCTGCTTCACCTGGAGTTCCCGCAGCGCGTGCCGCCGTCGTCGCTGAAGGAGCAGCTCATGCTGCCCGACGAGATGCCCGACTACGATTTCGAGCTGTCGATGAGCAACGGCTCGTTGGTCGTACACGGCAGCGTCGCCGATCCGCTGGTTCGCAAGGTCGCCGCGGGCGCGCCGTCGTTTCCTCCGGACTTCACGACCCGCATCGACCTCGACGAGACGGTGGACGGCTTCAAGCATCGCTACCGCGACAAGACGCTCGAGGTGATTCTCGTGAAGCACGCCTGAGCGGCGCCTCGCGCTCGAGCTTCCGGTTGCATGACGCGACGGCGACGCGGAGGCACCGATGAGCCATGCAATCGGCCGTGAACAGCCGGGGTGTTGGACGGTCACTGACATGCAGCCGGGCGATCTCCCGGACATCGTCGAGATCGAGCGCGCCTCGTTCCCGAACCCGTGGAGCGCGGCGCTCTTTCTCCAGGAGCTGCGCCTGCCGTTTTCGCGCATGCTGGTCGCACGCGGGCGCTCCGCCGGGACGACGCTCGTCGGCTACCTGTGCCGGTGGTTCGTCGCCGACGAGATTCACGTCTTGAACGTCGCGGTGCACCCGGGACATCGCCGACGCGGTATCGCCGCCCTCTTGATGAGCGAGGCGCTGCGGGAAGCGCGCGATCTTCGCACCGAGGCGGTGACGCTGGAGGTCCGGCGCGGCAACACCGCGGCGCGCCGTCTGTACGAATCGCTCGGCTTCGAGGAGGTGGGCATGCGGCGAAACTACTACGGGTCGGGCGAGGACGCGCTGATCATGCGCCTCGCGCTGGCCGATGCCTGACGCCGCGCCGCACTTGGCGGTCGACGTCGGCGCCGGCCTGACGCTCCGCAACCCGGTCATCGCCGCGTCCGGCACGTTCGGCTACGGCGTCGAGTTCGCCGGCGTCGTCGACCTCGCGGCGCTCGGTGCGATCGTCGTCAAGGGCCTGTCGCTCGAGCCGAGCGCCGGTCACCCGGCGCCGCGGCTGATCGAGACGGCCGCCGGAATGATGAATGCGATCGGCCTGCAAAACATCGGCGTCCGGGCCTTCATCGAAAGCAAGCTGCCGGCGCTGCGACGCTACGGCACACCGATCGTCGCGAACTGCTGGGGCAACGTCCCCGAGGAGTTCGCCGAGACCGCGTCGCGGCTCAGCGACGCCGAGGGCGTCGCTGCGATCGAGCTCAACATCTCGAGCCCGAACAAGCGCGAGTGGGGCCGTATCATCGCCACCGACCTCACGATGACGGCGGAGGTCGTTCGCGCGGTGCGGAAGCGCTGTCGACGCCCGCTCTGGGTGAAGCTCTCGCCCAACGTGACCGACATCGTGAGCTTCGCGCGCATCGCCGAAGAGGAGGGTGCGGATGCTCTCTCCCTCGTCAACACCCTGATGGGTCTCGCCGTCGACCTCGATCGGCGTGCGGCTGCGCTCGCGAACGTCACGGGCGGGCTCTCAGGTCCGGCGATCAAGCCGGTGGCGCTGCGGATGGTTCACGCGGTCGCGGCGACCGCGCGCGTACCGGTGATCGGCATCGGCGGGATCACGACTGGCGAAGATGCCCTCGAGTTCTTGCTGGTCGGCGCGCGTGCGGTCCAGGTCGGCACCGCGTCGTTCGTCGATCCTCGCGCGACGGAGCGGATCGCGGGCGAGATCGCCGTCGGTCTCGTGGCGCGCGGTTTTTCGGACGTGAACGACTGGATCGGCACGTTCTCCGCCCCCGGGCCGGACGCGAAATAGGATGCAAATCCGGATAGTTACACCACACGCTCCGAAAGCTCACATTGAAAAATCGCACGATTTCAGCTAAGATTCCCAACGGTAGTTTGTGTCGAACGGAGGAACTAGATGACCAACGTATTCAAGGTCGGTGAGAAGGTGGTCTACCCGGCCCACGGCGTCGGGGTGATCGAGAGCATTCAGAGCAAGACCATCTCCGGAACCGCGAAGAAGTTTTACATGCTGCGGATTCTCGACAGCGACATGACGATCATGATCCCGACCGAGAACGTCGGCAGCGTCGGTCTGCGTCGCATCATCGGCCGCGACATGGTCGCGAAAGTCTACAAGATTCTGCGCGACAAGAAGGTCGAGATCGATCAGCAGACGTGGAACCGCCGCTATCGGGAGTACACCGAGAAGATCAAGACCGGGTCGGTGCTCGAGATCGCGAAGGTGCTCCGCGATCTCTTCGTGCTGAAAGGCGACAAGGAGCTGTCGTTCGGCGAGCGGAAGATGCTGGATACTGCCCGCAACCTGCTGGTGAAAGAGCTCGCGATTGCGAAGTCGCACTCCGAGGACAAGATTCTGGAAGAGCTGAAGACGATCTTCGCACACTGAGCGTGGTGCCGTTTCACTCGCGACGACGAGGCCGGGCGAGGCGCCCGGCCTTTTTTTTACGCCGATGTCTCTGAACGCCGTCATCGTCGCTGGCGGCGTCGGGCGACGGTTCGGTGGGGCCGTCCCCAAGCAGTTCGCCAGCCTTCGAGGTGAGCCGCTGATCGTGTGGAGCGTCCGCCGGTTCTGCGAGGTCGAGGAGATGACGCGCGTCATCGTCGTCGCGGCGCCGACGGAGTTCGAGCGCTGCCAGCGTCTGCTCGCGCCGGTCGGCCGACCGGTGCATCTCGCGGCTGCCGGCGTCGAGCGTCAGGATTCCGTTCGCTCGGGGATCTCCCTCCTCGAGCCGGCGTGTGAGATCGCCGTCGTGCACGACGCCGTCCGGCCGCTGGTCACGGTCTCGTCGATCACGGCGTGCGTCGCCGCAGCTCGAGAGTGCGGCGCGGCGATTCTCGCGACTCCGGTGCGCGACACCGTCAAGCGCTGCGCGGCCGGCCGGATCGTCGCGACCATGCCGCGCGGTGATCTCTGGCTTGCGCAGACGCCCCAGGCGTTTCGTGCCGCGGCGCTGCGGCAAGTGCACGCCGACGCGGCTGCGCGACGGCGTCGTCGCGACCGACGACGCCGCGCTCTTCGAGCGGGCTGGGTTGCCGGTCGCCGTCGTGCCGGGCGACGCCCGCAACCGCAAGATCACGACGCCGGACGACCTCGCGTGGGCGGAAGCGGTCCTGTCGACCTCCGGCGAGCGTCAACCCTGAGCACGGCCGCCATCGACACGCCCGTCGTTCAGGCTGCCGGATCGGAAGCCCTCGAGATCGAGCGTCACGTGCTGGAATCCGGCTTCGCGAATACCCACGACGGCGCTGGCGCGCACGGCGGCATCCGCGAACCGCGCGAGCTCGTCGGCGCCGACCTCGATGCGGGCGATGTCGCCGTGAAAGCGGACGCGTACGTCGCGAAACCCGAGCGCGCGCAGCGTCTCCTCGGCGCGCGCGACCATGCGAACGCCCTCGAGGGTGATCGGCGTACCGTACGGAAAACGCGAAGAGAGACAGGGGCTCGCGGGCTTGTCCCATGTGCGGAGGCCGAGCGCGCGGCTCAAAGTACGGAGCTCTTCCTTGCCGAGACCTGCCTCGACGAGCGGGTGACGGACGCGCTGTTCGTCCGCGGCCCGCAGGCCCGGCCGGTAGTCGCCGAGGTCGTCGGCGTTGACGCCGTCGACGATGACGGCGATCCCGCGGCGCGTCGCCTCCGCCACGCAGATCTCGTACAGATGATGCTTGCAGAAGTAGCAGCGGTCGATGGGGTTCGCGGCGTAGTTCGGAATCTCGAGCTCGTTCGCCTCGACGACGACGTGCTCGACGCCGAGCTCGCGTGCGACCGTGACGGCGGTCTCGGTGTCCTCGACTGGATTCGTCGGTGAGACGGTGGTGAGCGCGGTGACGCGTGTTCCCGACACGCCGTGCGCGACGCGCAAGAGCAACGTCGAGTCGACGCCTCCCGACAGCGCGACGAGCACGCTCCGGTACCCGGTCAACGTTCGCTCGAGCCGCGCGAGCTTCTCCGCCAGCGGCGGGGCGATGTCGTGCTCGCGCATCGGCGGCAGCTCAGATGCCCTCGGCGTTGAACAAGTCGGTCGTGAGGTAGCGCTCACCGGTGTCCGGGAAGATGGTGACGACGGTCTTGCCGGGCCCGAGACGGCAGGCGACCTGGATCGCGGCGACGCAGGCCCCGCCCGCGGAGATGCCGACGAGGATCCCTTCCTCTTTCGCCAGACGCCGAGTGCACGCCGCGGCCTCGTCGTCGCTCACGGCGATGACCTCGTCGTAGATCGCGGTATTGAGGATCTCCGGGACGAATCCCGCGCCCCAACCTTGGATCTTGTGAAAACCGGGCTCGCCGCCCGACAGCACGGGCGAGGACGCCGGCTCGACCGCGACCACCAGGACGCCGGGCATCCGCTCCTTCAGCACCTCGCCGACTCCGGTGATCGTGCCGCCAGTGCCGACTCCTGCGACGAACGCATCGATGCGGTCGAACTGCTCGAGGAGCTCCGGCGCCGTCGTGCGGCGGTGGACCTCGGGATTCGCCGGATTCGAGAACTGCTGCGGCATGAAATAGTCCGGGTGCTCCGTCAGGATCTCCTCGGCTTTGCGGATCGCACCGTGCATCCCGCGCGTGTCCGGCGTGAGGACGAGCTCCGCGCCGTATGCGGTGAGCAAGCTGCGGCGTTCCTCGCTCATGGTGTCGGGCATCGTCAGGATCAGCCGGTACCCCTTGACGGCGCACACGAGCGCGAGGCCGATCCCGGTGTTGCCGCTCGTCGGCTCGACGACGGTCGCACCACGCTGCAAACGACCGTCGCGCTCCGCGGCCTCGATCATCGCGAGGCAGATGCGGTCTTTGACGCTGCCGCCCGGATTGTACGACTCGAGCTTGGCCCAGACCGCCGCGGCGCCGGCCGGCACCACACGATTCATGCGAAGAACGGGCGTCGCGGCGATCAGGTCGAGCGCGGATTCCGCGACCGCGGAGGCGGAAGGCATTGATCGTGGATGATAGCGGCGCCCCGCTCGACGAGTCAACGAACCGCCCGCGGCGGCGGGGATCGACGGCCGACCGCCGTGCGGTGCTGGTGTTTCCGGGTGCGCTCGGAGACCTGCTGTTGTGGGCGCCGGCGGCCTCGGCGCTGGCGCGAAGCGGCGCCCGCATCGAAATCAGCGTAAACCGCGGCCTCACGGAGCTCGCGGAATCCTTGCTCGGGTGTCCCGTCGGTCCGCCTGCCGACGGACGATCGATGAGCTCGCTCTTCGGCGAGCTCGCGCCGGAGCTGGCGACGTGGTGGCGCGGCGCCGCGTCGCTGCACGTGTGGTTCGGCTCGTCCGCGGAGCCATACGTCGCCGCCCGTGCGCGGGCCATCGGCGTTCCGATCGTCCGCAGTCATCGCGTCGAACGCGCCGACGCGCCGGAGCACGCATCGGCGAGCTATGCGCACGCGTTGAGCGTCGACGCTCCGCTCGTCGGGCCGCAGCTCCGCGGCGCACGGATGCCGACGCCGTACGCGTGGACGGCGCCGATCGGCGAGCGCTTGATCGTGCATCCCGGGGCGGGAGATCCGCGCAAGCGCTGGGACCGGCGAGGCTTCGAGGCCGTCGCGCACGCGTGGCGTCGCCGCGGCGGCGAGGCGGTCGTCTTGCTCGGTCCGGCGGAAGCGGACGACGTCGGCGCGTGGCGAGATCTTGGCTTCCGCGTCGTCGACGGACTGGACGTTTGCGGTGCCGCGGCGCTGCTCGCGAGCGCCGGCCTGTTCGTCGGCAACGACGCGGGCGTGAGTCATCTCGCGAGCGCCGTCGGCTGCCGGGGTGTCGTGCTCTTCGGTCCGACGCGCGCCGAGCGATGGCGTCCACTGGGCGGTGCGTTGGTGGCGATCACCTTCCGCGACCGCGCCTTGGCCGAGGTGAGCGACGTCGTATCACGCGTTCTCGTCGCACGTCGTTGCGCATGACGCGTGCCGCGCCGCACCTTACCTTGACACTCCACCAGGTGGGCATTAGCGTCGCGAGAGATCCGCCCCCGCTGGCACGCACGATGCATCCCGGATATCGTTCAGATGTCGCCGGTCCGCCGAATCGGCGGCGCGGGTCGCGTCCATCGAAAGGATGACGATGAACAATATGCTCCGAACGACCGTTCTCCTCGCCGCGCTGACGGGTCTGATCGTTTGGGTGGGACAAATGCTCGGCGGCACCCAAGGTGCGATCATCGCCTTCGTGTTCGCCGCGATGATGAACGTCGGCAGCTATTGGTTCTCGGATCGGATCGTGATCGCGATGTATCGCGGTCAACCGTTGCAGCGAGAAGACGATCCCGAGCTGTTCCAGATCGTGCACGAGCTCGCGATTCAAAATCACATTCCGATGCCGCGGCTGTACCTCGTTCCGAGCGAGTCGCCCAATGCGTTCGCGACCGGCCGGAACCCGGACCATGCCGCGGTCGCGGTGACCGCCGGCATCCGTCGACTGCTCGATCGCCGCGAGCTCAAAGGGGTATTGGCGCACGAGCTGGCGCACGTGACGAATCGTGACATCCTGATCAGCTCGATCGCGGCGACGCTTGCAGGCGCCATCATGATGCTCGCCAACATGGCGCGCTGGTCGTTGATCTTCGGGGGTGGGCAACGTGACGAGCGCGGCAACGGCGGCGGCCTCGGCCTGCTCGTCAGCATCATCGTCGCGCCGATCGCCGCCATGCTCATCCAGATGGCGATCTCGCGCGGCCGCGAGTACCAAGCGGACGAGACCGGCGCGCGTGTCAGCCATGACCCGGACGCGCTCGCGTCCGCGCTCAGAAAGATCTCGGCGTACGCCGAGCGCGTTCCACTCGATGCCAGTCCGCAAACCGCGCACCTCTTCATCATCAATCCGCTGCGCGGTATGGCCTTGCAGAACCTCTTCAGCACGCACCCACCGCTCGAGCAGCGCGTCGCGCGTTTACAGCAGCTCGCGGCGGAAATGGGACTCGTGGGACGCGGATAGCCGATGGCGGAGAAGGACGAGGAGCAGCCGGCGCGCTCGTTCAAGGTGGCCGATCGTCGGCGTTTCGTCGACAGCGACACGAGCGACACGAGCGCGGAGCGGGACCGGGAAGCCGAGCGGGAACGCGAGCGCAACGCCGAGCACGAACCGCCACGCGCCGGCATCGCGCCCGACGGCGAGCAACCGGCGAGCCCCGCAGAAACAGCTGCCGCGGACGCGGCATATCGCGCGTCGGCGGCGTCGTCGGGCGAGCACCCGGTGCACGGCGAAGCGCCCGCGGAGATGTCCTTCAGCACGTTCGTGATCGGCCTCACGACGCAGGCGCTGATGCATCTCGGCGAGATCGCCGATCCGCTGCAACTGGAGACGGGTCGCGACCTGCCGGCCGCGAAGCAGATGATCGACCTGCTCGGTATTCTGCGGGAGAAGACGAAGGGGAACCTCGACCAGGCGGAAGAGCAGCTGCTCGACAGCATGCTCTACGATCTCCGGATGCGGTTCGTCGAGGTCGCGCGGAATCGCTAGTAGCCCCCACACTGCATCAATCAAGCTTCAGGAGGATCAATGGCCGTGCGCACTATGAGGGGAGCGCTGTTGGCGCTCGTGATCGGTATCATGATCGGCATCGCCGCGACGTTGTGGCTCGCGTCGAGCCGCGACGCGACCTGGCTCACCGCGAAGACCGTGGAGCGTGTCGAGCCGGGGCCGACGGCGTCGCCCGCGCCGCAGCAGGGTGCGGTGATCCCGCCGGCGGTGCCCGCGCCGGTGACGATGGTCCCGGATTTCGCCTCGCTCGCCGAGCGCCTGAGCCCGATCGTGGTCAACATCTCGACCCGCTCCGCGCCGGCCAAGCAGGAGCATCCCTCGTTTCAGTTCCGCGGTCCCGGCGGGCAAGGGAATCCCGGCAATCCGTTCGGCGAGGGCGATCCACGTGAGTTCTGGGAGCCGTTCGAGCGTTTCTTCGGGCCGATGCCGCGGGAGCGCCAGATGCCGCGGCAGCGGAGCCTGGGCTCGGGCTTCATCGTCGATCCGCAAGGATTCATCATCACCAACAATCACGTCGTCGAAAACGCCGACGAGGTGCTCGTCAAGCTCGACAACGAAAAGGAGTACAAGGCGACGATCGTCGGCAAGGACGCGAAGACCGACATCGCGCTTCTGCGCATCGACGGCGTGACCGATTTGACCAGCGCGTCGCTCGGCGACTCCGACTCCCTGCGGGTCGGCGACTGGGTGATGGCGATCGGCAACCCGTTCGGGCTCGACCACACCGTGACGGCTGGCATCGTCAGCGCCAAGGGGCGGTTCATCGGCGCCGGCAACTACGACGACTACATTCAGACCGACGCCGCCATCAATCCGGGGAACTCCGGCGGGCCGCTGCTGAACGTCCGTGGTGAGGTGGTCGGCATCAACTCGGCGATCTTCAGCCGGACCGGCGGCAACATCGGCATCGGGTTCGCGATCCCGATCAATCTCGCCAAGGAGCTGCTGCCGCAGCTGAAGGAGAAGGGCCGCGTGACGCGTGGCTGGCTGGGCGTCCTGATCCAGAAGGTCACGCCCGAAATCGCGCAGTCGCTCGGGCTCGATCAGACGCAAGGCGCGCTCGTCGCCGACGTGGTCGCCAAGGGTCCGGCCGAGGCCGCCGGCATCAAGGTCGGCGACGTCATCACCGAGTTCGACGGCCATCCGGTGCACGAATCGAACGAGCTGCCGATGATCGTCGCGCGCACGCCGATCGGGAAGCAGGTGGACGTCAAGGTGCTGCGCGACAAGACGTCGCAGGACCTGACGGTCACGATCGCCGAGCTCGCGGACGAGGAAGTGCAGGTCGCGGGCAAGTCCGAGGACAAGCTCGGGCTCACCGTCCAGACGTTGACGCCGGAGATCGCGCAGAATCTCGGCGTCGACGAGGACAAGGGCGTCGTCGTCACCAGCGTCGAGCCCGACAGCGCCGCGGACGACGCGGGGCTGCGGCGCGGCGACATCATCCTCGAGGTCAACCGGCGGCAAATCGCGGACGCCGAGGCGTTCCGCACGTCCATCCGCGAGCGCGAGAAGGGGAAGAACGTGCTGTTCCTGGTGCGGCGCGGCGACAACACCATCTTCCTCGCCCTGAAGCCGCCGGGCTGATCGCCGGCGAGCGGGGTCGATGCGGGTTCTGGCGGTCGAGACGTCGTGCGACGATACCGCGGCGGCGGTGCTCGACGCGGACGGCGTGCAAGCGAGCGTCGTCGCGTCGCAGGATCTCGTCCACGGCCGCTACGGCGGCGTCGTCCCGGAGCTGGCGTCGCGCCAACACCTGCTCGCGGTCGTCCCGGTCGTCGAGCGCGCGCTCGCCGACGCGGGCGTCCACCTCGACGACGTCGAGGGCATCGCGGCGACGTACGGTCCCGGTCTCGTCGGCTCGTTGCTCGTCGGCCTGCAGGCCGCGAAAGCCATCGCCTTCGATCGCGGACTGCCGTTCGTCGGCGTGAACCACCTCGAAGGCCATCTCCTCGCCGTGCTGCTCGACGAGCCGGTACCGTTTCCGTATCTCGCGCTGCTGGTCTCGGGCGGTCACACCAGTCTCTACGCGGTCGAGGGCGTCGGCGAGTATCGTCTGCTGGGACGGACGCGTGACGACGCCGCCGGCGAGGCGTTCGACAAGGCCGCCAAGATGCTCGGTCTCGGCTACCCCGGCGGCCGAGAGATCGATCGCCTCGCCAAGAGCGGCGATCCGCGCGCGCTACGCTTTCCACGCGCGCCGCTGAAGACCGGCCGTTACGATCTGAGTTTCAGCGGGGTGAAGACGGCGCTGCGCCAGTATCTCCTCACGGGGGCGCGTGCGCCGCTTCCGGACGTGTGCGCGAGCTTCCAGGAGGCGATCGTCGACATGCTGGTGCGGCCGACCCTGCGCGCGGCGTGCGCGCTCCGCATGACCCGCGTCGTCGTCACCGGCGGCGTCTCGGCGAACGGCAGGCTGCGGAGCCGTATGGCGGAGGTCGCGACCGAGGAAGGGCTGACCGTCGCCTTTCCGCGTCTCGCGTACTGCACCGACAACGCCGCGATGATCGGCTACGCCGGGCGGATCCGATTGCTGCGCGGCGAGCGTCACCTGCTCACGTTGAATGCGGAGGCGACGCTGCCGATCGGTCTCGAGGGTCGCGCGGTCGAACGCCCAGCCGCGGGGTGACCGGGCTTTCCGCAGAGACGCGCGCGTTGCTCGCGCGCGAAGGCCTCGCGCCGCGCAAACGGCTCGGCCAGCATTTCCTCGTCGATCGCGGCGTCGTCACGCGCATGGTGGATTTCGCCGGGGTCGACGCGAGCGACGCCGTTCTCGAGATCGGGCCCGGCCTCGGGGCGCTCACCGACGTCCTGGCGACGCGAGCGGCCCGCCTGTACGTCATCGAGTACGATCGCGGTCTCTGCGAGGTGCTGCGCCGGAAGTTCGCCTCGGCGCCGCAGGTGTGCGTGATCGAAGGCGACGTCCTCCGCGTCGATCTCCGCGAAGCGGTTCCGGAGCCGAAGGTCAAGGTCGTTGCGAGCCTTCCGTACAACGTCTCGGTCCCGATTCTCTTCCAGCTGATCGAGGCGCGGCCGGTCTTCACGGACGTCACCGTCATGCTGCAGCGCGAGGTCGCGGAGCGCTTGCTGGCGCGCGCGGGCACGCGCGCGTATGGCGCGCCCTCGCTGCTGTTCCAGCTCTACGCGACGCTCCGTGGTCGCTTCCGGGTCGCGTCGTCGGCGTTCTATCCGCGGCCGCAGGTCGCCTCGGAAGTGATTCGCGTGGCGCTCTCTCCCGAGCCGGTCGTCAGACTCGAGAACACGCGCCTCTTTCAGGCGATCGTCCGCGCCGCATTCAATCAGCGCCGCAAAATGCTGAGAAACGCGCTTCAGACGCTCACGGGCGCGGCGGCGCTGCCGGCCGCCGCGTGGGACGCCGTCCTCGCGAGCGCCGGAATCGACGGTCGGGTGCGTGGCGAGACGCTCGACATCGCGGCGTTCGCGGCGTTGTCGGACGCCGCGGCGCGTACCCGCCTCACGATTCCGCGGTCGGAACGCCGCGGCCGGCACGAACGGCGATGAGTCGGATGCGCGAGCCGGCGCGACGGGTACGGCGAGGCCGCGCCGCGGGCTGAATGCCGGAGCTTCCGGAGGTCGAGACGCTGCGCCGCGGTCTCGCCGCGACCGTCGTCGGGCGCCGCGTGGTGGGCGTCCGTATTCACGAGCGCCGGCTCCGCCGTCCGCTGCCGCGCTCGTTCGCGCGCGCGCTCATCGGCAGACGCATCTCGGCGGTTCGTCGCCGCGCGAAGTACCTGCTCCTCGACCTGGACGATGGGTCGGTGTGGCTCGTGCACCTCGGCATGAGCGGGACCCTGGTCGTGGTCGCATTCGACGCGCCGCGCCGCCTGCACACCCACGTCGTCGCGACGCTCGACGACGGCCGCACGCTTCGCTTCCACGATCCGCGCCGTTTCGGCCTGATGCGCGTCGATCGAGAGCCGTCGCTGGTCGAGCTCGCCGCGCTCGGCGTCGAGCCGCTCGACGCCGCCTTCAGCGCCGACCTGCTCTACCGGCGCGCGCATGCGCAACGACGGGCGATCAAGAGCCTGCTGATGGATCAGCGGATCGTCGCCGGTCTCGGCAACATCTACGTGAACGAGATCCTGTTCGAGGCGGGCGTACGTCCCGCACGCCGCACCTCACGCCTGACGCGCTCGGACGCCGAGCGCATCGTGCGTGCGACGGCCGCCGTCCTCGGACGCGCGATCACCGCCCGCGGCTCGTCGATCTCCGACTATCGCGACGAGCGCGGCGAGCCCGGTGCCTTCCAGCACCACTTCGCCGTCTACGAACGCGCCGGCGAGCCGTGCCGCGCGTGCACGACGCCGATCCGCCGCACCGTCATCGTCGGCCGCAGCTCGTACTACTGCCCGCGCTGCCAGCGTTGACGTGCCCGTGTGGTGACGCTCCTCCGCCGTGACGTCGCGCCCGCACCGCGCGCCGCGCGCGCGTGTCACGCAGCGACCGAACCGCGCACGCCTAGACGAGGTGGGCGACGCGTTCGCACGACCTGCTGGTGCGCCCAAGACGAAGAAGACCTGACGTCTCTGCTTTCGCGCCCGCGCCGGCGCGACGTCAGCGACGCGACGACGACAAAAAAGACCTCAGCTCTTCAGCGACTCCCCGCGCGCGTTCTTGTCGCGCAGGAGCTTGATCACGTTGTCCGCCCCGCCGTGCGACATGGCTTCTTGGATCTGCGACCGGAAGCTCGCGACGAGGCTGACGCGCTCGATGATCACGTCGATGATGCGCCAGGCGCCCTCCTTGGTCTTGCGCAGGCGGTAGTCGACGAGGATGTCGTCGGGGCCGCCGCGCAGGATCTTGGTCTGGACGGTCCAGTCGCCGCGCGCTTCCTCGCGATCGCCGGTGATCACGACGCGCTCGTTCTTGTAGCTGTCGACGCTCTTGCCGTACGTCACCGAGAGGTGCTTCTTGAACTCTTGAATGAACTGCTGCTTCTGATCGGGCGAGAAGTCCTGCCAGTTGCGCGCGAGAATCAAGCGCGCAACGGTATCGAAGTCGACGTTGCGATAGACGAGGTCCTCGATCTTCTCGCGTTTGACGTCGGTCGAGGTGCCCTTGTCTGCGAGCACGTTCATGACGGCGTTCGTCAACGCCTCGACGACGGCTCGCGGTGAGTCGGTCGCCGCGCGGGCGACACCGGCGCTCGCACAGAGCAGGATCGCCGCCGCGACCACGCCGCGACGCAATGCCCCGACGCCGGCGCTCACGCGCGCTGCACCGGCCGCCGAGCCGGCGTGTGTGCGGCGCGCTCGCTCATTCGGGCGCCGGCTCGACGGGAGCCGCCGCCGGTCCGGACTCGTCTTCGATCTCGTACAGCTCGTCATTGGGAGTCTCCGCATTGTCGCTCACCAGCGCGCTGCGCCGCTGGAAATACGCGTCACGAACGAACGTGTAATAGTCGACGGACGCTTCCTTGGCGTTCTTAATCTCTTCGAGAAGCTGCGCGCGCGTGTTCACGCTATCGACGACGCGCGCGCCGAGCAAGATGTACTGATTGACGAAGAACGGCCAGACGCTGAACGCCCAATCCCCGAGCAAGCCGACGCCGTCGCGCGGATTCGACGGTCCGAGCACCGGCAGCACGAGGTACGGGCCGGGCAGAATGCCCCAGACGCCGAGCGTCTGGCCGAAGTCCTCGTTGTGGCGCTCCATCCCCCATCGCGTCGCCGGATCCAAAAACCCGAGAACGCCGACGGTCGTGTTCACCGCGAAGCGGCCGACGTCGGTTCCGCTGTCGCGCACCTTTCCCTGGAGCAGATCGTTGATGATGACGATCGGCGAGCGCGCGTTGACGAAGAAGTTGGAGACCGAGCGCTGAACCGGGTCGGGCGCCACCTTGTCCCACCCCCGCGCGACCGGCTCGAGCACGTACGCGTCGACCTTGTCGTTGAACCAGAACACCTTGCGGTTGACGCGCTGGAGCGGGTCGTAGCTCGAGGCCTGCTCTTGCCGGACGTTCTTCCGCGCCAGCGCGCCGGTGCATCCGCCGAGCAGGACGGCGGCGGCGAGCGCGGGCGCGAGCGTGCGCCATCGCGTGCTCATTGCGGTTCTCCGGTCTGGGGCTCGGGCGCGGTGTCGGTGCCGTGCACCAGCTTGCCGATCAGCCGCTCGAGGATCACCGCCGACTCGGTGAAGGTGATCTCGTCGCCCGACTTGAGGTACGTGTCCTCGCCGCCCGAGCTGGAGGGAGACGTAGCGGTCGCCGAGGATGCCCGCGGTCTGGATGGACGCGGTGGTGTCGGTCGACAGCCGCAAGCTCGGGTCGACGTCGATCAGGACGCGCGCGCGGGTGGTCTTGTGGTCGAGCGTGATGCTCTCGACCTGTCCCACCTTGACGCCGGAGATCACCACCGGCGCGCGCGGCTTCAAGCCGCCGGTTTGGTCGAAGAGCGCATAGAGCCGCAGGCCGCCGGGGCCGCTGTACGCGAGGCCGCCGACGCTGATCGAGAGATACGCGATCGCGCCGAGGCCGGCGAGCACGAACAGACCCACGATGAAGTCCCGCGTCGGCGAACGTTGCATCCGTTCACACCCCCCACAAAGCGGTGATGAAGTAGTCGAAGATGAGAATGGACACCGAGCCGACGACGACGGTCGAGGTGGTCGCCGAGCTGACGCCGGCCGAGGTCGGCTCGCTGGTATAACCCCGGTACGTCGCGATCAACCCCAGGAGGACGCCGAACACCAGCGCCTTCAACAAGCTGCCGCTGATGTCGTCTCGGAACGTCGACGGCGGATTGCAGGCTGGAGACGTAGATGCCCGGGTCGAGGGCCATCAGCAGAACGCCGACCAGGTAGCCGCCGAAGAGGCCGGCCACGATGAAGAGCGCCGACAGCAGCGGCATGACCACGGTCATCGCGATCGCCTTCGGCGACACGACGAGATCGATGGGATCGATCGACATCATGCGCAGGCCGTCGAGCTGCTCGGTAGCGACCATGGTGCCGATCTCCGCGGTCGCCGCCGAGCCGGCGCGCCCGGTGACCAGAAGCGCGGTCAGCACCGGGCCGAGCTCGCGGATCAGGCTCAGGCCGACGACCGCGCCGAGCGACTGCTCGGCGCCGAAGCGGACCAGGGTGTTGTAGCCCTGGAGGCCGAGGACCATGCCGACCGTGAGGCCCGAGACGGAGATGATGATGATCGACAGCACGCCGAGCTTGAAGAGCTCGTCCAGGAACTCTCTGGCGCGGACCGGCGGCACGAAGACGGCGCGCGATGATCGATCCGGCGAAGACGGCGAGCTTCCCGAGCTGATCGATGAAGAACACGGTCCGCCACCCGATCTCCTGGATGACGGTCACCATCGCGGCTTCCTCGTCGGCGGCGACACGACCTCGTCCTCGCGTTCGGCGGCGATCGCGGCGTTCGGATCGAAGAAGCCCGCGATCCGGGGCTCGGTCCGTTGCCGAAGCTCCTGCGGTGTCCCCTCGATCGCCTCGCCCGGGAGGAGCAGCAGCACGTGATCGGCCATCCGCATCGTCGACGAGATGTGGTGCGAGACCACGATGATCGTGATGTTCCGCTGCGTGTTGACGTCGACCAGGAGCGCCTCGATCCGTCGAACGGAGATCGGATCCAGTCCCGAGAACGGCTCGTCGCAGAGGACGATGCAGGGATTCATGATGATCGCACGGGCCAGCGCGGCGCGCTTCACCATCCCGCCCGAGAGCTGGCCCGGAAGCAGCGCGTCCACGTTGCTGAGCCCGACCGCCTGCAAACGGTCGTGCACCTCGGCGGCGATCTGCTCCGCCGACATATCGGTATGCTCGCGCAACGGGAACGCGAGATTGTCGAAGACCGTCATGGAGTCGAGCAGGGCGCCGCCCTGGAACATCATCCCGAGGTTCTCGCGTACCGCATACATCTCGCGCTCGGAGAGCCGGGTGATCTCGGTGCCGGCGACGACGATGCGGCCCGCCTGGGGTCGGACGAGCCCACCGATCAGCCGCAGGACCGTGCTCTTACCCGAGCCGCTGCCGCCGAGGATCACGGAGATCTTGCCGCGTGGAAAGCGGCACGAGAGCCCGTCGAAGACCCGGCGCGTGCCGAACGCCATACGGACGCTCTCGAGCTCGACGTGCGGCTCGAGGCCCGGGTCCTGCTGCGCCATCCCCTCCGTCACCATGTAACCGCCCCTTGTAACAGTGCGCCGCCCGGATGCCGAGCGGTCCTGCGAGCGGACGGCCGGTCGGGCGATACGAGTAGCCTCGGAAAATGTTGCTTCGTCCGATGGTGCGCCGGTAGCACTCGCGTCGAAGGACCCGGTCCGCACGAACGGCGCCGGGCGACGACGCATGCTTCACCGCAAGGACGACGCCGACGCGATCGACACGCGCCTCCCGGCGGCAGGCGCCATCGTGCCCGATCCGGCCACGCGATGCCACCCGGGAAGCGCGATCGGCCGCGCCGCCGCGCGGCGCGTGCGGCGCCGCATTCGACGGCTGCGCTGGACGACGTTGCGTCGGATCAGCCGCCAGCGCCTGCGATGGGCGGTTCGCATTCGCGCCGCGGCGATCGCGCTCTTTCTCACGGTCGCGGTCGCCGCCTGGCTGGGGGGCATCTTCGCGTCGCCCGTGCCCGCGCTGGTCGCGGCGTGCGCCGGCACCGTCTGGAATTTCACGGCCGGGCGCTGCGTCCGGCGCTGGCGTGGTCCGGCGGCCCTGATGGTCTGGAGCGGCATCGGCGACGCCGTGATCATCACCTACGTCGTGGTCTCGACCGGCGGCACCGCGAGCCCCTTCCTCTTCCTCTACGTCGTGCAGGTCCTCACCAGCGCCCTCGTCGTCGACACCGGAGCGGGAGCCGTCTCGGCGGCGCTGTCGGTCGGCTGCTGGGCGCTCGCGAGCTGGCTCGGCCCGCTGCCCGCGCGCTTCCAGGCGCCGCCGATCGCGGACGCCGGCCGCGCCGTCTGGGCCGCGTCGCTGGCGCTGACGCTGGTTCTGCTGGTGTTCATCGGCGGCTATCTCGCGCAGCGCCTCGCCCGCCGCGAGCGCGAGCTCGCGGGCGCGCATCACCGCCTGCGCCGGTCTATGGAACGCCTCGCCCGCGCTCACGCCGAGCTCGGCGACGCCTACGGGCGCCTCGCGCGCGCCGGAGGCGCAAATCGTCAGCACCGAAAAGATGCGGTCGCTCGGCGTCCTCGTCGCCGGGCTCGCGCACGAGCTCGGTAATCCGCTCACGGTCCTCGCCGGCAATCTCGAGCCGCTCGAGGAGCATTTCGCGACGTACGAACGGTTCGCGTGCGCCTTGGAGCGACGATCGCAACCGGACGCTCGTGAGATCGCCTCGGCCGCGGAGCTGCGTCGTGAGACGCCGGGGCTGCTCGCGAACTGCCGTGAGGCGACCGAACGCGCCGTGGCGCTGCTCGCCCAGCTGCGTGCGTTCGGACGCGGCGGGCACGGAGCGCCGCGCCGCCTCGCGGCGATACGCCCCGGCATCGAAAGCACGCTCGCGCTGATCCGCCATCGCTTGCCGTCAGGCGTCCGCGTCCACACGTTCTTCGACGACGTGCCGGACGTCCGGTGCGTTCCGGTGGAGCTGAATCAAGTCTTCATGAACTTGCTGCTGAACGCCGCCGATGCGCTCCGTCGCGATGGCACGCTGTCGATCGCGCTGCGCCGCGAGGAGCGCATGCTCCGCGTCGACGTCTCCGACGACGGCGTCGGCATCCCCGCCGAGGTCCTGCCGCATCTGTTCGAGCCGTTCTTCACGACCAAGGAGGCCGGCGCGGGCAGCGGGCTCGGTCTCGCGATCTCGCATGCGATCGTCGCACGGCACGGCGGATCGCTCGAGGTCGACGCGCCGGCGGCCGGCGGCGCGACGTTCACGGTGCGCTTGCCGCTCGAGGGCGGCATCGACGCCGGCGCGTGAGTCCGGGAGCAGATGGGCATCGATCGGGGCTCCGATCGGACGCGTCTTCGGCGCGGCTCCGCGCGCGCGGGCGCCGACGTCGCGTGAGCGCTGCCGAGGTCGCCGGCGTGCGTCGCGGTCAGCGCCAGAGGTCGGGCGGCGGGCGGACGTCGAGGCGATCGCGCAGACCGTCGCCGAGAAAGTTCAGCGCCAGCACCGTCACCATGATCGCCAGACCTGGGAAGATCGTGAGGTGGGGCGCGATCAGGACGAACGCGCGGCCGTCGTTCAACATGGCCCCCCACGACGGCGTCGGCGGCTGCGCGCCGAGCCCGAGAAAGCTCAGCGACGCCTCGGCGACGATCGCCGCCGCCATCCCGAAGGTCGCCTGCACCAGGATCGGCGCGGCGATCACCGGAAGAAGGTGCCGCCAGACGATCCGGCGGCTGGGAGAACCGAGGGCGCGCGCCGCCTCGACGAACTCGCGCTCGCGCATGCGGCGCACCTCGCCGCGCACGAGTCGCGCATAGCCCGTCCAGCCGATCGCGCACAGCGCCAGCACGACGTTGCGGAGACTCGGCCCGAGCACCGCCGTGAGCGCGATCGCGAGCAGCAAGCCGGGGAACGCAAGCAGGACGTCGACGAGCCGCATCAGGATCTCGTCGGTCCATCCGCCCGCCCAGCCGGCGATCCCGCCGACGACGACGCCGATCGCGACCGCGACCGTCACCGTCACGACGCCGACCGCGAGCGAGACGCGGCTCCCGTAGATCACCCGGGACAGGATGTCGCGCCCGAGCTTGTCGCGTCCGAGCGGATGCGAGGCGTCCGGGGGCGCGAGGTTCGCCGCCAGCTCTTGGGCGCCGGGGTCGTAGGGCGCGAGCCAGCCCGCGCCTGCTGCGGTCGCCGCCACGACGGCGAGCAGGATCGTCCCGAGCGCGACGCGTGAGAGCGCGCGTGGCATCAGGAGCGCTCGCGTGCCGCGCGCTCGCGAAGGCGCGGATCGAGCGCCGCGTTGACGACGTCGGCGAGCGTGTTGGCGGCGATGAAGCTCGTCGCGATCGCCAGGATGCAGCCCTGCACCACCGGGTAGTCGCGTTGGTTGATGGCGTCGATCGTCAAGCGCCCGAGGCCCGGCCAGGCGAAGATCGTCTCGGTGATCACGGTCCCGGCGAGCAGCGATCCGAACTGGAGGCCGAGGATCGTCACCACCGGCGCCGCCGCGTTCGCGAGCGCGTCGCGGGCGATGATCCGCGTCCGGCTCACCCCCTTGGCGCGCGCCGTCCGGATGTAGTCCTGTCCGAGCGCGTCGAGCAGGCTCGCGCGCGTCATGCGCGCGAGGATCGCGGCCATTCCGAGACCGAGCGTCGCCGCGGGCAGGACGAGGTGGGCGAGGCCGCCCTGTCCCGACACCGGAAGCCAGCGCAGCTCGATCGCGAACAGCAGGATCAGGAGCGGGCCGAGCCAAAAGGTCGGCATGGCGACGCCGAGGAGCGCGAACCCGACCGAGATGTGGTCGAGCCAGGTTCCCGGTCTCGCGGCGGCGAGGAGCCCGAGCGGCAAGGCGAGGGCGATCGCGATGGCGAGGGCCGCGACGCCGAGCTCGGCCGTCGCCGGCGCACGGGCGGCGAGCAGCGACGCGACCTCGTCGCCAGTGACGAGCGAGCGTCCGAGATCGCCGGTTGCGAGGCCGCCGACGAATGCCGCGTACTGTTCTCCCAACGGACGGTCGAGACCGAGCGCGCGACGGAGCGCCTCGCGATCGGTCGGCTGCGCGTTCTCGCCGAGCATCACGTCGACCGGGTCGCCCGGGACGAGGTGGACCAGGAGAAAGACCAGCGTCGCCGCGGCGAAGACCGTCGGGAGCGCGACCAGCAGCCGCCGTATCACGTAGCCGAGCATGCTCACCGCGCGACCGGCGCGGCGGCCGCGCGCGAGCCGGACGCGTCGGCCGACCGCACGACGGGACGGTCGTCGAAGCGAGCCTTGGCGAGCGAGCGAAGATCGCCGTCGGCCGCGGGTACGAACCCCTGCAACGCCCGGCTCTTCACGACCACGTTGTCCGACCACCAGAGGGGAATGATCGGCAGCTCGTCGGCGGCGAGCCGCTGGACCTCGCCGTAGATCCGGCGGCGCTCGTCGCGGTCCGACGTCGCGCGTCCGGCCTCGAGCAACGCGTCCATGCGCGGGTCGGCGAAGCGCCCGCGGTTGTTCCCCGCCGGCGGCGTCATCGAGGAATGGAAGATCCGGAAGTACACGTCGGGATCGCGTACCCCCACCCACGCCAACGCATAGAGCTCGAAGTTGCCACGGCGGATGTCCGCGTAGAAGGTCGCCCACTCGTAGCTCCGCACGTCGAGCTCGAGGCCGAGGCGGCCGAGGTCGGCCTGGAACACCTCCGCGATGCGCCGGCGGAGCTCGACCGTCGAGGTCTTGTACGAGTAGCGCCGGACGTCCTCGGCGGCGCGTGCGCCGAGGCCGGCGTCGGCGAGCAGGGCGCTGGCGCGCGACGGATCGTGCGGGTAGGTCGCGACCGCCGGCTCGTACGCCCAGTGCGACGGCGGCAGCAGACCCGTCGCCGGCCGGGCCGTGTCCCGCAGCAGGTGGTGGACGATCGCGTCGCGGTCGATTCCGTACGCGAGCGCACGCCGCACGCGCAGGTCGGCGAGCCGCGGATCGCGGAAGCTCATCCCGAGATACTGAAACGTCGTCCCCGGCGTGATCACGACGTCGAGATTCGGCCGCCGGCGCAGCCAGGGGAGGAGGTCGGGCTCGACCGCGTTCTCCACGAGGTGAACCGTTCCGCTCGCGAGCTCGAGCGCCCGGACGACGGCGTCGGGGATCACGCGGAAGCGGACGCGCCGAATCGGCGGCGGACCCTCGTAGTAGCCCGCGTGCGCCGCGAGATCGATGCCGCCGTCGTCGTAGACGGCCTCGATGCGAAACGGCCCGGCGCCGATCACCTCGCTCGGCGCCAGCGGCCCGCCGCCCGTTCGTCCGGCGGGCAGGATGCCGAGGTTGGTCGCGTCGAGAAACGGCGGCGTCGGCTGCCGGAGCCGAAAGACGACCGTCTCGGGGTCGGGCGTCTCGATCGCGTCGATCGCCGAGATCGCCTCGCGCTTCGGCGAGCGGAGCGCCGGATCGAGGACCGACCGATAGGTGGCCGCGACGTCCGCCGACGTGAGCGTGGTCCCGTCGTGGAAGCGGATGCCGCGCCGCAACGTGAAGACGTACTCGACCGGCGACACCTGCCGCCACCCGGCCGCCAGGTCGGGAACCGGGTCGGTCTCGGGGCCGCTCGCGGTGAGCCCGGCCGTCACCAGCTCCGCGACCAGCGCCGAGTATGCGTCGGTGCCGAAGCGCGGATCGAGGACCGCGGGCACGCTCTCGACGGCGACGACGAGCGTTCCCGGCGGCGCCGGCGGCGTCGTGCTGCGACATGCGACTGCGCAAACGACCACCGCGGCGCCGGCGATGCGTGCGCCGAGAGCGGCGATCGTCCGCATGACGGAGTCGGCGGCAGCGAATCCGCGTTGACAGCTTTTCGACGGCTGCACTACGATGCGCGCGTCGGGTGGCGTGGAGTGGAGAGGAGGAGATTCCGATCGTGCCGAGGTCGCGCCCGCGTGACCGTCGATTCGGCCGTATCCCGTGATGTTCCTATGATCGACCTGCCGACCTTTCGTCGCCGTGCCGTGATGCTGCTGGCGGTCGTGCTCGCGTGCGCGAGCACCGCGTCCGCCGCGGATTCCGCGTCGAGCTTTCCGTCCCCCGCCGTCCTACGGCCGCAGGTCGCGTTTTGGAAGAAGATCTTCGGCGTCTACTCCGAAAACCAGGTCGTGATCCACGATGCCGAGCATCTCGGGCGGGTGTACTCGGTGCTCGACTTCCGCGATCGCGTCGCCGCCGGCGAGAGCCCGATCGCGGTCGAGTCGGCGAAGCGCGCCGGCACGCGTGCCGAGAAGGCCCGGATCCAGGCGCTGCTGCTGCGGCTCGACGCCCGCAACGGCAACGCCGGGGGTCTCGACGCCGAAGAGCGGCGGATCTGGAATCTGTTCGCCAAGGATCGGAATTCCCGCAAGTTCGCCGAAGCGGCGGAGGACGAACGCATCCGCTCCCAAGCCGGCCTGAAGGAGCGGTTCGGCCAAGGTCTGCGGGTGTCACGGCGCTATCTCGGGGAGATGGAGGAGATCTTTCGCCGCGAAGGGCTGCCGACCGACCTCACGCGGCTGCCGCTCGTCGAGTCCTGCTTCAACATCGACGCGTACTCCAAGGTCGGCGCCGCCGGCATCTGGCAGTTCATGCGGTCGACGGCGCAGAGCTACATGTTGGTCGGCGGCGTCGTCGACGAGCGCCGCGACCCGTTGCGCGCGACCCGCGGCGCCGCCCGCCACCTGCGCGAGAACTACGAGGCCCTCGGCACCTGGCCGCTCGCGATCACCGCCTACAATCACGGTCGCGCCGGCATGCGCCGGGCCGTCGACGCGACCGGCACCACCGACATCGGACGGATCATCAAGACCTACAAGGGCCCGTTGTTCGGCTTCGCGTCGCGCAACTTCTATCCCGAGTTCCTCGCCGCGCTCGAGGTGGAGCGCGGACGCCGCGATTACTTCGGCGATCTCGAGTTCGATCCACCGTTCAAAGGCGACGAGGTACCGATGCGCCAGGCGCTCTCCGGCTCGGCGGCCGTGAGCTGCGCCGACGTCTCACCGGCGGAGCTCGCGGAGCTGAACCCGGCGATCGACAGCGCCGTCTTTCGCGGCGCCGGCAACCTGCCGCGCGGCTACCTCTTGCGTGTCCCGCCCGGCACCGCCGCGAGCTTCGAGCAGCGCCTCGCCCAGCTCGCCTCGGATGCGCGCGTGATCGCGCGCCGGACCCGGGGCTCGTCGCACGTCCGGCGGGTCGCGAAGCGCGAACGGGGCAAGGGCGCACGCCGCCAGGCCGTCGCCAACGCCAAGAGGTACCGCACGCACCGCGTCCGCCGGGGCCAAACCCTGTCGCACATCGCGGATCGCTACGGCGTCTCGGTCGAGCGCATCAAGCACGCGAACCGCCTGCGCGGGTCGGTGGTGAAGGCGGGGCAGGTACTCAAGATCCCGACCGGCTGACCGGGAGCGGCGCCGACCGTCGCACGGTCCGCGTCGTCAGCGCGGCCCGCAAGACGCCGGCGAGCGCCGCGCCGCCGGTCGCGGCGTTGGTCGCTTGCCGGCGGCATCCTCACGGCGATCGGCTTGAGCCGCGCCCAAGGCGGTAATAGGGTTCGCAGCGTGCAGTATTTCCCCGTCTATCTCGATCTCGAGGGGCGGCCGTGCGTCGTGATCGGCGGCGGCGAGGTCGCGGAGCGGAAGGTCGAGAGCTTGCTGGCGGCGGGCGCGCGCGTGACCGTCGTCGCCCCGTCGCTGACCGCGGCGCTCGCCGCGCTCGCGGACACCCACGAGATCGTGCATCACCCGCGGTCCTATCGCGGCGGCGATCTCGCCGGCGCCGCGCTGGCGTTCGCCGCGACCGACGACGAGGCGGTCGACGCCACGATCGCGGCGGAGGCGGTGGGCTCCGGCGTGCTCCTCAACGTCGCCGATCGGCCGCAGCTCTGCGGCTTCATCATGCCGGCGGTGGTGACGCGCGGGCCCGTCAGCGTCGCGATCTCGACCGCGGGGACGAGCCCGGCGCTCTCGCGGCGGATCAAGCGCGACCTCGAGCCGGCGCTCGGCGAGGAGTACGGCCTCGCCGCGACGATCCTCGGCAAGCTGCGGCCGATCGTGGTCGACGCCGAGCCCGATCAGGCGCGCCGCGCCGAGGTGTTCGCGTCGCTCGTCGACTCGCCGCTGCTCGAGGCCCTGCGCGCGCGCGACGCGGCGCGCGTCGACGCCGTTCTGACCCGGCTCGTGGGACCGCAGGCGACGCTCGCGCGGCTCGGGCTCTCGCTCGCCGCCGTGCCCGCCGACGATGGAACTCCTGCTGCTTAAGGTCGCGCTCGCGAGCTATCTGCTCGCGACGGCCGTCTTCGGTCTCGGCATCCTGACGCCGCGGGACGCGCCGCGCACGCTCGCGCCGGGGCTGCTGGCGATCGCCTTCCTCGCGCACGCGGCGAGCATCGTCGCGCGCTCCTTCGCCGCCGAGCATTTCGCGGTCACGACCGAGTTCGAGGCGCTGTCGTTCTTCGCCTGTCTCATGGTCGGCGTCTACCTCGTCGCCCAGCTGCGCTTCCGGCTGCCCGCGGTCGGGGCGCTGGTCGCGCCGCTGGCGTTCGCGGTGACGCTCGGGAGCTTCGCGTTCTACACCGGGGTGCGCGATCTGCCGCCGAATCTCCGCAGCGCTTGGGTGCCCGTCCACGTGCTGCTGGCGTCGCTCGGCAATGCGGTGCTCGCGCTCGCTTTCTGCACCAGCCTCGTCTACCTGTTCCACGAGCGCCAGCTGAAGGGGAAGCGCGTCGGGCCGCTGGCGCGGCGGCTGCCGTCGCTCGAGAGCCTCGACCGCTTGAACTACCGCGCGCTAGTGTGGGGGTTTCCGCTGCTCACGCTCGGGATCGTCACCGGCGCGATCTGGAGCCGCTACTCGTGGGGACATTTCTGGTCGTGGGAGGAACGCGAGATCTTCTCGCTGATCACCTGGATACTGTACGCGGCGCTTCTCCAGGCGCGCATGGTCGCCGGATGGCGGGGACGCCGGGCCGCGACCCTGACGATCGTCGGCTTCGCGGTGCTCCTGGTGTCGTTCGTGTTCGGCCACATGCTCTTTCCGGGGAAGCACGGCGGTACCTTCGACTGAGATGGCGCGCGACATCCTCATCGTCGGATTGAACCACCGCACCGCACCGGTCGCGGTCCGCGAGCGTCTCGGCTTCCAGCCGGCGGAGCTGCAGCCGACGTTGACCCGGTTGATGGGCGTCCCGGGGGTCCAGGAAGGCGCGATCGTCTCCACCTGCAACCGCGTCGAGCTGGTCACCTGCACCGAGGCTGTGACCGCCGACGTCGAGCGCGAGCTCGCCGCCTTCCTCGCCCGTGAGCGCGACGTCGCGCCGGAGGCGTTCACGCCGCACCTTTACGCCCGCACCGGCCGCGATGCGGTCCGCCATCTCTTCCGCGTCGCCTCGAGCCTCGATTCGATGGTCGTCGGCGAACCGCAGATCCTCGGCCAGCTGAAGAATCACTACGCCGAAGCGTCGGCGGCAGGCACCTCGGGCTCGGTCCTGCACCGGGCGTTCCACCGCTCGTTCAAGGTCGCGAAGCGGGTGCGGAACGAGACCGGCATCGCCGCGCGAGCGGTGTCGGTCGCGTCGGTCGCCGTCGACCTCACCCGTACCATCTTCGAGACGATCGCGGACAAGACGGCGATGCTGATCGGCGCCGGCAAGATGAGCGAGCTCGTCGCCCGCCACCTCCGCACCCACGGCATCTCCGAGATGATCATCACCACCCGCACCTTCGACAACGCCGTCGAGCTCGCCCGCGAGTTCAGCGGCATCCCGGTGCCGTTCGAGCGCATGGCCGAGTACCTGAAGCTCGCCGACGTGGTGATCGGCTCGGCCGGCGCGGCCGACTATCTGGTGACGCCGGCCATGGTGCACGACGTGCTGAAGGCGCGGAAGCAGCGGCCGATGTTCTTCGTCGACACCGCGGTGCCCCGCAACTTCGACCCGGCGATCAACGCGCTCGACAACGTCTATCTCTACGACATCGACGACCTGTCGCGGACGATCGCCGACAACGTCGACGAGCGCGAGCGTGAGGCGCTCCGCGCCGAGGCGATCGTCGAGGACGAGGTCGAGGCGTTCTGGCGGTGGTTCGCGAGCCTCGACGTCGTGCCGACGATCGTCGCCATCCGCGACAAGGTCGAGGCGATCCGCCAGACGGAGCTCGAGAAGGCGCTCGCGTCGCTTCAGGACCAGGCGCCGCGGCATCGCGCGCTGCTCGACGCGCTCACCTCCTCGATCGTCAACAAGATCCTGCACGCGCCGCTGTCGTCGCTGAAGCGGCAGGGCATCGACGGTCCCGAGGACCTGGTCGCGAGCGCCCGGCGCTTGTTCGATCTCGCGCCGCCGCCGGGACGCGATCCGGACGAGGACGAGTGATGGCGGCGGAGTCGCGGCCGCGGGGCGTCTGACGTGTCGGCCCTCCGCTTGGGCACGCGCGGCAGCCGGCTCGCGCTCGCGCAATCGACGGCAGTCGCGCAGGCGCTCGAGCGCGCGGGCGCCACGGTCGAGATCGTCACCATTCAAACCAGCGGCGACGCCTTCGCCGGCTCCCTGGCGACCGCCGGCGGCAAGGGTCTCTTCGTGAAGGAGATCGAGGAGGCGCTGCTCGCGGGGCGGATCGACGTCGCGGTGCACTCGTTGAAGGACATGCCGGCGGGCCAGCCGGATGGTCTCGTCCTCGCGGCGACGCCGCCGCGGGAAGATCCCCGCGACGTGCTCGTGACCGCGGCCGGAACGAGCCTCGACGGGCTCGCGCCCGGGGCGCGCGTCGGAACCTCGAGCCTGCGGCGACGCGCGCAACTCTCGGCGCGGCGGCCCGACCTCCGGATCGTCGAGCTCCGCGGCAACGTCGACACGCGGCTCCGGAAGCTCGCCGACGGCGCCGCGGACGCGCTGATCCTCGCCGCCGCCGGGTTGCGCCGCCTCGGTCTCGCGCCGTCGGGTGCGGTCGCTCTCGACGTCGACGAGATGCTGCCGGCGATCGGCCAAGGCGCGCTCGCGATCGAGCTGCGCGCCGCCGACGCCGCGGTGCACGCGCTGGTGCGCGGCCTCGACGATCCCGTGAGCGGCGCGCGCGTCGCGGCGGAGCGCGCCTTTCTCGCCGGCGTCGGCGGCGATTGCCAGACGCCGCTCGCCGCGCACGCGACGGTCGCGGCGTCGTGGCTCACGCTGCGGGCGCTGGTCGCCGAGATCGACGGCAGCGCGGCGTTGACGGGCGTCGCGGAGGGAACCGCCGCCGACGCCGCGGCCATCGGCGCCCGGCTCGCGGCCGACCTCCTCGCGCGCGGCGCCGCCGCCATCATCGCCCGCGCCCGCGCCGGCGCGCCGGCACCGGGAGGCGCGTGAGCACGAGCGCCCACGGCCGCGTCAGCCTCGTCGGCGCCGGGCCGGGCGACCCGGGGCTCCTCACGCTCCGCGGCCGTCGCTGTCTCGAGCAGTGCGACGTCGTCGTCTACGACAATCTCTCGAACCCGGCGCTCCTCGCGCACACCCGCGCCGATGCCGAGATCGTCTTCACCGGCAAGCACGGCAGCGGGGTGCGGCTCACGCAGGAGGAGATCTCGGCGATCGTCCTCGACCGCGCGCGCGCCGGCAAATGGGTCGTGCGTCTCAAGGGCGGCGATCCCTTCGTCTTCGGGCGCGGCGGTGAGGAGGCGCTCGAGTGCGTCGGCGCCGGCATTCCGTTCGAGGTCGTCCCGGGCGTGACGTCGGCGATCGCGGCGCCGGCGTACGCCGGGATTCCGCTCACCCATCGCGATCTCGCCTCGACCGTGACGTTCGTGACCGGTCACGAGAGCGACAAGCCCGCCGACCTGTCGGGTGTGCCGTGGCGCGAGCTCGCCGTCCGCGGCGGCACGCTCGTCCTCTTCATGAGCGTCCTTCAGCTCGAGCGGAACCTGCGCGCGCTCGTCGACGCCGGTCTCGCGGAATCGACGCCGGCGGCGGCGATTCGCTGGGGGACGACGGCGCGGCAGGAGGTGCTGATCGCGACCGCCGCGACGTTGCCGGACCTGGCGCGACGCCACCGCCTGCGGCCGCCGGCCGTCGTCGTCCTCGGCGACGTGGTGATGCTCGCGCCGGAGCTTCGCTGGTTCGAGTCCCGGCCGCTCTTCGGCAAACGCATCGTGGTGACGCGGCCGCGCGCCCAGGCGAGCGCCTTCGCGGCGCTGCTCGAGGAGCAGGGCGCGGAGGTGATCACGCTGCCGACGATCGCGACCGTCCCGCCGAAGAGCTGGGACCCCGTCGACGCGGCGCTCGCCCGGCTCGACCGCTATGCGTGGCTGGTGCTCACCAGCCAGAACGGCGTCGCGATGTTCTTCGACCGGCTGCGCGCTCGAGGCCGCGACGTTCGCGAGCTCGCCGGCGTCCGCGTTGCCGCGATCGGTCCGCAGACGGCGGCCGCGATCGCGGAGCGAGGCCTGCGGGTCGCGCTGACGCCTCGCGAGTATCGCGCCGAGGCGGTCGCCGACGCGCTGATCGCGGACGGGGTCGCCGGACGGCGCCTCTTGCTGGCACGCGCCGCCGCCGCGCGCACGATCCTGCCGGAGCGGCTCGCCGCCGCCGGTGCGGTCGTCGACGAGGTCGCGCTCTACGAGACGATCGTTCCGCCGGAAGCCGCGGCCGCGGCGGCGATCTTCGCCGGCGAGCGCAAGCCCGATCTCGTGACCTTCACCAGTTCGAGCACGGTCACGAACTTCGCGGGTCTGTTTCCGGGCCACGACGTGTCGCGGATCCTCGCGGGCGTCGCGGTCGGCTGCATCGGTCCGATCACCGCCGCGACCGCGCGCGAGCTCGGCGTGACGGTCGACGTCGAGCCGCGCGAGTACACGGTCCCGGCGTTCGCCGCCGCGATCGTGCGCTGGTTTCGCGACCGATCGTAGCGCTCCTCGCGCGCCGAGCGACCGGGCTTTCAGCCGACGAGGGCGGCCGCCGCGTGCGCGGCGCCGAGGCGCGCGGTGAGCGGCTCCAGGATGATCCGCACCGGGATCTCGCCGAGCAAGGCGGCGTAGCGGCCCTTGTCGGCGAACGCCCGCATGAAGACGGCGTCCTGCATCGCGGGCAGCATCTTGGTGACGATGCCGCCGCCGACGTAGACGCCGCCCGTCGCCATCGTCGCGAGCGCGAGGTTCCCCGCCTGCGCGCCGTAGACGCCGACGAAGATGCGCACCGCCTCGGTGCAGGTGGCGCAGGTCTTCTTGACGCCGGCCTCGCCGACGACGGCGCTCGGGTCCTCGCGCTCGAGGCGGGCGCGCACCGCCGGATCGACCGGCATGCCGCGGTCGACCGTGAGAAACTCGAACACGTTGAGGAGTCCCGGGCCGGAGACGATGCGCTCGTACGAGACGTGCCCGAACCTGCCGCGGAGCCATTGGAAGAGTGCGGTCTCGGTGTCGTCGCGCGGCGCGAAATCGGCGTGGCCGCCCTCGGTCGCGGCGGCGCGATGCGCGGCGCCGTCCCAGAAGAGAAACGCCTGGCCGAGCCCGGTCCCGGCGGCGATGACGGCGCGATTTCCGATTCGCGCGTCGCCGGCGTTCAGGGTGAGGAGGCTCTGCGGCGGAAGGAAGAGGGCGCCGTACGCCGTCGCCTCGAGATCGTTCAGCAGCCGCACGTGCGCGACGCCGAGCATCTCGCGCAGGCTCGCCGCCGCCACCCTCCACGGCAAGTTCGTCGTGATGACCGCCTCGTCGACGACCGGGCCCGCGATGCCGAACGCGGCGGCGTCGATCGGACCGTCGCCGGGCTGCAGGAACGCGCGCAGCACGTCCTCCAGGCCGGGGTAGTCGCGGCTCGGGAAGACCTGCCGGCGCACGACCGCGAGCCGCGCCGGGGTCTCGACGGCGTAGAGGGCGAGATCGGTCTTGGTGCCGCCGATGTCTCCCGCGAGGACGCGCGCCGCCACGACCGCCTCGTCAGTCCGCGCGCAGCGGGCGCCAGCGGGCCCGCGTCCCGGCGAAGAGATGGCTCGCCTCCTCGGGACCGTCGCTGAACGGGTAGTAGTTCGGGAACGACGGCGGGGGCAGCGCCGCCCATGCGTCGAGCACGGTCGTGATGAAACGCCACGAGTGCTCGACCTCGTCCGAGCGCGTGAACAGCGACGGATCGCCCCGGAGCGCGTCGAGCAGGAGCCGCTCGTAGGCCTCGGGCGAGCGCTCCGCGAAGGTCGTGCCGTAGAAGAAGTCCATCGTGACCTCCTCGAGCTCGATCTTCATGCCGGGCCGCTTGCACGCGAACGAGAGGCTGATGCCTTCGTCCGGCTGGATGCGGAGGACGAGCAGGTTGGGGCTCGCCTCGACCGTGCTCTGCTCGTGATCGAGATGGCGGAACAGATGGAGCGGCGGCTGCTTGAACTGGACGGCGATCTCCGAGACCCGTCGCGCCAGGCGCTTGCCGGAGCGCAGGTAGAACGGCACGCCGGCCCAGCGCCAGTTGTCGATGGTGGCGCGCAGCGCGACGAACGTCTCGGTCGTCGAGCGCGGATCGACGCCTTCCTCCTGCCGGTAGCCGCTCACGACCTTGCCGTCCTGGTCGCCGACGCCGTACTGCCCGCGCACCGTGAGCTCGGCCGCCGTCTTCTTGGTGTAGGGCACGAGCGCGCGCAGGACCTTCACCTTCTCGTCGCGGATGGATTGCGCGTCGAGCGCCGACGGCGGCTCCATCGCGATCAGGCAGAGCAGCTGGAGCATGTGGTTCTGGACGATGTCGCGGAGCATGCCGGCGGTGTCGAAGTAGGCGCCACGCCGTCCCTCCATCCCGAGCGTCTCGGCGACGGTCAGCTGGACGTGGTCGACGTACTTGCGGTTGAAGAGCGGCTCGAAGATCGCGTTGCCGAAGCGGAAGCTCAGGATGTTCTGAACGGTCTCCTTCCCGAGGTAGTGATCGATACGATAGAGCTGGCTCTCGTCGAGGGCCGCGGTGATGATCGTGTTCAGCTGCCGCGCGCTCTCGAGATCGCGCCCGAACGGTTTCTCGATGACGACGCGTGACCAGACCTCGTCGTGGCGGCCGTGGATCAGCTCCGCCGCCGCGAGGTTGTCGATGATCGACGCGAAGTGCTCGGGAGCGACCGCGAGGTAGAAGAGGCGGTTCCCGGGGAGATCGTGCTCCTTCTCGAGCGCCTCAAGCCGCGCGCGGAGCCGACGCATCGCGTCCGGCTCGGTCGCGTCGCCGGCCTCGTAGTGGACGGACGCGAGGAACGCGCGCTCGCGTCCGGCGCTCTCGGCGTTCGGCTGGTCGGTCGCGGGAAGCCCGGACGCGATCCGCTCGCGAAAGGCGTCGTCGCTCATCGGCGTCCGCGACGAGCCGAGGATCGTCCAGCGCTCGGGCAAGTATCCGGCGGCGTGGAGCTGACTCAGCGCCGGCATCAGCTTGCGCCGGCTGAGATCGCCGGACGCGCCGAAGATGACGACGGTGAAGGGATCCTTGACGCGCAGGAGCTCGTACTGCGGCTCCGGCGCCCGCCTGCGGCTGAGGCTGATGCCGGCCTTCATGAGGGTCGACCATACCAACGTGCGGCGCCGAAGTCTCGGGTGGCTGCGCTCCGCCCGCCGACGGCACGTCGGAAATTTTGCAAACCCTGGCGGTATTCACTATCGTCGGCGCGATCATGGGCTTCCCGAGCGAGCGGCCGCGGCGTCTTCGTCGGACGGCCACTCTCCGGCGTCTGGTCGCGGAGACGCGGCCGAGCGTCGACGGCCTCGTCCTGCCGCTCTTCGTCGTCCCCGGCACCTCGGTCGAGCGGCCGGTCGGCGCGATGCCGGGCGTCGCGCAGCGCTCGATCGACCGCGCCGTCGAGGAGTGCCGCGCCGTCGCCGACCTCGGCATCCCGGCGGTCATCCTGTTCGGCATCCCCGAGCGCAAGGACGCGCAGGGCTCGGAGGCCTACGCGGCGAGCGGCATCATCCAGCGCGCGGTGGCGGCCATCAAGGAGGCGGTGCCCGATCTCGCCGTCATCACCGACGTCTGCCTCTGCGAGTACACCGACCACGGACACTGCGGCGTCCTCGAGAAGGACGAGGTCGACAACGACCGCACGCTCGAGCTGCTGGCGCGCGAGGCGGTCTCGCACGCGCGCGCGGGCGCCGACCTGGTCGCGCCGTCGGACATGATGGACGGCCGGGTCGCGGCGATCCGCGCCGCGCTCGACGGCGCCGGGTTCAGCGCCGTGCCGATCATGGCGTACGCCGCGAAGTACGCCTCGGCGTTCTACGGCCCGTTCCGCGAGGCCGCGGAGTCGACGCCGCGCTTCGGCGACCGGCGCGGCTACCAGATGGACCCCGCCAACGCCGCCGAGGCGCTGCGCGAGGTCGCGCTCGACGTCGCCGAGGGCGCCGACATCGTGATGGTGAAGCCCGCGCTCGCCTATCTCGACGTCATCCAGCGCGTCCGCGCCCGCTTCGACGTTCCGGTCGCGGCCTACTCGGTGAGCGGCGAGTACGCGATGATCAAGGCCGCCGCGGCCGCGGGCATGCTCGACGAGGAGCGCGCGATGTGGGAGGCGCACCTCGCGATCGTCCGCGCCGGCGCGGGCATCGTGCTGACGTACTTCGCGAAGGAGCTCGCCCGGCGACTGCCTCGTTGAGGCCGCGCTGACGCCGGACGCCCGCTCGAGGTGCGAAACCAGATCGACGATTCGACGTTCGGACGGCCGAGGCTCGTCACGCGCCTGTTGCCGCGCGCGATCGTCCTGATGCTCACGGCCGCGCTGGCGGCGCCGCCGCCGGCGCGCGCGATCGGGCTCGCCGACGAGCGCGATCTCGGCGCGCAGTTCGCTCTCGAGGCGCGCCGCGCGATGCCGCTCGTCCGCGAGCCGGCGCTGACCGGGTACCTCGCGCGCATCGGCGGGCGGATCGTCGCGCAGCTCGACGCCCGCACCTTCGACTACCGCTTCTTCGTCGTCCGCGACCCGGCGCTGAACGCGTTCGCCGTGCCCGGCGGGTACGTGTACGTCTATGCCGGGCTCCTCACCAGCGTCAGCGACGAGGCGGAGCTCGCCGGCGTGCTGGCGCACGAGATCGTGCACGTGCACGCGCATCACGTCGTGCGGCAGCAGGAGCAGACGGCGTTGATCAACTACGCGACGCTGCTCGGGCTCTTCCTTTCGGCCGTCCACCCGGCGCTCGGCGCCGGTGCCGTCAGCGCCGGCGCCGCGGCGCAGCTCAAGTACCTGCGGCAGTTCGAGGAGGAAGCGGACCACGTCGGTCTCGGGCTCGTCGCCGCCGCTGGATTCGATCCCGGCGGGATGCCGCGCTTCCTGCGCAAGGTGCTGCGTGAGCAACAGCTGAACCCCGCGCAGCTGCCGCCGTACTTCCTGTCGCATCCGTTGACGCAAGAGCGCGTCGGCGAGCTGGAGCAGCGCGTCGCGACGATGAGACGGCCGCCGCCGCGTCCCGACGGCGCCGCCGAGCTCGCGGCCGCGCAAGCGACCGTGCGCACGCTCACCGAGTCGCGCGCGACCGTCCTGCAAGCCTATCGCGCGCGCCTGGCGCAGTCGCCGGAGAGCGCCGAGGCCCAGCACCTCCTCGGCCTGGTGTATCTCCACGGCGGGCAGCCGGATCAGGCGGCGCCGCTTCTCTCGCATGCCGCGGCCGCGGGCGTGCCGCGTGCACGCGGCGATCTCGGCCTCGCGCTCGCGCGCCTCGGCAAGGTCGCGGACGCGCGCAAGGAGCTCGAGGCGCAGCTCAAGGTGGATCCGGACGATCCGGCGGTGCAGCTCGAGCTCGCGCGGGTCATGCTCGCCGACGGCGAGCGCAAGCCCGCGGCGGCGATCCTGGCGACCGTCCTCGCCGCCGACCCCGAGCTCGACGACGCCGAGTACGCGCTCGCCGAGTGCCGCGGCAAGGACGGCGACGCGCGCGGCCAGTGGTGGCATCTCGCGCGCGCCTACGAGCTGCGCGGCGAGTTCGAGCGCGCCCACAGCGCCTACGAGAAGGTCGAGGAGCTGACGCCGGAGGACACGCCCGAGCGCAAAGACGTCGAGAAGGCGCTCGCGATGCTCGCCAAGGTCGACAGCGCGTTGCGGCGGTAGCGTGGTCGGAGCGGGGCAGCTTCGGACGATCGGCATCCCAACTGCCACCAGCGCCTGCACGGTCTCGTCCGCCGCAATTGGTCGCGCCTGGATACGCCGCTCCTCCACGCTGCTGCTCCACGCTGCTCCTCCAGAGCGCCGCCGCGACCCTCGGACACTCGCCCGCGATCCGCAGTGGCTCACGGGGCCTGCGCAGCTGGTGATCACCGCGGTCTTCTACACCTGGACCGCGAGCTCCTGTTTCATCCGCACGTCACTGCATCGTCTCGGGCGCGGGATTCTCGCGCGACGGGACGCGCCGGCGCGGCCTGACTTTCTCGTTCCGGTCCATGTCCTCGGCCGACTCTTGGCGGCAAGTTTCTCGCGGGTCTTACCGCCCTGATCGCGGAGCACGCGTTCGAGGACGACGTCGCGGATCGCGCCGCACGCCGCCGCCGCCAGCGCCTCTATGAGCAGAGCTCGGTCGTGTACGCCAAGCGTCCCTTCGGCGGAGCGCAGCAGGTGTTTCGGTATCTCGGCCATTACATGCACCACGTCGCCATCTCGAACCCATCGCCTCGTCCATCTCGACGACGCGAGGGTCGTCTTCCGCACCTGCTCGCGCGCGCACCGCGTGTCCTCCCCGTCGAATTCGTCCGCCGCTTTCTCGACCACGTTCTCTCTCCCGCTTCGTGAAGATCCGTCACTTCGGCCTCTTCGCCGCCGTCCATGTCCGCACGCGCCTCGCGCCCGCCAGCTCCTGACCGCTACCCCCGTCGCCATCCCACCGGACGACACCGGCCTCACGCACGATGCTCGCATGCCCGACACGCGATCGCCGCCATCGGCGCCGCCGATATGTGTCACTGTGCCGGGTCGCTGCGCGCACCACACCGACCCGCCGACGTGCGCCCGACGCACGCGGCATCCCTCACTGCTCGCGCGCACACCGCCGTGTCCGCACGCGCTCGCTCCCACCGCCTCGCCGCACGCGCACCGTCCCCCGGGCGTGCCCATACCGACACGTGCGTGCCCGGCTGCCGCGAAGGCTTCGTCCAACGCGCGTAGCATGCGGGCTCGCCGCGATCGGCTCGCGTCGCTCGCCGTCGCGCTCGCGCGACGCACGGAAACGGCTTCTGGTCATGTTGCGGTCCCGGTCGTGTGATCTGGTTGCGGTCCTACGCTTGATCGGCGGCAGCGGCGCGTCAGGATTCGTGCCGCCGCGATATGCGCTGAGAACCGCGTCACGATCACCTGCCTGCGACGCGGTTGCACGCCGTCGAGCCGAACGTACAAAGACGGGCCGACGCGGCACGCGTCCGGCGGATCACCGCGCCGAGGATGGCGACATCGCGCGGCTCGACGTCTTGAGACGCCAGCATCACACCGTCGATCACGCACGATACGTCCCGGCTCCGGCGAGCGGTGCACGCACCACCGGGTGGACGCGGTTCTTCAGGATGTCGAGGTAAACCTCCTCGTACGCGGCCGCCTCGCGCTCGACGCCGTAGAACGCGTTCAGCATCGCCGAGGCGACGGCGAGGTTTGTGAACAGGAGCTGCGGCGCGCCTTGCTGAGCGAGCGCGAGACAGTCGAGCTCACCGGGATGGCGGTCTTCCGGCGTCTCGATCTCGGGGTGGAAGCGCCGGAGCGAGCTCGTGAGGGCGCGGCCGGCTACGTGGCGCACGACTTGAACGGAGCCGTAGGTGCCGGTGTGTCCGTCCTCGATGCCGTCGTTGCCGCCCGAGATGAGGACCACGTCGCGGAGTCGACCGCAGTGTTCATCGACGAGATGGCGGGTGGCGTGGTTGTCGACGGCCAGGAAGACGACGCCGCGTTCGGGGAGCAAAGTCGCGACGTTCTCGGCAGTCACGTACGACGGGATCGGCTCGATCGTGAGCACGTCACCGAAGGCGGCCGCGAGCTCGCGCGCGGTTGCGAGCGCTTTGTTCTCGCAGCTGCTGAACCGCATGCGTGACCGATTGCGCAACTCGAACGCATCGCCGTCCACGCACACGACGTGCGCGGCGCGGCGCTCGGCGTGGAGGTAATGGCAGAGATTCGGCGCCAGGTGGCCGCCGACGCCGCCGCAGCCGATGATCGTCACCCGCGACGCGGTCATCGGACGCTCCGCTCGCCGAATGCGGCGCGCTGATCACACGCGACGACGACCCGGTCCATCCACGATGACGGCCAGCGTCGCGTCGCGCGCACGGGCGGGATGATCTCCGCCGCCGGGACAACGAAGCGCGTGCGACCGACGACGAAGGCCGCCGCGAACTTCGGCAGCGGCGAGCTCACGTAGCCGGCGGTGACGTGCAAGCCACTCTCGTAGAGCTCGTCGTGCTCGTCGATGTCGGAGTGGGTCGGGGCGGCATGGCCGTGCGAGTGCACCGTGCCGAGCTTCACGAACTCGGGGCCCGGACGCGCGCACGTGCCGTACTCGAGCTGCAGCTCGGCGCGAAAGCGGCCGCGCTCGAAGCGGCCGCGGATGAGCTGCGGGGGCGCGTCGAGGAGATAGCGGCGTCCGCGCTCGTCGTAGAAGAGAAACAGGATCGCCTCGCCCTGCCAGCGCTCGTAGACGGCACGGAAGAACCCGAGCGCGCGCTCGGCGATGGCGGCCGGGAGCGGCGGGATCTTCAGATGGAGATGGGGCGCGTGTGGCAAGAGGCCGGGGACGCCGTCGGCGCGGACGCTCACCGAGAAGAGCGGCGTCTCGCGGACGATGAATAGGCCGTCCTGCGACACCAGATACGAGATCGGTGCACCCGACGGCTCGTAGCTGCCGTCCTTCAGCACGACCGGGTAGAGCGCGCCGGCCGCGCACGCGGTACGATTGCCGTTGCGGTGGCTCATGACTGCCGCTGCATCAGGGTCGCAAGCTGTTCGCTGCGCTCGATCGGCTGCCACGGCGCGACGAGGTCGAGCATGTGGCCGAGGGTCTGGCGGAGCGTCTTCGGGGCGGGCAGCCACGGCACTTGAAGCGCGAAGTACGCATCCTCCTCCGTCGCCCGCTCCCACGTGACCGGGCTCTCCAGGCGCGGGTCGAGCCCGCGTGTCGTCGTCCAGAAGCTGTTCCCCTCGGCCTCGTCCGCGGACTTCGTGTACGCCGCCTGCCAGAAGTGATCGGTCACGGCACGCACGCGCTCGTCCCATCGGAGGCGCGACAGCGAGCGCTGGAGGTTGAAGAGACAGAACCAGCTGTCCTGATCGTACCCGCGCGCGACGTTGAGGAGGTTGGTGTAGCAGAGCCGGTCGTCGAGGGTCGCGAGCGGCTCCGTCCGGAAGAACGCCTGCTGCGTGTTCGTCAGCTCGCCTTCGCTGAACACGACGACGAGGACGACCCAGGGAAAGCTGAGACGGCGCTTCTCGAGCTTGCCGTCCACCTGGTCGCGGGCGTGCTCCGAGATCCAGCGCACCTGGCGTGGACCGGGCGGCATCTCGATCACGACAGCAGTCGTCCGACCGTTCGCGCGATCGGTCATGAGGCGCACCCAGCGCGGCGTCAGCCGCCAGCGTGCGGGCGACTCGCCGACGCCGGCGGCCCGCGCGAACAGCTCGTGGACGGACGTGCGGGCGAGCTGCTCGCTGCCGCGACGGTACTCGGCGCGATCGCCGTCGAGCTCGATCGTCGCGGCCGGGGCCTCCTGGCGGAACGGGTTCGACAGCAAGCCGCCCTTCCTTCCCGCGTGCTTGGTGAACTCGAGCGACTCGCTCGCGCCGAGGACATGGCCCTCGCCGACCTCGCGCCCGTCGAGGAGCGCGCGCGCCGCCGGGTTGATGCCGAAGATCAGCTGCGCGACGCCGCGCGCCTCGCCGACGGTGCGGCCGACGAGGTCGAGGTCCTGGACGTCGGCACCCGCGATGATGCGTACGCGACCCGTCTCCACCCGTTCTCCAGTGGGCAGAAAGGTCTCCGGCTGCGGGTCGTGGCGGCTCGTTTCCCGTTCATCCCTCTTCACCTGCTGCGACATCTCTCATCTCCTTTCGCCCAGGCGCTTACGCGCCGGCTGGTTGTGTTGGACCGGCGCGACTACGCCGCCGCCGCACGGGCCGCGAGATCTCCCGCCGCGGTCACCGAGACGCGTTGAACCCCCGTCACGGCCTGGTCTTCGGGGATCTTGTCGGTCACGAGACCGCGAATGTTGTCGCGTGTGATCGTCGCGCAGACGCCGGTGAAGTACGCGACCGTTTCCGCGCGCAGCTCGCCGATCGTGAGCGGCGTCGGCGCGGCCAAGCCCTTCCGCGTGTCGCGCCTGACGACGCGCCGGAGGACGGGCCGTACGATGCCGTCGGCGAGGGCCGCGGGCGTCGCCAGGTCGGCGGCGCCGACCGTCAGGACGCGACCGTCGGCGAGCTGGACCCGCAGCAGCTCGGCGAGCTCTCCCGACGGCGCGTAGACCAGATCGCTCACTGCCTCGCCGAAGGCGCGCGCGCGATCGCCGTCGCCGTCCGGTCCGCGGTCGCTGATCGGCGCGAGCGCGACGCCGGCGAGGCAGCTCGCGACGATTGTCGCGGCACCGTCAGGCGACGCGGTTCTCGGAAAGACGATCGGCCGCAGCCGGCCGGCGCGCGTGAGCGCGTGGTCGATCCAGCGATCGCCGACGTTCGAGATCCCGATGACACGCGCATTCGTCGTGCTGACGACGCTCAGCAAGGTCCCGAGGACGTCGAGATGGCCGCCGGTCAGCGCGGCGGCGTGCGAGCGGTCGATCGCGATCGCCTCGAGCTCGTCGATGACGAGCAGGGGTCGCACGCCGCTTTCACGGTACGCCGAGTCGAGCAGCTGAGTGTCGGCTCTGAGGAGCGCCGCCCCTTCACCGACCCATTTACTGAGGTAGTGGCTGGCGGTCCGGTAGAGCGCGCGGCCGCCGCGGTCGCGCACCTGCTGCATCAGAAGGCGAGCGAGCTCCGTCTTGCCGGTGCCCGCGATGCCCTGGAAGAGCGCGCCTGCGCTGCTCTTGTCGGTGGCGGCGATCAGCGGGGCGAAGGCGGGAAGGTCGCTTGCGAGGAAGAGCAGCTCGGCCTCCGCGATGACGTCGTCCAGTCCGACGAGGTCGTCGCGCGAGATGCGCCGTCTGCTCGCGACGTCGTCGTCGACGGGCGCCGCGACGGGGCCGAGGCGTCGGGTCACGACGACGACGTTGCCGCCGTCGATCGACCATCCGAGCACGCGGTCACCCGCGGCGATCCCGTCGAGATCGACCGAGGCCGCGACCAACGCCATCTGCCGCGCATCGTCGAGCGCGCCTTCGCGCAGCGAGCGGACGAGCGCATAGCGTCCTTCGCCGAGCGGCTCGCAGAAGACGTACGCTTGGCCGCCGACGAGGTCGCCGCCGGCGGCGACGATGGCACGCCCGTCGCCGTCCGTGAGCACCGTCTGGCCGATCGCGACGGTGAGCTCGGGCGGGCGCGGCAGAACGCGCTCGGTCGTGCCGAGGACGACCCGGACGACCGTGGCGTCGACGGCGGTGACGATGCCGCGCAGCCGTACGCCCTGAGTGAAGCGCGCGAGCTCGCGCCGCGTCTGCAGGAGCTGGCGTTGCGCTGCCGTGGTGCGCGCGCAGAGCTGCTGAATGGTGTCGGCGAACGGACCGGTGAGCGCCCGCAGGCGCTGGCGCGCCGCCGCCTGATCCTCGGCGGGCAGGTCCGGGGTGCAGCTCAGCTCGAGGAGGTACTCGAGCTCGGCAGTCGTTTCAGTGCTACCGGGGCGTGCGCGCATCGCTCGTCTTCCTTTCCGGGTCGGGGGAGGCCTCGTGCTGCGGCGCGCGGCGCGACGTCTTCGCGGTGCCCGCCACATTCGTGACCTTCCGGCGCGTGCCGGGAATGACCCAGTAGCCGGGCTCCTCGCGGAGCAGCGCGCCGGGAGTGTAGCCGTAGATCTTCAGGACGCTGCGCTCGGGAAAGAGCGAGACGATCGCGCTCGCCGACAGCGGTTCAGGGAACGCGAGGTACATGGAGACCACGTCCTCGAGCGAGATCACCGGCAGGCCTTCGCGATCGAGGGTCGCCGGCTGCGAGTCGACGCGCGCGCCGGACGCGAGCAAGTCGTCGCCGCGCGCCGCGTGCCCGCCCTCGCGGCCGGAGAGATGCAGGTGGGTGTGGGCGATGGAGGGCGCGCGGGTAGCGGCAACGCCGGCCTCGAGGAACGGCGCCCACGAGGCGGCGCTCGAGACGACCGACGTCGCGGTCGCGGCGGCGCGCTCGTCGATCACGACCTCCTCGAGGACGCGGACGAAACAGCGGCGGCTGGGATCGAAGCCGATGCGGGCGCGGACGCGGGCCGCCCCCTCGACACCGCTCGCGCGGCTCCGGCGCTCGAGCGCGGCGAAGCCGGCGAGCGCCGCCGTCGTCACGATGGTCGCGATCCAGCGGTCGTCGGGCTCGCCGTGAACCTCGGCGCCGTCGGTCAGCGCGCGGAGCGAGACCGCCGAGAATTCCGGCAGCGAGATTACCGCCGGTGCCTCGTCCTTCGGGTGGCCGTGGAGCGAGTACGTGAACCCCGGCGTCGTGTCTGCATCGCGCGCGACGGCCCCGGAGGCGACGTCGCCGCGCCCGCCTCCGCCGCCGGCCGTCGCGATCAGGTGCAACGCGCGCGCGGCCGCGAAGGCGGCGAACGCCGCCCGCGGGAACTCGACCCGCGTGACCACGCGCCGTCTGGCGTCGGTGAGCGCGACGGCGCAGCTGTCGAGACACGCCACGTCGCCGTGCCGCTCGCGGACGCGCCCGGCGACGAGCATAGCCTCGACCGTCTCGTCGGGTCCGAGCGCGGCGTCGCGGAGCGCGACGTACGTCGCCGTGCGGAACAGGCGCTCGCAATGCCCGGCGTCGAGCGGGATCTCGGCCGCGTGCGCGCCGACACGCACGGCGAGCTCGAGGCGCAGCGCCGCGGTCCCACGGGCGGCGGCACCATCAGCGGCGGGTGGGCTCGACACGCCCGATGCCTCAGCGCGCGCCGGCATTCTGGTACTCGGTGACCACGTGGACGCGGGCGCGGCGTTGGGGAAAAGCCACGCCGACCTTCTGGTCGCGCGGGAGCTCGACGCCGTCGTGCAGGAGCCCGTAGTGCAGCGGCTTGCCGCTGCCGACGTCGGTGAGGGGGTAGCGCAGCCTCGGGGCCGCGCGGGCGGTCACCTCCTCGATCGTCATCTCGTCTGGAACGGCGGGGTCGTCGAAGGCGGCGGCGCCGTCGTGACGCTCGATGCGAAGGGCGACCGTGCTTGCTGCGTTCATGATGCTTCCTCCTTTGGGTTGGCGCGGATGGCGCAGTAGTCGAGAAAGCTCTCGGCGACGTGGGGATCGTCGAGAGCACGAAGGCCCGCCGCGAGAACGCACACCGCGGCGCGCACGATCGATGCGTCGACCCGGGCGGGATCGACGGCGAGGCCGGGTCCCTCGAGCCAGCCGCAGCGCAGGCCAGCGGCGACGCAGCGGTTCGCGACGAGCAGATACGTGACCTTCGCGTGCGCGGCGGCGGCGCTCGTGGAGCCGGCCGTCGCGAACCGCAGGAAGGCCGGGGCGTCGAGCGCCGGAACGGTGGTCGCGATGATCCCGACGGCCAGATCGATCAGCGGTGGGGTGGGCTCGAGCACGGGCGCGGCAATCCAGGCGCGGAGGTCGTTCACGTCGTCGGGCGGGCCGAGCACCTCGGCGACGGCGACCCGGTGGCGGATCCCGAGACGAAGGCCCGCCGGCGCCGACACCGCCCAGCGCGCGAGCGTCCACGGATCGTCGATCGTCGCGAGCTCGAACGTCGTCATCGTCCCTCCTCGTGCTCGACGCGCAGGGGGCGATCGTCGGTCGGAAAGCTCTCGAGGCGGTCGCGGACGAAGGCGGCGGCGTTCGCGTCGACGCAGTGGTCGAGCCGGAAGCGGCGGAGACGGATGTTGTCGTAGAGCACGTGCACCAGACGCTCGGGCGGAATTCCCGCGAGGTCGAGGCAGAGCGCGCGGCCGTCGCTGTTCGGTGCGGCGAAGTCGGCGGGCGCGACGATGAATGGCTGCAGCGCCGCCTGGCGGTCGAACGGCCAGAGCGGCGGGCAGGCGAGCATGATCGTGAAATCGCGCGGCGCGATCGCGAAGCCGCCGCCGCAGCGGACCAGCGTCCGGACGTCCCGGAGCTGCACCACGAGCGCGTCGCGCTCGAGCGCGCGGACGGTCAGCCTGCCGCCGCTCAGGCGGCTCTCCTCGTGCAAGAGCACCATTGCGTTCGCGAGCGCGCGGGCACGGATCGTCCGCCGCAGCGCTGCGAGCGCCGCCGGGTCATTCTCCATCGAGCTCCCTCCAGTCGAAGTCGGCGGCCAGCCGCACGCGCCCGCGCGAGCCCTCGGCGAGGAGCTCGTCGCCCGGCGCCGCGCCCCAGGCGCGCAGCGCGAGCGGCGCGAGGGCGGGGTCGAGCAGCTCGCGAGCGCCGACGCTCGTACGGAGGCCGAGCGGGCGCGGCGCGATGTCACAGTCGCAGAGTCGTGCCGCGGCGATCGCCGCCGGCAGCAAGCGTGGCAGCGCCGCCGCGAACCCGGGACACGCCGGACAATAGAGTCCGGCCGTCGGCACGGCGCGGCGCCCGAGCAGGATCTCGGCGTCGGCACCGCAGCGCGCGAGCGCGCGCTCAGCGAGGTCGGCGACCGTGACGGCCTCCACCGAGCCTCCCAGAGCCTCGACGTCGATGTCGTCGACCGAGCGCGCGTGGCCGGCGGAGCACCCGCGTGAGGCCTCGGCTGGCATGCGGACGATGAACGGCTCGCCGCCCGGGTCGCATTGCACGCGGCAGTTCACGAGCGAACGGTCGCCAGCGCGCCAGTGTTCGAGGATCTCGATACCCGCCCCCGCGGCCGCCTCCGCGGCGTCGGCCGCGGCGCGTGGCGCGGTGGTATCGGCGCAGCTCACGCCTTCCGCCGCACGCGCCGCGCGGCGCTCCGCCTCGCCGAAGAGGCAGACGGGACAGGGGCCCCCCGGCACGAAGACCCGCGCCTGCCACCCACCGGCGGCGCCCCCGCAGGTCAGCATCACGATCGGGATCTCTCGCGCGTCGATCCAGAGCGCTTCGGCGGCGTCGCGGATGGCGCGTGGATTGTCGAGGCACAAGCAGGCGCCGGCGAGCGCCCGGACCAGGCCCGGACGGACGAGGTAGCGCAGGTCGCCGGTCAGCGGGCGGGCCACCCCGCCGCGCGCGCGGTGGCGAGCGGCGACGACCGCGGCCTTGGCGGCACCCAGGTCGTCGCCGTCGAACGCAGCGACGCCGACGTTCTCGGGAGCGACCCGCTCGGCGTCGAGGCAGGTGAGGCGCGTCGTGACGTCGGTCCGTCGCGCGAGTCGCGAGCCGATCGCGCCGACGCCGGCGACGAGGAGCTCGAAGTCGTCACGCGTCACGGCGCCTCCCTCCGCGGCGCGCCGCAGGCGGGGCAATCGCGGCGGGCGTGGTCGCAGTCATCGTGAAAGCTCTCGTCGCAGGCACATGCGACGACGATCTCCGCCGGCGCGAACGCGCCGAAGCAGACGCGGCACCGCTGCGACAGCGATGACGACGCTCCGCTCACACCCGCGGCGCTCGGACGGCGGCGGACCGCGGTCGGATTCCACGCGATCTCGAGGCGTAGCCTTCCGCAGCGCACGATCGCGCCCGCGCCGGCCGCGACGACGCCGAGGTTGCCGAGGAGCGGCGCACCGTCGCGCGTGGCGTCCGTGGCGACGACGATCACCACGGCGCCGTCCGCCGCGCGGTGTATGCGCACGCGCGCGCCGAGATCGGGACGATCGATCTCGACGACGTCCTCGACGATGACGCGCGTCTCATCGAAGTGAATCTCGTGCGGCACGCGCCTCCTATACGCGCGTGCGCACACGCGGCGCGACGAAATTCACCGCGACACGTTCACTTCGCGACGGACGTGCGACGATCGCGACGCTTCTCGCGCGCGACGTGCGCACGTCCACTGGGTTCGCGACCTGTCACGCAAAAAACCTCTTCCTAAGGACGCCTCGATGTTGGTAGGCCGTGCGACGCAGGAGGCGCCTGCGGATCATCGCAGGTGACGAGCGAGCAGCATCAACCCCACACACACGTGCCCGCCCCGGCGCGTGACACCCAGGAGAGGTCCGATGGAAGACGAGACCCCGAGAGAGGAGATCGACGTCAGCCGCCGCACGCCCTTCACGCCGCCCGCGACGGATCAGATGCATCCGTCGTCGAACGGCACCGCGCGTCGAGCCAATAAGCCGGCCCGGCTGCGGCGCACGACATCGCGTAAGCGCGGAGCCAGAAAACCGGCGGTGTCAGCCGAGACGGGCGCGAAGAAGAAGTCGGCGCGCAAGAAGGATCGGCATGTCAGCAAGCGGCCGATCGACGCGATCAAGGTCCTACAGGCGATGTTTCGCTCGCAGGGTCAGCCGTCTTTCAGGAGCCACCGCGCGGTCGCCGAATCGCTCGGGATGTCGGTCCCCGCGGTCGCTGCGATTCTTCACGAAGCGTTCCTCCGAGGAAGCTTCTCGGTCGCGGTGAACATTCCGCATGACGCGGTCTACCGTTGCCAGCTCGAGAGTGAGCTGAAGGGGCGGTACGCGCTCGCCGACGTGGTGTTGGTTCCCGGCAATGACGAGATGCTGACGCCGTCGAGTACAACGGATGCGCGCGACATTCACCGCGAGGTAACCGCGGCTCTGGCGAGGCGCGCCGCCCCCTATCTCGACGAGGCCTTGAAGGCGGCCGACGCGCGCGCAGGTGCCGACGGCTTTCGCCTCGGGGTCGCATGGGGCCAGACGATGCAGAAGCTCGCCGAAGAGCTTCGCAGCACCGAGCGGCCGTTCAAGATTCCCCGTCTGGACGTGGTCCCGATCATCGGGCTGACGGGCGTTTCCTACTCGGGAGGCGTCGAGGCGAACACGGTCGCCGTGACGATACGAGACTGCTACGGCGGTCACGCCTCGCAGATGCCGTGTCCCGCGTTCGTTGAGCGGATGGTGCACGCGTCGGTCTACAAGAAGAACCGGCAGGTCATGAAGATGCGCAAGAAGATCGCCGATTGCAGTGTGGTCGTCACCGGCATGGGGCCGATCCTCGCGCCGGATCCGGAGAAGAAGGGCCACACCGGCACCAGACTCGTCAACGACGACGCCATGTTCAACGACGAGCTCGCGGGGCTCGCGTATCACGAGGGCGCGGTCGCCGAAATCTGCTACTGGCTCGTCAATGCCGACGGCAAGGAGGTCCTGACCGACTACGAGGCGATCGGCCTCGGCTTCGAAGGCCTGCGACGGACTGCGGCCAACCGTGACAAGCGCGTGATCCTCGTGACGGGTGGCGATCGCCGCCGCTTCGAGCCGCTCAAGGCGATCTTGAAGGCGCGCCTGATTTCGGTCCTCATCACCGACGCGACCACCGGGCGCATGATCCTCGGGAAGTAGACCGCACGCTCGCCAGCACGGCTCGTCGACCGCGACGGGATGTGCTGGCGGGCGCTTCGATCAGCTCGCGGTACGCCTCGCACGCGGTCTGTCTTCGGACGACGCTCGGGCGCCGCCGGCCGTGGCAGCGGCCGCGCGCCGAAGGCGGGCGTAATGCCGCGCTGGCCGGAGAGGGCGGAAGGTATGAAGAGGCCTACACCGGCACGAAGGCGAAGCTGCCCGGCCGGTCGTCGTCCTTGCGGTAGACGATGCGGGTTCGTAGGCCCGATGTGACCGGCACGGTGGCGACTCCCGGTCGGCGCGCGGGCGCGCTGAGCGGCGCGCGAGTTCAGTCTCGGACATTGCCGTGGCAGCCGTGCGCGAGTCGGACCCCAAAGCGCCGGCTGTCAACGGCGCGTTCGCCGCCCGCTCTTCGCACCGCTCGCGCGCCGGCCGTCTTTCAACGCCGCGAGAAAATCCTCGAGCGGGCGGCTGTTCAGCACGTCGTCGGCGCTCGCCCAGCCGCGGCGCGCCTGATCGATGCCCCAGTCCTCGGGGAAGCGCAGCTGCGCCGTCGAGTGCGCGTCGGAGTCGATCACGAGCTTGACGCCGGCCTCGATCGCCTTGCGGATGTGCGCGTCGCGGAGGTCGGAGCGATCGGGGTAGGCGTCGACCTCGAGGACGGTGTCGGTCTCGCGCGCGGCGGCGATCACGGCGTCGAGATCGAGGTCGACCGGCTCGCGCTTGCCGATGATGCGGGCGGTCGGGTGGAACAGAATGTCGGCGTGTGGGTTCTGCATCGCGCGGATCACGCGCGCGGTCATCTCGGCGCGCGGCAGGCCGAAGTGCGAGTGCACGGCGACCCCGACGACGTCGAGCTCGGCGAGCGCGTCGTCGGCGATGTCGAGCGTGCCGTCCTTCCGGATGTTCACCTCCGCGCCCTTGAGAACGCGCAATCGGCCGAGCTTGCCCGTCGCGTTGAGGGCGTCGATCGCGGCGCCCTGCTCGCGCAGCTTCTTCTCGTCGCTGCCGAAGGTCATCGCGAGGTCGCGGGTGTGGTCGGTGATCGCGACGTACTCGAGACCGAGGCGGCGCGCCTCCTCGGCCATGGCCTCGAGCGTGTGGCGCCCGTCGGTCCAGGTGGTCTGGGTCTGGAGGTCGCCGCGGAGGCTGCCGTGGGCGATCAGCGCCGGCAGGCGGCCGCTTCGCGCCGCCTCGATCTCGCCGCAGTCCTCGCGCAGCTCGGGCTCGATGTAGGGCAGGCCGAGGGCGGCGTAGATCTCCTCCTCGGTGACGCCGGCGATCGCGGTGTCGCCGCGAAAGAGGCCGTACTCGTTGAGCTTGAGCTTCTTCTTGATCGCCAGCTGCCGGAGGACGACGTTGTGACCCTTCGAGCCCGTGAAGTAGTGGAGCGCCGCGCCGAAGCTCCGCGCCGGCACCACCCGCACGTCCATCTGGAGTCCGCTCGCGAGCTTGACGGAGATCTTGGTGTCGCCCTGGCCGAGCACCCGATCGACCGGCGCCATCGCCGCCACCGCCCGGATCACCGGCGCGGCGTCGGCGGCGACCACGACCACGTCGGCATCGCCGATGAGCTCGCGCCGGCGCCGGATCGAGCCGGCGATCACCGCGCGCTCGACGCCGGCGAACTCGGCGATCCGCGCCGCGATCTGCTCGACGACCGGCAGGACCTCCGGCAGGCGGAAGCGGCCGTGATGCTGCTTCCACGCGGCGAGGCCGCGCAGGATCTTCTCCTCGCTCTTCACGCCGAAGCGGCGGAGGGCGCGGATCTTGCCGCTGGCCGCCGCCGCCTCGAGCGTCGCGACGTCGACGACGGCGAGCGCCTCGTAGAGCGCCTTCGCGGCCTTCGGGCCGACGCCCTCGATGAGCGTCAGCGTCGCGACGTCGATCGGCGTCCGGGCGCGAAGCTCCTCGTGGTAGGCGATGCGATCGGTCGTCAGCAGCTCGCCGATCTTCTCCGCGATCGCCTTGCCGACTCCCGGAATCTCCTGCAGCGCCTTGACGCCGCCGCGCGCATGCAGATCGGCGCATTGCTCGCCGAGCGCCTCGATCGAGTGCGCCGCCTTGTCGTACGCGCGCGGCTTGAACGGGACCTCGTCGATCTCGAGGAAGAGGGCGATCTCGTGGAGCCGCGCCGCGATGTCGGCGTTGCGGTAGGTCAATGCAGGATCTCGCTCACGTCGAAGTAGAGCTCCGAGACCTCTTCGCACTCGTCGCACGCGAGCCGCGCGACCCGGTAGCGGCGCTCGCCGTCCTGGCGCGCGCCTTCGCCGCTCGTGCGCAGGCGGGTTCCACAATGACACCGGCGCGCGGCGACGGCGACGTCGATCTGCTCGAACGATCGCACCGGGATCGCGCTGTCGAGCGAGCTGCCCGGACCGGTCGCATGCCGCCGCCGCGCGGCGCGGACCCGCCATCCGCGCACCAGCCACACTGCCGACGCCAGGAGCGCGACCGACGCGAACAGCAGGGCCGTCAGCACGGCGACGAGCGCGTTCGGCGGTCAGCGCGGAACGCGCCGCTCCTCAGGCCGGCAGGCGGCCGGGGCGAAACAGGACCTTCTTCTCGGCGACCACGAGCTGCTCGTTCAGGAACAGCTGGACGGCTTGCGAGAGCACCTTCCCCTCGAGCGCGCTTGCCGCGCTCCTTCACTTCCTCGAGCGTGTCCTCGCCGACGCGGATGTGGAAGACGTCCTGCAGGATCACCGGCCCCTGGTCGAGCTGCTCGGTGACGAAGTGCGCCGTGCAGCCGGAGACCCGCACGCCTTCCTCGTGTGCCTGCTTATAGGCGTTGGCGCCCGGGTGATACGGCAGGAGGGAAGGGTGGATGTTGATGATCCGGTTCGGGTAGTGGCGGATGACGCCGCCGCTCAGCACCTGCATGTAGCGGGCGAGCACGACCAGGTCCGGCCGCGCCGCCCGCAGCTGCTCGAGCAGGAACGCCTCGTGCGCCGCCTTGTCCGTCGACGGAAACGACTGGAACGGGATGCCGTGGCGCTCCGCGAGCGGCCGCAGGACGTCGTGGTTCGAGAGCGCGATCGCGAAGTCGCCGTTGATGAGCCCGGCCTGGTGATCGACGACGAGAGTCTCCAGGCAATGCGGCTCCTTGGTCACCAGCACCGCGACGCGCTTGCGCTCGCGTGCGCTGTGCAGCCGCACGCTGACGTCCAGACGCATCTCCTCGCCGATGCGCTTCAGGCCGAGGATCATCTCGTCGAGCGAGACCGAGAGGTCCGTGACGTCGACCCGCATCGTCATGATGAAGAGCCCCTCCATCACGCGCTGCTCGATGTCCTCGATGTTGGTGCTGCAGCCGGCGAGATAGGTCGAGACGCGCGCGACGACGCCCTTCTGGTCGCGCCCGACGACGGAGACGATGGCGAGATTCTTCGCGACGCTCATGAACGTGATGCAGCGCGTACCGCAGAACACCCGTCAATTCAACGTGATGGACCGGCCGTGCCGGCGCGTCCGCGTCACGCCATGGCGTCGGACGATCGGTTCACCTCGGCGCGCACCGCGGCCGCGTCGCCGCGTTCTTGCTCTTGAATATTTCGTGCCATCGCTTTAACCTTTTGCGTGCGCTTGCGCGACGGCGCACAGGAGGAAACGCGACATGTCCAAGGAAGCAGACGTCCTGGTCGGACGTCGCTATCTCGCGAAGGGATGGCTCGACCAGGCGCTCGAGCTCTTCACCCGGAACGCCGACGTCGTGGCCGCCCACGACTGGTCCGACCTTCGGGACAAGCTGCTCGACCGCGGACGCATCCAGGACATGGTCCGCGTGTGCCAGCTCGGCCACGTGCCGATCCCGAGCGACAAGCTGATCGCCCGCGGCGACAAGGCGCTGGTCAGCAAGGACATCGACGTCGTCATCGACCTCTTCGAGCTCGCCGGTGCCGATCGCGAGCGCTGGGAGAAGGTCGTCGACGTGCTGATCGAGATGCCGGATCGCAAGCGGCAGGCGGTGCAGATCGCCGACCGCTATCTCGTCGACGGTGCCGGCGTCGCGTCCGCGGCGTCGCGTCCCGCGCCGACGCCGATCAAAAAAGCCGTCCAGTGACGAGCGGCGGCCGCGGCCGCCTCCGCGCCGTCGTCGAGCGGATGCACGGCTACGTGCCGGGCGAGCAGCCGCGCGGCGGTCGCGTCATCAAGCTCAACACCAACGAGAACCCGTATCCGCCGGCGCCCGGCATTGCGCCGGCGATCGCCGAGGCCGCGAAGGATCTCCGGCTGTATCCCGATCCGAGCGCGACACCGCTCCGCGAGGCGGCGGCGCGGGTCTACGGCGTCGCGCCGGAGCAGGTTCTCGCCGGCAACGGCTCGGACGAGCTCTTGACGATGCTGATGCGCGCCGCGATCGGTCCGGACGACGTCGCCGTGTACCCGGCGCCGACCTACTCGCTCTACGACACGCTGGTGACGATCCAGGAAGGCCGCGCGCTCACGATCCCGTTTCCGCCGGACTTCACCCTGCCGCCGGCGCTGCACGCGGCGGCTGGGCGCCTCCTCATCGTCTGCAACCCGAATTCGCCGTCGGGAACGTTGACGCCGCTCGACGTCGTCGAGGAGCTCGTCGCCGGCCGCGACGGCATCGTCGTCGTCGACGAGGCGTACGTCGACTTCGCGCCGGCGGCGGCGAGCGCGCTGCCGCTGATCGCGCGCTACGACAATCTCGTCGTCCTGCGTACGTTCTCGAAGTCGTTCTCGCTCGCGGGCATGCGGATCGGCCTCGCCTTCGGGTCGCCTGACTTGCTGGCGGAGATCGCCAAGGTGAAGGACTCGTACAACCTGAGCCGGCTGGCGATCGCCGCCGGCGTCGCGGCGCTCGCGGACTATGCCTGGATGGAGCGCAACGTCGCCCGCATCGTCGCGACCCGTGCGCGCCTGACCGCCGGTCTGGCGGCGTACGGCTACGAGGTGCTGCCGTCGGCGGCGAACTTCGTCCTCGCGCGCCGCCCGGGGGAGGACCAGGCGCCGGTCCAGGCGCGCCTCCGCGAGCGCGGCATCCTGGTCCGGTACTTCGCGACGCCGCGTCTCGCCGACGCGCTTCGCGTGAGCGTCGGCACCGACGACGAGATCGCGGCGCTGCTCGCCGCGCTCGCGACCTGAACGGCTGGTTGCGGCCGACGTCGCGCGATCAGCGCGAGACGAGCAGCGACAACCCCATCGCGGCGCCGATCACGACGACCGCGCGGCGGACGAGCGGCCGTCCGAGCCGTCGCGCCAGCCTCGCCCCGCCGTATCCTCCCGCGATCTGTCCGGCGGTCATGACCAGGGCGTCCGGCCAGCTGAGCGCGCCGCGCGCGATGAAGTAGATCGCGGCGATGCCGTTGATGCAGAGCGCGGCGAAGTTCCGGAGCGCGAGCATCTCGTGGATGTCGCTGAAGCCGGAAAGGCCGAGGGCCGCGAGCATGAGAATGCCGATGCCGGCGCCGAAGTAGCCGCCGTAGATCGCGACGCCCATCTGAAACACGACCGCGCCGCTCCGCCACGACGCGACGGGCTCCCGCGGCGGCCGATTCAGCGCCCGCGTGATCGGTGCCTGCGCCGCGAAGAGCGCGGTCGCGAACAGGATCAGGAACGGCACGATGCGGCCGAACGCCTCCGACGGCGTTCGCAGAAGCAAGACGGCGCCGACGATCCCGCCGGCGAGCGACGGCACGCCGAGGAACGGCATCCACCGGCGGACGCCGCGTAGCTCGCTGCGGAAGCCGGCCATGGCGCCGAGCGAGCCCGGCCAGAGCGAGACGGTGTTGGTCGCGCTGGCGAGCACCGGATCGCGGCCGAGCCACACCAGCGTCGGAAACGAGACCAACGTCCCGCCGCCGGCGATCGAGTTGATCACCCCCGCGACGAACGCGGCGATGAACAACGCGACGATCTCCGGCGCGCTCACGCGCGCGACGTCGCGATGAAAGTCGCGGGACGCGCGTCAGCGGGGATCGGAATCACCAGGTGGCGCGCAGTCGAGGCGGCCTCGATCCCGGTGCCCGTCGACGATCCCTGCTCAGTCCTCGTCGCCGGCATCGTCTGCCCCGCCGTCGTCCTGGTCGGCGTCGTCGCCGCCGGCGGCGGGCATCCCGCCGAGATCATGGGCGTCGAACGCGCCGGGCGCGGCTGCCGCCGGAGTCGCGACGCCGGAGCCGCTCGGCCGCGGCGTCGCCGGGCGCTCGCGGAAATCCGCCGCCTTCTTGTCGATCCGGCCGTACACGAACGGCTTCACGCCGTAGACGACGTCCTCGCCGACGGCGGCGAGGTACGAGGTCGCACTGGCGTCGGCGCGGCTGCCGCCGGTCCCGATCGAGCCGATCATCGTGCCGAGCGATTTTCCGCCGTCGTCCTCGACGGCGATGCGGACGTCGGGCGAGGCGAGGCCGAACGTGGCGAGATCGACGCCGTGCTCGGCGACGATCTCGCTGCCTTTGAGCCCCGCGACGTCTTCGACGAAGCGCGTGACGGTCGGCGCCCGCTCCGTGCCCTCGCCGGGGGTGTCGATGTGCCAGGCGCCGTCGTGCTTGGAGAGCACGAAGCCGGCGCCGTCCTTGCGCGTGACCGTGATCTTCGCGGCTTTGTCCTTGTCGAAGGCGAGAACGGTCTTGTCACGCAACGTCGCGAGACTCTTGTCGAGGCTCTTCAGCGAGTACTCCGGGATCGCGTAGACGGTCGGGCTCTCGCCGCGCTTGGCGTAGACCAGCTTCTTGCCGTCCTTGTCTTGGACGTCGCTCAGCAGGAGCGTCTTCTGCGCGCGGTCCTTTCCGAGCCACACGCTCACCTTGAGCTTCGGCGTGGCGAGTCCGTACGCGCCGAGATCGGCGGCGGGGTCGTCGCTCGCGAAGTCGCTCGCGCGTACGCCGCGGAGGCTCGCGAGCAGCGACCGCATCTCGGCGTCGTCGGCGCGGTACTGCGCGGGCGCGGTGACGTTCCAGCGCTCGCCGTCGCGCTCGACGTCGATCGTGCCGTCGGCGCGCGCGATCTCGAGCTTCTGCACCTCCGGATCCTGGAACGCGATCACGGACTTGTCGCGGAGGTCCTTCACGTCCTTCTTCATCCCGCTGTGGAGCGCCGCGCCGGTGATGTAGACCTTGGGATCGTCGCCCTTCTGCACGTACGCCGAGAAGCCGACCTGCGTCGTCTTGCCGATCTTGAGCGGCGGCAGGCTGGTGCCGTCGTCGAGCGCCAGCGTCGCGGTCGACCTCCGGCTTGTCGAGCCCGTACGACGGCAGCTTGTCGCCGACGTCGTCGAGGGTGCGCGTCACCTCGGCGGTCGCGACGGCGCTCACCAGGTTGTCGACGGTGGTGTCGTCGGCGTCGGCCTCGATCGGCTTCGTCAAGCGCCAGTGCGCGCCGTTCTTCTCGAGCGACGATGGCGCGTTCGGGGTAGTCGAGCGTGACCTTGGCGACCTTCGCCTTGTCGAAGGTGAGGAGGTGCTTCGCTTCGGCCTGCTGCTTCTCGTGCGGCAGCTCGACCCAGTAGACGTAGGCTCCGAGCGCGGCGAGGACGAGGAGGAGGAGGAGAGTGTTCCGCGGCCTCACTTCGTGCTCCGGCGCCACCACACGGTGAGGCCGAGGAGGAGCAGCAGCTCCGGCATGACGAGCACCGAGAGGTAGAAGATCCGCCGGCTCTCGGCGGGCGAGAGCTGCGCGCGCGACGCCTTGATCGCGCGCGGGCGGATCGAGATCATCTCTTCCTGGCCGCCGAGCCAGCCCATCATGTTGAGGACGAGGTCGCGGTTGAAGAGCTGGTTGACGAACTGATTGTTCACCCAGTCGGCGTCGCCGACGACGACGAGCTTGGTCTCGCCGGTGCTCGTCGAAGCCCATCTCCTTGTGCTTGCCGGTGACGGCGACGGCGAGCGACACCGGCCCCTTCACGTCCTTGTCGTCGAGCTGCGCCTCGCCGCGGTCGAAGACGCCGTCGAGGTCGGTCTCGCCCCACGCCGACGCGCTCGACTTCACGAGCTCGGTCGCCAGTCACGCCGGTCTTTCCCGCGGCCGCGGCCGAGACCACGCGCGCGAGCGGGAAGACGGTGCGCTCGGTGAAGTCCTTGGTGATCGGATGCGCGCCGTAGGTCGAGGCGAGGATCTGGAGGCCGAGCGCCGGGCCCTGGAACAGGCGGACGACCTGATCGACGACGACGGTGTCCGTGAGCTTGACGCCCCAGGGCTCGAGCAGCGCGCCGAGCTGCGCCCCGCGACGCGGCGGCACGAGGAAGAGCATCGAGCGCCCGCTCTTCAGCGACGCGCGCAGCACGTCGAGCTCGTGGTCGAAGAGGGGGCGATCGGTGCCGACGACGACGAGGATCGTGCAGTCGGCGGGCAGCGTCGGCCTCGCTCGCGAGCAGGACCTTCTTGGTGTCGTAGTTCTCGTTGTGGAGCGCGTCGCGCAGGCTCAGAAGCCGCGCGCCTCGCGGTTGTCGATGTCGGGCTCGCCGTGGCCGTCGAGGAAGCAGACCATCTTCTTGGTCGCTTTCGTCGCCTTGATGAGGCCGTTGGTGAGCGTCTCCTCGTTGATCTCGCGGGTCACCGTCGCGGTCTGATCGCCGTACTGGATGTGCACCGTCGGCAGCTCGGTCACCTTGTAGCGCTCGGCGAGGTCGCGCTCCTTGATCGGGTCGACCATGTGGAACGAGAAGTTGCCCGACGCGTTCTTGTAGCTGTCGAGCAGATCCTCGATCTCGGGCGCGCTGCCGCCCTCGACGAAGGCGTAGACCTCGACCGGCTTGTCGAGCTTCTGGACCACGTTCTGCGACTGCGACGACAGCGAGAAGACGTTCTGCGCCGTCAGGTCCCAGCGTTTGTTGTGGCGCGCGGCGAGGAAGTTCACGACGCCGCGACGGCGAGGAAGATCAACGAGTACACGACGGCGTTGGCGCCGTACTTCGTCGAGCGCTCGCCGAGGAAGGTGGTCAGGTTCTCGCGGCTGGCGGTGAGGTAGAGGATGAGCAGCAGGATGCCGAGGCCGACGTGCACCAGGACGTACACCGACGCGGCCGGCGTCACCGCGTAGGCGACGAGCCCGAAGACGAGGAGGACGACGCCCCAGAGGCCGAACAGCGAGGTCGAACGCGTGCCCACCGCTATCTCCAGCGAATCGACTCGACCGAGCGGTGGGTGAGGAAGAGCGCGAGCACGATGACGGTCGCGAAGTAGACGAGATCCTTCGAGTCGATCACGCCCTTCACCATCTGCGCGAAGTGCTCGGTGAGCGAGACGTAGCGCAGGATCGCGCCGACGGTCTCACCGGCGTTATCCGCCGGCCAGGCGATGATGTAGAGCAGCAGCAAGCGTGACGAGGCAGGTCACGGCGGCGATGATCTGGTTCTCGGTGAACGACGAGGTGAGGACGCCGACCGCGACGAAGCAGGTCGCGAGCAGGAAGAGCCCGAGGTAGCCGCCGAGGATGACGCCGATCTCGGGGTTGCCGTAGACCATCAGGATCAGCGGATAGACGCCCGTCAGCAGCGACCATCAGACCGACGAAGACCAGCGCGCCGAGGAACTTCCCGAGGACGATCTCCCAGATCTTGAGCGGCGAGGTGAGCAGCAGCTCGTAGGTGCCGGCCTTCTTCTCCTCGGCGAGGCTCCGCATCGTGATCACCGGCACCAGGATCACGAGCACGACCGAGAGATTGTGCAGCAACGGCGCGATCACGAACTCGTTCAAGTTCAGCCGCTCGAGGACCTGCGGGTTCTGCTGCTGCGCCGAGTAGATCGTCGAGCAGGAAGTTGAAGCGCGCGAGCAGGTTGAAGAAGAACCAGCCGCCGAGGAGCAGGAAGCCGGTGAGGACGACGTAGGCGATCGGCGAGACGAAGTACGAGCGGATCTCGCGCCCGGCGATCGTGAGGATGTTCCTCACGCCGGCAGCTCCGCCGCGCGCGGGCTCCTTGGCGATGCTGCGCAGGAACACGTCCTCGAGGCTGGCGTCGCGCGTGAGCGTCGCCATGTCCTCCTCGAGCACGACCTGGCCCTCGTTGATGATCACGACCTTCTCGCAGATCTGCGAGACCTCCGGCAGGATGTGGGTCGAGAGGATGACGGTGCGCTGCGCCCGCGAGCTGGCGGATGAGGGCGCGGATCTCGATGATCTGCCGCGGGTCGAGACCGATCGTCGGCTCGTCGAGCACCAGCACCGGCGGATCGTGGATGAGCGCTTGCGCGAGCCCGACGCGCTGCCGGAACCCTTTCGAGAGATGGCCGAGCAGCCGGTCGCGCACCGCTGTCGAGACCGCAGGTGTGCACGGCGCGCTCGATCGCGTCGTCGATCGCCGCCTTCGGCATCGCCCTTGATGCGGGCGACGAAGCGCAGATACGCGTCGGTCGTCATGTCGGCGTAGAGCGGCGGGTTCTCCGGCAGATAGCCGATGCGCCGCCGCACCTCCTCGCTCTCGGTGAAGACGTCGAAGCCGGCGACCTTGGCGGTGCCGCTCGTCGCCGGCAGGTAGCCGGTGAGGATGCGCATGGTCGTCGTCTTGCCGGCGCCGTTCGGCCCGAGGAAGCCGAGGATCTGGCCCTGCGCCGCGGTGAAGCTGACGTCGCGGACGGCGGTGATGTCGCCGTACCGTTTGGTGAGATTTCGCACCTCGAGCATGACGGGCGGATCTCAGCGCGATCGCGCGCAGCCGAAGCTGCTTTCGAACCATCGTGATTGCATGATTCAGCTCGATACTGCGCCGTTACAGCGAATGATAGTAGGGTTGAAAAAACGGCAGCACGTTTACCGACGGCCTCCAGTGTTGTCAAGATAACCTCGACGGTGCAGAACGAGCGCGTGCCCATTCCTGCCGGCCGTCGCAGCGCGACCACCAAACGCCAGCTCGCGAAGGTGGTGAGCGCCGCGCCGTCGCGGCGTCTCTACCTCGTCGACGGGAGCTCGTACGTCTTCCGTGCCTTCCACGCGATCCCCTTCCTGTCGACGTCGAAGGGCATTCCGACGAACGCCGTGCTCGGCTTCACGACGATGTGCGTGAAGCTGTTGCGCGAGGAGCGGCCCTCGCACGTCGCGATGGTCTTCGACGCGCCCGGGGGCGACGTTCCGCGACGAGCCATGTACGCCGAGTACAAGGCCAACCGCACCGCCGAGCTGCCGGAGGAGCTCGCCCCGCAGCTGCCGCTCATCCGCCGCATGGTCGCGGCGCTGCGCTTCGCGGTCGTCGAGGAGCCCGGCGTCGAGGCCGACGACGTCATCGGCACGCTCGCGACGCGCGCCGCCGCCGACGGCGTCGACGTCGTGATCGTCACCGGTGACAAGGATTTCCAGCAGCTCGTCGGCCCGCACGTGACGCTCCTCGACACCATGCGCGACAAGCGCATCGGCGCCGACGACGTCCGCGAGCGCTACGGCGTCGAGCCGGCGCGCTGGGTCGACGTCGTCGGCCTCATGGGCGACGCGATCGACAACATCCCGGGCATTCGCGGCGTCGGCGAGAAGACCGCGGCAGCGCTGATCCGCCACGCCGGCAGCCTCGAGGACCTGCTCGCGAACGTCGGCGCGATCGAGCGGAGCGGCATCCGCGGCGCGAAGAAGCTCGCCGAGACGGTGCGAGGCGCACGCCGAGCAGACGCGGCTCGCGAAGGCGCTGGCGACGATCCGCTGCGATCTGCCGCTGGCGTACGACCTCGAGGCATTTCGCTACGGTGGCCCGCAGCCCGCGGAGCTCGAGGAGCTCTGCCGCGAGATCGAGTTCCACTCCTTGCTCCGCGACTTCGGACCGCTCGCCGGCGGCGCCGGCGCCGCCGCAGGCCGAGGCGCCGATCCGCACCGGTCCCGAGGTCCTCGCTGAGATCGGCCGCGCCGGCGTGCGCCGCGATCGCCCTCGACGCCTCGCCGGAGGCCGCGATGCGCGCCGAGCTCCACGGCGTGATCGTCGCGCCCGCGACCGGACGCGAGCACGTTGGTGGCCGTACCCCTCGACCGAGGCGGACGTCGTCGCCGGGCATGCTCGCCGATCCGGCGTGCGAGAAGACCGCCGAGGACGTGAAGCGCATCGACGATCATCCTCGCGCGCCACGGCATCGCGCTCGCCGGCCCGCTCTTCGACACCGCGATCGCCTCCTACGTCCTCGACCCGTCGCGCCCGAGCCATGCGGTTCCCGAGCTGGCGGCGCACTTTCTCGGCCGCAGCGCGCCGCTCGAGCCGGACCCGGCCTGGAACGCGCGCGTCGCCCTCGAGCTCCGTCCGGTGTTGGAGCGGGCGCTCGCGCGAGCACGACGCCCTCGACCTCTTCCGCGACGTCGAGATGCCGCTCGCGCTCGTGCTCGCCGCGATGGAACGCCGGGGCGTGAAGGTCGAGCGCGCGGCGCTCGAGGCGCTCGCCGTCGAGTTCCGCGGCGCGCTGCGAGCGTCTCGAGGCGCGAGATCTACGAGCTCGCCGGCGGCGAGTTCAACATCGGCTCGACGCTCCAGCTCCGCGACGTCCTCTTCGATCGCTTGAGGATCTCGACGCGCGGCATCCGCAAAGGGAAGACCGGCTTCTCGACCGACGTCGACGTGCTCAGCCGGCTCGCGAAGGAGCACCCGCTGCCGGCGAAGATCCTCGAGCATCGCGCGGTCACCAAGCTGCTCACCACCTACGTCGACCCGTTGCCGGCGCTGATCCATCCGGCGACGGGCCGGATCCACACCTCGTTCAACCAGACGGTGGCCGCGACCGGACGGCTCTCGTCGACCGATCCGAATCTGCAGAACATCCCGATCCGCACCGAGGAAGGCCGGCGCATCCGCGCGGCGTTCGTTCCCGAGGCCGGACGGCGCCTGGTCGCCGCCGACTACTCGCAGATCGAGCTGCGCATCCTGGCGCACCTCACCGACGATCCGATGCTGGTGGAGGCGTTCGCCACCGGCGCAGGACGTCCACACCCGAACCGCGGCCGAGGTCTTCGACGTCGCGCCGGCAGCTGGTAACCGCCGAGATGCGCCGCCGCGCCAAGGTGATCAACTTCGGGATCATCTACGGCATGGGACCGCAGCGGCTCGCGCGCGAGTTCGAGATCCCGCTCGCCGACGCGCAGCGCTACATCCGGAGCTACTTCGCGCGCTATGCCGGCGTTGCCGCGTACATCGAGCGCACGCTCGCCGAGGCGCGGCGCCAGGGCTACGTCGCCACCCTGCTGAAGCGGCGCCGCTATCTTCCCGAGCTCACCAGCCGCGAGCCCGGCGTCCGCCAGTTCGCCGAGCGGACCGCGATCAACACGCCCGTGCAGGGCTCCGCGGCCGACCTCATCAAGCTCGCGATGGTGCGCATCGAGGCGCGGCTCGCCCGCGACGCCGTCCCGGCCGGGATGATCCTGCAAGTGCACGACGAGCTGGTGTTCGAGGTCGACGAGGGCGCCGTCGACGCGGCGATCGCGCTCATCAGGAGCGAGATGGAATCGGTGATGGCGCTGCGCGTGCCGCTGAAAGTGGACATTCGCGCCGGGCTCGATTGGGCCGAGGCGCATTGAGCGGCGGGGAATCGGGCGATGATCCGTGTGATCTCGCGCGCCGCGGCGCCCCTCCCCGCCTCGACGGGCGGGGCGATCGTCGCCCGGCCCGAGCCGATCGACGCCGATCGGCCGGTCGAGCCGAATAGGCGCGCACCTCGATCGTCTATAGAGGCGTGACGCTCCCGTGGAACGCAGCGATGCGGAGCTCGTCAGGGTCGCGCGTCAGGGCGACCGCGAGGCCTTCCGAGAGCTGGTCGAGCGCTACCAACGGAAGATCTACGCGGTGCTGATCGGCATGCTGCACGAGCACGACGCGGCCTGGGAGACGTCGCAAGAGACCTTCATCCGCGCGCTCAAGAGCCTCGACCAGTACAAGGGCGACGCGAGCTTCTACACCTGGCTCTACCGCATCGCGGTGAACCTCGCGATCGACTACCAGCGTCGCGAGTGGCGGGCGCCGTTCGTCGACGCCAGCGAGACCGCGCTCGACGAGCACGAGGCGAGCGCCGACGAGCAGCGGCGCGACCGATCCGGTTCGCCGCGTGAGCGACCGCGAGATCGGCGAGCGCGTGCGTGCCGCGATCGATCAATTGACCCCCGACCATCGCGCCATCATACTTTTGCGTGAAGTCGAAGGCCTGTCGTACGACGAGATCAGCCAAGATCATGCACTGCGCGAAGGGGACGGTGATGAGCCGCCTCCACTACGCGCGCAAGAAGCTGCAGGCCGCGCTGAAGGACGTGCTGTGATCCGCCGCGGCGCCGGAGCGCGATGACCTGTCGCGACGTCGAAAACGTCGCCGACCTCTTCGTCGACGGCGAGCTCGAGGCGCGCGCGATGCGCGCGGTCGCGATGCACGTCACGCGCTGCGCCGCCTGCGAGGCGCTGGTGCAACGTCTCGAGCGGCTCCAGGATGCGATCGTGGAGACCTTCGCCGACGTCGTCGCCGACGTCGACTTCTCGCGGTTCTGGCCGCGGGTCGCGGCGCGTGCCGGCGAGCTGCGCCGGCCGTGGGCGCCGGGCTTCTGGCCGAGCGGGGGCGTGACGCTCGGGCGCTGGCTCGCCGCTTCGATCGTCGTGGCGCTCGTGCTCGGCGGCCTCGCGATGTTCGAGCGCGGCACGCCGGCGGCGCGTCCGAACAACCAGGTCCGGATCGACTCGCTCGTCGCCGACGCCGATTCGGTCGCCTTGCTGTCGGAGCCGGGGAGCAACACCACGGTGATCTGGGTGATGCCGCGGGCGGGCGGGAAGTCGCCATGAGCCGCGGGTTGCCGCCACGACGGTGCGCGAGCTCGTCCGCGGCGCTTCGCGCGCGCCGGCCGGTGACGCTGGCCGTGATCGCGGCGGTGCTCGCCGCCGCGCTCGTGCCCGCCGCGGCCGCGGCCGGCGAGCGCGTCGAGCTCACGATCGGCAGCGTGCTCGCGACCGACTCCGGACGGGAGTTCGACAGCCGGCTGGTCGCGATGAAGCCGCAGTTCGACAGCCTGTTCCGCTACTCGTCCTACCGATTGATGAAGCAGGAGACGCGGACGGTCGGCTGGGGTGAGGGCGCGAGCTTCGAGATCCCGGGCGGCCGCTATCCTCGTCGTCGCGCCGCAGGAGCTCCGCGACTCCAAGGTGGTGATGAAGGTCATGCTCCTCGAAGGTGGCCGGCCGCTCGTCGATACGTCGGTGGCGCTGCGGAATCGCGGTGTGCTATTGCTCGGCGGACCGAAGCAGCAGGAGGGAGTGCTGATCGTCTCGATCGGCGCGAGCGCGGAATGAACGGCATGATCCAATACGTCTACGATCAGACACGACAGCTCTTCGATGCGATCCGCCAGGAGGCGACCGAGCAGGGGCTGCTGCCGCTGCTCGAGCCGGTCGCGCCCTTCAACCGGTCGCGGTTGCTGCTGCCGCTGGTGATCGCCGGATCGCTGCTGTCGCTGGTGTTTCTGTCGGGCCTCGCCTTCGGTGCGTTCGCGACGCTGCTCGAGCGCGCTCCTCGGGCTGTACCTGGTCCTGAGCGAGGTGTTCGGCGTCTCGCTCGAGGTTCACCCCTTCGGCCGTTAGCCCGGCGGCGCCGCCGGCTCCAAACGCGTCGCCTCGGCAAGGCCGGCGCGCTCGTCACGGCCGGGACGCCGGCGATCCCAGCGTCGCGAGCACCTCGCTGCGCAGCGCCGGCGTGGTGCCGATCCCCGAGCCGCCGTAGATCGTGGGCGCGCCCGACCAATCGAAGAAGGCGCCGCCGGCCTCTTCGAGGATCGGGACGATCGCCGCGATGTCCCAGGGGTTCAGCAGGGGATCGACCATGATCTCGGCGCGCCCGCTCGCGACCAGGGCGTATCCGTAGCAATCGCCCCAGCCGCGATGGCGCGCGGCGCGGGCGACCAGGCGCACGAAGCCGTCGAATCGCTCGCCGTAGGACTGCGGCTTGACGTCGCTGGTGAGGACGGTCGCGTCGCCGATCGCGGCGACGCGCGAGACCCGCGCCGGCTCGCCGTTGCGGAACGCGCCGCCGCCGCGTGCCGCCCAGAGCGTCTCGCCGAGCGCCGGAAAGCCGGCGACGCCGACGACGCACGTCCGGCTGTGCCGTTCGTGTGCCGCCGCCGCGCCGCGTGCCGCCGCGCCGCGGACGCCGCCCGCGGTGGCGCGCTCGTCCGGGATCTCCAAGCCGACGAGCACGCCCCAGAGCGGCACGCCGCGGACGAACGAGGCGGTGCCGTCGATCGGATCGACGATCCAGCGGCGGCCGCTGCTGCCGAGGGTCTCGGGAAACTCCTCGCCGACGATGCCGTCGGCGGGAAACGCCGCGGCGAGCTCCTCCCGGATGAGCGTCTCGGCGCCGCGATCGGCGATCGTCACCGGCGTCGCGTCGGGCTTGTAGTCGATCGCGTACTGCTTGCCGAAGTAGTCGAGCGTGAGGCGCCCGGCGCGCTCGACGACGCGGCGGGCGACCTCGAGCTCGCGCTCGAAGGGCGCCATCACCTCGCCGCCGCGATCACGTCGCCGTCCGGAATCTCGGCGGACGCTTCTCGCGGAAGGCGCTCACCGCCTCGCGGTGCTCCGGGCTCTGGATCGATTGCTCGAGCAGGTCGTTCTCGAGCCGCATCACCTCGCGATAATCCGCGTTCGCGGCGTTGCGCGTCAGCAGCTCCTTGATCCAGCGCAGCTGGCGATCGGGGTTTGCCGCGATCAGCTCGCCGGTCGCGAGCGCCTCGGTGATCAGGTTCTCGTGCGCCACGCGCTTGTTGACCAAGCCGCGCCGCTCCGCCTCGTCGGCGTCGACCAGCCGGCCCGTCAGGCACATCTCGCTGGCGAGCGCGAAGCCGGCGCGCTGCACGAGGAAATAGGTGCTCGCGAGCTCCGGGACGAGCGCCATCTTGATGAAGAACATCCCGAAGCGCGCGCGCTCCGAGGCGATCACCACGTCGAAGGGCAGCACCATCGTCATGCCGATGCCCACCGCGACGCCGTTCACCGCCGCGATCAGCGGCTTGGCGTTCCGCACCAGCGTCACCCAGTCGTTGTCGAGCCATTCCTCCTCGCGGCCGGCGTCGCGCGCCGAGAGCCGCGCTTGGAACTGGTCGTTGACGTCGGCGCCGGCGCAGAAGCCGCGCCCGGCGCCGGTGATCACGATCGCGCCGACCGCCGGATCACCGTTCGCGCGCCCGATCGCGTCGGTCATCTCGGCGGACATCCGGCGCGTCCAGGCGTTCAGACGGTCGGGCCGGTTCAACGTGAGGACGCCGACGGCGCCCTCTTTCGCGTAGGTGATTTGCTCGTACTCCATGCGATACCTCCTCGAGCGCGACCGCGGGCGAGTGTAGATGGCGCGCCGGCCGCGCCGCAACCGATCGCCGGCCAGAGGTAGTGGGGGACTTTGAAGGGACCACTACCCGGCCAGACGTGGCGAAGTGGAGCCGGACGGACCGCGGAACGTCGCGGCGGCGCGCGCGACGGCGGAACGTCATGGTGCCGCGCACGTCGCATTCACGCCGAGGTCGTCAGTCGGAGCAATCGCCGCCGGTTGCCGGGTCGTGCGCCGCGACGATGCGCTCCACGGCGGCGAGCTCGGCGAGCGCCTCGAGCTCGGCGATCTCGATCCAGCCGGTGACGCAGTCGCCGCGCGTGTGCTCGACGTCCATGCCGGCTCCGCGCAGTCGGCGAACCGCGTCGGCGGCCTGCTGGGCACCGCCGTCGTCCTCGTTCTTCGGATCGTAGCGCAGCCGGACCGCGATCTGCACCCGGACGCCGTCGACGTGGACGCCGGCGGCACTGCCGGTCTCGAGGAGCGCGATCAACGCCGGCGACAGGCGTTCGCGGGCGGCGGCGCCGAGCTCGTCGCGGCGTCCGGCCGCCGGCGGCTCCGTCGGTGACGCGGCCGTGCCGCGCTCGCCTGCCGGCTGCGCCGCCTCGTCGTGCGCGGCGGCGGCGTCGGCGGGGGCCGCGGGCGGCGGAGACGGGTCACGCTTCGCGAGCGCGCGATACGCGAGCCGCGGCGCCGCCGTGCCCGCGAGCTTCGCGGTGCTCGCGATCAGCCCGGAGAGGCTCGCGAGCGCGCCGCCGGAGTACGCGGTCGCGGCGTGCTCCTCTTTCGCCTCGCCGAAGACGCCCTCGTAGCGTACGCCTTGCGGCATCTCGACCGGCACGGTGACGGTGCGCTGCACGCCGCCTTCGTTGACGACCCGGTCCTCGACCGCGACGAACGAGGTGAACTGCGTGAGCAGCGCGTGCGCGAGCGCGAGCTCGACGACGCGGTCGCGAAGGTCGGCGCGGAACGTCCCGGACTGGAGGCCCTGGAGATCCTCCGCCATGAGCTCGTCGATCTCGGACCGCGCCCACATCGACGCAAGCGCCGCGTTCTCGTCCTCGCGCTCCGGCAGGACGACCTCGAGGCTCTGCGCGTACGGACGGCCCTGCCGAAAGCCGCGCAGGACGACGCGGCCGCGCCCCGGCCGCTGGTAGCGCGCGTGCACGACGAGCGGCCGCTCCGCCCAGACGTCGCGCAGGCGGCGCGGGACGGTGTCGACCAGCGTCAGCCCTTCGACCTCGAGCTGCACGTCGGTGAGGACCGGCGAGGCGATGCGCTCGTAGAACCTGCGCGCGATCTCTTCCGGCGGGTCGTTCAGCAGCACGTACTCGGGCTCGCCGCCGCCCTCGCGGGCCATGCCTTCGATCAGGAAACGATTGACGCCGTTGCCGGTGCCGAACGGGAACCACCGCGAGCGCCCGCGGAGCTTGCGGACGAGGTCGATCACCTCGAAGTCGTTGCCGACGTAGCCGTCGGTCATGAACGTCACGATGCGCAGGCGGTTGCCGTCGGCCGGCATCGCGCAGACCTGCTCGATCGCCTCCGCCATCATCGTGCCGCCGTCGGCCTCGAGGGTCGCGAGATGGGCGCGCGCGCGTCGCTTGCTCTCGTCGGTCACGAGCCGCGGGCGCGCGAAGAGCGTGTTGGCGGTCGATCCGAAGTCGACGATCTGGAACGTGTCGTCGGGGTTCAGGTGATCGAGGATCCAGAGCACGGTCGACTTCGCGACCTCGAGCGGCCGGCCGCTCTGCGAGCCGGAGCGGTCGATCACGAACACCAGCTCCTTCGGTGCCGCGGTCGCGGGCGTGACGCGTTTCGGCGGCAGCAGGACGAACGAGACGTAACCGTCGCCGCCGCTCGTGGGGCGATGGACGAGGTAGCCGCTCGTGAGCTGGTCGCCCGCGACCGCGTAGCGCAGGACGAAGTCGCGGTTCGGGATCTCCTGCCGTTCGCGGAGACGGACCCGGGCGTGCTGCGCGTCCCGCCGGGTCACGACGACGTCGTGGAGCGGCGCGGCGACGTCGAGGATCGGCACGCCGGCGTCGATGTCGACGCTGAGCCGGAGGTCGTGGCCGGCGCGCGTCTGCTTCGGCGTCACCGGCGGCGTGATCCGCGAGCCGTCGGGCACGCGCGTGGTGTCGGGGCCCCAGCCGGTGCCGATGCGCCCCGTCGGCGCGCCGGGGAGGAAGCGCGGCCCGACTACCGTCGGAAACACGAACTCGAAGGTGCCGCCGCTGTACTTCAGCGGCTCGACGTACTCGATCTTGATCTCGACCGCCGCCCCGGGGACGAGGTTCGCGACCGATTGCGTGAACACGTTCGGCCGCTCCTGATCGAGGAGGCCCGCGACCTTGCCGGCGTCGCGCGCTGCCTCGTAGATCTTGCGCGCCTCCTCGCGACGCTCGATCGTGCCGCGGATCAGACGATCGCCGGTGCGCAGCCACATCGCGTCGACGGCCGCGGCGTCGGAGAGCGGGAAGGTGTAGACGGCCTCGACCGGCTCGGTGAAGCGGTTCTCGAAGAGCTGCGTCACCGTGACGCGCGCGACGAAGCCGGTGAGCTCGACGGCGACGTCGGTGTGCTTCAGCGGGCACGGCCCGAGCGCCTTGCCGTCGGGCGCGCGGGCGTCGAGGATCCCCGATCCTTCGACGCCGTCCCACCGCCGGCCGTCGCGCACGGATGCGGCCGTCGACGTGGCGGCACGGGCCGCCTGCACCATCATCCAGCCGAACATGGACAAGGCGATGACGAATACGATCGCACGCTGCATGGCTCTCTCCTTTGGCGCCGGCATTCGAGAGCCGCCGGCGCGGACGTACGTGGTCTCTGGAGAGCCAGGTCGGCGGCGGCGGCGAAATCGGATCACGCACGGCCGCTCGCGTCGTGGCCACTCCGAGCCTCCGCGGCCGCGCGGCGGCGGCAATTGTGCGGTCGCGCGGTTCCGCCTAAGGATCGGAGGCATGCGGTCCGACCGGCGCGACTGGACCGCGGTGCTCGATCGCCTGCTCACGGGCGACCGGCTCGCGTTTCTCGAGCTCAACCGGCTCGTCACGAGCTTCCTGGCGCAGCTCCGCGCCTACGAGTTCCGCGACGAGTGGGAGGATCTTCGCCAGGAGGTCGTCCTTGCGGTCGTCGCGAACGCGCGCGCCGGGCGTCTCCGCGATCCCCGGGCGCTCGTCGGCTACGTGCGTATCATCACGCGCAACAAGGTGATGGATCGATTGAAGGCGCGTGTGCGCCGCCACGAGAAGGACGCCGTGCCCTGGGACGACGACGCCGCGCGCGCGCTGCTCGAGGCCCACGCCGCCGGCGGCGACGGCGGACCGCCGGACGACGCGCGCGACGTCTGGGCGGCGGTTGGCGACCTCTCGCTCGAGCAGCAACGGGTGCTCGACGGCATCTACCGCCAGGGCAAGACCTACGAGGAAGTCGCGGCGGAGACCGGGATTCCGCTCGGCACGATGAAGCGGCGCCTGCGCGACGCGCTGGTGGTGCTGCGCGCGCGCTTCGCCGGCGATCTCGACCGACGATGAGCCGATGCTGCGGCGCGGACAGACCTGCAGGAGTGAGGCGATGATGCAGCATCGAGGAGCGACCGGATGACCTGTCGCCGCGCTTTCGCGGTGGACCTCGCGGCCTTCCTACACGACCCGGCGGATCCCGCGCTCGCGTCGTTCCGTGCCCATTGCGCGGAGTGCCCGGATTGCGAGGCCGAGGTGCGCGCGTGGACCGAGCTCGATCAGGCGCTCCGCGGAGCGGGCCCCGCGGCGCCCGCCGAGAGCAGGGCGCGCAGCGACGTTCATCCGGCGCCGGCGGAGCTGCTGGCGTTCGCAGACGCGCCCGAGCGTCTCGCCACGGCGGAGCGACAGACGATCGGCGCCCATGTCGCGCGGTGTCGCAGCTGTACCGACGAGCTCGCCGCGCTGCGAGCCGCCGATTTCGGCGCGATCGCCGAGTCGTCGCGCCCGCGCATCGACGACGACCAGGCTGCGCACGTCGGTGACGCGCGCGCATTGGCGGCTGCCGCGACGACGAGCGCGCTCGATCACGGCATGCGAGCGCCGAGCGCGGCGCACGGGAGTCCGGTCTCCCGCACGATCGCCGGACGTCCGCCGCGCGCGGCGCGCGGCGGCGACCACGCGGACCGTGCCGGGCGCCATCCGGAAGCGCCGGTGCGTCGGCGGCGCGTCGGCGCGCGGATCGGCCGCGTCGTGCTGCACCCGGCCTTCGCGTACGCGCTGGTCTTGGCGCTCGTCTATCCCGCCCTGCGCGGGCTTCTGCCGCGCGTCGGCGAGCGCGCGACGCTCTTCGCACCGCGTGACCTGGCATCGGCGCCGCGCGTGCCGGAAGCGGCGTTGTCGCGGCTCGAGCGCAGCGCCGCCGAGTCCGAAGCGCCGACCGCGAAATCGGCGCCGGCCGAACGGCGCGCGGAGCCGGGTCGCGAGGAGCAGGCCGGAGGCGCGTACGATCGGCTCGCGGCGGCGCCCGCTCCGCCCGCGGAAGGCGCGCGCGCCGCCGAGGGCAAGGCGCGCGAGAATCTTCCGGGGTTGCTGAAGGGCCGTGTCGAGAGCCCGGCGGCGGCCGGCGGCGGCGCGGCGGGGACGTCGCGCGACGTGGCGTGGACCGTCGTCGATCTGGACCCGCGACGCACGGTCGAGGTGGCGCTTCAGGACGTCGGCGGCGGTCTCGTCCTGCGCATGCCCGCGGCCGAGCCGCGCGGCGGCGGTGAGGTGCGCGTCGTGAGCCCCGGCGGCCGAAAGGAGCTGCGGCAGCGCGTCGACGATCTCGAGGGCGTCGTGCGCGTGCCCGCCGGATGGCTCACGCGCGGAGAGTACCGCGTCGAGGTGGAGCCGCGCCGCGGCGCGGGGGGCACCGCGGCGTACACCTTGCTGCTGCGCTGACGGTCAGCGCCGCATCGAGCCGATCAGGACGTCGGCGACCTCGGGCCGGCTGAACTCCTTCGGCGGGCGCTCGCCCGCGGCGAGCATCTCCCGCACCTTCGTCCCGGAGAGCGCGACGTGCTCGGCCTTGTCGTGCGGGCACGTCTTCGCCGACGCCATGCTGTCGCACACCTTGCAGTAGAAGGTGTGGTCGAAGAACAGCGGCGTGATCGTCATCTCCTCGGCGGTGAAGTTGTCGAAGATGTAGTGCGCGTCGTAGGTGCCGTAGTACGAGCCGACGCCGGCGTGGTCGCGGCCGACGATGAAGTGCGTGCAGCCGTAGTTCTTGCGGATGATGGCGTGGAAGATCGCCTCGCGCGGCCCGGCGTAGCGCATGTTCGCGGGCAGCACGGAGAGCACGGTGCGGTCCTTCGGGTAGTACTTCTCGAGGAGGACCTTGTAGCACTCCATGCGGACGTGCGCCGGGATGTCGTCGCCTTTGGTCTCGCCGACGAGCGGGTGGAGGAGCAGGCCGTCGGTGATCTCCATGGCGCACTTCTGGATGTACTCGTGGGCGCGATGGACGGGGTTGCGGGTCTGGAAGGCGACGATGCGCTTCCAGCCGCGCTCGATGAAGAGCGCGCGGGTCTCGAGCGGGTCGAGTCGGTGCTCGGGAAACGAGATCGCGCTCGGTCGGTCGAGCAGGGTGATCTTGCCGCCGAGGTAGACGTCGCTCTGGTCGTAGACCACGCGGACGCCGGGATGCGCGGCCTCGGTCGTACCGTAGACCTCCGCGGCCTCCCGCTCCTTGTCGTAGCCGTACTTCTCGGCGAGGTGGAGGATGCCGAGCGGACGATCGCCCTCTTCCATCAGCACCACGTCGTCGCCGGCGTGGAGGTCGCGCTCCTCGTCGCGCGTCACCGCGAGAGTCACGGGAATCGTCCACGGGAGACCGTTCGCGAGCCGCATGCGCTCGCGCGTGCCGCTGTAGTCGGCCTCGCGCATGAACCCTTCGAGCGGGCTGAACGCGCCGACGCCGATCATCTCGAGATCGGAGATCTCGCGTCGCGTGAGGTGGATGCGCTTGAGCGTCTTGATCTCGCGCATCCACTCCTGGCGCTCGCCGTCCGTCGCCCAGCGATTCACCAGCGTGCCGCCGTGCGGAAGAATGGTCGCGCCGCTCACGAACGTCTCCCGTCTTCGTCTATGTCGCCGTACATGGAACTCGCCTCCTCGTGGGGGGATTGGATGCCCGGGGGCAAACAACGAGCCCCGGAACTAATCAGAAATCGTCAGACTCTTCCAGGCGCGAAAACGATCGCGCGCGGCGGCATGCGCGCCGAGCGCTCGGCTGCTTGCCGGCACGCGCCGGTACCGCTAAACCCTAGCCCCCATGACCGAGCAAAAGGCGACCAACATCGTGTGGCATCCCGGCGCGGTGACGCGCGAGGACCGCGAGAAGATGAACGGGCACAAGGGCTGCACGGTGTGGCTCACCGGCTTGTCCGGCTCCGGCAAGTCGACGATCGCCGTCGACCTCGAGAAGCGTCTCTGGGAGCGCGGCGTGCGCGCCTACATCCTCGACGGCGACAACATCCGTCACGGGTTGAACAAGAACCTCGGTTTCTCGCCCACGGACCGCACGGAGAACATCCGGCGGATCGGCGAGGTCGCGAAGCTCTTCACCGAGGCCGGCATCGTCGCGCTCACCGCCTTCATCTCGCCCTACCGCGCCGACCGCGACCAGGTGCGGGCGCTGATGAAGGCCGGCGACTTCGTCGAGGTGCACGTCGACTGCCCCGTCGAGGTCTGCGAGCAACGCGACGTCAAGGGTCTCTACAAGAAGGCGCGGGCCGGAGAGATCAAGGAGTTCACCGGCGTCTCCGCGCCGTACGAGGCGCCCGAGCGCGCCGAGCTCACGATCGACACCAGCGGCCAGAGCGTCGAGGCGAGCGCGCGCCAGATTCTCCAGTACCTCGAGCGCCAGGGTCTGATCCCGGCAGCCTGAGATCGCGGCGATCAGCGCGCCGGCGCGGCGAGGGCGCCGCAGGTGGCGCAGCGCGCGTCGCAGGCGACGGGGCGCGTCTCGACCAGCGCGCGCGTGGGATCGTAGAGCACGACGCGGCCTCGCGGCGACGCGCCGATCCCGAGAAGCGCCTTCACGACCTCGGTGGCGATCATCGTCCCGAGCATCGCATCGCGGATCGCGACGAGCGCCTTGGGCGGCGCGCCGCGGTCGCGACGGAGATTCGCGGCAGCACAGCCGGCGCACGGCGGGATCATCGCCGCGCCGCCGTCGGCCACCCACAGGACGCTGCGTGCCGCCGTCCACGGGCGCGGATCATGGGCGGCTCGCTCGCAGAGCACGACCGCGTCGAGCTTCACCGCGTCGCTCGGCGTCGGGCCGCCCACGATCGTGACGTCCTGCTGTCCGCGGTCGGCGCAGCCGTGGAGAACGGGCGCTGCCGCCACTCGTCCGACGCCCGCGGCGGCCAGGTACGCGACCACCCGCTCGGCGGCAGGACCGGCTCCGACGACGCCGACCGCCGCACCGAGCAGACGCAATTGTCCCTCGGGTCCGACTTCCGGCAAGACGATCTGGCGGCTGTACCGCTCGACCTGCGCGTCGTCGAGACGCATCCGCCGGTCTAGAGACGTCGGCGCGGCGTACCTCGCCGCTGGCGCGCGCCGCCCGAGGTGGATCCGGCGCCGGTCACGTGCGGTGGCCGATCCAGAGGTTGGTGCTGAGATAGCGGTCGCCGAAGTCCGGAAAGATCGTGACGATCGTGCCCTCCTCGAGCGTGCGCGCGAGCCGCAGGGCCGCGACCAGGGCCGCGCCCGAGGACTGACCGACGATGAGCCCCTCGATCGTGCCGAGCTTGTGCACCATGTCGTAGGCGTCGTCCGTCGACACCGGGATTTTCCCGTCGAGCTCTTGCTCGTGATAGACGCCCGGCACGATCGAGCTCGCCATGTGCTTCAGCCCCTCGAGGCCGTGGAACGCGTCGTCGGGCTCCATCGCGATCACCTGCACGGCGGGGTTGCGCTCCTTGAGGAACCGTCCGGTTCCCATGACCGTGCCGCCGGTGCCGATACCCGCGATGAAGTGCGTGACGCCGCCGCGCGTCTGGCGCCAGATCTCGGGTCCGGTCGTCCGGTAGTGCGCGTCCGGGTTCGCCGGATTGAAGTACTGATCGGGCTTGAAGTACCGCCCGGGATCGCGCTTCAGCACCTCGCGGCACAGCCGAATCGCGCCGTCGGAGCCCTCGAGCGGGCTCGAGTAGATGATCTTCGCGCCGTACGCGCCGATGATCTTCTTGCGCTCGACGCTGACGTTCTCCGGCACCACGAGCTCGACCGGATAGCCGAGCACCGCGCCGACCATCGCCAGCGCGATGCCGGTGTTCCCGGACGTCGAGTCGAGAATCGTCTTTCCCGGACGTAGCGCGCCGCTCGCGAGGCCGGCCTCGACCATCGACAGCGCGGGGCGATCCTTGACGGAGCCGCCGGGATTGAAGCCCTCGAGCTTCGCCGAGGATGCGCACGCGCGGGTCGACGTCGCGGGCGAGGGCCGCTGATCCGCATCAGCGGCGTGTTGCCGACCAGGTGCAGGACGTCGGGCGCCCGCACGCTCGCCGGGCGCGCCTCCTCGCCGCCGCCCGTTCCGCCGGTCTGCTCGGCGGCGTGCGGTCAGATCCGCGCTCCCGACCCGCCGGCGATCGCCGGCACGATCGAGATCTCGTCGCCGTCCTTCACCGGGGTCTCGAGGTTGCCCATGAACCGGATGTCGTCGCCGTTCACGTAGAGATTGACGAAGCGGCGAACCTTCCCCGACGTCGTCGCAGAGACGCTCCTTGAGACCGGGATGGTGCGACTCGAGGTCCTGGACGACGGTGGCGATCGTGCCGCCGGACGCCATGACGCTCTCGGCGCCGCCGGTGAACTTTCTGAGCGGGGTGGGAATCCGTACTCGAACGGGCATGAGATCCTCCTCCGTGATCGATGTCTTTAGCGCGTGGCCGAAGGCCAGGCGAGACTTATCAGCCGGCGCGCGCCCGGCCCGGCGCGGCGCCGCGGCCGCACGCGGTGCACCCTCGGTTCGGCCGCACCCGCACCTCGCGCCAGCGGCACGCGAGCGCGTCGTGCGTGAGGAGCCGCCCTTCGAGCAAGCCGCCGGCGCCGGTCACGATCCGGACGGCCTCGGCCGCCTGCAACAGGCCGATGGTTCCGGCGAGCGACCCGAGGATGCCGGCTTCCCGGCACGACGCCACCTCACCCTCGGCGGGCGGAGTGGTGAAGAGGCACCGGAGACACGCGCTCCGCCCCGGCACGATCGTCAGCAGCTGCCCGACGAAGCGCGTGATCCCGGCGTGGACCAGGGGAACGCCCGCACGGACCGCGACGTCGTTCAGCGTGAACTTCGCCTCCATGCCGTCGGTCGCGTCGATGACGCACGCGTGCGCCGCGAAGAGCGCCGTCGCATCGCCGTCGACGCGCAACGCCGCCGCCTCGACCGCTGCGTCCGGAAAGCGCGCGCGCAGCCGCTCGGTCGCGGAGACGACCTTGAGCCGCCCGAGATCGGCGGTGCGGTGAAGGAGCTGCCGATGGAGATTCGAGCGCTCGACGCGATCCGGGTCGACGAGCCGGATTCGCGCGACCCCGGCGCCAGCGAGCGCCTCCGCGGCGGCACAGCCGAGCGCGCCGACGCCGACGACGAGGACGGGGCCAGCGTCGTGCCGACGCACCGACGACCTCAGAAGACGCTGGGCTGGCTGCCGCTCGGCCCGTAGCGCGGGTCACCCTTGGTCGCCGTCTTCGGCACCACGGGATCGAGGAGCGACGGAGAAGTGGCGGCAGCGCTCAGCCCCTGGCCCGACCCGTAGCGGGCCGTGAGGTTTGCGAGCAGCGCTTCGGTCGCCGCACCGTTGCCGGCGGCCGCGCTCGCGGACCCGGAATCCCCACCGCGCTCGGCGAGCGCCGCGCGTGCGAGCTTCTCGCGCTCGTCGGCGCCGGCCTTCGCGTACGCGGTCGCGAGCTCCTCGACCGCATGCGTCGCGGCGGCCGTGTCGGGATAGTTCTCGAGGATGCCCTTGACGCGGTTCTCGCCCGCTTTCATGTTGCCGCGCTTCAAATAGTAGCTCGCGATGTACAGCTCGTGCCCCGCGAGCGCCTCGCGACACTGGGCAAGCTTCTTGCGCGCCTTCGCGGCGTACGGGCTCGTCGGGTAGCGGTCGACGACCACCCGGAACCAGCCGTGCGCGTTCTCCGACGCGGCCTGGTCGCGGTCGATCGTCGTCATCTGATCCATGTAGCTCTTTCCGAGCAGGTAGTAGACCTCCGGCAGGTGCGGGCTCAGCGGATGCATGCGCTGGAAGTCGTTGAACGCCGCGATGGCCTCCGGGTACTGCTTGCTCTTGTAGTGAGCGTGCGCGATCCGGAGCTCCGCTTCCTCGGCGTGCTCGCTGAAGGGGAAGTTGTCGAGTAACCCTTTGTATTGCTTGATCGCGACGTCATAGCTCTTGTGCTCGAAGGCGTCGGTCGCCTCCCGATAGTACGCGTCGGCGGTGAGCTTCTGCGGGCCGCCGCACGCCGCGACGGCGACGAGAGCGAGCGCGAACGCGCTCGTGAGGAAACGGCGAGACATGACGATCCTCCTTGCCGCGCGCGACGCTAACGGAAGCCGGTCGAGGACGCAAATCATCGGACGGCCGCGCCGCTGAGCGGCCGGTCACATCGGCGGGCCGCTCCGCACGGCGCGCTCGTCACGCGAGGGCGATGCGACTCCTCGCCCCGTGCGAGCGCGCAGGGCTCGACGATCGCCGGCGCCCCCCGCGCCGGACACGTCCGCGCGCGGCGCTCGAGCTCGATCCTTCCGACCATTGTTACATCGGACCTCGCGCGGGTCGGATTTCTTGCACCGAGAGACACGTTCCGGGACACGCTGCTTGTACACACGCGCGCGAAACTGTGCAGGGTTCCTGACATCGCTCCAGCGGTTTTCGCGTCGTGCGCGCGGTCCGATTCTTGCGAAGCGGCATGAGTGCGCCTTCGTCGGGTGACTTCGACCTGCTCGAGTCTCGGACGACCACGAATACGCCTCTTCCGACCTCTGTGTTCAATATCTGCCGACCCGAAGGAGACACTCGATGCTCATCCCCATCATCTCATCCGCCAGAAGGTTCGAGGTTAGCTGGACCGCGCCGCTGCTCGCGCTGTTGACGCTGTCGATCGCGTCGAGCGCTTCGGCGATCAATGATCCGACGACCTGCTTCAAGACGGCCCAGGCCGTCGCGCTCGGCGAGCTGCGTGACCTGATCCCCGGCACGCAGTGCTCCGGCGGCCCGAACTTCGGCGCCGACTGCACGACCGACGCCGACTGCCCGCAGTCGGCGTGCTCCCTCGGCGACACGCCGATCAACGCGCCCGGCATCAAGGTGCAGGGAGAGACGATCTACTACGAAGGCAACCTCGACTTCAGCCCGGCTGCGGGTGCGTGCGGTTATGAAGGCGGCAGCATCTGCATCGACATTCCGAGCACCGGCTGTCCCGCGTCGAACCCGGCGATCACGCCGTTTCGCTGCGTGGGCGGCACGACACCCGGCGCACCGTGTCCGCCGGACTCCGCGACGGCGTGCGGCGGCGCCGGCGTGTGCACGCCGCTCTTCGGCAGCGAGTGCTGCGACGTCACCCCGACGGGCGGCGTGCCGCTCATCTGCGTCGGGTGCACGCAGAACCCGCAAGTCTCGGGGATCGTGTCGCGACAGGTGCCGTACGTCGTCGACTTCAACGACAAGTCGGCGCTGTGCGCCAACCCCGAGAACGTCCGCGGCGTGTTCAACTACTTCAACGGCACCTCGCACCACGGCGCCGGCGACGAGTTCCCGGTCGACTCGACGCAGCCGATCTGCAATCCGGTCGTGACCCCGACGCCGACGCCGACCACGACGGCGACGCCAACGCCGACGTCGACCCCGACGCCAACGCCGACGTCGACCCCGACCCCGACGGCGACGCCGACCCCGACCCCGACGCCGACCCCCACGGCGACGCCGACTGCGACGCCGACGTCCACCGCGACCGAGACGGCGACCCCGACGGCGACGCCGACGGTCACGGTCACGCCGACGGTCACCAAGACCCCGACCCCGACGCCGACGCCGACGATGTCACCGACGCCGCCGCCGCCGACCGCGCGGCACTACCAGTGCTACGAGATCGACCGGAAGCCGTTCCCGAAGATCAGCGGGGTGACGGTGAACGACGTCTTCGCCTCGGCGACGGAGGATCTCCGGCGTCTGAAGCGGCTGTGCGCGCCGGCGGACAAGAACGGCGAGGACCCCCAGGCGCCGTTGGATCCGCGCCACCTGGTCGGCTACGAGGTCACCGGCCACACGCCGAAGTTCAAGGCGGTCAAGGACGTCCAGGCGACCGATCAGTTCGGTTCGATCACCTTCGACGTCATCCGCCCCGACATCCTCATGGTGCCGAGCGCGAAGACCGTCGCGCCGGCGCCGCCGCCGGGACCTCCGGGCAATCTCGGGATCAATCATTACCAATGCTACTTCGTGCGGGGCGGGCGGCGCCGGGTTCCCGACGTCTTGGTCGAAGACCAGTTCGGGACGTTGATGGTCGACATCAAGAAGCCGGTCCGGCTGTGCGTGGCCGTCGACAAGAACGGCGAGGGCATTCCCTCGATGGCCGATCAGGCAATCATGTGCTACCAGTCGCGTCCGGCGCGGACGCCGCGTTTCCACGGCCCCGACCAGATCTTCATCCACAACCAGTTCGGGCCGGAGACGATCGCGCTCACGCGCCCGACGGAGCTCTGCCTGCCGGCGATGATCTCGTTGCCTCCTCCGTAAGCGGGGCACACCGCTCGGATCGACCGGGGGCTCGTCTCGCATGAGGCGAGCCCCCTTTTCGTTCGAGCGCCTTTGCGTTGCCGTGGGGCGCGCCGCCACGCGGCGAGCCGCGCCCGCGAGGCCGGACGGCGCCGGCAGCGGACGGCGACCGAGATTCGCGAGCGCGACCCGGCGCCGATACGGATGCGCACGGAGCACGACGGCGCCTGCCGAACGGTCGCGTCGCGTGCGGTCGCGATGGGCTCTCCGATGCCACGGCGTGCGGCATTCGAAGTCTCGGCCCGGCCGCGCCAGCAAGTGTCAAAGCGCCGCGCACGACCTCGGCGCAAGGCCTTCATCCGCATCGGGACGAGCTACCCGCAAATTTTTGACGCCCGTGTTTTTGGTACTGCGCGAGTGCCCCGGCCTTTCCGAACGCGACTGACCGGTCGTGCGCTCTAGGCGATCGATCTAACTCATGAATGACGCCAGCGCGGTTGCTGGCGCACCTTTCGCAGTTCCGCTGGTCCGACATGCGGACTGTGAGCCTCGACTACTGCACCGTTCCCCGAGCTCCTGAGCATCTGCTTTCCGTTCTTCGCGAGCAGACCGCCGAATACATCGAAACAGGAGATCACTCGGTATGACCACACGACATACGCTGACGCTAACGGTATTCGCAGTCGCGCTGATGGTGAGCGCAACCCCCGTAACCGCACACGCACGCCGCCCGGTCGCACCGTTCGACCTGACGGCCCATGCGCTCTCGACTTCCGAGGTGAGCGTGGCCTGGAACGACGGCAACATCGACGTGACGAGTTTCGTCGTCGAGCGGAGCATGCAGCCGAAGCGAGGCTTCCGCAAAGTCGCCGTCGTGGATGGGGGCTCGCACGTATTGCGCGACGGCGCTCTCATGAACTCGACGACCTACTACTATCGAGTCCAGACGATGCAGGGTAAGCACAAGTCGCGGCGCTCTCCCTCGATCGGCGTCACCACCATGGACGCACAGCCGGTGGCGCCGACCAAGACGGCCACCCAGACGCCCGTCCGGACCGCGACCCCGGTCGCGACGTCCACACCGGTCCCGACCGTGACCGCGACCGTGACGATGAATCCCACGCGCACGGCAACCAAGACGCCGACGCGCACCCCGACCGTGACCGCGACGCACACGCCGGTGCCGACGGTGACCGTGACGACGAGTCCTTCACCGACGCCGGACGCGCTCGCTCCGACGACTCCGGGCAATCTGCACGCGGCCGCGAACGGCTGCACGCAAGTCGCGCTCAGCTGGTCGGCGTCGACGGACGGCGGCGGCTCGGGTCTCGACGGCTACAACCTCTATCGCAACGGCACCTTCATGAAGCGAGTCGCCGCGCCCTCGACGGCGACCTCCGACGTCGGACTCGCCGGCTCGACCACGTACGCGTACGCGATCGCCGCGGTCGACTGCGCCGGCAACGTCTCCGGGATGAGCAGCACGGCCAGCGCGACCACGCCGTCGTGCAACCAGCCGCCGGTGGCGAACGCCGGGCCCGACCGCTCCGCCGACGTCGGCGCCGCGGTCGTGTTCGACGGCTCGCAATCGCACGATGCCGACGGGTCGATCGCGAGCTACGCGTGGACCTTCGGTGACGGCGCGACGGGCAGCGGCGCGACGGCGACGCACAGCTATGCGACCGCGGGCGCCTACACCGTGACGCTCACCGTCACCGACAACGCCGGCGCGACCGCCTCCGACACCGCGGCCGTCACCGTCGCCACGGCCGGCAGCGGCGGCGCCGTCCTCTGGCGGCAAGCGCGCGGCGGCACGGGCTTCGAGGTCGGCCACGGCACCGCCGTCGACGGCAGCGGCAACGTGCTCGTCGCCGGCACCTTCGGCGACACCGCCGACTTCGGCGGCGGCGCCATGCACAGCGCCGGCGCCGGCGACGTCTTCCTCGCGAAGTACACCGCGGCCGGCGCGCCGGTCTGGTCCAAGCGCTTCGGCGGCACCGGCACCGACATCGCCTACGGCGTCGCCGTCGACCGCAGCGCCAACTGCGACGGCGCCGGCGGCACCAACTGCGTCGTCGTCGCCGGCCTGTTCTCCGCCACCGTCGACTTCGGCGGCGGGCCGCTCACCAGCGCCGGCGCGTTCGACGGCTTCGTCGCCAAGTACTCGGCCGCCGGCGCGCACGTCTGGTCGAAGCGGTTCGGCAACGTCAGCGACGACGTCGCCTACGGCGTCGCCGTCGACGCCGCCGGCAACACGCTCGTGACCGGCTTCTTCACCAACAACGCCGACTTCGGCGGCGGTACGCTCTACAGCCAGTACTACGACCAGGACGTCTTCGTCGCCAAGTACTCGCCGGCCGGGGCGCACCTCTGGTCGCGCAACTTCTGGAGCACCAGCACCGACATCGCGCAAGCGGTGGCGGTCGACGCCAACGGCGACGTGGCGGTGACGGGCTTCTTCACCGGGGCGATCGACGCCGGGCTCGGCATGCTGCGCGCGCGGCGGGACGACATCTTCGTCGCGAAGCTCGGCGGTGGCGACGGGCATGCGATCTGGGCGAAGGGCTTCGGCGGCATCGACGTCGACCGCGCCACGGGCGTCGCCTTCGATCACAGCGGCAACGTGCTCGTGACCGGCCTCATGTACAACGACAGCGTCGACTTCGGCGGCGGGCCGCTGACGACGGGCTACGATCAGGACGGGTTCCTCGTGAAGCTCACGGGCGCGGCAGGCGCGCACGTGTGGTCGACGCGGCTCGGCGGCGCCGGCAACGACGGCGGCTCGAGCGTCACCGCCGACGCGAGCGACAACGTCACGGTGACCGGCTACTTCCAGGGCACGGTCGACTTCGGCGGGAAGGTGCTGACGAGCGCTGGGGCCAGCAGCGCGGACATCTTCGTGGTGAGCTATGCGCCGGCCGGCAGCGTGCGCTGGGCGCAGGATTTCGGCGGCGCCAACGGTGACGGCTGGCAAGGCGGTGCCGTCACCACGGACGCCGGCACGAACGAGGTCGTCCTGACGAGCTCGTTCGAGGGTACCGCGGACTTCGGCGGCGCCACGCTCACCAGCGCGGGCTCCGACGACGTCTGTGTAGTCAAGCTCCACCGCTAGTACTCCCTCCGCGCCGCCACGATCGACGCGCTCGTTCGTGGCGGCGCCTTCCCGACTTCGCGAGACTCCGGGCGTCGTCGGGTGTCAAAGCGAACGCGGCTGTGGCATAAGCGCCACGTGTGCGGAAGGCGGCGCTGAACACACGACGACTCGCGGCATGGGCGGCGCTTGCGGTGATGCTCGCGGCAGTCGGCGGCTGCCGCAAACCCACGGCGGAGCCGCTGCGTCTCAAGTCGATCGAGCTCGGCACCGAAGTCGACGGGAACAACCGTGTCCCGTCGCCGGTCGCGCCCGACTACGCGTTCACCTCGCAGACCACCGTCTACGCGTCGATCGGCACCGAAGGCAGCGGCACGGGCACGCTCAAAGCGCTCTGGGGCGATCTGCTCAGCGGCCGAGTGCTCGCCGAACAGGAGCAGCACATCGACCCCGACGGCGCGGCCTACTTCGAGTTCCACTTCGTTCCCCCCGACGGCTGGGTGGAAGGGCGTCACATGATCATCTTCTCCCTCGACGCCGACAAGCACTCCCGAGAATTTCTCGTTCGCTGAACCGCGCCTGCGGTTCGCGATAATATTTGCCCCGAAAATTTCTGTATGGTACTCCCATGTGGGTATCTGTACCGTTGCACTCGTCGATCTCTCAATCGCTTTTCCGAAGGAGAGGCCCATGCGGATGAACGTCATCCCACCCCGGCGATCGTGCACGGCGGTGGTCCTCACACTGTTTGCAGTGTCGGCCGCGTCGAGCGTTTGGGCGCTCAACGACCCGACGACCTGCTTCAAGACGGCGCAAGCCGTCGCACTCGGGGAGCTGCGTGATCTGATTCCCGGTACGCAGTGCTCCGGCGGACCGAACTTCGGCGCCAATTGTGCGACGGACGCCGACTGTCCCCAGGCGGCGTGCTCGCTCGGCGACACGCCGATCAACTCGCCGGGCATCAAGGTGCAGGGGGAGACCATCTACTACGAAGGCAACCTCGACTTCAGTCCCGCGGCCGGCGCGTGCGGCTACGAGGGCGGCAAGATCTGCATCGACATTCCCGGTATCGGCTGCCCAGGATCGAATCCACCCGTCACACCCTTCCGTTGCGTCGGTGGGACGACGCCCGGTGCGCCGTGCCCGCCGGATTCCGCGACGCCGTGCGGCGGCGCCGGCGTGTGCTCGCCGAGCTTCGGCACCGAGTGCTGCGACGTGACACCGACGACGGGCGTCCCGCTCATCTGCGTCGGCTGCACCTCGAACCCGCAGGTGTCGGGAATCGTGTCGCGGCAAGTGCCGTATGTCGTGAACTTCGCTGATAAATCGAACCTCTGCGCCAACGTTGAGAACGTCCGCGGTGTCTTCAACTACTTCAACGGCATCTCGCATCACGGCGCCGGCGATGAGTTCCCCGTCGACTCCACCCAGCCGATCTGCAATCCGGTCGTGACGCCGACGCCGACCCCGACGACGACGGCGACGCCCACGGCCACACCGACACCGACGCCGACCGCGACTCCGACCCCGACTGCGACCCCGACCCCCACCCACACGCCGACACTGACCCCGACTCGCACGCCGACCCTGACCCCGACACCGACCGTCACGCCGACGATGCCGCCGACGGGACTTCACTTCCAGTGTTACGAGGTCGATCGCAAGCCGTTCCCGACGATCACCGGGATCACGCTCGACGACAAGTTCGGTGCCAGCACCGTGAACGCCGTCCGGCAAAAGCGGCTGTGCGCGCCCGCGGACAAGAACGACGAGGATCCCGGCGCGCCCGCGGACCCGAACCACCTCCTCGGATACGAGATCAAGCAGACCGACCCGAGATCGGCGCCCGTTCGAAATATCGTCGTCAATAATCAGTTCGGCTCGATCGTCGTCGACATCATACGCCCCGATATCCTCATGGTGCCGACCGCGAAGAGCCTGGCGGGACCAGTACAGCCGCTCGCCAACCCCGCAGTCGATCATTTCAAGTGTTATGTCATCGCGCGTAGCGCGAAATTCCGCCAAAACGACATCAAGGTCGACGACCAATTCGGCACGCTGCTCGTCGACGTCAAGAAGCCGGTCCGACTGTGCGTCGCCGCGAGCAAGAACAACGAGCCTTTCGTCAATCCCGCGTCGGAGCTGCTGTGCTATCAAGCAAAACAGGCGACGCGTCCGCGCTTCATCGGACCGGCGCCGATCTTCATCAACAACCAGTTCGGTCCCGATCACATCGCATTGACGAGGCTGACGGAGCTCTGCGTCCCGTCGACGTCCTCTTTCGCATGCTGCGGCCCGCATGATCAGTGCATCGATACCGACGGTACCGTGACGGCGGGCAACGGCATCCCCGGTGCGGTGAACGTCAGCCCCGGCGACCCGCTCACGGCGTTCCCGGTGTCGGCGCCGAACAACTCGGGCCTCGCGATGTTCGACGTCGACGCCGATCAGCAATGGACGTTCGGGCCGTCGGGCGACGACCTGATCGCCGAAGGGCCGGGCGCGTGCGCGACCGGGATGCCGAACAACGTCTTCAACCTCGGCAGCGATTGCAAGGTGCTCGACATCAACAACAATCTGATGGACGGCGAGCCGGTCGACTGCAACCTGGAGACCGGTGCGGGGTGCACGGCGCCCCTCCCCGCTCCGATCAAGTACTTCGATCAGAACGGGAACAATGCCTGGGACGACGGCGAGGACATCGTGCTCGACGTGAACGGCAACGGGATTTGCGACTGAGTACGTGACGAGGAGCTCGCGGCCGCAGCGACCCTGCGGCCGCGAGCTCCGACACGCGTGGGCGCGGGAAACGGCCGCGCGCCATGGCTCGAGCCGGCGGCATGTGCGCCGGCCGTCCACCGCGGCGTTGATGCGTCGCGTGCGGAATGCGTCTCCGAAGCGCGCGCGCCCGCCTACGGACTGAGTTTTCGGCTCTTCGTGCGCCGGGCCGGCGCCGCGGTGCCGTCAGGCTGGGCTCGCCGCGGGCCCAGCCTGATCGCCCCGAGCCGTTACGGTATCATCACGGTCGACGGCACACACAGCTCCCTGACGCCGCGGATATCGAGGGTGTCGGGGCCGAACTGATTGTTCACGAAGACGTCGTTGAGACCCCTGAAGGGTGTCGTCCCGCGCGACGGCCGCACCTTGTAGCAGAGGAGATGAACCGCCGGATTCTTGATCCCCTCGCTGTTCTTGTCGACGGGCGCACACAATCTGACCGGCTTCTTGAGATCGAGAACCAACGAGGTGAATTGATCGTCGATCGAGATGCCTTGCTGCGTGAACCGCGCCCTGCGGACGGAATAACACGTGTAGTGATCGATGCCGGGCACGATCGGCATGGGAGGTGCCGTCGTGGATTTCGCGGAAGGTACGAAGAGATAGTCCGGTTTCGCCAAGTCGACGGAGAGCACGCCGAATTGATTTGTTACCACCACGCCCTGCCGGCCCGTGAAAGGAGGCGACAGCCGAACCTTGTAGGCGAGGAGGTGGTTCGGATTGGTCGGGGCAGTCGGATCCTCGTGGTTCTTGTCTGCCGGATTGCAAAGCCGCTTCGGCGTGTTCACGGTCCCGGTCGTCGCTCCGAACTCGTCGACGAGGCTCACGGTTTGCTTCTGGAACGGACCGTGGTGGGCCTCGTAGCACGAGAAGTGGAGGGGGGCCGTCGGCGTCGGGGTGGGCGTCGGCGTCACGCTGGCGGTGGACGTCGCCGTCGGCGTCACCACCGGATTGCAGATCGGCTGGGTCGAGTCGACGGGGAACTCGTCGCCGGCGCCGTGATGCGAGATGCCGTTGAAGTAGTTGAACACGCCGCGCACGTTTGCCGGGTCGGCGCAGAGGCTCGTCTTGTCGGCGAAGTTCACGACGTATGGCACCTGCCGCGAGACGATCCCGGAGACTTGCGGGTTCGAGGTGCAGCCGACGCAGATGAGCGGGACGCCCATCGTCGGCGTGACGTCGCAGCACTCGGCGCCGAAGATCGGCGCGCACACGCCGGCGCCGCCGCATGCCGGACCATCGGGCGGGCACGGTGCGCCCGGCGTCGTGCCCCCGATGCAACGGAAGGGCGTGACGGGTGGATTCGATCCCGGGCAGCCGCTGCCGGGAATGTCGATGCAGATCTTGCCGCCCTCGTAGCCGCACGCGCCGGTCGCCGGGCTGAAGTCGAGGTTGCCTTCGTAGTAGATGGTCTCCCCCTGCACCTTGATAGCCGGCGAGTTGATCGGCGTGTCGCCGAGCGAGCACGCCGCCTGGGGGCAATCGGCGTCCGTCGCACAATTGGCGCCGAAGTTCGGCCCGCCGGAGCACTGCGTACCGGGAATCAGATCACGCAGCTCCCCGAGTGCGACGGCTTGCGCCGTCTTGAAGCAGGTCGTCGGGTCGTTGAGCGCCCAAACGCTCGATGCCATCGGTGGGACGAGGAGGGCGAGCGCCAGCGCCACGGAGCCAGTTACTAATGCTTTTGCTTTGAGTGACGGGATGGCGTCGATGAACATCGTGTCTCCTTTAGCGAGCGGATGTCGTGGAAAAAAGGCAAAGCGTGAGCTCGCATACCGGAACGCGCGTATCACACGAAAATTTCGAAGGCAAAATCCGTGAGCGCCGCTCGCGGTCCACGAGCGGACGCCGCTCGAGAGCGATCAAGGGCATCGACGGACGCCGGGGCGCGGACGATCGATCACGCGGCCGATCGTCGCGGGCATAGACGGCTACGGCTGGAGCTTCACCACACAGACGTCGTCGGAGCCGGCGCTGGTGAGCGCGGCGCCGCCGAAGTCGGCGGTGCCCTCGAACGAGCTCGTCAGGACGACCTCCTTCGTCCGGCCATCGGTCGTGACGGCGCCGCCTTGCCAGCCGTCGCCGTTGGCACCGCCGAAATCCTGTGCCCAGCGCACGCCGCCGGCCGGCGCGTAGCTCACCACGAAGATGTCCGCGCTGTCGCTGCCGGCACTCGTCAGGGCCCTGCCGTCGAAGTCGACCCCGCCCTCGAAGTAGCCGGTCACGACGATGTCGTCGCTCACGTCGGCGGTGACACTCGAGCCGCCGTCGTTGCCGGCGCCGCCGAGCTGCTTCGACCACACGTGCGCGCCCGCCGCGCCCGTGAGCTTCACGAGGAACCCGTCCTGATCGTAGCCCGTCGTCAGCGGCCCGCCGCCGAAGTCGACGCTGTCGTTGTACATGAGGCCGGTCACGAGCACGTTGCCGCTGTGATCGAAGGCGACGCCCGTGGCGCGGTCGACGTCGATGCCGCCGAAGCCCTTCGCCCAGATCGCATGCCCGTCGCCACCGCCGAGCTTCGCGACGAAGATGTCGTCCCGCCGCGCCTGCAGCATGCCGAGCCCGGCGTCGATCGCCCCGGTGAAGAAGCCCGTCACCGCCACGTCGCCGTTGGCGTCGACCGCCACCGCTTGCGCGATGTCGGTGCTGGTGCTCCAGAAGTTGCGCGACCAGAGGTGCGCCCCGGCCGGCGAGTACTTGGCGACGAAGACGTCCTGGTCGTAGTACTGGCTGTAGAGCGTGCCGCCGCCGAAGTCGGCGTTGTTGGTGAAGAAGCCGGTCACGAGCGTGTTGCCGGCGGCGTCGACGGCGACGCCGTAGGCGACGTCGTCGTTGACGTTGCCGAACCGCTTCGACCAGACGTGCGCGCCGGCAGCCGAGTACTTGGCGACGAAGCCGTCGAACGCGCCGGCGCTGGTGAGCGGCCCGCCGCCGAAGTTGGCGGTAGCGGAGAACAGGCCGGAGACGACGACGCAGTTGGTGCCGCCGGCACCGTCGCAGTTGGCGCTGCGGTCGACGGCGACGCCGTAGGCGATGTCGGTGCCGGTGCCGCCGAAGCGCTTGGACCAGACCGGCGCGCCGGCCGCGGTGTACTTCGCGAGGAAGACGTCGCCGGCGCCGGCGCTGTGCATGGCGCCGCCGCCGAAGTCGGCGGTGTCGCTGAAGGTACCGGCGACGAGCACGTTGCCGCTGCCGTCGACGGCGGTGCCGTGGCCGACCTCGAAGCCCGTGCCGCCGCGCGCTTGCCGCCAGAGGACGGCGCCGCCGCTGCCGGCCGCGGCGACGCTGACGGCCGCGGTGTCGGAGGCGGTCGCGCCGGCGTTGTCGGTGACGGTGAGCGTCACGGTGTAGGCGCCCGCGGTCGCATAGCTGTGCGTCGCCGTCGCGCCGCTGCCCGTCGCGCCGTCACCGAAGGTCCACGCGTAGCTCGCGATCGACCCGTCGGCATCGTGCGATTGCGAGCCGTCGAACACGACCGCGGCGCCGACGTCGGCGGAGCGGTCGGGCCCGGCGTTCGCCACCGGCGGCTGGTTGCACGGCGGCGCGTTGACCGATGCGCTGTTGCTCGGGGTCGACACGTTCCCGGCGTTGTCGACAGCTGCGACCGTGTACGAGTACACGTTGCCCGCGGTCACCGTGTTCGCCGTCGACACCGCCGGCACCACGATCTGCTTCACGAACGTCGAGTTGCGATACAGGTTGTATCCGCGGAGCCCCGATCCGCCGGTGTCGCTCGACGCGTTCCAGCTGAGGTTGACCTGCGTGCAGCTCACGGCGGTCGCTTGCAAGCCGGTCGGCGCCACGGGCTTCACCGTATCGGCGGTCGCGGTCGCGACCGGCGTCGGGGTTGCCGTCATCGTCGGCTTGGGCGTCGCCGTGGCGGTGCGGGTAGCGGTGCGGGTCGCCGTGCGCGTCGCCACCGGGGTCGCGGTCGCTGCCGGCGTGGCGGTCGCTCCGTCGCAGCTCGGCGGGACGATGACCTTCGACGGGCTCTTCGCCGACTCGATGCCGGCGCGATCGACCGCCGAGACGGCGTAGCTGTACGCGGTCGACGGGCTGAGGCCGCTGTTCGACGTCGACGTGCCGCGCACCGTCTTCACCAACGCGCCGTTGCGATAGACGTTGTATCCCTTGATCCCCGACCCGTTGCCGACCGACGCCGTCCACTTGAGACTCACCTGCTTGCACGTGAGCTTGGTGACGGTGAGCCCGCTCGGCACCGACGGGCCGGGTGCCGAGATCGGCGTGCTCGCCGCCGTCGGGGCGACGCCGCCCGTCGTCGCGGCGACGACGTCGGAGCGCCGAGAGTAGTTGCTCCCGTACAACGCGCGCAGCCGATAGTAGAACGTCGTCGATGCGGGGAGGCCGGCGTCGCCGTAAGACCGTGCCGTTCCTGCGACCGTCGCGATCTCCTCGAAGCCGCGGTCGTCCCGCAGGCTGCGCTCGAGCGAAAAGGATGCGACCGCGTCGTCCTCGGTCCAGGCGATCACGATCGTGCTGCCGGAGGTTGCGGGCGCGGTGACGTTCGTCGGCGCGGGTGGTCGCGCTTCGGCCGTCGCGGCGGCGAAACAGAAGAGGAGAAGGACGGGAACCGGCCACAGCGGCCGACGTGAGGGTCGTTCAATCATCCAATCGCATCCTTGCGACGATCGCATCGCTGCGACGCGACGGGCCTGCCAGCCGGGCGGCGGCGGGCCGTCACGCCGTCGTGCGCGTGTTGGCGCGGTGACGCTGCGACGTTCGAAAAATCGGGGGGAGTGCTTCCGACGGACCCGCTCTCACCACCACAACCTCCATCCCTCACGGCACCGCAACCTCGTCAGAGCGAGCCGTTTCGATACAACATCTCCTAAAAGATACGCAACTGAGTTTCTGAACATTCGTCGTAGACGAGCAGGGCATCGTCGGCGATTGCGAAAGCGCGGCGAGCGTCGTCTCGGGAGACGGCGCGTGCAAGCGCCGGGATCTCGGAAGCATCGGCGGCGGTCCAGGTCGTGTAGGGTGATCGCCCGACGCCCAAGCAGATGCCATGCCGAACGCCGTGAGCGGCGGGGATGCGCGACGCCAGCAACCGGAGCGCCGGCGGCCCGAGCGAGTCAGCCGAAACGTTTCAGTAGGTTACGCGAACATCCCCGCTGGTCGACGGCGTCGCGGATCGACGGCTGAATCTGCAAGGGTGCTCGGTCGCTCATTGCGTTTCTGCGACCTTCGTGCAGCCGATCGTCCGGTAGCCGGAGAGGCGACGCTCATCGTTGCTCGGGTGCACGATTTCGAGGTCATCGAAAGCCCGCGACGGTCGGTCTGCGCGCCGATGGCGTCTCCGCTCGGTGACGTCTCCGTTTCGCAGGGGTTACGACCGCCGCAGGATCAGGAGCGCGCCGGCATTGTAGACGGCGTGGGCGGCGATCGGCGTCACCAGCGTCGCGCCGTGTGTCGTGAGCAGCGCGAACGCGGCGCCGATCAACGCCGCCCAGACCGCGTACACGCGATTGACCGCGTGGAGGAGTCCGAAGAGCGCGCTCGATCCGACGACGCCGATCTCCGGCAGCAACACCCCTCGGAAGAAGATCTCTTCCGAGATTCCCGACAGCGCTGCGACCACGAGGACGTCCGCGAGCGTGAGCGAGCGGCTGAAGGGAACCAGTACCGTCTCCCACACCGGCGCCATCTCCGGGAGCCGGCGCAGGATCGGGATCGAGAGCCAGAGGAGCGCGCCGACCGCCGCGCCGCCCAGCAGCGTGCGCGCCGTCGGTTGCAGCAACGCCGCGAGGGCGATGCCGCGGACGTGCGCCCAGCATGCGGCGACCACGATCAGCCCGAGCGACAGCCCCCACTCCAGGCGAAGAAAGGCAGCTCTCTTGATCACAGGCTTGACGCGCGGAACACGCGCGTTCTTAGCATAGCCGCGATGCACGAGCTGCTCGACATGTGGCGCAACACCCGCATGGTCGTGCTGACCGCGACCTGCGCGTCGTTCTACGCCGCGGTGCTGATCCCGTTCATGGTGATCCCGCTGGTCCCGGGGCTCACGCATTTTCGTCCGGCGAACGCGCTCCCGGTCGTGTGCTCGTTTCTCTTCGGACCCGCCGCGGCATGGGGCGCGGCATTCGGCAATCTCATCGGCGACTTCTTCGGCGGCCTCGGTCCCGGAGATCTCTTCGGGTTCATCGCCAACTTCTTCTATGCGCTCGCGCCCTACCGGCTGTGGCGCGCCTGCGGGGCGGGTGAGCCGATTCCCACGACGGCGGCGCGGTGGGCGCTGCTCCTCGCGGTCATCGCGGTCGCGAGCGCGCTCTGCGCGGCGACGGTGGGTTTCGGTCTGCAAGTGCTCGGCTTCGTGCCGTTCGCGGTGCTCGCGAACGTCGTGGTCGTGAACAACTTCGTCACCAGCGCGGTGCTGGCGCCGCTGCTCCTCGCGGTTCTCTACCCGCGCGTTCGGAAGGCGCGTCTTCTCTACACCGACGTGCTCGCGCCGCCGCGTCGCGTTCCGGCGTTCCGCCGAACGGCGGGCGTGGTCCTCGCGATCGGCGGTACCGTTGCGGCGTTCGCGCTCGGGAATCTCGTCTCGATGGGCTGGATGCCGCCGCTGCTCGACGGCTCGCCGCGCCTCGGCTTCGTCGTCACCGTGCTCCCCGGTCTCGTCGCAGGCGCGATCGGTCTCACGCTCTTGTGACGCCGGCGTCGGCGGCGCTCGCCGTGCGCGACGTGCGCTGCCGCTTCGACGATCCGCCGGCGCAGGCGCTCGCCGGCGTCTCCCTCAGCGCCGCGCCGGGCGAGCTCGTCGCGGTGATGGGCGCGAGCGGCGCGGGCAAGTCGACGCTTCTCCGCTGCATTAACGCGTTGGTGCCGTCGCTCTCGCCGGCGCACTGCGAAGGCACGATCACGCTCGGAGACCTCCACGTCCTCGGCCGCGACGTCCGTGACCTCGGCGGCCGCATCGCGATGGTCTTCCAGGATTTCGAGGCGCAGCTCTTCTCGACCAACGTGCGTCTCGAGATCGCCTTCGGACCGGGCCAGCTCGGCGTCGAGCCGCAGGAGATCCACCGGCGGGTCGAGCGCATGCTGGAGACGCTCGGCCTCGCGGACCTCGCTGACCGCGACCCGTCGACGCTCTCGGGCGGTCAGAAGCAGCGCCTCGCGATCGCGAGCATTCTGGCGATGCAGCCGGAGGTGATCCTGTTCGACGAGCCGGCGACCGATCTCGATCCGCTCGGTCGCCGCGAGCTCTACGGCGCGCTCGAGCGTCTGCGCCGCGACGCGATCGGCTTGGTCGCCGTCGAGCACGAGATCGATCCGCTGCTCGGCGCCGATCGCCTCTATCTGATGCGCGACGGGATGGTCGCGGCGAGCGGCCCGCCAGCTAGGCTCGTGCCGGACGTCGATCTCTTCCTCGCCTGCGGCGTGCGCCCGTACGACCTGGCGGCGCTCGCGAAGCGCCTGGGGATCGAGCTCCCGCTCGACGTCGACGCGGCGATCGCCGAGCTCCGGCGGCGCCCGATTCGGCGCGACCGGGTCGCGTCGGGCCGGAAGCCGCGCGCATCCGCGCCGGCGGGACCCGCCGTGATGCAGATCGACCACGTCTCGTTCGCCTACGACGGCGATGCGCCCGCTGTCGACGACGTCAGCGTCGCGATCGGCGCCGGCGAGCTGATCGCCCTGATCGGACAGAACGGCTCGGGAAAGACCACGCTTGCCAAGCACATGAACGGCCTGCTTCGGGCGCGGCGCGGCACCGTGCGCCTGCGCGGCGCCGACGTCCGCACGCTGCCGCTCGAGCACGTCGCCCGCGAGGTGGGCTACGTCTTCCAGAATCCCGACCATCAGCTCTTCGCGGCGACCGTCGAGGAGGAGGTCGCGTTCGGGCCACGCAACTTCGGACTGCCCGCCGACGACGTCGCCCGGCGAGTCGCGGCGGCGATCCACGCGGTCGGCCTCGGCGCCGTGTGCGACCGTGACCCCTTCCTCTTGAGCAAAGGCGAGCGCCAGCGTCTCGCGGTCGCGACGGTGCTCGCGATGGAGCCGCGCATCGTCATCTTGGACGAGCCGACGACCGGTCTCGACTACCCGCAGCAGCGGCGCATGCTCGATCTCCTGGCGGAGCTGCGCGCCGGCGGCGCGACCGTGATCATCATCACGCACAGCCCGTGGGTGGTCGCCGAGTACGCCGAGCGCGCGCTCCTGATGGCCGCCGGCCGGCTCGTCTTCGACGGTCCGCTCGACGATCTGCTGATGGACGAGCGCTTGCTGCGATCGGCGTCGTTCGAGGCGCCGCCGGCAACGCGGGTCGCGCAGGCTCTCGGCGTTCGCGCGCGCGACGTCGACGGCCTCGCGCGGGCGCTCGGTGCCGCGGACTGACCCGCCGTGGCGCTCTCCCTCTATGTCGAGCGGCAGACCGCGCTCCACCGCCGGCACCCGGTCGCGAAGGTCGTCGCGATGGCGATGCTCTTCGTCGCGGTCTTCCTCGCCGACGATCCGCTGGTGAACGCGCCCATTCTGGTGCTGGTGATCGGGGCGATCACCAGCGCCGGCGCCCTCGAGACGGTCCGGCGGCTGCGCTGGTTGATCGTCCCGATCTTCGTCTTCACGACCCTGATCTGGGCGGTCTTCTACCCGGCGCAGGCGGGCGGCGTCGCCAGCCGCGGCGAGGCGTGGCGGTTCGGTTTCGGCATGGCGGTCAAGCTCGAGACCTTTCTGCTGACGGGACTCGTCTTCCTGGCGACGACGACCGTCGAGGAGTTCGCGTTCGCCCTGACGAGCCTCGGCGTGCCGTATCGGGCCGGTTTCGTGCTGACGCTCGCGTGCCGGCTGGTGCCGGTCTTCCTCGACGCCGCGCTCACCGTCGTCGATGCGCAGCGCTGCCGCGGTCTCGACCTCACGAGCGGCGGCCTGCGGACGCGGATCGCGCGCTACGTGCCGGTGATCGTGCCGGTTTTCATCGGCGGCCTCCGCCGCGCCGATCAGATGGCGTTCGCGCTCGAGGTGCGCGGGCTTCAGCTCCGGACGCCGGCGTACGGAGCTGCCCCGGCCGCCTTCGGCCTCGCTGACTGGGCGCTCGTTCTCGGTGCGGCGGCCGTCATGGCGTTGTATCTGGTGCTGTGGGCGCACGGCATCGGGCGCGTCGGGACGCACGCGGTGACGCGGGAGCGACGCCTCGAGCGGCGTGCGGCGGGTGTCGTCTTCTGCGCGCTGCTGCTCGCGAGCCCCGCATCCGCCGGCGCGTGGGGGCTCGCCGCGCATCGCTGGGTCGCGCGTCGTGCCGCCGAGCTCGCTGGCGAGCGCTGCGGCGCGCTGCTCGCACGCGAGCGCGGCGCTCGCCGACTACGCGGTCGAGCCCGACACGGTGCTCAAGGCAGCGCCACGGCCGTCGCGAGGCGGTGCGGCATTTTCTCGACCTCGATCACTACGGCGCGCCGCCGTTTCGGGCGCTGCCGCGGCGCTACGCGACGCGGTCCGCACGTTCGGGCGCGCGACCATCGACGAGAACGGCACGTTGCCGTGGGCGGGCGGCGAGCTCGCGCGCCGGCTCGCGGACGAGCTCGCCGCCACGACGTCGGCTGCGGCACGCCGGACCGCGGGCTACCTCGCGCACTACGCCGCCGACGCGACGATGCCGCTCCATGCGACCGAGAACCACGACGGCCAGCTGACCGGACAGCGCGGGCTGCATCGCCGGATCGAGGCGCGGCTCGTCGACGACCGGCTCGCCGACGTACGTGCCGCGCGGCGCGGGCGGTCCCGAAGCGGCGCCCGATCCCGCCGGACGGCAGTGAAGGCGCGCTCTTCGCCGCGCTCGAGACCTCCTACACGGCCGTGCCGGACGTGCTCGCAGCCGACCGCGTCGCGCGCCGCGGCACCCGCGTCGGCTCGCCGCTCTACTATCGGCGCCTCGATCGTGAGATCGGCGCCCGGCTCGCGGATCAGGTCGGCGCTGCGGCCGTGCTGACGGCCGCTCTCTGGGAAGGCGCGTGCGCCGCGGCGGCGCGTTGAGCCGCCGTCGCAAGCACGCGCTCATCGCCGCGGCCGCGATGCGTCGCCCCGCGACGCGTCCGCGTCGTCCCGGCCGCGGAGCGCGATCAGGCGAGCGCGTCGAGCGCCGAGGTGAATGCCGCGAACGCCGCCGGGTCGAAGAGCACGAAGCGCACCTCGCGGTGCGCGCCGGGGAAGCGCTCGAGGTGCTCGCGCGCCGCGCCGAGCGCGATCGGCGCGGCTTCGCCGAGCGGGTAGCGGTAGACGCCGGTCGAGATCGCGGGGAATGCGATCGACTCGAGGCCGTGCTCGCGGGCGAGCGCGAGGCTGTTGGTGTGGCACGCGGCGAGCAGCGCGGGCACCTCGGGATTGCCGACTGTAGACCGGACCGACGGTGTGGATGACGAAGCGCGCCGGCAGGCGGCCGGCCGGTCGTGATCACGGCTCGGCCGGTCGGTAGGCCGTCGGGCCATGCGGTCGCGCGCAGCGCGCGGCACGCGGCGAGGATCTCCGGGCCGCCTTTGCGATGAATGGCGCCGTCGACGCCGCCGCCGCCGAGCAAGCTCGAGTTGGCGGCGTTCACGATCGCGTCGACGCGCGCCGTCGGTGACGTCGCCGAGCGTGAGCACGATCCGGCAACCGGCGATCTCACGGCAAGGTCGGTCACGTTCCCGCGCGGCATTCGGCGGCATCGCCGGGTCGCGATCCTGTCACGCGCGCGATCGTTCGTCGCGTGCTCCGACGATCGGCGGACGATCGGTACTGGCTGCGGCCTTTCCTCTACGGCAACCGAACGCTCCGCTGCAATCGCCTTGACTCGTCGCCAGCCCGTTCCTAGCATCCGCCGCTCGTGTCGACGTCCCCTCACATGCGCGAGCGGCGGCGTGTCGTCGTCACCGGCCTCGGCCTGGTGACGCCGCTCGGCACCGGCGTCGACGTGAACTGGCAGGCGTTGATCGCCGGCCGCTCGGGCATCGGCCCGATCACGCGCTTCGACACCGCGCGATTTCCCGGTCCGCATCGCGGGCGAGGTGCGCGACTTCACGCCGGCGGACTTCATCGAGCGCCGCGAGATGAAGAAGATGGATCCGTTCATCCAGTACGCCGTCGCCGCCGCGCAGATGGCGGTGGACACGGCGCGGCTGCGCATCGCGCCGGAAGATCGCCGAGCGCGTCGGCGTCATGTCGGCGTCGGGATGGGCGGCATGCTCGACGATCGAGGAGACCCACGCCGACTACCTCGTGAACCGCTTGCGGCGGGTCTCGCCGTTCTTCGTCTCCAAGGTGATCGCCAACCTCGCGCCGGGACAGATCGCGATCCGCTTCGGCGCGAAGGGCGTCAACTTCACCTCGACGAGCGCCTGCGCCTCGGGTGCGACCGCGATCGGCGAGGCGTTCCGCCACGTCCGCGACGGCTACCAGGACGCGATGATCGCCGGCGGCACCGAGGCCCCGATCTGCGGCCTGTGCATCGGCGGCTTTCACGCGATGCGAGCGCTCTCGACGCGCAACGACGCCCCCGAGCGTGCCAGCCGGCCGTTCGATCGCGGCCGCGACGGCTTCGTCGTCGGCGAGGGCGCCGGCGTGCTCGTGCTCGAGACCCTCGAGCACGCGCAGTGCGCGCGGCGCCGAGATCCTCGCCGAGATCATCGGCTACGGCGCGACCGCCGATGCGTTCCACATCACGGCGCCGTCGCCCGGCGGGGAGGGCGCCGTGCGTTGCATGCGGCAGACGCTCGCGGATGCCGGCGATCGCGGCCGCCGACGTCGACTACATCAACGCCCACGGCACCTCGACGCAGTACAACGACGTGAGCGAGACCGAGGCCATCAAGCAGGTCTTCGGCGAGCACCCCGACCATCTCGCGGTGAGCTCGACGAAGTCGATGACCGGCCACGCGCTCGGCGGCGCGGGCGGCATCGAGGCCGCCTACACGATCCTCGCGCTCGCGCGCGGCGTGCTGCCGCCGACGATCAACTACGAGGAGCCCGATCCCGCGTGCGACCTCGACTACGTCCCGAACGTCGCCCGTCCCGCGTCGCCGCGCATCGCGCTCTCGAACTCGTTCGGCTTCGGCGGCGCGAACGCGTGTCTCGCCTTTCGCCGCGGCGACTGACGGGCACGTCCGCGGCGCCGTGACGGAGCGAGAGCGCCCGACGCCGCCGGCGATGCCGGCGCTCCTTCGCGAGCAGGCCGGCTGGTGCGAGGTCCTGGGCTCGCCGCTCTACGCGACGCTGCTGCGCGCCGGCGCCGACGACCTCGAGTCCGGCGGCCCGGTGTACGAGGTGCTCGCCGGCCACGAGCACGACCGCGCGGGGTCGGCGCTCGCGCTCCGCCTGATGGGCGCCGTGCATCGGCTGGTTCTCGAGGGTTGCGCGCCGCGCCTGGCGGCGTTCTATCCGTCCGCGGGCGGCGATGCGGCACGCGACGGCGCCTGGGAGGCGTTCCGCGAGGTGGTCGCGCATCACACGGCGCGGGTGCGATCGCTCGTCGACGCTCCGGTGCAAACGAACGAGGTGGGACGGTGCGCCGCGCTCATCGGCGGCTTCCTGACGATCGCACGCGAGACCGCGCTGCCGCTCGCGCTTCTCGAGATCGGCGCCAGCGCGGGATTGAACCTGCGCTGGGACGGCTTTCGATACGAGGCGGGCGGATCGGCCTTCGGCGATCCGGCGTCGCCGGTCCGCATGCGCGACGTGTTCGTCGGTCCCGAGCCGCGTCTCGACGTGACGGTGACGATCGTCTCGCGCCGCGGCTGCGATCGCGCCCCGCTCGATCCGACCCGGCTCGAGGACCGGCTGACGCTCGAGTCGTACCTCTGGCCGGATCAGACCGAGCGCATGGCGTTGCTGCGCGCCGCGTTCGCGGTCGCGAGGCGATTTCCGCTCACCGTCGAACGCGCCGATCTCGGCGACTGGCTGGCCGCGGCGCTGGCATCGCCGACCACGGGCGCCGCGACAGTCGTGTTCCACTCGATCGTGCTCCAGTACCTGACGCGTGCCGAGCGTGAGAGGCTGCGGGCGACGTCGAGCGCGGGTCGCGTGCGACCGGCGCGCCGCTCGCCTGGCTTCGTCTCGAGCCGCCGGCGAGGCAGCTGCCGTTCGAGGTTCGGCTGACGCTCTGGCCGGGCGGTGAAGAACGGCTCGTCGCGTTGGCGGGGCCGCACGGAAAACCCGTCGAGTGGCTCGCGAGCTGAGGCCGCCACGATGACGCGGGCGACGCGCCGGAACGGACGGAAAGGCGAAGCGCGCGCGCCGGCCGAGCGGAAACGGTCGCGCGCCGTCGCGGCGGGCACGGCGACGAAGCGCGCGCCGCGAGCGCGTCGCGGCGTGCGCTGCTCGGTCGGCGTGATCTCGGACACGCACGGTCTCCTGAGACCGGAGGCGATCACCGCGCTCCGCGGCGTGCAGCTGATCGTCCACGCCGGCGACATCGGCAGCGCCGACGTGCTCGCGGCGCTCGCGACCCTCGCCCCGGTGGTCGCGGTGCGCGGCAACAACGACCGCGAGCGATGGGCGCGGCGTATCCCACTCGCGCAAACGGTCGAGGTGTGCGGATCGCGCATCCACGTCCTGCACGACGTGCACGATCTCCGCGACGATCCGGCGCGTGCCGGCTACGGCGCGGTGATCTCCGGTCACTCGCATCGACCGCTGATCGCGTGGCGCGACGGTGTGCTCTACTTGAATCCCGGCAGCGCCGGGCGGCGGCGCTTCACGCTGCCGGTGACGGTCGCACGCCTGTCGGTCGCGCGCGGCACGATGCGCCCCGAGCTCGTCGAGCTCGTGCCGGGTCTGCACTCAGCGGCGCGCGCTCGAGGTCTCGACCGTCGTCGCCCGCGGGAGCGCGTGACGCGGCGAGCGCCGTCACCGGCGGCGAGGCGGCGATGCTCTCGGCCTGCCTGAGCCGCGAGCGCAGTCACCCGCCGGCGCCCGAGGCGGCGAGCGGCTTGATCATGTAGGTGGTCGTCGCGCGCGCCGCGAGCTTGCCGCCGGCCCAGATGTCCACCTCCGCGTAGGCGCTGCGGCGGCTCGACCGCAGCACGTATGCATCGGCGGTGACGAGGCCGGGCAGGATCGGCTCGAGATAGTTGATCTTCATCTCGACCGTGAGGAGGGCGTGGCCCGGACCGTAGATCGCGACGAGCGCGGCCGCGACGGCGGTGTCGGCGAGACCGAAGCTCGCGCCGCCGTGCATGATGCCGGCGATGTTGCCGAGCTGCTGTCGGTTCTCGACCTCGAAGCGCGCGTAGCCCTCGCGGACCTCGACGGCGCGATAGCCGAGGAGCCCCGGAAACGACGGGTTCTCGTCGTTGAACCGGGCGAGGATCGCGTCGCGGGTCTGCGCGCGGAGCTCCGGGTACTCGCGACCCCGACCGCCGCTGCCGAGCGCGGGGATTGCGCAGGCATCCACCGTCTCGGGTCTGCCGCGGTCGTTCGCCATCACGCCTCCGGCGCCGGAGTGTGGGCGCGTCCCAGCGGCGACGCAAGCCTCCGGCGGCGTCGATCGCGCGCCGCCGACGCCGGCGCGTCCGGCGGCTCTCGCGCTCTCGTTCCGGCGGGCACGCGCGCGGCGCGGCGACGATGCGGCTCGCAGTGCATCAGCGCCCGCCGCGCTCGTCGACTTGTGAGGGCATGCGGCGTCGGCTAAGCACGGGGGGTTACGCGCGCAAAGGAGTCGAGCATGGGCTACGAGTTCATCCGCTACGAGAAGAAGGGCCGCGTCGCGTACGTCACGATCGACCGCCCGGAGGTGATGAACGCGCTGCACCCGCCGGCGAACCTCGAGCTCTCCGCGGCGTGGGACGACTTCGCGGCCGATCCGGAGTCGTGGGTCGCGATCCTCACCGGCGCCGGCGAGAAGGCCTTCTCGGCCGGCAACGATCTCAAGTACACCGCCGAGCACGGCGTGAAGGGCATGAAGCTCGGCAACGGCGCCTTCGGCGGCATCACCGAGCGGTTCGATCTGACCAAGCCGACGATCGCCGCGGTGAACGGCTTCGCGCTCGGCGGCGGCTTCGAGCTCGCGCTCGCGTGCGACATCATCGTCGCCGCCGAGCACGCGCGCTTCGGCCTGCCGGAGCCGCGCGTCGGCCTGGCGGCACTCGCGGGCGGCGTGCATCGGCTGCCGCGTCAGATCCCGCTCAAGCTCGCCATGGGACTGATGCTGACCGGGAAGCAGATCACCGCCGCCGAGGCGCACGCGCTCGGGCTGGTGAACGAGGTCGTGCCGGCTGCGGATCTCGTCGGCGCCGCCGAACGCTGGGCGGCGGCGATCCTCGAGTGCTCGCCGACGTCGGTGCGCGCGACCAAGCAGGCGGCGATGGACGGCCTCGGGCTGCCGATCGCGGAGGCGATGCGGAAGTCGTATCCGGCGATCGGCCAGCTCTTCGCGTCCGAGGACATGATGGAAGGCGTCGTCGCGTTCGCGCAGAAGCGCAAGCCGGAGTGGAAGGGCCGCTGAGGCGTGCCCCGCGGCCGAGCCGCGGCTGACGCGCGGAGACCGGCAGGCTCGCGCTACGGTTGATCGCCGCCGGCGCGCCGGCGCGGCATGCCGAAGCGCGCGCCGTACCAATCGAGGAGCGATGGTGCGAGCCCTTGCAGCGCCGCGACCACGCGGACGGTCTCGGGCACGAAGACCCGCCGCCGGCGGCGCTCCGCCGCGCGCAGCGTCTTCCGTACGACGCGCTCGGGCGCGATGCGCCGGCCGCGTTGCAGGATGAGCGGCGTTCCGGGTCGCGTCAGGAGCGGCGTGTCGATGAGGAGCGGGAAGACGACCGTCACCCCGATGCCGTCGCCCGCGAGCTCGGGGCGGATCCCCTCCGCGTAGCCGACGATCGCGAACTTCGCCGCCGAGTACGCGCTCAGCCCCGGCCAGCCGTGAACGGCGGCGGTCGAGGCGAGGATCACGATTTGGCCGCGCGCGCGCCGCAGCCACGGCAGGCTCGCGCGGATCGCGTTCGCGGTGCCGAGGAAGTCGACGTCGACGACGCGCTCGAACTCCTCCGCCGGCTGCCGCGCCCACGTTCCCGGGCCGAGAATCGCCGCGCAGTTGATCAGGAGATCGATGCCCGCCTCCGGGGCGAGATGGCTCGCGAGGGCGCGCTCGATCTCGCCTCGGTCGGCGACGCTCGCGACGGCGCTGCGGCAGCGACTGCTGCCGCCGACCCGGCGCACCGTCTCTTCGAGGCCGAGCTCGTCGACGTCCACCAGGAGGAGCTGCCGGCCGGCACCCGCGAGCGTCTCGGCGAAGCAGCGGCCGATGCCGCTTCCCGCGCCCGTGACGAGGGCCGTCGTCGCGCTGATGGGCGCGGCGGTCATGCTCGACGCGGCGGCGCGACGCGCTCTCGGCGCGGCGCGCGCTCTCGCCGTCGGACGACGGCGCTCGAGCCCGGGCGAGCCACCCCGCGGCTACGGGGTCGCCGATCGATCACGGATCGCCGTCGTCTTGCGCGGGCGTCGGCACCGATCTCGTTTGGGCATCGGGCGACCTCGGCGATAGCGGCGACCGGCGGCGCGGACCGCGTGACGAGCAGCGCCGAAGCGATCGGGAGCGTGATCCGGTTCGTCATCGACGGTCCTCTTGCAGTGTCGGACGGCGCCAGGTTCTCCTCGTCAAGGCTCGATAGCGGCGCCTCAGTGCCACGGCTCGGGCGACGAGCGCAAGGAAAATCTCGGCGGACGTTGCGCGCCGTCGTGGAGGTTTGCCGCCGTGACGGGCATCGCTTAACGTCGGCGGGATGCCACGATCCGCGGATCGCGCCGGGGCGGCTCGAGGCGGCGGCGCGTCGCTCTACGACCGCCGCGTCCTGTTCGTCGTCGGCAAGGGGGGGGTGGGGAAGAGCACGGTCGCGGCGCTGCTCGCGATCGGGCTCGCGGAGCGCCGCAAGCGCGTCCTGCTCGCGCAGATGGAACCGGGTCGCCGGCTCGGCGAGGTGCTCGGCGTCGCGGGCGGCACCGAGGCGCCGACCGAGGTGTTCCCCGGTCTGTGCTTTCTCACGATCGACGGCGAGGCAGCGCTCAGCGAGTACCTCGGCCTCGTGCTGCCGGTGAAACGCGTGCAGCGGGCGGTCGTGGGGAGCAAGCTCTACCATCACTTCGTCGCGGCGGCGCCGGGGTTGAAGGAGCTGATGACGGTCGGGAAGATCTGGTACGAGGAGCAGCTCGAGTCCGGCGGCGGCCGGAAGTGGGACGCGATCGTCGTCGACGCGCCCGCGACCGGGCACAGCCTGCAATACCTCCGGATGCCGCGCGCCGCCTACGACGCCTTCGGTGCCGGCGTCGTCCGCACCGAGGCGAGCAAGGTGATGGCGCTCCTGCTCGACGCCGAGCGGACCGCGGTCTGTCCGGTGACGACCGCCGAGGAGATGCCGGTCAACGAGACGATCGAGACCTATCACCAGCTACGAGACACGCTCCGCATGCCGCTCGGCGCGCTGTTCGTGAACCGGGTGCACGCCGCGCCGCTGGGACCGGACGAGATCCCGCGTCCGCGGGACGGCTCGCCGCCGCTGGTCGACGACGTCCTGCGGTGCGCGCGCGAGGAGGCGGGGTGGGCGGCGATCAATCGACGCCATCTCGAGACGCTGCGCGAGGTGGTGCGCATTCCGCACGTCGAGCTGCCGTTCCTCTTCGCGGAGGAGTTCGGCTTGCCCGAGGTCCGCACGCTTCTCACGCACGCCGACCGGCAGCTCGGCGCCCGCGGAGCACATTGACGTGCTGAACACCGTCGTCCGCGACCACCGCGTGGTGATCTGCGTCGGCAGCGGCGGCGTCGGGAAGACCACCACCGCGGCGTCGATCGCGCTCTGGGGCGCTCTGCAGGGGCGGCGCGCCGTCGTGCTCACGATCGACCCGGCACGGCGCCTGGCCAACTCGCTCGGCCTCGCGACGCTCGGCGACGAGCCGCACCAGGTCGATCTCTCGCCGCACGGCCTCGACGTGCGCGGCACCCTGGCGGCGATGATGCTCGACCAGAAAGGCGCGTGGGATCGGCTGATCGCCCGTCATGCGCCCTCCGACGACGTTCGCGAGCGCATTCTCCGCAACCGCTTCTACCTGAACCTGTCGCAGAGCTTCGCCGGATCGTACGAGTACATGGCGATCGAGCAGCTCTGCGTCCTCGAGGAGAGCGGGCGCTACGACTTGATCGTCCTCGACACCCCGCCGACCAAGCACGCCCTCGACTTCTTCGAGGCACCGGAGCGGATGCGCGATTTCCTCGATCGGCGGATGGTGCGCTGGTTTTTGATGCCGTCGCTGTCGCAAGGGTGGCGGGCGGCGAAGGCCCTGAACCGCACCGCCGGGTTTCTCTTCCGCAAGGTCGAGGAGGCGACCGGCATCGCGGCGCTCTCCGAGATCTCGGATTTCTTCTCGGCGATGAGCGGGATGTTCGACGCGTTCTCGGCGCGCACCGATACGATCCACGACATCCTGCGGGCGAAGAGCACGGCGTTTCTGCTGGTGACGGGCCCCGAGGAGCCGGTTCTGAACGAGGCGGAGTTCTTCTCCAATCGGATTCGCGCCCTCAAGATGCCGCTCGAGGCGGTGGTCTTCAATCGCGTCCAGGAGGAGTTTCCCGCCGACCCCGCGACGTTTCCCGGCGGCACGGTCGCGCGCGCCGATCGGGCGATCATCGAGCAGGCGCTCGACGCCGCCGGGATCGGCGGCGCAGCGGCCGCCTGGATGGCGAGCAACTTCGTCGAGTACCAGCTGCTCGCGCGCGGCGAGGCGCTCCGCATGGAGCAGTTCCGAGCCCAGCTCCCGCGTCGAACGCCGATCGTCACGGTGCCGAACTTCGAGTCGGACCTGCACGACGTCGCCGGCCTCGTGCACATGCACCGCTACCTGTTCGACGACGCGAGGCCGGGTGCCGCACGGGAGCCCCGTGCGCCGCGCCGAGGCGCGGCGCCGGCGGATCACCTCACGCCGGACCGGGAGGAGCCGGCGCGGGCGGCGCGGTCGCGGTCGACGGCGACGATCCGTTCGACCCGTCGGAAGTCGTGACGTCGAAGCTCGAGCGATAGCAGTTCCAGCTCTTGCAGGCGGCGCAGTACCCGCGCCACTCGTCGGCCTCCGCGCCGCAGCGCTCGCAGCGAAACGTCGGAACCGCGCCCGCGGCGAGCGCCTGCCGATACGCCGTGACCGCGTCGTCGAACGCCGTGCGGCGCACGTGCAGCTCGGCGAGCAGCGCGTGGTAGCCCGGCAGCCCGTTCCACGGCGGCGGCACCTGCGCGAGCTCCACCGCGGCCTCGTCGAGCTTGCCGTCGCGGATCAGCTGGCGCGCGCGAAACAGGCGCGCGGTGCCGTCGGCGGGATGGCGGCGCACCAGCCGGCGCGTGAAGCTCTCGAGTCGGACGGCGTTCGGCCCGCCGCGCATCAAGCGCTCGAGTCGCTCGAAGACTCCCGAGCGCGTGCCGCGGGCCAGGATGCGTCTCCACAGCCGCTCGGCCTGGCGCGTCTGCCCGATCTCGACGAGCGCGTCGCCGAGGCTGACCGCGGCAGGCTCGAAATCGGGCGCCGAGCGGAGCAGGGCGCGGAGCGCCGTCGCGCGCGCATTCGGGTCGGGCGTCGCAAGCGCGCTCTGGTACCGCATGCCGATCAGGCGGCGCTCGGCCTCGGCGCGCGCCTGAGGGTCGCGCAGCCCGGCGAGCTGACTCTCCTGGAGGGTTGCCCCCTCCTGCCAGCGTCCGGCGGCGACGTACGCGTCGCGCAGCGCGGCCGCGATCCGCGGGCTCGTCGCATCGGCGCGGCGTGCGCGCTCGAGCGTGTCGATCGCGCCCGGCAGATCGCCCGCGCCGAGCCGCGCCTCGCCGAGAAACAGCAGCAGCTTGGGATCCGGCCCGCGGCGATCGATGCCTTCCTCGAGAATGCTCCGCGCCCGCCGGTAGTCGCCTTGGTCGAGGTACGTGCGGGCGAAGAGCAGAAACGCGGCGAGGTCGTCGGGCGCATCGCGCAGCGCCTTCGCGAGGAGCGCGCGGGACTTGTCGAGCTCGCCGAGCCACGCGAAGCCGAGCCCCTGATCCTTCCGCAGTTGCTGCCGCCGCCCGCGACGCGTCGTGCGCTGCGCGCGCCAGCCGATCAGCGCGCTCCGCCCGGCGCGGACGAGCGAGACGGCGAACGTCATGGCCGCGCCGAGCACGAGCGACGCGAGCAGGACGATCGGCAGCGGCGCCTGCCATGACCGCGCCGGCGACAGGCGCAGCGTCACCGGATCGGGATTCAGATGAAGCAGATAGCCGAGCCCGACGAGCGTCGCGGCGATCGTGGCGAGAATGAGAGTGAGCCGGAGCACGTGCTTCGCTCGCCCGTTCAGAGGCCCGCAGTCCCCGTGCGGTACCCCAACGCCTGGGTTCGGAGCGGCTCGGGAAGCTGCACCCGCGCCGCGTGATCCCACAGCCGCTCGAGATCGTAGAACTCGCGCACCGGTTTGTAGAAGACGTGCACGATCACGTCGCCGTAGTCCATGAGGATCCACTGCCCGCGGCGCGCGCCCTCGATCGACACCGGCCGGATGCCGCTCGCCTCCAGCGTCTCCTCGATCGCGCGCGCGATGCTCTGGACTTGCCGGTCGGAGCGACCGCTGCAGATCACCAGGTAGTCGCCGATCGACGTGAGCTCCCCGACGTCCAGGACCACCAGATCGATGGCCTTCTTCTCCAGCGCGGCGCGGCTGCAGAGCAGCGCGGTCTGGAGGGCATCAGGCGAGCTCAACGGGCGGCGGCCTCCGTGGCGTACAGCCGGTGCTCGCGCATGTAGACGTCGCACGGCGTCGGGCACCAGGTAGCGCACCGACAGCCCCGCGGCGCGGCGCCGTCGCATGTCCGAGGCCGAGATCATGAGCGCGGTGATCGAGATGAAGCGGAGGGAGTGTTCGGAGCGGTGCACGTACATCCGAGTGCCGGGATCGTAACAGAAGGCATTTTCAACCGCAATTGGCGGTCGCTCCGCGACGACCCCGGGACGCGAGATCACGCACACGTCGCAGAGCGCGAAGATGGCGGCGAACTCCTTCCAGCTCGCGATCTCGTCGAAGGCGTCGGCGCCGAGGATGAACGTGAACGCCGCGTGCGGCTCGCGCGCCTGCGCGGCGCGGATCGTGTCGATCGAGTAGGAGCGTCCTTCCCGCTCGACCTCGCTGCGGTTCACGCGCGAACGCGCGGGTTGTCGGCGATCGCCAGCTCGAGCATGCGTGCGGCGATGCGCCGACGCTCTCGAGGCCGGCGCTCGGCTTGTGCGGCGGCACCGACGAGAGCACGAACTCGACGCGGTCGAGCGCGAGGCCTCACGCACCTCCTCGGCGGCGCGCAGGTGCGCGAGGTGCACCGGGTTGAAGGTGCCGCCGAAGAGGCCGATCCGCGCCATCGGTCGCTCACGTCGCGGATCTGGCCGTCGCCTCGCACCACGTACTTGTACGTCGTGAGCTCGCGCAGTCCCATCGGACCGCGCGCGTGCAGGCGATTGGTGCTGATGCCGATCTCGGCGCCGAAGCCGAACTCGAAGCCGTCGGTGAAGCGCGTCGAGGCGTTGACGAACACCGCGGCCGAGTCGACCTCGGACGTGAAGCGGCGCGCCGCCGCGTCGTCGGCGGTGACGATCGCGTCGGCGAGACCCGAGCCGTGGCGGCGGATGAACGCCGATCGCGTCGTCGATCGAGTCGACGACCTTCACGGCGAGAATCAGATCGAGGTACTCGGTGTCCCAATCGGCGTCGGTCGCGGGCTTCGCGCCCGGCGAGGTGGCGGCGGGTCTCGGCGTCGCCGCGGATCTCGACGCCGGCCGCGGCGAGGCGACCGGCGATCGCGGGAAGGAAGCGCGCCGCGACGTCGCGATGGACGAGCAGGTTCTCGATCGCGTTGCAGACGCCGGGGCGCTGCGCCTTGGCGTTCATGCAGATCCGTTCCGCGAGTCGGCAGGTCGGCGGCGCGGTCGACGTAGAGATGGCAGACGCCGCTGAAGTGCTGGATCACCGGGATGCGCGAGCCCTCGGTGATCGCGCGGATCAGCTCCTCGCCGCCGCGCGGGATGATGACGTCGATGTAGTCGGATCTGGCGGAGCAGGACGCGGACCGCCTCGCGGTCGGTGGTGCGGACGAGCGCGATCGCGCCGCGCGGCAGCGCTGGTCGCGGCGTCGCTCAGGACGTCGGCGATCAGGCAGTTGGTGCGCAACGCCTCACGGCCGCCGCGCAGGACGACCGCGTTTCCCGACTTGAGGCAGAGCGCCGGCGGCGTCGGCGGTGACGTTCGGCCGCGACTCGTAGATGATGCCGATCGACGCCGAGCGGCACCCGCACCTGCGCGATCTCGAGGCCGTTCGGCCGCGTCCAGCGGCTGATCGTCTCGCCGACCGGGTCGGGCAGCGCGGCGACTTGCTCGACGCCGGCGGCCATCGCGTCGATGCGCGCCGGCGTCAGCGTCAGGCGATCGACGAAGGCCGGCGCGCATCGGTCGACGGCGCGTCGACGTCGCGCGGCGTTCTCGCGCAGGAGGTCGCTCGGTGCGCGCGCGCAGCGCCGCGGCGCCGGCGCGCAGCGCCGTCGTTCTTCGCCGCCGTCGTCGCGGTGGCGAGCGCGCGGCGCGCGCGGCGCGCGCCTCGCGACAGAGCGTCGATCACGCGCTTCGTCCTCGAGGGTCGATGGCTGCTCCTGCAGCGAGCGACGAGGTCGTCGCGGTGGATGATCTCGTCGCTGACCTTGTAGCCGAGCGCGGCCTCGATGTCGCGCGAGTGCAGGCCCTTGATCTTGTCGAGCTCGGCGGCGCTGTAGTTCACCAGGCCGCGGGCGAACTCCCGGCCGTCGAGGTCGAGGCAGGGGACGCAGTCGCCGGCGCCGAAGCTGCCGCGGACCTCGCGGACGCCCGGACGGCAGCAGGCTGCGGCCCTGGCGCGATGATCGCGCCGCGGGCGCCGTCGTCGACGACGAGCGTGCCGCCGGGCTTGAGCGTGTAGGCGATCCAGTGCTTGCGGCGCGCGAGGCGATCGCTCACCGGGAGGAAGAGCGTGCCGACGTCGGCGCTCCGCGTCGAGGACCGCGGCAGCACGCCGGCGCGCGGCCGTCGGCGATGACGTCGCGATGCCCGCCGCCGCGGCCTTCTTCGCGGCGGCGAGCTTGGTCGCCATGCCGCCGGTGCCGAGCGGGCCGCCGCCGCCGGCGCAACGCCTCGATCTCGGGCGTGACGGCGGTCGACCAGCGGCACCAGCGTCGCGTCGGCGTCGTGACGCGGGTCGGCGGTGTAGAGGCCGGCGACGTCGCTGAGGATCACGAGCAGGTCGGCCTCGACCAGCGTCGCGACCAGCGCCGAGAGGTTGTCGTTGTCGCCGAGCTTGATCTCCTCGACGACGACGGTGTCGTTCTCGTTGACGATCGGCACCACGCCGCCACTCGAGCAGCGCCTCGAACGCGTGCCGCGCGTTGAGGTAGCGCCGGCGGTTGGCGAGGTCGTCGTGCGTGAGCAGGATCTGCGCGACCGTGATGCCCGTGCCGGCGAAGCCGCCTCGTAGAGCGCCATGAGGCCGATCTGGCCGACGGCCGCCGCGGCCTGCTTGTGCGGGATCGTCTTCGGGCGCTGCGCGAGCCCGAGCGCGCCGATGCCGGCGGCGACCGCGCCGGAGCTGACCACGACCACCTCGCGGCCGTGCGCCGTGCAGCGCCGGCGATCTCGCCGACTCAGGGCGGCGATGCGCGCGCGGTCGAGGTCGCCGTCGTCGCCGGAGAGGACGCTGCTGCCGATCTTGACGACGACGCGCCGCGTGCGCGCGCAGGACGCGCCGCTTGTGTCGCGGTAGCTCATCACGAGTGCGGCGAGGTCTGCGGCGGCGCGCTCGACCGCGGCCGAGCCGGTCGCGGCGCGCTCGGCGCGCGCTCGCGCGACCGGCGCGCCGCCAGCTCGCGCCAGCGAGCGCGGGCACGCCGGCGCCGGTCGCGGCGGAGATCGCCGAGCAGCTCGAGGCCGCGCGCTGCGAACGCCGCGCGCGGCCGCGTCGAGGCGCGCCGGGCTCGGCGGCGTCGAGCTTGGTTGCCGACGACGATCTGCGGCTTGGCGGCGAGCGCGGCGTCGAAGCAGCGCGAGCTCGCGATTGATCGACGTCGAAGTCGGCGAGCGGATCGCGCGTCGGTCGGCTGACGTCGATCAGGTGGAGCAGCACGGCGGTGCGCGAGACGTGGCGCAGGAAGCGCGATCGCCGAGGCCGTGCCCGCGATGCGCGCCCTCGATGAGCCCGGGGATGTCGGCGAGCACGAAGCGCGTCGTCGTCGACGCGCGCGACGCCGAGGTGCGGCACGAGCGTGGTGAACGGGTAGTCGGCGATCGCGCGGCCGCGCCGCCGAGACCGCCGCGATGAGCGTCGACTTGCCGGCGTTCGGGAAAGCCGACCAGGCCGACGTCGGCGAGCAGGTGCAGCTCGAGCGCAGCTCGCGCTCCTCGCCCTCCTCGCCGGGCTCGCGTCCGGCGCGGCGCCTGGTTGGTCGACGGTCGCGAACGTGCGCGTTGCCGCGGCCGCCGCGGCCGCCGCGCGCGACGACGACCGCGCGCTCCGGCGCGATCGAGGTCGGCGATGCAGCGCGCCCGTCTCGGCGTCGACGATCCGGCGTGCCGACGGGCACGCGCACGGCGCGGTCGGCGCCGCGGCGCGCCGTGCTGCTCCTTGCCGCGCCCGTGCTCGCCGCGCTCGGCCTCGAGACAGCGCTGAAAATGGAAGTCGAGCAGGGTGGTCAGACCGGGATCGGCGCGAAGCACGACGTCGCCGCCGCGCCCGCCGTCGCCGCCGCTCGGGCCGCCGTGCGGGCGGTACTTCTCGCGCAGGAACGCCAGGCAGCCGCGGCCGCCGTCGCCGGCCTTCACCGATACTCGCGCTTCATCGACGAACTTCATCGCGCGCTCGAAATCTATCGCACGCGCGAGCGCGCCAACAACCGACGGCCCGAGGAGACGCCTGGAAGGGTTAGGAGGCCGCCGCGGACGGCGGGGAGCCCTCCGCGCTCGCCGGATAGACGCTCACGCGCCGGCGGTCCTTGCCGAGGCGCTCGTACTGCACGATGCCGTCGATCTTGGCGAACAGCGTGAAGTCGCGGCCGCAGCCGACGTTCTTGCCGGGATGGATGCGCGTCCCGACCTGGCGCACCAGGATGTTGCCGGCCTTCGCGACCTGGCCGCCGTACACCTTCACGCCGCGCCGTTGGCCTTGGCTGTCGCGCCCGTTGCGGGTGCTGCCCTGTCCTTTTTTATGCGCCATGGTCCTGGTCCGTTTCCATCGACGCCGGCGCGGCCGTATCGGTGATGCCGTCGAAGCCGGTCACCCGCACCACGGTCAGCTGCTGGCGGTGGCCCTGCCGGCGGCGGTAGTTCTTGCGCCGCTTCTTCTTGAAGACGAGGATCTTTCTCGCCTTCTCGTGGCGGACGATCTCGCCGAGCACGCGCACGCCGTCGAGGAGCGGCGGCCCACGCGCACCGCGCCGCCCGCGGACGCGAGCAGCACTTCGGCGAAGCGCAGTCGCCGCCCGGCTCGCCTTCGAGCTTTTCGAGGCGGACGGTGTCGCCGGGACCGACCCGGTACTGCTTGCCGCCCGAACGGATGATCGCGTAGTCCATGGAAGCTCCGACGCCCTCTGAGGGAACCCCGTTCAGTACGGTACCACGACATCGCTGTCAACTCGCGACGGTTGTCGACGACGGGGCGACGGGCTAGACGAATGCATCGGCGCCTCCACGTCGGCTTCAACTGATCTGCTGATCATGCTCGTCAGGCATCCCGAGCCCGGTGGGGTGAAGACGCGGCTGTCACCGGCGCTGCCGCCCGTCGACGCCGCCGCGCTCTACACGGCGTTCGTCGAGGATCTGTGCGCGGCGCTCGCTCCGCGGTTCCGGATGGCGCTGGCGTGCACGCCGACGACCGACAGCCGCTTCTTCGCCCGCCTCGGCGCTCGCCATCGCGCGACGCTGCTGCCGCAGGGCGACGGCGATCTCGGCGTCCGCATGCGACGCCTCGCCGGGTTCGGCCTCGCCGCGGCACGGCGGGTCGTCCTGATCGGCAGCGACGCACCGACGCTTCCGGCCGCCTTCGTCGCGCGTGCGTTCCGGATGCTTCGCCGGTACACCGTCGTCCTCGGCCCGAGTCTCGACGGCGGATACTATCTCGTCGGTCTCCGCGGCCCGGTGCCGCCGATCTTCTCGCGCATGCGCTGGGGGGACGATCGCGTGCTCGCACGCACGATGCGCAGGCTCGATCGGGCGCACCTCCCGTACGCGCTGCTGCCGTGCTGGTACGACGTCGACACCGCGGCCGACGTCGCGCTCCTCGAGCGCCACCTCGCGGTGCGCGCGGCCGCCGGCGAGCGCCCGTGCCCGCGTACCCGCCGCGTTCTCGGGCGGCTGCACCGCGTCCGCCGCAGGAGGACGCCGTGAGCGTGCCGCGCGTCGTCCTCTACGGCCGGGCGGAGTGTCATCTCTGCGACGAGATGAAGGCGATCGTCGAGACCGTACGCCGCCACGTGCCGTTCGAGCTCGAGCTCGTCGACGTCGACGGCGATCCGGCGCTCGCGCGCGCGTATGGGCTCGAGGTTCCCGTGCTCACGATCGACGGGCGCAAGGCGTTCAAGTACCGGGTCGACGAGGCGGCGCTGCGCCGGCGGTTGCAGCGCGGTTCGGCATGAGGCGGGCACCTGCCTATAATGCCGCCCGCCGCGAGGTGAGGAGGGGGACGCGATGCCGGTGATCGCCGTCGACGCGATGGGAGGCGACTTCGCGCCCGACGAGATCGTGAAGGGAGTCGCTCGCGCCTCGCTCTCGACCTCGATCGAGTGCGTGCTGGTGGGCGACGAGAGGCGGATCCAGATGTTGTTGGATACGCTCTCGTACAATCCCGAGCACATCAGCATCCATCATGCGAGCGAGACGATCGGTATGGACGAGAGCCCCAAGGAGGCGCTGCGCGCCAAGCGCGACGCGTCGATCGCCGTCGGCGCCGGCCTGGTCGCCGCCGGGCGAGCGGAGGCGTTGGTCAGCGCCGGCAATACCGGCGCGTGCATCCTCGCCTGCGCGCGCGAGTTCCGCATCATCAAGGGCATCCGCAAGACGGCGCTCGCGAGCGTCTATCCGCGGCAGACGGAGTATCCGGGCCAGGACCAGCTGGCATTGATCCTCGACGTCGGCGCGACGATCCGCTGCGACGCCGTCGACCTGGTGCAGTTCGGCGTCATGGGAAGCGTCTACGCGCGCGGCGTCTCGAAGGTCGCGCAGCCGCGCGTCGGTCTCCTCAACATGGGGGTCGAGGAGTTCAAGGGCGGCGAGGTGCTGGCCGAGGCGCATCGCCGGCTGAAGGCGCTTCCCGGCATCCACTTCGTCGGCAACATCGAGGGTAACGACGTCGCCAAGGGCCGCGCCGACGTGATCGTCTGCGAAGGCTTGCTCGGCAACGTCGTCCTCAAGCTGATCGAAGGCATCGCCGAGGTGGTCGCCGACGTCGCCGGCGACGCGATCAAGCGCCGTCTCCTGTGGCGGCTCGGGATGGCGCTGCTGTCACGCGGCATTCGCGAGGTGGCCCATCTGACCGACTACGCGAAATACGGCGGGGCGCCGCTCCTCGGCTTCGAGCACATCTTCATCAAGGCGCATGGACGGTCGACGGCGCAGGCGGTCGAGAACGCCGTCAAGGTGGCGGCGAAGGCGGTTCGCGACGGCGTCGCGCACGAGATCGCGGCCGGCATCCAGGCGATCCGATGACGACGCGCCTCTCCGCGCTGCAGCGCTGGAACGCCACGCGCAAGACGCGGTCGCTGCTGGCGGCGCCGGCGCCGCCGGTCGTCTACCGTTGGGACCTCGACAAGACCTACCTCAAGAGCGACTTCGAGAGCCTGCGGAAGATGATGCGCGTGCCGTTCGAGCGCGCCGAGGACAAGGTCGACGCGCCGGGCGTCGCGGCGCTCATCCGGGCGCTCCGCGAGACCGCCATGCGCGAGGGGCGGCCGGTGTTCGTGTCGTTCATCTCGGCGAGCCCGCCGCAGATCGGGCGCGCGATCCGCGAGAAGCTCGCGCTCGACGGTGTCGACGTCGACGGCATCGTGTTCAAGGACCAGCTCCAGCATCTGGTCCGCGGGCGCTTTCGGTTGCTGCGCGAGCAAGTCGGCTTCAAGCTCGCCGAGCTGTTGAAGGCGCGGCTCGCCGCGCCCGACGACGCGATCGAGTACCTCTTCGGCGACGACTGGGAGTCGGATCCGGTGATCTACAGTCTGTACGCCGACGTCGTCGCCGGACGGCTCGACGCGGATGCGCTCACCGAGATGCTGGTCCGGCTCCGCATCGATCCGGTGCGCCTGATTGAGATCAACGCGCTCGGCGCGCGGGTGACGCCGCGGGATTGCGTACGGCGGATCTTCATCAATCTCGAGCGGCGGACGCCGCCCGGGCGTTTCGAGTCGTTCGGGGCGCGGCTGGTGCCGACGTTCAACTACTTCCAGACCGCGCTCGTGCTGCACCAGGAAGGCATGTTGCCGGTGACGGCGGTCGTCGAGGTCGCGCGATCGCTCATGCAACGGTCGAGCTACACGCGCGAACGCCTGCGGAACTCGCTCGACGACCTCGTGCGCCGCGGCTACGTCGACGTCGCGGCGAGCCTCGAGCTCCGCCGCGAGCTCGAGGAATCGAACGTGCTGCCGCCGGGATCGAAGCGCGCGCCCTGGCACCGTCGCCTGTGGAGGCGGATCCGGCGCCGGCAGCCGGCGTACCGCATCCTCGGTCTTCCGCCCGCGCCGGCGATCGCCGTCGACTATCCGCGGTTGATCGAGAGCTGGCTCGCGAGCGGCGGGCGACCGGGTGCGGCGTGACGCCGACCGCGGCCACCCGTCGCGGAAGCGACCGGTGACGCCGGTGAGGCCGGCCTCGAAGAAGCGACACCCGAGACCGCCGCGATCCGCGCTGTCGACGCAGCGCCGTCGGAAGCCGGCGCGATCGGCGGCGGCGAAGAAGCGAGGCATGGAGCCGGGCGCGCGCGCGGTCGTTGCCCTCAGCACCGCCGGCTCACGCGCGGAGGCGGAGCGTCTCGCCCGGGCGCTCGTCGGCGAGCGCCTCGCGGCGTGCGTCAACCTCGTCGCGCCGCTGGTCTCGATCTACCGATGGAAGGGCGCGGTCGAGCAGGCGGAGGAAGTGCTGCTGGTCATCAAGACGCGGCGCAGTCTGATCCGACGTCTCGGCGCCCGGATTCGGGAGCTCCACGGCTACCAAGTCCCGGAGCTGGTCGCGCTGCCGATCGTCGCCGGCGCGCCGAGCTATCTCGAGTGGTTGATCGCGGAGACGACGCCGAGACCGTGACCGTGAACTCCGGTCGTGCGTTCGTCCTGGCAGCGCGCGAGGTCGATCGGCACCCACGGCATCACCGGCTCGAACGTGGTGCGGCGCCAGACCATCTCGGCGAGCGCGCCGAGGTCCGGCTGGAGTGCGCCTTCGATCGTGAGCACGTGGTTGCCGCGACGTTCGACGTAGTACGCGTCCTCGCCGACCGCTGCACGCGCCGCGGGCTCCGGCGTCGCCGGCCTCCGGTGCTTCTGCGCCAGGATCTCGCGGTAGGCGCTTTCGAAGTCCACGGCGTCGGCCTCGGTGTCCCACGACGTCATCCACACGAGACCGACCTCGGAGCCTTTCGTCAGCGCGACCACGCGGTCGCCGTCCCATCCGGCGGCTACGGCACGCGCGCGGGCATCGTCGAAGAAGCGCCCGATCAGGATTCGAATGATGAGCTCGCCGAGCGTGTTCTCCTCGGTGAGCTCCCAGCCTTCGGCGAGGAACGGCGCGATCGCCCCGACGCGGACGGCGAGCGGATATTCGGGGCGGCGAAAGTATTTCTCCGGATGGAGGATCTGCTCCGTCGAGCGCGGCGGGTGTGCGAGCAGCGCGTTCACGCCCTCCCACCCGGCGTGCTCGTACGCCCACGAGACGAAGTTGACGCCGTCGACGTACTGGAAGATGAGCGTGTCGCGGATGAGCGCCGGCATGTCGGGATAGGCGCTCGCCATCTGGCTCGGCAGCCCGGCGAGCTTGCCTGCCAGCCCCGCCGCGGCGCCGGCGCTGAGCTTTCCCATCACGACCGCGAAGCCGGCGAGCGTCGCATCGCCTTCGTAGACCGCCCGCCGTGCCAGCTCCGCGTCGTCGTCGCCGACGTCGCCGCGCCCGAGATTGAGGCCGAAGTGCTGGTCCTGGAGCGCGTGCGTCAGCTCGTGCGCCAGCACCAGCTCGCCCCCGAGATCGCGACGCAGGATGGCGCCGAGAATACGCATGCGGAAATCGCCGCGGAGCGCGTCCGCGACCAGCACCATCCGCCGGTCGATCGGATCGTAGAACCCCGCGACCTCGCTCCCGTAGAGCTGCAGCAGGGTCTTCTCGAGATCCGTGCCCGGCGGCACCAGACCGAGCGCGGCGTACACCCGGGACAATGCCGTGAGCTCGGCGGGCTCGTACTCGCTGTGGACCTCGCGCTCGAGGAGCGCGTGCGCTTCGGCCGCGCTGACGGTCACGATCGGGACCCGGCGCCTGAAGGCGAGGCCGCGGGTCGCGACCAGGCGATCCTCGATCCGGTCCGCGGCGCTCTCGTTCAGCTTGCCGTCGCGGATCACACGGTAGTTGGCGCACCCCGCGCCGAGGAGGATCGCAAGGACCAGCGCCGCGCGAACGCCAGCGCCCGCCCGCGTCAAGGTTGCGGCTCCTCGGCGACGACCGCGGTGACGCCCGATCGCTCGAGCGCGCTGGCGCAGTGCTCGGCGGCGGAACGCTCGGGGTAGGGTCCGACGCGCACCCGATACAGACGATCCGCGCGCGTCAGCACCGGGCTTATATAGACGCGGTCATACTGGTCGACAAGGTCGGCTCGGAGCGCCCGCGCCTTCTCCTCCTCGCGGAAAGCGCCCACCTGGACGCAGTACGCGACCCGCGAGAAGCCTCCCGCCGGGCGTTCGATGACGTCGATGCGGACCGCCGCGGTTCCCGGGCCGAGCATGCCGATCGCGTGAGCGGCGGCATGGGAGAGATCGATCGCGCGGTCTTTCACGAATGGACCGCGATCGTTGATGCGCACGTCGACCGAGCGGTGCGTATCGAGATTCGTCACGCGCACGAGCGTGCCGAGCGGCAGCGTCGGGTGCGCCGCGGTGAGCTCCTCCTGGTCGTAGACCTCGCCGCTGCTCGTGCGCTCGCCGTGGAACCCGGGACCGTACCAGGACGCGACGCCGAGCTGCGGGTTGCCGGGTGTCGGCGCGAGCGGCGGGCGCGGCGCCGCGTGCAGCGCGCAACCCGCGACCACCGTGGTCGCGAGCAGCGCCGCGGCCACACACCCGCGAGCACGCGTGCGACGAGACGTGCATCCCCACACCGGCCACCCCTGCACGCGACGGGTTCTAGCGCGAGGGACGGTCGCCGCTCAAGGCGAGCCGACGCCCTCATTCGCAGCGCCTGAGCATGCATGCGAGCGCGCGGAGCCCTCGGGAAGCGGCGCGCGCGGTGGCATGCAGGCACGCGCTGTGCTAACACCGAACGACCCATCCGCCGCGAGCGGTGTCGGCGACGCGACACCGGTCCCATCGCGAAGCGCGCGCCGACCACGACGCGGACGGGGAAAGGAAGCCGCATGTCCGGGCACTCGAAGTGGAGCTCGATCAAGCACAAGAAAGCCGCGAAGGACGCGAAGCGCGGCAAGATCTTCACCAAGCTCATCAAGGAGATCACGGTCGCCGCTCGCATGGGCGGCGGTGACATCAACGCCAACCCGCGTCTGCGCACCGCGGTCAACACCGCGAAGGCGACCAGCATGCCCGCCGACAACATCGATCGCGCGATCAAGAAGGGAACCGGTGAGCTCGAGGGCGTCACCTACGAGGAGGTGCAGTACGAAGGCTACGGGCCGGCCGGCGTCGCGATCATGGTGAGCGCGCTCACCGACAATCGCAATCGCACGGTCGCCGAGATCCGCAACCTGTTCGGCAAGAACGGCGGCAACCTCGGCGAGAACGGCTGCGTCGCGTGGATGTTCTCGAAGAAGGGCGTGATCACCGTCGACAAGAGCGCGAGCGCGGAGGAGCGCCTGTTCGACGTCGCGCTCGAAGCCGGCGCCGACGACATCACCGATGCCGGCGAGGTCTTCGAGGTGACCGCGACCCCGGAGGCGCTGGAGCAGGTCAAGGACGCACTCGACAAGGGCGGCATCGCGGTGGCGTCGGCGGAGGTCGCCATGGTGCCGCAGAGCACGGTGACCTTGCGCGGCCGTGAGGCCGAGCAGACGCTCCGGCTCCTCGAGACGCTCGAGGACCACGACGACGTGCAAAAGGTCGCCGCCAACGTCGACATTCCTCAGGAAGAGGTGGAACGGCTGAGCGCCTGAGCGCTCGTACGCCCGTCTCGGCGGGCGGATGCGGGGTGGTGCTGCGATGGGGCGTGAAAGGTGCGGGTGCTCGGCGTCGATCCCGGCACGGCGGTGACGGGTTGGGCGCGTCGTCGAACGTCGCGGCGCCGCAATCGCGCACGTCGCCCACGGCATCATCGAGACGCGAGCGGGCGCGTCGCTTTCCATCCGGCTCGCGACCATCCACCGCGCGCTCCTCGACCGCTGCAGCGAGTGGCGTCCGGACGTGGTCGCGCTCGAGAAGAGCTTCGTCGGCCGGAACGTGCAAAGCGCGTTTCGCCTGGGTGAGGTGCGCGGCGTCGCGCTGCTGGCGGCGGCGCTTCTCGGCCTGACGACGAGCGAATACAGTCCCGCCGAGGTCAAGGTCGCGGTCACCGGCTCCGGCCGTGCCGACAAAGGCCAGATCGAGCGCGCCGTCGCGCGCGAGCTCCGGTTGCGCGACGCGATCCCGTCCGACGCCGCCGACGCTCTCGCGATCGCGCTCTGTCATCTGCAATCGGCGCCGCTGCGCGCCCTGCTCGCGACCTCGCTCGCGGGCGCGAGTCGCTCATGATCGGACGTTTGCGCGGCCGACTCCTGGAGAAAGCTCCCGAGCAGATCGTCGTCGACGTCGCCGGCGTCGGCTACCAGCTGCTGGTCTCGTTGCATTGCTTCTACCGTTTGCCCGCCGTCGGCGACGACGTCGACCTGCGCGTCCACACGCACGTCCGCGAGGACGCGCTGCAGCTCTTCGGCTTCCTCGACGAGCACGAGCGCGCGCTGTTCCTGCTGCTGATTCAGGTCGCGACGATCGGCCCGCGCGTCGCGTTGGGCGTGCTGTCGGGGCTCGCGCCGGCGGACCTCGAGGAGGCGCTCAGCGAGGGCGATGCCAGGCGGCTCACGGGGGTGCCGGGAATCGGCAAGAAGAAGGCGGACCTCATGATCCTGCAGCTGCAAGAGAAGGTGCGGATGCTGCGCGCCACCCGCGGCGCCAACGGCGCGCGTCGGATCGGCGGCGACGGTGCGGAGGCGGTCTCCGCCCTGGTCAACCTCGGCTACAAGCAAGGCGAAGCGGAGCGTGCCGTCGGCGACGCCGAGAAGGCCGGCGTCACGCCGCTGCCCGATCTCATCCGTGAAGCGCTCCGGAGACTCGCATCGTGAGAGACACCGACGAGCGCGTGGTGAGCTCGGGTGCGGCGGACGACGAGTCCTCCTTCGACGTCTCGTTGCGGCCGACGGCTCTCGACGAGTACGTCGGCCAGCGTGCCGTGAAGGACAACCTCGCGGTCGCGATCGACGCCGCCCGCGGTCGCGGCGACGTCCTCGATCATCTCCTGCTCTGCGGGCCGCCCGGCCTCGGCAAGACCTCGCTCGCCTACATCGTCGCCCGCGAGATGCGGGTCGGCATCCGCTGTACGTCGGGTCCGGTGCTGGAGCGCGCCGGCGACGTCGCCGCGATCCTCACCAACCTCGAGCGCGGCGACGTGCTCTTCATCGACGAGATCCACCGGCTGAACCGGGTCGTCGAAGAGGTGCTGTATCCGGCGATGGAGGATTTCCAGCTGGACTTGATCGTCGGCCAGGGGCCGTCGGCGCGAACGCTCAAGCTCGAGCTCAAGCCGTTCACCTTGGTCGGCGCGACGACGCGTACGGGTCTCCTGACGTCGCCGCTGCGCGACCGCTTCGGCGCGCATTTTCGTCTCGACTTCTACGGCGAGGACGATCTTCGGACGATCCTGCGGCGCTCGGCGGCGATCCTGAAGGTGCCGTTGGAGGACGACGGTGCCGGCGAGATCGCGCGCCGTTCTCGCGGTACGCCGCGGATCGCGAACCGCCTGCTCCGTCGCGTCCGCGACTTCGCGCAGGTCCGCGCCGACGGCACGATCACGGGACGAGTCGCGGCGGCTGCGCTCGGTTTGCTCGAGGTCGACGGCAAGGGATTCGACAAGATGGACCGTGCGATCCTTCTCACCATCATCGAGAAGTTCGGCGGCGGACCGGTCGGCCTCGACACGCTCGCGGCCGCCGTCGGGGAAGAACCGGACACGATCGAGGACGTCTATGAGCCGTACCTCATCAAGGAGGGATTTCTCAGCCGGACCCCGAAGGGTCGGGTGGTGACGGACATCGCGCTCGATCATTTCGGTCGCGGGCTGCCGAGACAGACCGTACAGGCGCGACTTTTCTGAGGTTTTCCCGATAACCCCCGAGCGGAATCGCGCCCGGAGCGCCGTTGACGCATCGTGTCGGTCTGGACATCCGGCCGCCGTGTCACTAGACTCCCGCGCTTGTTCCGCGGGTCATGGAGGGGCTTGCAAGATTCCTGATCTTCTCCGGCCTCGTCTTGGTCGCCGCCGGCGTCTTGGTGTTCGCGTCGGGACGCTTCACGTGGCTCGGACATCTGCCCGGAGACCTGACGATCCGTCGCGACGGACTCACGTTCTATTTCCCGCTCGCGACCTGCATCGTCCTGAGTCTGCTCATCTCGCTGGTGATGTACCTCTTCCGCCGCTGACTCGAGCGACGGCGGTTCCGTTCTGACGACGCGAATGCGCGAAACGACGAGAATGGCAAACGAGAGCCAGCGGGGCGGCGTGTCCCCGGTCGAGATCCAACGCCGGCGCGAGGGGCTGATCATCCTCTGTACGGCGCTGGCGGTTCTGCTGTTTGCCTTTTTCGAGACCCGGCTTCCGCAGTTCTCGAGCAGTCACTCGCTGTCGAACAACGTCATCTTCTTTCTCCTCATCAACCTCAACATCATCCTGCTCGTCCTGCTGGTGTTCCTGGTGGCGCGGAACCTCCTCAAGCTGGTCTTCGAACGCCGGCAGGGCATTCTCGGCTCCCAGCTCCGCACCCGCCTCGTCCTCGCGTTCGTCGCGGTGTCGATCTTCCCCGCGGTCTTGATCTTCCTGGTCGCGCTCGGATTCATGACGAGCTCGATCGAGAACTGGTTCAACGTCCAGGTGGAGAACTCGCTCGCGGGCTCGCTCGAGATCGCGCAGGAGTACTACACGCATGCGTCCGAGAGCGCGCTTCATCACGCGCGCGAGGTCGCCGGCCGCGTGATCGCCGACGACCTCCTGGCGCCGCGCGCGACGTCGCGGCTGCACGCCTTCGTCGCCGCCAAGCAGCGCGAGTACAACGTCGGAACGGTCCAGATATTCGGTGTCGACCGCCAGCCGCTCGCCGAGGCGCACGCCGACGAGGTCCCGAACGAGGCGGCGATCGGTCGCCGTTCGCCGCTGGTCGCTGCGGCGCTCGCCGGACGCACCGACACCCGGATTCAGTCGATCGGCCGAGGTGACATCATCCGCGCCGCGGCGCCGATCGAGCAGGCGGGCGCGGTCGTCGGCGCGGTCGTCGTCGATTACTTCGTCCCGCAGAGCATCGCCAATCGCAGCGCCGAGATCGCCCGCTCCTTCCAGGAATATCGCCAGCTGAAAATCTTGAAGCAGCCGATCACGAACAACTACATCGTGACCCTGGTGCTCGTGACCCTGCTCGTCATCTTCTGCGCCACCTGGATGGGTCTCTACCTCGCCAAGGGAATCACCGTGCCCGTCCAGAAGCTCGCCGAGGGCACCCGGGAGGTCGCGCAGGGCAACTGGCAGTACCGCATCGGCGTCGGCGACGGCAGCAACGTGGCGCGCTACGACGAGTTCGGGACCCTGGTCGGCTCGTTCAATCAGATGACGGCGGATCTCGAGACGATCACCCTCGAGCTCGAGAAGCGCCGGCGCTACACCGAGACGATCCTCGCCAACATGACCGGCGGCGTGGTGTCGCTCGACCAAGCTGGCCGGGTGACGACGATGAACAAGGCCGCCGAGCGCATGCTCGATCTCGAGAGCCGCGCCGTCCTCGGCCACGACGCGACCAAGGCCTTCGCCAGGGCCGACCTGGCGGCGGTGCGCGAGCTGGTCGCGGAGCTCGGCGGCGGTCCCAACGGGCTCGTCCGCAACGGCGTCGCGCACAACGGCGTCGCGATGCGCGCCGAGCGCCAGACCAAGCTCGTCGCCGGCGGCCGCGTGCTCAACATCGTTCTCACCGCGACCATGCTGCGCGACGACGCCGGCCAGCCGCTCGGGACCGTGCTCTTCGTCGAGGACGTCACCGAAATCGTCAAGGTGCAACGGATGGAGGCGTGGCGCGAGGTGGCGCGGCGGATCGCGCACGAGATCAAGAACCCCCTCACACCGATCCAGCTCTCGGCGCAGCGCCTCCACAAGCGCTACGCCGCTCGGCTCAAGGACGACGGCGCGCTCTTCGAGGAATGCACGCGCACCATCGTGCGGCAGGTCGAGGAGCTGAAGACGCTGGTGAACGAGTTCGCGACCTTCGCGCGCATGCCCGCCGGCGAGCACATCCCGGAGAACCTCAACGCGCTCGTCGAGGAGGCGATGCTGCTCTTCAAGGAGGGCCACCGCGAGATCCGCTTCGCCTTCGATGCGGATCCCGCGTTGCCGCTGCTGCCGCTCGATCGCGAGGGCATGAAACGCGCGCTGATCAACATGCTCGACAACGCCGTCGCCGCCTGCGCGGCGGCGCCGGGTTACGGCGAGATCGAGGTGCGGACGCGGTATCATCGCGCGCACGGCATCGTCGCGCTCGAGGTCGCCGACACCGGCGTCGGGATCGGCCCCGACGCGCGCGCTCGTCTCTTCGAGCCGTACTTCTCGACCAAGCAAGGCGGTACCGGCCTCGGTCTGGCGATCGTCTCGACGATCGTCGCCGACCATCAGGGATTCGTTCGGGTGAAAGACAACGAGCCGCGCGGAAGCCGTTTCGTGATCGAGCTGCCGGTGAAAGAGCCGCTCGAGCAGGTCGTCCTACATTGATCGACGGGGGAGGGGCATGATGCGTACCGAGGCGCTGAATACGGAAACCATTCTGGTCGTCGACGACGAGGCCGGCATCCGCGACAGTGTGCGCGGCGTCCTCGCCGACGAAGGCTACCGCGTGGTCGAGGCCGAGGACGGGCGGGGCGCGCTCCAGCTGATCGCGAGCGAGCGTCCGCGGCTCGTGATCCTCGACATCTGGATGCCGGAGATGGACGGCATCGAGCTCCTGCGCCACATCCGCGACTCGGAGCCGTCGACGCAGGTGATCGTCATCTCCGGCCACGGCAACATCGAGACCGCGGTCACCGCCACCAAGCTCGGCGCGTTCGACTTCATCGAGAAGCCGTTCTCATTCGACGGCTTGCTGCACGTCGTCGACCGCGCGCTCGCGTCGCAAGCGCCGCTGTCGGAGGGCGACGGCGACGTCGCGGCAGATCGGCGTCGGCGGCCCGGCGGACGGCCGGTTGGCGATGCGGCCGTGGAGTGAACGCACGATCGCCCGCAGCGTCGTCATCAACGGTCAGGGACTGCATTCCGGCATTCGCACCGGGCTGATCCTGCAGCCGCTGCCGCCGGGCAGCGGCATCGTCTTCGGCAGCATCTCGGCGGCGGCGACGATCCCGGCGCGGATCGAGTACGTCGACTCGACCGGCTACGCGACGACGCTCTACCACAACGGCATCGTCGCGCGCACGGTCGAGCACCTGCTCGCCGCGCTTGCACGGCTACCGCATCACCAACCTGCTGGTGAAGATGCAGGGCGAGATCCCGATCCTCGACGGCTCGGCGGCGGATTTCTGCGCGCTCATCGAGAGCGCCGGCGTCCAGGACCAACCCGGCGCCGTCGACGAGATCGTCATCGACCGCCGCTACGAGATCGGCGACCGCGAGGGCGGCGGCGAGTATCTCGGGATCGAGCCGGCGGCGATCTTCGGCGTCCGCTACCTGCTCGAGTACCCGGCGCCCGTCGGCCGTCAGGAGCTGATGTTCCAGTTCACCGATACCACCGACCTTCAAGCACGAGATCGCGCCGGCGCGAACGTTCGGCTTCGTCCGCGAGATCGAAGGCGCTCGAGCGCATGGGCCTCGCGAGCGGCGGCCGCCTGCACAACTGCATCCTGATCGGCGACAACGGGGTCGTGAACACGCCGCTGCGCTTCCCGGACGAGTTCGTCCGTCACAAGATCCTCGACATCTTCGGCGATTTTTACTTGCTCGGACGACCGATCCGCGGCTTCGTCACCGCGCGGATGACGGGACACAGCGACAACGTCGCCCTGCTGAAGATCCTGCGCGAGCGTTTCGAGCTGCACTGAGCCGCTCCCCGATCGCGCGCGTTTCGCGCGACGGGACCGCCGCTCCGTGGCGACGTTCGTGCCAGATCGGATGGCGGCGCGGGGCGCTCCTGCGGCGGTACCAGCAGCCGCGCGACGCCGCCGCGAAGGCGTGCCGCCGCCGGCGCGTCAGGTTTCGCGGCGCACGTGGCGGCGGAACAGGATCAGGCCGATCAGCAAGTAGAGCGCGCCGTACGCGAACAGCACGGCCGTCGGCCGGAGGACGCTCGCGAGCGGCTGCCGACGGATCATCAGGTCGTTGAACGCCGCCATCGCCCACGTCGTCGGAAAGAGTCGGGCCGCCGAGCGCATCCAGGGCGGCTCCAGATCGATGGGCCACCAGCACCCGCCGACCGCAGCCATGGTCACGATCACGATCGAGCCGACCGGGAGGACCGCTTCGCGACTCTGCGCCACGCCCGCGACGATCAACCCGAAGGCCGTGCCGGCGAACACGATCCCTGCCGTCGGTAGCGCGAGCGCCCAGGGCTCGGGACCGAGCGACACGCCGAAGGCGATCCGCCCGACCGCGAACAACACGGTCATCTGCGCCAGTCCGACGGCGAAACGTGCGAGCAGCTTTCCGATCAACGTCGTCGCGAGCGGCGCCGGCATCGCACGCAAGCGCGCCAGCGTTCCCCAGTCGCGTTCGTCGAGGAGACCCATCGAGATGCCGAGCAGCATCCCGAGCAGGAGAAAGGTCACGCTGAATCCCGGCACGTTCTGATCGAAGGTGTTGAGGCGGCGCGGTGCGCCAGTGACGCTCGCCTCTTCGATCGCGAGCGCGCCCGGCAGCTGTACGCTCGGGACGAGCGGGAGCGCCAGGACTGTGAGGGACGGAAGCTCGGGCACGTCGGGCACGCGCAGGCGCGGTACCGACGGTATCCGCAGCGGCGCGTCCGCGCCTTCGACGAGATCCGCGGCGGTGGCGTCGAGCGCGCCGTTTGCGAAGGTTGCGAGATCCGGCGGCACCACGGGCATCGCTGGCGGCGTGGGGATGCGATCCGCGAATCGTCCCGCCTGTTTCCGGACCTCGGCCATCCAGGCGTCGAATTCGCGTCGTCGCTGCTGCAATTCCAGCAGAAACGCGCGGACGGGTTCGAGGCGATCGCGGACGCGTGCGCGCACCGCGTCGGCGCGTTTCGCGGCAACGGTGGCTGCGCTCTCGAGGTCGGCGTCGAGCTCGCGGCGCAGTCGCGCGAGCTCGCGCTCGAGATCGATGCGACTCTCGCGGAGCGCGGCGGCAAGAGCCGCGACCTCGTCGCGGGCGCGCCGGAGAGTCGCCTTCAGATCGGCGCGGGCCGCGAGCGCCGCGGCCCGCGCCCGGTCGAGCCGCGCCTGAACGCGGTCGCGAGCCTGTCGCTCCAGCTCGTGCCGCAGCTCGAGGATCGAGCCGCGGACCTCGGCGAGCTCCAGGTACTTCACGGGATCGGTGTAGAGCGCGATCGCGGCGGGGCGCCCGTGCTTGAGCGCGTGCGAGGTGCCGGCAGGGATCACCAGCGCGGCACCCGCCTCGCGATCGCGCACCAGCGCGCGCGCCTCGTCCGCCGTCGCGACCCGGCGCAGGCGGAGACCCTCCTCGTGCGCGAGCCGCGCCGCGAGCGTGCGCGCGATCCCGCCGCCGTCGGCGTCGACGAACGGTAGGACGTACGCGCTCGTTCCGGTCGGGCTCTCGCCGTAGAGGCTGGCGAGCGACAGCCCGGCGACGGTGATCACGACGATCGGCGCGACCGTCAGAAAGACGAGGCCGGCGCGGTCGCGCAGCAACAAGCGCAGGTCCTTCTGGATCGCGGCGAGCAGACCGGGGAGCATCAACGCAGGACGCCGACGCCGTCCTCGTCGCGCAGCGCTTTGCCGGTCATCGCGAAGAACACGTCGGCGAGGTTCGGCCGGTGCAGGGCCAGTTCGAGGATGTCGCCGCCGGCACGAACCGCGCACAGCAGCGCGGCCGAGACGCCACTCGGGTGGTCGAGGACCACCACCGCCTCGCTGCCGTCGGCGGCGGCGTCGATCAGGCGTGCGCCGGCGATTCCCGTGAGCCAGCCGTTCGGCAGCGCGCGCCGCGTGCGCAAGCGAATCCGCGACGGCATCCCCGCCGTGCTCACCAGCTCTCGAGCGGTGCCGGACGCGACGACGCGGCCGCCGTCGAGCAGCACGACGCGATCGCAGAGGCGCTCCGCCTCGTCCATGTCGTGCGTGCTGTGGAGAACCGCGGCGCCGTCACGTGCGAGTGCCGTCACCGCCTCGTAGATGCGCTCGCGTGACTGCGGATCGACGCCGACGGTGGGCTCGTCGAGCAGGATCACGCGCGGCGCATGGAGGATCCCGCCGGCGAGATTGAGCCGCCGCCGCATACCGCCCGAGAAGGTGGCGACGACGTCGTCGGCGCGCGACTCGAGCGCGACCAGAGCCAAGCCGCGATCGGCCGCAGCCGTCGCCGCGGTGCGCCGCAGACCCTGCATGCGCGCGAAGAATCTTAGGTTCTCGCGCGCGGTGAGCGTCGGATAGAGCGCGACGTGCTGGGGAACGAACCCGATCCGGCGCTTCGCCTCGCGAGCGCCGTCCGGCAGGCGGTGCCCGGCGACGATGACGGTGCCGGCGTCGGCCTCGAGCAACGAGGCGAGGATCGAGAGCGTCGTCGACTTACCGGCTCCGTTCGGACCGAGCAGTCCGACGATCTCGCCCGCCCCGACCGCAAAGGTCACGCTCTGTAGCGCGGCGCGCGATCCGTAGCGTTTGACGAGGCCGTCGACGGTGAGCAGCGGATCCACCGGGATCATACTGGCACGCGCGTGCTACGCGTCCAAAACGCGGTGAGGCTGTAATCCTTACAGTTACTTGTAATGGGGTGGTCATCGGGTTCCGCTCCGCGTGATCGTGCGCCGTGTTTATCGGAATGTAGCTTGCGCGTTGGTGGCACAGATCCCGCTACATCGCAGTTCGACCGTTCGCAGATCGAGTCGTTCGGGTCGGCGTTCACCTTCGGCGTCAGCTCGAGGAAAGGAGAATCATATGCTGCAGTGGGCATTGACGTTCTTCGTGATCGCGTTGATTGCCGCCGTCCTCGGTTTTCGCGGCGTAGCCGGTATGTCGGCGGAGATCGGCTACATCTTCGTCGTCGTTGCGGTGATCTTCATCGTGATCGCGCTTCTCACCGGCCGCAGCGCGCCCCCCGTTCCGTAGCTCGGCAGCCGTGCGTGGCCGTCGGCAGCGCGGATCCGCCTCGTCGTGGCGACGTGCGAGGGCGGCGCCTCCTGTGGCGCCGCGGTCCGCGCGCGGCGATCCCATGCCGCGCATCGATCGATCAGTCCCGCGGCGCCATGCGACGGGGCGATCCCTGCTGCCGCGCACGTCGGCCCGATCGGTCGGCGACGGCGCGCGACGCGGCGATCAGTGCTGCTTGTAGAGATTCAGGCGATTGTAGAGCGTCTTCAGGCTGATCCCGAGCACCTCGGCGGCTTTCTTCTTGTCACCCTCATAGTGATCGAGGGTCGCAAGAATGAGTCGCCGTTCCGTCTCGGCGAGCGAGGTGCCGACTTTCAACGCCGGCTGTGAGTTCGTGCCGGCATGGTCGGCGCTCAATTCCGGCGGCAGGCACTCCACGTCGATCTCGCCCTCGGCGAGAATGAAGGCGCGCTGAACCAGGTTCTTCAACTCGCGGACGTTGCCCGGCCATTCGTAGGTGCGCAGCCGGTCCTTGCACGTGAGGCTCAGCGTCTTCGCGGTTCCGTCGGCTTTGTTCAGCTCGTGGAGGAAATGCTCCGCGAGCAGATCGATGTCCCCGTGACGCTCGCGCAACGGCGGCAGTTGAATCGGAAACACGTTGAGACGGTAGTGGAGGTCCTCGCGAAACTTCCCCTCGGCAATCGCGTCCTCGGGCCGACGATTGCTGGCGGCGATCACGCGCACGTCGACGTCGACCGGCTGGTCGCCGCCGATCCGAATGATGCTGCCGGTCTCGAGCACGCGCAGGAGCTTCACTTGCAGCTCGACGGGCATCTCGGTGATCTCGTCGAGAAAGAGCGTGCCGCCGTGGGCGCGCTCGAAATACCCGCGGTGGCGCTGCGTCGCGCCGGTGAAGCTGCCGCGCTCGTGGCCGAAGAGCTCGCTCTCGATCAGATTCGGCGAGACCGCGCCGCAGTTGAGCGGCAGAAACGGCTTTTTGCGGCGCCGGCTGAGGTCGTGGAGAGTTTGCGCGACGAGATCCTTGCCAGTGCCGCTCTCGCCGAGCAGCAAGACCGTTGCCTCCGTCGGTGCCACCTTCGCGATCAGGTCGTAGACCTTCTGCATCTGTACCGATGCGCCGAGGAGCCGGCCGTAGTAGCCGAGCTTGCGGAGCTCCTCGCGCAGGTTGCCGATCTCCTGCTTGAGCTCGCGCGTGCGCGCCACGTTAGCGAGCACCGTCCGCAGGCGCGGAATGTCGATCGGCTTGGTGAGATAGTCGGACGCACCCTTGCGGAGCGCCTCCACGGCCGAATCGACGCTGGCGTGGCCGGTGATCAGTACCACGTCAGCCGCCGGATTGCTCTCGAGATCGCGCAACAGCTCCAAGCCGCTGCCGTCGGGGAGAACGAGGTCGGTGAGAACGACGTCGGGGGCTTGCTCGGCGAGCTGCGTCCGGGCGTCGGTCAACGTGCCGGCCGTGGTCGTGGTGAATCCCTCTTGCTGGACCAGCTCCGCCAGGCCCGACAGGAGATTGGTGTCGTCGTCGACGAGCAGCGCGTGCGGCATCTATGCGTCCGCGTGCGCGGGCACGTCGAGATGAAAGGTCGCGCCCCTCGACGGCCGCTCGACCCGGACGCCGCCGCCGTGGAGCTCGAGCACCGTGCGCGCGACGTAAAGCCCCATTCCGGCTGCGTTCGGTTTGGTCGTGAACCTCGGGTCGCAGATATGCGAGACGATCGCCTCCGGGATCCCGGGGCCGGTATCGTGCACGGAGATCGTCACCGCGTCGCCGTTCGTGTCTCATCGTGATCTGCAGTCGACCTCCGTCCGCCATCGCCTCGAGCGCATTCATAGTCACGTTCAAAACCGCCTGTTTGATCGCGTCGCGATGGCACGGACAAGTGCGGGGCGCTCTCCGAGGTCGAGCTTCTGCCGTGACGGTCTGTCGCCGCGCCTGAGGTTGCACGAGAGACTCGAGCTCGTGAACCACGTCACGGAGGTCGAAAGTCTCGAGTGGTGTTGCCGTGCAGCCCTGTTTGCGTGAACAGCGACGTGAGGGACCGGTTCAGACGTCCGAGCTCGTCCTTCATGATCCCGACGTAACGCAGCTGACGGTCACGGGGCGGCCGTGCTTCGCGATCCGCTCCGTCAGCGTGCCTCGGAGCAACTCGAGATGCAACAGCACCGCCGCGAGCGGCGCTTTGAGATCGTGCGCGACCGCGGCGGAGAGCCGCGACAACGCCCGGAACTGCGTCGCGAGACGGAAATCAGTCTCGGCGGCATCGACCAGCTCACGGTCGCGCACGATCGCGACGCAGCGATCGCGGTCGGGGTTCAGCGGGTACAACTCGAGGCGTAGGCGACGGCTGCCGTCGGCGGTCTCGACGTCGACCGGGCGCGCTCGCGCCGCCGTTCGCCCGTGCGCGCTCCGGACGGCGTCGACAGCGGCGCCGAGCGCCGCCCAGCGCTCGCGCAGGTCGTCGAGCGTCGCGCAGCCGAAGAGCTCGTAACACGGGGGGCGTCGCGAGCTCGGGCAAGCCGTCGGGCCGAGCAGCACGACGCCTTCGGTCATCGTGTGCTCGTCGGATCGCGGCGAACGGCGCGGCGGACGCGTCGTGCGAGGACAACGCCGGCCGAATCGACGAGCGAAGCGCGTCGCGGAAGCGTTCGGGTCGCGGCGGCACGTCGATGTCGTCGTCACGGGCCTGAAATTCGTCGCAGATCGCCGTCGGGATCTCAAGGCGAGGTCGTGCGGAAACGCGTCGACCGGGCGGTCAGGCATCGATCGCGAAACGGCACGCCGCGAGGACGTCAACGGGCGTCGTGTCGGACCCGTCTTACGACGGTGTTGGCTTGACATGCCGGACCGGCGGGCGTACGAAGGCGATGCACCTTTTAATCTGACCCAGCGAGGTCAGGAAAGGTCGGTCCGGTGACCCTCTCCACGTTCGGGTTTCACTCGTTCGAAAGCCCTCCCGGCCCCGGCCGGGGGGGCTTTTTCGTGTGAACGTGTCGGAGAATCCCGCGATTCTGCTCGATGCCGGCGCGATGCAACGAGCCCTCTCGCGCCTGGCGCACGAGGTGCTCGAGCGCAATCGCAAGGTCGACCAGGTGGTGCTCGTCGGCATCCGTTCGCGCGGCGTGCACCTCGCCGGCCGGATCGCTGCCAAGCTCCACGATCTCGCCGGCAGTGACCGTGCCGGTCGGCTCGATCGACATCACCGCCTATCGCGACGACGTCGAGCAGCCGCGCGAGCGGATCGAGGTCACCGCGACCGACGTGCCGATGCCCATCGACGATCGTGTGGTGGTGCTCGTCGACGACGTGGTCTCGACCGGTCGGACCGTCCGCGTCGCGCTCGACGTCCTCGGGGGGCTCGGACGGCCGCGCGAGGTGCAGGTCGCGGCGCTCGTCGACCGCGGCAATCGCGAGGTTCCGATCCGCGCCGACTACGTCGGCCAGAACGTGTCGCCGACGGAAGCGCGCCGCGTGCACGTCCGGGTGCGCGAGCTCGACGGCGAAGACGAGGTGACGCTGCGATGAACCGCCACGTGCTCGCGATCGCCGACCTCGCGAACGAGGAGATCGAGGAGATCTTCCGCCGCGCCGAGGCGATGGAGGACCAGCTCGGTCGATCGCAACCGTCTGACGGCGTGAAGGGCGCGATCATGGCGACGCTCTTCTACGAGCCGAGCACGCGTACCCGGCTCTCGTTCGAGGCGGCGATGTGGCGCCTCGGCGGAGCCGTGATCAGCGCCTCGGACATGAAGAGCTCTTCCGCCGCCAAAGGCGAGACGCTCGCCGACACGGCGAAGGTGGTCTCGAGCTACGCCGATCTCATCGTCCTGCGTCACTTCTGGGACGGCGCGGCCCGGCTCGCCGCCGAGCACGCCGACGTGCCGGTGATCAACGCCGGCGACGGCAGCCACGAGCACCCGACGCAGACGCTCTGCGACCTCTACACCTTGAAGCGCGCCAAGGGATCGTTGAAGGGTCTCACCGTCGCGGTCGGCGGGGATTTGAAGCGCGGCCGCACGGTGCATTCGCTGGTGCGGGCGCTGGCGCGGTTCGGCGCCAACATCGTGATCGTGCCGGCGCGCGGGCTCGAGTTCCCCGAGTGGCTGCTCGCGAACCTTGCCGAGGAGCACGGATACCGTCCGACGGTCGCACGCGCCGAGGATCTGCGCGCCCTCGCCCGCGACGTCCACGCGCTGTACCTGACGCCGGCGAAGCCGCACCAGCTCGCTCTCTTCACCGACGTCGAGTTCGACCTCGGCGCGAAGCTCGCGAGCACCGAGCCGATCACGCTCGACGCGCTCTACATGACGCGACAGCAGCGCGAGCGGCGCGAGACCGACGGCGACGACGACGGCGAGTACCTGCGCGTCGACGCCCGGACGTTCCAAGATCCCGCGATGCGCAACACGCTGCTGATGCATCCGCTGCCGCGCACCGGCGAGATCTCGGCGACCCTCGACCGCGATCCGCGCAGCATCTACTTCCGCCAGGCCGCGGCCGGCGTGCCGGTGCGCATGGCGCTGATCGCATGGTTGCTGGAACAGCGTTCCGCGCCGCGTCGTGTACGCGGGGTGGAGGCGCGCGATTCGGGCGTCGTTCGCGTCGGTCCGATGTGCGGCAATCCGAACTGCATCACGCGCCGGGAAGAGGTGCAGTCGGACAACCGCTTCCGGCTCCATCGCGAGGCCGGCGGGCGCGCGCACCTCGTCTGCCTCTATTGCGATCACGAGGTGCGCATCCACGTGATCGGCAATCGGAAGTCGAAGCATTTCCACGTCTACGAGGAGCCGATGTACGGCTACCTCGACGCCTGGAACCGCGACGCGGCGCTCGTGATCTTCGACTCGGTGAAGCAGGCGGAAGAAGCGAGCTTCAAGCCGTACAAGCTCGGTCCGCAAAAGTCGATCATGGACGCGGCGCAGGTCGACGCCAGCATTCAAGCGCTCACCGGCGCGATTCTCGCCGACACGCCCGAGCTCAAGGACCTCGTCATCGTCGGCATCAAGACGGCGGGCGCGTTCATCGCCCGCCGCATCGCCGACCTGATCCACGAGCGCCGCGGCGCCGCGATCGATCTCGGGGTCGTCGACGTCCACGGCGGCGCGCAAGTGGTACGCCGCTGGCCGGGCGGCGCCGACGGCGAGCCGCCGGTCGACGTCGCCGACCGCGTGGTGATCCTCGTCGACGACGTGATCAACACCGGCTGGACGGCGAAAGAGGCACTGACCGTCATCTGGCGCGGCGGCAGACCGCGGGCGGCGCGCCTCGCCGTCCTGATCGATCGCGGCCATCGCCAGCTGCCGATCAAGCCGACCTACGTCGGCAAGCACCTTCCCACCGCGCCCCACGAGCGCGTTCGGGTCCGGCTCCGCGAGCTCGATCGCGAGCGCAAGGACAAGGTCGTCATCTACTCGACCGTCGACCCGAAGGCCGCCGCGTGATCGATCTCGTGCTGACCGGCGGACGCGTGCTCGATCCGGCGCGGTCCTTCGACGCGATCGCCGACGTCGCGATCGACGGCGGCCGGACGATCGGCGTGACCGCACCAGGCGCCGCGCCCGCCGCACGGCGCCGTGTCGACGCCGAAGGTCTCTGGATCACGCCCGGGCTCATCGACATGCACGTCCACCTGCGCGAGCCGGGCGGCGAGCACAAGGAGACGATCGCGACGGGTCTCTCCGCCGCGGCGGCGGGCGGCTTCACCGCAGTCGCGGCGATGGCGAACACGTCGCCGGTGAACGACGATCCCGAGATCACGCGCTGGATGCTGGCGCGCGCCGCCGCCGCGGGCGGCACGCGAATGCTGCCGGTGGCGGCGGTGACGCGGGGACTGCGCGGCGTGGAGCTCACCGACTTCGCGGCCCTGCGGCACGCGGGCGCCGTCGCGTTCTCCGACGACGGCATGCCGATCGAGGACGGCGACCTCATGCGGCGCGCGCTCGCGGCCGCTCGCGAGGTCGGTGCGCCGATCATCGCGCACGAGGAGGAGCGCGCGGTCGCGGGCGCCGGGGTCGTCGACGCCGGTCCGATCGCGGAACGGCTCGGCGTGGCGGGTATGCCCGCCGAGGCGGAAGCGCGGATGATCGCGCGCGACTGCACGCTCGCGGCGGAGACCGGCGGGGCGTTGCACGTCGCGCACGTCAGCACGGCGGCGGGCATCGATCGGATTCGCGAAGCCCAGGCGCGCGGCATTCGGGTCAGCGCGGAAGCGACGCCGCATCACTTCACGCTCGAGCGCGACGCGGTGCTGCGTCACGGCGCGCTCGCCAAGATGAATCCGCCGCTCCGCTCGCGGGACGACGTCGCGGCGGTGCGCGGCGCGCTCGCCGACGGCACGATCGCGGTGATCGCGTCCGATCACGCGCCCCATCATGCCGACGAGAAGGCGCGCGGCCTTCGCGATGCCCCGTTCGGCGTCGTCGGCCTCGAGACCGCGCTCGCGTTGACGCTCGCCTGCGTGCACGCCGGCGTGCTCACGGTCGCGCGCGCGGTGGCGGCGATGAGCTGGGCACCGGCGCGCATCCTCGGTCTCGCGAGCGGCCGGATCGCCGAGGGCGGCGTCGCCGATTTGACGCTCATCGACCCGGACCTGCGCTGGACCGTCGATGCGGCGGCCTTCCGCTCGCGCAGCCGGAACACGCCGTTCGAGGGCGTCGAGCTCCGCGGACGGGCGGTCGCCGTCTGCGTGGGCGGACGGCTCATCGGCGAGATCGACGACCGGAGGCGCGCGTGAGCGGCGTGACGCCGCCTGCGGCGGGTGACAGCCGTTCGGTGCCGGACCGCGCTCGCCCGACGAGCGTCCGGCCCGCCATCCTCGCGCTCGCCGACGGGACCGTCTTTCGCGGCGTTGCCTTCGGCGCCGACGGCGAAGCGGGCGGCGAGGTCGTCTTCAACACCGCGATGACCGGCTACCAGGAGATCCTCACCGATCCATCGTATCGCGAGCAGCTCGTCGCGATGACCTATCCGGAGATCGGCAACGTCGGGGTCAACCCCGAGGACGTCGAGTCGCGCCGGCCGTACGTCGCCGGGTTCATCGTGCGCGAGTACTGGGACCCGCCGAGCAACTGGCGCGCCGAGCAGAGCCTCGGGGCATACATGGCCGAGCACGGTATCGTCGGCATCGCCGACGTCGACACCCGAGCGCTGGTCCGCCACCTGCGCACGCACGGCGCCCAGGAGGGCGTGATCTCGACGGTCGATCTCGACCCGGCGCGCGTCGTCGCGCAAGCGAGGTCACGTCCGGGGCTCGTCGGCCGCGACCTCGTGCGCGAGGTCACCTGCGACGCGCCCTACGACTGGACGCAGCCGCCGTGGGAGGGCGACGAGCTCGACACGGCGGGAGCGAGCGCGAGCGTGCGCGATACCGAGCGGCCGTTCGTGATCGCCTACGACTACGGCATCAAGTTCAACATCCTGCGCAGACTGGTCGCGAGCGGCTGCCGCGTCCGCGTCGTGCCGCCGCCACGCCCGCGGCCGAGGTCGCTCGCGCAGCGCCCCGACGGCGTCTTCCTCTCGAACGGTCCCGGCGATCCCGACGCGGTGCCGTACGCGCGCGAGAACGTCGCGGCGCTGATCGGCAAGGTGCCGATCTTCGGCATCTGTCTCGGCCATCAGATCCTCGGCCTCGCGCTCGGCGGCCGGACCTACAAGCTCAAGTTCGGCCATCACGGCGCCAATCATCCGGTCCTGGACGTCACCACCAGCAAGGTCGAGATCACGTCGCAGAACCACGGCTTCGCGGTCGACGTCGATTCGCTCCGCGGCCTCGCCGAGCTCACGCACGTCAACCTGAACGACCGGACCGTCGAGGGGCTGGCGCACAAGACCGAGCCGCTGTTCTCGGTCCAGTACCACCCCGAAGCGTCGCCCGGTCCGCACGACGCGCGCTATCTCTTCCGCCGCTTCGTCGAGCTGATGGAGAAGACGAGGTGAGCCGACGCATGCGCAACCCCCCCGCGGCGACGAAGAAGCCGGAACCGGCACGCGTGCGGCGCGTGCCCCGCCCGTCGGATCACTGAGTCCCCGTGCCGAAGCGCACCGACATCCATACCATCCTCCTGATCGGCTCCGGGCCGATCGTCATCGGCCAGGCGTGCGAGTTCGACTACTCCGGCACGCAGGCGTGCAAGGCGCTCCGCGAGGAGGGCTATCGGGTCGTCCTGGTCAACTCGAACCCGGCGACGATCATGACCGACCCCGAGTTCGCCGACCGCACCTACGTCGAGCCGCTGACCGCCGAGGTGCTCGAGCAGATCATCGCGCGCGAGCGGCCCGACGCGCTGCTGCCGACGATCGGCGGCCAGACCGCGCTGAACCTCGCGATCGAGCTCGCCGAGGCCGGCGTCCTCGAGCGCTACGGCGTCGAGCTGATCGGCGCCAAGCTCGCCGGCGATCAAGAAGGCCGAGGACCGCGAGCTCTTCAAGGACGCGATGGAGCGGATCGGGCTCGACCTGCCGCGGAGCGGCTACGCGCGCAGCTCGACGAGGCGCGAGGCGATCCGTCGCACGATCGGCGCTGCCGCTCATCATCCGCCCGTCGCGCACGCTCGGCGGCACCGGCGGCGGCATCGCCGAGACCGAGGCGGAGTTCGCCGAGCAGATCGCGCTGGGCGCTCGCTGCGTCGCCGACGCACGAGGTGCTCGATCGAGGAGTCGATCGCCGGCTGGAAGGAGTTCGAGCTCGAGGTGATGCGCGACGGCAAGGACAACGTCGTCATCATCTGCTCGATCGAGAACTTCGACCCGATGGGCGTCCACACCGGCGACTCCATCACCGTCGCGCCGGCGCAGACGCTGACCGACAAGGAGTACCAGCTGATGCGCGACGCCGCGATCGCGCATCATCCGCGAGATCGGCGTCGACACCGGCGGCTCGAACATCCAGTTCGCGCGTCAACCCGCAGACCGGCCGGCTGGTGGTCATCGAGATGAACCCGCGCGTGTCGCGCAGCTCGGCGCTGGCGAGCAAGGCGACCGGCTTCCCGATCGCCAAGATCGCCGCCAAGCTCGCGGTCGGCTACACGCTCGACGAGATCCCGAACGACATCACGCGCGAGACGCCGGCCTGCTTCGAGCCGACGATCGACTACGTCGTCACCAAGATCCCGCGCTTCACCTTCGAGAAGTTCCCGGCGACGCGCCGACGTGCTCGGCCCGCAGATGAAGTCGGTCGGCGAGGCGATGGCGATCGGCCGCACGTTCAAGGAGTCGCTGCAGAAGGCGATGCGCTCGCTCGAGATCGGACGCACCGGCTTCGATCCGATGTCGCTCGGCGACGGTGCCGACGACGGCGCCGACGACGGCGGCGCCGCCGCCCGCGCCCGCATGCTCGAGCGGCTGCGCGTGCCGAACGCGCGAGCGCCTCTGGGTGATCGGCGACGCGTTCCGCGCCGGCATGAGCGTCGAGGAGGTCGCCGCTGTGACCGCATCGATCCGTGGTTCCTCGCGCAACGTCGCGGAGGTCGATCGCCTGCGAGGCGTCGATCGCGGCCGACGGCGGCGGCATGCGACGCCGGGCGGCTCGCCGCGGCGAAGCGGCTCGGGTTCTCCGACGTCCGGCTCGCGACCGCTCACCGGGACGACCGAGGACGCGATCCGCGCGCGCGCGCGACGCCGACGGCGTGCGCGCCGGTATACAAGACGGTCGACACCTGCGGCGCCGAGTTCGCCGCGCACACGCCGTACCTCTACTCGACTTACGAAGCGAGGACGAGTGCGGCGGTGACCGGCCGCAGGAAGATCATGATCCTCGGCGGCGGCCCGAACCGCATCGGCCAGGGCATCGAGTTCGACTACTGCTGCGTCCACGCCGCGTTCGCGCTCAAGGAGGCCGGCTTCGAGACGATCATGGTGAACTGCAACCCGGAGACGGTCTCGCACCGACTACGACACCTCGGACAAGCTCTACTTCGAGCCGCTGACGCTCGAGGACGTGCTCGAGATCGTCGAGCGCGAGACGCCCGACGGCGTGATCGTCCAGTTCGGCGGGCAGACGCCGCTCAAGCTCGCGGTGCCGCTCGCAGCGCGCGGGCGTGCCGATCATCGGCACCATCGCCGGACTCGATCGACCGCGCCGAGGACCGCGAGCGCTTCGCGACGTCCTGCGCAAGCTCGAGCTCTGCGCAGCCGCGCGAACGGCATCGCGCGCTCGGCGGCCGAGGCCGCTCGCGATCGCCGACCGGCATCGGCTACCCGGTGCTGGTGCGGCCGTCGTACGTGCTCGGCGGCCGCGCCATGGAGATCGTCTACGAGCGCGCGATCTCGCGCGGCTACATGCGCCGGGCCGTCGCAGCGTCGCCCGGACCGGCCGGTGCTGATCGACCGTTCCTCGAGGACGCGATCGAGGTCGACGTCGACGCGATCAGCGACGGCCGCGACGTGGTGATCGGCGGCATCATGGAGCACATCGAGCGGGCCGGCGTGCACTCGGGCGACAGCGCCTGCGCGCTGCCGCCGATCTCGATCTCGACCGCGGTCCAGGACGAGATCCGCCGCCAGACGGTCGCGCTCGCGCGCGAGCTCGGCGTCGTCGGCCTGATGAACGTGCAGTTCGCCGTCCAGCGCGACCGCGTCTACATCCTCGAGGTGAACCCGCGCGCCTCGCGCACGGTGCCGTTCGTCAGCAAGGCGATCGGCGTGCCGCTGGCGAAGCTCGCGGCGCGCGTCATGGCCGGACGAGACGCTCGCCGAGCTCGGCTTCACGCGCGAGATCGTGCCGCCGCACGTCAGCGTCAAGGAAGCGGTGTTCCCGTTTGTCAAGTTCCCCGGCGTCGACACCGTGCTCGGCCCGGAGATGAAGTCGACCGGCGAGGTGATGGGCATCGACGAATCGTTCGGCGTCGCGTTCGCCAAGGCGCAGATCGCGGCCGGCACCTTGCTGCCGCTCGGCGGCCGGGCGTTCATCAGCGTGCGGCCGGAGGACCGCCGGCGTCGCCGGCGCTCGCACGCGCGCTCCACGCCCTCGGCTTCGAGCTGGTCGCGACCCGCGGCACCGCGGCCGCGATCATCGCCGCCGGCATTCCGGTCGCGGCCGTCAACAAGGTACACGAGGGCAGCCCGCACGCCGTCGACGCGCTCTGCAGGGCACGGTCGCGCTCGTCATCAACACGCCGCAGCCGGACGCCCAGGCGCTCGCCGACTCGTTCTCGATCCGCCGAACCGCGCTCGAGCGGCGGATCCCGTACTTCACGACGATCGCCGCCGCGCACGCGGCGGCGGACGCGATCGCAGCGCTCAAGCAGGATCGCGTGACGGTGAAGGCGCTCCAGGACTATCACCCGTCACGCTGAGAGCGGCGACCGAGGGCAGACGATGGAGGGCAACGTGCGCAAACTGATCAATCCGCCGGGCACCGAGGGACTCTACGAGAGCTGGCATTTCTCGCAGGCGGTGCGTGTCGGCGATCTCGTGTGGGTCTCGGGCCAAGTCGGCATCGAGGAGCAGGGGATCGCGACCGGCCTCGAGGCGCAGACGCGCGCGGCGTTCCGCAACTTGATCCGGGTCCTCGACGGAGCCGGCGCGTCGTTGCGCGACGTCGTCGAGCTCGTCACCTACCACCGCGCGATGGACGACATGGCGGTCTTCGCGAAGGTGAAGGACGAGTTCTTCCCGGAGGACTATCCCGCGTGGACGGCGGTCGGCGTCACCGCGCTCGCGCTGCCCGAGCTGTTGGTGGAGATCCGCGCGACGGCCGCGATCAGCGGCTGAGCGCGCGCCAGGGGCTCCGATCGCGCCGACGCATCGGCGCCGCGCTTCGCCGCGCGCGCCGATCCGGACGCGGCGCGCCTGCGTCGTGCCGTCGGCGTTCCGGTCGTCGCCGGCAGTCGTCGTGATCCCGGCGATGATCTATATCGTCCGTGGGTCATGACTCCGCTCGAAGACCTGTTGCGCACCCTCGAGCCGCCGCTCGCGTACCTCGCGGGCGCGCCGCATCAGCTCGGGCGCGCCGGCCTGCCGTTGCGCGTCCTCCACGAGAAGCTCGCGCGCAGCGTCGCCGCCGCGGCCGACGAGCGCGCGCGCGGCGCCCTCGCCGAGCTCGCGTCGCTTCTCGACCGCATCGGCGCGCCGCAGGCCGACGCCGCGCCGGACACGCGCATCTCGATGCCCGCCGCGGCGGCGAGTACGGCACGCGCCGTCGGCACCGGACGCGAGGCGGGCACCGGACGCGACGCCGACACGGCACGCGACCTCGACGCCGGACGCGACGCCGGTGCGGTCGCGGGCGCCGCTTCGAAGGCGTCGCTCGGCGAGCTCGAGCGCATGCTCGAGCTCGTCGCCTTGCTGAAGACGCTGCCGTCGTCGCGGCCGTCGAGCTCCTATCGCCGAACTCCCGCGCCGGTCGCGGCGCACCTCGAGGCCCTCCGTATGCCGGTGCAGTACGTGAAGGGCGTCGGGCCGCGGCGCGCGGAGCAGCTCGAGAAGTTCGGCGTCTCGACCGTCGAGGCGCTGCTCTTTCACCTGCCCTTTCGCTACGAGGATCGCCGCGACGTGCGGACGATCGCCGATCTGCGAGCGGGCGAGGAGGCGACGATCGAGGCCGAGCTCGTGAGCGTCGACGAGCGCTACGCCGGCCGGCGCCGCATCCTCGAATCCGTCGCGGCCGACGCGACCGGCCGCCTGGCGCTGGTGTGGTTTCATCAGCTCCACTTCTTCCGCTCGCGCTACCGCCGCGGACAGCGCGTGCTGCTGCACGGGAAGGCCGAGCCGCTCCGCCAGGCAGCGCTCGGCGGCGGACGGATGGTCTTGCGGATCGTGCATCCCGAGGTCGAGGTGCTCGATGGCGACGAGAGCGCCGAGCTCGGCCGCATCGTGCCGGTCTACGAGAAGCCGACCGGGATGCCGGCGGGCGCGATGCGCCGCGTGGTGCACAGCGCCGTCGACGTCTACGCCGCACGCGTGCCGAGCGCGATTCCCGACGACGTCGCCGCGCGCCGCGGCCTCGTCGATCTGACCGAGGCGCTCCGCCAGGTCCACCAGCCGCCGCCGGAGGCGGACGTCGAGGCGCTGAACGCCGCGGTCTCGCCCGGCCATCGCGCGCTGGTGTACGACGAGCTCTTCTACCTCCAGCTCGGCCTCGCGATCCGCAAGAGCGCGGTCACGCGCGAGCCGGGCATCGCGTTCACGACCGGCGGCGCCCGTGGCGCGCAGCTCGCCGCGACGCTGCCCTTCACCTATACCGCCGCCCAGCGCCGGGTGATCGCCGAGGTCGAGCACGACATGGCGGCGCCCACGCCGATGCATCGCCTGGTGCAGGGCGACGTCGGCAGCGGCAAGACCGTCGTCGCGCTCCATGCCGCGCTGGTCGCCATCGACAACGGCTATCAGGCGGCGTTGATGGCGCCGACCGAGCTGCTCGCCGAGCAGCACTGCGCGACGATCCGCCGGCTCGCCGCGCCGACCGGCTTGAAGGTGGCGGTCCTCACCGGCTCCGTGCAAGGGAAGCTTCGCGGCCGCACCGAGCGCGCGGTCGCGCGCGGCGACGTCGAGCTCGTGGTCGGCACCCACGCGCTGATCCAGGAGGGCGTCACGTTCGAGCGGCTCGGCCTCGGCATCATCGACGAGCAGCATCGCTTCGGCGTCATGCAGCGCGCGACGCTGAAGCGGCACGGCACCAACCCCGACATCCTGCTGATGACGGCGACGCCGATTCCGCGCACGCTCGCGCTCACGCTCTACGGCGATCTCGACGTCTCGGCGCTCGACGAGCTGCCGCCGGGCCGCCGCCCGGTCGTCACCCGCGTCTATCACCAGAACCAGCGCGACCGCGTGCTTGACTTGGTGCGCCAGGAGCTCGCGCGCGGGCGGCAGGCCTATTTCGTCTATCCGCTGGTGAGCGAATCGGAGAAGACCGATCTCCTCGACGCGACGCGCATGGCGCGCGACCTCGCCGCCGGAGCGCTCGCCGGCTACCGCGTCGGCCTGGTCCACGGGCAGATGCGCGCCGACGAGAAGGACGAGGTCATGCGCCGGTTTCGCGCCGGCGACTACCAGGTCTTGGTCTCGACGACCGTGATCGAGGTCGGCATCGACGTGCCGAACGCCACGGTCATGGTGATCGAGCACGCCGAGCGCTTCGGCCTCGCGCAGCTGCACCAGCTGCGGGGCCGCGTCGGGCGCGGCGAGCACCGCTCGCTCTGCTTCCTGGTCGCGTCCTACGCCCGCGGCGACCAGGCGCGCGAGCGGCTCCGGGTCATGGAGGAGACGACCGACGGCTTCCGGATCGCCGAGAAGGACCTCGAGCTGCGCGGTCCGGGAGAGTTCCTCGGCACGCGCCAGTCCGGTCTGCCGGACTTTCGCGCCGCCAACCTGCTGCGCGACGGTGCGATCCTGCGCGACGCCCGCGACGACGCCGCGGCCTGGCTCGCCCGCGACCCGGCGCTCGAGTCGGCCGAGTCGGCGGCGGTCCGCGAGGTGCTCGCCGAGCGTTGGGCGGGCAGACTCGAGCTCGCGCGTGTCGGCTGAGGCGCGGTCCGGTCGCCGCGCCTGACGCTCGTCCGCCGACCAACGATCGGCCCCGAATGCTCGGCGATCGCGATCGCAGCGATCACGCCTTGCCTTTCAAAGTATGCACCGGTATCGTCGAGCGCCGTGCGCGTTGACGGCGTGCGCCGATGTCAAAACCGCTCGACGGTTCGATATCGAAACCGCTCGAACGGGGGGAAAGGGGTGGAGTCATGAAGATCCGCGCGCAGTGGTTGGTGGTCGCGCTGGTGCTCGGGCTGGCTGCCACGGCAGGTGCGCAACCCGGCACCGCCTTCATCGAAGGGCGCGGCGGAGCGATGATCCCCGTCGGCCAGTTCCACAAAGACCAGAACCCCGGCGGCGCCTACAGCATCGCCGCCGGTTACGAGTTCACGAGCTTCCTCGACGGCCTGGTGCAGTTCACGCACTCGTTCAACGACGCCGACAATTTCCACTTCACGGCGCCGCAGTTCTCCGCGACCTCGGACGAGGTCGACCAGACGTTCATCGTGAGCGGCGGGCCGCGCATCAATTTCGCCTCGTCGGATTTTCCGGTGCGCCCGTACATGCTGATGCAGGTCGGCTGGTATCACTTCGCGACCTTCAACAGCATCGCGGTGAACCACGTCAAAATCCTGAACGACGACGACATCGACGCGGTCGGGTTGCAGGGCGGCCTCGGGATCGAAGGCACCATCCTCGCGATCTCGCGGCACCGGGGCGACGCCGTTCCCCTGTTGGAAGTCACCCTCGGCGTCGAGGGCGCGTACCATCAGACGTTCATTCCGAACCGTCCCGACAAGCAGATGGTGACGACGATGGGTACGCTCGGCTTCCGGTTCTGATCGCGCGATGAGCGCGCCCGGACCGGGGCCGCGGCTCCCCGCCTGGGCGGCAAAGAAACGCGGTATCCTCCGCGAGGCACGGCCGTTGCGGCGCGTGCTGCGCGAGCTGAATCTTCAGACGGTCTGCGAGTCTGCACGCTGCCCCAACATCGGTGAGTGCTTCGCGCGTCCGACGGCGACCTTCATGATCGCGGGGGCCCGCTGCACCCGGCGCTGCGGGTTCTGCGCCGTCGACACCGCGCGACCGTCGGCGCTCGATCCCGACGAGCCCGCCCGCATCGCCGAAGCCGCCTGCCGCATGGGCCTCCGGCACGTCGTCATCACCGCCGTCGCGCGCGACGACCTGCGGGACGGCGGCGCGGCGCATTTCGCGGCGACGATCCGCGCGGTGCGCGCGGCGCTGCCCTCGGCGCGCGTCGAGGTGCTGACGCCCGACTTCAAGGGCGAGGAGCCGCCGCTCCGGACGGTTCTCGCCGCGCGTCCGGACGTCTTCAATCACAACCTCGAGACGGTTCCGCGCCTGAGCCGCGCCGTCCGGCCGCAGGCGAGCCATCGCCGCTCCCTCGAGGTGCTGGCGCGCGCGAAAGCCATGGACGGGCGGGTGCTGACCAAGTCGGGACTCATGGTCGGCCTGGGGGAGACCGCGGACGAGGTGTACGAGGTGATGCGCGATTTGCGCGCCGCCGGCTGCGATCTCCTCACGATCGGACAATACCTCCAACCGACCCGGCGTCATCTGCCGGTGGTCACGTACGTCGCTCCTCCCGTCTTCAGGGAATATGCTAGGCTCGGGAGCACGATGGGGTTCCGGCACGTGGCTGCGGGCCCCTTCGTCCGCAGCTCGTATCACGCGGACGAGGCATTTCCCGCTTAGACGTCGTCGTAACGACGAACGAGAAAGAGGAACATGGACTTCCCCCGCATCAAGCGGCTGCCGCCCTACGTCTTCAACATCATCGGCGACCTCAAGCAGGCCGCCCGGCGAGCCGGCGAGGACGTCATCGACCTCGGCATGGGAAATCCCGACGGCGCCGACGCCGCCGCACATCGTCGCACAAGCTCATCGAGGCGCGCCGCGAAGGCGCCGCAATCACCGCTACTCGGTGTCGCGCGGGATCTACAAGCTGCGGGTCGCGATCTGCGACTGGTACCGGCGGCGCTACGGCGTCGACCTCGATCCCGACGCGGAGGCGATCGCGACGATCGGCTCCAAGGAAGGCATCGGCGCATCTGGCGCTCGCGATCCTCGGCCCCGGCGACGTCGTCCTCTGTCCGAGCCCGACCTATCCGATCCACCAGTACTCGGTGATCATCGCCGGCGGCGACCTGCGCTCGGTGCCGCTGGTCCCGGGCGAGGACTTCTTCGCGCACCTGCCAAGATGCGATGCAGCAGACGTGGCCGAAGCCGAAGCTGCTGATCCTCAACTTCCCGCACAACCCGACGACCGAGGTCGTCGACGATCGACGTTCTTCCGCGCGCATCGTCGACTTCGCGCGCGAGCACGCGATGCTCGTCGTGCACGACCTCGCCTACGCCGACATCGTCTTCGACGGCTACGAGCCGCCGAGCTTCCTGCAGGTCGCCGGGCGCCAAGGACGTCGGCGTCGAGTTCTTCACGCTCTCGAAGAGCTACAGCATGCCGGGCTGGCGGGTCGGTTTCGCGTCGGCAACCGCGAGATGATCGCACGCGCTGGCGCGCATCAAGAGCTATCTCGACTACGGCATGTTCCAGCCGATCCAGATCGCCGCGATCGCACGCGCTGAACGGTCCGCAGGATTGCGTCGACGAGATCCGCCGAGCGCTACGAGTGCGCCGCGACGTCGCTCTGCGAGGGGCTCGACCGCGTCGGCTGGGACGATCCCGAAGCCGAAGGCGACGATGTTCGTCTGGGCGCCGATCCCGGAGCCGTTCCGCGCGATGGGATCGATCGAGTTCTCGAAGTTCCTGCTCCACGAGGGGAAGGTCGCGGTGTCGCCGGGCATCGGCTTCGGCGACTACGGCGACGAGCTACGTGCGCTTCGCGCTGATCGAGAACGAGCACCGCACCCGCCAGGCGGTCCGCGGCATTCGCAAGGCGCTTCGGCGGCGCGCTGCGTCGCCGCCAGCGAGCCGCGCGCGCGCGTCGGCTGAGCGGTCCGCGCACCGCGCGACGGATGACCGCCGGCGCGTGAGATCCGTGTCGGGCTGATCGGCTTCGGCACGATCGGCACCGGCGTCGTCAAGCTGCTGCAGCGCAACCGCGGCCGCGATCGACGCGCGCCTCGGCGCGCGCTCGACCTGGTGCGCATCGCCGACATCGACACCACGCGCGATCGCGGCGTGCAGCTTCGCCGCCGGGATGCTGGTCGGCGACGCCGCGGCGCGTCCTCGATGACCGACGACATCGACGTCGTCATCGAGCTGATGGGCGGCTATCGAGCCGGCGCGCGCCGTTCGTCCTGCGACGCGATCGACGCACGGCAAGAGCATCGTCACCGCGAACAAGGCGCTGCTCGCGCGTCCACGGCGCGAGATCTTCCGCGCCGCCGCGCGCCGCAAGCGTCGACGTCGGCTTCGAGGCGAGCGTCGGCGGCGGCATCCCGATCATCCGCGTGCTGCGCGACGGCGTCGTCGCCGACCGCAGACCGCGCCGTGCTACGGCATCGTCAACGGCACCTCGAACTACATCCTCACGACGCATGAGCGCCGAGGGAACGCGAGTTCGCCGACGGCGCTCGAGGAGGCGCAGGCCGGCGGCCTCGCCGAGGCCGATCCGACCTTCGACGTCGACGGCATCGACTCGGCGCACAAGCTCGCGATCCTGATCCAGCTCGCCTTCGGCGCCGACGTGCGGCTCGACGCGAGATCTTCACCGAGGGCATCCGCCACGTCGACCAGGTCGACATCGCGTTCGCCCGCGAGTTCGGCTACGTCGATCAAGCTGCTCGCGATCGCCAAGCGCGACGGCGACCGCATCGAGGCGCGCGTGCACCCGACGCATGGTGCCCGCGCGGCCACGTGCTGGCCGACGTCAGCGGCGCCTCAACGCCATCGTCGTGCGAGGGCGAGGCGCTCGGGCTCGAGCATGTACTTCGGCCTCGGCGCCGGCATGATGCCGACCGCGACGGCGGTCGTCGCCGATCTCATGGACGTCGCGCGCAACCGCCTGCGGCGGCACGTCCGCGCCGCGTGCCGCCGCTCGGCTACCCGGCGATCGAGCGCCTGCCGCTCGATCCCGATCGGCGACCTCGTCACGGCGTACTATCTCCGCTTCATGGCGCGCGATCGGCCGGGCGTGCTGGCAGGCATCGCTGGCATCCTCGGACGACATCGGATTCGATCGCCACCGTGATCCAGCAGGGCCGCGAGCGCGGCCGCCGTCGTGCCGGTCGTCATCAGGACGCCACGAGGCCCGCGAACGCGACGTGCCAAGCCGCGCTCGCGCGTATCGGCCGCATGGCCGCGGTCGAAGAGGGAAGCCGGTGCTGCCTGCGGATCGAGGAGCACCTCGGGTGAGCGCGGCGCGGGCGAGCACCGCGCCGGCGGGCAGGAGCCTCTGATGGATCGCAATCTGGCTCTCGAGATGGTACGCGTCACCGAGGCGGCGGCGCTGGCGTCGGCGCGCTTCATGGGCCGCGGCGACGAGGCCGGCGCCGACGAGGCGGCGGCCGAGGCGATGCTGCGCGCCTTCAACGCCATAGCGGTCAGCGGCAAGGTCGTCATCGGCGAAGGAACGCCGCGACCAGACCGACATGCTCTGCCGTCGGCGAGCGGGTCGGCAACGGCGGCGGCCACCGGTCGACGTCGCGCTCGACCCGCTCGAGGGCGCGACCATCTGCGCCACCGGCGGCTACAACGCGCTCTCGATCATCGCCATCGCCGAGCGCGGCGTCTTCTTCGCTGCCCCGACATGCTACATGGAGAAGATCGCGGTCGGCCCCGAGGGCCGCGGCGTCATCGACCTCGACCGCTAGCCCGACCGAGAACCTGAAGCGCGCTCGCCGAGGCGCGCGGCGTCTACGTCGCCGACCTGACCGTCGTCGATCCTCGAGCGCCCGCGTCACGAGAAGCTCATCGAGGAGGTGCGGCGCGCCGGCGCGCGCGTGAAGCTGCTGCGCGACGGCGACGTCGCCGCGGCGCTGGCGACGGCGCAGCCCGACTCCGGCATCGACATGCTGATGGGCAGCGGCGGCGGCTCGCAAGGCGTCCTCGCCGCCGCGGCGCTGCGCTGCGCCGGCGGCGACATGCAGGCGCGCCTCGCGCCGCGCAACGACGAAGAGGCCGACCGGTGCTATGCGCACGGCATCACGCGACTTGCAAGCGCAAGTACGCGCTCGAGGAGATGGCTCCGGCGAGCGTGATGTTCGCCGCCACCGGCGTCACGACCGGCGACTATCTCGAGGGCGTGCGGTTCTTCCGCGGCGGCGCCACCACGAACTCGGTGGTGATGCGCTCGCGAACGCAGACGGTGCGCTTATCTGCGCACGACGCACCACTTCGACTTCAAGCCGGAGTATTAGTCGTTGTCCTTGGCAGTCGGCGGCGGATACAGCTGATACGGAAACCCCGTCATGCCCTGGAAAGTCTGCCACGCCACCGCGTTCGAGCCGGAGGCGTATCTCGTCAAAGGGTTTCTCGAGCACCACGGCATTCCGTGCCTGATCGAGAGCCGTCGATTCGGCATGGACCCGGTGCGCACCGGCAGCCTCGGCACGATGCGCATCCTGGTGCCCGAGGAGTGGGTGCCGGTCGCGTCGAAGCTGATCTCGCATCGCACGCGCCGGCCGGCGCGCCCGCGCGCGCAGGTGATCGCCGTCGATTTCCGGCGCCGCCGTCGCCGTCCGGTGCGCACGTCGCGAAAGACGCGTAGCGAGCTGCCATGAGCGCGCACCCGAAACCGGCGATCCCGTGAGCGCCGCGCCGCCGGCCGCGCCGCGTTTCACGACCGTGTCCGACATGGAGATCGAGCCGCTCTACGGCCCCGAGAACCTTCACGGCCGCGATCCGTCGGTCGACGTCGGCCGGCCCGGCGAGTACCCGTACACGCGCGGCGCCTACCCGACGATGTACCGCGGCACGTCGTGGACGATGCGCCAGTTCGCCGGCTTCGGCACCGCGCGAGGACACCAACGAGCGCTTCCGCTTCCTGCTCGCGCAGGGCCAGACCGGGCTCTCGACCGCTTTCGACATGCCGACGCTCATGGGCTACGACGCCGACCACCCGCGCGCGCTCGGCGAGGTCGGGCGCGAGGGCGTCGCGGTCTCGACGCCTCGAGCCGACATGGAGACGCTCTTCGCCGGCATCCCGCTCGACCGCGGTCACGACCTCGATGACCGTCAACTGCACGGCGAGCGTCCTCCTCGCGATGTACTTCGCCGTGGCGGAGCGCCAGCGGCGTGCCGCTCGACCGCGCTCGGCGGCACGATCCAGAACGACATGCTGAAGGAGTTCATCGCGCAGAAGGAGTGGATCAGCCCGCCGGAGCCGTCGGTGCGCGTCATCGTCGACATGATCGAGTTCTGCGCCGCGCACGCGCCGCGCTGGCACCCGGTGTCGATCTCCGGCTACCACATCCGCGAGGCCGGCTCGACGGCGGTGCAGGAGCTGGCGTTCACGCTCGCCGACGGCATCGGCTACGTCGAGGCGGCGCGTCGCGCGCGGCCTCGACGTCGACGAGCTTCGCGCCGCGCCTCTCGTTCTTCTTCAACGTCCACAACGACTTCCTCGAGGAGATCGCCAAGCTCCGCGCCGCGCGCCGCATGTGGGCGAGGATCATGCGCGAGCGCTTCGGCGCCGACCAAGCCGCGCTCGCTGGCTGCTGCGCACGCACGCGCAGACGGCGGGCTGCTCGCTCACCGCGCAGCAGCCGCTCAACAACGTCGTCCGCGTCGCGATCCAGGCGCTCGCCGGCGTGCTCGGCGGCACGCAGTCGCTGCACACCAACTCGATGGACGAGACGCTGGCGCTGCCGACCGAGCAGGCGGTGATGGTCGCGCTGCGCACCCAGCAGATCATCGCCGAGGAGACCGGCGTCACCAACACCGTCGATCCGCTCGGCGGCAGCTACGGCGATCGAGGCGCTCACCGATCGCCTCGAGGACGAGGCGTCCGAGTACATCCGGCAGATCGACGCGATGGGCGGCATCGATCCGCGCCATCGAGCTCGGCTTCCCGCAGAAGGAGATCGCCGAGGCGGCCTACCACTACCAGCGCCAGCTCGACCGCGGCGAGAAGGTGATCGTCGGCGTCAACAAGTACCAGCGCGACGACGAGCCGCCGCTCGAGATCCTGCGCATCGATCCCGAGATCGAGGAGCGCCAGACGAGCGCGCGTGCGAGCGTCAAGCAGGCGCGCGACCAGGCGCGCGTGCGCGCGAGCGCCTCGCCGCGGTGCGCGCGGCGTGCCGCGACGGCGCCAACCTGATGCCGCCGATGATCGCCGCCGTGAAGGACGGCGTGCACGCGTCGGCGAGATCTGCGACGTCTTCCGCGAGGTGTTCGGCGTCTACCGCGACCCGGCGTGGCTGTAGCAGGCGGCGCGTCCGGATCTGACGCATGCCGACCCGGAAGCTGCGCATCCTGGTCGCCAAGCCCGGGCTCGACGGCCACGACCGCGGCGCCAAGATCATCGCCCGCGCGCTGCGCGACGCCGGCTTCGAGGTGATCTACACCGGCCTGCACCAGACGCCCGAGATGATCGCCGAGGCGGCGATGCAGGAGGACGTCGACGCGATCGGCCTGTCGATCCTGTCGGGCGCGCACATGACGCTGTTCCCGGCCGTGCATCGACCTGCTGCGCGGAGAAGCGGCGGCGACGACATCGCGATCTTCGGCGGCGGCATCATCCCGCCCGAGGACATCGCCGACGCTGAAGGAGCAGGGCGTGCGCGAGATCTTCACCCCCGGCGCGACGCACCGACGAGATCGTCGCCTGGGTGCGGGCGAACATCCAGCCTCGCCCCGACTGACGCGTCGCTCCGGCCACCAGCCCTAGCGGGCGGCCCTCCTACGTGACTCGCCGACGTCATCGATGCGTTGCCAGGAGGCGCCGGCGGTACGCCGCGTCACTGCGTGCGTCGGTCGGCGCGCGACTCGCGCGCTACATGGGCACGTCGCTTGCTCGTTACGAACAGCATCGATGGTCGAAGTGTGCGGTCAATCGGTTACACGCGGGCTGCGTATACCACGTGGCATCCGGTCATGAATTTGACCCGTCGAAAGCGCCTGGCGCGTCGGCGCGCGAGCGACGACGATCCGTCGGCGCTCGACGATCGCCAGATCCTCGCCGCGCGCCTCCGGGGCGGCCTCCTGATCGGGCTCGCCGGCCTCGCGCTCTTCGCCCTCGCCGACGTGTACCTGCACCCGGCGAATCTCTCGTCCCTGCTGGCGTTGCGGCTCGCGGTCGCGGTCGTGCTCGGTGGGACACTGGCGACGGTCTGGCGCTCGGCGCCGCGCTCGCCGGATGCGATCGCGGTCTTCGCGGTCACGGCGATCTACGTCGCGAATGCCGCCGCCGGCGCGATCAGCGGCGAGCCGACGTCGACGCTGCTGCTCGCGGTCGTGTTCGCGATGGCGACCGCGACCTCGTTGCCGTGGCGGGTCGGCGCCCAGGTCGTGACCGTCGTCGTCGCCGCGGTCGTCACGCTCACCGCGTTCGCGGCCGCGACCGGCGTCGTCGCGAGCTATCCGGCGGCGGCCGCGATCCTCGCGTTCGCCGGATCGGTGTACGTCGCGTACGAGTACGATCGCCGGCGCCGCGGCGGCCGCCGGGTCACGAGCTTGCTCGACTGTCAGAGCCGCGTCCTCGAGATGATCGCGCTCCGCCGCCCGCTCGCCGACGTCCTGACGCTGCTGAGCGAGCTGATGGAGCGGCAAACCGACGGGTTGCTGTGCTCCGTTCTGCTGCTCGACGGCGGGCGCCTCTGGCACGTGGCGGCGCCGAGCCTGCCGGCGACCTACACGGCGGCGGTCGACGGCGTGACCATCGGACCCGGGGTCGGCTCGTGTTGGACGGCGGCGTTCACGCGCGAGCCGGTCATCGTCTCGGACATCGCGAGCGACCCCCTCTGGGCCGACTTCCGCGACCTCGCCGTCGCCCACGGGCTGCGCGCGTGCTGGTCGGCGCCGATCCTCGCGACCGACGGCAACTGCCTCGGAACGTTCGCGATGTACTACCGCGAGCCGCGCACGCCCGACGCCGACGCTTGGCGCGCGCTCGAGCGCGCCACCCACCTCGCGGGGATCGCGATCGAGGGGCGCCGCACCGAGGACGCGCTCACCAGCTCGCGGCGCGAGCTCGAGGAGGAGTCGCAGGTGGCGCATGCCCTGGTGCGAGTCGGCCGCGAGCTCAACTCGACGCTCAGCACGCCGGAGATCCTGACGCGCCTCTGCGAGCTCACGACCGAGCTCGTCGCCTGCGAGTGCAGCGACACGGTGCTGCGGCAAGCGGACGGTACGAGCTACGTTCCGAACTCGGCGCACGGCTATACCGACGCCGAGTGGGAGTCGCTGCGCCAGCTCTCCATGCCGCCCGAGCTGCTGACGCCGCTCCTGGTCGCGCTCGCGCACGAAGAGGTCGTGCAGTTCCAGACCGGCGACGTCGCCGATGCAGGCGCGCGGCAGCTGCTGGAGCGCTATGGGATCACGGCGAGCATGTACGTCCCGCTGCGGCGCGGCACCGAGCTGATCGGCGTGCTCTCGTGCGCCTACCGCGGACGCACGGACCGCTTCACGCCGGTGCAGCAGCGTATCGGCCGCGGCATCGCGCAGCTGGCGTCGCTCGCCCTCGAGAACGCCCGCCTCGTCGAGGAGCTGCGCTCGGCGAGCCAGCTCAAGTCGGAGTTCGTCTCGACCATGTCGCACGAGCTGCGGACGCCGCTCGCCGTGATTCTCGGCTACGCCGACATGCTCGAGGACGACCTGCCGCGCCAGGAGCAGGAGCGGACGCTGGCGAAGATCAAGCGCTCGGGGATCGAGCTCCTCGAGATGATCGAGGCGACGCTCAACGTGAGCCGGCTCGAGACCGGCAAGGACCCGCCGCGCTTTGCGCCGGTGCGGATGCGCGAGCTCGCCGACGAGCTCGCGGGCGAGCTCGACACGGTCGACATCCGCGCGACGACCGAGCTGCGGTGGGACGTCGCCGACGACGTCGAGCTCACGACCGATCGGCGGAAGCTCAAGATCGTCGTCAAGAACCTGGTCAGCAACGCGCTCAAGTTCACGCTGCGCGGCGAGGTGGTGGTGAGCTGCCGCGCCGTGGGCGAGACGTGTCGGGTGATCGTCCGCGACACCGGCGTCGGCATCGCGCCCGAGCACCTGCCGGTGATCTTCGAGATGTTCCGCCAGGGCGACAGCTCCGACAGCCGCGCCTACAGCGGCGTCGGCCTCGGCCTCTACATCGTCCGCCGCCTGGTCGCTCAGCTCGGCGGCCACGTCGACGTGGAGAGCGCGGTCGATCGCGGGACGCAGTTCACGGTGATGCTGCCGCTCGCGCCGATGGTCGAGTCGCGAACCGCGAGCTGACCGGCTCGCCGGTGCTGTCCCGATGCCGACGGGGGGCAGGGCCGGTTCGCGGTGCCGTCCCGATTCGGACAGCACCCGGTTCGCCGGCGAGGTTGCAGAGCGTGACGCCGGTCCGCTATCGCAGCACGATGCACCGGCACCTCGTGCGGCCCGGGAAGCGCGTGCGGCTGCGGCGGATCGATCCTGAGGACACCGCCGGCCGCACGCACGACGACGCCCGCGAGCAGCTCGCGTCGGACATCGAGCGCCTGCGCGAGCTCCAGGACGTGTTCTACGCCGACCACCGCTTCGCGCTCCTGATCGTCCTCCAGGCGATGGACACCGCCGGAAAGGACGGGACCGTCAAGCACGTCTTTCGCGGGATGAACCCGAGCGGCTGCGAGGTGGCGCCGTTCAAAGTGCCGACCGACGAGGAGGCGTCGCACGATTTCCTCTGGCGCGCCCACCGCTTCGCGCCGCGCCGCGGCCACATCACGATCTTCAACCGCTCGCATTACGAGGACGTGCTGGTGCCGAAGGTGCACCGCACGCTGCCCGACCGCGTGATCCGTCCGCGCTACGACCAGATCAACGCGTTCGAGCGGATCCTGACCGCGAACGCGACCGTCGTCCTCAAGTTCTTCCTCCACATCAGCAAGGCCGAGCAGGCGAAGCGGCTGCACGCGCGTCTCGAAGACCCGACGAAGCAATGGAAGTTCTCGGTCGGCGACGTCCACGAGCGAAAGCTCTGGCCGCGCTACATGGCCGCCTACGAGGAGCTCCTCAGCCGGTGCAGCACGGCGCACGCGCCGTGGTACGTCGTGCCGGCGAACAACAAGTGGTACCGGAACCTCGTCGTCGCCGACGCGGTGCGCGACACGCTCGAGAAGCTCGCCTGCCGCTATCCGAAGCCGGCGCTCTCGAAGACGGAGCTCGCTCGGATCACGATCGCATGACGGTTCCGCCGCGGATCTCGATTCTCTTGCCGGCGCGCGACGCCGCCGCGACGTTGCCCGCGTGCCTGCGCTCGATTGCGCGGCAGTCGCTCACGACGTGGGAGTGCGTGGTCGTCGACGACGGCTCGCGCGATGCGACGCTCGCCTGCGCCCGCCGCGCGGCGCGCGACGACCCGCGGTTCGTCGTCGTCGCCGCCGACCGCCGCGGCATCGTCGCCGCGCTCAACGCCGGGCTCGCGCGCTGTCGCGCCGGCGTGATCGCCAGGATGGACGCCGACGATCTGATGCACCGCGATCGCCTCGCGGCGCAGCTCCGGCTGCTCGACGCCGAGCCCGCGCTCGATGCCGTCGGCTGTCACGTCCGGCTCTTTCCGCGCGCCGCCCTCTCCGACCGCCACCGCGCCTACGAGCGCTGGCTGAACGGCATCGACTCGCCGCGCGCCGTCCGCGCCGAGGCGTACGTCGAATGCCCGCTCGCGCACCCGACGCTGACGATCCGCGCGGACGTGCTGCGCGCGTTCGGCTATCGCGAGCGCGGCTGGCCGGAGGACTACGACCTGATCCTTCGCCTGCTCGCCGCCGGCCGCGAGATCGGCGTCGTGCCGCGCCGGCTGCTGGCCTGGCGCGACGCCGCCACCCGCGCGTCGCGCACCGATCCGACGTACGCGCTCGCGCGCTTCGTCGAGTGCAAGGCCGAGTTCCTCGCCCGCGACGTGCTCGCGCGTCACGAGCGCTACGTGCTCTGGGGCTACGGCCACACGGGGAGGGCGCTTCGCCGTGCGCTCCTCGCCCGCGGCAAGCGGCCGTCGCACATCGTCGAGCTGCATCCCGGCAGGCTCGGCAACGTGATCGGCGGCGCGCCGGTCGTCCCGCCCGACGCCCTGCCGCGACTCGCGCCGGCGCGCGTCATCGTCTCGGTCGCGCGCGCGGGGCCGCGTGCCGAGATCCGCCGCGCGATGGCGGCGATGGGGTTCCGCGAGGGCGACGACTTCGTCTGCGCCGCGTGAGGGTCCCCGCGGACGTGGTTTGCACACCCGCGCCGCTTCACCTACCGTCGGCGCGATGGAGCGGCGTGACGTCGTCATCGTCGGCGGGGGTCCCGCGGCCGCGGCGACCGCGCTCTTTCTCGCGCGGCGCGACCCGGCGCTCGCCCGCCGCACGCTGATCGTCGAGAAGGCGCGCCACCCGCGGATGAAGGTCTGCGCGGGCGGCCTCATCCCGCACGCCCTCGATTGCCTCGACGAGCTCGGCGTCGGCGTGCCGGTGCCGCACGTCGTCGTCGACCGTGCCCGCGTCGACGTCCCCGGCCGCCGCCTCGACGTCGACGACCGGCGCTGCTGCGTCGTCATTCGCCGCGCCGAGCTCGACGCCGCGCTCCTCGACGCCGCCCGCGCCGCCGGCGTCGAGGTGCACGAGCGCGAGAAAGTCGTGAGCCTCGCGCGCCGCGACGACGCCATCGACATCACGACCGATGGCGGCGCGTACCGCGCCCGCGTCGTGATCGGCGCCGACGGCTCGGGAAGCGTCGTCCGCCGGACCCTCGTCACGCCGGACGAGGGCGATGCGCCGATCGGCCGCGCCATCATGGCGGACGTGCCGATCGCGAGCGGCGCCTCGTGGGACGGCCACGAGCGCGCGCGCTACGAGTTCGATTTCCGTGCGGTGCCGTCCGGCCTCCGGGGATACGCGTGGGCGTTTCCCTGCGTGATCGGCGGCGCGCCGCACGTGAACGTCGGCGTCTACTCGCGCGAGGCGCGCTCGCGGATCGGCCTCGCACCGCTGCTCGACGACGCGCAAGGCCGGGCGGGCGGGCCGGCGCCGCGCCACTACGCCGCGCCGATCCGCTGCTTCGACGCGCGGCCGTTCGCCGCGCCCGGCGTGTTGCTCGTCGGCGACGCCGCGGGCGTCGAGCCGCTCATGGGCGAGGGCATCTCGTTCGCGCTCGAGTACGGCCGCTGGGCCGCCGACGAGATCGTGCGCGGGTTTGCCTGCGGCGATCATGCGCTCACCGGCGCCGAGGCGCGCTTTCGTCGCTCGTGGGTCGGGAAGAAGCTCCGCCGCCTGACGCAAGCGGCGACGATGTTCTACGGTCCCGGCGCGCGCGTCTGGCTCGCGGTCGCGGCGCGCTGGACCGGCGCGCAAGAGGTCGGTTTGCGGTGGTACAACGGCGTCGACGGCTGGGATCGCCGCAGCGGCTGGAGCGCGCTCGGGACGGCGCTTCGGCGCTCGACGCTTCGCCACTCGGCGGTTGCCAGAGCGGCGCGTGGGATGCAATAAAAAAGGCCCGCCTCTCCCGGCGGAATCCCTCCCAGGAGGACCCCGATGAAGAAGGCAGTCATTGTGAGCGCGGCGCGCACGGCGATCGGTACGCTTGGAGGCGCCCTGTCGCAGGTGCCGGCGCCGGAGCTCGGCGCGACGGTGATCCGCGAGGCGCTCCGCCGGGCGGGCGATCTCCCGGGCGACCAGGTCGACGAGGTGATCCTCGGCAACGTCCTGCCCGCGGGTCTCGGCTTGAACCCGGCGCGCGTGGCGTACCTGAAGGCGGGGATTCCGAAGGAGGTGCCGGGATACGCGCTCAACAAGGCCTGCGGCTCGGGCTTGAAGGCGGTGCAGCTCGCGGCGCAGTCGATCATGCTCGGCGACGCCGACATCGTCGTCGCCGGCGGCATGGAGAGCATGAGCGGCGCGCCCTACATCCTCACCAAGGCGCGCTCCGGCTACCGCATGGGGCACGACCAGATCATCGATTCGATGATCGCCGACGGCCTCACCTGCCCGATCACCTTCGTCCACATGGGCATCACCGCCGAGAACGTTGCCGAGAAGTACGGCATCTCGCGCCAGGAGCAGGACGAGTTCGCCGCCGAGAGCCAGAACAAGACGGCGGCCGCGATGGCAGGCGGCAAGTTCAAGAAGGAGATCGTCGCGGTCGAGGTGCCGGCGAAGAAGGGTGAGCCGATTCGCGTCGACACCGACGAGCATCCGCGCGGCGAGACGTCGGCGGCGAAGCTCGCCGGCTTGAAGCCCGCGTTCAAGAAGGACGGCACCGTCACGGCGGCGAGCGCGTCCGGCATCAACGACGGCGCGGCCGCGGTCGTCGTCATGTCGGAGGACCGCGCCAAGAAGCTGAACCTGCCGGTCCTCGCGAGCGTCCGCGCGTACGCGGCGGCCGGCGTCGATCCGTCGATCATGGGCATGGGGCCGTGGCCGGCGTCCGAAAAGGCGCTCCAGCGCGCCGGGCTCCGCAAGGAAGAGATCGACCTTTGGGAGCTCAACGAGGCCTTCGCCGCGCAGTCGCTCGGCGTCCTGCGCGAGCTGCGGATTCCGAAGAGCCGCGTCAACGTGAACGGCGGTGCGATCGCCCTCGGCCACCCGATCGGCGCGAGCGGCGCCCGCATCCTCGTCACCCTGCTGCACGCCATGGAAGATCGCGACGCCCGTCTCGGCGTCGCCTCGCTCTGCATCGGCGGCGGTCAGGGGATCGCGATGGTCGTCGAGCGCTGATCGCACGGCGCGGCGGGGCTCGGTAGTCGTGGCGGTGGCGGCATTCTTCGACGTCGACGGCACGCTGATCGCGAAGAACTCCGGGCCGCTCTACATGAAGTTCCTGCGCCAGCGCGGCGAGATCCGCCGCCGCGACGCGCTCCGCACGATCTACTACTTCGTCCAGTACCGCCTGAACCTGCTCGACATCGAGCGGGCGCTCGAGCGCTCGAGCGACTGGATCCGCGGCCGCCGCGAGGCCGACATCGCCGAGCACTGCCGCATCTGGTACCGCGACATCGTGCGCCAGCATCTCGTGCCGTCGATGCTCCGCAAGGTCGCGGAGCACCGCGCGCAGGGCCACCTGGTCGCGCTCCTGTCGAGCACCACCAACTACCTCGCCGACCCGCTGGCGGAGGAGCTCGGCATCGATCACGTGCTCGTCACCCGCCTGGTGGTCGTCGACGGTTGCTTCACCGGCGAGGTCCACCGCCCGCTCTGCTACGCCGACGGCAAGCTGCACTGGGCGCGACGCTTCGCGACCGAGCACGACGTGGACCTCACGGAGAGCTTCTTCTATACCGACTCGGTGACGGACGTCCCGATGCTCGAGATCGTCGGCCATCCGAAGGTCGTGAATCCCGACCCGATCCTCCGTCGTGTGGCTCGCCGTCGCGGCTGGACCATCCTGCCGGCCGATCAAGCCGAGCCGGCGTCGCTCCCCGCCTGATCATGGCGCGCCGGCGGCAGGGGCAGGGCGGGGGTGACGGAGCGTGGCTCATGGTCGGCGCGCTGGTGCTCGCCGCCGTCGCCGCGTGGTGGTGGTTCGGTGCGCGCCGCGCCGAGGCACCGTCGCCGCCGGGGAGCATTCCCGGCTCGCGGATGATTGCGGAGCCGCCGCGTCGCGAGGACATCACGACGCAGGACAAGCAGGCGCTCGAGCGCGTCCTGCGCGAGCGCGCGCCGCACGACGGCCACTGACGACGCGTACGTCGACGATTTGCCCGCGACGGATCGTGTCGCTCGTGCCGAGCCTGACCGAGTGCCTCTTCGCGCTCGGCGCCGGCGACGCGGTCGTCGCGTGCACCAGGTACTGCACCGACCCGGCGGATCGCGTCGCCGCGCTGCCCAAGGTCGGCGGCACGAAGACCCCGGACTTGGCGGAGATCCTCGCGCTCGAGCCCGACCTCGTCGTGATGAACGCCGAGGAGAACCGCCGCGCCGACTTCGACGCCCTGGTAGCCGCGGGCGTCGACGTGTTCGTGACCGAGCCGAAGACGGTCGCCGCCGCGATCGATCTGATCGCGCAGCTCGGCGCGGCCGTCGGACGCGCTTCCGAAGGCGAACGGCTCGCGGCGGATCAGCGCGCGCGCTTGGCGGAGGTCGCCGCGGCGTCGCCGCCGGTTCGGTACTTCTGCCCGATCTGGAAGAAGCCGTGGATGGCGTTCAACGCCGACACGTACGCGCACGACGTCCTGCGCGCCGCGGGCGGTGAGAACGTCGTCGCCGACGCGGCGGAGCGCTATCCGAACGTGACGCTCGACGCGATCGCCGCGCGAGCCCCGGAAGTCGTCCTCCTTCCCGACGAGCCGTATCGTTTCGGCAAGCGCGACCTCGCCGCGCTCGAGCCGCTCGCCGCGACGCCGGCGCTCCGCGACGGCCGCGTCCATCTCGTCGACGGCAAGGCGCTCGCGTGGTTCGGCCCGCGCACCGCGGGCGGCGTCGCGTACTTCGCCGCGCTCTTCGCACGCGCCTGATCGCGATCGTCGTCGGCATGGTCGCGGCGTCGATCAGCGTCGCGGCGTTGGTCGTCGGCGCGATGTCGGCGTCAACACTACGCGTACGCACCGACGCGATTTCTCGCTTGCTTTCGTCGCGCGCGGGTCTATAAGCCCGGGTCGGGCGTGGCGGTGATGGCGTCGATCGAAGAGAACCTCCGCAAGATCCCTCCGCAGAACCTCGAAGCAGAAGAGTCCGTCCTCGGCGGCATCCTCCTCGACAACACCGCGATCGACCGCGCCATCGAGCTGCTCCGTCCCGACGACTTCTACCGCGACGTGCACCGCAAGCTCTTCGCCGCGATGATCGACCTCCACGAGCGCGGCATGCCGGTCGACGCCGTGACGCTGCTCGAGATCCTCCGCCAGCGCGACGACCTCCAGAACGTCGGCGGCGCCGCCTTCATCGGCGAGCTCACCGACCGCGTCCCGACCGCGTCGAACGTCGGCTACTACGCGCGGATGGTGAAGGAGAAGGCGATCCTCCGCGGCCTCATCAACGCCGCGACCGAGATCGCGACGCTCGGCTACGAGGCCAAGCAGGACGTCGAGCAGCTGCTCGACGCTGCCGAACGGCGGATCTTCGGCATCGCCGAGCAGAAGATCAAGCCGGCCTTCTACAAGATCAGCGAGCTCACGGTGGAGTCGTTGAAGACGGTCGAGCGGCTCTTCGAGCGCAAGGAGCTCATCACCGGCGTCCCGACCGGCTTCCACGATCTCGACAAGCTCACCGCCGGCTTCCAGCCGTCGGACCTGATCATCGTCGCCGGCCGCCCCGGCATGGGAAAGACCGCGCTCGCGCTCAACATCGGCACCTACGCCGCCCTCCGCGCCGGCCTCGCGGTCGCGATCTTCTCGCTCGAGATGTCGAAGGAACAGCTCGTCCTCCGCATGCTGTGCTCCGAAGCGCGCGTCAACTACGCCCGCGTCCGCGCCGGCCACTTGCACGAGAGCGACTTCACCAAGCTCACCAAAGCCGCCGGCGCCCTCTGGGAAGCCGGCATCTTCATCGACGACACGGCAGGGCTCTCCATCCTCGAGCTCCGCGCCAAGGCCCGGCGCCTGATGCGCGAGACCCAGAACAAGCTCGGCATGATCATCGTCGACTATCTCCAGCTCATGCGCGGCATCGGCCGCACCGACTCGCGCGAGCAGGAGATCTCCGAGATCTCCCGGTCGCTGAAGGCGCTCGCCAAGGAGCTCAACATCCCGGTGGTGGCGCTCTCGCAGCTGAACCGGCGCGTCGAGAGCCGCGACGACCGCAAGCCCGTCATGGCCGACCTCCGCGAGTCCGGCGCGATTGAGCAGGACGCCGACGTCATCGCCTTCGTCTTTCGCGAGGCCGCCTACAACAAAGACCTCTCCCCCGAAGAGCAGGGCAACGCCGAGATCATCGTCGCCAAGCAGCGCAACGGCCCCACCGACACGGTCCACATCACGTTCCTCAACGAGTACATGCTGTTCGTCGATCGCGCGCTCCCGGGCGACGAGGACTACGCCTTCGGCTCGCCGCTCGACGATTTCGACGTCCCCGAGCCGTAGGCTCGGTGGTCGCTGCGGTTCGCCGAGAGAACTGCCTCATTGAGAAGCAGCCGCGTGGTAGCGGTCCTTTCGGGGCGCCGTTCCTCGTTGTCGCGCTGCGCGGATCCGCCTATGCTTCGCCTTCCATACGCAGTTCGAGCGTCTACCGGTACGTCGGCGGAGGACGGAAGCTGAGCCTGGCTCCAATGTGCGGTGACGGTGTTACACAGCGGAAAATCGCAGGGTAACACGGACGTCGCGAGTGGGAATGCCTTCGGTCAAGCCATTGACGATGCACGACAATTCGCGCGGTGAAGTCTTCGCAGCTGCACGCGATACACTGCGAAGACCGGCAGTGCTAACGGATTACACGGAACTGTCCATTTCAAGTTAGATGACGACGACAGACAACATTATGAGCCCGCTAGCAGCCCGTTGAAGAAATCGGAATTCTGCTGATGACGGGCGCCGGAGGCCGATGCGAGCCGAAAAGGCGCGGTCGCGACCAGCGCGATGGAACACGGCCTATCAGGGCCGCAATGAACGTCGCGAGGGCGAACATGAGTGCACGGACGAGCGCCGCGAGCCCCTGGAGGCTCCGCGGCGTGCCGATCCCGAAGAGGTGGCGCATCACGAGCCCGAGATTGCGCGCCGCGGCCGTGAGGAGGTACCGCTTCTGGACGTTCGCGATGCCGCGCAACCACGTGCGCCGTTGATTCCCGCTGCCGCACGTGTGCGCGAAGCTCCGCTCGACGCGTTCCGAGCGCAGCCGTTGCAGGCGGCGATTGCGTCGGCCGCGCACGCGGCGACGATTGGCCCGAAACGCCAGCTCGCAGGCAACCGGCTTGTCGTCCCATCGACGCCGTCCCTCGCGTCGCTCGGGAATATACGTGCGCAGTCCCACCGTGTCGCACGCCGCCAGCGTCGCGGCGGCGTGATACCCCTTGTCCGCGACCACCTCTTCGACGACCGCCGGCACCGCTGCCTGGTCCAGATATCCTTCGGCCTTCCGCACGCTCGATGCCAACGTCGCCGCATCGCCCGCATCCCCGGGATAGATCTGCGCCGCGACGATCACTTCGCTCTCCAGATCGATCACGTGCTCGGCCTTGTACGCCAAGTGCGTCCGGCCATCCTTGAGCTTCGTGATCCGGCTTGCGGGATCACTGGAGGAGCGCCACGCCGCGTTCGACACGCGCTTCTTCCGCCGCCGGTCGAGGCGCCGGGCGTCTTCCTCGGTCGGCGCCTCGACGCCGTCCTCGACCGCCAGCCGGCGAATGTACTGCTGCCACGATTCGCCGGTGTCGCGGCGGACGATCGACTTCATCGCCGCGTTCGCCTCCAATGTCGTCGCGTCCACGGCCACCGTCTTCCCGCGCAGCAGGCCCTTCGCGGCGGCCAGCTGCACGATGCGCGCGAATACCGCTTCGTGGACCGCCAACGGCAAGCGCTGGCGCGTGACGGTCAGCGACGAATGCTCGGGCACGCGATCGGCCAGGCTCACGGCGAGAAACTCGCGCAACGCCAAACTATCACTGCACCGCCAGGCGATCCCGCGCTGCGAGTCGATGCCCTCGAAGTATCCGACGAGCAACATGCGGAAGTAGATCCCCGGCGCGATCGAGGGGCGTCCCTGCGTCTCCGCGTAGTAGGGTGCGCACTCGGTCTCGGCGAAGCGATCGAAGTCCGCCTCCGCCAGCAGCGCGTTCACGCGCGTGTAGAAGGGGTGGCCGGCCGACCGCGGCAAGCTCGCCGTCGCCACCCACATCGTTTGCTCCCGCTCCCCGCGCCGTCCCAGCGCCATCCCCGCCCCTCCTGCCGGCGTGCACTATACGGCAACGGCGGTTGCGTGCACGCGCTCCGTGCGACTTTTTCAACGCGCTGCTAACCGCCGGTTGCAGCGGTCGCGCCGCTGCGCGGCCCGCCGCTGAACCGGAGCGTTAGGCCTATCCAGAGGCATAATGACCACGAAACGGAAGCGCTCTCAAGCCACGAGCCGCGCCGGAGTCAACTTCGTCCGCACGCTCGTCGAGCGCTCCAACTCGACGTTTCAGGAAATCGACCTCCAGAACGATCTCGGCAACGACGCGTACGTAGAGTTTGTCGTCGCGGAGAGCGCGACGGGCTGCTGTGTCGCGCTTCAAATCAAGTCCGGCGTTTCGTATCGAATTGCTTCAGGCCGATATGCTTTCGGCTCGGATCGGAGCCACTTCGAGTACTGGGCGTCTCATACGCTCCCAGTGCTCGCTGTCGTGTTCGATCCCGAGCGCAATGTGGCGTTCTGGGCGGACATCACCGAGCATCTCCGCGTGGAACCGTCGGTCATTCCCGAAGGACCCTACACCATCTCCGTTGATCGTGAGCTCTCGGAAGGTACTTTCAGCCAGTTTCGCGACCACTGCCTGCGATACAGGGATCAGTACAGCCGTGAGCCCAACTTCGGCCGAGCGCTGGAGAGCTTTGCTGCTCGCGACGATGTGGAGCGGTGCTTCGATGGTCTCCGAGCGCTCTTCGCGTATCACCGCTCTCAGGTAGCGACCTGGTACTATCTCATTTCGTGTCTATCGAACTACCGGAACCATCCCGTCCTGCGCGCGCTCGTCGTGCGCCTCTGCCACGTTCCCGGGCATGGGGACATCTTCTGGCACCGTGGCAACCTGATCGACGAGGGGGTGCGCACAGCTGCGCTTGAGCTCATGCGCGAGCGATTCGATCGGCGTGATGCACTGACGCTGCTGTCGGTCATCGACGATGCTGGTATCGACCGTGGTACGATCGGCCAGTGCGTGCACACACTGGTCGACACCATCGGCGACGCCCCAGGAATCATGGAATCGATCGCCATCGATCCAACTCAGAACGAGAGGGTGCGTCACAGCGCAATCCTTTTCGGAGCGTCAGCTGCTCAAGCGCAGTCGCGCGATGCTGCCCTGGCACTGCTTGATCGGGTCGAGCCTGCCGTCCGCGGAGAAGACTTTGCCGACGCCGTATCTTGGCTCCAGCACGACCTGCGCGAGCACGGTTTCGTGTCCTTCTACTAGGCATCGCGCGCGAAGGCCTAACATTGCGAACCTGACAGCCGAGTCTTCGGCAACGGCGCCTGCGGCGCCGCCTCTTATACGTTCGCCTGCAGGTTATGCTAAACGTTGGCAACTCGGGAGCAGAGTTATCATGGGATTTGCGAAGATTCGTGGCAAGCTGACGTCGAGGGTAGGCTGCCGGGTTCGGTTCGGCGCACCAAAGGATGTTTACGGCCGAGGTGGTAGCCCGTTTGAGGGTACCATCGTGGACGAGGTATGGGCGGACCCGATCATCAATGAGGCTCCGATGCAGCCACTCGATGATCCTCATCACTGGGGCGACTACTCGTTCGCATCGCAACTCATCAAGTGGAACGACGGGACTTATGGAATTCGGCTCGTCTACTACCGCCGCCGTGCTGGCGAAGACCATTGGGAATTCGCTTCGCAGATGACTGTTACCTCTGATGTGCCGACAATAAAGACGCTACTTGAGAAGACGCTCGGCAAACGAGGTTGGTTCGATGAGCCACCACGGATCGGCACTACGGGAGCCTAACAACTGGCTGCAGGCGACGCAGGCACCTACCGGTGCCCGCGCGCCTGAACCTCAGCGTTAGCCAGAAGTAGCGATGCGCAGACGCAGCCGAGCCCCTACCCTCCGACGCGATGCCGACGGCATTGCGGGTCGGGCCGTATCGAGTGTTCTTCTATTCGTCCGATCGAGGCGAGCCACCTCACGTTCATGTTGCCCGCGAGGGGAGAACGGCCAAGCTGTGGCTGAGTCCTGTGCGTCTCCAGGAGAGTCGCGGATTTCGTCGATCGGAGATCAATCGGGTGCAGGGCCTTGTAGTGCTGCATCGGCAAGCGTTACTGAGAGCGTGGGATGAGTTCTTCGGAGTCTGACACCGGGCGCGCCCAAGCGGACGGGGTCCGAGTAACCGCGAGCGAGCTCCTCGTTGATCTGACTGACGGGCGATCGGTGACAATACCGCTTCAGTGGTACCCGCGCCTGGCCCATGGGACCGCCGCCCAGCGTCGAAACTGGCGCCTCATTGGCCGAGGCGAGGGGATTCACTGGCCTGAGTTGGACGAAGACGTCAGCGTTGCGGACCTTCTTGCGGGCCGACGATCCCGGGAGTCCCAGGCGTCGCTGAAACGTTGGCTCCGCTCCCGCGAGGAGCTGGCTAACAAGCGCATGCAGCCGACGAGCCGCGTGCGACGCCGTTCTGCAAAGCCAGGTCGATCTCGAGCGGCTCGCGGCTGATCCGCCGAGCGTTAGGTGACATTGCCGCCTCAGATTCGGACGGGATGCAGCCAATACGTAGGATGCCTCCGCTGATGCGCGACGGCCAACACTTGAGCCCGATCTCGGAGCTCGACGTACACCACGTGATACGGAAACCGCGTAACGCGAACGCGACGGATCGCGGCATCCGGCACGCCAGGAACGGGCGAACCGACGTTGCGTGTGCTTCTGATGCGAGCGATCGCGGAGTCGATCGCATGGAGGAAATCGCTGCCCAGACCCAGCCGGCGGGTCTCGTACCAGCGCGACGCTTTGGCCGCCTCGGCCTCAGCTTCGGCGCTGATTCGAAGACGACGTGTCAACGTCGCTTCAGATCGCGTTCCAAGCGTCTGCGAACTTCAGGCCACGGTCTACCCGGATCCTCGCCGGACCGCGCTCGGGCGGCACGCTGCTCGATCTCGTCGACCCATGCGGCCTCAGCGTCTTCGTCGGCAGCCGCATCGAGACTGGCGATCAGCTCCGACGCGAGTTCCGCCCGCTCGCCAGGGTCGAGTTTGAGGGCGTTGGTGAGGAGCTTTGAAGCAGCCTTCGTCACGCGTCGCACGGTACCGCGGGAGGAGTCACCTAACAAGCCGCTGGAACGGACCGGCGATGGTGCTGTCTACTTCTACTCGATGGGCGACGGCGCCGGCCGTTCAGCGCCGATCCGTTAGCGAGAGCTGCAATGCTTGTGGTACGGTGACGAACGGCAGCGAGGTCCAGCAATGAGTCGAACCCTGGCCAAGGTCGAGGACGAGGCGCTCCAGTTGTCGGAGAAAGAGCGGGCCCGGCTCGCTGTGCGACTGTTGGCGAGTCTCGAAGAAGAGGCCGAGTCCCCCGAGGAGGTCGAGAAGCTCTGGCTTGCTGAGGCAGAGCAGCGTTTCGAAGAACTCCGAACGGGCGTCGTCAGGGGAATGCCTGCCCGTGACGTGTTCGCGCAACTTCGAGCCAAGCTGTCGTCGTGAGGGAAGTCACGTTCCACCCGTCAGCTCGGATGGAACTCGATGCAAGCGCGGACTTCTATGAGTCACGTCTCAGCGGGCTGGGGCTTCGATTCGTGGCCGCCGTGGAAGAGACGACCAACCGTATCGTCGAATCGCCGGACGTCGGCGCACCACTGGCCGGCGGATTTCGCAAACGGCTGGTGCCTGGCTTTCCGTTCAGCATCATTTACCGAACGTGGGGCGAGGAGGTCTATCTTGTCGCCGTCGCGCACCAGCACCGACGTCCCGGATACTGGCGAAGCCGCTCTGGTTCTCGCTAACCTGCGCTTGCAGCGGACGGCACTCTGCGCCGCCGCTGAACCGCCGTGTCGTTAGGCGGATTCAGGTCTTCGCGGTCCCGGTCGCATCCTTTGGGCAAAACGGAGTACTGGGGGGAGACAGTTGAATGTCTACAAATGACATCAGCGCCGCGATCGAACAAAGCTACGCGGCCCTCGACGCGATACTCAAAGGTGACCCGAGCGTCTACCAATCGTTGTATTCGTCAGCAGACGATGTGACCCTGGGGAATCCGTTTGGGCCGTACGTACGCGGTCGGGAGAACGTGGAACAGACTCTTGCTAGCGCCGCTTCGCACTACCGCGACGGCGAGGTCGTCGAGGTCGAACTCATAGCCAAGTACGTCTCCGAAACGCTCGCCTGCATCGTCGAGGTGGAACGGGGCCGAGCCAGAGTCGGGGGTGCTGAGGAAATGGCACCGGTAGCGGTCCGCGTGACCAGCGTGTTTCGACTGGAGAGCGGGAGCTGGAAGCTCGTTCATCGTCACGCAGACCCGATTACGAGCCGACGTCCAGCAGCCTCGGTAATCGGTAAGTAGTCCTCCGATGGCCGGCCTCGTAGTCGAGCGCAGCGTGTGTGAGGAAGCGCAATGATTGACGCGCCTAACCCGCGCTTGCAGCGGACGGCGCTCCACGCCGCCGCTGAACCGCAGAAGCGTTATGCAGCTCGCCTACGGCGGTAGGTTGTTCGTGTGAAGGTCCGCGACGTGATCATGCTGATCGAGTCTGATGGATGGGCTCAGGTTCGGACGAAAGGAAGTCATCGGCAGTTCCGTCACCCTACGAAGCCGGGCCTGGTCACCGTCGCGGGGAAGCCAGGCATCGACGTCCCACCCGGGACGCTGAACGCCGTGTTGAAGCAGGCGGGTCTGAAGAGATAGAAAGCCCCATGCGTTACCTCGTCGTGGTTGAAGAGGGCGCCACGTCTTTCGGAGCCTACGTGCCTGACCTCCCGGGTTGTGTTGCCGCCGGGAAGACGCGGGCGGAAGCGTTGACGCTGATCCGTGAGGCCATCGAGTTCCACATCGAGGGCCTTCGGCAAGACGGCCAGCCCATTCCTCCACCTTCGTCGACGAGCGAAGTGATCGACGTTCGCGCTGCCTAACTCGGCGATGGAGCCGGCCGGCGCGATGCCGGAGACTCGTCGCGAGCGTCATTGCGCCGGCGGCTCATCGCCCATCCGTTAGCCAACCCGCGCGTGAGCCCCAGGCGTGGCCGAATCCTTGTAGCGCGTATATGATCATGCTATACGCCCAGCGTGGCGGAGTTGGCGGGGATCATCGGGACCGTTGAGGGCTTCGAGTGGGACGCCGGCAATTCCGACAAGAATTGGAAGCGCCATCAGGTGACCCAGGCCGAGTGCGAGCAGGTGTTCGCCAACCTGCCGCTTCTGGTGTCGGGTGCATCGACACCGGGCGAGGTGGAGCCTCGTTACTTCTCCCTCGGGCGCACGGACACCGCGAGGGAGCTTGCCGTTGTCTTTACAGTGCGAGGTAAGAGGGTGCGCGTCATTTCGGCTCGCCCTATGAGCCGACGCGAACGGAAGGAATACGCAGATGCCCAAGTCGCGGCCGCGTCAGAAAAAGTCAATTCCTAGCTTCCGAGACGAACAACAGGAACGGGAGTTCTGGGAGACGCACGATACGACCGACTACGTCGATTGGTCGCGGGGGCAAATCGTTCGTTTCCCGAACCTCAAGCCGACCACCACGACGATCTCGCTTCGGTTGCCCGCCCCGCTGCTCGCGGATCTGAAGGCGCTCGCGAACAAGCGCGACGTGCCGTACCAGTCTCTTCTCAAAGTGTTCGTCGCCGAGCGAGTGGCGGCGGAACAGAGGTTGCCTAACAAGCGGGTGCAGTCGGCGCGCGCCAAACCTGGTGCTCGTCGTGCACGCCGGCGGGCGCGCGGCTGATCCGCCGGCCGCTAGCCTGACCCTTCAATGCAGATCGCCTACACAGAGTCCGACTTCGAGCGGATGTCTTGGCACGACTGCAGCATTTGGCGCCTAGAGTTCCTGGTCGGTGACCCTGACGAGGGAGACTGGACGTGCGATCTCGTCCTTGGTCTCGACTACATCGTCGAGTGGCTATGTGGCGTCGGTGGGCACGCGACGTTCAAGATCGCTCCAGCCACGCTCACCTTCCACGGTGTTACTGACCCGAAGATTGGAATCGACTGGGGAGACAGCGGCCTACAGGCGTCGATTCATCGGGTCTCGATCAGTGAAGTCCGACGCGAGCTGGTCAAGGATCAAAAGGTCTTTCTCGACCGACCCTACTATCAATGGCGCATCAAGCTGAACTGTCCCGAAGGCGGCGAAATCTCCTTCGGGGCGGTCGGGTTCTCGCAGACCCTTCTGGCCGAACCGATCCTGTGCGAGAGCCAATATCTCACCCTGAACGAGCGTCGCCGGCTAACCTCGCGTTGAACCTGGCGGGCTTTGGCACGCCGGCAGGCTAACGCGTTCGACTATTCGAAGGCTGTCCGCGGCAAATCATTATCGACGTCTTTTGAAAGAAGGCGCAATTGTCGTGGTCCTTGACACGGACGTGGCTAAGGCGTTTCGGAGCTCGGCGGCTGTGAACGACGCCCTTCGCTCGCTGCTGAAGATGTCCGAGGCCACGCGACGCCTAACTTCACGGTCCGGTGGACGGGCGACAAGCGCCCGCCGCTGAGCGTGCGCGTTGGGCGGCAACCGGCCGGCTGAAGCGGCGTTCGTCATGCCGCGTGGTGCGGAGGGAAAGTGATGTCTGCTGACACGAAGAAGAACGATAGCCCGCTGCTCATCGAACGAGATGGTGCCGTCGAGACGCTCGTGATCAACGATGCTCCGCGAAACCGAATGGGCCTCGAGTTCATGGATGCCCTGGAGGCCGAGGTCGCACGCCTTGCGGATGACGGTGGCGTGCGTGCGGTTGTCATTCGGGGCGCCGGGGAGGAGAACTTCTCCGTTGGAATGGACCTCAAACAGCTTCCCGAGGGCGTTGCGCGAATGGGCAGCCTGGAGGCCGTGCTCGATCAGCGCCTCCGAGTCTTGAGCGCCATCGAGAATCTGCCGAAGCCGGTGATCGCCGTTCTCTACGGCTACTGCCTTGGCGGAGGGCTCGAACTTCCGCTCGCGTGCCACTTCCGATTGGCGGCGGCGGAGGGAGGCCAGGATCGGATTGCCCGAACTCGACCTGGGCACCGTGCCCGCATGGGGCGGCAGCGCGCGTTTGACACGTTGCATCGGTCGCGACCACGCGCTCGACATGATCCTTCGAGCCAAGAAGATATCCGGGCCGGAGGCGCTGCGGATCGGCCTCGTGCATGAAGTGTGGCCAATCGCCGACCTATTTCAGCGGGCCCGGGATCTCGCGCTCGACTTGGCGAAGATGCCGGCGGCCGCTGTCCGGGGGATGCTTCGTTGCATTGTTGGAGCCGATGAGAAGTCACTCGCCGAGTCGATCGCGGAGGAAAGACGTGCGGTGCTATCGACGATGGGGACGCCGGACCAACTGGAAGGGATGCAGGCATTCCTGGAGAAGAGAAGACCGCGCTTCAATCGCGAGGACGAGTAGCTGCCGGATTTCAGGACGGAGGGGTTTTCATGGCGAGTCTGGAAGCACACTGTTCGGTCCGAGACATCGAGGCGCGAATCCTGGCTGCCGTCCGCGCGGCGGGTTTGAATCCCGAGCAACGCCTGCCGCGCAAAAGGCCGGGAACGCGCTGCGCACTCTTCAGGAGGGCCACATCCGGCTTGTCCGAGGTGTCTTCCGGGTGAAATGAGTAACCGCGCGGCCAAACGAGCATTTGGGAAGACGAAGGCTCGTGCATGAGGCCGACAACTGTAACTGAACCGTCGTCGGAATCCCGAAACCAGCGGAGGCATCCATGAATCTCGTCCAGGAGTTTACCTTCAAAGCCATGCTGAAGCCGCCACTGCCGATCGGGGCCGGGCCGATCGGCACGCGGATGTATTACGAAGTGACGGGCGGGGAGCTCACGGGTGATCGGCTGCGCGGGACGCTGCTCGGCGGCGGCGAGTGGGCGCTGATCGGACCAGACGGCTTCCTCAGGGTCGACGTGCGGTTGCAGGTCGCGACGCACGATGGAGCACACCTCTACATCCAGTACACCGGCCTCCTCGAAGTGAACGAGGCGGTTCAGGCCGCACTCGCGAGTGGTGCAGGCACCGATTACGGCGAGCAGTACTTCTTCACGAACCCGCGCATCGAGACCGGCGACGAGCGCTACGCGTGGGTCAACACGACGTTTTTCATCGGCGAAGGTCGCCTCCTACCTGGGCTCGGCGTCGAGTATCGCGTGTGGCGGCCGGCATAGGCCCTCGAGGGCACGTTTGACGCGACTTACGCGAACGTGTCCATCGGGTTGCCCTCGCGTGCGGATGCGATAAAGGGCGGCGGGCGGAGCTGGACGGATGGCGCGACCGGTTGATTTCGTCGTCGAATCGAGCCTCGCGGCGTCGCCCGAGGCGGTGTGGCGATGGATCACGTCCATCGACGGAATCACGGCGGAGATGTGGCCATATTTTCGTATGACCGTTCCGCGTGGGATCCGCAGCCTCGCGGACGTCACCGTTCAACCGGGCGCGCGGCTCTTTCGAAGCCGCGTGTTGCTCTTCGGGGTTCTGCCGATCGACTACTCGGACCTCACGCTTCTCGAGCTCACTCCGGGGGACGGATTCGTCGAGGAATCGCCCATGGGCTCGATGAAGCTGTGGCGCCACGAGCGGCGCGTCCGGCCGACGGCGGACGGTCGCGGCGCGGTCCTCACCGATCATCTGACGTTCGAGCCTCGCTGGGCGCGAAGCGTCGTCGAGTGGTTCATCCGCTGTGTGTTTCGACACCGTCATGCGGTGGTGCGGCGACGACTGGGCGACCTCAGCCGCTGACCCACGCGGCCGATTGGTACGAGGTCGTCGACCAGGACCGCACGACCTGCGACCGGGCACGCTGCGGGCGTCTTCGGTAGATTGTCAGCCGGGAGTCACGGCCGTGAGCGCGTGGCGATCGTCAGCAGCTCCGCGGTCGCGGCCGCGACGTCGACCGCGCGCACCAGCGCGGCGATCACCGCCACCGCGTCGGCGCCCGCCGTCAGCACGTCGGCGGCGTTCGCCGCGGTGATCCCGCCGATCGCGACGACCGGCTCGGCGATTCGCGGGCGCAGTGCGCGCAGACGATCGCAGCCGACGACCGGGTCGGCAGGGCTCTTGCTCGTGGTCGCGAAGATCGGGCCCACCGAGAGGTAGTCGGCGCCGGAGCCGGTCCTCTCCGCCGCTTGGGACTCGTCGTGCGTCGAGACGCCGATCAACGCGTCGGCGCCGAGAAACGGCCGCGCCGCGGCGATCGGCAGGTCGTCTCGTCCGAGATGCACGCCGTCCGCGCCGACGGCGCGTGCGACGTCGGCGCGATCGTTGACGATGAAGGTCGCGCCGGCGGCGGCGGTGAGCTCGCGAAGCCGGCCGGCGGTCTCGAACAGCTCCGCGGTGGTCACGCCCTTCAGGCGCAGCTGAAGCAGGCGGGCGCCGCCGGCGAGCATCGCGCGCGCGAGATCGACGGCACCGCGCCCGGTGTCGAGCGGGTCGACGATCGCGTAGAGCGGCGACGGCAGCGCGGCGGGGCGCGCCGCGGTCATCGGCTGCTGCGCGAGATCGGGATGCCGAGGCTCGTGATCTTCTTCCGGAGCGTGTTGCGGTTGATGCCGAGCAGGTCGGCGGCACGGAGCTGGTTGCCGCCGGTCTGCTCCAGCACGAGCTCGAGCAGCGGGCGCTCGACGGCGGCGACGACGGCGGCATGGAGGTCGTGGCCGGGACGATCGGGGTCGTGCAGCAGGGCGGCGACGGCGCTCCGCAACGTCTCCGCGAGCGAGCCGCTGAGCGGCGGCGGCGGCGCGGCTTCGGAGAGCGACAGGTCGGCCTCGGTGAGGGTGCGGCCCGGCGCGAGGACGGCGGCGCGCAGCAGGCAGTTCTCGAGCTCGCGGACGTTGCCGGGCCACGGATGGCGCGTGAGCAGGGCCTCCGCCTCGGGGGCGATGCCGGCGATGTCGGTGCCCATCTCGGCGTTGATCTTCTCGAGGAAGTGCCGGATCAGCTCGGGGATGTCGCCGCGGCGCTCGCGGAGCGGCGGGACGGTGATCGGCACTACCTTCAAGCGGAAGTAGAGGTCCTCGCGGAAGCGTCCCTCGCGGACGGCGCGGTCGAGGCTCTGATTGGTCGCGGCGACGATGCGGGCGTTCGCCTTCATCACCTGCGTGCTGCCGACCCGGCTGAACTCGCGCTCTTGCAGGACCCGCAGCAGCTTCACTTGCAGGTCGATCGGCATGTCGCCGATCTCGTCGAGGAAGAACGTGCCACCGGCGGCGGTCTCGAAGCGGCCGGCGCGGCGCTCGGTCGCGCCGGTGAACGCGCCGCGCTCGTGGCCGAAGAGCTCGCTCTCGAGGAGGTCGCGCGGCACCGCCGAGCAGTTGAGGGCGACGAAGGGCCCGCTCCAGCGCGGCGAGTGCGCGTGGATGGCGCGGGCGATGAGCTCCTTGCCGGTGCCGCTCTCGCCCTCGATCAGGACCGTCGCGTCGCTCTTCGCGACGCGGCCGATCGTCTTGAAGATCTCCTGCATCCCGCTGCTGGTGCCGACGATCGTGACGCCGGGCTCGTAGCGCTCGCCGACCTCGGTCCGAATGCGGCCGACGGTGCGGCTCAGCGTGTGCATCTCGCTGGCGCTCGCGACCAGCGCCCGCACCTCGTCGAGGTCGAAGGGCTTGGTGAGATAGTTGAAGGCGCCGCGCTTCATCGCCTCGATCGCGTTCGCCATCGTGTTCTGCGCGGTGATGACGATGACCACGACGGCGCTCTCGCGCTCGCGGATCTGCTGGAGCACGTCGAGGCCGCTCATGTCGGGCATGCGGACGTCGAGGATCGCGACGTCGAGCTCGTTCCGCGTGACCGCGGCGAGCGCCTCGGCGCCGTTCTCGACCGTCATGACCTCGTGGCCGACCTGCTCCAGCGCCGTCGACAGCACCAGCCGGATCGAGGCCTCGTCGTCGGCGATCAGGACGCGTGCCACGTCAGGAGTCCTCGCTTCCGGCGGCGACCGGCAGGCTGATACGCACGCGGGTGCCGCGCCCGGGCTCGCTCTCGATGCGGATCAGGCCGCCGTGCTGCGTGACGAGACGCTGGCTCACCGCGAGGCCGAGGCCGGTACCGCTCGATTTGGTGGTGAAGAACGGCGTGAAGATCCGCTCGCAGTCCTCGGGCGCGATGCCGGCGCCGGTGTCCTCGACCTCTACCGAGAGGAACTGGCCGTGGTCGCGGCCGGCGTTGCGGACGTGAAAGTCGGTCTCGACGCGCGTCGTGATCGTGAGCGTGCCGCCGTTCGTCATCGCCTCGCGCGCGTTCTTCATCACGTTGAGGAAGACCTGTCGCACCATCGCCTCGTCCGCCCAGATCGGCGGCAGGCTCGGATCGAAGTTGCAACGGACGGTGAGCGCGTCGTCGGCGGAGGCGGAGCGCTCGAGCAGCAGAACCTCGTTCAACACCCGGTGGACGTTGACGGCGGCGAAGCGCAGGCGCGGCGGCCGGGTGAGCTCGAGCAGCTGCTCGAGCAGCGCCGACACGCGATCGACCTCGCGCGTGATGAGCGAGGTGTAGCGCACGAGATCGGGCGTCGCCTGGAGGGCCTCGGCGAGCAGCTGCGCCGCACCCTTGATCCCGCCGAGCGGGTTCTTGATCTCGTGCGCGAGGCCCGCGGCGACGGCGGTGAGATCGCCGACGCGCGCGCCGCGCTCGCTCGCCTCCGCCAGCGAGCGCTGTGCGCCGAGATCGCGGAAGAGCAGAAGCGTGCCGGCGACGGCGCCCGCCGCATCGACGATCGTCGCCGCGGTCATGTGAACGCGCGCACGCCTGCCGAAGCGGCCGCCGAGCTCGCCGGTCTCGCTGGTGCGCCGGATGTCGCCGCGCCGCAGGCCGGCGATCGTCTCGGCGATCCACGGGTGGGCGGCGAACGCCTGCGCCGCGTTTCGTCCCGATGCCTGCGCGGCGGAGATCGCGGTGAGGTCCTCGGCGCCCGGGCTCACGAACGCGACGCGATCGTCGAGATCGAGCACGACGAGACCGTCACCGAGGCTCGCGAGCACGTCCTCGAAATGATCCGTCAAGAAACGCGCCGGATCGGCTGGCGGTGCCGGTGCATGCGACGCAAACTGTGACGCTGAATCGGGCATATGGAACGTCACGACACTATCACACGAATGCGATTCGCAGAATCGCGAGTCGCCGGAAAACCGCCATTGACATGCGTTTGCGTTGCACACGCGCGAGGCAGGTCGTCGTCGTTGCCCGCTGGTTGGGCAGGCGACGTGTCGCTTTCGCGGGCACTGCGCGCGGCGCGCGCAGCACGCCGGCGCCGTGCGGCGGTCGTGCGGCTCGGCGTCCGCCGCACGTGCTCGCGAGCGCGTGAGCCGCGCGGCGCCGGCGCATGCAATTGACAGCGTGCGCGGGCGACCTCTAGCTTTGCGCTGTGACGCGCTTTCGAGTCGGACAGGGCTTCGACGTGCACGCGTTCGGCGACGGCCGACGGCTCGTGCTCGCGAGCATCGAGATCCCGAGCGCGCGCGGTCTCGTCGGACACTCGGACGCCGACGTCGCGCTCCACGCGCTCACCGACGCGCTGCTCGGCGCGATCGGCGCCGGCGACATCGGGCGCCACTTCTCCGACACCGACGCGCGCCACAAGGACCGCGCGAGCAGCGAGTTCGTGCGCGAGACGATGGCGCGGGTGCGCGTCGCCGGCTACCGCGTCGTGAACGCCGACGTGACGATCCTCGCCGAGGAGCCACGGCTCGCGCCGCACCTCGACGCCATGCGCGCCGCGATCGCGGCGCTGCTCGACGTCGACGCCGGCGACGCGAACGTCAAGGCGACGCGCGGCGAAGGCCTGGGCGCGATCGGCCGCGCCGAGGGGATCGCCGCGCAGGCGATCGTGCTGCTCGAGTCGGTCGAGCCGCGCTGACGCGCCCGGGACGTCGCCGCGCCGACCTGGTTGCGCGCGCCGGCAGATCGCAGGTCGCGGCGCGCACGTCGGCGCCCGCAGTGAGGCGGGCGAGGGCGGCTCAGTCGAGGTCGCCGGCGTCGCCGCCGTCGAGATCGCCGCCCTCGTCCTCGCCGGCGCCGCCGGCCTCGATGTTGTCCACCATCTCGTCGAGCTCGTCGCCGCCGAGCTCGTCGCCCATCTCGCGGCCCATGCGCTTCATCCAGCGCGCCATGCTCTTGGGATCGTTCTCGTCGAGGTCGCCGAGCTGTCCGGGGTCGGCGAGCGCGTCGAGACGGTCCTCCTCGGAGCGCACCGTCGTGAAGCGCGACATCAGCCGCTCGAGTGCGGCGCTGCCGCAGCGGTCGCACGTCGGGTGGACCTCCTCGCCGACGCGCAGCGTGAGGACGGTGACGCGCTTGCGGCACTGCGTGCAACGGTACTCGTAGAGCGGCACGGCATCCCTATAGCCGACCGGCGGTCCGCCGGCCACTCGGCGCGGTGTCGAAGGGCCCCGGCGCGAGGACGGCGCCGGCGCGCCCGGGCGATGCGCGACGCCGTTGCGCTCGTCGGGCGTCATTGCTCCGGCGGGACGCTCAGCTGAGCGGCTGTCCGGAGACCTTCGGCCACCTCCGGCAGAATGCCGAGGCGGACGTAGATCGGCCGCACGACGGTGCGGATCTCCGGCAGCTCCCGCAGAAACACCAGTCCGGCGACGACGCAGGCGGCGCCGCCGACGAGGAGCGTGTTCGGCGCGCCGATCCGGTCGGCGGCGATGCCGCCCAAGAGGCTGCCGAGCGGCACCGTGCCGAAGAACGCCATCGCGTAGAAGCTCATCACGCGCCCGCGCTTGTCCTCGTCGACGAGCGTCTGGAGGATCGTGTTGCTCGCCGCCATCAGCACCATCATCGCCATGCCGGCGATCAGAATCAGCGGCAACGAGAGCGCGAGGACCGTCGAGCGCGAGAAGGCGGCGAGCCCGACGCCGAAGGTGATCGCGGCGAGGGCGACGATGCGGCCGAGGCCGAGGACGCTCCGGCGCGACGCGAGGTAGAGCGTGCCGATCAAGGCGCCGAGGCCGGAGGTCGCCATCAGGAACCCGAGCGTGTGGGCGTCGCCGTGCAGGACCTCACTCGCGAAGATCGGCATCAGGACCGCGTACGGCATGCCGCTCAGGCTGACGACCGCGAGCAGCAGCAGCACCGCGCGGATCGGCGCGAAGCCGGCGACGTAGCGCAGGCCGTCGCGCAGCTCGGCGAGCATCGACTGGCGCTCGCGGGGGCGTGCGGCGCTGGTGAGGCGCATCGCGAGCAGCGACACGATGACCGCGACGTAGCTCACGGCGTCGATCAGGAAGCACCATCCCTCGCCGACGCTCGCGACCAGCACGCCGGCGATCGACGGGCCGAGCAGCCGCGCGCCGTTGACCATCGACGAGTTCAGCGCGATCGCGTTCGGCAGGTCGTCGCGGCTCTCGATCATCTCGACGACGAACGCCTGGCGCGCCGGCATGTCGAAGGCGTTGATCACTCCCTGGAACGCGCTCAGCACCAGGATGTGGCCGACGGTGATCGTGCCGCCGAGCGCGAAGAACGCGAGCAGCGCCGACTGGATCATGGCGAGCACCTGCGTCGCGAGCAGCACGCGGTGGCGGTTCCAGCGGTCGACCCACACGCCGGCGAACGGCGCCAGGAAGAACGTCGGGATCTGCCCGGCGAAGCCGACGACGCCGAGCAGGAGACCGGAGCGCGTCAGGCGGTAGACGAGCCAGCTCGTCGCGACGCGCGTCAGCCAGGTGCCGATCAGCGAGATGGTCTGCCCGGCGAAGAAGAGGCGGTAGTTGCGGTGCCGGAGCGCGCGCCCGAGCGCTTGCACGGCGAGGCCGGTGCGTCGCGTCGTCGCCCGCGGCATCCGGAGACAGTAGCACGCGCCCGCGCCCGCGCGATCGCTGCGCCGGCTTTGCTTGACTCCTCGGCGAGGCGGCACGTAGCATGCCGTCCGCCTCATGCGAGCGGCGGACTGATGCGCGATCGTGCGACGGTGCTTGCCGCGCTCGACGCCGACCTTTCGCGGCGCCGTCTGCTCGGCACCGGCCTCGGCGGCGCGCTCCTCCTCGTGTTCGGCTCGCTCCTCCCGACCGGCTGCGAGCGCTACTCGCCGACCTCGCGGTCGCTGAAGTTCTTCACCCGCAAGGAGTACGCGGTCGCGACCCAGGCGGCGATCCGCATCCTCGGCCTCGACGAGGACGCGCGTGACGAGATCGGCGTCTTCATGGACGGCCTGCTGTACGAGCTGCCGCGGACGTCGCAGACGCAGGCGCGGCTCATGCTGCGCGTCGTCGAGCACGGAACGCACCTCTTCGACCTCAAGACCAAGCGGTTCACGCGTCTCTCGCCCGCGGAGCAGGACGTGTACCTGCGCGGCTGGATGGAGAGCAGCCTCGGCGCGCGCCGGGTGATCTTCCGAGCGCTGAAGACGCTCGCGGCCCTCGGCTTCTACGCCCAGCCGTCGAGCTGGGACTCGGTCGGCTACGACGGCCCGGTCCTGAATCGCAATTACCCGCCCTCGGACTTCCACGCCGAAGACCCAGTCGCGCTCGAGGCGCTCGAGCAGACGCGCGGCCAATGATCCTCGACACCACGACCGTCGACGGCGACGTCGCGCTCGAGCGCGACGTCTGCGTCATCGGCTCAGGGGCGGGCGGCGCGGTCGTCGCGCGCGAGCTCGCCGAGGCGGGTCGGTCGGTCGTCGTCGTCGAGGACGGGCCGTATCTCCGCAGCGACGAGTTCGTGCAGCGCGAGGAGGTGATGTACCCGCGGCTCTACCGCGAGGGCGGAACCGCCGCGACCTCCGACTACACGGTGCTGGTGTCGCAGGGACGCGCCGTCGGCGGCTCGACGGTTCCGAGCTTCTGTCTCTGCGTTCGTCCGCCGCGCGCGGTGCTCGCGTACTGGGAGCGGCAGTTCGCGCTTCCGGGGATCGGCTACGAGGCGATCTATCCCCATATCCGCAAGGTCGAGAAGCAGATCGGCGCGCGGCGGATGACGCCCGATCAGGTGAACGCCAACAGCGGCAAGCTCCTGGTCGGCAGCGAGCAGCTCGGCTACCGCGGCTTCCTGCCGTTCCACAATCGTCTCGACTGCTTCGGATGCGGCTACTGCGCGATCGGCTGCACCTACAACCGCAAGGGCGACATGCTGACGACCTACGTGCCGGCGGCGTCGCGCGCCGGTGCGACCATCATCCCCGACTGCGAGGTCCGGCGCATCGACGTCGACCGCGGGCGGGCGTCCGGCGTGCACGCGGTGTTTCACCGCTCGACGACCGGCCGCGCGCACGAGCTGCGCGTGCGCGCGAAGGTCGTCGTCCTCGCCGCCGGCGCGATCAACTCGCCGCGGATCTGGCGGCAGAGCCGCCTGCCCGATCCCTCGCACGAGGTCGGCGAGAACCTGCGCCTGCAGCCGCACGTGGTCGTGAGCGCGATGTATCAGGAGCCGGTGATCGGCTGGCGCGGCATCCCGCAGGGGTACGTCGTCGACGAGTTCCTCACGCTCGACGAGAAGAGCGCCGGCCGCGGCTATCTCCTGATCCCGACGTTCGCGTTTCCGGTCGCGGCGGCGAGCGTGCTCCCCGGCTACGGCGACGCGCATCGCGCGCTGATGCGCGCGTACCCGCGTCTCGGCGCGATCGGCATCTTCCTCCACGACCACTCGCACGGCCGCCTCGAGTTCAACGGCGACGGACCGCCGACGGTCGTCTACAAGCTCGGGTCGACCGACGAGGAGCAGCTCCTCGACGCGATGGTGAAGGCGAGCGACATCAGCTTCGCCGCCGGCGCCGAGAAGGTGTTCATGCCGTTCAACGAGATCCTGGCGGTCGGCAAGCGCGGCGCGTACCAGGCGATTCGCGAGCACGGCATCCGCGTGAACGATCCCCTCTTCATCTCGTACCAGCCGCAGGGAACGATGCGCATGGGCGGCGATCCGCAGCATGCCGTCGTCGACGCCTTCGGCGAGGCCTACGCGGTGCGCAACCTCTTCGTCTGCGACGCGAGCATCTTCCCGACGAGCATCGCGGTGCCGCCGCAGATCACCGTGATGGCGCTCGCTACGCGCTCCGCCGGCCACATCGCCGCGAACGCGGTCCGGTACTTCGGCTGACGTCGCGACGGCTTGCTCGCCGCACCGGCGCGGCGGTGCCGCGGGCCGAGTGGGGCGAGGACCATGTCCGAAGATTGCGAGACTCACCCGGACGGCTACGCTAGGTAGCACGCATCATGAGCGTGAAGGTTGCGATCACGGAGCGCGCGGCGGCGGGCCGGCCACCGGAAGGATCGGCGCGGGATGGCGAGCGGCACGTCCTCGACGGCGAGGGCACCGATCGCGCGCTCGATCCGGTACGCTGCTACCAGGCGGTGCTGTCGCGCGATCGCCGCTTCGACGGGCGATTCTTCAGCGGCGTCGTCACGACCGGCGTGTACTGCCGCCCGATCTGTCCGGTGTCGCCGCCGAAGCCGGAGAACGTCCGCTGGTTCCGCTGCGCGGCGGCGGCCGAGGCGGCGGGCTTTCGCCCGTGCATGCGCTGCCGTCCGGAGACGGCGCCGGGGACGCCGGCGTGGCTCGGCACGTCGGCGGTCGTCTCGCGCGCGCTGCGGTTGATCGAGGAGGGCGGCCTCGACGACGGCAGCGTCGACGGCCTCGCCGCGCGGCTCGGCATCGGCGGCCGGCAGCTCCGTCGGCTCTTCGCGCAGCACCTCGGCGCCTCGCCGGCCGAGGTCGCGCGCGTCCGCCGCGTGCACTTCGCCCGCGCGCTCGTCGACGAGACGACGCTGCCGCTGATCGCGGTCGCGTACTCGGCGGGGTTCAAGAGCGTCCGCGCGTTCAATCACGCGATGCGGACGACGTTCCGCCGGGCCCCGAGCATCCTGCGGCGCAAAGCGGCACGAAGCGCGGCGGTGCGGGCGAGGATCGCGCCGCGCGCCGTCGCAGCGCCCGGCACCACCGCCGCGGCGGCGGGTGACCTCGCGTCGGACGGCGCGCTCGCGGTGCGGCTCGCGTACCGGCCGCCGCTCGACTGGACGGCGATGATGCGCTTCCTCGCGCCGCGCGCCACCCCCGGCGTCGAGGTCGTCGACGGCGAGACGTACCGGCGCACGATCGAGATCGGCGGCGAGCCCGGCGTGATCGAGGTGCGGCCGGACGCGGCGCAGTCCGCGCTGCTGATGCGGGTCTCGCTGCCGCGCTACGACGGGTTGATCCGCGTCGTCGAGCGTGCCCGGCGGATGTTCGACCTCACGGCGGACCCGCTCCAGATCACCACCGAGCTCGCGCGCGACGGCGTCCTCGCGCCGCGCGTCGCGGCGCGGCGCGGGCTCCGCATCCCGGGCACCTGGGACGGATTCGAGCTCGCGATCCGTGCGATCCTCGGCCAGCAGGTCACGGTCCGCGGCGCGACGACGCTCGCCGGACGCCTCGTTCGCCGTTTCGGGACGCCGATCGACGCGCCGGCGGGCGGCCTGACGCATCTCTTTCCGCGTCCGACGACGCTCGCGAAGGCGAGGATCGAGGCGATCGGCGTTCCGGCCGCGCGCGCGGCGACCATCCGCGCGCTCGCACGCAGCGTCGCGAGCGGCGCTCTCGTTCTCGACGGCTCGCAGGACGTCGGCGACACGATCCGGCGGCTCCGTGACATTCCCGGGATCGGCGCCTGGACGGCCGAGTACGTGGCGATGCGCGCGCTCGGCGAGCCCGACGCGTTCCCGAGCGGCGACCTCGGCTTGCGGCGCGCGTTCGGCAACGGCGCGGGGCCGATCGCGGCGAGCGCGCTCGAACGAATCGCGGACGATTGGCGCCCGTGGCGCGCGTACGCGGCGATGCATCTTTGGATGGAGGGATGAACATGACGACGGCAACGGCATTCACTACCCGCATGGGCGGCGCGGACGACGCGGTCACGATCGAGACCACTGAGCTTCCGACGCCCCTCGGGCGGATCGTCCTCGGTCTCCGCGACGGGCGGCTGTGCGCGCTCGGGTTCGAGGAGCAGTGGCCACGGCTTCGGAGCGTGCTCGCACGGCGGTTCGGCGCGATCACGTGGCGGCCCGGCGCCCGCTCGCCGCTGGGCGCGGCGCTCGACGCGTATTTCCACGGCGACGTCGGCGCGATCGACGACGTCGCGACGGACTACGCGGGCACACCGTTTCAGGAGACGGTGTGGGCCGCGCTGCGGAGGATTCCCGCGGGGCAGACGTGGTCGTATCGCGAGCTCGCGTCGGCGATCGGACACCCGGCGGCGGTGCGCGCCGTCGGGCTCGCGAACGGCGCCAACCCGATCGCGATCGTGGTCCCGTGCCATCGCGTGATCGGCGCCGACGGCAGCCTCACCGGCTACGGCGGAGGACTTGCGAGGAAGGCTTGGCTGCTCCGCCACGAGGGCGCGCCGTTCCGCTCGCGCGAGCGCGCGCGTCCGGACGGTTTGGCGGCGGAGCGCGTGTCGGGCGATCTCTTCGAGCCGCGCCGGAGCCGGCCGTGAGCGAGCGCGCCCCGCTGTACGTCGACTCCGCGCAGCGCGAGCGCGCCGCGAGCTTCCGCCGTCTCCACGAGAGCGGCCGCATCCTCGTGCTGCCGAACGCTTGGGACGCGGCGAGCGCGCGCGTCTTCGAGCTCGCCGGCTTCGAGGCTATCGCGACGACCAGCGGCGGCCTCGCGGTGTCGCTCGGCTATCCCGACGGCCAGAAGCTGCCGCTCCCGATGCTCGTCGAGGCGGTGCGCCGCATCACGACGACCGTGCGCATTCCGGTGAGCGTCGATCTCGAGCGCGGTTACGGCGACGATCCCGACGAGGTGTGCGACAACGTCGCAGCGGTCATCGGCGCGGGCGGCGTCGGCGTCAACCTCGAGGACCGCGGCGACGCGGCGATGCTGATCGCGAAGATCCGAGCGCTGCGGGCGCGCGAGTGGCCGGTCTTCATCAACGCCCGAGCCGACAGCTATCTCCTCGGCGGCGCGGAGCCGGCGGCGCTCTTCAGCGAGACCGTGCGACGGTTCCACGCCTACGAGGAAGCCGGCGCGGACGGTCTCTTCGCACCGAAGCTCGCGGACGCGGAGACGATCGGCCGACTCGTCCGCGAGATCCACCGGCCGCTCAACATCCTCGGCTACCCCGGCGTGCCGTCGCCGCGCGAGCTCGAGGCGCTCGGCGTCCGCCGCGTCACCGTCGGCTCCGGTCCGCTGCGCGCGGTGGTCGCGCTGACGCAGCGGATCGCCGGTGAGCTCCGCGCCGGCGGCGGCTACGCGACGTTCGCCGACGGGACGCCGAACGCCGAGATCAACGGCATGTTCGAACGCTGACCGTCGCCTCAGCGGCGGTCGCTCGACGCCACGCCGAGCTGCGGACGGTGGTCGTCACACGTCGCTCGGCGATTCCGCCACCCGCGTCCCCGTTCGACGAGGGGCGCGGCGTACCGTCACTTCAGCGTCTTCGCCGAGAAACCGCGGTCGTTGAACGTGAGGAGCGTGCGCTTGCCGCTGACGGCGGTCTCGAGGACCGCCTCGCGGCCCCATAGACGGTAGGCGTAGCCGAGCGTCTTCTCCGCGTTCTCGAGATCGAGGTCGCGGCCGTCGTGCTGGTGCGTCAAGTAGAGCGTGCGCTTGTGGCCGAAGTCGGCGTCCTCGATGCGGATGACGGGAATCGCCGCCCATGCCGACGCTCTTCAGGAGCTGCTCCTTGACGTCGCGCCAGTTGTCGGGGTCGGCGACCTTGCTGATCACGATGTCGTCGCCCTTCGGCTCGTACTCGAAGAGATCGAGCTCGCGCATCAGCGTCTCGGTGAGGTGGCGGCGGAGGAACGAGACGTCGCGATCGGTCTCGCGGGTCTCGAGGAGCTTCGCCATGCCGGTCTTGGTCGGCGTTCCCGACTCCTCGATCTCGTCGGCCGTCGGCTCGTCGCAGCGGCGCTTCAGGTCCGTCCATAGCTTCAGGCCGACGTGGTACGGGTTGATCTGCCCGGGGATCGGCCGGACGACCTGGTTGTGCCGCACCAGGAACTCGAGGTGGATCTCCTGCGGCAGGTCGATCGCGTTCAGGATCTCGCGGTGCACCCACGAGGCCCAGCCCTCGTTCATGATCTTGGTCTCGATCTGGGGAATGAAGTAGCGCGCCTCCTCGTCGACGATCGTCAGGAGGTCGCGCTCCCAGTTCGCGAGGTACGGATTGTGGTCGCGGATGAAGAGCAAGAGGTCTTCCTCCGGACGCAGCGGGATCTTCTGGAGGTCGGGCGCGACGTACTCGGCGCGCTTGTGCAGGCGGTGGAACGGGTCGGGCGCCGGCTCGGCCGCCTCGAGCATCTGGTCGCGCTCCTCCTCCTCGCTGAGCTTGCGGACGGCGAGGTTGCGCCGCCGCTGCAACGAGAGCGCGTGCGCCGCGTCGAGGATGCTCTCGACGCGCTCGACCCCGATCGACGGGTCTTCCATGTAGCGCCGCACCCGGTCGGCGTGCGCCCGGAAGGTGCCGAGCGTGAACTCCGCGCGCGTGCTCTTGAAGGTGAAGTTGTTCTTGAAGAAGTCGTTGTGGCCGTAGACGTGCGCGATCGTCAGGATGTGGAGGCAGAGCGAGTTGTCGCGCATGAGATAGGCGATCGACGGATTGGAGTTGATCACCATCTCGTAGGGCAAGCCGCTGACGCCGTACTCGTAGAGCGTCTTCAGCTTCTCGAACGACTTGCCGTACGACCAGTGCGGGTAGTGCGACGGGATGCCCGAGTACGCCATGTAGGCGAGCATCTCGGTGTGGTTGCAGAGCTCGAACTCCTGCGGGTAGCAGTCGAGGCCGAGAGCGTCGGCGACGTCGCGGATCTTCGCGTCCCAGTACTCGAGGTCTTTCAGGTCCCAATCCGACACGACTCAGCTCCGGGCACGCGGCTCGTCGGTCATCGATCAGTCCTGCGCGCGCTCTTTGGCGAGGAACGCCTTGAAGCTCGGCCAGATGTCCTCCTTGCGCTCGATGAGGACCGTCTGGAAGTTCTCCGCGTCGAGCCGCCGGAAGATGTTGAGCATCGAGCTCTCGTAGTAGCGGGAGCCGAGCGGCTTGATCTCGCCGTAGCCGAAGAGATTGCAGATGTTCGTGAGCTCGCCCGCGGCCTTCAGCGCCGCCGTGTTGTCGGAATCGAAGTTGTCGCCGTCCGAGCAGTGGAAGGCGTAGATGTTCCACAGCGACGGGTGGTAGCGCTCGGCGACGATGTCGAGCGCCTTCTGATAGCCCGAGGAGATGAACGTGCCGCCCGACTCGCCCTTGTGGAAGAACTCCTCCTCGGTGACCTCGTGCGCCTCGGTGTGATGGCTGATGAAGACGATCTCGACGCTCCGGTACTTGGTCGAGATGAACTGGTAGAGCAGGAAGAAGAAGCTCCGCGCCAGGTACTTCTTCATCGTGTCCATCGAGCCCGAGGTGTCCATGATGCAGATGACGACCGCGTTCGACTCGCGACGGACGTCGGTCGTGATGTGGCGGTAGACGAGGTCGTCGACGTGGAACGGGAAGCGCTTCTTCGCGGTGGGCGTACCGACGTCCTTCAGCGCGGGCGCCGCCGCGGCCGTCGGCTGCCCGGCGGGCGCGCTCGTCGCGCCGAGCTGCTCGGCGGTGGGATCCTCGGTGCCGGCGACGTCGTCGGGCGCGGCGCCGGTGCCAGCCTCGGCGGTGACCCGGCGCTCGCGCCGCTGCGCGGCGAGCTTCCGCTTGATCCGTGACTTGACGGTCCGGTGCTTGTCGAGGCGGATGCGGATGCCGACCTGGCGGTAGCCGCGGCGCTTCGACATCCGGAGCGCCTCGGTCTCGCGCAGCGCCTTGCGCTCGAGGTCGGGGAGATCGAGGTCCTCGAACATGATGTCGATCAGCTCTTCGAGGGTGACGTCGGTCTCGTAGTAGTCGACGCCCGGACGGTTGCCGGCCTTGTCGGCGCCTTCGCCTTGCTGGCCGCGCGCCTTGCCGACGACCTGGCCGGGCTGCGAGTCGCCGTCGCCCTGGCCGACGCCGCCCGCGTTGTCGCCGTAGACGAAGCGGTACTCGCGGATGCCGCGGATCGGGACCTTGATCACCCGATCGCGGCTTTTCCCGATGATCGACTCTTCGGCGATGATGTCCGCGATGTTCTCGCGGATCGACTCGCGGATCTTCTGGCGATGGCGCAGCCGGTCGCTGGCGCTGCGGTCGCTGCGCTCGGCGTCCGATGCCCGGAACGGACGGATGATCGATTCAGGGATTGGCATCCGACGCGTCGACCGTCACCCCGGCGGCCTCAATCCTTCCACAGGTTGTTGGCGGCGTACTTGAGGACGGTGTCGACGCAGCTCTCGCAGTAGCCGTTGTCGAGGAGGTTCTTCACCATCGCATTGTACTTGCCGGTCTGCTCCTCGTCACGGGTGCGGGCCTTGGTGATGATCCGGCTGATGTCGCGCACCGACGTCATCAGCTTCTTCTCGATCGCCTCCTTCAACGGCTCGTAGCTGCGGTAGCTGATGCGCTCGCCGCGCCGGCTGCCGGCCCAGAGGTACGCGATCACCTCCTGGCGGAAGCCCTCGGCCGCGGAGCCGATGATCGCGATCTGCTCCTCGATCGACTTGAGGAAACCCTCGTCGGGCTGGAGATCCTCGCGGGTGTTGCGGTCCTTCACCCGGGTCTTGTTCACGAACGCCTCGGCGTGGTCGAGGTAGTTCTGGAAGAGGGCTTCGGCCTGCTCCTGGTAGGAGTAGACGAACGCCTTGGTGATCTCCTTCTCGAGGACCTCGAGGTACTCCTTGTGGAGCACGTCCTGGAGGAACTCGAGGTGCTGCTTGCGGGTGTCGTCGCCGACGTCGGCTTCCTTCACCATCGCGATCAGCGCCTCGCGGACGTTGATCGGGTTGATGCAGTTGCCCTCGACGTTGTCGGAGAGCGCGTTGTCGAGCGCCTTCATGATGAAGCGCGTCGAGATGCCGCTCATGCCTTCGCGCTTGGCGTCCTCGCGTAGCTCCTGGATGTCGATCTTCTTGGTCTTGCCTTTCTCGACGACCTCCTCGCCGTTGTAGAGCTTGAGCTTGGTCATGAGGTCGCACTTGTTGTTGGGCTCGAGCCGCGAGAGGATCGCGAACGCCGAGGCGATCTCCAGCGTGTGCGGCGCGACGTGGGCGCGGAAGTCCGAGTTGCGGATGATCTTCTGGTAGATCTTCACCTCTTCCGAGAGCCGGAGGTTGTACGGCACCTTCACCACCACGATGCGGTCGAGGATCGCCTCGTTGGTGTGGTCGGCGCGGAACTTCTGCCACTCGGCCTCGTTCGAGTGCGCCGCGATGACGGTGTCGACGTACACCAGGCCGTGGCGGCCGGGCGCCGGGATCACCTTCTCCTGCGTCGCGGTGATCATCGCGTGCAGGTACTCGGTCTCGTTCTTGAAGACCTCGATGAACTCGACGACGCCGCGGTTGCCGACGTTGAGCGCGCCGTTCAAGTCGAGGACGCGGGGATCGCCTTCGGAGTACTGGTCGAGCTTCGAGATGTCCTCGCTGCCGATCAGCACCGAGGTGTCCTGGTTGTTGGGATCGACCGGCGGGACGACGCCGATGCCGACGCGGTTCCGCTTCGAGAAGACCCGCGTGACGATCGGCACCTCCTCGTAGCGGCCGGCGAACTCCTCTTTCAGCCGGAAGCGGCACACCGGGCAGAGGTCGCCTTCGATGTGGGTGCCGAGCATCTTCTCGAACTCCTTGCGGAGGTGCCGCGGGATGAGGTGCAGCGGCTCCTCGAACATCGGGCAGCCGTCGATTGCGTAGAACGGGTCGCTCGCCTCGAGGCCGCGCTGGAGCTTCTCCGCGAGCGAGCTCTTGCCGGAGCCGACGGGACCCATCAGGTAGAGCACCTGGCGGCTCTCCTCGCCCTTCAGCGAGGCGGCGTGGAAGTAGCGGACGATCTGCGCGATGGTCTTCTCGATGCCGAAGAACTCCTCCTTGAAGAAGGTGTAGACCTTGACGGACTCGTCCTTGTAGAGCCGCTTCACGCGCGGATCCTCGGTCTCGAGGATCTCGCCGGTGCCGCTCTTTATGATGACGTCGTACACCCGAGAGTGCGCGAGCTTCGGGATCGTCGGGTCTTCGCGCACGATCTCGAGGTACTCGAGGAAGGTGCCATGCCAGAGCTTCTGTTCGTGGGCAGCGCGATCGTCTTTGATCAGCTTCTCAAAGACGCTCTTGTTATTTTCCATGTTCGCTCCTTCCTGGACTCAGCCAGGAGATCGGGTCGTTCACACGTCGCGCGATGCCGACGCGAGAAGCCCGTGTGCGATCGGAGTCTGTGCGAAAGTATAGTGGTGTGTAGAAACCTGGATCAAGTGCGGTTCGCCACGGCGAGCCTTGTCTACCAAGGGCGCCGCGGCGCGGGCACGTCGTGATGACGAGAACTGACGTCGACGGGGTCACGTGGGCAGCGCGCCCGATCGGCGCCGCAATGCGTCTCCCTCCCACCGCCGGCCATGCGGCCATGCTCACCCCACGCGCCGACGACGGTACCATCGTGCTTCAAAGAGTGTCAATTCGAATAGTCTCCGCGCGCGCCGCGGGCGCGCGGTCGCCGCGCGAACGGCGGTTGCGCGTCGGGAGTGATTGCGGAAAGAAACTGGGATGGACGCGACGGAGCCGCTCAGGCGCGCGGCGCGTTGTTGGCCGGAGCGTGAGGCGATGCGCTGCGGCGCGACGGCGATCTCGTTCGGCGCCCTCGACCTGCGGGTGAATCGGCTCGCGTGCCTGCTGCGAGATCTCGGCGTCCAGCGCGGCGACCGCGTGGCGACGCTGCTGCCGAACTCGATCGGCCACGTCGTCGCGGAGACGGCGATTCTCCGTGCCGGCGCGGCGTGGGTCGCGATCAACGAGCGGCTGGCGGCGCCCGAGATCGAGTTCCTGCTCGAGCACTCGGGCGCGACGGTGCTGTTGAGCGACGCCGAGCACGGCGGTGGACCGTGTCGGACCGGCGCGACGATCGTCGACGTCGGCGGATCCGACGACGCCGTCGAGCGACGGCTGGCGGCGATGGATGGCGCGCCGCCCGCGATCGATCTCGCGGAGAGCGACGTCGCGCGACTCCGCTACACCTCGGGAACGACCGGCTGCCCCAAGGCGGCGGTGCTGCCGCATGCCAGCACCCTCACGTCGCTGCGCAATCTGCTCGCCGAGCTGCACGAGCTCGGGCCCGACGACACGGTCCTCCACGTCGCGCCGCTCACCCACGCGAGCCAGGCGTTGCTCGCGCCGGCCTTCTGGCGCGGCGCACGATCGATCGTCTGCGCGCACTTCGAGCCCGTCGAGCTCTGCGAGACGATCGCTCGCGAGCGCGTCACGACGGCGTTCCTCGTGCCGACGATGATCCGGGCCCTGCTGGACGCCGCCGACGGCCATGCCGACCGGCTGCGCACGCTGCGCACCATCGTCTACGGCGCGGCGCCGATCGCCGAGGACTTGCTCGCGCGCGCGCTCGACGTCCTCGGACCGGTGCTGCTCCAGATCTACGGCCTCAGCGAGTGCCCGTTTCCGGTGACGACGTTGCGCAAGCCCGATCACCTCGACCCGCGGCGGCGGCGCTCCTGCGGCCTGCCGACGGCGATGAACGACGTCCGTATCATCGGCGACGGCAGCGAGCCGGTCGGCGACGACACGATCGGGCGGATCGCCGTCCGCGGTCCGCAGATGATGCGCGAGTACTGGCGCGATCCGGCGGCGACGGCGGCCGTCCTGATCGACGGCTGGCTCCACACCGGCGACGTCGGCTGGCGCGACGGCGCCGGCTATCTGACGCTCGTCGACCGCAGCGACGACGTCATCATCAGCGGCGGGTTCAACGTCTATCCGCGCGAGGTCGAGATCGTCCTCGAGATGCACCCCGACGTCGCCGAGGCGGCGGTCGCCGGCATTCCTCACGAGCGCTGGGGCCAGGGCGTGTGCGCGTGGATCGTGCGCCGCGAACGCACACAGGCGACGGCGCACGACCTGATCGCCTTCTGCCGCTCCCGTCTCGCCGGCTACAAGAAGCCGGTCGAGATCCGCTTCGTCGATACGCTGCCGAAGAGCCCGACGGGAAAGCTCCTCCGCCGCACGCTACGCGCGACCGCGACGCCGCCGCCGCGCGACTGAGTCGCCGTCGCGCGCCCGCCGAGCGCGCGCGGCCGCCGCCGGTCGTCGGTCCCGGCGGATCAGTACGCGGTCGAGAAGCCGCCGTCGGGCATGTCGAGGGCGCTGCGGTCGCCGGCGAGGATCGCGTTCACCTTCGCTTGCGCGCCGGGGAGCACGAAGCTCACGTAGTGCTTCGCGGCCATCACCTTGCCGCAGTAGAAGTCGAACTCCTCCTGGCTCTGCTCGTCCTCGTCGTCGCCGCGCTTGCCTTCCGCGATCAGCGCCGCTTCGAGCAGCAGGTGCGCGATCGTCACGTCCGCCATCACCTCGAGGAACGCGTTCGCGACCAGCGTCACCTGGTCGATCTTGCCGCTCATGAAGAACTCCATGAGCCCGCCGGCGGCGCGCTGGAGCGCGGTCGCCGCCTCGCCGAGCGCGCGGATCTCGGCGCCGATGCCGGGCTGCGTCGAGTGGGCGGCGACGAAGTCGCCGATCTCGCGCAGAAACGCCGTGAAGTTCTCGCCGCCGTGCTCCTGCAGCTTGCGCGCGACCAGGTCGAGCGCCTGGATGTGGTTGGTGCCCTCGTAGATCGAGAAGATCTTGGCGTCGCGGCAGTATTGCTCGACGGGGTGATCTTGGACGTAGCCGGCACCGCCGTACGTCTGGATCGCGAGCTCGGCGATGCGGAATGCCTGATCCGAGCAATACGCCTTCACGATCGGCGTCAGCAGATCCACCTGGCCTTGATGGTAGATCGCCTTCGCCTGGTCGGTCTTCTCGAGGGCGCGCGCGAGGTCGGCGTGCAGCGCGAGCTTGATCGCCAGCGTCCGCATCCCCTCCACCTTCGCCTTCATCTCGAGCAGCATCCGGCGGACGTCGGAGTGATCGATGATCGCCACGCGCGGCGCGTTCGGGTCCTTGAAGTGCCTCACCGACGAGCCCTGAAGCCGCTCGCGCGAGTAGGCGAGCGCGTTCAGGTACGCTGTCGACGCGACCGAGAGCCCCTGCACGCCGACCGCGATGCGCGCGCCGTTCATCATGCGGAACATCTGCCGCATGCCCATGTGCGGCTGGCCGCCGACGAGGATGCCGCGGCAGCGGTCGTTCTCGCCGAAGTTCAGCACCGCCGTCGCCGACGCCTTGATTCCGAGCTTGTGCTCGATCGACGCCGTCGAGACGTCGTTGTCCTCGCCGAGGGTGCCGTCCTCCTTCACCCAGATCTTCGGAACGATGAAGAGCGAGAGCCCCTTGGTGCCGGCCGGCGCGCCCTCGATGCGGGCGAGGACGAGGTGGACGATGTTGTCGGTGAGATCGTGGTCGCCGGCGGAGATCCAGCACTTGGTGCCGGTGATCTTGTAGATGTGGCCTTCGAGGTGCTGCGCTCGCGTCTTGGTCGCGCCGACGTCCGAGCCCGCGTGCGGCTCGGAGAGGCACATGGTCCCACTGAAGCGGCCGCTCATCATGCTCGGCAGAAACCGCTTCCTGTGCTCCGGGAGCGCGAACTCCTCGATGAGATCCGCGGCCCCGTGGGTGAGCCCCGGGTACATGTTGAACGCCGTGTTCGCGCCGCTCTGGAGCTCTTGCAGCACGACCTCGATCGCGTGCGGACCGCCGTAGCCGCCGGCGTCCGTCGGCATCGCGAAGGACATGAAGCCGAGCTCGAAGAGCTTCTGCCACGCCTCGCGGAACCCCGGCGGCGTCACCACCCGGCCGTCCTCCTTGCGGCAGCCGTGTCGATCGCCGATCCCGTTCAGCGGCCCGGTCACCTCGCTCACGAACCGCGCGCACTGGTCGATGATCGCGTCGCAGTCCTCGCGCGAGAGCTGCGAGAAATGCTCGAGCTCGAAGAGCTGTTGCACGCGGAGGTGCTCGTAGAGCGTGAAGCGAATCGCACGCAAGTCGACCTTGAAATGGTTCACGGCGGCTTCTGCCATGGTGGGCACGTCCTCCTCGTCGGGGGTGGGTCGGCGACGAAACGCTGCCTCAACTCACGAAAAAGTCAAGCGCCCGACGCGTGCCGAGAGCTCGACGGCCGACCGGGCTCGATGACGTGTCAGGGGCGCTCGGGAATGACGTGCCGCGAGCGCTGTAGCGCTTGCGCCATGCGCGTCAGTAGAGGACGGACGGGAACCAGCAGCCGCGCGGATCGCGATAGCGGCCGATCGCCATCAGACTGAGCGGTTTGACGACATGCAGGCCGGCGCCGAGCGCCCAGCGAAAAAAATCCCCGTCGCGGATCGGCAGCAGGAACGAGATCGGCTGCCGCGTGAGACGCGCGGCGCCGAGGAGGAGGGCGGTCATGTCCTCGAGCGTCTCCGCGACGCCATGGTTCGTCTTCCAGAAGGCAGCGGCGGACGCGTACGCGGTGAGGCGCTCGCCGCGCAGGGCGACGAACGGCGTGAAGTTGTCGAGCGCGGTCTCGACGTCGGCCCGGCGATCGAACTGGTGAACGCGCGCGCAGAGATCGTGGCAGGCGGGAAGGTCGGCCGTGCGCATCGGCCGCACCTCGATCCCCGTCGGCGCCGCACCGGCGGCTGCGCCTTCGACCAGGACCAGCGGCTCCTTCACGTCGAACCCGACGGAGGTGTAGAGCGACATCGACGCGGTATTGAACGCGTCCTGCACGAGACGAACGGGGTCGGTGCCGGTGCGCCGCGCGAGCATGGCCTCCATCATGCGCCGCCCCGCTCCGCGGTCTTGGGCGGCCGGATCGACGCTGACCGGGCCGACGCCGCGTACGCGATCGCGCTCGCTCATGAAGGTGCAGCCGATCGTGCGGCCGGCCTCCTCGGCGACGACTGCGACGTAGCCGGGCAGCCGCAGCAGCATGCGGGCGACGGCGACGCCGGACTCGAGATCGGGGAAATCCGGCGGGAAATCGTGGCGGATGGCAATCGAGAGAAACGCCTCGTAGATGATGCGTCCGCACGCGGATGCATCGGTGGTCGTCGCCGGTCGAAGCGTCATGGACATCGGTCTACCTCGCGGATCACGTGCGGCACAGCTGTACCATCGATGGAAGCCGCCGACAGCCACGGCGAGCGGGCGGACGCGAGAGCTTGGGCGGTTGACGATCGTGAGGACGAGAGACGCGAAGACGACGCGGGTCCGCATCTGCCACGGCACACGCTCGGTGCCTCGGGGTCGAGCATGACTTTCGCACACGCCCGCGCGCCGAGGTCGATCCTCGTCCTCGCGATCCTCGCGGTCGCGGCATCGGCCTGCGGCTCGGGGGGATCGCGCGGCGACGGCGAGGCGTCGGGGCCGACGCCGACGTCCCGACCGACGCTCACCGCGAGCACGGCGGCGACGGGCGGCCCAGGCTCGCCGACGCCGGGCGCGACGCCCTCGGGGACGCTTCCGCTCCTGCACCTCACCGAGCTCGCCCGCGGCTTCGACCGGCCGCTCTTCGTGACGGCCGCGCCTGGTGATGCGACCCGCCTCTTCGTCGTCGAGCAGACCGGGCGGATCCGCGTCGTCACGGGAGACGTCGTGCGTGCGCAGTCGTTCCTCGATCTCTCGGCGACGGTCTCCTGCTGCGGCGAGCGCGGCCTCCTCGGCCTGGCGTTCCACCCCGACTACGCGAGCAATGGGCGCTTCTTCGTGAACTACACCGACGCCGCCGGCAACACGGCGATCGCGGAGTACGGCCGCGCCGACCCGGAGGTCGCGGAGCCCGCGGCGCGGCGCACCCTGCTCACCGTCGAGCAACCGTTCGCGAACCACAACGGCGGCATGCTCGCCTTCGGTCCCGACGGCTTCCTCTACGTCGGCCTCGGCGACGGTGGTGGCACGGGCGATCCGCAGCACCACGGCCAGAGCCTCGCGACGAAGCTCGGCAAGATCCTCCGCGTCGACGTCGACCGCTACCCGGCGCCGGCTGCCGGCAACGTCGAAGGCGGCGACCCCGACATCTGGGACTTCGGCCTGCGCAATCCCTGGCGGATCACCTTCGACCGTGCGACGGGCGATCTCTACGTCGCCGACGTCGGCCAGGAGCTCTTCGAGGAAGTCGACGTCGAGCCGCGCGGTGACGGCCGCCGCAACTACGGCTGGAGCGTCACCGAAGGCCGCCATTGCTTCGAGCCGCCGCGCGACTGCGACCCGACGGGCATCACCCTTCCCGTCGTCGAGTACGACCACACCGAGGGCTGCGCCGTCGTCGGCGGCTACGTGTATCGCGGCACGGCGATTCCCGAGCTCACCGGCCGCTACTTCTTCAGCGACTTCTGCTCGAACCGCATCCGCACCTTCGTCTACGCCGACGGCGCCGCCACCGATCCACGCGACCTCACCCCGGATCTCGACCCCGATTCCAAGCTCGTCAACGTCACCTCCTTCGGCGAGGACGCCGCCGGCGAAATCCTGCTCGTCGACCAAGCCGGCATAGTCTTCCGCATCGACCGCGAGTAGCACCCGGTCGTCGTGTCGTTCCGTAGTGTTCGAGGCCGTTGCGCGTCGACGGGGGTGGTCTTCGCGGCCAGAGACCGTCACGTCGGCGGCGCGTGGCCTGCGCGGGCAGATCCCTCCTGGCGCGCGGACTTCGTCCGAACGCGCCACTCGGGACCTGCCCGCGCAGGCCACGTGCCGCCGACACGCACCGCGCTGGCAGCGCGGCGGAGCACCACACCCCGTCTCACCGCGGCGCGAACACCAGCACGTACTGATACGGCAGAATCGCCGGCTGCTCGCGCAGCGCATAGCCTGCCGCCGTCATCTCCGCGATCACTTGCTCGCGCGCGAGCTTGTGCTCGGCCGGCGGTCCGACCGGCATGTCGCGCTTCTCCCAGTCGACGATCACCACGCGGCCGCCGGGTTTCAGCACGCGCGTGAGGCGCCTCAGGTAGTCGAGGCGGTCGTCGATGTGGTGGAAGGTGTCGACGATCAGGACGACGTCGACGCCTCGGTGCGGCAGGCGCGGGTCGTCGAACGAGGCGAGGACAGGAGTGACGTTCGCCGTGTGCTCGGACTCGGAACGCTCGCGCAGGTGCGTCACCATGTTCGGCTCGGTCTCGACCGCGAACACGGTTCCCTCCGGGCCGACCGCGGCGGAGAGGTAGCGGCTGAAATAGCCGGTGCCGGCGCCGAGATCGGCGACCGACATCCCGGGCTCGAGATGGAGCGCGGCGACGAGCGCGGCGGGCTTCTGCCAGGCGTCGCGCGCGGGATCGTCGAAGACCGAGCTCCAGTACGCGACGTCGTCGAATGACCGATGGCTCGTCGCCCTGTATAGAGAGGACTCGCCGTCGGCCGGCGAAGCGCCGGCGGACGGCGAACGGCTCGACGACGGCGCGACGCTCGCCGACGGCGGCGGCGGCGCGGCGGTGCACGACCGCGGCAGCGGCGATACGACGAGCAGCGCGAGGGTCGCCGCGAGCGATCGTGCGAACGACGGCGTCAGCACCGAAGACCCGGAGAGCGGAGGGAAGCGCGACGATGCAGGTCGACATCAGCTGCACCAAGTGCGGGCAGCGACGGCGCGTCGACCTCGGGGATCCCGGGGATCGGCCGACCGAGGAGTTCCTGCACGTCATCACCGAGCGGCTCTCGCACAAGCCGAGCTTCGAGTGCTTCGGCGGCCATCTCGAGCTCGCGCCGCCCGTGCCGCGCTTCTGGATCATCCATTGGGAGACGCTCGGCGCATGACCCTGCGCGCAGGGTACTCGGCTTTCGACGCTTCGGGATCCGGGACCTCCTGCCCGAGCAGTCGGCGGAACGCGATGCCGTTCCGGACCGGGTAGTCGGCGCGGTTGTTGTTGAAGGTGGTGTAGACGCGGCGGACGCGGCCGTCGAAGCGCGTGGCCTCGGCGGCGAGGCCGGCGAGCTCGCGCGGGTCGTAGTCGTAGTCGTACTTCTCGGCGACCGTCGGACGGAGCCCCTTCATCTGAGCCTGCCAGCCCCGGACGTTGCGTCCGTGCAGGCGGAGGATCGCCCAGTCGCCGGTCGCGGCCGCGACGAACGGCTGCCACGGGCTGTCGAGACAGACGAACGCGAGACCGTGGCGGGCGAGGAACTCGAGCACCTGGTCGGTGTGCTTCGGGATCCACGACGGGTTGCGGAACTCGATCGCGAGCCGCCAGCCGGGAAGGCGCTCGGGCAGGGACGCGAGGTAGTCCATCGCCTTCCGCGAGCAGCCGATCCAGGGAGCGAGCTGGAAGAGCACGTAGCCGAGCTTGCCGGCGTCGGCGAGCGGCGCGATCGCGGTGCGGAACGCCGCGAACGCGAGGTCGAGCGCCTCACGGGGGATCTGTGTCCGGTCGATCTCGCCGTGGCGCGTGAGCGGCAGCCGGCGCGGCAGCACCGCGCGGATCTCGGGCGGGAGGCGCTCCGGCTTCGGGTTGTGGCCGGTCATGAGGGCGTGCGCCTTGACCGCGAAGTCGAAACGATCCGGCGTGCGCTCGACCCACTGCGCGGCGGTGCGGTCGGCCGGGATGGCGTAGAAGGTGGCATTCACCTCGACGAAATCGAAGAAGCGCGCGTACCAGCGGAGGCGCGCCTCCGGGCTCATGCTCGCGCGCGGATAGAAGTGTCCCTCCGACAGCAGCGAGGCGTCGAGCCACGACGCGCAGCCGACGCGGTATTCCGTCGCGAGCGGCGCTCGCGGCCGCGGTCCGAGGACGCGCGGCGTTTCGACGGCGGTCACCACGAGATCGGATGCTCGACCGCTGTCACCATAGGTCGTCCACGGGGGCGCCTTCAACGACGTTCGAGCGCGGCGGCGCGAGCGCCGTCACGACATGCGGTGCGAATGCCAGACCGCCGGGGTGCGGCGGCGCGCGAGCGGTTTCCGCTCGACCTTCGCGAGCAGCGCGCGCACCTCGTCGGGTGGGTCGGCCGTCGCCGCCTTGCGGACGTCGCCGCCCTCCTGGATCGCGATCTCGGCGAGAATGCGCTTGGACAGGACCGAGCGCGGCTTGGTGGTCGCGACGTCCTCGGTCGACGCGGCGTCGTCGCGGTGCTTGATCAGCAGCCAGCTCCGGTCGCCTCTGCCGTCCGGTCCGCGTCCTCGCGTCCGCACCAGCACCCACGACCCGCGAAGCTTCTTGCCGTGGAGCGTGAACTTGAGCTCGCCTTTCCGGACCGCCGCACCGACGTCGGCACTCTCGGGCGTGTAGGTGCCGGTGTCCCACACCATGACCGTGCCGCCGCCGTACTCGCCTTCGGGGATGACGCCTTCGAACGAGGCGTACTCGAGCGGATGGTCTTCCACGGCCATCGCGAGCCGCTTCACCGCGGGATCGAGCGACGGCCCCTTCGGCACCGCCCACGAGAGCAGGACGCCGTTCCATTCGAGACGGAAGTCGTAATGGAGATGCGACGCGCGGTGCTTCTGGACGACGAACGCGAGCGCGGGCTGCTTGGCGCGGGCCGCTCGCGGGCCGTGCGCGACGGCATCGGGCGTGACGGGGCGCCGCGGCCGCGTCGCCGCGCGGGCGTGCGTCGTCGCGGGTGCGCCGGCGCCCGACGCGCGCGACCGCCGGCCCGTCGGCGGCTTCGCGTCGGGCTTCTTCGCCGCCGCTCGGCTGCGCCGCCGCCGCTCGCCGGACGGCTCGGGCGTGACGGCGAAGCGACGCTTTCGCCGATACTCTTCGAGGCCCACGCCAGAGACTTAGCGCGCGCACTCGTCGATGGCGAGTTCGCCGCCGATCCGCGGCCGCGAGTGAATGTGCGCCACGATACCCGATACGCGCGGCTACCCTGCGCGTCGCATCGATGACATGCTCCGCGCCCGGAGGTGCGACGATGACCGAGCGCGTGCGACCGAGGACGGCCGAAGCCCGAACGACGAGAGCCGACGCCCGGACGACGCGGCGGAGGCGATCGTGAGCGTCGCGGGCGCTTCCACGACCGGCGGCGCTACGGCGACGCGGTATCGCATCTTCGGCTCCGAGCTCTCGCCGTACTCGGTCAAGGTCCGCTCGTACTTCCGCTACAAGGGCATCCCCCACGAGTGGGTGGTGCGGAACGCCGCGAACATGGCCGAGTTCCAGGCGCACGCCAAGCTGCCGCTGATCCCGCTCGTCCTGACGCCCGACGGCGGCGCGCTCCAGGACTCGACGCCGATCATCGAGCGCCTCGAGGCACGCTACCCCGAGCCCTCGATTCACCCGCCGGATCCGGCGCTCGCGTTCCTCTCGGCGCTCGTCGAGGAGTACGGCGACGAGTGGGGCAACAAATGGATGTTCCACTACCGCTGGACGTACGAGGCCGACCAGGACTCGGCGTCGGAGCGGATCGCGCGCGACGTCTTCCCCGATGCGAGCGACGACGAACGCCGGCAAACGGCGGCGATGCTGAAGCAGCGCATGGTGCCGCGCCTCGCGTTCGTCGGATCGTCGGCCGAGACGCGGCCGCTCATCGAGGCGTCGTTCACGCGTGTCCTCGCGATTCTCGACGCGCACCTCGCGGCGCGGCCGTATCTCTTCGGCGCGCGCCCGGCGTTCGCCGACTTCGGCCTGTGGCCGCAGCTCTACCAGTGCGCGACCGACCCGACGCCGCGCGCGATGATGGACGGGGCATCGCCCGCCGTGCTCCGCTGGGTCGACCGCATGCTCGGGCCGAAAGCCGAGGGCGACTTCGAATCGTGGCAGACCCTGGCGCCGACCCTGATGCCGCTCCTCCGCGAGGAGATCGCCTCGCGGTTCCTGCCGTGGTCGACGGCGAACGCGCGCGCGAGCGCGGCCGGGGAGAGCGAGCTCGTCGTCGAGCTCGGCGGCGGGTCGTGGCGGCAGCAGCCGCAGAAGTACCATGCGAAGTCGCTGGCCGCGCTCCGGTCGCGCTACGCGTCGCTGCCGCGCGACGCCGAGCTCGATCGTATCCTCGCCGACGCCGGTTGCGCGGCCTGGATCAGCTGACGAAATCCGGCGCCGCAGGCTCTGCGAAGACGTCGCGACGCGCCAGCGGAACCCCCGAGCATCGCGCCGGATGTCGCACGCCTCGCCTACGACAGAGGGCAGGCGCTCACGGGTGTCGGCAGCGGATCCCCGGTCATGCGCACCGCGCCGAACGTCGATCCCTCGAGACGGATTCGGTCCGACGGCTGCGTCCCGAACACCTGCGCATAGCCGGTGACGGAGCCGCAAAAGCCGTCGCTCGACGTCGTCGCGCCGTTGAGGACGAATTCGTTGACGGTGAGGAACGGGTCGTCGAGGAGTGGGTAGGCCGCCGCCGGCAGGGATTGGGCGCCGAAATCGACGGTGAACCTGCCGTCGCCGGAAAGCGCGGCATCGGTCGCGGTCCATGGTGCGCCCACGGGCAGCTTGCTCACGGCGTCGAGCGGCTGGAGGGTGAGGTCGAGGCTCGCGCCGTGCAGTTGCGCGTCGGCGCGGAAGAACAGCGTCTGCGCCGGCCAGATCACCGGAGCGAGGGTCAGCAGGTGGGCGCCCGTGACGTCGAACGCGTGCGTCTCGGGCAGCGGCGGCGGCTCGCAGAGGTGCTCGGGCACGGGGTGCACGCAGCCGTCGGGCGCGCGTCTGAAATCGACGTCGGCGAGCCAAATGTCGCTCGGCGAGGAAATCCCCTGGAACCAGGGCAGCTCCTGATCGACTGCGCTGCTGTACCACGCGAGCAAACTGCGGTTCCGAGTGAGCGGCGCGAGCGCGGTGTACGCGGTGTCGCCCGAGCTCTTCAATTCCTGGATCTCGCAGACCTCGATCGGCGCAGCGGGATCGGTCAGGTCGCCGCGCAGCTCGTAGACGGCGGTGCGCTTGAACGTGCACGGCAGGTGCTTGCGGGCGAACACGAAGCTGCGCTCGCGGCCGTGGAAGCGGTGAACGACCCACGTCGGGCCGTCCAGACGCTGCTCGATGCGACGCCCGCACTCCCAGGTGACGAATGGGTCGTGCGACGTGCAAATCGCCGTCTGCCCGTCGCCGAGAATGTCCTGATTGTCGAGGCGGACCAACGCCACCGCCTGTTCGTGGTTGTCGCCGAAGAATTGCAGCTCGGCTTCGCTCGGCACGTCGTTGTACGACGCGATGATCGTCGCCCGCTTCTCCCAGGCGACGCCGTCGTCGGAGGCGAACAGGCCGACCGCGGTGTCGAAATCCTGGTAGCCCGTGGCGAAGAGCGTCCGCCGGCGCTTGCCGGCCTCTTTGTACGGGCGCGTCGTGTAGCGCCAAAACCCCCAGAAGGTCTCCGCTCCGCTTGCGTCGACGTCCTGATACGTCCGCACGGGCGGAGTCCACGTGCGCCCGCCGTCCGTCGACTCGGCGCGGATGGTCCACGCCTGACCGCCGAGGTCGCGATAGTGAAAGCCCGGCAAGCGGCTGATCGCGTAGAGAAACAACCTGCCGCCGATCTCGACCAACTTGGGATCGCGAATGTCGCGGCCGTCGGGGAGGTTGTTGGCGTTCACCTCGCTCAGCAACGCGAACGTCCGCCCGTGATCGCGCGACTCGAAGATCTTGATGCGCGCCCGAGCCGATCCGACCTGGCCCTCCTCACCACCCCGAAACACGAGGAGGATGCGGCTGCGAACACGGATCATCTCCGTGTTCTCGTTGTGCAAGCCGTCCGAGTAGACGATCCGCTGATCGCCTGCGAAGTCGGGAGGAGAACCGTCGGCATGGCTTCCGCCGGCGCCGAAGGCGATCGGCGGCCCGACGATCGACAAGCTCGTCAGGGCGAGCGCAAGCCCGCAGATCGACAACCGGGCTCGTACGGGCGTGGGTCGTTCCAATCGATCACTCGGAGCCCGACCGCAGGTCCCGAGCCCCGACACCCGTAGTGACGACGACCGGAGGACCGGCGTCATCACGTGCGATGTCCGTTCGATCTCGCGACGCACCCGCGCGGGAGTAGGGTGCGCGAGCGGAAGCGTCAAGACGCCGCGCGTTGCGCGGGACGCGTACGGCGCAACCGGAGCGCCGACATGCGAGATGCCGACATCGCGACGTCGCCATGGCGGCCGCCGCCGAGGTGTCGGCGGAACGCATGCGGGTGGCGCGGGCTCACCGTCACCGGGCGCGCTCACGGCAGTCCCACTCCCCGCTCACACGCGGCTCTCGGCAAGCGTCTCCATGTCGACGAAGCGGTCGCGACGTCACGCGGCATCGGCCGTCATGGGTGAAATGGACGCCGGCGTCGCTAGCGACGCCGGGACTTGGCGTTCAGCGTGCGGTCCCGATCGGCCCGACGACCGCCGAACGAATTCTGCCGCGCCGAGTCGCAGCCGTTCAGGTCTCGACCTCGAGCCGTTCGGTCACATGGCGATACGCGAATGCGAAGTACACCAGCGCGAGCATCAGGCCGGGGAAAAACCACACGAGTCCGACGCCGAGTCCGTAGCTGCCGGCGGATGCATTGTAGATCGTAAGCCCACCCTGATCCCCGGCGACGCTCGATAGCAGGTACGGATAGTGGCCGAACGCCGCCGCCGCCACCATCCCTAGAACGTACGTGCACGAACACAAAAACGCGGCCACGTCGCTGCGACGGCGGCTCGTGACATTGGCGCCGCCGAGCCCTGCCAGCGCCACCATCGGGAAAATCAGGCCCCAGGGCCGGATTTCGTAGCGACGAGAAAAATGCGGCAGAGTGAGCGGGACGATCACGAACAGCCCGACGGTCAATATGCCGACCACGATCCAGCTCAGGGTCGCGACCCGGCGCGCGCGTTCTTCCAGATCGCCGCGCGTCTTCATCGCGACCCACAGCGCCCCGTGCATCGTGAGCGCCGCAACGCTCGCAAGCCCTATCGTGATCGTGAACCAGTCCAGGATTCCGGGGTCGGGTCCGATGAGAAAATTCGTCCAAAGAGGAAGAAAGAACACTCCGTTGGCGTCGATCGGCACCCCGCGCATCACGTTGCCGAGCGCCGCGCCGAAAAACAGGGCCAGCAATGCGCTGGCGCCCGCGAAGGTGACATCCCAGAACGGTGTCCACACGGGGCTAGCGATATGGTCGCGGAACTCGACCGCGATGCCGCGCAGGATCAGCAGCCACAGCACCATCGTCAGCGGCAGATAGAAGCCGCTGAATCCCGCCGCATAGGCGGCTGGAAACGCGAAGAAGAGCGTGCCGCCGGCCGCAATCAGCCATACCTCGTTGCCGTCCCAGACCGGCCCGATCGAATGCAGGAGCACTCGCCGCTCGGCGTCCGTCCGGGCGACGATCAGATGGACGATGCCGACGCCCAGATCGAAGCCGTCGAGCACGGCGTACATCGCGATCATCCCCGCGACTATGGCGAACCACAGAGTAGTCGTCGCTCCTCCTTCAGTCCGCTCCCGCCGTAACGGCAGCAGCCCGATTTTCTTCGCCGCCACCCGGCCCGCGCTGCACTTCGAGATAGATCAGAAACAGGAACAGCACCGCGAGCACCGCGTACATTCCCATGAATCCGATGAGGGTGAACAAGCCGTTCCCCACCGACACCTGGGCGGAGCTGCCGGCTGCCGTTCGCATCAACCCGTGGACGAGCCACGGCTGGCGGCCGAGCTCCGCCGTCATCCAGCCAGCAGTGGTCGCGATGTAGGGAAACGGCGCGAGCAGCATCAGCGCCCACAGCATCGACGGGGTGTCGTACAGGCGCCCGCGGTACAGCAGAAACCCCGCCAGTGAAAAGACCGCGATGAAGATCGTCCCGAGGCCCACCATGATGTGGTAGCTGTAGTAGAGCAACGCAATGTTGTCTGGCCACTCGTCTTTCGGGAACTCGAGAAGCCCGTGCACTTCCGCGTTCCAGCGCCGGTAGGTCAGGAAGCTCAGCAGCTCGGGAACTTCGAGCGGGTTGTCCAACTTGAGAGCCGCCAGGTCGGGCTGCCCGATGATCACCAGCGGCGCGCCCGCTTTGTTCTCGAACAAACCTTCCATCGCCGCCAGCGTGATCGGCTGATAGGTCGCCACGTTGCGTCCCTGCTGATCGCCGGTCGGAAACACCATCAGTGTCGAGGCGATGAGGCCCGCAGTGACTCCAAACCGCACGAACGTCCGTCCGAAATGTTCGCACTGATGCGAGAGCAGGTAGAACGCGCCCAATGCCGTCATGGCCGCCGACGCGGTTACCACTGCCGCGATCATGTTGTGCAGGTACTGCCAGAGCGCCCAACGATTCGTGACCAGCGCCGTCAATCCCGCCAGGCTGAACGTGCCATCCGGGTTCGCCGTGTAGCCGACCGGATGTTGCATCCAAGCATTGGTGGCGATGATGAAAAATCCGGAAAGCCACGAGCCGAGGAACACGAGGAAGGCAGCCAGCCAATGCAGGCGCGGCCCGAGCCGCTTCTCGCCGTACAGGAACGCCCCGAGAAAGGTGGACTCGAGAAAGAACGAGAACAACCCCTCCATCGCGAGGGTCTGCCCGATCACACCGCCGGCCGTCTTCGAGAACTGCGACCAGTTGGTGCCGAACTGGAACTCCATGGGAATTCCGGTGACGACGCCGAGGACGAAATTGATCCCGAAGATACGGCCCCAGAAGCGGGCCGCATCACCGTAGTGCGGATTGCCGGAACGAATCGCACGCGTCTTCAGCACCACGATGAGCAGCGCCAGGCCCATCGTGAGCTGCGGGAACAGGTAATGAAAGGTGACGGTGAACGCGAATTGAAGGCGGTGGACCGTCAGCCCATCCATCATGCGCTCCGAAACGAACTGCGCGAGGCTGTCCGCAATCGGATGACTTCGCGACAGTCGACCTGAGGCTCCACCTCTACCGTCCTCGGCCGAGGGCACAACCGCGCGGCATCATCTCCTTCCGCCGAGAGATCGCGCTTCGAGGGCGTGGCCACGTCGGCGCGAGATTATTCCAAAGGCTCGGTGCAGACGGTAGGGTCGGGGCGAGACGATGTCGGCGATCGACGGGCGAGCGTGTTCTACCTGCGGCCACGGTAATCGGCCGCAAGCGCGGTTCTGCGAAGCCTGCGGCCGGGCCCTGGCATCCAGCTGCGGTGCGTGTGGGAACGAGCTTCGGGCGGCGGCCCGCTTCTGTGATTCGTGCGGTGCGCCGGTGGCGAGCGCGACTGCCGACGCGTCGGAGAGCGTCCGGCCGCCGGTCGCGACACCGTCCCGCGACCGTCGCGCGTACGCTCCCAAGCACCTCTCCGAGCGCGCTCTCGCGACGCGCGGCGCGCTCGAGGGCGAGCGGAAACAGGTGACGGTGCTCTTCGCCGACGTCAAAGGCTCGATGGAGCTCGCGGAGCAGGTGGACACCGAAGAGTTCTACGCGCTCCTCGACCGCTTCTTCGTCATCCTCACTCAGGGCGTGCACCGTTTCGAAGGCACGATCAACCAGTACGCCGGCGACGGCGTGATGGCGCTCTTCGGCGCGCCCGTCGCGCACGAGGACCACGCGCATCGCGCCTGCTACGCGGCTCTGCATCTTCTCGAGGAGCTCCAGCGCTTCGCGCAGGAGCTCAAGCGAACGCGCGGCCTGCCGTTCGCGGTCCGCATGGGCATCAACTCCGGTGAAGTCGTCGTCGGCACGATCGGCGACGATCTGCGCATGGACTACACCGCGCAGGGACAGGTGATCGGCATCGCGGCGCGCCTCCAGACGCTCGCCGATCCTGGGAAAGCCTATCTGAGCGAGCACACGGCCGCGCTGGTGTCGGGCTTTTTCGAGCTCGAGAGTCTCGGGCGCTTCACCGTGAAGGGCGTGTCGCGGCCGCTCGCGGTCTTCTCGCTCGCAGGGGCCGGTCGCATGCGCACGCGGCTCGATCTCTCGCGCGCGCGGGGACTCTCGCGCTTCGTCGGTCGCGCCGACGAGATGACGGCTCTCGAGGCGGCGCTGGCCCGTGTGCAGGAGGGCCAGGCGCAGCTGGTCGGCGTCGTCGCCGACGCGGGGACCGGGAAGAGCCGGCTCTGCGAGGAATTCGCCGAACGCTGCCGGAATCGCGCCATCGCGATCCGTACGGGTCGCGGTGTGGCGCACGGTCGGCTGCTGGCGTTCCACCCGCTGATCGAGCTGCTGCAGGAGGTCTTCGGCGTTACCGACCGCGACGGGCCGCGCGAGGCACGTCAGAAGATCGCCGGTGCGCTCGTGCTCGTCGATCGGCGGCTCGAAGACTCGCTGGCGCTCTTCTTCGACCTCCTCGGCGTGCCCGATCCGGAACGAGCCGCGCCGGTCGCCGAGCCCGCGGACGTGAAGCGCCAGCTCTTCGCGGCGATCGCGCGGCTGCTCCGCGCTCTCGGAGAACGCGAGCCGAACGTCATCCTGCTCGAGGATCTGCATTGGTTCGACGACGCCTCGACGGGGTTCCTCGAGACCCTCGCACCGGTGATCGCCGGCACGAAGACGCTGGTGCTCGCCAACTTCCGTCCGGAGTTTCGCGCGTCGTGGATGGAGCGACCCACGTATCAGCAGCTGCCGCTGCTGCCGCTCGGCGCCGCGGCGCTCACGGAGCTGCTCGAGGATCTCCTCGGGAGCGACACGAGTCTCACCGACGTGCGCGAGCTGGTGCGCGACCGTGCGGGCGGCAATCCGTTTTTCGTCGAGGAGGTCGTGCAATCGCTGGTCGAGGCCGGGGTCCTCGAGGGCAGCCGCGGCGCATACCGCCTCGTAGGCGATCTCGGGCGCCTACGGGTACCGCCGACGATTCAAGCGTTGCTCGCCGCGCGCATCGATCGACTTCCGGAGAGTGCTCGGCGTCTGCTGCAGACCGCCGCGGTCATCGGCAAGCGCTTCCCCGAGCCTCTCCTTCACCGCGTCTCGGGCGTTTCCGAGGAGGACCTCGCGGAAGGGCTTCGCACGCTGCGGCAGCGCGACCTGATCTACGAGCAAGCGCTCTTTCCGAAGGTCATTTACGCGTTCAAGCATCCACTCACGCAGGAAGTCGCGTACGGCTCTCAGCTGGCGGAGAGCCGCCGGATGGCGCACGCCGCGGTCGCCCGCGTGCTCGAAGCAAAGGACGCGACGCAGCGGGAGGAGTATGCCGCGCTCCTCGCGCACCATTGGGAAGCCGCCGGCGAGCCGCTTCCCGCGGCGCACTGGCATGCGCGCGCGGCGGAGAAGGAGGAGATCTCGTCGCCGGAGACCGCGGCCGCACACTGGCGCGCGATCCGACGGCTCGGTGACGCCATCGGCGATTCACGTGCAGGGGCATCGCTGCGCCTCGCGGCCTGCATCGGTCTCGTCCGCGCCGCCGACTACGACGCCGCCGACGACGCCGACGCGGCCGCTACGTTCGCGGAAGGCCGGCAGCTGGCGCTCGACACCGGCGATCGCGACGCCAGGGTACGGCTGCTGCTCGCCTACTCGGCGCTCGTGCTGCAGAGCTTCGACTACGAACAGTCCGCGCGGCTCCTCGCCGAGGCGGAGGCCGTGGCCGCCGAGATCGACGACCCGCAGATTCGCTTCGTGGTTCGCGGTCACGCAGGCTTCGCGTGCGTGGTGCGCGGCGAGAGCCTGAAGGCGCTCGAGCTGTACGAGCAGGCGTTCGCGCTGCTCGGCGATGCCGAGCCGCGCGACAGCTTCATCCTCCGGCGTTACATGGGAGCGCTCGCGAATCGCTGGATGATGCGAGCGGAGACCGGCCGTCTCGACGAGGCCGCGCCGCACATCGAGCGCTTGCTCGCGACGGCCGAGGCGGTGTCGGATCTCTCGTATCAGTGCATCGCGCACCTTTGCTTCAACCGCATCGGGATCTACCGCGGCGACGCCGCCACGGCCGCCCGCCATGCCCGAGCGGCGATCGACGCCGCAGAGCGGCTCGGCGTGCTGAGCTTTCGCGCCGGTTCGCGCGGCGGCCTCGGGGCGGCGCTGCTCCTCGGCGGCGATCCGCACGGAGCGCTCGCCGCGCTCGAAGATGCCGAGCGGATTGCCGCGCTCGAGACGCTCGCGCCGAGTCAGCGGCTCACGCTCCTTGCCCGCACGGCGGAGGCGCACGCCGCCGTCGGACGTATCGACAGCGCGCTTCGACTCTCGGAAGAGGCCGTCGGCTCGACCGGACTCATGAGACGGCTTCCCGCCGCCGACGCCTTCCTCGCGCGGGCGCGCGTACTGCTGGCGCTACCGGACACGTCGGAGGCCGAGATCGCACGCATGCTCGACGCCGCCGCCGACGTCGTTCGACACTGCGCCGCCGGTGTATACGAGCCGGCGATTCACGAGGAGCGCGCGCGTCTCGCGCGCCGCGCCGGTCGGCTGGAGGAGGCGGAGAAAGAGCGTCAGCAAGCGCTTCGACTCTACGCAGAGATCGGCGCGAGCGGCCACATCGCCCGCCTCGCGTCCTCCGAGCGGACCGTCGATGCCGCGTGAGAGGTGCCCATGATGCCGGCGATCGTCGACTCCGCGCCGACCGACGGCGCCGCTCTCGCGATGATCGGACGGTGCATCGCCCGCGGCGTCACGGCCGCATCACGACCTTGATGCAGTCGTCCTCCTTGGCGAGGAACATCTCGTAGCCGTCGGGCGCGTCCTCGAGCCGCATGCGGTGCGTGATCACGAACGTCGGATCGATCGCGCCGGCGCGGATGTGGTCGAGGAGCGGCCGCATGTACTTGTGCACCAGCGTCTGGCCCATCTTGAGCGTCAGCGCCTTGGCGAACGCCGCGCCCATCGGGACGCGATCGATCGACCCGCCGTAGACGCCGGGAATCGAGACCGTGCCGCCCTTGCGGCACGCGGTGATCGCCTGGCGCAGGACGATCGGCCGGTCGGTCTCGAGGCCGACGGCTTGCTTCGCACGGTCGTAGAGCCAGGTCGGGCCGTCGTGCGCCTCCATGCCGACGGCGTCGATGCAGGCGTCGGGGCCGCGTCCGCCGGTCAGCACCGTCAGGCGCTCGACGACGTCGTCCTCGTGCTCGAAGCTGACGACGTCGGCCTTGCACTCGGCTGCCGCGATTCGCAGGCGCTCTTCCTCGACGTCGATCGCGATCACCCGCTCGGCGCCGAGCAGATAGGCGCACTTGATCGCGAACAGGCCGACCGGGCCGCAGCCCCACACCGCGACGACGTCGCCGCGCCGGATGTTGCAGTTCTCGGCCGCCATGTAGGCCGTCGGCAGGATGTCCGAGAGAAACAGCGCATGCTCGTCCGAGACGTCCTGCGGGACCTTCATCGGGCCGACGTCGGCGAACGGGACGCGCACGTACTCCGCCTGGCCGCCGGCGTACCCGCCGAACAGGTGCGAGTAGCCGAAGAGGCCCGACGGTGAGAACCCGTACAGCTTCTCCGCGATCTCGGCGTTCGGGTTCGAGTTGTCGCAGAGCGACCAGAGCTCGTGGCGACAGTAGAAGCAGCGGCCGCAGGCGATCGTGAACGGCACCACCACGCGGTCGCCGACGCGGAGGTTCTCGACCTCGCTGCCGAGCGCGACGATCTCGCCCATGAACTCGTGGCCGAGGATGTCGCCTTTCTCCATCGTCGGGATGAAGCCGTCGTAGAGGTGCAGATCCGAGCCGCAGATCGCGGTCGCGGTGACGCGGACGATGGCGTCGCGGCTGTTGAGGATGCGCGGATTCGGGACGTTCTCGACGCGCACGTCCCGCTTGCCGTGCCAGCAGACGGCCTTCATCGCTCAGCGACCGCCGGCCGGCTGGCCCGCGGTCGTCGGAATCTCGCCGGCCTCCATCAGCTGCTTGAACCGCCGCAGATCGTCGCGCAGCTGCTTGCTCGGCTCCTCGCCGAAGAGCTTCGCGAGGTAGCTCGCGAATCGTCCTCCCGGCGGCTTGTAGTCGAGCGCGACCTTGACCTCGGTGCCGCGATCGCCGGGCGCGGGCTTGAAACGCACCGAGCCGGCATTCGGGACGTCGGCGCCCGAGTCGGTTCCCCAGGCGATCATCTCGTTCTCGACCTCGTTGATGATCTCCGCGTCCCACTCGACCGACGCGCCGAGCGGCGCCTTCACCTTCCAGTGCGAGCGGCCGCGCTCGAGCGGCTTCACGGATTCGAGGTGCTCCATGAAGTACGGCAGGTTCTCGAAGTCCCGCCAGAAGCGGTAGAGCTCGGCGGCGGGTCTCTGCACGGTGACGGCGTACTCGACCTTGACGCCGTGTCGCAGCACCTTCCTCGGGATCGGGTACTCACGGTCCGGACCGTCGTCCGAGATCGGGCGTTCGGACATGCTTCCCATGCGCGCTCCTACGAAAGCCCGGAATTTCAGGCTTCCCTGTAAACTCTGCGCTGATCCCAGATGTACCAACGCATGCACCGCTCCGATCGCACATCGGGATGCGTGTCGACGGCATCGGAGGGCGCCGGGAGTGGACGAAGCAAGTTCCTTGCCCGTGCGGCTGCGACGCTGCGATGCGCACATCGCGCCGGCGACGCCCGCGATTGCGCACCTCGACCGCACGTGCCGCAGGCGCCTCGCGGCGCCGGCGAGATCCGGCGCGGGACCTCGCTCAGGCGCGGCGCGCTTCCTTCTCGATCGTCGCCCTGCCGCTCGGCTCGCTCGCGGGAGTAGCGACGCGCTCGCGGTAGGCGGTTCCACGCTCGAACCCGCGCCGGAACGACGGCGCGTCGCACAGGGCGCCATAGCGGGCGCGCAAGCCGGGCTCGACTTCGCGGTACGTCCGGCCGCGGAACTCCGGGTGGAGCGCTGCTTCGAAGCCGTGCCGGTAGGGCTCCTCGTCGCGGGCGAAGTCGCCGTGCTCGCGGTCGTACGCTTCACCCTCGACGTTCCGGATGCCGATCCACCACTGCTCGCGGGCGCGGTCGAGATCTTCGGCCCCTGCCTCGCGGAAGACCCGGCGGGCGGCGGCCGCGTCGGCATCGTCGTCGACGAGCGCGATCACCACCGTGTGCCCGCGACGGAGCGCATCCTCGTAGAAGAAGAGCTCGTCTTTCGGCAGACCGTTCTGCAACGACGCCTCCAGCGAGCCGCCTACGACGGCGCCCCCGACCGCGCCGGCGGCGCCGAGGAGAGCCATCGCCGCCATCCCGATCGCGATCACCGGGCCGACGCCGGGAATGAGAAGCGGCACCGACGCGCCCGCGGAGGCGCCGACCGCGGTACCGACGACGGCGCCGATGGCCTTGCCCGTGCCCGGTTGCTCCGTATCCGAAGTCCGGACGGCGGCGAGATCGCGGTCCGAGCTGTCGGGCGTGAGCAGGTTGATCTTGCCGTCGTGGATGCCGGCCGCGCGCAGGCATTCGACCGCCGCCTCGGCGTCGGCTCGCGTTGCGAAGATTCCTACGACGTTCTTCATCGCGTCCTCCTGTGAAGCGTGAGCGCGCGAGGCGTGTCGCTCGTCGAGCTCGCGCGCGGAATCGCTCCGGCTGTGACCGTGCGGCTTCGGCCGCGGTCGCAGACGAGGAGGAGCAAGCGGCGTTCCACCGATGCGCGGTCGCATGGCGGACGTGCCCGACGGCGGCGACGCCGGCGCAGCGCGCGGCGTGGTCGCGCCGCGGCGCGCGTCGGCACGGCGCAGTCAGGAGGTCGCGAGCTCGCGGAGCGTCTTCGCGTTCACGACCGCGTGTCCGCCGACGTCGTTGTTGAAGTACGCGTAGACGTCGAGGCCGGCGGCGCGCCAGCGCGCGATCTCACGGGCCTCGGCGCGCAGCGACGCCCGCGAGTAGCTGCCGCGGTAGCGCACGCCGTGAAAGCGGAGATACACCCACGGCGCCGTCACCTCGCGCGGGTGATTCGGCAGCAAGTCGTGGATGCAGAGCGCAGCACGACGCCGGCGCAGCACCGCGTAGACCTCGGCGCAGAGCCAGCTCGGGTCGCGAAACTCGATCGTCCAGCGATAGGCGCGTGGCGCGGCGTCGAGAAACGCGTCGAGGCGCATCGGGTCGGCGCGCCAGTGCGGCGGCAGCTGGACGAGGATCGGACCGAGGTGCTCGCCGAGGAGCGCCGCGCGCTCGAGGAAGCGCGCCAGCGGCTCCTCGGGGTCGCGGAGGCGCTTCATGTGCGACCCGTAGCGGCTGAACTTGAGCGCGTAGAGGAAGCGTCGCGGCGCACGCCGCCGCCACGACGCGAACGTCGACGCAGCCGGAAGATTGTAGAAAGTGTTGTTGATCTCGACGGTGTCGAAGTGCGCGGCGTAGTGCTCGAACCAGCGTTTCACCGGCACGTCCGGCGGGTAGAACACGTTCTTCCAATGCGCGTACTGATACCCCGACGTACCGACGCGCAGTGATCCCGTCGGCGCCCGGTGTCGAACGACGCTCATCGCGGCGCGCCCGCCCGGATCGTCAGTCGATCTCGATGCGGATGGTCTGGACGCCCGGGGCGACCGCCACCTCGAGGATGCGCGGCTGGCGCCGGCGCTTGATGACGCTGATGTCGCCGCTGCGCTCGAGACGCGCCGTCGCGACCTCCGCGAGCTCGGTGGTCCGTCCGTGGAGCCGCATCGCCTCGGAGAGGTCGTGCCCGCTGATGTGGTGGGCGCGCATGGCGTCGCGATCGATGCGGCCGTCGTGCACGAGCTCGCTCTCGGAGCCCTTCACGACGTCGCCGAGGCGGTGCGAGTGGAACGCCGCCAAGCCGATCGCCCAGTGGGCGCCGACCAAGACGAGCGAGGCGGCGATGCTCTGCCAGAATGCGTTGGTGCCGTTGATCGCGCGGCTGAGGCACGAGCCGAGCATGACCGCCAGGACGCCGTCGAAGGCGGTCTGGCGGCCGAGGAAGCGCTTCTTCGCCATGCGCACCAGCGCCAATCCCGCGAGGTAGATGACGAGACCGCGCGCCGCCATCTGCATGACGCTGATGTCGTTGAAGTTGGCATCGAGTCCGATCGCGGCGCGAAACGCGCCGGCAACGGTATCCAGCATCGGTGCACCTCTCGTGCTCGCTCGCCGGGTCGCGACCCTCGCCGCGCCCGTCGAGCAGCGTCAAACGTCCCTCGGTTTTTCGCGCTACTCCACGGGTTTCGCGCTACCTTGACTAGCTAGACGCGATCCCGCACGGTCACGAGCAGGTCGTCGTCACTAGTCGAGCGAGCCATTCAGCGCAAAGTGACATCGCTACTTCGCTACGGCCTCGCCGTCCTGACGGTCGCGGTCGCGCTGGGGTTCGTGCTCGCCGTGCGCGTCCGCCTCGAGCCGGCGGTGTCGTCGCCGTTCCTCGCCGCGGTGACGGTGAGCGCGCTCTACGGCGGGGTCGGTCCGGCGCTGCTCGCGACCGCGCTCTCGATCGCGGTGAGCTACTACTTCTTCTTCGCTCCGCTCTACGAGCTCGCGTTCGACCACGCCGGTCTCTTCAACTTGATCATGGCGCGGATCGCGATCTTCCTGGTGACGGCGCTCTTGATCACGCTCGTCGGCGCCGCCCGCAAGCGCGCCGAGGACGAGCGCGCCCGGCTCTTCGACCGCGAGCAGGCGGCGCGGCTGGAGGCGGAGCAGGCGCGCCGCGAAGCGGACGCGGCGCGCGTCGAAGCCGAGGCCGCCAACTGCGCCAAGGACCAGTTTCTCGCCACGCTGTCGCACGAGCTGCGCTCGCCGCTCGCGGCCGTGCTCACCTGGGCGCAGATGCTCCGCCGCGGCATCCTCGACGCGGCGAAGACCGCGCGCGCGCTCGATACCATCGAGCACAGCACCAAGCTCCAGGTGCGATTGATCGAGGACCTGCTCGACATCTCGCGGATCGACTCTGGAAAGCTCACGGTCGAGATGGACACCGCCGATCTCGCGGCCGTGCTGCGGTCCGCGATCGACACCATGCGCGCGGCCGCGGAGGCGAAGAGCGTCACGCTCACCCTCGACACCGCCCGCGACACCGCGCCGGTGCGCGGTGATTCGGTGCGGCTCCAGCAGGTCTTCGGCAACATCATCGCGAACGCGATCAAGTTCACGCCGGAGGGTGGCGCCGTCACGACCTCCCTCCGCCGCGTCGCCAGCGGCTGGGAGATCGCGATTCGCGACACCGGCCTCGGGATTCCACCCGAGGAGCTGCCGCACGTCTTCGATCGCTTCCACCAGGCGGACACCTCGACGACGCGCAACCAGCGCGGCCTCGGACTCGGCCTCGCGATCGCGCGCCATCTCGTGACCGTGCACGAGGGCTCGATCGTCGCGGAAAGCGCCGGCGAGAACCGCGGCGCGACCTTCCGTGTGGTGCTGCCGGCCGCCGACGCCGACGCGCGCGGCGTCGCCGCCGCGGGAGCGGCGGCGGACGGCCCCGACGAGGAGCGGCGCTTTCCTGCGTTCGACGGCGTCAGCGTCCTGGTCGTCGACGACGAGACCGCGACCCGCGACTCGGTCGCGGCCGTGCTCTCACACTGCGGGGCGGTCGTGCGAGCGGCGTCGTCGGTCGCTGAGGCGCTCGACGAGATGCGGCGATCGATGCCGGACGTGCTCGTCAGCGACATTGCGATGCCGGAGCAAGACGGCTTCGCGCTGATCGCGGGGCTGCGTGCGCTCCAGGGCGACGACGCGCGGCGGACGCCCGCCGTCGCGCTCACGGCGCTCGCGAGCGCCGACGACCGCCGCCGCATCCTCGACGCGGGCTTCGATCGACACGTCGCGAAGCCGGTCGACCCGATGGAGCTCGCGGCGATCGTCGCCGAGACCGTGCGCATCGACGGACCGCACGCGCGACTCGCGCGCGAGCGCGCGTAGCCGAGTCGCCGCGGACCTCGCGCGCCGCCTCCCCGTCGCGGATAGCAAGCGCGCGCGTTCGGCAAGCGCCCGAACCTGGCACGTCGACCGTCACCGGAAGAGGTGGGCCGCGGCTCACCGGAACCCGCCATTGCACACCTGCTGGACCGCTGGTTCGCTGAAAGAGACCAAACGCGCTTCGGCGGCGGCGCCGTCGTCCAGCAACGAACGCGGAGCAGCCGGCGTCGAAGCGCGAGATCGGGTGAACGTGCGACGGATGGCCCGCCGCGACGCGCAGCCCACCACAGGAGGAACCGATGAGAACGCAGCGAATGATGTGCGGTGTCGCAGCAGCGGCGCTCGCCGGTGCGATCGGCTTCGCGCCGCTCGCGAGCGCGCAGATGACGCATCGCGAGACCACGACGACCGAGAAGACCACGACCTACTCCGGTACGGTGACGGACATCGAGCCGTCGTCGTCGACGATCGTGTTGCGGTCGGAGTCGTCGACCGAGCCCGTGAAGTACACGTACACGAAGAACACCACGTTCGTGGACGCGAACGGCAACGTCGTCTCCCAGGAGACGATCCGCGACACGCCGGTGACCGTGAGCTACGTGACCGAGGGCAACCGGCGGATCGTGACCAAGGTGGTGCAGACGAAGCCCGCGGCGATGATCGAGAAACGGACGACCACGACCGAGGAGCACATTCACTGATCCACGGGCCCGGCCGCGCGTCACGAGCGTGACGTCGCTGGTGGCGCGCCCGGACCCGTCAACGGAGCCGCACGCCGCGTGCCGAGCGCACGCGGCGCGCGGCTCTCACCGAGCGAACGCCGCGGCAGCTCGAAGCACGGCGCACACGCGGGAGGCGGAATCGCGATGGATTGGATCGACGCGATCTCGTTCCTGCCGGTCGCGTGACGCGGCGGAGCGCCGGTCGCGCGCGCCGTTGCACGACGGGACGTGCCGCCGGCGGCGCCGCGCGATGGGCTCGCGGGCGCCGCCCCCGGGCACGGGTCAGTGCGGCTCGAGCATGCGATCGACGTCCCATGCCGTGTCGAGGAACGTCGACGACTCGAGCGCGGTCTCGACCTCGCGCGGCAGCTCCGGAAAGAAATCGAGGCCGGTGAGCGACTCGATCTGGTCGATCGTGGTGGTGAAGTTTCGGAGCCGTTCGCGGCCGTCGTCTTCCTGGGTCATGATCACGGGCAACGCGATCGGTGCGCTGTCACGCTCGGCGACGATGATCCGATAGAACGAGTTCGGAATCGCGACGCCGCAGGGGAGCGTTTCCGGCACGTCGTCGAAGATCGGGCCGGTGATCACCCAGATCCGTCCGAAGGCCTGCGCGTAGTCGTCGGCCTCGACGCGCTCGAGGGCGCGCCAGGTCTCGCGGTCGAGCTTCGGCACGCGCGGCGAGACGTTGGACATCAGCAGCGTCCCGCGCTGCGCCTGGGCGCCGTAGCGGGTGCCGATGGCGTAGCTCGGCGCCAGCCGGCCGCGCGCGTATCCCGAGTCGGCGTAGCAGGTCTCTTCGATGCGGCCCGCGGTGCGTGCGTCGGGGATGAAGGCGTGCGGCGTCCGGTGCCGCGCCGGCTCGTCGACGCGGAAGAGCTGGTAGGCCGCCCACAGCGGACTCCGCCGCTCCTCGGAGTATCCGACGGTGTAGCCCTCGTTCGCGAGCACCTCGAACCGGCTCGCGGCCGAGGTCGCGAGCGGGATGCCGGCGTACGCGGCGCCGCGCGAGATCGCGTCCAAGCTGCGGCGCCGCGGTCGCGCGACGGCCGCATCGGCCGCGGATTCGACGCCGGCGGTCCTCTCGACCTCGGGCGCCCGCACGCAGCCGCCGGCGCAGACCACGACGAGCAGCATGCCGGCGCTGTACCGGCGTCGCCGACGCGCACGCACGTCGAGCGGGGTGGTCGGTCTCCTCATCGTCATGCCGCACCCTCCCATGGGCTCGTCCCGCCGCGGCCGCGCCCACCTCGAGCGGCTCGCGCTCACGGTGTCGGGCCGGGTGCGGGGCGACCCGCGGACGTCATCCCGCCGCGGTCGGGTTGTGCCGATAGGCGATGATCCGCACCTTCTCGAGCGTGATCATGCCCTCCTCGACCATCTGGTCGAGCGCCGGCAGGATCGCCTCGATGCGCTCCGGCATGTCGACCAGCTCGACGATCACCGGCAGGTCCTCCGACAGCCGGAGGATCCTGGTCGTGTGAATCCGGCTGTTGGCGCCGAAGCCGATCGTCCCGCGCAGCACGGTCGCGCCCGCGAGACCCGACTCCCGTGCCTTGCGGACGATCGCGTCCGCGAGCGGCTCGCCGCCGTAGCGATCGCTCTCGCCGATGAAGATCCGTAGCAGCAGCCCTTCGCCTTCGACTTTCATGTCAGCTCCAGATCGTGCGCGCGGCCTCGTGACCCAGCCACACCGCAGCCAATCCGACGACCACGCTGCCGGCCGCGTTCAGCAGCGCGCCCTGGAACGATCCCTCGCGCAGCATCGCGAAGGTCTCGTAGCCGAACGTCGAGAAGGTGGTGAACGCCCCGAGCATGCCGACGCCGAGGAAAAGACGGGCGTCGGGGCCGAGCACGGCTCGGTCCTCCGTGAGGTACATCAGCGCGCCGATGCAGAAGCAGCCGACGAGGTTCACGGCGAGCGTTCCCATCGGAAACGAGATGCCCGCCACGCGTTGCACCAGGCCGGCGGTCGCGTAGCGCGCGATCGCGCCGACGAGGCCGCCCGCGCCGATGAGAGCCCACTTCATCGCGGCCCGTCTTAGAACCGAATCGCGCGCGGGGGAAGGGCGGCGGCGGCGGGACGGTCGCGGAGCCGGGGAGCACGGCCCGGCCGCGTGCGACCTGCCGCTTCCGCGGCCGCCGCCCCTTGCGTGTGCGCCTGCCGCTTCCGCGGACGCCGTCCGTTGATGGTAAGAGTGCCGTGACCGCGGCGCCGCTCGAAGCGGCGGCGCCAACCCCGGAGGATCGATGGAAGTTCCACTCCTGGTGAACGACTTCTTGCGACGGGCGGCGAAGCTCTACGGCGACAAGGTCGCGATCGTCGACGGCGCGCGGCGCTTCACGTACCGCGAGTTCCAGGCGCGGGCGAACCGTCTCGCGCACGCGCTCCGCGCCCTCGGCGTCGCCAAGGGCGACCGCGTCTGCATCCTGAGCCCGAACTCGCACTTCTTCCTCGAGAGCTTCTACGGCGTGACCCAGATCGGCGCCGTCCTGGTGCCGCTCAACTATCGCCTCACCGCCGCCGACCACGCCTACATCGTCGACCACGCCGGCGTGAAGGCGATGCTCGTCGACCCCGAGTACGCCGCGGTCGTCGACGAGATCCGCCCCGGTCTGCCGACGGTCGAGCACTGGATCGTCGCGCAGGACGAGGGCAGGGCGCCCGCCGGCTGGCGCGACTGGGAGACGCTGATCGCCGATCGGCCGGCGACGCCGACACCCGCGATCGAGCAGGACGAGAACGACGTGCTGTCGCTCAACTACACCTCGGGGACGACGGCGCGGCCGAAGGGCGTCATGCTGACGCACCGCAACTGCTACCTGAACGCGCTCACGTTCATCGCCCACCTCGGCATCCGTCACGACGACGTCGAGCTCTGGACGTTGCCGATGTTTCACGCGACCGGCTGGGGCGGTCCGTTCGCGCTCACCGCCATGGGCGCGACCCACGTCGTCCTGCGGGCGGTCGTTGCGCGCGACATCTATCGCTTGATCGAGGAGGAGGGCGTCACGTTCGCCTGCATGGCGCCCGCCGTCCTCGGCGCGATCCTCGACTACCCGGACAAGGCGCAGCACCGCATCCGGACCCGGCCGCGATTCACCGTCGCCGGCGCGCCGCCGCCGGCGGCGTTCATCGAGCGGCTCGAGCGCGAGCTCGGCTGGACGTTCATCGAGATCTACGGCCTCACCGAGACCTCGCCGTTGATCACGGTCTCGCGTCCGGACTTCCACACCGCCGCCGACGACTACCCGCGGCGCGCCCGCGCCGGCGTCGAGGTGGTCGGCACCGACATCCAGGTGCTCGACGACGAGGGCCGTCCGGTTGCGCGCGACGGCAAGGCGATCGGCGAGGTGTGCGCGCGCTCGAACGTCGTCTTCGAGGGCTACTGGCGCCAGCCCGAGGAGACCGCCAAGGCGATCCACGACGGCTTCTTCCACACCGGCGACCTCGCGGTCTGGGACGAGCACGCGAGCATCCACATCGTCGACCGCAAGAAGGACGTGATCATCTCGGGCGGCGAGAACATCAGCTCGCCGGAGATCGAGGACGCGCTCTACCAGCACCCGGCGGTCCGCGAGTGCGCCGTGATCGGCGTGCCGAGCGAGAAATGGGGCGAGACGCCGAAGGCGCTCGTCGTCCTGCGCGAAGGCGCTGCCGCGACCGCCGAGGAGCTCATCGACTTCACCCGCGGCCGGCTCGCGCACTTCAAGTGCCCGACGTCGGTCGAGTTCGTCGACGCGCTGCCGCGGACCGCCACCGGCAAGCTCCAGAAGTTCGTCCTTCGCGAGCGCTACTGGAAAGGCGCCGCCCGGCGCGTGAACTGACGCCGGCGGCGATCGCGCTCGGCATCCTCGCGCCGATCGCGGCGCCGGCGTCAGGCCGGTCTTGCGACGCGAGCGCGACGGCAATCGTTCTCGCGGACCGCGCCGGCACGCGCCCCGTGGTTACCGCTCCGGCTTGCGCCTGATAGGGTTCGGGCGTGCCGGTCACGACGCGACGTCGATCGAACGCCGCTCACCTGCTCGCCGTCCTCCTGGTTGCGGGCGCCGCCTTTTCCCTGAGCGGCCGCGGCTCGCGACCGAGCGCGGCGCCGGCGCCGGACGGCGCGGCGGCCGGCTTGCGGGCCGCGGTCACGGCCGGCCGCGACGACGTTCCTGCTCGCGACGTCGTCGCCGCTCCGGCGTTCGCGGGCGACGGCCTTCCCGTTCGGGACGGCCGCTTTCGCGCCGTGCTCGTGAACGGCGGCGGGAAGCGCGCGAGCAACTATCGCTCGCACCTCCAGCACGTGCGGGAGATCCTCGGCGTGCTCCGCCAGGACGGTCTCGCCGGCGGCGACGTCGTGGTCTTCAGCGGCGACGGCGACGATCCCGAGGCCGATCTCGCGACGCGCGAGCCGACGCCGGAGGCGGGATTCTGGCTCCTGCCCGACGGCGGCCTCGGCAGATCGCTCCGCCCGCAGATCGTCTACGAGAACTCGAAGCTCGACGGCGTCCGGCTGCGGCCGGCGCGCAAGGACGCCATCCGCGCGTGGTTCGAGACCGACGGCGCGCGCCTCGCCGCCGGCGATACCCTCCTCTTCTACGTCACCGACCACGGCGACAAGAACGACCGCGACCTCGCCGACAACACGATCACGCTCTGGGGCGAGACCCTGAGCGTCAGCGAGCTGCGCGGGCTCTTCGACGAGCTGCCGCCGGGCGTGCGCGTGGTGATGCTGATGTCGCAATGCTACGGCGGCTCGTTCGCCCACGCGATCCTGCCGGTCGTCGGCGACGTGCCGGTCGGCGACGTCCTGCCCGACGGGCAGGTGTGCGGCTACTTCGCGTCGACCGCGGATCGGCGCGCCTACGGCTGCTATCCGGAGAACCGCGGCAAGGACGGCGTCGGCCACTCGCACGCGTTCATCGAGGCGCTCGGCACGCTCGGCGGCTTTCCCGAGGCCGAGCGGCGCGTGATGGTCAGCGACGGCACGCCGGACGTGCCGAACGCGAGCTCGGACTTCTTCCTCGCCCAGCTGCTCGCGCAGAGCGCGAAGAGCGAGGGGCGCGAGACCCGCGAGCTGGTCGACGAGCTCCTCACCGAGGCATGGCGGCATCGCGGCGCGTGGGAGCCGGAGATCCGGCTCCTCGATCGCATCGGCCACACCTTCGGGTCCTTCAGCCCGCGCTCGCTCGCGGAGCTCGAGGAGCAGGCGAAGGTGCTGCCCGAGTTCAGCAAGCGGCTCGCGACCTACGCCGATCGCTGGAAGGATGCGCTCGAGTCGCTGAAGCGCGAGAACCTCCGCCTCTTCGTCGAGGCCCACGCCGACTGGCGCGACCGCCTCGCGCCGAAGGCGATCGACGCGCTCGACGCCGCCGGCCGCCGGGCGACGACGGCCGCGCTGCTCGGCGCGCTGGTGCCGTTCACCGCCGAGGACGCGGACCGGAACGCGCGGCTGCTCGCGCTCAAGCGCAAAGCGGACGACGCGTCGGCGGCGAGCTACCGCGCCGAGGTGCGCCTCGGGGTGGTGCTGCGCATGCGCTCGATCCTGACCAGCATCGCCGGCCGCGTCTTCGTCGCCGAGCATGCCACGCCGGCGGCACGCTCGGCGTACGAGCGGCTTGCCAGCTGCGAGGACCTGCACGTCGGCGACGCGCCGCGCGTCGTGCCGGCGTCGCTCGATCTGCCGCCGGCGTTCCCGCCGCTCGCCGAGGAGCAGCGGCTCGTCGAGGACCTGATGCCGGCGTACATGGGCATCCGCTTCCGTCCGGTCTCCGAGCTCCAGCGCAAGCGCTCCGGCGTTCAGATCGGGGCGGTGGCGATCCTCAACGTCGAGAAGGACTCGCCGGCCGAGGCCGCCGGCATCCACGTCGGCGACGTGATCATCGGACCGCCCGGCGCGCCGTTCCGCGAGCCCGAGCAGGTGCGCGAGTGGACGATGCGCAGCGAGATCGGCGTCGACGCGCCGCTCGACGTCCTGCGCGACGGCAAGACCTTCCAGGTGACGCTCCGCCCGGGTCCGTTCCCGCTCGAGCTGCCGAAGCTGCCGGGCCCGCCGAAGATCGGCAGCGTCGCGCCGAAGCTCGACGTCGAGCTCGTCACGCGCGACGACGGCGAGGACGCGACGCGCGAGGCCGCGCTCAGCGCGACGGATCGGCCGCGGCTCCTCTTCTTCTGGGCGACGTGGTGCACGATCTGCAAGCAGGCGCTCCCCGAGCTGCACGCGTTCGGCCTCGCCCGCACCATCGACGTCGTCGCGATCACCGACGAGGAGCCCGACCTGGTGCGCGAGTTCCTGAAGACGACCGACGCCTGGTTCCCGCAGATCGTCGTGACCGATCCGTATCGCGCGACGTTCCAGAGCTACGGCGTGAGCGGCACGCCGACGTTCGTCCTCGTCGACCGCGAGGGGGTCGTGCGCCAGTATCAGAGCGGCTACCGGCCGGAGCTCGGGCTCAAGATCGACGGCTGGAAGTCGGCGGCGCGAGCGGCGCCGAACGCGCCGAAGGCCGGGCGGCGCTGAATCCCGTCGAGGCGGTCCGACGCTCCGCGCCCGAACCGTCCTGCCGCGCGCGCGACGTCGCAGCGCACCGACGTTCCGCGGCCGCACCGCCCTCCGATGCGTGGTGATTTGCAGTCGAGGTGAAGATGCGCCGGCGCGGTGCCCTAGTGGCGGCCCCGCGCCGGCGCGGTCCCGTGCGGACTGCCCGGATCCACACGAGTCGATAGCGAGACGACGGAAGCACGGCGCGCGTCGCGGGAGCGCCGTAGCGTCGGCGGTCGTGACGGTCCCGCCTCGCGCGCCGTGTGCTCGTCGGGACACACCGCCACGAAGAACGCGGCGGCGACGGTACGATCCTCGAGCAATCCGGCGACGCCGCCCGGATACTCGCGGCCGGTCGCGAGAATGTCCCCCGTGAGGAGGAGGAACCGCCGGCACAGCAGCGCGAGGCGGCGCACGTCGGGCGGACGATGGTTCACGAGCATGTTCCGTCGAGCGTGCGCGTCGTCGTCGCGGCCGACCGCGCACCCGGCAGTTCCGGACCCGGCGGTTGCCCGCGCCCGTCTGGTGCGCCGACGGCTGACGCGCCGGCTGGCGGCGTGCCGTTGCGGCGCGTCGCGGGCGTCGCGGGCGCGCCGTTCGGTCGCGCGCCGCCGGGTTGCGTGCCGTTCAGGGCCTCGTGCACGCAGGCCTGGAGCAGCTCGATCGCGAACGGCTTGTCGAGGACCGCGAGCGCGCCGAGGTTGCCGGCCTCCGCATGCGTCTCGTCGCTGCCGAAGGCGGTGATCAGGATGAACGGCGTCGACCAATGCGCGGCACGCAGCGCCGCGAGGAGCTCCAGGCCCGACGCCCCCGGCATGCGTAGGTCGGAGATGATCATCGCGATCGAGTCGAGGCCGCCGTCGCCGTCGATCTCGGCGACCCCTTCGAGCGTGCCCGACTCGATCACGTCGTAGCCGTCCTGGCGGAGCACGGTGGCGATCAGGTCGCGCATGGCGTCGTCGTCCTCGACGACGAGGATGCGCGGCGCCCGGCAGCCGGCGTCGACGCCGGCTGCCGGTGCCGGCTCGATACCGTCGACCCGGTGATCCCCCTTCTCGCTTCGGGTTGGCTCATCGCTGCCCTGCATGGCTGCCGCGTTCGGCGGTGGTCGGAGCTGCACGATGCGTGCCCGCGAAAACCGCGATGAATCGGAGCGTCGCGAGCGCGCCCTTCGAGGCGCGACGCCTCGGTCGACGCCGACCGCGCGCGATCGGGCATGCGGCACACGGCGGAGCGGCGACCGCGGCATTCTGCCGCGCCGTCGCGGAACGCTACGACCGGCGGCGGATCACGGCTAGCGGCGCGGCGTCTCGGGATCGGCGGGGTAGCGCTCGAGCTTGCGATAGAGCGTCTTGCGGTCGAAGCCGAGGACACGCGCCGCGAGCGTCTTGTTGCCGCCGACCGCCTCCATCACGCGCAGGATGTAGCGCCGCTCCACCTCTTCCATCGAGACCAGCTCCGAGGGGTCGTCGCTCGCGACCAGGACGTGCGAGTGGCGGTGCGTGCGAATCCGTTCGGGAAGATCGTCGACCGCGAGACGCTCGTACTGCGTGAGCGCGACCGCGCCCTCGATGCAGTTCTGCAGCTCCCGCACGTTGCCCGGCCACGGGTAGGCCAGCAGCCGCTTGGCGGCCGACGCGCTCAGGCCGGTGACGAGCTTCCCGGTGCGCGAGGCGTAGTGCTCGATGAAATGCTGCGCCAGCAGCAGCACGTCGCTGCCGCGCGCGCGCAACGCGGGCAGGTCGACGTGGATCACGTTGATCCGGAAATAGAGATCCTGCCGGAAGCGGCGCTCCTCGACCGCCGACTCGAGGTCGCGGTTGGTGGCGGCGATCAGGCGGACGTCGAAGCCGATCTCCTCGTTGCCGCCGACCGGCCGCACCGTCCGCTCCTGCAGCGCCCGGAGCAGCTTCGGCTGCAGCTCGAGCGGCAGATCGCCGAGCTCGTCGAGGAAGAGCGTCCCGCCGCTCGCTTCCACGAACAGCCCCTTGTGCGGCGCGTGGGCGTCGGTGAAGGCGCCGCGCACGTGACCGAAGAGCTCGCTCTCGAGGAGCGGCGCCGGCATCGCGGCGCAGCTGATCGCGACGAACGGTCCGTCGCGCCTCGGCCCACGATGGTGCAGCGCGCGCGCGACGACCTCCTTGCCGGTGCCGGTCTCGCCGGTGACGAGCACCGAGGCGTCCGAGTCGACGATCTGCTCGAGCAGCGTCCGCATCCGGTACATCGCCGCGCTCTCGCCGAGGAGCTCGGGGAACTGCTGGCGCTCGACGGCGACGCGCAAGCGCTTCACCTCCTCGCGCAGAAAGCGGTGCTGGGCGGCGCGGTCGAGCGCGAGGCCGAGGGCGTCGACGTCGAACGGCTTGGTGATGAAGTCGTAGGCGCCGGCGCGGATGGCGGCGATCGCGGTCTGCATGCTGCCGAACGCGGTGATCACGATCACCGGGACGTCGGGACGATTGGTCACGATGCGCTCGCAGAGCTCGATGCCGTTCATGCCGCGCATGTTCAGATCGGTGACGATCGACTCGTACTCGTGCGCGCGCACGAGCTCGAGCGCGGCGCCGGCGGAGGTCGCGGTGGTCACGGCGAAGCCGTGCGGCGCGAGGCCGGTCTCGAGCAGCTCGCACATGCTCGGGTCGTCGTCGACCACGAGCACGGGTCGCAGGCAGGACTCATCGGTCGTTGCTGGTCGCATTCGGGCTCTCCTGTCGCAGCGGTCGCATACGGGCTCTCGTCGGTTGCATTTCAGCGCTCTCCGGTCGTCGCGCGCTTCGCCGGCGCGGCAGCGGAGCGGAGAAATACGGTGAAGCGGCTGCCTTTGCCGTGCTCGGTCTCGACGTCGATCCAGCCGCCGTGGTCCTCGACGATGCCGTACGCGACCGACAGGCCGAGGCCGGTTCCCTCACCGACGCCCTTGGTGGTGAAGAACGGCTCGAAGATCCGCGGCAGCGTTTCCGGCGCGATGCCGCCACCCTCGTCTTCGACTGTGACCGCGGCGTACTCCGCGACCGCGGTCGGGTCGCGTGGCGACGAGGCTCGGACGACGGCGGTGCGGACGGTGAGCGTTCCGCCGCGCGGCATCGCCTGGAGGCCGTTCAGGATCAGGTTGGTGATCGCCTGGAGGATCTGATGCTCGTCGACCTCGACCACGGCCCCCGGCGTGTCGTCCTCGAACCGGATCGCGACCCGCCGCTCCTGGGCGAGCGGCGCCATCATCTCGAGGGCGCGGCCGGCGATGCGGTGCACCTCGCCGGCGCCGGCGCGCGGCTGGCGCCGGCGCGAGAAGTCGAGGAGCTGGCGAATGATCGCCGCCATGCGCTCGGTCTGCTCGACGATGATGCGCGTGCTCTTGGCGACCTCCGGCGAGATCGCCGCGCCGGCGCCGATCATCTTCGCGCGTCCCGAGATCACGTTGAGCGGCGTTCCGAGCTCGTGGGCGACGCCCGACGCGAGCTGCCCGACGGTCTTCAGGCGATCGGCGTGTCGCAGCTGGTCGAGGGCGGCGATGCGGGCGTCGGTCTCGAGGGCGGCGCGGCGGGTCGCCTCGGCGAGACGGTCGCACATCGCGTCGATCTCGGCCGCGAGCTGGCCGACCTCGTCGCGCTGCGGAAAATCGAGGCGCCCGGAGAAGTCGCCCTCGCCGACGCGCCGGGCCTTGTCGCAGAGCCGTCGCATCGGACGGCCGACGAGCCAGGAGCCGAGGCCGATCGCGAACGCGCCGCATACGAGCACGATCAAGAGCGTCGCGAGAACGTTCTGGAGCACGCTCGCCCGCACCACCCAGCGCGGCGGGCTGAGCGGCTCGGAGAGCTCGAGCGCGGCCGGGCGCGAGCCGGCGAGCGCGAGCGGCACGTAGACGTGGCGGCGGGTCGTTCCGGTCTCGTCGCGGCGCACCACCGTCACCTGGTGCCCGCCGGCGAGACGCGCGAGGCGGTCCGGCGTGAGCATCGGCTGCGCCAGCGATGCGTCGGCGTCGTCGAGCCAGATCCACGCCAGGCGGGAGTCGCCGCCGCTCGCCTGCGCTTCGTCGGAGACCAGGCGCTGCGCTTCCGCGTCTCCTTCCTTGGCCCAGACGCGTCGCACCGCCGCCGACACCAGCCGCGCCTGATCGCGCTGGTCGTTCGCCTGGTCGTCCTCGAAGAGCGCGACCTCGCGCTCGATGCGCACGTAGGCGTCGGCGGCCATCACCGCGGTGATCCCGAAGATCAGGGCGATCGCGAGCTTCTGCGAAACCGTCACGGCGTTTGCCGCACCCTCCTGCGGGGCGTGCGGCGGCGTGACCGGTTCGATACCGCCGCGCCGGGGTGAATACTACATAGGTCCGGCCGCCGGAGCGGCGGTGTGCCGTCGGTCTCCGGCGCCGGGCGGCGCCGGCGCCGCGGCCGGGCGGCGTCAGCGGGGCGCAGCGGTCGACAGCGGCGGGGCCGAGGTGCGAGCTTGCCGGCCATGCGGTGGGCGGGTCTTCGGGTGAAGCGCGTCGACGAGCTCCTCGCCGCCGCGGCGGACGAGCGGTTCCTCTTGCGGCGGGCGCTCGGTCCGCTGAACGTGACGCTTGCTGGGCGTCGGCGCGATCGTCGGCGCCGGCATCTTCGCCACCATGGGCACGGCGGCGGCGGGCGACGCGTTCCGCCCCGGCGCCGGGCCGTCGTTGATCCTGTCGTTCCTCATCACCGCGGTCGTCTGCGGGTTCGCGGCGCTCTGCTACGCCGAGCTCGCGTCGATGGTGCCGGTCTCCGGGTCGGCCTACACCTACGCCTACGCCACGCTCGGCGAGCTCGCCGCCTGGATCATCGGCTGGGACCTGATCATCGAGTACGCGGTCGGGAACGTCGCGGTGGCGATCAGCTGGGCGAACTACTTTCGGACGCTGCTCGCGAACCTCGGCATCGACGTGCCGCTCTGGCTCGCGACCGACTACCGCACGGCGGCGCGCATCCCGGGACTCGTCGCGCACGCGCCGCACGTGCTCGGCGTGCCGATCGTCTGCAACGTCCTCGCCCTCGGCATCGTCGCGGCGGTGACCGCGGTCCTGGTGTGGGGCATCCGGGAGTCGGCGGCGGTCGAACGCGGTGATGGTCGCGATCAAGATCCTCGTCCTGCTCTTCTTCGTGGCCGTGGGCTTCCGCTACGTCTCGCTCGAGACGATGGCGCGGAACTGGCGGCCGTTCCAGCCGAACGGCTGGGCCGGCACGCTCGCGGGCGCGGCGATCGTCTTCTTCGCCTACATCGGCTTCGACGCGGTCTCGACCGTCGCCGAGGAGACGCGCCATCCGCGTCGCGACCTGCCGGTCGGCATCATCGCCTCGCTCGCGATCTGCACCGTGCTCTACGTCGTCGTCGCGGCGGTGTTCACCGGGCTGGTGCCGTATCCGGAGCTGACGCGCCGGCTCGCGACCGAGCAAGCCGAGCCGCTGACGCTCGCGATCGAGCACGTCGCGCCCGGGGCGCGAGTGGCGAGCACGATCGTCGCGCTCGGCTCGGTGGTCGCGCACACGGCGGTGCTGCTGGTCTTCCAGCTCGGCCAGCCGCGCATCTTCTTCGCGATGGCGCGCGACGGCCTGCTGCCGCCGGCGTTCGCCCGCGTCCACCGGCGCTTCCGGACGCCGCACGTCACGACGATCGTGACCGGGGTCGCGGTCGGCGTCGTCGCCGCGTTCGCGACCATCGACGAGATGGTCGACCTCACCAACGTCGGGACGCTCTTCGCGTTCACGATCGTCTGCCTGGGGATTCCGATCCTGCGGCGGCGCGAGCCCGAGCGGCCGCGGGCGTTTCGGGTGCCGTTCGGCGCCTGGCCGATCCCGACGCTCGGCGCCGCGTCGTGCGTCGGGCTGATGGCCTACCTGCCGCCGGCGTCCTGGTGGCGCTTCGTCGTGTGGCTCGCCGTCGGCCTGGTGCTCTACGCCGGCTACGGCTACCGGCGGAGCGTCGTCGGCCGCGCGCGCGGCTGAATCGCGGCGGCGGGCACGCGGTCAGAGCAGCGTGCCCGCGAGCACGAAGCTCGCGACGCTGAAGTAGATGACGAGCCCGCTGACGTCGACGAGCGTCGCGACGAAGGGCGCCGACGCGCTCGCCGGATCGAAGCCGAGGCGGCGCAGCATGAACGGCAGCATCGAGCCGGCGAGGGTGCCCCAGAGCACCACGCCGACCAGGCTCGCCGCGACGGTGATCGCGACCAGCAGGTAGTGCGCGCCGTAGGGCGCGAGGAACGCCTGCCAGACCAGGATGCGCAGCAGGCCGATCGACGCCGAGGAGGCAGCCGAGGCCGAGGCCCGAGAGCGAGCTCGCGGCGCATCACGCGCCACCAGTCGCGCAGCGTCACCTCGCCGAGCGCCATGGCGCGGATCACGAGCGTCGTCGCCTGCGAGCCCGAGTTGCCGCCGCTCGAGATGATCAGCGGGACGAACAGCGCCAGCACGACGGCGCGCGCGATCTCGTCCTGGAAGTAGCCCATCGCGGTCGCGGTGAGCATCTCGCCGAGGAAGAGCGCCGACAGCCAGCCGCCGCGCTTCCGCAGCATCCGCCAGAAGCCGATCGTGAGGTAGGGCGCGTCGAGCGCCTCCATGCCGCCGATCTTCTGGATGTCCTCGGTCGCCTCCTCCTGGACCACGTCGCACGATGTCGTCGACCGTGACGATGCCCTTGATGCGGCCCTCGGCGTCGACGACCGGCACCGCGATGAGAGTGGTTGCTCGGCGAAGAGCCGGCGAGCGCCTCCTGGTCCATGCTCTCGTGGCGCGGTGACGACGTCGGTGTGCATGATCGTCCTGGACCGTCTGGTCGGGCGGCGCGAGGAAGAGCTCGCGGAACGAGACCACGCCGAGCAGGCGCTGCGCCGCGTCGAGCACGTAGACGTAGTAGATCGTCTCGAGCCGCTCGCGCGCCTGGCGCCGCAGGTAGGTGATCGCCTCGTCGACGCGCATCTCCGGGCGCAGGCGCGCGAAGCGCGGGCTCATCAGGCCGCCGGCGTCGTCCTCGGCGTAGGCGAGGAGCGCCGACACCTCGCGGCGGGTGGGCTCGTCGAGCAGGGCGAGCAGTGCCGTCGCGCTCCTCGGGCGGCGCCAGCTGCACCACGTCGGCGGCGTCGTCGGGCGGGAGCAGGCGCATCCACGACCGCCGCTGCGCCGGCGGCAAGGAGAGGATGAGCTCCGTCTGGTCACGGCTCGGCAGCCCGAGGAAGAAGTCCTCGGCATCCTCGGGCGCCAACAGCAGCCAGCCTTCGCGGCGCTCGTCGGCCGAGAGCACCGCCCAGGCATCCTGCAGCTCGGCGAGCTGGATGCTACGTTCGCGCGCCGCGGTCGACGTCGTCATGGTCCGCAGACATGTGCAGCGACTCGCGCGACTCCGCAAGAGGAGGGAGCGCGCTCGACCCGCGCCGGGAGGGGCAGCGATGGATCGAGAGTGGCGGCGACCGCGTTCGGCGCGGCCGAGTCACGCGCGCGTCATCGGCGCGCACGACTCGGCCGCGGGGGTCAGCGGGCGAACTCGAACTTCCAGCCGGTCTTGGTCGTCCTCCAGGTGGCGCGCGTGAAGTAGACGTCGTCGCCGATCAGGACCTGCACCGTCATCGTCGGCACCGTCGCCGCCGACATGTCGCCGTAGGCCTTCACCGCCACGTGGTAGATGTCGTGCTTCAGCTTCAGCACCACCTTGAAGAGACCGCCGCTCCGCTTGGCCGGCGCGTCGAAGTACTTGAAGGCGGTGCGGCCGCGCGGGGCGAGCCCACCCGGCGGCAGCACGATGCGGAAGAGGACGGCGTTCGGATTCGTGAAGAGGAACCCGAACTGCTCGGTGCCGGGGCTCAGGCTCGGAACGGCCGCGACCTCCATGCCGCCCTGGATCTTCAGGTAGTCCGGTCCCGGCGCGCGGAACTTGAGGAACGCCGGGTCCTTCTGGATGATCGGGCACGTCGGGCAGTCGGGATCGTCGCAGTCGATCAGGCCGTCGCCGTCGTTGTCGAGCAGGTCGTTGCAGATCTCTTCCGAGCGGCAGTCGTGCGAGCAGCCGTCCCCGTCGAGGAGGTTGCCGTCGTCGCACTGCTCGACGCCGGCGTTGAGAACGCCGTCGCCGCATTGATTGAAGGTGCAATCGTTCCGGCAGGTGTCGTCGTCGACCAGGTTGCCGTCGTCGCAGTCCTCGACGCCGGCATGGACGACGCCGTCGCCGCAGACGTTGAGCTCGCAGTTCGACCGGCACGCGTCGGTGTCGTCGTGGTTGCCGTCGTCGCAGTCCTCGCCGGCGTCGACGACGCCGTTGCCGCAAAGCTCGACGACGCAGGTCGGCGAGCAGCCGTCGCCGGCGACGGTGTTGCCGTCGTCGCACTCCTCGCCGGCGGCGACGACGTGATTGCCGCAGCGGCTCGTCGTGCAGTTCGAGTCGCAGCCGTCGCCGTCGACCGCGTTGCCGTCGTCGCACTCCTCGGTGCCGGTGGCGACGCCGTTGCCGCAGCTCGGGATCGTGCAGTTCGAGTCGCAGCCGTCGCCGTCGACCGCGTTGCCGTCGTCGCACTGCTCGCCACCGGCGGGGATGCCGTTGCCGCAGCGGCTGATCGTGCAGTTGGTATCGCAGCCGTCGCCGTTGACGGCGTTGCCGTCGTCGCATTCCTCTCCCGCGGTGACGACGCCGTTGCCGCAGCGGGTGGTGGTGCAGTTGGCGTCGCAGCCGTCGCCGTTGACGGCGTTGCCGTCGTCGCATTGCTCGCTGCCGGTGCGGATGCCGTTGCCGCAGGCGGTGGTGGTGCAGTTGGCGTCGCAGCCGTCGCCGTTGACGGTGTTGCCGTCGTCGCACTGCTCGCTGCCGGTGCGGATGCCGTTGCCGCAGGCGGTGGTGGTGCAGTTGGTATCGCAGCCGTCGCCGTTGACGGTGTTGCCGTCGTCGCACTGCTCGCTGCCGGTGCGGACGCCGTTGCCGCAGCCGGTCGGCGTGCAGTTGGCGTCGCAGCCGTCGCCGCTCATCGTGTTGCCGTCGTCGCACTGCTCGCTGCCGGTGCGGATGCCGTTGCCGCAGGCGGTCGGCGTGCAGTTCGAGTCGCAGCCGTCGCCGTCGACGGCGTTGCCGTCGTCGCAGAGCTCGCCCGCCGTGTTGCCGACGAAGCCGTCGCCGCAGGTCGCCGACGTCCAGGTCTTGGTCGCGGTGCCGGTGACGGTGCCGGTCCGCGGCGCACCGGCGAGCACGATCCCTTGCTTGCCGGCGACCTTGAACTCGAGACCGACCGGCGCCGAGAAGCTGGCGCTCGCGGTGATGTTGTCGGTGCCGATGCCGCTCGAGCCGAACGGGTTGGTGTAGGTGGCGCCGAACCGCCCCGAGCCGTCGGTGGTGCCGTTGAAGGTGTGCGGACCCGAGACGCCGGAGACGGTGATCGTCACCGGGTAGCTGGCGATCGGCGCCGCGTTGGTGTCCTGGAGCGTCGCCGTGACGGTGTGCATGGTCTGCGGCGGGATGTGGTTGACGGCGGACGCGGGGCTCAGGGTCATCGTCTGCGGCACCGGCTGCACCGTCGCGCACTGGCCGGTCGCGGTCGCGATGATCGCCTGCGTGCGACTCTGGATCGCGGCCGGTCCGTCGATCACCCAGCCGTCCGTGAAGGACCAGATCGCCGCCTGGACCGCGGCCGCCTCCTCGGCCGTCGTCAGGACGGCAGCGGCGTTGGGGTAGAAGTTGTTGAGGATGTAGACGACCTCGCACGGGTAGGCGGGCGGGATCTGCGGCTCGCAATCGTTGGGGGCGATGGTGTTCAGAAGATCGACGCAGTAGGCGAGGGTCGTCGCGCCGGCGCCGTCGATCTGGATGTTGAAAGTTCCCGCGTAGCCGATGTTGTGGGCGCTCGCGCCGATGTGGCCCTGGACGGCGGTGCCCGCCGCGGGCGCCGAGGTGTTCTTGAAGCAGGCGGTGGCCGCGAGCGCCGGCGGTCGTGGCAGCACGCCGAAGGCGACGACGATCGACAGCGCGAGCACGCGGAACACGCGGCACTGCCGCGCAAGAGATGACGCAAGGGGGTGCATCACGACGCCTCCAGACTTTGTTGGTAGTTGAATCGGCGTGAGATCTTCGGCGCGTCTCACATGTCACATTCCCCGATCCGCGCAAGAAGAAAATCCGCGTACGGTGCGGCTTGCGCCATTCTGGCGCATGGCAGCGTCGGCGCGGCGAGCACGCACAGGATGACGCCGGATCGTCGAGATCGAGATGGTGCTGGAGGTCGCGGAGGCGCCGAAGGTTGACAGCGGTGCGCGTCGCGGCCAGACGGCTACGCCATGATCGCGTCATCCGCCGACGTCGCGACGTCGCCGCACCCGCATCGGTTCGTGTATCTGGTGGCGGCGCAGCTGGCGCTGATCGTCCTCTATCCCTTCGTCGCCGGGGACACGCCGGCTCCGGGAGTCTTCGGCGTGTTCGCGATTCCCGTGTTCATCGCGGCGCTGTGGGCGATCGCGAGCGAGCGCCGCGTGCTGATCGTCGCCGCCGCGCTCGGAAGCGCCGCGATCGTCGGCAATTCGATCAGGTTCACGACGCGCGCCGGCGGCACCTTCCTGCCGGGAATCCTGGTCACGGTGCTCTTCCTCGGGTTCGTGACCGCGGTCATCGTCCGCCGTGTCGTGCTCGCGCGCGAGATCACGATCGATACGCTCTACGGCGCGGTCACGGCCTACCTGTTCCTCGGCGTGACGTGGGGAATGGCGTACGGCTTCGTCGGGCAGCTCGAGCCGGGCTCCTTCCGATCATTGGTCGCGACGGACGGGCGCGTCGCCTGGCCCGCGTTCACGTTCTTCAGCTTCATCACGCTGACGTCCGTCGGTTACGGCGACATCGTGCCGTCGAGCGGCGCGGCGCGGACGCTCGCGATGCTCGAGGCGATCACCGGCGTGATGTATCAGGCGCTCCTCATCGCCCGGCTCGTCGGCTTGCACGGCCAGCGCGGGACGCGCGCCTCCGACTGATCGCGACCGGCGCCCGCGCGAAGACGCCGGCGGACAGGCACCCCTCGGGGTCGCGGTGCACCGGCGTGCTCGCGATCACGGCGCGATGCCGACCACCACACCCACCATCAGCCCGACCAGACGTGGCGCGCTGCCTCCTCCACCGTCACGAGTGCGAGGTCGGCGCAGGTCGTGACCTTTGCGGCGAACCCGAAACCCGCGACGTCGGTGAGATCCGTCGCCGGCGACACGGCTTCCGCAATCGCGCCGCCGCGCTCGCCGGCGCGACCTGCAACTGGTGGGGGACGTGAGCGGGCCCTCGGGCCAGGGCCCGGGGACGGGCGATTCGGTATCGACGGACACGACGTTCTGTCCGTGGCTGCTCGGCAGCGATCTCGCGATGCTTCGGGCTGATCGGAGGATTGTCGGCTGAACGGCGGCCTTCGGATGCTGGTGCGGCTCTCAATCCCACCGGCGTACCGCCGACGAGGTACCTTCGACGACGCGCGACGTTCACGCTCGCGTTCCGCTCGGCTGCGACCCGCAGGGATCGCCGCCACGCGCGGCAATCGAGCGGCGACCTCCAACGTGTGCGCGGCGTCCAGCGGAGCGACGCGCGAATCGTCGGCGCCTCAGACGACGTCGAATCGTATCCCGTAGCGTTCGTACGTCGACGCCGCGCGGCGGTCGCAGCTCACGAGCGCCATGCGGTGCTCGCCGGCCGTCGCAGCCACGAGCGCGTCGTACACGGCTCCTCCCACGACGCCCTTATCGGGCAACTCGAGCAGGAAGCGGCGATACCCTTGGACGCTGAGCCGGAGAAACGGCCCGTGAAACCGCGCCTCCAGGAACGCGGTGACGACGTCGCCGGGCGCGCGATGCGGCGGCGGAAGCCGGGTCAAGACCGAGTAGGTCTCGAGCGCACAGTGCTCCACGAGGCGGACGCCGGCGTCGAGAACGCGCCTCGCGACCTCGTGCCCCTCGTGCCATGAGGCGAACGCGGCGACGACGAGGCTGCTGTCGGCTGCCTTCAACGCCGAACGCGCTCCACCGTCTCGCGCACCTGCTCCGCGGTCAGCGCCGGAAGCTCGGTCTGCGGCACCGCGACCACGCCCTTCCCGCGTTTCTGCAGGCTCATCGGCGTCGCGGCGATTTCGAGCTCCAACCGGCCGTCTGCCGCCCGCGCCTCGAACACCTGACCGGGCTCGAGGCCCAGCGCTCGTCGCAACGCCTTCGGGATCACGATACGGCCGGCCGCGTCCATGGATGCTTTCATGGCAAGAAATCTGCCGGGAATATGGCATGGAAACAACCAATTTCCTCCGGTCGGCGTTTCCCGGCCGCCGTCCGTCGACATCGATCGACGTCGTGCGCCTCCGACATCTGCGCCCGGCGAGCGCGCCGGCGTCAGCAAGCGTCGCCGCGCAGGTCGAGGACCGCCGCTTCCAGCGCCGGCGCCGTCGCCAGCGCCGGCGGGACGGGGGCGCCGCACACCAGCTCGATGCGTGACCACAGGCGGCGGAACGGGCGGCGCATCGCCGGTCCGCCCTTGCGGCTGAAGAAGCTGCCCCAGAGGCCGCGGAGCGCCATCGGCACCACCGGGACCGGCGAGCGCGCGACGATCCGCTCGACCCCGGCGCGGAAGGCGCCGAGCTCGCCGGTCGCCGTGATCCGTCCTTCGGGGAAGATGCAGACGAGCTCGCCCGCGGCGAGGGCCGTCGCCACCTCCGCCAAGGCGCGCTCCTTGAGCGCCGGGTCCTCCTTCGCCGACGCGATCGGGATCGCGTGCGCGGTGCGGAAGACGAAGCTCAGGACGGGCAGGCGAAAGATGCTGTGGTCCATCACGAAGCGGATCGGCCGGCGGCAGACCGCGGCGATCACCAGCGCGTCGACGAAGCTCACGTGGTTGCACACCAGGACCGCCGGGCCGTCGTCGGGGAGGTGCTCGGTGCCGCGCTCGCGCACCCGGTAGACCGTGTGCACTAGGAGAAAGATGAGGAAGCGCATCAGGAACTCGGGAAGCAGCGCGTAGATGTAGACCGCGACGAGGGCGTTCACGATCGCGGTGAAGAGGAAGAGCTGCGGAATGGTGAAGCCGCCGGCGCGGAGCGCGATGCCGATGATCGCCGCGACGACCATGAAGGCGGCGTTGATGATGTTGTTGCCGGCGATGATGCGCGAGCGGTGCTCCGGCTGCGCTGCGGTGCTGCACGAGCGCGAGCAGCGGCACGACGAAGAACCCGCCGAAGACGCCGATCAGCGCGAGATCGAGCGCGACCCGCCAGTGCGGCCAGCTCGCCAGGAACGTCGCCGACGCCGAGCGCCGCGCCGGGGGGCGCGGCGGCGGCGTGCGACGCGAAGCAGAGGTCGAGCGCGAAGAGCGACAGGCCGATCGAGCCGAAGGGCACCAGGCCGAGCTCGATCTTCCCGGCGGAGAGCCGCTCGCACAGCATGCAGCCGAGACCGATGCCGATCGAGAAGGTCGTCAGCAGCAGCGTGACGACGTGCTCGTCGCCGGCGAGCACCTCGCGGCCGAGGCCGGGGAACTGCGCGAGAAAGAGCGCGCCGTAGAACCAGAACCACGAGATGCCGAGGATCGACAGGAACACCGTGCGGTTCTCGCGCGTGAAGCGGATCGTGCGCAGCGTCTCGGTGACGCGGGTTCCAGCCGATCCGGAGCCCGGGCGCTTGTGCCGCGGCGCGGCGGCACGCCGCGGCTCGTCAGCCACCCGGTGATCGCGAGCCCGATCGTCACCGCCGCGACCAGCGCCGGCCCCCAGCCGGGAACGCTCACCAGGATGCCGCCGACGATCGTCCCGACGAGGATCGCGACGAACGTCGCGCCTTCGATCAACGCGTTGCCGCCGACCAGCTCCTCCTCGCGGAGGTGCTGCGGCAGGATGCTGTACTTCACGGGCCCGAAGAGCGTCGAGTGCACGCCCATCAAGAAGAGCGCGGCGAGCAGGACGGCGACGCTCCCGAACGCGAAGCCGACGGCGGCGACCGACATGATGCCGATCTCGAGCAGCTTCACGGCCCGGATGATGCGCGACTTCTCGAGCTTGTCGGCGAGCTGGCCGGCCGTCGCCGAGAAGAGGAAGAACGGCAGGATGAAGATGCCGCCGGCGAGGTTCACCAACGTGTCGGTCGACAACGTCGAGCCGCCGGCGCCGAACGCGAACAGGATGACGAGGGCGTTCTTGAAGACGTTGTCGTTGAGCGCGCCCTGGAACTGCGTCCAGAAGAACGGCGCGAACCGCCGGGTTCTCAGCAGCGCGCTGTGGCTCATCCCTCGCGTCTCCGTCCGTCGGCTACCAGATTCGTGATGGCCGCGTCATCGGGCGGCGGCTCTCCATCAGGCCAGCTCGACGGAACGCTGGGAAGTCGCCGGTGTGAAGACGATCGACGCCGGGATTGCCATCGGCTGGATTCAAGGTCGGCACCGGTCGTCGGCGAAACTCGATCGGTTGCCGCGGGCTCGGCGCGCGCGGATCGAGGTGGTGATCTCGGTCGTGAATCTCGCCGAGGCCCGGGCGTCGCCGGCCGATGGGTTCGTCGGTGCGACGGCGATGGGGCTCGGGGCTCGCCTGCATGCCACCGACGGCGAGTCGATCCGCCAGCTGCGTGGCACGCGGCTGACCATCACAGCGTGCCGAGGCCATCGACATCCGGCTCCGCGTCCCACGAATCGATGGGTTGATCGCGCGCGTTGCAGGCCCTTTGGTGACGTAACGCTCGCTATCGGACGCGCCGCTCCTATCTGCCGCGGGACAGTCGAGGCTGGACCGCGCGACGGCCGCTCGCGCGGCTCACTGACACGGGCAGTCGATGATGCCGCCGTTCGTCGCCGTGAACGTCGCGTTCGGGCAATGCCCCGGATCTACGCTGCCGAGGTCGACGAGGCTGGGGACGTTGTTGACCTTGCCGTCCGACGTGACGTGGATCTGTCCGCCGTTCCCCAGCAGCTGCACGTTGCCGAGGTTCACCGTTCCCGCGGTCGCGGCATGGATCGACAATGTCTGGCCGTTCTGACTGTTCCAGTCGATCACGGTCAGGGCGGGGATGGCGAGCGTCCCACCGCTGATCGCCTGCCACGAGACATTACCGCCGGCTCCGCGGTAGGTGGTGAGGTTCGGCAAGCTCAGCGTCGACCCGACGCTCGCCGTGAAGCTCGACCCGTCGGCGTCGGTGAGCGCGGTGAACGGTGGCGCCACCGCGGTGCCCGTCACCGCGATCGAGCTGCGATGGACCGTCTGCAGTTGCGCGCTCGGCAGCAGCCCGGCGCCGTCGAGCGTCGTCACGACGCCGTCGAACGTCGTCACCGCGTCGAGCCGAATCGCCCCGCCGTTCGCGAAGCTCAGCGTGAACGTGCTGCCCGTGCTGCCGATCGCCGTCGCGTTGCGGAGATCGACCGCGCTGCCGCCGGGGCCGGTGCTCGTCACGACGACGCTACCGCCGACGTCGAACGTCGCCAACCCAGTCAGATCGACGTGACCGCCGCTGCTCGCCGCGATCGTGAGTCTCTGGCCGTTCTGGCCACTCCAATCGATCAGGGTCAGGGCGGACAGATCGAGCGTCCCGCCGGTTACCGCCTGCCACGAGACACTACCGCCCACTCCGCCGTAGGTGGTGAGGCTCGGCAAGCTCAGTGTCGCTCCGACGCTCGCCGTGAAGCTCGAGCCGTTGGCGTCGGTGAGCGCGGTGAACGGCGGCGCCACCCCGGTGCCCGTCACCGCGATCGAGCTCCGATGGACCGTCTGGAGTTGCGCGCTCGGCAGCAGCCCAGCGCCGTCGAGCGTCGTCACGACGCCGTCGAACGTCGTCACCGCGTCGAGCCGAATCGCCCCGCCGTTCGCGAAGCTCAAGGTGAACGTGGCGCCCGTGCTGCCGATCGCCGTCGCGTTGTGGAGATCCACCTCGCTGCCGCCCGGCCCGGTGCTCGTCACGGCGACGTCACCGCCGACGTCGAACGTCTGCAATCCAGTCAGATCGACGTGACCGCCGCTGCTCGCCGCGATCGTGAGTTTCTGGCCGTTCTGGCCATTCCAGTCGATCAGGGTCAGGGCGGACAGGTCGAGTGTCCCGCCGGTTATCGCCTGCCACGAGACACTACCGCCCACTCCGCCGTAGGTGGTGAGGCTCGGCAAGCTCAGCGTCGCTCCGACGCTCGCCGTGAAGCTCGAGCCGTCGGCATCGGTGAGCGCGGTGAACGGCGGCATCACGGTGGTGGTGCCGCCGGTGACTCCGATCACGCTGCGGTGGACGGATTGCAGGTTCTGCGTCGGAAGCTGGCCGGAGGTGGCGTCGAGCGTCGTCACGACGCCGTCGAACGTCGTCACCGCGTCGAGCCGAATCGCCCCGCCGTTCGCGAAGCTCAAGGTGAACGTGCCGCCCGTGCTGCCGATCGCCGTCGCGTTGCGGAGATCGACCTCGCTGCCGCCCGGGCCGGTGCTCGAGACCACGACGTTGCCGACCACGTCGAACGTCGCGAGGGCGCTCAGATCGATGCGACCGCCGCTGCGCGTGGTGATCGACAGCTTGTTGGAATTCCAGACGATGCTCTGAAGTCCCGACAGGTCGACGACACCGTTCGTCTCCGCGAGCAGCGTGACGTCGAAGCCGCTGCCGATGAACTGCGTCGCGGCGGACAGGTCGAGCACACCGCCGTTCCGCGCCGTGAGATTCGCGCCGACGAGCGTGACGGTGCCGGTGACGCTCAGCGACGCGGTCGCGCCCGTGACCACGAGCGTTCCCCTCACCTTGAGCGACCCGCTGATCAGCGACGGCTCCGTGATCGTGAGCGTGCCGCCGGTGATCTCGAGCGCATGGCTCGTCTGGATGCTCTTGACCGTGTCGATGCCGAAACTGTGCGTGATCGTGAAGGTGCCGCCGAGCCGATCGATGACCACGCGATCGTTCGCGCCGGGCACGACGTTTCCGCTCCAGTTCTCTTTGACGCTCCAGTCGCCCGTGCGGTCGCCGGTCCATACCGTCGTGCCGAGCGGCGGCGGCGGGCTGCTCGCGAAGAGGAGAGTGAACGTCGCCGCCAGGTGGTTGCCGGCGAGGTCCGCGATCACCGTCGGCGACACCTGCAAGCGATAGTTCCCGGTCGGGAGCGGCTGCTGCACCGACACCGTGACGTGATTCTGGTCGACGCCGACCTCGGCGATCGTGACCGGCGCGTCGTCGCCGCCGCCGACGTTGCCATCGGGTCCGAGGTCCGTGAGCGTGAATCCCGACGCCACGACGAGCGCCGGGTTCAGCGGCTCGCTGAACGTGAGGTCGACCGTCGTCACGTCGAACGCGAGATGGCCGGCCTTCGGATCGGTGTCGATGACCGTCGGCCGCGTGACGTCCGGGGTCACCGTCGGACTCGGCGTCGGCGTCGCGGCCACCGAGGGCGGGCCGATCGGCGTCGAGGTCGGCGTCGGTGTCGCGTCGAGCACCTCCTGAAGCGGGGTGTAGTCGCTCACCTGCCCGTCCTCGGCGGTCGCGAACGCGATCTCCAGCACGCAGCCGGGCAGGTCGTCGGCGAACGTGAGGTCGAGCTCGTCGTCGGTGCCTGCGGGCAGCGGCAGCTCGATGTGATCCTCGAGGATCACGTCGGCCCGCCGGACGGTCACGATCAACGTCGGCGGCGTCGGGATCTCGCCGTTCGCGCGCGCGAACGGACCGCCGCCGCGCTCATAGAACATCCTGATGCGACTCGTGCCGCCGGGAACGATCCGCGTCGCGCCGCCGCTGACGGAGACCCTGCGCGGCGCGCCTTGCGACGACACGACGGAGCCGCCTGGTTGGTAGATCCCGCTCGTGCCGTCGGTCACGCGGCGCACGAGCGTGATGAAGCGCCTGATGCTCACGCTGTTTCCGATGTTCGCGGCGGCGCGTCCCACCTGCGGCGCCGGCGTCGCCGCGGGCGTCGGCGTCGCGCACGCGCTGCCGTCGAGGACGGCATCGACGCCGCCGTCCAATCCGGCGACGAGCGGCGCGAGCAGCAGCTCGTCGCCACGAGCGACGACGCCGCGGACGAGATCGCGCAGCTGACACTCGTGGTTGCGGCGCACGCACGTCGCGAGAGCGTCGACCGTGTCGAGCGGCGGCGCGCCGAGGGCGGCGCACTCGGAGGCGAGCGCGTCGAGGTTCAGCCCCGCCGGCAGCTGCAGGAGCGCGAAATCGACGGCGGCGGCGCCGCACTTCTTCTCCAGCGCCGTGCCGAGCACGGTCCGCGCCTTGGCGACTTTCGCCGCGCTCCTGCCGCACGACTTCCGGGCCTTGGTGAGGCAGCCGGCGTCGCTCCCTTTCGTCTGCACGCAGGCGAACAGCGCCTTCAAGCACGCCTCGGTCGCCGACAGCGCCGCGATCGCGAACTTGCGTGAGGTCTTCGCGACGGTCGTGCCGCACGCGGTCACGGAAGCCGGCACGGTGCTCGCGCAATCGCCGCACCCTGCGAACGGCGGCAGCGCGGGAAGCGGCACCGGCGTCGGCAGACCGGGCACGAGCGACAGCACCTCGTGCGCGCGCGGCACCGCCGACCCGAGCAAGCTCTCGCTCGCGCGCTCGTGCTGGAGCGCGACGCAGCGGGTGAGCGCCGAGACGCCCGTGCAAACGTCGATCCCGAAGCTCTGATTGCAGTCGTCGACGAGCGCGCCGAGACCGAGCCCATCGCTCGCCAGCAGGTCGGCGAGACGAAGATTGTTGTCGCGGCAACTCTTGTCGAGCTTCGACGCGAGCGCGTCGACGGCCCCCGGCAGGGCAGTGACGTTCGCGGCGCACTTGCGGCCGAGCTTCGCGAGGCACCTCGGGTCGTCGCCTTGAACGCACTTGAGCGCGGCGGTCGTGCATGCGTCGAGGGCGCCGAGCCGCGACGACAGGAACCTCGCTCCGCCGTCGGTGATCGCCCGCTGGCAACGTAGTGCGGCCTTTTGCGCCGCCGGTGAATCGAGTGAGAGCGGCGCAGCAACGGCGCCGCTGAACGGCATCGTCACGACGAGCACGACGGCAGCGATCACGAGACGCGACGGCACGATGGTGAATCGATGAGCGCGCGGATTTCGACAGCACCCGGAGATGAAGTCAAGAAATTTCTGGCCTCACGGCCGGCCGCCCGACGCGAGTCGACGGCGGCAGGTCGTTCGTCCGATCTTCGCCGTCAAACGCCGCGGCCGCTTTCGGCCGGCGGCGGGTCGTCAACGGCCCCGGACGCCATCGGCGAGGGCGCGAAAGTCGATAGCCCGCGTTGCAGGCCTTTTGGGTGCTCGCGCAGACGGCAGGGCCGGCCCCACCTGATCCTTCTCTCACCGGCTACACGCGCGGCGGCGCGCTCACCACGGATCGATGCAGGGGCGCTTCTTCGCCGTGCGGCGGATTCGGCGGCGGCGCCGAGCGGAGGCGCGGTCGTGATCCAGCGGCGCGAGTCGGCGGGGTCGATGACGTCGTCGATCTCGAAGTGCGAGGCCATGTTCACGGCCTTGCCGATCTCGTACATGCGCGCGACCATCTCGTCGAAGAGCTGCGCGGCGCTCGGCGGTGTCCTTCGACCGCGGCGAGCTCGTTGCGGAAGCCGAGCTTGACCGCGCCCTCGAGGCCCATGCCGCCGAACTCGCCCGTCGGCCACGCGACGGTGAAGAACGGCGCGTGGAAGCTGCCGCCCGCCATCGCCTGCGCGCCGAGGCCGTAGCCCTTGCGCAGCACGATCGTGAAGAACGGCACGTCGAGGCTCGCGCCGACGACGAACATCCGCGCCGCGTGGCGCACCATCGCGCGTCTTCTCGACCTCCGGGCCGACCATGATCCCGGGCGTGTCGCAGAGGAAGAGGATCGGCAGGTCGAAGGCGTCGCAGAGCTGCATGAAGCGCGCGGCCTTGTCGGCGCCGTCGGGGTCGATCGCGCCGCCGAGGTGCATCGGGTTGTTGGCGATGACGCCGAGCGGCCGGCCTTCGATGCGCGCCAGCGCGGTGACCATGCCGCGGCCGAAGCCGCGCCGCAGCTCGAGCACCGAGCCGGCGTCGGCGAGCGTCTCGATGACCGCGCGGACGTCGTAGACGCGCAGGCGGTTCTCGGGGATCGCGGTCCGCAGGCGCCGCTGGTCGGCGCACTCCCAGCTCGCGAGCGGCCCCTGGAAGTACGCGAGGTAGCGCTTCGCGGCCGCGACCGCCTCGGCCTCGTCCTCGACGGCGAGGTCGACGACGCCGTTCGGCGACCTGCGACGTCGATCGGGCCGACCTCCTCGGGACGGAAGACGCCGAGGCCGCCGCCCTCGATCATCGCCGGGCCGCCCATGCCGATGCTCGAGCCCGCGGTCGCGATCACCACGTCGCAGCAGCCGAGCAGCGCGGCGTTGCCGGCGAAGCAGCGGCCCGGCGTTGATGCCGACGAGCGGCACGAGACCGCGAGAGCTTGCCGAAGAACTGGAACGCGAGACAGTCGAGGCCGGCGACGCCGGGGCCGTCGGTGTCGCCGGGGCGGCCGCCGCCGCCCTCGGTGAAGATGACGACCGGCAAGCCGCTGCTCGCGCGCGAGCTCGAACATGCGGTCCTTCTTGCGGTGGTTCTGGAGGCCCTGGGTGCCGGCGAGCACGCGTGTAGTCGTACGAGACCACGACGCAGCGACTGCGCGCGTCGTCGAAGACGTCGCCGTTCACGCGCGCCGAGCCCGCAGACCATGCCGTCCGCGGGCGTGCGGCGGATCAGGTCGTCGAGCGTCGCGCCGGCGGCGCTGCGCCGCGATCACCAGCGAGCCGTACTCGACGAACGAGCCGGGATCGCAGAGGTCCTCGACGTTCTCGCGCGCGGTGCGCTGGCCGGTCGCCGCGCCGGCGCGCGACGGCGTCGGGCCGGGCGGCGTCGAGGCCGAACGCGTGGCGCTCGATCACCTCGGCGAGGTCGGGGCGGACGCGGTCGAGGTCGACGTCCTGCGCGTCGTGCTCGACGGTCGTCCCGAGGTCGCACGGCTCGATGGCGACGATCGGGTGCCCCTCGAGCACCGCGTCGCCGAGCGCGACGCCGATCCGCCGGACGACGCCGCTCGCCGGCGCCGGCACCACGTGCTCCATCTTCATCGCTTCCATGACGAGGAGCTGCGCGCCGGCGTGGACCAGGTCGCCCTCGGCGACGTCGATGGCGACGACCGTTCCCTGCAGCGGCGCGCGCACGGCGATCGCGCCGTCGTCGCCGCCGAAGTCCTCGACCGCGGTCGTCGCGTTCGCGACCTGCGGCGTCCGCGAGGTCGCGGACGCGATTGCGTCGCCGGCGGTCTTGCCGTGCGCCAGGACGGCGAGCGGATCGATCGCGTCGATGCGCGCGCCGGCAAGGCCGGGTGCCGGGGCCGCGCGCGGCGCCGGGCTCGACGTCGCGGCGCGCCCCGTCGAACGCGCGCCCGTCGGCGCGTCGAAGCTCGCCGCGTCGAGCGCCTCGGCGGGAGTGGCGGGCGCCGCGGGACCGTTCGTGAAGAGGCGCGGGCGGTCGGCGCCGTCGTCGTCGCTCGCGAGCGCGACCGCGTGCTCCTCGACGAAGCGCGTGTGCAGCTCGCCCGGCCGCGAGCGCCGGATGCGCCAGCAGGTTGCGGAGGAACGCGACGTTGGTCGCGACGCCCTCGATGCGAAGCTCGTCGAGGGCGCGCCGTGCCCGTGCGAGGACGTCGGCGAGCTCCGCCGAGCTGGCGTGCGCGATCACCTTCGCGAGCAGCGAGTCGAAGCGCGGGCTCGTCGCGTAGCCCGCGTAGGCGCAGGTGTCGACGCGAATGCCGGGGCCGGTCGGCGGATCGAACGCCGTGATCACGCCGCTCGACGGCCGGACGGTGCCGTCGGCGTCGATGGTCTCGGTGTTGACCCGCGCCTGGAGGGCGAAGCCGCGCGGCTCGGGAATCTCCGGTTGCGTGAGCCCGAGCGTCGCGAGCGTCGCGCCGCCGGCGAGGCGGAGCTGGAGCTGCACCAGGTCGAGACCCGTGACGGCCTCGGTGACCGTGTGCTCGACCTGGAGCCGCGGGTTCGCCTCGATGAAGGCGAACGGCGCGTCGCTGCCGCCGGCCGCGTCGCCGCCGAGATGCGCGGCGGCGTCCCGAGTTGCAGCGGCTTCGCGGCTGGCGTCCGCGGCGGCGTTCGCGTCGACCAGGAACTCGAAGGTGCCGAGGCTCGCGAAGCGCACCTCGCGCGCGAGCCGGAGGGCGGCGTCGGTGAGGCGGTCGCGCAGGCGCGCCGGAAGGCTCGGGGCCGGCGCGATCTCGACGAGCTTCTGGTGGCGGCGCTGGACGCTGCACTCGCGCTCGCCGAGGCTCGCGACCGCGCCGCAGCCGTCGCCGACGATCTGGACCTCGACGTGGCGCGCCCGCGGCATCAGGCGCTCGACGTAGACGTCGCCGTTGCCGAAGGCGGCGAGCGCCTCCGACCGGCAGCGCTGGTAGGCGTCGTCGAGCGCCGCGAGCGTCGCGACGATGCGCATCCCGCGCCCGCCGCCGCCGGCGATCGCCTTGATCACCATCGCGTCGCCCGCGGCGAGCGCGCGGAAGAAGCGCCGGGCGTCCTCGAGCGTCGCGGCGCCGCGCGTACCGGGCAAGACGGGGACGCCGCAGCGCTCCGCGAGCGCGCGCGCCTCGGACTTGTCGCCGAGCAGCTCGAGCGTCTCCGGACGCGGGCCGACGAACGTGACGCCCGCGGCCGCGCATCGGCGCGCGAAATCCGCGCTCTCGGCGAGGAAGCCGTAGCCGGGGTGAACCGCGTCGCACCCGGCGTCGTTCGCGACGCGCACGATCTGCTCGGCGTCGAGATACGCGCGCGGCCCGCTGCCGCGGAGCGCGCGCGACTCGTCGGCGCGCGCGACGTGCAGCGAGCGCGCGTCGTCCTCGGAGAAGATCGCGACGGTCTCGATCCCGAGCTCGACCGCGGCGCGCACGATCCGGACCGCGATCTCGCCGCGGTTCGCGATCAGCAGGCGCTTCGGCGTCATCGCGTCGAGTTTTTTCACGCGCCAACGCCGGGTGTCCAGCGACCGCGTCGGACGGCGACGACCGACCTCCGGACGGTGCCGGCGGATTCGCGATCGATTTCATCGACCGCGAATCCGTTCAGGCCGGCCGGACGATCTCTCGATGCGGGTGATCCGGGCTCGCCGCGCGAACCGAACACGCACCTCGTCCGCGACGCGCGCGAACCTCCTTCAGCCCTCGCAGGCGAGCCTCGATCGCACGCGGGCGGAGCGTCACAGCGGATCGCCGTAGAGATAGTGGTTCTGGACGCGACGGAAGCGCGCCATGTCGAGGCGGGACCTGTCCCAGTTCACGAGGAGAGCACCATCCGCCGGCGGGTGCTGGCGGACTCCGGAGAGCACCGGGCCGGCGGGTGCCGTCCCGAGTCGGACGGTGCCCCGCCGGCTGGTTGGGGCCGGACCTAAGACGGAAGGTGCCCTGCCGGCTTGTACGCGGCGATCTGCGCGCTCACGACCAGGCGCGCGGCTTCGAGCAGGTCCGGCATCGGCACCGACTTGATCAGCTCGCCGACGAGGCCCGAGACCGTCGGATCGGAGCACGCGCAGGCCGCCGACGCGACGTCGCCGGCGCCGAGCAGCGCGGCGGCGCTCGTCTTGCCTGTGACTGCGACGTCGGCGAACCCGGCGTCGCGGAGCATCGCGACATACTCGTCCTCGTGGCTCACGCCGGCGACGCAGCCGAGGTAGGCGGGGAGACTCGCGCGCACGCTCGCGGGAAGCTCGCCGAGCGTCACCAGGTCGGAGATCATCAGACGCCCGCCCGGCCGCAGGACGCGGAACGCCTCGCGAAAGACGCTCGGCTTGTCCGGCGAGAGATTGACGACGCAGTTCGAGATCACGACGTCGACCGACGCGTCGTCGACCGGCAGCGCCTCGATCGTGCCGGCGCGGAACTCGACGTTCGCGACCGCCGCCTTGGCGGCGTTGGCGCGTGCCTTCTCGATCATCTCCGGCGTCATGTCGACGCCGATCACGCGGCCCGCGTCGCCGACGGCGCGCGCGGCGAGGAACGCATCGAACCCGGCGCCGGAGCCGAGGTCGAGCACGACGTCGCCGCGACGGAGCGACGCCAGGGCGACGGGGTTGCCGCAGCCGAGGCCGAGGTTGGCGCCCTCGGGCACCGACTCGAGCTCGACCTCGCTGTAGCCGATCGTGCGGGCGACGCGCTCGGCGGCCGCGGGCGGCGCATCGGCCGCGGCGGCGGCGCCGTATCGGCGGCGGACGGCTTCACGAACGTCGGGAGCTTCGGTTGGCTTCGTCTCCATGGCGACTCTCCTCTCGATGCGGTCCTCGGACCGCGTTGTGCCGAGACCGAGCGGCGCGGTCGCCGCTCGGCCATCTCTCGTGGAGTGGGCTCATGCCTTCGAGGCGCCGGCGACCGACTCCGCCGGCACGCAGCAGCCCGCTGCCGGTGCCGCGGCGCGCGTCGCGCTCGGCTCCTGCGCGAGGAACGCGCGCAGCTGCTGGTCGGCGGCGGTCTGCGCCTCGACGTCCTCGAGGAGCGTGTACATCTCCCACGGCACCCCGTCGGCGTCGCGTACCCAGTACTTGTCGGCCTTGGCGTAGCAGCACGTGGTCGCTTCCTGGCGGAACGGCGTCAACTCGGCGTTCTTCGCCTGCACCATGCCGGAGGCGACGTCGCCGGTGCCGGGATAGCGGATGCCCAGGTGGCTGAGCGTGCCGGGGACGCCGCCGACGTTGAGCGAGAAGATCACCGGCGGGTCACCGATCTCGAACTTGGCGTAATCCGGGTGGACCTTGGCGGGCTCGATGCCGAGGATCCTGCGATAGCGCTCGACCGCCTCGGGAATGCTGCGAACGTACAGCGCGACGTGAAACGTGTTGGCCATGTCCTCACCTCCGATATCGATGTGCATCGATATTTGCGCCACATATCGATCCGTGTCAATATCCCCCCATGGCGATCTCGAAAATACTCGCCGGCTGCTGCCCGGCCGTCCTCGACACCCACCTGAAGCGTGCCCACGCCGAAGATCTGGCGGCGGCCTTCAAGGTGCTCGCCGACCCGGCGCGCCTGCGTCTCTTGAGCCTCATCGCCGCGCAGCCCGAGGGCGAGGCGTGCGTCTGCATCCTCATCAAGCCGCTCGGCCTCGGCCAGCCGACGGTCAGCCACCATCTCAAGGTGATGCACGAAGCCGGTCTCCTCGAGCGCGAGCGCCGGGGCACGTGGGTCTACTACCGCGTCGTCCCCGAAGCGCTCGATCGCTTGCGCGCGGCGCTGGTGGTGCCGGCGCGCTCGCGCAAGGAGAAGACGACCGCCGCCGCCGCATCCGGCGCGCGTTGACCGTCCGCGTGCGGCGAAATGACCCGTCGAGCGAGATCGCGCGCCGGATCCCCTCTGCGCGCGCGCGTCGTGACGATGGCGCGGTGTGGTCCTCACGGTGAAATCCGCTCGCTCTCTTCTTGACAGCTGCCGATGAACCGGGACAAAAACTCGCATGCGCATCGTTCCGATCGTTCTTCTCGCCGCCGTCACCATGCTCGCGCGCCTCGCCGTCCCGCCTTCCGCGGCGGCCGAGGACTTCGTCGTCTTGAAAGCGTCGTTGAAGCTCGCCGTGAAGATGACGATCCCGAGGCCGTCCGAGGCGACCGATCTCGTCGTCACGAGGAAGCTCAAGAACAAGGACATCATCAACCTCGCGCTCGGCCGACCGCTCAGCACCAAGGTGGACTCGAAGACCGAGATTCTGGCTGCGCTGGGAACCTTCGAGGACCCGTCGAGCTCGCCGCTGGCGAGGCTCGTGGTCTTCGACCCCTCGCAGAACGGTGTCGCGCAGGTGACGACGACGGTCATCCAGCCCACCGTCGCCGACTTCGACAAGGCCTACTTGAGCAAGACCTCGGCGGGCGTCGGCACCGGAGCGGGCGTGATCCAGACCACGACGCTCGGCAACCCGGCGCAGAACGGCTTCATCGCGACGACCGTCAACGGCGGCGGCGAAGGATCGGGCTCTCACGGCTTGGGGATGATCTCGCCCGCCGTCAAGTTCAAGGGGAAGGGCACGATGGTCGGCCCGATCAAGTTCAACGTCACCGAGAAGGGCGTCACCTCGACCTTCGACGGCTACATCGTCAAGGGCGAGGGCAAGATCTCCGGCAAGCCGATCGGCGTCTTCTCCGACTAGCCGGCGCAGCCTCGCGTCGCCGAGGCGGGCTCGCCACCCCGCGCATCGCCGGCGACCTTCTCCCCGATCGCGGCCACGCGCCACGGTCGTCACGCCGACAGCTCGCGCCGGCGAAACCGCCACCATGCGACGAGCAGCAACGCGACGTCGAGCCGGAGCAGGTCGCGGTAGTTCCGGTGGATGCGGAGCCACGGGATCTTCTGATTGAAGACCTGGCGCCAGGTCACGAGACGGGTCGTGAGGCAGTACGGCGCGACGTGGGCGAGCGCGGGCTCGAGGCGGATCAGGTGGTCGGCGAGCAGGACGGTCGCCGCGATCACGATCGCCGTCGCCGGCTTCATCCGGAAGCAGGAGAGCGCGAACGCGAGCAGCGTCACCGTCATCATGCTCGCGACCAGCATGCCGATCGACACCGCGTAGCGCTGGAGGCCGACGCGGAAGCCGAGCGCGCCGAAGACGCCTTCGCGGATCGCGATGATGACGAGCCTGCCGGGGCCCTCGAAGAGCAGACCGAGCGCGAGCGCGCTCGCGCCGACGAAGATCGTGAGCGCGACCGTGTAGAGCGCGCACGCGACCAGCTTCTGCGTGAAGAGCGCGCCGCGGCCGACCGGGCGCGACAGCGCCATCCGCAGCGTGCCGTCCTCGAACTCCTTGGCGACGACGTCGCTCGCGACCAGCGCGAGAAAGAGCGCGCCGATCAACGCCATCGTGTTCGCGGTCATGTGGACCGCCGTCGTGAGGCCGGAGACGACCGCGCCGAGCTCGACGTGCACGCGCCAGAGCTGGCGGCCCATGCCCTGGCGGACGGTGGGCAGGCGCCACAGCAGCGAAAGCAGGAGCTCGAAGAGGAAGGCCGCGACGAAGCCGGCGTACGTCCGCGGTCGCACCCAGGTCTTGCGGACCTCCCAGCGGAGCTGATCGAGGAACGCTCTCGTCCCACGCCGAGGACGCGCGACGGGCGCCGCGGTCGTGACGCGGTCCCGGCTCTCCGTCGCGGTCACGTCGCGCCCCCGGCGGCGACGGCGCGGACGTAGACCTCCTCGAGCGTCCGGCGCACGGGCTCGACCCCGCGGACGCGCACGCCGGCGTCGACGAGCGCCGCGACGACGTCGGCGACGTCGCGTCCGCCCGGAACCGAGACCAGTCCGTCGTCGCCGAGCGCGTGGACGCCGAGAGCCCGGAACACCGCCGCCGCGCGCTCGCGATCGTCGGCGTCGATGCGGAACGTCGCGTCGGCGCCGTCGAGCTCGCTCCAGCGGCCGATGAACACCAGGCGGCCGCGGTCGAGGATCGCGACGCGCTCGCAGGTCTGCTCGACGCCGGCCAGCTGGTGCGACGCGAGCACGACGGTGACGCCGCGCTCGCGGTTCATGCGGACGATCAAGCGGCGCATCTCGGTGATCGCGATCGGGTCGAGGCCCTCCTCGGGCTCGTCGAGCAGGACGACGTCGGGCGCGGGCAGGAGCGCCTGCGCCAGGGCGAGACGCCGTCGCATGCCGTGGCTGTAGGCGCGGACGCGATCGTGAATCCGCTCGCCGAGGCCGACGAAGCCGACGGCGTCGACGATCTCCGCCTCGCGCACGCCGGCCGAGTAGCCGGTGAGGATGCGGAGGTTGTCCCAGCCGCTCAGGTACTCGTGGAACGCCGGCGCGACGACGCTGCCGACGCCTTCGCGCGCGCGGCGCGGGTCGCGGCGGACGGAGACGCCGCGCACCAGCACGTCGCCCGCGGTCGGCCGGAGAAAGCCGAGGACGAGGCTGAGGAGCGTCGTCTTGCCGGCGCCGTTGGGCCCGAGGAGCGCGAGGACCTCGCCGCGCCGGACGTCGAACGAGACGCCGTCGAGCGCGGCGCGCCCGTCGAAGGCTTTCGTGATGCGGTCGAAGCGGAGGATCGTGTCGTCCGGCACGGGGTCGCTCTAGCCGCGCGCGTCACGTGCGCGCGGCGCCGGCACGCGGTGACGCGCGACCGGCGCGGCGACATCTTAGATTGGTTCCCGCCGGGTCGAAACGGCGGCCCGCTCGACGCCACGACGCCGGCAAGGCGACGCGCGAGCGGATCCCGTCAGGCGGCGGCGAACGGACCGAGGCGGCGCCGCTCGAGCTCGGCGGTGAGCAGGTGCCGCAGGCGCCGCTTGGTGAAGAGCGCGAGGACGACCGTGCCGAAGTAGCCGTAGGGCAGCTTCGGGCTCTCGTCGAAGTAGCGGAGCTGCTGGTACGGCCGCGAGGCGTAGGCGTGATGATCGGCGTGCCGCGAGAGGCCGACGAGCGTGTAGAGCGTGAACCACGAGTCGGTGTCCCAGGAGTCGATCGTGCGCACCCGCCGCGTCGTCCGCGCGAGGCCCCAGTGCTCGAAGTAGTTGACCGCCTCGAGGAGGCGCACCGCGACGAGCGCTTGCAGGAGGTAGACGGCGAGCGCGCCGGGACCGAGGACGACGAGGATCGCGAGCGCGACGCTCCACTCGGCGGCGAGGCCCTGGACGACGCGGCTTCGCAGCAGGCGCGGGTCCCACCAGCGCATGCCCGCGTCCCCGAGGCGCTTCGTCTCGAGGCGCCAGGCGCTCCGGAACTGCGCCGGCACGGTGCGGAAGAAGAAGAGGTCGGCGCGCTCGCCGAAGCGCGCGGTCGCGGGATCGTCGGCGGTGCCGACGCGCGCGTGATGACCGCGGATGTGCTCGGTGTAGAAGTGCTCGTAGAGCACCGAGCCGAGCAGCACGCGGCCGAGCTGCTGCATGTGCGGCGCGGCCCGGTGGATGAGCTCGTGCGCGACGACGATGCCGGAGTACCCCGAGTTGATGCCGACGAGAAGGACGCCGGTGAGCGTGTCGGCGGTCCAGAACCCGTGCACCGCGACCATCCGGACGAGGAGCGCGACGCTCGCGATCTGGAGCGCGGCGAGCACGTAGAGCACGGAGTCGAAGGGCCAGCCCGGCAGCGTCGTCGCCGGTTGCCGTCGCTCGCTCGGGCTCCGCATGTCGAGGACGATCGAGGCGACGATGACGAGGAGCCAGGCGAGCGCCCAGTACCAGCGGTGCGGGCCGGTCGCGAAGAAGAGGAGGCACGTCGCCGGCAGGACGAAGCACAGGAGGTGGAGCGCCCACACGCGGGCGGTCGCGAGCGCCGCGCCCGTCGTCGAGGCGCCCGCGGTCGGCGTCCCGGTGGGGACGGCGGCGGCATCGTGGGTGTTCAGGGTCATCGGCGAGTCCTCCTTCACATACGAGTCCGTATGTGAGGCCATGGTTCCCACATACCAATCCGTATGTCAAGAAGGGGCATGACCCGGAGCCCGATCGACCGTCAGCCGGTCCCGAGGCGGCGCGCGCCGACCTCCCGCCCGCCAGCGGCGCGCGCGCCCGCGGCGGATCAGCCGCCGGTGCCGCGGCGGCGCGCCGACGCGAAGCAGGAGACGCGCGCCGCGCTCGTCGTCGCCGCCCTCGCCGAGTTCGCCGAGCACGGGCTCGATGCCCCGAGCCTCGACGCGATCTGCGCCCGCGCCGGCTACACGCGCGGCGCCTTCTACGTCCACTTCCGCGACCGCGACGATCTCCTGATCGCGGTCGTGCAGCACGCGATGGCGGCGTTCCTCGACGAGGTCATCGCCGCCGGCGACGAGGCGCGCGACCTCGAGCGGACGATCGGCCGGTTCGCCGAGGCGGTCGCCCGCAGCGTCGAGGCGGCGCGGTCCGGCGGGCGCCCGGCGATTCCGTTGCCGGCGACCGTGCCGTTCGCGCGCGTTCTCGAGGCGGTGTCGCGGATGCCGGCGCTGCGCGAGGGGTTCCGGGCGCTGCTGGTGCACGCGGCCGCGCGCCTGCACGCGATCACCGCGCGCGGTCAGGAGGCCGGAGCGGTGCGGCGCGACGTCGACGGGGACGCGGTCGCGACGCTGCTGGTGATCGTCGCGCTCGGCGTCCTGGTCGCCCTCGACGTCGGCGTGCCCCTCGACGCCGCGGGGCTGCACGCGGCCGTCCTGACGCTGGTCGCGGCGCGGAGGACCGCGTCGGTGGACGGTGCCGCGCCGGCGGGGAGTGTGTCGGAGCCGCCGGTCGGGGGCGCGCCGGAGACCCGGGCGCCCCGGCGGCGTGCGTCGCGTCGGCGGCGCGGGTAAGGCTGGGGGCTCGATCGACACTACCCCGAGGAGGTTTCGCCAATGGCTGACGTTGCGCTCTACGAGGTTCGGGACGCCATCGCGACGGTGACGATGAACCGGCCCGATCGGATGAACTCGCTCACGGCGGAGATGCTGGATGTGCTGCCGGAGCTCCTGCGGCGCGGCGCCGCGGACCCCGGCGTGCGATGCGTCGTCCTCACCGGCGCCGGCGACCGCGCGTTCTCCGCCGGCGCCGACCTCGCGCCGACCGGCGGCCGCCGCGCGATCGACTTCGAGCGGACGCTCGAAACCGCGGTCGATCAGCTCCAGCGCAACCAGGAGGTGTCGTATCTGCTGCACACCATGCCGAAGCCGACCGTCGCCGCGATCAACGGCGCCGCCGCCGGCGCGTCGCTGTCGATGGCGTTCGCCTGCGACTTCCGCCTCGCCGCCGACGGCGCGATGCTGCGGACGGCGTTCGCCGGGATCGGCTTCTCCGGCGACTTCGGCAGCTCGTACTTCCTGACGAAGATGGTCGGCAGCGCCAAGGCCCGCGAGCTGATGCTGCTCGCCGAGAAGATCACCGCGGCCGACGCGCTCGCGATGGGTCTCGTCACCCGCGTCTTTCCGCGCGCCAGCTTCCGCGACGAGGTCGCGGCCTTCGCCGCGCGTCTCACCGCGGGGCCGCCGCTCTCGTACCGCTACATGAAGCGCAACATCAATCTCGCCGAGGCCGGCGCGCACCTGCGTGAGATCCTCGACCTCGAGGGCGAGGCGATGGTGCGGACCGGCATGAGCGAGGACCTCGCCGAGGGCGCGCAGGCGTTCATGCAGAAGCGCGACCCGGTCTTCCGGGGCCGCTGATGGACTTCGAGATCCCGCCGGAGCTGGTGCGCTATCTCGCCGAGCTCGACGCGTTCATCGAGCGCGAGATCAAGCCGCTCGAGCGCCAGGACGACAACGTCCGCTTCTTCGATCACCGCCGCGAGGACGCGCGCACCGACTGGGGCCGCGGCGGCCTCCCGCGCCGCGAGTGGGAGGATCTGCTCGCCGAGGCCCGCCGGCGCGCCGACGCCGCCGGCCACTACCGCTACGCGTTCCCGCGCGCCTACGGCGGCAAGGACGGGACGAACCTCGGGATGGCGATCATCCGCGAGCACCTCGCGAGCAAGGGGCTCGGCCTGCACTGCGATCTCCAGAACGAGCACGCGATCGTCGGCAACAACGTCGGCCTGCTCCTGATGCTGGAGTACGGCTCGGCGGCGCAGAAGGCGGAGTGGGTGGAGGGCCTCGCGAACGGCACGCGCTTCTTCGCGTTCGGCATCACCGAGCCGAATCACGGCTCGGACGCGACCCACATGGAGACCCGCGCCGTCCGCGACGGCGACATCTGGGTCGTCGACGGCGAGAAGACCTGGAACACCGGCGTACACGCCGCCGAGGCCGACCTGATCTTCGCGCGCACGAGCGGCACCGCCGGCGACGGCCACGGGATCACCGCGTTCCTGGTGCCGACCGACGCGCCCGGGTTCGCGGTCGAGGAGTACCTCTGGACCTTCAACATGCCGACCGACCACGCGCGGGTGTCGCTGACCAACGTGCGCGTGCCGCACGCCGCGATCCTCGGCGGCGAGGGACGCGGTCTCGGCGTCGTCCAGCACTTCTTCAACGAGAACCGCATCCGGCAAGCCGCGTCGAGCCTCGGCGCCGCGCAGTACTGCATCGACGAGTCGGTGGAGTACGCCAAGCGGCGCGCGCCGTTCGGGAAGCCGCTGGCGACCAACCAGGCGATCCAGTTCCCGCTGGTCGAGCTCCAGACCCAGTGCGAGATGCTCCGCACGCTGATCCACAAGACCGCGTGGGCGATGGACGAGTACGGCCCGTTCACCCAGTCGGCGAAGGTGTCGATGTGCAACTACTGGTCGAACCGGCTGTGCTGCGAGGCCGCCGACCGCGCGATGCAGATCCACGGCGGCCTCGGCTACTCGCGCCACAAGCCGTTCGAGCACATCTATCGCCACCACCGCCGCTACCGGATCACGGAAGGGGCGGAGGAGATCCAGATGCGGCGGGTCGCCGGCTACATGTTCGGCTTCATGAAGCAGCAGGCGCCGAAGGGCGTCGTCGAGGGCTGAGCGCCGTCGTCGACGGACGTCGCGGCGCGGCGCGCGTCGCGCGCGTTCCGGTCTCTCATTCGCGCCACAGCCAGAGACCCGCGGTGAGACCGGCGCCGACGATCGACGTCCAGAGCGCGCCCGACACCACCAGCGGCTCGAGCATGAGCGCGAGCCCGAGGACGACCGGTGGCGCGAGCTGCATCTTCCGGCCGTAGCGGAACGCCACGAAGCCGATCCCGCTGAAGACGAAGCCGAGCACGAGCGTGAGACCGTCGAACCGCTCCGGCATCGCGCTCATCGTACGGCGCGACGGACGTCGTGGATACCGGCGTTTCGAACGGACGGCGCGCGACGCATGACGGTCTTCAAGTGGTCGGCGAGCCGCATCGCGAGCGCGACGATCGTGAGCGTCGGGTTCGCGGATCCCGAGGTGGGGAAGACCGAGCTGCCGCAGACGTAGACGCCGGAGACGCCGTGGACGCGGCAGTCGCGGTCGACGACGCCGTGCCTGGGATCGTCGGCCATCCGGGTGGTGCCCATGTGGTGGTACGCTTCTCGGACGTGGTCGGTCCAATCCGCGCGGCCGTCGGCGAGCCAGTCGGCGGCGCGCAGGCGCGCGACGCCGAGCCGTTCGAGCTCGGCGCCGACGGTCTCCGTCACCGCCTCGGCGGTGCGGCGCTCGAGATCCGTCAGCCGCCAGTCGACGCGCGCGCGCGGCAGGCCGAGGGCGTCGCGCTCGTGCGACAGCGTGACCCGGCTCCCGGGATCGGGGGCTTGCTCGAGAAGAATCCGCAGCCGCGCTCGCGTCGGCGCCGGCGGGGTCAGTCGTCCCCGCGCCCAGCGCCGGTAGAGCGTGGTCGCGATCGTGCCGACGTCCTCGAGCGCGCGCCGCGCCTTGGCGGCGAAGCGATCGGGCCAGCGTCCCTCCCGGAGCGACCGATAGATGTCCTTGGCCGCGCCGACCGGCGAGTCGCCGTCGTACTCGTAGAGCACGTCGGCCATGCCGTTCAGGACGCGCCGGCTCCGTTGGACGTCGTCGCTCAGCAGCATCTTCGGGAGATAGCGCCGGCGGCCGTCGCGCAGCAGGTCGTAGTGGCGTTGCAGCGCCGCCGGCGACGCGGTCTCGAGCACGGCGGGATACACGACGGGATGCTCCTGGAAGAAGCGCCCGACCAGGTCGTGGCGATTGCCGAGGCCGCTCGGCTCGGCGCCGTTCGAGAGCAGCAGCAGTCGGGCGTTCTCGATGCCGCCGCCGCAGAGGACGAACGCGCGTGCGGTGACGGTGCCGGTCTTTCCTTCGAGCGTCCGGATCTCGAGCCGCTCGGCCGCCGCCTGCTCGCCGGCGTGGACGCGCGTCGCGTTGGCGTGCAGCACGACCTGCACGTTCGGCGCCGCCGCGAGGGCCTCGCGATGACGGCGGCCGAGATCGAGACGATGGCTGATCACCGAGAACGTCGGCCGGAGCTTGCCGCCGTCGAACGCCGGGCTCGGCGACGCGAAGCGGCGCGCGATCCACTCGTCGTTCACGTGCTCGGGGATCGCGAGCGCCGATCGGGCGCGGGCGTAGAACGGCCGCATCTCGGCGGCCGTGATCGGCCAGCCGCTGTGCGCCACCCAGCTCCGCGCCTCGAAGTCGAGGTCCGCCAACGGGAGGCACTGCCCGTCCCAGAGCTTGGTGGTGCCCCCGAACGCGCGGGTGCGGCCGTCGCGCAGACCGAGAAAGGCGAGTCCGGCGCTCTCGCCGTGGTTCAGCACGTCGACGTCGGCGGACGGCTCCATGCCGCCGCTTTCCACCAGCAGCACCCGGATCGTCGATCCGAGCAGCTCGCACGCGAGCGTGATCCCCGCGGGGCCGGCGCCGACGACGCACACGTCGGCGTCGAACCGGACCCCGTCGGCTTCAGCGCGAAGGTCGCGGAACATCCCCGGCGGACGCCGCGAGAGCGGCCAGGATCGATCGATGGAGATCGCGTGCCGCGACCGGCTCGCCGATCGCGGCGGTCGCCGCCGCATGCCTGCTGCGCATGAGGCAGAAGCCGTCGAGCGCGTGCTGGCCGGTCAGCGCCGACGGTCGCGGAGCCGCGACGGCGGCGCGCGCGAAGCGTACTGGCGAGTCGACGCCGTTCCAATGCACGACGAGATCGGGGAGCGCGCGCCCGAGAGCTCCGCCGGCGGGATGCGGCGGCCGGAGGACGTCGCGGACGACCGGCGCTCCGTCCTCGGCCTGCAAGGCGCGCAGCGCGCCCTCGATCTCGTCGCAGAGCTCGTCGTAGCGCTCCGCTGCGACGATGCCTTCGGCCTCGCGCCCGGCGACGTTCAGGCGGATCCAGCCGTGCTGGTCGGTCGGCAACGCGAACGCCTGCGTCCGCGACCAGTCGTAGGGCGGCAGCGTCGTCGGCGGCGCGACGCGATGGCGGACCGCGCGCGGGACCGTGGTGTGGTAGAGCTTCTTCAGCCGCGACGGCACGCTGTTCTTGACCGCCGCGAGCGTCGAGAGACCGCGCTCCGTCCACGAACGCCCGCCCCACGGCTCGAGATGCGCGAGGCCGCGGTCGAAGAGAAAGGACTCGAGGACCGGCGAGAGCCCGCGCGTCGGTCGCATGCCATGCAGCGAGAAGACGACGACCGTCGCCTCCGGACCCGCGGTCTCGATCAACCGGCCGATCTGCCGGTCGACCTCGCGGTAGACGTCGATCAACGTCGGTGTCACCGCGCGCGCCCGTGCCGAGAGCCTGCCGCGGTAGGCGGGATGCTCGGGCTCGACCGTCCACCAGAGATGATGGCCGGCGCGGTGCAGCTCGCTGAAGACGACGAGCGCCAACGCCGGATGCGTCTCGGCGATCAAGCGCGTCGCGAGGTCGCCGCGCATCCGGGCGCCGTCGACGCAGCCGGCGCCCAACCGCGAGAGCGCCGCGCCGTCGTCGAGGCCGGCGAGGTATTCGTGGCCGGCCGAGAACGGATGGGGCCCGCCGCTCGCCGCCACCAGGCCGCGGACGGCGGCGGGAGCGACCGCCATCCGGCCGTTCACGATGTCGTGCGCTCCCCACTCGGAGACCTCGAAGCCGCCGGAGACGCCGACGAAGGGGGCGAACGGCACGTCGAGGACGCCGATCGTGGCGCCGTTGCGCGCGAGGTCGCGCCAGAACGGGACGAACCGGCCGGGGTCGTACACGGTGAGACGCATCCGCGCGGGATCCCATCCCCAGTAGCTGTAGACGCCGTGCTCGGTCGGATCGCTGCCGGTGAAGAACGTCGGCCAGACCGCGCCGCTGCCGATGCGCGCCGGAGAGTCGACGCGGCGCCACAGGCCGTCCCGCGCCAGGTCCCGCAGCGCCGGAAGCTCGCCCGCGTCGATCGCGCGCCGGATCAACGTCGGCTCCGCGGCGTCGAGGCCGATCGCCAGCACGGCGGTGCCGCTCGGGCGTGTCATCGGTCGCGCCAGCGGCGCTGCGTCGCGGTCGGCGCGCTCATCGAGCGGCTTGACGGCGTCGCGCTCGTCGAGCAGGTACGCCGGCGGTTTGCACGGCGCGAGTATGACCGGATCGACGATCGATGGGAACCGACGCGGACGCGCGGCGTCGCGCCGACGTGAGCACGCCGCGCCGGCTGCGGGTGCTTCACGTGATCGCGAGCTCCGGCGTCGGCGGCGCCGAGCGCGTGTGCGCGACGACGCTCGCGGGGCTCGACCCCGAGCGCTTCGAGAGCTGGGTCGCGACCGACGGACACGGCGCCATGCTCGACGAGTACCGGCGGCACGCGACCGCGGTGCGGACGCTCCCTCTCCTGTACCCGTTCGCGCCGCGCACGGCGCCGCCGACGCTGGTCGCGCTCGCGCGCCTCATGCGCGAGATCCGCTGCGACGTCGTGCACGCGCATCTCTGGCAGGCCGACGTCTTCGCGGGTCTCGCCGGCGCGCTCGCCGGCGTCCCGGTGCGCGTGTCGACGGTCCACGGCGACTACTTCGACTTCGTGTCGCCGCGGGTCGGCTGGCGCGCGCGCCGGTTCCTCGCGCGCCGCTCGTATCGGGCGATCTACACGCTCTTCGATCGCGTGATCGCCGTCGCCGACTTCATCGCCGAGCGGCTCGTCGGCGTGCGCGGCTACGCGGTGCCGCGGAACGGAATCGTCCGCATCCATGCCGGCTTCGACTTCGCGCGGATCGCGCCGCGCGGTCGCCGGCGACGGTGCGCGTGGCGACGGCGACGCGTGTCTCGCCGGCGCGGCGCGAGCCGTGAGCGATGGACGTCTCCCCGGCTCGGCGCTGGAGGGGGGGGGGGCGGCGGCGGACGACGCGCGCGCGCCGGGACCGGCGCCGGGCGACGGACGCGCGGCGGCGCCGGGCGCCGCCGCGCCCGTCATCGTCACCGTCGCACGCTTCAACGCCTACAAGGGACATCGCTATCTCGTCGACGCGATGGCGCGCGTGCTGCAACGGTTTCCGGCGGCGACCTTCCTCCTCGTCGGCAGCGGCCGGACGCTCGCCGCGACCCGCGCGCAGATCGCCCGCCTCGGCGTCGGCGGCAGCGTGCGCTTCGTCGGCGAGACGCCGGATGCGCTCGACCTGATCGCGGGCGCCGACCTCATGGTCCTGCCGTCGCTGAGCGAAGGGATTCCGCTGGCGGCGCTCGAGGCGCAGGCGCTCGGCACGCCGATCGTCGCGAGCGCCGTCGGCGGGCTGCCGGAGGTGATCGAGCACGGGGCGAGCGGCTTTCTCGTGCCGCCGCGCGATCCGCCGGCGCTGGCGGACGCGATCATCGCCGCGCTCTCCGACCCGTCGCTGCGCGGCGCGTTCGGCGCGCGCGGTCGCGCGATCGTGCGCGAGCGGTTCTCCGCGGAGTCGATGGTCGCGGCGACGGCGCGCCTCTATACCGACCTGGCGACCGAGAAGCGGATCGCGCTCGGGCGCGAGGATCGTTGAGGCGGCAGCGGCGCGGCGCTACACGGCTTCGCCGTCGGTTTCGGAGTCGTCGTCGCTCTGGACCGGCGCCGGAATCGGCGCCGGCGGCTCGGGCGTGAAGTCCTCGCCGGGGTTGATGAAGCGGTCGGCCTCGAGGTCGTACTGCTTGTCGTAGAGCGTCCCGGTAGCGTCCGCCGGCGGCCAGCAGCTCGCGCGTGGGTGCCGCGCTCGACGATCTCGCCGTGCTCGAGCACCAGGATCTGATCGGCGCTGCGGATCGTCGACAGGCGGTGCGCGATCACGAAGGTGGTCCGGCCGCTCCGCAGGCGATCGCAAGCCGTCCTGGATGAACGCCTCGCTCTCGCTGTCGAGGCTCGACGTCGCCTCGTCGAGGATCGAGGATGCGCGGGGTCGGCGAGGATGGCGCGCGCGATCGCGATGCGCTGCCGCTGCCCGCCCGAGAGCTTGACGCCGCGCTCGCCGACGACCGTGTCGTACTTGCTCTCGAGGGCTTCGACGAACTCGTCGGCATGCGCGATCCGGCCACCGCGCGCACCTCGGCGAGCGTCGCGTGGCTGCGGCCGTAGCGGATGTTGTCGGCGATCGTGCCGTCGAAGAGGAAGTTCTCCTGCAGCACGACCCCGAGCTGAGCGCGGTAGTCGCGCAGCCGCACCGTCGCCAGGTCGCGGCCGTCGACGAGCACGCGGCCCGCGAGCGGCCGGTTGAAGCGCCATCACCAGGCCGATGAGCGTGCTCTTGCCCGAGCCGCTCGAGCCGACCAGCGCCGTCGTCGTGCCGGCCGGCGGCGCGAAAGCGACTCCTTCAGCACCGGCACGCCGGGATCGTACGCGAAGCTCACGCGATCGAACTCGACCTCGCCCGCGAGCGGGCCGAGCGGCGCGCGGTGCTCGTCGTCCTCGTCCTCGGTCGCGAGCTCCAGGACCTCGCGGATGCGATCGAGACCGGCGAACGCCTCGCTGATCTGCGCGCCGATCGACGCGATCTGTCCGAGCGGCGCCGCCATCAGGCCGGTGAGGAAAGCATACGAACACGAAGTCGCCGAGCGTCATCCGGCCGGCGAGGATGGCGCGGCCGCCGACGACGCAGCATCAGCATGCCGATCAAGCCGACGACGATCGTCGAAGACGCCGACATCGCCGAGATGCGGGTGATCGCCTCGGCGACGTTGCGGAAGAGCCGGTGGACGCCGCGCGTGAAGACCAGCGCCTCGCGCCGCTCCGCGGTGTACGATCTTCACGATGCGGATGCCGCCGAGCGTCTCGTTCAGCCTGCCGACGACGTCGGCGTTGATCCGGCCGCGCTCACGGAAGAGCGGTCGCAGGCGGTTCATGCCGAGCGTCATCATCCCGGCGAAGCTCCCAAGCACGAGCGAGGTCGCGAGCGTCAGCCGCCAGTTCAGCCACACGAGCATCACCAGCGCGACCGCCGCGGTGACGATGCTGCCGGTGAGCTGCACGAGGCCGGTGCCGACCAGGTTTCGGATGCCCTCGGCGTCGGTCATGATGCGCGAGATCAGGACGCCGGCCTGCGTCGAGTCGAAGTAGGCGACCGGCAGGCGCACGACGTGCGCCTCGACGCGGCGGCGCATGTCGGTGATCGCATGCTGCGCAGCGACGCCGAGGATCTGCGCGTTCCCGAAGGTGGTCGCGGCCTGGACGACGGTGGCGGCACCGACCGCGAACGCGAGCGGTGCCAGCAGGTCGCCGCGTCCCTTGCCGATCACGTCGTCGACGAGCACCTTCGACGTCGCGGGCAGGACGAATCCCGCGAGTCGGTTGAACACCATCAGGAGCAAGCCGAGGGCCAGGCGGTCGCGGCGCGCGCCGATGATCGCCTTCGCTTCTTCCCAGGCGCCGCGGGTCGGGAAGCGAGGCGCGTCGTCGTCGGCCGCCGCCGCGGCGCCCATGCGCCCGCGGACCTCCTCGCGCTCCTGGTGCCGTCGTATTGCGCCTGTTCCGAGCGTTCTCGTAGCGGACCCCTCGATCCCGGCGATTCTCTCAGGAATCGCAGGAATCGCCCACCCGCGACCGCGGCCGACGTCAATCGAGCGTGCGGGTCTCGATGCGGTCCGAGTCGGCGGGGAGCTCGACGAGGAGACCGTCGTCGCCGAGCACCCAGCCCGTCGGACGGACGTCGGCGACGCCGCGCACGAACGCCTTCTCGACGATCCAGTTCGGGGGCGGCGGGTTCAGATGGTAGAGCACGAGCAGACGGACGCCGGCCTCGTTCGCGGCCTCGGCGGCCTCGACGGGCGTCGTGTGGTAGCTCGGGATGTCGTGCATGATCTTCGCGATGCGGTCGCGTCCGACGGCGGCCGCGGCCTCGCCGATCATCGCGATCAGATGATTCGGCTTGCGCCTCGTGTACCAGGACGTCGGCGCCGTGCGCCGCGGCGATCAAACCGGGGCTCTTCGTCGTGTCGCCGCTCACGACGACCGAGCGGCCGCGGTAGTCGAAGCGGTAGCCGTACGCGGGCACGACCGGCTTGTGGTCGACGGCGAACGCCGTGATCCGTAGGCCGTCCTCCTCGAGGACGGGGACCGGTGCCGCCATCGGCGGCGCGTCGATCGCGATCGCCCGCATGCGCTCGGTGTCCTCCGGCAGGAAGTCCGCTCCGTGATGGGCGATGCGGTAACGCGGTGTCGAGCGCGTAGGCCTCCTGGAAGCCCGGCGATGACGCGCTCGACGCCCGGCGGCCCGACGACCCGTAGCGGCTCGGCTCGTCCGGCGGCCCAGGTCTGGAGATTGAACTCGCCGAGGTCGCCGATGTGGTCGGAGTGGAAGTGCGTGAGGAGGACGGCGCCGATGCGCTTGCCGTCGACGCGCCAGAGCGCGAGCCGGTTCCACGATCCGGGTCCGGTGTCGACGACCCAGAAGCGCCCGGCCGCGAACACGGCGACGCAGGCCTTGGCGCGCGTCGGATGCGGCAGCGGCGCCGAGCTGCCGCAGAGCGCGACGCGGAGCGCGTCGTCGGCGAAGAGGCCGTCCGCGGAGGTGGCGATCACGCGCCGGATGATCCGGCGCAAGAAGAGATCCTGCACCGCGGGGATGCGGATGAGAAGCACGAGCGCGACGGCGGCGGCGGCCGCGACCCCCACGACCCGCGAGCAGTAGGCGACGCATCCCGTCCTCTAGTCGGCGCGCGCTGCGCGATCCATCAGAAGACGAGGGGACGCGCGCGCTCGATCATCCAGAACGCCGCGAGCGCGCCCATCGCATACACCGGCAGCGCCTGCGTCCAGATCGGGAGGCGCTTGAGGAGAGGGCGTGCGATCGCGGTGGCGGCGAGGACCGCGAGGACGAACGTGAGCTGGCCGATCTCGATGCCGACGTTGAAGCCGAAGAGCGCGAGCGGGATCGCCTGCGCCGGCAGGCCGGCCGCGCGCAGCGTCCCCGCGAACCCGAGCCCGTGCAGGAAGCCGAAGAGCAGCGCCATGAGCCACGGCCGCCGGCGCATCAGCGTCGAGTCGCCCGGCCGCTCGGGGCGCGCCAGCTCGACCGCCAGCACGAAGATGCTGAAGGCGATCAACACCTCGACCGGCGGCGCCGGCACGCGGGCGACGCCGAGGACGGCGAGCGTCAAGGTCACGCTGTGGCCGAGCGTGAACGCGGTGATGGTCGCGAGCAGGGCGCGGGTGTCGACCGCCAGCAGGAGCAGTCCGAACACGAACAGCAGGTGGTCGTAACCGGTCATGATGTGGTCGACGCCGAGCGTGACGTAGCGGCTCGCGAGGCCGAGACGATTTTGCCCGGCGGGCACGACCAGCGACGGCTCGGCCGCGCGCAGCACGGTGTCGACGGCGCGCCCGTCGGCGAGCTCGAGGCGCAGCAGCGCGTCGGTCTTGGCGGCGGCGAGCCCGTCGACGGCGATCCGTTTCCCGGTGAGGCCGCCGGCGCCGCAGTCGACGCTCCATCGCGCCGTGACGCTCTCGGCGTCGTCGCTGACCGCCGGCGGGCCGGCGGCGGTGCAGTCGGCCGGGAGGACCGGTCGCAGGTCCGCGCCGACGACGCGGAGGAGGGGGATCTTCCAGGTGACGTCGACGACGCCGCGAGCGCCCTCGTGGAGGACGAGCAGCGCGGGCGAGAGCGCGTGCGCGCCGGCCGGCGCCGGCGCCAGCAGCACGAGCGCGAGCAGCGCCGCCGTGGCGGCGCGCGCGTCGACGAGCCGCGTCGCGATCGCGGCCGGCCGGCCGGGCCGGGTGCGGGCGCAGGAGCTGATCGAGGCCGCGGGCCGCGGGTGGGCCGCACGGCGCAGCGGTGCGCTAGCCGTCATGCTCGACGCGGACCTCGTAGGCGGCGCGCAGCTCGTCCATCATGCGGGCGAGATACTGCGCGCGGCGCTCGGAGCGGTACGCGCGCAGCACGCGCGAGCGGACCGCGTCGAGCGGCGGCAGGGCCGCGGCGTCGCGCGCCGTGACCCGCACCAGGTGCAGTCCGTAGGGGGAGCGAACCGGCTCCGACCAGCGGCCGGGCTCGAGCTCCGTCACCGCGGTCGCGAACCCGTCGCCGAAGATCTTGGCGATCCCGCTCGGCGAGGCGTTCCGGAACGTGCTCCCGGAGACGAACGGGTCGCCGAGGCGTGCCGCCGTCTCGGGTGCCGTGTGCGCCGCACGCAGCCTCTTCAGCATCGCGCGCGCGTCGGCCTCGAGTGCGGCGCCGCGCTTGCCGGCGCTCAGAAACACCTGCGTCAGGCTGAGGCGCTCGGCTTCGGTGTAGGCCGCTGCATGGGCGCGGAGATACGCCTCCAGCTCGCGCTCGAGCGCCTCGCCGCTCGGCTCCTCGCTGCGGCTCGCGGCCTTGGCGAGCAGACGCATCTTGGTGACGAGCGCGTTCCGCACCACGAAGTCCTCGCGGTCGAGGCCGAGCGCGAGGCCGCGGCGGTAGGCGGACTCGGGATCCCCGGCGCCGTCGCCGAAGAGAAAGTGCATCTTGTCGACGATGCGCCACTTGACGGCGCGGTCGCGCCGATCGAGGCCGAGCAGGAGGGCCTCGCGATAGAGCATCTCGTCGTCGGCGTCGCGGGCGATCAGGGCGTCGAGCTCGGCGGGCGTCGGCGCCACCAGCAGGCTCCGCTGGTAGTCGTCGCGGAGCGCGGCGACGCGCGCGGCCGTGATGACGATCGGCGGCCGCGCCGTCGCGCCCGCCGTACCCGTCGTGCGCGCGCTCACCGCCGCCAGCAACGCGCCGAGCGCGAGGAAGTGCAGCGCCGGCGCGCGGGCGCCGGCGCGGAGGGCTCGGAATGCTCGCCGCGGCACTACTGCTGAGCCTTCAGTCTCCGTTGCGAGATCTCCCAGAAGCGGCTGTCGGTTTGATCGTAGGCGCCGCTCGCCAGCTCGACCGCGACGCGGTGGCTCGCCGCCTCCGCGTGCGACAGATCGAGCCGCACCGTATCGATCTTGAGCGTCCCCGTCCCGTGCTTGTCGATCCGCAGGCGCGCTTTCTTGATGCCGTCGATGCTGCCGGAGGGGTCGCTGTACTTGTAGGTCCGCCCCGGCGTCCTCTCGATCATCGCGCCGGCGGGAAGCGTCGCGGTGTAGATCACGTCGTCGTCGCGCAGGGTGACGGTGAGGCTGTTGGCGGTGACGTCGAGCTCGGGCGGCACCCGCCCGATCGTGAGCTCGAGGCGCAACCTGTCGGTCGCCGGCGAACGGCCGTAGAGAATCTGTCCCTTCGTGCCGAGACCCTCGGGTTGGTAGAAGATCGGCGACGTCCAGGCGCGCTCCTGGATCGTCTTGTCGACGATGTCCGTGCAGCAGTCGGCGTAGATCGCCGGGATCGAGCCCGGGTTGCTGCAATCGACGCCGAGCGAGTTGCAGAGCCGCGTGCTCCACCGGCAGACGGGGTTCTCGAGGACACGCGCGTAGTAGAAGGCGCGCTCCTCGGGCCGGAACGACGGGTCCTGCCAGACGGTGCAGAGCGACGGCGACCCCGCGCCGGTCGGGGTGCAGGTGTCGAGATCGACGGCGGCGCGGTTGTCGGCGTTGCCCGCGACCTCGAAGACCCGGTCGTGGCTCTGGCCCGCGTCGTCGATCCATCCTTTGATGATCTGGATGCGCTGGAGCGGCGTGCTCGGCTCTCCGCCGCCGCCGGGATCCTGCATCGCCATGACGGCGAAGCGCGGGCTCCGCCGCCCGAGCACGGGTCCGAGGTCGCCGCCCATCGGGACGCCGCGCGTGTAGCCCTCCTCGACGAAGTCGGGCGAGTCGCACAGACCCTTCGGCGGACGGCCGCCGAAGAAGCGGACGATCGGCCGCGTGCCGCTGGTCGCATACGCCTCGCGACGTCGCATCGCCGCGAACAGCGAGTCGCGCGAGTTCTCCTCGGCCCACAGCACGGCGAGGCCGCCGCCGTTGGTGGTGATGCCGCCGGGGCCGATGCGCGAGAGGATGTTCTCGGCGCTGCCGTCGCGCACGCCGAGATGCCCGGTGGTGCCGAAGTCCGCCTCGACGGTCCCGCCGGCGAGGCTGCTGTGACCGTCGGTGCTGCCGATGAACCCGAGCTTGAACGGGTTGGCGCCGAGGAGGTCGTTCTGCCGCAGCCCTTCCTCGAGCGCGTTGCGGACGAAGTTCGCGGCGGGGGCGACGACGGTGGGATTCGAGTTCGCGAACAGCGTCAGGCGCTTCAGCTGCTCGAAGCCGCAGAGCTCGTCGTTCGGCGAGGTCGCGGGCTGGCACTCCGAGCTGCCCTTGTGCTGGAAGATCTCGACCAGCGTCTCGTGCGCGGCGCGGCGCTCGGCGTCGGCCTTGGTGAGCGGGCTGCCGTTGCCGTTGGCGGGCTCGAACATCAAGCCGCCGCTCGCGTTGGGGTTGTGCGGGATCGAGACGAAGTCGCAGTTCCCGGGCGCCCCGAGGCACTCGTTCTCGAGGGTGGTGAAGAGTCCCTCGACGAGGGGCTGCTCGTAGTAGCTGGTGGGAAGCGCGGGCACCTCGGCGTTTCGGAAGATGATGTTGCGGTGCAGGTTGAAGCCGTTCAGGTTGTTGGTCCACTCGTACGCCGGGAACGTCGTGAACGCGCAGGCGTCCGTCCGATCGTAGAACTCCTCGGCCGCGTCGAGCTCGTCCTGCCACACGAGCGCCGCCTGCGTGGTGCAGTTGGTGCCGCCGGGTCCGCACAGGCCGAACCGCATCGGGTTGGGGCTGAAGATGCTCAGCTGAAACGCGATCACGACGGCGGGCAGGGGGGCGGTGATCCCGGCGGGAGGACTGTTCAGCTCGGTGCGGGTCGCTTGGCACATGGGGTCGTCGTAGCCCGGCAGGCCGGGGGTGAGGCAGGTGCGGATCTCGCCGAGGAACTCGGCGTGGTCGGTGACCGCCGTGAAGTCGAGCGGACGGCGCAGCTGCGCGAAGCGCGTCGGCTGGTCCATCGCGTCGTAAGGCGGCAGCCCGATCGGCGCGCCCTGCGCGAACATGTACGCGTCGCGCGGCGTCGTCCGGGTCCGGACGAAGGCGGCGTCACCCGAGAAGGCGGTGTGGATGTGCGTCTCGCCGAAGAAGGGACTCCGCAGCGGATTGTAGCTCGCGCAGTCGGCGCGGGTTTCCGTTCGCGTCCAGTCCTGCTGCGGGAGCTCGGCGTAGGCGACCGTCGCCAGGCCGAGGCCGGTACACACGGCAAGGAGCGGCGCAAGATACTGTGGGGAGCGCATCGGCATTCCTCCTCGAAGTCAGCGGTCGTCGTCGCGGGGCCCGGAGAAGCGCGCGATCGGCGTCGCGCGGATCGGAGTCGAGAGCGTCCGCCCCGGTAGGGCACCTAGGAGTCGCAGGATCGACGACCTCGCGTCAAGAGAAAACGTCGTGTGGTGCCGTCCAGGCAGGGCAGGGCCCGTCGCGTCGCGCTCCTCATGCGGTCCGCTCCTGTGATACGCAACCCACCGCCGTGACCGCGACGCGATGGGCCATCTGGGGCTCCGGGCTCTCGCCGTTCGCGCTCAAGCTCCGCGCCTGCTGCGACTGGGCCGCTCTTCCGTACGCGTGGCTGCCGGCGGACGGCACGCGGCTGCGGAACTATCGCGCGCTCTGGTTGATCGAGCGCGCGAAGCGCACGCGGACGGTCGAGCGCTACCCGCGGCTCGACGACCTCGACGAGTACCCGCTCGTGCCGCTGCTCGTCGAGGACGACCGGCGGGTGCTCTACGACTCGTCGGCGCTGGCGCAGTGGATCGACGACCGGCACCCGTCGCCGGCCGGGCGGCTGATTCCCGAGGACGCCGCGACCGCGTTCGTGGCGCGGCTGATCGACGAGGCGTTCGACGAGTTCGGCCTCTACATGGTGCATCACAATCGCTGGGTGATGTCGGCGACGACGAACGACGCCGGCGAGCGCCTGGCGCGCGAGATGGCGCGGGTCCTGCCGCCCGGGACGGGATGGATCCTGGCGCGGCGCTTCGCGGAGCGACAGGTGCGCCGGCTGCCGTATCTCTTCAGCGTCGCGCCGCCGGGCTTCTCGGTCGGTCTGCGTCCGGCGCTCACGCCGCCGGCGCTCGCCGGGTTTCCGGAGACCCACGGCATCCTCGCGGACGCGTGGGCGGCGTACGTCGCGAGCGTCGAGGCGGTCCTCGTCCGCCGACCGTTCCTCCTCGGCGAGCGCTTCACGCTCGCCGACGCGAGCGTGTACGGCCAGCTCGGCATGAACCTCGCCGACCCGACCGCGGCGGACGACCTGCGCCGGCGTGCTCCCACGACCTTCGCCTGGCTGTGCGCGATTCGCGATCGCCGCCACGTCGGCGCCGCCGGCGCGCTCGCGCTCGGCGAGGAGCTCGCCGGTCTCCTCGGCGTCGTCGCGCGAACGTTCGTCCCGCTCATGCAGCAGAACGAACGCGCATACCTCGATGCGTGCGCGCGCGGCGAGCGCGTCTTCAACGAGCGCGCCTTCGACGCGCGGCGCGCGCTCTACGACGGGACGCTTCTCGGGAAGCCGTTTCGCTCGGTCGCGAAGACGTTCCAGGTCCGCGTCTGGCGCGACCTCCGTGAGACGTGGCGCAGACTGCCGGCCGCAGCGCACCGGAGCCTGGCGCCGCTCGTCACCCCCGAGACGCTCGGGCTGTGATACGCAGAGCGAAATCCACCGGGCCGTGAGCCCACGAAGGATCGCCATGGCTGACGACATCGCTCCCAAGAAGAGAGGCTTCGATCGTCGCTCGTTCCTGCTCGGCGCGGCGGGCGGCGCGGCGGTGACCGCGCTCGGCGCCGCGGGCGTCGTGACGGTGCGCGAGAAGAGTCGGAAGCTCCGCACGCCGGCGGCGGTCGAGGCCGGCCGGCCCGCCGAGATCGCGACGTCGTTCGAGGACTCGCGGCCGGCGTACGCGGGAGACGTCACGGCGCCGGCGGGCGCGCCGAACATCGTCGTGATCGTGCTCGACGACGTCGGCTTCGCCGACCTCGGCACGTTCGGCAGCGAGATCCGCACCCCGAACGTCGACCGGCTCGCCGGCGAGGGCCTGCGCTACGTCAACTTCCGCACCTGCGCCATGTGCTCGCCGACGCGCGCGGCGCTGATGACCGGTCTCAACCACCACTCCGCCGGCATGGGATGGCTCGCCGACGTCGACAGCGGCTACCCGGGGTATCGCGGCGACATGACGCTCGCGGCCGCGACGCTGAGCGAGGTCCTGCGCGACCGCGGCTGGTCGACGATGCACGTCGGCAAGTGGCACGTGAACCTCGCCGCGTCGAACGGCCCGACGGGCCCGTACCACAACTGGCCGACGAGCCGCGGCTTCGAGCGCGCGTACTGGTTCCAGGGCCACTCGACCGACCACTTCCGGCCGTCCGAGCTCATCGACGGCGTGACGCCCGTCGAGGCCGAGGAGCGCGACGATTACTTCGTCACCGACGCGCTCACCGATCGCGCCATCGGCTACGTGCGGACGCAGAAGGCGGTGACGCCGGAGAAGCCCTTCTACCTCCAGCTCTGCTACTCGGCGGCACACTCGCCGCTTCAGGCGCGCGCCCGCGACCGCGACGCGTACCTCGGCGCGTACGACGCGGGCTGGGACGTGGTGCGCGCCAAGCGCCTCGAGCGGCAGCGCGCGCTCGGCGTCGTTCCCGAGACGACGAAGCTGCCGCCGCTCTCGTTCGGCGCCGACGCGTGGTCCTCGCTCGACGCGACGCAGAAGCGGATCTACGCGCGCTACATGGAGGTCTACGCCGGGCTCATCACCAACCTCGACGCCAACATCGGCCGCCTGCTGGCACTGCTCGCCGACGGCGGCTGGCGCGAGAACACGCTCGTCGTGGTCTTCTCCGACAACGGCGGCTCGGCGGAAGGCACGCCGACCGGAACCCCGAACGTCTTCGCGCCGGCCTTCGGCCGTCCGGTGCCGGTCGAGGAGGCGGCGAAGCTCTACGACGTGATGGGCGAGGACGTGACCTTTCCCCACTACCCGATCGGCTGGGCGTGCACGTCGAACACGCCCTACCGGCTCTACAAGCAGTACGCCCACCTCGGCGGCGTCGCCGATCCGTTGATCGTCTCGTGGCCGCGCCGGATCGCGGGCCGCGGCGAGATCCGCAAGCGCTTCGTCCACGTCATCGATCTCTACCCGACGATCCTCGAGGCCGCGGCGGTGGAGCGGCCCGAGATCTACCGCGGCCGGCGGCTGAAGCCGCTCGAAGGCGCGAGCGTCCTGGCGACCTTCGCCGACGCCGACGCGCCGACGCGGACGACGCAGTACTACGAGCTCGGAGGCCAGCGCGGCTATCTCGACGGCGACTGGCGGCTCGTCACCCGTCACCAGCGCGGCGTGTCGTTCGACGACGACGTCTGGGAGCTCTACGACGTCACCCACGATCCGAACGAGCTCGACGACCTGGCGACGCGCCATCCGGAGAAGGTGGAGGAGCTGAAAGCGAAGTGGACGGCGGCCGCCGAGCAGCACGGCGTCTTCCCGCTCGACGACCGCAACCTCATCATCAAGATGGTCCAGGACCGCCAGCGCCGCGGGATCCGGCCCCAGTGGGAGTTCGTGCCGCCGCTCGAGCGCCTCTCGAGCCAGGTGGCGCCGGTCGTCTGCGGCTTCGGCCACGAGATCACGATCGACCTCGTGCGGCCGCCGGGTCGCGGCGACGGCGTCCTGCTCGCGCACGGCTCGAAGCACGCTGGCTACGTCCTCCACGTGCGCGACGGGCGCTTGATCTACGAGCAGAGCCTGGTGCCGTGGAACGAGCGCATCGAGGCCGCGGACCGCCTGCCCGACGGACCGTCGACGGTGCGCTACGTGCAGACGATGACGGCGCGCCCCTTCGACGGCTCGGGCGCGCTCTTCGTGAACGGCCGCAAGGTCGCCGAGCACACCTTCGCGCGGGTGCTCTTCTCGACGTCGTACGACGGCTTCTCGCTCGGCGCCGATCTCGGCAACGCGGTGTCGACGCTCTATCGCGGACCGAACCCGTTCCAGGGCGAGATCGTCCGCGTGCGCATCTCCGTCGACACGACGCCCGCGTCGGCGATCGAGACGATGCGCTTCATCAACGCGATCGGCATCCGCATCTGACGATGATCGCGATTCCGGCCGGGCGCTATCGCGTCGGATCGAACGAGCACTACCCGGAGGAGCGGCCCGCGCGCGACGTCGAGGTCGGCGCGTTTCGCATCGACCCGACGCCGGTGACGAACCGCGCCTTCGCGGAGTTCGTCGCGGCGACCGGGTACGTCAGCGTCGCCGAGCGTGCGACGCCCGCCGGCTCCGCCGTGTTCGCGATGAGCGCGGGCCCGGTCGATCTTCGCGACCCGTCGCGCTGGTGGCGGTTCTCGCCGGGCGCGAGCTGGCGCGCGCCCGAAGGCGTGGGATCGGGGTTGGAGGGACGCGCGGATCATCCGGTCGTCCACGTCGCGCTCGAGGACGCGTGTGCCTTCGCGGCGTGGTGCGGCAAGCGCCTCCCGAGCGAGGCCGAGTGGGAGGTCGCGGCGCGCGGCGGTCTCGTCGGCGCCGCCTACGCCTGGGGCGACGAGCTCATGCCCGACGGCCGCTTGATGGCGAACATCTGGACCGGCGCCTTTCCCTGGTACTTCGCGCGCGACGCCGCGCCCGGGACCACGCCGGTGCGATCGTTCCCCGCGAACGGCTACGGCTTGAGCGACATGATCGGGAACGTGTGGGAATGGACCGTGTCGCCGTTCGTCGCCGGCGGCGGCGAGCGCGTCGAGACGGACGCGCACGGTCGGCACCAGTCGCGGGGCTCGGCGCCGACGGCGCGCGAAGCCCGCTGCACGTGCACCGACTCCGGCGCGAGCGCGACGCAGTCGATCGCGCTGAAAGGCGGCTCGTTCCTCTGCGCCGCGGAGTACTGCGCCCGCTACCGTCCGGCGGCGCGCATCGGTCTCACCCCCGACTCGACGGCGGCGCACGTCGGCTTCCGCTGCGTCGCCGGCGTATGAGGCCGTACGCGGCCGGCCGCTGCGGCCGTCGCACGCGCCGGCGCCGACGACGCTTCCGGACCGGTGAGGACCGGAGGCGCTACGCGCGGCCGATGATCGCGGCCGCCTCGATCGACGTCGCCGGCTCGCGGCCGAGACGGCGCCCGAGCGCGACGATCTCCGCGACCAGCTCCTCGTTGCGCGGCTGACGGCCGCCGGCGTAATCCTCGAGGCCGACGCGCACGTGACCGCCGCGGCGAATCGCCGCCTCGGCGAGCGTGGTGCTCACGTCGCCGCCGATGACGCCCACCATCCACGGCAGGCGCGTGCCCTCGAGCATCGCGAGGTAGGCGTCGAGGCTCGCGCCGGTCGGCGGCAGGCCGAAGGGCAGCGCCGGCCCGCCGAAGTAGAGCTGGATCTTCGCCGGTGGCAGCCGTCCCGCCGCATGATAGGCGAGCGCCGCGCGCAGGAAGCCCGGCTCGAAGATCGAGACGTGCACCGGCAGGCGGCGCTCGCGGCAGACGTCGACCATGTAGCGGACGTCGGCGAAGGTGTTCTGGTAGATGAGGTCGATCGGCAGCGGCAGGCCTGCCGCGTCGACCGGCGCGAGATTGACGCTGCCGGGATCGATCAGCGCGAGACGCAGGACGCCGGCGTCGGCGAGCTCCTCGACGTGGGCGTAGCGCTCGCGGATCGTGGTGTCGGCCCCGCCGCCGCCCATCGTCGGGTAGAGAATCGCGTCGGGGTGCGTCGCGCGGATCTGCGTCCACGCCTCGCGATAGGGCTCGGCCGCGTGACGACGCTCGAGCAAGCCGTCGTCGTTGTGGTGGTGGACGATCGCGGCGCCGGCGTCGAGGCAGGCGCGCGCGCACGTCACGATCTCGTCGACGGTACGCGGCACGTGCGGGTTCATCGCTTTCGGCGTCGCGCCGTTGACGGCGGCCTCGATGATCAGCGGTCCGGACATGACCGCGCTATAGCACGGAGCTACCGGTCGGCACGGTCGTGGACATGCTGATCGTGGCCACGGCACTGCACTACGGCGCGCCGTTGGTCACCAGCGACGGACGGATCGACGACGCGGGGCTCGTGCAAGTGATCGGCTAGAGGTCGGCGCGGTGCGCCGGCGCGAGCTCGCCGCGCTTGGTGTAGGCGAGGTAGCCGCACGAGGCCAGGAACAGGACCGGAGGCACCGCCTGCGCGGCCATCCCGTGCAGCACGTGCTGGACGATCGCCCCGATCATGATGATCGCGAGCCCGACCGCGGCGAGCGGCGCGACCCGCGGCAGGAAGAGCCCGATCGCGCCCGCGACCTCGGCCGTGCCGATAAAGCGCATGAAGCCCGTGCCGAAGCCGAAGTGCGCGAACATCTCGACCATCGGCGCGGCGCCGACGAGCTTGCCCGTCCCGGCGGCGAGGAAGACGAGCGCGACGATGCCGCGCACGATGGTGACCGATCGCGTCGAATGCCCGTTCGGCTGCGTGCTCATGCGTGGCTCCCTTCCGCGGCCAGCCGCTCGGCGACGTCCTCGACCTTCGGCCACGCGGTCTCGCCGCCCCAGCGCATGACCTGCAGCGCCGGCGCGGGGATCCAGGCGGCGACCGCGACCTCGAACGACGGCCGCGCGCGCAGCCGCGCGTACCACTCCGCGACCGCGGGGCGCACGGATGCGGTGAGGAGCGCCGTCATGCCGAGGTGGTCGAGGCGCAGCACGTAGGGCAGGACGGCCGCGTCGGCGAGGCCGAAGGAGCTGCCCGAGAGCCAGCCCTCCTGCGCGAGCGCCGCCTCCATCTGATCGAGCAGCACGAGCATCGTGCGCAGCGCCTGCGCGAACTCGGGCGCCTCGACGCCGTGCTCGATCACGCTCCGCCGTGCGGCGCGCTCGACGGGATCCGGGATCGCGGCGATGTTGGCCTCGCGCACGTCCGCGGGCTGCTGCAGGAGGACGTTCCGCGGGCCGACGGCGAAGGTGACGACGGCGGTCGCGGGGTGCACCTTGGCGTCGAGCCGCTTGGTCCACAGGCGCGTCTGGTACCGCCCGCGCGCGTCGCCCGGCAGGAGCGGCGGCGCGGGGAAGGCGTCGTCGAGGTACTCGTTGATCAGCGTCGACTCGATCAGCGTCGTGCCGTTGTGCACCAGCGTGGGCACGACGTGGTTCGGGTTGAGCTTCACGTACTCCGGGTCGTGCTGCGCGCCGGACATCAGGTCGACCTCGTGCGAGACGAAGTCGAGTCCCTTCTCCGCGAGCACGAGACGGACCTTCTGTGAGCAGGTCGAGAACGGGTAGTGATGGAGGTGCAGCATCTATCGAGACTCCTTTCCGTTGGTCGGAGCAGGTCCGGAGCGGGCGAGGATTCCCGCCATCACGTCGGCGAGCGCGCGCTCCGGATCGTCCGCGGCCGCTGCCGAGCGCCAGGCGACGATGCGGTCCGGACGCACGAGCAGGCAGCCGTCGTCCGTCACCTCGCGCGTTCGGGTCCACGTGCCGAGGACGTCGTTGTTGGTCTGACCCATGCCGATCACGACCGGCTCGATCGGCACGCCGACCCGGCGGCTCACCGCGCGCGCCGCCTCGTGCCAGCGCGCGCCGCCGACGCCGATCAGCAGCGTGAAGCGGTCGTAGCGGCAGAGATCGAGCGTCGAGACGTCGTCGGTGCCGCGCTCCAGCCAGACGTGCGGCAACGGTGCGCCGGGATGCGTCGTCGGCTGGTAGTAGAGGTCGGGGTCCTTGTCGTGGGCGGGGAAGGGCGTGCCGTCGCCGGCGACGGCGCGCGACTCGTAGCGCTGGCCCATCTCGACCCCGTGCGCGTTGAACTGGCCGTTCATCAGGTCGAACGCCGCGAGCATCGCGTGACGGCGCTCCGCCCCGCCGGGGCCGAACAGGCGATCGACCGCCGCCATGATCTCGCCCTCGGGCGCGCCGAGGTGGAAGCCGAGCGCCTGGAAGAACGGCCCCATCTCGGCGACGCTCCGGTTCGCGCGGTCGACGACCTGGCGGCCGACCGGCTGGCGCTCGGCGTCGTAGCTGTCGAGCAGGCCGTCGCCGGCCTTGCCCGCCGTCACCAGCGCCAGCTTCCAGGCGAGGTTGTAGGCGTCCTGGATCGAGGTGTTGCTGCCGAGGCCGTTGGCGGGCGGATGGCGGTGCGCGGCGTCGCCGGCGAGGAAGAGGCGTCCACGGCGATACCCCTTCGCGACCACGTGGTTGATCTGCCACGGGCTGATCTTCTTGATCGTGATCGGCACGCTCGGATCGCCGATCGCGAGCCGGACGCGCCTCAGCACGGTCTCCTCGGAGAGGTCGTTCATGGTGAGGTCGCGGTGCGCGAAGATCGTGCTCCACTCGGTCCACGGCTCGACGCAGGTCCAGATGCTGAGCAGCTGCTCGTCGCTCGGGCTGACGACGAAGAACAGCGCGCCCGAGCGGTGCCGCGTGTATTGCGCGAGGTCGGCTTCGATCCACACCGTCACCGCGTCGCCGAGACCGGCGCGGCCGTCGAAGTCGAAGCCGCCGTCCTCGCCGACGATCGTGCGCGCGCCGTCGCAGCCGATCACGTAGCGGGCGCGGATCTCGTACTCGGTGCCGTCGCCGCGACGGCGGACGCGTACCCGCGCGTCGTCCGCCGTCTGCGCGACCGCCACCACCTCGCTGTCGAAGCGGATCTCGGCGCCGAAGCCGCGCGCGGCGTCGAGCAGCATCGGCTCGAGGATGTGCTGCGGGGCGTTGCACATCGTGCACGGGCTCGCGGCGGCGTAGTCGGCGCAGCGGTCCTCGCCGGTGCCCCACGTCATCATGCGGCCGAGCTCGCGTCCCGCGAATGCGGTCGCGAACACCTGCTTGCCCATCAGGTGCTGCGGCAGCGCGCGGCGCATCACGCGCTCCTCGATGCCGAGGTCGCGAAAGATCTCCACCGCGCGCTGGTTGGTGATGTGCGCGCGCGGCGAATCGGCGGTCGCGCCGTACTTGGTCACGGTGAGCGAGTCGACCCCGGCGCGCGCCAGCAGGGCGGCGGCGGTCAGGCCCGCCGGGCCCGCGCCGACCACCAGGACGTCCGTCTGCGTCGTCTCCATCGTTCCTCTCTCGTTCTCGCCGCCCGCGGGCCGCGCCCGCGCCGAGCAGGACGCGGCGGGCGGTGCGGGTCGCGACCGGTTCGCAGTTAGCTGTTCGGGCGAATAGTGAATGGTTGCACGAGGCTTGTCAAGTGAGTAGTGAAAGAGAATGCAGGAGCGAGCGCAGCAGCGGGAGAAGACGCGGCAGCGGATCGTCGAGGTCGCGGTGGAGGTGTTCGCGGCCAAGGGCTTTCGCGCCGCCAGCACGCGCGAGATCGCGGCGCGGGCGCGCGTCAGCCAGGGGCTCATCACCTATCACTTCGGCAGCAAGGGCGAGCTCTGGAAGGCGGCGATCGGCCGCATCTTCGCCGACCTGCGCGCCGGCTTCCGCAGCGCGCTCGAGGGCGACGGCGGCGCCGATCCCGCCGCGCGGGTGCGCGACGTCGTGAAGCTCTACGTCCACTTCGTCGCCGCGCATCCCGAGCTCTTCCGGGTGATGGTCGAGGAGGGCAAGCGCGCCGACGCGCGCATGCGCTGGCTCGTCGACACCCACTTGCGACCCCTGTATGCCGGCTTCGCGCGGCTGCTCGCCGGCGTCGATCCCACGGGAAGCCGCGCCCACCCCGCGCACGTGTACTACTCGATCGCGGGTGCGGCCTCCCTGATGTTCGCCGTGGCACCCGAGTGCCAGCGGCTCACCGGCGTCGATCCCAGGAGCCCCGAGGTCGTCGAGGCCCATGCCGAGATGCTGGGTCGATTGCTCGTCCCCTGAGCGGCGCACGCGCCGCGCGAAAGGAGAAGGCCATGCCACACGTCCGACCGCTCGACCGCGAGGAGCTCGCGCAGTTCGAGCCCTACTTCCAGGTCGCCGAGCAGATGATGGGCGGGTTCGTCCCGCGGAGTCTCTTCACCATGGGCCGCCGTCCCGAGATCCTGCAAGCATTCATGATGCTGGCGGGCGCCGTGAACGGCCCCGGCACCGTCGACGCGGGTCTCAAGCAGCTCGTCGCCTACGTCGCCAGCAACGCCGCCGGCTGCCGCTACTGTCAGGCGCATACCGCCGCGCACGCCGCGCACGCCGGCATCGACGCCGAGAAGATCGAGCACGCGTTCGAGTTCGAGACCCATCCCGCGTTCTCCGCCGCCGAGCGCGCGGCGCTGCGCCTGGCGCGCGACTCGGCGCTGACGCCGAACCTCGTCGAGGCGGAGCACTTCGCGGCGCTGCGCCGCCACTTCGACGAGCCGCAGATCGTCGAGCTGGTCGCGGTGTCGGCGCTGTTCGGGTTCCTGAACCGCTGGAACGACACCATGGCGACGGAGCTCGAGGGCGTGCCGCGCGGCTTCGCGGAGCGGCATCTCGCGGAATCGGGTTGGCAGGTCGGCAAGCACGGCTGACGCGCCGTCGCGCTCGGCGCCGCGAAGCGCGTCTCGATGGAGGGCTCCGTGGCTTCGGTCGGGTCTAGGGTTCCGCCGTCGTCCAGGACGTCCTCGTCGACGAGCGCGCGCGCCGCGGCGATCAGTGACGGAGCGCCGGCGCCGGAACGTACTGGCCGATCACGATCTTGAGGGAGCTCGCCGGCTCGTCGTCGTACCAGTCGACGAGCACCTGCCGGGCCGCCGGCTGGAGGCGCGAGGCGAGGCCGAGGGTGCGCAGGATCTCCCAGCGCACGCCTTCCGGCGCGCTCGGGAGATTGGTCGCGTAGAGCGCGAGCTCCTGCTGGCTGAGGACGCCGCCGTAGGTCTGGAGCTGCTCGCGCCGTGCTTCGGCGACCTGCTTCACGACCTCGGGGCTGGCGTCGTCGTGGAGCAGCGTCGTCCACGTCGCGTCGGTGACGTCCGAGGGCGGCATCTTGCGGAGCGCGTGCGCGGCCGCGGCCCGCTCCTCCGCCTCGGCGCTGCCGGCGCTCGCGACCGCCGCCGGCGCGAAGCCGGGGTCGCTCGTGTTGCTGGCGGCGTAGAGCGCGTCGATCTTGCGCGGCCGGTCGCTGGCGCCGAGCAGGTGCTGGAGCACGTCGCGTGCCTTGGCCGCCGCCGGCGTGCCCGGCGCGTTGTCGACGATCGACCCGAGCGCCATCGTCGCCGCGCTCGGCACCAGGTCGGCGGCGGTGCCGGCGCGCAGCGCGCCGGCGAGGCGGCCGAGCGTCGCGACCGTCGCGGTGGTCGGCTGCTTCAGGTCGCCGCACGCGCTCGTCGCCTGGAGGCGGAGGTCCGGACCGACGCCGGCGTCCGCCGCGAGCCCTTCGAGCTCGCGGCGCGCGACCGTCGATCCGCTCTGCGCCATGGCGAGGACGAAGTCGGCCTGGTCCTGGCGCGAGTGCCGGCCCTCGGCGAGGTCGCGGGCGAGCGCGCGGACGCCGTCGGGATTGCCGCGCATCCAGTCACGCAGCAGGCGCTGCGAGTCGTGCCAGGCGCCCGGCGCCCCGCCGTCACGCGCGGCGAGGAACCGCTCGACCGCTTCCGGCGCCGACAGCCCCGCCAGCGCGCTGCCGCGCAGCGCCTCGTGCGCCGCCTCGAGCTCGGCGTCGGTCGGGCGGCCCCAGGTGAAGTCGCCGAGCGCGCGCGCGTCGCCGTCGAAGGCGTGCGCGTCCGGCGCCGCCGCGGTGAAAGTGGTCGACGAGCGGCTGCGGAGCGGCACCCGCCCGTTCGAGACCACGTCGAGGTCCTCGTGATCCCGGATGTCGGCGAACCACGTGCCGTCGCCGAGGCGAACGGCGCCGCGGCGTAGGTGCAGCTGTTGACGATCTGGTTCCAGATCGCGTCGGCATCGGCCTTGTACTTCCCCTTCTCGCACATCTGGTTCAGGTACTGCGTGAAGAACGCGCCGTCCTCGGAGGCGGCCGTCGGCTTGCCGTCGGCGTCGATGCTGACGCGCTGGAGCGGCGGATAGCCGCGGTTCAGGCACCGGTCGACGCCGAACGGGCTGATCTTCGCCGCGAGCGGCGAGCTGAACTGCTTGTTCACGAGCACGTTGCGGATGTTGGTCGCGAGCTCGGGAACGCGCGCGAGGTCGTAGTCGATCTGCGAGCACACCGAGCCGGTGGCGATCCCGGCGCACTCGTAGTTGAAGAAGGCCTGCGTGAAGCCCTGCGGGTCGTTCTTGAACTTGAGGTAGTTCTCGGCACCGCTGCGCCCGTAGGGGTTCCAGAAGTAGGGCATGAACTCGTTCTGATACGACCGGATGTCGATGTCCCACGGGCTGCGCTGGTACCACCAGAGCTCCCAGCAGCGGTAGCCGCTGCGCGCCTCGCAGTTCTCGATGAACGCCTTGACGGAGCCGAAGTAGGCCTCCTGGCGGGCGGCGTTGGTGATGTGCTGGAGCCCGTTGCCCTTGCTCCCCGGCGTCACCGTTCGCCACACCCACTTGAGGAAGTCGTAGGTGTAGTAGTCGGTGATGTGCACCGTGTTCGAGAGCTCGTAGTACTTCGCCATCTTCTCGGCGTACTGCTCGAAGAGCGTGTCGCTGCACGCGGGCGTGCCGATGCGGGCCAGGAGCGACGCCGACTGGAGGTTCGCCGGCGGCGGCTCGATCTCGGCGTCCTCCGGCGGCTGGTCGCGCAGCACGACGATCGCAGTCATGGCGCAGTCGTCGGCGGTGCCGAGCTGCGACGACTGCGGCAGGTTGGTCGTGAGACAGCCCGCGACGTCGAACTGGTCCCAGCACGCCCAGTCGCCGTAGAGCTTCGCGCGCACCGCCGGCGGCAGGTAGAGCGGGAACGACTTGTCGTGCGGCGCGCCGAGGGCGAGCTTGGTGACGGGCTCGTCGGCGACGTCGCTGGCGGTGTGGTCGGCGTTCGCGTGGACGACCTGGAGACGCGGAGCGCGTTGGACGAAGCCGTCGCGGTAGCCGGGGCATGGACGTGTCGGCTACCGACACCGCCTTCGGGTGGTGGTCGCGCGCCGCGCTCTGCGCCAGTTTACTCTGCGGCCCCGATGGAACTAGACCGGCGTTGCACCGGAACGCCGGACGGTTCTCGAGTCGTACGATTCTGGTAGATGGCGAGCGAAGAAAAGACTGCGCACACCGGCGCGCCTGAGCGTCGCATCAGCGAGGCCGCCGCGCCGTTGCCCAACGCGTCGCCGGCACCTGCAGTGTCGTCGCGGCAATGGATCTTTGGTGTCACGGCGGTTCTGTTCGTGGCCTGGCTGCTGGTCCTCAACTTTCGGCCCGTTGTCGCCAATGACTTCTGGATCCACCTGCGCACGGGAGAGGACATCCTGCACACCGGTCAGATCCCCCGGGTCGACGACTACTCGGCGGCTGGTCGGGGACGGCCGTTCGTAGCGCACGAATGGTTGGGTGCCGTCCTGATCGCCGTGCTCGTGCGGGCCTTCGGAGCATTCGGGCCGACCTTGCTGTCCGAGGCGGTCGCGCTCGGTGTTGCCGCGCTCTTGTTCGTCGCGCTCAGCCGCGAATCGCGGCGTTCGGTCTTGCTCGTTCCCCTCTTGGTTCTCTGCATGTATCTCACCTGCTTTCGCATCGGACCTCGTCCCGAATGCCTCACGTTCCTTCTGCTTGCCGCATTCCTGGCGGCGGTGGAGCGGTGGCGGAGGACCCGCCGTCTGCGTGACATCGTCTGGCTTGCGCCCGTCGAGGTGCTCTGGGCCAACTTCCACGGGGCGTTCCTGATGGGCGTCGTCGTGATCTGGGCCGCCGTCGTCTACGCGGCGTGCTGCGCAAGATTTCCGCGGTTTCAGGGGGAGGAACGCACCTATTCGTGGAGGCAGGTAGGCGAGGTTTTCGTCGTCGCCATCGGCTGCTCGCTGGCGCCGCTCGTCAACCCGTACGGAGTCGAGCTTCTCACCCATACGATCAAGATGTCGCAGGGCTCCGAGTTCGCAGCGATGCGAACGCGGATCACCGAGTGGCAGCCCCCTTTCTCGGCAACTTCGTACTTCCGCGCGAACTTTCCGTACCTGATGCTGGGGTTCGCGCTGCAACTCGTCCTTCTGTGGACGACTCTGCTTCTGCGGCTGCGTCATAGACCATTCTTGGATCTGTGCGTCGCCGCGATGATGTCGTGGCTTGCCCTCACTGCCAATCGTTTCATTCCGTTCGTGGCCATCGCCGGCTTTCCGATCGTCGTGCGCAATGGCGATGCTCTAACCGCGCAGGCGATGGGCGATTCGGGTCGACGTTGGCGCGACTCGCCGACGCGGTCTCTCTTTGAATGCACGGCGCTCGCGGCAATCATCGCCGCGACGATCGCCTACGGCTACCCGTACGGCCCGCAACGACGAGCCGAGCTGGGTTGGGGGTACGCCGGTCGCCGGCCGGTCGCCGAAGTGGCGTACATCCGCGAACACCATCTTCGAGGAACTGTCTACACAGAGGCTTTGACCGAAGGTTCCTATGTCATGTACGCGCTCTACCCATTGGTGCGCCCCGTCGTAGATGCGCGCATCGATATGCTCGGCGAGCAGCGGTACCTCGAGTATGAGAAGACCCACGACTCTGGCGCGGCACTGCTGGCATATCTCGATCGCTATGACGTTCGGCTCGCGATCGTCTTCCGGGGCGGAAGGCTCGGATCATTTCTCGTGAACACGGGGAAGTGGACGCGTGCCTCGCAGAGCGCGGAGCGCATGCTCCTCACGCGCCGTTGACCTCACCGACATTGCCGATCGACGAGCGCCGGTTCGCTTTCCCCGCGAGACCGTACCCGCCCGGCTGCACCACGAGGTCGCTGAAGAGGGCGACGTGGCTCACCAGCGTCGTGCTCACCTTGCCGCCGGTGCCGAACGCGGGATCGGGCGCACCGCCGGCGAGGTAGCGCACCAGCGCGAAGTCGCGACCGGTGCTCGGCGTCGAGGTGAGCCCGACCGCCACCACCGCGTCGTCGTTCCGGATGACGGCGCTCGCCACGTCGTCGCGCCGGCCGAAGAAGTCGGTGGTCGTGACCCCGTCGGTCCGTGGCGGCTGGTTTCCAGTTTCAGGTCGACGGTGATCCGAGGGTATCGAACGTCGACCCGGCCGTGACGATCTTGCCGTCGCTCTGTATCGCGACCCCACCCGCTGTATCGTAGGTGTGCGAATACGGGACGAGCACCACGCCGGTGCCGCCGAAGCTGGTGTCGAGGTCGCCGTCGGCGGCGTGCAGCGTGACGGCTGGTGCGAGCAGGGCGACGGCGGCGGCGGCGATTTTCCACAATGTCACGACAAACCTCCGCGGTGGGGATGACGACGCATACCCCCGACCTCGACGCGCGAGCAACGAAAAGCGCGAAATCCGATGCGATTCGACGCTATTTTTCGGCCGCGGCCCACACCCCGCTCCACTCGGCGGGCGGCGGTTCGACCGTGAAGCGACGACAGCGCTCCGCCGGCGCGGCGCATTGATAGGCGGCTACCGCCGATCGTGGTGCCGTCAACCGCCCAGCCGCGTCACGCCCGGCAGCGCGTCGAAGCCGTGATCGAAGCTCATGATGCGCTCGACACGCTGATGCTCCATGATCGCCGCGTGCAGCGCGTCGCGCGACGACAGTCGGCGTTTGCCGAGCACGATCGTCTTCGCCCGCTCGACGTCGGCGCGTGTGACGGGGAAGACCTCGTCGACGACGCCGAGCACGGCATCGAATGCCGGTTGGATCGCGTCCCGTCGATCGATCGCGACGTACCGATGGACGATCTCCTGCAAGACTTCGGCGTCCGTGACGAGCCGTTCGCCGGCCGCGATCGCCGCCTCGAGGAGCCGCCGCGCGTCCGCCTTGTGCGGGTGTTCCGCTCCCACGAGGTACATGGGGACGTTCGAGTCGACGAAAATCATCGAGCGTCGCCGCTGGAGTATCCCTGCTCGATTTCGCGCAGCATCTGATCGACGTCGCCGGTCGGGAACGCATGGTGATTCGCCGCGCGAACTACGTCCAGCTTCTTCTTGGCGCTCGCTCCCGGAACGGCCCGGCGCGCCGCACGCAGCGCCTGCCGCACCCACTCGGCCGTCGTCACACGCTGGCGTCGCGCTGCCCGCTGAATCTCGGCAAGCTCGCTTTCGTCCATGATGACCTGGAGGCGCTTACTCATTGTATGAGTATGATCGACGCCGGTAGCGCAGTCAATTCTGCCGCGGCTTTCTGCACGCGCGTGCGTGCGCTGCGTCGGCGAATCTTCTGAACGAGGCCGACCTCGCGCGCTTCGCGCTCCGGTGTGTCGCCATCGGGACGACGAAGCCAAGCCGCGACGAACGGCGACCTTCGGACACGTTCGGTCGTGAGGGTGTGTCGACCACCGGGCGCGCCGCACCGCCTCACTGCCACGCATCAGGATCAGGTCGACGCCGACCTGCTGGCCTTCCTCGGGAGCTAGCCTTCGGCAGGCGCAACTGGTGAAAGGTCCCTTGTTCGGGTTGATCCCGGCGGCATCCACGTAAACCAACGAAAGGACGAGACATGAAGATCGTAGTCATTGGCGGAACTGGTCTGATCGGCTCGAAGGTCGTCGGGAAGCTCAAGGCCAAGGGCCATGATGTCATCGCGGCTTCGCCCAACACCGGCGTCAACACCATCACCGGCGAGGGCCTCAAAGAGGCCATGGCCGGCACGCGGGTGGTGATCGACCTCGCCAATTCGCCCTCATTTGAAGACAGGGCGGTGCTGGAATTCTTCGGGACCTCGGGCCGCCACCTTCTTCCGGCGGAGGCCGCAGCCGGCGTCCAGCACCATGTCGCGCTATCCATCGTCGGAACCGACCGGACGCCCGACAACGGCTACTTCCGCGCCAAGGTCGCCCAAGAGAAACTGATCGAGGCGTCCGGCGTCCCCTACACCATCATCCGCTCGACGCAGTTCCTGGAATTCCTCGGCGGCATCGCCGCTTCGAGTGCGGATGGAAACATGGTCAGGCTTTCGCCCGGCCTGTTCCAGCCCATCGCGGCGGACGACGTTGCTGCCGTCGTCGCCGATGTGGCGCTCGCAGCGCCGCGAAACGGCATCGTCGAGATCGCCGGCCCGGAACGAGCACCGTTCAACGAAATCGTCGCCCGGTATCTGAAGGCGATCGGCGACCCGCGTCAGGTCGTGATGGACCCCGAGGCACGCTACTTCGGCGGCCGGGTCGAGGAGCGCTCGCTCGTGCCGTTGGGCGAAGCGCGCCTCGGCCGCATCGGTTTCGACGAATGGCTCCGGCGCTCACAGGCAAGAGCCTGATCCTGCATCCGCCAATCGAAGGAGGGGGCTCCATGAAACGCATCCTCCGCCGTCAGCGCCAATGCCAGCGAGACGAAGCCGGCCAAGCTCCTCGCGGTGTTCGTGGTGGACACGAACGAGACGGAACTGACGATCCCATTTCGGGAACTGAGCTCTGCGGAGTACGCCCGTACAGGGACACCGGAGAGCTCGGGTCTCGGTTCCGAAGTGGTCCGCTCGATAACGCTGAAAGCACTGGCGGCGCTGAAGAAGACGCTCGAGGCGCTCGCGCACGTGCACGGCATCCTGGTCCGTCTGCGGGACCGCTGCGGGGCGTGTGACGGCGCGGTCTCTACCCGGTCTCGAACACGCCTCGCTCGAGCCCGGACTGTCGGATGATCGACAGCAACGTCCCGGCGCGGAGCTCGCGATGGTCGGGAACGGGGACCGTCGTCGTCGTGCCCTCGGCGCGCCGCTGCATGACGACGTGGCTGCCTTTGCGGCGTACTTCCACGAAGCCGTGGGCGGCGAGAATCGCGCACACGTCCCGACCGGACAAGACGGGAAGCTTACCCAAGCGCGACGTCGAGCCGGGTCACGTACACCTCGGTGTGCAGCCGCCGCTCGACCTCGGACGCGTCGGCGGTTTCGAAGAACAGCGCCACAGCCTCGGCAAGATTCGCGCGGGCGCCCTCTACCGAGTCCCCTTGGCTGGCGATGTCCAATTCCGGGCAGAGGGCGAAGTAGCCGTCCCCCTCGCGTTCGATGATCGCGGTCAGCTGTCGGTGCGCATCCATGGGGCGTCCTCCGAGGACAGTTGTAGCACGACCTCGAGTGTTCCCGACTACCGCCGTCGCGACGGTCGGCTGAACGCGGTTCCGACGTGCGTGCTCCGCGGCGCCAACGCGCCTGAGATGCGTGTCGCGTCCTGGGTGCATCCTGCGCGGAAGCCTACAGCACGACAGACGCCACCCGCGGTCACTTCAGGACGCTCTACCGTGACGCGAAGCCGCTCTGGTTTGCGCTCGTCCACACGCTCTTCTTCACGGGCATGCGTCCCAGCGAAGCGGCTGCGCTCCACATGAGCGACGTCGATCTCGAGCGGCGCACTCAGGTTCTCCGCGAAGCCCAGCAGCGCCAGGCGCTCGCCGACGCCGTGTTGGCCGCCTCGTATGATGGCGTCGCGATTCTCGACGGCGATGGCGTCTTCCTCGAGGTCAACGCCGCCTTCGAACGGATGACCGCGATCGCGCGTGATCGATGGATCGGGCAGCATGTCGAGGAGATGCAGCAGCTACCCGGAGTGCCGAAGCAGTCGGCGACCCTCCAGGCGCTGCGGGACAAACGACCGGCGTCGACGCTCGTCAACGCAGGGCATGGGGAGTTGGTGCTGATCACCGCGAGCCCGCACCTCGCCGGTGACGGGTCGGTACAGAACGTCATCCTCGACATGCGCAACATCACGCAGTTGAATTCGCTCAAGCTGGAACTGGAGCGCGAGCGGGGCTCCGCGAAGCTCGCCGATCTCGTGAAGACACGACGCAGTTGGCTGCAATCGCGACTGGGGACGGCAGAGCTCGCCGACTTGGTACTCGCGAGTCCCGCGATGGACGACCTGCTGACGACGGTCGCGGAGATCGCGGTCTTCGACTCCACGGTGTTGCTCGAAGGGGAAACGGGGACCGGCAAGGGACTTCTAGCGCGGCTCCTGCATCGTCTCTCTCCCCGCAGCGGGAAACCCTTCGTAGAAGTGAACTGCGGGGCGCTGCCTGAGGCCCTGGTTGAAGCGGAGCTGTTCGGGCACGAAGCCGGTGCCTTCACCGGCTCCCTGCGCACGGGCAAGAAGGGTCAGTTCGAGCTCGCGAACTGTGGGACGATCTTCCTCGACGAGATCGGCGAGCTGCCGCTCGCGTCGCAAGCGAAGCTCTTGAAGGTGTTAGACGACAAGGAGATCCGCCCGCTCGGCGGGGCGACCTCGCGGCGGCTGGACGTACGAGTCGTCTGCGCGACCAACCGCGGTCTCCACGAGCTGGTCGCGGCGGGACGCTTTCGCGAGGACCTCCTCTATCGCATCGAAGTGCTCCCGCTGCACGTTCCGCCGCTGCGCGACCGGCCCGAGGACAAGAAGGCGCTGCTCTACGCCTTTCTCGACGATGTCAACCGCAAGCTCGGACGCCGAAAGGTACTGTCGCTCGAGGTCGTGGCTGCGCTCGGCAGATACGATTTCCCGGGCAATGTGCGGGAGCTGAGGAATCTGGTCGAGCGCCTGGTGATGACGACCCGAGCGGACGAAATCTGCATCGAGCACTTACCACCGGCGATCCAGGCATTGGCGTCGGGTCCAGGAGCGGTGGCGGCGCGCGACGCGCTGGTCGAGGAATCACTCGCCGAGGTGGTCGACTACCGGGCCCGAATCGAGAAGCTCGAGCGCCAGATGCTGCATCACTTTGCCCGGGCTTGTCGCTCGACCTACGAGATCGCGCGCCATACGGGCCTCACGCAATCCGCAGTCGTTCGCAAGCTCAAGAAATACGGCATCAGGCCGTCGCGACCCGCCGGCGGATCCTAACCTAAGAGCATGGTCGTAAACGAGATGAACGTCGGTCTAGTGATGGTTCCGCGTACCGGAAGCTGCAGGCCCGCGGCTAGTTCGCGGCGTCGTCGCCACCGCCGAGGCGGAATCCGACGGAGCGGTGAACCTGGCCGCAAAGGCGAACTTGTCATCCCATCGTGAAGGCGTCCGCCGGAACGAAGCTCTCCAGACATGCCCCGGTATCGGTACGGAACAACTGCACGATTGCTCCACCGTTGAAGGATAATGCCTCCCACGACCATCGTCAGTGCGTGCAGCCTGGTCTCGTCGCTGTTGCTGCGGCTGAAGTCGAGAAGATGGATGTCGCCGTTGGTGCCGAACTCGTCGCGGTAGCGCGGATCGCTCGCACTCCAGCAGGAATTCCCGTCGCATTCGGCGCTGGGGGGAATGTCGGCGGCGACGACGAGGTGCTCCTCGTCCCACACGCACAACTTGTAGTCGCCCGCAGGATCCACGAACTGCGCCGCGCTATCGGCCGGTATTCGGAATACAGAGTGGTCCCAGGGGGAATCGAACCCCCGTTTGCGACGTGAGAGGCCGCCGTCCTAACCGCTAGACGATGGGACCGTTGGGTTGTGCGCCGGCTGGGCGGGGCGGCTCAGGTGAGCGCCCCGCCGTCGCCGCCTTGGGAAGCTGAGGAGGCAGGACTCGAACCTGCAATCGCCTGATCCAGAGTCAGGTGGCTTACCAATTAGCCGACTCCTCACCGCGGGAACCTCGTATCTATAAGGAAGGCCTTCCGGGCGGTCAAGAAACGCACGCGGCGTGCGTGTGGCGAGAACGCAGCCATGCGCGGCACGACGCGCCTTGCCGGCGGCACCTCTTCGTATACGATGCGCCGACGGCGGCGCGACGGAGAGCACGGCCGCAACCAACCCGACACGAGGAGCGACGAACGACGATGGCGAAGGTCCCGCCGACGACCGCCGGCGCGACGGCGCAGGCCGCGCCGTCGAACTTCCTGCGGACGATCATCGAGGACGATCTCCGCACCGGGAAGCACACGCGGGTCGCGACGCGCTTCCCGCCCGAGCCGAACGGCTACCTCCACATCGGCCACGCGAAGAGCATCTGTCTCAACTTCGGCCTGGCGGCGGAGTACGGCGGCACCTGCAACCTCCGCTTCGACGACACCAACCCGACGAAGGAGGACGTCGAGTACGTCGAGGCGATCCAGACCGACGTGCGCTGGCTCGGCTTCGACTGGGAGGACCGCCTCTTCCACGCCTCCGACTACTTCGACCAGCTGTACGACTTCGCGGTCGAGCTGATTCGCAAGGGCCACGCCTACGTCGACAGTCTCTCCGCCGACGAGATCCGCGAGCACCGCGGCACGCTGACGGAGCCGGGCCGCGACAGTCCCTACCGCACGCGCGCGGTCGAGGAGAACCTCGACCTCTTCACCCGCATGCGCGCCGGCGAGTTCCCCGACGGCGCGCACGTCCTGCGCGCCAAGATCGACATGGCGTCGCCGAACATGGTGATGCGCGACCCGGCGCTCTACCGCATCCGCCACGTGCCGCACGAGCGGACCGGCGACACGTGGTGCATCTATCCGCTCTACGACTTCACCCACTGCATCTCGGACGCGCTCGAGGGGATCACGCACTCGATCTGCACGCTCGAGTTCGAGAACAACCGGCCGCTCTACGACTGGGTGCTCGACAACGTCAGCGTCCCCTGCCACCCGCGGCAGTACGAGTTCGCGCGCCTGAACCTCAACTACACCGTGATGAGCAAGCGGAAGCTCCTGCGTCTGGTGCAGGAGGGGAAGGTCTCCGGCTGGGACGATCCGCGGATGCCGACGATCTCGGGGCTCCGCCGCCGCGGCTACACGCCGGAATCGATCCGCGACTTCTGCGAGAGCGTCGGCGTCGCGCGGCGCGCGAGCACGGTCGACGTCGGGATGCTCGAGCACGCGATCCGCGAGGACCTCAACAAGCGCGCGCCGCGCGTGATGGCGGTCCTGCGCCCGCTCCGCGTCGTCATCGAGAACTACCCCGAGGATCGTGTCGAGGAGCTCGAGGCGGTGAACAACCCCGAGGACGCGAGCGCCGGCACGCGCCTGCTGCCGTTCTCGCGCGTCCTCTACATCGAGCAGGACGACTTCCGCGAGGAGCCGCCGCCGAAGTTCTTCCGCCTGGCGCCGGGCCGCGAGGTGCGCCTGCGGTACGCGTACATCGTGACGTGCGTCGACGTGGTGAAGGACGCGCGCGGCGCGGTCGTCGAGCTCCGCTGCACCTACGACCCCGAGACCAAGAGCGGCTCGCCGGCGGCGTCGCGCAAGGTGAAGGCGACGCTGCACTGGGTGTCGGCGCAGCACGCGGTCGAGGCCGAGGTGCGGCTCTACGACCGGCTCTTCACCGTCGAGGACCCGGAGAGCGGCGCCGACTTCACGACGTTGCTCAACCCGGCGTCGCTGGAGCGCGTCACCGACGCCAAGGTCGAGCCGAGTCTCGCCGGCGCGCCGATCGCCAGCCGCTGGCAGTTCGAGCGCCAGGGGTACTTCTGCGTGGATGCCGACTCGCGGCCGGGCGCGCTCGTCTTCAATCGTACGGTCTCGCTGCGCGACAGCTGGGCGAAGATCGAGCAGGCGGAAGCAGGGAAGAAAGCGTCGCGCTGATCAGGCGATCGACGCCAGTGCCGCGTCGAGCCGCTCGATCGTGCGCTCGCGGCCGAGGACGTCGAGGACCTCGAAGATGCCGGGGCTCGCCGACGTGCCCGTCACCGCGACGCGCACCGGCTGCGCGAGCTTGCCGAGCGCGAGGCCGTGGCGCTCGATGACGGCGTGGAACGTCGCGTCGAGCGTCTCGACGCTCCACGGCTCGAGCCGCTCGAGCGCGCCGCGCAGATCCTGCATCACGGGCGCTGATCGGCGGCTTCAGGAATTTCGCCGCGGCGGCCGGATCGATCGCGATCGCGTCGACGAAGTAGAAGTGCGCGACGTCGACGACGTCGACCAGCGTCTTGGCGCGCTCCTGCACCGTCGCGACGGCCTTCGCGAGCCAGGTGTCGTCGCCGGGAATCGGCAGGCGTCGCTCCTCGACGAACGGCCGCGACGGCGCGCGCGAGCTCCGCCGGCGAGAGCTGTCGCAGGTAATGGCCGTTCAGCCAGAGCATCTTCTCGACGTCGAAGACGCCGGCCGACTTGCCGACGCCGTCGATCGTGAACTTCTCGACGAGCTCGGCGCGGCTGAAGATCTCCTGGTCGCCGTGCGACCAGCCGAGGCGGACGAGGTAGTTGACGACGGCGTCCGGGAGGAAGCCCATGTCGCGGTACGCGGTCACCGCCATCGCGCCGTGGCGCTTGCTGAGCCGGGTCTTGTCCGGACCGAGGATCAGCGGCACGTGGCCGAAGGCGGGCAGGGGGGCGCCGAGCGCCTGGTACAGGAGGATCTGCCTCGGCGTGTTGGCGAGGTGATCGTCGCCGCGGATCACGTGCGAGATCCGCATCTCGACGTCGTCGACGACGACGCAGAAGTTGTAGGTCGGCGAGCCGTCGGTGCGGAGCAGGATCAGGTCGTCGAGCTCGTCGTTCTGGAAGACGACGCGGCCCTTCACGAGATCGTCGATCACGGTCTCGCCTTCCTTGGGTCCGCGAAAGCGCACGACGTGCGGCTGGTCGCCGGCGCGCGGCGCCAGGTCGCGACAGGTGCCGTCGTAGGCGGGCTTGCGACCCGCGGCGAGCGCGGCCTTGCGCTTCTCGTCGAGGAGCGCGCTCGAGCAGTAGCAGGGGTACGCCTTGCCCTCGCGCAGCAGCCGCTCCACCGCGGCGACGTACGCGGCCGTACGCTTGCTCTGGAAGAACGGGCCCTCGTCCCAGTCGATCTCGAGCCAGCGCAGGCTCGTCAAGATCGCGTCGATCGACGCGTCGGTCGAGCGCTCGCGATCGGTGTCCTCGATGCGCAGCACGAAGGTGCCGCCGTGATGGCGCGCGAAGAGGAAGTTGAAGAGCGCCGTGCGCGCGCCGCCGATGTGGAGATAGCCGGTCGGGCTCGGTGCGAAGCGCGTTCGAAGATGGGCCGATTGCGTCACTGCGTCACTTTTTTCGCGCGCTGCCTGACGTGCCGGATGGCCGCCGCGGACCCCGAGAACCGTCGCGCGCGCTGGATTCTCGCGGCTTTGACGGGAGCGGCGTCGGCGGTCTATAGCCTGTACTCACCCTCACGGCTAGCGGCATAGCTCTTGCTGACTCCGACCTCCGGAGCACCTGATGATCGCGAGCACGGATCACACCACGCAGCTCTCGTCACGCGACGTGTTTTCACACGCGCGTGTGATCGTCGCACGCGCAGCGACGACCGGTCGCGTTGCGCGGCTCGCGATGGAGAAAGTTTCGATTGCGAGCTGTCCCGTCGCGGCGGCGTTTGCTATGAGAGGGCCGCTCGACTTCATCTTCGCGTATTCCGACCTTCACACGCGCGAACCCGAGATCGCGTACGGCACGGGATGCATCTCCACGCCCGCTCGGGAACACACGAGATCGACGAGCGCCGACGGCAGTCGCGTCGGGTGGATGAGCAGCGCTGAAGCGCGTCGCCCACGGTCGGCGGCGTAGATCGACGAAAGGCGACAACCATGGAGCGGAAAAAGATTCTGGTCGTAGAGGACAACGAAGACAACCGTCGCATCCTCGTCTACCGCCTCCGCAAGATCGGCGACTTCGAGATCATCGAGGCGCAGAACGGGCTCGAGGCGATCGAGATGACGGAGAAGCACGCCCCCGATCTCATCTTCATGGACCTCAAGATGCCGGTGATGGACGGCTGGGAGGCGACCAAGCGGATTCGCGTCACCGAAGGCGGCCGCCGCGTCGCGATCATCGCCCTCACCGCGCAAGCCATGGCAGGCGACGAGCAGAAAGCGCTCGCGATCGGCTGCGACGACTATCTCGCGAAGCCGGTCGTCGACCCGGAGATAGTCCGCGAAAAGGTCGAACGCCTGCTCAAGAAGTACACCGCGCCGTCCCTCGCCGCGGTGCACTGAGTCCCACCCCCCACGACGGTGCCGTAGCGACGCCATCCTCGTGAGCACGCGCCCCCCGCGCGACGGCTCTGCGTGAGAGCGGCGAAGAGGTGAGACGCCCCGGAGCGATCCGGGGCGTTTTTCTTTGGTGCGGTCGCACGCGGCGGCGGCAGCCCGACGCCGAACGCCGGAGCGGCGACCCGCTGCGAGTTCGGCGGTCGCGAGCTTGGAGGACTCTCGTCGCCGGCTCACCCGTCGGCACTGTCCGTCTACCAGCTCCTGCTCACCCGTCTCTGGGATTGATCTCGTCGCCGCTCCCGGCGAAGAATGCCTGCGGAGGGCACGTCGATGACGACTCACGTCTTCGGGCCTCGCACTCTTCTCGTTCTCTCGCTCGCACTCGTGGTGGTCTTCGCGACGGCCAGGCCGAGCGCCGCAGCGCGGTGCGGTACCGCGGCGCGCGACGCCGACGACGTGAACGCGACCGAGGCGCAGGCGGCGAAGATCTGCGACTGCTGCGGCGCGACGGCGGCCCGCCGGGCGGCGTGCGTACGCGCCGTCGCGAAGCGCGCCGTGAAGTCCGGCGCGCTCGCGAAGTCGTGCGTCGGCCGCATCGTCCGCGACAGCCGGAGTGTTTGTCCCGCCGGCGACGATGCGGCAGCCGCGTGCCGTCCCTGCACGACGGACGCCGATTGCGCCGCCGGCCAATTCTGCGAATGCCGCACCCGCTCGTGCGGCGCGGCCGGTGTGTGCGTCACGCGACCCGACGTCTGCCCCGACGCGGTGATGCCCGTCTGCGGGTGCGACGGCGTGACGTACGCGAACGATTGCGAGCGTCGCGCGCAGGGTGTCTGTAAAGCGCGCGACGGCGCGTGCGCGAAGGGCCATTGCGTCGGTCCCTCGACCGGCGCGTGCACCGCCGTCGAGTGCTCGTCAGATCGTCCGTGCCCGACAACGGGCGCGCGCTGCGATTCGCGCTGTTCGCCTCCGCCGCCACCCGGCGGCTGCTTCGATCCGAGCGAGAATCGCTGCACCGGCGCGACCTGCTCCGCCAACGAGGATTGCCACGCCGCGAACGAGTTCTGCACGTCCGCGTGCTCGACACCGGCGAGCGGGTGCTTCGATACGATCGAGAACCGTTGCACCGGGAGCGCGTGCTCCGCGGATCATCCGTGCGGTGTTCCCAATCAGTTCTGTACGGCGCATTGCCCGGTCGTCGAATGCCGGAGCGATGCCGATTGCGATGATGGGAATGGATGCAGCATCGACCGGTGCGAGAGCGGTCGTTGCCGACACGATTGCGTGTGCGTCGGACCGAGCGGCAGCGGGTGCTGTCCCGGTCCGGCGGCGATGTGCGAGACGCCGTGTGGAAAGACCGGCGACGGTACCTGCGGCGGCACGTGTCCCCACGACGGTGAGCACTGCACGGCGACCGCCGACGGCTGCGCCTGCCAGGCGGCGTCGACCGCCTGCGGCGACACGTTCCCGGCATGCGACGGGATCTGTCCGCTCGGACACACTTGTCTCAGCCTGACGGGCGCGCCTGCATGTCAGTGCATTGCGACGGGTTGCGATGGTTGCGCGACCTGCGGCGACGGCTCCTTCTTCTACACCTGCGGCGATCCGGTCTGTAGAGGGCACACGCCGCACGACGGCGTGCCGCCGTGCATGACCGAGACCGCTGGTGCGCCGTGCTCCTGCCTCGGCGAGAAGTGCGATCCGAGTGACGACTGCAACCGGCTCCTCGAGTGCGCGACCAGCGACCCGACCAATGGTGGGATGTGCCCGATCTCGCGACGCGCGTACAAGAAGAACGTGCAGTATCTCGGTGCCCGCGACCTCGACCGGCTACGCGCCGATCTGCTGAGCTTCCGGTTGGCGTCATACCAGTACGATCTCCCCGGCGCGGATCCGGCGACGCACCTCGGCTTCATCATCGATGACGTCGCACCGAGTCCGGCGGTCGCTGCGAACGGCACGAACGTCGACCTCTACGGTTACACGAGCATGGCGGTCGCCGCGCTGCAAACGCAGCAACGGGAGATCGACGAGCTCGAGCGCGAAGTGAAGACGCTCCACGCCGCGCTGGCGCGCCGCGACCGCCACCGCGGTGGCGTCCCGCGACGGTGAAGCGCTCGCTTACGCGTCGACGTCGGCAATCGCCGCTGCCAAGGATAGCTCGTCTGCGGGGTGCGCTCGCTTCCCCGTCATAACGTCCGCGTCTCGACGACCTGTCCGATTGACGACCGTATCCGGGGTCGGTACTCACACCAACCGTGGGCGCTCTCGACGGCAAGATCGCGCTCGTGACCGGCGGCACCGGCGCCCTCGGCACCGTCGTCTGCCGCGAGCTGCTCGACGCCGGCGCGCGCGTGGTCGTGACGTACATCCTCGACGAGGAGGCCGCGAGGTTTCGCGCCGCCGTTCCCAGCGGCGCCTACGAGCTCGTGAAGGTCGACCTCACGCGCGGCGACGAGGTCGCCGCCGCCGTCACGCGCGTCGTCGCGGCGCACGCGCGGATCGACGTGCTGCTCAACCTCGCCGGCGGCTTCTGGGGCGGCGTGCCGCTCGTCGAGACGCCGGAGGCCGAGCTCGACAGTCTCTTCGCGATGAACGTCAAGACCGCCTTCAATTGCGCCCGCGCCGTCGTTCCCGTGATGCTGCGGCAGAAGTCGGGGCGCATCGTCAACGTCGCGGCCCGGCCCGCGCTCGTCGGCGGCGCCCAGATCAGCGCGTACGCGATCGCGAAGGCCGGCGTCGTCGCCCTCACGCGCGCGCTCGCCGACGAGCTCGGCGACGCCGGCATCACGGTGAACGCGATCGCGCCGAGCACGATCGACACGCCCGCGAACCGCGCCGCGATGCCCGACGTCGATCCGTCGGCGTGGGTGAAGCCCGAGCAGATCGCGGCGACGATCCTCTTCCTCGCGAGTGACGCCGCCGCCGCGACCAGCGGCGCCGTGATCCCGATCTACGCCCGCGCGTGACCGTTCGGCGGCAGCGGCATCCAAGCGGTCGAGGAGAAATCGCACGGGGCCGACGCGGCGCGGGTGCTGCTCGCGTGGCGCCCGACCCGGGACAGGTGCCGCTTGGCTCGGGCCAGGCCCGCTTGACGGCCTGCCGCAGCAGGCGATGATGACGGAGATGACCGCCGATCCCACGAGGACGATGATCGCAACGACCGTTCTGCTCGCGGCGCTGACGGGCTGCTCGCTCGGCAGCGACGACCGGGGTGCGCACGCGCAGCCTCCCGCGTCGGCCGAGCGTGCGGATGGACGCGCAGCACCGGCTTCGGAGGTTGCGAAGCCGAGAAAGTGGCAAGGGACCGCCATGGCGACGAAGCCGACCGACGAGGAGCTCCGAACGACGCTGACCCCGGAGCAGTACTCCGTCACCCAGCAGGCGGGCACCGAGCGCCCCTTCGCCAACGCCTACTGGGACAATCACGCCGACGGGATCTACGTCGACGTCGTCTCGGGCGAGCCGCTCTTCAGCTCCAGGGACAAGTTCGATTCCGGCACGGGCTGGCCGAGCTTCACGCGCCCGCTCGAGCCCGCGAACGTCGTCGAGCACGAGGACCGCAAGCTCTTCATGAAGCGCGTCGAGGTGCGCTCCAAGCATGCCGACTCGCACCTCGGCCACGTCTTCGACGACGGTCCCGCCCCCACGGGCCAGCGCTTCTGCATGAACTCGGCCGCGCTGCGCTTCATCCCCGTCGACCGTCTCGAGGCGGAAGGCTACGGCCAGTACCTCTCGCTCTTCCGGGATACGGCGAAGAGCACCGATACGAAGAAGAGCGACAGCTCGCGCTGACCGCACGCGTCGTGGGCCGAGACCCCGAGTGCGAACGGCGACGGTTGTCGATCGTCACGGCGGCGCCGCTGCGATCGCCGTCGACGTTTGCCTCGTCCGTCCGAATCCGCAATCCTCGTCGCCTTCGGGCCGTTAGCTCAGGAGGTAGAGCAGCTGCCTTTTAAGCAGCGGGTCGTAGGTTCGAGTCCTACACGGCCCATTCTCGCCTTACGTGCCCGCTAGCCCGCCGCTAGCCCCCGCTGCATCGGCGACGAGTCGCTCCATGCGCGTGTGGAAATGCGCCGATCCGGTGGCACGGAAAGCGTGTGTACTCTCGCGCGAGGTCCGCCGCCGATGGCCGTCGCCCGGGCGCGTGGTTGTCGTCTCGCCAGGATATCGATCTTGCATACCATTGGTATGCATGTTAGTACTCCCCATAGTATGAGCGCGAAGGCGAAGATCGCGATCAGTCTCGCCCCGGAGGTGCTCGCCCTCGTGGATCGCCACGCGGGCGGCCGCTCGCGGTCGCGATGCATCGAGGAGGAGCTGCTGCGCGCCTTCAGAGCCCGAGAATGGGAGCGGCTGTCGGCCCAGCTCGACTCCGAAGAGACTGCGGACGAGGTCGCCTGGGCAGAGAACGCGTTTGCTGCCGCCCACGACACGCTTGCGCGCGACGAGCGGTCACGACGCCCAGGGCGGCGTGGGCGTTCGCGGTGATCCGGCGCGGCTTCGTCTACCGCGTGGCGCGTGTCTTTCGCGACCCGAAAGAGACGAGACCGGTCGTGGTGATGACCGGCGACGCCCGCAACGTCGATCCGCGCTCGGCGACGGTCGTCGGCGTGCCGTTGACGACGAGCCTGAAAGGTGGGGCGTTCCGCGTTCGCCTCAAGAAGGGGAGCGGCGGCCTGCCGGACACCTCGGAGGCTGCTTGTGAGCAGATCGTTCAAGTGCCGAAGCGCAACTTCCTCCCGGACGAGCGCGGCGTCGTGCGTCCCCTGGGTGGACGCTTGGACGACAGGCTCCTGGACGACGTCGTTGCCGCCGTCGTCGCGGTGATCAGCGCCTGAAGCCACGCGTCGCCGGCGGGCGCGCTCACGGCGCACCGTGGCGGGCACGGGGAAGGCAGATCGTTCTCCCGGGCGGGCAATTCGCTGCCACGAAGGTGACGATTCACGAGAACGTCAGCCTCGACGAGAACGGCAGGACGCTCACGGGTATCTATGAGCGCTCGACCGCCTGTGGCGATCGTGAGGGCCCGCGTCGCCTGCTCGCAGCGTCGAAAACGCCCGGCGAGCGGCCGATCGTCGCGAGCAGCTCGTCGAGCGTCTCCGGCGGGACCGGCTTCACGAGGTGCGCGTCGAAGCCGGCTTCTCGGGCGCGGCGCTTGTCGGCGTCCTGCCCCCAGCCGGTGAGCGCGACCAGGTAGACGTCCTCGCCCCAGGCGTGCGCGCGGATGCGGCGGGCGACCTCGTAGCCGTTCGCGTTCGGCATGCCGATGTCGAGCAATGCGACGTGCGGCCGGAGCGTCTCGACGGCGCCGATCGCGGCTGCCCCGTCGAAGACCGTGTGGACGTCGTGGCCCGCGATGCGGAGCAGAAGCTCGAGGCTCTCGACCGCGTCGCGGTTGTCGTCCGCGAGCACGATGCGAAGCGGTGCGGCCGCCGGCAGGGGTTGCGACAACGGCGCGCCCGCCGCCGATCGGCCGGCGACGATGGGGAGACTCAGCACGAACTCGCTGCCGCGGCCGAGGCCCTTGCTTCTGGCCTCGACCGTGCCGCCGTGAAGCTCGACGAGCTGCCGCACGAGCGTCAGCCCGATGCCGAGACCTCCCTGGCGCTCGAGCGAATGGTCGACGCGCACGAAGAGCTCGAAGATCTCGGTGAGCTTCTCGGCAGGGATGCCGACGCCGTTGTCCTTGACGGCGATCTCGAGCGTCCCGTTCGCCGCGACGGCGACCGTCAGGTCGATCTCTCCGCCCGGCGGCGTGTACTTAGCGGCGTTGCCGATCAGGTTGCAGAGCACTTGCACGAGCCGCTCGCGGTCGGCGTCGAGCTCGACGGGGTCGGCCGGGATCACCCGGCGCAGCGTCTGGCCCTTCGCCTCGAGCTCGTCGCGGCAGGCGTCGACCGCCGCCTCGACGATGTCGGCGCACGCGACGCGGTCGCGACGCAGCTCCAGCATGCCGCGGGAGATGCGGGAGACGTCGAGGAGGTCGTCGATCAGGCGGGACATCTGCGCGACCTGGCGCTCGATCATCTCGACGGCGCGTCGGGGCTCCGCATCCGTCGATCCCGTGAGCTTGAGGTAGCGCGCGGCGTTGCGAACCGGCGCGAGCGGGTTGCGGAGCTCGTGGGCGAGGATCGCGATGAACTCGTCCTTGCGGCGGTTGCTTTCCTCGCGCTCCGCCTCGGCACGCTTCCGTTCGGTGACGTCGCGCGCGATCTTCGAGGCGCCGATGATGCGGCCCGACGCGTCGTTCACCGGCGAGATCGTCAGCGAGATGTCGAGGATGCGCCCGTCCTTGGCGCGCCCGACGGTTTCGTAGTGGTGCTCGCTGCGAGCGCCGCGCCGGAGCCGCTCGAGGATCTCTCGGTCTTCGTCGAGTCGCTCGGGCGGGATGATGATGCCGATCGGCTTGCCGACCGCCTCGGGGGCGGCGTAGCCGAACGTCCGCTCGGCGCCGGCGTTCCAGCTGCTGATCGTGCCGTCGAGCGTCGTGCTGATGATCGCGTCGTCCGACGCCTCGATGATCGCCGCGAGCAGCGCCCGCGTCTCCTCGGCCTTCTTGCGCTCGGTGACGTCGCGCGTGAAGCAGTGGGTGTGGACGAAGCGCCCCTCGTCCCACAGCACGCTCGAGTCGATCAACACGAGCTTGATCGAGCCGTCCTTGCACTTCATCCGCGCCGGATACTCCAAGAGCTTCTCGCCGCGATGCAGGCGCGCGAGGACGTCGGCGATGACGTCGCGGTCGGGATGGAACTCGGCGATGTGATGGCCGACGTATTCCTCGCGCGCGTAGCCGAGAATCTTCAGCTCGGCGTCGTTCGCCCACAGAATGACGCCGTCGGGTCCCACCCAGTGCAGGCCGATCGCCGCGGTCTCGACGAAGGTCGTCGAGCTGGCTCGCCTGGCGGTGCACCTCGGCCTCGCTGTCGCGCAGCGCGTGCTCGTGCGCGCGCACCATCGCGACCGCCCACCACAGCAGTCCGGTGAGCAGGACGATCTCGACGAGGGTCCTCAGGGCGGTGCCGAACTCGGTGTCCACCAGGCCCTGGCCCTGGATGGAGACCCGCACCCATCCGAGGACCAGCGCGAGCACGACGACGACGGGCAGCGCCCGCCGCGCCAACATCCCGGCGGCGCTCGGCTCCAGGATCGTCCGCATCGGCTCGCGATCCGGTACGCTCGCCACGAGGCCGATGCCGAGCGCGAGGATCATCGACGCGGTCTGCATCGCGATCCCCGTCAGGCGCGGGATCGTGAACATCTGGTGCGCGCCGTACAGGTAGCCGATGAGCGACAGCATCGCGATCGCCGTCACGACGACGCCCATCGCCGCGCTCGCCCCACGCGCGCGCCGCCCGAAGTTCGCGAGCAGCAGCGCCGTTCCGATGATGAGGTACGAGATCGAGGCCGGCGGTCCGATGCGCATCGGCGCGGCGGCTGCGCTCTGGCCCCACGGCCGATCGAACAGCAGGGTGTCGATCCCGAGATCGATCCCGGTGACGTGCTCGACCAAGGTCAGACCGCCGACCACGGCGACGATGATCGGGATGGCGCGCGCGATCGCCCGCCATCGCGGCCGCGACGAGCCGTTCAGCAGCAGCGTCAACCCGCTCAGGATCGCGCACGCCGCCGCATTCGGGAACATCGAGATGCCGTCGTTCCGCCAGTCGGTCAACCGGACGACGTCGGTGCCCCAGCCGATCAGCGTGACCAGCCCCCCGAACACCGTGTACACGCCCACGGCTGCGACGACGCCCCGCGGCCACGTCGCAACGGCGAGCCGAGCGCGCGGCCGAAGGACGGGTCGGACGCGCTCCGCCGCGCGCGCATCCGAAGGTGTGTCGAGCGTCGCCAACGCGAGATCCTTTCCGGCGCCGATGGCAGAGCACGCGTCACGCGTGACGCCTGCTCGTCACGGTGGACTATGAGCTACGTCAACGACCGTTGCTAGGAAAGCGCCGGTGCGTCCGGGACGATCGCTCGGGCAGCGTACGCGCTCGTTGGGGAGGATCGCCCCGGAAGCGCGAGCCCGTCAGGGGACGATCACCGGCCGGTCCCCGCCCCGCAACGCGATGCCACGCGCGGTGGTGTAGACGACTTCGTCGAGCTCGCCACCCGCCGGCGGCGATGCCGCGACGAATACCGGAAAGGCGGCGCGGTGGCCGATCGCGGTCGCGACGTAGTCGCCGACCATGTAGCCACCGGTGGTGAGCGGCAGCCACGGCAGCGACATCGGGCCGGCGAGCTGGATCGCGTCGCTCCACGTCGCGCCGCCGTTCCGCGACGACACGAACGCCGCGTTGAGCGCGCACGTGTCGGCGTCGCACGCCGGGTCGGGGTAGTCGTAGAAGGTGAGCGCCAGGCGCGCGCGCGCGCCGCGGCTGCCGCGGTCGACCGCGAGGCCGAGGATGAAGTGATCCGCGCCGCCGATCGCGCCGTCGAGGGGCAGGGCGACCGGCGCGGACCACGACTGGCCGTCGGCCGAGGTCGAGAGGAAGACGTCGTTCGCGGTGCAGCCGGGCTCGTGGCGCGCGCAGTCCGGCCACACCAGGTAGACGGTGCCCGTTGCGTCCACGCCGGCCGAGGCCGAGGTGACGCTCGGGGCGCGCAGGTGGCCGGCGGCGCCGTGGTAGGCGAGCGGCGTCACCGTGACCGGGTTCGACCAGGTGGCGCCGCCGTCGGTCGAGCGGAACGAGCGAATCGCATCGCCGAAGATGCTGACGAACGGCACGACGACCGTCCCGTCCCGCTGCGTTACCGGCTGTCCGCCTTGGCCCTGCGCGTTCGACGGCGAGCCCGCCGGCGCGCTCCAGGTCGCGCCGCCGTCGGTGGAGACGATCATCTGGTTGCGGCCGCCGCGCGTGAAGTTCGTGTACTGGATGTAGCAGCGACCGTAGAACGGGCTCCGCCGCGAGCCGTCGCAGGTGATCCACGTCTTGTCGTTGATGACGCCGCTCGCCGTGCCGGAGCCGTCGGCGACGACCGGGGCGCTCCACGTCAGCCCGCGATCGGTCGAGCGTGCGACGAGCACGTCGGTCTCGTCGTTCGCGACGATGCCGAGAGCGGCGATCAGCCACACCCGGTGGCGCGGATCGTACGCGACCGACGGGTCGGAGACGCTGTAGTACGGGCCCGTCGGGCTCACGTGCGCCGTCGTTCCGGGCAGCAACCCCTGCGTCCACGAGCGGCCGCCGTTCGTCGACGCCGCGAACCCGATGTCGGACGCGCCGCCGTCCGGCACGCGGCCGACCTGGAACGCGGCGACGATCATGCGCCCGACTCCATACGCCGCCGGCTCGACGATCGTCCGGTGGATGCTCTCGGGATTGGCGAAATCATCCATGCCGAGCGGGACGACCGAGAGCTGCGCCGCGGTCGATGCCGCGTGACCGAGCAGGACGACGGCGGAGAGGACGACGGCGAATCGCATGGTCACTGGTTCCTCCGGGTGATGGTGGTGGAGCCGGTGCTACCAACGGCGGGAAGGCGCGGTCAACGTCGAAATCGCCCGCGCGCTGTCCCAAGTAGGACAGCGCCATCGTCCGGGTGCGCCGGACGCTGGGGAGCGTCGGCGACGTCCGCGCCATCCGGCGCGTGCGCGGCGCAGCGAGACGATCGGCGAGCCGCGGCGCCGGGATGCGCGGCGAGCGGATTTCGCCGACGCGCCGGCCCGGATACGCTGCGCCTGTGCGTTACACGATTCCGGCCCCGGCGTCCGTCGGCGAGTGTCTCGGCCGCCTGTTCGCCGAGGCGTCGGGCCGAACGCGAAAGCAGATGCTGGTCTCCGGTCGGGTCCTGGTGAACGGCACGCCGGTGCGACGCGCGGACGTCGCGCTCGCCGCCGGCGACGTCGTCGAGGTCACGGGTAAGTCGCCGCGCGTGCCGCCGTTGCCGCCCGGTCTGCGGGTCGTTCACGAGGACGACGACCTGATCGTCGTCGACAAACCGGCGCGTCTGCTGACGATCGCGACGGAGCGCGAGCGTGAGCGAACCGTCTACGCCCACCTCACCGCACGCATGCGAGCGCGGATGCCGCGGGCGCGGGTCTTCATCGTGCACCGGCTGGACCGCGACGCCTCCGGCTTGCTGGTATTCGCGACGTCGCCGGAGGCGAAGCGGTCGTTGCAGGCGCAGTTCGCGGCGCACACGGTGGAGCGGAGGTACGTCGCGGTCGTCGAAGGGCGTCTCGACGCGGGGGGCGTCTCGAATCGCCTCGTCGACGACGAACCAGGGCGGGTCCGGGCCACGCACGATCGCGCGCGCGGACGACCGGCGGCGACCCGCTGGCGGGTGCTCCGGCATGGCGCGCGCCACACAGTCCTCGAGGTGTGGCTCGAGACCGGGCGCCGCAATCAGATCCGCGTTCACCTCGCCGGCCTCGGACACCCGATCGCCGGCGACGCTGCGTACGGCAGTCGTGCCGATCCCTTCCACCGGCTCGCGCTGCACGCACACGTGCTCGGGTTCGACCACCCTCGCACCGGGGACCGGATGCGCTTCGCGGCGCCGCATCCATTCGCCGTGGCGAATCTCGGCGTCGAGGCTACGCGACGCCGGGATTGAGGAACTGGTGGATCGCCTGCACCACTCCGGCGAGCACGGCGCCGAGTGCCGCAGCGAGCGCGGCCGTCCGCACGAGGCGCACGGCCGTCTGCCGTCGATATTCGAAATGCATTTCGGCTCCTCCTTTCGGCCTCGATGTCGGCATGGCCGCGCTATTGGCAGCCACCCCAACTCACCGGCGCCGTCATCGTCTTCACGCCGAGGGATGCTTCCGCACGCGAGACCCAGGAAAAGTAATCGATGCCACCTGAGGCATTCGAGCACTGAAGGGTTGCGCACGAAGCACCGCCGCAATCCGCGTTGCTCGAGCATTGTCGCGTGAAGTCGTTCGAGCAGTGATGCTCCGCATGCGTCGTTGCGATCGCGCTGATGATGCCGACGGCTCGATTTCCCGCGTACCACGGCCCACCGCTGTCGCCTTGGCACGTTTCCACGCTGTCGACCCGACCCATCGCGTGCGTGTGGACGACCGCGTTGTTGACGACGACGTCGGGTCCGGAATTGTAGTACTTCAACGTTCCACAATACGTTCCGGTGACCATGCCTGTCTTGCACAGCACCGTCTCGACGAGAGCGCCGCCGTACGGTTGAACCGACGTAATGTTACGCGTCGTCACGCCGAACGCTTCGATCAACACGTTGTTCTCGGGCTTCCAGGTCGCCGGTGTCGTGATGTCGAGGACGCCCCAGTCATTGAAGTCGTTCGAGGAATCCACTCCGAAGACGAAGTGATAATCGGGACCGAGCGTCGCCGGGCTGACGGAGGGGATCGGACGTTCCTGCTTCCAGGTGAACGTGGCGCCGCCGTTGTATCTGCCGCCGCAATGGCCTGCGGTCATGATCATGTAGTGGACGTGGCCACTGATCGTGCGAGTGACGTTGAACCCGGAAGTGCAAGAGATGACTCCGTTGGTCGTGGTCGCGCGAATCTTGACGCCGCCGCGCGCGACGTCGCACGACTGATCGTCGCACGACGTCACGACGGCCGGGGAGAGCAAGTCGTCGCTGAGCTCGAGCAGGACGTCGGCGCCGCCGAGTCGCGAAGAGCCCGACAGGCTGCGAGCGAGCTCGACGAGGTTGCTGCCACGCCAGAGCCGGACGTGAAGCGCATTGTTTTGAACGTCGACGGCCGACTCGAAGAGGTCCGCCTGCGCCGGTCGTGAGCCGCGCGCGCGGATGAGATCGCCATCCAGCGTTCGCAGATCATTCTCCAACTCCGCGAGGCTGTGCCGGCCGTTGACGACCTGAGCGACGAGATCGGCCACGTCACGGCCGCGAGCGCGGCCGGCAGCCGTGTCGGTGACCGCGACGACGACGCTTCCGCCGGACTGTTGATCGATCCACATCCCGGCGTATTCGTTCGGGCTGTCGGCTCGGAGGGTATCGGCGAGACGCGTGGCCTGCTCCTCGCGGTCGAGGCGGCCATCCGCTTCGTCTTTCGTGATCCCGTAGGTGGTCATGAGGTAGTTTTCTTCGGGAGAGAGAGCCTGCGGCGCAGCCGGCGAGCTCTGCGCCGAGTTCCCGGTCTGGGCGGCCTCCACCGTGGGCGGTATCGACAGTCCGATCGATCCCAAGAGCGCCGCGGCGAGCGCCGCGCGCGCCGATGTCAACGCGATTGCAGTGCCATGATCGTTCCTCCTCGAGCCGCCGCGAATGCAAGGCATGCGCCGTCGCGTGTGGGCTTGCGCGAGATTGCCGTCGAGAGACGATTTCCGATGGTGCCGTCGGGCGACACGGGCGGTTTCCGCCGGCTCCGTCGCGATACGGCTCCTCCGTGCCGCTCGCGACCAATCGCCTGCCGAGCGTGAACGGTCGATCATGCGATCACTGCCGCTGGATCTGTGGCTGATGAGGCGCGGCGCGCGCCCCGGGACGATCGCGGCGGTCACGTTTCTCGCGCATCCGCTCGGGAAGATCGGCTTGGAACGCCTGCGCGGTGATTCGGTCGATACCACGGGCGTGATGACGATGGTCGTCGTCGGAATCATGGTTGTGAACGTGATCATCGCGAGCTGGTTCATCGTGCGACGCCGGTTGCGAGCCTCGCACGCTGCGGCTCCTCTCGTCCCGGCGGCTTCGGAGTGCGACGTCGCCGGCGTGTTCACCGAGGGTCATCGTGTTTGCTCGTGACCGCGTCGACGGTGTCGCGTGGCGCCGGCCGCCGATCGCGTGCGTGCGGTTCGCGCTCGTGCTGGTGCTCGCCGGAGCGCACGCGTCGTTCGGATCGGCCGCGGCGCCTACCGAGCGATCGGCGCAATGGCAGCGCGTCTTTCAGCAATACGTCCAGGATCCCGCTGCGCATCGGAGAGACCTGTTGCGCCTCGGAAGGCGCGATACCGCCGGGCTCCAGCCGCTGTACCGTCTCGCTCTCGCCGACGCGCACATGCGCTCCGGACACCTGCGGACGGCGGCACGCATGTTCGGCGACATTGCCGCCGAGGAGCCGGGTGAGCCCTGGCAAGGATTCGCGGCGGCGGGCGGCGGGCTGGGCGTCGTTGATCCGCGGCGACCGCGAACGCGCACGGAGCTTCTTCGAGAACGCGTCGGCGGCCGGCGGCGCGACCGGTGTCCTCGGCGACTTCGAGCTTGTGGCCGGGCGACGATGCCGGCGCGGAGGAGGCGTTCGCGCGCGCGGCGGCCGACGATCCGAGCGGACGTCTCGCCGACGACGCCCGCTACGGCGACGCGTTTGCGCAGTGGCACGGCGGCGATCGCGACGGCGCCGCCTCGGCGTTGCGCGAGCTACTCGCCACCGAGCCTCGGGCTTGTCCCGAGCGAGCACTCCACCTGCGGGCTCAAGTCGACGAGCGTGCATGCGCGGCGGGTCTCGATCGAAGCGGCGTGGCATGCGCGGCACCGGCCAGCGGTGGGTGCCAAGCTGCGTCAGCGCGGTACCGGCCAGCCAGGCTGGGTGCTCGCGTTGGCGGACCGGGCGCAGGCGCGGTTACATCGGCGCTACTGGCGGTTCCTGCAGCGCGGGAAGCCGCACAACGTGGCGGTGACGGCCGTCGCACGCGAGCTCGTCGGATTTCTCTGGGCAACCCTCTTGCTGCGTGACCACTCGGGGCAGCCCGCGGAGCGCCCGAAACAGCGGCGCGGTCGCCGGCACGCCGCCTGACCGCCGCTACGATCGCGCTCGACCAGCCCCACGCCGACGAGTCGTAGCGCACGCCGGTGTCGGCGTCAGCCACGCTGTTCGCCGAACGGATAGTGCGCCGGGATAAACCGGCAGGAAGGAAAGGATGAAAGAGCCTCACGTCGAAGGAGTAGCGATCCACGACGGCCCCGAGTCATGCGCCGCCGCCCGCGAGGGCGACGGTGAGGCGTTGACAGGGGCACGCACGGGCGCGGTATGGAGCCGCGAAACCAGGCACTCCGGGGCGCCGACGCCGTTATCCGAGGCGGAAGGCCACACGCATCGAGGGCGACAGCGCGAGTCCTCGGGCGGCCCCGCGCGGTCGGAGACCCGCGGCACGTGCGGAACCTTCTTGCGCGAGAACCGGGAGATCCCCAGGCCGCCTGTCGCGGATGGCGCGGGAGGCCGCACCGGTAAGGCCGAAGGCCGTACGCCGGTGATGCACGGTGTGGGGAAGTCGGACGGGTCCGTACTGTGCGCTGGACAGCGCACTGGTCAGGAGGGTTGGAGTCCCTCCGGCGTCCGGATGAGGGGCGCCGTATCCGAAGGCGGGGGTAATGGACTTGCCCCGCCCGGGTAGACACCTGAGTTACGCCGCTGCGCGGCGGTTCCAGAACTTGTCCTCGTAGTCGACCGGGCTCAGCATGTCGATGGCCGAGTGGCGACGTTGACGATTGTAGACGGCTTCGATCCAGTGGACCGTCGCCGTGCGCGCGTGAGAGCGCTTCGCCCACGACCTGAGCTCGATCAGTTCGAGCTTGTAGGTCGCGAAGAAGGACTCAGCGAGCGCGTTGTCCCAGCACACGCCGGTCTTCCCCATCGACTGCTTCACGCCGTGGGCGTCGCAGAGCGCGCGGAACTCGGCCGAGGTGTACTGGCTCCCCCGGTCGGAGTGGAAGATCACGCCCGCGACCTTTCCGCCTCGTGTCGCGACGGCCAGGTCCAACGCCTCGCACACGAGCGACGCTCGCATGTGATCGGCCAAGGCGAAGCCGATCACGCGCCGCGAGAACACGTCGAGCACCGTCGCCAAGTACAGCCAGCCCTCCCACGTGCGGATGTAGGTGATGTCGCCGACCCACAGCACCTCCGGCGCCGGTGCCATGAACTTGCCGTGCACGCGATCGGGGATCGCCGGCGGTGTCGGCTCCGGCGTTGTCGTCCGCACCCACCGCGGTGGGCGACGCCCTCGCAAACCCGCGGCCTTCATCAAGCGCGCCACGCGCTTGCGGCCGACGTCATGGCCTTGCGCACGCAACTCCGCGAGTACGCGCGGCACTCCGTACTGTCCGCCCGAGGCCGCGTGGATCGCACGAATCTTCGCCGTCAGCGCCGCGTCCGCTTGCTCGCGCTCGGACGTCGGCCGTTCCTTCCAATCGTAGTAGGCGGCGCGGGAGACCTCCGCGATCCGGCACAACTTCGTGACCGGAAACCGACTGCTCTCCGCCTCGACGAACCGACACCGGCTCATCGGGTCTCCATCGCGAAGAAAGTCGCCGCTCGCTTCAGAATGTCCCGCTCCTCGCGGAGAATCCGATTCTCCCGCCGCAACCGCCGCAACTCCTCGCGCTCCTCGGTCGTCAGCCCGTCGTGCTCTCCTGCGTCCACTGCCGCCTGCTCGACCCACCGGCGGACCGCCGTTTCGCTCAGGTCCATCTCCCGGCAGACGGCTGGTACCGTTCGCTCTCCCTGCCGGACCAAAGCAACGACTTCAGCCTTGAACGCTGGCGTGAACGATCGCCGCGGTCGCCGGCGTGCCCTCGTCTCCTCCACCTTCTTCCCCATCCGAACACCCTCCTCGTGAGCTCATGCCCACATCTGAGGTGTCCACCGGTTGGGAGCAAGTCCATAATGCCTCGCTGGCCGGAGAGAGTGGAAGGTATGGAGAAGCCTACACGGGCACGAAGGCGAAAGCCGGACACAGCCAAGGTCACTGCTGTCCGGCTTAGAAATCCCGACAACGCGGGAAACCCTTGTGCGGAGCGGCGTTGAGGGGTGTACCCGGGGCGGGAGATATCGTTTCTGAGCGGGCCGGATTCGTGGACTGTTCGCCCCCACTGAAGACGCGCCCCTGCTCTCGAATGCGGAAGCGACGCGGATCTGCGAAGGTGTGCCGCCGCAAACCCTTGGGGCACACGGATGACAGCGACGCGCACGGTTCTGAGCCAGATTCTGAGCCTCGTCCCGCGCGGCGAGTTCGAAAAGCTCGCCCGGGCATATGGGGGCGACAAACGCGTCCGCTCCTTCTCCTGCTGGACGCAGTTTGCGTGCCTCGTCTACGCGCAGCTGAGCCGGCAAACCAGCCTGCGTGATCTGGAGCTCGCGCTCGAGACCGAAGCGCGTATTCCTCTATCACTGTTTTGCGACGCGCGAGGTGTGTCGCTCCACCCTGGCCGATGCCAATGAGACGCGCCCGTATCAGATGTACGAGGCGCTCTTCATTACGCTGTATCAGCAGTGTGCGATCCAGGCCCCGGAACACCGGTTCCGATTCCGCAATAAACTCTATTCCTTCGACGCCAGCGTCATTGATCTGTGCCTCAGCGTCTTCCCGTGGGCCAAGTTCCGGACCACCAAGGGCGCGATCAAACTCCACGCCCTGCTCGACCACGACGGCCACATTCCCTCCTTCGTGCGGGTCACCACCGGCTCGACGCACGACATCCACCAGGCCCGACACCTCGTCCTTGAACCGGACAGCATCGTGGCCTTCGACCGGGGGTACGTCGACTACGCCTGGTTTTACAGCTCCACCTCCAGCAGGCGTTCTTCGTCACCAGACTCAAGCGGGGCGCGGCTTTCCGCGTCGTGGCACGCCGGGATCCTCCGCCACTTTCCGGGGTCACGTCCGATCAGACGATCCGGTTTACGGGCAGTAAAGCGGACAGCATCCCGATCGATCTGCGACGCATCGGGTACCTCGATCCCGCTACGGGCCATCGCTACTTCTTCCTCACGAACCTTTTTGCGTTGAGCACGAAAACGATTGCGGAGATCTATCGGGCGCGCTGGCAGGTCGAGTTGTTCTTCAAATGGATCAAGCAGCATCTGCGCATCAAGACGTTTCTCGGCACCAGCCCCAACGCCGTGATGAGCCAGATTTACGTGGCGATGACGACATATCTCCTGCTCTCGTATCTGAAGTTCTCTTCTCGCTCCCCACTCACCTTGTATGCCCTTGCCAAGCGCCTCGAGGTGAGTCTGTTTGATCGCGTGGACATTCGTTCGTTGCTTGCCAAGGACATTCCCGTTCGGCGCGCCCCCAAGGACATCAAGCGACCCGCACAGCTATCATTCACCTGGGGCCGCGCACTGCCGGACCGGCAACATGTCATGCGGCACGTCACACTGACGCGCCGAGCACCGGAAACCCTTGCGGCACAAGGTCCGTAAGCCGGACAGTAGTGAGCGTAGCCGTTGCGGTACGGTCAGCACCCACCGGCGCACCTGCACCCACGGCAGCACTGCGTCGACCAGATGCGTGGCCTCCTCGGACATGCGGGGCCCGGGAGCCTTTACCGCTCCCGATGAGGTCGATGAGATTCGCGATCCGGCGCTCCTCGGTGGCGAGTGCTGCCCGCTGGGCATGCAGATGCGCGACCTCGATCCTCACGCGATGGAGGACATGGCGCCGCCATCAGCCCATCCCTGCGCAAGGGCGCTGGCATCGAGCACCCAGTTCACCTTCTTCCCGGATCGCCGACGCGAGCGCATCCAGCGCATGGTGCTGGCTACGCCCGGGCCGGAACCCGTATGAGAACCCGAGGAAGTCAGTCTCGTAGATCGCGTTGAGCACCTCGACGACCGCACGCTGGACGATCTTGTCCTCCAGCGATGCGATCCCCAGCGGCCGTTGCCGCCCGTCCGGTTTCGGGATGTACACGCGCCGCGACGGCTTCGCCCGGTACGCTCCTCGATGAACGCGTGCGTGCAGGACCCGAGGCGGTCCTCCAAATCCTGCCCGTACTCGCTCCCACGTGACGCCGTCGACTCCGGGCGCGGCCTTGCGTTTGAGCGCCAGGAACGCGTCGCGGAGGCGGTCGATCGTGACGTGATGTAAGAGCGCTGTGAACCGACTCTTCCTGTCTTTTCTTGCTGCTGCTCGCGCACACGGTCGAGCGCATTGGGCGCGCTGGTCCGGCGCTGCGTCCGGGGCGCGTTTTGCTCTTCCGTGTTCCCCTTGGCCGGGCGCCTTCCCTCCACCACCTCCGCGGCCGGAGACCCGGCGTTGTTCGGCGGCTTCGTCGGTACTACGCGCCCGTCTGACTTCTCCGAGTCGTTCATCGTCGGCTTGCGGCCTTGGCCTTCCCGACGCGTCCCGCCGCGACGCCATCGCGGCGGGCAACGCGGGGATCTCCCGGTTCTCGCGCAAGAGAGGTTCCGTACGTGCGTGGGGTCTTCGACCGCGCAGGGCCGCACCGTGCCTCGCATATCGGCTTCGGTGCGTGTGGCCTTCCGCTTCGGATAACAGCGTCGGCGCCCCGGAGTGTCTGATTTCGCGGCTCAATACCCGCGCCCGCACGTGCCCCTGTCCAACGCTTCACCTGCGTCCTCGCGGGCGCCGATGCAGGACTCGGGGTCGTCGTGGGTCGCTACTCCTTCGACGTGAGACTCTTTCATCCTCTCCTCTCTGCCGGTTTATCCCGGCGCACTAACCGTTCGACGAACCGCGTCGCTGACAGTCACCGATCAAGCGGGCAGGAAGGCCACGACGGGCGTCGGCGTCGAGGTGCTGCCCCCGATCAATCGTGCGCCAGAGGTTTATGGGACCTCGCCGCAGGAAGGCGAGACCGTCACGACCAGCCAACCGCAGCTCGAGGTCATCGCCGCCGATCCGGACGGCGACCCGATCCAATACGAGTTCGAGGTTGGTGGCGAAGGCATCGCCCTCGATTCGGGCTGGGTCGCGTCCTCGAAGTGGACCGTGCCTCCGTACAAGCTGGATCCCGCGACACCCTACACGTTCACCTATCGCCTGCGCGACGACCATGGTCACGTCACGGGGCCAACCGACGTGCATTTCGTCGTGCACTGGATGCCCGTCGCATCGGACATGATCGCCACGCCGGACGGACGGGGCTACTGGACCGTCGACACCGGAGGGATCGTCACGCCGACGTTCGGCAATGCACGGAACTACGGATCGCTTCCGGATCAGGGCGTGCACGTCCAGAACGTCGTGGGGATGGCGCGAGACGGACGCGCAAGGCTACTGGGTGGCCGCCTCCGACGGCGGGGTGTTCTCTTTCGGCGACGCCCGTTTCTACGGATCCATGGGCGGCAAGCACCTGAACGCGCCCGCGGGCCGCCATGGCGCCTACCACTGAAGGGGACGGTTACTGGCTCGCGGCGGCCGACGGAGGAATCTTCGGATTCGGCGGCGCGCGCTTCTTCGGGGTCGATGGGCGGACAAGCGCTGAATGCTCCCGTCGTGGAAATGGCGGCGACGAAGAATTCCGGCGGCTATTGGCTCGTCGCGCGCGACGGCGGCGTCTTCTCATTTGGGAACGCCCACTTATGGGTCCATGGGCGGCAAGCATCTGTACGCGCCGGTGATCGACATGGTCGCGCGTCCGACCGGCAAGGGATACTGGCTCGCGGCAGAAGACGGTGGCGTATTCGGGTTCGGTGACGTGCTCTTCTATGGCTCGCTCGCCGACAAAGGTTTGAACGGCCGCATTACCGCCATGGAGGCGACACCGAACGGAGCCGGCTACTGGCTGCTCGGTTGCGACGGCGGTGTCTTCGGGTTCGGGAACGCGGCATTCTTCGGTTCGAACCCTCGCTACGCCTGCCGCGGTACGCAACCCTCATCGGCACTCGGAGCGGCGCCGGAGTTTCGCCGGCTGGTGCGTTCAACTCTGACGCTCATGATCAAATCGTTGAATCGACGACTTCTGTTGTGCGACCGTGCACGGGAACAAGCTACGCGATATCGCCTCGTCGCGTCAGCTGAAAGCCCTTGCCTGGTGCCGCGGCGTGGAGGTGCAACATGCCGGCGCGTCGTATCAGCCCGTCTTATTCACGGGCGGATCGAAGAGTGGGTGAGCGGCGGGTCTGATGGGGTTTCCGGAGCCGATATTTCGGGTTGGCGAGCCCGCGGCGATCGCGCCGACACCTCAGCGCGTTGTGAAGGGGGTTGGTGAGGCAGACTCGGCTACACGGAGCCCACGGCGCGCACACACGTGCGCCAGAGGTGGCCTCCGTAACGGCGGCGACAGCGAAGAGCGCGCGAGACGTCGGGCTACCCGCTCGGTATGTACTGCAGCCGCATCAGGTGCGGCCAGAGCGCATGCCAGAGACGCGCCGCCCCTTCGCCGACGACGAGGACGGCGCGACGGCCGTGGATCAGCACCCGGCCGGCTACGCGAACCCGACCTCGCGGAAGCGCGCGAGCCCCAGCCCTGCCCCGTGGCCTGCTCCGCGAGGACGCGCGCGGCATGGACAAGGTTGTAGGCGAGCACGTTGAGCAGGAGCCGCACCTCTTCGCGGCAAAGGCATCGCCCGCCACGAGACCGGTCTCGAGCGGCCGCCCGCGAGAGTGGCCCTTCGGGCGCGGCGCGGCGGAGAGCGCGGGATCGAGCACGCTCATCAGCTCGCCCATGTGCCCTCGGCGGTGCCGCGCGCGCGATACAACGCGAGCAGGTCGTGCGCATCCTGGTCCTCGATGGTCCAGTTGGTGACCAGCCAGAAGTGATGGAGGAACAACTCCGCGGCGCGCTCCATCACGACCAGCACCACCCGCCGCGCGCGCGCCCACGGCTCGGCGCGGTAGTCGAGCTCATAACACCAGGTGCGCGGCTCGGCGGGCGGTCGACCGGGCGGCCGGCTGAGGAACGGGGCCGCCAGGCGATCGAGCACCGCGTTGTTGCGCACCCGTGCCACGTACGGCGTCCCACGCGCCTCGAGTGCCGAGAGGAGTTCGTCCTCGGGGAATCCCGCGTCGATCCGCACCGCCGCCACCTGGCACAGCTTCTGCTCGACCGCGTCGAGCAGTGGCAGGAGGAAGGCGACGGCGCCCGCGGCCGTGTGCGCGGTGCCTTCGCGCAGCTTGGCGTCGAGCAGGTCGCCCGTCTCCGCGACGCTGGCGATCAGGGGATGGTAGACGCGGGTGTGGTAGTGCCCATTGTACGCCGATCCCGGCTGATGCCCTTCGACTGCGATCGGCAACGAATCGAGGTCCACCGTCAGGTGGCGGACGCGGTGGCCCCGGCGTCCGACGCGGTTCCGGCGCGCGGCGATCTCCAGGAGGGCGCGCCGCACAACCTCGCGATTGCTGCCGGCGGCGAGCATCCCCACCAGCCGCGACAGCGTCGGCTGGGACGCGAGCCCGTCGGGCACCTCGGGATTCTTGTCGCGGGCCCGCTCGGCGGGCGGTCGCATCGCCAGCGGCCGCACCCCGCGGCGGTCCGACACCGCCAGACGCAACACCGCATCGTCGCGCAGCCGATCGGCGTCGTCGTGGTCGCGCCACCCTTGCCCGAGCAGCAGGAGCGCGGTGCGCAGCAGCTCCGACAGCGGGTGCGTGATCAGTGCCAGCTCCCGGCGGTCGACCAACTGGGTCGTCATCCACTCGATGATCCCGAGCCGTTCCATCACCTCCGCAGCACCACCGCGCCGGCGTCTGCGGTCAGTCGCTCCGGTCGCGCCTCGAGTCGCAACGACTGGTTGAATTCTGCTCGAAAAAGCGAGAGATTCGCTTCACCATTCGCGCCTCCTCACCGTCTACTGCGAGTCTTCGCAAACCCGCGTGTAGCACGGCTGAGCGTGGCGCGGAATGGTTTCAGCCGCCTTCAGCCGGTGAATAAGGCGGGCTCATCCACCGACCGAGTCCGAGATCCACCGGTTAGGTGCGCATTCAATCAAGCGACTTCCAGCGTCGTCGAAACGCGCAGAGGATGTCGGTCGGGGGTTATGGACGTCGCGATAATGGCCAGTACGGTGACACCCTTGGCCCGTCGTGGTCTGGGTCGCTGCTGGACCGCGCGTACGTCCGCGACGAGATCTGCACCCGGCGCCGAATCGCGTCGGCGACGCCGATTTGCGGCCGAGCAGACGTCCGCGATCGACGTTGTCGGTGGTCGGTGTAGATGGCGCCGCGTTCGCGGGCGCATGCGCGTCGATCACGCTGCATTCGGCGGCGTGACCTGGATCGACCGTGACCTGCGCAGTTGGCCCGAACGACCGTGAATGATCGATCACGCCGTCGCGAAACGTTTGATCAGTCGTTCCTAAGCGCGGCTGCCGTCCGCGAATCTACGACAGCGTGTCGCGCTGGCATGCTTGCTGCTGATCGGCCGCATGGTCGCGTACCTCTCCTGGTGGATCGGCGGCGCTTTCGCCGGCTTCGCGTGCGGTCTCCTCGTGCTGCGCCGGCGTGACGCGCTGAGCTCGCGCGTCCTCGCGGTGCTCGCGGTGGCGATGGTGGCGGGAATCTACGGCGCGAAGCTCCAGTACCGGCTGCGGTTCTTCTCGTTCGCCGACGCGCTCGTGTTTTCCCCGAGCGAGCTCGTCGCGCCGGGGTTTCACATTCCGCTCGGCTCGGCGCTGGGGTTCGCGGCGGCGATCGGGATGGCCGCTCTGCTCGCGGTGCCGATGCTCGACCTCGCCGACGCGCTCGCGACCTCGGCGATGGTGATGATGCCGATCGGGCGCGTGGGCTGCCTCGTCGCGGGGTGCTGCAAAGGGGCGGTGTGCCCGACCTGGATGGAAGCGGTGTGTGTTCGTGAGGCGCCGTACGAGGGTGCCGCGCTCGTGCACTCGCTTCCGGTCTACTTCGCACTGTTGGCGCTGGCGCTCTTGGCGCTCGATCTCCGGCTGATGCGGCGCGGGGCGAAGGCAGGAACCGTCGCCGCCGTCACGTTTCTGATCCATCCGGTCGGGAAGATCTTGCTCGAGCGGCTGCGCGGCGAGTCCCGCGACACCACGGACGTGATGACGTTCGTGGTGCTCGGGATGCTCGGCGTGAGCATGCTCGTCACCGCGGTGTTCATTTTGCAGCGCCGCATGAAGAGCGAGCACCGTTCACGTGGTTCGTCCGTCGCACCGCGGCGCGCCGGCGGTGTTCTCCTCGCGGAGGGTGATCGTGCGTGCTCGTGAATGGATGAACGTGCCGACGCGGCGCCGTGCCGCCGGGTCGTGGCGGTGCCGCGCGACGGCGTTCGCCGGCGTCGCGGCGTTGCTCGTCTCGGCCTCACGCGGGGCGATCGCGTCGGCGGAAATGACGACTGAACGTACGGCGAAATGGCAGGCCGCGCTCCAGCAGTACGTGCAGGATCCCGCGTCGCACCGCCACGACGTGCTTCGCCTCGGGAAGCAGGATGCCGACGAGCTGCCGCCGATGTACCGTCTCGCGCTCGCCGACGCGCACATGCGCTCCGGGCATCTGCGGACGGCGGCGCGCATGTTCGGCGACATTGCCGCCGAGGAGCCGGGTGAGCCCTGGCAAGGATTCGCGGCGGCGGGCGGCGGCTGGGCGTCGTTGATGCGCGGCGACCGCGAGAGAGCGCGGAGCTTCTTCGAGGATGCGTCGGCGGCCGCCGGCGCGACCGGTGTCCTCGGCGACTTCATGGTCGGCATGCTCGACGCCCGCAGCGGCGACACCTCGTCGGCGCTCGATCGTTTCGCGAAGATCACCGACGATCCCGATGCCTCCGGCGACATGCGCGCCGCTGCGGCGATGGGTCAGGGCTACGCGAGCTTGTGGGCGGGCGACGATCCCGGCGCGGAGGAGGCGTTTGCGCGCGCCGCCACCGACGATCCGAGCGACCGGCTCGGCGACGACGCGCGCTACGGCGACGCCTTCGCACGCTGGCACCACGGCGACCGCGACGGCGCCGCCTCGGCGTTGCGCGAGATCCTCGCCATCGAGTCGCCGCGTCCGGTCGAGCACGACCGCGGCACGCTCGTCGACTTGAGCCCGCAGAAGCTCACGCGCGCGAGCGCGCGGCGCTATCGCCGGCTGCCGCTGCGTGCGCCGGCGGAGCAGGTGCTGAACCTTCTCGATCCGACGCGCGGTCGCGGCGCGTGTCGCGCTCCGCCGGATCGACGCCGGCGAGCCGGCGCCGCGGATCGCCACCGCGGCTGCGGACGGCGACGCGCCGTCGGCGACGGCCGCGCGCGATGCGGATCGGTCTGGCCTACGCGCGTCCGCCGGCCCCGGCACGCAGCCGTTTGCATCGATCGCACGCGCTGCACGCGGCGACGCGGCACGGTTTCCCTGGCTCGCCGCTCTCCTCCTCCTCGTCCTGCTGTCGCTCGGCGCGCGCGCCGTCGTCCGCCAGCTGAGCGGAGCGCGCTCGTGACGGCCGCCTCGATGCGCCGCGCGCGCGAGCTCCGCCTCGCCGTCGCGACGGGCGCCGTCGGCGGCATTCTCCTCGGGTGCCGGAAGGCCTCATGACGTTCGCCGGCAACTCCTTCGCGAACGCCGAGCAGTACGCGCCCGCGTACGTGATCGTGCCGATCGCCGTCTGGTTCATGCTCGGTCCGCTCCTCCTGATCCCGGTGGCGTTGCTCGCGCCGCTCCTCGGCGCGGGCGACGTGCGCCGCTATGCGGGAGCGCTCGCCGGCGTCGGGACGGCGCTCGCGCTGCTGCCGTCCGTCGAGCAGGGGATCGCCGAGATGCACGCGACGGGCGCGGCGCCGCGGCTCGCCGTCGTCGCGCTCCTCGTCGCGGCGGTCGCGGCGCTCGCGCTCGGCGCAGCGCTCGTCGTCCGCGGCGCGGCGGCGGCATACGCGGCGCGGAGCCGCCGCGCAGCGCGCTGGGCGTGTCTCGCCGCGACCGCCGTCGGCGGCATCGCGTGCGCATGGACGGCGCGCTTCATGATCGTCTCGACGAGGCCGCCGGCGGCGGCCGCGACCGCGCTGGCGTCGTCACGCGTGCTGCCGCCGGGTTCGCCGAACGTGCTTCTGATCTCGATCGACACGCTCCGCGCCGACGAGCTCGGCGCGTACGGCAGCCGCGCCGGCAATACGCCGCATCTCGATCGGCTCGCGGCGGACGGGGTCACGGTCGCGAACGCGATCTCGCCGGCGCCGTGGACGCTGCCAGCGCTCGCGTCGGTGATGACCGGGCTCTACCCGCGCCATCACGGCGCCGGCGCGATCACGAACCGGCGCGATCCCCTCGGCCGGTCGGCGTTGGCGGACGGCGTGCCGACGCTGGCCGAGGGGTTCGCGGCGGCCGGGTACCGCACCCTCGCGGTCGTCACCAATCCCTACTTGATGGCCGGCTCGGGCCTCGGCCGCGGCTATAGAATCACGAAAACCTCACTTTCTTTTCCGAAGCGCGCCTCTCCGGCCGCACCAACGCCGGTCAGTGGCTGCTCATGCACCTGATGCCGCGGCTCACGATCGGCGACCGCGGCGTCGAGGTCAGCGACCGCGCCGTGCGTTGGCTGGAGTCACAACGCGACGAGCGGCCGTTTCTGCTGTGGCTCCATTACATCGATCCGCACGGCCCGTACGGCGGCGCCGCCGGCTCGCGCAGCAAGAGCTTTCGCGGCGAGACGTCGTTCGGCGGCGCGTTCGCCGACGACGGCGACGGGCGTATCTCGCCGGAGCCGGCGCGCCTGCGGAGCGGCGAGATCCGCCTCGACGACGACGAGAAGCAGGCGATGCGTGCGCTCTATCGCGAGGAGGTCGCCGAGGTGGACCGTCAGGTGGGTCGCGTGCTCGACGCGCTCCACGCGCGCGGCCTCGCGAGCGACACGCTCGTCGTCGTCGTCAGCGATCACGGTGAGGAGTTCTGGGACCACGGCGGCGTCGAGCACGGCCATACGCTCTACGACGAGCTGCTGCGCGCGGTCTGGATCATGCGCTGGCCGGGCCACCTGCCGGCCGCGCGGCGCATCGAGAGCGTCGCGAGCACCGTCGACGTCGCGCCGACGGTCGACGAGCTCTGCGGCCTGCATGCGGTGCGCGTGACCGACGGGATCTCGCTCGTACCGGCTCTCCGGGGGGACGCGACGCCGGCGCGCCCACGCGGTACTGAGCGAGACCTGCTCTTCGCCGAGGAGCGCGTCGCGATTCGGACGGACACCGCGAAGCTCATCCGCTGGGCGAACGGCAAGGAGGAGGCGTACGACCTCGTCCGCGACCCCGGCGAGCGCTGCGACCTGGACGGGACCGATGCCTTCGTGGCGCCGCTGCGGGCGACGTTCGACGACGTCGAGCAGGCAACCGGACCCGCGGTCGCGCCGGTCCAGGCCGCCGCGATTCCGGCGGCCGCGCTGCGCGCGCTCGGCTACGTGGAGTGACGTCATTCGAACACCGCGGCGGCGGCGATTTTGAATCGTCGTCATCTCATTTCATTCGTGCGGAGGAGAACGTGCTAGATCGTGAGACGACGTTGATCACCAGCACCAGTACCGGTTTTATAGGCCGCGAATTGCTCGAATATCTCTTGGCCGCGCAACCGCACGTCCGTGTGCGCGTCCTCGTCCGCGCCGCGGACGAGAGCGCGCTCGCGGCGCGGCGGGAAGCGTTGCTGGCGCCGCTCGCGCGGGCGGCGTCCGCGCGCGTGGACGTGCTCTGGGGCGACATGACGGCGCCGCGCCTCGGCTGCGATGTAGGCGGCTGGCATCGATTGGTCGGCGAGGTGGATCGGGTCATCCACTGGAACGCGAGCACGCGCTTCGATCGATCCCCTCGAGGACGCGCGGCGGGAGCAGGCCGCCAGCACCAGAAGCGTCCTCGACCTCTGTCGCGCGGTGCGTGCGCGCGGCGGAAGCGGCCGTCTCGACTACGTGAGCACCGCGGCTTCGTCGCCGGCAGGCGCGACGGCGTCGCTGGCGAGGAGGAGCTCGACGTGGGGCAGGGGTTCCGCAACACGTACGAGCGCACGAAGCTCGAGGCCGAGGTGCTATGCCGCGACGCGCGCGGCGACGTGCCGGTCGCGATCTATCGACCGTCGATCGTCGTCGGCCGGCAGAAGTCCGGCGAGACCACGAGCTACAAGGCCGCGTACGGCCCGATGCGGCTCCTGATCGACGCGTACAATACCTGCCCGTCGCTCTTGAATCGGGTCGTGCCGCTGCCGCTGCCGCCGGACGTGCCGATCGATCTGGTTCCCGTCGACTACGTGGCGTCGGCGGTCGCGACGCTCTACGGCCGCGACGACGCCGTCGGCCGCTGCTTCCACCTCGCCGCGGGCGCCGGGCGCGCGGCGCGGCTGCGCGAGCTCGTTCACCTCACGTGCGACTTCTTCGGCACGCCGCGGCTACGTTTCATTTCCCCCGGTCCCGGCCTGCGCTTCGCCGGTCGCTGACGGCGCCGGTCCTCCGCGCCGCCGCGCCGAAGGCGATGAGCGTCATCGGCATCCTCTTCGCGTACGGTCTCGGCATGCCGGCGTTCGACACTACGAGCGCCGTCGCCGCGGGCCTCGAGCCGCCGACGGTGACGCAGTACTTCGAGGCGATCCTCCGGTACGCGGCGAAGACCCGCTTCGGGCGGCGGCGCGACGACGACGGGCACGCACGCGCGGCAGGCGCGTCGTCGCGATCGCTGGCCGCCTGACCGTCGGACGACGATCGACGAGCAGCCGTGCGACGTTGCCGCGCGCATCGGCATGAACGGTCGTTCTGCGTGCCGTCCGTAGCTCGGTGGGGACGCGATCGAACGATCATCTTTCTTCCCGCGAGATTCGCCGAATCGCGCGACGAGCGGGTCGCGACTCCTTGGCACGAAAGGCGCAATGCGGGCTCGCGGGGAGGACATGCTCGTGACGTTCATGAAGTCGCTCGCGATTCGCATCGCCGCCGCCGCCGCGCTGCTCGGTGCGTGCGCCACGACGACCAGCGCGGAGGTCCTCGCGCTGCGCCCGGTGCGCCGGAAACCCGAGCGTACCGTCATGCAAGCACACGACGCGGACGACCGGCTGGTGGTGAAGTTCCGTGAAGACGGCGGAGTGCGACGGCAAAGCGGACAGCCGCCGGTCGCCGTCGATCGCTCCGACCTCGACGCGCGGCTGGGGCCGGCAGGAGCGAGCGCCGCTCGCTTGCGTCGCTTGTTCCGCCGCGACGACGCTGCGCTCGACGCCGAACGCGCCGCCGGCGAACGGAGAAGCCACCGGGCGCTGCCGAACCTGAATCTCTGGTACGAGGTCGCCGTCGCGCCCGGGACGGCCGCGGCGGTCTGCGACCGCTTGAACGAGCTGCCGTCGGTCGAGATCGCGGTTCCCGCGCTGAGACCGGCGCCGCTTCCGATCGCCACCGCGGCGACGACACCCGACTTCACGTCGGGGCAGGGCTATGCGCTTGCCGCGCCGGAGGGAGTCGGCAAGCTCGATCCGGCGCGCACGCCCGGAGCCGACGGCGCCGGCATCACGGTCGTCGACGTCGAGTACTCCTGGGTGCTCGATCACGAGGACCTCGACCTTCCGGCATCGACGAGCATCGACACCGCCACGCCCGACGATCCGTTTCCTGACGACCAAGGAAGCCACGGCACGGCGGTATTGGCCGAGCTCGCGGCCCGCGACAACGGCTATGGCGTGACCGGGATCGTGCCCGGTGCGACGCTCGCGGTCGCGCCCGCGAACACGGTCGAGTTCAAGTACGACGTCGCGCGTGCGGTGAACCATGCCGCCGCGATGCTGCATCCGGGTGACGTCATCCTGATCGAGCAGCAGACACCCGTGTGCGGCGACGGCCTGTACGGTCCGGTCGAGTGGTACCAACCGGCGTACGATGCGATCGCCGCGGCGACGGCCCTCGGCATCGTCGTCGTCGAGGCCGCGGGGAACGGCGCGGTCGACCTCGACCAACGGTCCTGCGACGGACTGTTCGATCGCAGCGTGCGAGACTCCGGCGCGATCATCGTCGGTGCCGCCGATCCGTTCTCGCGAACGCGGCTGTCCTTCTCCTCGTTCGGCTCGCGCGTCGATCTCCAGGGCTGGGGTGAATCGGTGGTCACCGCCGGCTACGGCGACCTGTTCCCGTTCGACGACGCTCGCCGGCGCTACACGTCGTTCTTCAACGGCACGTCGAGCGCGTCACCGATGGTCGCGGGCGTGGCGGCCGCGGTGCAGAGCGTCCGCAAGGCCGCCGGCCTACGCCCCTACGATCCGGAGCAGGTGCGCCAGCTGTTGCAGGTGACGGGAACGCCGCAAGCGGCGGAATCGACGCACATCGGGCCGCGGCCGAATCTCGTGGCGGCGGCGCCCGTCGCAGCAACGTCGTGCGGCGACGGCAATGTCGACGCGGGCGAGGAGTGCGACGACGGGAATTTCGTCAATGGCGACGGGTGCAAGGCCGATTGCACGCTCCCGGGCTGCAGCGCCGCGCCGGCGGTCACGTGCCGTTTGCCTGTCGCCGGCGGCAAGGCACAACTCGCGATCACGGACGCGGCGTCCGATGCGAACGACCGGCTCACGTGGAACTGGGCGCCGGGCGACACGGCGCGGGCCGACTTCGGCCTGCCGACGTCGACGGAAAGCTACTACCTCTGCGTCTACGACGGCGACGAGCTGATCTCGAGCACTACGATCCCCGCCGGCGGGCTCTGCAACGGTAGGAGCTGCTGGAAAGCGACGAAGAAGGGCTTCGAATATCGCGACAAGCGCGGCTCGTCAGACGGTGCGGTGCATCTCGCGTTGAATGCCGCGATCGGCGGCAAGGCGATCATTCAATTCGCGGGAGCGGGCGCAGGGTTGGAAACACCGAAGCTCGGCGCCGACCTGACCGGTCCGATCATCGTGCAGTTGCGGCAGCAGAGCGACGCAGTCTGCTGGGAAACGACGTTCAATCCACCCTTCGCGAAGAACGATGGCGCGCACTTTTCGACCAAGCCGACCGCGCGGCACAGAATTCGGACGTGCGACGCGGCGAGCTGCGACATCTTGACGCTCGCAGGAGCGCCGGTTCATTCACCGTTTCGGGTCGATGGCGCGGGTGAAGGATCGATCGCTGATTTCCGTGTGAACGTTGGATCACTCTTCGGACGTTCGTTCGGCCGACATTAGATCGACGAGGCGCGAGTGACAGTACCAGGAGCTCGCCGCCAGTACGCTCGCGGCGGGGCCGTCCATGACCAGCAGCACCACGGCGGCGATCCACATCGATCTGCGGCATGCGATCATGGCCGAACGAGCCTCCTCGATGAAGTCAGCATCCGGCGTGCCAGCCTGCGCCGAGGTGCATCGAGCGGCGGTCGCGTGCGCCGGCCGCTCTGTCGTTGTCGCGCCGCGCCCGACGCGCTAGGACCCACGCGTGCGGCTCCCGTATCCGGTCTGGTGCGCGCTTCTCGGGATCGTCCTCGGCTGGCTGCCGCGCTTCTTCCACGGGCCGATCCCGCAGAAGTTCGACGTGTTCTACCTGCATGGGTCGATCATCGTCTGGGGCTGGTACACCGCGCGCATGCTGATCGGCACGCTCGTCGGGATCACGCACACGCCCGAGCGCTGGTGGCTGCGCGGGCCGATGATCGGCGCGCTCACGATCTTGCCGCTCGGCATCGTCTCGCTCGGCGTTCCGAACTGCGGGCCGACGTGAATGTTCTGGAACGTGACGACCGGTTCGGTCGTCGGGCTGCTGGTCGCGGGAAGCGCCCGTGCGATCACCGGGCGGTCGAACGGATGCGCGCGCGAATGACGTCGCCGTGTCAACGTTGACGGCAACGCGGGTCGGATCGGCGCTCGCGCGTTCGGGCGTCCGGTGCCGCCACCTTCGTAGTCTCCGCGTCCGCCACGATCGAGAGCCGCCGCCGCGGCTCGTCGCGGCCATCGCGTCTCACGCGCGTTCGCCGCGCGCGCCGCTCGGCGAGCTGGATGACGGCCAGCAACATGACGACGATCGCGAGTCCGGCCGCGAGACACACCGCGATCGTTGCGAGAGTCGTGAGAGGCGACTGAACCATCACGCGTCGGTCGATCACCGAATGACGAGCACGCCGCATGCCAGAGGACGAGAGCGCCGGCGGTCGCTGAGCTCGGCGCCGTCGTTGCTCGTGATGAGCAACCGATCAGGATCGGCGGGGGCGCATGAACGATCGTTCATGCGGTCGGCGGCGCGCCGGCGATGGCGGCGTGCGACTACGAGTGTGACGTCGTGACGCTCGCGCCGTTACTCGAGAGCCTGCCGCCGACGATCGCGCTCGTCTCCCCGGACGGCGAGCGGCTCTCGGGTGCGACGTCGGACGCGCAGGCGACGATCGTGTTCCGCAGCGGCGAGGCGACGGCGGCGCTGCTCGCAGCGCCGTCGCTCTACGCCTTCGGCGAGGCGTTCGTCGCCGGCGCGATCGACGTCGAAGGGGACATGCTGGCGGCGCTCGACGCGGCCTATGCCGCCGACGCCGCGATCGGCGGGGCCGCGCCGCCGGCGCCCGCGCCGCTGCCGGACGAGGAGGCTATCCGGTATCACTACGACCTGCCCGCGGAATTCTTCGGGCTCTTCCTCGACGCGCGGCTCGTATACACCTGCGCCTATTTCCGTCGCGACGACGCGAGCCTCGACGAGGCGCAGGAAGCGAAGCTCGACCTCGTCTGCCGGAAGCTCGCGCTGGCCCCGGGCGAGCGCTTTCTCGACGTCGGCTGCGGCTGGGGCGCGCTCACGACCTGGGCGGCCGCGCAGCACGGCGTGGACGCGCTCGGCGTGACGCTCTCCGCGCCGCAGGCCGCGTGGGGAGGTCGCGCGCTCGCTGCGGCCGGCCTCGAGCCGCGCGGCCGCATCGAGCATCGTGACTACCGCTCGGTGGACAGCGATGCGGTGTTCGACAAGATCGCTGCCGTCGGCCTGATCGAGCACGTCGGCGTCGCGAACTACGCGGCCTACTTCGGCCGGATGCATCGCCTGCTGCGCCCCGGCGGGCTCTTCCTCAACCACGGGATTACGCACGCGACCCCGGGCCGGCATTCGACGGGGATGGCGTTTCTCACGCGCCACGTGTTTCCCGGCGCCGAGTTCGAGCGCGTGAGCCGCGCGATCGCGCGCATGGAGGACGCAGGTTTCCGTATCCTCGACGTCGAGTCACTCGGTGGCCACTACGCCCGGACGACCGCCGCGTGGCTCGCGCGCTTGCAAGCGCGCGCCGACGAGGCGCGAATGCTGGTCGACGAGCGCCGGTACCGCACGTGGGTCGCTTATCTCGCCGCCGCCACGGTCGCGTTTCGCGCCGGCTGGATCGATGTTCACCAGGTGCTCGCCTGCCGGCCCGACCCGCGGGAGTCTCGTCGCGCGACCACGCGCGAGGATTGGTACCGAGCGCCGTCCGGTTGAGGGGTCCCGGTGCGGTGAACGGCCGGTCGCAGCGGGGATCCCGACGCTGTGAGCGATCGTTCATGCTCGCGCGGACCGGGCCCGATCGCGCGCGCCGCAGACGCGCCGGTGGGCCGGCAATTGCCCGCAATCCGTCCGTGAATTCCGTCGCACGACGGCACGGCGAGTGCAGTGTTGTCGGAGCATGGAAGCATGTTGCCGACGACCGAGCCTGCAAGCGTGCCGACGGCGCGGATGGCTGCTCGCCGCCGTCGTGGTGCAGGCGTCGTCGGTGCATGCGCACATGAGTGACGAGCTACTCCGCCGGTGGGAGCGGGCGGTGCAGTCGTACGTGCCGCAGGCCGCGATGCAGGGGCCGCGGCTGATCCGGCTGGGGCGTGAGTCGGGCGACGACCTGCCGCCGATGTTCCGCGCCGCGCTTGCGGACGCGCATTTGCGCGCCGGCCACCTGCGCACCGCCGACCGGCTGTTCAAGCGCGTCGTCGAGAGCGGCAGCGAGCCGTGGTCCGGTTTCGCCGCCGTTTCCCGAGGCTGGGTGGCCGTCCTGCGCGCCGACTTCCGTGAGGCGCGCGCACGCTTCACGGAAGCCGCGCCCATCCCGGGCGCGACGGCGCTGCTCGCGGATTTCCTGGTCGGCATGCTCGAGGCGGGCGACGGCGACTCGACCGCCGCAGTGGAGCGTTTCACGCGGATCGCCGCGCATCCGAACGCGCCGGAGGACCTGCGCGCCGCGGCGATGCTGGCGGAAGGGTACGTGCGCTTCGCGATCGGCGACGACGCGGGCGCGAAGACGGCGTTCGCGCGCGTGATGATGGACGCGCCGTCGGGACCGTTCGCCGACGACGCCCGCTATGGCGCGGCGCTCGCGCACTGGCGCTCGGGCGACGCGGCGGGTGCCGAGGAGCGGCTGCGCGAGGTCGCGGGCGGCACGATGCCGAATCGGAAGCTCGCGGACTGGTCGGAGATCCTCGTGAGCTTCGATCCGCGCGCGATGGTGCGGGCGAGCGCGCGCCGGTACCGCGAGGTGCCGCTGCGGACGCCGACGCATCAAGTCGTCGACATGCTCGACCGTGACGTCCGGCTGCTCGCGCGCGCGACTCTTGCGCGGGTGGCCGCGGGCCGTCCGGTGGCCGCGCTGGAGCCGCAGGCCGGCAGCGTCGCCGCCGGACATCCGACAGCGGAGGCGCGTCCGACGGGGTGCGGTGAGCTCATGGCCGGCGCAAACCGCGCGTCGTCGCGTGCGCGCCTGCCGGTGCGCTGGGGTGCCGTGGTCGCACTCGTCGCGCTCGCGTCCATCTTCCTGGTTACGTCGTTCCGGCTGATCGGCCGCCGTCGCTGACGCGTTGGCGTCGCTGACGCGTCGCCGCGACGTCGAGCTCGATCGCCCGGAACGCAACGGGTGTCGGGATCACTCGTCGAGTCTCGTGCGGGTCGAGCGCAGTGTCGCTGGCGTCAGGTCTGCGCCGGCGCGCCGAGAGGCAGCCAGACGGTGAACATCGTGCCCTGGCCGATCCGGCTCTCGACGTCGATTCGTCCGGCGTGATCCTCGACGATGCCGTGGCTGATCGAGAGGCCGAGACCCGTCCCCTGGCCCTGCGGCTTGGTCGTAAAGAACGGATCGAAGATCCGGTCGAGCTGGTGCTCGGCGATCCCGGTGCCGTCGTCGGAGACGCTGACGCGCACCATATCGCCCTCGGTTGCGGTCTCGATCCGGACCGTGCCGTCCTCGCGGATCGCGTCGAAAGCGTTCGCGAGGAGGTTCATGAAGACCTGGTTGATCTGGCCGGGGACGACCCAGATGCGCGGCACGTTGCCGTAGCGGCGCTCGATCGTGACCCGCTGATCCCACTTCGGCTTCAGAAGTCGGAGGCTGACCTCGAGACTCTCGTGCACGTCGCATGGTTTGCGCGCGACGTCGCCGACCCGCGAGAACGTGCGGAGGTCTTGCACGATCCCGGCGGTGCGTTCCGCGCCGCGGCCGATCGTCTCGACTATGCCGGAGACGCGCCTGACGAGGCCGTTGAGCTCCTGATCGTCGTGCCGGACCGCGGCGGTCTCGAGCGCGGTCAGCTTCTCTTTCAACGGATCCAGGTTGCCGACGATGAAGCTCACCGGGTTGTTGATCTCGTGCGCGACGCCGGCCACGAGCTGCCCGAGCGAGGCCATCTTCTCGCTTTGGAGCAGCTGCCGCTGCGTCGTTTGCAGCTCGCGGTAGGCGCGCGACAGCTCGGTGCGTGAGCGCTCGATCTCCTCGTGCTTCTGCGCGAGATCAATGTTCGAGCGCTCGAGCGCGCCGGTGCGCTCGCGGACGCGGTCCTCGAGGGACGCGTTGAGCTCCTGCAGCGAGCGGTACGAGAGCGCGTTCTGGATCGCGATCGCGCTTTGCGCCGAAAGTGTGCCGAGCAGGTCGAGGTCGTCGCGGCTGAAGGGGAGACCGGAGCGCTTGCGGCCGAGCACGAACGCGCCAAGCAGCGTGTCGCGGGCGATCACCGGGATCACGAGCGCCGCGGTCGCCATGCCGATGTCGGCGACGAGCGCGGAGTCAATCGCCTCGCCGGTCTCGTAGTCGATCAGCACGAGCGGCTTCGAGCCGTTCGCGAGCAGCGCGTCGTGCACCAGATCGAACGTGCGCTTGCCGTTCTCCTCGATCGTGCGGCCGCTCGCGCGCGCGTGGCGCCACCCCGTCGCGCCGCCGTCGGTCCAGAGGACGCCGGTGAAGCCGTCGAGCATGAAGCAGCGAGTGACGGTCGTGCCGACGCGCTCGAAGATCGCGCGAAGATCCAGCACCGACGTGAGCGCAGCGCTCATGTCGCTCACGGTGCGCCGGTAGTCGACGCCGCGCCGGAAGAACGTCGTGTCGATCAGCGCCTGGAGCTGATCGCGGAGCGGATGGAAGAGCAGGCCGAACAGCACGAACACCGGCACCTGGAACCCGACCGACGCGACCACGTCGCCGACGGGGAGGAACACGCTGAATGCGGCGATGATCGCGGCATACGCGGTCGCGATCACGAGCGTCAGCGCGAAATACAGCGCGGTCTGCCGGAGCAGCCGGTTGATGTCGAACGCGTCGTGAGCGGCGATCGCGTAGGCGAGCGCCGCGAAGAAGAAGATCGGCGTGATCGCGATCAGGTTCATCGGGAAGTCGCCGTCGACGCCGGTGTTGAGGAAGCCGTAGATCGCGGTCGCCGCCGCGATCACGAAGCACGGAATCACCGCCTGGAGCCGCGGGCGGACCATCGGCGTGCGGTTCTCCCAGTACGCGTACGCGAGCAGGCCGAGGAAGATCGGCATCGAGATGCCACTATAGAGAAACGTCGCCTGCACCGGCGTCCACGAGGGCGGATCGGCGAAGTACGAGTGAAAGATCCAGGCGACGAGCGCCGCCGAGACGACGTACGGCAGGACGAGCAACGCGGGCCACCGACGCACGATCCGCCGCTCGATCGGAAACACCAGGCCGAAATGGATGAACGTCGCCGGAAACACGGCCTGCGCGACGAAGTAGCCGGGGGCGAGCCAGGCGAGATCCGGATGATACAGGGCGGTGCCGGTGAGCGGGAACAGCCCCCAGAAGAAGCCGTAGAGGAGAAACCCGCGCGCCGCGGGGCTACGCGGCTTCAGCAGGCTCACGACGAAGCCGGCGAACAGGCCGATGATCCCGTCGAGCACGAAGAGCCCGAGCGTCATCGCATAGTCGAACGGCCGGAAGAGCATGGTCGGCACCCGACGCGTCTCGGTCTTGCCGTCCTTCTCGATCGTGTACTCGACCGGGGTGCCGGTCGGCAGCGACGCGACGTGGGCGTACACGTCGGCGTTCGAGTGCACCGGTTTTCCGTCGGCGGCGACGATCCGTGCCGCGAACGGCATCCGGTGCGTCATACCGGTCCAGTGAAAGAGGGCGACGGTCGGTACGACGCCGTTCTCCATCACGAAGAACCCGGGGAACGGCTTGCCGCCGGGACGGAGCCAGTCGAGTGTCTTCCACGCGGTGAGGAGCGCGATCGGCAGCGCCAGCGCGAGAAGACAGAAGGGCAGCCAGCGGTCCGCGAGCCAGTGCCGCTCGGGCGCGACCGGCGCGGGCACGGCCGGCGCAGGCTCGAATGCGGCGATTGCGGGTCCGGACGGAGCCGACATCGGACTTTGGCTCTCGGCTATACCAAGCGGGCGGGCCATGCCACCTCTCGGGGGCGAGCGAAAGCACGGTTCGTGCCGCCGCTCGGACTCGTGTGTGGTCGTGACGCCCGCACGATGATGTGCGCCGGATCGGAGCAGGCAGCCGCGTCCGAGCGACGTGTGAACCATCGTTCAGCGGTCGCTTCGTCGCGGCGCGCGTACGTTGAACGATCGTTCACTGCCGCGCTCGTCAGGCTCGGAGTTGCGCCGCCGTCCTAGGCCGGCGCGGCGGCTGGTGTCGTCTTCGTCGTCACAAGCGACCCGCCGCGCGGCGCGTCGCGGCTCTCGTCTACGTCGACATCACGCTCGTTGTCGCATGGCGCGGACCGCACGCAACGCCCTTGACGCCCGCTCGAGGCGCGCCGGCGGACGCAAGCCCGCAGTCGCGCGTTTCGAGACCGGCATCGCGATCGTGAAGATCGTTCCCTGACCACATGTCGAGGACACCAGGATGGTGCCGCCGTGGTCGTCGACGATGCTGTGGGTGATCGCCAAGCCGAGTCCCGTCCCCTTGCCGATCCCTTTGGTCCTGAAGAACGGATTGAAGATTCGCGGGAGAACGTCAGAAGCAATTCCCGCGCCGTCGTCGCGGATCCCGACGATGGCGTAGCCGGGCTCGGATCGCGTGCTGATCCAGATGTTGCCGCGGCCGCTGATCGCCTCACAGGCGTTGATGAGCACGCTCATGAAGACCTTGTTGAGCTGTGCCGCGGCCGCTTCGATTCGCGGCACGACGCCGTAGTCGCGATGGATGGTGACGCGGTCCGCCCAGTGCGGGCTCAGCAACCGCAGCGTGATCTCGAGGCTATCGTGGACGTCGAGCGGCTCCGCGGTACAGTCGCCGGTCCGCAAGAAGAGCCGGAGGTCGCGGACGATCGCCGCGGTGCGCTCTGCGCCGCGGCCGATGATGTCGGTGGTTCGGCTGATGCGACCGACGATCGCGAACAGCTCCCGGTCCTGCTGCCGATCGGCGACGTCCGCGAGCATCGCCAGGCTCGTCCGCAACGGCTCCATGTTGCCCACGATGAAGCTCACCGGGTTGTTGATCTCGTGGGCGACGCCCGAGACCAGGAGCCCGAGCGCCGCCCGCTTCTCGGTTTCGAGGAGCTCGGTCTCGGCCGTGCGCAGGTCGTCGTATGCGCGGGCGAGCTCGAGATTGGCCTCGGTGAGCTCGGCCGTGCGTTCGGCGACCTTGCCCTGGAGGTGGGCGGCGAACGTGCGGAGCTGGTGCGCGTAGCGGCTCGCGTAGAGCGCGAGGATGTTGAGCGGCAGGAACCCCGCGATCGCGCACGCGAGATATTGCCCGTCGCGCAGTGGCGGGACGACCGGCGGCGGTGTCCACCAGCCCCATGCCTCGACGAAGGCCAGCGTCGCGTAGCAGCCGGCGCAGAGGTTCGCGGTCACGAACGCGGGCGCGTCCGGACGGAGGATCTCCGAGTTCGCCACCCGGAGCGCGTAGGTGATGAAGAGGAGTCCCATCGCGACCCCGCCGAACCAGTGCAGCAGCACGGTCAACGCGACCGCGTGCGCCACCTCGTAGACGTAGAAAAACCAGCGAGCCGACGCCCACGTGCGAGCCGTGGCGGCGAGGGCGAGGTTCGACGCGATCATCACGAGAAACAGCGGCGTCGCGGCGTCGAGGTCGAACGCGAACCACCCGTTCCGCACGCTCGCGTAGCCGAAGGCGAAGTACGTGAGAAACCCGGCGGCGGCGATCAACGTCGCGGTGCCGCCGGCTTTCACCCGGTCGAACTCCGACGGCGCGGCCGCGGCTCCGCGGTCGGCGGGGACGATCGCGACTCCTGAGGTGGATGGCCTCACCGACGCGCTCCCCTGTGAACGGTCGTTCGCTCCACCAATGTCGTCCGCGCTTTGCATCCTGCGGTTCAGCACGCGGCGTGCCGTGCGGCACGCATTGGAGAACGGCCCGTCGTCGCGTGCACGCCGCACGGGCGGCGCGGCGCGCCGACATGCGGCTCAGCTCGTCGGCGGCTCTTCGCGCGCGACGACGCCGTATCGCTCGAGCTTCTTCAACAGCCAGCGGTAGCTGATGCCGAGGTTGCGCGCCGCCTTGGCGCGGTTGCCGCCGGCCTGCGCGAGCGCGCGCTCGATGCAATCGCGCTCGAAACGCGCGACCGTATCGAGCAAGCCTTCGTCGCCAGCAGCGTCGGCGAAGGCGGGCGCCACCGGCTTCGACGCCGCGGCCGCCTGCGGCGCCGGCGACGCATCGGTTTCCGCCGCGGCGGCGGCGATCTCGTCCGACACGACGTCGAACAGGTCGGCGACCCGGAGCGGCCGTCCGGGATCTGCCATGACGAGGCCACGCACGATCATGTTCTCGAGATCGCGCACGTTCCCGGGGTACTCGTGCGCGCCGAGCGCCGCGCGCGCTTCGCGGGCGAGCGGCGGCGGTGCGATCCCGAGCTTCCGCGCGTGGACGGCGAGGAAGTGGTCGGCGAGCAGCGGCACGTCTTCGGGCCGCTCGCGCAGGCACGGCGTCCGAATCGGCACGACGTTCAAGCGGTAGAGGAGGTCGGCCCGGAAGCGGCCGGACTTGACCTCGTCCTCGAGGCTGCGGTTCGTCGCGGCGACGATCCGGACGTCGACCTTCCGCGGCTTTGCGTCGCCGAAGCGGACGATCTCACCCTCCTGCAGGACGCGCAGCAGCTTCGACTGGAGCGGCATCGACAGCTCGCCGATCTCGTCGAGGAACAGCGTGCCGCCGTCGGCGACCTCGAAGAAGCCTTTGTGATCGTCGATCGCGCCCGTGAACGAGCCCTTGCGATGCCCGAAGAGGCGGCTCTCGGCAGCGTCCTGCGACAGCTCCGCGCAGTTCACCGCGACGAACAGCCGGCCGCGCCGCGGGCTCGCGCTGTGCAGCGCCCGGGCAACGAGCTCCTTGCCGGTGCCGGTCTCACCGTGGATCAGCACGGTCACGTTCTTCGGCGCGACGCGCCGGATCTCCTCCAGCAGGCGGCGCATCGGCGCCGATTCGCCGATCAGCGTCCGCGGCGTGTCAGCGGCCTTGAGGTACGCGTTCTCGGCGGTGAGCCGCTCGTTCGCGTCGCGCAGCTCCTCGGCGAGCCGGCGGTTCTCGCGCACCAGCCGGTGCTTCTCGAGGGCGCCCTCGATGCTGTGCCGGAGCTCGGCGTGCTCCCACGGCTTCGGGATGTAGCGGTAGATCGTCTGTAGATTTATCGCCTCGATGAGGTCGTGGTCGCTGGTGAAGCCGGTGAGGATGATCGGGACTAGCTCCGGGCGCATCGCGACCCCCTGCCGGATCACCTCGAGGCCGTGCATGCCGGGCATGCGCTGATCGGTCACCATGACCGCGACGTCGTGGTCGCGCAGGATGCCGAGCGCATCGGCGCCGTTCGTCGCAGTCAGCACCTCGAACACGTCCTCGAAGTTGTTGACGAACGTGTCGATCAGATCCTGCTCGTCGTCGACGAAGAGGACGGGCGATGTGTTGGCAATTGGTGACACCAGCGCTCCCGATGCAGTGCGCCAGAAGCTACGATATCGATACCCCCGGCTGTCAAGCCGAGTCGGATCGCAACGCCTCGAAACGGCGCGATTCATCGGCGGCGGCCGAGCGGGCTCATGCCTCTCGCCAACGCGAGCGCGGCGACCGCGGCGCAGCCCCACGCGAACGCGTCGCCGACCCGGCCGTAGATCGTCCGCTCGCGGTGCGGCGCGACGGTACCGGTGAGCGCCGTCGTCTCGAAGAGGCGCGTGCGCGCGCTCACGCGGCCGTACGGATCGATCAGCGCCGACGGACCCGCCGTCGACGCGCGGATGATCCAGCGCCGCTGCTCGACGGCCCGCAGCGTCACCATCTCGAACGCCGGCTCCGAGTACTTCGCGTCCGCGAGCCACGAGTCGTTCGACAGGTTCACGAGGAAGGAGGCGCCGTCGCGGACGCGCGCCGCCACGAGCTCCGGGAAGAAGCCCTCGTTGCAGATCACGACGCCCGCCCGACCCGCGGCGGTGTCGATCACGGTCGCGCCCGTCCCGGGCGTGAACGCGCGGACGCGGCCGAAATTGCGGCGCAGGAGATCGATCCGAGCGAACGGGAAGTACTCCGCGAACGGGAGGAGGATGCGCTTGTCGTAGCGGGCGCGGATCTCGCCGCGGGGCGACAGCAGGAACGCCGCGTTCCAGTAGCGCGGCGGCTCGTCGCCGTCGGTATAGGGACCGCCCGCGAGCAGCTCGGCGCCGAACGGCGCGAGCACCTCCGCGATCGCTGCCCGGTACGACGACTCGTCGGCGACGAAGAACGTCATCGCGTTCTCCGGCCAGACGACGAGCCGCGGCCGCGACTCCCGTAGCGCGCCGAGGCTCGCGGTCAGGTACGCGTCGAGGTTCCGTCCGTAGAGGTCGCGCCGCCACTGCGCGCCGAGCGGAAGATGCGCCTGCACGAGCGCGACCGGCACCGGCGGGCCGTCCGCGACGGGGGGCGCGTGTAGGCGGTGCGCGCCGTACGCGAGCACGGCCGCGAACGCCGCGCCCGCCACCGGAAGGGGCAGGAGCGCCCGCGACCAGTCGCGACGGCGTGCCGCCACGAGCGCCTCGACGATGGCCGCGTTCACGGCGACCACGACGAACGTGATGCCGTGCACCCCGGTGACGTCGGCGATCTGCATCAGCGGCAGCACGCTCACCTGCGAGTAGCCGAGGAGCGCCCAGGGGTCGCCGCCGAAGAGTCGGAGCCGGAGAAGATCGGCGGCGACCCACGTCGAGGCGACGAGGAGCGGTGCCACGAGCGCCGTTACGGCGGACGATCCCCGCCGTGAGACGAGCGCCGGGTACGCCGCGGCGAACGCCATGTATTGGATGCCCGCAGTGAACGTCGACACCCCGACGAAGAGCGCGATGCCGATCGCGACCGGCTGGCCGAAGTACCCGGAAACCGCGCGCGGGAACCAGTCGTTCACCGTGTACGCCATCGTGATGCTCCAAATCCACGCGAGCACGAGGCGCCGTCGGGTCGAGGCCTCGCGTAGGATCACGAGTAGCGGCACGAGCGCGAACCACGGCAGCCAGCGGTGCGGCCGTGGCGGGAATGCCGCGCCGTAGAGCACCGCCGACGCGACGACCGCCGCAAGCTCCGCGCCGATCGATGTGAGGCGACGCGCCCGCGGCATGCCCTACGCGACGCCGGGATTGAGGAACTGGTGGATCGCCTGCACCACGACCGAGCCCTCGCCGACGCCGGACGCGACGCGCTTCACCGACCCTGAGCGCACGTCGCCGACCGCGTAGACGCCGGGCCGCGTCGTCGCGAACGGCGAGGCGAGGGCGAGGCCGTCGGCATCCTTGCCGGTTCGGACGAAACCTTGGCGGTCGAGGTCGAGGCAGCCGCGCAGCCACTCGGTGTTGGGCTCGGCACCGATCATCACGAAGAGCGACGGGATCCGCTTCGTCTCCTGCTCGCCGGTCTTGCGGTTCGTCCACGTCACCTGGCGCAGGAAGGCGTCGCCGTCGAGCGCGGTGATCTCGGTGTCGGTGTGCACGGTGATGTGCGGCGACGTCGCGATGCGCTGGACGAGGTAGTCCGACATCGTCGCGGCGAGACCGGCGCCGCGCACGACGACGTGGACGTGGGCGGCGGTCTGCGAGAGGAACACCGCCGCCTGGCCGGCCGAGTTGCCGCCGCCCACCACGGCGACCTCCTCGTTCAGGCAGAGCTGCGCCTCCATGGCGGTCGCGGCGTACTGAATGCCCTGGCCCTCGAACCTGGCGTAGCTCGGCACGTCGAGGCGGCGGTAGCGTGCGCCGGTCGCGATCACGATCGCGCGCGCCGCGACCGACTGGCCGTCGTCGAGCGTGAGACGGTAGGGCTGCCGCTCGCAGTCGAGGGCGGCGACGCTGCGCGAGATCGCGAGCCGGGCGCCGAACTTCTGCGCCTGCACGAACGCGCGCCCGGCGAGCGCTTGCCCCGAGATCCCGGTCGGGAACCCCAGGTAGTTCTCGATCTTCGAGCTCGTGCCCGCCTGGCCGCCCGGCGCCAGGCGCTCGATGACGATCGTCGGCAGACCCTCGGACGCGGCGTAGACCGCGGCGGCGAGGCCGGCGGGTCCGGCGCCGACGACCGCGACGTCGTACACCCGCGCCGGGTCGAGCGTCTCGGTGAGCCCGAGACCGTCGGCGAGCACGGCGTTCGACGGGTTCCGCAGCAGGCGGTTTCCGGGCGCGATCACGACCGGGAGCTGCTCGGGCGTGAGGTTGAAGCACTCGAGAAAGCCGCCGGCGTCGGGATCGACGTCGGTGTCGAGCAATTGATGCGGATAGCCGTTCCGCGTCATGAACTGCTCGAGGCGCAGGGTGTCGCCGCCGCGTCCCGGACCGATCAAGACGACGCCGCCGAGCGGGTGGCGGATCAGGCCGACGCGACGGAGGATGAACGCGCGCATCAGGATCTCGCCGATGTCGGCTTCGAGCGCGACCAGCCGGCGGAAGTCGGCGCGCTTGACGCGCACCACCCGGCTGTCGACGCCGGTCCGCGCCGAGACCAGGATCTGGCGCTCGTTGAAGAGGTCGAGCTCGCCGGTGAACTCGCCGTCGGTGTGGATCCGGACGACGTGGGTCGCGCCGTGCGCGTCCGCCTCGAAGATCTCGATCGTGCCTTCGAGCACCAGGAAGAAGTCGACGCCGCGCTGGCCGCGCTCGAAGAGCAGCGTGCCTTTGACGAGCCGCTCCTCGGTGCCGTAGGCCGCGACCCGCGCCGCCATCGCCTTGCCGAGACGCGGGAAGGTCTGCGCCTCGCGCGCGTAGGGATCGCTGGGATCGACGTCGGCCCCGACGGGAGTCGTCGTCATCGCCGGCTCCGTCGGCGGACCGGCCGCGCTCTCCGACGCGCCGGCGTCACGCACGTCATCTCGTGCTCCCGGCGCTCTCCGGACCGATGCGCAGGCCGCGGATGCGGTCCTTGATCCCCGGGATCAGCGGCGGGGCGACGCTGAAGGCGCGAAAGCCGATCGCGAGGAGGCGCGGCAGCAGCTCCTCGCGAGCGGCGAGCTCGCCGCAGATCGTCACCGGAAGATCGGCGGCGTCGCCGACGACGATCTCGAGCAGCCGCAGGAGCGACGCGTGGCCGTCCTGGAAGTAGCGGTTGACGTTCGGATCGTCGCGGCCGGCGGCGAAGGTGTACTGGGTCAGATCGTTGGTACCGATCGAGAGGAAGTCGACGTGGCGCGCGATCGCCGGCACGGCCAACGCCGCCGCCGGCGTCTCGATCATCGCGCCGAAGGCGGGGCGCGTCTCGACCGCGAGCGCGTCGCAGGTCTCGTCGAAGAGCTCACGCGTCGCGCGGATGTCCTCCTCGAGCGTCACCATCGGCACCATGACGCGGACGTCCTGCGTCTGCGCGAGCCGGATGATCGCCGCGAGCTGCGTCCGCAGGAGCGGCAGGTGCTGGAGGAGCAGGCGGACGCCGCGGACGCCGAGCGACGGGTTGGTCTCGAGCGGCGGGCGGAGGTAGGGGAGCGGCTTGTCGCCGCCGACGTCGAGCAGCCGCACGGTCAGCGGCTTCTTGCGGAGCGGCGAGGCCGTCGCCCGCAGCTCGTCGAAGAGCTCGTCGTCGGTCGGCGGCAGCGCGCGTCCGAAGTAGAGCTGCTCGATGCGAAAGAGCCCGACGCCGTCGGCGCCGTTCTGGATCGCGGTTTCGACGTCGCGCCGGCTGCCGAGGTTCGCCTCGACCGTGACGAGCGCGCCGTCGAGGGTGCGCGCCGGCAGGCGGCAGGTCGCGCGGCAGCGCGCGAGCGTGCCGTGGTACGCGAGTACGCGCTGCTGGAACTCCGCGCGCGTGTCCGCGTCGGCGCCGACCACGACCTCGCCGCGATAGGCGTCGACCAGCACCTCGTCGCCGTCGCGCACCTGCTCGAGCACGCCGGGCACGGCCACCGTCGGGATGCTCTTCTCGCGCACCAGCAACGCCGCGTGCGACGCCTGTCCGAGCGACTCGACGAGGATCGCGGCCACCCGCTGCTCCGCGAGCGCGATCACGTCCGACGGCAGCAGGCGCCGCGCCGCGACCACGGCGCCTTCGCGGGCGTGCGCGAGCTGATACGGATCTTCTCCTTCGAGATGGTGGAGCACCCGCCTGCCGAGGTCCGCGACGTCGTCGCCGCGCTGCTGGAAGGTCGGGTTGCCGAGCGACTGGAACTTCTCGGTCCAGCGCCGGAAGACCCGCCGTACGGCCGCGGGCGCGTCGAGATCGGACTCGCGCAACGCCGCCGTCAGCTCGCCCGAGGAGCGGAGACCCTCGAGCATCAGCTCCTGGGCGCGGAAGATGTCGGCGACGCCGGAGCCGACCTGACCCTCGAGGCGGCGCGCGGATTCCGCGAGGTCGCTGCGCGTCGCCGCGAACGCCGCGTCGATCCGCGCCGATTCACGATCCGCGTCGCTGTCGTGCGCGCGCGGCGAGGGGCCGCGGCACTCGAGGATGTCGCCGACGAGCGACACCGTTCCCATGCCGAGTCCCGGCGCGATCGGCGATCCGGTGAGCGTCATCGGCGCTTGCCTTCGGCGTGCTTTCGGGCGCGCTTCTCTTCGGCTCGGCTCGCGGACGGTGCCGCCGACGCCACGGCCCGCGCGACCGCCCCGGCGACCTCCGCCACGACGGCGTCGAGCGCGCCGCCCATCGCACGCGCCGTCGTCGCCGGATCGTCGTCGGCGATGGGGGTCTGGGCGCCGAAGGGCCGATCGAGCAGCAGGCGCCCGCTCGGGTCACGCAGCGAGACGGCCATCTCGACGGCGGCGGCGTGCGCCGGCGCGAGCACCTCGTCGAACGCGGTCACCTCGACGCGCAACGCCGGGGCGCGCGGGTCGTCGGAGACGCGGACGCCGGGAGTGTCGCGCAGGGCGGCGTGCAGCGCCCGCTCGACGTACGACGCCGGCGGCTCGAGCCAGCGCCGCTGCTCGTAGAGGCCGTACTCGACCGGCGACGTCCGCCAGACGATGCGCTCGCGCAGGAACGGACCCGCTTCGACCGCGCGCACGCGGATCGCGCGCGCGGGTCGCGCCGGCGCCGCGGGCGGCGGGTCGGCCGTGTCGCGGAGCAGCGCCGCGTCGGGCCGGAAGAACCGCGGCTCGGCGGCGTTCCGCGCGAGACATCCGGCGGCGACGATCGACAGGGCACAAACGGCGGCGCGCCACATCATGGCACCTTCGGCCGCGCCGGCGCGTCGGCGCGCACGCCGCGCAGGATCACGCTCGGGTCGCGCTCCAGCGAGTCGGCGAGCGTGCGAATCGATTCCAGCGCCTCGCGCAGCGCGACCAGGCTCGCGCGCAGCTCGTCGCGGACGTCGCTCACCTCGAGGACCGCCCGGCCGACCGAGCCCGAGGTGTCGCGCAGGGATGCGGTGGTGGCGCCGAGCTTCGCGTCGTCGAGCGCGCTCTGCGCGTGCACGGCCGCGCTCCGCAGCTGCACGAGCAGCTGATTGAACGATCCGCCTTCGGCGTCGAGCGCGCTGGCGAGATGATCGATCGAGGCGAGGGTCGTGCGCAGATCGGCGGCGGCGGTGGTGACGCCGTCCTCCACGGCGGGAAATCGATTGAGGATGTCGAGCGCCGCCTCCTCGAGGCTCTTCAAGGTCGAGGGCGCCGACGGCACGTAGTTCCACGGCGGCTCGAAGGGCAGCGTGCGGCGGCGGATAGCGCTCGAGGTCGAAGAAGTCGGTCTGCAGGAAGCGCACGCCGGTGATGCCCGCCGAGACGAGCTGGACGCGGAGGTTGCGGGTCGATGAACTCCTCGCCGGTGTTGCGGCTTGGGAACGCGCGAGGCCGAGGCGCACGAGCGCGTCGACGGTAGATGTCGGACGTGACCTGCACGTGCCGGTGATCGGGCGCGATCGTGATGTCGGCGACCGTGCCGACGCGTCACGCCGCGGAACTTGACCGGCGAGCCGACGTCGAGGCCCTGCACCGACTCGTCGAAGTAGCGAGACCGCCTGGAGCGAGTCGCGCTGGAAGCGGCGCGCGCCGAGCCAGAACACCGCGCCGCGCGGTCGCGACGATCGCGACCACGACGAAGAGGCCGAGCTTCCAGTGGTTGGTCGCCGTCGTCGCCATCTCAGCTCGCCTGGGGGCTGGCGGTTGAAGAACGCCCACACCCGCGGATCGTCGCTGCCCGTCGCGCAGCTCGAGCGGGTTGCCGCGCGCGATGATGCCCTGCACGCTGCGGTCGAGCATGATGCAGTCGCTGGCGATCGCGAAGATGCTCGGCAGCTCGTGCGTGACGATGACGGTCGTCATGCCCAGGCTGTGGTTCAGCGTCAGGATCAGCTCGTCCAGCTCCGCCGAGCTCACCGGGTCGAGCCCGGCGGACGGCTCGTCGAGGAAGAGCAGCGGCGGATCGAGCGCGAGCGCGCGGGCGATGCCCGCGCGCTTCTTCATGCCGCCCGAGAGCTCCGCCGGCAGGTGGTTCTCGAACCCCTCGAGGCCGACGAGCCGGAGCTTGGCGCGCACGATCGCCTCGATGGCGCGCGCGTCGAGCTCGCTCCACTTCCGGAGCGGCAGCGCGACGTTCTCGACGAGCGTCATCGAGCCGAAGAGCGCGCCGGACTGGAAGAGCACGCCGTAGCCGGGCGCGCCCGAGTCGCGCCGCGGCGGGGCGCCGCCGACGCGAATGCGCCCCGCGAGCGGCTCCTCGAGGCCGATCAGGTGTCGCAGCAGCGTCGACTTCCCGGAGCCGCTGCCGCCGAGGATCGCGAACACGTCGCCGGCCGCGACGTCGAAGTGCAGGTCGTGGAGCACCACCGTGTCGCCGTAGCCGATCGTGAGCCGCTCGACCTCGATCACCGGCCGGTCACATGCCGAAGGCATTGAAGAGCACCGTGAAGATCGCGTCGACGACGACGATCGCGAACAGGCTGGTCACGACGGCCGAGGTCGTCGAGCGGCCGACCCCTTCGGCGCCGCCGTGGGTCGCGAGGCCGCGCTGGCACGCGATCAGAGCGATGTTGAGGCCGAAGACGGCGGTCTTCACGCACCCCGACGAGACGTCCCACACGTTGACGGCCTTCTGCGTCTCGAGCAGGTAGGCGTGGGCGGTGAGGTCGAGGCTCGTCATCGCGACCAGCAGCCCGCCGGCGATGCCGACGAGGTCGGCGAGGATCGTGAGCAGCGGCAGGACGAGCACCAGCGCGACGACGCGGGGGAACACCAGGAAGTGGTAGGGATCGAAGCCGAGCGTGCGGAGCGCGTCGATCTCCTCCGAGACCCGCATCGTGCCGAGCTCGGCCGAGAACGCGGCGCCCGAGCGGCCGGCGACGATGATCGCGGTCATCAGCGGCGCGAGCTCGCGGGTGATCGAGAGCCCGACGAGATCGGCCACGAAGATGTTGGCGCCGAATTGCTTCAGCTGGAGCGCCGCCTGAAAGCCGGTGACGAGCCCGACCAGGAAGTTGATCATGAGCACGATCGGCAGGCCGTCGGCGCCGGCGCGCTCCATCAGCTTCGGCACGTCGCCCCAGTTCACCAGCGACGGACGGCGAAGCGCTTGCGCGCCGGCGACGACGACGTCGCCGACGAAGTCGAGACCTTTGCTCTCGCCGAGCATCGCCAGGGTCTCGCGCCCGATCTGATCGAGGATGCCGATCGGCGCCGGCGGCGGCTGGAGGCTCGGACGCGGCGCGTGCGCGCCGTAGAGCTCGAGCATCGCGCTCACCGCGCCGTGCGCGCCGACGATCTCGGGCGCGACGCCTTTCGCCTCGAGGTCGGCGCGCAGCTCGAGGAGGAGGGCGGTCGCCGCGCCGTCGAGATGCTCGACGCCGGAGAGATCGATGTCCAGCCGCGCCGGCGCGGCGACCGCCTCCGCGAGACCCCGCACGTTCTGCCAGGTCGCGAAGCACTCGCGGAATCGCAGTCTGCCGGAGAACCGCAACGCGGTGTGGCCGGCCTCGAGATCGACGCGATCGACGCGATAGACGCCGTCGTCTTCGTCGTCGGCTGCCGCCGCTGATTCCTCCACGGCCTACTCGAATCCGATTCGCGAGCGGGGCACCGGTCTACTCGACGCCGACCTCGTCGACGTAGCACCAGAGCCAGCGCTCCCCGGGCTCGAGCGAGCGGATGACCGGATGCCGGGTGGCGTGGAAGTGGCGGGTCGCGTGCTTGTTCTTGGAGTCGTCGCAGCAGCCGACGTGGCCGCACGTGAGACAGGCCCGGAGGTGCACCCAGCGATCACCGAGGGCGATGCACTCGTCGCAGACCCGGCTCGCGGGGGAGGCGTTGCCGGGGTGCTCGAGGTGCGCACACGGCGCGTTCACGGGATTCATGCGTGCCTCCGTCGTTCGGCGCTCGTCGGCGAGCGCTCGGCAAACGCTTGCGTCAACGGCGCGCGCCCGTCAAGGCGCCGTCCGCGAGGCCACGACGGATCGGCGCCGCGTCGTTTCGCGATCCGAGCGTATCGGTCTCAGCACCAGAGCACCGCGACGCGATACGGCCGAAACGCGGGATCGCGGGTCACCAGGGTGAGTTGCTCGAGCCGCGCCTGGACCGCGAGCAGGCGATCGAACGGATCTCGATGGTGCGGCGGCAGCGACGCGACGGCCTCGGCGTGCTCCACGGTAATGGGCAGCGGAGAGAATCCGTAGTCGGCGATCGCGTCCGCCACCGTCCCGCGCGCGACGATCGTTCCGAGCGCGCTCTTGATGGCGATCTCCCATGCGGTGACGGCGCTCACGTACACCTCGTCCGCGCGCTGAACGGACGCGGCGACCTCCGGCGGCAGCCGTCCACTGTCCCACCAGATGAACGCGTGCGTGTCGAAGAGCAGCCAACATGGTCAATGAGATCGTCGATGCGTCGGCATGCGGCTCAGCCGACGCCGACGCCGACGAGCGCCTTGGTCGCGACGCCGATCGCGTAGGTGACGCCGACGGCGGCGGCGATGATGACGAGGTTGATCGCCAGCCGCCGTTTGAGATCCATGCCGGAGAGGAACGCGAGCACGCCCGAGACGACGACGATCGTCGCGCCCGCCGCGATCACGGTCGGCAGCATCGTGCGCGCCCCGAACGCGACCGGCAGCACCGGCACGAGCGTGCCGGCGAGGTAGCTCGCGCCGACGACGAGCGCCGCGCCGAGAGGCGACGCGCGCGTCTCCGCCGTCGTCGCCGCCTCGCCGAGAAACGCGCGCCGCGCTGCCTCGGTCGCGCGCAGCTCCGCCTCGCTGCTGGTGCCGACGTACGCCCCGGCCGCCATCGAGAGCCCGCCCGCGACCGCGACGGTCGCGCTCGCGATCAGCACGGTCACGGCGTCGCCGAAGGCGCCGAAGAAGCCGCTCACCGCGCCGAGGATCTCGACCAGGCCGTCGTTCAGGCCGAGGAACACGTTCCGCACCCGCTCGGGATTGATCGTCGGCTCGCTCTCGCCCATGACCACCTCGTCCTCGTGGCGGAACTCGTCCTCGAGGATTCCCCGCACCGCCTGCGCGAGCGGCGTCGCCGCGTAGCGCTTCCAGACGTCGAGGTACTTGCGCACGCCGAAGACCTCGATCGCCTCCAGCACGAGGTGGATCGCGGGCGCGCCGAAGAGCCGGCAGAACGCGACCAGGACGCCGAGCTTGAGCCTCCGTCCGGGATCGAGCGCGTCGGCGTGCACGCCGAAGAAGTCCTGCCAGAAGTGGAAATGCCGGCTCTCGACCGGAATCAGCGTCTCGAGAACGTCGCGCTGGCGGCCGCGCGCGACGCCGTGGAGCGCACGGTATAGCGAGAGGTCGAAGAGCTCGTCGAGGATGAGCCGGCGCGCGAGGCGAGGGTCGGCGTCGATCGCCCGTGCCATCGTCGCGGCGCGACCGTTCAGGTCTGCGGCTTCGGGCCGAGCTGCTCGAGCATCTGCCGCATCAGGCCGTGCAGGAGATTGATCGCCTTCAGGGGACGGACCATGACCTTGAAGTCGTCGATCTTCCCGCCGGCGTTCCAGTGGAACATGTCGACGCCGTTGACGTGGATGCCGTCGATCTCGGCCTCGAACTCGAGCACCGCGTCGGTGTCGGACACCACCTCGCGCACGTAGCGGAACCCGGAGTTCCGCAGCACGTGGTACGCGCCGGTGAGATACAGCGTCGCCAGCGCCTTCCCCCGTTGCGGCGTGTGCACGACGGGAGAATGGAACACGACGTCGTCGGCGAGAAGCTCGTCGAGCCGCGAGAGATCGTCCGACTTCAGCAACGCGTGCCACTGCGCGACGGTGGGCGATTCGGTCATGAAATCCATCGGCTCACAGATCGACGGTTCGGTTGCGATGTCAAGCGCGCCTCCGGATCGTGACCGTCGACGTCGCCGGCTTTCGCGGGGCGTCGGCGGAGTCAGCGATCGCGGAGGCGATCTCCACGCCGACCGGATGTTCCATTGTGGCGCAGCTTCCCTATCGCTCTCGTGTACGGTTCACGTTGACGGATTCGTCTCGCGGGCGATAGGAGTGGCGCTTGCCGCTCAGATGTCACCCACGCCGCGCTCCGACGTCCTGAAGCCGCCACCGAGGCCGAGACGATCATGAGATCTACGACGAGAGCGAGCAGGACCGGATCCGCCGCGATGTGCGTTGCGGCGATCATCGTGCTGACGAGTGCCCGACGCGCGGCCGCGTTCCACACGGCGACGCCGACGAGCACGCCGGCAGCGGCGACCAAGACGCCGACGCCGACGAAGACGGCGGTGAGTGCGACCAAGACGCCGACGCCGACGAAGACGGCGGTGAGTGCGACCAAGACGCCGACGCCGACGAAGACGGCGGTGAGCGCGACCAAGACGCCGACGCCGACGAAGACGGCGGTGAGTGCGACCAAGACGCCGACGCCGACGAAGACGGCGGTGAGTGCGACCAAGACGCCGACGCCGACCAAGACGGCGGTGAGCGCGACCCCGACCCGGACCCCGACCCCGACCCCGAATAATCCGACGACGACGCCCACGACCACGCCGACCGCGACGCCGACCTCAACGGCGGTGCCGAGCGCGACTGCGACACCGACGGCGACCGCGACGCCGACCAAGACTGCCACGCCGACCAGGACCACGACGCCGACCGGCACTGCTACGCCGACCAGGACCGTTACGCCGACCGGCACCGCCACGCCGACCAGGACCGTTACGCCGACCGGCACCGCCACGCCGACCAGGACCGCGACCCCGACGACGACGCTCACCCCGACACCGGTACAAACGGCGCAGGTTCCGCCGCTCCACCACTTCATGTGCTACGAGCTCCGCCGGGAGCCGTTCGACAAAGTCCTCGGGGTGAGCCTGCTCGATCGCTTCGGTCCGAGCACCGTCGATCTCGTGCGGCCGAAGCGAATCTGCAACCCGGCCGACAAGAACGGCGAGGACCCTAGCGCGCCCTCCGCCCAGGATCACCTCGTCGGCTACATCATGAGGCAGGAGTCGCCGAAGTTCCCGCGGCTGAACGGCGTCATCGTGGCGAATCAGTTCGGCACGACCGTGATGGACGTGAAGAAGCCCGACTACCTGTTCGTTCCGAGCGCCAAGAGCCTGGTCGCGCCGCCCCCATCGCTCGATCACGTGATCGACCACTTCAAGTGCTACAAGGTGCTGCGCGCGAAAACCCGCCTGACGGGAATCGACGTCGTCGACGAGTTCGGGAACCTCACGATCGACGTCAAGAAGCCGCGCTGGCTGTGCACCCCCGCCGACAAGAACGGCGAGGGCATCATCGATCCGTCGACGGTCTTGATGTGCTACAAGGTCACGATCACGCGGACGACGCCCAAGTTCGTGTCGCCTGGCCAGATCTTCGTGAAGAACCAGTTCGGTCCCGACGTCCTGGACGTGGACCATCAAAGGGAGCTGTGTGTGCCGACGCAGCTGATCAGCCCCTGATCGGCTGCGCCAGCCGAAACGCGTGATCGCGGCGTCGTCGGCGCTCCGGCGACGTCGCGGCGCTTCACTACCACCTGCTGAGCATCGAGACTCTCCAATGACTGCGCCCCGACGCCACCGCACGCGCATCGCCGCGCTCATCGCGATCGGTTGGCTCGCCGCGACGTCGCCGGCCGTGTTCGCGGCCCCCGACCTCGTTCCCGAGATCTCCGACGTCGGCGTCTTCGTCGCCGACGTCGACCCGGGCGACGTGATCGAGGGGTGCGCGGGCGGACAGGTCGCCCGGCAGCTCGTCCGCTTCACGCTCCGGACGCGCAACCTCGGGCCTGACGATCTCGCGGTCGGCGATCCCGGCTGTCCCGACTGCCACGAGAATCCCGGCGCCCCGTGCGCCAACCCGCTCTTCGCGTGCAGCACGGCGCACGGCCACGTGCACTTCACGAGCTTCGTCCGGCCGGAGCTCCTCGACGGCAACGGTGTGGTGGTCGCGCAAGGGTACAAGTTCGGCTTTTGCCTCGCCGACACGGAGTGCGCGACGCCGCAGTTCGACTGCGCGTTCCAGGGCATCAGCGCCGGGTGCGCGGACGTGTACGAGTCCGATCTCCCGTGCCAGTACGTCGACATCACCGACGCCGATCTCGCGCCGGGCACCTACACCCTGCGGGTCACGATCGATCCGCTCGATCAGATCGCCGAGGCCGACGAGACCAACAACGTCGCCGAAGCTCCGGTGCAGATCGGCGCGGCGGTGCGTACGTGTCCGGTGCAGATGGCGACCGACCTGCCGCAGAGCATCCCCGATCTCGGCAGCGTCAGCTCGACGCTCCCGGTGCCGCTCGCCGGCCCGATCACGCGCGTGAACGTCGTCGGCCTCCGCGGCACGCATTCGTCCGTCGACGACCTGGAGGTGCATCTCGTCAGCCCGTCGGGGACCGACGTCGCGGTGATGAGCCGCGTGTGCAGCGATGAGAGCGACTTCCGGCTCGACCTCAGCGATGCGGCTTGCAGCGACATACCCTGTCCACCCACCGACGGTCGGGCGCACCGCCCGAGCGCTCCTCTCACCGCCTTCAACGGCGAGGAGGCGGCCGGTACCTGGACGCTCACGGTCTTCGACCGTGCGGGCGGCGACGCCGGGACCCTCGAAGGATGGGGGCTCGAGGTGTGCGTTCCCGGCGCCGGTTGTCCGATCTACACCTCGGCCGACGGCTCGGTCGCGATTCCCGATCAGGGAGTCGCAACCTCGACCTTGACGGCGCCGGCCGGGAAGATCACCGATCTGAACCTCGTCGGCCTGCACGGCACGCACACGTTCATCCAGGATCTCGAGGTCCACCTCATCAGTCCGGCGGGGACCGACGTCACGGTGATGGACCGCATCTGCCACGGCGACCCGGACTTCAGCCTCGACCTCGACGACCAGAGCTGCAGCCTGCCGCCGTGCCCGGCGACCGACGGCCTGCCGCACCAGCCGAGCAACCCGCTCTCGATCTTCGACGGCGAGGATGCGGCCGGCACCTGGACGCTGCAGATCTTCGACCGCGCCGAGGGCGACGCGGGGACCCTGAACGGCTGGGGCATCCAAGTCTGCACCTGCGGCAACGGCATCGTCGATCCGGGCGAGGAGTGCGACGACGGCAACGCGACGAGCGGCGACTGCTGCTCGGCGACGTGTCGTGCCGAGATCGTCTGCCCGGCATGCGAGGCGTGCGACATCGACACCGTGTCGTGCGTCGCCCGACCCCGCGCGGTGTGCCGCGTGCCCGTCGAGCCCGGCAAGGCAGCGCTCGCCATCAACGACCACAGCCCGGATACGAGAGATGCCCTCACGTGGCGCTGGCTGCGCGGCGAGGCGACGTCGCCGGCGGACTTCGGAAACCCCGTCGCGAGCGACGACTACGCGCTCTGTCTCTACGACGCGTCGCACGTGAGACCGGCGCTCGTGGCCCGTGCCGCCGCGCCGGCGGGCGGTACGTGCGGCCGTCACTCGTGCTGGCAGGCGCTCGGCGATCCGCCCGGGAGCAAGGGCTTCCGCTACTCGAACCGCGACCGAACGCCGGACGGGCTGCGGACGATGGTTCTCAAGACCGGCACCGCCGCGAAGGCCTCGATCCTGGTGAAGGGTCGCGGCGACAACCTGAGCCTGCCGTCGCTGCCGCTCGACCTGCCGCTCAAGATGCAGCTCCACGGTCCGGGCGGCGCCTGCTGGGAAGCCGATTACGACGCGGCGGGCGTCCGCCGGAACGACGCGACCCATTTCAAAGCGAAGGCCGAATAGCTCGGCGCCTCACCGTCCCGACGAGATCAGCTCCGCGACCGAGTCCCCGTCTACGGCCAGAGCGAGTCGTCGGCGAGCGCCCGCGTGAACGTCGCGACCGGCCAAATGTCGATGCCGTCGTCGGTGCGGCGCGGCCGCGGGCCCGTGTGAACCACAATGCGGCGAGTCAGGCCGCGGAGCTCGCGCACCGCGCGCAGGCCGCGGAGCTCGTCGGCGCCGATGCGCGGCGTGCTCTTCGCCTCGATCGCCAGCCATTCACGACCGCGCCGGAGAAGGAAATCCACCTCGGTCCGCGTCGCTTCCGCCGGCGCCCAGTAGCACCAGTCGTCGAAGAGGCCGGCGTAGTCGCCGTGAACGCGCAACAGGTTGGCGATCCAACCCTCGAACATCGGCCCACGCTCCTCGGCGGTCAGCGGGCCGAGCTGGCGGCGCACGCCGCGGACGATGCCGGCGTCGATCCAATAGAGCTTCGGGTGCTTGCGCTCGCGTATGCGGAGCTTTGCCTCGTGCGCCGGGAGGCGAAAGGCGAGGAGCGTGTCCTCGAGCACGTCGAGGTAGCCGTCGACGGTCGTGCGCGCGACCTCGGCGTCGCGCGCGAGGCTCGCGATGCTGAGCGTCTGGGTATGGAAGACCGCCGCGACCGGAAGGAAGCGCGCGAAGCCGGGAAGGTTCCGCACGAGTGCTTCCGCCTTGATCTCCTCGCGCAGGTAGAGTTGTGCGTACGCGACGAGCGCCTCCTTCGGCGACTCCGCGTTCCAGATGATCGGCAGCGTCCCGGTCGTCAGCGCTGCGTCGAGGTCGAAGGCGCCGCCCAGCTCCGCGGGAACGAACGGGTGCAGGTAGCGGCGCGCCGCGCGGCCGGCGAGAAGGTTCGTGCCGTGCTGCTTGAGCTTGCGTGCGCTGGAGCCGCAGAGCACGAAGCGCATGCGACGCTCCTCGATGAGGCGATGAACCTCGTTCAGGAGAGCGGGGACGCGTTGGATCTCGTCGACGCAGACCGTCGCGCGTGCCGGCAGCACGCGGAGCTCTTCGGCGAACAGGCCGGGATTCGCGAGGTACGACTGGTACCGTGCCTCGTCGAGCAGGTCGATGCGGTGGGCGTGCGGCAGCTCCTCGCGGACCCAGGTACTCTTGCCGGCCCCGCGTGCGCCGAACAGGAAGAACGAGCCTGCGGGTGGTACCAACAAGCGGCGGATGTACCCTCGTGATGCCACGTAGCCGTCATTCTACGCCGCAAAGTGACGGTGTACCAACAGGGAGGCGTCGCTCGCCGTCCGCGAGCGGAGCGCAGACGCGAGAGCGATGCGCTCACGTGCCGCTGGCTGCGCGGCGAGGCGACGTCGCCGGCGGACTTCGGAAATTCCGTCGCGAGCGACGGCTACGCGCTCCGTCTCTACGACGCGGAATACGCCGAGCGCCTCACCGCCGAGCATCGCGTCCGCTGTCGGGGACGCGCTGCGCGCGATTTCTGTTGACGTGGACGCCGCCGGCGTGCGATCGGCATCGCGTGCCGCTCGTTTCCTGACCGTTCCCGATGCCGAACTCCATCCTTCCGCTTCCGCACCCTGTTCAAAGGAGACAGCCGTGAAGATCGTCGCCCTGTTCTCGGCGGCGGCACTCGCCGCCGTGATCGCTTCCGCCGTTCCCGCTCGTGCCGACTTCTTCGTGGAGACGGCGGTGCAGACGCACCGCGGGACTCACCTCGACGACACCGATCAGTATCAAGGCAACGGGGTCTTCTCCGTCGACCCCGGCGTCGGGCAGACGTCGAACTCGATGAGCTTCGACTTCGTCGACGATCAGGTGCTCGGGCCGCCGCCGGGCATCCCGATCCGAGAAGAGTCGGCGCTCGGCAGCGCGAGCCTCGCGACCGGCGAGCTGCACGCGCACATCGCCGGAGCCCAGCGCTCGGACATCTTCGGCCTCACCCTGTCGCTCGCCGCGATCAAGGACCACGTGGTGGTCGGACGGCCCGGCGGGCCGCCGTTCGGCACGCTCAACAACGACGTGGTGACGTTCACGGTGACGGTCGACGGCAGCCTGTCGATCGCCAACCCCACCGCGGGGTCGTCGTTCAACGACAGCATCATCTCGATCCTCATCGGGGCGCCCGGGAGTATCGTTCCCTTTCTCGCGTACACGTCACCCGACTACTACTGCACGTTCTACTACGGCATCGGCGCGGACGCCGACGTCATCTACAATCAGAACATCCGACTCCCCCTCAAGGCGAAATTCACCTCCTTCCCGGTCACGATCACGGCGACGTGTCCGGTCCAGGGTGATTTCGATTGGGCGATCACGATCCGCCCGGCATATGTCTCCACCGCCCCTGACACGTTCTGGAATTTCGATTTCGCCAACACGCTCCAATACGGCGTCTTCATCGACAACGGCGGGGAGATCGAGAGCACCGATTCCGGCATCATACCGCCCGCCGGCCCGGCCGGCTCGTCGATCCCGCTCGATCATTATCTCTCGTACAAGACGAAGACGACCAAAGGAGACCACTGCGCGTCGACCGCACCGAGCAATGCCGACCGGCCGTGCGCCACCGAGGAAGACTGTGGCGGCGTCTCCGACGGCGACGACGCGACGACGTATTGCAACAAGCAGAAGTTCCCGAAGGACGTCAGCGTGACGCTGTCCGACCGCATCGAGCCCGGCAGCCGCCTCTACGACGTCAAGAAGCCGCTCAACCTCTGGACGCCGGCGCAGAAGTTCGACGAGCCCGTGACCGATCCCGTGACGCATCTTCGGGGCTACGCGATCAAATTGGTCGCGAAGCAATGCACGGCCGTCGCGCCGAGCAACGCCGGCAGCGCCTGCTCGAAGGAAGCGGATTGCGGCGGCAGCAAGGGCACGACGTTCTGCCTGCCGCAGACGAAATCGCAGAAGCTCGCCGGCGTGACGGTGCGCAACCAGTTCCACGGCGGCGCGACCCCTCCGCTCGTCATCGACGCCGTCAAGCCCGATCGGCTGCTCGTGCCGGCGTCGAAGGGTCTCACCGACCCGCTCGATCCGCCGACCGGCACGAACGTCGATCACTACAAGTGCTACAAGGTCGCGCTGCCGAAGGGCGTGAAGTTCGCGCCGATCACCGGCGTCTCGGTGGAGGATCAATTCACCGCGGTCCAGACGCCGACGGGCAAGAAGCTCTTCGACCTGAAGAAGCCGACGCACGTCTGCATGGCGGCGACCGCGAACGCCGAGGCCGCCGTCGATCCGACGCGGAATCTGCTCTGCTACCAGGCCGTCCCCGAAAAGGGCGAGCCCAAGCACGTGGCCGTGCCGGGCCTCTACGTCAGCAGCGAGCTCGACGTGCAGCAGGTCGACACGGTGAAGGAGGACGAGCTCTGCGTGCCGAGCGCGGTCGACTTGCCCGGCGCACCGTCGAATCCGACCTGACGCCTTCGAGCGCCGCACGACGCCGCGCAGCTTGCGCCGCCGGACCGAACCGCGGTAGCGGTCGTGCCTCTCGAGGAGGGCCTACCATGATGACCTTGCTGCGCGCCGGCTTCGCGCTGGCGCTTCTCGCCGTCACGGCGCACGCCGTCGAGCCGTTTGCCCCGTCGCTCGTTTCTCCGGCCGACGCCGCGACGCCGATCGGCGCGATCGCCGACGACGGCGAGGGGTACGACGGCCAGGCGGTGGCGGTCGTCGGCACCGCGGTGCTGCCCGCCTACGGGTACGCCGGCGAAAGCGTCTACACGCTGACGCAGGACGAGCGGCGCATCACCGTCGTCTCCAAGCAGGCGCCGCCGCCGCTCGGCGCGCTGGTGAGCGTCGACGCGACGGTGCGCTGGCGGGAGGGCGACGAGGAGTTCACCTGGCCGCCGATCTTGGTCGAGTCGTCGCGCTCGATCGCGCTCCGCCGGCCGGCGACGGTCGCGGAGGTCGCCGCCGGTCTGGCGCGCGCGTCGGGCCGTGCCGTCTCCAATGATCCCGTCGACAGCGACCTCGGCGCCGTCGCCAACGGCGGCGGCTGCTACCCGACCGGCATTCAGGTGAGCCTGCTCGACATGCTGATCCTCATCAACCCCGAGTGGGCGCCGGTCGTCGACGGGCACACGGTCGACTCGCCGCCGGTCACGATCCACGGCACCGTCCAGGAGATGCACGGCGACACCAGCGGCGACTTCCCGTCGACGCATGCCCGTGCCGACGTCGTCCACGTCCTCGACCTCGACGACGCCGACCGCTTCCGCCTCGGCACCGGCAACGACGGCGGTGGCAACGACTTCCAGACCGAGTGGGAAGCGGGACTCTATCCCGCCTGGGCGTGGGCCGGCGCCGGCGACCGGATGGTCGCGATCGGCAGGTGGATCTTCGATTGCGGCCACCCGGGCGGGGCGCCCGGCAACTGCTCGGCGACGACCGCCCGCGCGTGCGTCGTCGACACCGACTGCCGCCCGCCGACGTGCCCGGGTTGCGGCAGCGCCGAGCAGTGCCTGAACGAGCACTTCGGCTACAGCACCGAGCTCCATCCCCCGTACGCGACGGCAGCGATTCGCCAAGGCCGCGGCGGCATCGTCAGCGATCTCCCGAACGCGGCCGCCGTGCGGGCGACCCGCGTCGACGTCTACGCCAGCCCCGGCGCGGGCGGCGCGGGCGATCGCTGCGTCCTCACGCATCGCGCGAGCGAGCTCGACCAGCTCACCGTCCAGTGCTGGCCCGTCGACGAGCCCGTCGCGCAGCTCAACGCGGAGGACTTCCGCTTCGACATTCCGCTGCCGCCGAGGCCGCGGGGCAGCAGGCTCTCGTGGCGCATCATCGACCGCTCGCAGCCGGGCGACGTGCCGGCACGGCTGCGGATCAAGCGGCGGCTCCACGGCGACGCGCCGTTCCTCGCGGCGAGGCTTCGGCTCCATCGCAAGGTGCGGGGCGTCCTGCCGACGGGCTTCGCCGCGACGATCGAGGCCGGCTGGCTCGGCGATCCGACGCCGCTCACGCACGTGCGGGTGACGTTCACCGGCGTCGACGTCCACAACGCGCTCCAGCCGGTGACGCCGAGCGTGCCGCGCACGTGCTCGGTGAGCGATACGCCGTGCGACACGGAGGCCGACTGCCCGAGCGGCGAGTCGTGCTTCGGAGCGGGGCCGGTCAAGTCCTGGCGCGGACAGGTCGCCGTGAACGGCGAGTGGACCGAGCTCACCGGCCTCGACGACGTCGACAGCGGCGCGAGCTTCCCGCAGGCGATCGTCGTCGACCAGTACCTGCCGGACGACGGCTCGCTCCACGTCGAGGCAGTGACGCGCGCCCACGAGTGCATCAACACGATGTATGCCAAGTCGCTCGCGGAGGGCCTGGTCGAGCTCGGCTTCAACAAGGGCGTCATCTGCCTCGCGACCGAGGCGCGCGACCCCGGCGCGATCGACGTCACCTACGGCGCGCCCGACTTCGGGAGCGGCGGCGGCAGCATGGATCACGAGACCGTGTCCGTCGGCGGCCGCGGCGGGCACTGCTCGGCGACGACCGCGCAGCTCTGCACGCTCGACGCCGACTGTCCGTCGAGCGAGACCTGCATCGAGACCGGCGGCGCGTACAGCCTGCGCTATCGCATCGAGAAGCTGCCCTGACGACCGCGCCTCGGCGGACACGCCGAGGCACGCGGGGGTCGCGGCCCGCGCTTCGGAGCGGACGGTGAGTCGCGTTCAGCGTCGGCGCGCGAGGAGCGCGTCGTAGAGCGCGGCGCGCGCGTCCCACGAATGGTGCCGGATCATGTGATCGGCGACGCGCTCGGAGCCGGCCGGCGGGCCCGTCGCGAGAGCCGTCGCGGCGTCGGCGATCGCCACGTCGTCGCCGTACGCGACGATCGCGCCGAGGCGCGTCTCGTCGACGAGACCGGCGTTCGGCACCGGCCGTTCGCACACGACGGCAAGCCCGGTCCGGAGATAGTAGTAGATCTTGCTGCTCTCGTTGTGCTGCGCCCGGCCGTGCGCGAGGACCAACCCGACGCGCGCGTGGCGCTGCCAGTCCCACACCGCGGCGGCAGGGACGGCGCCGACGTGCAGCACCGAGGCGCGATCGAGGAGATCGGTCGCGCCGATCCCCATCGCGACGAGCCGGACGCCGCGACGCGCGAGGAGCGCGCCGACGCGATTGAGCCGCTCTTGCCAGCGGCGGTTCACCTCGGGCTGGCTGGTGCGGTCGTAGAGGTTGCCGGCGAAGAGCGCGACCGGCTCGGCGATCCCGAGCCGCGCATACGGGTTCTCGCCGAGCGGCGGGATCTGCGCGTCGACGCCGGTCGGGACGTGCAGCAAGTCCGAAGGCGCCGACCCATGCTCCTGCCGCCAGAGCGCAGCGCTCTCGGCCGTGAGGACCGTGACCGCGCGGCTCCGCGCGGCGATCTCCTGCTGGATGCGGAACAGGCGCTCGCGAACCGCGCCGAAGAAGTACACGCCCTCGACGTCCGCGGCGCCGACGACCGAGCCGAGCTTGCTCACGATGAACGGGTGATCGGCGCCGCCCGCGTTCCGCAGCGTCTCGAAGCCGAGGTGGAAGAAGGTCTTCACGACGTCGTAGTCGCCCCAGCCCACGAAGCGGAACGGCACCTCGCGAAGGTGCGCAGCGAGGGGGCGAGGCTCCGGGGCGCGATCGAGGATCACGTCGACGTCGTGGCCGCGTCGCGCCAGGGCCTCCGACATGCGGAAGAAGCGCAGCGTGTCCATCGCCGCGGGGACGAGATCCGGGCAGCGGTCGGCGCGATAGACGCAGGCGATGCGGAGGGCGGGCACGGCCGGCCGACGGAATCACGCGCCGAACGCCACGGTCAAGCATTGCCCGCCGCCCTTGACGGCGAGGCGCGCCGCCGCGAAAGGACCGCATGTCCTCCGGCGGATCGCACGTGGAGCGGGGCGGCGCGCGGCGCATCGACGTCTACGACGCCGCGCTCTTCCTCGTCGCGCTCGTCGCGCTCGCGATCCGTCTCTACGATCTCGACGGGCCGAGCGTCTGGCTCGACGAGACGGCGAGCGTCCACGACATGGCGTCGCTCCACCGCGTGCTCACCCGGGTGGCGTTCCCGCCGCTGTATTTCCTCCTGCTGCGGGCGTGGGCCGGCGTCTTCGGCGGCAGCTGGTGGACGCTGCGTGCGCTGTCGGCGGTCGCGGGCAGCCTGTCGGTCGTCGTCTGCGGGCGCGTCGTGCGCGAGCTCTTCGGGAGCCGCTCGCTCATGGTCGGCGCGGCGGCGCTCTTCGCGCTCATGCCGGACTCGCTCCAGTTCTCGCGCGAGGTCCGGATGTACTCGCTCTGGGTGCTCTGGATCCTCGTCGCGACGTCGGGCGCGATCCGTGTCTCACGCTCCGACCGGCTGCGGCGGCGGGATCTCGCGCTGTATTGGGGCGGTGTCGCGGCGGCGGCGGCGACACACCACTACACCGCGATCTACGTCGTCGCCCTCGCCGCCGGGACGTATCTCCTCACCGGTGCGCACTGGCTTCGCAAAGAGCGCGGCGACTGGCGGCGGCTCGCGGTCATGCACGGGCCGCTCGCGATCGTCGCGGCGCTGGAGATCGTCGCGCTCCTGGTGCTCTCCGGGTACGGGGGCGCGGCGCTGGCCGCGAAGGTCGCCCGCGACGTCGGCGGCTTCGCGCCGCGCGATCCGATCCGCGCCCTCACCAACCTCGTCTTCTTTCGCAACTGGGCCTACGAGGGTTGGCTCGAGAGCCGGCGCTTCTCGCTCGCCGACGCGGTGCTCCTCGCGTCGATTGCCGCGACCGTCGCGCTCGCGTGGGCGGAGCGGCGCCGCCTCCGCGCCGTCGCGTTCCTCGCGACGGTCGGGATCGCGCCGGTGGTCGTCCTCGCGACCCTGCCGATCCGCAGCTACACGCGGCTGCTGTCGCCGTCGCTGCCGTTCCTCGTCGCCCTGCTCGCGGTCGGCGCCTGGCTGCTCGTTCAGCGGGCGCGGTGGCGCTGGCTGCTGGTCCCCGTCGCCGGCGTGTGGATCTGGATGCTCGCGCCGCGTGTCCTCGACGTCTACCGCCTCGAGATCGAGCCGTGGAAATCCGTCTGCCGGGCCGTGGCGGCGACCGAGCAGCCGGCGGGCGTTCTGCTGAACGAGCCCTTCATGCGCGCGCCGTTCGACGTCTGCTACCGTGGGCCGTATCCCGTGCGGACGTTCCCGCGCGGCCGGCGCCTCGACCCGGAGTGGATCCGGAGCTTCGTCCGCGACAAGCGCGTCGTCTGGGTCGTCTACTCCCACGCATGGCGATCCGATCCGCGCCGGCAGGCGCTCGGCATCGTGAAGAGCGCGGGCTTTCGCCTGCGGAAGACGCGGCACCATGGGCGTCTCATCGACACGTACCTCTTCCTGCGGCACCGCCTGCCGCGACGTCCGACGAAGCGATGAGCGGCCGGAGGGCGCTCGCGAAGAGCAGGCGGTCGACGACCTGGTCGCAGGTCCACAGCTCGCCAGCGCAGGCGAGACGCGCGAGGAGCGCGTCGTACGCGTCGAGCCACTCGCGGCCGTAGCAGTCGTGGAGGCCGACCGCGACGAAGTCGCGCGCGCGGATCTCGGCGTCGAGGCGGTCGAGCCACGCCTCGAGCGAAAGCTCGCGCGTGTGCAGCGGGTAGTCGTCGAGGTGGACGGGGATCTTCACGATGCCGTTCTCGAGCCGCGGCGCCGCGAAGCCGAAGCTCGACGCGGAGGAGAGCAGCCACTCGAAGTTCCAATAGGCGAGGGCGTAGTCGGCGAGCTCGTCGGTGATCACCGAGCGCGGCGGGCGGTAGCCCGTCACCTGGAGATCGACCTCGCGGACGCGGGCGAGCTGCGTGCGGTCGTCGACGCGGTGGTCGTAGGAGTGAAAGGCGAGGGCGTGCTCGCCCGAGGCGCGGATCGCGTCGGCCTTCGTAGCGAAGAGGCGGCCGAGGACGCTGTACGTGACGCGCGCGCCGCGGGCCCGCTCGATCGCGAGCATGCGCACGAGCGCGTCGCGGCACGCGGCCGGTGCGACGGCGGTGTCGACGTCCTCCTCGACGTCGTGGAAAACGCAGATCACCGTCCGAGCCCGTCGCGGGGCCTCGCAGGCGGCCTCCGCGGAGTCGTCCGGGCGCTCGACCCCCTCGCCGGCGGCCTCCGGCAGGCGCACGACGCGCGCGGCGTTCCGCGCGGGTGCGACGGCCCAGTACTCGGCGCCGTCGACGGTCTCCCTGCGGCAGTCGTAGCGTGCGCCGGCGGCGTCGTAGATCTGCTCGAAGAGATCGCGCACGACCGGCTTCCGCGTCGTCGCGACGATGTGCGCGGCGGTCGGGCTGTAGACGCGCTCGAGGTCGCGGTCGCACGCGAAGTCGAGGATCGCGTTCATCACGATCAGGTACCAGTAGCGGAAGCGGTTGTTCAGCCGCGCGCTCGCCGCGCGCTTGAGCTCGGGGCTGCGATGGATCTGCTGGCAGAGGTCGGATTGCAGCAGGGTCACGAACGCCGAGCGCCCCTCGACGAAGAGACCGGCGGCGGCGATGAGGCCTTTCTTCCCGTACTGCTGTCCGTGCCAGTTGACGGCGCGATCCGTGAAGAGCGCCTCCGGCAGGCCGTCGAGGCGCGACGAGTAGACGTTGATCTGGACGCACGCGCCGGCGACCGCGCGCGCCCGTGTGACGCCGCGCCGCTCGAGCTGCAAGAACGTGTCGGGATACGGCTTCGGCAGCCAGACGACCTCGTGGGGGAAGAACTCGCGGGCGCGGAACCCGCGCCGAACGAACTCGCTCGCGTCGCGCGCGACCTTCATCGCCGCGTCGATGACGGCGGGCACGAGGGCCCGATGTACGAGAGCGCCATCTTACGGGCGGGGCGTCGCCTGCTGCCGGAGCGCCGCGTGGGTGACGTGGTCGGGCCGGCCGCACCAGACGGCATGGCGCGCCAGGATGCGCTCCTTCTCCGCGCCGGTGAGGCCGTGCTTGGCGAGGATGCGCTCGAGGGTCCGCAGGCCTTGCTCCGGGTCGCGGAGCGTCAAGCGCTCGCCATCGTGGTCCCGGTAGTTGTAGAGGCTCGTTTCGATGATCGCGACGCTCGCGCCACGCTCCAGCAGCGTCCACACCAGATCGAAGTCGTCGATGCCCGGGAAGTCGCCGAGCGACTCGTCGGCGCCGCCGACCTCGCGGAGCTTCGCCGTCCGAAAGAGGAAGAAGTGCTTGAGATAGCTGGCGCGCTCCTCGTCGGTCCCGAGCTGCTGGAACCTCTCGATGCTGCGCGGGCGGCTCACCTCCGGCAGGCGGGTGGCGCCGTCGGCGAGGTACTCGGTGTGGCTCGTCGAGACGATGTCCGCGTCGTGGGCGAGGCAGAGCTCGAGCGCGCGCGGGTCGAGCCAGTCGTCGGAGAGAAGGAGACCGACGCGGTCGGCGCTCGCGAGCGCGAATCCGAGATTGATCGCCTGCGGAAAGCCGCCGCCCGGCCGCTCGAGGACGACGCGCAGCTGCGCGTGCTCGCGCGCGAGGCGCGCGAGCAGGTCGACGTTCGACTGCCGCGCGCGCGGCGAGCGGACGACGATCACCTCGCAGCGGACGGTCTGCGCGAGCGCCGAGCGCAGCGACTGCTCGAGCCAGGCGTCGACCTGGTCGAGGAGCGGGATGACGATCGTCGCGCGCGGCCGCCGCGCCGGGTCGCCGGTCGCCGGCGGTCGCGCGTGGTCCTCCGTGCGGCGATCGCCGGCGGTACGAAGCGTCGGGCCGGGAATGCCGTTTCGCATGGGCGCTGGAGAGGAGAGCATCGACGCGTGCCGGGAAGCAAGGACGATTCGACGTCCCGACGGCGGGCGATCCGCAACGCAACGGCGGGCAGCCGTGTATGACGGCGGCGGGAAAGGGCGCATGACGGCGACCGCCGACGCCGTCTCGGCGCAAAGGGTTTCCGCCGGCGCGTTCGCGCCGAGCGACGCGACGGTCGGCTTCGGCTTCGACTTCTACGGCGTCGGCTTGATCGTCACCAGCGGCTCGACGGCGCTCGTCGACGGCGTCGCGCGCGACTTCGAGTACTTCGCCGGCGCGCCGCCGGCGTCGCGGATCGTCGTCCGCGGCCACGCGAGCCCGCCGCCGTGGGAGCGCATTCCCGCGCGCCTCGCCTCGATGGTGACGCCGAACGCGGTCACGTACGACGACGGCGGGCTCCGCTACAACGACTACCAGCGCCGCGCGCTCGCGATCTACGACTTCGCCACCGAGCACGGCGACGTCTGGTCGGAGGATGCCGACCTGCTCTACGAGATCGTCTACTTGATGGCGCTGTCGCGGGTCGGCGAGCGCCACGACCTCCTCGGCATCCATCGCCTTCACGCGCTCGGCGTCGCGATCGACGGGCGCGCGGCCCTGGTGTTGCTCCCGGAGGCCGGCGGCAAGAGCACGCTCGCGCTCGAGCTCCTCCGCCGGCCGGAGATCCGCCTGCTCTCCGACGACACGCCGCTGGCGCGCGGCGACCGGGTGCTGGCGTTCCCGACGCGGATCGGCGTCCGCGCCGGCGGCGTCGCGGGCGTCGCGCCGGCCGACCTCCGGACCGTGCGCCGGCGCGAGCGCGGCCCCAAGACGGTGATCGACTTCCGGCACTTTCGCGACCGGGTGATCGCCGACGCGCGCCCGGCGGCCGTCATCGTCGGCGCGCGCCACGGCGGCGAGCGGTCGTGGATCGAGCCGCTGGCACGCCGTCGCGCCGTCGCGCCGCTCCTCGTCAACATGGTCTTCGGCCTCGGCCTGCCGCAGGTGGTCGAGTACTTCCTCCGCGGCGGTGCCGCCGAGCTGCTGCGCAAGAGCGCGATCATGCGCTCCCGCCTCGCGACCGGCGCACGCCTGTTGCGCGCCGCGCGCACCTACCGGCTCGTCATGGGCCGGGACGTCCCCGCGGCGGCGGCGGCGATCGCGTCGGTGCTGCGATGATCGCGTCGCCGCGCTGCTGATGGCCTTCCTCGACGATCATCGCGAGCTGCGCGGCCGGCTCGACCTGCTCGCAAATCTCGTCCGCGCCGAGCTCACCGCGCGCTACAAGACGACGACGCTCGGCATCCTCTGGTTCGTCCTGAACCCGCTCTTCACGATGCTGATCCTGGTCGTGGTCTTCGAGCGGCTGATCCGGCTCAACATCGAGAACTACCCGGTGTTCGTGCTGTCGGCGCTCTTGCCGTGGACCTTCTTCCAGATGGGTCTGGTGAACGCGAGCTCGTCGATCTCGCGCTCCGCGGGCCTGGTGAAGCGCGTCCGCGTCCCGCGCATGTTCATCCCGCTCTCGGCGGTGCTCGCGAGCCTCGTGCACTTCCTGATGTCGCTCGTCGTCCTCTTCGCGTTGATGGCGGCGCTGCGCGCGCCGGTCACCCGCACGGTGCTCTGGCTTCCGGCGGTGATCCTGGTCCAGCTCGTGTTCCTGGTCGGCGCCTCGCTGTTGCTCTCGAGCGTCGCCGTCGTCTACCGCGACGTCGAGTACGCGCTCGAGCCCGCGCTGCGCGCGCTCTTCTACCTGACGCCGAGCTTCTACCCGCTGTCCTACGTGCCGCAGCGCTGGCTGCGCTGGTACCTGCTGAACCCGATGGCCGGCCTGGTCGAGACCTACCGCGAGATCCTCCTCCACGGCACCCTGCCGGCGACGATCGTGCTGGTGATGCCGGTGATCACCTCGGCGGCGATGCTGGCGCTCGGCTTCGTCGTCTTCCAGCGGACCGAGGCGCACTTCGACGACCACGTCTGAGCCGCCGAGCAGGCGCCCGAGAAGGGCGACCGATTCGCTACGCGATCTTCGCGCCGGCGGTGCCGGCGTCGGGCGGCGCCGGCGGGCGCACGGTGAGATGGTTGTCGGTGCCGAGCGCGGGACCGCAGAGTTGACCGCGGCATGCCTCGGCGAGGCGCCCCGCGGCGAACGCGCGGCGGATCGCGACCAGCGGCTCGACGTTCCAGAGCTCTTGCAGGGACGCGCCGGCGAGATTGCCGAGCCGGAGCTTCAGGTAGCAGGGGCAGAACGTGACGTCGCCGCCGATCTCGATCGCCAGGACGCCGATCCACGGCTCGTTGCAGAAGTAGCGTCGCTCGGCCGTCGAGTCGGCACGCTCGGGGGGCGCGGGTGGCGTGGGCGATGGCGGCTTCGGTGCGATCGCTGCGGGCATCTCCAATCATCTCCCAGCAGGAAGCAGCTGGATCTCGTGCGCGAGTCCCGCGGCCTCGCAGCGGGCGGCGGCGGCGCGCATGACGTCGTTGTACTCGTCGGCGAAGAACTCGCACGACTGCTCGCGCCCGTCGAAGCGCCAGCCGGTACCGTTGCTGACGCGCCAGTCGGTCACGTGCCGCATCGGGTGGAACTCGACGCGCGCGACCGAAAGCGCGCGCGCGAAGTCGACGAACGGCACCACGTCGTGGAGGTTCTCGCGCATCACGACGTACACGAGAATCATCCGCATGCGGGGATTGCCCGCGGCCGCGGCCGCGAAGCGGCGCAGGTTCGCCGTCACGCGCTCGAACGTGTCGGTGCCGCGCACCTTGTGATAGGTGGCGCGGGTCGCGCCGTCGACCGAGCACTTCAGGTGCAGCTCGTGGAGCGCGAGGAGCCGCGCGTCGAGCCGCGGCGTCAGCATCGTCGCGTTGGTGTTGATCGTGACCGCGATCTCGTGGCGCGCGAGCAGCTCGAGCACCTCGCCGATCCACGGGTACGCCAGGGTCTCGCCGCCGATCAGCGTGACGTGCTCGGCGACGCCGCGGATCTGCTCGAAGAGCGCGACGAGCTCGTCGAGAGGAAGCAGGCCCTTCTCGTGGTTGCCGTTCGGCGCGCACATGATGCACCGCTGGTTGCACGCGACGTTCAGGTGGACGGCGTAGTAGAAGGGCAGGTGCGAGACCGTCGGCGCCGCGGCTGCGCATTCCGCGAGGATGCCGTGCTTGTTGTGAGCGATGCCGTCCGGTGCCATGAGGGTGCGGTGCCCGTGGAGCCGCGATCGCATACGGCTCTCGGTGCCGCGCCTGATGTACTCGGCGCGTCCGGCCCGATCAAGAACGTGCTGCGACCGTCGACGGTGCGGCCGGTCGCGACCGCGCCGTGAACACCCGGCTTCAGGACTTCGTCATCCGCACGTCGCCGTGGCCACCGTTTCGCTGGGCCTATGCGGCAGTCTATGGCGCGGCGCTCCTCTGGCTCGTCGCCCGGCTGCGCGCCGTTCCCGAGATCCGCTCGCTCGAGCTCCGCCCGCCGCGACGCGGCCACTGCTTCGGCAGCAGCGACCTCGATCTGCGCGCCGAGACGGCGCCGCTCACGGCCGCCGACTTCTTCGCGCTCGCGGACCGTCTCGCGCACCTGCTCCTTCCGGGCGGCACGTGGCTCCGCATCTTCGACGTCTATGCGTTCCCCGAGGCGGAGTACGAGCTGCAGAGCACGCTCGCGTCGCAGTCGAGCGTCCGCGACCGCCGCTGGATCCGCCTTCTCGGCCGCCGCCCGCGCACCGCCGCTCGCAACGAAGGGCACGGCGTCGAGCGCAACGGAGAGGACGGGGAAGAGCGCGCCGCCGAGCCTGCACGAGAGCGCGCCGCCGCGCGCGGCGGCGATCCCGCCGACGCTCACCTCGGACGTGCGACGTACGACTACGCGTCGCTCTGCCAGGACGTGCTGGAAGGCCCGCTCGACCTCCACCACACGCGGCTCGCCTACGGCCGAGTCCTTCGCATCGACGCCGAGCTCGCCGCGCGCGACGCCGCCGGCGAAGGTGACCGGCGCGAGACGCCCGCGGTCGTTGCGCGCGAGACGCCCGCCGGCGTGTCGCATGAGCTCGCGCGCGAGATCCTCGCCGCGGCTCGCGCGCCGGTGTTGCGCGGGCGCGTGCGGCTGGCGTCGTTCGAGGCGCTGGCGCGCGCCCACGCCCTCGCCCTCGCCGAGACGACGGCGCTCGCGCGACTCGCGCTCGAGCGCGCACCGTCGGCGTCGACGAGCGCGGCATCAGCGCTCGAGCCCGCGCTCACGCTCGTCGAGCCCGCGGTCGCCCCCGACACGCTCGACGCGGCGGTGCGCGGCTGCCGTCCGCCGATCGCGGAGCTCTGCGCGTCGGTCGGCGGCGCGATCCGGAGCGCCGTCCTCGGCGCCGTTCCCGGTGCGCGCTACGAGTACCGCACCTACCTCGTCGTCCGCGACGATCTCACGGTCGACGAGCACGTCGAGCTCTGCCGCCGCCTGCGCGCCGTCTTCGCGGCAGCCGAGCCGCGGATCCCGTACGCGTTCTTCCGGCTGCGCTACCCGATCGTCCTCACCGATCCGCTCTGGCGCGCCGCGGGACGCTGGTATCACGCGCTGCGCCCGGTCGAGGAGCAGTACTTCCTGCGACGGCACGGCGTCGTCCTCTGGGGTGAGGACCTGCGCGCCGACCTCGTCGAGCCGGATCGGGCCGCCGTCCTCCGCAGCGCCGCGATCGGCGTCGCCGATCTCCGCAACCGCATCTGGGGCGCGATCCACCACCGCAGGCCGAAGCAGCTCGCCGATCTCGTCGCCGGACGTCTGCCGGCGCTCTGGCTCGTCCTCGCGCGCTCCCGGGTCGCGACGTCGCCCGCGGAGGTGCTTCAGGGATGCCTCGCCGAGGGCTTCCCGCACGCCGCCGTCCTCGCCGAGCTCGACCGCCGGCTCGCCGGCCGCGTCCCGGAAGCCCTGCCACCCGTCGAGGACGCCGCGTGGCGCCCGGCGATCGACGCGCTCACCGACTGGCTCGACGATCTCGCGAAGCTCGCGCTCGCCGCGGTCCGGGCGCCGGCGTCTCAGGCGTAGCCCATGAGGCGCGCGGTCTCGTGCGTCTCGGGCGTGAACGAGCGTCGGGCGGTCTTCCAGACGCCGACGCGCTCGCGGGAGATCGCGCCCGTCTGGAGCAGCGCATGGCGGTCGAGCTTCAGCATCGTCGGGTGGACATCGTCGCCCGTCCAGGCGCACGGCGCGCGCAGCGTGGACGCGAGCACCGGCGCGATCCGGGCGAGCGCCGCCTCGGGATCGGCGACGAGGTCCTCGTAGCGCAGCCACAGGTCGAAGCCGCCGAGCTCGCGCCAGATCAGCCGATAGCTCGCGTTGAGGCTCTGCTCGGTCACCCATTCCGGCAGCTCGCGGACGAGCGCGTCGCGGATGTCGCGGACGATCGCAATCACCGGACGGCCGCTCGTGCGATAGCGGCGCGCCAGCTCGACGAACGGCCGGTCGCAGGTCTTCACGCCGAGGCGGAACGGCTCGATCGCGCGCGCGCATTCCTCGATGAAGCGGAAGCTCTCGTCGGCGTCGAGCCGGCGCGGCGGCGGGTCGGGGAAGACGCGATCGGGAAAGAGGCGGCGCAGGACGGGGACGCCGCGGTGCGACTGCTCGGGACGGTCGAAGTCGGGCTCGTCGAGGCAGACCAGGTCGCCCTGGTTGAGCAGCAGCGCGAGCAGCGTCGTGCCGCTGAACGCGGGGCCGCCGATCAGGAACATCGCGACCGCGCCGCTTCGATCGACGCGCCGTTCCGGATCAGCGGCATGGCTCCCCGCCGTGCAGACGTGGCCGCGGCCGCGTCCACCCCATGCGCTCGAAGAACGCGAGATAGCTCTCGAGGGTCGCGACGGTGTCCCACGCGCGCTCGAAGTGCTCGCGCGGCCGGTAGCGCGCGCGGTCCGCGAGCACGTGCTCCATCACCTCGCGGAAGCGCCGCGGCGGCGCGAGCTCGCCGGTGACCCCCGGCACGACGACGTGCCTGCCGCCGGCGATCTCGGCGTTGACGACGACCGGCAGGTCCGCTGCGACGCACTCCCACATCGCCGCCGGGTTCGACGTGCGGTCGCCCGGGTAGACCGCGATCCGCGACGTGCGCAGGAGATCGACGACGTCGACCTCGTCGAGGTCCGAGGTCGTGATGCGCGTGCCCGTGAGGTCGAGCCGCCCGGCTCCGACCGGGTGCAGGTGACCGGTGAGCGTCGTGCCGCGGACGGCGTCGAGGAGGAGATCGTGGCGCTTCGCCGGGTAGGCGCTCGCGAGGTAGACGAAGTCGCGCCGTTTCTCGCAATCGATCGGATGGATCTTCCGCGTGTTCACCACCGGGACGTAGAGCATCGCGCGCTCGTCGAGGAGCTCCTCGGCATCGACGAGGTAGCACTCCGCGCCGGAGTTTCCGCCGCGGTCCTCGGCCGAGCGGAGACACGGCACGTGAACGCGGAACGACTTGCCGTCGAGGAGCGCGAGGACGGCGCGGCCTTCGCCGCCGTAGTTCACGAAGAGGTCGGGGGCGCCGAACGCGTCGACGTATCCCGCGACGTCGTCGAGGCCGAGCAGCGTGACGCGCAGGACGCCGTTCGCGAGATAGCACGCCGAGCGCTCGGCGCCGTAGTCCCAGAACTCCACCGCGTCGGCGGCGCCGAGGTCCATCAGGTGGACGCCGATCGCGTAGACGTGAAACCCCCAGTCGACGCGCTGCTCGAAGAGCGACACGCGCGAGTGCGGCGCGGCCGGCCGGAGGTCGTCCCACGCGACGCCATAGCCGGCCGCCGCCGCGACCGGGCGCGAGAAGTTGGCGACGACGACCTTCAGCGCGGCGCTCCCGGAAGCGGATTCGACATGCGCCGCAGCGGCTCCACCTCGATACCGCGCCCGCGGCTGAGGGCCCGTGCCGACGCCCCATTTCGGTTCGCGCTGAGCACGCGAGGTGATACCATGCGCCCCGCGAATTCAACGACTGGAGGGTATGCGCGTGTCCCGACCTGAACCGACTTCGCTCCTTGCCGACGGGACCTACGCGACGATTCGCGATCTCATCCTGCCGACTCCGGACGAGCTGCGCTGGCGTGCGATTCCGTGGCGCGCGTCGCTTTCCGAGGCCGTCGTCGAAGCGCAAGCCGCCGCGAAGCCGGTTCTCCTCTGGGCGATGGACGGTCATCCGCTGGGCACGACGTGCAGCAACGGTATCGCGGGCCGCCTGGGCGTGTGGTCGGACGCGACGGTCCAGCGCCTCGCGGAGCGGTTCGTGCCGGCCGCCGACGACGCCGGCGCGCTGCTGCGACGGCGCGGCCCCGAATCCGACCTGTTCCGTGTGATCGCCGAGCAAGGCCACTTCGCCGGCGAGTCCGTCCCGACCGACACGCGGCAGGGCGTCTACGTCGCGACGCCCGACGGGCGGCTCCTCGCGTCGATCAGCACCAACGACCCACGCAAGACCGAGCACGTCCTCGCCGCCGCGCTGGCGCGCTGGCAGGCGCTCTCGGCGGAGGAGCGTCGCGGCTCGTTGCCCGACGCCGTCGCGTCGGCCGCGACCCGTGATCGCGCGCCGGCGGACGCGCTCGTCCTGCGCGTCTACTCGCGCGATCTGCCGCGCGGCGGCGGCGCGGTTCGTGACCGCACCGCCGAGCCGTGGAATCAGGATCACGCCTGGTTCAGCGGCGAGGAGGCGCGCCGCTTCGTGCCGCCGTCGCGCGCGGCGCGCGTCGTGCCGCGGGCGCTCACCGAACGGATCGCGCGCTTCCATCTCGTCGACAACGTCCGCGGCCAGTCGCTGCCGTTCGACGCCGCGGCGATCGAGACCGCGACGCTGCGTTCGGCGGTGGGGGCCGCCGCCGGCGCGGCCGTGACGCTCCGCCTCGAAGGCGAGGCCCGAGCGGCGGCGCGCGGGGCGTGGCCGGTAAACGGTTCGGAAGACCTGCACCACCCGTCGCCGCAGGAGCGTGGCTACGACGTCAAGCTTCTCGGCCGCGCCGTCTACGACCGCGATCGCGAGCGCTTCACCGAGCTCGAGCTCGTCGCCGCCGGCGTCCGCTGGGGCGGCACCCAGTACAACTGCCGCGCCGACGACCTCGCCCCGGCGCCGTTCGGCGTCGTCTTCGTCTTGCCCGACGACGACCGCTACGTGCCGCCCGCGCTCGCGTCGCCGCGCTGACGTCACGGCGACGCGCTCGCCTGGGTCGACCGTCACAGCGACCGCGGCTCGCATGCCGGGATCGTCGGTCACCGCGACCGCGGCCTGCATGCGTGGGTCGACGGTCACTCCGACTCCGGCGCGAACCGCGACCCGAGGTCGTAGAGCGCGCGCCGGCCGGGCTGCGACGATCCGATCATCGCCGTCGGTGCGTCGATCTCGCGTCCCTCGTCGGCGAGCACCCAGCGGGTGCGGACGTCATCGACTCGCGGCTGGCGCGAGGAATCGATCGTCGCTCGCGAGGAGCTCCGTGATCGCCTCCGCCGCCCAGCGGTGGCCGGTCGGGCTCCAGTGCGGGTCGTGGCGCCAGTGCGCGGCTCTGAGATCGCCGCGGCGCGCGAAGGCGGGCGCGAGGTCGAGAAGGGGGAGGCCGTGGCGCGCGGCGATCCGCTCGAGGCGGACGAGCATGCCGCGGTCGACCAGCTCGCGATGGCGGCGCCCCCACCACGGCGTCTCCGAGCACGGCGGGATCGCCGCGATCAGCATCCGGAAGCCGTCGCGCTTCGCGGCTTCGGCGAAGAGGCCGACGACGTGGTCGGTGATCGCCTCCGCGTCCTCGAAGACCGGCGGCATCTCCTTCGCGAAGAACATCTCGTTGTGGTCGAGGTCGTCGGGGTAATGCCAACCCTCGAGCTTCCCCCGGAACCGCTCGTCCTTGCGGAGCTCTTCGAGGCGGAGCGCGACCAGACGCGCTTCCCGCCGCGACGTCCACCGCCACCGTCGATCGAGCGCATCGAACGCCCACTCGACGAGGCGGATCGACGCGAAGCGATCGCGGAAGCCGAAGGCGAAATCCGGAACGGCTCCGATCGCCGGGAAGCCGACCTGGAGCCGGTGGCGGACGAAATCCGGGTCCGGGCCGACGCGATGGAATCCGCCGCCGTCGGCGTCGACGTCGAAGAGCGGCCACGGCGGATGATCCGGATGCCAGCCGGCGAGGGCGCCGAGGAGCGGCGAGTCGTCGAAGAAATCGTTGTGCACGAACACCAGCACGACGAGATCCGGCTGGAACGCCCGGCCGAAGGTCTCGTAGTAGGCGAGCTCGGTCGCGGTTCCGGCGCCGGAGTAGCCGAGCGCCATCGTCTCGAATCGGCGGTCCGGAAACCGCCGCGCGAGCATGCCCTCGAGGAGGACGTGCATCTTCTTCGCGATCGGGACCTGGCGCGCCTCGACGAACGAGTCACCGAGGACGAGGACGCGAAACGTGGCCGGCGCCTTCGGCCCGGGCGGCTCGCGGTCGAGGAACCCGAGCGTGTTCGCCGGCTGCGTGACGGCGTACTCGTAGTAGTCCGTCCAGCGGGTCTCGGCGTGCGGCTCGTAGGTGTGGCCGACGCGGGCGTCGAACCTCCGCGGCGACGCCGTGAGGGCGAACGGCTGCCGGAGCGACACCCAGACCTCGAGCGCGAGCAGGGAGAGCGCGAGCGAGCCGAGCGCGAGAAGGACATTCGTCCATGGAATCCGCCGTCGCGTCATGGCGCGGTCTCTATGGACGTCGCCATGTGCGTCGGCGTGCGCCTGGGCTTCGGCTCCATGTCCCCTCGCGGTAGCACGCCGGCGTCGGCGGCGAGAAGCATGCGGCCGCGGCGCTGCGATCTGCGGAAGGGCCGCACGCGCCGCGGTCCGCGCGAGGCCCGAGGGGATCTCCCCACGGCCACGGGACGAATGAAACTTGACTCCGGCGCGTCGGACGTGGTTGCGTCTGCCACTCGTACCGTCATGTCGCGCGATCGCCCCCCTGCCCCCGGAAGACCGTGGCTCCCGAGTCGTGATGATGACGCCCGCAGCGCATCCGGCCGCACGCAGGGCTCGTCGTAAGAGGCCCTTCCTGCCGCTCCCCGACCCTGATCGCCGCCGGCTGAGCGACGGCCGCGGCGCCTTTCGTATCGTCCTCTTCAGCCCCGGCCTGAAGGACACGGGAGCGATGATCTGGGGTGAGAAGATCGCCGTGCGGAGCGAGGCCAAGTATCTGGCGCGGGAGTTTCCGGGCGCGGAGGTGCTCGCGCTCGACCGCGACCACCTCGCGGAGCTCGCGACGATGCGCGTCGACCTCCTGATCTCGTACTACACCGGGCCGCGGCCGCCGTGGCGGGTGGACGACGTCGCCCGCTACGTCGACGGCGTCACGCTCTTGAAGGTCGTGAACCACGGCGAGCTGCTCGCGGAGCTCGCGCGCGTCCCGGTCGACGGCTTTCTCACCAACAGCGCGCCCGGCGCCGAGCTGCTCGCGCGCCATCGTCCGGCCGCGTACGCGCCGCTCGCCGTCGAGGACGACTACGGTCCGGCCGAGCCCGACGACCGCTATCGCGCCGACGTCGTCTTTCTCGGGAGCGGCGGGCGCGGCAACAAGCAGCCGGCGACGACGCGGCGCTACCTCGAGCCCGCCAAGCGCTTCGACTTCGCGCTCTGGGGGTCGTGGTGGGACCACGCGTACTGGGAGCCGGCGTACGCCGACGACCCCGGCGCCAACGAGTGGCACCGCTTCTGGCGCGGCCCGCTGCCGATCGACGACATCGCGCGCCTGTACGGCTCGGCGAAGATCGTCCTCGGCTACCACGAGGACTCGCAGCGCGAGTGGGGGATGTGGAACAACCGCGTCTACGAGGCGCTCGGTGCCGGCGCGTTTCTGATCTGCGACGACGCCCGCGGCCTGCGCGAGGAGTTCGAGGGCGGCCTGGTGATCACCGCGGGCGGCGCCGAGACCGCGGAGCTCGTCGCGCACTACCTCGCGCGGCCGGACGAGCGCCGGCGGATCGCCGAGGTCGGCCGGCGGATCGTTCGCGAGCGGTACACGTACGGCCGCTGGGCGCGCGCGGTGCGCGAGCTCTACGAGCGCATCCTGCAAGAAGGCCGTCCGCTCGCGGGAAAGGCGGCGGCGCGTGCGTGACGACGTGATCGTCGCCGAGCAGGTCTCGAAGCGCTACCGCGTCCGCCAGGGAAAGCGGGCGCTCCTCGAGGATCTCGTCGCACGGCTCGCGGGATCGGCGCCGGACGGCCGCGACCTCTGGGCCTTGCGCGACGTCTCGGTCGCGGTCGCGCGCGGCGAGTCGCTCGCGGTCGTCGGCGCGAACGGCGCCGGCAAGAGCACGTTCTTGAAGATCCTCGCCGGCATCACGGCGCCGACGTCGGGCCGCGTCGTCGTCCGCGCCCGCGTGTCGACGCAGCTCGCGCTCGGATCCGGCTTCCATCCGTATCTCTCCGGCCGCGACAACGTCTTCCTCCAGGGGACGATCCTCGGGATGACGAACGCCGACGTGCGCCGCCTCTTGCCGAGCATCGTCGAGTTCGCAGGGCTCGACGGCGCGATCGACCGGCCGCTCTGGACGTACTCGACCGGCATGGTCGGCCGGCTCGGCTTCGCGATCGCGGCCCACGTGCCGTTCGAGTGCCTGCTCCTCGACGAGGCGCTCGCCGCCGGCGACCTCGGGTTCCGCGAGCGCTGCGAGGACACGCTGCTCCGCTTCCGCACGAGCGGCGCGACGCTGGTCGTGGTGTCGCACGGCCGCGACGACCTCCGCCGACTCTGCGATCGCGCGCTCTGGCTCGACGCCGGCACCGTGCGTGCCAGCGGCGCGATCGGCGACGTCCTCGCCCAGTACGAGGCGTGGGCCGATCCCGCGGGGACGAAGCGCCGCGCCGCCAAGGCCGCGTCGTGATCCGCGTCGGCTTCGTCTGCGACAGCTTCGAGATCGGCGGTCAGGAGCGCGGCTGCCTCGAGGTGCTCCGTCGGCTCGATCGGCGCCGCTTCGCGCCGTCGCTCTACCTGTTCCGCCCGGGGAGCCTGCTGCCGGAGGCGCGCGAGCTCGGCGTTCCGATCACGGTCGGCCACGACAAGCCGGGCGCGGAGCCGGGCTGGACCGAAGCCGACGCCGCCGCGCGCCGCGCCTGGCGCGGCGGTCTCGCCGCCGCGCTTCGCCGCGACCGCGTCGACGTCTGCCTGCTCTACGCGTGGGTCGACGGCATCGCGGCGGCGCGCGAGGCCGGCGTCGGCGCGCTCGTCGAGCGCCTCGACGGTCCCGCGCTCGCGACCCGCATCCGCGACAAGTCGGACCTCCAGCGGATCATCTGCGAGTCGCGGCACGGACGGAACGTGCTGCGCGCGCAGCGCGACCTCGTGGGCTGCCGCCGCGCGCAGCTCGTCGTGATCCCGAACGGCGTCGACCTCGTGCGCTTCGATCCGGCGCGCTACGACCGCGCGGAGTGTCGTGCGCGGCTCGGACTGGGCGCCGACGATTTCGTCGTCGGCTCGGTCGGCCGACTCTCGCCGGAGAAGAACCTCGTCCAGCTGCTGGGCGCCGTGCGCCACGTGCTGGCGCGGAGCCGTCACGCGTCGCGCGTCCAGGTCGTGGTCGCGGGACCGGACCGCGGCGACGGGCCGGCGCTCCTCGCCGCGGCGGAGCGCCTCGGGATCGCCGACCGGGTGCGGCTCCTCGGCGCCCGCACCGACGTGCCCGAGGTGCTGCGCGCGTTCGATGCCTACGTCCTCACCTCGGTCTACGAGGGCACGCCGTTCTCCCTGCTCGAGGCGATGGCGATGGCGCTGCCGGTCGTCGCCAATCAGGTCGGCGCCGTGATCGAGGTCATGAACGGCAACGGCTACCTCGTGCCGGTGCTCCAGCCCGAGGAAACCGGCGCGGCGCTGACCGAGCTCCTCGAGAAGCCCGAGCTGCGCGCCCGGCTCGGCCGGCGGAGCCGCCAGGTCGCCGTCCGGCGCTACGACGTCGAGCGCATGATCCGCGGCTACGAGGACGTGCTGCTCGACGCCTGCGGCGCCGTCGCGGCGGCGCGCGCCGCGGAGGCCGCGTCGTGAAGGTCCTCTCGGTCGTCGAGTCGCTCGGGCACGGCGGCGCGGAGAGCGTGCTCGTCGACCTCGCGCTCGGTCTCCGCGAGCACGAGCATCGCGTCGCGCACTTCAGCGGCGCCAACCGCATCGCGGCGCACGACGGCTTCGTCGCGACGCTCGCTCGGCGGAGCATCGACGTCTTCGACGTGCACTGGAGCGCGCTCGGCGAGCGGACCGGACGGGCCGAGGTGATGCGCGACTTCCGCCCGGACGTCGTCGTCTTCCACTGGTGGGGCAACGACCCGTGGCGCCGCTGGCTCGCGTCCGCCGCCGACGGCGCCCGCGATCGCCGGCCGCTCTTCGTCCTCGTCCTCCACCACGCGCACTACGCCGCGCCCGCCGGCTACGACCGCTACGTGCTCGTCTCGGAGAGCCAGCGGCCGCAGGTCGCGCACCTGTCGCCCGAGCGGGTGCGGGTGATTCCGAACGGCGTCGACCTGCGGCGTTTTGCGCGCCGCCGGCGCCGGAGATCGCACCGGGAGATGGTCGTCGGGCGCGTCAGCAGCCTCCGCTCCGGGAAGATCCCGCCGGACTGGGTCGACACCCTCGTGTCGTTCGGCCTGCGCGGCGCGCGCTGGGTCGTCGCCGGCGACGGTCCCGCGCGCGGCGCGCTCGCCCGCCGCGCCGCCGAGATCGGCTTCGAGGACCGGGTCGCGTTCCCGGGCTACGTGCCGCGTGCCGAGGTCGGGCGGGCGCTCGAGACCTTCGACGTCTTCTGCTACGCGACCTCGACCGCGGTCGAGTGCCATCCGCTGGCGCTCCTCGAGTCGCTCGCGTGCGGCGTGCCGATCGTCGCCGAGGCGCGCGGCGGTGTCCCCGAGATCGTGACGCACGGGGTGAACGGTCTCCTTGCGGCGACGACGGACGAGCTCGGCGAGCACCTCCATCACGTGCAGCGCGACCACGCGCTGCGCGCGCGTCTCGGGCGCGGCGCGCGGGCGAGCGCGGCGCGCTTCTCGCTGCCGCGCCAGCTCGATGCCTACCGCGCGCTCCTCGCCGAGCTCGCGTGCACGCGCGACGGGCGCCGCCGAGGCGCATGGCACGAGTGACGAAACCGCCGGTTCGTCACGACGCGGGCGCCGCTCCGCGCGCCGCCGTGGCGCGTGCGGCGCGTCGCCGCGCGCTCGGCGGTCGCGAGGGCGATTGATGGCGACCGTCATTGCGCCCTCGGACGACGTCGCCCGCGCCGGCGCCGATCCCGGCGCCGGCGCCCTCACGCTGAGCGTCGTCATCGTGACCCATCGCCGGCTCGAGTCGCTGGCGCGCTGCCTCGAGAGCGTCCTCGACGCCTCGCTGCCCGCCGGCGCCGAGATCCTCGTCGTCGTCAACGGCACGGATCCGCCGACGGCCGCTCTGCTGCGCGAGCTCACGCGCCGCGACCGTCGAGTGGTCGTGCTGCCGATCGACGCCAGGTCGCCGGCGAGCGCGCGCAACGCCGCGATGGAGCGCGCCCGCGGCGACGTCGTCTACTTCCTCGACGACGACGTGACGATCGCGCCCGACCTCTTCGCGCGAGCGCTCCGCGTCTTCACCGAGTGGCCGGCGATCGGCGTCGTCGGCGGCCCGAACCTCACGCCGGTCGAGAGCGGCCGGTTCGAGCGCTGCGTCGGGCGCGTCCTCGAGTCGCCGTTCGGATCGGCGGCCGTCCGCCGCCGCTACGCCCGCACCGGCGCGCTCGGCCGCGCCGACGACCGCGCGCTCATCCTCTGCAATCTCGCGATCCGCCGGAGCGCGCTCGGCGAGCTCGACGGTCCGTTTCCCGAGGACGTGGTCTGCAACGAGGAGAACATCCTGCTCGCCGGGCTCGCGAGCCGCGGCATCGAGATGCTGCACGATCCGGATCTCGTCGTGTACCACGCGCGCCGCGGCAGCGTCGGCTCGTTCTGGCGCCAGGTCTTTCGCTACGGCCGCGGGCGCTGGCAGAACACGCTCCTGGTCCCGTTCTCGCTCGCGCCGGTGTTCCTGGTGCCGGTGGCTTTCCTGCTGTACCTCCTCACCGTGCCGTTGGCGCGCAGCCCGCTCTACCTGGCGCCGCTCGGCGCCTACACGGCGCTGCTCGCCGGCTTCTCGCTCGCCGAGACCCGCCGCGCGCGCGACCTGCGGTCGTTGCCGCTCTTCGTCCTGCTCTTCCCGGTCTGTCACCTCGGCTACGCGTCGGGGTTTCTGACCGAGCTCGGCCGGTCGCTGCGCGGTCGCATCGCCCGCTGAGGCGGGCGCCGTCGATCCGCCGGCCGTTACGGGCTTTCGCGGTCGGCTCGCGGAGAGGCGCGCTCGGCGGGCCGCAGACTCTCGTCGTCGCGTCGCGGAGAGGGCTGCTCGGCCGGCTGCGGCGTCTCGCGGTCCCCGCGCGCCGACGCCTGCGCGAGCGCCTCGACGGCGCGCGCGCGGCCGACGCGCGCGGGGGCGGCGCGGTAGTCCGGGAGCCGCGCGAGGGCGTCGTCGAAGTAGGCGCGCGCCCGCTTCGGCTCGCCGCGCGCCATCGCGAGCCAGCCCGCGACGATCATGGTCTGTGGATCGTGCGGCCGGCGCCGGAACGCCTGCTCGACGTGGGCCTGGGCGAGATCGTCCTTGCCGAGCCGCTGGTAGAGCATCGCGAGCGAGCGCTCGGTGCGCGCCGACGGCACGATCGCCTCGGCGGCGAGCCATTCGCGCTCCGCGGCGGCGAGATCGCCGCGCTCGAACCAGACCTGCGCGAGGTTGAATCGCGCCCGGGCGCAGCGCGGCGCCGTCGCGACGGTCGCCGACCACAAGCTCAGCTGGTCGCGCCAATCGCGGTTGCGAACGATCGTCCGGGCCGCGGCCGCGGCGGCGATCGCGAGGACGGCGGCGGCGACCGCGGCGCGCCGCCTGGGCACGGCGGCGAGCGCCGCGTCGACCGCGGCCGCGAACGCGAAGGCGACGCCGATCATCGGGATGTAGAGGTAGTGCTCGGCGAGGAGCTCCCGGTGCGGCACGATCTGCGAGACGGGAAGCAGCGTGACGGACCACCACGCCGCGGCGAAGCCGAACGCGCCGCCGCGCCGCCAGCTGCGGACCGCGAGCGCGGCGACGACGAGGAGGAGGACGAGGCTCGCGATCACCGCCGGCTCGAGCGGCGTCGCCGACAGCGGGAACGCGTCGTAGCTGTAGTCCGCCGAGAGACGCGCCGGCCAGACGACGACGCCGAGGAAGCGCGTCCAGATACGCGGCACCGTCGCGAAGTTCGCGACCGCGCCGCCGTGCCAGCGAAAGAAGCCGGCGTAGCGCAGGAAGATGCGGCCGTACGTCGCCGCGAAGACGACGAAGCCGATCGCGGCGAGCGCGACCATCCACCACAGCCGTCGCCGGGCCTGGCGCGTGTCCGAGACGGCGGCCGGCGGCGCGCGGCGCGCCTGCCAGCGGTCGTAGAGCAAGCAGACGACGGGCAGCGTCACGCCCATCTCCTTGCTGAGGATCGCGCCGCCGTAGCAGAGCGCCGCGCCGACGAGCGCCGTCCGCGAGCGCGTCACGCGGTAGCGCAGGAACGCCAGGAATCCCGCCGCGAAGAAGAGGCCGCACAGCACGTCGCGCCGTCCGGAGACGTAGGTGACGGCGTCGGTCTGCACCGGATGGACGGCGAAGAGCAGCGCGCCGGCGGCCGCGGCCGGGAGCGAGAACGTGCTTGCACGTAAGAGCGCGCAGACGAGCAGCACCGTCGCCGCGTGATAGACGACGTTGCTCAGATGGAAGATCCACGGGTGCATGCCGCCGATCGCGAAGTCGATCCGATACGAGAGCGTGCGCAGCGGCCGGTAGCCGTCGAGCGACGAGGTGTCCAGGAGCGGCGCACGCGAGCGCGCGTTGCCGACGATCAGCAGGTAGTCGTCGAAGACGAAGCCGTTCCGGAGCGCGTTCGCGAAGGTCGCGGCCACGGCGAGGACGAGCGCCAGTCCGGCGAGCGCGGCGCGGCGGCGAGGGAGTGGGGACATTCGTGGGTGGTGGTGCTGCCCTGAGATATTCCGCCGCGGGCGGCGCGCTCAAGAGCAGATCGTCCGCCGGTGGCACCTCCGGACGACGCGCGCTCGGCGCCGTCCTCCTCGCCGCGGCGGCGCTGGCGCTCTACGCCAACGCGCTCGGCAACCCCTTCATATCCGACGACGAGCGCGTCATCGCGACCAATCCCACGATCGTGCGGCCGAGCGCCGCCGGTCTGCGGAAGCTCTGGACGACGGACTACTGGGAAGGCATCGACCCGGACGGCCGCGTCACGCGCCTCACCGTCGACCGTAACCTCTATCGACCGGTGACGATCCTGAGCTTCTGGCTGAACGCCCGGATCGCGGGGGTGCGCCCGTGGAGCTTTCGGGTCGTGAACGTCCTCCTGCACGCGGCGAGCGCGTGGCTGGTCGCGCTGCTCGGCGCGCGCTGGTTCGGGCGGCGTGCGGCGGTCGTCGCGGCGCTCGCCGTGCTGCTGCACCCGGTCGCGACCGACGTCGTGAACCGCATCGTCGGGCGCGCCGACATCCTGGTCTTGCTCGGCATCGCGGGCGTTCTCGCGATCCAATCGATCGCCGCCGAGCGCGGCTGGACGTGGGCGCTCACGGGCGCCGCCGCGGCGTTCACCGCCGTGGCGATCGGCGCGAAGGAGAGCGGGCTCGTGGTCGTGCCGCTCGCCTTCGTCTCCGCGTGGCTCGCGCCGGCGGGACGTCGCCCGCTCCGCTTCCACGCTCGGCCGGTGCTCGCGATCGCCGTGCCGCTCGTCGCGTATACGATCGGTAGGTCGCTGACCGTCGACTGGCCGCGCTACGACGTCGATCGCATCTGGGATCTCCTCGGCAACCCGCTGTGGAGCACCGGCATCGCGGCGCGGCTGCCCGCGGTCGGCGCGCTCGCCTGGACCTATGTGCGGCTGCTGGTGGCGCCGTGGCCGCTCTTCGCGTTCTACGTGCCCGGCCGCCTGCCGTCGTGGTCGGACGCCGAGGTCTGGCTCGGCTTCGCGATCCTCCTCGCGGTCACGGGCGGCGCGGCGCTGCTCCTCCGGCGCCGGCACCTGCTCGCGCTCGCCGCCGTGTGGTGGCTGGCGTCGTTCCTCGTCGTCTCGCAGCTGGTGACGCCGATCGGCGCCTACAGCGAGGTGCGCTTCGCCTATCCGATGCTCGGCGCCCTCGCGTGCGGGCTCGGGTGGCTCGCGGAGCGCGCGCGCGTCGCGCCGCCGGCGCTGCGGCGCCCGGCGCTCGCGCTCGGCGCCGCCGTCGCGGCGCTCGCGGTCGTCGCCGTCACGATCCGCAACCGCGACTTCCGGACCTTCGCCGCGCTCCTCGAAGCGGACGCGCGGCGCCAGCCGAACAGCCCGGCCGCCCTCGTCCGGCTCGCGAGCGCCTACGAGGACGGCCGCGTCGCGGAAGCCGGCGCGCTCTACGCGCGCGTCACCGAGCTGGCGCCGGACTCGGCGCAAGCGTGGTACGAGCGCGGCGGATACGAGGACGCGCAGGGGCACGCCGCGGCCGCGCGCGCGATGTACGAGCGCGCGGTGGCGCTGTATCCGCGCCACCATCCCGCGCTCACCGCGCTGGCGCGGCTGGCGATCGCGGCCGGCGAGCTGACCGAGGCGGAGCACCTGCTCGCCGCGGCGGAGAAGGCCGCGCCCGACGACCCGTACGTCCAGCTCTTCTGGGCGGTGCTCGAGGAGCAGCGCGGCGCGCTCGCGGCGGCACGCACGCGGCTCGACCGCCTCGTCGCGCGCCGGCCGGACTTCGCGCCCGCCGTCGAGCGTCTCGCCGCCCTCCGGCAGGCGTCCCCGGCCGACGCGCGGGTGCGTGACCCGGGACCGCGTTGACGGCGGAGCCCTGCGACGCGGGGGAAGCGCGGCCATGACCGCAGAACGCGCGGCAACCATTCGGGCCGGGCGCCGATTCGACTGCCGGTGCCGTCGAGCGTTGCGCGCGACGCGGCGGATGTGAGATCGACGGACGCCGAAGAGTCGTCTCGCGGGAGGAAGGAGTAGCGTGGAGGAGTCGGGCAGGGCGGCCTCGCCGCGAATGGGCGCGACGCTCGTCGCCGCCGGGATTCTCCTCAGCCGAATCACCGGGTTCGTCCGCCAGTACATCTTCGCGCACTTCTTCGGGAACGGCGCCGCCGCCGACGCCTTCAACGCCGCGCTGAAGATTCCGAACCTGCTCCAGAACCTCTTCGGCGAGGGCGTGCTCTCCGCCTCGTTCATTCCGGTCTATGCCGGCCTGCTCGGGCGCGGCGACGACGCGGAGGCGAGCCGGGTCGCGGGCGTCGTCGCGACGCTGCTGGCGATGCTCACGACCGTTCTCGTCGTCCTCGGCATGCTGGCGACGCCGGTGCTGATCGTGCTGATCGCGCCCGGCTTCAGCGGCGAGAAGCGCGAGGTCACGATCCGGCTCGTCCGCATTCTCTTCCCGGGCGTCGGCCTGCTCGTGCTCTCGTCGTGGTGCCTCGGCATCCTGAACAGCCACCGCCGGTTCTTTCTCTCGTACGCCGCGCCGGTGGTGTGGAGCGCGGCGATGATCGTCGCGATGCTGATCTTCGGCGGCACGGCGGTGCCCTATTCGCTGGCGGCGATCGTCGCGCTCGCGGCGACGATCGGCTCGGCGCTCCAGCTCGCGGTCCAGCTCCCGGTCGTGCTCGCGCTGCTCGGGCGCTTGCGGCTCTCGCTCGACGTGGCGTCGCGGCACGTGCGCGAGGTCTTCCGCAACTTCGGACCGGTCGTGCTGTCGCGCGGCGTGGTCCAGATCAGCGCCTACATCGATCAGATCCTGGCGAGCCTGCTGCCGACCGGTGCCGTCGCCGGCCTGGCGTACGCGCAGCTGATCTCGACGTTGCCGGTGAGCCTCTTCGGCATGGCGATCTCGGCCTCCGAGCTGCCGGAGATGGCGCGCGCCACCGGCGATCCCGAGGAGGTCGCGGCCGAGCTCCGGGCGCGGCTCACGTCGGGCGTCCGACGGATCGCGTTCCTCGTCGTGCCCTCGGCGGTGGCGCTCGCGGCGCTCGGCGACGTCATGGCGGCGCTGCTCTATCAGAGCGGGCGGTTCACCCACGACGACGCGGTCTACGTCTGGGCGATTCTCGCCGGCGCGTCGGTCGGCCTGCTCGCGTCGACGATGGGCCGCCTCTACTCCTCGACGTTCTACGCGCTGCGCGACACGCGGACGCCGCTCCGGTTCGCGGTCGTGCGCGTCGTGCTGACGACGGCGCTCGGCTGGCTGTTCGCGATCACGCTCCCGCCGGCGATCGGGATCGCGCCGCGGTGGGGGACGGCGGGCCTGACGACGTCGGCCGGGATCTCCGCCTGGGTCGAGCTGGCGCTGCTGCGCGGCGCCTTGCGCCGGCGGATCGGCGCGACGCGACGCGACCGGACGCTTGCTCGTGCGGCTGTGGGCGGCCGCGATCGCTGCCGCCGGCGCTGCCTGGGCCGTGAAGCTCGCGATCGCGCCGGCGCATCCGGTGATCGTCGGCGTCCCGGTCCTCGGGACCTACGGCGCGACGTACCTCGCGGCGGCGGTCGCGCTCCGCGTGCCCGAGGCGAAGAGCAGCGTCGCCGCGATGGTCCGCCGCGTCCGGGCGCGGCGCGCGCGGCCGCGGTGACCGTTCCAGCCATGACCGACCGCACCGGCACTCCCCTGGTGAGCGTCGTGATGCCGCTCTACAACTCCGCGCGGCACCTCGATGAGAGCGTCGCGAGCATCCTCGCGCAGAGCTTCGGCGACTTCGAGCTGGTGATCGTCGACGACGCGTCGACCGACGGCTCGCTCGCCGCGGCGCGCGCGTGGGCGGCGCGCGACGCGCGCGTCCGCGTCGTCGCGCATCGCGAGCACGCCGGCGTCGCCGAGAACGGCAATCGCGCGGTGCGCGCGGCGCGCGCGGCGGTCTGCGCGCGGATGGACGCCGACGACGTGTCGCTTCCCGACCGTCTGCGCGCCGAGTGGGACGTGCTCCGGCGGCGCGCGGACGTCGTCCTCGTCGGCGCGCTCGGCGACGGCATCGACGCCGCCGGCCGGACGGTGCGCTCGCGCGACCGCTGGCTCCTCCTCCGGCGCTCGCCGTTCGCGCCCTTCGCCCACGGCTCGATCATGTTCCGGCGCGACCTCTTCCTCGCGCTCGGCGGCTATCGCGAGCCGTGCCGGGTGTGGTCCGATCTCGATCTCTACTACCGGATGGCCGACCGCGGCCGGATCGTCGTGCTGCCCGAGCGTCTCTACCGGCACCGGTTCCACCTCGACTCGGTGTCGACGCAGGCGACGGCCGGCACGCTCGCCGCGACCTTCGCCGCGATGGAGCGCAGCCTCGAGCGCCGGCGCCGCGACCGCAGCTACGCCGTCGCGGCCGCGCTCGCCGTGTCGAACGGCAGCGGCCGGGGCGCGCCGATCACGGCGCGCGCGCTGCACTCGCTCGCGTCCCGCCGGCTGTGGGCGGGGCATTCGCCGGGGATTCTGCGCGTGCTGCTCGCGACGCCGGCTCCCGTCGACGCGATGCTCGCCCGCGCGCTCCTCGTCGGCGTGTTCGGCGCGGTGAGCCCGCGCGGGTTTCGCTTGCTGCTGCGCGCCGGCGTTCGGGCGCGCGACCTCGCGGCCGCGGCGCTCGTGCCCCGCGGCACGCCCGTGGAATGGCCGGCGCCCTAGGGGCACCCGCCGAGGGAGCTGCTCTCCTTCGAGATCGATTGCATTGTCGGCGAACGAGGTTCCCGGCCTCACCGCGTACCCGGGAGTTGCCCGCGATGCGCGCGCCGTGCCCGCGTCGGTAGCGTCGCGGCCGACGCCGAGGGTGCCGGCGTATTTTTCAGCCCGCACCACGCCGAGATTTTTCTTGCCGGATCGACGACGGCCGATGTACGGTCGCCTACCCATGCGACGACTACTCGGCCTCGCGATCCTCGTGCTTCTCCTCCCGGCGTCCAGCGCGGCGCTTTCCCCGCCGTCCATCTGCATGCGCAAGTCCGGCGACGCCGGGACGCGCTGCTTGGGCAGCTACGTCGGCACCGTCGAAGAGTGTCGGTTTGCCGGGAGCGCCTCGTGCGAGACGGCGGTGCGCGCGGACGGCGGCGCGCTCGACGAGATTCTCGCGCGCACCGCGGACAAGGCGGAAGCCCGCTGCACCGAAGACTCGGCCTTCGCGCTCGGCTACACGAGCCTCGACGACGTCGGACTGCGCGTCCCCGAGTTGTGCCGCGACTTCGGCGACGACCTCCTCGACATCGCGTTCGACGATACGCCGAACCCGGCGTTCGCGGCGTGCCAGCGCGTGGTCGCGCGCTCCGTCGACCGCCTCCGCAAGGTGGTGGTCCACGCGTTCGGCAAGTGCGACCTCGCGACGGTTGCGGGTCCCGGCTGCAACCGGCAGCGGAGAGACGCGTCCATCGACCGCGCCGCGACGCGCACGCGGGCGCGCATCATCCAGCACTGCGACAGCGATTTCTTCCTGCTCCATCTGGTGCCGCCCGCGGCGACGCTCACCGACGCCGTCGACGCGCTCCTCGACGTCGTCGTCCAGCGCTCGCGGCACTACGCGCAGCACGTCTACCCGCCGCACGAGCTCGGACCGACGGCCGAGTTCGGTCCCTTTCCCGTCGGCGTCACGACGCTCGCCCTCGCCGACGCGTCGCGGATGAACGTGCAGGGCACCGGACCGCGCCCGGTGACCGTCGAGGTGTACTATCCGTCGTCGCCGGCCGCGATCGTCGGCGTGCCGAAGGACGTCGTGCAGGTCTTCGGCATCGACATCGTGGCGACGCCGGCCTACCGCGACGTCGCGCTTGCGCCGGGGGCGCGGCCGCTCATCGTCTTCTCGCACGGCAACAACGGCATCCGGTTCCAGTCGTTCTTCTTCGCCGCGCATCTCGCGAGCCACGGCTACATCGTCGTCTCGCCCGACCACCACGGGAACACCTTCGTCGATTCGCTGATGGGCATCGTCGACCCGAACGTCGCGGTGAACCGGCCGCTCGACGTCAGCTTCCTCATCGACCAGTTCCTCGCGTTCAACACGGAATCCGGCAACTTCTTCGAAGACGCCGTCGACCCGGATCGCATCGGCGTCTCCGGCCACTCGTTCGGCGGCTACACGACGTTCGCCGTCGCCGGCGGCACGTTCCCGTTGGGAACCTTCACCGACTCGCGGGTGAAGGCGATCATCCCGCAGGCGCCCGCGTCATCGGCGGGGTTCTTTCCCGACGATTTCTTCTCGACGATCCACATCCCGACGCTCGTCATCGGCGGCTCGATCGACGTGACGACGCCGTTCGCGGCGAACCAGCAACGCGCGTTCGACCTCATGCCGTCGGGCGCGACGGTCGTCGCCCTCGCCGATCTCATCGACGCCGGCCACTTCACGTTCTCGGACTTCTGCGAGGTGCCGCGGGACCTGCTGGCGTTCCTCGGCGGCTTCGACGAGGCGTGCACGCCGGCGCACCTGCCGTGGCGCCACGCCCATCGGATCGTCAACTATCTCTCGCTCAACTTCTTCGACGGCGTCCTGAACGGCGACGCCGACGCGCTCGCGCGCCTCGCGCCCGCGAACGTGGCGTCGATCGAAGACCTGGTCTACGAGAGCAAGTAGCGCCCCGGCGTCGGGCGCCCCTCGACGAGGCTCGCGCATGATCGATTCGAGCGGGACGGTCGCGATCGTCACCGTCCACCCGCGCTCCGCGGGGAGGAGTCGGCCGCCGTCGCGGAGCCGGAAGCGCATCGGGATGAGAACGGGCAGGTGAGGAGCATGCGCGGCCGAGTGCAATCGTGATGGCGGCACTGCGTTGGATCGTCCGGTCGGTGGTCGTCGTCCTGCTCCTCGGCGCCGCGCTGGTGGTCGGCGCGCGCTTTCACGACGGGCCGATCGGACCGGTCCCCGGCGGCCCGCTCGTCAGCGGCGACATCGCGAGCGAGCCGGTCCGCGACTGGTCGTTCGCCGCCGACGTCCGCGAGATCGAGCTCCAGCTCGACGCGCAGCGGATCTCGCGCACGACCTGGATCCTGGTGCACGACAAGCGCGCCTACATTCCGGCCGCGACCGAGTTTCCGCCCGGCAAGACGTGGCATCGCCACGCGCTCGAGGACGGACGCGCGACCCTGCGCATCGCCGGGACGCGCTACCCCGTGCTCCTGCGCAAGGTCGACGATCCCGCGGTCCTCGACGCCGTCCGCGCCGTCGCGGAGAAGAAGTATCCGAGCCGTCCCGGCGGCGAGGTGTGGCTCTTCGAGGTGACCTCGGCCGGCCTCGCCGGCTGAACGCGGCGCCGAGCGCGCGGATCAGCGGGCGAGCAACGCGGCGGGCTCGCAGAGGAGCCAGAGTCCGGCCAGCAGCAGCACGGTCTCGAACGCGAAGGTCTCGTACATCGACCGGATGAGCGCGTCGCGCACCGAGGACTCGCCGCCGTCCGAGACGAGGAAGACGTGCGGCTGGCGTGCGAAGGGGTTGCCGACGATGCCGAGCAGCGACGAGATCCCGCCGTCGCGCTTGCCCTCGGGGAGCGCGCGGATCACCAGGCGCTCGGCGTCGACGGCGGAAGCGGGAGCATCGGCCCGGACCTCGATGCGGCCGAGCACGTACACCGGATCGCCGTCGACGAGCCGCGCCTTCGAGAGCGCGACCCGCGCCGCGGGAGCACCGAACTGGTAGACCGTGTTGACGCCGCCGACCTCGGCGCCGCGCGCGTCGACGAGGATCCGCCCGCTCGCGTCCTCGAGGACGAAGCGGCTCGTGATCCTGCACGTGGCCGACTGCCTCGCCTTGCCCTCGCCGACGATCTGGCAATCCTTGCCGAGGAGCGTCTCCGGCGGCAGCACCGCCTCCCAGTCGACGGCGGGACCGCTCGGCTGGAGCTCCCGCACCCGCAGCTCCTCGGGCGCGACCCGCGCGACGCCGGCGAGCTCGACGAGCCCGGCCGCGGCCGAACGCGCCCGTGAGGTCGGCAGGTTCTCCACCTCCGCGATCTTCGACCAGGTCTGACGGAGCCCCGCGAGCGCGATCGCGGCGAGCAGCGCCGCGCAGCCGCCGAGCCACGGGTCGAGCCGCGGCGTCACGACGACGGCGCGGAGCAGGGGATCGATCGCCGCGCCGCCGCGCTCGAGCGCGAGCAGCGCGACTTGCATGCCGGCGCGCAGCGGTACCATGAGCGCGGCGAGCACGCTCGGCACCAGCACCACGAAGGCGAGGACCTCGCCGAGGGACGGACGACGTTTCACGATCTTCGTGCGTGAGACGGCCGCGTGTGCGACGACGCCGACGAGCATCACGAGGATCATCGGCGCGAAGAGGCCGAGAAACCCGAGCACGACGACCGCGCGCGCGAACGCGCCGAGGAGGCGCGTCGCGACCGAGCCGTGCCTGGCCGCGGCGCGCGCCGCCGGGCGCGACGCGCCCAGCGTCGTCGACGCCGCGCTCACGCCGGCACGGGGGCGAAGCGTGCGGACGGATCCTGCGTGCGCTCTTCCGGCACCTCGAGGAAGCCGTAGCGCCCATAGCCGAGCGCCCGCGCGAGCAGCAGCTCGGGGAAGCGCGCGATCCGCACGTTGTAGACGTTCACGCTGTCGTTGAAGAGCTCGCGACGGTCGGCGACGCTCGACTCGAGGGCGCTGATCCGGGCGAGCACCTGCGCGAACAGCGGGCTCGACTTCAACTCGGGATAGGCTTCGACGGCGACGCGCAGGCGGCCGAGCGCGCGATCGAGGTCGTTCTCGATCCGCGCCTTGTCGTCGATCGAGGACGCCTTGGCGTACTCGACGCGCAGGCGCGTGATCCGTTGCAGCAGCTCGCGCTCGTGCGCGAGGTAGCCTTCGGTCGCGTCGATCAGCTTCGGCAGCTCGTCGTGCCGCTGCTGCAGGAGGACGTCGATGTTGTTCCACGCCTTGCCGATGTTGTTCCGCACCTCGACGAGGCCGTTGTAGAGCGCGACGACGTAGCTGCCGAGCATCACCGCGACCAGCACGGTCACCACTCCGACGATCACGGTCACCATCGATCTCCTCCTCGTTCGCGCGTCCGTCGCACCGTCACGCCGGGTGACGCTGCGACGCGGAAGTGACGAGCCGCGGCTCGAATGTACGGCCCGCCGCGCGCCGGCGCGGCGCCGACGTCGCACAAGCAACCGCCGTACCGGCGGGGTGCCGAGGCCGGCCGCGGGTCGCAGGTCTGACGACGTCGTCAACGGCGCCTTCCGCACGATCGGGCACGACGTCCCGGCGTCCGACGACGACACGCCGAGGCACACAGGTATGCTACACTCCGTCGCGTGCGAGGCCGGGATGCCGCCGAGCGTTATCGGCTGATGCTGGAGCTCTTCGCCGCGGCCGAGGAAATCATGCGCCAGAACCTGCGCCGACGGTATCCCGCCGCGACGCCCGAGGAGATCGAGAGCCGGCTCGTATCGTGGCTCCACGAGCGCCCCGGCGCCGAGCACGGCGACGCGGCGGGGCGGCCCGGAACCTGGCCACGGCGGCCTTGAAGAACCGTCTCCATGCGGCCCTCGAGCGCGTCGCGGCTGAGCTCGGTCGCCGCGGCGTACGCTTTGCGCTCGTGGGCGGCGTTGCGGTGTCGGTCCGTGCGGAGCCTCGTCTCACGCGTGCTCTCGACGTCGCCGCCGACGTCGCCACGGATGCAGCCGCAGAAGCGCTCGTGCGTTCCCTCGTCGCCGACGGGTTCGGGACGACGGCAGTGATCGAGCACGAGCGCGCCGCCCGGCTCGCTACCGTCCGGCTCGTGACACCCGGTGAGGCCGCCACCGGTGTCGTCGCTGATCTCCTCTTCGCGTCGTCCGGCATCGAGCCCGAGATTGCCGCCGCCGCTGAACCGATCGAGGTGTTCCCGGGACTCCGTGTGCCCGTCGCGCGTGTGGGGCACCTGATAGTACTGAAGCTGCTCGCGCGCGACGATCGGCTCCGTCCTCAGGACGCCGACGATCTGCGTGTGCTGCGCGGTGTTGCCGACGCCGCGGAGATTTCGCGTGCTCGTGAAGGCGCGGCGATGGTCGTACGCCGTGGATTCGCCCGCGGCCGAGATCTCGAGGCGTTGCTCGATACCTGGCTCGCCGGCGTCGGTGCGGTCGAATCTTGACGTCGCGCTGCGACAGACGTCGCGCTGTGCGTTGACGACCGGCGCCGGCGGCATCTAGAGTCGCGCACCCTTCGCAGGAGGCTTCCCATGCGCGCCCGTTCGTCTCGCGGTCTCGGTCGCATCGCCGTCACGATTCTCGCCGCGCTCGCGTGCGCGCTGCCGAGCAGCCTCGCGCACGCGGCGTCCGCGGCCTGCGGCGACACCGTCACCGGAAAGGTCGTCCTCGACGGGAACCTGAGCTGCACCGGAAACGGTCTCGTGGTCGGCGCCGACAAGGTCACGATCGATCTGAACGGCTTCATGATCGAGGGCGACGGCGGCGCCGGCGACGTCGGCATCGACGACGGCGCGGGGTTCGACCAGGTGACGATCAAGAACGGGACGGTCGCCGGATTCGACACGTGCGTCAGCATCGGCGGTGACGCCCAGAAGACCAAGATCACCGACGTCACCGCCTTCGGCTGCGAGCACGACGGGTTCGACCTCGGGGACTCGGATGTCGGCACCGTCAAGGGCTGCTTCGCCGACGGGAACAGCGAGAAGGGATTCGACGTCGGTCCCGGCGGCACGGGCAACAAGATCGAGAAGAGCGCGGCGGTCGGCAACGGCGGCGCCGGGTTCGAGATCTCGGGCACCGGCAACACGCTCAAGAAGGTGGATGCCTCCGGAAACAACCAGGGGATCAACCTGCTCGCGCCCGGCAACACGGTCACCGGCTGCACCGCCTACCGCAACGGGAACTCCGGCGTCTACGTGAACGCCGACGCCAGCCGGGTCAGCAAGTGCGAGGCGGCGGGGAACGTCGACCAGGGGATCTACGTGTCGGACGCCGCGGGCGTCACGGTCGACAAGAACACGACCACGGCCAACCGGCAGCTCGGCATTCTGCGCGCCTGGGCGGGGCATGGCCTCGCTGTGTAGGCCATATCCTCCGCCTGCCAACAGGTTGAACCACTGCTGCAAGAAGTAGATCCGCAGCATCTTCTCCAACCCCAACGGCTGGCGTCCGCGCCCGTCCACCTTCGGGTAGTGGGGCTCGACCAACGCCTTCAGCACCACCCCTCGGAATCACGGCATCCATCTCGGCCAGAAACGCTCGCGGCGGGTCACCTTGCCCTTCTGCGTCCACGCCATCGATGCGAAGGTCCGTTGCTCGCCCATCCCCCCTCACACCTCGATCGCGGGCGGGCATCTCGGGACCGTTGCGGCGGAATTCAATTGCGCAAGCCGTCCGTCGATGGCGCCGGTACTCCTCGGCGGTGGCGTCACGCCGAGGGCGGGAGCTGCGCATCGGTCCGTTGCGGCGTGCCCTCCAGCCCTCGAGCCCTTCGAGCTCAGGATCGGCTGACGCGGCTCACGGACCGACGGCCAGCGCGTCGCCGTTCGCCATGATCGTGAAGGTGTAGTGCGTGCCGTCCGACAGTTGGACGCCGTCGATGTGGCCGCCCGGCCCGCGATGGATCGTGACATCGTTCCGCGTCACGGTGCCCTGCGTATCGACGCGGTAGAACGACGTGCTCGGACCGCCGGCCGCGTAGACCTCGGCGAACCAGAGGACCTCGTCCAGGCACCACGGATTGCCGTGCGCGAACCGCGTGAGGCCGAGCTGCAACATGACGTCGCTGCTGTCGAAGTACTGGTTCGCCAGTGTCGCGAAGGCCTCACCCGGGTTCTCGATCGAGAAGCGGAGGTTGTCGCGGCACCAGTGCTGGTCGTAGCCCGCGCCCGGGCCCGAGCTCCAGTAAGCATCGACCGCCGATGTCCAGTGCGCGAGATCGCCGTCCCAATAGCCCTTCGTCTGAAAGACCTGCTGCGTCGCGGCCAGGTTCCACGACCACGTCCCATCAGCGTTGTGAATCCATTGGTAGTCGGTCGGCCCGGCCTCTTTGAGGAGTTCGCTCTTCCGCTGGCGATACCAGGTAGGGAAGAGCTTCACCGCCGGCGCCTCGACGTTGTGGTTGAGCTCGTGCGCGGCCGCTACGGCGTAGGTGTCGATCAACGTCTGCGGCACGTCGGGCGGGAAGCCCTCGGCTTGCGCACCGACCGGCGTGTCGAAGATGTTGATGCCCGTCCGCGCGGCGATTCCGGGCGGATTCGGAATCCCGGTGGGATAGAGCCAGTCCCGCACCGACACCGCTTCGACGACCTGGTACGGTGTCGGCAGGCTCAACGCGAGGTCACGAAGCACGCGCTCCTGTTCGACCGAGGCCGACCGGTTCTCGATGAAGACCATTCCGGCGTTCGTCGTGAGCTCGCGTTGGACGCCCCCGAAGCCGCACGCCGTCGCGACGAGGGCACGGTGCGCCGGCGTGTCCGGCATGGACTCGAACAAGTTGATCCAGCACTGCCCGGCGAGCAGCGGCACGAAGGCCTGCGCGTCCTGGTCGAGGTGCTGCCACGGCAGGTACTGCGGGTACTGCGCGATGTGCGACACGTACCAGTCGCGGATCGTCGCGCGCGTGTTCGGGTCGGGCTTCATCTGTGCGACGAAGGCGCGCACCGCGTGGTGCAGCCCGAAGAGCTCGTTCCGGAGCGTCGCATCGGTCGCGAGCGTCGAGCCGAGATCCTGCGCGTGCGCGGCCATGATCGCGTCGATGCGATCGAGCGCGTCGGTGGTCGGCCGCCCGTAGAGCACGACGACGCGTCCGGCGTCCCCCCCGTCGATCATGTCGAGAACGCCGTCGCCGTTCAGGTCGGCGAAGTCCGGACAGGAATCGTCGCTCTGATCCGTGCGTAGGTTGAATTCCACAGCGTCGACGTTCGCCGCATATGGGCACGACTGGAGGTCGGTCGCCGCCGACGAGTCCCTGGGGCAGAGTCGGAAATAGTGCCAGTTGATGCCGTACGCGAGGTCGCGGACGCCATCGGCATTCAGATCGAACGCGCGCGGGTGCGTGTTGTACGGCTCGACGACCGGGCTCCCGTTCACGCTGAGGGCGATACCCGGTGCGGCGAACGCGGGGGCCTTCGCATTGCCCGTGTTCCTATAGAACGTCACGGTTCCGCCGAAGTCGCCTGCGAGGATGTCCGCCAGGCCGTCCCCGATCCCAGTCCGCGACGTCGATGCGGCCGCCACAACCGCCGGCAGCACTCGAAGTCGCCCGACCCCATCTGGAGCTTCACGGGACTCTTGCTCAGGATCGGCGCCGTGCTCGTGCCAACGTTCGCGTAGAGCCACACCGGGCCATCGGTCCCAGCGACAACGAGATCCCGCTTGCCGTCACCGTTCAGGTCCACGAAGGCGCCGCCCGTGTACGACGTGCCGACGCGGATGTCGTGGGCGTCGGCGTCCTGCACCTTCGAAAGCGGCTGGAAGCTCGCCGAGGTCTGCGGAGCGGCGGCCATGGAGAGCCAGACGTAGCCGTCGCCCCCGAACACCAGCAGATCGAGCGCGCCGTCGCCGTTCCAGTCGACGAGGCGTGGCACGGCCCTCACAGCGAGCTGGATACCCGTGCCGGCCGCGAGGACCGGCGACGGATCCTGAAAAGCGACCGGCGCCGCTGGACCCGCCGCGCCGAGACACGAGCCTTCGCCGACCGGGCTTCTGACTTTGAAGAGCTGGTTGCCCTTGTTGGTGATCCGGCCGCCCGCGAATCGGACGCTATACGAGTCGCCGCCGTTGAGACGCAGGAGCACGCACGCGTTCGTACCGGGGTTCGGCGGTCCGACAGTGACCGCGCCGAAGCGGCCGTCCACGGCGACCTTGATATGCAATGCGCCGCCGCTCAGCTTCATCTGCACCTTGGTGACCGGACCGTTCTCGCCCCTCGGGTCGCCGTAGTTGAAGCCGCGGACGGCGTCGCCACGCCAGAATGTCCGTCCGGTAGTCGCGCTCGTTCCGTCGGGGAGCGTGTACGTCTGCGAGCCCGAGGCGTCGCCGTTCGTCGTGATGGTGAGGGTCGCGCCGTCGAGCGCGGGATCGCCGACGATCGTGACGGCGCGCCCGACCTCCTTCGCCGTCACTGTGATCTTGCGTTTCGTGCCGATCGGCGAGCTCTGGGCGGCGAACGTGCTTCCCAGGACGGTTTGATCGGCAGCCTCAGCCGCAAGCGGCAGCGCGAGCAGCCCGACCAGCAGCCCGAGGCGCACGCAGGCCTTCGTGGCGAGCCCGAACACGTGATCATGCTTCATTCGATTCCTCCCAATCGTGCTGGCGCTTGTACGGCGACTCCACCATCGCGAGCCGCAACTGGATCGGTGCGGAGGCCATGTGCCTCCGCGAATAGCGACGACGCGCATAGCACATGTCATTCCAGCGACGACTACGGGGTTCCGCTGCCGCCATCTCAGCGAAATGGGAAGTGCGCAGCGAACGATCGGGTAACGGTCCCCCGACGATCAGGATCGATCGTTCACAGGGCCTGATCTCGGGCAGCCTCGCGTCGCGGCGTTCGACCTCGTCGGTGGCCGAGGTTCGGCCTCATCCGATCACCGTCAGTTCGGCAGTTCCCGAACGCGGCGGTGGGCACGCGGCATATCGAAGAAGGAGTCGATAGGACTTTGAGCGGGCTGTTTGCGCTGGCCGGTTGAAATATTCGTATTGATGAAGACGGGCTGTCCCCCCGCAACCGCGATAAGGTTCGCGGCAGACCACGGGGTCATCCACGCTGTGGAGCCCCAGCGAAGGGAGGACAGCCCAATGGAAACGTACGTGGGATTGGATGTGCACAGCAAGCGCAGTGTGTTTGTGATCCAAGACGACGTGGGCACGGTGACCGCACGGGGCGAGGTGGCAACGACGCCGGCGGGCCTGGCGACGCTGGGGACGGCGCACCGGCTGGCACCCGGCACGCGGGTGGCGCTGGAGACGGGCACGACCGCGTTCTACGTCGCGCGGCAGCTCCAAGCGCTCGAGCTCGTGCCCGTGGTGATCGATGCGCATGAGGTGCGACTGAAGGCGCAGCGCCCGACCCAGAAGAGCGATCGCCGCGATGCGTTCGAACTCTGCGACGGGTTGCGGCGTGGCATCTATCGATCGATCGTACACGTGCCCCCACTCCCGATCGGCGCGCTGCGCGAGACGCTGTCGCGGCGCCGCCATTTCGTCCGCCAGCAAACGTCCGAGGTGCTGGCCGTCAAGCGGCTGCTGCGCAGTGCCGGACTCGGCCACCTGAGTCGGAGTCTTGGGAGCGATGCGGCATGGACACGGCTGTTCGATGCGCTCCCACCCGACCCGCTGTTCCGGAGCTACATCGAGGACCACCACACGCTCTGGCGGTGCGCCCGCGCGCAAGTGATTCGCCTCGAACGGTGTCTCGCCGACCAGCGGAGATCCTTTACGGATGGGCTCGCCCGCCTCGAGACCGTCCCTGGCGTCGGTCCGATCGTCGCGCTCACGGCGCTGGCGGTCTTGTCCGACGTGACCCGATTTCCCGATGCGAAGCACGCTGCCAGCTACGCGGGGCTCGTACCGCGCACCTATCAGTCCGGGGAGTACGATCGTCACGGACGGATCACCAAGCGCGGCTCCGCCGAACTGCGGACCATGCTCTGCGAGGCCGCGCACCACGCGCGGCGCACGACCAACCCGTTGAATCCCTATTTCGGGCATCAATATACTAGACGGACCGGCCGTCATCGTGGCATGTGTTTCCGGGGAGTTGGCGGTACGCCATGAGGTTGCCGCTCGAATGGCCGCTCCCCGACTGGAGACCCGATGATGATGACTGGGAATTGCTTCTTAACCACCCGGTGGATGTCGTGCGGTTCACGCTGACGTATCGGGGGGAATTGCCGACTGCGGCTTGCGACCGCGTGTTGGCAAAGATGAAAATTCGTCGCGCGCTACACTCTCAGCTTTTGGAGGAATGGGAGTGCCGCCCGGACCTATGTGGCTACGTCGAGGTATTTCGGAAGAAGTCGCAGGGGGCGCGACTTGCGACTCGCGGTGACAAATTCAGCCTGATCCAGCCATTCGAATGCGGTCCATTCATGTTCGTGCCACTCGTGACGTCCCTACACTCCCTAGCAGCCCGTTGAAGAAATCGGAATTCTGCTGATGACGGGCGCCGGAGGCCGATGCGAGCCGAAAAGGCGCGGTCGCGACCAGCGCGATGGAACACGGCCTATCAGGGCCGCAATGAACGTCGCGAGGGCGAACATGAGTGCACGGACGAGCGCCGCGAGCCCCTGGAGGCTCCGCGGCGTGCCGATCCCGAAGAGGTGGCGCATCACGAGCCCGAGATTGCGCGCCGCGGCCGTGAGGAGGTACCGCTTCTGGACGTTCGCGATGCCGCGCAACCACGTGCGCCGTTGATTCCCGCTGCCGCACGTGTGCGCGAAGCTCCGCTCGACGCGTTCCGAGCGCAGCCGTTGCAGGCGGCGATTGCGTCGGCCGCGCACGCGGCGACGATTGGCCCGAAACGCCAGCTCGCAGGCAACCGGCTTGTCGTCCCATCGACGCCGTCCCTCGCGTCGCTCGGGAATATACGTGCGCAGTCCCACCGTGTCGCACGCCGCCAGCGTCGCGGCGGCGTGATACCCCTTGTCCGCGACCACCTCTTCGACGACCGCCGGCACCGCTGCCTGGTCCAGATATCCTTCGGCCTTCCGCACGCTCGATGCCAACGTCGCCGCATCGCCCGCATCCCCGGGATAGATCTGCGCCGCGACGATCACTTCGCTCTCCAGATCGATCACGTGCTCGGCCTTGTACGCCAAGTGCGTCCGGCCATCCTTGAGCTTCGTGATCCGGCTTGCGGGATCACTGGAGGAGCGCCACGCCGCGTTCGACACGCGCTTCTTCCGCCGCCGGTCGAGGCGCCGGGCGTCTTCCTCGGTCGGCGCCTCGACGCCGTCCTCGACCGCCAGCCGGCGAATGTACTGCTGCCACGATTCGCCGGTGTCGCGGCGGACGATCGACTTCATCGCCGCGTTCGCCTCCAATGTCGTCGCGTCCACGGCCACCGTCTTCCCGCGCAGCAGGCCCTTCGCGGCGGCCAGCTGCACGATGCGCGCGAATACCGCTTCGTGGACCGCCAACGGCAAGCGCTGGCGCGTGACGGTCAGCGACGAATGCTCGGGCACGCGATCGGCCAGGCTCACGCCGAGAAACTCGCGCAACGCCAAACTATCACTGCACCGCCAGGCGATCCCGCGCTGCGAGTCGATGCCCTCGAAGTATCCGACGAGCAACATGCGGAAGTAGATCCCCGGCGCGATCGAGGGGCGTCCCTGCGTCTCCGCGTAGTAGGGTGCGCACTCGGTCTCGGCGAAGCGATCGAAGTCCGCCTCCGCCAGCAGCGCGTTCACGCGCGTGTAGAAGGGGTGGCCGGCCGACCGCGGCAAGCTCGCCGTCGCCACCCACATCGTTTGCTCCCGCTCCCCGCGCCGTCCCAGCGCCATCCCCGCCCCTCCTGCCGGCGTGCACTATACGGCAACGGCGGTCGCGTGCACGCGCTCCGTGCGACTTTTTCAACGCGCTGCTAGAGCGCGGCCGCCGCGCACCACGCGGTTCGGGACTCTGGTTGGCACGTCAACTGCTCAGTCGTCCGAGACCACGCGCCAGAGGCGCCCCAAACAAGGAGGACAGAATGACGTCAGGTCTGTTCCGCGTGATTACGACTGCGCTCGTTCTCATGTGGTTGCACGTCCCCGATCCTGCACATGCGGCTGGATGCGATGGCAACGACGTCTGCTACACACCACCCGTCAGCACGAGTCACCTATTTCTCTTCGGCGTGGAGATCGCGCGTCATGACATGCAGATGCAGGTGTGCCGCAATGCCGCCTCCACGCTGGTCACGAAGATGAATCTCCTGCGTAACACGATGTCGGGGGTCGGCATCGGCACAATGGACTGGCATACCGAGAATTACCACCATACCGCCCCCAACCAGCCCACAGCGTGGTATCAAGGCGATGGGTGCATCGGGGTCGACATCCCGACGTTCGGGACGTTTCAATCAGTTGGGGATCGGATTCAGTTCGATTTTTGGTTCTCGGGTGGAACTTTGTGGTACAAGACGTCCAACTCCAAGCTGAGCGTTGGAGTCCACGATGCGTGTCCGTGAATGCCGAGCGGATGCAACTATGATAGCCATGCGTATCCGGCGACTCCTACGCGCGGTTCCTGTAGTGACCGTACTCATCGCAACGTTCGTCGGATGCCGTTCCGGCGCTTTGTCGGGTGCCAATGCGCGCCCGACGGGATTCGTTGCCGAACTGACCCATATGAGCTCTGACGATGCCAGGTTCCTGTTCGTCGAAGAGCGTCTTCGCCGTTGCATGGCGGAAGCGGGAATGGACTATGCGCCGCAATCAGCACCACCCGAAGAGCAAGATAGCCGGCAGCGGCGCGCACGCATCGGATTCGGGGTTTCCGTTGACGACGTGGGCACGGGCCCGGTGGCTCCCACCCAATTGCGGACGGGGAGGCGTACTGACGGACCAGAGAGCGAGGAACGATGGCAAAGCGAATTCGCGCACTGCTATGCCGCGGGTTTGCAAGCCGCGGCCGATAAGCTCGAACAAGCGCTCGCATCACTACCGGGCCCCCTCGCGGACGAGATCCGCTCGGTGGCTACGCTCTCGCACCCGGTGGTGAAGCATGGCATCGCCCTGTGGTCATCCTGTCTCAAGGCACGAGGGTGGGCCTTCGACGGACCGGCCGACATGGTCACGTACCTGGAAGAAGCGTGGCGGCGCCCGCAGGTAAGCGGCTCGCCGGATGAACTTGCACGGGTTCAAGCGTACGAGCGTGCGATTGCCGTGGCCGCCTGGGATTGCGAGGTTCGGACCGGAAGCCGTGCGGCCGTGGGTCGATTGATCACGGAGCTCCAGGCACGCGCGACCGCCGCGGGCGCGCCGACCTCCGTTTACATGTAAGGCGCCGGCGGCAACACCTGCGTCTCCGACGCCGACGGTCCTCTTTCCAATGTCGCCCCCTACGCCGACGGTGCCGACGCGAACGGCCACGCCCGCCCCTACTGAGACGCTGAACGCGACCGCAACACCCGCCTTCCTCACCGACGCCGTCTGCCATCGGAACGACGCCAACGAGCAGCAGCATCTTGTCGTCGTCGATGACTCCGACGCGCACCCTCACTCGGACACCGACGCCAACGTCGACTCCGACGCTCATGTCAACGGCGACTCAGACGGTCACGGCAATCCTCACGATCCTCCTGCAGACGCCGACTGCCACTCCCACCGCAACCACCACGGTGTCCCGAACCGCGACGGCGACTTCGACGACGATTGGGTCGCGGTAGGGACGGCCCTTCGCCCCAAGGGCTCGGGCCGCCCCCCGCACAGATCCCAGCGAGCGGGACTACCGCACTGGGCTCTTGCCTCGGGTTCTGACGTCGAAGCGCTGCTCGGCCAGGGATGCGTGATGCGGGCCGGTGGAAGCCAGCGAGCCGCACGAGCCGAGCTCATGCGTGCCCAGTTGATACGCTGCGCGCTGGCTCCGCCGCCGCAGAGCGCGATACCAGAGCGGGCGATGCTGGTTCGGAAGGCTGCACAGACGCATGGGTGTTGGTCGGGCACGCCGTAGTACGCGAAGTGCCCGCGCACGACGGCGCCAGCCAGCGCCTTGCTCCGGGATGGACTGATGGCGGCGGCGCTGCAGTTCGGTCGATGACCTCGTGCAGCTTCGCCGTCATCCGCTTCCGCATCGGTCTGCCGCAGCAGCAGAAACTCTCCCGTCCGCGAGCGCCCCACCGATGTGGGTGAGCCCGAGGAAATTGAAGGTCTCCGGCTTTCCCCTCGCAGACCACGCGCTCGTCGGTTCGAGCGGGCGAACCTCCCGAACGCGATCGAGCCGCGTCTTGTCGGGGTGCAGCTCCAAGCCGAACGTCGCGAGCGCTCGCGTAGTTCGTCTCGAGAACTGCTCGGCATCGCGAACGGTGCTGAAATCCGACGATGAAGTCGTCGCAGTAGCGCACGACGATCAGCTCGCCGCGCGCTGCCGTCTTCCTCCATCGCTGGACCCACAGGTCGAAGACGTAATGCAGGTAGAGGTTGGCCAGCAGCGGGCGATATCGGTCGCCCCTGCGGGGACCCCACCTCGCTCGGCTGTCCACGTCCCGTTTTCCAACACGCCTGCGGCCAGCCACTTCTGGATGAGCCGCAGCACGCGCCGGTCCCCAATCCGATGCTCGACGAAACTTCACCAGCCACCCGTGGTCGATGGCGTCGAAGAAACCACGGATGTCGGCATCGAGCACCCAGTTCACCTTCTCGCCGCAGGATGGCCACCGCCAGCGCGTCCAGCGCATCGTGCTGGCTACGCCCGGTCGGAAGCCATAGGAGAACCCGAGGAAGTCGGACTCGTAGATGGCATTGAGCACCTCGACGACCGCGCGTTGGACCAGCTTGTCCTCCAGCGCGGCGATGCCGAGCGGCCGTTGCCGCCCGTCCGTCTTTGGGATGTACGCTCGCCGCGACGGCCTCGCCCGATACGCTCCGCGGTGCAATCGTGCGTGCAGGTCCCGGAGGTTGTCCTCCAGCTGCCCGCCGTATTGCTCCCACGTCACGCCATCGACGCCCGGCGCTGCCTCCCGCTTGAGTGCCAGGAATGCCGAACGGAGTTGCTCGATGTTGACGTGGTGGAGGAGCGCCGTGAACCGCATCCCCTTCTGTGTTGCTGCTGCTCGACGTACACGATCGAGCGCACTGGACACGCCAGTCCGGCTCTGGGTCCGGGGCGCGTTTTGCTCGGTCGTGTTCCCCTTGGTCGGGTCCCTTCCCTCCACCACCTCCGTGGCCAGACGACTGGCGTTGTTCGGCGGCTTCGTCGGTGTCGGGTCGGAGGAGGCGCCGGTGCTGGTGCACCGGCTGACCTCCGTCCGCCGCACAAACCGGACGTGCGGTTCTCCCGCATCCGGCTTTCACGAAGACCCGGCATGCCGAGAGGCCAGGGAAGGAATCAGACCAACCAGGTTCACGAGCCCGTATGCGCCGTACAGCGTGGCACGGGGCAGCGTCTGCCAGCCACGGCACCGCCAACGTTTGTGCCGGTGCGACCAGAGCCGCCGCACGATCCACCCGTCGAGTCGGTGAAAGAGTCCCCGGACGTGGGCACGGCGATAGTAGTTCCCCCACCCGCGCACGATGGGATTGAGCTCCTGAATCAGCTCCCGAGTCGTGAGCGGCACGCGCCGGCGCGTTCGCCGACGAATCTGGTCCCGGAAGCGCCGGATCGATGTGGCCCGGGGATAGGCATACAAGGCCCCGGCTCGGGTCCCACTCACGATCTTGTCAGGTGCCAGCCGGAGCGGCCGGCGGCCCAACTTGATCTTGTACCCGAGAAACTCGAATCCGTGCCGGACATGCACGACCGGCGTCTTCTGCGGGTTGATGCGCACGCCCAGTGCTTCCAGAAGTTTGATCGCGGTTCGCAGCGCCGCTCGTGCCTCTGCCACCGACGCACAGGTAATGACCCAATCGTCGGCGAACCTCGTGAGCTGATACCCTCGGCCTCGCATCTCCCGATCAAACGGCGTCAGGAGAATATTGCTCAGCAGAGGCGAGACCACCCCACCTTGCGGAGTCCCACGCTCGGTCGGAAAGACCCGCCCCTCTCCGTAACTTCCGGCCTTGAGAATTGCCCGGATCAGACGGAGTACGCGCCCATCAGCGACGCGCTCGGCTACCAGAGTCAGGAGCTTCTCGTGGTCGACCGACCCAAAGAAATCCTTCAGGTCGGCATCCACGATCCACTCCCGCCCGGCGTTGATCTCCTTCCATACTTTGCGCAGGGCGTCCTGCGGCGATCGCCCTCGTCGGTATCCGAAGTTGGCGTCATCGAATACCGGCTCGAAGATCGGTTCCAGTCGATTGAGCAACGCCTGCTGACACACCCGATCGTGGATCGTCGGAATGCCCAGCGTGCGATGCTCGCCCGGCTTCCCCGCCTTCGGGATCCGCACCTGCCGTACCGGTTGCGGTCGATACGTGTCGCTACGCAGTTCCTCGTGCAGCCAGTCGAGCTGCTCCTTGAGCTGCTCGCCGAAGGCCTCGAGGCTTTGTCCATCGACACCGCCCACCCCGTGGTTGGCCCTGACGCGTTCCCAGGCCATCGCCAGGTTCTTTCGCTTGTAGACCTTGTCAATCAGCGAGTGCACCTTCCTTGCCCCCGTCGGATTGATCCAGTCCGCGAGTCTCCTCGGGCGACCGTGTACGGGTCTTTCGCGTATGGAACTGTTCCCCCCGCTCGCCCTTGCTCCTTCTCGCGCCCCGTCTCGTTCCAACGGCCTTCGCCGACCGCCTTCCCCAGCCCACTCGGGCTGCCGATCGCTCGGTCGCACGGTGTTGGCCGTGCGTGTGGTACTACTCGGTCGTCCGACGACTCGCCGCACACCGCTTCCCATTTCGCTCGCGCTTATAGGGTCACTTCCCCCGGTGCCTGCCGGGGATGCGACGAGTCCTCCTGGAGTCACGCGCTGGTCTTCCGTACCGTGCCGTCCGCAAACACCTTGGTGCGGTGGGTGGATGAGAACGCCTTCGCCTCCATAGTGCAGGCTCGACCTTGCCCCACCTTTGGCCGACCGGTTCGTCACTGGGACAGCTCCCTTCGACTACGGCCCGGTACTTCTCCTCATGCCCTTCGGATTCCACCTCGCGGTGGACACCCTGCCCTCCGGAGTGCGGCGAGCGGTGGCTGCAGGTTTACCTTGGCTCACTACTGTCCGGCTTACGGACCTTGTGCCGCAAGGGTTTCCGGTGCTCGGCGCGTCAGTGTGACGTGCCGCATGACATGTTGCCGGTCCGGCAGTGCGCGGCCCCAGGTGAATGATAGCTGTGCGGGTCGCTTGATGTCCTTGGGGGCGCGCCGAACGGGAATGTCCTTGGCAAGCAACGAACGAATGTCCACGCGATCAAACAGACTCACCTCGAGGCGCTTGGCAAGGGCATACAAGGTGAGTGGGGAGCGAGAAGAGAACTTCAGATACGAGAGCAGGAGATATGTCGTCATCGCCACGTAAATCTGGCTCATCACGGCGTTGGGGCTGGTGCCGAGAAACGTCTTGATGCGCAGATGCTGCTTGATCCATTTGAAGAACAACTCGACCTGCCAGCGCGCCCGATAGATCTCCGCAATCGTTTTCGTGCTCAACGCAAAAAGGTTCGTGAGGAAGAAGTAGCGATGGCCCGTAGCGGGATCGAGGTACCCGATGCGTCGCAGATCGATCGGGATGCTGTCCGCTTTACTGCCCGTAATCCGGATCGTCTGATCGGACGTGACCCCGGAAAGTGGCGGAGGATCCCGGCGTGCCACGACGCGGAAAGCCGCGCCCCGCTTGAGTCTGGTGACGAAGAACGCCTGCTGGAGGTGGAGCTGGTAAAACCAGGCGTAGTCGACGTACCCCCGGTCGAAGGCCACGATGCTGTCCGGTTCAAGGACGAGGTGTCGGGCCTGGTGGATGTCGTGCGTCGCGCCGGTGGTGACCCGCACGAAGGAGGGAATGTGGCCGTCGTGGTCGAGCAGGGCGTGGAGTTTGATCGCGCCCTTGGTGGTCCGGAACTTGGCCCACGGGAAGACGCTGAGGCACAGATCAATGACGCTGGCGTCGAAGGAATAGAGTTTATTGCGGAATCGGAACCGGTGTTCCGGGGCCTGGATCGCACACTGCTGATACAGCGTAATGAAGAGCGCCTCGTACATCTGATACGGGCGCGTCTCATTGGCATCGGCCAGGGTGGAGCGACACACCTCGCGCGTCGCAAAACAGTGATAGAGGAATACGCGCTTGGTCTCGAGCGCGAGCTCCAGATCACGCAGGCTGGTTTGCCGGCTCAGCTGCGCGTAGACGAGGCACGCAAACTGCGTCCAGCAGGAGAAGGAGCGGACGCGTTTGTCGCCCCCATGTGCCCGGGCGAGCTTTTCGAACTCGCCGCGCGGGACGAGGCTCAGAATCTGGCTCAGAACCGTGCGCGTCGCTGTCATCCGTGTGCCCCAAGGGTTTGCGGCGGCACACCTTCGCAGATCCGCGTCGCTTCCGCATTCGAGAGCAGGGGCGCGTCTTCAGTGGGGGCGAACAGTCCACGAATCCGGCCCGCTCAGAAACGATATCTCCCGCCCCGGGTACACCCCTCAACGCCGCTCCGCACAAGGGTTTCCCGCGTTGTCGGGATTTCTAAGCCGGACAGCAGTGGGCTACGCTATTCCCTGCCGTTCGACGATGCGCTCTGTCGCGCCGTGCTGGGTCTGTTCGTCCGCGCTGTACCGGGCTCGCATCGCCGCTCGCCCGACGCGACACCATCGCGGACGGCCGCAGCGGCACGGATCATGCGCTTCCATCGTGTCTCTGCGCCTGCGGATCAAGCATCGCCCGGCTGGTGCACTGCCTATGGATGATCGATCTGCAATTCATCGACCTGATTGTAACCGGAGGCGCAGTTGACGTCGACCTGCACTTTCAAATTGAGCGCCTTCGCCGTCAACAAGCCCGCATAAATCTGGTTGTAAGCGGTGTCCGTTAGCGGCAGTTCATAGACGTTCGATGGGGGACATGGGTTAGTTGCTACCCCATTCAGGTAGAACAGAATATGCCCCTGGTTGACAATTATCGTGCCCAACGTCGCGGCCACTTTCGTGCCGGCGTAAGCGGCGGGCGTACCCACGATCAATGCTAGAGCGGCGGCAGCTGAAACGCACCACCGCCTCAGTGTGCGCCTACGTTGGACATTGCGATGCCATCCCATGTGAGGCGGCGGGCATGGATCGCTGTTCTCGCGTGCAACTTCATCGAGAGAGCGCATTGTATCCTCCTCTATTCTGGTGGATGAATGTGTGCCCTGATCTCCTGGTCACGTCCGGCGTGCCGTGCGCGATCGGATGCTTCAAGGCGGCCTCTTTAATTCAGGAGAAGTCCGGTCACCGCAGGCAACCAACCGGTTGCGGTAAACACCAACTTCGCTCGCTTCCGGCCGTACGCGGACCCCGAATACGCATAATAGATGTAGATAGTCCCATCCACTACGGACAGGATGGGATATCCAAGGGTGAGCCCAGGCGGCGGCGTGATCCCGCGCCCTAACGGCAAGCGTTCTGAATAAGCCTCGCTAGGACTGCCAGCGAGAGGGAGCGCCGAGTTTGCGCGGCGGGCCACGCTGATCCCGGCTGGATACGTGGCGCTCGGTGCGCGAGCGAGGCCGCCCTCATACAATAGGTAGTAATAGTGTCCTTCCCGCTTCCAATCGTGCTTATCACGATTGTCGCAGTCCCAGGGGCTCGTACAGCCGTAGGGCCCTCCGCCGGCACACCCGGTAGGCCCTGCATCCATCATCGTAACGGCTCGTGGGTCAGCCACAGTGCCCCACAACGTATCGAAGGAATCGACCTGTGCCGCTCTTGAGATCGTCTTGTTTGCGTGAAGCTCCGTCCATGCAACGTACTTCTTGCCACCGTCAATAAGCGCCGCACCGACCGATGCAGCTGTATTCCCGTCTCCACTTACGACTTTCACCGGTTGGCTCCAGGTTGCATTGCGCTGCGGTGTCGTGGTCTGGGACGCCCATACGGAATTCCCACCACCAGGACCCTCGTAGGTCATCACGTAGCGGGGGATGGTACATACGCTGGTGTCGATCGCGATCTGTGGCTCAAGGATCTGCTCGAGATTTGTAAATAGGGCACCGGCGTCATTGAAGTTGACGCCATCCTTCGATCGCAGCGAGTGGATCTCAAAGCAGTAATCGGAAACGTTCTGAAGATGTGGGCAGTGTTGCGCAGTTGGTGGTTTAAACACGACGCGCGTGAAGCCCAGATAACCTCCGTCCGGATTGGCAATTACAGGTAGGCCGGAATCACCGGGCGCAACAACGGTTTCAGACTCCTCAAACGTCTGCATCCGCGCCCTGCCCGTAAATAGATCGTCGAGCGTGGGTTGGCCGGGAGTCACCAGACCACCGAGCGGGTCGGAATCCGGCTGGCAGCTGCTGCTGCTTTCGCGGCTCCAAAGGCAACATGCGACCAAAACGAGCCCCGCAATTCGCCATGCTTGCGGCGTCCTTCGTCTCATTCTCCGTGCCTCCCGGTCGTAGGTCGACGCCGTCGTTGCCCACCACACGGTGCGGAACGGCGCCCGCGTCGATCTTGTAGTTCCTCCGGCCCAGGCTGCTTCTCGGAGGCCTGCGCGAGGTCGCGGCGGAGCGCGTCGAACGCCGGCGCGACGCACTCGGAAGCCGGAGCGACCGAGCGGTGGCGTCCGTCGCATAGTGCAAACGTGGGCATCGACTTGTTTTAAGCAAGCGAGGTGCCGTCGCTCGGCGTACGAGCCGCGCACGAAGCTCGCACCGCGACAGTGTCCGGTTGATCAGCCTGCTGCATGGTCGTTCACACCGACATCATTCTTCCCCAACGCGCTACCGCAGCCTCAGCGTCCGCACGAGCTCTCGATCTATGCAGCTGCGCGGGCACGCTGCCGCAGCCACGGGCGTGCGCTGCGGGATCTCGCCGATCGGATGCTCCGCGTGGTGATCGCGATGCTCCGCCGCACTCGCACGCTCTACGATCCAAATAAGCTCGACGCTGCCGCTTGACAGGTAAGGAGTCCACTACCCGCGGACGGCGTGCGGTTGACGACGCCGACGGGCGCGGCGGAGCCGAGGGTGCCTGCGCTCCGCGCCGCTCCGGAAGCGGAGCCGCGGTCCGCGCCGTTCGGGGCATCGCCGCGGTCCGCATCCGATCCGTCGTTGCGGCGGTCGCGCGAGCCGCGGTTGCCGAAGGCCGACCGCGCGCCCTGGCCGCCGGTACCGAGCTTCGTCATGTCGGTCGGCTTGATCGCGGCGGTCTGGAACACGGAAGGTTCGCGGCGAGCGCATCATCGAGACCGGCGGGCTTGCCGTCGGTCGGCGACATCACGACGACCCGCGCGCGCCGAGGCTCGCCGCTCGCGCGGCTCCGAAACAAGAGAAAGCTGCGCGGGCGAAGGATGCGTTTCATCGCGTCGGCGGCCGTCAGGTCCTCGAGGGCCAGCGAAGCCGGCTCGCCGTCGTCGGCCGCGACCCGATGCAGCTCGGCGCCGCTCAGCTTGGCGACCGCGGCCAGCGCCTCACGGCGCGACGCGGCCGCAGTGCGCACGGTCATCTTGCCGTCGTGGAGCGCGACCTCGGGTCCGGCGCTCATGGCGGCGGACGGCTGCGGCGACGGCGCGGGGGCGGCGGCCCACGCGGTCGCCTGCGCTGAGTTGATCGTCGCGAGCGCGACCGCCAGGACCGCCGTCGTTCCGACATTCACGTGTACGCCTGATCATCGTCGGCTCCTCGAGTGCCGAATAGCAACGGCGGTGCCAGGATCGTCGCGCGGTTCCGGCGGTCGCCGGGCCCGATCGGCCGCGAGCCGTGAACGACAACTCCAATCGTAGTTGATCACCGTTCACGCGGCTCGTCGACGCGACCGGGGCGTACGGCGCGGGAGGCGCGATCAGCGAACCGCGCGGCAGTCGGCGGCGCAGCCGTCGCCGTCGGCGGTGTTGCCGTCGTCGCAGGCCTCGCCGGGATCGACGATGCCGTCGCCGCAGCGCTCGACGGTGCAGTTCGGACGGCAGCCGTCGCCGACGAGCGCGTTGCCGTCGTCGCAGGCTTCGCCGTGGTCGGCGACGCCGTTGCCGCAGGTCGTGAGCGCCTCGAGAAACGCGGTGAGGTCGTCGATCTGTGCGTCGGTCAGCGAGATCGGTCCCGAGAGCTCAGCGCCGGGCGAGGCATTGAACTCGGGGGTGGTGTAGTGGGCGACCGCATCGCGCAGCGTCGGCGCGGAGTTGTCGTGAAAGTACGGGCCGGTGTTTTTCAAGTCGAAGAGCGTCGGGACGTCGAACTCCCGCTGGCCATTTGCTCCCGCGGACCGATGGGGCCGCACGGCGGCTCGCACTCCGGCGGCGGCACGACGTTGACGGCGCGATTCACGACGCCGGTGTTGAGCCTCGCGCCGTCGGTAAAGAGCGGCGGAATGTGACACGTGGTCCCACAGCCGGCGTCGAAGAAGGTGTCACGGCCGCGCTTCTGGGCGTCGGTTACGAGAAAGCGATCGAGATCGTCGGTGCCATCCACCGGCAGCGCGAACGAGTTCATGAACGCTTCGAGGGCGTCGAGCTCGTGTTCGGTCGGAGGCCGGAAGTCGACGCCCGGGATGCGATTCAGGGTGCGGGGAAAATGCTGGACGATGGCCTGGTTTGCGAGGTCGCGCACGGTATCGAAGCTCGCGCTCCAGCCGAACGGCGGTGTGAAGGCGTCATCGAAGATATGCGGTACACCGCGAAAAACCGGCGGCTGATCGAAGCCGTCGATGTTCTCCAGGATAAGCGCCCGCGAGCGCAGCAAATCCATGTTTTCGAGCCCGGCGAGATTCGGGATCGACTCGGCCACGAACAGCGGATCGTTCGGGGGCAAGGTCGCGATGAATTCCGGCGAGAGCGTGAAATCGTTCTGCGCCGGGTGGCAGGTGCCGCACGTCCGGCCGTTCCCGTCGAAGGTCTCCTGAACCCGGCTTATTCACCGACTGAGGGCGCCTGAAACCATTCCGCGCCTCGCTCAGCCGTGCTACGAGCGGGTTTGCGAAGACCGAGCGTAGGCGGTGAGGAGGCGCGGTATGGGTGAAACGAATCTCTCTCTTTTCCGGGCGGAGTTCAACCAATCGCTGCGGCTGGAGAGCCGCCCCGAGCGGCTGACGTCGGACGCGGGAGCGGTGGTGCTGCGGGAGGTGATGGAGCGGATCGGGATCGTCGACTGGATGACGAGTCGGCTGAGCGATACGCGCGCGCCCGACCTGATCACCCACCCGCTGTCGGAGTTGCTGCGCACCGCGCTGTTGCTGCTCGGGCAGGGGTGGCGGGACCACGACGACGCGGATCGGCTCCGGGACGACGCGGTGTTTCGGCTGGCGGTGTCGGATCGTCGTGGGATCCGACCGCTGGAGATGCGGCCCCGGACGGACGGGACCATCCTGGACCGGAATCCCGCAGTGCCGGACGGCCTCGCCTCGCAGCCGACGCTGTCGCGGCTCGTGGGGATGCTCGGCGCCGACGGCAATCGCGCGGTCGTACGCCGCGCGCTCGTGGAGTTCGCCGCGCGACGCCACCGCGTCGGACGCCACGGCCATCGCTTCCGCTACCTGACGGTGGACCTCGATTCGCTGCCGATCGAAGTCGAGGGGCAGCAGCCGGGATCGGAATACAATGGGCACTACCATACCCGGATCTTCCATCCGCTGATCGCCAGCGTCGGCGAGACGGGGGATCTGCTCGACGCGAAGCTGCGCGCCGGGAATGCGCACACCGCCGCGGGCGGGGCGGACTTCCTCCTGCCGCTGCTCGCCGAGGTGGAGCAGAAGCTCTGCCAGGTGGCGGCCGTACGGATCGATGCCGGGTTCCCCGAGGAGGGGCTGCTCGCGGCGCTCGAGCAGCGCGGGACACCGTACGTGGCGCGGCTGCGCAATAACGCGGTGCTCGACCGTCTGGCCGCCCCGTATCTCAGCCGCCCGCCGGGGCGGCCCCCCGCCGAGCCGCGGACGTGGTGCTACGAGCTCGCCTACCGGGCCGAGCCGTGGTCACGCGAGCGCCGGGTCGTGCTCGTCGTGCTGGAGCGTGCCGAGGAGTTCTTCCTGCACCACTTCTGGCTGGTCACGAGCTGGACGCCCGAGGACCAGGACGGCCACGCGCTGCTCGATCTCTATCGCCAGCGCGGCACCGCCGAGGGGCACATGGGCGAGCTCATGAGCGTGCTCGATCCCGCGCTCTCCTGTTCGCCCCGGGCGAAGCGCCACTACCGCGGCCGGCCGCTCGCGGCGACGCTGGTCGCGGGAGATTCCTTCGCCCACAACGAGGTGCGGCTGCTCCTCAACGTGCTCGCCTACAACCTCGTGCACGCCGCGCGGGTCCTCCTGGAGAAGGCCACCGGTCACGGCTGGGGCCTCGGCCGATTCCGCGAGGTGATCCTGCGGGTCGCCGCCCGAGTGCTCGTGCACGGCCGCCGTGCCGTGCTGGTCCTCGGCGAAGGCTCGGCGGCGCTCTGGCGCACGCTGTGGACACGGCTCCACGCCCTCCACTACACGCCGTCCTGACGAAGAATTTCCCCGCGCCCTGCGACCCGTGATTCCCGCGGCGCATCGACGCGCTGAGGTCACCGGTGTGCCCCGCGCGCTCCTTCCATGCCCTTTCCACGCTCCCACTGCAGTCGCTCGTTCCCCGCTGTCGCCATCGTCAACCAATCCGGTCATGATCTCCGCCTCTTCTCCGCCTCCCAACCCGTTCAGTCGTCAGTCGGTGAATAAGCCGGGCTGATTATTGCCGATGAAGATGCCGACGTGGTGAGAGGGGCCGGGCCAGGACTTGAAGAAGAAGAGCACGAGGTCGCCCGGCACGGGGTTCGATGTGTACGCGAATCCCGGGGCGTTCTCCTGCTGCCCGCCCGGCGGATTGCGGAGAACGTCACCCGCGTCGCTCATGGCATAAACCCAGCGGGTGAGACCGCCGCAGTCGACTCCGCACGGCGCCGCGCCGCACGTCGGTCCGCATACCCCCCCCGCCACCAGTCACATATGGGATGAGTCCACCATTCCAGGCATGGCAGCCGTGAATCGATGAGATTGCATTGCCATTTGCGGCTTTCGTTGCGTAGAACACGACTTGGTCCTAAACGCTCGCGGCCATCACGACACTCGGGGTGCTCGTGAAGAAGGCGCCCAGCGCCATCGTGATTGCGACGATCCGAACAGCGGTCCGCAGTCTGAACTGTGAACGTGTGTGTGTGTCATTCGATCCCTCCGTGTTGTGCATGCGTCCATACGCACGAGATGAGTGCGCGCGGCAGCAAGGCATGTGCCGCACCGCGCGCCGGCCGGTCGCTGCTCGCGTACACGTGATTAGTGACGTAGTGGGCGAGTATCGTGTAATGGGCCGGCGGGGCGGACGATGATCGAACAATCACATACACGATGATGTGATCACCGGCATGAGTGGCGGGACGACGACTCATATCAGATCAGCGGAGCTGACTCGGCAGTATCGACACCGGATCGCATTCCAGACGGGAGGTTCGCGTGCAGATGAGAATCGCTCGAGTATTCGCAGTAACAGTAACCGATGCTCATCGCGTTCGGTTGTAGCGACGGTAATAGCTCGAAGCGCCCCGCGACGCTCATGGTGACGAGTGTGTCACCAAACGAGGGATCGAGCGGCACCCGTCATCGAGGTGATAGGCGGAGGGCTAAGGGACTGCTAAACAATGAAGTTTACAAATCGTGTGAGTAACGTTCGAAGGCCGATGGTCAATTCGGCAGCAGGGTGTAGTTCCAATCGGGATGGAACGAATGACCTCGCAGTCGCAGCTCCTTCATTTCATTGGCAGACACTTCCTGGCCGGTCTCGTAGTCCCGCGTGTCGAGCAAAGCCTTGACCGTGAGCCCGCCGCGGGTCCGAGTGCTTCCGATCAGATTCACGACCGTCTCGTAGCTCACCAACGGTGTGCCACGCCAGTTCATGCTGATAAACGAAAACAGCCGATGCTCGATCTTGTTCCATTTACTCGTGCCGGGTGGATAGTGCGACACCGAAACCGGAATGCCGATCTCGTTGGCCAGTCGCTGCAGGTGAAGCTTCCACGCGCGAAGCCGGTTCCCGTTGCTTCCCCCAGCGTCGGCGCAGATCAAGAGCCGGCGCGCTCGAGGATAGCTCCGCCGGCCGAGCATCCGCCACCAGCGCCGGATGCTCGCCACGGCGAACTCCGCCGTGTCGTGGCTCACCCCGACGTTCACCAGCGCTTTGTCGAGGGCGACATCGTAGGTGCCGTAGGGGATCGCCTTTCCGCGCCCAAGCTGGGGGAAGTCATGCACATGGACCTGCATGGCGTCTCCCTGCCGCTGCCAGCGCCGCCCCGCGTTTTTGAAGGCTCCCACGAGTTCTTTCTTCTTGGTGTCGACCGACACCACGGGATCGCGGCGCCGCACAAACGCCTTGACCTGGGCATTGATGTACCGGAACTGAGCGTCTCGGTCCGGATGCTGGGCACCCTCGATGGTCTTCACGTTGGCCTGCAACGAGTAGTCCATGTCGTGCAAACAACGACCCACGGTCACAGCGCTCACCGTATGGCCGCGGCGGGAGAGTTCCTCGGCGATGGTGCGGGTAGATTTGCTTGTCCATTTGAGCAGGCTCATCGGATCACCCGCCGTGGTCTCCTCAACGATGCGAGTGAGCTCACGCTTCAATCTGGGCTCCACTTCCTCCACGCGCTTGCGCCCAGATCCGGCGCGCCGAATCCGCCCAGCCTCCGCCGTCGACATGCGCCGTGCCGATCGCAGTTGCGCGGTGCCCTTGTAGATGGTGGGTCGCGACATCCCTGTCAGCTGCGACACCCGACTGATTCCGCCTCGACCCAGCGCGAGCGCTTTCTCTGCGACGAACAGACGCGCCTGTGCCTCGTTGAGCGTACCAAGCACCCTCAACCAGCGCCGCTCGGCCGGCGATACTGCACCCTCCAACGCCACCCGCCCATACTCCCGCACTCATATGGCAGATAGCAAAAGCCCAACTATTTGTAAACTTCATTGTTTAGCAAGCCCTAACCGGTACAACACAGGTTTACCTGGACCCGACCAACTCGGTTACTGCGGCGCGCTTTTC
>CAWCPU010000010.1:0-182912 GCA_963797545.1 uncultured delta proteobacterium
GGGGGGGGGGGGGGGGGGGGGGGGGGGGGGGGGGGGGGGGGGGGGGGGGGGGGGGGGGGGGGGGGGGGGGGGGGGGGGGGGGGGGGGGGGGGGGGGGGGGGGGGGGGGGGGGGGGGGGGGGGGGGGGGGGGGGGGGGGGGGGGGGGGGGGGGGGGGGGGGGGGGGGGGGGGGGGGGGGGGGGGGGGGGGGGGGGGGGGGGGGGGGGGGGGGGGGGGGGGGGGGGGGGGGGGGGGGGGGGGGGGGGGGGGGGGGGGGGGGGGGGGGGGGGGGGGGGGGGGGGGGGGGGGGGGGGGGGGGGGGGGGGGGGGGGGGGGGGGGGGGGGGGGGGGGAAAAAAAAAAAAAAAAAAAAAAAAAAAAAAAAAAAAAAAAAAAAAAAAAAAAAAAAAAAAAAAAAAAAAAAAAAAAAAAAAAAAAAAAAAAAAAAAAAAAAAACACACACACACACACACACACACACACACACACACACACACACACACACACACACACACACACACACACACACACACACACACACACACACACACACACACACACACAAAAAAAAAAAAAAAAAAAAAAAAAAAAAAAAAAAAAAAAAACACACACACACACACACACACACACACACACACACACACACACACACACACACACACACACACACACACACAAAAAAAAAAAAAAAAAAAAAAAAAAAAAAAAAAAAAAAAAAAAAAAAAAAAAAAAAAAAAAAAAAAAACCTGGCCGCGTCCGGCCGCCGTCCGGCCGCCGACCAGGGACTACAAGCTCTCGCACATGCGCCCGCTGCACCGAATCGTCCGCGACCTGTCGGGGCCGGCGCGCGTCCGCGTCTCGAAGATCGTCGCCGGGCTGCTGTCGGCGGGGTACTGGGAGCCGCTGCGCCTCGCCAAGCGGCTCGGCCTCCGCCGGCTCGTCGACCGGCTGCCGCTCTCGAGCTACGTCGACCATCCGTGGCTGGCGCGCGTCGCCGCCGTCCACGATCGTCTGTCCCCGCCGATCACCTCGTTCCACGCTCACGACGAGATCGAGGGCTGGTTCCGCTCCGCGCATCTCGATGCGGTGACGGTCGAGGACACCGCGCGTCGCGGCTGGCGCGCCCACGGCAGGCGCCGCGCGCTCGCCAGGCAAGAGACCGGCTGAGACGGGAAATCGCGGCGAGTCCGCCGCGGATCCGATCGCTGGGCTCGGGCCGCGATTCTTCACGTTGCAGAGCAGGCCCCGAGTGCGGCATAGTCGCGTGTCGAGGCGTCGCCCTCGGCCGTCGAAACCGCGCGAGCCCCACCGTCCCATGCTGCCGATCCGAATGATCTCGTCCTGTGCCGCGCTTGCCGTCGCCGTCCTCGTCGCACGTGCCGCGGCAATCGCGGCGAACACCTGCACGAGCGACTGCGCGCAGACGTCCTGCTCGGTCGACTGCACCGAGGCCGACGTCCGCGACGCGGTGCAGAAGGCCAACGACTGCGCCGGCAACGCCGCATGGACGGGGCGGACGATCAGCGTCGCGACGTCGCCCGCCGACCCGTGCACGATCGAGATGATGCAAGACGACGTGAGCTCGGCGGCGTTCCCGAAGAGCACGTGCACGACCTCGAGCGATCACGAGAAGTACTCGGTCTGCCTCACGAACGACCACATCCACTTCATCGGCAACGGCGCGCGCTTCCTCTACACCGGCACCGCCTTCTGCGGGCAGTGCGGCGACGAGTGCCCGCCGCCGCAGCCCGCGCTCTTCTCGCTCCACGGCAACGGTAACACGCTCGAGAAGTTCAGCTACCGCTACTTCCCCGAAGGCATCCACATCCGCAAGGGCAACGACCACACGGTCACGGAGGTGACCTCGGACCGCATCTGCGAGGACGCGATCACCGTCGACACCACCGCCGGCACCGGCGAGGTCATTCGCGGCGTCACCCTGATCGGCAACCAGCAGCCGGACCCGGGGCGGACGTGCGGCCTCGCGAACGGCAGCAACGGCGCCTGCGGCACGGACAAGGCGATTCAGTTGAACGGCGGCAGCGCCACGATCGAGGACAACACGATCGACACGATCGGCCAGCCGATCGGCGGCGGGAGCGGCACCCACGTCGTCCGCAACAACACCTCGCACGGCAGCCCGACCGATCAGAACGTCTGCCAGTCGTACACGGTCTCCGTCGGCGCCTCGCCTGCGACCGTGACGTTCCAGAACAACACGATCGACTCCTGCAAGTTCGGCCTGCGCGTCGACGACGGCGCATTGGTGGTCGCCGAGGACAACACCATCACCAATCCCTGGGTGAGCGCCTTCGACGTGCGCGGCAGCGGCCGCCTCGAGGCCGCGCGCAATCGGATGAAGACGCGGCCCGGCGGGTTCACGAACGTCAGCAGCGTCCAGCGCGGGCTGGTGGTCGCGCGCAGCGACAGCCACGCGCGCATCGACTTCGGCGGCGGCGACTTCGACGGCCTGTCGGTCGTGAACGGCCTGCCGTGCGCGTCGGGCGGCGTCTGCTCGAGCGGCGGCAACAAGTTCTGCTCGGTCGGAACCGGGGCGCAGATCGACGTCTGGAACGTGACCGATTGCCCGTGCGTCAATCGGCTGTGCAGCGGCAGCCTCGGACTGTGCACGGTCGATTCGTGCGCGCCGCTCGATCGCGACGGCTCCTGCCTGGGCTCCGGCGGCGCGGGCGCGTCGATCGGCAGCCGCGGCAACTGCGTCCTCAGCGACGGCGGCGCGGTGGCGGACGTGAAGGATACCGGCGCGAGCAGCACGGCTCTCGACGGCACGACCGCGTGCAGCCCGGCCGACTGCAACTTCTAGAGGGCGCCTGGCGTCAGCCGCGGCGCGCGCGGCGGCCGTTCGTCGCCGGCGGCTCGATTGGCACGATGTGCACGTGCCCGCCGCGCACGGCGTTGCGGATCTCGAGCTCCTCGAGCAGGGCCTCGAGCTCCGGCCGGTCGCTCGCTTGCACGCCGATGAAGAAGAGGATGCTGCTGCGGTGGCGGGTGCGGCGTTGCGAGAAGAACATCAGCCGCTCGTGACAGCTCTTTCGCCGGAGGTCGCTGCGCAGCACCGTCTCGCCGTACGCGATCCGGCCGCGCACCGGGCTGATGCGCGCGATCTCGGGGACGAGGGCCTCGCCGGCCGCCGGGCGGACGCAGGAGTAGCCGAGCTGGTCGACGTGCGCCTCGAGCGCGCACCGCAGGTACGCCCGGGTGAGCGTGTCGCCGCCGGTCAGCAAGGTTCCTCCCGGCCGCGCGCGATCATGGGTGCGGTGGTCGCCGCCCCAGTGGATGTCGTCGGTCTCTCCATCGTTCGAGGTCCTCGTGCTCCGAACTCGCCCGGATCACGCGCTCCGCACGCGCCGGCGATGCCGCTCGACGAGCGTCGCGGGGACGGTGCAATCGGTCGAGAGCAAGTCTTCGGAGCAAGAGGCGCGGCGGACAGCCAGCACGTCGCAGTCTAGCAGCAGACACGCTGTCCGACAACGAGCACGTCCGGGCGGCGCCGCCGGGATTCGAGCGCCGACGGAGCCGACGTGCCGGGTCAGGGTTCGACGCGCTCGACACTCAGGGCGAACTTGTGGAGGCCGGTCTGCCGCAGCACGTCCATGAGGTGGACGACGTCGCCGTGCGGCACGGCACGGTCGGCGGCGATCACCGCTTGCAAATCCGGTTTCTGCGGTAAGGCGTCGGCGACGACGCGACGGACGTCGTCCTCGGAGACGCGCGCGCCGTTCATCGAGAGCACGCCGTCCTTGTCGATCTGCACCTCGACGGTGGTCGCGACGGTCTGCTCGCCGGTGGCGGCTTTCGGGAGCTGCACCGGGAGGCCGGGCTGCACGATGAACGTCGCCGTGACCATGAAGATGATCAGCAGCACCAGCATGATGTCGACCATCGGCGTGACGTTGATGTCGACGATCATCGGAGTCTCGTCGTCGTCCGGGTACGCGCCGCCCTGGGTCGAGGCCATCAGGCGTTCTCGGCCGCGGTCGCCGCGGCGCGCGGCGCGAAGCGGCGCTCGCCGCCCGCGGCGGACCCGCCGGCGCTCGCCAGGATGACGTGCGCGATCTCGTCGGCGCGGGCGAGGCGGGTGCGGACGCGGCGCTGAAAGTAGTTGAAGGCGACGACGGCGGGGATCGCGACCAGCAAGCCGATCGCGGTCGCGACCAGCGCCTCGGAGATGCCGCCCATTACCACCGTTGCGCCGCCGCCGGCGCTGTGCGCGAGGTCGTGAAACGCGCGGATGATCCCGAGGACGGTGCCGAGGAGGCCGATGAAAGGTGCGTTGTTGCCGAGCGTGCCGAGGATCGCGAGGTTGCGCTCGAGCTGGAGGCGCTCGCGCCCGCGGACGCCGACCATCGCCTCGGCGGCGGCGCCGGCGCCGCGCGGCATCGTCGCGAGCCCCTCGAGGGCGACCCGGGTCTCGATCCCGGCGCGGCCGCCGAGCAGCGCGCGCGCGCCCGCGAGATCGCCGGCGCCGATGCAGCGCTTGAAGTCCTCGATGCGCTCGTCGGAGACCGCGCCCGCCGAGAGCGCGACCAGGCGCTCGATGATGATCGCGATCGAGACGATGCTGAGCATGATCAGCAGCCACAGCACCCAGTCGGTGCCGAGCAGCGTGAACGCGAGAAATCTTTCGGTGAGATTCATGGACGGCGTTAGTAGCGCATTCTCCGCAGGCGGTCACGGTAGCGGCGGCAGCCGCTGGTGGTCACGGCGCCAGGGTGTACGCCCAGGTCTCGGTGAGCGTCGCGCTGTCCTTGTCGAGGAACGCGCGCAGCTCGATCGGCGTCGCTGCGCTGCGGCCGGACCTGGAAGGTCAGCCGCCAGCCGCCGGTCACCGGGTTCTTCACCACGTGCTGGTCGAGCAGCTCGGCGACGTCGTCGTCCGAGGCGACGGTCACGACGCCGCGCAGCACCTGGTCGGCCGGGAATCGCCTCGAGCTTCTTGCCGGCGAAGTCGACGACGAAGCGCTGCGCGTTCTCCTTGTCTGCCGCGGTCGCGACGGGTGGCGACGACGCGGCCGCTCGGGCGGCCGCGTCGGGTCGTCGCCGTACCAGTACGAGCGTGTACGCCGAAGACGCACGGCCTTGCCCGGCTTCGGCGGCGTTCTCCGGCACCCAGTAGGCGACGACGTTGTCGTTGGTGTCGGACTTGGTCGGGATCTCGACCAGCTCGACTGGCCCGTCGCCCCAGTCGCCGTGCGGCGCGACCCAGGCGCTCGGACGCAGCTCGGCGCGGGTCTCGAGATCCTGGTAGTGGTCGAAGTCGCGGTCGCGCTGCACCAGGCCGAAGCCGCGGATGCGCGGCATGCGGAAGCTGCTCGACGCTGCAGCGACTGTGCGGGTTGTCGAGCGGCCGCCACAGCCATTCGCCGCTGCCGAAGTTGATCAGCAGGCCGTCGGAGTCGTGCACCTCGGGACGGAAGTCGTCGAACTGCGCGGACGCGTGTTCTCGCCGTGGAAGAACATGCTGGTGAGCGGCGCGATGCCGAGCTTCTGCACCTCGCGGCGCAGGAACAGGCGCGCGTCGACGTCGACCGCGGTCTGCTCGCCGGGCCGGACGACGAACCGGTACGCGCCGGTGAGGCTCGGGCTGTCGAGCAGCGCGTAGATGGTCAGCTCGCTTGCGCGTCGCGGCGCCGGGGTCACCAGCCAGAACTCCTTGAAGTAGGGGAACTCCTCGCCCGACGGCAGCGCGGTGTCGATCGCGAGGCCGCGCGCCGAGAGGCCGAAGACCTGCGTCGCTTGCCGACGGCGCGGAAGTAGCTCGCGCCGAGGAAGACGATGACCTCGTCGTAGTAGTTCGGCTTCTTGATCGGCGCGTGGATGCGGAAGCCGGCGTAGCCGAGGTTCTGCGGCACCGGCTGGCGAAGTCGTTGCTTGCCGTAATCGAATGGCTCGGGCGAGAAGGCCAGCGGGCTGGACGCCTCGGTCGTCGACGACGTTCACGGCGACGGTGCGATCGTAGTAGAGGCCGGGATGGAAGAACTGCACCTGGAACGGCAGCCTCTTGTCGCTGCCACAGCGCCTGCTCGGGGCGGAAGCGGATGTCGCGCCATTGATCGTAGGTGATCTGCGCAGCCACGTCGGGCACCTGACCGTGCGGGTCCTTGAACGGACTCCTTGGCGAGCGTGCTGCGCGCTGGCCGGTGACGTCGTCGAAGCTCGAACGCGCGGCGGCGGCGCCGGCGGCAGGACGCGCGCGACGGCGCCAGGGCGGCGACGGCGAGCGCGGCCGACCGCCGGCAGCACGACGCGCAGCCGCAGCGAGTCGCGCAGCCGGCCTGCCGGCAGGTACGGACGGGGGCGGCCTCGGCGCGGTGACAGTGCGTGATCATTCGCAGGGCGGTCGAGCGGCTCACGGACGCGTCGTCCGATGCGTCCAGGCGACACGAGCGACGTCAAGCATCGCGCGCGCTCGTCCGCTACGTCCGTGCGCGGCCTGCTGATCGTCGCGTCGCTGGTCGCTGCGGACGGCTGCGCGGCGGAGCGGCGCGCCGGCGCGACCGTGGTCGAGTTCTGGGCGATGGGACGCGAGGGCGAGGTGGTGCAGCAGCTGATGCCGGAGTTCGAGCGCCGCCACCCCGGGCGTGCGCGTGCGGGTGCAGCAGATCCCGTGGAGCGCGGCGCACGAGAAGCTGCTGACGGCCTTCGTCGGCGACGCCATGCCCGACGTCTTCCAGGCTCGGCAACACCTGGATGCCGGAGTTCGTCGCGCTCGGCGCGCTCGAGCCGCTCGACGACGCGCCTGGCGCATCGTCGGCGGTCGCGCGCGCGACGACTACTTCGCCGGCATCCTCGACGCCAACGTCATCGACGGCGCGCACCTACGGCGTGCCGTGGTACGTCGACACGCGGCTGCTCTTCTACCGCACGCGATCTGCTGCGCGGCGCCGGCTATCAGCGCGCCGCCGGCGACTGGGACGACCTGGCTCGACGCGATGGCGCGCGTCAAGCAGCGCGCGGCGCCGAGCGACTACGCCATCCTGCTGCCGGTGAGCGAGTGGCAGCCGCCGGTGATCCTCGCGCTGCAGCGCGGCGCCGACGCTGCTGCGCGACGGCGACCGCTACGGCGACTTCCAGAGCGCCGCGTTCCGCGACGCCTTCGCGCTTCTACCTCGATCTCTTCCGCCGCGGCCTCGCGCCGCGCGCCGGCGACGGCGCAGGTCGCGAACCTCTACCAGGACTTCGCCGCGCGGCTTCTTCGCCTTCTACATCAGCGGGCCGTGGAACATCGGCGAGTTCAGCCGCCGCCTGCCGGCGGCGATGGCCGGGCGCTGGGCGACGGCGCCGATGCCGGCGCCCGACGGCGACTACCCCGGCGTCTCGCTCGCCGGCGGCGCCAGCCTCGCCGTCTTGCCGGAGCTCGCCGCGCACGCGACGCCGCCTGGCAGCTGATCGAGTATCTCGCCGAGCCGGCGCAGCAGATCGCGTTCTACCGCCTGACCGGCGACCTGCCGGCGCGCCGCAGCGCGTGGGAGGACGCCGGCGCTGGCGCGACGAACCGCTACGCGCAGGCGTTCTGGACGCAGCTCGCAGCACGTGCGCTCGCCGCCGAAGATCCCGGAGTGGGAGCGCATCGCCAGCAAGATCACCGACTACGCCGAGGCGGCCGTCCGCGGCGCGCGTGACGCGTCGACGAGGCGCTCGCGGCGCTCGACCGCGACGTCGACGGCATGCTCGAGAAGCGGCGCTGGATGCTCGACCGCGGGCGGATGTCGCCGGACGTCGCGCGCCGCGGGCGCGGCGCGATGACGCGCGTGCGCCGGAGCGGTCCCGGCGCCGCCGGAGAGGCGCGATGACGCCGGTCGACGAGCGACGACGCGCGCGCGGCGTACTGGTTCGTCGCGCCGGCGCTCGCCGCTGATCGCGCGTCTTCTTCTTCGTGCCGGTCGTGGCGTCGGTCGCTGCTGAGCCTCACCGACTTCGACATCTACGCGGTCGCCGAGCCGCGCCAACCTGCGCTTCGTCGGGCTCGGCAACTACGCGCGCCTGCTGCGCGACCCGCTCTTCTGGGTGGCGCTGCGCAACACCGCTCTACTTCGTCGTCGTCGGCGGGCCGCTGTCGGTCGCCGTCTCGCTCGCCGCGGCGCTGCTGCGTCAACGCGCGCCGTGGTGCGCTTGAAGGGCGCTCTTCCGCACGCTCTTCTTCCTGCCGGTCGTCACCACGCTGGTCGCGGTCGCGGTGGTGTGGCGCTACCTCTACCACCCGCGCTTCGGCCTGCTGAACTACGCGCTCGGCGCTGGCTCGGCGTCGGCGCCGATCGACTGGCTCGGCGATCCGCGCTTGGCGATGCCGGCGATCATCCTGATGGCGGTGTGGAAGAACTTCGGCTTCAACATGGTGATCTTCATCGCCGGCCTGCAGAGCATTCCCGAGCGCCTCTACGAGGCCGCGAGCATCGACGGCGCGGGCGCCTGGCAGCAGTTCCGCCACGTCACGCTGCCGATGCTGGCGCCGACCTTCGTGTTCGTCGGCGTCATGACGCTGATCGGCAACTTCCAGCTCTTCGCCGAGCCGTACGTCATGACCCAGGGCGGACCGGCGCACAGCACGCTGAGCGTCGTGCTCTCATGTACGAGGAGGGCTTCCGCTGGTGGAACATGGGCTACGCGGCGGCGCTCGCCTTCGTGCTGTTCGCGATCATTCTCGCGCTGACCGGTGCTGCACGCTGCGCCGTGCGCGCGCTGCGGCGGCGCGCCGCGCGGTGCCGGCGGTGAGCGGCGTGAGCGCGCCGCGGCCGCGCGCTGCATGCTACGCGCGCCGCTCGTCGCTCGGCGCGGTCGCTGACCGCTGCTGCCGCTCGTCGTGGATGGTCGCGGCGTCGTTCATGCCGACCGGCGAGGCAACGGCGCTGCCGCCGCGCCTCGTGCCGAGCGCGCTCGACGCTCGAGCACTACCGCGCGCTCTTCACCCGCCTCGACCTCGCGCGCGCGCTTCGCGAACAGCTCTGCTGCTCGCGAGCGCGGTGACGCGATCTCGCGTCTCGCTCAACTCGATGGCCGGCTACGCCTTCGCCAAGCTGCGCTTCGCCGGCCGCGACCGCATCTTCCGCGCTGCTGCTCGCGGCGCTGGTCATCCCCGGCCAGGTCGGCATGCTGCCGCTCTTCCTGCTGCTGCGCGAGCTCGGCCTGGTCAACACCTACTGCGGCGTCGATCATCCCGGGCATGGCGAGCATCTTCGGCATCTTCCTGGTCCGCCAGTACGCGCTCGTCGATCCCCGACAGCCTGCTCGACGCGGCGCGCATCGACGGCGCCGGCGAGCTGCGCATCTACTGGTCGCTGGTCGCTGCCGTGCTGCCGGCCGATCCTGGTGACGCTCGCGCATCTTCACCTTCATGGGCACGTGGAACGACTTCCTCTGGCCGCTCATCGTGCTGACCGACGGCGACCTGTACACGCTGCCGGTCGCGCTCGCGAACCTGGTCGGCGAGCACGTGCAGGACACCGAGCTGATGATGGCCGGCGCGGTGCTGACCGTGCTGCCGGTGGTGCGTCGTGTTCGTCGCCCTGCAGCGCTACTACATCGAGGGCATCATGGCCGGGGGGGTGAAGGAATGAGCGGCGTGACGGCCGGGCGATGGACCGGCCGCCGGGCAGTCCGCGGAATCGTCGTCGCCGCGCGTCGTTCTCGTGGTCGGCGCTGGCGCCGCGCCGCCGCCGCCGATCAGGTGCTCGACGACTTCGAGGACCTCGAGCGGCTGGACGGCGACCGCGTCCGCCGGGCGCGAGGTCGAGCTCGCGCAGCGACACCGGCCACGACCGGCATGGCCATGCGCATCGACTTCGATTTCGCAGCGGCGGCGGCTACGTCATCGTGCGCAAGGCGTTCGCGCTGCCGCTGCCGCGCGAACTACGCGTTCACGCTTCCAGTGCGCGGCGAGGCGCCGCCGAACGACTTCGAGTTCAAGCTCGTCGACGCGAGCGGACGAACGTGTGGTGGCAGCCAGCGCACGACTTCACGCTTCCCGAACGACTGGCAGAAGCTGACGATCAAGAAGCGCGCCTCGAGCTTCGCCTGGGGCCCGCGAGCGGCGCCGACGCCGCGGAAGATCGCGTGCGATCGAGTTCGCCATCGCGGCCGGGCGAGGGCGGCCGCGGATCGGTCTGGCTCGACGACTTCCGTCTCGAGGAGCGCGAGCCGTGCCAGCGCGGCGACCTCGCGCCGCAAGGTGACGGCGTCGACGCGCGTCGCCGGGCACGAGCCGCGCGCGTGCTCGACGACGACTCCGGCAGACCGAGCTGGCAGAGCGGCAGCCCGCGCCGCCGAGCAGTGGCTGCAGCTCGATTTCCACCAGCGCCGCGAGTACGGCGGCCTGGTCATCGACTGGGACCCCGAGGACTACGCGATCGCGCTACGACGTCGAGGTCTCCGACGACGGACAGACCTGGACCACGCCTACAGCAGCACGCACCGGCAACGGCGGCCGCGACTACGTCTACCTGCCCGACGGCGAGTCGCGCTACATCCGGCTGGCGCTGCGCGCAGAGCAGCCGCGGCCAGGGCTACGCGATCGCCGCGCTCGCGGTGAAGCCGCTCGAGCTTCTCGGCCTCGCCCAACCAGTTCTTCGAGGCGATCGCCGCGCGACGCGCCGCCCGGCACCTATCCCGAAGTACTTCTCGGGCAGCAGACGTACTGGACCGTCGTCGGCGTCGAACGGCGACGACAAGGAGGCGCTGCTCAACGAGGAGGGCATGCTCGAGGTCGACAGGGCGCGCTTCTCGATCGAGCCCTTCCTCTACGCCGACGGCACGCTGGTGACGCTGGAACGACGTCGCAGACGTCGCAGGAGCTCGAGGACGGCTACCTGCCGATTCCGTCGGTCACCTGGGCGCCAGGAGCGGGTCGCGCTGCACGTCACCGCCGTCGCCGCGGGCGCCGCCGGCGCGTCGACGCTCTACGCCGCTACCTGGTCGACGAACCGCGGCGACACGCGTCGCGACGTCGTGCCTCTTCCTCGCGCGTGCGGCCGTTCCAGGTGCTGCCGCCGTGGCAGTCGCTCAACATGGTCGGCGGCGTGACGCCGATCCACGACGCTCGTCTTCGACACGCCGCACGGTGTGGGTGAACCGCGACAAGGCGGTCGATCTCGCTGACGCCGCCCGACGCGCTTCGGCGCGACGACCTTCGAGCGAGGGCCTGGTCAGCGACTTCCTCGCCGCACGGGCAGGTGCCGCTCGCAGCCGCAGGTCTCCGATCCGTTCGGCTTCGCCTCCGGCGCGCTGCGAGTATCGACTTCCGCCTCGAGCCCGGGGCAGCCGGCGAGGTCGATCGTCGCCGTGCCGTTTCACGATCCGGTCGCGGCGTCGGCGGTCGCCGTCGCTGCCGGCGACGTCGCCGCGCACGTTCGACGCGCAGCTCGACGCCGACGACGCGGCGACTGGCGCGAGCTCGCTCGGCCGCGTCGAGGTCCAGCTGCCGGCCGGACGCGACGAAGCTCGTGCGACGCGCTGAAGAGCACGCTCGCCTACATCCTGATCAACCGCGACGGCGCCGCGATCCAGCCCGGCTCGCGCAACTACGCGCGCTCGTGGATCCGCGACGGCGCGATGACGTCGGCGGCGCTGCTCGAGATGGGCTTCACCGAGGAGGTGCGCGACTTCATCGCGCTGGTACGCCGGCTTCCAGTTCCCGGACGGCACGATTCCCGTGCTGCGTCGACCGCCGCGGCGCCGATCCGCGTCCCCGAGCACGACAGCAACGGCGAGTTCATCTACGCGGTCGCCGAGTACTACCGCTACACGCGCGACATCGGCTTCGTGTACGAGCATGTGGCCGACACGTCGACGCGCGCCGTCGACTACATCGCGGCGCTGCGCGCGCAGCGGCACGACCGACGAGTACAGCGCGCCGGACAAGCGCGCGTTCTACGGCCTGCTGCCCGAGTCGATCAGCCACGAGGGCTACTCGTCGCATCCGGTGCACTCGTACTGGGACGACTTCTTCGCCCTGCGCGGCCTGAAGGACGCGGCGATGCTCGCCGGCGTGGTCGGCGACGACCGAGCACGCGGCGCGCTATCGCCGACGCTGCGCGACGACTTCCGGCGCGACCTGCGACGCGTCGATCGCGCCGCACGATGGCAGAGCCACAAGCATCGACTATCATCCCGGGCTCGGCCGAGCTCGGCGACTTCGACCCGACGCTCGACCGCGATCGCGATCGCGCCCGGCGGCGAGCTCGACGATCCTGCCGCCGGCGGCGCTCGCGCGCACGTTCGAGCGCTACTACGAGGAGGTCGAGGCGCGCATCGAGGCGGGCACCGTCGCCGGGGACGCGCTACTCGCCCTACGAGCTGCGCAACGTCGGGGCGCTTCGTCCGCCTCGGCGAGCGCGAGCGGGCGCTACGACGTGCTCGACGCGCTGCTCGCCGACCGGCGGCCGCCGGCGTGGAACCAGTGGGCCGGAGGTCGTCTGGCGCGATCCCGCGGCGCCGCGCTTCATCGGCGACATGCCGCACACCTGGGTCGGCTCCGGCTTCATCCACTCGGTGCGCAGCATGTTCGCCTACGAGCGCGAGGAGGACGGCGCGCTGGTGCTCGCCGCCGGCATGCCGCAGGAGTGGGTGACAGCGCCGACGGCGACGGCGTCGGCGTCACGCGGCTGCCGACGCACTACGGCGTGCTCAGCTACCGCTGCGGCGCGACGGCGCCGAGCGGGCTGCGCATGACGATCTCCGGCGACTTGAGCGTCCCGCCCGGCGGCATCGTCCTCGCGCCGCCGCTCCCCGCACCGTTGAAGAGCGTCATGGTGAACGGCAGCGCGGTGGAGCCGCTGAGCGACCACACCGTCAAGGTCACCGCCTTTCCCGCCGACGTCGTCCTCGAGTACTGAGCCGCGATGGGCAGAAGACGGCGAGCGGGCGGCGCGCGCGCGACCGGCGGCGCCGCGGCGTCGCCGACGCGCCGCGACCGACCGCGCCCGCCGGCGGAGGCGTCGCGGATCGCCTCCGTGCTCGGCCGTCTCGACGATCCCGCGCCGCACGCGCGCGTGCTCTCGAACGGGCGCTACACGGTGCTCGTGAGCGGCGCCGGCTCCGGCGTCTCCACCTGCGGCCGCCTGGCTTCGACCCGCTTCGCCGCCGACCGCAGCGAGGACGCCGACGGCTTCTTCGTCTACCTGCGCGATCTCGAGGACGGTGCCGTGTGGTCGGCGGGCCACCAGCCGGTGCGGGCCGACGCCGAGCGCTACGCCGCGAGCTCGGCGCCCGGGCGGGTGTGCGTCACGCGCGCCGATCGCGGCATCGAGAGCAGCCTCGAGGTCTGCGTCGCGGCGAGCGACGACGTCGAGGTCCGCCGCCTGCGCGTGCGCAACGCCGGGAGCGGCGTGCGCCGGATCGAGGTCACGAGCTACGCCGAGGTCGTCCTCGCCGAGGCCGCGGCGGACGCCGCGCATCCGGCGTTCGCGAAGCTCTTCGTCCAGACCGAGTACGCCGCCGAGGGCGAGCTGCTGCTGGCGCGCCGGCGCGCCCGCAGCGCGGGCGAGCGTCATCCGTGGATGGTCCACGCGCTCCGCGGCGCCGGCGCCATCGAGCTCGAGACCGATCGCGCCCGCTTCGTCGGCCGCGGCCGCTCGCGCGCGACGCCGCGCGCGCTCGCGTCTCGCGGCCGGCTTTCCGGCACGACCGGCAACGTGCTCGACCCCGTTTTCAGCCTGCGGCGCGTCGCGACGCTGGCGCCCGGCGCGACCGCCGAGATGGCGCTCGTCCTCGGGATCGCGGCGACGCGCGACGACGCGCTCGCCTGCGCGGCGCGCCATCGCGACCCGGCGGCGATCGCAGCGGTCTTCGCGGCGGCGGCAGACGCGGAACGCCGGCTGCGGGAATCGCTCGGCGTCTCCACGGCCGCCGCCGAAGCGTACCAGGAGCTCGCGGGCGCGATGCTCTACGGGCATCCGGCGCTGCGCGCCGATCCGGCGGTGATCGCGCGCTCGGCGGGAAGCGCCGCGCGCCTCGCCGCGTACGGCGTTCGCGGCGGCGCGCTCCTGGTGGTCGCGGCGGTGGAGCGAGAGGACGACCTGGCGCACGTCGGCGATCTCTGCGGCGGCGCGCGCTACTGGCGCGCCAAGACGCTCGCGGTCGACGTCGTCCTCGCCTGTCGCGGCGGCGCCGGGCTCGTCGAGCGTGCGCGGCGGGCGTGGCAGGCGGCGGGCGGCGCCGCCGGTGGCGGCGGCGCGGACGGCGCGATCGTCCTCGACGTCGCGGCGATCGCGGCCGCCGACCTCGACGCGTTGCAGGCGGCGGCGCATCTCGTCGTCGCGCGGCCCCTCGCGGCGATCGCGACGTCGCTCGCGGCGGAGCGGTCGTCCCCGGCTGCCGGTCGGACCGATGCGTCGGTGCGCGGGCATTCGTCGGCGACGCCGCCCGCGGGGGCGCGCGTCGCCGCGGACGACGGCGAGCAGCGCGGGCCGCTCGTCTTCCCCAACGGCTTCGGCGGCTTCACGCCCGACGGGCGCGAGTACGTCATGCGCGTCGCGCCGCCCGATCGCGACGGCGCCGAAACGGCCGCCCGCCGATGCCGTGGACCAACGTCGTCGCCAACGAGCGCTTCGGCTTTCTCGTGAGCGAGGGCGGCGCCGGCTACACCTGGAGTCGGAACAGCCGCGAGAATCGCTTGACGCCGTGGTCGAACGACCCGGTCGAGGACCCATACGGCGAGGCGCTCTACATCCGCGACGACGACACCGGCGCCTTCTGGTCGCCGCTTCCCGGGCCGACGCCGCCGGACGCGGTCGTCGAGGTCCGTCACGGGTTCGGCTACACGTCGTGGGCGCACACGGCCGGCGGCCTCGATCAGGCGGTGACCTCGTTCGTGCCGCAGGACCCGCCCGACCCGCTCGCGCTGACGGTGATCCGCCTGCGGAACGCCGGCGCGCGGGCGCGCCGCGTATCGCTGTTCGCCTATCGGCGCCTCGTCCTCGGCGTCCTGCCCCAGGAGAGCGCGCGCTTCGTGCGCAGCGAGCTCGACGCCGCCTCGGGCGCGCTGTTCGCGACCAGCGAGTGGAACGGCGAGTTCAGCGGCGCCGTCGTCTTCGACGCCGCGGTCGCGCCGCCGGGTGCGATCGTCCGTCGTTCCGCCGACCGCACCGCATTCCTCGGCCGCAACCGCTCGCTGGCGGCGCCCGCGGCGCTCGACCGGACCACGCTCGACGGCGCTGCCGGCGCCGGCCTCGATCCGTGCGCCGCCTCGCAGGTGACCCTCGAGATCGCGCCCGGTGCCGAGGTCGAGTGTGCGTTGCTCTTCGGCGAGGCCGCCGATCGCGACGAGGCGCGGACGCTGATCGCGCGCTACGGCGTGCCCGGTGCGATCGCCGCGTCGCTCGCGAAGACGCGAGCGTTCTGGAGCGAGCGGCTCGAGGCGCTGCACGTCGAGACGCCGTCGCCGGCGATCGATCTCATGGTGAACGGCTGGCTCGCCTACCAGACGCTCGTCTGCCGTTTGTGGGGCCGCTCGGCGTTCTATCAGTCCGGCGGCGCGTTCGGGTTCCGCGACCAGCTCCAGGACGCCGCGGCGTTCGCGGCGATCGATCCGGCGCGGACGCGCGCGCAGATCGTGCTGCACGCCGCGCACCAGTTCGTCGAGGGCGACGTGCTGCACTGGTGGCATCCGCCGCTCGACAAGGGCATCCGCACGCGCTTCTCGGACGATCTCCTGTGGCTGCCCTACGTGACCGCGCACTACGTCCACACGACCGGCGACTGGTCGGTGCTCGACGAGCCGGCGGGCTTCGTCACGGCGCGGGCGCTCGAGCCCGGCGAGGACGAGACGTTCCTCGTGCCGGCGGTCGCCGCCGAGCGTGCCGACGTCTACGCGCACTGCTGCCGTGCCCTCGACCGCGGGCTCACGACCGGAGCGCACGGCCTGCCGCTGATGGGCACCGGCGATTGGAACGACGGCATGAACCGCGTCGGGCGCGAGGGCCGCGGCGAGAGCGTCTGGCTCGCGTTCTTCCTCTACCGGCTGCTCGAGGACTTCCTGCCCGTCTGCGAGCGCCGCGGCGATCACCAACGCGCCGCTCGCTATCGCGCCTACCAGCAGGCGCTCCCGGCCGCGCTCGAAGCGTCCGCGTGGGACGGGGCGTGGTACCGCCGCGCGTACTACGACGACGGCACCCCGCTCGGCTCGGCGCTGAACGAGGAGTGCCGGATCGACGCGCTGGCGCAGGCGTGGGCGGTGATCTCGGGCGCCGTGCCGCGCGCCCGCGCGGCGGCCGCCATGGACGCGGTCGAGCGCGAGCTGGTCTCCGATCGCGACGGCATCGTTCGCCTGCTCGCGCCGCCCTTCGACCGCGATCCGCACGATCCGGGCTACATCAAAGGGTACCTTCCCGGGATCCGCGAGAACGGCGGCCAGTACACCCACGCCGCGCTCTGGGTCGTGCAGGCGCTCGCCGAGCTCGGCCGCCGCGACCGCGCGGCCGCGCTCCTCGAGATGCTGAGCCCGGTCACGCACACCCGAAGCGCGGACGCGGTCGCGGTGTACCACGTCGAGCCCTACGTCGTCGCCGCCGACGTCTACGGCACGCCGCCGCACGTCGGCCGCGGCGGCTGGACCTGGTACACGGGGTCCGCGGGATGGATGTTGCGGGTCGCCGTCGAGACGGTCCTCGGCGTCCGCCTCGTCGGCGGCGACACGCTCGTGATCGCGCCGCGCATTCCCGACGCGTGGCCGGGTTTCACGATCCGGGTCCGCCTGCCGCATGTCGGCGACTACGAGATCGTCGTCGCGAATCCCACCGGCTGCGCCGCCGAGGTGCGCGCGGCCGCCGTCGACGGCACGCCCGCGACGATCGTCGCCGGCACGGCGCGGGTCGCGCTCGACGCGAGTCGCGCGCCCCATCGCGTCGAGGTCGTCCTCGGCGCGGCCGACGGCGCCTGACGCCGGCGGTTCCACGATCGTCGGCGGGGCGACGTCGCCGCGCGGCGGCCGTCACCGAGCGGCGGGCGGCGGGGAGGCGGCGCCGGGATCAGCTCGACAAGGCGCGGCCGTCGGCGCCGAAGAAGTGCAAGCGATCCGCGTCGACCTCGACCGCGACGTCGTCGCCGGTGGCGAGCGCGTGCATGCCGGGAATCCGTGCGATCACCTGGACGGCTTCGGACGCATCGACGGACCGTGCGGCGTCGGCAGCGTCGGGCGTGCGGGACGGCTCTGTCGCGCGCGTGAGCGTCAGATACGCGAGGGTCTCGTGACCGAGCCATTCGACGTGCTGCACCCGCCCGCGCAAGGCGGCGGCGCCTCCCGACGCGAGTCGCAACGCCTCGGGGCGAATGCCGGCGGTGAGCCGCGCATCGCGATCGGCACCGGCATGGCGCAGCCGCGCCGTCACGTTCTCCGGCAATGCGACCGTCTGGTCGGCGACGGCGAGCACGGTGCGTCCGCCGTCGCCGGCGCGCACCGTCGCCGGAAACAGGTTCATCGGCGGATTGCCGATGAAGCCGGCGACGAACGTGCTCGCCGGCCGCTCGTAGAGCTCCTCCGGCGTGGCGACCTGCTGGACGCGGCCGCGGTCCATCACGGCCACGCGCTCGCCGAGGGTCATCGCCTCGACCTGATCGTGGGTGACGTAGATCATCGTCGTCTTCGTGCGCCGCTGGAGGTCGGCGATCTCGGCGCGCACCTGGACGCGCAGCTTCGCGTCGAGGTTGGAGAGCGGCTCGTCGAGGAGGAAGACCGCGGGCTCGCGGACGAGGGCGCGGCCCATCGCGACGCGCTGCCGCTGGCCGCCGGAGAGCTGCTTCGGCAAGCGCTCGAGGAGCTCGCCGAGGCCGAGGAGCGCGGCGACGGATCGCACCCGCTGCTCGATCTCGCCGGCGGGCATCCTCCGCATGCGGAGCGGGAACTCGAGGTTTCGCCGCACCGACATGTGCGGATAGAGCGCGTAGTCCTGGAAGACCATCGCGACGTTGCGCGCCTGCGGCGAGAGGCCGTTCACGACCGTGCCGCCGATCCGCAGCGTCCCGGCCGTCACCGTCTCGAGGCCGGCGATCAGCCGCAGCAGCGTCGACTTGCCGCAGCCGGACGGGCCGACGAGGACCAGCAGCTCGCCGTCGGCGATCGCGAGCGTGACGTCGGCGACGGCGGTGGTGCCGTTCGGGTAGACCTTTCCGACGTGCGTCGAGGTCGACGCTCGCCATCAGCCGCGGCCGGCGCGCACCGGGCGCGGCAGTCTTCCGCGCCGTCGCGTCACTCGAAGAAGTCTTCCGCGCCGATCACCGGCAGCGCCTTCCGGACGATCGGATCGGATGCGAAGCGCTCCTGAATGCAGTGCGGCTTCAGGTGGTTGGCGGCGGCGATCAGGATCATCGCCTGGTCGAGCGCGAGGTAGGCGGGCGCGACCTTGCCCGAGATCGGGTCGACGGCGTCGTAGAAGCCGTACTCGCCGTAGAGGTCGTAGCGCTCGGCGAGCCGGCGGAGATCGGCGATCGCGGGCTCCGGCGTCACCGCGAGCGCGAGCGCCGCCGCGTGCGGCGTCACCGCGCCGGCGCGGTAGCCGGCCGAGCCGAGGACCCGGACGCCGTACTCGCCGTAGCCGTCGGCGTCGGGGGTCGCGCGACGGCGAGAGTCCCCACACCGGGTAGCCGAGCTGCTCGATCGCGTAGCGCCGCTGCACCGTCGCGTGCGCGACGTCGTTGGCGCCGAGGCTCTGCGGCGCGTGACGCGACCTCGTCGAGGACGAGCGTCGGCATGAGGGCCTCGAACATGCTGCCGCCCCACGACGGCACGTACGCGATGCCGCCCCACTCGTAGTGCCCCGCGGTGACCTCGTGCCCGCGCACCAGCTTCGTCGTCGACGTCGAGCGGCGTCTCGGTCTGGCCCTCGCAGTCCGGCGGGTAGGTGCGGACCATCGAGAACCAGGCGTCCTCCGGGACGTCGCCCTTGCCGATCGCGATCAGGTAGCCCAAGCGCGCCTCGGTGTAGAGCACGCCGTAGTGGTAGCGCGAGCGCGCGCGCCGGTGGACGTAGTAGCCGTGCGACATCTGCGTGCAGCCGGTCGTCGTAGAAGAACCCATAGTTCGTGCGATCGATGATCCGCGAGCAGCGGTCGTGCAGCTCCGGGAACGTCATACGCACGACCATCAGGCCCGCTGTCAGCCAGGAGGAGTCGACGAACGAGAGGAAGTTGCTCGTGCGCTCGAGCGAGGTGGTGTCGTAGTAGTTGAAGAAGAGGCCGCGCGCGGTCTCGACGCGGTCGAGGGTATCGAGGATCGTGCGGACACGGTCGATCGCCTGCGGCGCGGTGATCACGTCGAGCTCGTGCGCGGCGACGATCGCGATCAGGTGCAGGCCGACGTTGGTGATGTTGGTGTAGTCGCCGACGCGCCATTCCCCGGTGCCGCCCGCGCCCGCCATCCGACGGACGTGATCGACCGGGAGCCCGTTGTCGCGGTCGGTGAGCGCGTCGACGCCGGCCCAGGTGTCGCGCGCGATGCGCGCCAGAAGGTCGCGGTCGCCGGACGGAATGCCGGCGCGATCCGCGAGCAGGCGCGCGGGTAACCCGCGCAGCCGGGCGCGTACGTGCGGGCGGGCGGCGACCTCGCCGCCGAGCGCTTGCTCCCATGCCGCCTTCTTCGGCGTGGCGACCGGATCGTCCTCCGACTCCCGCTGGCCGGCACCGAGCACGCCGCGGCTGCCGAAGGGGCAGGCGCTGCCCGGCGCGCGCGCCGACTCCGTCGTCGGGAGCGGCGTCGCCCCGACGGGCGAGGGCGCCGCGTCGATCGCCGACGGCGACGGTTCAGTGGGCGAGGCCTCCGCGTCGATGGACGAAGACGCTGCGTCGGCGGGCGCGGCCGGCCGTTTCGTGGGCGAGGGCGCCGCTTCGACCGGCGGCGGCGCGCCGGTCCCGGTCGCCGCGCGGTGCGCGTCGGCGCCGCGGGCGGTGGCCGCGGCAGCGATCGACCGGGCCGCGCGCGCGTCGTCGCCGGACGCGGCGGTATCTGCGGCGGCGAGGGGCCGAGCGGCGAGGACGGCGACGGCCGCGACTGCGAGGAGGAGCGAGAGTCGGCGCACGATCGCGATCAGCTCACGGGATCCGCCGCGCGGCCGATCCGGTGCCCGCGCCCGGCCGCGCCACCGACGCCGTCAGGCGGTGGACCGTCGTCGGGAGGGCGCCAGCAGACGAGGAGGCGGCGGAGCGCACGATCCCGCCATTCTGCCAAGAACGAGGGCGCGCGTCTCCAGGGACTCGGGTTGCGCGGCGGGCGCAGCCGCTTGACGAGCGTCGGAGCCCCGACGATAGCTGCGCTCGGTGACGACGACGGGTTTTCCCGCCGGTTTCATCTGGGGCGCCGCGACCGCGGCGCATCAGGTCGAGGGCGGCAACTGGAACAACGACTGGTGGCAGTGGGAGCACACGCCGGGGTCTCCGTGCCGCGAGCCGAGCGGCGACGCCTGCGACCACTACCACCGCTACGCGAGCGACCTGGATCTCCTGGCGGGCCTCGGCTTCGACGCCTACCGCTTCTCGCTCGAGTGGAGCCGCATCGAGCCCGAGGACGGCGAGTTCTCCCGCGCCGCGCTCGACCATTACCGCCGCGTCTGCGCCGCATGTCACGAGCGCGGGCTGGCGCCGATCGTCACGTTCCATCACTTCACCACGCCGCGCTGGCTGGCGGCGCGCGGCGGCTGGACGACGGACCTCGCCGCCGAGCGCTTCGCGCGCTTCTGCGAGCGCGCCGCGGCGCACCTCGGCGACGTCATCGCCCGCGCCTGCACCCTGAACGAGCCGAACGTCGTCGCCGACGTCGGGTATCGGCTCGGCGTCTTTCCGCCGGGCGCGCACGATCCGGCGCTGCGCCTGCGGGCGAACGCCGTGCTCATCGCGGCGCACCGGAACGCGGTGGCGGCGATCCGCTCCGGCCCGGGACGTGCGCCGGTCGGCCTCACGCTCGCGATGCAGGATCATCAGGCCGTCGACGGCGGCGAGGCGGTGCGTGACCGCGAGCGGCGCGACATGGAGGACGTCTACCTCGAGGCGGCGCGCGGCGACGACTTCATCGGCGTCCAGACCTACAGCCGCGTCCGCTTCGGTCCGGACGGCATGCGTCCGCCGGATCCCGGCGCGCGGCTGACGCAGATGGGGTACGAGTTCTGGCCGGAGGCGCTGGCGGCGTGCATTCGCCGCGCGGCCGAGATGACCGGCGGGACACCCGTCCTGGTCACCGAGAACGGCATCGGCACCGAGGACGACGCCGAGCGGATCGAGTACGTCGGCCGCGCGTTGCAGGGCGTGCTCGCCTGTCTCGCCGACGGCATCCGCGTCGAGGGCTACGTCCATTGGAGTCTGCTCGACAACTTCGAGTGGGCGTTCGGCTACGGGCCGAAGTTCGGGCTGGTCGCCGTCGATCGCGCCACGCAGGCGCGCCGCGCGAAGCCGAGCGCCGCATGGCTCGGCGCGATCGCGCGCGCCAACGCGTACGAGTCCGCGGACGCGCCGGCCGGCGGCGCGTCCGCGGGAACCGCCGCTGCGCTCAGCCGCGAGACGTCCAAACCTCGATCGCGGTGAACGCCGTCATCACGACGAAGCAGTACACGTGATCCCAGAAGATCCTGCGTGCGAGCCGCGCCTGTAGGGGCAGCGTGTCGGCGCGCGTGCCGAGGCGGACGGCGTTGGCGAACACCCGCGCGAACGCCAAGCCGACCGCGCTCGCGGCGAGGAGCAGCGCCAGGACCGCGGCCGACCGCGGCGGCGGCCCACTGATCGCGCGATAGGCGCTGCCGCCGAGCGTGACCGCCATGACGGCGCCGACGAGCCGGTTCAGCGGCCGTGCCTCGGTCGTCACCCGGCGGTAGTAGGCGGCGATCGAGGCGATCGGCTGATCGGTCTCGCGCGGCTCCGCGGCGCGGATCTGCAGCACCTGGACGTCGAAGAGCAGGTCCATCCACAACACGGCGAGGAGAAATCCGCCGCAGCCGGCCAAGGCCGCGCTCACGCGCGCATCAGGCGACGCGGCGCGAGCGCGCGGTCCACGCCGCGACCATCTCGACGGCGCGGCGCGCGTCGTCGTCGTCGAGCGCGCGCGACTGATGCGTGAGCTCGAGCGTGACGCCGTTCGGATCGCTGAAGTAGATCGACGACCACGTGCCCTCGTGGTCGATCGGCCCGGCCACGCGCACGCCGCGGGCCTCGAGGTGGGTCTTCCACGCGGCGAGCGTCTCGGGCGAGTCGACGCTGAGCGCGAGGTGGCGCACCCACCGCGGCATGGCGTCGCCGGCGCCCGGCGCGGCCCCGTCGAGATCGAAGAACGCGATGATCTCGCCGTTCCCCATCGCGAAGAACGTGTGGAGGAACGGCCGTTCGGCGCCGGTGTCGGGATCCCACGTGCCGCGCACCGCCTCGACCAGACGGAAGCCGAGGACCTCGGTGTAGAAGCGGACGGTCGCGGCGGTGTCCGACGTCGGGTAGGCGACGTGATTCAAGCTGCTGGCGATGCGCGGCGTCTCCATGGCGCTATCCTCCTGGGGGGGCGGTGACCTCCAGTACATGGCGCGCGACCTCGCCGGCGGTCAAGATCGCGATCCGATCGTCGGCGCGGGCGGCGGCGAGGACGGCGCCGAGGGCGGCGAGACGGTCGTCGTCGACGCCGCTGACGAACGCGTGACAGATCGTGAGGAAGAGCCCGCCGTCGGCCGCGACGTCGGCGAGCGCGCGCAGCCAGCCGTCGCGCACGACGGTGGCCGCGGCGGGGACCGGCCGGAGGTAGTGGAAGCCGTCGACGCACGGCCAGACGAACGGCACCTGGGCGAGGCCGGACGGCAGGCGGCGCAGGCGCATGCCGTCGCCGAGGCTGGCGTCGTAGCGGTAGCCGAGCTGGACGAGGATCGTCTCGGTCGCGGCGCTCCGCTGGCCGCCCGGCGCGCGGAAGCCGAGCGGCCGGACGCCGGCGGCGCGCTCGAGGGCCTCGGTCGCGCGGTAGGCGAGGGCGAGCTCGGCCTCGGGATCGAGCGCGTCCCAGCGCTCGTGCGTCCAGCCGTGCATCCCGAGCTCATGCCCGCGGCGGACGACCTCGGCGACGGCCTCGGGATGGTGGACGCCGTTCCAGCCTTCGAGGAAGAACGTCGCCCGCACCGCGTGCTCGCCGAGCAGCGCCAGGAGCCGCGGATAGCCGGTGGTGAGCGACGGCTCCGGTGCGTCGCTCGGACCGTCGCGCAGGCCGGCGCCGACGTCGGCGGCCTCGCCCATGTTGTCGAAGGTGAAGCAGGCGATCGCGCGCGGGATCATCGCGCACCACGCCGCGCCTCGGCGCGTGACGGCGGCACGCTCAGCGCGGCGGCCGCCGGCGCTCGTGGAACCACGGCCGGTACTCCGCCATCTGCGCGCGCTGCGACTCGGGGGCGTGGCGGCGGCAGGTCGCGTGCTCGTCGCCGTCGGCGGGGGCGCCCCAGCGAATCTCGACGCAGTCGTTCGGGTCGTAGGCGATCTCGAGCGCGGGGGCGCGCGCGAGCACGTCGGCGAGGGTGAGCGTCCAGGTCGAGCCGTCGCTGCGGACGTACTCGAAGCGGCGGCGCTCGGACTCGCTGCGCAGGACGTCCTCGAGCTCGCGCCTCACGTCCTCGGCCGGGCGGCCGGACGGCACGACGAAGCGTCGCGGGTGGCGCAGCACGCGATCGGGGAACTCGCGGACGACGTCGATCGCGATCAAGATCCGCAGATCGCGCGCCGGCGTCGCGTAGTCCTCCCAGGCGCCGGTGGTCTCGAAGATCTCGGCGCCGGTCGGCATCGGGATCACGCCGGGATGCGCGGCGACGTACTCCTCGCCGTTCGCGACCGAGCGGATGCGCGTCCGGATCTGCTCGTCGAGCGCGTCGATCGTCTCGCGGAATGCCCGCACCGGGTCCATCGGCTCCGGCGACAGCACCGCGTCGACGCGCTCGTAGAAGCCGTCGACGCCGTGCTCGTACTGCTCGAGCGAGAAGTCGCCGTAGTCGGGATCGCGGAGGATCTCGGCGTTGGTGAGCGGCCGGAGGGCACCGTCGCGGCCGACGATCGGCCGAAAGCGCTTGAAGCCGGGGCCGCCGAGCGTCGGATCGACGGCGAAGAGGAAGTTGCCGCGCCAGTAGCGCTTGCGGGCGACCGTCGCGTCGGGCTGCGCGTCGACGGCGAAGAGGATGCCGCCGCTGGTCGGCGTCTGGGGAATGCGGCGGACGAGGATGAGCATGTGGCCGTAGGGATCGGCGTACACGGTGCCCGGCCGCAGCGTGCCGACGTCGAGACCGGTCGGATAGAGATCGGTGTGGTCGTCCGCGGCCGGCGTGCGACCCGCCCCCGACTGCACGGCCCAGGCGACGTCGTGCTGCAGGAACACCCGCATGCGGTCGACCGCGTCGCCGCTCGCGGCCGCCGTCGCGTTCGATTTCCAGGCGCTGCATCGCGGCGGCTCGCCGCCGCCGCCGCGCCCGCACCGCGAGTAGCCGAAGGGCAGGCGGAGCTTCCACGCGAAGTAGGCGCGGAGGAAGTAGGGCAGGTCGGCGCAGTCGGGAACCATGTCGAAGCTGCGGTCGGAGTCCTCGTGAAGGCCGAGGTGCTCGTAGAGGAAGTTCCGCGTCGGGTCGCGAGTGACCGCATGGAGGCTCTGCCAGTTGGGATCGGCGTCGATCGGATCGTCGAAGAGCTTCTCGATCCACGCCGAGAACAAGCTCTCGGCGGCCCGGTTCCACTCGCGGCGTACCGGCCACACGCCGCTTCCGCCGCCCTCGCGCGGCGCGCGGCCGCCGACCTCGACCTCGGTGCACGCGGCGACGTCCGCGCCGGCGCCGAGACCTGCACGATAGCGGCCGTCCGTCCTCGGTGTGAGCTCGAGGTACCACCAGTACGGCGGTCCGCCGCGGCGTTCGGTCGCGACCTCGCGCTCGCCGCCGGGACCGTAGACGACGAGCGCCGCGTCGCGGGCGCGATCCGAGACCGCGATCAGGCGAAGCGGCATCCCCGCGATCGGAGCCTCCGGGCTGACGAACACCGCGACGTCGCTCCGCTCGCGGCAGTGCGCGAGGGCGCTCGCCGGCGGCGGCTCGGGCGCCGCGCCGGCGCGGCTCGCCGAGGCCGGCGTCGAGAGGAGCGTCAGACACAGCAGCACGACGATTCGCGAGCGCATGAGCGCAAGATCTATCGGCCGGCCCCGCTGCTGGCAAAAGGGCGACGGCGGTCGGCAGGTGGTCCCTCGGAGTCCGCGTCGCAGCGCTTGCGGACCGTCGACGGGCGGGAAGCGCGGGCGTGGGCGGCGGGCGGTGCGGTCGCGCGCGACGGTCGTCGGTGGCGGGGGCACACCCGATGCTAGGATCGCGTCCATGACGTCACCGCCGTGGAGAACCCGCGCGCGTGACCTCCGCGACGAGCACGGCCGCCGTCCGGACCTCGACGACGTCCGCGGCCGCGTCGGCGTCGTCGCGGCGACGGAGCAGCTCGAGCGGGAGGCCGTCCGCGAGATGGCCGCCGCCCTCGGCCTGCGGCGGAACGAGATGCTCGAGGCGCTCTACCCGACGCCGCCGCCCGCCCGCGGTCGTCGATGCGGGTAGCGCGGGCGTCGTGCCCGAGGCGCAGCGGCGGGCATCGTCGACGCGCCCACGGTACTGGCCGCGCGCCGCGGGCTGCGCTAGACGCGTCGGCGATGAACGTGCTCCTGATCACGACCGATCAGCAGCGCGCCGACACCATCGGCGCGTACGGCTGTCGCTTGCAGGCGACCCCGCATCTCGATCGCCTCGCCGCCGCCGGCGTGCGCTTCGACGCCTGCCGGACGCAGAACCCGTACTGCCAACCGTCGCGGGCGACGATCCTCACCGGCCGCTACCCGTCGAGCCACGGCGTGCACTCGAACGGCGTCGACTTCCCGCAGGCAGAGGTCGCGACCACCGTCTCGGCGATGCTGGGAGCGGCCGGGTGGACGACGGCCTTCCGGGGCAAGGCGCATTTCGCGTCGACGTATCCGAAGGTGCCGACCGGCGCGCTCGAATCCGTCGAGGGCTCGACGGCGGTCGCCGAGGGCTGGCGCGGCCCGTACATGGGCTTCGACGACGTCGAGCTCGTCCTCTTCGGCCATCACATCGATCCCGATTGCCGGAATGCGCCGGCGCATTGGGGGCCGCCGCCGCGCGGGCTCCACTACGCGCGGTTCCTTTTTCGCGACGGCGACGCGGCCGGCATGCGGCGCTTGCGCCTCATGCGCGAGGACGCGGCGCTGCGCCCGGCGCCGGCGCCCGAGACCTGGGCCTCGGCGCTGCCCGAGGAGGATCATCCGACGACGTGGGTCGCCGACCGGACCGTTGCCTTTCTGAACGACGTCGACCGGACCCGGCCGTGGTTCTGCTGGGCGTCGTTCACCGATCCGCACCATCCGATGGACCCGCCCGCGCCGTGGTGCGATCGCTACGCCGCCGCGGACGTGCCGTTGCCGGAGCACCGGCCGGGCGAGCTCGACGGCAAGCCACCCTTCCATCGTCTGTGGACGCAGGGCCTGCCGCCGCCGATGACGTGGGCGAATCCCGGCGGCGCGCGCCTCACGGATCGCGAGCTCGCGGCGATGATCGCCGGCTACTACGGCATGGTCGCGCAGCTCGACGCGGCGATCGGGCGCGTGCTCGCGGCACTCGACGGGAGCGGTCAGGCGGAGGACACGCTCGTCCTCGTCACCACCGATCATGGCGAGCTGCTCGGGGATCACCAGATGCTCTTCAAGGGACCGCTCCACTACGACGGCCTGCTGCGCGTGCCGCTGATCGTCCGCGGCCCGCGCGTCGCGGCGGGCAGCGTGGCGCGCGAGCCGGTGGGCCTGATCGATCTCGTCCCGACGATCCTCGAGGCGGCGAGCGTGCCGGTGCCGGCGACCGTCGAGGGCCGCTCGCTCGCGCCCTACCTCGCCGGCCGCGGCGACGGCCGCACGTGGGTGCTCACCGAGAACGATCACGAGATGGGCATGCGGCTCTACCTCCGGACCGTCACGACCGATCGCTACGTGCTCACGCGCTACGAGTCGTCCGCCGAGATCGGTGAGCTCTACGACCGGGCAGTCGATCCGGGCGAGTTCGAGAACCGCTGGGACGATCCCGCGTACGCCGGCGTGCGGCGCGAGCTCTCGGCGTTGCTGAGCGAGATCGTGAACCCGAACCCGCGCCGCTTGTCGAGCACCGGCTCCCTCGCGTGAGCCGCGGACGGCGACGTCGCCGCGGCCGCGCGCGCGTTCGCGACGGCCACCGGAGCGCGGCGCCGGCGCCGAAACCCGCAGGGAGTGACGAATGGACGCGAGCATGTGGCATTCGATGTTCCACCTGACGCTGCCGGTCCTCGAGAAAATCGCGCGGCCGGTGGTCGTGTACGCCTTCCTCGTCGTCGGCCTGCGTCTCGCGGGAAAACGCGAGCTCGCGCAGCTGAACGACTTCGACCTCGTCGTCCTGCTGACGCTCTCGAACACCGTGCAGAACGCGATCATCGGCGACGACACCTCGGTGACCGGCGGCGTCATCGGCGCGACCGCGCTGCTCGCCCTGAACTATCTGGTGGTGCGCTTCCTCTACACCCACGAGACGCTCGACCGCTTCGTCGAGGGCGCCCCCGACGCCCTGATCGAGGGCGGCGTGATTCGCGACGAGCGATTGCGGCAGGAGCTCGTCACCGTGCCGGAGCTCGAGGCGGCGGCGCACAAGCAGGGCTTCGCGTCGCTCGCGGACGTCGACCGCGCGGTCCTCGAGCCGGGCGGCGGACTCACGTTCACCGCGAAGCGGCCGACGGCCGAGTCGCTGCGGCACGCCGAGCTGATGCGGCGGCTCGACGAGATCGCCCGCGAGCTCGGGCTTCGGCCCGGCGGCGCGCCGACGCCTGCCGCGAGCGGGTAGCGTCGACGCCGGGGCCGGGCGGCGGACCGGCGCCGGCGCCGAGACGACGCCACGCCGAGACGACGCCACGCCGAGACGACGCCGGCGCCGCGCGCCGCGCTTCGCCCCGGGCCGTCGACCGTCAGCCGCCGGCGCGGAGCTCTCTCGAGCGCGCGAGGCCGGCGGCGGCGGCGAACGTCGTGACCGCGACGATCGCGAAGACGGGCGGGTAGCCGAAGCGATCGGCGAGGAAGCCGAGCGCCGTCGGTCCGATCCAGAGTCCGAGGCTGAAGGCGCCGGTGAAGATCGCAAGGATGCGCGCGCGCTCGTGCGGCGGCGTCGCCGTGACCGCGATCGCGTTGAGCGACGGGTAGAGCAGCCCGTGCGCGACACCGAAGAGCGCGCCGAGCGCCGGAAACGCGCCCGCACGCGCGACCGCCATGCCGAGCACGGCCGTCCCGTAGACCGCGAGCGAGATCGCCGCGACCCGGTGGCGTCCGTGACGGTCCGGCACGTGCCCGAAGACGACGCGGACGAGGACGGCGGCGATCGCGTAGGCGATGAAGAAGCTCCGCACTCGGGTCGCGCCGAGCTCGAGGAGGTAGGGAGACTCGAACGTGAACACGGTGCCGAAGGTGACGCCCATGACGAACGTGATCGCCGCGTAGTGACGCGCGAGCGGCCGCCGCAGCACCGCCAGCAAGCCGTCGCGATCGCCGGTCGTCGCCGTCGGCGGCAGGCGTGCGGAAGGCTCGCGGATCGCGAGCGCCAGCATCGCCGAGGCGAAGGCCGAGAAGCCGGCGAGGAGGAACACGGCCCGCCATCCGAACGCGGTGGCGATCGGTTCGGCGACCGCGGGCGCGATCGCGTTCATGACGAGCATGCTGGCGCCGGAGAGCCCGAACGCCTGGCTCAAGCGGTCGGGCGGCACGAGCTCCGCGATCAGCGTCCCGACCGCCGTCAGGGCGAACGCGTACGACGCGCCTTGGAGGACGCGCAGGACGTCGATCAGCCAGCCGATCGAGTGGACGGCGGTGAAGCCGAAGGCCGCGACGCTCATGCACAGCGACCCGCAGGCGACCGCGTAGCGCCGCGGCGAGCGATCGATCCGGGTGGCGGTCAGCACCGTGAAGAGCACGGTCGCGACGCCGGCCATGCCCATGACGGTGCCGATCTCCGCCGGCCCGGCGTCGAGCTCGGTCATCAGGAACTTCGGCAGCAGGTAGAAGCTCGAGAACGCGAAGCCCCACGTCGACGACGCCGCGATCACGCGCAGCACGTCGCGCGTGAGCCACGACGACGGCCGGCCCGGCAGGGTCAACAGCCGTGCCCCCTGGCCGCGCCGGTCGCGTCCGAGGCGCGCGGAGGATCGCGGCCGGCGCCTTCTCCTGGGATCGATCGTTGCGAGTGCTCTGCCCATGTCGCTCTCTCCGTCCGCCCTGCCGCGTCGGAGAGGGGTGAGCCGCGCAAACGAAAAACCCCTCCGGCCGACTCGGCGGGAGGGGTTGGAAGCCGTTGCCTCTGAGGCTCTTACCGCACGGCGAACCTTACCGTCTCCCGGCGCCGGGTAGCGACTAGCTGCGCTCGCCATTTCGTGACGACCGGGAGCAGGTTCGGCATTGCGATCACGCGACGCATGTGGCCACACACGAGCGACGAACGCAAGCGCCGAAGTGCCGCGGGTCGAGAACGCGACGGAATCCGCGGACGCGCGCGGGCCGGCGCGGCGACGAATCCCCGGCCGCACGCGCCGTTCGCGCGAGCGGAATCCGCGGCCGCGAGCTCCGGTGGACACTCCGACGTGGAGACGTTAGTACCGGGCGCCATGGATCTGAGTTTCGGCCCCGAATACGAGGAGTTCCGGCGCGAGGTGCGGGCGTTCCTCGCGGCGCACGAAGGCGCGGCGCCGAGCACGTCGCTGAGCGCGGCGGAGGACTCCGACGAGCTCCGCGCATGGCAGAAGACGCTCGTCGGCAACGGCTACGCGGCGCGGACGATCCCCAAGGAGTACGGCGGCTACGGCGCCGAGCCGGATCTCCTGAAGGCGATCATCATCGAGGAGGAGTTCCAGCGCGCCCGCGTCTCGCTCGGCATGGCGAACCAGGGCATCAGCATGTTCGTGCCGACGCTCCTCCAGTACGGCACCGACGAGCAGAAGCGGAAGTGGGTGCCGCCGACGATCCGCGGCGACATGATCTGGTGCCAGGGCTACAGCGAGCCCGGCGCCGGCAGCGACCTCGCGAGCTTGAAGACGAGCGCGATCCTCGACGGCGACACCTTCGTCGTGAACGGCCAGAAGATCTGGACCAGCACCGCGAACGAGGCCGACATGATGTTCGCGCTGGTGCGCACCGAGCCCGACGCGCCGAAGCACGCCGGCATCAGCTATCTCGTGATCGACATGGAGACGCCGGGCATCGACGTGCGGCCGCTGAAGACGATGATCGGCACCTCGTCCTTCAACGAGGTCTTCTTCGACGACGTCCGGGTGCCGCGCGAGAACCTCGTCGGCGAGCGCGGCCAGGGCTGGGAGATCGGCACCACGACCTTGCTCCACGAGCGCAACATGCTCGGCTCGACCCAGCAGACCGAGACGATGCTCCAGAGCTGCGTCGACGTGCTGCGCGACGTCGGCGCCCTCGAGCGCTCGGTCTTCCGCGATCGCCTGATGGAGCTCGACGCGCGCGTCCTGGCGATGAAGTACCACAGCCTCCGCATGCTCACCGATCGTCTGAAGCGCCGCAGCTCGGGCGTCGCCGGACTGATCACCAAGCTCAACGGCTGCCAGCTGAATCACGAGATCTGCCTGCTCGCGATCGACGCCCTCGAGGAGTTCGGCGTCCTCCGCCGCGGCTCCAAGTACGTCCGCGACCACGGCAACTGGCAGAACCAGTACATGTTCACGCTCGGCCTCATCATCGGCGGCGGCACCGCGCAGATCCAGAAGAACATCATCAGCGAGCGCGGCTCGGGATGCCGCGGAGCGCCGCGCGCGAGCCGCGCGTCGCGCAGAGCGTGAGCGGCGCGCGATGGATTTCGGGCTTTCCGAGGATCAGACGCTCTTCCAGGAGGCGCTGCGCGGCTATCTCGCCGAGCACGTGCCGATGACGCGCGTGCGTGCGCTGATGGAGGGGCGGAGCGGCCACGACCCGGCGCTGGTCGAGGCCCTGGCCGCCCAAGGGGTGACGGGGGTGGTCGTTCCCGAGGAGCTCGGCGGCGCCGGTCTCGACATGCTCTCGGCGGCGGTCGCGGCCGAGGAGCTCGGCCGCGCGGCGACGCCGTACTCGTTTCACAGCGCCGCGGTGCATGGCGCCGCTCGCGCTCGCGCTCGCGGGAACGGACGCGCAACGACGGGCGTGGCTGCCGCGCGTCGCCGCCGGCCGCGCGCAGCTCGCCTTCGCGACCGCGCTCACCGGTGAGCGCGCGGTGTCGGCGGTCGCGGCGATCGCGGGCGCGACGCTCGTCGCCGACGGCGACAGGCTCGACGGCCGCGTCGTCTTCGTGCCGGACGCGCGCACCGCCGACGCCTTCGTCCTCGCGACCGGCACCGCCGCCGAGGTCGAGCTCCATCTCGTTCCGCGCGACACGCCCGGTCTCGCGATCGAGGAGCTCGTCACCGTCGACGCCACCCGGCGGGTCGGCGAGCTCGTGCTCGATCGGCGTGCGCGATCGGCGACGGCATGCGCCTGCCGGGCACGGACGCGGCCGTGCTCGAGCGGGTCGTCGACGCCGGCCGGATCGCGCTCGCCGCCGACGCTCTCGGCGCCGCGGAGCGCGGTCTCGAGCTCGCGGTCGAGTACGCCAGGACGCGCCAGCAGTTCGGCCGGCCGATCGGCTCGTTCCAGGCCGTGAAGCACATGTGCGCCGAGACCGCGGCCGAGGTCGAGCCGGTGCGCTCGCTGCTGTGGTACGCGGCCTTCGCCTGGGACGAGCGCCGCGACGACGCGACGCCGGACGGCGGCGCTGCTGAAGGCGCACGCCGCCGGAGACGGCGACGCGCGCCGTCAGCACCGCGACCCAGGTCTTCGGCGGGATGGGCTTCACCCACGAGTGCGACATGCAGATCTGGTTCAAGCGCGCCGGCTACGATCGCCAGATGCTCGGCGGCCCGACCGAGCTCCGTGAGCGCGCGGCGCAGCTGCGCTTCGGGTGATGGCGCGCGTGCCGCCGGACGGCCTCCCGCGCCTGTGGACGACGCCCGCACGGATCGGCTACCTTCTCCGCCCATGATCGACGACAACCGCGCCGTGAATCAGCTCCGCGAGCTCGACGAGGAGCTCGAGACCATCCTGACCTCGTTCGACACCAGCTACGCCTGGAACTACGGCACCGTGAAAGAGGGCCTGCGGGACCTCTACGAGAAGGCGAAGCGCGATCAGTGGAACGGCACCACGCAGCTGGCGTGGAGCACGCCGGTCGATCCCGAGCGGGGCATCCTTCCCGATCTCGTGAACCCGCTCGCGGGCTACGCGCCGTACGAGCGGCTGAACGCGAAGGAGAAGAGCCGGCTGCGGCACGCGCAGATCGCGCTCCAGCTCTCGCAATTCCTGCACGGTGAGCAGGGCGCGCTGATCGTCGCCTCGCAGCTCGTCGGCGCCGTGCCCTGGATCGACGCCAAGTACTACGCCGGCACCCAGACGATGGACGAGGCGCGTCACGTCGAGGTCTTCGGCCGCTACGTCGACGAGAAGCTCGAGTGGCAGTGGCCGGTGAACGAGAGCCTCAAGGAGCTGCTCGATGCGACGATCAAGGACGCGCGCTGGGACTTCAAGTACCTCGGGATGCAGATCATCATCGAGGGACTGGCGATGGCGGCCTTCGGCAACCTCTTCCAGATCACGCAGGAGCCGCTGCTGAAGGAGCTGATCCGCTACGTGATGAAGGACGAGTCGCGCCACGTCGCGTTCGGCGTCGTCTCGCTGCAGGACTACTACGACGACATGCCGGCGAACGAGCTCGCCGACCGCGAGGACTTCATCATCTACGCCTGCGAGCTGATGCGAAATCGCCTCGTCGGCGATCAGATCTCGCAGGCGATGGGCTGGAACCGCGAGGAGGTGAAGAACGTCGTCCTCGGCTCGCCGACCGGCCAGATGTTCCGCCGCATGCTCTTCATGCGGATCGTCCCGAATCTGAAACGGCTCGGCTTGTTGACGAAGCGGGTGCGGGAGTCGTTCGAGACGCTCGGGATCCTCGAGTACGAGAACGCCGATCCCGAAGCGCAGGACCGCGCGCTCGGTCTCGCCTGACGCGTGCGGGCCGTCCTCTGCAAAGAGTTCGGACCGCCCGAGCGGCTGGTCGTCGAGGACGTCCCGTCACCGGTCGCCGGCCGCGGCCAGGTCGTCGTCGGCGTCCGCGCCTGCGGCGTCAACTTCCCCGACCTGCTGCTGATCGAGAACAAGTACCAGTTCAAGCCGGCGCCGCCGTTCTCACCCGGCGGCGAGGTCGCCGGTGTGGTGCAAGCCGTCGGCGAGGGCGTCACCAGCGTGCAGCCGGGCGATCGCGTGATCGGCTCGCCCGGATGGGGCGGCTTCGCGGAGGAGATCGCGCTCGACGCCGAGCGCCTGTTCGCGATCCCGGCGGCGATGGACTTCGTCTCGGCGTCGGCGTTCCTCTTCACCTACGGGACGTCGCACTACGCGCTCAAGGATCGCGGCCACCTGGCGCCGGGCGAGACGCTCCTCGTTCTCGGTGCTGCCGGTGGCGTCGGGCTCGCCGCGGTCGAGCTCGGCAAGCTCATGGGCGCACGCGTGATCGCGGCGGCGTCGAGCGACGAGAAGCTCGCGGTCTGCCGCGAGCACGGCGCCGACGAGACCATCAACTACGCGAGCGAGGACCTGAAGGAGCGCACCAAGGCGCTGACCGCGGGTACGGGCGCCGACGTCGTCTACGATCCGGTCGGCGGTGCCTTCTCCGAGGCGGCGCTGCGGTCGACCAACTGGCAGGGCCGGTTCCTCGTGATCGGCTTCGCCGCCGGCGAGATCCCGAGGATCCCGCTGAACCTCGTCCTCCTGAAAGGCTGCGACGTCGTCGGCGTCTTCTGGGGCGCCTTCAGCGCGCGCCATCCCGACCGCAACCGCGCCAACGTCGCCGAGCTGATGCGCTGGTACGAGGAGGGGAAGCTCCACCCGCACGTCTCGGCGACGTATCCCTTCGAGCGCGCCGCCGAGGCCCTGAACGATCTCGCGCAGCGACGGGTGAAAGGGAAGGTCGTCCTCGTCCCGTAGCGCGCGGCGCGCGAGCCGTACGCGTCACGCCAGGGTGCGGGCTCAGCTCAAGAGCGACGGCTCCGCGTCGGCGGTGGCCGTCACGGTGAGCGGGAGCCGGACCACGAAGCGCGTGCCTTTCCCCGTCTCGGCGATCGTCGTCAGCGAGCCGCCCTGCGCCTCGACGAGCGAGCGCACGATGAAGAGCCCGAGCCCGGCGCCGCCGTGCGTCCGCGGCGCGGTGATGAACGGCTGGCCGATCTGCGCGCGCTGCTCGAGCGCGATCCCCGGCCCCGAGTCGCCGACGTCGATGCGGATCCAGCCGGCGTCGAACGCCGCGTCGATCGCGACCGCGCTGCCGGCTTCGCTGTAGCGGAGCGCGTTGCCGATCAGATTGTTCAGGATGCGCACCAGCGCGAGCTCGTCGAGCACCGCGGCGGGCATGGGGCTGACGTTGAGCTTCAACGCGACGCCGCGCGCCTCCGCCTGCACCGCGTGTTGCGCGGCGACTTGCTCCATCACCGCGGCGACCGAGAGCTCGGCCGGCCGCAGCTGGTAGCGTCCCGAGCGCAGGCGCGAGTACTCGAGGAAGTGCTGCACCAGGTCGCCGAGGTAGCGGCTGTTGCGCGACACCGACTGGATCAGCCAATGGGCTTCGGCGCCGCGCTGATCCGACATCGTGCCCCGCAGCGCTTCGACCCCGAGCGTGATCACGTGCGCCGGTCCGCCGATGTCGTGCGCCAGGGTCGCGAGCAGCTCGGTGCGCTCGCGGTCGGTCGCCTCGATGAGCTCGGCCTGGCGGCGCTGCTGGCGGGTCCGGTTGACGAGGACGCCGTAGAAGAGCGCCGCGCTGAAGAGGAACGTGATCTGGAGCAGGTGCGCCTGCGTCCAGACGTCGGCGCTGTTGAGACGCGAGAGGACCCACATGTAGGCGGCGCTCGCGCCGAGGACGCCGACCAGCATCAGGACGAGATTCTCGGCGAGCGCGGCGAAGAACAGCACGAAGAAATACAGGAAGAAAAACTCCTTGCTGATCTGTCCGATCAGCGCGAGGCTGAGCGAGATCCATACGGTGTCGATCACGACGATGATGCCGGTGATCTGCAGCGCGTTCAGGCGCCGAGGCCGCATCCACCCGAGGCTGACGTTCGAGGCGAGCGCCGCCGCCACCAGGCCCGCGGCGCCGGGTGAGATCGTCCCGTCCGGGCGCTGGCTGATGACGAGGTAGCTGACCGCGATGATCAGGATGTAGCGCAGCAGGATCACGTCGCGGATGTTCGCGTCGCCGGCATGCTCGACGGGTGTGTTCGGCATCGGCCCAAAACCGGAGCAACCGGCATGCCATTGAAAGGCGCTGCGCGACACGAGCACCCGTCGCGCGCAGCGAGTGCTTGCCGTCATTGCGCCGCCGCTCGGTGTCACTCCCATGGCGGAGCGGCGCTTCCGTGCGCGGCGCGCCGCTCGCCAGGCGAGGCGCCGCCGCACCGACGGCGCTTCGCGTCCGAGTGCTCGGGGGCCCGGGGGAGCGCCTCAGGGAACGGGACAGAACGCGCTGTGCAGCGTCTGGCCGACGAGATCGAGGAGCTCCGCGGCGCGGGGCACCTCGAAGCGCAGGAGCTCTTCGACGTCGCACACGTGTCGCCGCGCAAGACACGTCTCGTAGTCGGCAAGCGTCGCCACGGCTGGAACCTGCACGTCCTCGCAGGCGCCGGCAAGGTCGTCGAGATCGATTCCGGCCTGGTCGCGTAGCGTGTCGAAATCGACGCTGCCGCAGCGGCCCGTGAGCGCGGGTCCGAGGCCGGCGACGGCGGTCGCCATGCGCGCGAGCTCGTGGTCGCAGGTCCTCTGCGCCCGCTGCAGCACGCAGCGCGGATCGAGCGGCTTGACTTGGACGCAGGTGAAGATCGCGCCGACGCAGCGCTCGAGACTCTTCAAGCGCTTCGCCGCGACTCGCGCCGCCGCGCGCGTGATCGCCTTCGCACACACCGCCACGTGCTTGCCGGTGTCGGTGTTCCCGACGTCGTCGCCCACGCCGCCGAGATCGGGGAGGCACGAGCCGACGCCGAGATCGGCGCCGGCGAGTCGGAAGAGCTCGCCGGCACGCGGCAGCGCGGCGCTGAAGAGGTCTTCGACCTGGCACTCGTGCTGGCGCACGACGCAGGCGGCGAGCGTCGAGACGTCGTTCGTCAATGCGGTATCGAGCGCTGCGCAATCCGTGGCCAGACTGGCGTAGCCGAGGCCGCCGTCGTCGCCGAGGTTCGCCATGCCGACGGCGCCGCAGCGCTTGATGATCGCCGCGGCGAGCCGGGTCTCCTCGCCGCCGATCTTCGCGAGGTCACGCGAGCAGCCGCTTGCCGCCTTGCCGCGGCAAGATGGATCGGTCGGCTTGGTCTCGATGCAGGTGAGCATGCGCGCCGCGCAATGATCGAGCGCCTTGAGCTTGCGATTGGTGAACGCGGCGCCGGCGCGCGTGATCGCGCGCTGACACTTGTCGGCGCTCCTCGCGGCTGGACCGGAAAGCCCGAGCGCGAGCGGCGTCGGCGTCGTGCGCGGCGTCGCGGAGCCGCCGCCGGTGGTCGGAATCGGGTTTCCGGTCGCGGTGAGGACGGCGACGCCGTCCGCGTCGGTCTCCACGCCGGTCCCGACGTGCAGCGCGGAGATCGTCGTCGTGCCCGGCCCGATGACCTGCACGAGGCCGCGGTTCCCCTCCTGATTGGTCGCGACCGCGACGCTGGTGTCGCTCGAGCTGTACGTGACCAGCTGCGTGAAGTTCTTCGTGCTGCCGTCGCTGAAGTGCCCAGTCGCCGTGAAGTTCTGGGTCTCGCCGACTTTGCGCTTGGGGTTCGTCGGTGAGAGCGTGAGGCTTTCCAGCTGCGGCGTCGGCGTCGGGGTTTGCGTAGGCGACAGCGTCGGCGTCGCGGTCGGGCCGGTGCTGGTGGCCGTCGGGGTCCCGGTCGGCTTCGGCGTCGGTGGGGCGGGAACCGTGATCTTGGCGTTGCCATCGGGATCCGAGCTGGCGCCGGTCCCGGGCTCGACGGCGGAGATCGTCGCGATGCCGGGGCCGACGATCTCGACGCGGCCTCGATTGCCTTCGAGGTTGGCCGCGACGGCGACGCTCGGGTCGCTCGAGGTGTACGTCACCTTCTGCGTCAGGTTCTTGGTGCTGCCGTCGCTGTAGTGGCCGGTCGCGGTGAAGTTCTGGGTCTGGTTCACCTGCCGCGTCACCTCCGACGGCGCGAGCGTGATGTTCTGCAGAACCGGCGTCGGCGTCGCGGTGCGCGTCGGTGTCGGCGTCGTCGTCGGCGTCGGGCCGGTGCCGGTGATGGTCGGGGTCGGGCTCGTCGTCGGCGTCGGCGGGATCGGCACCGTGATCACCGCGTTGCCGTCGGGATCCGAGCTGGCGCCGGTCCCGGGCTCGACGGCGGAGATCGTCGCCATGCCGGGGCCGACGATCTCGACGCGGCCGCGGTTGCCTTCGAGGTTGGTCGCGACCGCGACGCTCGGGTCGCTCGAGGTGTACGTCACCTTCTGCGTCAGGTTCTTGGTGCTGCCGTCGCTGTAGTGGCCGGTCGCGGTGAAGTTCTGGACGTCGTTCACCTGGCGGGTCGCCGCCGCCGGTGCGAGCGTGATGTTCACGAGAACCGGCGTGGGCGTGACCGTGCGCGTCGGCGTCGGCGTCAGCGTCGGCGTCGGGCCGGTGCCGGTGACCGTCGGCGTGGCGGTCGCGGTGACGGTCGGCGGTGGCGGGACCGTGATCTCGCCGTTGCCGCCGGGATCGGAGCTGGCGCCGGTCCCGGGCTCGACGGCGGAGATCGTCGCCATGCCGGGGCCGACGATCTCGACGCGGCCGCGGTTGCCTTCGAGGTTGGTCGCGACCGCGACGCTCGGATCGCTCGAGCTGTACGTCACCTGCTGCGTGAGGTTCTTGGTGCTGCCGTCGCTGTAGTGGCCGGTCGCGGTGTAGTTCTGGACGTCGTTCACCTGCCGCGTCGCGTGGTCGGGCGCGAGGGTGATGTTCTGGAGGACGGGCGTCGGCGTGGCGGTGCGGCTGGGCGTCGGCGTCGGCGTGGTCGTCGGCGCGGTGCTGGTGACGGTCGGGGTCGGGCTCGTCGTCGGCGTCGGCGGGATCGGCACCGTGATCACCGCGTTGCCGTCGGGATCGGAGCTGGCGCCGGTGCCGGGCTCGACGGCGGAGATCGTCGCCATGCCGGGGCCGACGATCTCGACGAGGCCCCGGTTGCTGTCCTGATTCGTCGCGACGGCGACGCTCGGGTCGCTCGAGGTGTACGTCACCTGCTGCGTCAGGTTCTTGGTGCTGCCGTCGCTGTAGTGGCCGGTCGCGGTGAAGTTCTGGGTCTGGTTCACCTGGCGGGTCGCCGTCGCCGGTGCGAGCGTGATGTTCACGAGGACCGGCGTCGGCGTCGTGGTGCGTGTCGGCGTCGGTGTGAGCGTCGGCGTCGGGCCGGTGCTGGTGACCGTCGGCGTGGCGGTCGCGGTGACGGTCGGCGGCGGCGGGACCGTGATCTCGCCGTTGCCGCCGGGATCGGAGCTGGCGCCGGTCCCGGGCTCGACGGCAGAGATCGTCGCCATGCCGGGGCCGACGATCTCGACGCGGCCCCGGTTGCCGTCGAGGTTGGTCGCGACCGCGACGCTCGGGTCGCTCGAGCTGTACGTCACCTGCTGCGTGAGGTTCTTGGTGCTGCCGTCGCTGTAGTGGCCGGTCGCGGTGTAGTTCTGGACGTCGTTCACCTGCCGCGTCGCGTGGTCGGGCGCGAGGGTGATGTTCTGGAGGACGGGCGTCGGCGTGACCGTGCGGCTGGGCGTCGGCGTCGGCGTGGTCGTCGGCGCCGTGCTGGTGACGGTCGGCGTCGGGCTCGCGGTCGCGGTCGGCAGCGGATCGACCCTGAGCGACGCGTCGTCACCCGTCGATGTGGTGCTGAGACCGGAGTCCGGCTCGGTCGCGGAGATCGTCGCCGTCCCTTCGCCGACCGCGTCGACGTGCCCGCGATTGGGGTCGGCGTTCGGCGCGTCGGCGACGGTGGGATCGCTCGAGGTGTAGACGAGCCGCTGCGTCAGGAGAACGGTCGAGCCGTCGGAGCGATGGCCGGTCGCGGTGTAGTTGACGAAGCCTCCGACGACACGTGTCGCGCTGTTCGGCTGTAGCTCGATGCGGATCACCTCGGGCGTCGGCGTCACCGTGCGGGTGGGTGTCGGCGTCGCCGTGGGCGTCGCCTGCGCAGCCGCATAGGGCGTCGCGATCAGCAGGGAGACGGCGACGGCGAGTGTCAGCAGAGCCCACGGATGGCGGCGCTGGCCGCTCGGAGTGGATGTGCGGATGGCCATAGACCTCTCGTCCTCGCTTCCCGAAACCGCGACCAGACCGTCCGGGACTGGAATGGTGCCGCGCGATGAGACCTCGCCGTCATCGTTCACGGATTCGTGAGTTGGGACGGGGAAACGGATCGTCGCGAGGCTGGTCTTGCGGCTGCGGTTCAGAGCAAAGCTCTTGCCACGAAAGCCGGCAAAACACCTGGAAGCCTAGGGGCTTGGAGGGACGTGGATCGGGCGCGCCTGCGAGCCTATGCAGCGATGCAAGAACGCAGGCGGGAGCGTCAGCAGGAGCTTGCGAGCTTGCGCTATCCGCGACTCACCGAGCGGGCAGAGGGCTAGCGGTCTCGTGGGGGCTGAAGCGCCGATGGCCTCGCGGCCGACGCGCGTTCAGCCGTCGATCCTACCGCGGACGCGGCGGTCTATTGCACCAAGCCTTTGCGGACCGCGAAACGGACGATCTCGGCAGTGTTGTGCACGTCGAGCTTCTCCATCACGTGCTTGCGATGCGTGTCGACGGTGTTGACGCTGAGCGAGAGGATGCCGGCGATCTCCGCCTTCGTCTTGCCCTCGGCGGTCAACTGGAGCACCTCGCGCTCGCGTCCGGTGAGCCGGAGCAACGGGTCCTTCAAGAGATTGCGCTTCGACTTGTCCGTGAACGGCGCGACGATCCGCTCCAGCACCGACGTCGTGAAGTACGCGCCGCCACGGGCCACCGCCTTGATCGCTTCGAGCAGCTCGAGGTCGTCGGAGTCCTTGACGAGATAGCCCTTCGCGCCGGCTTCGAGCGCATGGCGGAGGTAGACGTCATCGGAGTGCATCGAGAGGATCAGCACGTTGACGTCCGGCACCGCGCCGGTGATCTCGCGCGTGGCCTCGATCCCGTTCTGCCCGGGCAATCCGATGTCCATCAGCACCACGCTCGGCCGCACTCGGCGGGCGGTCTCGACCGCCGTCCGTCCATCGCCGGCCTCGCCGACGATGGAGATCTCGGGATCTGCTTCGAGAATCCGCCGAATGCCCTGCCGCACCACCGTGTGATCTTCCGCCAGAACCACCCTGATCGTTTCCACGGCCCTAGGTTCTCGTAACGGCGCGTCACCGACAATCCCGCGGACTGGGTAAACCACGGGAGGAAAGCTCGGGAGATCGCCTGACGCCCTTTGGTGTCGTTCGTTCACGCGGCTTCCGAGCGTCATCGGGCCAGCAGATTCTTTGCTCCAATCCGACGCAGAGGTGCGCATGAGCACGTGGATCACAGCATCTGACATGCGATTTTACTTGACGCTCTAGATTGCCCCTAGTACCTGGAGGGCTCCGGCGGCGCACGTTCCTCCAAGCCCCTTCACCCGCGCGTCGTTCCACATCCGCCGTCCTGCCGGCCGCCCGGAAAACGAAATTCTATTTCGCTCTGGTGGTGCATCGATGCAGCAGTGCGTTCGTGCACCCGGTCGTACGCGCACGTATCTCGCGAGCGATCGGCGCGGTCGAGACGGCAGCGGAGAAAGGAGGCGGGTCTCATCAATCCCATAACCCGTTGGTCGCCCAGCTCAGTCAGCCGACACAACAAGCACATGGAACGGGGGAAAAACACATGAGAGGCGTTAGGGTGCTACTGGTCTCGGCTTCGATCCTCCTCACCGCCACATTCGCGCGAGCCGCAACCACAATCACGGATTGTTCCGCGCCGCCGATCAAGACGCAGAACGGCAAGACCGTGCTGAATCTTCCGGGGCAGGACGTCGTCATTCAGTGCGCATTCATCAACCTTCCGGGAACCGAACGCGTCGAGATCGACGCCGGCTCGATCACCGTCGACGGTCCGAACGGCGGTTCGGTGACCGCGAGTGGCAAGGGTGCTGCCGTCACCCTGGAGGCAACGGGCGCGATCACGCTGAAGAACGCGAACGTCACCGCCGCGAACAGCAACGGCAATGCGGTCGTCGAGGCCGGCGGCAACATCCTGGTGACCGGCGGACAACTGCAAGCGGGCGACAACTTTCGTGTCGAGTGCACGGGCGCGGGCTGCACCGTCAAGCTCGACGGCACGCACGCCGACGCGAATCAGCTGCGCATCATCGGCGTCGGCGACGTCACGATCGCGCCCGGCTCAGTCCTCACCTCGCATGGACCGCGCGACATCATCTTCATCAAGTCGATCAGCGGCGACGTCTTCGCGGGCGGCGGCAGCCTCAACGGCAATGATCTTTGCTGCTCGCAGCTCGAAGCCGTCTGCTTGCCGACGCCGGGGCCGAACTGTCCGCTGCCCTTGCAGCTGAGTCAGCAGAACCTCGAGAAGGTCTGTGAGGACTGCCAACACATTCCGCCGATCATTCGCACCGGATCCGAGGGAACGCTCACCATCATCGCGTCCCTTGGGAAGATCGATCTCACGCTCCTGCAGGCGACGGTCGGAACCGACATCACCATCACCGCGCTCAAGGACGTGATCTTCACCAGCGCGTCGATCAACAACTGCGGACCGAAGCGTGGCAAGTTCGTCGTCAGCGGCGCGACCTGCTTCGTCTCGGGCGCGACGTTGCTCGACGACGATCCCGACGCAACGCCGACGCTCACGTGCACCGTGAGCGGCGTGGCGACGGCGATCGGTACCTGCTCGTCACAACCCTAGCTTCGAACGGACGCCTGCGGCGCCGCGGTGGACACCATCGCGGCGCCGCACGGCGGCAGGACCGCCGTCGCGGCGCCGGTCCTACGCCGCGCGCGCGGCTTGGCCCGGGGCGTACGCCCGGAATCGCAGCACGGGGGTGACGAGATCGAGGCAGTCGCGTCGGGCTGACGGTCGAGACCGTCAGCAACCGAGCTGGAACTGCTCCTCGAGCATATCGTTGCCGCGCATCTCCTCGATGACCCGGCGTACCTCGGACGGCCCGAACTCGGAAAGCGTTTGCACGAGCACGGGCATGGCGACGCCATCCGGCGCGTTGTGAAGCTCCCGCATGACGTGCCAGATGATGCGGTCGTCGAGGTTCTCGAATTGAAGCCGCATCGGCAATTCGTCTTTGCCAGCGGCCTCGTGAGCGCTAAAGCTCTCTTCCATGGCTGTAGGCACGCATCGCTTCATGCCGCGGAAATCGTGCAAAGCGCGTGCCGCTCGTGACCGACTGGATCGCTGCTAGGGCAGGACGTCAACCGCCGCGCCGGCAACACCGTCGGCCGGCGCGGCGTCCCGTCGACTCAGGCGCTCCGGGCTGAGCGCGGTCCGGCGCTCGACTCGTCCCGCTGCGAAAGCCCCTCGCGCATACCGGACACGCGGTTGCCGAGGTCCTGACGGAGCTCGTTGCCCGTCTTCGGCGCGAACAGCAACGCCAGGCCGGCGCCGACGAGGATGCCGGCGGCCAACATCCCGAGGTCGCTCGCCCACGAGCGCTCCGTCGCGACGCCGAGCGCCTCGGCGATCTGCTCGCGCGTCGGTAGATTGTCCGTGAGATCTTTCATCCGCAGGTTCTGCACCGCCTCCGTGAGATCTTTCACGCTGATGCGATCTGCGAGATCCTTCATGTTCATCGCCACCTCCGTAGGATCGCCGTCGTCAGGACGGGTTGCTCGGCGCCGTCGCGACGCCGGATGGAGCCGTCAGCCGCTGAACGGCCATTGTGAGCGCGAGCCGCGACCCCCAGCCGACGAGGAGTCGCGTCACGCGCGACGGCAGACCCCCGCCGAGGACGTAGCCGACGCCGGCCGCTGCCGAGAGCGCGACGTACGGCCGTGCATCCACCTGCTCGCGCAAGTACTCCTGAATCTCGTCGAACGCTTCCTCGACCGTCGACGCGAGGCCGCGCGCGTCCTGCCACACCTCACGGCCACGCTCGAAGATCTGCGCCGTACGGATCGGCCGCGCCGCTCCCGCCTGTCCATCGTCCTTGGCCTGGCCGGCTTCTCTCCCGTGCATGTCTCTGGCGTCGCTCTGGTCCATCTCGCCTCCTGAATGTCTCGACACGAGACGACCCACGACGTACCCGCCGAGGAGTGCGCCTCCGAGCGCGAGAAACGGATGATCCTTCAGGATCGAGCGGGTGCGCTGGTCGATCGATGCGAGGTCGGATCGTGTGGTCGTGATCCTGCTTCGCAGCGGCGTGGCGCCGCGCTCCCGGCGTTGGCTTGCGCCTGCCGCGGGTTCGTTTCGTGCTGTCGTCGATTCCGGCATGCTCGTCCCTTTCCGTCGCCGCGCAGCGGATCAATCGCCGCTCGCGAGCCGCAGTCCGACTGCGAGTGCACCGGGCAACCGCGGCGAGCGATCGGCGCGCGCGGCGCTCACGACCCGCTCCCGCTCGACTCTGCGCCCGTCCTCGCGAGGCCGTAGAACACCAGCGCCCCGCCGATCATCGCATGGCCGAGACCGACGATCGCGACGCTGGTCGGCATCGGCATGCCGGCAGAGTCGCGCAGCGCGAGAATCAGCCAGGCCATCAGCGCCATCCAGCCGGTGAACGCGATCGTCGCGCCGACGAGCACCACGAGCGCGGTCCAGAGGGCACGCCCCATCGCATCTTGGGCTTCGAGGCGCGCGAGATCGATGCGCTCGATGAGCAGGCGCTGGCCGGCGTCGAACATTCGCTCGACCGAGCCGACGACCGAGGGCTGGTCGAGATTCCGGTGCTCGTCCATTGCGCCGACCATGAGGTGCCGCGAAAGCGAGCAAGTAGCAGCAATCGCTGCGCCAACGAGGCCTCGCGCGTGCGCGGCGTCCGCTGCCGCCCGCATCGCCCGCGACCACCGCGGAAACCCTCGGGCGGCGCCTGGGTGTGGCGTCGCGCCGCCGCTCGGCGGACGCGCGAGCGTCGTGCAGGGTGTACCTTTTTCCGCGTCGCGGTCCCTTCCTTACAAGCGTCGCGCTTCACAAGCGTCGCGCTTCGGCGCGCCGCGCGCGCCTCACCGGTCGTACGTGGCGCGAGCTTGCGGCGCGTGGTGCTCGGTCGGCGCGCGGTGCGTCCGGCGCGCCGGCGCGGAGCCTCCGCGCGGGCGTTGCGCGAAGACCGCTTTCACCGAGTGTCCGCATCCGGTACGTTAGCGCGGGTCCAGCATGAGCCAGCGGAAGAAGCTCGCGATTCTCGTCGGAGGCGGTCCAGCACCCGGAATCAACAGCGTCATCGGCGCCGCGACGATTCGCTGCGCGCTCGAAGGCGTCGAGGTGCTCGGCATCCACGACGGCTTCCAGTGGATCATGCAGGCGAACGTCGAGCACGTGCAGCCGCTCTCGATCGAGAGCGTCAGCCGGATTCATTTCCGCGGCGGCTCGTTCATCGGGATCTCGCGAGCGAATCCCACTCGCGATCCGCAGCATCTCGAGAACACGGTAATCTCGCTCCTGCGGCTCAACGTCGCGCAGCTGATCACGATCGGCGGCGACGACACCGCGTTTTCCGCGCTCAAGCTCGAGGAGAAGTCCGCCGGCCGGATCCACGTCGCGCACGTACCGAAGACGATCGACAACGATCTCGATCTGCCGTCGCACGTCGACACCTTCGGGTACCAGACCGCGCGCCACCTCGGTGTCGAGATCGTCAAGAACCTGATGGTCGACGCGCACACCACCTCGCGCTGGTACTTCGTGATCTCGATGGGACGGAAGGCGGGACACCTCGCCCTCGGGATCGGCAAGGCCGCCGGCGCGACGCTGACCTTGATTCCCGAGGAGTTCGGCGATCAGCCGGTGCGCTTTCGGGCGCTCGTCGACACCTTGGTCGGCGCGATCATCAAGCGGCTCAGCTACGGCCGGCGGGACGGCGTCGCGGTCATCGCCGAAGGCGTCGTCCTCGGGATCGATCCTCAAGACCTGACGCAGCTGCACGACGTCGATCACGACTCGCACGGCAACGTCCGCATCGCGGACGTCGAGATCGGCGAGATCCTGAAGCGCGCGGTGCACGATCGGCTCAAGCAGCTCGGCATCGCGATCAACCCGATCGTCGCCAAGAACATCGGCTACGAGCTCCGCTGCGCCGATCCGATTCCCTACGACATGGAGTACACGCGCGACCTCGGGTACTGCGCGGCGAAGTACCTGCTCGACGGCGGCAACGCCGTCATGGTCTCGATGCAGGGCGGCCAGTTCGTTCCGGTGCCGTTCGAGCGGATGCTGGACTCGGTGACCGGCCGCGCCAAGCTCCGGCTCGTCGACATCCACTCCGCGCGCTACGCGATCGCGCGCCGCTACATGATCCGGCTCCGGCGCGACGACTTCGAGGATCCCCACGAGCTCGCGAAGTTCGCTGCCACCGCGGGGATGACGCTCCAGGAGTTTCGCGAGCAGTTCGAGTACCTGATCGGCTACGAGCCGCCGCCGCTTCCGCTGGTGAGCGGCGAAGGCTCCAGAGAGGGGCTCACGCTGTCGTAGCGGGCGGCGTCGGCGCGGTCGTCTAGGCCGCGCCGAAGAGCCGCGCCGACGCGAGCGCGGCGCCGGTACGAAGCGCCGCGAGCTTCTCCCAGACGATCTCTTCGGCCACCTCGCCGAGGCCCGCGGCGGTGTCGAAGCCGCAATCGGTGCCCGCGAGCACCCGCCGCGCGTCGCCGACGGTCTCGACGATCCGGACGATGCGGTCGGCGACCACCTCCGGGTGCTCGACGTAGTTCGTCGTGGTGTCGATGACGCCGGCGACGATCGCGAGCCCGGCGGGCGGCGGATGGCGCACGAATACCCGGTGCTCGTGCGCGTGCCGCGGGTTCGCGAGCGAGATCACCAGCGCGCCGACGTGCGCCTGGTAGAGCCGCGGCAGGATGTCGTCGAGCGGCACGTCGAAGGTGTGCGGCCCCTCGTAGTTGCCCCAGCAGACGTGCAACCGTACGCGGTCCCGCGCGATCCCGGCGAGCGCGCGGTTGATCGCGGCGACGTTGACGTCGACGAAGGCGAGGAACTCGTCGAGCGGACGGTCGGCGAACGAGGTGTGTCGCTCCATCGCGAGATCGGGGCAGTCGATCTGGAGGACGAAGCCTTGGTCGACGATGTAGCGGTACTCCTCCCGGAGCGCGTCGGCGAGCGCGGCGACGTACTCGGCGTGGCCGGGATAGTAATCGTTGGTCATCGCCGCGGCGACGATCCCGGGTGAGGCGGCGGTCATGAACGACTCCGCGAAGCCCGTCGGCATGCGCGCGAGCAGCTCGCGATAGCGGCGGCATTCGCTCTCGAGCGGTGCGCGATCGACGTAGCGGATCGGAGCGATCGCACGCGGCGCGGCGAGCAGGTTCACCATGCGCCGCGAGAACTCCGGCAGCTTCAGCTGCAGGAAGCTCTGGTAGTGGACGATGTCCTTCATCACGGCGCGCTGGCTCTCGCCGCCGAAGCCGCTCATCGCGTGCTGCACGTACGTGAAGAAGCTCTCGCGCGGCTGCTCGCCGTCGTTGCCGACGTCGATGCCGGCGCGCAGCTGGCCCGCGATCACGCGCTCCATCGAGCGGCCGACCTCGTCGTCGAAGGTCGCCGCGTCGACCGGCTCGCGGCGGCTCTTCCGCACCAGGAGCTCGACGAGAGCCGGCGAGCGCGGCAGGCTTCCCGCGTGAGTGGTGAGGATCCTGGTCTCGCTGCGCAGCATCAGCGCCCTCCACGCGCCGCCGTGCGCGGATCACGGAGCCGGCCCGCGCCGCCGCGCGCGTGCTCCCCGCTCGGACGGGATCGAGATCCCGCGACCGGTTCGTGGTGCCGTCGCCGGCGCCGCTGCGAAGGGCTCATGCGAACACCGCCGGCCGCCGCGCGGCCCACGGACGCGCCGCCTCGAGCTGCGCGCCGACGCGGAAGAGCACGTCTTCCCGCCCGTAGGCGGCGACGAGCTGCACGCCGATCGGCAGGCCGCTCGCGCTCCAGGACAGCGGCACGGAGACGGCGGGCTGTCCGGTGACGTTGAACGGCGCCGTGAAGATGACGAGCGGCGTCGCGCGCGCCATCGCGTGCAGCGGGTCTCCCGGCGGAGGCACGAACTCTCCGAGCGACGGCGGCGGCTCCGCGAGCGTCGGCGTCAGGAGGAGGTCGAAGCCATCCGTCCACCACCGCGCCATGCGGCGCGTATAGGCTTGCATCCAGGCGACCATCTCGAGGTAGTCGACGGCGCGGAGCGCGCGGCCGAGCTCGGCGAGAGCCCAGGTCGTGCGCTCGACGTCGTCGGCGGTGATCGCCGCGCCGAGCTTGCGTCCCCAATCCTCGAGGTCCCACGCCGTCGAGCTCGCGACCATCAGGCCGAGCCAGCGCATGAATTCCGGATCGTCCATCGCCGCGGGGTGCGCGCGCTCGACGTCGTGCCCGAGGCTCGCGAGCAGCTTCGCGGCGTCGTCGGCCGCGGCGACGCATCGTGGGTCGACGTGCACCACGCCGCCAGGCGACACCCTCAGGACGCCGATGCGGAGCGCGCCGGGGTCGGCGCCGACGTCCTCGAGAAATGGACGCGCCGGCGCCGGCGCCACGTAGGGATCGCCCGGCATGTAGCCGGCGATCGCGTCGAGGATCGCCGCGCTGTCACGCACCGAGCGCGTCAGCGCGTGCTCGACGACGAGCCCGTCCCAGACGTCGCCGTGGCCGGGCCCGAGCGACACCCGTCCGCGCGACGGCTTCACGCCGAAGAGGCCGCACTCGCTCGCCGGAATCCGGATCGAGCCGCCGCCGTCGTTGCCGTGCGCCGCGGGCACGAGGCCGGCGGCGACCGCCGCCGCCGAGCCGCCGCTCGATCCACCGGCGGAGCGCGTGGTGTCCCACGGATTGCGCGTCGGCCCGTAGGCCTCGGGCTCCGTGGTCGGGATCGGTCCGAGCTCGGGGACGTTCGTCCGTCCGACGAAGACGAAGCCCGCCGCCCGGAGCTTCGCGGCGACGTGGCTGTCGGCGGTCGCGACCCACGCGCGCCGGCGCAGGAGCGCCATGCCGGCGTGGAACGGATCGCCCGCGGTCTCGCAGATCAGGTCCTTCACGAGGAATGGCACGCCGCGAAAGGGACCATCGGGAAGATCGCGTGCGCGGGCGCATGCCCGCGCCTTGTCGAACGTCGGGATGATGACCGCGTTCAGCGTCGGGTTCAGGCGCTCGATGCGGGCGATCGCCGCGTCCACGAGCTCGAGCGGCGTGACGGCGCGGTTGCGGACGAGCGCCGCCTGCGCCGTCGCGTCGAGCGCGGATAGCTCGGCGTCGTCGCTCGGGACGGCGGCGGCCCGGTGCCGCGAATCGCGGTCGACGGTGGCCGCGCTCACGGCAGCGCCGCTCCCATCAGATCGGCGAAGTTGTCGGCGTAGAAGCGCTGCTTCGCCTGCTCCGGGGTGCCGTTCATGCCGTCCTCGAAGCGCTTGATCGGGTTCCGACCGCCCTCGACGTGCGGATAGTCCGACGAGAAGAGGCACACCTCCTCGCCGGCGTTCGCGATGATCCATCCGACGGGCTCGGCGGGGTAGGGCGTGACGCGGATCTGCCGCCGCACGTACTCGCTCGGCCGGAGCGCGAGGCGCCGCAGGCGCTCCTCGTTCTTCGCGAACGCGTCCTGCGCCGAGTCGAGCTGCCGCATCCAGCCGGGCACCCACACCGCGCCTTGCTCGATCACGCCGATCTTGAGGCGCGGAAAGCGATCGAGAACGCCGTCGATGATCATGGTCGCGAGCGTCTGCATCGGCGGGTACGGGATCGCCATGTAATCGACCGAGCGGAAATTCTCGGCGCCGCCGTGGAAATCCGGCACCGGCGGCAAGCCGTTCTCGAAATAGGCGGGCGCGAGCAGGCGGCCGCCGCCGCCGACGTGGAGGACGATCGGGATCCCCGCTTCCTGCGCCATCGCCCACACCGGGAACAGGCCGAGATGGCTCGGCGAGTGCGTGCGCGGACACGCCGACGGGATCATCAACGCCTTGCAGCCGAGCGCGAGCGCCGCGCGCGCCGCCTTTGCGGCACGCTCGAAGTCCGCGATCGGCACGTAGCCGACGGCGAGCAGGCGGCGGTCTTGCGAGCAGAAGTCGACGATCGCGCGGTTGTGGGCGTGCGCCAGGCCGTAGGCGAACGCGACGTCGTCGCCGTGCTCCGCGTCGAGCAGGTAGGCGGTGGCGAAGGTGTTGAAGACGAGCTGGCTCGCGAAGCCGAGCAGGTCGAGCGCGCGTGGCCGGTCTTCCTTGATGAACGAGCCCATCGCCGCCCAGTTCTTGCGCAGCATGATCTCGCGTTCGGCGCGCTCGCGGTCGTCGGGATCGAGCCGCCGCCGTCGCATCTCGTCGATCGCGTGCTCCTCGCCGGGCTTCACCGTGCTCACGTAGAGCGGCCGCATTCGCGTACGCACCGCCTCTTCGGCGTAGGGGTAGAGCCAGTCCGGCGTTTCGACGAGATGCGAGTCGGCGTCGTGGATCAGGCGATGCTCGGCATAGGGCACGGGAAATCCTCCATACTGCGCGCGGCGTTCCGAGCGGAAGCTACAACAGCCGATCCGCCGCGAACAAGCGACGCCAGACGATCGCGGCCGCGCGCCTCGGCCGACGCCGCCGCGCTGCGCCCGTGTAGTGCCGACCCATCCGTCCGTCCGGCGCCGACACGCAACGCCCTCAGCGCGTGCAGCGCAGGCGGAGCGTGTCGACGTCTCTCCTGCCGCTCGCCGTCCGCACCCGCGTCCGGAACGTGCGGGAGCCGCGCGGGACCGTGAAGGTCTGAAACGCCGAGCAGCGGTCCGGAGCCTCGAACGCGGGGAGGATCTCGACGCTGTTTCCGTTCACGACCGCCGACGGGGCGGCGAGGTCGGCAACCAGCGCGAGAAGGCTGGTCGCGTTCTGCACGTCGACCGCGTCGCGCGCGCGGTGCAGACGCGGCGCCGACACCTCGAAGGCCACGATGCCGCTCGGCACGCAGCGGCGCGCCGCCGGACGCGGATCGTGGTTGTTCAGGCACACGCCGACGTGAAAGCTGCAGCGGCCGTTGGCGACGCCGTCGAAGTCGCAACGGGGATCGCCGTCGGTACAGGTGTGGCGCGAGACCAGCACGTTGCGCCGCGACGACGGCGGCGGCGGCTCGAGGAGGAACTCCGCCGCGCAGTCGGTGGCGCGGCCGCCGCCGCCGGCGATGCACGTTCCGGGAGCGACTGCCTCGCAGGTGCCGCGGCCGAGCGGATCGAAGCTCGCGGCGAGCGCGAGCGTGCCGCCGCTCGACGTTCCTTCGGCCGTCACTTCCACGAGGTACTGCGTCCCCGCGGACACCGGGAAGGTCGTCGCGGATCTGACGTCGCCGGCGGCGTCGTCGTTGCAGGCGACGGCGGCGAGACCGCCGCAGGCTCCGATGTAGGCGGAGAGGACGGTGTCGTAGGTGCTGCCCGCCGTCGACAGCGAGACCGTGCCGTCCGCGGGCGCGACGAGCCGATACCAGACGCTGCGTCCGTTCTGCGCTGCGCCGCCTCGCGTACAGGCCTGCGAGGGATCGCCGGCCGACGCCGTCGTCGCGCCCGTCGCGAGCGTCGCGGCGAACGGAAACGCCGCGATCGTTGCGGCGGCGTCGCAGTCGTCGTTCGGCGGCGGCGCGTCGGTGTTGAGGACGATGTCGATTCCCGAGACCGTCACGCCGGCCGACGTCGGCACGCGCGCGCCCGGTGCGGCGGGATCGTCGGGCGGATCGCTCGCCGCCTCGTTGGCGCCGCTCCAGAACTCCGGCGGACCGGGCAGCTCGCGCGGAACGTCGAACGGCCCGACGCTCGAGCCGCCGGTGAAGCCCTGGTAGATCGCCTCGACCTCGACGGTGTACTCGGCGTCGACGGTCAACCCGGCGAGCTCGTACGCTCCGCGCAGGCTCGCGTCCGGCGGCCCGCCGAGCGCGCCGGGGAAGTAGCGCGATCCGGACGCGCAGCCGACCGCGTCCCGCCGCGGATCGGCGACGTTCCGCGCGATCACGTACGCGCCCTGAAACGGCGTGACGCCGTCGCTCTCGAGCACCTGCCCGGTGATGCGCGCCAACGACGCCAGCCCCGGCGCCGGGTAGAGCATCGAAAGCGACACCTCGTCGTCGCGCTCGAGGGTCAGCTCCTCGGCGCCGTTCACCAGGATCGGAAACATGGTCGCGACGGCGGCGTCATCCTCCGCGCTGCCGTCGAACGCCTCGAGAAGGTTCACCTGGCTGTGATCGAGGTTCACGTAGTGGCCGAACTCGTGGACGAAGACCGCGGTGAAGTCGGTGAGCGAGATTTCGGGATTGCCGGCGTTGACGATGCCGTCGATGAACTTCCCGTTCAGGACCGCGGACGCCTCGGTGATGCGCGGCGGGGTGAACGTGCCGCATTCCGGCCCGGCGAACCCGAGGATCGAGTTCGACGCGCCGATGCCGAGCAGGGAGTCGGTGACCGAGCCGTCGGCGTCGAAGACGATCGGGCTCAAGCCGTCGCCGCAGACACCGATGAAGCTGCGCGCGTTCGACGCGGTGACGTCGACCGGGAGCGGTCCGGCGTCGACGAACGTCACGGCCGCCGTCGGCACCGCCGCCCAGACGCCGAAGCTCGCGTCGACGAGCTGCACCGCGGTGACGTTGTCGAACGCGCCGAGGCCGCCGAGGTCCGGGTTCCACGGAATCGGTGCGGCATCCCAGACGAGCGGCGCGCCGGCGCCGTTCACGAAGAGCGGCCCGGCGGCCCGTGCGGCGCCGGGCATGGTGAGCGCGGCGACCAAGGCGACGAGCGCCCAGCGTCCGCGACGCGGATGGGCGCCGGGCGCGACGATCACCGCGCCGGCGCCGCCGCGAGCGCGTGAATGCGTCCGACGAGCTCGTCGAGTGGGATCGGGCCGGGCGTCATGCGCCGCGGGCCGGTGCTCGCTCCCGGTCCGTCCGCGGGTGCCGACCCCGCCGTGCGCGCCGCCGCCGCCTGCGCCGCGCCGCCGCGGAGGTTGACGTTGCCGACGTCGTTGCGCGCGACCGCGCCGGTGCCGCTTCCCGCGATCCGGAAGCAGCCCTCGGCGAGGCCGACCGGACTCGTGAAGCCTGCGGGGCTGTCGGGGTTCAGGAACAGCAGCACGCGCTCGCCGACGCGATAGCTCGGCAGGCCCGGAACCCGGAAGACGGCGCCGTTCAGCGTGTCGGCGCCGGCGCCGAGCTGCTTGATCGTGATGCGGGGGGAGCGTTCCCTTGAGCGCCTCGTCGACGGCGAACGTCGTCCACGTCGCGGCGAAGCCGTCGGCGTCGCGTCCGTTCGTCGCCGAGACGACGCGACCGACGAAGATCCGATCCGCCGCGGTCGTCAGGGCATCCAGATCGAGCGAGAGGAGCGTCGTCGCCGAGGAGACGGAAACGGACGCGAGGAGCGCGAGCGCCGCCGCGCAGGCTGAGAGGCGTCGCATGAGGGGGACCAGCGGAAAGTCTACGAAGGACCGGTTCGCCCTGTCAACGCGCAACTTGCGGTCCGCCGCCAGGCGCGACGCGCCAGCATGCCGTACGCCTTCGCATGATGATGGCGCGTCCGGCGCGCTACGACGAGACGTCGCGCGGGTGCGGGGCGAACGGCGTGAGATCCATGCCCTTGGGGATCGCGACGACCCCGCCCTCGCTCACGGTGAACCGCCGGCGATCCTCCTCGGGGTCGTAGCCGATCACGACGCCGGAGGGGACGACGACGCCCTTGTCGATGATCGCCCGCTTCACGCGCGCGTGCCGTCCGATCTCGACGCCGTCGAACAGGATCGATTCGCTCACCAGCGAGTAGCTGTTGACGCGCACCCGCGGCCCGAGGATCGAGCGGTCGACGTGCCCGCCGCTCACGATGCACCCCTCGGACACCATCGAGTCGGTCGCGACGCCGATGCGGTTGTGCTCGGGATCGGAGAACACGAACTTCGCCGGCGGATTCGGGTAGTACGCCGAGAGGATCGGCCACGCCGGGTTGTAGAGGTTGAAGATCGGCGCCACCGAGACGAGGTCGATCGACGCCTGCCAGTACGCGTCGAGCGTACCGACGTCACGCCAATAACCGCGCTGCTCCTCGGCCATGTTCGGAACCGCGTTCTTGGTGAAGTCGTAGGCGAACGTCCGCTGCCGCTCGACCATCCGCGGCAGCACGTCCCTGCCGAAATCGTGATTCGACTCCACACGCTCGGCGTCCTCGGTCACCGCTCGGACCAGGACGTCGCAACCGAAGATGTAGAGACCCATCGATGCGAGCAGGGTGCCGGCGGCGTCCGGCGCGACTGGCGGCTTCTCGCGGAAGCCGGTGACGCGGCCGTCGGCGTCGGTGTCGACGATGCCGTAGCGGTCCGACTCGTTCGCGCGGATTGGGATCGCCGCCACCGTGACGTCTGCCTGGCGCGCGTAATGGAACGCGAGCATCTGGCGGACGTCCATCTGGTAGATGTGATCGGCGCCGAAGACGCAGACGGTGTGCGGGCGCTCGTTCGCGAGCACGTCGAGGTTCTGAAAGACGGCGTCGGCGCTGCCGCGGAACCACGTCGGTCCGACGTTCTGCGTCGCCGGCACCGCGGCGACGTAGTGGCCCATCTGGGGCGCGAGCTGCCAGCCACGCGCCAAGTGCTGCATCAACGACCCCGACTTGTACTGCGTGAGGACGCTGATCTTGAAGATCCCGGAGTTGACGAAATTCGAGAGCACGAAATCGACGATGCGATACCGTCCGCCGAACGGCACCGCCGGCTTGGCGCGATCGCGGGTGAGCGGGTAGAGCCGCCGTCCTTCGCCGCCGGCGAGGACGATACCGAGCACGTCGGCGCCGATCGTGGTCGCGTGTGGCCGCGGCAGGTCGGACATGCGGAACGGACTGTAGCAGATGCGGCGGCGAGGGACGAACCCGCCGCGCGCGGGTAGCGACTTCGGCGGCGAGACGCTAAAACGAACGGACGATGAACACCCTGGAGCGCGTCAGTCTCGCGAACGCGGAGTACGTCGACGAGCAGTATCGGCGCTATCTCGCCGATCCCGCGTCCGTCGACGAACGCTGGGCGCTCTTCTTCGCCGGATTCGACTTCGCGATCGACGGCAACGGCTCCCGGCCGGCGGCGGCCGCCGCCGAGGCGGGCGAGGCCTTGCAAGCGCGTGCGACCGACGTTCGCAACGGCGCCGCGGCGGCTGCGGCGGCGGTGCCGCCCGCCGTCGACGTGCAGCCGGTCCTCGGCGTCTTCGACCTGGTGCACTCGTATCGCGAGCTCGGGCACCTCGTCGCGCACTTGAATCCGCTCGCGCGACACGCCCGCCGGACATCCGCTGCTCGAGCCGTCGGAGTTCGGCTTCGCGCCCGCCGACCTCGATCGCGTCGTCGAGTGCAGCAGCTTTCGCGGCTGCGCGACCGCGACGCTTGCACGAGCTGATCGCGCGCTTGCGCGAGACCTATTGCCGCACGCTCGGCGTCGAGTACATGCAGCTTCAGGAGCGGGAGCAGCGTGTCTGGCTGCAGGAGCGCATGGAGCCGACCTCGAATCATCCGAACCTGACGGCCGAGGAGCGGTCCTGGGTGCTCGACCAGATCGTCGTCGCCGAGGGATTCGAGCAGTTCCTCCAGCTCCGCTACCCGACGGCCAAGCGCTTCTCGCTCGAAGGCGCCGACGCCCTCATCCCGATGCTGGCCGCGCTGGTCGAGGAGGGCGGCGCGCTCGGCGTCGAGGAGATGGTGATCGGCATGCCGCATCGCGGGCGGCTGAACGTCCTCGCGAACGTCCTGCGCAAGCCGTACGAGATGATCCTCGCCGAGTTCGAGGGCAGCTTTCTCGGCAAGGAGGCGATGGGCGACGGCGACGTCAAGTACCACCTCGGCTACTCGCACGATCATCTGACGCGTTCCGGGCGCAAGGTCCACCTCTCGCTCGCCGCCAACCCGAGCCACCTCGAGGCGGTCGATCCGGTGATCGAGGGAATCGTGCGCGCCAAGCAGAATCATCTCGGTGACACCGCGCGCAGCCAGCGTGGTGCCGGTGCTGATTCACGGCGACGCGGCGTTCACCGGCCAGGGCGTCGTCTCGGAGACGCTGTGGCTCGCCGAGCTCGAGGGGTACCGGACCGGCGGCACGATGCACATCATCGTCAACAACCAGATCGGCTTCACGACGTCGCCGGAGGCGTACCGCTTCACTCCGTATCCCAGCGACGGCGCCAAGGTCATTCAGGCGCCGGTCTTCCACGTCAACGGCGACGACCCCGAGGCCGCGGTCCAGGCGGCGCGCCTGGCGATCGCGTTCCGGCAGCAGTTCAAGAAGGACGTCATCATCGATCTCGTCTGCTACCGCCGGCACGGCCACAACGAGCTCGACGACCCCACGTTCACGCAGCCGGTGATGTACCGCACGATCGCGCGGCACCCGACGCCGCTCAGCCTCTACCGCGACGGGCTCGCCGGCGGCGGCGTGATCGCCGCGGAGGAGACCGCACGGCGGACGAAGGAGTTCCGCGAGCTGCTCGACGACGCGCTCACGTACGCGCGCGATTTCCTGCCGCGCCAGCCGGTCTTCGCCTTCGGCGGCTTGTGGAAAGGGCTGACCCGCGCCGGCGAGGACTGGAGCGCCGACACCGCGGTCTCGCAAACGACGCTCGACGAGGTCGCGGCGGCGATCACGCGCGTCCCGACGGGCTTCACGCCGCATCCCAAGGTCATGCGCTTGATGGAGGCCCGCGCCGCGATGGTGAGGCCCGGCGGCGCGGTCGACTGGGGCTGCGCCGAGGCGCTCGCGATCGGCTCACTGGTGCTGCAAGGGATCCCCGTCCGCCTGACCGGCCAGGACACCGGACGCGGCACGTTCAGCCACCGGCACGCCGTCCTGCACGACGTCGAGACCGGCGCGCAGTGGGTGCCGCTCGACCACGTGCGGGACGGCCAAGCGCAGTTCCTGGTGCTCGACAGCATGCTGTCGGAGAACGCCGTGCTCGGCTTCGAGTTCGGCATGAGCATGGCCGACCCGCACCGGCTGGTGATCTGGGAGGCGCAGTTCGGCGACTTCGCCAACGGCGCGCAGGTCGTCATCGACCAGTTCATCGCGAGCTCGGAATCGAAATGGCAGCGCATGAGCGGTCTCGTGATGCTGCTGCCGCACGGCTACGAGGGGCAGGGGCCCGAGCACTCGAGCGCGCGCCTCGAGCGCTACCTCCAGCTCTGCGCCCAGGACAACATCCAGGTCTGCAACTTCACGACGCCGGCGCAGTACTTCCACGCCTTGCGACGGCAGATGCTGCGCAGCTTCCGCAAGCCGCTCGTCGTCATGAGCCCGAAGAGCCTGCTGCGGCACAAGCTCGCGGTCTCGTCGCCGCACGAGCTGACACGACGGCGCGTTTCACACGGTCATCGACGACGGCGCGCGTCGCGGCGCGCCGGAGGCGGGCGTCACGCTCGACCCGGCGCGGGTGACGCGCGTGCTCCTGTGCAGCGGCAAGGTGTACTACGCGCTCCTCGCCGCGCGCGGCGAGCGCGCGATCGATTCCGACGGCGATCGTCCGGGTCGAGCAGCTCTATCCCTTCCCGCGCCGCGAGCTCGAGGCGGTGCTGGCGAGCTATCCGAACGCGCGGCAAGTGTATTGGGTGCAGGAAGAGCCGTGGAACATGGGCGCGTGGCACTTCATCTACCACCCGCTTCGCCGGGTGCTGTCCGCCGATCGGACCCTCGCCTACGTCGGACGTCCGGCGGCCGCGAGTCCGGCGACCGGCTCATACAAGATTCATCAGGCCGAGGAAGCCGATCTCGTGAACCGCGCGTTCGCGCGGTAGTCATGCTCGCGGGCCCGTCGCGCATCGCGAACCGTGCGAAGCATGCACGCGAAATGGACGCGCGAACCGTGTGGGTGATCATGGCGTTCACGTTGCGAGCGACGACGTAGTCACGTCGTCGCTCCGAGGAGAGGGCATGGCGTTCGAGGTGCGGATCCCAACGCTCGGCGAGTCGGTGACCGAGGGCACGATCGTCCGCTGGGCGAAGCGCGACGGTGACGCCGTCGAAGCCGACGACGTCCTGCTCGAGCTCGAGACCGACAAGGCGAGCATGGAGATCCCGGCGGAATACGCCGGCACGCTCCGCATCCTGAAGCCCGAAGGCGCGACCGTCTCCGTGGGCGACGTCGTCGCGCGCATCGAGGACGGCGCCGCCCGCGACGCCGGAGGTACGCGGCCGCAGGCCGCGACTGCGACCCCGCCCGCCGGCGCGCCGCCGGTGCGCTCGAAGGACGAAGCCGCGGTTGCGGCGCCGGTGGGCGCGGCGGACGTGCCGGGTGAGAACGTCGATCGCGAGCGCGCCACGGCCACGTCGAGCGACGCGGTGGCCGCGGGCGCGCCGGCGGAGCGCGAGCCGCGGAAATCGCCCGAGCCCGCCAGCGGTGCGGCGCGTGGTCGTGCCGTCGGACCGCTGAGCCCCGCGGTTCGCCATCTCATCGAGGAGCACGACCTCGACCCGGCGACGATTCCCGCGTCGGGGAAGGGCGGCAGGCTCACCAAGGAGGACGTGCTGGCGCACGTCGAGCACACCCGGCTCGAGCGCCGCGCGTCCGCGCGGGCGCCGTCGCCGGAACGGTCGGCGTCGCCTGCCGCGGTCGCGACGGTCGAGAGCGCAGAGCGCCCCGGCGGCGGTCCGGCCGCGTCGGCGCCGTCACGCCCGCGCGGCGCGTCGCCTTCGACCATCGCACGTCCGCCGGCCCCGGGCGCGGTCGCCGCACGGGCCGGCGAGGAGATCGTGCCGATGAGCCGGCTCCGCAAGCGCATCGCCGAGCGTCTGGTCCAGGCGCAGCAGACGGCGGCGATACTCACGACCTTCAACGAGATCGACATGACGGCGGTGATGGCGCTCCGGAGCGAGCACAAGGAGCGCTTCCAGAAGCGGCACGGCGTCGCGCTCGGATTCATGTCGTTCTTCGCGCGCGCCTCGATCGCGGCGCTGCAGGAGATCCCGGCGGTGAACGCCGAGATCCGCGGTGACGACGTCGTCTACAAGCACTTCGTCCACCTCGGCGTCGCCGTCGGGACCGAGCGCGGCCTCGTCGTCCCGGTCGTGCACGACGCCGACCGCATGTCCTTCGCCGAGCTCGAGCGCGAGATCGCGCGGCTCGCGGCGCTGGCGCGCGACGGCAAGCTGGCGATCGACGATCTCGCCGGCGGCACCTTCACGATCTCGAACGGCGGCGTCTACGGCTCGTTGCTGTCGACGCCGATCCTGAACCCGCCGCAGAGCGGGATTCTCGGCATGCACAAGATCGAGAAGCGCCCGGTCGTCGTCGGCGACGAGATCGTCGTCCGCCCGATGATGTACGTCGCGCTCTCCTACGATCACCGGCTCGTCGACGGCGAGCAGGCCGTCACGTTTCTCGTGCGCGTGAAGGAGCGCCTCGAGAACCCGGCGCGCTTGCTGCTCGACCTCTGATGGCCGCGGACCGCTTCGATCTCGTCGTCATCGGCTCGGGACCCGGCGGCTACACGTCGGCGATTCGCGCCGCCCAGCTCGGGATGCGAGTCGGCTGCGTCGAGAAGGATCCGACGCTCGGCGGGACCTGCCTCAACGTCGGCTGCATTCCGAGCAAGGCGCTCCTCGACTCGAGCGAGCTCTACCACCAGGTCACGGCCGGTCTCGGACCCCACGGCATCAAGGTCGCGGGCGTCGAGCTCGATCTCGCGGCGATGATGGCGCGCAAGGCCCGCGTCGTGAAGACCCTCACCCAGGGCATCGCCGGTCTCTTCAAGAAGAACAAGGTCGAGTGGATCGCCGGTCGCGCGACGCTCGTGAGCGGCCGCCGTCTGATCGTGCGCAACGGCAGCGCCGAGCGCAGCGTCGACGCCGAGCGGGTTCTGCTCGTGACCGGCAGCGAGGCGACGCCGCTGCCGAACCTGCCCTTCGACGGCAGGCGCATCGTGAGCTCGACCGAGGCGCTCACTCTGGGTGAAGTGCCGAAGCGTCTCCTGGTGATCGGCGCGGGCGCGGTCGGCCTCGAGCTCGGCTCGGTGTGGCGCCGTCTCGGCTCCGAGGTCACCGTCGTCGAGTTCATGGATCGGATCGTGCCGGCGATGGATCGAAAGATGGGCGCCCAGCTCCAGCGCGCGCTCGAGAAGCAGGGCATCGTCTTCCGGCTCGAGACCTCGGCGACCGCCGCGGCGCCGGCGAACGGCGCGATGCACGTCACGCTGGAATCGAAGAACGCGTCGATGCAGCACGAGGCGGACGTCGTCCTGGTCGCGGTCGGCCGCCGCGCCTTCACCGACGGTCTCGGCGCCCGCGAGATCGGCGTCGCCTTCGACGACCGCGGGCGGATCGTCACCGACGAGCGCTTCGAGACCAGCGTCGCGGGCGTGTACGCGATCGGCGACGTGATCGCGGGTCCGATGCTCGCGCACAAGGCGGAGGAGGAGGGCGTCGCGGCCGTCGAGCTGATGGCGGGGCAGGCGGGCCACGTCAACTACGACGCCGTTCCCAACGTCGTCTACACCTGGCCGGAGCTCGCGAGCGTCGGCCTCTCGGAGGAGGAGGCGGCGCAGCGCGGCCGCGAGGTCCGGGTCGGCAGCTTCCCGTTCATGGCGAACGCCCGCGCGAAGTGCATGGGCGAGACCGAGGGCGGCGTCAAGATCATCGCCGATGCCGAGACCGACCGCATCCTCGGCGTGCACGTGCTCGGGCCGCGGGCCTCGGACCTGATCGCCGAGGCGGCGCTCGCGATCGAGTTCGGCGGCAGCGCCGAGGACATCGCGCGCTCGGTGCACGCCCATCCGACGCTGCCCGAGGCGATGAAGGAAGCGGCGCTCGCGGTCGCGAAGCGCACGATCAACCTCTAGGCGAGTGGTTCCGCGGTGACGAGCGTCGCAGGTAAGCCAGCGAGAGATCGAACAAATTGCGATTTCCGGCGGCGCGGCCATGTTCGGTATTGAAAATGATTTTCAAATTCGGTAGAGCTGCCGGCCATGATCGTTTGCTTGTGCGCCGACGTGTCCGACCGCGAGATCCGCTCCACGATCGCCGACGGCGCGAGCACGGTGAAGGAAGTCGGCCGGCGCTGCGGCGCGGGCACCGGGTGCGGTGCCTGCCGGCCGCTGATCCGCGAGTGCCTGCGCCAGCATCGCGCGGCCGCTGCCGCATCCGAGGTCGATGCAGATTTCGCCGGCGCGGTCGTGCCCGAGCTCGCGCCCGCCTGACGTCATCCTCGTCACGATTCTCGAACCTGCCGTTCGGCCGCCGCACACTCATCGCCCGCTCCGCCGCTCGCCGTGGTATGCCCGCTGCGTCGGGCGCCACCGTGGCGTCGCGCGTGGAGCCGTGAGAGAGGAGGAGGGGTCCGATGAAAGCGCACAAGAAGATCCTCGAGCTGCTGAACGACGTCCTCAGCAGCGAGCTCACCTCGGTGAACCAGTACTTCCTGCACGCCAAGATGTGCGAGAACTGGGGATACCGGCGCCTGTACGAGCAGATCCGCAAGGAGTCGATCGGCGAGATGAAGCACGCCGACGAGCTCGTCGAGCGGATCCTCTACCTGGAGGGCCTGCCGAATCTCCAGCGACTCTACAAGGTGAGCGTGGGTGAATCCGTACCGGAGCAGCTGCGGCTCGATCGCGACACCGAGGTCGAGGCGATCGCGCGGCTCAACAAGGGCATCGCGCTCGCCGTCGAGCTCGGCGACAACGGCACGCGCGAGCTGCTCGCGAAGATCCTCGTCGACGAGGAGGAGCACCTCGACTGGCTCGAGACCCAGCTGAACCTGATCGCGACGCTCGGCGACACGCAGTACCTCATGCAGCAGCTCCGCGAGGAGTGAGGGGCCGGCCGGCGCCGAGCGAGCGGACGCGGCGGCAGCCGCCGCTCAGTTCAAGCAGCAGGTGATCTCGAGGATCAGCTGCCAGATGGGATCGCTGTTCCGGCAGCGCAGCGCTCCCCCGCCACCCGAGGTGGCGGCGATGACGTCGGCGGGGTCGCAGGCGGCGTTGAACGGCAGCGCCGGCGAGAACGGGTTCAGCAGCCGGTAGCTGACGACGCTGTTCCGCAGCCCGCGCAGGCCGGGGTCCTGGGGACAGGTGAGCGTCAACGTCTCGCCGGGTCGGATCGGCGCGTGCATCGTGCCGCATCCGGCGACGCCGGCGATCGGCGCCGAGGACGGACCGAGGAGCGGCCACAGCGCGGGCGGCGAGACGCCGTCGCTGCGCTCGAAGGCGTTGAGCGCGAACGCGTTGTCGGAGCCGCGGTCGACGACGTCGACGACGTCGTGGTCGAGGATCACGTTGCGCTGCACCTCGCACGTGTGCGACTCGGGGTCGAGCCGCAGGCCGGCGCCGTGGTTCGCGACGATGCGGTTGCCGGTGACCCGGCACTCGTCGCAGCGGTGAAGGTCGACGGTCGCACTGCGGGTCCCAGCGCCGTTCAGGAAGATGGTGCTGTCCGCGAGCGTCAGCGTTGCCGTGTCCTCGACGTCGACGGCGCTGCCGCGGTCGGCCGGGATCGTGCCGTTCTTCCGCAGGAGGAGATTCCGGGCTTCGAGGCCGTCGGCACGCGCGATGCCGAGCCCGCGGACGCAGTTCTCGCTCACCGCGAAATCGTGCAGCTGCACCCGCGGCGCGCCGTCGACGGCGACGCCGGTGGCAAAGCCGCGGATCGCGCCCGGTCCGAAGATCTCCGCCCCCTGCGCAGTCGCCTCGACGACGACGCCGGCGGGCGACTGCTCGTCGCAGCGGCGCGTGAATCGGATCGTGTGGCCGTTCAGCTGCACGATCGAGCGTGGGTTCCGCAACACCAGGCCCGTGCGGTCGCATTCGAGGTCGCGGTCGAGCATCACCGAGTCGCCGACGATCATGCCGCAGCGGGCAGGCGCGGGCCCGGCGCCGGCGCTCCGCGGCGTCAGCGCGACGCAGACCACGACGCAGGCAACCGCGACGAGCGGCGCGACCGCGGTCGTCGGGGAATACGCTCGGGCGGTGCGTGACGGGAGTGCTCTCATAGGTGGACGTGCTCGCCGGCGCGTGAGCGAGACGGCCATCACGCTGGAGCGATCGCCTCCCGCGCACGGGACCGCGCCGGTCGCACCTGAATGCTCTCGCCGGGTCGGTATCAGAGCTCGGGGCTGGACGGTAGCTGGGTCTCGCCCATCAGGAACGTGTCGACGCCGCGGGCGGCCTCACGGCCTTCCCAGATCGCCCACACCACGAGCGATTGACCGCGGCGCATGTCGCCGCACGCGAAGACGCCCGGCACCGACGCCTGGTAGTCCTTGCCGACGGCGACGTTGCCGCGTTGATCGAGCTCGACGCCGAGCTCCTCGATCATGCCGTTGCGCTCCGGGCCGAGAAATCCCATCGCGAGCAGCACCAGGTCGCAGTCGATCGCGAACTCGCTGCCGGGGATCTCGACCATCTGCGGGCGGCCGTTGTCGCCGGTCTTCCACTCGAGACGCACGCCGTGAAGCCGGCGGACGTTGCCGGAGTCGTCGCCGGAGAAGTACTTGGTGTTGACGCTCCAGTCGCGGACGACGCCCTCCTCGTGCGAGCTCGAGCTCCGGAGGATCATCGGCCAGTACGGCCACGGGGCGACCTCGGCCGTCCGCGACTCGGGCGGCTTCGGCAGCAGCTCGAACTGATAGACCTGCTTCGCGCCCTGGCGGTTCGAGGTGCCGAGGCAATCGGAGCCGGTGTCGCCGCCGCCGAGGATCACCACGTTCTTGCCGGTCGCGAGGATCTGGTTCTGGACGTCGTCGCCGGCGCTCTTCTTGTTCTGCTGCGGCAGGAACTCCATCGCGAAGTGGATGCCGTTGAGCTCGCGGCCGGGGATCGGCAGGTCGCGCGCCCAGGTCGCGCCGCCGGCGAGGACGATCGCGTCGAAGTGCTCGCGCAGGTACGCGACCGGGACGTCGACGCCGACGTGGGAATTGACGCGGAAGACGACGCCCTCGTCGCGCATCTGCTGGAGGCGGCGCTCGACGATCCACTTCTCGAGCTTGAAGTCGGGGATGCCGTACATGAGGAGACCGCCGATGCGATCGGCGCGCTCGAAGACCTCGACGTGATGCCCGGCGCGGTTGAGCTGCGCCGCCGCCGCGAGTCCCGCCGGCCCGGAGCCGACGACCGCGACGCGCTTGCCGGTGCGGCGCGAGGGCGGCGTCGGCACGATCCATCCCGCTTTGAACGCGTGGTCGATGATCTGCTTCTCGATCTGCTTGATCGTGACCGGGTCGTTGTTGATGTTGAGGACGCAGGCCTCCTCGCACGGCGCCGGACAGATCCGCCCGGTGAACTCCGGGAAGTTGTTGGTCGCGTGCAGGCGGTCGATCGCGTCGCGCCAGCGGCCGCGGTACACCAGGTCGTTCCAGTCGGGGATGATGTTCCCGAGCGGGCAGCCCTTGTGGCAGAACGGGATGCCGCAATCCATGCAGCGCGCGCCCTGCGCCTGCAGCTTGTCCTCGGGGAGCTTGCCCTCGAGCTCGCGCCAGTCCTTGAGGCGCTCCTCGATCGGCCGCCGTGCCGGCAGCTCGCGAGGAATCTCCAGAAATCCGGTGACCTTCCCCATCGTTCCGCCGAATCAGATCGCGGCGAGCCGCGCCTCGTCGGTGTCGAGGTGCGCGGCCGCGAGCACCTTGCGGTACTCGACCGGCATCACCTTCACGAAGCGCCGCGCGTTCTCCTTCCAGCCGGAGAGGATGCGCCAGGCGACGGCGCTCTCGGTGTACTCGTAATGGCGCTGGATCAGGTCCTTCACTAGCGCGAGGTCGGTGTCTTCCATCGGGTCGAGCGCGACCATGCTCATGTTGCAGCAGCCGGCGCCGAACGAGGCGTCGACGTCGTAGACGTAGGCAACGCCGCCGCTCATGCCGGCCGCGAAGTTCCGGCCGGTCTTGCCGAGCACCACCACGGTCCCCTTCGTCATGTACTCGCAGCCGTGGTCGCCGACGCCTTCGACGACCGCGGTGACGCCGCTGTTCCGCACCGCGAAGCGCTCGCCCGCCTGGCCGCGGCAGAAGACCTCGCCGCCGGTCGCGCCGTAGAGCGAGACGTTGCCGACGATGATGTTCTCCTCCGGCACGAAGCTCGCGTTCTTCGGCGGATAAATGACGATCCGCCCGCCGGAGATGCCCTTCGCGAAGTAGTCGTTGGCGTCGCCTTCGAGCGTGATCGCGATCCCGGGCGCGAGGAACGCGCCGAAGCTCTGGCCGGCGGAGCCGGCGAAGCGCAGCGTGATGGTCTCGGGTGGCAGACCGTCGGCGCCGTGGCGGCGTGACACCTCGGCCGAGAGCATCGTGCCGACCGTGCGATTGACGTTCCGGATCGGCAGCTCGACCTCGACCGGCGTGCGGTCTTCGAGCGCCGGCCGGCAGCGCGCGATGAGCTCGTTGTCGAGCGCGCGCTCGAGGCCGTGGTCCTGCGTCGTGGTGCAGTGGATCGGGATGGTGTCGGGCACCTCGGGACGGTGCAGGATCTCGGTGAGGTCGAGGCCGCGCGCCTTCCAGTGATCGATCGCCTCGCGCGCCTCGAGCTTGTCGACCCGGCCGACCATCTCCTGCACCGTGCGGAAGCCGAGCTCGGCCATGATCTCGCGCAGCTCCTCGGCGACGAACGTCATGAAGTTGATGACGTGCTCGGGCTTGCCCTCGAACTTCTTCCGCAGCACCGGATCCTGCGTCGCGATGCCGACGGGGCAGGTGTTGAGGTGGCAGACGCGCATCATGATGCAGCCCGACGCGACCAGCGCCGCGGAGGCGAAGCCGTACTCCTCGGCGCCGAGCAGCGCGGCGATCGCGACGTCGCGGCCGGTCTTCAGCTGGCCGTCGGTCTCGACCCGGATCCGCGAGCGCAGGTCGTTCATCACCAGGACCTGTTGCGTCTCGGCGAGGCCGAGCTCCCAGGGAATGCCGGCGTGCTTGATCGAGGTGAGCGGCGACGCGCCGGTGCCGCCGTCGTGACCGCTGATCAGGACGACGTCGGCCTTCGCCTTCGAGACGCCGGCCGCGACCGTGCCGACGCCGACCTCGGCGACGAGCTTGACGCTGATGCGCGCGCGGTTGTTGGCGTTTTTCAGATCATGGATCAGCTGCGCGAGGTCCTCGATCGAGTAGATGTCGTGGTGCGGCGGCGGCGAGATCAGGCCGACGCCGGGCGTCGAGTAGCGGATCTTGGCGATGAAGGCGTCGACCTTGTGGCCGGGGAGCTGCCCGCCCTCGCCGGGCTTCGCGCCTTGCGCCATCTTGATCTGGAGCTCGTCGGCGTTGACCAGGTAGTAGCTCGTCACGCCGAAGCGGCCCGAGGCGACCTGCTTGATCGCGCTCCGCTTCGAGTCGCCGTTCGCGAGCGGCGCGTAGCGCTCGGGATCCTCGCCGCCCTCGCCGGTGTTCGACTTGCCGCCGATGCGGTTCATCGCGATCGCGAGGTTTTCGTGCGCCTCCCGGGAGATCGAGCCGAAGGACATCGCGCCGGTCTTGAACCGCTTGACGATCTCGCTCGCGGGCTCGACCTGCTCGATCGGGATCGGCCGCGACGGACGGAACTTGAGGAGACCGCGCAAGGTCGCGTGCTGGCGGCTCTCGTCGCTCACCAGCGCCGAGTACTCCTTGAACATGCGGTAGTTCCCGGCGCGCACCGCGTGCTGGAGCTTGGCGATCGAGTTCGGGTTGTACATGTGGAACTCGCCGCGCCGCCGCCACTGGTACTGGCCACCGAGGTCGAGATCGCCGTCGAGCTCCGGCGCCACCTTGAAGGCGTGCGCGTGCCGCGTCGCGGTCTCGTGAGCGAGCGCCTCGAGGCCGACGCCCTCGATGCGCGACGCCGTCCAGGTGAAGTAGCGGTCGATGATGTCACGGTTCAGGCCGATCGCCTCGAAGATCTGGGCGCCGCGATAGCTCTGCAAGGTCGAGATCCCCATCTTGGTCATGACCTTGAGGATCCCCTTGTTGGCCGCCTTCAGGTAGTGATCGGCCGCCTCCTCGGCGTCGAGATCCTTGAGCCTGCCGTCGCGCACCATGTCCGTGATGGTCTCGAGCGCGACGTAGGGATTCACCGCGCCGGCGCCGTAGCCGACCAGCAGCGCGAAGTGCATCACCTCGCGCGCCTCACCGGTCTCGACGACGAGGCCGCAACGGGTTCGGGTGCCTTCGCGGATCAGGTGGTGGTGCACGGCGGCCGTCGCGAGCAGGCTCGGAATGCCGGCGTGCTCCTCGTCGATGCCGCGGTCGGAGAGAACGAGGATCGTCGCACCGCCCCAGATCGCCGCCGAGGCCTCCCAGCAGAGCGTCGCGACCGCCTTCTCCAGGCCCGCCGCGCCATCGTCGACGCGATAGAGCATCGGCAACGTCACCGTCCGGACGTCGCGCTGGTCGAGGGCCTTGATCTTCGCGAGGTCGGCGTTGCCGATGACCGGCGCCTCGAGCTCGAGCTGCCGGCAGTGCGCCTCGGTCTCCTCGAAGAGGTTCCGCTCCGAGCCGATCGTCGCCTTGAGCGACATGACGAGCTCCTCGCGAATCGGGTCGATCGGCGGGTTCGTCACCTGGGCGAAGAGCTGCTTGAAGTAGCTGAAGAGGAGCTGCGGCTTGTCGGAGAGCACCGCGAGCGGCGTGTCGGTGCCCATCGAGCCGACGGCCTCCTGGCCGTTGAACGCCATCGGCGCCATGAGGATACGGAGATCCTCGATCGTGTAGCCGAACGCCTGCTGGCGGGTGAGCAGCGTGTCGGGGTCGTATCCCGGCACCTCCGCCTCCGGACGAGCCGGAAGCGACGAGAGCGGAACCAGGTTGGCGTCGAGCCACGCCCGGTACGGTTGGCGCGCCGCCATCTGCGCCTTGAGCTCGGCGTCGTCGACGATCCGGCCGGCGGCGGTGTCGACGAGGAACATGCGCCCCGGCTGCAGCCGCCCCTTGGCGAGGACGTTCTCCGGCGCGATGTCGAGGACACCGACCTCGGACGCCATCACGACGAGCCCGTCGTGGGTGACGACGTAGCGGGACGGACGGAGGCCGTTGCGGTCGAGGACGGCGCCGATGACGGTGCCGTCGCTGAAGGCGATCGACGCGGGACCGTCCCACGCCTCCGTCAGGCAGCCGTGGTACTGGTAGAAGGCGCGCTTCTCCGCGCTCATGCTCTCGTGCTTCTGCCACGCCTCCGGGATCATCATCATGACCGCGTGGGGGAGAGAGCGTCCGGTGTGGACCAGCAGCTCGAGGGCGTTGTCGAACATCGCGGAGTCGCTGCCGCCCGGCGCGATGATCGGAAAGAGCTTCTCCATGTCGTCGCCGAAGAGCGGCGACGCGAACATCGACTCGCGGGCGTGCATCCAGTTGATGTTGCCGCGCAGCGTGTTGATCTCGCCGTTGTGCGCGAGGAAGCGGTAGGGGTGCGCGCGGTCCCACGACGGGAAGGTGTTGGTGCTGAAGCGCTGATGGACGAGCGCGAGGGCGCTCGCGAACGCCGGGTCGCGAAGGTCGTGGTAGAACTGCGGGATCTGCTCCGGCAGCAACAGGCCCTTGTAGACGAGCGTGCGCGACGAGAGGCTCGGGACGTAGAACGATTCCGAGTCGCGCAGGCCGGAGTCGCGGACCTGGCGCTCGACGCGCTTGCGGATCACGTAGAGCTTGCGCTCGAGGGCGTCCGCGGGCGTGTTGCGGCCGCGGCCGATGAAGATCTGACGGATCTCGGGCATCGCGCGCCGCGCGACGGGTCCGCACTTGCTCGGATCGATCGGCACCTTGCGCCAGCCGAGGAGGCGCTGGCCCTCCTCGCGCACGACGCGCTCGAAGAGCTCGAGGCACTCGTTGCGCTCGTCGATGCGCTCCGGGAGGAAGACGATGCCGACGCCGTAGTCGCCGCGCGGCGGAAGCGTGATCTCCGCGGCGCCGCAGACGCGGCGCAGGAACGCGTCGGGTACCTGCACCAGGATGCCGGCGCCGTCGCCGGTGAGCGGGTCGCAACCGCAGGCGCCGCGGTGCGTGAGGTTCTGGAGGATCTGCAGGCCCTGCTCGACGATCGTGTGCGAGGCGACGCCTTTGACGCTGGCGACGAAGCCGACGCCGCACGCGTCGTGCTCGTGCATCGGGTCGTAGAGGCCTTCACGTCGGGGCAGTCGCGCCTGTGCCATGATCGTTCTCCTTGCGAGCCGCCGGCGAGCTAGGAGGCGGCCTTCTCCGTATGGCCGCCGTTCCGGCGGCCGCGCTTCGCGGCGGGTGGTGTGCTGTCGTCCTCGAGCGCGAGCTGCACCCGTTCGGTATGCGTCGACAGCACGATCATCGTCTCCGTCCGCACGACGCCGTCGAGCGACCGGATGCGGCTCAACAGCTCCTCCAGCGACGTCGTGTTGGTCGTCTTGACCTTGAGGAGCAGCGAGTAGCCGCCTGTCACGTGGTGGCATTCGAGCACGTCGTCGAGCGCTTCGATCTCCTGCTCGAACCGCCCGATCGCGCGCGGGTGGCCGATCGAGACGCCGATGAAGGCGGTGATGTCCTTGCCGAGGAGCCGGGCGTTCAGGACTGCGCGATAGCCGGTGATCACGCGGCTGTCCTCGAGCTTCTTCACCCGCTCCATCACGGCCGGTGCAGAGAGCCCGACGTGGTCGCCGATCTTCGCGAGCGGCAGCCGACAGTTCTCCTGCAGGAGGTTCAAGATGCGGCGATCAATGGTGTCGAGATCGGGTGGCACGTCACCTAATTTCATAAGGTTTAGACCCCGAGTTGCCGAACGGAACTACTGCGGACGAGAGACTCTGTCAAGTTTTGTTAGGCACCTCGGCACCTCGGCACCATGGGGCTCGCGGCTTGTGGCGGCGCGGGTGGCGCCGTGGCAAAGCGAACGGCGACGATCACGCGCCGCGGGCTCCCCAGCAGCGGTGCCGGAGGCTAGAAGCTCGGTATCGACGCGCGTCGCGTCGGCGAGGAGGGACGGCGATGCGAGAGATCATTCCCGACGTGCTCACCTGGAGCCGGTTCTCGGAGCCTCACGGCTACGATTTCAACGGGCACCTGGTGCGCCACCCGAAGGGCAACATCTGCGTCGACCCCGTCGACGCCTCGGACGAGGTGCTGGCCGCTCTCGCTCGTGAGGGCGTCGCGGTGATCGCGCTCACCAATCGCAACCACGTCCGCGCCGCGAACGCGGTCCGAACGCGGACCGGCGCCCGCGCGCTGATTCACCCGGCCGACCGGCCGTACGCCGTGGGGCAGGGCGCCGAGATCGACGGCGATCTCGAGGGCGGGTGTCCGCTGGGACCGCTGACGATCGTCGGCGTGCCAGGCAAGTCCCCCGGCGAGGTGGCGCTGCACTGGCGAGAGCGCCGCGTGCTGATCGTCGGCGACGCGATCATCGGGAACCCGCCGGGTGCGTGCAGCCTGTTGCGCGAGAAGGTGATGGACGATCCCGCCGAGCTGCGGGAGAGCGTGCGCGCGCTGCTGGCGCTCGATTTCGATACGCTACTCGTCGGCGACGGGGTCTCGATCCTCGGGGGAGCGATGGAGCGCGTCCGCGTGCTCTGTAATGCCTTTGCGCACTGACTGCCGCCGGAGCGCCGTCCGCGAGCGCGTGCTGCCTCCGACCTGCCGTATGGGTCGCCGGCGGCGGCCCGTCCGCGGCCCCGGATAACCGCCTCGCAGGGGGGCCCGCGAGCGGCTACAGTCGAGGACGCGATGATCCTCACCCACGACGTCATCCTGCGAGAGATCGCGGCGGGCCGGATCGCCATCGAGCCGTTCGATCCGGCGCAAATCGGTCCGGCGTCGATCGACCTGCACCTCGGGGACGAGATTCGCGTCATGGAGGGCGGCCCGCCGGTGATCGAGCTCGACGAGGATGCGGACTACCGGACGGTGACGACCGTGCGGCCGCTCGACGGTCGCTACGTCCTCAAGCCGGGTGAGACGATCCACGGCATCACGCGCGAGCGCATCCGGCTGCCGCCGGACATCGGCGGGTGGCTCGAGGGTCGGAGCCGCTTCGCCCGACTCGGCCTCATGATCCACGTGACGTCGGGGTTCGTCGCGCCCGGCGTCGACAACCGGCAGGTGCTCGAGATGTCGAACGTCGCGGGACGGCCGCTCGCGATCCGCGCCGGCGTCCGGCTGTGTCAGATCGTCCTGCAGCGCACCGAGGGCGAGGCGACCTACCGCGGACGCTTCGCGAGCCAGCTGAAGCTCTGACGCGACGGCGGCGCCGGACCGTTCGGCCGCCGCCGAGCTCCGAGGAGTGTCGAGCGGCGGTCGTGTGCTCCGCGGGCGCGTGTCACGCGGGACGACCGCCGCTTCGCGGTCACGCTTCTTTCGTCGGATCGATCGTCGCCAGCAGATCGACCAGATCGTTGGCGTGCTCTTCCTCGACCGCGAGGATCTGCTCGAGCATGCGGCGCGTGGTCGGGTCGTCGTTGCCGATGTATTGAACCATCTCCCGGTACGAATCGATCGCGATCCGCTCGGCGACGAGATCCTCACGGATCATGTCGATGAGCGACGTGCCCGCGACGTACTCCGAGTGGCTGCGGGAGAGCAGCCCTTCCGGATTGAAGTTGGGCTCGCCGCCAAGCTGCGTGATGCGGTCGGCGATCTGATCCGCGTGCTCTTGCTCTTGCATCGCGTGCTCCTGGAACTCGTCGGCGACCGGCTGCGCGTGGATGCCGTTCGCCATGAAGTAGTGCCGTTTGTAGCGGAGGACGCATACCAACTCGGTCGCAAGCGCCTCGTTCAGCATCTTCAGGACGGCGTTGCGGTTCGCGCTGTATGCCTCGGTGACGGCACCCTGCTCCATGTGCTGGCGCGCGCGGCGCCGAATCTCGGTCAGGTCGGTGACGAAATCGCCTTTCATGCTGGTCTCCCTCGCGACGGTGTTCCCGCCGCTGTCGTTTCGCACGACGATCCGCTCGTCGTGCCGCTCATGCTGCCCGGCCGAGCGTCTCGGCGCCGGGCCGCGAAATTTGCCGGGCAGCGCTCACGGGTTTGCAACGCCTCGAGCGCCGGCAGCGTCTCTGCCGTCGAACGGCCGGCGTGCGAGTTTCAATGTCGATGGGATCTCGTACTGCACAACACCCTCGGGGTCGCTGATGAACGGGCCGCCGCGTACGACACCGTCCCCCTCACGCTCGACCCACGCCTCGTGGGAGTAGACGCTGTCCACGCTGATCGCAAATCACCTCGGCGTCGGGCGCCTTCGCGGTGTCGGTGTGACCGACTCGCATCATGGTTCATGACTTCCTGGCTTTTCGCGGCGCCGACCGCACGCCGCCCTTGCACTCCGCGCAGCTGCCGGTGAACTGGATCGAGTAGTCGTCCACCATGAAGCCGGCGCGCTTGACGTGCGGGATGCGGACGCCCCCGAGCGCGCGGTCGTCGAGATCCGCGACCTTGCCGCAATGCACGCACACGAGGTGATGGTGGCGGTCGGTGTTGGGATCGAACCGCACCTGGGCGCCGGCATGGCTCGCCTTGCGCGCCACGCCGAGCCGCACGAGCGTCTCCAGGACGCGATAGACCGTCGTGCGGGAGATGCCGGGGATCCGGCTCCGCACGGCCTCGAAGATGTCGTCGGCGGTCGGATGATCGTCGCGCGCGGCGAGCGCCTCGAGGATCGTGCGGCGCTGTACCGTCAGCGCGATTCCCTCGCGACGGCAGAGAGCGGTGAACGCGTCGAGCTTGCGTGCGCGGTGATCCGCCGGTGACTGCACGGATGGAACGGTATTCCAGGTGGTACTGATTGTCAAACACGGTCCGCCGCGACCGGAACGATCGCTTAGCGCGGGCCCATGCGCAGCGCGCCGTCGAGGCGGATCGTCTCGCCGTTCAGCATCGGGTTCTCGACGATGTGGCGCGCGAGCGCGGCGAACTCCGCCGGGCCGGCCGAGGCGCGACGGGAACGGAATCGCGGCGCCGAGCGCGTCGCGATGCTCCTGCGGGAGCAGCGCGAGCATCGGCGTGTCGAACGTGCCGGGCGCGATCGTCACCACGCGGATGCCGAGCGACGCGAGGTCGCGCGCGATCGGCAGCGTCATGCCGACGACGCCGCCTTTGGACGCCGAGTACGCCGCCTGGCCGATCTGGCCGTCGAAGGCGGCGATCGAGGCGGTGTTGATGATCACGCCGCGCTCGCCGTCCGTCGTTCGGGTCGTTCTTCGCCATCGCCGCGGCGGCGAGGCGGATCACGTTGAACGTGCCGATCAGGTTGACCTCGATCACCTTGCTGAAGAGCTCGAGCGCGCATCGGGCCCTCCTTGGTGATCGTCCGGCGCGCGATGCCGACGCCGGCGCAGTTCACCGCGACGTGCAACGCCGCCGAACGTCTCGACGGTCCGCGCGACCGCTTCCTCGACGGGGCCGGCCTGCGTCACGTCGGCCGGCACGAAGAGCGCGCGCTCGGCGCCGAGCTCGCTCGCGAGCTTCTCGCCGTCGGACTGCGGCCGGTCGAGGATCGCGGCGCGGCCGCCGGCGGCGACGATCGTTCGCACGGTTGCCTCGCCGAGACCCGATGCTCCTCCGGTCACGATCGCGACGACGTCTGCAAGCTTCATCGGTGGCTCCCTTCCGCGGCGAGGTGTGGCTCTCCATACACCACCGCCGGGGAATTCGCAGCGGCGCGCCGCCGTCGTCGTTCCGAGGACGAGCAGGAACTGGCGCGGCAGATCGGCGCGCTCGATCTGACGAAAACCGGCGGCCGCGACCGCGGCACGAACGCGGCTCTCGGGAATCGCGTGCGCCTCCGGATGCCACTCGGCGGCGGGTCGATCGACGATGACGAGACGGCCGCCGGGGCGGAGCGCACGTCGCACCGCCGCCAGCGTTGCCGCCGGATCGCCGAGCTCGTGGTAGGCGTCGACCAGCAGGACGGCGTCGACGCTCGTCGGTCGCAGGCCGGGATCCGTCACGGTGCCGTGTCGGACGCGCACCTGCGGGTACAGCGCCGGTGGAAAGCGTCGTGCGAGCGCGCGGAGCGCGCCGGTATCGATGTCGACCGCGATCACCAGGCCGTCGCGGCCGACGCGCGCCGCGAGCCGGTCGGTGAAGTACCCGCCGCCGGCTCCGAGGTCGACAGCGGTGCCGCCGGCCGTGATCGCCATCGCGTCGAGAATCCGCTCCGGCTGCTGCCAGCCGTCGCGCTCGTACTCGAAGCGGCGCTGGTATCCCGCCGGCCGCGCGACCAGAGCCGGCTCGACCGTGAGCGCTGCACCGTCGCGTTCGACGGCGAGGCGAACCGTGACGCCCGGCCGGCGACGGCGGACCGCGCGAACGAGATCACTCGCACGCCGGATCGGTTGTCGGTCCGCGTCACGGACCAGGTCGCCGTCGCGAAGACCGGCGTCGGCGGCGGGACTGTCACGCGCGATGACGCCGAGACGCGCGGCGGGGCCGACCTCCGGCGGCGCATCGGATACGGCGACACCGAGCCATCCAGGGTCCGCGAGCGATCCGACGGACGTCAGCGCGAGCACCACGAGCGCGGCGGCGACCGCGTGCGACGTGATGCTCGTCCGATTCGCGGCCGGGCGCCTGGCGCCGGCAGGTGCATGGGACGTCATCGCCGACGAAGGCCGGCTACCGGAATCGCGACCCGGTCAGCTGGCCGCAGTCTTCGCCTCGAACCAGTCGAGGATCGCGGGGTTCTCACTGCGCGGGTAGGTGTGCGACAGCTCGGGAAGCTCGCGGTACGTGAGATCGGCGCCGGCCTCCGTAAGGAGGTCGCGGGTCATGCGCGCATACGCGACCGGGAAAAGGAAGTCGCGCGCCCCGTGCACGAGATAGATCGGGACGCCCGACGCGCGCGTGAGGTTGCCGTTGCTGAAGCTCACCGGGTGGAACACCCCGCAGCACGGCGCGAGGGCGCGAAACGTCTCCGGGTGAGCGAGTCCGTAGACGAGACTGAACGTGCCGCCGTCGGAAAGGCCGGTCAGCAGCACGCGGTCACGGTCGATCGAGTAACGCGCGGCGATCCACCCCAGGATCTCGAGCAGGCCACGTTCCTCGACCGCGCTCCACGTCGAGGCGACGGCCGTCGGCGCAACCAGCACGTACCCGCGGCGGCGGGCGTCGCGCAGCCACGACCACAAGAAATCGCGGCCGTTTCCCGAGCCGCCGTGCAGGGCGACGATGACGGGCCAGGCGCGCGCCTCGTCGTAGATCTCCGGAACGTAGAGCGAGAAACCACCGTGGTGACCGCCCGCCGACACGCGCACGAGTGGACTCCGCCCAGCGCCCAAGGAAGGCGTGTCGCGAGACGGAGCCGCGTTCGAGGCGAGAGGCAGGGCGGTGCTCGTGATCGCCGGATGCGACCAGTAGTCACGGAAGGCAGGCAGCAGCTCACGCACGACGTAGAAGTGCTCTTGCGCCTGCGCGTGGTGGTGGAGGGCCGACAGGATCTGCGCGACGCGCTCAGGCGGCGGCGCCGCAGGAAAGCTCGCGAACAGCGTCGCGCATTCGACGGCATGTCCGAACGCCGTCGCATAGATCGCATCGAAGCCGGCGAGGGCCTGCGGCGCGGGAGCGGCACCGAGCGCGGCGGCGGCGCCGGCGAGTCGGGTCGCGAACCGTTCGTGGATCGCGGCGGCCAGGGCGCCGGACCGCTCCGGCGCGAGCTCCTCGGCGACACGCTCCATGTCGGCGAGCAGCTCGGCGGCGACCTCACTGGTTCCGAGAACGGCGCTCAAGTACGCGCGCTCCTCAGGCGAGCGCTCGTCGTCGGGAATCACCAGCCCTCCATGGGTGTCCCGCGGCCACGCCGGAATCGACCGAGCATCTCACACGTCGGCGTTGGACCGCCGCGCGCCGAGCGTGCTCCCGACGAGATCTCGCTCGCGGCCTCGCAGCAGACCGCGAGCCCGGCTCGCCGAGGCGAACGGAAGCTCGTCTGCGGGCATGGCGGGACAGTACTCGTCGCATCGGACCAGTCAATCCGTTGCCTCGTCGCGGGCGATCTGCCAGAGCGACGCGTATGAAGATCTCGTCGCCGCATTTGATCCTGCTCCTGCGTCACGGGATCGCGGAGGACGCGCAGCGGGGCCAGAACGATGAAGATCGTCGCCTCACCGGCGAAGGGAAGCGCAAGCTCCGTGAAGCGGTCGCGGGTATGCGCGCCGCCGACATTCCGGTGGGGACGATTCTCACGAGCCCGCTGCGTCGTGCGCGCGAGACCGCAGAGATCGTCGCGGAGGGCTACGAGCGGGAGGATGACATGACCGAATTGCCGGCGCTCGCGCCCGGTGGTCGCGCCGAAGCCGTCCTCGAGGTGCTCGGCGATCATCGTGACGCCGGCGGGAGCGTCCTCCTCGTCGGCCACCAGCCGGATCTCGGCGAGCTCGCGTCGACGTTGCTCGTCGGCACGCCGAGCTTGGTGCCGCTGCCGTTCCGGAAGGCGGGGCTCGCCGGGATCACCGTGCCGGCGTTGCCGCCGCGGTCGGCCGGCGTCCTCGAGTTCTTTCTGACACCCGGCCAGCTGCGAAAGATGGCGCGCACGTGAGCGCGTCCCCGTCGGTGTCGGCCGGACGCATCCAGGCGCTCTGGCGGTATCCGGTCAAGTCGTTTCGCGGCGAGCCGCTCGATGCGGCAGAGATCACCGCCGCCGGCGTCGCTGGCGACCGCGCCTACGCCGTGCGAGATCGCGAGACCGGTCGCGTGCTGAGCGCGAAGCGGTGGGCGCGGCTCCTCGAGTGCTCGTCGCAGTACCCCGATGGTCCCGACGCGCCTCCCGCGATCACGCTACCCGACGGAGGCACCGTCCCCGCGAGCGATGCAGCGCCTGCCTTGTCGGCATGGCTCGGCCGGGACGTGGAGATCGTCCGTGCCGAGGCTGGCGTGATGAGCGTGTTCGAGATCGCGATCCAGACGGTCGACGAGATCGAGGCCGGCGTCGACCAACTCGCGATCGATGCTGGAGACTACCCGTGTCCGCGCGGGTCGTTCTTCGACGCCGCGCCGTTGCACCTCGTGACGACGGCCAGCCTGACGGCGCTGCGATCTCTGCACCCCAGCGGCCGTTTCGACGTGCGTCGGTTCCGCCCGAACGTCGTCGTCGATACCGGCGATGCCGCCGGCTACATCGAGGAGGAGTGGGTCGGTCGGACCGTCGCGCTCGGCGGCCAAGCCCGCGCCTCGGCGCTGGTGAGCACGATCCGCTGCGTGATGACGACGCTGCCACAGGACGGACTCCCGAAGGACCCCAAGATCCTCCGCACCATCGCCCAGAGCGCCAACGGCAACGCCGGCATCTACGCGACGGTCGAGCTACACGGCCACGTTCGGGTAGGCGACCCCGTGCTGGTGGTATGACTTTCAGCGTGGGCGCACGTCGACCGTGACCGACAATCAGAACTCATCGATATTGGCGCAAGCTCCGGTTCGCCCTCGTCATTCAATCCCGCGGCGGGCAATCCCACCGCGAGTGCGCTATATCGAACGATATAGAACTTGCGTGTAGGCTAGACCCTGATGGGAGCCCCTCCGGCTCTGACGGGGGGAAGAAGTTTGACGGGTCCGGGAGTCTACGGGTGGGGCAGGGGCCGCGACGTGACGACGATTGCCGCGAGGACGGGAGTCGGGGGAACGCAGACGACGCGGTGCACGACGGCAACCCCAGAAACATCGAGGCGCGCCCGATCGGCAGTGGCGGTTACAGTCGTGTACCGCGCGGGCTTCGGAGTGGCGCGAACCGCGAGTTCAAGCGGGTCCTCCTGCGCATTTTCTTCATGCCGCTTTGAGCGGCTCCCACATTCGAATTCCCGTGGCTCTGCTGGCGGATGTTTAACACGCCAGGTGGTTTGCTACTTGCCTTTGCAAACGCAGGTGAGGTATCAAGACAGCACCCCTCGGAGAAAGTGCCCGCCGCTTGCGTCGCGTCGTGATTACTGGCGTTGGATGCGTGACGCCCTGCGGAATCGGTGCCGACGAACTTTGGTCGCGCATCGTCGCAGGGAAGTCCGGCATCCGCCCCGTCAGTTCGTTCAATCCTGCGGGTTGCGGCAGCCAGGTGGCCGGCGAGGTTTTGGACTTCAATCCGGAGGAATATCTCGCCCGACGTGAAGCCCATGCATTCTCCCGCTACCTTCACCTCGGCGTCGCCGCCGCGCGGATGGCATGGGACGATGCTGGTTCGCCGTCAACTGCCCTCGACCGCGATCGAGTAGCGGTTTGCATCGGCAGCTCTGTCGGCGCGACGGCGCACATCGTCAGCCAAGCGGCGATCTTCTTCGAGAAGGGACTCGACCGGGTACATCCGATGTTTCCGGTTCAGTACCCGGGGAGCTTTCCGTCGGAAGTATCACTAGCGCTCGGCCTTCATGGGCCCTCCTACGCTGTCTCCTCAGCTTGCACTGCAGGTGCGGACGCGGCAGGTATCGCGCTTGGCCAGATCGCTTCCGGCACACTTGATGCGGCATTGGTGGGAGGCAGTGATGCCCCGATTTTCCCGATGCTGTTCGCGGCATTCGATCGCATGCAAGCGCTTTCGCGATTGAACGACCCGCCTCACGCTGCGTCGCGCCCGTTTTCACGTGATCGAAACGGCTTCGTTCTGTCTGAAGGCGCCGGTATGTTGATGTTGGAGGCTGAAGAGATAGCTCGTGAGCGCGGTGCCAGAATCTACGCGGAGCTCGCCGGGTTCGGCGCAACTTCTGACGCGTATCATCACCTCACCCCAGCCCCGGAGGGGACGCAAGCTGCGCGGGCAGTGCAACTGGCGCTCCAACATGCAGGAGTGTTGCCGGACCAGATCGACTATGTGAATGCGCACGGAACGAGCACACAAAAGAACGATGCAATCGAGACCACCGTTCTGAAGAGCGTCTTCGGCAAGTACGCATATGACATCCCGGTGAGCTCTTCGAAATCGATGTTGGGCCACATGATCGGTGCATCAGCTGCCGTGGAGCTCATCATCTGTGCGCTTGCGTTGCGCGATGGGATCGTCCCGCCCACTGTCAATTTGACCGAAGCGGATCCGAACTGTGATCTCGACTACGTTAGCGAAGGAGCCCGTCGAAAGCCGCTGCGAACCGTAGTCTCAACGTCGTTCGGCTTCGGCTCGAGAAACGCGGCTCTCGTCCTTCGTCAAGTGTGAGGTCGTATTATGGACGACGTGACTGAAAAGGTGCGCGAGATTCTCGTAGTGGAACTGCAGGTCGACCCGCATCGCGTCGTCCCTGCGGCCAGCTTGCGGCGTGATCTTGGAATGGATTCGGTTGCGGCGCTGAACATCTTGTTCGCGACTGAAGAGACGTTCGGGCTAACGACGATCGACGTCACGGAAATCGCAACGGTTCAGACGGTCGCGGATGTCGAGCGGCTGATTCGGCGACACGGCGCTGGGCACGCCTCCTAGCCGTCACGAAGACCGTTCCACCGTGCGAGCTCTCCAGCGGCTTGAACCGCCGCTCGCGAGGCTACTCCACTTGTACCTGGCGTCCGTCGCGAGACGGAGTTCGTGTCAGTGGGTAGACGCGGCCGGCAAACCGCTCGTGCACTCTGACGTGCAGCGATTCGCTGCGACCTTGAACGATCCCCAGCAGCGGACGATCTTGAGTTACTGGATCAGTGACGTCCTGACAGTCGCGATGTTGCCGCTGCTCTCCCCTGTCTTCGCAGAGGCGGTTCCCGGATTTCGCTGCCTCATCGATGATACGCTTGGCGGCCGGATCGGCGGGCACTACATCGCGAGCGTCGGCGGCACCTACGCCAGGTTGCCGCTCCCCGATGACCCAATGCGCCTGACCGAGGTACAGAAGCTGTTGGCCGAGGGCGGATCGTACGCCTTTCCGGTGGACGGTGGTGGCCCGTACCGCAAGGTCGGCACTGGACTGATCGGTCTTGCGCTGGGGCTGCGGGCTACGATCATGCCTCTCGCGGCTTGGCCGACGCGTGGAACAACGGTTGGTCCGCAGTCAAGAGTGCGAATGCCGCTGCCAGGCGCGCGAGTCATCGCTGCGATCGGCGCACCGATCGTGGTCCAGCGCAAGGGCGATCGACAGGCTAGTGCGCGGTCAGTCGAACGCGCTCTCGACGCACTTGGGCAAGCCGTAGTTCGCCGCCACTGATGCGCGAGGCCACGTCGTGACACAGCCTCCGTGGTGTTTTTGCGCTTGAGGGTGCCTCGGCGATCGGTATAGCCTCGACCTCATCGCGTGTGAGTTCCGCGCGAGCTACGGGTTCATGACTCTAGATGCCTCTACGAATGCGCTGAATTTGCGCCGGCGTTACGTCGAAGGCTTGCTGACGCGAGTCGTCGGCTGCCTAGTATTCGGAGCCTACTTCGCGGTCGCCGCCTCTTTTCACATCGGACTGACGTGGCGAAATGGCGGTCCCGTCGTTTGGATCTGTCTGTTCCTCGTCGCAGTGAACGTCCCGTACTGGTTTCTCGGCAAGCGTACCGGTTTTTCGTTGTCGTACTTCTATCTGCACTGGGCAGTTGACCTGATCGGCATCACGAGCGTTATCTATTTCCTCGGCGGCATCGACGTTCCACTTATCCAATTTACGTATCTCACCATAATACTGACAGCTTCGAATTTCGTCTCGCAGCGAGCTGCATTCCATCTCGCTGCCGGCGCGACCCTCTGTTATACGCTGCTCGCGGTCGGCGAGAGTGCAGGCTGGTTCCCGCACCAGAGCGGTGTGTGGGCACATCATTACAGCGCCGACACGCGAATCTTCATCGTCACGAGTTCAGGTGTCGTGTTCTTCGTCTTCGCGTATCTTGCGGGCACGCTGTCTGAGCTCCTGCGGGCTGCGAACGAGGAGCTCGCGCGCACGAAGGCTCTCGTGGAGCAGCAGAATCTGCTCCTCGAGGAGCGTGTTCGAGACCGCACGCGCACGCTCGAGGCACGCACGCTCGAGTTGCAGGAGCGGACGGACGAGCTGCAGGAGCTGGTGCACATCGTCACGCACGACCTGCAGAACGTGGCGGTGGCGAGCACGGAGACGACGCGGAAGCTGATCGACATCGATGCGCCGCAGTTGTCCGATCGGGGACGGCGCTACGCGGATCGACTGCTGCGCGACTGCCGGTTGATGGCGACGATGCTGCGCAATCTACTCGAGGTGGTGAACCAGACCGAGGTTGCGGAACGGCGGGAGCTGGTCGACGTCGCGGCGGTCGTGCGTGAGTCGGTGGCCCGGGCGCAGTCGGCAGTCGAGAGCAAGGGGATCGAGATCGCCGTCGGCGACCTACCGCCGGTGGTGGCGGAGCACCAGAAACTTCATCACGTCTTCGAGAACTTGGTGACGAACGCATGTAAGTACGTCGGTGACAAGCCGCACCCGCGGATCGAGGTCGGCGGGTTCCTGCAGAACGGCAGTGTCGAGTACTTCGTGCGCGACAACGGCATCGGCATCGAGCCCAGCCAGCTTGGACGGATCTTTCAGCTCTATCACCGCGCACCGGATCAGACGGTCGGCGGTGTCGTTCAGCAGGGCCACGGCATCGGGCTCGCGGTGGTCAAGCGCATCGTCCAGCGGTACGGCGGTCGATTGTGGGTGGAGTCGGTACCGGGCGAGGGCTCGACGTTCCGACTGAGTTTTCCTCGCGAAGAGAGGATGGCGTCATGAAGAAAGCGGCCCTCCTGGTGGAGGACAATACGTCGCACGCGGAGCTCGTCTGCGACGAGCTGGAGACCGTGCTGCAGGGATGGACGCTCGACGTCTCACCGACGTTGGCGGAGGCGCGGCGGAAGATGGCGGCGCGGCGCTACGACCTCTTCGTCTTCGACTTCCGGCTGCCGGACGGCGACGGGATCGAGTTGCTGCGCGAGGTGCGCGCCGCGGGCGTCGAGACGCCGACACTGTTCGTCACGACGGCGTCGTCGGCGAAGCTGGCGGTCGACGCGATGAAGCACGGCGCCGACGACTACCTCGTGAAGGAGGAAGGGTATCTCGCGATCCTTCCCTATCTCGTGCAGGAGGTCCTCGGACGGCGTCGTCTGGCCGAAGAGCGGCACGTTCTCGAGGAACGGCTCCAGCGCGCCGAGCGCGCCGCGACCCTCGGCTATCTCGCCTCCGGTCTCGCGCACCACATCAACAATCCGCTGGCGACGATACGGACGTTCCTGCAGCTGCTGCCGACCCACATGAACGACCCCGAGTTCTGCACGACGTACCTCGAGACGGCCCTTGCCGAGAGCGAGCGCATTCGGGATCTGGTGAAGGACATCATGCGGGCGGCGACGGTGCCGGTCGAAGGCCACGAGGTGCAGAACCTCGACGAGATCCTGACGCGTGCCGAGGAGGGGGTGGCGAGCGCACTGAAGGCGAAGGGTCTCGTGTACCGCAAAGCCGTGCCGTCCGATGCGCCGGCTGTCCGCGTGCACGGTGAGGCGGCGACCTGTTTGTTCTTGACGCTGCTGCAGAACGCGGTGCGATTCTCACCGGAAGGCGCGGAGATCGAGGTGCGCGCGAACGTCGACGAGAACGCCGGCCGCCTGGTCACGATCGTGCGCGATCACGGCCCCGGTATTCCTCCGGAGCATCGCGAAAAGATCTTCGAGCCGTTCTTCACGACCGCGGTCGACGGCCTCGGGATGGGGCTGTTCGTCGCGTCGCGCATCGCCGACCTCCAGGACATCGAGCTCAGCTTCGAGAACGTCGAGCCGAACGGTGCGGCGTTCCGTGTCGGTCTGCCGCTCGCCCGTTCGGCGCCTGCGATGCAGTCGATCGGAGCCGCGGCGGAGATCTGACGCGGTCCCCTTGACCGGCCGCGCGGGGGTGTGCGACTAGCCGCGCGGTCGCAGCGTGTCAGGCTTTCAGCGCTCGATGATCAGCGTCACGGGACCGTCGTTGACGAGGCGTACTTGCATGTCGGCGCCGAAGCGGCCGGTCGCGACCGGCCCGACCTGCTCGGCGAGGAGCGCGACGAAGCGCTCGAAGAGCGGTGCGGCTTCGCTGGACGGCATCGCGCCGGCGAACGACGGACGGCGCCCCTTGGTCGCGTCGCCCAGCAGCGTGAACTGCGACACTGCGAGCACGCGACCCTGCACCTCGGCGAGCGCTGCGTTCATCAACCCCTCGGCGTCGGTGAAGATGCGGAGTCCGGCGATCTTCCGAGCCATCCACACCGCCTCGGTCTCGGTATCGCCCGACGCGATGCCGGCGAGCACGACCAGCCCGCGTCCGATCTCGGCGATCACCTGGTCCTCGACGACCACCTGCGCTTCGGCGACACGTTGCACGACGACTCGCATCTCCGTCCTCCCGCAGCCGGCGGCGGCACGAAGCCGACGACGGTCGCGCCATCGATGAAGGCGACGCCAATGATCATCACGATCGCGAGCACGCGCCACAAGGAATGCCTCGAGATCACCGAGCGCGTCCGTGCGATCGTGCGCGCCTCGGGCGTGACGCGAGGTCTCTGTCACGTGATGGCGCTCCATGCCACGGCCGCGATCGTCGTCAACGAGAACGACGATCCGAACATCGGCCGCGACCTCGTGGCGGCGCTCGACGGCGCGATTCCCGACCACGCGGGGTGGTTGCACGACGCCATCGACGGCAACGCGCAGGCGCACATCAAGGCGGCGATCCTCGGGCCGTCGGAGACGGTGCCGATCGCCGACGGCGATCTCGCGCTCGGCCGGTGGCAAGGCATCATGCTGGTCGAGCTCGATGGCCCACGCGCAGAGCGCCGCATCCTGGTGACCGTGGTCCCGAGCGATTGACGCGCTTCGCATGCGCAGGCAGGCGTCTCGCGTCGGAACCGTGGCTCGCTGCTTCGCCGGCGCGCTCATGGTCTGCGGAATCGCCTCGAACGCGGCGGCGCTCGACGCCACGATCGGCGGCGTCCCGCTTGGCGTCGGCGGCTCCGTCGAGGGGCTCGGCGTCATTCCGGTCGATCGGGACACGCGGCGCCAGCGGCCGGAGCTGACGCTCCGGCTCGCCGGCCACGCGGAGCCGCTGCGCAACCTGCGCCTCGTGATCTCGACCACCGGGCTCGTCGGCGGCACTCCCGAAGGCGCCGACGGTGCCGGCGTCTTCGACCTCGAGCGCGCGATCCAGAATCGCTCGCCGAGTCTCGAGTTCGAGGAGGCGTACGGCGATTGGCATCGCGCCGCGCTCGACGTTCGCGTCGGCAAGCAGAAGTTCGCGTGGGGCAAGCTCGACGTGCTCCAGCCGAACGACTGGCTGAACCCCGAGAAGTACTACGACCCGCTGCTCGCCGACGAGGACGAGCGGAAGATCGGTGTCCCGGCGGTTGCGGTGTCGTGGTCGTTCGCCAGCAGCCGCCTCGTCTCGGACCCGCGGGCGACCGCGGTGTGGGTGCCGATCCACGTGCCGTTCCGGTTTCCGCAGCGGCGCGAGCGCTGGTTTCCGCCGCTTGCGATCCCGCCACGCACGTTTCGCAACGAGGGATTGATCCCGCTGCGCCTCACCGTCGAGAACGGCGACGGGTCGCCACGCGGGCTCGACGACGGCAACGTGGCGCTGCGGCTCTCCGGGATCAGCGCCGACGTCGACTGGGCGCTGTACTACTTCGACGGATTCGATCCTCTGCCGCTCCTCGACGTTCACGGCCGCGCCGGCGGCGCCGAGCTCGAGGTCGTCGAGACGCCGGCGTTCCGCCGTTTCCGCGCCGGCGGCGCCGACCTCGCGTGGGCGATCGGCGGCCTCTCGCTGCGCGCCGAGGTTTCGTACCAGGCGCGCCGAGCATTCTTGCGCAACATCAAGCGCGACCTGTCCGACCGTGGCGACATCCCGGACGACGTCTTCGAGTTCCTCCGCCGATTCATCGTCGGCGAGACCACGCCGGCGTTCGTCGAGCGGGACGCCGTGCAGTGGGGCGTCGGCGTCGACTATGCGATCGCGGGATGGCTGCCGGTCGCGGAGGTCGTCCAGACGCGGGTGCTTGCGAACGACCGCCGCCTGGTGATCGAAAACGTGGAGACGCAGCTCGTCGGTATTCTTCGCAAGCGCCTCCTCGACGATCGTCTCGATGCACGGCTCGCGGCGATCTACGGAGTCGAGGGACGCTACTTCGTGCTGACGCCGCGGATCACCTACAGCGTGCGCGACGACGTTGCGCTGACCGCGGGGTACCTCGCGATCGGGGGCTCGCGCCAGTCCTTGCTCGGACAGTTCGCCGAGAACGACGAGGTGTTCCTGTCGCTGCGCTTCAGCTTCTGAGGCCCGGGTTCGGCGGTGGGCTTTCGCGGCGCGGTTTTGTAAAGACGCGAGGGTTCATGAGCGTCGTCGCGCGGATCGCCGGGATGATCGTCGAGCGTCCGTACGTGTTCGTGTTCTTCGGCATCTATCTCCTCCTCGCGGTCACGCGTCTCGGGTGGCGGCGAACCGCGCTCTTCACGGTGATCGCGTACGTCGTGGCGTTCTCCGCCGAGTTCTCCTCGACGCGGAACGGCTTTCCGTTCGGGCTCTACCGCTACATCGAGACGACGCGCGCGCGGGAGATCTGGATCGGCAACGTGCCGTTCTGGGACTCGCTGTCGTTCACGTTTCTCTGCTACCTGGGCTGGCGGCTCGCGGTGCTGCTGTACGCGCCGCTGGTGATCGAGGCGCGCGACGTGCAAGTCGCCGAGACCCGCGCGCTCGCGACCTCGTGGCGGGTCTGCCTCACCGGCGCCATGTTGATGACGCTGCTCGACGTCGTGATCGATCCGCTCTCGCTTCGCGGCGACCGCTGGTTTCTCGGGCAGGTCTACTATTACCCGAACGGCGGCCTCTACTTCGGCGTGCCGCTCAGCAACTTCGCCGGCTGGTTTCTCGTCGGCGCGACGACGATCGGACTCTACCAGTCGTGCGAGCGCGCGAAGCCGTGGCGCGGTGGCGGCCGCGGCGTCCGGCACGTTCGCTTCGGCGCCTTGCTCGAGCCGCTCCTCTATCTCGGCGTTCTCTCGTTCAACGTCGCGCTCACGTTCGCGATCGGCGAGCGCCTCCTCGGAACGATCGCGATCCTCCTCTACGTGCCGGTCGTCGCGCTCTTCGTGCCGCATTTCTTGAATTCGCAGCGGCGCGCCACCCGTGACGACGTCGCCGCCCATCTGCGCGACTATCCGGTCTCACCGCTCGCGAGCTTGCCGACGAGCGCGAGCGCGACGCGGCGGACGCCGCCGGTCGCCGCCGATTCCAGTTGATGGGACGCATCGTCGTCGTCACGGCGGTCCGGGCGGAGACGCGCGCGGTGCTGGCGGCGATGCAGACGCCGCGCCGTCGTCGCGGCGAATCCGTGCCGCGTTGGGAAGGGCGGGGTGGTACGCACGACGTTGCCGTCCTCGAGGCGGGCGTCGGTCCCGCGGCCGCGGCTCGCGCCCTCGAGATCGCCGCCGTCGACTGCGATCTCCTCGTCTCCGTCGGCTTCGCCGGCGCGCTGGTCTCGAGCCTCGCCCCGGGTGATCTGGTCGTCCCGCGTCGCGTGGTGTGGGAGAACGGCTCGGGGACGCGGTGCCTCTACGACGTTCCGGCGGCGCTCCATGCCGCGATCAGCGCCGCCACGGCGCACGCGCTTCGTGCCGAGGCCGTGGGGACGCTGTTCTCATCGCCGGTGATCGTCGCGACGCCGGTCGCGAAACGCGCGTTGGCCGAGCGCCACGACGCGGTCGCGGTCGAGATGGAGGCGGGCGCGCTCGCCACATGGGCGCTGGCGCGCGATCGGCCGTTGCTCGTCGTGCGCGCGATTCTGGACGGAGTCGACCTGTCGCTCGAGACGTTGCCCGCCGACATCGGCACCAGCTGGTCGGCGCGTGCCGGCGTCGTCGTCACACCGAGCACGTGGCCTCTCTTGTTGGCGTTGCGGCGACACGTCGGGGCGGCGGCGCGCACGTTGCGCGCCGCGGCCGCGGCGGTCTTCAGCGCGTGGGCGCCTTCAGGTGCGTGATCCGATCGCGGCGCACTGCCGCCGCTCCGCTGCAACTTGCCTCGCCGGGTGGCGAACCGTATAGTTTCGCGCCTCACAGGCGGAGGGGGGTCGTTCATGCGGTTTCCGGCGCACATCACCAGCGACATGCTCAAATGGCAGGCCAAGAACTGGCTGCAGGGCAAGAAGCGCTATCCGGTCGTGTTGATGCTCGAGCCGCTTCACACCTGCAACCTGGCGTGTTTGGGCTGCTCGCCGGAACGCTACAACGGGGACCTGAAGGACCGCCTGTCGCTCGAGGAGTGCTTTCGCGCGATGGACGACAGCGGTGCGCCGGTGCTGTCGATCTGCGGCGGCGAGCCGACGATCTACCCCGAGCTGAGCGAGCTCATCGCGGGTGCGATCGAGCGCAAGCGGCACATCTATCTCTGCACGAACGGCATCCTGCTCGATCGCTTCTACAAGAAGAACTCACCGCACTCGCGGCTCTCGATCAACGTCCATCTCGACGGCATGGCGAAGACCCACGACTTCATCGTCGATCGCCCCGGGGTGTTCGAGAAGGCGATCGAGATGATCAAGGTCGGAAAGTCGCTCGGCTACAACGTCTGTACCAACACGACGATCTATCGCGAGACCGACATGGCCGAGATCGAGCAGATGCTCGAGTACCTCGATTCGCTCGGCGTCGACGGCATGCTGCTCTCGCCCGGGTACCACTACGAGGTGCTGCCCGATCGGCACTTCCTCTATCGCAACGAGGTGAACGACAAGTTCAAGCGCGTCCTCGCGCTCTCCAAGCGCTACCGCTTCTACTCGACGCCGCTTTTCCTCGAGTTCGCCGCCGGGCTTCGCGACTATCCCTGCACCCCGTGGGGGAACGTCACGCGGACGCCTCAAGGATGGAAAGGTCCCTGCTACTTGATCGGTGAGAAGTTCTTTCCGACATGGGATGCGTTCTGGAACGGCGTCGACTGGGACTATTGGGAGAGCCGGCAGGATCATCGCTGCCAGGACTGTTTGATGCACAGCGGTTTCGAGGCGTCCGTCGTTCGCAAGCTCCCCGACAGCGGGCGCGACATCTGGACGATGGCGAAGTGGAACTTCCTCGGCTGACGCCGGTCCGCTCGTAACGATCAGCTCGCATGGCGTCGGTGCCGCTTTACGGCGCTCCCGGCACAGCGAGCGTCGCGCGCGTGACGGCGCCGGCACGGCACCGCCGGAGGCGCAGCCGGCGGTCCCGGTTCTGCCTACGCTTTCACAGCCGTGGCGTCGGGCATGGCGGTTGCACTTACGCCCGTCGTGGCCATCCGGAACGTACTCGCACGCGCGCTCGCGCCGTTCTACGAAGAGGTGATCCGCTCGCCGTCGCTCTGCCTCTCGCTCCTGCGCGCGCACGCGGGCACGATGTCGGCGCACGACGACGATGGCATGATCGCGACGCCGGAGTCACCGGTGCTCGTCCTCGGCGGGTTCCTGAGCCATCCCGTCTACTACGCGCCCTTCGCGCGCATTCTCGCGCGCGGCGGACACACCGTGCATCTCGACGAGGCGATCAACTGTCGCCGCTTCAACTCGCACATCGACCGTTTGTGCCGCCGCGTGGACGAGATCGTCGACCGCACCGGGAAGCCGCTGCGTGTCGTCGGCCATTCCCTCGGCGGTCTCCAGGCGCTCGCACTGCTCGTGCGGCGGCCCGCCGCGGTCGGCCAAGTGATCGCGGTCGCGAGCCCGATCAACGGTGGAACGCCATGGCATCCGTTGCAGCGTCTCGTGGAGCGTACGCTGCGCGTCCGTGTACGCGACGCGCAGTCGCTGCGGCGCCGGATCGCGCCCTATTCTCGTCGCGTCACGACGATCTCCTCGCCCGCGGACTCGATCGCGCCGCCGCGCGTGTGCGCGATTCCGAATGCCGGCAACGTCGTGCTGTCGACGGTCACGCGCGCCGACCGGGCGCTTGCGAGCCACACCGGCATGATCCTGATGCCGACGGCATTGCGCGTGATCCGGCGGCTGTTGCTGCGTCCGTGTAGCGCGCTCGACGCCGTTCAAGCGTGCACCCTGGCCCGCGCGGGGCGCTCGCGGCGGCCCGCCGCGCGACCCGGAGATCGCCGTGGCCCACGGCCTCCGACCGCGGCCGGCGATCGCGCATAACTCTGCGACCCCATGGACGTTTCACGTCCAGCGCAGGCTTCGACCCTGGCTTGACTCCCCGAGTTCGTTTGGCCACAATCCGGCGCCGTTTTACCGAACGGGTCGCGAGGAGGACGAATGCGAACTTCGCTCTGGATGACCGTGGGTGCCGTAACCGTCGTGTGCGCTGCGTTCGGGTGTACGCGGCACGAGGAGAAGGCGACCCCGGCCGCTAGCGCGACGCCCGCCACGGTGGCGTCTCCCGCCGCCGCAGCGGCGTCGAGTCCGGCGGCCGCCGAGGCGGATGAGGGCGAAGAGATCTTGATGGTGTGGGCGGAAGCCGAGCCCGAGGAAGGCAAGCCGCCGCTCGCCGTTCAGCTCAAGGCGGACATCTCCGGTGGGAGCGGTCAACGCACGATCAAGTGGGACTTCGGCGACGGCTCGCCGACCAGCAGCGAAGTGAATCCGACGCATACCTACGACAAGCCGGGCACGTACCGTGCCTCGGTCGAGGTGGGAGATTCGACCGGCGACTCGGATTCGGATTACGTCGACATCGAGGTCGGGGGCGGCGAGTAGCGTCGGGGGACGCGATCGGCCGCTCAGTGGCGCGGCGTGATCGTGAACACGGTCGTGTCGTGTTTCAGGCGCACACCGGTCGGTGTGATCGCTGCGATCGTCAGACCGGCCGCCGTATCGCCCTCGCGTACGCGCTGACTCGGACCGCCGTCGATGCTGATGAACGCGAACCGACGGTCGGGGTCCGTCGACCACTGAAGGAAGCTCAAAGAGACCTTCGGCTGCCCCGTCGGTGACCGGCCGGTATCGATGAACGTCTCGTGTGGCGGCGGCGGGACGTGCTCTTCCGGCTCTTCCGCCTCGAGGGCAACGTCGGGTTCGCGCGAAGCCACTTCGCCGAGATCCTCGTCAGCGACGTTCGGAGCCGACGATTGTGCTGGCGGCTCTCCGGTGCCCCGTTCCTCGGTCGGTGCCGGCGCCTGCAGCTCCTCCGGCGCCGCTGCTGCCGGCGCTTGGGCTGCAGCGGGCGCTCCCGCGGACGGCGCGCGATGTGGGCCGAAGGGTGACGGCTCGAGCGCCGATTCCCTCTCCACGGCTCGTGCGTCGGGTGCGCCGTCGACGCGGACCGCGGGTGCGCGATCCATGGTCGCTTCCGGTGCACCCGCGACGTGCGTTCCATCGATTGCGGGTCCCGGCACCGGCAGTGCCGGCTTCGCGCTGGCAAGCCGCTCGGGCGCCCCTTCCGCGGCCGCCGCTGCGGGCGGAGGCTGCGAGACGCCGCCCCCCGGAGGAGCAGCCGGCGCAGCGTTGGCCGCCGTCGCAGTCTGTCGTTCGGGAGCCGCAGCCGGGTGATCGACTTTCGAGCGACGCCGCTCTTCGGGCGCGCCCGCGACAGCCCCATGGCGCCGGACGACGTGCGGCGCGGTGCCGACGTCGGGTTGCGACGGCACTTCCGCGGTCGCGGGTCTCGCCGGAACGGCCGCGATCTCGACGGGCGCCGTGTTTCTCCAGATCGCGAGACCGACACCGGCGGCAAAGCCGAGCACCGCACACGCGCCGATGACGCCGAGGGAAACCCGTCGCCGCGGCGTCGGCTCGTGCTCGCCGGGCTCGGTGACGTCGAGAAGCGGCCCGCGCGCCGGTTGGCGCTCGCGCTCCACCTTCTTCAGGGCGTCGAGAATCGTGCTCACGTGTCAGCTGCGGAGACGCGGGTGCTCGTAGCCCGCGACACCGTCGTAGAGAAGGATCTTGGTCAGTGGTCCGACGATACCATCGGGTGGCAGACGGCGCGAGCGTTGGAAGCGTGCGATCGCCTCGGCCGTCTCGCGATCATAGCGGCGTGAGGGATCGTCGCGGTACTCGCCGAGCCGCCCGAGGAGCTGCTGCAACCGCTCGACCTCCGGTCCGGCGCTTCCGAGGGCGAGGTATGGAGGGAACCGTTCAAAGTCGCGCCAGAAGAGGTGCGCGTCGCCGAGCCAGGCGGCGCTCATCGCGTCGCCGTCGAGCGTCGCTTCCGCGGAGCCGAATCGCATCACCGGGCCGGTCGCGTCCACGCGCGCCAGGAGCGCGAACCGGCGCTGGCCCGAGCCGGGAAGCGACAGCTCCAGTACCGCGGGAAGGTTCAAGAGCTCGAGGCGCGCGAGATTGCCGCTCGCCGGCAGATAGCGCAGCCCGCGACGCGCGGCGATCGCCGCGAGATCGAGACTCGGGGCGGCCCGCTCCTCGGGCCGGAGCGGCTCGGCCTTCCATGCCGCGAGGAGCGCATCGACGGCGACGATCGCCGCCTCGCGATGGTCGACCGCGGCGAGCGCGTTCCAGAGCTCGCGTGCTCCCGGCGCTCCCTCCGGCGACGCGTCGGCCGGTGATGCGGCGGTTCCGGATGCGGCGAGCCCGTCTTCGGTCCCCGGCGCGCCTTCGGGAGCGCCGGCGCGCTCGGCCGGCGCCGCGTCGCCATCGACGGGCGGTGCCGCGGCCGCGGGCGCGGTATCGGCTGCGGCGACGGTCGCCGGTCCGCCGTCCGGCGCGCTCGCGGTCGTCGAGTCTCCGGCGGGGGGCGCTGCGGCGACGTCGGCCGCGGCGGGTTCTTCCGGTGCGAGCGGCGGCGCCGGATCCCCGCTCGTCGCCGTTGCGGCGGCGAGAGCCGCGCTCGGCGCCTCGGAGGTCGCGCTCCGCGCCGGCGGTCGGAGCGCGCTGAACGCAGCAGCGACGGCGAGAGTCGCCGCGGCAGCGGTCGCACCGACGACGCGCCAGCCGGTCGTGAGACCGAGGCGGCGGCGAACGCCGGCGTCGTCACGGCGGAGCTCGCGCACGGCACGCGCGGCAACGCGGCTGGTCAGCGTGCGGCGCTCTTCGGTGTAGCCGATCAAGAGCGCGCGGTGCGCGGCGATGTTGATGAGTCGGGGGACGCCGCGCGAATACCAGTAGACGCGGCGCAGCGCCGCCGGGGTGAAGAGGACCGCCGCCTGGGCACCGCCCGCGATGCGCAACCGGTGTCGAACGTATGCCGCGGTCTCGTCACGATCGAGCGTCGCGAGGTGCCAGCGCACGGTGATGCGCTGGTTCAGCTGCTGCAGGTCGGAGCGACCGAGCATGTCGCGGAGCTCCGGCTGGCCGACGAGCACGATCTGCACGAGCTTGTCGGTCTCGGTCTCGAGGTTCGACAGCAGCCGGAGCTGCTCGAGCACGGACGGTGCGAGGTTCTGCGCCTCGTCGACGATGACGATCACCCGCCGTCCTTGCTCTCGCTGCGCGACCAGGAAGCGGTTCAGCGCGTCCACGAGCTCCTTCTTGCTGGCCGAGCTCGATGCCAACCCGAACTCGCTGTTGATCGTCTGCAGCAGCTCGAGGTCGGAGAGGGCGGGATTGAAGACGTAGGCGACGACGGTGTTCGACTCGAGCTCACGCAAGAGCGTGCGCAGGAGCGTCGTCTTGCCGGTCCCGATCTCGCCGGTGACCGCGACGAAGCCGGCGCCCTCGCGAATGCCGAACAACAGGTGTCCGAGCGCTTCGCGGTGATGCTTGCTCAGGAAGAGATAGTGGGGGTCCGGGGTGAGCCGGAACGGCAGCTCCCGGAGACCGTAAAAGCCTTCATACATCGGCGCGACCGGGCGAATCATCGGATAGGACCCGGAGCTTTGCAAGACGAGTCGCCCCCACGCCGTCAGCGCGTTTCGCGCCGGTAGGGGTCGCCACGATAGCGGCTGATCGCGCCCGCCACCGCGAGCGCGACGACCAGCCACGAGAAGGCGTCGCCGACTGTCGCGTAGACCGTCGATTGCTCGAGCAGACGCACCTCGACGGGGACGGCCGCGGCCTCGAAGAGCGGTAGCGCGACGGTCACCTCGCCGGCCGCCGTGATCGCGCTCGTGAGCCCGGTGTTGGTCGCGCGGACGAAGTCGCGCCGGGTCTCGACGGCGCGCCAGATCGCGAGCGCTTGATGCTGCTCCGGCTCGGCGCTCCGGCCGTACCACGCGTCGTTCGTCAGGTTGACGAGGAGCGTCGCGCCCTTGCGAACGGCGTCGCGTGCCGGTCCCGGGATCACGTCCTCGTAGCAGATGAGCGGCGCGATTCGCGCGGCCGTGGTCGCCGCGAGCACCACCGCCTCGCTGCCGGCGGTGAAGTCGCTGGTCGCCGGGCTGAGCTCACGGAGGCGCGGGAAGCGATCGCCGAAAGGCATGTACTCACCGAACGGCACCAGGACCCGCTTGTCGTACCGGCCGGCGACGCCGCCGTCCTCGCGGACCAAGAACGCGCTGTTGAAGAGTCGGCGCCGGCCGCCGACGGTGCCGATCGCCAGGCCGCCGAACAGCAACGGGCGGGGCGCGTTCGCGAAGGGATTCTCCGCGCCGACGAGGACGGCCACGTCCGTGCGGATATGCTGTTGGACGACGGTCTCCGGCCAGACGAGCAGATCGACGTCGGGTGCGACGGTGCGGGAGAGCCGTCGGTACTCCTCGAGGTTGCGGGTGAAGAAGCTCCGATCGCCTTTGCGCTCGACGCCGATGTTGCCCTGCACGATCCCGACCCGGTACGCCGGCGCCGCGGCGCGGGCCTCCCGTACCGCGGCCATGCGCCATGCGCCGTAGACGACCAGCGCCGTGAGCGTGGCGACCGCCGGAACGACCGTCCGCAGCGCCGTGCGGGTCGCCGCGCGGCGCTGGCGGCCGGCGCGGACGAGGCGCGATGCGGCGAGGACGGCTGCGCCCGTCCATACGATCGTGAAGCTCAGCAGCGCCGGGCCCGCGAGGTCGCCGGTCTGCAGCAAGATCGGCAGGCGGTACTGGGTGTGCGCGAGACGCCACGGGAAGAGCGACGGGAAGAGGAACTCGACGGCGGTGAAGGCGACCGGCGCGCCGAAGCCGCAGGGTAGGGGACCGAGGATCGCGAGCGCGCCGGCGAAGCAGCCGATCTCGAGCGCCATCCACCCGACCGGCGCGACGTAGATTGCAATCGCGAGCGGCGTCGAGAAGCCGCCGAAGACGCGGAAGGCATACACCAGCCACGCGAACGCGACGGCGATGCCGGCGGCGCCGGCGAGCGTGCCGAATGCAAACGCACGGCGTGGGCTCGAGCGTTCGGCGATCGCGATGAGCGGGGCGATGGCGAGCCACGGCAGCAGCCACAACCGGAAGTCGACGAAGCTGAGGCCGAGCGCGACGCCCGCGGCGATCGCGACGAGCGCGTCGCGGCGCGTCGCGCGGCGAGCGCGTCGAGCCGGCGCTGGCGACCGCTCAGGGGAGCGCGACGATCGCGAGGTCGTTCGGGAACGAGTCGACGGTGTCTCCCGTCGAGTTTTGCAGTGGGCCGGTGCTCGTCGCCGGGAGATCGGCGAGGCCGCCGTCCGGTTGGATGCGGAAGCCGTCGACGCGGCCGAGACCGCCCTCCGCCACGTACAGCACCGAGCCGGTCGGATCGGCGGTGAGCGCGACCGGAAGCGCATCGGGGTCCTCGGCGGTGCGGCTGAAGGTCCGCGACGGCAGCAAGCCGTCCTCGAGGCGATAGACGTCGACGCGTCCCTGGTTGAAGACGCTGGCGTACAGCACCGAGCCGTCCGGACGATCGACCTTGAGCAGGTTCTGCGGCACGCCGAGCCGTTTGGTGCTGCTGGTGTCGTTGCCGCCGATGACGCCCGCGCTGTCGATCTGAAACGTGAAGATCCGCCGGCTGACCTCCTCGCCGATGAAGAGGCGCCCGACCGGGACGTCCGGCGTCGGCACGAACAGCAGGTCGGTGACGAACGCGCCGCCGATCGACGAGGTCGTCGTCGACACCGAGTGCGCATCGATGCAGGCGGCGTCCATCTCGCCGGTCGTCGGCAGGATGCGCGGCAGGAACTGGCCGTTCCGCCGCTCGTAGATGTCGATCGACGTCCGGCCGGCGGCGACGATGAAGCCGCTGCTCGCCAGCGTCACCGCCGCGTACTCGGTCTTGTTCGGCGCGACCGCGCAGGAGGTCGGCACGTCCGGGATCGTGCCGTCGTCGGCGATCGTGTAGGCGTCGAGACGGTTCGCACCGCGAGAGCCGACGTAGAGCACGCCGTTGGTGCCGACCGTCGGATCGATGAGGACGTCGATCGGGTCGAGATCCTCCTTGACGCCGGGGACGACCTCCTTCTCCGCCAGCGTCTGGTCGATGCAGCGGCTGCCGCCGGCGCCGGCCAGCCGAAAGACCTGGATGCGTTTGCGGGTCGCGACGTACAGCAACGTCGGGTCGTTCGGATGCACGATCACGCGCCGCGGGTTGTCGGCGGTCGCGATCAGCGCTTCCGGCGCGGCGCCGGCGCGCGGGTCGCCGTTGCCGACGAGCAGCCCCGTCGACCCGACGCGATAGATCGCCAGGCCGCGGACGTTGCCGGCGCCGAGCTCGCACGCCGTGTCGGTCGGTGCGACGCACTCGCCGGCGGTGCACTCGTTGTGCGTCTCGACCGCGATCAGCACACGGTCGCTCGGAGTCGCGTCGAACTCCGTTCCGGCGGGGAGCTGGAAGCTCCGGTTCTTGCCGCCGCCGCCGCCGCAGCTGGCGACGGCGAACGCGAGGGCGATCGTCGCGAGCGAGACGCGGCCCCGTCGATTCCTCAGCGTCGCCGCGTCCCGCATGCCGCCTCGCGCATCCACGTGCGGCGGCGTGTATCGTATTCGTTCGTGCGCGTCCATAAGGTCCGACGGCGACGCGGCCGCGCCGACGACCAGGTCGGGGGCGACGAGCGTTCGATGCCGTGCGCGTTGGCATCGCGCGCGAACTGCGGTATCAGCGCGTCGATGAGGAGCGGCCTGCGCGCGCGGCGGACACGACTCGGCGGAGCGGCGGTGGTGCTGGTGATCGTCGTCGCGGCGTGGCTCGCCGCCGCGACCGGTGCCGTCGCCGACGAGCTCTCGGCGGACGAGATCATGCGCCGGAACTTCATGGTCGGGAAGGTCCGCGACTCGCGCGCCGAGATCACGATGACGCTCATCAACGCCGGCGGCGACCGCCGCGAGCGCTCGACGCTCGGCTTCACCAAGCTCGCCGAGAACGGCGTCGATCAGAGGCGCGTGGTGCGCTTCCTCACACCCGCCGACGTGAAGGGGACCGCGACGCTTCTCATCGAGCATTCCGACGGCGACGACGACATCTGGATCTACCTGCCGGCGCTGCGCAAGGTCCGCCGACTGGTCGCGAACAACAAGAAGGACAGTTTCGTCGGCACCGACTTCTCATACGGCGACGTGATCGGGCACAAGGTGGAAGGGTGGACGCACCAGCTCGTCGGCAAGGAGAGCGTCGACGGTGTCGACACCTTCGTCGTCGAGTCCGTGCCGCGTACCGACGCCGTCCGCGACACCAGCGGCTACGCCAAGCGCAAGACGTGGATTCGGCAGGACAACTTCGTCGCGATCAAGGGCCAGTACTGGGACACCAGCGGCGCCCTGCTGAAGGAGAGCACGGGTCGCGACGTCCGCGAGATCGATCCCGCCGAGCACAAGTGGCAGGCCTTCACGCTCACCATGCGGAACGTGCAGACCGGCCACAGCACGGAGATCGTCTGGAAGAAGCTCGAGGTGGGCGTCGGGCTCGGCGACGACGTCTTCACCGAGCGCTACCTCGAGAAGGAAAGCTGAGCGCGCGCGTGCCGGGCGCGCGACGGCGCGCGGTCGCACCGTGCTGGCCGCTGCTCCTCCTCGCCGCGATCCTCGTTGCCGGCCGCGCGGTTGCGGCAGACGGCTTGCATGAACGGCTCGTCGCCGCCGGGTTCAGTGGGTCGGTCTCGCTCCAGTACTTCAGCTCGAACCACGGCATCGACGATCGGCGACACTTCCCCGGTCTGCACCTGATCCTGAAGCAACGGCAGAGCCTGGGCGACGGCGTGCGGTGGGTCGCGGAAGGCCGCGTGCTCGCCGATCAGGTCGGCCACGAGGACGACGACGCGACCCACTGGTCGGCGCGGAGCGTGCGCTACGCCGACGAGGTCACCAGCGAGCTGCGCGAAGGCTACCTCGAAGTCGCACGCGAGCATTGGGAGCTTCACGTCGGGCGCCAGATGATCGTCTGGGGGCGCGCCGACGAGATCAATCCGACCGACGTCATCACCCCGAAGAACTTTCTGCTGCTGATGCCGGAAGGCCAGCCGGGCTACCGGTTCGGCGCCAACGCCGTCAAGCTCGATGCGTTCCTGCCATGGTCGCTGCGGGCGACCGGCGTCTGGGTGCCGTTCTTCACGCCTTCGGTCATTCCGCTGGCGATCCCGCGCGGCGTGCATCTCGAGGAGCGGTTGCCGGCGACGTCGCTGCGCGACGGCTCCGCCGGCGTCAAGCTCGACCGCACCGGCGGCAAGGTCGACGGGTCGCTCTCGTACTTCTACGGGTTCAATCTCCTGCCCGAGGTGCGGGTCGACGAAGCGCGACAGGATCCGCTCACCGGAGCGCTCGCGGCGCGCGTCGCGCTGACGCACGCGCGCCAGCACATGGTCGGCGTCGACGCTGCGACCGCGCACGGGCGCTTCGGCTACCGGGCGGAAATCGCCTACGTCCACACCGGGAATCCCGCGGGGCGGCGTTTCGATGAAGTCACGCCGTATCTCTTCTACGTCCTCGGCATCGAGCGCAGCTTCTTCGAGAATCTGAGCGTGATCGTGCAGTACGTCGGCCGGTGGGTTCCCGAGCGCGTCGATCCCGCTCGGGCGCTCGCCGACGCCGATCCGGTGCGCGGCCGCGCCCGCTTTCTCGCCGCGCGGGAGACGTTCGTCATCAACCAGCAGCTCGATTCGGTGCAGAACGGCTGGTCGTTGCGTCTCGACAAGAAGTACTGGAACGACACGCTCGATTGCGAGCTGCTCTCCCTCCACTACCTCGAGCGCAACGATTTCTATCTCCGTCCGAAGATCAGCTACGAGATCACCGACGCGTGGCGCGGAACGGTCGGCGGCGAGATCTTCGGCGGGCCGCGGCACTCGTTCTTCGGTCGCGTGCGAAAGAACACCGGAGCGTTCGTCGAGCTCGCGTACAGCTTCTGAACCGCCCACGGAGCGTCATCCTGCACTCGGTAGGACCGCGACCTTGATCGCGCCGGAGGTCTTGTCGGCCGCGATCGCGAAGCCGCGCGCGACGTCGGCGAGCGGCACGCGGTGCGTGATCAGCCGCTGGAGGCGTACGCACTCGCGGGCGAGGAGGTCGAGCGCGTGGACGAAATCGGGCTCACCGCGCCGGCAGTAGGTCATCGAGGAGACGAGGCGGACCTCCTTCATCAAGAAGCGCAACGGGTCGAGCGCGATCGGCTGCGTGAACATCCCGAGTCCGACGATGCGGCCGCCGGGCCGGACGACCTCGAGCGCGAGATCGAGCGTCCCGCCGGCGCCGCCGACCGTCTCGAGGACGACGTCCGGACGGTCGTCGGCGCACGCGGCGAGGACCGCAGCGCGGTCGGCGTCGAGGACGCGCGTCGCGCCGAGATCACGCGCGGCGGCGCGCTGTTGGGCGTAGCGCGCGCTGATCGTCACGTCGGCGCCGCGGTCGGCGACGACGAAGGCCGCGAGGAGACCGATGACGCCGGCACCGAGCACCAGGACGCGCTCCCCCGGCTCGATCGCCGCGAGGTGTGCGGCATGCACGCCGACCGCGAGCGGCTCGGCGAGCATGGCGATGTCGAGATCGATCGCGGACGGTACGCGGTAGACCGTCGAGGCCGGGACCGCGACGGCGTCGGCGAGGCCCCCCGGCGCCCGATTGCCGAGGATCCGAAGCCGGGCGCAGAGGTTGGGCTCGCCGGCTCGGCAGCGCGGGCAGGTGCCGCACGCCAGGAGCGGCTCCACGACGACGGGGTCGCCGACCGCGAACGGGCTCGAACCGGCGTCGGCGATCGTGCCGCTGATCTCGTGGCCGAGCGCCACCCGCGGAGGCGTCGCAGCGCCGCAGTAGTAGTGAAGGTCGCTGCCGCAGATCCCACAAGCATGCACCCGCACGATGACGCTGCCGGCCTGCGGAAGGGGATCTGGGAGCTGACGCAGCTCGATGTCGCGCGGAGTGAGAGAGAACGCTGCCCGCATGTCCCGTCCAGGTAGGAGGTCACTCCCGGCGACGCAAGTCTCCTATCGCTCAACAAGGTATCCCGGGCGTGCGATATCGCTCCGCGAAGAATTTGACGAATCGGTCGTCGGAGGGTACTCGATGGCCCGCGCTTCCCCGGCGCCTACTGCACAGGGAGGACGACCTCATGAGGTTGATTGGCATGCGGCTCGCCCTGCTCGTGACTCTTCTCGTGGCGAGCGCGAGCGACATTCCGGCACCGACGATACCCGTAGCTTCGGCTCCCGCAGCCGTTCGCCTGGCTTCGGCTGCGGTCGATCGATCCCGGTCGGACCTTGGCGCGGAGCCGTCGGTTGGCGCGCTCTCGGCGTGGAAGCGCATCCGAGCCGTTGCCGTGCTGGGTGCGGCGACGGATTCCGTGACGCGCCGTGGGAGCGCCGTGCATGCGGCAGGCTATGCGATCCCGGCGGACCATCCGCGGCCTCCGCTCGGCGAGTTCAAGCTGACGGCGTATTCGGGTCCTCAGCTCGGCCAGGCGAAGCCGATAACGGCAACCGGCACCGCGGCGCGCGCGGGTCGGACCGTCGCGGTCGACCCGAAGGTGATTCCGCTCGGATCTCGCGTGTACATCGAGGGTCTCGGGGAGCGAATCGCGGAGGACATCGGCTCGGCTATCCGCGGTCGCCACATCGACGTCTACGTGCACACGGTGCCGCAGGCGAAGACGTTCGGCGTCAAGAGCCGGACCGTGAGCCTGGTCGCATTGCCCGACGATCAGGGCTGAGGCAACGCCGGCTACGGCGCCCGCGCCGTTCCGGCTCGGCTCGGCCGGGCTGAGCGTTCGTCACCTCCGCGAGTCGACGCGCGACGCCGAGTACGATCTCGCCATCCGGTAGGCAAACGAGGTGATCGCGGCCGGCGCCGTGCACCACGTGACCGAGGATCGCATCGAGATCAGGGCGACGGTCGCCGCCGACGGCGCCGAGCGCTACCGGACGACCTGGCAGCGCTCCTGGCGCGCGTCGTGAAAGCACGGCCGCGTCCGGAACGGTGACCTGCGTCCGCGCGGGGCCGTTCGACTGGGAGATCGACCGCATCGCGCGTGACCGGAACGCGCGGCATGGAGCGGTGACGTCCAACGACTTCACGGCCGGGCGGCATCCCTTGGTTGCTCGTTCGCGATCCTCTGGTATGGTGACGCGCTCGTGCAGCGCGTGACCCCGAGCTTGCCGCCGCCGGAGCTCTCCACGCACGACTCAGGGTGGCCGGTCGCGCGATGAGCGCTCCCGCGCCCCGTCCGTTCCGTCCTCTCGTCGCGATCGTCTGCGCCTTGTTGCTCGCGCTGCAGTGGGCGGTGCTTCGCGGCATCGGCGCGACCTTCGCCCCGCACTGGACGGCCCTGCTCGCCGGCGCCGGGATCTTCGGCGCAGCGTTCCTCCTGTCGTGGGGAGCCGAGGTCGCGCAGCTCGACGTGCCGCAGGCGCTCGCGCTCGCGTTCCTCGCGCTCGTCGCCGTCCTTCCGGAGTACACCGTCGACATCTATTTCGCGTGGCAAGCCGGCAAGAATCCGACGTACACCGCGTTCGCGACCGCCAACATGACGGGCGCGAACCGGCTGCTGATCGGGGTCGGGTGGGCCAGCGTCGTCTTCGCGGTGTGGCTGAAGACGCGTCGGCGCGGCATCTCGATCACGCGCGATCACGGCGTCGAGCTGTTCTATCTGCTGCTTGCAACTGCGTACTCGTTCGTCCTGCCGGCGAAAGCGACGCTCTCGATCCTCGACACGATCGTCCTGTTGACGATCTTCGTGTTCTACGCGCTGACCGCGGCGCGGGCACACGTGGTCGAGCCGGAGCTCGAGGGCCCGTCGGAGCTGATCGCGACCCTCACGCCCACGCTGCGACGGCTGGCGACGCTCGGCCTCTTCCTCGTCGCCGGCGGCACGATCCTGCTCGCCGCCGAGCCGTTCGCCGAGGGGCTACTCGAGTGCGGACGGCGATTCGGCATCGAGGAGTTCCTGTTGGTGCAGTGGCTCGCGCCGCTCGCCTCCGAGGCGCCCGAGTTCATCGTCGCGATCCTCTTCGCGGTACGCGGCAATGCGGGCGCCGCGATGGGCACGTTGATCTCGTCGAAGGTCAACCAGTGGACGCTCTTGATCGGCATGCTGCCGCTCGCCTACGGCGTATCGGCCGGCCACCTCGGCGCGCCGATGCATCTCGACAGCCGCCAGGTCGAGGAGATCCTGCTCACCGCGGCACAGTCCCTGTTCGCGGTGATCATCTTGGCGGACTTTCGCTTCTCGCTCCTGGACGGGACGGTCCTCTTCGTGTTGTTCAGCACGCAGCTGCTCTCGACCGATCCCGTGTTCCGCTACTGGTACAGCTTTCTCTACCTGGTCCTGGCCGCGGCGTTCGTGCTCTTTCGTTCGAACGTGCGCCATTCGCTCTGGGAGCTGTTGCGCCGAGCCCCCCGCGGCGAGCTCGTGCCGCCGGCGTGACGGGACGACGCCTCCTGCATACCGGTCCGACGCCGGGCTGAACCGGTCGTCGCCATCGCGGGCGACCGGGGCCGCCCGCAGACGATCGCCTCCGGGCTCACTGCATGGTCCGTCGTCGCCGCCGGGTCGGCGGCGTCAGGTGCTCGCGAGGAGCTCGAGGAGCGTTGCCGGGTCGTCCGGTTCCTCGTGATCGCCGAGCGCGATCATGATGTCGGTGTGCGAGCGGTCCTCGCCGTTCCACTCGGCGAGGATTCGCCACGCTCCGCCGCGCTCCCGCGCGAAGAGATGGACCTGGCGCCCTTCGCTGAGACCGATCGCGGCGCGGCCGCTCGGCGTCATGCAGAAGAGCACGTAGCCCGCCTTCTTGCTGGTCACGAAGTACATCGAGGATGTCCGGACGTCGTCGAAGCCATCGTCACTGTTGGGCGCAGATGCCGAGCGTCCCGAATCGCACCGCCCGCGAGTACCCGAGCACGTGCAGTCCGGCCGGGCCGAACTCGCCGGCGGTGACGTAGCCGCCGTCGGCCGTCGGCGTGTCCGACCAATCCCATGCGCGTGCGAGCAGGCGGACGCCCTGCGCGCGCTCGAACATCACGGTGTCGTACACCATCTCGATTCCGCTGCGGCGGTGCAGGCGCGACTCCAAGCCGATGCTCTCGGCGTAACGGGCGAGCGCCGCGTCCTGAAGGTCGTAGCTCAAATTGCACGTGCTGGGGATCGGTTCGCGTTGCACGAGACGCCATTCGAGCCGGCAGGTCGCGGTCGCCGCGAACGGCTCCTGGTCGAGCGTCCACTCGTCCTTGAGGAGATATCCGACTCCCTGGAAGAGCTTCGGCTGGATCGCCTCCGGGAAGCGCTCGCGCAGCCGAAGGACCGTGAGGGGGGCGGCGCCGTCGGTCGGCACGCGAAACACCAGCAACTCGCCACGTCCGTGCGCCGCCTCCAAGATCTCGATCGCGTAGGGGACCTCATCCAGAAGATGCGGCGCCTCCGCGGCGAGGGCGACCGGATCGACGTCGAGGGCTCGGCCGACGTCGGCGGGGGTCAGGGCGTCGCCGCCGAACAGCGCCAGCGCGCGGTCGAGCGGCGTGTGCGCGTGCCCGAGCGTCATCAGCCGCCGAGCTCGAACATCTCGCGCCGCTCGATCGTACGACCTTCGGCGAGGTGATGTCCGACGGGTTTCGCGCCGACCGCGCGCAGGAGCACGGCGGCGACCGCTTCCTCACCGCCGCTGCGTAGCGCGCCGCGGACGTCCAGCTCGGCGTCGTTCAGAAGACAGAGGTGAAAGCGGCCGGCGGCGGTGAGGCGCATCCGATTGCAGCTGCCGCAGTACGGCTCGCTCACGGGACTGATGAATCCGACGACGCCCGCGGCGCCGCTCAGGCGATAGTTCCGGGACTCGTCGGCCTCGTCGTGGCGCGGCAACGGCGACAGGGGGCCGAGCGCGCCCTCGATGCGCGCGCGCGTCTCGGCGGTCGGGACGAAGCCGCCGCGCGCGAGCGCAGCGGGCTCGCCCGTACCGAGCGGCATGAGCTCGATGAACCGGACGTGCCACCGGCGATCGCGGGTGAGCGCGGCGAGGTCGACGACGTCCTCGTCGTTGAAGCCGCGCGCCACGACGGCATTGAGCTTGATCGGCGTGAGGCCCGCGGCTTCCGCCGCCATGATGCCGGCCCAGATCTCGGCGAGCGTGCCGAAACGCATCACCCGCGTCAGCCGATCGGGATGGAGGGTGTCGACGTGAATGTTGATGCGGCGGAGCCCGGCGGCGGCAAGCGGCATCGCGAGTCGCGGCAACAAGATGCCGTTGGTCGTGAGCGCGAGGTCGTCGACACCGGAGATCGCGGCGAGACGCGCCACGATCTCGATCAGCTCCGGCCGCAGGGTCGGCTCGCCGCCCGTGAGACGGATCTTCCGAAACCCCGTGGCGACGGCGGCACGCGCCACGATCTCGATCTCGTCGGGTGTGAGCAGGTCGTCGTGCCGCAGGAAGGTCATGCCCTCGAGCGGCATGCAGTAGACGCAGCGGAGATTGCAATGATCGATGAGCGAGATCCGCAGGTAGTCGATTTCTCGCCCGAAACGGTCGCGCGGCACGGCGCGGATTGTCTCGGTCGCTCCGAGGCCTGTCAAGGACGAGACCGCGCCGTCAGGCCACCGTCGGAGTCCGCGCCGGCGGACTGGCAGTGCGCGCGCGTGCGTCGCGCGCCACCGGCTCAGAGGCGGCGCTCCTCGATCTCGGTGACGATACCGTCGAGCGCTTGGCGATAGGCCGAGTACGGGAGGTTCGCGAGCACGGCGCGCGCACGCTCGGAGTACTCCTCGGCGAGTCGGCGCACCGTCGCGAGCACGTCGAGCCGCCGGACGCGCGCCAGCGCTGCCGCGATCTCGGAGGACGTCGGCTCCGGCTCCGTGAACACGCGGCATACCTCGGCGTCCTCGGCGATCGCGAGCACCAGCGGCAACGACGGATTGCCGTCGCGGAGGTCGATGCCGACCGGCTTGCCGGTGACGTCCTCGTCGCCTTCGACGTCGAGCAGGTCGTCGACGATCTGGAACGCCATGCCGATGTTGAATCCGCAGGTCCACATCGCCTGCGTGGCCTCCGCGGACATGCCGGCGAGGTGCGCGGCGACGCGCGCGCCCTGCGAGAACAGCGACGCCGTCTTGCGGGCGATGATCTCGAGGTAGTCGTCGACGGTCACCGCGGGATTGCGCCGGAACCGTCCCTGCATCACCTCGCCTTCGGTGAGGCTGATGCAGGCGTCGGCCGCCCACCTGACGATGCCTTCCTCGAAACGACCACAGAGCTCGAACGCCTTGCTGAAGAGGAAGTCGCCGGTGACGAGGGTGTCGGCGAGCCCGAAACGACTGAAGGCGGAGCGCCGGCCGCGCCGCGTCTCGCCGCCGTCGATGATGTCGTCGTGCAGCAGCGTCGCCGAGTGGATGAGCTCGAGCGCGACCGCGACGTCGATCATGTCCGGTGAGATCGTCGCCGCCGCACGCCTTGAAGACGAGCAACGCGACGGCGGGGCGAATGCGCTTGCCGCCGCCGACGACGAGGTACTGGGCGATCTCGGTGACCAGCGGCTCGCGCGATACCAACAGCCGCGCGAGCTGCGCCTCGACGCGGGCGAGATCCGGTGCGATCAGATCGAGCGCGGCCCCGCCGTTGGCGCGAAACGACGTGCTCCGGTCGATCGGATCATGCGAATCGCTCAATCCTGCGTCCTTCCTGATGATGCCGATGGTGGGGCGCGCGTCAGCTAACGGTAATCAAATCGCATTGTCAAGGCGAAGTCAGCAAAACGCATGATGGAACGGCGCGTTGCATTCGGAGCCAGCCGCCACTAGCGTTGGCCGCTGCATGGGACGCCTCGAAGACGTTCACGCGTGCCTCGCACGCGTCCGCTACCCCGGCTATCAGCGCGACGTCGTCTCCTTCGGAATGGTGCGCGACGTCGAGGTGCGCGAGGGGTGCGCGATCGTGCTCCTCGACGCCGCGAGCGGCGACGCGGCGGTCCTCGACGAGCTGCGGACGCGGATCGCGCGCGAGCTCGCGTCGGTCGCGGGGATCACCGCCGTGGACGTGCGGCTCGTCGGCGCCGATGCCGCACGGGCGGCCGCGCGCAATCCGTTCGATGAAACGGCGCCGCTTCCCGGGGTGCGCGACATCGTCGCCGTCGCGAGCGGCAAAGGCGGCGTCGGCAAGTCGACGGTCGCCGTGAACCTCGCGCTGGCCTTCGGTCGGCGCGGCGTGCGCACCGGCCTCCTCGACGCCGACATCTACGGTCCGAGCGTTCCGCTGATGATGGGCGTGCCCGACGCTCGCCCGCGCATGACCGAAGGCAAGAAGATCTTTCCGATCGAGCAGCATGGGATTCGCCTGATCTCGATGGGCTTCTTCCTCGACGACCGCTCGCCGGTGATCTGGCGCGGGCCGATGGTGATGAGCATCGTGCGGCAGTTCCTGCTGGACGTCGTCTGGGGCGAGCTCGACGTGCTCGTGGTCGATCTCCCGCCCGGGACGGGCGACGCGCAGCTCACGCTCCTCCAGCAGGTCCCGGTCGCGGGCGGCGTCATCGTCACCACCCCGCAGGACGTCGCGCTCCAGGACGTCAAGCGCGGCATCGCGATGTTCCAGACCGTCAACGCGCCGGTGTTCGGCATCGTCGAGAACATGAGCGTTTTCGTCTGCCCGGAGTGCGGCACGCGCGACGACGTCTTCGGACACGGCGGCGGCGCCCGCGAGGCGGCGGAGCTCGGCATCCCGCTCCTCGGTGAGATTCCGCTCGTCGAGACGCTGCGCGCGAGCATGGACTCGGGCATGCCGCTCGTCGTCGCGAGTCCGGAGCACGACGTTGCGCGGCGCTTCGACGACGTCGCGACGCGGGTCCTCGGCATGCTCGAGTCGGCGCGAGACGATACGCGGTCACCCTGACGCGAACGAGTCTTTACGCTGTTTCCGGCCCATGTTACCGATGGGCGCTTCGAGAAGGAGAGTCGGGATGTCGACCATGATCACCGAGGAGTGCATCAACTGCGGGGCGTGCGAGCCCGAGTGCCCGAACACCGCGATCTACGAGGGCGGGGCGCCATGGGAGAACGAAGGCGAGACCCACGGCGCGATCATGACCGACATCTATTACATCGTCCCGATCAAGTGCACGGAATGCGTGGGGTTCTTCGATCAGGAGCAATGCGCCGCGGTTTGTCCGGTCGATTGCTGTGTGCCGAATCCCGATGATCCCGAGTCGGAAGAGCAGCTGATCGAAAAGGCACGGCACATCCACCCTGATCGCGAGTTCGGCGCCGCGTTTCCTTCCCGCTTCAGGAAGTAGCGCCGCTTCGGGGACCGAGCCGGCGGTCGCTGCTCCGGGGAATGGCGCCGGTCGCGACCTCGGCGGGCGTTCATCGCCGCTATCGGTGCGCCTTGCCGGTCGTCGTTCTGCGTCGCGCCCGCGTGGCGCGCTCTTTCCCTGACCGGCCCTTGACCGACTCTTTACAAACAGGAGGGTGTTCAATATAACGCGCATTTCGTTCGTTATTTCGTGACCTTGTAACGATCGGCTCGTGCGGGTCGCAGTGAGGGACGCGAGTCGACGAACTGGTGGCAGGGGAAGAGGCTATGACGAAGATCCGGGTCGGCATCGTCGGGGTTGGCAACTGCGCGAGCAGCCTCATTCAAGGCATCGAGTATTACCGGAACCGGAACGGTGCTGCCCACACGGAGCACACCGGCCTGATGCATTACGATCTCGGCGGGTATCGGCCCGAGGACATCGAGATCGCCTGTGCGTTCGACATCGACGAGCGCAAGGTCGGTGAGCCGCTCCAGCGCGCCGTCTTTGCGAAGCCGAACAAGGCGATCGACATCTGGCGGGAGCTCCCCGAGTACGGCGTCACCGTCGAGATGGGACCGGTGCTCGACGGCGTCTCGGAGCACATGGCCGATTACCCGGACGACGAGACGTTCGTGCCGGCGAAAAAGCCCGCGGTCGACGTCGCCGCGGTGCTGAAGCGGACGCGCACCGAGGTGCTGATCAGCTATCTGCCGGTGGGGAGCCAGCGCGCGGCCGAGCATTATGCTTCGGCCTGTCTCGAGACCGGGACGAGTCTCGTGAACTGCATGCCGGTCTTCCTGGTCTCGGACCCCGGCTGGGCCGAGCGCTTCGCGACGCGCGGCATCCCTGTGGTCGGCGACGACATCAAATCGCAGCTCGGCGCGACCATCGTCCACCGCACGCTCGCAAAGCTCTTCGCCGACCGCGGCATCAAGCTCGAGCGCACCTACCAGCTGAACACCGGCGGCAACACCGATTTCCTGAACATGCTGAACCGCAGCCGTCTCGGCTCGAAGAAGGTGTCGAAGACCGAGGCCGTCCAGGCGGTCCTGCCGGAGCGGTTGCCGGCGCGTGACGTGCACATCGGCCCCAGCGACTACGTTCCCTGGCAGGGCGACAACAAGATCTGCTTCCTCCGCATCGAAGGCCGCGCCTTCGGCAGCGTGCCGATGGAGCTCGAGCTGCGGCTTTCGGTGCAGGACAGTCCGAACTCGGCCGGAGTCGCGATCGATGCGGTGCGATGCTGCCGCCTCGCGCGCGATCGTCAGGTAGGCGGCCCGCTTCGCAGCGTCTCCGCGTATCTGATGAAGCATCCGCCGACCCAGATCACCGACGACCTCGCGCGCGATCTGGTCGAGAAATTCATTCGCGGAGAGATCGATCACTGACCGCCGGTAGACGCCGCGGTCATGTGCCATCCCTGGCTCGCCGCGGGCGTGATCTGCTTCATCGTCGGTCAGCTGGTCCGCGAGCTCGGTCCGATCGTCGCGCGTCACGGCTGGGGTGCCGATGAGACGTCGAGCGGCTTTCTCGGCGGCGGCGTACGTACGTGGTTCCGCGACCGCGTCGAGCCGCTCGTCGACGCGCTGCTTCGCGCCGGCGTGACACCGAACGGCGTGACGGGCTGGCAGCTCGCGGGCAGCGTCGTCTGCGGCCTCGCGTACGCGGCGGGCTGGATCTTCACCGCGGGATGGCTCCTGATCGCGACCGGCACGCTCGACGTCCTCGACGGCGCGATGGCGCGGCGCCGCGGCGACGCGACCCCGCGCGGCGCCTTCATGGATTCGGTCGTCGACCGCTACGGCGAGTGCGCCGTCTTCGCGGGTCTCGCGCTCTACTTCGCCGGCGGTCTCGCGCTCTGGCTGGTGCTGGCCGCGTGCTTCGGGGCCTTCATGGTCAGCTACACCCGCGCGCGGGCCGAGGGGCTCGGCGTCGAGTGCCGCGGCGGCGTGATGCAGCGCCCGGAGCGCTACGTCACGCTCGGCTTCGGCTCGATGGCGAGCGTTCTCGCAGCGAACCTCGTCTGCTCGCCCGCGCCGCGGCACGCGCTCTTGATCCTGACCGTCGTCGCCGTCGCGATTCTCGCCAACCTCACCGCGATCCAGCGCGCGATCTGGGTCGTGCGGCGGCTGCCGTGACGTCCGCCAGCGCGCGCCGGCCGTATGGAGTCATCGGCGTGTTCCTCGTCCTCCTCGGAGCCGGCGTGATTCTCGACGATCAGCGCACCGGCTGGGGCTCGGGAGTCATCATCGCCGGTACGGCGTGTCTGGTCGCCGAGTGGCGGCAGGGACGCGAGGAGTGACCGCGATGGGGCGGTGGGGACGCATCGTGTTCGGCGTCGCGATCTCCGCGCTCGCGCTCTACCTCGCGCTGCCGCCGCGGGCGGAATGGTCGAGCGTGCGCGCGGCGTTCGCGCGCGTGCAGTACGGCTACCTGCTGCCGATCGCGCTGCTCTCGGCCTACAGCATCGTGGTCCGCTGCCAACGGTGGCAGATTTTGCTGCGGCCGGTGGGACGCGTGTCGTTCCTGCCGCTGTTCTCCGCGACCTGCATCGGCTTCTTCTGCAACATGGTGTTGCCGCTGCGCGTCGGCGAGGTCGTGCGGCCGGTGCTGCTCGCGCGGCGGACCGGCCTTCCCACGAGCAGCGTCCTCGGGTCCGTCTTGTTGGAGCGGCTCTGCGACATGCTGACGATCCTGCTCTTCCTCGGCATCGTCGTGCTGCTGGTGCCGGTCCCCGACACGATCCGCCGGAGCGGCGTGGTCTTCGTGGTGTTCGCCGCGGTCGCGGTGGCGCTCGTCGTCGCGCTGCAACGCCGTCACCCAGTGGCGTTGCGCCTCACCGACCTCGTGTTCGGCCGGCTACCCGCTGCGCTGCGGGCGCGTGCCGAGACCGCCTTGCACGGCTTCATCGACGGGCTGCAGGGTGTCGGCGGCGGCACCCTGGTGTCGATCGCGCTGTGGTCGGTCTTCCTCTGGCTCGTGATCGCGTCCGTCTTCGCGCTCGGCTTCATCGCGTGCGGACTGCCGGTGCCGCTGGTGAGCGGCGGCCTCGCGCTGGTGACGGTCGTCGCCGGCGCGGTGTCGGCGCCGTCCGCGCCGGGATTCATCGGCACCTTTCAGGCAGGCTGCGTTCTCGCGCTCGCGCTCTTCGACGTCACCCGCGCCGATGCGATACCGTATGCCTTCGTGGTCTGGGCGGCACAGTGGCTGATGCAGATCGTCTTGGGCCTTGTGTTCCTGCTGCGAGAGAACATAAGCTTTCGCGACATCCAGGCCGTCGAAGCCACAACCACCGCGGCCGTGGAACCCGAACGATGAGCCTCAAAGGCAAGACGATCGTCCTCGGCATCACCGGGGGAATCGCCGCCTACAAGAGCTGCGAGCTGATCCGGCTCCTGGTGCAGGCGGGCGCGTCGGTGCGCGTGGTCCTCACCCGCGCGGGCGCCGAGTTCGTGACGCCGCTCACGCTCCAGACGCTTTCCGGCAACCCGGTCGCGCGTCACACCTTCGATCTCACGGAGGAATCCGAGATCGGTCACATTCGGCTCGCGCAGAGCGCCGACGCGCTGGTGATCGCGCCGGCGACCGCGAACGTGATCGCGAAGCTCGCGAGCGGACTCGCCGATGATCTGCTCACGACGATCGCGTTGGCGACGCGCGCGCCGGTTCTCGTCGCTCCCGCGATGAACGTGCACATGTACGAGCACCGGCTGGTGCGCGACAACATCGCGCGGCTCGCCGCCGCCGGTACCGCGATCATCGACCCCGGAGAGGGTTTTCTCGCGTGCGGCTACGAAGGCGCCGGACGCCTCGCGGATCCCGCCGCGATCGTCGAGGAGATCCACGTCGCGCTGAGCGCAAAGGACTTCTCCGGTCAGCGAGTCGTCGTCACCGCGGGTCCGACGTGGGAGATGCTCGACCCGGTTCGGCACCTCGCGAATCGCTCGTCCGGCAAGATGGGCTACGCGGTCGCGCGCGTCGCGCGCCGCCGCGGCGCCGACGTGACGTTGATCAGCGGACCGACGCACCTGCCGCCGCCGAAGGGCGTCACGGTCTCACGCGTGACGAGCGCGCTCGAGATGGAGCGGGCGGTGACGGAGTCCGCGCCGACGGCGGACGTCGTGGTGATGGCCGCCGCGGTCGGCGACTATCGACCCGCGCTGGCGGCGCGCCACAAGATGAAGCGCGGCCGCGGCGAGATCGACGTCCGCCTGGTGCCGAACGCCGACATCCTCGCGCGCGTGAGCACGATCCCGGGCACTCGGATCCTGGTCGGCTTTGCCGCCGAGACCCGCAATTTGGTCGCCAATGCGCGCCGCAAGCTGCAAGCGAAGGGCGTGCACCTCATGGTGGCGAACGACGTCACCGCCGAGGGCGCCGGCTTCGACGTCGACACCAACGTGGTGACCTTGCTCGACCGCGCCGGCCGCGTCGAGCGGCTGGCGATCATGAGCAAGGAGGACGTCGCGACGGCGATCCTCGACCGGGTCCGTCAAATCCGGACGCCGCGTCGCAGTGAGAGCAGCGAGCCGCGGCGCCTGCCGCGATCGCGCTGAGACGGTCCGCGGCCGTCGCACGCTGGTGCGGTGGCCGCCGACCCTCGCGCGCTCGTGCGGCACTGCGCCGCCGGCGACCGCGCTTCCCGACCGCTCAGGCGGCGCCGATCTCCGCCTGGAGCGCGGGAACGACGCGGGCGAGAATCGCGTCTTGCAACGCCGGCGTCAGCTCACGCCGGCGACGGAGAGCGCGCAGACGTTTGCGAATGTGCTCGGCGCGCGCGATGTTCTCACGGCCGGTCGGGTCGAGCGCGATGCAGCACGCGTCGGGGCCGGTCTTGAGCACGTCGAGCGCGGCATTGCCGCAGAGGGTGTCGTAGCGGGTGAGCTCCGAAGCGGCGAGGCCGTAGCGCGAACGCGTCGCGACCCGCTGCATGAGGCGGCGCCATTGCTCGAGACGATGCAGCGCCAGCACCGAGTTGAAGATGCGTTTGTTGGTGCGAAACGAGAACAGCGTGCGCTCGACGGTGCGCTCCATCAGATCGTCGCAATCGCGGTGGAGGTGGCTCACGACGGCGTGCACGCGGTCCCAGCACGGCGTCGGCTGCATCGCGTCGAATCGCGCCTCCCAGTACGCGTGCTTCAAGGCTCGCGCCCGGAAGCTCACGATCAGCTGCAGCGGTACGAAATAGTTGTGCGAGTACGTGTCGCCCGCGAGATGGGTCAGGTATCCGTACGCGAACGCGCGCTCCGCGTCGCTGTGCGCGTTGTCGAGCACCTGCCATCCCACCGCCCACGAGTGGCAGTGGTAACGCAGGTCGCGCGTGAACTTCTTCGCCTGGATGATGTCCGCGCCGACGCAGCCGTAGAGGAACGCGTCGGCGTGTGCGCCGAGAATTTCTTGTAGGGTGGGGGTCAGGATGCTAAGACGCGACAAGACGGTTGCGCCATGTACCAGATGGGTGACCGGTCCCCACGCCAGCGCGTCGCCGGGCGCGAGCAACACGAGCGCCGCCGAGATGACTCCGATGACGACGAGCATCATTGGCGAAAAGACTACTCCGCGTCGCAGAGGGCGACAACAGCAAATGCCAGCGGCAACGGCCCGTGCGTGCGCCGCGACCGCGTCGGGTCGACGCCGATGAACGAGCGACGCATTCTTCACGCGCTCGTGGTCGCGGCGCGAGCGCATGCCGAGTGGTTGCGCGAGACCGGGGTGGACGCGGTGGACGTTCCACCGGCTCGCGACATCCAGCCGGCGCCATCCGCCGCGCGGTCGGTCGAGGCGCCGCCAGGTGAGCTCGTCGCCGCCGATCTGCCGGCATCGTCGAGTGACGCGGGGTCGCCGCGTCGCGACGTCGTCGCAGCGCCGCGGAGCGCCGCCGGCGATCTCTTCATGCCGGCCGGAGCGGCGAGCGCCGCGACCCTCGACGACTTGCGCGCGGCGATCGGCGACTGCCAGCGCTGCAAGCTCGCGCCGCATCGCACCACGCTCGTCTTCGGCGTCGGTAACCCTCGGGCCGAGCTGGTGTTCGTCGGCGAGGCGCCGGGGCGCGACGAGGACCTCAAGGGCGAGCCGTTCGTCGGCCGCGCCGGCCAGCTGCTGACCGAGATCATCGTGAAGGGCATGAAGCTCCAGCGCGAGGACGTCTACATCGCGAACGTCATCAAGTGCCGGCCGCCGCAGAACCGCAATCCCGAGCCCGACGAGATCGCCTCGTGCGAGCCCTTCCTCATTCGTCAGCTGGAGGTCATCGGACCGAAGGTCATCGTCGCCCTCGGGACGTTCGCCGTGCAGGCGCTGCTCAAGATCCGTACGCCGATCACGCGACTGCGCGGCAACTGGGCGGACTACCACGGCATCCCGTTGATGCCGACGTTCCATCCCGCCTACCTGCTGCGGAACCCCGGCGACAAGCGCCTGGTATGGCAAGACATTCAGCAGGTGATGAAAGTGCTCGGCCTGCCGCGATGAGGCGGTGGTCGCCGGTCGTCGTCGCGCTCGCGCTGATCGCGACGGCGACGACGGCAGCCGCGGCGCGCGTCGACCTGATCGTGATCGACGGCACGATCAATCCGGCCGTCGACGATTTCATCGGCGAGAGCATCGCCACGAGCGCGCGCGACGGCGCCGTCGCGCTCGTGATCCAGCTCGACACGCCGGGCGGGTTGCTCACCTCGACCAAGCACATCGTCAAGGAGATCCTCGGCGCGCCGGTTCCGGTGATCGTCTACGTCGCGCCGGCCGGGGCGAGCGCATCCTCGGCCGGGGTGTTCGTGACGATGGCCGGCCACGTCGCGGCGATGGCGCCGGGAACGACGATCGGCGCAGCGCACCCGGTCGGCCCCGGGGGCTCCGACGTCGGCGGCGACATGCGCGAGAAGATCGAGAACTTCACGGTGTCGTTCGGGCAGTCGATCGCCGAACGGCGCGGCCGCAACGTCGCATGGGCGGAGAAGGCGGTCCGTGAGAGCGTGTCGATCACCGAGAAGCAGGCGGTCGAGAAGAAGGTCGTCGACGTCGTCGCGCCGGACCTGAAGTCGCTGTTCGCGCAGATCGACGGCCGCGAGGTGCAGGTCGGCGACACGCGGCGGAAGCTCGCGCTCGGCCCCGATCCCGATCTCCATCGCCTGGAGATGCGGCTCAAGGACCGGCTGCTCGACCGCATCGCCGATCCGAACATCGCCTACCTGCTCTTCATGGCGGGCGTCCTCGGCCTCTACTTCGAGTTCGCCCACCCCGGAGTCGTCTTTCCGGGCGTCGCGGGCAGCATCTGTCTTCTCCTCGCGCTCGCCGCCTTTCAGGTGTTGCCGATCAACGCGACGGGAATCCTGTTGCTGCTGATCGGGATCGCGATGCTGATCGCCGAGATCTTCGTGGCCAGCTTCGGCGTGCTCGGCGTCGGCGGGGTTGCGGCGTTCGTATTGGGGTCGCTCTTCCTCTTCGACGCCGCTGATCCCACGATGGCGGTCCACCGGCCGATCATCGCGGCGGCGGCGCTGACGGTGAGCGCATTCTTCCTGGCCGTCGGCTATCTGGTTCTCCGGACGCAAGTGCGGCGCGCCACCACGGGCAGCGAAGGCCTCGTCGGCGAGCTCGGCGTGGTCCGCGAGCGCGTAATGGGAACCGGCAAGGTCTTCGTGCACGGCGAGTACTGGAACGCGGTAAGCGACGCGCCGCTCGAGGTCGGCGAGCGCGTCGAGGTGACGTCGGTCGAGCCCGGCATGCGCATCCGCGTGCGCCGGGCCGCGCAACCATGAGGGGGGTCGTATGGGTCTCGGACCGTTGTTGACCGCGCTGCTGTTCGCGGCCGTATTCGTGGTGAGCGGTCTGAAGGTGCTGCGCGAGTACGAGCGCGCGGTCGTCTTCCGTCTCGGCCGCCTGGTTGCGCACCGCGGGCCGGGCATCATCTACGTGATCCCGGCGCTCGAGCGGATGTTGAAGGTGGATCTCCGAACGATCACCATGGACATCCCACCGCAGGACGTGATCACCAAGGACAACGTGTCGGTGAAGGTGAACGCGGTGCTCTACTTCCGCGTCATCGATCCGAATCGCGCGGTGGTCGAGGTCGAGAACTACCTCTTCGCGACGTCGCAGCTGGCCCAGACGACGCTGCGGAGCGTCTGCGGCGAGGGCGAGCTCGACGAGCTGCTCGCGGAGCGCGAGAAGATCAACTCACGCATTCAATCGATCCTCGACTCGCAGACCGAGCCATGGGGCATCAAGGTCGTGCTGGTCGAGCTCAAGCACATCGATCTGCCCGAAGCGATGCAGCGGGCGATGGCACGGCAGGCGGAGGCCGAGCGCGAGCGGCGCGGCAAGGTGATCGCGGCCGAGGGCGAGTACCAGGCCGCGCAGAAGATCACCGACGCGGCGCGGATCATCGAGACCCACCCGGTCGCGATCCAGCTGCGCTTTCTGCAGACGCTCGTCGAGGTCGCATCCGGCAACAACACGACGACGATCTTCCCGGTGCCGATCGATCTGCTCGGGCCGCTGCTGCACGCGAAGGAGTCGCCGGACGTTCCAAGAAGCTGATTTGACTGCCTTCCCGGTTCCAGGTTAGACGACCGGTTTCACCATGGATTCGCAGCATCTCGACTACAGGCTCGATCCCGCTCTGATCGCGCAGCGCCCGCTCGCCGCGCGCGACGGCGGCCGCCTCTTGGTCGTCGACCGCGACCACGGCGTACGCGCACACACGGCGGTGCGGCGGCTCGACGAGTGGCTCCGTCGCGGCGACCTGCTGGTCGTGAACGACGCCGAGGTGATCCCCGCGCGCCTCCACGGCGAGCGTGCGAGCGGCGGCGCGATCGAAGTCCTGCTCACCGAGCAGCTCGACGACGACGGGCTGTGGGCGTGTCTCGGCCGGCGCACTCGGCGTCTGCACGACGGCGAGATCATCCGTTTCGGAGGCGGGCTCGAAGGCCGGTGGCAGGGCGGCGACGGCTCGTGCCGGCAGATCCGCCTTCGCGCCGAGGGCGATCTGGCGTCGGCGCTCCGGGAGCACGGCGAGCTTCCGTTGCCGCCGTACATCCATCGTCCTGCGGGTCCGCTTGCCGAGGACCACGTGCGTTATCAAACCGTTTTCGCGCGGGTGCCGGGCGCGGTCGCGGCGCCGACGGCGGGACTGCATTTCACCGAGCCGTTGCTCGCGCGGCTCGCCGCGGTGGGCGTCCAGCGCGTCGCGGTGACCCTGCTCGTCGGCCCGGCGACGTTCCTGCCGGTCCGCGAGGGCTTCGAGACGCGCACGGTGCCGAGCGAGCGGTACGAGATCTCGACGGCCGCCGCTGCCGCGATCGACGAGACGCGCGAGCGCGGTGGTCGCGTCGTCGCGGTCGGCACGACGACGGTGCGTGCGCTCGAGAGCGCCGCGACCGACGGCGGCAAGGTCCGAGCGGGACGTGGTCGCACCGACCTCGTCATCACGTCCGGCCATCGGTATCGTGTCGTCGACGCGCTGATGACGAACCTGCATCTGCCGCGGTCGAGCTTGCTCGCGCTCGTGGCCGCGTTCGGCGGCGTCGAGCCCGTCCTCGCAGCCTACCGCGCGGCTCTCCGCACCGGCTATCGCTTCTACAGCTACGGCGATGCCATGCTGATCCAGTGATCGGTTTTCGGGTCCTTCGGCAGGCGCCGGGCTCCGCCGCGCGCCTCGGCTCGCTGAGCCTCGCTCACGGCGAGGTCGCGACCCCCGCGTTCATGCCCGTCGGCACGCGGGGGAGCGTGAAAGGGCTCACGCCGGCGCAACTCCACGAGACCGGAACCGAGATCGTCCTCGGCAACGCCTACCATCTGTCGCTGCGCCCGGGATCGGCGACGATTGCCGCGTTGGGCGGACTGCATCGCTTCATGGGATGGGACGCTCCGATTCTCACCGACAGCGGCGGCTATCAGCTGTTCTCGCTCGCGGCGCTCGCGCGCGCCAGCGACGAGGGGATCAGCTTTCGCTCGCACATCGACGGCAGCGCGCACGTCGTCACGCCGGAGAGCATCGTCCGCGTGCAGGAGGAGTTGGGAAGCGACGTGGCGATGATCCTCGACGAGTGTCTCGCGGCCGGCGCGACCCGCGCCGCCCTCGAGCGCGCCGCGGAACGCACCGCGAGCTGGGCCGTGCGCGCCGCCGCGGTCCGGACACGGAAGGACCAGGCCCTGTTCGGCATCGTCCAAGGCGGTACCGATCTCGCGCTCCGCCGACAGTGCGTCGATGCCATGGTGGCGCTCGCGTTCGACGGCTACGCCATCGGCGGTCTGGCGGTCGGCGAGCCCCGCGAGACCACGTGGGCGGTCGCGGCACTGACCGCGGCGCAGCTGCCGGGCGATCGACCCCGGTACTTCATGGGCGGCGGTACGCCCGAAGACCTCGTCCGGCTGGTCGCCGCGGGCATCGATTTGTTCGACTGCGTTTTGCCGACGCGACATGCGCGGAACGGCACGCTTTTCACGTCGAGCGGACCGGTCGTGCTCCGCCACGCCTGCTGCGCCGCCGACCATACTGCGGTCGACGCCGCATGCCCGTGCTATACGTGTCGCCGATTCAGCCGCGCGTATCTGCGGCATCTGCTGATGGCGCGCGAGCCGCTGGGCGTCACCCTCAACACGATCCACAACGTCACGCACTACCAGAGGCTGATGGCCGACATGCGAAACGCGATTGCGAACGGAACGTTCGCCACGTTCGCCGCCGGCCGATCGCGGGACCGGCACCAAGGGGAGGACCATGAGAGTGTGGCATGCCTGACGTAGCGTTTGCGCAAGCGGGCCCGGGCGCGGGCGCGGTGGGGCCTGGACCGCTGGTGAGCATCGCACCGATCGCGCTGATGTTCGTGATCCTGTACTTTTTGCTCATTCGTCCTCAGCAGAAGCGAGCGCGTGAGCACGAGACGATGGTGCAGAACATCAAGCGCAACGACGAGATCATCACCACCGGCGGCATCTACGCGCGGGTGCACGCGACGAGCGACAAGGTTCTGACGGTCGAGATCGCGCCGAACGTGAAGGTCCGCCTCGAGCGGGCGCAGGTGTCGAGTGTCGTCCGGGCCGGGAAGCCCGAGGAGCGCGACAAGGAGAAAGCATGAAAGTCGGTTATCGGGTGCTGCTGGTGGTCGCGCTGGTCGCCGCCGGGTTCGTCTACCTGGCGCCGTCGCTGGTGCGTCCGCTTCCCGGTTGGTGGCCGTCGTTCTTTCCGCGCGAGCCGATTCGCCTCGGACTCGATCTGCAGGGCGGTATCCACCTGATCCTGCAGGTCGAGGTGGACAAGGCAGTCGAGAACGCCCTCAACGGCACGATGGAAGACCTCAAGCGCGAGCTCGCAGCCGCGCAGATCACGACGTCGCGCGTCGAGCGCAAGGGCGACCGCATCTTCGTCCAGCTTCGCGATCCGGCGCAGAGCTCGAAGCTGTCCGATCTGTTGAAGAACCAGTTTCCGGTGTTGGTGAACGCGCCGCAGGAAGGCGGCGACCCGAGCGTCCTCGCGCTCACCTTCGAGCCGCGCGAGCTGCGTCGCGTTCGCGAGTTCGCCGTCGACCAATCGCTCGAGACGATCCGCAACCGCATCGACCAATTCGGGGTGCGGGAGCCGGTCATCCAACGCAGCGGCAGCGACGGCATCCTCGTCCAGCTCCCGGGCATCCAGGATCCGCAGCGTGCGAAGGACTTGATCGGCAAGACCGCGGTGCTGGAGTTCAAGCTGGTGAGCGAGGCGGCTGCCGATCCGACCAAGCCGCCGCCGAGCGGCACCGAGATCGTCTACGGCCAGGAGCGCGACTCGGTGACGGGCCAGGTCAATCGCAAGATCCCGTACGTCCTCGAGCGCAAGACGCTGATGACGGGCGAGGTGATCGCCGACGCGCGCGTGCGGCCGTCGACGCAGCTCGAGGGCCCGTACGTCGAGGTGGTGTTGAACAGTCGAGGGGCGAAGCTCTTCGACCAGCTCACGACGGCGAACGTCGGCCGTCGGCTCGCGATCGTGCTCGACAACACCGTGTACTCGGCGCCGGTGATTCGCGAGCGGATCGGCGGCGGGCGCGGCGTCGATCACCGGCAATTTCGACATCAAAGAGGCGCGGGATCTCGCGATCGTGTTGCGTGCCGGCGCCTTGCCGGCTCCGGTGGCGCTCGCCGAAGAGCGCACGGTCGGGCCGACGCTCGGCCGCGACTCGATCCACCAAGGCATGCTGTCGTTCGGCGTCGGCGCGTTGCTCGTGGTCGGTGTTCATGGTCGTCTACTACCGCGGCGCCGGCCTGATCGCGGACGCCGCCCTGATCCTCAACGTCTTCCTGATCATCGCGGGACTCGCCGCCTTCGAGGCGACGTTGACTCTGCCGGGCATCGCCGGACTCGTCCTCACCCTCGGCATGGCGGTCGACGCCAACGTCCTCATCAACGAGCGCATCCGAGAGGAGCTGCGCCTCGGCAAGACGGTCCGCGCGGCCATCGACGCCGGCTACGAGCGCGCACTGCCCGCGATCCTGGATTCCAACATCACCACGTTCCTATCCGGCGTGATCCTCTTCCAGTTCGGATCGGGCCCGGTGAAGGGATTCGCGGTGACGCTCTGTATCGGTCTCGTCACCAGCGTGTTCACGGCCGTCGTGTGCACGCGCATCGTCTACGACTACATGCTCGCCAACCGGCGCCTGACGCACGTCAGCATTTGAAGGGAGAGCCATGCTGCAGCTGATCAAGCCGGGGACGAACATCGACTTCGTCGGTCAACGGAAGTACGCATTCGCGTTCTCGGGCGTTCTGGTGGGCCTGAGCATTCTGCTGATCCTGCTCGGCTGGGGGCCGCGCTACGGCATCGACTTCGCCGGCGGGACGCTCGTCCACGTCCGCTTCGTACACGACGTCGACATCGGGGCGATCCGCGGCGCGCTGCGCGACTTCGGCGACGTGTCGGTGCAGGAGTTCGGCAGCGCGAAGGGCGAGTACCTCCTGCGCATTCCGGAGTCGGCGAGCGACCTCGCCGGTCTCGGGACGCGCATCAAGCAGGAGCTCGACGGCGCGTTCGGCGCCGGCGCGTACGAGGTGCTCCGCAACGAGACGGTCGGGCCGCGCGTCGGCAAGGAGCTGCGTCGCAAAGCGATCATGGCGGTCGTCTTCTCGACGCTCATGATGGGCGTCTACATCGCCCTGCGGTTCGAGATCCGCTTCGGCATCGGCGCCGCGGTCGCTCTGGTGCACGACGTGATCGTCACCATCGGCGCCTTGGTGCTGATGCGCTACGAGTTCGACCTCACGATCGTCGCGGCGTTGCTGACGATCGTCGGCTTCTCGGTCAACGATACGGTCATCGTCTCCGATCGGATCCGCGAGAACATGCGGAAGAGCCGGAGACAAGCGCTGCCCGTCCTGATCAACCAGAGCATCAACGAGACGCTCTCCCGCACCGTGCTGACGACGGGAACGGCGATCATGGTCATCGTCGCGCTCTATCTCCTCGGTGGCAGCGTCATTCACGGCTTCGCCTTCGCCCTGTTGGTCGGGTTCACGATCGGCACGTACTCGTCGATCTTCGTGGCGAGCCCGATCGTGCTCGCGTTCGAACGCTCGCCGGCGCCGGCAGCGCGTCCTCGCCGGGCCGCATCGTCGTAGCGGGCTGCACCCGCCGCGGGCCTGGGTGCGATCTGCGATGGGATGTGACACGCAGGTCGCGCCCCTCGGCAGCGCCCTTTCGGCGTCTCGGGCGACCGGCACGGTGAGGCACCGCGTATAATATCTAATGATCTCCAGTACTTGTGTTGGCGGCGCTGCCTCCGAACGAGGCTGCTGGCTTGACGGGATTTTTGACACCGTGGTATACGCCACGCATTCCAATCACGGAGAAAGCGCCCCATGTTCAGCCGGGACGACACGTACTTGAACAGCAAAGAGGTGGCGCAGATCCTCGACGTCAGTCCCGACACCGTGAACGAGCTGGCGCGGAAGCACGTGCTGCCGGCTTTCAAGCAGGGGCGGCAGTGGCGGTTTCGGAAGCGCGACATCGCGTCGTTTAAGCGGCAACTGCGGGGGACTACCGCCGCCTGATCCGGCGTTCCCCACCCCCCGAAGCGCATCACACGCAGCATCAGCCCGAAGGAGCGGAGTCACCTTCGGGTTTTTTTGGGTCTCGCCCGGGAGAATCGCGGGTCCGGCATCGCAGAGGGGGGTGCATGACGCAGCTAGCGAACGGGAGCGCCGCGGGCAAATCGAATCCACACCAGAGCAAGATCTACTCGGAGTTCTCTCACCTCTACGACAAGATTTTCGAGCGCGTGTTCTTCCCGCGCATCACACGCGTCGTGAGCTCGCTGCGTATTCCGCCGGGCGCGCGCGTTCTCGAGCTCGGCGTCGGTACCGGCTTGTCGCTGAGCGCGTATCCCTCGCACTGTGAGGTCGTCGGCGTCGATCTCGCGCGCGACATGCTCGAGCAGGCGGAGGAGAAGATTCACCGCAATCGGTGGTCGCACATCACGCTCCAGCAGATGGACGCGCTGGATCTGCGGTTTCCGAGCGACAGCTTCGACTACGTGACGGCTTTCCACGTGATCAGCGTCGTGCCCGACGCGCACCGCATGATGGACGAGGCGACGCGCGTCTGCCGGAGAGACGGCACGATCGTGCTGATCAATCACTTTCGGAGCCAGCGCCCGGTGATCGGGACGCTGGTCGATCTCGTCGATCCGGTGACGCGGAAGCTCGGCTGGCGCACGACCCTGCGGCTCGCCGACGTTCTGAACGACGCGCCGGTCGAGGTCGCGCAGTGCTACAAGACCTCGCCGCGGTCGTTGTTCACGGTCCTGGTGGCGCGCAACCGTAAGGAGCTCGCCGCCGTCGGCTGAGCGCCGTTCGCCCGGACTTTCGGTGCAACCGACGCCCGCGCGCTGCGGCCCTTCGCCGACCTCGTATCGACGCGTACGCTACCCGTCCGATCTCCGCAGCTCGCTGCGCTCCTGTGGATAAGCTGTAGATTCGGAGCGGTCAGTATTATCAACGACTTGCACCGACGGAGCACTCGATCGCGCACAACCGTCAACAATGCGTGATCCACGACGCGTAAGTCGCTGATTCCTCAGCAGGAGTCTCGCTGTAACCCAGCGATCATCGAGTGATGACTACGTAGGTGCACGGCAGATCCTCCCCTGTGGATAACCTGTGGGCAGGCGAAGCGTCCGGACACGATCGATGATCGACATCAAGGCGAATGCCCCCGCCCAGAATCGAACTGGGACTTAGGGTTCCGGAGACCCTCGTGATGTCCTTTTCACTACGGGGGCGAAGACGAGCGAGGTGAGCGTCGGGTACCACGGCACCTCCGAGCCGTCAACGCGACTGAGCATCGGGGTGCGGCCCGAGCTCGTTCAAACGCGCGGTGAGCGTCGTGACCATGGCGGCATGCACTCGGCCGTTCGACGCGAGCGTCTGCATGCCGAACGCATCGAACCGTCCGCCGCGGAAATCCGTCACGACCCCGCCCGCCTCGCGTACGACGAGGGCACCGGCGGCGGTGTCCCACGGCTGGAGCTTCCATTCCCAAAAGCCGTCGAGACGACCGCAGGCGACGTAGCAGAGGTCGAGTGCGGCGGAGCCGTTGCGCCGCACGCCTTGGCTTTGTCGTACGAGATCCGCGAAGAACGCGAGGTAGAACTCGAGGTGCACGCGGCGGTCGTAAGGAAAGCCGGTCGCGAGCAGCGCGCCGTCGAGATCCGGCGTTGGCGATACCGTGATCGGTGTGCCGTTCAAGCGCGCGCCGCGGCGATGCTCGGCGGAGAACGTCTCGTCGCGCAGGGGATCGTAAACGATCGCAAATCGCGTTTCGCCGCCGTGCGCGAACGCCAGCGAGATCGCGAAATGCGGATACGCGTGGGCGAAGTTCGTCGTGCCGTCGAGCGGATCGACGTACCACACGTCCTCGGTCGCCGCGGGCCGCTCGATCACGCCGCCCGCCGATGCCTCTTCAGCGACGATGCGGTGGCTCGGAAACGCCTGTCGCAAGCGGCCGACGATCAGGCTCTCGACTTCACGATCCGTTGCGGTGACGAGATCGATCGCGCTCTTGTACTCGACCGTCTTGCGCTCGCGCCACGTCGCGCGCAGCAGTGTTCCGCCTTCGGCGAGGGCCGCGCGCGCGACGCGCTCGAACTCCGTCATGCGCGCGACTAGTCGCACGTTGAAACCACCGGATCAAGGTGAGACGATCGCGCGCCTCATGGACGACGTCGCGCAATCCGTCATGCGCGCCAGCTGGCGGTCGCCGGCAAAGGTGAACCTGTCGCTGCGCATCGTCGGGCGGCGGCCCGACGGCTACCATCTGCTCGATTCGGTGTTCGCGGCGGTCGATCTCTGCGACGACATCGCTGTTGCCGTGCGCGATCTCCGGGCGGGAGCGGAGCCGGTGGTCGAGGTTCGCTGCGATCGGCCCGACGTGCCGACCGACGCGCGCAACTTGGCGGCGCGCGCGGCGCGCGTGCTCCTGTGCGAGCGCGGCATCGGCGCGCGTGTCGCGATCGATCTCGAGAAGCGGATTCCGCCGGGAAGCGGCCTCGGCGGCGGCAGCAGCAACGCCGCGACCGTGTTGGCCGGCTTGAACGCGCGCCTCGGCCTCGGCGTCGAGCCGCTACGCCTCCGAGAGCTCGCGCTCTCGCTCGGCGCCGACGTGCCGTTCTTTCTCGACGGCGGCGTCGCGCGCGTCGGCGGCGTCGGCGAGCTGGTGGAGCCGATCGCGTGGTCGGACTTGCATCTCGTGCTCGCGATTCCGTCGGTCGCGGTGTCGACCGCGTGGGCGTTCGAGGCGTACGACGAACGGGCGGCGAGCTCCGCTCCCGGCGACGAGGCCGCGCCGCGCGCAGCGGGTCTGGTTCCCGATGGGCGCCTCTTCGTGAATGCGCTCGAAGCGGTCGTCTTCGCGAGATACCCCGAGCTCGCGACGCTCAAGCGAGACGTGCTCGCGGCCGGCGCTGCCGCTGCCGTGATGTCCGGCAGCGGATCGGCCATTCTCGGCAGCGCCCCGTCGCCACCCGCGGCGCACAGGATCGCCGACACGCTCGTTTCGCGCCGTTCCGACGTGCGTGTCGAGGTCGTGAGCCTGTTCACCAGGGGAGTCGGCGAGGAGGGGCCCGGCGCCGGCGGTTCGCTGGCGATGGGCGACGAGGGGTGCCCGACCGGGTCGCCGGTTGACCGCTACCGACCGTCACACTAAGATCCGTCGGTTTCCGGCCTGCTCCCGCTACTCGATGCCAGAGGGAAAGCGACGCGCTCCGTCGGGCAGCCGATCGGGGCCGGCGAGGCTGTGATGGGCGGTCGCCAAGCGGTAAGGCCCCGGACTTTGGATCCGGTATCGAAGGTTCGAATCCTTCCCGCCCAGCTGTGATCTGATCGAGAACGCGAAAATGGCGCTGCGAGCGAAAGACGACGTCATCATCTTCGCGGGGAGCTCGAACCGAGCACTCGCCGAGGATATCTGCCGCTACCTCGGGACCCGCCTTGCCAGCGCCGACGTCGGCCGCTTCAGCGACGGCGAGACCCAGGTCGAGGTGATCGAAAACGTGCGCGGCGGCGACGTGTTCGTCATCCAATCGACGTGCCCGCCGACGAACGATCACTTGATGGAGCTGCTGTTGATCCTCGACGCGCTCAAGCGCGCGTCGGCCGGTCGGATCACGGCGGTGGTGCCGTACTACGGCTACGCGCGCCAGGACCGGAAAGTCTCGCCGCGCGTACCGATCAGCGCCAAGCTCGTCGCGGATCTCATCACCACCGCCGGCGCGGCGCGGGTGCTGACGATGGATCTGCACGCCGGACAGATCCAGGGCTTCTTCAACATACCCGTCGACAACGTCTACGCGACGCCGGTTCTGCTGCGCTACATCCGCGAGAACGTCGTCGACGACGAGCCGGTCACGGTCGTCTCGCCCGACGCCGGCGGCGTCGAGCGTGCCCGTGCGTTCGCCAAGCATCTGAAGGCGAACCTCGCGATCATCGACAAGCGGCGCGCCGCCGCCAACCAGGTCGCCGAGATGCACATCATCGGCGAGGTGACCGGCCGCGTCGCGGTGATCGTCGACGACATCGTCGACACCGCCGGGACGATCGTCGCCGCCGCCGACGCGCTCCGCGGCGCCGGCGCCCAGCAGGTGTTCGCGTGCTGCACGCACCCGGTGCTCTCCGGCCCGGCGATCGAGCGGCTGACCGCCTCGAGCCTGAAGAAGCTCATCGTCACCAACACGATTCCGCTGCACCCGCGGGCGCCAGGAGGCTCCGAAGCATCGCCGTGCTCTCCGTCGCACACCTGATCGGCGAGGCCATTCGACGCATTCACAACGAGGAATCGATCAGCTCGCTCTTCGTCTGAGCCGGCGCGAGGAAGGGAAATGGACGAGATCGCATTGAAGGTGGAGGAACGCGGCGGGCGCGGCAAGGCGCCGGCGCGGCAGCTGCGGCGGGACGGGAAGATTCCGGGCGTCTTCTACGGTCCCGAAGACGCGATGCAGTGGCGCTCGCCGTCGACGCCGCGGAGTTCAGCGCGCACGTCGAGACCATCGAGGGCTCGCACCTCATCCGTTTCCAGTCCGACGCGGCAGCGCTCGGGCAGCAGGTGGCGCTGGTCCGCGAGGTGCAGACGCACCCGCTCTCGGGCGCGATCCTGCACATCGACTTCTACGAGGTCGATCTGACGCAGCGGCTGCAGGTGACGGTGCCGCTCCACTTCGTCGGCAAGGCGCGCGGCCTTGCCGAGGGCGGTATCCTGCAGCCGGTTCTGCGCGAGATCGAGGTCGAGTGCCTGCCGACGGACATTCCCGCAGTACATCGACGTCGACGTCAGCGGTCTCGCGATCCACGACGCGGTCCATCTGGCGGACATCCAGATGCCGCCGAACGTGACGCGCGGTCTTCGAGAGCAACGACGCCGTCGTCACCGTGCTGCCGCCGACGGTCGAGGAGGTGAAGACGCCGGAGGCGGCGGAAGGCGTCGTGGCTGAGGGCGTCGCCGCAGAAGGCGCCGCGCCGGCCGCCGAGGGCGAGGCGAAGAAGAAGGAGAGCTGAGTCCGGCGGCGCCGGAGGCTCACCGCGAGCCGTGCATCCGCCGCGGCAGCGCGCCCGCGCACCGCACATGAAGCTCGTCGTCGGACTCGGGAACCCGGGCGCACGCTATCGCCGGACGCGACACAACGTCGGATTCCGGATCGTCGATCGCCTGGCGGAGCGCTGGAACGTCGTCCTCGATCCCAGCCGCGGCGCCGCGGAGGTCGCGGACGCGCGCTACGCGTCGACCCGGGTCGTGCTCGCGAAGCCGTCGACCTTCATGAACGCGAGCGGCGAGGCGGTCGCAAAGCTGCGGTACGCGTATGGCGTCGAGCCCGCGGATGTCGTCGCGGTTCATGACGATCTCGATCTCCCGCTCGGGCGCGTCCGCGTCCGCGGCGGTGGCGGCGCCGGCGGACATCGCGGAGTGCTGTCGTTGATCGCCGAGCTCGGTGCCGAGTTCGCACGCGTGCGGATCGGGATCGGCCGGCCGCTCGACGACGGCGACCCGGTCGCGTTCGTTCTGGCCGAGTTCACGCCGGACGAGACTCCGCGTGTCGAGGAGATCGTCGATCGCGCGGCCGACGCCGTCGAATCCCTGATCCGCGACGGATTGGAGCGCACGATGGGCACGTTCAACCGCGTACCGTCGACGCTGGCAATCGGCGGGATCGTAAGATAAGAATCCACGTTTCACGAAGGAGGCAGCCGTGGCCCGCGGAGAGCAAACCCGTCGAGTACGAGAGCATGATCGTGCTGCGCGCCGACCTGCAGGAGGCCGGCGTTCAAGAGCACCTCGAGCGACTGCGCAAGGTTCTCGAAGGCAACGGCGCGACGGTCGCGGGCGTCCACGAGTGGGGCAATCGCGAGCTCGCCTACGAGATCGAGAAACAGCGCCGCGGCTTCTACGTGCTCCTCGAGTACACCAGCACCGCGGCCGCGGTCGCGGAGCTGGAGCGACAATTGAAGCTCTCGGACGCCGTGTTGCGGTTCGTTTCGGTGCGGCGCGAGAAGGACACGCCGGCGACCGCCGCGATGCCGTCGGCGGAAGCCCAACCGGCGACGCCGGTCGTGGGCGACGAGGACGAGGAGCCGCTCGGCGATACCGAGATGGCCGACCTCGAGTAACGCGAAAGGATCACAGGAGCCATGCCGGGAAGAGCTGGAGGGCGGAGCGGCGGCGCGCGCGGCCGCGGGCGCTCGCGCGACGAGCGCGGGCCTGGTCGCGGACGCCGTCCGGGCCGGCGGAAGGTCTGCCGGTTCTGCGCCGAGAAGGGCATTCGCATCGACTACAAGGACACCCGCGTGCTCGGAAATTTCATCACCGATCGCGGCAAGATCATCCCGAGCCGGATCACGGGCAACTGCGCGCGCCATCAGCGCCGTCTCACGACCGCGATCAAGCGTGCGCGCAGCGTCGCGCTGCTGCCGTTCGCGTCGGTGATGTGAGGAGCCGGCCGTGGAAGTGATTCTCCGAGACGAGGTCCGAATCTCGGCTCGATCGGCGACGTCGTGAAGGTGAAGCCGGGGTACGCGCGGAACTATCTCCTGCCACGCGGGCTCGCGATCGAGGCGAGCACCCGCAACCTGCAAGGAGCTCGAGCACCAGAAGCGCGTCGTCGCCGACAAACGCCTGCGGGAGCAAAAGAGCGCGTCCGCGGTCGCCGACAAGCTCTCCGGCGTGGCGCTCGCGTTTCCGATGCGGGCCGGCGAGGACGGCAGGCTGTTCGGCTCCGTCACCAACCAGGACATTCAGCGGGCGCTGGAAGAGCGCGGCTTCACGATCGATCGGCGGCGGATCCTGCTCGACGAGCCGCTCAAGACGCTCGGGAGCCACACCGTGACGGTGCACGTCGGCCCCGACGTCCGGGCGACGATCGCCGTCAGCGTGACCGCGGTCGAGGAGTAGGGCGCACGGTCGCGTTCGACGGCGTGCGAGGCCTCGCCCCGGCCTCGCGACGACCGACGATCAGTACACGCCGCCGAGCTTCCGGTGATCCCAGCTGGCGACGCGTTCGGGCGTGATCTCGCACCACCACGCGCTTGCGCGCTTGCGCGCGCATCACCTCGGCGACGTCCCCGGCGAGCGCGCCGTAATGCTTGGTGTGGATGGCCGTCAGCACGCGAACGCAGAGCTCTTCGTCCTCCAGCACCTCGGCCCGGCCGCGGATCAGGACGCCCTTCAGCTCGTCGTAGCGCTCACCGGACTCGACCAGGAGCGCGGCTTTCGGATCGCGTCGAAGGTTCACTGCCTTCTGCGATCGGCCGTAGGTGGTCATGAGGATCCGCCGGGCGTCGTCGAGGGTGAACCACATCGGGACCGCATGAGGGATAGCCGTCGTGGCCGATCGAGATCAAGATGATGGTCTTGGCATTCGCGACGTAGGGCTCGCGTTCGGCCTCGTCGATCGCGATCATCTGGCGGCGATTCACGCCGGCTGCTCTACCGACCGCGCCGCCCCGTGTCCAGCATGCGGAACGGACGGATGACGGCCGTTCGCGACCTCTACCGCGGCAAGCTCGTCCACCTCACCGCGGAGACGGTGCGCCTGCCGAACGGCCACGAGGTCGAGCTCGAGATCGTGCGCCATCCGGGCGCATCGGCGGTCGCCGCTGTCGACGACGAGGGCGGCGTGACCCTGCTGCGGCAATACCGTCACGCGGTCGGCGGCTACCTGTGGGAGGTGCCGGCCGGCAAGCTCGAACCGGGCGAGACGCCGGAGAGCTGCGCGGCGCGCGAGCTGCGCGAGGAAGCCGGCTTGAGCGCGGATCGGCTCGTGTCCACCGGTGCGATCGTGACGTGTCCCGGGTTTTGCGACGAGCTCATCCATCTGTTCGTCGCGACCGGGCTTCGACGAGTGCCGAGCGCGCGCGCCGCCGACGAGGTCATCGAGACCGTCCGCTCGGTGCCGCTCGCCGACGCCGTCGCGATGATCGCGACCGGCGAGATTCGCGACGCGAAGACCATCGCCGCCTTGATGCAGGTCGATCTGCGTCGGCGTGCGGGCGGCGGCGGAGGGCGTACGTGAAGGTCGGGCTCACGGGATTCCGCAGCGCCGGCAAGACGACGATCTTCAACGCGCTCACCGGCCTCCATGCCGCGACCGGCGGCTACGGGGGCGCGACCCGCCCGAACCTCGGCGTCATCAAGGTGCCCGACCCGCGCGTCGATGTCCTGGCGGAGATCCACCATCCCAAGAAGACGACGTACGCGGAGATCGCGTTCGTCGACGTGCCCGGTCGCGGCGAGGAGCGTCAGGGCGCGCTCGACGCGGCGACGCTCGTCGAAATGCGAGACGTCGACGCGCTCGTGCACGTGGTCGCGGCGTTTCCCGATGCGACGGGCGCGCCGCCGGCGATCGTACCGCAGCTCGAGAACTTCGCCGCCGAGCTGATCCTCGCGGACCTCGGCATCGTCGAGAAGCGTCTCGAGCGTCTCAAGAAGGAGAAGGGAAAGGAGCGCGAGCAGCAGCTGCTCGGCCGGTGCCAGGCCCATCTCTCCGCCGAGCAGCCGCTGCGGACGTACGCCTTCGACGCCGCGGAGGTGAACGCGCTCGCAGGGTTCAATCTCTTGAGCCGGATGCCGTTCTTGGTGCTCGTCAACGTCGGCGAGGCTGCGATCGGCACGCCGGTCGCGCCGGACGTCGCCCTGTGGGCGGCGGAGCGTGGCATCGAGGTCGTCCAGGTGCCGGGCAAGACCGAGATGGAGCTCGCCGAGCTCGACGAGGCCGACCGCCCGGCGTTCCTCGCGGACCTCGGCATCGACGAGTCGGCCAAGGACCGCTTCGTGCGCGCCGCCTACCACGCGCTCGACCTCATCAGCTTCTTGACCGCGGGTGGCGACGAGTGTCGCGCCTGGCCGATCCGCCGCGGCACGACCGCCGTCAAGGCCGCGGGCAAGATTCACAGCGACATCGAGCGTGGCTTCATTCGCGCCGAGGTCGTGCCGTACGAGGAGTTCGTCCGCTATCGCAGCGAGGCGCGATGCCGCGAGGCCGGCAAGCTGCGTCTCGAGGGCAAGGACTACGTGGTCGCCGACGGCGACATCATTCATTTCCGTTTCAACGTGTAGCGCCCCGCGCCTGGGCGGTCGGTGGTGGCGCACGACCGGACGGGTGCCGAGCGCCTCACCGGCGGGCGGCGGCCGTGAGCGGGAGGATGCTGCGCGTGCGAAGCGGGACGCGCCGTCAGCCGCCGGCGAAGCGGAACCGGTTGCGGCCGTCCGCCGCCGTCGTCACGGTGCCGGCGGCGCCGACCATCTCCTCGCGCTCGAGCGTCGCGAACAGGTCGCGATCCGGATCGACGTTGGTGAAGACGCGCCGTCCGTCGAGGAGGCGGGCGACGACGATGGCCGATTCGGGCGCGCCCTCGCGGTCGTGCACCACGGTGTAGGTCTCGACGCGGGCCGCGCCCTCGGCGGCCGCGACGGCCGGCGGGTGCGGCGTCGCGTCGATCGCGCGTTGCCTGCGCTCGAGATCCGGACGCGCCCACGGCCGGCCGGGCGGCGCGACGCCGTACACGCCGGCCGCGTGTTTCGTGAGATACCACCCGACCGCCGAAACCACGCCGAATGCCCCGGGCTCCGCGCGCAGGCGATCGATCATCGTGGCGATCGCGTGCATCGCGTAGTTGTTTCCGGGGCCGCCGAAGTAGGGAAGGCCGCCGGTGACGGTGAGCGGCCGGGAGCCGTCGGCTTCGACGCCGAGCGCGCGCGCCGCGACCTCGATCGCGATCGGGAAGCAGCTGTACACGTCGATCGGGCCGAGGTCGCTCGCCGCCACGCCGGCTTGGCCGAGCGCGAGCTCGAGCGCCGCCGTCAGCGCCGGCGAATCATGGAAGCTCACGCGGTCCTTGATGAACCAGTGGTCGTGACACTCGCCGGCGCCGTGGAGATGCACGCAGCGCGTAGCCGGGATGCCGAGCGCGCGGGCCTCGGCCGCGGTCGTCATCACGACCGCGGCCGCCTGATCGACGTTGATGATCGCGTTCATGTACTTCGGATAGGGGTAGGCGATCATGCGATTCGCCGCGCTGACCGTGCCGATCTCGGCGGCGGTCTTGAGGTCGCGAAACCACGCGCATGCATGGCGAGCAGCGACGCGCGAGAAGCTCGCGCATAGCGCGGCGAGACGCGCGGCGTGGTCCGCCGGCGTTCGCCGCTCGTGCGCACGGAGCGCGATCTCGAAGAGCGGGTAGATCTGCGCCGGCATCTGCGCCCCGTGGTTCCACTCGTCCGGATGCGAGCCCTGGCGCGTGTCGCCGATCATCGCCGGCTGGCCGTACCGGCGCGTCCATGGGAGGCTCGCGCGGTGCTGCGCCGCGATCCGGAGCGCGTGCATCGCCTCGGCGCCGGCGAGCAGCGCGGCGCGGATGCGGCCCGCCGCGAGGTCGTCGGCGGTGCGGTTCACCAGCCACTGCGGGCCGTTGCCGCCGAGCGCGGTGTACAGCCGCTCGCCCGGGGCGAGATCGAGACGCGCCGCGAGCGCGGCGGCGGGATCGGGATGGGAGGCGGAGATCATGTTGACGACGCGTACGGAGTCGATGCGGTGGGCGAGCGCGGCCGCGCCGGCATCCGCGATCGCCCGCCGTGCCGCGTCTGCCATCAGATCCAGCGGCTCGCGCAACTCCGCGACGTCGCGGGTGCGATGAGTCAGCTGTCCTGCTCCGACGAGGACCGGCAGCCGTTCGAGCACGCGTTGGTGCTACCAGCGCGCGCCGATACGTCAATCCCGAGCGACTCGCCCGCGGGCGGCGGCACCTGCCACGTCGCGGCGCGCGGGTGGTGGCCGAGCTCGGGCAAACGAGCGGTGCGTGCTTCTCATTGACTTTGGCGCCGTCACCGCCTTACTGTCCGCGACGCTGGATCCGCGCATGGAGCTGCCGAGTTTCATCCCGATCTTTCCGCTTCCGAACGTCGTCCTCTTCCCCGAGGTTCCGTTGCCGCTCCACATCTTCGAGCCGCGCTATCGCGCGATGGTGCGCGACGCGCTCGCCGGTCCGGGGATCATCGGCATGACGTTGCTGCGCGGCGACTGGCAGGACGAGTACTACGCCGCGCCCGACGTCTATCGCATCGGCTGCGCGGGGCGGATCGCCGAAGCGACCCCGCTCCCCGACGGCAAGTTCAACATCGTGCTCTCGGGATTGCGCGAGTTCGAGATCGTCAGCGAGCAGCGCGAGCGTGCGTATCGACAGGCGAGCGTCATCTGGCGCCCGGAGGTCGACCTCGCGCTTCCCGCCGCGGTTCGCGCCGAGCTCGTCCGCACCATCGACACGTACATGGGGCGCACGGGCGGCGACGACGCGCGACAGCTCCTCGGCGACGCCTCGCTCGCCGACAGCACCCTCGTCAACTTCTTCTCGTTCTGGCTCGACCTCACCGCGATCGAGAAGCAATGTCTGCTCGAATGCGGCGCGGACGCACGCGCCAGCCGGCTGCTCGAGATCCTGGAGTTCCATCTCTACGCCACAGGTGCCGTGAGCATCGACGCCGGCGCGCGCCGCATGCATTGATCCACGTAGCTGCCGCACCGTTCCACCGGCGCCGCGCGATGCGGATCGCCGACCGCGCACGCCCTGCCGCACGGTCACGCTCCGCGAAGCGGCCGCGATGATCCTGCTCTATCTGCTGCGCGGAGGGCTGTGGCGCACGCTCGACATGGAGAAGATCCGGTACTTCCTCGGCGCGACCGCGAGCCCGCTGTACCTCTCGCGCCGTTTTCCCTTGTACCGGCGCTTGCATCTCGTCCGGCTGATGATCTCGCCGGCATACGCGCGCGGCGTCGCCGCCTGGCTGCGTTATCGCGCCGACCTGTACGACGGCCGCCAGGGCTGAGCGACCGCCGCGCCCGCGAAGGACGGTGTCATGGGAAAGGTGACGATCGGCGCAACCGTGCTCTCGACCATCGTGTTGCTGATCACGTTCGGTAAAGGGATGTTGGTTCTGCGCGGAGGCGCTGATATTCTCTCCCATCTTCAATGGTCGATCGCGACCCTCGTGCTCGTACTGTCGGCGAACGTCATCGCCATCGTGCACGCGGCGCGTTCCGACCGGCTGATCGCGGAGCTCCGGGCCGCCCTCGAGGCCGAGCGATCGCGACAGCGCTGAAATCGGAGGAGCCATGCCGAAGACGTTCAAGCAGATCATGGAAGACGCCCGCCGCGAGGTTCCGGAGGTGAGCGTCGACGACGTCCGGGAGCGCCTCGAGCGCGACCCCGCCACCACGCTCGTCGACGTCCGCGAGAAGGAAGAGTACCGCGACGGCCATCTCGCGCGCGCGATCTCGCTGCCGCGCGGCTTTCTCGAGATCCGCGCCGAGGACACGCTCACGGACAAGAACGCGCCGATCATCGCGTACTGCGCCGGCGGCACGCGGTCGCTGATCGCCGCGCGCACGCTGAAGGAGATGGGCTACGGCAACGTGGTGTCGATGACGGGCGGCTTCACGGCCTGGAAGAACGCCGGCAATCCGTTCACGCAGGATCATCAGTTCACGCCGGAGCAGCTGACTCGCTACAGCCGGCACTTCATGCTGCCGGAGGTCGGTGAGGCGGGACAGGCGAAGCTGCTCGGCGCGAAAGTGCTGCTCCTCGGAGCCGGCGGCCTCGGCTCACCGACCGCGCTCTACTTGGCGGCCGCCGGCGTCGGCACGCTCGGCATCGTCGACCACGACGTCGTCGACTTGAGCAATCTCCAACGGCAGATCCTCCACAGCAACGAGCGCATCGGCATGCCGAAGGTCGAGTCGGCGCGAATCGCCATCGAGGCGCTCAATCCGGACGTCCGCGTCGTCGCGCACCAGGAGCGCCTGAGCTCCGAGAACGCGCTGGAGATCTTCAAGGGCTACGACATCATCGTCGACGGCTGTGACAACTTCCCGACGCGCTACCTGGTGAACGACGCCTGCGTGATGCTGAACAAGCCGAACGTGCACGGCAGCATCTTCCAGTTCGAGGGGATGGCGGCGGTGTTCGCGCCGCATCGCGGTCCCTGCTACCGCTGCCTCTATCCAGAGCCGCCGCCGCCGGGCGCCGCGCCGAGCTGCGCCGAGGCCGGCGTTCTCGGCGTCCTCCCGGGGCTCGTCGGCTGCGTGCAGGCGCTCGAGACGATCAAGCTCATCCTCGGCGCCGGACGGCCGTTGATCGGACGGATGATCTATTTCGACACGCTCAGCATGGAGGTGCGGATCAACCGCCTGCCGCGCGATCCCGCCTGCCCGATGTGCGGCGAGCACCCGACGATCACCAAGCTGATCGACTACGAGGAGTTCTGCGGCCTGCGCGCCGGCGGTGGCGCCTCGTCCACCAACGCCGCAGCCTGAGAGCTTCGCGCCGCGGTCGCCGCCGCACGCCGCTCGTTCAAGCGGTGCGCGACCGGACGGGCGTGGGAGAGATCAGCGCTCGATCCGGACGTGGCGTCGCACGAGGACGCTGAACGCGTCCGGCTCGCCGACGTGGTCTCGCAGTCGCTCGGCGATCCGCGCCGCGTCCGCACGGTCGAAGATCCGTCCGATCTCGAGGATCATGCGCTCGGTCGCCCAACTCGGCAGTGCCGCGACGCTGAGCGACGGCTCGGTCGGGACGTCGTAGAGGATCTCGAGATCGGCGGGATCGAGCTCCCACACGATGCTCTTGAAGCGCTCGACGAACGCCGTCAGCTTCCGATCGGGGGCCGCACCGGGATAGAGCGTGCGGTCGACCTCGTCGCGGATCTCGGCGTCCGGCACCTCGACGCTGACGCGTTCGGAGACGAGACGGCCCGGGACGAGCCGATAGCGGAGCGGCTCGCCGATGTGCTCGCGCCATCCCTGCACGACGAACAGCTCGCCGCCGTTCGAGACCTGCCAGAACGTCGTCACCATCGGATCCCAGAGCGGACCCTGATGCGCGACCGCCGCGTCGACCAGCCGCAGCGTCTGCATGGGATGCCGCGCATGGCGGCAGAGGAACTCGGCGCAGTCGTCGCGGACGGTCTCGGTGTAGCCGTCCGCCGTCAGCCGAAACTCCGGCACGCGATCGTACGGTGACGGCCGGAAGAGCGCGTCGCACTCGCGGCAGTGCAGGAAGCTCTCGCGATTCACGCCGAGATCCGTTGCTTCGCCGCCGGCTCACGGTCGGCGCGCGCGATCTGCTCGGGTGCCGGCAGATCGTCGGCGGGCGCGACGACGTCTTCCGCGTGCGGCGGGACGCGCACCGTGAACTCGGTGCCGGCACCGAGCGTGCTGGCGACGTCGAGCGTGCCGCCGAGCGCCGTGAGCAGGCGGGTGACGACGCGCATGCCGAGGCCGATGCCGCGGAAGCGCTTGCGGGCCGTCGGGTCCGCCTGGCGGAACCCTTCGAGCACCTCGTGCACTTCCTCGGGACGCATGCCGATGCCGGTGTCGCGGATGCGCAGCTCGAGCACGCCGTCCGAGAGCAGGCGGCCGTCGACGTGGACCTCGCCGTTCTCGGTGAACTTGAGCGCGTTCAGCACGAGAACCTCGAGGATCTTGGCGACCTTCTCCTCGTCGCTGCGGATCGGGAGGCTCGGCACCTCGGCGACATCCAGCTTCACGCCTTTCTCGGCAAACGCCGCCGCGTGCTGCGCGCGCAACGCCTGCAGCGTCGTGCGCGCGTCGAAGGTCCAGGCGGTGACCGGAATCTCCCCCGCCTCGAGCGCCGCGAGAAAGAAGATTCCCTCGACGCACGTCAGCAGCTCGTGCGAGTTGGCCTGAATGCGGTCGAGCGCGTGCCGCTGCTCGACGGTCAACGTCCCGCCGTGCTCGTCGAGCAGGATCGAGCTGTAGCCCATGATCGCCGAGAGCGGTGTCCGGAACTCATGGGTGAGATTCGCGAAGAACTCCTCCTTGATGTGTCGGAGGCGTTGGAGATTGCGCCGCTTCTGCAACGCGCGCTTGGTGGTCTCGAGGATCTCGAGCACGTCGAAAGGCTTCGACACGTAGGCGAAGACTTTGAGGTTGATGCTCTCGACGGCGGTCTCGAGCGATCCGTATCCGGTGATGACGATCACCTCGATGTCCGGATCGTGCTCCTTGATCTTCGAGAGCAGCGGCATGCCGGAGAGGCCCGGCATTCGGAGGTCGAGCGTGATGACGTCGATCGTCGTCGACTTCAAGATTTCGAGCGCCGTCTCGCCGCGCTCTGCACTATAGACTTGGTAATACGGCTTGAGGATCATCTTGAGCGCGAGCGCGGGGCCCGGCTCGTCCTCGATGATCAACACGTTTCCTTGCGTGGCCATGACGACGGCGAAAACAGCAGGTTCCATGCCACGCGGCCGCAGTGACCGCGGTCGCCGGCTAAGTGCTTGTCGGAAGGCCGGAGATGCGCGGTCGATCAGCGCCGCGCGCGCGCAACGGGCGCGGGCGTTTTCGCGGCCGGGTCCAAATTTGAACGGACCGATGACAACACGGCACCGCCCGCCGGAGCGGCCGACGTGCGCGGGCCGCTCACGCGAAGGCTCAGTCGTCGGCTTGGATGCCGAGCTTGTCCATCCGGTATTTCAAGATCCGACGCGTCGTGCCGAGGAGATCCGCGGCCCGCGTTTGGTTGAAATCGACGTGCATCAGCGCGGCGCGAATGATGTCGCGCTCGAACTCGTCGACCGCGTCGGTCAGGCTCTTCTCGCGCCGCAACACCTGCTGCTGGATCGACGTGGTCTCGATGCGGCCGACGCGCACTTGCTCCGGCAGGTCGTCGAGGCCGATCGGGTCGTGATCCGAGAGCACCAGCACGCGCTCGATCACGTTCTCGATCTCGCGCACGTTCCCCGGCCACGGGTATCGCATCAGCGCGTCGACGGCCTCGGCGCTGAAGCTCTTCTCGGGAATGCCGATCTGCTGCGACTTGAGCGTGACGAAATGCTTGATCAAGAGCGGCAGGTCCGCCGTGCGCTCGCGCAGCGGCGGCAGCTGCAACGCGACGACGTTCAGCCGATAGAAGAGATCGGAGCGGAAGCTGCCGTCGCGGATGGCGGTCTCGAGGTCGCGGTTGGTCGCGGCGATGATGCGGACGTCGACGTGAATGCTGCTCTTGCCGCCGACCCGCATGAACTCGCCTTGCTCGATGACGCGTAGGAGCTTCGCTTGCAACGACGGCGCGAGCTCGCCGACCTCGTCGAGGAAGATCGAGCCTTGATCGGCGAGCTCGAACTGGCCGAGCTTCCGCTGGTGGGCGTCGGTGAACGAGCCGCGCTCGTGACCGAAGAGCTCGCTCTCGAGCAGGTTCTCGGGGATCGCCGCGCAGTTGATCGTCACCAGTGGGCGTTCGGCGCGCGGGCTCTGGTAGTGGATGGCCTTGGCGATGAGCTCCTTGCCGGTTCCGCTCTCGCCGGTGATCAGCACGGTCGTCTTCAGCGGCGCGACCATGCCGATGGTGCGGAAGATCTCCTGCATTCGCGGTGCGCTGCCGATGATGTTGGCGGGGCTGTAACGCCGGCCGACCTCCCAGCGCAGGCTCTCGAGCTCGGCGGTGCGCGCGGCGTCGCGTGTCGCACGGTCGACGATGATCAGCAGCTCCTCGACGTCGAAGGGCTTGGTGACGTAATCGAACGCCCCGAGCTTCATCGCGGTCACCGCCGTCTTCACGGTCTTGGTGGCGGTGAGCATCACCACCGGCGTGCGCGAATCCTCGCTCTTCACGCGCTCCAGCACGGCGAGCCCGTCGAGACCCGGCATGAGCACGTCGAGCAGCACGACGTTCGGCCGCAGCTCGCCGATGCCCGCGAGCGCCTCCTCACCCGACGCGACCGCGGTCGGGTCGTACAGCTCCTTCAGGACCATGCGCAGCGATTCGCGCACCCCGGCATCGTCGTCGACGATCAGGACCTTCCGCTTCTCCATCGCCACCCTGTCTCCCTTACGGTTGATGTGCCGGCCACGCGATCGTGATCGTGGTGCGCCCGTCGGCGCCGACGCCGGTCCGCAGCGTGCCGCCGTTGCGGCGGATCAACGCCGCCGCCAGCGTGAACCCGAGCGGCAACGCCGCGGGACGGCCGGCTTCGCCGTCGCCCGCGACCAGCTGTGCGAGCCGCTCCGATGTCGTCGGCTCGGCACGCGCCATCAGCACGAGCGCCGGCGGATCGGACACCCGCACGCCGAGCGGCTCGCGCGGCAGCAGATCCGGGATCAGCCCGCCGAGAAGACACGCGCAGCGCGAACGACACTTGCGCTTCGTCGGCGTCGATCGGGATCGGCGCGACGCCTTCGCGCGCGATACGCACGTCCTTGCGATCGAGCTCGTCGCGCCGCTCCTCGAGGGCGCGGTCGAGCAGCCGTGAAAGGTCGGTCGTGTGGACCTGCGGCGCACGGAAACGCGCGAAGTCGAGCAGCGTCTCGAGCAGGCCGTCCATCCGTCCGATCGCCTCGGTCGTGAGCGCGGCGAAGCGCGCGCGGGCGTCGGGATCGGTGAGCAAGGCATCCAGGTGCTGCGCGAACGTCTTGATCGTGACCATCGGGTTGCGGAGCTCGTGCGCGAGCTCGCCGACCAGCACCTCGAGGCTCGGCAGGTCGCCGAACGCGGCGCGACCGGCGTCGGACGCGCCTGGCGCGGTGCTCGCCGTCGGGAGGGCGTGCAGGGTGCGCGCACGGCGCTCGGGCGCGGCGCCGACGACCTTCGCCGGGCTGGGCGCCGCGTCCTCCGCGGATCTCGCGTCCGCGGACGGCATTGCGTCCCGCGACCGGTCCGGATGCGCGGTCGTCGCGCGAAGCGGGCGCGCATCGGTGGCGCGCGGCAACGCACGGTCGAGCGGCGCGTGTGCGTCGGCGACCGCGGCTCGAGGCGCGTCTGCCGAATGGAAGAGGAGATCGTCGGCGTCGATGCGCGCGGATCGGTGGAGTGCGAGCGTCCGTGCGAGCACCGCCTCGAGCTCGGCGACGTTCCCGAACCAGAGGTACCGCGCGAGCCTCGACAACGCGGCGGGCGTGTACTCGACCGTCCCGAGGCCGAGGTCATGAGCGAGGCGAGCGGTCTCGTGTTCGACCAGAATCGGAACGTCGACGACGCGGTCGCGGAGGGGCGCCAGCCGGAGCGTGATCGTCTCGATGAGGTACGCGAGCTCCGGGAGAAACGCGCCGCTGGCGACGTGCTCGTCGAGCTGCGCGGTCGCGGTCGCGATCACGCGCGCCGCAAACCCGTTGGTGGCGCGCGATCCGTCACGCATCGCCGCCAGCAACGCATGCTGCACGTCGCGTTCTGCCGCTTCGAGGTCGCGGAGCAGGAGCGTGCCGCCTTCGGCCTCGCGGCACGCGCGGCCGAGCTCGCGCTCGTCGAGCGCAGACGCGGCGCGGACGACGAAGGGACCCGCGGAGCGGCTCCCGGCGACGTGGAGCGCCCGAGCGACGTCGACCACGCCCGTGCCGTTCTCGCCGACGATCAGCACCGGCAGGTCGGTTTCGACCGCCCGCGCCGCGACCGCCGCAGCGTCGCGGCCGACGTATGGGTGCTCCAAGTAGCGTGGATGGTGAGCCGGGGTCGGCTCCCGCGCCGTACGTTCCGGGTCGGCTACCGCGGCATTGACCGCCGCGCGCAGGACGTGGAGCTCGAACGGCTTCGGCACGCACGACACGGCGCGACCCGAGCGGCGAACCCGCGCCTCCGCCGCCATGCCGGGACGGTTCAGGAGCAGCAGCGGCACGCGCTCGTCGATCGCGGCGAACGCCGCCTCGAGCATCGCGGACTCGCGCGCGGCGGGGGGCAGACCGAGGATCACCAGCGCAGGCGCCTCCGCGACGGGCATCGCCTCGATCGTGGACGTGGTGACGACCTGGTGCTCACGACCGAGCACGATCGCCAGCGTCTCTCTGATACTGGGCGATTCATCGACGACGACAATGGATTTCATCGGACCGTCCGGGATGCTGGGGAAAGAAGCGTGAAGGGGAGGGGACGCGGGCCGGAGGACGGCTCGGAGCGGTCGAAGCAGCGTTGGCGATCGCGAGCGACGCGTGTGCTTCCGCCGTCTTCGTCGATGCTCCCACCGCCACCTCCGCAACCGTACGATTTTGTACGACCTGCCGAGCCGAGCTGTCAAGCGAGTTCCTCGCGCAGTGCTGGCCCACAAGTACGCTGGCACCCCTCGCGCGCTGCTGGCTCGTTGCTTCGGACGGCACTTCTCGGCCGCCTCGTCCGTCATGCGGTACCCGTCGGCCGGCGGTGACCGACACTCGGTCGGGCCGGCGTGCAATGCCGATCCACACCCTGTCATGAACGCGACGGCACGTGTCGACGCGAGCGGACCGTGCCTGTCGGGAGCGTGGCCGACGCACGCGCATCGCCGCGACACTCGGGGCTCGCGCCTGCGGCACGTTGCTTGCGATCCGCCGCCACGCAGCTTGCTGCTGCACCTCACCCGAGACCTCGTGTGAGCGAGCATGAGGGCCTGGGGAAGCGCCGGCCTGTCAATACGGGCAGGCCGGCGCTCGGGTGAGGCGGGACCGCGCGCCCTGGCGAGCGACGGCGAGCCGGCTCGTTGCGCTAGATGCGTCGAGACGACGAGCCGGCGACGCGTCGCCGCGCCGTCCGTGCCTCGACGTGTACGCCGTCGCGGCGGATGCGCAGTCGCACCCACGCGGCGAGCGTCAGCACGGCGCCGACGGCGAGCATCAACAGGCCGCCGCTCAAGACGACGTGATAGAGATCGACCTTCGCGCGGGCGATGTTGTACCGCTCGCCCTCGTCATCGGCGGGACGCAGCACTGCGTCGACGTCGTCCGAGAGATAGCCCTGCTCGCGTCCCTCGGTGACGATGTGCTGGTACTGCGCGAGCTTTCGACTGCCGATGATCGCGTTGCCGGCGCCGAGGGCGAGGAGCGTCACGCCGGCGATCAGAAAACGGCTCCGATAAAACGGCCGTGCCGGCATGGCGCGCGGCTAACAGCAGGTTGCGGTGCAGTCAAGCAACCGGTACATCTCGCGAGATGCACGAGGCTCTGCGTTGGGAGCACCTCGGCCTCTGCACTCACCAGCGAGCGGCGGCGTTGCAAGAGTCGTACTGGAACGCCTGCCGCCGCGGCGGACCCGAAGTCTGCCTCGCGCTCGAGCATCCTCCGGTGGTGACGTTCGGGCGGCGCACGCCGGACGCGGAGCGCGTCCGGGCGGCGGTGCTCGCCCGCCGCGGCGTCGCGTGCGTGGCGGTGGATCGCGGCGGGTACGCGACCTACCACGCGCCCGGACAGCTGGTCGTCTATCCGATCATCGACCTGCGCGCGCGCGCATGGGGCGTCGCGCACTTCGTCGCGCTGCTCGAGGAGCTGATGATCGTGATCGCATCCGCGTTCGGGGTCGCCGCGCACTGCGACGTCCGCGGCCACGGGGTGTGGACGGCACGCGGCAAGCTCGGGTCGGTCGGTATCCGCGTCCGCGACGGGATCAGCACCCACGGCATCGCGCTCAACGTGACGCTCGACCTCACGCCGTTCGACTGGATCACGGTCTGCGGAACGCCCGGCCTCCGCATGACCCGGCTCGTCGACGAGGGCGCGCCGGCCGCGACCGTTGCCGCCGCGACCGCGGTCGCGGAGCAGGCGTGCCGGCGCGTCTTCGCGGCAGCTTCGGGATTCGAAGCGGCGGCGCAGGTGTCCCACTGACGCTCGCGGCGGCGGACCTCGTCGATCGGATGCTCGCGGGCGACCGCGTCGCGCTCGCGAAGCTGATCACCCGCGTCGAAAACGAGGCGCCCGACGTCGCCGCGCTGATGGCGCGCATCGCCCCGCGGTGCGGGCGGGCGTACGCGCTCGGCGTCACCGGGCCGCCCGGAGCGGGCAAGTCGACGCTGATCGATCGCCTGATCGCGCGGCTGCGCGCCCGCGGCGAATCGGTCGGGGTGGTCGCCGTCGATCCGTCGAGCCCTTTCAGCGGCGGCGCGGTTCTCGGCGACCGCATCCGCATGCAGAATCACAGCTTGGATCCCGCCGTCTTCATTCGCAGCCTCAGCACCCGCGGGCGGCGCGGCGGTCTCGCCAGCGCGACGCGGCAAGTCGTGCGCTTGCTGGACGCGTTCGGGAAGGACACGATCATCATCGAGACGGTCGGCGTCGGACAGACCGAGCTCGACATCATGGAGCTCGCGCACACCGTCATCGTCGAGCTCGTGCCGGAAGCAGGAGACACCATTCAAGTCATGAAGGCCGGCCTTCTCGAGATCGCCCACGTGTTCGTGGTCAACAAGGCGGACCGCGACGGCGCGCTCCGGATGAAGACCGAGCTCGAGATGATGCTGCAGCTCCGGCCGTCACAGCGCTGGACGGTGCCGGTGCTGCTCACCGAGGCGACGCAGGATCGCGGCATCGACGAGCTGATGGCCGCGCTCGACGCCCATCGCCGGCACCTCGCGGACGATCCCACGGCGCGCGCGAGCGCCGAGCTCCACCGCGAGCGGGAGTTCCTCGAGGTGCTCGGCGTCCAGCTCCTCTCCCGCATCGAGACCCGTCTCGGCGCCGCCTTCGCGCCGCTGCTCGCTCGTGTGCGTTGCGGCGAGCAGGACCCCTACAGCGCGGCGCTGGAAGTCCTCGGCGACCGCACCGCGGTCCGGCGGCTCGTCGACGGTGACGACGCATGAGCGTCTTTGCGATCGGCGACCTGCACGGCTGCCCCGACGAGCTCGAGGTGCTGCTCGATCACCTCGGGCCGACCTCCGATGACACGCTCGTCTTCCTCGGCGACTACGTCGATCGCGGCACCGGCGTGCGGGCGCTCGTCGACCGTCTGCTTCGCCTGCGCGACGAGGCGCCGTCGACGGTCTTCCTGCGCGGCAACCACGAGGACATGCTGCTCGACTACCTCGGTCGCGAGGGCCGCCACGGCGACGTGTACCTCGCGAACGGCGGCACCGCGACGCTCCGCAGCTACGGCGTGCCGCGCGGCGTCCGGGGCACGGACGCGGCCGGGCATTTCCCGATCGATCATCTCGAGTTCTTCGACGCGCTCGAGCTTCGCCATCTCGAAGAGCCGTTTCTCTTCGTGCACGCCGGCATCCGCCCGGGCCGCGCGCTCGACGAGCAGAGCGACGAGGACCTGCTGTGGATCCGCGAGGAGTTCTTCCTCCACCGTCACGATCTGCCATACGTCGTGGTCTACGGACACACGCCGCAGCGCGAAGCGCGGATCGAGCTGCCGTTCAGCATCGGGCTCGACACCGGTCTCGTCTACGGCAACAAGCTGAGCTGTCTCGATGCCGGCGGCCGCCGTCTGATCCAGGTGGCACGCGGCAGCCGCCGCGCCGTCGAGCGTGATCTCACGTACTTCTTCGCGACCGCGAATCTGTAGCGCGAGACGCAGGCGCGCTCCATGGCGCGGGCGAGATCCGCGCCGTGCGCGTCACGCGGCGGGCGCGTGTCACATCGGCGATACGGCTCGGTGGGGCGCAGGTTTTCTTGACGACCAACGGCAAAGCCCCTACTACACCTCGTCGGCAGACGACGCGGCGGCGTAGCTCAGATGGTTAGAGCGAGGGTCTCATAATCCCTAGGTCCGTGGTTCGATTCCACGCGCCGCCACTACTCTCGCCGCCCGATCGCGCCGCGCCGGACCTCGTATCTCCCCGAGTTGCGCTCGCGCCGCCGATGTGGCGACGAACGCAAGCGACGCGGGGCCGTCGTTGGTGGAGCGTGGTCGCGGCGTCGGGACGGGCGTGACGGCCGGTCCGCTGCGCCGCCGCGCTTCACGGCGGACGCAGCGGTGAGACCGTCGGCAGCGGCGCTCGCCGGCGCCGGCGGGTCGGTCAGGTCTCGTACTTGAACGACACCTTCACCTTGGCCCGGTAGGCGCGGATCTTCCCGTCCTCGAGCTGCATGTCGAGCTCGGAAATCTCGGCGATCCGCAGATCACGTAGGCTTTGCGACGCTTTTTCGACTGCGGCGCGCGCCGCGGCCTCCCAGGAATCGGTGCTCGTCCCGACCAGCTCGATGATCTTGTACACACTCTCTGCCATTGACGTCCTCCTTTGCGATCGGCGTGCGAACGCCGCCTCTGCGTTCCGCCGTCGCCGTTTGCGTCTGCTGACCCAACTGTCGACCGTTGATACATGCTAGTCCAGTGAACGCAGTGTTCGTGACGCACCACGACCTATGCCATCCGGCGGATACGACGCAATCGCTCCCGGACCGTGCCCGGCCCGCGCGCGAGCGTGACGCCGACGCGTGTGGCCGTGCTCCCAACGGGCGGCGGCCGGCGTCGTCGGAGCGCTCGAGGTCGCGGCCGCGTCACCGGCGCCCGGCGAGGCGGGCGACCGCCGCAACCAGCTCGTCGGCGTCGAACGGTTTCGTCAGGTGTAGCTGATAGCCCGCGGCGAGCGCTCGCTGGAGCGCGTCACTGTGGCCGGTGACCGCGATCGCCGGCACCATGCCGCGCTCGCCGGTGTCGGGCGCACGCACCTTGCGAAGCAACGCATAGCCGTCGGCGTCGGGCATCGCGATGTCGCTGATCAGGACATCCGGCCGGTGTTGTTGCAGGACGTCGAACGCCTCGATCGCAGAACCCGCGGTCGCGACCGTCGCGCCATGATCGGTCAGCACCTGCTTCATGGCGGCGAGCACGTCGGGTTCGTCATCGACGATCACGACGCGCAAGCCACGTAAGCTGCCACCGTCATGCGAGGCGGTCACGGGCGTCACGACCTCGCCGTGCTGCGCGGCGACGTGCGTGTCGGCGACCGGTGACGGCGCGCCGCGGCGGCCCTCGACGTCGGCGAGCGGCAGCTCGACGGTGTAGGTCGAGCCCGGTCCAGCCTCGGTGCCGCCGAGCGAGACGCGGCCGCGGTGCGCCGCCGCGAGATAGCGGACGATCGAGAGGCCGAAGCCAGACGAGCCGCGCGCCGGCGCGCCGCCGGGCGCGCGCGACGGCGTCGCCGCGGGCGCGCTCTCCGCTCCGTCGCGCACGATCAGGAAGGCGGTCGCCGGGGCAACCTCGGTCCGCACCTCGACGGTGCCGCCGGCGGGCGTACGCTTGATGGCGTAGAGTAGGAGCTTCTCGACCATGTGCCGCAAGCGGGCGGCGTCGCCGCTGACGGTGATCGGATCGTGCTCGAGGCGCGCCGCGAGGTTCACCGTCTTGGCGGCGGCCATCGGCCGCAGCGCCTCGACGGCAGCGCGCACGATCACGACGAGCTCGACGGCGGAGACGTCGAGGACGACGCTGCCGTTGGCGATCCGCGCGACGTCGAGGACGTCGTCGATGAGGCGTACCTGCGCTCGCGCGCTACGCTCGATCGTCGCCAGCGCCTGCGCGACCTGCGCCGGCTCGAGCTTGCGCGTATGCAGGATCTGGCACCAGTTCAAAACCGCGCTCAGCGGAGAGCGCAGCTCGTGTGACAGAAGCGCGAGCAACTCGTCGCTCGCTTGCAGGGAGCCGGCGCTGCGTGCGTCGGACGCCGCCGGCGCGGCGGTGCCGACCCACCCGACGACGTCGCCGGCTTCGCCGCGCACCGGCGTCAGGCGCGCGACGAAGACGCGGTACGAGCCTCCCGTATCCCGAAGCCGGTACGCCGTCTCGTGCGCGATGCCGCTCGCGATCGACCGTGCCGAGCGCACCCGAGCGCGCTCGAGGTCGTCGGGGTGGACTGCGGCTTCCCACCCGCTGCCGGCGGCGCTGCCGAGCGAAAGGCCGGTGTACGCGTAGAAGCGGCCGTTGGCATACTCCCACCGGCCTTGCGCGTCGGTGCTGAACACGACGTCCGGCGCGGCCTCCGCCAACTCGCGAAAACGGTCATCGATACGAGCGCGTGCCATCTCCAGTCGTCCCGAGCGTGGGGGGAGTCGATCGCTGCGCGTCGTGGCCGAATGCGCCCCGACGCCTCCGACTAACCGACGGCGCTTCTGGAGACAAGAAAGCGCTACGCTGCAAGGCGCCCGGGGGGCGACATCCTGAGCGGGAGAGACCGCTGCTCGCCGGAGCGTCCGCGCACGACCGCGGTCGCGTTCGGCGCCAGCCGGCGGCGTTCCGGCTCGGCGGCGTCATTCCGGTCCGCGGTCGCCTGAGCCCGAGCGGTCGGCGGCGTCATTCCGGTCCGGCGGAGAGGGGCTCCTCGGCGATCGGGACCGGGATGTCGCGCTCGCTGCCGTCGATCGCGATGCGCGCCCGCGCGATGAGCTCGAATGGGGACACGCGTTTCGCGACGAGCGCGGTCACGTCCGGCGCGAGCAGATAGAAGATCGTCTCCTCCGACGGGCCCGGCTCGTGGATGCGCTCGCGCAGCTCGGCCTGACTGCGGTACGGCAGGTGATGGTATTGAAACCGCACCATGATGCCGTCGGCGGGAATCGAGAGGTTCTTCAGCCGTTGCAGCGTCGGCGTCATGATCGTGTGCCACAGCATGTGGACGCGCGCGGTGGCATCGCGGGTGTTGTCGTCGAACACCAGACCGGTCTCGACGTGGAAGCCGAGGTAGCGCTTCCCGCGGTACTCGTCGATGCCGTCGACGCGTGTGCCGGTCGCGAGAACGGACCCGCTTCGCATCGCGTTCAGCAGCAGCTGGGTGTCGATCACCAGCGCATCGTCGCCGTACCGGTCCCGGATCTTGCGCAGAACGCGCGTGACCGCGTCGCGGTTCGCGCTCGGCATCTCGTCGAGCGTGTCGGGTACGTCGGGACCGCCCGGCGACGCGGTCGCCGTCGAGAGCGGGCCGACGGCGGCGAGCGCGGACGCGATCACCGCGATCGATGCGAGAAACATCGCGGCGCCGGACGCGGGACGGTGAGCCCGCGGGCGAGCGTCGAACGGCATCGGCGGATGGTGCCACGGGTCGGAGCCGCGCGCAATTTGATCGTCTCGCGGGGTAGGCCGCGCCGCACGCCGAGCGATCGGCGGCCGAATGGTGGGGGAGCACGCGAACATAACCGGCCGCGGGACCCCGGTTGAGCGCTGGGTCGAGCGCTGCTTTGATCGCCGCGCATGCCGCAGCTCCTCGATACCGTGCGCGAGACGATCCGCCGCTACGATCTGATCGCCCCGGGCGACATCGTCTTGGTCGGCGTCTCGGGCGGCGCCGATTCGGTGGCGCTGGTGACCGCGCTCGCCGAGCTCCGCGCGTCGCTCGACGTCGGCCTCGTCCTCGCGCATCTCGACCACCAGCTGAGGGGCGCCGAGAGCGCCGCCGATCGCGTCTTCGTCGAGGCGCTCGCCGCGGAGCTCGCGCTGCCGCTGCGCGCGCAGGCGGTATCGCTGCCGCCCGGCAATCTCGAAGCCGAGGCGCGACGGGCACGCTACGCCTTCCTGGAAGAGAGCGCGACGGCGCTCGGCGCGAACAGGATCGCGACCGCGCACACGCTCGAGGACCAGGCCGAGACCTTCTTGATGCGCCTCCTGCGCGGCAGCGGGCGGCAAGGTCTGCGCGGCATCCGGCCACGCCGCGGGCGCATCATCCGGCCGCTCATCGCATGCGACCGCGTGCAGGTGCGGGCGTTTCTCGTCGAGCGCGGCCGCGAGTGGCGGCGCGACCGCAGCAACTTCGACTATCGTTTCGTCCGTACGCGCATCCGCGCCGGCTTTCTGCCGGCGCTCGCGCGCGAGTTCAACCCGCGGCTCGCCCGCGCGCTCGCCGGCCTCGCCGACGTGCTCGGCGAAGAGGACGCGCTCCTCGACCGGCTCGCGGCGGCGGCGGTCCGCGACGCGGCGACGCTCGACGCGGCGGTGCTCGACACGCTCGAGTTGCCGCTCGCGCGCCGTGCCGTGCGGCGCTGGTGGCGACGACACGGGAGCGGCCGACGCCTCGGTCTCGCCCACGTCGACGCGGTCCGCGCGCTCGCCGCGCGCGCGGCCGGCGGCGGTGCCGTCGACGTGCCCGGCGGCCGCGTCGCCCGGGTCGGACGCGAGCTGCGCTTCGTCGCGCCGCAGCCCGCGGACGCCGAGCCGTACGCGTTCCCGCTGCGGCTCGGATCGACGGTCGACGACGCCGGGAGGATGGCGCATCACGTTCGCGGAGGCCGACGCTGCGGCGCGACCGGACGCGCTCGTGTGCCTCCTCGACGGCGACGCGGCGCCGGCGGCGCTCGTCGTGCGTAATCGACGTCCGGGCGATCGCATTCGACCACTCGGCCTCGGCGGCCATACGACCATCAAGCGTCTCTTCATCGCGCGCCGAGTGCCGCGGTTCCTGCGCGCGCTCCATCCGCTCGTCGTCGCCGGCGACGAGGTGTTGTGGGTGCCCGGATGCGCCCGCAGCGATCGCGCGCTGATCACCGCGACGACGCGGCGGCGCCTCGTCGTGCGCGCAGAAAGACTAAGCTGATTGCTGCGTTAAAACCCCTGTGGTACCGTTGCCAACGCTGTCGTGCCGATACGTAAGGGAGACAAGACGGTGAACCAGCTCTCGCGAAATCTCGCGTTGTGGCTCCTGCTCATCCTGATGGTCTTGCTCTTGGTGAACGTCTTCACCAAGCAGCCGCCGCGCGATCAAGAGATGATCTTCAGCGACTTCCTGACCGCCGTCGAGAAGGGCGAGGTCAGCGAGGTCACGATCCAAGGCCAGGACATTCACGGCAAGCGCAACAACGGCGAGGCGTTCCGCACCTTCGCGCCCGAGTACCCCGACCTCATCAGCGATCTGCGCGCCAAGGGCGTCAAGATCGACGCCCGTCGCGAGGATCCCGAGCCCTTCTGGTACGTGCTGCTCGTCAACTGGTTCCCGATGATTCTGCTGATCGGCCTCTGGGTCTTCTTCATGCGCCAGATGCAGGTCGGCGGCGGCAAGGCGATGTCGTTCGGCAAGAGCCGCGCCAAGCTGCTCACCGAGAACCAGCAACGCATCACGTTCGAGGACGTCGCCGGCGTCGACGAGGCGAAGGAAGAGCTCGAGGAGATCATCGCCTTCCTCAAGGACCCGAAGAAGTTCACCAAGCTCGGCGGCCGCATTCCGAAGGGCGTGCTGCTGGTCGGCCCGCCGGGCACGGGCAAGACGCTGCTCGCGCGCGGCGTCGCGGGCGAGGCGGGCGTGCCGTTCTTCTCGATCAGCGGCTCGGACTTCGTCGAGATGTTCGTCGGCGTCGGCGCGTCGCGCGTGCGCGACCTCTTCGTCCAGGGCAAGAAGAACGCCCCCTGCATCATCTTCATCGACGAGATCGACGCGGTCGGCCGTCATCGCGGCGCCGGCCTCGGCGGCGGCCACGACGAGCGCGAGCAGACGCTGAACCAGCTGCTCGTCGAGATGGACGGCTTCGAGACGAACGAGGGCGTCATCATGATCGCGGCGACGAACCGGCCGGACGTGCTCGATCCCGCGCTGCTGCGCGCCGGGCGCTTCGACCGGCGGGTGGTGGTGCCGCGTCCGGACGTGAAGGGCCGCGAGGGCATCCTGAAGGTGCACACGCGACGCGTGCCGCTCGGCGAGGACGTCGACGTCGAGCTGCTGGCGCGCGGCACGCCGGGCTTCGCCGGTGCCGATCTCGAGAACCTGGTCAACGAGGCGGCTCTGCTCGCGGCGCGCCACAGCCGCGAGAAGGTCATGATGATCGACTTCGAGGTCGCCAAGGACAAGGTGATGATGGGCTCCGAGCGGCGCAGCATGATCATCAGTCTCGAGGAGCGGCGCAACACCGCCTACCACGAGTCCGGGCACGCGCTGGTCGCGAAGCTGCTGCCCGGGCGCCGATCCCGTCCACAAGGTGACGATCATCCCGCGCGGCATGGCGCTCGGGTCTGACGCAGCAGGTGCCGATCGACGACCGCCACACCTACGACCGGCAGTTCCTCGAGAACAATCTCGCGATCCTCTTCGGCGGCCGCGCCGCCGAGGAGCTCGTCCTCGGCCACATGACGACCGGCGCCGGCAACGACATCGAGAAGGCGACCGAGCTCGCGCGCAAGATGGTCTGCGAGTGGGGCATGAGCGAGAAGCTCGGCCCGATGACCTTCGGCAAGAAGGAGGAGCAGATCTTCCTCGGCCGCGACTTCACGCAGAGCCAGGAGTACTCCGAGAGCACGGCGGTCGAGATCGACAACGAGCTCCGCCGGTTCCTGCTCGAGGGCTACCAGCGCGCGAAGAAGCTGCTGAAGGACAATCTCGAGATCCTCCACCGGATGGCGGAGGCGCTCCTCGAGCGCGAGAGCCTCGACGGCTCCGACATCGACGCCATCATCCGCAGCTGCGGTGGCGGGAACGGCCTCTCGGTAGACGCCGCGACGGCCTGGAGGGCCGCCGCTCGGCGGCGAGGATGCGGCAGCGGCACGGGCAGGAGTCGGTTCCTCGCGGACGTGGCACGGCACCTTCGATCGCACCGCGGCTTCGTCATGACACGACGCCGCCGATAGCGCGCGTTCGTCGGCGTCGACGACGGCGCGCGTCCTGCTGCCGGCGGACCGCACTGCGGTCATGGGGATCGTCAACGTCACGCCCGACTCGTTCTACGACGGCGGCCGCATGCGCCGCCGACGACGCCGTCGCGCACGCGCGCAGCGCTGGTCGCGCGAAGGCGCCGACGTGATCGACGTCGGCGGCGAGTCGACGCGACCCGGGGCGCGCGCCGTTCGCGGCCGAGGAGGAGCTCCGCCGCGTCGTGCCCGATGATCGCGGCGCTCCGTCGCCGAGACCGACGTGCCGATCTCGGTCGACACCACCAAGGCGAGCCGTCGCCGCCGCGGCGCTCGCGGCCGGCGCCGACGTCGTCAACGACGTCAGCGCCGGCCGCTTCGACCCGGGATGCTGGCGCTCGTCGCCGAGCGCGGCGCGACGATCGTCTTGATGCACATGCAGGGAACGCCGGCGACGATGCAGCGGGCACCCGCGCTACGGCGACGTGGTCGGCGGAGGTGACGGCCTTTCTCGCGGCGCGCGCCGCCGCGGCGCGCGCCGCACGGCATCGCCGCGGACCGCATCTGGCTCGACCCCGGCATCGGCTTCGGCAAACGGCTCGAGCACAACCTCGCGCTGCTCGCCGCGCTCGACGCGTATCGCCGCGCTCGGCCATCCCGTCGTGGTCGGGGTCTCCCGCAAGGGATTTCTCGGTGCCCTCACCGGCGACGCGGTCGGGCGATCGCTTGCCCGCCTCGCTCGCGGCGGCGGCGCTCGCCGTCGCAGCGCGGCGCCCGCGTCGTCCGCGTCCACGACGTCGCCGCGACGCGCCGCGCCGTCGCGCGTCGCCGACGCGCTCGTGCCCGCGCGCGCGGAGCCGCAGCTGACGTGATCGCGCTCTTCAGCGACTTCCGCTGGCAGGACGTCCTCGACATGGCGATCATCGCCTTCGTCGTCTACCAGCTCGTGCTGCTGATCCGCGGCACGCGCGCGGTGCAGATGCTGATCGGGCTCTTCGTGCTCGGGATCGCCTACCAGGGCGCGCAGTACTTCGAGCTCTACACGCTCAACTGGATCCTCGACTCGCTCGGCAACGTGATCCTGATCGTGATCGTGGTCGTCTTCCAGCACGACATCCGCCGCATGCTGACGCAGGTCGGCACCGGACCGCTCTTCAGCGGCACCCGCCGGATCGTGCACGGCCAGGTCATCGAGGAGATCACCCGCGCCGCGGTCCTGCTCGCGAGCCGGCGCATCGGCGCGCTCATCGTGATCGCGCGCGACGTCGGCCTGAACGAGTACATCGAAGGCGGCACGCAGCTCGACGCGCAGGTCACGAAGGAGCTCGTGCTGAGCATCTTCCTGCCGGCGTCGCCGCTCCACGACGGCGCCGCTCGTCGTCCAGCACGGGCCGGGTCGTCGCCGCCGGCTGCTTCCTGCCGCTCACGACCAATCCCAACGTCAGCAAGACGCTCGGCACCCGCCACCGCGCCGCGATCGGCCTCACCGAGGAGACCGACGCGCTCGTGGTCGTGGTCTCGGAGGAGGAGGGGAAGATCTCGCTCGTCCGCGAGGGCCGCATCACGCGCGACCTCGACGCCGGCATCCTGCGCAGCACGTTGCAGCAGCTCGTCACCTGATGCGCCGCCCAGCCTGGCCGCCCGACGTGCGCGCGTTGCTCGCGCCCTTTCGCCGCAACTTAGTTGCGAAGGCGTTTGCGGGGCTCTTCGCCTTCATGCTGTGGTTCTTCGTCAACGCCGGGAAGCGCGAGACGCAGGTCTTCCAATTCCCGATCGAGCTGCAAAACGTTCCGGAACGCTCGGTGCTGATGAACCCGCAGGGCGTCGATAGCGTCGCCGTCCGCCTGAACGGCCCCGCGCCGCTCCTCGCCTCGCTCGACACCAGGCGCGTGCCGATCGTCCTCGATCTCTCGGGGCTGGCGCCCGGCGCCGACGCGCGCCTCAAGGTGCGCGAGGAGATGATCCGCGTCCCCCGCGGCGTCCGCATCCTCGACATCGAGCCGTCGCGGGTCCCGATCCGCCTGGAGCCGGTGAAGCGCGCCACGGTGCCGGTTCACCTGGCGCAGATCGGCGTGCCCGCGCCGGGGTATCGTATCGAGAGTGCGACGATCTCGCCGGCGACGGTGACGATCAGCGGGCCGGCGAACGTCGTGGAAGGCGTGCACGAGATCGATACCGAGCCCTTCGACGTCTCGGACCTCAAAGCGTCGGAGCAGCGCCAGATCGCGCTCGTTCCCCGCGAGGACTCGATCGCGCTCAAGCCCGAGCGCGTGGCCGTCCAGCTCATGGTGGCGCCGGTCATCGCGCAGCGCGACTTCGCGCGGGTGCCGGTCGAGGTGCGGAACGTCGATCGCCCCTTCCAGCTGCGGCCGTCCCATGTCAATCTCACCGTGCGCGGCCCGGAGCGGATCGTGCACACGCTCGAGCTCGGCGACGGCAGCGTCTACGTCGACGGCGGTCCCTACGACGTCGGCGAGCACGACGTCCGGCCGCAGGTCACGTTGCCGCCGCAAGTCGAGCTGGTGAAGCAGGAGCCCGCGGCGCTGAAGCTGCGGATCGCCCCCGACGAGAAGAAAACCGACGAGAAGAAGGGTCCCCGCACATGACCGAGACTCGCGATTCCAGCGCCGCGCGCACCCGACAGCTCTTCGGCACCGACGGCGTCCGCGGCGTCGCCAACGTCGAGCCGATGACCTCCGAGACCGCGCTCCGGCTCGGCCGCGCCGTCGCCTACGTCTTCAAGAACGGCGGCCGGCGTCACAAGATCATCATCGGCAAGGACACCAGGGTCTCCGGCTACATGCTGGAGACCGCGATGGCGTCGGGCATCTGCTCGATGGGCGTCGACGTGCTCCTCGTCGGTCCGATGCCGACGCCGGGAATCGCCTTTCTCACCCGCAGTCTCCGCGCCGACGCCGGCGCCGTGATCTCCGCGAGCCACAATCCATTCCAGGACAACGGCATCAAGTTCTTCTCGCGTGCCGGCTACAAGCTCCCCGACGAGACCGAGCTCGAGATCGAGCGCCTGGTCCTCGATACCGAGATCGATCACCTGCGCCCGACGGCCCAGGAGATCGGCAAGGCGTTTCGCATCGACGACGCGGTCGGCCGCTACAACGTCTTCGTCAAGAACACGTTTCCGCGCGAGCTCACGCTCGACGGCCTGCGGGTCGTCGTCGACTGCGCAAACGGCGCCGCCTACCGGGTCGCGCCCGAGGTGCTCGCCGAGCTCGGCGCGTCGGTGATCACGATCGGCGCCGATCCCGACGGCGAGAACATCAACCGCGATTGCGGCGCGACCGCGCCGGGCGCGTTGCAGGCCGCGGTCCTCGAGCACCGGGCGCACGTCGGCGTCGCGCTCGACGGCGACGGCGACCGCTGCATCCTCGTCGACGAGTGCGGCACGCTCGTCGACGGCGACTTCATCATGGGCCTCGCCGCACGCGAGATGGCCGCGAGCGGCCGGCTGGCGTCGCGCACCTTGGTGACGACGCACATGAGCAACTTCGGCCTCGAGCTCGCGATGCGCGATCTCGGGATCGAGGTGCTGAAGACCCAGGTCGGCGATCGCTACGTCCTCGAGGAGATGCAGCGCGGCGGCTACAACCTCGGCGGCGAGCAGTCCGGCCACATTCTCTTCCTCGATCACACCACCACCGGTGACGGGCTCATCACCGCGCTCGTGATCCTCGGCATCATGCGTGCCCGCGAGCAGCCGCTCTCGGCGCTCGCGAAGTTCATGCAGAAGTTCCCGCAGGTGCTGATCAACGTGCCGGTGCGCGAGAAGCGCGATCTCGCCGACATGCCGACGGTCCAGACGATCGTCCGCGAGGTCGAGACGTCGCTTGCCGGCCGCGGCCGCGTCTACATCCGCTACTCCGGCACCGAAGGCCTCGCGCGCGTGATGGTCGAAGGCGCCGATCTCGTCCAAGTCGAGACCCACGCCGCCCGCATCGCCGACGCCGTCCAGTCCGCCCTCGGCGCCCCCGCCGAGCCCCTCGCCCCCGCAAGGCCCAAAGCCGCCGCCCGCCGCTGACACCCGTCGCGCCCGGTTGCAAGCTTTGCGGCAGCGCGCCCCGCAAGCGGCCGCCCGCCCGTCGCCCGGGCGCGTGCACCGTGTCCGGGGTGTTGTTGGGTGCGACGTCAGGAGCGGGCGGTGTGACGGCGTGGCGCTTCGCGCGGCGTCGGCTTCCGCCGCGCGAAGCGCCACGCCGTCGCACCGCCCGCGGCCGACGCCACCGCGGAACCACGACCGCGCGCCCGTTGACCCGCCACGACGTTCGGCGCACTCTCGTCCGACGAGCCGATGCCGCGACTAGGCGTCAACATCGATCACGTCGCGACCGTCCGCCAAGCACGGCGCGTGACGTATCCGAGCGTCGTCGAGGCGGCGCGCGCCGCCGAGGCCGGCGGCGCCGACGCCATCACGGTGCACCTGCGCGAGGACCGGCGTCACATCCAGGACCGTGACGTCGACGAGCTCCGCCGCGCGTTGCGCGTCCCGATGAACCTCGAGCTCGCGGCGACGGCCGAGATCATCGCGATCGCCCTGCGCGTCCGTCCGGCCGACGCCTGCATCGTCCCGGAGCGCCGTCAGGAGGTGACGACCGAGGGCGGCCTCGACGTCGTCGGCCAGCGGCGCGGGCTCGCGGACGCGGTGGCGCGGCTGCGTGACGGCGGCATCCGCGTGAGCCTCTTCGTCGACCCCGACGCGGCGCAGATCACGGCGAGTCGCGAGATCGGCGCGGACGCGATCGAGCTCCACACCGGCCGCTACGCCGACGCGCGCGACGCGGCGACCGTCGCCGCGGAGCTCGCGGGCACCCGCAGCGCCGCCACGCACGGCGCGCGACTCGGGCTCGAGGTGAACGCCGGGCACGGACTCCGCTACGACAACGTCGCGGCGATCGCGTCGGTTCCGGAGCTCCGCGTCCTCAACATCGGCCACAGCATCGTCGCGCGCGCGTTGCTGGTCGGCATGGAGCAGGCGGTGCGGGAGATGGTCGCGCTGGTTCATCGTTCGTGATCGTCACGACGGCGGCCGAGATGCGCCGCATGGACGCGCTCGCGATCGAGCGCTTCGGCATCCCGTCGGCGACGCTCATGGAACGCGCCGGCACCGGCGCGGCGGCGGCGATTCTCGAGCGCTTGCCGCACGTCAGAAAGACCGGCGTCGTCGTCCTCGCCGGCAAGGGCAACAACGGCGGTGACGGGTTCGTGGTCGCGCGCGCGCTGAAGCGGCGGCGGGTGCGCTGCGAGGTCGTGCTCGCCGCCGAGCGCGCCAGCATCGCCGAGCCGGCGCGCGGCAAGATGCTCGCGTGGCAGCGCGCCGGCGGCCGGACGGCGGTGATCGTCGCCGGCGACCTCGAACCGCTCGCGCGGGCGGTGACGCGCGCCGGCTGCGTCGTCGACGCGCTCTTCGGCACCGGCATCAAGGGCGAGATCACCGGCGTCGCCGCGGAGGCGATCACCTTGGTGAACGCGAGCGGCCTGCCGACCGTCGCGCTCGATATCCCCTCCGGCCTCGACGCCGATACCGGCGCGCCGCTCGGCGTCGCGATCGAGGCCGAGATGACCGTCGCCTTCGCGGCGCCGAAGCTCGGGACGGTGCTCTACCCGGGCGCGCGCTACGCCGGCGCGCTCGCCGTCGTCGACATCGGCATTCCGGAGGAGGCGGTACAGCTGGTCGCGCCGGCGACCGTCGCCGTCGATGCGGGGTTCGCCGCGAGGATGCTCCGGACGCGCGATCCGGAGAGCCACAAGGGCGACAACGGCCACGTCGTCGTCCTCGCCGGCGGTCGCGGCAAGACCGGCGCGGCGATGCTCGCGAGCCGGGCGGCGGCACGCGCCGGCGCCGGCCTCGTCACCGTCGGGTGCGCCGACTCCGTGCAGCCGGTGATCGCCGGCGGCCTGCTGGAGCAGATGACGGCGCCGTTGCCCGACGACGGCGGCGGCGGTCTCGCGTTCTCCGACGCCGCGCCCTACGCGGCCCTGCTGGCGCGCAAGGACGCCGTCGTCATCGGTCCGGGAATCGGCGTCTCCGACGCACGGCGCGCGCTCGTCGACTGGCTCGTCCGCACGAGCCCGTTGCCGATCGTCGTCGACGCCGACGGGCTCAACTGCCTCGCCGAGCTTCCCGTCGGCGCCTCGAACGGGCCCCGGCTCTTGACGCCGCATCCCGGCGAGATGGCGCGCCTCGCGCGCATGCCGACCCGCGAGGTTCAGGCGGACCGCATCGGCATCGCCCGGCGCGTCGCGCGCGAGCGCGGCGCGATCGTCGTGCTCAAGGGCGCGCGCACGGTGACGGCGAATCCGGACGGGAAGGTCTGGATCAATCTGTCCGGCAACCCCGGCCTCGGCAGCGGCGGAACCGGCGACGTCCTGGCGGGCATGCTCGGCGGGCTCCTCGCGCAGGGGTATCCGCCGGACGACGCCGCGCCGCTCGGCGTCTTTCTCCACGGCTTCGCGGCCGATCGAATCGCCGCGCGACGAGGCATGGTCGGCATGCTCGCGTCGGATCTCATCGAGGAGCTGCCGGCGGCGACCGCCGCCCTGGCCGCGGCTGCAATCCGAGAATGACCGGCACACGCGACCGAACGTCCACGATCGACCGCTGCGATCGACCGAGGACGTCAGGGCTGGAGCGCCGTCGATGAACGACGAGCAGCACGGCGGCGACGACGCGGCGGTCACGATCGTGACCACGCTGCCCGAGGACACCGAGGGCGTCGCCCGGCGGCTCGGCGCCGCCGCCGAGCCCGGGGACGTGGTGGCGCTCGAAGGGCCGCTCGGCGCCGGCAAGACCGCCTTCGTGCGCGGGCTCGCGACCGGCCTCGGCATCGACCCGGACGACGTCGCCAGCCCGACCTTCACGATGGTCGCCGAGCATCGCGGCCGGCTCCCGCTCTTTCACGTCGACCTGTATCGCCTGGCGCCGGCCGAGACCGACGTCCTGCCGCTCCGCGAGTACGCCTACGGCGGCGGCGTCACGGCGATCGAGTGGTTCGACCGGCTGCCGACCGGCGCGCTGGATGCCTACCTTCGGGTTCGGATAGACTACGCGGAGCCGGGGCGCGTGTTGCGGGTGAGCGCGCGTGGCGCACGCGCCGAGGGTCTTCTCGGGGTGCTCGCCGGCTGACGGGGAGTCCCGCGGTGCTCTCGCCGCGGCAGTCGTCGAATCCATGAGCCTGGTCGTCCAAAAATACGGCGGCACGTCCGTCGGAGATCTCGCCCGCATCCGCGGCGTCGCGGCGCGCGTCGCCGCCCGGCGCGCCGCCGGCGACGACCTCGTGGTGGTCGTCTCGGCGATGGCGGGCGAGACCAACCGGCTGCTCCAGCTCGCGCACGAGCTCACCCCCGAGCCCGACCGGCGCGAGGTGGACGTCCTGGTCGCGACCGGCGAGCAGGTGACGGTCGCGTTGCTCGCGATCGCGCTCAATCAGGGCGGCTGTCCGGCGGTGTCGTTCCTCGGCCACCAGGTGCGGATCGCGACCGACAGCGCCTTCGGCAAGGCGCGCATCAAGAGCATCGACGCCGACCGGATCACGGCGGCGCTCGCGGCCGGCAAGGTCGTCGTGGTCGCGGGCTTCCAGGGCGTCGACCTCGAGGACAACATCACGACGCTCGGGCGCGGCGGCTCGGACACCAGCGCGGTCGCGCTCGCCGCCGCGCTGAAGGCGAGCTGCGAGATCTACACCGACGTCGACGGGGTCTTCACCAGCGACCCGCGCATCTGTCCCGACGCGCGCAAGCTCGACCGCATCTCGTACGACGAGATGCTCGAGCTCGCGAGCCTCGGCGCGAAGGTGCTGCAGATCCGCTCCGTCGAGTTCGCGAAGCGCTACGGCGTCCCGCTGCACGTGCGGTCGAGCTTCGGCGATCGTGACGGCACCTGGGTCGTCGAGGAGGAGTCCAGCATGGAAGACGTGCTCGTCTCGGGCGTCACCTACGATCGTGACGAGGCCAAGATCACGGTCGTGCGCGTGCCCGATCAACCCGGCCTCGCCGCCCGGCTGTTCGGCCCGATCGCCGACGCCAACATCGGCGTCGACATGATCATCCAGAACGCCAGCGCCGAGGGCACGACCGATCTCACGTTCACGGTGCCGAAGGCCGACTTCCGCCAGGCGCTCGCGATCGTCGAGCGCACCGCGAGCGCGATCGGCGCCGCCGGCGTGCGTCCGGACCTCGACGTCGCCAAGGTGTCGATCGTCGGGCTCGGGATGCGGAGCCACGCCGGCATCGCCGCCAAGATGTTCCGCACGCTCGCCGACGTCGGCATCAACATCCAGATGATCTCGACCTCGGAGATCAAGACCTCGGTGGTGATCGACGGCAAGTTCGCCGAGCTCGCGGTGCGCGTGCTGCACGACGCGTTCCTCGGAGGGCAGGCGAGCTCGTGAGCGGCACCGCCATCCAGCTCTACGACACCACGCTCCGCGACGGCTGTCAGGGCGAGGACGTCTCCTTCACGCTCGAGGACAAGCTGCGGATCGCGGAGCGCCTCGACGCGTTCGGCATGCACTACGTCGAGGGCGGCTGGCCGGGGTCGAACCCGCGCGACGCGGCGTTCTTCTCGGCGGTGCGCGATCTGCACCTCCAGCACGCGCGGGTCGCCGCCTTCGGCTCGACGCGCCGCCACGGCACGACCTGCGACGCCGATCAGAACGTCCGCATGCTGCTCTCGGCGGAGACGCCGGTCGTGACGATCGTCGGGCGGACCTGGGATCTCCCCGTGGAGCAGGACCTGCGGATTCCGAAGCAGGCGAACGTCGATCTGATCGCCGACACGGTCGCCTACCTGCGCGCGCGCGTCGACGAGGTGATCTTCGACGCCGAGCATTTCTTCGACGGCTACCGCTCGTCGCCGGAGTACGCGCTGGCGTGCATTCGCGCCGCCGCCGACGCGGGCGCGGCGCTGATCTGCCTCTGCGACACGCGCGGCGGCAGCGTGCCCGGATGGGTCGCCGAGGTGACGCGGGCCGCGCGCGCGGCGGTGACGGCGCCGCTCGGCATCCACTGCCACAACGACGCCGACCTCGCAGTCGCGAACAGCCTCGCCGGGATCGGCGCCGGCGCGGTGCAGGTCCAGGGCACCGTCAACGGCCTCGGCGAGCGCTGCGGCAACGCCAACCTGTGCTCGATCGTCGCCAACCTCCAGCTGAAGCTCGGCTACGAGTGCGTGAGCCCGTCCGCGCTCGCCGGCCTCCAGGCGCTCTCGCATTTCATCGACGAGCTCGCGAACCGCGTGCCCGACAAGTCGCAGCCGTACGTCGGGCTCTCCGCGTTCGCGCACAAGGGCGGGCTCCACGTCGCCGCGGTGCAGCGGCGGCGCGAGATCTACGAGCACATCGATCCCGACCTCGTCGGCAACCGCCAGCGCGTCCTGCTCTCGGATCTCTCCGGCCGGAGCAACATCGTCTACAAGGCGCGCGAGTTCGGCGTCGACCTCGACAGCACGGATCCGGCGCTGCGGAAGCTCCTCGACGAGCTCAAGGACCTCGAGAGCCGCGGCTACCAGTTCGAGGGTGCCGAGGCGAGCTTCGAGCTGCTCATGCAGCGGGCGTTGCACGGCTACGAGCGGCGCTTTCGGCTGATCGGCTTCCGCTGCATCGACGAGAAGCGCATCGAGGACGAGCCGCCGTTCTCCGAGGCGACGATCATGCTCGCCGGCCCCGAGGGCCAGGTCGAGCACACGGCGGCGACCGGCAACGGCCCGGTCGAGGCGCTCGATCGCGCGCTCCGCAAGGCGCTCACGCAGTTCTTCCCGGAGATCGAGGAGGTCACGCTCCTCGACTTCAAGGTCCGCGTCCTCGGATCCGAAGGCGGCACCGGCGCGGTGGTCCGGGTGCTGATCGAGTCCGGCGACGAGCACGACCGCTGGGGCACCGTCGGCGTGTCGCACAACCTGATCGAGGCCAGCTGGCAAGCGCTCGTGGATTCGCTGGATTACAAGCTCTATAAGGACGGCAAGGCCGCGAACGCGGCCGAACGGGCCGCGCGGAGCGGAGGCGAAGCCTCATGAGCACGAGCTGGGAGCGAGTGAAGGAAGACGTTCGGATCGCCTTCGACCGCGATCCCGCGGCGCGCTCGATGGTGGAGGTCGTCCTCACGTACCCCGGCGTCCACGCGCTGCTCTTCTATCGCGCCGCGCATCATCTTTGGCGGCGGGGGATCCGGCTGCCGGCGCGCCTGTTGAGCCACCTCGGCCGTTTCCTCACCGGCGTCGACATCCATCCGGGCGCGGTGATCGGCCGCCGCTTCTTCATCGACCACGGCATGGGGGTCGTGATCGGCGAGACCGCCGAGATCGGCGACGACGTCACCGTCTACCAGGGCGTCACGCTCGGCGGCACCAGCTTGAAGAAGGAGAAGCGCCATCCGACGATCGAGGACCTCGTCATCATCGGTACCGGCGCGACCGTTCTCGGTCCGGTGACGATCGGCGCCAAGAGCCGCATCGGCGCCGGCTCGGTCGTCATTCACTCCGTCCCGCCGAACTCGACGGTCGTCGGCATTCCCGGGCGCGTCGTGCAAGGCGAAGGCGTGCACCGCGCCGCCGGCTTGCAGCTCGTCGACCTCGACCACGGCGATCTGCCCGACCCGGTCGCGCGCGCGATCTCGATCCTCCTCCAGCACGTGGAGAAGATCGAGAGCAAGGTCGACGAGCTCGCCGCCCGCCAGGGCAGCAACGGCCGTCTCCTCGAAGAAGAGGACGAGGACCTCCGGCGCGTGAAGGCGTTCCTGAGCGAGGGATGAGCGACCGGTCGCTCGGGAGCCGCGCCGGCATCGTCACCGAGAGGATCTATGCCGACTACGCGGCGGGCGCGCCGCTGCGTCCGGAGGCGCGGGCGGCGATCGACGCGGCGCTCGCGTCGGGAGCGGTGAACGCGTCGAGCACCCACTGGGCCGGCGCGCGCGCCCGCGCGCTGCTCGAGGACGCGCGCGAGCAGGTCGCCGCCGCGATCGGCGCCGACCCGCTCGAGATCGTTTTCACGAGCGGCGCGACCGAGTCGAACAACCTGGCGCTGCTCGGCGCCGCCGCCGCGCTCGAGCCCGGCGCGCTCGTCGCCGCGCTCGCCAGTGATCACTCGTCGGCCCTGGAGCCGGTGCGTGCGCTCGGCGCCGCGCGCGGTCGGAGCGCGCGGGTCCCCGTCGACACGGACGGCCTCGCCGACCCGGAGCAGGTCGCGGCGCTCCGTCCGGCGTTGCTCTCGTTCGCGCTCGTCAACGCCGAGACCGGCGTCGTGCAGGACGCGCGGCGGCTCGTCGACGCGCTGCACGCGCACGGCGGCGTGGTGCACGTCGACGCGGCGCAGGCGCCGGCGGTTCTCCGGATCGACGTCGCGGACCTCGACGCCGACCTGCTCACGCTCTCCGGTCACAAGCTCGGCGGCCCCGCCGGCACGGGCGCGCTGTTCGTGCGTCGCGGGACGCCGCTGCGTCCCGTGCAGCACGGCGGAGCGCAGGAGCGCGGCCTCCGTCCCGGGACCGAGAACGTCGCGGCGATCGCCGGCTTTGCCGCCGCCTGCACCGTCGCGGCGCGCGACGCCGAGCGCGAGTCGTCGCGCCTCGGCTGCCTCGCGGCGCGCCTCGAGGATCGTCTCGTCGCCCTTCACCCGCACGCCCGTGTCAGCGGGCCGGCGCTGCCGAGCGCGCGCCGCGCGCCCCACGTGGTGAACGTCACGTTCGGCGGGGTGCGCGGCGAGAGCCTCGTCACCGCGCTCGACCTCGAAGGCATCGCCGTCTCCGCCGGCTCGGCGTGCGCCGCGGGCGCCATCCTGCCGTCGCACGTGCTGCTCGCCATGGGACGCACCCGTGACGAGGCGTCGAGCGCGCTGCGCGTGAGCCTGGGCGCGGCGACGACCGACGCCGAGGTGACGCGCATCATCGCCGCGGTCGCGAGCGTCCTGGCACGCGCCGGCCGCGAGCGGCCGGCGGGGCGCTCGCCGTCGAGCGCGATCGTCGAGGTGGCGCCGTGAGCGTCGAGCGCCTGGTGGCGGCGCCAGCCGGCCGCATGCGCGTGGTCGTCGCGATGAGCGGCGGCGTCGACAGCTCGGTCGCGGCGGCGCTGCTCCGCGAGCAGGGCCACGACGTCGTCGGCGTCTCGATGCTGCTCGCGCGCACGCCGGCGACGAGCGTCCGTGCAGGGCAGGGGTGCTGCTCGCTCGAGGACTTTCGCGACGCGCGCCGTGTCGCCGAACGCCTCGGCATCCCGTACTACGTCTGGAATCTCGCCGACGCGTTCCAGAGCCGGGTCATCGAGCCGTTCGCGGCCGAGTACCTCCGCGGCCGGACGCCGAACCCGTGCCTGCTCTGCAATCGCGACCTCAAGTTCGACGAGCTCTGGCGTCGTGCCGGCGCGCTCGGCGCCGGCGCGATCGCGACCGGCCACTACGCGCGGATCGCGCGCGACGCGGAGACGGGCCGGTGGCGGCTGCTGCGCGCCCGCGACGCCGCGAAGGACCAGTCGTACTTCCTCTTCAGCCTGAGCCAGGCGCAGCTCGCGCGGACGCTGTTTCCCGTCGGCGACCTCAGCAAGGACGAGGTCCGGGACGCGGCGCGCGGCCTCGGGCTCGAGGTCGCGGAGAAGCCCGAGAGCCAGGAGATCTGCTTCGTGCCGAACCGCGACTACGCCGGCTTCGTCGAGCGCCACGCCGACCCGGCGCGGATCCGCGGCGGCACCGTCGTCGACGAGGACGGTCGCCCCGTGGCGCGACACGGCGGCATCCATCGCTTCACGATCGGCCAGCGCCGCGGCCTCGGCCTCGGCGGCGGCACGGTCCGCTACGTGACCGCGATCGACGCCGCGTCGGCGACCGTGCGCGTCGGGCCGAAGAGCACCCTCGCGACGAGCGGTCTCGTCGCCGAGGACGTGCATTGGACCGGAGAGCGCGTGACGCATGCGAGCGTTCGTCTCCGCCACCGGCACGTGCCGGTGCCGGCGCGGATCGAGCCGCGCGGCGCACGGGCGGTCGCCGTGTGGTTCGACGAGCCGGCGAGCGCGGTGACGCCGGGACAGGCGGCGGTCTTCTATCGCGGCGAGGAGGTAGTCGGTGGCGGATGGATCAGCGCTGCGCTCTAGGAAGGTGACCGATCCGTCGCGGCGACCGCGGCGCGTCGGCGACCCTCCTTCGCGTCCGATACGGCGACCCGAGCGCGGCGCGCCGCCGCGCTGCGGTCCCGGCGTCGCGGCGCCCGAGGTCCGCGCGTGACGCACCCGATCGAGGAGCGGCTCGGGTACGAGTTCCGCACGCGCGATCTGCTGGAGACCGCGCTCACGCATCGCTCCCTCGCCGCGGCCGCCGGTGCGCGCAACAACGAGAAGCTCGAGTTTCTCGGCGACGCCGTCCTCGAGCTCGCCGTCAGCGACGTGTTGATGCAGCACTTTCCGCAGCTCCAGGAGGGCGACCTCTCCAAGCTCCGCGCCTCGCTGGTGAACGCCCGCATCCTCGCCGACAAGGCCCGCGCGCTCGGCCTCGGCGCCCTGCTGCGTCTCGGCAAGGGCGAGGAGAAGAGCGGCGGTCGCAACAAGGAGTCGATTCTCGCCGCCGCCTACGAGGCGTTGATGGGCGCGATCTACCTCGACCGCGGCTTCGCCGCCGCCCGCAAGACGATCGCCCGGCAGTTCGCCGCCGACGTCCAGTCGCGTACCGCCGGCGCCGTCGAGGACTGCAAGACGCGGCTCCAGGAGATCACGCAGAAGATCTTCAAGGCCACTCCGACCTACGATCTCGTGCGCGAGACCGGTCCCGATCACGCCAAGCACTTCGTCAGTCAGATCTCGGTCGCCGGCCGCAATCTCGGGCGCGGCGAAGGCAAGAGCAAGAAGAGCGCGGAGCAGGCGGCCGCGATGGAGGCTCTACAGACGTTGCAGGATGAGGCTGCGGCCCTGGCGCCGGAACGGCCGCCAGGCGGGAAGAGGACGAGCGCGGCGCGCAACTCCTCTTCCGGAACGGGAGGCTCGTGATGATCGGCGTGCCAGCGATACGCGTCCGGCAGTTCGGCGTCGACTTCTATCAGGCGGTGCTCGGCGGTACGGACGTGGAGCAGCTCGTGAAGTTCGAGGTGCTCTCGTACGACGCGGGGGTCGTCGCGAAGGAGACCGTCGCGAAGAAGCCGCGGAAGGCGAAGATCAACTGGGAGATGCTCGAGAAGCGCATCGCGCGGAGCGCCGAGGCGTACCAGCGGCCGGTGATCCGCAAGAAGATCACCGAGCTCGTCGACTACTACAATCAGTGCGCGGAGGCGGGGAACCTGCCGGCGATCGCGGGCGCGGTGCTGCTGGTCGCGGACCGGCGTCTCGAGTTCAACGCCGGCGGCAATCGCCAGCTCGGGCTGCTACAGGTGCCGACCGAGCAGGGGGTGCTCCGCGCGCTCGACGGCCAGCACCGTCTGCTCGCGCTCCATCAGCTCGCCGAGAGCCGCCCGATCACCGACATCCAAGTGCCGGCCGTCATCTTCGACACGCTGGCGCCGGATCAGGCGGTCGAGCTCTTCGTCACGATCAACGCCAAGCACACCAAGCTGAACCCGTCGCACCTGATCAGCCTCTCCGGCCGGCGGCTCTACCCCGACAAGGTCCTCGCCGCGAGCCACGACATCATCCGCGCGCTCTCCGAGGATCCGTCGTCGCCGCTCCACGGCGAGATCAAGCTCTTCGGCGTCGGCCGCGGCAAGGTCGCGCAGGCGCCGCTCGCCGAGGAGCTCCGCAACATCTTCACCGCCGTGCAGGCGCTCGGCGGCCGCGACTCCGACAAGTTCCTCGACGGCGCCAAGCGCTTCTTCCTGAACTACTTCAAGCAGATCGAGCGGATCTTCGAGAAGGCGTGGCACGGCCGAAAGTACTCGATCAAGACCGGCATGGCGCTGCGCGCGTTCCTGCGCGTCGTCCCGGACGTGATCGCCGCCGCGCGCGACCGGCGCCGCGACCCCGCCGACGCGTTCGTGATCCGCGAGGTGATCGGCCCCTGGGTCGAGACCATCCGCGACAGCCGCTTCGAGACCGAAGGGGAGTGGCGCCAGAAGCTCGCCGGCGGTACCAGTAGCACCGTCGATCAACTCGCCCGCGAGCTGCGCAGCGGGCTTCGGAGGTGACGTCCATGAAACGCCGAGACTTCTTGAAGATCGCCGCGGCGGCGCCGACCGTCGTCGCGGCTTCGCGGGTCCTGCGGCCCACGCCCGACGCGTGGGCGGAGCAACGCGCGTTCGACCCCCGTCCCGAGAAGTGGCGGACGTTCGAGATCACGACGCGTGCCGAGATCCTCGCCGCGCGCGACGTGACGCGCGTCTGGCTGCCGCTCCCGGCCGTCGACGGCGACTATCAGACGATCGTGAGCGCGACGCAGCCGTCGGGGAACGCCGCGCACGCCGACACGATTCACGACCGCTCCGGCGCGGCGATGCTGTTCGCGACCTTCGCCCACGGCGAAGCCGCTCCGGTCGTCGAGGTGACGACGCGGGTGCGGACGCGCAATCGCGCGCTCGACTGGTCGAGCACGCGGTCGTCGCACCAGGGACCGAAGGATCTGGCGCGTTGGACGACGGCGAGCCGGCTGATGCCGACCGACGGCATCGTCGAGGAAACCGCGCGCCGGATCGCCGGCGGCATGCACGGCGACGTCGAGAAGGTGCGGGCGATCTACGACTGGATCGTGACGAACACCTATCGCGAGACCACCGTCCGCGGCTGCGGCACCGGCGACATCAAGGCGATGCTCGAGAGCAAGAACCTCGGCGGCAAGTGCGCCGACATCAACGCGCTCTTCGTCGCCCTGGTCCGATCCGTCGGCGTGCCGGCGCGCGACGTCTACGGCATCCGCGTCGCGCCGTCCGCCTTCGGCTACCGCTCGCTCGGCGCCGGCAGCGCCACCATCACCAAGGCGCAGCACTGCCGCGCCGAGGCCTACCTCGGCGACTACGGCTGGGTCGCGATGGATCCCGCCGACGTCACCAAGGTCGCGCGCGAGGAGACCGCCGACTGGCTCGGGATCGACGACCCGGTCGTGCAAGCGGTCCGGCCGAAGCTCTTCGGCGGCTGGGAGGGGAACTGGGTGGCGTACAACTCGGCGCACGACGTCGTGCTGCCGCAGGCCGCCGACCACGCGCCGCTCGCGTTCCTGATGTATCCCCAGTGCGAGACCGCCGGGAAGCGCCGCGACTGCCTCGACGCCGACAACTTCAAGTACACGATCACCGCCCGCGAGATCGACGCGTAGCCCGCGCGTCGGCGCCGGCGCGACCCGCGGCGGCGGCGCCGCCGATTGTAACGCCCCGCGGGAGGCGGTACGCGTCGGCGCGGGGCACCGGGATGCACGCGAAGGAGCATCGTTCCGCGCGCGGCGCTCGACGTGATGCGCGGCGGCACCATCGCCGCCGGCCGCGGGTCGTGACGGCGAACGTCCGCGGCGCGGCAGCGGCGCTGGTGCTCGCGGTCGCGCTGCTCGACGGCTGCGCGCGCGCGAAGCCGGTCGAGATCGGCGCTACCGCCAAGGCACGCCGCGATCGCATCGAGCGCGTGGTCGTCGCGACCGGCACCATCGAGCCCGAGAAGGAGGTCGAGGTCCGGCCGCGCATCTCGGGGATCGTCGAGAAGATCCACGTCGACGACGGCGACGTCGTCGCCAAGGACGCGGTCCTCGTCGAGATCGACCGCGAGCTGCTCGAGGCGCAGGCGGCCGAGGCGCGCGCGCGCCTCGAGCAATCGAAGATCGAGCTCGGGTACGCCCGCCGCGACCTCGACCGCGCCGCGGACCTGGTGCACGGCGGCACCGTGTCGGTCCAGGACTTCGAACACGCCGAGTCGCGCCACAAGACCGCGGCCGCGGCCGTCGCGCGCGACGCGGCGGCCGTGGAGTCGCTCGCTATCGAGCTGCGCTACACGCGCATCCTGGCGCCGATGTCGGGCAAGGTTCTCGACGTCGCGGTCGAGGAGGGGGACGCGGTCTCGGCGGTGACGGCGGTCACCGGCGGCACGCTGCTCCTCACCATCGCCGATCCCGATCCGCTGCACGTGAAGGGGCTGGTCGACGAGAACGAGATCGCGCGCGTGCGTCTCGGGCAGCCGGCGCGGATCCGGACCGAAGCCTACCCGGACCGGGTGTTCGCCGGCCGGGTCCGCGAGATCGCGCCCCTCGGCAAGCGCGAGCAGAACGTCACCTACTTCGAGATCGAGGTGCTCGTCACCGACCCCGACGCGGCGCTCCTCCGGCCGCGCATGTCGGGCGACGCCGACGTGGTGACGGAGGTCGTCGACGACGCGCTCGTCGTCCCCGAGACCGCGCTCGTCTTCGAGGGCGACGACGTGTTCGTCCATCGCGTGCTGCGCGCGAGCGCCCCGAAGCTCGAGCGCCGCACGGTGCGGACGGGGATCGTCGCGGGCGAGGTCGTGCAGGTGCTCGACGGCCTCGACGAGGGCGACGAGGTGCGCCTGCGATGACCGCCGTCGTCGCGCCCGCGGCCGGCGGCGTTCCGGTGATCGCGCTCAGCGCGATCGCCAAGACCTACGCGAGCGGCCGCGTCCAGGTCGACGCGCTCCGCGGCATCGATCTGCGGATCGGCGCCGGCGAGCTCGTCGCGATCATGGGTCCGTCGGGGTCCGGCAAGACGACCCTGATGGAGATCCTCGGCTGCCTGCTGCAACCGACGGCCGGCGAGTATCGGTTCAAGGGCCGTCCGGTGCATGCGATCGCGCCGGACGGTCTCGCGCGCCTGCGCGGCGAGGAGATCGGGTTCGTGTTCCAGGCCTTCAACCTGCTGCCCCGCCTCACCGCGGCCGAGAACGTCGAGCTGCCGCTGACCTATCGGCGGACGGCGGCGCGCGAGCGCCGCGAGCGGGCGCTCGCGGCGCTGGCGCGCGTCGGTCTCGCGAGCCGAACGCGGCACCTGCCGGCGGAGCTCTCGGGCGGCGAGCGCCAGCGCGTCGCGATCGCGCGCGCGCTCGTCGGCCGTCCCAGCGTCATCCTCGCCGACGAGCCGACGGGCAACCTCGACTCGCACACCGGCGGCGAGATTCTCGAGCTGCTGCGCGTGCTGCACGCGGAAGGCAACACGGTCGTGATGGTAACCCACGATCCGCGGATCGGCGAGCAGGTGGATCGCGTGGTCGCGATCCGCGACGGCCGCATCGAGAGCGACGGCACGCCGTGACGCTGGGGCTCGCCACCTGCCTGCGACCGCGCACGGTCGCCGATCGCATCGACGGCGACGGTACGGCGTGAGCCAGCTGCGCGAGGCAGGGCGCCAGGCGCTCCGCACCATCCGCACCGAGCGGCTGCGGGCGTGCCTCACGATGTTCGGCGTCGTCTGGGGGACGGCATCGGTCGTCTTCCTGCTGTCGTGGGGACTCGGGGTGCAGCGCATGCTGGAGGACGGCTTCTCACGCGCCGGGAAGAACCTGGTGCAGGCGTGGCCGGGAAAGATCGGCGAGGACTTCTCGCCCGCCGTCGACCGGCGGGCGCTCTGGTTCACCCGTGCCGAGGTCGACGCCGTCCGCCGGCGATCGCACCTCGCGGTCGCAGTCGCGGGCGAGTCGCGGTTCTGGGGGCGGGTCGGCCACGGCGCGCGCACGCTCTCGCTGGACGTGCGCGGCGTCGAGCCGCGCGAGCTCGAGCTCCGCGGCGCGACGATCGCCGCCGGGCGCCCGATCGCGCCGGACGACGTCCGCCGCCGGCGCGCCGTCGCCGTGCTCGGCGCCCGCGCGCGCGAGCGGCTGCTCGGCACCGCGGCCGGCATCGGCGCGACGATCCGCGTCCGCGGCCGGCCGTTTCGGGTCGTCGGCGTGCTGAGGCGCGTCGGCACCCAGCTCTGGCGCGACAATGGCGACGAGCTCGACGATCAGGTCTGGATTCCGATCACGGCGCTGTTCGTTCTCGACCCGCGGCCGGGCAAGGACGACGACGTGGTCGACAGCATCCTGATGCGGCTCCGGCGGCGCGAGGACTACGACGCCCTGAAGCGCGAGGTGCGCGCCATCCTCGGCGAGCGCCTGCGCGTCGCCGCGAGCGACATTGAGGCCGTCAACCTCGCGAGCCCGCTCGACCTGCTCCGCAAGATGCCCCTCGACCAGAGCGCCGGCCTGCTGCTCGTCCTCGGCGCGGCGACCTTGCTGATCGGCGGCGTCGGCATCCTCAACATGATGCTCGACTCGGTGCAGGAGCGGCGCCAGGAGATCGGCGTCCGGCTCGCCGTCGGCGCGCGGCGGAGCGACGTCCTCGGCCAGTTCTTCCTCGAGACGGTCGCGATCACCGGCCTCGGCGGCGCCATCGGCCTCGCCCTCGGCGTCGGCGGCGCGTTCGGCCTCGCCTCGCTTCGCACGCCCGACCTGATCCCGGTGCCGATCCTCCGCGGCTGGATCGTCTGGCTGGCGTTCGGGGTGATGGCGTTCGTCGGCGTCGCCGCCGGCCTGGTGCCGGCGTGGCGCGCGGCGCGGGTCGACCCGTCGGTCACCCTGCGCGCGGAGTGATCGTGATCGGCACGCTCGTCCGCGAGACCGTCCGCAACGTCCGCGCGCACGCGTTCCGCTTCGCCCTCACCGGCCTCGGTATCGTCTGGGGCGTGGCGATGCTGACGTTCCTGCTCGCCGCCGTCGACGGCTACGAGCGGCACTTCGCCGCGGAGCTCGACGAGATCGGCGAGCGCGCCGTCTTCTTCTTTCCCGGCACGGTGACCAAGGAGGGCGTCGGCCAGCGCGAGTCGCGCCCCGTCGAGCTCAAGCGCGAGGACCTCGCGCGACTCGACCGTCTCGACGCCGTCGTCCGCGCCGCGCCGCACGTGCCGCTCGGCCCTCGCCTGATGCGCGCCGCCGGGCGGAGCAAGCTGGTGTGGACGTACGGCGTCTCCGCGGACACGCCGGTGATCCGCGAGTTCGCCGTCGCCGCCGGCCGCCAGATCGCACCGGCCGACGACGAGCGTCACGCGACGGTGCTCTTTCTCGGCGCCAAGGCGGCGCGGCGCCTGTTCGGGGGGGCCGCCGCCGTCGGCCGGACCGTCCACGTCGACGGCATCCCGTTCACCGTCGTCGGCGTCTCGGTGCCGAAGAACGACCAGGTCATCTACATCGGTCCGGCCGACGACGAGATCGCGATGGTCCCGATGACGACGGCGGAGCGGCGCTTCACGCGCACCGACGTGCTGTCGCAGATCGTCGTCATGCCGCGCTCGCGCGAGGGCAGCTGGGGCGCGACCCACGCCGTGCGCGAGCTGCTCGGCTTCCGGCATCACTTCAAGGTCGACGACCGCGGCGCGCTCGGCGACTTCAACGTCGAGCAGATCCGGCAGATCGTGGCGCCGCTCTATCTCGGCCTCCGGCTCTTTCTCGGCGCCGCGAGCCTGATCACGCTCTTCGTCGGCGCCGTCGGCGTCATGAACGTCATGCTCGTCGTGGTGACGGAACGCACGCGGGAGATCGGCCTCCGGAAGGCGGTCGGCGGCTCCAACGGCGCGATCTTCATCCAGTTTCTCGGCGAGACGCTCGCGATCACGCTGCTCGCCGGCGTCGCGGGCGCGCTGCTCGGGGCCCTCGCCGTCGCCGTCATGGCGGCGCTCGTCGGCGAGGGGTCGGTGATGAACGCGCCGCCCGAGCTCCGGCCCGCGACGGTCGCGGCGGTCGCGGTCACGCTCGCGCTCGTCGGGGTCACGGCAGGCGTGCTGCCGGCGGTGCGCGCGTCGCGCATCGAGCCCGCGATCGCGCTCCGCGCGACGTGAGATCCCGTACTCGCGCGGCAGCCACCCGCCGGGATAGCATGGCGAGCCGTGGAAAACGCCGGTCCGAATCCAGACGCTCGGCAGCATCGCGCCGGCTTCGTCAGCCTCGTCGGCCGGCCGAACGTCGGCAAGTCGACGCTGCTGAACCGCCTCGTCGGCGCCAAGCTCGCCGCGGTGTCGGCGAAGCCGCAGACGACGCGCAACCGGATCGTCGGCATCGTCAACGGGCCCGACACGCAGGTCGTCTTCGTCGACACGCCGGGCATCCACGCCGCCCACACGCCGCTCAACGCCCGCATGGTCGCGGTCGCGCGCCAGTCGCTCGGCGAGTGCGACGTCGCGGTGCTCGTGATCGACGCGAGTGTCGGCCTCACCGCGGCCGATCGTGACGTCGCGCAGGAGGTCACGGCGCGCCGCGCCGCCGTCGTCGCGGTCACGAAGACGGATCTGGTCGCGCGCCCGCAGCTGCTCGCGATCTGCGCCGCGGCGGCGGCGGTCCTCCCCGGCGCCGACGTGGTTCCGGTGAGCGGGCTCACCGGCGACAACGTCGACCGCCTCCTCGGCGTCGTCGGCGCGGCGCTGCCCGCCGGGCCGCCGCTCTACCCGCCGGAGCAGGTGAGCGAGCAGAGCGAGCGTTTCCTCGCCGCCGAGATCGTGCGCGAGAAGATCATCGAGCAGACGCGCGACGAGATCCCGTACACGACGGCGGTCGTCATCGACGGCTTTCGCGAGGAGCCGGCGCGGAACCTGCTGGTGATCCAGGCGACGATCCTGGTCGAGCGGGCGAGCCAGAAGGGCATCCTGATCGGCGAGCAGGGACGCCGCATCCGCGAGGTCGGCCAGGCGGCGAGGCTCGAGCTCGAGCGCATCTTCGCGTGCCGCGTGTTCCTGGAGCTGCACGTGAAGGTGCGGCGCGAATGGAGCAAGGATCCCCATGTCCTCCGCGAGCTCGGGATCTGAGTTCACGGCCGCGGGTCCGGACCGCGACGGCGCGCTCGGGACGGCCGGCGCGCTGCCGCGGGTCGCGATCGTCGGGCGGCCGAACGCCGGCAAATCGACGCTCTTCAACCGCCTGCTGCGGCGCCGGAAGGCGCTCGTCGATCCCACGCCCGGCGTCACGCGCGACCCGAACCGCGCGGTCGTCGGCTGGGACGGCCACGCGGTCACGCTGATCGACACCGGAGGCTTCGAGGCGGAAGGCGGCGGCGGCCTCGAGCGCGCGGTCTCCGACCGCACCATCGCCGAGGCCGCGGAAGCGGATCTCGTGGTCTACGTCCTCGACGGCAAGGCTGGGCTCTCGGCCGCCGACGCGGCTGCCGTGCGGAAGCTCCGGCGCATGCGGGCGCCGATCCTCTTCGTCGTGAACAAGCTCGACTCGCCGGCGCGGCAAGCGACGGCGGGCGAGTTCCACCGCCTCGGAGCCGGCGAGCTGCTGCCGGTCTCGGCGGAGCACGGCCACGGAATCGGCGCCCTCGTCGACGCGATCGTCGCGCGCGTGCCGCAGGCCGCGGCCGCGGCCGAGCCGGGGGCGATCCGCGTCGGCATCGTCGGCCGGCCGAACGTCGGCAAGTCGTCGCTCGTGAACCGCCTGCTCGGCTATCCGCGCGCGCTCGTCGACGCCAGCGCGGGCACCACGCGCGACGCCGTCGACACGCTGCTCGAGGTCGGCGGCACGCGCTACCTCCTGGTCGACACCGCGGGGATCCGCCGGCGCGCGAAGATCGTCGACCGGCTCGAGAAGTCGTCGGCGGCGATCGCGCTCGACGCGCTCGGCCGCGCGGACGTCGCGGTCGTCGTCATCGACGCCGCCGAGGGCGGCACGACCCAGGACCTGCGTCTCGCGACGCTCGCCTGGGAGGAAGGCCGCGCGCTCGTCGTCGTCGCCAACAAGTGGGACCTCCGCGCCGCCGAGGACGAAGGCCGGCAGACGCTGTCGCGGAACGGCTTCGCCGCCGACCTCCGCCGCCGGTTCCCGAGCCTCGCCGCGACGCCGATCGTCGTCGTCTCGGCGCTCACCGGACGCGGCATCGCCTCCGTGCTGCCCGCCGTCCGCCGCGTCGCCGCGATGCACGCGGCCGAGATCAAGACCGCGCGCTTGAACGACGTCCTCGGCGCGGCGGTCCGTGCTCAGGAGCCGCCGCTCATCGGCGGGCGGCGTCCGCGGATCTACTACGCGACCCAGGTCGGCCGCCGGCCGCCCGAGATCGCGATCTTCACCAACATGCCGTCGGCGATCCATCCCAGCTACGTCCGGTATCTCGAGAAGCAGATCGCCGAGGCCTTTCACCTCGAAGGAACGCCGATTCGGTTGCGGTTCCGGCCGCGCCGCTGACCATGCATCCTCGACGGTCTGCTTCCCGACCCGCGTCGACGGCGCGCCTCCGCGGTCTGCGCGCGCTTCACCGCGACGGCGTGCGCCGCCGCGGCCTCGACGTGTGGTCGATCCTGCGCGGCGCGGCTCTACGCTGGTACGCCGACGACTGTCCGACCTTGGCGGCGGCGATCTCGTTCTATGCGCTGCTGTCGCTGATTCCGGTGCTGTTCCTGGTGATCGCGATCCTCGGGTACGCGATCGGCTCGTCCGAGGACACCTTCCGCGCGGTGCTCCACTCGGTGCGCGAGTTCATCCCGCACATCAGCGAGGACCTGGTCCACAACCTCGCGTCGGTGGTCGCGAACCGCCGCCGCCTGTCGTGGCTCGGGCTCGCGAGCTTGACGGTCGCCGCCGGTCTCGTCTTCAACGCGACCGAGTTCGCGCTCGACCGCATCTTCGCCGTCACGCGGCGGCGGAGCTTCATCCGCTCCCGGCTGCTGTCGATGGCGATCGTGGTCGCGGTCGGGATCGTGCTGCTGTTCTCGTTCTACGTCGGCGTGGTCTTTCACGCGCTCAACGCCGACCCCGGCCAGGCGCTCCTCGTGCGTCTCGCCCGCGGCCTTCGTGCCCAGTACCTGACCTCGGTGATGCTGGTCTTCGCCTCGTTCAGCATCGCCCTCCGGACCTTTCCGCATGCGCCGGTCGGGTGGCGCGAGGCCGCGATCGGCGGTTTCGTCGGCATGGCCCTGTGGGAGGTCGCCCGCCGCTTCTTCCTCTGGTACCTGGCGAACCTCGCGCAGTTCTACGTCGTCTACGGCTCGCTCGGCGCGCTCGTCGCCGTCATGGTGTGGATCTACATGTCGGCGACGATCTTCCTCTACGCCGCCGAATGCGTCGTGCTGCTGCGGCAGCGCCGTGCCGTGCGGCTGGCGTCGCGCCGCCCCACCGCCCACGGCGTGGTCGACCGCGACGCCGCCGGCGACTGACGGCTCAGACGATGCCGGCGGCGCGGTACTCCGCGGCGTAGCGCACGTAGCGCTCGGCCGAGGCGACGAGCTCCGCACGCTCCGCGGCGCTGAGTGCGCGCACCGCCTTGGCGGGCGTGCCGAGGACGAGCTGACCCGCCGGAATTCTCGTCCGCGGCGTGACGACCGCGCCGGCGCCGACGAGGCAGTCCTCGCCGACCTCGGCGCCGTCGAGCACGATCGCGCCGATGCCGACCAACGTCCGACTGCCGATCGTGCAGCCGTGGACCACGGCACGGTGGCCGATCGTCACGTCGTCGCCGATCACGGTCGGGCTGCGGCCGGCGAACACGTGGACCGTCACGTGATCCTGGACGTTGGTGCGCGCGCCGATCCGGATCGCGTGGACGTCGCCGCGGATCACCGCATTGAACCAGACGCTCGACTCCGGCCCGATCGTGACGTCGCCGATCACCACCGCGTTCGTGACCACGTGCGCGGTGGCGTCGATCGCCGGCGTGACGCCGCGGAACGCGAGGATCATGGCATTGCTTCGACGGCGAAGTCGGGCTCCGCCGCGGTGCCGGTCGCGCGCACCCGCCAGAGCTCGGCGAATCCCTCGGCGCGCTCCGGCTCCTCGAAGCGTGTGGCGAACGCGAAGATCGCGACCGGCGGCACGCGCGCGGCGCCGGTCCGCCGTTGGTTCCGCCCGAGGCACGCGCGCGGCGGCGCAGCGAGCCAGTAGCCGCGGACGCGGGCGCCGGCCTCGTGCGCCGTCGCGATCAGCGCCGCGCGCTCGGCGCGCGTCGGATTGACGTTGTCGACGGCGACCGAGCGTCCGGCGGCGAGCGCCTCCTCGACGAGACGCCGCTGCCGCCGTCGCCTGTCACTGCTTCGCGGCATCGCGTCCATGCTGACGTGCGCGTGCGTCGGCGCGAGCCGGTGCACGTAGAAGGTCGACTTCCCGGCACCGGGCAGGCCCATGAGGATCACCAGCTCGGGCGCGCCCGCGGACGCGACCGGGTGACCGCGATCAGCGGCGTCGTGCGCGTCGTCGTGGGGAGGCGCCGCGGCGACGTGCTCGCGACGACGCGAGCCCGGAGCGCGGTGACGAGCCGTGCCGCTCACGGCTCTCTCGCGAGGCGCGGCAAGCGGGCGGGCCGTGCACCGTGCCGGACCGCTCCGGCGATCGGCGCATAGTCGAGCTCGCGGTCGGCGCGCACGCAGCGCAGCAGCAGGCCGCCGCGACTCATGTCGCCGCGGCCGACGAACGCCGGTGGAAACAGCAGGCGATCGCCGAAGACCGCCTGGAGCGGCTCGACGTACTTGCTGGTCGCGATGCTGCCGAGCAGGACCACCCGGCAGCGCGCACCGCAGCGGCGATCGAGGTCGAGCGCGTCGCGGAGCAGCGGCTCCACGTAGCGCCGCTCGCGGACGTCGATCGGGATCGCCGCGAGCGCGCGCAAGCGTGCGTCGTCGACGCGCTCGTCGAGACGGAGCAAGCCGTTGCCCGAGGTGATGACGAGCGCCTCGGCGACGCCGCGCGGCGGCCGGCCGAAGGCACGGGCGTAGGTCGCCTTGCCGCGGAAGTAGAGGCCGGAGAGAAAGCTGAAGACCTCGCCGAGCGGAGCGCCCGACCGCAGCGCGCGCGCGAGCGGGAAGGCGGCGCCGTCGCGCAGCAGCATCGCCGATCGTTCGCCGGCGAGCGACGCCGGCGACAACAGAAAGACCGTGCGCGGCGGCCCTGGCATCGGCGCCAAGCTTACCTGGCGGCGGCGCACGCGCAACGCGCGCCGCTGCGTCGGCCGGCGTGCGCGCTGAAGAGCGCGGCACGAGCCGACGTCGGCCGCTATCGGAGCGGCCGCGGTCCGTATCGGAGCGGCGGCGAACTTGCCTGGTCGACCGGCCTCTGTTAGACGAAACCATGGACGGTCAGAACGTCGCCTGTGTCGCACATCGAAGCCCCGCTCGCTCGCCGCGAGGGGGCTTTTTCGTTTTTGGGAGGGTGGCATGGACCTGCGTGAAGTAGGCGAGGGACTCACCTTCGACGACGTGCTCCTGGTTCCCGCAGCGAGCGCGATCGTGCCGCGCGACGCCGACGTCGCGACCAAGCTCTCGCGCCGGATCGCGCTCAACATCCCGCTGGTCTCGGCGGCGATGGACACCGTGACCGAGGCGCGGATGGCGATCGCGATCGCGCAGGAGGGCGGCGTCGGCTTCATCCATCGGAACATGCCGATCGCGGCGCAGGCGCTCGAGGTCGAGAAGGTGAAGAAGTCGGAGAGCGGCATGATCTCCGACCCGGTGACCGTGAGCCCGGATCAGCGCATCGAGGATGCGCTCGCGGTCATGCGCCGCTTCCACATCTCGGGTCTGCCGGTCACGCAGAACGGCCAGCTCGTCGGCATCCTCACGCACCGCGACCTCCGCTTCGAGAAGCGGCTCGACCGCGCCGTCTCCGAGGTGATGACCAAGGACAACCTCGTCACCGCGCGCCCCGGCGTCAGCCTCGAGGAAGCCAAGGAGATCCTGCACGCGAACCGCATCGAGAAGCTGCTGGTCGTCGACGACCACAATCGCCTGCGCGGCCTCATCACGGTGAAGGACATCCAGAAGACGATCGAGTACCCGCTCGCTTGCAAGGACGAGCAGCGGCCGCCTGCGGGTCGGGGGCGCGCTCGGCGTCGGTCCCGACCGCGAGGAGCGCGCCGAGGCGCTGGTGCGCGCCGGCGTCGACGTGCTCGCCGTCGACACCGCGCACGGCCACTCGAAGAACGTCCTCGACGCCGTCCACGAGCTCAAGACCGCCTACCGCGACCTCGACGTCGATCGCCGGCAACGTCGGCACGGAGGAGGGCGCGCGCGCGCTGGTCAAGGCCGGCGCCGACGCCGTCAAGGTCGGCATGGGCGTCGGCTCGATCTGCACCACGCGCATCATCTCCGGCGTCGGCGTGCCGCAGCTCACCGCCGTCCTCGGCGCCGTCCGCGGCGTCGCCGGCACCGACGTCCCGATCATCGCCGACGGCGGCGTCCGCTACTCGGGCGACATCACCAAGGCGCTCGCCGCCGGCGCGCACGCGATCATGATCGGCAGCCTCTTCGCCGGCACCGAGGAGAGTCCCGGCGAGACGATCCTCTTCCAGGGCCGCACCTACAAGCTCTACCGCGGCATGGGCTCGATCGAGGCGATGAAAGAGGGGAGCCGCGACCGCTACTTCCAGGGCGACGAGCCCGACGTGAAGCTCGTGCCCGAAGGCATCGAGGGCCGCGTCGCCTACAAGGGCAGCCTCGCGTTCAACATCCACCAGCTCGTCGGCGGCCTGAAGGCCGGCATGGGCTACTGCGGCTGCCGCAACCTCGAGGAGCTCCGCGACGAACACGCGCTTCCTGCGCGTCAGCGCCGCCGGCGTCCGCGAGAGCCACGTCCACGACGTCGTCGTCACGAAAGAGGCGCCGAACTATCGGCTCGAGTAGATGTTGCAAAGCGCATGATCCTCGTTCTCGACTTCGGCAGCCAGTACACGCAGCTCATCGCGCGCCGCGTCCGCGAGCAGCACGTCTACTGCGAGATCCATCCGTTCAACCTCCCGCTCGACGCGATCGAGCGGATGAAGCCCGAGGGCATCATCCTCTCCGGCGGACCCGCGAGCGTGTACGCCGAGGGCGCGCCGCTCCCCGACCGCGGCGTGCTCGACGCTCGGCGTGCCGGTGCTCGGCATCTGCTACGGCATGAACGTGCTGAACCTCCTCTCGGGCGGCAAGCGTCGGCCGCGCCGTCGCACCGCGAGTACGGCGGCGCCACGCATCACCATCCTCGACGACCGCGACCTCTTCGCCGGCGTCCCCGTCGACGAGAGCGGCGGCTCTGCGCGTCTGGATGAGCCACGGCGACCGCATGGAGGCGCTGCCACCCGGCTGGGACGTCATCGCGCGCGACCGCCAACTCGCCGATCGCCGCCTTCGCGAACCCCGAGCGCACCTTCTTCGGCGTCCAGTTCCACCCCGAGGTCGCGCACACCGACCGCGGCACCGACGTCCTGCGCAACTTTCTCTTCAAGGTCGTGCAAGGCCGAGCCGACCTGGACGATGGAGAACTTCGTCGGCCGTGAGGTCGAGCGCATCCGGGCCGACGTCGGCGCACGGTCGCGTCATCTGCGCGCTGTCGGGCGGCGTCGACTCCGCGGTCGCCGCCGCGATCGTCGACCGCGCCGTCGGCGACCGCCTCACCTGCGTCTTCGTCGACAACGGCCTGCTCCGCGCAGAACGAGGCCGAGCGCGTCACCGCGGCCTTCCGCCAGCGTTTCGGCGAGCGCCTGCGCGTCGTCGACGCGAGCACGCGGTTCCTGGATGCGCTCCCGGCGTCGAGGATCCCGAGGCCAAGCGTCAGCGCCATCGGCCGCGCCTTCATCGAGGTCTTCGACGCCGAGGCCAAGACGATTCCCGGCGTCGCGTACCTGGCGCAGGGCACCCTCTACCCCGACGTCATCGAGTCGGTGTCCTTCAAGGGCCCGTCCGCCACGATCAAGAGCCACCACAACGTCGGCGGCCTCCCCGAGCGAGATGAAGCTCAAGCTCATCGAGCCGCTGCGCGAGCTGTTCAAGGACGAGGTGCGCGAGCTCGGGCGCTTGGTCGACGTGCCGGACGAGATCCTGTCGCGCCAGCCGTTCCCGGGTCCGGGGCTCGCGATCCGCATCCTCGGGACGGTGACGCGCGAGCGGCTGGCGTTGCTGCGGGCGGTCGACACGATCGTCGTCCGCGCCATCAAGCAGGCGGGACTCTACCGGACACTCTGGCAGGCGTTCGCGGTGCTGCTGCCGGTGAAGACGGTCGGCGTCATGGGCGACGAGCGGACGTACGAGAACGTCGTCGCGATTCGCGCGGTCGAGAGCATGGACGGGATGACGGCCGACTGGGCGCGGCTGCCGTACGACCTGCTCGCGTCGCTGTCGAACCGGATCATCAACGAGGTGTCGGGGGTGAACCGCGTCGTGTACGACGTGTCGTCGAAGCCGCCCGCGACGATCGAGTGGGAGTGAGGTCGGTCGCGAGTCGCGACACGATTCCAGCTCGACCGGCGATCGGACGGACGCCACACAGCAGCGCCACCCGCGACGTGTGCTCCATAGCGGCGCAGGATTCGCGACCTCGCCGTGCGGACGCTCGCGTAGCGACGTGCTCGAACGTCGCCGTACTCACCGACGGGTGATCGCTATGCGTTTTTCGTTGACATCTGCGCTCCAACCAGCGTAACGAAACGCGTCACCCGCCGATTGCCCTCGACGCGCTACGTCAGAGCAATCGGCCATCACGTCTCAACACGAGCGAGGTCGTCATGAGCGTAAGGCTGACACTGTCCACATTCGCAGCCATCGTCTTCTCGAGCGCGGTGGCCGTGCCGCATGCGTTCGCAACGACGCCGACGCCGACGGCGCACGCGACACCGGTGCCCCCGTGCAGCTTCAGCCTCTGCCAGTCGGATGCGTCGTCGGGATGCAAGCAGGACTTCGAGCCTGGGCGCTCGTCGCTGTTGATCCACAACGTGACGCCGGACAAAGGCGACCGGCTCGTCTGGAAGTGGCTGAAGGGCGCCGCGACGAACAAGGGCGAGTTCGGCGACCCGCGCGCCACGACCGACTACGAGCTCTGCATCTACGACGGCAACGGTCTCCTGGTGTCACGCGCCTGCGCGCCGCACGATCAAGACTGCGCGGGACGGCCGTGCTGGAAAGAAGTCAACAACGGATTCCGGTACCGGAAGCGCGATCTGAGCCCGCTGCGGAGCTCGCTCGGCATCCTCCTCAAGGCCGGTGCCGACGGCAAAGGCAAGATCACCGTCAAGGGTCACGGGCCGGTCTTCGTGATGCCAGACATGCCGCTCCTCATGCCGATCACCGCCCAGCTGTTGAACAGCGAAGGCGTGTGCTGGGACACGGTCTTCTTCCCACCGGCGCAAACGAATCGAATCGGCGACTTCCACGATCATGACGGCGAATGAACGCACGGCGATGGACGCCGCGTTCATGAAGCCATTCGAGAGGTGTCGAGCCATGGCGAACCACCCACTCCTTCGCGTGTTGCGATCGGTCCCTCCTGGTTCGCGACGTTCCGTGTTCTCGTCGCCGACGTCGGCCGCGCTCGTCGCCGCCGCGTGCGTCGTGACGCTCGCACTCGGCGTCCGGCCGGTTGCCGCGCAGAGCATCTCGGGCGCGTCGACGAGCACGTCCGGCAGCACCGGCAACAACGGCGACACGTCGGGCTCGACGCGCGCGTCGGTCGCGTTCACGACCAACAACTCGACGACGATCGCCACCCGCTTCGCCTGGAACGTCAGCGCCGACGTCGGAGCCTTGAGCACGCGTGATCAAAGCGGCAACGCCCAGCACAACATCTCGTTCGACGTGACGGCGCCGGGCGGCTATCGGCTCGACGTGAGTCAGTCGCGCGTCGGCATCATGCAGCGCAACGCCGACGTCTCGAACTGCGACGGCGCCGCCGACACCAGCGGCATCAGCGGCAGCCAGACCGGCGCGAGCGTGCTGTCGGGGTCCCTCAGCATCGGCGATCCCGGTTCCGTCGGCAACGGCGGCGGCGATGCCAGCGTGCCGTTCAGCCAATCGGCGTCCGCCAATCTCGTCGCGGTGAGCAACGGCGTGGCCCACGCCCACACGCTCACCTTCACCTGGAACGGCTCGGTGCGCAGCAACTCGTGCGAGGCCGCGGTACGCCAGGGCGAGGGCAGCTCCGTCTCGAGTTGCGGTGCGTGCGTCTATCCAGGAAGCCCGTCCCGCACGCAATCGAGCGACGGCCATTTCGTGTCCGTCGGGCTGGTCAATCTCTGCGGCAACGGCACCATCGATACCTCCGTCGGCGAGCAGTGCGATCAAGGCGGCGCCAACGGGACGTCGACCTCGTGCTGTACGTCGACCTGTCAGTTCCGCGCGTCGGGCCAGGTCTGCCGTCCCGCGACCGCTGGGGGCTGCGACGTCGCGGAGACCTGCTCGGGATCGAGCCCGACGTGTCCCGCGGACGGGTTCGCCGGCTCCGGCACCACGTGCCGTGCGGCCGCCGGCGAGTGCGACCTGACCGAGACGTGCCCCGGCGGCAGTCCGAACTGCCCGGCGGATGCCAAGAAGTCGAACGGAACCTCGTGCACCTCCGACGGCAATGCCTGCACGCTCGATCAATGCGACGGGACGAACGTCACCTGTCAGCATCCGGCGGGGAACGCCGGCGCCACGTGCCACGCCGTCGCCGGCGTGTGCGACGTCGCCGAGACCTGCACCGGGGCGAGCACCTCGTGTCCCGCCGACGCGTTCGTGTCGTCGGCGGTGCCGTGTCGCGCCTCCGCGGGCGAGTGCGACCTCACCGAGAACTGTCCCGGCAACGGCCCGAACTGTCCGGCCGACGCCAAGGTGGCGAGCGGCACCGGCTGTACGAGTGACGGCAACGTCTGCACGCTCGATCAGTGCGACGGTGTGAACGACACCTGCCAGCACCCGGCCGGAAACGCCGGCACCACGTGTCACGCCTCCGCCGGCGTCTGCGACCTGGCCGAGAGCTGTGATGGCGTCGGCAGCGCGTGCCCGGCCGATGGGTCCAATCGAGCGCGGCCTGCCGCGCCGCCGCCGGTGCGTGCGACCTGGCCGAGACCTGTGACGGCGTGACCGCGTGCCCGGCCGAAGCGAGCTCGGCCGCGAATGCCGGCCGTCGGTCGGCGACTGCGACCTCGCCGAGCACTGCGACGGGTCGCCAACGCCTGCCCCGCCGATGCGTTCGAGGCCTCGTCGATCGAGTGCCGGGCCTCGGGCGGCGTCTGTGACCCGGCCGAGAACTGCACGGGGTAGGGCGACCTGCCCGGCCGACGCGAAGGGCACGGCGGAGTGCCGGGCCTCGGTGGGCGCCTGTGACGTCGCCGAGAGCTGCGACGGCGTCAACGATGCGTGCCCGGCAGATGCCCTCGCGTCGGGGACGGTCTGCCGCGCGGCCGCGGACCTGTGCGACGTCGAGGAGGTCTGCAGCGGGCTCGAGTGCCGATTGCCCCGCCGATGCTCTCGAGCCGGCCACGACGGTGTGCCGCCCCGATGCCGGTGACTGCGACGTCCCGGAGAACTGCACCGGGTCGAGCGTCGATTGTCCGAGCGACACGCTCGAGCCGGACGGCACCGCCTGCGACGACTCGCAGACGTGCACCATCAACGATCAGTGCCAGAGCGGCGTCTGCATCGGCGACCCGAACACGTGCGGCGACGGCGTCATTCAGCCCGGCTGCTTCGAGGAGTGCGACGACGGCAACCAGATCAGCGGCGACGGCTGCTCCAACGCCTGCCAGAACGAGTTCCTGTGCGAGACGTCACCGTCGGTAGGCTGCCGGCCTCCGGACGTCTCGAGCAAGTCGTCGCTCTCGATGAAGGACCGCACGCCGGACTCGAAGGACCAGATCCAGTGGAAGTACCAGAAGGGCGCGGTCACGCCGAAGGCCGACCTCGGCGATCCACCGGGCGGAACCGACTACGTGTTCTGCCTCTACGATCAGCGCGGGCTGGTCTGGAGCGCGTTCTTCCCGGGCAACTCGTTCTGCAACGACCGCCCGTGCTGGAAGGAGCAGGCGACCGGCTACAAGTGGCAGGACCGCCCGGGCTCCGCCGGCGGCCTGGTGAAGATGCAGCTCAAGGAGGGTCTCGCGCCCGGCAAGACCAAGATCCAGGTGAAGATGCAGGGCTACTGGACCGACATGCCGGCGCTTCCGATGCAGCAGCCGTTGATCGCTCAGCTGCGGAACAGCGACGGCGTTTGCTGGGAGACGACGATGAGCGCGCCGGCGAGCAAGAACACCAGCACGCAGTTCAAGGACAAGAACGACTGAGCTTCACCGCCGAGCGTGGACCGTGCCTGTCGCACGGTCCACGCTCGGCTGACCCGACGTCGCGCCGTCTTCCCCTCAGGCGTCGCCGCCCGGAAGGCAACCGCGGTACCGCAGAAGTAGCCTTTCCACGCCGCCGGCCGGCTGAGCGTCGCGAGGAGGAAGCGTAGCGAGTCGAAGTACGCCTCGCGCTCGGCGATCACGCCGTCGCGGGTGACGAGGCGATCGACGATTCGGAGCTCGAACGGCGCCCGGCCGAGCGTGAAGCGGAGGCGCCAGGCGATCAGGATCGTGTCTCCCGACGCCGCCCACGCGTCGACGACGCCGTGGACGTCGGGAAGCCACGCGAGGAGCCGCGTGAACTCGCGGCGAGCCGCGTCGCTGCCGACGATCGTCGGCGTCACCGGCTGGAGCAGTCGCACGTCGGGCGCGAGCAGCGCGACGAAGCGCTGAACGAGTCGGGTGCGCCCACGCCTCGGTGAATCGCCGCGCGAGTTCAGCGGTCGCCTCGGCGTCGAGCGACATGCCGCCGCGCTTCGCGCACGATTCTTGTTGCTCATCGCGACACGGTGGCGCATTCTACTCGGCCTGCACCATCGGAGGAGGGGCGGTCGATCAGCTTCGTCCATCTGCATCTGCACACCCAGTACAGCCTGCTCGACGGCGCCAACAAGATCGGCGCGTTGATCCCGCGCGTGAAGCAGCTCGGCATGCCGGCGGTGGCGATCACCGACCACGGCAACATGTTCGGCGCGATCGAGTTCTACAAGAAATGCCACGACGAGGGCGTGCAGCCGATCATCGGCTGCGAGGTCTGGCGTCGGGGAGCGCTCGCGGCGCGAGCAACAGAAGGCGCAGCGCACCGAGGACTACGAGGCGGGCAGCAACTTCCACATGATCCTGCTCGCCATGAACATGGAGGGCTACCGCAACCTCTGCAAGCTGGTGTCACTCGCGTACCAGGAGGGCTTCTACTTCGACCCGCGGATCGACAAGGAGCTCCTGCGGGCGTTGAACGGCGGCCTGATCGCGACCTCCGGCTGCCTCTCAGGGCGAGATCAATCGCGCGTTCGCCGCCGACAACTACGCGCGCGGCCGCGAGATCGCGACCGAGTACCTCGCGATCTTCGGCGACCGCTACTACCTCGAGGTCCAGGACAACCACATCCCCGTCCAGGCGAAGTGCAACGAGATGCTGAAGGCGCTCGGGCAAGACCTCGGCATCCCGCTGCTCGCGACCAACGACTGCCACTACCTCACGCGCGAGGACCACAAGGCGCACGAGGTCCTGCTCTGCATCCAGACCGGCAAGACCTTGAACGACCCGTCGCGCTGGAAGTTCGACACCGACCAGCTCTACGTGAAGGGCCCCGACGAGCTCCGCGACGCCTTCGCCGACTTCCCCGACGCGATCACC
>CAWCPU010000011.1:0-18823 GCA_963797545.1 uncultured delta proteobacterium
TCGCCGGCGGATCGGTCGCGAGCGAGACCTGAAAGATCTGGGTCCCGACGCTGCCGCGCCCGGCGAGATCGGCGGCCGACTGGAAGAGCGCTTTGGAGCCGGACGCGGTGAGCGACGGCCGATCGCTGTCGCCCGCGCCGGTCGTCAAACGTCGCATCGTCCCGAGGAGAAAGTCCCGCGCGTAGAGCTGCCGGAAGCCGTTCGACCAACCGTCGCCGGCGGCGTCCTCGGCCGACACGAAGACGACGCGCTCGCCGTCCGCGCTCACGGCGGCCGCGGACGCCTCGACGGGGGCGACGAGCACGAGCCCGGGATTTCCGGGGCAGGGATAGGAGGGACACGCGAATCCGCCGAGGCTCGGCAGCTCGGCGCGGTAGAGGTAGTGCCCGGGACGCAGGCCGATGCCGAGGAGATCGAGCGTGCTTCGAAAGTACAGGTACTTGCCGCGCTCGTTCAGGATCGGCTCCGTCGTCTCGCCGGCGCCGCGCGTCACCTGCACCAGCGGGCCGCGTCCGATCTTGGGACGGGCGGGTCTCGACACGAACACCTGCGAGCCGCTCGACCCATTGCCGAGGAGATCGCTCGTCGTTTGAAAGGCGGCGAACGCCGTCCGCTTGGCGAACGTCGCATTGGCCGTCGCACCGTTCCCGAAGCTCAGCTGCGTGATGCCGACGCGATGCTCGAGCGACCGGGCGCCGAGGTCGAACAGAAAGGTCTGGCGGGTCGTGTTGCCGTTGCCGACGAGATCGGCGTCGGAATCGAATGCCAGCAGCTGGGCGCTGCCGACCCAGCGCAGCCCTGCAATCCGCGTCGAACGGCTCGGTGTGATCTGAACGACGTGATCGGTGTGGCGGTGGAGCGCGACCGCATCGGCGCTGACGCCCGCGACCAGAGCGAGGGCCGCGATGCCGATTCGGGCGCGCGCGGCGATCGCCGACGTGCGCAATACCATGAGTGCGAGGTCTCCTTGACGCGTCGAGAGCCGCGGCGGAGCGCGGCCGGTCCAGCGTCGGAGAGCGTGCAAACGCGGTGCCGGAACGGTGAGATCGTCGCCGGGCGCGGATCGGTCTTCGCGCGTGTGGCAAACGTTCCGGAACGCTCGCGACGCGGCAATTTGCCTCGTCGGCAGGCGCAGCGGCCCTGGTCGGGTGACGGCCGACGCACGCGGCCGCCGCGCAATCGGCAGTGGTGTCGGAGAAAGGCGGCCCGCCGGTGTCGGCGGCGCGCCTTTCTCCGACGGACGGTCTTACTTCTCTTCCTCGTGCGGGTCGGGGACGACCTTGCCGTGCTTCGCGTCGCAGTCCTTCTTGCTCGTCTTGACGATGCCCTCGCCCTTGCAGCCGTTCTTGCCGGCGCAGCTGTGACCGCCGCCCGCGCAGGCGCCCTGCCCCTTACAGGCGTTGATGCCCTCGCAGTAGATGTCGCCGCCCGCCTTGTCGGTCGCGGTCGCGGTGATCGCGCCGGCTGCGAGCAACGTCGCGGCCGCGCTCGCGATCAGCATCCCCTTGGTGAACGATTTCATACCGTCTCCTTTCGCGTTGAGGGCGCCCTGTGTCCGCCCGTGTGATGTCGTGCGCTCTGATGCCGGAACAAGGGGAGTGGATGCAAGACCCCCGACGCGGCGCTCCCTGCAACGCGGCGCCGGGACGCGGCATCTGAGCGGCGTGACCACCACCGGACGCAAGCAGGTGTTGATCGTGGGCGGCGGGTTCAGCGGCGTCTATGCGGCGCTCGAGCTCGAGCGGCGGCTCCGGCCGCGCGACGCCGTCGACGTGACGATCGTCAATCGCGAGAACTTCTTCCTCTTCACGCCGATGCTCCACGAGGTCGCCGCGAGCGATCTCGACGTGACGCACATCGTGAACCCGGTCCGGAAGCTCCTCCGCAAGGTGAGCTTCTTCGACGGCGACGTCTGCGGCATCGATCTCGAGCGCCGCGTCGTCGAGGTGTCGCACGGCGCCGACGGCCACACGCACGCGCTGCCGTACGATCACGTGGTGATCGCCCTCGGCGCGATCACCAACTTCTTCGGTCTGCCGGGCCTCGAGGAGCGCGCGCTCACGATGAAGTCGCTCGGCGACGCGCTCGCCCTGCGCAATCGCCTGATCGCGCTCCTCGAGGAGGCCGACACCGAATGCGCCGCCGCGCTGCGGACGCGCCTGCTCACGTTCGTCGTCGCCGGCGGCGGCTTCGCCGGCGTCGAGACGATCGCGGCGATCAACGACTTCGTGCGCGAGGCCCTGCGCTACTATCCGCGGCTCTCGGAGGAGATGATCCGCATGGTGCTGGTGCACCCCGGACCGGTGATCCTGCCGGAGCTGTCGCCGTCGCTCGGCCGCTACGCGCGCCGCAAGCTCGAGGAGCGCGGCGTCGAGGTGCGGACCGAGACCAAGGTCGCCGCCGTCGGCGCCGACGACGTGACGCTCACCGACGGCACGACGCTCGAGTCCTCGACGTTGATCTGGACCGCGGGCACGACGCCGAACCCGCTGCTCGGGACGCTGCCGTGCACCAAGGAGCGCGGCCGGCTCTGCGTCGACGCGTTCCTGGACGTGCCGGGCTGGCCCGGCGTGTGGGCGCTCGGCGACTGCGCGCTGGTGCCGGACGGCAAGGGCGCGTTCCATCCGCCGACCGCCCAGCACGCGATGCGCGAGGGCCGCTGCGTCGCGCGCAACGTGGTCGCCGAGCTCACCGGCCGCGGCACGCGCCGGCCGTTCTCGTTCCGGACGATCGGCCAGCTGGCGTCGCTCGGCCGCCGGACCGGCGTCGCCGAGATCTTCGGCTGGCGGTTCTCGGGATTCGTCGCGTGGTGGCTGTGGCGGACGGTCTACCTCGCCAAGCTGCCGCGCTTCGAGAAGAAGTTCCGGGTCGCGCTCGACTGGACGCTCGACCTCTTCTTCTCCAAGGACCTCGTCAAGTTCGCGACCGCTCGGGCGACGACGATCTCGCGCCCGGCGGCGGAGCCCGTGCCGGCCGCGCGTGCGGTCGCGTCGCTCCGCGCCTAGAACGGAAAAGGAAAGGATCACACCATGACGACGATCATCGACGGCCTGCTCGCGCTCCGGCGCCTCGTGCTCGCGATCGCGGGCCTGCTCGAATGGCTTCCTCCGACGCTCGCGCGCTTCACGGTCGGCTGGATCTTCCTGTGGTCGGGTTGGGGCAAGCTCCACGACCTCGACGAGCGTCATCGCTTTCTTCGGCCGGCTCGGCATCCCGCACCCGGAGATCCAGGCGCCGTTCGCCTCCGGCGTGGAGTTCGTCTGCGGCGCGCTGCTCCTCGCCGGCCTCTTCACGCGGATCGCGAGCGTGCCGCTCATCATCACGATGATCGTCGCGATCGTGACCGCGCAGCGCGACAACGTCGCGTCGCTCGGCGACCTCTTCGGCCTCGCGGAGTTCCTCTACATCGCGCTCCTCGTCTGGCTGGGCGTCGCCGGCGCGGGCCCGCTCTCGCTCGACGCCGTGCTGGTGCGCCTGGCGGAGCGCCGGCGCGAGCCCTCCCCCGCCCGTCACCTGACGTCGTTCGCAACGAGCGCGCGCTGACGACCGCGCGTGCGCGGTCGTCAGGTCGGCCGCGTCGCGGCGACGGGGAGACGCCGAACCGACAGTGCGCAGATCCTGGCATTCCGACAGCGACGAGAGGGCGTGCGATTTGAACGCGTCCGGATCCGTCGCGGCACGTCCCGGCGGCCTGTCCGTCTATCGCACCAGGAGAGGCGACACTCGCCGATCAAGTCCCTCGACGCGCTCGCGGGTACCGCTCCGACCGCGGCAGCGCGCCGGTGCGATGCGCGAGCGCGATCATCTCCTCGAGCCAGGCGAGACGCTCGGCCGGCGTAGCGGCCAACGCCGACGTGAGCTTTCGCCGGCGATCAGCCTCCCAGCTCGCCTGCCACTCGTCGTCCTCGACAGGTTCGTCAGTCACGATCGCGCTCCTTGCGACGACGAATCGCCTCGAGGGCCTCGATGTCCTCGAGGTCCTGAGGACGGCTGGCGACGCGCTTGAGGGTGATCAGATCGGGGATCGACGCGACGCGGACGGACGTGGTCGTCAGCGCGAGGACCTCCGAACGAGCCCAGAGCTCATCGAACGCGATCGGATGCTCGACGAAGAGGTCGATCTCGCGCATCGGCTGGGCCGGGTCGTGCATCGAGAACACACGCATGCGTTTCTCGCGCACCCAGGAGCCGCGAATCGCCGGATCCGCGAACTGAGTCGGATCGACGGGCGCCCGCGGGCGGAAGCCGAGAGCGACGAGTGCGTCGATCGCCTTCCGCGCCTCGCTCGGCCTGAGGTCGACCACCAGATCGACGTCGGCGGTCAAGCGCGCGTACCCGTGAAGGACCGTCGCCAGCCCACCGACGACCACGTACCGCACGTCGGCCGTGTTCAGCGCGGCGAAGATCGGCTCGAGAAGCTGAGGCACCGCGGGCAGTATACGCAAGCGAGCCGCGACCAGGAACGTCTCGGTTTCGTGGCCGGGCCATCGCCCGGGCGCGACGAGCGGCCCGCCACGGCACCGCCGATGCAACCTCCGCCGGCGCGGCGACATCCAACGGGCCGAAAGAGGAGGGCGCCATGGCGGACAATCACTACGACGTCGTCATCATCGGGACAGGGGCGGGCGGCGGAACGCTCGCGTATCGGCTCGCGCCGACCGGGAAGCGCATCCTCCTCCTCGAGCGCGGCGACTACGTGCCGCGCGAGAAGGAGAACTGGGACTCGCACGCGGTCGTCGTCGAGAACCGCTACCACGTCAAGGAAGCGTGGCTCGACCGCGACGGCCGGGAGTTCCACGCCGGGACGCATTACTTCGTCGGCGGCAACACCAAGTTCTACGGCGCCGCGCTGATCCGTCTTCGCGAGCAGGACTTCGGCGAGGTGCGCCATCACGGCGGCGTCTCGCCGGCGTGGCCGATCACCTACGACGAGCTCGAGCCCTACTACACCGAGGCCGAGCACCTCTACCAGGTGCACGGCGTCCGCGGCAGCGATCCGACCGAGCCGCGCGCGAGCGCGCCCTACCGCCATCCGGCGCTCAGTCACGAGCCGCGGATTCAGGAGCTGGTCGACGATCTCACCCGCATCGGCCACCGGCCGTTCCACATGCCGGTCGGGATCATGCTCGACGAGGCCAATCCCCGGAAGAGCGCCTGCATGCGCTGCGACACCTGCGACGGGTTCCCGTGCCTCGTCGGCGCCAAGGCCGACGCGCAGGTCGTCTGCGTCGACCCCGCCCTCGCGCACCCGAACGTGACGCTCCTCACCAACGCCTACGTCGCACGCCTCGAGACCAGCGCCTCGGGACGCGAGGTGACGAAGATCCACGTCGTCCGCGACGGCGTGAACGAGACCTACAGCGCCGGGGTCGTCGTCGTCTCCTGCGGCGCGATCAACTCGGCGGCGCTCCTCCTGCGCTCGGCGAGCGACGCGCATCCCGCCGGGCTCGCCAATCGTTCGGGCGTCGTCGGCCGGAACTACATGTGCCACCTGAACTCGATGCTGCTCGCGGTCTCGCGCCACCCGAACCCGACGCGCTTCCAGAAGACCTGGGGCCTGAACGACTTCTACTTCGCGAACGGCGAGTGGGAGTACCCGATGGGCCACGTCTCGATGATCGGCAAGACCGACGCGAGCATCCTGCGCGCCGGCGCCCCGCGCCTCGCGCCCGGCTGGACGCTCGAGACGATGGCGGAGCACACGCTCTCCTTCTGGCTCACCTCCGAGGACCTGCCCGACCCGAACAATCGCGTCACCGTCGACCGCAACGGCCGCATCGTCCTCTCGTACGCGCCGAACAACGAGGAGGGCCACAAGCGCCTCGTCGGCAAGCTCAAGCACATGCTGAAGGACATCCGCTGTCACGACCATCTCCTGCCGCTCAACGCCTACATTCCCGCGCGCATCCCGCTCGCGGGCGTGGCGCACCAGAACGGCACCGTGCGCTTCGGCCGCGACCCGGAGACCTCGGCGCTCGACCCGAGCTGCAAGGCGCACGACGTCGACAACCTCTACGTCGTCGACGCGAGCATCTTTCCGGCGAGCGGCGCCGTGAACCCGGCGCTCACGATCATGGCGAACGCGCTGCGCGTCGGCGATCACCTGCGGCAGCGGCTCGGCTGAGCCGCCACCCGCCGCGGCAGCGGTCGGCCGACGCGCCCCGCGCTGCGCGCCGCCGCGCCGCCAGTGGTCGGCCGACGCGCCCCGCGCTGCGCGCCGCCGCGGCGGCAGCGGTCGGCCGACCCGCCGACGCAGCGCGCCGGCGCTGTGAACGAACGGACCGGATCTTCAGCGGCCGGCGTAGCTCGTACACACATGCGTCCGGCGACCCTGCTAAATCGCGAGGAATTTCGGCAGGCGAGCGGTGGCACGTCGCTCGCTATGAAGCTCGACGTGAACCCCGCTCGGCGTTGCGTCGTCTCGGCGATCCGCCTCACGCTTCAGGCGCTCCGCGACAGCGTCCCGCACGAGGTCGCGTTTACGCTCGGAGCGCGCCTGCCCCGCCACCATCGCACCGACTTCTTCGACGGCTGGCCCTACGTCGGGGTGCCCCGGCTCGAGACCCGCGCGGACTTTCTCCAGCGGATCGGCGGGCCGGGCGACCCGGACGGTCCCGGCGAGTTCCTCGCGCGCGCCGCCTTCGCACGCATTCACGCCGAGCTCTCGGGGTCGGCGCGTGCCGAGGTGCGCCGGCTCCTCCCCGTCCACTTGCGGACGCTGTGGCCCGATCGACGTCACCGCGCGCCGCGCGACGCCGCCCGCGCGCCGCACTGGAACGCGACGCACCTCCGTCTCGTCTCCGAATCACGCCGCGCCTCCTGACGCCGAGGCGGCGTGCGCCGTCGCGGGCGTCGTGCATCACGACGCCGTCCGAGTGAATCGCCGACGCCGCACCCCGGCTGTTCTTGCGTCGACCGGCGAAGGGCAGTACGTGCTGCACGGCCGCAGCAGGACGGTCGCGTCCGGCCGACTCACCGTTCATGCCGACACGAGAACCGGAGCGAGATCACGCAGCGCCGCGCGGCCGCGGCGCATCTCCGGCCGGCGCGCTGCTTCTCGTCGACTACTCGAGCCTCCTCTATCGCGCGTTCCACTCGCTGCCGGAGACGGTCGCGATGCGCGGGGTGTACGGGTTTCTCAACATGCTCGCCCGCCTTCTCGGCGACCAGCGGCCGAGCGGTCTCGTGATCGCCGTCGACGACGACTGGCGGCCGGCGTTCCGCGTCGACGCCCTGCCCTCGTACAAGGCGCATCGGGTCGCCGACGAGGGCGAGGAGGACCCGGTGGCGCCGCAGGAGGCCGTCGGCCGCGAGGTGCTGATCGCGCTCGGCGTGAGCGTCGTCGGCGCCGCGGGCTTCGAGGCGGAGGACGTGATCGCGACCGTCGCCGCCCGCGCGCGCACGCCGGTCGACGTCGTCTCGGGCGATCGCGACCTCTTCGCCCTGGTGCGCGACCCGGCGGTGCGCGTGCTGTATCCGCAGACCGGCGTCTCGAAGCTCGTCGTCGTCGACGAGGCGGAGATCACGCGCCGCTACGGCATCCCCGGCCGCGCCTACGGCGACTTCGCGCTCCTGCGCGGCGATCCGTCGGACGGCCTGCCGGGCGTGCCCGGGATCGGCGAGAAGACCGCGGCGGCGCTCGTCGCCGCGCACGGGTCACTCGACGCGATCCTGGCGGCGCCGGGTCTGTCGCCGGCGATAGCGCGCCGGCTCGACGCCGGACGCGAGTACCTCGCCGCCGCGCGGCGCGTGGTGCTCCCGGTCGCGACCGTGCCGCTGCCCGAGGTGTCGGTGGCGTTGCCGCGCGCGCCGGCGGATCGCGACGCGCTCCTGCGGCTCGCCGCCGCGCACGGCCTCGAGACGCCGCTCCGCCGCGTCGCCGACGCGCTCGGCTTCGCCGTGCGCTGAGCCCCGAGGGACCGCCGCCACGCTTTCACTCGGTCCTCGTGCTCGCGTAGGTTGGGGCCGCGTCAGCGGCGTCATCGCGCACGTCGACGCCGACGAGACATGAACGTCATCGACACGCTCCCGGAGCAGCTCAACGTCGCCGGGTACTTCCTCGACCGCCGCGCCGCCGCGGGAGACGCGGACCGTCCCGCGTACGTGTACCGCGGCCGCACGATCACGTATCGCGAGCTCCGTGAGCTCGCCGCTCGCACCGGGAACGCGCTCCGCGACCTCGGCGTCCGGGCCGACGACCGCGTGCTCGTCGTCTGCCTCGATGCGCCGGAGTTCCTCGGCGCCTTCTGGGGCGCGATCGCGATCGGCGCGCTGCCGGTGCCCGTCAGCACCCTGATGCGGTCCGCCGACTATCGGTTCTTCCTCGACGACAGCGGCGCGCGCGCCGCCGTCGTCTCGGCGGCGCTGCTCGACGAGGTCGCGCCGGCGCTCGCGGCGACGCCCGATCTGGAGGCGACGCTCGTCGCCGGCGGCGAGCCGCACCGCTCGGCCGGCGGCGGGTCGGTCCGCAGCGGCGAGCGTGGGTCGGCGCCCGTCGCCGGCACCGGCGCGCCGCGCCGTCTCGTCTCGTTCGAGGACGCCGTCGCGCGCGCCCGCCCGACGCTCGAGAGCGCGCCGACCGGACGCGACGCTCCCGCGTTCTGGCTCTACTCCTCGGGCTCGACCGGACGGCCGAAGGGCGTCGTCCATCGCCATCGCGACATGGTCGTCTGCTACGAGACCTTCGCCCGCGAGGTGCTGCGGCTCACACCCGACGACCGGATCTTCTCGGCGGCGAAGCTCTTCTTCGCGTACGGCCTCGGCAACACCGGCTACTTCCCGCTCGGCGCCGGCGCCTCGGCCGTCCTCTCCCCGGAGCGGCCGACGGCCGAGCGCGTCCTCGAGACCATCGCGCGCGAGCGAGCGACGCTCTTCTTCGGCGTGCCGACGCTCTATGCGAGCATGCTCGGCGTGCCGGACCTCGCGGTCCGCTGGGACCTCTCGAGCCTCCGGCTCTGCGTCTCCGCCGGGGAAGCGCTCCCCGCGGACCTCCAGCGCCGCTGGCGCGAGCGCGTCGGCGTCGAGATCGTCGACGGGCTCGGCACGACCGAGACGCTCCACGTCTTCCTCGCCAATCGGCCGGGCACGTCGCGTCCCGGGTCGTCGGGGACGCCGGTCCCCGGCTACGACGTGCAGATCGTCGGCGACGACGGCCGCCCGGTCGCCCGCGGCGAGATCGGCAACCTCCGCGTCCGCGGCGCATCGACGATGGCCGGCTACTGGAATCAGCCGGCGAAGACGACGCAGGTCCTCGCCGACGGCTGGCTCGAGACCGGCGACAAGTGCCGGCAAGACGGCGACGGCACCTACTGGTTCTGCGGCCGGGCCGACGACATGCTGAAGGTCGGCGGCATCTGGGTCTCGCCGTTCGAGGTCGAGGCGACGCTCGTCGAGCACCCGGCCGTGCTCGAGGCGGCCGTCGTCGGCCGCGAGGACGACGACGGCCTGGTGAAGCCGGAGGCGTTCGTCGTCCTGCGCGACTCGCGCGCCCGCTCCGACGCGCTCGCGGCCGAGCTCCGGCGCTTCGTCAAAGAGAAGCTCGCGCCCTACAAGTACCCGCGCTGGGTCGCGTTCGTCGACGAGCTGCCGAAGACGGCGACCGGAAAGGTCCAGCGCTTCAAGCTCCGCCGGCGCTAGGTCGACCCGCTGACGCCGATGCGACGCTCGTGAAGGCTGCGCTCACCGTGCCGGTCCGCGCCGATCTCGTCCTCGTCGGCGGCGGGCACGCGCACGTGCAGGTCCTCCGGCGGTGGATGATGAAGCCGCTCGACGGCGTGCGGCTGACGCTCGATCGTCGACCGTCCCGAGGCGGTCTACTCGGGGATGGTGCCGGGCTTCGTCGCCGGCGACTACGCGCCGCCCGAGCTCGAGATCGACATGGTGCCGCTCGCGCGCCGCGCCGGCGCCCGCGTGATCCTCGCGGCAGCGACCGGCATCGATCCCGCCGCGCGGCGGATCGCGCTCGAAGGCCGGCCGGCGATCGCCTACGACGTCGCGAGCCTCGACGTCGGCGCGACGGTCCGCGGGCTCGACGTGCCGGGTGTCCGCGAGCACGCGCTCGCGACCCGACCGATCCGCGACTTCGTCGATCGCCTCGAGGAACGGCTCGCCGCGGTGGGCGTGGGCGTGCCGCCGTCGACGGCGGCAGCCGGATCGCCGCGCGCGGCGCGCGACGCCTTTCGCATCGCGGTCGTCGGCGGCGGCGCGGCCGGCGTCGAGCTCGCGTTCACCTTCGCGCGCGCCTCCTCGGGCGCGGCGTCGCACCGGCGGTGACGCTCTTCTCGGACACCGCGGACGTTCTCGACGGCTATCCGCGGCGGGTCGTCGCGCGCGCCCGACGCGAGGCGGAGCGCCGCGGGATCGTGCTGCGGACCGGGATGCGGGTCGTCGGCGTCGAGCGCCGTGCGGTGATCCTCGAGAACGGCCGCGCCGAGTGCGACCTCGTCGTGTGGGCGACGGGCGCGGCGCCGCTGCCCTTCCCTGCCTGTACGCCGCTCGCGAAAGACGCCGCGGGCTTCGTCCGCGTGCGCCCGACGCTCCAGGTGCTCGACCACGACGAGCTCTTCGCCGTCGGCGACTGCGCGTCGATCGAGGGCGCGCCGTGGGTCCGCAAGGCGGGGGTGTACGCGGTTCGCGAGGGACCGATCCTCGACGCCAACCTGCGCGCGCGCCTCACCGGCCGGGCGCCGCGCGCGTACCGCCCGCAACGCACGTTCCTCTCGATCTTGAACCTCGGCGAGCGCCGCGCGCTCGCGGCGAAATGGAGCGCGGTCGCGGTCGGCCCTGCGATGTGGCGGCTCAAGGACTGGATCGATCGCCGCTTCGTGCGCCGCTTCCAGGTGCTCGATGCCGCCGGCGCGCCGGCGCCGACGTTCGCCGCGCCGAACGGCATGGACGCGGACGCGATGATCTGCGGCGGCTGCGCCGCCAAGGTCGCGGCGCCCGTTCTCGAGCGCGCCCTCGCGCGGCTGCCGGCGGCGCCGGCGGATGCATCGATCCTGATCGGCGTCGCCGAGGCCGACGACGCCGCGGCCGTGCGGCTCGACGGCGGCGCCGTCGTCCTCGCCACGGTCGACGCGTTCCGCGCGTTCAGCGACGATCCGTGGCTCGTCGGCGGCGTCGCCGCCGTGAACGCGGTGAGCGACATCTACGCCAAGGGCGGCCGGCCGCGCCACGCGCTCGCGTTCGTGACGATCGCCGAGGAGGAGCCGGCGCGCGCCGAGGAGACGCTCTACCAGGTGCTCGCCGGGGTCCGCGCCGCGCTCGATCCGCTCGGCGTCTCGCTCGTCGGCGGCCACACGACGAGCGGTCCCGAGCTCTTCGTCGGTCTGACGATCACCGGCGACCTCCCGGCCGACGCGAGCGTCATCGGTCTCGGCGGCGCCCGTCCCGGCGACGCGCTCGTCCTCACCAAGCCGCTCGGCACCGGCGTCGTCCTCGCCGCCGACATGCAGGGACGCGCGCCCGGCCGCGTCGTCGCCGCCGCGATCGCGAGCATGGCGCAGTCGAACGCCGAGGCCGCGCGGATCGCCCGCGCCCTCGGCGCCGGCGCCTGCACGGACGTGAGCGGCTTCGGCCTCGCCCGCCATCTCATGGATCTCCTCCGCGCCAGCGCGGTATCGGCGGAGGTCGCGCTCGATGCGCTGCCGCTGCTGCGCGGCGCGCGCGAGCTCCTGAGCGGCGGCATGCGCAGCTCGTTTCACGCGCAGAACGCCTCGATCCGGCAGCGGGTCGCGGCCGGCGACGGGATCGAGAGCGACGGCGCGCTCGACGTCCTCTACGACCCGCAGACCTCCGGCGGCCTGCTGTTCGCGGTCGCGCGGGAGAAGGCGCGCGACGCCCTGCACGCGCTCGCCGCCGCGGGCTACGCCGACGCGGCGATCATCGGCACGATCGCCGACGGTCCGCCGTCGATCCGCGTCGTGCGCCGGCCGGCGGAGCGCTGACGTGCGCACGCTGCTGCTCACGCGCTCCGAGGTGCGGGCGCTGCTCGATCCTCCCTCGCTCGTCGAGGCGCTGCGCGCCGGCTTCGTCGCCTACTCCGCGACGGCGACGGACAGAGCGCAACGCGTGCGCGCGGCGCTTCCCGGACCCGGCACGGCGACGGTGCTCTTCCCCGGAACCGCGCCCGGCGTGCCGACCTACACGGTGAAGGTGCACGCCAAGTTTCCGGCGGAAGACCCGGCGATCCGCGGCGTCGTCTGCCTGCACGACGTCGCAACCGGCGATCTGCTCGCCGTCATGGACTCCACGCACCTGACCGCCGTGCGCACCGGCGCGGCGGGCGCGCTCGCCGCGCACGTCCTCGCGCGTCCCGACGCCGACGTCGTCGCCGTCATCGGCGCCGGCGTCCAGGGGACGCATCAGCTGGACGCGCTCGCGGCGCTGCGTCGGCTGCGGCGCGTGCTCGTCTACGACGTCGTCGGCGCGCGCGCCGAGGCCTTCGCGCGCGCGGCGACGGCGCGACTCGCGGTGCCGGTGATCGCCGCGGCGACGGCGGCCGACGCGCTTCGGGAGAGCGCCGTCGCGCTCGTCGCCACCTGGTCGAGGGCGCCGTTCATCGTGCAAGCGATGCTGCCGCCGGGCGCGCACGTCACCACGCTCGGGGCCGACGAGCCGGGAAAGGCCGAGGTCTCCGCGGATCTGATTCGCGCCGGCCTCTTCGTCTGCGACGACCGCCGGCTCGCCGTCGAGCTCGGCGCCGTCGGCGGCGTCGGCCTGGGCGCGGACGCGATCGACGCCGAGCTCGGCGAGGTCCTCGGCGGCCGCCATCCGGGACGGACGTCGTCCGATCAGCTGACGATCTACGGCGGCGTCGGCCTTGCCTTTCAAGACGCGATAGCCGCATGGCAGGTCTATCGAGCGGCACGAGAGCGCGGACTCGGCAGGGACGTCGACTTGCTCTCGTGAGCCGCCGAGCCGATCGGATCGACATGCCCCTCGCGGACCTCATACCGACCCTGCAGCTGTCGATCGGCCCCGTCATCCTGATCTCGGGGGTCGGGCTCCTCCTCCTCAGCATGACCAACCGGTTCGGACGCGTCATCGACCGCTCGCGGCTGCTCACGCAGGAGCTGCGCGCGGCGGCCGACGGCGATCGCGCCAACGTCCTCGCTCAGCTCGCCATCCTCACGAGGCGGGCGAAGATCGTGCGGGCGGGCATCGCGCTCGCCGCGGTGAGCGTCCTCCTCGCCGCGCTCCTCGTCATCACGCTCTTCCTCGGCGCGCTGCTTCGGCTGTCGATCGCCGCGGCGATCGTCACGCTCTTCGTCCTCTGCATGCTCTCCCTCATCTGCTCGCTGATCTTCTTCATCTCCGACATCAACCTCTCGCTGCGGGCGCTCTGGCTCGAGATGCGCCCCGAGGAGCGCGCGGTGAAGGAGGAGGCATGACCGCAGACGGCGCGACCGCGACGACCTACGTCGGCGGGCGCATCCTGACCATGGAGCCCGGCGACCCGGTCCACGACGCCCTCGGCGTCCGCGACGGGCGGGTGGTGGCGCGCGGCGAGGCCGCCGACGTGCGGCGCGCCGTCGGCGCCGGCGCCGCCGAGGTCGACCTGCGCGGCGCGAGCCTGATGCCGGGCATCGTCGACACCCATCCCCACGTCCTCCACTTCGGCCTCCTCGAGGGGCCGTGCGTCGACATCAAGGACGCGACGTCGCACGCCGACATCGTCGGCCGCGTCGCCGCGCGCGCGCGGACGACGCCGAAGGGCGAGTGGATCATGACGACGCCGGTCGGCGAGCCGCACTACTTCCTGCGCCGGTCGTGGCGCGACCTCGCCGAGGGGGCGCTGCCGGACCGCCGCGTCCTCGACCGCGCCGCGCCGGATCATCCGGTCTGGATCCAGGCGTGGGCGCCGGTGGTCCCGAACGTCTGCGCCTTCAACTCCGCCGGCCTCGCCAGGCTCGGCCTCGGGCGCGAGACGCCGGACCGGATCGAGCACGTCTGGATCGAGAAGGACGCCGGCGGCGAGCCGACCGGCATCCTGCGCGGCTCGGTCACGAACTACTACACCGGCGACGCGTTCATGAACCGGCTGCTCTGCCAGCTCCCGATGATGCAGCCCGACCTCCTGGTCCCGAGCATGCAGCGGGCGATGCAGACGTATGCGCGCATGGGCGTGACGACCGCCTACGAGGCGCACGTCATGGACCGGCCGCTGATCGAGGCGTACCGCCACCTCCGGCAATCGAACCTGCTGACCTTGCGCGTCCTCGCGGCCCCCGAGGCCGAGCGCTACGCCCTCGCCTGGGACGCGCCGCTCACCCTCGAGGAGCTGCACGCGCGGCTCGAGGAGGCCGCGGCCCTCGTCGACCTGCGCGACGACCTCTTCCGCGTCGACGGCGTCACCGTCTCGCGCGGCGGCCCGTGCTGGCCCGGCCTCCTCCTGATGCGCGAGCCGTACGTGGGTCCGTACGGCGATCCGACCCGCGGCGTCTCGTTCATCCCGCGCGAGTGGTGCGAGATCGTGATGCGCTTCGCCGCCGAGCGGGGGCTCCGCCTGAACGTCCTGGTCGTCGGCACCGGCGAGCACGACGAGTACCTCGACCAGCTCGAGGCCGTCGACCGCGACCACCGCATCCGCGGCCGCCACTGGATCCTCCAGCACACCTTCTTCCTCGAGCACGAGCAGGCGCGCCGCTACGCCGCGCTCGGCTTCGACGTCACCACCAGCATGTCGTTCTCCTGGGGGAAGGGCGACATGTTCGTCGAGCGGATCGGCGAGCACGTCCTGCCCGACCTGATTCCGCTCGCCCGCATGCTCGATGCCGGCATGACGGTCGCCTGCGGCACCGACTGGGGGCCGAAGAACGTCTTCGAGCACGTCGCGCTCGCGACCACGCACGAGCTCTGCGGCAGCGGCCGGCGGAACGACGGCCCGGCGCAACGCGTGAGCCGCGCGCAGGCGCTCGCGATGTGGACGCGCGACGCCGGCCGGGTGCTGCGCTGGGAAGGCGTCGGCACGCTCGCGCCCGGCGACCACGCCGACCTGATCGTGGTCGACCGCGATCCGCTCACCACCCCGGTCGAGAAGCTGCCGGCGACCCGCGTCCTGCACACCGTCCTCGGCGGCCGCACGATCTTCGACGCCGGCGCGCTCTGAGGTCTCCGCGGCAGCCGACGACTCGTGCGGACGATCAGCCGCGGAGGACGCCGACGCGGCTCAGCGCGCTCTTCGCAGCCGGGCGCACGTGTCCTCGTCGACGCCGGCCTCGCGCAGGACGGCGGCGGTGTGCTCGCCGAGCGCCGGCACCGCTCCCGGCGCCAGCGGCGGCGCGTCGCCGAACGCGACCGGGCTCGCGATCGCCCGGCTCGGGCCGCTCGCGCCCGGCACCTCGACGAACGCGCCCGCCGCCGCCGCTTGCGGGTCGCGGACGACCTCGCTCGCGGACTGCACCGGCGCCCACCACACGTCCTCGCGGTCGAAGCGCTCCGCCCACTCGGCGCGCGGACGGGCCGCGAACGCCTGGTCGAGCAGCGCGATCAGCTCGCGCCGGTTGTGGCGGCGATCGCGCGCCGTCGCGAAGCGCGGATCGGCGGCGAGCTCGGGGCGCTCGATCGCACGCGCGAGCGCCGGGAAGTGACGGTCGGCCTCGAGGCCGATCAGCCAGAACCAGCCGCCGTCGCCGGCGCGGTAGGAGTTGACGAGCGGCGTCTCGCTCGCGGTGCGCGGCGCCGCCGGCCTCATCTTGTCGAAGGCGAGCTGGATGCCGAGGTCCCAGCCGAGGCAGTACATGCCGGTGCGCAGCAGCGACGTCTCGACGACGCGGCCGCGCCCGGAGCGCTCGCGCTCGAGGAGCGCCGCGAGGATGCCGGCGACGGTCGCGAGCGCGGTCACGTGATCGCCGAACCCGCCGCGGAGCTGGACCGGCGCCTCGCCCTCGGGCGTCAGCGTGTGGGCGATGCTCGAGCGCGCCCAGAACGCGCCGACGTCGTACCCCGGGCGATTGCGATCCGGCCCGTCGGTGCCGTAGCCGGTGACGCTCGCGTACACGAGCCGCGGGTGCCGCGCGCAAAGCGTCGCACCGTCGAGACCCATGCGGACGAGCGCGTCGGGGCGGATGTTCGTCACGAAGACGTCGGCGGCGGCGATCAGCCGCTCGGCGATGGCGCGCTCCTCGGCCACGTGGACGTCGAGGACGACGCTGCGCTTGCCGCGGTTGTCGAGCTCGAACGGCGGATTGCGCTCGACCTTGCTTCCCATCGCGACTTGGAAGAGCGCCCGCATCGGATCGCCGGCGGGAGGCTCGATCTTCACGACGTCGGCGCCCCAGTCGGCGAGGATGCCGGCCGTCGCGGGCCCCGCGACCCAGAGCGCCATCTCGATCACGCGGATGCCTTCGAGCATGGTCCACCTCCCGCTGCGGGTTCGTTACTACGATCCACGCGTCCCGTCACGGCTGACGGCGTCACGGTGCGGCCAGTGCGCACCGCCGAGGAGCGCAGAGGATCTCGAGCGGTGCGCGCGTGCCGGCGACGGATTCCCGGCCGGTCGCCGTGTAAGAGGCAACGGCGGGGTCATGGAGACCCTCCCGTCACGGAGGAGAAACTCTGATGCGAAAACGGATCTTGACGGCGGCGGCGGTCGCGGCGCTGGCGATTCCGGTGATGGCGTGGAGCAAGGCGCCGGACCGTGGACAGTGGGAGGCGGATCGGCAGGCGGCGTTCACCCAGGCCGACGCGAACCACGACGGCGCGCTCTCGCCGGACGAGTTCGCGACGTTTCACCAAATCATGCGGCAGCAGCTCGCCGCCCGGATGTTCCAGCGCGCCGACGCCAACGCTGACGGCAGCGTCACGCTCGACGAGCTCACGGCGTTGCGGGGTGGTCGCGGCCGGCACGGTTGCCACTAGGCTTGGCGTGCGCGGCGGCTGCCGGCTCGTGACGTGCACACGGCATCCGACTCGCAGCGATGCGTCGAACGTGACAGAGGTTGGACCGCGCTCGGGCGGCAGCACCGCCCGAGCGCGCGGGATTCGATGGCATCTCCGAACGAGCCGGCGCCGGACAGTGACCGCCGCGACCGCGACGGCGCCGCGCCCACGTCCGGCGCCGTTCGCGACGACACCGGTCGACCGTCCGACGACGTCTTGGTGGCGCGCGCCGCGGCGGGTGACGCGGCGGCGTATCGCGAGCTCGCGGAGCGCCACCTCGGGCGCATCTTCGCGTTCGCCTACCGGCTCCTCGGCAACCATGCCGACGCCGAGGACGTCGCGCAGGAAGTGCTCTTGCGTCTGTGGACGCACGCCGCGCAATGGAAACCCGGAGGCGCGCGCATGACGACCTGGCTGCATCGGGTGGCGCTCAACCTCTGCCTCGACCGCCGCGCGCGCCGCCGCGAAGGGCCGCTCGACGCGAGCGCCGATCCCGCCGATCCGCGCCCGCCGGTCACGCAGCTGCTGCACGACCGCGACGTCGCCCGGCACGTGAACGAGGCGCTCGCCGCCCTGCCCGACCGGCAGCGCGCCGCGATCGCGCTCTGCCACTACCAGGAGCTCGGCAACGCCGAGGCCGCCGAGATCATGGAGATCAGCGTCGACGCCCTGGAGTCGTTGCTCGCCCGCGGCCGGCGCGCGTTGCGGGCGAGGCTCGCCGGCGTCGCGGCGGATCTTCTCGGAGCATGACGATGGATCGACGAACGCCTGCGATGACCATGGAGCGTTTCGCCGAGCTGCTCGACAGCTACGGCGCCGCGGCCGAGCGCTGGCCCGCCCGCGAGCGCGACGTCGCGCTCGCGCTCCTGCGCGACTCCGCCGAGGCGCGCCGGCGTCGCGAGGAAGCCGCGCGGCTCGACGCGCTTCTCGATCGCTCGGCGACGCCGCCGCCTCCGGCCGATCTGCTCGATCGCGTCGTCGCCGCCGCGACTGCTCTCCCACAGTCGGCGGCCGCGGCCCGGTCCGCGGGCGCTCGTGCGCGATCCGCGGTCGCTCCCCCGCAGTCCACGGGCGCTCCCGCGTCGCCGGCGGCCGATGCGGGCAGCCGGCGCGCGACGTACGATCGGACGGCCGCCGTGCGGCCGGGACGCGCGCGGCGCCGGTGGCGCGCCGTCGCGGTCGCGGCGTCCGTGGCGGCCGCCGCGGTCACGCTCTGGCTGGCGCGGCCGGTCGAGCGATCTCGCGGCACCACGAGCGCGACCGCGATCGCCGCGCTCGAGAGCTACGGCACACCGACCGACGCGCTCCTCGACACCGAAGACCTCGACTTTGCCGACGACGTCCCCGCGCTCGGGTGCAGCACGGGAGACTGGGGGTGTCCCGATCTCGCCGGCCCGCAGAAGAGCTCGACGACCGATCTCGGAAGGAGAGTGTGGACATGAGACGAATCGCTTCGTTGGCGCTCGTCGGGAGCGTCGCCGCACCGACGTTGGCGCTCCTCGGGTTCATCGCCGTGCTGGCGCCGGGAGTCGCGTCGGCGATGCCGCCGGACGGCATGGGGCCGATGCGACGCCCGCGCTTCCTCGACGAGCTCTTCCCGCCGCATCTGGTCATGCAGAACCAGAGCGAGATCGGCCTCACGGCCGAGCAGCGCGACGCGATCAGCAAGACGATGGCGGACACGCAGGCGCGCCTCGTGAAGCTCCAGTGGCAGTTCGAGGAGGAGTCGACGGCGCTCACGAAGCTGCTCGCGGAGCCGAAGATCGATCCCGCCGCCGCGCTCGCGGTCGCCGACCGCGTCATGGACGTCGAGCGCGACATGAAGAAGGCGCACCTCGCGATGCTGATCGCGATCAAGAACCAGCTCGATCCCGCGCAGCAAGCGAAGCTCCGGACCCTGCGCGGCGGAGCGCGCCGCGAGCGTCGCGCCGCGCCGCCGTCG
>CAWCPU010000012.1:0-167310 GCA_963797545.1 uncultured delta proteobacterium
TTTGATTCCTAGGACCGCCGAACGATCCCCCAATACTCCTCGGGAGTGATCTCCTCTTCCGGTCGCACGTACAAGCCGAGGCTCTTGCGAATCACCTGCGAGTGGTAAGCCTGAGCTGAGAGGTATCCGGTTCGCCCTCCGTTAGGCTTGGTACGACGTTCGACAGGAGAATCAGCGTCTTTGCTGCTAACCGGACCTCGTCATGCGTGGGGAGGCCGAAGAGGCACGCAGTAAATCGGTAACGTGGCACGAGACCGAGTTGCTGTTCCAGCTTCGCCGCATATGAGCGCAGCCGATCAGCGACCACGGCTCTCTGGTCAGCGGTGAACACGTCCGGGGCCGCAATCAGTCGGGCTTCGTAAATCAGATCGTAGGAGATCGAAGCGATCAGCCGTTTCATTTCCTGCACCGGCTCGATGACGAGTTTCACAGCAGCCTGGCCCAGCACGAACACGGTGGTTCCACTGACGACGGTGGCGAACACAGTATCGGTCATGCCTGACGTCCTTCGGTCTTCGGTTTGCGCCCCGGCTTCTGACGCGGCTTCGCGGCGTCGTGCTCGTCGACCAGCGCGACGAGATCGTCCATCGACCACAGCTTGTCCGTCACGTTCGCCGCCATCGCGGGCGTCATCTTCACCGTCTTGTGCATCTTCACGAAGTTGTACCAGCAGGTGTAGAGCGCGACCATGTGGCCGTGGTTCGCGAGCTTCTTGCTGAACGCGTTGGTCAACCGGGTGAATCTGCGGTTCGCCATCCGCAGCGTCAGGTTGCTGCGCTCGACGTAGCTCGTCGAGATGTGGGCCTCGTCGGGATTGCCGTGCACGGCAAGTTTCGCGGCGCCAAGGCACTGCGCCGGCGAGTAGCGGCGCTGATCCTCGCGCGGGTCTGGTCCGTACGCCTTCACGAGCTGCGCATAGTCGACGTCGAAGCGGAACGCTTCAGGAACTGTGTTCAGGTACGCCGCGTGTCCGTCCGTGGTGAGCTGCACGCGATTCGCGAGACGGCTCGCGACATCGACCATGAACTCGTACGCGGCGCCGGCATCGCGACCCGCGAGCAGCCACGCGACGATCAGTTTCGAGTCCGCGTCGATTGCGGTCCACGTCCACACGTCGCCAACGCCGGTCGGGCGGTCGGTGCCCTTCGCCTTCGCGGTCTTTTCCTTCATGCCGCAGAACGACCAGATTTCGTCGCACTGCACGCGCTTCGAGGCGACGTTGCGAACGGTACGATCGTGGAACTCGGCGCACGCCTCGCCGGCGAGGATCAGGTAGCGGTCAACGGTGTTGGGTGAGACATCGACGACGCGAGAAATCGAACGCATCGAGGAGCCTTCGCAGAGCATGGTGAGGATCTGAATCCGCTTGGCGACCGGCAACTTGTGCATGCCGGAATCATATGAACGTCTTACTTGAGTGTCAAGCATGAAGTTCACTCTATTCATGGGTAACGGTTGGCGGTTGTGCCTGGGACCCGGACAGCGCTAGTGCAAGCCCGCACCCGGCCGAAGGTTTTCACCTTGACAGTAGTTTACCTATAGGTCAACATGCGCCTGCGTCGAATCCGAAAGCGCGTCTGGGATGTTCTCGCGATCGAGACCGATGACGGACACTGCGCTACAGTCGAATTTCTCAAAGCTCTGCGAGGCGATCCAGGGCGGCTAAGCGTTCGGATGATGGCCATCCTCAGAGAGCTGGCGCCGGCGAATCCGCCGCGCAAAGAGCCATTCTGTAAGCGGATCGAAAACAATCTGTACGAGTTCCGGGTTCGCCGCAGTCGCGGACCTGTTTTGCGAGTCATATGGTTCGACGACGCCGGGAAGATCATCGTTTGCACGCACGCATTCCTAAAAGATCAACCCAGGACAGACCCGCGCGAAGTCTCCCAAGCCCGACTGCTTCGCGCTGAGTACTTCGATGCGAAACAGTGCGGCCCGATACCGATCACGGAGAGCGAGACCTGAACCAATGCGCAAAGAAACGGATAAGCAATTCCTCGAACGCGTCGAACGAGCGCCTACGTACTGGCAACAGATCGTTCTTGTCGAGTTCCTGGAGAGCCTCTACGCGCAGATGACTCGTAAGGGCATGCGGCCGGTTGATCTGGCGCGGCGCCTTGGCAAGTCCGCCGGGTACGTCTCACGCATGTTGAACGGTCAAGAGAATCCGACGATCGCGAATCTCATCAGATTCGCGCGCAGCGTTGACGGCGTGCTTCACGTTCACGTGGCCGACCGCAACGCCGTCGTCGAGTTTCGGGACAGGGATTTTTCGACGGCCGACGTCGAATTGGTGACGTTCGGCCGGCCCGATCCTGAATATCACTGGCCTACCATCCTTTCGCGTCCCACCGGTGGCGCCGGACGGTTCGAGAGCGCACCCTAAAGTCATGGCAACGCTCGTCTGGGCGATTCTGTGCGAGAGCTTCGCCATCGATCGATTCACGAACCGCGCTAGTCTCTTCGATTTAATCGAGACGATCGATGCCAACTTTGACGGCGAGGTCCCGCCAGTGGACCCTCACGGGACAATTGCTGTTCGCATGAAGCTCGTCGCCTATTGGGTCCGCGATGACCCGGAGGTGGCGGAGCGGTTTAGCTTGCGGTACGCGATGATCACGCCGAGCGGGCAAACCGTCGAGCCGAACCCACACAGCGAAATCGATCTAGCGGAATTTCCGCGAACGCGTACGTTCGCGAACATCAACAGCATTCAGTGGGGTGGACCAGGAGCGTATGCGTTCCTGCTCCAATGTCGCGATGTGGGCGCAGAGAGCTGGAAAGTCGCTGCGCGTGTGCCGTTCCGCATCAACGCCAGCACTGGAACGCCGATGGCACCGGAGAGGGGCAGTCGCGAAAAGACGCCGTAGCTAATGACGTCCTTGCCAGCGTGCCTTAGCGGCTATCGTCGCGATCTCGGCCCGCCGTTTCTTCGACAGCTTCGCCGCCCGCGCCTTGCCACCCTTCCGCCCACCGCGTCGCATGTGCTCCTTCGCCAGATCGGGCGTCGTCTTTACGTCCTCGACTTCGCCGGTCGCGATGCGCATGACGTGGACGGCGTTGCCGATCACGTCGGTGGGTCGCTTCTCGCCTCTCGGGCCGCGCGGCATCGAGGCGGAGAGTAGCACGAGACGTCAGCGGGTGTCCGCACCGCGATCGCGGCGCCGGGAATCAAACTGAGGCACCACCCGTCGAGCCGACTGGCTTGACGTTTGCTGCCAATCGTGAGTTCCGGAGCGCGGCGTGCATCCCCGAGGCTGGTCGGTCGTGACCAACACTTCGAACGCCGCTTCCGCGACACTCAGAAGCTCAAGCGTCGCCCAACCCATCTCGAGGGCGGTGGAGACGACCCCGACCATAGGCACCCGTCGCACCGATCGGAGCCGGGTCGAGTCGCGAATCGAGAACGTAGATCGGCGCGTTCGGCCGCGGCCGTCCGATCGGCACGACGCCGGATGCGCCGACCGCGCAGCGCCAGAACGTCACCGCGACGGACGTCTCGGTGGGGCCATAGATATTGACGAGCTCCGTCGTACCGAATCGCTCGAAGAACCGGTCGACGAGCGACTGCGAGAGGACCTCGCCTCCCACGAGCACGCGCGTGAGCGATCGCGGCAGCTGCTTCTCGTCGGCTGATCGTCCATCAGCCGGATTTGGTACGGGTTGTCCCACTGCGCGCCCGGACGCGGAAGCACGAGCCGCGCACCCGCCATCAGCGGATGGAAGATCTCCCACTGGCGAAGCGAGCGAGGTCCGCGTCGATCACGAGCACACGCGCGTCGCGCACCGGCAACCGCGCGCGGAGATGGTCTTGCGTCAGGAGCACCTGCGCGTTCGCGTCGCCGATCAATCATGAACGCGAGTCGTTGCTCCGGGTACTCGGGGTCGAGCGGCACGTACGCCCCGCCCGCCTTCAAGACCGCGAGCACGGCGACGATTCGCTCGAGCGCTGATTCCATCGCGATCCCGACGAGCACGTCCGTGCCGACGCCGAGCGCGCGCAGACGGTGCGCAACCCGGTTCGCACGCCGATCGAGGTCGCGGTAGCTGAGCTGCCGCCCCTCGCACCGGAGCGCGATCGCGGCCGGCGTCCGATCGACCTGCGCCTCGACGAGCTCGTGCAGACGGCGGTCGAGCGGATAGTCGGCGCGCTCGTCGCTCAGGCGGGCCGCCGACAACGTGTGGATCGTCGCCGCCGCGCCGGGGGTCGTGATGGATGGATCGTCGGGCATTCCGGTGCTCACGGGGTGACGCCTGCTGAGGACCTTGCTCTCAACACGATCGCCGTCGCGCATGCAAGCTCCGCCCACCCTCGCGGATACCTACCGGCGCTCATCATTTGCGGCCACTCGACCACACGCCCGGCTATCATCTCTGCTGAACTAGGACATGCTCTCGGCGAGGCATACTGAGGATGAACGTCACGGTCGACGTTGACCCTCTTTGAGGCCCCGAGGTACAGTTTGGCCAACGATTATCGCCCATGGCTACGAAGCGAAGACGTGCGCTTGTTCTCCCGTTGTCGGTTGTCGCGACGGCGGAGACCATCGCCCGCACCGAGCGCCGCTCGGTCGAGGCAGTCGTGTCGACAGCTCTCCGGGCGTACGCGAAGAGCGGGCGTGCGCAGCGTAACGGGGCAAGAACGCGCGCATCCCTGCGAGCCACGAAGAACCTCTGGGAGACTATCACCGGTCCCTTTCGGAACCTCCCGCCGCAGGTGGTCCGCAGGCTTCCGCGCGACGGCGCACGGAACCACGACCGCTACATCTATGGGCGGCCGTGATCCGTGAAGTCTTCCTCGACACGAGCTACCTGATCGCGGCCACAAACGCCCGCGATGCGCTGCATGGGCGGAGCCCGTGCGGCGTTTGCCGCTCTCGGCTCCGTCCGGTTCGTCACCACGGACGCCGTTCTAAGCGAGTTCCTTGGATATACCGCGCAGGACGGTGAACTACGTCGGCGCGCCCTCGAGACCGTCGATGGACTCCGTGCTCATCCCGCGTGTCGCGTCTTTCACTTCGGTCGGACGGGCTTCGAGGCAGCTTTGCGCCGTTATCGCGCCCGCCCGGACAAGACCTACAGCCTCGTCGACTGCCACTCGATGGTCATCATGGAAGAGCGCCGAATCGCGAGCGTCCTCACCTCCGACGATCACTTCCGCCAGGCCGGCTTCACGTGCTTGCTCCCAACGGCGGGGCGACGCCGCTAGCCGATGAACACGCTGTACGTGCTCTCGCCGGTCGTCTACGCGCGCCGCGCGGCGCCGATGGGTGGACTCCCCACGGTCGCCTTGAACGGCTGTCTCTGTCACGTGCTCGTCGGCGCCGCAAACACCTCCCCGCGCGCGAGATTGCCGATCGCGAGCGCCCGCGGTGGGACGAGGCCTGACGCTCGCAGCCACTGCGCGAGCTGATTCGCGCGACGATCGAGCGCGCGGTAGCTGAGCTCCCCGTCCCTCGCACCAGAGCGCGATCGCGTCCGGCGTCCGCTCGACCTGTGCCTCCACGAGCTCGTGAAGGCAGCGATGAAGAGGGCAGTCGGCGCGGTTATCGTTGGTTTCGAGCACGTGCCGAACATTGGCGACCCCGATCTCCACAATTCCCGAGATGGGCTGGACCCAGGCTGACGGGGGACGCCATGCACGTCTTGTTTGCGACGGATGTCCGGGGAGACAATGTGAGAGTCGTCACCGCGTACCGGCAGAGTTCGGACGAGTGGGAGCGCGACTTTGCCACTCATGGTGCGGACCGTAGAGGTGGACGTCGCGGTTGCCGATCTGCCGGTCGTCTCGGGCCAGGAGGCACGACGCGCCTTCGAGCGCCTGGGCTGGAGCTTCCGCCGTCAGACCGGGAGCCACATGATCCTGACGGATCCTGACCAAGCCGCGCAGCATGTCGTCGCTGTCGATTCCCGACCCCGCTCACCACATCCGGGTTGACGAGGCGCCCCCTACCCTGGTCAGGTCGGATCCCATGGGCGTACGCACCGGGCGCTGCGAGAATTGCGGGCACAACGTACCGGCCTATGACACGATCCAACTGGGCGTCTCCGCGCAGCAGTCGCGTCGCCTCTGTACGCGCTGCTTCAACGTGCTGATCGCCGAGCGGGCTGGCGTCCGATTCGATCATCCGAACTTCGCTCCCATCGTGCTCTCGGACGCCGCCGGGACACCGCATGAGTTCCATTTCCGTACGCGCCACGGCGGTGACCATGTCGCTGTCGAGTCGTTCGAGATCGTGGATGAGCAGCCCGGCGGCTATGAGTTCGACCCCATCACGATTTTCCAGCAGCTCTTCGAACGGATGCGTCGCGCGCTTGCGCGGACGCACGTCGAGGAGACCGAGCACGGCCCACGGATCGCCGACTCTCCTGAAGGCTGGGTCGTCCGTGCGCAGATCGAATGGGATGAGGAGGAGCAGGGCCGCGTTCCGCGGCTCGTCATCGACGGCAAGGGATACGCGTGGCACGAGGTCGGCCACATGCTCATGGGCTTCGAGGGTTTCCGCGTGAAGCTGGAGATCTACGACAGGTCCAAGGAACGCTGACGCGGTCGCGCGAGGTGCATGCTACGCGCTTCTGCAGACCCTACGGCGAGGACTCGCGGAATTCGCGTGTAAGAACTACCGTGAACGCCATCAAGTTGGGTCGATGAGGACCATCGTCGATTTTCAGGATCGGCGGATTCGGCTGACCGACGAGCGGCTGGCACACATCCGCGAACACCCAGAGATGCTCGGCCTCGAGCATGCGATCGAAGAAACGCTTCGCCAACCTGAACGCGTCGTCGAATCGATGAGTGACTTGTACTATCGGTACTACGTGGGCACTCGCGTAGGCGACAAATACCTCTGTGTGATCGTCAAAGTCGTTGGAGATGACGCGTTCGTGCTGACGGCGTATCTCACCGACACGATCAAGAAGGGACGTATCGTATGGCCGGCAAGAAACTGAAGATCTGGTACGACTCCGAGGGAGATTACCTCGAGGTGATGTTCGAGCAAAAGGAAGGCTACTTCCGCGAGACGTCGTCCGACCAGGTGATGGAGAAGGTCGATGCGTCCGGGAACGTGATCGGCTTCTCGGTGCTCAAGGTCAGCGCGCTGAAGGAGCACCCGCTCGAATTAACGCTCTAAAGAGAGAAAGCTCTCAGGTGAACCCTCTCGTGCGATCGGTCTGGTTCGTCGAGCACCGACTCGTGCGCGGCAGATATTGACGAGCTCCGTCGTACCGAATCGCTCGAAGAACCGGTCGACGAGCGACTGCGAGAGGACCTCGCCTCCCACGAACACGCGCGTGAGCGATCGCGGCAGCTGCTTCTCGTCGAGGAATACGCGTTTCCATTTGATCGTCGCCGGTAAGATGTCAGGCACTTCGACGGCGTGGTTCGTTTTCGAGGCTGATGGTCACACGCTTACCGATCGCTGCAGCAGCCCTCTGAACTGTTTCGAGAAGAACCTTGCTGTTCTCGGGGTCGAGGAACCGCTCTAGCTGACTGCGGCTGGTCTGCATGCGCTTCGCCATCTCGCTCTTGCTGATTCGCTTGGACTTCATGGCCTCGCTGATCTGCCAGGTCAAAACGCGCTTGATCGCGTGTGTCGTGGCCTCCTCGTGGATGCCTTCATCCTTCAGGAAGTCCTCGAAGGAAGATCCGAGGTGCTTGTTTCCGGTGCTCATTGTTCAATCTCCTTCTTACGTTTCATCGCCAGCTCCAGGTCCTCATCAGGTGTCTTGGGGGTCTTCTTCACGAAGCCGTGCAACAGAACCAGTTGGCCGTCGTGAATGCAGAAGAAGACACGCGCGATTCTGTTGTTCCGCAGATCGCTGCGGATCTCCCAGAGCCCCTTCCTGCCCGTGACAGAGCGGCACACCGGCATGCCGATAGGCCAGCCGAATTCGACGGTTGCAATGTCAGTGCCAATAACGCGGCGATCTTCACGCGACAGGCCCTTGAGCCAGTCCCTGACAGGTTCGGCTCCGCGAGCTGTGCGGTAGAAGATTGCCGGGACTCTCTTGCGCTTCTGCTCCATGCACCTCAGTGGACCTTACATGGTACACATGTACCGCACGCGGTACAGCGCCGTCAACGACCATCTGCTCCCGACCTCGAGCGGGTCCGGGGCAAGCTCCGAGAGCAGATTAACGTGAGTCTATCTAGCGTGGGTAGAGCTCGACGCTGTACCGATTCGGTCTATTCGGATTCAAGGCGGTCAATGAGCTTGTCCAAGCCCTTCGTATGGACGTTCAAATGCAGGACGATCGCGCTGAGCTCGCCCAGGATTTCGCTTGCATCGCTATCCGCCGCTCGGGCCTTGGCTAAGCGTTGCAACAGCAGCAACACGCGCGCGCACTCCTCGCCAAGCTCCGCGAGCTCTCGCTCTACCGGGCCGACGCGCTTCGCCTGAACGGTCCGAGCTGTCGCTTTCATCGAACCTCTCCCAATCGCTTGCGCGCGCGATCGATTGCACTACGAAACGCGCGAATCTCGGCTTCCCAGTGTCGGATGCGGCCTTCGTTGGGGTGGTCGAGCACACGCTCGAGAAGGATCTTGGCCTCGTGTTCTCGGATACGTTCGTCGAGGGTGTGCACCTTCTTGCGAAGCTCCTTCCTTCCCATAGGGCCGTGGGTCGGTCTTAGTCCGGTGAGTCGTCAGCCGCAAGGTTGTGCCTCGTCCTCACGTATGCTCGTATCTTGGTTCCTTTGGAGAATCGCGTCCGCCGCGCTCAGCGGAAACGCCTCCTGCATGTACCAGAGGAAATTCACGATCCCGCGATCCGTGAGCAGCGCCGCCTTCGGCTGCCCGATCGAGCCGGACGTATAGAGACCGCAGACGAGATCCGTCGCGACGACGTGTGCCCACGGACGATCGTTTGATTCGCTGCCGACCTTGCTCTCACGATCGGCAACCCGCGCGCAAGCACGACGTACGTACTTCGAGGAGGGATTGCCACTCACGGTGCGGACCGTAGAGGTGGACGTCGCGGTTGCCTGATCTGCCGGTCGTCTCGGGCCAGGAGGCACGACGCGCCTTCGAGCGCCTGGGCTGGAGCTTCCGCCGTCAGACCGGGAGCCACATGACCCTGACCAGCTCTTCGAACGGATGCGTCGCGCGCTCGCGCGGACGCACATCGAGGAGACGGAGCACGGCCCACGGATCGCCGACTCCTCGTCGCGGTCGCTACGGCGCGGGCTCGAGTAGCTCCTCGATCCGCGGCAATTCCGTCTCGATCATTTGCTCGACTCGGCACGCGTGCTGGCGCTCGAGGCAGCTCGTGACGTCCGCAAGCGAGGTCAGGGACGGTATCCCGAGCGCGGCGCAGTCGCTACTGAGCTCCGCGAAGCCGAGCCCGGCGTCTCCGAGGACGTCGGCGAGGTCCAGCGGTGCCTTGCCGCAAGCTTTGGAAATCGCGCTCGCGAGCTTGGCGGCCGCGCCGCTGCGGGGCTCTACGAGCTTTCCGAGCTGTTTGTGGCATGTCGTGGTGGCCTTGGACCGGCACTTCGCGTCGCTCGTTCGTACTTGCACACACGAGTACACCGCGTTGGCGCATTTTTGCGTTGCCTTCGTCTTGGCCGTCGCGAATTTCGCGCTGCCCTTTGCGATTGCCTTTTGGCATTTGGTGGCGAGCTTCCCCTTCGCCGCCCCGAGATCGCCGCGCGCGCCGACGGCCGCTGGACCAAGGCATGGGAGCTCGCTCGTCGGATCGCGGCCGATGCGCCCGAAAAGCTCCGCAGCGCGTGGCATCTCGTCCGCCACCAGATTCTCGGTGCGGCACCGGAGCTCGGCGATGAGGCAGGCCGCGACGTCGCTTGCCGACTCGAGTGTCCCGATACCGCGCTCGCCACAGACAGCCACCTCGCTCTCGTAGCCGATGCCCGCGACCGAGTTGAGGTCGACCACGTCGACCGCGGGGGCTGCGCATGCCTTCGACACGGCACGCCGCAGTTTTCCTTCGTCGCCCTGGGTCTTCGCCAGCTCCTTGGCGCACGTCGCCTTCGCCTTGACGATACAGCCGTCGTCGTTCGGCCGCTGTTGGACGCAGACGAAAGCCGCGCTCAGACATTTCTGCAGATGTTGGAGCCTCGCGGCCGAGAACTTGCCGCCGGCCTTTGCGAGGGTTGCCGAACATTTCACGACCGCTTTGGCCGGTTTTCCCGGATACCCGAGGCCGAGCTGCATGCCATTGGCGCGCGCCGGGCAATCATCGTCGTCGCGATCGACTTTGCCGTCGCCGTCGTTGTCGATGCAGTCGTAGCAGTTCTCCGGAGCGGGCGTGCGCGTCGGCGCGGGACCGGTAGCGCTCGGCGTCGCACCACTTCCCGGCGTGACCGTCGCCACCGGCCCCGTGCCGGTTACCTGCACGCAGCCCGAGAATTCCGACGTGTTGCCGTTCGGACCCGTGGCCGTCGCGGTGATGAACTGACCGACCGCGACGGCGGGTTGGACCATCGCGCCGAAGGCGAGCGGCTGGGGCGGCGGGAAGACGATGCAGGGGCCGGCGGCGGTCGTGACGTTCGTCGCGCCGATGAAGGTGCGACCTTCACCGTTGCCAGACGGATCGCAGCTTGGGCTCGAGAAGAACTCGATGCGGAACTGCGTGCCGGGCGTGCTGTCCAGGGTACCCGCCATCGTCGTGGCTCCACCGGCGCTCTCGGCCGTCGTGAGCACGGGGTAGTTCTGCAGCCCGTTGGGGCCCTCATCGGCGTCGCATGGGTCGTTCTGCAGCACCTGGAAACTGTTCGAGACGCGGCCCTGGAGGTCGATCCCCAACTCGTTCCCGAAGATCGAGAGGCCGCCGTTGGAAAAGATCGAGTTGCCGAGAATGGCGACTGGGCCGTACGGTACGTCGGTGAAACCCGCGACCTGAATTCCGTGTCCGGCGTTGCCGGCGATGACGTTGCCTTCGCCCGGGTTCGTGCCTCCGATCAGGTAGCTCGAACCGACGGGTGGCTGGACGCCGATACCATCGACGAAGTTGGGAATGAGCGTGACCCCGTCGCTCCCCACTCCGATGAAGTTGCCCTGCACGATGGCCCCGTTCAGGACGGGTGCGTAGATGGCGATGCCGGCGCTCACGGCCCCCGAGGGGGCGAACCCGTCGAAGCCGTTGCCGGCAACGACGTTACGGGCGCCGTCTTGCGAACCGCCGATGATGAGCCGGGTGATCGGTCCGCTGCTCACCACCGAGATGCCGCCCGCGACATTGCCGATGGCGGCCGTGCCCGCAGCGTTGGTGCCGATCAGATTGCCTTGAATCGTGACGTCGCCCGTACCGTCGGGGCCGCCGATGACGATGCCGAAACCGGCATGGGCGATGGCGCTCCCGTTGCCCGAGATGAGGTTGCCCGCGCCCGGTTGGGTGCCGCCGACGACGGTGTTGGTCGTGTTCGCCCCTCCGATTCCGATCCCGAAACCACTGGCCGGATCGGTATTCAGTGCGGCCGTGCCGGCGGCGTTGGTGCCGATGTAGTTGCCCTGGATGAGGGTGTTGGAGATGACGCCCCCCACGACGTCGATGCAGTCAAACCCGCCGTTGCCGACGATGACGTTGCGCGCGGCGGGCAGCGTCCCGCCGATGCGATTGTTCGCGCCTTGGAGGATCTGGATACCACCGACGTCGGCGCTGTTCTGGTCCGCAGCGATCAGCCGGGCGTCGCCGGCGGGGTTGATGCCGATGAAGCAGCCTTCGACCACGTTGTTGTCCGAGGTGATGGGGATTGCGACGCCTCGGAGGCGGTTGATGACGAGCCCGCGGATGGTACTGCCGCCGACGTGCAGCGTGGGCATGCCCGAAAAAACATTGTGGATCTGCTCGAAATTGATTTCGATGAGCAGCACCGCGTCGTTACCGACGGCTCGCGTGTTGGGCGAGGCGCCGGGCTGCGTGTAGCCGTCGATCGTGACGGGGTCGGTGATCGGCGGCAACCGCGTCGGAGGGACGATGGTGTGGACGCCCGCGCCAGGAATGTCGAAGGTGATCACGTCCACACTTCCGACGGGGTTGGCCTTGGCATTCGCGGTGACGATCGTCTGCCGCAGCGATCCCGCAATGGGATTGACGTCGTCACCGTTGTCCGCCGTCGTGGTGACGACCAGGCCCAGCGTCGGGGTCGGGCTCGCGGCGGGCGTCGACGTCGCCACGATCACGGGCGTGGCGGTTCGGGTCGCCGTCGAGCCGGGAGGGGGGGTGGCGGTCGTCGTGGGTAGCGCGAGCAAGGTCGGCGTCGCTGCCGGCGTCGCGGTCGGCATCGTGCCGTCGAACACGTGGACCTGTTGCAGGAGAGGGACGAGGTTCACGCGCCCGGTGCTGTCGGTCACCGTGAGACTCGCGAAATAATCCCCCGGCGTCGTGTACGTATGGAGGGGGGTCGGCCCGGAGCCGGTGGCGCCGTCGCCGAAGTCCCACTCCCACGCGGCGATCGTCCCGCCGATCGCGATCGAGGTGCTGCCGTCGAAGTCGACCGGCAGTGGCGCTGCGCCCGATTGCGGCGCTACGGTCACGACGTCGAGCGGGGCGACGAGTTCCTCTTCCTGAACCCCATCCGGGAGGACGTCGAGGATCTGCCGCAAGCTCGGCTCGTCATTCGTCGTGGCCGGCCGCTCGATGCCGGCGCCGAGGCCGCCGATGCTGCCGCCGCCTTCGAAGACGACAGCGGGCCAGTCGTTGAACCCCGTCAGTACGTCGGTTTGTGTGGACCCCGGTTTGTGCTCCACGTCGTCGTCGCCGCTCGCAGTGGTTTCGCAGATGCGATTGACCCCGGCGGTGATCACGCCGGCGATCGCGACGTCGTCACCGCCCGGCTGGGAATCGACAACCCCGTTGCGACCGGCGGTGACGCAGCGGCCGTCGCCGTTGATGTCGGCGACGACCGGCACCGCGGTCTGGAGCCCGTCGCAATTCCAATCGAGCGCATCGGTGGGAAAGAACAACTTGAAATAACTTGCGCGGTTGGCGAGGCATTTGTTGGAGCCTTCAGGCATGTCGACGTGCGTCCACTTGTTCCAGAAGGTGAGGTGCATCTGGGGATCGTTGATGCCCACGAACTCGTCGAGATCCTTCTCATCGAGCGGCGGCAAGACCGATCGGGAGTAGTCGAAGCTGCGCTGGTCACCGGGCGGCTGAACCACCCCGACGTTCTGGAAGCTATAATTCATGACGCTCAGGTAATTCGGCTTGTTGTTGAGGTCGTCCCCGCCACCGTGACGAAGGCCGAGATTGTGTCCGAGCTCATGGATGAACGTGCCGGTCTGCTGGAGGAGCGTACCACCAGGCTGCGGCCAATCGCCGAGCGTGACGATGAAGTCCGCCGCATCGATCCCGCGCGAAATGCCGCCGTTTTGCCCCGGGGTGAAATTGTTCGCGAAGACGGCGTAGTGAAACACCGCACCGCGCTTCGCCGGCGCGAAGTGGAGCGCCTTCAACGCGTCGACTGCGCTCCAGCTGTAGGTGTCCTCGGCAACGTCGAAAGAACCGAGCGTCGCCTCGAACGGTACTTCACCAGCCCGTGAGAGCGCGCCCCAGATCGTGGTTGCGCCCGTGACGTAGCGCAACACGCTGGTCGGACCGAGATCCACGTGCAGGTTCACGCCAGGCCTTTGGTCGGGATTGGCGAGAGGCGCGATGGCGAAAGCGTCGATCACGATCTTGATCGCGCGCGGATCGGGCTTGAACACGACGCCCGGCCGGGCCGGATCCGGTGCCATCCAATCCGCATGAATGAAGATGTCCTTGTGTCGTGGATCAGCGCCCATCGCCGGCAGATCGATGAACACGTCGTCGATGGTGACGCCAACGGTCTCCCACTCGTCGGGCAGACCATCGCCGTCGGTGTCCAGGGGCGGAAAGAGGTAGGCGCCGCCTTGTAAATGGTTCGCGCCCACCTGTTTGAGCGGTGCACCGACGATGTCCACCGGGCCGCTCACGGCAACCGAGGCACCGAACGAGCTCTGCGCTGCGCCGCTTCCAGCCGGCGCGTCACTCGCCGTCAATTTTCTTTCCTCGCTCCAACTCCCGACGCTCCGCACGAAGCGATATGCCGCACCACGCCCGTTGGCGGAATTGAAGGCGCCGACGATGATACGGTCGCCACTCACGCTCACCGACTCACCGTAGCCGTCACCCGTGAAGGCCTCTCCGGGATTGGGAAGCAGGTCCTGAGCGGACGACCACGTGCTGCCGGTCCGCGTGAAGACGAACGCGGCATAGCCGGGATGCGTGCCGACGGTCGCCGTGTCGCCGCTGATCGCAACCGACCAGCCGAAACCGAACGAAAACGCGACGTCGTTCGACGTCAAGACCGCTTGCCCCGACCACGTCGCGCCGTTCCGAACGAACACGTACGCCGAGCCTTCGCGATTCGACGTGTCGCCGAACACGTTGTCGCCGAACACCCCGACGATCGCCGTCTCGCCGCTGATGCCGACCGACCAGCCGAATCCGTCGTTCGCTTCGGCGGCGGTGGCCGTGAGCTTCTGTTGCTCGGTCCACGTGGCACCCCGCACGAAGACGTAGGCGGCTCCGCGATTGCCATTCTCGAATGGCGCCCCGACGATGACCGTGTTGCTGGTGATCGCGACGGAGTCACCGAAATGGTCGCCGACGATGCCGTCGCTCGCGGTCAGAATCTGTCGCTGCGACCAGGTCTCACCGCTGCGCACGAAGACGTACGCTGTATTGACGGCGCCGATGACCGCCGTGTCCCCGCTGATCGCGACCGCCTTGCCGAACGAGGCGACGCCGTCACTGGGCGTCAGCGCAGCCCCTTGCTGCGACCACGTCGGTCCGTTGCGGACGTACACACGAGCCTCGCTCCGCCCCGGTGCGCCGACGATCGCCGTATTGCCGCTGATGGCAACCGACCCGCCGAACATGTCGCTTGCCGCACCCTGGTCGTTTTGCAACTGGATCTCCGGCTGCGCGGTCGCGGCGGACGCGTGCCGCGGGCGTACGAGATCGACGGCCGACCACGAGCTCACGACGGCGAGCAACGTCAGGATACCCAGTGATCCACATCCGAGACCAAAGCGCCGGCGCATGAGGCTCCTCAAAAAGAGGGAGACGGATGGGTTTGGCGGCCGAGCCACACGAACATTTCGTTGGCGTCAGGTCGCAGAGAGCGGGTTCATGGGACGGGGACGACCTTGGAAGGATCGCATGGAACAACGGAAGCAGACCCCCAAGAATCGGCACTTCCGCCTTGGAGCGAAGGGAGAGGAAGCACAATCCGATCACGGGCGTATTGCGCAGTGAGCGAGAGCTGTATCGTCACATGGGAGTTGTCGGAGGCCGTACAAGCGGTCCCGCTCGCAAAAGCATCTGCTGGGTCGATTTGCGGTGAATGAATGAATCCTTGAAAGACTTTGCACTTTCCCTTGCCAGGAACGGTAAATCCCTTTCCGACGTAGGTGCCGGTACTGGCCGCCTGTCCGACGAGCACGCAGAGATCCTTTGCCTCCACGAGGCCCGCTGAAGCGAAAATTACGCAGAGAGTCAGTATCGCCTGGCGAAACATCATGGTCATCCTCGCACGCGAAAAAAGTTGTGGGAGCGTTCAGCCAGCGAAAACGCTGCGCAGGCAGAGAGATCGTCCGTCGGGCAAAACGTCCAGTGGCAGTGCACCGGACGATCACGGATCACGGGTGCTCCGTCAACACGAATCGACGACGGCGAGGACGCCACCGGACGCGGGACCGAGATTCTAACGGACCTGGACGGTCCGGAATCGTGCAATGTTGCGCCGGGTCGCCGGCGATCTCGATGCCCGCCGTGTCCTCGTTGCCGGATCCGATAGCCGCCACTGCGCTCCTTCAAAGCCGGCCGCATCGGGCGGCCGCGGCTCCCGTCGAAGGCCATTGATGACCCTGCGAACCGGGACTCGGATATTCTGGCAGGCGTCCCGGTGGCCGGGATCTGCCGGCTGACTCACCAGACGACCGAGATCCCGAAGTCGGCGAAGATCGGATCTGCCGTGACGAGCGTCAGCCCATCCAGCGAGACCTGCGCGGCAAGCATCCGGTCGAATGGGTCTCGGTGCGCGACGTCCCACGCTCCGGCCCGAACCGCGTGTGCCCAGCGCACGGGCAGCTCCGCGAAACCGGCCTTGGCCATGAAGCTCCCGAAGTCCGCGATCAGAGGCACTGCGGCGACGAGCTTGCCGAGACGATGTTTCGTCGCGATCTCCCAGGCGCTCGCGCTCGACACGAGCAGGGGATTCCCCGGGTTGCGGATGACCCCGCGGGCCCGGCGAGAGAGCCGGCCATCGTCGAACAACCACCAGAGCAGCGCATGGGTATCGAGCAGGTAGCTCACTTCTCCCACGCCTGGAGCTCTTCTTCGGGTAACGGTTCGAAGAACGCCTCGCCGACCTCACCTCGAAGCAGTCCGGGCTTGCGTGCCTGGGGTGCCTTGAGAGGCGTCAACCGCGCGTACGGTTTCCCGTTCTTGGCGATGACGATCTCCTCACCGGCGTGCACCCGTTCGAGCAGCCGCGAGAGGTGGGTCTTGGCTTCGTGGACGTTGACCACGGACACGGCCCGTAGTTAGTCTACTTACTAGACTAAGTCAACTAGATATTGCTCACGGGTACACTGAAAGATCTCGCCGCTGGCGCGTGCCGCGCAGAATCGCATACGCGAGCGCGTTGAGGGACGGTCGCCGCGGCGGGAGCGTCGCCGCGGCGGTCACCGGTGCCGGCCCGCCCGCCGCTCAGGCGGCGGATCGGACGGCGCGATGCCGGCTCGGCGACGTCAGGGCCGCCGCCACCTCGCTCTCGATCGTGCGCTCCGTGCGCGTCATGTCGCGGCACCGCGCCGCATCGCGACGGATCTCCTCGGGGTCGAGATCGAGCGCGGCGCACACGTTCTCGAAAGAAAAGAATCCCGCCCGGTCGCGGCTGGCGATCCACTCGACGGCATCGAGGTGGGCCGCGCGCTCGCGAGCGCTCATCAGCGAGGAGTACCCGCGGACGGCGCGCAGCGCGTCGGTCAGGATGCCGACCATCAAGCGGCGCTCGCAAACGTTGGGATGCGGCGCGGTGCCGCGGTGGACGTCATGGTCTGGGCGGCGATTCGAGATCCAGCTGCGCATGTGCGTTTCCTCCGTACGCTCGTGAGATGCCGCGTCCCAGCGCGACGGTGCGAGATCAAGCAAAGCGTGTGCCTCGGCGATTGCATTGGTGCGACGGCCCCGGTTTCTCCGCGTAGGCGCGGAAAGTTGCCTCGCGCCGTCGGAACGGGGTGATATGCGCCTCACGCGCTGAGCGGGCGGGCGAGCGCAATCGGGATGCGATGACCGCTCGAACGTTGCGCATGCCCTCGCGTCGGCGCGACGCGCGTCGGGAAATCCCGTCGATTCGAGGGACTCAGCCCGCCGCGAACAACCGCCACTCGCCCTCGACGACCTGGTAGGCGACGTGGCCTTCGGGCCCTTTCACGTCTTGCGTTCGCGGCTGCTTCTTCGGCGGCTCCCCGAGTATCCATCGGGATCCGGAAGGCACAAGGGGCTCGGTCGAGCGCTCGTCGGAACGCCCGGGTTCACCCCGCTCGAATGACTCGAAGATCCGCCGCTGCTCGTCGGCGGAAGATGCCGATCTTGGTGTCGCGCACGATGCAACGCAGCACGGCACCCCCGGCACGCGCGGTGGTCCCGTCGCCGCCGACGCGCTCGAGCCGGACGACGATGCCGCGGCTACGTGGAGCTGGCCGACGAGCGAGGCCGGTACCGGCTTGCCTCATTTGCGCCACGGTAAGTCGATCACCGTACCGTCCGGCAGCTTCACCGTACCGCCGATCGGCATGGCGCTGACGAACTCGCTTTCGGTTTCGGCGAAGATCTGGTGCACGCGGCCCGGCGGCAGGATCAGCGTGTCACCGGGCTGGTAACGCACGTCGCGATCGCCCACCGTCGCCCGGCCGCTGCCCTTCAGGAACAGGACCACTTCCTCGGTGTCGTGGCTGTGCGGCGGCGTCGCCGAATCGGCGTCCATGTGGCCGTGCCACATCTCGACCTGTTGCGCGCCGCTGGTGGGCGTAGCCACGCCCGCGATGTGGTTGCCTTCCATGCTGTGGACCTGATTCTGCTCCTTGCGAAATACCGACATGATTCATCCTCCCGAGCCAATCATCGTCTCGATGGTTCCGCCTCATAGCCTTCTTCGGCGGTTCGCTGAAGCGCGGGTCGAACCGCAGCCCGGCCGCCGCCGCTCTTTCCGGACCGGCGGAGCATCGGCGACGCCCCCGTTCACAGCATCTTCACCGCGACGGGGACTTGCCGTTCACAGCCGATCGACTTCGGCCGGCGCGCGCACGTGGCAACGGCACTGATCACCGATGGCATGACTGCTGCTGGGCCGCACTTCAAGGAATGAAGTGTCGCCCGGAAGGAGGATCGTTCCATGCGCACGATGATCATGGTGGTGGTGCTCGTCGCGCTCACCACCGTTGCCGCCTACGCGGCTCCCGGTAAGTGCGAGCGGACGATCATCAAAGAGTCCGCGAAATTCACGGAGGCCGCGATGCAGATACGCGCGGGGTGTGCAGCCGTACGCTCCGTCGACGACTGTCTCGACGACCCGTTCGTCATGATCCGGATCGGAGCCCTCGAAGCGAAGCTTCGCCAGCACGTGCAACGGGCGTGCGGTGGCCGCAACAGCACCTGCAACAGCAGCGATACCGGGAACAACGCCGACGAGCCGCTCGCGTCGATCGGGTGGGACAGGGAAACATGCCCCGGTTTCGAAAACAGCGGGTGCACGAATCCCATCGCCGACTGCAACGACGTCGCCGACTGTATCGTCTGCATCAGCAACGCCGCGCAGTCCCAGGCGGTGGCCCTCTACTACGGCGCGCTCGACGTCCCGACGAACGACCCCGCCCTCCGCGCCTGCAAGCGGAGGATCGGCGTTCAGGGCACGTCCGTCTTTCGGGAAACCGTCAAAGCGCTGGCGACCTGCGAGCGGAAGGTGCTGAGCGGCACGCTCACCGGTCCATGCCCGGACCCGAAGACGCAGCAGAAGATCGACGCACTCCAGCGCGCTTTCCAGGCGCAGGTCTGCGGCCAGTGCGGCGGTCACGACCGCATGTGTGGCGGCGCCGACGATCGCAGCGTCGGCGAGATCGGCTTCACGCCCGCGTGTCCGGACGTGACGGTTCCCGGCGGCGCTTCGTGCGGCGGCGCCGTTGCATCGGTCGGCGACGTCGTCGAGTGCGTCGACTGCGTGACGGATTTCAAGGTCGATTGCCTCGACGCGCTCGCCGTGCCCGAGCTCGTGAGCTATCCGTCCGCGTGCCAGTAGACTCCGCGCGCTCCGGCGCAGCTAGCCGGAGCGCTTCCGTCCACCTTGCGTGGAGCAAGCGGTACCAGTGGGGCGCGCAGCCTTGACACGTCGGCCCCGTGCCGCATACGAATCGCGGCCGTCTCGGCACTTGGAACCTGCTACGCCACTCGCACCGGAGGCCGCCGCCATGACACCTCTTTCCTGCTCCTGGGCGCCGAGAGCGCTCCCGGTGCTCGCCTTGATGCTGACCTTCTCGGGCGTCGCCGCCGCCGGCGAGGCGCTGCTCGCCGATCAGCTCGAGTGCTTCCAGATCAAGGACGAGCTCGGGAGGAGCGAGCGCCGGACCGTGCTCGCGACCGACCTCTTGCCCGCCAACCCGGCGTTCGCCGACCAGACGTGCAAGATCCGCCTGCCGGCGAGTCACCTCTGCGTCGAGGCCGCGACCGCGGGCCTCGCGATCGGCAGCGCGCCGTTGGCAGGACTGCCGGTCGCCGGCGGCGTCGCGCGGAAGTTCCTCTGCTACCGGATGCGCTGCCCGCACGAGACCGTCGAGGTCGACGCTCGCGACCAGTTCGCCGAGCGCGTGATCCACACCAAGAAGGGCAGCTTCCTGTGCATGCCGGCCGAAGACGCGAGCGCGGCGACGCCGACGGCGACCGTGACCGCGAGCGCGACTCCCGCGCCGAGCGCGACACCCACGAGCACCGCAACCGCCACCGTGACGGCGAGCCCGACGGCGACGGTCACCGTACGACAGACGCTACGCCGACCACGACCGCCACGGCCTCGGGCACACCGGCGCCGACGTCGACCGGCACCGCAACCATGACGGCGGCGCCGACGCCGACCGGCACTGCAACCATGACGGCGGCTCCGACACCGACCGGCACCGCGACCATGACGGCGGTTCCAACACCGACCGGCACCGCGACCATGACGGCCCTCCCGACACCGACCGCGACGCCGACCACCACCACCACCGCGACGTTCACCGCGCTCCCGACGTCGACGTCGACTCCGACCCCCACCGCGACCGGCACCGCGACGGGCACGCCGACGCCGACCATGACGCCGACCGACGTCGCATCTCCGACGCCGATCGCGTCGCCGAGCCCCGTCGGGTGCAGTGGACCGGTCGGCAGCGGCGGGGTCTGCTCGGCCGTCTGCCCCGCGGGCCAGCTCTGCGTGCTCGACGGCGGCGATTGCCGCTGCGCGGCTCTGGCCGAGGTGTGCGGCACCAACATCGGGCTGGCGCGCGGTTTAGTCGGCCAGTGCGGCGGCCTCTGCACCGGGGTCGGCCAGCTCTGCACGTTGGTGGACGTCGGGGGCGGCCAGTTCTGCGGCTGCACGATCGGCGTGGAGTGACGTGCGGTGAGGCGGCTCGCAACCCGTAGCCAGGAGACCCGACCCATGACCATCACACGTCTCGTTCACCTCGTCTCGGCCGCCGGCCTGATCATTCTCTCGCTGGGAAGCGCGCAGGCGCAGAGCGCCGCCGATCACCTCAAGTGCCACCGGATCAGCGACGTCGTGACTGCGAACACGATCGTCACCGCCGACGTGCTGCCGCTCGACGTTCCGCCGTTCGTCGCGCAGAGCTGCCGCATCAAGCTCCGCGGCGGTCAGTTCTGCACGGGCGTCCAGAAGACCGACGTCCGCGACCGCAACGGCGAGCCGTTTGCGGTACTGCCGATCGGCGGCGGACCCGCGGGCGACTACTTCTGCTACCGGCTGCGCTGCCCGCGCGCATACCCGCGCATGGGCACGCCGCTCGCGGTCCGCGATCAGCTCGGCACCCGCACCGTCCACGTGAAACGCCCCGACTTCCTCTGCGCTCCGGCCGAGACGACTCTGGGCATGGCGGACTAGCGGACTGCCACTAGTCTGCGAGGCAGCGGTAGAGGACCGTCGTGCTGCAAGGGCCGCCGCGCGGCAGCAGGGCGTAGCCGGGGATCACGCCGACACGCTCCCAGCCCAGGCGCCGGTAGAGACGTTCGGCGTCGCCGCCGGTGACGGCGTCGAGCACCAGCAGCGTCTTGCCGCATTCACGCGCCGTGGCTTCGGCGGCTCGCATCAGCGTCGTCCCGAGGCCTCGGCGGCGGGCGCGACGATGCACCAGCATCTTCGAGAGATCGGCGCGGTGCGGCTGGTTCTCGGGCTGCTCGAGCAGCAACTGCACGGTGCCGCACAGCCCACGCGCGTCCTCCGCGACCAGGAGCGCGCGCTCACCCGCGGCGACGCCTGCCGCGACGCGCCGCCAGAACGCGACCGCGCGCTCGCGCGACAGCGGGTGCATGAAGCTCACCGACGCCCCGCCTTCGACGCAGTCGATCAAGACGCCGGCGAGCTCGTCGATCTGCGCGTCATCGACGGCGTGCAGGCGTCGCAGGGACCAGGCGGGTGTGCTCATCGTCGCGATCGGGGCTCGGACGCGATCACGACGGCGTACCGCGTCGGTTTTCGCGTCGGGTTGCGAAACGCCGTCGGCCGGTCGAGCTCCATGGCGAGGCAATCCCCTTCGCGCAATCGGTGGCGCTCCGCGCCGAGCGTGACGTCGATCGCGCCTTCGAGCACCCACACCTGCTGGTGCACGCGCCGGTTGCACGCGCCGTTGTCGAACGTCACGCGCCCGCGGGGCGGGAAGCGCACCTCGACGATCTGCATCGGCTGCGGCGCGCCCGGCGGAGAGACGTTGCGCCGAACGTAGCCCGACGCCGGGTCTCGCCACTGCGGCTGGTCGTCGCGCCGCGCTACCGGCCCGCTCGGCGCGTCGGCCGCGGCGGGCGGCGCGTCGAACAGCGCGGCCAGCGTCACGCCCAACCCCGTGGCGAGCTTCTCGAGCACGACCGCGGTGGGGCTGCTTTCCCCGCGCTCGACGAGCGAGATCATCGAGCGGCTGACGCCGCTCTTGCCGGCCAGCGCGTCGAGGGAGAGGTTGCGCGCCGCGCGCAACCCGCGCACGCGCGCGGCGATCCGCTCGTTCAGGTTCGTCGCCGGGGTATCCATGATGATGGACGCGGATATCTATCATGGCAGATACGAGGTCAAGCGTTCTTTTCTGGTCGGCGTGAGGTTCACCGCGTTCGCGTGAGCGACGCGCATCGCGATGCTATGGTGCGCGCGTGAGACGGACTCGCCGCACGCTCCGACGGCCCCGGCGGCGGTGAACCGCGACCCGCGACGCACGGCCGCGGCGCGCATTCCGCTGCGTGCGACCTGGGACGCCGTCCGCGCGTCGCGCTTGTTGCGCGAGGGCGGGTGGCTCACCGCCGGCGAGGCGGGCTCGATGCTGGCACGGCTCGTCGGCGTCCGGGTCCTCACGACCCTGCTCGTTCCGGCGACCTACGGCGAGATCGCGCTGCTCCTCGGCACGGTCGGTCTCGGTATCGGCGTCCTCTTCAGCCCGATCTCGATCGCGGCGCAGCGGTTCTACGCGGACGCCGCCCGTGCGCGTCGCGTGCCGCTGCTGCGGTCCGTCCTTTCGACGATCCTCGCGTGGTCGATCGCCGCGACGGTCGTGCTGATCCTCATCGGCGGGTGGGCGTGGACCTCCTCACGCGCGTCGGGATCGTACTGGCGGTTCGTCGCGCTGATTCCCTTCGTCGTCCTCGAGGCGCGTCGAGTGTTCGCGACCGGCTGGTTGAACGCCGCCCGCCGGCAAGTAGCGAACTCGGCGTGGACGACGCTCGACGCCTGGTGCAAACCGCTCGGCGCGGCGCTCTTCGTCGTCGCCTTCGGCCGGTCGGCGACGGCGGCGCTCGCGGGCTACGCCGCGGGAACGGCGCTGCCGTTCGTCGCGCTGCCCGCCGCGCGGGACCGCGACGGAGCGCCCGCGACCGCCGTCGACGAGCCGCGGCGCGGCGCCGTCGGCGGACCGCAGGACGCGGCGGTCGCCGACGCGGACGCGCGCTCGGCGCTCATGCGCAAGGTGCTCCGCTACGCGCTGCCGCTCGCGCCGATGGCGCTCCTCCGCTGGGTCGGCAGCGTCAGCGACCGCTACGTCCTCGGCGCCATCGGCGGCGCCGCGGCGACCGGCGTGTACGTCGCCGCCTACGCGCTCGGGAGCACGCCGTTCCTGAGCTTCGGCCGGATCACGATGGCGACCTTCCGCCCGGCATTGTTCGAGGCGCTCGCACGCGGCGACCGGCCGAGAGCCCGGCTGATCTTCATCGGCTGGCTCGCGGTGGTCGCCGCCGGCTCGACGGCCGGCGCGCTCCTGATCGCATGGCAGGCGGAGCGCATCACGGGCCTGATCTTGGGCGAGGCGTTTCGTACGTCGGCGACGCTGCTGCCGTGGATCGCCGCCGGCTACGTCGCGCTGAACCTTCAGCAGGTCTTCGAGGGCGCGCTGCACGCCCGGCAACAGACCTATCGCCTGACGATGATCCAGGCGGTGACGGCCGTGAGCGCGCTCACTCTCTACGTGGTGATGATCCGCGCCCAGGGCGCGCTCGGCGCCGCGCGCGCCACCTTCGCGGTCTTCGCGCTGTCCTGCTCGCTCACGATCGCCGTCGCGGCTCTGCCGTGGCTACGGCGCCGCCGCGTGCCGGCGGCGTGACGCTCGCGACGACCGTACCGGCGCGCCATCGTCGCGACGGACGCCTCGATATCGCCCGATTCGTCCCGATCGGACGCCCGGATGACGGTCGCACGGCACCTCGCGCGCGGCCGCACGAACCTGCTACGCTCCGTCCTCGTACCGTTCACCATGGCGAGGAGAAGCGCGTGAAACCGGACTGGGCGCCGGCGCCGATCGTCAAGGACGTCCAGAGCATGCATCCCGACTGGAACGTGCCGCGCCGGCTCATCGACGGCGTCGCGATCCGCGAGGTGAAGAACGTCCCGAAGGCGAACGGCATCCTCACCGAGCTGGTGCGCACGGAATGGCTCGACGGGCCGGTCGGGCAGGTCTTCCAGGTGACGTTGCAGCCGGGCGCCATCTCGGCGTGGCACGCCCACGAGCACGCCACCGACCGACTCTTCGTCAACGCCGGCGCGATGCGCGTCGTCGTCTACGACGGGCGCCCCGGCTCCGCGACGCACGGCGAGGTGAACGAGATCCTCTGCGGCCTCTACCGGCCGACGTTGATCGTCGTGCCGCCGAAGCTCTGGCACGGCGTGCAGAACGTCTCCGATCGACCGTCGTCGATCGTGAACATGCCCGACCGCGCGTACCGCTACGAGGATCCCGACCACTGGCGCCTTCCGTGGGACAGCGCCGCGATCCCGTATCGCTTCGAGCCGCCGCCCGGAATCCCGCCGCCGGAGCGCTGAGGCGACCGCCGGGCGCGCCGGCGTCGCGCCGCGGGATGCCGCCGGTCTCGCGCCGCTCCGACCATCTGCCGCTCGCGACGAGGTTCGAGTACCGGTCGCGATTGCTTGCTCGTCCTTTCGCGCGCGCCTACAGTTCGACCCGTGAAGCCCGACGTCACCGACACTACCGCGGCGGACAGCGCGAGCCTCTACGATGAGGACTTCTTCGCGTGGAGCCGAGCGACCGCAGCGCTTCTGCGGTCGCGGCGTTTCGCGGAGGTGGATCTCGAGCACGCCGCGGAAGAGATCGAGGACTTGGGCAAGCGCGACCTGAAAGAGCTGAACAGCCGCACCCGAGTGCTGCTCGTGCATCTTCTGAAGTGGACGCTTCAGCGCGACCGACGGTCGCGGTCTTGGCGCGCGACGATCGTGACGCAGCGTCAAGAGATCGAGGCGCTGCTCCGCCAGAGCCCCAGTCTCCGGCCCCGCATCGCGAGCGAGCTCGCGGCGAACTACGCCGGCGCGGTGAAACGCGCTGCCGCCGACGCCGGCCTCGCGGCGGAGCGGTTTCCGCGGCAGTGCGCCTTCACCGTCGAGCAGCTCCTCGACGAAGATTTCCTGCCGCCGTAGCGCCCGACGCGGATCGCAGCCGGCGAGCGACGGACCACCTGCCCGACACGACGCGGTCTGTGTTCGACGTCGGCCGGTGTGTATGCTGCGGCCTCGCGAGCACGGCGCCGTCATGATGAAAGCCAAACGCACCCGCGTCGCCCTGTGGTTCCTGCTGATCGTCCTCGTGCTGCTCGCGGTCCACCTCCTCGCCGGGTTCACGACGGCGCGGACCATCGATCTCATGCGGGCGCAGACCGACTTCGCGGACACCGTGCGTGCGTTCGAGGAGACGGTGCTGCCGTACTGGCGGGTGCTCTCGTATGCCGGCGCGGCGGTGGCGATCGTCGGCTACCTCTGGCCGATCGCCGCGTACTTCTGGCGCCGCACCGACGAGCCGATCCCGTCGTGCGTCGAGCGCCGCGTCGTGAAGGCGCCGTCGGTGGTCGCCGCGATGAGCTTCGTGCCCTGGTGCCTGAGCACGATCCTGTTCCCGTCTCTGACCTACGTTCGCTTCGGGCGCTGGTCGACGGAGCTGATGTCGCAGCAGGTGCTGTCGCCGCTGGTGAACGGCTTCCTCGCCGCCGCGACCTCGTACCTGCTCCTCGAGTGGCTGTTCCGCCGGACGATCTTTCCGCGCGTCTTTCCCTCCGGCCGCCTCGCCGAGGTGCCCGGCGCGCTCGCGCTCGGCGTGCGCGCCCGCTTCCTCGTCTTCCTGCTCGCGGTCGTGTTCGTGCCGCTCTTCACGATGCTCGGCTTGATCCGCGCGGCGGCGATGCGCGTCCACCAGGGCATGTCGGCGAGCGACGTCGTCACCGCGACCAGCAGCGCGGGAACGGTCACGTTCTTCCTCTACCTCGCGCTCGGCGTCGTCCTCACGCTGATCCTCGCGCGCTCGCTGACGCGTCCGCTCGGCGAGGTGGCGCGCGCGCTCCAGCGGGTGCAGCGCGGCGACCTCGACGTCCACGTGCAGGTCGGTTCGGCCGACGAGGTCGGCGTCCTCGAGGACGGCCTGAACGCGATGGTGTCGGCGCTCCGCGACCGCGAGCGCATCCTGCAAACCTTCGGACGGGTCGTCGAGCCGTCGGTGCGCGACCACCTGCTCTCCGGGACCGTCGGTCTCGGCGGCGAGCTGCGCACGGCGTCGGTGCTGTTCTGCGATCTCCGCGGGTTCACCGCGATGGCCGAGCGCATGCCGCCGCAGGAGGTGGTCGCGACCTTGAACGAGTTCTTCACCGCGATGACCGCCTGGGTCCGCGAGTGCGGCGGGTTCGTCGACAAGTTCATCGGCGACGCGATGCTCGTCGTCTTCGGTCTCTTCGCCGGCGACGGTGAGGCGGCGGATCGCGCCGGCGCCGCCGCGGCGGTGCGCTGCGCGCTCGGCATGAACACCCGCCTGCACGACCTCAACGCGGCGCGCGTCGCCGCCGGCCGCGCGCCGCTCGCGCTCAGCGCCGCGATCCACAGCGGCGAGGTCCTCGCCGGCACGATCGGCGCCGCCGACCGTCACGAGTTCACGGTGATCGGCGACACCGTGAACGTCGCCGCGCGCCTCCAGCAGCTGTGCAGGGACGAGGGCTGCACGCTCCTCGTCACCGACCGCGCCTACGACCTGGCGCGCGCCGCGGGCGTCGGCGGCGAGCTCACCCTGCGCGCCCCGGTGACCGTCCGCGGCCGGTCGGCGCCGATCCGCGTCTATGCCTTCGCGCCCGACGACGCGGAGGGCCGGCGGAGCAAGGCCGGGTGAGCGCACCTGCGGCGGCGTCGCGCACAGTCGCCGCGCGTCACGCCGCCCGCGACCGAGGCGGCGGCAGCAATCGCCCGCGCGACCGTGACGCCGGACGTGTGTCAGATCCGCCCATTGTGTCATCGCGCCCGTCGATGCGGCCGCGGCCGGCAGCGGCATCGAGCGCGCGCCGCCGCGTCGCCGTCCACGCCGGCGTGGTCCCGCGCTTGCTCTTGGGGGCAGGAGCACATCGCATGACTGGGTCGACGCACATTGCAATCATCGGCGGCGGCGCCAGCGGTACGCTCGTCGCGATCAACCTGCTTCGAACGGCAACGAGTCCGTGCCGGATCTCGATCATCGAGCGCGAGCCGCGGCTCGGCCGCGGCGTCGCGTTCGGCACGACTTCCGAGTGCCACCTGCTGAACCTGCCGGCGGGGAAGATGAGCGCGTTTGCCGACGATTCCGACCATTTCGTCCGCTGGGCGCGCACGCACGGCCGCGGCCGCGATGGTTTCGCGAGTACCGCATCGGACGACGCGCGCCGCGAAGACAGCGTCGACGCGACGAGCTTCTTGCCGCGCCGGCTCTACGGCGCCTACCTCGACGCGGTTCTCGACGACGCCATCGCCGCCGCGCGGCCCGGGATCACGTTTCAGCGGTTCGCCGACGAGGCCATCGCCGTCGACGAGCGGTCGACGGGCGCGACGATCGTGCTCCACGGCGGTGACCGCGTGGCCGCGGACCGCGTCGTCCTCGCGCTCGGACATCTGCCGCCGCGCAATCCGCCGCTCGGCGATCCGAGATTCTACGAGAGCGCTCGCTACCGCGGCTACGCGTGGGCGCCGGACGTCCTGGCGGACCTGCCGATCGACGCCTCGATTCTCCTGATCGGCTCCGGCCTCACCGCCGTCGACCTCGCGCTGGAGCTCCGCCGCCGCGAGCATCGGGGAAGTGTCCACGTGCTCACGCGCCACGGGATGCTCCCGGCCGGGCATCGCGCGACGGCGGTGCGGGCGCCGTTCCTCGACCCCGCGTCGCTGCCGACGTCGACCGCCGAGCTGATGCGACGCCTGCGGCGGGAGATCGCCGAGGCGCGGGCGCGCGGCGAGGATTGGCGCGCGGTGATCGACGCCCTGCGGCCGATCACCCCGCTCATCTGGCAGTCGCTGCCGATCGACGAGCGCCGCCGCTTCCTGCGACACGTCCGGCCGTTCTGGGAGGTCGTGCGACACCGGATGGCGCCGGAGACCGCCGCGTCGTTCACCGCGATGCTCCAGTCGGGCCAGCTCGTCGTGCACGTCGGCCGCGTCGACCGCTGCGTCGAGCGCCGGCACGGCGTCGTCGTCGTGCTCCGCAGGCGCCGCCGTCGCGAGCGCGAGCTCCTCGCCGTCGCGCGGGTCATCAACTGCACCGGCCCCGAGAGCGACTTTCGCCAGTTCAAGCACCCGCTGGTGGCGAGCCTGGTGGCGGACGGCTCGATACGCCCGGACCCGGTCGCCCTCGGCATCGACGTCGCCCCGGACGGCGCCGTCCGCAACGCCGTCGGCGCGCGGTCGTGCATCCTCTACAGCCTCGGCCCGACCTGCAAAGGAACCAGCTGGGAGACGACGGCGATTCCCGAGATCCGCGTGCAGGCGGCGGCGCTCGCCCGAAGGCTGCTCGAGCCCGGCGCGACGATCGCCGCTCGCCCATCGGCCGGCGCCGCGCCGGCGTTGGCCGCCGCGCGCTAGCAGCGTCCTGCTCGCGTCCGCCCGGCCCCGCAGGGCTCTCGCCGGCTCGGCGAGCCGCGACGCGCGGCGCGCGGATCACCCGTCGTGCAGCGCCTGCCAGCGGGCGAACAGCTCGCTCTTCCGGAAGATCGCGTCGACGGGTGCGGTCGGCACCGCGTCGCGGATCTTCTGCATCCCGCCCTGCTCGCGATCGACGAGCGCCAGCACCTGGACGACGACGTGCTGCGCGAAGGTGCAGCGGTCGATCGCGTCGAGCGTCGATCCGCCGAGGGTGACCACGTCCTCGAGGACGGCGATCCGCGTGCGCGGTGAGAGGTTCCCTTCGATCGTCTTCTTCAGCCCGTGACCCTTCGCCTCCTTGCGGACGCTGAACCAGCGCACCGGGTGCGCGCTGCCGGCGCTGCGGAGCGAGACGCTGGTCGCGAGCGGGTCCGCGCCCATCGTGAGGCCGCCGACCGCCTCGACGCTCGGCAGCAGCCGCGAGAAGAGCACGTCGCCGGCGGCGGCGAGCGCGTCGGGAAACGTCAGGGCCGCCTTGCAATCGATGTACTCGTTGCTGAGCTGTCCCGACGACAGCTCGATGCGACCTTCGGGATCGTAGACGTAGGCGTGCTGCACGAGCAGCTCGAGAAGACGATCGCGCGAGGAGGTGCTCGGCATCCGCGGCCGTCTAGTATTCGGTCGCGGCAGCGTCAAGGGCGTGGCGCGCGCGTCGGCGCGCGGCGTGCCGGCGTGGCGCGCGCGTCGGCGCGCGGCGTGCCGGCGGCGCTACTCCCGGCCGCGTTCGTGCGCGGGACCGGTCTCGGTCAGGTTGCGTGCGGTGTTCACCAGGCCGACGTGGCTGAAGGCTTGCGGGAAGTTGCCGACGAAGCGGTGCGCCTGCGGATCGTACTCCTCGGCGAGGAGCCCGACGTCGTTCCGCAGCGCGAGGAGCCGCTCGAACATGCGGATCGCCTCGTCCCTGCGGCCGAGAAGCGCCCAGTTGTCCGCCAGCCAGAAGGTGCACGCGAGGAACGTCCCCTCGCCCGGCGGGCAGGCCGTCGACGTCGGTGTCGGTTCGGTAGCGGGCGACGAGACCGTCGTGCATCAGATCGCGCTCGATCGCCTCGACCGTGCCGCGCACGCGCGGATCGTCGCGGCGCGAGAAAGCCGACGAGCGGCATCATCAGCAGGCTCGCGTCGAGCTCCTTGGAGCCGTAGTACTGCACGAACGACCCGAGCTCGGGGTCGAAGCCCTTGGTGCAGACCTCGGTCGTGGATCTGGTGGCGCAACCGCGCGCCACCGGTGGACCGCGCCGTCGGAGCGGCCAGCGCTCGATCGCCTTCACCGCGCGGTCGACCGCGACCCACGCCATCACCTTGGAGTGCGTGAAGTGCCGGCGCGGACCGCGCACCTCCCAGATGCCCTCGTCCGGCTGGCGCCATCCGGTCTCGAGGAAGTCGAGGAGCACCTGCTCGACCTGCCACGCGTTCTCGTCGGGCTCGAGACCGGCGCGGCGGCACTGGTACATGGCGTCCATCACCTCGCCGTAGACGTCGAGCTGGAACTGGCACGACGCCGCGTTGCCGATCCGCACCGGCGTCGAGCCCTCGTAGCCCGGGAGCCAGTCGAGCTCGACCTCGGGGAGGCGGCGCTCGCCCGCGATGCCGTACATGATCTGGAGCTCGGACGGCTTGCCGGCGACGGCGCGCAGCAGCCACTCGCGCCACTCGCGCGCCTCGGCCTCGTAGCCGCACTTCATCAGGGCGTAGAGCGTGAAGGTCGCGTCGCGCAGCCAGCAGAAGCGATAGTCCCAGTTGCGCACGCCGCCGATCCGCTCGGGCAGCGACGTCGTCGCGGCGGCGACGATGCCGCCCGTCGGGGCGTACGTCAGCGCCTTCAGCGTGATCAGCGAGCGCAGCACCGCCTCGCGCCACGGCCCGTCGTACGTGCAGCTGCCGGACCACTCCTGCCACCACTCCTCGGTGAAGCGGATCGCCTCGTCGGCGTCGATCTTCGCCGGCGGCTGCTCGTGCGACGGATGCCACAGTCAGGACGAACGGCACGCGCTCGCCTTCGGCGACGTCGAACTCCGCGACGGTCGTCAGGTTCTCGCCGCGGGTCTCGACCGGCGTGTCGCAGGCGCAGCATGTCGGGGCCGGCGATCGCTTGCAGGCTGCCGTCGGTGCGGCGCACCCACGGCACGATCGAGCCGTAGTCGAAGCGGATCACGAGCTGCATCCGCATCCGCACGCGCCCGCGCTTGCCGACGACGACCCGCACCAGGTCCGGCTCCTCGGTGCGCGGCGGCATGCAATCGATCAGCGTGACGGCGCCGTCGTCGGTCTCGTACTCGGTCTCGAGGACCAGGGTCCCCGGCCGGTAGCGGCGGCGAACCCGGCGGACCTCGGCCTCCGGCGCGATCAGCCAGCGCCCGTGCTGCTCGGTGCCGAGCAGCGCCGCGAAGCAGGCGCCCGAGTCGAACCGCGGCAGGCACAGCCAGTCGATCGACCCGTCGCGGCCGACGAGCGCCGCGGTGTGGCAGTCGCCGATGAGCGCGTAGTCCTCGATGCGCGACACGTCCCGTCATCCTCACGCACCGCCACGCCCGCGGCAAGCTGGCCCGCCTTTGGGTAGGGGTGGATTTGCGACGCTCGGTACCGTCGCCCGCTCGTTCTTGTCGCGGCGCCGAAATCGCGCGCCCGGCCGCCGGCGCGCCGCTCGATGCCGTCCGTCAGCCGAGGATGTCGGCCACGCGAACTCGGAGTCGGGGAAACGCCAGCGGCGAGACGACGCGCCCGCGAACGAGCCGGTGGTGCTGGCGATAGCCGCGTAGCGCGGGTCGGGTGTACACCTCGAGAGCCTCGCCTCGGAGATCGACGAGCCAGACCTCTCTCAGCTCGGTCCGCGCGTAGAGCGGCAGCTTGAGCGTCCGGTCGTAGCCGCGGCGCGCGTCCATCACCTCGAGGGCGAGCAGCACGTCCCGCGGGCGCGGATGCTTCGTCGAGTAATAGTCGGCGCGTGGCGCCAGGAGGCAGAGGTCCGGCTGCGGCTCCGAGTGGCGGTTCAGCACTATGGGGCTCTGGACGCGCACGATCGCCCGTCCCGCCAACCGGCGCGCGAAAAGCGCATTCAGCCGGTCGACGCAGGCCGCGTGGGAGCTACCGATCGGGCTCATCTCGACGATCTCGCCGTCGAGTAGCTCGACGCGCTCGTCCTCCGACAGCACGCCGGTCTCGCCCATGCGGTGGTACTCGTCGATCGTAAATCGCCGTCGAGGGACGCGCGCAGCGACCGCTCGTGTCGACGTTCGTGGCACCATCCCGACACCTAGCATGGATCGTCCTCGCCGAAGAAGTCGCGAACAAGGCATACGAGTATCGTTCGGAATCGATCCGCGCGACGCCAAGCTCGTCGGCGCAACGCCTGTCGGATGGTCACGCCGCTACGATGCCCGCGGCACGCTGGCCCGCAGGCTCGATGCGTGCAAAGAGAGCACTCGCCCATCGTACGGGAGCGAGGACCTGACGGATGATGCCGATCGAGCGTGCGATCACCTTCAGCGCCGGCGGGCTTCGGCTCGAAGGGCGTCTCCATCTGCCGGAGCAGGCGACGCGCGGCGCCGTCATCTGTCATCCGCATCCGCAGTACGGCGGCACGCTCGACAACGACGTGGTCGCCGTGGTCGCGCGCGCTCTGCAAGCGATCGGCGTGGCGACGCTGCGCTTCAACTTTCGCGGCGTCGGCGCGAGCGAGGGCAGGCACGACGGCGGCGTGGGCGAGGTCGCCGACGCGCAGGCGGCGGTCGCGCATCTCCGCGCCGCGGGGCCGCGCGACGTGCTGCTCGCCGGCTACTCGTTCGGGGCGGCGATCGCCGCCCGCGCGATCGACGACGGTGCGCTCGCGGGCACGGCGCGCGCGACCGGCGCGGCGCAGCGGAATCACGCGACGCCGATCTCGGCCGACGCCGGCGGGCCGATGGCCGCCGGGCTGGCGCTGATCGCGCCGCCGCTCGCGCTCTTCCCGCTCGACTTCCTCGCCGCGTGCACCGTCCCCAAGCTCGTCGTCGTCGGCGAGCACGATGCGTACTGTCCGCTCGCGTCGCTGGAGCGTGCCGTCGCGGATTTTCCGGAGCCGAGGACGGTCGTGATCGTTCCCGGCGCCGATCACTTCTTCTTCGGCGCCGCCGACATCGTCGCGGCGGCGGTCGCGCGGTTCGCCGCCGCGCTCGAGCCGGATGCGACCGCCGGCCGTTCACCGGCGCCGCGAGGCGCCGGTCCACCATCACCCGTCAGGAGGACATGATGCCGCTCGCCCCGACACCCGATCAGCTGCGGGACCTCGTCGAAAGCACCGTCGACTCGCCGGTCGTGATGCTGAACCTGCTCCGTTTCCGCGATCGCGCGACCGGCGGCACCGGCCGCGACGGCCTCTCCGGACGCGAGGCATACGCGCGCTACGGCGCCAACGTGCGGCCGTTCCTCGAAGCGGTCGGCGGCCGGGTGCTGTGGCAGGGACGCGCCGACTCCGTCGTCATCGGCGGCAGCGACGACGCGTGGGATGCCGTGATCCTCGTCGAGTACCCGTCGCGCCGCGCGTTCCTCGAGATGGTCTCGAGCCCGCGCTACCAAGCGGTCGCCGCCGACCGCGAGGCGGCGCTCGAGGACTCGCGCCTCATCGCGACGACCGCGATGACGCCCGGGAGCCATCCATAGAAGCGGCGCATCGCCCGCGCTCCCTCTCGTGCGAGAGACTCGCGTCGCCGGCGATCGGCTCTTGTCCTCGGGCACCCAGACCCGCGATGATGACGACGCCATGAGCGGCACGAGCACCCATCACGGCTTCGGGGCCGATGAGCGCACGTTCGGGCTCGTCCTCTCCGGCGGCGGCGCGCGCGGCGCGTTTCAGGTCGGGGCCTACCAGCGGCTCCTCGACGATCCGCGCTTCTGCGCCGGACCGCGCGTGCTCTCGGGAACCTCGGCGGGGAGCATCAACGCCGCGTTGATCGCCGCCGGCAGGTCGCCGCGCGAGATGCTCGACTTCTGGCAGGACATCGCCACCGACCCGCCGGTGATCGCCAGCGCGCGCTTCTTCCGCGACGCGACCGCGTCCCTTCTCAAGCTCACGTTCGCGGAGTTCTTCCGCTGGCTCGGCTCGCCGCGTCCGGCGGTCGAGTTTCTGCGACGGGCGCGGAACCACGTTCCGCCGCAACCGGGAAGTCTCGTCGCGGCCTGGATCGAGTATCTCCTGACGATGCGGTTCGAGCTGGTGAGCCGCTTCCTCCAAGGCATCGGCGAGGCGTTCGTCGCCGACACGAGCCCGCTCCGCAAGCGCCTGATCGCCGCGGTCGGCGGCGAGCGCATCCCCGACCGCGGCATCCGGCTCGCGATCAACACGGTCGACGCGCACACCGGGCGCGTCGTGCGCTTCGTGAACGCCGAGACGCCGCACACGCGCGCCCCCGACTACCTGATCGTCGACGCGATCACGGTCGACATGGTGCTGGCGAGCTCCAGCATCCCGTTGCTCTTTCCGCCGGTCGAGATCGGAGTCCACCTGCTCTGGGACGGCGGGATCCTCGTCAACACGCCGCTCGCGCCGGTGGTCGCGCTCGGCGCCGACGAGATCGTGACCGTGCTCGTCACCGAGCCGCCCGATCCGCAGCGCGGCCGCTTCCCGCACTTCGGCCGCGCCGTCGAGCGCCTGGTCGATAGCGTCCTCGAGAACGCCTACAACATCGACCGCAAGCTGCTCCTCGAGCGCAACCGGCTCGCGCGCCACGCCGGCGCGCCCTACCGCGACGTGCGGCTCTACGAGGTGCTGCGCCCGCCGCGCGACGTCCTGTTCAGCGCCGGCTCGTATCTCTACTTCGAGCACCGCGTGATCAGCGGCATGCACGCGCTCGGCGTGCAGGCGGCCGACGCCTGGCTCGCCGACGGCCCGCGCCTCGACCATCTCGAGACGGACAACGGCAACGCCGCCGTGCAAGCGTCGGCCTGACGGCGCCGGCGCGCGCCAACGCCGCGATCGGCAGGCTCCGCTGCTGCGAGTTGGCGCGCTCGGCGCCTGCGCACGCGTCAGAACCGCGACGCGACGAGCCTGACGTCGGCGTGCCGCCACGCCGCACGGAAGCGCCTCTCCACGGCGGCGGCCTGCGAGCGACGTCCCTGCGCGCGCAGACTCTGCGCGAGACCGTAGAGCGACCAGCCGTTGTCGCGGTTGCGGCGTAGGTCCTCGCGGTAGACCGCCTCCGCCTCCCGCGCGCGACCCGCGGCGAGGAGCTCGGCGCCGAGCGCGTGGCGCACGGGGAAGTACCACGGCGGCGGCTCCACGTAGCGCAGGCCGTCCTGCATGCGGACGGCGGCGCGCAGGTGACGGATCGACGCGTCCTTCTCGCCGCGGGCGGCGGCGATCTCACCGGCGAGGACGTGCCACGCGAGGGCGAGGATCGCTCTCGTCGAGTTCACCTGGCCGATCATCTGATCGCGGGGCACCCGCTTCATGGTCGCGTCGAGCGCGGCGAGCTCACGGCGGGCGGCGGCGAGGCGCCGGGTGCGCGTGAACGCGACGCCGCGCGCGTAGTGGGACAGGCCGCGCGCGTAGAGCAGGTCGCCCGGCGGCTCGGGAGCCGCCAGGATGTCCCGCCACTCGCCGAAGCGGGCGAGCGCCAGCACCGGCGCCGCGACCGCGCTCTGTGCATCGACCATCTCGCGCGCCATCTCGGGCGCGACGACCGCGCCGAGCTCGCGAGCGGCCTCGATCGCTTCGGCGCTCCGCCCCTCCATGCTCGCCGCCGCCCACAGGAAGTCGAGATTGTGGGGGTAGTACATCGTCGGGTAGACGCCCTCGGGCTTGGCGGCGGCGATGTACGCGCGGTCGGCGTCGACGGCGCGGCGATTGGCCTCGGTCGCGTCCTCGTAGCGGCCGACGCGCATGTAGATGTGCGCCGGCATGTGCACGAGGTGGCCGGCGCCCGGCACCAGCGCCTTCAACCGCTCGGCCGAGGCGAGGCCGCGCTCCGGGTGCGGCGACGCCTCGACGGCGTGGATGTAGTAGTGGTTCGCGCCGGGATGGTTCGGGTCGCGCGCGAGCACCGACTCGAGGACCGCGACGATCTCCGTGGTGCCGGGCTGCGGCCGCCCGTCGACCGTCCAGAGGTCCCACGGGCGGAGGTCCATCAGCGCCTCCGCGTAGAGCGTTGCCGCGTCGAGGTCGTCCGGGTGGCGCTGCGCCACCTCGCGCATCGCGTCGGCGTACGCGCGATCGAGCGCCTTGCGGTCCGCCGGCCGCTCCGCCGTGTAGCGCTTCGCGACCGCGTCGATGTACGCGCGCTCCGGCTCGCTCACCTGCGCGCGCAGCGCCAGCGCCTCTTGGATGGCGCCGTACGCCCGCTTGTCGCGCTCGCCGTCGCCGGGGTCGTTGTAGTTCGGCCCGGCCGCGAGCGCGATACCCCACCACGCCATCGCGCAATCGGGATCGAGCCGCGTCGCTTCCCGGAACGCGCGCGTCGCCTCGTCGTGGTTGAAGGCCCAGACGAGCCGCAGCCCCTGATCGAAGTAGCGCTGCGCCTCCGCGGAGCGCGTGGTGACGGGGTGATGATGGCTGCCGAGGTTGTCGAAGAGGATCGGCGCCTCCACCGGCTCGACGCCGTGACGGCGAGGCGCCGCGCACGCCGTCACGGCGGCGAGCAGAGTCGTCGCTACGAGCCGTCGCGAGAATCGCATGGGTCCACCTCCGAGAATGTCGTCGTGTGACGCGGGATCGGCGCGACCCGCGCTGTGACCGCGACCACTAGCACACGCAGCACCCTCGGCGCGCGAGCGCGGGTGCGGCGCCCGCGCCCGGGTGCGGAGTCGCCGCGCGGGTGCGGCGCCCGCGCCCGGGTGGGAAGTCGGGGCGCCCGCGCGGGTGCGGTGCGCGGGGCGACGTGCGTTCGCGTTTCCGCTATCACCGCCCGCCGAGCCTCGGATGCCCAGACCGGAAGACGCACCGGAAGCAGCCGCGATCGCGGAGCCGCTGACCGACGCCGCGGCGATCGCGGCGCCGCCGCCGACGGCCCGCGGCGCCGGCGCCGGCCACGGGCGTGCGGCGTTCGTCTTCATCTTCGTCACGGTCGCGCTCGACATGCTGGCGTTCGGGCTCGTCGTGCCGGTCCTGCCGAAGCTCGTCCTCAGCATGGAAGGCGGGGCGTTCGACCTCGCGGCGCGCGTCACCGGGTACTTCGGCTTCACCTGGGCGGCGATGCAGTTCGTGAGCGCGCCGCTGATCGGAGCGCTCTCCGACCGGTTCGGCCGCCGTCCGGTGATCCTGCTCTCCAACTTCGGTCTCGGCCTCGACTACGTGGTGATGGCGCTGGCGCCGACGGTCGCCTGGCTCTTCGCCGGTCGCGTCGTCTCCGGCGTGACGTCGTCGAGCTACCCGACGGCGGGCGCCTACATCGCCGACGTGACGCCACCGGAGCGACGAGCGGCGAGCTTCGGCATGCTGAGCGCGGCCTTCGGTCTCGGCTTCGTGGTCGGCCCGGCGGTCGGCGGCATCCTCGGCGACGTCGACCTGCGCCTGCCGTTCTGGGTCGCGGCGGCGCTGAGCCTGGTGAACGCCGCCTACGGTTTCTTCATCCTCCCCGAGTCGCACGCGCCGGACCGGCGCGTGGACGTGCAGTGGCAGAAGGCGAACCCGGTCGCGGCGCTGTCGCTGCTGCGATCGAGGCCGGCGCTCCTCGCGCTCGCGACGGCGGCGTTCTTGTATTTCGTCGCGCACGAGTCGCTGCCGAGCGTCTTCGTGCTCTACGCCACGTACCGCTACGCGTGGAGCGGGCACGACGTCGGCGTCGCGCTGGCGCTCGTCGGCCTCGCCTCGACGATCGTCGGCGTCGGCCTCGTCGGCCCGGTGGTCGGGCGCTTCGGCGAGCGGCGCGCGCTCGCGGTCGGCCTCGGGTTCTTCGCCGCGAGCTTGATGCTCTTCGGCCTCGCGACCACGGGCACGCTCTTCCTGCTCGCGATTCCGGTGTGCGCGCTCGGCGGCTTCGCGCACCCCTCGCTGCAGGCGCTGCTGACTCGCCGAGTCGGCGCGGAAGAGCAGGGCCGCCTGCAGGGCGCGCTCACGAGCATGCAGGGCGTCGCGATGATGCTCGGTCCGCTGCTCTTCACGCAGCTGTTTGCGGCCGCGCTCCGGCTCGGCGGCCGCGCCACGTCGGGCGCGCCGTTTCTCGTCGCCGGTGCGCTGCTCGCAGGCAGCGTCGCGCTCTCGCTCCGCGCGACGCGTGCCGGCGGCTGAACGTCCTCGCCCCGAGGCCTCGGCGCGCGCGACCGCGGCGGACGTCGCGCGCGGCGGGCGCAGGTGTGGCGCTACGACGCGCGCGCCGCCGCGCGGTCTCGCGGTTTCAGCGTCGGCGTGCCGACGTAGAAGAGCGCCGGCGGAAGGCCGAGCAGGCGGTGCAGCCGGGCCCACTGGTTGGCGTCGGCGACCGCGATCGCGAGGTCGAGGATGCCGAGGTCGTCGTAGCCGTCGCGGCGAAGCGCCGCGATCATCTCGGCGGTCGTTCGCGCCGGGTAGCGCGTGCCGACGAACACGAACGCGCCGACCGCGTCCGGCGGCCGCGTGTGGAAGCCCTCCGCGTCGTCGATCGATGCCGGCAGTGCCGCCTCGACACCGGCGTGAACGGCGGCGAGCGTGCCGCGATCGAGGCTGCTGCGCAGATCACGCTCCGCGAGCGCGAGCTGCACGACCTCGACGACCTTCGGGCGCGAGCGGAGCGGCGCGAGCGCGGCGATCACGGCCGCGCGGTCTGCTCTGCCATCGCCCGCCGCGCGCGCGCCGGCGAAGCGCGCGCAGGCGTCCTCGTACGAGATCCGGTACTCGCGGTTGGCGAGGTTCCAGCGCGCCATCATCAGGCCGGCGACGCGGACGCCGATCCGCCGCAGCGTCTCGAAGCGACGCAGCGACTCCGGCAGCACCTCGCCGTCGACGTGCAGCAGATCGGCGATGCGATTGATGAAATGGAAGGCCGCGACGACGAGCGCGTAGTCGATCGCGCCGTCACCGACGAGCGCGCGGAGCGGCTGCAAGTCGCTCGCGTCGAGCCGCGCCGGCGCCGCCCACGTCCTTCGTGCGAGCGCGACGATCGCGCGCTCGAGCGGCGTCGCATCGGCGACCGTGCCGTCGACCAAGCGTGCCACCCGGCGCGCGTCTCCTCCTGCAGCCTGCAGGAAGGCCTCGTGGCCGTCGGTTCAATAGTGACACGCGTTGAAGCGCGACACCGCCGACGCGGCGAGCTCGCGCAGCGCGCGCGGTTCGTCACCGACCCACTGCGTGAGCTCCCAGCTGCGGATCATGCGCCGCATCGATCCCGCACGCAGGCTGAACAGCTGCACCACCTTCGCGACCATCGCGCTCCCGCTCACGTCCGCCATGTAGCGATACACGACGGCCGTCTCGCCGGTCGCCTCTCGGGGGGAAATCGTCGCGATCCACGCCACGTTGCACGGGATCGTCACCGATCGTTTACGCCGTTGCAAGGCGCGATCCGGATCATTCGCGTCGTGGGCTCGTCGTCACCGCGAAGCGTCGCCGCGCGGGCTCGGGTTGCGCAGCTACCTCGGGCCGGGCAGAGTGGCCGGTCTGTTCGACTCGTGCGGGTCGCTTCCACGCTCGGCGTGCAGCAGTGATCAAGATTTGTGCGCCGAGTTCTTGACGCTCCCGAAAGGACGATTTGCCTCGCATGAGTCGCACGATGCCCCACGCGCCGATTTCCGCGATTTCGCGGGAGATTCCACGACGCTCCGGTGGGTGCATGCGGCGTGACGCCGCACGCTCGGCACCGCGCCACCGCGAAACATCAGGCGGATCGCGACGGCATGGTCCATGCACGCGAGCGGTCGTTGACGGCCGCGCCGCCACGGCGGCGTCGTTCGACGTGACCGCAGCCTGCTGGGAAGCGCGGTAGAGCGGCTGCGGCACGGAACTCGCGGTCGCGCGCCGTCTCGGCGGCGACCGTGAAGACGTTTGGCTGGATGAGGGGACGCTGATCACCGATTCCGGGAGGAGTGAGGCAGGATGGTTGGGACCAAGTTGTACCGTACGTATGAGAGCAGTGAGCCGTTGCAGACATTCGTGTTGGCGGTGCGGGTGCGCCGGGTCTTGAGCGAGACACTCGGCGTCAACCCCGAGGACCTTCCCGACGAGGTGTCGCTCACCGACGATCTCGCCGCCGACTCGCTCGATCTGATGCAGCTCGTGATCGCGCTGGAGGAGGAGCTCGCCATGGACATCGACGAGCGCAAGCTCGCGAGCGTGCGCACGGTCGGCGATCTCATCGCCACCATGCGCGCGATCGCGGTCGACGGCGGCCGGTCGTTGCAAACCGCGGCACGCGCGTCGAGGCCGGCGCGGCGAGGCCGTGGTGGAACACCCGAGCTCAGCAACGAGCCGCGCGCGCTGCCCTACCGCGCCACCCTCCGTGGCGGCGCGCAAGAGGACACGACGCTCTTTCGAACCGGCATCCTCACGCCGTATGCAACCGACGCCCTCCTCGACGACGCGCTTCGCGCCGGCGACGGCGCCCGTCTCGAGATCTCCGTGCCCACCGCGACATCGGACACCGAGGTCACCCTCGTCCGCGAGCACTTCGACTGGCTCGCGGCGCGCGGCATCCACGTCACCGTAGGCCGAGACTATCGTTCACCGGGATGGGGCGGCGTCGGCGTTACCGGCTTGCCCATGGCCTAGCGGCCGGCCCCGGCGAGCCGCGCCCACGGTGTAGCGCCGGCGGCCGCGTCGGGGCCGCCCACGGTGTGGCTTCGGTGTCCCCGTGACGCCGGCGGGCGTCCACGGTGTGGCTTCGGTGTCCCCGTGACGCCGGCGGGCGTCCACGGTCTGGTTCGGTGTCCGCGTGACGCCGGCGGGCGTCCACGGTCTGGTTCGGTGTCCGCGTGACGCCGGCGGTCGCCCAGGTGTGGCTTCGGTTCGGCGTGACCGCCGCCTCCGGGATGCACCGCAACCGAGGGCTTCGGCGGCAGCGATCACATCACTCGTAGCTGAATAGGTATACCAATAGGTATACCCTACCTATGGCGAATGAGTTGACGCCGGTCCCTTGTTTCGTCTATTCTTCGCCTCGGATGGCTCGACGAACGTGACTGCGAATGCCGCCGCTCTAGTGACCACGACGCGCCGCCGACACCGGCGTCGCCGAGCTGGGCCGTGGCTGCGGCGGAAGGTCGGCTCGCATGTCCGAGTGGTATCGCCGCGGCGTGAGGGCCGCGACCCGCAATTGGTCGCGGCCGCTCTTGCGGAGCGTCGATCGTTCGCCCGCGAGCTCGATGCGGCGCTCCACGGCGCATCCGCCGACGAGGCGCGGTGTCGTGAGGTCCTGGGCCGGCTCGCGGGCGGATTCCTACGTCGCGGCGCCCACCACGAGCTCGGGTTCGCGCGTCTTCGCGACTATTGCCGTGAACGCCTCGGGATCTCGGCGCGCGAGCTCGAGACGTTCGCCGGCGTCGCGACGAAGCTCGAGGGCCTCGAGAACACGCGCGCGGCCTTCCGCCGTGGCGAGCTCTCGTGGACGCACGTGCGCCTGCTGACTGCGACCGCCGCGCCCAACACCGAGGCGTACTGGCTCACGGTCGCGGTGCGCTCGACCGTACGAGAGCTGGAAGCCCACCTGCGCGCACACCGGGACGCACAGACCCCAGGCGCGGCGGCGGCTTTCGCCGAATGCGGTGAGGCAGGTCCGCTCATCGAGAACGAGGCCGCGGTGCGCTTCCGGCTCGCGTGCCCGGGGCACCTGCGCGTTCGCTGGCGCCATGCCGTCGAGCTCGCACGCCGGGTCGCCGGCGAGCCGCTTCCGACGTGGGCCGCCGCGGAAGCGATCGCCGCCGAGGGTTCCACCGATCCGGTCGCGTTCGAAGGGGAGGGCACGCGGAATCGCCGCGCCCGGCATCTCGCGGACGCTCGTCGCGACGACGGCGCGTCCGATTCGTCGAGGACGATCGCGAACTCGAACGACGTGGTGTCCGACGCTTGCTCGAGTCCACCCGAGCTCGAGTCGTCTGACGGCTGCACGGTGCCGCCCGACCCGACTGCATCCGCCTGCACGGCGGCGGATGGCGGCTCGCCCGCTCGACTCGATGGCGGTGCCGCGAGCCACGAGGATCTCCTCGACGCGTTCACGCTCGATGCACGCTTGCGCGAGGTCGCGCACGCCATGCGGCGAATCGATGCGCGGTCGAGCAGCTTCCTGGCGACGATGCTCGATCGCCGGCTGTACCGCCTCCTCGGCTTCGAATCGGCGGCGCACTACGTCCGTGAGCGACTCGGTTTCTCGTTGCGCAAGGCTCAGGCACTCTGCGCGCTCGAACGGGCGTGCTGGCGCACCTCGAAGTTCGCCGAGGCGTTTCGCAATGGCGATCTCTCATGGGTCCGAGCGCTGACGATTCTGCCGGTCGTCGGCCGGGGCGACGCGGACGATTGGGTCGAGCGCGCCGGCTCGGTGACGGTGCGACGGCTCAGCGAGGAGGTCGATTGGACGCTCGGTGTACGCGATGCCTTCGGTGCCGCCGCAGCCGCGGGTCCGCCGACTCCCGATCCGCTTCCGTCGACGGGCGAGATCCTGACCTCGCTCGCGCAAATGCGTGCGCACGACGCACCGGCCGGCAACGCCTCCACTCTCGAGACCCGCTGCGCTCGCGGGGGCCACATGCAAATGCGTGCGCTCGTCCCGATGACGCTCCACGAGTCAGGTCTCCGGAGCGACGTCGCGGCATCGGTCCGTGACGGCGAAATCCGGTTCACGGGACCCGCATCGGTCGTCGCGCTCTTCCGCGCGATCGTTCGACGCTACGACCGCCCAGGGTTCCCACGCTGGACGGCGCTCGATCGGCTGCTCGCGCACGTGATCGCCGAATGGGAGCGCCTGCCGCGGCACCGCGATCCGATCTTCGCGCGCGACGGCTGGCGTTGCGCGGTGCCCGCCTGTAGCGCGCGCCGCAGCCTCCAAGACCACCACCTGCGGTTTCGGTCGCGCGGCGGCGGCAACGAGCAGACGAATCGCGTCGCGGTGTGCGCCACGCACCACATCCACGGCCTTCATCTCAACTACATCCGCGCCGGCGGCGCCGCGCCGCATGCGATTCGCTGGGAGCTCGGACTGCGGCGTGACCGTCCGCCGCTGCTGACGCTCATCGGCGATCGCTACGTGACGACGTGAACCGCGACCGCGCGGGACCCACGGGCGACGCGCTCTTCAGGGCGGCAGGAAGCCCGAGGCGGCGAGCGCGCGCTGCCCGTCGGCCGAGAGGACATACGCGGTGAACCGGGCGGCGCCTGCCGCATTGTTCGCCTCCGTCAGGCGCGCGATCGGATAGCGCGCGACGACGTTTTGCTCCGCCGCAATCGGGACGGCGGCGACACGATCCGCGCGCGCACGAACGTCAGTCACATAGACGACCGCGGCATCAGCCTCGCCGAGCTCCACCTTCGTCAACGCCGCCCTGACGTCGATCTCTTGGCTGGCCTCCGGCACCGCGAGCCCGGCACGGCGGAGCGCCTCGCGCGCATAGCGCCCGGCCGGCACGGTCGGCGCGCAGAGGGCGACGGTGACGTCGGGTCGCAACAGATCGGCCAGCCCCGTGATCCGTCTCGGGTTTGCCTGCTCGACGGCGATCGTGAGCGAGTTCCGCGCGAAGACCACCGGCTCGCCGAGGACGCGGCCGTGCTCGCGTACCGCATCCATGCTCACCTCGTCGGCCGCGGCGAAGACGTCGCCGGGGGCGCCTTCGAGGATTTGCCTGACGAGCGCGGGCGAGCCGGCGACGTCGAGCTCGACGTGAAGATGCGGCTCGGTCTGCTCGAATCCACGAGCGAGCGCGCGAAACGCGTCGGTCAACGACGCCGCGGCAAACACCGTCAACGTCTCGGGCGGGCGCGTCGGGCCTGCCGGCGTCGCGGGAACGCCGCCGTTCTCGGCGGCGCCGCGGTGAGGTCCCCGCGCGCTTCGTTCCGCTGCGAGCGGCGCGGTCGGCACCGGGTTGGTGCTTCCGGCGGTCGCATCCGCCGCCGCCGCTTCCGAGGGCCGCGCGGCCGGCATGACGACGACCAGCGCGACGAGCGCGGCCGCTGCCGCCGGCCTGCGTGCGCTTCGCCGGCCGACGCCGAGCGCGCCACGGGACCGTCCGCGTGCCCAGGATCTCCGACCCTGCCACCGACTCACGTCACCGAGTCCTGCCACGCGCGTCAGCCGCCGCGTTCTGCCTTCATCAGCGCGCGGCCGGCTCGCGCGATCGCCTCGACGACCAGGATCTGATCCGTGAGCTTGTCGCTGGGTTGCGCGTTCGTCAGCGCATCGACGAGCGCTTGCAGCGCTTGCCGCAAATCGGGCGCCGCCGCGAGCAGCGCACCGACCCGCGCCGCGCCGTTGGCGTCGGCGCCGACGTTTTTCTCGGCGAGACGTGCGATCGCTCGGCCGCCGCGATCGCGGACGACGCGACGGACGCGATCGTATGCCCATTCAGACACGGGAATCACCGCACGACGCCGCACGGGATCACGACGGTCGGCCGCGCCGGACGGCACGTACGAGCGGGTGTGAGTCGACCAGGCGTGGGCAAGCATGTCCCTACGGTGTCGTGTCGCCGCGGCGACGCACCGGCGCGGCGGCAGGGCGACCTAGCAGTAGCGCTTGACGATGTTGACGACGCGATCGAGCACGGCGGGCTTTCTGAAGAACGGCAGTCCCAACGCAAGCGCACGGTCCTCGATCGAATCATCCGCCGAGTACGCGATCGTCGGTATCCCCGACAAGTCGGGGTCCTGTACCTGCTCCGCGCGAAACTCCCACCCGTCTTTACGAGGCATGTAGATGTCGAGAAGGATCAGGCAGGGACGGGCGCCGGCGCGCAATTTCTCGAGCGCGTCCTCGCCGTCACACGCGCCGATCACCGTGAAACCGTTCTTTTCGAGGATCTTCGCCATGGCGTCGCGGATGTCGGTGTCGTCCTCGACGACGAGGATCGGGTGGTGAGAGCGACCCGGCAACATGTTGCGGAGCATAGCAGCCGCTCCCCACCATTCGGTACACCGTTTCATTACTTACGGGGGCCGCGGGCAGTCAGGCGCACGGCTTGGCCGCCTCCCGCTGGGCCGGCGATCCGGAGTCAGACGGTTGGCGGCGCGCGCCGCGTCCGAACCGCTCAGGCGCGGCGACCCCACCTCGGGCGTCGCAACGCCGACCCGCTCAGCCCGGCGACATCCGGCCGGCGGAGGCTTCGAGACGCTCGAGCCGAGCACCCACGTCGCGCAGCATCGCGTCGATCTCGCCGAGGCGGCGATACGTGCGGACGTTCACCTCGTAGTCGAGCTCGGCGCGCTCGTCGGCGTGCGCGCTCTGGCGGTTCTGACTGATCAGCAGGAACCCGGTGATGAAGATCGCCTCGATCGACAGAATGATGCCGAGCAGACCGAAGGGATACTCGTCGAACTCGTGCCACAGCGCGATCACACCGGTATTGACCGCAACCCAGGCAAGGAACCAGAAGCCGTGCACGACCAGAAAATGCGGCTTCCCGACGAAGGTCGTCACACGATCCGCCACGATCTCGTGCCATCGCGCCTTCCGCGAGAGCTCTTCACGCACGTACCGGAACTCGCCGAGCGCTTTGTGGCAGGCGGGATTCCCGCAGAAGACCGCGTCGTGCGGGTTCTCGCCGCCGCAAGCGGGGCACGTCAGGGCGCGACGGCCGCCCGCCGGCGATGCCCCGTTCGACTCGATCTCGCTCGCGTTCACGTCGCCTGATCCTCCGGGTCGCATCGATCGCTGCCGCTCGACCGACGCTGCCGCCTTCGATGCCGCGGATCCCCGTGGAGTTTCATCCCGCTCGCCCCGTTCTCGCCCGCGAGCTCGCGGACGCGGTCGAGCGTGTCGATCTCCGCCACGGGCTTGTCGTCGCGAATTCGCAGGATGCGCGGAAACCGCAGCGCGTAACCGGCGGCATGACGCTCCGACGGCTGCACGACGTCGAACGTCACCTCGAGGACGACCTCGGGACGGACGACGTGATAGCCGCCGTGCCGCTCGACGGTGAGGGCTTCGAAGCGCGCGGTCAGCGCGGCGATCTCGGCGTCGGTGAGGCCGTTGTACGCCTTGCCGACGTTGAGCAGCGTCGGATCGCCCTGCGATGCGCGCACCGCGAACGTGTAGTCGGAGAGCACGCGGTGGCGCTTCCCGTGGCCGCGCTCGGCGGCCGTGACGACGACGTCGAGCGTCGCGATCGGACGTTTGAGCTTGATCCACGTCCTGCCGCGACGCCCGGGCGCATACGCGGCCCCCGGGTCCTTCGCGATCAGCCCCTCGTTGCCCGCCGCGCGCGCCTCGACGAACGCGGCCTCGACCTCGTCGGCGGTCGAGACGAGCCGCATCGGCGCGAGCCGTGCGCCGCGCGACGGCCACGCGATCTCCTCGAGACGCCGGCGGCGCGCGCGGTAGGGCTCGTCGACGACGAGCGCGCCGTCCGCGGCGAGGACGTCGTACACGACGAGCGTGACCGGCACGGCCTCGAGGAGCGCGGCCCCCGGCTGCCGCCGGCCGAGGCGCTGCTGAAGCGCTCGGAACGGCAGCGCGCGCTCCGGCGCGCCGGGGTCGTAGGCGAGGAGCTCGCCGTCGAAGACGACGCCGTCCGCCAGCGAGGCGAGGGCGCCGACGACCTCCGGGATATCCCGCCGTGATGTCGTCGAGCGTGCGCGAGAAGAGCGCAACCTTGCCGGACGCGACGTGAGCCTGCGCGCGGATGCCGTCGTACTTGTGCTCGACGGCGAAGGGCGCCGGCAGCGTCGCGACGATGTCGGTCGCAGTCGGCAGCGGCTGCGCCAGCATGAAGCCGATCGGGTGGAAGAGCGCGAGCTCGGCCGCGGCGAGCGTCCCCCGCCGGGCGTACTGCGCGACCTCGCCGACGTCGCCGCGCAGCAGGTTCGCGCGCCGGACGAGCGCGAGCGGCTGGCCGAACGCCGCCGCGACCGCTTCCTCGACCTGCGCCTCCTTGAGGCCGATCCGCAGCTCGCCGCCGAGGAGCTTCGTCATGAACCGCGCCTCCGCCGCCCCGAGCCGTCCGTAGAGCTCGCGGACGAGCGCACGCCGCGCGATCGTCCCTTTCGCGGTCGAGAGCCGCGCGAACAGGGCCTCGGCCTCGATCAAGGAGAGGCCGCTCGGCGGGCGCCCGGCAAAGAGCTCGCCCGCGAGATCGCCGGCGTCGCCGTGGGCGACGTAGCGCTCGCCCAGCGCCGCGCCGGCCGCGCCGGTGACCGCCACGAAGGCATCGAAGATGATCGACGGCCCGACCTGCGTCGTGCGCGCGTCGTGGCGCGGGAAGCGGATGCCCGAGAAGAACCGCGCCGCGATCGCCAGCGACTCGTCGTCGAGGCCGCGCAAGTACTCGACCAGGATGGCGCCCTTCTCGAGACGCTTCGTCGTCGCGCGGATCGCGTCCGCCGTCTCCGCCCACCGGTGAAACGTCGCGGCGCCGGGCATGGCGATCACCCGTCGAGCCGTACATGGCGGCCGCCGTGCTACGAAACGCTGCCATGAAGGCCATTCGCATCCACGCGACCGGCGGCCCGGAGGTCCTGAAGCTCGAGGACGTCCCGGACCCCACGCCCGCCGCCGGCGAGGCGCTCGTCGAGCTCGGCGCCGCGGGCGTCAACTACATCGACGTCTACTTCCGGACCGGCCTCTACCCGTATCCGATCCCCGGATCGCTCGGCCTCGAAGGCGCCGGCACGGTCGTCGCCCTCGGGCGCCGGCGTCACCGAGCGTCGCCGTCGGCGACCGCGTCGCCTACACGAACGTCCCGGGATCCTACGCCGCGCGCGTGGTCGCCCCCGCCGAGCGCCTCGTCCGCTTGCCCGACGGCCTCGGCTTCCGCGACGGCGCCGCGTCGATGCTGCAAGGCATGACGGCGCACTACCTCGCGTCGTCGACGTATCCGCTGAAGCAGGGCGAGACCTGCCTCGTGCACGCCGCGGCCGGCGGCGTCGGCCTGCTGCTCTGCCAGATCGCCAAGATGCGGGGCGCGACCGTCATCGGCACCGTCTCGACGGACGCGAAGGCGGCGCTCGCGCGCGACGCCGGCGCCGACCACACGATCGTCTACACCCGGCAGGACTTCGCCGACGAGGTCCGCCGCATCACCGGCGGCACCGGCGTCCACGTCGTCTACGACGGCGTCGGCGTCACGACCTTCGCGAAGAGCCTGGACTGTCTTCGGCCCCGCAGCGTCATGGTCCTCTTCGGCCAGTCGAGCGGCCCGGTGCCGCCGGTCGACCTCTCGATCCTGAACCTCAAAGGCTCGCTCTACGTGACGCGCCCGAGCCTGAACGCGTACATCGCGAGCCGCGACGAGCTGGTCGCGCGCGCGACCGACGTCCTCGGCTGGGTCCGCGACGGCAAGCTCCGCCTGCGCGTCGCGCACGTCTTCCCACTCGCCGAGGCCGCCGAGGCGCACCGCGCGCTCGAGGGAAGGAAGACGACGGGGAAGATCGTCCTCGAGCCGTGACCGTCGAGCCTCGAGGTCGCCGCCGCGCTGCCGGACGCCGCGCCGCCATCAGCGCGCGCCGGCGCGCGCGTCCTCCCCAGCCACACGCGCGGCCGCGCGCGCTCTTCCCCAACTACACGCGCGCCCGCGCGCGCTCCTCCCCAGCTACACGCGCGGCTAGAACTTGACCGTCAGCTGCGCCGCGACGAGCTGCTCGCCTTGCTGCCGCCGGCCGAGCTGGTGGCTGTAGCCGTATTGCAGCTTCCCTTGGAGATGGCGGTCGAAGCGATAGCCGACGACGCCGTCGACCCGCCACATGTCGCGATCCCACGGGCGCTCACGGCCGGACGCGTCCTCGACGTCCCCGAAGAGCTGCTGGTTCCAGCGCAGCCCCGCGAACAGACGCGGCGCCACCTGGTAGCGGCTCTCGACGTAGTAGCTCGCGACGTCCGCGTCGCCGACGCGCGGCACCTCGAAGCGCGCCAGGAAGAGCTCGGCCCAGAGCTGCCAATGCCGCCACGCGTAGCTCAGGTCCGCCGCGACGACCTCCTCCAGGAAATCGTCGCGGTCGCGGCCCGCGGGCAGCGTCGCGCGCGCCTTCGGACGAAAGTAGGGCCCGCCGCTCGCGGAGACGCCGACGTTCCACGCGGCCGTCGGGCGCCAGCCGAGCCGGCCGCTCACGGTCGGGTCGTGCCAGCCGTGCGACCTCGCGTCCCACACTGCGGGCCGTGAGGCGAGCGCCGCGTTCTTGACCTCGACGCCGTAATCGAATCGCCCGAGCCGGCCGAACGCCGCGAGGCCGCTCGCGTAGCTCGGTCCCCAGACGACCGGCAGCCACCGGTACTTGCTATCGGGGATCGCGCGCCGCTCGAGAAACGTGTCGCGGCCGGCCGGCGCCGCGGCGTCGGAGATCGTCGTGACGTTCTCGTACGGCAGCGGCGCGTTGATGAACGGATTGGTCCACGAGTCGTGGCGCGCCACCCAGTTGCCGACGAGGGTCGCGAACTTTCCGGCCTGGACGTTCACGGAGGCGTCGTCGCGCGGCGTGTACCGCAGCAGGTACTCGTCGAATCGCGCCGATCCGCTCGACCGCGAGCGCGGATCGAAGCCGCGGTCGATCCGCGCCTGCACGAGGCTGTAGAGATGCCGGCCGACGTGCGTGTCGACGAAGAGCGAGAGCCGCGGGTTCACGAACGACGCCGGGCCCTCGAAGATGAGCCCGGGCGGACGCTGGTCGACGTAGTACGCCTCGAGATCGAAGAGGACGCTGAGCTCGGTGCGGAGGACGCCGCCCGGCGACGACCACGCGAGCGCGCGGTCGAGCCGTTCGAGCTCCGCGCCGGCTGCCCGGGCGTTCGATGACACGGCGGCCGCCGCGGACGCGCACGAGAGCGACTGCCCGGTCGCGCTCGTCGAGACGGACGTGGGCGCCGGCTCGGCGCTCGCCGCGGCGGGAACGGCGCCGCCGGCCGCGATCGTGAGAACGGCCAGCAACGCGGCGGCGACGACGCCCTCGGCCCGCGCCACGTCGCGGCCGAACGGCGCGCGATCGGCGCCGGCGCGGCTCGATGACGCCGGCACGAGCGGACGCGCCGTCACGACGCGGTCGCCAGCGCCGCCACGCCCGTGACCCTGTAGGCGGCGACCGGCGCGCTGAAGCCCTTGAGGACGAGCGGCGGCACGGCGCCGACGCCGACGCTCGGCGGCAGCTCGCCGCGCGTCGTCTCCGCGATCAGGATCTCCATGCGGCCCGCTTGGTCGCAGAGCCGCGCCGCGAGATTCACGTCGCCGCCGACGACCGTGTAGTTCAGCCGATCGGCGGCGCCGATGCACCCCGCCACGACCGGCCCGGATGCGATCCCGACGCCGATCGCGAGCTCCCGTCCGGACGACTGGTTCAGCCGCGCGCGCTCCGCGAGCATCTCCCACGCGGTGTGGACGGCGGCGAGCGCGTGATCGTCCTGCCGCTGCGGCGCGCCGAAGATCGCCATCAGGCCGTCGCCGACGAACTTGTCGATGACGCCGCCGTGGGTGTGCACGACGCGTGTGAGCGCCGCCATGTGCTCGTTCAGCAACGCGACCGTCGCCGCCGGCGTCATCTCCTCGGTGAACCCGGTGAAGCCGCGGATGTCGCAGAAGAGCACCGTCACCTCGCGGAGCTCGCCGCCGAGCGCCAGCTCGCCCTCGACCAGGCGGCGGGCGACGCTCTTGTCGGCGACCAGGTCGAGGACGCTCCGGTACCGCTCCTTGAGCGCGAGCCCTTCGGCCATGGCGTTGAACGCCACCGCGAGGCGGCCAGTCTCGTCGGAGCCGCGCACCGGCACCCGCGCCGTCAGGTTCCCCGCGCCGATCGCGCCGCTCGCGGCGGCGAGCTCGCGGATCGGAACCGAGAGCCGATGCGCCAGCACGAGGCTCAACGCCAGCGCGACGAGGAGACCGAGGCCGCCGAACGCGAGGATCCTCCGGCGCAACGCTCGCTGCTGGTGCTCGAGCTCGGCGAGCGAGTAGAGGACGACCGAGTACGACGGCGGGAAGCCCGCCTCCGGGTAGAGCGCCTGGTGGAAGACGACGTGCGCCGCGCCGCCGACGTCGAACGTGAACGTGTCCCCGGTGGTCGCCGGGTCGTCGCGCTCGCCGCTCGCCGGCCGCGCCACCTGGGCCACCCGTTCGGCGGCCGGCTGCTGCGCCGCGGCCTGCGCGACCGCTTTCGCAAGCGGCTGCGGCGCCGTGACGTCCGCCACCGCCTCGGCGAGCGGCCGCCGCTCCGCGAGCGGAATCGACCGCGAGTAGAGCCGCCCCGCATGCCAGATCCCGCTCCACGTCTCGGTCGGGCCGACGCCGGTCGCCTCGCCGAACTCCTCGACCGGAAAGCCGATCACGAGGGCGCCGCGGTCGCGGCCGGTGACGCCGTCGATCACCTTGGTGATCACGAACTCGTGGAGGACGGAGCCGTCCGGCGCGTCGGCTGCTCCTTGCGGCCCCAGGGCGAGGTAGCCGACGCGCTGCGGGTCGGCGGCCGTGAGACCGCGCGCGACCCGCGCGACGTCCTCCTCCCAGGGACCGCGCTCGCCGGAGACGGCGGTGTCGCCGGCGGCGAAATCGGGCGGCACGATGCGGCCGTCGGCGTCGACGACGCGAAAGACCGCCGTGCGCTCGGCGGCGAGGACGCCGAGGAGGACGTCCTTGACGGTCTGGTAGACGCGCGCGGTATCAGGCACCGGCGCCGCGACGTGTCCAGCGTCCGCGGGCGACGCGCCGACCTCGGCCTCGAGCACGGCGAGCAACCTCGGCGAGCGCGCGAGCGCGCGCAGGCGCGTCTTCACGGACGCGAGACGGGCCTCCTGAAGCGCGTCGAGGAGACGGACCTGATCCTCGAAGCGCTCGTGGAAGATCCGGGTGTAGTTCGCGCCGACGTTCTGCTGCGTCGCCACCAAGGCCGCGCTCGTCACGCCGCCGACGACGAGCATCGTCGCGAGCAGGAGCTTCAGGCGGAAGGTCACGCGCGCGCTCCTAGCGTGACGGCGCGAAGTCGACGCGCAACACCGCGTCGCTCGTGAGCTCGACGGGCGTCGCGTAGACGGTCTCGTCGTCGACCCACGCCTTCAGCACGTAGCGTCCGGCGGGAAGGTCTTCGAGGCGGTAGCGACCGTCCCCATCGGTCTTGGTGAAGTACGGCGTGTCGAGCACGAGGATCGTCCCGCGCATGTGGTCGTGGATCTCGCAGTAGAGCTTCACCACGCCGGGCCGGTCGAAGGTGACGACGGCGGGCGCCTCGTCCTTGCGGTACCTGCCGAGGTCGAAGCTCTTCGTCTTCGAGTACGAGAAGACGCTGTGGTACTCGTCGTCGAGGTTCGGGAACCGGACGGTCGCGCCCTTGCGCACCGCGACGAGCCCGGGCGTGAACTGATACTGCCGCTGCGCCACGTCCGCCCCCGCCGCCGGCCCGGCGTCGCCAAACTCTCCTTCGAGGTAGACGATCGCCGCCGGCGGATCAGGGTCGCCGATCTCGTACGAGGCGCTCACCGGATAGCGGGGTTTTGCGACCGGCACCGCTTCGCGTTTCGGCAGCTCGACCGTGCCTTCGATGACCGCCGCGGCGACGCGCGCGGGCGCCGCGCTCGCGATCGCCAGAATCGCGACCGCCAGGACCGCGGTGGCCACGACCGCCGTCGCCCGGACCGCGCTCGCCCGCACCGCGGTCGCCTGGACCGCGTTCGCCCGGACCGCGCTCGTCCGGACCGCAGTCGCGCGGCGCGCGGGCGCGTGGACCGTGCTCGTCCGACCGGCGGCCGCCACGACGGCGGAGACGAGCCGCCGCATGTCCGCTCCGCTCATCGCCATTCGAGGCATCGGGACGTGTCTTCGTTTGCAGCTCATGCGCGGCGCCGCTGGCCGTGACGCGTGGTGGATGATCGGGGAGGGGTCGGCGTTCCTCTTAAGCGCGCCCGCACGGACGGGTCAATCCGGAAGCGATTGCGGTGCCGGCGTGCTTGAGCCAGTACCCCCGATTGCTTCATACCGGCGCGGCGGTGTGGCAAGAGGGATGCCTCGCAGCCTCTGCACGGCCGTCGACGGTGCCGAAGCACCCGGGTATCCGCCGTCCGCGCCGCGACGGCGACGCACGCACCACGAGCGGAAAGGACCTCCATGAGCGACCTCTTCTCGATCACAGGCAAGACCGCCGTCGTCACCGGCGGATCCCGCGGCATCGGGCTGATGATCGCGCGCGGCTTCGTCGAGGCCGGCGCCAAGGTCTACATCTCGTCCCGCAAGAAGGACGTTTGCGACCGGGTCGCCGCCGAGCTCTCGAAGAGCGGGACGTGCATCTCGGCGCCGGCCGACCTCGGGACCGAAGCCGGCGCGCGGGCGCTCGCGGACGAGGTCGCGGCGCGTGAGCCCGCGCTTCACATCCTGGTCAACAACGCCGGCGCGAACTGGGGCGCGCCGCTCGCCGAGTACCCGGACGGCGCCTGGGACAAGGTGCTCGCCCTCAACGTCAAGTCGATCTTCCATCTCACCCGCGCGATGCTGCCGCTGCTCGAGAAGGCCGCGCGCGCGGACGACCCGGCGCGCGTCATCAACATCGGCTCGATCGACGGTCTGAAGGTTCCGCTGCTCGAGACCTATGCGTACTCGGCGAGCAAGGCCGCGGTGCATCACCTGACCCGCGTCCTCGCGATCCAGCTCGCGCCGCGGCATATCACCGTGAACGCCGTCGCACCCGGACCGTTCGAGAGCAAGATGATGGCGGAGACCCTCGACCGCTTCGGCGACGCGATTCGCGCCAGCTGCCCGCTCGGCCGCATCGGCCGGCCCGACGACATGGCCGGCGTCGCGATCTACCTCGCGTCGCGCGCCGGCGCGTACCTGACCGGCGTCGTGATCCCGGTCGACGGCGGCATCACCGTCCGGCCGTCGTAGCGGCGCGGCCCGGTGCTGGCGCGCCTCAGCGCCAGGCGAACACGGGTTGCTCGAAATGCGCGACGCGCGTGCCGCGCCCGTGCACCGCGACCTCGCGCAGCTGATAGACGATCGCGGCCGTCGGCGCGTGCACGTGCGTCCCCATCATCGGGATCGCGATCACCGGCCGCTCGCTCTCCGGGATGTAGTGGACGCGCGGCACCTCGGGAGCCTCGAGGATCGCGAGCGGCACGCGATAGACGGCGGCGACCTCGATCGGGTTCGGCGCGAGCGCCGCGCTCTCGCCGCCCCACACCACGACGGGCGTGATCACGTAGCCCGAGCGCGTCGCGTAGTCGTCGAGATATCCGAGGACGTCGTCGTCGCCGACGGTGAGACCGACTTCCTCGCGCAGCTCGCGGAGCGCCGCCGCCGCGGCGCTCTCGCCGCGATCGAGGCGGCCGCCGGGGAGCGCCCATTGTCCCGCGTGGGCGCGAAGCCGCGGGGCGCGACGGGTCAGGAGAAAGCAGGCGTCGTCGCCGTCGTCGCCGCGCACCAGCGTCAGCGCGACGGCCGCGGCGCGGCGGTCTTCGATCGGCGTCGCGAGCCGATCGTGCGCCGCGAGGTTCGCGCTGACGCGCGCACGCAGCGCCGAGCCGAAGGGCGGCACCGGCATCGCGAAACATATAGCGCCCGCGCCCCGAGACGGGAACCGCGCAATCGTTCCGCGCCGCGCAGCCCGCGTCGTCGGCGCTTGACGATGACGCCGCGCCCCGGAGATACTCCCGCGATGCCTCGCGCCCGCGTCGACGACATCGAGCTCGAGTACGATACCTGCGGCAACCCGTCCTCGCCGCCGGTGCTGCTGATCATGGGTCTCGGTGCCCAGATGCTCCTCTGGGACGAGGCGTTCTGCTCCGCTCTCGCGCAGCGCGGCTTCTACGTCATCCGGTTCGACAACCGCGACGTCGGCCGGTCGACGGTCCTCGCCGACGCCGGCGTTCCGAACATCTTCGCCGCGATGCAGGCGCTCGTCGCCGGCCGGCCGGTCGAGGCGCCTTACACGCTGAACGAGATGGCGGACGACGTCGTCGGGTTGATGGAAGCGCTCGACATCGGCCGCGCGCACGTCGTCGGCGCGTCGATGGGCGGGATGATCGCGCAGACGCTCGCGTTCCGGCATCCCGTCGCGCGTTCTCACGCTGACCTCGATCATGTCGACGACCGGCAATCCCGCGCTGCCGCAGGCGACCCCGGCGGCGATGCAGGTCCTGATCACGCCGCGCGCCGGGCACGCGCCAGGCCAACATCGATCGCGCCGTGCAGGTGTGGCGCGTCATCGGCAGCCCCGGCTTCGCGTTCGACGAGGACTGGATCCGCGAGCGCGCCGGCCGGTGCTTCGATCGCGGCTTTCATCCCGACGGCGTCGCCCGGCAGCTGGCGGCGATCCTGGCCTCCGGAAATCGCAAGGATCGCCTCGCGCGAGATCACGGCGCCGACGCTGGTGATCCACGGCGACTCCGACCCGTTGGTCCCGATCGCCGGCGCCGTACGACACCGCCGAAGCGATCCCCGACGCCGAGCTGTTGGTCATCGAGGGCATGGGACACGACCTGCCGCGCGCCGCCTGGCCGCGCATCGTCGATGCGATCGCGCGCCACGCGACGAAGGTGCGCGAGGCCGCGTAGCCCGCGGTCGCCGAGGCCGTGCGCGCGGCCGCGTAGCCGGCCGAGCTCCCGAGAGCCGACCGACCACCCGCCGCTACCGCGTCGCCTCGGCGACGACGTCGGCGAGCGCCGGGGCCTGCGGGATGTCGCGAGCGAGCTGCTGCGCGGCCGGACTCATCTTGGCCCAGGTCTTCCGTACGATGTCGACCAGCTTCTCGCGCGTGTAGTCGCGGTGCTCGGCGACGAACGGCGCGAGCTCGGTCTCGAGGAACACCAGGCAGGCGGCGTCCTCGAGGGCTTGGCCCTCGGGATCGTCCCGCGCCGCCGCCTTCGCGACCAGCGTTCCGACGCGCTCGGGGAGGTCGTCGTCGCAACCGGCGTCCCGCAGGATCTCGACGACCCGCTCGCGCTGCCGCTGCTGGACGGCCTTCCGCCACTTGAAGTAGCCGGCGCGGTCGATCGGAAAGGTGTCGCGGGGAATCGCCCAGCGCTCGAGATGCTGCGCCCGCGCCGCGAGCACGAGCGCATCGCTCGGCTCCGCGACCAGCCGCGACACCCAGCGGCCGACGCGCGCCGACGTACTCGAGCTCTGCCGGATCGCCGTCGCCATGCGACGGGTCGGCGCGATGGGCGGCGTCGATGGCATCGAGCGCGCGCGTCCGAACGGCGGCGTCCATCCCGCGAGTCTCGGGCGCGCCGCCGACGGATGCAAGCCGCCGGCCGCCTCGGTGGTGGCCGACGAATTGGGCCCCCACCGACGCCTCGCGGTGGTGCTGGCCTCCGAGCTCAGCCACCACCCGCGCGGCGATCCTGTCCTAGTTCAGCGAGCCGTTGCGCGGTCGGCGTGTTGACAACGTACGCCTCACGTCCGAGAGCGTCCGCATGGCGTGCGACCTCTGCGCGGCCGAGCGGCTGACGCGCTGGTACCACGAGGACGCGATCTGCTGGGTCGCGGACTGCGAGCTCTGCGACGTGCCGATGGTGGTCTGGCGGCGGCACGGCACCGATCCGCCGGCGGCGGACGTCGCGCACATGACCGCGATGCTCGAGCGCGCGGCGGCCGAGCGCTTCGCCGACTTCTACGTCGATGCCGTCCGCCGCAACATCCCCGACCACTGGCACGCGCACGGCCGCCCGAAGGGCGCGGCGGCGCTGCGCTGGTGGACGAACCGCCTGCGGTCGCGCTGAGCGCACCGCGCGCTGCGGGCGCCGGCGTCCGGACGCGCCGCGCCCCCCGAGCCGTGAGCGAGCCCCGGCGCGCGCGGCGACGGTTCTCGACGTCGCCGCGCGCCCTCCCCCGTCGTCAGTCGGACTTGTCCTTGAACTGCTGGCCGTCGCTCCGCTGCGCCGGCGCGGAGTGCGTCGTCTCCCAGCACACGCCGCCGCCGTTCACGAGCTGCACGGTGACCGGCTGACCCAGCGGCAGGCCCGGCATGGCGAACGCCGCGCCCTTGCCCTTCACGATGATCTTGCCCTTGCCGTCGGCGCCGGCGCCGAGGACGAGCTGGAGCGAGTTCTTGAGCCCGCCGTTCGCGTCGCGCTTCCGGTACTTGAAGCCGCGGCCGACCTCGCGCCAGCACGGCTTGCCGTCGCACAGGTTGTCGTGCGGCGCGCAGGCACGCGACACGAGCCGGTCGGAGCCGTCGTAGATGCAGAGCTCGTAGTCGGTCGAGTGCAGCGGATCGCCGAACTCGGCCTTGGCGGTCGCGGCGCCCTTGATCCACTTCCAGGTGAGCCGGTCGCCGCTGTCCGGCGTCTTGTCGTTCACGAAGAGCGACGACTTCCCCGGCTGCACCGGCACCTTGCAGCCGTTCGCGGGCGCCGAGCCGCAGAGCGTCGTGCTGCCGCATCCCTCGGGCGGCGCCGGCGTCGCGGTCGCCGTCGGCGCCATGGTCTGGGTCGCGGTCGCGCCGTTCGACGCGGTGGCGATCGGCGTCGACGTCGGCTGCGGCGTCGCGGTCGTGGTCGGGATCGGCGTCGCGTTCGGCCGCACGGTGATGCGCACGGTCGCGGTGTTCGAATCGAGCGTGCCGTCGTTCACCTTGTAGGTGAAGCTGTCGTCGCCGGCGTAGCCGCCGTCGGGCGTGTAGGTGACGCTCGCGCTGTCGACGTTCGGCGTCCCCGGGGCGCAGGCCTCGTCGCTGATCGCGGAGAGCTGCCCGTGCGCCGGCGGCGTCACGATCGAGAACGTCAGGTCGCAGGTCTGCTGATCGGCGCCGGTGAGCTCGACGTCGACCGGCGTGTCCTGGTCGGTCGCGGCGCTGGTGTCGCTCGCCGCGGGCGCGCTCGGCAGCGGGATGAGGCCGATCGGCAACGTCGCGACCCGGAGCGGCGCCTTCACCACCCATGCGTACGCGTCGCCGACGTTCGTCGGCTCCTCGGTCGGCACCGTGAACTGCCACTGCTGCGAGTCGATCTCGGTGAGCGTCTCGGGCTGTGCGAGGTTGTCGCTGTCCTGGGTGAAGAAGTAGTGGACGCCGTGCGCGCCCCACGCGCCCTGCTTCTGATCGCAGGTGAGCTGGTCGTACGGGACGCCGCCCGCGGCCGCGGAGTAGCCGTCCTTGACGCGCTGGTCGGTGCTCGCCTCGCCGGGCCACGGCCGGTGCACGGGGTCGTCGCCGGTGCCGTCGTCGAGGCACTTGTCGTCGCGGTAGTACGGCACCACGGCGGGGTTGGTGAACGTCGTCGGGCCCTTCAGCTCGATGATGTAGACGAGCGAGCCGAAGTCGCTCGCGCCCGAGACCTCCTCCCAGTTGAGGATCGCCGACGGCAGGTTGAAGGTGGGGTCGGGGATGTCGAAGAACGCCGGGAAGTTGCTGACGGAATCGATGTTGCCGGCGTCGTCGTTGATGCCGTCGATGTCGACGCCGTCGGGCTTCAGGACGTTGTAGTACTTGGCGGCGATGCCGTGGTTGTAGTCCCACGACGTGTAGAGGCCGTCGGGCGGAATCGGGTGGACGCGGACGTGGTACCGGTAGGTGACCTCGTCGCGATAGAAGGCCTCGGTCTTGGTGACGTTGGTGCCGGAGTCGGCGCCCCAGGTCTCGCGGATCGCCCGCACCGGTCCCCTGCGCTCGCCGAGCAGCGACGAGTTCGCCTCCCAGTTCACCTGCTCGTCCTCGAAGCCGACGAGCGAGATCGTCGAGTCCGGGCTCTGCTGAAACGCGCGCCCCTTCCAGCGGTCGATCAGGTCGGGACCGTAGACGCCGGGCTGGCCGGGCTTCGCCACGTGGAGGTCGCGCACCATCCAGCGGCCGGTCGCGCGCCACTGGTAGGCGGCGGTCGAGACGGTGACGCCGTCGCGCGGAAAGCGGTCGGTCGAGGCGCGCGGCGTGTTCAGCGGCGGGTCGCAGACGGTGCCGCTCAGGTTGGGGCCGTAGCCGGTGTTGCTCGAGCCGAGCTTCTCGGTGTCGAAGGCGTCGAAGCTGAAGCGGTCGATCCACTGGTCGGCGTCGCCGTCGCGCGCGTACGCGACGTAGCCGTTCGCGGCGGTGAACGACGACCCGCCGGGCTTCCGCACCAGGTACACGAAGCTGACGTTCGCGGCGTTCAGCGGATCGATGATCGTCGAGCGCCTGCATGCTGCTCGGTGCCGGGCGGCGGCAGCGCGCCGAGCGGCGCCTGGTCGCCGGCGTCGCTCGCCATGAAGACGATCTCGTCGTCGTTGTCGAGCGTCGGCACCGGGTCGGGCTCGGCGGAGAGACCGGGCCCGTACTCCGCGTCGCAGACGCCGCCGATCTTCTTCCACGACTCGGTGTCCCAGGCGTAGGTGAGCTCTTTGTCGGTGCCGGAGTAGACGCCGAAATCGGAGTTCGGGTTCGAGAGGCAGTAGTAGTACATCTGGTCGACCTGCACCGGGATCTCGACCCACTGCGAGCCGTCCCAGCGATACGCGGCGATCTCGTCCACCGGCACGCCGAGGGCGGGCGGCACGACGTCGATGCCGTTGTGGGCGTCGCGGCTGCCGATGAGCGCCCCCGACGGATACGGCTGGCAGACGACCGTCGCTGCGGTCCGGACCACGCCGGGACCTGGGCGCCGGAGACGACGACCGGCTCGACGTCGCGTGCGACGAGGATCGGCTGCGCGGCGGCGGTGGTCGGCCGCACGAGCGGCGCCGTGGTGGCTAGCGCGATCGCAATCGCGCCGACGATGGATCCTCGAATTCTCGCTATACGCATGGGGGCTCCTTGGACATCGTGATGTCCCCCAGACATGCCGCGGCGCGCGCGGTCCGCTCAACACCGAAGGGCGTGACGGATGACGACGAAACTGGGGTGAAATCGCAGGAAAAGAGTAGACCGGAGGCGTGGGCGAGTAGGGCCCGCGCATGTGCCGCGCGACGCCGCGCGTCTTCGAGGCGCGACGGTTGCCTCCGCGAAACGGCAGGCGTAGCACCGAGATGACCCATTCCCTCCAGGAGGCAGCCATGAAAGTCGCCGCAATCGTGGTGCTCACGACTGGCGCGCTGGTCGCCGTGACGGCGACGGCGCGAGCGCAGTGCACGACGCGAGACGAAGCGACCGCGGTGAAGCGCAGCATCACCAAGGCGACGCGCTGCAACGACAAGATCCTGCGTCGCGGCCCCGAAACCGAGTGCCGGACGAGCGACCCGCCGGCGTGCGCCGGGACTCTCGTCGGCGACGCGGTCGCGCTCGCGTACGGACCGAACGATCCCGCGAGCTCGGCGGTCGACCACTCGCTGCTGCGCGATCAGCTCGGCTGCCAGAAGAAGATCGGGCGCGCGGTCGCGAGCTACGTCGCGACGAAGCTCAAGGACCTGATCAACGGCAAGCCGGCCGACGACGCCGAGGAGCACGCGCGCCGGCGGCTCGACAAGCTGCCGGAGCAATGCGACGTGGTCATCGCGGCGGACGTGAGCGGGGTCGTGGTGCCGGCCGTCGGGCCGCAGTGCGCCGGCGCGGTCGGCGACGCCGGCGAGACCGTCGACGGCGCCGCGCTCCGCGACTGCCTCGCGACCTTGCTCGGCGTCTGGGTCGACCGCTACGGGCCGAATCCGCAGCCGCTCCGGCCGAACATCCTCTTCATCCTCACCGACGACCAGCGCTGGGACACGACCGACGGCACCCACGGTCCCGGCGGCGCCGCGATCATGCCGCGCACCCGCGCGGAGATCGCCGACCAAGGCGCGGAGCTCACCGACGCGTTCATGACCACGCCGCTCTGCTGTCCGAGCCGATCGAGCATCCTCTCGGGCCAGTACTCGCACCGCACCGGCGTCTACAAGAACGGCGGCAACAACGGCGGCGCCGACGACTTCGACGACAGCTCGACCATCGCGACGTGGCTCGACGCCGCCGGCTACCGCACGAGCCTGATCGGCAAGTACCTGAACGGCTACGCCGGGCTCTGGGACGCGATGACGGAGCCGCCGTACGTCCCGCCCGGGTGGACCGATTGGCGCGGCATGGAGCAGGTCAAGTACTTCGACTACGACATCGTCGAGCCGGACGGGACGGGCGGCTACCAGTCCGTTCACTACGACTCCGCGTCCGAGGACTACTCGACCGACGTGCTCCGCGAGAAGGCGAAGGCCTTCATCACGAGCGCGGTGCAGGCGAATCAGCGGTTCTTCCTCTACCTCGCGTTCAAGGCGCCGCACCTGCCGCAGACGCCGGCGCCGCGCCACGACGGCCTCTTCCAAGACCTGCCGCCGTGGCGGCCGCCGAGCTACAACGAGGCCGACGTCTCCGACAAGCCGACGTGGGTGCAGAACACGGCGCCGATGACGCAGGCGGAGCAGGACGATCTCGACCAGGTGCGCATCGACCAGCTCGAGATGCTGCAGGCGGTCGACGAGGCGATCGGCGGCAGCACCACCTACGGCATCACCGGCATCTTGCAGACCTTGCGCGATCTCGGCGTCGAGGACGACACGCTCGTCGTCTTCTTCTCGGACAACGGCTGGTTCTGGGGCGAGCACCGGTTCCGTGCGAAGAACAAACCGTACGAGGAGGCGATCCGCTCCCCGATGTTCGTCCGCTATCCGAAGCTCGTGCCGCTGCCTCGGACCGAGTCGCGGTTCGCGCTCAACATCGACCTCGCGCCGACCTTCGCCGAGCTCGCCGGCATCGGCGTCCCGGTCAGCACGGACGGCAAGAGCTTGGTGCGCGTCCTCGACGGCACCGCGGTGGGCTGGCGGACCGATTTCTTGACCGAGGGATGGCCGGCCAGCCACCCGTGGGCGACGGTACGCGAGTCGCAGTGGAAGTACACCGAGATCCCGGTCACGCCGGGCGATTCCAACACCGCCTTCGAGCTCGAGCTCTACGACCTCCTCGCCGATCCGTACGAGCTCCAGAACGTCGCCTCCGACCCGCAGTACGCGACGCGGATCGCGCAGATGGCCGCGCGCCTGCGCGAGCTCCGGCCGAACTGGCCGATCGACTCGGACCCGAACGGCCCCGACCCGGCGGAGGACGAGTAGCGCATCGGGCGGCAGCGCGCCGCCCCATGACGCCTCACGCGATCCTGTGTATGGGTCTCTGCGCACGCCCACCACGCGCGTGCCACTTCCGTCACGGGGGACGACCATGGCGAGGTTCGCAGTCATCGGTGCCGGCGCATGGGGCACGGCGCTCGCCGCGCACGCGGCGCGGCTCGGGCACGACGTGCGCCTGTGGGCGCTCGAGCCCGAGGTCGCCGACGAGATCACCCGGCGGCACAGCAACACCGTCTACCTCCCCGACATGACCGTGCCCGAGACGATCACCGCGTCGGCGGACATCGCGGCCGTCGTCGACGGCGCCGCGGTCGTGCTGCTGGTGCCGCCGTCGCAGCATCTGCGGCGGGTCGCGACCTCGATCGCCGGCGCCGTCGCGCGCGACGCCCTCGTCGTCGTCGCGACCAAGGGGATCGAGGAGCACTCGCTGACGCTCATGTCGGAGGTGCTCGCCGAGGCGATGCCGGACGTCGGCCCCGAGCGCCTGGCGTTCCTCTCCGGTCCGAGCTTCGCGCGCGAGGTCGCGCGCGGCTTGCCCACCGACGTCGTCGTCGCGTCGCGGGCGATGACGGCGGCGCGCAAGCTGCAACCGCTGCTGCACGCGCCGCTCTTCCGGACGTATACCAGCGCCGATCCGATCGGCGTTCAGGTCGGCGGCGCCGTGAAGAACGTCATGGCGGTGGCGACCGGCGCCTGCGACGGTCTCGGCTTCGGCACCAACGCGCGCGCGGCGCTCATCACGCGCGGCCTCGCGGAGACCACCCGCCTCGGCGTCGCGCTCGGCGCCAACGCGCTGACGTTCCTCGGCATGGCCGGCGTCGGCGATCTGGTGCTCACCTGCACCGGCGACCTCTCCCGCAACCGCACGCTCGGCAAGCAGATCGCCGCCGGCATCGACCCGCAGGCGTACCTCGCGACGCAGCGGTCGGTCGCGGAGGGTTTCTACACCGCCGCGGCGGCGTACGCGCTCGCGCGCAAGATCGGCGTCGAGATGCCGATCACCGAGAACGTCTACGCGGTGTTGCACGAGGGCCGGCCGATCGCCGACGCCGTACGCGTCCTCCTCGATCGCGCCTACAAGGACGAGCTCGCCGGCATCGAGCCCGGGACGACGACGCCGGCGGCGATTCCGTCGGACTGACGGTCGCACCGCCCCGCGCTCGGGGGCGGTGTCCGCCGGTCGCGGCTCGCCGGTCGTCGGCGCCGGGCCTCGCGCGGCGACCTCGCGTGCATCGACGGCGGCCGCTACGGAAACCGCGCGGCCATCGCCTCGAGCTCGATCGCGAGCGCGTTCGTGACGTAGGAGACCGTGTGGTAGAAGCCGGCGACGACGAGGAGCTCGATCAGCTGCGCCGCGTTCCAGTGCGCCGCCAGCGCTTCCCACAGCGCCGGCGAGATCGTCGCCGTGTCGTGCAGCTCGTCGGCGAGACGAATCGCGAGCGCATCCGAGGCCGACCACGCCGGATCGTCGGCGCCGCCGTGCACGGTCGCGGCGACCGCCTCCGGCGAAAGGCCGACCCGGGCGGCGAACGCGGTCGCGTGCACGCCCCACTCGTACTCGGACCCGCAGCACGCGCAGGTGCGCAAGATCACCAGCTCGCGGTCACGGCGGTCGATGGCGCCGCGGTCGAGCAGGTTGCCGAGATGGAACTTGTGAAGGACACGTGGGTTGTGCGCCAGGGTGCGGAAGAGCTTGAGCGGCTCCATGCCGGGCGGCATCATCGCCGCCAGCTCGGCGGCGACGCCGGGCTCGTACGGCGGCGACAGGGGCGGGATGCGCGGGACGTTCATTGGACCTCCTCGGATCGCGCGGCGGTCGTGACTTCGATATCCGTAGTCTTCTGGCTATCGCTATGGAAAACGACGTGCAAGGGGCGCCGGCGCGGCGGGCACGGGCCGAACCGGGGAATCCGGCTGCTGCTCGCGGCCTTGCCGGTCGCGGCGCTGGTCGCCGGCGCGCCCGCGCGGTCGTCGGCCGCGGTGACGGCTCCGCCGGCCGCGGCCCGCGCCGGCGGAGCGCCCGCGGCTGCCGCCGCGACGCCGCGCGCCGGATCGACGGCCGCCGACCGTGCCGCCGCCGGGCCGCTCGTCCGCTACGACCACGGGCGTCTGACGGTGCACGCGGCGGGAGTGCCGGCCGGTCACGTCCTCGACCGCATCGCCGCCGAGACCGGCGCGGCGATCCGCGGCACCCCGCGCAACGTCGACGTCACCGTCGATGTCGACGACGCGGCGTTGAGCGACGCGCTCGCGGCGGTCCTCGGCGGGCAGAGCTTCATGCTGACCTACGGCAGCGACGGCGTTCTGCGTGCGATCGACCTGCTCGCCGCCGGCCCGGCGGCGCCGCTGGCGTCGGTGTCGGCGGCGCCGGCGCTCTCGTCGACGCCGAGCGGCGCCCTCGCCGAGGCGGAGCGGCAAGCGGCGATCCTGCGGCGGCCGGTTCACGTCTCCGGCGCACTGGCGCGGGCGCTCGGGACCGACCGACCGGCGACCGGGACGCTCCTGCACGCCGCGATCAGCGAGCGCGATCCCGCCGTCCGCGCCGCCGCGCGGGACGCGTTGCTCGCGACCTTCCGCGCCGATCCCGAGGTCGAGGCCGCCTACCTCTCGACCCTCACGCCGGTCGCGGATGCGACGCTCGCGACGATGCTCCAGGGGATCAGCGCCGACGGCGCCGCCGAGCTGATGGCGGCGTTGGCGTCGCGCGCGCGCTCGATCGAGCTGCGGCGGAAGGCCGCGTCGGTGCTGGACGCGCTCGAGAGACTACCGGCACGCGACGGCCGGCGATGAGGCCGGCCGCGTGCCTCAATCGGACTTGTCCTTGAACTGCGTCGGGTCGTTCTTGTTCGGCGGCGCGCTGTAGACCGCTTCCCAGCAGACGCCGTCGCCGTTCCGGAGCTGCACCGTGACCGGCTCCGCGAGCGGCAGCGCCGGCAAGTTCAAGTTGGCGCCCCTTCCCTTCAACATGATCTTCGCCTTGCCCGGAGCGAGTCCCTGCTTCAAGACGAGCTTCGTGACCCCGTCGGGGGTTCCTTCCTTGTCGGCGTACTTGAACCCGGAGACGTTGCCGGTCCAGCACGCCTTGCCGGCGCAGACGCCGGCGGCGGGTATCGCCGAGCTCGAGACCAAGTTGGCGCCGCCGTCGTAGATGCAGAGCTGGTACCCCGTCGAGGTCGTCGGCGTGCCGAAATCCGCTTGCGGGGTGACCGCCCCTTTCGTCCACTTCCAGGTGAGGAGGTCGCCGGTGTCGAGCGGCTTGTCCTTGACGAGCAGCGACGACTTGCCGGGCTGAATCGAACGGCGGCAGCCGCTCGCGGGCGCGGCGCCGCATCCCGGCGTGCTCTCCAGGTGGCAGTCCGACGAGCAGCCGTCGCCGTCGACGAGATTGCCGTCGTCGCATTCCTCGCCGCAGCCGCCCTCGACCTGGCCGTCGCCACAGATGAGCGCGTTCCCCTGGCACTGGCCGCCGACGCACACGTCCGGCGTGGTGCAGGCGGCGCCGTCGTCGCAGCTCGTGCCGTCGGGCTGCACGGCGTCGGCGGGACACGCGGCGTCGGTCCCCGTGCAATGCTCGGCGACGTCACAGTCGCCGGCCGCGGCGCGACACTCGAACGTCGACGGTCGCAGGGCGTCGGCCGGGCACGCGTTGCTCACGCCGTCGCAGGTCTCGGCGACGTCGCATGCACCGGCGGCGGCGCGGCACTCGACGCTCGCGGGCGCGACCACGTCCACCGGGCACGCGCCGCTCGCGCCGTCGCAGGTCTCCGCGACGTCGCAGACGCTGGCGGCGGGACGACACGTCGTCCCGCCGGGCTCGATCACGTCGGCCGGGCACGCGTCGCCGACGCCGTCGCAGCTCTCGGCGACGTCGCACGCGCCGACCGCGGCGCGGCAGACCGCGGTGCTCTTGGCGTCCGCGGGACACGCGGCGCCCGTTCCGGTGCAGGTCTCGGCGACGTCGCACACGCCGGCGGCGGCGCGGCAGGTCACCGTCGTCGGCGCGAATTGATCGGCGGGGCAGTCGTTGCCGACGCCGTCGCAGCTCTCGGCGACGTCGCACGGGCCGGCCGCGGCGCGGCACGTCGCCGTGCTCTTCGCGTCGGCGGGACATCCCGCCGACGCGCCGCTGCACGTCTCGGCGACGTCGCACACGCCGGCGGCGGCGCGGCAGACCGTCCCGCTCGGGGCGAGCACGTCGGCGGGGCAGCTCGGGCTCACGCCGCTGCACGTCTCCGCGGGGTCGCAGGCGCCGCCCGACGCACGGCAGGTGAAGCCCGCCGCGCGCAGCGTATCCGGCGGACAGTCGGCACCGACGCCGTCGCAGCTCTCGGCGACGTCGCAGGTTCCCGCCGCCGCGCGGCAGACTCCGGTGCTCTTCGCGTCGGCGGGACAGAGGGCGCTGATGCCGGTGCAGTTCTCGGCGGGATCGCAGACGCCGGCGGAGGCGCGACACGCGAACGTGCTCGGACGGAAGACGTTGGTCGGACAGGTGTCGTCGACGCCGTCACACACCTCGGGCACGTCGCACGGACCGGTCGACGCGCGGCACTCGGCAGTGCTCTTGGCGTCCGCGGCACAGGCGCTGCTCGTGCCGTCGCAGGTCTCGGCGACGTCGCAGACGCCCGCCGCCGCGCGGCAGGTCGTCCCCGCCGGCGAGATCGCGTCGGCGGGACACGTCGGGCTGGTGCCGTTGCACGTCTCTTCCGGGTCGCAACCGCCGGTCGACGCGCGACAGACCGTGCCCGCCCCGACGAGCTGGCAGTTCCCGAGGCAGCAGGATCCGGGCGCGCCGTTCGCGACGCCGAGGTCGCAGCTCTCGCCCGGATCGACGACGCCGTTGCCGCAGGGATTCCCGGCCCAGAAGCCGCCGGGATACAGGCTCGTCGTATCGTTGTTGGAGCACGTGGCGTTCACCAGCGGATCGGTGGACGGACCGCAGCACGGCGTCGACGGCGTGCACTGCATGCCGGCGTAGGTGCCTTCCGCGAGCTTCGACTGCCCGACGTCGTCGGGATGGAAGCAATCGCAACACGACACCTCGCTCGCGGCGAACTTGTAATAGAAGGGCGCCTCGACGTAGCGGACGCCGACGTCGGCGGCCTTCACCGCCCCGGTCGCGGATGCGCCGCCGGCCGGAATCGCCGCGTACTCGGCGGTGACGCGCGCCAGGATCTCGTTGTAGCCGACGACCGTGTTGTACATGTCGATGCGGCGGGTGTTCGAGCAGTCGTCCGTCATCGAGCGGCAGACGCCGCTCCCGAAGAAGATCGACAGGTTCTGCCACAGGCTCGAGCACGACCCGAAGATCGAGCCGATGCCGCAGGTCGACTTCGAGCCGAAGTTGCAGAGCTCGGAGATCCGCACCAGCGCCGACACCAGGACGCGTGCGCTCGGCACCTGGATCAGCTGATCCATGCCGGCGCGGAACTCACGCTCGAAGGCGGCGTTCGTGCTGCGGCAGTAGTTGTTCGGATCGTCGTCGCCGCTACAGCTGTTCCCGGTCTTGCTCGTCGTGTTGGTGCAGGCGTCGTTGTGGCCCATGAAGACGGTCACGTAGCGCGGCGCCGGCCCGCTCGAGAGGTTCGTCCGCGCGGCCGTCGCCTGGTTGCGGAAATCGCTGACCATGTCGGCGCCGCTGGCGGCGTCGTTGAAGTTGGTGATGTTCGCGCCCTTGGCGCACTCGAGCCGCTCGGCGTGGCTGAACGTGCCGTCGCTGCCGGCGCCGCAGAGGGTCGAGCCGTGATTGTCGCCGGTCGACCAGTTGCGATCGACCTGATCGCTGTAGTTGCACGACCCGGCGTCGAAGGCGCGGGTGATGCTGTCGCCGATGGCGTCGATGGTGTCGGCGAGGAGGCCGTCGGTGAACGTCGTCTCCGCGGTCAATCCCGAGGACCGTCCCGTCGCCGTCAGCAAGAAGCTGACGTGGAAATCGTGCCACTCGAGCACCAGGTCGTCGTTCAGGACGTCGCCGTTCGCATCGGCGACCGCGACCAGCACCCGGTCGTTGCAGACGTGGGGCTCCTCCTCGAGCAGGAGATCGACCGTCTCGAACGGCTGCCAGCCGGATCCGAAGATCGTGACGGTCTCGCCGGGCGCGTAGTCGTCCTTGTCGGTCTCGATGGTCGCCGCGAACGACCCCGTCACCGGCGCGACTGCCGTCGTCGCGAGGACGAGCAAGGCCAGGCTGACCATTCGTGCGATTGCGCGGAGGCGTCGTCTCTCGTCCATCGATCGATCCTTCATCCGAGCATTCCGGCGTCGTCGTGCGGTGCCGCGCCTCGGGGTCGGCGGTACCCGACGGCTGGACACCATGTGAGTCGGGGGAGACGTGCGTCTACCACGAGCAGCGTGGCGACTGTCAACGAAATTCCCGACGGGACGCCGCGGCCGACGCCGTTCGTCAACTGCTCACCGGCCCCAGCAGCACGATCGGTCCGGTCGGCGACGCCGAGCCGCCGGTCGGCTCGATCGAGACGGCGAAGGCGCTCACCTCCAGCGGGCGCGGAACGGTCGCGAGCCGCGTCGCAAACGCCTGCTGCTCGGCCGGAACGGCGAGAAGGCCGGCGGGCTCCGGGGGATTGTCGCCACGGATCGCCCACAGCTCGTACACCTTGTCGGCGCCGGCCGGCGGCAGCCCCGCGAGCACGATCGCGGCCTCGCCCGACCCGGCGTCGACGACGACCCGACCGGTGCCGGCCGCGCCTCGATTCGGATTGAGGGCGGCGGTCAGCGTCCGCGGCGCGCCGACGACGCGAAGGACCTGCGCCTGCGTCGCGAGCGCCTCGCGGAGGCCGGCGACGTCTCGCGCCTGCTCCTCGACCCGGCTCGAAAGCTCGGCGTTCGCCCGCGCGAGCGCGCCGATCTCGCCGGTGCGCAGCCGCACGATGCGGGCCTCGCGCGACAGCAGAACGCCGAACGCGATCGCCAAGCCGGCGGCGATCGAGCCCACCAAGCGCCAGCGGTGGAGGAGGCGCGCGCCGCGCCCGACCTCGCTGTCGCGGCGTGCCGCGCCGAGCAGGCGCTCGCGCAGGAGCGGCGGCGCGGGCGTCGCGTACGCCTCGGCGAGCGCGACGAGCGCCGCGTCGTCGAGCTCCTGATCTTCGACGCCGATGAGGCGATCGTCACGCATGGGTCTCTCCGAAGATCCCGACACGCAGCTTGATCACGCCGTCCCGGATCCGCGTCTTCACGGTGCCGAGCGGCGTGCCTTCGCGGACCGCGATCTCGCTGTGGGACAGCCCTTCGAAATACGCGATCTCGATCGCGCGCCGCTGTTCCGGGGGCAGCGTCTCGAGCGCGGCGCGCAGCCGGTCGGCGCGCTCGGCGCGGATCACGAGGTCCTCGGGCCGCTCGGGGCCCTCGTCCTCGGCGGGAGCGGCGGCGCTACGCGTCTCGGCGCGGCCGCGCGAGCCGCGCGCCCGCACGTGGTCGATCGCGACGTTGCGCACGAGACGCAGGAGCCACGGCCGCGGCGCTCCGCGCGTCTCGTCGTACTGCTCGGCCGCCCGCCAGATCCGCAGCAACGCCTCCTGGACGACGTCCTGAGCCGCGTCCGGGTCGCCGGCGATCCGGAGCGCCAAGCCGTATGCGAGCGGCGAGAGCCGATCGTAGAGGTCGGCGAGCGCGCGCTCTTCACGCTGCGCGATGCGCGCCAGCAACCGGGCCTCGATGCTCACGTCGGCCGGCAATGGTCCGTCCCGGGCGAGCAGGCCGTTCTCGGCGTCGTCGACGGCGGCATTCTCTCCTCGCTGCGCATGACGCGCGCTGGCGACGGCCGGCGGCGGTCGCGGTCGTCGTAGCGGGCATCTTGAATCGCATTTCGTCGTGAAACGGAAGTCTCGGCGACCGTGCGGCGCCCGGGAGGGGCGTCCTCACGGACGTATCCGATACGTGCACGGCGTCGGCGCCGGATGGCTCCGGGGACCACCAGCCGGTGGAATCCGAACCGCCCGGCGGGATCGTAGTCGAGGTGATGGACGCCTTCGACCTCGAGACCTACTTGAGCCGCTCCCAGGCGCTCGACGTCTCCGACCTTCCGTGGGCCGAGGTGCGCGAGCACCCGTTGTCCGACGCGTCGCTCCGCTGCCTCCGCTACATGCAGGACATCGAGAACCACACCATCGTCTATCTCCGGACCCTGCTCTCCACCCGCGCGATCGACGACCCCGAGGTCGCCGCGTTTCTCGCCTGCTGGCTCTACGAGGAGACCTTCCACGGCCGTGCGCTCGCGCGATTTCTCGTCGCCGCGGGCGTCGAGCCGGTGACGCGGGCGCGCTCGCGGACGACGTTCCCCGAGCGGCTCGAGGCGTGGGCGACGAGCTGGATCGCGCGGGCCTGGCCGGATTTCGTCGCGGTGCACATGACGTGGGGCGCGATCAACGAGCTGACGACGCTCACCGGGTACCGGCGCCTGATCGAGGTCGCGCGCCACCCGGTGCTCACCGAGCTCTTGTCCCGGATCGTGCGCGACGAGTCGCGCCACTTCTTCTTCTACTTCCGACAAGCCGAGCACCGGCTGGCGCGCCGACGGACCGCACGCGCCACGCGCTTCCTCGTCGAGCGCTTCTGGGCCCCGGTCGGAACCGGCGTGCAACCCGACGACGAGACCCGCTTTCTCGCGCGCCACCTCTTCGGCGGCGGCGCCGGGCGCGCGGCGGCGCGCAGGGTCGACGCCACGATCCAGTCGCTGCCCGGGCTCGACGGTCTGCCGCTCCTCGCAGCGTGGATCGACCGCAACGCGGCCGCGGCCCTTCAGGCCGAGCCCGCCGGCTCGGCGGCGAGGGTCGCGAGCTCGTCCCGCTCGATCACGTAGCGCTCGGCGCAGAACTCGCACGTCACCTCGGCCCGCCCGTCGGTCTCGATCATGTCGTCGAGCTCCGCGCGCCCGAGGAGAAGAAGCGCGCCGAAGACCCGCCCGCGGTCGCACGGACAGGCGAAGCTCACCGGCGCTTCCGCGACCGGCGCGGCGTCGAGGCCCGCGAGCACCGCGGCGAGGATCTCGCCCGGACCGCCGCCGTCGCGGACCAGCGTCGTCACCGGCGGCAGCGCCGCGACGTTCGCCTCGATCCGGCCGATCGTGTGCTCGGATCCGCCGCTCATCAGCTGGACCAGGAAGCCGCCGGCGGCGCCGACGTCGCCGTCGCGATTGACGAACACCCCGAGCCCGACCGCGGACGGGATCTGCTCCGACGTGAGGAGATAGTGGGCGATGTCCTTGCCGATCTCGCCGGAGACGATCCGCATGATGCTGCGATACGGCTCCTTGTTCCACGGCTGGGTGCGGATGACGCAGAGAAGCCCCTCGCCGACCGCACCGGCGACGTCGAGCTTGCCGTTCTTCGACGGCAGGTGCGTCGCCGGACGGCCGACGTAGCCGCGCACCTGGTTCTTGCCCGTCGTCGTCACCATCACGCGCTTCAGCGGGCCCTCGCAGGCGAGCTCGATCGACAGCCGCTCCTCGTCCTTCATGGTCGCGCCGAGGAGCAGACCGGCGGTGAGCGTACGTCCGAGCGCCGCCGTCGCCGTCGGGTAGGTTCCGTGCCGGCGGCGCGCCTCCTCGACGACCCCGGTCGTCACCGCCGCGACGGCACGGATGGTGTCGCCGGCGGCGGTCATCCGGAGCAGCGTGCCGCCGACGACGGGCACGCTCACGTCCGTCCCCGCATCAACGCCAGGAACCGCGCCGGCTCGACGAAGCCGACGACGCGCGTCTGCTCGCGGCCCTCGGGTCCGTAGAAGAGAATCGTCGGCACGCCGACGATGTCGTAGCGCGACATCCATTCCTCCGTCTCCCGGCTCATCTCGCTCACGTCGGCGCGCAGCATGACGAACCGCGACGCCTCGGCGCCGACGGCGTCGTTGCTGAACGTGCGCAGGTCGTTCTCGCGGCAGGGCAGGCACCAGCTCGCGGTGAAGTCGACGATCGCGGGCTTGCCCGCCCGTCCCGCCTCGGCGAGCGCCGCGGGCGTGAACGGGCGCCACGGGATCGTCGGCTGCGACGCGCGCGGCGCGCCGACCCAGACCGCCGCGACGAGCGCCGCGACGCCGGCCGCGCGCCGAAACGGCCGGAAGGCCGCCAGCGCCCGTGCCGCCGGATCGATGAAGCCGAGATAGAGGCCGCCGAGCGCGAGCAGCGCGGCCGTGGCGATCGCCGCGGGGCGCTCGCCGAGAAGCGGCCGCAGGAAGTACACCGCGAGCCCGAGCAGCACGAAGCCGAAGAGGTGCTCGACCCAGACCAGCCATTCACCCGACCGCGGCAGGCGCTTGATCGCGTCGGCGGCGATCGCGAGCGCGACGTAGGGGAGGCCCATGCCGAGCGCGAGCGTGAAGAACAGGATGAAGCCGAGCACCGCGTCCTGCCGAGCCGCGACGAAGAGCAGCAGCGCGACGACGATCGGTCCGACGCAGGGCGCGGCGACGATTCCCATGCTGAGCCCCATCGCGAGCGCGCCGAGCGCGCCGGCGGACGCTTTGCCGGCGACCTGCGTCAGCCCCGACGGCAGCCGGAACTGATAGAGGCCGAAATTGCTCGCCGCGAGCAGGACGAGAACGCCGGCGATCGCGACCAGCACGGCCGGGCGCTGGAGCGCCGCACCGAAGAGACCGCCCGAGAGCGCGGCGACGACGCCGAGCGACGAGAACGTCAGCGCGATCCCGAGCACGTACGCGCTCGCGAGCAGCGCGACCCGGCCGCGGGAGTGGCGGCTCTGACCGCCGAAATACGCGATCGTCACCGAGATCAGCGGGTACACGCACGGGGTGAGATTGAGCGCGAGGCCGAAGAGGGCGACGAGCGCGAGCGTGCCGACGAGGCCGAGGTCGCGCATCCAGCGCTCGAACGGCGACTCGGCGCGGGCGTCGACGGCCGCCGTCCCGTCGAGCATCGCTCGCAGCTCCGACCCCAAGGTGAACGGCACCGACAGGACCCGCGGCGGCAGGCAGCGCTCGTCGTTGCAGGCCTGGTAGCGGAGCCGTCCCGTGAGCGGACCCTCGCTGGTGCCGTCGAGGACGACGTCGATCGCGAAGCTGCCTTCGTAGAGCGCGAGCGGCTCGCCGCCGGCGAACGGCAGCGTGCGCGCGACCGCCGGCGGATAGCGGACGTCCTGCACCGACGATTGCGGCGGCGGCTCGACGTCGAGCGTCGTCGGAATGAGGTACGGCCGGCCGGGATCGTGCGCGTTCACGTGCCAGCCCGGCTCGAGACGCACGGCGAGCGACAGCTCGGTGCGGCCGCGCTTCGCCGCCGGGCGCGACACGATCTTCCACTCGGCCTCGAGCCTCGGCCCCGCGGCCGCCGCCTGCGAGCCGCGGTCTCGGTCGGCGGCACGGGCCTCGCCGCCGCGGGCAAAGACGGCGGCAGCGAGAATGGTGCATGCGAAGCCCAGCGCGGCGAGCGCCCGGAGGCGCGGCCTATGACCGACCGTCGACGCCCGGCGTGCCGCGGCCAGGTTCATGCCGGCACCTCGCTTCGGGTGGCGGCGGGCGTCACGGTGCGCGTGCGTCGTCGCCGGTGGGATCGGCGCCGGTTCGACGCCGAACGTCCGTGGCACCTCGCACCCGGCTCGTCGAAGGGCCGCGTGACGACGAGCGCCGCCGGCGTGCATTCATCCGCGCCGTTCGCGGGCGCGCCCTGCCTTGCGGCCCCGTCATGATCACGATAGAGCCACGCGCGCGCATGCACCGTCGTCGACGCCTGTACGCCGCGCTCGTCGCGATCACGTTCATGGCGTCGCCGGCGCTCGCCGGGTCCGGCGCCACGGGCCCCGCCGACGGTGAGCCGTCGCGGATACTCGAATGGTCGCTCCGCATCGCGGGCGGCATCAATCCCTCGAGCTTGATCCAGTACTACGCGCTCCACGGCGACGTCGGTCTCCGCTTGTGGCCGAGCGCCGATCGCTGGCTGCGCGACCGTGACGTCACCGGGCGATGGATCATCGAGCCCTGGCTCGCGTTCGTCGACGACGCCCACGGCAAGCATCAGACCTCGAGCTTCGAGATCGGCGTGAGCCCGCTCTTCGCCAAGCTCACCTTCGGGGACGGCGCGACGCGGCCGTTCCTCGAGGGCGGCGAGGGCATCGTCTACACCGATCTCCGCAAGCAGGATCTCGGCACGCGCATCCAGTTCACGTCGCAGATCGGCGCCGGCGTCGAGTTCCAGCTGAGCGACGACGTGGCGTTGAGCGCCGGCGCACGGTTCCGGCACATGTCGAACGCCGGTCTCGGCGGGGCGAACCCCGGCGTCAACACCCTCTACGGCCTGGTCGGCGTCACCTTCCGCTGAGCGGATCGCGCGCCGCCCGACCCACGCCCCCTGCCGACGACGGGTCCGACACGCGGTGCGCTCGCGACCGCGCGCGCGCTCCGAGTCTCTCCGTTCCATCGTCAGCGCAGCTTCGCGACTCTCGAGGCGCTCTCGTCCGGCGTCGGCGGCGCCGCGCCGACGGCAAGGGGTACACACTCGACGATCTCGAGCCCGTACCCGGGAAGGCTGACGAGACGGCGCGGGTAGTTGGTCAGGAGGCGGATCTTGCCGACGCCGAGATCGCGCAGGATCTGCGCGCCGATGCCGTAATCGCGGAAGTCGCGGAGTCGGGTCGCCGGGTTGGTGCTCGGCTCGCGCGTCGGTGCGCCCGGCGTCTCGGCTCCCGTGAAGAGGTCGACGCCTTGCTCGCCGCGCCGCAGGTACAAGATGACGCCGCGACCCTCCGCGGCGATCACCTCCATCGCGCGCTGGAGCACCGCGCCGGTGTTGCGCTGGGCGTAGCCGAAGACGTCGCCCGGCAGGTACTCGGCGTGGGTGCGGACGAGCGTCGGCTCGTCGGGCGAGATCGTCCCGCGGACGAGCGCCAGATGCTCGCCGCCGTCGACGTCGCTGCCGTACACGACCGCACGGAAGTCGCCGCCGAACCTCACCGGCAGCCGCGCCTCGGCGATGCGGTGCACGAGCGAGTCGTGCCGCAGGCGGTACTGGATGAGGTCGGCGACGGTCGCGATCTTGAGGCCGTGCTCGGCGGCGAAGAGCTCGAGATCGGCGAGCCGCGCCATCGAGCCGTCCTCTTTCATGACCTCGCAGATGACGCCGGCCGGCTTGAGGCCGGCGAGCCGCGCGAGATCGACGGCGCCTTCGGTTTGCCCGGTGCGCACCAAGACGCCGCCGCGGCGGGCGCGGAGCGGGAACACGTGGCCCGGCGTCACGACGTCGCCGGGCGCCGCACCGTCGCGCACCGCGGTGAGAATCGTGGTCGCGCGGTCCGCGGCGGAGATCCCGGACGTCACGCCGCGGCGCGCGTCGATCGACATCGTGAAGGCGGTGCCGAGCGGCGTGGTGTTCTCGCTCACCATCATCGGCAGACCGAGCTCGCCGAGCTTCTCCTCGGTGAGCGGCAGGCAGATGAGACCGCGAGCGAACCGCGCCATGAACGCGATCGCCTCGGGCGTCACCTTCTCCGCCGCCATGCAGAGGTCGCCCTCGTTCTCGCGATCCTCGTCGTCCATGAGGATGATCATCCGGCCGGCACGGATCTCGGCGATCGCTTCCTCGATCGAGACGTGATGCGGCAGCTCGGCGTTCGACGGCATCGCCTCTCACCATAGCCGGCATGGATCGACGAGAAAACCGCGCCGGGAGTGGCCTGGAACGGCGCGGTCGCGACGAGCGCGTGCCGCGCCGTTCAAAACGCCCCTTCGCCGCCCAGCAGGCTACATGCAGCTCGGCAGCGACGCGTCTTCCGCGAACGTCGGCGCGGGATCGAACTGCGCGACCGTGCCGCCGGTGTCGGGATTGACGTCGGTGCACGTGCCGGTGTTGCAACCGACGGTGCAGTCGGCGTTGGCGCGGCAGTGCTTCGTCGCGTCGTTGCTGCAGATGCCGAAGGTCCGTGTCGTGAGCGCTATCGCGGCGCCGGTTCCCGTCGACTCCACCTGACTCGCGGAATCGATCGTCATGTGATTGCGCGCGACGAGGGCGACCGCGCCGCCTGGGGTGCCCGGCACGAGGATCCTGCCCGTCGAGGCGACCGTCAGGTTGCAGCTCCGGAAGGCGAACGTGCCACCGCGGGCGGTCGAGTTGGTGCCGTCGGCGGTGATCGCGCTGCTGAGCGTCGCCGAGCCGCCGACGGTTCCCGACACGCTGCCGCCGCCGCTCTTGCGGCCCGTGCGCGGATCCGAGGAAGGCGCCACCGTCGCCACCCCAGGAATCGGCTTGGCTGCCCTGCATGCCGATCGACCCGCCGTCCATCGCGAGCGTGCCGCCCGAGACGACGCCGCCGAGGACGTCCTCGCCCGCGGCGATCTCGACGTCGTCGCCGTCACCGCCGCCGGTGACGCTGTCCGCGGTCATGGGACGCGTGATGGTGATGTTGTCGCCCGCGGAGATATCGATCGAGCCGCCGCCGTTGGCGCCGCCCGACGCGTCGACGGTCTGGTCGATCTCGCCGGTCACGTCGATACGCCCGCCGTGCGTGATCGAGCCGCTGCTGACGATGGTGATCGTTCCGCCTTCGCTGATCTCGCCGTTCGGCCGGACGAAATCACCGCGCGCCTCGAGCTGTGCGGTCGCCTCGGTGGTGACGTCGCCGACGTTCTCGATCGTCACGAAGCCGGTGCCGATCATCTCGAACGGGCGCTCCAGCGTCAGCGTGCGGCCGCCGAGATCGAACCGGCATCCGCCGGTCGTCACCTCGATCGCCTCGCTGACGGTGACGGACGTCGCATTGCACGGTCCGCTGGTCGGCGCACAGAGAATGGACGCGGTGTTGTCGAGTGCGTCCGTCCCGCAGCTTCGCGACACCGCGAGGACGCCCGACGGCCGCGCCGCCACCTTCTCCAGCACTTCATGCCGGCGCGGCACGTGCCGCCGGCGGGCGCGAGGGCTTTCATGATGAGGCCGGACGGGTTGTACACGCAGAACGCGTAGCTGGTGCCGGTGTCGCTCAGCGGATCCCCGTAGCTCGCCGGGTCGTTCGCGCAGGTCGAGCGTGCGCTTGCGCGGGTCACGTCGACCAACACACCGATCGTGCACCCGACGACACTGGGCGTGGCGGTCGAGTGCCGGCGACGCGACGGCCTGCATAGATTTCAAGACCACTCTCGCTCCCGGAGATCATCGATCGCGATCCGCTGGAACCGCTATCCGGTGGCGAGATATAGGCGAACTGCTGTTGACGACGCCGACGTACGAAGCGGTTCGCCGACGACAAGCGAGCCGCGGCGCCGCCAGCTAACACGCCTACTCGATCTGGTGCGGTAGGCCCCTTTTGGACGCACGAGGACTCGTCATGGTCACCACAGCCATTGAATCCACCCTCGTTACCTACCACGTCAGCGAGCGCGTCGGCTGGATCACCCTGAATCGCCCGAGAATTCTCAACGCGATTAACACGGAGCTCGCGATACGACTCGGAGAGGTCGTTCGGCGCGCTGCAGCCGATCACGATACCTCCATCGTCGTCGTGCGCGGCAATGGTCGTGCATTTTGCTCCGGCATCGACCGCACGGGACTCGCCGAGGGCAAGCTCGATGAACGATTCTTTCGTCACTGGATCGATGCGCTCAACCGCCTCGAAGAGATACCGAAGATTTCGCTGGCGATCATGCACGGCTACTCGATCGGTGGCGGGCTACAGCTCGCGCTTGCATGCGACGTGCGCCTCGCCACCGACGATGCCGTCATCGAGCTTGGCGCAACCCGCCACGGACTGATTCCCGACGGTGCCGTGCTGCGCTTGGCGCGCGTCGTCGGCCTCGGGCGGGCGATGCAGTTGACGCTACTCAACGAGCGCGTCACGCCGGAGGAAGCGCGCGCAATGGGTCTGGTCAACTACGTCTGCCAACACACACAGGTCGACGAGTTGCTGAAAACGATCATCGCCGCAGCCGCGGAAACCTCGCCAACGGCGACCGCGCATTCGAAGCGTCTCATTCACGCATCGTTCCACCACGACCCGCGCTCTCTCGTCGAGGATCTGATCCGATCGCAAAACGAATGCATGGCCTCATGGAAAATCGCGGAAGCCAATACCGCCTGGAAGGAGAAGCGTAAGGCCGATTTCAGCCGGCCACCGCGTTCTTAGCAGCGAGTCCCTACTCGACGGTCACGCTCTTCGCGAGGTTCCGCGGCTGATCCACGTCGGTGCCGCGGTGGACCGCGATGTAGTACGCGAGCAGCTGGAGCGGGATGGTCAGGAGAACCGGCAGCAGGCAGGGATTGCTGGTCGGCACCTGGATCACCTCCCACGCGATGTCCTCGAGGTCGGGCGACGGGCTGTCGGTGACGGCGAGGATGCGGCCGCCGCGCGACTCGACCTCCTTCATGTTCGACAGGCTCTTGCCGTAGACGGCATCCTTGGGCAGCAGGACGACGACCGGCACGGAGTCGTTGATCAGCGCGATCGGTCCGTGCTTCATCTCGCCGGCCGCGTAGCCCTCGGCATGGATGTACGAGATCTCCTTCAGCTTGAGGGCGCCCTCGAGCGCGATCGGGAAGTTGATGCCGCGGCCGAGGTAGAGGAAGTCGCGGGCGTCGCCGTACTTCTTCGCGACCTTCTCGATCGCGCGCTCGCGCTTCAAGCATTGCTCGACGAGCGACGGCAGGTTCACGAGATCGGCGATCAGCGCGTGCGCCTGCGCGTCCTTCGAAGACGCCGCGGCGACGGGCGAGGTAGATCCCGAGCAGGTAGAGCACGGTGAGCTGCGTCGTGAACGCCTTGGTGCTCGCGACCGACGATCTCCGGGCCCGGCGTGCGTGTAGATCACCGCGTCGGCCTTGCGCGCGATGCTCGAGTCGACGACGTTGCAGATCGCGATGACCTTCGCGCCGCGCTCGCGCGCCGCCTCGATCGCGGCCAGGGTGTCGGCGGTCTCGCCCGACTGCGAGATCACGATCAGCACCGTGCCGTCGGTGACGACCGGGTCGCGGTAGCGGAACTCGCTGCCGTAATCGACCTCGGCCGGGATGCGCGCGATCTGCTCGATGAAGTACTTGCCGACGAGGCAGGCATGCCAGGCGGTGCCGCAGGCGACGAGCGTCGATGCGCGCGCGCATCGACGCAGCCAGGGCGCGTCGGCGAGCTCGTCGAGGCTGACGTCGCCCTGCTCCTGGAGGATGCGGCCGCGCATGGTGTCGATGATCGCCTGCGGCTGCTCGTGGATCTCCTTCAGGAGGAAGTGGCGGTAGCCGCCCTTCTGCGCCGTGACCGGATCCCAGGTGACGGTGCGCGGCTCGCGCACCACCGGCGCGCCGTCGAAGGTGGTGAGCGTCACGTCGGCGCGCGTCACCTCGGCCATCTCGCCGTCCTCGAGGAAGAGCACCCGCCGGGTATGGTCGAGGATCGCCGGGATGTCGGAGGCGACGAAGTTCTCGCCGTCGCCGAGGCCGATCACGATCGGCGTCGCGCTCTTGGCCGCGACCAGCCGATCGGGACTGTCCTCGTGCATCACCACGATCGAGAACGAGCCCTCGAGCTGCTGAACGGCCGCGCGCGTCGCGGCGACGAAGTCGAGCCCGCTCCGCACCCGCTCGTCGATCAGGTGCGAGATCACCTCGGTGTCGGTCTCCGAGGTGAACGTGCGCCCGCGCGCCTGCAGCGCGGCGCGCAGCTCGAGGTAGTTCTCGATGATGCCGTTGTGGATGACGACGATCTTGCCGGCGCGATGCGGGTGGGCGTTCTGCTCGGACGGCCGGCCGTGCGTCGCCCAGCGCGTGTGGCCGATGCCGATCGTGCCGCTGATCGGATCCTCGCGCAGCAGCTTCTCGAGGTTCTCGAGCTTGCCGACGCAGCGGCGGACGGCGATGTGGCCGTCGTGAAACGTGGCGATGCCGGCCGAATCGTAGCCGCGGTACTCGAGGCGCTTGAGGCCTTGCAGCAGGATGAAGCTCGCATCGCGGTCGCCGACATAGCCGATGATGCCGCACATCAGCGTTTCCCTCGGCGACCGGCACGCGCGCGCGCGACCGGCGCCGGAGACCGTGCGGCTTCTTGGTGCGCGGCTTGCGCGCCGCGGGCGCTTCGCGCGCGTCGCTGGCGGCGCTTTCGCGCGCCGCCCTCTCGCGCGCGCCGGCGCGTCCACCCATCCGGGAACGTTCCGTTGCGGCGAGCGGCTGAGCACCAGGTGGCCCGCCGGCACGTCGTCGGCGACCGTCGTGCCGGCGCCGACGTAGACGTCGTCGGCAAGCGTCACCGGCGCGACGAGCTGGGTGTCGCTGCCGATCTGCACGCGGCTGCCGATCACCGTCTGGTGCTTCGCGAAGCCGTCGTAGTTGCAGGTGATCGTGCCCGCGCCGACGTTCGTCTGCTCGCCGATGTCGACGTCGCCGAGGTAGGTGAGATGGTTCGCCTTGCTGCCGGCGCCGATCCGCGCCTTCTTGGTCTCGACGAAGTTCCCGATGTGGACCGCCGGCGCGAGGGTGCGTCCCCGGGCGCAGGTGCGCGAACGGGCCGATGACGGCGTCGTCGCCGACGACGCACTCGTTCATCACCACGCCGAGCCGGAGCGTGGACCCGGTCGCCGAGGGTGACGTCGCGCAGGAGCGCGGTGCCGTCGATGCGGCAGCCGCGGCCGATCGCCGTGCGCCCGCGCGATCTGCGTGTTCGGTCCGATCTCGGTGTCGGCGCCGATCGTGACGTCCTCCTCGAGATACGCCGTCGCCGGATCACGAAAAGTCACGCCGGCACGCATCCATTTCTCGACCAAGCCGCGGCGGGCACGTTCGTCCAACATCGCCATGTCCTCTCGTGAGTTGATGCCGGCGACCTCGCTGCCGTCGACCGCCGCGATGCTCGCGACCGGCTCGCCGTCCGCGACGGCGAGGCCGACGACGTCCGTGAGGTAGTACTCACGTTGCGCGTTGTCGTTGCGAGAGCCGCGTCAGGACGCGGCGCAGGAAGTCGGCGGCGACGCAGTAGATACCGGGGTTGATCTCCTTGATCGCGTGCTCGTGCGGAGCGAGATCCCGCTCCTCGACGATGCCGGCGACGGCGCCGTTCTCGTCGCGGCGAATTCTGCCATATCCCGCCGGGCTCTCGAAAGTAGTCGGTCAGCAGCGACAAGGCCGCGCGGGTCGCGCGGTGACGCTCGACGAGCGACCGCAGCGTCTGCGCGCGAAGGCCGGGGACGTCGCCATAGAGGATCAGCACGTCGCCCGCGAAGCCGGCGAGCTCCGGCATCGCGGCGCGCACCGCGTCGCCCGTGCCGCGCTGCTCGCGTTGCAGGGGATAGCTGACGAGAGCCTCGACATCGCGGCGGCCGACGTGCGCCTCGCAGACGCGCCGGACCTCGCGAGCCTCGTGGCCGACGACGACCGCGATCCGCTCCGGCTCGAGCGCCAGCGCGGTGTCGAGGACCGAGACGATGAACGGGGTGCCCGCGATCGCGTGCAGGACCTTGGCGCGCTCCGAGCGCATTCGGGTTCCGCGCCCGGCGGCGAGAATCACGACGGCCAGGGGGCGAGGCGAGAACTGCGGGGACATTCGAGCAGTTTTACAACGGACCGGCCGCGTTTCCCACCGTAAAAACCGCGTGACAGCGCGCCGCCGGCACGCCCGCCGCCGCTCACTCGCCGTCGAGCGTGCGATATCGGCCGCCGAAATAGAGCAGCGGATCGCCGAGCCGGGCGTCCGCCGCTTGGACTTCGCCGATGTAGATCGTGTGGTCGCCGCCGTCGTGGACCTCGACGACGCGGCACTCGACGCATGCGAGCGCGTCTTCGAGGATCGGCGCGCCCGTCACGCCGTCACGGCACGCGAGCCCGCTGAACTTCTCACCGCCGGAGACCGCGAAACGGCGCGAGACCTCCTCCTGCGACGTCGTCGAGGACGTTCACCGCGAAGCCGCGGGCGGGCTGAAAGGCTGGGTGGCTCTCGGCCTTCTTGTCGACGCAGATCAGGAGCAGCGGCGGATCCAACGACAACGAGCACACCGCGTTCATCGTCAGACCGTAGCGCTTGCCGTCGGGGCCGCGCGTCGTGACGACGGTGATCCCGGTCGCGAAATGCCCCATGACGCGGCGGAGCTCGTTTCGGTCGAATGCCATGCGGTCCTCGGGTGAATGTTTCTTTTCTTGATCTCGCCGGAGTCTTATTGCAAATTACGGGCGTTCACCATGCGGCGGACTGTGGTTTGGGCAGCGGTCTTCTCCGTCTGTGCCTCGCTCGTCATCGGATGCAGCCTCTTCGGCAAGAAATCCGATCTGCCGTACTACGACCCGTTGGCGTACGCGCCGAAGCCGACGCCCGCCGCCGTTCCCGCTCCCACGCCGGCGCTCGCATGGGCACACGGCAGCGAGTACGCGATCGTCGTCCGCAAGCACGAGCGGACGCTGACGCTCTACCATCACGGGCAGCAGGAGAAGGTCTATCCGATCGTCCTCGGCATCGCGCCGAACGGACCGAAGACCTACCAGGGCGATCTGCGCACGCCGGAGGGCGTCTACCGCATCGTCTTCAAGCGGGAGCACGAGCGCTGGTCGCGCTTCATGCTCCTCAGCTATCCGAACGACATCGACCGGCGACGCTACGCGATGGCGCTCAACGACGGCAAGGTGCCGATCATCGACGGGCGCGAGCCCGGGCTCGGTGGCGCCGTCGGCATCCACGGCACCGACCGCGAGTCCGCGAACGTCCGCGGAATCGATTGGACGTGGGGCTGCGTGTCGATGATGAACGCGCACGTCGAGGAGCTCTACGATCTCGTGCCGATCGGCACGCCGGTCCTGATCGAGGAGTGAGCGGCGCGTAGCCGCGTGTCGACGTTCTAGCTAGCTCGCGGGCACCTCCTGGCTCGCCTCGCGGGCGTGCCGGCGTCTTCGCGGACGGCGTGCGACGAGCTGCCGCGGACGGCTCAGTCGCGCGCGGCGCCGAGATCGCGGAGCTGGCGCTCGAGCTCGCCGAGCCATTCCGGAACCGCGATGGTCTCGGGCGCGACGATCTCGAAACGGCGATCTGGCAGCACACGCACCGTGCCGGGATCCCGTTTCGTGAGCGGGATCACGACCGCCTCACGCGAGATCTCCAGCCGATCGAGCACCGTGAAGATCGCCTCGATTTCCGGCAGACGGATCACCGCCATTGCTGCACTCCTTTCGCCCCGCACCGGAACGGATCTTGCTCTCGCTTCGAGCGATTCGGCACCTTCGCGACTCCACGTCACCGCTCGTGTGCCGTTCCGACGATGCCGTGACACAGCTGTGCCGAAAACGTCCGCCCCACGGGGAGCGCATGAATAATCACGAGCCGGAGCACATACCAGCAATCACTCGAGGGCAGCTCGTCGCGCAGCGGCTCCGCATCGGCTCGCTCGTGCTTGCCGCGATCCTCGCGTGCAACGGCATCGTCGACTGGACGACGCGTCCGGGCGGGCTGTTGCCGGTGGCGTGGATCTACGCCGCAGACCTGGCGCTCGTGATGCTCGTCCAGCTGGTGTCGCGTCGCCGGAGCGCCGGCGACCGCGCGGTGCCGATCGCCGCGGCCGCGGTCGTGCTGTGGAACGCCCTCTTCTGCAGCTATGCCGTGCTCTCGCCGGGCGAGATCCACGCCCTGGTCGCGCCGTCGATCGTCATCGTCACTGCGGCGGCGTTGCTGCTGCCGTGGGGAGTCGCCGCGCAGGTCGCGGTGTCGGCGGTCTGCGTCCTGAGCTACGTCGTCGCGTTCGTGCTGACCGGCAGGACCGCGGATCTCGGGACGCTCTACGCGCTCGTCAGCCTGCTCGGGGCGGCGGCGGTCTCCTGCGTCGGCGCCTACATGGTCGAGCAGCACGGGCGCGTGATGAATGAGCAAACCGAGAGGCTCCGTGAGATGAACCGGCTGATGCGTGAGGCCGGCGTGAAGAAGGACGAGTTCCTCGCGAGCGTGTCGCACGAGCTTCGGACCCCGCTCAACGTCGTCCTCGGGTACATCGATCTGCTCCTGGATCACTCCTTCGGTCCGCTCGAGCCGGCGCAGCGGGACATCCTGCATCGGATCACGCGGAACGCCACCGACCTCTCGCACCTGATCAACGACCTGATCGATCTCTCGCGTCTCGAAGCGGGCCGCTTGAAGGTCGAGGTCTCGGACGTCGCGTTGGCACCGATCTTCGCCGAGCTCCGCGGCGTCATGGACGTGCTCCTCGCCGGCCACGACGTCGAGTTCCGCGATACGGTCGCGGCCGCCTGCGAGGCGGTCGTCGCCGACCGGGACCGCCTGAAGCAGATCGTCACCAACCTCCTCGTCAACGCCGTCAAGTTCACGGAGCGCGGCTCGATCGCGCTCGCCGCCGAGCGGACCGACGACGGGGGCGTCGCCGTCTCGGTGACCGACACCGGCATCGGCATCCCACCGGCGGCGCACCAGGCGATCTTCGAGCCGTTCCGTCAGGTCCACGACCGCGGCCGGCGCGTGCCGGGCGCCGGCATCGGCCTGTCGCTGTCGGCGCGCCTCGCCGAGCTCATGGGCGGCCGTCTCACGGTGACGAGCGAGCCCGGCGCCGGCTCGTGCTTCACGCTTCACCTTCCCGCGGCGGCACGTGCCGGCGACGAGGGCGAGCTCTACCGCAACGTCTCCTAGCCGCGCGCCGATCGGCGGTACCGAGCCTCTCGTCGCGAGCAGCGATCGCGCCGGCTCGGATTCACCTTCTCGTCGAGGAGCGCGGTCGTGAGCCCAGCCGGCGCGACGTCCGGCTCAGCGCAGGGTGAGCCAGTGGAACGCCACGACCACGAGCGCGTGCGTGATGCGGCCGTCGCGAATGAGCTGCGGAATCTCCCGGAGCGGCACCAGCACCACCTCGGTTTCCTCGGTCGAGTCGAACGCGGGCGCGAACCGCAAAGTCGCGTCGCGCGCCAGGAAGGAGTGCGTGAGGTTCCCCTGGATCGCCGGGTTCGGATGAATCACGCCGAGCCGCTCGATGCGCTCGGAGTCGAAGCCGGTCTCCTCGACCATCTCGCGGCGCGCCGCGACCTGTGGCGACGGGTCGTCCGGATCGATCATGCCGCCCGGTATCTCGAGCGTGTAGTCGCGGACGCCGTGGCGAAACTGCCGCACCATGACGACGCGCTCGTCGGCGGTGAGCGGCACGATGTTCACCCAGTCCGGCGCCTCGAGGACGTGGAACTCGTGCTCGGACTCGTCGCGCGAGAAGCGGCTCCGTTCGCGGCGCAGCGAGAAGATCCGGCACTCGTAGACGACGTCCGCCGAGAGCCGCTGCCAGGTATGGAGCGGCCGCTTGCCGCTCACGACGGCTCAGTCGTCGTCATCCGGGAAGAGACGACGGTACTCGATCGCCGGGCAGCGATCCATGACGACGGTGATGCCGGCCTCGCGCGCGCGTGCCGCGGCTTTCTCGTGGACGACGCCGAGCTGGAGCCAGAGCACGCGCACGTGCGCGGCGATCGCATCGTCGACGATCGCGGGCACGGCGTCGGGACGGCGGAACACGTCCGCCATGTCGAGGCGCTCGGGCACCGCCGCGAGCGACGGATACGAGCGCGTGCCGAGCACGTCATGCACGGTGGGGTTCACCGGGATCACCCGGTGGCCCTTCCGCTGCAGGATGCGCGCGATCCGGTTGCTGTCACGCCCCGGGTCGGGGGAGCAGCCGACGACGGCGATCGTCATCGGCTGCGCGAGGATGTCGTGGATCTCGGCGTCGGATGGATTGTGAAACGACCGCAGGCTCATCGGACGCTCGCCGGACCGTCACAAGACCGGAGCGTCGGCAGATAGTCAACCCCAGCGGCCGGTTTGCGGCCACGGCCGCCGGCGGGGGTGCCTCAGAGCAGACGGTCGATTCCTCGCTCGAGGCAGCGCCGGATCTCGTCGCGGCATGCGAGGTAGAAGTCCGCGCCGCGGCCCGCGGGATCCTCGATGTCGCCTTCCTCGCCGGCGAGCTCCTTCAACGTGACGACCTCTTTGCCCGCGGCTTCCGCGAAACGCTCCAGCATGCGCCGGTGCTCGGCGGTCATGACGATGATCAGGTCGGCGTCGGCGATGTGCTCGGGGTGCCTCTTCAGGTCGCACGAGGTGGCGTCGTCGGGGATCTCGATGTCCTCGTCGCGGAGCGCAAGGCGCGCGTCGAGGGACACCAGGCTCGAGTCGCGGGCGTAGGGCGCGATGCCGCCGGAGCGGACCACCACGTGGTCCGACCGGCGCGCCCGGAGCATCTTCTTGAGCAACGCCTCGGCGATCACGCTCCGGCCGGTGTTGGCGTGGCACACGAAGAGCACGCGCCGCGGCGCCGGCGCGTCAGGATCCGTCCCGCGACCTCGCAGGCCGCTCCCGGACGGCGGCGGCGAAGACGCCGGCACCGACGAGCTCAGAGCCCACCGGCGAAGACGTCCTGCATCGTCTCCTTCTTGGTGATGCCTTTGGCGAGCTCGACCTTGATCTTGGCGCCGAGGGACGCCGGATCCCAGACCGCGTGCTGCTGCACTTTGCCGACGGAATGCCAGCCCTGCATCATCCAGACCGTGCCGCCGCCGACGCGGAACACCTCGCCGTGCACGTCCCCGGCGTCGTCGCTCGCGAGCCAGGCGACCAGCGGCGCGATGTTGCGTGGGCTGAACACGTCGAACTCGCCTTCCTTCGCCTCTTGGCCCATCAACGCCGCGGTCGCCGGCGTCGCCTCGACCGTCAGCCGCGTACGCGCGACCGGCGCGATCGCATTGGCGGTGACGCCGTACTTCGCCATCTCGCGGTCGATGATCACGGAGAACGCCGCGATCGCGGCCTTGGCGGCGCCGTAGTTGCTCTGGCTCGGGTTGCCGAGCAGGCCCGAGTCCGAGGCGGTGTTGATGATGCGGCCGTTCAGGACGTTGCCGGCCTTGTGCTGCTCGCGCCAGTACACGCAGGCGTGGCGCGAGCACGCGAAGGTGCCCTTCAAGTGCACGGCGACGACGGAGTCCCAGTCCTCCTCCGACATGTTGAAGATCATCCGGTCGCGGAGGATGCCGGCGTTGTTGACCACGATGTTGAGCTTGCCGAAGGTGTCGATGGCGCAGTCGACGATGCGCTTCGCGCCTTTGAAGTCGCTGACGCTGTCGCCGTTCGCGACGGCCTGGCCGCCGTTCTTCTTGATCTCGTCGACGACTTCCTGCGCCGGTCCGACGTTGGCGCCGGTGCCGTCGAAGTGCGCCCCGAGGTCGTTGACGACGACCTTGGCGCCGAGCTTTCCCATCAGCAGGGCTTCCTCGCGGCCGATGCCGCGGCCCGCACCGGTGATCACGACAACTTTGCCGTCGAGCAACATCGAGAACCTCCTTGCAGAGCGACCGTGGTGGTTGGGGTAGGCGAAACGTGTTTCGTGTGCCCCACGCCTGGGTGCTTGTCAAGGTTGCGGGCGCGAGCAACCCCGCGCCTTGTCATCGGAAACCGTGTGTGGCAACGTTCCGGCGCCGTTCGCCGCCGCGCGCGGCGGACGCGCTCCCCAGGACCGCCGCCCGGTGGAACCGAGCGCCATGACCCGAAGGGACTTCACCCGACTCGTGACCGAGGTGCTCGACAGCCTGCCTGCGGAGTTCGCGTCGCGGCTCGCGAACGTCGAAGTCGTGGTCGTCGACGCGCCTTCCCCTGCGCAGCTGCGCGAGTCCGGTCTCGATCCGCGCACCGATACCTTGATGGGACTCTACGAAGGCGTGCCGCTCCCCGAGCGCGGCGGCGACTACGCGGCCCTGCCCGATCGGATCTCGATCTTCTATCGTCCGATCGTCGACGGCCGTACGTCCCGCTCGGAGATCCGCGATGAGATCCGGACGACGCTGCTGCACGAGATCGCGCACGTCTTCGGCATCGAGGACGAGGACCTCGACGAATGGGGCTACTAGCGGGGCGGGAGACGCCCTGATGGCCGGCTTCGAGCTCGAGACGCGCGCCCGCAACCTCGACCGGCTCGCCGATGCGACCGTCGACGTGCTGGTCGTCGGCGGCGGCATCACCGGCGCTGGCGTCGCGCGGGAAGCCGCGCTCCGCGGGCTCTCGGTCGCGCTCGTCGAGGCGCGCGACTTCGCGTCGGGAACGAGCAGCCGCTCGTCGAAGCTCATCCACGGCGGCCTGCGCTACCTGGAGCAGGGAGAGATCGCGCTCGTTCGCGAGGCCGCGACCGAGCGCCGCCACCTGCGGCGGATCGCGCCGCATCGCGCGCGGGTGATGCCGATGCTCGTTCCAGTCTACGGTCGCACCACCGCGGGGGTGTACAAGCTGCGGGTCGGGTTGTCGCTCTTCGACAAGCTCGCGGCGGTGGCGGCGCCCGAGCGCCATCGCATTCTGTCGCGCGGCGAGGTCCTCGACGCCGAGCCCGGCATCCTCGCGGACCGTTTGCAAGGCGCGGCGGTCTACCCCGAGTACGTCACCGACGACGCCCGACTCGTCCTCGACACGCTCAAGTCGGCGCATCACGCGGGCGCGCTCGTCGCCAACTACACGCGCCTCACCGGCCTCGGCCCGGCCGGGAAGCGGCGCACGGTCGAGGTGCGGGACGAGGAGAGCGGCGCGACGCTGAGCTTGCGCGCCACGGTGATCGTCAACGCCGCGGGCCCGTGGGTCGATCGCGTCTTCGCGCTCGACGCCGCCGCTCGGCCGTCGTCGCTGCAGCTGACGAAAGGCATCCACCTGGTCTTTCGCTCGCAGGACCTGCCGGTGCGTCACTGCGTCGTGATGCGCGCGCGTGACGGGCGGCCGGTCTTCGCCGTCCCGCGCGGGCCCGACGTCTACGTCGGAACGACCGACACGGTGTACGACGGCCCGCTCGAGGAGCCGGCGGTGACGGCCGCCGACGCCGCCTACCTCTTCGAGGCCGTCGCGCGCTCGTTCCCCGCGACGGCGCTGACGCCGCGGGCGGTGATCGGCGCCTGGGCCGGCGTCCGGCCGCTCGTCCGCGAGGACGGCAAGAGCCCGTCGGAGATCTCACGGAAGGACGAGATCACGATCAGCGGCAGCGGCCTCGTGACGATCGCGGGCGGCAAGCTCACGACGTATCGTCGCATGGCCGAGCGCGTGCTCGCGGCCGCGCGTCCGCAGCTCGGGATCGCGTTGCCGGACGTCGACAGCGCCGAGATTCCGCTGGCGGGCGGCGATCTCGGCGACGCTGCCGACCTCGCGACGTTCACGACGCGGCTCGCCGCCGAGCATCCGAACCTTCCCGCCGAGACGGTGACGCGGCTGGCGGAGGCATATGGCGGCGACGCCCGCGAGATCATCGCCGGTGCCGGCGATGCGCGGCGCGTTCGCGCCGTTCGCGGCCGGCGGCGCGCTTTCCCCCGTCGAGGTGCGCTATGCCGTCCGTCACGAGATGGCGCGGACGTTGACCGACGTCCTGGAGCGGCGGTCGCGGATCGCGCTCTTCGCGACCGCCGCCGCCGCCGCAGTCGCGCCGGCCGTCGCCGACGTCCTCGCGGAAGAGCTCGGCTGGGACCACGTCCGCCGCGACGCAGAGCTCGCTTCCTTCCTGCAGGACGCGCACGCCCGCCTCGCGTGGCGCGACGAGCACGAGCGGGCTGCATGAGGGACGCGGCTGCGATTCGCGACGACCTCGCAGGCCTTCTCGGCAGCGGCCGCGTCGTCGACGATCCGTCGCGGCTCGCCCGGGTGGCCCGCGACACCTGGGTGATCTCGGTGTGGCGTTCGCTCGGTCACGGGCCGCAGCCGACCCCCGCCTGCGCGGTTCGCCCGCGGAGCACGGCGGAGGTATCCGCGGTGCTCGCGTACGCGTCGCGCGAGCGGATCGCCGTCGTGCCGTTCGGCGCGGGGTCGGGTGTCTGCGGAGCCGTTCTGCCAGCCGACGGCGCGATCGTCCTCGACCTCGGCGCGATGTCGGCGTTTCGCGGCATCGACGAGACCGCGCTCCTCGCGACCGCCGAGCCGGGTCTCCTCGGCAGCGACTTCGAGGCCGAGCTGAACCGCGCCGGCTACTCGATGGGGCACTTCCCACAGTCGATCGCCCTCTCGAGCGTCGGCGGCTGGGTCGCGACGCGCGCCGCCGGACAGTTCTCGACGAAGTACGGCAACATCGAGCAGCGGCTGGTCGCCTTCGAGGCCGTGCTGCCGTCGGGCGCCGTCGTCCGCACCCGAGCCGTGCCGCGCAGCGCGACCGGCCCGGATCTCCGGCACCTCTTTCTCGGCGCCGAAGGCACGACCGGCGTGCTCACCGAGCTCACGTTCGAGGTCCATCCGCTTCCGGAAGCGAGCCGGCACCAGTCGTATGCGTTCCCGTCGATGGCCGCGGGGCTCGAGGCGATCCGCTCGCTCCTGCGGCGCGGCTGGCGGCCCGCCGTCGTGCGGCTCTACGACGAGATCGAAGCCGGCCGCGCGTTCGCGGGAACGACCGGCGGCGGCGAGAGTCTCCTGATCGTGATCAGCGAGGGACCACGTGGTCTCGCCGACGCCGAGCTCGCCGCGATCGACGACACGTGTCGCGCCGCCGGCGCACGGGTCGTCGGGCCCGAGCCGGTCGCGAGCTGGTTGGATCACCGGAACAAGGTCCCGGGGTTCGAGATGTTTCTCAACCAGGGGATGGTCGTCGATACGATCGAGGTGGCGACCTCCTGGTCGCGGATCGTCGAGCTCTACGACGGAGTGCTCGCGGCGATGCGCGCCGTACCCGGCCTGGTGGTCGCTTCGGGTCACAGCTCCCACAGCTATGGGACTGGGACGAACATCTACTTCACGTTTGCCGCCAAACCTGACGCCCCCGAGGATCTCGAGCCGCTCTATTTCCGCATCTGGGATGCGGCGATGACGGCGACGCTCGCGGCCGGCGGCACGATCTCGCATCACCACGGGATCGGACGCGTCCGACGCGAATGGCTCGTCCGCGAGCTCGGCACGGCGTATCCGCTGCTGGCGACGCTGAAGGACGCGCTCGATCCCGGCGGCATCATGAACCCCGGTGCGCTGATCGCCGTGAGAGAGCACCGACCGCAGGGTCCGACGCCGGGGCGCGGAGGGACGTCGCGCTGATCCGCACCTCGGACCTGCGCTGCCACCGCGATCGCAGCGTCGCGGGCCGTCGCGACTCCGCCGGGCGGCACGGCGACGGCCTCGCCGCGCGTCGGCGGCCTCGAGACGAACCCGGCGATGCCGCTCGGTCGCGGCTCGGGACCGGCGCGTGAGCTCGCACGTTCTCGCGATCGACGAAGGCGGCACGGGTGTACGCGCCTACGTCTTCGATGCGGAGGGCCGGGAATGCGCGACCGCGTACGTCGAGATCGGCCTCTCGTACCCCCGGCCCGGGTGGGTCGAGCACGATGCGCTCGCGCTCTGGGACCGGACCCTGGCGGTCACGAAGGAGGCACTGCGGAACGCGCGCCTCGAGCCCGAGGCAGTCGCCGGCATCGGGATCACCAACCAACGGGCGTCGGCGATCGTGTGGGACTCCGACTCGGGCGTGCCGCTCCATCCCGCGATCGCCTGGCAGGATCTCCGGACCGTCGAGCGCTGCGCCGAGTGGAACCGGCGAGGTTTCACGCTCAATCCGCTGCAATCGGCGACGAAGTGGGCGTGGGTCGTCGAGACGGTCCCGGGCGCGCGCGAGCGTGCCGATGCCGGCCGCCTGCGGTTCGGCACGATCGACACCTGGATCGGGTGGCGGCTCTCCGGAGGCGACACCTACGTGACCGACGCGTCGAACGCGTCCTGCACCGGCGTGTACGATTTCTTCGCTCATCGCTGGGACGAGACGCTGATCGACATGCTCGGGTTGCCGCCGGCGAGCTTCCCCGCGCTCGTCGCGACGAGCGCGGTCGCCGGCACGACGGCACCGGCGGTCCTCGGCGGACGCATTCCGCTCGCCGCGCGCGGCGGCGATCAGCAGTGCGCGATGTTCGGACAGCTGCGGCTCCGCCCCGGCATGACGAAGATCACCTACGGAACCTCGGCGATGATGGACTTGAACGTCGGTGGCTCGCTTCGGCTGTCGCCGCACGGCGCTTTCCCGCTCGTGCTCTGGTGTCTCGACGACGAGATCACGTTCTGTCTCGAAGGCACGGCCGTCACGGCCGGGGCGGCGGTGCAATGGCTCCGCGACGGCCTCGGCATCATCCAGGACGCGGGAGAGTCCGAGCGGCTCGCCACCTCGATCGCGAATTCGGGCGGCGCGTGGTGCGTGCCGGCTTTCCAGGGTCTCGGCACGCCGTACCTCGATTCGCGCGTCCGGGCGGTGCTCGGCGGGCTGTCACGCGGCACGGGCCGCGCGGAGATCGCGCGCGCGGTGCTCGAGGGGATCGCGTTCCGCTGTCGCGAGGTGCTGGACGCGCTCTGGACGGATGCACCCGAGAGCGACCGCTCGGTCCTACGCGTCGACGGCGGCGCGGCGCGAAACGACTTCCTGATGCAGTGTCAGGCCGACGTGACCGGCGTGGTCGTCGAGCGCCCGCGTATCCTCGACGCCGCGACCCTCGGGGCGGCCTATCTCGCCGGGCTCGCGACCGGGCTCTGGCGCAGCGCCGACGAGCTCGAGCGGCTGTGGCGCCGCGACCGTGTATTCGAGCCGAGAACGACGGAGGACGAGCGCGTCGAGCGCTTCGAGCGATGGAAGAAGATCGTCGCCCTGGTTCGTCAGGCGCCGTGAGCGCCGGACGCGCGCGCAACGTCGTCGACGAGCGCGCGCTTCCGGCAGGCGGCGACCTCCGGCTCGTCATCTGCGATTGCGACGGCGTGCTTTTCGAGTCGTACGCGGCGAACGTCGCCTTCTACGATGCCGTCCTCGCCGCCGCCGGCGTGCCGCCGCTCGACCGCGCCGGCCGCCGGCTCTGCTACACGCTCTCGAGCTCGCAGCTCTTCGCCGAGCTCTTCGGCTCGCAGCCGGAGATGTTGGCACGCGTCCGCGACGCCGCGTCGCTCGTCGACTACGGGCCGTTCTACGACTTGATGGCGCCCGTGCCGGCGCTGACGGAAACGCTCCGCCGCCTCGGCGCGCACTGCGAGCTCGCCCTCGCAACCAATCGCGGACGTACCGTCGAGGGCGTCGTCACGCGCTTCGCGCTCGAGGAGTTCTTCGCGATTCGCGTCGGCGTGCTCGACGTCGCGCGCGCGAAGCCTGCACCCGACGTGCTGCTCGCCTGTCTCGAGCGCGCCGGCGTCGAGGCGGCGCACGCGGTCTATGTCGGCGACAGCCCGAGCGATCGTATCGCAGCCCGCGCGGCGGAGATCGCCTACGTCGGTGTCGGCGGCACGAGCGCCGGGCGCTACGCCGTGGAAGCGTTTCGCGACGTCCCGGACCTGCTGCTCGGCTGAGGGCCGCTCCGCCGCCGACGTCGGCGAATCAGCGCAGCTTCACGGCGAACGCCTGCGGGCCCTTCTCTCCCGGACGCACCTGGAACTCCACCTCGTCACCCTCGCGCAAGTCTTCGAACTGCACCTTCTCCAAGCGCGAGCGATGGAAGAACACGTCGTCGCTGCCGTCGTCGGGCACGATGAACCCGAAGCCTTTGTCGCGCATGATCTTCTTGATCGTTCCGGTCATGATCGGCCCCCAGCCGGCGAGCGATTCCCGCGGCCGGCGTCAGCGGTCAGCGTTGGGCGTCAGCGGTCAGCGTTGAATGATCTCCGCCGGCAGCTTGACCTGCGCTTCCATGTCGCGGACTGCCGATTCGGCTTGCCCGCGATTCGCGTAGGGTCCGACGTGAACCACGTACTGCGTGCGGCGGCGCTTGCCGCGGCCGTGCGCGACCTCGTGGATCGCAACGTCGAACCCGCGCCGGCCGAGAGCGTGCTGCAGCCGCCTGGCGCGGTCGATCCGATCGAACGCGCCGACCCGCACCGCGTACTTGTGTGCGCTCGTGGCGCGGGCCGATGCGCCCGCCCGACGTTTCGCGGCACGCCGCGCGACCCTATGCCGTCCGCGTTTCGACACCGGACGCATCTTGGCGTGCCGGAGGATCGGCGCGGCCGGCATGCTGTCGCCGAAGCCGAACTCGAGCAACCGCTTGACGTCGCCCCACAGGTCGGTCGAGCCGAGAACCGCGACCAAGATCTCGCGCCCGTCGGACATACCGGCGCCGACGAAGCATTTCTTGGCGGGAATCGTGTAGCCGGTCTTGCCGACGACGGGAATCCGATACGAGTCGAGCAGGCGATTGTGGGTCTGCAGCGCGATGCGCCGTTTGCTGTTCTCGACCGGTACCGTGATCGCCTTCGTCGAGATGATCTCGCGGAATCGCGGCACGTCGAGGGCGTGGTCGAAGATCGTCACCAAGTCGCGTGCGGTCGTGTAGTGACCATCCGCGGTGAGACCATGCGGGTTCACGAAATGCGTGTGCAGAGCGCCGAGCTGGCGTGCGCGGGCGGTCATCCGGTCGCCGAACGCTTCCACCGACCCGGCGAGACTCTCGGCGATCACGACGCTCGCGTCGTTCGCCGAGTTGAGGAGGATCGCGTACACCAAGTCTTCGAGCTTCAGTCGCTGGCCGGGCCGCAGATTCACTTTGCGCGGCACGACGCGACACGCCTCCGCGCTCGCCGGAAACCGCCGCTCGAGCTCGTCGCTCTCGAGCGCGAGAATCGCCGTCATGACCTTGGTCGTGCTCGCCGGCGGCAGCTCGAGATCCGGCTCACGCGACCACAGAACCTCGCCGCTCTGCCGGTCCATGACGATCGCCGCCGTCGCGGTGATCGAAGGCGCCGCGCCGTCGATCGCCCACGCGCGACACGGCACGACCGCCAATGCGAACAACGTCCCCACAACGCAACTCCGCAGATGCATCATCGGCCTCCCTAGCAGAGTTTCCTCCCCACCACATCGCGGCGGATTATTTCACATGACGTTCGCGACCGACAAGAAACAGTCTTCGATCGGGCTATCGGGGGCTTCGCGCGGGGGCTTCGCACGAGGACGCCGATTGTCGGTCCGTCGGCGACCCACTACACTCGCAGAGACACAGCACCCAAGCAGCACCCGAGAGGAGGGCGAGAGGTGATGGGGCGTACGTTGCAAAGTGGTCGCATGTTGCCGATGGACCGTATTTTGCCGTTGATCGCCGTGACGGCGATGGGGGTCTTGCTCGCTGGCGCCTCGACGGCCGGCGCCGCTAGCTGGACGGAAGAGGATTTCGCGAACCGCGTCCCGGTGAGCTACCAATTCAGTCGAGGTTCGGCCGGCGAGCAGACGGTCGTCGGCGCGCTCAAGACGTACACGATCGAGGAAGGCGACACGCTTCTCGACATCGCGCGCCATTTCGACCTCGGTCACAACGAGATCGTCGCCGCCAATCCGGGCGTCGATCCGTGGCTGCCGCCGCCGGGTGAAGTCATCGTCGTCCCGACCGAGTTCGTCTTGCCGGAGTCGTCGTTCCAGGGACTCGTCGTCAACATCCCCGAGATGCGGCTCTACCATTTCCACAGCGGTGAGGGAGGGTCGTTCCTCACCACCTACCCGGTCGGGCTCGGGCGTGACGATTGGCGAACGCCGCAGGGCTCGTTCAAAGTGCGCGGCAAGACCGAAAACCCGACGTGGGTGATTCCGGAGTCGATTCGCGAGGAGCACATCCGCGAGCGAGGCGATCCGCGCACGTCGATCGCCGGCGGCGATCCCGACAACCCGCTCGGACCATTTCGCCTCGAGCTCACGATGCCTCTCTACATGCTGCACGGCACGAACGTGCCGTGGGGCGTCGGCATGCAGGTGAGTCACGGGTGCATTCGCCTCTACAACGAGGACATCACGGTGCTCTTCCGAAACGTCCGCGTCGGAACCCCGGGCGAGTTCATCTATCAGCCGGTCAAGCTCGGAATGCGCGACGGACTCAAGTTCATCGAAGTCCATCAGGACATCTACGGCTTACGTTCGGACCTCGCACAGGAGGCGGATACGCTGCTCGCGCGCCGCGGGTGGGAGCAGGACATCGACCGCGCGCGCATGGAGAAAGCGCTTCGCGAGCAATCGGGCCTGCCCGTGATGATCTCACGCGACCGCTTGCTCGAAGCGAGTCGTTGACGGCGAGTCGCGCGACGGTCAGACGCGTCGCGCACCCAGCGACCCGGCGACGAACACGCCGGGCCGATGGGTCGACCGGACATGGAACATGCGGCGCGCGGACTCGAGATCCCGCGGCGCAAGCGACTTGCTACGCGGTCGCGTTCTGAAGCATCTCCTCGTACTGCATCTCGCTCTGCCGGCTCGCGGCGGTCGCGAGCGCTCGCCGCCACTTCTCGAGGCCGCAACGCAGGTACTCAGCGTTCATCTCGAGGACGTCACAAATGTTCTCGAAAGCGAACAGCCAGGAGCGGTCGTACGACACGAACCATTCCTTCGCCTCGAGAAAGCATGCTTGCTCCCGCGGGTCGCGCGCGAGCGCGTACTTGCGATAGCTGTCGACGGCGTCCTCGAGGACTGCGAGCATGAGCCGCCGTTCACCTTCAACTGCCCGGCCGCGCCGGAACGCCGCAAAGTATTGATTTGGCAATAGAATATCTGGCTCGAACAGCCCCGTGCTGCTGCCGCCCTCCGACTTCTTGGCCCGTGCTTGCATCGTCCTCCCTTTCGAATGCCGCGATGCGGCAATACCTAGCACGAGAGCGCGCGAGATGAAATGAAAAAACTTACAGGTCGTTATAAGTCTGGCTTATCAAGCTACCTCGGGCCGGTCCTCGAGAGCGGAGTGTTCCCTCGGATGTGCCGAACGGCGGCGACGTAGCGCATCCGCCGTCTGATCCGGCCCGCCTCGTCCAAGAGCGCCCGACGGAGCCGCGGATTCGAAAGAGTCCCATACGTCGCGACGAGCGCACGAAGTATCCGGCCGAGCTCGCGAATGCCGCCCGCGGGCGCGATGCCTGAACTGCTGCCGTCGTAACGGACGGCAGCCGCACCACCGCCGTTCCGATGGTCGACGGGAGGCGACGTGCGCATCCGAGGGCGTGTGCGCCCGGCACGCGCCTCGGGGCCTGCGCCATTGTGCGATCGCGCTGCCGGTGCGGGCGCGACGGGCCGGCCGAGCCCGCGCCGCCGAATCAACCCGACGACGACGCCACGAACGCGGATACGCTCGCCGCGCACGAGGAGGGGCAGCAAGGCAGGATTGGCGGGCACCACCGCGATCGCGCCATTCTCCTGACGCCGGATTCGCTTCACGGTGAGTCGTCCGTCGAGCTCGACGAGCACGGTCGCTCCGTCCGGAACCGCGTCTCGCGCCTCGACCAGCAACCGATCCCCGGACCGAAGGCCCTCGTCGAGCAGATCGTTGCCGACGACCTCGAAGATGCGCCGTGCGCGTCCAACTGCGGCGCCGTTGCACCGTGGCAGCACCGATGACACCGACCGCCCTCGGTGTTGCACGTCGAGCGTACCGACGAGCGGCAGCCGAACTCCCGCGTCGACGCGATAGCGGACCGCCTCGAGACGCGCGCCCTGACTGGTCTTCATCTCGCCCCCTCCTCGACGACGAGCTCTACACGAAGAAAAGGCGAAGCGCAACGGGGGGATTGCGCTGGGCGCGGCGATTCAGCTCGCCTCGTCGGGAAGGCGATAGGTCGTATGAGCGATCAGCCTATGGATGTCGCCGTGCCAGGCGCCGGCCCAACGTTCGGCGAGCAGCCGGCCGTGCGATTTACCTTGGCGAACGAGGTCGGCGAACCGATCGAGGTAGACGTTCTCGTCGTCTCCATGGTCGTCGGTCCGCGCTTGTCGCGCGAGGCCGCTGCTCGCGATCGCGAGCAGCTCGCGCGCGAGCTCCGCGAGTGCGATGCCGCGGATCTTCGCGTGCAGTCCTTCACGATGGACCTGGTCGTAGAGCGCGACGCGCTCTTCCCAACTCCAGCCGCGCACCAAATCCCACGCCGCCTCCAGTGAATCGTCCTCGTAGAGGATGCCTTTCATCAGCGCCGGAAGCGCGAGCATCATCTCCGGCGGTTGACTGTCGGCGCTGCGGATCTCGAGGTAGCGCTTCAACCGCGCTTCGGGGAAGAGCGTCGTCAGGTGAAGCGCCCAGTCGTCGATGTAGGCGGGCGTGCCTTGGTACCCGGTCCGCAAGAAGTCGCGAAACCTCACGCCGGTGAGATCGACGTACCGTCCGTTCCGGATGATGAAGTACATCGGAACGTCGAGGGCCCAGTCGACGTAGTCTTCGATGCCGGTTTGCGGGTGAAACGCGAAGCGCAGCATTCCCGAGCGGGCGTTGTCGGTGTCCGTCCAGATGTGTCCGCGCAACGTCATGTAGCCGTTCAGTCGCCCCTCGGAAATGGACGAGTTCGCGAACATCGCGGAGACGAGCGGGACCAGGCCCATCGACGTGCGGAACTTTCGCATCGCGTCCCGCTCGTCCGCGAAGTCGAAGTTCGCCTGAACGGTCGCCGTCTGCTTCATCATCCGCTGGCCGAGCGTTCCGACGCGCGACATGTACGGCCCCATGATCGCGTAGCGGCGCTTGGGAACCCACTCGATCTCCGTCACCGGGCTCAGTGGCTGAATGCCGAGACCCAAGAACACGATGCCGAGCTCGTTGCCGACCGTCACCACTTCACGCACGTGCTCGATGAGCTCGCGATGCGCGCAATGGATGCTCTCGCATTGCTCCCCGCTGAGCTCGAGCTGACCGCCGGGCTCGACCGTGATCGTCGCCTTGGTACCAAGTAGCGCAATGACGTGTCCGTCCTCGAGCTTCGGCTCCCAGCCGTAGCGGTCGGCGAGCAGGCGCAAGACCGCCTCGATGCCGCGCCTGCCGGTGAACGGCGCCGCCCGGCCGCTTTCCCGAAGGACGCCGACCTTCTCGTACTCGGTCCCGACACGCCACTCGGCGCGCGGCTTCGCGCCGGACACGATGTAGCGAACGAGGTCGTCGCGTCCGGTGATCGGCTGCTCGGTGCCGACCGCTGCCGACTGGAACTCGGACATGCGCCGGAAGCTAGCAGATCGCCTCTGTCTGGCAACGCGATCGGCGGCGCTCTCGCGCCCTAGGCGGTCCGCCTGGGCGGTGTCCTATTTCAACCCACGCGCGGGTGTCGTTTCGCTGCGGTCTCCGAGGCAGCGACGATGTGAATCGCGAGCGCCGCGCGGTCGCCGCGTGCACGAACGGCGACTTACCCGGCCCGACCCGAGGTCGACCGTTTTGGCACACGCCCTGCTCTGCGTCACCGCGACAGCAGCGCGACCCGAGGAGGCGTTGGCCATGGAAATGCGAAACGTCGTCGAAGAGCGAACCACGACCCCACTCGAGCCCGACACCCTCGTTCCTGCGCAGTACTTCGATCGGATGGGAACCGATATCGCGTTCCAGCCGGAGAAGAGACTGATGCTCGCAGTTTTGGAGGAGGCGATCGCGACGTTTCAGCGGCACGTTCCCTCTCAGACGGCTCGCAGCCTCCGCTTGGTTCAGGATGTCGAGGAATGGTTCAACGCGCGTGATCAGGATTGGCCGTTCTCTTTCGAGAACATCTGCGGAGCGCTGAGCCTCGAGCCGGAGTACCTGCGTACCGGGATGACGAGCTGGAAAGCCGCCGAGCGGCGCCGGGCTGGCATCGGTCAGCCGACCGTTTACCGCTTCCCCTTCCGCCGCGTGAACGGCCGCCGCCACAGCATCACCGGCCCGCGCGAATATCTGAAGAAGAGCGCGTAAGACGGGTGTTCGCGATGGCCCGCGACGGCGAACGGGAGATTCTCGACTGGCGACGGCGGCGGGCCGAACGGGCGACGGCCCGCGGTGTGGAACCGTCGCGCCGTGATGCGCGCCGGTTGCTGATGAACGGGCGGGAGATCTTGGTGGTACGCCGCGGCCGTCCACACCCAGTCGCCGACTGATCGCCGGCAGCACTGGCCACGAGCGTCGCGCGCCGCGGAGCGTCCGTCCGCGGCGCGAGCCTACTCAGTGGCCGGCTGGCGCCGCGCTTCCGGCATCATCGAAGAAGATCTCGCCGTCGAAGATCAGCGCCTCGACCAACGTCTCCAACCGCTCGAGCGGAGTCCCGTCGAGCTTGTAGTGGCGCACGCCTCGTCGCATTGCATCCGACAGTTCCATCATGAAGAAGAGCGTCTCGCTCGACGTACGGAAATCCAAGCGCATGTCGCTCACGAGTTGTGGATGAACAGCCGGGGCAAGGCGGGGGTCGACCATCGGATCTCCTCTCGAAGTGGCGATGCTGGAGACCCAATGACCAAGTTCTGTGCCACGGGCGTCCGAGGAGGAGAGGTTCGCTTGGCGGTCGGGAACCGGCGCGTGCCGTCAGGCGACTTGCGACCGTGGCTCGCCGAACTCGCGAACCGAACCGCAGGGTTGCGCGCACGAAGCGCGAGGCGCGCACACCGCGATTAGCGCCCTCGCCGTGCAAACTGCGCGAGCGCTCGCCGACGGCGATGCGCGGAGCGCGGATGCGAAGGACATCGTGCAGCCGTGCCGGAGTGGAGGGATTCCGTGCGCCGGTACGTCACGGCCCGTCCCGGCGCAGCGCGAGATTGTATGCGGCAGGCGCGGGCGCCTGCCGCCGTCCGTCGATCGAGAAGGTGCGACTACTTACGCAGACGACGGGCGAAGGCCCGCTCCATGCGGCGCGAGTAACGCTCCGCATCGTCGGCGGCGTCGGCGACGTCCTCGGAGGCACGCTCCGCGCGCGTCGCTGCAGCATCCGCCCGCGCCGCGGCCAGCTCCGCACGCCGGGCGGGATCCCGCGCGAGGAAGTAGTCTTCGATCATCGCCCGCTTGGCCGGATCGAGCGCGTGCTCGTAGAGGCGCAGGCCGAAATCGTGCCGGCCGAGAATCGTCGCGTTGCTGAACGCGACCTCTCGATCGAGCCGAAGGTAGTACAAGCGAACCTCGTGAGTATCCAACGGCAGCTCGGTGTCGACCTCGACCAGCTCCGCCCAATCCGGATATCCGCGTCGCGCAACGTACGTCGCGATCTCGGGATTGTGCTCCATCTTCATCGCCAGACCGTACGGGCCGAGAGGGAGCGGCGGTCCGATCGACACCGCGACCGCGAGACAGAGCTGAGCCGACATGACGAACGCGACGCCCGCAACCATAGCCACCATACCGCGTCTCATACGCAACCTCCTCGATTTCGCTGGCGAGAAGCCTATACCAGCGAGGACTCCACTGTCTGTACGCGAAATGCGTCGACGGCCGGCCGCCGTGCGCGGCGTGGGCACCGACGCCCTCTCGGGCGCGCGGGCAGACCGGAACCTTGCGCCCTCCGGGAGGCACACGCTACAGTTCCATCCCTCACCTGATGCGCGCCCGTTCCGCACTCTCGGACGACCCTCCGTCACGATCCCCGAGACGCGTGCGCCGAGCCGCACGATGAGCCCCGCCCTCTACCTGCTGCTGGCACTCCTCCTGGTATTTCTCAATGCGTTCTTCGTCGCCGCGGAGTTCGCGATCGTGAAAGTGCGGCCGACGCGGATCGAGGAGAAGATCCGCGAAGGTGCGCGCGGCGCGCTCGCGACTCGGCGGGCGATCCAGACTTTGGACGCGTCGCTCTCCGCAACGCAGCTCGGCATCACGCTCACGAGCCTCGGGCTCGGCTGGATCGGCGAGCCGGCGCTCGCCAGCCTCATCGCGCCTGGGCTCGGCGCCATCGGGATCTGGTCGCCGACGGTCGTGCACAGCATCGCGTTGACCGTCGCGTTCGCGGCGATCACGTTCATGCACGTGGTCCTCGGCGAGCTCGCACCGAAGGCGCTTGCGATTCAGCGTGCCGACTCCGTCTCGCTGGCGCTCGCGCCCCCGCTTCTCGCGTTTCATTGGCTCTTCTATCCGGCGCTCTGGCTGTTGAAGACGTCGTCCGTCGCGCTGCTGCGACTCATAGGCATGGCGCCCGCGGCGGGGTCCGAAGCAGGCCATTCGGAGGAGGAGCTCCGTATCCTGCTCACGGAGTCTCACAGGATCGGGACGCTCTCGGCGTCCAAGCGGAGGCTCCTCGAGAACATCTTCGCCTACACGCGCCGGGCCGCGAAGCACATCATGGTGCCGCGCGCCGAGATCGTGTACCTGAGCCTGCGCCGGTCGCTGGCCGAAAACCTCGACACGATCCGGCAGTCACAGCACACGCGGTACCCGCTCTGCGAATCGGACATCGACCACGTGATCGGCATGATCCACGCGAAAGACCTCTTTCAACCGGAGGAAGGACTGCGGGAGCCGCCGGACCTCCTCAAGATCAAGCGTGAGATCCTGTTCGTGCCGGAGAGCCGGTCCCTCGAGCTGCTGCAGCGAGATTTTCAGCAGCGGCACGTGCACATGGCGGTCGTCGTCGACGAGTACGGCGGGACGTCGGGGCTCGTCACCCTCGAGGACATCCTCGAGGAGATCGTCGGCGAGATCCAAGACGAGTTCGACACCGAACCGCCGAAGATGGAATCGACGGCGGACGGGTACGTCGTCGACGGTCTGGTATTGCTCGAGGAGATCGCTCGCCGATTGGAAGTCGACATCCCCGAAGGCGAGAGCACGACCCTCGGCGGGTTGGTGATCGCGCGCCTCGGCCGGATCGCACGCCTCGGCGACACGGTCCCGCTCGACGGCTACGACGTCAAGGTCGTCGAGATGCGTGGCCGCCGGGTGAGCAAGCTCCTCCTCGCGCCGCGTGCGTTGGCCGATACGGCTTCGCCGGAGCGGCGCAGAGCCTCCTCGTGACGCAGGACGGCGAGCCGTGTTCGGATTCTCACTGAGCGAGGAGCAGGAGCAACTTCGCCGCACGGCACGCCGGTTCGCCGAGCAGGAGATCGTCCCGGTCGCGGCGCGATACGACGAGGAGGAGAGATTTCCCGAGCCCGTCGCCCGCCGCGCGTGGGAGCTCGGCCTGATGAATCCCGAAGTCCCGCGCGAGTACGGCGGCCTCGAGTTGACCGTTCTCGACAACTGCGTCTTGCAGGAGCAGCTCAACTACGGATGCTCCGGCATCGCGAACGTCGTCACGGCGAACGGTCTCGCCGCCTTGCCGCTGATCATCGCCGGGACCGAGGAGCAGAAGAAACACTATCTCGGAATGCTCACGTCCGAGTGCACGTTCGCGGCATTCGCGATCACGGAGCCGGGGGCGGGCTCCGACGTCGCCGGTATGGACACCTCGTTCAAGCGCGTCGGTGACGACTACGTCATCAACGGCACCAAACACTTCATTTCGAACGGCACGGTCGCGAGCTGGTACACGGCGTTCGCGCGGCCGGAGAAGACGAAACGACACGAGGGCATCACGTGCTTCGTCTTTCCGTCCGATCTTCCCGGCATCACCCGCAACAAGATGAAGCACAAGCTCGGCCAACGCGCCGCCGACACCGCGGAGATCGTCTTCGAGGACGTCCGGGTACCGAAGACCGCACTGGTCGGAGAGGAAGGGCACGGATTCAAGATCGCGATGCGGACGTTCGACCGGTCACGACCGACGATCGGCGCGATTGCGACCGGCCTCTCGCAACGCGCGCTCGACGAATCCGTCCGTTACGCGCAGGAGCGCCAGCAGTTCGGCCAGCCGATCGCGACCTTCCAAGGGGTGCAGTTCATGCTCGCCAACATGGCGATCGAGGTCGAGGCGATGCGGCTGCTGACGTACAAGGCCGCGTGGCTGATCGATCAGGGAGAGGCGGCTCCGATCGTGTCGAGCTACGCCAAGGCGTTCGGCGCCGACGCCGCGATGCGGATCGCGACCGACGCCGTGCAGGTGTTCGGCGGATACGGCTACCTGAAAGACTATCCGGTGGAGAAGTTGCTGCGCGACGCGAAGCTGCTCCAGATCTACGAGGGCACGTCGCAAATCCAACGTCTGGTGATCGCCCGCAACCTCCTGCGCGGCTGATCGCCCGTTCGCACGGCCCGGCGACTCCCCTCGGGGCCTTCCCGCCGCCATTTTGGTGCCTCGCCGTCTCGCCTGTGCCACCTGCGCGTCATGGGATCGTATGGCGCCGGCGGGTCGCGCTTGACGATTCGCATGGCGTCGCGCGGGTCGAGTTTCGCTAACACGTCGAAATGTCTGCGCGTCCATTGCGGCGCGCGTTGGCGTACGCAGTGCGGCGACGATGGCGCGTCCCTTGCTGTTCCGGTTCTCGTGCGCGGCTCGACGCGCGAGAAGGAGGCCAGCTCGATGGAGGCACCGCTTCAGCAGCACAAGATGTTCGTGGAAGGTGAGTTGCTCGAGCTCTGGCGCCCGCCGAGCGGTGATTTCTCCTGCCACCCCGACGACATCCGCCACTACATCGGCGACGAGCGCTGGGATCTCGTTTTCAACGCTCTCTGCTATCTCGCCGGCGCCGTCGAGGAGGGTCTCGCCTAGTCGGCGCTGCGACCGCTCGCTACCGCGGCGAGCGCTCGCGGAGCGGCGGCACTCGGGCCGTCAGCAGAGTCCGGCCAACGCGGATTCGACGCGCTTACGCGTCCGTCTGAGAACGCGCGCGAGCTTCTTTCCCTGCTCGACATCGACGGCCGACACATCCAGGCCGCGAAGCTTCCGGTTCAGGCGGCGGGCCGCTGCCATGACCTCTCCGGCCGCGTTGCCGGCGGTCGAGGGGAGACGCGACTGGCGAAACCGATGGACCGAAAGGTTCGCGAGCTTTACCCGCCGCCACAGCTTCAGCATTTCCGTCTCGGTCGACTGCCGCGCGATCGCCATCAGAATCTCGCGCGAGATCGACGGGTATCGGTGGACCTCCGCTTTCACCTCGGCCGGCAGTCTCGTGAGCACGAGCATGTTCGAGATGTACGGGCGGCTCTTGTGAATGAGCTGCGCCAGCGATTGGTGCGTGAACCCGTAGCGCGCGACCATCACGGCGAGGCCCTCCGCCTCTTCGAGCGGCGTCAGATCCTCGCGTTGCAAGTTCTCGATCAAGGCGATCTCGTTCGGATCGTCTTCGCGGACGATCGCGGGAAGCGTCTGTACGCCGGCCCGCTTCGCGGCCTGGTAACGACGCTCGCCCGCCATGATCATGAATCCGGCACCGTCGCGCTTGACGATGATCGGCTGCAGCACGCCGCGCGCGCGAATGGATTCCGTCAGCTCCGCGAGGGTCTGCGGATCGATGAAGCGCCGCGGCTGTTGCGGATTCGGTTGGATCTGCTCGATGGGGATCGCTGCGAGCAGGGTGCGTTGCTGTCCGACGAACTGCCCGGCTGCAAAGCCGTTGCCGCGTACCGCTCCGGAGATCGCCTCCACCTCAGCCTCCTTTCCACCGCCGCCAACGGGACCCGGGAACCAGGAGCATCGGCCGCGCGGATCATACCCAAGTCCTCGCGCGGACCCAAGCTCTTTCTCGGTACCGCAGCAGTTCGACGGGAGAGCATTCGCGCGCCGGTGTGCTGCGCGCTCGAGGGAGGCGGCCTCGGGCGGCGCGCGCCGGGGGCACGGCCGGGCGCTCCGCTGGAGCGAAATCCGTGTCGCTGAGAGACTTCGAGGCTCGCGGCGGCGGGGAACACCACGCTCGAGCGACGCACCGTGGCGAACGAGACGCCAAAAGAGAGGGGGGCGCCATACGCCCCCCTCGATCTACTGCTCCGACTCCCGACCGGTCAGATCTTGCCTTGCAGAAAGAACGCGATCACCAGCGCATAGAGGCAGAGCGCCTCCATCAACGCGAGGCCGATGATCATCGGTACGAAGATCCGGTCCGCGGAATTCGGATTGCGGCCGATGCTTTCCATCGCAGCCGCGGTGGCGCGGCCTTGGCCGAGGGCGACGCCGAAAGCGGCGATGCCGATCCCCAGGCCCGCGGCGAGCGCGATCAAACCGCCGACGTTCGACGTCGCGGCGCCGGCTTGCGCATAGCTCGGCGACGCGGTGAGCGCGAGGCCCACCAGAACGGCAATTCCCAAGACGATTCTCGTCATGCTTCTACCTCCCGGTTGAGGGCTCCCTGGGGCCGCTTCCGCACACCTCTCATCCTCTCCCACCGCGGCAGCGGAGCCGAGTGAATCGATCAGTGGTCGTGGCTGATCGCGAGCGCCACGTAGACCATCGTCAACAACGTGAAGACGAGTGCCTGGACGAACGAGACGAACGTCCCGAGAACGTAGAACAGGACCGGGACCACGACTTTCGTCAGGTCGGTGAATATGCCGAGCAGCAGATGATCGGCGAACATGTTCCCATAGAGCCGGATGGCCAACGAGGCGGGGCGGAACAAGTGACTGAACCCCTCGACGATGATCATCAACGGCGCGAGCAACACCAATGGTCCCATGAATTGTCGCAGGTACGCCGGCCCGTGCACGCGCAAGCCGTAGTAGTTGTACGCCACGAACGCGACGACGCCGAGGCCGAACGTGATGTTGAAATTGTCGGTCGGGGGCGTGAAGCCCGGGAGCAAGCCGATCAAGTTCGCGCACAAGATGAAGAGGAACAGACTCGCGAAGAGCGGCACGTATTTCGGTGCGTCGTGTCCCATCATGCCCTCGGCGAGGCCCGAGAGCATCTCGGTCACCACCTCGGCGACGTTGCGGGCGCTGAGGCCGCGGTCCGGCACCGTGGGATCGGAAGCCGCCGCGAGCTGCTGGCGCGCACGCAGCGCGAACACCAGCAACCCGAGCATGACGAGCAGCGAGGTCGCGATGTGAGGCGGCAGCGCCTGCACGCCGGGAACGGCTCCGACCCAGCTGAATCCGTGTTCCACGAGGTCCTCCTAGGCTAGGCGCGCTCGAGCGACAGCGGCACGAGCGCGTCGATGACGATCGCAAGCGGCAGTGCGCTCACGCCGACTGCGAACGAGACTCCATCGATCAGCGTCGCCGGCAGCAGCAGGGCGGTCGCCGGGATCAGGATCAACGCCAACGATTTGCCGAGCGCGAGCGGCACGATGCGCGCGGGCGCGGTGCGCCGTGCCAGCGCCGCCGTGGCGAGCCGACGAATGACGACGAAATCGAGCAGCCCCATGGTACCGCCGAGTGCGATGCCGAGAGGCCGTGACGTATGTGACGCGAGCGCGACCAGCGTCGCCGCGACGGCGAGGGTGCTGGTGAAGAGCTCGATGCGACGCAGGCGATGAGTCATTGCTCGCGTTCGAACCGCCGCAGGATCTGGATCATTCGATAGAAGCCGATCACGGTGCCGGCGATGGTCATCGCCAGCACGAACCACGGGTCGGTACCGAAGTACCCGTCTATGGCATGTCCGAGGAAAACTCCAGCCATGATCGCCCCGATGAACTCGAAAGCGATCGCGCCGTACTTCGCGTATCGAACGAATGGAGGCTCTTGCGGCGTCACCGGCGATCGGCGGCCGCTCGCAACGATTCGGCGGCGGCCCGGACGAAGTCGTCGATCTCACGCTCGCCGTGGGCGAGCGAGATGAAGCAGGCCTCGAAGGGCGACGGCGGCAGATAGAAGCCGCGCTCGAGCATCGCGAAGAAATACGCGCGGAAGCGCGCCCGGTCGACCTTCTCGACGGCAACGAGATTGCGTGCGTCGTCGATGCCGAAAAACACCGTGAACATCGACCCCGCACGTTGCACGCACCCGCGCGTCCCGGTGTCGACGAGCGCACGGCGGAGACCGTCCTCGGCGCGGGCACCGAGCGCCTCGAGACGCGCGTACGCCGGCGCGTCGAGCAGCGCGAGCGTCTCCCGACCGGCTGCCATCGTGACCGGATTCCCGGCGAGCGTTCCCGCCTGGTAGACGGGTCCGAGCGGCGCGACGAGCTCCATGACGTCGGCGCGGCCGCCGAACGCACCGACCGGCAGGCCGCCGCCGATGATCTTGCCGAGACATGTCAGGTCGGGGGTGACGCCGAGCGCGGCCTGCGCCCCGCCGCGACCGATTCGGAACCCGGTGATCACCTCGTCGAAGATCAAGAGGGCACCGCAACTGCGCGTCAGATCGCGGAGCGCGTGCAGGAATCCCGCGACCGGCGGCACGACGCCCATGTTGGCGGCGATCGGTTCGACGATGACGGCAGCGAGCGCATCGCCCTCGGCCTCGACGTAGCGCCGCACCTCCTCCGCGACGTTGTAGCTCGCCACGACGGTATGCGCGGTGACGGCCTCGGGAACGCCGGCGCTGTCCGGCACCCCGAACGTCATCAGGCCGGAGCCGGCGCGCACCAGGAGCGCATCCGAATGCCCGTGGTAGCAGCCGCCGAACTTCAACACCTTCGGGCGCTTCGTGTAAGCGCGTGCGAGCCGCACCGCCGACATCACGGCTTCGGTGCCGGAGCTGACCATTCGCATCCGCTCGAGCGACGGCATCGCCTCACGAATCGCTCGGCCGAGCTCGATCTCGACGGGCGTCGGCGCACCGTACCCGAGTCCGGCGGCCGCAGCCGCTTGCACCGCGGCGACGACGTTCGGATGCGCGTGTCCCGCGATCGCCGCGCCCCACGATCCGACGAAGTCGCAGTACCCGCGGCCGTCGGCGTCGGTCACCGTCGCGCCGCGGGCACGCACGATGAAGCGCGGCTCGCCGTCGACGTTCCGCCACGCGCGCACGGGGCTGTTCACGCCGCCGGGAAACAGCTGCGACGCTTCATCGGTAGAGCTTCGTCGAGAGCGTGGTGGTCATCGAAGAGCGGCGGCGTTGCGGAGGCGACCTGGTACCATCGGCCTCATGCAGCGTCAACGCACGCTGCGGATGCGAGATTCATCTTGCGTCCCCACATCAAAGGGTCTACACATCCCGCGGCTTTTCACGCGGGGTCGCTTCTCGGACGTTGAGCTGACGACATGACGTCTTCTTCGCTGCGGCAGTGATGAGCCGGCCCGCTCCGGTCGAGGTTTCTCCCGAGCGCGCTTGGGAGCGCGCCTGCGAGATCCTGCGCACGAAGCTCGATGCGTCGGCATACGACGCCGGCGTTCGATCGCTGCGGCTCGCGGCGGCGGCCGACGGGGCGATCCGTCTCGTCGCATCGGATGCCATCTCGGCGGCGTGGATGCGCACGCACCATCCGGGCGTGCTCGAGGCCGCGTTTCGCGAGGCCGGACTCCCGTGGCGCGTCGATGTCGCAGCGGCCGGGGTCGCGCAGGGCGAGCTCTTTCCCGGCGAGGCGAGTGGGCCTCCGCGCCGCGCGATGCGCTTCGGCTCACTCGTGCCGCGGTACACCTTCGCGACGTTCGTCGTCGGCGGGCAGCAACCAGTTCGCTCACGCCGCCTGCAAGGCCGTCGCCACGCAGCCGGGCAAGCACTACAACCCACTCTTCCTCTACGGCGGCGTCGGCCTCGGCAAGACGCATCTCGCGAACGCGATCGGCCACGAGACGCTGAACCGCCAACCGGAGAGCCGCGTCGCGTATCTCAGCGCCGAGACCTTCATGACGCAGCTGATCACCGCGATTCGCCGTGATCGGATGCAGGAGTTCAAGGGCACCTTCCGCAAGATCGACGTGCTCATCCTCGACGACGTGCAGTTCCTCGCCAACCGCGAGCGCACCCAGGAGGAGTTCTTTCACACCTTCAACGCGCTCCACGAAGCGCGCCGCCAGATCGTGCTGACCTCGGACAAGGTTCCGAAGGACATCCCCGGTCTCGAGGAACGGCTGCGAAATCGCTTCGAGTGGGGACTGATCGCCGACATCCAACCGCCGGACATGGAGACGCGGGTCGCGATCCTCGAGAAGAAGGCCGAGATCGAGGGCCTCGACCTGCCGCGCGACGTCGCGATCCACTTGGCCTCGCACATCGATTCGAACGTCCGCGAGCTCGAGGGCTCGCTCACGCGTCTGTCCGCCGTCGCGTCGGTGTCGAAGACGCCGATCACCGTCGACTTCGCGCGCACCGTTCTTCACGATCTCGCTGAAGGACCGACGCCCGATCACCATCGACGCCATCCAAGCGGCGGTCTGCGAGGTCTTCCACCTGCGCGTGACGGATCTCGTCTCGCCTCGCCGCAGCAAGGACGTCGCGCTGCCGCGGCAAGTCGCGATGTATCTCGCGCGCAAGCTGACCCATGCGTCGTACCCGGCGATCGGCGATCGCTTCGGCAAACGCGACCACACGACGGTGATGCACGCGGAGCGTACCGTCGCGCGCAAGCTCGACGACGATCAACGTCTGCGGTCGACGGTCGATCAGCTGGAGCGTGACCTCCAGACGCGCACCTGAGCTCTCCACCCTGTGGATAGGCATTGGAGCGGCGTTGGAAGCGACGTGGACGGAACGGTGAAAACGTGAACGTCTCGTTCCGGCATTCGCCGCAATGTTCTGCGGTCCACACCAGCACCCTGACGCAAGTCTCCGCAGGATGAGGGCTTCTCCCGCGTTTCCACCTCGGCATGCCGCCTACTACTATTATTCTCTTAGATGAATTTACTTTCCGAAGAGTGATCGGATAGAAACGGCGAGCCTGCCCGAGCAGAAGGAGCCATGGATCTACGCCTCGAGAAGAACGAGTTCTTGCAAGGGTCTGTACCTCACGCAAGGAGTCGTCGAGAAGCGTAACACGCTTCCGATCCTCGCCAACGTGCTGATCGATGCGACCGGCTCCGACGTATTGCTGACGGCGACGGACCTCGAGGTGGGGATCCGCCGGGTCTGCCATGGATCGGTCGTTCGACCAGGATCGATCACCGTCAGCGCGCGCAAGCTCTACGAGATCGTCCGCGAGCTCCCGAGCGACGAGGTGACGATGCGTTCGGGCGACGGCGGCTGGGTGGAGGTGACGGCCGGTAAGGCGCGTTACCGCATGGTCTCGATGGATCCGAAGGAGTTTCCCAGCATCCCGGCGAGCCAACCGGTCGCGAAGAAGGGGAGTGTCGTGATGGCGCTCGGCAGCGGCGTGCTTGGCGAGATGATCGAGAAGACCCTCTTCGCGGTGTCGACCGACGAGACGCGGCTCAGCCTCGGCGGGGTCTTCGTCGAGAGCGTCGACAAGAATCAAGTGCGCATGGTCGCGACCGACGGCCATCGATTGTCGTTGGTCGACCGCGAGGTGCCGGGCATCGACCTCAAGCCGGGCGTCATTTTGCCGCGCAAGGGGCTCGTCGAGGCGAAGCGCCTGCTCGAAGGCGCGCGACGGCGAGGTGACGTTCTCGATCGCGGGGAACCTGGCGCGCGTCGAACGCGCCGGCGTCGAGCTCTTCATGCGGCTCATCGAGGGCGAGTTTCCCGACTACAGGCAGGTGATTCCCAAGGAGAGCAAGCACATCGTCCGCGTCGACCGCGAAGCGCTCTTCGGCGCGCTCCGGCGCGTGTCGATTCTCTCGAGCGAACGGTCGCGGGGAGTGAAGCTGAAGCTGCAGCCCGGCGTGCTCGAGGTGATGACCGCCAATCCGGACATCGGCGAGGCCGCGGAAGAGGTCGAGATCGACTACGCCGGCGACGAGTTCGCGATCGGTTTCAACGCCCGCTACCTGCTCGACGTGCTCTCGATCGCCGGCGTCACCGGGACGGTCGAGATCGGTCTCATCGACGAGGTGAGCCCCGGGAGAATCCGCCTCGGAGAGGACGAGGGCTACACGTACGTCGTCATGCCGATGAGGCTCTAAGTCTCGAATGTAGTAGCGGAAAAGCTTTACCTGCCCGCCGCGCTCTTGGTACAGTGACTGGGGTGGCGAGGGGTGGCCGGAGCGGGTGGTCCAAACCCATCTTTCGTCGACTCGACCAACACGATGAGCAAGAACGTCGCGCCAGACGCGAGCACCTACAGCGCCGACAACATCAAGGTCCTGGAGGGGCTCGAGGCCGTGCAGAAGCGGCCTGGCATGTACATCGGCGACACCAGCGAGCGCGGTCTACATCACCTGGTCTTCGAGGTCGTCGACAACTCGATCGATGAGGCACTCGGCGGTTACTGCGACCGCATCGACGTCACGATTCACGTCGAGAACAGCGTCACCGTCGACGACAACGGCCGCGGCATTCCCGTCGACATCCATCCGACCGAGAAGATCTCCGCTGCGGAGGTCGTCCTCACCAAGCTGCATGCCGGCGGCAAGTTCGACAAGGGCGCCTACCGCGTCTCCGGCGGCCTTCACGGCGTCGGCGTCTCGGTCGTGAACGCGCTCTCGGAATACCTCGAGGTCGAGATCAAGCGCGAGGGCAAGGTCTACTTCCAGCGGTTCAAACGCGGCAAGCCGGATACGCCGCTCCAGGAAACCGGCACCACCGAGCAGCGCGGCACGAAAGTGACGTTCAAGCCCGATCCCCTGATCTTCGAGATTCGCGAGTTCAGCTTCGACATCCTCTCGCAGCGGCTGCGCGAGCTCGCGTTCCTCAATCAGGGCGTCCGCATCACCATCCAGGACGAGCGCGATCAGAAGCGTCACGAGTTCCTCTACCGGGGCGGAATCGTCGAGTTCGTCGAGCATCTCAGCAAGGCGAAGACGCCGCTGCACGCGCCGATCTACGTCGAGGGAGAGCGCGAAGGCGTCGAGATCCAAATCGCGATGCAGTGGAACGAGAGCTACACCGAGAACATCTACCCGTTCGCGAACAACATCAACACGATCGAAGGCGGCACGCACCTGATCGGCTTCAAGTCGGCGCTGACCCGGACCATCAACAACTACGCGAACGCCGCCGGTCTCTCGAAGAAGGACGAGGAGGCGCTGCAAGGCGACGACTGCCGCGAAGGTCTGACCGCGGTGATCGCGGTCAAGGTTCCGGAGCCGCAGTTCGAGGGTCAGACCAAGACCAAGCTCGGCAACAGCGAGGTCAAAGGCTTCGTCGAGACGCTGGTCAACGAGAAGCTCGGCATCTACTTCGAGGAGCACCCCGCCGACGCCCGCAAGGTCGTCCAGAAATGCCTCGAGGCCGCTCGGGTACGCGAGGCCACACGCAAGGCGAAGGAGCTCGCGCGTCGCAAAGGCGCGCTCGACTCCGGCTCGCTGCCCGGCAAGCTCGCCGACTGCCAGGAGCGCGACCCGGCGCTGTCGGAGATCTTTCTCGTCGAGGGCGACTCCGCCGGCGGTTCGGCGAAGCAGGGCCGCGACCGCAAGAACCAGGCGATCCTGCCCCTGCGCGGCAAGATCCTGAACGTCGAGAAAGCGCGCTTCGACAAGATGCTCTCGTCGCAGGAGATCCGCCTGCTGATCACTGCGCTCGGCGCCGGGATCGGCAAGGACGACAAGGACGTCTCCAAGGTCCGCTACCACACGATCGTGATCATGACGGACGCCGACGTCGACGGCTCGCACATCCGCACGCTGCTGCTGACGTTCTTCTACCGGCAGTACGAGGAGTTCATCGAGAAGGGCTACCTACACATCGCGCAGCCGCCGCTCTTCAAGGTGCGCAAAGGCAAGCAGGAGCGGTATCTCAAGGACGAGACCGCGCTCGAGGACTATCTCATCGAGCTCGGTACCGACGACGTGCGGCTCGAGTCGAACGGCGCGAGCTTCACGGGAGTCCAGTTGAAAGGCATCATCAAACGCGCGATCCGCTTCGAGAAGGTGATGGACGTCGTCGAGCGGAAGAAGCGGCAGCGGCACGTGGTGCACGCGGTGGTCGCGATGGCGCGTGAGCCGCAGGACTGGCTGCGTGACCGGGCCGCCAGTGCCGAGGTCACGCGGGCGGTCGAGGAGTACCTCGGCACCGTCGCGCCCGAGCTGCTGCCGGTCAGCACCACCATCGAGGACGACGTCGAGCACAACGCGCAGCGCCTGGTCTTCACCACCAAGACGAACGGCTCCGGAACGCGCACGGTCATCGACAAGGAGTTCTGCTCGTCGCCGGAGTTCGAGGAGCTGCGCCGTCTGTGGAGCGAGTTACGCGCGGCCGGGGCACCGCCGTACACCCTCACCTCCGGCGACCGCGTGCTGCGTGCGAGCACGCTCCGCGAGGTCGTCGACGACGTCGAACGCGGCGCCCGCAAGGGACTCGACATCCAGCGCTACAAGGGCCTCGGTGAGATGAATCCGGAGCAGCTCTGGGAGACCACGATGAACCCCGCGACCCGGACGCTTCTCCAGGTGAAACTCTCGGACGCGTACACCGCGAACGAGATCTTTTCGACGCTCATGGGCGACGAGGTCGAGCCCCGCCGGAAATTCATCGAGGCCCACGCGCTCGACGTCAAGAACCTCGACATCTGACGACGCCACTCCCCACCACCGCCCGCGCCGCGGCGCGAGCCCCCGAGTGAGCCATGGACGAGCCGACGAGACCGCAGAAGATCGCCGTCAACATCGAGGACGAGATGCACCGGGCCTACATGGATTACGCGATGAGCGTGATCATCGGCCGGGCGCTTCCCGACGTGCGCGACGGCCTGAAGCCCGTCCACCGGCGCATTCTGTTCGCGATGTACGACCTGGGAAACGACTGGAACCGCGGCTACAAGAAGTCGGCACGCGTCGTCGGCGACGTCATCGGCAAATATCACCCGCACGGCGAGTCGGCGGTCTACGACGCGATCGTGCGCATGGCGCAGGACTTCTCGCTGCGCTACCCGCTCGTCGACGGCCAGGGCAACTTCGGGTCGGTCGACGGCGATCCGGCCGCGGCGATGCGCTACACCGAGATCCGGATGGCTCGCATCGCTGGCGAGCTCGTCGCCGATCTCGACAAGGAGACGGTCGACTTCAATCCCAACTACGACGAGACTCTCCGCGAGCCGGTCGTCCTGCCGGCGCGCATCCCGAACCTGCTCGTGAACGGCAGCTCGGGCATCGCGGTCGGGATGACGACCAACATCCCGCCGCACAATCTCTGCGAGATCGCCGACGCGACGATCGCACTGATCGAGCGGCCCGAGATCACGATCGCGGAGCTGATGAGCCACGTGCCCGGCCCGGACTTCCCGACCGCCGGCTTCATCCACGGCAAACGCGCGATTCGCGAGGCCTACGAGAGCGGCAAGGGCGTTCTGCAGCTGCGCGCGCGGGCGACCACCGAGACCGACAAGAAGAGCGGCCGCGTCAGCATCATCGTCACCGAGATCCCGTTCCAGGTGAACAAGGCGCGTCTCATCGAGCGGATGGCCGAGCTCGTGACCGAGAAGCGCATCGACGGGATCAGCGACCTGCGCGACGAGTCCGACCGCGAGGGGATGCGGATCGTCATCGAGCTCAAGCGCGAGGCGATTCCCGAGATCGTGCTGAATCAGCTCTACAAGCTGACGCCGATGCAGGACTCGTTCGGCATCATCATGCTCGCGATCGTCGACGGCCGCCCGCGCCTGCTCAACCTGAAGGAGATGCTCCAGGCCTTCATCGCTCACCGCGTCGAGGTGGTCACGCGCCGAACGCTCTTCGATCTCCGCAAGGCCGAGGAGCGGCTGCACATCCTCGAAGGCCTGCGGATCGCGCTCGAGCACCTCGACGCGGTGATCGCGCTGATCCGCGCGGCGGCGGATCCGCCGACGGCGAAGAGCGGGCTGGTGGCGACGTTCGCGCTCTCCGAGACGCAGGCGCAGGCGATCCTCGACATGCGGCTCCAGCGCCTCACCAACCTCGAGCGCGACAAGATCCTGGAGGAGCACGCGCAAACCGTGGCGGTGATCAAGCGCTTGCGTGAGATCCTCGCCGACGAGCGGGAGATCTACGCGATCATCGTCGGCGAGCTCGCGGAGCTGAAGAAGACCTTCGGCGACGCCCGCCGGACGGAGATCGTCGACGAGACCACCGAGATCTCGATCGAGGACATGATCGCCGAAGAGGACATGGTGGTCACGATCTCGCACGAGGGATACATCAAGCGGAATCCGGTCTCGCTCTACCGAGCGCAGCGCCGCGGCGGCAAAGGGCGGATCGGTGCGATCACCCGCGAGGAGGACTTCGTCGAGCACCTCTTCGTCGCCTCGACGCACAGCTCGCTGCTGTTCTTCACCACCGCCGGCAAGGTCTACTGGCTCAAAGTGCACGAGGTGCCGCAGGCCGGGCGCGCGGCGCGCGGCAAGGCGGTCGTCAACGTGCTGAACCTGCGGCCGAACGAGAAGATCTCGGCCTTCCTGCCGGTGCGCGAGTTCCAGGAGGGCCGCAACGTCTTCTTCGCGACCAAGCATGGCGTCGTGAAGAAGACCGACCTCATGGCGTACGCGAATCCCCGCCCGTCGGGCATCATCGCGATCGGGATCGAGGAGGGCGACGAGGTGATCGGCGTCCGGCTCACCGACGGCACCCAGGAGATCATCCTCTCGACGCGTAACGGCCAGTCGATTCGCTTCAAGGAGGAGGAGGTCCGCAGCATGGGCCGCGGCGCCGGCGGCGTCAAAGGCATCACGCTCGACGCCGACGACGAGGTGGTCAGCATCGAGATCCTGAGCGCTGCGGCGAGCGTCCTGACGGTGGCCGAGAACGGCTACGGCAAGCGCACCGACACCGACGAGTACCGAATCCAATCCCGCGGCGGCAAAGGCATCATCACGATGAAGACGACCGAGCGCACCGGTCGCGTGATCGGCGTTCGCCAGGTGACCGACGACGACAACCTCATGCTGGTCACCACCACCGGCAAGATCATTCGCCTGCGCGTCGCCGACATCCGCTTGATCGGGCGGAACACCCAGGGCGTACGGCTCATCGACGTCGAGCCCGGCGAGCGCGTGGTGAGTCTCGCGCGGCTCGCCGAGCGCGAGGAAGACGAGACGGCGGAAGGCTCGGCGGAGTGAGCGGCAGCCGCGCCGCTACTCGCGCGGCTTGCGCGTCGCGTGACGCGGCTCGACGGCAGCGGGCGGCGTCTCGTCCGCCGCTTGCTGCAACAACCCCGACGCCTGGTCGCACCACTCGATGTAGTCGCGCTCGTAGAGGATGCCGCGCAGCAGCGTGAGGTACGCGCCGAGTCGCAGCCGATTGGTGGTGATCGGCCCGCTGCGAAGGAACCGCTCGAGCTCCTGATACTGCTGCAAGCGCCGGTCGTGCACCTCGCGGTGCTGGCGCACCAGACCGATCGCCTCCTCGCTGGAGAGCAGGCCGGACGAGAAGGTCTTGAGCATCATCTCGTCCTTGAGTCGCTGGGCGGCGGCTGGAATGCGGAGCCACGACAGGAGCTCCTCGCGGCCGCTGTCGCTGAGACTGTAGACCTTCTTGGTCGGGCGCCCGCGCTGCGCGACCGAGCGGTGGACGATGTGGCCGTCCTGCTCCAAGCGCGCGAGCTCCTTGTAGATCTGCGGGTGCGTCGCGTGCCAGAAGTATCCGACGGAGCTGTCGAAGAGCTTCATCAGCTCGTAGCCGCTCAAGGGATCGTGTGCGAGGAGGCTCAGGATCGCGTGCTTGAGTGACACGGGTACGCCCTCGTCGAATCGGAGCCGTTCCTAACCACACTCGGTCACGCCGCCGCAAGCAGAAAGCGCCGCGTGTCCCGGCATGGAGCGCTCCTTGCGGTGCCGGAAACGATGTGAAAAACCGCGCCTCCGTGGCCGCCATCGGAGTCGTCGGCGCCGGAAGCTGGGGAACGGCGCTCGCCAAGATGTTGGCGGACGCCGGTCATCGCGTCACCTTGTGGGCGCGCGACGCCGAGGTGGCGCGGACGATCGAGCTCGCCCACGAAAACGCGGTCTACCTTCCGGGGTTCGCGCTGCCGGCGGCGCTGCATGTGACGAGCGAGCTGCGCGACGCGGTCGCCGCCAAGGACGTGGTGGTCTCCGTGAGCCCGTCGCACGTCGTCCGTGAGGTCATGGCGCGCGCGGCGCCGCACATCGACGGCGCGCCGTACGTCGTTACCGCCTCGAAGGGGATCGAGGAAGCGAGCCTGCTCACGATGGCGGGGGTCCTCGAGCAGGTCCTCGGCCCGCATCACGCGGCGCGCGTGTGCGCGCTTTCCGGGCCGAGCTTCGCGCGCGAGGTCGCTGCCGGACTGCCGACCGCGGTGACCGTCGCGGCGCCGTCGCCGGCGGCGGGCGAGGCGGTCCAACGGATCTTCACGACCGGCTTCTTTCGCGTGTACTCGTCGCACGACGTCGTCGGCGTCGAGATCGGCGGGGCGGTGAAGAACGTCATCGCGCTCGCCGCCGGCGTCAGCGACGGTCTCGGCTTCGGCGCGAACACCCGCGCCGCCCTGATCACCCGCGGTCTCGCCGAGACCGGACGACTCGCGACCGCGTTGGGTGCCGATCCGATGACCCTCTCGGGCCTTGCAGGGCTCGGTGATCTGGTGCTCACCTGTACCGGAGACCTGAGCCGGAATCGCACGGTCGGATTGCGCCTCGGCCGAGGCGAGTCGCTCGACGCGATCCTCGCGGACATGAAGATGGTCGCGGAAGGCGTGAAGAACACCCGATCGGTACGGGCGCTCGCCGCCAAGTTCGGCGTCGAGATGCCGATCACCGAGCAGATGTACGCGTTGCTGTACGAAGGGAAGGACCCACGACGCGTCGTCGCAGATCTGATGACGCGCGGACTGAAACCGGAGTTTGCCCGGGTCCACTGATCCGGCGGAGCCGAGAGAGGACGTCGATGCCGAAGGGAACCTGCAAGCACGAGGGCTGTGAAGGACCCGCCGCCGGCAAGGGCTACTGTGCGCGGCACTACAAGGCGTGGCGACGCGGTACGCTGCCGAAGGCACGCTACAAGATCTGCACCAACGAGGGCTGTCGAAAGCCGCGAACGATCGGATCGAAATGCGAGGAGCACGGACGCAAGGCAACGGGCGCGGCGGCCGGCGCCTGAGGCGCACGCGCTCGCAGCGGCGAACGCGCGACGCAGAGAGATGGCGCGACGCGTGGCGCCGGCCGCGCAAATTGACAGCACCCGGTCGGTGATGGATAAGCGTCCACTGCCATGAAACGAACGTTCCAACCGAGCAACATTCGGCGGAAGCGCACGCACGGGTTTCTGAGCCGCATGGAGACTCCGGGCGGGCGCCAAGTGCTGAAGCGGCGTCGTGCGAAGGGTCGCAAGCGGCTGACCGTCTCGATTCCCTCGAAGCAGCCAAAATGAGCTCGCCCTCGGGCGAGGGATTCCCAAAGGCGGTGCGCGTGCGTCGCCGGCGGGAGTACCTGGCGGTGTCCCGAGCGGGTGAGCGTCGTCAGTCGGCGCACTTCACCCTCGTCTGCGCGCCGACGCGCGGAGCCACGCGGCTCGGGATCACGGTGACGCGGAAGGTCGGGGGCGCGGTGGCGCGCAATCGCATCAAACGGCGCGTACGCGAAGCGTTTCGACGCGATCCGCAACATCTCGTCGCAGGTCACGACGTCATCGTGATCGCGAAGCACGGCGCGGCCGACGTTCCGTCACGTGAGGTGGCGTGCGAGCTCGCGGCGGCGCTGACGTCGCAGCCCGCCCGGTCACGGCGGCGGTCGTGACGTTGCGGCGAAGTCGCCGTGCGCTGCGGGAGGCGGCCGTGCTCCCGTTGCGTGTGTACCGCCTGATCCTCTCGCCGATTCTGCCGCAGAGCTGCCGCTTCGAGCCGACCTGCTCCGCGTACGCGATCGAGGCCGTCGTGCGACACGGCGTCGTCCGTGGGACCGCTCTCGCCGGCCGGCGCCTGCTGCGTTGCCATCCGTACTCCGCCGCCGGATTCGATCCCGTGCCCGCGCGACGCTGACGAATGGAGCGCCGGGCGCTAGTCGCGGCCGTCCTGTGTCTGGTCGTCCTCCTGGCATATCAGGAGGCCGTCCGGATTTTTTATCCGCCGCCGCCGGAGGAGCCGGCGCCCGCGACCAGCGCTCGCGCCACGCCGGTGAACGCGGCGCCGCCGCCCGTCGAGACGCCTCCCGAGGCGAGCGCCGCCGTCGTACCGCCGACCGCGGGCGAGGAGATCGACGTCGAGACCGATCTCTACAGCGCGCGCGTCGCGACCGCCGGCGGCCGTCTGGCGAGCTTTCGCCTCAAACGGTACCGCACCGCGGTCGAGCAGGAGAGCGCGCCGCTCGAGATGATCGACGTGCCGCCGGCGGCGGCAATGCCCCTCGGCGTCCGTGTGATCGCGCCCGACGGCAAGAGCGAAGACGATACCGCGGTCGTCTACACGGCGAGCGCGCCGGCGGTGACGGTCACCGGTGACGGCGCAGCCGAGCTCGTGCTGACCGGCACGCTGCCGTCAGGCACCGCCATCGAGAAGCGGCTCGCCGTCGCGGGCGACGCCTATCTGGTCGAGGTGAGCGTCCGGTTGACGGGCGCCGCGGCGCCGGCGGCGCGCATCGGCGTCGGCTGGCGCCACGAGTTGGCAGTGGCCCGGCGCGGCGACAGCGAAGCGAGGTATCGCGGCGCCGTGCTGCTGGTGAACAAGAAGGTCGTCCACGAGACGGTGAGCACGCTCCAGACCGCCCACACCAAAACCTACGACCCGCCGATCGGGTGGGCCGGGTACGGTGATCACTACTTCGTCGCGGCGATGGCACCGCCGGACGCGAGCACGGCACGCGCTGTCGTCGGCGCCGAGGACGAGGGCATTCAGATCTTGCTCACCAGCCCGGCGTCCGCGGCCGGCGAGCCGACGACCTTCACCCTCTACGTCGGTCCGAAAGACGTCGAGGTGCTCGAGGCGAGCGGCCACCAGTTCGCGCGCGCCGTCGATTTCGGGTGGTTCGCATTCCTCGCGGTGCCCTTGCTGCGCCTGCTGAAGCTCTTCCATTCGGTCACCCGCAATTACGGCATCGACATTCTGATGCTGACGATCCTGGTGAAGGTTCTCTTCATCCCGTTGTCGAACAAGAGCATGCGATCGATGCGCGAGATGCAGCGTCTCCAGCCGCAGATGGCGAAGCTGCGCGAGAAGTTCAAGGACGACCGCGAGCGGCTCAACAAGGAGATGATCGAGCTCTACCGCCGCCACCGCGTGAATCCCCTCGGCGGGTGCCTCCCGATGCTGCTGCAGTTCCCGGTGTTCATCGGCCTCTACGAAGCACTGAACCAGTCGATCGAGCTGCGTCACGCACGGTTCGCGCTCTGGATCCGCGACCTCTCGGCTCACGAATGCTATCCTTGGCCCGGTCAGATCGCGGACAGCACGTGCAACAACCTCACGCTGTTCGGGGTCCCGTTCCCGGTGCTGGTGATCCTGATGGGCGTGAGCATGATTCTTCAGCAGTGGCTGTCGCCGTCGACGGGAATGGATCCCACCCAGCAGCGCATGATGATGGTGCTGATGCCCGTCATGTTCACCGTCATGTTCGTCAACTTTCCCTCGGGCCTCGTTCTCTACTGGCTCGTGAACAACCTCCTCACGATCGGACAGCAGTGGTGGACGAACCGCGCGACCGCATGAGGCGCGATGCGTTCCGTCGAGACCGAGGGAAGCAGCATCGACGAAGCGATCAGCCGGGCGCTGCACGCGCTCGGCGCGCCCCGTGAGCGCGTCGAGATCGAGATTCTGGAGAACGCCCGTCGCGGCGTGCTCGGCATAGGCCGGAAGACGGCGCGCGTTCGCGCGACCATGCGAGCGCCGATGAGCTGGATCGACGTCAGCGAGCCGGTGGAGCGCTCCGTCGACGCGGACGCTCGTGATGCCGCCGCCGGCTCGCGCGTCGAGCCGAGCCCGGCGGCCGCGCTCTCGGAGATCCTCCGATTGATGGGCGCGGTCGCGACCGTGACCGAGAGCGTCGGCGGCGACGGCGAGGCGACCTTGGTCGTGAGCGGCGCCGACACCTCCGAGGTGGTCGGTCGTCACGGCGAGGTGCTCGATGCGCTCGAATACCTCGTCAATCGCATCGGCGAGCGCCGCGGCCCGGATGCGCCGCGGGTCAGCCTCGACGCCGAAGGGTACCGCGAGCGGCGCCGGACGAGCCTCGAGGCGCTGGCGCGGCGCGCCGCCGAGAAGGCGCGCCGCACGCGCAAGGCGGTGACGTTGAGCCCGATGAATCCCGGCGATCGGCGGGCCGTCCACGTCGCGCTGAAACGGGAGAACGGCGTCAGCGCGCGCAGCCTCGGTCAAGGATTCTATCGCAAGGTGATCGTCATCCCGGAGGGGGCGCGGCGGAGCGGCGGTAAGCCGAAGCGGTGACCGCGCGCTCGGACACGATCGCGGCGATCGCGACCCCGCCGGGGCAAGGCGGCGTCGCGATCGTTCGGGTGAGTGGCCCCGACGCGGTCGCGATCGTCGGGCGGCTCGTCGAGGGCGCGACGCTCGCGGAGCCGCGGCGCGTGTACGTCGGCCGGCTCTCCGCCGACGCGACGGGGTCCGCGCTCGACGAGGTCGTGGTGTTCCGGATGGCCGCGCCGGCGAGCTACACGGGCGAGGACGTCGTCGAGGTCCAATGTCACGGCGGCTCGCTCATCAGCCGGCGTGTTCTCGAACGCCTGCTCGCCTCGGGGGCGCGCGCCGCTGAACCGGGAGAGTTCACCAAGCGCGCGTTCCTGAACGGACGGATCGATCTCGCGCAAGCGGAGGCCGTCGCCGACCTGATCGCCGCGCGGACCGAGGCGGGTCTTCGCCTCGCGTGGTCGCAGCTCGACGGCCAGCTGTCGCGACGCGTCGACACGCTGCGGAGCGCGCTGGTCGCTGCTCGGGCGTCGTGCGAGGCCGCGATCGACTTCCCGGACGAGGACATCCCGGAGCTGACCGACGGCAGGATCGCGGCCGAGGTGCGTCGCGTGCAGGGAGAGATCGAGCGCCTGATGGCGAGCTTCGACCGCGCTCGCGTGCGCTTCGAGGGCGCGCGTGTCGCAGTCGTCGGCAAGCCGAACGTCGGAAAGTCGAGCCTGCTGAACCTGCTCGCCGGCCACGAGCGCGCGATCGTGACGCCGATTGCCGGCACCACGCGCGACGTCATCGAGGCCGCGCTGTCGATCGCCGGATGTCCGGTCGTCCTCTCGGACACGGCGGGCATTCGTCGCACCGAGGATTCGGTCGAGCGGGTCGGAGTCGAACGCTCACACGCCGCCATCGCTGACGCCGCCGCGCTGATCGTGATGTTCGATCGGTCGCAGCCGCTCGACGCCGACGACGTGATGGTCGCGCGCGCCTCGTCTGGACGCGCCGGCGTCGCCGTCCTGAACAAGTCGGATCTGCCCCGCCGTATCGCGGCTCGCGACGTCGCGACGTTGATGCCGCGGTTCCCCGTCGTCGAGCTCAGCACGGTCACGTCGGCCGGCGTCGACGAGCTGACCCGGACCCTCGGCGGCCTGCTCTTCGCCGGCGACGAGCCGGAGCCGGAGCTCTCGATCTACCGCGCGCGCCACCGCGACGCGGCGAGGCGCGCGGTGGAGGACCTCGCGCGCGCCGGGAACGCGATCGCGCGGCGTGCGCCGCCCGAGCTGATCGCGAGCGACCTCGCGCGCGCGGCCGCCGCGCTCGCGGTGATCACCGGCGAGGTGACGAGCGAAGACGTCCTGAATCGGGTATTTGCCGAATTCTGCATCGGCAAATAAGGTTCGACGTCGAACACGCGCGCGCGATCTGCGGCGCGGCGCGGACTCCGAGGACTTCGTGGCTGAGCGAACGTACGACGTGATCATCGTCGGCGCTGGACACGCCGGCATCGAGGCGGCGCTCGCCGCCGCGCGTCTCGGCGCCGACACGCTGATGCTGACGCTGAACCTCGACCACATCGGCCAGATGTCCTGCAACCCGGCAATCGGCGGGATCGGCAAAGGTCACCTGGTCAAGGAGATCGATGCGCTCGGCGGCGAGATGGCGCACGCGATCGACGAGACCGGGATCCAGTTTCGAACGCTCAACACCAAGAAGGGTCCTGCGGTCCGCGCGACGCGCGCCCAGGCCGACAAGGCGCTCTACCGAGCGCGCATGAAGCGGGTCGTCGAGTCGGCGCCGGGTGTGACGCTGCGCCAGGCGAGCGTCGAGCGTCTGGTGGTGACGAACGGCGCCGTCACCGGTGTCGAAACCCAGATCGGAGAGACCTTTCGCGGCCGTGCGGTCGTGCTCACCACCGGAACCTTCTTGCAGGGTCGGATTCACGTCGGCGCGCGCCACTATTCGGCGGGGCGTGCCGGCGATTTCGCGGTCGCGGGGCTGAGCGAGTCGCTCGCGGCGCTCGGCTTCCGCATCGGTCGTCTGAAGACCGGAACGTGCCCGCGTCTCGATCGGCGCACGATCGACTTCGCGGCCCTCGCGGTTCAGCCCGGCGACCCGGAGCCGGTGCCGTTCGCGTTCGAGAGTCGCGGCATCGTGCAGCCGCAGGTCGCGTGTCACATCACGTTTACCACCGACGCGACGCACGAGATCGTGCGCCGAGGGCTGTCGCGCTCGGCGATGTACTCCGGCAACATCTCCGGACGCGGACCGCGATACTGCCCGTCGATCGAGGACAAGGTGGTGCGCTTCCCCGACAAGGAGCGCCATCAGATCTTCCTCGAGCCCGAGGGGCTCGACACCGTCGAGGTCTATCCCAACGGCCTCTCGACGAGCCTGCCGCTCGAGATTCAGATCGAGATGGTGCGCTCGATTCCCGGCCTCGAGCACGCCGAGATCATGCGGCCGGGATACGCGATCGAGTACGACTACTGCGATCCTCTCCAGCTGCGGCCGACGCTCGAGACGAAGCTCGTCCGCGGCCTGTTTCACGCCGGACAGATCAACGGGACGACCGGCTACGAAGAGGCCGGCGCGCAAGGACTGATCGCCGGCGCCAACGCCGCGCGCCACGCTGCCGGCAAGGAGGGCACCGTCATCGGACGCGACGTCGGCTACGTCGGCGTGATGGTCGACGATCTCGTCACCCGCGGCATCGGTGGCGAGCCGTACCGGATGTTCACCTCGCGCGCCGAGCATCGCCTGGTGTTTCGCGAGGGGAACGCCGACCAGCGCCTGGGCACGATCGCGCAGGACGTCGGGCTGATATCGCGCGATCGCTGGGAACGGATCCGCGAGAAGCGGCGCGCGATCGATGCCGAGCTCACGCTGCTGGAGCGGACGAGGCTGGCCGAGGAGCTACGCCGGCCCGAGGTCGAGTATTGCGATATCGCACATCGCCGGCCTGCGGACGCACCGTCGTTGGTTAGAACGGTACGGTCCGAGGTCGAGTGTTTGATCAAATATCGGGGCTACATCGATCGGCAGCTACGTGAGATCGAACGTGCGCGCGAGCTCGAAGAGGTCGTCCTGCCATCCGAGCTCGAATACGAGTCGGTCGCGTCGCTCTCGCGCGAGGTCCGGGAAAAGCTCTCGGCCGTGCGGCCACTCACGCTCGGCCAAGCGGCACGCATACCCGGGCTGACACCGGCAGCCATTGCGGTGCTCGCCGTGCAGGTCAAGCGGTTCGATCGCGAGGCCCGGGGTGGGTCTCAGTCTCGGCGACGCTGAACGCGCGCATCTTCGGCGCTCCGCGGCCGCGGTGGGAACGCCGCTCGACGAGGCGGCGCTCGCGCGGTTCAGCGACTATGCGACGCTCCTCGACGTGTGGGCGTCGCGGACCAACCTGATCTCGTGTCGCACCGGCCGCGAGCTCGTCGACCGGCATTTCGTCGATGCGATCGTCCTCGCGACATTGGTGCGAGATGCGCGCGTGATCGTCGACCTCGGGAGCGGCGCCGGCTTCCCGGGTGTGCCGCTCGCCATCGTCCATCCCGACAAGCAGGTCGTTTGCGTCGAGCCGCGGCATCGTCGTGGGTCGTTTCTCCGCGAGGTCGCCCGCCGCGTGGCTCCCAACGTCAGCGTCGCCGTCCGCCGCGCCGAGCTCGATGACGGTCCGCCGATCGTGGCCGACGTCGTGGTGTCGCGCGCGGTCTGGCCCGATGGAGCGATCGGCGTCGTTGCCGAGCCGTGGCTCGCCGCCCACGGCGTGCTGCTGTGGGTTCGCGGTGCGGGCGCGACCTTGACGTTGCCCGCGGACGCCACGCTGCGACGCCGCGAAGCGATCGAGTACGCGATCGCCGGATCGCATCAGGGACGCATCGAGATCCTGGAGCGCGTCTGTGGATCGTCGACGATCGAGAGCGCATGACGGCGCGGCGCAGATTCCGCCGCGTGCGGGTGACGCGCCGATTCGAAGCTCTGCGCAGGTCCGGGTGCAGCGCGGCGGCAGGCGTTTTCAGACCGCGACACTAGGTTCTTTGCGAGCCCCGTGAAGGCGCGGCTGGCGGGGAGAGCTCGGTGACCGCGAGCGGGATCCGATAGACGGCGCACATGTGCTCGACGCGTGCACGCACGTGCGCGTCGAAGTGTGCGAGGCGCGTCGCCACCAGCGGCATGATGACGTCGCGAAGATACGGCCCGCGAGCCATCCATTGGAAATAGCGCCGGCCTCCGTGGTCGTACGGACCGTAGAGCTTGCCGCCGGGGAACGTCCGTTCGATCCAACGGAAAGTCTGCTCGTGGCGGACGTGCATGCGCAGTGTGATTTGCGGTTGCTTTCCATCACCACCGAAATGCCCTTCGCCGACCAAGAGCCCCAAAAAGAATCCGAGCGAAAACTCGTCGATCTCCGTCACGCCAGCCCGGTAGCCGAGCGCTGTTTCACCGTCAAGTGCCACGTGAAACATTGCGAGGCGTCCCGGCTGTTTCACCGTCGCGTGCCACGTGAAACAGAGACTCGGCCTCGATCGACCGCGACACTCGAAGCCACCGCGACTGCACACCGAGGAGTCGCCTCGAGCGGTACAGGCCGGTGGCCGCGAGACGACCGCTTCCATCCGACCTTGGGCTGCGTAGCCCAGAGGCTCTCGAGCGCGGCTCCGGCGCGGAGCACCCGTCGCGAATCCGATTGCGCTTCACGCGACGCGAGGTTTGTGTTAGCACCGCGCACGACCGGCGACGGGAGGGGTTGTGGGCAGAGTTCTTGCGGTCGCGAACCAAAAAGGCGGAGTCGGCAAGACGACCACCGCCGTCAACCTCAGTGCCGGCCTGGCACTCGCCGGAAAATCCACCCTCCTCGTCGATCTCGATCCGCAGTCGAGCGCCACGAGCGGCCTCGGCTTCCATTCGCAGGAGGTCGATGGATCGGTCTACGACGTGATGATCGGTCGCCGTCGCGCGGACGAAGTCGCGAAGCCGAGCAAGATCGATCATCTCTCCGTCCTGCCGGCCAGTCGCGATCTGATCGGTGCCGAGATCGAGCTCGTGCCGCTGCCGCGCCGCGAGTACCGCCTCAGCGAAGCGCTCGTATCGCTCAGGCGCGAGTACGATTTCATCGTGATCGACTGTCCGCCTTCGCTCGGGCTGCTGACGGTGAACGCGCTCACGGCCGCCGACGCCGTATTGATCCCGCTCCAATGCGAGTACTACGCGCTCGAGGGTCTGAGCGCGCTGCTCGACACCATCGGCCACATTCGTCAAAGCCTGAACCCAAAGCTAGACATCCAAGGGTTATTACTAACGATGTTTGATACGAGAAACAGCCTGGCGCACCAAGTCGTGAAAGAGGTCCGTCAGCATTTCCCGAATCAGGTATTCGAGGCAATAATTCCAAGGAATGTCAGGTTGAGCGAGAGCCCCAGCTACGGCGTGCCAGCGCTGGTGTACGACTCCTCGTCGAAGGGCGCTCGCGCCTACGCGGCCCTCGCGACCGAGGTAATTTCAAAACAGGGTTAGGAGAGTTATGATGCGCAAGGCGCTCGGGCGCGGCCTCGATGCCCTCATCCCCGGTGCCGGCAAACCGCCGGCGCGCTCGGCAGCGGATGCCGTGGGCGGCGACGCTCGCGAGCTGCCGCTTGCGAGCATCAGCCCGAACACCCGGCAGCCCCGCACGACCTTCGACGAGACGGCGCTCGAGGAGCTCGCGGCGTCGATTCGTGCCCAAGGCGTGATTCAGCCGCTGCTGGTGCGTCCGCGCGAAGATGGAACGTACGAGCTCGTCGCCGGCGAGCGACGGCTGCGAGCGGCGCGAGCGCGCCGGGTTGCACACGGTGCCGGTCGTCGTGCGCGCGATGTCGGACGACGAGAGTCTCGAGATCGCGCTTGATCGAGAACTTGCAGCGCGCCGATCTCTCGCCGCTCGAGGAAGCGGCGGCGTACGATCGGCTGATGCGGGAGTTCGGCCACACGCAGGAGGAAGTCGCGGTGCGCGTCGGGAAGAGCCGCCCCGCGGTCGCCGAACACGCTTCGGCTGCTGCGGCTGCCGGACGGCGATCAAGCAAGAGCTCACCCGCGGCCGCTTGAGCGCCGGCCACGCGCGGGCTCTGCTGTCGATCGACGACCGCCGACGCGCAGCTTCGCGCGGCGCGCCAGATCGTCGCGCGTCAGATGTCGGTGCGCGACAGCGAGAAGCTCGCAGCGTCGCCGCGCCGTGCGGCGGCGCCCGCCCGCGATCCGCATCGGCAAGCGCTCGAGCGCGAGCTCGGCACCGCCCTCGGTACACGCGTCCGAATCCGCCCCCGCGGACGCGGCGGTCGGATCGAGATCGAGTACTACTCGCTCGGCGAGCTTCAAGGGTTGACGGATCGCCTGCGCCTCGCGCGCGGCTAGCTCGCCCGTTCGCCGCGGTCGCCGGCATTTTGCACAACCTGCACTTGAGTTTGACGATCTAGGGTAAGAGAGCGCGGTTTTGGCTCGGAAGGGTCCCGCCCAACACGTGGAAAGGAAACCATCCATGGCTCTTTTCGGGAAAGAGAACCGAGATCGGCACGAGCGCTTCGAGCGCGAGGAGACTCGCACCAGCGCCGACGAGCCACCTCGAATGGATCGCGAGATGATCGAGCGCGAGCCGTGCTGCCCGCGGGCAGCGGTGAGGTCAACGCCTATCTCGGCAAGGGCAGTCGCGTCGCCGGCAAGCTCAACTTCGAAGGCACCGTTCGCGTCGACGGTCAGGTCGAGGGCGAGATCGCGGCGCAGGACACGCTGATCGTCGGCGAGAGCGCGCTCGTGAACGCGCAGATCTCCGGCAGCACGATCGTCATCAAGGGCAAGGTCACGGGAGACATCACCGCGCGCAAGCGCGTCGAGATCCGCGCCCCCGGCAAGCTGTTCGGCAACGTCACGACACCGAGCCTGATCATCCAAGAAGGCGTGGTGTTCGAAGGCCACTGCTCGATGGGCGGCGGCGAGACCGCCAAGAGCGACCGCAAGGTCACGCCCTTTCCCAAGGAGGAGAAGGTCGCCGACTGCGATCGCCCTGAAGGCTCACTCCGAGGTGGTCAAGTAGCTCTTCAGCCGCGAGCTCCTTCCGCAGTCGAGCGGCGTGTCCGCGCCGTCTCTCACGAGCCACAAACAATCAGGAACGTGCGTATCGCTTCACCCGACGATCCGAGCTGACGACACGATGATCAAGCTGCCGCCCGACATAACGTTCCTCGCCCAAGTCATCGCCTTCGTCGTTTTCTGGCAGCTGATGAAGATCGTGCTCTTCGATCCGGTGCAGCGCGCGCTCGCCGAGCGCGCGGCGCGCATCGGCGGCCGTCAGAGCGACGCCGAACGGCTGCGCGCCGAAGATGCAGCGCTGCGCGCGCGGCTCGATGCCGAGCTCAAGGCCGCACGCGCGGAAGGCATGCGGCGAGCGGACGAGATCCGGCGCCAAGGCGAAGCCGAGGAGCAGGCGATCCTCGGACGCTTTCAAGACCAGGCGAGCGCGTTGCTCGAGGGCGAGCGCGCCGAAACCGCTCGGCAGGTCGAAGCGGTGCGTGCGCCGCTTCGCGCCGAGACCGAGCGACTCGCCGACGAGGTCGTCTTGAAAGTGCTGGGACGCGCAGCATGAGCCGGCGCCGCGTGCGGGAGGTTGCGGTTTCGGCGGCCGTGCTGATCGCGAGCGTCGCGACCGTCGCTGCGGAAGAGGGCGGCCACGCCGAGCACCATGCGCCGCACGTGAGCGACCTCCTCTTTCCGGTCATCAACTTCTCGATCTTCCTCTTCATCGTCGTCCGCTACGTGGTCCCCGCGGCGCGCGAGTACCTGCGCCGGCGTCATCACGACATCGCGAAGGCGGCCGACGACGCCGCGGCCGCCCTGAGCTCCGCAGAGCGCGCCCTGATGGAGGTGCGCGCGCGCCTTGCCGCGGTCGCGGACGAGAGCGAGACGATCACCCGCGATCTCGTCACGATCGCGACCGCGCAAGCGGCGCGGGCGCGGGCGCAGGCCGAAGAGGCCGGGCAGCGTCGCGTGCACGACGCCGAGCTGCTCGCGCAGCAGGAGCGCCGGCGCGCGCTCGCCGAGGTGCGTGAGGAAACCGCGGCGCGCGCGAGCGCGGTCGCCGAGAGCCGCATCCGCGCGGCGCTCTCGGCCGACGATCAGGACGAGTTCGTGCGGCGATTTCTCGAGGACGCTCCCGAGCGATGAGAGCCGACGCCATCGCACGCCGCTACGCACGCGCGCTCTTCGCGATCGCCGAGGAGCACCGCCTCGTCGACGCGATCGCGTCGGCGCTGGCGTCGACCGACGCGCTGATGGCGGACGAGCGAGTCGCGCGCGTGCTCGGCGGCCCCGGCGGCCGCCACCTGAAGCAACGGCTTCTCACGCAGGTCGCCGACGGCATGAACGCCCCCGCGGAGTTCCGGGACTTCCTGCTCCTGCTCGCGGAGCACGATCGCGTCGGTCACCTGTCGGCCATTCGCGAGGTGTTCGATCAGCTCCTGGATCGCCGGCGCGGCGTCACGCGCGCGCGCGTCCGGAGCGCCGCGCCGCTTTCGGACGAGATGCTCGCCGACCTGACGCGGGTCTTCGACGGAATCACCGGCAAGCGCGTCATCGCCTCGGTCGACGTCGACCCCGAGCTGATCGCGGGCGTCGTCGTCGAGGTCGATGGGCGCGTGTACGACGGCAGCGTCCGAACGCAGCTCGACAAGCTACATCGGCAGATGGCGAGCGGCGTCTAGTCGGGGTTCGCCGCGCGCGCGGCAGATACTACCGCTTCCGTGACGGAGGCGCGGGCCGGCGGGAGCACCCCCGAGGGCCGGAAGGAAGGAATCGATGGAGATTCGTGCTGCTGAGATCAGCGAGATCATCAAAAAGCAGATCGCCGAGTACAGCAGAGATCTCGAGGTGCGCGAGACCGGTGTCGTCCTGTCATGCGGCGACGGCATCGCGCGCATCTACGGCCTCGACAAGGCGGCGGCGGGCGAGCTGCTCCAGTTCCCGCACGACATCTTCGGCATGGTCTTGAACCTCGAGGAGGACAACGTCGGCGCCGTGCTCTTCGGCGAGGTGCAAGCGATCGGCGAGGGCGACGAGGTGCGTCGCACCGGCCGCATCGCGGAGGTGCCGGTCGGCGCCGCGCTGCGAGGCCGCGTGGTCAACGCGCTCGGCCAGCCGATCGACGGCAAAGGGCCCGATTCAAGCGACGCGAGACCCGCCGCATCGAGCTCAAGGCGCCCGGCATCGTCGCGCGTCAGCCGGTCAAGGAGCCGCTCCAGACCGGCATCAAGGCGATCGACACGCATGATCCCGATCGGCCGCGGCCAGCGCGAGCTCATCATCGGCGACCGCCAGACCGGCAAGACCGCGGTCGCGCTCGACACGATCATCAATCAGACGGGCGGCGACGTCGACGTGCATCTACGTCGCGATCGGCCAGAAGCGATCGACGGTCGCGCAGGTGGTCGAGAAGCTCACCCGCGCGGGCGCGATGGAGTACACGACGGTCGTCGCGGCGACCGCCTCCGAGGCGGCGCCGCTGCAGTTCATCGCGCCGTACTCGCGGCTGCGCGATGGGCGAGTACTTCCGCGACAACGGCCAGCACGCGCTCATCATCTACGACGATCTCTCGAAGCAGGCCGTCGCCTACCGCCAGCTGTCGCTGCTGCTGCGCCGCCCGCCCGGCCGCGAGGCGTTCCCGGGCGACGTCTTCTATCTGCACTCGCGGCTGCTGGAGCGGGCGGCGAAGATGAGCGACGACCGCGGCGGCGGCTCGCTCACGGCGCTGCCGATCATCGAGACCCAGGCCGGCGACGTGTCGGCCTACATCCCGACCAACGTGATCTCGATCACCGACGGCCAGATCTACCTCGAGAGCGACCTCTTCTACTCCGGCGTGCGGCCGGCGGTGAACGTCGGCCTCTCGGTGTCCCGCGTCGGCGGCTCGGCGCAGGTCAAGGCGATGCGGCAGGTCGCGGGTACGCTGCGCCTCGACCTCGCGCAGTTCCGCGAGATGGCGGCCTTCGCGCAGTTCGGCTCGGATCTCGACGCCGCGACCCAGCGCATGCTCGCGCGCGGCGCGCGCCTCGTCGAGGTGCTGAAGCAGCCGCAGTTCCAGCCGCAGCCGATCGAGCGGCAGGTGCTCGTCATCTACGTCGCGACCAGCGGCTACATCGACGACCTGCCCGTCGAGGCGGTGCGGCGCTTCGAGAGCGAGCTCTTCGAGTACGTCGAGAGCAAGCACCCGGAGCTGCTCGCGACGATGCGCGCGAAGCCGGAGCTCACCGACGACGTGAAGAAGTCGCTGAACGGCGTGCTCGACGAGTTCAAGCAGCGCTTCGCCGCCTGATGGCGAGCCTCAAGGTCATACGCAAGCGGATCGCGTCGGTCCGCAGCACGCAGCAGATCACCAAGGCGATGAAGATGGTCGCGGCCGCGAAGCTGCGACGCGCGCAGGAGGCGGTGGTGCGGTCGCGGGCGTACGCGGCGAAGCTCGCCGAGGTCGTCGCGGGTCTCGCGGCGGAGCCGAGCCTGCGCGAGCACCGGCTGGTGCAGTCGCGCGACCCCGAGAGCCGCGTGCTGCTGGTCGTGGTGACCGCAGACCGCGGCCTGTGCGGCGGCTTCAACGCGAACCTGCATTCGCCGCAGCGAGGCCTTCCTCCGCACCGAGCGGCAGGACCGCCGTCGCTCGGCATCGTCGGCCGCAAGGGCTACGACTTCTACAAGCGGCGCGCGGTCACGATCGCCGCCCAGCTACACCGGCGCCGGCGGCACCGGCATGATCGCGCTCGCGCGCGAGATCGTCGCGCGCTCGATGCAGTCGTTCGTCGACGGCGAGGTCGACGCCGTCTACGTCCTCTACAGCAGTTCCGCTCGGCGCTTTCGCAGGTCCCGACCGTGGAGCGCCTGCTGCCGATCGAGCCGCCGTCGACGGAGACCCCGGCGCGCGAGTACCTCTTCGAGCCCGGCCGCGAGGAGGTGATCGAGGATCTGCTGCCGCGGTACGTGGAGGTGAAGGTTCTCCAGGCGATGCTGGAGTCGATCGCCAGCGAGCACGGCGCGCGCATGACCGCGATGGAGAGCGCGACCAAGAACGCATCCGACATGATCGAGCGGCTCACGCTCGAGATGAACCGCGCCCGCCAGGCGGCGATCACCAAGGAGCTGATGGAGATCGTCGGCGGCGCGGAGGCGCTGAAGGGCTGAACCAGGAGGTCTCGTGGCGACGAACGGCACCGGCAACATCGGCAAGATCACGCAGGTCATCGGCCCGGTGCATCGACGTCGAGTTCGAGAACGGCGAGCTGCCGCCCATCTTCAACGCGCTCACGCGTGACCAATCCCGCGATCGACGATCGACGCCGACAATCTCGTTCGTCGAGGTCGCGCAGCACCTCGGCGAGCGGCACGGTGCGCTGCATCGCGATGGACTCGACCGAGGGCCTCGTGCGCGGCAGGAGGCGCGCGACACCGGCGACACGCATTCGAGTCCCGGTCGGCGAAGGCGACGCTCGGACGCATCCTCAACGTCATCGGACTACCCGGTCGACGAGGCCGGGCCGGTCGAACGCGGCCAAGACCTACCCGATCCACCGCGAGCCGCCCGGCCTTCATCGAGCAGGCGACCGAGGTGCAGGCGTTCGAGACCGGCATCAAGGTCGTCGACCTGCTCGCGCCCTACGCGCGCGGCGGCAAGATCGGCCTCTTCGGCGGCGCCGGCGTCGGCAAGACGGTCATCATCCAGGAGCTCATCAACAACGTCGCCAAGCAGCACGGCGGCTACTCGGTCTTCGGCGGCGTCGGCGAGCGCACGCGCGAGGGCAACGACCTCTGGCTCGAGATGAAGGAGTCGGGCGTCATCGCGAAGGCGGCGCTGGTCTACGGGCAGATGAACGAGCCGCCCGGCGCGCGCGCCCGCGTCGCGCTCTCGGCGCTGACGGTCGCCGAGTACTTCCGCGACGAGGAGGGCAAGGACGTCCTCCTCTTCATCGACAACATCTTCCGGTTCACGCAGGCGAACTCCGAGGTGTCGGCGCTGCTCGGCCGCATGCCGTCGCGCGGTCGGCTATCAGCCGACGCTCTCGACCGACCTCGGCGAGCTCCAGGAGCGCATCACGACGACGAAGAAGGGCTCGATCACCTCGGTGCAGGCGATCTACGTTCCCGCCGACGACCTGACCGACCCCGCGCCGGCGACGACGTTCGCCCACCTCGACGCGACCACCGTGCTGTCGCGGCAGATCGCCGAGCTCGGCATCTATCCCGCCGTCGATCCGCTCGACTCGACGTCGCGCATCCTCGACCCCTCGGTCGTCGGCGAGGAGCACTACCGGATCGCGCGCGCCGTGCAGGAGATCCTGCAGCGCTACAAGGATCTCCAGGACATCATCGCGATCCTCGGCATGGACGAGCTCTCGGAGGACGACAAGCTGCACGGTCGCCCGCGCCCGCAAGATCCAGCGCTTCCTCTCGCAGCCGTTCCACGTCGCCGAGGCGTTCACCGGCCGCCCGGGCGTCTACGTGAAGCTTGAAGGACACGATCAAGGGCTTCCAGGAGATCGTCGCGGGCAAGCACGACGACATTCCCGAGCAGGCGTTCTACATGCAGGGGCACGATCGAGGACGTCGTCGAGAAGGCGAAGCGTCTCGCCGGCTGATCGCGCACATGGCCGCGACGTTCAGGCTACGGATCGTGACGCCCGAGCGGGAGCTCGTCGACGAGGACGTCGAGGAGGTCGTCGCTCCCGGGGCGGCCGGTGAGTTCGGCATCCTGCCGGACCACATCGCGTTCCTGACGACGCTCGTCCCCGGACGCCTGATCTACCGCAGCGGCAGCCGGCGCACGGTGCTCGCGATCTTCGGCGGCTACGCCGAGGTCGCCGACAACGTCATGACCGTGCTTGCCGACGGCGCGCAGCCCGTCGCCGACATCGACGTCGAGGCGGCGCGGCGCGCGGCGCGCGAGGCGGAGTCGGCGCTGGCGACGCTCGACCCTGCGGCGGCGGACGCCGTCGCCATCCGGCGCGCCTTCGACGAGTCGACGGCGCGGATCGCCGCCGCCAGCGAGAAGCTCTGACCGTCGGCGACGGCCGGCAGGCCGTCGTTCGCGGCACTCGGCGTCTGCAAAGCGGCCGGACCTCGTGCCGCAGGCGTCCGGTTCCCCGCTCATGACGGCGCTTCGTGAGCCGCCCCGCGAGAAGCGTCAGCCGCTCGGCGGCGGTTCGCGCGGTATTCGAAGATTGCGGACCACCTGTCCGGACGCGCCGAGCTTCGGGAGCTCACGACCGTCGAGCGTCAGCGTGATGCCGCCGGCGTTGCCGACGGTGAGCGTGAACCCGTCGCGGGCCGTCCACGTCCGCGTCTCGCCGGGCTCGAGGAGGAGGCTCTTGGAGGCATTGTCGTCGGTGCCGATCGCGAGCCAGGTCTCCTCGTCGGCGGTGATGCGGAGCTCGCGCCCGGCGGCAGCGCCGCTGGCGGGAGGCGATGCGTCGTCGGCGCCCCGCGGCTCGGTGCGATCCTGATCGGCGCTCGCCGCCGCTGGCGCCTGCCGCTCGTCGCTGCCGGCCTGGCGATCGCCCGCTGACGAATCCGCAACGTCGCGGGCGACCGCGGCGGGCGCTTCCGCCGAGGGCGGTTCGGCGACGGCGACTCTCGCCGGTGGCGCGACGGCGGGCTCGCTCGCCGCGTTCGTCTCGGCGGCGGGTGGCGTGAGCGCCCCGTCCTCGTCGTCGAAAGACGGCCGCTCGGGCGATTGCTGTGCGATGAGGGACGCCGCGATCAGGACGACCGCGACGATCGCGGCCGGCTTCCACAGCGCGGTGAGACGCGACCGATAGGCGACCGGCATCGGCGTCGGCGGATTCGCCGATGGCAGCGGTCGCAGCTGACTCAAGAAATCCGAGACCAGATCGGGATCCTCGAGTCCGAGAAACGTGGCGTAACGGCGGAAGTACGGGATCAGATACAGCTCGTCGGCGACGCCGACACGCACCCGCGTCTCGCCTTCGAGGAGACGGACGTACTGCAGCGGGATCGCGGAATCGGCCGACGCTTTCTCGACGGTCAGGCCGGCCTTCTCTCGCGTCGCGCAGCATGTCCGCGATGCGATCGGGCCGTTCCACACGCGGCACCATCGCGTGCGAGCGTACCAGGTTTCCGGGCCGGCGGCATGTCGGATGCGGGCGGGATCGCTCCCGTGAGCCGCGCGATTCCGACCTTGACGGCGCCGCGGATACATACTAAACGTTCAGTATGTCCACGCGCTCCGCGCCCGAGAAGGGGAGCGCGGCGGCCGACCGGCGCCCGCGCGTCGCCAGCGGCAGCCGCGGGGAGATCATGGCGATCGCGATCGATTGCTTCGCCCGCTACGGCTACCAGGGCACGTCGATCGACCGCATCGCCAAGGCGGCCGGCGTCACCAAGGGCGCGCTCTACTACCACTTCAAGGACAAGGAAGAGCTGCTCTTCGAGGCGGTGAAGGACCGCATCGCGGAGTTCGAGCGGCGTGTGGTCGGCAGCGGTCACGCCGATCGTCGATCCTGCCGCGCGCGCTGCGCCGAGATCGGCCGGGTGTGCGTCCGAGCACGCGACCAAGAGCAACCACCGACGCTTCATCGTCACGCTGATGGTCGAGGCGCTCGACACCAACCCCCGGCTCTCGGAGCAGTTCCGCGGCATGATGCGCCGCTTCCGCGAGCTATCTCGCCGGCATCGTCCGGGTCGGCCAGGAGCAGGGCGTCTTTCGCGACCGACGTCGATGCCGCGCTCGCCGCGCAGGTCTTCGCCGGCGGCGTCATGGGCGCCGAGATCCAGTACTACCAGGATCCCGAGCGCGTCGACCTCGCGGCGACGATGGAGGGCGTCGTCGGCCAGTTCATCGCCTGGCTCACCACTCGCCGCAGCACAGCAGCGCGCGCGCTCGCGCCGCGGCGAGCGCCACGTACGGAGGGAACCGTCATGATCAGTTTCGAGCTCGACGAGGAGCAGCAGCTCATCCGCGACACGGTCGTCGAGCTTCGCGCGCGAAGCAGGTCCGGCCGCACGGCGCGCGAGGCCGACGAGAAGGGCGACCATCCCGGCGGCGCTCGTCGCAGAAGGGCTGGGAGCTCGGGCTCGTGCAGAGCGCCATTCCCGAGCAGTACGGCGGCTTCGGCGGCGAGCACTCGGCGATGACCGGCGCGCGTCGTCGCCGAGGAGCTCGCCTACGGCGACCTCGTCGATCGCGCTGCACCTGCTGGCGCCGCGGCTGGTCGACGTCCCGGTGCTCGAGCTCGGCAGCGACGCGCTGAAGCAGAAGGTGCTGCCGCGCTTCTGCGGCGCGCACTTCAGCGCCGGCGTCAGCGGCGGTGATGGAGCCGCGCTTCGACTTCGACGCCAACGCGCCCGGCGACGACGCTCCGTCGCGAAGGCGACGACTACGTGCTCTCAGCGGCGAGAAGTGCTACGTGCCGCTCGGCGCCGAGGCGGAGCACGTTCCTGGTGCTACGCCGCGCGCCAACGGCGACGGCGCATCCGCGGCGTTCGTCGTCGACGCGCGACACGCCGGGTCTCAGCGTCGGCGAGCGCGAGAAGAACATGGGTCTCAAGGCGCTCGCGACGACGAGCTCGGTTCGAGGCCTGCCGCGTGCCGCGCGAGCAACCCGTCTCGGCGGCGAGCCCGGTGCGATGGCGCGTCTCGCGAATCTCTCGCGCGTCGCGCTCGGCGCGATGGCGGTCGGCGTCGCGCGCGCCGCCTTCGAGTACGCGCGCGACTACGCCAAGGACCGCCGGGCGTTCGGCGCAGGCGATCGCCCAGAAGCAGGCGATCGCGTTCATGCTCGCCGAGATGGCGATCGAGATCGACGCCACGCGGCTGCTCGTCTGGGAGGCGGCGTGGAAGCTCGACCGCGGCGAGGACGCCACCCGCGAGGCGTATCTCGCCAAGACGCTACGCCGCCGACATGGCGCTGAAGGTCACCGACAACGCCGTGCAGGTGCTCGGCGGCCACGGCTACATCCGCGACCACCTGGTCGAGCTGTGCCTGCGCAACGCCCGCGGCTTCGCCGTCGTTCGAAGGACTGGCGATCGCCTGACGCGGACGGCGAGACGGAGGACGACCATGATCGATTTCGAGCTCTCTCCGGACGATCGCCGCGACCCGCGAGCAGATGATCACATGCTGGCCGAGCAGGCGATGCGGCCGATCTCGCGCGAGTACGACGAGCGCGAGCACGAGAAGCCGTGGGACTTCATCAACATGATGTGGCAGCTCTCGCAGAGCCCGGCATCGGGCCTCGGCGGCGGCAAGGAAGAAGGACGAGGCAGCGCGCCGTCGACCGAGCGCAACCTGCGCACCGTGCGTCACCATCGAGGAGCTGTCGTGGGGCGACGCCGGGCTCTACCTGAGCATCCCCGACCCCGGCCTCGGCGGCGCCGCGGTCGCGGCGGCCGGCACGCCCGAGCAGAAGCAGCGCTTCCTCGTCGCGCTTCAAGGGCGGCAAGCCGAAGTGGGCGGCGATGGCGATCACCGAGCCGGGCTGCGGCTCCGACTCGCGCCGCGATCACAACCACCGCCGTGCGCGACGGCGACCAGTGGGTGCTGAACGGCACCAAGATCTTCTGCACCAGCGGCCATGGCGGGCGACCCGACGAAGTCCGAACGGCTTCGTCGTCGTCTGGGCGACGGTCGACAAGTCGGCCGGCCGCGCCGGCATCAAGGCCTTCATCGTCGACGCCGGCACGCCCGGCATGACGGTCGCCAAGGTCGAGGACAAGCTCGGCATCCGCGCCTCCGACACCGCGACGCTCGTCTTCGAGGACTGCCGCATCCCGCTCGACAACCTCCTCGGCAGCGCCGAGGTCCCGAAGACCGAGCGAGGGCTTCAAGGGCGTCATGGCGACGTTCGACGCGACGCGCCCGACCGTCGCCGCGAGCGCCATCGGCATCGGCCGCGCCGCGGTCGACTTCGTGCGCGAGGAGCTCGACGAAGGCAGGGCATCGAGATCCGCTACGGCGCGCCGCCGCACAAGCTCACCGCCCTCGAGCGCGACTTCATGGACATGGAGGCGAACCTGCAGGCCGCGCGGCTGCTCACCTGGCGCGCGGCGTGGATGATGGACCGCGGCCATGCACAACAACCTCGAGGCGTCGATGGCAAGGCCAAGGCCGGCCTGGCCGTGACCCAGGTGACGCAGAAGGCGGTCGAGATGCTCGGCCCGCTCGGCTACTCGCGCAAGCTGCTGCTCGAGAAGTGGATGCGCGACGCGAAGATCAACGACATCTTCGAGGGCACGCAGCAGATCAACATGATGATCGTCGCGCGCCGCATCCTCGGCTACTCGAGCAAAGAGCTGTCGTAGATCGCGCACGCGTGCGACGCCGTTGCCGTCGCGAGCGGAGCGAGAGCGGGCGCGCTGCCTCCGGAGTTCAGTCGGCTGCGCGCCCGCTCTCGCTCCGCTCGTGTTCGCGACCATTCGGATGCGTTCGCGAGCAATCGATTGCTTTCCGGCGCGGCAGCGGCATGCTACTGGTTAGCGTCGGAGTATGGACGTCTACCAGATAATCTCCGACGTTCCGGCCTATACGGAGTTCATGAGCGTGGCCGAGCTTTCGGCCAGCTCCCGTGAGCTCGCGCGGACGCATCCGAAGCTCGTCACCCTCGAGACCATCGGCAACTCGCTCGAAGGACGCCCGATCGAGATGCTGACGATCGGCCGCGGCAAACGCACCGCGCTGCTGATCGGCACCCCGCATCCGAACGAGCCGATCGGGACGCTCACGCTCGAGTTCCTCTCACGCCGACTGTGCGCGGACGCCGACCTCCGCGACGAGCTCGACTACACGTTTCTCATCATCAAGTGCGCCGATCCCGACGGCACCATCTTGAACGAGGGCTGGTTCAAGCAGCCGTTCTCTCCGCTGACGCTACGCCTGAATTTCTACCGTCCGCCGGCGCGCGAGCAGGTCGAGTGGAGCTTCCCGGTTCACTACAAGACCCTCCACTTCACCGACCCCTGTCCCGAGACCCGTGCCGTCATGGAGGTGATGGAGAGAGCGCGTCCGAGCTTCCTCTACTCGCTGCACAATGCCGGGTTGTGCGGGTGCTATTTCTACGTCTCCCGGCCGCTGCCGGGGCTGTTTCCGCGCCTGCGACGCGTCGTCGCCTCGCAGGGCCTGCCGCTGCATCGCGGAGAGCCCGAGGTGCCGTACGTGAAGCGCCTCGACGAGGCGATCTACGCGCTCTTCGGCGTGCAGGAGAGCTACGAGTACCTGGCGCGGAACCTGCCGGAGGATCCGGCGCCGTACATCGAGGCCGGCACGAGCTCGGACGACTACCTCCGCACGCTGACCGCGGGCTACTCGCTGGTGTGCGAGATGCCGTACTACTCGGACCCGGCGCTGCAGGACACCGCGCCCGCCGGGATCACGCGCCGCGAGGCGATCCTCCAGGGCGTCTTCCGCGTCGACTCGATCTACCACGACGTCCGCGAGTACTTCGCGATCGTCGGACGCGGCGCGCCGCGTGACCGCCTGTATCGCTCGATCGACGACTACACGAAGAAGACCCCGAAGCGCCTTGCCGCATTGAAGCGCGAGGTCGAGGCGCCGCAGTATGCCCGTGAGGCGACGCGCGCCGAGGCGTTCGACGCGACGGTCTGCAAGGTGTTCACCCACATGCTCTACCTCGGCGAGGTCTACCGGCTCGCGGTCGCGCGCGGCAACGAGGAGGTGGCGCGGACGGTGCGACGGCGTCTCGAGGAGATCTGCGGCCAGATCAGCAGCCAGAGCAACCTCGAGGTCATGCCGGTGCAGAAGCTGGTCGCGGTCCAGGTGGCATGCGGCCTGCACGCGCTCGCCGCCTGGCAGGAGTTCGGCGACAACGGAGTGCCGCCGGCGCGCTGACCCCGCTCAGGGAACCGCACATCGACGGCGCGGCTCGGCGGCGTGATTTCGTCGCCGGGCGTGCCCCGACATTGGAGCGGCTCGGGCGCCACGTTCGGAAAGCGGTGCGAGGTCGCGTCGGACGCGAGCGGTTCATGCGCAGTACGATGCTGGCCGCCGCCGTGACGCTCCGGTAGAGTCGACGACTCGGAGCGCGATCGTGCCCGCCACCGCGCCACACGCCAATCGTCTGATCCACGAGACCAGCCCGTATCTTCTGCAGCACGCGCACAACCCGGTCGACTGGTATCCGTGGGGACCGGAGGCGCTCGAGCGCGCGCAGCGCGAGGGCAAGCCGATCCTTCTCAGCATCGGCTACTCGGCGTGCCACTGGTGCCACGTGATGGCGCACGAGTCGTTCGAGGACGAGCGCATCGCGGCGCTGATGAACGAGCTCTTCGTCTGCATCAAGGTCGATCGCGAGGAGCGGCCCGACCTCGATCACATCTACATGAACGCGGTCCAGATCCTCACCGGCCACGGCGGGTGGCCGCTGACGATGTTCCTGACGCCGACGGGAGAGCCGTTCTACGGCGGCACGTACTTCCCGCCGGTCGACCGCCACGGCCTGCCCGGGTTTCCGCGCGTCCTGCACGGAGTCGCGCAGGCGTATCAGGAGAAGCCCGAGGACGTGCAGCGGAGCGTCCGCGACCTCCGCGCCGATCTCGCGCGCATCGACGAGCAGACCGCGCCCGCCGAGCCGCTGCCGGCGGATCTGCCGCTGAGCGCGCGCGCGGGCGCTCGCACGCCACTACGATGCGCAGCACGGCGGACTCGGCGGCGCGCCGAAGTTTCCGAACACGATGGCGTTCTCGCTGTTCCTGCGCGCGTGGTCGGCTACCGGCGACGCGAGCTTTCTCCGACATGGTCACCGAGACGCTCGGCCACATGGCGGCCGGCGGCATGTACGACCAGCTCGGCGGCGGCTTTCACCGCTACTCCGTCGACGCGCGCTGGCTGGTGCCCCACTTCGAGAAGATGCTCTACGACAACGCGCTGCTCGCGCGCCTGTACCTCGCAGGGTTATCAGGCGACCGGCGACCCGGAGTGGCGCCGTATCGTCGCGGAGATCCTCGACTACGTCGGCCGCGAGATGACGCACCCCGACGGCGGGTTCTACTGCCGCACAGGATGCCGACAGCGAGGGCGTCGAGGGCAAGTTCTTCGTCTGGACTCGTGCCGAGGTGGTCGCGGCGCTCGGCGAGGAGGACGCCGACGTCGTCTGCCGCTGGTACGACGTCACCGACCCGGGGAACTTCGAGCACGCGAACGTCCTGCACCGCACCGTCGACCTCGAGCAGATGAGCCGGCTCTGCCACCGGCCCGCCGAGGAGATCGCGACGATCCTCGCCGACGCGCGCCGCCGGCTCTGCGAAGTTCGGAGCCGGCGTGTCCGCCCCGGACGCGACGACAAGGTTCTCACCAGCTGGAGCGCGCTCATGATCGGCGCCTTCGCCGAAGCCTACAAGGTCCTCGGCGACGTCGCGTATCGAACCGCCGCCGAGCGCGGCGTCGCCTTCGTCTACGCGCATCTGCATCGCGACGGACGGCTGCTCCGGACGTTCAAGGACGGCGTCGCCAAGCTCGACGCCTATCTCGACGACTACGCCTTTCTGCTGAACGCCCTCCTCGACCTCTACGAAGGCACCTTCGACCTGGCACTGATCGCGCGCGCCCGCGAGCTCGGAGACGCATTGCTCGCCCGCTTCGAGGACCGCGAGCGCGGCGGCTTCTTCCTCACCAGCGCCGACCACGAGATCCTGGTGCAGCGCCCGAAGCCGTCGTTCGACGGCTCGATTCCGTCGGGCAATTCCGCCGCCGCCAACGGGCTGCTCCGGCTGTACTACTACGTCGGCGACGCCCGCTATCTCGCGTCCGCCGAACGCACGCTCCAGGTGTTCGCACGGGCGATGGCGGCGCAGCCGTTCGGCTTCGGCGAGATGCTCGCGGTCGCCGACCTCTACCTGCGAAAGCCGCGCGAGATCGTCGTCGTCGGCGCCGCTGCCGACGCGGCGACCGGCGACCTGCTGGCGCGCATCCATCGCCGCTACCTGCCGAACAAGACCGTCACGCTCGCCGATCCGAGCGCAGGGGCCGTCCTGCCGCTCGCGCGCGAGAAGCCGCAGGTCGACGGCCACGTGACCGCGTACGTGTGTCACGACTACACGTGCTCGCCCCCGGTCACGACCTGGGATGCGCTCGGCCCGCTGCTCGCGGCCGGCGCGGCATGACGCACGTCCGGCGGACGGCGCGCCGCGGCGGGCCACGGTGCCGCCGGGGGCAGTGAACGGCGGTGCGGATGGAGGATCTCCGCTCGGACGCTGCGGTCGCCCCGGTCGCGGCTCCGCTCGCCGCGCCGGCGGCGCCCGGGAAGTCTGCGGCGCAGCTCCGTCAGCTCACGTGGCTGCTCGCGTGGGCGGTCGTGTTCTGCGACATCGGCACGTCGGTCTACTACGTGCCGGGGATCCTGTACGAGACCGTCGGCAATCACGCTCCGCTCTTCGTCGCGCTGACGACGGTCGGCTTCGTCCTCCTGAGCCTCAAGTACGTCGAGATCGCGTGGCGCAACCCCGAAGGCGGCGGCGTCGTCACCATCACCACCAAAGCGTTCACGCCGCGTTGGGGCTGCTTCGGCGGCATGCTGATCACCGTCGACTACTTTCTCACCTCCGCGATCTCCTCCGTCTCGGGCTTCTACTACCTGGCGTCGGTGTTTCCCGCGATGCAGCCCTACGTCGCGGAGCTCGCCGCGGCCGGCCTGATTCTCTTGGCGCTCGTGAACGTCATCGGGATCCGCGAGAGCGCCTCGCTCGCTCTGGTGATGGCGATCGCGGCGCTGGTGGTGAATCTCGCGGTGATCGCGACCGTCGTGTGGCACATCGGTCCTCGCGGCGTGTGGCATCTCCTCGGCAGCGTGCCGAACCCGGCGCGGCTCGGGGTACGGCAGTGGCTGATCGGGTTCGGCGGCGCCTGGCTCGCCTTCTCCGGACTCGAGAGCATCAGCCAACTGTCGCCGGCGATGATGGAGCCGCTTCGCGACACCGCCCGCCGAGCGATGATCGTGGTGATCGCGACGATCCTCGTCACCTCGCCGGTTCTGACGCTGTTCTCGATCACGCTGCTCTCCGAGTCGGTGAAAGCCGCGCACTCCGAGCGCTTCATCTCGCAGATCGGCCTCTCGTACGGCGGCTGGCCGGTCATGGTCGCGGTCGTCGCGACCGCGACGAGCCTGCTGATCTTCGCCGCCAACACCGCGATCATCGGCTCGTACCACGTGTTTCTCGCGCTCGCGGAGCACGGGTTCCTGCCGCGGTTCGTCACCCGCCGGAACGTCCAGTTCAGCACCCCGCACGTCGCGATCATCATCGCGACCGTCGTTCCCGTCCTGATCGTGCTCGCCACCAACGGCCACATGGTCCTGCTCGGCGACATGTACGCCTTCGGCCTTCTCGGCGCGTTCTCGCTGTCGTCGATCTCGCTCGACGTCATCCGCTGGCGGCTGCACCGCCGCGGCGCGGGGTTCTGGCTCGGCGTCTTCACGACCGCGATGGTGCTGACCGCCTGGACCGTGAACCTCTTCGCCAAGCCGCTCGCGACGTACTTCGGCGGCGGCGTCGCCGGCTTGGGCATGCTGATCGCGCTCGGGATGCAGCAGGGCCTCTACACCGACCTCTTCTATCGCATCCCGCTCGTCGAGCGGCTCGCCTCGAGGACGATCGCGGCCGCGGAGCGCATGGCGGAAGACGTGAAGGGAATGGTGAGCCTCGCGCAGGCCTGCGACATCAAGGCGCTCTATCCGAGCAGGACGCTGATCGCGATCCGCGGCAGCAACCCGCACCTGGTGCACGAGGCCGCCGCGCGCGTCCGGGGCCGCGGCGAGAGCGCGATCTACTGCATCTTCGTCGAGGAGCGGCCCGGTCTCTTCACCGGCAGGGCGTCGACGCAGCCGAACGAGGAGGGCATCACGAGTCTCTCGAGCGCGATGGAGGAGGCGCGTCACGAGGGCGTGGAGCTGGTGCCGATCTGGACCGTGTCGCACAGCGCCGCCGACGCGATCGCGCGTGCCGCGCAGGCGCTCGGCGTCGACGGCGTGATGGTGGGCGTCAGCCGGCGGAGCGCGATCTATCACCTGCTCCGCGGGCACGTGGTGAAGGGGCTCGCGTCGAAGCTCTCAAGCGACTGCCACTTGATCCTGTGCAACTGACGCGATGATGCCGGCGAATGCCGAGACGCCCGGCGCTCAGAAGTCGCGGTTCAGCACGCTCCGGTCGAACGACAACGGGCCGCCGCCCGTCAGCATCAGCGCGATCGCGACCGCGAGCAAGGCGAGCGGAAACTCGTAGCCGCCGATCAGCCCCTGATGGAGGTGCACGCGCGCGATCGCGACGGCCATCACGATCGCGATCGCGAGCGCGGCGTAGCGGGTGAAGAGCCCGAGCAGGACGCAGATTCCACCGAGAAACTCCGACAACGCCGCCGCCCACGCGAACATCGCCGGCGCGGGGAAGCCGATGTGGCCGACGGTAGCCGCGAAGTGATCCATGCCGCCCGAGATCTTGGCGAAGCCGTGCGCGATGAAGATCGCGCCGAGCACGACGCGCAGCAGGAACGGCACCGCCGGCTGAAACCGCGAGAGCGACGCCAGCACCCCGTCAGCGTCCTTTGAAGACCGCGCGCCGCTTTTCCAACACCGCGCGGAGTCCTTCTTGGAGATCCTCGCTCCGGCGGGTCGCGGCCGCTTGCGCGGCGAGCTCGGCCGAGGGCGTTCGGCCGCGGAAGCGGTTCGCCTCGGTGATCGCCGCTTTCATCGTCCGGATCGAGAGCGGCGCGTTCGCCGCGATCGCCGACGCCAGCGCCCGCGTCGCGCCGGCGAGGTCGCCGTCGGCGACGACGCGGTTCACGAGGCCGAGGCGCTGCGCGGTTTCCGCGTCGACCAGCGCGCCCGTGAACAGCAGCTCCTTGGTCGTCGCGGTGCCCACGGTGTCGAGGAGCTTCTGCGTCAACGGATACGGCACGACCAGGCCGATGCGCGCGAGCGGCATGCCCATTCGGGCGCTCGCCGCGGCGACGCGAAGGTCGCAGTGCAGCGCCAGCTCGAGCCCGCCCGCGATCGCGTCTCCCTGGATCATCGCAATCGTCGGCAGCGGGCAGAGCTCGAGCTCGTGCAGGGCGTCCTCGATCTCGGGGTACTCGACGCTGCCTTCCGCGGTCCGGGTGACGCCCATCTCCTTGAGATCGAGGCCCGAGCAAAACGCCTTCCCGGCGCCGGTGAGGATGACCGCGCGGATGTCCGGGGCGGCGCCGAGGTCGCGGAACGCGGCCCGAAGCTCCGCGAGCATCGGTATCGTGATGGCGTTCCGCTTCTCGGGCCGGTTCAGCGTGAGGACGGCGACGTCACCCTCGCGCTCGCGCAGCAGCTCACTTGCCATGCAGTTCCTCGTCCCGTGGCAGGCGCGCGCACTGACGGTCGAGATCGGCCGACTCGACGCGCGCGCGCGTGAGGTCGTCAGAAGCCGTCCTTCAGCTCGCGTGTTTTCGCGAAGATCGCAACCGGATCGTCGCCGATACCCGGAAAGCGCGCCTGGAGCGTCGCCCGGAGCTCGGGGCTCTGCCAGCGCAGGAAGGGGTTCGTCCGCTTCTCCTCGCCGATCGTCGAGGGCACGCTCGGCTTCCCGGACGCGCGGAGCTCGCGGACGCGCGCCAGCTTGGCGCCGACGTCGCGGTTCGAGGGCTCGAGGTCGTGGGCGAAGCGCAGGTTCTTCTCGGTGTACTCGTGGCCGCAATAGACCTCGGTCTCGTCGGGAAGCGCGGCCAGCTTCGAGAGCGAGTGCATCATCTGGTCGGGCGAGCCCTCGAAGAGACGGCCGCAGCCGGCGGCGAAGAGCGTGTCGCCGGAGAAGACCGCGGGTCGGTCGGCGGCGGCGCCCTGCGCGAAGAAGTACGCGAGATGGCCGCTGGTGTGAGCCGGAATGTAGATCGCACGTCCGCGGACGCCGACGACCTCGAACTCCTCGCCGTCAGCCAGTCCCTCGGTGAGCGCCGGCACACGGGTGCGGTCGGCTCGCGAGCCGAGAACGCGGATGCCGGGCGTCGTCCGTGCGACCTCCTCGTTGCCGCCGACGTGATCCCAGTGGTGATGCGTCGACAGCACCGCCTCGAGGACCAGGCCGCGACGGCTCACCTCGCGGAGCACCGGTGCGGCTTCCGAGCAGTCGACGATCGCCGCACGTTTTCCGTCGGGGCCGACCAGCAGATACCCGTAGTTGTCGGAGAGCAGCGCGAGCGGAACGATCTCGAGCGGCGGCATCGGCGTCGGCGAGCTCAGTGACCTTCGGCGTGGTCGAGCGGCGTGGCGGGCGTGATCGGCTGCCCCGCCGTGAGCTCGAGCTGGCTGATGCGCGCCGCAAACGCGGCGAGCTCGTCACGGACGATGCCGTGCCGCTCGCCGAGGTCGCCGACGCGGAGCTCGAGCTGGCGCACCGTTCTCTCGAGGTCGCCCAGGTGCTGGAGGGCGCGCTCGACCTCGCCGCGGGTGCGCGCGAGCTCGCTGCTGACCGTGTCCATTCGGTCGGTGGCGTCGCGCGCGGTCTGCGCCGCCGCGGCGGCGTCGGCGGCGGCGCCGCGCGCCAGGCGCGCGCCGTCTTCGAGGGCGCGATCGAAGGCGCGCAGCTGCTTCACCGTCTCGTCGTGGCCCGCGATCTCGGCGCCGTGATCCTTCAGGAAGTCGCCGAAGCGCATCTCGAGGCGGACCAGCCGGTCGTGCTGCTTTCCGAGCTCGAGGCTCCGCGTCACCTGGTCCTTCGAGAGCGCATCGAGGTGACCGCGCAGCTCGATGAGGTCGGCGCGCACCTCGTCCGCGGCCGAGAGCTGCAACGAGAGGTCTCGCATCCGCTCGCTGGAGTCGGCGCGCACCTCCTCGAGCTGCTTCTCGAGCGAGCCGACGCGGGTGCTGACGTGCGAGCGATCGTCGAGCAGCGGGCCGAGTCTGCCCTCGAGGTGCGCGATGCGCCGTTCGAGCGTCTCGACCTCCGCGTGCGACGCGACGTTGGCGCGGGTGAGCAGCGGGCGCAGGCCGCGCACGGCTTGCCGCTCGAGCTCGGCGAGAACACGTTCCGCACGTTCCTCGAGGTCACGCCCGGTCGCTTGCGCGCGCTTGCTCACTTGGCCGCGAAGGCTTTGCAGCTGCCCCAGCAGCGCGTCGAGGCCGGGCTCGCCCTCGCGCGTCAGCGTCTTTCGCACCTCCGGAAACCAGTGCAACAGGCGCTCGCCCCGGCTTTGGAGTCGCTGAAACGTGCTTGCACTCTCGGGCTGCGGCTTCTGGCGCCCTCGTCCCCCTGTTTCGCGGCTGCTCATCCTCACCTCCTAATATTCCTTCAGTTCGACCACGTAGCCGTCCGGATCCTGGACGTAGATGGAGAGCCCGTCGCCGCGGGCGCCGCTGCGCGCGATCGGCTCGTCATGGAGGAACGGCACACCGGCGGCCTTGAGCGCGGCGACGGCGGCGGCGAAATCGCCGTCGGTGGTGATGCAGAAGTGCAGAAATCCTGCGGCGCCGCTCGCCGGGTCGTAGGTGGCGTCCGGCACCAGATCGAGGAGCTGGTCGCCGATCCGCAGGGACACGAACGGCCGCGTGCCCCGACGATACGCCTCCTCGTGCTCGGCGGCGATGCCGAGGAGGTCGCGATAGAAGCGCAGCGAGGCGTCGAGGTCGCGCACGCGCAGGACGAAGTGATCGAGCGACCGGATGCGGATCATCGGGCGGTGATCATGCGACTAGGCTCACGGATTGTGCAAGCTCGGGGTCGGTCGTCGCCGGCGCATGCGACGTGAACGCCGCGGGCGGCGGACGCGGCGCTCATTGGATCGCGTAGGTGACACGCAGGCGCGCCTCCGTCGTGACCTCGCCGGGCGCGATCGGCGTCGTCGCCTGCATCGCTTCCGCGCGCATCGCGATGCCGCCGAGCCGCTGCGGCAGCGGCCGCGCGACCCCCTCGGTCGCGGCCTCGAGCACCTCCTTCAGCGTGACGTGCAGCGCGTCCGCGAGCGCGGCGGCTTGCGCCGCGGCATCCGCGCCGGCGTCGGCGAGCGCACGCGCCTGGACGGGCGCGACGTTCTCGATCGTGAACGCGAGGCTGTCGATGCGGGCGGCGCCGGCGGCGGTCGCGGCATCGATCAGACTCCCCACTCGATCGAGCTGGTGCGTTTCGACTGCGATCGTGTGTGCCGCCGTGTAGCCGACGATCTCCGGCCCGTGCGAAGGCGCGCGTGTGGCGGGCGCTGGCGAGGACGGCTGGCGGTACACCGGGTTCAGCGCGTAGCCGAGCGTCTCGACGCGGCCGCCGGCGCCCACGCCCTTCTCGAGAGCGGCCATGACGCGCGCCGCGCTCGCGGCGGCCGCTTCCGCCGCGGCCTTCGCCGACTGCGCGTTCTCCTCGACGGCGAATCGCAGCTGCGCGGTATCGGGAGCGCCGCGCTCGCGGCCGACACCGACGACCGTGATGCTCCGGCGCTTGTTCTCGTCGGGCGCGGTCTGGGCGCGTGCCGACGCCCAGGCGCTCAACAGCGCCACCGCGACCAGCGCATACCGTGCTCGGGGTCTCCCGATCCCCATCGACCTGCTCTTTCGTTGCGCGCCGACCGTCACCCGGCCGTGGCGACCGCCGATGTCGTCCGACGATCCTACTCGGCAACCGCGCCGCCCGCCAGCCGCACGGCCCGTCGACGGCGGCCCGACTCGATCACGACGGAACGGCCGTCGTCGTGCGGAACCCCCGTCCGATCAGATAGACCTCCGACGAGCCTTTGCGCGTCGCCGCGAGGCCGACGAGGCGGACGGCGTCGAAGCTCCGGCGGAGCCGATCGCGGAGCGCCGCTGCGTCCCCTCCTCCGAACGTCTTCAGGACGAGCGTTCCGCCGTGCCGGAGCGTCGCTTCGGCGAAGCGGATCGCGTGATCGGTGAGATCCGCGCTCAGCGCGCGGTCGCGAGGCGCGACGCCGGTGAGCTTGGGCGCGAGGTCGCAAAGAAGCGCGTCCGCCTGCCGGCCGAGCGCGGCGATCGCGCGCCCCGGCAGCTCCGGGTCGCCGACGTCCGCCTGCATTGTCAGGACCGCGTCGAGCGCATCGATCGCGGCGACGTCGATCCCGAGCACCCGCCCCTGCTCGCCGACGATGCTCGTCGCGACCTGCAACCATCCCCCAGGCCAGGCGCCGAGATCGATCACCGCATCGCCTCGCCGCAGCACCCGCGCGCGCTTCTGGAGCTCGAGCAGCTTGTACGCCGCCCGCGACCGATAGCCCTCGACCTTCGCGCGCCGATACAGCGCGTCCTTCCGCTCGTACATTCGCCGACGTCTTAGCAGCGCACCGGCGGAGAGACGACGTGCGCACGGACGGACGCGGGATCGGCGGCAGTTTTCTCTTCCATTCACTGGTGCCGTCGTTTACAAGGGCGCACGTTCCGTCTCGACGCGTCGCTCGACGCGGGCTGTGGAGGAGGCTGTGGTGGCGGTGAGCCAGCTGAACGAGCGCCAACGCGAAGCGGTCCTGCACGGTGACGGTCCGCTCTTGGTGCTCGCCGGCGCCGGCAGCGGTAAGACCCGCGTCATCACGACGCGCATCGCGCGGTTGATCGATGCAGGTACCCGGCCGGACGCGATTCTCGCGCTCACCTTCACGAACAAGGCCGCGGGTGAGATGCGCCGGCGCCTCGAAGGGACGCTCGGCCCGATCGCGGCCGACGTCTGGATCAGCACGTTTCACAGCGCGGCCGCGCGGGTCCTGCGGCGGCACATTGGCCGGCTCGGCTACTCCGAGCGGTTCTCGATCTACGACGATCAGGACCGCGCCAAGCTGATCCGCCAGTGCATGGCCGAGGAGAACGTCGGCGAGCACGCGATCGCGCCGGCGATCGTCGCGTGGGCGATCGACCGCGCGAAGAACGAGGCGCTCGGCGCCGACGAGGTCGCGCGCCGCCCGCGTTTCGGCGAGCTCGTCGCGCGACTGTATCGTCGCTATCAAGCCGCGCTCGAGCGCCAGAACGCGCTCGACTTCGCCGACCTGCTGCTGCTCGCCGTGCGCCTCTTCCGCGAGCACCCGGACGTGCTCGCCGGCTATCACGCCCGCCTGCGGCACGTCCTGGTCGACGAGTACCAGGACACCAATCGCTCGCAGTACCTCTGGCTTCGCCAGCTCGCGGCGGGCGACGAGCCGAATCTCTGCGTCGTCGGCGACGACGACCAGTCGATCTACGGTTGGCGGGGCGCGGAGCTCCGCAACATCCTCGATTTCGAGCGCGACTTCCCCACCGCGCACGTGATCCGGCTCGAGCAGAACTACCGATCGACCAAGACGATTCTCGCCGCCGCCGGCGCCGTGGTCGCAAACAACCAGGGCCGCAAGGGAAAGACGCTGTGGACCGCGAATCCGGCGGGCGATCCGGTGCGGCTCGTCGTCGCCGAGGACGATCTCGCCGAGGCGCGCCTCGCGATCGCCGAGGTGCGGCGCCTGGTCGCAGAGCGGGCACGCCCTCGGCGAGATCGTCGTCTTCTATCGGACCAACGCCCAGTCGCGTGCGATCGAGGAAGCAGCGATGCGCGCCGCCCTGCCCTACACGATCGTCGGCGGCATCCGCTTCTACGAGCGCAAGGAGATCAAGGATCTATCTCGCGTACCTGCGCGTGCTCGCCAACCCCGCCGACGACGCCAGCCTGGAGCGCGTCATCAATTGCCCGCCGCGCGGGATCGGCGAGCAGACGCGTCGCGCGCGCTGCGGACGGCGGCGCGCGCCGCGGGCCGCTCGATGGTCGAGACCCTGCGTGCGCCCGCACCGTTGCCGGTCGGCACGGGCCCGGCGGCGCGCCTGCGCGAGTTCACGGCGCTCCTTGGCACGGATCGAGGCGGCGGTCGACGGCGACTCCCTCGCGGCGCTCCTCGCGTGCGTCATCGAGGAGACCGCTTATCGCGATCGGCTCGAGGCGGGCGGCTCCGATCGCACGTCGCGCCTCGAGGACATCGACGAGCTCATCGCCGTCGCCCGCGACTTCGACGGACGCGCCGACGCGACGGAGCCGACGCGCGAGCGCCTGGCGCGCTTCCTCGAGGAGGCGGCGCTGCTCTCCGACTTCGACCGCGCACAGACCGGCGGCGACCGGCTGACGCTGATGACGCTGCACACCTCGAAGGGCCTCGAGTACCCGACGGTGCTCATCGCTCGGTCTCGAGGAGGGCATCTTCCCGCACCAGCGTACGCTCGAGAATCCCGACGAGCTCGAGGAGGAGCGGCGGCTCTGCTACGTCGGCATGACGCGGGCGCGCGAGCGGCTGTACCTCTCCGCGCCGAGCGCCGCCTGCGGTTCGGGAGCGTCAGCGAGCGGCCGCCGTCACGGTTCCTCGACGAGATCCCCACGACGCTGCTGCAGCACGTCGCGGCGGCGTACGAGGGCCAGCGGCTGTTCCACGCCACCGAGCGACGGTACGGTCGCTTCCCGTCGGACGGACCCCGCAGCGGCCGCGGCATCGCGCGACAATCCCCGCGCACCTTCGCGAACGGCATCGCGCGCGCCGGCGGCGCGAACGGCGCAGCGCGCAACGCGACGCGGAACGGGCGCGCGCCGCCGTCGACCGGCACGCCCAGGCCGAGCACGGCGCGGCGGTGATCGACTACGGCTACAGCCAGATCGCCGATGACGGCAGCGACGGTATCCCCGCCGGGACGCGCGTTCGGCATCCGACGTTCGGTGTCGGCATCGTGCGGCGGATCGAAGGGCGCGGCGAGACCGAAAAGCTTTCGGTGCAGTTCGCGCGCGCCGGCATGAAGAAGCTCATGCGGCGGTTCGCGAATCTCGAGATCGTCGCCGAGTAGCGGCGCCCGCGTCATCGCCGACGACGCTGCGGCTCACTGCGCACTCGTCCATGTTATTCGCCCGTTCGGCGTACCGAGATGTCGCCGGTGGCGCTGCCGATCGGCGACTCGCCGTAGTACGCGTGCGACTCGTGCCCGAAGACCGGCTCGAGGTCCGGCTGCGCGACCACCTCGTGGAAGGGCCGCGTGACCAGCCATTCGAGCGTGTAGCCGATGGGATGAATCAGGTACGCCGCGATCCGCAGCGGGTTCGACTGCGAGTCGTCGTATGCATCGGCACCGAACCGCTCCGCCGCAAAGCTCGACCCGAGATCGCGAGGATCGTGAGCGCCGCCATCACTACGATCAGCTTTCGCATCCTTCTCTCCTTCCCCCCGAACACCGTCACGCGAGAGCGTAACAAGTCGGACCTTGCACCAACAAGCCACGTTCTTGGGTTTGCTCAGGAAAAGTCACGTCGCTACGATCATCCGACGTGCCATACAGCGCCATAGGACGCATGCTCGAAGGGCATCGCCTCGTCGTCGTGTCCAATCGCGCGCCGGTCGAGATCCGGCGGCGTTCCGACGGCAACGCGCTCGTGCCGACCGTGGGTGGCCTCGTGAGCGCGTTGTTGGGCGTCTTCAAAGCTTCCAAGTCCGGCCTCTGGGTCGCCTGGTCGGGAACCGAAAGCTCGACGCCTACCGCGGCCTCGCCGAAGCTCGACCTTCCGATCGAAGATCCGTCGCTTCACGCTGCGCTTCGTGCGGCTGACGGACCGCGACATCGGCCAGTACTACTACGGCTTCTCGAACCGGGGGCTGTGGCCGCTCTCCCATTACTTCGTCGGGCGGTGTCAGTTCCGCGCCGACCAATGGCAAAGCTACCGGCGCGTCAACGAGACGTTCGCGACCGCGCTCCTCGAGGAGCTGCCGGATCGACGACTTCGTCTGGGTGCAGGACTTCCACCTGGCGCTGGTGCCGGCCTTCGCGCGCGCAGGTGCGGCCCGACGCCCAGCTCGGGTTCTTCTGGCACATCCCGTTTCCCGGAGCCTTCGGTCTTCGGCATCATGCCGTGGCGCGACGACGTTCTCGCCGGAATGCTCGGCAGCGACGTGATCGGCTTCCACCTCGAGAGCTACGCCCGGAACTTTCTCGCGTGCGTCGAGCGGTTCCTCGGCCTCGACGTCGATTGGGTACGCGGCTCGGTGCAGTACCAGGACCGGGAGGTGCGCGCCGTCGCCTATCCGATCGGCATCGACGCTGAGCCAGTTCGAACGCGCTCGCGCGCGACGCCGACGTCGTCGAGCGCAGCGCCCGCATCCGCCGTCAGCTCGGCGGCACGCGTGTGATCCTCGGCGTCGATCGCCTCGACTACACCAAAGGCATCCTCGAGCGCCTCCGCGGCTTCGAGCGCTTCCTCGAGAACTCTCCCGCCTCGCGGGGAAAGGTCACCTTCGTGCAGATCGCGGTGCCGTCCCGCGAGCGCGTCGAGGAGTATCGGGCGCTGAAGCGCGAGATCGACGAGGCGGTCGGCAGAATCTCCGGCCGCTTCTGCCGCGAAGGATGGGTGCCGCTGCGATACATCTACGAGCTCGGTGCCGCACGGCGAGCTCGTCGCCGTACTACGCCGCGGCCGACGTCGCGCTGGTGACGCCGCTCCGCGACGGCATGAACCTCGTCGCCAAGGAGTACGTCGCGAGCCGCGTGAACGACGACGGCGTGCTGATCCTGTCGGAGTTCGCCGGTGCCGCCGAGGATCTCCCCGAGGCGGTGCGCGTGAACCCCTACAACGTCGACGACGTCGCGGCGCAGATCGAGCACGCGCTCGGCATGCCGCCGGCCGGAGATTCGCGCGCGCATGCGCAAGCTCCGCGCCCACGTGCGGCAGCACGATCTCCGCTGGTGGCTCGAGAGCTTCCTCGGCGAGTTCCGGCGGACCGAGAGCGACGCCGAAGCACGTCATCGGCCGCGGCCCTGCGGCCCATGAGCGCGCCGACACCGGCGCATAGACAATTCCTTCGACGTCCCTACAATCCGCCGCCCGGGAGCACTGGACATGACGCGGATCTTTCGACCCTTGGAGAGCATGTCGAGCTGGCGCCGTCTCGCGCCGCACGTCTGGGACCGTCCGCACGATCCGACCGTCTACGGCGTCTTGGAGGTCGTCGTCGACCGCGCGCTGCCATACCTCGATGCGCTCAGCCGCGAGGCCGCGACGCGCGTCCGCGTCAGCCATCTCGTCACCAAGGCGCTCGGCGCTCGCGATTCGCGCGCAATCCCGAGGCGAACGGCATCATCTCCCGCCGGCGCATCCAGCTGCGCTCGACCGTCGACATCTTCGTGCAGGTGGCGATGGAAGGCGGCCGCGACCTCTCGGGCGCGAAGATCGAGCACGCCGACGAGAAGAGCGTGGTCGAGATCGCGCGCGAGCTCGTCGAGCGCGCCGACCGGGTCCGCGAGCCGCGCCGACCCCGGCGTCGAGCGCACCAAGGGGATGGTGACGAGCGCTGCCCGAATTGGCTCCTCGGCCGCACCGTCCGCGCTCATGGAGTGGCTGATCTACGACCTGCAGATCGATCTCTCGCGCTTCGGCATCGCGCGCGATCAGTTCGGCAGCGCGATGGTCTCGAACATCGGCAACTTCGAAGGCTTCGGGATGAGCTTCGCGCTCGCGCCGCTGGTGCCGATCAGCCGCGTGCCCGATCGTCGTGCTGATCGGCGAGGTGCAGCGGAAGCCGGTCGTCGAGGACGACTGCGTGGTGGTGCGCTCGGTCGTGACGCTCGGGTGCACGTTCGACCACCGCATGATCGACGGCGCGCAGGGGACCGCGATGGCGGCCGATCCTGCGGCGCGGTCGTCGAGGATCCCGAGGCGGTGTTCGGGCCGGTGCGCGGCGGGACCGCCAAGCGCGACGTTGCCCGCGCCGGCCGTCGCGGCCGGTTGCGAAGCAGCAGTCCTGAGCCCGGCTGTGGCGCGCGGCGATGCGACGTAGCGGCCGATCGTCGGTCAGCTCGCGTCGGCGACGCACGCCGCGTCGGCCGAACGCGTCGCGCCGCCGAGCGACGACCTACGAGCGCCAGCCGACGTAGCTCAGCTGGCGGCCGGCGTGGGCGCCGTCGCGGCGATAGGAGTGCAGCTCGTCGGGCGTGTCCGCGGTGCACGGTCCGAGCGACGTGATCGCGTCCGGCGGCACGCCTGCCGCTTCCAGTGCGATGTGCGCGACCAGGCGAAGGTCGAGATGCATGCGATTCGGGCGTGGCGGAGCCGATCCTGCACGGCTGCCGACGACGATGGTCGTCGATCCTGCCGGGCTCGGCGAGGTGTCGTTGCTCGCGGCCGTCGGCGGCGAGGCCGCACGCCACGCGCGCTCGACCCCTGGGCCGAACGCATGCGGAACTCGGCGAGATGTTCGGCGCCGAACTCATAGCAGCAGGGACCGATCGCGGGGCCGATGGCGGCGCGGATCTCGCGCGGGCCGGGCGGCGTAGCGCGTCGGCGAGCGCGCTGATGGCCGCGGCGATCACGCCTTGCGAGGGCGCCGCGCCAGCCGGCGTGGACCGCGGCGACGGCGCGGGCGCGCGGCGCGACGAGCAGGATCGGGACGCAGTCCGCGGTGCGGATCGTCAGGATGACGTCGGCCGAGGCGCTGACCAGCGGCGTCGGCGGGCGGGAAGCGCGGTCGTCGGTCGTCGAGTGTCCGTGTCGCAGCGCTGCGCCGGTCTTCGACTGAGGCAGCACGCGCGTGCCGTGAACCTGGCTCGCGATCACGATGCGCCTCGGATCCTCGCCGGCGCCGCGGAGCCGCACGCCGGACGTCGGCCTCGACGAGCGGCCCGGCGAGCAAGCCGTGCGCGCGTCCGAGAAAGCCGTGGACGAGATGCGGAATGTCTCGCCAGGCGGGACCCGCAGCGGGTACGTGCGTGGCCCCTCGCCGTTGCCGGCCGGCATTCGATCATCCTATAGTGCCGGCGCCTCGCGGTGGAACGGCCGCGCTCGGAATCCGAGCCCACCATCGGGTGGTGACCGACGTCGACGCGATCTGCGAACTGATCGAGAGGGGGTGTGGGGGTGCGCTTCTTCGACCTGGTTCTCGCGCTCGCGGTCCTCGCGGTGCTCGTTCTGATCGCACGGAACGAGTTCCCCGCCTATCGCTCCCGCGTCGTCACATCCGTCGCGTCCGCGAGCGCGGCGCCGTCACCGCCGTCCCCGGTACGACGGTCGCGGCCGCGCCGCCGACGCGCGCCGCGGTGCCGTCTCCCGCCCCGTCGCCGACCGCACCGTAGCAGCGCGGGCCGCAGCCGGCTCGCGCTCGATCGCGTCGCTCAGCCGGAGACGACGTCGATCGGCACCGGCATGAAGGTCGCGATCGAAGAGGGCGATCGTCAGCCACGCGGCGACGCGACGTCGCGGGTCGAGCGGGGTGTCGTCGACCGTGGGCGGGTGATCGAGACCGAGCACCGCGAGCAGCACCGCCCAGATCACCCATCCGCCCCACCCCTCGAACGCGAGCCCGATCACGACCACGAGACTCGCACGCGCGACCCAGCGATGCCGGCGGCCGAAGAGCGCGTAGACGACGTGGCCGCCGTCGAGCTGCCCGACGGGCAGCAGGTTGAGGAAGGTCACGAAGAAGCCGAACCAGCCGGCGAGCGCGATCGGATGGAGCGTGATCGTCACCTCGTTCGGCGAGACGCCGAGCGCGAGGCGTGAGAGCGCGCCGAAGACGAGCGACTCGCCGAGGATGAGTCCGCCCCCGTGGGACGCGAGCGGTCGCACCTCGGAAAGGCTCAACCCGTAGAGGACGGCGGGAATCGCGAGCAGGAAGCCCGCCCACGGTCCCGCCGCGCCGACGTCGAAGAGGGCGCGGCGATTGGTCGGCGTCCGCATCCGGATGAACGCGCCGAAGGTGCCGATGAGGAACGGCGGTCCGGGGATGAAGTACGGCGGCGTCGCCTCGACGCCGTGCAGGCGCGAGACGACGAAATGGCCCATCTCGTGGACGAGGAGGATCGCCATCAACGTCGCCGAGAACGGCAGGCCGCGCACCAAGAGCCGCGGGTCGGTGAACGGGTTGACGCCGGCCTGGAAGGTCCCGGCGAGCGTCGTCGTGAGGAGCGTCGTCAGGAAGAGCACGACGTGTATCGGGCGCACCGCGCCGAGCGGGCGGACGCGCGTCCGGGCGGGCGTCCACGGCTCGTACGGCAGCGGTTGGCGCAGGTCGAGGTCGTCGGGCGATGGCAGTCGTGGTTGCATCGGAGCGTTCGCGATCCTCGACCGGCGGCGGCGTCAGCCGGGCCTCACCGTGACGGTGGCGCCGCGATCGATACCGAGCACGGCCGCCGCCGAGCCCTGGTTCACGGCGAGCTCGAGGACGTCGGCGCTGTTCACGATCGCGAGCGCCGCGCCCGGCGGCACGCCCGCGTACGATCGCCGCAGGCGGACCGCACGGTCACCGATCGTAACGGAAAGGCTGCGCGTGCGGAAGTCGCGCCGGAAGCGCGCCAGGTCGTCGCGCGTGACGTCGGTCACGAGATTGCCGAAACGATCGATCCAGACGACGGCCCCGCGGAGCGCGCGCCCGTGCCGGCGCGGACCGGCGGTGCGCGGCCGCTGCATCGCCCGCGTCGCGCGGCCGAGACGATCGACCGGAACGCCCGCCGCGAGGTGCGCCGCGACCGGCGCGAACACGTCGCGGCCGTGGAAGGTCCGGCTCACCGGGCGCCGCCGGTACGGCGAATGCGACACGTCGAAGAGTCGTCGGACGTCGTGGCGCGGCGCCGCCGCCGCGAGAACGCCGTTGTCGGGTCCGATGAAGAATCCGCGCGCGGTCTCGACGAGCAGCGCCCGCCGCGCGGTGCCGACGCCGGGATCGACGACCGCGACGTGGATCGTGCCGCGCGGGAAGTGCGGCGCGGCCGCGTGCGAGGAGGTACGCGCCCGCGGCGACGTCCTGCGGCGGCACCTCGTGCGTGAGGTCGACGACCGAGGCCTGCGGCGCGATCGCGAGAATCACGCCCTTCATCACGCCGACGAAGGGATCGCGGACGCCGAAGTCGGTCGTCAGCGTGATGATGCGGCGCCGCCGTCAGTCCCCCATCTCCTCCAGAACCGAGCTGAAGAGCAGCGGAAACATGATCTCGTGGTGGCCGGTGAGCTGGATCGGCGCGCCCGTCGTCCTGGGTCGGCCGCCGCAGGACGTTCACGGCCGGGCGGTAGTGGCGGATGAAGTCCATGTCGACGTCGTGAGGTCGCCGACGTGGTTGCCGACGTTGCGCGCGAGGTTGAGCGCCTTGAGGAAGACCTCGGGGATCACGACGGCCGATCCGAGATTGAGGAAGACGCCGCGGTCGAGCGTCGCGACCTCCGCGGCGAGGCGGTGGAAGTCGCGCAAGGTGGCGGCGCCGATCGCCGCGCCGTCGGCCTCGGGATGCATGTGGATGATGTCGGTGCCGACCGCGACGTGCACCGTCACCGGGACGCCGAGGCGGCGCGCCGGCGGCGAGGATGCTGAGCCGGCGGTGACGGAGCCGCTCGGTCGAGAGCATGCGTCCGAGTCCCGCGCCGAGCCCGACGCCGCCGAGGCCGCGCGCCTCGCGGATCGCGAGGTTCAGGAAGCGGCCGGTCTCCTCGGCCATGCCGAAGCTGCCGTCGCGCAGGCCGGGGCCGACGTCCTCCGAGGTCGCGCCCGCGTAGGCGAGCTCGAAGTCGTGGATGATGCAGGCGCCGTTCATCGCCACGCCGGTGAGGATGCCGCGCTCCATCAGGTCGATGATCAGCGGCGACAGGCCGACCTTGATCGGGTGCGCGCCCATGCCGAGGATCACGCCGCGCGCGCCGCGGCGGGCGCCGGCGATCGCGAGCGTCGCGGCGCGCAGATCGCGCGCGGCGAGGATGTCGGGCAGGCCCGCGAGGAAGCGCGCCATCGTCAGCCCGCGGCGGAGCGGCCGGCCGAGCGCCGCGTGCGCGACGAGGCTCTTGCGCGGCGGCGAGCCGGTAGCTGCGCACGCTCCCGAGATCGAGCGGCGCCGGCTCGTCCGCGGCGGTTTCGCCTTGACCGGCGCGGCGGAACCGTCCGCTCGCTTGGCTTTCGGGGCCGGCCTGCCTCGATCCGCTCGCTCGGCTCTCGGCGTCGGCGCCGTCGAGCCGGCGGGGTGCTGGTTTTCGCCGCCGCCGCGTCCGGTCGACTGGCCGCGCGCTTATCTTCCGCCGCCATAGAGCCTCTCGTCGACGAGCTCGCAGAGCACGTGGCCGACGAGGATGTGCGTCTCCTGGATGCGCGCCGTGTCGCGGCTGCCGGAGACGTCAAGCAGGTGGTCGACCATGCCGCGGAGCTTGCCGCCGTCGCCGCCGGTGAGGCCGATCGGTGTGAATGCCGAGCTTCCGGCACGCGGCGACGGCGCGCAGCACGCTCGGCGACGTGCCGCTGGTCGAGATCGCGAAGGCGACGTCGCCGGCGCGTCCGAGCGCCTGCATCTGCTTGGCGAACACCTCGTCGTAGCCGAAGTCGTTGGCGATGCTGGTCAGCGCCGAGGTGTCGGTGGTGAGCGCGATCGCCGGCAGCGGCGGCCGCTCGATGACGTAGCGGTTGACGAACTCGGCCGCGATGTGCTGCGCGTCGGCGGCGCTGCCGCCGTTGCCGAAGAGGAGGAGCTTGTTGCCGGCCGCGAAGCGTTCGGCGACGAGCCGCGCGATCGTCGCGAGGTCCGCCGCGTGCTCGCGCAGGAAGGTCCGCTTCGCCGCGATGCTGTCGGCGAACGCCTTCCGGATCGCTGCGGTCTCGGCGGCCAAGGCGCCGCATTCAAAGCAGCGACGGTGCGGGAGGTCAAGGTAGCGGCGCGCGGATCCGCGCCGCCATTGACACGCGTGGTCGGTGCTTCCGTAGCTGAGCCGCATGGACCAACCACCGACGTCATCACCACCAGCGGCGCGCCGCCGGTTCGAAGGCAAGGTCGTGGTGATCACCGGCGCGTCCTCGGGCATCGGCGCGGCGGCGGCGCGGATGTTCGCGGCGGAAGGCGCGGCGGTCGCGATCGCGGCACGGAGCGCGGCGCCGCTCGAGAAGCTCGCGGCGGAGATCACCGCGGCCGGCGGGCGTGCGCGTCGCCGTTCCCGACCGACGTCGGCGACGCGGCGGCGTGCGGCCGGCTGCTCGAACGTACGGCCGAACGCTTTCGGCGGCATCGACGTGCTGGTGAACAACGCCGGCGCCAACAAGCGCGGCTCGATCGAGCGCTACTCCGCCGAGGAGCTCGCGAGCGTCGTCCAGGTGAATCTCGTCGCGCCGATCATGCTGACGCGGCTCGCGCTGCCATATCTCCGCCGCGCGCGCGCGCGGCGCGATCGTCAACGTCGCCTCGATCGCCGGGCAAGATCCCGGTCGTGCACGAGGCCGTCTATTCCGCGACCAAGTTCGGCCTCCGCGCCTTCACCTTCGCTCTCGCCGAGGAGCTCGAGGGCTCGAACGTCAAGGTCTCGGCCGTCTCGCCGGGCCCCGTCGACACCGGCTTCATCATGGACGACATCGACGACATTCCCGACGTCGTCTTCGCGCAGCCGATGAGCAGCGCCGCCGACATCGCGAAGCTGATCCTCGACTGCGCCGCCGACGGCACCCTCGAGCGCGTCATGCCGCAGGTGACGGGCTACCTCGCGACCGCCGGCTATCTCCTCCCCGCGCTCCGGAAGATCATGCTCCCGCATGATGGAGAAGCGCGGCAAGCAGGTGAAGGAGACCTACCGCGCGCGGCAGGCCGCGCGCCGGTAGCCGCCTTTTCCATCGCGGCTCGTGGAGGCGTCTTGGCGGCAGGTGCTCCGACGGGTTGTCACGCACCCCGCCGTTCGCTACGAGTGATCTCCACGCGGGCGTAATTCAGCGGTAGAATGCCAGCTTCCCAAGCTGGACGTCGCCGGTTCGACCCCGGTCGCCCGCTCTCCGAGAAGCCCCTGCGTTGTCAGGGGCTTCCGTCGTTTCTGGCGCGCCGAATTTCCCGTCCTCGGTAGCCTCTCCGAAGCGCTGGTGCCGGTAGTGGTGCCGGTTGAGGAGCTAAGTTCCGCGGAAACTTCCGGCAAAGTCGCTGCACGGCTTCAAGCGTATGCGCGGGCGCGAGGTGGGCGTAGCGAAGCGTCATCTCGTACGACTGGTGGCCCATGAGCTCCTGTACGGTCCGGAGGTCGACGCCGGCCATGACGAGCCGACTCGCAAAGGTATGGCGCAGGTCGTGCCAGTGGAGGCCTGATGATTTTCGCCTGTTTCAAGCGCGGGCAGAAAGACCCGACTCACGAAGTTCTTCGCATCGAGCGCCGTCTTCGGCGGTCTGACTCGGGAATACCCAGGGGCTCTTAAGGCGGCTCGGAAGACTTCGAAGGAGATCGCGGGCGGCGTCGTTCATCGGCAGGCGGCGGGTCTCCCCGCTCTTTGACCGCGGGATCGTGATGATGCCCGACCGTGAAGTCGAGGTGCTCCCAGCGAAGGCCGAACTGTTCCCCGCGGCGAAGGCCCGTGTTGAAGCGCGAGCGCAACTTTCGGCCACTCGATCCGCCCCGATCGCCTTCCGGAGCCGCGTCTCCTCCTCGGCGGTGAGGAATCGGACGCGCGCGTTGTTCTCCTTCGCAGAAGAGCTTCGACTTCACCGGATTCGTCTCAGCGAGCCCATCGGCAATCGCCACGTTGAAGATGCGCCGAAGGAAACTCATCTCGCGATTGACAGTGGCCGGACAGCACGGGACCGCGCTGCCTCTTCCCTTTCCGAAGGTCAGTCGGTCGAAGCTCGCCGGCAAGCCGCCTCGCCTTGTAGCGCTCCACGTCTCCCGTCACGATCTCGCGAAGCGTGCGGCCCGGAAACGCCGCCTTCCAGAGCGCTCCATGGCGCACCGATTCCGAATAGCTCCGGTGCGTCCGCTCGATGCGCTTCAGGTAGTCGTCGATCGACGCTCGCCACCCGAACATCACGCCGTCGGATGCGCTCCGGAAAAAACCGGCGCTCGGCGATCTCGGTCTTGCGCTTCCGGTAGACCTCGCTCGCAAGCCCTCGGGACCCTACCCGCTCGCGATGCTCACGCCCTGCTCGTCGTGGTACCGCACCCACCAGATACCCGAGCCCGCCGGACGTTCGAAGATGACCCCGCGGTTGCCGTGTCCCCGTCGTCGTCTTCTCGTGTCGCGTTTCGTCGTCATCGTTCCTTCCTTGCGGGCAGCTCAGCCCTGCCCTTCGAGCGACGCCGCAGGGCGGAGCGAATCTTGGATCAGCTTCTCGACGTCACTCAAGCGAAAACGAAGCGCCCCGCGCGGTCCGAAGAGTTTCACCACTGGGATCCGCCGCTTGTACGCCCACTGGTAGAGGGTCGCGGGCTTGAGCCCGAGAAGCTTGCGCAGCTTCTCGTACATCGAGGAGGCGGTCCGGACCCTCGCCAGTACCGCCTCTCCTCGACGTTGGCCTCCGTGCGTCGGGCCCTCCGATCCTCGTCGTCGGGACTTCGGCCCGCTGCATCGGCTCAGCCCTCCACCCCAACCTCACGCCGCTCCGGCTCGATCGCTCGGCGCGCCGAAGCACCAGCCGGCCGGCGAGCGGGAACGCATCCACGAGTACCGTGAGCGCGTCTTCCTTCCGATTCCAGAACGCGACGCCCACCTCACGCCAGCGGCTTCGGTCCGTTCGTCTCCGTGACTGCATATGCGATGAAATCTGGTCGTCTTCCGGCCATGGGTCTCTCCTCTCGGTTGGTGCTCACCCCAACAATTTTTTGGGTGAGCGGGCCTTCACCGGAGTTGAGGCCCGCGAGGCCAAAATTTGGTCTCGTCGAATGCGCTACGGTCGGGCGCGCCGTCAGCGGCCGAGTGCCAGGTGTCGTTCCTGGCGCGAGGTTGCACGGCGCGCCGACCGTCACCGATGTTGTCGGCGAGGGGCGCGGGTGCTGAGGGTGCGGCCGAGTGCCGGGGATGTCGAGGTGCTGGGTGGGCGCTCGGTCGCACCCTAGCACTCGTCCTGAATCCGTGAATGGTTGGGGCCGGATTCCTTATGGCTTTCCTTCCTATCTGCCGGCAGGGAGGGGGGCGCGGCGACTTATCCACAGGCAGCCCTCTTCCCGTTCGTGCTTTCACTCCGCGCTATGGTCCGTCGTTCGTGCTTTCACTAGGAGAGCGTGTGTCGATGTTCGTGCTTTCACTAGGAACTCGCCCCACAGTACGCGTGCTTTCACTAGGAAAACGGCGCGTGAACCCATTCGCAGTGACTCGGGATCTCGGGAGGTAAAGTACTAATGATCTAAACTATCTTAATGCATTAAATGCAAATGCGGTTTAAGACATCTGAGAGATGAGACAGAAGATAGCGCGACCAATATCAGCGAGAGAGGTACTAAGTGACCTCCGGCTCGATGACCTCATCCGCGCGGCATCATCGGCTGAGAGTATGTCGCCGCACGCGGCACCGACCGATCCAGACTCGGGACGATATGATTTCGACCTCGCTGAGTTTCCGCTCTTTCGCTATCGGAAAACTCCTCGCCTGAAAGCGTACGAGCGATCCGCTCACCTATACGGACGTCATCATGGGCCAGGATGGCGTAAAAGGTCGAGCGCGAGTGGAAGGTCTTCCCAGGGGCGCGTTTGGTTTCGGCGGCCAGACAACCCAACAGGTGCTCTACGAGCTTCTCCAGCTCTACGTCGAGCAAGGTTGCCGCGGAACACAGATTCAGTTTGGTACTCCTCGCGGACTTCTCCTTCGCATCTGGCCCGAGGCGCGGAATCCTTCTGCGAAGGACTACGCACGGCTTCGTCGCGACCTCGATATCCTTCGCGGCTACGACTTCCACTGTACGAAACGCCTTCTGGGATCGAAAGCGCCACGCCTATGTGGACATGCACTGGCGGCTCTTCGGCGACGTCTGCTACTTCAAGCCGCGCCCGGAACGCTTCGCACAGGAAGAGCTTCCGTTTGGCTTCATCGAGGCAAGCCGCGTGCTCCAGCAGATCGCTCGCACCCGAGGTTTCTTCTCTCTGGGGTTCAATTCAGACCTCTTCCATTCGCTGAAACCTCTCGAGCAGCGCTTGGCCCTCTACCTCTCGAAGAAGTTCATGTCGCAGGCCCGCCATCAGCGTTACGTCAAGGATCTCGCGCGAGCGCTGCCGATCGAAGCAACACGCCCCGAAATGTCCGCACCATCTTGGCCAAGCTGCCCAGGGTCTTCTCGACCGACGGCGTGCCGACGCTGAAAAGCTATCGGTTCGAGAAGTCGCCCCGCACCGGCGAGTGGCTCATCGTCTTCGAGCGAGACGTGAAGCCAAAGCAGGAGTACCGATTGCCGAACGCGCGCGCTCTCCCTCGATCCCGAGATCGCGCTTTTGGTCAACGACATCGTGCACGAGATCGGAAGCCGCGACGACGTTCTCTGGTGGACGAAGTGCGCGGAGGCTCTCGGGCCGGACCTGGTGACCCAAGGTCTGAGCCAGCTCAGGGACGCGCAGGCGGGAACGAAGACAATTCGAAATGCCGGCGGCCTTCTGACGAAGATCTTGAAAGACCTGGCGAAGCGTCACAAGCTAGCGATCCATTAATAATGGAGCAGAGGAAACCGTGAGCGGCCTTCAGCGCGGCATCGCTGCGCACACGGAGAAGGAAGGGGCGGATGAGGAGAAGAGTGGGCATGAAACGAAGACGAGTCGAACGTCACGTCGAAGCGTTCCGTCCGTCAAGGCGCGCGGGCGCCGAACCAAGAAGGCGGCCGAACCTCTCGACGCCTGGGTGTCGTTTCTCACGACCATTCCCCCCTTCGGCGGATTTTTCTCACGAGCATTCCCCCCTTGGGGCGTGAATTTCTCACGAGCTTTCCCCCCCGCGTGACCTCACCGACCATCGCGCCTCCCGGCCCGACGTGGGCCGGGGGAGGGGGCGATGGCGTACCGGGAGGTCACGATGATCGAGATCAAAGAGGTGCTCCGGCAATGGCTGGCCGGGGCGCGGACGCAAGCGGATCGCGCGGCGGCTCGGGCTCGACCCGAAGACCGTGCGCCGGTATCTGCGGGCGGCCGAGCGCGTGCGGGCTGCAGCCTGGGGATGCCGGCGGCCGCGCTCACCGAGGAGCGGCTCGCCGCGGTCGTGACGGCGCTGCGCGCGGCGCCGGCGCGGCCGACGGCGAGGGCTGGCAGCAGTGCGTCGCGCAGCGGGCGTTCATCGAGGGGCACGCTGCGCGCGCGGCGTGCGGCTGTCGAAGATCCGCCGGCTGCTCCTGCGCCAGGGCGTCGACATCCCGTGCGCGACGCTGTACCGCTTCGCGGCCGCCGAGCTCGGCTTCGGGCGCGGCGCGCCGACGATCCCGGTCGCGGACGGCGAGCCGGGCGAGGAGATCCACGTCGACACCGGCTGGATGACGCTGCTCGAGCCCGACGCGCGCGGCCGGCGGCGGCGCTTCCGCGCGTGGATCTTCACGCCGGACGTGTCGCGCTACCGCTTCGTCTACCCGTGCTTCGGCGAGACGACGGCGAGCGCGATCGAGGCGTGCGAGGCCGCGTGGGCGTTCTACGGCGGCGTGTTCCGGGTCGTCATCCCCGACAACACGAAGGCGATCGTCACGACGCGCCGATCCGCTCCAGCCGCGGCTCGTGCCGGTTTCTCGAGTACGCGCAGGCGCGCGGCTTCCACGTCGATCCGGCGCGCGTGCGCACGCCGACAGGACAAGGCGCGCGTCGAGCGCACGGTGCCCTACGTCCGCGACGACTGCTTCGCGGCGAGAAGCTCGCGCTCGCTCGAGCACGCCCGCGATCCGCGCCGTCGTGTGGTGCCGCGAGGAGGCCGGCGCTGCGCCGGCACAGCCGCACGCAGCGCCTGCCGCGCGAGCACTTCGAGGCCGTCGAGCAGGCGGCGCTGCTCCCGGCGCCGACCGCGCCGTACGACGTCCCGCTGTGGTGCGACCCGAAGGTCGCCCGCGACCAGCACGCGCAGGTCGCGAGGGCGCTCTACTCGCTGCCGACGCAGCTCGTCGGCCGCGACGCTGCGCGCGCGCGCCGATCGCACGACCGTGCGCTTCTACGACGGCCGCGCGCGTCGTGAAGACGCACCCGCGGCAGCCGCCCGGCGGGCGCTCGACCGATCCCGCCGACTTCCCCGCCCGAGAAGACCGCCTACGCGCTGCGCGACGTCGCCTCCCTCGAGCGCGCGGCCACCGCGCCACGGCCCCGCGATCGGCGCCTACGCCCACGGCGCTGCTCGCGTGCCGCTGCCATGGACGCGCATGCGCCGCGTCTACGCGCTGCTCGGGCTCGTCAAGCGCTACGGCGCCGCGCGCGTCGAGGAGACCTGCCAGCTCGCCCTCGCCGCCGACATGCTCGACGTCACGCGGCTCGAGCGCATGCTCGCGCTGCGACCGCGCCGCCGCCCGCCGGCGACGCCCGGCGCGCGGTCGTGCCGCTCGCGCGCTATCTGCCGCCCGGCCGCGACTACGCGCTCGGCGCGCCGCGCGCCCGGAGGAGGACCGATGAGCCTGACGCTGATCACGCCCGACCTCACGACCGTGCTGCGCCGCCTCAAGCTCGGCCGCCTGCTCGACACGCTCCCCGAGCGGCTCGACGCTCGCGCGCCAGCAGAAGATGCCGCACCAGGACTTCCTGCTCCTCGTGCTCTCCGACGAGGTCGCGCGCCGCGACAGCGCCGCCGTCACGCTGCGCGCCGCCCAGGCGCACCTCGATCCCGCGATGACGCTCGAGCAGTGGGACCCGACCGCCAAGGTGACCTACGACCGCGCGCTCTGGAACGAGCTCGTCTCGCTGCGCTTCCTCGACGCGCCATGCCCACGTCGCGATCGTCGGCCCGGTCGGCGTCGGCAAGACCTTCCTCGCGCACGCGCTCGGCTGGATCGCCTGCCGCCACGGCCACACCGTGCTCGCCGTCACCGCCGACAGGCTGCTCAAGGCAGCTCAAGCACGCCCGGCTCGATCACACCTACGAGGCGGAGCTGCGCAAGCTCCTCGCCGTCGACCTGCTCATCGTCGACGACTTCGGCCTCGACGCGCTGGATCGCGACCGAGAGCCGCGACACCTACGAGATCCTGACCGAGCGGCATCGGGCCGGCTCGATCGATCGTCACCTCCAACCGCGGCCCCGACGAGTGGCTCGCCACCTTCGCCGATCCGCTGCGCGCGCAGGCCGCCATCGACCGCTTCGTCACCAACGCCTACGACCTCGTCATCGACGGCGAGTCGTACCGCCAAGCGCCAGAAGCCGACCCTGGACACGCCGCCGGCCCCTGAGGCACAGGAGGGCGCACGAACGAAGCGCCGATCCGCCGACACTAACCCGTCACGCGGGCGGGACCCAGGGGGGGGAATGCTCGTGAGAAGCGGGGGGAAAGGTCGTGAGAAGCCACAG
>CAWCPU010000013.1:0-52102 GCA_963797545.1 uncultured delta proteobacterium
AATCGCCGGCCGCGCGTGCCAGCACGCTAGAGCGGCAATCGGCGTAGTGCGGGCATCGCTGACCAGGAGGCACCCCGCCATCGTTGTAAAGATTCTGACTACCCCAGTACGGCTCCAGTAAGTTCTGCAAGACGCTCTCCGACGTGGGCGAGTATCGCTGGCGGTCCGTCAGGTGCTGTATAACAGCCGCCGGAAGGGTTTGACACGCACGGGATTCCTGATCTCGCGTGTGCCGTCGCGCCGCCGTTCGGTGCAGGGTCGACGCGAGGGTTCGCTCGGGAGGGGTAGTGCCGGCGGTGGGACTTGAACCCACACGGGCCGAAGCCCAGACGCTTTTGAGGCGTCCTCCTATGCCATTCGGATACGCCGGCGCTCGACGTTGGAGAGGACCTTCATGCCTTAGATCCTACGACTACATCAAGGCACTTCACGTCGCTGGAGCGCGACACACTGATCGTGAGGCCGCTTCGAGTCCAGTGCACGCCGAAATCGTCGCATGCCCGACAAAAGATCGCGCGGATATCGGGAGAAGTATTCTTGAACTGATAGCGCGTGGTAGCGGTATCGCCTTCCGCGGACGTGGACCTGGTTCGCGACGCGACAGCCGTCCGAGTGGATGAGGCCGCGCAGCAAACGATCCGGATGATCGTGCGCGACGTGGGCTTGCCAGGCGCTCAGTTGAATGGTCCTCGCGTGCTTCCGCCCGGGTCCGTGCTGAGGAAAAAGGCAGGGCCAGTGATTCCAGTACGACGCGATCTCACGGCAGCCCTTCCTCACCACGCGATGCGGGTGTCCGCTTCTCCGAACGGCAGTGATCGCACGCGTGCAGTCCGCGATGATCCCTGGGTAGCGTGCGTCGAGCGTAATGCGGAGCTTGAAGACCTTCTTTCTCGGCTGCTGCGAGAGACACCCATCGCCGAGATAGAGGCCAAGAAGGTACGCGTACGCGGGACGATCCAACTCACCCCGCCCGCAGACGGGGCAATCGCTTCGACGCACGTCAGTCGCCGAACCGGCGGCGTCGCGAGTTCTCCAGTCGCGGACCGTCGTTCTCGGAATTCCCGTGACTTGCGCGATCCGGAAATCGTTCACGCCGCATGCGATGAGCTCTCGGACCTCCTCGACCTCTTCGAGCGAACGCACGCGTGTATCCGACTCGCACTCCGAGAACGACGCCGTTCCGTGGAAATCGTCGCTCACTCGCGGCGGTCGAGCAGCTCCTTGGCGCGACGGAGGAGTCGCTGCTGATCCGGGAAGGTGAGCCGTGCGACGGCTTCTTCGAACGGCAGCCACGCGATCGCGCGTTCCTCTTCCGCGGGCACGGCGCCGCGCTCGCGCATGAGGTAGAAGCGGACGCTCAGCGGACCGCCGCGCGTGACGACGTCGCTGTCGCCGACGGGGGCGACGATCTCGCCGACGACGCCGGCCTCCTCGCGGAGCTCGCGGACGGCGGTCTCCTCCGGCGTCTCACCGCTCTCGATGTGACCCTTCGGCAACACCCAGTCCGCCGGGTTGCGGCGCGCTTGGACGACGAGAAAGCGTGGCGCCGCCGGCAGCGGCCGAAAGACGATCGCTCCGGCGTGCGAGAGCGGCTGCATGGAGTGGCCGTATCCGATCGTTCGATCCATCGCTAGCTCCGCTGGCGCGCGACGTGAGTGGGATCGCCTGCAGCGAAACCGCGGACTCCGCGCGCTGGTGCTGGCAGTTCTCCAGACACTCCCCCGTCCGTCTCGGCTTGACCGTCCGAGGGCACTGCCCTAAGGCGGTGCGGCATCGCAGCCGGCAGCGGCGACGGTGACGCGTCAACGTCCCGGAAACGCCGGACCGGGTATTTCGCGGCGCACCTGAGCGCGACGGCTGGCGTCGACTCTCCGCTGACAGGAAGGACACCCAATGAACGCGGCCACGACCAACGTCTTGCGGGACATCGTCGGCAAGTACGAGCACGAGCTGCTCGCCGAGTGGCTGCAGCACCAGCAGGCGACGTCGCGACGGGCGAGCGACGGCGAGCTTCGCGAACAGTCCCGCACGTTCCTGAGCCTCTTCGCGGCGACGCTTGCGAAAGGCGGCGATCATACCGTCGACTCGCCGGCGTGGGGCGACGTGCGCGACTTGCTCGCGAGCATCAGCAAGTCGCGCGCGCGGGAGGGCCTCACGCCTTCCGAGACCGCGAGCTTCGTGCTCGCGCTGAAGCAGCCGCTGTTCGCGCGGCTGCGCCGCGAGCTCCGCGACGACGTCGCGGCGTTCGCGGAGAACGCATGGAGCTCCGCGGCGCTGCTCGACGAGCTCGCGCTCTACACCACCGAGGTCTACCAGAAGGGCCGCGAAGAGGTGATCAGCCGCCAGCAGCAGGAGATGCTGGAGCTCTCGACGCCGGTCGTTCAGCTCTGGGAAGGGATCCTCGCGCTGCCGGTGATCGGCACGCTCGACAGCGAGCGTACGCAGGTGGTGATGGAGAGCCTGCTGCAGAAGATCGTCGACACCGGCGCCGGCATCGCGATCATCGACATCACGGGCGTGCCGACCGTCGACACGCTGGTCGCGCAGCATCTCCTCAAGACCGTTGCCGCCGCCCGCCTGATGGGCGCCGAGTGCATCATCAGCGGCATCCGGCCGCAGATCGCGCAGACGATCGTCCATCTCGGCGTCGAGCTCCAGGGCGTGATTACCAAGGCGACGCTCGCCGACGCGTTCGCGGTGGCGCTGCGGCGCGGCGGCCTCGACGGTCGCGCGCATGCAGCCGGCGAGCTGACGGCGGACGCGATGGAGCGGATCCCGATTCTCAAGATGGGCGACTGTCTGCTGGTCACGATCCAGGTCGACATGCACGATCGGCTCGCGATGACGCTGCAGGACGACCTCACGACGAAGATCGCCGCCACCCGCGCGCGCGGCGTGCTGATCGACATCTCCGCTCTCGAGATCGTCGACTCGTTCATCGGCCGCATGCTCGGCAACATCGCTGCGATGGCGCGCGTGCTCGACGCGCGAACCGTGGTGGTCGGCATGCGGCCGGCGGTGGCGATCACGCTGGTCGAGCTGGGGCTTTCGCTGCCCGGCGTGCGCACGGCGCTGAACGTCGAGAAGGGGATGGAGATGATCCGGGCGGCGCTCGCGGCGCCCGCCGGGGACGATGGCCGTTCTGAGACGTGAGACGCCGGCCGATCCGCTCGTCCGAGGACGTCGTTGCCGTACGGCAGGTGGTGCGCGACTGGGCGATCGCGGCGGGCTTCAGCCTCGTCGATCAGACCAAGATCGTCACCGCCGCGAGCGAGCTCGCGCGCAACGCCGTCACCCACGCCGGCGGCGGGGAGGTGCACCTCGAAGCGCTCAACGACGGCAATCGCCGCGGCCTGCGCCTGACCTTCGAAGATCACGGTCCGGGCATTGCCGATCTCGAGCTCGCGCTGAAGGATGGCTACACGACCGGCAACGGGCTCGGCCTCGGCCTCGGCGGCGCAAAGCGGCTCTCGAACGAGTTCGACATCGCGTCCACGCCGGGCGAGGGCACCCGGGTCACGATCGCACGATGGAAGTGAGAGAGCAGAGAGCGCTGCCGATGACCGAAGCGAGCCAGGCGGGCGAGGCGCGCCGCGATCGCCGACCGCGCTCGCGGAGACGCTCGGGTTCAGCGCGACCGATGCCGGCAAGGTCGCGATCGTCGTCAGCGAGGCGGCGATGAATCTCGTGAAGCACGCGCGCGACGGCGAGATCCTGCTGCGCTCGATCGTCAGCGGCACGAGCAGCGGCCTCGGGATCGTCGCGCTCGACCGCGGTCCCGGCATACGCGAACCTGCGCGAATGCTTGCGCGACGGTTTCTCGAGCGCCGGCACGCCGGGGAACGGCCTCGGCGCGATCCGGCGTTTGTCGACGACGTTCGACGTCTACTCGTCGGTCGCGGGTACGGCGCTGCTTGCCGAGATCGCGCCGGATCCCTGTCGGCCGCCGGCGCGCGAGCCGATTCGAGACCGGCGCGGTCTCGGTTCCGAAACACGGCGAAGAGCGTGTGCGGCGACGCGGTGGCGATCGTCGAGGACGTCGGTCGCTGTGCCGTCCTCGTCGTCGACGGGCTCGGCCACGGAGCGGGCGCCGCCGAAGCGGCGGCGATCGCGCGTCGCGGTCTTTCGCGAGCACGCCGCCGAGTCGCCGGCTGGGATCGTCGAGGCGCATCCACGGCGCGCTGCGCGGGACGCGCGGTGCGGCGGCCGCGGTCGCGGAGCTCGCTGCCCGAGCAGCGCCTCGTGCGCTTCGCCGGGATCGGCAATGTCGCGGGCAGTCGTCGCCGGCGGGATGCACTGCCGCAGCATGGTCTCGCACCACGGCACGCTCGGCCACCAGCTGCGGCGCGTCCAAGAGTTCACGTACCCTGGCCGGCCGGCACGGTGGTCGTGTTCCATTCCGACGGCGTCTCGGCACGCTGGAATCTCGCCGACTACCCGGGCTTGATGCAGCGCACCCGGCGACCATCGCCGCCGTGCTCTACCGCGACTTCCGCCGCGAGCGCGACGACGCGACCGTGGTCGTCGTGCGCGAGGCCGCATGAGCGCGCCGCTGCTCTCGCTCGGCATCCGGTACGAGCACGACGTCGTGCTCGCTCGCCAGCGGGCGCGCCAGATCGCGGCGCTGCTCGGCTTCGATCCCCAGGATCAGACGCGCATCGCGACCGCCGTCTCCGAGATCGCGCGCAACGCGTTCACCTATGCGCAGCGCGGCAGGGTCGATTTCCTCGTCGAAGGCACGACGCCGCCGCAGGTGTTCGTCGTCCGCGTCTCGGACCGCGGACCGGGCATCGCCGACCTCGGCCGCATTCTCGACGGCCGCTACGATCGCCGACCGGGATGGGCCTCGGCATCGTCGGCGCGCGGCGGCTGATGGATCAGTTCGACGTCCGTTCGACGCCGGGCGACGGGACGACGGTCATCGCTCATGAAGCTGCTGCCGCGTCGCGCCGGTTTGGTCGGAGCGGCGGAGCCGGCGCGCATCGCGGCCGACCTCGCCGGGCACGAGCCGCGCAATCCGGTCGAGGAGATCCAGCGGCAGAACCAGGAGCTGCTCGGCGCGCTTCAAGAGCTCGGCCAGCGGCAGGAGGAGCTCGTCGCGCTGAACCGCGAGCTCGAGGACACCAATCGCGGGGTCGTCGCGCTCTACGCGGAGCTCGACGAGAAGGCGGATCATCTGCGGCGCGCCGACGAGCTCAAGTCCCGGTTCCTCTCCAACATGAGCCACGAGTTCCGCACGCCGGTGAACTCGATCCAGGCGCTCTCGCGGATGCTCCTCGAGCGGGTCGACGGCGACCTCACGGTCGAGCAGGAGCGGCAGGTCACCTTCATCCGCCAGGCTGCGGACGCGCTCTCCGAGCTGGTGAACGATCTCCTCGACATCGCCAAGGTCGAGGCCGGCAAGACCGTGGTCCGGCCGGTCGACTTCGAGGTCGAGAATCTGTTCGGCGCGTTGCGCGGGATGCTGCGGCCGCTGCTGGTGAACGAGTCGGTGGCGCTCGTCTTCGACGACCCGCAAGGACATTCCCGCGCTCCGTACCGACGAGGCGAAGGTCTCGCAGATCCTCCGCAACTTCATCTCGAACGCGTTGAAGTTCACCGAGCGCGGCGAGGTGCGGGTGTCGGCGTCGCTGGCGCCCCGTGGGGGCGCCGTCGTCTTCGCCGTCGCCGACACCGGGATCGGCATCGCATCCCGCGGACCAGGAGCGCATCTTCCACGAGTTCGTGCAGATCGAGAGTCCGGTCCAGCGTCGCGTGAAGGGGACCGGACTCGGCCTGCCGCTCTGTCGCCGGCTCGCGGAGCTGCTCGGTGGCACGGTCACGGTGACGAGCGCGCCCGGTGCCGGCTCGACGTTCACCGCGTCCATTCCGCTCGTCTATGCGCCTGCCGTCGCCCCGGCGGCGGCGGATTGGCACCTCGACCCGCAGCGGATGCCGGTGCTCGTCGTCGAGGACGATGCCGACACGATCGTCCTCTACGAGCGCTTTCTCGCCAGCGCCGGGTACCAGCTGATTCCGGCGCGGACGATCCGCGAAGCGCGCGACGGTCTGGCGGCGGTGCGGCCGCGCGCGATCATCCTCGACATTCTCCTGCGCGGCGAGCACGCCTGGGAGCTGCTGACCGATCTCAAGCGCCGCGAGGAGACACGCGCGATCCCGGTCATCGTGGTCTCGACCGTCGACGACGAACGCAAGGGCCTGGCGCTCGGCGCCGACGCGTATTGCGTGAAGCCGATCGATCGTCAGCGTCTGCTGCAGACGCTGACGCGACTCACCGCGCCCGACCGCATCCGGCGCATCCTCGTCGTCGACGACGAGGAGATCTCGCGGTACGTGTTGCGGCAACACCTGACGGCGCCGGAGCACGTCGTGCTGGAGGCGGCGAACGGCGCGGAGGCGGTTCGGCTCGCGCGCGCCGAGCTGCCGGATGTGATCTGCCTCGATCTCACGATGCCCGATCTCGACGGCTCCGAGGTGTTGCGACGGTTGCGCCGCGACCCCGCGACGCGCAACATTCCCGCCGTGATCGTCACCTCGAAAGCGCTCGATGAGCCGGAGCGGCGCGCGCTCGCTGCCCTGGCGACGGCGGTGCTCAGCAAGGACCGCCTGTCGCGCGACGAGCTGCTCGCGGTCGTCGCCGGCGCGCTCGGGGTTCCGGGCCGCGCCGCGTAGCCGCATGACGCCCGCCGACGCCAATCTCCTGCTCGTCGTCGACGACAACGAGACGGCCCGCTACAGCAAGCGCCGCATCTTGCGCAACGCCGGCTTCGATGTGATCGAGGCCGCGAGCGGCGCCGACGGCCTGCGGCTCGTCACCGAGCGGCAGCCGCGCCTCGTTCTCCTCGACGTCAATCTGCCCGACGTGGACGGATGGGAGATCTGCCGCCGCATCAAGGCGAGCCCGGACACCGCCTCGGTGCTCGTCCTCCAGATCTCGGCCACCTACGTTCGGGAGACCGACACCGTACGCGCCCTCGATGGCGGAGCCGACGCGTCCCTGACCGAGCCGATCGAGCCGCCCGTCCTGGTCGCGACCGTGAACGCGCTGCTGCGCGCTCGGCGCGCCGAGGACGCCCTGCGCGATGCCCTCGTCCGCGAACAGGCCGCGCGTGCGGCGGCCGAGGCGGCGAACCGAGCGAAAGACGAGTTCCTCGCGACGTTGTCGCACGAGCTGCGCTCGCCGCTGGGCGCGATCCTGGCTGGGTGACGCTGCTGCGCGGCGGCCGCCTCGACGAGACGCCGTGCCCGCGCGCTCGAGGCGATCGACCGCAATACGCGGCTGCAAGCGAAGCTCATCGAAGACCTCCTCGACGTATCGCGGATGGTCTCCGGGCAGCTGCCATGGAAGTCGCGGTCGTCGATCTCGCCGCCGTCGTCGAAGCCGCCGTCGAAGGCTCCGGCCGGCGCCGGGCGAAGGCGATGCGCGTCGAGTCGGGATCACGACGCGCTGCCGCCGATCGCCGGCGACGCGGCCCGTCTTCAACAAATCGTCGGAAACTTGCTGTCAAGCGGTCAAGTTCACGGCGGCCGGCGGCACGGTCACCGTCCGCTGGCGGCGATCGGGACGCGGCGAGATCCAGGTCCGCGACACCGGCAAGGGCATCGAGCCAGCGTTCCTCCCGCACATCTTCGAGCGCTTCCGTCAGGCGGATCCTCGAGAGCCGCGAAGGGCGGGCTCGGACTCGGGCTCGCAATCGTCCGTCACCTGGTCGAGCTTCACGGCGGCTCCGTCGAAGCGGACAGTCGCGGGCGCGGCCGCGGCTCGACGTTCACGGTGACGCTGCCGTTCGCCGACGCGGCCACGCCGCTGACGGCGAGCAGGCGGCGGAGCGCGGCCGATGCGGACGGCGGCGCGATCGCCGCGTCGCTCGAAGGCCTTCGCGTGCTCGTCGTCGACGACGAGGCGGATGCCTGCGCGGCGACGGCCGCGGTTCTCGAGCAGGCGGGCGCGGTCGTCACCATCGCCGCGTCGGTCGTCGAGGCATTGGCAGCGCTCGACGCGACCACGCCCGACGTGATCGTCAGCGACATCGCGATGCCGTTCGAAACCGGCTACGAGCTGATCGCGCGCGCCGCCGAGCATGCGTCCCGGCGCGGCGCCGACATTCGCGGCGTCGCGCTGACGGCGCACGCCGGCGCGGAAGGACGGGAGCGTGCTCTCGCGGCAGGTTACGAGGCGTACGTGACGAAGCCGGTCGAGCCCGCCGAGCTGATTGCCGTGGTCGCGAAAGTCGTGGGGAGATCGTCGAGCGCCTGACGCCGGTCGGCGCGCGCCGCGTCCCGGCGCGCGCTGCCCGCAGGTCGCGCGGCGACGGCACGTCCGCGGGCGGGAGATTCCGCGCGCCTGTGCCCGGCGGTCAGCGCGTCCGCGTCGCGACGTCGGGCTCGCCGCCGATCGCGTGGGTGCAGCAGCCCGCGAGGATCGCGCACAGTCGTCGCACGTCGGGCGGCTTCTCGGCGTAGACGCGGACGCCGAGCTGGGCGGCGCGCGGCTCGAGGTGGCCGGCGCCGGAGAGAATCACGACCGGAATCGTGGCGAACCGACCGTCGGCGAGCTGCGCCTCGCGAAACTGCATGCCGTCCATCCGCGGCATCATCAGATCGAGCAGGATGATGCACGGAGCGGCGCCGGAGCGGAGACGCGCGAGCGCCTCTTCGCCGTCAGCCGCCGGCTCCACCGCGAAGCCTTCGATCTCGAGCAGCTCGGCGAGCCCTTCGCGCGTTCCGTCATCGTCCTCGACGAGCAGCACGCGATGGACGACAGAGGGCACTACCGTTCACTATGCCGCGACCAGGCCGCGGCACAATGCCGTCTTCCCCGTAAGGGACGCGAAAATTCGCTGGAGGGGTCAGCGCTTCGCGGTCGGGCGCTGCTCGTCTTCGAGCGCCGGCACCGTGACGGCGACCGCCGCGGGCGTGAGCCGGAGCTTGATCTTCTGGACGCCTCGCCGGCGAGCCGCGCCGAGGTGCGGATCGGTGGCGTCGGGCGCTGGATCTGCTCGAGCCGCGGCACGACCTCGCGGCGTCGCCGATCTCGCCGAGCGCGAAGACCGCGGTGCCGAGCCATGGCGGGATCGGTCGTCGTGGTGCGAGGAACTCGCTGATCGGCTGCGCCGCCTTGGCGTCGCCCATGCGGCCGAGCGGCGACCAGGATGCGCTGCTTCACCTGCGGCTCGACGTCGCGCATGAAGAGCTTCTGCACCAGGACCTGCGTCGCGTTGGTCGCGCGCAGCTTGCCGAGAGAGTCGATGCGCCTTGCACTTCACCGCCTCGTCGGGGTCGCCGGTGGCCTGGATGAGGTACTCGATGGCCTCGGGCTGTCCGGAGTCGCTGAGCGACTTGACGGCCTCGAGCCGCTCCGTGGGGTCGTGGATCGTTCAGCTTCTTCGTCCACTCGCCGATGCTCTTGCCCTTCTTCGCCTCCTTGTAGCGCTGCTGCACGCGGTAGGGGTTCACCTGGGCGCCGGCGAGCGGCACGCACGCGAGCGACGAGAACGGCGGCGAGCAGGACGGAAGACGCGACGGACATGGGCAACCGACTCCTCTGCGCCTTCATGCCGGATGCCATTTCGCGGATTGCAACCGACCGCGACCCGATACCACTGCGCGGCGGCCGGATGGCGGTCGGCGTGATTGCCGATCGGCCAGCTCGCTCAGGCGCGCGCTCCGTCGTGTCCTGCGGCGACGCTCCGGGAGGGCGATCGGGAGGCCGCCGTCGGACCGCACTGGCACATCCGTTGCTGATTCGCGAGATCCGACCCCGACATGCCAGATCGATCCGCAAGCGCCGCTGCTCGCGCGTCCCAGTCGATCACCCGCCGCGAGGCCGCGCGCGCAGCCGTCCCGGGGGCGCCGCGCATGCCGACGGGCCGCGTCTCGAAACGCTCGAGCTGATCGAGCGCATCGTCGCCTGGAGCACAAGCAGGTCGCCGCTCGAGGTGCTCGCGCGACGCAGTGCTGTCGCCGCTCCTCGAGTCGTTCGGCAGCGCAGCCGGCGCGTTGCTCCTGCTATCACGCGACGAAGGCACGCTGTCGCTCGCTGCGCGCCGTGGGCTCTCGGCCGCGGGGCAGCAGCACCTCGAGCATCCTCCGGCCCGGCGCGCCGGCGGCGTGGGAGATCCCGCTGCACGGCGCTCGCGGAGCGCAAAGCGTACGTCGTCGAGCGGCCGCACGAGCATCCGTTCGTGCCCGAGCTGGTCGCGCGCGACCGCGGCCGCCATCGCGAACCTCGTCGGCATTCCGCTGCATCGCGGGTCGCTGCCGGTCGGCATGCTGTTGGCGATCGCGGATCACGCGGCCGATCACCGCGCCGTGACTTGACGCCACGTGCTCGCGTACGACGTGCTCGCGCTCGCGCTCGACACCGGCCTGCGGGCGCGCGCCGAGCACCGCGCCGCGGTGACGTGCACACGGCGATCGACGCCCGTGCCGGCGATGCGCTCGTATGCGAAGAATGGCGGGACCCGACACGAGACCGCGCGCCGGCTGCAGCGGGACCTCGAGGCGAGCGAGCACGAGCGCGAGAGCCTGGTCTATCGCGTCAGCGCGCTCGAGAGCCGGCTCGCGGACGCGACTGCAGACGCTCGAGAACGAGCGCCGAAGGCGGCGCGCGAGCCGTCGCCGATCGCGTCGCCGCGATGGAGGAGCAGCTCGAGCGCGAGCGCGCGTCGTTCGAGCAGCAGCTGACGGCAGTGCGTGCCGCGGCCGACGAGCAGCTCGCGACGACGCGTGCGGAGCGCGAGCTCGCGCCGCGCAGCTCGCGACCGGGCAGGCCGCGGACCGACGAGCTCGCGGCGCTCCGCGACGGCACCGGGCGCGAGCTCGCCGAGCGCGCGACAACGCGTCGCGCCAGCTCGCGGCCGCGTACCGAGCGCCGAAAAGGCGATCGCCGATCTGCGCGCGACGCTCGCAACGCGCGAGGCGGCGCTTGCCGAGAAGCTCGGTATTCTCGCGAAACGCGAGGCGATGCTCGCCGAGCAAGCGCCAGGCGCTGGTCGCGATCGGCGAGGAGCGCGACCGAGCGCGCCAGGCGGCGGTCGAGGCGGGCGACGTCGTCCGCCGGCTGCATGCCGAGATCGAGACGTGGAAATCCGAGTCGAGCGCGTGCGGGACGCGCACGGTACGTTGCAGGGCGAGTCGCGAGCGCAGCGAAACGCGGCGAGATGCTGGCGGCGGAGCTCGCGGCGGCGCGAAGCGAGCTCAGCGAGCTCAACGGGCCGACGCGCGCCGTCTCGACGTGGTCTTGGGCGATCCCGACGCCGATCCGACCGCGGCGGTCGGTCGCTCCAGACGCGCGTCGCCGCGCTCGACGAGCGAGGACGCAGCGCTCGCCGCCGCGCGCAGCGAGCAGGAGCAACGCGCGGCCGCCGAGGCGCAGAGCCGCCGAGCACCGCTCGCCACCTCCGTCGTGAGCTCGAGGAGGACGAGGCCGCGCACCGGCGCGAGCTCGCCGAGCTGCACGCCGCGCATCGCCGTGAGATCGAACGGCGCGCGACGCACACGAGCGCGAGCTCGAGGCCGCCCGCGCCGCGCACGAGCGCGGCCGCGTCGCCGAGAGCGCGGCCGCGGAGCGACGCTCGCAACGGTCCGCGCCGAAGCCGAGGCGGCGATCGAGGCATCGCGGCAGGTCGCGAGCGGCGTCGCGACGGAGCTCGAGGAGGCGCGGGTCGAGATCGCGGCGTCTGCGCGAGGAGCGCGCGGCGATTCGCGCCGCGCTCGAGGATCCGACCGCGGAGCCGGCGCGGCGATCGGCGCTTGCGCGCGCGTCAAGCGGCGTTGCAGACGAGTTCGCGGCGCTGCACGCGCGCGCCGCCGAGCTCGAGAGCGCCCTCGCCGCGAGCACCCGGCGCGAGGAGGAGGCGCGCGCGGCGCACCGCGCACGGAGCTCGAGCGGCGCGAGCCGGCCGAGCGCCATGCGCGCGAGTCGCTCGAGGAGCTGCAGCGCGCGGCCATCGAAGAGCTTCGCAGCGAGCATCGGGTCGCGCTCGAAGACGCGCAGCGCGGCGCCGAGACCGCGATCGCCGACCGTCACCGGCGCGTGCAGGAAAGCGAGGCGGTGCGCGCCGAGCTGACGCGCGTCCGCGCCGAAGCCGCGCGTCTGCGCGAGGACCGCGAGCGCGTCCTCGCCGCGATCGACGATCCGGATTCCGAGCCCGCGGCGGTGATTCGCGCGCTGCGCGACGAGGTCTGCAGCCTCGAGACTCAGATCGGCGGCTTCGCCGAGCAGGTGACGGGGCTGGACGCCGACCGCGCGGAGCTCGAGCATCGCCACGGCGCCGAGCTGCGCGCCGCCGAGCAGCGGCTCGCGCGTTGCGCAGCGAGCTCGAGGACGCCCGGCGGCGCGAGGCGGCGGAAGCGGAGGCGGCGCAGCGCCGCGAGCGCGAGGCGGCCGAGCCGGCGCGCCGGTGTGCGCTCGAGGACGCCGCGGCGGCGCACCAGCGCGCGCTCGCGGACGCCGCCGCCGGCGCATCAACGCGAGCTCGCGGAGCGCGACGCCGCGCATCGGCGCGAGCGCGAGGCGGCGGACGCGGCGCAAGCGGAGGCGGCGGCGCGGACGGCGGCGGCGCGCAAGGAGGCCGAGACGCTCGGCGCCGAGCTCGAGCGGCTGCGCGTCGAGGCGGCGCGCCTGCGCGAGGAACGCGAGCGCGTGGTCGCCGCCGTCGACGACCCGCAGGCCGAGCCCGCGACGCTGATCCGCGCGCTCCGTGCCGAGGTCGCCGCGCTCGAAGGCCGGCTCGGGGCGCTCGCCGCCGAGGGCGCCGACGTCGAGCGGCGTGCCGCCGCCGACGCCGAGGCGCTCGAACGGCGCACCGCGATTCTCGAGCGCGAGACCGAGGAGCTGCGCGCCGCGCACACCCGCGAGCTCGGCGACGTCCGCGCCGCGCATCAGCGCGAGATCGACAGCGCGCGGACGACGGCGGAGCGCTCCGAGGCGGCGCGACTGTCGGCGACCGCCGAGCACGCCGCGCTCGCCGAGCGGCTGGCGGTGGTCGAGCGCGAGCGCGACATGCTCGCGGCCGCGCGCGAGGCGATGGAGGCGGAGCGCGAGCAATGGCAGGCGAGCGCCAGCCTGGGCGCCGACGCCACGGCGAGCACGCATTGGACCGTCGAGACCGTCGTCGCGAACGACACGCAGGCGGCGCACCGTGACGCGGCGACGGGAGCGGTCGCCGCGTCGGGCGCGAGCTCGGAGCGGACCGCGACGCATGCGCGTCCCGCGGCCGAAGCCGACGTCGCCGACGGCGCGACCGCCGCGGGCGAGGAGCCGCCCGCCGCTCTCGTCGAGGTGGGCCCGCACCGCTTGCTCGAGCGCGACCCCGGGCTCCACGAGACGATCGCAGCGGCCCTCGCCAAGCTCCCGGCGGCACCGCAGCCGATCGTGGTCGCCAACCTGCTCGCCGCGCTGCCGGATCGGCTCGACGAGCTCGACGTCGCCGCGCGCGCGGGCGCGATCGTCGCCGGCTATGCGGCGGACGGTGAGGGCAAGAGCCGTCTCCTCGGTGCGGTGCGCTGGTTCTCCGAGCCGCCGTCGCCGGACGAGGCCGCCGACGCGCTCCGCGACTGGGGCAGCTCGCGACGCGTGATCACGCTCTCCGACGACGTCGACGCGTTCATCCCCGCGAAGACCGCGCTCACCAGGGCCGGCCACTCGGTCGCGATGGCGTGCGACACCAAGCAAGCGCTCGATCTCTTGACGATGCTGACGCCGCACGCGGTGCTCGTCGATCTGCGCGCGGCCCCCGACGCGGTCGCGCACTTCCTCGATGCGCTCGAGCTCGAGAAGGGCGCGATCCTCTCGATGCTGGTTCTCGGCGAGGGCAGCGGGCGCGTGCTGAAGCGCGTGGTCGAGCGGCTGCTGCGGTCGCGGCCTCTGGTCGCGCCGGACCTGATGGGCATGTGCCGGGCGCTGGTCGCGGGCCCCACGACCTCGACGAAGCCGCCGGCGCAACCGGCGCGCACGCTGCCGGCCGGTCGAGCGCCCGAGCGCGCCGCCCGCGAAGAAGCCCTTCGGCCGGCGCGGCATTCTCAAGGGCCGCTGAGCGGCTACTGCACGTAGCCGAGCGCGCGCATCTTCTCGATCAAGCGCGGGTCGACGGCTTCCGGCGCCTGGGTCCCGACCGGCGTCATCGCCCGGCGGTGCTCGGCGATGCGCGCTTCGAGATCGGGACAGCCGCCGGTCGGATGGAGCTCGCCGGGGTCGTCGGCGGCATAGCAGCGCGTCGTCCCGTCCGTCAGGTCACGATCGCGGTGCGGCCGGCGAGCCGCACCGCGACGAAGCGGAACGGCTGGCGCTCGACGCGATCGACCTCGCCGAAGATCGGCCGCTCCGCGGCCGCGGCCGTCGCGCTCGCCGTTCGCGGCGGCGACGAGGCTCACGCCGCGTTGATCGGGCAGCCCCGGGAGCCCGAGCAGGTCGAGGATCGTCGGCGCGACGTCGAGGAGGCTCACCGGCGCCGCGACGCGTCGCGGCGCGAGGAGTCCGGGCGCGGAGACGATCAACGGCACCTGTCAGCACCTCCCGGTGCAGCGTGCGGCCGTGTCCGCTGCCGCCGTGCTCGCCGAACTCCTCGCCGTGGTCGGACGTCACGACGACGATCGATGCGCTCGGCGAGGCCGAGCCGCCGCATCGTCGCGAGGAAGCGCGCGACCTGATCGTCGGTGAAGCGCGCCTCCTGATCGTAGGCGAGCGCTTGCGGCGCCATCGCCTTCGGCTCGCGGCCGGGAACGTCGGCGAAGAGCGTGCGGTACGCGGGCGGCGGCGTGTACGGCGCGTGCACCTGGTAGGTGTGGACGAAGAGAAAGAAGGTCCGGTCGGCGTTCGCCTCGATCCATTTCGCCGCGTCCGCGAACGTCGCCTCGGCGTCGCCGCGATAGACGAAGTCCGGGCTGCGCCGCTCGGCGTAGGCGCTGAAGCCGCGCGCGAATCCCGCCAGCGCCCAGACGCCGCCGTCCTCGGTGTAGGCGCGGGTGAGATAGCCCGCGTGCCTGAGGCGCTCCGCGAGCAGCTCGAGCGACGGCGCCGGCGCCGTGATGAAGCTGGTGACGCCGTGCTCGCTCGGGAATCGCGACGTGAAGAGCGACATGTGCGAGCCGCTGGTCTCCGGCCACACCGACCAGGCGTGCTCGAAGACGACCGATTGCGCCGCGAGGGCGTCGATGGCGGGCGTCGTCGGCCGCGCCGCGCCGTACGTGCCGACGTGGTCGGCGCGCAGCGTGTCGATCGAGATCAGGACGACGTTGCGACGGCTCGCCGGGCGCGGCGCCGGGGCGGTGATCGTGGGATCGCCCCAGACGGGCGCGAGGACCGGCCGGCCTTCGCCGGCGGCCTTGGCCCGGAAGACCAGCGTGACGCGGCGGCCGGCGAGGTCGGCGAGGTCGACCGTGACGTCGTGCCAGCGCGCCAGTTGCGCGAACTCGAGATGCCAGACCGTCGACCAGAGCGGCCGCTCGGGTCCGCTCGCCGGGGCCGCCGCGCCGGCGTCGGTCGATCCGGCGGTCTCGCGCGCCACCACCTCGAGAGCGACCGGCGCGGCGCCGCGCAGCGCCGCGGCCTCGGTGAGACCGTACGCGAAATGGAGGCGCGCGCCGCGCGGCACGGTGATCGGCGCGGACGCGGTCTCGACGACCGCGCGCTCGGGCGGGCGCAGCAGCACCAGCGTCAGGCGCGACTCCGGGCCCGGCCCGCGCGCGATCGGCGGCACCTCCATGGTGGCGGTCATGGTGCCCGCGGCATCCGGCGACACCGCGACGACCGTGGGCTCCAGCGGGTAGACCCGACCCTGGCGCTCGTAGACGCCGGTCGCGATGAGCTCGCCGCGCGCGCGCGGGTCGGTGACCGGAAAGCCGAACCGGCCTTGCAGCCCCGACGGGATCGTCGGTTGCAGCCGGATCTCCGGCGGCAGCGCGAGCACGGGCCGGGTCTCGTCGCCGAGGGTGTAGGTCGCCGCCGGCTTTCCCGGCGAGGCCGCGACCAGACGGATCGCCTCGGCCGGGCCGCGCGGCTCGCGGCTGCATGCGAAGGCGAACGTCGAGGCGGCGAGCACGGCGGCGCACAGCCGCGCGCGATCGAACGAGTGGCGGGTCAACGCCCCGGCCCTAGCACGCGCGGCATTCGCCGGCCAGCCGTGCGGCGCGACCGCGCGAGGTGCAGAGCGCGATCGTCGCGACCGGCAACATCTCCGCGCTCCGCGACGAGGCGAGCTGCCGGGGGTTCACCCGACGACTTCTTCACCATGAGTGCCACTTCCACTTCTCGAACGATGTCCGGTCGACCAATGGGCGCGATCCCTGGCCCGATACGCCGTCTGCCAATTGCCGGGTGATGACCTGGGTAGCGGAGGCCGCAATTTCGCGTTGACAGCGGCCCGGGACCTCTCTCATCATCGCGGTCCTCGAAATTCCTCGCTGCAACGAAAGGACCCGCCCCGTGTCCCATGCCCGAATCTCCCCGGTCGCCGCGATCGTGACGCTGGTAGCGGCGACGGCGTTCGCCGCCGCAACGCCCGCCCAGAAGTGCGAATCAGGAAAGAATGCCGCCGCCGGTGCGTACGCGGCGTGTCGCCACAAGGCCGAGGCCAAGCGCGCGCTGAAGGGCGACCTCGCCAAGTACAACGCGGCGCTGGCGACCTGCGTCGCGAAGTTCGAGAAGGCCTTCGCCAAGCTCGAGACCAAAGCGGCAGGCGCGTGCCCGAGCAGCGGCGATAGGACCGCGGTGGAGCATGCCGTCGACGCGCACGTTGCCAGCGTCGCCGCCGAGCTCGCGGGCGGCGCGTTCGCGGTCTGTCCCGATCTCGACGCGGCGCTGCTGAAGACCGGCCAGACGAATTGCTCGAACGCCGCCGGCACCACGATCGCGTGCGCCGGCACCGGGCAGGATGGCGAGCTGCAACGCGGCGTCGCGCGCGGATTCACCGACAACGGTGACGGCACGATCACCGACGAGCGCACCGGCCTGATGTGGGAGAAGCAGAGCGACGACGGCGGCGTTCACGACTGGGACAACCTGTCCACCTGGACCAACGCCTTCGCCGCCGTCGCCGCGCTCAATACCGCCGCCTTCGCCGGCCACGACGACTGGCGCGTCCCGAACGTGCTCGAGCTCCAGAGCCTGGTGAACTACGGCGCGGTGCACCCGACGGTCTTCTCGATCTTCAATACGGCCTGCGCGCCGGGATGCACGGTGCTCACTTGCAGTTGCACGCAGTCGACCTACGAGTACTGGTCGTCGACGACGTACCAAAACCTCGCGACCAAGGCCCTCTACGTCGACTTCAGCGTCGGCCTGACGACGTTCACGGACAAGACCGCCAGCGCCCACGTCCGCGCGGTGCGCACCGCGCCGTAAGAGGCCGAGCGCGGCCTCCGACCAGTCGAAGAGCTCGAGCTCGCTCGGCTGAGCTGCTTCTTGGGCGCTTGATTTGGATACGTTCGGCGGAACCAGGTGTCGGTTCACGACGACCACAGTGTCGCTGGCGCGGTCTAGCTGTCGTATTCGCCGCCCATTTGCTTATTACGGACGTCTCCTCTCCATGAGAGTTGCGCGCTAACAAGGAGTCGCGCTCGACTACGTACCGGTGCCGTGAAACGTCCGATCGAAGCTTTGTCGAGCAGCTTCGATGTGTCGACGTCGATACCGAAGTGCCCGATTACCTCGTCCTTGTCGGTGAAGAGATCGCGATGGTTCGCCCAACGAACGGACACGGGAACCGTCACGCCGTCCATAACTGGGATGTCGACCCGTCCCTGGAGTAGCACGTTGTTGTCGTGCTTGGCGGGGGGTGGTGTCTCACCTCGATTCCGGAATCAAACCGAGACACGACCGCGACGGGGCTCGTACGAGAAGGCCGCGCGAGCGCGTCCGCGAAGGGCGCGCGCGTGCCGCGCTCGCGAATGCCTGCTATGCGGTTGCGCCATGCCGAAGACCGGAGCGCGGCCGGGCGTCGTGAGCTGCGCCGCCTATGCCGCGGGGCGGCGCGCCGCCGATCTGCACATCGAAGAGGTCGGCGAGCTGCTCGAGGCGAGCGAGGAAGGCTTCGTCTGGATCGGTCTCTACGAGCCTACGGCGACCTCGCCGCCGATCATCACGTCCGACGCGTGGCAGACGCCGTCGACGAGCGAGTGGCGGCAGCCGTAGATCATTCATCCGGGTGCGCAGACGCGGACGGAAGAGGTGGATGGTCGCGCAGAAGCGAAACGGGCAAGCCATCGCTCTCCTGTCGCACTGCCCGTGCCATCGGCTCTCGCGGCGGTCGATTTTCCGCGGCAGGGTGTCATGTCGTGAGCACGAAGGACGACATCGTGCGGCGCGCGCGCAGGATCTTCGGTGACCGTCTCCTCGGTCTGTTCGCATTCGGATCTCGCGTCATCCGCGGGAACCAACTCGTCGTAGTCGAGGTGCTCTTTTCGAGCCACGCGGGTGAGCCGGGAGGCCAGCTCGGATTTCGCTTTTTCGTTTGCCGGCACGAAATTAGACCACTTTCGGATCGTCAGGCGCTATGGGCAAGGCGCTGGAGGCTTCTGAGTTTCGTCCTCTGGGCAATTGACGAAATCCGGTAGTGCGACCGAGTCTCGCTTCAGCCACCGTATTGCGCCGTGAGCATGGCGTCGACGGCGGCGTCGTGCGTCTCGATGAGGCATCCGGCAGTGCCGTCGGGCGACACGACGTCGTCCACGGTGTCACCGCAGACGGCAAGAGCGCCGACGAGTGCGTCGGTGCACCGGGCAGCGACCAGCTTTCGGACTTTGCTGCGGGTCTTCGCGAGCCTGCTCGCGGTCCTGAACTCGTTCGGACACTCCGACCGGTTCGTGATGGCCAGGGTCTTGCCAATGTCCTGGAAAAGCGGGGTGCCCTTGTTCAGTTGGTTCCGGCACTTCTGGAGGCTCTCGAGCCGGTCTTTCGCATACCTCTCGCCGGCCTTGCCGATGGCCTGCTGGCACGTCCAACCGCTCCTCTCGAGTTGGCCGTTCTCGTCGCAGCCGTCCCCCGACACGGCGTTGCCGTCGTCGCACATCTCGCCGGGCTCGATGATGCCGTCGCCGACGCCTCGAATCCGGCAATTGTCGACGTCTACCTCGCCGTTCGCCGTATTGCAGACCAGGTCGTTCCAGGTCAGAGCCTGGACCGAGCAAGGGGCACTGCAGAAAACATACGGGTAGATGTCGAGATTGTCGGGGTCGGTGCCGGGGAAGTCATAGAAGTTTTTGAAGGAGTTGGCCACATCATGGAAGCTGAACCTCCCCAACTCGGTGCCACCTTCGTCGGTCACGACGGCGGTAAAGACGAAGTCGGCGAAATTGTAGTAGAGCCGAATGCGGAGAGGAAGATCCCCGAGATCACTCCAGCGAGGAATATTCGTGGTTGGAGTGTTGGAACCGTCATTCTTGGTGCCCGTAATGTCTTGCCCTGCTTCGTCCCACTCGATGACATTGATGAGGTCGGTCCAACCGAACTGGATGGTCTGTGATCCGAAGGTGTCGAGCGCCAATACCTTGAACTCGAAAAGCGCCGTCTGCTGGGGCAGCGTGACGTCCTGCGACCGGGGGGCGTCGAAGACCGCTTTGACGGTACCCGTGCCGGTGCTATCGGTATACGTGTTTACGCCATCGTCTATGGTAACGGCCGAATCGTTACCCGCGTAAACGATCCACCGGAGCAGGGGAGTGTCGGGATCGGCTGGGAAGACGTCGGCGAGAGTAGCCGGGTAGTAGCGCGTGTCTGTTATTTGAACGTAGTGCAGGTGGTTCGCCGATGCCTCGGTGGCGAGAAAGCAAACCAGGACCAGTGTCAGCCAGATGCGGAAGGACGAGACCATCAATCGTTTCATGGCTTTCTCCTTGTGCGCCGGTCACACCGGCGCGGTGTTGCGAATGAAAGTTTCGTACGGTGAAGGATTAGCGACCCGCACCGGCTCCGAGTCATGCGCCGACGTTCGTAAGGACGCCGGTGAAGCGTTGACAGGGGAACGGGCAGGCCAGGTATTGAGCCGCGAAATTAGACACTCGGGGTGCGAGCCCCGGGGACTTCGGGGTGCCGACGCTCTAAGGAGAAGCGGAAGGCCACACCGGGTGCGCCGCCATCGCGAGGCGCATCCGGACCCCGCGCGGTCAGAGACCCTGCGCATGCCCGAACGCACCGCGTACGGGAACCGGGAGATCCCGCGTCTGTCTCCGGAGCCGTCGGCCGGAGACCGCATCGGGCAGTCCCAGGACGAACGCCGATGATGGACGGACGCGGGAAGTCGGACCGCTGCGTAGTACCGGGGAAGCTGCCGAACAACGCCGAGGAACCGGCCGCGGAGGCAGCGGAGGGAAGGGGGCGGACCAAGGGGAACTCGCTCGGGCGCAACGCGCTCCGGACTCAGGGCCGGGACGGTGCGTCCAGCGCGCTTGAGCGGGTACGTCAGGCAGCGAACAAGGATAGGAAGCAGCGGTTCACCGCGCTCCTCCACCACGTGTACGCCATCGAGCGGTTGCGCGCCGCCTACTTCGCCCTCAAGCACCACGCGGCGGCGGGCATCGATGGGGAGACGTGGCGGCACTACGGAGAGAATCTCGAAGCGAATCTCCTGGACCTCTCCGGACGGCTGCAACGAGGCGCGTATCGCGCGAAGCCGGTACGGCGGGCGTACATCCCGAAGACGGACGGGCGGCTGCGGCCGCTCGGCGTTCCCGCGTTGGAGGACAAACTCGTCCAGCGCGCCGTCGTCGCGGTGCTCACCGCCATCTACGACGCCGACTTCCTCGGCTTCTCGTACGGCTTCCGGCCGGGGCGTAGCCCGCATCAGGCTCTGGATGCGCTCTCGGTCGGGCTCCTGACGAAGAAGGTGAACTGGGTGCTCGATGCCGACCTCCGGGACTTCTTCGACACCCTGGACCACGGGTGGTTGGTGACGTTTCTCGAGCATCGGGTGGCGGACCGGCGCGTCGTGCACCTCATCCAGAAATGGCTGCGGGCCGGCGTGCTGGAGGACGGGACGCGAACACACCCCGAGACCGGCACGGTCCAAGGCGGCAGCATCAGTCCGCTCCTGGCCAACCTCTACCTGCATTACGTGTTCGACCTCTGGGTCCAGCGGTGGAGGACGAAGCAGGCGCGCGGCGACGTCGTCGTCGTGCGCTTCGCGGATGACTTTGTCGTCGGATTCGAGCATCGCCAGGACGCCGAGCGGTTCCTCGGCGAATTGCGTGAGCGGTTGGCGCGGTTCGCCTTGGAGCTGCATTCCGCCAAGACGCGCCTCATCGAGTTCGGACAGTGTGCCGAACGCAATCGACGAGCGCGGGGTGACGGGAAGCCCGAGACCTTCAACTTCCTCGGCTTCACGCATAGCTGCGCGAAGAAGCGGAACGGTCGCTTCACGGTGCTGCGGCCGACGATGCGCATGCGGTGGCGAGCCAAGCTGCGGACGGTGAACGCCGAGCTGCGGCAGCGCTTGCATCGTCCCATCCCGGAGCAAGGCCGGTACGTGCGCGCGGTCGTGGCAGGCCACTTCCAGTACTACGGCGTGCCGATGAATTACCCCGCGCTCCGGGCCTTTCGTATGGCCGTGGGGAGACGGTGGTGGCGGGCCCTGCGCCGCCGCGGTGGCCGGCACCCCATGCCGTGGCATCGGATGCGACGTCACGTCATCCGATGGCTTCCGCCCGCGCGCCTCTACCATCCCTATCCCCTCGTGCGCTTCGGCGTCGTTACCCAAGGTGGGAGCCGGATGCGGTAATGCCGCACGTCCGGATCTGTGGAGGGGGTTATGGGTGACCATGATTCCTACTCCGACTTGACTTCGTCTTGCATTCGAATCACGAAACCCCGGAGTGGAAGTATATCCGCTGGCCGGCCGTCAACCTCTCGGCACGACCTCGAGGGCGACCGGCGGCGCGCACCGCCGCGGCCTCGGTGAGACCGTACGCGAAATGGAAGCGCGCGCCGCGCGGTACGGTGATCGGCGCGGACGCGGTCTCGACGACCGCGCGCTCGGGCGGACGCAGCAGCACCAGCGCCAGGCGCGGCTCGGTGACCGGAAAGCTGAAGCGGCCTTGCAGCCCAGACGGGATCGTCGGTTGCAGCCGGATCTCCGGCGGCAGCGCGAGCACGGGCCGCGTCTCGTCGCCGAGGGTGTAGGTCGCCGCCGGCTTTCCCGGCGAGGCCGCGACGAGACGGATCGCCTCGGCCGCGTGGCTCGCGGCTGCATGCGAAGGCGAACGTCGAGGCGGCGAGCACGGCGGCGCGCAGCCACGCGCGATCGAACGACTGGCGGGTCAACTCGCCAACCGTAACACGCGCGGCGCCCGCCGGCCAGTCGTGTGGCGACGGGTATGGTGTCGCACGTCGATGCCGGAATCGAATCGAGATGCGGCCGCGAGGGGCCTCTCCGAGAAGGCCGCGCCAGCGCCTCCGCGAGGGACGCGCGATCGGGCCGGCGCGCGCGTGCCGCGCTCGCGAATGCCTGCTATGCGGTTGCGCCATGCCGGAGACCGGAGCGCGGCCGGGCGTCGTGAGCTGCGCCGCCTATGCCGCGGGGCGGCGCGTCGCCGATCTGCACATCGACCAGGTCGGCGAGCTGCTCGAGGCGAGCGAGGAAGGCTTCGTCTGGATCGGTCTCTACGAGCCGGAGGAGTCGTTGCTGCGCCAGGTGCAGAAGGAGTTCGGCCTCCACGATCTCGCGGTCGAGGATGCACTCGCCGCGCACCAGCGGCCGAAGGTCGAGGAGTACGGCGACGCGCTGTTCGTCGTCCTCCGCACCGCGCAGCCCGGCGGCGAGACTGGGCGGATCGCGCTGGGTGAGACGCACGTCTTCATGCGGCGCGACTACGTCGTCTCGGTGCGCCACGGTCCGTCGCTCTCGTACGCCGAGGTGCGCGCGCGCTGCGAGCGCACGCCGGAGCTGCTCCGCAAGGGGCCGGCGTTCGTGCTCTACGCGCTGATGGACTTCGTCGTCGACCACTACTTTCCGATCGTCGACCGCCTCGAGGACGATCTCGAGCAGCTCGAGGAGCGGATCTTCGACGGCACCTTCGACCGCGCCACGACCGAGCAGATCTACGACTTGAAGCGCGACCTGGTCGCGCTCAAGCGCGCGGTGACGCCGCTCATCGACGTCTGCAACCGCCTCGTCCGCTTCGACGCGACGCTCATCCCCGAGGACATCCGGCCCTACTTCCGCGACGTCTACGATCACGTGATCCGGATCAACGAGACCGTCGACACCCTCCGCGAGCTGTTGACCACCGCGCTCGAGGCCCATCTCTCCCTGGTCTCGGTGGGGCAGAACGAGGTGACGAAGAAGCTCGCCGCGTGGGCCGCGATCCTCGCGGTGCCGACGCTGATCGCCGGCGTCTACGGCATGAACTTCGAGATCATGCCCGAGCTGCACTCGCGCTACGGCTATCCGATCGCGATCGCCGTCATGGTGGCGATCTGCGGGATTCTGTACCGGCGGTTCAGGCGCGCCGGCTGGATATGACGAGCGCCGCGAACGCCGCGGCGACGATCGCGACCGCGAGCGCGCCGGCGGCGGCGGCGAGCAGGCGCTCACGCGGCGTCGCGACCGGCGGCGCGGGCGGGACGAGGAGTCCGAGGGCGAAGCCGGCGGCGAGACCGCCGAGGTGCGCCATGGTGTCGACGCCCGGCCCGGCGCCGACGGCGATCCCGAGATAGGCGAGGAGCGCCGCGACGACTTGCCAGGCGCGGAACCTCGCGCTCGCCGCGAAGCGGATGCGCTGCCCGCCGAGCGCGCCGAGGACGCCGAGAATCGCGCCCGACGCCCCGGCACTCACCATGTCCGAGGGCGCGACCAGGTAGCTGAGCCCGTTGCCGGCGGCGCCGGCGAGGACGAAGATCAGCGCGAACCGTCCGGCGCCGAGCGCGGCGGTGAGCGCCGGCCCGAGCACGAGCAGCGTGGCGGCGTTGCCGAGGATGTGCCGCGGCCCGATGTGCACGAAGATCGCGGTCACGAGACGCCACCACTCGCCCGTCCGGACGTGCGCCGGCCGCGAGGCGCCGAACCGCAGGAGAACCGCGCGCGTCTCGGAGCCGCCGCTCAGCTCCTCGCCGGCGTAGATCGCCGCACACAGCGCGACGATCGCGAACAGCACCCACGAGGCGCGGCCGAACCAGCGGTCGGGGAGCGGCGACCGGGGCGCCGACCAGCGGCGGCGCGCGACCGTGGCGGCGAGCCCGTCCGGATACTCCTCGGCGAGGATGCGCGCCGCGCGCGCCTCGTCGTGGGGCGCGACGATGATGACGGCCCGGTCGCGCTCGCGGCGGAGCTCGGTCGCGATGCCCTCCGCGACCAGCAGCAGCGCGACGTCATCGGCGATCGCGGCGGGGACCGAAAACGCGGCCATGCGGCCTCATGACATGGAGAGACGTGACAGCGGCTGGCCCAAAATGCTACACCCGCGGCCGCATGCTGACACGGCGGGAATTGGAAGGGCAGCTCCGCACGGTGCACCCGCTGCGCGAGCAGGCGATGCGCCGCCGCCAGTCGATGGCGCGGGTGCGCCGCTGGTTCCGGGTCGGCCTCATCTCCGTGCTCGGCATCATGATCGTCGTGCTCGCCCTGCTGACGATCAGCTCACACCGGGTCGCCCAGTCGCCGGCGCGGCGCGACGCAGAATGGGGCATCGAGCACGTGAACGGCTACGGGAAACCGAAGCATCAGCCAGTCTTCGGCCGATCGAGGAGGAGCAGCAGCGGCGGCATCCTCGGCAGCCAGCGCCCACGCCAACGGCGCTGGAATTTCGCGCACTGAGCGGAGCGTCGCCGCTCATCGCAGCGGGTTGGCGGCGACGAAGGCGACGATCCGTTCCGCGATCTCCTCGCCTTTGTCCTCTTGGAGGAAGTGCCCCGCCCCCTCGATGACGACCAGCGGACCGGCGTGCGGCATGCGAGCTTCGAAGACCTTGCCCGCCGGGACACCGAGCACGGGATCCTGGTCGCCGGCCATCAAGAGGACCGGCTTCGTCCAGCGCTCGAGCGTCTTCCACGCCTCGCGGTTCTCGGCGGCGCCGGGCGCGTCGGGGGTGATCGGCACCAGCAACGGGAACGCGTGCGCGCCTTCCTTGTACGTGCGGTCGGGAAACGGCGCGTCGTAGCCGGCGAGAATCTCGGGCGTCCGGCGCGACTCCTGTGCGATGGCGCGTCCGAACAGCTGCCCGATCGGCAGATCGGGGGTGTTCGCCACGTACTCGCGCCACGCTATGAAGCCGGGCCCCACCTGCTCCTCGCCGGTCGGCAGCGCGGTGTTCATGATGACGAGGCGGGCGAACCGATCGGGCAGCTGGCCCGCGAGCTGGAGCCCGAGCAGACCGCCCCAGTCCTGACAGACCAGCGTGATCTCCCGGAGCGCGAGCGCGTCGAGGAACGCGAGCACGGCGTCCCGGTGCATCCGATACGAGTAGTCGGCGCGCTCGGTGAGCTTGTCGGACTTGCCGAATCCGATCAGATCGGGCGCGAGGACGCGGCCGTGCCGCGCCAGGATCGGGATCATGCGGCGATAGAGAAAGGACCAGCTCGGCTCGCCGTGGAGGCAGAGGATGATCTCGCCGGCGCCCTCGTCGACGTAGTGCATGCGGACGGGCTCGGTCCGGCCGATCGCGCGCCCGACGTCGACCCAGTGCGGGGCGAACGGGTAGTCCGGGAGATCGGCGAACCGCGCTTCGGGTGTTCTCACGATGCTCATGCGAGTGCTCCTTCCCGTGGAGAGTCGCGCTCGTCGAGCGCGTCCTCCCCCATAGGACAGCGGGGCCGCCGATCAAAGCACGAGCGACGCGTACACCGGCAGATGATCCGAGGCGACGCGCGCCGCCGCGCTCGCGTGCGCCTGCACGCGATCGAGCACGGCGCGCGGCTGCACCCAGATGCGGTCGAGCGCGAAGATCGGCCGCCAGGCGGGGAAGGTGCGGACGGCGACGTCGCGTCCGAGGTGCGCGTGGATCGCGCGCAGCACGGGACTCCGGCGTCGCCACTCGTTGAAGTCGCCGAGCAGGATCACGAGCCGGTCGCGATCGGCGGCGAGCGCCTCGGACAATCGGCTCACCTGGCGCCGGCGCTCGCGCGCCCGCAGCCCGAAGTGCGTCGCGATCACGCGCACCGATCGGCCGGCGACGTCGAGATCGGCGTCGATCGCGCCGCGCGGCTCCCGCCCGGCGACGCTGAGATCGATCTTGCGCACCGCGGTCACCGGGTGGCGCGTCAGCAGGACGTTGCCGTACTGCGCCCGATGGCTCAGCAACGTCGGCCCGGGCACGACGCCGAAGCCGGTCGAGGCGGCGAGGTACTCGAACTGATCGAGCCCCGCCTGCTCCGCGCCCGCCTCGTCGCTCGGCATCGACTCGACCTCCTGGAGGGCGACGACGTCGGCGCCGAGCTCGCGGATGACGCGCGCGATCCGGTCGGGATCGTGGCGGCCGTCGCGGCCGTAGCAGCGATGGATGTTGTACGACGCGACCAGGAAGCGGCGGGGCGTCGCCGCGGCGGTCTGCGGCCGATCGTCAGCCACTCACTCGACGCTCGGAAGTCGTCGCGATGCCGGAGCGCACGGCGCGGCGGTTCGGCCGCGACGGCGTCGGCGGCGCGAGCCTCGCGTAGTAGCGGCGCAGCCACCACCCGATCGCGAGCAGCAACGCGACGACGACCGCGAGCGTCGCGAAGCTCGTCAGGGCGGGCGCGCGGATCGCGAGCCGCAGCCGGTCCGCGAACAGCGCCAGCATCACGATGCCGGGGAGCATCCCGAGCGCTGTGCCGACGAGGTACTTCCCGAACGGCAGGTGGGACGCGCCGGCGATCAGGTTCACCGTGGTGAACGGCGCGAGCGGCAGCAAGCGCGCGCGCGCCACCGCGGTCGCGCCGTCGCGCGCGAGCCGCCGGCTCACCCGGTTGAGACGCGGACCGGCGACCCGGCGCACGAGGTCGCGGCCGAGCAACCGCCCGAAGGCGTAGCCGAAGGCGGCGCCCGTGACGCCGCCGAGCAGCGCGTAGGCGATGCCCGCGCGGAAGCCGAACACCAGCGTCGTCGCGATCACCAGCAACAGCACGGGAACCATGAGCGTGCCGCCGAGCAGATAGGCGGCGACGACGACCAGCGGCGCGAGCGGGTCGTCGCGCAGCAGGCGGGCGAACGCCGAGATCGCCCGCGGGTGGATCCAGGGCTCGAGCTCCCTCCAGCGCCAGATCGCCGCGACCAGCAGCACGATCAGCAGGAGCCCGCCGCTTTGCAGGAACCGGCGGCCGCGCGACTCGCGCAGCTCCGCCGGCATGAACTGCTGGATCAGCCGCTCGGCGTCGAGCGGGCGTTCCGGGTCGGCGAGGGCGACGGCCGGCACGAGGGTCTCCGCCCACGCGGGCTGCGCGTCGTCGATCCGCACCAGGGCGCGCAGCGCCCGCGGCGCGAGCGCGTCGATCGCGGCGACGAGCGATCCGTGCGCGGCGACCGCCGCGGTCACGTCGGCCGGCGATACCCCGAGGTGCTCGGCGAGCAGACGATCGCGAACGGCGGCGATGCGCGCGGCGCGGCGCGGGGCACCCTCGGCCTCGACGGCGACGTCGCATTCCGAGTCGTATCCCATCGAGCGATTCGACAGGTTCGCGGAGCCGACGCGCAGGAACCGGTCGTCGATCACCATCACCTTCGCGTGCACGTTGATGCGTGCCGCGCCGAGGTCCGGCACCACCGGATAGTACGCGCGCAGCTTGCCGAAGCGATCGGCATCCCGCAGGCGGCGCAGCAGACGCGCCCGCAGGACGCCCATGGTCCCTTCCTCGAGCCACCCCGAGCAGACGCACGGCGCGATGACGACGATCTCGGGACCGTGCGGGTCGCCGAGACGTGCGGCGAGCGCCTCGCCGATCACGACCGAGGTGAGGTACTGATTCTCGACGTAGATCGTGCGCTCGGCGGCGGCGATCGCGTCGAGATGGAGGCGCTCGACCTCACGCACCTCCGGCCGGCCGTGCAGCGCGGGATCGCTGCGCGCGATCGCGACCGTCACGTGCTCGAGATCGGGGACGAGCCCGGGCGGCCAGGGGTCGGTGGCGACGCGCGGCGGCTCGAGCCGCTCGCCGGTCGCGCGCCGCCAGCGCTCGCGAACGAGATCGCCGAGCGCCGCCGCGGCGGCGCCCTCGACGGCGATCTGCACGTCGTGGAACGGCGCGTACGGCCTCCCCGCGGCGTCGACGCGGCGCGGGTCGCCGGCGCGATGCTCGCACGTGTCCCAGCGGCAATCGCAGAGATCGAGGCCGCCCACGAAGGCGACCTTGTCGTCGACGACGACGATCTTCTGGTGCTGCGACGCGCCGATCGGATGATCGCCGTCGAGGCGAAAGTGCAGCCGCCGGTGCGTGCGCCAGCCGAGCTTGAAGACGGGCAGCGCCTCGCGCTCGAGCGCGTAGATCATCGCGAAGTCCCAGCTGAGGACGTGCGCGTGCAGCGCCGGACGGCGCGAGACGACCGCGTTCAGGAAGCCGCCGAGATTGCCGGGCAGGTCGACGCTCGCCTCGAGCCGCAGGTCGAGCCGGCTGTCGATGTCCCAGCTGACGATCAGGATGGAGCGCTCGGCGCGCTGCACGGCCGCGGCGAACGCGGAGAAGTACGCGGCGCCGTCGCAGAGCAACGCGACGCGGCTCGCGCACGCGCGTCGCCAGCAGTTCCGCCCTTCGACCGCGATCACGGACGGAGCGGAGCCCGAGTCCGGTTGCGCTGCGATCGCGCCGTGCACGTCGGCGGCATGCGCGTACGTTCGAGATGTGCTCACTCGCGCCGAACGACGATCATGCGGATTCGCTCCTCCTCGGCGCTTCGCAGCGAAGAGCGTGCCAGCGACGTTACCGGCGTGACCGACGCCAAGCCGGCGCGATTGCGAGGCAGCGTCCCCGCATCTCTCCACGCCGCTGGTAGGGCCCGCCGCGCGACCGCGAAAGTTCTACAACGATGCGGACCGCCGGGAAGGTGCGCCGACGGCGTCGAAGGACCGGATGCCGATGGCCCCGCGAGAAGAGACGCCGGACCGCGGGACGCTCGCGGCGCGAGGTACAAAGCCACCCAAGGGACTCGAACCCTCGACCTGCCGATTACGAATCGGCTGCTCTACCAGCTGAGCTAGGGTGGCGTGAGAGGCGGTGACGGCTCGACGCGGCGCCGAGCCGTCGAAACATAGAGGCTCATCCCGACGCGGTCAATCTCGTCGCCGCCGCGGTGCCCGGCGCGAACGAGCAGGCACGGCGGCTGCGTCGCCGGATCTCGGGTCGCCGGCACCGTCGGCGCGCGGACGCGCCGAGCGAGACGACGCCCGCCGTGTTCAACGACGCCCGCGGTGTCGCCCGCGCGTCGCGACGTGCCCGCATCACACGTGCGCCGCGACCGCGAGGCCACGCGGAGCGCGCGGCGAGATCTGGGATCGTCCGACGGATGTACGAAGCGCGCCGTCGCGTCGCTCGGGCGAAGCGGGCGCGCGCGGCTCAGCCCGAGAACTTGGTGACGTTCGCTGCTTGCAGGCCCTTCGGACCTTGCGCGATCTCGAACTCGACGCTCTCACCTTCTTGGAGCGAGCGGAAGCCGTTGCCACTGATGGCAGAGTAGTGCACGAATACGTCCTGCCCGTCGTCTGCCGTGATGAAGCCGTAACCTTTTTGCGCATTGAACCACTTCACTTTGCCTCGTGCCACGCTGCCCTCCTGGTTTTGCGGTTGCGCGCGGGATCACACGCGGAAACGCGCTGGCGCTTAACACACAACGGAGCCGCGCGGCAAGAAATCGCGTCAGTCTGATACGATTGCCGGGGGCTGGGTGGACGGCCGCCCGTTGTCTCTCCAAGCGGCGCATGATTAAGGAACGGCGGGTCGAGTCGGGAAGCACCGAGAACGGGGGGGCGCATGGACGACGACGGCGACGCGGCGAGCGCCGCGGTGGATCCGAAGCTGCTGACACTGTTCAGCTATTACCGTGACGCCGAGCTCCGCGGCGCGACGTTGCTGCTGAAGCTCCTGCAACGGATCGACGACCCCGACGCCCAGATCAAGCTCACCAAGCACCTCGAGGACGAGACCCGCCACGCCTGGCTGTGGACGAAGCGCATCACCGATCTCGGCGGCGTGCCCGAGAAGGTCGAGGACGGCTACCAGACGCGGATCGGTCGCGAGGTCGGCGTGCCGAAGACCTTCGAGCAGCTCTTCGCGCTCACGATCGTGGTCGAGGAGCGCGCGCAACGGCGCTACGTCGCGCACGCGGCGGCGCCGTCGGTCGACGACGAGACCCGCGCCGTGCTCCACGAGGTGACGAAGGACGAGAAGTGGCACCTGTCGTGGATCGAGAACAAGCTCCGCGAGATGGCCGGACCCGACGGCCAAGCACGCGTCGACGCCTTGCTCGCGCGCTACCGTGAGGTCGACGCGCGCGTCTTCGCCGAGCTCGAGGCGAAGGAGCGCGACGCGTTCGGCTTCTCGCTGTCGGAGGCGGCCGCTTCCTGACACGCTCCGTGGCCGGTTCCCCGCCGCGGAGGACACCGACCGACGAGACGCCGCGCGCCGCCGCGCCACGGCGGGTGCGCCGTCGCCGTGCGCGGCTGCGCCACTGGCTCGAGTACGCGGCGCTGCGCGCCGTCGCCGGTCTGCTCGCGCTCGCTGCCGCGCGGGCTCGCGCTGCGTCTCGCCGCCGCCGTCGCCGGCGTCGTGATCCGGATCGACCGGCGCCATCGGCGCATCGGTCTCACCAATCTCGCGATCGCCTTCCCCGAAAAGACGCCGCGCGAGCGCCTCGCGATCCTGATCGCGAGCTATCGCAACCTCGGTCGCATGGTCGCCGAGTGGGCGCGGCTCCCGACGCTCGATGCGGTGAACGTCCACGACGTGGTGCGCATCGAGGACCAGGCGCTCTGGTCGGAGCTGCCGCGCGTGCTGCGGCAGAGCGGCGTGCTGGTGCTCACCGGCCATTTCGGCAACTGGGAGCTGTTCGCGTACGCGCACGGTCTCCTCGGCTATCCGGTTCATCTCGTCGGGCAGACGATCAAGAACCCGCTCGTCGACCGCTACGTCATCCGGATGCGCGAGCGCGCCGGCGACGCGCACGCTTCGCAAGCACCGCGCCGCACGCGCCGTCCTGCGGACGCTCGCCGACCACGGCCTCATGGTGCTGCCGCTCGACCAGAACGCATCGCGGCGGACGGGGGTCTTCGTCGAGTTCTTCGGCCGGCTCGCCAGCACCAACGCCGGTTTCGCGCGCATCGCGGCGCGTGCGGACGTCGCCGGTGTATCCCGCGTTTCTCGTTCGCGACGGTGACGAGCGCGCGTCATCGCATCGTCATCTTGCCTCGCGTACCGTTTGCGAGTATGGCGGACCGCGAATCGGCCGCTCGCGAGTTCACGCAGCGTTGCACGGCGGTGCTCGAGGACATGATCCGCCGCTATCCCGACCACTGGCTTTGGACGCACAAGCGTTGGCGGACTCGACCCGCCGGCGAGCGCGAGATCTACGACAAGCACTGAGGAGGAGACTCATGGCGAGGAGCTCGCGGGGAAAGGGATCACGGTCGGGTCGCGGCAGCGCCGGTGCCCGCAAGAGCGCGAAGCGCGGGGCCGCGAGCGCGAAGAAGGCGGCTGCCGGGCGCAAGTCGGCGAGCGCTCGCCGAGCGCCGCGCGGGGCCGCGAAAAAGCTCACCGGGCGTCCCGCCGCGAAGGGTCGCGGCGTCGGGCGCGCCGGCACTGCGGCGCGCAGCGCGCCGCGCAGCGCCGGCAACGCCGAGGTCGCGGCGCTGAAGGCGCGGCTCGAGCGTGAGAAGAGCACGCTCGAGCGGCGGCTCACGGAAAGCATGCGCGAGATCGGGCAGCTGCGTCACCACGAGGCCCGCGTCACGCAGCTCGAACGGCAACTGAAGGAACGCGACGACACCATCAGCCAGCTGCGCAGTCAGCTGAGCGAGCTCCGCACTCGGTCGGCGACGCTCCGCGACGAGTCCGAGGCGCAGCCGTCGCTGGCGCTCGGCGAGCGCGAGCCGCGCGACCTCGACGATTTCGAGGACGACGTCCCGCTCGACGACGACGAGCTGGTGTAGCTGATTCGCCGCCGAGCGCGCGGCTGCGCCGCGGCGGCGTCGGGCGGCGAGCCCAACGGTGCGGCGCTCCCGCGCCCATCACCGGAGCGATCGCGACCGCGGCTCGCCCGGCGCGCCGTCCGACCGATCGCGCGTCCCGACGACGGACGGCGAGCAACCAGGACTGCTGCCGCCGTGCGCTATCAGGCGCCCGGCACCGCGCTCGCGTCATCCCATCAAAATGGGGACGGATTTTTTCTTGACATTGAAAATCAGCTGCATAGCCTGAGCGTGACTCCCGTATTGACGTGAGCTATGCAGAGACCACATGGGCGCCGATGGCGCTAGGAAGTTCGCCGCGGGGTACTCGTGCGCGGTGCCGGGCCGCGACCAACGAAGCGAGCGTCTCAATGCGATTGGTGAGCTGGTCCGGATGCATCGCGATCTCGAACGTGCGCTCCGCGAGACGCCCGACGCCGAGCTGGCGCGGATCGCGGCGGCGGCGCGCCACGGCGAGCAGCAGCTCGAGGACTGGGCCCGTCGCATCGAGGTGTTTCGTGCGTTCAAGCGCCGCTACGAGGAGGGCGTTCACCCCGCCGACGTGCCCCTCGGCGCCGCCGGGCCACCGCTCCCGGGCGACGGCGCGGTGCTCGCCGAGCCGCGCCGGCTGCCGTTTCTCTGGGAGCTCGTCGCGTTCGTCGTGGGGTTCGCCATCTCGTTGCTGTTGACGTGAGAAGGGAGCAGGCATGGCCAAGATTCGCGTGATGCTCGCCGAGGATCACACCGTCGTCCGCCAGGGGCTGCGGAAGATCCTCGAGTCCGACCCCGAGATCGAGATCTCGGGCGAGGTCGGGCGACGGGCGCAGCGCCGTCGAGACCGCGAAACGGCTGCGCCCGACGGTCGTCGTGATCGACATCGGCCTTCCCGGCCTGAACGGCATCGAGGCGACGAACCAGATCATGAAGAGCGTCGACGGCGTGAGCGTGCTCATCCTGTCGATGCACTCCGACGACGTCTACGTCCGCCAGGGACTGAAGGCGGGCGCGAAGGGCTATCTCCTCAAGGACTCGGAAGACCTCGACCTCATCAAGGCGGTCAAGTCGCTCGCCCGCGGCGGCTCGTACTTCAGCCCGTCGGTCTCGAAGGTCCTGCTCGCCGGCTACCTGAACGAGTCCGGCACCGCCGCCGGCGACGACGCGCTCTCCCGCCTCACCGGGCGCGAGCGCGAGGTCTGCAGCTCATCTCCGAGGGCAAGACCAACAAGGAGATCGCCCGCATCCTCTCGCTCAGCATCAACACCGTCGAGAGCCACCGCAAGCACGTGATGGAGAAGCTCGACCTCCACAACACCGCCGAGATCGTCCGCTTCGCCGTCCGCAAGGGCATCGTCCAGTAGCGGTCCGCTTCCGCGGCGTCGACGGCCCCGATCGTCCAGTCGCGATCCGCCTCATCCGCGCTGCCGCGAACCGATCCGATCGTCCAACGGCGATCCGACTCGTTCGCGTCGTCGTCGAGCGCGAGATCGTCGACGTGCAGCACCCCTCAGGCCGTCAGCGCGCCGCCTTCGGGCCGCGTCGTCGCGATCGGGCGGGCTGCGCGCGGGTTTCCCAGAAGGTCTCGGCGGTGCCGCCGGCCGCGGCGCGCAGGAACGTGGTGACGTGCCAGATCCCGTTGATCTTGCGCCCGGCCGCGAGCATCCGCTTTCTCGCGTCGCGTGCGCCGTCGGTCGCGTTCGTTCGATGAGTCATGGGCCCCTCCTTGGGCGTCGTGAGTGTCGTCGGCGGCGGGAGCGAAAACCGTTCCAGCGAGGTGTCGACGAATTGACGCGGAGAAGCGCCCCGCGATCCACAGGACGACGTGCAGGAATGTGCGGTGATCGCGAGGAATGTACGGCGGTGGACGGCGAGGTGGTCGCCGCGGTGGTCGCCGCGGTCGCGGTGCCGACGGCGCTGGCACCGAGGCCGCCGGCGCCGACCGTCGCGGCGCCGTTGCTCGGCGTCAGATCAGGAAGCGGTCGAAGATCGTCACCAGGCCGAGGAAGAACGCGAAGCCGCAGACGTCGGTGAACGTCGTGAGGACGACCGCGGACGCGACCGCCGGGTCGATGCCGCACCACTCGAGGCCGAGCGGCACCAGGACGCCGACGAGGGCCGCGACGCAGAGGTTGCCGACGATCGCCGCGCCGATGATGACGCCGATCAGTGGGAGGCCCTTCCAGAGATAGGCGATCAGACCGGCGACGATCCCGAGGACGATGCCGTTCACGGCGCCGGCGGCGAGCTCCTTCAGGATCACGCGGCGCGCATTCAAGAACGTGAGCTCGCCGAGGGCGAGGCCGCGCACCACGACGGCCAACGTCTGCACGCCGGCGTTGCCGCCGCTCCCCGCGACCATGGTCATGAACGCGGCGGCGATCGCGACCCGCCGAATCGTGCCCTCGAAGACCGCGACCACGCTCGCCGCCAGGACCGCCGTGCCGAGATTGATGATGAGCCACGGAAGGCGGCGGCGTACCGACTGCCACGGCGACTCCAGCACCGACGCGTCCTGGCCGAGGCCGGCGAGGCGATAGATGTCCTCCGACGCCTCTTCCTCGATGACGTCGACCGCGTCGTCGATCGTGATCCGTCCGACGATCCGGCCGGCGTCGTCGACGACCGGGAGCGCGAGCAGGTCGTACTTGCTGAAGAGGCCCGCGACCTCCTCCTGATCCATGCCGGGGTGGACGACGATCGGATCGCGCTGCATCACCGCCTCGACGGTCGTGTCGCCGGGCGAGAGGATCAGCAGCCGCAGCGGCAGGATGCCGACCAGCCGCTGCGCCTCGTCGACGACGTAGACGTTGTGGATGTCGGGCAGGTCGGCGGTCCGCCGGCGGACCGCCTCGACCGCCTGCTGCACGGTCGCGCGGCGATCGACCGCGACGAACTCGCGCTGCATGATCCCGCCGGCGGACTCCTCGTCGTAGCGCATCAGGGCGCGGACGTCGGCGGAGATGCGCGGCGGGATCGACGTGCAGCAGCCGCTCGACCTTGTCGCGCGGCAGCTCGCCGAGGATGTCGGCCGCGTCGTCGGATTCGAGCGTCGCGACGATCGCCTGCAGGCGCGCTTCGGGCACGCGGTCGAGGAGCTTCTCGAGCGTCGGCTCGCTGACGAGGCTCAGCACCGCTGCCGCGTGCGGCACCTCGAGCTGGCCGAAGAGGCGGACGCGGAGCTCGTCGTCGTCGAGCGTGTCGAGGAGCTCGGCGGCGTCCGCGGGATGCAGGCGGCCGATCGCCTCCTCGAGCTGATCCTCGCGTCCGGTCTCGAGGAGCGCGGCGACGTCCTCGCGTGCTTGCGGCGTCGGTGCGGCGGTCATGGGTGAACGCGCCGATCGGCGCGCCGTTCCCCTAGCACACGCCCCCGCGACTGTCGCGCCGGCGGTGCGCCCCGCGCGTCGGGGCGCCGGGCGCCGGCGTCAGTGCGCGGCGAGGAACGCGCTCAGCGTTTCGTTGAAGGGCTCCACCGTCTCGATCGACGGGCTGTGACCGGCGCCGCGCAGCGTGACCAGCCGCGCGCCCGCGATCCGTTCGGCGAGCTGCCGATGATGGACGGGGTGGAAGATCGTGTCCTCGTCGCCGTGCACGACGAGCGTCGGCGCCGCGATCGCGCCGATGCGGTCCGCCGAGTCGTGCGCGAGGTCGGCGTCGACCTGGCGGCAGAAGGCCTCGGGCGGTTGCGGGTGCGGCGACGCGAGGAACATCTCGATCAGCGGCTCGATGCCGGCGCCGGTGAGAAACGTGTGACCGACGCCGGTGAGCAGCATGCCTTCGAGGAACTCACGGTCGTCGAAGCGGCGGCGCATGCGCTTCCAGGTGAGGAAGAGCGCGCGGGTGTAGTCGTCGTTCCGCGCCCACGTGCCGACGAGCGTCAGCGTCCGGACGCGGCGCGGGGCGGCGAGCGCGAGCTCTTGCGCGATCGCGCCGCCGAGCGAGTGTCCGACGACGTGCGCCGGCGGCAGGTCGAGCGCGGCGAGCAGCGCCGCGGCGTCGGCGGCCATGTCGCGCGGCGTGTAGGCGGCGTCGACGATCGTGCTCTCGCCGACGTCGCGGTTGTCGAAGGTGATGCAGCGGTAGCGCGGGGCGAACGCCGCGACCTGCAACCCCCAGATCGTGCGGTCGACGCTGGTGCCGCTGACGAAGACGAGCGGATCGCCCGCGCCGAGCTCCTCGTAGACGAGCTCGACGCCGTTGGCGCGTACGCGCGGCACCCGCTACTCGCTCGACACCGGCGGCGCGGTGCCGGTGTCGGCGGGCGCGGGTGAGGGGAGCGGCCGTGCCCGCAGCCGCTCCGCGACCGGGTTCACCGCCTTGAGCAGCATGTCGATGCGCGCGGCGCGCGGACCGATCGCCGCGGTCAAGGCCTGCTCGTAGTCGCCGAGCGCCGCATCGAGCTCGTCCGACTTGCCGTCGCGCACCGTGCGCTCGTCCTCGCTGATCGCGGCGTTGATGCGCTCGGCGATCGCTTCGAGCGACTTGTCGGTCTCCTCGCCGAGGGTGCGCGTGAAGGTCTCCGTCCAGACGCTGTGGAACGCGACGCTCGCCGGAACCTGCCGGCGCAAGCCGCCCGTCAAGGCGTACAGCCGGTCCGCGAGCGCGGCCGGCGACGGCGGCTTGCGGCGCGAGACGAACGCGTTCAGCCGCACCAGGCGGTCGTAGAGCTTGGCGTAGCCGACGCGGTCCGCGAGCAGACCGACCGCTTCGCGAAGCTCTTCTCCCGTGGGATTCGCCATGAGGTCTTCCGGGCGGGTGTGAAGCCGGCCCGCCGGTGCCGACGCTCTTTCCCGTTTTGTCGCAGGGAGTCAAGTTCGTCGGGTGCACGACGCCGTTCGAAAGAGGCCGGGCGCCGGATGCACACAAAAGCCTTGTCGGCGGCGACCGTCGGGTGCTAGGGACGTTCGATCCCGGCCGCGCGACGTGATCGCCTGCGGCTCGTCAAAGGAGGACGTCATGCGCGAGACTCCCGACAGTGGACGCCAACAGTGGGTCGCGGCCGGCATCGCCGCGGCGGCGGCGCTGCTGATGGCGCTCGTGGTGGCGCTCACTCCCCACTCCGCGTCCACCTACACCGATCCCAACAACATTGGACCGTTCGTGATCGACAGCTTCCAGGACGTGCTCGACGCCGCGATCGTCAAGTGCGCGCTCGGCCGGCCCGACTGCGTCGGGCAGACGGCTGGTACCGCCGGCGTCGTGAACATTGGTTTCGACGGCGTGAACTATCAGATGCAGATCCAGACCCCGGGCGCGCCGCCGATCGTCGCCGACAAGATCAAGGGGAAGGCGATGAAGCTCTTCCAGGACCAGATGGCGCTCGCCAACTCGCTGGCGCCGGGGACGGACGACGATCCGAATCAGCCGGTCCAGCTCTCCGATCACACCGATCCGAACTCGGCCGACGTCACGATCACCTCGACGCTGTCGTTCAAGGTACGAACGGGCGACGACCGGAAGGGCGTCATCACCGTGAGCGTGAGCCCGAGCTTCGCCGTCCGCTGGGATCTGAAGCTGAAGAAGTAGCGCTGCCGGAAGCCGAGCGCGGGCGAGCGCGCGTCGCCGGCGCAGGAGCCGTCGGCAGGACGAGCTTCCTGCTGCTGCTGTTGCCGTTCCTGCTGCTCGCCGCGCATTCCCGGGTCGCCAACTGGTGGGATCTCGAGGCGTTCGATCGCTGGTCGGCGCACCAGCCGTCGCGCGGTCTCGTGCTGCCGTCCCGCGACCGATCGTTCGCGACGCTCTATCGCGACACCGGTTGTAACTACCCGCCGCTCGGCGTCGTCGCGAGTGCCGGCGCGATGACGGCGATCAAGGCCGCCATGCGCGCGATCGGCGCGACGCACGTCGACCACCGACAGGCGTTCCGCGCGTACCTCGCGGTCTTCGAGGCGCTGTCGATCCTCCTCGTGCTGCGGCTCCTGGTCGCGCTCGACGTTCCGCATCCGACCGCGACGGCCGCCGGCCTCTACCTCTTGCCGTCGAGCTGGGCGGGGGGAGCGGTGTGGGGCCAGATCGACGTCGTCACGACCGCGATCCTGCTCGGCGCCGCGCTCTGCTTCGTGCGCGTCGCGTGCGCGAACGCGTCGCGGCCGGCGCTGGACGAGCTCGCGGTCGTCGCCGGCGCGGCGGCGCTGGCGGCCGCGCTCGAGACCAAGCAGACGGCGGCCTTTTCCCTGCCGGGTCTCCTCGCGCTCGCGACCGTCGCGCTCGTCGCGCTCGGCCGACGCCACGGCGGGCGGCGCGCGCTGCGCGCCGGCGCTCTCGCCGCGGCGTCCGCGGCCGCGGTGCTACTGGCGCTCGAGCGCGCCGTCTTCGAGCCGCCGGCCGGCCATCGCTGGATCGCGTCGTACGTCTGGACGACGGGGGCATGGCACACCGGCCGACTGTCGGGGAACGGCCCGAACGTCTGGACGCTTCTCGGACGCCCGCTCGCGAGCTCGTCGGACGTCCCGCTCGTCGCCTTCCTGACGCCGCGCCAGCTCGGGCACGCGACGTTCGTCGCCGTGGTCGCGTTTCTGCTGGTGATGCAGGCGACCGCCGTGCGCGACGCGCTGCGGAGCTCCTCGCGGGTCGCGACCGACGGGCGATGGCTCTGCGCCACCGCGCTGGTCGTGACCGGGCTCACGAACTTCGCGCTCGGGGTGTTCGTCGTCGGGACGCACGAGCGCCACATGGTGCACGCGTTTCCGTTTCTCTTGCTCGGGGTGTTCGCGCTCCACCGCTGCGACCCATCGTCGCGCTCGCGTGCGCAGGTCGCGCTCGCCGTCGCTGCCGCCGCCGTCTACGGCGCCGTCGTGTACGGCGTGCTCACGCACGCTCCCTGGCTCGACCTGCCGTCGGCGGCGATGGTGCTGCTCGCGGCGTTTCTCGCGCTCGCGACCGGCTACACCCGGACGATCCTCGCTCGCCGGCGCGCACGCGTCGCGGGTCCGGCATCCGCCGCCGGCGCGCCGACGTGACGGCTTTTCTGGCGAAGGCCGAGCCGCCGATCGGCGACGCCGCGGCCGTCGGCCGACCGTGGTCGCGCCTCGAGATCGCGCTCCTCGCGGCGACGGTCGCGATCGCGTGCTGGCTGCGATTCGCACGCCTCGATCTCTGCGAGTTCAAGGGCGACGAGCTGAAGATGCTGCTCGAGACCCTGCGGGCCCTCGAAACCGGGCGCTGGCCGGCGGCCGGCATGCCCGCCAGCATCGGCGTCGACGTCGGCCCGACGCTCTACTACCTGATCGCGCCGCCGCTGCTCCTCGGGCCGAGTCCCGTCGTCGTGTCCGGCTGGATCGCGCTCCTCGGGACGCTGGCGATCGTGGCCCTGTACGCCGCCCTGCGGCCGCGGTTCGGGCCGTTCGTCGCGCTCGGCGCGACGGTGCTCGCCGCGACGGCGCCGTGGATGGTCCTCTACTCGCGCAAGATCTGGGCGCCGGACGTTCTGCTGATTTTCGCGGTGCCGCTGCTGCATTGTCTCTTCGCCGTCGTCGAACGCCGGCGCACGTGGTGGGTATTTCCGGTCCCGCTGCTCGCCGTGACGCTCGCCCAGCTCCACCTCTCGGCGATCCCCGTCGCGGCGACCGCGACGATCGTCCTCTGCTGGCGATGGCGCGCGATCGATCGGCGGGCGTTCGGGCTCGGGCTGGTGCTCGCGCTCGCGACGGTCGCTCCGTACGCGCTGCACGAGGCGCGGAGCGGCTGGGTCGATCTGCGTCTGCTGCGGCACGCGGTGTACGACACCGGGGGCGTGCCGCACGATCCGATCGGCTCGGTCGCCGTGCGCGTGGTTTCCCGCACGCTCGACGCCGCGAGCGCGGGCGGCTGGGACTTCGTCACCGGCGCATCGACGGCGGCGTGGGAAGCGAGCGCGTGGCCGATCCCGGAGCTGGCACGCGTCGCCCGCTGCCTCCTGGCGATCGCGATCCTCGGCGGCCTCGCCAGCACCATCGTCCAGCTCGCGTCGCGGATCGCCGCCGGCGCACGCCGTCGGCGGCTTCGGCTGCGCCGGGGCGAGCGATCCCGACTGGTCCTCGCGCTCTGGCTCGTCGCGGTGTGGCTGTTTTTCGTCGTCCTTCGCCTGCACCATCTCCACCGGCACTACTTCGTCGTGACGCAGCCCATGTCGTCGGCGTTCGCGGCGCTCGCCCTCGACGATCTCCGCCGGGTCGCGCGCGGGCGCTCGCGGCGGATCGCAACCGGCGTCGTCGCGGCGCTGGTGGCGCTGATCGCCGTCGTCCATTGCGCGTTCACGCTCGCCTTCTTCCGCTTCATCGCCGACTACGGCGGCACCGCCGGCGACTACGGCGTCGCGTTCGCCGCCAAGCGAGCCGTCGCGCGCCATGCGCTCTGTCACGGCCTCCAGGTCGTGCCCGAGGACGGCGCGCGCGAGATTCCGTTCTTGGTGACGCTCGAGCGCGAGCACGGCGGCGCGCGCGCGTATTGCGGGACCGAGGAGCCGGCGCCGGCGGGCGTGCTCGTCGTCCGCAGCCGCTTGCACGATGCGCGCCCTCTCAGCTGTCCGGCTGCGGCCGTTCGCCGCTTCGGTCCCCTCGACGGCTGCGTGTTCGGGCGTGGCGGCGCGCTGCCGAACGTGATCGCGGTCCCGCCGCGGTAGCCGCCCATGCGGTGGCCGCCGCGATCGCGGCGAGGAGCGGCGTCAGGCTCGCCGCGCCGTGCAGACCGAGCGTCGACTCGCCGAGGTTCGGCGCCCAGCGACCCGCCCGGAGGTCGGCGAGGCAGCGGCTGTAGATCGGCGAGTAGTCGAAGAAGCGCATCTGCCGCAGCTCCGGGATGCGGTCGTCGGGCACCTGCGGATTCGCCGCGGTGACGATCAGCATCTGGCCGATCGAGAGCGCCGCGAGGGCGACGGTGAGGGGCAGCATCCGCCGCGGCACGAACGCCAGCGGCAGGCCGAGAAGCGGCAGTATCGGGATCAGGTGGCGCGGTCCGAACGCGTGACCGCCCCACCACATGTAGTAGCCGGAGACGAGCAGCAGGAGGACGGCGACCGCATACCCGATCACGAGCGCCTCGGCGCGACGTCCTGTCCGCCCGGCGACGACGAGGCCGGCGATGCCGAGCAGCAGGACCGGCGAGTGCCAGAGAATTCCGGTCGCCGGATGCAGGGTCAGGTAGAAGAGGACGCGTGGCGACGGCCATCCGATTCCCATCACGCCGCGCGCCATCGCCGCGCGAAAGTACGGGTTGGAATGGAAGGCGTAGCCGTTCGCCGTCGGTGATCCGAAGCAGGCGGCGTCGTACGCCAGCATCAGGACGCACGGCACGGCCGCCGCGCCGATCGCCGCGCTGACGGTGCGCCGCCAGGCGACCGGCCGCGTTTGACGCCCGAGCGCATGGACGAGGTACGCGCCGAGGGCGGGCGCCAGCGCGACGGTCAGCGGCTCGGTGATCGCGGCCATTCCGAGAAGGACGCCGAACAGCGCGCCCGTCCGCCAGGTGTCGAGCCGCGCGCCCGCGGCGCGGCCGCGGAAGACGACGGCGAAGGCGGCGAGCACGAGCGCGCCCGCGAGCGCGTGGCCGTAGTACATGGTGCTGTACGGGAACGTCATCGTGCCGAGGAAGATCGCCGTCGTCGCCGCGAAGGCGGCGCGTCGATCGGCGCCGATGCCGCGACAGAGCACGAAGAGCAGCGCGCCGGCGCCCGCGCTCGGAAGGCCGATCGCGAGGAAGGTCAGGAGCGAACGGAGCGTCGCGCGGTCGGGAGACCAGCCGAGGGCGTCGGCGAGGCGGCGGATCGGCAGATAGACGGCGGCGCCGACGAACGCGCTGCCGGGAGGCTTGTCGGAGTAGTAGTGGCCGTCGCGAAACGCCTTGTCGCCGGTGAAGGTCTCGGGTCGGGCATGGAACGAGTCGATGGTGAGCCGGCCCTCGTCGACGAGGGCGTAGACGAGGTCGAGACGCGAGTTGCCGTTCGCCTCCGGGTCTTTCGGAAAGTAGCCGTAGGCGAACGCCAGGAGCAGGAAGACGATGACGGCCTCGCGCGCGATCGGCGTTCGAGCGCCAACGCCGGCGGCTGCGCCGGCCGCCGCCGCGCCCACGTCCGATGCACCGAGCTCGCCGACGTCGTCCACGTCACGCGCCCGGCGGGTCGCCCCAGCCCCAGCGTTGCATGAGCGCGCGGCGTTCACGCGAGAGGCGCTGCGCCGTCGCCGCTCGGCGCGCCGCCTGAGCACCGTCGCCTGCCGCGACGGATAGACGAGACGCCGTCGCGTTGAGCGCGCGTCTCGCCTCGAGCAAGCGGAGCCCGCCGGGTCGCTCCAGGCTCTCGGCGGCGAGCCGTGCGTCTTCCGCGCCGAGAGCCTCGGCGATCGCGCCGCGTTCGCTCGGGTCGCCGGCCGCGAGGTCGCCGAGCGCGAGGTAGATCTCCGCCGCCGGAAAGATGCGGCCGGCGTCGATCAGGGCGTCGCGGACGCGCACGGGCTCGGCGCCGACGGCGGGTGACGCCAGGGCGAGGGCGCGGCTGGCGACGGCGACGGCCGGGTCCGGGTAGCGAAGGTCGCCGCTCGCGGCGCGGCGGACGAGATCGCGGGTGGCCGGCGCCGTGGCGTCGGCGAGGACCGCGCGCGCGCCGTCGTAGTAGATCCACGCGAAGCGGGCCGAGCTCGAGCGCACCAAACTGCGGACGAGCAACGCGTACGGCTGGGCGTCCGGCACCATTACGAGCGGAACACCGAGCGCGCGCAGCGCCTCGCCGGCGTGCGCGCCTGCCTGAAGCAGCGCGCGCCAGCGGATGAACGCCCGCTCGGGGTAGACCTGCTGGGCGCGCCCGCCGACGAAGAGCGCCAGCTCGGGCGCGCGCCAATGCAGGTACCCTTCCCAAGGCCAGGCGTTGAAGACTCTCCCCGCGATGCCGTTGTCGCGCACGAACTCGACGACGCCCGGCGCGAGCGTCTCGCGTCCGACCATGCGCCCGAAGACGCCGTCGTGCGGGTAGAGCGGCGAGTCGGCGCGGTAGCGCGCGGCGAGCGGCGCGACCAGACGCAGCGGCGGCACCAGCAGGGCGAGCGCGACGACCGCGATCGCGGCGCTCGTCCGCCGCGGGTCGAGGAGCGCATCGAGCTGCCGGCAGAGCGCCGGCGCGAGCAGGATGAGCCCGAGGGGGACGAACCGCCGCGCGGCGACTCCCATCGCGATCACGACGACGGCGAGCGCGACGTCGAGGAGCGCGTCCGCGAGCGCCCCGGGCGCGCGCGGTACGCGGGCGCGCCCGGCGCGGCGTGCGAGCGCCAGACGCGTCGCCGCGACGCCGGCCAGCACGAGGAGCATCAGCGACCACTCGCGCGCGCTCCCGAAGGACGCCCGACGCGTCCACAGAGGAATCCATTCGTTCACCTGCCGCCACACCGGGCTGGTCGCGACGACGAACGGGTGCGTCAGGTTGGTCACGCCGAACGGGCTCAGCACGCCGGCGCCGGCGACCGCCACCACGGTCGCGAGCGCCGCCGGCGCGGCGCCCGCGAGACCGGCACGCAGGCCGTGGCGCCAGGTCGACGCGGCAAGCACGCTGGCTGCGCGCAGCGCCAGCAGCATCACGCCGACCACGAACCCGCCGTGGAGGTTCGCCCACAGCCAGACGACGGCGACCGCCGCGGCGAGCGACCGCCATCCGCGATCGCGGCGGAAGAGCAGCGCGAGCACCAGCGGCGCCAGGACGAGTGACAGCAGGTTCGGACGAAGATCGATGAAGCTCCAACCCGCGGCGAGCGCCGCCGCGGGTACCAGGAAGCTCAACGGCGGCCGCGCGCCGCGCGCGCGGCAGGCGAACGTCGTCGCCGCCGCGATGCCGGCGAGGAGCACCGCCTTGAGCGCGAGCAGCCCCGACTCGCCGAACGCGGCAAAGACGGCGTAGAAGAGGACGTCGCTTCCCCAGTTCTGGTCGATCCACACGCGTCCGGTGGTGGTGAACGCCCAATCGTCGGGCGCGCCGAGCCGGCCCGCGAGGACGTCACGACCGCCGGCGAGCGCGACGTAGACGTCGCCGACGGGACGAGGCAGCGCCCAGACCACCGCGATCAGCGCGAGCGTCGAGAGGGTGCACAGCGCCGTCAGCCAGATCGGGGCGCCGCCGGCACCCGGCGCGGCGCCGGTCTCGGCGGCGGCCGGGCCGGGGTCGCGAGCGGCGTACGTCACGAGCGCCACTCGCCGCACCCCGTATGCCGCGTGAGGAGGACGGTGCCGAGCGCCGTCGAGACACGCGTCGGGAAGCGGCGCTCCCATTCCGCGATCACCGGGAACGGCAGCACGGCACGCATGCGGTCGTCGATCAGGATGGTGCAGGCGCGGCGCTCGAGCGCGACCAGCTCGTCGACGGACTCACGCGACGCGCCGGGCGGGCGAAAGAGGGCGTCGAAGATCACCGGCTGCCGATCGGCGTCGACCGCGACGATCGCCGCGACCGTGAGCAGCGGCTCCGGCGTACGCGCGATCGTCGCGATCGCCTCGCCGTATCCGGGCGCGCGATTGCCGAGCCACGCGCGGAGGAGCGCGGGCGTCGTCAGCGCCAACTGGCACGACATCAGAGCCGCGCACAGCGCGTATGCCGGTCGCGGGCTTCCGAACGCGCGCCGCGACGCGCGCACGAGCACGGCGCACCCGAGACAGACGCCGATCGCGAGCGCCGGCGCCGCCGGCGTCAAGTACTGAAAGAGGTACGTCGTCGGCGCGAACACCGTCAGCAGCGCGCCCGCGAGCAGCGCCGCGCCGAGCGCTCGGAGGCGCGGCATCGCCGCGACGCCGAGCAGGAGGCCGGTCCCGCCGCATGCCGCGAAGAACCAGTCGGGGCGATCCCAGATGATCGCGAGCCGATGCAGGCGTCCGGTCGCCGGGCGGCGGTACTGATCGACGACGATCTGGCGAAACGCGCCGTCGGCGAGCAGCAAGTAGAGTGACGCCGCGAGCGCGGCCGCGAGCAGGACCACCACCGTGCGCCGCAGCGTCCGCCGGCGCTCCGCGGTCGCGTCGAGGGTGACGAGCGCGAGCGCCGCGGGCGCGAACACCAGCCACGCGGGAAGGAAGAGCAACGTCGCGACGACGCAGGCGACGCCCCGGCAGAACCAGCTCCAGCCCTCACGCGGATGCGCCAGCGCGCACCACGCGTAGGCGATCAGCAGCAGGTTGATCGGCTGGCGGACCGCGATGAAGCGGAAGTCCTGATGCACCATCTCGTAGCAGCTCAGGTAGAAGACCGCGCCGGCGACTGCCGCCGCGACGATCGGCGTCAGCCGTTTCAGCACGAGGTAGAGCAGGACGGCGCCGGCGCAGTTCATCGCGACGTAGACGAGCCGGAGTGCGGTCATGCCGCCGAGGAGCGCGCGGCCGCCGGCGATCGCGAGCGGCAGCGTCGGCATGTGCCACAGCGGGAAGTCACGGTGGGGCACGTACCCTGCGACGAGCAGCGAGCCGGCGAGCGCGAAGACTCCTTCGTCGCTCGCCGGCTGGACGGCCTCGGGAAGCCGCCAGATCTGTGCGACGAAGATCGCAACGGCGAGCACGGCGACGGCGACGTCTGCGACTCGCGCCCGATTGGAGATCATCAGGTCATCGGCTCGACATCGAGGCGAGGGAAGATAGACGCGAGCGGCGCTGACGGTCAACGCGGCGGCCCGAGCGATCGCGGCGCTGGCTCGAGCTCATGATCGGGCCAGTAGCGATCGCGGCGTCTCGCCTCGTGGCATCCGATGCGCTAGACGCGGCGGTGGGAGGAACGCGACATGGCCGTGGCGGCCAAGAAGGTGACGCCGTGGTTCCCTGCGGAAGCGAGTCGCGCGGCCATCGAGGTCGTCCCGGTCACCGGCCCGGGAGCGACGAGCGCCGCGCCGACCGCCGGGCTCGCGGCCTCGCCGATCTCGTCGCGCTCGGGGTGGGCGAAATCGAAACGCGGCTGATCGACGGGCCGTCGCGAAACCGGTCGCGACCTCACGGCATCCAAGCTCGGCGAGGGGCGTTGCGCGCCCCGGCCACCGGAGGAACGAGCGACGAGCCATGCGACCGGGCGGTCTTCAGCTGAGGGAGCTTTCGGGGCCGATGCCGCAGGTGCTTGCCGACGACCGGTACGACGCCGCCCTCGTCGCCAACGTGCATCCGCCGACGTGGCGGAACCCCGAGCCGGCGCCGCGCTACAACCTGGTCGTGATCGGCGCCGGCACGGCCGGTCTGGTGACCGCCGCCGGCGCGGCGGGGCTCGGCGCCAAGGTCGCGCTCGTCGAGCGCGATCTCCTCGGCGGCGACTGCCTCAACGTCGGCTGCGTGCCGTCGAAGTGCCTGATCCGCTCGTCGCGTGTGATCGGCGACCTCGCGCGCGCGCCGGCGCTCGGCATCGAGCCGCCGCCGGGTACCCGCGTCGACTTCGCCGCCGTCATGGAGCGCATGCGGCGGCTGCGTGCCCGCATCAGCCGTCACGACTCCGCGCAGCGCTTCCAGCCGAGCTCGGCGTCGACGTCTTCCTCGGCGACGCGCGCTTCAGCGGCGGCGACGCCGTCGCCGTCGGCGACGCGACGCTGCGCTTCAAGCGCGCGGTGATCGCCACCGGCGCGCGCGCCGCGCACCCGCCGATCGACGGCCTCGCGGAAGCGGGCTACCTCACCAACGAGACGGTCTTCACGCTGACGGAGCGCCCGCGGCGGCTCGCCGTGATCGGCGGCGGACCGATCGGCTGCGAGCTCGCGCAGGCGTTCCGCCGCCTGCAATGCGAGGTGCACCTGCTCACCGACACCGATCACCTCCTGAACCGCGAGGACGCCGACGCCGCCGCGGTCGTCCAGCAGGCGTTCGTGCGCGAAGGCGTTCAGCTGGTCCTCGACGCCGCGATCGAGCGCGTCAGCGCCGGGCCGAGCGGCAAGACGCTGCATTTCACGCGCCGCGGGCGCGCGTGACAGCGTCACCGTCGACGAGATCCTGGTCGGCGCCGGGCGCGTGCCGAACGTCGACGGGCTCGGCCTCGAGCGGCCGGCGTCGCCTACGACACCCGGAGCGGCGTCACCGTGGACGATCGCTTGCGGACGACCAACCCGCGCGATCTACGCGGCGGGCGACGTGTGCATGGCCTACAAGTTCACCCACGCGGCCGACGCCGCCGCCCGCATCGTCATCCAGAACGCGCTCTTCCTCGGCCGCAAGAAGCTGAGCGCCCTGCACGTGCCGTGGTGCACGTACACCGATCCGGAGGTCGCGCACGTCGGCATCTACGAGCGCGACGCCGCCGCGCAGGGGATCGCGGTCACGACCTTCACGGTGCCGTTCGCCGACGTCGACCGCGCCATCACCGACGGCGAGGAAGAGGGCTTCGTCAAGATGCACGTCGCCCAAGGCGGCGGCCGCATCCTCGGCGCGACGATCGTCGCGCCGCACGCCGGCGAGATGATCAGCGAGATCACGCTCGCGATGACGAAGCGGATCGGTCTCGGCAGCCTCGCCAACGTGATCCATCCCTATCCGACCCAGGCCGAGGCGATTCGCAAGGCCGGCGACGCCTACAACCGCACCCGTTTGACCCCGACGGTCAAGAAGGTCTTCGCGGCCTGGCTCGCGTGGACGCGATGACCGGCCTCGAGGAGCCGTCATGACCTGCCGCGAAGTCGTCGAGTTCCTGATGGCGTACGATGCCGGCGAGCTGGCGCCGGACGAGCGGCGCGCGTTCGACGCGCACGTCGCCGACTGCCCGCCGTGCCGGCGCTACATCGCGGGCTATCGCCAGACGATCGCCGCCGCGAAGGACGCCTGCGAGCCGCGCGACGCGAGCCCGCCGCCCGAGGATCTGGTCGCCGCGATCCTCGCCGCACGCCGGCGCCGGATTCGACGCTGACGGCCCCCCGCGTCGCCGTCTCGGCCGCGGCTGGTGGTCGCATCGTCGCCCGGCGAACGAGGACCGCGGCCGTCTTCATGGTCCTGCTGGCGTTGGCCGGGTCGATCCACGCGCCGATCGCTCGCGGCGCGGAGCCGGAAAGCTTCCTCTTGATCACCATCGACACGCTCCGGGCGGATCACGTCGGCGCGTACGGCTACGCGAGACGCGTCACCCCCGCGCTCGACCGCCTCGCGCGACGCGGCGTCGTCTTCAAGAACGCGTTTTGCGTGATGCCGACCACCGTGCCGTCGCACGGCTCGCTGTTCTTTTCGACGTGGCCGCGGATTCACGGAAGCACCAGCAATTTCCTCCGGTTCTCGAATTCGGGTCTGACGTTTCTACCCGACGTCCTGGAAAGTGCCGGTTACGCGGTCGGCGCGGTGGTGAGCGCGTCGCATTTGCGGGACGCATTTCGACGATTCTCGAGCTTTCGCCGGATCGATTCCCCCGAGCGCGCACGCACTGCCGACGCGACCCTGCAAGCGGCGCGCGGCTGGCTCGACCGCAATGCGCAATCCAAGTTCTTCCTCTGGATCCATCTCTGGGACCCGCACAGTCCCTACGAGCCGCACGCCGAGTTCATGAAAGAGATCGATCCCGGGGCGCGTCTCGATTTCGAAAGACATTACGCGTTCACGAACGGTCGCACCTACACGCCGGACCAGGTCCGTACCATGATCGATCTCTACGACAACGAGATCGCGTACGCCGATCACCATTTGGGTCTGTTCCTGGAAGAATTCCGCCGCCGGCCGTACGCGAAGCACACCACGATCATCGTGACGGCCGATCACGGCGAGACGCTCGACGAGCTGCTGAAGACGGAGGGCTACGGCTTCGACCATGGTGAATACCTGTACGATCACCAGCTTCGTGTCCCGTTGATCATCGTGACTCCGGATGCGACGCGACGCGGTCGCGTCGTCGGCGCCGCCACGTCGCTTCTCGACGTCATGCCGACCGTTCTGGAGCGAGCCGGATTGCCGCTGCCGCCGAGCGCGCAGGGACGCTCGCTGTCTTCGTCGATGGATTCCGCGTCCGGCGGGCGCGGCCGGGAGTCCGTCGTCTTTCTGGAGCGTCGCGACTTCACGTCGCCACCGATCCCGTCGCTCGCCGGGCGGCAGTTTGGAATTCGCGATCGCGACTACAAGCTGCTGTACGACGAGACGACGCGGCGGACCGTTCTCTACCGGAACGATCGGGAAGGAGCGGACCTCAGCGGTCGCGACGAGCGCGTCACGCGACTGATGATGCAGCGCTTGAGGAGCTGGCTCGAGCTGACGGCGCAGCTCTCCGCCGGAGCCGGACCCGCGACGTCAGAGGAGGAGACCCAAAGCCTGCGCGCGCTGGGGTACGTCCGGTAGCGAAGCCGAAGGGTCGCGATTGCCGGCTCGCGGCCGCGTCACGGACGAGCGCGGCCCGCGATCGGTCAGGTGCCTTCGGGGCGCTCGAAGCGCACCGGGAGCTTCCACTGCTTCTGCAGGGCGGTGAGGAGGTCCGACTCCCTGTTGGCGACGCCGTGCGCGACGGCGGCCTCGAGCGCCGTCTCGTAGATCAGCTCCCGCGCGTCGGGGCGCTCGACGGCCGCGACGAAGGCGCGCGCGTCGTCGTCCGACGCGAAGCGCTCGTCGGCGGCGGTGACCGCGGCGCGGTAGGCGCGCTCGCCGAGCGCCTCCATCACGCGCTTGATCTGCGCCAGCTCCTCGTAGGACACGTCGCGGTCGGCGCCGACGATCATCTCCAGCAGCGCGACCAGCGCGATGCGCTCGTCGGCGGTCAGCTCGTTCAGCTCCATGCGTCACTCCTCGTGCGGCGTCGCTGCGCAGTCGATCGGACGGCGCGCGACCGAGGTACTTAGCGAATCGGCGGCACGTCGGGAAGCTCGCGCCGCGCGACCAGAATTTCAGCTGAACTTGGCCCCATCCTGTCGTCGACGACCCATCGTAGAGGCGTCATGAACACGTGCGGGTCCGTTGACGTGCGAGCGAGTGGCAGACGGAGGTTAGTTCATGCTGAAGGTCAACACCCACGAGGCGAAGACGCGTCTCTCGGAGCTCCTCGCGGCGGTCGAGCATCGCGGTGAGATGGTGATTCTCTGTCGCGCCGGTCGGCCGATCGCGGAGATCCGCGGATTGCCGCGCCGCCGCGACCCACTCCGGAGGGATTCCAAGCTCGCGCGGATCGTCTTCCGGGAGGATCCGTCCGCGCCGCTGCGTCCCGACGACTGGCCCGAGGTGGCGCGCTGACGCACGATGCTGCTGCTCGACACCTGTACGCTCTTGTGGCTCGTCGTGGGCGCGACGGCGCTTTCGCAGCCGGCACGCGACGCGCTCGCCGCTCCACGCGCCCGACTCTTCGTGTCCGCCATTACGGCGTTCGAGGTCGGCATCAAGCATCGACGGCGGGCCCTCGCTCTGCCTCTCGCGCCGCTCACCTGGTACGAGCGTGCGATTGCCTTCCATGAGATCGAGGAGATTCCAGTCGATGGGCGGATCGCCGCGCGTTCGAGGGAGCTGCCGCTGCTGCACAATGATCCCTGTGATCGCATCATCGTCGCCACCGCGCAGCGAAACAGGCTCGTGATCGTGACGCCCGACCCGCATATCCGCGCGTATCCCAAGACCGAGACGTGCTGGTGAGCGCCCCCTCTCTGGCTGGGAGGATAGAAGCGCCAGCGTCCGAGTAGCCGCGGTTTACGTCGACCCGAGCGGCGCGGGGACGGCGACCGCGCCGCATCGCGCGCCGCGGTCGCGCGAACGGGGAGCCGACCGAGGCTGACTCCCCGTCATGCCGAACGCCAGTCAACCCCGCTCGACGCGCGACCGAACCGGCGGGGCGCCGACCGTGCGCGCGCGTCTACCGCGCGACCCGCGCGCGGCATTCTGGACCAGGCGGCCCGACGATGGCACACTTCGGCGCCGCCTGCGCGATCGCGGGCGACGCGAAGCCAGGAGCCGTGAGCGACCCCCTCTCGACGTTCCCAGCGCCGGATGACGACGCCGCGCTGCGCGCGATCGTCGAGGGCGTCGAGGCGCAGACCGGCGACGACTTCTTCAGCTCGCTGGTCCGCCACCTGACGGTCGCGCTCGACGTCCAGTACGCGTTCGTCTCGGAGTTCACCGAGGACCGGCGGCATTTCCGGATGATCGCCTGCTGGGGCCGCGGCAAGCCGCACGAGTGCTTGACCGTCGGCATCGCCGGCACGCCCTGCGAGAGCGTGCTCGACGGCGAGATGTCGCACTACCCGGACCGCTTGCAGGAGCGCTTCCCCGAGGACGTCGGCCTCGCGACGTGGAACGCGCAGAGCTACTGCGGCGTGCCGCTCCTCGACGCCGGCGGCACGGTCGTCGGCCACCTCGCGATCATCGACGACGAGCCGATGCGCGACGGGCCGCGCGGCCTGTCGATTCTCCGCATCTTCGCGGCCCGCGCGCGCGCCGAGCTCGACCGCCAGCGCATCGAGTCGGCGCTGCGCGTGAGCGAGCAGCGCTATCGCGATCTCTACGAGCACGCGCCGGTGGCGTACATGTCGTTCGGCACCGACGGGCGGCTGCTGCACTGGAACCGCCGCGCCGCCGAGCTCGTCGGCTACACGCCCGAGGAGCTCGCCGGCAAGTCGTTCCTCGATCTCAACGCCGATACGCCGAGCGGCAAGCAGCGCGCGCTCGAGGTCAACGAGCAGTTCCTCGCGGGCATCGAGACGCTCTCCGAGCTCGAGGGCCTGCGCAAGGACGGCAGCACGTTCTGGGTGCGGGCGTCGGTGCGCCCGCTGCGCGACGAGCAGGGACGGGTGGTCGCGACGCAGTCGATCCTCGTCGACATCACCGACCGCAAGCGCGCCGAGGAGGCGCTGCGCATCAGCGAGGAGCGGCTGGCGCGCATCCTCGACTCGGCGATGGACGCGATCGTCACGATCGACGCCGAGCGCCGCGTCGAGCTCTTCAACGACGCCGCCGAGCAGGCGTTCGGCTGCGGCGCCGCCGACGTCATCGGCGCGCCGCTCGACCGGTTTCTCACCGACGGCCTCCGCACCGCGCTCGGCGACGCGATGCGCGCGCTCGGCGACGGCCGCACCGCCCCGTTCCTCTGGGCGCCGCACGGGCTCAAAGCGCGGCGCGCGAGCGGCGAGGAGTTCACCATCGAGGCGACGATCTCCGAGGTCGAGGTGCACGGCCGGAAGCTCTTCACGCTGATCCTCCGCGACGT
>CAWCPU010000014.1:0-9016 GCA_963797545.1 uncultured delta proteobacterium
CGTCGAACTTATCGAGCGGATGGCCGGTGATGTAGAAGCCGACGGTTTCCTTCTCGGCGGCGAGGCGCTGCTTGTCCGACCACTCGGGCACGTTCGCGGGCGGGCGCGGCGGCGGAACCGCTTCGAGCGAGAACAGCGTGATCTGACCCGCCGACTCGCCGGCGCTCGCGGCCCAGGCGATCACGCGGTCGAGATACGGCGGCGTCGTGCCGCTCTCCCCTTCGCTCAAGAGCGTCGCGCGCGAGACGCCGATCGAGTCGAAGGCGCCGCACTTGACGAGACACTCGAGGACGCGGCGGTTGATCTGCTGGCCGCGGACGCGATTCGCGAAGTCGCCGACGTCGGTGAACGGTCCGCCCTCGCGCCGCGCCGCGAGGATGATCTCGATCGCCTTGGCGCCGACGCCGCGGACGGCGCCGAGGCCGAAGCGGATGCCCTTGTCGGTGACGGTGAAGCGCTCGCCGGACTCGTTGATGTCGGGCGGCAGGATCGGGATGCCGTGGGCGCGGCACTCGGCGATGTTCTTGTAGGTCTTGTCGGTCTCGCCCATCTCGAGCGAGAGCAGCGCCGCCATGAACTCATGGGGATAGTGCGCCTTCAGATACGCGGTCTGGAACGAGATCAGCGCGTAGGCGGCGCTGTGGGACTTGTTGAAGCCGTAAGACGCGAACTTCTCCATTTGCTCGAAGATGATGGTCGCCAGCTCGGGCTTGATCCCTTGCTGGACGGCGCCGTCGCGGAAGCGCTGGCGTTCCTTGTCCATCACCTCCTTCTTCTTCTTGCCCATCGCGCGGCGGAGGTTGTCGGCGTCCTCCATGGAGTAGCCGGCCAGGACGCGCGCGATCTGCATGACCTGCTCCTGGTAGAGCAAGGTCCCGTAGGTCTCCTTGAGGATGCCCTCGAGGAGCGGGTGCTCGTAGGTGACCTTCTCCTTGCCGTGCTTGCGCTTGATGAATGCCTGGTCCATGCCGCTGTCGAGCGGCCCGGGCCGGAACAGCGCGAGCGCCGCGATCAGGTCCTCGAAGCGGCTCGGACGGAGCTGCGCGATCATCTTCCGCATGCCCCCCGATTCCATCTGGAAGATGCCGGTGGTGTCGCCTTTCGCGCAGAGCTTGTAGGTCTTGGCGTCGTCGAGCGGCAGGGTCGCGAGGTCGAGCGGCGGCCGATCGCGATGACGCTCGTTGATGAGCGTCACGGCGTCGGCGATCATCGTCAGGGTCTTGAGCCCGAGGAAGTCGAACTTGATGAGGCCGATCCACTCGACGTCGCCGTGCGAGTACTGCGTGATCACCGCCTTGTCCTTGTCGACGAAGAGCGGCAGGTCGTCCGAGAGCGGCCGGTTCGAGATCACGATGCCCGCCGCGTGCTTCGAGGCGTGGCGTAGCAACCCTTCGAGGCGGAAGGCGTAGTCGAAGAGCTCGCGCTCGCGGTCGCTGCCGCGGTCGCGCAGCTCGCGGAGCTTGGGCTCGAGCTCGAGCGCCTTCTCGAGCGGGTGGTCCTTCCCCTGCACCGGCGCCGGGTAGAGCTTCGCGATCTTGTCGGTCTCGCCGTAGGAGAACTCGAGGACGCGGCCGACGTCCTTGATCGCCGCCTTTCCCTTGAGCGTCCCGAACGTGATGATCTGCGCGACCCGATCCTCGCCGTAACGCTCGCGGACGTAGCGGATGACCTCGTCGCGGCGCACGTAGCAGAAGTCGACGTCGATGTCGGGCATCGACCGCCGGCCGGGGTTCAGGAAGCGCTCGAACAAGAGATTGTACGGCAGCGGGTCGAGGTCGGTGATGCGGAGCGCGTAGGCGACGAGGCTTCCCGCCGCCGAGCCGCGGCCCGGCCCGACGGGGATGCCCTTCGACTTCGCGTGATTGATGAAGTCGGCGACGATCAGGAAGTAGCCGCTGAACCCCATGTCGGCGACGATGCGGAGCTCGTCGTCGAGGCGGTGCCAGTACGGCTTCTCGTCGGTCTTCGGGTCGCGCGCGGTGATCGCGGCGAGGCGCTCGCGCAGGCCGGCCCGCGCGTCGCGCTCGAGGCGCTGCTCGAGCGTCTCGCCCGCCTCGATGCGGTACTCGGGGAACTGGTACTCCTTCTTGAGCTCGAGCGTACAACGCCGCGCGACCTCGAGGGTGTTGGTGATCGCGTCGGGGAAGTCGGCGAAGGCGTCGCGGAGCTCGTCGGGGCCCTTCACGTAGAGCTGGTCGGTGTCGAACTTCCAGCGCGACGGGTCGTTCAAGGTCTTGCCGGTCTGGATGCAGAGCAGGACCTCGTGCGCCTTGTGGTCCTCGCGCGTGAGGTAGTGGCAGTCGTTGGTCGCGAGCAGCGGGATGCCGAGGTCTCGCCCGAGCGCCTTCAGCATCTCGTTGCACTTCGCCTGGACGGGGATGTGGTTGTCCTGGACCTCGAGGTAGTAGCGGTCGCCGAAGATCGCGAGGTACTCGGTCGCGATCTCGCGGCCGCGCGCGTAGTTGTCGGCGGCGAACGCGCGATTGATCTCGCCCGAGAGGCAGCCGGAGGTCGCGATCAGGCCGCCGTTCAACGCCCGCAGGAGCTCCTTGTCGATCCGCGGCTTGAAGTAGAAGCCCTCCTGGTACGCGAGTGACACCAGCTTGCAGAGGTTGCGGTAGCCCTCCATGTTCATGGCGAGCAGGATCATGTGGAAGTTGCCGCCCGCCTCGTAGTCCTCGGTGCGCTGCGCCTTCTGTTGCTCGCGCCGCGAGCGCGGTGCGACGTAGACCTCGCAGCCGATGATCGGCTGCACGCCCTCGTCGTGGCATTTCTTGTAGAACTCGATCGCGCCGAACATGTTGCCGTGGTCGGTGATCGCCACCGCCGGCATGCCGAGCTGCTTCACGCGCGGGATCAACGCGCCGATCTTGTTGGCGCCGTCGAGCAGGCTGTACTGGGTGTGCAGATGCAGATGGACGAAGCTCATCGACCGCCCCTCCTCCGATGGTGCAGGCCGAGTAGAATGCGCCACCGTGTCGCGATGAGCAACAAGAATCGTGCGCGAAGCGCGGCGGCATGTCGCTCGACGCCGAGGCGACCGCTGAACTCGCGCGGCGATTCACCGAGGCGTGGGCGCACCCGAACGTCGAGCGCTTCGTCGCGCTGCTCGCGCCCGACGTGCGACTGCTCCAGCCGGTGACGCCGACGATCGTCGGCAGCGACGCGGCTCGCCGCGAGTTCACGCGGCTCCTCGCGTGGCTTCCCGACGTCCACGGCGTCGTCGACGCGTGGGCGGCGTCGGGAGACACGATCCTGATCGCCTGGCGCCTCCGCTTCACGCTCGGCCGGGCGCCGTTCGAGCTCCGAATCGTCGATCGCCTCGTCACCCGCGACGGCGTGATCGCCGAGCGCGAGGCGTACTTCGACTCGCTACGCTTCCTCCTCGCGACGCTCAGCCGGCCGGCGGCGTGGAAAGGCTACTTGCGGTACCGCGGTTGCCTTCCGGGCGGCGACGCCTGAGGGGAAGACGGCGCGACGTCGGGTCAGCCGAGCGTGGACCGTGCGACAGGCACGGTCCACGCTCGGCGGTGAAGCTCAGTCGTTCTTGTCCTTGAACTGCGTGCTGGTGTTCTTGCTCGCCGGCGCGCTCATCGTCGTCTCCCAGCAAACGCCGTCGCTGTTCCGCAGCTGAGCGATCAACGGCTGCTGCATCGGAAGCGCCGGCATGTCGGTCTCGTAGCCCTGCATCTTCACCTGGATCTTGGTCTTGCCGGGCGCGAGACCCTCCTTGAGCTGCATCTTCACCAGGCCGCCGGCGGAGCCCGGGCGGTCCTGCCACTTGTAGCCGGTCGCCTGCTCCTTCCAGCACGGGCGGTCGTTGCAGAACGAGTTGCCCGGGAAGAACGCGCTCGAGACCAGCCCGCGCTGATCGTAGAGGCAGAACACGTAGTCGGTTCCGCCCGGCGGATCGCCGAAGTCGGCCTTCGGCGTGACCGCGCCCTTCTGGTACTTCCACTGGATCTGGTCCTTCGAGTCCGGCGTGCGGTCCTTCATCGAGAGCGACGACTTGCTCGAGACGTCCGGAGGCCGGCAGCCTACCGACGGTGACGTCTCGCACAGGAACTCGTTCTGGCAGGCGTTGGAGCAGCCGTCGCCGCTGATCTGGTTGCCGTCGTCGCACTCCTCGAAGCAGCCGGGCTGAATGACGCCGTCGCCGCACGTGTTCGGGTCGCCGATGCAGACGCCGCTCTGGCACTGATCGTTGATGGTGCACGTCTGCGAGTCGTCGCAGGCGGTGCCGTCCGGCTCGAGCGTGTCGCTCGGACAATCGACGCTCGACCCGGTGCAGTTCTCCGGGACGTCGCAATCACCGGCATCGGGGCGGCACACCGTCGTGGCCGGCTCGAGAGCATCGGCGGGGCAATCGGCGCTCGAGCCGGTGCAGCTCTCCGCGACGTCGCAGACGCCCGCGGCGGCGCGGCATTCGGTGGCCGACGGCTCGAACGCGTCGGCGGGGCAATCGTCGGCGACGCCATCGCAGCTCTCGGCGACGTCGCAGACGCCGGCTGACGCGCGGCACTCCGCCGTGCTCTTGGCGTCGGCCGGGCAACTCGGTCCCGACCCCGTGCAGTTCTCGGCCGGGTCGCAATCGCCCGCCGAGGCGCGGCACTCGGTGGTCGCGGGCTCGAAGGCGTCCGCCGGGCAATCGTCGGCGACGCCGTCGCAGCTCTCGGCGACGTCGCAGACGCCGGCCGACGCGCGGCACTCCGCCGTGCTCTTGGCGTCGGCCGGGCAACTCGGTCCCGACCCGGTGCAGTTCTCGGTGAGGTCGCAGACGCCGGCGGCAGCGCGGCAGACCGTGCTCGATGATTGGAACCCGTCGGCCGGGCACGCGGTGCTGGCGCCGGTACAGGTCTCGGCGACGTCGCAGACGCCGGCGGAGGCGTGACACGTGGTGCCGGCGTTTCCGGCCGGGTGCTGGCAGGTGTCGTTCACACCGTCGCACTGATCGAGCGTGCAGACGTTGCCGTCACTCGTACAGCCGGTGCCGCTCGCCACCTTGGCGTCGGCCGGACAGTTCGGGCCGTTGCCGGGACAGTTCTCGGTGAGGTCGCACTCGCCCGCGGAGGCGCGACACGGCACCGCCGACGACACGAACGCGTCGGCGGGACACGAGGTGCTCGCCCCGGTGCAGGTCTCGGCGACGTCGCACACGCCGGCGACGGCGTGGCACGTGGCGCCGGCGTTCCCCGCCGGATGCTGACAGGTGACGTTCGTCCCGTCGCATTGATCGAGCGTGCAGGCATTGCCGTCGGAGGTGCACGAGGTTCCGTTCGACTTCTTGGCATCCGCCGGGCAGTTCGGACTGCCGCCGGGGCACGTCTCGGTCAGGTCGCACTCGCCGGCGGCCGCACGGCACGTGGTGCCGGAGCCGGCGAACCCGTCCGCGGGACACGTCGGGCTCGATCCCGAGCAGGTCTCCGCGACGTCGCAGCCCCCAGCGGTCGCGGGACGGCAGACCTGGCCCGACGCGCGGAACTGACAGGTCGACGTACAGCACGAGGTCGACGTCCCGTTGGCGCCGCCTTGATCGCACTGCTCGCCGACGGAGGTATCGATGGTGCCGTTGCCGCAGAGATTGACCAGCCCGACGGACACGAAATGGCCGTCGCTCGATTGCGTGCGGGACGGGCTTCCTGGATAGACGCACGCACCGCAACTCGAGACGGAGCTGCCCTCGCCCTGGCGTACCGCGGCCTCGCACGAGTTGCTGCGCACCGAGCCGTTCCAGGTGAAGGTGAGCGTGTGGGCGTGGGCCACGCCGTTGCTCACCGCGACGAGATTGGCGGACGCCGATTGGCTGAACGGCACGCTGGCATCGCCGCCGCCGTTGCCGACGGAACCGGGATCGCCGATGCTGAGGGACCCCGACAGCACGCTCGCGCCGGTCTGGCTGCCGCTGATGCCGCTGGTGTCGGCGGCGCCGTCGAGTTCGAGACGTCGGCGTTGCGCTGCATGATGCCGACGCGCGACTGACTCACGTCGAGCCGATAGCCGCCCGGCGCCGTCACGTCGAACGAGATGTTGTGCTGGGCGTTGCCGCTTTGATCACGCGTGCTCAAGGCTCCGACGTCGGCGCTGACGTTCCAGGCGAAGCGGGTGGCGATCGTCGTCGAGTTGTTGGTCGTGAACGCGACCGACGCGCGCGTCGAGCCCGACGTGTCGCCGTTGTTGCCGGTGCTGCCGGACGTGCTCGTCGACGCGCCCGAGATGCTCTGCGCGGCAACCGGCCGGACGCCGAGTGCGAGCGTCACGACGCACGCGGCGGCGACGAGCGCGGCCGACGTCGGCGACGAGAACACGGAACGTCGCGAACCAGGAGGGACCGATCGCAACACGCGAAGGAGTGGGTGGTTCGCCATGGCTCGACACCTCTCGAATGGCTTCATGAACGCGGCGTCCATCGCCGTGCGTTCATTCGCCGTCATGATCGTGGAAGTCGCCGATTCGATTCGTTTGCGCCGGTGGGAAGAAGACCGTGTCCCAGCACACGCCTTCGCTGTTCAACAGCTGGGCGGTGATCGGCATGAGGAGCGGCATGTCTGGCATCACGAAGACCGGCCCGTGACCCTTGACAGTGATCTTGCCTTTGCCGTCGGCACCGGCCTTGAGGAGGATGCCGAGCGAGCTCCGCAGCGGGCTCAGATCGCGCTTCCGGTACCGGAATCCGTTGTTGACTTCTTTCCAGCACGGCCGTCCCGCGCAGTCTTGATCGTGCGGCGCGCAGGCGCGTGACACCAGGAGACCGTTGCCGTCGTAGATGCAGAGCTCGTAGTCGGTCGTGGCGCGCGGGTCGCCGAACTCGCCCTTGTTCGTCGCGGCGCCCTTCAGCCACTTCCAGACGAGCCGGTCGCCTTTGTCCGGCGTCACGTTGTGGATCAACAGCGACGAGCGCCCAGGCTCGAAGTCCTGCTTGCATCCCGACGACGCATCCGACTGGCAGAGGCTGAAGCTGCACGGGGGCACCGGGTCGCGTGCGCCGTCGGCGTCGGCGTCGTTGCGAACGCATGCGGCACGGCCACCGCGCTCGAGAAGACGATGGCTGCGAATGTGGACGGTGTCAGCCTTACGCTCATGACGACCTCGCTCGTGTTGAGACGTGATGGCCGATTGCTCTGACGTAGCGCGTCGAGGGCAATCGGCGGGTGACGCGTTTCGTTACGCTGGTTGGAGCGCAGATGTCAACGAAAAACGCATAGCGATCACCCGTCGGTGAGTACGGCGACGTTCGAGCACGTCGCTACGCGAGCGTCCGCACGGCGAGGTCGCGAATCCTGCGCCGCTATGGAGCACACGTCGCGGGTGGCGCTGCTGTGTGGCGTCGGTCCTCGCCGGTCGAGCTGGAATCGTGTCGCGACTCGCGACCGACCTCACTCCCACTCGATCGTCGCGGGCGGCTTCGACGACACGTCGTACACGACGCGGTTCACCCCCGACACCTCGTTGATGATCCGCGTCGACAGCGACGCGAGCAGGTCGTACGGCAGCCGCGCCCAGTCGGCCGTCATCCCGTCCATGCTCTCCACCGCGCGAATCGCGACGACGTTCTCGTACGTCCGCTCGTCGCCCATGACGCCGACCGTCTTCACCGGCAGCAGCACCGCGAACGCCTGCCAGAGTGTCCGGTAGAGTCCCGCCTGCTTGATGGCGCGGACGACGATCGTGTCGACCGCCCGCAGCAACGCCAGCCGCTCGCGCGTCACCGTCCCGAGGATCCGGATCGCGAGCCCCGGACCCGGGAACGGCTGGCGCGACAGGATCTCGTCCGGCACGTCGACCAAGCGCCCGAGCTCGCGCACCTCGTCCTTGAACAGCTCGCGCAGCGGCTCGATGAGCTTGAGCTTCATCTCCTCGGGGAGGCCGCCGACGTTGTGGTGGCTCTTGATCGTGGCGGACGGGCCCTTGAAGGACACCGACTCGATGACGTCGGGGTACAAGGTGCCCTGCGCCAGGTACGCGACGCCGGGAATCGTCTTGGCCTCGGCGTCGAAGACCTCGATGAAGGCGCGGCCGATGGCGCGACGCTTGGCCTCGGGGTCCTTCGACGCCGTGGAGCGCATCCAGGAACCGCGTGCTCGCGTCGACGACGCGCAGGCGCTCGCCGAAACGCTGGCGGAAGGCCGCGGTGACGCGCTCGGCCTCGTTCTCGCGGAGCAGGCCGTTGTCGACGAAGACGCAGGTGAGCCGGTCGCCGACGGCGCGGTGCGACGATCGCGGCGGCGACCGCGGAGTCGACGCCGCCCGACAGCGCGCAGATGACGCGACCGTGCGCCGACGTCGGCCCGGATGCGCTCGACCTCACGGCCGATGAAGTTCTCCATGGTCCAGGTCGGCTCGAGCCTTGCACGACCTCGAAGACGAAAGTTGCGGAGGACGTCGGTGCCGCGCGTCGGTGTGCACGACCTCGGGGTGGAACTGGACGCCGTAGAAGCGTGCGCTCGGGGTTCGCGAAGGCGGCGTACGGCGAGTTGGCGGTCCGCGCGATGACGTCCCAGCCTGGTGGCGGTGCCTCGTATGCGGTCGCCGTGGCTCATCCAGACGCGCAGACCGCCGCTCTCGTCGACGGGGACGCCGGCGAAGCAGGTCGCGGTCGTCGACGGATGGTGATCGTGGCGCTGCCGTACTCGCGGTCGACGGCGCGGCCGACGCTGCCGCCCGAGCAGCATGGTTCAGCACGTTCATGCCGTAGCAGATGCCCAGCACAGGGATGCCGAGCTTGAAGATCTCCGGGATCGCAGGTGGGGGCGCGCGGTCTTCGTAGACGCTCGCGGGACCGCCGGAGAGGATGATGCCCGTGGGGGCTAGCTCGCGGGGACGCGGGGCGGCGCTGGTCGTATAGCGGCACCGATCTCGCAGTAGACGTGCTGCTCGCGGACGCGGCGGGCGATCAGTTGCGGCCGGTACTGCGCCACGAAGTCGAGAACGAGGATCATGCGCTTTGCAACATCACTCGAGCCGATAGTTCGGCGCCTCTTTCGTCACGACGACGTCGTGGACGTGGCTCTCGCGGACC
>CAWCPU010000015.1:0-86589 GCA_963797545.1 uncultured delta proteobacterium
AGCTATGGGGAGAAAGGGCGTGTGTGGCGGCGGCGCGGCGGTAGCAAAGGATATGATTGCGTGGTCGTCGCAGCCGGCGCCGGCGTTATGAGTGGGGTCGGCGTGTTTTCTGCAACTGGCGGGTTTACCAAGCGCTTTATGACGAGAAACACAGGGCTGTCGCCTTCGACTCCCGGACCGGAGTCAAAAGACCAATTCAGAAGGGCCTGCGCGAACACCTGCTTTGCAAGGTCTGCGAGGGGCATCTAGGCGAAGGCGAGCGCGTGGTTGCACCCGCGATTCGTAACCTCATAGATGCGATCCAAGCCTCACCTTCTGGCGAAGTACGGGTGAGAGTGGCGTATCGCGCGTTCAAGCTGTTTCTGCTGTCAGTACTGTGGCGGGCTGGAGTTGCGAGTGGCGAGACCTGGCAGGCTGTTGATCTCGGCTCAAACGAGCCCGTTCTCCGCTCGATGCTCCTTGCCGGAGTACCAGGAACTGTGGACGAATTCCCGTGCGCAGCCGTTGCGCCCCACGACCTGCGCCACCTTATCGAGATTGTTGCACCTCCTCAACGACGAGCGCTGCATGGTATGCCCGTGTTTCACTTCCTCTTTTTCGGTGTGCATTGGTTGTATTTCCTATCGCCACGACTGCCGCTGTCAAGCCAGATGTCGTTTGTCGCAACTCATCTAGGTGCCACAGTCGGAGTTGTGGATCGTAGTGAGATTGCCGACCTGCAGGAGATCATTCGGCGGATGGGGGACAAGCTTGAGAAGCCGTGAAGATCGCCGAACCCCGCGCTGCACACGTCGGCGGGGTCGTGAAGTCTCAGCACAGCGAACGACGGTGTGCCCCGCCGCGCGTGAGCGCAAGCGTTGGGCGACGAGGGCGCTTACGACTTTATCGATGGGGCATGTCGGCGGCGTGCTCCCCAAACTGCACGAATGATGACCTCGTGTTGGTCAAACGTATAGTAGAGATGACAGGTCAGCTTCCGAAGGTAGAGCCGTCGGAGTCCGGTTGCGCCCGCTTCCCGGTACGGTGTTCCCGCGCCTGGAAGCCGAGAGAGGATACGGAGCGCCTCTTCGATCTCAGCACTGAAGAGATCGCGCTGGAGGCGGTTCTGCAGCCACCAGCCCTTCTCGCGGTTCATGTGCCGCCGAGCGGTCGCGGTGAAGCGAACGCGTCGAGGCGTCAAGTTGAGCGAAGATCCTTCAGGATCGCGGAGGCATCGACGAGGCGCCCAGCGGCGACGTCCGCATCCGATTCCCGCAAGGCGGCGTGGAGCGCGGCCCGATCATCTGCGTCGAGCCAGTCGCCGGGATCCAGCGGCAGAAGCTCCACCTCTGTTCCCTCAGGCAAGTCGGTGGGTTCGTCTACGACGAGCCGGCCGGCGCGGACGCGAGCCTTAAGCGTCATGCGATGGACCGTAACACTCGAGCGCTCGCCCAACAAGCCGCTGGAGCGGCCCGGCGGTGACACTAACTATCTACTCGTATCGCGCGTTCGCGAGCGCCGGCCGCTCAGCGCCGATCCGTTAGCCGACAACTGCACATGATGACTCGACAACTCGACGACGTTCTCGACCTCCTCGACCGGTACCACCAGCGAGCGACATATGGCGCGGTCGGTGGTGTTGTGGACCGCCCACCCGCTTTCCTGATGAGCGGTCTACCGCGAAACCACCGACATTCGTGGGTGGTCAACGCCGAGACGCTGCTCCCGACGGGGTACGTGGACGCCGAGATGCACCCAGCACTCCGCGAGTGCGCCGCCGTCATCAGTTCGGCAGCAGCGCTGGACGAGTGGCTGCACGATCCAAAGTAGTGCGAGACGTGAGGGTACCAGTTCGTCTAACTTGCCGCTGGAGCGGCCGCGCGTTGGCAGCCCATGCCGCATCCGCGGCGGCGCCGGCGCGCCACTCATCGGCTTCGCGTTAGCGTGCCTGAGATGCCTCAGAACGACACAAGGCCAATGAGGTGCGATGCCGACAGTCTTCAGGGTAGGGTCGTATCGATTCTTCTTTTACGCGAGCGACCGAGCGGAGCCGATCCATGTGCACATCGAGGGCAGCGGAGCATCCGCGAAGTTCTGGCTCGATCCGGTTCGTTTGCAGAGCAGTCGCGGACTCGCGCCGCATGAGCTATCGCGGTTGCATCGGCTCGTCGTCGAGCGTCGGGAGCACCTAGTGAGGGCCTGGAATGCGTATTTCAAAAGCTGAGAGATCACACGCCGCTGTCACCCGCGTGAGCATCGCGGAGGACGTCCTCGTTGTCGATCTGAGTGACGGCCGGACAGTGGCGGCGCCACTTGCGTGGTATCCGCGTCTCTTACATGGAAATGCACGCGAGCGCCGAAATTGGCGTCCTATCGGTCAGGGCGAAGGCATTCACTGGCCTGATCTGGACGAAGACATCAGCGTGGAAGGGCTCCTCGAGGGGCGACCGTCGGCTGAGAGCCAGACATCCTTGAAGAAGTGGCTTTCGGCTCGCTCTCGGGTGCACGCTAACCGGCGCATGCAGCCGACGGCGCGCAAGGCGCGCCGCGGCTGATCCGCTTCGCGTTCGGCGTCGGAGGCCTTATGGACCCAGAAGTCTGGAAAGCGACTCTCAGCCTCGCCGTAGCGCTCGTCACTCTTGGGCTGACTTGGTTTGTCGGCAACCGAGTGACCGCGTTCTGGTCCGAGCGGCAAAAGCGGCGGGAGTTGGAGCTTTCCTCGCCAACAGCTTTTATCCCGGCTTATTCACCGACTGAGGGCGCCTGAAACCATTCCGCGCCTCGCTCAGCCGTGCTACGAGCGGGTTTGCGAAGACCGAGCGTAGGCGGTGAGGAGGCGCGGTATGGGTGAAACGAATCTCTCTCTTTTCCGGGCGGAGTTCAACCAATCGCTGCGGCTGGAGAGCCGCCCCGAGCGGCTGACGTCGGACGCGGGAGCGGTGGTGCTGCGGGAGGTGATGGAGCGGATCGGGATCGTCGACTGGATGACGAGTCGGCTGAGCGATACGCGCGCGCCCGACCTGATCACCCACCCGCTGTCGGAGTTGCTGCGCACCGCGCTGTTGCTGCTCGGGCAGGGGTGGCGGGACCACGACGACGCGGATCGGCTCCGGGACGACGCGGTGTTTCGGCTGGCGGTGTCGGATCGTCGTGGGATCCGACCGCTGGAGATGCGGCCCCGGACGGACGGGACCATCCTGGACCGGAATCCCGCAGTGCCGGACGGCCTCGCCTCGCAGCCGACGCTGTCGCGGCTCGTGGGGATGCTCGGCGCCGACGGCAATCGCGCGGTCGTACGCCGCGCGCTCGTGGAGTTCGCCGCGCGACGCCACCGCGTCGGACGCCACGGCCATCGCTTCCGCTACCTGACGGTGGACCTCGATTCGCTGCCGATCGAAGTCGAGGGGCAGCAGCCGGGATCGGAATACAATGGGCACTACCATACCCGGATCTTCCATCCGCTGATCGCCAGCGTCGGCGAGACGGGGGATCTGCTCGACGCGAAGCTGCGCGCCGGGAATGCGCACACCGCCGCGGGCGGGGCGGACTTCCTCCTGCCGCTGCTCGCCGAGGTGGAGCAGAAGCTCTGCCAGGTGGCGGCCGTACGGATCGATGCCGGGTTCCCCGAGGAGGGGCTGCTCGCGGCGCTCGAGCAGCGCGGGACACCGTACGTGGCGCGGCTGCGCAATAACGCGGTGCTCGACCGTCTGGCCGCCCCGTATCTCAGCCGCCCGCCGGGGCGGCCCCCCGCCGAGCCGCGGACGTGGTGCTACGAGCTCGCCTACCGGGCCGAGCCGTGGTCACGCGAGCGCCGGGTCGTGCTCGTCGTGCTGGAGCGTGCCGAGGAGTTCTTCCTGCACCACTTCTGGCTGGTCACGAGCTGGACGCCCGAGGACCAGGACGGCCACGCGCTGCTCGATCTCTATCGCCAGCGCGGCACCGCCGAGGGGCACATGGGCGAGCTCATGAGCGTGCTCGATCCCGCGCTCTCCTGTTCGCCCCGGGCGAAGCGCCACTACCGCGGCCGGCCGCTCGCGGCGACGCTGGTCGCGGGAGATTCCTTCGCCCACAACGAGGTGCGGCTGCTCCTCAACGTGCTCGCCTACAACCTCGTGCACGCCGCGCGGGTCCTCCTGGAGAAGGCCACCGGTCACGGCTGGGGCCTCGGCCGATTCCGCGAGGTGATCCTGCGGGTCGCCGCCCGAGTGCTCGTGCACGGCCGCCGTGCCGTGCTGGTCCTCGGCGAAGGCTCGGCGGCGCTCTGGCGCACGCTGTGGACACGGCTCCACGCCCTCCACTACACGCCGTCCTGACGAAGAATTTCCCCGCGCCCTGCGACCCGTGATTCCCGCGGCGCGTCGACGCGCTGAGGTCACCGGTGTGCCCCGCGCGCTCCTTCCATGCCCTTTCCACGCTCCCACTGCAGTCGCTCGTTCCCCGCTGTCGCCATCGTCAACCAATCCGGTCATGATCTCCGCCTCTTCTCCGCCTCCCAACCCGTTCAGTCGTCAGTCGGTGAATAAGCCGGGTTTATTCGCACTACGGGGAATTCCGCGCCGTCTGGCGACTTTGGAACTGGTCCCTTGACAAATTGGCATCGGGCTCCGATGCGTTCAGCAAGACGAGATCCGAACTACTAGACCGTGCCAGCCGCGCGGAAGGCGGCATGGAGGCGGCACTTCTGAAAGTGGCCGCCGAACGCAACCTGGATGATGCCGCACGATGCAACCTCGGTAACCTCCGCCAAGCCTTTCAAGTGCTTCGCGAGAGAATTGAAGAGGGCATTCCGGTGTCGTATGGCGCATCGGAGCACGAAGACTATTTGGAGTTCAAAAGGCTCGCAACGTGGTTTGGTACGTTGCTCGCGGCAAGACCGGCTGCGACAGTCCCGGATGCCAATGACGCATACGAAGCGTTTCGCGCAATCACAGACAACAAGTACGAACCGCGCTGGAAGAAGGCTGGACGTAGGGCCACTCTGCCAGATTAGCCGCCGAACCCACCCGTGCAGCCGACCGGCTCCGCCGGCGGCTGATGGGCCCACGTTAGCCGTCGCGTTTGCGTCTGGTTACCACGCCATACGGGCGTATGGCTTTGTGACGCGTCCGGTGCTAGTCTGCGCGAGTGGAGGCACGCTTCGAATGGGCGCCGACCAAAGATCGCGTGAACCAGCGGAAGCATGGGATCTCCTTCGTGAGGGCCCAGCTCGCCTTCGCGGATCCCAAGCGTGTGATCGCGGAAGACCTATCCCACAGCTCGAAGGAGAAACGCCACTACTGCTTCGGGCAGGTCGACGGCGGAGTCCTGACGGTTCGCTTCACGTACCGCGAGGATGTGATCCGAATCATCGGGGCCGGCTACTGGCGAGAAGGCAAGCGGATCTATGAGCGCGAAAATCAAATACACCGACGAACCTCTCGGACACCTCAAGGTCGTTCCTGACTTTCTTCCTCGACCCGAGGATCTCGTCTTTCGAGAGGAGGGCGTCAAGGTGACCCTGGCGTTGAGCAAACGCAGCGTTGAGTTCTTCAAGAGCGAGGCACGCAAACATAACACGCAGTACCAGCGCATGATTCGTCGACTTCTCGATGCGTATGCGGTGCATCACGGGCGACGTCTGACTGCGCGCTCAACACGGACGCGCGCGAAAGCGCGCGCCGGTTAGCGCCAGCGTTGGACGGACGACACTACGGCAGAGAGAAGATGACGGCCATGAAACGCATTGGGCGCATCGCGAAGTGGGCGATCGCTGTGCTGATCATCGCGCTTGTTGCGATTCAGCTTGTGCCGGTGGATCGGACGAACCCTCCGGTTGAAACGGAGGTCCCTGCCACTGTGGAGGTGCGTTCAATCCTGCGGCGAGCATGTTACGACTGTCACTCCAATGAGACCGTCTGGCCCTGGTACAGTCGGATCGCTCCGATCTCGTGGCTGGTGGCGCGTGATGTGCGCGAGGGTCGCGAGAAAGTGAATCTCTCGACCTGGAATCAGTCACTGCTGTCCGGCTTAGAAATCCCGACAACGCGGGAAACCCTTGTGCGGAGCGGCGTTGAGGGGTGTACCCGGGGCGGGAGATATCGTTTCTGAGCGGGCCGGATTCGTGGACTGTTCGCCCCCACTGAAGACGCGCCCCTGCTCTCGAATGCGGAAGCGACGCGGATCTGCGAAGGTGTGCCGCCGCAAACCCTTGGGGCACACGGATGACAGCGACGCGCACGGTTCTGAGCCAGATTCTGAGCCTCGTCCCGCGCGGCGAGTTCGAAAAGCTCGCCCGGGCACATGGGGGCGACAAACGCGTCCGCTCCTTCTCCTGCTGGACGCAGTTTGCGTGCCTCGTCTACGCGCAGCTGAGCCGGCAAACCAGCCTGCGTGATCTGGAGCTCGCGCTCGAGACCAAGCGCGTATTCCTCTATCACTGTTTTGCGACGCGCGAGGTGTGTCGCTCCACCCTGGCCGATGCCAATGAGACGCGCCCGTATCAGATGTACGAGGCGCTCTTCATTACGCTGTATCAGCAGTGTGCGATCCAGGCCCCGGAACACCGGTTCCGATTCCGCAATAAACTCTATTCCTTCGACGCCAGCGTCATTGATCTGTGCCTCAGCGTCTTCCCGTGGGCCAAGTTCCGGACCACCAAGGGCGCGATCAAACTCCACGCCCTGCTCGACCACGACGGCCACATTCCCTCCTTCGTGCGGGTCACCACCGGCGCGACGCACGACATCCACCAGGCCCGACACCTCGTCCTTGAACCGGACAGCATCGTGGCCTTCGACCGGGGGTACGTCGACTACGCCTGGTTTTACCAGCTCCACCTCCAGCAGGCGTTCTTCGTCACCAGACTCAAGCGGGGCGCGGCTTTCCGCGTCGTGGCACGCCGGGATCCTCCGCCACTTTCCGGGGTCACGTCCGATCAGACGATCCGGATTACGGGCAGTAAAGCGGACAGCATCCCGATCGATCTGCGACGCATCGGGTACCTCGATCCCGCTACGGGCCATCGCTACTTCTTCCTCACGAACCTTTTTGCGTTGAGCACGAAAACGATTGCGGAGATCTATCGGGCGCGCTGGCAGGTCGAGTTGTTCTTCAAATGGATCAAGCAGCATCTGCGCATCAAGACGTTTCTCGGCACCAGCCCCAACGCCGTGATGAGCCAGATTTACGTGGCGATGACGACATATCTCCTGCTCTCGTATCTGAAGTTCTCTTCTCGCTCCCCACTCACCTTGTATGCCCTTGCCAAGCGCCTCGAGGTGAGTCTGTTTGATCGCGTGGACATTCGTTCGTTGCTTGCCAAGGACATTCCCGTTCGGCGCGCCCCCAAGGACATCAAGCGACCCGCACAGCTATCATTCACCTGGGGCCGCGCACTGCCGGACCGGCAACATGTCATGCGGCACGTCACACTGACGCGCCGAGCACCGGAAACCCTTGCGGCACAAGGTCCGTAAGCCGGACAGTAGTGATTTCCACTCGGTCGCCCGTAGCTGTCGCGGACATGGATCCTCGCCCATCGCCGGGGCATCGACATCGCGATTGCACTCCCTGCGGCGCCTCGGGTCATGTTCGTGACGCTCTCTCGAGCAGACATCCGAAGGTCGCGGCTGCCGACATGAGACGCGGACTATAGAACCCGGCGGCGCATCGCGACAAGGCAAACTGCGGTTATGTAGCGCTCGACCTATGAACGCTGTCGCGTAGTGGCGCAGTTTCAGGCGCTTCCCGGAGCAAACGGGTGGCATGTGCTCGTCGCCGACCCCGACGACTAGAGACTCTCGGTTCGGCTCTCAGGCCAGTCCGCTCAACGGGCACGCCGAAGCCGCCGGCGCCGCCCCCGAGTAGAAGTCGTAGCCGGGGACTGCCGCCGCGGTGCATCGTCACTTTGTCGTTGACGCCGGTGCCTGAACGGGTCTACCGACTCGGGCGCTCCTCCGTTCGCCGCGGGTCGAGGAGGATCCTCGACACCCGCTTCGAGAGGACGGTCGGGATGCGGAACGCGATCTGCACGATCAAGCCGAAGGCGCTGAACTGTCACCTGTGAGCGCTGTGGGCAGAGCGCTGTGGGCGGCGCCAGCACGCGGGGCCCGCGCCGCCCGTCGCGGTCGGCGCTCGCCGACGTAGAGCGGGCTCGCGATCGCCGTCAGCGCGCGGCGTAGGTCTCGTTCAGGTACCGGACGATGTCCGCCGACTCGAACATCGCGACCTCGGTGTTGGGGTCGACGAGGTACGGCACCTGCATCTTGCCGGCGAGCGCGACGAGCGCCTCGCGGCGCGCGCCGCCGCGCGGGACGTTGTGGAGCAGGTACGGGAGCTCGAGCTCGGAGAGGGTCTCGCGGACGATGCGGCAGAACGGGCAGCCCTCGTAGCTGTAGAGCTCGAGGAGCAGCGCCGGCGGATGCGAGCGGCGGTAGCGCATGCCGCGCCCGAGCCGGATCACCGACGCGGTGAAGGCGGTCGCCGTCGTCAGCAGGCCGAGCGAGAGCAGGAGCGGCACGGAGCCGGTGCCGTAGGTCTCGAACAGGTAGCGATCGATCTCGTCCGACTCGTAGATCTCGACGCGCATGTTCGGATCGACGAGAAACGGGAACTGGCACTTGCCGCCGCGCTCCTTCACCACCTCGCGAAATCGCGGTGCCGCCCTTGGGACACGGGTAGATCACCGCCTCGAGGTCGAGGACGGTGAGCGCCTCGCGCACTTTCCGGCAGTACGGGCTCGCCTCGAACTCGTAGAGCTCGAGCGGCAGGTCGGGACGGCGGCCGACGGCGCCGGCGACCTCGCCGTAGACGAAGCGCGAGACCGTCGCGAGCGTCGACGTGCCGACGTCGAGCATGCGAAGCATCAGCCCCTCCTCCCGTCGCTCATGCGTAGGCCGCGAAGAGCTCTTCGAAGGCGCGCATCTGGTTGCCCGCCGCCGACGACGGCACGAGGATCGGCGTGCGCACGCCGGCGTCGATCCACGCCTCGACGCCGTCCCGCACCGTCGACGCCGGCCCGAAGAGCGTGGTGTCGGCGAGCCAGCGGTCGGAGAGCAGCTGCGGAATCCTGTCGCGCTCGCCCGCCGCGAGCGCCTTCTCGACCGCCGTCATCTCCTCCTCGTATCCGGCCGCCTTCCAGTAGTTGCGGTAGTTCGGCAGGACGACGTAGCCCGCGAGCGTGCGGCGATTGACCGCCGCAGCGGCGCGCGACGTCGTCGGAGATGCAGGTCGGGATCATGTTGCCGACGAAGAACTCGGGGTCGACGCGCCGCGGAGCCGGCAGGACGCCGAGCGAGTGCGCCATGTGCGAGCGCGCCGCGTTCGCGAAGACGACGCCGTCGCCGACCTCGCCGGCGAGCGCGACCATCTTGTCGCGCAGGGCCGCGAGCACGATCGGCGGCAGCTCGCCGGCGCGCGGCACCGCGCGCCAGTCGTCGACGAAGCGCCGCATGTCGGCGAGCGGCGATCCGGCGCGGACGCCGAGGCGCTCGTGCACCGGCACGTGGCTCACGCCGACGCCGAACCGGAAGCGGCCGCCCGAGAGCTCGTGGATGAGCGACGCCGTCTGCGCGTAGTCGGCGACGTGGCGGGTGTAGATGATCGCGATCGCGGTGCCGAACGGGATCCGCTCGGTCACGAGCGCGAGCGCCTCGCAGAGGCCGAGGCCGTCGCCGAAGCTCGCGCAGTAGATGCCGCTGAAGTCGCGGCGCTCGATCTCACGCGCGAGATCGAGCGTCGCGCGCCGGCGGCCGGGCACCGCCGCGAGCGCGACGGCGGGCATGCGAGTGTCGGGCATCCGTCGCTAACGGCGGAACATGTCGAGGAGCGGCGAGTGGATCTCGTAGCCCGAGTCGTCGTCGTCCTCGGCGCCGGGCCGGTAGTCCCGATCGTCACCGGCGTAGCGCGGCGTCTCGCCGCGGTCGTCGCGGCGCGCGTACGGCTCGTGGACGCGACGCGGATGGCCGTCGTAGTGCGCCTGCGTCACCGGCTGGCGATCGCCGCGCTCAGCCGCCGCGTGCCCGGGATGCGTACGACCGCGCTTGTGGTGCTTGCCCTCTGCGGCGGCGCGCCGGCGCGGATGCGGGCAGCCTTCGCGCGCGAGCCGCTGGACGTACTCGCGGCGCTGGCCGGCGTCCTTGTGCTTCGCCGCGAAGCGGCGGTACGCGGCGGACAGGCAGGGATCGCTCTGCACCGTCTTCCACGCCTTCGACGTCTTCGCGTGGTGGTGATGGCGCGGCGCCGGTCCTTTGTGCGAGCCGTGGGCCGCACAGGTCGCGTCGTGGTGCGCGCAGGATCGTCCGTGGCCCGCGCAGGCCTTCTCGTGTTTCGCGGCGGTCCCGCCGGACGCGTGCTCGGCGCCACAGTGCGCGGCCGCGATCCCGGGAACCGCGATCGCGAGCGACAGCACGCCCGACGTGATGACCTTGGACAGCATGATCAGCCTCCTTTTCGAACGACAGCGTGGCACTTCCAATGACCGTCGAAGCATTCGCCGACACCGTTACGGGCGAATCCGCGCAAAGGCAATCCTCCCGCCGTCGCTTGAGCGGCTGCACGGCGAGCGGGTAATGCTGCGGATCGCAGAGGAGGTCCGCATGCATCCCGGCACTCACGCGAGAACCAGCCCCGACAAGGCCGCGTACGTCATGGCCGCGACGGGGGAGACGGTCACGTACCGCGCGCTCGACGACGCGTCGAACCGCGGCGCGCAGCTCTTCCGCGCGCTCGGCCTCGCGCCCGGCGACGGCATCGCGATCTTCATGGAGAACCATCCGCGGTACTACGAGATCGCCTGGGCGGCGCAGCGCTCCGGCCTCTACTACACCGCGATCAGCTCGCGCCTGACGGTCGGCGAGGTCGAGTACATCGTGAACGACTGCGACGCCAAGGTGCTGGTGACGTCGCAGGCGATGGGCGACGTCGCCGGGCGGCTCGTCGACCGGATGCCGAACGTGAGCGCGCGCTACATGGTCGACGGGACGATCCCCGGCTTCGAGCCGTGGGAATCGGCGGTCGCCGCACAGCCGGCGGCGCCGATCGCCGACGAGCTCGAAGGCGCCGACCTGCTCTACTCCTCGGGCACGACCGGCCGCCCGAAGGGCGTGAAGTTCGCCCTCCAACGCGCGCCGCTCGGCTCGCCGAACCCGCTCCTGCTCCTCGTCAAGGCGCTCTATCGCATGGACGAGAGCACGGTGTACCTGTCGCCGGCGCCGCTCTATCACGCGGCGCCGCTGCGCTTTAACCTCACCGTGCAGCGGATGGGCGGCACGTCGGTGATCATGGAGCACTTCGACGCCGAGGAGTTCCTCCGCCTCGTCGAGAGACATCGCGTCACGCACACGCAGGTCGTGCCGACGATGTTCGTCCGCATGCTGAAGCTGCCGCCCGAGGACGCGCGCGCAAGTACGACCTCTCGTCGCCTCCAGGTCGCGATCCACGCCGCCGCGCCGTGCCCGATCCCGGTGAAGGAGCAGATGATCGAATGGTGGGGACCGGTGATCTACGAGTACTACGGCGGCACCGAGGGCAACGGCCTGTGCGCGATCGACTCCGACGGAGTGGCTCGCGCACAAGGGGTCCGTCGGCCGCGCCGATCCTCGGAACGCCGCACGTCATCGACGACGACGGCAACGAGCTGCCCGCCCGGCGAGCCGGGCACGATCTACTTCGAGGGCGGCAACGACGTTCGAGTACCACAAGGACCCCGCGAAGACGGCGCAGAGCCGGAACGCCAACGGCTGGTCGACGCTCGGCGACGTCGGCTACCTCGACGAGGAGGGCTACCTCTACCTCACCGACCGCAAGGCCAACATGATCATCTCGGGCGGCGTCAACATCTATCCGCAGGAGGCCGAGAACCTCCTGGTGACGCACCCGAAGGTGCAGGACGTCGCCGTCTTCGGCGTGCCCAACGAGGAGTTCGGCGAGGAGGTGAAGGCCGTCGTGCAGCCGGTCGACATGGCCGACGCCGGTCCGGCGCTCGCGCAGGAGCTGATCGATTTCTGCCGCGCGCATCTCGCCGCCTTCAAATGCCCGCGCTCGGTCGACTTCGAGGCCGAGCTGCCGCGCCACCCGACCGGCAAGCTCTACAAGCGGCTCCTGAAGGACCGCTACTGGCAAGGCCATCGGACGCGCATTCTGTAGCGCGGCGTCGCCGACCCGACGTCCTCGACCGCCGGATCGTCCAGGAGCGGCGCGAGACCGAATGGTCCGAGGCCGCGATCGTCGATGTGATCGGCGCGGGAGCGCGCGTGCACGCCGCATCTTCCATCGAATTTGTGTCTCATTCGGAAACGATGACGCGCGGGGCGCGCCTCCCGACGGCACTATGAACTTGTGATTGCCAAATCGCGACTCCTATATTCCCGGCGCCGTGCTCCGGGCTATTCGAGAACTCGACGTCGCTCTCGTGCCGTTCGTGCCGCGGCGCCGTTGGTGATGTGACGAGAGCGCGTGCCGAATCCAAGGGACACCAGCGGTCGCCGTGATGCTTGGAAGAGCGTGTCGGCCCCGGCCGTCACGCTGCCGAGAGGCGGCGGCGCGATCCGTGGCATCGGCGAGAAATTCACCACCAATCCCGCGACCGGCACCGGCTCGCTGACGATACCGATCCCCGTCAGCGCGGGCCGTTCCGGATTCGGTCCAGAGCTGTCGCTCACGTACGACTCCGGCGCCGGCAACGGCCCGTTCGGCTTCGGCTGGACGTTGTCGATCCCCGCCATAACCCGGAAGACCGACAAAGGCCTACCGCAATACGACGACCCCGCGGAGTCCGACGTTTATCTGCTGTCGGCGACGGAAGACCTGGTGCCGGTGCTGAAGTCGGACGGCGGCCGCTTCGAGGATCCCGACACCGCGCCGGGGTTCGTCATTCATCGATATAGGCCGCGTACCGAAGGATCATTCGTGCGGATCGAGCGCTGGACGGAGCGGGCGCATGGGGTCGTTCATTGGCGCTCGATCACGCGCGACAACGTCACCACGGTGTACGGGCGGACGGAGGATTCGAGAATCGTCGACCCCGACGATCCCGACCCGGCGCACCCGACGAGAATATTCACGTGGCTGATTTGCGAGAGCTACGACGACAAGGGAAACGCCATCGTTTACACGTATGCGCCCGAAGACGATGCCGGCGTCGATCTCACGCTCGCGAGCGAGCAGCGGCGCCGCCGGGGCGCGAATCGGTACGTCAAGCGCATCACCTACGGCAATCGGACGTCGCGTGTCCTCCCCCCGGATCCGAGCCGCGCGGAATGGCTGTTCGAGGTCGTCTTCGACTACGATGAGGGCCATTACGAGGAGCTCGACCCGGATCCCGCCGTCGCCGCCGACGCTCAGCACCGCTCGGTTCGCGCGTCGCACGCGGCGCCGCGCCCGTGGTCCGCGCGACCGGACCCGTTCTCGTCGTACCGCGCCGGATTCGAGGTGCGCGCGCATCGTCGCTGCCGCCGCATTCTGACGTTCCACCGGTTCGCCGAGCTCGGCATCGTCGACCCGACCCTGCACGCGCCGGCGCCCTGCTTGGTACGCGCCACCGAGATCGACTACGGCGATCTCGACTACGCGCGCCCGCACGACGTCGACGAGGAGCTCGCGCACGCCGGCAGCACGCGGCTCGGGTCGTTCATCCGTGCGGTCACGCAGTCCGGATACGTCCGTGACGCGGCTCGCGACCCAGTCGAGCGCGACGGCGTCGTATTCTTCACGTATCGCAAGAAGTCGCTTCCGCCGCTCGAGCTCGAGTACAGCTCCGCGGCGATTCGCGACGAGCTCGCCGCGCTCGCGGGCGACAGCGTCGAGAACCTCCCCGTCGGGCTCGACGGCGCCGCGTATCGCTGGGTCGACCTCGACGGCGAGGGCGTGGCGGGCGTGCTCACGGAGCAGGCTGAGGCGTGGTTCTACAAATCGAACCTCGGCGGCGGCCGCCTCGGCCCGTCACGGACCGTCGCGAGGAAGCCGTCGCTCGCGACGCTCGGCGCCGGCGGTCACCAGCTCCTCGACCTCGCGGGCGACGGGCAGCTCGACGTCGTCGCGTTCGGCGGTCCGACGCCGGGGTTCTCCGAACGCGGCGAGGAGGATTGGGAGCCGTTCCGGAGCTTCGAGCGGTTGCCGAACGTCGCCTGGGACGACCCGAATCTGCGCTTCGTCGATCTCGACGGCGACGGCCACGCGGACATCCTCGTCACCGAGCACGATGTGTTCACCTGGCACGCGTCGCTGGGCGAGGAAGGGTTCGGCGAGGCGCGGCACGTCTATCTGCCCGCCGACGAGGACCGCGGCCCGCGCCTGCTGCTCGGAGACCGCACGCAATCGATTCATCTCGCCGACATGTCGGGCGACGGGCTCAGCGACCTGGTGCGCATTCGGAACGGCGAGATCTGCTATTGGCCGAACCTCGGATACGGCCGCTTCGGTGCGAAAGTGTCGATGGACGACGCGCCGTGGTTCGACGCTCCGGATCAATTCGACGGACTCGCGCGTCCGCCTCGCCGACATCGACGGCTCGGGAACGACGGACGTCGTCTACCTCGGCGGCGACGGGGTGCGGCTCTATTTCAATCAATCGGGAAACCGCTGGAGCCGACCCCGCCTCCTCCGTTCTCTTCCGGCCGTGGACGACGTGTCCGCCGTCACCACCGTCGACCTGCTGGGCACCGGGACCGCGTGCGTCGTGTGGTCGTCGGCGGCCGCCGACGCGGCACGGGAGCCGCTGCGCTACGTCGATGTGATGGGTGGCATCAAGCCGCACCTGCTCGTACGGACCATCAATAACCTCGGCGCCGAAAAGCAGATCGATTACGTGTCGTCCACGCACTTCTATTTGCGTGACGAAGCGGCCGGCACGCCGTGGATCACGCAGACTTCCGTTCCCGGTGCACGTGGTCGAGCGGGTGACGACGTACGATCGCATCAGCCGCAATCGGTTCGTCACCCGGTACGTCTATCACCACGGTCACTACGACGGCGTGGAAAGGGAGTTCCGCGGGTTCGGACTGGTCGAGCAGCTCGATACCGAGTCGTTCGCGGCGCTCACGGCCGACGGCGAGCTGCCCGCGGACAACGTCGACGCGGCGTCGCACGTCCCGCCCGTGCTCACCAAGACGTGGTTCCATACCGGCGTCTACGTCGGGCGCGATCGGGTCTCGGACTATTTCGCGGGGCTCGGCGATGCGCACGGGCGCGGCGAGTATTACCGCGACCCGGACTCGCTGCACGACGACGCCGCCGCGCGCCTGCGCCTGCTCGACGACACCGTGCTGCCGGAGGACGCGGGCGGACCGCCGCTCACGATCGACGAGGAGCGCGAGGCGTGCCGCGCGCTCCGCGGCGCGATGTTGCGGCAGGAGATCTACGCGCTCGACGGCACCGCGACGCCCGACTACCCGCACGGCCATCCCTACACGGTCACCGAGCAGAGCTTCGGGATCGAGGTCGTGCAGCGTCGCGGCGACAACCGCCACGCGGTGTTCTTCACGCATCCGCGCGAGACCATCACCTACCACTACGAGCGCGAGCCCGCCGATCCGCGGATCGCGCACGCGCTGACGCTGGCCGTCGACGCGTACGGCAACGTCCTGCGCTCGATGACCGTCGCGTATCCCCGGGCGCCGGTCGCGGATCGGCTGCCGGAGCAGAGCGAGACGCATCTCACGCTGACGCTCGCGCGGTTCGCCAACGTCGACGATGTCCCGGATTGGCGGCGCGTCGGCGTTCCGGTCGAAACCCGCACCTACGAGGTCGTGAAGCCGCCGGCGACCGCATCCCGCTTCGGATGGCGCGAGCTCCACGACCTCGCCGCGGCGCTCGCGCCGCTCGACGCGGTCGCGCCGCCGCCGACGAGCACGGTTCCCTACGAGCAATGGCACTGGCGCCGCGACTGGGTCCCGGCCGACGAGCCCGGCGGACTGTCGCCCGCCGGCGACGTTCCGCACACGCGCCTGCGGCTCGTCGAGCACGTGCGGACGTTGTACCGCCCCGACGACCTCGGCGCCGCCGCGGGTGATCGCCTCGCGCTGCTGCCGCTCGGCACGGTGCAGTCGCTCGCGCTCGCCGGCGAGAGCTACAAGCTCGCGTTCACGCCGACCCTGCTCGATGCGGTGTATCGCCGTCCGCTCGACGCGCTTCGGCCGGCGGGTGCGCCGCCGCCGGACGCGCTGCTCCCCGCGCCTGCGGACGTGCTCGCGGGCGGCGGCGGTGAGCGCGGCGGATACGTCGACCTCGACGGCGACGGCGCGTGGTGGATGCCGTCCGGACGCGTCTTCTTTTCGCCCGCGCCCGACGACGGGCCGGCGCAGGAGCTCGACGTCGCCCGCCGCTCGTTCTTCGTGCCGCGGCGCTACCGCGACCCGTTCCACCTGGAATCGTCGCCCGCGGGTCCGTTCGTCACCGAGACCGTCGTCGACTACGACGACTATGCGCTGCTCGTGGTCGAGGCGCGTGACGCGCTCGGGAGCCGTCTCACGGTCGGCGAGCGCGACGCCGCGGACGCGCTGGTCGCGCCCGGCAACGACTACCGCGTCCTCCAGCCGCGGCTCGTCACCGACGCGAACGGCAACCGGACGGCGGTCGCGATCGACGCCCTCGGCATGGTCGTCGGCACCGCGGTGATGGGGAAGACCGCGCCGGCGCCGGTCGAGGGCGACTCGCTCGCCGGCTTCGATCCCGACCTGACGGACGCCGTCGCGCTCGCGCACCTCGCCGACCCGACGACGGACCCGCTCGCGATCCTCGCTCACGCGACGACTCGGCTGGTCTACGATCTCGCGGCGTTCGAGCGTACGCAGCACGAGCCGCGGCCGCAGCCGGCCGTCGTCTACACGATCGCGCGCGAGACCCACGACAGCGAGCCGGCGCCCGCGGGGGGACCGCGGCTGCAGCACGGGTTCTCGTACTCCGACGGCTTCGGCCGCGAGATCGCCCGCAAGATCCCGGCGGAGCCCGGTCCGGTGCCGCGGCGTGACGGCGCGGGAGCGATCGTGATCGGGGCGGGCGGCGCTCCCGAGCTGACGGACGCCGCCGCCACCGTGCGCTGGGTCGGCAGCGGCTGGACGATCTTCGACAACAAAGGGAAGCCCGTCCGCCAGTACGAGCCGTTCTTCAGCGAGACGCACCGCTTCGAGCGTGACGTCCGCATCGGCGTCAGCCCGGTGCTCTTCTACGATCCCGCCGAGCGCGTCGTCGCGACGCTGCACGCGAACCACACCTGGGAGAAGGTCGTGTTCGGTCCCTGGCGGCACGAGACCTGGGACGTCAACGACACCGTCACGCTCGATCCGCGGCTCGACGACCACGTCCGCGGGTTCTTCGTCGACGCCGAGACCGGCGCCTCGCGCCTGCCGGCGACCTCGTATCTCCCGACGTGGCGCGCCCTGCGAACCGACCCGGCGCATGCCGCGGAAGCGAGTCAGCGGTGGCCCGACGAGGAGACGCGTGCGGCCGAAAGGCGCGCTGCGGAACGGACCGCCGTTCACGCCGCGACGCCGACGATCGCGCACGCCGACACGCTCGGCCGGAGCTTCCTCACGGTCGCGCAGAACGCGCTCAAGTACAGCGACACGCCGGACGACTCGGCGCCGGTCGTCGAGTCGTATCGCACGCGGATCCTCTTCGACGTGCAGGGGCGCGAGCGCGCGATCGTCGACCCCGACGATCGCGTGGTCGTCCGCTACGACTACGACGTCGCGGGGAACCGCATCCACCAATCGAGCATCGACGCCGGCGAGCGCTGGAGCCTGAGCGACGTCGCCGGCAAGCCGCTCTATGCCTGGGACAGCCTCGGGCGCCGCTTCCGCACCGCCTACGACCGACTCCGCCGGCCGACGTCGTCGCTCCTGAAGGAGGGCGCCGCGGACGAGCAGCTCGTCGGCCGCATCGCCTACGGCGAGGAGATGCCGAAGGCGAAGGACGCGAACCTCCGCGGCAAGATCGCCAAGGTCTTCGATCAGGCGGGCGTCGCGGCGAGCGAGGCGTACGACTTCAAGGGCAACCTGACGCGCACGAGCCGCCAGCTCGCCCGCTCCTACAGCACGACCTTGCGATGGTCGGAGACGGTGCCGCTCGAGGACGACGTCCTCGTCGGCGCGACGCGCTACGACGCGCTCAATCGCCGAATCGAGCTGACGGCGCCCGACGCCCCGGTCGGCGGCGGCGCGAGCGGCGGCGGCCCGAGCGTCGTCCGGCTCGCGTACAACGCCGCCGGTCTGCTGGAGCGCGTCGACGCGACGCTCGCGCATCAAGACGTGGATCCGCCGGTCGCGACGCCGTTCGTCACCGACGTCGAGTACGACGCGAAGGGGCAGCGCGTCCGCATCGACTACGGCAACGGCGTCGTCACCCGGTACGCGTACGATCCGCTGACGTTCCGTCTGGTCGCGCTCCGCACCGAGCGCGATCGCGTCGCGTTCCCCGACGACTGCCCGCAGCCGCCGCTCGCGGACTGGCCCGGCTGCCAGCTGCAGAGCCTGCACTACACCTACGACCCGATCGGCAACGTCACCGCCGTCCGCGACGACGCCCAGCAGAAGATCTTTTTCAGGAATGCGCGCGTCGAGCCGAGCGCGGAGTACGTGTACGACGCCGTCTACCGCCTCCTCGAGGCTTCCGGGCGCGAGCATCTCGGCCAGGTCGGCGGCGCGCCGATCCCGCACTCGTACGGCGACGCGCCCCGCGTGAGGCTCCCGTGGTCGGCGAACGACGGCCGCGCGATGGGGACGTACCTCGAGCGCTACCGGTACGACGACGCCGCGAACCTGCGCTCGATGGAGCACCACGGCACGAGCCCCGGCAATCCCGGGTGGACCAAGACCTACACGTACGACGAGGACAGTCGGCTCGAGGCCGGGAAGCACGGCAACCGCCTGACCACCGTCACGTACGGCGGCACGACCGAGAGCTACAGCACCGCCGGCGACGGCTACGACGCCCACGGCAGCATGCGGCGCATGCCGCAGCTGCGCGTGCTCGAGCGCGATTTCAAAGACCAGCTCCGCATGACGCAGCGGCAAGCGGTGAACGCCGACGACGCCGCGGGGCTCGCGAGCGAGGGCGAGCGCACCTGGTACGTGTACGACTCCACCGGCCAGCGCGTCCGCAAGGTGACGGAGCTGCCGAACGGCAACGTCAAGGACGAGCGGGTGTACCTCGCCGGGTTCGAGATCTACCGGCGTCACGGCTCGCAGCCGCTCGTGCGCCAGACCCTGCACGTCACCGACGACAAGCAGCGGATCGCGCTCGTCGAGACCCGCGTCGAGGGCGTCGAGCCGGACGAGCCGGCGCGCCTCGTTCGCTACCAGCTCGGCAATCACCTCGGCTCGGCGATGCTCGAGCTCGACGACCGGGCACAGATCGTCTCGTACGAGGAGTACACGCCGTTCGGCAGCACGTCGTACCAGGCGGTCCGCCGCCTCACCGAGACGCCGAAACGGCATCGCTACACGGGGAAGGAGCGCGACGAGGAGAGCGGTCTCTACTACCACGGCGCGCGCTACTACGCGCCGTGGCTCGCGCGCTGGGTGAGCTGCGACCCGACCGGGATCGCCGACGGGCTGAATCTCTACGTCTACGGACGCGACAACCCCGTGCGGTTCACGGATCCGAACGGGACCGACTGCAGCGAACGCGACACGTCGACGTGCGACTACGGCAAGCCGGCTCCGAATCCGCCGACGACCGGCAAGCTGTTGCCGCCCGCGGAGGCGAAGAGCGGCGGGCCGCCGCTCGACCCGCCGCGGCCGGAGCCGAAGGGGAGAGACCGAACGGTCGAGCAGCTGGTGCGCGACGCGTTCGGAGCGCTCGGCGACTCCTCCAACAACTTTCGACTCCGCGGCGGCTTCCTGCTGCCGGAGTATCGCGCGGAGCGATATCCGGTCGTCGGCAGCGACCAGATCGGTCCGAGTCTGTCACGCCTAGCCACGGTGACGCTCGCCGAGCACCTCCAGCTCAAGTCCGACCTCATTTATTTCGTCACGCACCATCCGCGTGAGGTCGGTCTCGTCGGGGGCGCCGTGCTGTTGGGGTCCGGGGCCGCGGCAGGCGCCAATCGCTGGGGCGGCGTCTCGGCGATTGCCGGACTGTTGCCGAGCGTCGTCCCCGAGCCGACATTCAGCCTCCGCCGCGTGCCGATCCTGCCGCTCGGGCTCCACCTGGAACAAGGAGCCTTCCAGCTCCGCGACTCGACCACGATCGGTGCGAACGACAACGGGTTCGGCCTATTCCCGACCCTACAACTGCGCGGCAACTTGCACGGTCTCCCTCTGACCGTCACGGGCGGCGTCAATGCGCGGTTCCTCCCGGACCCGCGGCAGTTTCGTGTACAGGAGAGCGTCGGCGTCGATCTCAATTTCTTCCGAATCAACATCGGCCCCTATCGTGCGTCATTGGGTGCCGAAGCGCGGTTCAATTTTTATCAACAGATCGATACCCGGCCGGAAACACGGACGACGACGCTCGCGCCCGAGAGCTCGTTCACGCTGCGGTTCCGTTTCACCGAGCGGCCGTTGGCGCGTCCGTCCGCGCCGTCGCTGGTCGATCGTCCGTGATCCACGTCCCATTAGTCGCGGTCGTCGTGCGCCGGAGATCGGAGCACTGCGCCTCGACAGGAGCGTCGTCATGAACCCAATCGTGTTTCCTCTCTCGCAGGGAATGAAGAGTCCGGCCGTCGGCGATTTGCAGACCGCGGTGCAGCTCTTCCTCGATCGCAACGTGCTCTTGCCGGGCGCCGATCGCCGGGGAGTGCTCGTGCCGTTGCTGCTCGAGCGCGAGCAGCAGCTCTACGGCGCGACGACCGGCCGGCTGGTCAGCTCGTTCCAGCAGGAGCGACGGCTGAGCCCGAGCGGCATCGTCGACGAGTCGACCGCAAACGCGATGAACGTGCTCTTGCGGGAGCTCGGGCAGCTGTCGCCGGATCGGCCGATCGACGTCACGCCGCCCGTCCCGACGGATCGGCCGATCGACGTGACGCCGCCGGTCCCGCCGGATCAGCCGGTCGACGTCACGCCACTTGTGTCGGCGACGTCGCGCCAGATCGAAGGCCGCGTCGTCCTGCAGCACGGCGTCGCCGCCGAGCAGCTGAAGGTCCGTCTCTATCGCCGCGACTTCGGCGGCGCCGAGAAGCTCCTCGCCGAGACGACGACTCGAGACGGCGGGCAGTACGCGCTCCAGTACGACGTCGACGGCGCGGCGCCCGGTCTCGAGGTGCGAGCCGTCGACGCCGCCGGCAACGAGACCCCGCTCTCACGAACGTTGCACGACGTCGCCACCGACGGCGACGCGGCGGTCGTCGACCTGGTCGCGCCGTCGACGCTCCAGCCGCTCGCGCCCGAGTACACGCGGCTCGCCGCCGACGTGACGGCGCAGGTCGGCGACGTCGCGAAGCTCGCGGACGCGCGCGAGAACGCCGACCGCCAGGACCTCACGGTCTTGAACCGCGCGACCGGCTGGGACGCCCGGGTGCTCGCGCTCGCCGCGACCGCCGCGAAGCTGGGCCGCGACGGCCAGACCGGCCTCTCGCAGGACGTGCTCTATGGCCTCGTGCGCGCGGGGCTGCCGACCGAGGCCGGTCAGCTCGCGCGCGTGAGCGTCGACGCCGCGGGGCGAGCGCTCGCGAAGGTGCGCGACGCCGGCATCGTCGGCCTGACGGACGAGCAGATCTCGGCCGCGACGAAGCAGTTCGCGGCGTTCGTCGAGAAGACGCGGCTCGCGACGCCGGTGCCGGGCTCCAAGACGACGTATGGAGAGATGCTCGACGCGGCGGTGGTGAGCGATGCCGGGCGGCAGGCGTTCACGTCGGTGTTCGTGAGCCATCGCGGCGACGCGGCCGCGTTGTGGACCGCCGCCGCCGACGCGGGGGTCCCGGCGAGCGACATCCAGGCGCTGCAACGGCAGGGCAAGCTCGCGTTCCTCACCGGCAACAACGCGGCGGTGACGGCGCGCCTGCAGCAGGGCCTCGGAATCGCCGATCCCGTCGAGCTCGTCGACCGCGGCTTTCATCGCGCGGAACGATGGACCGCCGAGATCAAGACGCTCGCCGGCGACGACGCGCAAAAGCTCGCGGCGATGATTCCGCCCGCATACGCGGGCGAGAAGACCGAGGACAGGCTCGCCGCATACGCGAGCGACATGGCGCGCAAGGTCCGCGTGAGCTACCCGACCCACGTCGTCGCCGACATGGTCGCGCACGACGACGCCGACGCGTTCAAGCTCGGAAGCGCGCGCGCCGCGACCACGACGCTGCTGACGAAGGCGGTGGCGAAGGGGTTCAGGCTCGGCGCGAGCCCGGTCGGGTCGTTCGCGGCCGCGCATCCCGATCTCGTCGACGGCATCGACGATGACGCCGCCGCCGTCGCGACCGACACCCTGAAGACGTTGCAGCGCGTGTACCAGATCACGCCGACGCACGAGGCGATACCGACGATGATGAGCCTCGGTCTCACGTCGGCGTACGACGTGACCGCGCTGCCGTTCGACGTGTTCATGGAGCGCCACGGTCGCCACTTCACGACCCGGCAGACGGCCGAGCTCGTCTACCGGAAGGCCGCGCAGGTGAGCAGCGTCACCTACAACCTCTTCACGATCGCGCAGCAGCTCGACAGCGACGTGCCCGTCTACGGCATGGCCGCGCCCGCGCCGGTGAAGGCGAGCGTGAAGGACGCGCTGATCAAGCACTACCCGACGATGGAGTCGCTGTTCGGGTCGCTCGATTACTGTGAATGCGAGCACTGCCGGTCGGTCCTGAGCCCCGCGGCGTACCTCGTCGACCTGCTGCAGTTCATCGATCCGGATTCCGGCGTATGGGGCAATTTCCTGCGGCACTGGGAGGACGGTCACGGCGAAGCCTACACGGCGCGGTATCTCAAGCCGTACGACGCGCTCGTCGAACGCCGGCCGGACCTGCCGCATCTCGCGCTCACCTGCGAGAACACGCTGACCGCGATGCCGTACATCGATCTCGTCAACGAGATCCTCGAGTACTACGTCGCGAACGGGAAGCTCGCGAAGGAGGCGGCGCGCGATACCGGCGACGTCACGACGGCCGAGCTGCTCGCCGAGCCGCAGAACGTGACGCTCGGCGCCTACGCGAAGCTCGCCGGCGCGCGGTACCCGATCGGCTTGCCGTTCGACCTGCCGCTCGAGACCGTGCGTCGCGTCTGCGACTTCTTCGACACCCCGCTCGCGCGTGTGCTGGAGGCCTTCCGTTCCGGTGACGAGCTCTTCGCGCCCGCCAAGCCGTTCGATCGCAAGAGCGTCTTCATCGAATCGCTGGGGCTGTCTCCCGCGGAGTACGCGATCTTCGTCGATCCCGACCCGCTGTCCAAGTGGCACGAGCTCTACGGCTTCGCGAGCGCGGCGGACGCGACCACGGTCGCGCAAGACGACGCCGGCCAGCGCATCGACCTGAACTCCGCGAAGGCGCTCTCGCGCCGTCTCGCCGTGACGTACAAGGAGCTCGTCGAGATCGTCCAGACGTGGTTCGTGAACCCGAAGCTCGCGGACCTCGCCGTGCTCCACAAGCTCGGCGTCGACGTCCGCGACGTGCTCGCGTACGGCGCGAGCCGGCCGTTCTTCGCCGCCAACCGCGATCTGCTCGGGAAGGCTCGTGACACGCTTTCCGCCGCCGATCAGGTGCGCTTCGACGCCCTGAAGAAGGCCGACTGGGAGCGGCTCGGCGAGGTGCAGGCGTTCGAGCAACGTCTCGATCAGCTGAGCGCGACGTTTCGCGCCCACGGCTTCGACGCCAAGGCGCGGGTCACGCAAGCGCTCCAGGACCAGACGTTCGACGACGTGGTGGTGCTCGCGGACCCCGACACCGGCTGCGACTTCGACGCGACGACGCTGCGCTACGCCGGCGGCAAGGCGGCGGACCCGATCCTGTTGCTGAAGATCAATCTCTTCGTGCGCTCGTGGCGCAAGCTCGGCTGGACGATCGAGGAGACCGATCGCGCGCTGCAAGCGTTGATCCCGAAAAATGCGCCGTTCGACGCGGCTCACCTCGCGCAGTCGCCGCTCGCGAGCGCGCTGATCGGGATCGCGCACCTCGCGACGCTGAGCGAGCGCCTGCACGTCGGGAAGGACGGGCGCGCCGCACTGGCGACGTTGTGGTCGGACCTCGCGACGACGGGGAAACAGTCGCCCTACGCCCGGCTGTTCCTGGCCGCGAGCGTCCTCCGGACCGACGACGTGTTCGACGATCCGCTCGGGAGCTACCTCTCCGCGTCCGGTCTCGAGGCGCTGGCACGATCGCGCACGTACGCGGTGCAGCGCGACGGCGTGAAGGCCGCCGACCAAATCGACCCCGCGCCGTTCGCGGCGGAGCCGAAGCTGACGCTCGTCTACGACCCGCTTCAAGAGGTCCAACGGCTCACGTATCAGGGCATCCTCACGGACGCCGACGAGACCGCCCTGAGCGCGCGCTCCGCGTCGCCGGTGCTGTCCGCGCTGCTGGACGCCGTGCAGCTCGAGGCGCGGCGCTTCACGCGCGTCGCGGGCCACATGGCGACGTTGCAGAGCGCGCTCGGGCTCACGGCGGACGAGATCGCACGCGTCCTCGCCGCCGCCGGCACGTCGCCGGAGGACGCGGAGCTGTCGATTGCCAACGTGTCGCTGCTCTACCGTCACGGCGCGCTCGCGAAGGCGCTGAAGCTCTCGGTCCGCGAGGTCATCGCGCTGGCGCGTCTCGCCGGCGTCGACCCGTTCGCGGCGGTCGCGCCCGATCCGCTGGCGACGCTCGCCGACGACCGTCCGTTCACCCAGACGCTGCGCTTCATCGACGTCGCGACCGAGGTGAAGGCGACGGGCCTCGCCATCGACGACGTGGACTACCTGCTGCGCCACCACGTCGAGGACGCGGTCGGGCGCCACCGTGCGGACGACGCCGGCACACGCGCGTTCCTGAAGACGCTCGGCGACGGCATCCGCGCGATTCGTTCCGAGCACGCCGTGCCGGCCGACCCGAGCGCGCTCGGCGAGGACACGCTGCGCCAGAAGCTCGGTCTCGTGTTGCCGGCCGACGTCGTCGAGCGCTTTCTCGCGATGCTGAACGGCACCGCCGAGTTCACGGTCGCGAGCACGCGCGACGTCGCGCCCGCGGACCGACTGGTGGCGACGGCGCTCGCAGGCGAGCCGTCGATCCGCGCGATCTCCTACGACGAAACGCTGCGCCGGCAGACGCTCACGTTCCGCGGCGTGCTGCTCGCCGACGAGAAGACCGCGTTGAACGACCGGCTGCCGAAGCCGGTTCCGCCGGCGCCGCACGTCGCGTCGCCGGTGCTCGCGGACCTGCTCGACCAGGTCGAGGCCGCGGCGAAGGCGTTCTTCGACACCCATCTGCAGAAGCGACCCGCGGACGCGCAGCCGGCGGGCGGCTTCCTCGACGAGGCGGATTTCGCGCTGCTGTTCGCGCCGCCGCCGGCGGGATCGACCCCGACGCAGGAGCAGCAACGGATCCGCGACCAACGGGCGCGGCTCGCGCAGGCTTTCTTGCCGTTTCTCCAGGAGCGGCTGATCCGCCGGCTGATCGTCGAGACGCTCGTCGCGCAAACGGCCGCCGACCCGGCGCTCGTCGAGAGCCTCGTGACCGACACGCGGCTCCTCGGCGAGCCCGCGCCCGCGACGACCGCGCTCCTCGACGCGCTCACCGCGGCCGGCGAGCTCGGCCTCACCGCGACGTTCTCCGCGTCGCCCGACGGGGCGAGCCCGACGACGGTGCGCGTCGCGGATGCGGACACGACGCTCACCGACGGCGCCGGCGCGCGGATCGCCGCGGGCGCGGCCGTCGCGCGCTACGAGGGCTGGCTCGAGGTCGCGGCGCCGGGTCCGTACCGATTCGGCGTCGTGCTCGGCAAGCAGATCGAGGCCGAGCTCACGTTCGAGCACCTCGCGGATCGGCGGCTCCTGGCGGGCGACGGCGGCGCCGACGGGGCCGAGCTCAGCGACTACATCGATCTCGACGCCGGCGTGCCGTATCGGTTCGCGCTCGCGCTCAGCCGGCTGAACGGCGGCGACGCGCGCCTCGTCGTACAGAGCGAGTCGTTGCCGAGGGGCCCGCTCTCGCGCTCGACGCTCTCTCCCGACGCGGCGATCGAGCGCGCACGCCGGGCGCTGCTCTTGCTGACGAAGACGTTGCAGCTCGTGCAGGGCCTCGGGCTCGACGAGCGTGAGCTGCGCTACGTGCTCACGCACCGAGCCGACTTCGCCGACGTCGACCTCACGAAGCTGCCGACCGACGAGAGCGCCGGCGACGACGCGGCGGCGCGGGCCCTGTTCGGGCAGTTCCTCCGGTTGGCCGCGTACGCACGGCTGAAGCGCGAGGTCGCCGGCGGCACCGACGATCTCATCGCGGTCTTCGAGACCGAGGCGATCGACGACGTCTACGGGCTGCTCGCGCAGATCACGCGGCGCGATCCCGCGACCGTGAAGGGGACCGCGCGGGCGCTCTTCGCGACGCCCGCGTTCCGCGACGAGCGCGCGGTGCAACGGCTCTGGGAGGCGTTGCAGATCGTCGAGCGCTTCGGCGTTCCGACCGCGTCGATCGTCGCGTTGACGAGCATCGTGTCCGCCGCCGCCGATTTCGACGCCCGCTTCGAGCGCGCGCGCGATCTGATCAAGACGCTGAAGGCGCGCTTCGCGCCCGACGCCTGGCAGCACGTCGCGCGGCCGATCTTCGATCGGCTGCGGCAGCGCCAGCGTGACGCTCTGGTCGCGCTCATCCTCGACGAGCGCGGCTTCGCCCGGCTCGAGCAGCTCTACGAGTACTTCTTGATCGATCCCGGGATGGAGCCGGTGGTGCAGACGTCGCGCATTCGGCTCGCGATCGGCTCGGTGCAGCTCTTCATCCAGCGCTGCCTGCTCAATCTCGAGCCGCAGGTCCACCCGTCGACGATCCTCGCCAAGCAATGGGAATGGATGAAGCGCTACCGGGTCTGGGAAGCGAACCGGAAGATCTTCCTGTTCCCGGAGAACTGGCTCGAGCCGGAGTTCCGCGACGACAAGACGCATCTCTACACCGAGCTCGAGGGCAGCTTGTTCCAAGGCGACGTCTCCGACGATCTCGTCGAGGACGCGATGCTCGCGTATCTGAAGAAGCTCGAGGAGCTGGCGCGGCTGGACGTCGTCGCGATGCACCTCGAGGACCGCGCCGACCCCGCGCAGAACACGCTCCACGTGATCGGCCGCACGTTCAGCGACCCGCCGAAGTACTTCTACCGGCGGTACGCGCACGAGATGTGGACGCCGTGGGAGCCCGTGACGGCCGAGATCCAGGGCAATCACCTTGCGCCGGTCGTGTGGCGCGACCGGCTCTACCTGTTCTGGGTGACGTTCCTCGAGAAGCCGGACGAGAACGCCGCGGTCGGCACCTCGACCGGAGGCACGCCGCTCGGGACGCTGACGCCGGCGCAGATCGCGACCGACCTCGACGTGATCCGCGCAAAGAAGAAGGTGCAGGTCGAGCTCCATTGGAGCGAGTACGTGCACGGCGCATGGAGCACGCGCGAATCCGGCGGCGCGGCCGCGCCGACGTTCCTCGTCGACAAGAGCTTCGATGCGAGCTCGGTCTTCATCCACGTCTCGAAGGAGCGGTCGCAGGCAACCGACGATCCCGCAGCGGACGCGGCGCGGGAGCCGGTCGAGGCGGGGGAAGAGGGCGGCGTCTTCATCCATCTCGGCGGCACGATCGCGAAGGCGTTCTACCTCGCCGGCCGGAACGCCCTTCCCGAGCTTCGGGATGCGGGCGTGGCGCCGCCGAATCCGTACACCGCGAAAACGGCTACCGCGACACGCTACGCCGGTACGAACCCGCTCACGGTCAGGTTCAGCGAGCGCGTGACCACCGAGGACGGCAAGGACGCCGTACCGACTCAGGTCGACGCGCACATCCTCGGCGCCGGCGGCGCGTACACGCTGCTGCCGTGCGACGACGCGATCTCGCTCGGCGCGCCGGCGGACGTCGGCAAGGACGCGAGCGATCCGGCAGCCGTCGCCGCGGCGATCGAGCGCGGCCTGCCCGAGATCGCGTCCCTGATGCAGCCGTTCTTCTACCAGGACCCGATGCAGACGTTCTTCGTCGAGCCCGACGTCGCCGAGCGGACGGTCGAGGATTGGCAGGAGTGGGTCACGCGCACGACCACGACCGAGGTCGATTGGGACGACCCGTCGTGGTGGAAGGACCTCGAGGTCGCGCCCGTGATCCCGCCGAAGGAGCTGATCGTCGATGCCGGCGGCCCGTTCGGCCCCGGGGACCCCGTGCCGGACTTCCGGATCGATCCGAGATCGCTCGTCGCCCTCGATCCCAAGAACGACTGGCTCGCGAATCCGCGGACCGGCCTGCTCTTCGACGGCGGCGTGGTGGCGCCGCGCGGACGTGCCGAGGTCGCGATCGTGCCGGCGCACGAGCTGACCCGTGCCGCGCCCGACTCCATGACTGCGGTCGCGGTCGCCGCGGGGAGTGCCGTCGCCGCGGGCGGAGCGGTCGTCGCGACGCAGCCGGATGCGCTCGAGCGCGCCGGTCTCGCCACGGCCACGACCGGATTGAACGTCGTCGGCGCCGGCGGCTTGAACGCGGTGCTGGCAGGGAATCTCACCAACGTCGGCCGCGCCGGGCTCGCGGCTCGGGTCGCGGGAATCGGGGGTCGATCATGAGCGGAGCGCTGTCGAAGGGACCGCAGATACAGGCGTTCCACGGCTATCTCGACAAGGAGATCATCTACGGTCCGCCGCAGCCGCGCGTCACGACCACGACGACGGAAACGAAGGAGCTCAAGCACTTCGTCGTCCAGGAGCGCGACGTCAGCTACCTGTTCACCCCGCATTTCCATCCGTACGTCGACGAGCTGGTGCGCCGCCTGCTTCGCGGCTCGACCGCGGGCTTGCAGCGGGCCGACACGGAGTACGTCGCGGAGGACACGTCGATCCCGGGCAGCGTCGACGTCGTCGCCGACGCGAACACCGCCGCGACGATCGCGGCCGGTTCCCGCGTCGTGCTGCTCGCCGATACGCAGCTGACGTCGGCCGACGGCCACGCGATCGCGATGCAGGCCGGGATACAGTTCAAGCTCGAGAACGACGTCGCGGCCACGCTCGTCGACGGCGCCGACGCGACGTTGATCGCGGGCATGACGCACACGCCGCCGAAGGACACCGCGTTCGTCGCGACGCAGGACACGCCGGCGACCCTCGGCCGCGACACCAAGGCGACGCTCGGCGCGGCGGCGCAGGTGCGACTCCACGACACGGCCGCGACGATTCCGGCAACGACCGCGGTGACGCTGCTCGCCGGCGCGACCGCGACGATCGCGAGCGGCGGCCGGCTCACGCTCGTCCGCAGCCTGCCGCGACCGCGGCTCTGGAGCGACGGCTTCCAGGGGCGCTACGCGCCCACGTATCTCGTGCAGCGCCCGTATCCGGTGAACGACCTCGACTTCACCTCGAGCGGCGCCTACGCGGCGTACAACTGGGAGCTCTTCTTCCACGTGCCGCTCACGATCGCGATTCACCTCAGCAAGAACCAGCGCTTCGCCGAGGCGCAGCGCTGGTTCCACTACGTCTTCGATCCGACCGACGACAGCGACGGACCCACGCCGGAGCGGTTCTGGAAGGTGCGTCCGTTCCAGTCGACCGAGGTGAAGAAGGTCGAGGACATCCTCGTCAACCTCGCGACCAACGCGGATCCGAAGCTGCGGAACGAGACCCTGCGCAGCATCGAGGCCTGGAAGGACAACCCGTTCCGGCCGCACCTGATCGCCCGCTACCGCCACCAGTCGTACATGTACAAGACGGTGATGGCGTACCTCGACAACCTGATCGCGTGGGGCGACTCGCTCTTCCGCCAGGACACCGGCGAGGCGGTCGACGAGGCGCTCATGCTGTACGTCCTCGCCGCCAACATCCTCGGACCGCGACCGTTGCCGGTGCCGACCAAGGGCGCCGTACGCACCGCAGACCTACGACAACCTGCGCAACGACCTCGAGCAGTTCGGTATGGTGGTGCGCCAGGTCGAGGCCGACGTCGGCTTCGACGTCGCGCCGTTCCCAAGCGACGGCGGCGGCGACGGCGCCCGGCTCGCGACCCTGCGCAGCATCGGCAAGGCGCTCTACTTCCGGGTGCCGCGCAACGACACGCTGCTCGGCTACTGGGACACGGTCGCGGACCGGCTGTTCAAGATCCGCAACAGCCTCAACATCCAGGGCACGTTCCGTCAGCTCGCGCTCTTCGAGCCGCCGATCGACCCGGCGATGCTCGCGCGCGCGACCGCCGCCGGGCTCGACGTGGGCGCGGTCGTCAACGGGCTCAATCAGCCGTTGCCGCTGGTGCGGTTCCAGCTGCTGGTCCAGAAGGCCGCGGAGATCTGCCAGGAGGTGAAGGCGCTCGGCGCGAGCCTGCTCGCCGCGATGGAGAAGGAGGACGGCGAGGCGCTCGCGATCCTGCGGGCGCGCCACGAGCGCGCGATCTTGGAGATCGTCGAGCACGTGAGATACGGGCAGCTCCAGGAGGCGATCAAATCGCGCGAGGCGCTGCTCAAGTCGCTCGAGATCGCAAAGCAGCGCTACGCCTACTACGAGCTCCAGCTCGGCCGGAAACCCGACGAGATCGCCAACGCGGTGCCGGACCTCGACGCGCTCGATCGACCGAGCTTCGACAAGATGAGCTTCGCGATGAAGGAGCCGGAGCTCGGGCCGCGCGACATCGCCGTCGACATCGCGCAAGATCTCGGCGCGAGCGGCGGCAAGCTCATCAGCAGCCACGAGGCGCAGGAGATGGCGCGGCTCGCCGAGGCGCGCGGCAAGCAGCAGTCGGCCGCCGACCTCGACAAGGTCGCCGGGTTTCTCGCGCTGATACCGAAGTTCGGGACGCGGATCGCGCCGATGGGCGTCGGGGCGTCGATCAGCTTCGGCGGCGCGAACGTCGCCGCGCTGTTCAGCTTCTTGTCGAGCTTCGACAAGACCGACGCCGAGAGAAAGACCTACGAGTCGGCGAACACCGGCAGGATCGGCGGCTATGCGCGCCGCGAGCAGGACTGGACGTTCCAAAGCAACCTCGCCGCCGCCGAGATCACGCAGATCTTCAAGCAGCTGCGCGCGGCGCAGATCCGCGAGGCCGTCGCCGAGCTCGAGCTCGAGAGCCACCGCCGGCAGATGAAGCACGCCGAGGAGATCGAGCGCTTCTTGAACGAGGACGGAACGGAGAAGACGGGCAAACGGACGAACAAGGCGTTGTACGGCTGGATGAAGCGCGAGGTGCGCGGTCTCTACGCGCAATGCTTCCAGTTCGCGTTCGACGTCGCCAAGAAGGCGGAGCGCGCGCTCCAGCACGAGCTCGGTAACCCCGACCTCAGCTACGTGCAGTACGCCTACCTCGCCGGCAAGGAAGGTTTGCTCGCCGGCGAGCGCCTCAGCCTCGACTTGAAGCAGATGGAGCTGGCGTATCACGAGCTCAATCAACGCGAGTACGAGCTCACGAAGCACGTCAGCTTGATGCAGGTCGACCCGCTGGCGCTGCTCCAGCTGCGCGCGACCGGGCGCTGCTCCGTGCGCGTGCCCGAGGAGCTGCTCGACCTCGACGGGCCGGGCCACTACTTCCGGCGGATCAAGACGGTCGCGGTGAGCATCCCGTGCGTCACCGGCCCCTATTCGAGCGTCAACTGCACGCTGACGCTTCTGAAGAGCAGCATTCGGAAGAGCCCGGCGCTCCGCGACGGGACGTACGGGCGCGACGACGCCGACGACGATCGCTTCGACGACTACTTCGGGAGCCTCCAGTCGATCGTGACCAGCACGGCGCAGAACGACAGCGGCCTGTTCGAGACTAATCTCCGCGACGAGCGCTACTTGCCGTTCGAGGGCTCGGGCGTGATCAGCGAATGGCAGATCGAGCTGCCCGCGAACCCCAGCAAGGGCGACCCGTGCGCCTTCGACTACGACACGATCAGCGACGTCATCCTGCACCTCCGCTACACCGCGCGCGGCGGCGGCGCGTTGCTCCGCAACCGCGCGCTCGACGACGTGACGGCGCGCATCGTCGACGCCGAGGCCGCCGGATCCATCCGGCTGTTCTCGATCCGGCACGACTTCCCCGGCGCATGGGCGAAGCTGAAGGCGCCGACCGAGGCGCCGCGCCACGAGCTCGCGCTCACGCTACGCGACGAGCACTATCCGTACTGGAGTCGCGGCCGGCTGAACGTCGTCAAACGCGTCGACGTCATCGCACGCAGCGCCGCGACGCCGATCCCGGCGACCGTCGACGTCTTCGACAAGGTCGACGACCAAGGCGGCCCCGCCAACAAGGACACCCTGGTCAAGGACGCCGCCAGCAACCTCCTGATGGGCAAGCTCGACAAGATCGCGGCGCCCGCAAGACCGACCGGCGACGTGAAGCTCTTCTTCGGGGACGCCGCGTTCGACGACCTCTGGCTCGCGATCACCTGGGGCGCCTAGCGCGGACGCTGAGGGCGGTGAAGCGGCGTGTTAGCGGGTTCCCCGAGACGCGGGTCGCAAAGCCTACCGACTCTTCCGCGACAACCCACGCACCCCAGCCTTCAGTTCAAGAAGGTCCACGACCGACAACCGGTCTACTCCGTGCGCGTGACTCTCGGATACCGGGCCCTCGCCCTCGTCGAGAACGACGAGGTCACTAGGTGCGCTTCGAGCCGAGACGCCCACATCATCACTGGCTGCGGTCCGCTGCAGCCGCGGATTGGGCGGCTCGGGTTATCGAAGAGCGAGGAACTCTTCGACGGTGCGACGAATGTCTCGCGAGATCTTGCGAAGAAGCGTCGGCGAGATATCCCTTCCGGCGTGGAACGGGACCGTCGTCGTGCGACCGTCCGCATGCCGGAACTGCTTGTGCGAACCGCGCTGCTCCGAGAAGCCGTGGGCGATCAGAAGCGCGACAACGTCCCGAGGCTTGAGAACCGGAACATTGCCCACGGTCAGGCGACCTGGATGGTCCGCACATCGACGAACTCAGATTCGAGAGTGGGCTCGCCGTCCTCGAGCAGCATCTCGATCACCTCTCGGAGATTCTCTTGCAGCTCATCGATGTTGGTGCCCTGCGTGTGCGCACCCGGCCACCCGGGGACGTATCCCACCAGGACCGCGGTTTCGCGATCGCGCTCTACGACGAACCTGAACGTTCTCATCGGCCGGCCCTCCGAGCCTCAGCCACAGCACAGTCGCGCCTCCGACCTTCCGCCCAACGATCGGCAGTTGAGCGGCGGGCTGCATCCAGATCCCGAACGTAGCTTCCAGCGCACGAGCCCGTCCGCTCCGACTGCTTGTTATCCAGCATTCCTGTCTCCGTGGTGTCGGTTGAGGCGACTCATCCGCTCGACGAAGAAATCCGACACCTCCCCCGTTTCATCCCATAAATGATCGAAGCCATCCTTGGAGAAGATGTCAGCGCCTTTCCAGCGCGGCTTGACCCTACGGTTCTCCGGGAAGAAGGAGTGAGCGAAGTCCGCCTTCTGCACCAAGTATAAGCGCTCGAGAATATGGTAGTTGAACGCCTTGAACTTGGCCGTGCGCCAAAGTCGCGTAGGACATCGAGGAGGTGTTCCACACGTTCAGTCAATTCCCGTTGCTTCTTCGTCAGCGCCACGATGTCAACGCGCGTCGGCTACCGGTCGTGACTGGATAATAAATAACGCTCACGTTGACCGGCCGCGGCGAGCGAATGCGAGCGGTCCGGTCGAACGTGTTGTTAGCCTTGATGAGACAAAACTTTACCGTCGCAGCGTGCGGCACATAAAGAAACAGGCCTCTCGTTGTGGTAGTGTCGGTGCGCCAACACCCAAGCACCACCAGCAACGGGAGGCCATTGCGGATGCGGTTGAGCTTCGTGACGCAACATTCCGCCATGGTTCGGCTCGTCAGATCAGACGAGGACGCGCCTGGAAAATCGCCGTCGACATTGGTGCACTTGACGAGGTTTGTGAGTGCGATGGATTCCCACCCTTGCTCCGTGGAACCGAACAGCCGAGATGCGATTTCAGACGTGTAGCCCCAGTACGGCCAGGAACGGTATCGATGATCCGTCGCCAACCACGGCCGTGGATCGATCACGCCGGATGGTCGAACGGTCCCGGGGGTGCCGCGATGAGGCTTTCCGACGAAGAGGACTCTCGGATGTGCCGACGCGAAGGCGGCGCTAATGTGCCACGCCGAGAGTGGGCGCTTGAACCGCGCATCACATTCGCGAACACAGATGGGGTTCGCCGGCAACCCGAGGTCATCCTCGTAGAGGCTGCACAGTTGCGCGAACTGGAAATCGTTCACAAGCCTCTCAGTGCCGTCCAACGCGAAGCGGATCAGCCGCGGCGCGCCTTGCGCGCCGTCGGCTGCATGCGCCGGTTAGCGTGCACCCGAGAGCGAGCCGAAAGCCACTTCTTCAAGGATGTCTGGCTCTCAGCCGACGGTCGCCCCTCGAGGAGCCCTTCCACGCTGATGTCTTCGTCCAGATCAGGCCAGTGAATGCCTTCGCCCTGACCGATAGGACGCCAATTTCGGCGCTCGCGTGCATTTCCATGTAAGAGACGCGGATACCACGCGAGTGGCGCCGCCACTGTCCGGCCGTCACTCAGATCGACAACGAGGACGTCCTCCGCGATGCTCACGCGGGTGACAGCGGCGTGTGATCTCTCAGCTTTTGAAATACGCATTCCAGGCCCTCACCAGGTGCTCCCGACGCTCGACGACGAGCCGATGCAACCGCGATAGCTCATGCGGCGCGAGTCCGCGACTGCTCTGCAAACGAACCGGATCGAGCCAGAACTTCGCGGATGCTCCGCTGCCCTCGATGTGCACATGGATCGGCTCCGCTCGGTCGCTCGCGTAAAAGAAGAATCGATACGACCCTACCCTGAAGACTGTCGGCATCGCACCTCATTGGCCTTGTGTCGTTCTGAGGCATCTCAGGCACGCTAAACCCTCCAGTTGCAGAAAAGGGGCCCATGTCGCGGTGGAAGTGCCTGGTGGGCGGCCTCTTGAGAGAGGGTTGCGCGTGCCGGATGGACGTCACCACAGGTGCGATCCAGCGGCGGGTGTGCGTATTCCGGTGATTTCGAACGGGTGTTCCGGCGTGAAACCGAACGGCCGTTCCGGCCAAACCGAACACCTGCGGAGCGAAGCGACGCTGGGTGGTTCTAGTTGATGGGTTTCGTCTCCTCGGTCAAGGGCGTCCGCGGTTTGCGCATCGATTCGCCTGTCAGCCGGATGCGGTGCGCCTGGTGGACGAGGCGGTCGCAGATGGAGTCGGCGACGGTGTCGTCGCCGATCACCGCATGCCAGTCGTCGGCATCGAGTTGGCTGGTAACGATCGTCGCGGCAATGCCGTAGCGATCCTCGAGCACGTCGAGCAGCATGCGGCGGTCGGGCGCGCCGAGACGCTCGAGCGCGAAGTCATCGAGGATCAGGACCTGCGTCTTGGCGAAGCGCTGCAGGATAGCCAAGTAGCTCCCGTCGGCGCGTGCTTGCGTGAGCTCGTCGAAGAGCCGCGCGGTGCGGCGGTAGACGACGGTGTACCCGTCGCGGCAGGCCTTGTGACCGAGGGCACAGGCCAGGAAGCTTTTGCCGACGCCGGTCGAGCCCGTGAGAATCACGGTGTGATGCTGGGCGACCCAGCGCGAGGTCGCGAGATCGAGCATCAAGGACTTCGAGAGCCCGCGCGGGTGGTGGTAGTCGATGTCCTCGACACACGCTTGGTGGCGGAATTTCGCCTGCTGCAAGCGCCGCGTGAGTTTGCGGGCGTCGCGGAGCGTGCGCTCGGCATCGGCGAGGAGGCCGACCAAGTCAGCGGGGGCGAGCGGCTCCTGGGTCGGCGGGCGCGCGAGCCACTGGCGGAAGGCGGCGACCATCCCGTGGAGTTGCAGGACCGTGAGCGTGTCGAGGGTCTGTTCGACGAGCATGCGGAGTCTCCTTACTGGCAGCCTCGGTGGCTGCCGGTTCGGGCGCGACGGTGTCGGCACGCGTCGCGCCGGGGTCGTGTGCGGAAAACGGCGGCGGAGAATGCCCCAGGATCGACGCACGGCGGGCGGTTGATACCGCGGCATGGGTCCGATCCGGGCCTCAGTGGTAGTAGCGCGGCCCGCGAATGTTGCGGTGGGGCGGCAGCGGGAGCGAGTGCGCCGGGGCGTCGAGCTCCTCGCGATCGAGCTGGTGGCGGAGGATCGCGACGACACTGCGATAGGACAGCGCGCGATGGGCGAGGGCCCGCGCACACGCGCGATCGAGCCGGGGCGCGGGATAGCGGTGGCACAACCGCATGAGACCGAGACAGGCGCGGTAGCCCTGCTCGGGGTGGGGGCGCGCCTCCAGGAGCGCGGTGACGAAGGCGGCCGTACAGGGCCCGACGGTGTGCGCCCACGCGATCAGCCGCGAGGGGGTCCACGCGGCGTGCGCGCGATGCGCCGCGGGCATGTGCGCGGGCGTGGTCGTGTACCCGTAGCGGACAGTGCTGCGCAGATGGCTCGCGACGCGCCGGCCGGCCTGGAAGAGCTCGATCGTCGTCGCGGTCGCCCGGAGATCGAGGACCTCGCCGCGCAATTGGTAGGGGACGCTGTAGAAATGATCGGCGAAGGCGACGTGATAGTCGATATTCACCTTGGGACGCGCCCACTCGGCGAGTTCGTAGGCCGCGGGGGGCAACGGTCGGAGCGCGGGGCGGTCGAGCGTCTCGAACAGCGCCCGGCGGGACGCGCCGAGGTGACGCATCGGCCGGGCATTCAAGCGGTCGCGCAGCGGCACGATCGCAGCCGCGAGGTCCGCGAGCGCGGTGAAGACGTGATTGCGCAATACGGCGAGGATCCACCGCTCGGCCACGAGCACACCGGCCTCGGCCTTGGCCTTATCGCGCGGATGGTAGGGCCGCGCCGGCACGATCGCGAGACCGTAATGGCGCGCGAGGTCGGCGTACGTCGGATTGAGCTCGGGATCGTAGTAATCCGGCGTCTTCACGCCGCTGCGAAGATTGTCGGGGACGACGATCGCAGGGAGCCCGCCAAACCACTCCAACGCCCGGACGTGACAGCCGATCCACGTCGGGAGATCCTCGTGCAGCACCGGCTCGACGTAGGTGTAGCTCGAGGCCCCGAGGACGGCGACGAAGAGCGTGGCCGTCTGGCGCGTGCCGGTCTCGGGATCGACGATCGGGAGCCCATCGCCGCTGAAATCGACGAACAGCTTCTCGCCGGCGCGATGGACCTGGCGCATCGTGAGCGGCAGGCGTGCGGCCCAGCGCGTGTACCGCTCGCAGAACTGACTGTAGTGCAGGCCGGCAGGCTCCTGTTCGCGGTACTCTTGCCAAAGCAGCTGGCGCGTCACATGCGGGCGGCGCAGCTCACGGTGGACGGCCGCCCAGTCCGGCTCGGGACGCTGCGCGACCGGGTGGTGCTCGGCCGGAAATAAGAGCGCCGTCAGCGCCGCGTCGTCATCAAGCGCGGGCGCGAGCGGCCACGCGAGCTTCGCTACCGTCGCCCGTCCGACGTAGCCGCTCACCGTGCTCTTGGCGAGCTTCGTGCTCTGCGCGATCGCGTCGAGCGAGAGCCCGCACTCGAGCCGCAGTCGAAGAATCTCTCTCAGCTTGCGCATGGGTAGCCTTCCTCGTGCCATCTCCCCCACCTCCTTGGAGGTGAGATGGCGCGCTGCTACCCAGCGTCGGTCAAGATCCTCCCCGCCCCGGCGACGGCCGTCTCAGCCGTTCGACATCGCCGGAATCGGCGTTCGGTTTGCTCCGGAATCGGCGTTCGGTTTCGACCGGAATCACCGTTCGCTTTGGTCCGGAACACGCAGCGGGTGGACACGGCGGGCGTAAGCACATGATGCTGGGAGTTATGATGACGATATAAGTGGAAAGGTGGTCTCCCGATTGATAGAACGCATTTGCGCAACACGATCATATCAATCACCAAAGGAGACCACCCACGTGAAATATAGCAGAGCCACCGTCCATCGGAAAACCCGCACGATCCCCGTCCTCCGCTTCGCTGATCAGCGCCTCACCTCGTTCGCGGGGCTGGTCATCTTCCAGCGCCTCTTCACGCACCTGGGACTCAAGGAGCGCCTGCGGACCTGCTTCGCGCACCTCCAGCTGAGCCCGGTCTTCGGGCATCATGTGGTCGTCTTGCTACTCGTGGTCCACTTGCTCGTGGGCTACCGCGAATTGCGCGACAGCCGCTACTATCGTGATGATCCCTTGGTCAAGCGTGTGCTCGGCCTCGCACGCCTCCCCGATGTCGCCACCGTGAGTCGCGCGCTCGCCAGCGCCGATGCGCGCAGCGTCGCCAAGCTGCGCCAGCTGTGCCGCGACCTGGTGTGTGAGCGGCTGCGGGTTCTGGCGCCCCGGCGCATCACGCTCGACTTCGACGGCTCGGTCCAAAGCACCGGCCGGGCGGCGGAAGGCACCGCCGTCGGCTTCAACAAGCAGAAGAAGGGCGCGCGGAGCTACTACCCGCTCTTCTGCACGGTCGCGCAGACGGGCCAGGTCTTTGATCTGCTCCACCGCGCCGGCAACGTCCACGATTCCACTGGGGCGCAGGCCTTCATCGTGGCCTGTATCGCGCACCTGCGCGCCGTGCTCCCCGGAGTCCTGGTCGAGGCACGCCTCGACAGCGCGTTCTTCAGCGACGCGATCGTGACCTGCCTGCAGGCCCACGGGATCGTCTTCACGATCTCGGTACCGTTCGAGCGCTTCGTCGCGCTCAAGGGCTTGATCGAAGCCCGTCACCGCTGGCGGCGGTTCAACGACACCCTGGCCTTCTTCGAGACCGCCTGGAAGCCGCAGTGCTGGGACGCGCGGTACCGCTTTCTCTTCATCCGCCAGACCGTCCGGTGTCAGCAGAAGGGCCCGGTCCAGCTCGATCTCTTCCTCCCCCACCACCGGGGGTATGACTTCAAGGTGATCGTCACCAACAAGCGCGGGCGCATGCAGAAGGTGCTCGCCTTTCATAATGGTCGCGGGGCACAGGAGGGCGTCTTTGCCGAGCTCAAGTCGCAGTGCCAGATGGACTATGTCCCGGTCCGTACGCTGGTGGGGAATCAGCTCTATATCCTCGCGACGATCTTGGCGCACAATCTCACCCGCGAGCTGCAAATGGCCGCGGCACCGCCGCAACGGCCGACCACCGAGAAGCGCACCCCGCTCTGGATCTTCCACGAACTCACGACGATCCGACGTACCCTGATTCAGCGTGCTGGGCGCCTCACGCGCCCGCGCGGTCAGCTGACATTAACGATGAGTGCGAACGTCGCGGTCCGCGACCAGCTGCTCCACTACCTCGCGGCCCTCCGCCCCGCGGCATGAGCGGTCACCCGTCAGTTTTCTGCAACGATAGGGTAAACTGACGATCAGCGGCGGGCGCAGCCCGGCCGCTGCATCGGCGGGTTAGGCAAATCACCCTCTGGGGCTCAGCCGCCATAGCTCCTCATACTCGTCTCCTCCCCGATCGTAGAGTCGGAAGAACCAGACGTACGAAGCCACAAGTGCGAGCAGGAAAGATGACGCAAGGCCTACAGGCATAACCGCCTTCGTGGATGCCAGGACCAGAAACCAGCAGAAGGAAGCGATCAATAGATAGACACCGGCGAATCCGAGGATGTGCTTGGCACGATCGGCAAAGCTGAGCCACCCCCTACGCTCTCGCTTCCCGAATCCGCCCCGCCATATCCCAAGATATTCCTCCCAGTACATTCCCGATATGCGTGGCTCCACGACAACGCGCAGATAGTTGCCCATCCGGATTCGCGCGTGCTCTCGCTGAATCGTATGGAACAAGAACGGAGTTGCCAACGCGATCGCAAAGATCAACCCCGGCACCTTCTCGGCAGACGGAGTCAACGCCAGCAGCGCTGATGCCAAGGCTGCGTACGTAGCTTGCCCCCAGGTGCGCTCCTTGATGATGTCGAGCATCTCGCCCCGGAGAGCCCGGTATTCTTCGAGGCGGCCTTCCTGTCCACGCGTTGGTGACTCTCCGATTGCCAGTTGCGACGCACGGTCATCAACTTCGTCTATCGTCGTGACACGCTCCACACACGGATGAAAGTAGAACGCGGCCTCATCGTTGCGAGGACCCACCACAAAGACCAACGGGCGATGGGCGATCTGGTACATCGTCGTCGCGATTCCTAGCTCAACGTACATCGATCGACCTTCTGGAGGATCCGAGAGAATAACGAATACATCCGCCTCAAGGATTGCTTCGAAGTCCCTCTTGACGACGGACCTCATGTAGTCACGCTTCTCGTCTCGCTCTTCTTCGGGGATGTCATCCGTAAGGGTCCAATCGGCGGTAACGTGGTGCCCCTTGTCCTTGAGCGCAGCGAATACGCGCTGGACAGCCTCCTTGTTCCGGATACCTGACGCCACGTAGTACTTCATTCCCGATCTACCTCGATGGTCACATTTGTTGCCTAACGCGAAGGCGCTCAGCGGCGGGCTGAAGGCCCGGCCGCTGCAGCGGCAGGTTGGGCAGCTACCTTCTCGTAGAGATACTCCGGAGCGAGATCGGCCCCAGTCTCCCAGACGACTGTGTTTAGTTCCGAATCGACGCGAAATCGGCGAAAGAGAGATGCGTCCTTGAGGGGCTCGAACACCTCGCCCCACAGTTCGTCTACTAGGTCGATCTCTCCCTGACGCCCATCGGCGAACCGCACGCGGATTCGGTAGGCGCTGACGTACTCGGCACTCTCCAACTTCGGGATCATCAGTCTACTCCAGTGGCTCGATCTTTTGCAGCGGCCGGCGGGTTCGAGCCCGTTCCCAGTTGTCGCGCAACTCCTCGCGATGCAGAGCATACCACTCGAGAAGCAGGCTGAGAGCACGTGGAGGAAAGCGTCCGTCGACGGCGCCGTCATCGATCCTCACCGTCACCTCGTGCTCACCGTAACGTGCGTGGAAGTGCGCAGGGGCGTGGTCGCTGTAGAACATGGCGACTACGATGCCGAGGAACCGCGAAATCTCCGGCATGCTCCTCTCTCAATCTGCCCAACGGCCGGACGATAAGCGGCGGGCGACGCCCGGCCGCTTCATCGTCGTGTTAGGCAGCCCCGCGCTTGAGTGGGCGAACTGAGATAAGATCCTCATCGCCGACTTCGCGTACATCGCCGACATTTAGAGTGACCAACGCTTGAGTTCGGCCGGAAGCCGTCACGAATTCCACCTCAAGTCCGTCGGGCGCGTACACCTGAACGACAGCACCCAAATCGCCGCGCCGCAGACCGTGCTCCGGCACGTCCCGATCCAGAACTACAGTGTCGAGTTCCTTGAACTTCATCGTGCCTCCTCGGGAAATGCGGTCACGAATCGCGGTAACCTTTCGCCATCGAGAACGATTCAGACGGTCATCACATCAGCGCGTCCAGAAGGCCCCGGAAGGATACCACGGACTATGTACTTCTGCCCGAAGCGGTTCCACCATTCCGGCCAGGCGTCCTGGTCCAGTCGTCACCTCCTCGTCCAGCTCCTGGCCTCGTATCCCCGTCTCTGCCCAGCCGTCCAACGTCCAAGCTCAGCTGCGTGGCGACCCGGCGCTCCCCTTGCTCTTTTCTTTGCAAGGGGAGTGACGGGTTGCCACGTCAGCTGCAGCGCCGTGTTAGGTGTCGTGCCGCCAGTCATAACCGGGTTTGAAAAGCATGTGCGGCGCCAACTGCGCCCACCATTCGCCGCGCTCAAACAGAAGTTTGGACGAGCCGAGGGATTGTCCGAGTTCAAGGATCTCCGCGCGACGTGAGAGGACATCCGGGTTCTTCCCGTGGGCCAGGAGAATCCGGCCGAGCATGTACGTGAGCAGCATGTGAAAGAGCGTGATGCGAGTGGCCTGAAGCGGATCGTAGGTCTCCAAGCCGGTCATGGCGGTGAACTCCTTGCCACCTTCGTAGGCTACGGTGGCAAATTGCCACCCTTGCAGTTCCGACGTGTAGTGGGCATACGGTTGCACTGCTCGCGCAAGATTGCCATAGAACTCAGCCCAGCTTTCGTCCCAAAGTCCCCGGCCGTAGGCCGGCCACACGTCCTTCTCGAGCGCCTTCCGAAGCTCGCCGTGGGACTTCTTCCCTTCCTTCCATCCGAGCAGGAGGGATTCTGCGAACGCCGGGGGCTGAAGGCCAATCTCCGCGATCGTGAGGGCTTCGACGGACTGTCGTACAAGGCAGATGGCCGCGGAGTGTTTGCCGCGAAGATTCGCGTGACCGCTGACTTCGAGGCAACCGGCATGGTGGCAAATGGCGAGCTCCGCCAACGAGTCAAGGTCTGGCGTAGAAAGACGATGGTATCGCGCCGCGGTGCAACCCATGCCGATGAGCGGCCACGTCAGCTGATCACCGAGAACGAACCAGCGGGGCTTTTCGTCCGCTTCGACGTTCATTCACGACACCTAACGCATACGCGCTCAGCGGCCGGCTCTGCCGGTCCGCTGCAGCGGGTTGTTGGACGGGACCGCACCGCGGTACAGTGTCCGCATGAAGCTCACCATTGATCTCTCCGATGCGCAGGCGGAGCGTCTCCGTGGCGAAGCTGAGCGGCTCGGCGTCGCAGCCGAGGAGCTGGCGCGCGCAGCGGTCGCAGACCTGCTGGTGACGTCCGACGACTTCGCCACCGCAGCGGAGCGGGTCCTTCGCAAGAACGAGGAGTTGTACCGGCGCCTCGCCTGATGCGTTACCTGACGCTCGGCGAGGTCGTCGCGTTGCACCGCGGCGTCATCGACGCGGCTGGTGGTGCGGCTGGTATTCGCGACGTCAGGGCTCTCGATTCCGCCGTCGCTCAACCAAAAGCGACATTTGGGTCTGCAGAACTCTATCCGACAGCCATTGAGAAGGCCGCCGCGTTGGGTTTCTCGCTGATTCGAAATCACCCGTTCGTCGACGGCAACAAACGCGTTGGCCATGCCGCGATGGAAACGTTCCTCGTCCTGAACGGGTCGCAGATCGATGCGCCGGTGGACGAGCAGGAGCATCTGATTCTCGACGTCGCCGCCGGCAAGGTTCATCGCGATCAACTCACGGAATGGCTTCATCGGCACGTCAAACCCCTGCCTTGATGTCCGTCCAACGCTCAGCATCAGCGGCGGCGCGCAGCACCGTCCGCTGCATGCTGTTGTTAGGCAACACTCGCAGCCGCCTCATCGAGGACCACCTCGGCTTCTCGAAGTCGCGCAACCGTGGCACCGACGTCCAAGCGACCTTCCTGATCGGTCACACGGTAGTCTGCCTCGGCCACCGCCACGGTCATCGTTTGGCCGAACCCAAGTCGTCGCGGCCTGACCACGTTCAGGCCGTGCTTCCGTCCCTGTTCGAGCAACCGGGCATGCCAGCGATCCCGAAATCCAGCCCTGTTCTCGGGTTGCTCTACCGAGATTTTGAAGCAGAGCGCAGCTTCCTCAAGCTGCAGGTATTGTTCGCATCCCGGAGCCCTCTTTACGTGCCACCAGTATCCCTGAAAACCGCCAGCCGGATTGGCGACGTACCCCCACTCGCCGTCAAGAAGCCTGGCCTGAAGCTCGCCGTAGAACCCTTGCCATGCGAGCCAGGTCCACTGAGCCAGCGGCTGGTACCTGAAGGACTCGACCTCGCGATCGACGTGCGTCAGGCGATCATGGAAGTCGCGCGCAATCGCGTTCGCGCCCGGGGTCCTGACATAGGGCCCGAGGATCGCGAGTAGCCTCTTCCGCGAAATAGGAGCGTAGCCGGCGGCCTTCACGGCCGTATACGTACCCTGTTCGAAGGTCTGCACGTAGACGGGGGCGATGTCCTCAGACGCGAAGCCGTCCGCAGCGAGCCCTTCGACATAGCGCGCCAGCTGATTCGAGTGCTCCGTGCTTCCAACCTTGTCCTCGATGCAGATCGCCAATCGCGAGTTGATGATGAGGAGAACGTCGATGCTCTTGTATTGTCGCCGAACCTCCAAGGAGGAGATGTCCGGTATCGGTCGACCGTTCACTTCCAAGAGCGCTGCGATGAACTGCAGGCCAAGGGTATGAAGATGCCCGTCTTCGGCTGCGGCTTCGGGAGCCGCCCACGCCGCGAGCCAGCACAGGACCGCATCCTGTGAGAGTTCAGATGTCGCATACTCGAACAGATTCGGTCGCGCCATGCTCGGCTCCGTGTTGCCTAACAGCCCGTTGAAGAAATCCGAGTTTCGACGACGACGGCCGAAAGTCGCCGCGAGTAACGACGGGCCAGCGCAGAGTCCGATCGCGACCAGCGTTGCCGCACGCGGCGCACGAGGGCCGCAAGCAGCGTCACGATGGCGTCCGCGAGCGCACGCAACGTCGCCGCGAGCCCCTGGAGGCTCCGCGGCGTGCCGATCCTGAAGAGATGCCGCATGACGAGCCCGAGATTGCGCGCCGCGGCCGTGAGGAGGTAGCGCTTTTGGACGTTCTCGATGCCCCGCAGCCACGTCCGCCGTTGGTTCCCGCTGCCGCAGATGTGGGCGAAGCTCCGCTCGACGCGTTCCGAACGCAGCCGTTGCAGGCGGCGATTGCGTCGCCCGCGCACGCGGCGCCGATTCGCCCGAAACGCGAGCTCACAAGCGACCGGCTTGTCGTGCCACCGCCGCCGTCCGCAGTCCCGCTCGGGAATGTACGTCCGCAGCCCCCACGCCTCGCACGCCGCGAGCGTCGCGGCGGCGTGATAGCCCTTGTCCGCCACCACCTCTTCGATGACGACGGGCACCGCCGCCTGGTCCACGTACGCTTCGGCCTGCCGCACGCTCGACTCCAACGTCGCCGCATCCCCCGCATCGCCGGGATAGATCTGCGGCGCGAGGATCACTTCGCTCTCGACATCGATCACGTGCTCGGCCTTGTACGCCAAGTGCGTCCGGCCGTCTTTGAGCTTCGTAATCCGACTCGCGGGATCACTGGAGGACTGCCACGCCGCATTCGACACGCGCTTCTTCCGCCGCCGATCGAGCCGCCGGGCGTCTTCCTCCGTCGGTGCCACCACGCCCTCGTCGACGGCGAGCCGGCGGATGTACTGCTGCCACGACTCGCCGGTGTCGCGGCGGACGATCGACTTCATCGCGGCGTTCGCTTCCAACGTCGTCGCGTCCACGGCGACGGTCTTGCCCCGCAGCAAGCCCTTGGTCGCGGCCAGCTGCAAGATCCGCGCGAACACCGCCTCGTGCACCGCCAAGGGCAGGCGCTGGCGCGTGACGGTCAGCGACGAATGCTCGGGCACCCGATCGGCCACGCCGAGGCCGAGAAATTCCCGCAACGCCAGACTGTCGCTGCACCGCCAGGCAATCCCGCGCTGCGAGTCGATCCCCTCGAAGTACCCGACCAGCAACATCCGGAAGTAGATCCCCGGCGGAATCGACGGCCGCCCTTGCGTCTCCGCGTAGTACGGGGCGCACTCGGCTTCGGCGAAGCGGTCGAAGTCCGCCTCCGCCAGCAGCGCGTTCACCCGCGTGTAGAAGGGATGGCCGGCCGACCGGGGCAAGCTCGCCGTCGCCACCCACAGCGTTTCTTCCCGCTCCCCGCGCCGTCCCAGCGCCATCGCCACCCCTCCCGTCCGCGCGCAGTATACGTGAAACGCCTTTGCGTGCACGCGCTCCGTGCGACTTTTTCAACGGGCTGCTAACGCATAGCCGTTCAGCCGCCGGCTGCGCCGGTCGGCTGCAGCGGCGGGTTAGGTGACCAGTCCGCAGCAACGATCTCTGCCGTGAAACCGGCCGCGCGCACTTCGCCTGCGAACGAATGAGCATGATCCGCACCACACACGAAGAGCACCGGCGATACGTTGAGCGCTCTGAGTCTGTCTATCCAGATCTTCTCTCGCTTTGCGGATGCTCGACGAACCTCCTCGGCCAGATCCGCTGGCGTAAGGCGCTCGAAGAACACTTCCATCTCGAGTTCGGACTTCGTTCGAATGTTGAGCGGCTTCCGCTCTTCTGTATCCGGATCGCAGTAACGATGCTGGAGGCCAAGCGTCTTAGCTTCCTGCAAGCAGATGGATTCTTCCAACGAGAACCGACGCACGCCCTCAACGCACATTTCCTCGGCGATCGCGACCACACCCCGGCTCGCGCACGCTTCGCGCAAGAATGAACGGAACGACTCCAGCTGACGAGCTGTTGCCCTGCCGTCGGCAGTCTGCAGCCGATGGTCCGTCCCCACTATGTAGACGACGATCACAAGTCACCTAACAATTGGACAGTTCCGTATAACACGCCGGACACTGCGCCCTTTGCAGTGTATCGCGGACCGGCGTCAAGCCCATCCGTCAACCATTCTTCCGAAGCGGCGCATACTTGCGCAATTCCTGATCCGATCGCCGCGGCGGTGTTAGCCTGCGAGGAACCGCAGTGCAACGCGGCAACTCTGGCGGACCGACGACACGTGGCGACGGCTCGTCGACCGTCGACAGCGTGTCCGCCGGCGAGCGGACGCCGGCTGGACCGCGGTTCTGGACGTACTTGTAGATCATCGTCGTGCTGACCTACGCACGCTCCGTTCGCCGGCCGTACCGTCCAACACGGAGAGCGGACCCGGACTTGCTCGAGGACGCGCGGGCGACCGCCAGGAGCAGGTCCGGACGGTGACTGACAGACAGACGAGCCGGATCGTGTGACTCAGCGGCGCACCACCGCAAAGACCGGTTTCCCGTGCGCGGACATGAAGAACAGACCGACATGAAGGCGCGAACTATACGGCTGAGCTGTTTCCCGCGACAAGCAAAAGTAGGGACTGACAGCGATCGACGTGCGCAACTTGTCGCGCAATGGCGCAACTTCGGACGAGTCATGCATCGCGTAGCGTTGCCACGAGATGAACGGGGCTCGCGACGACACGGCTCCCCGGCACGGTGACGCTCGACGGGTTGACGACTGCGCTCGCCGGCGGGCAAGCTTCGCAGCCGTGCCTGAGCTCCAGCTCCGCGACATCGACCTGACCGATGCCGATGTGTTCCAGCGCGGGACGCCGCACCAGATGTTCCGGCTGCTGCGGCGCGAGGCGCCCGTCTTCTGGCACCGGGAGAAGAACGGGCCCGGGTTCTGGGCGATCACCAAGTACGAGGACCTCAAGTTCGTCTCGAAGCACCCGGAGCTGTTCTCGTCGGAGCGGCAGGGGACGCTGCTCCGCGATCCGCGCGCCCGCCGACCTGCCGTACGTGCAGCAGATCATGCTCAACATGGACCCGCCGAAGCACCGGCAGTATCGCCAGCTCATCAGCAAGGCGTTCACGCCGCGCGTGATCGAGGATCTGCACGACCGCATCCGCGAGCATCGTGCGCGCGATCATCGACGACGTGATCGAGCGCGGCGAGTGCGACTTCGTCGAGGACGTCGCGGCGCGGCTGCCGCTCTGGGTGATCGCCGAGATGATGGGCGTGCCCGAGGAGGACCGGCCGCCACGTCTACGCGATCGGCAACAAGATGGTCGGCTTCGACGACCCGGAGTACGACGAGGACGGCAAGCCGGTCTCGGACAAGGGCGCGGAGCAGGCGTTCGCCGAGATGTTCTTCTACGCCGACAAGCTCCGCGACCGCGCGCGCCGCGAGCCGGGCGACGACCTCGCGACCGCGTTGCTCGCGGCCGAGCTCGACGGCGAGCGGCTCTCCGATCCGGACTTCAACTTCTTCTTTTTGCTCCTCCTGATCGCCGGCAACGAGACCACGCGGACGGTGACGACGAACGGGATGCTGGCGCTCGTCGAGCATCCGGCCGAGCTCGCGCGCGCTGCGTGCCGATCCGGCGCTGCTGACCGGCGCGATCGAGGAGATCCTGCGCTTCGCGCCGGCGGTGCACTGCTTCCGCCGCCAGTCGACCGCCGCCGTCGAGATCCGCGGCGCAGCGCATCGAGCCCGATCAGAAGCTGATGCTGTGGTACCCGTCGGCGAACCGCGACGAGGAAGTGTTCGACCGAGCCCGACGTCTTCGACGTCCGCCGCGATCCGAACGAGCACGTCGCGTTCGGCTTCGGCGAGCACTTCTGCCTCGGCGCGAGCCTCGCGCGCCTCGAGCTGCAGGAGATCTTTCGCGGCATCGTCGAGCGCCTGCACGACGTCGAGCTGATCGCGCCGCCGCGGCGTCTGCGCTCGACCTTCATCAACGGCGTGAAGGAGATGCGCATCCGCTTCCGCCCTGGCACGGCCCGGCTCTGAGACGTTCGATCCGCGGCGTTCGCGCACGCGGCGGGCGTCGTCGCCGTCGCTCGCGGGACCGCGCCGATCACTCGTGCTCGGGCGGGAACGGGCGGTTGAGCTTCGGATGCGGCGGCGCGTCCCACGCCGGAACGACGCCCGCCTGCGCGACGTGGTCGGCGAAGAAACGCAGGATGCCGGCGCGCTCGAGGACCGCGTCGAGCGCGTCGCTGCGTGACGCTCGGTAGCGCGCCAGCAGGACCGCGCGCGCGTCCTTCAAGAAGTCGGTCGCGCGGATGACGACCCGCTCGCCGCTCGCGAACCGGAGCTCCGCCTCGCCGCGGGCGGTCGCCTCCGCGACCCACGGCAGGTAGAGGCGGCCGGTCTCGGCGAGCACCGCGACCAGCGACGCGGGGACGTCGCCGGGCGCGAGCCAGTCGCCGAACGGGCGGTCGAAGGGCTCGAGCATCCGGTTGGTGTGGCGCACCAGCGCGGGCGCGTCCTCGTCGAGCCAGCGCCGGCACGCCGGATCGTTCGCGAAGTGCGCGGCGCAGCCGCCGAAGACCGCGAAGTCGGCGACCGACGGCCGCGCGCCGAGAAGGTACGGCGTCGCCGCCGACTCGAGGTGCGCGCCGACGACGCGCGTCCACGGCCGCAGCACCTCGTCGATCCACGACTGGACGTTCGCCTCGGTGACGCCGAGCGGGCCCCAGCTGTCGCGCACGTACGCGCCGGCCATGACGTGCGCCTGGTCGGCGGCGAGCGGCAGCACGACCGTCATGTCGCGGCCGATCGCGTGACCGGCGAACCGGTCGTTCTCGGCGACCGCCCAGCGAGTGCCGACGGCGGGACGATAGAGCCACTCGTCGGAGAAGTCCTCGACGACCCACGCGACGAACGCGAGGACGGGATCGGGCGGCAGCACGCTCGGCTCGGGGAACCGGCGCTCGAGGTACTCGATCATCGCGGTGCTGTCCCACATGACCTCGCCCTCGGGCGTGCGCACGGCGGGGATGCCGCCGGGAAATCCCGAGGCCGCGGTGTCCGGCGTCACGCCGCCGGCGCGATGCAGCACCCACGGCAGGCCCTTGTGGTCGAGGTAGCCGGTGATCTTGCGCGTGAAGTACGACTCGCCGAGACCGAAGACGTGGAAGGCGCCGGTGGTCATGCGGCGGACCAGTAGCAGATCGACGGCGACGTCGTCGAAGGGGCGAGCGATCGCCGAGGTGCGCGACCGACGTCGGCCGACGGGGCGGGTTCCGACCCGCGCGACGCGCTCACCGGGCGGCGAGCGCCGCGTAGACGAAGTACGCGGCGGCGCCGAGGTAGCCGAGCGTCGTCGCGACGAAGCCGAGGGCGGCGACGGCGCCGCTCGGCGCGATCGACGGAGTACTCGTCGTGTTGAGTGCGTCCGTCCTCCGACTGTAGAGTTTCCGCGTGCTCGCCTTTCCCGACCTCGGTTTCGAATCCACGCGGACTCTCACCCCGGCGGAGTTCGTAGAATGGATCGCCCGGCGGCCGCCGTCGGACGCGAACCGCTACGAGCTGCTCCACGGGAAGGTGGTGATGACGCCGCCGGCCGGCCATTCCGCGTCGAGATCCTCTCGCCGTCGATCGCCGTCTGCGATCGTGGCGAGAAGCACGCGGTCTACGAGGCGAACGGCGTCCGCGAGTATTGGCTCGTCGATCCTCGCCGTCGCGAGATCCTGGTCTTCGAACGACGCGACGGCCGCTTCGCCGAACCGCGGACGTATTCCGAGGGCATGCTCGCCGTCTCTGCCGTGCTGGCTGACTTGAAGATCGACGTCGCGGGGCTCTTCGCCGTCACGTCCCGTTGACGTCCGCCACGGTCGGTACCGCAGACACGACGAGGCGGCACGGAAACCGTGCCGCCTCGGGTGTGCGGCGCCAAGCAGGTGGTGGGATCGACTAGCGGATGATCTTGGCGACCGTCGGGTTGATCTTCGCGACCTCGTCGTGGGAGACGACGACGAACTCGGGGTTCGCGGCGGTGAGATCGGCGAAGGTGATCTGTCCGCCGGCCTGACTCGTGCAGTAGACCTGCTCGACGTCGACCGTGCGCAACGTCACCGCGAGGTTGCCGGTGGCGCGGACGAAGAAGCGCACCAGGAACTGGTAGCCGAAGTCGGGGTCCTGCACGCGCTCGACCGTGCAGAAGCCGCCCTGGCCCGTGACGTCGGCGGTGGGGATACCGGTCTTGGCGTGACGCCCGGTCGTCGGGCTGATGATCGGGACGTTGCTGGCGTCGCGGTCGATGTTGCCGAAGATCAGGGCGTCCGCCTTGCCGCGTCCGCCGACGAAGGCCTCGCTGCCGTCGCCGCCGCGCCAGAGCGCGATGTCGTTGCCGTCGCCGCCGATCATCGCGTCGCTGTTCGGCGTCACGCCCTGCTCGGTGCCGCCGACGAGAATGTCGTTGCCCTTGCCGCCGAGCAGCACGTCGCTGCCGCCGAGGCCGACCAGCACGTCGTCGCCGTTGCCGCCCTCGACGATGTCCGCCTTGTCGAGGCTCTGGTTCACCGCGCCGGCGGGCTGGATCTGCGCGTTCGCCTGGGTGTCGTCGTCGAGCCCGAAGAGCAAATCGGCGCCGCTCGTGCCCTTGACGAATGCGGCGTGCGCCGCGCCCGCGCTCCCGAGCAGCGTGGTGAACGCCGCCGCCAGGACGCAACCCTTGATACCCATGTGCCCAATCGTGTCTCGCATCGCTCTCTCCTTTTGGATGGATCGTCGATCCATCGTCGATTTGTTACTGGCGCTACGCCCGGGCGCGGCGCTCGGATGCAGCGGGCGCCGGGACGCTTCGGCCCGTGTCGCGGCGGCGCTCGCGGACCACGTTCGGGGGCTGGCTGATCGGCACGGCGCGGTCGGCGCGGAGTTTGCGATCGCCGCGGGCTGTGTGGCAGGGACCTACGTCGACCGCGCTACGCGAGAGCCTTCATGAAAACGAGCGTCCTCACCGCCACCGTCGTCCTCGCGATCGCCGCGTCGTCGGCCGCCGGCGCTCGCGACTTCACGCTGGTCGCGCTCGACGAGTCGAATACGCTCTTGCGTTTCGATTCCGCGCGCCCGGGCGACGTGACCGTCACGAAGGTGACCGGCGTCGACGGAACGCTCATCGGCATCGACCGCCGTCCCGCGAACGGGCTCCTGTACGGCGTGAGCGGCGCGAACGACGTCTATACGATCGATCCCGCGTCCGGCGCGGCGACCTCGATCAGCACGCTCACCGTGGCGTTCGACGCCGGCTCCCGGTCCGACGTCGACTTCAACCCGCAGGCCGACCGGCTCCGCCTGGTCGGCGGCAACGGCCAGAACCTCCGCGTCAACGTCGACCTCGGTGCCGCGGCGACGGACGGACCGCTGCGCTACGCGCCGAAGGACCCGAACGCCGGCAAGCGGCCGGCGATCGTCGCCGCCGCGTACACCAACGCGATCGCGAACGCCCCGGCGACCAAGCTCTTCGACATCGACAGCGACCTCGACGTCCTGGCGTTGCAGGAGCCGCCGAACGACGGCCTCCTGACGACGATCGGGCCCCTCGGGGTCGACTTCGGCCCGCTCGCGGGGTTCGACATCGTCACCGAGCACGGCGTCGACCGGGGGTTTGCCGTGTCGGGCTCGGTCCTCTACGAGATCGACCTCGGGACCGGCGCGGCGCGGACGCTCGGGACGGTAGCGGCGCCCGGGGGCGCGAACCTCATCGGCCTGACCGTGATTCCGGAGGCGGACGTCGCGCATCACTGAGATGGGCTGGCCGAATCGACGCGCGGTGCATCCGATCCAGCCCGGCAGGCGTAGCAAGGTCGAAGGGCGGAAGATCGTGATGGGCTGGCTCTCGGCAGACCACGTGCTCACCCGTCACGCCTCCCGCCGGTGTCCGAAAGCGCATGGCAGCAACGACATCTGACCCAGCCGTTGCTCAGGCGACCACGGACGCGGAGCTGCTCGCGATGCTCGCGGTCGACCAGGCGAGCGCGCTCGGGGCGTTGTACGATCGCTACGCGGGGCTGGTGTATGGCTTGGCATTCAGGATCCTCGGCGCGCCGTCCGAAGCCGACGATCTCACACAGGAGATCTTTCTGACGCTCTGTACGAAATGCGACTACGATCCCGCGCGGGGCTCGCTGAGCGCCTTTCTGGTGACGCTCACGCGCTCGCGCGCGATCGACAAGATTCGCGCCCGAACGCGGAAGACGCGCTTCCTCGAGCACTGGGGCGGCGCCGTGATCCCCGACGACCCGATCGCGTCGCCGCTCGAGGAGCTCTCGATGGCGGAGCGCTCCGAGCGCGTGCGCGCGGCGCTCGCCGACCTCCCCGAAGCGCAGCGCCGCGTCCTCGAGATGGCCTACTACCGAGGCCTCAGTCAGACCGAGATCGCGGCCGAGCTCGATACGCCGCTCGGAACGGTGAAGAGCTGGGCGCGTCGAGGTCTCTTCAGCCTGCGCGACTCGCTCGCGCCGCTCGAGGGATGATCCGATGATCGACCCCGCCGACCGCGAAGCGCTCGAGGACTTGATGACCCGCTACGTCCTCGGCGAGCTCGAGGGCGAGGAGGCGCGGGAAATGAATCGGCTGATTCGGGAGCAGCCGGGTCTCCGCGTCGAGATCGCGCGCCTGCGGGACGCCATCGGCGCGATGCCGTACGCCGTCGTGACCGCGCCGCCGCCCGATCTCCGCACCCGTGTCCTCGAGGCGGCGGCCCATGCCCAGGCAGCGCGCCCTGCGCCGCCGCCGTCGATCGGCGACCGCGCCCGCAAGCCGCCCGCGACCGTCTCGCGCCGGCCGGGGCGCGTCGTCTCGATCGCGCGCGTCGTCGGATCGATCGCGGCGCTGCTGATCGTCGCGCTCGCCTGGGACGGCTATCGGCTGCGGCAGGAGCTCCAGCTCCAGCAGGACGTCGCGACCACGCTCCAGCAGCCCAACGTCGTGCAGCAGTTCGCGCTGCGGGGCACCGGCATCTCGCTCGCGGCGGGCACCGCCGTTCTCGATCTCGACGCGAAGCGGGCGGCGGTTGCGATCCGCGGCCTGCCGAAGCTCCCTCGTGGTCAGGTCTATCGCCTGTGGGCGCGCGTCGGCGATGGGACGGTGCCGTGCGGCCAATTCAACGCCGACGCGCACGGCACCGTGATGAGCCAGTTCACGATCCCGGTCGACGCCTACACCTCGCCGGTGCGCGAGCTCTTTCTGAACGTCGAGCCGGCGGCGCAGGGCCCGCAACCCGTCGGCCGCACGGTGATGGTGAGCACGTGACGGTGGAACGGTCGCGGACCTTCGCCGCGGACGGTCAGTAGCGCAGGGTCAGCTCGAGGTAGCCGTAGCTCGCGTCCTTGCCGCTGAACGTCGCGCCGACCACGCCCTGACCGAAGGCGTGCGCGTAGTAGGCGCTCGCCGACAGTCGGTCGTGGAGCTTCACGTCGAGCGCGACCTCGACCACGTGGGCGAGCTCACGGCGGCCGCGCGCCGGGATGCCGGAGAAGCCGAAGACGCGGTCGTTGGTCGCGCCGCCGCCGGCGTACCAGAGATCGCGCGGCTCGGTGAGCCGCAGCCAGTGGTAGTCGGTGCGCACGGTCGCCCGGCTGCACGGGGTCGCGATCAGCTGCGCGAAGACGTCCTCGTCGTTCATCAGGTTGTAGAAGGGGAACTGCGCGTAGATGCGCGCGGTCGGGAGGACCTGGAAGAAGGTCCGGTGCTCGCCGTCGTTGGGATCGTCGTCGCCCGACGAACGATCGTACCCGGCGCGGAGCCATGGCGCGGCGGGGAGGCGCGGCAGCTGATAGCCGACCTCCAGCGCGTATGCCCACGCGCCGTGATCGAGCACGCCCCAGTCGCCTTGCTGGAAGGCGCCCCACGCGAGCCCGTCGAGCGCGCCCGGTCCCGCCTCGACGACCGTCATCGCGTGCCCGCCCCACGTGTGGACGGCGATCGGCCGCCTGTCCGCCGCGCGCGCCGCGGGCGCGCGGTTGTCGACCTTGACCGCGGCGCTGCGGTCGTCGCGGTAATAGAGGTAGAAGAGCCGCGCGTCGACGGGCGGCGCCTGCGGCAAGCGCTTCGCGGTGACGGCGAGGCCGGCGAGGCTCACCTGGTCGATCTCGCGATTCGCGCTCACTTCGAAGCCGCCCGCCGTGGGGTGCGCGGCAAACGCCGTGGCGTTCCAGCCCGAACGATCGAGCGCGACGCGCGCGCCGTCGAAGCTCCGCGTCACGTGCGTGTAGCCGAACGGACCGACGAGACGCTCCGCGATCCGCATGCGCTTCAGGGCGAGGAGCGTCGCGTCGCCGGGCAGGGTCTCGAGCCCGTCACGGTACTCGAAGCGGCCGACGGTCGCCGAGAAGCCGCTCCGCCGGAGCGTCAGGTGCGCCTGCTTGAGGAACGTCTCGCCCTGGTCGCGGTCGTGGGTGTGCGCGAAGTAGAGCGCGCCCGGTCCGAGGTTCCCGAACGGCGCGCCCAAGCTCGCATCGTCCGGCAGGTGCACGATGCGGGTGTCCTGCCCCTCGACGACGACCGCGGCGTGCGGAAAGAGCAGGCGAAACCCGGCGCGCAGCTGATTGCCGAAGAACGCGTAGCGCTGCGCGCCCGCGGGGGCCGCCCCGCTCGGCGGACGAAAATAGTCGACGACCTCGCCGCGCGCGCGGTCGCTCGCCGTCAGGCTGACGTGCTCCCGCCAGTCGGCGCCTGCCGGGGCGACGCGGCTCACGACGATCGCGGCGACGAGTAGGAGCACGCGACACCGGTCCACGAGGAGACGCGCGCGCAAGCCGTCTCGCGTGCGGTCGCCCTGGCGCATGGCGAACTCCTAGCAATCGCGGCCTCCGATCGCGACCGCGCGTCGGTCGCGCCGGCCGCCGCGAAATACCTCGGTGCGCCCACCCCGTTCGTCGCGCGGCCGCCGGCGGCGGTGACGACGAATCGCGTGAACCGGCCGGACGCGCGACGACTACTTCCGCAGCACCACCGGCGTGCCGGGGCCGATCATGCGCGCGAGCTCGGAGGCGTCCCAGTTCGTCAGACGGATGCAGCCGTGGGATTGCGTGTGGCCGATCATGGACGGCTCGGGCGTCCCGTGGATGCCGTAGTGCTCCTTGGTGAGGTCGATCCACACGACGCCGACGGGGTTGTTCGGGCCGGGTGCGAGCACCGCGGGCCTGTCGCCGGCGGGCGCGTCCCAGAAGAGCTTCGGGTAGTAGTGGAAGTGCGGCGTGCGCGCGATGTAGGTGACGGCCCAGTCGCCGATGGGCAGCGGGTCGTGGGCGCTCCCCGTCGTCGCCGGATACCACGCGAGGATCCTGCCGCCGGCGTCGAGGGCCATGACGGCGCTGTCCGAGGCGTCGACGACGACCGACGCCGCCGCGGGCGGCCGCCCGGCGCGGACGTTGGGCACGAGGACCACTTCGCCCGGACGCTCGAAGCGCTTCTCCGGATTCATGTCGACGAGCAGCTCGGGGGAGACGTGGAAGCGCTCGCCGACGGCCTCGAGTCCCGACTCGTAGCCGAGGCGCGGCAGCTTGGCGCGCGCCATCATGCCGCGCGGGAGCGTGACGAACCGGATGCTCGCGTCCGGGGCGGTGATGAGATGCGGGACGATCATCTTCTCGTCGGTTCCCGCCGCCAGCGCGCTCCACGTCGCGTCGTCGACGACGCCGGTCCGCCGCAGACCGCGCGCGCCCTGGAACGCGCTGATCGCGCTGCGGGTGTTGCGCCCGTACTTGGCGTCGATCTCGCCGACGGAGAACCGGGCGCGATCGAGGAGCACCTGCACGCGCAGGATCGCCTCGCGCGACGCCTTCGGCCCGACGGTCTCTCGGAGCGCCGGATCGTCGACGACGTCGACCTGAATCGGCTTCGGCAGTTCCTCGGGCGGCGGCGACGGCTCGGGCAGCGGGGAGACCGGACCGGTCACCTCCGACGGCGGAGCGACGGGGTGCTCGGGAACGACCGGCGGCGGCTCGCCGCGATCGCCGATGCTGATGGGAGCGCATCCCGCGACGAGCACGAGGAGCCCCGCCGCCGCAAGCCGTACGCCGCACCGTCGTCGCCCGACCACGGCACGACGGTAGAGAAAAGTCGCCGGCTGCGCCATCCTGGAAACCTTCATGATGGCGACATCGCTGTGCTCGCACATGCGGTCGGCGCTGGCAGCCGAGCGGCTCGACGCCGGGCACGGAGGAAATCACGAGAATGCCCTTGCAGGGTCGGGCGCAACCCGCGTAGGTTGACACCCGCTGCGAGCTCGACGGCATCGTCCGAACCGCAGCGCGAGCACCTCAGCACCGTCGAACGCAACGTCCACTCACCGACCGCCGATGGGTCTTCGCCTTCCATGACACGCTCGTTCGCTCGGTTCGGAGGTCCCGGTCGCGGGGCGACGCCGCTCGCGCTGCTCGTGGCGCTCACGGTCGCCGTGCTGGCGCCGCTGCGCGCCGACGCCGCGCACTGGACGACGCACGGCCCCGAGGGCGGCGACGTCACCGCGATCGCCATGAGCCGGACGCATCCGAACGTGGTGTACGTCGGGCTCGCGTACGAGGGCGTCGTCAAGACCAGCGACGGCGGCGCCACCTGGTCGCCCATGAACACCGGGCTCACGAACCTCGCGATCTTCTCGCTCGCCGTCGACCCGACGAACCCGCTCGTCGCCTACGCCGGCACCAACGGCTCGGTCTTCAAGACCGTGGACGGCGGCGCCACCTGGAACGAGGCGTCGACGGGCCTCACCAAGACCTGCATCACGGCGCTCGCGATCAACCCCGCGACGCCGACGACGATCTACGCCGGGATCGGCTCCCACGAAGGCGGCGGCGTCTTCAAGAGCACCGACGGCGGCGCGACCTGGAGCGAGACCGATTTCACGATCACGAGCGCCGTCCGCGCGCTCGCGGTGCACCCGACGAGCACCGACACGGTCTACGCCGGCACCGTGAGCGCCGGCATCTACAAGACCACGCACGGCGGCACCAGCTGGGGCAGCATCAACGGCGGCCTCGGCAAGAAGAACGTCTACGCGCTCGCGATCGACGCCGTCACGCCGACGACGATGTACGCCGCGACCCTCAGCGGCGGCGTCTACAAGACGACCGACGGCGGCGGGTCCTGGAAGACGGTGAACACCGGCATCGCGAACACCCACGCGGTCGCGCTCGCGATGGTCGGCGGCAACCCGGGCATCGTCTACACCGGCACGCTCGGCGGCGGCGTCTTCAAGACGACGAACGCCGGCGGGCTCTGGACCGCCGTATCGAGCGGCATCGTCGGCCTCAACGTCGCGGCGGTCGCGACCAGCGCGTCCGGCCCGCTCGTCGTCTATGCCGGGACGCCCGGCTCCGGCGTCTTCAAGTCGACGAACGGCGGCGCGACCTGGAAGGAAGCGAATAGCGGCTCGATCGGCGTCCACGTCACGTCGATCGTCGTCGACCCCGCGACGCCGATCGTCGCCTACGCCGGCAGCGACGGCGGCGTCTACAAGACGACCGACGGCGGCCGCAGCTGGAGCGCCTCGAGCACCGGTCTCGCGAACACCCGCGTCAGCGGCCTCGCGATCGACCCCGCGCACCCGTCGACGCTCTATGCGGCGCACGGCGGCATCTCGAAGAGCACCGACGGCGGCGCCACCTGGCAGCAGATCAACCCGAACACGCTGAACGGCGTCGTCGCGCTCGCCGTCGACCCGAGCGATCCGAACACCGTCTACGCCGGCGCGCTCGGAAAAGGCGTCTTCAAGTCCCCGGACGGCGGCGTCAGCTGGGCCGAGTCGAATACCGGCCTCGATCGTCCCGCCGTCTTCACGTTCGCGATCGATCCCGCGAACCCCGCGACGGTCTACGCCGGCACGGACATCGGCGGCGTCTTCGAGTCCGACGATCACGGCGCGACGTGGTTCGCGACCGACCTCGTCGACTTCACCGTGTTCAGCCTCGCCGTCGATCCGTCGAGCCCCGCGAACGTGTATGCCGGCACCGACGGCGGCGGCGTCGTCGTGAGCACCGACGGCGGCGCGACCTGGGACCCGACCGACCTCGGCGTCGACAGCCCGCGCGTCCTCGCGGTCGCCGCCGGCGGCGGCACCGTCTACGCGGGAACGAATTTCGACAGCCTCTTCCAGAGCGCGAACCACGGCACGACCTGGACGGCGTTCGATCCGGATCTTCCCGGCTCCGAGGGCATCGGCGCGCTCGCGCTGGACCCCTCGTCCTCCGCCGCCGTCTTCGCCGGCGGCCACGGCGTGTTCGTCTTCGGGCCGTCGTGCGCGCCCGAGTTCCCGTGCGCCGCCTGCGAGAGCTGCGACGACAGCGGCGAATGCGTGATCGCGCCGCGCACCGGATGCCGCGTTCCGGCGCAGCCCGGGAAGGCGCAGGTCGCACTCAGGAACTCGCTCCGCAATACCAGCGACTCGCTCACCTGGACGTGGGCCAAGGGCTCGCTCACGAACGCCAGCGACTTCGGCGATCCCGTGAACACCGACGACTACACGCTTTGCATCTACCAGGACGCGACCGACGCGCCGGAGATCGTGCTCCGCGCCAAGGCTCCCGCAGGCGGAACCTGCGGCCGCCGCGCGTGCTGGCGGGGCGTCGGACGCCCCCCGGGCGCGAAAGGGTTCAAGTACGCCAATCGCTACGCCACACCCGACGGCCTGACCCGCATCGACCTCCGCCCCGGTCCGACCGGCAAGTCGCGCGTCGTGGTTCGCGGCAAGGGTCCGAGCCTCCGCCTACCGCCGTTCCCGCTGACGCTGCCCGTCCTCGTGCAGCTTCAGAGCGAGAACGGCGAATGCTGGGAAGCCGAGTACGGCGCCAGCGGCATCCGCAAGAACGACAGCCAGAAGCTGATGGGCAAGTCGCTGACGCCGTAGCACGGTCGTCACCGCTCGCGACGCCCTCCTCGCCGCGGCTCGGGCCTACTCGTCGCACCGCCGGACTCGCTGCGGCGCCGGCATCACTCGCCGCGTCGCCGGACTACTCGGCGCGGTGCCGGCGCCACTCCTCCGGCGTGTAGGTCCGGAGCGAGAGCGCGTGGATACCGCGCGCGGGGAGATCGCCGAGGGCCGCGTGGACGGCGCGATGGCGCGCGACCGCATCGAGGCCGGCGAAGCGCGCCGTCACCACCGTCGCGGCGTAGTGGTTGCCTTCCGCGGCGCCGGCGTGGCCGGCGTGGAGAGCGCTCTCGTCCTCGACCTCGACGTGCTCGGCGTCGAGCGCGCGACGGAGCTCGCCGGCGATGTCGTCGGCGCGCGTCACGGCGGCGCGGAAAGGGCGACGCCGCTCACGGACGGCGGGGCGCCGTCTCGTGCGACGGCGCGAACGAGGCGTCGCGGCCCACGAGCCGCTTCTCGGGAATCCACACGCGACGCTCGGGGTCGGCGACGGCGTAGCCGATCGTCCGCGCCGCTCGGCCGTGCCGGGTCGCGATCTCGGCGACATGCGCCGCGTCCTCGGGCGCGACGACGACGCAGAAGCCGACGCCCATGTTGAAGACGCGGAACATCTCGGCATCCTCGATGCCGCCCTGGCGCTGAATCAGCGCGAACACCGGCGGCGGCGGCGGCAGCTCGTCGAGGACGAAGCCGGCGGTCGTGGTCTCGACGCGGAGGAGATTCAGGAACCCGTCGCTGGTGACGTGGATCAGCGCCTTCATGCGGAGGCCCCGCTCCAGCATCTCGACGACCTCGGGCACGTAGATGGCGGTCGGCCGCAGCAGCTCGTCCCCGACCGTCGTTCCGAGCTCCGCGACGCGCGCGTCGATCGCGAGGTGCGCCTCGTCGAAGAGGACCCGCCGCGCGAGCGTGAGACCGTTGCTGTGGATGCCGCTGCTCGCGATGCCGACGACCGCATCGCCGGGTCTGACGTCGCGGCCGACGATCAGGCGCTCCGGATGGACGGTGCCGACGCAGGCGCCGACGAGGTCGAACGCCGGGCCGCGGCCGACGCCCTTGATCATCTCCCGGATCTGCGCGACCTCGCCGCCCGGGATGTTGATCCGCGCGAGCCGCGCCCCTTCGTAGAGACCCTTCGCGAGCTCGCCGAGGACGCGCGGGTCGGCCTTGTCGATCGCGATGCAGTCGACCATCGAGATCGGCCGCGCGCCGACGCAGAGGACGTCGTTGACGTTCATCGCGACGCAGTCGATGCCGACCGTGTCGTACTTCTCGAGCATCTCGGCGATCAGGAGCTTCGTGCCGACGCCGTCGGTCGAGAACGCGAGTCCGAGCTCGGGCGTGAGCGGCAGGACGTTCGCGAAGTAGCCGAGCGGGAGCAGCGGCCGGCAGGGATTCAGGTCGAAGGTGGCGCTGATCCACTTGCCGAGCCCTTCGAGGTTCACTTCCTCGTGGCTCGCCTCGACGCCCGCCGACTCGTAGGTCGCGGCGCCGCCGCCGCTGGTCTCGCGCGTGCTCATCGCGTCCTCCTGTCGATGCGGCCCATGCACTACCCTCGCAGGGCGCGGCGCACAATCGGACGGCGAAGCTTCGCCCGCCGCGCACGGCGGCCGCGACGCGCCGTCGAGTCGCGTGAGAAATCGCACAGGAAGACGCTCGCACGGTCGTGCGGCGCCAAACGCCTTGCGAAAAGAGTTGGCGGTCGCGAGGAAGAGTGGGTAAATTGCGCGCCTCGTCGTCGTCTGCCGTTGACGACGACGGGTCCCCCGAAAATTCTCGAATGATGCGACACACCACGGCCAAGACGGCGCTCGCGATCGCGGCGCTCACGATGCTGACGGCGCAGGTGCGTGCTGCGCAGGCGACGACGGTCAATCAGTGCCTGTCGCGCAAGCTGACGAGCCTCGGCAAGTCCGCGAGCGCGCGCGTTCGCTGCTACGCGAAAGACGCGAAGAAGCCGGACGCCGCCGCGCTCGCGACGTGCTTGGAGAAGGCGGCGGCGAAGTTCCGCGGCCACGACGTGCCCGACAAGGGCATGTTCGAGTCGGCGGAGCACCACCCGCCGTGCGTGACCTACGACGACCAGACGGCGTTCGACGCCGAGATCGGTGACTACGCGGCGGCGGTGGACGACGAGGTCGGCAATCCCGGCGAGCCGAGCGCCTGCGACGCCGCGAAGCTCAAGTGCGTCGCCAAGTACGTGAGCAGCGTCACACGCTGCCACTCGAAAGCGGCGCTCACGACCGGCGAGGTCGACGACCGCTGCCTCACGAAAGCCGCGCTCAAGCTGTCGGACGGCGAACGCGGCTGTCTCGACAAGGCGGAGTCGGCCGCGAACGGCTGCTCGATGACCGGCGACGCGCCGGCGCTCGAAGCCGGCGCCGATCAGTTCGTCGACGACTCGGTGTGCGCGCTCGATCCCGCCGAGTCGCAGTGCCGGCCCACGCCGACGCCCACCGGCCCGACGCCGACCAACGCGACGCCGACCGCGACACGCACGCCGACCCGGACGCCGACGCCGACCCGCACGCCCACTCGAACGCCGACCCCGGTGCAGACGGCGTCGAACGACGCCGCGCAGCGCTGCGTCGACGAGATCAACCGCCACCGCGCGTCGATCGGCCTGCCGCCGTACGCGCGCTGGACGTCCAACGAGGCCTGCGCCAACGCACAGGCGCTCGCCGACGGCACCCTCAACCGCGCACACAGCGCGTTCGGCGACTGCGGCGAGTACGCGCAGAACGAGTGCCCCAACTGGTACGGGCCGCCGTACTCGATGATCGCCACGTGCCTCCAGCTGATGTGGGACGAAGGCCCGGGCTCCAACTTCTCGGAGCACGGCCACTACATCAACATGTCGAGCACGTCGTACACCAAGGTCGCCTGCGGCTTCGCCACGCTGCCGAACGGCGCGGTGTGGGCGACGCAGGACTTCCGGTAGTCGCGGCGTCCGGAACCCGCGAGCCGCGGGCGGGACGCGCGCGTTCGGTATCCTCTCCCGGCTCGCGGCACCGCGACGCCCACGCACACGCGCCCGCTGCCGCTTCGTTGCGCGCGCGTGTGCTCACCGACTGCGCACGCGGCCGTCTCACGGACGCGCCCGCCGCGCCGAAATCACGGAACCGTCGAGCAACAGTCGAGCGGCGCTCCGATCTCGAACGCTGGCATTCGCCTTGCTTTTCCAGAACCGAGCCCAAACGGCAGAACGAGTGCTCGGCGTTTGAGAGGTCGCCGTCGACGGTGGACGTACCGACTGGCGTCGGCGGCGACCGAACCTCACGAGTCGCCTGAGCGCTGCGATTGACCGTCGCGGACGGCAGTCAGTACGCTCCGCGGATGTCGCCGCACCGCCGCGAATGCTAGCCGAGCCGTCGCCGGCTCCGCGCGCCGAGTGCCTTCGCTGCCGGCGTCCGGTGGCGCATTGCTACTGCGAGCACCTCGCACCGATCGCGAACACGACGGAGGTCGTGTTCCTCCAGCATCCGCGCGAGAGCCGCGTCGCGATCGGCACCTGCCGCATGGCGCATCTCGCGCTGCAGCGCTCCGAGCTGCATCTCGGCGTGACCTTCGGGTCGCACCCGCGGGTGCGCGCTCTCGCGGATGCCCGCGACGGCACGGTCGCGGTGCTCTATCCGGGCGAGACGGCGTGCGAGCCGGAGGCGCTAGGGGCCGGGCCACCGGCGACGCTCATCGTCCTCGACGGCACCTGGCACCAGGTACGCACGATGTGGCGAAGGAATCCGATGCTGCATGCTCTGCCGCGGATCGGGTTCGTGCCGTCGGCGCCCGGCAACTACCGGATTCGGCGCGAGCCGGCGCCGCATTGCCTGGCGACCGTCGAGGCGGTGGTCGAGATCCTCGGCCGCCTCGACGGCGATCGGCCGCGCTTCCGCCGCATGCTGCGCGCCTTCGACCAGATGGTGGAAGCGCAGCTCCTCTATCGAACGCTGAAACCCGGCGTGCCGTGGCGCCGGACGAAACGCCGGCGAGCACCGCGCGGCAGCGCCGCGCGCGCCATGCTGCGGGCGCGCCATGACGATCTCGTCTTGGTGTACGCCGAGGCGAACGCGCATCCCGCCGGAAGTCCCGATTGGGGCGTGCCGGAGCTCATCGAGCTCGTCGCCGTGCGACCGGCGACCGCGGAACGATTCGTCGCGATCATCGCGCCGCGCCGGCCGCTCGCGCCGTCGACGGCGCAGCACCTCGAGATCGAGGCCGCGCGCCTGCTCCGCGGCGAGTCGATCGCCGGCGCGGTCGCGCGCTGGCAGGGCTTCGTCCGGCCGAGCGATCTCCTCTGCGCCTGGGGCCGGTACGCGCTCGACCTGCTCGCGCGCGAGGGTGATGCGGCGCGAGCGGTCTTCGACGTACGCAGCACCGTGACCGACGTCCTCGGTCGGCCGGCGGGCGGCGTCGAGCGTGCCGTCGAGATCCTCGGCGGCGACGCGGCTGCACCGCAGTGGACGAGCGGCCGCGCCGGACGGCGAATCGCCGCCCTCGCCGAGGTCGTCCGGCGTCTCGTCGAGTAGGACGCCGCGCGTCGCGGCGCCAACCTGGGTCTCCTCAGCATGGAGGAGCGGGTTGCGCTCGCGGGCAATTGACGATCGCCTCGGCCGTCGGGCTCGGAACCACCGCCCGCGGTCGATTCCCGCTGGCGAGCGGGGACCGCGGAATGAGCGACCTACGGACCGACCGTCACGTCGTGGCGCGCTGCCGCCGTTTCAGGACCGCCGGCAGCTCGTCCGCCGCCATGTGGGCGAAGCCGTCGTCCTCGATCCGCAGCGACCGGTTGAACCGCGCGCGATAGTTCTCGAAGGCCGCTTGCGCGGTGATCTCGACGATCTCCCGCTCGCTGAAATGCGCGCGGAGCTCGCGGAAGAGCTCGTCGTCGACGTCGTTCGGCGAGATCGTCACCATCTCGGCATAGGCCAAGGCGGCGCGCTCGCGCGCGCTGAAGCGCGGGTCGGTGGCGTACCGCGCGACGCTTTCGAGCTTCGCGTCCGTGATCGCCTCGCTCCTGCCGACGGCAGTGTTGATGTCCATTCAAAAGACGCAGCCGATGAGCTGCGCGACGCGCAGATGAATGAGCGTCCGCAGCTCGGCGCCGATCCGCCATTTGCCGGTTCCGAAGATCGCGGCGGAGAACAGGCCGACGGGCACGAGCCGCGGCATGTGCGCGAGATAGGCATACGGCCGCAGCACGCGACCGAACGTACGGCGGACGATCCACAGCCAGAGGCGCGTGCCGAAGGTCAGCTGATCACGAGGAACGGGGTCGATGCGCGCCATCTCGTTCTTGTCGTCCGCGAGCGAGCGACGAGGCTCGCTCGTTTCTAACAGCGCGCGCCGGCGGGTCAACGGAGCCAATCGTCGCACGCGCGGACGAGGCCATTCCGACGCCGCGCGCGGCGTCGCGTCGAGTGCGCGCGGACCGCGCCTCGCCGAGCGACGGCAGCTACCGTGCCTGGATCGTCTCGATCACGCGCCCGTCGGCGTCGAACGAGGTCAGGGTCGCGTGGATCTGCTTGTAGCGCGCGCCGTGGACGACGACCTGGCAGCGGCGCCCGCGTCGATCGAACGAGCCGACGGACTCCTCGGCGTAGAAACCGTCCTCGGTCGTGGTGCGAAACGACGTGCCGAACTCGGTGACGTCATCGCGACGGTCGGTCGTGATCCTGCAGACGATCTTGATCGGCCGCTTGCCGGTCGCGGTGACGACGCAACGAAGATAGCCGTTCGCCGCGGGCGTCATCACGTGCGTGCGGAGCGTCAGCGCGTCCGCGGGCGAGCTCCCGACCAGCATCAGGCCGACCGTCACGATCGCGGCGCCGAGCGTCGTCGGGATCTTTCCGCTGCCTGCTCCCTTGCTTCGGGGGATACGCATGAACATCGACGTCAGTTGCCGACGCACTCGAAGGCGAGCGTCACCGTTGTGCCGCGCGCGGCGCTTCGTCGGACGAATCGCTAGCAGCGAGCGTGCCCGTACGCGTCGAGTCGCCGTGGCTCGGCGCGGCCCGAGGCCGCCCGAAGGTCCCGTCGTTCAATGTTGGTACGGCAGGGCCAGACGTTTGACGCGCCCGGACCGACGGCGGGTCACGCGCCCTGCGCCGACACCGTCGCCGGCGCGGCGCCGCGTCACGCGCCCTACAGCGCCACCGTCACCGTCACCGGCGCGGCGCCGGCGGCGAGCGCCGCGCCTCCCTCGACCGCGGTCAGGTCACGGCGTGCAGTCGTTCGTGTCGATCCCGCAGATCTGCGCCGACGACGGCACGCAGAGCTCCGTCGAATGCGCGACGGTGATCTCACCTTGCTTGAACTGGTTCGTGTAGGTGAACGGACCGCTGAAGGTCGGCCGCGTCGGCTTCGCGAACACCTTGTAGCAGGTCAAGTACGTCACCGGATCGATGATCCCCTCGCCGCGTTTGTCCGCCGGCACACACAGGTGCGTCGGCTTCAGCACGTTGTCCGTCACGTTGCCGAAATAGTCGGAGACGGCGACGCCGTCGACGCGCGTCTTGGCCTGCACGAGGATGTAGCACTTGAAGTGATCGGTCACGGGATTGGCGAGCGGCGGCGGCGGCGTCCCCAGGCCCTCCGACGTGGGCACCATGAGATACGCGGGCTTCTTCATCCGGGCGAAGACGGTCCCGAACTGGTTCTCGATCTTGATCGAGAGATTGAAATGGAAGCCTTTCGGCGTGGTCTGCTTGATCCGATAGCCCATGAGGTGCTCGGGGAACGACGGCGCGGTCGGGATCCTCGCCGTTCTTGTCGGCGGCGTTGCAGTAGCGCTTCGCTTTCTTCACGAACACCGTACTGTCGCCGAAGCGGTCGTCGAGCTCGACGTCGGGAATGCTGACCGACTTCTCGTGCACCTCGTAGCATTGGAAATGCCGGCTGTTCGGCGTCTGGGTGACCGTCGGCGTCGGCACCAATGTCGGCGTGGCGGTGGCCGTGACGGTCGCTGTCGAGGTGGGCGTGGCGGTGCGTGTCGGCGTCGGCGTCGCCGTCCGCGTCGCGGTGGCGGTGGGTGTCGCGCTCGGCGTCGCCGTCACGGTGGCGGTCGCAGTCGCAGTCGCCGTCACCGTCGGGGTCGGCGTCGGCGTCGCGGTCACCGTCCGGGTCGGCGTGGCGGTCGCCGTCGCGGTCGCGGTCGGTGTGGGGGTGACCGTGCGCGTCGGCGTCGCCGTCGGCGTCGGGGTGATCGTCGGCGTCGCGGTCACGGTCGCGGTCGCGGTCGGCGTCGCGGTGACGGTCGGTGTCGCCGTCGGCGTCGCGGTGACCGTGGGGGTTGCCGTGGGCGTCGGCGTCGGTGTCGCCGTCCGGGTCGCGGTCACCGTCGCCGTGGGCGTGGCGGTGCGCGTCGGCGTCGGCGTCGCCGTGCGCGTTGGGGTCGGCGTGGCCGTCGGCGGAAGTCGATATCCGAAGTCGACGGTGAGGATCGCTTGGCCCGGAGCGAGCGTGACCGGGGTCGGGTCGTTGGCCGTGGTCAGGACGTAGCCGGCAGGTACGCTGCCATCGACGACGTTGACGATGTACTTGTCGCCCGGGAGGCCGGTGAACAGATAGCCACCGGCCCCGTCGGTCGTCTTGGTATCGATGACGCTGTCGCCGGCGTCGAAGACACCGTTGCCGTTGGCGTCCAGAATGAGCTCGACCATCACGCCGGGAATGCCGACCTCGGGGCCGCCGTCCTGCACGCCGTCGCCGTCGAGGTCGTTCCAGACGAAGTCGCCGATACGGCCGTAGATCGGCGTGGTGTCCTGGATCGGGATCGTCGTCGGGCCTGAGGTGACGGTGCCGGTATTGAGAATCTCCGTCGTGCCCGGCGTCAAGTTCGCGAAGGTGTCGATCGTGACCTCGAACGTGACCTCGTACGAGCCGCCGACCGGCAGGGGGTTCACGGAGTCGAGGACCCTGCCGCTGCCGTCGAGCGGGAAGGCCGTTCCCACGACGTCGTCCGGGATCGGCGTCGTCACGCCGACCGCGTTCTTGAAGAAGGTGCTGTTCGGCACGTACGTCGTGTCGACCGGCAGGTCGTCTTTCAGCAGGACGTCCGGCACCGCCGCGCGGCTGATGTTGCTGATCGCGATCGTGTAGAGCAGCACGTCGCCGGGGCTGACGAAGCCGTCGCCGTCGTTGTCGATCGCGAGCGTGCCGTTCTTGCCGGCGGAGAAGAGCGGCAGCGGCGGGATGCTGGTGCCGGCGTCGAGGCCCGGCGCCGCCGCGCTCGCCGTCGTCGGATCCTGGCCCCATGCCGCCGCCAGGTTCACGCCCGACGTCAGCGTGTAGAGCAGCATGCCCGTCTGATCGCGATCGCTCGTGTCGTACACCTTGGCACGCTCGAGCTCCTTCAAGCTGAGCGCGACGTCGTACTTGTTGCCGTTCGGATCCGTGAGCGGCCCGGTTGCGGGATCGGCGTCGTAGTCGACGTAGATCGTGACCGGCGTATCGCCGTTGCCGACGGGCGTCACCCACACGGGATTGCCGTTCTCGCTGGGATTGACGCCGGACGTGGGATCGCGGCCGATGCCGAGGCCGATGAGCACCTGGGGCGTGAGCGCGCTCTCAGGCACGAGCGTGAAGCCCCAGTCCCACGCTTGATTGCCGCTGGTGTTGGTGTCCGTCGAGTTCGTCGTCGAGAAGGTGTAGAATGGCGCGCCCGATGTGAAGAAATGCGCGCCGTAGCCGTCGGGGATCACCTGCGGAAGGTACCCGCCCGCCGGCCCGCCCGGCACCGAGAGCGGCGTCGTCGTGAGAGCGCCGCTGCCGTTTCGCGTTTGGTACTGGATGGTGAGGGACGTCGCGCCGGGATTGTAGAGCCAGACGGTGGTGCTCGTGCCGGCGATCCCCTGCGCCGTCGACGGCGTCGAAACCGGCGTATAGGCGCTGCTCGACCAGCGGTCGGTCGGCAGCAACCCCGAGTCTCGGCTCTCGTAGTTCGAGCCGATGTCGCCGGCGAGGATGTCGACCTGGATCGGACGGTTGGACGTGATGTGACCGCCGACGTTCACGCCGCTGACGAAGACGCTCTGCCCCTCGCTCAGCGTCTGCGTCGTCTCGAAGGAGCCGTCCGCGTCGGCGTCGACGTGAATCGTGGCGCCGCCCTCGCCGGCCATGACCGCGAGAGTCGTGTACTCGAACATCTGGTGGTCGGTCGTCGAGGGGATGTCCTCGCCCACCGGCGAACGGTAGTCCGTGCCCCAGTCGTTGGTGTCGAACACCTCGACCGACCCGGCGAGCAGCGTGTTGGATCCGGCGGCCCATCCGGTATGCGTGACCGCGACCGTCTTGCTCGCGGCGATCTTGTCGCGTCCGTCGAAGTCGATCGCCGACAGATTCGTGGTGGTGACGTCGTTGTTGAGGACGATCACCGTCCCCGCATTGATGATGTCGCTGGGAATTCCCGGCGGCGCGCCGTTCGCCGGATTGCCGTCGCCCCAGATCTGCGTACCGCCCGGGTTGCCCGCGCTGTAGAGATTCGTCGGGTTGGCGATGTCGGCGTCGTATCCGTTCTCCCACTGGTCGTAGTAGACGATCGTGCCGTTCGCCGCCGCCGCGATCGAGATGTAGGTCGTGACCGGATTGGTGGGCGTGGTCCCGGAGCCGCCCGCGGCGATCGTCTGAAACGCCTGCAGCAGCTGATCTTCGGGAAACGGCACGTAGAAGACCTGCACCGGCGGCGGATTGGCGGCGAGGGCCGACCGTCCGCCCGCGACGACGGCCAGTGCTGCGACGATCGCGACGACGATGGTGCGGAGCGCGACGGCGCCAGCCCGGGGCGCCCTGCTCGCGCTGCAAGCGCCGACCGCGGTGCTCACGGCGCGGGTGCGAGGCGCCGCGCTCGCGACGCCGGTGATCGGAAAGACGAACCTGATGGCGGACAGATTTGCGGGACGTTTCGGGAGTCGGACCAAGTATCACCTCGTTGGGGGTTGCGGGGTGAACGGCACAAAAAGTTTCTGCTCTATGGACGGTAGGAAAGGTGTTGTGTCAAGTGAATTTCGTCCGACGAAACGCGCAAAACTCGTTGCGCCAGAATGGCGCACGAGTCGTGCTCCACATCGAAGCAGATCGCTCGTCCTGCCTAGTTTCGCGTCGTGCATTCACGTCAGCGACTGCATCTTCGCGAGTACGGCCGCATCGCTGCGAGAGTTCGCCGACGCTCTCGACGGTTACGTCGCGGGGCGCGACGTCGGTCGCACCGCAGCGCGCAGACGACTCAGAGCGCCGCGCACGAGCGCGCGAAGCAACACCGCAACGCCCTTCTCGCCGCGAAGAAGCGAGCGGAGTCTCTCGATCTCCGAGTCGCGGCGGGCGATCTCCCGGTGCAACGTCACCATCTGATCACGGAGGACGCCGACCTCGCGCCACACGTCGAAGGGCGGACCGTCGACGGGCACGATCTCGCCGACGTAGCAGCTGCCCTCGAGCGGCGGGTGAGCGGGAAACGGACGCGCGTCGCCGAAATGATTGCAGCTGTCGTGGCAGACGCAGCGATCCGCGACGAGCGGCCAGATGACTTCCGACAGGAACCGGTCGGAGTCACCCCAGCGTTCGTAGCATCCCCACGCGTCGATCCGCGCCTCGACGTCGGCGAGCAACCCGCCGACGCCGCCCCACATGCCGCTCATCATGCGACGCTCGTGGTAGGTCGAGTCGCGCATCACGTGGAACGGCACGCCCGAGGCGATCCACTCGTCGACCGCCGCCTTCTCGCGGACGTTGAGACGGGAGTCGGCGTCGCGGCACGCGAACCGCTCGATCGCCGGATCGGCGGCGACGAGGAATCGCCAGAACTTGCCGTACTCCGGACCGAGCGACTTCGTCATGATCACGACCTCGCAGCCGAGCGCGCGCAGCTCGTCCAGCACCTCGGTCGGCACCGTGCGGTCGACGGCGAATCGCACGCTCCAGCCGGGATAGATCCGCGGCGCGAGCTCCGCGTTGCGGACGGCGCCGCGACAGTAGAGCGGGTCTCGACCGTAGAGGCTGAAGCTCAGAACGCGCACGCCGGTCGGGATCGCACAGCACCGGCGCGCTGACAACTCGCGGCTGCCCTGCGGCGATGATTCCGCGCGATTCGCGCCGGACGACGGCGCTCCGGGAGCTGACCCACGGGATCATGACCGACGCGATCGAAGAGCTGGCGCCGAGCCGACGCCGGAAGCGCGCGCCAGACGGCAAGGCCCCTGGCGCGGCCGGCGGTGACAGCGGCGACGAAGTCGCATAGGTCGTCCGCCATGGCGCGGCGGCGCGGTGGACGGTGTGGGCGGTGACCGGGTGGGTGGCATCGCAGGACGGCGCACCGACGATGACGGCGAGGCGTCGCAGGACCGCGCGCCGACGATGACGCGGTGGCGCCGCCGGGCCGTGTACGGCCTGATCGCCGTGATCGTCGCGGGCCATCTCTACGACGTCGCGACCGGCGGCGAGCATTGGCCGTTCTCGTCCTATCCGATGTACTCGCACCTGAACCGCGAGTGGACGCTCTCCTTTCCGCGCCTCGTCGGCATCCGCCGCGACGGGTCGGAGCTCCCGCTCTGGCGAACCGAGTACCTCGCGCCGCTCGACCAGTCGCGGCTCGATCAGGCGTTGGGCGGCATGCTGTCGCGGCCCGACTGGCGCACGCGCGTCGGCGCCGCGCTCGCCGACTGTCTCGCGCGCTACGAGCGCCGCCGCCGCGCCGGCGCGCACGACGGACCGGCGCTGCGCGCGCTTCGCCTGTACGACCTCGGCTGGACGCTCGACCGCGCCGCGCGGAACGTCGACGCGCCCGATCGGCGACGGTTGCTGCTCGAGGTCGCCGCAACCCGCGACGTCGACGGATGATCGCGCGCGTCCGTGCTCGCTGGCAGCGCTTCTGGTTCGCGCCCGCGCCGCCGACGAACCTCGCGATCTGCCGGATCGTCTTCTTCGGCGGCCTCGCGCTCCTCTACGCGCGGCGCGACTTCAGCGCGTGGGCCGGCGTGTCGCGGGTCTTCTGGAATCCGATCTGGCCGTTCGCGCGTCTCGAGCTGCCGCTGCTGACGGCGGCGCAGCTCGTGGTCGCGCAGCGCGTCTGGAAGGTCGCGCTCGCGCTCGCGTCGCTCGGCTTCCTGACGCGACTCAGCACCACGACGGTCCTCGTCCTCGGGTTCTATCTCCTCGGGCTCCCGCACAACTTCGGCAAGATCCACCACTACGACGCGGTCCTGATCTTCATATTCGCGACGCTCGCGCTCGCGCGCGCCGGCGACGCGCTCTCCGTCGACAGCGTGCTGCGGCGCCTGCGTCGCGGCGATGCCGCGGCGGTCGCGGAGCCGTCCGGGGAATACACCTGGCCGATTCGGATGGTCTGGCTGCTGCTGTCGCTGCTGTTCTTCGGTGCGGGCGCGAGCAAGCTGCGGGTCAGCGGCCTCGCGTGGATCTTCTCCGACAACCTCGCGATCTTTTTCGTCCAGCATCACTACCACTACGGCAACGCGGTCCCGCTGACGACGCTCGGTCTGACGCTCGCCCGCCACCGCTGGCTCTGCCGCGCGCTGGCGGCGGCGACGATCGCGTGCGAGGCCGGCTATCCGCTCGCGCTCGTCAGCCGCCGCGCGCGCGTCCTCGTCGTCCCCGGGGCGCTGCTGATGCTGATCGGCATCCGCGTGCTGCTCGGCCCGACGTTCTACGAGATCCTGATCTGCCACGTCTTCTGGATCCCGTGGGATCGGGTTTACGAAATGAGCCTCGGTCGAAGACCCACGGCGAGGGCAGCGAGGGTCCCGGCCGGTCGCTAACGGTTCATCTCGTAGAGCCCGGCGAGGGGCGCGACCTGATCCGTCCAGACGCGGGCGTAGCGCTCCGGGTTCGGCACCGGCTTCCGCAGGATCTTCAGAGCGGACTCCATCTGCCGCGGCGTGCTCGTCGGCTGGCTGTAGAGCTGGAGCGCGAACCGCGACATGTCGCGCACCATGAAGTCGAAGATCTGATCGACGAGGTCGTCGTCGACGGCGAGGATCTCGGCATTCTCGAGGATGAGCTGCGCGTAGACCACGAGCGCGAACATCTCGCCGCCCGCCAGCAGGAACGCCACGTCCTTCATCTGATCCGGGCCGGGCGTGTCGGTCGCGAGGAGCGTGCGGAAGGCCTCGGCCTGCTCGAGGAAGAGCCGCACGTTCGGCAGCGCGACGCCCGCGAACGCGCGGTGGTAGTCGTGGAACTGGATCTGGCCGAGCCCCTTGGTACCGCCCTGGTGAAAGAGGAAGTCGTCGTTGGCGGCCTGGTCCTGGGTCGCGACCTCGGGGTACTCCGCCGGCGCGAAGAAGAAGTTCGGCATGAACTTCACGATCAACGCGATGTTGACGTGGACCGTGCCCTCGAGCTTCGGCAGCGCCCGGATGTCGACGGCGGCCTGGCTGAAGTACATGTCCTTCTCGAAGCCCTTGGCGGCGATCGCGTCCCAGAGGAGGTCGATCACCTGCTCGCCCTGGGTCGTGACCTTCATCTTCACCATCGGGTTGTAGAGCAGATAGCGCCGGTCCTCGCGCGAGGCGACGCGCATGTAGTCGGCGGCGCGGAGCGCGAAGAGTTTCATCGCGACCAGCCGGCAGTACGCGTCGACGAACATCTGCCGCACGTGCGAGAAGTCCGTCACGTGCATCTTGTAGAGGACGCGGTTCGCGGCGTGGGTGATCGCCTCGTAGAGCGCGTGCGTGCAGATGCCGATCGACGCCCAGCCGAGGTTGTACTTGCCGACGTTGACGGTGTTGAGCGCCGCGTCCCACGCGTCGCGCCCGCGGTGCAGGACGTCGCCGGCCGCGACCGGATAGTCGCGCAGCTCGAACTCCGAGACGTAGTTCTGGCTCGCCACGACGTTCTGGATCAGGTGGTAGCGCTCGTGGCTCGGGTCGGCCGCGAAGAAGACGTACTCGTCGGTGCCGGCGATGCGCCCGAACGTCGAGACGATCGCCGCCTCGTTGCCGTTCCCGATGTAGTACTTGCGGCCGTTCGCCCGGAACCCGTCGCCGTCCGGCGTCAGCACCATGTCGGTCGAGTAGATGTCGGCGCCGTGCGCCTTCTCCGAGAGGCCGAACGCGAAGATCCCGCCGTCCTCGAGCGCCCGCGCCGCACGCGCGCGCAGCGCCCGGTTCTCGCTCATCCAGATCGGCCCGAGCCCGAGGACCGACACCTGCCAGGTGTACCAGTACTGGAGCCCGTAGAAGCCGAGGATCTCGGCGAACTCGCAGATGCGGTGCGTGTCCCAGCGTGCGTCGGCCGCGCCCTCGCCCGCCGGCGTGCACATGGTCGCGAAGATGCGGTTCCGCCGGACGAAGTCGAGGAAGTCGGCGTACCAGACGCGGGAGTAGTAGTCGTCGAGGAGCTTGTCCTTCCCCTTCGACTCGAAGAACTGAATCGTCGACCGCATCACCTCGGTCGAGCGCGGGTCGGCGTAGGCGCGCGCGTGGTGCTTCGGATCGAGCAGGATCATGGCAGCCTCCGGATCTCGCCGCTGTGGCGCCGCGGCGGGCGCACACTACTCGCTCGCGACGTCGGCGAACAAGCTCCGCGAGGACGCGGTGCTAGGGCACGACGATTCGCACGAGGCCGCCGCCGAAACGCTCGCCCGACTGCAACAGTGAGCCCGCCGGTCCGGCGCCGGAGCCACCGCCGCCACCGCCGCCGCCGAGCTCGTTGACGTCGCCGGCGCCGCCGCCGCCGCCGAAAAGGCCGCCGCCGCCACCGCCGCCGGCACCGTCACCGGTCGCGCCCGCGCCGCCGAGCGCGACCGTGCCCGCGCCCGCGTCCATGCTTCCGGCCGTCCCCCCGGCCACATTCGTGGCACCGCCACCGCCGACGCCGCCGACGGTCCCGCCGTTCGCGCCGCTGGTTCCGCCGCCCGCACCGCCGGCGCCGCCCGTGCTGCCGCCGCAGCAATTGGTGCCGCCGCCGCTTCCACCGCCGCCGCCCGCGACCACGACACGGTCGCCGAACGTCGTGCCTCCCTGGCGGACGTCGGATGCACCGCCGCCGCCACCGCCGGGTCCGCCGAGGCTACCGTCGCCGCCCGCGGCGCCGCCGTTCGAGCCACCGGCGCCGCCGTGCATCTGGTCGCTGCTGGCGTCGCCGCCGCGGCCGCCGACGTCGATCTCGAGCGTCTCGCCCGGGGTCACCTGCAAGGAGCTCACCGTCCGACCGCCGCGGCCGCCTTGCGCGCCGAGACGCCCGGCGCCGCCCTGGGCGCCGAACGCATCGACGATGATCGACTCGACGCCCTTCGGCACCTTGAACGGATACCTGCCGGCAACGACGAACTCCGCGCAGCTCTCGCCGCAGGCGTCGTCGTCGCGGAGGACGAGCCGCGCCGCGACGTTGTCGCGGGTGACGCTGAGGGAGTACGCCGCCGTCGCGGGCGACGCGCACACCGTCGTGACGGCCCGGACTTCGACGACGCAGGTCCCGGTCTCCGGCGCCGTGAAAGCGGATTGGGGACAGGCGAAGAGCGGCGGCGGAAACGTGCACGGGACCTCGTCGTCGGCGAAGGCCGAGAAGCCGGGGCAGTCGACGTCGAAGCCCAGGTCGGCGGCCGTCGGTGCGGCGGTGGTGTCGGCGCGGACGACGACGTTCTCTCCCGCCGTGACGTCGAAGGTCCAGAAGTCGGGGTAAACGAACGGCGCGCAGGGCGTCAGGTCGTCGGTCGCCGGCGAGAGCGTCTCGATCAGGCATTGCGCGGAGCAGCCGTCGCCGTCGCTGGTGCCGCCGTCGTCGCACCGCTCGCCCGCCTTCGGCTGCACTATACCGTCGCCGCAGGCCGCGTCCGTGACCGACGGGATGCACAGCTCGACCTCCTTCTTGGTGTCGAGCTCTCCGGTCCCGAACTGACCTGTCACCAAGACGTCGAGCCGCGGCGTGTGCTTCGCCTGCTTCGGGTCGATCTTCGCGCCCTTGTCCTTCGCGCGCCACGGCATGCAGGCATTCTGCGGCGTGACGGTCGACGCGGGTTTCGCCTGATAGCAGAGGAGCTGCAGCGTCGAATTGATGATCGCCGCCGGCGTGATCGGGAACGGCGTGCCCTTGGCGGGTCCGGCGAGCTGTACGGGATTCCCCGACTTGTTCACCGGCAGGCACAGCTTGGTGAGCTTCTTCAGGTCGTAGCGTCGCGCCTGGAACTGATCGCTCGCCTCGACCTGCATCCCTTTCGGCAGCTTCGCCTTCACCTTGTAGCAGAGGTAGTGATCGAGATCGGTCGGCACCGTGCCCGGCGGCGCCAGGAGCCGCTTTGTCGACGGCACCAGCAGGCTCACCGGCTTCGACACATCGACGGCGACGTCGCTGCACTGGTTCGCGACCCGGACCCCCGTGCGCTTCTGGAAGCTGGTCCCGCGCTCGGGCTTGACGGCGAATTCCTCGAGGTGCGTGTTCGGGTTGCCCACGCCGCCGCCGTTCTTGTCCGCCGGGAGCCCGAGCGCGACGGGCTTCAGCACGTCGTAGTCCCCCTCCCCGAACTGATCGGAGAGATGCACCGGGCCGAACTTCACGAACTTCGCCGCGCCTTTGTGCTCAGTGGTGGAATAGAAGACGAAGTGATCGGGGTCGGCGCCGGCATGGACGGTCCCCGCCATGAGCAAGAGAACCGCCATCGTCGTTGCGAACGAACGTCGGGGAGAGAGGAACCGCATTCAGGCCTCCTACGCCCCGGGCATCGTGGAGGCGTGGTGCCGCGTTACCGAGAAAGTCCGGCGCCTGTCAACGCCGGCGCTGTTGCGGGGCACGTCTCTTCTCCCGCGCTCTTGTCGCGGAGCCCACAGGTGCGGTAGCCCTCCGGCATGAGGGCAGTCACAGCTTCGACACTCACCGAGGCCTTTCGCGATACCGTCGCGGCATCCCCCGACGTGGTGGCGGTGCGCACCGTCGACGACGCCGTCGCGCTCACCTGGTCCGCGCTCGCCCGGCGCGTCGACGCGGTCGCGGGCGGGCTCGCCAAACTCGGCGTCGGCCGCGGCGACACGGTCGCGATCATGCTCGGCAACCGGCCCGAGTTTCACGTCGTCGACCTCGCGGCCGTGGTGTGCGGCGCGACGCCGTTCTCGATCTACCAGACGTTCACTCCCGAGCAGATCGCCTACGTCGTCGGCGACGCCGGCGCGCGCGTCGCCGTCGTCGAGACCGCCTTCCTCGCGCCCCTGCTCGCCGCCAAGGCGAGCGTCCCGGCGCTCGAGCACGTGATCGTCGTCGACGGCGGCGGCGGCACCCACACGCTCGCCGAGATCGAAGGGTCCAACCCGGCCTTCGATCCCGCGGCCGCCAGTCGCGCGATCGGACCGGACGACGTGGTGACGCTCATCTACACCTCGGGCACGACCGGCCCGCCGAAGGGCGTTCAGCTCACCCATCGGAACGTCATCGCCTGCGCGCGCTCGACCGAGGCCCTCATCGATCTTCCCGAGGGCGCCCGCGTGATCTCCTGGCTGCCGGCGGCCCACATCGCCGAGCGCAACGCGCATCACTATCTGCCGATCATCTTCGGCTGCACCGTCACCTGCTGCCCGAACCCGCGCGACATCGTGGCGTTCCTGCCGCAAGTACGGCCGCACTGGTTCTTCGCGGTGCCGCGCATCTGGGAGAAGATCAAGGCCGGTCTCGAGGCCCGGCTCGCGGCGCTGCCCGAAGAGCAACGCACGCAGGCGACCCAGGTGCTCGCGGCGGCACGCGAGAAGGTGCGGCTCGAGCAAGCCGGGAAGCCGGTGCCGCCGGCGCTCGCCGAGCACGTCGCGCGCGGCGAGGAGCGGCTGTTCTCGCTGCTCCGCGGCATGCTCGGCCTCGACCAGGTCGTCGGGGTGAACGTCGGCGCGGCGCCGACGCCGCCCGAGGTGATCGAGTTCTTTCACGCGATCGGCATCCCGTTGAACGAGCTCTGGGGCATGTCGGAGACCACCGGCGCCGGCACGGTGAACCCGCCCGACCGCATCAAGATCGGCACCGTCGGCAAGCCTCCGCCGGGGGTCGAGATCAAGCTCGCTCCCGACGGCGAGATCCTGATCCGCGGCGACGTGGTCATGGCAGGGTACCGCAACCTTCCCGACAAGACCGCCGAGGTGCTCGATCACGACGGCTGGCTCGCGACCGGCGACGTCGGCGAGCTCGACGCCGACGGGTACCTGAAGATCGTCGACCGCAAGAAGGAGCTGATCATCAACTCCGCGGGCAAGAACATGTCGCCGGCGAACATCGAGAGCACGCTGAAGGGCGCGAGCCCGTTGATCGGTCAGGCCTGCGTGATCGGCGACCGCCGCCCGTACAACACCGCGCTCATCGTCCTCGACGCCGACTACGCACCGATCTGGGCGGAACAGCACGACCTCGCCGGCCGCTCGCTCGCCGAGCTCGCGAGTGAGCCGGCGGTCGTCGCCGCGGTCCAGGCCGACGTCGACAAGGCCAACCTCCGCCTCGCACGCGTCGAGCAGATCAAGCGCTTCCATCTCGTACCCGGCGATTGGACCGCCGGCGGCGACGAGCTCACGCCGACCATGAAGCTCAAGCGGAAGCCGATCGCCGAGAAGTACGCGCGCGCGATCGACGCCCTCTACGCCTGAGCGAGCGGCGGCGATTCGACGGGCCCGCAGAAGGAGGCGGCGATGGCGAAGGAGTTCTTCAACCGTGACATCGAGTTCTTCCTCGACCATCGCGTCGACTGGGCGCGGTACTTCGCCCTGGAGCGCGGCGCGGACGCGTCCTGGCGCGACGAGGTCGAGACCTACAAGATGGCGCTGCGCACCGCCGGCGAGATCTGCGAGTCGATCGAGGCGGGTGCACGCGACCACTGGCACGAGCACGCGGTGCTCGAGGACGGTGAGGTGGTGACGCCGCCGCACATCACCGCCGGCTACGAGAAGCTCCGTGCCGCAGGCCTCGTCTGTCTACCGTTGAGTCCGGCGTATGGGGGCTTCGGCCTGCCGTCCCTGATCAGCAACGCCTACCTCGAGATGGTCGCGCGCGCCGACTCGAGCCTCATGACCATCGTCGGGCTGCAGGCGGGCGTGGCGCACGACATCGAATCGTACGGCAGCGACGAGCTCAAGCAGCGTTACCTGCCGGGCTTCGCCAGCGGCCAGTACCAGGGCTGTATGGACCTGACCGAGCCGGAGGCGGGATCCGACCTGGGCGGCATCTCGACGCGGGCCCAGCGCGAGGGCGACCACTACATCGTCGACGGCGAGAAGATCTTCATCACCAACGGCGGGGCCGACGTGCATCTCGTCCTGGCGCGCGACGCCGCGACCTACGACCAGTCGCGCGGCACCACCAACGGGCTCACGCTGATCCTCTGCCCGAAGATCCTGCCCGACGGGCGCCGGAACGGGATCCGAGTGACCCGGCTGGAGTCCAAGTTCGGCATCCACGGCTCGCCCACCTGCGTGGTCGAGCTCGCGCACGCAGAGGGCTTCCTGCTCGGCGTCGCGGGAGAGGGCTTCCGCGCCATGCTGGATTTGATGAACCACGCCCGCCTCGGCGTCGCCGCGCAGGCGATCGGCGTGGCGGAGGCTGCCTTCCGCGAGGCGCGCGAGTATGCGGTTCAGCGCGTCCAGTTCGACGGCCCGATCATCGAGCAGCCGCTGGTCAAATCGATGCTGACGCTGATGGCGATCCACGTACAGGCGGCCCGGGCGCTGCTCTACCGCACCTGCGCCCGGCTCGACTTGACGCGCGCGCTCGGCGACTATCTGGACTCGGACCGCAGCCGCACCGACCCGCAGCGCGCGGCGCTGCAGGCGGAGCACGAGCGCAGCGTCCACCTCGTCCGTTTTCTCACGCCGCTCTGCAAGTACTACGCGACCGAGATCAGCAACGAGGTGGCACGTCGCGGCGTCCAGGTGCACGCCGGGATCGGCTTCATGGCCGAGGCGCGCGCCGGCCAGTACCACGCCGACTCGATCATCACGACCATCTACGAGGGCACCTCGGAGATCCAGGCCAGCTTCGCGCTCAAGGAGATGAGCAAGGGCGCGATCTTCGACGCGCTGGAGGAGGTGCGCGTGGAGCTCGAGTCCGTCCGCGAGCAGCACGGCGACCTGGTGCAGCAGGTGACCGCCGGGATCGAGTGGATCAGCAAATCGTTGACGGCGTTGATGGCAGACCCGCGTTACGCCCTGCTGAACGCCAAGCGCCTGTGCGAGATGGTGATCGACGTGCTCCTCGCATCCGAGCTGCTGCAGCAGGCGACGCACTCGGAGGAGAAGCTCGTCTTGGCGACGACCTTCATCCACCGTCGCATGCTGGCGGTCGAGATGAACGCCCGTCGCATCAGCAGCGGCGACGCGTCGCGCCTGGAACGGTACGACCAGATCCTCGGCCTGACGTAACGAGACGCGCTGACGCATCCGGCCGCACACGTCCCAAACGTGGAGGCCGAATTCCCCTTGCTGGGAACGGCTCTGGTTCGCGAGCACACAAGATGGCGCGCGCACGCGGCGGGCTCGCCGGGGAGTGATGGCACACCGTCTGCTTGAAGAACGGGAGCCACAATGGCGACGACGACACTCGGTAGCTTCCCCGCCCGGATGAACGCAACCGACGCGCTCTTCTGGCTCCTCGACGCGGTGCCGGACCTGCGCTCGACCGTCGGGGCGCTCATCGTTCTCGACGGTGAGCCGGAGCCCGGCCGCTTGCGCGACGACTTCATGCGGCTGGCCGCCGGCTATCCGCGGATGCGGCAGTGCGTCGTCGACGCGCCGTTCAACCTGGCGCCGCCCGAATGGGTGGAGGACGACCAGTTCGACCTCGACTACCACCTCCGGACGATCGCGGCGCCGGCGCCGGGGAGCATGACGGACCTCCTCGAGAGCCTCGGCCCGCTCTTCGCGACCCCGCTCGACCGCACTCGCCCACTCTGGGAAGCCTATGACGTGGGCCGCCTCGTCGACGGCCGCTCGGCGGTGTTCATGAAAGTGCATCACTGCCTGATGGACGGGGTCGGGGCCACCCGCGTGATCACCGGCCTCCTCGGCGAGCGATCCGAGGCGGCGCCCGCGGAGCTGGTGCCATCTGAGGCGACCGCGTCGCGCACCATGGCCGCCCGCATACAGCGGGCGCTCGTGCATGGGGCCGGGGAGCTCGCCGCCGCCGGCGAGCTCGGACTGCGCGTGATCCGCGATACCGTGTACCATCCGATCGCGGCGACCGAGCAACTGGCGAGCGACGTCCGGCGGCTCGTCGGCCTCGCCGCCGACCTGAGCGTCCCCCGCGCCGACAGCCCGCTGCATCACACGCGCAGCCCCTCCCGGCGGCTCGCGACGTTCGACATGTACCTCTCCGAGATCGACGCCGTGCGCGATCGGCTCGGGGCGACCAACAACGACGTCATCCTGACGGTCGTGAGCGGCGCGCTCCACCGCTGGCACACGTCGCGCGGCGCCGACGTGAAGGAGCTGCGCGCGCTCGTGCCGGTGAACCTGCGGGAGACGACGGAGGATGCGGCCGGAAACCGCGTCGCACTCCTCGCCATCGGGCTGCCCGTCGGCGAGCCGAGCCCGCTCCAGCGGCTCCGCTGCATCCAGGAGCGCATGGGCCGCGTGAAGCGCGACCGACGAGCGACGCTCTACCCGCTGGTGACCCGGCTGCTCCTCACGCTGCCGCTTTCTGTCGCCGCACAGGTCGGGCGCCAGCAGATGCGCCGCACGAACCTCGTCTGCACGAACGTCCCGGGCCCGCGGCACACCTGCTATCTCGGCGGGCGGGCAATCGAGCGCATCCACGCCTTCGCGCCGATGGTCGGCGATCACCCGGTGGCGATCGCCCTCTACAGCTATCGCGACATGGTCCACATCGGGCTCGACGTCGACCCGCTCGCGATGCCAGACCTGCCGCACTTTCTCGATGCGCTCACGGAATCGTACCTGGAGGTCATGAGCCTCGGTCGCGATGTCGGCGTCCCGGCGCGCGAGCGACGCTCGAGTTGATGCCCGGTTCGAGTCGAGATCGGCCCTCTCGATGATGGGCTCGACCTCGCCCCTCCGGCTGCCGACTTCCTCTGGGGCAGCTACGCCACGCGCGCGCGCCGCAACACCCAGGGACGAACGCGGCCGATGCCGTGCAGGTTCGCCGCCCGCAGGTGCCGCAGCTCGAAGCGGGGGTCGTCGTGGACCCGCTCGCCGAGCTCGTCCGAGATCAGCACCGTGCCGGGCCGCGCGAAGTTCACCAGGCGGCTGGCGAGGTTGACGGTCGGGCCGTACAGATCGCCTTGCCACGACAGGGTGGGGCCGCTCGCGAGGCCGACGCGGACGTCGGGCACGGCGGGATCGCGCCCGTACGCCTCGACCAGACCGATCGCGATGTCGGCGGCGACGGCGCCGTCGTCGACCGCGAACATGACTTCGTCGCCGATCATCTTCACCACCCGACCGCCGCGTTCGGGGATCTGCTCGTACGCGAGCGCCTCGAAGCGATCGACCATCCCCGCGAGCTCGTGCGGGGCGAGCGCCTGGCTCAAGGCCGTGAAGCCCACCAGGTCGGCGAAACCGACCGCGAGCGTGCGGTCCGCCGCCGACGGCTTCGCGGACCGGCGGCGCACCGCGGCCAGCAGATGCCGTCGCCAAACGTAGCCGAGAAACTGCTCGAGGCCGGGGGCCACCGACGCGATCCGGGCCGCGAGCTCGGCGAGGGCGGTCTCGTCCGACACCGCCGCGGGGCGCGCCCGCTCCAGGCGCTCGGCAGCGGCGGTCACCTGCGCATCGGCGACGCGGGCGAGCGACTGGCCGATGACGCGGGTCAGCTGCAGGAGGTCACCGGGATCGGTGCTCTGCAGCTCGATGAGCGCGCGCACGGCGCGCACGATCTCGACGTCCGAACGCGTGAACCGGCGTTCGTCGTCGTCCACGGGCGGAAAGCCCAATGCTTGCCACAGCCGCCGGGTCTGAGAGGGCTCGAGCCCTGCCTCCCGCGCGACTTCGAGCGGGGTGAACGCCGCCGTCCCGAGCAGCGCTTCGGCAAGTGAAGCCCACGGGTCGGAGCGTTCCATGCGGTTGCTCTATACATCGAGTGGCGGGAACGGCGGTAGGTCGCCGATCCCCTCGCCGCGCGCCGTCATCACGTCCGTCGCTCACGGAGCTCGACAGCAGGTCGGCGACGGAGGACGCGAGGAGATGGCCACGCACCCGTGCTGCCTTGGGAGGCTCGGGACGCGAAAGGTTCGTCACCAGAAGGCCCCGCAGCCGTCGTACGCGTGAAGCTGTTGAGAAGTCCCCCGGATAACAGATCTTGACATCTCTTGGTACCTGGGGCGCGATAGTCTCATGAACGTCTCTCTCACGCCCGAGCTCGAGAAGCTCATCGAGAATAAAGTGAAAAGCGGCCTCTACCACACCGCGAGCGAGGTTATCCGGGATGGCCTGCGCCTGCTCGAGGAACGTGACCGGCTATACCGGGCACGGCTGGATGCACTCCGGAAGGACATCCGGAAGGGTCTGGAGAGTGGACCCGCTACGCTCTTCGACCCCAAGGACCTGAAGAAGAGGGTCCGCCGCGTCCTCTCTCGCCGCAGAAAAGCGGGATGACCCGCGCCACCAAGCGCCCCGAAGCAGACGCCGACCTCTTCGAGATCGCGCTCTACATTGCGCAGGACGATGTTGGCGCAAGCGATCGTTTCATCGACGCTCTCGCCAAGAAGTTCGAGCTTCTCGCCCGACACCCAGAAATGGGCCGTCTGCGTCCCGAACTCGCGCCGGAGCTTCGCAGCTTCCCAGTTGGAAACTACGTCATATTCTACCGAGCGACTCGAGGTGGCATCGAGGTCATCCGCGTGCTCAGCGCAGCGCGGGACATTCCGTCTCTGTTCTAGGTTATGGGGACTGGTAAGAAATAATCTTGACAGACGGTGAATGGCTACCTCCGTATCTTGCGTGGCTGATGGCTGTCCGTCTGTGGCGATATTGTATAGTTCCAATCACTTTGATTCTTCTGGGTGATTGCAGCGCTGCTCATCAGTTGGCGCGAAATCGGTTTCGATGCAGTCGGCTGTAATTCGCCTCCTTTCGCTGCTCAACCGGCACCATTACCGACACCAGCTGCGCGCCGTGCTCGGCCCTCATGGAGTCTCGTCCTCCTCGACTAGCAGCGCGGGAATGTCGCGCGTCGAGTAGTACACGTGCAGCAACTCGATGCCCGTCCGCGATGGCCGATAGAGCAGCAGGTAGTTCTTGTAGCCGTGAGGAATCCACCGCCGAACTCCACTCAGCCTCGGGTGAGAGGACTGCCAGCGGGCGCCCATCTCCGGCATTCCCAGCAGGAGTTCGAGGGCGGTATCGATCGCTCGGAGGAAGCAGCGCGCTTCCTCGATCGAGGCGTATTCAGCAAGGTGGCGAAATGGTCGGTGAGGTCGCGTTTGGCACGGGGGCGTTTCGTTATTCTCCGATTCACCTCGCCCGCCGCGCCTTCTTCGTCCGCGCCCGTTTGAGTCCCTGACGTTCGATGTCTTGCCAGTCCTTGCGTGTCAGGGGGGAGGCGTCACCGCTATCGAGGGCGTCGAGGAGGTTGTGGTCGACCTCTTCGCGCAGCTGCCGCTTCTGCTCATCGCGAAGGAGTTGCCGAATGTACTCGCTGACGGTGCCGTACCCGTGCTTTCGAACCTGATCCTCGACCCAGCTGCGGGTCGCCTCGGGCAAGGAGATGTTGAGTGCGGTTCGCATGAGAACATAATACCACAGGATGCCACGTTGTGCCACAGTGTGCTATTCTCGCAGGCATCGAACGATCAGGAGCGAAAGCCGAGCGGGTTCCTTCACGTACCGGCGTCGATCGCCAAGGGCACCACGCGTTCGTGCCCCACGAGACGGCGAGCGTACACGAGACACGCCCGCACGTCGTCCGGGTCGAGCCACGGATAACCCTGGCAAATCGTTTCGGGGCCGTCGCCTGCCGCAAACATGGCAACCACGTACTCGACGGCGAGTCTGCGTCCACGAATGATCGGCTTGCCACCGAAGATCGTCGGATTCACCGTGATCCGATCGAGGAGCGTGTCTTCATCCATCCGAGCACGAGCCGTGGTTCGATCCCTGCTCAGCCTTTACGGCTATGACGTTCGGCTAGCGCACGACGAGGCCATCTCCGATCACAGATGAGCGTGGAAACGCAGTAGCGAGTGACGTAGAGAGCTCGCATCAGCATGGCGGATGACCCGCACAGGAGCGCGCTCCTCACCGCGATCGCGGAGCAGGAAGCGCAGGTCGCGCGCATCGAGGACGAGCGCGAGCGTGCTCGTGCGCGGCTCGGCGAGTTGCAAGCCGCGGCGAGGACACTTGGAGCGCATCCGCCGCCGAAAAGTACGTCCTCGCCGTATCCGCACGTGCCGGGCCCACGTACGCCCGCTGAGAAGGTGGTGCTGTTCCGACAGCTCTTCCGCGGCCGGCACGACGTGTTCCCGCGGCTCTGGGTGAACTCGACGAAGGGCACGAAAGGCTACGCTCCCGCGTGCGACAACGAATGGCTCCGCGGCATCTGCGAGAAGCCGCGCGTCAAGTGCGGCGAGTGCCCGAACCAAGCGTTCATCCCGTTGGGTGATCAAGTCATCCTCGACCACCTCCAGGGGCGCCACGTGGTCGGCGTCTACCCGCTCCTCGGCGATGACACCTGCTGGTTTCTGGCGGCCGATTTCGATGGGACCTCGTGGACGAGCGACGTGGCGGCGTTCATCGAGACATGCCGCACGGTCGAGGTGCCCCTCGCCGTCGAGCGTTCGCGGTCGGGAAACGGCGCGCACGCGTGGTTCTTCTTTGCCGCCCCCGTGTCCGCGAGCGTCGCGCGCAGCATGGGCTGCTACCTCATCACCGAGACGATGGCTCGGCACCATCAGCTCCGCATGGAATCGTACGATCGGCTCTTTCCAAATCAGGACACGCTGCCGCGCGGCGGCTTCGGGAACCTCATCGCACTCCCGCTTCAGCATCAGGCACGCGCGCGCGGCCACACCGTCTTTCTCGATGACAACCTCGAGCCGTATCCCGATCAGTGGACGTATCTCGCGTCGGTTCGACGGATGGCTCCAGCCGCCGTTGAAGAGATCGCCGGGGAAGCCACGCGGCGCGGTCAGGTCCTCGGTGTGCGGACGGCCGATCTGGCAGAGGACGCGGATGTAGCGCCGTGGGCGCGCTCGCCCTCAGGGGAATGTCGACCACGACCGATTGCGGCGCCGCTGCCGGCGGAGATCCGTGCCGTGCTCGCCCAGCGGCTCTTTGTCGAAAAGGCGGGACTCCCTTCGCCGCTGCTCGATCGGATCAAGCGTCTCGCGGCTTTTCAGAACCCTGAATTCTATGCCAAGCAGAGCATGCGTCTTTCGACGGCCACCACGCCGCGCGTGATCGCGTGTTCGGAGGACCTTCCGAATCACATTGCACTGCCTCGCGGCTGCCAAGCCGACCTCGAGCAGCTTCTGCTGGAGCACGGCGTAACCCTCGTCATCGACGATCAACGATGCACAGGCACGAGCAACCGCTTCCGGTTCGTGGGCGAGCTCACGCCCACCCAGAGCCAGGCGGCTCGGGCGCTGCTCGAGCACGACATCGGCGTCTTCGTCGGCCCTCCCGGGATCGGCAAGACGGTGCTGGGCGCCTATCTGATCGCGAAGCGTGCTTGCAGCACCCTCGTGCTGGTCCACCGCAGACCGCTTCTCGACCAGTGGGTCGCCCAGCTCACGATGTTCCTCGGACTCAGCGAGAAGGAGGTGGGGCAGATCGGCGGCGGGAAGCGGAGACCCAACGGCCGGCTGGATGTGGCGATGATCCAGAGCTTGGTCCGCAAGGGAAACGTCGACGACACCGTCGCCGGCTATGGCCATGTCGTCGTCGACGAGTGCCATCACGTGCCCGCGGTATCGTTCGAGCGCGTTCTCTCCGAGGCCAAGGCGCACTACGTCCTCGGCCTGACGGCCACGCCCCATCGACGCGACGGCCATCACCCGATCCTGGAAATGCAGCTCGGGCCCGTACGCTTCTCCGTCGACGCGAAGAGCCGGGCGGCGAGACGGCCGTTCGACTCCAAGCTGATCATCCGCGAGACGGGTGTTCAGCGTGGCCGGAACGCCATGGAGATCGGCATTCAAGAGATCTACGCGGCGCTGGCAGCGGATGAATCCCGCAACACGCTCATCCTCAACGACGTGATAGCCGCCGTCGACGAGCGACGATCGCCAATTCTGCTAACCGAGCGGCGCGATCACCTCGAGTACTTCGCCAAGAAGCTGCGGGGCTTCGTCCGCCACCTGCTCGTGCTGAAAGGCGGGATGAGCGCAAAGGAGCGGCGGGAGCTCGCAGCAAGGCTGGCCGAGGTGCCCGAGGACGAGGAGCGTCTCGTTCTGGCGACCGGCCGATACGTCGGCGAAGGCTTCGACGACGCGCGGCTCGACACGCTTGTTCTTGGCGATGCCGATCTCGTGGAAGGGTACGCTCGTGCAATACGCCGGCCGCCTGCATCGGCTGCACCCGAAGAAGACGGAGGTGCGGATCTTCGATTACGTCGACGCGGGATCCCGGTGCTGCGACGCATGTTCGAGAAGCGCCTGCGGACGTATCGAGCGCTCGGTTACACGCGCGTGGAGCCGCCGTTCGGCTCCGAAGCACCGAGCGCGAGGACGCACGATCGAATACGACGAGGAACGGTTCGGCGCGTAGTCGATGACATGTGAGGTGATCCAGATGCCGCGCGCGCATGCAACGAGCCGAGAAGGCCCCC